>CAWAED010000022.1:0-45867 GCA_963781105.1 uncultured Acidobacteriota bacterium | reverse complement strand
CGTTGGTCCTAGGTTCGAATCCTAGCGGGCCCACCAACGAATCACTGAGTGCAGATTCCGCAATCAGTTAACGTATCCGGTTTTCGCTCCGCTCTCCGATTTTCAGCCAAAATCTGTTCGTCTTCCTCCGTATTCAGTGCTGAAAAAGAAATTTGTGTCACCGCGAGATGAAAATAATTTCGCCCTGAAACTTGCCAACCCGGGAACGTTCCCGCCGCGATGTGCGCCTAACCGCGGATCGCCGGTGCGGCTTGAATGTTACACGTCGCGTTACAGATTGAACGTGTAAAGCAGCAGCCGCGTGAGTAACAAATCCGCGACGAGAATTGCCAACGAAGACACAACAAACGCCATGATCGTAGCTCGGCCTACGCCCGCAGTGCCGCCTTCGACCCGGAGCCCCTGATAACAACCCACCGTCGCAAGGATAAATCCAAAAACAATCGGCTTCGAGAACCCGATAACCAAGTCGCCCAGGACCAGCGCCTTAACGGCGCGTGTCCAGAACTCCTGCGCATCGATGTGCAGTGTGACAGTCGCGACCAAGAATCCGCCGAATAGGCCTGCACAATCACCAATTGCAACGAGCAACGGCAGGATCAGGACAGCGGCGAGCACGCGGGGGGTCACAAGCTTGCGAATGGGGTCAATTCCGAGTCCCCGTATCGCATCTACCTGTTCGGTAACCAGCATCGAACCCAATTGAGACGCCATACCCGTGGAATTGCGGCCCGCAACTAGCAGCGCCGTGAAAACCGGACCAAGCTCGCGGAGCAGTGAGAGCGAAAGGGCATCACCGGTCAAGACGGTTTCGCCGAACCGTACAAATTGCGACGCTGCGTTCAGGACAATTACGCCGCCGACACAAGCAAGCGCCACAATAATAATCGGTACCGACCCCACTCCGATTTGGTCCATCTGTTCGACGAGATCGCTGGCGTACCGTGTGGTAGTGAAGATGGCGCGCACCGAGTGAGCGGCGAGCAGCGTGTAGTCCTGTAGATAGAAAATCGGCATCTTCAAAGCGCTTCCGACGCCTGAGGAAAGCGAAGCTGATTTCACAGGTACACCTCTCGTTCCGATAGTTAGATCTACCTTGAATTGAAGCGCTTACAAGAAAGCGACCAAGGCCGCATTTTTTTGCTTAGATTCGTCTATCAACTGATGCGGCGAGAAATTTACCAGGGTGCATACCGGCGGGCAATTCGGCTCGATGGATGTGAGACACAAGTCCGAACTGCTTGAGAATCCAAATGGTGTACCAGTTGCAATCAATCTCATACCACTTCAGCCCGTGCCGGGCCGAGACAGGGTAGGCGTGGTGATTATTATGCCACCCGTCGCCGAAACTTATTAGCGCCACCCACCAATTGTTCGTCGACGTATCTCGGGTCTCAAAGCGGCGTGACCCCCAGATATGCCCGGCGGAATTGACGATCCACGTCGCATGAAGTCCCACGACGGTGCGGAAAAAAACGCCCCACAGTACCAAGCGAAATCCGCCGATCGCGAACAACGCGACCCCGAGGATCGCCGACGGCAAAAGATGGTATTTCGTGAGCCAGACGTGCACGCGGTCCTCAGCCAGATCGGGGACGTAACGTTTGAGTGTGGCAACGTCTTGGCGCAACGCATTGCCAACCAGGATCCATCCGGCATGAGACCACCACTTGCCATCGCGCGGAGAGTGCGGATCGCCTTCCTTGTCCGCGAATTGGTGATGTTTGCGATGCGTGGCTACCCACAGCAAAGGGCCGCCTTCCAGCGCCGCCACTCCGCAAAACGTGAGAAAGTACTCAAACCACTTGGGTGTCGCGAACGAGCGATGGGTGAGCAGCCGGTGAAAACATATGCCGAGTCCCAGCCCCCCCGTCACCCAAAATAAAAATATCGCGACGAACAGCCCACTCCAAGAGAAGAAGAACAGCGCCACCACTGCTCCAATGTGAAACATCGTCAGGACCGGCACGATTGCCCAGTTCAACCGATTCTTGTCGGGCTGATCGTTCCTCGAACCATTTAATCGCAAGGCACCCGTAGCGGTCATAGTCTCCTTATGGATCGCAGGCGTCAGCTTCAGTGAAATTTGTTGAGTGCAGCATACATGGCACTTCCACGTAAAGCAGCGACAAAAGACCGCGTGGAAACGTTAATCCACTCGTGCGATCGGTTGGATCGCCGTTGCCGTGGCGGTCTGCCCCGGTGAATCCTCTCTCGACTCGTCTTTAACCGAAGATTTCCAGCGGGTGGGGCCGCGGAACCAAATCGAGGGCGAGAGTGGCATGAATGACGTAGGTAAGCTAGTGTAAAAAATTACAGGTCGCTGGTCGTCGCGAGAGCTGGGCGAGCCATTTATCCGTCAGTGGCCCCATTGGAGATACCGGTCGTTTCGCCCTCGTACTCGTAGTTTTACGGATTCACCGCGTTGTCGCTGACCTGCAATCGTGGGACACTGTGCGCGTTTGATTCCATCATTGTCGCTCCATTCTTGAGCTGCTGAGCTCTTGAGCGAGGCTTGAACTGACGCAGTCGATTCCCAATCCTTCCTCCGTGCCGCGCAGACGCTGGAGAATTGCGTTTCTGCTCTCTTTCGGCGTGTTGGTGAATTTCTTCGATCGTGTGAATCTTTCCGTATCACAGGATGCGCTGCACGCTTCGTTTGGGCTTTCCATGATCGCCTTCGGTTTTCTTTCCAGCGCTTATAGCTGGACCTACGCGCTGATGCAGATTCCCGCGGGCATTTTGCTCGATCGCTGGGGCGTACGCCGGGTTGGTTGCGTTAGCACGCTGCTGTGGAGTGTCGCTTCGTTCGGCGCAGCCATCTCCAGCGGCCTCGCGGGGTTTTTCGGCGCGCGGTTTCTTCTCGGCGTCGGCGAATCCCCCACCTTCCCCGCCAACGCCAAAGCGATCGGCTACTGGTTTCCGGAAAGCGAGCGCAGCCTGGCGACCGCCATCACGGATGCCGCCGCAAAATTTTCCACCGCGATCGGCGTGCCGTTTCTCGGCTTGCTGCTTCTGCGTTTCGGCTGGCGCTGGAGTTTCGCGGCCACCGGCCTGATCAGTTTTCTCTACTTTCTTCTCTTCTGCTGGACTTACTACAACCCAAGCGCCGACAAATCGCTTTCTCGCGAAGAGCTTCAATTCATGCAGCAAGGCCGCGTGCAACCCGAAGGAACTGCGAGCACCGCACGCGGCGCTTCGCTCGGCTACTTGCTTCGCCAGCCGAAAGTCTACGGCCTCGCTCTCGGCTGGGGCGCTTACAACTATTGCTTCTATCTGCTGCTTACCTGGCTGCCCAGCTACCTTTCGATTTCGCTGCACGTTGACTTGCTGCATTCGGTGCTGTACACGAGCGTGCCGTGGCTTTTTGCCACGTTCACGGATTTGGTCGTCGGTGGGTGGCTGGTGGACGCTCTAATTCGTCGCGGAGCAGATCCGAGCCGCGTCCGCCAGAGGGTGCTGGTTGTCGGCACCGGATTTGGACTTGGAATTTTAGGCGCCGCACACGCGCACACTCCTGTGACTGCCCTGGTATGGATCAGCATTTCCCTGGGAGGCCTGGCCGCTGCAGCGCCGGTAGCGTGGACCGTGCCGTCTCTGATCGCGCCGAGAGAAAGTGTCGGGAGGCTCGGCGGAATCGTCAATTTCAGCGGGCAGCTCGCGGCGATTTCAGCGCCCATTGTTACCGGTTACGTCGCGGCAATCACGCATTCGTTTGCGTCGGCATTCGTCGCGGCGACGGTAATCTTGCTGCTCGGCATTGCGGGATACATTTTCTTGTTGAGCCGCATGGAACCGATTCCGGAGCCGGAATAAAATGTTTTTCGTACCACGCCAAGAACCTCGAGACACTCCGGACGCCGGTAGGAGGATCCGATCATGAAGATGCAATTCCCCGTTCGCCGCATGAGAGCGGTGCTGGGACTTTTTCTAGCGGCGGTTCTCACGCTCACCGCGTTCACCTCCGCGCACGCAACGGGTGCCACCAAGGAACGCGTTTACATTGGAACTTACACCGAGCACGGCAGCAAGGGCATCTACGTTTGCGAATTCGATCCCTCCACCGGCACTCTTACGCCTCCCGGGCTCGCAGCCGCAACTGCGGATCCATCGTTCCTGGTTGTTTCGCCCGATCGCCGCTTCTTATACGCCATCAACGAAACCGATCATTTCAATGGCCAGCCCGCCGGAGGCGTCAGCGCCTTTTCGATCGCTCCCGCCACGGGAAAATTGACGCTGCTCAATCAGGTTTCGTCGCTCGCCCCCGGGCCCGCATACATCACTCTCGATCGCAGCGGGCATTACGTGTTAGTAGCCAATTATGACGAAGGCAGCGTCGCGGTTTATCGCATAATGCCCGACGGAAAAATCGGGGATTCCACTGCATTCGTCCGCCACTATGGCTCCAGCGTGAATGCGGAGCGGCAGAAAGGACCGCACGCGCACTCCATCGCGATGTCTTCGGACAATCGCTTCGCCATCGTCGCCGACCTCGGGCTCGATGAATTGATCGTCTACCCGCTCGATGCATCGCAAGGCACGCTCGGGACTCCTCGCGTGATCAAGACCGACCCCGGCGTAGGCCCGCGCCACCTCACGCTAGCCTCTAGCGGCAAATTCATCTACGTCATCAACGAACTGAAATCTTCGCTGACGGTTTATTCTTACAACGCGAGCGACGGAGCCATGACGCCTCTGCAAAAAATCTCCACTCTTCCCAACAACTTTCATGGGGAGAACACCGCCGCGGAAGTAGTGCTCGATCCCACCGAGAAGTTTCTCTATGCCTCGAATCGCGGCGACGACAATAGCATCGCCGTTTTTGCGGTGGACCCGAAGAAGGGCACGCTAACTGCGATCGAATATGTTCCAACGGGAGGAAAGACACCGCGCAATTTTGCCATTGATCCCTCCGGCCAATGGCTGCTCGCGGCGAATCAGGATTCCAATAATATCGTTGCATTTCGCATCAACGCGAAATCGGGCCGCCTAACGCCGGCCGGCAAATCCATCGAGGTCAATTCCCCGACCATCGTGGATTTCGTGCCGCTGATCGCCGAAAAATAGGCCTAGATCTTCGCGCGGCGCCAAATTCGTTGACAATCACCGGGTCATACGTTACGTTTCAATTGTTATGAACGTGCGGGCGCATGCGCTTCACCATCATCATCACACCATACCGTGCCCGCGGTGGTGTGACTAGCTAGACGCAAAATTAGCTGGACTCATCAGCCCGCTGGCGCCAAACCCGCCAGCGGGCTTTTTGTTTTTCGGGAGAACAAATGGACCTCGACTTCGAAAAGGAAAACGGACTGATACCGGCCATCGTTCAGGACTACGCAAACAACGAGGTATTGATGCTCGGATTCATGAATCGCGAGGCTCTGGCCAAAACTCGCGAGACGGGCTTCGTGACGTTCTACAGCCGCTCGCGCCAGAAATTGTGGACCAAAGGCGAAAGCAGCGGCCAAAAGCTTTTGTTCCGCGAGATGCGCGTGGATTGCGATCAGGACGCGCTCCTGGTTCGCGCGGAACTTTCCGGCGGCGCGGTGTGCCACGAAGGCTATCGCAGCTGCTTTTTCCGGCGGATCGAACCGGACGACACCGCGGCGGTGGTCGCTGAACGCGTATTTTCTCCGGCGGAACTCTACGGCGAGGACAGAAAGCTATGAGCGCGTTGAAGCTCGGCATCCCGAAAGGCAGCCTGCAGGAATCCACGGTGGAGCTCTTCGCGCGCGCCGGCTGGCGCGTTTCCGTAAATCCGCGCAATTATTTTCCTGCGATTGACGATCCTGAAGTCGAATGCATGCTGGTGCGCGCGCAAGAAATGGCGCGCTACGTTGGCAGCGGCGCGCTTGACGCAGGAATCACCGGCAAGGATTGGATCCTCGAAACCTGTGACGAAGTCCACGAAGTCGCCGAGCTCGTTTACGCCAAGAGCAGTTTCGGACGAGTGCGTTGGGTGCTCGCGGTTGCCGAAGATTCGCCGGTGAAAAGCGTCCGGGACCTGGAAGGAAAAGTAATCGCCACCGAAGCGGTGCATCTGACGGAGCGATATTTGGAACGTAACGGAGTTCGCGCGCGCGTGGAATTTTCCTGGGGCGCTACGGAAGTGAAGGTTCCCCAGCTCGCCGACGCCATCGTGGAAGTCACCGAGACGGGCGCGTCCCTGCGCGCCAACCATCTGCGCATCGTGGACACACTGCTCGAATCCGCGCCGTGGTTTATCGCCAATTGCGTCGCTTGGCAGGATAAGTGGAAGCGCGAAAAAATCGAGAACATGGTGCTGCTGCTCGACGGCGCTATCAAGGCATACAACCGGGTGGGCCTGATGCTGAACGTGCGCCGCGAAGATCTTCCCGGCGTGCTTTCCGCCTTGCCCGCCTTGCGGAACCCCACCATCGCTCAATTGAGCGACCCCTCGTGGGTGGCAATCAACACCATCGTCGAAGAACACACCGTGCGGCAGTTGATTCCAAAACTCAAATCGGCTCGCGCCGAAGGGATTGTTGAGTATCCACTCAACAAAATCGTGTACTGATGCGCGTACTTCGGCTCACCGGCACAACCGAAAAAAAGATTCTAGCGCAGCGCCGCGGGCGCGATCGCGCGGCCGAGACGATTGCATTGCGGATTATTCGCGACGTGCAGCGCCGCGGCGATGCGGCGCTTTTTGCGTGGACCCAGCGCTTCGACCGCGTTGCAGTGGACCCCGGCAATACTTGGATTTCAGCGCAGGAAATGCGTGATGCTTCGCGCCGGGTTTCCGCTGACTTTCTGAAAGCCCTGAAGCACGCCGCACGCAATATTCGCGCTGTGGCGCGCCGCCAGAAGCCGCAAGAATGGACCATCGAAGTTGAACGCGGCGTGCGCGCGAGCCAACGAGTGCAACCCATCGAGACGGTAGGACTTTACGTCCCAAGCGGGCGATTTTCGCTGGTGTCCACGCTATTGATGACCGCGATTCCCGCACAAGAAGCCGGCGTGCGAAAGATCGTCGTAACTAGTCCACAGCCTGGCGACGAACTTCTCGCCGCGGCAAACCTGCTGGGGCTGCGGCAGGTCGCACGGGTTGGCGGCGCGCAAGCCGTCGCCGCGCTGGCCTATGGCACTGCAACAATTCCGCGCGTGGATAAGATCTTTGGCCCCGGGAATCGCTACGTCACAGCCGCGAAACGGTTGGTCAGCGGAGATTGTGCCATTGATCTTCTCGCCGGGCCTACGGAAGCGCTCGTGTTCGCCGAGCGCGGAAATGCCCGATTCATCGCGGCGGATCTGCTCGCTCAAAGCGAACATGATCCGGAGGCAATCTCGCTCTTCGTCACGACTTCCCCGCGATTCGCGCGCGCCGTCGCAACCGAGCTTGAGCGGCAACTGAATCAGCTGCCGAAGACGAATCCTGCTTGGCGCTCGCTCGCGAAAAACGGAGGCTTGCTGATCGCCCGCAGGGTGGCCGATGCCGTCCGGTTCGTCAATCGCTTCGCACCGGAACATTTGAGCTTGTCGGGCACGCCGGCTAAACATGCCGACCACCTCGAAAACGCAGGGAGTATTTTTCTCGGCGACTGGAGCGCGCAATCCTTCGGCGACTACGCCACCGGTACAAATCACGTGCTGCCAACGGGCGGCGTTGCACGTTCGCGCGGGGGATTGTCCACGGCTGATTTTGTGAAATGCATCAGCGTGCAGAAAATATCCCGAGCCGGCTGCGCGAGGCTCGCGCCAATCGTTGAGCAATTTGCAAAAGCAGAAGGGCTACAAGCCCATGGACGCTCCGTCGAGGTGCGCCGATGACGCCGCCAATCGCGGTGCGCCGCGCGGTCGAGCGCATGCACCCGTACCATCCGCCGTTGGAAGGCCGCAGCGGCAAGTTGCGCCTGGATTTCAACGAAAACACGGTTGGCTGCTCTCCCGCGGTCCTCAAAGCGCTCCGGAAACTCAGCTCCGCGGACGTTTCCATGTATCCCGAGCAGGAAACCGTGCGCCGGGAGCTCGCACTGTATTTCGGAGTGCACCCGGATGAACTGCTACTCAGCAACGGCACCGACGAAGCGCTGCATCTGATCGCGGACACGTTTCTTGAGCCTAGCGATTCCGTCTTGCTCGTCGAACCCACGTTCGCGATGTACCGCTTCCATTCCGAATTGGCCGGCGCACGTATTCAGGTGCTGCGTTACGGCGCTGACTTGGAATTTCCAACAGCCGAAGTGCTGCACGCGCTTCGCATGCCGTCCGCGCCGAAGATTTTCTTCCTCGCCAATCCCAATAACCCAACCGGCAACGTCCTGCAGCCTGCGACATTACGTCGAGTCCTCAAAGCGGCGGCCAGGACGATGGTCGTGGTGGATGAAGCCTATTTCGAATATTCGGAAATTACGATTATTCCGTGGATTCGTCGGTACAAAAATCTCGTTGTCACCCGCACATTTTCCAAGGCCGCCGGTCTCGCGGGACTGCGTCTTGGCTGCGTCTTCGCGGCGCGTGAGCTCGCGGCCGTTTTCCGAAAGGCGCAATCGCCCTACCCAGTAAATATCGCCGCGCTTGTAGCGGCCCGCGCCGCCATGCGCGATCGCTCGTTCATGCGCCGCACTTTGCGAGAATTCCGCCGCAGCCGCAAGGAATTGCAGCACGGGCTCGCAAAGCTAAGAATTGAATTCTTTCCGAGCGCCGCGAACTTTATCCTGCTGAATTTTGGAGATCGCGCGAAGCCAGTCGTTGCGTCGCTCGCGCGTGCCGGCACTCTGATCCGCGATCGCTCGTCCGATTTTGCTGGGCAGGGTTACGTGCGCATCACGATAGGCACGCTCGCCCAAACTCGTCGCGTCCTTCGCCAACTGAAAGAGTGCCTATGAGAAAAGCGTCGCTGCATCGCAAAACCAAAGAAACCGACATCCGTGTGAAGCTCAATCTCGATGGTCGCGGCAGGGCGCGCATTGACACCGGAATTCGTTTCTTCGATCACATGCTCGAACAAATCGCGCGCCACGGCGGCCTCGATCTGGAACTCATCGCTCACGGCGACCTGGACGTGGACCAGCACCACACCGTCGAAGATGCCGGCATCGCCTTGGGCGAGGCAGTAAAGAATGCTCTGGGCTCGAAGCGCGGAATTCTCCGCGCGGGGTACTTTTTGATGCCGATGGACGAATCGCTCGCGATGGCCGCGCTCGATTTTTCAGGACGCGCCCACTTCGTCTGCAAGTGGCGGCCGCTTGCTCGGCGTGTAGGCGATTTTCAGACCGAACTGCTCGAAGATTTTTTTCAAGCCTTCGCGCAGTCGGCGAATGCCAACGTTCATTTGCGTTTCATGTATGGCCGGTCGTCGCACCATCAGATTGAAGTCATGTTTAAAGCCTTCGCACGCGCACTGCGTTTTGCCGTGACACGCGACCGTCAGCTTAGGCGCGTGCTGCCCAGCACCAAGGGCCTGCTATGAAAATTGCGATCATCGACTACGGCGCAGGAAATTTGCCGTCCGTGGAGCGCGCATTCCGCCTGTTGGGAGCAGAAACCGAACGCGTCACAGCACCAGAACAGTTTCGCAGCGCCGAAGCGATCGTGCTTCCGGGAGTCGGGCACTTCTCCGCATTGGTCGCAGGCTTGCGCGAAAGGAATTTGACTTCCGCGTTGCGCGCCGCGATTGATTCGCGCGTGCCGGTGCTCGGCATCTGCCTTGGACTGCAGGCGCTATTCGCATCGAGCGAAGAAGCCCCGGGGGAATTGGGTCTCGATCTCATTCACCATCAGGTGAAAGCATTGCCGAAGGATGTAAAGTCGCCGCACATCGGCTGGAATCAGGTGCGGCCGCTGCGTCCGGGAATTCTGCTGCGAGGAATCGCCGGCGACACCTACTTTTATTTCGCGCATTCCTATGCGGCCGCCATTTGCGATCCCTATACCGCAGCCGTGTGCGATCACGGCTTCCCCTTTGCCGCGGTGATTGAGCACGATAACTTGCTGGCTGTACAGTTTCACCCAGAAAAATCGGGTGAAGCAGGCGCGGCCATCCTGCGCAATTTTGTGGAGTGGGCCCGATGACTCTCGCGCACCGGATCATTCCCTGCCTCGACGTGAACGCCGGCCGCGTCGTGAAAGGCGTTGAGTTCCAGGATTTGCGCGATATGGGCGACCCGGAAGCGCTGGCAGCGCGCTACAACCGCGAGGGCGCCGACGAACTCATACTACTGGACATCACCGCTTCGCGCGATGGGCGCGCCACTTTTCTGGAAACCGTTCGTAACGTTGCGCGGCAACTGAATGTTCCCTTCACTGCCGGCGGCGGCATTCGCAGCCTCGAAGATGGCCGCGCCGTTCTGCGTGCCGGCGCGGACAAAGTAACCGTCAATACCGCCGCGATCGAACGCCCGGAATTAATTTCCGAGCTTGCCGCGCAATTCGGCTCGCAGGCCGTCGTACTTTCGATGGACGCGAAGAGAATGGACAAACATTGGGAAGTTTTCATTCGCGGCGGCAGTCAAGCGACCGGCCTCGACGCCGCGGCGTGGGTGCAAGAAGGCGTCGCGCGCGGCGCTGGTGAGATTTTACTGACTTCTATAGACCGCGACGGCACGTGCAGCGGATTCGACTGCGATTTAACGGCCACGATCGCTGCCCTCGTGTCCGTTCCCGTAATTGCGTCCGGCGGCGCAAAAAAGTTCGACGATTTCCTGGACGTCTTCAACAAAGGCGGAGCAGACGCGGCGCTCGCCGCTTCCATTTTTCACTCCGAAGAGCAATCCATCGGCGCACTAAAGACCTATCTCGCGGATCAAGGCGTGCCCGTGCGCCTCAGCCAGTGAGATGAGCAAATGACTCGATGATTATTCCCTGCATTGACCTGCAAGGCGGCAAGGCCGTCCAACTGGTGCGCGGACGCAGACGCGTGCTTTCCGTTGACGACGTTCTTGGTCTGCTCGAGCGTTTTCGCAAATATCCGATTCTGCACGTCATCGACCTGGATGCGGCGATCGGCACCGGTTCGAACGGTCGCTTGGTCAAGATTGTTTCTAACCGCGCCAAAATGAAGATTCGCGTGGGTGGCGGTGTACGCACAATGGCTCGCGCCGAAAAACTGCTCAGTTGGGGTGCAGAGAAAATCATCGTGGGTAGCGCTGCGTTTCGCAACGGTAAGGTCGCGCACGACTTTCTCAGCAAGCTGCGAAAGCGCGTCGGCCGCAAGCGTGTGATTGTTGCCATCGATACGGAGGCTGGGCACATCGTCGTGCGCGGATGGCGGCAACGGCTGGCATTGCGCCCAGACCAGGTAATTTCGCAGCTCGAACCCTATTGCTCCGAATTTCTTGCCACCTATGTTGACTGCGAAGGAACGATGCAAGGCGCAAATCTCGCGTGGTTTCGAAAGCTCCGGCGCCTCACGAAATTGCCGATCACCGCCGCCGGTGGAATTCGCAGCCAAAAAGAAGTTCGCGCGCTAGAAAAGTTGGGGATGCACGCCGCGGTCGGCATGGCGCTCTACCTCGGGAAAATGTCTGACGATTGATCCGTGCACTCAATTGCGCGAAAAAGCTGAGCGCGTGTCATCCCGAGCGCAGCGAAGGATCTGCTTTTCGCGATGTCCTTGGAACAAAGCGGATTCCTGGGCGCACTTCGCCCTTAGAACGACGTTGCTGCGCGTTTTTCAGAGACTGGAGGTCATCTTCATCAGAGACTTTCCAACTGCGCGCGGTCTTCTTTCAAGGCATAGCCGCTGCCGCCTATCTTCATCATCTGCGCGCACAAATTCAGAATCCGCGCCGCCGCATCTTCGGCGCTCGATCCTCGCGCGTGAATATTGGAAATCAGATTGCGATTTGCGTCCGAATGCGCCGCGCGAGGCTGGTACGCTATGTACGCCGATAAACTCTCCGCCGTGGCCAACCCCGGGCGCTCACCGATCAACAGGATGGCTACTCGCGGTTTAAGCGCCCCGCCAATCTCATTCAAAATCCCCACGCGGCAATACTTGATGGCGAATGCCTGCCCCACGCTCCAGCCGCGCGCCTCGGCCCCCGAGACAAGCAACGGCAGCAGCGCCGGAACTTGCGCGCGAATCGCCGGAACCGACAATCCATCGCCAATCGCGATTTGAAAATCCGGACCCGGCACGCAGCGCCGCAATATCTCTGCTCGCGCGGAATCGCCGAATTCCCGTCCAAGAGACGGATGCAACAAATACTCGTCCTTAGTGGATGCCCGCGTACAAATTTCGAACAATCTCCATTTTTCAACGAATTCCGCGCCGAACGCCGCGAGCATGTCGAATTCCGCTCGCACCGCATCGCGCGCCGCGGCATGATCTTCTCGCAATTGGATTTGAGTTTCCGTATGATAGGCAGCGCCTGCGCGGCCGGCCAGCAGGCGCGCCGGAGTGCGCGCCCGAATCCTGCGCACCAGCTCAGACCATCCGGAATTCGCGGCCAATTCGTCGCGGCGATCGGGCATTTACGCGATCCCTTCGAGCGATGTCTGCAGGCCTTGCATCAGCAGACGCCGCACCGACGCATCGAATTTCGCGGGCTCACCGTCGCGATAAATCCCAGTCTCCTCGAGCCACGCCAAAAATTCCGGCGCAGGGCGCAAGTTGAAAATCCGCCGCACGCCAATCGCGTCGTGATAACTCGTGGATTGGTAGTTCAGCATCACATCGTCGCCACACGGCACGCCCATGAAGTAGTTGCATCCAGCAGCGCCGAGTAACAAGAGTAGATTGTCCACCGAGTTTTGATCGGCCTCAGCGTGATTCGTGTAGCAAACGTCGCAACCCATTGGCAGCCCCAGCAGCTTGCCCATAAAATGGTCTTCCAGGCCCGCGCGAATGATTTGCCGCTCATTGAAGAGATATTCCGGCCCGATAAAGCCGACGACGCTATTCACCAAAAATGGATCGAACACTCGAGCCACTCCATACGCGCGCGCTTCGAGCGTGAGCTGGTCCACGCCGCAGTGCGCCTCCGCGGAAAGCGCGCTTCCCTGCCCCGTCTCGAAATACATCACGTTCTCGCCCTTCCACGCGACGTCATTCCGCTCGCGGTGATGCGTCAGCACTTGTTCGCGGCCTTCGCGCAACATAGCGAGAGTGACGCCGAAGCTGCGATTCGCGGCTTCGGTGCCGGCCACGGATTGAAAAAGCAAATCCACGGGCGCCCCGCGGGTGAGCGCAGCGAGTTGCGTTGAGATGTGCGCAAGGCTGCAGGTTTGGGTCGGCGCTTTGCAGGCAGCCACCAGACGATCGAGCGCATGCAGAATTGCGCCGACCGTCTCCACGGAATCTGCGGCGGGATTCACGCCAATCACAGCGTCGCCGCATCCGTAAAACAATCCCTCCAGCGCCGCCAGCAAAATGCTGCCGAGATCGTCCACCGGATGATTCGGTTGAACACGAATGCCGAGCACGCCGCGCTCGCCCATAGTGTTACGGCAACGAGTGACGTTGCGAATCTTGGCTGCCGCAAGCACCAGATCCTTGTTGCTCATGATTTTCGCCACGGCTGCGGCGATTTCCGGGATGATCGCGCGCTGAATGTTGCGCAGCTCCGCTTCGCCGGTGGAATCTTCCAGAAGGAACTCGCGAAATTCGCCGACGGTCATGCTTCTGAGCGGCGCGAAACCCTGCTGGTCGAACGTTTCCAGAGTCAGCCAGCTGACGTCGTCGTCATCGGGATCAATCAGCGGCCGCCGCACAATTTCGTCGAGCGGCAAATCGGCAAGCTGGCGCTTGGCGGCGACGCGCTCGCGCTCAGATCCCGCCGCGATTCCGGCCAATTGGTCGCCGGACTTCTCCTCGTTGGCCTTGGCAAAAAGTTCTCGGAGTCCGGAGAATACGAATCGCTCGGGCATATGAGTGTCGCGGAAAATGGCTTCCAGTTTCATTTGCAAACTAACATCAATCAACAGTCAAAGGAAGCCGACAGCACCAAGGGCGGCGCGTCAGTGGCTGACAGGGGCCAGCTCTCGTGCGCTCACAGGCCAGGTGCTAAAATTAGATGGATGGAAAATCAAACGATCTCGAAGGACGTGATCTTCTGGGAGGTTGATGCCCAAGAAGATTTCATGAAGCCGGGCGGGAAACTCTACGTTCCCGGCGCCGAGAAACTTCTGCCAAATCTCCGCCGCCTCACGATTGCGGCACGTGAAGGCCGCGTCTTTCTTGTTTCCCACGGCTGCATCCACGAAGCAAACGATCCGGAGTTCGCGCAGTTTCCGCCACACTGCATCCGCGGGTCGGCGGGCGCGAAATTGGTGCCCGAAGCCCTGGCGGACAAATTCGTCACAATATCGAATGAATCCGGCGCGAAGCTCCCCGAGAATCTTGCGCAATACCAGCAAATCGTACTGGAAAAACAAACGCTCGACATCTTCCAAAGCCGCCACGCGGAATCGCTCCTGGCGCGCTTGCCGCGCGACGCCGAATTTATCGTGTTCGGAGTTGTTACCGAATATTGCGTTCGCCTCGCTGCCAAAGGACTACTGGAACGCGGACGCCGCGTGTCCGTGGTGCGGGACGCGATCGAAACGTTGAACCCGGAAGAGTCAAAACGCACACTCCAGGAGCTGAAAACGTTAGGCGCAACTTTGATCGCGACGCAGGATGCGCTGAAGCGAGTCGGCGCCCTGACGAAACCGATCCAAAGCGAGTCGAGCCAGAGCCACAACTGATTTTGGGCCTCCGTCGATCGTTAAACAATCCCGACCTGATTCTCAGCCGCGCTACACATCCGTAGTTCACCCGACATATCTGCTTGTGCGTATTCGCGCGCTCTTCGCCAGCAAAACCCTGTATTCGCGATTGCGTAGTTCTGCCGACAAGCACAAGCGGGCTCGCGCGCAACTTACGCGATTCGCCCGATGGCGGAATCGACTTGTTCCCACTAGATTTACATCTGCCGCGCGCCAGCCCGCGTCGGTCGGGGATCCATGCCAATTCGAAAGGTTTTTCGCTTTCGCCGTACCTCCGAATTACCGCTTTCCGTTGTCACGCTGTACGGACTCCTGTTGTGCCTGGCTTTGCCGGTAATCGTACGCGCAGACAGCAAGAAATTCGTAGCGCCTGTTCGCGCCGACGCGTTTGACGCCGCGGCTGCCGCGGCAGCGAACTCCACGAAGCCGACGTTTGCAAAGATCCGGCTCAAGGAAGCCGGCCTCGTGCCCGAGGACAATATGCCGCTGAGTCGCACACCGGCGATTTGGAGCGACTCGTCGCCCGCTGCAATTCAGCTGACCTCTTCTAACTCTTCGAATTCCTCGAAGGAAGAGGCGTTGACGTATGGCGCATTCGCTAACGACGCCGGTTCCAATCAGGGCACGAACGATGATTCAACAACCGCGTCTCTGTGGGCGGCGAATTTCTATGGCGGCGGAGGATACTACTATTACGCAGGCATGCCGACAGGATCGGGACCCGCGGGGCAGCTTTCAACCGGTGCTGGACCCGATCGAATTGATTTGGGTTCTGGACATCGCGGTGACAGCAATTTGAGTTCTTCCGATGGCCCGGGCCGGCTACGCAACGGACTGATGCCAAGGATTAAATGGCCGCTGAGAATTCTGAGCGGTCAGCCCGTTGCGGTACCGGAGCCTTCTTCGCTCCTCATGCTCGGGTGTGGCGTATTCGCGCTCGGATTAAAACGGAAGTATTTGTAGGCGAAATAGAAACAAGAGTGGTCCGGTTGCGAGTGCAGCGGCCAGTAGGTCTTGTTTGATCCCGCTGCGAGACAGCAGGAAACAGCCTTGGGCGATCCGGGTCGATCGTCAGGAAAAAGCTCTGAGAAAACTTCGCCGCCCCCCGCGGCGAAGCCTGAGTTCCAATCTGCGCAAACTCTAACGCAATGCCTTCTGCAACTTCTTCGTGGCTTTCTGCAATCTCTTCTTGAGTGAATCCACTTCCTTCGACAATTCTGCCAGTTCCTTTTTTGCGACTACTCCCGCTTTTGCTACTTTCTGCGCCGTACGATCCGCGCGGCCGATTGCGCCGCCGATTCCTTCCGCTACCTTCGTGAGCCTGCTCTTTGCCATTTTTGCCTCCGTATAAAAATGAAATCGCAGCCATCCTATACGCCGCCTGCACCCATCGTCAATCATTCTTGCAGCCGAAGCGTGCTGTCTAGTTGCGATGGAATCGAAGGAACCGGTGCGCGCGAGCATATTTTCGCGCGAGACTTAGTTAGGCAGCCGGAATACGAAGCTGACGTCTTCTTGTGTTTCGATGGGTTTGCCGTTCAATGTCGTGGGATTGTACTTCCAGTCGCGCACCGCAGTCATAGCGGCTTGAATCAGAAGTTCCGGTCCGCTCCGCGGCTCCAAACTCTTGATCGCGCCGTCCACTCCGATCACCGCTTGCAATTTCACAGTCCCTTCGATGCGATGCTTCAGCGCGTCCGGCGGATAAACCGGCTCAACGAGATTCGTGAGCTGGCCGATCTGCAGGTTGCGTCCTTCTTGCGCGGATTTCGCAGCGCCGGCCGGGACCGGAACTTCGCCGCGCGAACGGATCGCCACCGAACCCGACGCGCTGATAGGCGTTTCGGGCAAAGTCAACATCAGCGGTGCGGATGCCTTATCCGCGCCGGCAGCCGTTGACGATGCGTCTTGCGCGGTTCGCGCTGGCTCAGCGGGCTTGTGCGCAGCGGACGAGTCATTGGCAACGGGCGGCGCGGCGTCGCTTGCCGACGGCGAGGGCTCAGCGTTCTCATCCGCATGATTCGTACCAGACGCTGCGGGGATCTCCCATCGCCGGCCGCCGGAATCCACAACCTCAATTTCTAGAGGCTTCACAGGCACCCGGGCTGGATCGCCCGTTGAGGCGTCCGCCGACGGAGTAGTCTGCGGCGTCGCAGTTGTAAGCCGCGGAGCGCTTTGCGGGTGCGCAGGCTCGTCGGGTTGGCCGATCACGCTGTTCAAGGCTCCGCGCCGCACCGCCATCCCGGCAATAAATGAAATCAACGCAAGCAAAAACAATAGCGCCGCAATGAACCATCCGCTCTGCAGCTTCACGCGATAGCTCTTCGAGCCGTCGTCATCTTGCGTTTGCGCCGGACGATGTGGCCGAACGAAAAGCGGCGCATCTCCAGCGACCGGAGAAGTCCTCGGCGCAAGGCGCGCCGGACTGGAAAATGCGAATCCCATACTCGGCGCGCCGTGCGTGCCGCTGATCCCATTAAAAACGGAAACGGGCAGCTCAGGCGTCGTTGTGGGTATCGGAACCGACTCCTCGACGACCGCGGGTTCAGGCTCCGTCTTGCGCACCTCCGGAATTTGCACTCTCGGTGGTTCCGGTTCAGCAGTACGCGCTGCGATGGGCGTCGATGCTTTTACTGGTGCCGGGCTTGCTTCGGCGATCTTTTCAGGCGCTTCCAGCACGGGTGCAGCCTCGGAAGCTTTCGCGGCAGCGTCGTGCAGATGTTCCGCAGCCTCTTCTTCAGCAATCTCGTCAGTGTTCAAAGCCGGCTCGTCCTCAGGGGCGAAGTCATCGTCGAACGCGGGTTCGTCGTCAATCGGCGGATCCCGCCGCGCAGCGAATGCCTCCTCAGCCGGGACGTCCTCCTCAAGGCTCGGCTGAGCAAGCGTCGAATCCGCTTCATGCTCGATTTCTTCTTCCTCGATCGCACCGCCTGGCGACGCCTCGCGCGCCATCCATTTTTGGATTTGCCGCTGCGCATCTTCGGAAAGATCCACGAAGCGCAGTCCCGCTTCCTTGCGCGACGCGCCCACCCACACAACCTCGGCGTTCACTTCCAGCCGCTTGCGACTTCCCGGAAGCTGCAGGCGGATCGAGATAGGCCCCTCATCCAACCCCGCCGCCGCTTGAATCCGTAGACCCGCTTCACTGACATTGAGCACGATACCGCCATTGTCTTCGCCCAAGTCCACGTAAGTGAGCGAGGAAACGCGCTGTCGCGCGTGCAGGCGCCGGTCTTTTACCGGTACCGCCGCCGGACTGGAACCACCATTTTGTTCTGGAATCTCAGTCATGGATGGCGCTTGTCATCCAAGGGCCACACGCCCTTGTTTTGACCATTCTACGATGCCACTCTGCCTGCTTCAACGCCGCGACTGTGTTTCTTCCACACCGGTAAACGCTTTAATTGAGGCCCGCAGCCGTCGCCGGGGCCTGTAATTCCTGCCACCCGCCGGGTAGCTCAATTTGAATGTGCTTCGCCTGGTCGAACAGCACAAATCCGCTGCAGCTTCCTACTTGCTGCGCGACGAGTCCCCGGAATTTGTCCTGGTTTGCGGGTCCCACCTGTCCGGCCTGCATTCCCGAAGGCCAGCTAAACGCTTGCGTGCTTTCGAGCGAGATGCGCGTGCGGTTTCGTGCCGGCAAAAACACTGAATGGTCCAGCTCCATCGGCTCATCGGAGCTCAAACTTCCGTTGGATTTCAGTCGCATCATGACTACCGTTTCCGGCCCTTTGGTGAGCTGGTAATCCGCATCGGTGTTGTTGTCGAGGTCATAGTAAAAGACGAGTTGGACGTGCGTGGGATCCACTTCATGAACTTGCAGGCCCGCAAAAGTGCCGCGCACCGAGACGGAGTTCCACACCGAGGCTTGCGCGGGTTTTGCGGACGGGTCCTGGCGCTGCACTCTGGGGAAAATCTCGATCACGACCAGCGCCAGCACGCATAGAAACAACACGAAAATCAGCAGCTTCCGCATGATAGCCATCTAACTTCGAATTTACCACAATGGCCAAGCTACCATGAAACAGGCGTGCAAAAGTCGCGATTCGCCGTTACTCGCCGCGAGCCGCCGGGCCGCGGCCGGCTTATTCCTCGAGGTATTTTACAAACACCACTTCGTTCTGCTTCTCGTTGTAAAGAAGTTCATCCACGTTGGCTTGCGTCAGAAGCAAGCCGAACCCGCCGGGGCGCAACCCCTTATCTTGGCGAACTTGGTCGTGCTTGGTGGGTTCATCGGCTTCGTGCGAGATCGCGGCATGTTCCAGGTCGCTAAACTTAAAGCCAGGCCCGGGATCCGCGATGCGATACATCAGCATCCGCCGCGCGCGCAAATAGGAAATCCGCACCTTACGATTCGGATCGAGCTTTCCGCCCCATTCCACGGCATTCAGTAAAAGCTCGTGAAACGCCTGCCCCACCGAGCGGCGCACGTCCTCGGAAAGCCCAGTCTTCAAATGCGCCATGAACGCTTCGATTCGTTCCGCCTCTTCCAGCGAACACGGAACAACCAACTCCACCCAATTGGGGCTGGCCGAAACTACCTCGATCGAACCCTGCCCCGGTTTTTTCGCCAGGGTTTCCTTCACCAGCACCACGAGGGCCTGCGGATCCACCGGCTTCGCAACGTAGGTGTATGCTTCCTCGCGAATCGCACTGAGCAACGTCTGCGGCGTGTCGTCGGAGGTCATCACAATCACTTTCGGCCGAGTCTTCGCGTTGCGCAGTTTCGCCAGCACTTCCAGGCCGTTCATCTTCGGCATCCACACGTCCAGCAGCGCCAGATCGAACTTGCTCTCCTTCAATTTTTTCAAAGTAGTCGCGCCGTCTTCCACCGCCACCACAGTGTATTTCTGCGCCCGCAGTGTCTCGGAAAGGAGCAAGCGGGTGGTGCGGTCATCATCGGCAACCAAAATGCGCGTCATCTTTTCCTCCCGGCGGAATGTTGTGGACGGGCCTGTTGCTGCGATTTTGTTTTTTTGGCGCCGATCGTATGTAAAGCCGGCAGGAGCAATGCGATCTGGTCTTCCAGCGTCGCGTACAGCTCCCAGGTGCCGTCGAGTTTACCCTGCCGCGCGGCTTTTTCCATCTCGCGTGTGGTTTCCAGCGCTGCCGATTCGCCGAAGTTACCGATCGAGCCTTTCAGCGCGTGCGCGCCATCGGCCAGGGCCACCGCATCGCGCGCCGTCAGCGCGGTGCGAATACGGTCCATCATTCGCGGGCAATCCTCGCGGAAAGTCTTCACGATATTTCGCAGCAACTTGCGATTCCCGCTGAAGCGCGCCAGCAGCGCCTTACCATCGAGAGCGCCTGCGGCCCCCGCCGCTTCTTGGCCTTGCGCGGCCTCGCTTCCTGCCGCACGTTCCGACATTCCCTCCACAGTTTGCAGAAACGTCTTCGGGTCAATCGGCTTCGCCAGGTACCCGTCCATCCCCGCTTCGAGGCACTGTTCGCGGTCTCCCTGCATAGCGTGTGCCGTCATGGCGATAATCGGCAGATGCTGCCCGCTGACTTTTTCTTTTTCGCGAATGATCCGTGTTGCCTCCAGGCCCCCCATCTCCGGCATCTGCACATCCATCAACACCAGATCAAATTTATGCCGGTCCAGCGCTTCGATAGCTTGCCGCCCATTTTCGGCGACGATTACGGAATGCCCACGCCGCTCGATCAAGTGCACCGCCACTTCCTGATTCACCGGATTGTCTTCGGCGAGCAGAATCCGCAAAGGCTGGCTAGCCGTGCGAGCGCGTGTCTGCGCGATCGAAGGGCGCGACTTCTGCCGTCCCGCCACGTGCAACGCCGTAATGATCGTGTCCCACAACTCCGACTGCTTCGCGGGCTTCGTCAACGCTGCCGCTGCGCCCAGACTTTTTGCCCGCGCGATGTCTTCCGTGTGCCCGGCAGAAGTTAGAAGTATCAGCGTTGTACCGCGCAAACGGGGGTCGTGCTTCACCTGCGCGGCCACGTCGAACCCGTCCATTCCCGGCATGTGCGCGTCGAGCAACACCAATCGAAACGGATTGCCCTGTTTGTGCGCACGCCGCAAAGCTTCCATCGCCGACGGCCCGTCCTTCGCGGTGACTGGCTTCATCCGCCAATTGCCGATCATCTCCTCGAGGATTTGCCGACTCGTCGCATTGTCGTCCACAACCAAAACGGGCAAATCCTGCAATTTCACCGGCGCTGGCTCCGCCACTTTTTCTGAGGACACTTCCGGCCGCGCGAAGTGAGCCGTGAAATGGAACGTGCTTCCCCGTCCCACCTCGCTTTCCACCCACATCACTCCGCTCATCAATTCGCAGAGCTGCGCCGAAATCGCCAAGCCCAATCCTGTGCCGCCATACTTACGCGTTGTGGAAGTGTCCGCCTGCGCGAACGCTTCGAATATCCGCTGCTGCTTCTCGACCGGAATTCCGATGCCCGTATCCGTCACGGAAAAATGCAACAGAATGTCGTCCTTCGCTTGCGATTCCAGATTGCCGCGCAGTACGACTTCCCCGCGCTCGGTGAACTTAATGGCATTCCCCACCAGATTCACGACGATGCGCCGAAGCCGGTCCGGATCCCCGATCAGCGCGTCTGGCACGTCCGCCGGAAAATACGAAGCCAGCTCGATTTCCTTTTCCTGCGCGCGCAACGCCAGGGACTTCAGCGTATCGTCCATCGAATCGCGCAGGCGAAACTCGATGTGCTCCAACTCTTCCTTACCCGCCTCCACCTTCGAGAAATCGAGAATGTCGTTGATCAAATTCAGCAGCGAACCGGCTGAACTCTTCGCTGTCTGCAGATATTGCCTCTGTTCCGGAGACATCTTCGTTTCCAGCGCCAGGTCGGTCATGCCGATGACGGCATTCATCGGCGTGCGAATTTCATGGCTCATGTTGGCCAGAAACTCGCTCTTCGCGCGCGTGGCGTCCTCCGCTTTCGCTTTGGCGATTTCCAGTTCCTTCACCAACTGCGCGAGGCGCCGGGCATCCTCTTGTTGCGCGTGCCTCGCCGCTTCCAGATAATCCGCATACATTTTCAATTCCATCTCCGCGCGCCGCCGCTCGATGAATTGTCCGATCTGGCTCCCGATCGAATCGAACATTTCCATCACGTCGGGCTCCAGCTTGCGCGACTGCCGTGTGAAAAATTCAATCACGCCCGCCACGTGTTCGCCCAGACGTATCGGAAAGGCGAACGCCGAGTGCAGACCCTCCGCGTGCGCAAAAGACCCACGCGGAAAATTCGCGCCCTCGTGCAATTCCGGTCGCCATACTGGCTGGCACGTTTCCCAAACTCGCCCCGGGAGACCCACGCCCCGTGCGAATGTAGATTCGCGCGTCGCCTTAACGAACGCTGGAAAGTTCAGATTTGGCGGGTGCCATAAATCCATGCAACGCAAAACGTCCGCATTCTCATCCACTCGCCACAACGCTCCCACATCCCAGCTCAGCCCCTCGCAGATGGACATCAGCAGTAGCGGCACGGCTGCGTCCAACGATTCCGCTTCCGCCAATACACGCGTCACTGCGTAACCAGTCGAAAGCCGGCGCTCGGCTTCTTTGCGTTGCGTGATATCCCGCGCCACCGCAAAAACGAGTTTCTGCTCCATGCTGGGCGTCGCGTTCCACAGTAGCCAGCGATAGGAACCGTCCGCGCGCCGGTACCGGTTCTCGAACGATATCGCTTGCTCGCCTTCGTCAATCTTCTGCGCCTCGGCTTCCGTAATCGCGCGATCGTCGGGATGAACGAACTCGCTGTAGGGCTTGGAAAGCAACTCCGCCGTGGGAATACCCAGGATTTTTTCCCATGCTGGATTGAGGCGCTTGAAATATCCGTCGAAGCCGGCGATGCACAGCATATCCAGCGAGAGCGTAAAAAGCTGATCGAGTTCTTCTTCGGTGAGCCGGCGTTCGCGAATCGCCTTAGATAAATCCGCGACGCTGCGGCGAAGCTCCAACTGGGCGACCACGAGACGGCCCAGCGCGCGCAGCGCTTCCAATTGTTCGGGCGACAATTGCCGCGGAACGCGATCCATCACGCACAGCGTTCCCAGCGCGTAGCCTTCGCGAGTCATTAGCGGCGCCCCGGCGTAAAACCGAATCTTGGGCTCTCCGGTAACCAGTGGATTATTGCGGAAGCGCTCGTCCTCCAGCGCGTCCGGCACCACCATCACGTCCGGCTGCAAAATCGCATGCGCGCAGAACGCCACATCGCGTGGAGTTTGGTTCTCCTCCATTCCAATGTTGGATTTAAACCACTGCCGGTCAACATCCACCAGGCTGACCAACGCGATCGGAGTGCCGCAAATCAGCGCAGCCATCCGCGAAAGATCGTCAAATTCTTGTTCGGGAAGCGTATCGAGGACTGCGTAGCGCTGCAGCGCGTCGAGTCTCGCCGTTTCGTTCTCAGGTGGACGCGCTTTCATGGCAGGCGGGCAGGGTCCCGGCTGCGCGTCATCTTATGGCGGCTGCCGAGCCGAAGTCAACGGAAGCACGATGGCAGCATCCGCGTCGCGAATCGAAACCCCGCCAGACGGCTTTGCATCCATAATGATTGTCTTGAGAATCTCTCTGCCACTGGCTGCGCGGCTCGTTTCTGCGATTGCCGCTGTGCTGTTTGCTCAGGATAACCCGCCGGCGCAACGATCATTGAGCGCGACGCCTACTTTCTATCGCGATGTTCTGCCCGTCTTGCAGCAGCATTGCCAGAGCTGCCATCGCCCCGGCGAAATCGGGCCGATGCCGCTGTTGACTTACGATCAAACGCGCCCCTTCGCGCAATCCATCGCCGCGGCCGTCGGCAAACGCGAAATGCCGCCATGGTTCGCCGATCCACAGGTCGGCCACTTTTCGAACGACCCATCACTCACCCAGCGCGAGATAGACACGCTCGTTTCATGGGCCAGCGCAAGCGCGCCCCCTGGCAATCCCGGAGACGCGCCGCCTGCGCGAAACTGGCCGCAGGGTTGGATGATTCCGCAACCGGACGTCGTAGTGCAGATGCCCAAGCCCGTCGCGCTTCCCGCGCACGGCGACATTGACTACACCTACGAAATCGTTCCCACCAGTTTCACCGAAGACAAATGGGTGGAGATGTCCGAGATACGCCCATCGAGCCGCGCGAACGTCCACCATGCAGTCGTCTATGTTCGCCCGCCCGGTTCCAACTGGCTGCGCCATGCGCCAGTGGGCGTTCCGTTCACGGGCGCGGACATGAGCGACGCGCGGGACCGCGAGGACACGCATTTCACCACCGCCGACATATTGCTGGTCTACGCGCCCGGAAGTTCGCCGGACAATTGGCCTGCCGGCATGGCCAAATTCATACCGAAGGGCTCGGATCTGGTTTTTCAAATGCATTACATGGCGCGCGGCAAGCCCGCCAGCGATCAGACCAGCATCGGCATCATCTTTGCCAAACAGCCGCCGCAGAAGCGCGTTCTGACTTTGCAACTGACCAACGACCGCTTCGTCATTCCGCCCGGCGTGGATGACTACCGCGTCGAGGTCCACGGTTCGCTGCCGAATGACGCGCTGCTGCTCAGCTTTTTCCCGCACATGCACCTGCGCGGAAAGCGCTTCGAATACAATATCCTGCACCCGGACGGCAGCGTCGAACCGCTGCTATGCGTGCACTACGATTTTTACTGGCAGTTAAGTTATCGCCTCGCTGAGCCGCGCTCGCTGCCAGCCGGCACGGTGCTCCAAGCCGTCGCCTGGTACGACAACTCGAAGAATAATCCGCACAATCCCGATCCAGACGCAGCCGTCCGGTGGGGCGATCAAACCTACGATGAAATGATGGTGGGCTTCTTCGACGTAGCCGTCCGCGCGGATCTAGATAAGCCGCACTACTTCATCCGCAGTGGGAACACGCCGGGCCAAGAGCCGTAGAGTTTCGGGCGGATTGTCAGCCGACAGACGCGACTCCAGATTCCATGCGAGCAACTGGTTTCTCTGCGGTCTCCCGGTTTTCTCTGCGTCCTCTGCGTTAAATCTTTCGACTTTTGCTTTCGACTTACAACTGTGAACTGTTAACTCTTAACTTTGAACTCGGGTTTGTCAGTACCCCGCAGCCTTCCCCGGTCCCCGCTCATCATGCCCGCCCTGCAACCAGCCATCGCTGATCTCGATCGCTTCCACCCGCGCTGTCACTTCCGGATTCCCAATCTCCACCGCGTAGCCCATGTGCTGCAGCAAAGCAATCGTGTCCGGCGAAACTCCCTTTTCCACATCGAGCCGATCTGGCTTCCATTGTTGATGCACGCGCGGAAAATCCACCGCGTCTTGCGCATTCATCCCAAAATCAATCACGTTCAGAATCGCCTGCAAGACAGCCGTAATGATCACCGGCCCACCCGGCGCGCCGAGCACTAGAAACGGTTTGCCGTCCTTCAAAATAATCGTAGGCACCATGGACGAGAGCGGCCGCTTTCCCGGCGCAATCGCATTGGCCTCGCCCTGCACCAACCCGAACATATTCGGCGACCCAGGCTTCGCTGAAAAATCGTCCATCTCGTCGTTCAGCAAAAACCCTAGACCCGGCACCGTCACGCCGCTTCCGTATCCATTATTGAGCGTGTAAGTCACGGACACGGCGTTGCCCTCATCATCCACAATGTTGTAGTGCGTGGTGTTCGTGCCTTCGCTGCCCGCCGGAAGACCGGGATTCACTTGATCGCTGGGCGTCGCATGTTCCGGATCAATCGTCGCAGTTCGCGAGCGCACGTAAGCCGGATCCAACAGCGCGGCAATCGGATTCTTCACGAAATCCGGATCCCCCAGGTACTGACTGCGGTCCGCGAAAGATCGCCGCATCGCTTCCGCCATGTAGTGGTAAGCCTCCGCGGAGCCTGCGCCATATTTTTCGTAGCCGGTGCCGTTCAACATCGCGAGCATTTGCAGCAGCCCGACGCCACCTGAACTCGGCGGCGGCGACGTAATGACGCGATAGCCCTTGTAATCGCGTTCCAGCGGCGTACGCTCCACGGCTTTGTAGTCGTGCAAGTCCGCAAGCGTAATCAATCCGCCGTTTTTCGTCATCGCGCTCGCCAACAGATGCGCCGTCTCGCCTTCGTAAAAATCTTGCGCGCCTAGACGCGCAATCCGCTCAAGCGTGCGCGCAAGCTCCGGTTGCCGGAAAGTCTCCTGCCAATCGTAGAACGCCCCTCCCTTCAGAAAAATGCGCTGCGATTCAGGAAATTGCGAAAGCAGCGGCGCCGAGCGCTTCCACGAATTCATCTGCCAGCGCGAAACGGGAAATCCCTTCTCGGCAAGTGCCACCGCGGGATTTACCAGCTCAGCCCATGGTTTTCGTCCGTATTTTTCATGCGCCAGTTCGAATCCGCGAACGGTCCCCGGCACTCCCGCCGCGCGCCATCCCACCACGCTATCGTTGGTGGGATTCCCCGCGGCATCCAGGTACATGTTGCGGCTCGCGCGCCCCGGCGCCTTCTCGCGAAAATCAATAAACGTAGCGCGCCCATCGGCCATGCGGATCAGCATGAACCCTCCGCCGCCGAGGTTTCCCGCGTAAGGATGAGTCACAGCCAGCGCGAAGCCCACCGCCACAGCAGCATCCACCGCGTTTCCGCCTGCACGCAAAACAGATATGCCAACGCCAACCGCCAGATCCTCCTGCGCGACCACCATTGCCTTGCGTCCGAATACCGGGTCGCGCCCATCAGCCGCCGGAACCACCAGCGCGAACATCAGCACCAACGCCAAGCATCGCCCTGCCCGCATCTTCATGAGCCTCCGCCCATCATCTCGCGCTCGCCGCTCGCGTTTCTCCCAACCACTCATCGATGCGTCCAAGGGCCTTCTGCAAATGCTCTGCGTCTCCGCCGAACCCAAACCTCACGAACGATTGCATCCCCAATTGCTCACCCGGCACCAGCAGCACACTCTTTTTCACTCGCAATTCCTCGCCCATCTGCGCCGAATTCCTGCCGTCACGCAATCCCGCCCACGCGATCGCCCCCGCTCGCGGCGGGACATGCGAAAAAATATCCGCGTGCGCCGCAAGCCACACCTGCAAAGGCGGATAATTCCTCCGCAAAGTCTCTCGTGTGCGCTGCAAAATCCACGCGCGCCGCTCGGGCGCCAGCGCCACTGACGCCAGCCGGTCCGTCAACATCGTCGGCCCGATGCTGGTGTAATCGTGATAGCTCCAAAGCTTCTCGATCATTTTCGGCGGCCCCACCACCCACCCGGTACGCAAACCGGGCAAGCTGTATGCCTTCGACAGTCCCGCCGTGCACAAAATTCGTTCGTAGCCGCTGTCCCAAAAACTCGTCGTCAACTCGCCATCGAATTCCGCGCCGCGATAAACCTCATCCGAAATCACCCAAGCGCCCACTTTCGCGGCCGCCGCCACCACCGCCGCCCGCATGTCGTCCCGCAACACCGCGCCGGTCGGATTGCTCGGGTTGCAAATGGCGATCAGCTTCGTTTTCTCTGTCACCACGCGCGGCAAATCGTCCACATTGATTCCCCAATCCAGCGATTCGCGCAGCCACAGCGGCTTCACCGTCGCGCCCATCGCGCGCGCCACTCCCGCAATCTGCATGTAGTTCGGCATCATGAAAACGACTTCATCGCCCGGCTCGATCACCGCCCACGTGGACACATAGTTCGCCTCCGAGCCGCCGCAGGTCACCAGCACGTTTTCCGCGGTCGCGCCCGGATACAGGCCCGCAATCAGCGAACGCAATTCCTCGCTGCCGTTGGTCTGCGGATAAAGCAGCTGCACATCGAGAATTTTTCGCATCTGCTCAGGATTCGGCACCAGTTCCGCCGTCGTCAACGGGTGCACGCCGCTCTCCGAAATATTCAGCTCGACCTTGTTCTCCCATACCGACTGCCAGCGCTCCAGCTCAAACGGCTCGATCTGCATTTCCCTCACCTCGAAATTCGGATGTGGCGGCGCGCAAATCCGGCGCGCCACCACGCGTCAAAATGTAAGCGAAGCCGCGCACATTCCCAAATGAATTCCGCTCTTGAATCGCATATCTTCGGTATTGCCATCCATCGGAATCTCGCGAGAGAATAACGGTCTGCTCTGATGCATTCTCGCACGCACCTTCGGCTCGTTTCGGCGGCGATTCGATGAAATTGCGAATCGGCGGCTCTGCGCCATTGCTCGCGGTGCTCCTCTTCAGCGGAATACCCCAGGTGACATGTGCGCAAAACCCGGCGAATGACGCCACCTGGTCTTTTGCCGTCTCTGGTGATTCGCGCAATTGCGGCGACGTGGTCATGCCCGCCATCGCCGCCGGCGTACGGAAGGACAATGCCTCCTTCTACTGGCACCTCGGCGATTTCCGCAAAAATTCCGATTTCGACGAGGATATCCAGCATCAGCCCGAAAACATTGCCAAGCCGCTGAGCATCAGCCGTTACCAGCAAATCGTCTGGGACGATTTTATCCAGAGCCAGCTCACACCCTTCGGCACGCTTCCGGTTTTCCTGGGAATCGGCAATCACGAAACCGTCTGGCCGCACACGCGCGAAATGTATCTGGCGCAGTTCGCCGACTGGCTCGATACCCCCGTGCTCCGCAAACAGCGCCTCAGCGACGACGCCAGCGCCCACAAACTGACGACCTACTATCACTGGATTCAAGACAACATTGACTTCATCACGCTCGACAATGCCGTCGACAGCGAATTTGACGAGCCTCAATTAATCTGGTTCGAAAAAATAGTTCAGCTCGACATGGCCAATCCGCTCACGACCACCATCGTAGTGGGCTCGCACGAACCGCCGCCCGATAGCATCGCCGCGAATCACGCCATGGACGCGACGCCCGCGGGCATCGCCACCGGCCGCCGCGTGTACGCCGATTTGCTGAAAGCGCAGAACGACGCGCACAAGCATGTCTACATGATCTCCAGTCACCAGCACTTTTACATGGCGGGGATTTTCAATACGGAATACTGGCGGACGCACGGCGGCGTTTTGCCCGGCTGGATCGTAGGCTCAGCGGGCGCCGTCCGCTACGCGCTCCCGCCGGAGCACGCGGACGCGATCGCGGCGGAAACCCACGTCTATGGCTACCTGCTTGGCACGGTGAAGCCCGGCGGCAAAATTGATTTCGGCTACCGCCATATCAATGAATCGGACGTGCCCGCCTACGTCGTCGACAAATACAAACAGGAATTCGTGCACTGGTGCTTCGCGGAAAATTCCGCGATCCAGTAGCGCATCTCACTCCCCGGAGGATCACGCAAAATGGCCGCACATACCGAACCAGCACGCACCCAACCCGCACGCCCTAACCCGGAACGAATTTTCGAAACTCTCAATGCCTATCAAAAGACAGCCGCGCTGAAAACAGCCATCGAGCTGGACGTCTTCACCGCCGTCGGCGAAGGAGCGACGACTCACGCAGCCCTTGCCAAGCGCTGCCAGGCGAGCGATCGCGGCATGCGCATCCTCTGCGACTACCTCGTCATCAACGGTTTCCTCACCAAGAATGCCAATCAATACGCCCTGACGCCGGAGTCCGCCGCGTTTCTCGACGGCCGCTCGCCGGCTTACGTCGGCGCGGCAGCAAAATTCCTGGCACTTCCGGAAATGATGAATCTTTACTACGACCTTCCCGCCATCGTGCGCGCCGGCACTTCCGTCAAGGGCGAAGAAGACACCGCCGAGCCGGATAGTTCAAAGTGGGTAGAGTTCGCCCGCTCCATGAGCGGACTGCAGCGTATGCCTGCCGCAGCGATGGCGGAATTGCTGGTCGCGAAGTCGGGAGAAAAATGGAAAGTGCTGGACATCGCCGCGGGACACGGCATGTACGGCGTCACCATCGCGAAACAAAATCCCAACGCCGAAATTTTCGCCGTGGATTGGCCGCAAGTGCTGCAAGTAGCCGAAGAAAATGCCAAGGCCGCGGGAGTCGCCGCGCGTTATCACAAAATCCCGGGCAGCGCATTCGAGGTGGACTTTGGGAAAGATTACGACTTGGTTTTGCTGACCGGTTTCCTGCACCACTTCGATCAGGAAACAATCGTCCCATTGCTGCGCAAAGTTCATGCCGCGCTCAAAACAGGCGGCCGCGCCGTTTCGGCGGAATTTGTGCCCAATGAAGATCGCGTCAGCCCGCCCGCGCCCGCTGCGTTCAGCATGATCATGCTCGGCACCACGCGCGCGGGTGACGCCTACCCGATGTCCGAGTACGATGAAATGTTCCGCAAGGCGGGATTTGCCGCGAACGAACTCCACCCGGGAGCAGGACCGCAAAGCTTCATAGTTTCGACGAAGTAAAAAGCTGGGAGCTTTAGCTTTTCTGTGCCCCGCCGAAGGCTACCGTCAGCAAGGTGTGTTGCTCCATCTCGTGCGCCTTGTGCGAACCGGTCGCCGGGCTTGCACTCGCCGACCGCTTCACTGAAAGCACTCCGCGCCCGCGCGCCAGCCGTTCCAAGCGCGGCAGCAAGAAAGCCAACGCGCCCATATTCGCCGGCTCTTCCTGCACCCACACAAAATCGCGCGCGTTCGCGTGCCGGTCCATCTCCGCGGCCAGTTCGGCTTCGGGGAAAGGATAAAGCTGCTCGAGTGAAATTATCGCCGTTTCCGTATCTTTCCGGCGTTTCCGCTCGGCAATCAATTCATGCCGGATTTTGCCCGTGCACAGCAACACGCGCTTCGCGCTGCCGTCGCCCGAGTCTGGAATCACGTTCTGGTATCGCGGCGCCGCCAGATCCGCCAGTGACGAAGACGCCACCGGATTCCGCAGCATGCTCTTCGGCGTAAACACCACGAGCGGCTTGCGCCACGCGCGCAACGCTTGCCGCCGCAACAAATGAAAATATTGCGCGGCCGTCGAAGGCTGGCAGATCTGGATATTGTCGCGCGCCGCCAATTGCAAAAATCGTTCCATGCGCGCGCTGGAATGTTCCGGCCCTTGCCCTTCGTATCCGTGCGGCAACAAAAGCGTGACGCCAGAAAGCAAATTCCACTTGTCTTCGCCCGCGGAAATAAATTGGTCAATCACGATCTGCGCGCCATTCGCGAAATCGCCGAATTGCGCTTCCCATAGCACCAGCGCCTCGGGAAAATCGCGGCTGAAGCCATATTCAAATCCCAGTACTGACGCTTCCGACAGCGTCGAATTGATCGCTTCAAACCACGCTTCGCCGTGCCCCACGTGCTGCAGCGGGACGTATTCTTCTTCCGTCTCGATATCAATCAGCGCGGCGTGCCTCTGATTGAACGTTCCGCGCCGGCTGTCTTGCCCGCTCAGCCGCACCGGAACCCGCTGCTTCAGCAGCGTGCCGAAAGCCAGCGCCTCGGCCATGCCGTAATCGATGGGCCGCTTTCCCTGCGTCATTTCCACGCGCTGCTCCAGCAGCTTTTTCACTTTCGGATGGATGTGAAATCCTTCGGGATAGCGCGTCAGCGCTTCGCCAACCGCCGCCAATTCCTCTTGCGCCACTCCCGTCTCCACTTCCATTGAAGCGTTGTAGCGCCCGCCGCGATAGGGATCCCAATAAGGCGGCAGTTTCCGCATCGGCGGATTTTTCTCGAGTTCCAACGCGCTCTTCTGCGCTGCATCCAATTCCTCGCGCACTCGTTCGACAATCGGCTTCGCATCCACGCCGATTTTTTCGGCGTAAATCTGCCACAGCGGCGGATGCGCATCGATTTTCCGGTAACGCAAAGGCTGCGTGATCGTGGGATCGTCCACTTCGCTGTGCCCGTGCCGCCGGTAACCGATCAAGTCCACCACCACCGGCGTTCCAAACGCGTAGCGGTAATCGATCGCCATCCGCCCCACGCGCGCCACGGCTTCCGGATCTTCCGCGTTCACGTGAAAAATGGGAATCGGCAGCCGCTTCGCCAGGTCCGACGAAAATCGCGAGGAATGTGAATCCCGCGGAATCGTGGTGAACCCGATCAAATTATTCACGATGATGTGCACCGACCCGCCCACTGTGAATCCCTCGACGCCCGCCATGTTCAGCGTCTCGGCCCAAATTCCCTGCCCCGCAAACGCCGCGTCGCCGTGCATGATCACCGGCACCACGTGCTGCAATCCCGCATCGCCGCGGCGCATCTGTTTCGCGCGCGTGCGCCCGATCGCCACCGGATCCACCGCATCCAGGTGGCTCGGATTCGAAACCAAGTGGATTCCCACCTTCTTGCCGCCCGCCGTCTCGAATGCTCCAGTAGCGCCCATGTGATATTTCACGTCGCCGCCGCCCAGCACGCTGCGCGGGTCCACATCTTCAAATCGCGCGAAAACCTCGGCCGCGCCGCGTCCCACGATGTGCACCATCACGTTCAGCCGCCCGCGATGGCTCATCGCCAGCACCGCTTGCACCGCCCCTTGGTCCGAAGCGGAATTTAAAATCGCGTCCAGCAACGGCAGCAGCGCCGATTCGCCCTCTAGTGAGTAGCGCTTCGTTCCCAGATAACGCGTCTGCAAAACCTGCTCGAAAATTTCCGCGCGCACCAGCCAATCCAGAATCCGCACGCGATCCGCTTCAGGCGTTTCGTGCTCCGCTTCCATCCGCTCCTGAATCCATTGGCGCCTCTCGCGCTCGGGAATGTGCATGAATTCCACGCCGATCGTGCCGCAATAAAATTGCCGCGCCGCGTCCGCATCGAGACCGGACACATCCAGTTCCGGCATCGCGACCGGCGCCAGGCCGCCCAAAGGATCCAGATTCGCTTGCAGATATCCCCAGCGGCGGAACGCGTCCCAAACCCGCTCTTGCGCATCGTTCGTTGCGGCGGGGTCCACCACAGCTTGTTGACGGCTCATCAATCTCCTCAAAACCTCATCGCTATTATAGCGGCTCGCTAGCGAACTCGCGAGATTCGTTCGTTAGCTCGGGTCCCACGCTCCCAATAGCCGGCGCACCAGCACGAATTGGCCCAGGTGGTAAGCATTGTGGTCGGCCAGCAACAATCCCTGGCGCAGCATCGTCTGCCCGGTCCCGTGCGGTATTTTCGCGAATAAATCCGTCTGCGGATCTTTCAGCAATTTCACCATCTCCTCGGTGCCGTTCGCAAATTCCTTCAAGCTCTTTTCCCACGCCGCATCGTCCGGCGGCGCCGGCGAATTCGGCCAGTACGAAGCAGGCCACTCCCGCGCTCGATATTTCGGATTCGTCGAGAAATCCAGAATATCGTCTTGCGAAATTCGCGCATGCTCCAACAATTCCCATGCCGAATAAGGTGATCCCGCAGGACGCACGCCCCGGTGCGCCGGATCGAGTCCCGCAAGCGCTTGTTTCCCATCCGCGTGCGCCTCGCCCCAAGTAAGAACTCTAGCCAAATACTCGCGCAACTCTTTGTCGTTCACCCCAACACTCACACGGGCCGCGGCCTTCGGTTTCGCTGCGCTCTTGGCTCTTCGATTAGCCTTTTTCCCTTTGCTCATCTCGGCCTCCTCATGAATTCTTGCGCTTTGTCACGTGGCATTGAAATATCACACCACCAATCCGTTCCTTGTTTATCTCCGCACCGAAGGTTACTATCCCACCGAAATTTTTCCACAGGAGCATTCATGACCCGCCACAGCTTTTCGCGCCGCGATTTCTCCCGCCTCTTCGGCCGATCCCTCGCGCTCGCTTTCGCCACTCCGCGCCTGCCGAAGCTATTGGATGCGCAGCGCCATCAACCGATTCCCGGCGAAGCTATTCGCCTGAACTACAATGAGAATCCTTACGGCCCATCGCCCCGCGCCCTCGAAGCTCTCGCGGCTTGCGGCCAAATTGCGAATCGCTATCCGGATGTGAACCGTCTTCAGGTCATGGACGTCCTGGCGCGAAAATTCAGCGTCACTTCCGACAATATCGCTCTCGGCTGCGGCTCCACGGAAATTCTGCGCTGCGCCGATGCCGCCTTCCTCGATTCCAGCAAGAATGTCGTCGCCGCCGAACCCACCTTCGAAGCCGTTCTGGAATACGCCCAGGTTTTGCACGCTCACCCAGTGAAGATTCCTCTCACTGCGGACCATCGCCACGATCTGCCCAGGATGGCAGCCGCGTGCACATCGAAAACCGGCGTTGTATACGTCTGCAATCCCAATAATCCCACTGGCACCATCGTCACGCGCGACGAAATGGCTACGTTCATTCAAGCCGTGCCGTCCACCACGCTCATCCTCGTGGACGAGGCCTATTACGATTTCGTCGAAGACCCCCGCTACAGCAGCGCCACCGAATTCATCGCGAAAGATCCAAATGTGATAGTCGCGCGCACGTTCTCGAAAGTTTACGGCATGGCGGGAATGCGTCTGGGCTACGCCGTCGGCGCCAAAGAAACCATCGCGCTCATCAGCAGTCAGCTCACGCAAGATAATTGCAATGCCGCCGTCCTCGCCGCCGCCCTGGCCAGCCTGGCCGACAACAATTACGTCGCCACCTGCCGCGCGCGGTTGAACGACACCCGCCGCTGGCTCTGCGCCGAGCTCACCAAAGATTCTCGCGCGTTCATTCCATCGCACGGCAATTTCGTTATGATTGATATGGGCTCGGACACCGCACCCTTCATTGATCAGCTCCGCCTGCGCCACATCGTCGTCGGACGCCGCTTCGCTTCCATGCCTAATTATTTGCGTGTAACCATCGGCACCCAAGAGGAGACCGAAGCATTCCTCGCCGCTCTGCGCGAAATTTCGCCTGCCGCATCCGCAAAAGCCGCCGCATAAGACCGTAGCGCGACAAAAACAAAAGGCCCTTCCCCGCGCTCGCGCGCTGAGAAGAGCCTTTGAAAATACCTGTTCCCTTTAGCGGGCCAGTTCTGCCGCGTCGCCCGTCAATCGCCCGGGCTCACTGCATGTTAGGAACCTCACCGGTCCTTACAAGCCGTGCCGGACAGCTCTTGTTATGCTGTCGCGGCGGTGGGCCCGATCGTTCGCCGCTGCTGGAAACATTCGCGGCAATACACCGGGCGTCCCTGTGTGGGCTTGAACGGGACCGTCGTTTCTTTACCGCACTGCGAGCAAACGGTCTTGGTTTCCACTCGCTGTACGCTGGGCGTTGTGCCAGTACCATTGCCCGTCGAACGGTTCGCTTTGCACGCCTTGCACCGCTTGGGTTCGTTTTTGAAGCCCTTATCGGCGAAAAACATTTGTTCGCCGGCGGTGAAGACGAATTCAGCCGAACATTCGGCGCACTTCAGCACCCTATCGTGGTATTCCATACGCTGCTCCGAGGCCATGCTGGGAAAGGTGTCGCAGCGGAACGTTCCGTGCCTGCCGTTAAGGGAAACTCAGTAGAAAAACCTGCGCCACCCTGATGCCGGCCGGCACGAAACTGTTTGAATGGACCCAAACAACTTGGTCGCCTAGTCTTGCTCACGCCGTTGCTTTTTCCGGAGACGTTTACGCGAGAGGGCCTCTTTGGCACGCCGCTTTTCACCCGGTTTCATGTAGTAGCTGTGCTTTTTAATCTCCTTGATAATGTCCTCCGACTGGACTTTCCGCTTAAAACGCCGGAGCGCATTCTCCAGGGATTCACCCTCTTGGATCACAACTTCTGCCACGCGTATTCACCCCCGTTCCCCGTTGATTGTTGAGTTGCACTGGTGGGATACCATCAGTGTAGCCGGTTCACACCCAAACCGGCAATTGCCAAGTTCTAATATCCTCGGCAGTCCCCTAAGTCAAGTTATAAATTGCACTTGCGCCCGGCTGTAACTCTTTGGTTAATTCTGGCGCCTGGGGTATCTCTGCGATTACTACAGCGACCCCGGGATTTTAACGCTCCCGCGTGCGGCGCATCCTCGGTTACTGCTAGAATGTCGCTTCACCGGCTGCCCGGTTTCGAGGAGACGCGAACCCATGCCTCTGATGCGTAACGCGATCGGTGTGCTGTTGGCAGGCGGGCAGGGCGAACGTCTTTGGCCTTTGACGCGCGATCGCGCCAAGCCCGCCGTGCCCTTCGGCGGAATCTATCGCATCATTGACATCACACTCTCGAATTGCCTGAATAGCGACCTCCGCCGCATTTTCGTCTTAACTCAATACAAAGCGCTAAGCCTGAACCGTCATGTGCGCCGCGGCTGGTCTTCCTTAATGGGACACGGCGAGTACATCGAAGTCCTCACCCCGCAAATGCGCGTTTCGCAGCACTGGTATCAAGGCACCGCCGACGCTGTCTACCAGAACATTTATTCCATCGGTTCCGAGCAATCCAATTACACTTTCATTCTTTCCGGCGACCACATCTATAAAATGAATTATCAGAAGATGCTGGAGCAGCACGTGGAAGCCGGCGCGGACGTCACCGTCGCAACCTTTGAAGTGGATACACAGGATGCCGCGGGCAGTTTCGGCGTCATCGAAACGGACAAGGACTGGCGCATCATCGGCTTCGAGGAAAAACCTGCCAACCCGAAACCCTCTCGCGTGCACCCTCACAAGGTCAACGCTTCGATGGGCGTCTACCTTTTCAATACGCAGCTGCTCGTGCCCATTCTGATCGCCGACGCCGAAGATCCCAATTCCAAGCACGATTTCGGCAAGGACATCATCCCGCGCATCATCGAAAAGCATCGCGTCTTCGCTTACAACTTCCGCGACGAAAATAAAAAAGAAGAATCGTACTGGCGCGACGTTGGTACGGTCGCGGCATATCACGAAGCCAATATGGATCTGGTGTCAGTCTCGCCGGTCTTCAACCTCTACGACAAAAGCTGGCCGCTGCACACCTGGCAGCAGCAATATCCACCGGCAAAATTTGTATTCGCTGACCCGTCGCGCATGGGCGTCGCGCTCGATTCCATCGTCGGCGCGGGCTCCATCATTTCGGGCGGGCGCGTCGTAAAGTCCGTTGTCGGCCTTGACGTGCGCGTGAATAGCTACAGCGACGTAGACTCCTGCATAATTTTCAACCACGTGAATGTCGGGCGCAGTTGCCGCATCCGTCGCGCCATCATTGACCGCCATGTGAGCCTGCCCGAAGGCACCGTGATCGGCTACGACCAGGAAGCTGACCGCGCGCGCTATTCCGTCACCGATAACGGCATCGTCGTAGTGGTTCGTGCCGAATCCATGATTGAAGAACCGGAATAATTTCCGCCTTCGGTGGTCCGGCGCTGCCCGTTCGTTGTGATCCCGCTTGCCCTGACGCGGAAAGGGAGCGCGGCGAGACCGCCCGCCGCAGGCGGGGATCTCTACGTTTCTGCCCACCTCGCCCGCCCGAACTTGAACAGCACGCACCCATACGTTTACGATGTTTGTCGCACACACGCCATCAATTCTCAGGAGACTGAATGTCCACAAAAATCACCAGCGTTCACGGCCGCGAAATCCTGGATTCCCGCGGCAATCCCACCGTCGAAGCGGACGTCCACGTCGCCGGCGGCGCTTCCGGCCGAGCTGCAGTTCCTTCCGGCGCATCCACGGGCGAACACGAAGCCAACGAGCTCCGTGACGGCGACAAATCCCGCTATCTCGGCAAAGGCGTGGTCAAAGCCGTCGGCCACGTAAACAACGCGATCGCCAAAGCCGTCACCGGAATGGACGCCGCCGATCAAAAAGCGCTCGATCGCAAAATGATTGATGCCGACGGCACCCCTAACAAATCGAATTTCGGAGCGAACGCTATCCTAGCCGTCTCCATGGCCGCCGCGCGCGCTGCTGCAGCGCAAGTGGGCGAGCCTCTCTACAAATATCTGGCGAAATACTCTTCCGATCCATCCGCGAACACTCTTCCCGTCCCGATGATGAATATCGTCAACGGTGGCGCGCACGCCGATAATTCCGTGGACGTCCAGGAATTCATGGTCATGCCGCTCGGTGCGCCCAATTTCCACGAAGCCCTGCGCTGGGGCGTCGAAGTTTTCCATCACTTGAAGTCTGTGTTAAAGAAGAACGGCTACTCCACCGCAGTCGGCGATGAGGGGGGCTTCGCGCCCAACCTCAAATCCAACGAAGAAGCACTCGAACGCGTCCTCGAAGCCATCATCGCCGCTGGCTACAAACCCGGCGAACAAATCGCCATCGCGCTCGACCCCGCCTCCAGCGAGTTCTACGACCGCGCCAGCAAAAAATACATTTTCAAAAAGTCCGATAAATCCGCGCGCACTTCCGAGCAGATGGTCGCGTTCTGGGAAGGCTGGGTGCGCCAATACCCGATCGTTTCCATCGAAGATGGTCTCTCCGAAGATGATTGGGACGGCTGGAAAACTCTCACGCGCGATCTCGGCAAGAAAATCCAGCTCGTCGGCGACGACATCTTCGTCACCAACCCGAAAATTTTCGCGCGCGGCATCTCCGAAGGCGTCGGCAACGCCATTTTGATCAAGCTGAATCAGATCGGCACGGTAAGCGAAACCATCGAAGCCGTCGAGATGGCGCGCAAAGCGAATTACGCCGCCATCGTCTCCCATCGCAGCGGCGAAACCGAAGACACTTTCCTGGCCGACTTCGTAGTAGCCATGGGCACAGGTCAAATCAAAACCGGCTCCGCCTCCCGCACCGACCGCATCGCCAAGTACAACCAACTCCTGCGCATCGAAGAAGCCCTGGGCAGCGCCGCCCGCTTCCCCGGCCGAAACGCATTGCATTTGTAATTGCGCACGAAGCGGGATGGTCTTAGCGCCAGAGTTTGCAGTTGAACATGTAGCGGCCGGTCTGGCACAGCCAGACCGGGCACCGCAACGCTTGCCCGGTCCGCGCGACGAAATCAACCAGCAGCCCGCGTCGGCGGATTCTATCGGGTGACACATCATCAAAAACTCAAACCTGCTCGAAGCCCATCAATTCTTTTTTGGCCGTATGTGGGTACGCATGAGGGTCCGAACTGCGTCTATATCCGTAGGGTTCTGAAAAAAGCGCTTCGGAATCACATTGCCAATTTTGGGGGTTTGATACGTGAAAAACGTGTTTTTACCCTCCTTCCATTTAATGAACGCGGGCCATTTTACGTCGGCCTGCGAATGTGGGGTAAAAAGGCGGATCCCGTCGTCATCAAATTGATAGCGGACCAATCCTTGCAGCACCGGACTCCCCGTCTTGGTCCGATAACTTCGGTAAAAAGCGAATATCCAGAAGTACGCGATGAGGAATAAGCCAACCGCAATCCAAGGCAGTTGATCCTTCCACCTGGCTTCGTCATGCCAGATCAAAACTCCTGCGCCGGCTATAATCATCAGCCCCAGCACAGAGTAAATCGCTAAAACTTTCCTCCAAACGAATCGGGTCCCGCGCCACACATCGGTCAGCGTGAATAGCCCCTCCGCCTCAATCGGCATCTTAATCCGCCTCTCAATTTTTTAGACATAGCCGTGACAATACGAACGTCTTCGACCATTGCGTTCCATGCGGTCGGTATTTTATGTCGTGTCGGAGAAGGAAAGTAAACCTCCATTTTTATCCGTCGCGAGCGACCTGGCTTCGTGCCTTCGAGGGCTATGCTGAATCCGCCGACTGCCCGAATGGAACACTCGCCTTCGATAAGGTATTCTGACCCGCGACATGACCACGCCATCGAAACGCCCAAAACCTATGGTCCTTACCGTCCTCGACGGCTGGGGCTATCGCGCCGAAACCAAAGGCAACGCCATCGCGCTCGCGCGCAAGCCGAATTACGACCGCTTGCTCAAAGAATTTCCCAACACGCTGATTCAAACGTCCGGCCCCGCCGTCGGCTTGCCTGAAGGACAAATGGGCAATAGCGAAGTGGGCCACCTGAATATCGGCGCCGGACGCATCGTGCACATGGACATCTCGCGCATTGATCAGCTCATCGCCACCGGCGAATTCGCGCGCCAACCTTTGCTTCTCGAAGCCATGGAACGTGGCCGCGCGCGCCAGCTGCACCTGCTCGGCCTCGTCAGCGATGGCGGCGTCCACTCGCACGTCGAACATCTCTACGCGCTGCTGCGCATGGCCCGCGAAAATAAGGTCGAGCGCGTTTTCGTCCACTGCTTCATGGACGGCCGCGACACTCCGCCTAATAGCGGTATTGATTTCCTTCGCGCGCTCGAACAAAAGATGCGCGAATACGGCGTCGGCCAAATCGCCACCATCATCGGCCGCTACTACGCCATGGACCGCGACAACCGCTGGGAGCGTATCGAAAAATCGTACCGTGCCATGGTTCAAGGCGACGCCGATGCGAAATTCACCGATCCCATCGCCGCCATCCGCGCGAGCTACGAAAAAGGCGTCACCGACGAATTTGTCGTTCCCGCCGTCATCACCACGGAAGCCGCGGCCGGCAAACCCGCAATCCCGCGCGCGGTGATTCGCGACGATGACGCCGTGATTTTCTTTAATTTCCGCGCCGACCGCGCCCGCGAAACCACTCGCGCCCTCATCGAACCCAATTTCAAGGAATTCAGCGATCCCGCGCGGCCGAAAAATCTCGCGTTTGTCGCCATGACCCAATACGAAAAGACCTGGCCCTGGCTGCGCTACCTTCTAGCGCCCGAAAAACTCGAGCACATCCTAGCCAATGTGTTTGCCGAGCAGGACTACAAGAATCTGCGCGTTGCCGAAACCGAAAAATACGCGCACGTCACCTATTTCTTCAATGGCGGCGTGGAAAAACCCTTCGGAGGAGAAGAACGCGTAGTCGTCCCGTCGCAGAAAGTGCCCACCTACGATCTAAAACCGGAAATGTCAGCGGCCGGCGTCGCGGACACCGTAATCAACGCCATCGAAAAAGGAAACTTCGACGCCATCATCATGAATTTCGCAAACGCAGACATGGTGGGACATTCCGGCAAGCTCGAAGCCACAATCAAAGCAGTTGAAACCGTGGACGATTGCCTGGGCAGAATTTTCCAGTCGCTGCGCCCGCGCGGCGGCGCCTGGGTCATCACCGCCGATCACGGCAACGCCGAAACCATGATCGATCCCGTGACCGGCGGCCCGCACACCTATCACACGACAAATCCGGTCCCATTCATCCTGCTCACGGAAGACGGCCGCACGCAACTCAAGCCCGGCGGTTCCCTGCGCGATATCGCACCTACTCTATTGGGCGTCCTGGGCGTGCAAGAGCCAGGTGAAATGACGGGCCGCGATCTGCGAGTAGTGAAGAAGTAACAACAGATATTCTCGAGTGTCGGGTGAGGTCCCGCCACACGACGTATGTCATTCCGAGCGCAGCGAGGAATCTCTCTCAGGGTGCTGCAACGTCTGGCACGCCACCCGTTGCGGCTGCGCACTCGCATTAAACCAAAAGTGGATCCTTTGTTTTTAGGACTTTTGCGCGCCGTGTAGCACGGACAAAATCACAATCCGTCCGCGGTCGACGTGATAGGGGATAATGTACGGGCTGTTTGGAATGAGCAGTTCGCGAGTCTCGGGCTCGCGGCCAGGCCGGCCGAGATAGGGATGATTTGCCAACTGCTCCACATACGCTAGGATTCTTTCGGCCAACTTTCGGGCAGCCTCTGGTTTGTCTTGCTCAATGTAACGCTGAACTTCGATGAGCCGGGAAATCGCATTCCCGGTCCAAATCACTTGCATGACGGCGGAGGAACCTTTCGGCGCTTACCCCACGAGCGCAGCCAGCGCGACACCTTCTCGTGAGACACGACACGTCCGGCGCGAAAGTCCTCTATGCCTCTACGAATTGACGCGACCTGCCATTCTTGGTCCTCAACATAGACTTCCAAAGCGTGCGCTGCAATCCAAGACCGGCTCCGCGCCGTCGCGTCGGCAAGCTTGTTCAGGCGGTTTTTCAACTTCGTCGGAATTCGAACGGTCACCGTGGTCGTAGTGCTCATAAGTGCCCTCTTGTGCACATTGTAACACAGACCGGCAGGGAGCACTTCGTGCAGACGATCAATCCCCAGTCGCCGGCTTCGGCGACGTATACCCCTGCCGCGCCGTGATCACGACCTTCTTCTTATGCCCCTTTTTATCCAAAGTCGTCAGCGCATCCCCGGCTTCATCCACCACTTCCACCTTCAACTTGTGATATCTCCCATCCGGCGCAGTCAGCGGAGTAAATCCCATGGTGTACTGATTCCGCAGAAACACCGCCACGGAATTGAAAATATCGTTCATCTCGCCCTCAAATCGCGGGAACCAGGCGTACCCGCCGGTCATCGCCGCGAAAGTCTTCAGCTGGTTTTCCGCCTGCAAATAATTGACGCTCGCGAACTCCGGCCCGGTCATGCTGCGCTCGTGGATTCCCATGGCGTCCAGCGCCGCGCCCATCCCCACGCAGAAGATCGTCACATCGGTTTCTTTCACGCGCTTGAACGTCTGGTCCAGAGTGTGTTTGCTGAATGTGTCGTAACCCGACGCAATAATCAGGATGGATTTCTTGCCCTTCACTTCGCGCAATTGGTCCATCGTTTCCAACACCGCATCGAAAAGATTCGCCTCGTGGAAGTCCGGGAAGTACAGCGAGGCAATCTCCTGCTCCACGCCTTTCTTATCCTGCGTGAAATCCGAAACCAGGTTCGTCTTCAGATCGAACGTCTTCACCGCCACCCAATCCTTCTGATTCAAGTGCTCCAGAAAGTTGTACGCCCAATACTTTCCGCGATAGCCGAAGTAGCTTCCCATGCGGCTGCTGAATTCCATCAGGATCACGATCGTGATCGGTGCTTCGCTCGCTCCAAAATTCGATATCTGCTGCGGCTTATCCTCATCGAGAACTCGAAAATTAGCCTTCTTCAATCCCGTGATGATGTTTCCGTCCTGATCGGTCACGACGGCATCAATATTCACCACGTTTGACTGCACCGAGATCGCCACTTGCGGCGCCTGTGACTGCGCTTGTCCAGCCGACGATGGCTGCTGCTGCCCACTCGGCTGGGGAGGAGCCGCGCCGGGCTGCTGCGTCGGCGCCGGCTTCACCGGACCTTCTTGCTGCGTCGCATACACACGCAGCGCTGCCGGCGGCACGCCCAACATTGCAATTAAGATCGACAGCAAAATAGCCTGAGTCCCTATCTTTACGGTCTTCAAATGGGTACTCCCCTCTTAACGCCCCGTTTCGTTCAGTAGGATGCGCCCAACGCCCTTTCAGGATGGTCAACGCCAATTCCCGCAATTCCGCAATTGCAATTCAGAAAACGCTCGCCGAGTCCCCGTCCGGGCGCCGTCCACCGACATGATAGTATGAGTAGTCACTCGCTCTGCGTAAGAATTTCACTCTCTGGGGGAAAATCAGGATGGCGCGCTCGCGCATTCCAGCTCCGATTCTTGTCCTCATGGGCTGTTCGCTTTTTATTTCCCCGTGCCGCGCGCAATCCCGCCGAGCCGCCGTGCATGCCGCGCCGGTCGTGCAAACCACGCAAGCCGCGCCAGCCACAAACCCTACTCTTTCGCAGGTCGAAATCGACGCGCTGGGCTGGCTGCAGGGCCTGCTCCGCATTGATACTAGCAACCCTCCCGGTAACGAGCTCGTCGCCGCGAAATATATCGCCGCCGTGCTGCAAAAAGAAGGCATTCCTTCCGAAATTTTCGAAAGCACGCCCGGCCGCGGCTTCCTTGTCGCGCGGCTTTCCTCCAGCGCTGTGCCGGATCCCTCGCGTGCGCTGCTCCTGATGGCTCACCTGGATGTCGTCGGCGTCGATAAATCGAAATGGACGGTCGACCCCTTCGGCGCCGTCATTCAAGGAAATTATCTTTACGGTCGCGGCGCAATTGACGATAAAGGGATGTTGGCCGCGAATCTCGCGGTGTTCATCCAATTGAAACGCTCCGGCGCGCACTTGAACCGTGACGTAATTTTCCTCGCCGAAGGCGACGAAGAAGCCTACGGCGCGAACGGTATGTTGTTCGCGGTAGATAAGCACTGGGACAAAATCGCCGCAGGCTACGCCATCAACGAAGGCGGCGGCGTTTTCACCAAGAACGGAAAAACGCAATACATCGGCGTGCAGGTCAGCGAAAAAGTTCCCGCGAATGTGGACGTGATCGCCCAAGGCACCTCCGGTCACGCGTCCATGCCTCGAAAAGACGATTCCGTCACCCATCTCGCCGCAGCCATCGAAAAAATTGGTAACTACGAAGCCCCCGTGCAATTCAACTCCGTCACCCGCGCGTATTTCCAAGCCATCGCTCCTCTGCAGGACGATGAAACGTCGAAATGGATGCGATCACTCGACACCGGGGATCGTGGCGAGCACGCCGCTCGCGTCATTTCGAACGACAATGTGGCGTGGAATGCCATGTTGCACGACACCATCGCACCCACCATGCTCCGCGCCGGCATTCGTCCCAACGTGATTCCTTCCGAAGCGCGCGGCGTCGTAAATATCCGTTTGCTCCCCGGGAATCAGCTCAATCCGCTTCTCGCAAAGTTGCAGCAAGTCATTAACGATCCCGCGGTCCATCTCGAGCCCGAGCTTCCACTCTCCGAAACAGCTCCCTCTTCCTCGCTCACTTCCGATTTCTACAACACGATCATCCACGCCGCAGGCGAAAAATATCCCGGCACGCCAGTTGTTCCGATGATGTCCACCTTTTTCACGGATTCCGCTCCGTTGCGCATGCGCAGCGTGCAAGCCTACGGAGTGCTTCCCTTTGCTTTAAGCGATGACGATCTTTCCCGCTTCCACGCAGACAACGAGCGCATCCCGCTCGACTCTTTTCAGAAAGGAATCGAATTTCTCTTCACTATCGTGAGCGATTTTTCGGTGACCAAATAAAAAGTGACCACTACTAGAAGAGCAAAAATTGTTTGCACCTTGGGCCCAGCCAGTTCCTCCTATCAGATGATTGACAAGCTCGTGCACGCTGGAATGGACGTCGCCCGCCTCAATTTCTCGCACGGCACCCATGAAGACCGCGCCCGCATGGTCGCGTCTCTTCGCCGCGCCTCCTTTCGTTACGAAAAACCAGTGGGGATCCTGGCCGACTTGCAGGGCCCCAAAATCCGCACCGGCATTCTCGAGCAAGGCAAACCCGTCCGCCTGCGTTTCGGCCAGCGCTTCACGATCACCACGCGCAAAATCGTCGGCACCGAAGAAGGCGTCAGCACCACCTTCCACGCGTTGCCCGAAGCGGTGCACAAAGGCGACCGCATCCTTCTCAGTGACGGCGATATTGCCCTGCGCGTCATCTCGACGCGCGGGCCCGACGTAATCACTCAAGTGGAAAACGGCGGAGAACTCGGCCAGCATAAAGGCATCAATCTTCCCGGCATCAAACTCAACATTCCCTCGATGACGCCGAAAGATCGCAAGGATTTGGTTTCCGCGCTAAGCCTCGGCGCCAATTACGTGGCGCTCAGCTTCGTGCGCACCGCCGCGGACGTTCGCGCCGCAAAAAATGCCATAGCGCGCGCCGGGAAGGCCACGCCAGTAATCGCCAAGCTGGAAAAACCCGAAGCGATTGACAATCTCGACGAAATTCTCGCAGTCGCCGATGTCGTGATGGTCGCCCGCGGCGACCTTGGCGTCGAAATGAGCCCGGAAAAAGTTCCCGTCGTGCAAAAACGCATCATCTCCAAAGCCCGCAACGCCCTGATTCCCGTCATCACCGCCACGCAGATGCTCGACTCCATGCAGAAAAATCCCCGGCCCACGCGCGCCGAAGCTTCCGACGTCGCCAACGCCATCTTCGACGGCAGCGACGCCCTGATGCTTTCCGGCGAAACCGCCGCGGGACTCTATCCACTGGAATCCGTCGAAATGATGGACCGCATCATCACCGAAGCGGAAGCCAGCGTCATCACGCTGCCGCGTCCCGCGCGCTCCGGCGACCTGCAAATCAACGAAGCCATCGCCGAAGCCATCTGCCACGCCGCCGAAGAACTCAACTTGAAAGTCGTCGCCGTATTCACCGAAAGCGGCTCGTCCGCCGGACTCGTCTCGAAATACCGTCCGCGCGCACCAATCGTTGCATTTTCGCCGCTGCAGGAAACTCGCCGCCGTCTCGCGTTATTTTGGGGAGTGCTGCCGCGCAGCATGGGCCGCGTGCATGACATCGACAAGCTAGCGACCGCCGCCGAAGAACGCCTGCTGGAAGAGAAACTCGTGAAGCGAGGAGACATCGTAGGCGTAGTAGCCGGCACGCCCATCGGAGCCACAGGCTCCACAAACTTCATGCGCCTGCTCCGCATCGGCGGCCAATCCTAGCCTCGACGAATGGTTCGCGTCGCGATCTGAATTTTCTGGGAGTGCGGAAGCTTGCTTCCGCCTTTACAAGGAGTGGCTCGCCTCGCCGCTTTCAGCACCGGCAATTTGTCAGCCGAGGCAGTTGAATGTCTAGAACTCTGTCTAGCGCAGCAAGACCGGAATCCGGTCAAGAATCTTTGTGGGTCGTGGCTTT
>CAWAED010000021.1:0-34926 GCA_963781105.1 uncultured Acidobacteriota bacterium | reverse complement strand
TGAGCATGCCGAGAAGAATGAGCATCAAACCGACGGATAGCTCCATCGTCAGGCCTACGCGCGGCGGAATCACCAGCCCGAATAAAATGATTGCCGAGCCCACCGCCATAATTGTGACGGTGTGGCCTACGCCCCATAACGCGCCAATCACCGCCGCGTGGCGAATGCTGCGCTGGCGGCTGACGATCGTCGTTACCGCGATTACGTGATCGGGATCGGTGGCGTGGCGCATTCCCAGAAAAAAGCCAAGCGCCACAATGGAGAGAAGCGTGACCATTATTTCGCCACCGCGGCGGACGCGCGAAATTGCGCTCGTCCGGTATCGAGAAATCCCAGATATTTATCCATGCCTTCGCCGCTCTTGGACGATACCACGAGCTATCATCCTGCCCGCTATCTTCACATAAGAGCCGCTGAAACGTTAAAACCGATAATTCAATTCCGTATACCCCAGCGCGCCATTGGCATTCACCGGATAAATTTTCTTGATCACGTCGCCACCCACGGCATATCCAAAATACAATCCAACTGACACTCCGTGCTTCCACTTGTAATCCCCGCTAATGTCATACAAAGTCGCGAGCGACGTCCCACCATTCGACGGCCTTCCGCTAAAGCCAAACGTCCACGGCTGAAACGCGCCGCCTCCCGTGTACCACAAATCATTCTTATTGCTCAGCCACAAACCGTGCACGTCGCTGCGAATCGCCAGCTTCTTCGTCGGACGCAGCATTACTTCCGCAAACAAATCCGTGTTGTTCATCGAATTGAAAAACGGAAATCGCGCGTACACTCGGGGAGTAGGCAGTATCGCGAAGAAGGTCCCGTGCGTCCCGTCCGCCGCATTACCATCGCCGCTCGAATAATAATATCCGCCGCGAATCCAGGGGCGCACGGCGCGCGCGAACGCCGGCTGCCATCCACCCTCCGCCGCGAATGCCCCGGAGCGCTGCTTCAATTGTCCCCACTCGCCGCTCTGCAGAACGCCCCACCCCAGCAGATCGAATTCCCCTGCCGAATTGGTCGGAGCCGCCAGAATGAAGTGCCCGCCGTACGTTCCGATATTGATGCCGCCCAAATCCGTAGCGCGCACCGCTGCCGGACGGTTGTCCGTCTTCACCACGCTGCGGTCATCGTTGTAATAAATTCCAAAGGCGCGCCACTCGGCATGACTTTTCCCGAATGCCACCTGCCGCGTCAGCGCCACGTAGGTCACGGGTGTCTTCACCCATCCCCAACCGTCCACCTGAAAAACGCCGCGCGTCGGAATCGCGCTCACGTCTGTAAAATTCCACGGACCATTCGCATACAGAAATTGCACCCCGTCGAGACTACGCATCACGTCCGAAAATCCGAAGTTGCCGATCAATCGCTGCCCGATCCGATCCGTCTTCAACGAAGTAAGTGTTGGATCCTTGGGCGCCACTTCGCTGCCATCGGTAAATTCAAAGCGACCCAAGCGCAGACTTGCATGCTCCCATTTGAGCCGCAGAAAAACTTGCTTCGGAAAAATGAAAGCCGTGTTTTGCTCATCGTGATTCGCCGCGTAGTAGGAACCGCCGAGGCCGTACTGACCCAGCGGAGCGGGATTCGCGGCGTGGTTGGGAAGGCCCAGCAGCACCGGCGCTTCAAACTCAACGTTCCAATCATAGTTCGTGCGCACCTGCGAAAATCCGAAGCGAATCACCGTGCCCGAATAGCCGTATAAGTTGTTGCCGCTCGCTGGCTCGAACCAGTCCCACGCTTCGTAACGCTCACGGACGCTCCCAGAAAAAGTGACCCCGCCAATCTGAATCGGCTGCGTATCCAGCTCTTGCGCGCCTGCCGCTGTCACCGCCAGCAACACGAACAACACACAAACCGGTAGTCTCCTCAACGGATCTCCTATTCACCCAAATTCTTGGTAGCAAGCCGCCGCTTCATCCACGCTCGTCTGTCGCAGCCGGAACGATGCCTGTAACGCAAAATTGCGTTGCAATTTGCTGGTGAACGGGAATTTCCGCAATAATGCAAAAATACTAGAGACACGCGGAGCACAACAGGTCTACTGTCTAGCCCGTTCTGCACGCACCGACGCGTTAGTTTGATGTGGTTCAGTGAGCCGCAGCGGAACGCTGCGTTCCGTTTCGGTGGGGAATAAGTTCGTTAACAAAGAATCCGGCGAATCGGAAGCCAGCACAATTCGACTTTGAATCTCCAAGCCAAATCCGTTGCCAAAAAGTTGCTCAAAATCGTGGGCGCGCTCGTCGCGCTTTACGCGATCGTCACCGCCGGGCTCTTCGCCATCATGCTGCGGCCGCCGGACAAGTTCGCCGGCACGATGAAACACGTCCCTTGGCCTGCCTTTGTGGTGCTGCCGTTCAAGCCGTTATGGAACGTTGCCCGCAGGGGACAGCTTGCCGTCGGCGACATGGCCCCGGATTTTTCACTCGAGAGCCCAGATCACAAGAGCACTTTTCAGTTGTCGTCCATGCGCGGCCAGAAACCAGTCGTCTTGGTTTTCGGCAGCTATACCTGACCGCCTTTCCGGCGGGAGGTTCCTGCCCTCAACAAGCTCTACGAACAATATAAGGACCAAGTCGCGTTCTACGTCGTGTACATTCGCGAAGCCCATACGAGCGACGTCTGGCAAGATCCCGATAATCTGGACGACCAGGTGGTCTTCGCCAGCCCAAAAAGTTTCGCGGAGCGCGAACAAATGGGCCAAATGTGCGTCGTCAAGCTGGGCATACACTTTCCGGCAGTGGTAGACAGCTTTGACAACGCCACTGAGCGCAGCTACACGGGCTGGCCCGACCGCCTCTACGTGATTGACCGCGATGGCCGCGTCGCGTACAAGGCGAAGCCCGGCCCATTCGGCTTCCGTCCGCAAGGCGTCGCGGATACGCTACAAAAGCTAGTCCCCGAATCGAAACCGTGATCGCTGCCGCCGTCTGCGAGTGCCTCCTCCAATTCCTACCACTTCGGACTGGCACCTTTTCTGTCCTTTGGGACAGCTTGCCGCCTCACCGGTAGGCTCCTAATCTCTGCCTACGCAAGCATTCATCCCCAGCTCCAGAGCCCTTGCCCAGATATTACCGGCGTCACGTGACGTCGCGCCGCGCGGGAGGCGAACCGCATGAAGTCTGCCAAACCTTCATTCCCTGCTCTCCTGCTTGTTTGCATGAGCGCGCTCCTGCTCTTGAACACCGGATGCGTCGGCACGAGTGGACGCGGCTCAGGCGGCGGTGGAGGCGGTAATAGCGCGCCCGCAACGCCCACGGGTTTGGCAGCCACCGCCGGCAACGCGCAAATCACGCTCAGCTGGTCAGCCGACTCCGGCGCGACCGGTTATTACGTCAAGCGTTCAACCATAACAGGCGGGCCGTATACGCAAATCGCAACGCAATCATCCACCACCTACGCCGATGCGGGACTGACGAACGGCACAAAATATTTCTACGTAGTCGCAGCTTATAATTCGGCCGGAGCGAGCGCGAATTCCGCGGAAGCGAGCGCCACTCCCACGCTGCCGCCGCCATCAGCGCCGACGGGACTCTCTGCAGCCGCCGGAAACACGCAAATCACGTTGACCTGGACCGCCAGCGCGGGCGCGACGAGTTATCACGTGAAGCGCTCCACCACCAGCCGCGCAGAAACGCAAATCTCCGCACCCACTGCGAACAGCTTCACGGATACCGGACTGACCAACGGCGCCAAATATTTCTACGTCGTCTCCGCTGTGAATGCCGGCGGAGAAAGTGCGAATTCCTCAGAAGTCTCGGCCACACCCACGGCTCCCGCGACCCCTCCCCCAACACCAACAGGATTGCAAGCCACCCCGGGCAACACTCAAGTCGCGCTGACCTGGAACGCGACCACGGGAGCGACGAGCTATCACGTCAAACGCTCCACCACCAGCGGCGGACCATTCAACAGCACGCTGGCTTCACCCACCGGAACAAACTACACAGACGCTGCCGTGATAAACGGCACGGCTTACTACTACGTTGTTTCCGCCGTGAACGCGACGGGCGAGAGCGCCAATTCCGCGCAAGTCAGCGCCACGCCCACTGCCCCCACAGTGAACGTGACAATCACAATTGATCCCACCAAGACCAAGCCGATTTCGCCATGGATCTACGGCATCAATTTTTATTCGGGAGTCACCGGCGCGCCGCCGCAGCTCACGTTCGACCGCGCCGGAGGCAATCGCTGGACCGCCTACAATTGGGAGACCAACGCTTCGAACGCCGGCAGCGACTATCTCTACGAGAACGACGACTACCTCAGCAGCAGCACTGTTCCAGCGGAAGCCGTCCGCAGCTTCATCGCCGGCGATCAGTCCAATAATCTCGCCAGCTTGATCACCGTGCAATTGCAAGGCCTCGTTGCCGGCGACGAAGCCGGCCCCGTGAGCGTCAGCAATCCTCCGGACCTCTCGCGTTTCAAACAAGTGGTAGACCAAAAATCCACCGTCTCCAGCGCACCGTTCACGCTGACGCCACCGGCCACCGACAACTACGTCTTCATGGATGAATTCGTCTGGGCCCTCGACCAGAAATTTTCCGGGATGAACGTCTTCGGCACGAATCCCACGCACCCCACGTTCGTCAGCCTCGATAACGAGCCCGAGCTTTGGAATTCCACGCACCTCGAAGTGCAAGGCCCGAATCCGGCCACCTCCAACGACTACATTGCGAAAACGATCACGCTCACCGAGGCGTTGAAAAACCAATTTCCGAACATGATCGTCTTCGGCCCGGTGCACTACGGTTTTCAGGGCATCTACAATTGGCAGGGAGAATTAAACGCCACGCCCAATGGCGCGAATTGGTTTCCAGATAAATATCTCACCGCAATCAGCGCTGCGTCAGCCACATACGGCAAGCCCTTGGTTGACGTCTACGATTTCCATTGGTACGCCGAAGAATATGATTCCAGCGGCACGCGCAGCCTGAACCTGACCGGAACCACTCTCACCGACGCGCAGGTGCAACTCATCGTTCAGAGCCCCCGCAACCTGTGGGATCCCACCTTCACCGATTCCACAAATAGCAATCCGTGGATCTATGAAGAACTCGGCAACTCGCCCATCAACATCCTCGGCCGGCTGCAATCCAAAATTAATGCCGAATTCCCCGGCATGAAGATTTCGCTCACTGAATACGAAAGCGGCGGCTGGAATCACATTGCCGGGACGATCGCGCAGGCGGACAATCTCGGCATCTTTGGCAGTCAGGGAGTCTTCGCCGCCAATTTCTGGCCGCCCAACGGCACCTACTCCTACGCTCTCGCCGGATTCCGCGCCTTCCGTGACTTCGATGGCGCCGGTGCCAATTTCGGCGACACTTCGCTGCAATCCACTTCGAGCAACGTGCAAAACGTGGTCGTCTACGCCAGCTCCGACAGCATGACGCAAGGCCGCTACGTCTTCGTCGCCATCAACCGCTCCACGATGCAACAGGCGATCGCCATCGAAGGACAATCGCTCTCCGGCACGGCCGAGCTTTATCAAATGACCGCCGTCACTGCCCAAGGCCAAAGCACTGTCCAGCCAGTTTCCATCGGGTCGGTGCCGGTGAGCGGCTCAACACTTACGCTCACTCTTCCGGCGCTAAGCGTGACGACCATTGAGGTGAACTGATTCTCGCGACACGTGATCGTCGCCGCCTGCTGCCCTCTTTCCCTGCTCATGAAAGGCGCCATGCGGCGCTGCAAATCGGGCTTCCCGCCTAATGCCCTTAGGCCCCGTCACCTGTACAGAAACTGTACTGCATTTTTCTTGCCGCGGTTCCTGAGTCAGGGTAGTGTGCCTGCACCCGGTTTCCGCCCAGCCATTCCTATCGCGCACAACGACGTCACCGACAAGGAGGCCTCTCATGACCTTACTCAAGCCATTTCCCGGCTCGGATGAAAATTCTGCCAGTCTAAATCCAAAAGGCGCGGGCCGCCGCAAATTCATCAGCGGACTAGGCGGTGCCGCAGCTGCGTCAATCGCGATGAGCGCGGCCAGTTTCGGTGCCGCCGGGGGAGCCGCCGGCGCGCAATCGAACTCGACCTCCTCCTCGGGTTCTTCGGGAAGCACTCGCGCGCAACAGAGCTTCCAGAATCGCGTCAACGCCGCGCACGCCGAACTGAACGTGCCGGCCCCACAACAGATCACGAATGGCGATGAGCAGCGCTATCCCAATCGCATCGGAAACTACTCGAAGGGCCTGTTGCACAATAACATTGGCGAGGTCGAGCCGGCTTCTTACCAGAGCCTCCTGAAAGCCGTTCGCAGCGGCGAACCGCAAGACTTCGAGCAGATTCAATTGGGCGGTAACACACCGCTCGTTGATCCGCAAAGCGGTCTGGCTTTCGACCTGGAAGGCACTGACTGTCACCAACTCGCCATCGGCACGCCTCCAGCGGTCGCGAGCCGGCAGATGGCAGACACCGCGGTGGAAAATTACTGGATGGCTTTGTGCCGCGACGTGAACTTCACGCAATATGGCAACGAACCGCTCACGCAAGCCGCGATTGCGGAATTGAATTCACTGCCGGCATTCCCTGGCCCGCATCCGGTCACGCCGCAAAACCTTTTTCGCGGATTTACGCCCGGCGATGTCCTCGGTCCTTACCCATCACAGTTCATTCTGCAACCCCTGACCTACGGCGCGATTCCCATCACCCAGATGATGACGACGTACGTTGCCGGCCTCGACTACATGACCGATCAGACTTCCTGGCTAGCCGTGCAGAATGGCCAGGGCCTGTTCGCTGCGAATCAAGCGGACCCCAATATTCAGCACATTCGCAACGGCCGCGGCTTGAGCGCCTACGTACACGTGGACGTGCTCTTCGAAGCATACTTCAACGCATGCATCAAACTCGTGGATGTCGGAGCGCCGCTCGACCCCAATAATCCCTACGTCAACTCGCGCACTCAAACGGGATTCGGCACTTTCGGCAGCCCTCACCTGAAAACTCTCGTCGCGGAAGTCTCGCAGCGGGCGTTGAAAGCTGTTTGGTTCATGAAATGGTTCGTGCACCGCCATCTGCGGCCAGAGGCTTTCGGCGGCCTCGTACATATGACCAAGACGAACCAGGCCAGCTACCCGCTGCATCCCGACGTGCTCAATTCTCACGCCGTCGCCGAAGCCTTCGCCCGGAACAATTCTTATTTCTTGCCGCACGCGTTCCCCGAAGGCTGCCCGCAGCATCCTTCTTACGGACAGGGCCACGGCACGGTTGCCGGCGCGTGCGCCACGATTGTCAAAGCCTGGTTCAACGATCTCGCGCCGCTCACTTCGATCCCTGGGTTCACCATCATGCAGCCCAGCGAAGATGGATTCTCGCTCGTTCCCTACGAGGGTTCTGATGCCAATCAGCTCACCGTCGGCGGAGAAATGAATAAACTCGCGGCCAATATCGCCATTGGCCGCAATCACGCCGCAGTTCACTGGCGCCACGACTACGCGGATTCTCTGCCGCTGGGCGAGGCTGTCGCGATTTCAATGCTCAACGACATGGCCCACAACTGGAATGAGAACTTTGCAGGCTTCTCATTCACGAGATTCAACGGCCAAAGAATCACCGGCGTCGGCGCAAACTCGAGATAACTCTCAATACGGACGGGTGCAGCCCGTGCCTCGTCAACTACCGCAAACGGCGAGAGAGCGATCACTTTGCGAGTGGGGGTCGCGCCTGATCGCCGCCGAAATCGTCGCGTGCTCGCATCTTTACGTACGGTTAATCCGGTACGACGATTTTCCCCGGGCGTGTCGAATTTCCCTCCGAATTCTGCGCGCGGAACCCTGTAGGTGTCTCTGCAACGTGCTGACGCGTCGCGAGTTCCATTCTTTTTAGTAGTGTTTGGAACCGAGCTTGCACCTTGCCTGCGGGGTGACACATTCACCGCAGGAGGCCGTGGCATGAGAACGACACATTTGCAGAGCTGGGCGGCGATTTCAGCTCTCGCCGGATTTTTATGCGTGGGCACGCCTGCCCTAGCGCAATCAACACCCGATCAAAACAATAAGCCTGTAACAGGCAACGAAATCTATCAGCGGTCGGTGGCGGAATTCGACCAGTTTCTCGACACCCACCGCCAAACCGCTGACCAACTTCGCAAAGAGCCGGACTTGGTGTTCAACGATGAATTTCTGAAGAGCCATCCGGAGTTGCAGGATTACCTGACACAACATCCTGCCGTTCGCGACCAGATGCGTAAGGATCCGAACGAGTTTATGACAGCGGAAGCGACTTTTGAACAGCACGGCGACAACGACGCCAACGGCGGCCGCGATCGTGACCGCAGCGGTGATCGTCGCGACGTCGCCAGTTTCGACCGCTTCCTCGATAGTCACCGCGAAACCGCTCAGCAGCTTCGCAAACAACCGGACTTGGTGCTCAACGACCAATTCCTGAAGAGCCATCCGGACTTGCAGGAATACCTGCAACAGCATCCTGCCGTTCGCGACCAGATCCGGCAGAACCCGAATGCCTTCATGGCCCAGGAAGCGAACTATGAGCAACGCGGCGATCAGCGTGCCGATCAGCGCAGTGACAACGATGCGCGTGGCAATCAACGCGCTGACAACGACGCCCGCGGCAACCAACGCGCCGATAACGACGCTAACGCCGATCGTGACCGCGACGCCGACCGCGACCGCAACAGCGACCGCCGAGACGTCGCCAGTTTCGATCGCTTCCTCGATAGTCACCGCGAAACCGCTCAGCAGCTTCGCAAACAACCGGACTTGGTGCTCAACGACCAATTCCTGAAGAGCCATCCGGACTTGCAGGAATACCTGCAACAGCATCCTGCCGTTCGCGACCAGATCCGGCAGAACCCGAATGCCTTCATGGCCCAGGAAGCGAACTATGAGCAACGCGGCGATCAGCGTGCCGATCAGCGCAGTGACAACGATGCGCGTGGCAATCAACGCGCCGACAACGACGCCCGCGGCAACCAGCGCGCCGATAATGACGCCAACGGCGACCGTGACCGTGACGTAAACCGCGACCGCAACGGCGACCGCCGCGCAGTGGCGAATTTCGATCAGTTCCTCGATAGCCACCGCGAAACGGCCGAGCAGCTCCGCCGCGATCCTTCACAAATCAATAACGATGAATTTGTGAAGAATCATCCGGCCCTGCAGGCTTACCTGCAACAGCATCCTGAAGTGCGTCAGGACGTCAGCCAAAATCCGAACGCCTTCATGCAGCAGGAAGCCCGCTACGACCGTAACGACGACGGCATGGACCGCGATACGGACAGCCGCCGCCAGTTTGGACAATTCCTCGGAGGCCACGCGGACGTCTCGCGCCAGCTTTCCGAAAATCCTTCGCTGGTGAAGAATCACGAATATATGGACAACCATCCGGAGCTCCGTAGCTACCTGAATTCGCATCCGGACGTTCAGCAGCGCCTCACAGCGGATCCCGATACCTTCGTTAAGTCTGCCCAGCAGTTCAACACCACAACGACTCCTGGCCAGACCACCAAGCCCGCGACAACGACGCCGCCTGGAGACACGACGAAGACCCCGATGCCCGACGCTACTAAACCCAAGCAGTAAAATCCGACTCCTCGCGCGATTGGAAGGCTCGCAATAGGCCTTCCAATCCGCGGGAGCCGCTTCGTTCGTTCGCGCCGATGTAATCTGGCACCGAGTCACCGCTTCACAGTTCGCAATTTCGCCGCAGACGAACCGTTTTCAAAGGAGGCTTTATGAAAGCGAAAATCCCCTTAGTTCTAGCTCTCGTCGTGGCTTCCGCGAGCCCTCTCTATGCCGGCGGTGGAGACAAGAAAAAACAGCCCGAGCGAGCCACGCTGGAAAGAATGGAAGCGGTTCCCTGTGGCGCGACCCAGAAGGGTATCGCCGGCTTGGGCACCCTGTGGGCTTCGGCGGGCATCACGCACGTAAACTCCAACGAGAAGCTGTGCCCGCAGTACACCGTGTTGACCGACGAAATGGAGTACGACGTCCGTCCGACCGATCTAAAGCACGCCGTAATCCTGCCGGTCGGCAAGGAAGTCGAATTTAAGATTAAGAAGGACCACATGTACCTACGAGTCCCGGATGCCCACCAGAAGATGGAGACGTATCAGGTAGTCTCCATGAAACCGACCAATCCCGACGCAAGCGTAAAGGATGCCTCCAACAAATCGGACTCGCACTAAGAAGCTTTCCGCGGAGAAGGCAACTAACACTCGAGCGCGCCCCTAGCAACCCCGATCCCGAGGGTTCGTAGGGGCGCTGCTTGTCGGAGATCCGCCGCAGGAGGACTGCGCCCAGGTCTAAACACAGATTAATAGCTATCGCTTGTGCCCCGCTGAGCCTTGCCCGCCGACGCCCGCGCCCCAGAAAAGTTACAATTGCACTCTGTGGAATTCACTCTCCGCGAATCGAGGGACTTCATGGAACACAACCTGCAAGACACAATTTCGCTCCTGACACGCACTCCGGCCACGCTCAACGCGCTCCTGCGCGATCTGCCGGAATCGTGGACGCTGCAAAACGAAGGGGTCAACACCTGGAACGCGTTCGATATCGTCGGCCATCTGATTCACGGCGAGCGAACGGATTGGATGCCACGCGCGCGAATGATCCTGCAATTCGGCCAGACGCAGACTTTTGTACCTTTTAACCGCTTGGGGCACGTGCAGGAAAGCGAAAGCAAGTCACTCGACGAGTTGCTCGATGAATTTGCTCGTCTGCGCGCCGAAAATCTGGACGAACTGCGATTGATGAACCTGCGGCGGGAGGATCTCGAGATGAGCGGAAAACATCCCGCGCTCGGGACCGTCACTCTGTCGCAGCTGCTCGCAGCCTGGGCCGTGCATGACTTGACCCATCTGCACCAGTTGACTCGAGTGATGGCCCACCAATACCGCGTCGCCACCGGCCCGTGGCACATCTATCTCGGAGTCCTGCAGTGCGCCGGCCATAGCGCCTGACCACCCATACGATTCGGGATTCCTGAGTTGAGATCCGGGTGGTCAGCCGCTCGGACCGTTCTGCAGTGCACACCCAGCGATTCGCGAGTTTTCCCTTTCAACTGTCGACTCGTAACTGTTAACTCTCAGCTACCATCCAAATCCCAAACTTGCCCGCCGTTTCTCTCTGCCGCATAATGAACTGGGCGTACGGCGGGGTATGAAAACATCGTTCATTTTGGTGTTGGCGATTTTCGGCGGGCTCGCGGGCTTGGCGATTGGTCTTGCCGCTGGACGTTCGGGCCAGCCTCATCTGCACCATCTGCCGTCGCCTTTCGCGGCCGCGCGATCCACGATCAAGCCGGCCGCAATCGCTCAGTCCCGCGCAGCAGCTCCGACTCACGCCGTCGCTCCCGATGCAGGTATTCCCGCAAATGCTCAACCGAGCGATCCCGCCGCCGATGACTCCGGCGAACGCGTCGTCCGCTTCGTCAGCAATCCCCAGCCGATGCCGCCCTTCCTCGTCACCGATCTCGATGGCAACGCCGTCTCCACCGCCGCCTGGAAAGGGAAAGTTGTCTTCATAAATTTTTGGGCCACCTGGTGCCCTCCCTGCCGTGCCGAAATTCCCGTGCTGATTGACCTGGCGAACCGCTACAAGGACCGCCTGCAAATCGTCGGCGTCTCGCTTGACGAGGACGATCCCGAAAACGTGAAAAAATTCGCCGAGCATTTCGGCATCAACTATCCCATCGTGATGGCCAGCCCAGAAATCGTCGCGGAGTACGGCGGCGTGCCGGCGCTGCCCACGCTCTTCGTGATCAACACCGATGGAAAGGTGGTGCAGAAGCACGAAGGACTGTACGCGCCGGAACTTTACGAAACGGAAATACGCCTGCTGCTCGGCTTGCCCGCTGACGCGCAGGTGCAAACCTTCGAGGATCAGGGACAAATCTTCCTGAAGAACGCCGCTCTCGCCACCGAACTGCCCGACGTGGATTTCACCGGGCTCACGCCCGAGATGAGGAAGGCGGCGTTGAAACGCCTGAATTCCGAGACGTGCGATTGCGGATGCCGTCTGACGCTCGCGCAATGCCGCATCAATGACACGTCGTGTCCGATTAGCAAGAAGCTCGCCGCGAAAGTCGTGAAAGACGTCGCTGACGGAAACGTCTCACCCGCGTCCTCAGCGCCAACTAAGTCTACTCCCGCGCCTGCACCTGCGCCATCGATGCCTCCGTCGCAGCCACTCACCCCTGCGCCACCCGCCTCGGACCACGACTAGTCTCCGCGCGGCAATCGTGCAAATCGCAGAGACGAACGCCGCTCACCGTGCTCTACTGCGCTTGATCGTATGGCAAACACTGCTGCAGCTGGACAATCGCTGCATTGGTCGCTTTCAGCGTGTCTTCTTTATGCCCACCCCAGTCGCCTCCCGCGCGCTGCAGCCGCTGGTTGGCCCGCCGCAACGCCGTGATGGCATCGCGAAGTTCTGGATGCAATTCCGCGGGCGGGGCAGCCGGCGCCGTAACCGGAAAACTCAACGCTAGGATCAGCGTTACCAGAGCAAACAAACTGACGAAGCGACGCTTCATTTATCTTTCCTCCGAATAAGAATTTAGGCTCCGCGTCGATGCCTGTGCGCGGAGCGAACGCACTCACACAATATCGCACCGCGGCTCCCCAAGAAGCAATCGGGTGAATTGTGGCAACGAACGGTCGCTGCGGAGGAATTGCTGGCGAAGGAATCGTGGCGGCCACCCAGAAATCCTATCGCGGCGCGGGAGGGGGCGCATCGGGCTGAGCAACCACGGCGTTCGGCGAAGGTGTTGCGAGTTCCACGTTCGAGTTCAATATCACCAGATCCACGCGCCGATTCATCGAACGCCCTTCCGCTGTGTCGTTCGAGGCGACCGGATAATATTCGCCATAGCCCGACGCGGAAAGGCGCTCCGGCGCGATCTCATATTTCGTGATGAGGAGCTTGATGATTTCGGTCGCGCGTGCAGTAGAGAGCTCCCAATTCGAATCGAATCGAACGCTGTGAATCGGCACATTGTCGGTATAGCCCTCGATGCGGATGCGCATCCGCTCCGGCCCGATCACTTTGACGATTGCGGAAAGCGTTGGGATCGCCTGCGGCCTCAGCTCCGTGGAGCCACTGTCGAAAAAACCCGCTTCGCGAAGACTGACGACCACGCCTTCCTTTGACGGCGCCACCGATACGGTTTGCTGCTTGATTTGTGGAGCGAGAAGGGTGCCCAGTTTCGTCTGCACGTCACCCAGGTTCGGACGATCGGGAGACTCCACCAGATACCCCTGCGGCGAATTCACCAGCCGGCCCATGGCTTGCAGCCGCTTCACGTTTTCGATCATTTGCACGTCGGCAAAAGGCATCGGTTCGGTGTTCACCAGTCCAGGCTTCGAGTTCGACGAATCAAAAACGCCCATCTGCTGGAACGCCACTTGAATGGCCATGGCCAGCTGCCCGGCTTTGCGCTGATCCACCTGCGCCGAAGAGTAATTGATATACACGTCCACCACGTTGGTCATCGTGTCGAACGACAAATTCCATACATGCTCGATGATCTGCGCGCGCGTCACATCCTGTCCCGCGTTGCGCATCAAATACTCCAGCAAAGCAAATTCCTTCGGAGTCAGCTCCACCCCCCGCGAAGCGCGCTTCACCGAATGCTCCACGCGATTTAATTCCAGATCTTCCATGCACAAAACCGTATTCGAAGCGCGGCCGCCTCGACGCAGAAGCGCCCGCACACGCGCAGACAACTCCGAAAATGCAAACGGCTTGAGGACCAGATCGTCCGCGCCCATATCCAGCACCTCCACGCGGTCCTCCGGACGGTTTCTTCCGGACAGTATCAGGATGGGCAATTGCCGCTGCTTCGCGCGGAGGGACTGCAGCACCTGCATCCCGCCAGAGACCGCCAAGTTCATATCCAAAATCGCCAGATCGTAGCTGCGCTCCGCCACCATCTGCTTGGCTTCTTCGCCATTCCGCGTTAAATCGACTGTGTAATGTTCGGCATCGAAACTACTGTGGAGAAACGTAGCTAACGCTGGGTCATTCTCAGCCACTAAAAGACGCATTGCTGCTCCTGAGGAAGGGGGAAATTCTAAATATTAGGAAGGGGGAATGAACTTTAGTTAAGGTTGACGAAAGTGTCAAAGGAAATCTTCATCATCGTCGCAACTTTTCGAAGGAGTTAACACCGGCGGGAAATTTCATCCACAATGAAACAGTGCGGCGCAGCGCACGCTCCGGAATGGAACGCTGCGCGCCGTTATTTCCCGAATCGCGTCACGGATGCGTCATCTTTTCCGGCTTCACCAGCTCGTCAAACTCTTCCGCGCTCAAATACCCAAGCTTCAAAGCCGCTTCGCGCAGACTAATATGTTGCTGATGCGCCTTGTGCGCGATCTCCGCAGCCTTGTCATAACCAATCTTCGGGCTCAGCGCTGTCACCAGCATCAGAGAATTCTTCACATTTGCGGCGATACGGTCCATATCCAGTTCCATGCCGTTCACGCAGTGGTCCACAAAAGAACGGCACGCATCCGCCAGCAAACGCACCGAGTTAAGAAAATTGTGAATCATTACAGGTTTGAAAACGTTCAGCTGAAAATTTCCTTGCGAACCCGCAAATCCGATCGCCGCGTCGTTGCCAAATACCTGCACGGCAATCATCGTCATCGCTTCCGACTGCGTCGGGTTTACCTTCCCCGGCATAATCGACGATCCCGGCTCATTCTCCGGCAAAATCAATTCACCGAATCCCGCGCGTGGCCCGGAAGCCAGCCAGCGCACATCATTCGCGATTTTCATCAGTGACGCAGCCAGCGTCTTCAGCGCCCCGCTGGCAAACACAATCTCATCGTGCGCAGAAAGCGCCGCAAATTTGTTGGGATGTGATTTGAACGGCTGCCCCGTCAACTCCGCGATCTTCTTGGCAGCCCGCTCCGCGAATTCCGGATGCGCGTTCAATCCGGTTCCCACCGCGGTCCCGCCGATCGCCAATTCATACAGTCCCGGCAGCACCATTTTCAGCCGCTGCACATCCCGGTCGAGCTGGCTCACCCAGCCCGACATTTCCTGTCCCACCGTCAACGGCGTAGCGTCCATCAAATGCGTGCGCCCGATCTTCACCACCTTCGCAAACGATTTCGCCTTTGCATCAATCGCATCGCGCAACCGCTCGACGGCCGGAATCAACACTTTCGCCACGCGCGAAGCGGCAGCCATATGCATCGCCGTCGGAAATGTGTCGTTCGAAGACTGCGACATATTCACATCATCATTCGGATGAATCGGCTTCTTGCTGCCCAGCACTCCCCCGGCGATCTCAATCGCCCGGTTCGAAATCACTTCGTTCGCATTCATGTTGGTCTGCGTGCCGCTGCCCGTCTGCCATACGTGCAACGGAAAATGCTTGTCAAGTTTTCCTGCGATCACCTCATCCGCGGCCTGCACAATCAACTTCGTCTTCTCCGCCGAAAGCTTGCCCAAATCCTGGTTCACCAGCGCCGCAGCCTTCTTCAAGATTCCGAAAGCGCGTATCAATTCAGGTGGCATGGTCTCTCGGCCAATGTCGAAATGAATCAGCGAGCGAGCGGTCTGCGCCCCATAATAACGGTCGTTCGGAACCTCGATTTTCCCCATGCTGTCCGATTCGACCCGCATTCCGGCCTTCGGTGCCACCGACGCCTTCGCGTCCACATTCCCTCCCGTAATCACTTTCCCGCGCCAGCTAAAGACAATTCGGTGCACTCCTTAGCCAGCGCGTCTCGCGCATATATAAGGATACTGCGGAAACCACTCCCGCGCAGAGGTCAGTTGCTCTTCAAGGCGTCAAAAGCGCAAGTTCGGCGCGCTGAACACTACATGTGAGAACGATTTCGTCAGGTCACGGCTTTAGAGTCTGTGTGAAGACTCGGGAGCCGCGCGATTAATGATTGCGAATTCGGGTGAAAGAACATGTTGCTTGATGACGTTTCTCGTTTAGCGGCGGCCGCGCGACTAGCGGGTGCGCCACATCCGCGTCAGGTTGTAGGCCGTGGCGGCCAGGGCCAACTCCACCGCCACCTGCGCCAGCCCGCGACGAGCAAAACGCCGCATTCCTCTCTGTTCCTTCAGCACTCCGATCACCGGTTCCACGATCGCCTTGCGCTGCTGGTAAATCGCCCGGCCCACCGGATCGCGCAGCTTCTGCCGCATCCGCCGATGCAACCGCTCCCGGGCCGGCGCCGCTCCCCGCACGCGACGGCCGAAGTTCATCTCGTGCGCCAAGGTCGAATCCGGAACGTAGGCATCGATGCCCGCTTGCTCCAAGCTCTGCAAATTCGCGAGGGAGAAAAAACCGCTGTCCGCGCTGACTCGTTCCGGCTTTTTCCCGACCTGCTGCTCGACGGCTTGCACCATGGGCAGCAGCGACTCGTTATCGTTGGTGTGCTGCGTCACCCGCTGCGCCAAAATCACATGATCCTCGCTCACCGCCAGGTCCACCGTGTAGCCCAGCGTGAATCCGCCGCGCTCCCGCAAAAAACGGCTGTCCGGATCGGTGCGCGAAATCTTTTTCAACCCGGCTTTGTGCAAGCGCTCCAGCCGTTCGGGAATCGCCTCCAGCTGCTCTTCCAGCCGCTCCAGCACCGCCTGACCCACGGCCACTCCGGCCCCCTCATTCGGATCTTCCTGATCGCACTGTCGCTGCCAGCGGCGGATGTCTCGCCGCAGGCGCGCCCGCGCATCCCGCAACGCCTGCTCGGTGTCGATGCGGTTGCGCGAGGCGTTCGCCGCGATGCGCGTCGAATCAATCGCCACGTGCCCCAGCTTGCCCAGCTTCGCTTTCCGCGCCAGCTCCAGCACTTGCGTGAACAGATCGTTCAGTCCCTTCCCGTGTCGCCGCCGAAAGGCATTCAGGGTCCAATGATCCGGCGTCGCTCCGCCCGCCAGATAGCGAAACGCCAAATCTTCGCGAATGCGCTGCTCCAGGCGACGCGAACTGGTCACGCTCAGCGCGTAGGCGTACAGCCAGACCGCCACCAACATCTCGGGCGCGTACGCCGGCCCGCCTTCGGCTCCATACTCGTCGCGGAAACCGTCCAGGTTCAATTTCGCCACCACGCGCCGCAGGAAAAAACACAAGTGATCCGCTCCCAGCACGTCGCGCACGCTCGGTGGCAGCAAATACGCCTGCTCCGGATTGTAATCCAGAAATTTTGCCATGGCGTCTCCTCTCTCCTGCAGTATAAGAGACGCGTCAACCCGAGTTCTCACACAGACTCTTTAGCCGTGCCATAACGAACGCAAATTTAGAGCGGCTTTAGCCGCTGAGGGCACAAATTTCGAGTTCTCACACAAACTCTGAAGCCTCTCGCCGATCAGCCTTTTGCACCTACTGGCCTGGCAATTGCTACAAGGACCCGCGGTCAGCTGTCCGGGCCTTGGACCTTCGTACAGGCATGATTTCAGAAACGTCCGCGCTACGATGCTCTCAGGCGAGTTCCAAAACAGATTAATATTGTCACTGCGGACGAAGACCTAATTCTCTTCATCGCGCCATTATTCTGCTTCACTGTTTGGGGGACTGCACGATCGTATGGCCTCTCTATTCAAATTTGCGTTTTCTCGTGATCGCGCAGCAAACGCAAGCGCCACAGCCACCGCCGAACCCGGCCCAGCTGTCGAACTCGCCGCCGCTGCCGCAACACCAAAACGCGCCGAACCGCAGCCTCCCGCGCCAGCGCCCGTTGACGAGGCCCAGTTGCAGGAATTCCTGCTCAAGAATTTCCTCACCACAGAGCCGACCGAGACCGTGGCTCCCGAAGCAGCTGCTCCTGCGAAAATTCCCGCCGCTCCGCCCGCGCAGAACGCTGCTCCCAAAGCTGCGCCAAAATCAGAATCTGTACCCGAGATTGCCACCGAATCAATGCCGGAAATGCCGGTCGAATCAGCTTCGCAGGCCGCGCCGCAAACCGCGCCGGAGCCCCAAGCAGCCCCCAAGACGGAAACTGTGTCCGAGCCGCAACCGGACCCGGAGCCGATTTCCAACTCCATCACCCTCGCCGACCTCCACGAAAGCCAGGAAGTAATAGCGGAGGCGCAACTAGCAGCAGGTACTGCGCCGCCCGCTCCTCCCAAAGTCGCGCCTCACGAATGGGCGCTCGAAGAAACTCTCGCAAACCACAAAGAGTGGCTCGATTCACACGCCGCCGTCGGCGCCAAAGCCGATCTGCGCAACGCCAAGCTCCAAGACACCGAACTCATCGGAATCAACCTGCGCTACGCCGATTTGCAGGACGCCAACCTGAAATCATCGGATCTTTTGCTCGCCGATCTGCGCGACGCGTGCCTGGTCCGCGCCAATCTGCAGGAAGCATGTCTTGTGGGTGCCAATCTGGAAGGCGCAAACCTCGAAGGCGCATCCCTCGAAAGCGCCATGGGCCTGCTTCCCCGCCAGCTCGCGGGCGCCAATCTCCACGAAACATCATTGCCCGCACCTATTCTTGAATTCAATGCTCTGCCCGAATTCGTCCGCACCGCAAATACCGCCGCGCGCTTGTTCAGCACCACGCTGGCCCTAAGCCTGATTTCCTGTCTCGCGATTTGGAAGACCAAGGACATCCAGCTTCTCGCCGATTCTGCCATCATCCCGTACTTGCGCTCGTCCGGCGCCGCCGCGGCCGTACCCACGGACGAAATCTATCTCATCGCTCCTGCCGCATTGCTCGTCATTTATCTATGGTTTCTCTACAACCTACAGCGCGTTTGGGACGCGGCGCTCGAGCTGCCTGCCATTTTTCCCGATGGACGTGTCTTAGCCCAGAAAGGTCCACGAATCATTACCGGCTTGCTACGCACCCATTTCCGTTGGATGAATCCCGATGCCCCTTCAACGCGCGTAATCGAGAAAGCCAGTTCCGTCGTCCTCGCTTATTGGCTGGTGCCTGTGGTGCTCCTCTTCTTCTGGGCGCGTTATCTCACTCTCCAGGAAATCCACGGCTCATTCTTGCAAATTGCCGTAACGCTCGTCGCCGTCGGCGTCGCGTTCTATTGCACCACCAGCGTTGGCCGTCCCCCAGAGATTTGGGCGGCGCAAGGTCGGCCCACCAAGGACTACTTCGCGCGGCTGAAGTTCTTGAAGCCCGCCACAATGCTCGCTTCACTTTTTGTCGTTCTGTCGCTGATTTCCGCCGGCACGGTCGCCGGCGTTCCGCACGATAAAGCTCGCGCTCCCCAATTCGCCGCGGCCAGCGTTCGCCGCTGGGTCCCGAGCTTCCTTTGGGCTCTCGGGTATGACCCCTACGCCGAACTCACGGAAGCAGCCATTTCGCGCCGTCCGTCCAACTGGAACGGCGCGGATGACCAACTGCCTTCCGTCCAGGGCGCGCATCTGAACGGCACTAATTTCCGTTACGCCCAGGCTTACGGAATCTTTCTCGCCAACGCGCACTTGTTCCGCGCCAATTTCCAGGGCGCATTCCTTTCGGAAGCCGACATGCGCGGTGCCGACTTGGGTCAAGCCAACATGAAATTCGCGGTGCTCGATCGCGCGCAAATGAATCGCGCCAATCTCGACCGTGCTCAGCTCGACGGAGCCAACCTCGCGCGCGTGGATCTCCGCGGAGCGAACCTTTCCTACTCCTCGCTCACCGATGCCGTCCTGGTGGACGCGCGCCTCGATGGCGCGAGCCTCTACGCCACCCACGCCGAAAATGCCACTTTGATTCGCGGCAATCTCGAAAAAGCCGATATGCGCGAAGCCCATCTCGACGGCGCCAATCTCGAAAGCGCTGACCTCCAGCAAGCCTATCTCTGGTCCACAAAACTCGCCGGCGCAAATCTCCAAAAGGCCCAACTGGCCACCGCAATTTTCATTGACGCAGACCTGCGCGATGCGGATCTGCGCGGCGCGCAATTCAATGGCACGGTACTCAATGGCGCGAATCTGCAGAACGCCGATCTGGATGGCGCAGATCTGCGCGGCGCCCTGCAACTAGCTGCGAACCAGGTCTGCTCGGCAAAATCGCGGCAAGGCGCGCTACTCGACGCCACGCTGCAAACGCAAGTGGACGCGCAATGCGGCGTTCCCCACCAACCGTAAGCGAACGGAAAATACGAAATCTCCACGCTGAACAATCACACCGGCGCCGAACTCTACAATTCGAAACCTTACAACCTCCCGAGTCCGTTACAATTGATCTGGAGAAAACGATGCATCCATGGCATGACCTCAGCCCCGGCGAACACGTCCCGCAGGAATTCCACGCCGTAATCGAAATCCCCCTCGGCTCCAGCGTCAAATACGAGCTCGACAAAGCCAGCGGCATCATCAAAATGGACCGCGTCCTCTATTCCGCCGTCTACTACCCCGCAAACTACGGCTTCATCCCGCAATCGCTAGCCGAAGATCACGATCCGCTCGACGTCCTCGTCCTCTGCCAGGTCCCCGTGAATCCACTCACCATCATGTACGCCCGCACCATCGGCCTGATGGCCATGATCGATTCCGGCACGATCGACCACAAAATCATCGCCGTCGCCACCGCCGATCCCGAGTACAACTCGTACCACGAGGCCAGTGAGCTCCCGCCGCACAAACTCGCCATGGTCCGCAGATTTTTCCAGGACTACAAGCAGCTCGAAGGCAAAATCGTCGAAGTGGACGCCATCCAACCAGCCGCCGCGGCCTATCCGGTCATCGAGAGCGCTTTAGCGCGTTACGACAAAAAACGCCGCGCCGGCCATCACAAGAAATAGCTCCCCGGCTCGTCGGCAGCCTTCGCCATCGAAGGCGATGAAAAGGTGAACTGTCCCGCGTTGCCCGTTTTCTGAACCTTCGTCCAGTTGTGCCCGACTTTCGCTTGTCCCCATACTGGAGGTGCAGCTGGTACCTGTGTTTTCAAGCGGTGGCTCTTGGGGAACGCCGTGCAACGCCCATTTTTCTTTCGCTTCCCACATTTCGGAACGCAACTGCTCGCGCACCCACATCTCGGAGTCCCTCATCGCGGTGGCGCTCGTAATTCCGCGGTTCTCGAACTTCCGTCGGCGTCGCTGCGCGCCACAAATTCGCATGGCGCGACGCGGCGAGCCTCGATAGTCGGAGGAAAAATGATTCGTCCGCTGGGTCTTGCTCTCGCGCTCGTCATCCTCGGCTCGGCATCGCCTGCGAAAGCGGGGACCAGCACCAACGTGAAGTGTGCCGTGAACGAAGACCGCGTGTGGGTCTACGAGAATCTCGACGATTTCAACTTGGCCGCCAAACTCAAATGCGGCGACCCGGTGCAAGTCGAATCACGCGTAAAGGGCTACGTAAAAATTCAAACTGCGGACGGCACCGAAGGTTTCGTACTGGATTCGGCGCTGCCGAAATCCGCGCTGCCTCCCGCGCCCGAAGAAAAACCCATTACGGTCGAAGCTGCGTCCCTCGCTTTTGCCGCGAAGCGTGCTGCAAAGTCCGCAACGCCCACCGTGAGCTCCGCGCCACCCCCTTCGCCAGCGCCTGCCGCGCTGGTGGCTTCTAGCACTCCGGAAGCAGTTTCCGCTTCCAGCGCTCCCGCTGTCGTCGCAGCCCGCACTCCGCCGGTCGAGCCTTCGGCACCTGCGCCAACCGCGCCGGCCCCCGCCGCCGTTTCCACTTCAACCGCGCCAATAGCCGTCGCGGCGCGCACCGTTCCAGTCGCAACCGCAGCGCCCTTGAGCACCGCACCAGCTCCCACTCAACCAGCGGTTGCGATAGCCGCACCGGCACCAGCTCCCGCCGCGCCTGCACCCGCGACCGCTACTCCCGCTTCGGCGCCTGTTTACGCAAGCCAACCCGTCAGCGCTCCCGCACCTGCTCCAGCCGTCACGAGCGCCCCAACCGTGACACACGCGTCCAGCGTCGAGGTGGAGACAGTATCAGCGCCAGCGCAACCAGCGCCGCCCGCTCCCACGGTCGCCGCCAAGTACAGCAACCCGCAGCCAATCGCTCCCGCGCACGCAAAGAAACACAAAACTCCTGAAGCAGCGCCGGTTCAGCCCGCGGTTTCAACGTCACAACCCACGGTAGTGGCAAAGACGGCCCCAGTTCAGCCAGCGCCCCCAGCACCACCGGCCAGGATTGCCGCTCCCGTCGCCCGAGCCTCAGTTTCTTCAGACGCCACTTCTCAATCCGCGCCGATGGTCGCGAGCAGAGTCGAACCAACCGAAAACGCCGCCATGGCGGAAGACTCCGCGAGCTTGCAGCCCGTCTCCAGTCCCGCGGACCAGCCAGCGCCCGCTCGCGCCAAGCCCCCGGTAAATCCCGACGACGAAGACGACACCGCCGTCCGCCAACTCGAAGAAGACACCGCCAATTGCACGCACTATTTTTCCGCGTACGGCCTGTCGCCCAATCAATACAAATGGCTCGCGCAGAACCGCCACAAAGCTTTCCCCAGCGTCTGCCCTGCTCCCACTCCCGCGATGGTGGATTTCGTCGTCATCTTCACGCACGATGTCGCGTTTTATAACGTCACCATGCCGGACGCCATCCACGTCGAGCAAAATGGCTTTTCCGATTGGACGCCGCTCAGCACCGTGGACACCGCGCTCATGACTCCCTCCGAAGCCGACAAGAGCCACCACGAATACGTCTGGGTATTCCACACCACGCGCGGCGCATTCGATCCGTCCAAGTTCTCTTCACATCGCCGCCCACTGTATTCCAAGTCGGAAAGCAACACGCTCGGTTCGCGCGGCGGCTTCCGCACCGTGATGGACGCGCTCACCTTCATCGAACAAAACGGAACAAACCGCTAGGCGTGCTGCACCAAAACGGAACAGCGGCGCTTCCGCTATCATTTAACTCTCTCTAACTTCTCGCTCACAACTCCCTTGTTCCTCGTCGCGCCACGGACTTCCCTCCTCTCGATCGCCCCACAACTCGCCGCGCACCGAAAAAACGGAAATAGTCATCCAATTTGCCAGCTACTCTCAAGAAACCCGCATATTTTCACCACGATTCCAGTCCATTAATGGCTAATTGACTCCCAAGCGCCTCCGGCACCAAAATCTATTTTTGCAACACGACCGAGCGCCAGGTCCCCCAGACTCGCGCGGCCATTCCACAAAACGGAGCAACTCATAATGAAAACCTTTATTCGTGTCACATCCTGCGGGATTCTCCTACTGGCCGCGGCATTTGTCGTGTCCACTACACACATCCGTAAATCCTCCGCCGCCCCTAAGGACACCGACATTCAACGCGGTAAATATCTCGTGGAAGAAGTCGCCAAATGCACCGAATGTCACACGCCGCGCGACGCCCAGGGCCAACTTGACCACGACCACTGGATGCAAGGCGCTTCTATCTGGATCACGCCCGTTCACCCCAATCCGCAATGGGCCGAACGCGCCCCCACCATCGCCGGCTTCGGCGGCTATTCCGATCAAGACGGTGTAAACATTCTCGAAAAAGGAATTGGCGCGAATGGCGAGCCGATTCGTCCTCCCATGCACATCTATCACATGAAACATGAAGACGCGCTCGCCATCATCGCGTATCTGCGCTCGCTTCCCACCGCTCCGCAGTAAAACGCTCGCGGATTGTTAAGTTTTCTTAATGTGACGGCCGTTTTCTGCGTCCTTTACATTTTTTCCTGTATTGCACTTCTCGCCAACTGAAGTATCTTCGTCCCGAGGGAGGGTATGACTATGCCCAGCACGACCAAAAGGATTCCATCACACGAAGCGATCGAACGCCGCGCCTACGAAATTTACATTGAGCGCGGCGCTGTAGAAGGCGACGACGTCGCCAATTGGCTCGCGGCCGAAGAAGAACTAATGGCACGCGCCGAGGAAGCAGAAGCTGCCAGGGTAGCGCCCGCCGCCGATCTGCGGCCTGCGCCCATGCGCAAGAGCGTGACCGCTAGCTAGCGCTGCGGACCGAAATTTCTAAAAATGGGATCCGTGGGTTAAAACGACGCCGCAGAGGTGTGGTTTGCCCCGAAGGAATTGCCTATTTTCCACGAAACAAGAAAATAATCTCGATAATTAGAATAATCACCACCGATAACTCCAGCACGAAGCTTCGCGTCTGATTGAACTGATCTACCATGAAGCGGTACAGCTCTCCCGCAGTCCGCAGTTTCTGGTCCACCAACCGTCGGTAATCCGTCACTCCCACTTTTGCGGCCGCCAGCCCGTAGAGTCGCGCGTAAAACATATCGCTCAAAAACTTGATGGCGTTGTCCACCTTCTCCGTTAACTCCATCACGTCCAGCCGGATTGTATTCAACCGCGCCGCTTCGCGCGAAAGCCGCCAGGCGGCCGCGACTCCGCTCTTGTGCTCGAGCGACCGGTAGACATCGTCCAGCAGCCGGGTAAGCAAGCCGTCATAGTGCCGCAATTCCAGCAGCTGCGTGTTCGCATACTCCAGCAATTGGATCGTCGTCGCGGCGCTCTCCGTGCTGCCATAAACCAGCGCCCCCGACCAGCCCACCACCAGCAAATCCGCACGCGAGTACGAAATATTCGACTGCAGAATTTCTTGCGTCTCCGCGTCCGACAAAAAGACAGATTCGCCGCGAACCAGCTGCGCGATTTCCCGGCCGTGCCCCGCCAGCAAATCCCGGGCGCCGAGCGCCGCTCCGTCCGCGCCCGGCAATTCCTCCAGATGGACGATGAAATAATCCTCGTTCAACCAAGTCTTGTAAGGCCGCACCAACGCGCCTGCGGCGCGGTCCAGCGCGCCACGCAGCAGTTCGTTCGCTTTGGCCTCCAGCTCCGGCGCTCCAATCCAGTGACTCGATTGCGTCACCAGCGAGTCCCAATCGCCCGCGAACCCGAGTTCCATCTCAATGCTCACCACGCCGTAGTCATAATATTTCGTGCTCCCGCCGATGGTTTCACCGGTATTCAATACCACGGGCCCGATCGGCTCGATCACAGGCGGTCTTTCAAATTTCAAATAATGCGGAATCGGAGGAGTGCGGCTGGCAGGAGCCTGCACGGCATGCGGCTCAAGAATCGCCCGAAGATTATCGAGATTTACAGCTTCCGAAACATCATAAAGATAAAGCACCCGAAAATGTCCATGCAAAGAAATCGCAACCTCCCATCACGCACCATAAGTATCTCATCCAGCCCTTCACAGTTGTAGCGGCGGCAAGTAGTTGTAGCGGCGCACTTTAGTGCGCCATCGGCGTTACCGCAACCAACGACGGCGTTCTGAGCAGGTGTGGTTAAGCCACGGCTTTTAGGGGGTCGGAGCTTTAGCTCCGATGTGAAAGTCACCGGATTGGGGGGCTTAGCCCCCGTGTGAGGTCCGTGAATTTCGTCAGGGCACGGCTTTAGCCGTGCCGTAATCGACACAAAATGAGACGGCTTTAGCCGCTGAGGGAGCGAATTTCGAGTGCTCACACAGCCCCATCAATGAAAATCATGCGACGCCGTCTCCGCCTCCGTAATCAACAACCCCCGCACATTCTCCACTTTCACCGAAACCACATTATCCTGATTCTGCAATCGTCCCTCGATCAACAAAAATTGCTGGCTAACAATCGCCACATGCTGCTCCGCAAACAACTGCGGCGTAATAATCGCATTCGCAATCCCCGTTTCATCCTCCAAACTCAGAAACACAAACCCATGCGCCGTTCCCGGCCGCTGCCGCGCAATCACTCCCCCCGCAAACCGCACATACGTCCCATCCGGCATACGATTTAGCTCGTTCGCCGTCACCGCTCCCCGCCGCCTCATCCGCGCGCGATGATATTTCATCGGATGCGGCCCCACCGTCATCCCCGTCCCATGAAAATCCGCCACCAACCGCTCTTCCGCCGTCATCGGCAGTAGAGGTGACTCCACACTCACAGCCGCTCCCGCGCGCGCCGCGCTGTCTGTCGCTTCATTCTCCGCGATAGCGATCGCCTCATCCTCCGCCTCATCACATCTCTCAAGCAAAGGCCCCGCATTCCGCGCCACCCGCTCAATTTGCCACAACGCATCCCGCCGATGCGCCCCCCGCGCGCCTCCAATAAAATTCAACGCGCCAATCTCCGCCAGCGTCGCTAGTTCCGTCTTGCGCAAGCCCGGAACGCGCAATTTCAAATCGGCAATCGAAGCAAAGGCCCGCACATTCCGCTCGCGAACAACTTCCGCACCCACATCCGCGCGCAATCCCCGCACATAACGCAATCCCAAACGCACGCTGAAACCCTCGCGCTCCTTCTCCAACTTGCACAACCACTCCGAACAAGTCACATCAATCGGCTTCACCCGCAAACCATGCCGTTGCGCATCCTTCACCAAAGTTGCCGACTGATAAAATCCCATCGGCTGGTTGTTCAGCATCGCGGCCGTAAACGCGGCCAAGTAATGGCATTTCAAATAAGCGCTGGCATAAGCCAGCAAAGCAAAACTCGCCGCATGCGATTCCGGAAATCCATACAACGCAAACGAAGTAATAGACTGCACGATCGTATCCTGCACCGCGCCAGTAATTCCGTTCCGCGTCATCCCGCTGCGCAATTTCAACTCAATATCCTTCATCCGCTTTTCCGACCGCTTGAATCCCATCGCGCGCCGCAGTTCTTCTGCCTGCCCTCCCGTAAATCCCGCCGCAATCATCGCCATGCGCAATAATTGCTCCTGAAAAAGCGGCACGCCCAATGTCCGCTCCAGCACCGGCTCGAGCGCAGGATGCAAACAAGTGACTGGCTCGCGCCCCAGCCGCCGCTGCAAATAAGGATTCACCATCTTCCCCACAATCGGCCCCGGCCGAATGATCGCCACCTGCACCACAATGTCGTAAAAACGGACAGGCCGCAGCCGCGGCAAGCAACTCATCTGCGCGCGGCTCTCGATCTGAAACATGCCCACCGTATCCGCTTTACGCAAAGTCTCGTAAACCACCGGATCGTCCGCCGGCAATCGTCCCAAATCAATCTCGTCGCCATAATCGTCCCGGATAATCTTCAACGATTCTTCCAGCACCGCCATCATTCCCAATCCCAGCAAATCCACTTTCACGATGCCCATGTCCGCGCAATCTTCTTTGTCCCACTGCACCACCACGCGCCCCGGCATCGTCGCCGGCTCCAGCGGCACAACGGAATCGAGCTGCCCCTGGCACACAACCATCCCTCCCGAATGTTGCCCCAGGTGCCGCGGCAAATCCTGAAACTTCACGCACAGCTCCAGGAATTTGCGGATCTGCGGATGCTGCAAATCCAGTCCCGCATCCTCGAAATGCCGCGTCAGCGTATCGTTCTCGTCCTTGTATTCCCACGCGCCCACCAGGCTGGTCAAACGTCCCATAGTCTCCGCATCGAACGAAAGCGCCTTGCCAATCTCCCGCGCCGCCGAACGCCCGCGATAAGTGATCACATTCGCGGTCATCGCCGCGCCCAGCTTTCCATAGCGCTCGTACACATACTGAATCGCGCTCTCGCGTTGATCGCCGCTCGGCAGGTCCAGGTCAATATCCGGCCACTCGCCGCGCTCTTCGGAAAGAAATCGCTCGAAAAGCAGATCCATTCCGACGGGATCCACCGCTGTAATCCCCAGCGCATAACAAAGCGCGCTGTTCGCCGCCGATCCGCGCCCTTGCACTAAAATATTGCGCTCGCGGCAAAAGCAAATAATGTCCCAGACGATCAAAAAATATCCGGCCAGCTCCAGTTTCTCGATCAGCTTCAATTCCCTCTCGATCTGCGCCCGCGCTTTTTCGTTGTCCCGCCCATAACGCGTGACCATCCCCTCCAGCGTCCGCTCGCGCAGAAAATGCGCCTGCGATTTCCCGTCGGGAACCGGATACTTCGGAAACTCGTACCCCAAATTGCTCAAATCGAATTGCAAGCGCGAAGAAACCAGCTCCGTATTCGCGATAGCCTCGGGAATATCCGCAAATAAACGCGCCATCTCCTCCGGCGATTTCAAATATCGTTCCGAATTGCGCGCCAGTAAACGCCCGGCGGTCTCGAGCGTCCGGTGATTGCGAATGCAGGTAAAAACGTCCAACACTTCCCGCTGCTCCGGCAGCGCATAGCACACGCCATTCGTCGCCACCAGCGGCAAACGCAGTTTCCGTGCAATTTCCAGCGCCGCGTGATTGCGCGCTTCCTCCGCCCGGTCGTAATGCCGCTGCAATTCCACATACACATTCTCGCGCCCAAAAATCTCGCAGAGCTTCCGCACGCATTCCTTCCCACTTTCAATTCCCCCGCGCCCCAAAGCATCCGCCAGCGGCCCTTCCCTTCCTCCCGTCAGGCAAATCAGCCCCGCCGCTTTTTCCGCCATCTCCAAATCCGTAACGTGCCCTTCGTCCTTACGCGCCCGCAATTTCATCAGCGTAATCAAGCGGCACAAATTCTGATAACCGGCTCGCGTCTCCACCAGCAAAGGAAAACGCCACCCGCCCGCTCCCGTCACTTCCGCCCCAATATGCGCCCGCAACGAAATCTTCTGCGCCGCCAAATAAAAACGCGGCGCGCCATAAACCCCATCCCGATCAAGCAAGGCCATCGCCGCCATCCCACGCCCCACACACACCGAAGCCAATTCCTCAGGCAAAGCTCCGCCCTCCAAAAAACTAAAAGCCGACCGCGCATGCAATTCCGTATACATGGGTAAAGGAGACGCTACGCAGCTCACAAAACAGCCAACAAGCAAGCAACTGTCATTCCGAGGAGCCGCAGGCGACGAGGAATCTGCTTTTTTTCAGGCCTTGCGCGAAAAGAAGATCCCCGGACGATGGCCAAACGCAAAATGAAACTCAAATCGCCCTCTCTACAAAACTCTCCGTGCCCTCCGCAGTTCCTCTGTGCCCTCAGTGTTAAATCTTTGACCTAGCTTGCTGCTCCCAAATGAAACCTCTAATCGTAAACACCTCGCACAAACCACCCCCGGCACTCCGAATCGTAATAAACGCAATAAACTCCCGCTCCACCCGCCGTCACCTGAAATTCAATCTCCAGATCCCACTCATCCCGATGCCAAGAATTTTCCCGCCACCAATCCCCCGAAGTCCTCCAAGGCCCCGAAGCCGCCACTACCCGCCCGCACCAACCGCGAAAAAACACTTTCGCCGGACAACCTTCCCGCAATTCCACCGCAGCCGGCAAGCAAGGCCGAAAAATCCGGCACCCAGTAGCCGGCCGTCGCAAAAACCGCGAGCCACCGCCGTCAGACGCCGTTTTCCCGCGCGCAACCCTGCCTCGCGCACGCAGGCCCGCCACATCACCCTCCACCACAAATCGCTTCATCCGAAATTCCCCAGGACGATGCGTATCCACCAATTCCGGCGACCCGATATTCGCGTCGCCAACCAATTTCGCCAGTCGCGCCACGGTGAGCTCCAATTTCTCCGGGTCCGGCGAACCGGGAACAAATAATCCACCCTGCGCCGACCGCGGCCGCGCCGGCTCCGCAACCAAAGTGATTTTCACAATGTCCCCAGCCGGCGGATCCACCTGCAATTGCAATCGCAGCAATTTCAAAAGCATCTTGGAATCCCGCATCGGTACCGGCAGCTGCAGCACCTTCACATAAAGTTTCTGCGCCTCCGCGCCATCCGCATTAGCAGAATTTCCCGAAGCACTTTCTCCCTGTACTTGAATGTCCTTCGCAAACAAATCCCCCAAAACGAATTTCACTCGAATCGCGGCCGCCGCCATAGAACGCGCCTCCAAACGCGCGCACATCTGATCCAGCAAACGCCCCAGCAAAAACGACAAAGGCTCCAAATCCTCCACCGCATCCTCAAGTTCCATCTCTTCTTCCATGCTCTCGATGGGTTCAGCCAACACCATCGCCCGCGCACGAGCCCCCCGCGCCAGTTCATGCAAACGAACTCCCTCTTGCCCCAATCGCTCCGAAAGCTCGAGCACCGGCAAAGCCGCCAGCCCCTTGCAGTTTCGTATTCCCCAGCGCCCGAAAGTTTCCAGCGCCTCCATGGAAGGTGAAAGCACGCCAACAGGCAAACCGCTCAAGCACTTTTCTTCTTCGCCCTCCGGAATCAAAGTAACCCCCGGAAAACCGCGCGCCGCATGCACCGCCGTTTCCAGATTTGCTGAAATTGCCACACGCACCTGCAATCCCAACCCCTCCGCCCGCCGCACCATCTCCTGCGCAATATTTTCGTCCGAACCAAATAGCGAACCGAGTCCCGCCACATCCACAACGATCGTGTCCGCCGCAAGCTCTTCCACACGCGGCGAAATGGACCACCCTAAATCCAGCAGAGCCACATGCGCCACCTTCTCCTGCGCCCGCGAACAGGCACGAATTTCCACTCCGCACAATTCAGCCTGCAGTTTCGCCATCCCCAATTGAATCCCGGCAAGCAAAGCCGCTTCATCAGCCGCCACCACGCGAACCAACGGAGGAGTCCCATCCACCAGCGCAATCCCCCGCTCGCGCAGTCGAACCTCGCCGCGCAATACCGCCTGCACCATAAAATTCGGAACATGAATCGAAGCGAATGCCACGGCTTTTGAATCTCCATTCACTCCCTGCAATCTGCAGTGGAATTCCTTTCTCTGCGGTTTCTCTGCGGTCTCTCTGCGGCCCAAACGTCCAATGAAGCTGTCTCTCTCCGTGCCCTCTGCCTTTACTCTGTGCCCTCTGTGTTAAATCTTTTGATTTCGCTTTTGCTTTTGATTTGGCCGACTGAAATAATCCCAATCCGTCCGCGTACTAAAATTCCCCTCCTCCACCATCCGCCCCCGCGAACGCGACACTTCCCCCCGCGCGCTCAATCCATCCAGCAACCACCCCAACGAATGCCGCACAAAATCCGCATCCGGCACAGGCACCGCCCGGGCCCAAGAAGCCCCTTCCGCCTCCATCCGCAATCCCAAAGAAGCGCAAGTCTTCGCGTTCGACTCCTGCTCCAAAAGCACCAGAACCGTCGGCGTATCTTCCACCGCCCTCCGAAAACGGAACCACGATTCCAGCGGCACATGCCGCACCAACCGCGGAGAAATATCGCTCAAATCCACCGCAATGAATCCAAATCCCCCACCCTGCAAAACCAAATCCGTGGCCCGCAAACTCTGTTCGATGTTCCGGCAGCGCACCCACAAAAGTTTCCGCAACTCCACTCCCGCCGCCTCCGCCGAATACGGATCAAAAGCATCCCCTCCATCAATCAACGCGCAAGCTTCCTCCTGCGCCGTGCGCGCGCTCAAAGCCGAAAGCAATAAACTGGTCCGCCCCGAACAAGCCGGCCCGAAAATTTCCGTAAGCGCTCCGCGCGGCAAACCTCCCGTCAAAGAATCAATTTCCGGAATACCCGTGGAAACCGTCGTAACGATCTTGCGGTCGCGATAAGTAAAAGGCGCGGCAACGCGCCCGGCCAAAGCCAGTTCCACCTGCGAGCGCAAAGCAGCGAAATTAGCGGCCATAGTTCATCAATAGTGCAACGCGAGGCGCCAAAGCGAAGGCATCAATCTTCGCCTTTTCTTCGCCTGCCCAATTTTCTACATCTTGCCAAGCATTGTCAACCTCGCCGCCCACAGGAATGCAGGCATCCCGGTATGTATTGGAAGTCTCCACTCGGATAAAAATGGCTGGAATTACCTGACCATGCCGAAGCGCCCGACACAATCCGCCAAACCATCTATCGAACCCAATGCCTCGCTGAAGGAATTGCAAGCAGCCGCAAAGAATTGCCAAGCGTGCGATCTTTGGAAACACGCCACACAAACCGTATTCGGCGAAGGCCCGTCCAACGCAAAAATTATTCTTGTCGGTGAACAGCCAGGCAATCAGGAGGACTTGGAAGGCAAACCTTTCGTCGGTCCGGCCGGCAAGCTCCTCGACGAAGCTCTCGCCGAAGCGGGTATTGATCGCAAGCAGGCCTACGTCACCAACGCAGTAAAACACTTTAAGTGGGAACCCCGCGGCAAGCGCCGCATCCACAAAAAGCCGAACGCCGCGGAAATGGCCGCCTGCCGCCCTTGGCTAGACGCTGAAATCGCCGCGCTTCATCCGAAAGTGATCGTCTGCCTGGGCGCCACCGCGGCGCAATCCCTGTTAGGCCGCGACTTTCGCGTCACCCAACATCGCGGCGAGTTCCTGAAATCCGCGCTCGCGCCGGTAGCAATGGCCACCGTGCACCCATCATCCATTCTGCGCGCACCGGACGAGCAAACCCGGCACGCAGAAATGCAGCGCTTCATCACCGACCTGAAAAAGATCTCGCAAGCGCTCCGCAAGAAATAATCACACAACTATTCTTGCAGGCTCATGCAGACCGCAATTCCACAATCGAGCTGAGTATTTTGTTCAGAGGACTTCGAGGGCTCGCGGCGACAAACGCGCAATCGAGGTATGCTCGCGCGAATTAATTCCCGCCGCAAGCTCCGGTCTTCGTGCCAGAGATCGCCACGCCGTACTGGTTCGCGCCGGAGAGCCGCGTGCCGCCTCCCAAAAGCAAAACGCTATCCACCGGGCTCGGCCAATTCATCTCATAAATTCCTCGCGCGGCGTCCACAGTGCGCCAGGTTCCGCGAAACGTCCCGCTCGTGAATGACCCGTTCGGCGCGACGGACACATTCCACCCGTTTGCCCAGTGCCATGTTCCCGCCAGGCCCGTGCTTCCCGAAACGCGCCCGCCCGAAATCGGATAGCCGTATTGATTCCCTCCGCTCATCGTGCGTTGGTCTGGTGAGACGGTGAGAGTTTCAATCATCACCGGCCAGGTAAACGTGTACGCGCGCCGCTCCGCATCCACCAGCCTCCAGTGCGCGGTGAACGGCCCCCCCGTCACCGTGCCATCTGCGTGAATTGTGACCGGTGTGTTGTTGAACCACTGATAGCAGCCTACGATGGGATCCACGCGACCGTTCACTCCAGAAGACGTCGTCCGGTGCGAAGATGGCACCGCTTTTGGAGCCGGCGTCGCCGCGTTGTCTCCGGAATTCGGATCACTCACGGCGTCATTGCCTCCGGAAGGATTTGTAGCGGCTGGCGAGTCCCCGGCACCCTGCGAATTCCCGCTGCCGCGCATCAGCATCATTCCCACCACTACTGCAGCAAGGACAAGCACCGCAGCCGCGCCAATCAACACTGTCTTCGAAGTCAGAAACGACGCTCGTGGACCGTCGCTTCCCGCGCCCGCTGCTGCACCGGCCGTCGCCGCCGCGCCACCCGCCGCATTGCGCTGCCACATCACAGTCGCATCCGTCGGCGGTGCTGTCTCACCCATTTTCACCGGCAACAACTTGTGCACCGTCGCCGCCAGATTATCCAAATGCTTTTCCATCGGCGGCGTCATCGCGTCCAGCCAATGCACCGACCCGATGAAATAGTCGAGCGACTTCCCCGGCGCCACATCCTCAATCCGAAAAGGCAGCACGGCCACGCCGTTGCTCACCGCACGTTCCACTTCTTTCGGAATGTGCCCAGACGCATTGGCGCTTGAAGAAAAAACCAGCACCATCACCTTCGCGCCGTGGATCGCCTCAATAATCGCTTCGCCGTACGACCTCCCGGCCACAATGTCCCGCGGCGCAATCCAACAACGAATCCCCGAAGCCTCCAAACGCGCGCACACCGCGTCCGCCACAATCTTGTCTTTCGACGCATAACTGATGAACACATCAAACGCCACAGCCCAAACCTCCGCAACCGCTCCGGGATCTACAATCTCGCACGCGCGCTACTCCGCACTCACCATTTCACTTATCAACTTCGCAGCAGGAATGCCGAGATTATATCCCTAGTTGCATCCAACCTTCCCGCACTATCGCAGCAAAATTCGGAGCATCCGAGCTTCAACTCCCGCACAGGAAGTAACAACAATCCCACCAATTTGCACTGGGGGATGCCAAGGGTAGCAAGGAAAGTTGGGCAGCCAGCTGTTCCTCATTAATGACGTTTCACGGAAGGATTGTTGGAAACCGCCGGCGGAACGTAAAAATAACGAAGCCTTTAACAAAACAAAGTTCTGCGGTTTTCTGGCGAAGCAGTATCAGAAGAATCCGCACGTGTCGGCTAATTTTTCGATCCACTACGCAGACTGCCGGAGCCTCGTCCGCATCGCAATCAACGCAGCCAGCCCCATTCCCGAAAGCAACAGCGAGGAAGGTTCCGGCACGCTTGGCGGGTCCGGCGGATCAGGGCTGAATGTCAACGAAGAGATTCCATCTTGTTCGTCCCCAGCCTGCCAAGTTATTTGAGTGATGCCGGTTCCTGAAAACGCTTCGGTACCCGATGGGCAGATGACGTCGCAGAGGAAACTGTCCCCCGCATTGTCGCTCGCCGTGAACAAAGTGACGCCGAGCCAGGTGAACGACAGGTCGTCTACTGGGGAAGTAAAATCAATCGTCCCATTAAAGCCCAGTAGGGAGTTTCCCTCCGTATCCCCAGTTCCACCCGCGAAGCTATAGTCCACCAGAGAGGTGTTTCCCCATTCTATTCCGTGTGGATACGGGATAAAGGTAACGGAAGTTACCGTGCTGCCGTCCGGGATAGTTTCTACTCCGGTGCTAGTAACTATTTGATCGGCATGCGCGAGACTTGCGAATAGCAGAACTGCAAACGCAAGCGCCAGTTTCGTCTTCATGGCCCAACTCCTACGGCTGGTAGTGCCATTACCTGCCTTCGCATACCCAACCCCGCCAAGACGGAAGTCATTGAAAAGTAGGACGTTATCTCTTTGTCACCGGAGAGCAAAGTCGTAAATACATGCCCGTTATATGCAATTATCTTCTCACGGCTGCCCAGGCCAGAACAGTTGCTCATCTAATGCCTACACAGTAAGTAGTCCGCCAGTCAGCCGTTCCGTTTCACGCTCGACGCAGTGTCAAACTCCCGCCTCGGCCGCCGCGCCCGAAGAATTCCAGGAGGCTCAGTTTGCACCTCAGCCAGTGAATCGCTGCAAGCGAAACCCGTAGCCAACGCGCCGCGCTATTCTGGATCTCGAGTGTGGCCAGAGTAAAAGCGATCGGTGGTCTGATTTTGGATTAGCTGAACGAAGTGAAAAAGTATGGCGCGCCCGGAGAGAGTCGAACTCCCGACCTTTTGGTTCGTA
>CAWAED010000020.1:0-314915 GCA_963781105.1 uncultured Acidobacteriota bacterium | reverse complement strand
GGACGACGCTTACGATGCAGGCCTTGTTATTGAGTCTGCTGTAGGCGATTGGTACGGTCGAGATGACATCGCAGACAGGAGTCCCTCGAAATTCAAAAGCGGACCGATTGAGGAACGAGTGTCATAAAAGTGTCATCGTTCCATGCTCAAACTGGGTGCAAACGGGACAGAACGAATCAAGACGCGGATTTCGTAACAGGTTGACACGGCAGATATAATCAGAAATTTTCAGAACCAATCAAAACAGGGCACTGTTTTCCTAAACCGTTTGTCGGGAGTTCGACTCTCCCCAGGCCCACCAGCCTTACCCTTTGAGTTTCATCAAGTTAACTCGCCGGCGTCAAGGCCGCGGAATGCCCTAAAACAGTGCAGTGTCATAGAAGTGTCATACTTTTTTGCACGCACTTGCTGTGTCGGACAGCTACTTTTTGACGTGGCGTCGAAGGCGTTCAAGTGACCTCTCGACCTGTCGTGCGCGCTTCATCAGGATTTCTTGCTTCTTACGACCGGTTTGACCGCTATCGGTCTTCGCGTGGTACCGGACAGCCTTTTCCAAATTAGCAATGGTGCCATTGATAGACTGCGCCTGCTCCTTGTACGTCAACTGTTTGAGGGCTTTGGTGCCGCCCTGATGCGGAGTCTGTCGGTTATCCGGCACGCCGGAGGTTGAATTGATCGATTGGCGGCTTTGCCTATGGCGGATGAACGATATTCCTCTATTTTCGCCGTCCGGCGTTCAAAAAAACGAATTCAGATGATCCGTGACAATCTGACTAGTCCGACGTACAACGTGGATAAACGGATCGCGGAGGCTTTTTATTCCTTGAAACGCATCGTTCCAGAATGCCGTCCTCTTTCAAGGCTGATCCGCACCATCCTCTTCGTAGGCATTTGCCACTTCGTCGCGGCTTCCGCGCTCGCTTCCACGCCTTCTGCCGGCATTCGGGTTCAGGGGCCGGGCGTGGCCCCGCAGCTTATGTTTGCCTGTTGTGATCGCGGTATGAGCCAGATGCAGTCTCTGTTGACCAACGCCAACGTGATTGCGGACCTGAAGATCCTGCACGCCGGGCTCGCCGTCGCCATTGTCGACTTCAGTCCGGAGCGTGCTGAACTCGTGCGTCGGCTGAATTCGGAAGGAATTCCGGTAATCGCCGGGCTCGGGATGCCGCCGGAGCAGGGTTTCTACTTTAATGCGGAGAACGCGCCAGAGGCTGCAGCACGATTCGCAGCATTCGATGCATGGAGCCGCGACCAGGGCCTGCGTTGGGACGCAGTGGGGTTAGACATCGAGCCCAACTTCGCTGAGCTGGCGTCTCTCAATGGCCACTGGTGGCGGTTGTTTACTACGTTCTTGTGGCGCGCTGTCGACGTTCAGCGTATGCACCGCGCACAGCGAGTGTATTCCGCGCTCATCGCCAACATCGGATCCAGGGGTTACTTCGTCCAAACCTATCAATTGCCGTACCTCCCTGTCGAACGCAAGGCCCACTCGTCTTTGCTGGACCGGCTGTTGGGCACAGTCGACGTTCGCGGTGATCAGGAAGTCCTGATGCTGTACACCAGCTATGCGGGCTCTGCCGGAGCGGCGATCATCTGGAAGCTTGGCCCGGATGCGCAGTCAATCGCCATTTGCTGCACGGATGGCGATCCCGCCGCAAACCCCACCGTGCTCGATTGGAGCAGGTTCTCCCGCGATTTGATTGTCGCGGGCCATTTCTCACACCTCATCGGCGTGTACAACCTCGAAGGCTGCGTGCGCCAGGGCTTCCTGCCTCGTTTGAAGACGATGAATTGGAGCCAGTCCGTCACTATCCCGGCGGTTGCAATACGGGCGGCCAATCACCGCCTGCGCGTGCTCTGGTTGGTCCTGAGGATCAGTTCGCACCTTCTGTATTTCGTGTTCGTTCTTCTGCTGGCCATCGCTTTGATCGGATGGCGCCGGCGCATCCGCAAAATAAAAAGGAGCGCGTCCACCTAAACAGTTGCTCTATCGCGTAGACCTCCGTTTTGTCAGGTTTGGCTTTCTTTAGAGAACAAGGCCAGCAAATTCCCTTTCACGAGTAGTTCCAGGACACCTATTGCCGCGCGTAAGGAGCATCCTGCGGTGTCCTTTCACGAAATACAGGTGAATATGCAGTGAATGAGCAAAACACCACAAATCGACCCTTATTGGTGTTCCTGATGGTTTGCTCAGCCACTTGCACTGAACCGTGCCTTACTAGCCTCCTTTCTCATAGCCCTTTTTGATGGATTTTGGCTCATCCAAAGGTGTTTCTTCGATTGCTGGTTCGTCTTGAGAGGCTTAGGTTAGCTGCTTGAACGGGTCAAGTTCATCTCTTGCTAGCAACGCTCGGTACCGACGGCGGCAGAAACCGTTTGAGTCGTTAAGCCTCCGGCCAATTCCCCGGGCACTACTTCGGCCGCGAGGATCAATTCTATCGCCCTGGCCGATATCCGCGTGCTGAAAAACTCACGAGCAACACGAAAATAATGTGCTGGGAGCATATCGCAAAACGCAGCAAGCCTTACTAGCCCTGCGGTTCGGTTCTGAGACGGTTGGGTCAGGCACGGGGTCGGGATGGGATTCCGAGTTATCCCACCGGTTCCAAACAGTTTGCTATGATCGCTCAAACTGCAATTGACCAATGACCGGGTAAACGCGCGATGGGTGACAATCAGCTAGCTCAAATTGAACATGTTGTTGTCGTGATGCTCGAAAACCGCTCGTTCGACAATCTATTGGGCTGGTTGTACGACCCGTTAAATCCTGTTCCCTTTAACCAAGTGCCTCCTCTCAATTTCGAAGGCGTCTATGGAAAAACTCTAAATAACTCCAGTTCAAAGGGCCCAATTTCGGTTGGCAAAGGCTATCAGTTTACGGCGCCGAACCCTGATCCCGGAGAACCGTATGAGGACGTCTATGCGCAGATTTTTGGGCAGCAGACAGTTCTCCCGCTAGATCAAGTACCGCCAAAGCCGCCAATACCACCCAACATGAATGGTTTTATGTACAACTACACCGACCGTTGCGGAGCAACCGACCCGAAGATCATCATGAATTGCTTTACACCTGCGTCGGTCCCTGTGCTATCCAGCTTGGCCCACTACTACGGTGTCTGCGATCACTGGTTTTCGTCGATCCCGTCACAAACGCTCTGCAACCGTTCCTACGTTCACGCCGGCACCTCCTCCGGTTACGTAGACAACGGAGGCGGCGATGGGATCCTGTTTGTCAATGACACCCCGACCGTTTTCAATCTGCTCTCCGAGGGAGACCGAGAATGGAGGGTGTACTGCGCAGGCTGGACAGTCACAAGCTTGGTCCTGTTGACCCAGAAGCAGGTCTGGGACTTTGCTTTGAGGCCCGGTTATTTTTCGTATTTGCATGACTTTATTTCGGCCGCACAAAAACCCGGTGGCCTCCCTGCCTATTCATTCATTGAGCCAAATTATATCGATGCGTTGGTGTGGGGACCCGAGAACGATATGCATCCGGAGTCACACCCAGTGCAGTTGTACGGACCTTCCAATATCGAGGAGGGTGAAAAACTTCTTTACAAAATCTATACCGCGGTAAGGAATAGTCCCGATTGGAAAAAGACGTTGCTGATCGTTCTCTTTGACGAGCACGGCGGTTGCTATGATCATGTGTGTCCACCCACTGCCACCTCCCCAGATAATGTTGTCATTCCCCAAAGCGAGCCGGGCGGAAGCGGATTCAATTTTGACCGTTTGGGAGTGCGGGTGCCCGCAATTGTCGTTTCAGCGTTCACGGCTCCCGGAACAATTTTAAACGAGGCCGTTGACCATACTAGCGTCCTGAGCACCATCGTAAATTGCTTTGATTTGCCGAAAGGACGACTTGGGATGCGACAGCAGATCGCACCGGATATAAGTGAAGCTCTGACGTTGGATAGTCCGCGGACGGATTACCCTCCTATTCCGCAGCCCGCCTCCATAACTGTTTCCATCGAACAACGGACGGAGGCACTTGGCAGAGCGCTTCTCCAATCAAAGGCAAAACCGATTTCCGAGCTTCAGAGGAGAATCCTCGCCGGGGCTTCGCAACGTCTAGGGCTTTACGATGTCCATCGCGACGTAATTGCGGGAGCGACCACTTCACTCGAAGCGGATGCGCTGCTCATAAAGCTCGAGGCGGAATTGGTCCTGCGACGGAGAAGTAGCGATCTTTCTTAGCGACGACTCCTCGGAAACGACAAAGGTGCATCAGACCCTCAGTTCGTTCAAAGACAGGGGATTTTGATGGTTTGCTCAACCACCTGCACCAAAACCGTGTTCCTTTTATCCTTTTTCGCAGAAGGCTTTTATCTGAAATCAGTGTCTACAACGCGATTCCTCGATTGCAGGTCCATTATTGGGCGAATTAGGTTAGTTGCTAGGAATAGGTCAAATTCATCCCCTTCCACGAATGTTTCGGTTCGACACCTTGAGCACTCCAGCACTGAAAACGACAGAATGCGTTTCTACTACCTGCGGAACACCGTAAACGAATACGCCCCCCTTGAAGATTCCCTAGCCCGTTCGTGGAGCGACGGTCGCCCACCGAGGTTTGCGAGGGATGTGGCCTGGAGAAATGACGAGCCAGCCGAAAAAACGTATACTCGCGACGTACACTGACCGCCGCTGAGGACGTACAGAAATGCAAGACGAAGAGTGGATTAAAACATTTGACGACGGTAGAAAGGTGAAATTTACGTATCAAGAGATTCCAGAGCACGGGATGTTTATCACAGCACAGATCGCAGGGAATGAAGTCGTTTATTCAGTCTTGTTGACCGAGGCAAGTGACCCGTTTAGCCGCGACGGTGTTGAAAGCCATTTCAAAGGCGAGCTCTCAAAGAAGTAGCGGTACTCAATTTGAATCCTTATCCGCGAAACAACCATTTGGGAACCTTTGGTTGGGTCGTATTGTCGCTTTGCGTAAGCCAGGATGGCGCGCCCTTCGCTAGCGGGCGAAATCGAGACAGTCAGCAAGCGCCCGTTTATCCTTCGCCTGCTCCACTTCGCGGGCCGCACACTCCAAATCTTCATAAGACGGAAGTCGCACAGCAAGAATAATCGATGCATTCCGGTCGTGCTGGTCAGCTTCCCGTCTAAGCGCGTCTCCCGTCATGCTGCTCCTTTGGCAATTTTCATTTTATCAGTGCGATTCAGAACGCCGCGATTTGCAGATTCTAGCGATGACTTCCCAACTTCTATCACGCCATCGGTGCATCTCAGTCGCGCCCATGAAAACCTTAACTGGATTGGCACAGCTGTTGGGTATCGAGTTGCAAACCAAATAAGCCTCCCCTGCTTTTGCGATTTCTTCTTCCAGCACTTCGTTGCAATTCGAACATCGAATTTCGCCCGGCGTGAACTTCCCATCTGAGCACTTTCCCACGAACAATGCGCCCTCGTGTAGGGTCCGAGTGACCATTGCGCCCTCCTTTTAGGCTGAGCCATTTAGACGATAGGACGGGTATTAGGGGAAACGTTGCGTGGCACCGTGTCGAAGAATGACGTCCAGGAACTCTTGAGGCACGCAAGATCACTGATCTCGTTCTGAAGGGTTGTGAAATTCGCCGCGTTCCTGCTTCAGAATTTGCAGCTCTGATCGCGATTCCTGAAGCGCCAAGCGTTCTTCGGTGGGAACCCGTGACTCTGCCGATGAACGTGTCGCAATCGCTTCTTGTGCCGCTTGAACGCGTTCGTGCAGCTTGCCGTCGTCCGTTTCTAGAACTGCTGCCCTATAAAGCTTCCACCAAAACTCCTGCTGATACAAAGGACGCCTCCAACCAGAATTTGAGTCTGGTCCCGAGATTGTCTGATGTCGCTGGAGGCCGGACAAAAAGGCGGAGGGCACGGCACATGCTAGTGAGACACTTCGACCGTACTCGTTTTCGGAATAGATAGCTACCGAAGAATGTTCAAAACTGTACAGCTTTTCGGACGACGTAGTCGCAGTCTGTCCGAATGAAAAAGAAAGATCTCACACCAAAACAGTTATCGTCCGTCGCTTGCCCGGCATGTGGTGTCCCCGCAGGAAAACGCTGTGTGTTGCACTCAGGCGGCCCGCGCTCCGAGCCACATATAGATCGGAAGTTTGTGGCCGCTGAGCGCTTTGAGGCGACATGATTGTTTGCGAGCGTACTCTGCCTCGCAGTCTAACGAACAGACATTTTCGGTGCTTTTGTGCGTGTTGATCGGTCGCTACGTGCCGGTCAGAATGACGAAGACAGAAATCCCCGAGTACCCGGTTTAGCTCGATATGAGGATAGCTACGATTGATTGGTCCAGGAGCGTTCTTCAGTTGGACCTTTGTTCCCCCAACGAGCGTCATTGAATATCTCTCATCAACGGCGAGATGCTCCAGCACCCGACCTAGGACATGTGCCTCATAAAGTTTGCCAGCTGATACAGTTGGCGGTACGAGCACACGGGTAACTGACCTGGAAGCGCCAAGGTGTCGACGGAATACATTCTGGAGTTGCTGCTCAATTTTTTTACGACTCGAACGCGCGCTCACGGCGCGTTGGTCTCGCGAAGGATTTCCTCGATGATATGACGAATTTCCGTGACAAAGTCCGAGCGGTCCGGCAACTCTGCCAAGTTCACGTCTTCAGCCCTGTACAATTCTTTCTCTACAGGCGAAAGCTCAACAGAAAGACCTCGAACATGTGAACCGTTTTCCAGCCGGACGTATCGATTAATCCGGTCTAGAATTTTGCCGTACGCACCACTAGAGCGCTCTGCATAGAAACTGCTTATTCGTCGAAGAAGTTCAATTAGGTATTTTCGTGAGTCACCGTACTGTTCAACCGAGTGAAGAATTAAGTCGAGCGAACCAGGGTCGTGTTCTCGGACGAGTCGTATAATTTCAAGGACCAAAACAGCGCAATCGTCATTGCTCAACGGCATGAAATAAGGTAACACGGTCCCGCGCTGAAGCGACGCATAGTCGGGTTGGAAGTGGACTCTTCAAGTACTGCTCACCGGAGACCATCCACCAACGAATTTTCTAGTACGATTAGCCCGACCCGGAGGATTCACGGTGCCTCTTCCTAAACTTAGCGACCAGCAAATCGAGCAGGTCATTCAGCGGGTTGCGGCCTTCATCGAGCAGCAACGGCAAACCCGCCGACCCCCGGCCTTGCCGCTGACTGAAAACCAAAGGACCGCCAAGCACCTTTTTTTTCGGCGTCGACTTTGGACTCTGCGCGAGTTGTCGTCCTTGCTGGAGAACGCATTGGCAATCCGCCATTCTACGGAGAGCTCGTGAAAATGGGGTTCGAGCTTGGCGCGTTACCCGATTTTGCCGGCATGGCTGCAATCACGTTCATTGACACCGTAGTTTCAAACGGCCCGTACGACGATAGGCTCCTCTTCCACGAGCTCGTCCATGTTGTGCAGTATGAGCGACTCGGCCTGAGCGCCTTCTCAGCCAAGTACGTGACAGGGTTCTTGGCAGGCGGTACGTACGAAGCAATACCACTCGAACGAAATGCATATGAACTGGACGCTAGATTTGCAAAATGCCCACAAGACGCCTTTTCTGTAGGGGCTGAAGTTCAGTCGTGGATTGATAGTGGAAAATTCTAGACTGAATCGGCGCGCTTGCGGTGGAAGGTGCCGTGGCGAGTGCCTGATAGAATGCATCAACTGGAGAACTGGGGCATAGTACTGACCCCTGTAACAAACCGGGAACTAAGACAGCTCTTCCATTCGCATATATTCTTTGACTGGTTTTGAAACCGTTTCTCCGTTTATTTTCTTCTCGCGACAGTAAGGCGTCTTGAACCAAACCGACAATCTCTTGGTCCCTTTGCTGGAATTGCGACGTCGGCAGCAAATGGCCACGTTATATTTTTTCTTCAAAGGTCCGTCATTATTGAAGTGCTCTATAGTCGCTTTGGAGGCGCCCATCGCATGACGGGATTGCTTCATCAAAATGCCGCAATATACGCAATTTTTATCTCTTGCTCGAATTTGTCGCTCATCTTGCTTAGAAATACCGTATGTGTTGGACATGGTTCTCGGTGACCTGTGCACATGACATTTTGAGCTGGCTTGAACCCAGAAAACAATCCGTCGAAACGGCTCCGCGTACAAACCGGTGGAGCGAACAATCGGTCGCGCAGCGGCCGGCCACACCTGATAAAACGGTCGACCAGAAAAGTAAAGGCTTCTCTAAAATGTCCGGCAAAGCGACTGCTCAGAGTTACGGTAACTTCCCCACTGGAACCCCAGCGCGACTGCTGGGTGTATACTGCCCGCACGAGGAGGGGATATGTTGCAACAATCGAACCAGACTGATACCCGGAGCCTCGAGTGGTCCTGTGAGGCGGTTTCGCCTATGGCTGAACCTTGCAATTCTACGGCAACGTCCCACTGCGGCATCTGCGGGCGGTGGTTCTGCGCCGTCCATGCTGAGGATGAAACGTGGCACATCTGCGTCCTCGAGCCAGGCGAGGAAGGGGGCGAGGCTTAACTGTCTTCGCCAACCGAAAGAAGCCGAGTCAACTATTCGTGTGGGCGTCCTGCACTGCAAACCGGACATGTCCGTAAAGCGACCGGACTTATCGCGGCACACGACTACAGGCTTTCCTATCGTCTACCGCCGGCGGGCGCGGAACGTTCTGGCTTAAATGATTGCCACTCGCGGATTTGTTCGGACACCTCACTCTTCTCGCGCTCGTCCGTCGCATTTTCCCATCGACGCCGCAGCTCTTCGAGTCGGGCATCTACAAATCCAGCTCGTCCTGACTTGCGTTCTGGTTTGTCGCGGTTACCGTAACCCATTTTCAGACTGCTCCTCTTTTCATTTGAGAATATCGCTGCCATCCTACAGAGGTCAAAATCGGTGTTTCGCCCGCTCGATTGTACTCTACTGCGTTGTTTAGATTCATTCCTGAGGCGCGCTGGATTGAATGCTGCGTGCAGGTCCTGAAGGAAATCGGATAAACGTCCGAGACCTTCTTGGCTTCCGCAAAAGCCTCAGGCTATCCCGCAAGCATGGACAAGGTGTCAGTCGCCTCGAAGTGCTCGTGCGTGGCTTCAGCAAACTTTTCAAAGAGTTCTTTTGCGGTCGGACAGAGGCTGAAACTCCTCACGGCTTCGGACACGGCACATGCGCCTCGAACTCTTCGAACCTCATGAATTTTTGGCCGCATACCGGACAAACGCAGACCGCATCCTGAGGCACTGGCCCTGCCGAGTGTCGCCCGCCATGACCTTCGAAACGAATACATCGTTGACGCGGCGTGATGAAAACGGGGCACTGGAGTTGTTCGTTCGCCATCTTTGATACCTTGCCCGGCATCATACCCAAACGTTTACCAAAAGTCGCCAGAGGGCTACACTGCGGGGATGAAAGAAGCTCACCACGAACAGACGATTGCTTGCCCGCGTTGCTATGCGAGGATGCTCGTTCGTTACGCGGCCCGAAGCCCAAGAGGTGTGGCGTTCGATAAGTTCATTACCTGCCTAAACCCTCAGTGCCAACACGTTTTTGTGACATCGCTGCCTGGACCATTCTTGGAGGGCCCGTTCACCACGACGTGAGTGCTCAACAGGTTCACATCTTCCCAAGGATGTCTCCGCCGCCACTCTTCGCGGCATTCGCCCAACTGAATCTCGTAGACGGACTCAACGGTTTTCTTGTCGGCGGAGTTTTTCGGTTCGGCCATATAGCGCGCGGCCTTGCCGAAGCAAATCAATTCGGCATCAGTCATTTTCTGAATCCGCTTCCGGAATTCCCCCACATCGAATTGTAATGTCCCGAGCATACCGGTGGCTTGACCTACGCGCGGTTCGCCATTTTCGAGGCCATGTGAAGCAGAAGTCCTCGGTCCTTATCGGTCAGACGCGACAATGCTTTCACAAATGGGCGAAGCTTGGCGTCCTGTTCTCTATTCTGTGCTGGTTCCCCATTTGAAACAGGAATGTTGGGTTTCTTGACATGCGCATCGTCTGTAAAAAGACGATACATCGGAACTTCCAGCGCGCGCGCCATCTTTTCCAGCGTATCAACGCTCGGAACTGTGTGGCCGTTTTCCACGCGAGAAATGTAGCAGCGCAAGAGACCAGTGCGCTTCTCAATGTCACCCTGGCTTAGTTTCTTCGACTCGCGAAGTTCCTTCAACTTGTCACCGATAACCTTCTGAATCCTCCGGCAGGAATCATACTCCGCTTGCGCGTCGGCTTCAAACACGTCTAGCAATTGACCATCCGGTTATCGGGCAGCCGCTCCAGCCGTGAAAGGAAATGAAGATCGGCCTTGCGTCAGTCAATACATCACTGGACCTGTCAGTTCTGACAATTCCCGATGCGCCGAACGCTTGCTAACACGTGAGACGAGCTCGGATTATCCCCCATGTCCGCGCTCGTAGCCCAACAGCGGTTGGAAGCCTATTACTGACCCCGCCTTCCAGCCGCTGTCCCAACCGCCGTTTATCACTCGCCCCGGCATCGAAAATACAGGGAAACACCGATGGCGTTTGTTCGATGCGCTACATATGCTCCGGCGATGGCAAGCTGGCTTTTGGATTGCAAGAACTGCCGTGAAGCGTTCCCCTATTCTCTGATGCCTGACACCCTGGCCGATTATTACCTACCGTCGCGACCTGTGTTCCCAGCGAATGGCAGGGAACGCCAGTGCCCCCACTGCAAAACCAAGTCTACCTACGAGCCGTTCGACTTGAGATTTCAGAACGCGCTCTAGAGTCATCCTGTCCGATAAGCGCCGCCGTCGGAAATTGACCAGCTAGTCGAGGAGTCGCAAGCGGCGTGGCTCCCGGGCCAAGTCCCGGAGGGTGTCTTGCACCGATTCCAATACATCTGCAATCAGGCTCACCTCATCTATGCTTTTGACGCTGCATGCAAGTTCCATCAGGTAGCCTTCGATGTTTCTCAGGTGCCGTTCGTCGGTCTGTACGTCCACGTAATTTTTCCTTTCGGGGAGCGAGAACCGCACTTGATGAGGGAGAAGGAGATTGCTTTGCTGGACGTGAGCATCGGCGTCTACAAGCTAGGTCCGCAATTTACTACAGATGGAATAGATAAGTCAACTTAATAACAGGCAACTTGATGGACGGTTGGAGCGCGCTCCTGCTCCACTTTAGACCTTTAAACTCCGCTGGCCTGCGGTTCCGTATGATAGCCGGTCAGATTGAGTTTTTGGAAGTCTTTCGCCGCGTGCCTGCTCGCACACTTCCTGCCAGCGTTCTCTCGTCTTACCTTGCATCGGGTCGCATCGCCGTACGCCTAGGGCGAGTTCTATCAGCGTGAAGTTGCGGGATTGTTACGGAAGGGAGAATTCAAGTGCTAGCCTAGGCGCGCGGCGAGAAACGTCTTAGCCATGCACGACGTGCAGGATAACGACTAGAATTCCGAGAACCATCAAGAATCGAGAAGGAACGACTCTCCCATTTCCTGCTTTGGCGCATTGCGATTCAATGGCGTGCTCGCTGTTCCGGTCACAATTCCACCGCTTGGAAAATTGAGGGAGGGACGTTCAGGGTACTCCCCAGTGCTTGAGGTTTACAAGTCTCAATTACGGGACTGTCGAGAAGAGTGGAGGCGCCGGCATCCCAAACCAGCTACTCAGTAGTGGACACCGGTCCCCAGCCGAGCTTATTGGTTTTGATGGAAAGCAAAGACGCGTATGCGACCGCCATGTCGCTGCGTTCTTTGGGATGGTCTGTGGAGTTCAATAATTTTTGAGCGCGGAGGACTATTGCCTGCTCTGTGGCTTGGACCAGCCCGGTCAATTTCTCTTTGTCGGATTCTAGCACCGTCTGGAGATAGAGGTCTTTCCACGACGCTGGATACGGGTCTCGCATAGGATTGGGCTAGCGCTAGACTGTACCCAGCGGCTTTGTTATGTCAAGCGACTCGTACCGTGCGGGGGCCAGCGGGACGAATGGAGAGCTGTCAGCTGCCTAACCTTAAGTTTGGCCAGCCGAGCTTGCGAATCTTAAGTTCGAGTAGCTCCGCCAGTGCTGTACTTATTTCCTCAAGTTCTTCAGTCTGGTCCACAGAGACTGGCAACTCCTGAAGCCGGAAAAATATGGCGGTTTCTGCGGCGCGCACGTGGTGACGAAGTTTCTCGATGTCCAGTTCCCCCGCTGCTTTTTCGGCGGCAACTTTCCACGGCAGAGCGCTGGGTTCAGGCATGGCGTCCTTCGGCGACACAGCTGCTGTGCGGCAGGCCGTCACAGCAAGCCAGAAAGCGCGAGATGGCCTGGGTAAGAAAACAAATTCTTTTCGCTGGCGCGAATCGCTTGTAAGGAATCCCAGAGAGCGACTATCGGACGACTAGCAGCTTGTTGAACAATTTAGTTTTCGAAGCTTTTCGTTCTCAAGTTTTGAGTTTTCGCTGAGTTGTAAGGGAGTGGTTTGGGTTTTTCTATCTACCGAGCCGGCTCGTCGAAGCCACGTGTCACGTTCTGGCCATCAGGTTTCGCAATCGGCACAAGTTGTAGGCGGCTCCGGTGAAGGTAAACAGCCACCCCACCTTGTCGATTCCTCGCAACTTTACCTTCTTTAGCATCCCCACCATCTTCATCCACCCGAACGATTGCTCCACTCGTTTTCTCTTCCGCTGACTTACCTCGTACCCCGCATGCCGTGTGGTCCGCTCGTCTATCGCGCTCCTGCGATTGCTCGTGTTCTGCGCCACATGCGGGGTGATGTTCATCCCGCGCAGTTCTCGCACGAATTCTCGGGTGTCGTAATTCTTGTCTCCTCCCAACGTCACTCGCTTTCCCGGCGGGACAGCCTCGGCCATGAGCAGCGCAGCATCTCGCTCCGCTCTTCCGTTCGCCTCCGTCAGAAACGTCTGCAGCAAGAGTCCGTTGCGGTTTTCCATCAATACATGCCCCATATAACTCAGCTTCGCCTGGCTTCCTCGGGACTTCGTCCACAACCTGGCATCGGGATCCGTGGTCGATTCATGGGTCTGGTTCTTTCGCTTTTCCCCTTTGAAGTCGACGTCTCCTCCCGGTCCAGCGGGCTTCCCACTCCCATCCTTCGGTCGGAAACTCTTGTGACTGGCCCAGGCCTCAATCAGCGTCCCATCTACCGTGAAATGTTCATCGGACATAAACGGCCTGGCTCTCTCCAGCACCCGCTGGAAAAACGTCTCGGCGACCTCTTCATTCAGCAAGCGCTCCCGATTTTTGCTGTACACCGCGTGATTCCACACCACCTCGTCCATCTCCATCCCCACGAACCACCGGAACAGCAGGTTGTACTGCAGTTGCTCGATCAGCATTCGTTCGCTGCGGACCGAATAGAAAATCTGCAACAGCAGAGACCGAAACAGCCGCTCCGGCGGTATCGACGGCCGCCCCACGTCGGAGTACAACTTCGCAAACTGCGGCGACATTTCCTTCAGGATCTCATCGACCATCTTGCGGATCGGTCGCAACGGATGGTCCGCCGGGACTCTCTTCTCTGGCGAAACGTAGCTGAACATTCCTTCCTGCTGGTTATCGTCTCCGCGCATTCACTCGCCTCCTTGGGCTTCCTTCTTTCAGACGAGTTTTTTGAATTAAAGTTGCAGCGCAACTGCGTTTTTCAACAAACTGCTAGGCTGTGGTAGACTCCGCCCGTCCACTGGTAGTGGCTTTTTAGACAGCAGCACTGCTTACTTCCCGTCTTCTCTGATCGACATGGTTAAGATGGATGCACAAGGGGTGCCGGCCTGCATCGAAGCTTCTATACCGAAGAGTTGATGCCGGTCAGTTCTGTTCGGGAGGCAAATCCAATGGAACAGCAGTTCATGGTGGAGCGGGGACAAAACCGTATTGGCATGAGGCTCACCGCTATGCTCATCGGTACGCACGGTAAGCTGGGAGTGGAAAAAGCGGTCACAGAAAATGTCAGTCCCGGCGGCGTCCGTGTTATTTCCACCAGCGACTGGTTCATCGACGACACCATTTTAGTTTCCCTGCCCGCCGGTCATTTTACGTCGGCGGCGCGCGTCGCCTATTGTGACGCCTTAGGTCAGGGAAAATTTGGAGTCGGCTTGGAATTCGTCGGGTCCAGCGAGGCATTGGAAATTAACGCATTGGCCGCGGCGCTGAAAACTCCGCAAGCGTAGTCGCATCAAGTTTCAGGTTCCGAGATACTGCATTTCGAAGCTCGACGTCGCATTCGTTTGCCGCGAGCTTGACTATCCCTAGGCCCACCATATTTGCACGTCCGGTTTTATCAATACGGCCTTACGAACTCGTGGTTATTCTAAAGCTACGGACTGGTGGCGAATTCGTTGTGCCGGTGGCAAGAGGCGGGTACGATGCGGAAGCTGTGGATCCAAATCAGAAATTCTGGTTGAAAGCATCAAACTCATCATTCCAACGAGGAGGCGTATCATGAACCGGCAGCTCATGCGTTTGGTCTCTGCGGCAGGATTGTTGGCGCTTGCTTTTTTTCTTTTGGTGTTCGTCTCGCCGGCAGTGAGGGGCACGACATCACCACGGGGTGCGTTTCTTGAGGGAACGCCTGCGCAGGCAGGACACGAAGCGCGCGAAGACTTGCATCACGCGGAGGACAAATTGCGCGAGGCGCGAGGACTGCTCGCGAGCGCACCGGGCGAATACGGTGGGCATCGCGACAAAGCCATTAAGAAAATAGACGAGGCACTACAAGAAGTTCACGAAGCGTGGCAAAGCCACTAGCGCCGCTTCATTCTTGAACATCAATCCAATGTCGAGAGTGGCATTTCGCGGACGCGTTAAAGCGCCAGTTCTCCGGCGTCCCAGTGCATTCAAGAATTTGGCCGATCACGCAATAAAATACAAATGCATCGGCACAAGGGAGCCCGGAGACTTAGCCAAGAGTTGACTGGATCTCTTTGATTGGCCTCCCTTTCCAGTACCGGTTGTAATTGTCCAGCAGCATGAATGTGCGGCTGCGCATTCGGTCTATGTAGAGATTCCCGTTCAGATGATCGATTTCGTGCTGCAGAATGCGGGCATGCCAGCCGGCAGCCACGATCAATTTCTGTCTGCCATTTTCATCCAGACACTCGACAGTTACTGTGTGGGCTCGAGGCACGATGGCCGAAAATCCGGGAAGGCTCAAACATCCTTCGAAGAACTCGACGACTGACCCGGAAGTGTGAGTAATTTTCGGATTGATGATTACTTGGAATGGCACCGCCTGCCGTTCCCGGTCTCGCAAGTCCTCTGCGCTGATGCTTTTGTGGTGTTCCTCTTTGTCTTCAATCATCGCGAGTTGCAGCGGAAGGCCGACCTGCGGCGCCGCAAGCCCCACACCTGGAGCCCCGTGCATCGTTTCTCGCATGTCCAGAATCAAGCTCTGGATTTGATCGCTCTCGATCTCTGCCTTGGTCAAGTCACGGGCGACTTGCCGCAACACCGGTTCACCGGCCTGCACGATTGTCAGACTCAACGAGATTCTCCGCGCCTCCTCGGTTTATAACGAATCCGCCGCGTATCAAAGCCCAATCGTGCGCCGAACACCAGCTCTGGCGGTCTTCATCCCCGGTCCGGGGTCTCAATTAAATCGGACGTATTCGAAGTTCAATGGCTGTCTATTGATTCCGCGGGCCGGCGGCGCGATCCAGTTGGCGAATTTCCCCGGCTCAATCACACGCCCCGCCATTAACGACTGTACGAACGCTTGATCCTCGGCGCTGGGCAGCCACGTGTGCTGATTGTTTTCCCAGGCTTCCTTCGTTAGTACGTCTCCTTCCGGACTGATGAATTTTCCTGCAAAGTTTCCGATAGCCCGATGAAACCCCTTGTGCGGCAGCACTAGTCGAAACGGAATATCCGCTTGTTCGATGATCTTGTTCCAACGGTCCACCCCGCCTTGGATTTCGGTGATGTAATCGTCGCGCAAGCGTTCGTTCAAAGCCGTAAGCGCCGGCACTTGCCGCGTCACGATTTTGTTGCCGGCGACTTCCAGCACGGGATAATGGGCGTCCTGCAGCATGTGATCATCCTCAATCTTTGTTTCCTCGTAACGCCCCTTCAGTCCGGTGGTGTAGTAGCTGGCAGCATTCGAAGAAGCGTCCGAACCAAAAAGGTCAATCGTCACGCTGAAGTGAAAATTCAAATATTTCTGCATCGTCTGCAAGTCGATCACGCCCAGCGCGCGAACGTCCCCTGGATTTTCAACTTTGTGTTCCTTCATCACCTCGCACGTCCGCTGCAGGATTCGGCTGATGCCCGTCTCGCCCACGAACATGTGGTGCGCTTCTTCCGTCAACATGAATCGGCAGGTGCGTGCCAGAGGATCGAACCCTGATTCTGCCAGCGCGCAAAGCTGGAATTTTCCGTCGCGATCGGTGAAGAAGGTGAACATATAGAATGCCAGCCAATCCGGCGTCGGCTCATTGAACGCGCCCAAGATGCGCGGATTATCCGCATCGCCGGACCGGCGATCGAGCAATGCCTCCGCTTCTTCGCGCCCATCGCGTCCAAAATAGCGATGCAGCAGGTAGACCATTGCCCAAAGATGGCGCCCTTCTTCCACGTTCACTTGAAAAATGTTGCGCAGGTCATACAAAGAGGGGCAGCACATACCGAGCAGCCGCTGCTGCTCCACCGACGCGGGTTCCGTATCGCCCTGCGTCACGATCACCCGCCGCAGAGTCGAGCGGTATTCGCCCGGAACTTCCTGCCATGCGGGTTGACCCTTATGTACGCCGAAATTCACTTGGCGATTGGCATCGCGCGGTTGCAGGAAAATTCCCCAGCGATATTCGGGCATGCGCACGTACCCGAACTGTGCCCAACCGTCGGGCTCGACGCTGGTTGCCGTGCGCAAGTAAACCTCCAGCGCATGGCTCTCGCTCGGTCCCATGTCGTACCACCAATTCATATACGCGGGTTGCCAATGTTCAAGAGCGCGTTGCAGCACGCGATCTCTTCCCAGGTCCACGTTATTAGGAATCTTTTCCGTGTAGTCAATCATTGCTATCTCCCAGCGAACGTCTCCATCAGATTCAATCTGCGGTGGAACTGAACTTCAAACTCTTTCCCAGTTAAATTTCACCGGCGCGCCCGTCCCGTAAATCTTCAAAGCCCCGCTTTCGCCCACAGCGTTCGGCCGGACAAAAATCCAGTTTTGCCACGCTGAAAGCCTGCCAAAAATTCGGCTTTCCATCGTCTCGTTCCCGCCGAACCGTAGATTTGCTTCCAGTCCGGTCAGGGCATCCGGTGAAAGCGCAGTTCGCGATTCAATCGCCTGGCGCACTTCATCCTGCCAATCCAGATCATCCGGTGCGGCGGTTACCAACCCTGCTTCGAGCGCTTCTTGCGTCTGCAATTGGCGGCCAATCAGACTGCGCAAATTCTCAATTCGTGATGCGTCACCGCAAAAACGCGCCGCCAAGCGCGACAATCCATTCACCATCGGCAAAGCGCCGAAATTCATCTCGGACAGAGTCATGGACGACCGAACGTCGCCTTCCTGCGTATCGAGCATGTAAACGCGATCCGCCGAGAGTGCCAATTCCAGCAGCGTTCCCGCGAAGCATGAATCCGGTTCAACGAGCGCAAAGAGCGACCGCGACGAAACATCCAGCCGTGCAAACGTGCGGCGCACCATCCCCAGAACTTCCCGCACAAACCAATTCGTTCGGTTCGCAAGGATGAATTCGTCAATCGCGAGTACTGCCTCCGGATTTCCTGACGTTTTTAAAATCCACAATCCCAATTCCGCTTCGTTCGTCCGCAGGCCCAGGATTGCATCATCCAGTTCCCGTGCCATCTGCAAGGGCCACCAACGAGCCCCCGCTGCAATAGCGTCATTCATGCTCGTTGCACCCCCGGATTCCGGGGCGCGAATGGTCAACGTGACGGTGCGAGCTTCCCGGTTCACTTGCGCGTCCACATACTCGCAATGCCGCCCGGCCTCATCAATGGTTCGCTGTAAACGAGTTAGCGCGACTCCCTTTGCGTCTGTGGGCCGATCGCTTTTCGCAGCCAATTGCAACGATCGCTGCTTGGCGTGCTCCGCAAACTGCTGCGTCTTCACCGCATCATCCACGAGTCCCCACTCCTTCGCCCGCTGGCCTTTCACGCCATCCGCCGAAGTGCAGAAAATGTCCGCATGGTCCCTTCGCACTTTTCGCTTATCCGTAACGCGTGTCAGCCCGCCCGTGCCCGGAAGCACACCCAGCAAAGGCACTTCCGGAAGACTCACCGCCGATGAACGGTCATCTACAAGAATGATTTCGTCGCAGGCAAGCGCGAGCTCGTATCCTCCGCCGGCGGTCGTGCCATTCAAAGCCGCGAGAAACTTCAATCCCGAATGGCGGCTCGCGTCTTCAATCCCATTGCGGGTTTCATTCGTGAACTTACAGAAATTCACCTTCCACGCGTGCGAGGAAAGCCCCAGCATGTAAATATTCGCGCCCGAGCAAAAGATGCGATTCTTCGCGCTGGAAATTACCACCGACCGGATATCCGGGTGCTCGAATCGTATTCGTTGCAGCGCGTCGTGCAACTCGATGTCCACGCCCAAATCGTAGGAATTGAGTTTCAATTTGTATCCCGGACGCAGTCCGCCATCCTCATTCACGTCCATCGTCAAAGTCGCCACCGGCCCGTCGTAAGTGACTCGCCAATGTTTGTATTTTGACGGTTCGGTTTGATAGTCAACCGGTACTGCGATTGTCTGCGAGTCTTGCGCCACGCTTGCGTCCACAAATGCCTCCTACTTCGTTTCCGACTGTATTGCCTGTTTTAGCTTCGAAAGGCTTTCATTCACCGACTCGCCGGAAGTCTCCAGATGAATGTCCGCCCGGCGATAAAGAGCTTCCCGCGCCTCGAGGATTCGCCGCAGGTCATCCATGGCTTCGTTGTTGTCGCCCATCACGCGAAAATCGCCTTGCGCGATCACGCGCGACATATGCTCCTCGGGACTGGCCTTCACCCACACGGTAAGACAACTCGAAAGCACGCGATCGTAGGTTTCTTTCTCCGAAACCACGCCTCCGCCGATCGAAATGATCGCCCGCGCGTTTTCCTTCAACACCCGGTCCAGTATGCGTTTTTCAATCCGGCGGTAACCCACCTGTCCGTAGAGCGAAAAAATCTCCGCCAGCGCAATTCCCGCATCTTTCTCGATTTCGCGATCCAACTCGATGAACGGGACATTCATTTCGCGGGACAGCTTGGCCCCCAATGTGGACTTGCCCGCGCCGCGCAAGCCAATCAGCGCGATGCGCGAGCGCCGGGATTTTTCCTCGCTCGCCAATTCGCGCGTCAATCGCCGAAGTGTGTCACGCAGTCGGTTCGGCGGAAGCCGTTCCAAAAGTTCGCCGATCATTCGCTTCTCGTCGGGCACGGAAACCTTAGGCGAAAACAAATCGGCGAGTGACACGTTCAGCGCCGTCGCAATCCGCCGCAGCAACAAAATGGAAATGTTCCCATCGCCCAATTCAAGTTGCGCAAGATGGCGCTCGGATACCTCCGCGTCCCGAGCAACAGCCTTGCGCGTCATTCCGCGCAAACTTCGCAGTTCACGAACTCGTGCACCCACAAAGCCGAGAAACTCAGCATCGGTCACAGGTGGCGCTACCTCTGACAATGGGACTGCCATTTGCGCTTCAGAAGCCAAATTTTGCACCCCAATCTCCATGCAGTATACTACATCCTGTCGCCGACCAACATTATTGGAGCTGTCGGATGACGGGTTGTTTAGGTATCGGCTGTCACAGTATAACTGTATAAATATAAAGCAGTTACTTAGACCTGCTCGCAAGCTGCCTGTTTTTGTTATGCAAAATAGTGCAGTAAAAGGTGTGGGCGAGCGGGCAACGCCACCCTATATCCCTTCGAAACACCGCGCTCAAAATAGACCAGCCGTACCATCGCGGGCACCCATCCCTGGTGCTAAAGTCTCGTCATGCGCGTACGGTGCTCCCACTGCTCCGCACAGGTCGATTTGGACGACCGGCAGTACGCCGGGCGGCGAATGGCCCAAATCCGCTGCTGGATGTGCGCACAAAGCTCGCTGGTGGATCTAATGCCTCTGGACATGAACGCGTCCACCATGGTCACCGAACCGTTAGCGCCAGAGAACCGACCGTTCGCCGCCGCGCGTCTCGCGGAATCTGCCAGGACCCAAACCGCAACGCTGGACCTTCCGGTAGGGAAATCCATCACCATCTCAGTCATTGACGGACCTTCGTCGGGATTCCAGCGCGATCTAACGATGCCGCTCGTGACCCTCGGCCGCCTGCGCGGCGGCGCTGACATTGAGATTGACGATCCCCAAGTGTCGCGCTTGCATTGCGCGATCGAAGTCAAGAATGATGCCGTCTTTCTCCGGGATCTGCGCTCGACAAACGGCACCTACGTAGCAGGCAGGCGCGTGCTTGCTGCGAAACTCGACGCTTCCGCCGAATTCCGTATCGGAATTTCCGCACTACGCATTGACATCGAATCGCACTAAGCCCCGCCATCTCGCATGCACTCGCACCTCACCAGAAAGTTTGCCTCTGTATCACGCTGACGACTGCGGTATGCTCGTTTCCTACAAATCTAAAGCCGGTGAGGGCGATTAACGCTCCCGCATCCGGTGGTCAAACTCTCGGGGGAGATGGTGGCTCTTGAAAAGGATGAGCAGAAACTTGGAATGGGTCGCGACATCCCCAGGCGTGATTTCCTCAATGGCTTTGCAGTAGCGGTCGGTGGATCCTTACTTTCTCCCCACACGCAGTGGTTCGAACGATTTGGCCTCCCACATTCGCCGCTGGACGCTGAAACCGCGAATTCCTACTATCCTCCGGCATTGACCGGCATGAGAGGCACGACCGACGCTGTGATGGAGGTCGGCCACGCGCTACGCGACGGGAATACTTGGAGCAACCCCACTCCGGATTCGGACTCCTACGATCTGATCGTCGTGGGCGGCGGAATCAGCGGCCTTTCCTCAGCATATTTCTTCCGCAAGATCGCCGGGCCGAAAGCCAAAATCCTCATCCTCGAGAACCATGACGATTTCGGCGGCCACGCGCGCCGCAACGAATTCCACACGGATCGCCGCATGATCCTCGGCTATGGCGGAACGCAATCAATCGCCGGCCCCAAGCTCTACAGCAAGCAAGCCAAAGAACTCCTGGCGGAACTGGGCGTTGACGTCCAGCGCTTCTACAAGTATTACGACCGGAATTTTGAGACGTCCAACGGACTCGCGCGCAGCATGTTTTTCGATAAGAAGACGTTTGGCGCGGACCGCCTCGTACCAGGCATCGGCAAACCATCCTGGCCTGAATTCCTCGCGAAAACTCCGCTTTCGCCGCAAGTGCAAAAAGACCTCGCGCGGCTCAATACCGCAAAAGTTGATTACCTTCCGCATTTGTCCTCCTGGGATAAGAAAGTCCTTCTTGCCAAGACCAGTTACAAGGATTACCTGCTCAACTACGTGAAGGTCAGTCCCGACGCGATTCCGGTGATGCAAACAGAAACCTACGGCCTCTATGGTGTCGGGATTGATGCGGTTCCTTCTGGCGATCTAGCAGGACTCGGATACCCTGGCTTCGAGGGCATGGATCTTTCCGGCCCCCCGGGACCCGGTTTGGGCGTCGAAATCACGAAACAAGATGAAGGAGACGAGCCCTATATTTTTCATTTTCCCGACGGCAACGCTTCCATCGCGCGCCTTCTGGTCCGCTCGCTGGTTCCCGCCTCTGCGCCCGGAAACACGATGGAAGATATCGTCACCGCCAAACTCGATTATGCCTCCCTGGACAATACATCCTCGCCCGTGCGCCTACGCTTGAATAGCACCGCAATCCACGCGCGAAACGTCGGCGATCCTGCCACGGCCAAAGAAGTCGAGGTCACTTACGTGAAAGACGGCCGCGCACGCACCGTGCGAGGCGCCGCCTGCATTTTGGCCTGTTGGAACATGGTGATTCCATTTATATGCCCGGAGCTTTCGGACAAACAAAAAGACGCGCTCGCTTATGGCGTGAAAGTGCCGCTCGTTTACACGAACGTACAGATCAGCAACTGGGAGTCGTTCAAAAAACTGGGTGCGAGCGGCGTGCGTTGCCCGGGAAGTTATTTCGAAACCGTCACGCTCGATTTTCCCGTCAGCATGGGTGAATACCAGTTCCCGAGCAACCCGGCCGAGCCTTGTCTCCTGCACCTTGAAAGAGTTCCCTGCAAGCCGAGCTTGCCCGCCCGCGATCAGCAACGTGCTGGACGGCAAGAGCTTCTCACGACGACCTTCGCGGTTTTCGAGCGGCATATCCGCGAACAGCTTGGCGCGATGCTTTCTCCCGGCGGCTTCGATCCCGCACGGGATATCCAGGCCATCACCGTGAATCGCTGGCCGCACGGCTACGCTTACGAATACAATTCGCTGTACGATCCCGATTGGCCCGAAGAACAGCAACCCTGCGTCATCGGCCGGCAACCCTTCGGGCGCATCTCCATCGCGAATTCGGATGCCGAAGCGTTTGCCTACACCAATGCGGCGATTGATCAGGGATTCCGGGCAGTCACAGAAGTTTCGCGTTTCAAGCTGGTCGCCGGAGCGTAGAGCGAGATTGAGGACGCGCACGAATTGAGCACTACACCAATAACTCGCCTGTTCGATCCCTTGTTCACCACCGACCAAGCAGGCGAAATTTTTTCCGGTCGCGGCAGGCTGCAAGGCATGCTCGATTTTGAGGCCGCTCTCGCGCGAGCCCTGACAGTCGCTGGGGTCGCGCCGGCCGGCGTATCATCGGCTATCCAGGCGCGGTGCAAAGCAGAACTCTTCGCCACCGACGCGCTGGCGCGTGAAGCTGCTCTCGCGGGGAATCTCGCCATCCCCTTAGTCAAAGCGCTCACCGCAGCCGTCGTGGAATCCGACGAGAAGGCCGCGGGCTTCGTACATTGGGGCGCCACCAGTCAGGACGTCATTGACACCGGGCTCGTCCTACAGTTGCGGGCCGCGTTCGATGCAATCGCATCCCAGCTCGCACAACTGGCCGGCGCTCTAGCTCGTATCGCCGACCAGCATCGCTCAACGCTGCTCGCCGGGCGCACGTGGCTGCAGCAAGCAAGCCCGACAACTTTTGGCTTAAAAGCCGCCGGCTGGCTCGATACAATCAATCGCCACCGCGCTAGGCTCGCTGCTGCGCGAAAGCAGGCTCTCGTGCTTCAGTTCGGCGGAGCGGTGGGCACGCTCGCTGCGTTGGGAACACAAGGCCCGGCAGTCGCGCGCGAGCTGGCCGAGGAATTGAAGCTGGAATTGCCCAGCATTCCGTGGCATACGCACCGCGACCGTTTCGCGGAAGTAGCCACCTCGCTCGGCTTGCTGGTGGGCACCCTGGGAAAAATCGCGCGCGACGTTTCCTTGATGGCGCAAACGGAAGTGGCTGAAGCGCTCGAACCAGCTGCGCCTGGCAAGGGCGGCTCCTCCACGTTGCCGCACAAACGCAATCCGGTAGGGTCTGCAGTGGTTCTCGCGGCGGCGATTCGTGTTCCGGCTCTCGTCTCGACGATGCTTGCCGCGATGCCGCAAGAGCATGAGCGCGGGCTGGGTGGTTGGCACGCTGAATGGGAAACGCTTCCTGAAATCTTTTTGCTCGCGGCCGGAGCACTGTCTCACACGACGCAAATCGTAAATGGCCTCGAAGTTCACGAAGAAAAAATGGCGCGCAATCTCGAAGCCACGCACGGCTTGATCCTGGCCGAAGCAGTCGCCATCGCGCTCGCCAAGCGCATGGGGCGAATGTCGGCCCACCACCTTATCGAAAAAGCCTCGCATCAGGCGCTCGAATCGGGCCGATCCTTGCGCGACGTCCTGATCGAGGATAAACAAGTGCGCGAACATCTCGCACCGGCCGACATAGACAATCTTCTCGACCCAAAGAACTACACTGGTTTAGCCGAATCAATGATTGAACGGGTCTTGGCGGATCATAAGAAGCAGCGCTAAACAATCATTCGGTCAGAAAGCAACGGACATGCCCTTCATAGATGCCAACGGAACACAGTTCAATTATCAAATTGACGGTCCGGACCGCGCGCCGGTCGTTGTCCTTTCGAATTCGCTTGGCACCACGCTCTCGATGTGGGACTCGCAAGTTCCAACCCTATCCCAGAAATTTCGTGTCCTGCGCTACGATATGCGCGGCCACGGCCTCACCCCCGTCACGCCGGGACCATACACCATCGAAGGATTGGCGCGCGATGTAATCGGCCTGCTTGATGCGCTGACAATCGAGCGCGCGCATTTCTGCGGCATCTCGGTAGGTGGTGCGCTAGGCCAATGGCTCGGCGTCAACGCCGCCGATCATCTCAATCGTCTCGTGCTCAGCAACACGGCGGCTCGCATCGGCACGCAGGACGGTTGGAACGCGCGCATTAAGACCGTTCGTGAAGGCGGCATGGCGTCGGTCGCGGATGCCGTCGTCTCTCGCTGGTTCACCGATGGATTCGTCAAGAAATCGCCGGCAGTGGTGGAGGCCACCCGCCAGATGTTGCTGCGCACGCCGCCGGAGGGTTACGTCGCCACTTGTGCCGCCCTCAGAGAAATGGATCAGCGAGAAACCGTCGCGCGCGTCTCGGTCCGTACTCTGGTCATCGCGGGCGCGCACGACGCCGTCACGACTCCCGTGGACGCACACTTCCTTGTTGATCGCATTCACGCCGCGCCGCACGTAGAATTAAACGCAGCGCATCTTTCCAATATCGAAGACGCCGAGGCCTTCACCACGGCGCTAATAAACTTTCTCACTCAGCAGGAGGGGAAGTAATGGACGACCGTGAGCGGCATTCCGCCGGAATGAAGGTGCGGCGCGCGGTGCTCGGCGATGCGCATGTGGATCGCGCGGAAGCCAACAAAAACGCCTTCAGCGAGCCCTTTCAGGATTTGATTACCCGCTACGCGTGGGGTGAAATATGGTCGCGCCCAGGTTTGCCTCGCCATACACGCAGCCTTCTGACCCTTTCGATGATGATTGCGCTGAACCGTGGCGATGAATTTCGGATGCATGTTCGCGCGGCGCTCAATAACCAGGTCACGCGTGAGGAAATCCGGGAAGTGCTGTTGCAAAGCGCAATCTATTGTGGTGTTCCGGCAGCTAACACCGCGTTTCACATCGCGCAGGAAGTTTTCGCAGAAATTGATGCCATAAAATGAAAGTTGCCCACGATCCACGGATTTAAGCTAGAGCTTCAAAAGTTCACGCAGCACCGCAATCTTCAATAGCTCAACCAAATATCAGGAGGAATCACAAATGCCGATGCAAAAAATCGGAGTGGTGGGATGCGGCTTGATGGGTTCGGGAATCGCACAGGTGGCGGCACAATCGGGCTGCCAAGTGACAGTCCGCGAAGTTTCCCCGCAACTCGTCGAAAAAGGCCTGCAATCAATCGAGAAAAATCTTCAGCGACTGGTAGATAAGGGCACACTCTCCGCCGTCGACCGCGACCAAGTCCGCGGACATCTTCGTGGCACCACGAATCTCGAAGACCTGAAGGATTCCGATCTCGTTATCGAAGCGATCATCGAACAGCTTCCCGCGAAGCGCGAACTGTGGACCGCTCTCGACAAGATATGTCCGCCGCAAACCGTCTTCGCCAGCAACACTTCCTCTCTATCCATCACGGAAATGGCGATGTTCACTCAACGTCCGGACCGTTTTCTTGGCTTGCACTTCTTCAATCCCGTGCCGGTAATGAAATTGGTAGAAGTTATTCGCACGATCGCGACCGATCCAAAGGTAGAAGAAGAAGCCGTGGTTCTCGCGGCTCGTTTTGGAAAAACGCCCGTGCGCACCACCGACCGCACCGGCTTCATCGTCAATCGCTTGCTGGTGCCGTTCCTGCTTGATGCCGTTCGCGCGCTCGAAGAAGGCGTCGGCACAATCGAGGATATCGATAATTCCATGAAGCTCGGCTGCGGCCACCCGATGGGCCCTCTGACGCTGCTCGATTTCGTAGGCCACGACACCACCTATTACATCGCCAACATCATGTTTGACGAATTCAAGGAGAAGCGCTTCGCGCCTCCGCCGCTGCTGAAACGCATGGTCCTAATGGGATGGAACGGCCGCAAAGCAGGTCGCGGATTTTACGACTACAGCGACCCCGCCAAACCGAAGCCGCTGAAGTTCACCTGAAATCTCAGCCTTGTGCTTTGCTCGTAGCCGCGCCACTGGCGGAAAGTCTCTCGATCACGGCCGCCGGCAGTCGCCGCGACTTCATGCGCTCCGGATTCATCGGATCCGGCCCGGCCCACACCCGCGTCTCGAAGCCTTCCACGGCCAGGGCGCCCGATTTGAAGAACTGGTGCCGAATAATAAAGCTGCTCTTGCGGAATTCCATCACGGTAGATTCCGCCAGCAATTCGTCATTGAAGGTCGAAGGCATCAAAAACCGCACGCGGACATCCACCAACGGCACTCCAAAAATTCCGTGCTCCTTAAAGAGAGCACGCGTGGGCATACCCGCATTGCCAAAAAGCGCTGTCGTGCAATCATCAAACCAAGCAAGATATTGCGGATAAAATACAATCCCCGCGGGATCGCAGTGGCCCCATTCCACCAAGAGGTGCTTCTGGCTTACGAACATAGCGTGAGGCTCCTGAGAAATCTCACAATTGCGGCCAAGAATTTCAAATCCAGGCACGCATGGTAACATCCAGTTCGAAGCCGCTCCAAGTTTTGTCCGATCTTGCCGTTCCGTCACATCGGTTTTTTCTGCTATCGTCTAGCTGCTTTTATTCGAGAACGCACAATGCGCACGCAAGTTGGCATCGTCGGCGCCGGACCCGCAGGCCTCGTTCTTTCGCATCTCCTGCACCTCTACGGCATCGAGTCAGTGGTCCTCGAAAATCGTAGCCGCCAATACGTCCAGGAACGCGTGCGCGCCGGCGTCCTGGAGCAGGGGACTGTGGACCTGCTGAAAGAAACAGCCGTCGGCGCACGCCTCGAGCGCGAAGGCCTCGTCCATTACGGCGTGAATCTGCGCTTTAGCAAACGCACCCATCGCATCGATTTCGCGGAACTCACCGGCGGCAAAGGCGTCACGATCTACGCGCAGCACGAGGTAGTCAAGGATTTGACCGATGCGCGGCTCGCCGCTGGCGGCCAGATTTTCTTCGAAGTCGAAGACACCACCATCCACGATTTCGATAGCCCGCAACACTCAGCCAAGCCGCTCATTCGTTTTCGAAAAGACGGTGAGCCGCAGGAACTCGTCTGCGATTTTATTGCCGGATGCGATGGCTTCCACGGCATCTGCCGCCCGTCTGTGCCAACGGGCGTGCTCACCACATTCGATCGCGTATACCCATTCGGCTGGCTCGGCATCCTGGCGGAAGCCGCCCCATCTTCGGAAGAACTCATCTACGCCTACCACGATCGTGGATTCGGTCTCCTCAGCATGCGCTCGCCGCATATTGGCCGCCTCTACATCCAGTGCAAACCTGACGAAGACATCGCGGACTGGCCGGACGAGAAGATCTGGCGCGAGCTTCATACGCGCCTGGAAACCGACGACGGCTGGAAACTCACTGAGGGTCCGATCATTCAAAAAGGCGTCACCGGCATGCGCAGCTTCGTGATCGAGCCGATGCAATGCGGCAAACTATTTCTCGCAGGCGATGCCGCGCACATCGTTCCGCCGACGGGTGCCAAGGGCCTCAACCTAGCCGTCGCCGACGTTCGCATTCTCGCGCGTGCGCTAGCGGAATACTATTCCCACGGCCGCCGCGATCTTCTCGAATCCTATTCGCAGACTTGCCTCCGCCGCGTCTGGAAAGTGCAGCGCTTCTCCTGGTGGATGACTTCCATGCTTCATCGCTTCGACGACGAAAACGCGTTCGACCATCGCCGCCAACTCGCAGAGCTCGACTACGTCACCAGCTCTCGCGCCGCCTCGCAAAGTCTCGCCGAAAACTACGTCGGCCTGCCGCTCGAATAGAGTCTCCGCGCGCAGAACTTCCCAATAGTCTTTCGTACTAGACGATTGAGAACCTCGGCCTATAGCCGCCCATAACAGCCGAACGTTACCCTCATTTCATCGGAAGTAGCCATACGCGAACCAGGACGGCACCGACGGACTGGCGCAAAACGGGGGTTCTAGATGCAATCTGGGGGAATCAAAAGTCTTCTCCGCACTGCGCTTATAGGCAGCTTCGTTCTGGTCGTCAGCCAGTCACTAAACGCCCAGCAACTCCTTCGTTTACAGCTACCTGCAGGCGATAGTGGCAATGCCCCGATCTCCTTCATGCGGCCCCACTATTTCATTCACGAAGCCGCCGGCGCGAGCCTGAGCGGCCCGCCTTCCTCCGCCTTTGTTCCTTCTCAGATCCGCCACGCCTATGGTTTTGACCTGATCGCCAATCAGGGAGCAGGCCAAACCATCGGTGTTGTGGATGCCTACGACGACGCCAATGCCGAAAATGATCTCGACGTCTTCAGCAAAAAGTTCAGCCTTCCTTCCTGCACCAGCGGCAACGGCTGTTTCCGCAAAGTTTATTCCAATGGCCGCAAGCCCGCCGCGAATTCGAATTGGTCGGTTGAAATTTCGCTCGATATCGAATGGGCGCACGCCATCGCGCCGCAAGCCAAAATCGTGTTGATCGAAGCTCCTTCGAATAATCTCAGCGACTTGCTTTCGGCTGTGGACGTGGCCGTCCGCAACGGTGCCTCAACCGTTTCCATGAGCTGGACTGCAGGAGAAATTTCCAGCGAACGCAATCTGGACAATCATTTCGTCGCCAACGGCGTCACGTTCCTGGCGGCCTCCGGCGACACCGGCACCGGCGTCAACTATCCTGCCGCATCGCCCTACGTAATCGGCGTTGGTGGCACCTCGCTCACGCTCGACGTCCACGGGAATTACCTCGGCGAAGCAGCTTGGAGCGGCAGCGGTGGTGGCCTAAGCCGTTATGAAAATGAGCCGCTCGCCCAGGAACAGTTCGCAATCCCCGACGACTCGCGCGGTTCGCGTGGCGTGCCGGACGTCTCCTACAACGCCAACCCTGGAACCGGTTACGCCATCTACGATTCCGTCGGCATCAACGGAGCCAGCGGCTGGTTCCAGGTCGGCGGCACCAGCGCTGGTGCGCCGCAATGGGCGGCTCTGGTCGCCATCGCTAATTCCCAGCGTGCCGCGTCTCGCAAAGCAAATCTCTCGAGCGCTAACGGAACGGTGTATTCGACGGCCAAATCCAATCTCGGTGCTAACTTCCACGCTGTAACGGCAGGCACGAACGGCTCGTGCGGCGTGATCTGCGATGCGCTCGCCGGATACGATTACGTCACCGGCCTCGGTACGCCGCAATCCAAATTGCTGGTTCCAGCCCTCGTTTCTCACCCTTAAGAATTGCACGCTGATAAATGCCCGAAGGCCCTTGTCACCCTTCGTCCGCGCCAGTGGACGGAGGGCAGCCGGGAAGGGATCGAAACCGAACCGTCAGACCAAACTATCTAACCTCAATTCGCTCTCGTTTTCCTTGAGAAACACCTCCGCGCGCGCCATCTCTGACATTCCTCTTCACTAGTGTATAGTTTTTGCAGGCGCGGCCATTCCAGTTGCCAGAATTGCCACAGGCCACATCGATTCGCCGTGCCGCAGGTCTATCTCAAATGAAATCATTCTTGCAGGTCATGAAGTTCGGAGGCACATCCGTCGGCGACGCCTCCTGCATTGCGCGTGTCACCGAAATCGTCGCGAAGTCCGCGCGCCAGAATCCCGTCGTAGTTGTTGTTTCGGCGATGAGCGGTGTCACCAATCGGCTCATCGAAGCCTCCACGTGCTCCGAAGCCGGCGATCGCGATCGCGCCTCTGCGCTTCTGCAAGTTTTGCGCGAACAGCACGCAGTTGCACTCGAAGCATTGATCCATAATCCCGAAACTCGCAAGCGCCTCGCGCTGCGGATCGACGAAAATCTCCGCGAAGCGCAACGCCTCTGCGAAGGCACGGCGCTCATCCACGAGCTCACGCCGCGCACTCTTGACGCAATCTCCAGTCTCGGCGAACGCCTGTCTGCGCCGCTCGTAGCCGGCGCTTTGACCGAACAGGGCGTTCGTAGCGAAGCCATCGAAGCCACCGAGCTGGTGGTCACCGATTCCTATCATGGCGCGGCCGAACCGCTAATGGATCTCACGCATCAGAGATCCGAAGCGCACCTGCGCCCGCTGCTGCAGCAGGGAATCGTTCCAGTCGTCACCGGATTCATCGGCGCGACGACCGATGGCGTCCTCACCACCCTCGGCCGAGGTGGCTCGGACTATTCCGCCACGATTCTTGGGGGCGCCCTCGCTGCCGATGAGGTCATCATCTGGACCGATGTCAATGGTGTCCTAAGCGCCGACCCCCGCCTCGTTCCCGAAGCCCGAACGATCCCCGAAATTTCTTATCGTGAAGCCGCTGAACTCGCCTACTTCGGCGCCAAGGTTCTCCACCCCAAGACGCTGCGCGCGGTGATGCAAGCGGGAATACCCGTGTGGATTCGCAATACCTTCGAGCCAGAGAATCTCGGCACAAAAATCACGCCCCAGGGGCGCAGCTCCAGCGGAGGCGTGAAGGCGCTCACTGCGATCAGCGATGTTTCGCTCGTCGCCGTGGGAGGACCCGGAATTGTTGGCCTGCCGGATGTGGTCGGACGCACATTTTCCACCACGGCCAGCGTTCGCGCCAACGTGCTGCTCATCTCGCAATCTTCTTCGCAGAACGATATTTGTTTCATCATTTCATCATCCGACGCGAAACGCACCGTCGAAGCGTTGCGCCAGCAATTCGCGCAGGATCTAGCCCATCAAACGGTCGAACACATCACTCTCGACCCGAACATCGCCATCGTGGCCGTAGTTGGCGAAAATATGCGCGGCACGGTGGGCATGGCCGGGCGCACCTTCAGCGTCCTAGGCCGTGAAAACATCAATATAATCGCGATCGCGCAAGGTTCTTCCGAATCGAATATCTCTTTTGTCGTCGCCAGCAGCGACATGAAAAAAGCGTTGCTCGCAGTCCATCGCGAATTTGCCCTGGACATGCGCAACGCGCACGAAACGTCGTCCGCCACGAGATGAGAGCTCCAAACTCAAAAACGGACCGCGGTGCTGCCACGCAGGCTGGCTCCGAACCTCTGCTGCGCTGCATCGCGCCGTCGTGCGCGGCAAGCTATGGCATCCGCGATCAGATTTACGTTTGCCCTCGCTGTGGCGGTCCTTTGGAAATCGAAATCCCGCTGGAATCCTTAAGCCAAGCGCACGATCTTCCCAAACTCTGGGAAGCACGCGCCGCGTCGCACGACCCCAAGGATCGCAGCGGCGTCTGGCGCTATCGCGAACTGCTTCCATTCGAAGCCGGCGGTCCAGTCGTTACTCTCTTCGAAGGCAACACGCCGCTCTACGACGCGCCGCGCAGCGCGAAATATTCTGGCCTTGCGGCGCTGCGACTGAAGCATCAAGGCTGCAACCCCACGGCATCATTCAAAGACACCGGGATGACCATCGCCGTCACGCAGGCCGCACTGCTAGGTGCGGGCACCGTTGCTTGCGCCAGCACCGGCAACACTGCCGCGAGTCTTGCAGCGTATGCGGCCCGCGCGGAACTGCAATGCGCGATCCTGCTGCCGCAGGGCCAGATCAGCCACGCGAAACTCGCCCAGAGCATGGATTACGGCGCAATCATCTGCGAAATCGCAGGAAATTTTGACGATTGCATGCGACTCATCGGAGAGCTCGCCGATGAGCCATCGATCTACATCGCCAATTCCATTAATCCGTTTCGCATCGAGGGGCAAAAGACCGTCGCGTTCGAAATTCTTCAGCAATGCGAGTGGCAAGTCCCCGACCACGTTGTCGTTCCTGGCGGCAACATGGGCAATAGCTCCGCGCTCGGCAAAGGCTTCGACGAAATGCTTCGCCTCGGCCTGATTGATCGCCAGCCGAAGCTGCATGTGATTCAGGCGGAGGGCGCAGCCCCTCTCGCGCATCTATTCGCGACTATCAATGCGACCGGAGGCGGGGACGCCGGCCATCTGCCGAACAACCTTGAAAATGTCCGGGATCCTCGCACTCTCGCGACGGCTATAAAGATTGGCGCTCCCGTTTCTTGGCAGAAATCACTGCGCGCGGTTCTCCGTTCCAACGGCAGCGTCATCACCGTTAGCGAACAGGAAATCGCCGACGCCAAAGCCATCATCGGGCGCGATGGCATCGGCTGCGAGCCCGCTTCAGCTACCACCGTTGCTGGCATTCGCAAGCTCGTGAAGGCTGAAAAAATACACGCCGATGAATCCGTGATTGCCGTGCTCACCGGCCACGTTCTGAAGGATCCTGATTACGTCAGCCATTATCACCGCGGCACTTTGTCGCTCGATGTCGCGGAACACGGAGAAGCGGCCAAACCGCTGCAAATTCCCGGCGAGTTTCGCAACGCTCCCGAAAAAATCGCGGCCAGCAAAGATGCCATCCTCGAAAGTTTGGAGCGGCGACGCTAAGTCGCCCGTCTTCCGTGAAGAAATCTATCCGTCAGACATTCGAGGTTCGTGTCCCAGCTTCCACCGCCAATCTCGGCGCAGGCTTCGACTGCTTTGGTTTGGCTCTGCAGCTCTACCTGACGGTTCGGGCCACAGTACAGCCCGGCGCGGACGCCCACACCATCGCGTGTAGCCGCGGCATCGAGGGCAGCGCGAATCTTCCCACCGCGCCTGACGAAAACCTGATCCTGCGTGCCATGCGCCACGCCGCCGAACGCGAAAAACTTGAGCTGCCGCCACTCCATCTCGATGTCCATAACGAAATTCCGATAGGCGGTGGACTGGGCAGCAGCGCCGCCGCGATCGTTGCCGGCATCGCACTTGCCTTCGCAATCCGCGGGAAGAAACTGCCCGAGCAAACGGCTCTGCGCCTCGCTGCCGATCTCGAAAAGCACACGGACAATGTGAGCGCCGCACTGCTCGGCGGTCTGGTCGTGTCGTTTGTCGGCGCAGATGATAAAGTCGTCGCGGTCCGCAGAAAATGGCCAAAAGAAATCCGTGTGATCGCCGTCACTCCCAAAATGTCGCTTGAAACCAGCGCTTCACGCGCGGCTCTTCCCGAAACTGTCGATCACGCCGATGCCGTCCACAATCTCCAGCGTTCCGCGCTGTTTCTCGCGGCGCTGGACGCCAAGCGCTACGATCTTTTGTGGCACGCCATGCAGGATCGTCTGCATCAATCGTATCGGGAGGCGCTCATCCCCGGGCTAGCGGGCGTTCTCCAGATTCCGCGAATTCCCGGCCTTCTGGGGCTGGCCTTAAGCGGCGCAGGACCGAGCGTCGTCGCGCTCGCCGCAGATCATTTCAATGAAATCGGAAAAGCGATGGTGAGTTGCTTTGCAGCGAGCGGACGATCGGCGACAGTCCGAAAGTTAGCCGTCGCACAAGACGGCGTTCGAGTCACGACCAAACGAGCGGCGAAAAAATAATTTAGACAGGCTCAATCCTGCTCCGCACAAATCAGAATCACTTCACAAACGTCAATCCGTGGGGCACAAGGTGCGGAAACACGTACGCATATAGCATCACGATCACACCGACAATCGAACCCAACGCGATCGAGTGCCAGAAAACAAATCTGAAAATGATCCCTTCGTTGCCCACCTGTTCGGTCGCGGCTGTTGCGATGGTGATGGACTGGGCGTCCACCATTTTCCCCATCACGCCGCCTGCGCTATTCGCGGCGCACATCAAAATCGGATCAATGCCCAACTGTCGTGACGTGATCCGCTGCAAACTTCCAAACAGCGCGTTCGAAGAAGTATCGCTCCCGGTGAGGGCAACGCCCAACCATCCGAGGAACGTTCCGAAGAAAGGATAAAGCCATCCAGTTCGCGTAAACGCCAAACCCAATACGGCGTCCAGTCCCGAGTACCGCGTCACAAATCCCAGCCCCAGCATAAACGAGATCGCAATCATCGCGAGGCGCATCCGCACGAGTGTCCGCCAAAAAATCCTCATCAATCGCAAAGGACTCAATCCTAGCAACAATCCGGCCACGATTGCCGCCAGAAAACATCCGCTCCCGGTCGCCGAAAGCCAATTGAAATCGTATCGGGCCGCTTCCGGCGTAGGCTTCGTAACCACCGGCGCCGCTCTTGTCACCGCGTTGTGCAAATACGGCCAATCCCATCCCGGCGCGCCCGTTCGCACCTTGCCGTCCGCCTGCACCACATGAAATGCCGGTGTCGTTGCCTTGTTGATCGCCAGTTTCACCGGCGGATAGCCCCACGCAAAAACGAATATCGAAAGTATTGCAAACGGCATCCACGCCTTCAACACCGTGCCGAATGGATATTTTCGTGGTGCCGCATAGCCGTCGAATTCCTTCGAGCCCCATTCGCCTCCCATATCGTCCGCAATTTTCCCCGGCTCCGCCGCCGGCCGCGCAGCCTCGCGGTCGTAATCGAATCTCCAGATTCTCTTCGGTTTCCAGAAGTGCAGAAAAATAACCGTGCAGATGATGGACACCACGCCGCCCATTATGTCCACGAGGTTGCTGTCCCGAAAATTCGACCATAGAAATTGGGTGACCCCAAAAGAAATGCCCACTACCAGAATTGCAGGCAACACTTCAAAAGTTTCAGACCAGCTCACCATCGTCCGCACCAGCCAGAACGGAACGATCATTGCCGTAAACGGCAAAATGCGCCCGATCATCGCGTTCAAATCGGATTCCGGCAAATTCGACACTGCCGCTAGCGCATGCACGGGAGTTCCAATCGCTCCCCATGCAACCGGCGCAGTGTTCGCGATCAAATTCAATGCAGCGGCATGAAATGGGCGGAATCCGAGCCCGATCATGAACGCTCCCGCGATCGCCACCGGCGCGCCGAACCCGGCCGCACCCTCGATGAACGCGCCAAAGCAAAACGCCACCAGCAGCACTTGCAACCGCCGGTCCGGAGTAATTCCCGCGATGGATTCCTTCATGATTTCGAACTGCCCGGCTTCCACCGAAATGTCATACAGATAAACCGCCGCCAGCACGATCCAGGCGATTTTCAAAATGCCGTACGCCACGCCGTAAGCGAAGCTCGACGCTGCCAGCACGGATGGCATTTTGAATACGAATGTCGCCACCAGCACTGCGGTTACCGCCGCAGCAATCGCGCACAGGTGGGGTTTCACCTGAAAACCCGCAAGCAGTGTGAACAGCACGATGATTGGCAAGGCCGCTACGAAAGTGGAAAGCCACCAAATTCCGAGGGGATCGTAAATCTGCGTCCAATTCATGGGAGCCGCCGTGCGCCGCGGGCCATTACTAGCACCACTGCGGTGGCCGATGCATATCCCGCCGCCGAAATTTTGTCAAGAAATGGATGGCAATAGGGCGCGTTACAACCTCTAGAGCAGGGAATCGAGCACTACGCTCGGTTCTTTCGTCTAAAGATCCAAAGGCCCACAAGACCAGCCGTAAGCGTCAATACACTCGATGGTTCCGGCGCCGAGACGGGAGGAGGCGGAGGAGGCGGAGGAGGCGCTGGAGGAGGAGGTCCTGAGGGTGGTGGCGATGGCGGCCCCGTGGGTGGTGTGGGAGTTGTGGGACCGCCTGGCGGAAATGGTCCTCCGCCGAGGGGAAAAATTGGAACGATGGGCGGGATGAAGATAGACCCCGGAGGCGTTTCCGGCGCCACAATTCCAGTCGTTGGCGGCGCCACGAGTGGTATCTCCGGCGGAGCGACCAACATTGCGAGCGGTCCACGCGCCGCCGGAAGCTCCATGGCCTCGGGCGAGGGTTCTGCCATCAGCACGGGTTCGCCAGGAACTTCAGAAAGGCGGTTGCCGCAACGAGTGCGCGCCATATGCGCGCCGTCCGTCAGGACCGTTTCGCCTTCCGGGAGAGTCATCCTATTTTTCGTCCAGAAAATGCGGTTGCCCACTCGGTAGGAAACAAATAGCGCGCGCGCCTCGCTCAGTCGCGTGACGCGTGTTTTCTCTAAGTTGAAATCGGAGTAGTGTTCCGCGACGACGCCGTCGTGCGCCAGTGCGCTTTGCAGTTCCGCCGCGTTCCGCGCGCCACCGGGTATCACGGAATAGGGATAAAAAGTCCGGCCGTCACTGTCCAATAGAGGGGATTGTGGAAAAGAATCTGCGGCCGTAACTGACTGGTAAGCTGCGCCTGAGGAATTCGATCTGCCCGCTGGCACAGAGGCGTGCGCGGGTGCCAGGATCGCCCACAGAAAAATCGCTTCCAGAATCAAAATCGCCATCGCTCCCAAGCGACGGCAATCAATTGTTGTCGTGGCGAGCTTCGCCCAACTCGTCAGCCCCGTCCCCATTTCCCCTTTGAAACCGGCGCCGCCCATGGCGCCGGAACCCCATCATCAGGGGTATACTACGCAATCATCATTCCAGCTTGAATTTTCGCGGTTTTTCGCCCCGAAATGAGCTATTTGCGCGGCAGAAAGCCCCAAAAGCGCTGTTTTTGACCTGAATTTTAGTGATTCCGACAGATTTGCTTGGCTCAGCGCGAGCCGCGAGAGAATAAAGATTCCCGTTAATGGTACTAACGTTCTACGAAAGTCGGACGAAACGAGGCGAGCTGTAAGATGGCAATACGAAGGATTTTGCAGTCGCGCGGTAACTTTCGCGGCCAAAACGGCGCGAATCCGCACTCTTACTTACAAATTTGCGGCTCAGAGCCCGCGCCCCCTGCAGGGCCTGACGAATTTCGGTTGTGTTTCCACATCGCGAAGCCCAACCCTACGAACGGCCCCAGCAGTACGGCGAGGAATGCCAGCAGAAACAGCACCAAAAACATCAGCACAACCACTATTGCCGGCATGTTAGCTCTCCTTCCATATCTTCTGCGGACCGGCCAAGTTTTACTGCTCGTGCGAGAATCCTTGCCGCCTCACTCTTGGTAAACCCGCGCCCCGAAAAAAGTTCCTCGGCACAAAAAATCTTTACCTGCCAATAAACCCCGGTTCTGGCGTGTGCGGGCAAGGTTCCCTCACAAAGGGGGCCGGATTTATCCTCGCCCGCGCACATTTGTTTGACTCCCACCTACGTTCATGCCGTTGCCGCCATCTTCCGCGCAGGGGGCGCCATGAACTCCGGCCCAATCGGATCGCTCACGTTATCGCGCACGATCCCGCAGATAGCCTTCAACGCGTCGGCATCGAGCTTCCAACCGTCCACATTATCCACCGTTTGCAATTGCTCTGGGTGTCGCGCGCCCCAAAGCGCCACGCTCACGCCTGGTTGATCCAGCACCCAACGAATCGCCAGGTCAATCACGCGCTTGCCATAATTCTGCTGCGCAAACTGATCCAGCGACTCCACCGCCCGAAGATACTGTTCGAAGCGCGGCGGCTGGAATTTGGGATCCACTTTACGCAAATCGTCGCCGGTAAATCGCGTTTCCGCCGCTATCGTCCCGGTTAGCAATCCACGGCACAAAGGCCCGTAAACGAGCGCGCCAATGCCGCTTTCACGCAAATACGGCAATACGTCGCGATCGATCTGGCGTTCAAATAAGTTGTAAGGCGGCTGGTCTGTGTGCAGCGGCGCCACTGCGCGAAAGCGGTCCATCTGCTGCGGCGAGTAATTGCTCACCCCAATCGCGCGGATTTTCCCTTGCTCGAAAAGCCCCCGCATCGTCTCGGCTGTCTCTTCAATCGGTACCAGGGGATCCGGCCAATGCACCTGGTAAATATCAATGTAGGGCGTCTGCAACCGGCGCAGCGAATCGTCCACTTCGCGCAGAATTCGCTCCCGCGAGGCATTCCGCCCCAGCGTACCATTCCGCCACTCAAGCCCAACCTTTGTCGCCAGGATCACTTTTTCGCGGTTCCCGTACTGCGCCAGAGCCTTACCGACGATCTCTTCCGACCGCCCAAACCCGTAAGCCGGCGCGGTATCAATCAAATTGATCCCGCGCCCCAGCGCCGCGTGAATCGTCCGAACGCTGTCCTGCTCGTCCGATCCGCCCCACATCGTTCCACCCACGGCCCATGTCCCGAGAGCGACGCGTGAGGCCGCGTATCCAGTACCGCTGATCGGTGTAACTTCCATCCGAGCTTCCTCCGTGCACGCATGTAGTCGGCACTTTGACTGCCACTTTCGTTCGCACGCTCAACGCACTTAGATGCCGGCGCTATCTTGCGCAAATTCAGGAGAATGAAAGGAAGGTATTTGAGCTTTGCCGAAGTGTTTCGCAGCGATTGAGTGCCACGCAGTCGGACGGTCGCTCGTCACAAGACGAAATGCCGTCACTTCCAGGGACGAGTAATCCCCAGCTTGCCCATCTTGTAAACCAATGAAGTCCTTTTCATTCCCAACTTCACCGCGGCGCCGGATGGTCCGCCGATGACCCATCTCGTCTGCCGCAGCGTCTGCAGAATGTGCAGCTTCTCGACCTCTTGCAGCGTTTCCGGACGGCCGGACACGGCACTCGCCTCATTGTTCTGGCTCTGCAATTCAGCCAACGACAGCCGTAGCACGGCCCCAGGCGAAAGAATCACGGCCCGCTCGATGATGTTCTGCAGTTCGCGGATGTTCCCCGGCCAATGGTACTCCCGTAGCGCTTGCATCACGTCGTCGGGGACCTTGGCTATTTTCTTGCTCATCAAGCCCGCATATTTCTCGACAAAATGTTCCACCAGCAGCGCGATATCTTCTCGCCGCCCGCGCAATGGCGGCAGCGACAAAGGAAAAATATTCAAACGGTAGAAAAGATCTCGCCGGAACTGATTCGCCACGATCATCTGCGCCAGATCGCGGCTGGTCGCAGCCACCATTCGCACTTCCACGCGAGTAGTCTTCGTACTCCCCAGCCTCTCGAATTCCTGCTCCTGCAGTACCCGCAGCAGCTTCGGTTGCAATTCCAGCGGAATATCCCCGACCTCATCCAAAAACAGCGTTCCTTTATGCGCCAGCTCGAAGCGTCCCACCTTCTGTGCGATCGCCCCAGTGAACGCGCCGCGTTCATGCCCAAATAACTCGCTCTCAAGCAGTCCGAGCGGTATCGCGGCGCAATTCACTTTCACGAACGGCTGTTCTTTTCGCGTGCTCAAATTATGAATCGCTCGTGCGATCAGTTCTTTTCCGGTCCCGGTTTCGCCCAAAATCAACACCGTCGAACCTGTCGGCGCCACCGTCTCCACCTGTTTCAGCACGGCCTTTAAAGCCGCGCTCTCTCCCACAATCTCTTCGAAATCGTGTTCCGTGCGCAGCTCCTCTTTCAGATAGCGGCCTTCCTCCGCGAGCCGCGCGCGCGATTCCGTCACTTTCGCGAAGTCCAACGCGTTTTCTACGGCGATAGCCACCTGGCTCGCAATCTGCCCCAGAAAATGTATGTCCTCCTGCGTGAACGCCTCGTCCCGCAGCCTGCCCAGGTTCAAGCTCCCAATCGCCCGATTGCGCGCAATCAAAGGCAAAAAGCACAACCGTGTCAGACCTTCATTCGCCGCGATTTGCGCAATCGGCGATTTGCGCCAACCGGGAGAACCGCTATCCAGGGTCACCGGCTTCATCGTAAGATAAGCTTTCGCGGAAGACGCGCCTTCAAATGGCACCTGCATTTCCTCGTGCAGCAGACCCTTGCCTTCCGGAAAATCGAGCGCATAAACCCGCATGGTTTCCTCTTTGTCCGGATCGGGCAGGGACAAACCAGCGTAGTCGCACTCCATCACCCGCCGTATTCCCGAGGAAATCGCGCGAAAGAGCTCGCGGAGATCCAGACTGGAAACCATGCGATTGTTCAGGTCCAGCAAAAGCTGCAGGCGGTCGCGGTCGCGCGCCAACTGATGATGTAGAGACTGCGCCTCTTCGAAATTCAGCGCATTATCCACGGCCACTGCCAATTGCGCCGCAACCAGCCGTGGGAATTCGAGGTCCTCCAGCGTGAAGGTCCCAGGCTCTTCCGAGCCGAAGTTCATCGTCCCCAGTCGGCGGTGTGCCGACGTAAGCGGCAAGCTACAAAATGACCGCACGTTCTGCGCACGCAGCAATTTCATCACGCGTGGGAAACGTTCGTCGGTGCGCGTGTCTTCGATAATGAACGGCTGTTGCGTGCTGCAGGCCGTGGCCGAAGGCGATTCGTCCATGCCGAATTCATCGCCAGCGCGAACCGCCGATGCCGCGGTCGTCTCCAGCACGTGCATGCGCATTACGTTCCGCGCCGGGTCATACAGCACCAGCGACAGAAAATGAAAATTTAGCAATCCCTTCAGGCGTTCGGAAAGGTCATGAAATAGTTCGGCAAGATTCTGGTGAGAAACAATGGACTTCGAAACTTCGAGCAGCATCGCGTATTGCTGGAGCGTTGTTTCCGCGCTCCGCCGCGGCACTGAGATCGGCTGCATCCGCGTAGCTTGTTCCATCGGCTAGCCCGCCCTCGATATATCCATCAGATGGGATTCGCTTTACGATAGATTCACGATCCCAGTACTCCTGTAACCCTCCCATACTCTGACGCATACAGTGGCCCGCAAGTTTCGCAGTCCTCCATTCAAAATGCCGCGCGGTCCAATAACTACGATGGATACGGATTTCGAGCCACTGGCATCGGCCCGGAGCTCTCATCGGATGCGCGACGGTGGGCCGACAGTTGGCGAAAGACCGTCGTAGCTCGACGGGATATCGCGCACGTCAATTATTCACTGCCGACGTTCCTCCGGAGAGTTTAAATCAGGCCCGCTGAATGTCTTACAGCCTTCGCTCAACCCTGGCTCTACAGCTTTGGAATTCGACGTGCCATAATATTGCCCGAGTAGCGTCTGTCCTGCTTCACGGGCTCCTCGGTGTGGTTCTTTCTGGGCATTAAGGGGAACTATCGATGTGGATTGTTCGGCTGGCCTTACGCCGGCCTTATACATTCGTCGTCGCTGCCATACTCCTGCTCATTCTCGGGCCCGTTTCCATTCTTCGTACGCCGACTGATATCTTTCCCAACATTGACATTCCGGTCGTCAGCGTTCTTTGGAACTACACGGGTCTTTCGCCGGAGGATATGGGTAACCGGATCGTCTATCAGTACGAGCGCGTGCTTACAACCACTGTAAATGACATCGAGCACATCGAATCGCAATCGCTGAACGGGATCGGCGTCGTCAAAATCTTCTTTCACCCGGGCGTCAATATCGGCAACGCGGTGGCACAAGTCACCGCGGTTTCACAGACACTCTTGCGCCAACTCCCGCCAGGCACCACGCCTCCGCTGGTCATTCAATACAACGCCTCGAGCGTTCCCATCATTCAACTCGCGCTGTCCGGTCAGGGCCTTTCCGAGCAACAGTTGGGTGATCTCGGACTGAATTTCATTCGCACCGGTCTGGTTACCGTCCCTGGCGCCGCCATTCCCTATCCTTATGGCGGCAAGCAACGGCAAGTGCAAGTTGACCTCGATACGGGTGAGCTACAGTCCAAGGGACTTTCGCCTCTCGACGTGGTCAACGCCATTAGCCTTCAAAACCTGATCCTTCCCACCGGCACTGCGAAAATCGGCACGTTCGAGTACGAAGTGGATACGAACGCCGCGCCGTTAACAGTTCCGGAATTAAACAATCTTCCCATCAAACAGTCCGGCACCTCCACGATCTATATCCACGACGTCGCCAATGTCCGCGACGGCTTTCCTCCGCAAACCAATATCGTCCGCGTTAATGGCCAGCGCTCCTCGCTGATGGTGATTTTGAAAGCCGGCGACGCTTCCACACTGGATATCATCTCCGGCGTCAAAGCGTTGCTGCCCACGATTGCCGCGGGTCTGCCACCCGCCCTGAAAATTACGCCGCTTTCTGACCAATCCATCTTCGTAAAGGCATCCATCGTGGGCGTCGTCCGCGAAGCTCTCATCGCTGCTTGCTTAACGGGATTCATGATTTTGGTTTTCCTGGGGAGTTGGCGCAGCACACTGATCATCGCGGTCTCGATTCCGCTTTCGATCCTGACGTCCCTGATCGTCCTGAGCGCCCTCGGCGAGACGATCAACATCATGACTCTCGGGGGTCTCGCTCTCGCCGTCGGCATTCTGGTGGACGACGCCACCGTCGAAATCGAAAACATCAATCGCAACATTGACCAGGGTAAGGAAATCGTTCAGGCCATCCTGGATGGTGCTTCGCAGATCGCTGTGCCAGCGTTGGTTTCGACGCTTTCTATTTGCATCGTATTCGTGCCGATGTTCTTTCTCACTGGCGTCGCCAGGTACCTTTTCGTTCCACTCGCCGAAGCCGTGTCGTTCGCCATGCTCGCCTCTTATCTGCTTTCCAGAACCCTGGTGCCGACCATGGCGAAATATTTGCTCCAGGAGCGAACCGAAGAGGTTCCGGGACAAACGGCGAAGTCTTCGAACCCGTTTGCGCGTATGCAACAGGCGTTTGAACACCATTTCGAACGGCTCCGCGAACGCTATCATGGACTGCTCGAACGCTGCATTCGCCACCGCGTGCTCTTTGCCATCGGCTTTTTGGCCGCTTGCGTACTTTCTTTTGCTCTTCTGCCGTTGCTCGGCCAGGACTTTTTCCCCAGCGTGGATAGCGGCGAGTTCAAGCTGCATATGCGCGCACCCACCGGCACTCGCATCGAGGAAACCGCAGCCCTCTGCGACCGCGTGGAGGCGGTCATTCGCCAACAGATTCCGCAGTCCGAACTGGTCAGCCTGATTGACAATATCGGGCTTCCCTATAGCAGCATCAACCTTTCTTACAGCAATTCCGCGCCGATCGGAACGGGAGACGCCGATATTCTCGCGGAACTTTCGAGAGACCATCATCCCACTGAGAAGTATGTCCACGATCTGCGGATCAGGTTGGCCCAGGATTTTCCGGGCGTCACTTTTTATTTCTTGCCGGCCGATATCGTCAGTCAAATTTTGAATTTCGGGCTTCCGGCCCCGATTGATATTCAAATCCTCGGAAGAAATCTTGGCGCCGATAGGATATTTGCCGACAAGCTGCTGAACCGGCTGAAATATGTTCCAGGCACCGTAGATATGCGCATTCAGCAGCAGTTCGATCAGCCAAAACTGCACATTGACGTGGATCGCACGAAGGCCCAACAGATAGGATATTCCACTCGCGATATTGCGCAGAGTCTGCTCATTTCCCTGAGCGGCAGCTTCCAGACCACGCCGACGTTTTGGCTCGATCCCCGGACCGGCGTCAGCTACAACATCGCCGCTCAAACTCCGCAATATCGCGTGGACAGCATGCAGGATCTGGAAAATATACCCGTCACCGGCCCGGGAACCCCGCTATCCGAAATTATGGCGACGGTCGCTTCGTTCAGCCGGGGCACCGAGATGGGCGTGGTCTCGCACTATGACATCATGCCGGTTATTGATATTTTCGGTGCGGTGGAAGGCCGCGACCTTGGTGGTCTCTCGCGCGAGATCACTCCCATCATCAATCAGAGCAAGAAAGATCTTCCCGTCGGTTCCCGCATTGTGGTTCGTGGTCAGATTCTTACAATGGCTTCCTCATTTTCCGGACTGCTCTGGGGCCTGGCGTTTTCCATCGTCCTGGTTTACCTGCTTATCGTCGTGAATTTTCAATCCTGGCTGGATCCCTTTATCATCCTCATGGCATTGCCAGGAGCGCTGGCGGGAATCGTTTGGTTCTTGTTTATCACAAGGACGACTGTCAGCGTGCCGGCCTTGACCGGCGCCATCATGTGCATGGGCGTGGCCACGGCCAATAGCATTCTGGTGGTTAGCTTCTCGAAAGAAAGGTTGGGAGAAGGGAAGACGGCTGCCGAGGCCGCTTCGGAAGCTGGCTTCACCCGATTTCGCCCGGTTCTCATGACCGCTCTCGCCATGATCATCGGCATGCTGCCGATGTCGCTGGGGTTGGGCGAAGGCGGCGAACAGAATGCGCCACTGGGCCGCGCGGTAATTGGCGGTTTGCTGTTTGCAACCGTCGCCACGCTGTTTTTCGTTCCGGTCACCTTTAGCATCGTGCATGGCCTGCGCGAGACGAAGGAAACTGAAGCGAGTTGAAACGCGGCATGCCTCAGCCGCATCATTAGAGTACGCCGCAAGAGCCCAAGACAGTGTCCCAAGAGGATGAAGATGACAGAGTTGGTTGGTGAAAAACCCGGGCAGCCGGATCGTGGCGGTCCCGCGCCGAACGCTTCGACACCAAGTCATGGAGCGCTCATCGCGATTGTCGCGTTCCTGGTCATCGTCGCGATTGTAGTCGCCGGCGTCGTTCCGCGTCTGCGGGCGAAGGCCGCGCTCAAGGTTGAAACCGACCAACTGGCGGTTCCCGTCGTCCAAGTGATTCAACCCAAGCGCGGGTCGCCCCAGCAGGAGCTTGTTTTGCCCGGTAACATGCAGGCCTTTATAGATGCTCCGATTTACGCTCGCACCAACGGATATCTCCAATCCTGGTATTTCGACATTGGCGCCCACGTGCGCAAAGGCCAGTTGCTCGCCATAATTGACACGCCCGAAGTTGACCAGCAGTTAGAGCAAGCTCGCGCGGACTTAAACACTGCCCAGGCGAACCTGGGGCTTTCGCAAATCACGAACAATCGGTATGAAGGTCTGAAGAACACCGATTCCGTTTCGCAACAGGATGTAGACAACGCGCACGGTGACTACGCGGCCAAGAAAGCGACCGTGGACTCGGCGGCCTACAACGTAAAGCGTCTTGAGGACCTGCAATCCTTCACGAAAATCTACGCGCCGTTCGATGGCGTCATCACCGCGCGTGAGACCGATATAGGCCAATTGATTGATTCTGGCTCAGGCACTCCGGCTAAGGAACTTTTCCACATGGCCGCCATTCGCACATTGCGCGTATTTATTAACGTACCGCAGCCATATTCCCCCGCGGCCAAGCCGGGCATCACTGCCGATCTCACCCTCGCCCAGTTTCCCGGGCGGAAGTTTCAGGGAAGACTCGTACGCACCGCCAACGCCATTGACCTAGCGTCCCGCACGCTGCTGGTCGAAGTGGATGTGGATAATCCTACGGGCGAACTTCTTCCCGGTGCTTTCACCGAAGTGCACCTGAAAATTCCGTCCGACATTCCGACCTTTATTATCCCGGTGAACGCGCTGATCTTTCGCTCGGCGGGTTTGCAGCTCGCCACCGTCGAAAATAACAAGGTCAAGCTCGTCGACATCAAGCCGGGTCGCGACTTCGGCGCGGAAATCGAAGTAATCTCCGGCCTCACCGGACAGGAATCCGTTATCGTCAGCCCGCCTGATTCGGTCATAGACGGCGAACAGGTCAAGATCGCCCAGCCAAACCCGCAAGGAGGTTCGAGCAGTGCGCCGCCTGCAGCTCATTAACTCACTCGCGCGTCGAGATTCCCGCCGCTGCCGTTCTTTGACGCTCGTGTCCGGCGCGGCCTTTCTGTTTGTTGCTGGTTGTACGGTTGGCCCCAATTACGTTCGTCCCACCGCGGAAGTCCCCACGGCCTACAAAGAACTTCCCCCGGACTGGAAACCGGCGCAGCCGAGCGACGCGATCGCCAGAGGCAAATGGTGGGAGATTTACCAGGATACGCAGCTCAACTCGCTCGAAGAGCAGATTGACGTCTCCAACCAGACCCTGAAAGCCGAGCAAGAACAATTCGCCGAAGCGCGCGCCGCTCTCAAAATTACCCGCTCGCAGTTGTTCCCCAATGTCACGGGGAGCTTTGCCGCCTCGCGCACCGATCAGTCTCAAAACAAACCGCTCTTCAACCGCACGCTCGAAAAAAAGGACTACAACGACTTCGTTCTACCCATTGATGTTTCCTACGAGGCCGACCTGTGGGGCCGCGTGCGCCGCACCGTCGAAGCCAGCCGCTCGGAAGCCCAGGCCACCGCTGCCGATCTTGCCAACGTCAGTTTGAGCCTTCATGCGGAGCTTGCTTCCGATTACTTCCAGTTACGCGGTTTGGACGCGCAGAAGCAACTGCTCGATTCCACGGTTCAATCGTACGAAAAGGCTCTCGAGTTGACCGAAAGCCGCTATCACGGCGGCTTGGCTTCAGCCGTGGACGTCGCGCAGGCGCAGACCATTCTCGAAACCACCCGCGCCGAGTCCGTTGACGTCGAAGTACAAAGGGCCGCGTTTGAGCACGCCATCGCGGTTCTGGTCGGCAAACCCGCAGCGCAATTCAGTCTCCCGCCGACTCCTCTCACCGCACCGCCGCCGCTCGTCCCTGCGGGCTTGCCGTCCGATTTGCTCGAACGTCGCCCTGATATTTCCGCTGCCGAGCGCCGTGTGCAGGAGCAGAACGCCCAGATTGGAGTAGCCAAGGCAGCCTATTTCCCGTTAGTGACCCTCGCTGCTTCTGGAGGCTTTGAAAGTGCCGTTGCGGGAACCCTGCTGCAGGGTCCCAGCGCTTTCTGGATGCTTGGCGGCCAGGCTGCGGAAACTCTCTTCGACGCGGGGCGTCGCCGCGGCGTCTCCGACCAGGCGAAATCCGCCTGGAACCAGTCCGTGGACAATTATCGCCAGACCGTGCTCACCGCGTTTCAGGAAGTCGAAGACAATCTCGCCGCTCTGCGCATCCTTCAAAATGAAGCCGATACCCAGGCTGGCGCTGTCGCCGCCGCGCAACATTCTCTCTCGCTCTCGATCACCCGCTACAAGGGCGGCGTCACCAACTATCTCGAAGTCACCACCGCGCAAAGCGCCGCGCTCTCCGACGAAGTTACGGCGGTAAATATCCTGACTCGCCGCATGGCCGCCAGCGTCCTGCTAATCAAAGCCATAGGCGGCGGCTGGAACGTCTCGCAAATCCCCCACGTTTGAGAACGATTCGCGGTTCCACTCTAGCCTCCTCTCCCAGCCTGTGATAAAGATGTGCGTTCTAGCTCGCGCTCCCAGCGCACCTAAACCGCGGAGAACACTTGAGCCGTCGCAAGCCGAAAGGTTCCGTCGTCACCCTGCGCGATGTCGCGCAGGAAAGCGGCGTCTCTCCCGCCACCGTCTCTATCGTCCTCAATAACGCCCCTCTCGCGCGTTACATTCCGCCCTCTACCAAAGACCGCATCGAACGCGCCGCCAAGAAACTCGCCTACCGCCCCAAAGTTGTCTCGCGTTTCCTCAGTGCCAAACGCAATCGCACCGTCGGCGTGATGGTTTTCGACATCACCGACCCGTTCTGCACGCTTATCCTCCGCGGCATCGAAAATTCCTTGTACCAGGCTAACTATCTCCCGATTCTCACCGACGTGCACAACCAGCGCGGACGCTTCGAGCGCTATCTCGAAATGCTTCTCGCGCGTCCTGTCGAAGCTCTGGTCTTCGTCGCCAACTGGCTCTTCGTGGATATTGATCTGCTCGCCGACCTCGAAAAGCGCAACATCCCCGCTGTCATGATCGGTCGCGAACTCCGCTCCGGCGCCGTCAGCTCCGTCATGGTAGACAACGAAGCCGGCGCGCATCTCGCCTTGGAGCACCTGTACTCGCTCGGCCACCGCAAAATCGCATTCATTCGCGGCCCCAAAATGCTCGTGGATAGCTCCCCGCGCTGGCGCGGCGTCCGCTCCTTCGCTCGCTCGATGGGCCTTGAAATTGATCCAAATCTCGTTGTGGATTTACCCGATTCTCTCGATCCCAATTCCAGTTTCGATGGTGGATTCAAGCTCACTGAAGAACTCCTGAAACACAAAAAACGTTTTACCGCCATCATGGCCTTCGACGACATGACTGCTTTCGGCGCCATTCGCGGCCTGGCCCGCGCCGGACTCAAAGTCCCGGAAGATTGCTCCGTAATTGGTTTTGACGACGTGATTCCCGCCGGCCTGTCCGTGCCTTCGCTCACCACCATTCGCCAGCCCATGGAGGCCTTGGGAACCGCGGCGGTAGGCATGATCATGGAGGGCATCAACGCAGCCATCGAAGAGCGCGAATCGGTAGCGGTCCACCGCCAGCTCGCCCCGGAGCTCGTAGTGCGCGAATCCACGCGCGCCGTCTCTTGGGCCTAGCACACCTCCCGCCTCGTGACGATAGGGGCACGGCGTGCCGTGCCCATCCTGCCTGCGGGACTCGCCGCCACGGGCTGGCTGCGGCAGTGCTTTTTTTTCGATTGGTTTTGACTTGACTTAGCAGAACGGCAAGGAATAATACGAACGTTTAATAAAGTTTAATAAACCACCGTCATCATCCAAACGGCTCCATGTCAGCATCCGTTTGCCTGGCATTCGCCGACCCGGGAGGCTGTTCGTGCGCCTGCATAGCAAACTCGGCAAGAATTCCAATTCCAGACCGGTTCTTAGTTCCTGCCTTTGCGCCGCCCTCGTCGTCGCCGTGCTCGTGGCCATTTCCGCCGCCGCTGTCTCAGCCGATCCGGAAAATAATTCAGCCGCAAAGGTCACTCTGCAATCCGGCTGGCGCCTGCAATCCTCCTGTCAGTTCTCCGCAACCGGCGATCAAATTTCCGCCACCGGTTTCAAAACCGACGGCTGGCATTCTACCGACGTCCCCTCCACCGTGGTAGCGGCTCTCGTGGCGGACAAGACCTACCCCGATCCCTACTACGCGATGAATCTTCGTGATATTCCCGGCACTACTTATCCCATCGGCAAGAATTTTTCGCTGCTGCCCATGCCCCAAGACAGCCCCTTCCGCTGCTCCTGGTGGTATCGTACCGAATTCAAGCTGCCCGAAAATTTCCATGATCGCCACGTGTGGCTGCATTTCGGCGGCATCAATAATCGCGCCAATATTTGGCTCAACGGCCACCAAATCGCCGCCGCAAAAGACGTCGCCGGTGCTTATCGCACCTACGAATACGACATCACGCCCTTCATCCAGCGCGATCAAACCAACACGCTCGCCGTCGAGACCATCGCCCAAACCGAAAAAGATCTCGGCATCAATTGGGTGGACTGGAACCCCGCGCCTCCCGATAAAGATATGGGGCTATGGCGTCCCGTGTATCTGCAGGCCAGCGGCCCGGTAGCCATTCGCTACCCCCAGGTGATGACGCACTTCCCCACCAACTTGCTCGACCAAGCGAATCTCGCCGTCGAAGTCGAACTGCACAACGCTACCGACGATGCCGTCACCGGTGTCCTGGAAGGCAAGTTTGATGAAGTGAATTTCCGCCAGACGACCACTCTGCAGCCGCACGAAACCAAAGCCGTCCGTTTTCTCTCGGATCAATATCCCCAGCTGCAAATCAAGAATCCCAAACTCTGGTGGCCCTACCAGATGGGCCCGCAAGACCTTCACGAACTTTCCATTCATTTCACCGTCGGCAACGAGGAATCCGACGCGCAAACTGTCAAATTCGGAATCCGCGAAATCACTTCCGAACTGAATTCCAATGGCGCGCGCCAGTTCTACATCAACGGCCGCAAAATTCTAATTCGTGGCGGCGGCTGGTCGCCGGATATGCTTCTGCGCCAGGACCTCGACCGCCTGCAAAACGAATTCCGCTACGTGCGCGACATGAACCTCAATACCATCCGCCTTGAAGGCAAACTCGAAACCGAGGAATTTTACAATCTCGCGGATGAACAAGGCGTCCTGATCATGGCCGGCTGGTGCTGCTGCGATCATTGGGAGCAGTGGAAGCATTGGCAACCCGGCGATCTCGAAATCGCCACGGCTTCCTTACACTCCCAGATCATGCGCATGCGCAGTCATCCCAGCATGCTCGTTTGGCTCAATGGCAGCGATAATCCGCCGCCCGCCAACGTAGAATCCGCCTACATCAAAGTGCTGAAAGAATCCGATTGGCCCAATCCTTACATTTCTTCCGCTTCCGCCACTCCCACATCGGTCACAGGACAATCCGGTGTGAAGATGACCGGCCCCTACGACTACGTCCCGCCCGATTACTGGCTGACCAATAACAACAAATATGGCGGCGCATTCGGTTTCAACACCGAAACCAGTCCCGGCCCGGCCGTGCCGCTGCAAAGCTGCCTCAAAAATTTCATTCCCGCCGGCCACATGTGGCCGCAGGACATTTACTGGAACTATCACGCGGGCTCCGAAGGCTTCAAAGATCTCAGCCATTTCAATGGCGCGATGAATGCGATCTATGGTCCCGCGAAGGATCTCGACACGTACGAGCTGAAATCTCAAACCATGGCTTACGAAGGCGAGCGAGCCATGTTCGAAGCCTATTCGCACAACAAATACCAAACCACCGGCATCATTCAGTGGATGCTGAATAACGCTTGGCCTTCCACCATCTGGCACCTCTTCGATTATTATCTGCAGCCCGCTGGTGGTTATTTCGGCACAAAAAAGGCCTGCGAGCCTCTCCACGTGCAATATTCCTACGACGACAACAGCATCGCCGTCGTCAATAGCCGCTACGAAAAAGCCTCCGGACTCACCGTCACGGCCAAACTCTACGACGTCTCCTTGCAGCAGCGCTTCGCAACGCAAGTTCAGACCGACGTGGATGCCGACGGCGTCCGCAAAGTTCTCACGCTGCCTGCTGGCTCCTTCAATCCCGCGTCTCCCGCCTACTTCGTAGCCCTCGAGCTGCAATCCAGCGACGGAAAAATCGTCAGCCGCAATTTCTATTGGCTCTCCTCCAAGCCGAATACATACGAATGGGCCAAGACGACTTACCGCTTCACCCCCGTCTCTTCATACGAAGACCTCACAGCCCTCCAAACGCTTCCTGAAGCGAACATCGAATCCACCGGCAGCCTCCTACCCGGCCCCGATGGCCCAGTCGCGCACGTTCTGCTCAAGAACACGAGCGACCACCTCGCATTCCAAATTCGTCTTGGGATTCGAAAGTCTGGCCAACCAGGTGAAATTCTCCCGGTGTTCTGGGACGATAATTACATCGAACTGATGCCGGGTGAATCCCGCGAGCTAACCGCCCGTTATTTGCCCTCCACTCCCGTTTTCGGTGGTGTTGAGTTGACCGTTTCCGGATGGAATATCGCGCCTGCGACGATCCCGCTGAAAGAGGGAAGAGGTCTGCCACCCGCTTCCACCGGAGGCGGCCGTTAATGTCCGATCAGCAGACCACTCCGTCGAGCCCTCCGCGTGCGTTTGCGAACCACATGCTCAGCGAGATCTACGAGCAGCCTCATGCCATCCGTGAAACCATCCGCCAGAACGTGCACGGCGACGTCATTTTTCCCGATTCGCTGCGGCCCATCGAAAAAGCTCTTTTTGACTTCAAGAAAATAATAATTGCCGCCAGTGGCTCCAGCCGTAACGCCGGCCTCGCCGGCGAAATCATGATCGAAGACCTCGCGGGCGTCGCGGTGGACGTCGAGTACGCCAGCGAGTATTGCTACCGTTCCACGCACTCGGACACTAACCCGATCGTGGTCGTCATCACCCAGTCCGGCGAAACTGCAGACACCACCGCCGCGCAACGCGAAGCGCTCAATCGCGGCGCCAAGACCGTCGCCATCTCCAACGTCGCAGATTCCACTATCTCGCGCGAAGCCAGCGCCAAACTTCAGACTTGCGCTGGCGTCGAGAAAGCCGTTCCGGCCACCAAGAGTTTCACCGCGCAGCTCACCATCCTCTATCTATTCTCGTTGTTCCTCGCGAGGCAGCGCGGACGCATGACTTCCGAAGTCACGCGCGCGCACTTGAATGCGCTCGCCGAAGTTCCCAAGGCCATCGAAAAATCTCTCGCTGCGTGGGACGCCCAGGCTGCCGGCTGCGCTCGTGCATTTCAGCATGCCAGAGCGTTTCTGTTTCTGGGACGCGGTGTCCACTACGCTCTCGCCCGTGAAGGAGCGCTCAAGCTCAAGGAAATTTCCTACGTCCAGGCTGAAGGCCTACCCGCCGGTGAATTGCGTCACGGCCCCAACGCCCTCGTGGACGACAAGCTTCCAATCATCGTGCTGGCCACCCGCGACGCCTCCGATCCCGATTCCGTCCTGCGCTATCAAAAAACTCTACTGGTCCTCGAATACATCAAAAGCCGCGGCGGAAAATCCATCGTCATCGCCACTGAAGGCGATCGCGAAATCCTCCCTCTCGCCGATCGCCACATATTCGTCCCCCCGGCTCCGGAGTTGCTCCTTCCGATTCTCGAGGTAGTTCCGCTCCAGCTTTTCGCTTACCACTTCGCCATCCTGAACGGCTGCGACGTGGACCGCCCCAGAAATCTAGTCAAGGCTGTCGTCACCGAATGAGTTCAGCCCAAACCGCGCAATCCCCGGTAAAACTCAGCCGCGTCCTCGGCCTCTGGGACCTCATCATCATCGGCATCGTCATCATCCAACCCATCGCGCCGATGGGCATCTACGGCGTCATCAGCAACGACGCTCGCGGTCACGTCGTCACCACCCTCTTAATCGCCATGGTCGCCATGCTTTTCACTGCCGTCAGCTACGGCAAAATGGCGCGCGCCTATCCTTCTGCGGGCTCCGCCTACACCTACGTCGGCCAGGAACTGAAGCCCGCTCTCGGTTACATCACCGGCTGGGCCATCGTGATGGATTACATCCTCAACCCGCTCATCTGCACCATTATCTGCAGCCAGCTCACGCAGAATATTCTTCCGTTCCTGCCCTACTGGACGCTGGTGTTTTTCTACGCTGGCGCGTTCACCCTTCTCAATGTCCGCGGTATCAAGACGTCCGCTCGCATCAATGACGTCATGGCAGCCGGAATGAGCATCGTTGTCGTCGTCTTCTTCGCCTTCGTCATTCGCTTTCTCTGGAGCCTGCATCAATACGGCCCCGGCTTTTTCACGCACCCCTTTTACAATCCGGCTACCTTCAGCTTCAAAAGCGTATTCCACGGCACCTCGGTCGCTGTCCTCACCTACATCGGGTTTGACGCCATCTCCACCTTTTCCGAAGAGGTCGAAAATCCTCGCCGTAACATCATGCTTGCCACCGTTCTCGTCTGCCTCATCACCGGAGTCCTCGCTTCACTCGAGGTCTACGCCGCGCAGCTCGTCTGGCGCGATCAGCCTTTCCCGGCTGATAAAATCACCTCCGCTTTTCCGCTCGTCGCGCAGACCGCCGGCGGCTACTTTCTGTTCCAGCTCATCAATTTCACGATTCTGGTCGCCAACATCGGCTCGGGGATGGGCTCTCAACTCGGAGCAGCGCGCTTGCTCTATGGCATGGGTCGCAGCGACGGTATTCCCAAAAAGTTTTTTGGTGCTGTGGACCCCAAAAGCCACGTCCCGCGCAACAATGTCATCTTTGTCGGCGTAATCGCGCTGGTAGGTTCCTTTATCATCACTTACGACCAGGGCGCGGACCTCCTGAACTTCGGCGCCCTCCTCGCGTTCATGGGCGTCAACGTAGCCGCTCTGGTCCGTTACTATCTCCGCGCCGAAAAGAAAAATATTCTCAACTTGATCTCGCCTCTCCTCGGTTTCTTGATTTGCGCCTTCATCTGGAGCCATCTCAGTGGCCCCGCCCTCCGCTTGGGCGCGATCTGGATGGTCATCGGCATCGCCTACGGCGCTATCAAAACTCGCGGCTTCCAGGCCGACCTGGTCAATTTCGATATCCCCGCCGACGACGCCTAAGGCTTCGGGCAACCTCCTGCAAATTCCTCCGTCAGACATCTGTTTTTCCATCGCGCGTGCACCTTTTTCCGCCCACTAAACCTTTCTGCCAGAACGGACGATTGTCTCGATAAGGGACTGCGGCGCAAGCGCCTGTCCGTCCCGTTACCCGTAAAAATCTCCAAGGCCAGAGTCGCGTAACGGGCAGTTTCAAATCAGGTCATCGCCGCAAACGTCATGGATCCTTCAGCTCTTACAGTTCTCCTGATCATCGCGGACTCGGCCGACGAGGCCGATATTCGCCAAAAGCTTGCCGGAGCCAGGAAAGCTCGATTCGATGTTCATGCAGTACCGACCTTCGCGGATGCTTTCAAGGAAACCGCGACCAGATCCTTTGACATCTTCCTGGCTGATCTTGCCGTTTCAGATTCCGACGGCATGAGCGGTTTGCAAAACCTTATCGCGATGGCCAAAGATTTTCCCGTGGTTATCATCAGCAGTGTTCATGACGAGGCTCAGGCGCTTGAAACCGTGCGCGCCGGTGCCGACGACTATACAGTGAAGAACCGCATGAACGCGGCCGCGTTCGAACGTGTGCTCTTATACGCGCTCGAGCGCCACGCCGCCCGCCGGCACACCACTTTGCAATTTGCCGTTTCGCGGGCCCTGGCGGAATCCCAAACCGTCGCCGAAGCCTCCGAGGGCATCCTGCGCGTCCTCTGCGAGTCTCTGAAATTCGATCTAGGGGAAATCTGGCAGATCAATCCAGCTGCGAACCGCCTCGTCCACGCCCGTTCGTGGTCCGCATCGTCACGCAAGTTTCTGCAATTCCAAGCGCTGAGCCAGACGGTGCAATTCCGCTGTGGCGAAGGTCTGCCGGGACGCGTTTGGGAGACGCACGCCCCGGAATAGATTGACGACGTGACCGAAAGCACTTCCTTTACTCGCACCGGCGCTGCAATTTCCGCCGGCCTGCGGTGTGGCTTTGCTGTTCCACTAGGCTTATTTCAGAAAAGCTTGGGGGTCATTGCATTCTTCAGCCACGATAGGAAAGCGCCCGACGAAGAGCTGATCAGGTTCCTCATGAGCATCGCCAACCAGATGGGCCAGTTTATGGCCCGTAAGTTTGCCGAAGAAGAACACGCCAAAATCGGCAAAGAGCTGGCTCTCATTTTGGACTCCACATCGGAAGGTATCTATGGGGTCAACATCGCCGGAGCAATTAGTTTCATCAACCAAGCCGCTGCCCGCATGTTCGGATGCAATCGCGAAGACGTAGTTGGCAAGGACGCGCACACTCTGTTTCACCACACTCGTCCAGACGGCACGCCTTATCCATCGCTCGAATGTCCCCTGACCCGCACGTTAAAGTCCGGAAAGAGTTTTCACACCGATCTGGAATATTTTTGGAAAGCAGACGGCTCGCATTTTGCCGTCAGTTATTCTGCGATCCCGGTCTTCGAATACGCCCGCGTCACCGGTGCCGTGGTCAGCTTTGAAGACATCTCCGAAAAGCGTCAGATGGAGGTCGAACTCCGCCACGCGCAAAAATTGGAAGCGGTGGGCGGACTAGCAGCAGGCATCGCTCATGAAATCAATACACCTATTCAATTCATCGGCGATAACACTCGGTTTCTCCAGAATTCGTTCGTCGAAAGCATGCAGTTGATTACAAAGTACGAGGAATTCTGCGCACACGCCGCCACCGGAACACTCCTACCCGGCATGTTGCAGGAGGTGGACGCCGTCCGCCAAAACATCGAGTGGGACTTCCTCTGCACGGAAGTTCCCAAGTCCTTCGAACAGATGCTGGACGGTATCAATCGTGTCGCCACCATTGTTCGCGCCATGAAAGAGTTCGCGCACGTGGATCGCAGCTCCGAAAAAACTCCGGCCGACCTCAATAAAGCCATCGAAAGCACTTTGATCGTTGTGCGCAATGAGGTCAAGTACGTCGCCGATGTGCGAACCGAACTGGGCGCTTTGCCTCCCATCCACTGCCATCTGGGCGACCTGAACCAGGTGTTTCTCAACTTGTTCGTCAACGCCGCGCACGCGATCGGTGACGTCGTCAAAAAGTCCGGCGAAAAAGGCCGCATCACTGTGCGCACTTGGCAAGATGGCGATAGCGTCGTCGTTTCTGTTGCAGACACCGGCACCGGAATTCCCGAGCGCGTTCGCGCCAAGGTATTCGATCCGTTTTTCACGACCAAGGAAGTGGGAAAAGGTTCGGGGCAGGGTCTGGCTTTGGCACGCGCGATTGTCGTCGATAAACACGGCGGCACTCTCTCTTTTGAAACAAAAATGGGCGAAGGCACCACTTTTTTTGTTCGCCTCCCGGCGAATGCGTGCCCGCTACTGGAGAGGTGGTGGTCACGTGAAGCGAATTCTATTTGTGGACGACGAAATCAAGATCCTGGAGGGTCTGCAGCGCATGCTCCGCCCACAACGCCAGATCTGGGAAATGGCCCTCGCCCCCGGCGGCCAGGCGGCGCTCGGGATGCTCGACGCCGCCCCCTTCGACGTCATCATTTCGGACATGCGCATGCCCGGAATCGATGGTGCGGCCCTGCTCAAGACCGTCCGCGAAAAATATCCCAGCGTCTTGCGCATCATTCTCTCCGGCTACTCAGACATGGAGGCGGCCTTCAACGCCGTTCCGGTAGCCCACCAATTTCTGCTGAAGCCCTGCGACCAGGACACGTTGCGGGTCGCCGTAGATCGCGCCACCAGTCTCAGCGACGTCCTCAACAGCAAAATGCTCGCCAACCTCGTTGGCTCGATCCAGCAATTGCCTTCGCTCCCCAAGATGTGCTTGGAACTGCAACAAACTCTCGCAAATCCGGACTCCTCCTCGCGTCAGGTCGCCCAGATCATCGAGCGCGACACAGCCATGTCCGCCAAAATTCTCCAACTCGTGAACTCTGCCTTCTTCGGCTTCGTCCGCAACGTCAGCGATATTCAAACCGCCATCAATTATCTCGGTATCTCCACTCTCCAGCATCTCGTTCTTTCCGCCGAAGTTTTTCGCGTCTTTCATCCCGCCCAATCCATCACCGATTTCTCGCTGGAAGCCCATCAGTCTCACTCGCAGCTGACCGGCCGGATTGCCAAGGATCTTTCAGCCAACGTCGCCATTGCCGCCGCCGCTCCCATCGCCGGCCTCCTTCATGACGTCGGCAAACTCGTCCTCGCCGAAGCCATGCCCGGTCACTTCGCGAACGCCCTGAAGCGCGCGCGTCAGGAGCAGCGTCCGCTATTCGAAATCGAAGAGGAAATGACGGGCATCTCTCACGCAGAAGTCGGAGCCTACTTGCTCAGCCTGTGGGGAATTCCGTACATAATCATCGAAGCGGTGGCGCACCATCATCATCCCGAGCGCGTGCCTCACGACAAATTGGACGTGTTGGCGTGCGTTTATTTTGCCAATTGGCTCGCCCACGACCATGACGCCCGCAATTCCGGAGACACTGCCGTTCCCAACCCTCCGCTGAACCCCCACATCGTCGCGAAACTCGATGTAGAGGAAAAACTTCCGGAGTGGCTGGCCGCAGCCGACGCTGCCGCCCTTGAGCTCTCGGGAGTCTGCCATGAGAAACGCTGAGCGCCCTCGCATCCTCTGCGTCGATGACGAACAGCACGTCCTCGACGGCCTTACCCGCACGCTTCGCAGCCACTACATTGTCCAGACCGCGAACGGTGGAATGCGGGCGTTGGAGATGCTCAAGGGCGGCGAGTCCTTCGCGGTGGTGATGTCCGATCAGCGCATGCCGCAAATGGATGGTGTACGCCTGCTCGCGCACATCCGCGCTGTCGCGCCGCTCACCGTGCGCGTGCTGCTCACCGGCCAAGCCGATATGGAATCCGCGATCGCTGCCGTCAACGAAGGAAATATCTTCCGTTTTCTCACCAAGTCCTGTTCCACTGAAACCCTTCTCAAGGCCCTCGATGCTTGCGTCGAACAATACCGCCTCGTCACGTCCGAAAAAATCTTGTTGGAGGAAACCCTGCGGGGCAGCATTAAAGCGCTCATTGATATTCTTTCCATGGCCAATCCCACCGCTTTCGGACGTGCCACACGGATCCGTCACTGCGTGGATCAGCTCATGGCGCACTTCAAGATTCGCGAGCAATGGCCTGTCGAGGTAGCCGCTATGCTCTCCCAGATCGGCTGCGTCACCCTCCCACCCGTCACGTTGGACAAGCTGTATCGCGGTGACGTTCTCGACGACTCCGAACACGAAATGATCAAGCGCATGCACACGGTCGCCGAAAAATGCCTCTCTCACATCCCGCGCATTGAGTCTGTCCGGGAAATTCTGCGCCAGCATACGCGCCACTACGCCGAGGGCAAGAAGCGCTCCGACGCTCAACTCGACGAAGAAATTCCCTGGGGCGCTCGCGCTCTGAAAGTCGCGCTCGATTTTGATCTACTCGATTCCGGCGAAGCCCATTCCGATCATCCCTTCGCCATCATGCGCGGACGCAAAGGCTGGTATGACCCGGAGATTCTCGAAGCCCTTGCCGCAATGCGCGGCAGTGCTCAGGAGAAAATTCAGATGTTGGAGCTCTCCGTCCGCGAGGTTGCGGTCGGCATGGTCTTCGGTGAAGATTTGAAATCTTCCAAGGGTCTGCTTCTAATCGCCCGTGGTCAGGAAGTCACACCCGCGCTGCTCGAACGCATGCGCAACTTCTCTCCCGAACTCGTCATTCGCGAACCCGTCCGCATGATCCTACAGAGTTCCGCGAGCAACCAACCCGCTCTCGACGGATCGCGCTAACCCCTAACGCCAACCGTTCCTTCTCGCGCAAATACAACGCTATGCTCCCACTGCAGCAGTCGCCCCTAATCCGGCTCCTGCGTCACAATATGAACGTCCACAGCCGGCGCATCCCTCAAAAATCGATTGATCCCATTCATGTATTTCAACTTTTTCCAACCCTCGGTCGCTGTCCGCCCGAATATCACCTGCGTGATGTGTTTATCCCTCACAAATTGCGCGGCCGCTTCGGCTACGTGTTCGCCTTTCAACCGCACCGGTTTCGCTCCCAAATTTTCCGCGAATTGCAAATTCGCTTCCAGCAACTTTTCCTCTTCCGGATCGCTGTCCTGATCCAAATCCACATGCAGTGCGTAGAGCTCCGCATCCATCCGCCGCGCCATGCGTGCGGCTCGGGCTACCAGGTACTGCGCCTTCGGGTTCGCGCTGATGCACACCGCGATGCGCTCGCGCACGCCCCACGCCTCCTGGATGTCCTTCTCCACCATGTACGACTCCAGGCTCCGATCCACCTGCTCTGCCACCTGCCGCAACGCCAGTTCGCGCAGCGCGATCAAATTCCCGCGGCGAAAGAAATTCTTCAGCGCTTGCTCGATTTTTTCCTTTCCGTAAACGTCTCCGCGCCTCATGCGGTTCTGCAATGCCTCTGGCGTCAAGTCCACCATTACCGTCTCGTCGGACACCTGAAGCACCCAATCCGGCACCGTTTCCCGTACCGGCACACCCGTGATCGCGCGCACCGTCGGCGCGATGCTCTCGATATGTTGGATGTTGACGGTCGAAATCACGTCAATTTTTGCATCCAGAATCTCCAGTACGTCCTCGTATCTCTTGCGATTCTTGCTTCCGGGGATATTCGTGTGCGCCAATTCATCCACCAGCGCCACGCGCGGTTGCCGCGCCAAAATCGCTTCCAGGTCCATTTCGGCGAAGAGCGTTCCTTTGTAATCAATCATCCGTCGCGGAATCGTTTCCAGTTGTGACGAAAGCTCCGCGATGCCCTTTCTTCCATGCGTTTCCACCACTCCGATCACCACGTCTTCGCCGCGGCTATGCCTCCGGATCGCCTCGCTCAACATGCTGAACGTCTTGCCTACTCCGGGTGCGTAGCCCAGAAATAGTTTTAGCGCTCCCTTGGTCTTTTCGGATGGCTTGGACGCGGCTAGCCACTGTTCCGGGGTCTTTGGCATGCGGGTATTCTCTTCTACGGTCCCTTGGAAAGCTACGTTAGAATGTGTCAGTGCGCGATGCTCTTCTCCCACGTTTCCTGCGATTCGTTGCTGCTCTTGCGATAGTTCTTGGGATTTCCGTTTTCTATAGGCACGTCTTACCCGTCAATCCCACCACGGTTGCGCTCACTTTTCTGCTCGCCATTCTAGCCGTTTCCACCGTATGGGGCATCGCCGTTTCCGTGTTTATGTCCATCGTGGCCATGCTCGCTTTCAACTTCTATTTCTTGCCCCCGGTCGGCACTTTTACGGTCGCGGATCCTCAGAATTGGGTTGCACTCTTCGCTTTCCTGGTCGTATCCGTGCTCGCGAGCCACCTTTCTACTCGCGCTCGTCAACAAGCCAAAGACGCCGCGCAACGCCGCCGCGAAATCGAAAAGCTCTACGCCTTCAGCCAGGGCCTTCTCGAATCAGGCAACGTGATTCAGCTCCTCAACCGGATTCCCTCGCAAATTGTGGACATCTTCGAAGTCGGCGCCGCCGCGCTGCTTCTCGCTGAAAAGCAGAAAATCTATCGCTCCGGCCCGGTGATACCGAAACTCGATCTCGAAACTCTCAAGGCGATGGTCATCCGCGAAGAGCCGCTGGTTGACGAAGCCAATAGCCTCTGCTTTGTTCCGGTTCGCCTCGGCGTTCGTCCCATCGGCAGCCTGGGAGTTTCCGGTTCGATGCTCTCTCGCCAGACACTCGAAGCCGTCGGCACCCTCATCGCCGTCGCCATCGAACGCGCTCGCGCCATCGAGCAACTCGGCCTCACCGAAGCGGCCCGCGAGGGTGAACGTCTCCGCACCGCGCTCCTCGATTCCGTCACCCACGCGCTGCGCACCCCGCTCACCTCCATCAAAGCTTCCGTCACAAATTTGCTCTCGAACGCTAGCGTCACGAATCAACAACGCCAGGAACTTCTCACCATCATCAATGAAGAAACCGACCGCCTCAACCGCCTCGTCGGCGAAGCCGGAGAAATGGCGCGCCTCGATGCTGGTGAAGTCGAACTCCGCCTCGAATCCCATCCGATTGAAGACGTCATCAACGCGGCGCTCAATCAGTGCAAGCTCGCCCTCGGCGATCGTGTCGTGCACGTACAGGCGCCTCCCGGCCTTCCGCACGTGAGCGTGGATCTCGTCCGCGCGCGCGAAGCTCTGGTCCATCTGCTCGAGAACGCTAACCAGTATTCACCCACGGACAAGCCCATCACCATTACCGCGGAAGCCAGTCCTGATTTCGTCGTCACTAGCGTTGCCGACCGCGGCGCCGGCATCGACGACCTCGAACAAAACCTCATTTTCGAGAAGTTTTATCGCGGCAAGGACCAGCGCTACCTCGTCCAAGGCACCGGCATGGGCTTGCCTATCGCCAAAGCAATCATCGAAGCCCACGGTGGCACCATGAGCCTCACCAGCCAGCGCGGCCAGGGCTCCGTCTTTTCCTTCACATTGCCAGTGGACCGCGGCCGTTCCGGAGACTGATGAGCGCCGCCACCATTCTCGTCGTGGATGACGAACCGCAGATCCGCCGCGTCATGCTCACTACGCTTGCCTCGCAGGGCTACACGGTCGTCGAAGCGCGCAGCGGCGAAGAGGCTCTCGAAAAAATTCGCGGTGAACGCCCCGATCTTATTCTTCTCGACGTGAACTTGCCCGGAATGTCTGGCCTCGAGACTTGCCGCGAAATCCGCAGCACTAGCGACGCCCCCATCATCATGCTTACGGTGCGCAACTCGGAGCGCGACAAAGTGCAGGCCCTCGATGCCGGCGCCGACGATTACGTCGTCAAACCCTTCGGCGTCGAGGAACTCATGGCGCGCATTCGCGCCGCGCTGCGCCGCGCCGCCCCTGGAGATGCTACGCCCGCTTTCGTCTCCGACGACCTCAGGATTGACTTTGAAAAACGCAGTGTCCTCGTCAAAGGCCGTCCAGTCCGCCTCACTCCCAAGGAATTCGAACTCCTGCGCCAGCTAGTCGCAAATGCAGGCAAAGCACAAGGACACCGCCGTCTGCTGCAAGCTGTCTGGGGACCCGACTACGGGGAAGAAACCGAATACCTGCGCGTCTTCATCAATCAACTGCGAAAAAAAATCGAGCCCGACCCAAGCCATCCGCGCTACATCCACACAGAACCCTGGATCGGCTACCGCTTCGACCCGCCCACCACTGCCAAATCCCGCACCACGCGCCAAGAAAAGTAAAACCGTTACAGCGTCGACGAATGCCTATCAACTCTTCCTGTAAATCCGGTTTGAAGGGGGGGCGGGTCTCAGACCCGCCCTCCGAGTCGCGGCGCGTCCGCCGCTTTCGTGGCTGTCTCTCGTAGTCATCCCTCACCCAGTGAGGCCTGCCTGCCGTAGGCAGGAATCTCTCTCGCAATGATCGCGCGTTTACCGCGGGTTCATCGGACGCATCGCGTCCAACTCCAAATTCAACTCCAGCACGTTCACGCGCGTCTCGCCCAAGAAACCCCACTGGCGCCCAAACGTGTGCCGCGCCACCGCCGCGCGAACGTCCCCCTCGCTCATCCCGCGTTCCCGTGCGACTCGCGCCACCTGAAACTCCGCCCCAGCCGGAGTAATATCCGGATCGAGCCCCGACCCCGAACTTGTAACTAGATCAACGGGAATCGGTGCGCCAGGATTTTCCGCGTGTAAACGCCGCACGTCGCCATTTACCCGCGTAATCAATGCCGAATTCGTCGGCCCCAGATTCGACGCTCCGCCACCCGCCGCGTCCGGATCGTAACCAGCAGGTCCCGCCTCGGAAGGCCGCGAATGAAAATAACCTGCCGCAGAGAATGGCTGCCCGATCAGCGACGATCCCAACAGCTTCCCGTGCACCTGAATTATTTCGCCGTTCGCCTGTCTCGGGAAAAGCCACTGCGCTAGGCCGGTAACCGCCAGCGGATACCCAATTCCCAGCAACACGGTCGTCGCCAGCGTCATCCAAATGGAAATCAGAAAGTTTCGTTTCATAAACGTCCTTACGCCAGCCCGATGTGCGTGATCACAACGTCAATCAACTTGATCCCGATGAATGGCGCAATAATCCCGCCCAATCCGTACACCAGCAAATTCCGTCGCAGCAATGCTTCCGCTCCCAAAGGCCGGTATTTCACGCCTCGCAACGCCAGCGGCACCAGCGCGATAATAATCAGCGCATTGAAAATCACCGCCGAGAGAATCGCCGACTGCGGCGTCCGCAGCGCCATCACGTTGAGCACGCCCAACTGCGGAAAGGCCGCCGAAAACATCGCCGGAATAATCGCAAAATATTTCGCCACGTCGTTCGCCACCGAAAACGTGGTCAACGCCCCGCGCGTAATCAAAAGCTGCTTGCCAATCTCCACCACCTCAATCAATTTCGTCGGATTCGAATCCAAATCCACCATGTTTCCGGCTTCTTTTGCCGCCTGCGTTCCGGCGTTCATCGCTAGTCCCACGTCCGCCTGCGCCAAAGCCGGCGCATCGTTCGTCCCGTCGCCGGTCATCGCCACCAATTTCCCCTTGGCTTGTTCGCGGCGAATCAAAGCCAGCTTGTCTTCCGGCCGCGCCTCCGCCAGAAAATCGTCCACGCCTGCTTCGCGCGCGATCGCTGCCGCCGTCAACGGATTGTCGCCGGTAATCATCACCGTGCGAATTCCCATCACGCGCAAATGTTCAAAACGCTCGCGCATCCCGCCCTTAACGATATCCTTCAGATGGACCACACCCAGCGCCCGTCCGTCTTCCGCCACCAGCAACGGCGTGCCGCCCGAATTTGAAATCCGCTCCACCGCCTCCATCGTTTCCGGGGGCACCGATCCGCCCGCTTCCTTGATGCTCTTGACGATCGCATCCCGCGCGCCCTTGCGAATTCTGCGCCCGTCCAAATCCACTCCGGACATTCGCGTAACCGCCGAAAACGGTATAAATATCGCCGCGATAGATCCCAACTCTCTCGCGCGCAACCCGTACTTATCCTTCGCCAGCACCACAATCGAGCGTCCCTCCGGTGTTTCATCCGCCAGAGAAGCCAGTTGCGCAGCATCCGCCAGCTCAGCGTCGCTCACTCCGGGCGCCGGAATAAATTCCGTCGCAAAACGGTTCCCCAACGTGATCGTCCCGGTCTTATCCAGCAGCAGTGTATCCACATCTCCCGCTGCTTCCACCGCGCGCCCGGACATCGCCAGCACATTTTTCTGCAGCACCCGGTCCATCCCCGCAATGCCGATTGCCGAAAGCAATCCGCCAATTGTCGTCGGAATCAGGCACACCAGTAGCGCCACCAGCACAAACACCGATTGCGGCGCTCCCGAATAAATCGCCATTGGCTGCAACGTGACCACCGCGAGCAGAAAAATAATCGTCAGCCCCGCCAGCAGAATGTTCAAAGCAATCTCGTTTGGCGTTTTTTGCCGCAGCGCGCCTTCCACCAACTTGATCATCCGGTCCAGAAAGGTTTCGCCGGGATTCGACGTAATCCGCACCTTGATCTCGTCGGACAGAACGCGCGTCCCGCCCGTCACCGCCGAGCGGTCACCGCCGCATTCCCGTATCACCGGCGCGGACTCACCCGTGATCGCGGATTCGTCCACGGACGCGACGCCTTCGATCACCTCGCCGTCGCCAGGAATGAATTCCGTCGCGCTCACAATCACCGCATCGCCCATCCTCAGCTTCGATCCCGGAACAGATTCGATCGTACCATCCGCCTTTAATCGCCGCGCAATCGTTTCCGCGCGCGCCTTGCGCAACGTTTCCGCCTGCGCCTTCCCGCGACCTTCCGCCATCGCTTCCGCGAAATTCGCAAAGAGCACCGTGAACCACAGCCACAAAGTGATCTGCAGCGAAAAGCCGAATCCCGGCGTGTGTTGCACCACGCCCCTCAACAAATCTGCCGACGTCAGCACCGCGCCCACTTCCACCACGAACATCACCGGGTTTTTCGTTAGCGTCCGCGGATTCAGTTTGACAAACGATTCCCACAGCGCCGGCACCACGATTTCCTTTCCCCAGCGCGATTGCTCTCGCGTGCTTGCCTTGGCGGTCATATGTTCCTAAAACACCTTTCCTGCATGCATCAGCAGATGCTCCAGAATCGGACCCAAACTAAGCGCCGGAAAAAACGTCAGCGCACTCACGATCAGCACCACCGAAACCAGCAGCGCCGTAAAAAGCGGTGTCGTCACCGGAAACGTTCCCGCCGACTCCGGCACGTATTTCTTCCGTGCCAGGCTTCCCGAAATCGCTAAAATCGGGATCACCGCGAAAAATCGCCCAAAAAGTGTCGCTAGCCCAATCGTGGTGTTGTACCAGCGCGTATTTGCATTGAATCCCGCAAACGCCGAGCCGTTATTTCCGGTGCCGGATGTATACGCATACAAGATTTGCGAAAGTCCGTGCGGCCCCGGATTCGTGATGGACGGCGTTCCAAAGCTCTTCGCCACCACCGAAATCGCCGTGAATACCAGAATCACCAGCGGAAAAATCAGCACCGAAAGCATCGCCATCTTCACGTCGTACGCTTCAATTTTCTTCCCCAAATATTCCGGCGTTCGGCCCACCATCAGCCCCGCGATGAATACGGACAAAATCACGAACACAATCATTCCGTAGAGCCCCGAGCCCACGCCGCCAAACACCACCTCGCCTAACATGATGTTGATGAGCGGAATCATCCCGCCCAGTGGCGTGAACGAATCGTGCATCGCGTTCACCGCGCCGCAGCTCGCGTCCGTCGTCACCGTCGCGTACAGCGCCGAGTTCGCAATTCCGAATCGCACTTCCTTGCCTTCCATGTTTCCGCCCGGCTGCAGCGTGCTCGTGTTCTGGTCCACTCCGTGCAAAAGCGGATTACCTCGCGCCTCCGCCGTGTACGCCGCAATCGCTCCTGCCAGGAACAGCGCCGCCATCGCGCCCCACACCGCCCAGCCGTGCCGCTGCGACCCGGTCATCCGCCCCAGCGTGTAAGTCAGCCCTGAAGGAATCGCAAAAATCAAAATGAGCTGTAGAAAGTTGCTCAGCGGAGTCGGATTCTCATAAGGATGCGCGCTGTTCGCATTGAAAAATCCGCCGCCATTCGTACCAAAAATCTTGATCGCCTCCTGTGACGCCACCGGCCCCTGCGGAATCTTCTGCTCCTTCACCACTTGCGTCGCCGTCTTCCCGTCGGAGCCGGTCACCAGGACGGTTTGCGGTTCCACCAGCTCCGTCATCGTGTAAGGTCTCAAGTTTTGAATCACGCCCTGCGACACGAAGACCATCGAAACCAGCAGGCATGCGGGCAAAAGCACCCACAGAACCGTTCGCGTCAGGTCCACCCAAAAATTCCCAATCGTATCTTGCTCTCGCCGCGCGATTCCGCGGATCACTGCAATGGCCAGCGCGATTCCCACCGCTGCCGACATGAAGTTGTGATAAGCCAGCCCCGCCATCTGCGTGAAGTAACTCATCGTCACTTCCGGCACGTACGCTTGCCAGTTTGTATTCGTCGTGAACGACGCCGCCGTATTGAACGCCAGGTCCGTCGGCACCGCCGCCAGCTTCTCCGGATTCCACGGTAACAATTGCTGCACGCGCTCCATCGCGTACAACAGCGCCATGGAAACGCCGCTGAAGAGCAGCATCGCAATCGCATATTCCGTCCAGCGCATCTCCCGCTTTTCGTCCACGCCAGTCAACTTGTAAAGCAAACGCTCCAAAGGACGCAGCAAGGGATCCAGAAATGTTTTCTCGCGGGAAAATACGCGCGTCATGAAGACGCCCATCGGCTTCGCCACCGCGAATATCACTAGCAGAAACAGCAGAATTTGCAGCCAGCCATTGGCCGTCATCGTCAGAACCTTTCCGGCCACAGCAAAGCCGCAACCAGATACCCCAAAATCAAAACACACACCACCAAAAGAAAAATATTTCCAAGCATCGAGCTGCACCCCTCACTTCAACCGGTCACAACCGCGCACATAACCCAAAGCCACCAAAAAAAATCCCAACGTCACTGCCAAAAAAACAATGTCTCCCATCACATGAACTCCCCACACAAAGCCCAAGCAGATTATCTCCGTGCACTCTGCCTTTACTCTGTGCCCTCTGTGTTAAAGCCTTTGCTTCTGACTGTCATCAAAAGCAACATCGCCCGCCAAGCAGTCTTTCTCTGCGTCCTCTGCGTCTCTGCGGTAAAGCCGATGACGCAATCCTCAGAACTTGACCAGAATGGACATGTCAATAAACGACTCGTCCCTCCGAAGATCCGGAAACCACACGCTCGAATTTTGCGGCGCGCTCGTGCAAAAAGTCGTCGCGGGACCCAGTGACGTCTCTCCGGAGGAGACGCCGTTATTGCAAATGTAATCCGTGGGTGTTCCAGTATTGCCGCCCGGAGGCGTAATGCCGCCACGGCCACTCCAGTACGGCACATTCGCGTGGCGGTAGTCATATTCCCACCGGAACGTGATGTACTGCTTGGGCATGTAGTCGAACGTGATGGACGAGTCCCAGGCCTTGAACGGATCTCCCGGATTCTCGGTAAAGTAAGGAGAATTTGTAGCTGCCGTGATCGCGCTCTCTCCATTGATCGGAGGCAGCAAAACCAGATAGCGTCCCGGATTGTTGATCTTCCCGCCGCCCAGCGTCAGACCGAGCATGTCGTGATGGAACCAAAGGCGGTTGTAGAGCATAAAACCGAGAAAGCTTTGCTTGGGGCCGCCCTTACGGTCGCCATAGCAACTTACGCCGCCGCCATACTCGCAACCCGCATCGCCGGTAAGCGAGAACGCCATCTTGTCGAGCGTCAGGTCGGGCTTGTCGTAATATTTGACCTCCACGCTGTTATCCGTGTGGATACGTCGGCGAGTGGGAATGAAAAGATCATCGCGGCCGAGGCCGTAGTTATTCGAGATCACATTGACCCAGGGTTTCGGAGTCCATTTGACTTGGCCGCCTAGACCTGGACGATGGTTCGCCGATGCGTATGATTGCCAACCGTTGATGAACCACGGCTCAATCTTCAAGTGCGCCGTGGGGAAAATCTGTACGCGCACGCCCTCAAAGAACCATGGTGTGTTCGACGAAACGTAGGATGGTTGGTAGGCCCAATTGTCAAATTGGTAGTAACTGAACAATCCGATATAGGACAAAAAGATTCCGGCATCCACGTTCACGCCGTGCAGCTTGTCGAAGTGATAGCCGCCGTACGCTTCCGATATGTAGCGATATGCCGAAACGAGATCCCACTGGCCGTGCCCCGGACTCGGATCGTTCCGCGGCGTCGTCGCGGAGTACATCCCGAACTGCGTCATCAGCCGGGCTCGGACGTTGTCGTAGTGAAAATCGCCGCCAATGCCGAATTGCGTTAGTTGCACTTCCTGCGAACGAAAAAGCTCGCTGGATCCGCCCATGGAGTGGTCCGTCGGATGGTTGAAGTCGTAGACGTAAACGGCGTCGGACCGAATTTCCGGAGTAAAGAACTTCGTGTCCCAGAAAATCTCCTTGGTCCGGGGGTTGCCGTTCAGCCAGGTCCAGTCGGCATCCGAGAACGGTTCTATCTTCGCGACCTTGGCCTCGGCGGGGGTGTTTGCTCGCGGCGCTGAAACGGTTGCTGCCGCCGAGGAAGAGCTCACGACGGGGGCGACGGCGTTCGCCGGAGCAATGGGCGCGACTGGCACCGTCGCCTTTGCGCTCGTCACGGCGGTTTCCGGATGGCCTTGGGCTTTTGAATTCTTGAGTTCCGCTTCCAGTTCATCGATGCGCTTGCGCATCGCATCGAGTTCTTTCGCGATCGCCGGCGGAATCTGCTGATCCGCCTCATCAACCTGCTGCATCGGCGCATCGCTGCCACTTTGCGCGAAGCACGGCGCCTGCCCCAGCATAAGAAATAAAACTGCACACGCGAGTTGGGAGCTGAAACCAACGGGCCGTTTGCTCACGACGCACCTCTCTTCGTGCTGCTGCCGTTCGAATCCTTGTGCGGCGCAGCTTTCGCATTTCTCTGCATGCCCGGTTCTACTAATGGCCGGACGATTTGTCCAGAGGCCGCCATTGGAAATCCTGCGAGGCTTTCATCACCACGCCTCGGATGTTTCGCGTCGCGCCGGAATTGCACCAGCACGTACACAAAGAACCCGCAAACTCCGAAAGTAAGTACCACGGCCAGAATTGCTACCACAGCCTTCTGTCCTTCGGCACACCCACACGCCAGAAGATTCAGCTCATAAGCTAATACCGGCGCATCAGGAGGGCATAAGCGGGATATAAAGATTTAATAAGGCGCCAGGGGGAATCGCCGACCGACGGCAAGCACAAGCCGCGAGGTGTCGATTCTTTTACGCAGCAGGTAAGGAAGTCGTTAGAACGCCGAGAGACTACTGTCGCGCGGTGCTAAACGGCTGCGGATAAAGGCCTTATGGCGGGCGCTGTGTCTCGAGCATTTTAGCGCGCAGCGGACATCTTTGGTTTACGCGTCTTGTTATCTCTCGCGCAAATCACGCCGGACGCCAACCCCGCAAATCGCGACAGCAGCCAGCAACACGACGACCGGATCAATCGGATGCCGATATCGCAACGAAGCATGCGTCACGTAATAAACCACCGGAAACACAAGGGGAAAAGCCGCCAACAAAAACGCGTAAGGACTGCGTCGCAAGAACAAAAGAACGATCCCGCAGAGCGCACCAATCGCCACCAGAAAATTGCTCACAATCGCCAGTCGCGCCATAAGCGAGTCGCTGTCGCGAAATCCCTCCACAGGCTTTTCCATCCCGGTCCACATCGCCAGAAAACGCCTCGCGAAAAGCATCACCTCCAGCTTCGGGTGGCTCTTCATGAAACTGATCGCCTCGTTCCACTTGTTTTGCATGAAAGCTGTCTCACCCATGTGGATGTAATTGTGAATCTCCGCGCGTTCCGGATCTGCAGGCGGCACGATCTGCGATTGCGGGTCAAAGTTCTCGTTGTTCCCCAACCACAACTCAAACGCGAAGTTCGACCGCAGCGGAATAAACCTGTGGAACACGTGATAATTTCGCGCAGTCCAAGGCACGCAGCACAAGATCGCAATCGCTACCGCCAGCGCAGGTCCACGCAATCGCACTCGGGCATCAGACTGGCCGGGTCTCCGCAAGCGATACACAGCCCATCCGATCAAAAACGGCAACATCACTCCGAGCGATGGGTTCGTCATCAGCGCGAATCCCCACAACAATCCGTACCCGCACCACGCGCGCCAATAACGCGATTCGTACGCATTCGATCCATCCCGATCAAAATCGCGCACCGCCGCCCGCGCGCCATCGCCGTCCGCCAGCCGCAACGTCGCCCACAAAATCGTTACCATCAATAGCGCAGAAAGCGACGTATCCCATATCCATTCGTACGGAATAATCCATGCGTTGGGGAAAACAGCCCAAAGCCACGCAGCAATGCTCGCGACGCCCACGCCCCCCACACGTTTCCCGACGTGAAAGATCGGAACGCACGTCGCCGCCGAAAACAGAATATTCAGTAGCACCATCGCGAAAAACGCGTGCGGCGTATGAATTCCGAAAAGCCGATAAGCCCCGGCCACCATATATGGGTAAACCGGCGTCAACCACGCCGTCGGCCCGGTCTCCTGCCAATAAGGCGAACCGAATCCCTTTCCCAAGGCAATCGAGAACGCAATGTTCCCGGTCTCTTGCAGAAACGGTACGAGTCCCACTAGATCCCGCGGAATCTTGCGCTCCTGTTCCCACGCAAATCCCAGCCGCAGTCCCAGCGCGACGATCACAATCAGTGGCAGCCACGTCGCAATCCGGTAGAATCGCCGCTTCATGTATTCGCGTTGCGCTCCCTGTCGCTCAGACGCATGCCAGTGTAATCCGGATGCTCGTGTCGCATTGTCAGCTCGTTGCAAAATGCGCCGCTCCAAGGAATCTGCGGCTTTTCATGAACTGCGCGCATCTCATAGCTGGTTGGCACGTAGGAAAATCACAAGGCCCTGACGTTCAATTTTTGAAATGAAGTTAGAATGAATTGAGAGATGGCTGACCAACACAAAGTCGTGATCATCGGCGGGGGATTCGGCGGGCTCAGCGCCGCGCTGAAGCTAGAGCAAGCGCCTGTCGAAATCACCTTGGTGGACCGTCACAACTATCATCTCTTCCAGCCGCTGCTCTATCAAGTCGCGACCGGTTCGCTCTCGCCAGCCAACGTGGCCGGGCCGCTGCGGCAGGTATTGCACAAACAAAAGAACACCAAGGTTCTGCTCGGCGAAGCAATTCACATTGATGCCGCCAAGCGCCGCGTGGTTCTCAGCGACGGTTTCCTCGATTACGACACGCTCATCGTCGCCACTGGCGCCATGCACCAATACTTCGGGCACGACAAATGGGCTGAGTTTGCTCCTGGCCTGAAAAATATTGACGACGCCACCGCGATGCGCCGCCGCATCCTGCTTGCCTTCGAAGCTGCCGAGCGCGAACAAAATCCCGAAAAGCTGCGAGCCTGGATGACGTTCGTCATCGTCGGCGCGGGCCCCACCGGAGCAGAACTGGCCGGCGCCCTCGGCGAAATCGCGCACGACACGCTGGTGCACGATTTCCGCGACATTGATTCCACGCAAACGCGCATCATTCTGGTCGAAGGCGCTGACCGCCCGTTGCCCACGTATCCGCCGCAGCTTTCCGAAGCCGCGCGCAAAATGCTGATGCGACTCGGCGTCACCGTGCGCACCGGCGCGATGGTCACGGACGTCCGCGCCGACGGCGTCACCATCCGCGAAGGCGATCGCACCGAAGACATTCCCACGCGCACGATTCTCTGGGCCGCCGGCGTGCTGGCCTCGCCGCTCGGCCGCATTCTGGGCGAGGAAGCCGGCGCTACGCTCGATCGCGTCGGCCGCGTGGTCGTCGAGCCGGATATGAGCATTGACGCGCATCCGGAAATTTTTGTCATCGGCGACCTCGCCAATTTCAGCCATCAGACCGGGAAACCGCTCCCCGGCGTCGCGCAGCCCGCGATTCAACAGGGGAACTACGTCGCCAAGCTCATTCGCGCGCGCCTGGCCGGCAAGAAACTTCCGCCATTTCACTATTTCGATAAAGGGAACCTCGCGACGATCGGCCGCGGCGCTGCCGTCGCCGATTTGAATTGGCTGCGGCTTTCCGGCTGGCCGGCGTGGCTGATGTGGGTGTTCGTCCATCTTCTCTACATCATCCAATTCCAAAATCGCCTGCTGGTGATGCTGCAGTGGGCTTGGCTTTACATTTCTTTCGACCGTTCCGCGCGGCTGATCACCGGCAAAAACCCGCTGCCGCTCGATCTTTGACGGGTCTGGCATTGATGCGCCTGGGGCTGATGTCCTTTCGCAGGTGGAACAGAAAAGCAGATCCCTCGCTGCACTCCCTTCGGCCCTACCAGCGGGCCTCTGGGCAAGCGGGATGACAGCCGACGGATTGTGAGCTTGAATCATAGATCAGGCCGCCAGATGAGTTGACGCTCGCAGCTTCCCGGCGCGCACGGCTTTCACCAGCGTCTGATGATCGCGCTCGGTCTGTTCCGCGTATGAGGTCGCGAATTTTTGCACGGCTTCATCGAACGCCCCGCTCTTGCCCAAATACCCAGCTATCTTTGCCGCGTCTCCGGTCCGGGCATGCGCGCGCGCCAGCGCCCATCCGCACACCTCCACGTATTCCATCAGTTCGTTCTTGTTCAATTTGCCCAGGTCCACGGACATCTTCATGTCGCGCAGCTGGCGGAAATAAAAATCGTGTCCATCGTCGTCGCGGGTCCAGCCAAGGAACACATCGCTCGATGCCTGCAACATGCGCTGGCCGGTGACCACCCGCTCTCCGTGATTCTGATAACGGCTTTTCCCCGCGTACGCCTCCACTACTGACGGCAGCGCTTCCTTGAACTGCAAAAATAGTGCGTCATTTTCACCGGCCATCAGCAGCGCCACCGCGCAACGCGTTCCGACGCTGCCCACGCCCACCACTTTTCGCGCGATGTCCACGATCTGATAGCGGTCCAGGATCACGCGCCGCTCGTCCGGCAGAGTCTGCCGGTAGCGGTGAAACATCGCGCGCACGTGCTCGTCAATTTTGGCGTAGTCGCGGGGGTGAAAGACCAGCGGAGGACGGTCCACGATGCGCCGGCGCCCGCGCACCACTTCCGTCATCTTGGGGAAAATGTGTTCCGCTGTTTGCAGTTTCGCGGACTTCTCCATTTGCCGCCAATAGTTCTTGTCTTCGAGAGTTTTCGCTTCCTTGATGAAAATTTCCGCGTCGAGGTGCGAGTACCAGGTCTTGAGCGCCGTCATCCGGGCGTATTCGCGCATGTGCGAGCGATAGGAAGCGACGGTCGCGAGCGCCGCATCGCCGCAAATGCGGTCGCGCGCTCCGATTTGGCGCCCCGCCAGCACCACGCTCGCCGCCAGGCGCTTCACGTCCCACTCCCACGGCGCCGGCAACGTCTCATCGAAATCGTTGATGTCGAAAACGAGGCGCCGCTCAGGCGAGCCGTAGCCGCCGAAATTGAGGAGGTGCGCATCGCCGCAAGCCTGCACGCGCAATCCCGTGTTCGGGGTTGCGGACAGGTCTGCCGCCATCACCGAGGCCGCCCCGCGAAAAAAGGCGAACGGCGACTGGATCATTCTTCCGTAGCGTATCGGCAGCAATTCCTGCAAACGGCCGTGGTCGGAGGCTTTCAGCGTTGCGACCACGTCTTGACGGTTGGCAGCGGTCTTCCATTTCGCTTGTGCGCCGCGCGGTACTCGTTCGCGCAAGGCTTTGCCCTGCGCCATACGCTCCTCCGCCGATGGCCCCAGCGAAGCGTGCCGCGAGTCCGCAATGCTCCGTACCTTGGGCCGCACTTGCTCTGCTTTATCTGCTGCAGAATTTTTCATGATTCATCCCTCACAGGGTTCAGGGGCTGAAGCCCCTTGGGTATTGAGCCCGTTACGACGGGACTGAAGTCCCGACCTTCCTGGACTTGGTCCGGCAGTGCAGACTCGTCCGGACCGGGGAAGTCTAACCGAAGACAGCTGTGAGTATCGGAACAGCGTGAGTTTGTACCGGTTAGAAAATCTTTTCTCTTTTGTCTTCAAGGAGTTGCGCGATTTTTGAATGAAGCTCTGTTCCGGATAGAAAGTCGAGGGCAAAGTCGAAGGCAACTTCCAAGTCCAAGGCGCCCACCTAAAGGTGGCCGCTACAAAGTCAAGAGCAGGTGCAACTGCGAGAAACCATCGTTGGCGGTTTGTATCGAGAAGTTTTGGAGACTGGCGTTTGTTTTCAGCGAGATGCGTTATTTTTTGTTTTTGGAAAAGCGTCAATTTGTATCGAGAAGCGTTCGCCTCTCGTTCGTCCTCGAATGTGCGTTCCAGTGCGCCCGCCGTCTCCGTGTTCAGTCCTCAGCGAGGGTACGGACTGCCCCGACTTACGTTAGCATATTCGCCAAGTTGATTACTATTCGGAGAACTACGTAGCAGGAGATGGAAGGTACAGCGCGCGTCCTGGTGTGTACAGGCGACCGGCACCCTTCTTTCATTTCAGTGGGCTTGCACCTCCGAACGGTAGATGCTCGCCCCGGTCCCGAATTGGCCTTGACTCTGGACCATACTCCAGGGTGTAGATTTCCGAGAGAGGAGTCAGTCCATGCACATCGGCGGGGTCGCGAAGAAGATCGGTCTTACTCCCGATGCAATCCGTTTCTACGAGCGCAATGTCTTGTTGCCGCGCCCGCCGCGCACCGCTGGCGGCTTTCGCCAATATGCGGAGACAGATCTGGAAACCCTGGGATTCATCCGCCGCGCGCAGAGCCTGGGATTCACACTCAAGGAAGTGCGGGAACTTTTGGAGTTGCGCCAGAGACGGCTGCAACCGTGCGCTCCGGTGCGACGGCGCCTGGAGCAGAAGCTCTTGCACGTGCGCGAGAAACTGGTGGACCTCCGGAAACTGGAGCACGAACTGCGTGCGGCTTTGCGTGCCTGCCATAGAAAACTAGACAAGAAATCAGCGCCGTGTCCGCTTTTGTCAGGCTCAGACACACAAGCATCGGGACGATCAAAGTGAGAGTCGAAGTGCTTTACGTGGCGGCATGCCCGTCGCATCCCGCGGCAGTGCAACTCGTCAAGGACGTCTTGACTGCGGAAGGCGTCTCCGCGGAGGTTTGCGAGGTGCTCGTCAGGAACGCAGAAATTGCGAGCGACCTTAGGTTTTGTGGTTCGCCGACCATCCGGATTAATGGGCGCGACGTCGCCACGGAGCCGTTGAGGGCGCCCAGTTTCGCGCTGAGCTGTCGTTTCTATGCCGACTCGAAATACGCCCGTCTTCCTCCGGCTGAAATGGTCCATCGAGCAGTGATTGAAGCACGAGAAGAGGATGAACGGTGAGACAAGCAACTGGCGCGTCGGCTTCAGTGGCAGCGATCATAAGTTCCATCGCGACGATCGGCTGTTGCCTTCCTTTTGGATTCGCCGCTGCCCTGGGAGCCGGCGCCGCGAGCGCCTTTGTGACCACCTTGCGTCCCTGGTTCTTGGGACTTTCGATTGTGTTGCTCGGCTTCGGCTTCTGGCAGCAGCATCGCGCCAAAGCATGCGCTGTGCGAGGCAGATTGCTGAGCAATGTGCTGCTCTGGGCTGCGGTGGTTGTGGTTCTGGGGATGATTCTATTTCCGCAGGAAATCGCTGCATTCATCGCAGACAAGCTGTAGGGAAGCGCAAATGAAGAACAGAGCTATAGCTCTTACCGTCTCAGCGATTCTTGCGCTTCTCGTTGCAGCCTATCTCTGGGGGTCGTCGGGCGCGCCTCGCGGTCAAGAACCCCTGGTCGCATTATCGAGCGCAAATTTCGACCGCTTCCAAAATGCGTTTGACAGCGACTCGGATGTGCCTCGACTCGTGCTGCTTCTCTCGCCCACTTGACCCGTATGTCTGCGGGGGGCCTCCGCAGTGCAACAACTTCTAGCGCGCCACCCTGAGCGGAAGGTGCGCATTCTGGTTGTTTGGGAGCCGATCCTCGCCACGGATTGGCAGTCGCCCAGTGGAAGCACGATGGCGCGAATTTCGGACCAGCGCGTGCGGCAGTTTTGGGACCCCGAGCACGCTGTATCCGGCGCGTTGAATGAGTTTGCAAAGCAAACGTCGTCCGAACCGAGGCCGGACTGTTGCGTCCAAAAAGGGATCTACTGGGACGAAGCGATTCTCTACGCTACTCATGCGCACTGGAAGGATCAGCCCGCTGCCATCTTCTGGAATGGCCGGGTGATGAAGGCTATTCCGAGCTTGGAGACGGCACTCGGTGAGCTCCATTGACGGCAAAAGCAATCAGCATGTTGACGCATCTACTTACGGCGCGGCGGCGATTTTGCGCGCGGAAGATGCCGTAGCGCGGGACATGCGGGGTTATAATCCTCGGCAATTATGGCCTTGGCCCCCGGCAGTAAACTTGGGCCTTATGAGATTGTCTCCTCGCTTGGTGCGGGCGGTATGGGCGAGGTGTATCGGGCGCAGGACGCGCGGCTGGGACGCTCTGTCGCCATCAAGATTTTGCCGGATCAGTTTGCCTCTGACGTGCTGCGCATGGCGCGTTTTGACCGCGAAGCGAAGCTCCTTGCATCGCTGAATCATGCCCACATCGCCGCGATTTACGGCCTGGAAGAATCGAACGGCGTGCGCGCGCTGGTGATGGAATTGGTCGAGGGGCCCACGCTGGCAGAGCGAATCAAGCAAGGTCCGCTCGCGCCCGATGAAGCATTGCCCATCGCCGAGCAAATCACCGAAGCGCTGGAATATGCGCACGAGCGGGGCATCATTCATCGCGACCTGAAACCTTCCAATGTGAAGATCACTCCAGACGGCGCGGCGAAGGTACTGGACTTCGGGTTGGCGAAAGCGCTGGAAGGCGACATCAGCGCCGTGGACATATCCACCTCGCCGACGCTGAGCCACGCGGCGACGCAGGCCGGCATTCTGCTGGGCACCGCGGCGTACATGAGTCCGGAACAGGCGCGCGGGAAGAAGGTGGATCGTCGCGCGGATATTTGGGCGTTTGGCGCCGTGCTGTACGAAATGCTGACGGGCCGAGCGGCATTCATCGGAGAGACAATTTCAGACACACTGGCTGCCGTGATTCGCGGCGAGCCGGATTGGAGCGCGCTTCCGGTCAATCTGCCGGCTTCGATTAACCGGTTGGTGCGGCGCTGTCTGACGAAGGATGCGAACCAGCGGCTCCGTGACATTGGCGAAGCGCGCATCGCAATCGAGCACGCACTTTCCGGAACGCCTGAGGAGACCGCCGGGCCGTTCGCCGCGACAACGACTCCGCCATCGCCGTGCCGGCGCGCAATTCCTTGGACCGTTGCAGCAATCGCCCTTGCGGCGGCTATCGTGTGCGGCGCGCTTTACTGGCGCGCAAGCCAACGCGAACCGCGCCCAGTGATGCAATTGTCGCTTTCGCTTCCGGCGCCGCTGGCGACTGTATTCGATCCGAATCCCGGCTCGCCCTTTGCGATCTCGCCGGATGGATCGCAAATTGTGTTTGTTGCGCCGGTTGCGAGCAAACCGCAGCAGCTCTATTTGCGTCCGTTCGATCAGCAATCAGGCACACCGGTTCCTGGGACCGAGAACGCGACGCAGCCATTTTTTTCTCCAGATGGGGAGTCGGTGGGATTTTTCGCGCAAGGAAAACTGCGGAAAGTCTCACTGCACGGAGGACCGGCATTCCAGCTCGGCGAGGCGCCGGTGCCGCACGGAGCGACCTGGACCGCTGACGACACCATCATTTACGCGCCGAATTTCGGCTCGGGCCTGGTGCGGATTTCAGCGACGGGCGGCACACCGCAAATCTTGACGAAGCCGAACCAAAAGGAGCAGGAAATAAGTCATCGTTGGCCGCAGGCGCTGCCAGGTGGGAAATACGTGCTATTTACAACTCAAGCGGGTACTGGTTCCAGTTACGATGACGCGCGCATCGCCGTGCTGTCGCTGGAAACGGGCAAGTGGCGGACGTTGTTGACGGGCGGCTCGTACGCTCGCTATGTTCCGCCCGGACACGTGGTGTACGCACATGCCGGATCGCTGATGGCGGTGGTGTTTGATTTGTCGCGGATGGAAGTGCGCGGAGCGCGCGTGCCGGTGCAGGAAGGGGTGGTGACTAGCGCCCTCACCAGCGGAGGTGCGGAGTACGACGTGACGCCGTCCGGAATGCTTGCGTACGTCCCGGGAACCGCGAAACCTCCGGCGCGAACGCTGGTGTGGGTGGACCGCGCGGGAAACGCGAAAACTCTTCTGGTGCCTCCGAAGGTCTATAGCGCCCCACGCCTCTCGCCGGATGGAAAACAGCTGGCCCTCCAGATAAACGATTATGGCGATCTGGCGGTTTGGATCTACGAATTTGCGAGAAACACGCTGACGCGGCTCACGTTTGCTCCGGGAATCAGTGCGTCGCCGCTATGGTTCCCCGATGGACGGAAGGTGATTTACAGCACGCGGATCACCAACGGGTATCCCTCGTTTCGCGCGAAGCTGGCTGACGGAAGCGGCAAGGAAGAAATGCTCTTCAGCAAGGACCTTGCGGACCCTGGCTCCGCGCCCGTCGCAGTGTCAGCGGACGGCAAGACGCTGTTCTTCGCTGCGCACAGTCCCGCGGGGACGCAGGATATCGAGGCGCTCTCTTTGGATGGCAGCGATCGCATTCAGCCTTTTCTGCAGGACTCGTTCAATTTCTATCAGGCGCGCTTTTCGCCCGATGGCCACTGGGTGGTCTACACGACGGACGAATCAGGGCACAGGGAAGTTTGCGTGCAGCCGTTTCCTGGACTTAGCGGAAAGTGGATGATCTCAACGGGCGGCGGGGAGTCTGCGCGCTGGGCGTCCAACGGGCGCGAAGTTTTTTATTTCGCCGGAGACGAACTGATGAGCGTGGATGTGGAGACGCGGCCTGCGTTTAAGGCTGGGACGCCGCGTGCGTTATTTTCAGCCGCCGGTTATTTGGGGTACGGCAACTACGATGTGGCGCCGGACGGCCAGCATTTTCTGATGATCAAGCAAGAAGATGTATCCACCAACCCCAGGGAACTGAACGTTATCCTCAACTGGTCTGAAGAGCTGGAACGGCGAGTCCCGCAAGAGAAGAAATAAGATCCCGCGACATATTTGTGAGTTGCCGCGGCGAAGAGTCGCGGAGAACACGAGGAATGCGCCGAGGCTCGGTCGTGTGGATTAACAGTTAACCTTGGAAGTGTAGCTTGCAAGTGTGGCTGTTCATCGGATATGCTGTGGTTACCATGTCAAATAAAAACCATGAACATGCTGCTACGGAACTCGCGCTGGCGCTTGGGATGCTGGTGCGGCGCTTGCGGTCGGAAGTGCCATCCGAATCGCACGAACTCTCGTGGGCGCAGCTGAGTGTGATGCGGCGGCTCGATAACGACGGGCCTGCTACTACGGCGGATTTGGCGCGGGCGGAGGGCGTGAAGCCGCAGTCCATGGGCGCGATCATTGCGGCGCTGGAAGAGAAGGGGATTGTGGAACGCGAGGCGCATCCGTCCGACGGGCGGCAGATGATGATTGCGCTGACGGCGAAGGGCGCGACCGTACGCAAAGATGCGCGCAGTGCGAAGCGCGTATGGCTGGCGGAAGCGATCGCCAAGCTCGACGCCAAGGAACAAAAGAGCTTGCCTGCGGTCACTGAATTGATCAAACGCCTGGCGGAATTGTGAGCGAGCCGGCGGCCACTTCGCAAATGCAGGAGCAATCGCTGCTGGGATCCATGTCGCATGCGTGGCGCGCGCTGCGCCATCGCAATTTCAAACTGTTTTTCGCGGGGCAGAGCATTTCGCTGATCGGGACGTGGATGACGCGTCTGGCGACCGGCTGGCTGGTCTATCGGCTCACACATTCGGCGCTGCTGCTGGGCATCGTCAGCTTCGCCGGTCAGATTGTGGCGTTCTTGCTGGCGCCGATTGCCGGCGTGTGGGTCGAGCGGCTGAACCGCCGCAAGCTGCTGGTGTGGACGCAAGCGTTTGCTGCCACTCAATCACTGGCGATGGCCGCGCTGACGCTCGCGCACGTCATCACGCTTTGGGAAATCATCGCGCTCGCCGCTTTTCAGGGATTGATCAACGCGTTTGACATGCCGGGGCGGCAATCTTTTCTGGTGCAGATGGTGGAAGACCGCAACGATTTGAGCAACGCCATCGCGATCAACTCCTCGATGGCGAATGGCGCGCGGCTCGTCGGCCCGGCCATTGCGGGCCTGGTAATCGCGGCGGTCGGCGAAGGCTGGTGTTTCCTGATTGACGGCGTCAGCTACTTCGCGGTGATCGCGTCGCTGGTGATGATGCGCATCAAGCCGCTGGATATTCGCCTGCGCGCGAGCAGCATGCTCGAACAGATGCGCGAAGGTTGGGATTACGTGCGCGCTTTTCGGCCGATTCGCTCGATTCTGCTGCTTTTCGTGTTGATCAGCCTGATGGGCTACCCCTATGTGGTTCTGCTGCCGATTTTTGCGGGGCACGTGCTGCGCGGCGGCGCGACGACGCTCGGTTGGTTGACGGGCGCGTCGGGGATTGGCGCGCTGACTTCGGCGATTTCTTTGGCGGTGCGCAAGTCGCTCGCCGGGTTGACGCGCATGTTGCAGATCGCGGCGGCGATGCTGGGCGGCGCTCTGATTTGTTTCGGATTGTCGCACACGTTGTGGCTGTCGCTGGTGCTGATGGTGTTCGCGGGATTTGGAATGATTCAGAGCGCTTCGGTGAGCAATACGATCATTCAGGCGCTGGTGGCGGAAGATAAACGCGCGCGGGTGATGGGTTATTACACGATGGCGTTCTTTGGTGGAGCGCCGTTCGGCAGCCTTTTGGCTGGGGCGCTGGCTCATCGCATCGGAGCGCCGTACACTGTCATGATTTTGGGTGTGTTCTGTGTGGCTGGATCGCTGTGGTTCACGCTGGAGCGGCCGAAGATTCGCGAACTGATGCGGCCGATCTATCAGGAGAAAGGTTTGGTGCCCGTGCGGAGCACGCCGTCACCCCTCGTATAACTGAAACAAAAACAAAGGAGAGCGAAAGGACAACCGTGCCGCTGACAAAACTTGATACCAATGCTGTTTTGATTGTGATTGATCTGCAAAAAGGAGTGGTCGGAATGCCGGTCGCGCATCCGATTGGCGAAATCGTCGGCCGGGCCGCGCAGCTCGCGCTGGCGTTCCGCGAACGAGGCCTGCCGCTGGTGCTGGTGAACGCGACGGGCGTGGCGCCGGGGCGCACCGACGCGGGCAAGTTCAATCTCGCTTCGTTTCCGCCCGATTGGACCGAGCTCGTTCCGGAACTGCAGCAGCAGCCGGGCGATCATGTCGTGAGCAAGCAACGCGTGGGGGCGTTCATCGGCACGGGACTCGATAATTACTTGCGCAAGCGCGGCGTGACGCAAATCTTCCTGACTGGCGTCGCAACGAGCGCCGGAGTGAATCAACTGCGCGTAGCGCCTACGACCACGGCTATAACGTGGTGCTGGTCACGGACGCGATGACTGACCGCAATACCGAAGCGCATCGGCACAGCGCCGAGGTGATTTTCCCGCGATTGGGCGAGACTGACACAACCGAGAATGTGCTGAAGTTTTTGCGGGAGGCGAGAGCTGGCGCGTGAGGTTTTGCGGCTAAGTTTTGCCAACGGGCGCAGCCCGCCTCCGGCGGATCACCGACAAGCAGCGCGCCTACCCACGCATTTCTGTTGGTAGGGAACCCCAGGAAGAAAGGGCGGGCCGAAAGAAGCGCTGTAGGGTTGACATTTTCCGGCGCGTTTCCATACGACGGACGGCAGATTTGAACGCGCGTGCGTTCCGGAGCTTGGCAAGTTGGATCCAGTGAAGTCGGCGGCGCTCGTGCTTCATGTCCTCAGAGTGCGGCGAAAACGTGGTAGCTGATCACGCCGAGCAGCGTGCCGATGGCCGAGCCTGCCAGGACATCGCTCAGGAAATGCATGCCGAGGATGATGCGCGACGAAGCGATCAAGAAAGCGACGGCTAGCAGAACGCCCGTGAGATCCGGGTAGAACATCCCTATTGAAATCGCGATGCCAAATGCGGTGATGGAGTGGCCCGAAGGAAACGAATATTTGTCGGGCGGCAAAATGGCCGCCCAGCAGTGCGGTTCGACTTCGCAGGGGCGCTTGCGTTTGCTGGTTTTCTTCAGCGCGCGGAAAAGAAAAATTCCGGCAACGGCAGCCGAAGCGGCAGCGCCGATGGCCAGGAAACGATGTTCGCCGCCGAAGAAGAAAAGAATCAGCCCGAGCGAATACCATAGCCAGCCGTCGCCCATGCGCGTCATCAAAATCATGAGGATGCGAAACCACCGCGGAGCGCGCCAGCGGTGCACGCGCCGCATCAAGCGGTGATCGTTAGATTGAATTTGGTTCCAAACGCCTCGTGCGACCGTCATACCCACTCCTCTGCCGCGGACTGCGGCACCGAGATCCAGCGGGGATGTTTGCGGATTTCAGGCTCGCCCAGAACTCGCGTCGCCCAAACGCGGGCGAAGGCGTGCTCGTCGCGATAATTCCAGAAAGTGACTGCCGGGATCAGGACCGCGAGGGGCGAAAGCAGCGTGGTCCAGGATTTTTCGCGCATCATCTCGTAGGCGATGATGAAGACGTCGCGGGTGAGTTTCGAAAAGCTGCCGGATTCGCCGGCGACGCGGCCGAGGCCGGCGCGGAGCCCATCGAAGAATTCTTCCTTATCGCGCGCACCGGGAACTTCCGTGTACGCCGTGCCGGCGGAAGGCAGCGCATGCGCGTCGCTGCCGCCGATGCCGATTTTGCCCCAGTGCTTGGCGAGTTGCGCGGCTTGTTGATTGGCGCGCTCCAGCATGTGGCTATTGCGAATTTCCAGCGCGGGAAAATATTCCTGGAACCAGACGAAGTCTTCGAGTTCGCGGCGGCCGGTGACGCTGGAAAAAACGTGATTGATGCTGAAGAAAAGCCGGCGCTCCGTGAGATACATGAGCAGCGCGACAAGATCGTTGCGCCGCTGCTGCAATTGCACATGCTGGCGTTCGCTGACGTCGTAAACGCCGATGTGCACTTCCGTGCCGGTTGGCATTTTGCAAGTGAGTTCTTCGCTCACGAAAAAATCCGGATGCTGGCGCAATTGCTCGGCGCCTTCGATGGAATCGTGATCGGTGAGCGTGAAAAGATTCATGCCGCGGCGCTGCAGGAGAGCGTAAACCTTTTTCGGATCGCTATAACTTTCGCGGCAAATCTTTCGGACAATAGGAGTCGTACATGGTCCGGAGAAGTACGAGTGAACATGCAGGTCGCATTTCACGTAAGCAAAAATAATCGAAGCAGGTTACAAGCGTATGACACGCGCGCTAAATTTCTGAAAATGCAGATATTTAACTCTTTAGGCACAGTCACGTATTTTTAACATTTCTGTAGCGGTCTGAAACTTTCTCAATGCGAGACTCCGCCCGCATGCAACGAATCGAGTTCGTGTTTTTTGATGCTGGCGGCGGCCACCGCGCTGCGGCGACAGCCCTGGAAATGTCCATCAAGGCGCAGGGACGTTCGTGGGATGTTCGCCTTATGAACCTACAGGAATTATTGGATGAGTTAGATATCCTGAAGAAATACGCGGGGATACGCATCGAGGATTACTACAACTGGATGCTGCGCAGCGGTTGGACTCTGGGCAGCGTGCAATTAATGAAGGTGCTGCAGTTCGCGATCTGGTCGTATCATTCTGCGACAGTGCGCATGCTCGAGCGGCATTGGAAGGAGGCCCAGCCGGACATGGTTGTCTCGTTCGTGCCGCACTTCAATCGCGCGCTTTGTGAAAGTTTCAATAAAGCGTATCCAGGACGTCCATTCGTTACGGTACTCACGGATATTGCCGATTACCCTCCGCATTTCTGGATCGAGCGCCAGCAGCAATATTTAGTGTGTGGTTCGGACCGCGCGGTGGCACAGGCGCGCGAGCATGGCCACTCGGATGACCACATTTTTCGCGCGTCGGGAATGATTCTGCATCCGCGCTTTTACGAGGCGGCCATACAAGATCCCATCGCGGAGCGCGTGCGTTTGGGGCTGCGTCCGGATTTGCCCACTGCGATCGTTTTATTCGGCGGCTACGGTTCGAAAGTGATGCTGGAGATCGCGGAGCGACTGGACGCATCGCAGTTGGAGCTGCAGCTTATCTATATTTGCGGCAGAAATGAAAAGCTCGCGAACGCTTTGCGCGCGCGACCGTCGCGGTTGCCACGGTTCGTGGAAGGATTCACGACCAAGGTGAACACATACATGCAGCTGGCGGATTTTTTCATTGGCAAGCCGGGGCCGGGCAGCGTAAGCGAGGCGCTGGCGATGCGATTGCCGGTGATTGTTGAATGTAATGCATGGACGCTCCCGCAGGAGCGCTACAACGCCGTGTGGGTGGTAGAAAAGGAAGCGGGGATCGTGCTGCACAGTTTTCGCGAAATCGTCAGCGCGGTGGAAACGATGATCGCACCTGGCACTTTGCAGCGCTTCCACGCGAATGCCGCGGCGCTGAAGAATCGAGCCGTTTTTGAGATTCCCGGCATGTTCGAGGAGATTCTGGAACGCTCCGCAAACACTGCTGCCGCCACACCAAACGGAGGCACAGCGCTGGTCGATCGCCCCGTCTAGGGGGCAAGCACCGATAATCTAGTCAGTCAGTTTCTTCTGCAGCGCCGCGAAGTCTTTTTGGAACGACTCCCACTGCGCGAGCGTTTCATTCAGCTGTTTGTTCGCTTCATCGAACGCGGTTTGCGAGGTGGCCGTCGGTGCGCTGTCCGCGCTTCCTACGGACACCGCCAGCATTCCCAGAGAGCCGTTTACGCCGATCAGGCCGCCGGGAGATTGCGGCCACTCTGCCTGCGGGTTGCCTTGGATCGTCCCGGCGCGTTTATCGAGGTCGTTGACGGTCTGCAGCAGCGCTTTCGCGTTGAGCTTGGCGCCCAGACTCGTCTGTAGCGCCTTCAGTTGTTCGCGAACCTTGCCGATGGCCTCAGCGGTTTCCGTGGCTTTCGTCAGGGCCGCGTCAACTTTCTGCTCGAGCGCAAGTTGGCGCGCCAGGTCTTCGCGTGCAACTTTCACGCGCGGATCCATTTCCACCTTCACCGAGCTCTTGTAGGATTGGCCACCGACTTTTAGAGTGACGTCATATTCGCCGGGAAGCACGAGTGGACCCTCTGGCAGGAGCACCGTGCCACTGCCGATGATCGCCGTCATCTCGTATTCGTGGCGCATTGACGCTGGTGGGGCATAACGCAAATCCCAAACGAACCGGTGCATGCCCGCGGACTTCGGCAGTGGCGCGAATTTGGGCAGCCAGTATTTTTGGATCTCGGGCGGCTCGCTTACCGCCGGAGGTTTGTCTTCGCTCGAAAAGCGGCGCACGAGATTGCCTTGCTGATCGTGGATTTCGAGCATCACTTCGCTTGTCGCTGTTGATTTCAGGAAATAGTCGAAGATCGCCCCAGCCGGAGGATTTTCGCCGACGGGCGTTTCCAGCGGCAGCGGCGTATCGTGATTTTCGCTGCGGCGGATGCGGATGGCGGGCGCGGGATGGAACAGATGCGCATCTTCCGTTGCGTTCGTCGCGTTCCATTCACGCAGCGCCGCGATGTCATCAAGAATCCAGAAAGAACGCCCGTGTGTCGCTACCACCAAATCGTCGCCATGAATCACGAGATCGCGAATCGAACTCGGCGGCAGATTATTTTGCAGCGGCTGCCAGCGATCGCCGTCATCGAACGAAACGAACACGCCGAGTTCCGTTCCCGCGAAAAGCAGGCCCTTTTGCTTGGGATCTTCCCGCACCGCGTGCACGTAGCCGCCCGGCGGCAAATTCGTGACGATATTTTGCCAGGTCTTGCCTGCATCGCGCGTGCGATAGATATAAGGATTCAGATCGTCCACCTGGTGACGGTCCACGGCGGCATACGCGATCGCGGAGTCATGAGGCGAAACTTCGATGAGGCTGATCTGGCTCCACTCGGCGACGTCCGCCGGCGTCACATTCGACCAATGCGCGCCGTCGTCGAGCGTAAGCTGAATCAGTCCGTTGTCCGTGCCCGCCCAGATTTCACCCACGCGCAGCGGAGACGCTGCAATGGTGTACACCGCTCCGCGAGCCTCTTCTTTTTTCGGCGAGTCTTTCGAAGCGCTAGGCGCCGCGGCACCTGTGTTCTTCACTGTCAAATCCGGGCTGATGGCCTGCCAACTATGCCCACGGTCGTTCGAACGCAGGACGAACTGCGCGCCGTAATAGAGCACGTGTGGATCTCTCGGCGAATCCACCAGCGGAGAAGTCCAGGTGAACCGCAGCTTTTCATTGTTGTAGCGAATCGCGACGGGTGAAATGTCAAACGATTGCCCGGTGGTCCAATTAAATTGCCGTAACGCGCCGAACGGTCCGCCGCCGTAAACAGTATCGGGATCGGAGCGGTCGACGACGATGTAGCCGCTCTCTTCTCCGCCTATCGGCGACCAATCGCGAAACGTAATTTGCCCATAATCACTGCGGCTGCTGACGGCGGCTGTGCCGCTGTCTTGCTGCGAACCGTAGACGCGATACGGAAAGCGATCATCGGTGATGACGTGATAAAACTGCGCGGTGGGCTGGTTGTACCACGAACTCCACGTGGCGGCGCCGTCCACGCTGATGGCCGCACCTTGGTCGCTGCCGAGGATCAGGCGCTGCGGATCATCCGGCGCGATCCACAATGAATGGTAATCGTCGCCGCCCGGCGCGGCTTTGATCGGTTCGAAATGCTCGCCGCCGTCGGTCGAACGGTAGATCGCCGTATCCATCACGTAAACGATATCCGGATTGCGTGGGTCCGCGGTGATGCCGCCGAAATACCAGCCGCGTTGCCACACGCGGCGATCGGCGGAAACGCGCCGCCAATTTTCGCCGGCGTCGTCGGAACGATAGATTCCGCCATCGTGCGCATCCACCACAGCGTAAATGCGCTTGCCGTTTTGTCCCGGCGGAATGGTGATCCCTGTGCGGCCTAGCCCTTCGCTGGGAAATCCGTGGCCGATGATTTGATTCCAGGTGACGCCAGAATCGGTGGATTTGTACAAACCGCTGCCGGGGCCGCTCGTCGGCGCATAAACGCTCCATGGCGGCCTGCGCGTTTGCCACAGCGCGGCGTAGATGATGGCGGGGTTCGCTGCGTCCCAGCAGAGATCAATCGCGCCGGTGTCGTCATTTTTCGCAAGAACTTTTGTCCAGGTGGCGCCGCCATCGGTCGAGCGATAGACGCCACGCTCTGCATTCGGCCCGAAAGCGTGGCCGAGAGCAGCAACGAGGACGACATTGGGATCGTGCGGGTCCACAAGGATGCGTCCGATATTTTGGGAATCGCGCAGGCCAATATTTCGCCACGTCGCGCCCCCGTCCGTGGATTTGTAGACGCCGTCGCCGTAGGAAATGTCTGAGCGCATGTCCGACTCGCCGGTGCCCACGTAAATGATTTGCGGATTCGAGGGGGCAACCGCTATGGCTCCAATGGAAGAGATCGGCTCGGCGTCGAATATCGGTTCCCAGGTCCGGCCGCCGTTGGCGGTATACCAGACGCCCCCACCTACCGCGCCAAACAAATATTCGTTTGTGTTGCCCGGCACTCCTGTGACAGGTACGACGCGGCCGCCGCGAAATGGACCGATCATGCGCCAATGCATTTCAGGGAAGGACGGCGCCGGTGGCTCTTGCGTGAAAGTAAGCGAAGGCGTGATCAGTGCAAGAATGAGAATGCAAATCACTTTGAAAATGGCGCGGGTCACAAGGGTATCTCCGTCCGGGTGAGGATCTCGGTAATTCTCATGTTTTATTCCGGCTGCGGAGTATACACCATCGGCTTAGGCCAGCTATGGAGGCCAGCGAGGGTCACATCGAGCAACGCGCGGCCCGAATTTGCTGGATGGTGTGAGGCTATGGGGCGGGCGGTCGCTACGGCGTTTTGGCGGGCTCGGGAGCGACATACTCGCTCAAGTACGCCTGGAGCTTCGCGCGATTCTTTGCGCGGTACTCCGCGTAGTCCTGCGCGACGCCCTGGTCAGCGGCGCTCAGCAGGACATACGGCTCGATCATATTTTCGTGATAGAGCTGCAACAGCAATTGTATGTTCGAGTCTTTGGCGATCGGGGCGTCGGCCGATTTTGCGCCGGTTTCCTCGGCCACCTTCGCGGCGGAAGTTAACGCATCCGCTTCCTCCGCCAGCGAATGGCGATATTGCGCCTCGTGGGGGAATTCTTTCTTGAATCGTTCTTGCTGCCACAATGCTCGTGTGCCGCCATAGGCGAACCAGACAGCACTGACTTCCGCCGGGGCATTCGGTTGCATCGTAATCGTCACCTTGTTTTCGCCGGTCGGCGTTGCGCTGGATCCCGTTTCGATGTGCACTCGCTGCAATTTCGCGTGACTGGCGTTGGACCACGCAACCAGGCCGCGCCACGGAATATTGTTGTACGGTTCGGCAACAATCGCTTCGAGGCTCAACGTGCGCGCAGCATCAAACTCACGCTGTTTCGTTAACATGTCCGCGTGATAGCGATAGGCAGTCTCCCGGTCTGGATCAATTTGCGCCGCGCGGTCATACCATTCTGCCGCTTGTGGAAAGTTTTTCGCCGCGAAGTAGGAATCGCCGACAAACAAAGCCGCCCAGTAAGATTTGGGATCGAGCTCCAGCGCGTGGGAATAACTCTTGATCGCCCCTTCGTAATCCTGTTTGGCGAATGCCGCCTCTCCGGCCTTCAGCGCCGCGTCCACGTCTGCTTTGTCGGCGTAAGTCACCGCGCCGTTCGCCGGCAGACCCTTGAGCGAGTCGAGCAGATTCTCTAATAGCTGGCTGTGATCTCCGAGCTGTTGAGCAGCCTGAAGCATCGCCTTCGCGCGTACCCGGTCTTTCCCAGCGGCGTCCGGGTCCTGAAGCGTGGCTGAATGCGCGATCAAAGACTGCCCCAAGCCCTCCAGCACCAACGCGTCTTTCGGATTTTTCTTGGCTAGATCTTCGAAAAGCGGCAGAGCTTCCAGCCAGTTTTGCTGTTTGGCAAGCTCAATCGCTTTCTCCCGCTCTGTGGCATAGTCGTCGGCAACCGTTTGCGCGCGAGCCTTTCCGTTTGCGGTGACAATTGCAACCAGCACAACCAAAACTGCATTCGCCCAAACATTTGCGCGCATCTGTGCCCCCAGTCTTCAGGATGGTGTAGAGCATACAGAAGGATGCCTTGGTGACGCACAAAATCCCGCATCCAATGTTCCTCGCGAGTTATCCAATCTGTTGCGTATCGCAATAGTATTCGGCAAACGCAGTTCCCAGGATCACTTACGAGCGTAAGAGCCAGCAACTTTCCACGCGTCGGGATATAGGATGTGGGCTCGTAGTTACCGGCAGGGACCGGACATGGGAACGCAATACCGCTCCGCGATTTTTTATCGTGACGCGGAGCAAGAGGAAGAAGCGCGCGCGTCAAAGGACGCGCTGGAAAAGGACCACGTTTTCAAGCGGCCGATTGTGACGGCGATTCAGCCCGCAGGAGAGTTTTACCGCGCCGAGGATTACCACCAACAGTATTTCGAGAAGCAGGGCATTCGCTCCTGCCACATCTAGTTGGCGCGCGCGAGCGAAGGCGCGGCTCGCAGAATCAGGGCGCGAAAGGCGAACTCGTCCCCACGATTGGATGCAAAGCCGACAATGCAAAATCGTGCGGTGAAGTTACGGGTGAGATGGGCTTTCGGTCAGGTGGTACCACAGGGCGTAGCCGGCTCCGGCCGCGGCCCCCAACATGATTAAGTCGAAGACCAGGTGGCGGTGCTTCGGATAGGTTACCTTACCGGTCGGCGCTCCCGCAGGACCTTGTGGCTCGGCAGCGGCGGCCGGCTCGTAATCCATGGTCACGCGATAGGATTTTCCCTCAGAAATCGTGTGCAGTTCGCCGTCATTATCCAGAACCAGAGTGCCGCGATAGGCCGTAATTACCACTTCCAGAGGACTGATGATTGTAACTTGTCCGTAGGACGGCATACCGTCCGCCGCGTGCAAAATCCCTTCTGGGATTTCGAGCGCAAGTTGGTCCGTACCGGTTGAAGAAAAGCCCACCGTGCCGCGAGCAACGACGGCATGCACCGCATTGGAACTTTGCGAGAGAGTCGCTGCGCTGGAAGAGAGCAGATAAATCTGACCGCCGCCGATTTTCAGACGCGCCGTACCGCCTACTTCAGTGGCGATTGTATCGCCCGGGTACACCGTAGTGCCGATCGCGACGGTCGCATCGCCCAAGTGAGCGGACAGTGCTTGAGTCACCAGGCCGAGTGGCTTTTCGTCCGCTGCGAAGGCCGGAATATTTATGATCGCTGCAATTAAAATAGCTATGAGGCAGGACTTAGCGAGATGCCGCATATCATCCCTCCTATGAGTACAGCAACAATTTAGGCGTAGAACTCTCCGCTGTCAATAGAGTTGAACAGCAATTAATCGGCCAAAGATTGCCGGGCGTGAGCGTCCTTTCCGTCCCAGACCGCAACAATTTCTGCGTTAGAATGTTTCGCATATATGGGCGCTTGCAGGGAGGCGGCATGATTCATCGTTTCGTTTTTCATAATGACCGGGTGCAGCCGGTCGATCAGGTGAGGCTTTCGCCGGGACAAGCGGGCTTGCTGAATGGCTGGGGGCTTTTCACTACCGCGCGGATCTATGAAGGCATTCCATTCGCCTTTGAGCGGCATTGGAAGCGCCTGGAGCGCGACGCGGAGCGCACGCATTGCCCGTTTCCGTTTCAGGAAAACGTGGTGCGCGGGCAATTGCACGAACTGCTTCGAGCGAACAAAGTCAGCGAAGGTGCGGCGCGCGTCTACGTCGTTTACAACCAGGTCGGCTTCTGGCGCAGCGACGAAAATTTCCCGCGTGTGGATTTGATTTTGTGCTCGGCGGATCTGCCGTCGTATCGCGAACCGGCTCGCCTCGGCCTTCGCGAGCACGGGCGCTATGCGGCATCTCCCTTGGCCGGCGTGAAAGTCCTCTCGTGGCTGGATAACGTCTGGAATTATTACGAAGCGCAGCAAGCGGGATTCGATGAAGTCGTGCTGCTCAACGAGCGCGGCGAAGTGGCGGAATGTACCGCCGCGAATATTTTCTGTGTGAAAGGCCAACGCGTTACGACGCCTCCGGTGACGGCAGGATGCCTGCAAGGAATCACCCGCAGCGTGCTGCTCGAAATTGGCGCTTCGGTAGGCGCGCCGGTGGAAGAGCGAACGCTGCGGCCTGAGGATTTGTATGCGGCTGATGAAGTTTTTATTTCTTCGACGAACCGCAGCATGTTGGGAGTGAGCGAGATCAATGGCCACCAGATCGTGGACGCGCCAGGTCCGGTTACGTTCAAACTGGAGAAGGCGTTCGGCGCGTTCGTGCGGCAGTATCTGGAGGCGCATTCGGCCACCGCGCGCCAGCGGTGACGGCGTTGAACGACCCCCTCGAAAGGACGTGTAGCGGCGCACTTCAGTGCGCCACCTGTGTCGCCGCGACAGCCGCTGGCGGTCTAAAGACCGCCGCTACAAAACCCTTTGCTAATGAATCATCCAGCCGCTCACGCCGATGATGATTCCGGCGAGCGAAAGCACGATCCCGAAAATCCAGAAGAGCTTCTTGCGCGTGAGCAGGGTGATGGATGAAATCACCAGCGCGGCCTCCAGCAGCACTTCCGCCAGATCGAAACGGTCCGCGCGGGCTTCTTCGATTTTTACTTCGGCTTCCGCTTTTTTGGCCTCGGATTCGATTTCTTTCAGCTCGTCGGTATAGCGCGCGACTTCCTTGGCGTACTTTTGCTTGATGGCGTCCGCCTGCTGCGAATTTTGCAGCGAGAAGATAGAAAGCTCGTCGAGAAAAAGCTCGTAGTTGCGGCGGCGGATTTCTTTGGCTTGGTAATACGCCCATTGATCGGCCGAGCGCGTTTGCAGAATAATTTCCTCGGTGTGCGCGCGATGGCCCAGTAATGTGACGGCGGCCACCAGCACCGCTAGCACGGCCATGGTCATGGTGACGGGCGCGAGACTGGGTTCGTGCTCGGCGCTTTCGGCGCGTTCTTTCAGTTCGCTGACTTCGTCAGGCATTTTTATCCCTCACAGGTTAGTGCTTGAACGGTCGCTGGCAAGCTTTCGTGCGCAAGAGGATAGCAGAAGAGGTGCGAGAGTTACAGTTTGCAGAAAGATCGGTAGTGGGTCAGTTTGAATTTAGGGTTCGGGACTGAAGACCACATGCAGCAGGAAAGAGAAGAAACCATAATGGGCTATGCAGTGCACGCTCCCAAGGACTGTAAGGCCATAAAAAATCAGCTTCGCCCATATTGGGAGTTGATCTATCGCCCTCGAAATCGAAACCATGATAGCCATACTTTCAGAAAACAAACCGCCATGGTACTTCTTTTTGTAGGGTCTGCGGAAGCTGCGGCCTACAAAGACTCTTACGTTTGCACTGGCCGAGGGCTCAATCTTGTAGAATCAGAGACCGCATTTGTTTCGAGGAGGTTTACATTCATGAGCGATCTTGCGAGCAAAACCTGCGTGCCTTGCAAAGGCGGAGTACCGCCGCTGGCCGGAAAAGAACTGGAGAATTTGGCGAAGCAAGTTCCGCAATGGAAGGTCGTGGACGGGCATCACCTCACCCGCGCATTTACTTTTCCCGATTTTCGCCAGGCGCTTGCGTTCGTGAATAAGGTGGGCGCGATCGCGGAAGAGCAAGGGCATCACCCGGACATTTTGCTGGCTTGGGGCAAGGCGGAAGTCACTACATGGACGCACAAGATTAACGGATTGACGGAGAGCGATTTTATTTTGGCGGCGAAGATAGACAAGATTTGAGCCGCAGTGCGGAATTTGTCTATGGTTTTGTAGCGGCGGTTTTTGGTCCACCGTCGGATGTTGTGGCAACACCGATGGCGCACTGAAGTGCGCCGCTACAAAATCAAAGGCGAAGAGCCGGCGCGACCCCGGCGCTACTGGCTTGCTTTACGGCTCGTCGTCGCCCGCGTCATTCGACTCGAGCTCCAGCGGCTTGTCCAAATTGATCGTGGGGAGTTTGGCGCGCAGAAGCAGATCGTTCAGCGACGGTATGGTGTGCGCGCGGATGTCGTCCCATGTGGCGATTACCGCGGCCAGAGCTTTCTGGCGATCGGCAAAAGAGTCTTGCGCGGTTTGCGTGGGCGCGGCATCCGCGCCATCCACCACTTGAAGCAGGTGGCTGAATTGTCCATTTAATTGCGCGAAGCTGTCCTGGCTGGACGGAGACCCAAACCTTTGTGCTTCGCCTTCGAGCGGCGCGGTTTTTTGATCCAGCGCGGAAATCGCGTCCGCAACGTCGCCTTTCGGCGCCTGCCGCCCCAAATCTCTCAATTGCGCGCGCAGAGCGCGAACCATCCCCAGGTTGTTGTAAGTCGTATTCATCGCGTCGCAAATCCGCGAACCGAGCGTGAATTGCTGCATCAATTCGTCGGTGGGCGCGTTCACGCGTGGATCCATCTTCACTACCAGCGGTTGCCTGTAACTTTGCCCGCCGACGTCGAGCTTCACGGTGTAATTCCCGGGCAACACGGCGGGGCCGAGCGGGTAGCGCGGCGTGTCATGCACGATCGCGGAAATCGGATATTGGTGATGCACCGCACCTGGCGGCTGAATCCGCAAGTCCCACACGAAACGGTGCGATCCCTCCGCCGCGGAAAGAATTTGCGGCGGACGAATCCAATAAAGCGGCACGTTCAATTCTTTGCCAAGCTGTTCCATGGTGACGTCCGGCTTGTCCGCGCTGGAATAGCTGCGCAGCACTTTTCCGCCGCCGTCAATAATCTGCAGCGTAACCAGCCCCGCCGCGGCCGACTGCAGGTAGTAATCGAAAATCGCGCCGTCTGGAGGATTTTTGCCGGCTGGCTCCTCGGGCGGCAAAGGAGTATCGGTATTCACATTGCGCCGTACGCGATACGCAAGCTCGGGCTTGAAAAGGAACGCGCTCGACGCCGCCACCTGTTCGCTGATTTGCCGCAACGGAGTGACATCATCCAAAATCCAGAACGAACGCCCGTGCGTGCCTACCCCAAGATCGTCGCCGTGAATCACCACATCGCGCATCGAGCTCGCCGGTAAATTCAGCTGCAGCGACTGCCAGGAATCGCCGTCGTTGAACGAAACGTAAACAGCGTTTTCGGTGCCCGCGAAAAGCAATCCTTGCCGCACCGGATCTTCGCGCACCACGTTCACCGGCGAATCATCCGGCAAGCCGTTCGTGATTTTCTGCCAGGTCTGCCCGCCATCGTGCGTGCGATAAATGTAAGGATGCAAATCATCGAGCCGAAAACGATTCACGGCGGCGTACACCGTATTCTGATCGAAATGCGAAGCGTCCAGTTGCGCCACTTTGCTCCACGGCGTCAGCTCCGTAGGAGTGATGTCGTGCCAGTTCTGACCGGCGTCGCGCGTGATCCAGATCATTCCGTCGTCGGTGCCCGCCCAAATTAGGTTCGCGTCAAGCGGAGAAGGAGCTAGCGAATAAATCACGCCGCGATGTTTGCTTTTCGCAGAATCGTTCGCGGCCAGATCGCCCAGATTCGCAGGTACGCCAGGATCTTCGCGCGTCAAATCGGGGCTGACGATTTGCCAGCTGTGCCCCGCGTCGTTGGTCATGAACAAAACATTCGAGCCCAGATACAAAGTGTGCGGCGCGGCCGGCGAAAATATCAACGGCGCGGTGCGATTGAAGCGATATTTCCCGGTACGCAAAATCACGGGCGAGACGTCCTGCGTTTGCCCTGTGATCATGTCGAAGCGCGTGACCTTGCCGCCGTAAATCAAATTCGGATGCAGCGGGTCCGGCGCGACGTAGCCATATTCTTCCGTCCCCACCGGATGCCAATCGCGAAACGTGATTTCGCCCCAGTCGCTGCGGCTGGCCGTTCCCGCTGAACCGCTTTCCTGCTGCCCGCCGTAAACCCAGTAAGGGAATTGATTGTCGGTGATCACGTGATAGAACTGCGCGGTCGGCTGGTTGTACCAGGAGCTCCACGTCGTGCCGCCGTTCACGCTGATCGTCGCGCCCTGATCGCTCGCAAGCAAAATGATCTGCGGATTTTCCGGATTGATCCAGACGGTGTGGTAGTCATCGCCGCCCGGCGCGCCTTTGATCGCGGTGAAAGTGACGCCGCCATCCATCGAGCGGTACGTGGAAGTATTGCAGATGTAAATTTCGTCGTGATTATCGGGAGCCACGCGCACCCACGCAAAATCGAAGCCGCGTCCCCAGATACGCTCTTCGTGATTGACGCGCTGCCAGCTTTCGCCGGCGTCGTCCGAGCGATACAGGCCGCCGACTTCCGGTTGCGCGTCTACAAGTGCGTAAATCCGATTCGGATCGTTCGGCGCGATGCCGATTCCGATGCGGCCGAGGCCTTGCTCGTTCGTCGGCAAGCCCTTGGTTAGCGGCTTCCAGTTGTCGCCGCCGTCCGTGGACTTAAAAAGGCCGCCGGTATGGCCTTCGAGCGGGCCGCCGGTGGTCCACGGTGGGCGCCGCGAATTCCACAAATCGGTGTAGAGGATTTGCGGATTCGTGGGATCGAATGCCAGGTCCGTCGCGCCGGTGTTTTCGTCTTTGTACAAAACTTTGTCCCAGGTTTGCCCGCCATCGGTCGAACGAAAAACTCCGCGCTCCGCATTCGGTCCGTACGGATGTCCCAGCACCGCGACGAAAACGCGATTGGGATCGTGCGGGTCCACCAGAATGTTCGTGATCTGCTGGCCGTCGCGCAGGCCGAGGTGCGTCCAGGTATTTCCGCCGTCCGTGGATCGGTAGATTCCATCGCCGGTGGAAAGATCGGGGCGCCGCAGACCTTCGCCGCTGCCCACATAAATCACGTCGGGGTTTGAAGGAGCCACCGCCAGCGCGCCGATCGAGCCAGTTGGCTCTTTATCGAAGATCGGAATCCAGGTGCGGCCGGCGTCGGTCGTCTTCCACACGCCACCGTTATTCACGCCGATGTAAAAAAGATTTGGTTTGCCGGGGACGCCGGTGGCGGCGACCGTGCGTCCTCCGCGAAAGGGTCCGATGCATCGCCATTGCAGATCCTGATACATGCGCGGATTGAATTGCGGCTCGCTGGCGGTCGCGGCGGTTTGAGTTGGCGGGGCATTTTGCGCGGCGGCGGCCGCGCTTATTATCGCGATGGAAATGATAACTGAAGCAAGTGCGGTAACACGCCGGCAGAATGACATTTACGGCCCTCCCCAGGACCAAAAACTATACTACTCGGCACGGCCATTGGCGCAGCGGAAATAGAGGGGAAGAAAAAGCGGCGGCGGGCCAAAACCGAAGACAGCCAAGAGAGATCCCTCACTTCGTTCGGGATGACAATATTTTTGTGATTCGCGAAATGGAGCGTGATGCGCCGTGGCAGCAATGGCGGTCTAAGACCGCCGCTACAAAGTCGAGCAAAGCCGCTGGTCCAATAAATTACGCTCGAAATTCCACTACACGTCCACTACAGCGTTAATTCCTACGTAGCATTGCAAGCCTTGTTCGTTGACGGTTTTTGCTCCAGCGCATACGTTGAATTCGTACCCTCTCGGAGGATCCTTTGCGATTGATTGCGCGCTCTTGCCTGGTCGTGGTGTTGGTGATTGGGCTGCTGGACATTCCCGGATTTGCGGCGAATGAAAAGCCGCTCGGCTTGGTCCTGCAAGCGCAGGAAGCAAGTGTGGACAACGCCAAGCTAGCTGTCGGCACCACGGTGTTTCCCGGCGATACCGTCGAGACCGATACGGGAGGGACGCTTCGTTTGAAGCTTGGCACCAACCAGCTCTACTTGCTGGCATCGAGCGCCGCTACGTTGGCGCAAAATTCCACGATCGTGCACGCGGTGGTTGCGCACGGTACGGTAGGCTTTGCTTCGAACGGCGCGGATAAAATCGAACTGGAAATTCCCGAAGGCATTTTGCGCGCCGGCGATGGCGTGCCGTCGTACGGCCAAGTGACGATCACGAGCCCGGTGGAGGTTGTGATTTCGGCGTATCGCGGCACGCTCGTGCTCGATAATGAAGGCGAGCTGCACACCATTCCCGCCGGAAAATCTTATCGCGTGACGATGGATTTGGAACCCGCGGCGGTTGCACCCACGGCCGAGGCCGCGGCGCAGGACTCGCAGTCCGCCAACGCGCAAGTCGTACAGCCGCGTAAGCGCCGTCGGAAAAAATTGGCCTTCTATTTGATATTCACCGGAGCGCTCGCCGGACTTACTTACGCGGTTTGGGATGAGCTCACCGAAAGTCCGACAAAACCGAATCATTAGAAATTGGAACAGTCTGCGGTAATGCAAGTTGGCGGCCCCGCGGATTCATGCGTGACGCAAACGGCGTGTTTGAAGATCGCAGCCAGAAACCTCTCCATTCCTCGAAATATTTCGGACGATCTATCAGAAGACCGGACGCAGCAAGCAGCGCTCCTACGAAGCCGCACGCGAATTTTGGATCAGTTTTTTTTCTTTCGCTTTGTCGGCGCGGGCTTGCTTTTCGCGGGTTTCGTCTTGCCTTTGCTCGAACTACCCCGCTGTGCCGACTTCGCGCTCGGTGCTGCCAGCGCCGCGAGAAGCGCTGCTCCGTTCGGCGTGCCAAGTCCTGTGCAGGGATCCCATCCCGGGCCCGCGGAGTAGCTGCCGTTGTTACCTGTGGTGATGTCGTGCAGCGTGCTTTCCACGCTCGCACCATAAAGCGTCGGATTCAGATAACCCACGCTCGTTCCGAGCGACTGATTTATGCGCGCTAGGAGGCCGGCCCATAGCGGCGCGACGGCGCTGGTGCCACCGATCACGGTTTGGTCCCCATCAACCAGCACGTTGTAACCGCTTTCCGGATCGGCATCACCGGCAACATCCGGGACTCCTCGTCCCACGAATCCATTCGGCGCCTTCGGGACATTCGCGCTTTGCTGAAAAGCCGGAAGCGCGAAAACTTCGCTCACGCCTCCGCCTGTCGCGCCTTCGCCCGCGGACAATTCGTTCCACGCTTGTTCGCTCGAAATGGAGCCACCGGAAATCGCGAGGCGCGTGCCGCCGCAACCGAGTACGAACGGGCTGGACGCCGGAAAATCAACCGCAGGCATGCCGCTCGTAGTGCCGTCGCTCGAGCCATCATCGCCGGACGCTGCCAGCACGGTGACTCCGATCGTTGAGGCGTCTTCGCAAGCGGAACTGAACGCGTTGAGCGCCTGCTGCGTCCAGGAACTTTCCGGACCGCCCCAACTGATCGAAACGACCGATGGTTTCAGAGTCGTATCGTGGACGGCGGTGGTCAGCGCGTCCAGAAAACCTTGATCGGTGTTGGGAGCAAAATACATCGCGATCTGCGCGCCGGGCGCGACCGCTCCGGCCACTTCTATATCGAGTTCCACCTCGCCATCGGGTCCGCTAGCGCTGCCGGTCGGCGAATTTGTGCCACCGTCCACGCCAACAGCCGTCACTTTAGGTGCGGTCATACCGAGGTTCTTGAAATATGTGGCGAGATCGGTCGCGCGATAGCCTCCGCCTAATTCCACGATGCCAATCGTTTGTCCCGTACCATCGGCGTTGGCAGGGAAGTTGTAGGCTTGCGCGACTTGCAGTGCGGTGAAGGAACTCGCAGCGGCTTGGGCTCTTACGGCATTCGGATTATTTTTCCGGATGCGAAAATGCGCCTTGGCCTGCGGCCGGTTATCGAGGCCAAAGACGCCTTCGATGATTCCGTCCAGGTTCGCCGGAATCTGAATCGTGCCGGTGCGCATGCGGCAGGTGCCGCCGGCGTGTTGGTAGCGGTTTAGTTCGACTCCGAACGCGCGCGAGAACGCGTCAACCGTGCCGCTGAGAATTACGGAACGTCGCGCGGCGCTTTCTTCGACGACCTTCAAATCGTATTCTTTTGCGAACGCGCGGATTTTTTTGATGTCGCTCAGGCTCGCGCCATGAGCTGCGGCGAATTGTGCGCGCGTTAGTCGCTGGCGCTGTACAGGCGAGATTTTTTTCAGCGGGGCAGCCCGCCGCAGAAACACGGTCACCTGGATTTGCGCCTTGGGATCCGCCGGGCCAACTTTGCTGGCTCCCGGCATGACAGCGCGTTCGCTACCCGGCAGTACGACGCGTTTTTCCTTCGTCGGCATGGATTCCTCCTGACCATCGCTTGCGTGCGGATGCCGCGGGGCATCCATGGTTGAAAAGTCTTCCAGGCTGGGTTGCAATGGCGCGCTTTCGCGCAACGATTCACGCGAAGCCGATCGTGGGCTTCCGCAATCGAGAGACGCCAAGGCCATAAAAGTATAAACTCGAGTTGGATTGGATTGCCACTGCGTGCTTTGAATCTGCAGAGCCTGCCCGAAGTGGATTCGCTCGCGTCGCCAGGATTGAGTTTTCATGATTAAGCGGCTGTTTTTACATTACATCGCGGAAGAAGCGCGCCCGATGATTCGCTTGGCGCTGCCGCTGGTCCTCGCCGAATTGGGTTGGATGACCATGGCTATCGTGGACACTATGATGGTCGGGCGCCAGGCCGATAGCGCCGTCGCGATCGGTGCCGTCAGCCTGGGCAGCATTCTTTTTAACTCCGCCGCCATTTTCGGCACGGGCTTGATGCTCGGCCTCGATACGCTGGTTTCGCATTCCTACGGCGCGGGCGATGTGGAAGATTGCCATCGCTCGCTGGTCAACGGCGTGTATCTGAGTTTGGGCATTACTCCGGTGTTGATGGGCGTCGTATGGGTCTTTGGACCGCTGCTGCGCTCGCTCGATATTCAAGCTTCGGTTTTGCAACAGGCGATTCCATATTTGCGGGCGCTCAATTGGGGCACACTGCCGCTACTGCTCTATTTCGTTTTCCGCCGCTATTTGCAGGGCATGAATATGGCCAAGCCCGTCATGTTCGCGCTGGTTTCCGCAAATCTGGTGAATCTGGCGGGCAACTGGGCTTTGATCTACGGCCACCTCGGCTTTCCCGCGATGGGCACGGTCGGCTCGGGCTGGTCCACGTGCTTCGCGCGGACGTATATGATGGCGGTGCTCCTCGCGTACGCGCTCTATTACGATCACCGCAATAAAACCGGTTTGCGCAACGCCGCGCGCTTGCCGAATTTTACGCGCGTCTGGCGGCTCGTTTATCTGGGGCTGCCGGCCGCGACGCAATTTGGGATGGAAGTTGGCGTCTTCGCCGTCGCGACGGCGCTGATCGGCAAGCTCGGCGCCGTTCCTTTGGCCAGCCACCAGGTCGCGCTCAATACGGTCAGCCTGACGTATATGGTGCCGCTCGGAATCAGCGCCGCGGCCGCTGTGCGGGTCGGCCAGGCGCTCGGACGCCGCGACGCGCACGCCGCGAGCCGCGCGGGTTGGACCGCTCTGCTGCTGGGAAGCAGCTTTATGGGGTGCATGGCGATCGCGCTCTTTCTGATCCCGCGCCAGATCGTGCGCATTTACACGCCGGACGCCGAATTGATACCCGCGGCCAGCGCGCTGCTTTTCGTCGCGGCGTTCTTTCAACTTTTTGATGGGATGCAGACCGTAGCCACCGGAGCTTTGCGCGGCGCGGGCGATACGCGCACGCCTATGCTGTGCCATTTGTTTTTCTACTGGTTCATCGGTCTGCCGCTCGGCGCGTATCTCTGTTTCCGCGTGGGCTGGGGCGCGCCGGGAATGTGGGCGGGGCTCTCCGTCGCGCTGATTCTGATCGGCAGTGCGCTGCTTTATTTCTGGCGGCGCAAGGAACGCTCGTTCGCTGCGGGATACTTGCAGCCACTCGAAGTCTCCACTGCGACGCAGATGAATGTGGATGAGTCCGCCTAGCCCGACGCGATTCCGGCCACATTCTGGGGTTTCCGGCGAGCGCCTGCGTTACAATCTTTTGCATCGCATCCACCAGGTGGCTGCACGCGGAAACCAAATGACTACCACGCCGGATGCCTTCATGGCTCGCGCGATCGCGCTATCGCTGGAGAATGTCCAGCAGCGCGCCGGCGGTCCGTTTGCCGCGGTAGTGGTGAAAGACGGCAAGATCGTCGCGGAAGGCGCGAACGAGGTGACCTCGATGAACGATCCCACCGCGCACGCTGAAGTCGTCGCCATCCGCGCAGCCTGCCGCAAACTTAACAGTTTCGATTTGCAGGGTTGCGAGATCTATACCAGCTGCGAACCCTGTCCGATGTGTCTCGGCGCGATTTACTGGGCGCGTCCCGCGCGCATTTATTACGCGAATTCCGCGGCGGATGCAGCGCGCGCTGGCTTCGACGACGCGTTTATCTATCAGGAAATCGGGCGCCCGCATCCCGAGCGGCGGATTCCCATGATTCAACTGGCGCACGATGGCGCGCTCGCCGCATTCCGCGCCTGGCAGGAGAAAAAGGATAAAATCCGCTATTGAGGCGGCTTTCGGTGGAAACGCGCAATATCGGAAAATCGGTGCCTCGCAAAGAAGGGCGCGAAAAAGTCACCGGGTGTGCGCGCTACGTTGACGACCTCGTTTTTCCAGACATGCTGCACGGCGTCACCGTGCGCAGCCCTGCGCCGCGCGGCCGCATTCGCGAAATTCGTTTCGATGGCGATATTCCGTGGAACGAATTTACGGTCGTCACCGCGAAAGACATCTGCGGAAAAAATTGCGTCGCGCTGCTGATTGAAGATCAGCCCTGTCTTGCCGACGGATTCGTCAACCACTGCGAAGAAGCGGTGGTCCTGCTCGCTCACCAAGATAAATATCTGCTCGAAGAAGCGCGCCGTAAGGTGCGCATCGAAATCGAACCGCTGCCCGCGATTTTTTCGATCGGGGATTCTCTCGCGCGCAAGGAAATCATCTGGGGCAGCGACAATATTTTCAAAACCTTCCGCGTGGAAAAAGGCGACGTGGACAAAGCGTGGGCCACTGCCGATATCATCGTCGCAGGGGAATACGCAACCGGCGCGCAGGAGCAGCTCTACATCGAGCCGCAGGGCGTGATCGCGCAAGTGAACGACGCCGACGGCGTCACGGTCTGGGGCTCGCTGCAATGCCCTTACTACGTGCACAAAGCGCTGGTGACTTTGTTCGGCTTCCCCAAAGATCGCGTGCGCGTGATTCAGACGGAAACCGGCGGCGGATTCGGTGGCAAGGAAGAATATCCCTCGATGATCGCCGCGCACGCCGCGCTCCTCGCGCAGAAATCCGGGCGCCCAGTAAAAATAATTTACGATCGCGCCGAGGACATGGTTGCGACCACCAAGCGCCATCCTTCGAAAACGCGCCATCGCACCGCCGTCACGCGCAACGGGAAGCTCCTCGCGATGGAGATTGATTTCACGATTGATGGCGGCGCGTACCAAACTCTTTCGCCCGTGGTGCTTTCGCGGGGGACGATTCACGCCGCCGGCCCGTATCAGTGTCCCAACGTGCGCATTCGCAGCCGCGCGGTCGCGACCAACGCCCCGCCGCACGGAGCGTTTCGCGGATTCGGCGCGCCGCAAAGCGTATTTGCGCTGGAGCGGCACCTTGATCGCGTCGCTGCTGCGGTCGGTATCGCCTCGGATGAATTGCGGCGGCGCAATTTCGTTCGCCAGGGCGAAACGCTTGCCGTCAGCCAGGTCGTGAAAGAAAAAGTGGACATGAACGCGTTGCTCGATCGTGCGTTTGCGCTCAGCGAGTACCACGCCAAGCACAAGCGATTCGCCGAAGAGAATGCGCGCGCACACACGCACTCCGCGATCAAGAAGGGAATCGGCTTCGCATCCTTCCTGCACGGCGCCGGATTCACCGGCTCAGGCGAAGAATATCTGGCTTCCGAAGTCGCGATGGAAGCGATGCGGGATGGCACCGTGCACGTCCTCGCGGGCAGCACCGAAATGGGACAGGGCACCAACACGATTTTTTCGCAGATCGCCGCCGATGCGCTGGGCCTTGGCTGCGATCAAATCAAAATTCTGCAGCCCGATACCGCGCAGGTGCCCAATAGCGGGCCCACGGTGGCGTCGCGCACGGCAATGATCGTCGGCAAGCTGGTGGAATCGGCAGCGCTGGCGCTGAAGAAAACGCTGCTCGATAGCGGTGCACTGAAGCCGAAGCTGGGCGAGGGCGATGGCGCCGGCCACAGCGCCGGGGATTTCGCGCAATCCTGCGCCGAATATATTGATGCCCACGGCCCGCTGAAATCCCTCGTCAAGTATCGGCATCCGCGCGACCTGCACTGGGACGATCAGCACTATCGCGGCGACGCGTACGGTGCTTACGCCTGGGCCGTTTACGTAGCCGAAGTTTCTGTGGACACGCGAACCGCGGAAGTTCGCGTCGAAGATTTCGTCGCCGTGCAGGAAGTGGGCAAGGTCATCAATCCCGCGCTCGCCGCGGGGCAAATCGAAGGCGGCGTTGCGCAAGGCATTGGCTTCGCGCTCTACGAAAATGTGATGTGGCAGGAAGGCCGAATGGTCAACGCGCAAATGACCAATTACGTGATGCCCACCTCGATGGATCTGCCGCCGATTCGTGTTTTCTTCGAGGAAATTCCCTACGAACGCGGCCCGGCCGGCGCGAAGGGCATCGGCGAATTGCCGCTCGATGGCACGGCTCCGGCAATCGCGAACGCAATCGCGCACGCCACCGGCGCAGACATCCGAAAAATTCCCATCACGCCCGAGATCCTGCTCGAATTGCTCGCCGCGCTGCCGCGAAAAACGTCCACAAAGATACCGGAAGGCGCGCATGTCTGATGCGCCGCGCAAAGCTTCCTTCACTTGCGAAGTGAACGGAGAGCGCGCGACATTCGAGGCATACCCGATGGAGCGCCTCCTCGACGTTCTCCGCGAACAATTGAAACTCACCGGAACAAAAGAAGGCTGCGGCGAAGGCGAATGCGGCGCGTGCGCGGTGGAAATGGATGGCGCGCTGGTGAACAGCTGCCTGGTACCGGCGTTGCAAGCGCAAGCCGCAAAAATACGGACGATCGAAGGGATCGCTGACTCGGGCGCTGGAACGCTGCATGCCGTGCAGCAGGCGTTCCTTACTTACGGTGGCGCGCAATGCGGCATTTGCACGCCGGGCATGATTCTCGCGGCTGTAAATCTCCTCGCGCGCAATCCACAGCCCAATGACGCGCAGATTCGCGAGGGGCTCTCCGGTAACCTCTGCCGCTGCACGGGCTACATGAAAATTTTCGAGTCGGTGGTCGAAGCCATGCGGCATTCCAGCGCTGCGGATTCACAAACGAGGACCCGCGCGTGAGGGCGTTTCTCCCGGGATATCACATGGAGACGCCGCGCGACCTTGCCGCCGCGCTCGACGGCATGGCGAAGGATCCCGGCGTCTGGAAGCCGTTCGCCGGCGGCACGGACTTGATGGTGTTGCTGGAAGCGGGAAAACTGCCGCACAGAAAGTATCTGAACATCTGGAATTGTTCGGAATTGCGCGGCATCACAGCGAGCGCCGATCATATCGAGTTGGGCGCCCTCACGACGTACACAGAAGTTCGCCGCCACGAAATTCTCGTGCGCGAATTTCCGCTACTTTGCCGCGCCGCTGCCGAAACCGGCAGTATCGCCACGCAGAATCGCGGCACGCTGGGCGGCAACATCGCCAACGCCTCGCCCGCCGCCGATTCGCCGCCCGCCCTCCTTGTTTACGACGCGGAAATCGAAATTGTCTCGGCAAGCGGCCAGCGCTGGATTCCTTACCGTCGCTTTCACTCCGGATACAAACAAATGGATCTGCAGCCGTCGGAATTGATTCGCCAGATTCGTCTGCCGCGCAACAAACACGCCTGGAAACAATACTTCAGGAAAGTCGGTACGCGGCGCGCGCAGGCAATTTCGAAAATATGTCTTGCGGCGGCGGCTCGCGTCGAGGCCGGCAAACTCGCCGATGTGCGAATCGTTCTCGGCAGCGTGGCGCCCACGGTGATTTGCGCGACGCGCGCAGAGGAAGCGCTGCGTGGCCAGCGGCCGGATGCCGAAATCATAAAAGCCGCGCAGGACGCGCTCGCTAGCGAAATCGCGCCAATTGACGACATTCGCTCCACATCGCGGTATCGCCGCGCAGTTGCGCGGAATTTACTCGCCGAATTCGTCGAAAGTCTGGCAGGCTGAGCGGACATGACCAACGCTCCGGACCCTCACTCCAATTCATCGCCAGCACTCGGCGCAACGGACGACCTTATCGTCCGTGGCAGGCGCGTGGTCACACCCGAAGGAGAACGCGCGGCAGCCATTCACGTGCGCGGCGGCGCAATAACTGCTTTGAGCGAGTTCAACGATGTCGCCGCAGGAGTTGCCATCCACGAAGCGGGTGACCTGGTCGTGATGCCGGGAATCGTGGACACGCACGTGCACATCAACGAGCCCGGCCGCACCGAGTGGGAAGGTTTTTCCAGCGCCACGCGTGCCGCAGCTGCCGGCGGCGTAACTACTCTGATCGAAATGCCGCTGAATAGCATTCCGGCAACAACCTCCGCGGCAGCGTTCCGGGAAAAGCTGGCTGCGGCGGCGGGAAAGCTTTGGGTGGACACAGGATTTTGGGCCGGCGTAGTTCCCGGAAATATCGCGGCATTGCGGCCACTGTGGGAAGCAGGCGTGTTCGGTTTTAAATGTTTTCTCGTTCCGAGCGGCGTTCCGGAATTCGAACACGTGACGAAGGAACACCTCCGCGGGGCGTTGCCGGAACTGGCTGCGCTCGGCGCGCCGTTGCTGGCGCACGCGGAGATGCCGGAGCCGATCGAAAACGCCGTCACCAATCTTGCGAAGAACGCATCCCCGCGGCGCTACGGCACCTGGCTCGCGTCCCGGCCGCGCGACGCGGAAAATGAAGCCATCGCGCTGCTGCTGCGCTTAAGCCGCGAATTCGACGCGCCAATTCACATCGTGCACTTGTCATCCTCCGATGCGGTCCCCGTGCTGCAACACGCGCGCAACGAGGGCGCCAAAGTTAGCGTGGAGACTTGCCCGCACTATTTAACCTTCACAGCCGATGAAATTCCCGACGGTGCCACGGAATTCAAATGCGCGCCGCCAATCCGTGAGCGGGAGAATCGCGAGAAATTGTGGGAAGCCCTCGGAAACGGAACAATTGATTTCATCGCTACCGATCATTCTCCTTGTCCTCCTGCGATGAAGCTGCCCGAAGAGGGCGATTTCCTGCGCGCCTGGGGCGGCATTGCGTCCTTGCAACTCGGTCTGGCTGCCGTCTGGACGGAAGCGAGCTCGCGCGGCTATGCTGTCACGCAGATTGCGCGGTGGTTGTGCGCGGGGCCGGCGCGGCTCGCGGGACTGGATCGCAAAAAGGGCTCCATCGCCGTGGGCTGCGACGCCGATTTTGTGATCTGGAATCCGGACGAAAAATTTCGCGTGGATCCGGCGCAATTGCTGCACCGGCACAAAATTACGCCGTATGCGGGACGCGAACTGAAAGGAACGATCGTCACAACGATCTTGCGCGGACGCAAAATTTACGAACGCGGAGAATTCTCTGCGGGCCCGATCGGTCACACGTTGCTGCGAGGCGCTGTATGAATGATTTCACTCAATTCGTTGATCTCGCAGCTCAGCGAGTAGGCGGGCGCGTGATTGCCGCCAACGACGAATTTTTCGGCCCGAAGGAAAGCCTGGTAAAGCAGTTCAAGCCGATTTTTGTGGAGAAGTTCACGGACCGTGGACATTGGATGGACGGCTGGGAAACGCGCCGCCGCCGCACACCAGGCTGCGATTGGTGCATCATCCGGTTGGGTTTGCCGGGAATTCTGCGCGGAGTGGTGGTGGATACTAGTTTTTTCACGGGAAATTTTCCGGCGCGCTTTTCGCTGGAAGGCTGCGAGGTGCGCGGCGCGGCGGCCAACAAGGACGAAGTGAAAAAACTCCAGGGCGCCACCGCGAAATGGATGGAGCTCCTGCCGGAAACTGAGCTGAAAGGCGATTCGCAAAATCCTTTCCCGATCGCGCACTCCGGGCGTTTCACGCATATCCGTCTGAAAATTTATCCCGATGGCGGCGTCGCGCGGCTGCGTCTTTATGGGGAAGTAGTGCCGGACGCGGCGCGCATCGCGAAAGGCGAATTCGATCTGGCGGCGGTAGAAAATGGCGGCCGTCCGGTGGCGTCCAGCGACCAATTTTATAGCGAGCCATTGAACCTGCTGATGCCGGGACGCTCCAAGGTCATGAGCGACGGATGGGAGACGCGCCGCCGTCGCGGACCCGGCCACGATTGGGTGATCGTAAAACTGGGAATGGCCGGCACGATTCATCGCCTCGAAATTGACACCGCGCAATTCAAAGGTAATTTTCCGGATAGCTGTTCGGTAGAAGCCTCCTTCGCGGAAGGCAGCAAAGCCGAAATCGCGCGCCTCGCGTCCGCTTCTGCCGCGGGCTGGCAGCAGCTTCTTTCGCGGACTCCGCTGAAGCCGAACCATCGCCATATTTTTCAGAAGCAACTGCACGACGCGGGCGAAGCCACTCACGTGCGGCTGAATATTTTTCCGGATGGCGGCGTGAGCCGCTTTCGCGTTTTCGGCCACGCGGCGCAGGCCGCGGACCGCCTCACGGGTATCGAGCGATTGAATCAGATGGGGCGCGTGCAGGCAGCTAAGACGCTGCAGGATTGCTGCGGCTCGAAAAAGTGGGTCGAGCAAGTGGTCGCGCGCCGGCCTTTCGCGGATGCCGCGGGTCTTTACGATGCGTCGGACGACGCGTGGGAGGCGTTCAAACGCAAAGACTGGCTCGCAGCGTTTCGCGCGCATCCGGCCATCGGCACGACGAAAGCCGCGGCGAAGCAAACAGAGACCGCGCGGCGTTGGTCCGCCGGCGAACAATCCGTGGCCCAGATAGCGTCGCCCGATACGCTGGCAGTGCTGACCGCAGCGAACCAGGCCTATCAGGCGACGTTCGGCCACGTGTTCCTGATCTGCGCCGCCGGAAAAACCAGCGACGAAATCCTGAAATCGCTACAAGAACGCTTGGCGAACGGCCCCGAAGTGGAATTGCACATCGCGGCGGACGAGCAGAAAAAAATCACGCGGCTGCGTTTGGAGAAGCTTCTCGCGCAATGAGCCAAATTACCACGCACGTGCTGGATACTTCTCTCGGACGTCCCGCCTCTGGCGTGCAAGTCACACTGGAAATTCAGAAGGGCGCTGGGTGGAAAGAAATCAGCCGCGGCGCCACGGACGCGGATGGCCGGCTGCGGCATCTTCTCGAACCCGGCGCGCTCAAGCAAGGCATCTACCGCCTCACCTTTGAAACTCAGCCATATTTTCAAGCGCGCAAGATTCACAGCTTCTATCCGCAAATCACGATCGCGTTCGAGGTTCACGACAAAAAAGAGCACTACCACATTCCTCTGCTTCTGAGTCCTTACGGGTATTCCACATATCGCGGGAGCTGAGGGATGACGATCAAGCTGGTGGAAAATAATTACGGCAAATCGCGAATTCGACTGCTGCGCGTGGTCCGCCAGAATGGACGCCACGATATCCGCGAATGGACGCTCGCGATTTCCTTCGAAGGCGATTTCGAAACCGCGCACACCAAGGGCGACAATTCGAAAATCCTTCCCACCGACACGATGAAGAACACGGTTTACGTTCTGGCGCGCCAATATCCCGTGGAAGCCGTCGAGGAATTCTGTCAACATCTGGTCGAACATTTCCTGACCTACAACCCGCAAGTCTCTCGCGTCAGCATCGAGGCCGCGGAAAATATCTGGAACCGCATCGTGATTGGCGGAAAGCCGCACGCGTCCGCGTTTCAGCGCGGAGGCGACGAGAAACGCACCGCCGGGCTCAGCGGCACGCGCGAGGGCACGACCATTCGCGCTGGCATCGCCGATTTAATCGTGCTGAAGACCACCAAATCCGCGTTCGACAAATTCTTGCGCGATCCCTACACCACGCTAAAGGAAGATCGCAACCGGATCCTTTCCACCTCGATTCACGCCGATTGGCTCTACGAACCCGGCGAGATCGAATTCAGCCAGCACTGGCACGGCATCCGCCAGACGATCCTGGAAACCTTCGCCGAGCACGGCAGCGAATCGCTACAGCACACGCTCTACGCGATGGGCGAAGTGGTGCTGAATAATTTCGAGCGCGTCCGCGAAATCCGCCTGTCACTGCCCAACAAGCATTTCAATCTCGTGGATCTTTCTCCCTTCGGCATGGATAATCCCGCGGAAGTATTCCTTCCCACCGACGAGCCGCACGGCCTGATTGAAGCCACGCTCCGCAGAGAGTAGTAGGCGAAGCCGACGCAATCGCCGGAGGCCATTTTCGCACCAAGCGTAGATCCGACGTCGCGTACGTAGCGAAAGAATCGTTTCCAGTCTCGCCGCAAGCCTCAATTCCAGGGTTGTCCGAATTTCGCGGAAGCGATACATTTGTTTAATTGCGGAACGAAGCCCATCCCACAGGTCCGATTGCCAATTGGCAACCCGGCACGTGCGGTCCGCGTCAAAAAAAGCTCGCTATTTCGATTGGGCCCTAACGGGCTGGGAGCCTGAACGCGCTTTTATGCACGACAAGATTCTGATCGTTGACGACGAAGCGGCCGCGCGCACCGCGCTGGGCCTATTACTGCGCCGCGAAGGCTTCGAAGTTCGCGACGTCAGCGACGGCCCCTCGGCCATCGTGGAATGCGCCTCGTTTCGCCCCGATCTGATTCTGCTCGATATTCTGATGCCCGGCATGGACGGCTTCGAGGTTTGCCGTCACATCAAAGCCACGCCCGAAACGCGCCTCACTCCCGTCGTGCTGATCACCGGCCTATCGGCTACGGAGGATCGGATCATGGGCATTAACGCCGGCGCCGACGATTTCCTCAGCAAGCCGATCGACTTGAACGAACTTCTCGCGCGCACGCGCTCGCTGCTGCGCCTAAAGCAATACACCGACGAACTGGAAAATGCCGAAGCGGTTCTGCTCAGCCTCGCTTACAGCATTGAAGCGCGCGATCCCTACACCCACGGGCACTGCGAGCGCCTGGCCGAGATGTCCGCGCGAATGGGTGAAGTTCTGGGCGTCCCCGAAGAACACATCAAGGCGCTGCGACGTGCGGGGATTGTGCACGACATCGGCAAAGTCGTCGTGCCGGATTCGATTCTGCTGAAGCCCGGTCCATTAACTTCGGAAGAAATCATGGTGATGAAGAAACATCCAGTGGTTGGCGAGCGCATCTGTGCTCCTCTGAAAACTTTTCGCTTGGTTCTGCCGATCATTCGCCATCATCATGAGAAGCACGATGGCAGCGGCTATCCCGATGGTCTGCATGGCGACGAAATTCCGCTCACCGCCCGCATCCTGCAAATCTCCGACGTCTACGACGCGCTCACCACCGACCGCCCGTACAAAGTCGCCTTCTCTCCGCAGGTGGCGCTCGATCTGATGGAAGAAGAAGCCACCCGCGGCTGGTGGGACCCTGAACTTTTCGAAACCTTTCGCGAAATGATGCGCGAGCACCACGACGAACTAGCCCCGGAAAATTTCCGCAAGACGGTGAATTGAGGTTTGCAGGCCTACGCGCCGCAATCCGTGTGCAACATACTACTGCGCGGGACTTTGTAGCGGCGGACTTCAGTCCGCCATCGATGCGAGTCGGCGCATCGATGGCAGACGCATCATCGGTGAGAGGCACGTCATCAATGGCGCACTAAAGTGCGCTGCTACAAAGGCAACGCGGGCGTTATGCGTTGGGCGCGATCCGGTCGTCTCCCGAATAAATCACGAACCTTCTGCCGCGCAAAAATCCAATCAGGGTCAACCGCAGTTCGCGCGCCAGTTGCACCGCGAGGCTCGAAGGAGCAGAGACGGACGCGACGGCCGGCAGCCCGGCCACGATCGCTTTCTGCACAATTTCAAATCCGCCGCGCCCGCTGACCAGCAGCACGCAATTCGCGATCGGCACGCGGTCCTCCAGCAGCGCCCAGCCGATCACTTTGTCCACGGCGTTATGTCGCCCGATATCCTCGCGCAGCACGAGCAATTCGCCGTGAGCATCGAATAAGGCCGCGGCATGCAGGCCTCCGGTGCGTTCAAATACGTCTTGCGCGGCGCGCAGCTTTTCAGGCAGACGCACCAGGATTTCGGCACCAAGCCGGAAATCCGCATTCGGCGCAGCGAGGCCGCGTGCGCGGATGGCGTCAATCGAAGCTTTTCCGCAGATGCCGCAACTCGATGCCGCGAAAAAGTGCCGCCGCATTTTTTCCATGTCCGGCGCGGTATCGGGCGACAGTTGCGCCCGCAACACGTTCCCCTTCTTCGCGCCGGTCTGCGCAGCGCTCTGCGCCAAGTTTTGCGAATCATTTTCCGGCTCCGCAAAATCCAGAGCCGTAAGCTGCCCGCGCGTCTGTATCAATCCCTCGGTAAAAAGGAATCCCGCCGCGAGTTCCAAATCGTGCCCCGGCGTGCGCATGGTGACGCTGAGCGGTTCGTCGCCCACGCGTATTTCGAGCGGTTCTTCCGCGGCAAGATAGTCGTCTTTGCGGCGCAATTCGCCGTCATCCCATTGGGAGACTTGGGTAAGACCCACGCTGCGAGCTTTGCGCGCCAATGCAGAACCTCCGCCGGGACCATTATGCGCGACAGATCGGGGAAGTCGAAAGTTTATCGTGGAGGGTGGAAATGCCTTGATTGCTGATTCGCCAGACGGATGCTTCGGGCGCGGCCTTTGTGAGCCTTCCGGTAGGAAAAGGGCGATGTCCAGCCGGACATTACCGGAACTTCTGCAACATCGAACCACGCCCACCTTGCATCGTGCAGCGCCAGCGTTGCACGGCAACAACAATTGGATAGAGTATTCGTGCAACAATCGGGGCTCGCGGCAGCGGTCTGAGAGCGGGGCGATTGAAAATGGTCATGTATCTGCACGTGCGCGTTTTGTTTTCGATTATTTTGGGGCTGAGGATTTCGCGGCTTTTGACTGGGGTGGCGCGGATCGTCCAGCACCCGAAGCAGTACCGGGTTTACTGGGTGCATCTGCTGTGGGCGTGGTTCGTATTTCTTTATTTGATCAATTTCTGGTGGTGGGATTACCGGCTGGCGGCGATCCAGCGTTGGACGTTTCCGCTTTATTTCTTCATCGCGATTTATGCGGTGCTTTTGTTTTTGTTGTGCGTGCTGCTCTTTCCGGATGAGATGGCGGACTACGACGGCTTCAAAGCGTATTACTACTCGCGGCGGCAATGGATATTCGGATTGATGACGATTGTGCTCGTGGCCGACATCGCCGATACGTTGGTTAAAGGTGGCGGGTATTTGCGTGCATTGGGTCGGGTGTATTACGTGCGCACGATTCTTTCGATTTTATTGTGCGCGGTAGCGATCAAAATTAAGGACGAGCGATTTCACGCAGCGTTCGCGATTTTTGCGACGGCGTTTGAGATCGCGCTCATTTTTAGAAGCTACATGACGATGGGTTGAAGCGCCGGCGAGGACACAGCGTTGACGGATCCTACGCTGTCGGGTGAGTACGAAGCTGTGGGCGGGAGACTGGGAAACGGGGTAGGGGCGGGTCTGAGACCCGCCCCTACATATCCTCGGCACTCGATCGAATCGGGCAAACAGACTGCAAAAGCTAAGACCCGGCGTACCCGCAATAGCTACGTAAAACGCATCCAGCGGACGAGCTCGACTACCGTGCGGCGTTTGCCGTACATGAGGACGCCGACGCGGTAGATTTTTGCAGCGCCGTACATCACGGCGACGGTCGTGAGGACCAGCAGTGCGAGTGAAAGGGCGATCTGCCACACTGGCGGCGTTTGCAGCGAGATGCGCAGCGCCATCAACACCGGCGCGAAAAAGGGAATCTCGGAAAGAATGACGGCGGTATGCGAGGTGGGATCGTTGAGGATGACGCCGTAGATGATCATGCAGAAAACCAGCGGCGCCATGGCTAGCCATTGCAATTGCTGGGCGTCCTGTTCGTTCGAGCAGGCGGAACCGATCGCAGCGAACATTGAGGAATACAGGAAATATCCGCAGCGGCCAACGCAACCGCGACGGCGATGCCCTGTCCTTTTTCGACGGATTCTCCGGTCTTACTCACTTTCAGCAGTTTGAGGTCCGTGCCCTTCAGGATGGATTGCATGTCATCAAGGTGCACGCCGCGCTGCGCGAGGCGGCTGGAAATCACGGCCTGATCGACGGCGTTTGAGAGCGGTCCGATCAGGCCGAAATTATCGGGGTTGCGCATGTGCAGCTCAAATGGCTGGTCGGAATTCTGCGGAATCAAGAGGTAAGCATCGAGTTGCTCTCGATTGATACGTGTGCGCAGATCTTGCTGGGCGGCGTCGGAAGGTTCCGTGTGCGAGACGACTTGCTCGACGACGAATTGCGGCTCTCCATCGGCAAGTTTTCCGTTGAGTTGGTTCACGATGGCCGGCGCGAGCGACCCGGAATTATCCACGATCACCAGGCGCAAGCTGTGGCTCGCCGTGTGGCCCACCAAAAATACGACGAGCAAAATGGAACCCAGTCCGATCAGCGGCACGATGATGGTGCCGATAATGAAGCCCTTGGTCCGGACACGGGTCATGTATTCACGCTTGATGATCAGCCAGATTTTACGCACGGGTCGTCCTATCAATGAAGATTTCGCTGAGCGAAGGCTCGAGCAGCTCGAAACGATTGATGCGCGTACCGGCCAGCACCGCGGCCTTGAGGATTTCCTGCGGATCGGCGCCGGGTTTCAGTTTGGCTTCGACGCCGGTGACGAGCCGCGTGACCTCGCCGATTGCGGGGTGGCTTAGAAAGGAGTCGCTGCCGGTGAACTCCACATGCAGCGTGTTCTTGCCGTAGGACCGCTTGATCGCGCGCAGTTCGCCATCGAGAACGTTGCGGCCCTTGTTGATCAGGCAAATAGAATCGCAGAGGCGCTCGACCTGCTCCATGCGATGCGTAGAGAGGACGATCGTCGAGCCCTGATCGCGCATACTCAGCATGATTTCCTGGATCGTCGCGGCGTTGACGGGATCGAGGCCGGAAAAAGGCTCATCGAGAATCACGACGGGCGGGCGATGAATCACTGAAGTGATGAACTGGACTTTTTGCTGCATGCCTTTCGAAAGATCCACGAGCTTTTTGTCCGACCATTCGGTGAGACCGAGGCGTTCGAGCCATTCGTCCGCGCGTTTTCCGGATTCGGCTTCGCTCAGGCCGTGCAGCGCCGCCAGAAAAATAATGATCTCGCGGACTTTCATACGCGGATAGAGGCCGCGCTCTTCCGGGAGGTAACCGATCTTGTCGCGCGTGTCGTCTGTGACCGGTTCGCCCATCACGCGGATGGAGCCTTCGTCCGGGACTAGGATATTCATGATCATGCGGATGGTGGTGGTTTTGCCGGCACCGTTGGGACCGAGCAGGCCGAGAATGGCGCCGGAGCGGACATTGAGGCTGACGGCGTTGACGGCCGTGACCGAGTCGTAAGATTTCGTGACGTTTTCGAGAGCGATGGCGTCCATAGGTTTGGGTGCAGTCGATATTTATACGCCGAAGAACGGCACAATATATCAGACATCTCCGAAAAACACCGTTTCGCGCACAGCACTAAATTGCTGGCCGCCGCCGCGTGCCTTTGTAGCGGCGCGCTTTAGTGCGCCATTGGTGGCGTGCTTCCCACCTGTGTTGCGTTTACCATCGATGCGTCATCCTTCACCGATGGCGGACTGAAGTCCGCCGCTACAAAACCGTCCTCGTGCCGGAGGGCAGCTCTTGCGGCGGCTGTGTTCGTTGACTTGGTTTCGGGCGCCACCTAAGATGAGCACGCAATGGCAGATCCTCAATCGCTCCTCGGGCAGACCGTCTCGCATTACCGCATCACCGAAAAGCTTGGCGGCGGAGGCATGGGTGTCGTCTACAAGGCCGAGGACACGCGGCTGCATCGCGCCGTCAGCCTGAAATTCCTGCCCGGCGAAACGTCCGACGATCCCGCCGCGCTCGAGCGTTTCCGGCGGGAAGCACAAGCGGCGTCCGCGCTTAACCATCCGAACATCTGCACGATTTACGACATCGGCGAGCAGGACGGGCGCGAATTCATCGCGATGGAATTTTTGGAGGGCCAGACGCTGCGCCAGCGGATTTCCGGCAGGCCGTTGCCGCTCGAGCAAATCGTGGAGCTGGGAATCGAAATTGCGGACGCGTTGGACGCAGCACACGCGAAAGGAATCGTCCACCGGGACATCAAGCCCGCGAACATTTTCGTAACCGATCGCGGACACGCCAAAATTCTCGATTTCGGTTTGGCGAAGCGCGAATCGAGCGGTGCAGGTTCCGGCGTTTCTGCGCTGCCCACAGCAGCTGCCGAAGAATTCCTAACCAGTCCCGGCAGCGCGGTAGGCACGGTCGCGTATATGTCGCCGGAACAAGTGCGAGGCATACCGCTGGACGCGCGCACGGACCTTTTCTCGTTTGGCGTGGTGCTCTACGAGATGGCCACCGGCGCGCTGCCATTTCGCGGGGATACATCCGGCGTGATATTCGACGCCATATTGAATCGCGAGCCTGTCGCCCCCGTTCGATTGAATCCGGATTTGCCGGCGAAACTGGAAGAAATTATCAACCGCGCGCTCGAAAAAGACCGTAGCCTACGCTACCAGCACGCGTCGGACCTGCGCGCGGAATTGCAGAGGCTGAAGCGCGATAGCAGCTCAGGCCGGGCGAGCACGCTGCCCGCGGTGCCGACGAAACAGCGGGAACCGGAATCGAACACTGCAACTTCGCCGATGGCACCCGCGCATGCCGGGCGACGGACCCGCATTTATGCAGCCGTTGCGATATTCGTGCTGGCGGCCGTAGGCGGCGCGTTTTTTCTATTTCGTTCGCAGCGCGTCGGCCCACCTCCGAGCAAAGATTGGGAACAAATTACTTTTTTCACGGATTCCGCCGTGTACCCCACTCTCTCGCCGGATGGGCGCATGCTTGCCTTCATCCGCGGGAGCAATTCCTTCATGGGGCCGGGACAAATTTATGTGAAGTTCATGCCAGATGGCCAGCCTGTCCAGCTGACGCACGATGCTTCGGTAAAATTGGGTCCGGCTTTCTCTCCGGACGGCTCGAACGTCGCATATAGTACCGTGGATCCCTGGGAGGTCGTGGAAGTGCCCGTGCTTGGCGGGGACTCGCACATACTTCTGCCCAACGCTTCGTCTCTCACCTGGATCGAGGGCAGCAAGCGCCTGTTATTTTCTGAAATAAAAGAGGGACTGCACATGGTCCTGGTCACCACAGACCAAGGCCGCGGGCAGAGTCGCGACGTTTACGTTCCTGCTGGCGAGCGCAGCATGATTCATCATTCCTATCTTTCACCCGATGGCAAATGGGTGCTCGTGGTGCAGATGGATAGCCAGGGCAATTTGTTACCGTGCCGCGTTGTTCCGTTTCAAGGAAACAGCGAGATACGCGTCGTGGGTCCCGCGGTCGGCAAATGCAATTCCGGCGCGTGGTCGCCTAACGGTGAATGGATGTACCTCACCGCGCAAAAGGACGGCCAGTATCACATCTGGCGGCAGCGCTTTCCGGACGGCACGCCCGAGCAATTAACGTTCGGTCCCACCTCGCAGGAGGGCGTTGCGCTTACACCCGACGGCAAGTCGCTGCTCACCGCCGTCGGATCGCAGGATAGCACCGTCTGGTACCACGACAAGGACGGCGATCACCAGGTTTCCTCCGAAGGTTTTGCGTTGAAACCAGCTTTTTCATCTGATGGAAAGAACCTTTATTACTTGGCGGGAAACGGCCAAACGACCGGCTACGAACTGCAAGTGAAAGATTTGGCTGGTGGGAACGCCGAAAGCGTCCTGCCCGGTTATTTCATGCAGGACTACTCGGTTTCCAAGGATGGGAAGCAAGTCGTGTTCGCGGCGAACGATGCGAGCGGACATTCCAGCCTGTGGGTGGCGCCGACGAATCGCCGGACGTCGCCCGTGCGCATCTCGCACGCCGCGGCGATCGAAGATTCGCCATTCTTCCTGCCCGACGGGGATATCGTTTTCCGCGCGATCGAGGGCGACGCGAATTTTCTCTATCGAATGAAAGCGAGTGGCGCCGACCGGCACAAAATATCTCCGCGACCCGCCCTTGATGCCTTCGCGATATCGCCGGACGGCCGCTGGTTCGTGGCCGCCGCGCCTGGGCCCGGGCCTGAGCACGCTGCCGAGGTTACGGCAATTGCCGTGGATGGAAGCACGTCTGAGACGCTGTGCGTCACCTATTGCTCACTCACTTGGGACACTTCCGGAAAATTCGTGTACATGTCGTTTGCACTCATGAAACAGGGCAGCTACTTGTTGGAGGTGGCGCCTGATACGGGACTTCCGAAATTACCGCCGACAGGAATTGCAGTAAACGACGATTTGAAAAATGCCACGACAGCACCTGAGATTCCGCACGTTGTGGACTCTGCCGTAACCCCCACCGTGTACGCCTACACGGTCCAGAGTACCCGCCGGAACATCTACCGCATCCCGTTGCAGTGATTCGTCCATCGCACGCAACTCAGCCCCTGGTGCTCGTTGACTTGGCTAAAGGCGCGACCTAATATGTGCTGCGCATGCCCGCCAACGACCCGCTGCTTGAACAGACATTTTCGCATTACCGCATCGTGGAACGCCTCGGTGGTGGAGGTATGGGCGTCGTCTACAAGGCTGAGGACACCCGGCTGCACCGCTTCGTTGCGCTGAAATTCCTGCCCGACAATGTGGCAAAAGATCCGCAGGCGCTGGCTCGTTTTCAGCGAGAAGCACAGGCGGCGTCTGCGCTAAATCATCCCAACATTTGCACGATTTACGATATCGGCGAGGCGGGCGGAAAAGCGTTCATCGCCATGGAATTTCTGGACGGCCGCACGCTGAAGCACATGATCGCCGGGCCTTCGATGGAACTGGATAGCCTGCTGGATCTCGCGATTCAGGTGGCGGACGCGCTCGATGCCGCGCACAGCGAAGGCATCGTGCACCGCGACATCAAGCCAGCGAACATTTTCGTTACGAAGCGCGGGCACGTGAAGATCCTCGATTTCGGGCTGGCGAAAGTGGCGAATCCGAAAGTCGCGGCGCGCAGCGGCAACTCCATGCTCACCGTGGGTGTGGACACAGCGCAATTGACGAGCCCGGGCACTTCGATGGGGACGGTGGCGTACATGTCTCCCGAGCAAGTGCTGGGGAAAGATCTCGACGCTCGCTCGGATTTATTTTCGTTTGGGATTGTGCTGTACGAGATGGGAACCGGCGCGTTGCCGTTCCAGGGGGAAAGTTCCGGCGCGATTTTTGACGCGATTCTGCACAAGAATCCCGTGGCGCCGGTGCGGCTGAATAACAGCCTGCCGGTTGAGTTCGAGCAAGTGATCTTCAAAGCGATGGAGAAGGACCGCGACCTGCGCTATCAGAGCGCCGCGGAGATGCGCGCGGATTTGAAGCGGCTGAAGCGCGATACGAGTTCGGGGCGAGTGAGTTCGGCAAGCGGTTCGATCGCTTCGGCACACGATTCGGGATCGAGCGCTTCGTTTCCGTCCTCGGGCGGCGTCGCAAGCGGCGTGGCCACGTCTTCCGGCTCGGCCGCAACACCGGCACTGGCGCCGAAGCGTAACCTCACGATACCGATTTTAGCGGGTGTCCTAGTCGTGTTGGCGGCTCTTGGTTTTGCAGGATACAAATTTTTGAACCGCCCCCACGCGCTGAATCTGCAAAATATGCAGATCACCAAATTGACCGACAGCGGCAAAGCGATTGGAGTGGCGATTTCGCCTGACGGGCGCTACATCGTTTACGTGCTGCGCGACGGCGAGCAGCAAAGCCTGTGGGTGCGCAACGTCGCGACCAAGAGCGACGTGCAGGTGCTGGCGCCGGACGTAGTGGCGTTTGCCGGCCTCAGTTTTTCTCCAGACGGCAATTACGTCTACTTCGTGCGCTCGGACAAGAGCACGGTGAATTTCCGGTACCTCTACATGATGCCCGTGCTTGGCGGCACGCCGCGCCAACTGATCCGCGATATTGACAGCCCTCTGAGCTTCTCGCCCGACGGCAAGCAGTTCGTTTTCATGCGCGGAGTGCCGGAGCACAACACTGTGGAATTGCGCGAGGCCAACGCGGACGGCAGTGGCGATCATCTCCTTGCCACTCTGCAGGACTGGCCGGGCTTTATGTTCGGGGCCTCGTGGTCGCCGGACGGAAAAACGATTCTGGCTTCGGGATTGCACACGGGCAAAACGACCGAGTGGGTGGTGACCGCCGTCAACGTTGCCGATGGCGCGATGAAGGATACGATTTTCGGCGCCGAACAAACGGGAAGACCCGCGTGGTTGCCCGACGGTAATTCCTACCTGATTCCGCTGGGGCTGGTCCCGGACAATCGCGCGCAGCTGTTCGTAGTGTCCTTTCCTGGAGGTGAAAAAAGCCGCTTTTCCAACGATTTGCTCGATTATGGCCAGACATTGGAAATAACGCAGGACGGGAAAATGCTGGTGGCCCTCGATAGCTCGCAGAGTTCGCACATTTGGATTTTGCCGGACGGCAAAACTGCGCAAGCAAAGGAAATTACCACGGGCGAAACTCCCGACGATGGCGTAGCGCCCGGTCCCAATGGCAAGCTGCTGGTCCGCAGCCGCGGCAGCGACCTCCAGTTAATGAATGCCGACGGCAGCCAGCGCGACCAGCCGCGTCCCGGGCTGCGCAATTACATTTCCATGTCCAGTTGCGGCGACCGGTATTTGGTATTCGATTCCTACGAAGGCAGCAAGCTGCGGCTGATGCGCACCGATGCGGATGGTTCCAATCCCACGATGCTGAACGATGCTGTGTTTAATTCCGAGTGCTCCGCCGACGGCAAGTGGGTGCTGTTCGATTCGGATCACATCCTTTATCGCATCCCGATCGATGGTGGAACTCCCATCGAGCTCTACCGAGCCAGCAATGGCGTGACCGGAGCGATTTCGCCGGACGGAAAATGGGTCGCGTGCGCGTACCAGGAGCTGAGCCCGGCGCCGTTAGCGAAGATCGCTGTGATTCCCGCCGAAGGAGGCGCCGCGACCGCGACATTTGTGCGGCCCATCGGCGCGAATAGAATGCGCTGGGCGCCCGACGGCAAAGGCGTGCAATATCTTTTGACGCGGCGCGGGGCGACGAATGTGTGGGAGCAGCCGCTCGCGGGCGGCGCGCCGCATCCGGTGACGGATTTTACCTCAGGGCATATCTTCGATTTTGCGTGGTCGCGCGATGGCAAGGAATTGCTGTTGGCGAAGGGCGAAACGACCAGCGACGTTGTGTTGATCAGCAACTTCCGCTAGTTCGCAGCGTCTGTCCGGCGCAAGAGTCTCAAAATTGGTACCTCAGCGGGCGAAACCACCTTCCGCCGTTAGCGAAACAGACTCTAGTCAATGCGGCGGACAGCTGGCGCGTCTTTGTGTCCCGGAGTTCGCGCGCCATGATTGTGCAGGATGGCCGCGGCGCGGTTGGCGATCGGCTCGCTCGCCGCTCGCACGATCATCACGGCCGCGCCTTCCTTGACGTGAGTGGCGTAATACTCCTGGTCGCCAATGTAATTCGGTTGCTCGCCGGAAAGATCGCGGACTTCGGGCTTATTTAGCGCGCCTCCGGCGCCGAATAAACGCGCCAGGCGGCTGTGATGCGCTTCGTGCGGTTTGGTGGAAGGCTCTCCGGGCGTGTCCGCAGTGCGTGCGTCCTCGTCAACGTCGCTGATCACTTCTACTTGACCGCCGACAATTCCAGCTAACTCAAGATCCTGAACCGCGGACTCGGCCTCGGCGTAACTATCCAGAATTCCCACTACGATGAATTCCATGAGGTTGACCTCCCTGAAATAAAGACGCACCTAGTCTAGACTAACTCGTGGTTGAGTTTTTACGAGTCGAAACAATCACTAAAAGGGGGGCGCCTTATGAATTTGCCCGAAGCGCCGATTGCGCAGGAAGGATTTTACGTCACGCATTTCTTCGCGGTGAAAGATCAGGAGAAATCAAAGGATTTCTACGTGCGCATTCTCGGCGGCAAAGTGATAAAGCCAGAAAATCCGTGCTACGTGAAGCTGGCCAATTCCTGGATCATTCTGAATTCCGGAGGCGGGCCGACGCCCGATAAGCCCACGGTGCTTCTCGAAGCTCCCACAGACCTCGATACGGTGAATAGTTTTCTGAACCTGCGTGTCGCCGATATCTGGGCCTGTTACCGGGAATGGCGCGCGAAGGGGGCAGTGTTCCTCACCGAGCCGCTCGACAATCGCGGTTGGGAATTGCGCTGTTACATGCGCGATCCCGACGGCTACCTCATCGAAGTTGGGCAATACACGCAGCTGGCGCTCGACCGCTTCAAGCAGTACGCAACCTGAGTTGCGAAGCCGAATTCCACAGGGCGCATTGGAAAATCGCAAACCAGAGGTGTAGGATGGGTGATTCTGTCTAGCCGTACTGAAAGCTGGTAATTATCTAGTGGCACAAACGATTGCATTGCCCCCGGGTGGTTCGACGAAACGCATTGGAATGGAGACGTGGATGAACCGCGTCCTGGAAATGGCGGAGGCCGTCCAAGAAGGCTGGAAAGCGAAGGACGTACATGACCTGCGCGTGGCTCTGCGGCGCTGCCGGACGATGGCCGAAGCTTTGAGCGAAGTGAATCCCGACCGCGGATGGCGAAAACTTAAGAAGGACAGCCGGGAATTATTTCGCGCGCTGGGAGCGCTGCGCGATACGCAGGTGGAGCAGGAGTGGCTGAAGAAGCTTTCGACCGGAGATGATCCGGTGCGAAAGCTTCTGCTGAAGACACTGGAGCAAGCCGAGAGCAAACAGCAGAAAGATGCGGAAAAGGCGCTGGAGGATTTCGACCGCAAGAACTGGCGGAAATGGTCGCAGAAGCTCAGCGATAAGGCGCAATTCTTTCCGCCGGAGAGCGTGGTGTTTCAGCGGCTGGCTTTGACGCGTTTGAATGAAGCGGCCGAGCTTTATCAGAGGGCGCGCAAGGGGCGGAGCCGCATCGCATGGCATCGGCTGCGGATCGGCTTGAAGGGGTTTCGTTACACGCTGGAAAATTTCATGCCACAGCGCTATGAGCCTTGGTGCAAAAACCTGAAGCGTATCCAGGATTTGCTCGGCGAAGTGCATGATATGGACGTGTTGCGCAGCGAAATCCGGCGGCAGCGCGCGAAATTGCCGGAAGCGCCAGTGCTGCAGTGGTATCAGAAAATCGAAGAAGCGCGAAAAACGCGGCTGGACGAATTCCGCTCACTAATCGGCGGCAACGGAAGCGCAGTCACCAACGGCTCCCCCAGCCATTCGGGCAAAGCGGGCGGCCAATCGGCAAATCACAATAAGGAATCGCTCTGGCAGGTTTGGCGCGCCGGGTTCCAAAACATTCACATCGTGCAATCTTCCGAGCTCGCCGAAGCACTGCGGCTTCAATCCGCTAGCTGACGCAGCATCCGCGGCGTCAGAATCCAACGCAGTTCCCACTTGCCGTGCGCGGCAGTGTATTCGAGGCACGCGACTCCCGCCTTTTTCAGCGTAGTGAAGACGCCGCGCGCGCCGGCGACGTGCGCAATCGTCAAATCCAGCTGCGGCGCGTGGCCGAAGCACATTACTTCCTTAGCGCGCACGCGAATCACTTCCTTGATGATTTCGGCGGGATTGCCGGCGGGTTTCAAGGCATCGTGCGTGCGGATTTTTGCCAGCGCGAAGCCGAGAGTCTCCGCGAAAATCTCAGCGGTCTGCGCAGCGCGCACGTAGGGACTGGTGATGAGCACGTCAGGCTTGACGTGCAGGGCCTGCAGGCCGAGTGCGGCGGCGCGCGTTTTCTGCACTCCTTTGGCGGTGAGCGGACGTTCGGCTTCCGCGGGAGCTTGTGGATCGTCGCGATTCACGGCGATCCCGTGACGCACAAGGTAAAGGATCATACCTCTAGGCTACCTTTTCTTTGCCCTGAGCGCGCCTGAATTCTGGTTTGAGGTGGAATTCGCGTTCAAAGAGGGTGGATTTGCGTTCGAGGCCCATCAGGTCGAGGCGCGTGCCGTCCGTCGCGCGGATTATGAAAATGGCTTTGTGTCCGGAAATTTGAACGTCGACGCCGGCGATGCGCTGGGCATGCTCGGATTCGAGCTTCTCGGCGATGCGCAGCAGGCTGGTGAGCAGGCGGGCGTGGCGGCGGCGTTCGCTATCGAGGGCTGCGTAGGAGGCATGCTCGAGTTCCGGCTCAGATTTCGAATTGTGGTAACGCACCACGGCGGCAACCATGTCGCGGCGCCATCCGCGCAGTCCCGGAATTTCGCCATTGCGGATCAGATATTCGCCGTGGCGGTGGTGCGATTTACGCGAGACGAAGTGGCCGACGTCGTGAAGTAGCGCGGCCATTTCGAGGACCAGGCGCAGGTCCGCGCCCATTTCGTGGATGGGCCGCAACTGGTCGAAGAGAGAAAGCGCGAGGCGCCCGACCTGTTCGGCGTGTTGCGGGTTGTAATCCAGGCGGCGCGCGAACCAGCGGGCGCTGGCGAGAAGCTCCGAGGCGCGGCCTTTTTCTTCCTCGGAAGTGATGCGCACGGAATATTGTTCGGCGACGAGGTCGAGCAGAATGCCCTCGCGGACGCCGACACTGGGTACGAGCATCGTGCGCAGATCGAGCCACTTGGCGAGCGTGTTGAAAATAATCGCGGCGATGCCGATGACCTCCGCGCGGTCCTTGCGCAGGCGGAAGACGCGCATGCGTCCCGGAATGTCCAGAGCCAACATGCGCCAGGTCTGATCGCGAAGCAGGCGCGTATTGATCGCGGGAATACGCTCGATTGGAGGCCCTTGTGCGATGCGCACCAGCGCTTCGGCGTTTCCTCCGCACGCGACTGCGAGGGAACGGCTCAACCGCGGAGGCGACGGCATTGCGCTGCGCAGCAGGGAAAGAATGTGATGACGCAGGCGGTTGGCGTTGTCTTCGTCAATCGCACCTTCGATGGAATAGGTTTCCATCAGGCGGATGGTGCCGAGCGGCAGGCCGATGCGATGTTCCAAAATGCCGCGTTGATAAAAACTCAGCTCCAGGCTGCCGCCGCCCAGATCGAAAATCAGCCGCGGTTGCACCCGGTCGCCCAGAGCCCACTGCACGGCGGAACAAACCAGGCGCGCTTCTTCCTCGCTGCTGATCACTTCCAGTTCGATGCCCGCTTTTCGGCGGATCCGTTCCATCAATCGGCGATAATTGCGGGCTTCGCGCGCGGCGGCGGTGGCCACGGCGCGGTAGGCGCCGACGTTATATTGGTCCATGCGATCGCGGAACTGGCGGAACGCACGCGCCGCGCGTGAAATCGTGGCGCCGGTGATAACGCGGCGAGTAAAGGCGTTGTGGCCCAGGCGCACAGCGGCCCGTTCGTTATCGAGTATTTCAATGTTCTTCGGGGAAGTGGCGCGAGCGATGACGAGACGAATCGCGTTGGAGCCAGCGTCAATGGCTGCCAGTTGAACGGGAGCGGCCACTCGTTATCGCCAGAGTTGCGACAAGGCGTGCGAAGGCTTGTAGTGCGTGCTCCGGATGCTCAAGTGCAAGGCGATGCGTTTGCGCAACACCCTGTTCACCTCGGAGACGCTGCTTTCGCCGTCCGTTTCGATGAAACCGTGGCGCTTGGATAGATATTCGAATTCGCGCTTGATCATGGACTGGTAACGAATGAAAGACTGGAACAGATCATTCGAGAGCGACATATCGCGGCCGGATTCCCAGTAGCTGATGGTCTGCGATTTTTTGAATTCGCGATCGAAGGCGACTTCGGGACGCACGTTGAGCCAGAAGGTCAGGTCCGGGCGCAAAGCAGTTTCGTAAATGCCATGGAGGTAATCGCGGCCGATGCCGCGGACGGCGGAGCGCGCGATCAGGGTGAAGATGTAGCGGTCGGCAAGCACGATCAGGCCGGAACGCAGCGCAGGCAAAATGCGCCGTTCGAGTTGGTCGAAGAAATCGGTGCTGTACATCAACGAGAGGGTCATGCGCGTGACGGCGTTTTCCGCCAGCAGGCCGTCAATATCTTCGCCCACGAGATAGGAGCGGCGCAGGCCCATCGTCTGCACGGCGAACCCTTCGGATTCGAGCCATTCGGTGAGCAGCGAGATTTGCGTGGAGCGGCCCGACCCATCGGTGCCTTCGATGACGATCAGCGTGCCGCTGAGCTCCTCGGGTTTTACACCCGGCAGCGGAGTGCCGTAGAAGCGCGAAGGGACCTCCGCCGCGGCCTTCTTTTTGTTGTGCGGGCGGCCGTTCGAGCCGTCGGTTTTTGGCGGATTTTTTGCGGCGCGCGTCATTTATTTTTTGGCGCAAATTGTTGCAGCGAGATTCGTTCGCCGACAATCTGGCGCATGAGTTTTTGGAGTTTATTGACGCGCACGGTGCCATCCATCAGGACGAAATGGTCGCTATCTATCATCTGATCGTAATTGTTCAGGATGCGTTCCTGGAAGATGCGGAAACTTTCGGCGCGGTCGAGCGAAATGCCCAGGTCCATGCCCGCTTCGTAGTATTTCAGCTTGGGGCGCCCGGCGACGATGCGGTTGACGGCGACGTCGAGCGGCGCGCGAAAATAAAACGTGATATCGGGAGTGGGCGCGAAGCTGTAAAGGTTGCGCAGCCAGTGCGGCGTGCAGCCGCGCGCGGCGTCGCGCGCAAACGCGGTGTAGATATAGCGGTCGGCGAGCACAAGGTAACCGCCGTGCAGCAGTGGCATGATCTGGCGTTCGCAACGATCCGCGAAATCGGCGGCGTGCAGTAGCGAAAACGTAGTGGGCGTCAGCAGCCGGCGCTGCTTGCCACGGCGTGTGGCGGATTTCACCAGCGGCGAGGAGTTCCATTCGGTGAAATGAATGCGATAGCCGCCGATTTCCAGCCAGCGTTTCAGCAGATAGAGCTGGGTGCTTTTGCCGGAGCCGTCAATTCCTTCCACCACTACCAGCGCGCCTGGATATTGGCGTTTGAGGGCCGGCTCTTTGATCGGGAGCGGCTCAATTGCGGCAGGAATTTCTGACGTAAGTATCCCCATTCGTGTGGGACCCGCTGACAGCCTTCAATGATAACGCGGAACTAGAAGCCCAAATGTGAAAAAAGTGTTACAACCAAAGATTGCTGGCTCGCGGGTTTCGGTTCGCTCGGTGACCCGTGCCACACCAGGATGGTGTAGCGGACTTATGGCCACGAATTTCACGAAGGAATTGATGGTGAAGCCGGGGAAGAAGGTGAGGCTCGGGAAGTTCGACCCGGACGAGACGCTTGGTTGGGACAAGAATCACGCGATGAAGGTCAGCCTCGATAAGGCGATCAAGACGCTGGATCACTCGCAGTACCTGCTTTATGCGGATCACAAGCATGCATTGCTGATTGTCTTTCAGGGGCGGGACGCGGCCGGGAAAGACGGCACGATCCGGCACGTGATGTCCGGAGTGAATCCGCAGGGATGCACCGTGACGTCATTTAAGACGCCATCGCCGGAGGAAGCGGCGCACGATTATCTGTGGCGCGTTCACCGCGCGGTGCCGGAGTACGGCAATCTGGGAATTTTCAACCGGTCGCATTACGAGGACGTGCTGATCGTGCGGGTGCACAACCTGGTGCCGAAAGCGGTCTGGTCAGAGCGCTACGAGCAGATCAATGAATTCGAGAAATATTTGGTCGACAACAACGTGAAGGTCCTGAAATTTTTTCTGCACATCAGCAAGAAGGAACAAGAAAAGCGCTTCATGGAGCGGGTAAACGATCCCGACAAGCGCTGGAAAATTTCCGAAGCGGATTTCAACGAGCGAAAATTCTGGGACGATTACACGGAGGCGTACGAGGATGCGCTCGAGCGTTGCAGCACAAAGGTGGCGCCGTGGTTCGTGATTCCGGCCAATAAGAAATGGTTCCGCGATCTCGCGGTTTCGCACATCATCGTCGAGACGCTGGAGGAAATGAAGCTGAAATTCCCCGCGCCGACGATTGACCTGAAAAAGCTGAAGCAGAAGTAGGCCCGCGTGATGGCGCCAGCGGGATTTCTGCTAGAATCGCTCGTCTTTTAGATTGTGCTCGGAACCTGGGGTGCGGGCGCAAGCAGAGTCGGCGGTCACCCGGCGGCCAATGACGGACAAAGCGGTATTCCCACGAAGCTTTTTGAAGGCGTATCCGCAAGCGGCGCGCGCGGAAGGCTGCTTCATTTATGCGGCGGACGGCCGCCGTTACCTGGACGCCTCCGGCGGCGCGGCGGTCGTGACGATCGGGCACGGCGTGGAAGAAATTTCGCGCGCGATGGCCGAGCAGGCCTCGCGCCTTGCCTACGTTCATTCCTCGCAATTTCAAACCGCCATCGCGGAAAAGCTGGCCGCGCGGATTCTAGCGCTCGCGCCGCGCGACATGCGCAAGGATGGTCGCGTCTATTTCACTTCCGGCGGTTCCGAGGCCACCGAGACCGCGCTGAAACTCGCGAGGCAATATTGGATCGAGCGCGGTGAAAAGAAACGCCACCGCGTGCTTTCGCGGCAGCAGAGCTATCACGGCAGCACGCTGGGAGCGCTTTCGGTCTCTGGAAATGTACGCAGGCGCGAGCCGTTCGCGCCGATGCTGAAGGAATGGGGACACATCCCGCCGTGCTATTGCTATCGCTGCCCGTTCGGCCTGCGTTACCCGGAATGTAATGTGGATTGCGCGGACGAACTGGATCGTGTGCTGGAGCGCGATGGATCGAAAGACGTAGCCGCGTTTATCTTTGAGCCGGTTTCCGGAGCGACGCTCGGTGCGGTGGCTCCTCCCGAGGGCTACGTGCAGCGCATCGCGGAAATCTGCCACCGGCACGGGATTTTGTTGATCGCCGATGAAGTGATGACCGGCATGGGCCGCGCGGGCAAGCCTTTTGCGATAGAGCACTGGGGCGTCACGCCGGACATGATTCTGGTGGGGAAAGGAATCGCGAGCGGTTACGCGCCGCTCGGCGCCGTGATCGCGGCGGGACACGTGGTGGAAGCAATTTCGCGTGGTTCGGGTGCGTTTCTGCATGGATTCACGTACAACGCGCATCCGGTGGCAGTGGCGGCGGGGAACGCGGTGCTTGATTACATCGAGCGCGAGAAACTTTTCGAGCGCGTGGCGACGGTCGGCGCGGAATTGCGCGAGGCGCTCGACCCGCTGAAGAGATTTTCGGTGATTGGCGATATTCGCGGGAGGGGCTTGCTCTTCGGCATTGAATTCGTTAGTGACCCGAAGACGCGCGCGCCATTTCCGGCGGACGCGCGCGTTGCGTCGCGGATTCAGGAGGACGCCTTTGAGGCCGGCGTCATGACCTACCCGATCCAGGGCTGCGTGGACGGCATTCGCGGAGACCACATTTTGCTGGCGCCTCCTTTCACGTTTACGACAGGCATGATTCATATGCTGGTAAGCGCGCTGGAACGCGCGATTGGAGAGCTGGAAAGAACTCATCTCGCAGGAGCGGGAGGCACATCTGCGTCGTTCTGACCGGGGCTTTCCGCAGAGGCGCGACGGTCAGCGGTGTGATGATCGGCCGGGTGCTTTTTTGTCCGCGGCGGTAATTGTACTTCTCGGCGCGGCAGCATTGGCGCTATCGCTGACGGCCGCGGACGTCGCGAAAATGCCGGGTTTTTCCGCGCAGGGCGCCGCGGCGGAAAACGCGACAGAGCATGCGTTCCGCGATTCGATATCCGCCGCCGAGATCATGAAGTTTCATCGTTACCTGACGTCGGAGCCGCACCCGGCGGGTTCCGCGCGCAATAACGACCTGGCGAAGTGGATGGCCGAGCAGTGGCGCGCGCAAGGCTTGGAAGACGTAACCATCCACGAATACGACGTGCTGAATTCCTCGCCGCGCGAAATCTCGCTTGAAATGATCAAACCGAAACACTTCCGCGCGAGCCTGCGCGAAGATTCATACAGCGTGGACCCAGACACAAGTAATCCGAAAGTGGACGGAGCCTATCTCGGATACTCCGCCTCGGGAGAAGTCACCGCGCCGGTGGTCTACGCACACAGCGGCAATCCCGAGGACTACGATTATTTGCGGCAGCAGGGAATTGATGTCCGCGGGAAAATCGTGCTGGTGCGCTATTCGCTGCCATACAGCTATCGCGGATTTAAAGCGTACACGGCGGAAAAGCTGGGCGCGGCGGCGATTTTGATTTATTCCGATCCCGCGGAAGATGGGTACACGAAGGGCGCGGTGTATCCGGACGGACCGTGGGGCCCGGAGAGCCACATCCAGCGGGGCGCGATCACTTACGATTTTCTTGAGCCGGGCGATCCGCTCACGCCAGGATATGCGTCGGTGCCCGGCGCGCCGCGAATTCCGATCGAGCAGGCCAAGACGCTGCCGAAAATTATGGGCGTGCCGCTCTCGTGGCGCGACGTGAAACCGTTGCTGGAAAAAATGGATGGTCCCGCGGCGCCAGCGGCATGGCAGGGCGGGTTGCCGATCAACTACAGGATCGGCGGCGGGCGCGTGGTGGTGCATTTGAAAGTCGATATGGATACGCGCGTTCAGCCGTATTACGTGACGGAAGCGCGGATTCGCGGCAGCGAAGCTCCGGACGAATGGGTGATTCTCGGCAATCATCGCGATGCGTGGGTTTATGGCGCAGTGGATCCCTCGAGCGGGACCGCCGCGATGCTGGAGATGACGCGCGGCCTCGGCAAATTGTTGCAGAAGGGAATTCGTCCGAAGCGCACGCTGGTTTTTTGCAGCTGGGATGGCGAGGAGTACGCGCTGACGGGTTCGACGGAGTGGGCCGAACAGTACGCCGACGAATTGAAGAAAAAAGCGGTGGCGTATTTGAATGTGGATGAGGCGACGTCCGGCAAGGATTTTCAGGGCGACGCAGTCGGCTCGCTCGCGCCGCTACTGGTAAATGTGAGCCGCACGTTGCCCGCTCCTTCGGGCGCGACTCTCTACGACGAGTGGAAACTCTCGCGGCAGGCGCAGCTCGGCGAAAAACAACCTGTGGCGGATTTCGATTTGGCGAACACGCGGATCGGCAGCGGTTCCGACCACACGGTGTTCCTGAATTTCCTTGGAATTCCGGTAATGGGGCTGACGTTCGTCGGCCCCTACGGCGTTTATCATTCGTTGTACGATGATTTTTTCTGGATGAACCATTTCGGCGATCCGGAGTATCGCTATCACCAGCTGATGTCGCAATTGTGGGGAGTGCTGGCGCTGCGCCTGGCGAACGCGGAAATTCTGCCGTTTGATTTCGAGAGCTACGGGCAAAATATCCGGCAATTCGTGGTGGATTTGAATCTGGCGAGCCGCGTGAATGGCCACATGGACCTTGGCGCGCTGCAACAACACGTGGCCGACTTCGAAGCAGCCGGCCGCGAACTCAATGCCGCAGCGGCGCGTGCGATTGCCAGCGGGCGTTTGGATGCGTCGCAGGCCGCGCAAGTGAATCAGGAATTGATGGAGGTCGAGCGAAACTGGTGCAATCCGGAGGGAATGCCGGGGCGGCCGTGGTTCAAGCATTCGTTGTATGCCACGCGTTACACCTACGCGCATCTGGAACTGCCGGGATTGACGGAAGCCGCCGAGGCCGAGAACTGGCCGGTTCTAGTGCAGCAGACGACAATCCTGGAAGGCGAGCTCGAGAAAAACACAGCGCTGTTGCAGCAGATCAAGAGCGAATTGAATTCCATTTCGGGGGCGAGCAAGCCATGAAGCGTTTTGCAATCATATTTCTTGTCGCACTTTCGTCCGTGGCGATCGCTGCTGTGGGGCGCGCACAGACCGAACCACGCGCGCGGCAGTTGGGCGTGCCCTTCGAAGGAACGCCAGGCCCGCTCGACGCAATCACCGACGTGAAGGGCGTGGAGGTTGGTTATCGCACGTTGATTTCCGGCGAAGGCAAGCTGGTGGTGGGCAAGGGGCCGGTGCGCACCGGCGTCACCGCAATTTTCCCGCGCGGGAAGCAGAGCCTCGATCCCGTTTTCGCGGGATGGTTCACGGAAAACGGCAACGGAGAAATGACTGGGACGACGTGGGTGCAGGAATCGGGATTTCTCTATGGCCCGGTGATGATCACCAACACGCACAGCGTGGGAGTGGTGCGCGACGCGGTGATTGCCTGGCAATTGAAATACGGCACGGCGCTGCCGCTGGAGGATTGGTGGTCGCTGCCCGTGGTGGCGGAAACGTGGGATGGCTATTTGAACGACATCAACGGATTTCACGTGACGGCCGCCGACGCCGACGCCGCGATGCAGGACGCGCACAGCGGAGCGATCGCGGAGGGTAACGTCGGCGGCGGCACCGGAACGATTTGCTTCGAATTCAAAGGCGGGACGGGAACCGCGTCGCGAAAATTGCCTGATAGACTGGGTGGCTACACCGTCGGAGTACTGGTGCAATGCAATTTCGGCACGCGTCATCTGCTGCGCATCGCGGGCGTTCCAGTGGGATTCGAAATCACCGGGAAGAAGGTATGGGACGACGATACCGGTTCGATAATCGTGGTGGTGGCGACGGACGCACCGTTGCTGCCGAGCCAGATGCAGCGGATCGCCAAGCGCGTAACCCTGGGACTGGGACGGCTGGGCAGCATTTCGGGGGACGGCTCCGGCGACATCTTCATCGCGTTTTCGACTGCGAATCCAGGCGCGGGCATGGAGCAGAAGAAAGTCGTGACTGTGCAGATGCTGCCGAACGATCTCATGGACGGGCTTTTTGAGGCCACCGTGCAAGCCACGGAAGAGGCCGTGGTGAACGCGCTGGTGGCGGCAAAGACCATGACGGGAGCGGACGGCCACACGGTGGAAGCGTTGCCGCACGATCGGCTGCGCGAAGTTCTGAAGAAATACAATCGGCTCGCGGAAAAACAATAACCCGTCGCTGGGGAGCGACATCTAAACTGGAGGGGGACTTAATATATGAGAGGTTTTCTCATTGGAATCATATTCGCAGTGATCCTCATTATTGGCGGCGGCTATTATTTGTTGAAGCAGGGATACGTGGATTTTACCGCCGATCATCAACCGTCGCATGCGGAGATGCACTTGGCGATGGCGGCCGTGGACGCATCCACTGACCGCAACGCGCCACAGACGAAGAATCCGCTCACGGCCAACGAAGACACTCTGGTGTCGGGCGCGCATTTGTACATGGACCACTGCGCCGGCTGCCACGGATTGCCGGCGAACCCGGACGCTCCGTTCGGGAAATCGTTTAATCCGCCAGTGCCGCAGTTTTTCAAGGAAGCACCGGATATGCCGGAGAACCAGAACTTTTACATTATCCAGCACGGCGTTCGCTGGAGCGGGATGCCGGCGTGGGGTAACACTTTGAACGACACGCAGGCCTGGCAGCTGGTGACTTTTCTCAGCAACACCGAAAAGCTCCCGACGGCGGCGCAGAAGGAGCTCGAGCCCGTCGCGACCCCGGCGGCAGTGACGCCGCCCGCAGCCACCAAGCGCTGAATGGGGAGCGGTTTACACCCCGGAAAAACAGAGAGCCGCCGGACGCGCAGTCCTGCTAGAATTTGATTATCGCTGAAGATTCGGATACGGTTTAAGTTTGCGCGCAACGGAATTGCGGACGCTCTGGCGCCGCGATAACGCGTCCGGCGACGACTTTGGCAAGCGTTCAACCAACGGAGGGTACGTTCGATGTCTGATGCAGTTGCGGAGAAGGTGATCAGCACGCTGGCGTCGGTGAAGCGCATTCCGGCCGACAAGATCACCCTGGAAACGAATCTGCAGGATCTGGGCATCGACTCGCTGGACGTATTTACGCTGCTCTTCGAGCTGGAAAACGCATTCAAGATTTCGATACCGGACGACGACGTGCGCTCCCTGCGCACGGTGAATGACGTGGTGGACGGCATTAAGAAACTGCTGGCCGCCGCGCCCCCCGATTCTTCACTGGGTTCGGCTACTCCCGCGGATTGACGATGGCGCCGCGCCGAGTGGCTGTTACCGGGCTGGGAATCATTTCTCCTCTTGGACTAAACCTCCAGGAATGCTGGATCTCGCTCAGCAAAGGGCTTTCCGGCATCGGGCCTATCAAGTCCGTGGACTGCTCCGCACTGCGCTTCCAGAACGGGGCCGAAGTGCGCGGCTACGACCCGCTAAAGCATTTCGAAGGTGGCAAGGACAATTACATTGACCGCTTCGCGCAATTTTCCGTGGTGGCGGCCCGCGAGGCTTTGCGCGATTCCGGCGTGGAGTTGACTCCCGAGCTGCGCGAAAACTCGGCGATCGTCTGCGGTTCCGCCGTCGGCGGACAGGCGGCGATCGAGTCGGGCTTCGAAGACTTGTGGGTTCAGGGCCGCGGGCGCGTGCACCCCTTGACGATTCCCAAGACAATGGCGAACGCGGGAGCGAGCCACATCGCGATGGACTTGGGCCTCAGCGGGCCAACGTACACGGTTTCAACGGCTTGCTCTTCGGCAAATCATGCCATCGGGCAAGCCTTTCGCCTGGTGCGCGACGGGTTGGCGGATCTCGCAATGACCGGCGGCAGCGAGGCGATGTTTACGATCGGCATGCTGAAAGCCTGGGAAGCGATGCGCGTGGTGGCGCCGGATACCTGCCGTCCTTTCAGCAAGGACCGTCGTGGGCTGATCCTTGGTGAAGGTGGCGCGATGATGGTGCTCGAGCCGATGGAAGCGGCCTGGGCGCGCGGCGCGAAAATTTACGGCGAGATCTGCGGATTCGGGATGACGGCAGACGCGCATCATCTGACGCAGCCCACCGTCCGGGGGCCAGCGCGCGCGATGAGCGGCGCGTTGCGCGAAGCAGCGATGGCGCCGGAGGAAGTGGGTTACATCAACGCCCACGGCACCGGGACGCCGGGAAACGATCCGGTGGAAAGCAGCGCGATCCGCGAGGTTTTTGGCGCGCATGCAGACAAGATCGGTGTCAGTTCGACCAAATCCATGCACGGGCACGTTCTGGGCGCGGCCGGAGCGCTGGAAGCAGTTGCCACGGTGCTAGCGCTCTATCACGGGATTTTGCCGCCAACCGCGAATTACAACGAACGCGACCCGGAGTGCGACCTCGATTACATTCCCAATCAGCCGCGTGCTTTGCAGGTGGGAGCAGCACTATCGAATTCGTTTGCGTTCGGCGGCTTGAACGCCGTGATTGCTTTCCGCACCGTCCCTCATTAATTTCTTTCATCTTCTGCGTTTCCGAACCCGTTCTAACGATGTCCCGCCGCGTCATTATCACGGATTGATGAAGCGGTTGATCGGTGGCGCAAAACAGTGTGGAGTGCGAGGCGGTTGCGTTACACTTTCGCGGCGTGACGAACGGAATAAATCGCGAGGTGGACTCCATGGCGAATATGGGCTTGCAACAGCAACACGATATTGACGTTTCCGAAAAGGTATTTGCGAACGCGCCGAACATACTGATGCTCTGCCTCACGGCCATTGGACTGATCAAGATCTATACGCGCTTCGAACGTTGACGACGCTCGCGGACAATTTTCTTTCGATTGTTTCGCTGGGATTTCTGGTCGCGACGATTTTGTCGTACATGGCGTTGCGGTCGGAAAGCCGCGCGCGGAGAGTCAAGCTGGCGCGACTGGCGGACCTTTTGTTTCTGTGGGCGCTTGGATGCGTGGGCGCGGTCGCGCTGTTCCTAACGTTTACACTGGCCGGCTAGGGACGGAAGCTAGAACATGCCCCGGAGGAGCGGAGCGATGACGCCCCAAGCGCCGGGGTTGGGAGTCCAGCCGCGGGTAAGTTCGTCGGCAAGCGTCAGCGAAACAAGGATCGCCAGGAAGAAAAAGCCCGCGACGATAACGATTTTAGTGAGGCCGCTGCTGTATTTCACGTGCATGAAGAAGAGGATGACGAGCAGGGCTTTCGCCACGGCGATCGCCAGCGCGACAACGGTGTTCAGTTCCGCGCCGAGGTCCACAAAGGCCACGCCGGTCGTGAGAGCGGTAAGGCAGAGTAACGCGACAAATATTCCGAGGTAGATTTTCACCGGGACGATATGTTCGGACATCAGTGGCCTCCCCCGATGATGTAGCGCCCGCCGATCAGGTACAGCAGCGGAAACAGGAAGATCCACACAATATCCACGAAGTGCCAGTACAGCCCAGTGATTTCCAGTGGCGCGTAGTATTCGGAGTTGAAGCGATTGCGGCCGGCCATGAACATCAGGACGATCAAAATTCCGCAGCCGATGATCATGTGCAGGGCGTGCAAGCCGGTCATGAAAAAGTAGAACAAGAAAAACATGGGAACGTGTGAGCCGGCCGCGCCCCATTCCGGGCGGATGATGAAGCCGAAGCCCGGGATCAGATGTTCAGCGTAGTCGGCGCGCCACTCGAAATTGAATTTCAAGAACAGGAAGAGGACGCCCAAGACCAGGGTGAGGACCAAGAACATGATCTGCTGATTTTTCTTCTTGCCGGACTGCGCCGCATGGATCGCGAGGGCCATCGTCAAGCTGCTGGCGATCAGCACGGCCGTGTTGCTGGCGCCAAACTTCACGTTGAGCAAGCGGCTGCCGATTTCAAAGGAGTGCAGATTGAGCGCGCGGTAGATGATGTAGGTGGCGAACAAGCCGCCGAAAAACATGATTTCGGTGACTAGGAAGACCCACATGCCGAGGCTACCGGCCTCGCGCTGCTGTTCCATGTCTTCAAATTGATGCGCGAACCCCTCGGGGTGCGCGCCATGTGCGGCCATATCAGCCACGATGCGCTCCAGTGGTGCCTGCGTAGTCGTAAGCTTCTTCGGTGACGATCGGAATCTCCTCGAAATTTTCCGTGGGCGGCGGCGAAGGGGTTTGCCATTCCAGGCCCTTCGCGCCCCAAGGATTCGGCCCGGCCACCGGTCCATAGCGGATGGACCAAAGCAAATAGATGAGCGGAATCAGGTAGCCGATGCCGAGAATGGAAGCGCCGGCGGACGACATCACATTCAGAACCTGGAATTCACCGGGATATACGGCATAGCGCCGCGGCATGCCCAGGTATCCCAGCACGAATTGCGGGAAAAACGTCAGGTTGAAGCCGACGAAGATGATCAGCGCGGCGAAGCGCGCCCAGCCGTCCGGATATAAGCGCCCGGTAATTTTCGGCCACCAGAAATGGATGCCGCCGAGATAAGCCATCACAGCGCCGCCCACCATGATGTAGTGAAAATGCGCGACGATGAAATAAGTTCCGTTGAGGTGTACGTCCGTCGCCAGCGACGCGAGGAACAATCCCGTCAGGCCGCCCATGGTGAAGAGGCCAATGAAGCCGAGCGCGTAGAGCATGGGCGCGTCGTAAGAAATTGATCCTTTATAGAGCGTCGCAGTCCAGTTGAAAACTTTAACGGCAGAAGGAATGGCCACCAGGAAGCTCAACACCGAGAAAATCAGTCCCGCGTAGATGGATTGGCCGGTGACGAACATGTGATGTCCCCAGACCAGAAAGCTGATGATCGCAATGGCCAAGCTGGAGAAGGCCACGAAGCTGTAACCGAATATGCGCTTGCGCGAAAAGCAGGTGATCAGCTCGCTCATCACGCCCATGCCCGGAAGAATCATGATGTACACGGCCGGGTGCGAGTAAAACCAGAAAAGGTGCTGGAACAGGATGGGATCGCCGCCGATGGCCGGGTCGAAGATGCCGATGTGCAGCAGGCGTTCGAGGCCCAGCAGGAAGATGGTGATGGCGATCACGGGCGTGCCGAGAATGAAGATGATGCTGGTGGCGTACATCGCCCAAATGAAGAGGGGCAAGCGGAACCAGGTCAGCCCCGGCGCGCGCATCTTGTGGATGGTGACGACGAAATTCAATCCGGTTAGGATCGATGAGAATCCGGTGATGAATACGCCCAGCGCCGTGGGAATCACGCTGGTGTGCGAGAAGGTGCTGCTATACGGAGTGTAGAACGTCCAGCCGGTATCCACGCCGCCGGAAATGACGGCGTACAGCGTGAAGCACGCGCCGATCACATAAATGTACCAGCTCAGAAGGTTGAGCCGCGGGAATGCTAGATCGCGCGCGCCGATCATCATTGGGACCAGGAAGTTCCCCAGCGTGGCCGGAATCGAAGGCACCAGGAAGAAAAACACCATGATCACGCCGTGCATCGTGAAGAGCTTGTTGTAGGTTTCCGGAGCGACCAGCGCGCCCTGCGGCTCGATCAAATGCAAGCGCATGAGCACGGCGAAGAAGCCGCCCACAAAGAACATCAGAGTGATCGAGCCGAGATATAGCAGCGCGATGCGCTTGTGGTCCGTGGTGAGGAGCCAGGACTTCACGCCATAGTTCGCGTTCAGGTAGTTAACGCGCGAACCGGCCGGAAGGTCGTGGCCGGGAGGTTCCGCAATGGCCGTGGTGCTCATTTCGCGTTGGTCTTCCTTTCTTCCGGGCCGAGGGATTTCACGTAGGCGATCAGCTGCAATACCTGCTCCTCGTTGATCTGCCCCTGGAAGGTGGGCATGATCGGCGGATAATTGGGCAACGAGATGGAATTAGGATTCACGATCGCCTGGCGGATGAGCGTTTCATCGACCACTCTCATGTCGCCACTGCGGAGCTTTTCCGGTTTGCCGTAGAGGCCGACCAGAGAGGGCCCGCGACCGGTGCCCTCCGCAACGTGGCAAGTGACGCAGCCGAGCTGCGTGAAGAGCCGCTCTCCCGTTTGCGCCATGGATTCGTTTTTCGAGCCGCCCGAAAGCCATGCCGCGTAGTCCGAGTCGGACATCACGTACACCCACCCAATCATTTCGGCGTGATCCGCGCCGCAATATTGCCCGCAGAAAATGTGGTACGTGCCGATTTTCGTGGCCTGGAACCAGAGCGAGGTGTAGCGGCCCGGAACCGCGTCCTTCTTCACGCGGAAGGCCGGAATGTAGAAATCGTGGATCACGTCGTCGGACGTCAAGGTGATGCTGATGGGGACGTTCACCGGCACGTGCAGCTCATTGATCTCGCGCACGCCTTCGGGATGCTGGATATGCCACATCCACTGCTTGCCGACCACGAATATTTCGGTGGCTGCTTCGGGCGGCCGCGAATTTTCGAAGTACAAGCTGGACGCCCACACAAAAATGAACACGGTAATGAGCGTTGGGATGATCGTCCAGGTCAATTCCAGTCCCAAATGCTCCTTGGTGTCTTCGGGAATTTCGTCCGGCGAGCGCCGCCGGTACTTGATCATGAAAAAGAAAATCGTCGAGAAAATCAGTATGGTGAAAAACAGCGTGATCACCGTAAGAAAGAAATAAAGGTGATCCACGCCCTCGGCGATGGAGGAAGCAGCCGTCGGTTTCAGCGGAATCAGCGCGCCTACCGCGGCCAGGGACTGCACACTCGATGGAATCAGACCGGTCATAATCTCTCTAGATAGGCCTTTCGCGGACCAGCGGCTTTGCGCGTCACGCCCGCGTTCATGCCTTTTTTCCGGGCAGCGCGTAATGCTCGCCGCGGAACAAAACCAGCACCAGCGCGCCCAGCACCAGCAAAGTAATCGCGCCGCCCGCCTGAATCACGTGCGAGATCAGCAAACCGTATTTTCCCGTGTGCGGGTCGTAGTGATAGCAAAACAGCAAAATCGCATCCACGGGCGAGCCGATTTTTCCCTCGGAAGCTTCCACCAGGCCGAGCCGCAAATCGCGCGAGGGGAACTGAATGCCGTAGAGATAGCGCGAAATTTTTCCATCAGGCGTCAGAATCATGATCGCGCTGGCGTGCGCGAACTGCTTCGTTTCGGGATCGTAGGCGTAGCGGAACCCGACGGCATCTGCGAGCTGCTTGATTTGCGGTTCATCGCCCGTCAGGAAATGCCAGCCCTCCGTCGCGCCCGGCCGCCCGTACATTCCGGTGTACATCTCCTGCTTCACTTCCGCGAGCACGTGACCCTCGCTGGGATCAATGCTGACCGTGACCACGTTGAACTGCTTGCCGATATCGAGCGGCAGCTCTTTGAGTCCCGATTCGACACCGTTCAAGACCTGAGTGCATAGCATCGGGCAGTTGTAATACACCAGCGTGAGGATCACCGGCCTCTGCCCGAAATACTGTCCAAGCCGCACCGTCTGCCCGTGCTCGTCGCGGAAAGTAAGATTCAGCGGAACCGATTGATTCAGCTTCTGGTCAATGCCCACCTGTTTCAGCAAGTCGGGACGCACACCGACGCTTTGCATCGGGTCGGAGGCGAGCTGCGCCGCCGCGCCAGAGGCAAGCGCCAGCGCCGCAAACACCACCGCGATCGCGCCTAGCACTCTATTTGCCAATCCCGATTTGGCAGACACCAACACTTCCTCTGCGCCCTCTCAAAATTAGCGAACCGCACAAAATCTGAAGCTGCATCACAATCGCAGCGAACCACCTGCCAGCAGCAACCGGCTAGCGCTTCGCTTCCTGGCTCATTTCCTGATCCGAATCGCGCTCGGTGACAAACCCGCACGGCCCCTGCGCATCCGTCACCTTCGGCACAAACGGCATCGGATTGCTCACGCCCTGCGGAATGTCGCTGGCAGCGCGCGCCGGCAATCCTTGCTGCATGATCAAGTCCATGGCGCGATCTACCGGGATGCGCACGACTCCGTTGTGCTGATCTTCCCAGCCGTAAGTATTCAGCGCGTCCAGTTGCTGCACGCAATAGGCGTGTAGATCAGCGCGCGGCTCCACTTGCAGGCGCGGCCGCGGCGGCAACACGCGCGCGTTTTCAAAAGGCGAAGCGGGCCGCCCCAGGCTCTGCTCCTTGCCGTAAAAACCAAACAGCCACTTCATCGCGACGAAAACGATGATCAAGACAATCGCTAGGGTCACGGCCCACTTCGACAAGCTGCGCGGACTCGCGTCGCTGTGTTCGTATCCCTCGTTGGGCGCGCCGCGCGGGTCGTGCCCGGGCCCGTGTTTAGTCTCCATGCTCATGCTGGAGCTCTCCTTCAAAGCGCGGGTCGTGCAGCGGCAGCAACGGCATCTTTTTCACTTCCCGGAAATACATGCTGACCCAAATGAAGCCGATGCCGGCGATAAACACGACATCGAGCACCAGCGAGCCGAAATGCGGGTGATCCTTTTCGTAGGCTGGGACGACGAGCCAGTACACATCCACCATGCTGAGGATCAGCATCAACGCCGCCACCGTAGCCAGCCGCTCCACGCGCCGCTTGATGTTGCGCTGCAAGAGCAGCAAAAAGGGCAGCGCGAAGTGCAGCACGATCAGAATCACGGCCACCACCGCCCACCCGCCAAATGCCCGCGTCATGTACCAGGGAATTTCATCCTTGATGTTGCCCGACCAGATGATCAGGAATTGCGAGAACGACAGGTAGGCCCACAACATCGTGAACGCCAGCATCAGGTTGCCCAGGTCGTTGTACTGCCCGGGAGTGATGGCTTTGAACGCCGGATCGTCCGACATCCGCCGCAGCACAAAAATGATGAAGGACATGGCGGTGAGCGCGCCCACGATCATGAAAATCATTCCGTAGATGGTGGAGAACCATTGCGGCTCGAGCGACATGACCCAGTCAATCATGGCGAACGTGACGACGCTTCCCCAGAGAATCAGGCCGGGCCCGCTGATCCCTTCCAGCTTCTTGGCGAGTGATGGATCGCCGGTGAGGTCCTGCTCGCGCGACCATTTATTCAGGAAGTAGGAAAGCATCAGCAGAATCAGGAAATAAATCACCACGCGCACGATGAAGAAATTCGGCGCGAGATACGCGAGCTTGAAGCGGAAGTTTGGATCGCCTCCCATTTCTCCGGGACCGCTGACCCAGGGATACAACTGCTTCATTCCCAGCAAGACCGGAATGAAGAGGATGGCCATCACGCCGAAGGTGCGCGAACCGGCTTCGAGCAGCCGCCGGATGGGATAGCCCCACCAGCCGCCGGTCAGGTGATGCATCATCAAAATCGCCATGCAGCCCAGCGGAATCATCAGCCAGTAGATATAGCCGACGAGATAGGCATGCACGAGTTGGCTCAACAAGCTCATTGCGATTGTCCTGGCGTTTGAGATTGCGGCTGCGCCAATTTTTGGCGTTCGTCAGCCGGCACGTCCTGCAGTGTGGCGTGCTGGCTCAATTGCAGCACGCGAATGTACGCGGCGATGCGCCAGCGGTCTTCGGGATCGATGCGCGACGCGTAGCTATACATGGAGCCGAAGCCATTGGTCATCACGTCGAAGAAATGCCCGACGGGCGCCGCACGGAGACGGTCAATATGATATGAGGGCGGCGGAGGAAAACCGCGCAGCACGATCACGCCGTGGCCGCTGCCGGTGTAATCGTGGCACGGCGTGCAATAAATGTTGTAGCGTTGGCGGCCGCGTTCGAGATCTTCGTGCGTGATGGGGAAGGGGAAGCGGTTCGATTCGACGCCGTTCTCCTTGCCCGTATAGAGCAATTCATCCAGGCGCAGATGGCCGCGAGCCACTGTGCCCGCGACAGGCTGCCGCTCGGAGCGCCCATCATCGAAGAAAGTGGTGGGGTCGTAGGGCAAATATTTTGGCTGGATATGCATATCCATGCGGCAGCCGGAGGAGAGCAGTGCTGCCGCGGCCAGCACCGCGATACCGGAAAAGCGCGCGAGCGCGCAGCGCGTGGATGCGAATTGTGAACTAGACTTCAATTTCAAATACTCCGTGCGGATGCAAACTTTCCAGGAAAGACTTGGTTCCCGCCAGATCGAATTTCTTGTCGCGCTTCTTCACCACCAGGAAAAAGCGGTCCTTCGACGCCAGCGCGAAGCGCGCCACGTTGAAAACCGGGTGATAGGGCGTAGGCAGCCCGTTCATTGCGAGCATCCCGAAGACGGCGCAGAGCGCTGCGCCCAGCACTGTGAGCTCGAAGGTGATCGGAATGAACGCGGGCCAGCTATTGTGCGGCTTGCCGCCGATGTTCAATGGATAACTGATTACGTTCGCGTAGTACTGCATGAAAAATCCGGTGAGGCCCCCGAGCAGTCCGCCGGTAAACACGACGGCAGGCAGAATCGTTCCGTGGAAGCCCACAGCTTCCGCCAAGCCTTCGATCGGCAGAGGCGAAAACGCGTCAATGCTCTTGTAGCCCGCATCGTGGGTGCGGCGCGCGGCGGCGAGAAGCTCTTCGGGCGTCTCGAATTCAGCCAGCAATCCGTAAATAGGCTTGCGTTTCATCGCGCTACTCGTGAATCTCCGGATTCGGGTTGCGCACGCGCGCAAGATAAGTGGTACGCGGGCGCGTGTTCAAATCGTCGAGCAAGCTGTAGTTCCGCGTTTGCGCTTTCAGCTTCGCGACGCGGCTATTCGGGTCATTGATATTGCCGAAGACCAGCGCATTCGCCGGGCAGACGGCCTGGCAGGCGGTGACGATTTCGCCGTCCTGCACGCTGCGGTTTTCTTCCTCGGACGTAATTTTCGCGGCATTGATGCGCTGCACGCAGTAGGTGCATTTTTCCATCACGCCGCGGCTGCGCACGGTGACGTTGGGATTGCGCATGCCAAAAAGGCTGGGCGTGGTGTAGTCGGAAAATAGCAGGAAATTGAAGCGCCGCACTTTGTACGGACAATTGTTCGAACAATAGCGCGTGCCCACGCAGCGGTTGTAAACCATTTCGTTCAAGCCTTCCGGACTGTGCACCGTGGCGCCGACCGGGCAAACCACTTCGCACGGCGCATCTTCGCAGTGCATGCAGAACACCGGCTCGTAATAGGTTTCCGGGGCGTCAATGTCGCCGCGGAAATATGTGTCTATGCGGATCCAGTGCATCGCGCGGCCTTTCATCACCTGTTCCTTGCCGACGACGGGAATATTATTTTCTGACTGGCAAGCGACGACACAGGCATTGCAGCCGACGCACTTATTCAGATCCACGGACATGCCCCAGGCATAGCCTTCGTATTTGTAGCCGGGGTAGAGCGAGAGTCCCTTGGTGGCTTCTTCGCGCGGGTCCTGAGCAAAATTGGGATTATGGCGGTACTCGTCGAGCGTCGCGATGCGCACCAGATCGCGGCGCGCTTCTTCCACGGCTTCTCTCTCGACCGGCGGGTGGCCATCTTGGTCAATGACGTACTGGTGCTGGAAGACGGCGAAATAATATTTGTCGCCGGTCTTTTCGATCTTGAGTCCGGTGGCGATCCAAGGCGTCGCGGAAGTGCGGATGAAATTCGCGTTAAAGCCGGGACCCGTGCCGACGTGTCCGGAGCGACGGCGCCCGTAGCCGAGATGAAGCGTGATGGAATCGTCCGCGTGGCCGGGAACGATGAAGACGCCTGCCTTCGTTTCGTGTCCGCCAACCTGGAGCGATACATAACTGCCGGTTTCGAGGCCCAAGCGCTGCGCGGTGGCCGTGCTGATCATCGCCGCGTTGTCCCAGGTGAGGCGCGTATTGGGCTTGGGCAATTCTTGCAGCCAGCCGCTATTGGCGAAGCGGCCGTCGAACGTGGTCGGATCAGGCTTGAAAACGATTTCGAGGCCTTCCGATGCGCTCGGAGTCTGGTTCGAAATCGCCACGTGCGATTGATTCAAGCCCACCGCGGAAGGCAATGCCGTGCCGGCCATCAGCCCATCATGCAGCGAGCGTTCCCAGAATGCTTCGAAGGCTTTGTCTTTTTCGGGGCGCTGGCCTGCCCAGTAATCGCGAATGATGTCGTGCGCGGGCCTTCCGGCATCCTTGGTGAGAACCGAAATAATTTCGCAAGGCGAATGGCCGTCGTAGAGTGGCTGGATGAGCGGCTGAATCACGCCGATGGTGCCGTCGAAGGCGCGCGCGTCTCCCCACATTTCCAGGAAATGCGCGGCCGGGATGTGCCAGTGGCAGAGTTCGGCGGTTTCGTCGTAGTACAGGCTGGAGTGGACGCGCGTTTTTACTTTCAGCAGAGCCGGACCGAAATCGAAGTCAACAGGCGCATCGTAGACGGGATTACCGCCGCCGAGCATGAAAAGCAATTCCACTTTGCCGGCGTTGATGTCATTGACCAAGTCGCGCAGTGACTCGAGTTCGTTAACTGGATTCGCCTCGATTGGCTCGGTGAAATAAATGGTCTTGTCTACGTTGCCCAGCGCTTCATTCATTGCAAACGCCAAAGCGTGCACCGCGGGCGGCTGTTCTTCTCCCGCGATCACAAGGGACTTGCCGCGATGTGCGGCGAGATCTTTCGCCACCGCGCGCGTCCAGTCCGCGGGAACCTTGCTCGCGCTTGAGCCACCGGCGTTCACATTCGGCACTGAAACGGCGGCAGCAAGCTGTCGCACAAACACTTCAACATCGGAAGCGCGGATCGCTTTGCGATGGTCGGCGATGGCGCCGGTGCTGGTGGTCATGCTTTCGACCACGTAAAGACGATTCAGCGTGGAAGAAGGGCCTTCCATTGCGCGCCGCGTGGCGAAGTCGTGCGCGTACCGGACATGGCCTGGGCCTGAAGAAATGAAATCGGCATCGAGCGAGACGACCACGTCCGCCTGATCGAAGCGATAGACGGGATTCATGGGCTTGCCGAAGACCTGGCGCGTGGCTTCGCGCACATTGTCGCGGCCGCACTGTTCGTACTGATGCCATTTAGCCTGCGGAAATTCCGCGAGCACAGAGCGAATCAGCGCCGCGAGACTTGGCGACGTGACTGTGTCAGTAAGAATGCGCAGCCCCGCGCCGCCTTCCGCGAGTTGCGATTTCACGTTGCCCATTGCAGTGACGAACGCGCTCCAATCGCTGATGCGGCCTTCGTGCTCGATCGTTTGCGAGCGGTCCGGATCGTAAAGGCCTAGGGTGGCAGCTTGCGCGAAGACGTCGGTGCCGCCGAGGCTGCCCGGATGCTCGGAATTGCCTTCGATTTTCGTGGGGCGGCCCATGTGGCTTTCGACGAGAAGCCCCGCGGCGACTCCCGCGAGCGGCATGGAGGTCGCGTAAAAGAGCGGCTTACCCGCGATGATCTCCTCGGGCGCCTTCACGTACGGAACAATTTTCTGAGTGGGCAGTTTGGTGCAAGCGCTCAAGCCGGCGAGCGCAGCGGAAGCAGCCGCTAGCTTCAGCACGTCGCGGCGGTTGATGCCTTGCGGATCCTTCGCCGGATCGCGCGGGAATTCATTTTCCAGGAACTCGCGGTATTCTTTGGTTTCCGCCAATTGCTCGAGGCTCTGCCAGAAACGCTTGCCATTTTCCTGCGCGAGTCTCGCGCGGATGGCCGCGAGGTCTACGGATGTCGGAAGAATCGGATTAGAGTCGGAGCTCATTTTTATTCAGTTTGCCTTCATCGGTGACAGGTCCAACAGCTAGTCAAACTTTGAATTTTGTATTCCTTCACGAGACGCCGGCCCAGTTCCAGCTGGTTCGAAGGCGTCACGTAGCCGGGATCGAATACTTCGGACTTCGGCCGAACATACTTTTCAGGCTGGCGATGGCAGTCCAGGCACCATTCCATGTACAGCGTATTGGCCTTCCACATCAAAGGCATCTCAGCCACCTGGCCATGGCATGTGGTGCAGCCGATGCCTTTGCTCACGTGAATGCTGTGATCGAAGTACACAAATTCGGGCAGGGCATTCACACGCGTCCAGGAAATGGATTTATCGTCGCGGTAGCTGGCGCGCACCGGCTCAAGCATCGGCGCGTTGGTCCAGATCTGCGAATGGCAAGTCATGCACGTCTGCGTGGGCGGAATGCCCGCGAATGATGATTTCTCGACGGTGGTGTGGCAGTAGCGGCAATCAATTCCCAACTCACCAGCGTGATGCTTGTGGCTGAAGGGCACGGGCTGTTCGCGAGCTTCGTTCACGCGCGTATAGAATGGCGACAATTCGATGCGGTACAGCACCGCGCCAAGAATCGCGATGAAGAACACGGCGCCATAGATGCTCAATCGCGAAATCGTGTTCGTGCTGTGATGAAAAATTTGCGGCATCGAACTGTGCGCCCGCTCCTATTTCTTGGGATTCTCTTCGCTCGTTTCCTCCACCAGCGACCTCATTTCGTAAATTGAGATCACCGGCAGGAAGCGGATGAAGAGGAACAGCAACGTCAAGAACAAACCGATCGTGCCGACAAACGTGGCCCAATCCCAGCGCGTGGGGTAATACATGCCCCAGGACGAGGGCAGAAAATCGCGATGCAGGCTGATCACCACGATCACAAAACGCTCCAGCCACATGCCCACGTTCACGACCAGTGAAATCACGAACAGCGTTCCCACGCTATTGCGCACTTTGCGCGACCACATGCACTGCGGGATCACGATGTTGCAGGCAATCAGCAGCCAGTAGAAAAATGCGTACGGGCCGGTCCAGCGATTGATGATGGCGAAGCGGTCGAATTGATTGCCGCTATAGAAGGCCATGAAAGTTTCCATCATGTAGCCGTAGGCGACGATCAGCCCGGTGGCCAGCATGACTTTGGCCATGTTGCCCAGGTGCCGCATGGTGATGAAATCTTCCAGGTGGTAGAACTTGCGAATCGGAATCGCCAGAGTCATAACCATCGCGAAACCCGAATAGATGGCGCCGGCCACAAAGTAGGGCGGGAAAATCGTGGTGTGCCAGCCGGCCAGCTGCGCAACGGAAAAGTCGAAGCTCACTACGGTGTGCACGGAAACGACCAGCGGCGTTGCCAAGCCCGCCAGCAATATCGAAGCGGTTTCATAGCGCGACCAGTGCACCGCGGAGCCGCGCCAGCCCATTGCCAGCATCCCGTAAATTATTTGCGCAGGGCGGTTCTTGGCGCGATCGCGCAGCGTCGCGAGGTCGGGAATCAAGCCCACGAACCAAAAGAGCAAAGATACGGTGGCGTATGTCGACACCGCGAAAACGTCCCACACCAGCGGGCTGCGAAATTGCGGCCACAGCCACATCGGATTCGGCAAGGGCATCAGCCAGTAGAAAAGCCATGGGCGGCCCATGTGCAGCAGCGGAAACATCCCGGCGCAGGCGACCGCGAAGAGCGTCATCGCTTCCGCGAATCGATTGATGGATGTGCGCCACTGTTGCCGCAACAACAGCAAAATCGCGGAGATCAGCGTCCCGGCGTGGCCGATGCCGATCCACCAGACGAAATTGACGATCGCAAAGCCCCAGCCGACGGGAATATTGATGCCCCAAATGCCCACACCCTTAATCAGCAACAAGCCAACGGTGAAATTCAGAAGCATTAGGAGGCAAAACGAGATGGCGAAGCCGAAGAGCCAGCCCTTCGAAGTGCCGCGACCGAGCACGATCGAGCTGATCTTGTCTGTTACGGATCCAAGCGTGTGCCCCGGCTCAATGATCGGGTGAGCCGAAGTTGATTGGACTGGACTTTCAGCGCCCTCAGAATCCACGCAGTAACCCCAGGAAAATAGTAATAGATGCTTGCGAGCCTAAAGAAGGGGCATAAAAAATGCGAAACGGCCGGTTGCTCGACCCCGCGAAATCGGCCAGTTACGGTGCAGCGTTTCTATGGATTGCAAACTTACGAATAACGACTGTAATTATCGTCCGTCCGTACAACGGCACATCCAAATCAATGCAAGTGCGATTTACGACCGCTAGGATAAAACCTCAGACGCTGGGACGCAAGGTCAAAGGGAAAAAATCTGTGGGGACGAAGAAAAAATGCGAAGATGGAAAAAATAGCCGCGCGGCCAATGATTAGAAAAAATTAATTCGAGCACGGATGTTGTCCGGCCCAAAGCAAGCCCGACAACTGCGCAGCGCCTCCGTGCTCGGCACAGAACAACCACTCGAATATTTAGGCGAAAAGCTTCGCGCCCAAAACTCTAGACCGCTCGATGCTGCAGCGGGCTCGCGAATTGGTTTGACCGTTCCGTGCTGACCTTCCAAGCCCTCGCTTGTGCGATGCAAATCACGTGGAAAATCGTAAAGAGCGGCACGAAAAATGTCGGTATGAGGCTCCACGGTAGGACGGTCATCCCGGCCATGGAAGGGCCATGCGGGTCAATCAAGCCCGCGGTAACGCCCAGGCTCACCGCGGTCACTAGATCAAGAATTCCTAGCAGTTGCCACGCGATAAATACATTGCGGCGCTGCAGATTGGCCAGCTGCCACGCCGCGAAAAAGGCCGTCACCCCGATGAACATGTCACCGTAGCCGGCGGGCAAAGCAAAAATTGCCGGTAGCGCGTTGTGAGCTTCCATCAGCAAGAAGGCGAACCCGATGATTCTCCCGACTTGCGCGCCGGTCAGAATTCTGGGATTCAGCGACAATGCGAACTTCCGAAAGCCCTCGGACGCCGCGTACCACAGCGAAAACACAATCAGCGGCGCCGCGGCCGCAATCGCCACGGCAATTCCGATGCGATTCCCGTTGTTTTCGAAGAGATGCGCCGCTGAAGCGAACAGCGCGAACAAGAACCAAACGACGATAAGCCCCGTGGTCAACTTTCCGTAGTTCTTCATAGCGATCCTCCTTGTGTTGTGGCAATGCTTGCGACTTGACGTGTAAGCTCCAAAAAATTATTCCAGTCTCGATCTCCCAACCGACTTCGCAGTTGCGACTGCACTTTTTCCCACGCCGGCTCGACGCGCCGGAGTTGCGATTTTCCACCGGGCGCGAGACACACCCAGCGCTCGCGCCGGTCTTCGCCACGGCGATAGGCAATCCACCCGTGCCGCTTCATGATGGCCAGTGTGCGAGTGAGGCTGGTGCTATCCATCGCGAGGATTTCTCCCAGCTTGCCTTGCGGCAGATCACCGGCGCGGGTGAGTACTTGCAGGATCGTGAGCTGCGTGGCGCGTATCCCAAGCGGACGGATGGCCGTCTCGTAGAGTTGGGTAAGGGCACGCGAGGCGCGGCGGAAATTGGCGCACAGGCAAGGCAGGTTCGGTAGCGTTGGCTGGCTCATGTCATAGTAGATGCATATACATGTATCCTGGTTGCAGATAATTCTTGCAGGGCGCGGCCGTAACCTTGGAGTTGGAACTGAGCCTGGAGTTATCGCGGTTAGTCGAAACGCGGAGCTAGTCTTTGCGGCAGAGGAGCGTCAGGTTCGGGTCAATCACGATGTGCGCCGGGCGCACGCGCGAGACGAAGCGGAAGTGTGTTTCAGCGCCGGTGGTCACCACGACACCCAGGCCCTGGGGCTTGCCGCCCGTTTGCGTCGCGTAGAGCGGCACCGGCGCGGTAAAGACGTCTTCCACTCCGTCCTGTTCAAGGTTTCCGGAGACGATAAATTCCTTGCCTCGCGCTTTGGATTCGAACTTTACGGAATAGTGCGGCATGCCCGTGCCGCGCACCCATTGTTCGAAGAACCAATCCATTTTGTGATTGCCGTCGAGGTCCATCGCGGGAGTCATGTGCTGCTCCACGGCATGCTGGAAATCTTCCGTGGAGAGCGGCTTAAAGCGATACTCGCTCAGAACCGCGCGCAGAAATTCGCGGTAGTGCGCGTCGGGATCCTTGCTCGCCGGGTCGCGCAGCATCTCATGAAGCATGTGCATCACCCAGGCGCCTTTGCCGTAGATCAGCGTGTCATACGCGTCTGGAACTTTCGCGGACGTGAGTCGCGGGCCTAACACGAGCGGCCCAACGTCTTCGATGGAATGATCCGAGCCGGGAATTTTGGCGGAGAGTTCGTCGCGGTAATGGTTCAGCCATTTCGTAAGCAGGTGCTCGCCGGGCTTTTTGCTGTCGGCGTAGAGCAGCGACAAATAATCGGCCATGCCTTCCTCGATCCACATGTCGCGATAGGTGGCGGCGCCGGCGACGTTTCCCCACCATTGATGGGCCGTTTCGTGGCACGGCATCAAGTCGCGCGCGGCGCTGCGCGCCCAAGCGTTCAAGCCCGCAACTTCCGCGGTATCCGGCGGAAGAAACGCGAGTGTGGAGAGATACACGAGTTCGGGCCAGCCTTGCCCGAAAGAGCCGGGAATTTGCGTCACATCCAGATGATTGAAGGGAAAATCACCGTTCAATTTTTCGAGGAAACGAATGGAATCCGTGATCTCCCCGCTCACTTGCTTGAGCGCTGCGGAAGGACTGGGCGGCAGAGGCGTCGGGGGAATCTGCTGCACGATCTGGCCCGGGCGGCTCTGATCGAAAATGGCACTGGGCGGTGGCTGGCTCGCGGAATTCACGCGGAGACGCGCGAGAATGGCGTCCTCCAACTGCTGGTTGGCGAAGACTTGAACTTGCGGCTGGCCCGTTGCGGCAGCCGTCTTGTATTCGCTGAGATTGAAGCCGGCGGTAGCGAAGGGAACGTCCGAGCGCCAACGGCCGGATTTCGCATCGGCAGTTTCCTGCGGGTCGCTCTCGACGCCGGTTGCCACCAGAGTCAAACGTTTGGGCCAGTGGAATGTGAGATCGAACTGGGCAAAGTGCGTGCCGTCGGTGTGCGCGTACCAGGTGCCGCGCTCTCCCACGAAATTTACGCCGTTCCCCGCATCGGCAATCACGTTGCCGTGATAGGCGACGTCTAAATGAAAATCCTGGGCGGCGGAATGGGCAGCGGGCAGCACGACGAGGATCGAATCGTTGCCACGACGCGCCACGTTGCGCCGGCTCAGTTCTTCGTTTTGAAAGTACGGCAGGGTTAGGCCGTCGTCTCCGCGAATATCGCTGATTGTGAGGTTGCGAGAAAGCTCCAGCGGCACGACGCGTTCGCCGGCGCGGAGCGTTTTCAGATGCAGCGTTGTCTTGCCGGTAAGTGATAGATCGTCGCCGATCGTCGAATCCACTCGATAATCCAGCGGCGTGAAAGCGTCTGGAGAAACCTTCGCAGAATCCTCGGCGGGGAAATGCGCCCAGACGTCGTAGACCGGGATGCCATTGTTCATGCGCACCTGGCCGATGAGCACCTGCTCGCTGCGGCGCTGGTCCACGGAAACTTCGAACGGACCGGCGGGATCTCCGTCCAGGAGCGTGTAGAAATACGGCAGTGGATTCGCGGAAAGCAGATCGGTCATCACGCGCAACGATTGCGAAGACCCCAACGCCGCAACTTCGGGCTCCCAGCGCTGCGCGAACGCCGGATCAGAGGCGGGTTCGGCGTCACTCTGTTGCAATTGCCGCTCGATTTCCGCGCCAGTGTCGTCCGTGAACCGGATATACGCTGCGGAAAAGCCCATATCGAGAATCGGCACGCCCAGGAACTGCGCGAGCGAGCGCCGTTCGCCGCGTTCATGCGGAGTGGCGATCACGTGGCCGCGGCCGGCGAAGACGATTCCGGTGACGCGGCCGCCGAGCGGCTGGAGAAACGCAAGTTTGCCCTCTGAGAAAGCGAAATTGATCACATCGCGGCGCAAATTCAGATCGTGGACGGAGTAGACGCGCGTTCCATCCGCGCGCAATGCTGTGAGCGCCTGGTAGAGTGCCAGCGGGTCGCCCGGAACCGCCTGCGCGGCAGGAACGGGAGGAATTGTCGTCGAAGCTGTGGGCGCGGACGCGGCCGGCGGATTCTGCTGCGGCTGCATCGCGCGGGCCGCGTGCGGAGCGCTGAGAATTTCCGCGCACACCAGGACCAGGAGAAGGCTGGGCGAAAGTCGCAAAAATCTCAGCATGGCCCCGACTGTACCGCTTAGGGCATCGCTCAGCAAGGAGCGCGCGCCTCCCAGCGAACCGGCTTGATAAAATTCATGTGTGCGTTCCGTAGCGCTCATCTCCTCGCTGGTCCTGCTGGCCGTGTCTTCCGCGGCGGCGGATACGATTGTCCTCAAGAATGGCCGCCGCATTGTGGCCTCCAACGTCACTGAAGATAACGACCACGTCAGCTACGACACTCCCGCCGGACAGATGTCCATTCCGAAATCCATCGTCGCCAGAATTGACCGCGACGGCTTCGGCTACTCCTCCGCCGCGAAGGCCTCATCCGAGCCGCCGGTCTCCGCCCCGGACGTCACCCCCGTCCATGGGTATGATGAGGTGGCGAGCCTTACCGTTCACGACGATGCGATAGATTTCACCTACCTCGCCCAATTGGAAGTGAATGCCCGCTCCGGCGGCGCGACCGCGATTGACAAAGTCGCGGCTGGGCACTACGCCGCGGCGCAATTCCTGGTCGCCAAAGGTGACACGAACTCCGCGATTGATCATTACCGCGAAGCTTTGAGTTTTGCGCCCGACAATGTGGGATTGCTGCTGAACCTCGCGGTTCTTTACTTGCGCCAAAGCCAATTCACGACGGCGATGGACCCGCTCGAACACGCGCGCAACCTCGCGCCCAATTCACCTGACGTCGCCAAGCTGATGGGCTGGGCTTACTACGGCGCGAACAAAATGGATCAGGCCGTGGCGGAGTGGCAGCGCGCGGAAAGGCTGCGTCCAGATGCTGAAGTGGAGCGCGCACTGGACAAAGCCGAGCGCGACAAAGCCGAGGAAGAAAGTTACCGCGAAGGCGAAACCGCGCACTTTGTCTTGAAATACAACGGCAGCGCGACTCCTGACTTGGCGCGGGATATCCTGCACGTTCTGGAAGATGATTTTCGCGATCTCGAATCGGAGCTGGATTTCACTCCGCCCGAGCCGATCGGCGTGATTCTGTACACCGAGCAGGGTTTTGCGGATATTACCCGCGCGCCGAACTGGGTGGGCGCGTTGAATGATGGTCGCATGCGCATTCCGGTGCAAGGGCTGACCAGCGTGACGCCGGAACTGGCGCATGTGCTGAAGCACGAGCTGACGCACAGCTTCATCGGGCAGAAAACGCACAATCGCGCGCCAACGTGGTTGCAGGAGGGCGTCGCTCAATACATGGAGGGACGCCGCACCATCGGTTCCGCGGGCGAGTTGCTGAATGCCGGGAGCCATGGCGCGTTGCCGGCGCTCGGCAGCCTCGAAGGGTCGTGGATGGGATTATCGGGCGGCTCCGCCGCGCTTGCGTACGCCTGGTCGCTTGCGGTCGTCGAATCCATCATTCAAACCGGAAGCATCGCCGACATCAGCCGCTTGATGGACGCGATCAATACGTCTCCCGATACCGAACAAGCCCTGCGCGACACCTTGCACGACGACTATTCAGATTTGCAGCAGCAAGCCATCGTATTCCTGCAACACGAAGACGTGCGCTAACCCTCTGATTTATTTTCAATTCTGCACGTTTTATGCGAAATCGCTTTTGTAGCGGCGCACTTCAGTGCGCCATCGATGTTGCCGCAAGACCGATGGCGGTCTGAAGACCGCCGCTACAAAAAGCCTTTCACAACGACGCCAGCAACCCTGAAATCATTGCTGCGCGCTCCGGCAATGCCCGAATCAAAACGTGCTCCCGCGGGCTGTGCGCTCCATCGCCCACCGCGCCCAATCCATCAAGCGTCGGCACACCCACCGCCGCAGTGAAGCTGCCGTCCGAACCTCCCCCAGTAGACGCTTCGCCAAGTGGCAATCCCATTTCGCGCATCAGCGATTGCGCCTGCGCGAATAATTTGCGCACGGCGGCAGAGCGTTCGAGCGGAGGCCGGTCTCCAGTGCGACGCAATTCAACCCGCGCGCCTCTCAGCATGGGCCGCACGTCGCGCAATTTCCTGCCAAGCCGCGCCGCATCCGCCAGGCGCGCATAACGAATGTCTACCGAAGCCTGCGCATGCTCCGGCACCACGTTGGTAAGCGTCCCTCCGCTCACCACAGTAGTTTGCACCGTGATCCCGCGCCGCGGATCGTTCAACCGCATCAAGCGTTCGATCTGGAGCGCCAGCTCATGCACCGCATTGACGCCCTTTTCAGGATCAATCCCCGCATGCGCCGAACGCCCCGTAACGATAATCTCCGCCCCGCCGACGCCCTTGCGCTGCGTTTTCAAACGCCCATCGGTTCCAAACGCCGGCTCGAGCACCAGCACAGCATCGCTTCGCCGCGCTTCCTGCTCGATCGCGCGCCGCGAACTCTCGCTGCCGATCTCTTCGTCCGAAGTCCACAAAAAGATAAAGCGCTTCGCCGGTGCAATGCCCGCCGCGCGCAGAGCGTCCGCGGCAAAGAGCGCCAGCACCAAGCCGCCCTTCATGTCGAACGTTCCAGGGCCCCAAGCCCGTCCACCCGAAACGCGAAATGGCATCTTCGCAAGCGTCCCAAGCGGATACACGGTGTCCAGATGTCCAAGGACCATGATCTGTCCGGCAGGTTTCCCGTTACCAAGCCAAATTTCCGCACGCACGTGATTCCCGCGTTCCGCCTGACGAAGAATCCGCACGTTCGCGCCACGCCTTTTCCATTCGCGCGCCACAAGCTGCCCGCAGCGGTCCACAGCAGCCTTATCGTGGCTAGGCGATTCGCAACGCACAAGTTCGCCAAGCAATTTCACCATCGCATCTTGCCGCGCGCGCAAATCGCGCAGGACTTGCTCTATATGGATATTTGTCAAAGTCACTCCGGAATCGCGATTCGCTTTTTACGCAACCCACATCTTCGTCACTTGCCGTCGGGCATTTCGACGTCAACGAAGCCGTCCGCGCCAATGATTTCGAACTCGGACCGAGCAATCGTATGGTCAATCGACTGAATGAACTTACCGGCTTTTTCAGCAGACTCAGGGCCAACGATTTCCACGCTCGGGTCTGGCCACTGATACGCTTTGATGCAACCAACGAGCCGCGCGCGGAACGTTTCTGCGCTTATCACGGCAACGTCCTGTTCTTTCTTAGGCAGGAAGAATCCCTTCTTACGTGTAACAATAAATATCCATTCGCTTTCCGGCACAATCATGGGCAAACCCTGCGTGTATGTGAACGCGCGGCCCACGCTGGTGCTTCCTTTCTTCCGAACCGGAACCAAACTAGGAACGAAAATCCCATCTCCACACTTTTCTTGAAGGGCGTCTTTAGCCCTCCTGTATTTCCATAGATAAAGCGAAGCTGATGGCGCCATCCGTAATAGCTTCGAAGACTTTTCGTTTGCGGCCAAAGCAAGAGTCGCCCACCTGTTATGCTTGAGCCACGACTGAACCAGGCTTTCGCTCCGCACATCGGTTAGTAGTTTCGGTTCATCGCCAACCGCCTGAGGGTCAAACACACTTAAAGCAAACCGGGCAGCAAGCGTCTCGACGACAGGTAGCGCCTCAAGACCGAAATAACTGGGACGGTTATAATTGAGATTGAAAGACAGACCTGAATCGAAGTAGCCGCCTGTTATGCGAGGAGCGTCTTCGGGTGATTCCGGAGCTTCAAAGTTGAAGCTGAAATAAACCCCCGTCTGAGGATTTGCATACCAAAGCTGAGCGTGTTTACAGCTAAAGCATTTTTGTTGCAGTGCCCAACTCTTTACTTCTTCAAAATTTATTCTTTCGACTTTGCGCCAGCAGAAATGGAGGTCGAAGCTCATGTGCCCGTCATTGCGTTTTGCAAAATAAGGAGAGATTACGGCCGGACGTTGCAAAAGCCGAGGCCATTGCGCCTCTCCCGCGAGGCGTGATTCTAACCCACGGAGACTGGGTACCGCATACCTGACTAAGGGATTCAGTCTGGGCATGGGCGCTCGCTGCTGGCGGCGATTCCCACCTGCTCGCGTTTCGTATAGAATTGTCTGATTGCGCATCGGTGTGATTGTGCACCGATGGCGGCTAATATCGGTGGGTGCGGTCATCCGCGCTGGGCGCGAAATACAAACGGCCCGACCGGCGCGACTCAATTCACAAGCGGCGCGTACAGCACGCGCACGCGACTTCCACGTTACAGGCGATCAAAACGCAAGCAAAGGTTAATAGACGATGATCCTTGACAGCATCGGGATCCAGAAGATCCTGCCACATCGCTACCCATTCCTTCTGGTGGACGCCATCGAAGAAATGGAACCAAAGAAGCGCATTGTGGGAATCAAGAACGTCACCATCAACGAATATTTCTTCCAAGGACATTTTCCCGGCAAGCCCGTCATGCCCGGAGTGTTGATTATCGAATCCATGGCGCAAATCGGGGGCCTTCTGCTGTTGCAGGAAGTGGAAGATCGCGACCACAAAGTGATGTACATGGCCGCGATTGATGGCGCGCGCTTCCGCCGGCCGGTGGTGCCCGGCGATCAATTGCGTGTGGAAGTGAATGTCATTACGTTTCGCGGACCGTTTTGCAAAGTGCAGGGGCACGCGCGCGTGAATGGTGAACTGGCCGCCGAAGCTACTTTGATGTGCGCGATGGTGGACGTGGGACCGGACGGCACACCGGCGGTGTCCACGAATACTTCCGCGCGAGTACCGGTGAAGAAGCTCGATGAGTGAAATTGATCCGCGGGCAATTGTTTCCTCCACCGCGAAGCTCGGCAAGAACGTAAAAATCGGCGCCTTCGCAGTGGTCGGCGACGAAGTTACATTGGGCGACGGTTGCGTGCTCGAGCATCACGCTGTCGTTCACGGCCCGGCGCGGCTGGGAGGCGAGAACCACGTTTACTCATTCGCCGTGGTGGGCGGCGATCCGCAGGATCTGACGTATAAGGGAGAGCGGGTGTCACTCGAAGCGGGCGACCGCAACGAGTTCCACGAATTCTCCACGGTCAATCGCGGCACGGTGAAGGGCGGCGGCACCACGCGGCTTGGGAGCAAGAACCTGATCATGTCCTACGCGCATATCGGGCACGACTGCCAGATCGGCGATTCCACGATTTTCGTAAACGGCGCGACTCTCGCAGGCCATGTCACCGTCGAGGACAATGCGCAAATCGGCGCGTTCTGCCCGGTGCATCAATTCTGCCGTATCGGCAAATATTCCTACGTCGCCGCGCACACCGTGATCACGCAGGATGTGCCGCCGTTTTCGAAGATCGTCGCGCCGCGCGGCACGCGCTGCCTGGGCGTCAACCGCGTGGGCCTGGAGCGCCAGGGCTTCTCCGCCGAGCGCATTCAATCCATCGAAAAAGCCTACCGGCTGCTGCTGCGCTCGAAATTGAACACCTCGCAAGCCGTGGAAAAAATGCGTGGAACCCTCGCGGACTCTCAGGACGTCATAACATTAGTCCAGTTCATCGAGTCGGCCTCGTCCGACCGCGGTCTGACGAAATAGGGTGATGGTGTCAGCGCAATCCAGCAGCACACAAAATCTGCTCCATTCGGATTGGGGTTTGATTGCCGGCAACGGCGATTTCCCGTTTCTGGTGCTGGAAGGTGCGCGCAGCCGCGGCATCGAGATGGCCGTGATCGCGATTCGCGAAGAAGCTTCGCAAGGCCTCGAGCGTGTCGCAAAGCGATTGCACTGGGTGGGCCTGGGAGAACTCAGCAAGACGATTGACCTGCTGCATCAGGAAGGCGTGAAGCGCGCGGTAATGGCCGGTCAGGTGAAGCACAATAAAATTTTCAGCGCGATTCGCCCGGACTGGCGTCTGGCAAAATTGCTGCTTTCGTTGCCGGCCAAAAACACGGATTCGCTGATCGGCGCGGTAGCGCGCGTCCTGGAAGACGAAGGTATCGAGCTGGTGGATTCGACAAAATTTCTCGGCACCCTCTTACCCGCCGCGGGAGTACTGACTCGCCGCGCGCCGGATGAGTCCGAAGCGCAGGATATCGCCTACGGCATGCAGGTGGCGCGGCAGATTGCCGGGATGGACCTGGGCCAGATGGTAGTCGTACGCGATCGCGCGTGCGTAGCGATTGAAGCGATGGAAGGCACGGATGAAACCATCGAGCGCGCCGCCCGCATTACGGGCGGGCAGCGCCTGGTGGTCGTGAAAGTCAGCAAGCCGCAGCAGGATATGCGTTTTGACGTGCCGGTGATTGGCCTAGCCACAATCGAAGTGATGAAACGCTCGAACGCCACGGCCCTCGCGATTGACGCGCGCCGCACGCTGCTCTTCGATCGTGATGAATTGATTCGCGCCGCGGACGAAGCAGGCATCGCGATCCAGGCATTCGCGCCGGAAGCCGCAGCCAGCGCCGCAGGCGAGGGCGGCGAATCGCAAAAAGCCGCGTCTAAAAGGAAATCGTGAACGAGAAGCCCATACGCGTGGCAGTGGTCGGCGTCGGCGAATTTGGCCGCAATCACGTGCGGGTGTGGGCCGAAATGGAAGGCGTCGAATTGGTAGGAGTCGTGGACACCAACGCCTCCCGTGCGGCGCAAGTAGCCGCGGAATTCACCACCCGGGTCATCCGCGATATTGACGCGCTGAAAATCGAAAAAATTGACGCAGTTAGCATCGCCGTCCCCACCAAAGAACATTCATCGCTCGGGTGCCGCTTGCTCGATTGGGGCATGGATGTGCTGGTGGAAAAGCCGATGGCGGCGACGGTGGGCGAAGCGAACGGTCTAATCGCTTCCGCGCAACGAGCCAATCGCATTCTGCAGGTAGGTCATCTCGAGCGCTTCAATCCTGCCGTCACGGCGTTAAAGAAAATCGTCGCGAACCCCATGTTCTTCGAAGTCCATCGCCTCGGCGTTTTCACTCCGCGCAGCCTCGATATAGACGTCGTCTACGACATCATGATCCACGACCTGGACATTCTGCTCTCGCTCGTGGATTCTCCCGTGACGGATCTGAAAGCCGTAGGCATCCCGGTGATCACCGACAAAGTAGACATCGCTCAGGCGCGCCTAGAATTCGCCACAGGCGCCGTAGCCAATCTCACAGCCAGCCGCGTCTCCACCGAGCGTGTCCGCAAGATGCGCTTCTTCCAGGCGCACGAATATGTCTCCATCGATTTCACGCGCCAGGATTTGCTCCGCGTCCGTGTGGACCAGGCCGCCGGACAGCCGAATGGCGCGCCCGCCGCGCTTCCGCAAATTAATTTCGAAAAAGTTCCCACGGTTCCTGAAGAGCCGCTGCGCGCCGAACTCCGCGCGTTCGTCCACGCGGTGCGCACGCGCCGGCCTCCCCGCGTGGATGGCGCCGCCGGCCGCGCCGCCCTCGAGTTAGCCGACCGCGTTATGGCAGGCATCCAGGAACATGCCCGCCGCGTCAAACTGGATGCTCTCAGTCCCCAGGAAGCGAAATGATCCCCCGGACACTTGTGCCCACAGATGTGCGCCCGCTCGAGAACGGCGAGGCCAGGAAGCCGCCGCGCCGGCTCACGACGTACATGGACGATCGCACCGTCGTGCCTTCGGACTTGTCCGAGGCGCCGCCGCTTACCGGCAAAACCACGATTCCCGAGCATCTGCCGCTGGGCGTCCTGGTGGATCGCACGCTGGTTCCGCGCGGCATGGCGGCCAAGCCTTTCGAAAATATTGAACCGTGGGGCGAACACGTCCCCATCGCCATTCTCGATTCGCGCGTAGTCGTTCCGGCGTTCGTCGAAAGGCCCGAGCAGAAAGAGATCGACAAGTTCGACCAGCCGCCGGAGATGACGGCGCAACTGCGCGAAGTCGTCGAGCCGGACGTTTTCCTGACCGGCGAAGCCAATCTACTCGTCGAGGGCGAAGACAAGCGTGACGCCAAAGAAAATGCCATCACCCGCGCCGCTTCCGTGCTGGCGCACATCGCGTTCATCGTCTTTCTGGTGTTCCTGCCCAAAATATTTCCGCCGCATGTGCCCACGCAAAGCGAGATCGAGCTGGCCAGCAAGGAATTGGGCGTCGTTTACTTGCCGCCGGATGCCGGAGCGCTCTCGCGCGCGCCTTCGCCGCCTCCGGGCCCCGCGGTCAAGATAAGCCCGAAAGTATTGAATAAAGTGGCGCCGCCGCGGCCGGAAGAACATGCCATTGAAGCGCCGCCAGCCCGGAACCCAGAGCGGCCGCCTTCGGATTTGCCTGCAGCCCCCACGCCGCAGCCGAATCGGACGCCGCCTCCGCCTACGGCCGCCACTCCGCCCGTGGACTCCGCGCCATCGCCGTCGCGTCTTTTGCCCGCTGCTCCGCAGCCGGTACCCGGACATCTGAATCTCGGACTGCCGAGCGCATCGCCCGGCAAAGAAATGCAGGATCAATTGCAGGATGCGGTCAAGCACGCCGGAAGTGGAACGTATAGCACCGGCGGGAGCATTCCGCGAGGCGCTGGCGGCGGTGGTGGTGGGCGCGGAGGCGGAGGCGGCGGGCAGGTTGGCAACGCCGTCACGATCCTGACGCCGACGGAAGGCGTTGATTTCAACAGTTACATCACGCGCCTCGTCGCCAGAGTGAAACAGAATTGGTATGCCGTCATGCCCGAATCCGCCTACATGGGCGATAAGGGCATCGTCGCGATCACCTTCCGCATCAATCGCGACGGTTCTTTCCCCTCGGAAAACTACAACTTGGAGCGAACTTCTGGGAAAGATCCGCTGGATACCGCGGCGATGTCCGCGATTCGAACCACCAACCCCTTCGATCCGCTGCCTCCGCAATTCAAGGGGCCTTTCATCGAACTGCGCTTCATCTTCTTCTATAATATCCCTATCAATAACGCCCAGTAATCAGCCATGAAACTCAGCCGCACACAAGTCGTGGGCGCTCTCCTGCTGGCTGCCCTGGTCTTGCTAATCCTGCTGCTGCGTTACTGGAAATTTTCGGGATGACGGCGCTCCCGCGGCTCGTCGTGATTCTGGGGCCGACCGCCTCGGGCAAATCCGCGCTGGGAATTTCGCTGGCGGAGCGCCTGGGCGGCGAAATCCTCGTCTGCGATTCCACGCAAGTCTATCGCCGCTTCGATATCGGCACCGCAAAAGTTCCCCCAGCTGAACAGCGCGGGATTCCCCATCACCTCGTGGACCTGGTCGAGCCGCAAGAGGTCTTCACCGCTGGAGAATATCGCCGCCGCGCCCTCGAAGTTCTCGAAGACACGCGTCGCCGCCAGAAGACCCCGGTGCTGACCGCCGGCACCGGGCTTTACCTCCGCGCGCTTCTCGAGGGCCTGGCCGAAGCGCCGCTGCGTTCCGAAGAATTACGCGAACGATTGCGCGCCGCGGTGGAAGAGCGCGGAGCAGAGTATCTGCATCGCATGCTGACGCGTCTGGATGCCGAAGCAGCTGCGCGGATCGGCGCGCGCGACACGCAAAAAATAATTCGCGCCATCGAAATGCGTCTCGCCACCGGTAAAACCGTCGGCGAGATCCATCGCAGCGGCCGCGAACCTCTCACCGGCTATGAAGTGATCAAGATCGGGCTACAGCCGCCGCGCGAATCGCTGTACCAGCGCATTCACCAGCGCGTCGAAGCCATGATCCGCGCGGGCTGGAGCGAAGAAGTGCGCCAGCTCGTCGCAGATGGCGTTCCCGCCGACGCCAAACCCTTTCAATTCATCGGCTACGCCGAATGGCGCGAGCATTTGGCCGTACGCCTCACCAAAGACGAAGCCGTCGCGCGCATCCAGCAGGCCACCCGCAATTTCGCAAAACGCCAAATCACCTGGTTCCGCAAAGAAACCACAGTCCACTGGCTCGAAGGGTTCGGCGACGACCCGAAAATTTTTTCCGCAGCGCTCATGAAAATTTCGTCATAATGAATTACGCAACTTGACGCGCCGCAGCCAGTCGAGTATTGTGCCGCGGCACGCATTCAACTACAGGCGACCTCCATGGCCAGCGCAACCGCTCTTAAATCTTCACCACTGCAACCGGACGATTGGGTCCGCGCCGCTTTCGCGCGCCTTTCCACCGAAGGAATCGAGTCCGTGCGCATCGAATTGCTCGCCCGCGATCTGGGCGTGAGCAAAGGCAGTTTCTACTGGCACTTTCAGGACCGCGAAGAATTGCTCGCGAAGATGCTCGAGCGCTGGGAAGGCGATGAAACCGAATGGCTGGGCGCGACGGTCGTAACGCCGCGCGCCGCGGCTCGCTGGGCCCGCTTCATCGAACACTGCGCCGATCCGTCAGGCGCCCGCGTGGAAGCAGCGTTGCGCGCGTGGGCCCGCCGCGATGAACGCGTCGCGGCGCGCATCTCCGCCATCGAGAAGAAACGCGCAGAACACATCGCGAGCGTCCTGCACGATATTGGTTTCACTCCGGAACTTGCCGAATCGTGGGCGGAAATCGCGCTACTGGTCTATCTCGGCTGGCTCGATCGCGCCACGCGCGACCTCGAATTTCAAGTGTCCGGCCGCAGCCTCAGCGAATCTCTCTCGGACTTGATTCTCGCAGCTTCCGATCGTTCCGCGCCTGCAACCACCTAAACACGCGGCGCGCCCGAAACGACTCCGTCAGATCCCGGCGTACCATGCATAACCCGCTTCCGGTGACGCCGAGCCTAGCCCCTTGCCGAATTTTTTCATGCTGTCCGTCACCGTCAGATGCGTAATGAATTTCACGCTCTTGTAACCCAACTGCCGCGGCACCCGCATGCGCAGCGGCCCGCCAAGTCCGACGGGTAGCTCGCCGCCATTCACGCCATACGTGAGAAAAGTCTGCGGATGCAACGCGTCCGCCATGTCCATGCTTTCCCACCAGTCCGGCTGAATCGAGTAATAAACGACGTATCGCGCCTGCGGCTGCACGCCGACAAGATCCAAAACGTGCGAGAGCGGCACGCCGTGCCACTCCGCCACGTACGACCAGCCCTCTTCGCACACCACTTCGGTGATCTGGTTTCGCGAAGGGTAGCTCCTAATCTGGTCGAGCGAAAACGCGCCAGGCCGGTCCACCAACCCGTCCACAGTAAGCCGCCAGTCCGCGAATTTTCCCGCCTCCAGGCGCTTGAAGTTGTCACCCAGAGGCGCCAATTCGTTCATCAGCGGACGCTTCGAAATCTGGCTGCGCGAAAATTCCCGCGCCAGCGAATGCCGCGTCAGTAGCCGCTGCGAAGCGTAAGTCAAAGTTTCGCCGACGCCAAAGATCCCGCCGTGATCGGGCGGCACCAGTCCATATTTTTCCGCAAGCCGCGCCGCCACGCCCAGACCAGCGACGCCCGCGGTCGCCGCGATTCCGCCGATAAGCAATTTCCTGCGCGAAAGATCGGTCATGTGCGCTCCTTATCGCCCGCCACCCGTCCCGTGGCCACTCGTCCCGTGATCATCGCTCCCATCCGGGTCTTGAATCCCGCCAGAAAAATCATCGCCACGTGCACCAGCAAAAAGAGCGTAAGCGCGATCGTGACGAAAAAATGAAGCGTCCGCGCCGATTGCCGCCCACCCAACGAAGTGACCGCCGCCGGAAACGCCGAATCAAACGCCGGAGACAGCGCCAAGCCGGTCCAAATCACCAACGGGAACAGCACAAAGATCACGAACAGATAGCTGAGCCGCTGCAGCGTGTTGTAAGACCACGCTTCCGCCTCGCCCGGCCTCTTGAATCGCAGATGATTCACGATTTCAGCCGAAAGCGCGCGCCACGAAAGATCGCCTCGCCCCGGACTCAAGTTTTTCCAGAAATGTCCCGTCAAAAATCCGTAGAGCCCATAAAGCAATCCAGTCAGTACCACCACCCACGCCGCTTCAAAGTGAAGATACCGGCTCCAACCGTTCTGGTCCGGCATCACGTACCCATAGCCCGTCTGCACCAACGCCCGCGACGAAGGAATTGGCAGCTGAAATAAAGGAGTCGTCAGCACATTCCCGGTTTCGCCCCAATAAAAGCGCGGATGCGAAACCACAATCTCCATTCCGGTGATGAGCAGAGCGAGAAAACACAGCGTAGTGATCCAATGAGTCACGCGCACCAGCGCAGAGTGCCGCGCCGCAGCACTCGTGACGGTCACGGCCGGAGCAGAACTTGGGACGCCGGCTTCGACCGGCGCTTGCATGGATCCTACCGTCGCCATTCGCGCGCCTCCACTCGGCTCTAGGATCGATTCTCCAGGAATTGAGCGCAATATTACCACACCCCAGCGACCGCAGCGGCATCAGCCGCCACCAATCCGCGCTCGATTCGCGCGCAAATCGCGTTCGGAGTATAATGCCCCCAGGAATGGATAGGCGCCTCCTCACGTTGCACGGGACCAGCCTCAATCGAGCCGCATGAAGACCCCTCAATCCCTGGACAATCGCGAGCGCGTGCTTCTCGTAGGCGTCGGCCTGAAAAAGGCGATGCGCGGCTACGCGGGCGATCCCTCGGCCGCAGGCCGCGACTCTCTGCTGGAGCTCGAAGAACTCGCCGAAAGCGCCGGCGCGAAAATTGCCGGCAGCGTAATGCAGGTCCGCGAAGCGCTCGACCCCGCCACGCTCGTCGGCCGCGGCAAGCTCGACGAAATTCGCGCGGAAGCCGAAGCGCGCCGCGTTCCCCTGGTGATCGTCGACCACAACCTCACGCCGGTCCAGCTCCGCAACATGGAGAAGGGCATCGGCACCCGCGTCATCGACCGCACCCAGCTGATCCTCGATATCTTCGCCTGCCACGCGCGCACCCGCGAAGGCCAATTGCAAGTCGAGCTCGCGCAATTGAATTACCTGCTGCCGCGCCTCACGGGACGCGGCGAAGAGCTTTCGCGCCTAGGCGGCGGCATCGGCACGCGCGGCCCTGGCGAACAAAAACTGGAAACCGACCGCCGCCGCATCCGCGACCGCGTGAGCAAAATCAAGCAAGCCATCGAAACCGTCCGCCGCCAACGCACCACGCGCCGCCGCGCGCGCCAAGCCGTTCCGCTAGGAATGATCGCGCTAGTCGGCTACACCAACGCCGGGAAATCCACGCTCTTCAACGCGCTCACGCATTCCGACGTCCTCACTTCCTCGAAAATGTTTGCGACGCTCGATCCCACAGTTCGCGCCGTGCGCCTCCCTTCGCGTCGCCGCGCGCTCCTTTCGGACACAGTAGGATTTCTCCGCGATCTGCCGCCCGATCTGATTGCCGCTTTCCGCGCTACGCTCGAAGAAGTCCAGGAAGCGGCGCTCATCGTGCAAGTCTGCGACATCTCAAATCCGCATCACGCCGAACAGGACGCGGACGTGATGAAAGTGCTCGCGGATCTCGGAGTGCAAGACCGCCCGCGCTTGCAAGTTTTCAATAAGACTGACCGCCTCTCCACAGAAGAATTAGCCGCGCTGATAAAAGCCAACGGCAAAAACGCCAACAAGATTTTCACGTCCGCGGTCACCGACGCGGGCCTCGAAGATTTGCTCGCGCGCATGGACGCCGCGCTTCCCGTAGATCCGCTAGTGCGTCTCGATTTGCGCATTCCAATTTCGGATGGCCGCCATCTTTCGCTCGTCCACGCCTGCGGCCGTGTGTTGCACTCCGAAGTTCTCGACGGCCACATGCATCTGGAAGCCGAAATCCCCGAATCGCTCGCGCGCAGGCTCGAGGATTTCACCGTGCCCAGCGCGAGAGCTCTGACACCGCGCGACGAAGGTGCCGAATCCGTGAAGCCGTAATTTCAACAGGACAGCCTGCGGATATTGCGCATAATTTTTGCTGGCCCGCGGCTATTTCCGCCTAAATCCGTAAGAAACAATGAGATTTGAACCCCGGATTCTGTGGAAATCGTTGTGGAAAAGAAGCTCCCCTCCGCGGTGAAAAAAGGCTCAAAAAACAGTCATTTTCGCTCCCACCTCTCCGGCTCTATTTGTAAGTTATTGTAAATAAGACAGTTAAGTATGTATTAAAGCTCCCCGCCGGCCCACGCCACGCTCCAGCCTCCTTTGTTACAGCCCGATGGAATTTGCACAGGTTTGCAGCAGGGTGCTGGCTAAGCGTTACTAGCATAGGGATTTGCCTTTTCAGCCAATCCGCGAAAATACTGAAACCGTGCAGCCCTAAAACGCGCATTCCGGTACCGTTGACTCGCCCCCATTGCGGGACTATAGTGGCTTGAACCTTCGGAGAGCGCGTCTGCTCGCGGGCCGGGGGATTTTTCCCGGGAACTCCATGAATCTGCCGAACAGTTTGACGACCCTGCGGATCTTTTTCGTTCCGCTGCTCGTTGTCGTCCTTCTCACTCGCCAGCCCAATTTCAATTTCCTCGGCTTACCCATTCACTTCGAAGTCTGGGGCGTTCTGATTCTACTCGTCGCCGCAGCCACCGATGTGATGGACGGGTATCTCGCCCGGTCGCGCAAGGAAATCACCACGCTGGGAATCCTGCTGGATCCGATCGCAGACAAACTTTTGATTTCCGCCGCTTTCATTTCGCTCGTTGAAATGGGATTGATGCAGGCCTGGATGGTGGTGATCATCATCGGCCGCGAATTCATGGTCATGGGCCTGCGGGAAATCGCCTCCGTGGAAGGGCTGATTATTCCCGCGTCGCCGCTGGGCAAAATGAAAATGATTCTGCAAGTGATGGCCGGCTGTGCGGTGATTCTCACGGCCGATCATCCGGCGTTGAAGCTGGTGGGAACCGTGCTGCTCTGGCTGGTGGTCATCAGCGCGGTCGCGTCAGCGGGCCATTATTTTCAGATGTTCTGGACGCAGATTAATTTCCGCGTGCAGGAGCGCCGCCGTGGCGCCATGTTAGTGAAACAGGAAGAAAAGCCGCAGGATGTCCCCACTCGCTGATCGCGAGAAGCAGCAGCTGCTGGAACTGGCCCGGTGCGCTCTGGTTGCCGGCGTCGAAAAGCGCGAACCGATTCAAGACTTTCCAGACGACAATATATTGCGGCAACCGGGCGGCGCCTTTGTCACCTTGCACCGGCGCGGGCGTTTGCGCGGCTGCGTGGGACAACTGCCGTCCAAAGATCCGCTGGCAGAGGTAGTGGCGCATTGCGCCAAAGCCGCCGCGCTCGAGGATCCCCGTTTTAAGCCCCTGCCGGCCGAAGAACTCGCGGAAATCGAGATCGAGCTTTCCATTTTGTCGCCGCTCGATGACGTGACGCTCGAGAAAATCGAGCCAGGCAAGCACGGTTTGGTCGTCAGTCGGGGATGGCGTCGCGGAGTTCTATTGCCGCAAGTGGCAACTGAATTTGATTGGCAGGCCGAGCGGTTCTTGGAAGAAACATGCGTCAAAGCGGGATTGGAACGGGAAGCCTGGAAGGATCCGCACACGCGGGTCCAGGCTTTCACTGCGGAAGTTTTCGGCGAACCGGCGCTTCAACCGCGCGTCAAACATCTACGGTGAATCGCTTAGCGCGCAATGGCGGCGAGCTATTCGAGCTCGACGTAATCCCCCACGTAGAATTCCCGCAGGCTGAACGTCGTTAGCACCGTGGCTGAATTGGAGCCCGTGCGCAGAACAATTCCTTCGCCGACCACTTCGCGCGGGGTATTGTCCCACGTGTATTTCGACGGAACACTGCCGAATCCGTATACTCTGCCGACCTTCGATTCCTTATCAGCGTCAAACGCATAGTTTTTCGTCTGGTATGCGGTTTCGTGCTGCGTGCCGGTGTAGCGGAAAATTCGGAAGTAGTCGCCAACCCGTACTCCCTGTTCGCTGCCCAGATTCACGAAAAAAATGTCGTTGGTTCCCAATTCGACCTGGAACGCCTTTCCGATCATCACCATCGCGGTGGCCTTCCCGCTAAACGGCGCGAACCGGTCGAAATTCGCTTCCGACTTCAGAGGAGGCGCTGGGCGCTCCTTGAAGGGGAGAATCACGTCGCCACGCTGCACGTAATTGCAGGAATTTTCCACCTGGGCGACCGAAGTATTGGGCTGGGCCACCACGACGCGCACGCGTCCTTCGTCTTCCCACCACGTCCCCAGCTTGCGAATGATCTGCGTCTGCCACTTGGACCAGTCAATTTCCGTGGGGTCCTCGACCGGCCGCACCACGGAAAATTCATCACCGACTTTCACACCCTGACTGGCGCCCTTGTTCAGGTAAACGTAGTCGCCTTCGTCAAAGGTGATCTTGTAATTGGAGCCTTCGCCTGTGATCACATAGCTATCGCGCGGTATGGACTCGTTCGTGATGGTCCCAGTGCAATACAAGTCGGCTTGAGTCGGGGCGCCCGGCGCCGTTTGCGCCAATGTCGCGATCCCCGAAAGGCTCAAAATCAGTCCGGCAAGGACAATTTTCCCACGCATAAAGCATGCTCCTTTGAAAATCGTGCGCCGCGGAAGAGGCGCTCCCCATAATCCTGACAATGTCCCGACTGTAATAGACGTACTGGAACCCGTCAAGACAATGGTCATCCCCGCTTTACACATTGTGCACCGCATGGTACAAGCCCAGCATTACCTGTACTATGGGACAGGATGCGCCTCGTTTTGCAATCGCGGACACCTTCGATCGTTCTTCGTGTGTTCGTGCTCCTGCGGCGGACCGGATGATCGGCGCGGACAAGATTTGCGCGGTCGTTGCCGTAGCTGATGCGCGGTCTATGTGGGCGCTGGTTCGCCGCGCGCTGGATGTCACGCGAACCATCGAACTGCGCCTTGATTGGCTTTCAGATGACGCTGAAATTGCAAAATTTCTTGCGTTGCTGCGTGGCGGCAAGGCAGCGAGCCCGCCAAGGGCCACCTTTGTCGTTACTTGCCGGCGGCGCGAGGCCGGCGGCAAGTTCTCGGGAACGATTGCGAAGCAGCTCGTTCATCTGGCGGAGGCTATCAGTGCAGGCTGCGCCTGGTACGATCTCGAGATAGAGTCTTCTGCAAAGTGCCCACCGGAATTGCTGGATGTGCTGCTTGGCGAAGGCCGGCAGATCGCTTCCGCGCATTTTTTTCAACGCACACCCAAGAATCTGCGGCGTGTAGCGACTGATCTGGCGCGTGTACAGCCAGCAGTTATCAAGATCGCCGCGCGGTGCGACTCGCTCGCAGAGAGCATGGACGTACTGCGACTGGCGCGCGGTCGCAAGAATGTAATTGCCATACCAATGGGCGAGGTGGCGCTTCCCGCGCGGGTTTTGGTGTTGCGTGAAGGTAGCGCGCTGGCCTACGCGCCAGTGGAAAACGCAACCGCTCCCGGCCAAGTGACGCTCGACGCCATGAAGCATCTTTACCGCGCCGACGCGCTGAGGCGAAAGACGCGCGTATACGGAGTGATCGGCGACCCGATTGGACATTCACTTTCGCCAGTTCTGCAAAACATCGGCTTCCAGGCGCGCAAGATGGACGCGGTTTTTCTCCCGTTCCTGGTGCGCGATCTGCGCGATTTTCTGGGAGCAATCAAGCCGCTGGGAATCGCCGGGTTCAGCGTCACGATCCCTCACAAACAAGCCATTCTCCGGCATCTCGATGATTGCGATCCGATGGCTGCGGCCATTGGCGCGGTGAATACGGTGGTGGTGCGTGGCGGCGGAAAACTTTACGGCTACAACACTGATTACGTCGGCGTGCTACGCGCGCTTGAGCGGCGCATTCCGCTGCGCGGCAGCCGTGCACTGATTTTTGGCGCGGGAGGCGCCGCGCGTGCCGTAGCGTTTGCGCTCGCGGAATCGGGCGCGTCCGTATGTATCTGCGCGCGCCGTATGGCGCAGGCCCAGGCTTTGGCGCGCGCTGTTGAGGGTGAAGCGGTGGAGCGCCCTCGCCTGCAGCGTGAATTCTTCGATGCGATCATCAATGCGACGCCGGTCGGAATGTACCCACGCGTCGCAAGTTCGCCGTTGAACGCTTCGGAACTGAATTGCCGCCTGGTGTTCGATTTGATCTACCGCCCGCGCACCACCAAGCTCTTGCAGCTCGCCGCACGCCGCGGTATTGAGACGATCTCCGGCGTCGAAATGTTCGTGGCGCAGGGCACCGCGCAATGGGAAATCTGGACGGGCGAACGCGCGCCGGAAGCAGCCATGCGCCGCGCGGTCTTGCGCGCTCTGCGCAACGAAGAGAAAATGGCTGCGCGATGATTCAGCCCGATTTTAAGACGTTTTCGAAGCTCGCGCGCCAGGGCAACCTCGTCCCGGTGTACGAGACTTTCACGGCGGACTTGCTGACGCCCGTCGGTGCGCATCTGCGCCTCGCGCACAACGCAAGATATTCCTTCCTGCTGGAAAGCGTCGAAGGCGGCGAGAACATCGCGCGCTACACCTTCGCCGGGGCAAATCCGGAAGAGATATTTCGTTGCCGCGGACGCGAATGCAGCTTCGAAACCGGCGGCAAGCGCCAGAATTTGACTGCCGACCCTATCGCTTATCTCCGCAAGCTCACCGAACGCTATCACCCGGTACGCGTCCCCGGCCTTCCACCGCTGATCGGCGGCGCAATCGGCTATTTCGCATACGACATGGTTCGCCTGATGGAAAGGATCCCCGCCAGCGGCCGCGATGATCTGAATCTCGACGATTCCGTGATGATGTTTTATCTCGCCTTAGTCGTTTTCGATCACGTGCAACACCGCGTCTGGGTGATTCGTAACGTTTTTACCGACGGCAAGGGAAGCCTGCACCAGAAATACCACGCCGCCGTCCGCGAAATCCGCCGCACGCGCCGCAAACTGGAAAGCCCGTTGCCTCGGCAGCGCCGTGCGCGCCTCCGTCCGCCTCTGCGCATCGAATCGAATTTCACAAAAGCCCGCTACATGGCCGCGGTACGCAAGGCCAAAAGTTACATTCGCGCCGGAGACATTTTTCAGGTAGTGCCTAGCCAGCGCTTTTCCGCCCAAACCGACGCCGATCCCTTCGAAATTTATCGCGCGCTGCGAGTCGTAAACCCGTCGCCGTACTTGTGCTTTTTGAAAATAGACAACGTCTCGGTCGTCGCGAGCTCCCCCGAGATGCTCGTGAAAGTGCAAGGACGCAGCGCGCACTACCGCCCGATCGCCGGAACCGTCCCGCGCGGCCGCAACGAAGCCGAAGACCGCGCGCTCGAAGCAAAACTGCTCGCCGATCCCAAAGAGCGCGCCGAACACATCATGCTGGTTGATTTGGGCCGCAACGACCTGGGTCGCGTCTGCGAGTACGGCTCGGTGACGGTCGAACGCCTAATGTTCGTCGAACGCTATTCCCACGTGATGCATCTAGTCTCCAGCCTGCGCGGCCAATTGCGCGCAGACGTGGACTGTTTCGACGCGCTCATGGCCTGTTTCCCCGCCGGGACTCTTTCCGGCGCACCGAAAGTTCGCGCGATGCAAATTATTGACGAACTCGAACCCACGCGCCGCGGCATTTACGCCGGCGCGATCCTGTACATGGATTTTTCCGGCAATCTCGATTCGTGCATCGCCCTGCGCACGCTGGTCGCCAGGGGCGGCCGCGCCTACATCCAAGCCGGCGGCGGAGTGGTCGCCGATTCGGTCCCCGAGCGCGAATATCAGGAAACGGTCAACAAAGCCCGCGCGCTATTCACCGCCCTAGAAATCGCCCATCGCGGCGAACGCGGCAGCCGCGCGGAATAAATTGTGCTCGCACGAGTTTGTAGGGACGGGTTCCGCGCAATCATCCGAACGCAAAATGCGCGTCTTAGACCCGCCCCTCCTCGCCGCGTTTGCGCTAAACTGGGAGCGCGCACCAATGCGATCGTCATCCTGAGCGCAGCGAAGGCTCTCTCTTAATTTTTTTGCGTTGTCTGGTCGCGTCCAATGATTCTCCTCCTCGACAACTACGACTCCTTCACCTACAACCTGGCGCAGTACCTCGGCCAAATGGGCCAAAGACTAGAAGTTCGCCGCAACGACCAAATCACGCTAGACGAAATCGAAACAATGCGCCCCGAACGCATAGTAGTCTCCCCCGGCCCCTGCACCCCCAAAGAAGCCGGCATCAGCGTCCCGTTGATCCAACGCTTCGCCGGCAAGATCCCGATTCTAGGCGTTTGCCTAGGCCATCAAGCAATCGGCGCCGCATTCGGCGGACGCGTCATTCGCGCCCCCAAACTCATGCACGGCAAAACCAGCGAAATCGAGCACGACGGCCGCACAATTTTTCACGGCTTGCCGAAGCCCTTCATCGCGACCCGTTACCATTCGCTGATCGTCGAACGCAAATCGCTCCCGCGCGAACTGGAAATTTCCGCCGAGACCGACGACCACACCATCATGGGCCTGCGCCACCGCAAACTGCGCGTCGAAGGCGTCCAGTTCCATCCGGAATCGGTGCTCACCGGCGCCGGCTTCGATTTGCTGAAGAATTTTCTGAGCATCTAGCGTCATGCGCGCCGCGCTCGTCCTCTTCGCGATTTGCCTCGTGCCGTTATTCCTCGCGCCGCAACCGCCAGCACACTCGCTATCGCCCCAAGGCAGCCAAACAGACGCAGCGTCACCGCGGACATATCTCGGTTTCGACGCCAATGATTATCCCGGTGATGCAGCGTTGCCGATGCTCCGAAAAACATTTTCGTTCGCGGGCTACTGGCTGAATGTGCCTCCTGGAGCCAAGACAAATCCCTGGGTTGGCAAACACGACGCCTTGCTCAAGAACGGATTTGGCTTCCTAGTCTTGTTCAACGGTCGCACCGAGAGTCAGCTTCAGCCGCCGGTCGTCTCCGCGCAGCTCGGCTCAACTGATGCCGAACTCGCCATCCACGCGGCGCAACAAGAAGGTTTCCCCGCACACACCATTATTTTCCTGGACCAGGAAGAAGGCGGCAGAATGTTGCCCGTGCAGATTGACTACCTCTATTCCTGGATCCAGCGCGTTAATTCATCCGGCTACGGTGCGGGAGTGTACTGCTCGGGAATGAAGGCGAAGGAAGGGAAGGGACAGTTCATCATGACCGCGGACGACATTCACCAGCGCACTGAAGCCAAATCGTTCTTCGTTTACAACGACGCCTGCCCGCCGTCGCCCGGTTGCGCGTACCTGAAAAATCCGCCACCGCCGTCCGCAAGCGGCGTCGCGTATGCATCGGTCTGGCAATTCGCGCAATCGCCGCGGCGCCATGAGTTCACAAAAAGCTGCAGCACGACGTACAACCGCGACGGCAATTGCTACCCACCCGCCGCAAACGGTGTCGCCGGCGCGATCCCCGGCGCAATCCTTCTCGATCTCGATTCCGCTACGTCTCCCGATCCCTCGAACGCGCGTCCGTAGCTGCAAATTTCAAATAGCCGATTGCCCGCGCCCCGCCTCCGATTGCGAAAACTCCACAAGCGCCTCGAGTTTCTCGCGCGCCGCTCCCGAATCAATGGATTCCTGCGCCAGGCGCACGCCATCCAGAAAATCGGTAGCGCGTCCGGCTGCCACCAGCGCAGCCGCTGAATTCGCCAGGACGATATCGCGATGCGGCCCGTGTTCGCGATAAAGCAGCGATCGTCCCAGGACCTTGTGAGTGATTCCAGCGTTGTATTGGGCGTCGCCGCCGCGAATCGCTTCCAGCGGCGCACGTCGCAAACCGAAATCCTCGGGCAAGACCGTAAACGTTCGTACAGCACCGTCGCGCAATTCCGCGACGAACGTTTCGCCGCTTATCGAAATTTCATCCAAGCCATCAGCCCCGTGGACCACAAACGCGCGCGATACTCCCAGCTCGCCCAACGCCCGCGCCACCAGTTCGATCAACCCGCCATCGTAAACTCCCACGACCTGCGCCGAAGCCCCCGCAGGATTCGTCAGCGGCCCCAGCAAATTAAAGACCGTTCGCATCCGCAATTCGCGCCGCGCGCGCGTAGCGTGCCGCGTCGCCGAATGCATTGCCGGCGCGTACAAAAATCCAATCCCGATTTGCTCGATCGCCTGCGCCATGCGCTCCGGCGCGAGTTCGACCTTCACACCGAGGGCTTCCAAAACGTCCGCCGATCCACAACGCGAACTCGTGGAGCGATTCCCGTGCTTCGCCACCCGCACGCCCGCTCCCGCCACCACAAACGCCGCCGCAGTGGACACGTTAAACGTCCCGCGCTCGTCTCCGCCCGTTCCGCAAGTATCCACGATCACTTCGTCCGGTCGCTGCGTGCCCGGCGGGAAAATCGGCACCGCGTGCCGTCGCATCGCCTTCGCAAAACCCACCACCTCATCCACCGTCTCGCCCTTGAAACGCAACGCCGCCAGAAACGCGGCAATTCTCACGTCATCCGCATTGCCGGAAAGTATGTCCTCCATCGCCCTTTCCGCATCTTTCCGCGATAAATCTTCTCCGCGCACCACCGTCATCGAGGCCACTACCAGCGCTTCGCAGAATTTCTGATGCCCGAACTCGTATCCTTCAGCACTTCCTGTCTCGGAGCCCTCCGCAGCCGGCGCGTGCTCCCTTCTAGCCTCGTCCACGGCCGCCCGCTCCTCCGTCGTCATTCCTTTCATCGAAAGCGCCGTCCACAGCGCCGCCATTTGGCTGGGCGTCACCTGCCCCGAATAAAATTCTTCCATCACAGCGCAGGTTTCCACCCGCGAAAGATTTTCGCCCCGCATCACTTTTTCTAGCGCTTCATGAAGCATATTCGGTGAGCAAGCCTTTGCAGCAATTTCGCAGCTTCACGCGGACACGCTCGACCCCTGCCGTTTCGGCCGTCGCGACAATTCGCCGCCGCAATTCGGGCAAACGTGTTTCATTTGCGCAGAGCAGCCTGCGCAAAACGTACATTCGTACGAGCAAATGTACGCTTCGCCATCCATGCCCAGCGCGCCGTCGCACTTTTCGCACGCGGCTTTCATTTCCAGCCCCATTCCGCTCCTTGCCCGTGTTGCGTCTTCCAAGTAAACTAGGTCGCTTGATTCAATCGAAAATTTTAACACTATTATTCAAGGCGACCTTCAGGAAGCCGATGGAGTCAGCATGAAGATCCATGAATACCAGGCCAAAGCCATCCTTGCGAAATTTGGCGTTCCGGTCCCGCGCGGTGAAGTTGTTGTAAAAAAAGACGAAGCTCGCGCCGTAGCGGAGCGCCTGGGCACAAAAGTCGTCGTCGTGAAAGCGCAAATTCACGCCGGCGGCCGCGGAAAAGGAGGCGGCGTAAAACTCGCGAAATCTCCCGATGAAGCCGCCACTCTCGCCGGCCAAATCATGGGCATGACGCTCGTCACTCCGCAAACGGGCGAAGAGGGCCGCATCGTCCGCCGCTTGCTGATCGAAGAAGGCCTGGACATCAAGCGCGAGCTCTACCTCGGCGTGCTAGTGGATCGCACCGTAGGCGCGCCGATTTTCATGGCCAGCGCCGCGGGTGGCATGGAAATCGAAGAAGTCGCCAAAGACCAGCCCGAAGCGATTCTGCGCGAAGTGATTGATCCCGCGACGGGTTTTCAGCCTTACCAGGCGCGCAAGCTCGCCTTTGGATTGGGCCTAACGCCCGAACAGGTAAACGTCGCGGTACCGTTTTTTCAGTCGCTCTATCGCGCGTTCGTCGATACGGACGCTTCGATGCTCGAAATTAATCCGTGCGTCGTCACCGGCGATGGCAAACTCGTCGCGCTCGATGCCAAAGTCACCTTTGACGACAACGCGCTGTACCGGCATCCCGAATTCAAAGACCTGCGCGACCTCGACGAAGAAACGCCGCTCGAAGTGGAAGCCTCGAAATTCAAATTGAATTACATCAAGCTCGATGGGGATATCGCGTGCATGGTGAATGGCGCGGGCCTCGCGATGGCCACGATGGACATCATCAAGTTGAGCGGCGGAAGCCCGGCCAATTTTCTGGACGTAGGCGGTGGCGCCTCGGAAGAACAGGTAAAGAATGCATTTCGCATTTTGCTCAGCGATCCCAACGTTAAAGCGGTCTTCGTGAATATTTTTGGCGGTATCCTGCGCTGCGATGTCCTCGCCAGCGGCGTGGTAAACGCCGCAAAAGAGCTGAAGTTCAAAATTCCCGTGGTAGTTCGGATGGAAGGCACGAACGTCAAGCAAGGAAAGGAAATCTTGCAAAACTCAGGGTTGAATTTTGCAGTAGCGAATGGAATGAAGGATGGCGCGGAGAAAGCCGTGGCCTTGGCGGGAGGCGCGCGATGAGCGTCTTGGTTGATAAGAGCACGCGCCTGATCGTGCAGGGGATCACCGGTCGTGAAGGTGGTTTTCACGCGCAGCAGATGTTGGACTACGGCACCAAAGTCGTTGCCGGTGTCACTCCAGGCAAAGGCGGAACGAAACATCTAGGTGTGCCGGTGTTCAATACGGTAGCCGAAGCGGTGAAAGCGACAAAAGCAAACGCCTCGGTGATATTCGTTCCGCCGCCGTTCGCAGCGGACGCCATTCTGGAGGCTTTTGACGCGGCGCTGCCGCTGGTGATTTGCATCACGGAGGGCGTACCGACACTGGACATGGTGCGCGTCGCCGCTGCGCTGAAAAATTCCAAATCGCGACTCATCGGCCCGAATTGCCCCGGCATCATTTCGCCCGGAAAATGCAAAATCGGAATCATGCCCGGCTCGATTCACAAGCAAGGTCACGTCGGAGTCGTCAGCCGCAGCGGGACCCTCACTTACGAAGCGGTTGATCAGCTTACGCATCTCGGCATCGGACAATCCACGTGCATCGGAATCGGCGGAGATCCGATTATCGGGACCAGCTTTCTCGACGCTATCAAGCTCTTCAACGAAGATCGCGATACGCACGCAATCGTAATGATCGGCGAAATCGGCGGCAATGCCGAAGAAGTCGCCGCCGAATACATCAAGAAACATGTAAAGAAACCGGTAGTCGGATTCATCGCCGGACAAACCGCTCCTCCAGGGCGCCGTATGGGCCACGCCGGCGCCATCATCAGCGGCGGCCAAGGCACCGCCGCCGAAAAATATAAAGCTATGCGTGCGGCAGGAATCCGCACAGTGCAAAGTCCAGCGGAAATCGGCCACACCATGGCAGCTGCGCTCGGCAAGGCCGGGTCTAAGTCAAAGGCAAAGCTGGCCGCGAAGAAATCCGCGGCGGGAAAATCGAAGAAGACCGCGAAGAAGAGAAAGTAGCGCAAAACGCGATTGGGCGATCGAGCCCGCGATTATTTTCACACTTGGGAGATCACTAGAATGGCGCTTGAAAGAACGTTGGCAATTGTGAAGCCGGATGCCGTCGGCCGTGGTCTTACCGCGGACATTATCAGCCGCATCCACGCCGCGAAATTTCACATCATCGCGATCAAATCACTCCGCCTGACGAAGAAGCAAGGCGAAGGATTTTACGCCGTGCATCGCGAACGCCCATTTTTCGCCGAGCTCACCGAATTCATGAGCACCGGCAAAGCCGTAGTAATGGTCCTAGAAGCCGAAAACGCCATCGCCAAATGGCGCGACACCATGGGCGCCACGGATCCCGCGAAGGCTGCCCCCGGCACGATCCGCCGCGAGCTAGGCGAAAGCATTCAATACAACTGCACCCACGGCTCGGACGCTCCAGATACCGCCGCGTTCGAAATCGGCTACTTCTTCTCCGGCGCAGAATTAGTTTAGAGTTGCGCCTCTATTCTTCGGGAATTCCCCGTAGCCATCGTAGCGAGCCACGATGATTTTCGCCGGGCCTCCGGCGATGGCCGTTGTGGGAGTAGAATGCAGGAAGTGGCTCTCATTGCAATGGACCCACTCCGCGAACTCGGCAAGGCCCTTCTGATTTTCGGGATTGTGCTGGCCTGCGCAGGGGCTTTTTTGCTGATCGGCGGTAAATTGCCGTTGCGGCTCGGGCGCCTGCCCGGTGACATCGCTTATCAAGGACGCAACAGCAGCTTCTATTTTCCGATTGTCACGTGTCTGCTGCTCAGCGCCCTCTTGACGCTGCTATTCTGGATTGTGAATTTATTCCGCCGCTGAACCCATGAGCCAAGCCTCTCTTTTCAATCTGATGCCCGAACGCCGCACCTGGAAAGTCAGCGAGCTGACGGCGCACATCCGCGAACTGCTGGAATCCGCGCTGCCGGACGTGTGGGTCGAGGGCGAAGTTTCCAATTGCCACGCGGCGCAGTCCGGTCATTGCTATTTCACACTGAAGGACGCCAAAGCGCAGATTCGCTGCGTCTGTTTTCGCGATCAGATGCGCGGCCTGAAATTCAAACCGGAAGACGGCCTACACGTCACGGTGCGCGGCTCACTCAGCGTCTATGATGCGCGCGGCGAATACCAGATTTACGTCACAGACATCGAGCCGGTGGGTTTGGGCGCGCTGCAACTGGCCTTCGAGCAGCTGAAAAAGAAGCTACACGCGGAAGGACTGTTCGATCAGGCGCGCAAAAAGCCATTGCCGGTGCTGCCGCGCTGCATCGGCGTCGTGACTTCGCCGACCGGCGCGGCCATTCGAGATATCCTGCGCGTGCTGAAGCGCAGGTTTCCTAACGCGCAGGTGAGCGTCTATCCCGCGAAGGTACAGGGGGCCAGTGCTGCCGCGGAGATCGTCCAAGGGCTGCAATATTTCAATCGTGTGAAGACCGTTGATGTGCTGATCCTCGCGCGCGGCGGCGGGTCGCTCGAAGATTTGTGGGCGTTCAACGAGGAAGTTCTGGCGCGCGCGATTTTTGCGTCGGAGATTCCGGTGATTACCGGCGTCGGGCACGAATCCGATTTCACCATCGCCGATTTTGTGGCGGATTTGCGCGCGCCCACACCTTCAGCCGCCGCTGAGATCGTGGTGAAGTCGCGCGAGGAATTCGAACGGCACATCGCCGATCACCAGCACCACTTGATTCAGCAAATGCGCTACCGCTTTTCGCAATGGCGGCATCGCGTGCGCGATTTGCAGACCCACCGCGGATTTCGGGAGCTGGAGCGCGTGCTGCGCGCACGCCGGCAGCAGTTGGACGAAATGTCCAACTCACTCGCCATCGGTTTGCGGCTGCGCCTCGCGATGGCGCGGCAACGCATCACCGAAGCGAACGCGCACGTCGCGTCGTTCGACTTGCGGGGCCGCGCCGCAGTTTTGCGCCGTCGCATCGACCAACAGCTCGGCTCGCTGAGCGCCGCGCTCGATCGCGTGGTAGCGCGCAAACATCGCCAGCTGAACGTGGTCCAGATGCGCTTCGCCGCGCTAGATCTGCGCGCCCGCGTAGGCGCACTGCGCCGCCGCGCGGAACGCGACACTGCAGAACTGCAAGTGAAGCTCGATCACGTCCTGATCAACAAACGCCGGAAACTCGAAACTGCGATGATGCGCCTTGAAGAGCGCAGCCCCTTCCGCATCCTAGAGCGCGGCTACGCCGTCGCCTACGACGCGACAGGAAAAGTCCTGCGCTCCCCCGATCAAGTCTCCCCAGGCGACGACATCGCCATCCGCGTAGCCCAAGGCGAACTAGCCGCCACCGTCCGCACCAAGAATAAGGCGTAAGGAATTCACCGTTGTGGAGCCTCAGACGAATTTAGTTTTTTCGTCTTGATCGCTTTCACTTCGTCAACTATGTCGTCCGCCATTTTTACGTCACTTTCTCTGTCGGCCGGAGTCAATTCCATGTCGGCCTTCTGCCGATACAGCAGATTGAGATATGCCATCGCATCGTCGTAATCCGGACGGAGATCGATTGCTTTTTTGAGATTCGTGATGCCCTCCGCGACGGTTTCGCCGTACTTTTGCTGGAACTGGGAGGCGAGCGCCGCAGGCATCGGCTCCTCATCTTCAATCATCTTAGTTGCGGTCTTGTTGTAACCCTCGCGCATTTCGCGATTGCCGCGGTATGCCAAAGACCAATCGATTACGCCGATCCAATAGTATGGTTCAGGATCCTCCGGCCTCAGCTCGATGTGTCTTTGATGATATGACTTCGACTCTTCCATCTTCTCCGGATCGAACGGTGTGCCTGCCATGTTGTAAAGAATTGAGCCGGCACCATCAATCGCCGACAAATTATCGGGATCGGCGCCCAGAATGCTCTTGAATCCTTGCAGCGCCCGTTCAGCATACTGAGTATTTTCCGGGGAAGGCGCTCCCGGAATGTACTGGGCGGAGTATGCCGTCGCAAGATACAACTGCGCGTTCACAAGTGAGGGGTCAAGCTCCGTGGCTTTCTGGAAATCATCAATCGCCCCGGCCGTGTCTCCGTGTTTGTAAGCCTGGACTCCATCGTTCAACCACTTTCGCGCGTCGATGCTTTGTGCGCTAGCATCTTGCTGGCGAGCAACTAGCGCAGCGTTCCGACTCTCGATGATGGCCAGCAGCGCGATGCAGATCAAGATCGTTCGCAACAGTTTCGATCTCATATCTCACTCCTCATCCACGCTTCCGCCGGCAACCTTCAGCACCGCGAGGAACGCTTCCTGTGGTATATCCACGCGGCCGACGCGCTTCATGCGCTTCTTGCCTTCTTTTTGCTTTTCCAAAAGCTTGCGTTTACGCGAAATGTCGCCGCCGTAGCACTTGGCGATAACATTCTTGCGAATCGCGCTGATCGTCTCGCGCGCGATCACGCGGCTGCCGATCGCCGCCTGCACCGCAATCTCAAACATCTGCCGCGGAATCAGTTTCCGCAAACGCGTCACCAACTCACGCCCGCGTTCATACGATTGATCGCGATGGCAAATGACCGTCAGCGCGTCCACCGCCTCGCCGCCCACCAGCACATCCAGCTTCACCAAATCCGATTCGCGATACCCCGACAAGTGGTAATCCAAAGAAGCATACCCGCGCGAAACGCTCTTCAACCGGTCGTAAAAATCCAAAACAATCTCATTCAGCGGCATCTCGTAAGTCAGCATGATCCGCGTAGGCGAAAGATACTCAAATTTCTTCTGCACGCCGCGCTTTTCCTCGCACAATTGCAGCACGCCGCCCACCGACTCCTCTGAAGTAATAATCATCGCCGTCAACATCGGCTCCTCGATCTTCAGAATCGAAGCAGGCGGTGGAAATTTCGTGGGATTATCCACTTCCATCGCTTCATTGGCAGTGGTCGTAATCCGGTACTGCACGCTAGGCGCCGTAGTAATCAACCCAATATTAAATTCGCGCTCGAGCCGCTCCTGCACAATTTCCATGTGCAGCAAACCCAAAAAACCGCAGCGAAATCCAAATCCCAGCGCCACGGAATTTTCCGGCTCATAAAAAAACGCCGCATCATTCAACTGCAATTTCCCCAGTGCATCGCGCAACATTTCATAATCGCTGGCATTCACCGGAAAAAGTCCCGCAAACACCATCGGCTTGATCGCTTCGAAGCCCGGCAGCGGCGGGGCGGGGTGGCCGTCTTCGACGACGGTATCTCCCACCCGCGCATCCGCCACCCGCTTGATATTCGCGATAATGAACCCCACGTCCCCGGCCGAAAGCTCCTCCAGCACCACCGACTTCGGCGTCAGCACGCCCAGATTTTCCACCTCGTAAGTCTCATTGCTCGAAGTCAGCCGGATTTTCATGTGCGGCGCGATGCGCCCTTCCATCACGCGCACCAGCACCACCGCCCCGCGATACGAATCGAACCACGAATCGAATATCAACGCCCGCAGCGGCGCCTCCGCCGACCCCACCGGCGCCGGCACCAGCCGCACGATCGCTTCCAGCACCTCCTCCACTCCCAACCCGCTTTTCGCGCTGATCGGCAAAGCCTCATCCGCCGGAATCGCCAGCACGTTTTCGATCTGTTCCCTCGCGAAATCCACCCGCGCCGCCGGCAAATCAATCTTATTGATCACCGGAATGATCGTCAGATTGTGCCGCGACGCCAAAAACGCGTTCGCCACCGTCTGCGCTTCCACTCCCTGGCTCGCGTCCACCACCAGCAAAGCCCCTTCGCACGCCGAAAGCGCCCGCGAAACCTCATACGAAAAGTCCACGTGCCCCGGCGTATCAATCAGATTCAACCGGTATTCGTGCCCGTCCCGCGCCGTGTAATGCAAACGAATACTCTTCGCCTTGATTGTGATCCCGCGCTCGCGTTCCAGGTCCATCGAATCCAGCACCTGCGAATGCATCTCCCGCTGGCTCAAAGCGCCGGTAAGCTCCAGCAAACGGTCCGCCAGGGTAGACTTGCCGTGGTCAATGTGCGCGATAATGCAAAAATTCCGGATGTACTGGGGATCCATGGCTCTCTGTGTGGACGCAACTAACTTCCGAGTTTGCCACACAAGTACAGAAAATCGAAATTCGAATTGGGAGGTGAGAGCCCTGCGCAGTGATTAATGATTCGAGCGCTTCGTAGCCTATTTAGTTTTCGTAAGATGTCTCTCAAAATCGGCGATGCTAGCAGCTACCACAACAACGGATTCCTCGTCGTCTTTGTAGCCGGGCAATCCTCCCACCCGAATTTTGCGCCGCCCGGCCCTCATGAATGCGGTCAGCGAAGTATGCCCATCGTATAGTCTTTCATCCACCCATAGGGAGGCCCCTCTTGGATGGGTTATGACATGTAAGCCGCCGTATGCATTCGCGAGGGCGATGACCTTGGCTTCATCAAAATGGGAAGTAGACTTCGGCTTTGCGACGCGATAGTCCCTCCATACCGCAGCGAGAAGCGTTCCAGCATCGGCATCGCTGATCCGCGCACTCCCAGTTTGGATCCAAACGCCCTCATATGCCTTGCCGAGGGCCGCTCTATCCTGGTCAAGCGGCCCACGTTCTAATCGTCATTTTTTACAGGTTTCCGCAAGCCACAATCACCGAATCGCAGACGCAAATCGCCCCCCGCAGATCACGGCACACTGCCGTTCTAATCGACAATGGCGGATATTAGAAATCAACGTAAACCTCTCAAAACAAACGATCGCACCCCGTTCTAATCGACACAAAATTGCGTTTTCAACCGCCAAAAATCTCACACCACCATCGCAAACGATTGGTCGCAGCTCCCGAATCACGAATCACCACCCATTTACCCTGAGCGGGCTTTGTGAAGGGCCACTCACCAATCACGCCTTTCCCGTACGAACCGCAGCGCCAGGTCGTGCCCAGTCACCCGATTTCGCGTGGGCTGCGGGGTCGTTAACTCCGGCGGGGGTTACGGGGAGTCGTGGATTGAATGGGCGAGGGGGATGTCGTAGGCTGTACCGGGTTTTAATGATATATGGCGCGTGGCGGCGGGCTGGCGCGGTAGCCGCAAACGGGAGGCAATCGGAGGATGCCTGCGGGCGTGAATACACTTTTTCCAACCACTGTGCCGCAGCGGTCGCGGCTGCCGAAGCTGATCGGCTACGGGCTGGCGACGATTTGCCTTTTCTGGGTGTTGCACGATTTTCACATCGTGCAAGCGATGAAGGAACTCGCGAAGGTGGATTGGAAATGGGTGCTGATCGGGATGGGTTTTGATGTGTTGAGCTATGTGGTACAGGCGGTGCGTTGGAAGTGGCTGCTCAGGCCGTTCGGCAAGGTGAAATTGACGCATGCGATTCGCGCGGTGTACGCGGGACTTTTCGCGAATTTAATATTTCCGCTGCGGCCGGGGGAGTTGCTGCGCTGTTATTTGATTTCGGATTCAGATGACATCACGATCGGGCGCGTGCTCGGTTCGGTGGGCGTGGAACGGCTCGTGGATCTGGTGATTGCGACGGCGTCGCTGGCGGTGGTTTCGCTGCTGGTGGATCTGCCGCGGAAATTCCGGAAGGTGGCGGACACGTTGGGAATCGCCACGCTGGTATTGCTGGCCATCGTGGTGATCGTGATCTACGTGTTGGAAGTGAAGCTGGCGCAGAAGCCGGATTTTGGAAGCGGTGCGCGACGGCTGCCGGGACGATTGATGGGAGCGCTTTTGGGATTGCACGCCATGGGGACGGCGCCGAGTTTCTATTCGGCGGTGCTGGCGTCGCTGCTGATGCCGTTCTGCCAGGTGCTGGGATTGTGGGCGATGATGCAGGCTTACGGGTTGCAGTTGCCGTTTTTGGCGGCGATCGTGGTGCTGCTGGTGATTAACCTGGGAGTGTCGTTGCCGAATGCGCCGGCGAACGTGGGGTCGTACCAGTTTTTTTGTGTGTTGGGGCTGAGCGTGTTTCAAGTGGAGAAGAATACAGCGACGAGTTTTTCGTTTTTCGCGTTCCTGGGGCTGACGTTGCCGTTTATATTTTTGGGATTTGCGGGGTTGGTGCGGAGTGGGTTGTCGCTCAAGTCCATGCGCGAGAAGGTGAAGGGGTTGCCGAACGAAATGCGGGCTTGAACCCACCATTTTTCCTCTGTCTATCGCCCAAATGAGCACGCGAGGTTGATTTCGTTTTGAGGGGGCCTTCGCGTCCGGTATATAGTGGTCATTCGACCCGCGCGGAAAATCGGGGGCTCGTGACGGCGTGTTGACGAGACTCGCGGGCGGACTTCCCCAGCAAGCCCGCAATTCCCGATAGACGCCCGGACTCCCATGGCTCAGGACATAACCAAGCATCTCGAACGGGCGCGCAAAAGCCTGGAGAAGAACAAGCTCCGCGAGGCCATCGCGGAATATCAGGCGGTATTTGAGGAAGCGCCGGCGAATCAGGAAGCGCTGCAGGCGCTGGCGGATATCTACACGCGGCTGAACGAGCCCGCGCAGGCCGCGGAATATTACGGGATTCAGTTCGACCGGTTAGTGGAGACGGGCGACGGCGCCAAAGCCTCCGCAGTATTCATCCGTTTTCTCCGCAACTATCCGCAACCCGCCGACCGCTTGATGCGTTACGCGACTCTGCTGCAGAAACAAAACCGCACGTCGGAAGCCATCGAACAATTCGGAATTGCGGCGGAGCTTTACGGCAAAGAGCAGCGCGACATCGAAGCCTTGGCGTGTTTCGAGAGCATGGCGCTGCTGGATCCGGAAAATCCGCAGCGGCATATCGTGCTGGGCGAGCAGGCGGAGCGGCTGCGCGTCGCGGACCTGGCGACGCGCAGCTATTTGCGCGCGGGGCAGTTGACGCTGGCAGTGGGCGCGCTGGATGAGGCGCTGGAATATTTCGGGCGTGCGAACCATCTTTCTCCGCAGGACCGCGCGGGCGCGCTGCTTTTCGCGGACGCGAAATTGCGCAAGGGCGACGCCGAGGGCGCCGTGATGCTGCTTGATCCGCTTTCCGGCAGCGAGTCGGATTCCACGTTCCTGATGCTTTTCGGCGAAGGATTGTTGCGCACGACGCGACTGGACCGGGCCCGGGAAGTTTTCGAGGCGTATTACAAACAGAAGCCAGAGAGTTTCACGAAATTGTTCGAATTGGCGGGTGCGTATCTGCGCGCGGGGCAGGATGAGAAAGGCGTAGCGGTGCTGGTCCAGACGAAAACAACGATGCGCAGTTTGCGCAAAGATGTGGAGTTCGCGGCGAACGTGGACCGCCTGGCCGCGATGTATCCCACTTCATTGTCGCTGGCGCAAATGGTGGCGAAGCTTTATGAAGAGCTGAATCGCGAAACGAAATACTTCGACGCGCTGATGAGGCTTTTTGATTTGTACCTGGAAGCAGGGCGAGTGCGGGAAGCCTGCGATTCGCTGGACCGGCTGGTAGACATTGATCCTTACGACTACCGGAACCACGAGCGAATTTCGAAGCTGGAAGGCAAGGCCGATCCCGCTTTCTTGCAGAATATTTTGGCGCGCGCGGCCAAGGCGGCGACCGTTTCGACGCGGACGGATGGATTTACGGGCGCGGGGCGGGAACCCTCGCAAAATGCGGGTTCCGTGCCGGAGGAACTGCGCGCGCAACAGGCGCTGGAAGACCTAGTGGTGCAAGTCGAAATTTTCCTGCAGTATTCGCTGCAGAGCAAGGCCGTGGAGCGCCTCGAGCGTATCGCAGAACTTTTTCCCGGTGAGGAAGAGAAAAACGACCGGTTGCGCGCGCTCTACGAACGCGCGAATTGGTTTCCGAAAGGAACGCCGCGCAAGGCGGCGCCGAAACCGGCTGCTCCCGCGGTGATCGAAGCGCCGCCTCCGCCGCCTTCTGCTGCACCGCCCCAGACGTCAGCGCAGCAACTGGAGAATTATGGAACGCCGCCGGGGCCGACGGCCGCGGAAACGCATCGCGATCTAGCTGCCATCGCGGAAATCAACCGGTTGATGTACCGGCAGCCGACGCCGCGGGAAGTGTTGGGAACCACCGCGGCGGAAATCGGGAAGCATCTGCAGACCAGCCGATGCCTGGTGGCCGTTGGCGCTCCGGGTGAAGGGGTGCCGGCGACGGCGGAATATTTCGCGCCGGGAATGACGGGAGTGGGTGCGGGAAAAATTTCAACAATTGCGAGCATGGTGGCCAAGGTGGCGCCGGATGCCTTGGGCGGAGTGGAATTGCAGGCGGCCACATTGCCCGCGTTGCGCGATTTGGGACTGGAATCGGCGCTGGGCGTGATGTTGACGGACAAGGAAACGCAGGCGCCTTCTGGAGCGCTTTTGATTGGGGACGTGAGAGCGCGCAGGTGGAAACCGAACGAGAGTTTCTTTTTGCAGGCGGTGGGAGATCAGCTGGTGCTTTCGGTGAATCACACGCGGCTGCGGTCACTGGTGCGATCTTTGGCGGTGGCGGACGAAAAAACGGGATTGCTGAGCCGCGGAGCTTATATTGATTGCCTGTTGGTGGAATCGAATCGCGCGCGGGCGCAAAACACGCCGATTTCGCTGATCGTGCTGCACGTGGACCGCGGCGGAGATCTGCTACGGCAGCACGGCGACGCGGCGCTGGACCATTACATCGAGCAACTGGCGCGCGGGCTTTCGTCGGCGATCCGCCAGACGGACATCGCGGTGAAATATACGGCGTGGTCGCTGGTTTTCATTTTGCCGGACACTTCGCTGGAGAATGCGCGCGCTCTTGCGGAGAAATTGCGTCAGACGGCGGCCTCGGTGCGTCCTTCGTGGGGAACGGCGGATCTGACGATCAGCGCCGTGGTGGCGGAAGCTTCTTCGCGGCCGGGAGACGAGACGGAAGATCGCGTTACCGAGTGGATCAATCGCGCGGATGCGGGGTTGGAAGATGCGCGGCAGCGCGGCGGCGATACTTTAGTGGCGCTGGGCACACCGTGATCGGACGGCTGGCGTTTTTGTTAGCGTTTGCGTGAAAAGCGGGTCCCTCGCTGCGCTCGGGATGACACCGCGTTGATGTTGCAGCCAGTGACGTGAGCTGAGCGCGGCTGAATTCTGCGATGCTTACGCGGGCACGCTAAAGCTGGGCCTCTTCGGGTACCATACCAGTGGTAAAATCCGGAATCTTATTACAGGGAAATTATGGCTTACGATAATTTGCTGTTCGAAGCGAAGGATCAGATTGCGCGGCTGACGTTCAACCGGCCGCAGGTATTGAACGCGCTTAATTCGAAAACGCTGGATGAATTGGGCGATTGCCTGGCGGCGGTACGCGGGGACGACGCGGTTCGCGTTCTGATTGTGACTGGCGCGGGCGAGAAGGCGTTTATCGCCGGCGCGGATATCAATGAGCTCTCGCAGCAGACGCCGGTGAGCGGCAGAGAATTCACTTTGCACGCGCAGGAAATCATTCACCGTTTTGAGATGCTGGGAAAACCTTCGATTGCGGCGATCAATGGGTTCGCCCTGGGCGGCGGTTGCGAATTGGCGCTGGCGTGCACGATGCGGGTCGCCAGCCGCAACGCGAAGCTGGGGCAGCCAGAAGTTAAGTTGGGGATTATTCCGGGTATGGGTGGAACGCAGCGGCTGCCGCGGCTGTGCGGCAAAGGCGTGGCGCAGGAATTGATTTTGACGGGCGACATGATTACGGCGGAAGAGGCGTTGCGGATTGGATTAGTGAACCGCGTGGTGGAATCGGCGGAACTGATGCCGACGGCGGAGACAATCGCCAAGAAAATTATCGCGAATGCGCCGCTGGCCGTGCGGTTCGCGATGGAGGCGGTCGAGCGCGGGATGGAAATGCCGCAGGAAGAGGGACTTTATCTGGAAGCGACCTTGTTCGGGTTGTGCTGCACGACGCAGGATATGCACGAAGGGACGCGCGCGTTCATCGAGAAGCGGCCTGCGAAGTTCGAGGGGCGCTGACGAATGGCCGAAAAATTGAAGCCGGCAAGCTCGCGCGGGGAATTGAATGCGGCGGGATTGCGATTTGGGATTGCGGTAAGCCAGTTCAATAGCTTCATCACGGACCGGCTGCTCGCGGGAGCGCTCGACGGATTGGCACAGTGCGGAGCGGACGAGAAACAGATCGAGATCGTGCGCGTGCCGGGATCGTTTGAGCTGCCGATTACCGCGAAGAAGCTGGCTGCGACCGGGCGGTTCGATTCCGTTATCTGCATTGGCTGCATTTTGCGCGGCGAGACTTCGCACTATGACGTGGTGGTGTCCGAGACGGCACGGGGAATTCAATTGGCGCAGCTGGATATGGGCGTGCCGCTGATATTTTGCGTGCTTACTTGCGACACTTTGGAGCAGGCGATTGACCGCGCGGGATTGAAATCCGGGAATAAGGGTTACGAGGCGGGATTGGGAGCGGTGGAGATGGGGAGTTTGGTGCGCAAGATCGGGAAAAATACTGCCGCCGGTGCTGCCGTTGCCGCGAAGAGCGGCCGGGCGCGGCGCCGTTAGAATGACGCTTCGCCACAAATCACGCGAGTTTGCCTTGCAGATGCTTTTCGAGTGGGACATGACTCGGCGGAAGCCTGCTTCGGTGGAGCAGCATTTCTGGAAACAGGCGCGCGCGGCGGATTCTACGCGGAAATTCGCGAATCAATTGTTTGAAGGCGCGGTGGCGGAGACGGAAGCTAGCGACAAGCTGGTGGAAAAGCTTGCGGAGAATTGGCGGTTGGAACGGCTGGCGGTGGTGGATCGCAGTATTTTGCGCTTGGCGATTTATGAATTGAGGTTTGGGACGGCGCCGGCGAAAGTGGCGATTGATGAGGCGCTGGAATTGGCGAAGAAGTTTTCGTCGGCGGAGTCGCCGGCGTTTTTGAATGGGATTTTGGACGCGGCGTGGAAGAGTATTGAGGTATAACGCGCGCGTGCGATTAGGCTTCGATGTGGCCTTCGAAGATGCGGACTGCTGAGCCGCTTACTTTGGGCGTTAGTTTGCCGCGTTCTTCTGTTATTTCCACTTGAATTTCGCTGGAGCGACCCATTTCGACGCCTTGGGTGATCACCAGGGTTTCCGTCGGCTTCATCTGGCCGTGATGGACGAGGTACGCGCCGAGCGAACCGCCGGCGGAGCCTGTGGCGGGATCTTCGATTATTCCCCAGGGGACCATGCCGCGGGCGTAGGCGCGTCCGCGTCCAGAGAGCGCGAAGCAATAGGCCATGGTGCCGTGCGGCGAAGTTAGGTGTGCGAGAGCGCGCATGTGCATCTGGATTTTCGAAAGCACGGCGCGGCTTTTCAGCGGAACCATGAGATTGGAAATTCCAGTGGACGCGAACTCGACGGGAAGCGAGGGCGCGAGGTCGCTGGGCTTCAGACCAAGTGCTGCAGCGAGAGCGGCGCGGGTGAAGGCGGCGCGGGTGAAGCGCGCGGGTTTTTGCGTCATGGTGACGCGCACGGGGCGGCCATTGTGAAACATGAATTCGACGGGAAGAATTCCGGCGCCGGTTTGCTGCAGGATGTGCACGCTGCCTTCGGATGCGGGGACGACGCCGAGTTCGGCGAGCAGAAACCAGGTGCCGATGACGGGATGCCCAGCGAGAGGGAGTTCGCGCGTGGTGGTGAAGATGCGCAGGCGAGCGAGCGCGCGATTATTCGTGGGGCGCTGGATGAAGACCGTCTCGGATAAATTCATTTCGCGCGCAATGGACTGCATTTTCGCGGTGGAGAGGCCGTCGCCATCGGTGACGACGGCGAGCGGATTTCCGGCGAACGGCTTGGTGGTGAAAACGTCGAGGGTGTAGAGGCGCCGCTGCATGTTTTTTGCCTTGTGGCCCGCATGATTCCGGGCGGGTATTTTCGTTCGTGCCGATTGATGCGTGGCCCGGTGTTTTTGGTGCGTTACAAGCGTTCCAGTTCGACTACGGTGCGTTCGTTGCGCACGTTGCCGGTGTTGAGGGTTGTTTTGGGTTCGACGAGCAGCATGTGGACTTCTTCGTCGGCGACGGGAAGATGCTCGACGCCTTTGGGGACGATGATGAATTCGCCGGGCTGCACGATGACTTCGCGATCGCGGAATTTCATGCGCAGGCGGCCTTTGACGATGAAGAAGAGTTCGTCTTCGTCGTCGTGATGATGCCAGTGGAATTCGCCTTGGATCTTTACGGCTTTCACGTAGGTGTCGTTGAGTTCGCCGATGATGCGGGGATTCCAGTGGTCGTTTATTTTCGTGAACTTTTCGTTCAGTTTGATCGCTTCCATCGTGTGCTCCTTCCCGGGGGCTCGTCGCGGCGATTTTTCGGCGTCGTCGTTTCTTGCCACGACTTGCATGGCGCACTGAAGTGCGCCGCTACAAAGTCAACTTCTCAGAGCCGGCCTACAGAGCGCGCACCAGCCTCGATACTTCTTCCAGGACGCGGCTTGTGGTTTCCGGGTGCGTGGTCTCGGAATAAATTCTTAGCATGGGCTCGGTGCCGGAGGCGCGGACCATGGCCCAGCCGATTTCGCCCAGATAAATTTTAACGCCGTCGAGATTTTCGCGGCGGGTTACCGGCCAGTCGAGGAAGCGGCTTAGCTTGGAATCGGTGAAGTATTCGAGTGCTTTTTCTTTCTGGCCGTTCTTCAGCGACAGATCCACGCGGTTGTAATGATGTTCGCCGAATTCTGCGTGCAGCATGGCGACGAGTTCGCCGAGAGACTTGCGGTGCCACGCCATCACTTCGGCTAGAAGCAGCGCGTTGACGCTGGCATCGCGCTCGGGGAGGTGGAGTTTGGTACCGATGCCGCCGCTTTCTTCGCCGCCTAGCAGGATGTCGCTTTCGAGCATGCGGTCGCAGACGTATTTGAAACCGACCGGGGTTTCCCAGACTTTGCGGCCGAATTTCGCGCCGATCTTGTCGATGAGTTTGGTGGTGGAGAAAGTTTTTACGACTTCGCCGGGAAGCTGGCGCGTGCCGGCAAGATGCCAGAGCAGGATGGAAAAAATCTGGTGGGGTGTGACGAAGGTGCCGTCGCGATCAATGGCGCCGATGCGGTCGGCATCGCCATCGAGAGCGAAGCCCGCATCGAATTTGCCTTTGACGACTGCTTCGCGAAGGGCCGCGACATGCGGTTCGATTGGTTCGGGATTCACTCCGCCGAAAAGAGGATCGCGCGTGCCGCGGATTTCGTCGCAGGCGATTTCGTTACGGCGGAAAAGATCGCGGAGAAGGCCGCGTCCGGCGCCGTGCATTGGGTCAATGGCGAAGCGGAATTTAGAGGCGCGCAGGCGGTCCCAGTCCACCAGCTTATTGAGGGCTTCGAGGTAGGGGGCGCGGACGTCGAGCGAATGAATCAGATTCGGCTGCGGCGGGAGAGCTGGAACGTTGTCGCGAAGAACTTGCGCTAGCTCGGATTCGATTTGGGCGACGATGGCGGGCGAGGCGGAGCTGCCGTAGCTGGCTTTGTATTTCACGCCGTTCCATTGATAGGGATTGTGGCTGGCGGTGATTTGAATTCCGCCGGCGGCGCCACGAAGTTTTACCAGAAGCGAGAGCGCGGGGGTGGGAGCGGCGTCGGTTGCTAGCCAGACGGGAACGCCAGCGGCGGACACCGTCTCGGCGGCGGCGCGGGCGAAACGTTCGGAGCCGAAGCGGGTGTCGTAGCCGACGAGAAGGCCGGCGCCGGGTTTTTCCGCGCGGACGGCGTAACGGGAGATCGCTTGGACCACCTTACGGACGTTTTCGAAGGTGAAATCCTCGGCGATGATGGCGCGCCAGCCGTCGGTGCCGAACGTGATTTTGTTCACGGTGAAAGTATAAGCGATGGATTTTGCGGAGGGAAGGTCGGTTGTTTGTTTTGGGTGCGCCAATTTGGAGGGCGCGGTGTACGACAGGTCAAAAGATTTAACGCAGAGGGCGCAGAGAAAACCTAAGGCAAAGTCAAAATCGAAGAGCCGGCGAGACGCCGGCGCTACACGAGATTTTTTCGTTTTTGCTGTTCCAGGTGCTTCACGATTTTGCCTACGTCTTGGGAGCGATCGCGGGGGCAGATCAGGATGGCGTCGTCTGTTTCGACTACTACCAGGTTGTTGACGCCGATGGCGGCTATGAATTTTTTCGGGCTCCAGAGGTAGTTGCCGGTGGCGTCGAGGGCGAAGTGGGGACTGGCGGAAACGTTGGCGCCGGGTTGCGCGGCTAGCAATTCGAAAACGGCTTGCCACGAGCCGATGTCGCTCCAGCCGACTTTTGCGGGGAGGACGAAGACCGAGGGTGTGCGCGCGTCGCGCGTGGCCGGTTCCATGATGGCGAAATCCACGGAAATATTTTCGAGCTGGGGATAAATGCGGCGCAGGGTTGCGGCGTACTTGCGCGTGCCGATGGTTTTCGCGAGGTCCGCGAGCGCGGCGTGGGTGGCCGGGAGAAAGCGGCGCAAATTTTCGAGGAAAGTGGAGGCCCGCCAGAAAAACATTCCGGCGTTCCAGTAAAACCTTCCGGCGGAAAGATAGCGGCGCGCGAGCGGAAGCGCGGGTTTTTCGGCGAAGCGGCGGACGGCGTAGGCGGGGATGCCGCCGGGGCGCGCGCCGGCTTTTCCGGATTCGATGTAGCCGTAGCCGGTTTCGGGGCGCGTGGGCGGAATACCGAGGACGACGAGGTTGCCGGGCGTGCAGGCCAAATCGAGTGCGGCGCGAACTAGGCGGCGGTACTGCGCAACGTCAGCGACGTAACTGTCGGATGGCAAAACGGCCATGAGCGCGTCGCCGTGATCGTGCGCGAGGTGAATGGCGGCGAGGCCGATGGCTGCGGCAGTGTTGCGGCCGACAGGTTCGGCGAGAATGTGCGACGCTGGAATGCCGCGAAGTTCGCGGCGGACGGCCAGGGCTTGTTCGACGTTGGTGACTGCCCAGAAATTGCGCGGCGCGAAAAGCGGCGCGAGGCGCGAAACCGTCTGGCGCAGCATGGTTTCGTCGCCGGTGATATTCAGAAGCTGCTTGGGCGTGCGCGTGCGGCTGCGCGGCCAGAAGCGCGTGCCGCGCCCGCCGGCGAGAAGGACGGCGCAGGCGGGAATTTTCTCGCGAGTTGACTTCACGGATGGGTTTGCCGATGCGGTCATGGGTACACCAGGCGCGACCAGGCCGATTCGCTGACGCCTTGATCGGCGAGTTTGCGCGCGAGTTCGTCAATGTGCGTGGGGACGTACGTGCGCAGGAGCGTGGTGCGCGCGGCGGGATTTAATTGACAAGCGCCGAGAGCGGCGGGGACGAGCCAGGTTTGCGCCGGAGCGTAGTCAACGGATTCGTTCCCCCATTGGATGGAGCCATGGCCTTCGAGGAAAATCAGCAGGTCGAAGTGTTCAGGCGAGGTGGTGGAGGCGATGCGTTCGGCAAATTCCCATTTTTCGGTGGCGAAATAGCGGCAGGCGACGAAGTAGGTTTCGGTAACCGGGCCGCGCGATATGCGCACCGGATCAATTTTGCCGCCGCTCTGCTCGCCGAACTGAATTACCTGCAGGGCTTTTTCGATATGCAGGTCGCGGGGCTTGCCTTGCGCGTCGCGGCGATTGTAATCGTAGACGCGATAAGTGATGTCCGAGTGCTGCTGGATTTCGCAGAGGACGAGGCCGCCGCCGATCGTGTGCGCGGTGCCGGCCGGAACAAAGATGGCATCGCCCGCGCGCATCGGAACGTGTTCGAGGCAATCCTCCGCGGTACCGTCCACGATGGCGCGCTTGAATTTTTCCGCGGTGACGCCGAGCTTGAGGCCGACGAGGACTTCCGCGCCTTCGCGCGCGCGAAGGGCGTACCACATTTCCGTCTTGCCTGAAGCGCCGGCGCCCGCGGAGGATTCGTGGCGCTTGGCGAATTCATCGTCGGGATGAACCTGCACGGAAAGTTTTTGCTCGGCAAAAATAAATTTTACGAGCAACGGGAAGTCATGGGCGAGATCTGCTTGAGTTCCGGCCCACTGCGGCGGCAGCTTGGGCCACACGTTTCCCAATTTTTCGCCTGCAAATGGACCGGAGGCGAAGCGAGATTCATTGCCCGTCATCCAGGCTTCGCCCAAAGGCTCTGTCAAATTGGATTTCTCCGGAAAGAGCGGCGCGAGAGAAAGCGCTCCCCAGGGGCGTGGACTAAAAATAGGCTCGAGGCGCGCGGGACACAGGTTCACGGCAGTCGCAGTCACTTTGCCTGGCCGAAGAAGCGCGTGAGGCGGCGCAGTCCTTCGTCGATTCGCTCCATGGAAGTGGCGTAGGAAAGGCGCAGGTGGCCGGGCGCGCCGAATGCTTCACCGGGCGTGACGGCGACGTGTTCGCGTTCGAGAAGCTGCTTGGCGACGGCGGTGGTGTCCGGCATTTGCGGATTGAAGTGCGCCGAAACATTCGGGAATACGTAAAACGCGCCGAGCGGCGGCGCGCAGTTCACTCCGGGAATTGCGCGCAGGCCGGTGAGGATGCGTTCGCGGCGGCGGGCATATTCCGCGAGCATGGCGGCGACGGAATCCATCGAGCCGCGCATGGCAGCGATCCCCGCGTATTGAATGATCGAAGTGGGATTCGAAGTGGACTGGCTTTGTAGCTTGGCGATCGCGTCCACGAGCGGCTTAGGAGCGAGGATGTAGCCGAGGCGCAAACCGGTCATGGCGAACGTCTTCGAAAACGAGCCGGCGATGATCAGGCGATGCTTGGGGCCTGGAACGCTCGCCACGGAAAAAGGCTTGGCGTCTTTGTAGACGAAGTGCGAATAACATTCGTCGGAGAGCAGCCAGATGTTGCGGCGGTTGCAGAGATCCTGCAGGCGCGCGAATTCGTTGGGAGGAATCACCGCGCCGGTGGGGTTATTGGGAGAATTGGCGATGACGATTTTAGTTTTTGGCGTGATGGCCTGTTCCACTTGCGAAGCGCGCAGGATGAAGAAATCGTCGGCGCGCGTGGGCGCGAAGACTGGCGTTCCGCCGGCGTATTTCACCATGTCCGGGTAGCTGACCCAGTAGGGAGCGCCGATGATTACTTCATCGCCGGGATTGATGAGCGAGCAGACGGCGTTGAAGATGGCGTGCTTGCCGCCGACGTTTACGACGCACTCGGAAGGCTGGTAGGAAGATTCGAGATTCTGCGCGTGCCATTCGCAGATCGCCTGGCGCAGGGCGGCGATGCCGGCCACCGGAGTGTACTTCGTGCGATTTTCTTCTAGCGCCTGGACGACGGCGCGCTTGATATGATCGGGCGTGGGAAAATCGGGTTCGCCGGGGCCGAAGTCGGCGACGTCTATACCCTGGGCTTTGAGCTTTTCAGCTTCTTGCAGCACGACCATCGTGGGAGAGACGTTGATGCGATTGACGCGGTCTGCGAGTTGGAAGGTCTCTTCCATTTTTTTCTCGGCGGCTAGTTCCATGGGACTCCTTCGAACCTATCTGTGAAGAATAAATGGATTGCGGAAAAGATCAAAATCGGTACTTCAGCGGCTGAAGCCGCACTGAGTATTCTGCGTTTGTGCCGTAGCTAAAGCTACGGCCTACAAAGATTCTGGCGTGTCACGCACCGGCAGCGCTGCGACCACTAAAAGCGGGTCGTTGACGCAGTCCGTAAACCGTGCGGCAATCATCACACGCTACTTGAATTTTACACTGAGACGCTCTTGCACGATTGGCGGCACGAATTCTTTCACGGGGCCGCCGAGGCGCGCGAGTTCCTTGACGAGGCGCGAGCTTAGATAACTGTACTGCTCGGCGGGCAGCATGAAAACGGTTTCGACGTCGGCCTCGATCTTGCGGTTCATCATGGCCATTTGCAGCTCGTATTCGTAATCGGAGACGGCGCGAATGCCGCGGACGATCACGTTGGCGTTTTTGGCGCGGGCATAATCCATCAGCAGGCCATCGAAGACGTCAATTTCGACGTTGGTCCATTTGAAAGTGGCGGTTTCGAGCATCTCGACGCGCTCTTTTTCGGTGAAGAGAGGATCTTTTTCCATGTTGTGAGCGACGGCGACGATGAGCTTGTCAAAAATATTGGAGGCGCGAGTGATGAGGTCCAGATGGCCATTGGTGACCGGGTCGAACGAGCCGGGATAGATGGCGGTGACGCGTCTGGCGCTGATGGAATCCATGCGATTGGCGATTCTAACCTAGAATCCGACGGGGACCGCCAGAAAATCGAGGGAAGAAACGCGGCGGCTGCGGTTATTTCTTTTTGGGCGAGGAGGGAGTTTCCGGAACAGCGCCGGCCAAGACTTTCAAGCGCCGCTGCGCGAGCAAATAGGTGGAACCGGGAATATCTGCCGCGCTTTTGGGCGCTGTGACTTTGTTGTAGTCAGTTGCAGCGAGATCGCGTTCGCCAAATTGCTCGGCGATGCGGCCGAAGCCATACCAGAATTGGAGATTAGGTTCATCGAGGCTGTCGAGATCCATGGCCTGTAGGAAGACGTCGCGCGCTTCCCGGGTCTTGCCGACTTCGGCATACAGACAACCGAGTGTATGCAATATGTACCAAGTGTTAGGACTCATTTGAGAGCTGCGGATGGCGGTTTGAACGTCCGCGTCGGTGACTTTTACGGTGAAGAGGGAAATCCAAGCAATCCCATTCAGAGTGGAAGCGTCCGCCTTGCCGGCCGCTTGAATTTTTTGTTCGAAGGCGATGGCAGACGGGTAATCGTCGCGCGCCTGGGCAAGCATTGCGAGAGCGACATAGGCGTCCACATCGTCCGGAAGTCTTTTCAGGCGGTCTTGGGCCAGCGCGTCGGCTTGGTCGAACCGCCGCAAGTTCCGCAGCGCCTGGGATTGATCGAGGAAGAGCAGCCGGGACTGCGGATATTGCTTAGCCATGTCTGAAGCGGCCGCATACAACTTGTCGAAAGCATCGAGATTTTCGTAGCCGGTAGTAAGGGCGAGTTGAATATTGAGTTTGCTCGCGTCGTTCGGCGCGGAAGCCAGGAGCGGTTCAAGAATATCGACGCCTCGTTTCGCGGTGGGCTTGGTTTGCACCAGAATCGCGGCGCCCGCGATTTTCATTTGCTCAGCGGTGGCTTCCTGTCCCTTGGTCCAAATACGCGGGAAAGCGGCGCCGGCCAGCGGATCGTCACCACCGGCGATGTGCTGGTCTTCGCGCTCCCAATCCAGAAGAACGCGAGCGCCCGCGAGGTCTGCGGAGGCGACGCGATCGAGGATTTCGAGGCCGATGGAGTTGGGTTTTTCGGAGGTATCAAGGATTTTGTACTTGCCGTCCTCCTTCACGACGAACAGGGTTTCGTTCTTGCCGCCGGGGATTTGCAGCAGGACGCGATAGCCGGTGGCGTCGTTGCCTTCGAGCTTCGGTTCGATCAACTGGCTGAGCAGGTCGAGGACCACGTCTGGTGAGGCGCCCGAGCGAGCGAGGGAGTGGCGAAATTTCTTGCCCTGATTCAAATTGTCTTTGATTTCTTCGGGATCGTCATTATTGAAAACCACCAGGGCATTGCGGCTGAGAAAGCTGCGCACGGTTTCGATGGTGGGATCCGAAGAGAGCGAAACGAAAAAGTAATTCATCACGAAGCCACTCGGATCGTTCGAATAGGTAATCGTTTCGTGCAGGCGAGCTTTGCGCAACATGGAAGCGCGCGCGGCGGTTTGCGCGGCACTGTCGCCGGAGGCTCCGGCGTCCATCAGGTCGGCCGCTTGCTGATACTTGCGGACGTTCATGAGCATCTCGCCAGCGGTGAGCGCGGTCTGCTTGAACTCCTTGTCGCTGCCGGAGAGTTTGCGGGCCTCGTCCAGGGCCGGCTGCGAGCCATTGAGCGCCGCTTCGGAAGCGACGATCAGCGCCTTAGGTTGCGGGTTCAGCGGTTCCGCAGCTTTCTTAGCGTCGCTATATTCGCCAGCGTAGAAGAGGGTGAAGGCAACATTGTTCTTGATGCCGACACTTTCGAGGTCCTCGGGAGTGAGAGTACGGTACTCGGCGACGGCGCCCTTCAGGTCGGCTCCTCGGCCGTAGCGCGCGCCGTCGGAATTGTATTCCATGAGAATCGCGAGGTCCGCTGGGATGCTCTTGTCTGCCGGATCGAGCTTCTGCGCGGCTCGATAGGCAGCTTGCGCTCCGGCCAAATCGCTCCCCGTGCGGAGTTTTCTGCCGACCAGATCGCATTGCAGGACATCGGCCAGAGTTTTCTCTGCTAACGCAGACTTGGGATCCAACTGAACCGCGAGGCGAGCCTCGCTGCGCGCCGCATCTCCCAGGCCTTGGGAGAGAAGCGCCAGGGACATGCGGAGATGAGGGATGGCGTCCTTGGGCTGGGCGGAGATTGCATCGCGATATAGGTGAAACGCTTCGGCGGCGCGGTCCTGATCGAGGAGCGCCTGCGCGGATGGCTCGAAATAGATCAATAGAGGCTCGGAGGCGCGGATCTCCGCCACCTTGTTGCGGAGTTCGGTGGCTTCGACCATCGAAAAATCGCGTTTGCTGACTTCGAAGCGAATGACGGCATGAACTACACCATCGCGATCGGCAGAAAAATCCTGGGTGAGCGTGGCGGGACCAAAGGTAAGCGCGGAATTTTTGGGGAGCGGCTTAGGCTGAAAGCCGGCAGGCGGAACAATCTTGTAACGCCATTCGGTGACAAAAGCTTCGCTTAACTGGTAATCCGCGGTCCGTTTCTTTTTGGCGTCGGCGGAGGAATTGGCGGCGTCATCGCTTTTTGGATCTTCGCGTTGCTGGAGAGACGTAGGGAGCATGGCAAAAAGCGATTCAAAGCGAATGGCCGCAGCGGATGACGTAAGGTCCGTTGAACCCCGTTTGGCATGGTTGCTCTCGAGAACGAGTTCAAACGGCTTGGAGAAATCCTTGGGATCGGAGCGATCCAGGCGGTCGAGTTTGTCGGCGAGATATTGGGATTTGAAGTAGGTGGTCAGGTCGTCGCGAACCTTTTTGTCCTGCACGTTGGCGTAGGATCTGCGGTAGCGCGGCTCGAAGCCGCCATGAGGCTTTGAAGTTTCTACGATCCTGGCAGGGCCATTATCTGGAAGGTAGATGTCCCGCTCTTCGATTTGAACGTTATCGCGGGAGGACATCACGGCGGTGCGTGCGAGGGCGGCGGTGCCGGACTTGGTTACCAGCGCCAAGCGTCCCTGGTCGGCGCTGGGAAGCTGGGTCGCGCGCGAGTAGTTAGCGGTCGCGTCAATCCACAAATCCGGGGCGCCCGGGACGTAGACGATGGCGTGATCGAACATGCCAATTCCGGGAAGGTCGGCAGGAACGTCTTCTCTTTGCCCCGCGTTCAGAAGAGCCACGTAAGCGGGAACATCCGCGGCGCGCAGGAGAGCGACGAGCAGGACGGCTTTATCCTTGCAGTCGCCGTAGCGGTGCTTGAGAGTGAGCGCGGGAGCATGCGGAATGATGGCGGATTCCCCGAATTCGATGCCTGTGTAGCGGACTTGATCGTTCAGATATTCAAAGATCGCTTCAATTTTCTCGTCGCGGCTGTTTTTCCCCGCGATTAATTTGGCGGAGATGGCGCTGATGTTCGGGTCGCCCACCTGGCCATCCACGATTTTCCCGTAGGTATCGGCCAGGTTTTGCCAGGTCGCGCCGGTGGAAAAGATAACGGCCGGATACGCGGGCACGTCGCTGGGCAAATCTTCGTCGGCGCTCTCTACCGGGCCCAGGGCACCTTGCTCGAAGGTGATCTTCAGGCGGCCGTTTTCTTCCTCGCGCTTGGTATCGAGGTTGGGGAGCAATTGAGATTTGTAGTGAAGGACGAGGGAAGTGGGAGCGTCAAGAACGAGACGGCTGTGTTGTACGGGATCGGTGCGTCCGAAATAGTCGAGAGCGACAATTCCAGCATCGGGCAGCGGGGGATTTTCGGTGGAGATTTCCTCTTCTTCGACGACCGAGCCGATGGCGACGGCGGGCAGCGGTGCGCGGACGACTCTCCTGTCGCCGTAGGTGTCGGTATCATCGTCCTGAGCCGGAGAGTCGCTGATCGTTTTGGGATCGAGCGCGTGAACTTCTCCATCGGGGCCGATCACCCGTGCGCGAACGGCGGGGCGTTCTGCACGCCAGGGTTCCCAGGAATAGGCGACGCGCGACCAGTCGTCTATGCCGTGCTGGGTGAGAACTTTGTAGACGGCATATTCGGTGTGGACGACTTTGCCCTGAGCGTCGAAGACATAGGTTTCTTCGTCGAGAAGCACGACGACGTTGGTGCCGGCGGGGGGCGCGGTCTGCGAGGCCGCGGCGTAGAGAATTTTTGCGTCGAGCGAGAAATGCGGAGCGTCGAAAACGTTGGAGGAGGCGCTGGAGGCTGATTGCGCGAAGCAGCTTGCCGGGAACCAGAGAAGCAACGCGAGACACAACAATGCAAATACGCGGGCTGGGAAAGTGCGCAACTCGCCTCCTGTTTAGCGGGGAACGAGAACGGAAGACTAACCTGAGTCGTATTGATTGGCAAGGTACGGTTTAGCGAAAGTTGGCAGCCGCCACCTCGAGGTTCGCAGCTGGCACCGAACTGCAATTCGGCAAGTGGGCGTCGTGAAGCTCTTGGATCGCCGACGGCATTTTGAGTCGGAACGACTGAACCGTTGAGTGGGCGATATTGCCGTTCGGGTCTGGATTCTTGCGCTTGGCTGTGGAGGTGTTGACCAAGTGGACTAAAATGGTCGTGGTTTAACGTGTTGGGGGGATTGGAGTTGAGTGGCTCGGATTGCTTGACAATTGATGGTGTGGGCGGCTAGAATCTAAGTGCGACTGAATTAGTCGCACATAACTCTAATGATGAAGCTATCGAAGAAGGCCGATTACGGATTGATTGCGCTGAAGCATTTGGCGATGCATGGCGGGCGTGGAGCTTGCAGCGCGGGGGACATCGCGGAGCTATATAAGATGTCCACGCCATTGATGGCGAAAGTGCTGCAGAAATTGGCGAAGGGTGGATTGGTGGTGGCGCGGCATGGCTCGAGCGGTGGTTACACTTTGGCGCGGGATGCGTCTTTGATTACGGCTTTGGATGTGATTCGCGCGATTGACGGGCCTTTGTTCATTACTTCCTGCGTGACTTCGCGCGGAGCTTGCGATGTGACTACTACTTGTTCGATTCGGGAGCCTTTGCGGCGGGTGAATGAGTCGATTTTGGCGGTTTTGGGGAATGTGACGATTTCGCAGATGACGGACGAGGCGCCTATGTCGGAGATGGTGGAATTGAGAGTTTGAGGTGCTGACTCAGCTAATTATTACCGCAGAGACGCAGAGAAAGACGATAACAGAATTGGAGGACGCGCACGGTTCTTGGGTTCGGGGCATTTAAATTGAATGGGGTTGAGGAGATCTAGAATGGCAATCAAGCTTCCGATTTACTTTGATAATCACGCTACTACGCCGGTGGATCCGCGCGTGGTGGAGGCGATGCTGCCTTACTTTACGGAGAAATATGGCAATGCCGCTAGCCGTAACCATGAATATGGTTGGAAGGCGGAAGAGGCGGTGGAGAATGCGCGCGGGCAGATCGCGAAGCTGATCAATGCTACGCCGAAAGAGATTGTGTTCACGAGCGGGGCCACGGAATCGACGAACCTGGCGATCAAGGGCATCGCGGAAATGTATCGCGAGAAGGGCAGCCACATCATCACGCAGGTGACCGAGCACAAGGCGACTCTGGATACGTGCAAGCGCCTGGAGAAGTACGGCTACGAAGTGACGTATCTGCCGGTGGCAAAAGATGGGCGCGTGGACCTGGAGGAATTGCGCAAGGCCATCACGCCGAAGACGATTTTGATTTCCATCATGTATGCCAACAACGAAATCGGAGTAGTGCAGCCCATCGCGGAGATTGGCAAGATCGCGAAGGAAAAAGGCGTCTTCTTTCACGTGGATGGCGTGCAGGCCGTGGGGAAAATTCCGGTAGACGTGCAGAAAGACGGCATCGACATGCTTTCGATTTCGGCGCACAAGATTTATGGGCCGAAGGGCGTGGGCGCGTTGTACGTGCGCCGCAAGAATCCGCGCGTGCAGCTGGCCGCGATTATTGATGGCGGCGGGCACGAGCGCGGGATGCGTTCAGGAACGTTGAACGTGCCGGGAATCGTGGGGCTGGGCAAGGCTTGCGAACTTTGTCAGCAGGAAATGGCGGCGGAGAGCGAGCGGCTACGGCGGCTGCGCGAGCGGTTGCGGGAATCGATCATGTCGCGGCTGGACGAGACGTTTATTAATGGCTCGATGGTGCATCGCCTGCCGCACAACATCAACATCAGCTTCGCATACGTCGAAGGCGAGTCGCTGCTGATGGGGATCAATGATATTGCGGTGTCCAGTGGCTCGGCTTGCACATCTGCGACGCTGGAACCGAGTTACGTGCTGAAGGCTTTGGGCGTGGGCGAGGATCTGGCGCATACGTCCATTCGATTCGGGTTGGGCCGGTTCAACACAGAAGAGGAAGTGGACTACGTGGCGAACCGCGTGGTGGAGACGGTGCAGAGACTGCGCGAACTTTCGCCGCTGTACGAAATGGCGAAAGAGGGAGTGGACGTGAGCAAGATGAAATGGCAGGTGGCATCGGAATAGAAAGAAAAATCCAACGTCGAGGAGGGCAGCGTGACCTACGAAGGCACCATCGGCGTACATCGAACGTTGAGCGGCAGCGAAACCGTGTTTGATGTGTTTTTTGCACCCAATGTGGATGGAGCGGCGTGCAATTCGCGGCGTTTTCGGGAGATCGGGGAGCTGGCGGATTTTCTGGAATTTCTCCGGTTGCGCGAGGAAGTGGTGGCCCGAACGCTGGAAGAACTTTGCGCGGGACGATCGGCTTCGATCGCACCCGTCACTTTAACCGACGAAGTAATTTCTGGGGAAGGTCTGGATAGCACCGTAACCATGAAGAGGAGAATCAACTAATGGCTTATAGCGACAAGGTGATCGAACATTATAACAATCCACGGAACGTCGGCTCGCTGGACAAAGCCGATCCGAACGTAGGCACGGGACTGGTGGGCGCACCGGAATGCGGCGACGTGATGAAGCTGCAGATGAAGGTGAATCCGGAGACTCGTGTGATCGAAGAGGCCAAGTTCAAGACGTTTGGCTGCGGTTCGGCGATTGCGAGCTCTTCGCTGGCCACCGAATGGGTGAAGGGCAAGACGGTGGAAGAGGCGCTGGCGATCAAGAACACGGACATCGTCCGCGAACTGGCGCTGCCGCCGGTGAAGATCCACTGTTCGGTGCTGGCGGAAGATGCGATCAAGGCTGCTCTGGGCGACTGGAAGAAGAAGCAGGGTGAGCCGTCGGCTGCTCCGGCTGAGACTGCCAGCGCGCATAACTAAGTTTTAGGCGCGAGCTTGATTGTTCGTTGAACTGCCGCTGATTTTTTCGCGGCGGCAGTTTCGGCGATAACGGCAGTGGCTAGTGATTAGTGGCGAGTGGCTGGAACTCGTCATGCGCCTTACGGGAGCTGTATTAACGTCATGATTCACGTATCGGAAAAGGCCGCGGAGAAAATCCGCGAATTGTTGCAGAAGGAAGGCGTACCGGCGGAGTCCGGCGGACTGCGCGTGGGTGTGCAGGGCGGCGGGTGCTCGGGGCTGAGTTATGCGATGCGTCTGGATACGGAAGCGCGCAATCGCGACAAAGTATTCGAGGAAAACGGCGCGCGCATCTTCGTGGATCCCAAGAGCTATCTGTATTTGCACGACACGACGCTCGATTATCACGAAGACTTGATGAAGCAGGGCTTCGTCTTTCAGAACCCTCAGGCGACGCGAAGTTGCGGGTGCGGAAGCTCGTTCACTGCCTAAGGCCGGGCGCGGGTCAGCGCGCCGGCTGGATTAGGTCCACACGGATTTTCTGAAACCCAGTCAAACGCCGCGGCGGTCGAGGTATCGCTGGAATTATCCGTGGCGGCGTTTGCGGGAGAAAGAACGCGCATGAGCATTTCACAACCCCAGAAAAAGCGAGCGGAGGGAGTGCCGGTCGCCAGTTGCTGGAACTGCAAGGGCGCGGTAAGCGGGGCGCATTTCTGCGCGGCTTGCGGAAAAATTCAGCCGCTGCCCGGCGGTTGGGATTATTTCCGGTTTTTCGGATTGCCGCAGAAATTGACGATTGATCCGGCGGAGCTGGAAGGGCAATTCCACATTTTGAGCTGGAAATTGCATCCGGATAATTTCGTGCGGGCTGGGGAATTCGAGCGGAACCTGTCGCTGGAGCGTTCTTCGGAATTGAATGATGCTTACCGGACTTTGCGCGAGCCGATTTCGCGCTTGGAGTATTTGCTGGAACATCTCGGCGTGCGCAAAGAGGGGACTACGAAGCAGCAGGCGCCGCCGGAATTGCTGGAGGAAGTGTTTGAGTTGAACGAGTCGCTGGATGAATTGCGCGAGGTACGGGCAGGTGGCGGAGATGTGGCGGGTTTGCGGGGGCGTTTGGATGCAGCGGCTGTGAATTTTCAGGAGAAGCTGGCCGAGGTGGACGCGGAATTGTTGAAGATTGGTGGCGAGTGGGATGCAGCGGTGGATGCCTACGCGGAAGAGGCGAGGCGTGACGCGTTGCTCGCAAGAATGAATGAAGTATTGAATCGGCGCAGCTACATTCGGAATTTGGTGGCTGGGGTGCAGAAGGAATTGGCGGAAGCGTAGCGCCGGCGAAAAGCAAATCCCTCGCTGCGCTCGGGATCACATGTTTTTTTGGATTGTGCGGAGAGAGCAATGGGACGTGTAGTTGGAATCGATCTGGGGACGACGTTCAGCCTGATTGCGTATATGGATGCGCAGACGGGGGCGCCGAAGTGTATTCCGGGGCCGAATGGTTCGACACTGTGTCCTTCGGTGGTTAGCGTCGATAGCGACGGGAAGATTATTGTAGGCGATGCCGCGCGACAGCGTTTGTTGACGCAGCCCGAACGCACGATTTATTCGGTGAAGCGATTGATGGGGCGGGGCGTCGCGGACGTTCAGAGCGAATTGAAGATTTTTCCTTTCCGGATTGATCCGGATGGCGACAACGTGATTCGGGTGCGCCTCGGCGAGAGGACTTTCACGCCGCCGGAAATTTCAGCGTACATTCTGCGCGAATTGAAATCGTGGGCGGAAAAATATTTTGGCGAGCCGGTGGACCGCGCGGTGATCACCGTGCCGGCGTATTTCAACGACGCGCAACGGCAGGCCACCAAGGATGCGGGGCGGCTCGCGGGACTGGAAGTTTTGCGGCTGGTCAACGAGCCGACGGCGGCAGCGCTCGCTTACGGCTTGCACAAACAGAAGCGCGGACACGTGGCGGTCTACGATTTTGGCGGCGGGACGTTTGACATTTCGGTTTTGAAATTGATCAGCACGACCGAAGGCGACATTTACCAGGTGCTGGCGACGAACGGCGATACGCATCTGGGCGGCGATGACATTGATAACGCTTTGCTGGACCTGGCGCGGCGAGAAATTCAGGTGAAATTCGGAGTCGAGCTTGATGCGCGCGGCGAAGCGATTCAAACGCTGCGCAAGAGCTTGATCCGCGCGAAGCACGAGCTTTCGACGGCTGAGAAGACGGCGATTCACTTTCCATTGGATGGGCGGGGAATGTACGTGCGCGAAATCCGTCGCGCGGAATTCGAACAATTGATCCAGCCTATTGTGGCGCGGACGATGACGCCGGTGAAATTGGCTTTGGCCGATGCGAAGCTCGCGGTGAAGCAGATTGACGAAGTGGTGCTCGTCGGGGGCTCGACGCGGATTCCGCTGGTGCGCAAGAGCGTCGGCGATTATTTCGAGCGCGCGCCGCACTGCGAGCTCGACCCGGACGAAGTGGTGGCGGTGGGCGCGGCGGTGCAGGCGGACATTCTGGAGACCGGCGTGAAGACGATGTTGCTGCTGGACGTGACGCCGCTGTCGCTGGGGATTGAGACCATGGGCGGCGTGGTGGCGAAAATTATTCCGCGGAATTCGACGATTCCGGCGAGCGCGCAAGAGCTTTTTACCACCGGCGTCGAGAATCAGACCGCGATTGACGTTCACGTCTTGCAAGGCGAGCGCGAGCTGGCGAAGGATTGCCGGTCGCTTGCGCGCTTTCAATTGAAGACGCCGCCGGGACCGGCGGGACTGGCGCGGATTGAAGTGAAATTTTTGATTGATGCGAACGGGATATTGCAAGTGGCGGCGCGCGACATGCGCACAGGCGAGCAGCATACCGTGGAGGTACAGCCCAGCTACGGGATTTCGGATACGGACATCGAGCGGATGCTCGAAGAATCCATCGAGTATGCCGAGCAGGATTTTGCGGATCGCCAGCTGATTGAAGCACGCACGGAGGCGGAGACGATCCTGGCGGCGACGGTGAAGGCGTTGGCCGAATCGCGCGCGCGGGAGATTTCGGCGGAAGAGCGTAAGGCGATTATGGAGTCGGACGCGAGATTGCGGATGGCGATGTTGGGGACGGATTACAAATTGATTCGCAGCGGGATTGATGAGCTTAACAAGGCGACCGAGCATCTGGCGGAAGTTTTGATGAATGGCGCGCTGCAGACGGCGTTTGAGGGGAAGCGGCTGGATGACGTGTAGGCGGCGAAGCGAGCGGCGATGGGGGCGGCAAGAAAGCAGATCCCTCGCTGCGCTCGGGATGACAACACAGGTTAGATGGAGAAGGTTTGATGGCGCGAGGAACGGCGCGGCCAGAGGAGTAACGCAGAATGGGCGGTAAGAATCCATATATTGAAGAGACAAAGTTCACGCCCGCGACGAAGAAGTATAAGGTCACGTTTGTGAAAGATGGCCAGCCGGTGGAAATTGACCCGGACAAGGTGCCTTACGGGCACGACGGATTGCCGGGCAGCCTTCTGGATATTTCGCAGGGTTTTCATAAGGGGCTGGATCATGCGTGCGGCGGAGTCTGCGCGTGTTCGACGTGCCATGTGATCGTGCACGAGGGTCTGGATTCGTGCAATGAGGCTACGGACGCGGAGCTGGATCAACTGGATGAGGCGCCGGGCGTGACGCCGAAGTCGCGGCTGGGTTGCCAGTGCGTGCCGGATGGGACGAAGGATATTGTGGTGGAGATTCCGGAGTGGAATAAGAATTACGCGAAGGAAGCGGAGCACTGAGCCGCGAGTCGCTGCGTCCTTGCTAGACCAATTCGAAGAGAGATCCCTCGCTTCGCTCGGGATGACAAACGCGTTGCTTCGTTGCTTAATGCGAGGTGAAGTCAGAGCGCGCGGGATGACAGATCGGAGACGGAATGCCGAACACATTTGATTGGGACAGCCCGGAAGAAATTGGCATCGAGCTGGCGGAAACGCATCCTGGCTTGGATCCCTTGACGGTGCGGTTCACCGATTTGCTGAAATATGTGACGGCGCTTCCGGGATTTGTGGGCGATCCGAAGCTTTCGAATGAAGGGAAGCTGGAGGCGATCCAGATGGCGTGGCACGAGGAATTTTTGGACGCACAGGGCTAGGATCGTTCGCGCGAGTCGTTTTCGTTGACGTCCGGTATAAAGACTGCAGGGCACGGTCCTCCTGCGGCGGATCTTCAACATGCGGTGCCCCTACTCCGCCAATTTGACTCTCGACACCGTTTTTGCCGGTTGCATTCAATCCCTATTCTTACCGGGCTTGTTTTATGCTTATCGGCGGCGATTCAGACTGATAGTTGAGGAGCGTGCGAGATGGAAACGGATCTGCGGTATCCGATCGGGAAATTTCATCGCCCGGGAGCGCTTACTGATGCGCAGCGGGCGGAATATATGGCGGTGATCGAAGAGACGCCGGCGAAGGTGCGCGCGGCGGTGAAGGGTTTGAACGAGCAGCAGTTGAACACGCCTTATCGCCCGGACGGGTGGACGGTGCGGCAGGTGGTGCATCACGTGCCGGACAGCCACATGAACGCGTACGTGCGTTTCAAGCTTGGATTGACGGAGGACGAGCCGATGATCAAGCCGTACGCCGAAGCGAAGTGGGCGGAGCTGGCGGACGCGAAGTCTTCGCCGATCGAGCCTTCGCTGGTGCTGCTGGAAAATCTGCACAAGCGCTGGGTGTTACTGCTGCGATCGCTGGGGCCGGCGGAATGGGCGCGCAAGTTTCGCCATCCGGAGTGGGAGAAGCCGATGTCGCTCGATGAGCAACTGGCGCTTTATGCTTGGCATGGGCGGCATCACGTGGCGCATATTACGGCGTTGCGCGAACGTGAGCGCTGGGCGTAAGAGCGGAGAAGATGGAAAAGAGAAGAGAGAAAATGGAAATGCGAGGTGGCGCGACATTCGTGGTGGGTAGCGTGATGACGGGGCAGCGCTATTTTCGATTTTCTCTTTTCTAATTTCTTTTTTCTGATTTCCGTTTTCTTTCATTTTTCCGAGGTTATGTCTGATAATCTAGGTACGTTTCTGCAGTACTTCCTCTGTGGCGCTATGGTGCAACGGTTAGCACGCGGCCCTTTCAAGGCTGAAATACGGGTTCGATTCCCGTTAGCGCTACCAAGTATTTATGTCGGATAATCCGAATCCCTCAGCAGCGCCGCGACCCTCGCCAACCGTTGATCGGAAACTTGGTTACCTGGTTTTGCGCTTCATCCTGGGCTTGAGCATTTTCATGCATGGACTCTCGCGCTTGCCCCATTTGCAGGAATTTGCCGACGGATTGGTGAAGATGTTCGCTGATACGCTGTTGCCTGCCATGTTGGTGCACGCGTTCGCGCTGGCATTGGTTTTCGTCGAGGCTACCGTCGGGTTGCTTCTGCTGCTGGGGTTGTGGACGCAGGAGGCGCTGCTGGTCGGTTCGGCAACGATGGCCTTGCTGGTGTTCGGGACGGCGCTGCGCTCGGACTGGAATGTCGTCGCGATCCAGCTGCTATATGCACTGATTTATGCGGTACTGCTGGCTGCGCGCGAATACAACGCGTATTCGCTTGATGCGCTGATACGACGCTGAGCGTTTTGCGCCGAGAGGTTCCCGCGCCGGCCTCGCGACTTCTAGGTTTCGCTAAATTCGAGTAAGCTTGGTGCGAACATGCGGCAGTGGTTTGCGGAGTGGGTGTGCGCGCACTGATAGCGCGCGCGGTGCACAAAGGAGAATTACGGTGGCGAACTTGATGAGGACTTCAAACCCGGCGTTGAACCCCCAGGCGTTTCAGGGGGAAGGCGTGGCCGTGGGCGAGGCGATGACGCTGAAGGGCACGGTCAACAAGACTGGATTTTTGTTGATCTGCGTGATGGCCACGGCGATCTGGACGTGGAATATTTTCATGGAGTCGCAGAATCCTGCATCGGTGATGGGGCTCGCGGCGATTGGCGGAATCGGCGGATTTATTGTTGCGCTGGTGACGATATTCAAGAAGACCTGGGCGCCGGTGACGGCTCCGATTTATGCGCTGCTGGAGGGGTTGGTGCTGGGCGGCGTGTCGGCGATGTTCGAAATGCGCTACCACGGGATTGCGATTCAGGCAGTGAGCCTGACGTTTGGGACGCTGGTGGTGCTGCTGCTCGCGTATCGCTCCGGGCTAATTCCGGTGACGCAGAAATTTAAATTGGGAGTGATCGCGGCGACGGGCGGGATTGCGCTTTTCTATATCGTGTCGATGGTACTGGGATTTTTCGGCGTGCATTTCGCGGTGATCAACGGAAGCGGACCGATCGGGATTGCCTTCAGCGCGTTTGTGGTGGTGATTGCGGCGTTGAACCTGGTGCTGGATTTTGATTTCATCGAAAATGCCGTCAGCGCGGGCGTGCCAAAATATATGGAGTGGTACGCGGCGTTCGGATTGATGGTCACGCTGATCTGGCTGTATTTCGAGATTCTGCGCTTGCTGAGCAAGCTGCGCGAACGCAACTGATGGCGGGTGCTCTTCCGCTGACCGCGCGTTTCCATCGCGCGCTGGTTTATGCGGCGCGCGTGCACGCGCGACAATTCCGCAAGGGAACTACGCGTCCTTATATTGGGCATCTGCTGGGCGTCACGTCCATTGTGCTGACGCACGGTGGCGATGAAGATGAAGCCATCGCGGCGCTATTGCACGACGCAGTGGAAGATCAAGGCGGGAAGCCGCGATTGCGCGAGATCCGGCGGAAATTCGGCGGGCGAGTAGCGCGCATCGTGGAAGGCTGCACGGATTCGGACGTCGAGCCGAAACCTCCCTGGCTGGAACGCAAGATGGAATACCTTAGTCATTTGCGGCGTGCGGATTCGTCCGTGCGTTTGGTTTCGGCGGCGGATAAGTTGTACAACGCGCGCGAGACGCTGGAGGATTTGCGGACGCATCGAGACGCGTTGTGGAGACGATTCAAGGGCGGGAAGCAGGGAACTTTGTGGTATTACCGCGAAGTGGGAAAGATTTTGCGACGCAAAGGTCCGAAAGAGCTTGCTGCGGAACTCGAGCGCGTGGTGCGGGAGCTGACGCGCGCTGCGAGAACGCGATCGCGGCGCTAGAGCACGGTTGCACTATTTTCTTCTTTGGCCATTCCGTAATGTTCGGTTTCTATTGATCCTCTAGATAACGTCCACTTTATACTGCTGTAGCCTGCCGCCAAATCGGTAACGTTATTACCCCACCGGCACCAATTTGAAAGCTGACATTTTTTGTAAGTCGCTTTAAACCATTCAATAGCTGAGGGTTAGTGGAGATCTGCGCGTGGCGTGTGAAGTGCATTACATGTGCAGGAATACGAGGCTCGCCCGCCTTGCAAGGGCGATTCGAGGGTGTAAGCGTGAAAGAGCTGGCACTGAGGAATAACGCAGGGCGCCACCGCGAGAACCGCGAGCGCGGATTTTCGATGGTGGAGTTGTGCGTGGTGGTTACCTTGATTTTGGTGATATCGGCGATTGCAATCACTTCGCTGAAGCCCGCGGTGCAAGACGCGAATTGCGATACGGCGATGCGGCAGGTGATTTCGCAATTGCGGCAAGCGCGCGAGTACGCGATCACCAACCGGCGATACGTGCAGATTACGTTTCCGGTCGTCGCAGGGCAACCGGAGATCGTCATGACGCAGCGCAACGACCTGACGGCTGGAGCAGGCGCCTTGAACACGGTGCTAAGCACGACTCCGATTCACAATCCAGAAAGTTTTCTAGTTTTTCCAGTCTTGCCGGATACGCCGGACGCCAACGGGAATACGGCGGCAATCGTATTCGAGGGCATTAATGGCGGCCCGGTGGGCGGGATGTTGTATCAAAGCGACGGCGAGCTGGTGGACGGCGCAACATTTCAACCCATCAACGGATCGGTATTCCTGGGCCTTGCCGGGCAAAACCCGACGGCGCGAGCGATTACAGTGCTCGGCGGCACGGGACGCGTGCATGGCTGGAAGATCTCGGGAAACAACTGGATGCTGTTCTGAAGGAGATTGCAACAATGCGGGAAGCGAAAAAGCGGCGCAAGGTGGCAGGATTCACGCTGATGGAGACGATGGTTGCGCTGGTGATCCTCGGCGTGGGAGTGCTGGGATTGGCGGCGATGCTGGCGAACTCGATCGCCATCATGCACGGCTCGCAAGACGATTTTATCGCGCAGCAGAAGGCGGAAGAAGCCGCGGAAGCAATCTATACGGCGAAATACACGAACAACGCGACGTTCGCGCAGCTCTCAAACAACACCGCGGGTAACCCCGCCGGACTCTTCATCGTGGGTCCGACGCCGCTGCTGCAGCCGGGGCCGGACGGGCTGGTGGGGACGGTGGCGGATGCGGGACAGCCTCCGGCGTTCATCGTGTATCCGGGTCCGGACAACAAACTGGGCACCGCGGACGACGTCAGGGTTGGCCTGGGAAACTTTACGCGCACCATCGCGATTTCTGCGGTGCCGGGCTACACCAACAGTTTGAACCAGGTAGTGATCACCGTGAACTACAACACGGGGCGTTTCCAACGCTCGTATTCGCTGACGACGTACGTTTCGGCATTCTAGAGCTGCGAGGAGCCAGGAATGAATCGGCAAAAAGGATTTTCACTGATTGAGTTGTTGGTTTCGATGGCGATCGTTGTCGGTGTGGTATCCACCGCCATCGGCGCGCTGATGCAAGCAGAACACGCGACGCAGCTGGTGGGTTACGAAGCCAACATGCAAGAGGGACTGCGCGCGGGCATGCATTTCCTGGTGCGCGACCTGACGCAAGCGGGCGAAGGAATTCCGCAGGGCGGGATCGAGCTGCCGTACAGCGTGGCGTCGGCTATCAACCGGCCAGGCACCGCGACGACTTTTCCCACTGCTTACATCAAGATGCCGGCTATCACCCCAGGCTATCAACAGGGACAGTTCGCGACATCGATCAATCCGACGAACAACGCGGTGCTGACGGGAGTGCAGACTGACCTCATTAACATTCTGTACGCCGACAATATTCTGCAGGACGGAGCCGGTAATTATCTCTACAGCTATCCGATCATCCAGGCTGCGCCATCAGCCCCCGTCTGTGCCGGCACCATCAGTCCCACCGGCGCGTCCGTCACCCTGGCCCCCGGCTGTTTCACGATGCCGGGCGTGGCGAATCCGATTACCACCGGCAACCTGATTATGTTCCACAACCAGAACGGCACGGCGCTTGAATACGTGACGAGCGTGGCCGGACAGACCATCAATTTTGCGGCGGGCGATCCCGCGGGTCTGAACCAAACCGGCGATGCGTTTGGAACGGTAGCGGCGCTGGCCACGACACCGGGAAATTTTCCGCCCACGACGGTCACGCGGGTGTGGCTGGTTACCTACTACGTTAACGTCGTGAATCCCCAGGATCCACAACTGATAAGGCAGGTGAACTATCCGGGCTATCCGGCAGCCGCGCCGGTGAATCCGCCGCAAACCATCGCGGATGATATCGAAAATCTGGGATTCAGCTACGACATCACCAGCTCGACCGATCCGGCGGGCACCTATACCAACGGTCCGGGGAACGCTCAACAGCCGATTCTGCCGGATACGCCCGATCAGATCCGCGCGGTGAACGTGTTTTTGGCGGGCCGGTCCGAGCAGATATATAGGGCGACGAATACACCGACATTCTTGCGCAATAACTTGAGCACACAGGTGAGCATTCGCAGCCTCTCGTTCACGAACCAGTTCAATACGTCTTCCACGTCAACGGCTCCATAGACGGTAAGGAATCACAGAAGGATTTGCATATGAGATTTTCAAGGAGATGCGCCGTGAGTACGCAAAGAGAAAAAGGTGTCGCTCTGATAACCTCTCTGCTAGTATTGATTCTGATATCCGCGATCATCGTCGGCATGAGCTGGATGGTGATGACGGATCAGCGGCTGGGTGGAAATAACCAGAGCCGCGAGGTCGCGTTTTACGGCGCAGAAGCGGGCATGGAAAAAATGACGACCGACGTGGCCAACACTTATGCCACCGCCGGTGCGCTCACCGCCGCTAACATCACGACCATCACGAGCGCTCCTCCGACGGGGCTCGCCGGCATAACGTATGTAGATCCGGCGGGTCTTTCGACCTATCAGATTACCCCGGCTGTTCCGGTGTCCAACAACGCCACGATTCTGCCGCCCAGCCCGTACGCAGGCATGCAGGGTTTGATCACGCCTTTTACACTGACGGTGGCCGCGCAGAATGCGGTGACGGGCGCGGAAGTGAAGTTGACTCGGCAAGTGCAGGCTGTATCTATTCCCGTATTTCAGTTCGGCATCTATTCGGACTCGGATTTGTCGTTCTTCAACGGCCCTTCGTTTGGTTTTGGCGGACGTACGCATACGAACGGGAATCTGTGGCTCGCTCCGAATGACGGCCCACTTTTCATGGGCGATAAGGTTACCGTCGTGGGAGAGGTAATCCGTACCAATCTGGAAAACGGCTTCGCGGGAACCTCCGGAGGCACGTATGGCGGAAACGTTTCCATCGCGCTCTCGCCCGATCCCACGATGGCCAATGAGCCTGGAGCTGCGCCGTATACGAACTCTTCGTGGCGCGAGCTGGCGTTCACCGAAGGCAGCGTGACGGGTACCAGCGTCTACGGAAACATCAGCACGACTTTGAACAACCCCACTTGGACTGGAACGGTTGTGCCGGCTTACAAAGGCCAACTGCAGAACGGCGTGCCGGTTCTGAGTCTTACTTCGACCGCCTTGGGTGGAATTACCACGCCGATTTCACTGGTCCGCCGCCCGGTTCCTGGCGAACTGTTGTCGGCACCGGCCACATTCAGCCAGATTCTTTTTTCTCAGGCGACATTGCGCATCCTGATTGACGACTATCCAACCCCGACGACTGTGCCGGGTTCGGCGGGTGCTTGCCACGCTGCCGACATGATGGCCCTCGACACCGTCACGAACGGAACCGATCCCACAGATCTGGCTACGCTCGGGGTGAGTCCAACTTCGCCTCTCGGTCTGACTGCGCTGCCTGCGTGGTACACCGGCACGTTCCCGCTCCCGGTATCAGGAGCTCTGGCGACCTACACTCCCGTCAATTCGGTCAGCCAACCGGGATACTGGCTGAAGACCGGATATCCGATTGTTACCGGGTGCATCAAGATCGAATACCAAACGTTGCCGGGTGGCGCGTGGGTTGATATCACGCATGCGATTCTGAACAAGGGTCTTATTGGCCGGAACATCAATCCGACCTTCAGCGCGGCTGTTCCGTCCCCGAATCTACCGGCTCTGCCAGCGGCGGAAGTTGCGGCGCAAGGTCCGAGCGGCGGCGGAGTGGGTACGGTCGCTTGCGGAGATCCGAGCGGGTTGGCGATCATCCGCTTCGCTCGCGTGCGAGATAACCCATCCACCGGGACTGCCGGAAGTCCCTGCGGGAATCCAGTCGCCGGAAGCCCAGCAACCGATTACTGGCCGAATGTGCTGTACGACACTCGCGAAGGAATCAATCGAGCCAACAGCAACGCCGCGCCGATCACGGCGCAGGGCGTGATGAATTATGTGGAGCTGGACGCAAAAAACCTGGTGAACTGGTTCACCGCAAACCAGGGTGGGCTGGGGCTCGATAACAATACCGGATATACGATTTATTTCTCAGACCGCCGCGGAGAGCATGTGGATACGACCTCCGCCCCTAACGTGAAAACCGGTTCCTACGGGTTCAATGACTTCGTAAACCCAAGCGATCCGAATAACGGGTGTCCCAACGGCGTGCTGGACTCCGGAGAAGACCTGGAAGGAGACGGAGTGTTTCGTACCTATGGTGGAACCGAAGTAGCTCCCGCCATGATCACTCCCACTAACTTCGTACTTTCAACCGCGAACATTGCCAACATGGTGCCCAAGGGCGCCGCAATGTGGACCGGCGGGACCTCCACGACCGGAAACCTGGTAGGGGTGACGTACAATGTCGGAGCGGTGACCTACTCCGGCGGACTCTTCGCCAATGCCAACTGCGCCGTGGGCAATGCCAACCGTCCGGACGTTACTTACGGCAACGCGCAGGAAGCGCGGGAAAATCCTCCCGTGTTTTTCCGCCGCGCGCTGAAAATCGTGGACGGCGCTTCGTTGACGATCGGGACGTCGTGCAGCGGAACGGATGGACTGACGATCGTTGCGGAAAACCCGGTATATATCCAAGGGGATTACAACGCGCCGGTGGACGATGGATCGTGGGGCGGCGTGAGCGTGGCGGCGGCAATCGAAGGCGACGCCGTGACGTTCTTATCCAACAACTGGAACGACGTGAACTCGTTCGCGTTTCCATACAACGTAAACAACCGGGCGGCGAAGCCGACGGCGTACCGGGCCGCAATCATCTCCGGCAAGGGCATACCGTTCCCGTCTGTTGCCGGTCAGGCGCAGGACTTCGGCACGGACGGCGGCGTGCACAACTTCCTTCGCTTCCTGGAAAACTGGGGAGTGGTTTGCCACTACCGAGGCTCGATGGTGAGCTTCTATTACAACCGGCAGGGAATTGGGACATACAAGGGAACCGGTGTCTACAATCCGCCGAGCCCACGCGACTACTCGTTTGACACCAACTTCTCACTCGCGCCGGCTTGTCTGCCGCCGCGAACTCCATCGTTGCGGTCGGTGAATACGATCGGGTTCTCGCAGGAGATTCTGCCGACGCAGTAGAAATTTCACTACCCCCGCAAGCGGCTAGGCGGCTCCCGAGGTTTGAGAGCCGCTTTTCTTTTTGGCTGGCATTTTTTTGGTGAATCGCCGTGATCCGATTGTTGTGACTTGGATCATTGCGTCGCGGGGAGGATGCGGACGTTGAAATTTGTGTTTGCTGCGGGCGTTTGGCAAGTGGGTGTCGAGGAAGCGGGGCACAGGTCAGCTAGCGCTTCGCTGAAATCGCTGGGGAGCGCTAGGCCTACCAGCGGTTCGGCGTAGAGATTGTAGTTGTGGCCTACGGGTAGGCGCTCGATGTCGAACGAGCCGTCGAAATGCGTGGGCGGATTGGCCGGATTGCAGGTCCAGCCGGCGAGCGTCCCGGCGATCACGCTTCCGGTGTCCGCGTCCACGGCGACGACGTGCGCGCCTTTCCACGTTTCTTCGATGGCGAAATTCGTGAAGGTCCAGATTTCGCCGGCGTCCCAGGCGGTGGAGTTTGCGAGGCAGCGGGCGCGGATTATCAGTGGCGCGGTTTGCGCCATTTTTGCGAGCGACATGCGCTCGAGCGTGGTGGCTTGGCAGAGCGTGGCGGCAAACAGCACTGCGACAGCTACGGCTGCTGCGGTTACTCGCGTTCGTTTGTGCGTTCGCATTTCATTTCACCTCGAGCATTCCGGTGGCCGTCCCGCGATCGTTGTTCAATGTGGTGATGAAGAGCGTGCGCACACCGGGAAGAGTTGTGCTGCTGAGTTGCAAGTCGAGCTCGATCGTATTGGGAAATAGTCCATTGATGGCTGAGGCTGTCACGGGCAGATCGCTGCCTGCGGGGGCGCCACCTGCGCCGCTGAATGAATAACTGAATGTGGGGTCAAGACCGTCGCCGTGGATGCAGAGGCTGACGGTGGTCATGCCGGAAGCGGGCCGGGTGACGGTGAGCGGCGAGCCTTGAATGCCGCAATTATTGCCGCCGGTTAAGAGGCCGATGGTGTCCACGTCGATGGGTGCAGATGCGGCTGCGGTGGTTGGCTCGGGGACCGTGACGACTATGGATGTGACCGATGGCTGCGTGCTGGAGAGCGCGAGCGCAGCGACTGAGGAGTCGAACGGAATGATGACGAAAGGAACCAGGTTCGAGAGCGCGCCGTTCGGTCCGGGATTCTGAATTTGCACGGTTAGAGTTGCGCCAGATTGCACGTCCGCTGGATTCAGGGCTGTGGCGCACGTGGAGGCGGTGGGGCAGGTGGTGCCGCGCGGTGTGCCGTTGATGAGGATGGTGGAAGCGGCGCTGCCGCTGCCGGCGACGAAATTTACGCCGTGCACGGCGAGTGGAAAACTTTCGACGGCTCCAGAGAAGACGCTGGACGGCAGGATTTGATTGATTAGCGCGCCGCTGGCGATGGCGATGGCGGCCGTGGCGGATTTAGTGGGGTCGGCCTGGCTGGTAGCGATCATCGAGACGCTGTTCGGCGACGGCGCAGTTGTGGGCGCAGTGTAGAGGCCTGTGGAGTTGATGGAACCGCACGCCGCGCCGGAGCAGCCTTGGCCTGTAACGCCACTTTGTACCGTCCAGTTGATATTGCTATTGGTTGAGCCTGTGACTGACGCGAAAAATTGCCGCGTCGAAGGGCCGCCGTTCGATGGAGCTACGAACGCGTAAAGCGGCGAGATCGTGACCGCGACTGTGCCGGTTGTGCTGGTGACAGAGATTGCGGCGGAGGCGCTTTTCGACGGATCGGCGTTGCTGATCGCTGTCACGGTGACGGGGTTCGGCGCGGGCACCGTAGCCGGCGCGAGGTAATCAATGCCGGCGGAGCTGGGTGCTGCCGGCGGCTGGCACGGGTTTGAAGCATGCTGGCAGATTTGGCCAGCGGACGCGTTTCCGTTGGAGATGCCGTTTACGGTCCATATGACTGTGGCGTCCGATGTGTTGGCTACTGTGGGCACGAGGGTGACGCGCTGGCCCGTAAGGACGGATGCGGATGACGGAGAAACGCTGACCGTGACGCTGCTTACGATTGTGGCGGAGGCAGATGCGACGAGCGCGCCGGCGGTGGCGTGAATGCTCGCCGGGTTCGTCGTTGGAAGGTCGGCGGGGGCTGTGTAGGTTGCGGTTGTTGCGCTGGTGACGGTGACCGTGCCGTTTGCAGAGTTGCCGCCGGTGATGCCGTTGACGCTCCACGTGACGCCGGATGAGGAAGTGCCTGAGACCGTCGCGGTGAAGACTTGCGCGCCGCCTGTGGGCACGCTCGCGGTCTGCGGCGCAACGGACACTGCGATGCTGGTTTGCAACAGCGTTACTGCTGAGGATCCGCTTGCTTGCGGATCAGCCTGGCTGACGGCGGTGACGGTGACGGTCGCGGGGCTGGGCAACGTTGCTGGCGCGGTGTAAACGCCTGAGGACGACACGGTGCCCGAGGTTGAATTGCCCCCAGCGAAGCCGTTTACGCTCCAGGAGACTGCGCCGTTCGAGGCGCCAATTACGCTCGCTTGAAATTGCTGCGATTGGCCTAACGCTACATTCGCGGCGGTCGGTTGAACCGTTACGGTTATGTTGTGATTCGGCGGACTGCCAGCGTAACCGCAACCACCCAGCAGGAATGCCAAGAAAAGATACGTCCTCGCGCTCGGAAGCACATTGCGACGCCGAATGGAGCGCTGCGCGGGACTGCTGCGCGTGGTAGACGAAAATGTGATGTCGGCATTGGCGATCGCGTTCGTGCTTTTCATGGCCGCTGCTGATAAGGGCACGCGCTGTGCCATAGCGGAGCAGGATTCTGCGGGGAGCTGCAGCCGCGCTACGTGCGAGTAGTTGCGCGAAATATTTCAGCAATGCCAGTGAGAGCAAGCGGTTACGAGTGATGTGAGATTTGTTGCGGCGGCCGCGACGCAGAAAGGCCGCGCGGCGTTGGAAAAGCTGAATGCTGGGGAGTCCCGCAATGGCACACGGGTGCGGTCGCCGAATCCAAATCGGGAGATACCTTGCGCGCGGAGTTCGGTTTTGGTCGGCAATTCTGCGGAGCGGAACGCCGAGATTGACAGCGGCACGGAGCAGCCGAATAATGCCGCCATGGCAAAACCCGAGACCGTGCGGCGAATCAAGAGTTATTCGGCAGCGAGCGGCTACGTCTATCAATATCAGTTTCAGGATGCGCACCCGGCGCAGCGCGACGCGGTACACGGAAACGAGTTCGTCTACTACGTCTCGGCGGACCGCAAGACGATGTTTCCGATCCGCATTTTCGTGATGCAGGAAGCGCTGGAGAAGTGGACGAAGCAAACGGGCCGCACGTTGACCGGAACTGAGGAGTACGCCATCGCGAAAATGCGCTTGTTCCAAGCGCTGGATGATGTAGCGGACTTTGCGACGTCTCGACCGGAGTTGACGGTGGACGACTCGAATATACAAGCGCTGATCGATCGCCTGGATTTGTAATTCCGCATACGAAGGCCCCCTGGAAAACCAGTGAACCGAAGACCCGCGACCGGCGTCTGGCTAAATGAGGCAGTGATGGATGCGTTGGCGGCGAGTCTTGCGGGAAGTGTGGTGAGCCATGACGAATCGCTCGAGCGGGAGTTCGAGCTGCGGCTGGCAGATTGTCCCAGGCTGGCTTATCGCGTTGCGCTGGGCGTGCTGCACAATACCGCCGAAGCCGAGGACGTCGCGCAAGAGGCCATGCTGCGCGCCTATCGGAATTTTCATCGGCTGCGCGAACGCGACCGGTTTCGCGCGTGGCTGGTGCGCATGTCGTTCCGGCTGGCGCTCGATCGCATTCGCTCGAAGGTCCGGCGCGAACGCCACGAGCGGGCCGCGATGGAATTGCGAAGCGAAGCGAGCGTCGAGAATCTGGCGTCGTCGCGCGAGTTCCAACGCCAGGTAGCGCGGGCGCTTGATGAATTGCCGGAGAAACTGCGGATCGTGATGGTGCTGGCGGCTATCGAGGGCTACAACACGCGCGAGGTCGCCAAACTGGCCGGCTTGCCCGAAGGGACGGTAAAGTCGAGATTATTTCTGGCGCGGAAAAGGTTGGCGGAGAGTTTGCGATGTCTTGTGGAAAATATTCCGGCTGGTTGACGGACGCGGCGCTCGGCGAGCTCGCTGCCGGGCGTGAACCCGAATTGCTGGCGCACGTGATGGAGTGCGAGGCCTGCCGGGAAGCGCTCGGTCACGCGAGGAAAGTGCGCGAGTTCGTGGACCGCGGCGTGGAATCGGTGGTGGCGGGCGAGCCTTCGCCGGGGTTCGAGATGCGGTTGCGACGGCGCATCGCGCGGGAAGCGTGCCCGGTTGAATGGGATGGGAAGGCGTGGGCTCCGCTTGCCGCGGGGGCCTTGACGGTCGCCGTGTTTTTGATTTTCATCACCGCGCGAGTTGCGCATCGCCGCGACGGGAGCGCGGGTGTCGCTTCCAGCGTGAGCACGACTGTGCCGACTGTGGCGTCGTCCACTGCGCCGGTTGAATCTGCCGCGAACGTACGGGGTGCGCGAGCGACTGGCACTGCGCGATCTACGGAGCGAGCAGTACATGCGCGGGGCACGAGCGCACGGACCCCGATAATCATCGTACCAAAGGGCCAGCTCGCTGCCGCAGCGCGATTGAGCGAAGCGATCAAATCGGGGCGTGTGGACGGAACACAACTACTGGCGGTCCAGAGGGACTATCGCCAACCTTTGGATGTGAAGCCGATCGAGATCGCTCCGCTGGAAACCGCGCCGTCCGATGGAGAGCCGGAAACGCCTGTGGCTCCCCTGCAATTTTGAACCAAACCAGACCGGCTGGCGTCTTGCCTTCAGTAGCAACTACGGAAACATCGGAGGCCTTTCATGAAGAATTCGCGATGGCTGATGGGCGTCGTGTTGCTGGTGATGTGCGCGCCGGCGGCCGTTAGCGCGCAATCAACTGCCGCGGCCGGAGCGTCGCAGAGCGCGCAGAAGGAAGCGGCGGCGCCCACGCCTGTGAAGCTGGAAATTGTTCTGTCCGAGTACGACGGCGCAAAGAAGATTAGCAGTTTGGCGTACACCCTTCCGGTCATCGCGAATGGCGATAGGCCGAGCGGGGCGTTTGCTTCATTGCGAGTTGGAGTTCGCGTCCCGGTGACGGTCGCCGACGAAAAAAAGGGGGGAAACGCGCTGCAATATCAATATATCGATGTGGGCACGAATATCGACGCGCGAGTCGCGCACGCGGACGATGGAAGGTATCAGTTGGATATGACGGTGGACCGCTCTTCGCTGTACGTCGCCGCGCGCGAACAGGGTGGCAGCATCGTCGGTAAAGAATGGTCCGCCGGGGACGCGCCTCCGGGCAATCCGCCGATGGTCCGCCAGTATCGCGGAGGGCTTGGACTGTTTGTCCGCGAAGGGCAGGCCACCGAGGCCACCGTCGCTACTGATCCGGTGACAGGCCACGTGTTAAAGGTGGAAGTGACGCTGAGCGTTGTGAAGTAGAGCTGCCGGTAGGTAGCAGCGCGCGATGCCCATGGCACGAATTTCGGCGCGGGGAATCGTGCGGCGTGCTTGGACGACGACACGCGGCTGCCGACGCGGTGCGCTACGGATTCGCCAGAATTGCTTGCAGCGCGGGTTGCAGCGATTCGTGACGAAATTTGTAGCCGCTGGCGACTAGCTTTTCGGGTTGGACGCGCTGGCTTGATAGCAGCAGCCCGTCGGCCATTTGGCCTAGGGCTAGACGCAGCGCGATTGTCGGCGCTGGGAAAATCGCGGGGCGATGAAGCACGTCGGCTAGCACTCGCGTGAATTCTGTGTTTTGCACGGGCTGGGGCGCGACGACATTCACCGGGCCTTGCATTTTTTCATCGGCGATTGCTGTGCGCAGGATCTGCACCACATCTTCCAGCGCGATCCAGGACATCCACTGTTTCCCGCTGCCCAGCCGACCCCCAACTCCGAGTCTGAACGGCGTCAACATGCGCGGCAGCGCGCCGCCTTGCGTTGCCAGTATCACGCCAAAGCGAGCCATCACCGTGCGAACGCCGCGTGCGGCAGCTCGTGCGGCTTCGCTTTCCCATGCGCGGCAGAGGATCGCCAGGAAATCGTTGCCGTAGCCGCTCGATTCTGTGAGCAATTCATCGCCGCGATTGCCGTAATAGCCGATCGCCGAAGCACAAACAAAAACGCGCGGCGGCTGTTTCAAGCGCTCGAGCGAATCCACCAGAACACGAGTGGAATCCACGCGACTGCTGCGAAGCTCTTTTTTGCGGTTGTCTGTCCAGCGTCCACCCGCAATGCTCGCGCCGCTCAAATGCACGATGGCGTCGTAACCTTCGAGGGCCGGGACGTCCACGGTGGCTCGGGAAGGGTCCCAACGCACGTCACCGGGAGCTGGTGTACGGCCTGGACGCACGAAATGAAAAACGGAGTGGCCATCGGCGCGTAGCGACTTGGTGAGCGCTGATCCGACCAGACCCGAGCCTCCCGAAATCAGCACTTTCATCAAATACCCTCGTGAGCCGGATACATCGGGCTGCATGCCCAACTACCGTACGGTGCAAGATAGAGCACGTCAAGGTCCGTCGCCACATCGCGAGCCCTCCCCCGAGATGCAGCGGACGCTGCGCTGTTATAGAATTTGCAGTTTCGCAGCGAGGTGAGAATGACTTATGCGATGGGTCGGACCGGCGCGGCGCTGGTGGTGGCGATCGGATTGCTTTTTGCGTCGGCCATTTCGGTTGGCGCGCAAGAAAATCACGGGATTACCGGCTTTGCAGCCGCGCACGTGCAAGCGGAGCAGGAGCGCGAGCAAAAGCTGCGCGCGATTCCGGATGCGGCGCATGCCGAAAGCAACTTGCGCCACATTACCAGCGAGCCGCACTTGGCCGGTACGGAAGCGAGCCAGCGTCTGGCCGAATGGCTGCGCGATCAGTACCGCAGCTACGGCTTCGATGCGGACATCGTGAGCTACAGCGCATGGCTTCCGCAGGCGCGTGAAGTGAAACTGGAGCTCACAGCGCCGAAGCCAGTTGCGTTGGCAACGCCCGAGCAGCCCTATCCGATTGATCAGGACACCTACAACAAGAATGCGGTGATGGCGTACAACGCCTACGCGCCATCGGCTGACGCGACTGCACCTGTGATCTATGTGAATTACGGGACGCAGGAGGACTATCAAACGCTGGAAGCGATGGGCATCAGCGTCGAGGGCAAAATTGCGATCGCGCGCTATGGCCGCTGCTATCGCGGAATCAAGACGAAACTCGCGGAAGAGCACAAGGCTGTTGGGTTGATCCTTTATTCCGATCCGCAGGATGACGGATATTTTCAGGGAGATGTGTTTCCGCGCGGCCCGTGGCGGCCGATGAGCGGCATCCAGCGCGGTTCGGTGCAATACACGGAAATTTATCCGGGCGATCCGTTGACGCCGGGAGTGGCGGCAACGCCGGATGCGAAACGGCTGGCCCCGGCTGATGCGAAAAGTTTGCCGCACATTCCTACGATGCCGATCAATGCGCAGGATGCGGCGGTGATTCTCGGCAGTCTCGACGGCCCGCACGTAGCGCGGGGCTGGCAGGGAGCGCTGCCGTTCACGTATCACGTTGGGCCGGGCGGCGCAGTGGCGCATATGAAGCTGGTGATGGATTATCAGCAGCGGCCCATTTACGACGTTATTGCGAAGCTGCGCGGAACGGACGATGGCGAATGGGTCGTGCTCGGCAATCATCATGACGCGTGGGTGTATGGCGCGGTTGACCCAGGCAGCGGGACCGCGACGATGCTCGAAACAGCGCGGGCGCTGGGTGAACTGGTGCGCAATGGCTGGAAGCCGCGTCGCACGATCGTGATGTGCGAATGGGACGGCGAAGAGCCGGGACTGATCGGTTCGACGGAATGGGTGGAGGCGAATCGCGCGGAGCTCCAGGCGAAGGCGGTCGTGTATATCAATACCGATGTGGGAGTCGCTGGGCCGAATTTCACGGCGTCCGCGACGCCGTCTCTCGACGATGTGATCCGCGACGCCGCGCGCTCGGTGCAGGGACCAAATGGCACAGGGAGCGTGTACGAAGCATGGCTCGAACACGCCAAGCGCGGAGAGAAGCAACTAAGTGGCATCGCGCGCACGCAGGCGACGTTGGAAAATCCAGGGCAAGCTCCGGTGGATGCCCTGGGCGCGGGTTCGGATTTCTGCCCGTTTCTCGATTTCGCCGGAATTCCTTCGCTTGATACGGGATTTGTGGGCGACTACGGCGTGTACCACTCGCTCTACGATGATTTCTTCTGGATGAAATCGTTCGGCGACCCGACGTTTCAGTATCACGCGACTTTGGCAAAGGTGCTGGGCACCATGGCATTGCGGCTGGACGAAGCGGATGTGCTGCCGTTTGACTATGCGGCGTATGCCGCGACGATTTCACGCGTCACGAACGACCTGGTTTCGCGTGCCAGCCAGCTGGGAATGCAAAGCGCGTCGCTGCAAAGCATTTCGGACGCGTCTGCACGTTTGACGGCTTCCGCGACGCGCGCATCGCACGCCTTGCAACACATGGACATTGCTTCGTTCGACGCCGCGAAGCAGAACCAGATCAATCATGAGCTGGCGTCGGTAGAGCAGGCGCTGCTCGCGCCGGAGGGTCTGGTCGGCCGCCCGTGGTACAAACACACGATCTACGCGCCGGGAAGTTACGCGGGATACGCGGCGGAGGTGTTGCCTGGCGTGAATGAAGCACTGGACCGCGATGACGCGGTCGTATTCCAGCAAGAAGGGGCTTCGCTCGCGGCGGCTTTGCTGCGCGCTTCCGCGCGGCTCGATGAAATTACGAAGCTCGCCGATTCGAAGTAATCGCATGGATATTGGCCTCGGAACGAGTTTCGCGTTTGTGTGTGCCGGCGCGGTAGAATGAAGAATATGCGTGTGCGCGTGCTTTTCTTTGGCCAACTGAAAGAAATCGTGGGGCTTGCGCAGGAGGACGCCGAGCTTTCCGAGGGCGCCCGCGTGGAAGACCTCTTTGAGCGGTACGGGCGACGCTTTCCGAAGCTCGCCGAGTTTCGGCCCTCGGTGGCGGCGTCGCTGAACCAGGAATATGCGGAATGGCGCGCACCGCTCGCGGCTGGGGACGAAGTCGCATTTTTGCCTCCGGTGAGCGGGGGCCAGCAGGCAGCAGTGGCCGAGGATATTTTTTTGCTGGTACGCGAAGCGATTCAGCCGCGCGAACTGGTCGAAAGCTTGAAAGCGCCGGAAGACGGCGCCGTGGTCGTCTTCGATGGGTTCGTCCGCAACAACTTCAAGGGCCGACAGACGCTTTATTTGGAATACGAAGCCTACGAGCCGATGGCATACGCGAAAATGCGCGCGATCGGAGCGGAAATTCGCGAGAAATTTTCAGTCCACCGCGTCGCCATCGTGCACCGGCTGGGCAGGCTGGAAATCGGCGAGACAAGCATTCTGATCGCGGTTAGTTCGGCGCATCGGGCGGCTGCGTTTGACGCTTGCCGCTACGCCATAGACACTCTGAAGCGCACCGTGCCCATCTGGAAGAAGGAATTCTTCGTCGGCGGCGCCGTGTGGGCCGAAGGTGAATCGTTGCCCCAGAAAGCCATTTCCGGCTTGGATGAATCTACGTCCTAGATGAAACAAGCCATCTTTACGCTTTGCGCCGTCATGTTGGCAGGCATGGCCGGGTTCGCCGACACCTGGGCGGACCACCGGCCGCAGCAGGACAAGCAAAAGCAAAAAGGGACAATCCGCGTCCAGACGGACCTGGTGAGCATTCTGGCCAGCGTTACGGACGCAAAGGGCGAGCCGGTGATCGGCTTGGCGCAGAGCGCGTTTCAGGTTCTCGAAGAGGGAGTCGAGCAGAAAATTGTGCGCTTCGAGCCGCAAACGAATCGCCCGATCGATCTGGCGTTGATGGTGGATACCAGCGGCTCGGCGGCGATTGAATTGAAAATCGAACGCGATGCCGCCGCACATTTTGTGGACGAGGTGGTGCGGCCCGGCGACCGTCTGGCGGTGTTTTCTTTTACCAGCGACGTGATCCAACTCAGCAATTTTTCGGACGATACGAGAGTGCTGGAGGCCGCAGTGCGTCGCGTGGATCTGGGCGCAGACATGGGCACTTCGCTTTACGACGCGGTGGTGCTGGGCTCGCAGTCGGTGCGACGGCAGGGCGCGGACCGACGTCGGGCGGTCGTGATCATCACGGATGCGGGCGAAACCACCAGCGTTTCGAAATTTGAGGATGCGCGGCGAGCAGCGATCGCTTCGGACACGCTGCTTTACACGGTGGTGGTGCGGCCGATGAAATCGGATGGCGGCTGGAATACGGCGGGCGAACACGCCATCGAGACGATCACGGACAGCACCGGTGGCGCGATGTACTATCCTACGGACCTTACCGAACTGAATGGGATCTTCGATCGCATCAACAAGGAACTGCGCACGCAGTACTTGCTGAGCTACTATCCCAATCCCACGCCGCCGCCGGGGAGTTCGCGGCATGTAGCGGTGAAAGTAAACACGGGAGACAATGTGCGATCTCGCACGGAATATATGACCGCCGGAGTGGCGCGATAAACGCATGAACAAATTTCTCGAAGTGGCGCTGGACGCAGCGCGCGAGGCGGGGGCGGTGCTGCTTGTCGAGCACAGCCGACCGCAGAAAATTTCGTATAAGGGCGAAGTGGACCTGGTGACGGAGACGGACAAGCGCTCCGAAGCGATTGTGGTGGGACGTTTGCGGCGCGAATTTCCGGGTCATCGGATTGTGGCAGAAGAAGGCTCGGGCGGCGCGGCTGGCGCTTCGCGTTACGAATGGCACGTGGATCCTTTGGATGGCACTACGAATTTTGCGCATGGTTATCCGTGTTTCGCTGTTTCGATTGCGCTACTGGAGGATGGCCAGCCGCTGGTGGGAGCGGTTTTCAATCCCGTCAGCGATGAACTTTTTTCCGCGGCGCGCGGCGCGGGGGCTTTTCTGAATGAGAAGCCGATTCGGGTTTCGAAGATGGAGAAGCTGGCTACCTCGTTGGTTTCCACTGGTTTCCCGACGCACAATCGGGCTGCTAATTTGAACATCCACTATTATTGGCAACTTACTTTGCGTTCGCATGGCGTGCGGCGCGATGGCTCGGCGGCCTTGGATTTGTGTTCGGTGGCGTGCGGCAGGTTCGATGCGTTTTGGGAATTTGGCTTGCACTCTTGGGACACGGCGGCGGGGATCTTAATGATTACCGAGGCCGGTGGCAAGGTGACCGATTTGCGCGGCGGGGCGTATCGTCCTGGCGAGCCGGATTTGTTGGTCAGCAACGGGCTTATTCATGGCGAGATGCAAGTGATGATGGCGGAAGTTGCGGCGAACGCTGGGAAGATTTAGGGGCTGGAATTCGCCGCTACTCGTTGCGCGTATGGAGCGCTGCGGCGTGCCGCCGCATTTGCGCAACTTCGACGCCGGCGAAAAAACGCTCTAGGCGAGGCACTCCTCGCCTGGCTCGATCTTGTGGTGCTGATTACACCGCAAAAGCGGCGGCACGCCGCCGCCCTCGACACGAATCGCGCCCTTTTGAAACTGGGGCTTGGTTCGTTCGTCCGTCTACTCGCTGCATCGTCCGCTCGATGAAAACTTTCTAACTTGCTTGGCGCAGAATGATTGACGACTGCTTAGCGCGATGCTAGCTTGGCGCATCCTTTTAGATGCGTGCCGTTGACATTATTCGCAAGAAACGCGATGCCGCGGAGCTTTCCCGCGAAGAAATCGAATTCCTCATTTCCGGCACCACGCACGACCGCATTCCGGACTACCAAATCGCGGCATTTCTGATGGCCGTGGTGTGGCGCGGCATGACGCGCGCCGAACTTGCGGCGCTGACCGAAGCGATGCTGCATTCGGGCTCGGTGCTCGATTGGTCCGCATTGCCCGCTGCGAAAGTGGATAAACATTCGACGGGCGGCGTCGGCGATAAAACTTCGCTGGTGATTGCGCCGATCGTCGCGGCTGCGGGACTCTACGTGCCGATGATCAGCGGGCGGGGGTTGGGGCACACCGGCGGGACGCTCGATAAACTGGAATCCATTCCAGGCTTCAACGTGAATCTGCGGCTCGATGAGTTTCGCCGCGTGTTGGAAACGTGCCGCTGCGCGCTGATCGGGCAGACGCCGGAGATCGCGCCGGCCGATAAGAAGCTCTATGCATTGCGCGACGTGACGGCGACGGTCGAAAGCCCCTACCTGATTACCGGTTCCATCATGAGCAAGAAAATGGCCGAGGGAATTGATGCACTGGTGCTGGACGTGAAGACCGGCGACGGCGCGTTCATGAAGAGGCAGGAAGATGCCGAACATCTTGCCGAATTGATGGTGGAAACCGGCACGCGTATGGGCAAGAAAGTCGTCGCGCTGATCACCGATATGGAGCAGCCGCTCGGGCGCAAAGTGGGAAACGCGCTGGAAGTGGAAGAATGCGTCGAAATTTTGGATGGTAAAGGTCCCGAGGACTTGCGGGAATTGTGCCTAGAGCTTTCGGCGTGGATGTTTTTGTTGGGTGGGAGCGTAAAATCCGTCGCCGGAGGGCGCGCGCTGGCGGCGGAAATGATTGCTTCGGGGCGCGCGCGTGATACATTCCGCGAAGTCATTCGCCTGCAGGGTGGCGATGTGCGGATTGTGGATGATCCGGACCGGCTGCCGCGTGCGCGGCACACGGCGCGAGTGGACTCGCCGCGCGCAGGATACGTTACGGCGATTCACTGCGAGCAGGTAGGCGTCGCGAGCATGTTGCTCGGCGGGGGCCGAGAGAAAAAAGAAGATGCGGTGGACCCGAGCGTGGGACTATTGCTCGAAAGGAAAATCGGGGACGCGGTAAAGGCCGGCGAGAATCTTTGCACCGTGCATTACAACCTGGATTCGCGGCTGGTTCACGCGATGAGATTGCTTTCGGAAAGCTTTGAGATTGGAGACCACGCGCCGCCCGCTGCGCCGCTGGTGCGCAAGATTATCGGTGCGGGAGAGATGGCTTAGACCTGGGGTGTCGTTAAAGGAGGCTCCTTCGCATGCATCGCCTGGTAGGCGTCCTGGGAATGATGACGATGATGGCGCTTGCGTATCTTTTTTCGACGAATCGCCGGGCGATTCGCGGGAAGACGGTGGCGTGGGGGCTGGGGCTGCAGATCGTTTTCGCGTTCTTGGTGATGCGTTGGGAATTCGGACGACTGATTTTTCAGAAAGCCGGCGCGGGAGTGAATTGGGTTCTGGATTTCGCATTTAAGGGTTCGGAGTTTGTGTTTGGCGACCTGGGCAAAAAAGGTTCGCCGATGGGTTTCTACTTGGCGTTCCAGGTTCTGCCGACGATTATTTTTATCGCCGCTGTTTTTGCGCTGCTCTATTACCTGGGCGTGATGCAATTCATCATCAAGCAAGCCGCGAAAGTGATGACGGGGTTGATGGGCGCGAGCGGCGCGGAGTCGTTGAACGTCGCCGCCAGCATTTTCATGGGCCAGACCGAGGCACCCCTGACCATCCGGCCGTTTCTGCCGGAAGTGACGCAGTCCGAATTGATGACGATCATGACCAGCGGCATGGCGCACGTCTCCGGCGGAATCATGGCGGCGTACATCGCCTATGGCATCGAAGCCAAACATTTGCTGGCGGCGGTGATCATGACCGCGCCCGGAACAATTTTGCTCTCGAAGATGCTGGTGCCGGAAACGGAAGTGCCGGTGACTTCGGGCAGGGTCGAGATGGCTCCGCTCGAACGCGATACGAATGCGCTGGGCGCGATTTCGCGCGGCACGATTGATGGTTTGAATCTGGCGGTGAACGTGGGTGCGATGCTGATCACCTTTATCGCGCTGATCTACCTTGTTGATGGCGTGTTCGGTCTGGTTCACAACGGATTGGCGCACTTGGGCATCGGCTGGTTTCCTTCGAGCGTCGAGCAGATTTTCGGGTGGCTTTTTTCGCCGATCGCGTGGGTGATCGGCATTCCCTGGCACGATTGCCACACCATCGGAAATCTTTTGGGCTTGCGCATGGTGACAAATGAGTTGGTTGCGTTCCAGCGCTTGGGGCCGATGAAGGATGCGCTGGACCCGCGGTCGTTTACGATCGCGACGTTTGCATTGTGCGGTTTCGCTAATTTCAGCTCGATTGGAATTCAGATTGGCGGCATTGGAGCGCTGGCGCCGAATAAGAAAGCCGACCTCGCGCGGTTGGGGATTCGCGCGATGGCGGCGGGAACGATGGCGAATTTGATGTCGGCTTCCATTGTGGGGATCATGCTGCGATGAGCGCTGCTCGCTCGAAGTCTTCCGTCATCGCGAAATCTGGCTTTCGCGATCCTGAATATGCGCGGGCTGAACGAGCCGCGAAGTTCATTCTGACGAAGACGAAGCTGCGGCCGAAAATTGCGCTCGTGCTCGGCTCGGGGTTGGGCGCGTTTGCCGACGAGTTGACCGACGCAACGCGCATCCCGTATGAAAAGATCCCGGGGTTTCCGCGTTCGACGGCCATTGGACACGCGGGCCGGCTGGTGATCGGCAAAGCTGGCAGCGTGGTTGTGGCGGCGATGCAGGGGCGCGTGCATTTTTACGAGGGCTATACGGCGCAGCAAGTCGTCTTTCCGATGCGCGTTTTTGGGCGCATGGGCATTCGCTCCGCGATTCTGACCAACGCGGCGGGCGGCATCAATTTGGAGTTCAAGCAGGGCGCGCTGGTGGTGATTCGGGATCACATCAATTTGCAGGGCATGAATCCGCTGATTGGGCCGAACGACGAGCGCTTCGGTCTGCGCTTTCCGGATATGACGACGGCGTATTGGAAGCCGTATCGCGAGGCGGCGCTGTCGGAAGCCAAGCGCTTGGGAATTGAAGTTTCGGAGGGCGTGTATGCGGCGCTTTCCGGACCGAGCTACGAAACGCCAGCAGAAATTCGTTATTTGCATACGATTGGAGCCGATTTAGTGGGCATGTCCACGGTACCAGAAGTGATTGTGGCGCGGCACATGGGAATCCGTGTGCTGGGGATTTCGTGCGTGACGAATATGGCGGCCGGAATTCTGGACCAGCCGATCAATCAACTGGAAGTATTGGAAACCGGCGAGCGGGTGAAGGAGCAATTCATCGCGTTGCTGCGCGCGGTGTTGCCGCGCATGGCGAGCGACAAAGACTAAAGAAAGCGAAGGTTGACGTGAGCGAATACGATGCACTGATTACCGCCGCGAAGCAGGCACGCGAAAACGCCTATGCGCCTTTTTCGAATTTCCGCGTGGGCGCTGCCGTGCGCGCGAAATCTGGGCGCATTCACACAGGCTGCAACGTGGAAAATGCGACCCTGGGCCTCACTTGTTGCGCGGAACGCGTGGCTATATTCAAAGCCGTCTCTGAAGGTGAGCGCGGGTTCGACGCGATTGCGGTGGTCACCGACGTGGATCGTCTGACTCCTCCGTGCGGGGCTTGCCGACAGATCATCTGGGAATTCTGTGGCGACGTTCCGGTGGTGCTGGCGAACTTAAAGGGAAAAGTAGAGGAAGAAACCGCGGGAAAGCTTCTGGCGCGTCCGTTTGATTCTTCTTTTCTGTAGTGTTTTCAAAAATCACCACAGATGAACACAGATAAACACAGATAAAGTCAAAAAATGGAAAATGGAAAAGAGAAAAGCGCGAGGGCCGAAGCGTGGACGCGTTTAGTCTGTGCGATCGGTTCGCTACAGAAGTGACCTGTCGCAACAAGCCTTGCTTGGACGAGGAATTGTGACCTTGAAAAGCCAAAATTTATGGGCTCGATTTGTATCAATTGGGGTATCCATTCATAGGTTTCATCTGTGTTTATCTGTGTTCATCTGCGGTGCCGTTTGCCTTGTGCTGACATCGCCGGCGGCGGTGAAAGAGAAGGCTGATCTGCTGGTCACCGGTGGCACGGTGGTGACGATGGACGCGCAGCGACAGGTGATCGAAGATGGGGCCGTGGCCGTTGTGGGCGATTCGATTGTGGCCGTTGGCACGAACGCCGAAATCGAAGGCAAGTACGACGCCGCAAAAACGATTGATGCGCACGGCGCGATTGTGATGCCTGGGTTGATCAATGGGCACGCGCATGCGGCGATGAGCCTTTTTCGCGGGATCGCGGATGATTTGTCGCTTGAGGATTGGCTGCACAAGTATATTTTCCCGGCCGAGGCGCGCAATGTCACCGAGGATTTTGTAGCTTGGGGCACGCGCCTGGGGATTTTGGAGATGTTGCGTGGCGGCATCACCACCTATGCGGACATGTACTACTTCGAGGACGCCGTTGCTCGCGTAACCAAGGAAGCTGGGATGCGCGGCGTGCTCGGCGAGACGATCATTGATTTTCCCGCGCCGGACAACAAATCGGTGCCGCAAGCGCTGGAGTACACGCAAAAATATCTCGATCGCTGGAAAGGCGACGCGCTGATCGTCGCGGCGGTGGCGCCCCATTCGATGTACACGTGTTCGGAGAAGACTTTGCAGGATGCGGCGGCTCTGGCGCGGCGGAATCACGCTCCAATTTTGATTCACATCGCGGAGGCGCCGTTCGAGCTGGAGCAGAGTCGCAACAAATCCGGGCTTACGCCGGTAGCCTATCTTTCTCGCGCAGGCATATTAGGGCCCGACGTGGTTGCCGCGCACTGCATTTGGGTGGATCACGCCGATATCGCCACACTCACGCATTTTGGCGTGGGCTGCATTCACAATCCGTCGAGCAATATGAAGACCGCGGCCGGCGTGATGCCCGTGGTTGAAATGCTCGCGGCGGGCGAAGCGATTGGCCTTGCGACCGACGGCGCGGCCAGCAACAACGATCTGGACCTCTTCGAGGAAATGGATCTTGCGGCGAAGCTGCAGAAGGTTGCGAGGATGGATTCCCGCGCGCTGCCCGCGGAACAGGTGGTCGAGATGGCGACGATCACCGGCGCCCGCGCGCTGCATCTCGAAAAGCAAATCGGATCACTCGAACCGGGCAAGAAAGCCGATCTGATTCTGGTGGACACTACCGCGCCGCACGCGACGCCGATGTACAACGCTTATTCGCAATTGGTCTATGCGTTGAAGGCGAGCGACGTGAAAACCGTCATCATCGGCGGAAAGATCGTGATGCAAGATCGCCAGATGCTGACGTTGAACGAGAAGGAAATTCTGGCGAAGGCCCAGGATTACAAGAAGCAGATTGCCGCATCGCTAGTGAATCCCGCCGCGAATTAATTCTCGCCGCAGCCGAGCCGACCAGACCACCGCTGCGAACGCTAACTTGATGGTCGGGCGGCGTTGCGTTGGCGCACTAGTTTTTGCGCCGAACTGCGGAGCGTTTCTGGAATGTTCTTATTGTTGCTGAGCTGTTTCAAATCTCCCGGAGTCAGCCGGGGCAGAAGATGGAGCGTCACGTCCAGCGGAGCCTTTGGATTTTTCGTGAGGTTTCTGGCGACGACGTAGCTTTTCATGAAGACGCGGTTATTGGCGATGAGTCGCAGCACTTCTTGCGAGACGTTGGCCATCGCCGCGAAATTTTCGATCTCCAGATCGGTGAGGCGCGGCGATTGCAGCACGCCGCGCTGAACGATCTTGTTGGGGTCGCGGATCAAGAGCATGCGCTCTTCGCGTCCGCCTTTGACGGCGAGTTGGATGCGCTGAACGATATTCATCTGGGACATTCTTTGCAGCAGGGTTCTTCGTTTCTTGACGTCCGGCTCGGCCTCTGCCGCAGCTTCTTCGATCTCGCTCTCTTTGAGCACCGCGTTGGTTTCAAATTCCGCGAGAAGCTCCTGTTGTTCAGGGGTGGCCGCCTCTGAATAGGCCAGCGCCGAACTGAGCGGCGGATAGGAAGTGAGCCGGTCTAGATTGTCGAGCAGGATTTGAATACCGGCGCTGGTCAACTGCGTCGAGACACGCGTGACAAACTCGGCTGGGCAAGAGGCATTGGCGGCCAGCGCGTCGGCCACCTGTGGGCGCTCGCCCAAATTATCGGCGCAAAATTCGAAGAAGCGCGGGTCCGCATCCGGATGAGCCAGCACAGCGAGGAATGATTCCATCGGCTGGTTCAAAATCGCGGAGTGCGCGCGCTCCGCGATGGTCGGGTCGGAGTCGGACGCCAGGATCGCGAGCAATTCGGTGCGGTCCTCGCGCGCCAGTGGAGTGGCTGCAGAGCAGGCGGCCATTTTTTGTTCCGGTCTGGCGCGGCCGGAACGTATCGCGTCGCGGAGCTCGGCGCTAATGAGAGGCTCCGTTTGCGGGAGAGCTCGCAGGAACTTGAGAGCCTGAAACTACGGATAAGTCTCCGCTGGCCGGCTGCGGTGTTGTCGAATTCGGTCCGGCAACGGTCACGGGTGCCGCGGACGAAGCTCGCGCGGGCGCGGAATATGCCGGATCGCCGGAATGTTTGTGCAAGCGCGCCGCGATCTTCGGTCCCAAGTAGTGGATCGCGGCCCAGCCTGCGGCGACGATCAAAATTGCCAAAACCACCAACACGGAGACGCGCGCCCACATGCGCTGCGGTTCATCAGGAGGATCGGCGACGACGCCAGGATCCGGTCGGCCCTTGGTTTGCAGCGCGTATTCGGCCACCAGATTGTCTTCATCGAGTCCCAGATAGCGCGCGACCGAGCGGATGAAGCCGCGATTGAAAACACCGCCGGGCAATTGCTCCCATTGTTCGTTTTCGAGTGCTTCGAGGAAGCGCGGCGCAATGCGTGTGGCGACGGAAATTTCTTCCAGTGAGACGCCCCGCATTTCCCGCTCGCGCTTGAGTTGTTCGCCGAAAGGTGTCGAAGACATCCGCAGGAACCCGCAACAACAGAAAATATAGGCGTCAGTGAAGAGTGTGTCAATGCTGGCCCGCAAGACGCGCGAAGGTGGGGATGTTGGCGTTTCGTCAATCGCGCCGCGAACTCCATTGCGGAGGGCCGAAAGCGTTCCCTATAATGAGAAGGTTGACCAAAGAAACTCCAGATTCGACAGAGAGTATGCCCGTGGACGCCAGGCGGAGAGCTACGGACGGACGACCGTTCGACGGCGTCGAACGCCGCAGGACCCCGGGTGTGGGCCCAGACATCGTCACTCCAGAGTCCTCGAATGAAGTAACCGTGTTCCACGAGTTGGGCAAGGCCCTCACCTCGTCGCTGCAGCTGGACCAGGTGCTGCGCACGATCATGGAAAAGATCAACGAAGTGCTGCGGCCGGACACCTGGTCGCTGCTCCTGATGGATATGGACAAGCACGAGCTTTACTTCCAGATCGCGACGGGGAAGGGCGCCGAATCGCTGAAGGACGTGCGCATCAAGGTCGGCCAGGGATTGGCGGGGTGGGTGGCGGAGACGGGCGAAGCCGTAGTGGTGCCGGACACCAGCAAGGATTCGCGGTTCTTCGGGCAAGTGGACGCGAAGACGAAGATGGAGACCCGCTCGATTGTCGCGGTGCCGGTGCGTTTCCGCGAACAGTGCCTCGGCGTAATCGAGCTGATCAATAGCATCGGCCCGGAAGGCTTTAGCGCGCGCGATTTGGCGCTGCTCGAAGCGCTGGCGGATTATGCGGCGATTGCCATCGAGAACGCGCGGCACGTGCAGCGGATCCACGAGCTGACGATCACCGACGATTGCACCAGCCTCTACAACGCCCGGCATCTGAATTTCATGTTGGATACAGAGATTTACCGTTCGCACCGCTACGCATTCGAATTTTCGTTGATTTTCATTGACCTCGATCATTTCAAGAGCGTGAACGATACGCACGGGCACTTGATGGGTTCGAAGCTGCTCGCCGAAATCGGCCAAGCCATCAAGGACAAGTGTCGCTTGATTGATCTGGCCTTCCGCTACGGCGGAGACGAGTTCGTGGTGCTGTTGCCGCAAACCTCGAAGGACAATGCGTTGGGCGTGGCGCGGCGCCTGCACAAACTGATTCGCGAAGCCGTGTGGCTGCAGGAATCCGGAATCAACGCGCATGTGACGGCCAGCGTGGGCGTCGCTGCGTATCCCAGCGATTCGCGGACCAAGGCGGAACTGTTGCATCTTGCCGATGAGGCCATGTACCTGGTGAAAAACACCACGCGCGATAGCGTTGCGGCTTCTGGCGTGGGCATGCTTTCGCAACACAAGTAAGAGCCCGCCGCCCTCTTCCTCGCGCGTGTTTCGCACGTGACCCACACGCCAGATTGCTAAGCGGGAAACCTCTCACCTATACTCGGATTCTAAGTCCATTAGAGCGTCGTCGCCGTTAGGGAGAGATTCCTCTGCGCAATCAGGAAGCTGCGCGCTATGCACGCTGGGCCGCCTGGGCCGCGGGCTCGATCGCTCTGGTCGTCGCAGGGGTTTACGCGCAGCGCGCTGTACGCGAAGCCCGGGCGCGCGGCGAAATCAAGGCGCTGGTGCCGGCAACCGTCCAGCAGCAATCCAACGAATTCTCGTTTTCCAAAGTAGAACAGGATCGTACGCTTTTCACCGTGCGCGCTTCGCGGGCCACGCAATATAAGGATGAAAACCGCGCCTTGCTGCAGGACGTCTGGATAACGATTTACGGCCGCGACGGAAAGCGCAACGACAATATCCATACCAGTGAGTGCAGCTACGAACCCAAGTCCGGGAATGTGGTTTGCCAGGGCGCGGTGCAGATTGATCTTGCGAGTGCGGATCCCGCGCACGCCCAAGCAAGTGACAAACAGCTGCAGGTGACGACGCGCAATTTATCGTTCAATCGCGATACGGGCGAAGCGTCCACGGCGGAGCCTGTGCAATTCCAGTTTGCCGACGGGCAGGGCCACGCTGTGGGAGTGAGCTACAGTTCACAGAAAGAAATCGTGCGGCTGAATCATGATGTGGAATTGGATATGTCGCCATCGCCCCGGACCGGCGGCCTGCCGGTGACGGCGACCGGAAGCAGCCTGGAAATCCGTCGGAATGAACGCATCGTCGAGCTGGATGCTCCGGCGGTGGTGCGGCAAGGCGGACGCGAGCTTTCTGCCGACAAAATCTCAATCGAGCTGGACGCGGAATTCCACGCGCAGCACGCCGTCGCGGAAGGGCATCCCGCTATTCGTTCCACCGACGCGAAGGGTGAATTCACGGCGACCGCGGACCAGTTCGAGGCGACGCTCGATCCGGCTGGATGGGTCGAAACCATTGTCGCCAACGGAAACGTGCAAGGAATGCATCACGCGGCGGACCGCTCGGATCATTTTTCGATGACCCACGCAATCTTCGCGATGGAGCCGCAGCATAATGTGATCCAAACCATGACCGCGACTGGCGCCGTGGCACTCGATTCGCAGAAAGGGCCTGATTCGCGAAACCTGAAGACTGAATCTTTGCTGGTCAAGTTTGTGCCTGGGAAAGATCCCGATCAGACGCGGATTGAAAGCGCGGAAACTGCCGCGCCGGGGACGATCACGACGAAAACCGGCAACGACACGACGGAGCTGAGCGCCAAGAAGTTCGTGACGCAGTTCAGCAAGGAAGGCCGCCTCGACGAGCTCGTCGGACACTCGGGCGTTGCAATTCGCAGGCAGATTGGCAGCGCGCCAGCGCAAGTGGTTCGCGCCGCGGAGTTGGTCGCAAGATTTTCACCAGACGGTGAGTGGCGGACGCTCGATGAAAGCGGCGATGTACGCTTCGAGCAAGCGGACCGCCGCGCATCCGCCGAGCGCGCCAATATCGTTCGCGCCACAGACACGATCAAGCTCGATGGTTCGCCGGTAATTTCGGACGCGATGAGCCGAACGACGGCGGCGAAGGTGACCATCAATCAGAAGTCAGGTGAAATTCGCGCGGGAGGCGGAGTCGTTTCCACCTACCTGGGCAACGGAGCTGCGAGCGCCGTGAATCTGGGATCGGGGCCGGGGCATATTTCAGCGGATACGCTGAGTGGCTCGACGACCTCGGGAGACGTAACGTATTCCGGCCACGCGCGATTGTGGCAAGGCGAGTCCGTATTGCAGTCGAATCAGATCGAGATCTGGCGCGACGATAAGAAATTGCAGGCGAGGGAAAATGTGGTGGCGGTGTTCCCGCAAGCCACGTCACCGGTGAAACCATTCGGCGAGCCGGGGGCAAAAACCGCGACCGCGCCATCCGGGCCAACACTTTGGACGATTCATGCTCCGCTGCTGACATATTGGGGCGATGCCGGAAAAGCGCATCTGGAGGGAGGTGTCACCGCCGATTCGCAACAAGGGTCCATGCAATCAAGCACTTTGGACGTTTTTCTGCAGACCTCGACGCCCAAACCGTCTTCCGTCGGCGGTCCGCAAGCCGGTTCGAATCAAATAGAAATGCGTCAAGCAGCCGTTTCACCGGCCGCGCCGGGCGCGGGCGTCATGGCGGGGCAACAACTCCAACGGGCTTTGGCCCTGGGAGGGGTAACCGTACGGCAGGGAGACCGCGTAGGCACCGCGGAGCAGGCGGAATATACCGCGTCGGACGGGAAATTCGTGCTTTCCGGCGGACATCCGACGATTATTGATGCGGCCAGCGACGCAACCACGGGCCATTCGTTGACCTTCTTTGTAGCGAATGATACGATTTTGATTGATTCCCAAGCAGGTTCGCGCACGCTGACCAAGCACCGGGTTGAGAAATGAACCGGCATGTTGAAACTCCAGGCCGCCGATCTAAGCAAGTCTTATCGCGGACGTAAGGTTGTCGATAAAATCAGTCTGGAGATTCAGCAGGGCGAAGTGGTTGGGTTGCTCGGGCCGAACGGCGCAGGAAAGACTACGACGTTCTACATCCTGGTCGGCCTCGCTCGTCCGGACTATGGGCGCGTTTTACTGGACGGCGAGGACATCACCGACTTGCCCATGTACCTTCGGGCCCGCAGCGGCATCAGCTACCTACCCCAAGAGCCTTCAGTATTTCGGAAACTGACAGTGGAAGAGAACTTGCTTGCGGTTCTCGAGACGCTGCCGTTGACGTCTGAGCAGCGGCGCGACAGGGTGGAAGAGTTGCTGGCACAGATGGGGTTGGAAGGGGTGCGCTACAGCCGGGCATACGTGCTCTCCGGCGGCGAGCGGCGCAGGCTGGAAATCGCGCGCTCCCTGGTGCTTTCGCCCTCGTTTGTGCTTTTGGATGAGCCATTTGCGGGGATTGATCCGCTGACCGTAGTGGATATACAGAAGATCATTGCGGATTTGAGCGCCGCGGGAATTGGAGTGCTGGTGACCGATCACAACGTGCGCGATACCCTGGCGGTGACCAACCGCGCCTACATTATCAGCGAAGGCAAAATCCTTTTCGCCGGTACGCCGGGTGACCTTTCAACCAACGCCGAGGTTCGCCGCATCTATCTGGGAGAAGGATTCCGGTTAAACTGACGATATGAACTGGCTCGCACCCAAACTGAGTCTCCGCGTCGCGCAAAAGCAGATTTTGACGCCGGGGCTTGTTCAGATGGTCAGCGTGCTGGCGCTGAACCGCTTGGAACTGCGGGAGATGATCAATCAGGAGATCATGGCGAACCCGGTTCTGGACGAAGTAGCGGAAGGCGACGCGGCGGCGCAGGACAGTTATACCGACGAGGCTTTCCTCAAAAAGGAAATCGAAAAAGTTCCCGAGAAGCCCGAAGCGAATCCCTTCGACGAATTCGATTTTGGCTCCTTCTTCTCGCAGTACCTCGATTCTGGGGCGGAGCGCTCCGCGGGCAGTGAACGCGAAGATATCGAGCGTCCTTCCTTTGATAAGTTCCTCTCTTCCGCGCAGAACCTTGCCGACCATTTGACCTGGCAGCTGAGCGTCAGCATCTGCACCGAAACCGTGCGCAAAATCGCCGATGGCATCATCGGCAATCTCGACGAAAACGGCTATTTGACCGCGACGCTCGACGAACTGGCAGCGTCCGGCAACTACACGATGGACGACGTGGAAGAAGCGCTGGCCATGGTGCAGGAATTCGATCCTCCCGGCGTGGGCGCGCGCGATTTGCAGGAATGTCTGCTGCTGCAGCTCAAGCTGGTGGACCCGCAAAATACTTTGGCGCAGCAGATCATCGCGGAGCATCTGAAACTGCTGCAGAATAATCAGCTGAAAGAAGTGGCGCGCGCGTTGAATCGCCCGGTGGAACTCGTGAAGCGCGCCGTGGACGTGATCAAGCAGCTCGATCCCAAGCCGGGGCTGCGTTACAACCACACCGAGCCGCGGCTGGTCGAGCCGGACGTGCAATTCCGCAAAGTGGACGGCGAATGGCAGGCGCTGATGAACGAAGACGACTTGCCGCAGCTGCGCCTGAATCCGATGTACCGGCGCCTGCTGGCGCGCGATGCGGCCGACCGCGACGTGCGCAATTACGTGAAAGAGCGTTTCACCGCCGCGATTCAGCTGATGAAAAATATCGAGCAGCGCAAACACACCATCCAGCGCGTGTGCCAATCCATCCTGCGCCGCCAAGGCGATTTTCTGGACTATGGCGCGGATCATCTGAAGCCCATGATGATCAAGGAAGTGGCGGAGGAAGTGGGCGTGCATCCTTCCACCGTCAGCCGTGCCGTGGCCAATAAATACGTGCACACGCCGCAGGGCGTCCTGGAGCTGCGTTATTTCTTCAGCGAATCGGTGAATGGGCCGCAGGGCAGTGAGATGTCCCTGCTTTCACTGAAGCGCCGCGTGAAGAAAATGATCGAAGACGAAGACACCACGCACCCGTTGACCGACGAACAAATCACGAAGCGGCTCAGCGAAGAAGGCATTCAAGTGACGCGCCGCACCGTCGCGAAATATCGAGAGGATTTGCGCATCCCCAGTACGCACCGCCGACGAGTGAAGGGTTAACAGCCCGCCGTGCCGCGCCGCCAGCCCAGAAATAGAAATCGCGACGCTCGCCAGTTGGTTCTTCTCACCGGCCTTTCCGGCTCCGGCAAAGGTTCCGTCCTGAATACTTTCGAAGACCTCGGATTTTATTGCATAGATAATCTGCCGGTCGGCTTGATTCCCAAATTCAGCGAACTTTACGTGGAAGGCGTGGGCGAGGTGGAGCGCGCGGCGCTGCTGGTGGATGCGCGCGAAGGCGAACAGATCGAAAAGCTGCCGGGCATTTATCGCAAGCTCGCCGCCGAACATCCCGCCACGCTGGTATTCGTCGAAGCGAGCGACGAAGCGCTGTTGAGGCGGTTCAGCGAAACGCGCCGTCCGCATCCTCTCAGCCAGAACGGCTCCGTAGCAGAGGGTATCCGCTTGGAGCGGCGGCGTATGGCGCCGATCCGCCGCTTGGCGGACGTCGTGATTGACACCACGAAGTTCAACGTTCACGAGCTGCGGCAATTCATCATTGACCGGTTTCAGAATCCTGGGCGCCGGCCACTGCTGGTTTCGGTGGTCAGCTTCGGATTTCGCTACGGCATTCCCGCGGACGCGGACCTCGTGTTCGACGTGCGTTTTCTGCCCAATCCGCATTTCATTCCGCGCTTGCGGCCATTTAGCGGCAAGGATCAGCGCGTGGTTCGCTATATCCGCTCGTTCCCGCAAACCGGAGAATTTTTGCGGAGGATCGAAAGCCTGTTGCTCTATCTGATTCCGCACTATATTCGCGAGGGCAAAAGCTATCTGACGGTGGCGTTGGGATGCACCGGGGGGCGCCATCGCTCGGTGGCGCTGGCGGAAGTGATTCGGCGCGATCTAAAGCGCAAGAACTATTCGGCGAAGGTCGTGCATCGCGACATCGACAAGTCGGTGTCTTGAAACTGGGCGGCCGCTGGGGCGGCTTTGAGGGCTGGCAAGTTGGATCCTGAAATAAAACAAGAAGCTGCCACCATGACGCAAGGCGAAGAGCTTCGCCGTCTTATGCGTTATCTTGCTCCGCACAGCCCTGCGCTGGCCGTGGGAGTTTTGCTGATGGCGGGCATGGGCGTGGCGGAAGGGCTGGTGGCGTTTGCCATCAAGCCCGCGATTGACGTGGTGCTGAATCCGCAGTCGTCGCTGCAGAAATTGGTGCTCTTCCACGTTCCCGGCACCGACCGGATCGTTTACATGAACGATTTCGTTCCGGCGCGCGTGCATCACGTGTGGTCGGTGTTTGCGCTGGCGCTGCTGTTCATCTTTTTGTTCCAGGCCTTCGCGGAATATTTCGGCGCCACGCTGATTCAGTATGTGGGCCTCGCCGGCATCACGGACTTGCGCAACCGCGTGTATGCAAGGGTGGTGCAGCAGCCTGTTGGATTTTTTCACGATAATCCCGTGGGCCGGGTGATGTCCGCGGTCATCAGCGATATCGAGCAGGTGCGCAGCGCGTTTTCCGATTACTTGGCGGATTTCTTCCGGCAGATTTTCAGCCTCGTTATATTTGTCGTCGTGCTGCTAGTAGTTGATTGGCGGATGGCGATTGGCGCGGCTGTGCTGGTACCTCTGGTGGTGTGGCCCGTTGGAAAGTTGACGCGCCGCATTCGCCGCTCGACGGAAAAAAGCCGTTCGCGCCTCGCCGATCTGAGCCAAATCCTGCAGGAAACCATCAGCGGAAACCGCGTCGTAAAAGCTTTCGGAATGGAAGGCTTCGAAATCCGGAAATTCGGCGAAGCCGCGCGCAATCTGCTGCGCGAGAACATGCGCTGGATTCGGGCCATGGCCGCCACCGGGCCGGTCATGGATGTGCTGGGCGCGGTTGTCGTGTCCATGATTCTTTTCTTCGCGCGCGGCGAAATCAAAGCGGACCGCATGACCATCGGATCTTTCGGCGCTTTTACCTTTGCTCTTTTCAAAGCCTATGAGCCGATTAAACGCCTCGGCGGGATTTACCAACTGTTTGTGCAGGCGTTGGGAACATCGGCGCAGGTTTTCAGGTTCCTCGATTTGCCCGAGGAAAAGCTCGATGCGCCGGGCGCCCAAGTGCTGCCGCGCTTTTCGACTAGCGTCGAGTTCGACGATGCGACATTCGTGTACGAGGATGGCGAGTCCGCGACGCTGAAAAATATCAATCTGAAAGTGCCGGCGGGCGCTGTGGTCGCGATTGTCGGGTCGAGCGGCGCCGGAAAGACCACCCTCGTGAATCTGCTGCCGCGCTTTTTTGCAGCGACGTCGGGCGTCGTCCGCATTGACGGGCACGATGTGCGGGATCTGACGCTGCGCTCGCTGCGTGAGCAGATGGCGATCGTTACGCAGGAAACTATCTTGTTCAACGACACGATCTGGAACAACCTCTGCTACGGCCAGCCGAATATGCCGAACGATAAAGTGGTCGCGGCGGCGAAAGCGGCGATGGCCCACGATTTCATCACGCAAATGCCGAAGGGCTATCAGACGCTGATCGGCGACCGCGGCCAGCGGCTTTCCGGAGGCCAGCGCCAGCGCCTGGCGATTGCGCGCGCGTTGCTAAAAGATGCGCCGATTCTAATCCTCGATGAAGCGACGTCCGAGCTGGATTCCGAATCCGAAATGCTGGTGCAAAGCGCGTTGAACAATCTGATGACTGGCCGCACGGTATTCGTCATCGCGCACCGTCTTTCAACAATTCGCCGCGCCGACTTGATTGCCGTGCTCGAAGCAGGCACAATTCGCGAGCGCGGTACTCACGAAGAGTTACTGGAGCGCCGCGGCTTGTACGCCCGTTTGTACAATATGCAGTTTCAAGATGCGGAGCCGGCGTCGCGAACCGCCGAGTCGGTGTAAGCGCATGTCCAGCACAGGACCAAAATCCATCGCCGTGAATGTCGCCAAGCCGCGCACCCCGAGCTTGAAGTCCATGACCGGCTACGCCCAAGCCCGCGCCGTGGAAAATGGCTGGAGCTTGCGGGTCACGATTCGCGCGGTGAATCACCGCTTCCTCGATTTGCATTTGCGCATTCCCGAAGGATTCGAGCCGCTCGAGCCGAGGATTCGCCAGCTTTTGCGTGAACGCGTGCGCCGCGGTCATTTGGATGTGACTTTGTATTACGAGCTGGCTGGGCCCGCGGCGGTGGGCGTGAACCGCGAGGTCGCCGCTGCGTATCTGAAGGCCGTCGAATCGTTGCGCAAAGAATTCGGCATCGCAACCGAGCCGGACCTGGCCTCGATCCTGCGCTTGCCCGGAGTGATTGGCCCGCCAGCGGCTTCGCTCGAAGAAGAACTCGAGAGCCTGGAAAAAGTGGTGATGAGCTGCCTGAACGAAGCGCTGGTGAAGCTCGATGCGATGCGCGAAGAAGAGGCCGGTCACCTTCGCGAAGAAATGTCTGCGCGCCTGTGCGTGATTGCCGCGCTCGCAGCGAAGGTGGATGTGTTGGCTGAAAACGCGCGTCCCGCGTTTGCGCGCCGCCTGCAGACGCGTTTGCAGGAACTGCTCGGGGAAGCGCAGCTTGACCCCACGCGCCTCGCTCAGGAAACTTCCATCGCCGCCGAGCGCAGCGATGTGACCGAGGAACTGGCGCGATTGCGCAGTCACGTGCAACAATTCGAATCGCTGCTGGTGGGCGCGGCGGACGTCGGCAAGAAGCTCGATTTCCTGCTGCAGGAAATGCAGCGCGAATCGAATACCTTGCTTTCGAAATCGCCGGGGAACGACGGAGAAGGCCTGGAGATCACGCGCCTGGGCCTGGAAATAAAATCCGAAATCGAGAAATTGCGGGAACAGGTGCAGAACATCGAATGAGCCAAGCGGACCCGTTGGTGCTGATCGTCTCCGGCCCCTCGGGTTCCGGGAAATCCACACTGGTGGAAAAAATTCTGGAGGTCCCCGGCACGCTGCTATCTGTTTCGTGCACTACGCGCGCGCCGCGCGGGACGGAGAGCAACGGCAAATGGTACAATTTCGTTTCCGAGGCTGAATTCCAGCAGATGGTCGAGCGCGGCGAATTCCTGGAATATGCCCAGGTGTTCGGCAAGAATTGGTACGGCACGCCGCGGAAATGGCTGGAAGCGGCGCAGGCGCAGAAAAAAGATTTGGTCCTGGAAATTGACGTCCAGGGCGCTCTGCAGGTAAAGCAGAAACTTCCGGGCGTGGTTGCGGTGTTTGTGCTGCCGCCTTCGCGCGCGGAATTGGAACGCCGAATCCGGGCTCGGGGGCAGGATTCGGAGGATGAGATCCACCGGCGGCTGGAACGCGCGCGCCAGGAAATGTTGAACTACAGCAGCTACGATTTTGCGGTGATCAACGACGACTTGGAGCGCGCGGGCAGGGAAGTGCAGGCCATCGCTCTGGGTTCGCGTTGCCGAGTGGCGCGTAATGAAGAACGAATTCGCGAAATCTTGAAGTCTTTTGGAGGCTGATCTTCACATGGCCGTTCTCAAGGATGCACCAGAAAGCCAGTTTGCCTATGTGGTAGTGGTCGCGCGGCGCGCGCGGCAATTATTAATCGGGGGGCGGCCCATGGTGGATAATCCCCGCTCGCGCAAGACCACGCGCATCGCCGAAGAAGAATTGCAGAAGGGCCTGCTGGAATATGACGCGCCGCACCTCAACGAAGCTGCCGAAGACAAGGAAGAGAAGCGGCGGAAGTCCTAGGCCCGCGGTGATGCAATGAAAATAGCGCTCGGTGTGACCGGTGGAGTGGCTGCTTACAAGGCCGCGGAACTGGTGCGCCGCCTGCAGCAGGAAAAATTGGACGTGCAGGTAGTAATGACGCGCGCCGCGCAGGAATTCATCACGCCGCTCACCTTCGCAGCGCTTACGGGGCAGAAAGTCATCACCGATCTTTTCAGCGCTGCCGGCGCCGCGCCCGCGAATGTGGAAAGCGCGATCGAACACATCGCCGTCGCGCAGCGCATTGACCTCTTGCTTGTTGCTCCCGCCACTGCCGACATTCTGGGAAAATTTGCGCATGGCATCGCAGAGGATTTTCTTTCCACACTTTACCTCGCCACCAAAGCGCCGGTAGTGGTGGCGCCGGCAATGAACGTAAACATGTGGGATCACCCGGCGACGCGGCAAAATGTTGCGGCGCTGCGCGCGCGAGGCGTACACGTTGTCGATCCCGATGAAGGCTACCTAGCTTGCGGCATGACGGGCGCTGGGCGCCTGGCTGCGACGGAGACAATCGCCAAAAAAGTTTGCGAAGTTCTGGGCTTGCGCCAAGATTTTGCGGGCCAGACGGTTTTGGTAAGCGCCGGTCCCACTTGCGAGGATATTGACCCGGTGCGATTTCTCACCAATCGCTCTTCGGGCAAGATGGGTTACGCGCTGGCGGAAGCGGCGCAGCGGCGCGGCGCGCATGTGATTCTGGTGAGCGGCCCTACCGAACTGAAAATTCCGGAAGGCGTGGATTGGGTGCCGGTTCGCGCCACCGAGCAGATGCATCGCATGGTGATTGAACGCGCGCGCGAATCGAATGTCACGATTATGGCCGCTGCGGTTTCCGATTACCGTCCCGCTGCGGCGCACGATTCGAAAATCAAGCGCGCGTCAGGCGGATTCACATTGGAGCTTGAACCAACGCCAGACATTCTCGCCGAGCTCGGCCGCGAAAAGGGCAATCGCGTGCTCGTCGGCTTCGCCGCGGAGACGGATCGCGTCGCTGAAAATGCGCGCGGCAAACTGGCGCGTAAGGGCGCGGACATGATTGTGGCGAACGACGTGACGCAGGAAGGCGCGGGCTTCGACACCGACACGAACATCGTCACGCTGTATCTGCGCGACGGCCGCGAATTTCCGCTGCCCAAGTTGAGCAAGCTCGACGTCGCCAATCGCATCCTCGATCAAGTGCTGGAAATTCAGAAACAATCCAAGTAAGTTCTCAAGCGGGAGGATTCAATGGATCCGGCTAGGCGTGCAGGTGTGGGCACTCGCGTGGAAGAGCAAGTGAAGGATTGGCTGCGCTACGGCGAGGAGTTGGGTCTGGGGCCGTATTATCGCGATCGCGCCCCATTACAGCAACCGCAAGAGTCCTTCCTCGACGCTGTAGCTATTGAGGCTGTTGAATCGGCTCCGGCCGCAATGGCCGCTGCTGCCGCGGCATCGGCACGCAAGCTTACGCCCGCTGCGAAGCCCGTCGCTGCGCCTGCGGCGGCACCGGCGATCGTGGCTCCCGCCGCGCTGCCATCGTTATTCGAATCCATCGATCGCATCGTGGACGACACGCTGCCGCGCATCCGCGAGGACATCGGCGATTGCACGCGCTGCAAATTGCACAAGGCGCGCACGAACATCGTCTACGGCGTTGGCAATCCGAAAGCCGATCTGGTGTTCGTCGGCGAAGGTCCAGGCCATGACGAAGACATCAAAGGCGAGCCGTTCGTGGGGCGCGCCGGGAAATTATTGACGCAAATGATCGAAGCGATGAATTTGCGCCGCGAGGACGTTTACATCGCGAACGTGGTGAAGTGCCGCCCGCCGGAAAATCGTTTGCCGGAAAAAGACGAAATCGCGACGTGCTCGCCGTACCTGTTGCGCCAGCTCGACGTGATCAAGCCGAAGGTGGTCTGCGCGCTGGGGAGTTGCGCGGCGCAAACGCTGCTGCAAACCACGCAGGGTATTTCGAAGTTCCGCGGCGAGTGGTTTGATTTCCGCGGAGCGAAATTGATTGCCACCTATCATCCCGCCTATTTGCTGCGCAATCCTCCCGCGAAAAGCGAAGTGTGGAAAGACCTGCAAAAAGTGATGGCGCTTCTCGGCCTGCAGCCCCGGAAACGCTAGAGTTTCCGGGCCATGAACGTTTCGCTTGCCATCCTCCTGGGATTGACCGGCGCCTTCTCCTGGGGCGCGGCGGATTTTGCGGCGCGCTTTGCGTCGCGGCGCGTGGGCGCCTACCGCACGCTTTTCTTCATGCAGTTTTTTGGTTTTCTGGCGCTGAGCGCTTACCTGAAATGGACACTTGGGTTTTCGGGCGTTGCGCCGGGCTGGCGCCCTTGGGCGATGGCTATCGCGGCGGGCATTTTGAACATGGTGGGGTCGCTTGCGCTTTATCACTCGTTCGAGGTTGGCACGATGAGCATCGTGGGGCCGGTTTCGTCGAGTTATCCCGCGCTCACCGTGGCTCTCTCGCTCTTGAGCGGCGAGCGCATTCATGCGTTGCGCGCGACAGGCCTTGCGGTCACGCTGGTAGGAGTGATTCTCGCGGCCACATCGTTTGCGCCGCAAGCCAAGAGCGCGGCGGCGACGGCAGTGACGACGGCAGTGACGCCAGCCGGTTCGGCGACCGCGGCCGGTGGAGAAACTGCGCACGCACATTTATCCAAGGGCGTGGGCTGGGCAATTTTCGCGGCACTGGCATTCGGCGTGATGTTCTGGTTCCTCGGCTTTTACGTGGTGCCGTTGGTGGGCAGCGCTGTGTCAGTGTGGGTGATGCGTTTGACCGCGTTGGTATCGCTGGCGGTGGTGGCCGCTCCCGTTGGCCAGTCAATCCGGCTTCCGCGCGGCGGGGTGTGGTGGCTGCTGCTCGCCGTCGGCGTGCTGGATACGGCGGCATTCGTCGCGAATAACGCCGGGCTCAGCACGGGGCAGGTTTCAGTCGTCAGCGTACTGGCGTCGCTCTACGGCGCGGTCACGGTCCTGCTGTCATGGATTTTTCTGCGCGAGCGGCTGGAGCTCAGCCAGTGGCTCGGCATCGTGCTGATCTTCGCAGGCGTCGTGATGGTCAGTTTGTAGACTCGCACGGCTGCCCGTGCATCCAGGCGCAGCGGATTTACAGCTGACAGAGTGCCGCCATCCGTCGAACAACTCTCCTACGCTGTTACACTATATTTCGGAATCCATGACTCAACGTTACCTGGAAGTCGCGCTGCCTGTGCCGCTGCGCTCGGCGTTCACTTACGCCGTACCGGATTCGTTTAACGGCGAAGAGCTGGTGGGACGCCGTGTGCTGGTGCCATTTCGCAACCGTCCCATGGTTGGAGTCGGACTCGCCCTTGCGCAACAAGCCCCTGAAACGAAGCGCATCAAGGAAATTGCCGAGCTGCTCGATCCCTTGCCCGCGCTGCCGCCGAAACTCATCGAGCTGGGCCACTGGATCAGCCGCTATTATCTCGCGCCCATCGGTGAGACGTTTCGCGCGATGCTCCCTCCGGAAATCGAGCTGCGCCACGATCGCGAATATTGGCTTACCGACGCCGGACGCGCCTACCTGCAAGCTCTCTCCGCCGAAAAAGAAATCACGGACGTAGAGAAGGCCGAGCTGGACTTTCTGCGAGCGTTTGATTTGGACGCGCCAGGCGCGAATGATCACCCCGTTCGTACAGCGCGCGTCCGGCGCATGCCGGGCGGTGAGGCTGCCGCGGAAAAATTCGTGCGCCACGGTTATCTGGCCGCACGCGAAGTCGCGCGCCGCCGCAAGACTCGCGTGCAGAAGATTGTGGCGTGGCGGACTGACGCTCCGGACCGGCCCGTCGGCGAGCCCGAAAAACGGGTTCGCGAAGTTCTGACAGACACTCTAGGACCGCTTCCGCTCGAACTGCTGCTCGAAAAAGCGAGCGTCACAGCGCTCGTCATCAAACGGCTAGAAAATGCCGGCATGCTGCTCACGTGGGAAGAGCCGCTCATCCCCGGCGAAGATGCGTGGGAAACGGATTTCACGCCGCCAGCGAATGTGTTGAATGCCGAGCAAAAACAAGTTCTTGCAGAAATCTGGCGCTGGATCGTGGCGGACAAATTCGAAGCAGCGCTTTTGCACGGAGTGACCGGCAGCGGCAAGACGGAAGTTTATATGGGCGCGATCGAAGCGACGCTATCGCGTGGGAAGACGGCAATCGTCCTCGTTCCGGAAATCGCGCTGACACTCTGGCTGGGGCGCTTGGTGCGTGCGCGCTTCGGCGCGACGGTTGCGACCCTGCACAGCGGCTTGCCGGACGTCGAGCGCGCGCGCGAATGGTGGCGCGTGCGCCGCGGAGAAGCGCGCGTCGTGGTCGGCACGCGCTCGGCGGTTTTTGCGCCGCTGGAAAATCTGGGCTTGCTGATCGTGGATGAGGAGCAGGAGTCCAGCTACAAGCAGGAAGAGACGCCGCGCTACCACGGCCGCGATACGGCGGTTTATCGCGCGCGGCTGGAGGGAGCCGTCGCGCTGCTGGGTTCCGCGACGCCATCGCTCGAGACATATCACAACGCCCGTGGCGGAAAATATCAATTGCTGGAACTGACCGCGCGTGTCGCCAACCGCCCGCTGGCGGATGTGCGTGTGGTGGACCTTCGCGAAGAGTTTCGCCGCGCGCATAAGGCCGCGCCCGTTTCCGAATCGCTGCGTGCCGCCGTCGCCCTGCGGCTCGAAGAAAAAACGCAGGCGATGATCCTGATCAATCGCCGCGGCTATTCGTGGTCCAGCTTGTGCCGCAGCTGCGGCGCGTTCGTGCAATGCGAAAATTGCAGCATTGCGCTGACGTACCACAAGAGCCGACAGCGCCTGGAGTGCCATTACTGCGGATATTCGATTCGCCCGCCGAAGCAGTGCCCGAAATGCCGCGCCGAGTATATGTACTTCGTCGGAGATGGCGCCGAGCGCGTGGAAGAATATCTGCACGAGCATTTTCCAAGCGCGCGGATCGCGCGCCTGGACCGCGACACGGTGCGCACCAAACGCGAATACCAACAAGTGCTGGGCGCGTTCGCGTCCGGCCAATTGGATGTGCTGGTGGGCACGCAGATGGTTGCGAAGGGCCACGATTTCCAGCGCGTCACCCTCGTTGGCGTTGTGGCTGCGGACCTGGCGCTCGGCCTACCGGATTTTCGAGCCGCCGAACGCACTTTCCAGTTGCTCACGCAAGTGGCGGGCCGTGCCGGCCGTGGCGATCTTTCCGGCGAAGTCCTGGTGGAGACGCATTACCCCGAGCACTACGCAATCCAGCTCGCGGCGAAGCAGGATTACGTTTCGTTCTACGAGAAGGAAGCGCATTTCCGGCGCATGCTTCATTACCCGCCGTTCACAGCGCTCGCCAGCATCCTGGTGCGCGACCGCAAAATCGAAAATGCGATCCGCTGGTCGCGCTCGCTCGCGGCCTATTTCGCGCCATTCGAAGAACGCGGTGTAAAAGTTCTGGGCCCGGCCGCGGCCCCGCTCGCACGTTTGCGTCAGGAATACCGTTATCAATTTCTGCTGAAATCGCCGCGGCGCTCCGCGCTCTCGCAGGCGCTGAGCGGCACCCTCGATTTCTGCGCGAAGAAAGAGATCCCGGAAACCAGCATCATCGTGGACGTTGACCCCACCAGCCTTTCGTAACGCGCATTGAGGATAGATGTCATAATGCAGCGTGTGAGCACTCAGCCGCTGCGAATCGTACTGCCGGGCGGGTCCGGTCAGGTCGGAACGATTGTCGCCAGACACTTTCACGCGAAAGGGCACGATGTTGTGGTTATCGCCAGAACTGCCGCCCCTGCGCCGTGGCGAGTTGTTCCCTGGAACGGCGAAACGCTAGGGCCTTGGACAGAGGCGATTGACAATGCGGATCTCGTCATCAACCTTGCGGGGCGCAGCGTCAACTGCCGTTACAACCAGCCCAATCGCCGCGCGATCAAGGAATCGCGCACTCGAACCACCCGTCTCATTGGCGAAGCGATCATCCGGTCGTCCCATCCTCCTCGCATCTGGATGAATGCCAGCACCGCGACAATTTACCGCGACGCGTACGATCGCGTGATGGACGAGGCCACCGGCGAAATTGGAGGCAACGAAGCGAACGCGCCGTCAACGTGGCGCTTCAGCATTGACGTTGCCACCAGTTGGGAGGAGGCGTTTTTCTCGTCTTCATCGCCCGGTACCCGCAAAATCGCATTGCGCAGCGCGATGGTGATGAGCCCCGATCCGGATGGCATTTTCGACACGCTGTTGCGGCTCGTGCGCTTCCGGTTGGGTGGCGCCTCGGGATCAGGGAAGCAATTTGTATCGTGGATTCACGACCAGGACTTCTTGCGGTCAATCGACTACTTGATCGCCCACGAAGATCTGGATGGCGCGATTAATATTGCCTCGCCCAATCCCGTCCCGAACGCAGAATTTATGTCTGATCTGCGCAAAGCCTGGGGCACGCGCATCGGATTACCCGCCAGCGCGTGGATGTTGGAGATAGGTGCCGTCTTTCTGCGCACCGAAACGGAGTTGATCCTTAAGAGCCGACGCGTAGTCCCTGGCCGGTTGCTCGCTCATGGCTTTCAGTTCAATTTCCCGGAGTGGGGCGTTGCGGCGCATGACCTAGTGCAACGCCGCCGCGAGCGAATGTATACGTCCGCCGCATGAGTGCTTCAATCCGCGCGAATTCGGCAGAGTCCCGTTTCGTCGCGTCGCGGGGAGTGACTTAGGGGAGGCGACAGCTCACCACGGATTATTGGTCGGCATAAGAGTTAGGCACAGTAGGAACATCACCAGCGCGAGCACGGCGAGCAATTTCCGCGAAGCATCGAGCGGCTGCCAGCGATCGTATAAAGGCGGATGCTTTAGGCGCAGCGCCAGCACCAGCAGCACGATGCCCCAAAACGCCCAGCCATACCAGAAGCGCGCGCCCATAAACACCAAACCCAGCGCCACAGCTAACGAAATCCGCTGATGGCGCTCGGGCGTCAAGCTATAGATGATGTGCCCGCCATCAAGCTGCCACACGGGAAGCAGATTCAGCGCCGTCGCTAACAGCCCGAACCAAGCGGCACGCGCCACAGGATGCAGCAGTAGGGAATAAGGATCCACGCCGGGATGAAAAATCGCGGAGAAAAATCGCATCAGCGGCGGCACGCCAAAAATGATGCCAGAATCGTCTTGCGCTCCGGGAACGATTCGTGAGACGGCGATTCCATATGCGAGCGCCGGCACCGCCACGATGAAGCCCAGGATCGGTCCCGCAATTCCGATATCAAAGAGCGCGCGGCGCGTGGTGATCGGCGCACGAATTTTGATCACCGCGCCAAACGTGCCAAAGAGAAATGGCGACGGCAAAAAGAACGGGTAGCTGCAATCAATCCCGTAATACTTGCACGCAAGATAATGGCCCATTTCATGCGCCATCAAAAACCCCAGCAGCGTCGCAGCAAAGGGAACACCCAACAGGAGCAAGTGCGGATGCTGAAGCAGTAGCAAAGGCAGCGTGAGAAGACTTTCGTCGGCGATGGCCTGCGCCGAGTCGTTGGCGTAAGAAATGGCGAACATCGCTCCCGCGGCGAGCGTGGTTGCCACTGTCAGAATGAATAAAATCAGAGCGGGCCAATAAGGAGGGCGACGAGCCGTCACTCGAGGCGGCGGAAGGTCAATGACCTCGGCGAATCGCCGGTCGAGCACTTCCAGTGGTAATCGGCCGTCCCCGTTGCCGGTGCCATTACGCATGAGTTTTGGATGCACGGCGCAAAAAAACGGGTTCCGCGCCGCTCGCAGCGGCGATGAGCGCCATCTCGATCAGGGCTTGGGAGTTGGAGCAGCCGCGGGCAGCGCCTGCAATTCCTTGCCGGGCTTGAAGCGGACCGCTTTGCCGGGCGGGATGCTAACCTGCTGTCCAGTGCGAGGGTTGCGGCCGATGCCGGTCTTGCGGGGCTTCACGTTGAATACGCCGAAGCGCCGAAGTTCGATGCGCTCACCGCGGCCCAGCGCGTTCTTCATGGCCTCGAAGACGGTTTCCACTGCCTGTTCGGCTTTCGTGCGGGTAATATTCGTTTTCTGTACGATAGCATTTACGATGTCGAGCTTGATCACACGTGCCTCCCACTGACCGGAAACCTATGCTAGACAGGGGTTTGCAGGTTGTCAAGCGCTGTGCGGTGTATTACACTGCCCGGCTTCGATTAGCCCGGCAGCCCGGCTTGGACGCCATTTCGCGCACGATCGGCGAGCGGCCAGTGAAGACAGCACGAGTGGTATGACCAGGAGGAAATGATGTCGGTGAAGTCTGACAAGTGGATTAGCAAGATGGCGCGCGAGCATCGCATGATCGAACCGTTTGAAGATCGCCAGGTGCGCGAGGGCGTCATCAGCTACGGCGTCTCGTCCTATGGCTATGACATGCGCGTGGCGGACGAGTTCCGCATTTTCACCAACGTGAATTCCTCGATCGTGGATCCCAAGCACTTCGATCCGAAGTCGTTCGTCGAATTCAAGGGCGATATCTGCATCGTGCCGCCCAATTCCTTTGCGCTGGGCCGCTCGGTGGAATATTTCCGGATTCCGCGAAGCTGCTTGACGATCTGCGTGGGCAAGTCCACTTATGCGCGCTGCGGAATCATCGTGAACGTCACACCCTTCGAGCCGGAATGGGAAGGCTTCGTGACGCTCGAGATCAGCAACACCACGCCGCTGCCTGCGCGCATTTATGCGAACGAAGGCTTGTGCCAGGTGATCTTCTTCGAATCCGACGAGCAGTGCGAAATCTCGTACAAAGATAAGAAGGGCAAGTACCAATCGCAGCAGGGAATTGTCCTGCCGAAGATTTAGCTCGGAGCAACCGAATCGTCATTCCGAGGGGCGAATTAGGCCCGAGGAATCTGCTTTTTCTTTGCGGTTGAGCGAAAAGCAGATCCCTCGCTGCGCTCGGGATGACTTCGACTTCGGTTCTAGCCGTGCGTGAACGGTTCGCCCAGCATGCCTGTTCGCGTTAGGATTTGCCGCCGACAATCGGCGAAACCTTTCCCCACTTTCCGGTGAAGACGAACGAATCGAGCGGTTTGCGTTGGCGCGGCGCTACTTCACGTTCTCGCAGTTGATCGGGAAGATTTTCCGGCTCGCCGGGATAGCCGATCGCAATGCCTGCGACCGGCTCGTAACCCTCCGGAATCCCGAAAAGCTCGCGCGCCTTGTCCGGCAGGATTCCGGCCATTTGGTGCACGGCGAGGCCGAGCGCATGTGCTTGTAGCGCGAGATTGGCTGCGGCCTGACCCACATCGTGGAGCGCATGGCGATTAGGCTCGCCATTGTGATCGAATGTCAGCTTGGCCACGCTCAGCGCGAGAGCCGGTGCCCCTTTGGCCCAACCCTGGTTGAATTCGACGAAGGAGTCCAGAACCTTCTTATAATTCGCGGCGTCGTCCTTGGTTGCCACGATGAAATACCACGGCTGCCCGTTGTAGGACGATGCGGCCCAGCGCGCGGCCTCGAACAGGGCGCGCAATTTTTCGTGTTCAATGGGCCGGTTCGCGAACGCGCGAGGGCTCCAACGTTCGCTGATCAAAGGGTGGATCGGAACACTCGTTTCGGCTGTCTTCTTCACTGCGCTCATGATTTCTCCTTTAGTGGCCCGCTATGAATTGTCGTGCCCCTGCAAAACTCGAGATGCACCCGAACGCGAGTCTGTTCCCGCACCGCACTGACCGTTACCGATGCGTCCAGGACGCTGCAATTGCCTTAACTTTTCTTCGCCATCGCGGCATCCGCCGAATAACTCCCGGCCCCATTTACCGCCAGCACCAGCAACCCGCCCATGATTGCGGCGTTCTTCAGGAAGTTGATCATCTGGGTCTGCTGCGCTGCGCCCTGCGCGGCCCAGAAATTGTGAAAAAAGAAGGTCACAGGTATCAAGTACAGGAAGAGGACCCATGCCACGATTCGCGTCTTGAACCCGGCGAGAACCGCCAATCCGCAGGCGAGCTCCACAACCGCCGCCAACGCAATCGCCACACCAGGCGCGGGCAAGTGCGTGGCGGTTGCATATCCGACTATCTGCGAATAGGCCGCTACTTTAAACACTCCGCTGATGAGAAACATCACGCTTAGAAAAATGCGGCCCGAGAGAGTGATGAGGCTTTCTGAAGATGTCATTCGATCGTCTCCTTTTGAGTTCGATTTTTATGCGAGGTCAAACAGCAGGACCTCGGATGCTTCCTTAGCCTTTACCTGGATTTCGTCTTCCTTGGAGATCGCCGCGCCGTCGCCGGCCTTCAATTCCTGGCCGTTGAGGGTGAGGCCGCCTCGCGCCACCTGCACCCACGCATGCCGGTCCGCTTTCAAGTCGAGCTTGGCTTGGTCGCCCTTATCCAGGCGCGCGATGTACAGATTCGCGTCCTGGTGAATCGTCACTGGCGCCTCCGGCCCCGCGACGTGCAAAAATTTCCCGCGCAAGTCTTTATCCGGGAAAGCGAGCTGCTCGTATTCGGGCTTCCGATTCTTCCGGTCCGGCATGATCCAGATTTGCAGCAGGTGCGTCGGGTCGTTCGGCGATGGGTTGAACTCGCTATGCATCACGCCTGAGCCGGCAGTCATGTGCTGCAACTCGCCGGGACGAATCACCGCCCCGGTTCCCATGCTGTCGCGATGTTCGAGTGCGCCTTCGAGTATCCACGTGAGTATTTCCATGTCCCGATGGGGATGCATTCCAAACCCCTGGCCCGGCGCGACGATATCCTCGTTCAGCACGCGCAAAGAGCGGAATTGCGTGTGCTGCGGGTCGTAATACTGGTCGAACGAAAACGTGAAGCGCGTGTCCAGCCAGTTCAGCTTGTTGTGCCCGCGTTCTTCACTTGGTCGGATCTGAATCATTGTGTGTCTCCTTCTTGAGCCTTTCGGCGCACAGTTCCTCGGCGCCGCGTCCTAGCTTGCGTGCGATGCGCCGCAATTCCTCTTGCTCCGCCGGAGTCAATTCGCTCATCACCTCCGCGATCATCTTGGCGTGCTCCGGAAATATCCGGCTGATCAGCCGTCTTCCTTTGGGCGTTAGCTGAATTTGAACCATGCGGCGGTCTTTCTCCGAGCGCACCCGCTTCGCCCAGCCCTGCTTCTGCAGGTTGTCCACGACCAGCGTCATATTCCCGCCGCTGCGCAGAAGCTTTTCGGCAAGCGCGTGCTGGCACATCGGGCCCAGGTGTAGCAAGGCTTCCAGGACCGCAAATTGGCCGGCGGTTACGCCCTCGGACTCCAGCTGTACGGCGAGTTTCGAAACCACCGAATCCGAGGCCCGTACGAGGTTGATGTACGCATTGAGCGCGCGCACGATCCCTTCGCAGCCTTCGAAATGGGTGGGCATTGTATATTTACTTTAAGCTCGAATCATTTGAACTCGAAGGATTCGATGCAGCTGGCTTCGACAGGATTCAGGCAGGCGGCGGGGAATGGTTAGGGCTTTTGTGTCGGCCGCATAAGTACTTCACTAATAAAGCTTTGCGGCGCCTGGGTGACGATCATCTCGACGGTGTGGGCTATGTCGTCTGCTTGCAATAGCTTACTCGCGTCCTTGCCGGTGTGAGGCGAAAAATCCGTGGCCACTGATCCAGGGCAGATCGCGCTCACCCGAATGCCGTACTGCCGCAAGTCCTCCGCCATGCATCCCGTCAGGCCCAGCAGCCCCCACTTCGACGCGCAGTAAATGCCGCCTCCGTGGAAGGCGTTCTTTCCGGCGAGCGAGGTGATGTTGATGATATGCCCGCCGCGCCGCTCGATCATCGTGGGAGCGACGGCTTTGCTCATCAGGAACACGGACTTTAAATTGGTGTCTAATACCGAGTCCCAGTTGTGCTCGGTGGCTTCATGCGTCGGCCCGAAGTAGCCGATTCCGGCGTTATTCACGAGGATTTCCACGGGCCCCAGGTTTTTCACGGTGGCTGTGACGTAAGACGCGATCTGGTCCGTGCAGGTGACGTCCACGGGAGCCGCGAAGACCGCGGGCGCTGCCTGCCGCAATTCGTTTGCGGCGGCTCCCAGCTTGTTCGGGTCACGCGCGCAGATGCTCAGTTTCGCGCCCATGCTTGACAGGCGCCGCGCGACCGCGAGGCCGATGCCGCGGCTCGCGCCCGTGACAATTGCGACTTTCCCTTCGAGGGCTTTTGAATTGGACATCTGCGAAACTCCCACGAGGCGACAGATTTCTTTCAGCCATCATCTTATCATTCAGGTGCGAACAACCGCGGAGCGGTCCAAATCAAGATTTTGTACGCTAGGCCGAATTCACCTTGCACGCATGGGTCGGTTTCCCTATAATCCCGTGGATTTCCTTTACTCCGTTGTTCTGCAGGGTTTGTGGTCCCAGGGCATGGCCGCCAATCCATTGTTTAACTAGTTCAGGAGGCAGCGAACAGATGATGCGAAAGTGCTATCTCATAAAGGGGCTCCTACTACTCGCGCTCTTACAGATTGGTCTGCAGGCGCCGCCGGCCTCCGCACGGCCCCAGCAGCAGGAGGCGAAGCCCACTTACACGATTCCGGAATACAACGCCTTCCAGGCAGCGCGGGCGGAAACCAATCCGCAAAATCGCATCAAGCTGCTCGATGATTTTGTCGCCAAGTTCCCGAACTCCACGTTGATGATTTACGTGGATCAGCTTTACCTCAGCACCTACAACGAACTGAAGGACTATCCGAAAGTTATCGGGACGGCTGACAAGATCATCGCCATGGGCGACAAGGTGGATGCGGCCGCGCGCCTGCAAGCTTTGCAAACGCGCGTGCAGGCGTTTCTTTCCAGTTTTAATCCGAAAGCGGCCGACGCGCACGATCAGCTTACCAAGGAGCGTGACTCCGCCCGCCAAGGCGCGGATCTGCTGGCGCAGTACCCCAAACCCGCGAATTCGACGATGACCGATTCACAGTTTGCAGATCAGAAAAAGCCGGGATTGGCCTTCTTCTACGCCTCTGCGGGGTTCGCTGATTTGCAGCTCAAGGATTTTCCGGCCGCGGTGGACGATTTCAAGAAAGCGCTGACGAATAATCCCAACGACGCGGTCAGCTATTACCGTCTGGGCTTGGCTTACCTGGGAATGAATCCGCCGCAATCAATTGATGGCTTCTGGTCTCTCGCGAGAGCGATCAACCTGAAAGTTCCTGACGCGGACAAGATCAAAGATTATCTGCGCAAGGCTATCCTGGCTTACGAGCAGCCGGGATGCGACACCGCCGTGGATGAACAGCTCAACGAACTGCTGACTCTTGCCGGTACCACGGGCGATCGTCCGGCGACGTATACGATTCCCGCCGCGGCGGACCTGCAGAAAATCGCGCAGGGCAGCACGATTCTGACGGTGATGACCGATCTAAGCGCCGGCGGCGATAAAGCCAAGATGACTTGGCTGGCCATCTGCAACGCGCAGTTCCCCGGCGTAGTGGGCAAGATCATCGAAGCGAAACAGGGCGCGGGCTTTGTGGACTTCATGGTGTTCACGGGCGCGAGCGAAGACGAAGTGGACAAAGCCACCACACCCAACATGGACGTGAAGGTGTGGATTACGGCGCCTCCTGCGGGAACTCCCGGCGCGGCACAGGACACGCCGCAGCCGGATGTCGCTCGTCTGCAGAAGGACGATGGTATTCGCTTCTCCGGAGCGATCGTCAGCTACGATCCCAATCCGTTCCTGCTGCACTGGGATCAGGTGAAGGTGGATCCGGCCGCGATTCCGGAAAAGGCGGAAACGGGAAAGCATCACAAGGTTCCGCCAAAACAGTAATCGCGATCGAATTTTCAAGGAATTAAGGCCGGTCCAGCAATGGGCCGGCCTTTTTTTGCGCTGGGTTACTGCAAGGCGCTCAAGAGAATCACTAGGCGTGACGGTGCCTCTGCTGGTCCAACTTGTACTCGCCTACTTTGCGGCTCAATGTGTTGCGGTGAATTCCGAGGGCTTTGGCGGCGCGGGATTGATTGCCGTCCAATCGTTCCAGCACGCGCTTGATGAATTTCTTCTCGAACTCTGTGACGGCTTCCTCCAGTAGAATTCCGCGGTCGACCATCATTCCGACCAGAGATTCTAATTGATCTTTCACGCTTGCACGCTCCGCACGGAATGATGGGCCGGAGAATGGGGCCTTTAATGTCGGGTATCCTGGGTCCCGCACGCGGACGTTGCTCACCGGCGAGCGGCGCCCGGGGCTAGTCGAGTGCGTGGCCTGTAACGCGTTGATAGGCGTCCCGGTATTTATTCTGCGTGGCCGTCACCACATCAGCCGGCAGCCCGGGAGCCGGGGGCTGCTTGTTCCATCCGATCTTTTCCAGATAATCGCGCACGTATTGCTTGTCGAAAGACGGCTGTGTTTTGCCCGGAACGTATTGATCGGCCGGCCAAAATCGCGATGAATCGGGTGTGAGCGCCTCGTCAATCCAGATCAACTCGTTGCCGATCAGCCCAAATTCAAATTTCGTGTCGGCGATGATGATGCCTCGCGCGGCGGCATGTTCGGACGCGCGCTGGTAAATCGTCAAACTGACGTCGCGCAGCTTCTCCGCCAGCGGCCGGCCCACGCGCGCCACGGTCTCATCGAAAGAAATGTTTTCATCATGGCCGGTTGTGGCTTTGGTGGACGGCGTGAAAATCGGTTCCGGCAGTTTATCCGATTCGCGCAGGCCCGTGGGCAGCGGAATGCCGCAAATCGCGCCGGTCTTTTGATAGTCCTTCCATCCGGAGCCGGAAATGTATCCGCGCACGACGCACTCGATCGGCGCAGGTTCGGTCTTACGCACCAACATCGCACGGCCGTTCAACGATGCGGCGTATTGCGCGAGTTCGCCGCTGAAATCTTTGGCGGCGATCACGTGATTCGGAATGATGCCGGCCAGCTTGTCAAACCAGAACAAAGAGATCTGCGTGAGAACTTTTCCCTTATCGGGAATGGGCGTCGGGAGCACGACGTCGAACGCCGAAAGGCGGTCCGTCGCCACGATGAGCAGTTGATCGCCCAATTCGTAGATATCGCGTACTTTGCCGCGTCCCCGAAGCTTGAGTCCGGGAAAATTCGTTTCTGAAATCACTGGAGTCATTTGCGGAGATGCCAAGGGTTTTTACCTCATTGCCAAGAGGCGGGTATTCTAGCGCAGCGAGTTGCGTTGTCAACCGCTAAGAAAGCTCGGCATGGAAATTTTTCACAGGCGTGAACGCTTCGAAAAATTTGCGTGCGAGTTCGAACTCCGCTACGCGGCGTTCGAAGCAGCTTTGGGCGCGGCCATCGCGGCGGTCTCTTCCCATTTCACCGAGACGAGTTTCGAAACGCCGGGCTCCTGCATCGTGACGCCGTAGAGCACCGAGCCCATCTCCATCGTCTTGCGATTGTGCGTGACCACGATGAACTGCGTTTGCCCGCACATGTCCGCGAGCATCCTGTTGAAGCGCCCGACGTTCGCTTCGTCGAGCGGCGCATCCACTTCGTCCAGGATGCAGAACGGGCTCGGCTGATATTTGAAAACGGCAATCAGCAGCGCGAGGGCCGTTAGCGCTTTTTCGCCGCCGGAAAGCAGCAGAATATTTTGCAAACGTTTGCCCGGCGGCTGCGCGACGATGTCAATGCCAGCCTCGCCAGAGCTGTCCGGTTCGCCCAGCCGCATCTCGCCGTGACCGCCGCCGAAAAGCGACTGGAAGGCGATGGCGAAGTGGGCGTTGATGAAATTAAAAGCTTCCTCGAATTTCTGCCGCGAAACTTGATCGAGTTCGGTGATCGTGAGCTGGGTATTCTGAATCGAAGTTACCAGATCGTCGCGCTCGCGCCGCAGGAACGTGTCGCGCTCCTCGCACTCCTTGAATTCCTCGAGCGCCATCATGTTGACGGGGCCCATGGCTTCGACGCGCGCTTTCATTTCGTTGTAATTCGTTTCGGCGGCGACCAGGTCTTCGCCCAGCAGTAGTTGCGCTTGCTGCGCCATCAATTCTTCCGGTTGCGCATTCAATTCCGCCACGCACGTTTGCCGCAGGTAATCGCGATCCGCGTCGTTGCGTGCTTTCTCGATTTGCCGCTGGTTGCGTTCGGCGCGAAGCTCGTCCAGTGATTGCCTCTTGGCGCGCACGGTTTCATCCAGTTGTGTTGCGCGCGCGCGAGCCTGTTCCCATTCCGTTTCGAGCGCGGCTTTCAGCTCGTCAAGGCGTGACTTTTCTTTGCGCAGCTCTGCGACCTGCAAGCCCAGCTGCTCGCACGAGCTTTCCAGCTCGGACTTTTCCTGCCGCATCATTTCTTGCTGCTGGTTCAGCGCCGCAACGCGTTCGCCGGCCAGCGCCATTTCCTCGATCAAGCGTTCTTGAGCCGATTCCGCGGCGGTCAGCCGCTCGGACATTGTCGCCAGTTCTTCCCTCCGCGCCGCAGCCTGCTCTTGCAACGATTGGAGGTCCTGACGCATGCGCATCAGTTGATCGGTTACCCGCGTGCTTTCTATTTCTGTCGCTTCACGCAATTGCGAAGCTTCCGCGTGTTTGCGACGAGCTTCTGCCGCACGGCTGCGCGCGGATTCCGCGTCAGCACGCAAACGTGCAATCTCTTCGCGTTCGGCGGCGAACTGCTGCTCGGTGCGCCGCAGTTCGGAGCGCGCCTGATCGCGCTGATGCGTGGCAGCCACCAGCGATTTTTCCGCTTCCATCTGCTGCGCGATGGCCGAAGCCACTTGCGCTTCACCTTCCGCGATGGCGTGTTCCAGGCGAGTCATCTCAACTTGTTCTTCGTTTACCTCGTGCTCCAGGCGTAGCGCCTCGGCTTCGTGCTGGCGCAACTCGCGCTTCAGCGCCAGTGGCCCGGCTTCTCCCGCCCGTCCGCCCGAAACCATGCGTCCGTGATAACAAGTACCTTCCGGCGTCAAAAAATAACTGTGAGGATTTTCGTTGGCCATCTGCTCGGCCAACACTGCGGATTCCACCACATAAGCAGTGCGCAATTTCGTTAGAAAATGCTTCGCGGCAGGACCGAGCGGTTCGCGGAAATCCACCAGGCGGTCCAGACGGCCGAGCACTCCCGCGGGCATCGGCAGCGAAGCGTCCGCTTCCGGCAAATGAAGATTTAGCTTGTTGAGCGAGTCTACGAAAAACGTGGCGCGTCCGCCCATTTCATCGCGCAGCAGGGAAATTCCCGCGCGCGCATGATCGAACGATTCCACCACCACGTATTCCAACTCGTCGCGCAGGAACTGCTCGATGGCACCTTCGTATTTTTCCTGGACTTCGGCGTAGTCGGCGAGCAATCCAACCGCTTGGAATCCACTGGCCGAAGATTCGGCGTTCGGCTCGCGTGCCACATTGAAAAGCTTCTGCACCGCGTCCGCGGTATAAGCACGCTCGCTCAAAATCTGCTCGATGGAAGCGCGTCGCGCGCGCTCCGCGGAAAGCCCTTCGCGCATCACTTCGAGCCGCTGGCTGGTTTCCTGCTGGCTGCGGCGCAATTCAACGAGCCGCGCTTGCGCATCGCGTACGGCGCTGCCTCGTTCGTGCGCGCTGCTTTCCGACTGCGCGAAAGTTTGCTCGGCCGCCGCCACTTTGTCGTTCAACGCGGTACATTCCGTTTCAATCGCCTGCATCGCCGCCGCGCGCTGCTCTTCTGCTGCCGTATGCCGCGCCGCCGCTTCCTCGGCTTGCAAGGATTCCGCCAGCTCGCGCGCGGATTCCTCGACCAGCCGCCCGGCGAGTTGCCGCAATTCTTCCATGCGCGCTTCCATCTGGAGTTGTTCCGCAGCAGTCGTTGAAGATCGCTCCGTGGTTTCGCGCAGCAGCGTTTCTAGCGCGCCGGTTTGCTCGCGCAAGGTCGTCACGGCCTCGCGATGCGCAGCCATGCGCGCGCTCAAATCGCTCACCTGGCGCTCCGCCACTTCCGCTTCCACCGCCAGGCGCATGGCCCGTGATTCGATCTGCGCCGTTTGCTCGCGATTGAATGTAATCCGATTCTCCGCGCGATCGAGATCCAGCACGGTCTGGCCCAACAAATTCTGGATTTGCCGCAACTCGCCGTCGAGCTCGTAGCTGCGATTGCTCAAGCGCTCCTGTTCGCTTTCCAGTTCGTGGACGGAACTCGCTTCGCGCGCTTCCGCTGTGTCCATTTCGCGCAACAGATTTTCCAGCCGCGCCGCTTCGATATCCAGGTGTTCGGCCTTGCTCGCGAGCACGCTGCGCAGCAATTCACGCATCTGTTCGCGCAGCTCCGCATAACGTCGCGCTTTGGACGCCTGACGCTTCAGCGAAGCCAGCTGCTTTTCCACTTCCACGAGAATGTCGTGCACACGCGACAAATTGACCTTGGACGCTTCGAGCTTCGCTTCCGCCAATCGCCGCTTGGTCTTGTACATCGTGATTCCGGCAGCTTCTTCGATAATCGCGCGGCGATCCATCGGCTTCGAATTCAGAATTTGTCCGATGCGACCCTGTTCGATGATGGCGTAGCTATCGGGACCAAGTCCCATGCCCATGAAGAGCTCTTGCACATCGCGCAAGCGCGCCACGCGCCCGTTGATCAAATATTCGCTCTGGCCCGAACGGTACAGGCGGCGGCCCACCACAACTTCTCCAGGCTTCAAAGCAATCGCCGGTTTTTCCGCGCCGCGTTTTTTCCACGGCTTGCCTTTCCCAGCCTCAGTCGCTTCCGCGCCGGTGTTTCCATCGGCCGCGGTTTCTTCCGCAACCAGCTCAACGAAACCATCCACCACTTTTGTCTCGGGCTCAGGCGGATTCTCGACGATCACCGGCCCAGCCGTCTCAGCGGGCGCCGCATTCTCTTCTGGCGCGTCCATCACCTGCGCGACGGCATTCGCCAGATCCGGGTCCACGAGCGTTAAAGTAACCTCTGACAGCCCCATCGGCGGCCGTTTTGCGGTGCCGTTGAAAATGCAGTCAGACATGCGCTCGGCGCGCAGCATTTTGTGGCTCTGCTCGCCCAGCACCCAGGAGATCGCGTCCACCACGTTGGATTTACCGCAGCCGTTGGGACCCACGATACATGTGATCCCCGTGCCGCTGAACGTGATAGGGGTCTTCTCGCAGAAAGACTTAAAGCCCAATAACTCGACCTTACGCAGTTTCAGCACCAGTTTCCTCGCACAGTTCGCTCCCTCGGCTTCGCAGCGCGAAGAAGCTTCAATTTATCGATCGTTCGTCGGAGGTGTTTCGAGACAAAAACGCTGGAGGGTCGACTCAATGGCCCTTCCGCCTGGCGCTTACCGGGACGGCGGTTACGGGAATAAAAAGTAGCATGGCGTGGCAGCGGTGTAAAGCATGCATTTGCTCCCATATGCACATTCTATAGCGGAGGCGGACCGACATGGCACACCCGGCTGTGCGCCACTTCCGGGTCAGCACAACCGATCTGCGAACCGGTCATCGAGGCCGAATCCAGGGCAGTCCAGCTTGGTGGGCAATTCCACTAACTGATGCTTGTAGATTGACTTAACAGCACCCGCAGCCTAGGATGACGCGAGGTGGAGGCGTATTTGCAGCAGGACGCTACCCAGAGCTCCGGCAGCATTTTGTCCGCGATTGCCGTTTTAGGCCTAATCCTCTTCCTCTCACTGGAAGGATTGCGTCCCCCCGCGCCTAAACCCATCACCGCCAGTGCCACGGAATTCTCCGCCGAGCGTGCCCGGGAGATTTTGTACCGCTTGGTAGGCGACGGCATTCCGCATCCCACCGGCAGCCCACAGAACGACGTGGTGCGCGGCCGGGTGATGGACGAATTCAGCAATCTCGGTTACCAGCCCGCGGTGCAGCAAGGCGTCGCCTGCGACGAGTACGGCGGCTGCGCCACCGTCAACAACGTCGTCGCGCGCCTCGAGGGCAGTGAACCGGGTGATTCCGTTCTCGCGGCCGCGCATTACGATTCCGTCGCGGCCGGTCCCGGCGCGTTTGACGACGGCGCGGGAGCCGCCACAGTGCTCGAATGTGCCCGCGCCTTTAAAACCCTGCAGCAGCCTAAACATTCGATTATTTTTCTTGTGGACGACGGCGAAGAAGCCGGTCTGCTCGGCGCGCGCGCTTTTGTCGCCCAGCATCCGTGGGCCAAGGACGTTCGGGTGGCGGTGAACGTGGAGAGCCGCGGCACGACTGGGCCGAGTCTGATGTTTGAAACGGGCGATGCGAATGAGTGGGCGCTGCGCGCTTATGCCTTGCGCGCGAGGCGCCCTGCAACCAGTTCGATCTTTTACGAAGGGTACAAACGCATTCCCAATGACACGGATTTCACCATATTCAAAGCCGCCGGATATCAAGGCGTAAACTTCGCCAACATCGGCGGCGTAGTGCACTACCACACGCCTCTCGATAATTTCGCAAATGCAAATACTTCCACGCTTCAGCATCAAGGAGACAACGCCCTCGGTTCGCTCGAAGCGTTCGCCAACCAAGACATCTCCAATCCGCCGCGCGATTCCGCAGTCTATTTCGATGTATTTGGCCGCTGGATTTTTTGGTGGCCGGCCGCGTGGGCGCTGAAGATCGCCATTTTTTCCGCACTTCTCCTGTTCGTGGAAATCGCGTGGCTGATTTACAAGAAGCGCCTTAGCGGCAGCGAATTTCTTTGGGGTTTGTTCGCGTGGTTTGTGGCCATGCTGGCCGTCGGAGTTCTGGCGCTCGCGCTGAGCTTCATTCTCCGTCACGCAGGCGCGACCGCCAGCCCGTGGGTAGCGCATCCAAGCCCGGCGCAGATTTCGTTTTGGTCGTTGGCGATTCTGGTGGTTGCGTTGCTTTCCATCCGATTCGCTTCGCGCGCCGGGTTTCTGGGGCTCTGGGCGGGCGTTTGGACCTGGTGGACAGTCTTTGGTATCGCGATCGCTTCGAATTACGCGGCGGTCGGCTATATCCTGCAGGTCACTACTTGCGCCGCGGCCGTCGTGGGATTACTGCTGGTGTTCCGGCCGCAAACTTCATCACGCGCGGCGACATTGGCGGTGGTCGTACCTCTCGCCATCGGCGCGACGCTCGGATTTGTACCGGCGTTGCTTCTCTATCAAGCCTTTGGCAACCCGGCGCTGCCGGGAATTGCGTTGCTCGTGGGACTGCTCTGTACTCCGATGGCTCCGCTGTGCGCCGATCGCAATCGCCCGCGTGGAATTTCCGTGGTGGGGCTACCCGCGCTCGCCGGTATTGCCACCGTGATCGCCGTATTTGCGGCCATCGTCGCGCCGGTGTTCTCGGCGAAATCGCCCGAGCACGTGAACCTGGAATACGTTCAGGAAGCGGACTCCGGCCGATCGCAATGGGTGGTGTATCCGGCGTCGGGCCGGCTTCCCGAGTCTCTCGGCCTAGCCACCAATTTTCGCCGCCAGGAAACCGGTCCCTACCCGTGGATCGCCGAGCCCTCATTCGTCGTCAGCGCGCCGCATCTGGATCTGCCTCCGCCCACATTCACGATCTTGGAGCTTTCCGCTGCAACTGGAAAGCGCATGTACCGCGCGTTGCTCCGTTCCGAGCGCGGCGCGCCCGAAGCGGGAGTGCTTTTTCCGCCGGATTCTGGGATTGAATCTGTAAGCGCGGAGAACGAAGCATTACCACCAGAATCGGAAAAGCTCCGCAGGCGAGTGAACGGCTGGTACGTCTTTCATTTTTCCGCGATGCCTGCGAAGGGAGTTGAACTGCGTTTCACGCTTCCCGCGGGCAAGGCCGTGGAGGTGTATGCGCTGGACACGACCTACTCGCTGCCGCTCGAAGGACTCTTCCTGCAGAAGGCTCGTCCGCTCACCGCAGTGCCGTACGGCAGCGGTGACCGCACAATTATCAGCCGGCGAGTGGAATTGCTTCCCTGATCGCCGCGCGAATCTGTTTCGATTGCTGTTACTTCTTCGCCTGAGCGATCACCAACTTGCCGTGCGCATCCTGGTCGAGTTGGATTACATTCTCGGCTTTAGCTTTGCTTCTGCGCTCTTGCTCCTGGCGCGCGGCCTCCGCCACCGTTAGCGGCCGTAGTGCTGCTTGCATTCTCGCCGTCGCCAGCACGTCCGGGTAAGTTGAGAACGTTGACGGCACGAATTCACCAGGATTCCTCGAATTCCTGTTCACGACGATGTCCGAATTAGCGGAATTGCTCTCGGAAGTCGTAGTTGTACTGACCTGCGAATTCAAGGTAGTGGCGTGATTGATCGAACCGCCGCCCGTGTTGATGCTCCCGCCAAGAAGCTGCGCGTGCGCCGCACCCGCGAAAATCAAAACGATCGCTGAAAGAATTATAATCCTCATAAGCATCCCCATTGCTGCCACGCTTCCGCTTCCCGGCAACGTGCCCTCAGCCTGCCTGTAGACTAACTGAGCACATTCTTTTGAAAATGGTACTTTTGGCCTATGGGTACTACACACCGCTTCTGGGCCCCTGGATGGTAGACGTTCCCGAATCCGGCAAGAATTGCCCGGAACTCATTGCTCTGGTTGGTTTTTGGTCAGCAGCCTTGGATAGCGCCGTTTGCCGCTAGCCACCGCCTCAGCTACAATCACCGTTTTGGATTGCGGCGCAAATGACAGACATACTCTTGCACAACACGCTTTCGAACCGCCTGGAGCCTCTGCAGCCGCTGCACAAGGGCGAAGTCCGCATCTATACCTGCGGCCCCACCGTCTACGATTACGCCCACATCGGGAACTTCCGCACCTTCGTGTTTCAAGACATCCTCCGTCGTTTCCTGCATTCCCGAGGCCTTTCCGTCCTGCAAGTGATGAACCTTACAGACGTCGACGACCGCATCATCCAGAACGCAGCCGCTGCCAACGAATCCATCCGCGATTACACCGAGAAATACATTCAGGCGTTTCTCGACGACATGAAAGCGTTGAACCTGGAGATGCCCGAGGAAATCGTGCGCGCCACCGATCACATCGAAGACATGGTTGATCTGATCGTGCGCCTGCAGGAAAAGGGCATCACCTACGCAAGCGAAGGCTCAGTTTACTATCGCATCTCGAAATTTCCGTCCTACGGCAAGCTTTCAAAAATAGATCTGACGGGGATGAAATCCGGCGCGCGCGTGGATAACGACCGCTATGAAAAAGATGACGCGCGCGATTTCGCGCTGTGGAAGGCTCCCAAACCCGGCGAGCATTTTTGGGAAACGCGCATTGGCCCAGGCCGCCCCGGCTGGCACATCGAATGTTCCGCAATGGCCATGAAATATCTGGGCGAAACCCTAGACATCCACACCGGCGGCATAGACCTGGCGTTTCCGCATCACGAAAACGAAATCGCCGAAAGCGAAGCCGCCACTGGGCATCCGTTCGCCAATCTCTGGCTGCACGCCGAGCACCTGATCATTGACGGCGAGAAAATGTCGAAGTCGCTCGGGAACTTCTTCACCCTGCGCGATCTCTTCGCGAAAGGCGCAAAGCCTTCGTCGATCCGTTACCTGCTGCTCTCGGTTCCGTATCGCCGCCAGCTGAATTTCACGGCAGACGGCCTGAAGCAAGCCGAAAATTCCGTCGAACGGCTGCGCAATTTCGTCGCACGCCTGAAGAACGAACAATTCTCCGGCGGCACGAATCCGAAAATGGAAGAACGCGCGCACCAGGCGCTAGCTGATTTTGACGCCGGCCTTGCCGACGATTTGAATACCGCCGTCGCGCTGGCCTCGATCTTCGATTTGGTTCGCGACGTGAACACAGCCATGGATCGCGGCGAATTCCTGCAGCAAGACGCGCCGCCCACGGTCGCTGCGATGGAGAAATTCGACGCGATCTTGGCCGTGCTGAAAGATGACGACGAAGAGAAGCTTCGCCTGCTCGGCTTCGCCGACGCAAAACCGCGTTTGACCGCCGAAGAGGTCGAAGCCCTGATCGCCGAGCGCAACGCCGCCAAAAAGCGCCGCGACTTCAAACGCTCCGACGAAATCCGGCAGAAGCTTGCGGATTCTGGTATCATTGTGGAAGATACGCGTGACGGCAGTGTCCGTTGGAAGTACAAATGACCATCTCCGCAAAACACGATCTCTCGCTGCACAGCCAGCCCTCCCACGAGCGCCCGAATCTCTACGGCGTTGACTAAGTAAGCTCCTCCAACTTTGCGTTTTCAGCATGCACCCGGCGGAAACCGGTGTGCGCGCTGGGCCCAAATCAAACTTCCGGAGCGTGCTATGCAAGCGGTTGACACCAAGACTGATTCGAAATTGCCCCATCTCGTTACCTCATTGCCCGGGCCCAAAGCGAAACAGCTCGTTGAGAGAGATCATCATGTAGTTTCTCCTTCCTACACCCGGGATTACCCGCTCGTGGCCAAGACCGGTCGCGGCGCGATGGTAGAAGACGTCGACGGAAATATCTTTCTCGACTTCGCCGCCGGCATCGCCGTCGTTTCCACCGGCCATTGCCATCCTGAAGTTGTCGCCGCCATCCAGAAGCAAGCCGCCGAATTGATTCACATGTCCGGCACAGATTTTTACTATCCCAGCATGGTTGAACTGGCTGAAAAATTGGCCTCGATTGCCCCCGGCAAGGAAGCCAAGCGCGTTTACTTCGGCAACTCCGGCGCCGAGGCTATCGAAGCGGCCATCAAGCTCGTGAAATTTCATACGAAGCGCGACAAGCTCATCGCGTTCCACGGCGCGTTCCATGGACGCACCATGGGAGCGCTTTCGCTGACTGCCAGCCGCGCGGTGCAACGCAAGGGATTTGGCACACTGCTCTCGGGTGTGTTCCACATGCCTTTTCCAGACACTTATCGCGGCACCTATGGAATTCGTCCTGAGCACGCTTCCGCCGATTGCCTGTCGTATTTGGAGAACGAACTATTCCGTCGCCGCGTGGATCCCGATGAAGTGGCGGGAATCTTCATCGAGCCGATTCAGGGCGAGGGCGGCTACTTGCCGGCCCCGGCGGAATTCCTGCAGGGCCTGCAGCGCATTTGCCGCAAGCACGGCATCCTGCTGGTTGCTGATGAAGTGCAATCCGGCATGGGGCGCACTGGAAAGTGGTGGGCTTCGGATCACGCGGGCATCGAGCCGGACATCATTTGCACCGCGAAGGGTATCGCTTCCGGAATGCCGCTTAGCGCCATCATTGCGCGCGGTAGCGTTATGAACTGGACGCCTGGTGCCCACGCTTCGACGTTCGGCGGCAACCCAGTTTGCATTGCGGCGTCGCTTGCAACGATTGGCCTGCTCGAGCGGAGTTACATCGCCAATGCCGCGCGCATGGGGGAATTCATCATGCGCCAGACCGCCGATTGGACCGAGCGCCACAAGATCGTCGGCGAAGTGCGCGGCAAGGGTCTGATGATTGGTATCGAGCTGGTGCGCGATCAAAAAACCAAGGAACGCGCCGGCGATCTGCGCAATCGCATCGTGCAGATGGCGTTCCAGAAAGGCTTGCTGGTCCTCGGATCGGGCGATACCACTCTCAGGCTTTGCCCGCCATTGCTCGTGGATGAAGAGCAGGCCGGTTTCGCCCTGCGCACGTTGGATGGCATCATCAGCGAAGTCGAACGCTCGCTGTAATCGCCGCCGCAAATTCGGTTGACAGTTGTAGCGGCGTCCGCCGCGGCGGACGCCATCGATGTTGCCGCGCGAACAATGGCGGTCTAAAGACCGCCGCTACAAAACCTTTTGCCTTCACAAATAGCACAGGCTTGCAACCGCAGGCCTGTGCTATTTTCTTTGGCGCACACAACGATCCGCGCGCTCGAGTTACGCGGCTCGCGTTTTGAAATTTTTTACGCAGGAGGGGAATTGCCCCGTATTCTGGACGTCGGTTGCGGTCCGACAAAATATCCCGGCTCGATCGGTCTGGATATGAACGCCTCCACCGCCGCCGACGTAATCTGTCATCTGGACCGCGGCGGCCTCCCGTTTCGCAATAATTCCTTCGACCATCTGCGCGCCGAACACATCATCGAACACGTTGCGGATATCATCGCCACCATGGAAGAATTCCATCGCGTCACCAAGCCCGGCGGCACCATCTTCATCGCCACGCCGCACTATACCGATTACAGTTCGTTTCGCGACCCCACGCATCGCTGGCATCTGAACACCTACTCATTTCTCTACTTCTATCCCGGTGGTATGCACGGGCGCGACATGTGGTACACCAAAGTGCGCATGCGCGAAAAAAGAAATTATGTTTCGCTGCTGCGTTTGTGGCGCGCACTGGGTTTTGAGTATCTGGTGAATCACAGCAAAATGTTCCGCCAGTTTTGGGAGCACTACCTGAGCTTCTTGATTCGCGGCAAGCTGATGCAGTTCACCTTCGAGGTTATCAAGTGACGCCCCTGCCGGAAATTCTGGACATCGGCTGCGGGCGCAAGAAGTATCCCGGCTCTCTGGGCATTGATATGAGCGCGGCGGGGCAGGCCGACGTCCTGTGCGATTGGGAAAAAACTTTGCCGTTTCGCGACAGCAGTTTCGCCCAGGTCCGCCTGGTGCACATCATCGAAGAGGTGGACAATATTTTTCGGGTGCTGGCCGAAGTGCACCGGGTCGCGAAACCCGGCGCGCGCATCACCATCATCACGCCGCACTACACCGATCACGCCTCCTACTGCAGCCCTGCGCACCGTTGGCATCTCTCCAGTTTTTCGCTCTGGTTCTTCAGCGATAAGCCGGCGGAGTACGATTATTACGCTCCCGCGAATTTCCGCGAACGCCGCGTCCGCGTCGAAATGCTGCGCCTGTGGCGCGCGCTAGGCCTGGAATTCATGGTCAACCACTTCCGCTGGTTCCGAAAATTTTGGGAATACTATCTTTCGTTTGTATTTCGCGGTAAAACGGTGCAATGGGATTTGGAAGTGATCAAGTAGCGGCGCCCACCCGAACATGCTAGTTATTCGAGCGTTCCGGCAGAAACGTGTTACAGGAATAAAATGTTCGCGAGGCTGATTTTCTCCATTGTTGATTTTGGCGCCCGCAAAGGACTCAGCAGACCGCCAGCTCCAGGCTCGGCATCCGGCGGCGCGCTTTCCGCAAAGCTGCGTGCGCGCCAAACCGGGGTGCGCGGCGAAACTTACGCTTACTGGTATCTGCGCCGCCACGGCTACACTCTGATCGCGCGTAATTTTGCGACGCACGGAATCAAAGGCGAGATTGATATGGTCGGCTACGACGGCTCCGTGCTGGCTTTCGTCGAGGTGAAAACGCGCACCATGCTCGAATCCGCAACACCCGATTTAAGATCGTCGCAAACGCTCCAGCGCACTCCTGAAGACGCGGTGAACTGGGAGAAGCGCCGCAACCTTTCGCGCATGGCGCGGCAATTTCTGCGCGCTCGTCACATCGAGAGCGCCGAATGCCGCTTCGATGTCCTGGCGATCGAAACACGCCCTGGCGCCAGATCTCTAGTGCGCCTGCACAAAGGCGCGTTCAACGCCGAGCGCAACTAAGTCCCGCCGCCAGCGTGTGAAAAAGTCAGCACCCTGGCCATTACTCCGCGTCAGCAATCCATCGCCGTAGTAGAATAAAAGCAGCGAAAAACGCCGCAATTTCCGGTCTCAGTGCCCTAATATAGGGCAGTTCCATGGGCCAAGGAGGGAACGTTTGCCGGAGCTTCGCAAGGATCCAATAACGGGCCGCTGGGTCATCATTTCCAGCGATCGCAGCAAGCGGCCCATGGATTTTGTGCGCGAAAGCGTGCACATCAAAGGCTCGCCGAACTGTCCCTTCTGCCCTGGCAACGAAGGTAAGACGCCGCCGGAAATTCTCGCGTACGGCCGCAATGGCAGCGGCAAGGACACGCCCGGCTGGACCGTCCGCGTGGTTCCCAATAAGTTTCCGGCGCTGGGCATCGAAGGCGGCCTCGATCGCGAAGGCGAAGGACTTTTCGACCGCATGAACGGCATCGGCGCGCACGAAGTGATCATCGAAACTCCCGAACACAAGAACACGCTCGCGACCATGAATGAAAAAGGAGTGGAAGAAGTTTTCTGGGCCTATCGCGACCGCATGCTGGACCTGAAAAACGACCGCCGCTTCCGTTACATCCTGCTTTTCAAAAATCACGGCGAGCCGGCCGGCGCCTCGCTCGAACACACGCACTCGCAATTGATCGCGCTGCCGATCGTTCCCAAGCGCGTGCGCGAGGAAGTGGACAGCTCCAAGCGCTACTACGACGAAAAAGAGCGCTGCATCTTCTGCGACATGATCCGCCAGGAAATTGAGACGAAAACGCGGATGATCCTGGAAAACGAGCACTTCATCGCGCTCGCACCGTACGCGCCGCGGTTCCCGTTTGAAACGTGGATCCTCCCGCGCCAGCACAGTTCGGCCTTTGAAAACATGCCCGCGCCGTGGTACGCAAGCCTGGCGCGCGTGCTGCGCGATTTTCTGGGGCGCCTCGATTCCGCGCTGGCGTTTCCTTCGTACAATTACGTGATCCACACCTCGCCCATCGGCGAGGAAATCAACGATCACTATCATTGGCACATCGAAATGATGCCCAAGCTGACGAAGGTGGCGGGCTTCGAGTGGGGAACCGGCTTCTACATCAATCCCACGCCGCCCGAAGAAGCAGCGCGTTTCCTGCGCGAGGCGAAATAAGAGACCTTCAAGCCTTCAAATACCACGGAACATTCACCAGAATAATCCGCTGATTTCCCTTCAGCAGTAGCAGCGCTTTCAGCAATTCCGACCGGTTATTTTCCAGAAAATAGTGCCACCAATGGCTTTCGATCATCTCGGGAATCACCACTGCAATCCGGCGATCGGGATGCTCGTGTTGCACCTTCAGCACGTGATCCACAATCGGCATAATAACGAAACGGTATGGCGATTCTAGTAAGATCAACTTCACGTCTGCGAATCCTGCCGCTTTTGCCGGACCTTCCACAAGGTCAGCCCACTTTCCTTTCAGCTCGTTGTCTTCTCCTTCGGCGCACACGTGAACCGCCTGCACGTCCGGAGAAATCGTCAGCGCCACCTGCAGCCCTTTCTGCGTCAGGTGCCCCCATTGCTGAACGGGCATAATCACGAGCGGTGGCCGCAGGCCGCCCACTTCCAGCGGGTGGGGGCACTCCAATTCTTTCTGCACGCGCTCGAAGTAGCGGTGCACGGCCATCATTATTAATAGCAGCGCGGGAATCAGCAGCGCTGTCATCCACGCGCCGTCAATGAATTTCGCCACCAGCACGATCGCCGTCGTGATCCCCGTCGCGATCGCTCCCGTGGCATTAACGACCATGTGTCTTCGCGCGCCCGGACCTCGCACGCGGCGCCAATGCGCCACCATCCCCGCTTGCGAAAGCGTGAACGCGAGAAATGCCCCCACCGCGTAGAGGGGAATCAGCCGGTTGGTCACGCCGCCAAAAATCGTCAGTAGCAGCGCTGCCAGAATCGCCAGCACGTAAACGCCCTGCGAATACACCAGCCGCCTTCCTCGCAAGCGAAACGCATCCGGCAGGTAACCGTTCAGCGCGATCGCGCGGCACAACCGCGGAAAATCGGCAAAGGCCGTATTCGCCGATAAGCAAAGCACCACGAGCACGGATCCAATCGTGATGTAGTAAAAAGGCCCGCGCCCTGCGACTGCGGCGACGATCATGGAAAGCACGCTCTGGTAGCCGGTCTGTCCGGGATCGGTGGCCGCGATGTGATATGCCCGCACCAGATACGCAATTCCGCCCAGCATGAATATCAAGAGCGCAATAATTGCGGTCAACGTGCGTTGTGCCGTCTGCACTTTCGGTTCGCGAAACGCCCGCACGCCGTTGCTCACCGCCTCCACTCCTGTCATAGCAGTGCAGCCACTCGAAAATGATTGCAGCAGGAGCCATGCGCCGGCGGCAGCCATCACCGGATGCGCGGCGGCGGCCGGCGGCGGCATCTGCACCGCAGCGGGATGCCCTCCGGCGACCAGGCACTTGAACACGCCCCAGCCGATCGTCGCCAGCAGGCTGCCGATGAAGATATACGTCGGTACCATGAAGAAAATTCCTGCCTGCCTCATCCCGCGCAAATTTACGATCGTGATGAAAACCAAAATAGCCAGGCACAGAAGCAACGTATGAGGCAGCATTTGAGGCCACGCGGAAACCAGCGCCCCGACGCCGGCGGAGATACCCACCGCAACCGTCAGAATGTAATCAATCATCAGCGCGGCGGCGGCTAATAGTCCCGCAAATGTGCCGAGGTTCTCCGAGGCGACGGTATAAGAGCCGCCTCCACCCGGGTATGCCGCGATTGTCTGGCGGTAAGAAAAATAAACAATGGTGAGCAGCACGATGATGCTGGCGCTGATAGGAACGATATAGGCGATTCCGGCTGCGCCGAGTGCAATCAACAGCGTGAGCGCCGCTTCCGGACCGTAAGCCGCCGAACTGAGCGCATCGAGTCCGAAGATCGGTATCCCGGTGCCCGTTCCCAGCTCTTCCGCGCGCTCGTCCCAGGTAGGGAGCGGCTTGCCGAATAAGATGTCCCGAATCGTCATAGGTCCGGCGTCTCCTCATTCGGCAGGCAGGCCGGCGAGCGCCGGCTCCGGGCCCGAGGTAGTGGGCCGACAGATTAAATTGTCCGCGGTTGAAAAGAAATGAAAATTATCCGCACGCCTCTACGGCGATCTCCGCACGGAGTTGCTGGAAATCAAGTATGGATAAGCACGCTGTTATTGGCTACACTCGCGCTTTCGGCGGGAGCAAAAGGAGAACCAGCAATGGCCGACGAGAGCAAGAAATGCGCGCACCCGGTTTGTACCTGTCAGGTCACTTCGGAGAAGTACTGCAGTCCGCAGTGTGAAGCGATGGAAGAAACTCCCGACGTGGATTGCAAATGTGGGCACTCAATCTGCGCGGGCAGAACGGAATACGCGGCCCACGCTTAATCACTCAAGACGCGCGGCCCTGCATCACTCCCAAACTCGCCTGACAGCTCGGGTGTGCGCGTCTAACTCGCTCGCCGGTAGAATCGTCCGTCGCAATCTTCGCAGCGAAAGGGGCGCAGCAGCACCGCACGAAATACCAGATCAACTACTCCGTGGCGGTGGGAACGGTGTACGTACTTGCTTCCGCAACGAGGGCATAGCTTGGGAACGCGTATGGCCTGAGGATTTGTTGAAACCAGTGCTTTCATACCACACCTGACTATTCAATTATGCCATGCGGCGAATCGCGTGATACACCACTAATAAAATAACGGACCCGATCACTGCCACCAAGAGGCTGTACAAATTCACTCCGGTGACGCCGGAAGCTCCGAAGCGATTAAACAACCATCCACCGACGATCGCGCCGATAATCCCTAGCACGATGTCCAGCACGATGCCTTCGCCGCTCTTATTGACGATCTTGCTTGCGATGAAACCCGCGATCAAACCCAGTACGATCCAGGCCAGAACAGACATGTCATTCGTCTCCTTTAGGCTTCAGGCCTGACGTATCCCTATACTCACTAAGGGGATACGTGGCGGGGACTATACGTCGGGGTATCTACGGAGAGCCATACAGCGAAATGTGTAGTACTTAGCTCAAGTCGCTGTACCGCGCTGAGACACTCGACACAGCGCCAGTCATCTGAAAACACACTGGTTACCTAACGGTCTGGCCTTGCACTCGACGCTCGCCGGCAATATCTACTTTACGACTAGGGTCAGGAAATTCGGCAGCGTTTGCGTCTGTCCGTTGAAAGTGGTTGTTAATGTTAGGCTGTACGTTCCAGGCGGAGTCGCTCCGTTCGGTCCCTTCGCCAGGCCTCCGCACGCTGCCGTGCCCAGCGCCACAAGCATCAACACCGCAAACGTCAGCGCGACGCGGCGACTCCGTTGCATGGCCCACGCGATTCCGCCCAGACCGAGCGACAAAAGCAGCAGCGCGATTCCGCCCGCAGGCCAACTTCCCGGCAGGTTGGGCGCAAATCCCGTATTCGTCGCGCCCGTGCAATAGGTCTGAATCCCAAACGCAACCTCGATCGGTTTTCCCGTCAACGTAATCGAGCTGGGAATCACGTTGCACGTAATCGTGGGCGAAGATGGCGTGCAACCGAGTTGCACCGTCCCAGTCACTCCCGGCGCTCCAGTGATCTGCAAACCGAAAAATGCGGTGCCGCCCGGTGTGGCTGTCCCGGTCGCGGATCCTCCGGGAGGAATCGTAATGATCACCGGCGAATTATTACCCGTGCCGTTCAACGACACTTGTTGCGGGCTGGTGGTCGCGTTATCGGCGATGCTGAGAGTAGCGGTGAGTTCTCCAGTAGCCGTCGGCGTAAACGTCACTCCGATCGTGCAACTGGCATTCGCCGCCAAAGTCCCGGTGGGATTGCAAGGGTTCGTGCCGCTGCTCGCAAGTGCAAAGCTGCTGCTGCTCTCGCCGGTAATCGAGAAGCTCGTGAAATTAACAGGCCCGGTTCCGGTGTTCGTCACCGTGACGTTCTGCGCAGGACTGGTCGAGCTCACAGTTTGCGACGCAAAGGTCAGCGACGTCGGAGACACCGTCACAGTTGCCGGCCCGTTCACCGCCGTTCCCGTCAACGTCACCGTCTGCGGGCTGCCCGTGGCATTGTCGGTGAACGTAATCGCACCGGTGCGCGTCCCTGCCGCGGTCGGCTTGAACGAAATCTGGAAAGTGCAGTTGGATGAATCCACGGCGATGCTGGGGCATTGCGCCGTCGTCGCGCCCGCAAAATCACCGGTGGTCACGATGCTGGTGAAAGTGACGTTCACATTGCCGTTATTTGAAACTGTCACTGTCTGCGTCGCGCTGGTCGTCCCCACCGTCTGCGAAGCGAAAGTCAGCATCGTCGGCGAAATCGTTATCGTACCCAAGGGAGCCGCGCCGGTACCGCTTAATGTCACCGTCTGCGGGCTTCCCGTCGCGTTGTCCGACACATTCAAAGTAGCCGTACGCGTTCCCACCGCTGTCGGCGTGAACAAAACACTAATCGTGCAATTCGCGCCGCCGGCAAGAGTGCCGATCGGATTGCACCCGCCCGACATAGTAGGCAAGGGCAAGCTAAAATCTCCCGCATTTGTGCCAGTCACTGTGAATCCAGAAAAATTCACCGTCGCTGTTCCGTTATTCGTAACCGTCACGGTGAGCGCCGCGCTGGTGGTCCCCACAGTCTGCGCAGCGAAAGTCAAACTCGTCGGCGCCACCGTCACCCCCGACGTGGCTGGCGTGGGAATGGACTGCGCCACAACCACGTGCGGATGCACCGAAGGCGCCGGGTCTGATGCCGGCCCCGTCGTATCCAGGAAAATTGCTTCGTATGGCGAAACCATGTACCCGGATTCGTTGCCTTGCAGCGTGCCCGTAAGCGTGAAATGCCCCGACGCGTTCACTCCGTACGTGAAGGTGCCCAGCGTCTGGTCGAAGAAAAGATCGCCGCCGGGGTGCGTTTCGTCGTCCAGGGGAGTGAAGCTGCTCGAAGCTCCAATCATGGCGATGCCCGAAAATTCGCTCTCGGTGGCGGACAATGCCTCCTGCGGTCCAAAAAATAAATTGTCGTTCGCAAACGGAGTGGCGGAGAACGGCGCGCCGGTTTGCGGCTGGATCGGACCGAATTCAACGGAGCTGTCCGTCCCCAGCACAAACCCGGTGTCCGGCTTCGTCAGATAGATAATCAGATTGGTGTTGATGGTGCCCGGGCTCAACGTTGCTCGCCCATTCGCCGCGATAGCCAATACCGCCGTCTGCGCCCGGCCGATCGTCACGGTGCCTTGATCGTTCGTGTCCAGCGTAATATTCACAGTGGGAGAGGTTCCCGGTGTTACCGTCAAAAGTGCAACATTCGCCGACGTTCCACCTGTGCCGCCGCCCACCACGCCCAGAACGTCCGGCCCGGCCAGCGAAGCATTCGAGAAAGATCCAGGGCTGGACTGCTTCACCGCCGTTCCAGCCAGCAGGACATTGGTGGCACGCGCATCCAGCGTCATGTGCGCCACTTCGTTCGCCGAAATTTGGTACACCACGACGATGGACGGGGTTTTGTTCACGGTCAGCGTAAGCAAGCTGCGGCCGTTGCTGTCTGGAGTTGTATAGGACCCTGTGATCGTTGTAATGGTGCCCGTCGAGCCGTTGAGGTTCGTATCGGCGGTGCCCGACGTGACGCTATTAGCGGCATCGAGCGTAGTCAAACCCAGTTCCGCCACGCGATTGCCCGCGGGATCCTGGCCGGTGTTGTCGTAAACATAGGTTCCTGCAAATCCAGCGTTGTTGAACGCAGTCGGGTCCTGCAGCCGCAGGTATCCGGCTGCAATCTCGCCGCCGCCGGAATTATCTGTGAAGGACGCCATGTTTGCGGTCGCCGCCACGCCATTCAGCACGTTGCCGACCGAGAAAGCAAATATCGCCGGGTTTTGCCCAGCCGGTTGGATACTCATCACTCCGCGGTTATCGGACCCAATCACGTACACGCCAGTGGTGGCAACGTTCGACAAAATTCCGACGCTCCCCGCTCCCGTGGAGTTTATGTCCACCGCGCCACCGGTGATTTTTCCGGTACCGTCGAACGTCAGACTGCCCACGACACCTTCTTCCACACCCGTCACTTCGTTGAAGCCCCGCAACAGCATTGCATATTGGCCCTTCAGCAATCCTGGCTGGGTGTTCGCAGGCATCGCTGCGATGGTCACAGAAACTACCGCGTTGCCGGTCAGCGGTGTCGGAGTCGTTGAATCCGTCACGGTCACGTTGAACGTAAACGTCCCCGCGGTCTGCGGAGCATTGTTCAACACGTGCCCCGCCGCGGCGTTGCCACTCGCCTTTGCATCAATCGAGAAGCCGGTGGGCAATCCCGTTGCGGCGAATGAGTAAGGCTGTGTGCCACCAGTCACCTGGATATCCGCGCCGTACGGCACCGTGACCGCGCCCGCAGGCAAAGTGGTGGATGTGAACGTGATCCCGCCGCCTGACTGGATAAACATCGCCGTCACGCTTTGCGCTTGGCTCATTGTTACCATGCACGTCCCGCTCGTCGCCGTGCACGCTCCGCTCCAGCCGGCGAAAAGGGAACCGCTGTTGGGTGTCGCGCTCAGCGTGACGACCGTGCCCGCGTTGAAGCTCGCCGAGCAAGTCGAAGGACACAATATGTTGTCCGGTGGATTCGTGCTCGCAACTGTACCCGTCCCGGCTCCGCTCTCCGTCACCGTGAGTGTGAACGTTTGCGTTCCGCTTATCGTTGTAGTCACCGAAGCGGAGTTGTTGATCAGGTTCGGATCCGGCTGTGCGCCTGCGACGTTCGCCGTGGCGGTAATCGTGCCGGAGGTTATCGTCGGCGTCATCGTGAATGTCGCCGGCAGGCTCTGGCCGCTGGGAATATTTCCCAACGCGCAAGTGATGGTAGTAACCGATCCATTGCTGTTGGCACTGCAGTTGGTTGGTGACAGTCCCACCGGCAACGCATTCGGAATCGAGGCTGTCAACGTAACGCCCGTCGCGAGCAGCGGGCCGTTATTCACCACACTAAGGTTGTAAACGATGTTCGCGCCTTGCAGCACGGACGCTGGCGCCGTCATGCTGACCGCCAAATCGGCTCCACCCGACGGCGGCTGTCCGTAGATGGCTATGCCGCCGATTCCGTTCGAAAGCACCGTCGCGGTAAATCCAAGATTCGTCTGAAAGCCGCCGCCGTTCTCGACCGCGCCGCTCGCAATATTTATTTTGTATAGCAGCCCTGACACTCCGTCGTTGGTCCAGAAGCTCACGCCGTCCGGGTCCAGATTGAGGTTCTGAAAAATGCCGGTCGTGCCGGGCTGATAGCTTTTCGCAACGGTCCCGCTCTGGCTCATGTGGATGATTTTGTCCGAAGCCGCCACAAGCAAGGAGTCATCCGAAAGCTCACGTAGCGCGTAGAGCGCTTCGCCCGTCGTCAGCGCCGGATTGGGCACGATGTCCGGATGCTGTATCTGCTCGCCCAGGTCGAATACTTTCACAGTGTCGCTGCCAACCGTGTAGGCCACTGTGTCGCCGCTATCCAGCACTTCTGTCCAGAATGCCGCAGGGTTCGATGACCCGAAGGCAGGATAATAAGTCGCGGTGGGCGTGCCGGTCGGACTCGTCCCAGGAGCGTACTGCAGCAGCGTCGGCTGCTCGTCCCCTGTAATGAATTGTTCTCCGACAAGGGCGTTACTCGATGGGTCGATCACCACGGAGTACGCCTGATTATCAGCGCTATAATTTCCGAAAGCCGTTGGTCCCGCTGCCTTGTTGTTAAAGACTCCGAGATAGCCGGACTGCAGTGCGACATACAGGTTTCCCACGGAATCAAAAGTGATCCCTTGGCCGGTGGATAGAGTGTTTTTGAGCACCTGCACCGGTTTGCCGGTTGTCGGATCCAGCACAAAAATCATGTTTCCCGCGTCCAGAAACACTTGCCCCACGGCAAATGGCACTGGTGGCCCGCTGAAGGCGGCGCCAATTGAACTCGTGCTTGGAATGGTCGTGCATGTTCCGGCGCTCTTGCCGGCGCTGCAGAACCCTAGATATCCGACGAAGACAGAGCCGTTCGCCGGGGCGCCCGTGGACGTCAGCATTACGCCGTTGGGCGCGTTGGCTGTCGAAAACGTAGCCGAACACCCGGTCGCTCCGGCGGAGCCATTCGTGATCGTGCAACTGATGCCGCTCGGAGTGCTGCTGACCGTACCGCTTCCATTGCCGTAGCCAACGATCGCTATGTTGTAACTGCTGGCCGAGGACGCGTTGAAGTTGGCGCCGATCGATTCGGACAGTGTGATCGTAAAGGTACAAATGCCCGTCGTGTCGCTCGCGCATTTTGCCGCGTCCGGCGCGTTCCCCACATTCCAGCCTTGAAATGCGAAGCCTGGGTTCGGCGACGCCACCAGCGTAACTGTTGAACCCGTTGCAAAGGTCCCCATGCAGGTGCTGACCGGGCAAAATATCGTCGAATCGGTGCTGATGACGTCGCCGCCGCCGGCCGGATTGATCGTAACGTTCAATGTCGCAGGCGGAGTGACCATGCCGGTAACCGGGAAACTGAACGTCGGATGCGCCGCATCGTTGGTCGTTATGCTGATGGTGGCATTCAATGTCCCGGAGACGCCCACAGGAGGATTGAAACTGACCACTAGTTCGCCCGTGCTTCCCGGCGACACCTGAAAAACATAAGTCCCGCTCGGTCCGGTCGAAGCCGGCAGCACGAACGCCGAGCTTCCCGTGACCTTGACGGTCAGCAACAAATCGTCCAGCCCGTTATTCGTAAAGGAGATCAGCTGCGATGCGGCGGTGTTGGTGCTTCCCGCGAGCGCAGGGCCAAACGGCGTAAACGTTCCTTGCTCCAACGTCACCGGCGCCAAATTCACCCGCCGGATTCGATTGTTAGCGGAATCAGCGATGAAGAGATCATCAGTCGGGCTCGCTGTATTGAAGATCGCCAACCCGTAATTCTCAAGCTGAGCCGACGTCGAGGGCCCGCCATCGCCTGAAAATCCACCATCCAGATTGTTTACGTCGCCCGCAACCGTGGCAACTGACAGGTCGCCAGCGTCAATGCGCCGCACCACGTTGTCGGATCCGCCTCCGACGTACAGGTTTCCCCGGCTGTCCACCGCGAGTTGCGACGGGCCTTCCATGCTCGCGCTGGTGGCCGACTCGCCATCCCCGCCGAATGTAGGCAAACCGTTGAACGCATACCGCGAAATAACGTTTGTTTCGGTATCCACCACGCGGATTACATTGTCCCCGGCATCTGCAATGTACACCATGGTGATGCCAAACGAATTGTAGGTGACGAGTCCCGCCGGGAAACTCAGCGTTGCCGATGTGGGCGCACCGTTATCTCCACATTGCGTGGTCAAGTAGGTCGTGCATCCGGTTCCGGGTGTGCCGGCGAACGTGCTGATACCCCCGTCGCCATTCACGACGCGCACGGTGTTCAGTCCAGCATCGCCGATGTAGACATTTCCCGTCGAATCCACTGCCACCGAATAGGGCGCTAACAGGCTTGCGCTGAGCGCAGGGCCATTGTCTCCACATGCTGGCCTTGTGTTCGGATTTCCCGGCGACCCGCATCTCGCACCATTCCCGGCGATTGCGGCGATGTCACCCGGTTGGATCGTCACGGCGGCAACGATGATTGCTGTCTTTTGCGTGTTGATGACACGAACCACTTCCGCCGATTGGTCGAGAATGTAGAAATTGCCGGCCGAATCCGTCGCGACGCCTACTGGATATACAAAACGTGCTTGAGTGGCCGGGCCGCCGTCCCCGTTGTTCGCCATTCCGCACGAGGTGCCGTTGCAGTCTATGGTGGCGCCGCCATAACCGTCGCCGGCGAAGGTACTCAGATTTTTTGTGGTAGCATTCAGCTCGCGCAGCCTTACCCCGTTCGACTCGAGCGCGTAAACATTTTCGCTGCTGTCCACCGCGACGTACTGCGGCAGGCCCATGAGTCCGCTCGTTCCCGCTGCCCCGTCGCCGCCCGTCCCGCCGCCCGCCAGGGCCGTGATCGTCCCGGTGGTACCGATGACTCGCACGCGCTGATTGTCCGAGTCTGTAACGACAATGTTGTTGAGCGAATCGAAGAATACCCCTTCCGGAAAATTGAACTCCGCGCTGGCGGCCGTCCCCGTGTCGCCGCAAGCAGGTTCCTGCGCGTTCGTGCAGATCAATCCGATTCCGGCTACCGTCGTAATGATGTGGCTCGCAGTGGTGTCCACCTTGCGAATCTTGGGATTACCGGAATCCGCGATGTACAAATTGCCGGTGCTGTCGGTGGTCAGCCCAGTCGGCAGCAACAGCTTTGCCGCAGTCGCCGCCCCGCCGTCCCCGTTGGGCTGCCCTGGAATGCCAGAAGCGTTCAGCGTCCCTGCATAGGTCGAGATGTTCTGGCTGGTATCGACTTTGCAGACGATTTGGAGGTTCTGGTCGGACACGAACACATTGCCGGTTCCATCCACCGCTATCCCGATGGGATTGGCAAAACCCGCCGTGGTAGCCTTGCCGCTAGCGCACCCTGCAACCGTGGCCGACGCGTTCCCGGCATAGGTCGTTATCAGGTTCTGCTCTGCGGCGCCCGAATTCACCACCTCGCGTACCACTCCGTTTCCATTGTCCGCGATAAAGAGGTTTCCGTGTGAATCCACAGCCACGCCTCGCGGCAGATTGAGTCTCGCATTTACGGCTGGACCGCCGTCACCTGCATACGCGCCCGCAAACGGGTCTTCGCTGCCGGCAATCGTCGTGATGTTGTGGGTCGTGGCATCCACTCGCCGAATTCGATTGTTGTACATATCCGCGATGAACAGATTCCCGTTCCCGTCAATCGCGAGCCCCTCGGGAAACGACAGTTGCGCTGAAGTTCCCGCACCACCATCGCCGGAAAATCCTGAAATCCCGTTCCCCGCATACGCAGTCAAAGTCCCCGCTGTACTTACCTTGAAAACGGTGTTGAAAGTCGGGACCGAGATGTACGTATTCCCCGCCGCGTCGCGCACCGCGGCAAAGGGTTGCGGCAAGTATGCGCTCGTCGCAACGCTCGGCTCTGCTCCTCCGCCCGCGACCGTATTGATGGTATTCACTTGCCCAGCAACGCTGAAGGTGCTGGCTAGAATTAAGATTGCTAGGCTTGCGATCCGTCGCATCTTGATACTCCTGATTGGTTCGAGCCCGGCAGCGCCGCTCATCACGCGGCACACACACTCACCGCCCGGTTTCAAACCTCAGATCGATTATTGGCGGGGCGAAAGATGCAAAAGTTTGCGCACTTTCGCCACCCGCCGCGCAGTTAACACAGTCGTTTGTTATGCCAGCGCCCTCTGAAGCGTCCTATGGCGTGATATTCAGCAAACCAGCGGCCAGACGTGCACGGGTCACCCTTAGCAGGGTTCGCGACCGCAGATTGCCCGTACTCTCTCCGCACTAAAAATTGCGATTGATTGAAAGGGGGCCGAATTCCAAAACGAAATGCGCAAATTCTGAACCGCGAGACAGGGGAAGTCAAGCCTGAACGCGTGGCGACCGGGCGAGCTGGCCGTCAGCCAAGGCCGCACCCCTTCGAGCGTCAATCTCAGCCAAAATCGACGCGATCCACGCGGAAAAACTCGCTTTAATTAATGAATGATGATCGAAAAATGATCCGCCATCCGCAAGACGTGCGCAGGAGATAATATCTCTGCATGATTATTTTGGTGATGGGCGTGACCGGGGCGGGGAAGACCACCGTCGGCAAACTTCTTACCGAGCGATTGCACTGGAAATTCCTGGACGCAGACGATTTTCATCCGCCCGAAAATATCGAAAAAATGAAGCGCGGGATTTCTCTCACCGACGCCGATCGCGAACCGTGGCTCGCCGCGATCCACGCCGTGCTCTTGGAATGCGCCGCGAAGAATCAAGATGCAGTGCTGGCCTGTTCAGCGCTGAAGCAGATTTACCGCGATAAGCTCGCCCGAGGAATCGACCTGCGCATCTGCTATCTTAAAGGTAGCTTCGAGGAAATCAGCCTGCGGCTCGAGCATCGCAGCGGGCATTTCGCCGGCGAAGGAATTCTTGCGGGACAGTTTGCGGACCTTGAGGAGCCAACGAATGCCGTGATCCTGAACGCCACCGCGAGCCCGGAGAAAAATGTACGCGGAGCGCTCCGCAAGTTAAATTTGAGCGCGGCCGTTGAGAAATAAGCCGCGACGAGCCGGCACCGCAATTTTCAACGAATTTCGAGCATAGCGAATGACACTTTATTGCGCACAAGGCGGTCCCGATCGCGAGTTCGCTTCCAGCGAGCTAAAAGAACTCGAGTTCGCCGCGCTCGAAAAACTTGGCCCGCGCAAAAATGTCCTGGCCGTCCCTCCGGATTACACGCGATTCGCCTCGCGCGCCGGCGAGCTGACTCGCTTCGTGTGGGAATACCTCGGCGAAAATCTTCGCGCCGTGCTCCCCGCCGTTGGAACGCACCACGCCATGTCGTCAGAGCAGATTGCCGCAATGTTCGGCGCAATTCCAGGCGAAATCTTCCACGCTCACAAATGGCGCGAGGATGTGGAAACGATTGGAGCCGTTCCCGCCAAGTTCATCTGCGAGCAATCCGAAGGGAAACTCGACTACGAGTGGCCGGCGCAGGTGAATCGTCTGGTCGTCCGCGGCGGTTTCGATCTGATCCTGTCTCTCGGCCAAGTTGTACCGCATGAAGTGGCCGGAATGGCCAACTACAATAAAAATATCCTGGTAGGCACCGGCGGTCCGGACAGCATCAATCGCAGCCACTATCTGGGCGCAGTCTACGGCATGGAACGCATGATGGGACGCGCGGACAATCCGGTGCGTCGCGTTCTGAATTACGCGGCTTCTCATTTTCTGAATCAGCTGCCGATCGTTTACGTCCTCACGGTCGTCGGCCGGAATGCGTCTGGCGCGACGGTAACCCGCGGACTTTTTATCGGCGATGATGTCGAGTGTTTCAACGCCGCCGCCGAATTGAGCCTGCGCGTGAACTTCACGATGATGCCCCAACCGATCAAAAAGGCAGTCGTCTATCTCGACCCCGGCGAATATCACAGCACCTGGCTCGGCAACAAAGCAATCTACCGCACGCGCATGGCGATGGCGGACGGAGGAGAACTGCTCATCCTCGCTCCGGGCGTCAGCGCTTTCGGCGAAGATCCGCGCATCGACAAATTGATCCGCAAGTATGGCTATCACGGGACTCCCGCCACTCTCGCGATGGTGCGCGACAACCCCGACCTCGCCGCCGACCTCGGCGCCGCAGCGCACCTGATTCACGGCTCCTCGGAAGGACGCTTCCGGATCGTCTGGTCTCCGGGGCATTTGACGCGGGAAGAAATTCAAGACGTGGGCTTCGGCTACGCCGACCTCAACCACATGCTGAAACACTACATTCCATCAAGGCTGAAACAAGGTTGGAATAAGGTCGCCGGCGAAGATTTCTACTTCATCGAAAATCCCGGCCTCGGGCTCTGGGCCTCTCAAGGCCGCTTTTAGGTTAACGCCAGCCAGTGCCGGTGCTTGCGAGCAACTTACTGTCCGTTCGCCGGTGGCGCTGTAGATGCGCGCACCACAAGTTCCGGCTCAATCGCAATTTCTGAAACGTGCTTCGATCGCCCCTCGATGCGGTCCAGCAAAGTGCGCGCCGCAATCTCGCCCATCTTCTGCAACGGCTGCCTCACCGTCGTCAACGGCGGTGCGATGAACGCCGCGCTCTGGATATCGTCGAAGCCCACTACCGACACATCCTGCGGCACGCGCAGCCCGGCTTCCTGAAACGCGCAGATCGAACCGATCGCCGAAATGTCGTTGTACGCAAATAAAGCCGTGAAGGGCTGCTTTCGCGCGAGCAACCGCTTCGCAAACGGATAGCCCAGATTCGGCGTGGGATCGTCGCCCTCCAGCTGCACGATCAATTCCGCACGCATGCAAATCCCCAATTGTCCGGCCACTTCGCAGATCGCGCTCCAGCGGTCCTCGGAGTCCACGCTGGCCGTCGAGCCTTTCATGAACGCAATCTTCTGATGACCCTGCTCCACCAGATGCTTCAGCGCCAGGGACGCGGCGTGGTGGTGATCCAGCACAATATTTGTCACGCGATTGATGGTGCGATGCCCCGCCACGGCCACGGTCGGCAGCGCCGGCTCTTCGGTCAGGAAAGTGTCCACGGTGATGAACCCTTCCACGCCGCGCTGCCGCAGCATTTGCGAATAAGTCGCCAGCAATCTCTTGTCGTGCCGGTGCGCGACCGTAAGAAAGAAAAAATTCTGCTCGCGCAAATACCGTTCGATGCCGCTGATTATCAGTGAGCCGTAGGCGTCGCCGATCTCTTCGAGGATCACTCCGATCGTGTACGTGCGCTTCACCCGCAAAGTGCGCGCAAAAAAATTCGGCCGGTAGTTGAGCTCGCGCGCCGCGGCCAGGATGCGATTTTTGGTTTTCTGCGGAACGGAACGCGAAGCCTTGGAATTATTGAGCACCGCTGAAACCGTGCTGGCGGTAAGCCCCACGTGCTCCGCGACGGACCGCAGGGTTGCCGCACTCTTGTCAGCGCGCTGGGTTCGCGTTGTCGGCGATTTCATTTGTATTTCTCGTTGCTGAGTTTGCGTGCGCTGCGGTGGCAGCGACTGATTCTCTCCGCGTATGGGCCGGGATTGTATCGCAGAGAAGGCGCCAGAATACAAGGATTTCCAGAAACTGCAAATTTCCTTTAAGAATATCGTTATTTTTAGCTTGACAAAGATTCTGCAAGGGAGCTAAATGTGCGCCAGCAAGGGGTGGTGTTGTAAAACTGGCCGCAAGGCCAGTAGAACAACGATATTCTTTAGCAACTGCCAATGGGGTGCGATTGCCGATAAAAGTGCGCTTTTGCGTAACGGCTGGGTTCCCTTGGATTCTGGCGATTCAGTCGTGGTCTGCCTCTGCCAGGGCCGCGCACGCGAAAGCATTTAACGACATCGGCTTACTGGTTAATCGCAACTGGGATCGCGTCCGGAACAGGACGCTTTCTGGTTCGCTAAGCCCATCTCGGGTGATGGGCTCGACATTCTAGCTTGGGAGGAACTCCATGAAGAGTTTCGTTCGCTGGGCACTCGCTGTTTGTCTACTGCTGGTCATCGCCAGGCCGGCATTTCCCCAAAGCAGAAACACCGGTGAAATCCGCGGCACCGTCACCGATACGAGCGGGGCCGTGGTCCCGGGCGCCACCGTCACTCATCAGTAACATTGATACGGGCGAGTCGAAAGACTTCATAACGAACAAAGACGGAATCTACGACACGGTTTCCACTCCCGCCGGAAACTACAACGTTACTGTCATTGCGAAGGGCTTCAAGAAATTTGTGCGCGGACCCATCACCCTTCAGATCGACGTCATTACCGAGGATGCCGCGCTGGAAGTAGGTACGATTTCGGAAACGGTTACGGTGGAAGCCAATGGCGTGCCGCTACTTGAAACCGAAACTGGCTACCAGGGCGAAATATTTGAAAAGCAAACCATTCAGAATTTGCCGCAGATAGGCGCTGGGATCACCGGTAACGACTGGGCTAATTTCAATGTCCTCCTCCCCGGCGCGGCCGGCTCTCCAACGCGCCTGGCTCGGAGGGCAGCGGTTCTTACAATGCCGGAGATGCGATCTCAATCAACGGCAACCTGCCCAATTATGCCAACTATCTGCAAGACGGAGGCGTGGTGCAGCTGCCCGTCAGCAACAATGTGGACAACACGTTGTTCGAAGCCATATCTGAAGTTCAGGTCACCACCTCCTCGTTCTCTGCCGAGTATGGGATCGGCGGCGCTGTATTCAACCAGATCACCAAGAGCGGAACGAATTCCTTCCACGGTTCAGCATACGAATATTGGCAGAACACCGTTCTGAACGCCGCCCCTTATTTCGGTATTCCAAACAGCAGTGGCGGCGTTACTCCTCAACAGGCCCCGTATTTCCGCTACGACGAGTACGGCGGGTCAATCGGGGGTCCGATCATCAAGAACAAATTTTTCTTCTTCTTCGTCGTTGACAAAATCTACAATAACGGCGCCTCAAGCGCGACTTTGGGCAGCACCCCCACATCAGCGGAAATAGGCATGGGCACAGCTCATCCGGGTGCCTACGATTTTAGCGCGGCGAGTCTCCCGACTCTCTACGACCCACTGAGTTGTTCGACGCCCGGTTGCACTCGAACGTCCTTCGCTTGCAGATAATATCATACCCGCTCGCTGGCGTGAACCCGATTCCAGCTTATCGCATCGATCCCGTATGCGGCGAAGATTCTGGGGTTCTTATCACGGACTCGCCTAACGCACAGTCCTTACCCGGGTGCCCTTAACAATAACTTCCTTCGACGGTTCTTCCAACTCCCAACCCGAACCTCAGATATTTTGGGCGCCTCGACTACGATATCTCCGACCAATAACCGGTTGAATTTTCTCCATCAGTCAGAAGAACAACCCCGGAGTCAATAAGTATGCAATTCGTTTCCCTGCCCACTCAATTGCTTTTCTGGGGACATTGACGGCTATAACGCGCAGGTCACCGAAACCTGGACGATCTCCCCGACGCTGGTAAACGAATTCCGTATGGCTTACACCAAGCAGGGTAACTGGTTCGTGCCGGACACCATCGGGTTCGACGCTTCCTCGACACTAGGGCTGCAATATTCGAAGGCCAACGTTTTCCCACAAATTAACATCGGTGGTGCGGGCTTGTGTTGTTCGCAATTGTCTCCCGGTACCAACGCCATCTACATTGAAAACCTGTACGACCCGTCGGACACCTTGACTCTCGTGAAGGGTCGTCACATCCTTCACTTCGGCGTTGAGGTATTGATGGGCCAAGGCAATACTACGCCGTGGGGTAATCTCACGTCGGGCAATTTCACCTTTACCGGGCAACTACACTGCGCAAAATGGAGTTATGCCGGGTACGACGGGCGCTGGCCTTGCCGATTTTATTCTCGGCGATGTCCAAAGCTGGGCCGCGACCAACCAAGGCGTCTCGTACGCGAGATTAAAAAGCCCCCAGCTCTTCGTGCAGGATGACTTCAAGGTTAAGCCGAATTTCACTTTGAACCTTGGCTTGCGCTACGTCGCGACAACCGGGTTCACTGAGATCAACAATAGCCTCGGGGGTTTCGATCCGGATATCCCGCTTGTCAACAGCGTAGATGCAAACGGGACTCCTTGTGGATCGTTGAACGGCCAATTGGGCTCTTTGTGGTTCGCTCCGCAAGATAACCGAACCTCTTTACAGAAGCCGATTTACAACATTTTCCTGCCGCGCATCGGTTTTGCGTGGACTTTCATGCACGACACTGTTCTCCGAGGCGGTTTTGGAATGTACTCGTACAACTTCAGTCAGGACGACTACGGCAACGGAATCGGCTTTGGAGCTCTCAATACCAGCTCTGGCAATGCCTCCGACGTGAATCACGGAACCGGTCCCAATCCGCTAATCTTCTTATCCTCGTCCGAAGCGACCGCCAACTCGGTTCTAAATTACGTTCAAGGTTCGCCGAACGCTAAGAACGTTGCTCAATACCTAAATGTCACTCCCCGTCGAACCAGACCTACGTACCGTACAGGGTCCCGGTGGGGCGAATCAATGAATGGCAGGTGAGCGTCGAACATCAATTCGCGAGCAATTTTATGGCGTCCATTTCTTACGTGGGCAGCCACGGGTCGAATCTGCAATTCAACACCGACGTTAACCAGATAACTGATTCAGCGGGATTGGCAGCTAGTCCGGCCAATCAACCGTAAGCCGATCGTCCTTTCCCACTGTGGGGAAGCCTTGGCGGCTATAACTACAACGCCAATTCAAATTACAACTCGCTGCAACTGCAGCTGACCAAGCGCTACCGCAGCGGGTTGCTTTTCAGCTTCAATTACGTCTGGTCCCATTTCCTGGACGACCAGGACTCCGGCGGGTGGGGCAGCCGCGGGAGGAACCCAATATCTGGCAGATTGGAAACGATCCCTTCCGCCAACTACGCCAATTCGAACTTCGACATTCCCAAGCGTTCAAGGGATACGCTTCTTACGAGCTGCCTTTCGGCGAGGGGAAGAAGTTCCTGAGCGACAGCGAACCATCGGAGACGAAATCGTAGGCGGATGGAGAATCAGCGGAACGTTTGTCAAGCAGAGTGGAACTCCGTTCACCATCGTCGCCAACATAACTAACAGCTATTACAATGTGGGAATGGCTGCAACTGGTATCTGAATCTCGTAGGCAATCCGCACTCCAGCGTGTCGGTGCCCGCCGGATCGCCGCCTGGAACGATCGCATTTTTCACTCCTGCACCTTATGCACTGCCCACACCCGGAACGTTCGGGGACAACGGCAGGAACTCGCTGTCAGGACCGGGGCTGACGGTCCTCAATCTGTCCTTGGCGAAAGACTTCCGCTTACGGAGAGCGTGTAGCCCTGGAACTGCGTGCCGATTGCGTGAACATCTTTAATCACCCGAGCTTCGACATCCCAGGACAGACTCGGTGGATCGAATTTCGGAGAGATAAACAACGCAACGGGCCGAATGGGAACGGCGTTGTAACGGTCGCCCCTCGCAGCGGTCAGCTGAGCGCTCGCATTACGTTCTAAAAGAGACGGCCCATCAGTGAGAGGGGACGGCCCTCACCCCACCGTCCTCTCTTCTGCCTGCCGGTCCTTCGAGATTCGGATTCGCCACTCGTCCGCCGTACAATCGTGACATGTGGACAAAAAAGCTCGTGCTCTCGTTGTGGACGGTTTTGTTTGTTGCGTTGTTGCCGTGCTTCTCCCAATCGTCGCCCACGCGCCAGCAGCAGATCGCATCGCACGCGCACCAAGCTGGGGAGTATTTGAAGGAAGGCAAGCCCGATCTGGCAGTGCCCGAATTTCGGGCGATTGTCGCGCTCGATCCGGAAAATGTGGACGCGCGCGGCAATCTCGGCGTTCTGCTCTATTTTCAAGGCGCATATTCAGACGCGATTCCGGAACTGCGAGCCGCGCTGAAGCTCAAGCCTACGCTCTGGAAAATTCAAGCTCTGCTAGGCATCGCTGAAAAACGCACCGGCGAAGTAGCCGCCGCTCGCAACGATTTGGAAAAAGCGTTTCCCAATGTGCAGGACGAAAAGGTCCGAATAGACACGGGCATGGAACTGATCGAAATCTACTCCGGGACAGGCGATCTGGACAAAGCCGCAGCCACCGTCAACGTATTGCGCAAACTCGCGCCCACGAACGAAGCTGTTCTCTACACCGCCTACCGCGTCTACTCCGACCTCACCGCCGAATCTCTGCTCAGCTTGTCCGTCGTCGCTCCCAATTCCGCGCGCATGCATCAGGCGCTCGCGCATGAACTCGCCAAACGCGGCAAGACCGAAGAAGCCATCCAAAATTACCGCGAAGCTCTCAAGCTCGATCCCCAGCTTCCCGGCATTCATTTTGAACTCGCCGAAATGCTCAGCACGCAGGCGACGCCCGACAGCCTCGCCGAAGCCGAACGCGAATACAAAGCAGCGCTCGAAGCCAATCCCAATGACGAGCAGTCCGAATGTCGCCTCGGCGATATCGCCCTGCGCCGCAACGATGTGAAAGAAGCCTATGACCGCTACTCGCGAGCCGTCCAACTGCAGCCCGGCGATCCCGACGCCAACATCGGCCTCGCCAAAGTTTTGATGACCATGGATCAACCCCAAAAGGCCCTGCCGCTTCTCGAACACGCCGTCCAACTCGATCCCACCAGCGCCGCTGCCCACTTCCGCTTAAGCGCCGTCTACCGCGAACTCGGCCGCACCGAAGATGCGAAGCACGAACTCGATGAATATCAGAAATACAAAGGGATGAAAGAGAAGCTCGAGCAAATCTACCATGAGATGCGGCCGGATCAGATCGAAGAAGAAAACAACGGCGTTAGCCCTCCGAAACAATAGTCACGTCGGGACAGGCCTTTGATTTTGTAGCGGCGGCCTTTAGGCCGCCATCTTTGACTCAGAACGGCTTCAATGTGCGCGGTTCAAAGAACATCGCGATGATAAAAACGCTTATCGTCACGGCAGCGTTGTTGTCGTCGACGTTTTCGCTCCGCGCCCAAACCTCCTATTACCCGTCCCGCCTCGACGATCCCCGAGCCGTCTACCTGACGCCCGAAAATTTCCGCGTAAAAGCCGACGGCATCGCCGATGATGCCGCAGCCCTGCAGCAAGCCATCAACAAAGTTCAGGAAACCACGAACCAGGGAATCCTCTTCATCCCAGCCGGCCGCTATCGCCTCACCACCACAATTTATATTTGGCCCGGAATCCGGCTGATCGGCTATGGTGCCACACGTCCGGCCTTCCTGCTGGGCGCAAACACGCCGGGATTTCAGCAAGGTCCAACCTACATGATATTTTTCGCCGGCAGGCGGCCGCATGACAATGCTACTCCGCCCGACGCCAGCCCCGGCACGTTTTACTCCGCCATCAGCAATATTGATATCGAAATTCAAGACGGAAATCCGGGCGCCGTCGGAGTCCGCGCGCACTACGCCCAGCACTGTTTTCTCGCGCACATGGATTTCCGCATCGGTTCGGGCCTCGCTGGAATCAAAGATGGCGGCAATGTCGCGCAAGACATCCATTTCCACGGTGGCCAGTACGGTATCTGGACGAACAAACCGTCGCCCGGCTGGCAATTCACCATCATTGACGCCACTTTCGAAGGCCAGCGCGAAGCCGCCATCCGCGAGCACGAAGCCGGCCTCACGCTCATCCGTCCGCAATTCAAAAATGTCCCCACCGCGGTTGCGATTGACCCGCACTATTCCGACGAGCTTTGGATCAAAGACGCGCGAATGGAAAACGTTACAGGCCCAGCCGTGATCATCAGCAACGAGTACAACGCGCACAACGAAATCAATATGGAAAACGTTGTCTGCAGCCACGTTCCCGTCTTCGCGCAATTTCGCGAAAGCGGGAAGCAAGTCGCAGGCCCCGCGGAGATCTACGCGGTCAAAATGTTCTCTCATGGGCTGCACTATGACGATCTCGGCGCCACGGGCGCGATCGACGACGTCTACCAAACCGCCGCGTTGAACCAATCGCCGGAGCCGGTCAAATCCGACATCCTGCCGTTGCCGCCGATGGATACCTGGGTCAACATCCGCACGCTCGGCGCGCGCGGCGATGGCGTCGCTGACGACACGGATGCGCTGCGGAAAGCTATCGCCGAGCACCGCACAATTTATTTCCCGTCCGGCCAATATCGCGTCACGGACACGGTCACGCTAAAGCCGGACACGATCCTCATCGGCCTGCAACCCAGCGTCACCCGAATCATCCTCGCCGACGGCACTGCGGCGTTTCAGGGGGTCGGCAGTCCGAAGCCGTTGCTCGAAACTCCCAAGGACGGAACCAACATCATCACCGGCATCGGCCTCTACACCAACGGCATTAATCCGCGCGCCGTCGCCGCGAAATGGATGGCCGGCACAAATTCCATGATGAACGACGTGCGCTTCCTCGGTGGCCACGGCACGGTAGATCCCAACGACACGGCCGCGGAAGCTTCGAACAACTGGAAGCTCATTTACAACAACACGCACACGGCCGATCCCGATATACAGCGCCGCTGGGACGGCCAATATCCCAGCCTGTGGATCACCAATGGCGGTGGCGGCACGTTCGTCGGCCTGTGGACGCCCAGCACGTTCGCGCAAGCCGGTCTGTACATCTCCAATACGTCTACCCCAGGTCGCGTCTACGAACTTTCCAGCGAACATCATGTTCGCAACGAAGTCGTGCTACAAAACGCCTCCAACTGGCAAATCTACGCGCTGCAAACGGAAGAAGAGCGCGGCGAAGGCGGCTTCGCGCTGCCCCTGGACATCCGCGATTCCAGCAACATCACTTTCGCGAACCTGCACATGTATCGGGTCGTCAGCATGTATCAGCCTTTTCCATACGCGATCAAAGTCACGAATTCGAAAAATATAAATTTTCGCAACGTCCATTGCTACAGCGATAGCAAAGCGTCTTTCGACAACGTGCTTCACGACGAAACCCACAATTTTGATTTACGCCAACGCGAACTCGCCTGGCTCACAATTTCCGGCAACGCGCCGCAGATCCCGCCTCCGCAGACTTCTGCCGTTCTCGCCGAGGACGCGCAGGTAGAAAAACTCACAACGGGGTTCTTCAATATCTCCGGCGGCGCCGTCGATAGTTCCGGTAACCTCTATTTCGTGGACGCACACAAGCAAACGATCTACCGTTGGTCCACCACCACGCATCAATTGTCCGTAGTTCGCGATAATCCACTCGACCCCGTGCAACTCTTCTTTGATAAATCCGGCGACCTGATGGTGATCTCCTACGCAGGAGACGGCACGGTCTACAGCTTCAAGCCGGATGCGCAGGACGACGACATCACACTGCTGAAAGCCCAGCGCGCTGCGCCGCGTCCTGGAATGACGCCCATCCTCCCCGTCGGCATTTGGCGAAATGAAAACGATTTTCTCGAAGCCAGCCCGCAGAAGAAGCCTTACCAATACGTATCGCCTGACGGCACTACGTTCCTCCCCGCGGGAAACGATTTCGTAAGCGGTCAGCTGTATTACGGCACAAAACTGAACGACCTGCTGCGCGCTTTCGGGATGGGCACTGCCGTCGAAGGCCAGCCGTTCTACGTTTCCAACGAGTCCGAAGAAAAAACTTACATCACCAAGATCGCGGATGACGGCACCATCACCGATCCGAAGCTCTTTGTGGAACAGGGCGGCGAAAGCCTGGCGACGGACGATCACGGTAACGTCTACATCGCCGCCGGCCAAGTGTTCGTCTACAATCAGGCCGGAAATCTGATCGCAACGATTGACGTCCCAGAGCGCCCCTCGCAAATACTATTCGGCGGCGCCGACCACAGCACCCTGTTCATTCTCGCGCGCAGCTCGCTCTACGAAGTCCACACGCGCTTTCGAGGTCGTTAACACGAGCTGGCGGGGCAACGGAGATTGTGTTGTAAGAGCTGTTGAGAAAGTTTGAGTCTCTGTGGCTCTTGTTGAGAGAGCATGAGGCTTTGTGGGTCGCGGCTTTAGCCTCGACATTAAGCGTCCGCAATACTCAGGGGCTTTAGCCCCTGAAGTTCCCGCTATTCTGTCTTTTAGCAGGCAGCCAAAGGAGAGCACGGTGACAAACGCACCCACTCGACGCGATTTTCTAGGAATTTCATCAATAGCCCTGGCAGCAGGAATCGCTCCCAAAGATTTCGTCGGATCACCAACCGCCCCGCCTGGCAACACGAGCACTTCTCCCGCCGCCGGCTCGGAAATCTCCGTGTGGGTCACTTCCGGCGACGACCGCTTCGTCGCCGCCCCGCACGTCACCTGGGCATCCGCGCCGGCAACCAGCAGCGCGAATGAAATCATTCTCAACCCCGCCACAAAGTACCAGGAAATATTGGGCTTCGGCGGCGCGTTCACAGACGCCACCTGCTACATGTTCGACCAACTCGCAGCTCCCGCCCGCGAGCAGTTGTTCCACGAGATGTTTCATCCCTCCGAGATGGATCTCAACGTTCACCGCACCTGCATCGGCTCGAGCGACTACTCCACAAAGGTTTACAGTTTCGATGACGGCGACGCCGATCCCGGCCTTACACGATTCTCGATTGACCACGACCGTGAGTACATCCTTCCGATCCTGCGCCAGGCGCGCCAGGTGAATCCCGATCTATTCCTCTTTTCTTCCCCGTGGAGTCCTCCGGGCTGGATGAAATTAAACAACTTGATGCTCGGCGGTTGTATGCGCAACTCCTACCTTAGCGTTTACGCGCAATACTTCCTGAAGTTTCTGCAGGGTTACGCCGCCGAAGGTGTGCCTATCCAAGCGGTCACATCGCAGAACGAAGTGGACACCGATCAGGACGGCCGCATGCCCGCCTGCAGTTGGCCCCAGGAGTATGAAATTCATTTCGTGGGCGACCATCTGGGGCCTCTCCTCGAAAGTAGCGGCATGCCGACAAAAATCTGGATCCTGGACCACAATTACAATTTGTGGGGGCGCGTCGTGTGCTCGCTCGAGGACGAAAAGCTTCGCCGGTATTGCGACTCAGTGGCCTGGCACGGATATGTCGGTACTCCGGACATGATGACCAGGGTTCAGGACGCTTATCCGGAAGTGCACATGCATTGGACCGAAGGCGGGCCGGACTATAGAGATCCTCACTATTCGAACGATTGGTGCAAGTGGGGCGGGACTTTCACGGATATCCTGCGCAATTGGTGTCGCTCCATCACCTCATGGAACCTGGCGCTCGATGAGAAAGGCAGGCCCAATGTAGGACCGTTCTCCTGCGGCGGCGTCGTAACCATCAATTCGCAGACCAAGGAAATCTCGAAGAGCGGACAATACTGGGCGTTCGCACATTATTCCCGCGCGATCCGCCGCGGCGCGCGCCGTTTCGATTCGCAAAGCGCCTCCAAAGATGTGCAGCACGTAGCGGTGGAAAATCCAGATGGCGGACAGGTCCTAGTAGCCACAAATCCCGGTCCAGCCCGTACAATCGAACTGCGTACGGCAAACATGTCCGCCACGGTGCCCCTAAAGGCCGATTCGTTGACAACTCTGGTTTGGAAGTAACCACGAGTCGGTTCGTGCCGCCGGCGTCTTGGCAGCTCTTCGAATTGGACTTTGTAGCGGCGCACTTTAGTGCGCCATCCGTGCTGCGGCAGAAAACCAGGCAGTCTAAAGACCGCTGTTACGAGATTTCTCAAATCCAGTGGAGATGAGATGCGCCGATTTGCAAAAATGCTACGCGTCGCCGCTCTCGCCAGCCTCGCTGCGGCAACCCCGCTCGGTGCAGCTATGCCACAGGACCTGGTAAAAACCGAAACGGGAACTGTTGAAGGCACTCTCAACACCGATCACACAGTCCGCATGTTCAAAGGCGTCCCCTTCGCCGCACCGCCGGTCGGCGACCTCCGCTGGAAGACACCCCAGCCTCCACTGAGCTGGCAGGGAATTCGCCACGCGGACAAATTCGGCTCGCCCTGTATGCAAACCGACGTGTTCGGCGACATCTACTTCCGCGACAGTCAACCCAGTGAAGATTGCCTGAACCTCAGCATCTGGATTCCCGCGCATCCCGCGCAAGCGAAACTTCCCGTAATCGTCTGGTTCTACGGTGGCGGTTTCGTTGCCGGCAGTAATTCCGAGCCCCGTTATGACGGCGAGAGTCTCGCCAAGAAAGGCGTCATCATCGTCAGCCCCAATTATCGCCTCGGCATCTTCGGATTTTTCTCGCACCCAGAACTGACGAAGGAGTCCGAGCATCACGCCTCCGGCAATTACGGCCTGCTGGATCAAGTCGCTGCGCTGCACTGGGTGCTCCGCAATGTCTCCGCATTTGGCGGAGACCCGCACAACATCACCATCGCCGGCGAATCCGCGGGCTCTCTCTCGGTGAGCGCTTTGATGGCCTCTCCGCTCTCGAAACACCTCTTTCAAAAAGCTATTGGCGAGAGCGGCGCTTTCTTTCCCAGCAGACCGACTGGCGGCATGCAACTGAAACGGCTCGCCGAAACCGAAAAGTTCGGAGTGAAATTCGCCCAATCACTCGGAGCAAACTCTCTGGCGGAATTGCGCGCCAAACCCGCCAATGACCTGCTGCAAGCTGCGGCGCAGCACAACAAGGGCTCCGACTTTCATCCAAACATTGACGGCTACTTCCTGACCACCGAAGTGCGCACCATTTACGAAAAAGGCGCGCAGAGCCACGTTCCGCTCCTCGCCGGCTGGAATGCCGACGAAAATAAAATGTCCGTCCTTCTTGCTCCGCAAAAACCCACTGCAAGAAGTTTTGCCGAGCAGGCCCAAGCCCGCTTCGATGGCGACGCTTCCGAATTTCTAAAACTTTATCCAGCCGCGACGGATCAGGAAGCGCTGCTCTCAGCCGAAGCTTTAGCGGGTGACGACTTCATCGCCTTCTCCACCTGGAAATGGACCGACATCCAGGCCAAAACCGGCGACGCGCCCGTGTACCAATATCACTTTGAGCAGATTCCAGCGGTGAAGCCCGGCAAGATGATCGGATCGCTCCCGGCCAGCGAAGCAGGCGCGAGGCACGCCGGCGAAATCGAATACGTTTTCGAGACGCTGAAGTCGGAGGAAGGAGTGCCGTGGACCGCAGCCGACTTCAAAGTGTCGGAACAGATGGCATCCTACTGGACGAATTTCGCAAAGACCGGCGATCCCAATGGCGATCACTTGCCCAAATGGCCACCATACGCGAGCCAGGACGGCTACCAGGTGATGCATCTGAGCGGCGAAGGGCAGGGCAGCCACGCCGCCAAAGATGCCCGGCAGCGCGCACGCTACGAATTTCTCGACGCGCATTCTGCCAAGTAGGCCGCAGCACCCAAGAAACGACTGCGCGCACGAAGGGGAATATCTAGTGGAACAACAGGTACAGCGATCGAATTTGCTTCGGCCAGCGATGTCCGCTCTGCTGGCAATCGCCGCGGCCTGTGCAATATCATCGGCAACGAATTACCAAGGCACCCCATTCCAAGACAGCCGCTACCGCGCCGGCCCGCAAAAAATTACCGGCCGCGTCGAATGTGCCTACTACGACCTGGGCGGCGAGGGCGTCGCCTATCACGATAGCGACGCCAAAAATAACGGCAGCGGCGCGCTCAATCCCGCAGACGGCACCTACCTCAACCAATTCCGTATGAACGAGGGCGTGGACACCTCTTACACCAAATTTCACGACCAGATTGACAATAGTCCCTACGACTCAGTGCAGCCCCCGGAAAATCAGCTTTACGTCGGCTGGACCGAGCCGGGCGAATGGTTCAACATCACGGTCGAAGTAGCGAGCGCGGGCGAATATACAGCCGATCTGCTGTACACCTCCAATCGCGGAGGAACTGTTTCGCTCGGCGTGAACGGCAAAGACGCAACTGGCCCGCTCACCATCTCCACCACCTTCAACGCAGCCGATCCCATCGCCTGGCGCCAGTGGCATCACTGGAATATCGCGCACGACATCGCGCGCATCCAACTTCCCAAAGGAAAAGCCGTCCTAACCGTCCACATCCTGACCCAAGGCAACATGAACCTCGCCTACTTCGATTTCAAACCGGTCAGCTAGCCAGCCATCAGCGTCATTTTTCTTTTGACGGAATCGCTTTTCGCATCTCTAATACACATCGAGTCGTCACCGGCTCATCATCCACAATCAGCCAGAGCGGGGAGGCACCAGTGAGACAATCGCGCCCATTCAAGCGGGCATGTTCCATGCCGTTGCTGATCGCACTCGCGCTGCTGCTGATCCATGGAGACAGCTGCGCGAATTCCGCGCCCAGCCAAACCCCGTCGTCCGCGCAATCCGCCGCGCCGCCTGAGCAACTCACCCCCGAAACCCAAGCCTGGCTACGCACCACCATCCAAACAGGAAATCTCGCAGACCTCCGCTGGCCCGATTTCAGCGATTACACCAAGCTCCTCCAGGAATTCTACGGATCGTACGGCTATGCGCTCCCGTGGGTGCGCGGTTTGCAGCCGACTCCGCAAGCGCAGCAAATCATCGCGCTGCTGTTTCAAGCGGATCAAAAGGGATTGAACGCCGAAGATTACGACGCCTCTCGCTGGGCCGATCGCCTCGCGAAACTCCGGCCCGGCACGCCTCAACCGTCCGAAGCCGACGCCGCGCGATTCGACGTCGCTCTCACCGTTTGCATCATGCGCTACATTTCAGACCTGCACATCGGCAAGGTCAATCCCAAGCATTTCGAATTTGGCTTCGATATCCAGGCCAAGAAATACGATCTGCCGCAATTCCTGAAAGAAGATGTCGTGGACGCTTCCAATGTCGCGAACATTCTCGTGCAAGTCGAACCGCCGTACCCGGGCTACCGCCGCACGATCCAGGCCCTCGATACCTACCTCGCTCTCGCCAAGAAATATGACGGCAAGCCGCTTCCCGCCGTCGCGAAAACTGTCGCGCCCGGCGATTCCTACGCCGGCGTTCCGCAATTGGCCATCCTGCTGCGACTACTCGGAGACTTGCCGGAGAACGCTAGCGTGCCGGCGGACAGCATCGTCTATCAAGCGCCGCTGGTAGACGCCGTTAAGAGTTTTCAGAATCGTCACGGCCGCACTCCCGACGGGCGCATTGGCGCGCAAACTCTCGCCGACCTCAACGTCCCGTTAGCCAGCCGCGTCCGTCAGATGCAATTGACGCTCGAACGCTGGCGCTGGCTGCCTCTCTCCTACAACGCCGCTCCGATCGTGGTAAACATTCCCGAATTCCGCCTGCGCGCCTACGACGAGGGCTTCCGTATCGGACTCACCATGAACGTGGTCGTCGGCAAGGCCTACGATCACAGCACGCCGGTGTTCGAAGACTCGATGGCTTACGTTGTCTTCCGTCCCTATTGGAACGTTCCGTACTCGATCGCGAAATCGGAAATGTTTTCGAAGATCGCTCGCGATCCCGATTATTTAACGAAGAAGGGTTTTGAGGTGGTGAACAGCCGGCAGCAACCCATCGCGTCCGGCCCGCTTACCAGCGAAGATCTCGCGCAGCTCCGGGCAGGGAAGCTGTTCATTCGACAACTTCCCGGTCCCAAAAACTCACTGGGACTGGTCAAGTTTATTTTCCCCAACGATTACAGCGTCTACATGCACGATTCGCCCGAGCAGCAATTGTTCTCGCGCTCGCGCCGCGATTTCAGTCATGGCTGCATTCGCCTGGAGCGTCCCGCCGACCTCGCCGTCTGGGTGTTGCGCAATAATCCCGGCTGGGCCGCGGAGAAGGTCCGCACAGCGATGGCCAGCGGCACCAACAACCAGCAAGTGAACCTGACGCGGCCCGTCCCGGTGTTGATCGTTTACGCTACGGTGATTGTGGCCGCTGACGGCACCGTCCACTTCTACGACGACATCTATGGCCACGACGCCGCCCTCGAAAAAGTCCTCGATAAGGGATATCCATATCCCGGATAGACCGCAGCTGCGCCCGCCTTTGACTTGCATTTGCAGCGGCGCACTTCAGTGCGCCATCCATGTCAGGGCAACAAACGACGGTGGGTCAAACTGAGGATCGTTACCGATTCTAATCCCCGCTCATCAAATCAGCAGGACACTCAAAACACCACTGCCGCACACGCCCAGTATCCACGTGGATGAAATCCGAATGAGGATAATACCCCACGCCGCCGCGACGCAGCGCCAGAGCCGCTTCGCGCAATTTTAACGTATTAATCCCAGGCATGCGCAAGTCAATCGCCTCCGCCTGTATATGCAGACTATTCTTTGCAACGCCGGTAGTATGCGCGCGCAGAGATTCATTGGTCGTCGGCGTACGGTACCCGCAAACGATCTCTATCTCGCCGCTCGGATGCCCCACCGAAACCGTAAGATCTGAAAGAATATCGTAGAGATGGGGATCAAAATGCCGCACGTCACCCGTCACATGGTCGCGCAAAAAATAATCCAGCTTCGCCAAAGCCGAAGGGATGTACTCCTCGCCGCGCCGGTAGACAATATCAATCCGCTCGGCAGTGTGCGTGTTGTAAAGCACCAAACGATGCTCCAAGCCCTGCCCCACAGTCGGCGTCGCCGCGACAGACACCTCGCGCGATTGCGCAGACCCAGCCCCACCCGATTGCGCCGAGGCAACCGCCTGCATCCGCGGCAGAAGTGCGCCAGACGCAAATAGCACCAGCGCCGCCCCCGCTGTAATAAGTTTTCGCGACATCGACTTCAATCCACCCATACGATTCACCTCAGTAAAATGTTAGCACAACCTACGTTTCCGCCGAAATTGAGGGCAGCCAAGTAGTCACGAGGCTTCTGGTGGCTACTGAGACGAAAACGGTTAGCGCCCCTTGACGACACGCAAGATACGTGGTACACGTATTATGCGTGATCAACGAGGATGCAATGAGAAGCGTTAAGTCCCATGCAAAACAGAACCTAACGGTTAGCCTTGATCGCGAAACGATCCAGAAGGCTAAGATTGTCGCCGCCAGACGCTCCACCTCCATCAGTGGCCTCGTAGCGGCTCAAATCGAAATCCTGGTGGGTGAAGAGGAAGCCTACGAACGCGCCGAACGGCAGGCACTGCACTTGCTCGATCGGTGCTTTCATCTCGGCGGAATAATTCGAGCGAGCCGCGAAGAACTCCATGAACGGTAAGACGTTCGTGGACACGAATGTCCTGATCTACGCGCACGACGCAGATGCCCCCGCGAAGCATCAAATTGCCAACGCCGTACTCCGCGAACTTTGGAGCGAGCGAACAGGCGTTCTGAGCCTGCAAGTCCTCCAGGAGTTCTACGTCAATGTGACGCGAAAGATTGCCACTCCAATTTCAAAAAAGTCGGCGCGCCTTATCGTCGACAGCTACGCAATCTGGTGCACGGAAACTACTCCCGCTGAAATCTCTGCCGCCTTTCAGATCGAGGACGAATCTCGGATCGGCTTCTGGGACGCCTTGATTGTTTCATCTGCTGCGCGAAGCGGTGCGAACCGAATTCTCTCGGAGGACTTCAGCGCCGGCCAGCGGATCAATGGAATTCTTATTGAAAATCCTTTCGCTGGTATCCGCTGAACGTCCGGACAAGCACGGAACTATCTGGTGCCCACCGCAGTGTCACCGTGGGAAAAATCCTGCACGCACGCGCTGCACGCCCGCCTCAATTCCGCGAATTGCAAAATCACGCGCTCTCGGTGTAAGTTATCGTCCGCTCAGCAACCCAATCTGAAAGTCCCGCCTCGAGGAGGCCCGTCGTGCGAAGCCTGCTGTATTGGACCCTTGTAATCGCCCTTGGGGCTGTAGCGCCCTCATCGTACGGTCAGGATCCAAGATCCGAAATCCTCAAGCGTCTCAATGCCGAATTCACCCGCACCAAGGTAACCACCGACCGCACCGACATCGTCACCGCCGGCTCCGTTCTCGTCCTCCACAAAGACGGCCTGGTCATGGCTGTGGTCGAGGCCATCGCTCCGCCCCCGAACACCTATAAGAACGGCACCATCTCCATGGGCTTCGGCGCCAATATGGCCTGGGGCATGGAACTCGCGCCCGCCAACCAACAGCCCGTCAATATCGCCCAACGCAAATTCGTCACCGGCGAAAAATTCTGGGTCACCGAATTTCTTGTGAAACCGGACGGAGCCTATCTGGTATTCGTCAGCGATCCCTATAACGACGTCCGGTACTACGGCCAGCTCAAATTTCCGTTCCCGAAAAATGGCACTCCCAACGCCGACGAAGTCATGAAGTCCATCGAAGAAGTAGTTACGGTAGACGCCCCAGCCGACCAACCAGCCGCGGATAGCTCCGCGCCACCAGCGCAGCAAGCCGAACAACCTGCTCCAGCACCAGCCGCGGCAGCCCCCGCCGCAGCCCCGCAAACCATCGCGCTAGGCCAAACGACGGATCAAGTCGTAGCAATCCTAGGCCAACCACAAAAAATCGTGAACCTCGGCGCCAAGCAAATGTACTTCTACTCAGACATGAAAGTAATCTTCACAAACGGCAAAGTCTCCGACGTTAAATGAGCTTTCACGTTTTATCGCCACTCACTAATCACTAGCCACGCAGATTTCCAAAGTGATTTACAACTAGGAAGGTCACAAAAGTGGCGCGCCCGGAGAGGTTCGAACTCCCGACCTTGTGCTCCGGAGATAAAAGCTCCACTCTAGTGGTATTTAATAGAATACTATAAGCTTTACATTCTGAAGGGCTTAGAGTATCTTGGTTACCAGGTTGCTTAAACCAGGTAGAACGTAGTTTAACTCAGTTTAAGCACTCGGGATACACCATCCTTATAACACAAGGAAAGACCATGGCCAGGCGCGCGAAGACCAAGCGGATGAAGTTTACCAGGAGCGCGCTGGAAGCTCTCCGGCCCCCGGCGAAGAGGGAGCAGTGGTACGACGAGAAGTGCCCAGCGCTGGGTATCAAGATCGAACCTTCCGGCAAGAAAGTTTTTTTCTGGTTTCATGCTGTCCTGGGCCGTCCGACTTGGAAAAGGATCGGCTCGTTCCCCGAAATTCCTCTCGACGATGCCAGGGCCAAGGCCGAGGAATATTCCGCGAAGCTGGCCGCGTGGGCTAAAGACGCATACGCGGGACCGAACCCGTTTGATGACACGCCCATCAGCGAAGAACCCACGTTGAGCCAACTGATCGATGACTATATCGCGCGCCGGACGCTGATGGTGCCGGCCACAAGTAAAGACCCGCTGGAGGTTGAGGCCCACGAGCTGAGGCTGGAGCAGAGGTCTAAGCGGATTCGCTGGGTGCGCGACCACTATCTGGTGAAGTTCCGGCACCTGAAATTGCGCAGCATCTCCCAGAAGATGATTTTTAATTTGCACATCGAGCTTGCCCGTGAGCATGGCCAGGTGGCGGCGAACCGCGTAGTGACTTTTATCAGGACGCTGTTCAACTGGGCTCGGAAGGCTGGCATGTACCGGGGCGAGAATCCAGCGACGGAGTTTGAGCGGTTCGAGGAGCGGGAGCGCGAACGGTTTCTCCAACCCGACGAGCTTCAACGGCTGATGGATGCTCTGGATGACGAGGGTGACTCCGACCTCGCGGACTTCGTCCGGCTCGCTCTCGGGACGGGCATGAGAAAAAGCAATGTCACCGGGATGGCGTGGCAGCACGTCAATCTCGCCGAGCAGGTTTGGACCATTCCCACGAGTAAGAATGGAAAGCCGATCGTGGTGGACTTGCTCCCGCCCGTGATGAAGGTGCTGGAGCGGAGACTGGCGGCGCGCGTGGATGGGATCCCGTGGGTATTTCCCAGTGACGGAAAGAGCGGCCACGTCGAAGATCTCAAGAAGGGTTTTCGGAAGCTGATGAAGCTGGCCAAGATTACTGGTGTAACACAGCACGATCTCAGGCGCACTTTCGCGTCATATCAGGCTATCGCCAACGTCCCGCTTCAGAAGATCGCAGCCACGCTCGGTCATCGCGGAATGGGCGCGGTTCAAATCTACGCGCAGTTAAATCGCGAAGCCACGCGCCAGGCGATGACCTCTGGAGCCAAGATGATGGAAGAAATGATGAAGGAGCGCGTAAAGCTCCCGGCATAGAAAATAGTTGTATTAAATCTGATTAAATTGGTAGATAGTCTTTGGCTAGTCTTACCCGTCTTACCGAGCTGGCGCCCACACAAAAAGGGTACCAGCGAATGAACCTGCGGCTTCCTGAGGAAAGGTAAACCAATCCCGCTAAGGATGATGTCGTCGCAGGGCTGACTTAGAGAGACCCACTCTACGACGTCAGTGTTTACCGTACTTGCGTCGGTCCATGTCGCCGGCCGAACGAAGCGAGAGCGAACCTGCTTTCTCGCGGCGGGCGGCGCACCTAGGCTCACCCTCAGGCAGTACCTCCCCGCTAGAACACCTCGAAGGTGGATCCATGCCAAAAGCTCTAAAGAAGCCCCCAGCCGTGGTGTCTCTCCCGCTCCGTCCCGAAGATAACAAGTATTTGCGCACACGTGATGCTGCCCATCATCTGGGCATGAGCCCAGGCACTCTCGAAGTCTTCAGAACAAAAGACCGGGACGCTGGCCGCCAGTTCGGTGGCGTAGTCGGGCCTCGGTTCATATTGCTGGGTACTGCCGTCAGATATCTGCGTGAAGATTTGGATCGCTGGGCCTTGCTCCCAGGGCGCGTAGCCGCTAAGAGGCCTGGCAGACCAGCGAAGAAAGCCACGGCGCGGAAGGCGGTACGCGCATGAGCGACAAGTCGTTTGATGTAATCCAGGTTTGCCTGCCTGATTTTTCCAAGCTAAACAGATTCCCCACCGTCGATGAATTGACCAAGATGTGCTGTGTGGTGTTCGAGGCTCTCGGCGCTTCGTTCGATGAGCAACGCTTGCGCCAAGTGATCGAAGCCGATGGCGTCGAGAACATCGTCGAATGCATGCTTCAATCGAGCGAACTTGCGCCGAGCGAAATTGCGGCAACACTGGCGCGGATGCGGGGGCGATTGTCATGACGCCTAGCACGCCCGTGAAGCCCACCGACGACGCACCTCGCCAACTCTCCAGCTTCGGCATCGAGCCGAAACCACCGAAGCCCACAAAACCCAGCAAGCGCGACCAGCGAATTGCAAAGCGCTGGCCCGGACTCGCGAAAAAGCCTCATCAGCGCGACGAGCTGCTCGCCAATCAGTAGCCACGAGTGGGTGCTACACCGTCGCTGACACGCGAGTAATTCATCGGCCGTGGCATCCGAAGGCGTGCAGCGAGTGCAAGGGGTCACGCTGATGACTATTAAGCGTTATCCCCGAGCCGATGCGAAGCAATTTGTCAACATTGCCCTGGAATTGCGACAGCTCTCTCAGTGGGAATGCTGGATGATCGCGCAGAAGGATAAGAAGCTTCGCAAGGTTCCGATGAACGCCGTTACTCTCCGAGCCTATCCGAAAGGCATGGAATCGGACGCGATGGCCACGGCAACGTTTGAACAGGCCGTGGCGTATTTTCACGCCAAGCACCTACTGCTCGGCATCGGCTTTCGCTTCAAGTCCACGGACCCATACAACGGAGTTGATTTCGACAATTGCAGGAATCCGGAAACCGGAGCCGTGGATCCATTGGTTGAGGAAATCATAGCGAGCTTCCGGAGTTACTCCGACATTTCAGCCTCAGGCACCGGCATCAAGATCATATGGCGCGGGCCGGCAGTTGAGACGCTCGTGAAAACTCCGATTGGGCGCACGTTCTGCGGAGACGAACCAGTGAGTGTCGAGATTTATTCTGCGGGCCGATACTTCGCGCTCACAGGAAATGTCTATAACGGCACCAGCACGATCAGCGAGGCTCACCAAGCATATCTCGCGCTAATCCAAAAAATCATGCCGTACCTGAAAAAGCCTAAAGCGCGCACTCATGCGCCCGCAACATCCGATGCAGTAGCGAGCGATCCTCAATCACGAAAGGCGCAGGCGAAGAGAAATCAAAACGCAAGCCCGCGAAGAAGATCGGCCACCCAGACCGCGAGCCGTTCTTGTTCCGGCGGGGCTGCTCGATGCGCGCGTATGGCGCCGGAGCGGAAGAGGAGGAAATCTTCCTCGAACTGAAGGAGCTCTACGACGAGTGTTGCGAGCACGAACCCCCGAAAGATGACGCGGAACTGCGAAAAATCGTGCAGCGTTGCTGTACATATCCCAAGGGCGATGGGAAGAAAGCCGAGATCGACGTCACGCAAACGTACCTGAATCCTCAGCACGTCGACGCTGCAGACGAGGCAATGACCGAGTTGAGCGATCAGCTCCGAATCTTTCAGCGCGCAGGTGAGGTGATGCACGTCGTGGAACTGGAAGAAGCGCAGCGCGAACGGGAAGTAAAGCTTACTTTCCCGGCCGGTACGGTAATGCTAATCGCGGTGCGGAAGACGAATCTCATCGATACATTCGAACGCAACTTTCGGTTTATCAGAAAAACGATCGATCCGATTGCCGGCGAAGTCACCGTGACCATCGTCGAGTGCCCGACGAAACTCGCCGCGACGTACCTTGATCGGACGCCGCACGCACAACTAACACTTCCAGTGATTACAGGAACGATTCTGACGCCCGTGATGCGGCGCGATGGCACCATCCTCGATGCAGCTGGTTATGATGCGAAGACTGGATTATTTTTCCTGAAGAAGCAGGAATGGCCCAAGATTCCAGAATTCCCCACCAGAAGCGATGCAGTATGCGCGCTCGATATCCTAATGCGTCCGTTTGCACAGTTCCCGTTCGAGAGCTTGGCCGATTACTCGGCTCACCTATCAGTTGTCATTGCGACGATTCAACGGAGATTGATCGACCATACGCCACTCGCATGCTACACAGCGCGCCACCCAAGGACCGGGAAATCAAAACTCGCAGAATCAGTCGCGATCATCGCCACCGGGATAGAAGCCACCGCGATGCCGTTTAATGGCAATCAAGACGAACTGCGCAAAGCGATCACGGCGACGTTGTATAAAGGCCTCGTGATTATGAATATCGACAACATCGAAGGCGTACTCGCATCGCCCGACCTGAACCGTGCACTCACGCAGACGACATACGGCGACAGGATCCTGGGATTGTCAAAAATGCTGGAGCTTCCCACGCTCACGCAGTGGACGGCGACGGGAAATAATCTCGAAGTGAAAGGTGATTTAACCTCGCGATCGTTAATGATCTCGATCGATGCGCAGATGGAAAGACCCGAGACGCGCACGTTTGAGATTGAAGACTTTGAAAGCTACCTCAAGCAACATCGCCAAGAGTTAGTTGCGGCCGCATTGACGATCTTACGAGCATATCACGTCGCGGGGCGACCACCGCAGAGGGGGAAGCGCTGGGGAGGTTTTGATGAGTGGAGCCAACTCATACGCGCTGCGTTAATTTGGGTCGGCTGCGAAGATCCTTGCTTGACGCGAGAAATCGCCTTTCAATCGGATCCGGATCGGCAGGCGATGGCGCAACTCTTCGAGGAGTTGTACGGAGTTTATCAGGGCACGACGTTTCTGCTGCAAGATTTGCGCAAAGAATTTGATGCCGGGAATCTGCTCGACCCACTGAAAGAGGCGCTGCTCGACGTGGCGCAGGAAAAGGGGAATCGCGACCGACTGGATCGCGACCGACTCGCGTGGAAAATGAGGAAGAATAAAGGATGCATCCTGAATGGATTCAAATTGAAGTCTACCGGCGAAACACGCAACAAGACGAAGTGGGAGATCACCAAGGTCGACGAAGATGAGACGAGCGAGAGCGAAAACGACAAAAATAGCGACGGAAACGAAGAGAAAAACGACGAAGATTATGTACCGTTTTAGATCGTTTTCAGGGGTTTGAGACCGACCGGTCTCTTATAAGTCTTTTATTATCTTAGGGCGTGTTACCCATGTTACCCATTGCCCTACCGTAAATTTTTAGAAGCTCTAGTCTCTTTTTTCCTTCTCTTTTTCTTCTCTTTTACTAATTTAGAGCCCTCAAATTCGCGGGGTAGGGAAATGGGTAACATGGGTAACATCTCAGCGGTTCTCACCCACGGCTCCGCTCGTCAATTTCTGCTTCCAAACGGCTAAAAACTGGCTATAATGGCGGACCATGAGCTATCTGGACACAAGCTCCAGTATTTTTAGAGTGTTTGTTTTGAGAGATTTATGGAGATAAGGTGGCCCACTTATATGTGTGATTATAAGTGCAGTGTAAGGATTTTGGGTAAAAGCTGCTTCGACTCGAAAGAAGTTAACGTCCTTGCGAGTTACGTTGGATAGAAATGGCCAGTAGATACCAAGAGCGTCGTCGCACCGGCTCTAGTCTCGGGGACATAAAAGAGATGGATCCCGCGTGCCACTGAGCTAGGAACAGCCGTGGTGAAGATGGTTGGGCTATAGGGAGAGAGGTTTAGATGGGAAGCATCCTGGAATTCGAATGTCGGATCCACCCGGAGAGGTGGGGGTGTACCAGTTTCAATAGGAATTTCCTTTTAGAAAAGAGCAGTATGGTCGTTTTTCGCGACACCGGATAATAGGAATCGTTTTTCATGGTTTCTAACCAGGTAGTTAGCATGTTGACTACTAGTGCTCGCATGTTCCTGAGTGAGGTTCATTAGATAAATGGCCCCGATCAAAGGCTATAAACAGAACGGCTTGAAATTGCTCCGGCGTAAGGTCGCTCTCCGTGGTCTTCGCGCCATCGACTGGCGGAGTGCCGGTGCCAAGGTCGCACTCGAATGGCGTGACGAATTAGTCGCGGCTCTGGGAACTGAAGAGAACCTCAGTACTCAAAAGCGAACACTCGTCGATTACGCCATGCGCACCAAGTTGTTCTTGGATCACATCGACGGTTTTCTATTACAGGAGGAATCATTTATTTTTCGCGGCAAGAAATCCGCGTGGCCACTGTTGATGCAAAGGATGACGCTCTTGGCTTCACTGGAAAGGACCTTGGGACTGCTGGGGTTGGAGAGGCAGGCGCGGAAGCTCCCCACGTTGGAGGAATACCTGCGGAAGAAGGACACAGAAGCACCACCCGTGGACTTAAATCATCAGGTGACCCCTGAGCCCATCGACATTCAACCACCATCCTGTGATGGCGACGAAGAGTCTCCGGAGCCTGAGGCATGAACATCATCGAAGCGATGACCGATCCTCAGTTGTTCGGAATATCCTCGAGCCTTCGCTCCTCTGGGGCGACACGTGGCGATTCTGGAAGGTATGGTTGAAAGCGCTGAACGGAATTGCTCTCACCACTCAAAAAGAGAGTCGGATCTACACCAAGCATACCGGGCGTGACGCTCAGGATTATCAACTAGAGCCATATCGCGAGGCGTTTAACATCTGTGGCCGCAAGGCTGGGAAAACCAAAATTGACTCTCTGGTGATTACGTATGCTGCGGTTTTCGGCGACCACGCGGCGGCTCTGAAGTCTGGAGCCACGGTGGTCTGCCAAGCCATCGCGACCGACACACGGCAGGCATCTATTTTAATTGGTTACTGTAAGAAGCTCCTCCACGATTCCCCGCTCTTGAGTTCACTCATCGAATCTGAATCATCCGATACTATTGTGCTCACCAGCGGCGTCAGGATAGAGGTGTACGCGGCTAGCTTCCGGGCAGTGAGAGGCTACGTCGTGCCGTGCGTCGTCCTGGATGAAATGGCGTTCCTCAGGTCGGATGAAAGCGCCAACCCGGATTCTGAAATCATCGCGGCCAGCACGCCGAACCAACTCACCTGTGCTCAGCCCCTGCTTCTGGGTTCCAGCTCCCCCTACGCCAAGCGCGGGGAACGCTATAAGGCGTATAAGGATTTCTTCGGCATCGCGGGCGCCAAAGTTTTGGTTTGGAAAGCGGCCACCAGGGAAATGAACCCGTCGAACCCGGTCATCTTGCCAGTCAGTTTTGATCGCGCGCGCGTATCTCCGCGACTCGGCCAAGGCCGACGCTGAGTATGGTGGGAACTTTAGAACCGACGCCGAGAGCTTTTCTCCCCCTGGACGAAATAGAGGCTTGCGTGGTGAAGGGCGTCAGGTCTCGGCCCTATCAGCAGGGTATTCAGTATCACTTCTTTACCGACGCCAACGCGGGTGGCGCCGATGAGTTCACGCTCAAGGCTGCCGACTTCGATGATCGTAGTCAGCGCGTGGTGGTGGATTTGGTCGAGGGTCGGCACGGAAATCCCGAAGCCAGCGCCGTTGAGTTCGCCGCGATTATCAAGAGCTACCACGCCAGTGAGGTCGTCGGAGACGCGTTTGCAAAAGACTGGGTCAGTAGTGCGTTCGAGAAGCAGGGTGTCTCGTATCATCGCTCCGAGCGGAATCGCTCCGAGATTTATATGGAGCTGCTTCCTAGAATCAAGTCCCAGACGGTGGAACTGCCGGACGACGCGACTACCACGGCCCAGTTTGCTGACCTGGAAAGGAGGCCGGGTCATCAGCGTGACGTCGTCGATCACCCGCGTGGCGGGCACGATGATCGCGCGAATAGTGTCGCCGGTGCTGTGGTCCTGGCCTTCGACCGCGGCGGAACTCTCGGCGTGTTGGAATATTTTTCGAGTGGGATGGCCCAGCAGGAACTCACGCGGCTGGCAAATCCCGGCCTTCAGCCAGCCCAGAAGAAACCCGAGCCAGTAGTCGCCCCCAAGTGCCCGTCGTGCCACGCGACCGGCAACATTGAGGGAGTTGAGCTACGGAGGAGAACTTCGCTGCGGCGACTGTGGCGCGCAATGGTGGCCGCACGGTAAGCCTACGGTTTTTTACGGAGGGAATCGGAGGTCTATGTGATGGGTTCAGCGGAAGTTCGCGGTAAGTATCTTGAGTGAACTTGATTTTTGGAGGAGAAAGTCAAAGATGAACAACGAACCAGAGAGGGTGGTGGCCCATGAGCTGCCCGTGTCTTTGCTGTTGGCCGAAACTTTTGGCTCGTCTCTTTTCCACGTCGGCTGTAGCGGACGTGGATGAGGATGAGGACGTTAAAAAAGGAAGGGCGGAGAGCGAGAAGGCGGAATTCACGCTGGCAGAGGTAAACCGGGTGACCGAACAAATGGACGCTGAGTGGGGGAGGGATCTCAGCCTGAGCGAGAATCTGGAGCACGTGTCCGACCTCATCGACCGGGACGTGATTACCACGCGGGTCACTCAGATAAAAATGGTGTCACGCTCACTGAGGGTGGTTATCTGCTGCTAGACCCCCTGGCTCCTGACACTCCCCAGGAGGCGGAAGCCTTGGCGCTGCGGGAGAGTTGCCGGAAGTTAGGGAAGGCTCTGAGTGAGGAAATTGTGAAGGCGATGACCAGGTGCGCGAACCCAGTTCCACTTCACCGTGAATTCGAAAAAGCGGTTCCCAAATCCCCGGGCGTTGATGGAGTGGGTCGCTGACAGCGTAAACAGCGGCGTGTACACGCTGGCGGAGTTGGTTCAGTACGCCAGGGATGGAGGAGACCCGCTCACTGCTTCCAGGATTCTTGAGGCTGCTGGCCGGGAGTTGGGGTTGGCGTAGCGCCAGTTTCGCCGGACTCGTTGCGATACGAGACGCCCCGTCCCACCGGATGGTATCTACAGTTTCTGCCAGTGGGCCATCCGACGCCGGGGGCTGCTGCTGCGACTGCCTGTTTTCACGACTGGCCCCTTCTCTCCACGCGTGGGGATTGTGGCGCGGCAGCAGCGCGAATTCAGCTTTGAGACGGGTAATCGAAGGAGAATCTGAAATGAATCCCTGTTTCTCAAGTGCTTGCCAAATCGCAGCCAGCGTGAAGCCCGAGCCTTACGTCGCGCCAGCTGATACGCCCCAGCCGCGGACACACGAGATTGGTGCGAAGCCAGTGGCTCCGCCGGTTTCGACCGAGGGGGCCAGTGCTTTCGTCCAACCCGATACCGAAGCGAAGCCCCAGACGCATGACGGTGCTAAGCCCGTGTACTTACGTCTCGTCGGCCAGCTGATGGGCGACGAGGACCCGCCGCCTCCTTATCAAATTTACATTCCGTCAGGTTCCAATTCGACCGACCCGACTGCCGTCTTGAGCCCTCCGCTGTGTCCGGTCGATTCGAGCAAGATGCATTTTATCGGCTCGACCCGGTTGGCCTGGGTTTGCGAGGCGTACAGCCACCAGTTCGATGTCGTCGGCGGCATGGCGTCGGTACCCGCGATCTACGTGGCCGACGACAAGCTCCACCCGGCGCTTCCAAACGCGCTGCCCAGTTTGTAAGTGAAAGGAGGATTTGAAATGAGAGTTTGTGCGAATTGTGGTCAGTCGATTGAAGGGAGCCAGACGAAGTGCCCGCGAATCCACCGGCGCGCACAAGTTCGACCGGGTGACGCACGAACGGGAAGAATCAGCCCGGAAGGAGCCAGAAAAACCCTAAGGGGACTCCCCATGTTCATTCACATTCAGTTCAAAAAACAAAGTGATGAGCGCGTTCGTGAGGCTATTAAGAAGAAGGGCGCTCACCTGATTTCGGCTTTGGAGAGGGCGCTGAACGAGACCATGCGTGACTTGATGGCGCGGGTTCAACAGAAACTCTCCGGGGAGGTTTTACAGAATCGCCGTGGTGGTGGGGGCTTGCTGGGCACCGTTAGAATGCTACCAGCAGAAAGGTTCGGCTCGACGTTGAGCGGGTATGTCACGGCCGGAGGTGGACCAGCATCAGCATACGCCGAGGTTCAGGAATACGGCGGGACCAGGCAGTATGACATTTACCCGGTGAACAAGCAGGCGCTGGCGTTTTTTCCAGAAGGAAGCCTGGGCTCCAATCCTCAGAAGAACTTATTCTCCAGGTCTGGAATCGCTGAGTCTGGGCGCCTACGAGGTTTGCGGCTCTATCATAAGCAGGGAGAGAAACGCGGGACACTCAAGCCGGAGAACTATCAGAAATTCGCCGACCTCGGTGGGATCGTGGTGAAGCACGTGGTACATCCTCCGCTGCCGGAGAGGAGTTACATGCGCTCGGCGCTCGAGGAGTTGCGTGGTGAGATTATTGCGAGGATTTACGACGCTGCGGCGAAGGCGATCCAGTGAACCGTTTCGCGCGCGGAAGGCGAGTCGGGGCGCTTTCTCCGGCTGTCTCCTGTGGGCTGACGCGCGAGGCTTTAATTCTGCCGGGTCTTGCGCGCCCGCCCCTTACAAAAGGCAGCATCCATTGTGGACAAGTACGCTAAGAGGAGTCCAAAATGTGTCATGTAAGCGTGCGGGAGTTGTGGAACGGGTTCAGCCCTGAGGGGTTTGACCAAGGATTGTTCGTAGTGATAACTGGATATATAGATGAAAGCTATAGTGGGGAATCTCCTCCCCGCATGTTTAGCCTAACATGCACTATGGCAATGGGTAGTGAGTGGCCGTGGATAGAGATGGCATGGCTAAAGTGCTTGGAAGAAAAGAATGCTTCTTTATTGGCTCAGGGCGGGACTTCTGTAACAAGGTATCACTCCGTGGATATTAATAATTTCAAGAAAGAGTTTGCGGACTGGGATGGGCCAGAGAGACAGGCTTTTTGCGAAAAGTTGATGAGAGTGTTCTCTCGGCACGAAGAATGGGGATATGAAGGGTATCTTCTCAATCTTCAAGAAATGGTGGAAGAGATACCAGAAACGAAATTCGATCCTGTCGGTGTAGCGTACGACGTGCTTTTAAAATTCTTGATGTCCGAAATTGGTAAGGGCATCATGGAACTTCCGCAGGGCAAGATCACACTATTCCACGAACGATGTGCCTATGATGGTGTATTGCTGGATTCCTTTAACACGCTGATCAATGATCCGACCTTCATATCCAGGAAATGTTTTACCACAATAGCGCCGATGGGTTGGGAGGATTGTGTTCCGCTTCAACCAGCAGATTTAATCGCGTATGAGAATTTTAAGGAAGGGTTCCGGCAGCTTCCAAATCAGGAAACCGAGGGATAGAAGGAAAATTTTATCGACGCTTCTCAGGTATGAAAACGTTCGTACCACACGCTAAAATATTCACCAGAGAAACATAATCAAAACGAAGCCAATTTTTGATGCGGCAGTTAA
>CAWAED010000019.1:0-184295 GCA_963781105.1 uncultured Acidobacteriota bacterium | reverse complement strand
GGGAAGATGAACCTGCACAACTACATGGTTTTTCAGTTTGGTACGTTGGTAGGGGCGGTGGGGATCGAACTCAAGTCCGAAGCTCTAAACAAGACGCACTTGCTGGCAAACGGCGTTTGAGGTTCTACACTCCGATTTGGAAAGAATCCTGGTGTCAGTTCTGGTGTCAGTTGGTTTGCTATATTGGGACAATCACAGGCACATCGTGACTGCTCGCGATATTCGCATGTGACGGAAATGGCATGAGTTGACGTGTTGAGACGTACCGGGGCTAAAGGTTGAGACTGGCTTAAAAGGCCGCTGCTCTACCACTGAGCTACGCCCCTAAAATCATTCACGACATCTTACACGAAAAAGATTTAGTGAACATGCGCTGGTTTAGATTCTGAGCGAGAAAAAGCGTCAGTGTCGGTAGTGGTGTCGGTTCGCTCGCCTGAGTTAGCTTCGGCTGGCCGTGGAACCAGCTTCTCCACCACATCCAAAAGGAAGTCCGGCGCGAGGTGGGAATGGCGTACCGTCATGGCTACGCTCTTATGCCCGCGCAAGACTTATGAGCTGTGGGCGCAGACCTACCCGCGCGACAGTACGCCAACCGCCAATCTAGAAAACATCTATGCCGCTTTGGGCTACTACGATAAGGTTCTGGCCGCGAGCAAGGAGGTCCTAAAGCTCAATTCCGAAAGCGGGTCCGGCTACACGGACGTCGTCTACGGCTATCTGAACGTGAACCGTCTGGATGAAGCCAGAGCGACAGCGCACGAAGCGCAAGTCAAAAATCTAGATAATCCTACAAATCATTTTTGCCTTTACGTTATTGATTTCCTGCGACACGATGCGGCAGGAATGGAGCGTGAGGCCGCCGGGATGATGGGAAAGCCAGGGTTCGAAGACAACATGCTCTATACGGAATCCGACACTGCCGCCTATACCGGACAGTTTTCCAAAGCAAGGGAGCTAACACGGCGCGCGTCTGAATCCGCCCAGCACGCAGATGAAAAAGAAACGGCGGCGAGTTACGAGGCTGAAGCTGCAGTGCGCGAGGCGCTAGTAGGCAACATGAGCCTTGCAAGGCAGCAGGCTCAGGCCGCAATGGCCCTCTCGACCGGCAGAGATGTTGAAGCTATATCAGCCTTAGCGCTGGGTCTAGCGGGGGACGCCGCACAAGCCACCCGGCTGGCTGCCAACCTGGCTAGACGCTTCCCGGAAGACACGATTGTGCAGTTCAATTATCTGCCCACCATCCACGCCGCCATTGCTCTTCAAAAGAGCAGCGCCAATAGGGCAATCGAGGCTCTTGTCCCGGCTACTCCGTACGAACTTGGTTCTTGCGGCTGGCCCTTTACTTTCGTTCTCTATCCCGTCTACCTGCGCGGCGAAGCTCACGTGGCAGCGCAACAAGGCATCGCAGCCGCCGCCGAGTTTCAGAAGATTCTCGACCACCCCAGCCTTGTCGTGAATGAGCCACTCGGCTCACTGGCGCACTTAGGCATGGCCCGCGCGTACGCGCTTGAAGCTCAGCCGGCCCGAGGGGTCGATGCGGATACTGCTCGCGCAAAGGCTCGCGCGGCATATCAGGATTTCTTGACGCTGTGGAAAGACGCCGACCCTGACATTCCTGTCCTCATTGCTGCGAAGTCTGAATACGCAAAGCTGAGGTAAGCTGTTGCGTGCTTGGCTCAGGAAGCGGCTGCACGCTTCCGCAGAGGTATCACGTCAGGGACTTCGGGCTCTTGCGCATCCAGTTGAAGCGATTCGGTTAGTTCTTTCTCCGCAGCAAGCTAGTCATCGGTGGGTCGAGTCTCGTCTAGCGATTGCCGGATTTACGCACGCAGAGTGAGAGGCGACCCACTCTCTCTTACGTAATAGCTCTGGGGAACGAATACTGCGCGGCAATATGGACAAGCCTCGCGTGAGGGGCGCGGCCTCGGAAGTTTGTAAAGTAAATTTGTATCTGCTCGGTCTTCCAACACAATTTGGGCCTCGCACTTGGTACATCGGCAGCACGTGTATGTGTACATTGGGTGGTACTCCTATTGTGGTAAGCGACTACGGACCCTATGGTATGCGTGGCGTGTGAAACCGTCGTCTTAGGGCGCGGCGGAAAAGTCTGGGAACGGTACCTTCAAGCGTAACGCCGGTCGAAGCCACGAATCTAGCGAAAATGCCGAAAAGATATCCAACGTCCTGTGGAAAAATGGGAACCTGACATTCCCATCCTCATCGCTGCAAAGGCGGAATGCGCGAAGCTGAAGTGAATACATGTCGCGGGTTGTTACATTCGACCGGTTAGAATGTCGGCCAAAAAGAAGCACTCAGGCCTTGGCCCGGACGCTAGCGGCGATGAAGTCGCTCGCAAGTAGTTCTTGCTCCGTGCTATGCGGGAGGCCGTCGCAGCAAGCTAGAACGCGCGAGATGGCCTGCGTGAGAAACAAATTGTTTTCGCTGGCGCGAATCGCTTTCAACGAATCCCAGAGAGCGACCACGGTTACATCCGGTGTGTCCGATTTGCCGGAGCACAAAGCGAGAGCACCGCGATATCCGTCTTGCAGTCGTGCCAGTTCGATAACCGAAGAGAGAATAGTCTGGAACTCTGGCAGCTTACCGGGGCTTTTGCCACGTGGAACTCCTGCGTTTCGACCAAATTCTAGGGAACGAAGGCTCCTACGGAGCTTCGGTAATTTGCCCTCGAGGTCCAGAATTAGTTGCCCGCTGTTGTTTTCTGGAACTCGGCAATTTCGATGTCTCGCATACCGCACTTGACGCAACGCACCTCGTAGCCAATGCCCGACGCCTGGTTTGGCAAAATGGCCACACGCCGTCGCCATTTTTGATGGAACTGTCTGCACCAAAGCAGTCTTGCGGGGCGCGCAGTGAAAAAACCGGAGTGCCCAGAGTGACTGTGGGGGAGAGTTTTCATGGCCTCTTCTCCGATTTCAAACCTGTGATTTTTGTCTGTTTTTTGAATTTCGCCGCTGCAACATTCTAAGAAATGGGCTGCCACCTCCCCCAGCCCAGAAGTCGATAGCAGCCCGAGTTCGGACGGTCACAATGTCACGTCCGGTTCGGAGACTTATAGCGTTCAGGCCTCCGCTGCTACTAGGGATTCCCCTAGTTGTCTGGTAACGGGACCAAGCCTAAAAAGTTACTCTTAGCGTTTGAACCGTTTTCGGTACTGCTTCGTTCTGTTGACCGCACATGGGTGCGACCATTGAGGCAAGCGCGACAAGAGTGATGCCCACGAACAAGCTAGTGCGAGCCATGAGGATTGCCTCCACTTAGACTCTTTTCAAAAAGTCCAAATCTGAAAAGTGTTATCACCCAAGCGGAATTGCTATGTCAACTCCTGATAAGTTCCATAAAGACTTCATGCGCCGTCGGCGCATCACCTAGCATGAAAATAGGCCCCTATGCAGAAGCGTCGTAATGAATACAAAGAACTTGTGCCTATTTTCAGAGCAGGGAGTCAAGAAAAAAACAGTTCTCCTGTGGCCGGAGTTTTTCTTGGGCAGCTGAAAGCCGAGGGATTACAATTAGGCAAGACAATTGTGAAAGTGTGGTTTGGGCTCGTGTAAATCTGGCCCGCGGAATTTCTACGGGTTCCGCCGAAAGAGGGAGCAGGGGGCGCTGGATACGCAGCGATTGCGGCGGCACTCCCGAGGAGAACCACCGAGAGCGACAGGAGCACACCGATTTTCGCGTTCATATCCCCTCCTCGTCGCGGGCGAATTCACCTCTACGGAGCTTTAAGAATCTTCGCGACGAGGCAAGCCAACTGCATCCCAGGGCCCGCAGCCCGAGGTCAGGACGATTTTTTAGCGCTGATAAGCCCACTTCGTCCGCAGGAGCGTCACGAGGTTGGGGCGACCGGCGGGTTCTAAATTGAGTACGTCGTCTGCATCGCGGTCATTACCGTAACCGCGGGGTGACTGAAGCCAAGGAACAAAACGAATGTCGTTGCCGCTGACAGTCGAGCATCCGGGACCGCTCGGACCGGCAGGACAGCCCCAATAATTTTCGGTCGCGTCGATACTGCCAGTGCACACCGTGGCTTTGTCAAAGGCGCAAACGTCGGCGACGCCAATTTTGCTGCCTCCCAGGTCATTGAGGTGGATGTCGACTTCGGCCGGAGTGTTCACGGCAATATCCACATCTTCGTCACGAACTACGTTATACGAAATCACGGTGCCGTAAACGGGCGAGGCACCACCTCCGCTGTTGATGTTGATTCCTACGCTGCCGGGTGTGGCCGTATCCGCTGTGTCGGCCAGGTTTCTCGCAATGAAGTTACCAATAATAATGTTCCCATCCATGTTATCTGCGGGCAGCCCAAAGGCTGGACCCACGTGTGTGTGCAGGCTGACGCCCCCAAGCCCGTTGCCTATCAGCTTATTCTGTATGACCAAATTGCCGGCGACGCGACCGGGACCATTGCCGTCGGAAAAAAGACCCACTCCGGAACCTCCGACTTGCACGCCATTGCCAGTCGAGGTGTTCTCGGCGACGGTGTTGTGGTCAACGCCAAAATGAGGAGCAAAAGGGGGAGAAACGTGTCCCGTTGGTGGATGGGATGCAAGAACGATGCCGCATTCCAGCGGATTGTCTTGAAATGTGTTGCGGAGAACAAGATTGTCGTAACTCTCCGCGGTCTCGTCGCTAATAAGGAGCCCATCGGCGTTGCCGGACACGAAATTGTCCGAGACAGTCGAATGGCTCGTACCTATTAAATGAATTGCGCCGCCGCAGTCACCGCTTTCATCGTTCTCATAAATGCCATTGCCGGGCTGGTCTGGGCAACCCATGGTGGCGCCGGTGAATTCCAGTCCTGGAGACGTGTCGTTGTTGTTGATGTGATTCTCACGGATGGTGACGTTCGAGGCGCTCACAACCAAAATGCCTTCGAACATAGCGTTCTCCACGGTGAATCCTGCAATGGTGACGTTGGTGAGGCCGGGATTGTCGAATCCATCGACAAAGAAGCCATGGGCTTTGCCCGCGGCGTCGACGACGGTCGCTTCGGCGTCAGCACCGATTATGGAAAGTGGAATGCCAATGGTCACGTACTCTTTGTAAGTACCAGGGGCAACCTTAATCAGGTCGTTGGCAGAGGCATTGTGGACGGCCAACTGTATTTTTGAATAACACGGGTAGGAACCACCGGGATTCACGCAGAGGGTCTTAGCTGCGACACTCTGCGAAAATACCGCGAACAGAACGGCGCAACAAGGAATCAGCCATGGACGACATTGATTTGCAAACATGGACATCCTCCTTTTTTTGGATGCGCAGCCGCTCGGAAACATCGGAATCGATGACCTGGGGAGTGGACCCACTTCAAAAATCCCTGCCGAGGGACTGTGCCGCTTGAGGGGCCTATTCAACCGGAAGCACCTTTTAGGATTCCCGGTTGGGGCATGGTACATCTCTCTTGCGCTCTAGGCAACGAAATTTCCGCGAGCCCGCCCGCAAGGTCAGCGGTGTTCCACCCGCAAGTTCACCCGGAATTCCGTGGCCAGCTAACCAAAACCGTGATGTCCGAAAATCGCTGCGTCATGATTCGCGCGTCTAGCTCCCGGCTACTGGGACTATCAAGGGTTGCGTCACGCAGAAGAGGTTGCATTAAGACGTCTGCGAACCAAGTCCTCGTCGTCGAAGAATTTTCGCCAGTGAGACGTGTCTGGTGGAAGGAAAGTCGGCGAGAGTAAACCACCTTGGCGAAACCACTCGAACGCGGCAGGGCCGACATAGCCCGAGAGAGTGGCGGCCGGGTTCTTATAGAAAGCCTTGCGGACATGGCGAGTAATCTCCTCATACCAACGCGAGAAATGTTCGCTTTTGTTCTCGAAAACGCCGTAAATCCGACCTTGGGTAAGCCAAGGTCTACCGCACCAACGTCCCCAGAATGAAGTTCCAATCTCCAGAACCGGTTGAGCAGGCACATCGACGCGGTAGTAGTCTCGCGCGGTGGCACCGGAAACCCGTTTCCTCTTAAGTTCGGGCAGTAATTCTTGGTTCCAAAGAACGAGGCTGTCGTTTCCACTTGCGGGCAGGGCTGACAGGGCTTCGACTGTCGCAGAATCAGGGTCGCTTCGTTTCACCACGACGACGGAGTGGCGACTCTTGATGTGGGCAATCAATTCCTCGGCGTCTTTCGGGAGCAAGGAGAGAAGGATTTGGCGGCGCATCTAATCCGCTCCATAATCCAGACTCTATGTGTTTTCGGGGACGACTTCAAATGATTCTCGAATGCGACATCCCAGACCGGAGGGCCAACTACTGTCTATTTGCGTAATCGCACAAATGCGCTGGTGGTTCGGAAGGGGTAATTCCTTACGGTTCGCAAACCGCTGATTCCACTGATGTGAAACTGGCTGCCTGTGGTGGTCCGCAGACTACTGGTTGTTGACCAGCCTGAACGGTCAGCCGATGCGTTGTGAAAACCGATTACACGGTTGCGTAACTGGTTCAGAACGAAGCCCGCCCGTCACTCCCAGCGGAAATTTTTCTCGGTGAACGCGAGGGGTCCTCTTGCCCCGGTCGTGATTTACCTCCTCAACCCCTTCCCGGCAACTCCACGCCTGACCTCTGGTTCCAGCCTCCCGGCCAAATCTGAGCGGACGACCTGCTGTTCTGATTCGCGCGACCGTTCCCATGCTTCGTGTCCGAGACAACGCAATCAGCGCCACGATTCCAGCAATCAGCATGGCGTAGGTCGGGGGTTCACCTGGACACTCCAAATCCAGAGGCACCCAATAGGTTCCCGCCAGCGGAGGGATTGGCGATGCACCGATGGGGGGTGCTCCGTAATTTTCCGTATCAATCTCGAACAGGTATCCGCCGTGACTGTATAGGTTGAGAAGAAATAAGTTGCCGTCTTGAAAAGAAGCGGAAGTTAAACTCGGTACGACTGTGAATTGGACAGGAGCGCCCGCCAGGGAAAAGTTAACGTCGGAGATGGTATCGTTCGTAGTATTCCAAGCGAACGACAAAGAGACTGTGTAATCTTGTACCAAGCCTGAAATTGGGGTGGTCGGAATGGTAACCTCGACCGAGTTTCCATCTGCGTGGACCACACCTGCGAGTAACAACGCTGCGATTGCTGGTATTGCCAGTTTCACCTTCATGGGGGTACTCTACGTCCGTCCTGGTATTCCCTGCACTCCGTCAGCCAACCTCGGGCGAGCGGAACCAAATCACTACATGGCGTTCTTGCGGTGCGGTCAATTTGACCGCCGGGAGAATCAGACAAAACGGGGTTGTAATACTAGGTAGCGGTTAACGCGTTCGTGTGGCCGGGGCGCGTGCAACCATAGGGCGTCCCGATGTGCTGCTGCACACAAGCTTCGCTCGCAGCGTTGTGGAAAGCAAGCAAAATGTCACAGGGTACCTTCAGGACCCCTACGCCGTGCTCGCCGTGACGGACCTGGTTGAGCTTGTTCAGATACAACAGTTCGGCCAGCTTGCGTGCATTGGGGATTCGCCGCCTGGTCGTGCGCCTTCTGCAACTCAACGTCAAAGCACGGCTCGCACATTCCGCCTGTTTCGCCGCCGTCACCTTGCAGGAAGTGATGACCGCAGGACGGACAATCGAAATCCGCACTGTTCACCGCATGGCCGTTTGAGCTGTCGGTCACTTCCGTCCCACACTGGACGCATTTCTCACCGATGATTCGGTTGCACTGGATGCAGAGTCTGGTCATCAGCGCCTCCCTGTGCTATTCACAGACTTGCCAGACTTGCCATACTTCGCCTAGTCGGCGGTAAAAGGTACTGGGGAAAACCCTAGGCATCGTGCCCAGCTTTCCGAATTGCACGATTCAGGGCTGACGAGGCGCGTCGTCCAGGGGCGGTCTAGGTTACAGCGGCGTGGGCAAGGCACTCGATGCCGACTTGGCGCGGTCATCACGCGCACATGCGGGGGCTGTGCGAAGGCACGCAGCGCGGCTTCGTGCTTCCACGCGGAGAGCGCCCAGAATCGCTTGAGAGCGGGCGAGCGAGAACCGAATAACCGAGCACGCTGTTTCTTTAAATAGCCGAAAGCACTTTAACGTTTTTAGTAGTCAGACCATCCAACTCACGACTGCTGATGAAAATTGCAGCCCAATAGCAAATGCCTCTCCTTTCAAAGGATTACAGTATGCGATTCGCGCACGGTTGGGCAGGCCCTCCCGGAGCAATTTAACGGTCACGCCGTCGTTTGGTCGCCACCGCTTCTTGGTAACAACGCGGGCACCGTACCAACTGACGTTCTCGGTTAAGGCGATTTCGTTTATGAAGGGTGCATCCGTGCTAAGAAGCTCCACTTCAATTCGGGCCACAGTCCGCGTCTCCATTCGTTTCTTCTCAGGGTCTCTCAGTGCTTCTCGAATCAAGTCTCGTTGCGAGAAAAGGAAAAGTATAAGGACCCCGCTAAGGAGGGTGGCTAGAAATACCGCAACAGTTACGACCCAGACCACGATGTTTTGTCCTCCAGTCGATGCGTCTTGGCCTAAACAGGTTTAACACTCCAGGTCGACGCAAGGATTAGCCTCATGAGTTTAGCGTTTTCAATCCGATATCCACACGGCTCGAATCCAGCTAAAGGGAATGACATATGCAAAACATGCCAGAAGAAGAACGAAAGGAAAAGGAGACGGCTCTTGCCGCAGAGGTTGAGAGCCTATTGCCCGACTTCGTAAATTCCTGCCGTGACAAGGCTGCGGCGATAATTATTCATCAGGATGCTTTTGCCGCAGACTATCAAGATGACGAGTATGTGCTTTTGGGAAAGGCGATAAAGTTTGCGGGACTCCACGGAAAGGAAGTCCATATTGTCGGGAAAAACAGAGAAACGCTCAAACGAGCGAGTGAACCCGAATTGCTGCAATGAAAGAATGCTGCTAATTCCGACGGAAGTTTAACCGCAGTCAACCAGCGTCATAGGTTGGTCGTTGGCTTAAACCCTGTGACTTGAAATTCACGCAACAGGTCAGAACGCATTCCTTCTTCCCACGTCGCCTTTTGAGATGGAAATGCATAGTCCTTTTCGGTGGGCTTCTTCAACGGAGGCTTTGGTTCCTGAATCGTCATTGTGATTCGCCCTTATACATCTCTTCAAATTCTCGTTCACGCTGCTCAGCACGGCCTGGCGGATACCGGAAACGTTCCGCACGGCATGACCCGCTCCCTCGCTACTGTTTATCCAGATACTCGCCGGGAACATCATCCTGCGGCACCTGATGCGTGCGAACTTCCCTTTCGTCAGCGTCCCCGGCGTCTTCCACGCCCTTCACCACATCGGCCTCGAACGCGTTTCCTTCCTCAAGCAACTCGTCCACACTCTCCGAATCCGCACCTTCGACGTTCGACAATCCCTGCAAGTCTCCCGATTGCTCGCCCGCCCGCGTTCCCAGTCCTTCCGGTGCGAATGCCAACGTATCCACGCTTTGGCTTTTCCTCCGAACCTGTTTCCTAAGTGCGGCCGCCGTTTTCGCGCCGGCCGTCGCCTTGCCGCCGACCTTCGATTTCACTTTCGCCCTCTTTGGAACTGCCTTCTTCTTCGCCGGCTTCTTCTTGGGAATTACCGTCGTCTTAGCCAGCTTCTTCTTAACTGCCTTCTTCATCGTCGCCACCCACTTGCTCGCCGTTCTCTTCGATTTTGTCTGCTTCTTCTTTGGTTTTCTTTTTGGTAGCTATTGGGCACATCTGCTTACGTCATTTGGAATGCGGCTAGGATTTGTTCCTATTCCAGTGTCTCTTGAGCCGGGTCTTCACCCACCCACCAAGCGCCAGGTAATAACGCTGACCTAATATTTGCGCCTCTTCAGGCGTTTCGCCAGTTTTCAGCAGGAGTTCACTTCTCTGCTTACTGTCCAGGCTGTCGTACTTCTCTTGCTCCGTCATTAGTTCCTCCCTTGCGTATCACAATCCAAAAGGATTCATCAATGAGCGCAGAAATTCGCAGTTCTCAGCAATCGGAGCGGATAACAGAACATCGAACATCTGCGGGTCACAGACGTTCCTCCACTCAGCAACGCCTCCTCAAGACCGCGATTCCGAGTCCGAGCTAAGGCCTGCTCTCTTTTTCAGCGTGCCTCCGCGCAAATAGTTCGGCCAATTCCTGCAACGAGTACACGCCGTCCGCCAATTCCAGCATCTCCTGGCGGGTAGCCAACATGTTGCCGTCTATCTCAAACCATAGAGCACCGTAGCGGATGTATGGACGGACTGTATGGCCCTGTCCCTGGAGCATCTTAACGGCTGCACTCAGATCTGCTTCCATGCCAAGAGGTTATCACGCCGTGCCGCAGGCGGCGTTTCGAGGTCAGCCGAACAGGATAACGCTCCGTCCCTAGCTCGACCACCGTAGCGTTCTCCACGAGGGCTTGCCGCCAGACGTTGATGAGTGTTTGTTCACACGACAATTTCATTGGACAGCCCGTTCGAGCGTTGCATTATAGGCCCATCCTCGGCGGCGCAAGCCGCGAATGGAGGTGGCACGGAATGCAGTACATTATGGCTCCTCTAGAAGCGCACTACGACGACGGATTCGGAGCGGTTGGAGAAGCCTTCAAAGAAGGGGCAGAAATACTAGCCAAGGAAAGTGGCGGTAGGCGCATATTCTGGAATCACCTTCCTGAATTGTTTCCGCTACGCTACGCCACGCCATCGAGCTATTTCTAAAGTCAGGAATCATCGTTATGCATCGTAAACTAAGGATTTCTTATGGCTCCGAGCCTGCCTCCACTGATAAGCCCATGTTTCTGACGCGTTCGGGCGATTGGAAGTCTCTCTTCAAAAGTCATGACCTTGCGGAACTGTACGAGTATTGGAAGAAACTAATGACTGAAAACAAAGCCAAGCTGACAGAGTCCACTAAATATAAGCCGGACATGAGCGTTCCCAAAGAACTCGACGATTGGATTGAAAAGCTCGGGGTTGTAGACCCGAGCAGCGACTACTTTCGTTATCCAGTGAGCAGGAATGCGAAAGCGGATACGGATAAATCCCCATTCAAAGAGGACTCGATGGAATCCCTCTTTCCGTCCGAGGCTCCGAATGAAGAAAAGGTGCGAGCGTTGGTCATCAAGAACGAGAGCGGTGAGTGGGTGCGTGCATTTAAGCTCGATGAGGGTACGCACAAGGACATTTCTGAAGCAGCGTGGGAAGCGGCAAGGATGCTTAGCAATTTTCATGCGATGATGCGGATTGAACTTACGGATGGTTGGTAGACTCTGTGTGTCAACAAATTACAGCAGAAATATGACGAGCACTTGCCGCACATCGTCACGGTAGCGCACTTCAACGCAGGCATTCGAATCGCAGTTTGGCTTGATGTTTCTTCACTTGTTTTTCTAGTTCGGCGAAAGCAGCCTTGGCGCTGCCTAGCGCGTCCGCGCCCACTCCCGTGGCGTAAAGCGTTGCTGTCGGAACATTCAAGTTCACCGAGAAGTTGAATTCCGGCTTGTGCGGCGTTTTTTCGAGTGACTCGTGCAAATAAACCAAATCCGCCGCGTAATGTTTCAGCAGACGATTCAGCTTTTCCGCCTGACGCTCTGTTTCATGTTCAATGGCTTCCTGAAATTCGGGTTCGATATTGCTGTATGTTATTTTCATTCAGGCACCCTGGCTTAGCTCGGTTTACGAATGGAAGGGGTATTCGCATTGCGGCAAAGTCAGCATAGCGCTGTGTGCAGCGAGTTGCAACTGGGCGTCGGCAGCACATTTAACGGTTAGAAATTTCAAATGCCTGCAAATTCGAAATCCGAAATGGCAGATGCCCCGCGAATCTACGTGGGACCCGCCGGCTGGTCCTACGCGGATTGGAAGGGCGTGCTGTACCCGCCGCATCGCGAGAAAGGATTTCACGAAGCCACGTTTCTCGCCGATTTTTTCGACACCATCGAAATCAATACGTCGTTCTACCAGCCGCTGAAGCCGGAGTTGGCAGCGCAATGGCTCGAGCGCATCGCCGCAAATCCGCGTTTTCTATTCACCGCGAAACTGTGGCAGAAATTCACGCACGAGGGCGGCACAACAGCTGAAGACATCAAGATCGTGCATGCCGGATTCGACGTCCTGCGCGACGCGGGCCGGCTCGGCGCCGTGTTGCTGCAATTCCCATTTTCATTTCATAACACATCCGAAAGCCTCACGAGGCTGAACCAGACTCTCGACGACTTCCGCGATTATCCGCTGGTCGTGGAGGTGCGCCACGCATCCTGGGCGGGCAAGGAATTTTACGAATTGCTGCACGAGCGCGGCGTGGGCTTCTGCAATATTGACCAGCCGGTGATCGGCCGATCAATCAAACCGAGCGAGCGCGTGACTTCGCCGATCGGCTACGTGCGGCTGCACGGCCGCCGCTACGACACCTGGTTCAGCGACGATCCGGCGTCGCCGCCGGCCGAACGCTACAACTATTTGTATTCCGAAGAGGAACTCGAGCCCTGGGCCAAGCGCGTCGAACACGTAGCGGAAAGCGCGCGAGCCACGTTTGTCGTTACGAATAATCATTTTCAGGCCAAGGGAATTGTCAACGCGCTGCAGCTGATTCATTTGCTGACGGGAAACAAAGTGAAAGTGCCCGATACGCTGCGCAGCCACTATCCGCAACTCGAATTGATAGCGGACGAACCCTCGAAAGAGCCCACGCTATTTCCACTGCCGCCGAAATAGTTGGATAGGTTTGCAAACGAAAACGACGAAGCCAATCCAGATGATTGAGGGGCTGGAGGAAGCCGCCGTGCGGGAAATGTTACTTCTTGAAGAGGTCTTCGAAGGCCTTGCGCGCGTCGTTCGGGCGTCCCGGGCTTACCGCTGCCGGAGTAGCGGTGGCATAGGTTACCGGTGAAGTGTCTTTTTCCACGGTCATGCGGAACTCGAAGAAGGTGCAATCGTTCTTGGCGTCTTTCTTGGCGACGCGCTCGGTGATTGGCTGGGTGCACTCGAATTGCTTGCCGGTATCAAAATGCACGCATTGCTTGCAACAGTGCAGCGCGGTGTGGCAGCGCGGACATTCCCCGTTCGGATCGAATCCAGGCATCAGGACGGCGCCGCAACTGGAACAGCGCGCCCTCATTACCGTTCCCACCATGCGCGGCGTGCGCGGGCCCATGGCGTCTTGCTTGGGGCGGGGTTCTCCGCTCGGCGGACGATCGCTGCGCTCACGCTTCTTGTCTTGAGCGTCGCGGTCGGCGTAGCCCCTCTGCTTATACTTCCGGTCCATCGGACCTCCTAAGGGGTAAAACAGTCAGACTGTGAAAGTGGCCGTGCAAATGGTTGCTGCAAACTCCTGCGCGGAAAGGCAATCGAATCGAGCGCGGTATACATCGGCGGTCGCGCCGCTTCGAACGAACGACTCAAACGAATCCACCAGGCAAAATCCGCGAAAGGAAAATCTTCCAGAATTCATTTCTGGTGGACTTCATCGCGCACGCAAGCAAACTGTACGTTGCCGGGCCGAGTTAGACTCCCGCGGATTCGGTCCTATCAGTTTTCACTTGGGTGCGTTTCCATGCAAAATCCGTGTTGCGAGTTAAAATCCCACGCGGAAAGCAACTCGTACAAGCATTGACCGAGGTCGGGATACTGCTCTGGCAAAGAAACTGTCGCGAGTGCCGCGGTAGAGAGGCTGCCAGGACTCGCCGCCATCCTGCCTATAGGATACTCCTCTCGCGTAAAATGCAACATGCTTTTTGTGGCGAAGGTGCGGGGCGGCAACGGCGTCTCGTGAACCAAGGTCGAATTGGATACTTTATTCATCGGCCTGGGTTATTGCTGCGGTTCGCCCAGAACTTCGAGAGTCCTTCGAACGGCAAATCCGGTTGCAAGAACTTGCGCAGCTGTCCGGACGATGCGAGCAACGCTTCGGCGGCGAGATAGCCGCTGCGGACGGCGCCTTCCATGGTAGCGGGCCAGCCGGTTCGCGTCCAATCGCCTGCGAGGTAAAGATTCTCGATGCCACTCTGCTGCCCGGGACGCCAACGGTCCACGCCTGGTTCGGGTGAAAAGGTGGCATTCACTTCCTTGATTACGGTGGCTTTTCTCAGCTCGGCTTCCCGCGTCGCGGGTAGAACGTCTGCCAGCTCGCGCCGGCACATATCGATGATTTCCTGCCGGGAGCGCGGAACCAGATCGTACGAAGCACTGATGACGAGTTGCAGGTATTGCCCTTCGCTGTCTGGCTGTGCCACCGACTTCTCACTTGGACGCTCGGCGTGACGATTGGTTTCAGCCGGACGGTACAAAAACGTCTTGTTGAAGACCCACTGCGTGGTGTGGTCGAGCAACGTTAGAAACGGCTCAGACATTACCGGCCGGTCATACCAAAGGTGGACGCCCGTGATCGGCGACGTCTTGATGTGCCGCAGGCCCTCAAGCGGAGCATCTGGTTCAGCGCACTGCGGCGGCAGCAAATCCAGCAGCACGTCGTGCGGTACCGCCGCTATGCAGGCATCGGCGGAAATTTCCGTTCCGTCATCCAGCACGACCGCCTGAAAGCGATTGTCGCGCACGCGAATCTCGCGGATTCCTCGGCGCAATTCGACTTCCCCTCCCCGGCGGATGATCCCGTCGCGGGAGCCTTCGTATAGCTCGGCAAGTGGAACCGTCGGAATTCCTACCCGGTAGCCGGTCTTGTTTCCGAGGAACGCTTTCCAGAAAACTTCAATTCCGTAGCGAGCGTCCGTGCGTGAAAGTTCTTCATCGAGCGCGCTGACCAGCACCACGCGCCAGAAGCGTTCGATCGCGTCGGCCGTCTGCTTCATGCGGTGCAGCCAATTGAGCATCGAGATGCCCTCGATGCCGGGAGGATGGCCGCCGGAAGTTGCGATGGCCAACATGGCGTTGGCGATCGCGCGCTTGTCAGCAAGCGTGAGCGCGCCAAACAGCATGAACGACGGCGCCATGTGCAGCGGAGGAGGCAGCGGGGTTGCTTCGATCGTGGAACGCTGGCCGTGCGCGTCCACAAAATACAGCCGCTCGTAGAAACGGATTTTGTCGCCGGCGCCGACGCGCGAATAAAAGTCAGCGAGATTCGTACAGCAGCCGAGAGTTACGTGCTGGCAATTATCCACTTCGCTGCCGTCTGGCAGCGTGTAGGAAGTGGCGCGTCCACCAAGGTGGGGACGCTTTTCCAGAAGACGAACGCGGAGGCCGGCTTCAGCCAGCGCGACGGCGGAGGACAGTCCCGCTAGGCCGCCGCCGATCACTAGAACGCTTTGCGAGGGCATCACCCTTCCCTCGGCCGGCTCTGCGCGCCGCGAGGCCCGCCGTCAGGAGATATTGGATTTTTTCGGCATTGGAAAGCGAAACGCGCGGACCGAAGACGTCGAAATCGCGTTCTTCGATTCTGGCGAGCAAGCTGCTGTACGTGCGAACGAGCGCCCAGAGAGTGGCGCGGCTGTCCGGATTCACTTGCGCCACGAGAGGCGCGCCTTCACGATACATCTGCCAGGCGCGGTCCGCTTCGAATTCGAGCAACTGCTTTAGCTTTTCTGTGACCGGGCCGCGCAGTTCCTCTGCGTGCACACCGAAGCGGTCCAGATCTTCCTGCGGAAGATAAATGCGTCCCATCGCGTAGTCGCTGCCGACATCGCGGATGATGTTGGTGAGCTGAAACGCGAGTCCTAGACGCTCAGCCAGATCGGGCGCTTTGGGATCGTCAAAGCCGAAAACATGCAGGCAAGTGAGGCCGACGGTTCCGGCAACGCGATAGCAATATTCCGAGAGGCGATCGAACGTCGCGTAAGTAGTGACCGTCAAATCCATTTCCGCGCCGAGAATCAGATCGTGGAAGTAGCGCGTGGGGATTTCAAAGCGCGCGATGGTGTCCGCGAGCGCCGGAAGAATTGCGTGGGCGCTGGTGCGGCCCGCGATGGCTTCATCCAGCAGCGCGCGCCAGCGAGCGAGGCCTTGGCGCTTGGCATCCAGGTTGCCGCGATCGTCGGAGACGTTATCCACCAGCCGCATGAAGGCGTAGAGCGCGCAAAGGGCGTTGCGTTTTTCCTTGCGCAGGCCGAAAAATGCCAGATAAAAACTGCTGCGCGCGGCGCGGGCGATGCGATTGCATTCGGCGTAAGAAGCGCGAACGGAATCGGAATATGGAGTGCCGCCGATTGCCGCTGCGGCGTGGGACACCTTTGTTTCTGCATGCCGTGAAGCTTCAGAGCCGTTCGTTTCCACAACGGGCACCGCCAGGTCGCCCGATCCGCGCGCAAACGGTATCGTGATTAGTGTGCGACCGAGGAGACCGAGTTGCGTCCACTTCGTAAGCGCCGGCCGATGCTCCAGGGTGTTGTAACCGGAGGTTTCGATCGCGTCGAGAATCGCGAGGCCGCCGCGGCTGAACATTTCCAGATCCACGCGCAGAAAAGGTGCGACGGTTTTCGCGAGCGGCATGCCGGCGTAAAAGATGGCGCGGGTGCGAGCAATCAGGGATTTCATCAGCGCAACGTATCGCGCATCGAAGCATTTGTTGACGATGTCCGCTTCGGACAGGCCGTGAGCGGCGAGAGCCTCTAGTGGAATGTAAATGCGTCCTTTTTCGAGATCGCGTGAAACGTCCTGCCAGAAATTCGCCAGTTGCAAAGCGGTGCAGGTTTGATCCGATAGGTTTTGGCGGGCTTCATCGCGATAGTCGCAAAGATACAGAACCAGGCGTCCCACCGGGTTCGCCGAATACACGCAGTATTCCAATACGTCTTCCCACGTTTGATAACGCTGGACGATTTGATCCTGGCGAAACGCGCGAAGCAAGTCGCTGAAAGGCTGAATCGGAATGTCTTTCGCGCGGATCGTCTCGGCGAGCGCGATCAGCACCGGATGCGATGGCCCGCGGCCATCGGCATAGATCAACCGCAGTTCGTCTTCCCATGCGTCGAGCAGTTGCAGTGCGCGCGCGGGGTCCGCGATTTCGTCGCCCAAATCATCGGACCAGCGGCAATACGCGTATAAATTGTAAAAATGCTGATGCAAGCGCCGCGGCAGCAGCCAGGATACGACGTTGAAATTTTCGTAATGGTGCGTGGCTAGCCAGCGCGTGTAGCGCTCGGCTTCGGAGGAGGCGCAATTCGCCGGCGGCAAATTGCGCGCGATTTCCAGTTCAGGAGTGGCCAGCATAAAGACCAGCAGAGGTCGGCAATTACGGAATCACGGCGGTCTTCAGTTCGCCGTTCCTGTTCTTCATGTCTTCAAAAACTTTCGGCAAGTCCTCGAGCGGCACCTCGCCGGTAATGAAATCACTGGAGCGGATCTCGCCGCGCGCGATGGTGTCCATGGCTTCGCGCATGAAGCGCGGCGTGTGATGGAAAGTGGATTTGATGGTGATTTCGGAATAGTGCAGCGCGGCGGGATCTATTTTCACTTCGCTGCCGGTCGGACAGCCGCCAAAAAGATTTACGGTGCCGCCTTTGCGCACCATTTGCAGCGCCCATTCCCAGGTGATCGACCGGCCCACGGCTTCGATGACGGCGTCCGCGCCGCGCGCGCCTTCCGTCAACTCCCTCACCAGCTCGACCGGATTTTCAATTTTGTCTACATCGAACGTGGCCACCGCTCCCAGGTGCTCCGCTGCTTTCATCTGACTCGCACGCTTGCCGATGGCAATCACGCGGACGTTGCGCTGCGAAAGAATGCGAATAAATTTCAGACCGATGGCGCCGCAGCCGATCACCACCACTGTGTCGCCCGGCTGAATCCCCGTCTCGTGAATCCCGCGCAGAACGCACGCGAGCGGTTCAGCCATCGCGGCATCCTTGAACGAAACACCGTCGGGAATTTCCAGCATGTTCTGGCGAACGATGCGGCCGGGGATGCGGATATATTGCGCGTAGGCGCCATTATTGAAAAGCAGATCTTCGCAAAGATTGGGCTGGCCCTTGCGGCAGAAGAAGCAGGCGCCGCACGGCGCGGAATTCGCCGGCAGGACGCGCATGCCGCTACGCACGCCGCCATTCACACCGCTGCCTTTCTCTTCGACAACACCCGCGAGTTCATGGCCAAAAAGCGCCGGCGGCTGAATCATGCGCGCGTGATATCCGCGCTTCCACACTTTCAAATCCGTGCCGCAGGTCAAAGCGACTTTCACGCGGACCAAAACCTCGTCGTCACCGACTTCCGGAATGTCCACGGTTTCGATCTTCAGGTCTTCCGCGCCGTAGAGCACGGCTGCTGTCATGTGTCCGTTCTTTACTGTATAAGCGCTCATTCGTGCCTTATAACTACTTTCAACGTATTATCCGTCGGACGAGCCGCCAATTCCAGCGCTTCGGCGATTCGCTCCAGCGGGAAACGATGAGATATCAATTCGCGCACCGGCAAGCGCCGCTGGAAAACCAGCGCGGCAGATTCCTCCTGCTCGTCCACGTCGGCGCTGTAGCTGCCCAGAATTTCTTTTTCTTCCACCCCAACCGCAGCGGCCGGAAATTCCAGGCGTAGCACCGGGTCGTTATGTGCAAACAGTAGCACGCGACCGCCCGGCCGCGCGAGCGCCAAAGCTTCGGAAACCAATGACGGGTTAGGCACAGCGAGCAGCACGGCGTCCGCGCCGCGGCCACCGGTTCTTGAGCAAATTTCCTGCTGCAGATTTTGCACGGTCGGATCGAAAACTTCCTTCGCGCCGAAACGCACGCTGGCAGTTCTGCGGCCCGGCATCGGATCGCTAGCGTACACTTCCGCACCTTCGTATTTCGCCAAAATCATCAGCAACATTCCGATCGGACCTTGCCCGATAACCAAAACTTTCTCGCCCGGTTTCACGCGCGCCTTGCGAACCGCTTTCAAGCACGTATTCACAGGCTCAACGAAAGTGGCTTCTTCGAAGCTGACATCCGCAGGCAGCGCAATCATACCGCGCTCGACGATCCAGGGCATTGCGCGAACGTACTCCGCGAAGCCCCCGCCGTTCGGATCGAATCCGGCGGTGAGCCCCGTCTTTTTATAACCCGCGCACTGGGAAAAAAGTTTCGCTTCGCAATAAAAACAATTACCGCAGGGACTGTGATGAAAGCTGACCACGCGATCACCGGGTTTGAACTTGGTGACGCCGCGACCGACCGCGACCACGGTTCCCGCCAGCTCGTGGCCGAGAATCTGCGGAGGAGCGACGAAGCCGTGGTGAATTTTCTTGATGTCCGTGCCGCAGATTCCACAGGCGGCGACGCGAAAAAGCAGCTCTCCCTCGCCAATTTCCGGAATCGGCACGGATTCGACGACTACTTGGCCTTTGCCGCGATACACTCCCGCGCGCATCTTGCCGGATTTGTGCGGCGCGTGATGCGATTCGATGTGTTCGATCGTGTGGCTCATATGTAATGAAAGCCGCTAATCTACGCGGTGCCGCCAGTGGCCCGCGCTTGCGACTCGAGTCCTTTGTATTTCTCCGCGACGAGTGCGACGTAACCATCCAGAAATCGCGCCAGCGATTCGGCGGCGGCTCTGCTGTTTTGGCCCAGGCGCACCAGGCTCGGAACTGATCCGGGATTGCGCACGACTTCGCCAATCACGCGCGGCAGACTCACTTGCCCTTCGTCGCTGAAGATTCGATTCATGTCCAACGGCAAATCTTCGTCAACCGTGTCGCTGATCGAACGAATCGCAACGGCCGGAATTCCCGATTCCGCCGCAACCGAAAGGATGTCAAAGCTCTCCATCTCGACGGCGGCGGCCGCCTTCCCCCAAATGCGCTTTTCCTCCGATCGAGCGATTACGCGACCCGCGCTGTAGAAACGATCCACAAGCGTCGCGCCGGACTGTTCTGCAAAAGTCAGCAGTGATCCGCTGGGCTCGATCAGATCCGTAATTTCTTCCACGTTCACGGGTTCGGCAAATAGAGCGCGCGCCGCCACCACTTGCGTGACGCGAAGTTCCGACCGGAGCGCTCCGGCCAAGCCAGACGAAATACAAACACTGAAGTCCTCCTGGTGGCTCATCACTTTCGTCGCCACGCTTCGCGCCGGCTTCGGCCCGGCGCCCGTCAAGACGACGCCCACATCGGCGCCACCAATCTCGGTGACGTGAACAGTGGCCGGTCCCCATTCTTCGGCGCGAAACTTACGCATGGCGCGCCACGGCGCAAATTCATTTTCGAGGGCGAAGGTGACCAGTATCCTCATCAATACGCCTATGCCACAGCCGCATGCGCCACTCGTTTACTTCCGGCGCGATTGGCAATATAACCGTGCTCCTCATACCACCGAACCGCGCGCTCTAAAGCGGCTTCCACCTTGGTTGGCCGGTAGCGTAGTTCTCTTTGCGCCTTGTCGCTCTCGACAAACATTTTATGGCGCGACATTTTAACGCCTTCCACCGGAATCTGCGGCTCGCGGCCCAAAACGCGCGAGAACATTTCATCCGCATACCCGGCCATCAGCGCCACGGCGTGCGGCAAGCGAATCCGCGGGGCGGGGCGGCCGGCAATGGCCGCAAGCGCGTCGAGAATCTGCTTCAGCGTCATATTACGCCCACCGAGAATGTAACGCTCGCCGATGCGTCCCTTCTCGGCGGCGAGCAAATGTCCCGCTGCGACGTCTTCCACCGGCGCGACGTTCAATCCGGTATCCACGAACGCCGGCATCTTGCCCTTCAGAAAATCAAGAATGATGCGGCCCGTGGGAGTCGGCTTCCAATCGCCGGGTCCGACCGGAGCGGTGGGATTGACGATAATCACCGCCGCCCCCGATTTGGCCGCGTCCAGCGCCACTTGCTCCGCCAAAAATTTCGAACGCTTGTAATGCCCGATCATTTCATCGAGCGTCGCCCTGGTGTTTTCGTTCGGCAGCGCGCCGTGGCGCGGAACTGCGATGGTGGCAACGGTGCTGGTATATACGATGCGCTCGACGCCCGCGTAATGCGCAATCTCAATTAGCAGGCGGGTGCCTTCCACATTGCTTTCATAAATTTCGGCGGGATGTTTCGTCCAAAGCCGGTAATCCGCCGCCACGTGATACACATGCTGCACACCTTGCATCGCGCGAGTGAGCGAAGCGGCATCGCGCAAATCGCCTTCGAAAAACTCGACGGCCACTCCGTCCAGCACCTTCATGTTGCTCGTGGGGCGCACTAGCGCGCGAACCGTATGCCCAGCGGAGACAAGTTGCCGCGCCACGTGGCTGCCCACGAATCCAGTAGCGCCTGTAACAAGCGTCTTCATCAGGAGAGAAGTTCCATCACTCGGCCAGCCACGTTGCCGCCGTCCAATTCACCTAGCCGCCGTGAACTTGCCGCAGATGGTCGCAATAAATGGAGAGCTTTCCCGTTGCGGGCGGCGCAGCGGTGATTTACAGCCTGGGGAACTTGCATTGCTTACGTCCGAAGTGCGTTGCAGTTCTGCAATTCTTGGGCAGGAATCTGAACGCCGGCGAACCTGCGCCGCAATTTTCGCATATTGTCATAACGGGCAAGCGCGTACAGCGGGAAGGCGTTGCGATATAGGTGATACTTCAAATAGAAGACGCACGGGAAACCGGTGCCCGTAAACTCCGCTTCGTCCCACGTTCCATTTTCGTTCTGATGTGCCAGCAGCCAGGCAACGGCGCGCTGCACGGCCGGATCGTCAGGCCCCGCGACAGCAAGCAATCCGATAATGGCCCATGCCGTCTGTGACGCCGTGCTCTTGCCTTTTCCCTTCAACGCGGGATCGTAATAGGAAAGTATGGATTCGCCAAAACCGCCATCGGCATTCTGTACTGACCGCAGCCATTTCGCGGCAGCCTGGCAGTCGGAGCCAGTCGAAAGCCCCAGAGTCTCCAGCGCGCGCAAAACTCCGCTGCTGCCGTAAATGTAATTCACGCCCCAGCGGCCAAACCATGATCCGTCCGCCGATTGTTCGTGGCGAATGAATGCGCGGGCACGCTGCAAAGCCGGATGCTCCGGAGACCAGCCCATCTGACCCAGGCATTCCACGGCGCGCGCCGTGACGTCCGCCGTCGAAGGATCGAGCATCGCGTTGTGATCCGCGAAGGGAATGTGATTCAGGAATTGCAGATTGTTTTCGTGGTCGAATGCGCCCCAGCCGCCGTCTTCATTCTGCATGCTGAGCAGCCAAGCCAAACCACGGCGCATGGATCGGCGCAAAGGCTCGGGATCCGGATCCGCGACGCGTCCAAGAGCCATCAGCACGAAAGCGGTATCGTCAACATCCGGATAAAAATCGTTCTGGAACTCGAATGCCCAACCGCCCGGCGCGGCGTTCGGATTCTTCACCTGCCAATCGCCCGGACCGAGAATCTGGTTCGCCACCACCCAGCGTTCCGCAGAGATCAGCGCCGGATGCGCGGGGTCAACTCCCGCCTCTTCGAGCGAAACCATCGCGATGGCCGTATCCCACACGGGAGAAATGCACGGCTGCACGCGGATCGTATCGCTCTCTTCAATTTCATAGCGCTCGAGGAACTTGATTTCGCGCGCGACGAGCGGTTCTTGGGCGTCCGCGCCTTCCGCCAGGAGCGCAAAGATCGAATTCATCATCGCGGGATAGATTGTTCCCAGACCTTCGCTGCGCTCCAGTCGTTCCAGCATCCACGCGCGCGCCAAGGAAAGCGCCTTCGCGCGGAAAGGCTTCCACGGAATGCGCTCGTAAAGTTTCAGGAAGCGGTCGCCCGCCAGAAATACGTTGCGCCAGGAAACGACGCGCTTGTCCCAATCGAAGGATTTCGGCTTGCCGCCGGGCTTCTTGAAAAGCTCGCTGACCGTAATGCCTTCCGGCAACCGCCAATCAGGCTTGTGCGCGTAAACCAGCGCCAGCGGGATGACGATGCCGCGCGTCCACGACGACATTTCGTAGATGTTGATGGGAACCCAATCCGGAAGAAGCATCAATTCGGGCGGGATGGAAGGAACAATACTCCAATCCACCGCGCCGACCATGGCCAGATAGAAGCGAACGTAGGAATTTGTCGCTTCCAGACCGCCCAGCTCCAGAATCTTCTCTTTGGCACGCAGCAGGCTCGGCGCCGACGCGGATTCACCCGCCAGACGGAGCGCCACGTATGCCTTAATCGTCGCGTTTACTTCGGAAGGACCGCCTTCGAAGATGTTCCAGCCGCCATCGGGAAGCTGCTTGCGCCGGATGTAGTTCGCCAGTTTCGAGACTTTTGGCGAATCCAGCTCGCCAAGAATGTGCAGGTAAAGGATGTAATCGGATTCGAGCGTAGTATCGGCTTCGAGCTCACCCCACCAGTAGCCTTCCTGGTTCTGTGCCGAAAGCAGCCACTCGGTACTGCGGGCGATCGCCTGCTCGAACTGGAACTCGACGTTTCTGCGACGTACGGTCGCTGTGCCCTTGGTGCCGCCCTCGGTCGGTACCTCAAAACGCAGTTGTGCTTCCGGTGTCATCCATTCCCTCAGTCAATTTGACGAGTTCCCCGGTGCCAGGATGCTCTTAGAATCCCCACTGAGCGATTTGGATAGTCCTCGCCCTTGCCACATCCTCCCGAGGGAACCGTCCGAATCTAATGATGGCCCACTGCCACGCCAGGAACGCTTGCTAAGATTAGTATTATCTTTGGGTTTCGACTTTCGGTCAACTAAAAATAACTTTTACGTTTCCTAACCTCAGATGATCGAGAGGGACGAAAAGGTGCACGGAAACTTGCAGTAACACCCCAAAGGGTTACCACCGCGATGTGCAAAAGTTTGCTCATTGTGGCGCAACCTCTCCCTGAGGCGGCCGGCAGTCATCCCTCGAGCGAATAGAAAACGAAACCAGTACGCGCCAGGTGATAATCTACGAGCCCAGCTTCTTTTCCAGTTTTGAGATTCGCTCCGCCATCTCCGGCAAACGGGAGAACCACCCATACTGTTCCTTGAAGCGCTCGATGGGCCTCGCCGGAGTTCCCCACACCGTTTGACCGCGGCGAATTACCTTCCCTGTCGGGATACCCGCCTGCGCGCCGATGATCGAACCATCCTCCAGGGTGCAATGGTCCGCGATGCCCACCTGGCCTCCCACGACGACTCCAACGCCCAAAACGCTGCTGCCGGAGATTCCGGTCTGCGCGGCGACGAGGGAGTTCTCGCCGATCTGAACGTTGTGGGCGACCTGGACAAGATTATCTATTTTCACTCCAGCGGCGACGCGGGTCTGGTCAAGCGAGCCGCGATCAATCGTGGAGTTGCAGCCAATCTCGACGCCATCGCCGATTTCCACTCCGCCAATCTGTGGAAATTTGATGTGCTGCTTGCCACCGAATACGTAGCCGAAGCCGTCGCCCCCGATCACGACACCCGAATGCACCTCGACGCGGTCCTTGAGCTGCGCGCCCGCATACAGCGTCACGCGCGGATGCAACCAGCAATTCTGTCCAATGCGCGCGCCGCGTCCGAGGAAGCAAAACGCGTCTACGGCGGTGCCGCCACCGATTCCAACATCGTCTTCGATCACCACGTACGGGCCTACGCGAATGTTTGGCGCGAGGCGCGCCGTGTCGGCAACGATTGCCGTCGGATGAATCTCGGGACGCAATGGCGGCTTCGGGAAAAGCCAGGCGGCCGCTTTGGCAAACGCGAGCTTCGGATTCGTCACTTCGAGGAGCGTTTTGCCCACGAGTGTCGTTTGCTGCGGCACGATCACACAGATCGCGGCCGAACGAGCGGCGCGATCCGCGTGCTTCGGCACATCCACGTAAATTAAATCCTCCGCGCCCGCGCTCTCTGGATTTGCAAGGCCTGCAATCCGCGCCTGGGCGTCTCCTTGAAGTTTCGCTTCCAAAAACTTGGCTAGTTCACCGGCGGTATGAGCCATGGCGTCCTCGGTTCAAGAAGATTCACGCATCTGCAGGGTCTCAAACCCGTTGCGTGCATTTCAAAATGGATAGATTGATTTCTCGCCGGGCGGACGAGTCTTCCATCGCTTGTGCACCCACGGCCATTGATCGGGATGCGCGCGGACGAAATCTTCGATCACGCGCGTAAAGCGCTGCGTGTTCTCGCGAACGTCCGCTTCTTCGTCGCCGGTGCTCGAGAGCTCCACGGCAGGCTCAAACCGCAGCCTGTATTTCCGGCGAGACTCGTCCCACGAAAGAAATCCAGGCACGACCGCCGCGTCGGTGCGCAGCGCAATGCGCGCGAGGCCAGAGGTCGTGCACGCCGGGATGCCGAAAAAATCCACGAACACGCCTTCTTCGAGCGACGTATTGTGGTCCGAGAGAATCCCCACCGTTCCGCCTTCGCCCAGGACCTTCAAGATGGCCCGCGCGGACTTGTTCTTGTCTATTGGCCGGTTTCCGGAAAGGCAGCGATAGTCATTGATGAGCGCGTCCACGCGCGGATTGGAAATCGGCCGCACCAGAAAATGCAGCGGGTAGCCGTAAAGCGCGTGCGCAAACGAAGACAGCTCCCAAGCGCTCATGTGACCGGTGAGAAACAGCACGCCTTTACCGCGCCGGCGTCCCGCGTCGAAATTCTCGAATCCGTCCACGATCACCACGCGTTCGATATTTTCGCGCGTGTATTTCGGGAATTGCGAAAATTCGCCGGCCATCCATCCAACCTGGCGAATCATTCCACGGACTATCTTTTTCCGTTTTTCCTCGCTCCAATCCGGAAACGCCAGATGCAGATTGAACATCGCCGCCCGCTTGAGCGGAGTACGCAAGGTGTATGCCGCCGATGCGAAAGTCGCGCCCACAAATCGCGCGACGGATCGCGGCAGCAATCCCAACGATTTTATGCCGGCCCAGGCGACGGCATATTCCAGCCATTCCCGCATAGCCGGCCATTATGCAAGAGGCCGGAGAGAGGAAGCCAGCGATTGCGCAGCCGACGTTGCGCGGGCGCTCTTGCGCCCAGCCGTATCGCGGTTCGCGGAGCAAGATTGCTGCAGGGAATGTTAGACTCGCGGTTTGCGATCACCCAAACAGCCGGTCCAGCAGAGGAACCTCGCCGCGGCGACTGGCGCGGCCATCGTCAGCTTCGTTTGTCTGTTCAGCCATTTGGGCGCGCTGGGACTGGTAGGCCCCGACGAGCCGCGCTATGTCTGGATCGCGCGGGCCGTGGCGCAAACGGGCGACTGGGTTACGCCTACGCTCTACGGCAAACCGTGGTTCGAGAAGCCGGCACTTTATTACTGGGCGGCTGCGATCGGATTTCGCCTGCACTTGCCGGCGGAATGGGCAGCGCGATTGCCGTCGGCGTTTGCGGCGCTGGCCGCGGCGATTGCGATTGGATGGCTCGGATGGAAGCATTATGGCAGTGGCGAAGATTGGTTGCGCGCTCCGTGGCTTCTGGCGCCAGCAATTTTTTACACCAGCGTCGCCAGCATCTCCTTTGCGCGGGCGGCAACTCCAGACATGCTATTCGCCACCGCTATCACGCTGGCGATGGCGTGCGCTGCGAGTGTATTGCGCCACAACGGCGATCTGCGTGGCCCCGAAGATTCGACGAGCCCGGCACCTGCGCACAGCGAACTGAGGGATCTGACTATGCTCGCATTATTCGGTGCGTTCCTTGGATTGGGAGTTCTCGCCAAGGGTCCGGCCGCTGTAATACTCGCCGGCGGCGCAATCGGAATTTGGTCGCTTGCCACGCGAAAGTGGCGCGCGGCTTTTCGGCTCGCGCATCCGATTGGAATCGCCACTTTCGGACTGGTAGGGCTGCCGTGGTATGTGATTTGCGCGCGACGCAATCCGGATTTCCTTCATGTCTTCGTCTTTCAGCACAATTTCGAGCGCTACCTGACGCCGGTGTTTCAGCACAAGCAGCCTTTTTGGTTTTTCGTACCGATCACGTTGCTGGCGCTGCTGCCCTGGACCGTTTTCTTGATTGGCAGCCTGCAGGAAGGCCTACGCCTGTGGCGCGAAAAGTCGTGGGCGGCTTCTCCGGGATTTTTCTTTGCGTGCTGGGGAATTTTTCCGATCGTGTTCTTCAGTTTTTCGGAGTCCAAACTGCCCAGTTACATCCTGCCGGCAGTTCCAGCGCTGGGGCTGATTGCCAGCGTCGGCGCCATTCGCGCATTCGAGCGGAGCCGCTCGGGCACGCCGATGATTTGCGCCGGCACTTCTCTCGTCTGGATTGGCCTCGCGATATTTTTCATCCGCGCAATGCGCACAGGATCGCTGAACGGGATCGCGGATCATGACGCATTTCTACTTGTGGCGGTCATTGCGTTGACGGCGGGGATCGCGGTAGCTCTCGGTTTCGCGGCAGTGCGGCGCGATTTGCGTCTCGTGGTGGGAGTTTGCTGTCTCAGCGTGCTCGGCGCGGTTGAAATTGCGAATACTGTGATTCTGCCGGCGCTCGACCCAGCCGTCTCCGCCAGACCGTACGCGGAGACGTTGCAGCACGATCTACATCCCGAGCGCATCTTCGAATTCCAAGTGACGCGAGCGTGGGACTACGGTCTCGCGTTCTACTTCTGCCGCGAACTTCCGGAATGGTCGCCGCAAGACCCCAATGCCGCGCTGGTCCTAACCGACCGAGCTGGATTTGCAAAAATCGTCAAGGATGGCCGCTTCCATGGAGAGCTGGAACCGCCGCGCCGGGGAATATTCCTGGTGCCAATCGAAGCGGCGCCGCGGTAGTAGCTTACTTTTCCGAGCGGGGCGTTGGCGTCAGGTTCAGCAGAAAGAAACTTACCACCTGGCTTTCGTAGTTCTTGCGGTCGTCGTCGGACATTTCCGAATACCCCACCCGGTCGCGGACCAGCTGTTTGGGATCCGGCGAATGCGAGAACAGATTCACCGTATCCTCCGCCAGCGCCGGACGGTTGTCCGACACGAAGAACAGCTTGGGAATTCCCTTGGTGCGAATGAGCCGTGGCGTAACGGGCGGCGCGTCGCGAAATTGATAATTGACGAGACGGAAGCCGATGTCGCAGAACTTGCTGACGTAGGGCAGCACCGTCAGCCCGGAGCGTTGGATTTCGATCTGCACCATGTCGCGCGGGTCGGCATACGCGTCGTCCACAATAAACGCAGAGATCCGCGGGTCGGACACGGCATCCTCAAGTACGACGTAGCCGCCCATGTCCACGCCCCAAAGACCGAACCGCTTCGGATCCACATCGTCGCGCGTAGCCAGCGCCGTCACAGCCGCTCGCAGCTCCGCGGTTTCGCGATAGCCCAACGTGGTGACTCCGGGGCTTGTTCCATGCGCCGTGAAATCGAATAGAAACACATTGAATTGCTGATCCTGCAGCGCCGTAACCAGCGTCAACACATCCGCACGCTGCGAATGATATCCGTGGCAGACCACAATCGTCGGCGCGCCGCGCAACCCGGGATAAAACCAGCCTTCGCGATCCACGCCATTAACCGGGAATGAATAGGCGACCGGATGCCCCATCATCACCGTTAGATCAATCGTGGCCGGCGCGCGCGAGGGATGCAGTACCTGGTACAGCAGAAATCCCGAAACAGCGGCAATAGACACAAATAGGAACAGCGCTATCGCAAAGATTCCGGAGAGAAACTTAGCGAGGCGTGTGGTGGGATAGCGTAGCTCTGAGAGGACGGCCATCCGGTGAGCGCGGGCTTAAAGAATTCTCGCCTCGGCGAACTGGATGTTAGCACAACTTTCCGCTAGTACCTCGCCGGCTAGCGTTCCACCCAGTTATACTTCGGGCAATTCGATCCAGTTGGGTTCTGCCGCTGCGCACAGCTATAATGATCCGGGGGTTGTTTCGGCACTTCATGCAGATTGTCGATCTCCGGCAGATTCAATCGCGGACCCTGGAACCGCTATTCCAGGAGGAAACTCGTCACTGGCGTGATGAGCTGCACTGGGACTACCGCCCCTCGATTGAACTCATTCGAAAATTCATTGATTCGCGGTCGCTCGGCGGTTTCGTTGCGTCCGAAAATGGCTCCCCAGCGGGCTATGGTTTTTACGTGCTGGAAGACCACAAGGGATTAATCGGCGGGCTATTCGTTTCTTCGAATTTCACGCAAGACCCCATCACCAAGTCGCTCGTCGCGGAGATGGTGACGGCACTGCACGCAACTCCCCGCCTCGAGCGCGTGGAAGCGCAGCTGATGCCTTTTGGCGCGGAGCTCGATCCGGACTTCCTTTCGCAGCATTTCCACCTCTACGGACGCCAATTCATGCTGCTTAATCTGGCGGAAGCGCGACTCGGCGGCAAGCCACTCTCGAGTGGGTTGCGCCTGGAACCGTGGACTGACCGGGCATTTGAGTCCGCAGCGCGGCTGATTCAGCTCTCTTATGCGAATCACGTGGACGGCGAAATCAACGATCAATATCGCAGCGAAGCCGGCGGCATGAAATTCCTGCGCAATATTGTGCTGCTACCGGGGTGCGGACAATTTTTGCCGGAGGCTTCGTTCTTGGTGCGCCCGGCGAGCGGTGATCGGCCGATCGGCATGGTGTTGACGTCCACGGTCTCCGAGCGAGTTGGCCACACGACCCAAATCTGTGTGATGCCCGGACACCAAGGCCACGGCATCGGCCGTACATTGATGGAAAGCTCGATTCAGGCGCTGCGCCGCAGGCGCTACGAATCGCTATCGCTCACCGTGACCAGCGTAAATACTTCCGCCGTGCAACTCTACGAACACCTGGGATTTCGCACGATCAAGAAGTTTGCGGCGGGAGTGTGGCACGTATAAGCCACCCTATTTCTTGGCGCGGTCCTTCAGCAGAACTTTCAGTTCATCCATGAATTCCTTCACGTCCTTGAAATCGAGATAGACCGACGCGAAGCGAACGTAGGCGACCTTATCCAGCTTCTTCAATTTCTGCATGATGTGCTCGCCGATGTCTTTGGTGGTGCGCTCGCGCTCGGGCGCTTCGCTGACGAACTGCTCGGCTTCGTCCACAATCATTTCCAGCTTGCCCACGGGCACCGGCCGCTTTTCACACGCTTTCAGCAAGCCCTGCAGCAATTTTTGGCGCTCGAATTTTTCGCGGCGGCCGTCTTTCTTGATGACCATATACGGAATTTCGTCAATGCGTTCGTACGTTGTGAAGCGTCGCCCGCATTTCAAGCATTCGCGGCGCCGGCGAATCAAGTCGCCGGTCCGCGCTTCGCGCGAATCCACAACCTTATCGTCCAGATTCGTGCAGAAGGGGCATTTCACAGCAATTTTTCTCCTGGCCTCGCGGCCGCGCCGCCCAGAGCCGCTCGTTCCGCCACGGTTTCGGCATCATGCTCAGCTTCTGACGCCATTTTCCGCAGCTCGCCCATGGACCATCCTTCGCGGAACAGCAGCGGCAAACCCACAAGAGAGCACGACGCGAAAGTAACCAGCCAAACAATGATCGACGCAGTGGCCGCCGGCACCTTTTCTACTCCAAAGATCAGCGTCAAGACAAGGAACGTGGCGAGTTGCGCGCCCCCACCCACGCCCGGCAGCTGCGCCGCCGACCCGACCATGCTGAATGCCAGAACCAGCGCCGCGCTGGCGAAGCTGAATTTCCCGAGCGCGCCGCCGAATGAGTTGAAAACCAACTGATAACACAGCACCACGAGCGCCCAATGCACTATGGAGAGTCCAATCAGCACAGCCAAATCATTCCAGGTGCGAATCCCCTGCAGACCTTCGCTGAAACCTTCGAGCAACACAACAATCTTGCCGCGCCAGCCGGAACGCCATGAAGTATTTCGCAGCCGTCGTCCCAGCCATTCCGCGCCGTGATAGCGAAAATGAATCAGGAACGAAATCACCACGATCAGACCGATCAGCAGCGCAACGCCCGCCGAGCGCGCCACCTTCATCACCGCGTCGTTCTGCCCGCCCACGATGCCGTGGCGCTCGAAGAATAGCAGCGCGGTACCAGCAAGAACGGCCGTCGCGGCCATATCAAATACTCGTTCCAGCACATACACGCCGAACATGTGCGGCACCGAGAGCGAATCCTTTTTCGCGATCAATACGGGACGAATCGGCTCCGCAGCGCGCCCCAGCAAAAATGTGCAAGAGAAACCCATCAACGTCGCTGGATAGACGTTCCAGAAGTGCGTTTGGCCCAGCGTGCGAGAAAAGCGCATCCAGCGCAGCGCGCGTATCGCGAAGCAGCCATACACCGCCACAATCGCCAGCAGCAGCAAAGAAACCCGCGCTTGATGCAGCGATTGCCCCACCATCGACCAACGGAATCCTTCCAGAGCGATGGAATTGCGGAATTTATAGAACAAATACCCCAAGGCAACCGCGGCGAGCAAGAGCAGGATGAGCCTTCGTGAATTGCGCAGCATTGATTTCGCACCGTAACAGTAAGGTTCCGAAAGTGTCAAGGCAGCCCTTCGCATTTGTTTCGCGTCGGGCGCGCGGATTCATCTCGGCGCTTGTGTTCGCAGCGTCAAGGTGGATAAGATGCGGCACGGTGTAGGAGTCCGCTGAATCATCGGTCTGTGCGGCCATCCCGACAACTCGGGAACGGAACTTTTTGGCCCAGGATTGCGTTACATCTTGTGAGGCTGAAAGGGAATGCAATTCGCGAGGCAAGGAAATATTGGAGCCCGACGCCCAACTGGTGCAGGGATGCCTCCGGGGCGAAGGGCCGGCCTGGGAGGAACTTGTGCGGCGCCACACGCGGCGCGTTTTTAATCTGTGCTACCGGTTCACCGGCAACCCCACAGAAGCCGAGGACCTCAGCCAGGAAGTTTTTTTGCGCATCTATCGCACCCTCCCCAGCTATCGGCCTGCCTATGGCGCGTTCCCCACGTGGCTGACGAGCGTCGCGCGCAACTTGCTGGTGGATAATTACCGGCGCACGCGCCGTGACCGGCTGACGGATTCGATTGAAGACGCCATGCCCAAGCTGGAGGAAAAGCATTCGGCGGCGCGCACTCCGGACAAGCTGGCGCTGGCGTCGGAACTGAGCGGGCAATTGCAGCAGGGCTTGGCCAAGCTTTCGCCGGAATTGCGCGAGGCCGTCATCCTGCGGGATTTGCAAGGTTTGGATTACGGTGAGATCCGCGAAGTATTAGCGGTACCGGAAGGCACGGTAAAATCGAGAATCAATCGCGGTAGGATCGAACTGGCGCGCATCTTAGATGAAATGGGAGTTCGGCCGCATTAGCCGCCGAAGCGAGAGACTTATGGACTGGAACTGCGTACTCACCGAAGAACGACTGAGCGATCATCTCGACGGGCTGCTTTCGCCCGACGAAGCAGCGGCATTTGCCGCGCACGTTGCCGGCTGCGAGCAGTGTGGCAAGCTGGTCGCGCAAGTGGGCGGCCTGGTCAACAGCATACAGCGGCTCGAATCGCTCGAAGCGCCACCGCAAATGGTCACCAAGATTCTGGACGCGACGCTCGGACCGCGCACGCAAAAACAATCCTGGGGCCGCTGGTTCACGTGGATCCCCGTGTTGTGGCAGCCGCGCTTCACCATGGGAGTGGCTACAGTCGTTGCCACCTTGCTGATCGTCGTCTACACGAGCGGCTTTTCGCCCACCAAGTTGAAGAAAATGGACCTGAATCCGGCAAGCATGTTTCGCGCGGCCAACCGGCAAGCACACCTGACCTACGCGCGCAGCGCCAAATTCGTAAACGATCTGCGCGTGGTCTACGAAATCCAATCGCGCCTGCAGCCGGAGAGCGAGCAGGAGCCTTCGGCGACGCCTGCTCCGGCCCCGGAGCAGAATAAGCAGCAGCAGCCGTCCACCGATCCGCAGGAGAAATCGCAGACCGCGCCGCACCCAGGACACACGCAGGCTCGCGGCGGCGCAATGTTTGCCGTAATGCTGGACGGAAGCTGGATGGCGACTATCGGTGGAGTGATTCTCAACAGCGCAACGCTCAACAATATCAACAGGAGCTCTCGATGACCTGCGCGGTGCACACAGATGTGGAGGCTACCGGGTATTGCCGCAATTGCGGGAAGGCCTTGTGTCCGCAGTGTACTCGCGAAGTGCGCGGAGCACTTTACTGTGAGGATTGTCTCGCGGGATTGCTCGGCGGTCCTTCCGCGCCGCTTGAGCCAAAATCGAGCGTCAATCCAGGCCTGGCTGCAACTCTGGGATTCATTCCTGGGCTCGGCGCGGTGTACAACGGCCAGTATGTGAAGGCGCTGATCCATGTGCTGATCTTCGGAGGAATCATCGCGCTGCTCAGCAGCGATATTCCCGCTTCCTACGACGCGTTTTTCGGAATCGCTCTCGGCTGTTTTTATTTTTACATGCCCATTGAAGCCTACCGCACCGCCCTCGCCCGCCGCCAAGGCGAGCCTGAGCCCGCGAACCTGATCGAAGGCGAGGGACGCAAACCGATCGGGGCGATGGTCCTGATCGGCATCGGCGTTCTGCTTTTGCTCGCGAACTTCGGCCTCCTGCAACGGGACTGGTTCGAGAGGTCTTGGCCCGTGGTCCTCATTATTTTCGGCGGATGGCTCTTGTGGGATCGCATGAAGAAAGTGTCCTAGGAGAAACCGCGATGTCCGATCCCAGTCCCAGCAGCACAGCTTGCCGATGCGCCCACTGCCGCGTGCGCGGGCTGATGGGCCCGCTGATGATCATCACCGTGGGAGTTCTCTTTCTGATTGCACAGTACAGCCGTTATAGCTTCGGAGATCTTTGGCCGGTGCTCTTGATCGTTGCGGGCATCGTGCTTACGGCGCAGTCACTGGCTTCGAAAGAGGGTCATACCGGCTCGTGAGGCACGCGTGAGCAACGGAGTAAGGCAGCGCAGTTCCATCTTCGGCGGTTTGCTCCTGATTCTGCTGGGAGTCCTCTTCTTACTCGCGCGATTCAATCCCGATTTGCGCATGTGGCATCTTTTTTGGCGATACTGGCCCGTCCTGATCATTCTCTGGGGCGTCGCAAAACTCATAGACAACGCCAGCGCCCATCACGCGGGGCAAACGCGGCCGCCCCTGCTCACCGGGGGTGAAGCGGCGCTGTTGATTCTGGTAGTTCTGGTTCTAGCGGGAATGGGAATTTACTCGCGCGTGCGCGAGAAGATGCCGGACCTGAATATTAACGTCGGCCTCTTCGATCACAAGGCGACGCAAAACCAGGAAGTGTCGCCCCAATCGATTCCGGCAGGTTCGCATGTCACTGTCAGCACCGGCCGTGGCTCGATCATGATCCATGTGGGCGATGGAAACGACCTGCGCGTGAATGTAAACGAAACCGCGGTCGCCGATACGGACTCAGCAGCGGAGAGCCGGCTAAAATCGGTCAAAGTGGTAATCGAAAAAAGCGGCGACGGCTACCTCGTCCATCCGGTCAACTCATCCGATAGCGGTGAAGAGGTCACCGCGGACCTCGACGTCACCCTGCCTGCGAAAACATCCCTGACCGCGAATACAAACCGCGGGGACATCAGCATTTCCGGAGTTTCCGGCGCGGTGACTGCGGCCACGCAGCACGGCGATATTGAAATTCACGATGCAGGTTCGGACGTCACGGCGCAACTCCAGTCGGGCGACGCGCGCATCAGCAACGTCTCCGGAAATCTGCGCGTCACTGGGCGCGGGAACGAGCTTGAAGTAAACGACGTTGCGGGCGATGCCACATTTGCAGGTGAATTCTTCGGCCCGATTCGCATACGCAACGTCGCCAAAACCACGCACTACGCTTCAGAGAAGGCAGACCTATCGCTGGTGCACATGACCGGACGCCTGGAACTGGATTCGGGCGAGATTAGCGTCTCCGATGTGGGCGGGTCCGCCAAGCTGTCAACTCACGACAAAGACATGGAAGTCGAAAACGTAGCCGGGCGGCTGGATATCGCGGACACGCACGGCAACATCAAGGTCTCTTATTCGCAGCCTCCGCGCGCGGACCTCAATATCGCGAATGAGTCAGGCGAAGTGGATTTGACGCTGCCATCGGAATCGAAGTTCCAAATTTCGGCCGTATCGAGCTCGGGCGAAGTGCAGAGTGATTTCGACGATTCCGCGCTGAAACTAGACAACGAAAATGGCATGGGACGGCTGAACGGGAGCGTCGGCTCACAAGGCCCGAAAATTTCCATCGCCACCAGCTACGGCACGATTTACCTGCGCAAGTCCTCGTAACCCCGCTCTCCCGTTAGACACCCTGCAAAAAAGTGAAGCGTGTGTCATCTCGAGCGTAGCGAGGGATCTGCTTCTTGGTTGAAATCTCGCGAAAAATCAGATTCCTCGGGCTAAATTCGCCCTCGGAATGACAGTGGGATGCGTTGTTCGGCGACCAGGATGCGACTTGGAGCCGCACCAAATGCGTACATACCGATCGCAAATCCTTTACCCATCTTGAACCAATACCTCTGGCATTCTTCCAGCCATTTGCTCGTCGCAGCACGTCAGGAATCCGCGCCGCCGCGGAGTTTTTCTACGATCGTGAAGAAATCGGGGAACGAAACGCCCACGCAATCGGCCTCGCGGACGACCGTGTCTCCGTCAGCACCAAGCGCCGCCACCGCCATCGCCATCGCGATGCGGTGGTCGCCCTGAGGATCCACTTTTGCGCCGCGCAATTTCCCGCAGGCACGCCCTTCGACGCGCATCCCATCCGGAAATTCCTCCACGCGCGCGCCCATTTCGCGCAACCCCGCGGCGAGCGCAGCGATCCGGTCGCTTTCTTTCACGCGCAATTCCTGCGCATCGTGAATCTCGATTCCCTTCTCCGTGAACGGGCCCAGCGCCGCAATCATCGGAAGTTCGTCAATCATTTCCGCCACCTGCGCGCCGGAAATATTGCCGCCAGCAAGAGCCGCATGGCGCACGGAAACGTCGCCAATCAATTCCCCATCGCGCAATTGCACGGAAGCCAGATTGATCGAAGCTCCCATCGAAATCAGGAAATCCAGCACCCGCGCGCGCGTTGGATTCAACCCGACGTTGTGCAGCATCAGCGAAGATTCGGGCAGGATCAACGCAGCGCCAATCAAAAAAACCGCCGAAGAAAGATCGCCGGGAACAATCAGTTGCCGTGGCTGTAATTTTGGCCGTGGATGAATTCTGATTTGCCCAGCCGCGATCGGCACCGAAGCGCCAAACTCGCGCAAAGCCAGCTCCGTATGGTCGCGCGTGCGGATAGACTCCCGCACGGTAGTCACGCCTTCCGCGAATAGCCCTGCGAGCAAGATTGCGGACTTCACCTGCGCGCTCGGAATCGGCAGCGTGTAGTCAATCGCGTGCAATTTTCCGCCGCGAATTTCCAGCGGCGCGCGGTCTCCATCTTCGGCGCGAATGTCCGCGCCCATTTGCCGCAGAGGATCGGTCACGCGGCGCATCGGCCGGCGTCGCAGCGAGCTATCTCCCGTAACTTTCGAAGTGAAAGGCTGACCGGCCAGCACTCCCGAAACCATGCGAATTGTCGAGCCGGAATTCTCCGCGTCAATGATCTTCCGCGGAGCTTTCAATCCGTCCAAGCCCTTTCCTGCAATCCGCACCCGCTCGCGGCTCGCGTCTATCTCGATCCCGAGGCGCCGGAAGCATTCAAGTGTGCTGGCGCAGTCCGCCGCCGGCGAATAGTTTCGTATCTCGCTCGTCCCCTCGGCGAGCGACGCCAGAATCGCGTAACGATGCGAAATAGACTTATCTCCAGGGAGTTCCACGACACCCGTGATCTGTCCGCCGGGCGAAATCTTCTTTTTGCTCACGGCGAAATTCTAACATGCCCCGATTTGCTTCCCAGATATGCGGCAGGTATCATCGATGTCTCATGCCTGTGGCCCTCCGGAGACTGCTTCCACCATTTCTTGTCGCTCTGGTCCTGGTTTTCGCTCTGGCAACGAACGCGGACGACGCGCCGGCGATTTTTCCCTTGAGCCAGGTGCAGCCGGGGATGAAGGGCGAGGTTTACACGATTTTCACGGGAGACACGATCGAGAAAGTGGATCTCGTGGTCCTCGGCGTCCTGCACAACGCGCTCGGACCGAAGCAGGATGTGATTCTCGTCCAACTGTTGGGCGATAAAGTCGAGCACACCGGCGTTGTGGCCGGCATGAGCGGCAGCCCTGTCTATTTCGACGGCAAACTGGCGGGCGCGCTATCCCTGAAACTGGGCGTCTTCAGCAAGGAAGCCATCGGCGGCGTAACCCCGATTGAAAATATGCTGGATGTGCAGAAATCGTCGGACGTTTCACCCCACACTCCGCCGGCTGCTCCCACGAATACCGCGAGCAACGCTTTCACGCCTGAGGTTCCTCTCCCCGAAAATTTTGCGCGCCAAACCAGCGTAGGCTCTGGCCAGTTCCTGGTTCCCATCGAGACGCCGCTGGTTTCCACGGGCTTGTATCCGGAGACAATTGCGCGCTTCAGTAAGGAACTCGCCGGTTGGGGAATGTCCATGATGGCCGGAGGCACCACGGCGCCGTCGCCCGCGGATAAGCAGCTAAAACCCGGCGATATGGTCGGAGTCGAACTGATTCGCGGCGATCTATCTCTCACTCCGGGATGCACGGTCACCACGGTCGAGAAGGACCAAATCCTCGCCTGCGGACACCCGATTTTTTCGTTTGGCAATGTATCCATTCCGATCGCCCGCGCCTACGTGGTCACCACGCTCGCGTCGGCGATGGCCTCCACAAAAATCATCACCACCGGGGGAACGATTGGAACTCTGACCCAGGATCGCGTCACCGCCATCGCCGGCCATTTAGGCGCAGGCCCTCCGATGATTCCGCTGGATGTGACGCTGGTAACGCCAACGACTCAAAAGCAATTTCATTTCGAACTGATCGAAAACCCGCAATTAACGCCCGTGCTCGTGGCATTAGCTACTTTCAATGGCATCGTGGGAAACGCCGCGTACGGCGAGGGCTCGACGCTCGAGCTCGACGGCCAGATTGACATTCAGGGCCACACGCCCGTCGAATTAAAAGATCTCTACGCGCCCACGGACATGCCTGTGCCGGGCGGCTTCTTCGTTGCCAGCAACGTGCAAAGCGTGTTCACGCAGATTTACCTGAATCCATACGAAGTGCCCCACATCAACGGCATTCATTTGCGCGTAACCGCGCTCGCCGAACGCCGCTGGGCCACGATTGACAACGCCTGGATCGAAAAGAACGAAGTGAATCCCGGAGACACCGTCGCCGTGAAAGTTCAGCTGCGCCCTTATCGCGGCCCGTCATTCGTTCAGGAGATACCGATCAAAATTCCCGAGCAAGCAGGGCGAGGCAATCTGCAACTCGTGATCAGCGACGCCGAAACCGCCAATCGCACCGTGGACACGCTTGAAGCCACCTCGCAGGGCCAACTGCCGGGCCTCGAGGAATTGATCAAGCTGATCAATCGCCAGCATCAGAACGATCGCCTGTACGCGACCCTTCTGCAACCCACGCCAACGCTGATGGTCGAAGACAAAATTATGCCCAATGCTCCGGCCTCGGCGATCAATGTGCTCGATCAGCGGCAGAATCCCGGCGGCGCCCGGCTGGTGTATCAGTCCATGACGGGAGAATGGTCGGTCGACATGCATCAAGTGGTGACGGGCGAGCGCACGCTCACGATTACGGTGAAGTGACGTCCCCTGGCAAAGGAGATTTTGAACGATGATACGGCGGACCATTCTGGCGGGCATCCTGATTCTGGCGATTGCGGCGCCTGCGCTGGTTTATGCCGAACACACCCGCTTCTGGCGGCAGTCGGATTTCTCCGATTTCGAGAAGGGCACGGCCAAGGGCGTCGCCGTACGCAGCGACGGCCGTCTGATGCCCGCGCTGAAGTTCGCTTCATATTCCGATCCGAATCTCGCGTATTTATGGGCGCTGCGCATGGATTCGCGCGGCCGCATTTACGGCGCCGGCGGCTCCGATGCCAAAGTGCTCCGCTTCGACGATCCCGCCAAGCCGGCAACCGTATTCGAATCTCCGGAACTGGCCGCGCAAGCGATCGCCTTCGATTCGCACGATAATCTGTACGTCGGCACTTCGCCCGACGGCAAAATTTATAAGGTAACTCCCGAGGGACAGAAGTCCGTATTCTTCGACCCGAAATCGAAATACATCTGGGCGCTCGCTATAGACGCGCAGGGAGTCCTCTTCGCCGGTACCGGTGACGACGGAAAGATTTTCGCGGTCGCACCAGACGGCAAGGGCGAACTTTTCTATCAGAGCGATGAACGCCACGCACGTTCGCTGGCCTTTGATTCCAAGGGCAACCTGCTCGTAGGCACCGATCCTGACGGTTTGATTTTGCGCATCGAAATCAGCCGCAAAGAGGCGCAGGGGCCGCCGAAAGCCGGCCCGGCGTTCGTCCTCTACGAAACAGACAAGAAAGAAGTGACTTCCCTGCTAGCCGACTCCGCCGGCAAAATCTACGCCGCCGCGATTGGCGAAAAGCAGCGAGCGCCTTCGCCAGCGCCGCTCACTGCGATTGTCACGCCGCAGCAGGCATCCCCGTTGAACGCACAGCCCGGTACCACCACGCTCTCGATCCAGGCTCAGCCCGCGCAGGCCGCCGCGCCATTTTCGTTCTTTCCTTCCACCACCGGCGGCTCGGACGTTGTGGAGATCTCACCCGAAGGCGCACCCACCACCGTGTGGACTTCGCGCGAGGACCTCGTTTTCGCGATGGGCCTATCCGCTGACGGCAAGATTTTGCTCGGCACGGGCAACAAGGGCGCCATTATCGAACTGGAAGGAAATAACGTCTATTCCAGCATCGCCAAAACCGCTTCCGCGCAAGTAACCAGTTTGATCGCGGGCCGCGATGGCGCCATGCTGGTCGGCACCGCGAACCCCGGAAAAATATTTACCCTCGGTCCGGGTTACGAGTCCCAAGGCAGCTTCGAATCGGATCCCTTCGACGCCAAGATTTTTTCCCATTGGGGACGCTTGACTTGGTGGGGCGATAACGGCGCCACGCAAGGCAAAGTCGCTTTCTACGTCCGCTCCGGAAACACTTCCAGCCCCGAGAAAAATTGGAGCCCCTGGGCCGGCCCGTACTCAAACGTAGCCGGCGAAGGGGTCTCCTGCCCTCCAGCGCGTTTCATTCAATGGAAAGCGGTTTTCCTCGAGACGGACAAGGGTGCTCCGCCCAATATTTCCTGGGTCAGCGTGGCCTACCAGTCGGAAAACGTCGCGCCAGTGGTGGATGATATCGCAATTCAAGATCCTGGGGTCCGCGTCCAAGGATTTTCCGTCGCTCAAGGCGGCCCGGCCACCGCTGCCGCCGTGCAACTCAAAATGCCGCAGCGTCCTGGGCCGAGTCCTTTCCCGGTAAATATCATAATTACGGACGCTGCCGCAAAGCCGCCCAAGGTTGAGGTTCCGCCGCAAGGGTTCGAAGAGAAGGGTTACCAGAGCGTTCTGTGGAACGCGCACGACGATAACGACGACGACCTGGTTTTCTCGATTTACTACCGCGGCGAAGGTGAACACAACTGGCGGCTACTGAAAGACAAAGTGACCCAGCACTTCTATTCCTGGGACACGACCACAATGCCCGATGGCGCGTACTACCTGAAGATTGTGGCCTCGGATTCGCCGTCGAACCCGTTGCAGGATGCTTTGGCGAATGAACGCATCAGCGATCGCTTTGAGATCGAAAACACCCCGCCGCGCATCGAAAATCTGCGCGCCGATACCAGCAGCCCCGCTGTAAAGATCACTTTTGAAGGCGTGAGTTCTGCGGTCGCCATCGCGCACGCGCAATACAGCGTGGATGCCGGTGATTGGCTTACCACCTTTCCCGTCGGTGTGCTCTCTGACGCGCTCAAAGAAAATTATCAGATCTCAATTGTCGATTTGCCGCCGGGTGAACACACGATAGCCGTACAGGTTTCCGATCAGTTTGACAACACCACGGCTGCGAAAGTTACGTTCACAGTGCCATCGCGCCGCGCTAGATAGCTCGCGACGACCGCGCCTAATTGTCCCAGTTGCGTGCCACCGACGTGCGCTCGAAGCACTCGATGGACGCCCCGACGCTGATGTGACCGGACATGTCCGCTTCGCGGTCCACGTGCACTACCCGCGCATTGCACTCCACGTCCTCAATCGCGCGCCCGGTCAGTTCCGTAGGCAGCGTGAAAAATAATTCCACACTCTCGCCAACGCTCAGGCTATGCCGCGTCTTGAAGCGAATCCCCCGCTCCGAAAGGTTGACGGTTTCGCCCTGTTGCAGCAGCGGAATCGTTTCCAGGAATTTCGTGGCGCCGCGCGGAATGCCCATCTTCGCGCGCGGACCGACAGCTGCCAGTTCTTGCGAGATTACGTTGAACCGCACCGGTATGGTGTAAGCCTTGCGGGGGACAATGCGGCGCTCGTTGCTGGACATGGACTCCTCCCTCGATGCTTTCATTTTTGATTTTCACGAAGGCACTTCCGGAAGGGGGATTTCGAGAATTACACTCGGACAAGCCGGAGTCAATAATTTTAATGCAGTGTCGCTCGGAATTTGCGCTCCATGTGCACAAAAGCGATGTGCCATAATGAACCGTCGCCCTTGTCATGTTGACTGACTACAAACCCAACAAATTTCAATCCACTCCTCCCGACCTGGACGCCATTCGCGCCGCCTACCGGCGCATCGCCCCGCACATTCACCGCACGCCGGTCGTCACTTCTTCCTCGCTCGACGAAATCGCGGGCGCGCGGCTCTTCTTCAAATGCGAGAATTTGCAGAAGACAGGGTCGTTCAAGATTCGCGGGGCCACCAACGCCGTTTTTTCGCTCACCGAGCAGGAGGCGCGCAACGGAGTCGTCGCGCCGTCGTCTGGAAATCACGCGGCAGCATTAGCGCAAGCAGCGCGCTGGCGAGGCATTCCCGCGTACATCGTGATGCCCTCGAATTCATCCGTCGCGAAGATGCGCGCGGTGCAGTCGTACGGCGGCAAGATCACCGAGTGCGAGCCCAATCTCGCTTCGCGCGAATCCGTCACCGCCGAAATCATGAATCGCACCGGCGCGCACCTGGTGCATCCCTACAACGACGCGCGCGTGATCGCCGGGCAAGGCACGGCTGCGCTGGAACTGCTCAAAGAAGTTCGCGATTTGGACATAGTGCTCGCTCCAGTAAGCGGCGGCGGACTGCTCAGCGGAACTGCAATCGCCGCGAAGGGAATGCGTCCGGGAATTCGAGTGGTCGGCGGCGAGCCGCGCAATGCAGACGATGCTTACCGCTCGCTCTCTTCTGGAAAAATTGAGCCGCAGTCTGCCTCCGAAACGATGGCAGACGGCCTGCGTGCGCAATTGTGCCCGCTGACGTATGCGGTCCTGCGCGACAAGCTCGACGAAGTTTCGCTCGTAACCGAAGACGAAATCGTGGAGGCAATGCTGCTGTTGTGGGAGCGCCTCAAACTCGTCGTGGAACCCTCTGGCGCCGTGGCGGCGGCTCCAGCGCTATTCCGAAAACTCGGCGCATCAGGAAGAAAGATAGGAATTATTCTCTCCGGCGGAAACCTCGACTTGCACAAGCTGCCCTTTGCGCAGCACGCCTAGCGGCGAAGTGAAGCGAGCGAGAGTCTACAGATCGTCCGGCCGCCAATCGCTCGGCGGAAATGCGATCCCCCAAAAATTCGGAGCGGGAGAATCGAACTCGATTGGAATCTGAAAGCCGTCGGGATTTTCGCGAGGCGAACGAATCACTTTGCAGGCAACTCGTTCTTTCGTGCCGCAATGTTCCAGTACCAGCCGCGTATCGAGCGGCAAGTTCTGCTTCAAAATGATCAGTGCACCATGACTATTCACGCTCAGTGTGGTGGTATCGAAAGTCGTCGGCTTGCCCTGGAGTGCCACGTGGATATTAGCCCGCACACGCAGCAGCACGCGCTGGCCGCGGCGTCGTTCCTCACCGGCGACCGTTTGGCTTGCCCCCGACGCTCCCGAGCTTGCGTGTGAGCCGGACTGCGTCACAGCTCGCGCAGCCGTCGTCTTCGTTTTTGCCGGCGGAATCGACGATTTCGCCGCAGGAGCCCTAAACGTTTCGGTTTTCAAAGCTCGACACCCCAGAAATGTTGGTCAGCCGAAATAAGCTCCACGCCCAGATCCCATCCGTCCGGCCGTTTCATTCCCTTCCACACCACGTGCCCATCCACCGCTCGCCGTGTGGCCATGTTTGTCACACGCAAACGTGTCTGCAATTCCATTTCCTTTGGGCACACCAGCAGGCAGCCGTACGCGTTCACCACCCGTGTAAACGCCGGCGCCAGATGCACCGGCCCCACCTTGCCGTTCCACTCGATGATTACCGGCACGCGCGAATTCATCCGAGGACCGCGCCGGTTGCGGCGCATTCTGATATCTCTTGGCAGGTCTTCGCCAAATGGCATTCTGATTGAGTCCCCGCGAGGCCAGGACGAAACACGGGTATCCAATCCCCACATTCCGGGACGCTTTCGCGTCCTGCACCCATGCTAAGCACTGGGATTTTCAGGGTCAATGGTACGAAGTGACAGGTGGTTTTGGTACAGGCTGGCAGGCGAAACTGTACGAGAGGGCAATCGCTTCCTGGGATTTGCGCGAAATAGAATTCCGCGCTGGGCGTCTGCTAATCGGCCGAAGCGTGGCCGTCCGCGAGTTCGCGTTTCCCTTTTCCGGTCGCTTTCCCGAAATGGACTTCCAGCCAATCCTGGAATGTGTCCATGTACGTGTAAAAAACCGGCGTCAAATACAGCGTAACCATCTGCGAGAAGATCAATCCGCCGACCACCGCGAGGCCCAGCGGACGCCGTGCATCAGCTCCGGGACCAATACCAAACGCGATCGGCGCGGTACCCATCAACGCGGCCATCGTCGTCATCGTGATCGGCCGGAACCGAATCAGGCAGCCTTCATAGATCGCCTCGGCCGCGGTCTTGTGTCCGGTGCGCTCGCGCTCCACAGCGAAGTCCACCATCATGATCGCGTTTTTCTTCACGATGCCGATCAGCATGATCACGCCGACGAACCCATAAAGATCCAGGCTCAAGTGGAAAATCTGCAACGTAAGCAGCGCACCAAAGGCCGCCGAAGGGAGCCCGGAAAGAATCGTGATCGGATGAATGAAGCTCTCGTACAAAATGCCGAGCACGATATAAATCACCAGCACGGCCATGAATAGCAAAAGGCCCAGACCAGTCAGCGACGCTTCAAAGGCCTTCGCAGTTCCCTGAAATTGCGCCGTTACCGAGGGCGGCAATTCCTCGCGCGCCAGTTTCTTCACCGAATCCACCGCGTCGCCGATGGCCACGCCCTTGGCCAAATTGAAAGAGATCGTCACGGCAGGCAGTTGTCCGAAATGGTTCACCGTCAGCGGTCCGAGACCGGATGAAAGGCTCGCGACCGCGTTCAGTGGCACCAGCGTGCCGTTGCTCGAACGAATGTACAGCATCGAAAGCGCTGCAGGATCTTTCTGGTATTTGTCTTCGAGCTCCATGATCACCCAATATTCATCATTGGGTGCGTAGATCGTCGAAACCTGGCGCTGTCCGTAGGCCGTGTACAACGCGTCCTCGACCTGCTCCGCCGTCACCCCCAGCGCCGACGCCTTGTCGCGGTCAATATTGACGTTCACCTGAGGATTCGAGATCAGCAGGTCGCTGGTCACGTCTTCCAGCCCGGGCAGCTTGGCCATCTTTTGCTGGAACGCCACGGACTCGCGGTACAGCTCTTGCGTGTCCGGGCTTTGCAACGCCAGTTGGTACTGGCTCTTGCTGAGTTGGGAGTCCACTTGAATCGGCGGCAGATTCTGCATGTAAGCAGTCATGCCAGTCACCGGCGCAAACTTCGCGCCCAATTCGTCAATCACCTCGTCAATCGTTTCGTGATGTGCAAAGAGCCGCCCAACCCCGCGCAGTGAGCTCCCGACGATCGGGACGTTTCCATACTTCGCAGCTAGAGCGGTTAGGGACGGGCTGGGAATTATGGGACGCTCGGGACGATCTTTCAGGTGTAGGAACATGATTCCCACATTGCTCGACGAAAAGTCCCCAACCCCCGAAAAGAAGTCCCGCACGTTCGGATCAGCCAGCGCAATCTTGTTCAGTTCGAACTGGTGCGCCCGCATCGCATCGAACGATATTCCCTGCGCCGCCTCGGTGGTAATAAATATCTGCGAGCGATCTTCCGGCGGCAAGAAGCCCTTGGGGATCACCATAAATTGCCACGCTGTAACGACCAGGATCACGGCCGAAGCGGCCATCACGAATACCCGGTGCCGCAAAGCCCACTGCAACGAGACGTCGTAGTAGCGCAACAACCGGTCGAAAAATCGCTCGAGCGCCATGTATCCGCGCCCGTGTTTCTGTTCCGCCACCGGCCGCAAAAATCGGCTGCACAACATCGGCGTGAGCGTCAGCGAGACAAAGCCGGACACCAGAATCGCGGTGATAATCACCACCGCAAATTCATGCAGCAGCCGTCCCATGATGCCGCCCATCAGAAACACAGGCAAAAACACGGCCGCCAGCGAAATCGTCATCGAAAGAATCGTGAACCCGATCTCGCGCGAACCGCTGAGCGCCGCTTCCATCACGCTTTCGCCCATCTCCATGTGCCGGACGATGTTTTCGAGCATCACGATGGCGTCATCCACCACGAAGCCCACCGAAAGCGTCAGCGCCATCAGCGATAAGTTGTCAATCGTGTAGCCCAGTACATACATCACCGCAAACGTGCCGATGATGGACATCGGCAGCGCAAAACTGGGAATCAGCGTGGCGGAAAGATTTCGCAGGAACAAAAAGATGACCATGATCACCAGCGCCACGGCCAGGAACAGCGTGAATTTCACGTCTGCCACGGAATTGCGAATGGATTCCGACGCGTCGTACAAAGTTTGCATGTGAATCGAAGGCGGAATAATCGCGCGGAACTGCGGAAGCAACTGTTTCACCGCGTCCACCACTTCCACAGTGTTCGTGCCGGGCTGGCGCTCGATGGCCAGTACCACGGATTCCGTATCGTTCCACCAATTCGCGACGCGATTGTCCTGCACGCTGTCGTACACCTTGCCCACGTCTTCGAGCCGCACCGGCGAGCCATTTCGATAGGCTATGATCAGCGGTCGGTACTCGGACGCATGTGTCAATTGTCCGTTGGCCTGCAAAGTGAACGCCCGATGGTCTCCATACAATGTACCGACCGGCAAATTCACGTTGCCGTTTTGTATCGCGGTATGAACTTCGTCCACGCCAATTTGCCGCGTGGCCAGCGCCTGCGGGTCCAGCTGAATACGCACCGCGTACTTCTGCGAACCGTACACCTGCACCTGCGCGACGCCCTTCACCATCGAAATCCGCTGGCCCATCAGCGTCTCGGCGTAGCGGTCAACCGTGTAGGGAGGCAGCGTCTTGGAACCCATTGCGATATATAGAATCGGCTGCACCGCCGGATTCACTTTGTTGTAGGTCGGCGGCGTCGGCATGTTCGGTGGCAATTGCGACGAGGCGCGAGAAATCGCCGCTTGCACATCTTGTGCCGCGCCGTCAATGTTGCGGCTCAGGTCGAATTGCAACGTGATGGACGTCCCGCCGAGAGAACTGGACGAGGTCATCGTCTCGATGCCGGCGATCGTGGAGAACTGCTTCTCAAGTGGCGTGGCAATTGCCGAAGCGACTGTTTCCGGACTCGCTCCGGGCAACGAAGCTCCCACTTCAATTGTCGGGTAATCTACGTTGGGAAGTTCACTGACTGCCAGCGCGCGATAGCCGAGGATGCCGAACAGCAGAATCGACAGCATGACCAGCGTGGTCATGACCGGACGGCGTATGAATGGTTCGGCGATGCTAATCATTGCAATTCTCTAACTGCCTTGGCTGCTCTTCTTCACTTGTACCTTGATGCCAGGTATCAGCCGCAGCTGCCCGTCCGTCACAACGGTATCGCCTGGCGCGATCCCGCTCGAAATCACCGACTCTCCGTCAATCTGCCGCGCCACTTTCACTGGACGCGATTCCGCAGTGTCGTCAGACTTCACAACGAAAATAAAATCGCCCGAAGCGCCGGTCTGCACGGCCTGCGAAGGAACTACGATCGCCTTTTCCTCTTCGGCCAGCCGCAACGACACAGTAGAAAATTGTCCGGGCCACAGCCTGCGGTCGCCATTGGGAAACGTGCCCTTCAGCTTGATCGTTCCGGTGGTGTTGTCCACATTGTTGTCCACAAACGTGAGGTAGCCCGTCTCCGGTACTGTATCGCCGTAAGGCGTGGACTGAATCTGCAAGCGACCGCCGGACATATATTTCTTCACCACGCCCAGATACTGCTCGGGCACGGAAAAATCCACAAAGATCGGCGAAATCTCGTTGATCACCACCAGCACCGGCACGTCATTCTCTTTCACCAGGTTTCCCGGATAAACCTGCAGCGCGCCCGTCCGTCCATCCACCGGCGAATAGATCGTGCAGTATTGCAGTTGCAACTTAGCGGATTCCTCCGCCGCCTCATCTGCGTGCACCAGCGCGTCTTGAGCGTCGGCGTTGGCCCGCATCTGGTCGTACTGCTCTTTCGGCGCCACTCCCGCGGCGTACAACTTCTGGTACCGGGTGGCTTGCACTTGATTCAATTCTTCCTGCGCCTTGTCGCGCGCAAGATTTGCCTGTGCTTGTGCGAGCGACGATTGAAACGGCCGCGCATCCAGTGTGAAAAGCAGATCGCCCTTCTTCACGAAATCGCCCTGTTTGAAATGGACCTCGTTGAGAATCGCGTTCACCTGGCTCTTGATCGAAACGGTCGAATACGCTTCCGCCGTCCCAATAGCGGTCAGGTTGATCGGCACGGTCTTCTGTTCAGCCTTCGCCACCGTCACCGGCACGGCAAGATTGGGCGCGGTCTCCGCAGTCCGGGTGGTGCAGGCGGAAAGAACCAGCGACATTGCCAGCAAGGCAATCGGCGCTGCGGCAGGTACAGATGTCCTCTTCGTAGGTCGTCGCATCATGATTCGTGTAGGTCGTCTCGACTTGATTCGGCTCGTCGGCGTAAGGGCTTAAACTGCGTGTCGCCGGCGATCCGGTTAACGGTTAACTCGCAGCCTGCAATTCAACCTATTTTACAGCCTTCCGCGCGCGGGCACCCGAAATTTCTCACTGAAATCAGGCCGTTTTGGCGCGCCTCGACGAACATCTTGGGTACCTCGCTCTGGTCTTACGTTAGACGTGCCACCCCGCAGAAGGCATCAGGAAAAAAAGCAGTTACGGTCAATCGGCGGCGGCTTGATCGAGCATCCAAAGCACGCGCCCGTCCGCCGGACGGATCCTGCCCGCCGGATATTGGCTAGGCCGCGAATCGGGCTCGGACCGCAGGGCCGCAAGGATTTCGCGCTTATCCTTTCCCGCCACCAGGAAATAAACGTTTCGACTGCGATTCAATACCGGCAGCGTTAACGTCAACCGGTTCGGCGGCTTGGCCGCCACCTGTACCGCAACCACCCAGCGCTGTTTTTCTTCCAGCGCAGGGGACCCCGGAAATAATGAAGCGCAGTGGCCCTCCGGCCCAAGGCCCAGTAGCGTCACGTCAAACGCCGGCTCGGCCGCGCCAAAGAAACCGCGTAGCTGCGCGTCATATGCTTCCACCGCCTTTTCAGGCGTCGGCAGGCTGGTCGGCGCCGGATGCACATTCGCCGCCGGAATCGGCACGTGAGCCAGTAGCGCCTCGCGCGTCATTCGATAGTTGCTCAGCGGATCGTCCGCCGGCACGTAGCGCTCGTCTCCCCAAAACATATGAACGCGGTCCCAGGGGGTTTCGTCACGATATTTTCCCGGAGCGCCCCACAGCGCATACATCTTCGCCGGGGTATGGCCCCCCGAAAGAGCAATCGCAAATCGCCCTCGTTGCGCGACCGCCTCTTTAAGATTGCACAGCACTTCTTCGAGCGTCCCGCGGCTCAGGGCGTCAATGTCCGGAAATATGCGAGTATCGAGTTTCATGGGAATTAGTCTTGGCTAGCTCAGCGGCTTTCTGCCTGCAAGGTCTGCGTTAAGGTTTCAATGGGCGTCGGCACTGATTCCCAGCTGTGCCAGTTCCGCTCGCAGTTGGCCAACATTTTGAAATTGAATTCCGTGCATTCCAATTTCCCGGGCGCATTCCAGATTCAATCCCCGGTCGTCAATCAGCACGGTTTCTTCCGGCTCGCGCTGCGCGATTTCCAGCGCTAGCCGGTATATTTGCTCTTCCGGCTTCCGCACTCCCAGATAACACGAACTGAAAAATGCCTGAAAATAATCCCGCAAATGAAATTTGTGTATCCGGTATTCATTGATTTCACGCGATTCATTATTCAGTGAAGCCATCATGTACGCGCGCGTCTGCGCCATTTTACCCAGGAATTCCAGCGGCTCGGCGTACGGCTGCGACTGCTCGAACATGAATTTCTCGAAGTCCTCGGGAGTAAACGTCCGGGGCTTGTAAAAAATCGTCCGGCGCAAATATTCGTCGAGCGTAGCGCGGCCCGTCTCGAAAGCATTCAGCATCAATTCGTGACGGTCCTCGAAATCAGTCCATTCCAGCTGGAATTTTTCAACCGCGGCCCGCCGCGAATTGCGATCCCAACCGTTGGTCAGAAACACTCCCCCATTGTCCCAAAACAACGCGTTCAATTTTGCCATCACGCCCTCGAACCGCGATTCGTCGCCGACCCGTAATATCTCGCCGCACCGGCGCGTCCATTATCGCCGGATATGCGTGCGAGCCGAAATGAATTTTGCCGCATGCCACTTTTGCGTTTGTACCCGCGTGCTCGGCATATAATCGTAGCCTTGGCGCACTGAGTGATCCACGATGCCCGCCCGCCGCAAACATGCGAAGGCAACAATTTTCACCGTCGGCCATTCCACGCGGCCTTTAGAAGAATTCATCGATCTGCTCAAAGCGCACGGCGTCCAACGCGTGATAGACATTCGCACCATCCCGCGCTCCCGCCACAATCCTCAATTCAATCGCGAGACGCTGGGCCCATCTCTGCGCAAAGCCAAGATTGCCTACGTGCACTTGAAAAAACTGGGCGGCCTGCGCCACGCCAGAGCTGACTCGAAGAATCTCGGCTGGCACAACGCTAGCTTCCGCGGCTTCGCTGACTACATGCAGACTCCGGAATTTCAGGAAGGGCTCGAATGCGCACTGACACTCGCTACAACAAAACCATCCGCGCTGATGTGCGCCGAAGCAGTGCCGTGGCGCTGCCACCGCTCGTTGGTCGCCGACGCGCTAATCGTCCGCGGCGTTCCCGTGGAAGACATCATGAACGCTTCACGCGCCCAGCCGCATACTCTCACGCCGTTCGCACGCGTCCGAGGTAAGCAAATCACCTATCCAACAGACGAGCCCGTCAAGCATTGACCTGACCCAAAGGAAAAAGTCGTGACGGTGATCTTCTAATGCATCGGAGGCGCTGCCAAATCCTTAGGAGGGCGCTTCATGATGAAACACAGCGGCACCAGACACGCCACGATCAAGGCCATTCCGGACACGACATCCGTGTACGCCAGCGTCGCGGCTTGCGTTTGCAGAAGCGCAGCCATCCGCGCGTAGGCTTGGCGCATCGCTTCCGCAGGACTCAACCCTTGACTGCGCAGTGTCGCCACAAGTCCGTCCAGCATCTGGCGAAACGTGGAATTTCCCATGTTCATGTGTCCCGATAAATAGGTCTGCCGCTCTTGCGTCGAGCGCGTGATGAAAGTGCTGATCAGCGCGATTCCAATGCTGCCTCCAATGTTTCGTATGAAGCTGATCATGCTGGAAATCTGATTGTTCTTCTCCGGCGGCACGTCCACATAGGAAAGGGTATTGGAAGGCACGAAAATAAATGCCAACCCCATCACCTGATAAACGCGCAACATCGACGCGGTCTGGAAGTCTATTCCCAGCGTCATGTGCGTGGCCATGTAGTAGAGCGCTGCCGCGGTGGTCGCGAATCCCACAGACATCAGCACCCGCTGGTCCATCTTCGATACCAGCATTCCCGAAATCGGCATCATCAGCATCATCATGAAGCCGCCGCCGGCCAAAGCCTCTCCTGCGCTCACCGCCGAATAGCCAAGCTCCAATTGCAAAAACTGCGGAATCAAAACGGTCGTTCCGTACAAAACGATGCCCAGCACGAACATGAAAAACATCGCAGTGGCAAAATTTCGCTTCTTCAGCAACTTCAATTCCACGATCGGGTGCTCGTGACGCCACTCCCAGATCACCCAAGTCACCAGCAGCACAATCGCAACGGCCAGCATCGCCGTGATCCAATGCGATGAAAACCAATCCGCCTCCTGCCCCTTATCCAGAACGATCTGCAACGCCCCAATGCCTAGAGCCACCAATCCCAGGCCGATGTAATCCACGTTGATGCCCTTGCGGCGCACCCTCTCTTGCTGCAAATACGGAGGGTCCTCCACCAGGCGATGCGTGAGATACAGCGAAATCAAGCTGATGGGCACGTTGATATAAAAAATCCAGCGCCAGCTGTAGTTGTCCGTGATCCATCCACCGAGCGTCGGACCTATCGCCGGCGCCACCACCACTGCCATTCCATATACGGCGAATGCCATCCCACGCTTTGATGGCGCAAACGTATCCGCAAGAATAGCCTGCTCGCTCGGCTGTAATCCCCCGCCGCCCGCTCCTTGCAGCACGCGAAACAGGATCAGCATCCCCAGGCTCGGCGCCAGTCCGCACAAAAAACTGCTCCCGGCGAAGAGCGCGACGCAAGACATGTAAAAACGTTTGCGCCCCAGCCGTGTGGCCAGCCACGCGCTGATCGGAAGAATGATGGCGTTGGAAACCAGGTAGCTGGTGAGCACCCAAGTGGATTCGTCGGAGCTAGCACCCAGCGTGCCGGCGATATGCGGCAAAGCCACATTAGCGATGGAGGTATCGAGCACCTCCATAAACGTCGCCAGGGTTACCGTCACCGCAATGAGCCACGGATTGTGGCGCGGGCGCCACAAAGCAGCATCGAGTGTGAGTTCGGCGGTGGCCACGTGGTGATCCCACTTCGTACGAGGTGATGGCTAGTATTATATACATGCGTGTATGTATCTTGTAAAGCGGTCAGGAGTGTAGTATTAAGCAAGCGATGAGAGCCATCAGCAACCGCACTCCAGCGTCCCGCGCGGCCGTCTCCACTGGCTCGCGCCAACAGGCGCGCACCGCCGCCACTCGCAGAAAACTCCTGCAAGCCGCCGAACAGCTTTTCGCGCGTGACGGCTTTGAGGCCACTCGATTGGAGGACATTGCTGCGGAGGCCGGTTACACTCGGGGAGCGTTCTACGCAAATTTCGACAGCAAGGAGGATATTTTCTTCGCGCTGCTCGAACAATGGGTCGCGCAGCGAATCGAAGAGGTGAATGCCCTGCTCCGACTGCGACAGAATCCGGCGCAGCGTCTGTGCACCCTGCGCCAGTATTACGTGCAGAATGCCAAGGACCGCCGCCTGGTCCTGTTATCGTTGGAATTCAAGTTATTCGCCGTGCGCCATCCCGAGGCTGCCGCTGGTTTGCGCGCCCGCCGCCTGGGACTGGCGGAATGCGGCGGCAAGTTATTGCAGCGCGTCGCGAAATCGCTGGCGCACTCGCTCCCGGTTTCCTGCGCCGCGGCTGCGACGGCGCTGGGCGGCTTCTCGCACACACTTTTTCTCGAGCATCTGGTGGATCCGAAATCTCTATCGGACGCAGAGATCCGGCGCCTGCTCGAACTCGTCTTTGACGCAGTTCTAATCGAAAGAGCTTAGATATAAGAATCGGGGAAATTAGAAAAGTTAAGAGGCCAACTCTAGTGTTCAGTTTGCGTCGTACTTCACGTTCTGATTGTCGGTAAACTTCAGCCGCAACCGCTTGCTCAACTCCGTTTTTCCCTTGCTCGTCAAGCGCACCGCGCGCGGCACTCGCGACCTTACAATCCAGTCCAGCTCAACCATGCGATCGAGCCATGCCGCGCCGAGCGCCCCGGCCAGATGGTGACGCCGCTCCGTAAAATCCAGGCACTGCGCCGCGAACATGCGTTTTCCATGCGCCAGTTCATCGCAATCAATTCCCATCTCGCCTAACCACTCCGCGCCGCGCGCCGTCACTTCGTAACCATTTCCATTCGCGCGAATGAACTGCTCCCCTTGCAGCGCGGTCACCACCACCACTCCCAGTTTGCCCGCCAGATGGTCGTAGCACGTGCGCGCAAACGCAAACGGGTTCAAGGACGAGCGCGCGGCCTTCTGCATCGCCGTTCCCGGCGAAGCCACGATCGTAAGCGCTTCCACCGCATGCGCCACCGCCGCCGTCGCGATCCGGTAATACTTCAGCCTGCCCTGTTTCACCACGGTGAGGATTCGCGCACTCACCAGCTTCGAAAGATGCATGCTCGCCGACGACGGCGAAACGTTCGCCGCAATCTGCAACTCTCCGGTGGGACGCGCCGTGCCATCCATCAAGCTCACCACCATCGTGGCGCGCGCCGGATCGGCCAACTGCGCGCTCAGTTTGGCCAATTGATTCGCTTCTTCCATAGTTTGAGCTTAGATGAACTATGCCGCGCCAGCAAGTGCTAGATTCATCTGGAAATTTCGCGCACGCGGGCAGACGAGGCGATGCCCTCAATCCGAACAAATCGCGCAGATCCAATAGATAAAGGGAGAAACTCCAAATGAGATTGCCTGCAGCTTGCCGCACAATTCTTTTCCTCGGCATCGCCCTCTCGTCAGCAGCTGTAACACGCGCCCAAGCCAAGGACCACGCTAAGGAAGAGCCAACCGAATATAAAACGACCATCGAAGGCCTGGTCCGCGACATCGCCTGCCCGATTCAAAATCACAAAGCGAGCGCCACCGAGTTCAACCTCGAATGCGCCAAGGAGTGCGCGAAGGGCGGCTCTCCGCTGATCATTCTGACCCGGAGCGGCGACATCTACACTCCAATGTCCACCGCCATGCCAGACACCAGCCAAAATGAAAAGCTGATGCCGTTCCTCGGAAAATTCGTGCGCGTCAGCGGAACGGTCTACACACGCAATGGAACTCGCGCCATCACCATAGAAAATATCGAAGAAATGAAGGACGTGAAGTTAAACACCATCGCGAAATAGTGCTCGCCAACCGCGCCCCGGATCAGGGGATGTCTCTTCCCTCTCCCGCATCGAGTACCCAAAACCGGTGCGCGGTTTTGCGAGCGTCCAGCGCGCGTTTCAATTCATCTACCGGCTCATCGTGGCCGTCATCCGCCAGGTGAAACGTACCAAAGTGAATGGCAACGCTCGTAGCCGCGCCCACTTCCTCGTGCGCGCGCACCGCATCTTCCGGTGAAATGTGCACCGGCCCCATAAACCACTGTGGCCGATACGCGCCGATCGGCAAAAACGCGAGACGAATTTGCGCGAAGCGCGCGCCGATTGCGCGAAAATGCGCGCCGTAACCTGAGTCGCCCGCAAAATAGACGGTGCCGGAATACCCTTCGATTACGTAGCCGCACCAGAGCGTTTTATTGCGGTCGCGCAAGCTGCGTCCCGAAAAATGCCGCGCGGGAACGGCGGTGATACGCAACTTGTCGAATGCTTCCGCGGACTGCCACCAATCCAGTTCGCGGATTTGCTCCGGCTGCGCGATGCGCTTGGAAATCAGCCGCCGCGCCACACCCAACGGCACGCCAAAACCTGGCCGCCATTGCGACGCGACTCGCCGCAAAGTCGGCACGTCAAAATGGTCGTAGTGATCGTGGCTCTGCAGCACCAAGTCAATCGGAGGAAGTTGCTCGAAACGAATGCCCGGAGCGCGATGCCGGCGCGGCCCGGCGAACGAAACCGGGCTCGCTCGGTCCGACCAGATCGGGTCGCAAAGAATATTTACGCCGTCCATCTGAATCAAGACGGTCGAATGACCCACAAACGTCGCGCGCAGGCCGCCGTCGCTCACCCGCTCAGGCGGCGGAGGCCCGGGCGCGGCGTCAATCCATTTCGGCCACGGCCCGGGCTCGCGGTTCGTTAGCCACTTAACGACGCTTCTGCCGCCGTGCGGCATCCCGTTCGGAGAATTGTAAAAATGCTCGCCATTGAAGTGGTCGGAAAACGGCCCGTGGTAAAACGCCATCGCGATCGTGGCCCTGGCTACTTGTCGCCCGCAGCTTGCGCCTTGGCAGCAGCGAGGCTGGTCGCCGGGGCACCAGACAGCTGCGCCGGCTCCCATTTCCGCACCGACGTACCGCCGGTCACCATCGGTTGGATGTCCGGCCCGAAAAAGACGTACGGATGAATCGCTTCAGGCGCGCTCACCTCATCGAGCCGCTTGCGCAGCTCCGCGGGAATCGTGAATTCAGCGGCTTGCAAATTGTCGTTCAGTTGCGAAATCTTCGTAGCGCCAATGATCGTGGACGTCACTCCCGGCCGCGTAATCACCCAATTCAACGCCACCTGCGCGACGGGCTTGTTGATTTGCTTCGCCACGTTAATCAGCACATCGTGAATTCGCCAATTGCGCTCGCTGAATTTGTTGAACGCCGGATTACCCGAGCCTTTAGTCGTCTCCAGCCGCCCTTCGCCTTTTCCAGACTCAGCGCCTTCACGCTTGTACTTGCCCGTAAGAAAACCGCCGGCCAGCGGACTCCAAGGCAACACGCCGATCCCTAGTTCCTGCGCGGCGGGAATATGTTCGCGCTCGATGTTGCGTTCGACGAGCGAATATTCGAGTTGCAGCGCGATCAGCCGCTCCTTGCCTTCTTTTTCAGCCAGCGTCTGCGCGCGCGCCACGTACCATGCCGGCGTGTCCGAGAAGCCGTAGTAGCGAATCTTGCCGTGGCGCACCAGATCCGTCAGCGTCGCAACAACCTCTTCCACGGGAGTGATCGTGTCCCACGCGTGCAGCCAGTAGAGATCAATATAATCGGTCTGCAATCTGCGCAACGATGCATCCAGCGCCTGGTAAATGTTCCTCCGGCCATTGCCGCCCGAGTTTGGATTTCCCTGTTCTGTGTTGAAAGTAAACTTCGTCGCCAGCACGATCCGGTCGCGCAGTTTCTTGTCGCCGATGAACTTCCCCACCATCTGTTCGCTTTTGCCGCCGGTATACAAGTTCGCGGTGTCCACAAAGTTTCCGCCCTGATCAACGTACCGGTCAAAAATTTCCCGCGCCTGCGCTTCGTCGCTGCCCCAGCCCCACTCGGTGCCAAACGTCATCGTGCCCAAAGAAAGCGGGCTTACGCGCAATCCTGAACGTCCCAGCGTTACGTAGTCTTGCCAGCTCATAGTGAAGCCTCCCCTTATGCGGCGTTGGATGCCGTGGGCGCGGCATTCGACTCGCGCAGTTCGGCACCGCATATCCTAACCACAAATCGTCACGCGACGGTCACAGCACCGTTCTCCGCGCCGGCCAAGTCGCCTTAGGGCTTTCATCATAAGCCGCAAGCTGCCTCGCGAGACCAGCGAATCCTATTTGGTATGTCCCGCCCCCGCCATTATGGTAGTTTTCTTTCCGGTAACTTGCTTGCCGGAGGGCCCAGCGTGGCGGAAATCTCGACCCAGAAGACAACTCTGCCAGTGGCGGACGGTTCGACCATGGACGCCTACGTCGCTCGCCCCGCAAACCCTGGAAAATACCCAGCAATTCTCGTTTTCCAGGAAATCTTTGGCGTCAACGCCCATATCCGCGATGTCACCGAGCGCTTCGCGAAAGCCGGACTCGTCGCCATCGCGCCTGAACTTTTCCATCGCACAGCTGCGCCCGGCCTTGAAATCTCCTATGACGACTTTCCTGCCGGGATGCGTCATGCGCAGGCGATCACCACCGAGCAGTTGGTCCTCGACATTAAATCCGCCTTCGAATGGTTGGCAAAGGATTCCGGCGTCCACACCGATCGCATCGCCAGCGTCGGATTTTGCATGGGCGGCCGCGTTTCGTTTCTCGCTTGCGCCAAAGTGCCGCTGCAAGCGGCCATTTCCTTCTACGGAGGCGGCATCGCTCCCTCGCTTCTGCCGCACGTCGCGGAACTTCACGCGCCTATTTTGTTTTTCTGGGGCGGCCAGGATAAGCACATCGGGCGGGATCAGATTCGCGCGATCGTGGACGAATGCAAGCGCCTCGGAAAACCGTACGTCAACGTGGAATTCTCGGAAGCCAATCATGCGTTCTTCCGTGATGTCGGCCCGTCATATCATCCCGGCGCGGCCAGCCTCGCCTGGAACCTGACGGAATCCTTCCTGCACTTGCACGTTCGAGAGCCGCACAGGCGCGCGCGCATTCGTTAAACAGCGCCACAGACCCAAGACCGAGGAAACCGGATGCCGGCGTACGTTGGCGCGCTCGACCAAGGCACCACCAGCACGCGCTTCATCGTCTTCGATCGCTCCGGACGAATCGTTTCCTCAGCGCAACGCGAACATCAGCAGATTTATCCGCAACCCGGCTGGGTCGAACACGATCCCGACGAAATCTGGCTTCGCACGCAGCAAGTCATCAGCGAAGCCATACAAGCGAAGAATCTGCGCCCCAGCGATCTCGTTGCCATCGGCATCACCAACCAGCGCGAAACCACCCTCGCCTGGGATCGCCGCACCGGTGAGCCCGTTTACAACGCGATCGTCTGGCAGGATACGCGCGTCGAGGATGCCGTCGCTGAATTTGCGCGCGAAGGCGGCCAGGATCGCTTCCGCCGCAAAACCGGCTTGCCTCTCGCAACCTATTTCAGCGCTCTGAAACTTCGCTGGATTCTCAATAACGTGCAAGGCGCGCGCGCAAAGGCCGAAGCGGGCCAGCTTTTATTCGGCACCGTGGACACGTTTCTTCTCCGGCGTCTCACGGGCGGTGCAGCCGGCGGAATCCACGCGACCGATGCAACCAACGCCAGCCGCACGCAGTTGATGGACCTCGAGGCTCTCGCGTGGGATCCCGAAATTCTCGAAATATTTGGCATTCCCGCGACGATTCTCCCGCGTATCGCCTCCAGCGGTGAAATCTTCGGCAGAGTTCAGCTCCCCGCGATCGAAGGCGTTCCTATCGCAGGTATCATCGGCGATCAACAAGCCGCACTCGTCGGGCAGACCTGCTTCGCTCCCGGAGAAGCCAAAAATACCTACGGCACGGGAAGTTTCCTGTTGATGAATACCGGCGAATCCGCGGTCTTCTCAAAATTTGGCTTAATCACCACCGTAGCCTACAAATTTGGCGCCGAGCCCGCGCGTTATGCTCTCGAAGGCAGCATCGCCATCACCGGCGCGCTGGTTCAATGGCTGCGCGATAACCTCGGAATCATACAGCGCAGCTCGGACATCGAAGCGCTCGCCGCCACCGTCGCCGACAACGGCGGCGTCTACTTCGTCCCCGCGTTCTCCGGCCTTTACGCTCCCTACTGGAAGACGTCCGCGCGCGGCGTAATCGCCGGCCTCACGCGCCACAGCAATAAAGCTCACATCGCCCGCGCCGCGCTCGAAGCCACGGCGTTTCAAACGCGCGAAGTGGTCGAAGCCATGCAAAAAGATTCGGCGATTCCCATCGCCGTCCTGCGCACCGACGGCGGCATGGTTGAAAATAATCTTCTGATGCAATTCCAGGCGGACATTCTGAACATCCCGGTAGTGCGACCAGCAGTGAAGGAAACGACAGCGTTAGGCGCAGCCTACGCCGCGGGCCTGGCCACCGGCTTCTACACCGACACCAAAGATCTCCGCGCCAATTGGGCGGTAGACCGCACCTGGAATCCCCAAATGGACGAAAATCAGCGTGAATCGCTCTTCAAATCGTGGAAGAAAGCGGTAAGCCGCAGCTTCGATTGGGTGGCATAAGTAGCCGGACTGGATCCGGTGTCAGAAGATTACAATCTTTGCAGGCCGGGTCTATCGAGGCTGTACCGCGAAGGAATCTTTGTAGGCCGTAGCTTCAGCTACGGCACGAGCATCTCAAAGTCAGAACGGCTTCAGCCGCTGAAGTACTGGTTTTGCAGTTCACGCACAGCCGATAGCTGAGCGGCCCGTACATCACCCAGCGGAAGTTTTAGCGGGTGAGCCTGTAAGCCGGATTCTCCGGACGACTTTCCCATCTCCCGGCCTTCTGTAAGTTACTGAAACACAAGCGGTGGCAACACGCATTGAATGTCAATTACGGTAATTGTGGCAACCCCGAAATAATTTTGGACACAGTTTGGGCACAGTTTTGTGGGGTGACTCTACGGACGAATCTACTGAAAACATGGGGCGCAGGCTGCATTCCCAAACGTGACGTGCACAGTTTGCCCTAGCCTTTTCATCTTTTGACAGGCGGGACAGAGATAGCTCTAATCGTGGGACCGGATCACCACGGCGGTGAACCACATCGGGAGACCAATCCCTGCGCACGCTAGTACGTTGCGAATCTCGCCCTCGGGAATCAGAACCGAAGCGAGCGTGCACAAAATCATAGCCGTGCCCATAATGTAATAACGAGGCGCTCTCAATAGCCTCGCGAGAGGGAGAAAATGCAGTCCGATAATGACTCCCAGGAACTGGGGTATCAGCGAGTAACGGCGGAAGTGCACCATTACGATCACTGCGCCCGCACTCAACACCCATTCAGCAGCCGTGTCGATCCAAAACAGAGGGGCGATAGACGCCCATCGTTCTCGGTCGGCGACGGAGTCCGCATAACGCCGAACTGTTCGAACATGCATCACCGCCGGTCCGCCGATTAAGACCGTCATCACGGTGACAAGCGCCAACGAAGCGTTTCGTGCAGCCGGGGCGAACGCTGCGGCCCAAAACATCCATGCACTGCCGGACACAGTGCAAATTAGCGCGCCGCGCGCGCGACAGGCATGCGGATTGCGCTTACTGTTTCACGCATTCATTCCGCCACAACTATAGCCACACCCGACAGCATTATTCCTTGAGTGGAGCCGCGGAAGGGGCGCTGCCTCCAAAGCAGCTTAATTTTCTTAGTACATTCCGCCCATGCCGCCATGTCCTGCTCCCACCGCAGCCGTTTGCTCGTCGTCCTTGATGTCGGCGATCAAAACCTCAGTGGTCAGCATTAGCGCGACGATCGACGCGGCGTTCTGCAGCGCGAGGCGAGTGACCTTGGCTGGATCAATTACGCCTGCTTTTATCATGTCGCCGAACTCGCCACTCTCTGCGTTGAATCCGAAATTCTCTTCCTTCGAATCCCGCACACGATCAACGATGACCGCTCCTTCGTGCCCAGCGTTCTGGGCAATTTGGCGGCAAGGCTCCTCAAGAGCTCGCTTGACAATGTTGACGCCAATGGCCTCATCTTCGTGCAATTTGAGCTTCTCAAGCGCCGGGATGCAGCGAAGCAGCGCCACGCCGCCTCCGGGGACGATTCCTTCTTCGACAGCCGCGCGAGTGGCGTGCATGGCGTCCTCGACGCGAGCTTTCTTCTCCTTGAGCTCTGTCTCAGTCGCCGCACCCACCTTGATCACTGCTACGCCACCAACCAGCTTGGCCAGGCGTTCCTGGAGCTTTTCTTTGTCATAGTCGGAGGTGGCGTCTTCGATCTGTGCACGAAGCTGCCTAATACGAGCCTGTATCTCCACGGCTTTGCCAGCCCCCGCAATAATCGTGGTGTTGTCCTTGTCGATGGTCACCTTCTTGGCGTGCCCGAGCTCTTCGAACTTAACGTTCTCGAGCTTGATGCCGAGATCTTCGCTGATGGCCTTTCCGCCAGTCAGAACCGCAATGTCTTCTAGCATTGCTTTGCGGCGGTCGCCGAAGCCCGGAGCTTTTACCGCAACGCACTGCAGAGTTCCCCGGAGCTTGTTCACAACAAGTGTCGCCAGAGCCTCGCCCTCGACGTCTTCCGAGATAATCAACAAGGGTTTGCTCATCTTGGTAGTCTGTTCGAGCAGCGGCAACAGCTCTCGCAGGGAGCTCACCTTCTTTTCGTGAATCAGGATATAGACGTCTTCGAGAACGCACTCCATGCGCTCGGGAGCCGTGACGAAGTAGGGGGAGAGATATCCGCGATCGAACTGCATTCCTTCGACCACTTCGAGCGTGGTCTCCATGGTCTTCGATTCTTCGACGGTGATGACACCGTCTTTGCCGACCTTCTTCATGGCTTCGGCGATGATTTCGCCGATGTGCTTATCGTTGTTGGCGCTGATCGTTCCGACTTGAACGATCATGTCACCCTTCACGTCCCTTTGTAATTTCTTGATTTCCTCGACGGCCACTGCAACGGCCTTTTCGATGCCGCGCTTCATCGCCATTGGGTTCGCACCGGCCGCTAGAGTCCTTACACCTTCGCGAAAGATGGCCTGAGCCAGCACGGTCGCCGTTGTGGTGCCGTCGCCGGCAACGTCGGAAGTCTTCGCAGCAACTTCTTTCACCATCTGCGCGCCCATGTTTTCCAGCGGGTCTAGCAGCTCGATTTCCTTCGCGACAGTTACACCGTCCTTGGTTATGATCGGCGCGCCAAACTTCTTCTCGATCACGGCGTTGCGCCCTTTCGGGCCCAGCGTGATCTTGACTGCATCGGCCAGAATATTGACGCCTCGCAAAATAGCTTGACGTGAGCTTGCGCCCGTTACAATTTGTTTTGCCATTGGATTTCACCCTCCTGGGTGAATGCACGTTTCTGCCCGGAGCAAACGATCTCAGCCGGGGACCTACTTTTTACCGCCTGCCGCTTTTGCGACCATGCTAAATTTCGCGAGGATTTCTTCTTCACGGAGGATCAGGTATTCCTGATCGCCGATGTTGATATCGCTCCCCGTATACTTGCCAAACAAAATCCGATCTCCCACCTTTACATCAATCGGCACTCGCCGACCTTTCTCGATTTTCCCGGGGCCGACCGCCACCACTTCTCCCTCTTGCGGTTTCTCCTTGGCAGTGTCGGGAATGATGATGCCGGATTTCCCGACTTCTTTTGCTTCCAGTCTTGTTACCAATATGCGGTCGTGAAGTGGGGTCACATTCGCAGCCATTTCTTTAGCCTCCGTTGAGTCATTTTGAAAAGTTCAAAGTCAGATCGTGATGGCCTGAACCCATACTAAGGTCGAAAGGTTTTCATGTTTTTGAGCCGGGCTATATCAAGGTCATCGGCTACCTTTTGCTGGCGGTCGATTTCCTTCTGAGGTGCCTGTTCCTCGTCCAATTTCACGGATTCAGCGATGGCAGCCTCCGCCTCAGCATCCAGCCGTTTGGAAAACACCACGAGGCCGAAAGAATCCGAACTGTTGGCACGAAAAAGGACCACCGAGCTCTGCGGGTCTTCCCAGCGGGCGACGATTTTCTCCGGCGACATGTACGGATCGTGAGTAGGAAGGTCGATCTCAGGATAAAGCCTCGTCCCAGTTCCATACCGGGCGGAGACGGCTCGCACCATGTCGTCCTCGGTCATGCCTTCGATGGCGTTCTGGTCATAGGTAACCGCGATGCGGTACAGCTCCCCATTGTAGAAGCTGAATGAAATCTGTGAAACCGGCTCCGCCGGCACCGCAGAGTAAGAAGTTTCCACCGGCCAGTATTGCAACTCCTGGATCACTGCGGGGCTCTGGTGGATCAGGGTTGCCTGGTGCGGGTCCTGGCCGATCTGCTTCGAAAGCGCGGCCAGACTTGTTCCCAGCGCAAATTTCCGGTACCTGGAAAGCTCCTGGGCGGAAATCAGGGGAGTCGTAAGCAAAACAAGCGCAAGAGAAATTGCCGCTTTGCGAATTATTTTCATTTGAGTATCTCCTTCGAACGATTGCCGATTCAGGACGTTGCCACATCTGGCTGCGCGATGACTTTTTCCAGAGACAGTATCTGGTCCTTAGCGCGCACTACACTGGGGTTCGCGTCACCGGAAATCTTTGTTTGCCCCCACTTCTGAACGTCCTCGTCACGGAAAAGGAACATGCTTTTCTGGACGTGCCGGGGGTGGGCATAAACCTGGGTGCAAGGTACGCCGAAGAAGTGTTTCGAGACTACTTGCGTAATTTGCAGCGAGTTAAATTTCTGCGGCCTCAGGTTCGCCAAGATTCGCTTGACTGCTCTGCGCACCGTTTTTTGCACGTCAAAACCGAAGATGGTTGTCTTGATTTCACCGGCCAGGTAGAAGAAGGTCCATCCCGCATCGTGGATTTTGCGGTCCAATTCGTACCCATCGAGATCCTTAACTAATCTCCAACCGGTCGCACAGGGTTCACTTTCGAACTGCAGCGCGTCCGGCAAGAGTGCCCCATGCTTGATCAGGACGGTCCCCGTTTTGATTGTCTCTGGCATCTGTGTTTTCCTCGCGCCTAGACTGACCTGCCGCCCTTCATGCAATTGTCCGCACGGCGGTTTTTCGTTACAGGGGCATTGGCCTGCCTAAGCGGCTTTTACAACAGCCGCAGGAATGGCTCCACGAACAGTTCTTCCAGCAGGACTTAGGCCGGATGTTCCTTAAAAAACCCGGCTAACCACCAAGTGTGGCCTTCCGACCGTTCCGAAGTACCATGTTGCATCGCGCAGCGTTGCACGCGGGGATGCTGAACTCGCGGGCGATATCCGTGTTCTTGATGGCCAGTGCCTCCTCGAGGTTTTGCCCGTGACCCACTCGGCGGGAAGCGACGAGCTGGCGGTCGCGGAGCCAAATCCGAAATCCGCTTCCTCGGCAACTTGCGTCTCGGACTTGATATTCATCTGCAGCTCCATCAAGTGGCCGCATTCGGACGCGCCCACCAGTCCGGTGCTCACATTCAGGTTATCCTTCGACAGACCGCCGGCGTTGTGCGCGTGATTATAATGATCAATTACTTTGTCCGACTGAGCCGGGTTGCCTTCGCGCGCGTACTGGCTTTGTTTTCCAGACGCATTCCGCGATTCTCGAATGATTTCACCAGCCATGTAGAAAGACGTCCAGGGCTCGCTTTCGAATCGCGAGGATTCTGGCATGAGCGCGTTTTCCTCGATCAGGCCAGTTCCAGAGTTGATCGGGTCTGCCATTATCGTCTCCGCTGCATTTTTAGTGACGCCCCGGGACCGCCACGCTCACAGCCTAAAGTGACCCGCTTGCTGACGGCGTAATGAGTCTCGATTCCGGGTTCGATAAAGACTAAAGCCAGAATCACCAGGATGGCACCCGCACAAACCACAAAATGCAGCAGTATTTGATAATTTGCGGAGGGGCTCCATGTCACCGCCGAGAGCAACGCGGTAATGAGAACCCACTGGATGGTTTTTCTGATCATCGACAACCTCGTTTCTCCATCTAGCCCCCTCTATGCGAACGCCTCCTGATTCTTCCAACCATCGATAACCTCGTTTCTCTATCGAAGTCACTCTTCTCCGGACAAGTTGGCGGCGGACCGACCCGGCCGTCCCAGCGAAAGGGGAAGCCAGGCCGTCAAGCCGCGGGTCTGTTGCTTCGCTCAGGCCACTCGCGATAGAGGGTGTTTACTCGCGTGCGGGCGCGTCAATTCACTATGTTACGATCGGTTGGGCGGCTTTTCGGTGTTCCCTCGACAGGTTTGTCGCTCAACTCCTTTTCGGCTCTAACCCAGTCCTCGACATCTTTTCCGTGATCGCCGCCGCGTTGAAGATATAGATCATGAGCCAGGCGAGCAATCTCTTCTCCCGATGGTTCTCTGCGTCCAAACATGGCAACCTCCTGGATTGTCTTACTCAAGCAGGTACTGAAATCTCGTTCGTCTTCTATTCCCGTTTGCCGGAGAAGTGCGGGGCGGACCTGCCCGCGCCCACCCAGCGAAGAGGATCGCCGGACCTAGGCTGCTACGGCGGCGGCAATCTTGTGGAAAGTCGAGTTGGAAACCTCGTAGGTTTCAACCTGAGGGGTTCCCTCAACGACTTTCGCCAGGAGCTTCGCCACTTCCGGATACGCTCCACGGTTGTAGGCTTCGGCGTTCTCTTTGTTTTCCCACAAACTGATTGCAAACGCTTTCGTTTCCCCCGGTTCGATAAACGTGATTTCATCCTTGAACCCGGTCTGTTTTCGAAGCAGGGGAAGAATGTCCTTTTCGACTCTCTGGGTGAATTCACCAGCGCTACTGAGTTTCAAATGCATGGAAACTCTGCGTGCAAACATGCCAACCTCCTTGGTTGTCATGGCCAAGGCCCCGATTCCAGATAACCCCATTCAGTTTAGATTACCTCATCACTCCCTCAGTCACTTAACCACCGTAGGTCAATTAACTTGACGTGTCAAGCATAATCTGCGATCCTTCCTAAGGATTAATCCAATCTGGTTAATCGTGCGGAGGCAGCCTGTGGACGTTTGTTTAGTGATCAAACAGCGACTGGAAGAATTGGGGTTTGAGCAGAGAGATCTGGCGGCTGCCGCCGAAGTTACGGAGTCTTACATCTCCCAGCTGCTCACTCGGAAGAAACTACCCCCCGCGCCTGGCCGAACGGATATTTACGACAAAATGGGAAAGTTCTTAAAACTCCCGGGCGCGGAGCTTTCGAAACTAGCTGACCACCAGCGCAAGGAGGAATTGAAGAGAACCTTGGGGGATGCACCGCCGCCCTTATTTAAGGAAGTTCGCGAGTTGGTTCTCCGCAAGTGCGCTCGGGACAAAGAAAAAGAATTTCGCGTCATGTTTGAGAAGCATCCCTTCGGTGAAGTCGAACGCCTGGTCATACAAAAGCTTTTAGACGTTGCCAAGCGAGTCGCCAAAGAAGAATTGGAGACTGCAAACTGGGTCCACCAAGTGGCCCGGCTTACCGGCCGAAGCTATGAAGAAATGCGAGTTAGCATCCTCGAGTTCCTAGACACGGATGCCGCAAACTTATCGGTTGAGAACTGCGTCACCTTCCTGGATCCGCTGGTCGAATCCTGGGATATCGACCTTGCGACCTTTGGTATGGAAATTGTGCTAAACGGGAGACTAGCCCCAGGGGACCCAAAGAAATTTGAGTTTGTCGAAAGGGAGCCTGTCCAACCTGAGGAAGAGGGTGGGCTGAGAGAATTCTTTGGTGACCCTTCCCTGAGCCATGATGCGACGGAGGAAGAAATTGAGTTTCTAAAGAAGCTGAGGATCAAAGGAAAACGGCCCACTGCGCTCTATTATTACCGGGAATTGCAAAACCTCAGAGACCCGCTCAATTTTCGGGCGCTCCTGACCCAAACTCCGCGAGCAAGAATACAGGGCCGGTCCCAGCCGGAAGCGTCACTTCTCCCGACGCAGAAGTATCAGACTAGTGACGCTAATAGGAAACCGCAGTTTGACAACACGAACAGGCCAACGCAGCGCTTTGCGGGGAACAAGGCCAGTCGGGGCAAAAAACAAAAGGCAAAGTCGTAGGATTTTTAATGACTTTAACATCACGAGATTGCGTCAAGCAAACTTTGCGCTTGGCCTCGAACGGACCGGCGGGCAGAAGGCTCCCCTTGCGTATACTGTTTGTTCAAAGTGATGCCGCGGGCGTAGAGCTTTGCGTCCACGCGCTCAGTCGGGCGCATTTCAAGGTCAGCGCAGACGTAGTTCTGACTCCGGAGCAGTTTGCTGGAAGCGTGAAAGCAAAATATTACGACATGGTGCTGGCTGAATATCCAGCCCCGAACTGGCAAGGACCGTCGGTGCTGGAAATCCTGCGTGTCAGCGATAGGCAGATTCCCTGCATCTTCCTGATCGACACAATAGTATTGGAAACCGAGGCAGAACTTATTACAGCAGGTGCTGCCGATTGCGTGGGAATAGATCACATTGGGCACCTTCCTGTAGCCATTCGTCGAGCGCTCAACGACAACAGGCTGCGGGAAGAGCGCGATCTAACGGAAAAAAGACTGCGCCACTCAGAAGCACGCTACCGGGCTCTTGTCGGTAACCTCATCTATGGAATGTGTCGCTGCAGCATCAAAGGCAAGTTCTTGGATGTCAATCCCGCGTTGGTGGCCATGCTTGGTTATCCGTCACGCGAGGAACTCTTAGCAGTGAACCTTGCAGCTGACATCCTTTGTAATCCCTCCAAACGAGCCGAGGTCGATTCCGGTGCCGCCTGAAGCCTGAGCCCCTCGCCAATAGTAGAGGCCCGCGTTCAATGACTATAGGGCTGAAACGTTCGACGCCTGTAAGCCCTTGGGACCTTTTGTGACCTCAAATTCAACCGCCTGTCCTTCGTTCAGAGACTTGTATCCGTCTCCTTGAATGGCCGAGAAATGAACGAAAACGTCCTCGCCGGACTGGCGCTGGATGAATCCAAATCCTTTGGCGGCATTGAACCACTTTACTGTTCCTTGTTCTCTCATTGATTTTCTTCCTTCGTTGTTTTTAAGCTATTTGTGCTTCTCGACCGCCTCCAGGAGATTAAAGCTGCAAGTTTGAACCTGCCCCACTGATCGAATCCAAAGGTTCACAAGAGCGACAAACGCGGGTCGATTGTAACATGGCTACTCCAATGTGATTCACCATCACTACGATAGATCAGATGGGAGTTGGCTGAAGTGAGAATCTAGCGCGCGCCTACTGACGAACTTTGAGACGCGTGTTTGCAACAGGCGCTATCACAGGCACTTCTATCGTCTACCGCCGGAGGGTGCGGAACGTTCTGGCTTAAATGATTGCCACTCGCGGATTTGTTCGGACACCTCATTCTTCTCGCGCTCGTCTGTCGCATTTTCCCACCGACGCCGAAGCTCTTCGAGTCGGGCATCCACAAATCCAGCTCGTCCTGATTTGCGTTCTGGTTTATCGCGGTTACCGTAACCCATCTTCAGAGCGCTCCTCTTCGCCCGCTCGATTGTACTCTGCTGCGTTGTTTAGATCACTCCTTGGCCGTTTGCGAGAGCGTCATGCAAGACTCCTAAACGCGTGGTGTGGATTGATGCGATATTTCCGCGTAGCGTTCGGAATTGCTCCCAACGAATGCGGAATCGGTTCGGGCGCATTGCGGCCGCAGATTTTCCAAGGTTTCGCTGTGACCGAGGCCAAACCGGCCAGTAATCTGCATGGTAGAATAGGGTTATGACTTCGATACTGGAACTTGAAAGAGCGGGTCCAGCCGAGCTGGCGGTTCTTTGCCAGCGGGTTGCGGATAATCCTGGCGCCTATTTGGCGGAGGCAGCGGACGAGGCATCGAAACTGAAGTTGGAGTGGGAAAAGCTGCAATCGCCGCCAAGCCTGAACTTCACTGTTCAAAGAAAAATTGAGCAACAGAAAGATCATCTCGGAAGGCGCATGGTCAAATTTCTGGCGGGAGTTCTTTAGACAGTCTCTACAGTGAATGGGTACCGCTCAAGCTCAGCAGTCTAACCTTCATGCGCCGTTTTGCTAGGGCCTCCGCATCTGTGTTTTTTCCAGTGCCGTTCTAAGGCTTGACGGGCGGCGCGAGCTTTCGAACTCTTCTCCTCCGCGACCTTCTTGGCGTCCGCAAAACTCTCGTGCTGTCCGGTAAGCATAGATAAGCTATCAGTCGCCTCGAAGTGCTCGTTCGTGGCTTCAGCAAACTTTGCAAAGAGACTGTCGGCAATCGGACACGGCACGTCGGATATGATAGCAGGGATGGTATGATCCCGAGCGGGGACCCTGTAATGCCACACTCCGATACGCAATGTAGTGCTAACCAAAAATTTAATTGGGAGATCCGCTTTTACCAGTGCTTGTTGCTGCCTCACACCGAACTTGCCGACCAAGCTTCCAAAGCCGCAGGCATTCTCTCCGAACGTGTCCGTCAATCCAAAAGCCGGGTAATAGCCGCTGCTGAACAGGAGGCTTTTGACGAAGCGTTCCAGCACTTACGAAAAATACAAGTATTCCAACTCGGTTTTCCTGAGATTCCCGGTGAGTTCGTCAAAGACCATTCTTTGGTCTTGAGAAACGATGAAATTGATCCGTCGCGCGACTCGCCGGGCAGACGGACCCCTTTGAGTGAACGAAGGCATTTGTGGAAAATTCCCACCGCCTAGGCCCGCACTTTCACGGACAGCAATGGACAATGCCAACGACGAGAGATGGAAAGTCCGATGCGTGCGCTAAAGCACTCAGCCTAAAAGGAAAACGACATGGTCACTAGAACCCTACACGACGGTGTATTGTTCATGGGAGAGTGCTTGGACGGAAAGTTCACGCCGAATGAAATTCGATGCCCCCATTGCAACGAGGTGCTGGAAGAAGAAATCGCAAAAGCAGGGGAGGTTTACCTGGTTTGTAACTCGGTACCAAACATCTGTGCCAATCCAGTTAAGGTTTTCATGGGCGCAGTTGAGATGCACCGATGGCGTGACCGAAGTTGGGAAGTAATCGCGAGAATTTGCAAATCGCGGGGTTGAACGACAAAGGAGTAGCGATGACTGGAGACGCACTTAGACGGGAAGCTGATCAACACGACCGGAACGCGTCGATTATTCTTTCCGCACGCGTTCCATCCTATGAAGACGTCGAGTGTGCCGCCCGTGAGGTGGAGCATGCGAAAGACAAGCGAGCGCTTGCCGACTGTCTCGATTCCGCCCGCTGACGAAGTAGGCCGTCCGCCTCTAGGCTTACGCGCGGTTCGCCATTTTGGACGCCAGGTGAAGCAGCAGCCTCTGGTCCTTGTCGTTCATTCGCGAGAGCGCTTTGGTAAAAGGCCGAAGTTGGGCGTCCCATTTCTTATTGTGTGCCGGTTCGCCATTTGAGATCGGAATGTCCGGTTTCCTTACATGCTCGTCGTCTGTGAAAAGGCGATACATCGGAACCTCCAGGGCGCGGGCCATCTTCTCCAACGTATCAACCGAAGGCACCGTGTGTCCGTTCTCGACCCTCGATATGTAGCAGCGCAGAAGTCCTGTACGCTTTTCGATGTCGCCTTGGCTTAGTTTCTTGGTTTCGCGAAGTTCCTTCAGCTTGTCGGCAATAACCATTTGATTCCTCCGGATAGGGATCATACTCCGCGAACGCGTCGGGTTCAAACGGGTCGGGTAATTAACCATCCGGATATCACGCGGTAGTTTTCCGCTCAAGACAATCTGGCGGTAGCAATCGCGGTGCGTCGGCTCGCCCATTTTGGTTTTGAGGTGCTGAGCTTCAAGGCCTCGAGCGGATATTTGCCCTCATCTTCGTTCAGCTGCGAAAAACTGAAGATTAAGGCTTCGCGGGAGACCACGATCTCGCCCGCGAAATAGTAGACTTGGCCCGGCTCGGCAGTAAAGGATGTCAGTTTGACATTCTTCTTCAATTCTCGGACTGATTGCCAACTTGCGCATAGGTGATGAACTCCTGGGTCCACTGTCAATGCGAAGTATGAGTTGCCATAATTGGCGCCCACCCAGGCTCCGTCCACACCGAAGCGGACCGCGGCATCGTGGAAGGGGACGACCATTTGGTTTTCGCTTTCGATGAAGACGATCTGTGCCTTGCCGTCCGCTCGTCCCGCAGGCAAGGGCTGACCCTTTTCTGTTTTGACGTCGAATTTAACTTTATCGTCGCCGCAACAGTCCGGCAAAGTCGTGGCGCAGTAGAGAACGCCGATTTCGTGAAGATCGGGTCAGAGCGCTATCCCGTCACCAGAAGCAAAAAGAAGCAACTGCGGAAAGTCGCCTTTGTGTTTGACGGCAACACGATTATGGGAATCGAGCAGAATCCGAAGACCAAATCACGATGGGCGAAAATGGCTCGCTCGGCGAAAAAGGTTATGCAATTCATTCAGGAGGGCCGTTACGTCGCTGTCGTAGCGGATGGAAAGGTAACTCTGTACGGGAAACGAAGGGCCTGATTCCCTCAGCGAGCAGCCTCAAAGGCTCGGTTGGCGTCCAACGCGGCAGCCGCTAAAATATCAAATCTGACAGGATAATTACGACCGCGCCGAAGATGGCTCCTGCAACAATTGCGAACAGTAACCAATCGAACCGCAGCCGCCGCCGCGGAACTTCCAGCATGTATTCGGAGAAGTCCTGTTGAAACATGGAATGCGACGAACGGTGTACCGCATGATGCATAGAGAACATTTTACAGCCGACGTCGTTACTACGAGAGGTATGTACCGTAACGGTACATACCAAGACGAAGACTTAGGGCGGGTACCGCGGATACAGCATAGGCGGGGTCGAGATCGAGATGCGAGAGTGCTCCGAAGACAGCTGGGCAATGTTTGAAGCCTTGGCCTAGCAGAACTTTTATTCTGGGAATGGCCCGCCGATAATCGGGTCGGAAACCAGCACTTCAAATTCTTTCTTGCAGGTTATGCAGTTGACGGTCTGGTTGTTCATCGGACTTCGTCCCAGTCGTACAAAGACGTGAACAATCTGTTTCTGTTTGCAATGCGGGCAGTAGACGGGAAGTTTTGATTTTTCCATGCCTGATTCTATAACGCGCCCGGCGCGAATTCATCGACTACCTGTCTCGCCAAAGATGACGTGCTAGAACCCGCGCACAGAGCAACTGCGAGCGTGATAACCTCTTCGCATGGAATGATGAAACCTTTTGGACTCTGATACGCAAAGGAGGAACGTATGACGGCGCAACAGCAGTATGACAGCCTGGGCAGTAAGCAGAGACGTGAACTCTTGCTGAAAATTGGCGAAACGCCTGAAGGGGCACAAGTATTAGGTCAGCGTGATTACCTGGCGCTTGGCGGGTGGACGAAGACCCGGCTCAAGAGATACTGGAATAGGAACAAAGCCTAGTCACATGCCAAATGCCCCCCGCACACAGGACAGTTGGAGATTGCACCTTTAGGCGGTCGCCCTGCCGAGTGTCGCCGCTCGGCGGTGGCCAGCAAGGCGAACGCATTGTTGGCCTGGAGCTATGAAGCGGAGCATTGATATTGTTCGTTCGCCATTTTGATACATCATACCTAAACGTTTACCAGAAGTCGTCAGTCGGCTACACTCCGTGAATGAAAGAGCCTCCGCACCACGACCAGACGATCGCTTGTCCACGTTGCTATACGAAGATGCTGGTTCGGTACGAGGCCCAAGTCGGAAGCGGTGTGGCGTTTGAAAAGTTCATCACTTGCTTGAATCTACGGTGCAACCACGTTTTTGTGGCATCGCTGCCTGGAGCGTTCTTGGAAGGCCCGTTTGCGATCAGGTGAGCGTTACACTTCGGTGATAGCTGTTAGCGAAGCTCACGGCCAGGAGACACACGAGCATGGTTATTGGCGATAGGTTGAAAGCACTATGTGAACAGAAAAATTTGTCTCAGGGCGACATCGAAAAACCTACTGGGTTGCTCCGTTGCTATATTTCGCGTGTTGAAAACGGCCACACGGTTCCAGCCGTCGAAACTCTTGAAAAATTGGCTCGTGCGATGGAAATTCCTATCTACGGGATTTTCACAGACGATCTTCACGTAAAGAAGCCGAACATTCCCGTCTCAAACGGTGAGCCGCACAACAAAAAACGGGACGCCAAGCTTCGCCCATTTGAGAAGGCATTGTCGGGGATGGATGACAAGGACCGGAGGCTTCTGCTTCATATGGCCTCGAAAATGGCGAATCGAACCTAGGAAGCATATGCGTTCGAAAAGCCTGCCACGAGTCACGCTAGATTGTCCGCTGAGCAAATCGAACGTGTCGGCCAGTTCAACGACTTCGCTCCTCGATAATCCGAATTTGACATTTGAATAGGTCGCGAGAAAAAGTTCGGCCCGCATCCAGTTCCAAACACTCCAAGGCGAAGAAAATTTCGAGCCGAGTCTAAGTCCGTGTTTGACCTAGAACGGAGACCGTAGGACCTCTAGCGAAGCGAGTTTGCTCCCGAGCAAGACTGACAAACTCGGCCAACCCTCGGTTCGTCTCGCTCGTTCCCGCCTTGCTCACACAGTTCCTACCAGCGTTCTCTGATATCGTTCAGCGGGTTTGAGCGGCTGGTCATAGTGCCTTTACCCTAGCCACGGTTGTACGGCTGTGTATTGACATCCTTCGTAGCCAAGCGGTATAAAGGTACTCGCTAGGTATAGAACCTTCCCGCTCTGTCGAAGGACACACCGTACATCCCACCGCGTTTTCTTCGTTACAAATCTGAAGCTGACTGCCCTCAGTGGGTGCGCGATACAATCAAGTCAATCCTCCAGGAAATGGAATCCGCAACCGCTCAGAACAAAGTGAAGGCCGAGTTCATCACGGTCGTAAACAGCGACAGAAAGTTCGTGGAGGTCTCGGAAAGTTTCTGCCGCCTTCTTGGGTATCGGCGCGAGGATATTGATTGGTAAACCCTACGATGACGTGACGGCACCGAATACAAACGACATCCCAACGGTGTTCCGTCTATTTTCCGAGATCGGATACATGCACGGATTATGGATGCTGGTCAGTCGCCGAGGTACCCACGTTTTGGTTCGATATGAGTCCTGGATTCGGCCGGACTCGTATATCGAGGGCCACATGGAGTTACTGGGCGCTGGATATTGAAGGCATCGCGTTCCACGTGGTTTCTGGCTGTCGAAATCAATCCGACCACTAGCGACGCTCTGCTTTTGCAATCTCCTCGCCAGATGGATTAGTCTCGACTTCCCATGCCCACCAACAAGCCGGTGTTTCCCAATCCACGACCAGTTAAAAAAGTCCTCACTCCAAAGGGCGAGATGTTGGTGCGAAAGACGTGCAAATGCGGCGTCGAGTTTTTAGCACCAGCGGATCAAACGCAATGTAAAAAATGTCTTGAGAAGAAAGCAAAACGGAAATCTATCTAGGTCCGCTTCCGGTGTTGAGCTTCGCCAGATAGTCTCTCCGAACCGTTTGAAACGTGCGGACAATTTCCGGCGAGTAAGATATACCAACAACATCCGCAGATTGAGGTTGAGGCTGAGTTTGCGGTACAGGGCGTGGTGTAAACTGGCTTTGTATACGAAGCTTTCGCAAGAAACGTTTAAGCAATTCGGCGCCAGCCGTTAGCGGAGATCCTTTCGGCGGCTCATTGGTAAGGAATTGCTTTTCAAACAAAAAATCGTCGTGGTGCCAATAAGCGCCGGGCATTGCTATCTCCGTTAAGGCGATCATAGCACCGTTACGGGGATTATAGCTGACCCATTTCTCCCTTCGAATAGCAGGGTGTCTTGGTGGGATTTCGTGATAGACGTTCGCGATAGCGGCGGGTCTCATCGCGGCGTCATTCGGTTGCTTTTCCACGATTCCCAGAGAACGCGAATAGGTGATGCCGGATGCAGATGTTTAAAGCCAGTATCCTTGATAAAACTTTCTCTCGCCGCTTTATCGGAAAAGAAGATCGGAAACGTCTTTGATGCAAACGGTGTGTTATCGGCGCGTAGCAGCAGATGTTTCATTATCTGCAACATCCGCTGCCCGGAAACCATCAGCGTTCAATCTCGGCGAAATTGACATACGGGCGCTAGAGATGAAGGGGCGGATTCCCCGCCCCTCCCAGAGAATCACGATCTCTTGGTGCTTTTCATGTTAATTATGTTGGTTGCGACCTGGGGCAGCCATGGCCTTTCCTGGCGCTGCAACAACTTCGCCAGTCAGCTCTTTTTCAGCTCTGACCCAGTCTTCGATATCATTCCCCGGCGCGCTACCGCGTTGGACGAACAACTCGTATGCTCGGTGAGCGATATCTTCTTTGGATAGTTCTGTGCGTTCGATCATGGCAACCTCCTTGGTTGTCTACACCAGCGACAGCGCGCTCCAGCGCATGGATCTGCGTCGCTACTTGCCGTTTGCTGAGACACTGATCTTGATCTACTTCGGCTTAGACTCCTCACGCTTAGCCATATGCAGGGTCAGGGCCCCATTTCGATAGTCGGCCGGAATGTTCTCAGAGCTGACCGTATTTGGCAGGGAAAAACTCCGCATGAACGAACCATATGCGCGTTCAATCCGGAGGTAATTATCTTCCTTGACGTCCTTATCGAACTTCCGCTCTCCACGGATGGTCAGTATATTGTTTGTAATTCGAACATCAATGTCCTTTTCCTGAAGATCCGGCAGTTCCACCTTTACGACCAATTCATTCTCGGTTCCATAGATGTCTACCGCCGGCGCCCACGTTGCCAGGTCGGCATGACCAGAGCGTTCGCGAGTAAAGTTGTCCTCAAATAGACGATTGACTTCGTCTTATAGCGTCAAATTGCGGGACTGATCCCTGCGCGTAATTGTATTCATTAATCTCCTTGGGTGCTTCGCTGATTAGTGTGGCGAGGGGTGGTTCAGGTAACTTCCGTTGTGTTCAGGTCAACTGAAGAATCCCAGGTCCATAATCACACTGTGCTCCTGGTTCCCCGTTGTCAATTGAATTAGTACACTTCACGAGAACTAAAATATTTGCGCGTGGTGAAGGCTTTGCAAGCTGAGCACGGCAGGGGCTTTAGGTCTGTAACGCGGATTCGTGCCGTGCGCGCCATTCAGTCGCATTTCCCTTGCGCGCGAACGGCCCGTTAGCAGCTATCTGGAGTTTTGGCTTCGCGCGCACGACATCCAGTGTTGTTCGAGAGCTTCACGGGTACCGCAGGTGTGAACTCACCGCAGCGTCCAGACCATAAATCCCCGGTGACAGCCGATTAGATTGAACCCTTGGACGTCTTTGGATGTGCGCGGCTTCCGTGCCTCAGGCAATCATATTTCACGCCAGTAAACCGGTTTGATTTCTTCGACGAGTTCCAGGATTCTCTTTGGGCCTCGTTTGTTCGCCGCTTGCTCGCACAGAGATCCTACACCGATTGCACTACATCCGTTTTCCTCTTGACCACGAAATTGCCCAAAGACATTCATTTTGAGGCGGGCCGCAGCGCCCTTTTGGGCAACCGAGTCTTCAATGATTCCGATACACGGAGGGAATGGGGAATTTGGGCAAGGAGGGTTCTTGGGCATCCGGTAACGCGGGTGATCTCAATGGGTCGACGCAACACTCAGCTCGAGACTACCTTGCATTGAAAATAAAGCTAAAAGCGCTGGCTAGGCTAGATCAGCCGAAACGATACCCTGGCTAGCTTTTGACGAGGTCAGCCAAACAGACCGATTCTTTCAAGGGAAGCATTGGTGGGGCAACTGATTAGATGGTGTTGCATCGACCGGGTGAGCTGGCATCTTTATCATTCATGATCGGACCACAGCGCAACAATTAATAGGAATCGGGCTTCTTCCGGGCCTGGGAGCTTCAGTGCTGCACCTTCCGGACGTTGCAAGATGCGTCGGATTAGGCAGATTGGGAATGCGGTGCTCGTACCTTAGGCGCAGCGGTTTTGCGGCGGCGCACTTTCCTAAGACGGGAATCTCCTGCTTTGCCGATATGGCTGAGTTCGACTTTCCGGTCCTCGAAATCCGCGATGATAATCAGATTTCCTCCCATTGCGGAAACGATGGATCGAAGCTGATCGACATGGATGTTTCGGTTTCGTGTTTCGAGCTTTGATATTGCAGCTTGGGAAATCTTCATGCGCTGGGCGAGATTGGCCTGGGTAACCTTCAGCGTGTCTCGCAATTCGGCGAGCTCCATCGCGGCGATTTCCTTCATTGCCGCTTTTCGCGATCTGGCAATGGATTCCGGCGTCATCGTCTGTTTTCTGAGTTCGCTAAATTTAATTCGCGCCATCAGAGAAGTCCCTCCTTCTTCAGTTCAGCTAGGTAGGCATCGTAAATCTTGTCGGCGGTGGCGACCATTTTCGGAGTCCAATTCTTACCAGACTTAATTCCGCCAATTAAAAGAATTCCGGTTTGACGTGGATCGAACGCAAAACAAATTCGGTACGGTTTACCTGCAAATTGAACGCGCAATTCCTTCATGTTGGGATGCTTCGAGTCTTTCCCCAGCGTATCAACTCGCGGCCTTCCGAGCGCCGGTCCCTTTTCTTCAAGAATGGTCACCCCGATGGTAATGGCCTCATGTTCGGCCTCTGAAAGTTCGGCCCACCAGGCCTGAAATTCATCGGTTGCTTCTATGTCCCAGGCCACCAATAGAGTATAACCTTAGAGTTATACACAATCAAGTTCAAATGTGGTTCTGTAAGAGACCGTATGTGCAGTCTTGTCCGCTTTCCCTGGGTCATCTCTTGCGATACTCTTCCCTGTCCGCTGGGGGTTACGAAATACTCTCCGGCGACAGATTTTTCACTTGACAATACTGAACGACCACGTTCAATATAGGATGCGAAACTATTCAATCACGGAAGCCGCAAAGGAACTGGGAATTCAACGCGCGACCCTTTACGAGTGGATTCGCCGCAAGGAGGTACCCATTCCTACGGCTCAGGTGATTTCAGGAGTCCGTTTTCGTTTTTGGACCGAAGCAGAGTTCAAGACCCTGAAGAGCTACAAGGCCGAGCATTATCGCAAGAAGCCAAATCGCAGGAATAAGTAAGCGGGACGCGCCCGTGCTATGAACACGAACGCGGCCCTCACCACAGTCGCACGGATGAGGTGCAACCATGGCTACAAACGAAGTTATCTTTTTCCTATTTTGGGCGCAACTCTCACCGCGCATGGCGTTTCCGCACCTCCACCCACCCGAGGCGGTTGCTGAGTCCCCTCCTCGCTGAAAGCTCTTGAACGTACGTTTCATTTAGTCGGATTTTCAATCCCAGCGCTATTCGTGCGCCTCAACGGATGCTGCGACACAGTTAACGCTCGTGAGCAAGCAAAACACTTCGATTCGGCGAGTCGTGTACCTCGCTTGGAAAGAGAATCAGCCCAATGGATCTACGTGTTTATGAAGGGTTGTTTCGATTCAATCAAGGGATGGACCAAGCTCTTGAGTCTCTCAACCGCATCGAGAAGCTGGAGCTAGCGTCTCCCGAGGGCATCAGCCGAGTCCGCACCAATCTCAGCGAACTCCGCTCCTACGCCAATAACCAGTTTGCTTCCAAGATCGCGCAGAAGGAGCAGGAGGACGAGAACAACTTCTACCGCATTCGGCGTAACCGCGAGCAGGCCGAAGAGGGTCCCAACGAGATTTACCTCGAATTGAAATCCCGCGAGGAACTTCGGCGCGAACAGGGTTTGCCGCCGCGGGCCGTGATTCTACCTTGGACCCAGGCCGATGACGATCGCGTCCTGGCCATGCATTACGCGGATCGGACGCGGTGGGCTTGCAGTGGGGAGAGATCGACTGGGCAGCGAAGGAAATCAATCGGCTTACGCAGAAGCGCCGCAAGCGCGTCATTCTTCCGATTCACCCAGAGCTACTATTCCTGCTTCAGACCGAGCACGCACGACGCGATCCGAACGTTGAAGAGCGGGTGCTGGTCAATCCCAACACCGGGAAGCCCTATACCCGCCCCCGCCTGTACGAGCGGATGCTCGCCCTCGGTCGGCGAGCAGAAGTATTAGACTCGCACCCGCACCGTTACCGCGACACTTTCGTTGTGGACATGCTGGCGCGTGGCGCCAGCCCTTACGACGTGGCCAAACTGCTTGGGGACACAATTGAGACAATCGAGAAGCATTACACGCCGTTTGTCAGAGAGCTTCGGGAGCGGGTGCGTCGATTAATGGAGAATGCGGAAGGTCTGGAACACTGGGCACAGTTCGGGCACAGTGACCCGCAAACGGCAACCAAGAAACAGACAACTAACTGAAAGAAGAATAGATAGTAGCGGGTGAGCCTGTAAGCCGGATTCTGTTCGCCGTGTGCCGGCAATCCCGATTCGCATCGGGAATTCCCAACGCACAGCGTGACGATCATTCCTCTAGGTCCCGGATCGCTCCGGGACTCCAGCAGCCTACCCGAGGGTCGCAGCAGTCCGCTCCTTCGAGCTCGCTGCATACGGGCTGGGCCAGCCCTCCCCTCCTATTTGGCCTTGCTCCACGCGGGGTTTTCCGTGCCCCGGATGTTGCCATCCGGGCGGTGGGCTCTTACCCCACCTTTTCACCCTTGCCAAATGCGCTCGACCGAAACAGGCAGCCCCGTGGTTTCCCGCAGGCCTGCCGCCGAGGTACAAGCCTCACCGGCGGTTTAATTTTCTGTGGCACTTTCCGTAGACGCAACTTCACTGCCGGCTCGCGCCAGCAAACTCGTGATGAAGCGCGTCCCCCTGGCGTTACCAGGCGCGTCGCCCTGTCGCTGCCGTCTCTCGCGAGGTCGCAGCGACCGGAGTCCGGACTTTCCTCCCGTCCATCCCGCTCGCGCGGAACAAACCGGCGATCATCCAACTCACCCGCTCGCTCAAGTATAGCGTCTAGTTCCAGACTTTGGGAGCTATTTGACCGCGTATTGCAACGAAACAGTGCCGCTCTTGTAGATTTTGTGGCTGGTCAGTTCGAGCTTTTTCCGGTCAGCGGGTGCCGGAAGCAGCGGAATCCCTCCGCCGAGAAGCACCGGGACGACCGACACCTCCACGGTATCTACCAGCCGCGCCTGCAGCAAACTTTGAAATAGCGCGCTTCCGCCGAACAACCAAATGTCCTTGCCGTGCTTCTCCCGAAGCGACGCGACGGTCTCGTGCTCCTTATCAGCAACGATAGTCACTCCCGGATAGTCGCGCTGCCGCAGCGTCCGCGAAAAAACGAACATCTTCATTCCGAGCATCGTGGCCCGGCCTGCGTGAACCATCATCTCAAACGTCCGGCGGCCGATCAGCGCCGCATCGAACTCGCTGAAGATCGCGGCAAAATCCACTTCCGGATCAGGGACGATCCAATCGAACTCACCGTGCGGCCCAGCGATGTATCCATCCAGGCTCATCGCCACTCGGTAGCGAATTCTGCGCATGGAAATTCTCCCAAGTCGCTAAATCTGAAGAAACCTAGGCCGATTTTGCCGTCAGCAGTTTATCGAATTGCGCCTCGTCGAGAATGGGAACGCCCAGCGACTTCGCCTTCTCGAACTTCGACCCGGGATCGGTGCCCACCACCACGTAGTTTGTCTTTTTGCTGACCGACGACCCCGCCTTGCCACCGTGCGCCGCCACCAAAGCCTCCGCATCCTCGCGCGACCGGCGTTCCAGCGTTCCGGTAAAGACAAACGTCATCCCCGCAAACCTTGTATCCTTCAACTCGCGCCGCGCTTCCTTCATATTCACGCCCACGGCGCGCAAGCGCTCGATCAATTTCCGGTTGGCCGACTCCGAAAAGAATTCGCGGACGCCTTCCGCGATCTTCGGCCCCACTTCACCCACCTCGACCAGTTCCTCCGCGCTCGCCTCCGCCAGCTTGTCCATCGAGCCAAAATGCTCGGAGAGCAATTGCGCCGTGCGCTCTCCCACAAACGGAATGCCGATCGCGTAGATCAATCGGGCCAAACTGTTTTTCTTGCTCGCCGCAATCTCATCCAGCAAATTCTGCGCCGATTTTTCGCCCATGCGATCCAGCGCGGCCACCTCTTCCAAATCCAGCTTGTACAGGTCCGCAAAGTCCTTGATCATCTGTTTCTCGAGGAACTGGTCCACCACTTTCTCGCCGAGCCCGTCAATATTCATCGCATGCCGCCCCGCAAAATGCAGAAACGATTCCCGCCGCCGCGCCGGACACGATACATTCACGCAGCGATACGCCACTTCCCCCTGCGCGCGATGCACGCGCGTCCCGCACACCGGACACTTCTCCGGCATCTTGAATTCCTTCTCCTCGCTTCCATGCTTCACCACTTTCAGCACGTGCGGAATCACTTCGCCCGCCCGTTCGACCAGCACCGTATCGCCCGCATGCACTCCCAGCCGCGCGATTTCATCCATATTGTGCAAAGTGGACTTCGTCACCGTCACTCCGCCGATTTGCACCGGCTCGAACACCGCAAAAGGAGTCAGCACGCCCGTCCGCCCCACGCTCACTTCAATCGCCTTCAGCAAAGTTGTTTCCTGGTGCGCCTGGTACTTGTAAGCAATCGCCCAACGCGGCGCCTTCGACGTATAGCCCAGTTCGTTCTGCAATCCGATTTCGTTCACCTTCACCACGATCCCATCAATTTCAAAGCCCAATTTCTCGCGCTTGGAATCCCAGCGATTGATGTACTTCTCCACCTCGTCGATGCCCTTCAGCAATTCCCAGTCCTCGCTCACCTTGAACCGCAAGACGCTCAGCGTCTCCAGCACCTCGGAATGCCGCTTCTTAGGCGCGCGTCCCTCCACGAGCAGGTAGTACGCAAAAAATCCCAAATTCCGCGAGCGAGTGATGTTCGAATCCAGCACGCGCACCGAACCCGCCGCCGCATTCCGCGGATTCGCGTAGCGCTTCAGCCCCAAAACGTCCTGCTGCTCGTTCATCGCCTCAAATGCCTTCCGCGTCATGATCGCTTCGCCGCGCACCTCAAACGAACTCGGAATCCCCGCCTTCTTCAGCTCCGCTGCGCCGATGCCCAATGGAATCGAACGGATCGTGCGCACATTCGGCGTGACGTCTTCGCCGGTAGTGCCATCACCGCGCGTTACCGCGCGCACCAGCACGCCCTTCTCATAGATCAACGACATGCTCAGACCATCAAATTTGTGTTCCGTCACGTACTCGATTTTTTCCCGCCCCGTCAATTCCCGCACGCGCCGGTCGAAATTCGCGAGTTCCTCGAACGAAAATGCGTTGTCCAGGCTGATCATCGGCGTCTTGTGACGCACCGCCTGGAATCCTTCGCGCGGCGCGGCGCCCACCCGCTGCGTCGGCGAATCCGGCGTCACCAGCTCCGGATGTTCCCGTTCGATTTTCTTCAGCTGGTTCATAAGCTTGTCGTACGCCGCGTCGGAAATTTCCGGATCGTCCAGCACGTGATACAAATATTCGTGATGCCGGAGTTTTTCCCGCAGCCGCTCGACTTCTTTCACCAGCGCAGCGTTCTTGGCCATGGAAACCTCGGACTAACGCAATCCACAAATTCGCCGGATATTATACAATGTGCGTTTGCTTCTACAGGATTCGCCGAACCGATGCCCCACGGAATTCAAGACGCACTGTTGATCTACAACCCGACCAGCGGGACGCGGCGCCATCGCCGCTTCGCTGAAATCGAGCAAGCGGTCCGCAATCTGAAGGAACACGGGATCGCCGTGGAGCTCGCCGCCACCACCGCAGGCGGTAGCGCGACGGGAATCGCACGTCAAGCCGTCAACCAGCGCCGCGGCATGGTCATCGCCTGCGGCGGCGACGGAACAATCAACGAAATTATCAACGGCCTCGCCGGAAGCCAGGTCCCGATGGCGCTGCTGCCGGCGGGCACGGCAAATATTCTCGCGAAAGAGTTGGGTATTCCCTGGGATATCCCGCACGCCTCGCGCCTGATTTCCGAAGGCGTGATTCGACGCATCGCGCTCGGCCTCGCCACCTCCACGAACGGCGCGCATTCCGCCGACCTGCCGCCCGAGGGCCGTTACTTCCTCAGCGTCGCTGGCGCGGGACCGGATGGCGCGATCGTCAATGCAGTGAATGGCGAATTGAAGAAACGCGCCGGTGTTCTCGCGTATTGGGCCGAGGGCGCTCGCCAGCTTTTCAGCTACAATTTTCCCGAGATGCGCGTGCAATCCAATGGACACGAACGCCGCGCCTCCATTATCGTAGTCGGCCGCACGGTAAATTACGGCGGCCCGTTCAAAATCACCACAGGCGCAAGCCTCTTCGAGGATTCTTTCGAATTTCTCACCAATGCAACGCGCAGCCGCCTGCGTTACCTCGCCTGTTTGCCGGCACTCTGGCTCGGAAAACTTCGTAACATGCACGGAATTGAAGCCTGGAAGCACACCGAAGTGACCTGCGAATCCGCGAATGGCGCGAAAGTCTTCGCTCAAGTGGACGGTGAACCCATCGGCAGCCTGCCGCTGAAGTTCCGTATCGTGCCAGACGCGCTCTCGCTGCTAACGCCCGCGACCCTGAAGTAGCAGGTCGCCGGGGCGAATGTTGCACGGGAAGGGCAAGACTTCAAGGCGCGCTGAAAAATTGAAGCGGATGTCATCCCGAGCGCAGCGAGGGATCTGCGTTGAATCTTCGCCGCAAAGTGCGGAAACGCACGCAATAACCACAAACTGAGAGGCACGCCACAGTGGAGCCAGTCACCCACGCGCTGACCTCACTGCTCCTCGCGCGAGCCGGACAGAAACACTTACCGCGTTTCGGCACCGCGATGCTTATCGCCTCCGGCGTCGCAGCCGATCTCGATTACCTGAGCTACTTCGGCGGAGCCAGCGCCTTTCTCCGGTTTCACCGCACCGTTCTGCATTCCCTACTAGGCTCTGTGCTCCTCGCTGCTGCACTAGCGGCCGCATTTTGCTTACTCGATCGCAATCGTCGAAAAAACGATTCCGCCTCAACACTACCTGCGCTCACATTTCTGCCTGCATTAGCCGTTTGTGTCGTGGGCACGGCCGCGCACGCCCTGCTCGATCTCGCCAGCGGCATCGGCGTGCGCCTTTTCTGGCCGTTTCGCCAAGGATGGGTCGCCGCCGATCTCCTCGCGAATCTCGATCTCTGGATTCTGTTAATTCTTCTGCTGGGTATCGCGCTGCCCGAGCTTTTCCGCCTGGTAGGAGAAGAAATCGGAGAACGCAAAAAGAACACTCGCGGCCAAGGCGCGTCGGTAATCGCGCTCCTCTCTCTTCTGATTTACGTCGGTGCCCGCGCCGAACTCCATAGCCGCGCGATGGACCTCCTCAATTCCCGCGAATACCGCGGCCAGCCTCCGCTCACTGTCGCGGCGTTTCCCACCGGCTACTCGCCATTCCGCTGGCGCGCGGTGATATCCACCGACAACGCAATCGACGACGCAGGGATCTCGCTGGCTCCAGGCGCGCAATTCGACCCCGACCGCGCCATCCCGCACTACAAGCCGCAAGATTCCGCCGCGCTCGACGCCGCACAGAAAACCGAAACCGCCAAACGTTTCCTCGCCAACGCCCGTTTCCCGCTAGCCAGCAGCGAGCCTTCCGATAACGGCTACAAAGTCACAATCCGCGATATGCGCTTCGCGCCAAACGACAACAGTCCAGACAACATCGTCGCCGAGATCAAGTTGGATTCGAGCGCGAAGGTCGTCAGCCAGGAAATCTTCTACGCGAGTTCATCAGATCGCTGAACTCCAGCGAGGTTTTGTAGCGGCGGGCTTCAGCCCGCCATTAATAGCCAACTACGATTTCGCGGACGTGCCATGAAACACAAAGTGGGTAACAACGTAGAACACCAGAACGACCACGATAATTCCAAGTACGAACGCCGCCCCATGCGATTTCAAGAAAGTAAGCGTCGCCTCTCCATACCGCACCGCCAGAAATCCTTCGATCCCGTACCGCAATCCCCTCCCCAACAAAATCGCCATGATGAAAGTCCGCGCCGGCACCTGAAAGACTCCCTCGGCCAAAACGAATGGCTTGAACGGAAACGGTGGCGGCAAAATCGCCGGCACAAACGCGCTCAGAAATCCGTTCGCGTCCACCCACTCCTTGATTTTCTCGGCCTTCCCGCGCGCGTGCCGGTGAAAGAACGCCTCCCCGCCCTTCTTCGCCACCCAGTACAGCAACACGCACCCGCACAAGGACCCAAAAGCAGCCATCGCCGCGTAGTAAGGCATGTGCGACGGCTTGTTCATGCAAAGCTGCATCACCACCGCATCCGGAAAAAATGGAAACGCCAAGAACGATGAATCGAAAAACGTCACCACAAATAATCCGCCGCCGCCCATCGTAGCGACGAGCCCCTGCAACCAAACAAAAAAGTGATTGCGATTCATATTTGAGAAATACCCCGGAAAAATCACACGATTGTACCAGAGTTCCATCGCGCGGTTCGGCGCGCGAAAAACTTGACGCATTCCAGATCCTGAGGTTAGATGTTCTGGAGTTCTAGAACAAAGCAAATACCGGACGCTAAATGCCGACGAACATCCCCACGGTAAAGTGTGAAGGCCGAAGATGGAAAGTGTGGATTGTTGACGAAACTGACGTGACCATCACGGTTCGCGTTCGGCCGCTACGTGTAATGAGACCCGTTGAGTTCACTTTTCCTTTCAGGGACGACTTCAATTCATTTGGAAGCCTTGCGAGCGAAGCAATTCACCGATATCTCGAAGCACCGCGCCCGCGGTGAGCAGTCATTCTCGGGTCCGCCGAATTTCCCACCGGCATGAGTACGCTGAGGAATCTTGTGACCGCAACTACCGTGCTGCGTTATTCGTGATCAACGCGCAATGAAGCTCGGCTTCTTCAATTTGTGGTGAACACAAAACTCCCGCATCAAAATTCCGCTTCCGAATCGAAAATTGCTCAATCGCATCCCGTCGGTTAGAATTTGCACTTGAATAATTCCACCACATCATCAACGCTCCTCGACAAACTCAACGAGCGCCAGCGCGAAGCTGTGCTCGCAACGGAAGGCCCGCTGCTCGTCCTGGCCGGCGCCGGCACCGGCAAGACGCGCGTCATCACCTATCGCGTCGCTCATCTAATCGAAAAGGGCGTCCCAGGCGGCGCCATTCTCGCCGTCACCTTCACCAATAAAGCCGCCGCCGTAATGAAAGACCGCATCGGCGACCTCCTCCGCGTCACCGGGCGCGACGCCTCCGACGTCTGGGTCTCCACTTTTCATTCCTTCTGCGCGCGGCTCATCCGCCGCGAAGCGCATCACCTCGGCCTGCCGCGCGATTTTGCGATCTACGATGACGACGACCAAACCGCCGCCGTAAAACGCGCCCTCGCCCAACTCGACCTCTCCACCGACGATTACCCGCCCCGCGCCATGCGCGCCCAAATCAGCTACGCCAAAAATCACGGCCTCACTCCGGACGACATGGAAGCCAGCGCCGCGCAAGCCCGCGACGAATCGCGCCAAGAAACCGCCGCGGTATTCCGCGAGTACAACGAAATCCTGCGCAAAGCCAGCGCTCTCGATTTTGACGATCTTCTTCTCCGCGCCGTGGATCTGCTTCGCGATCACGCCGATGTCTGCGCCGCCTGGAATTCGCATTTTCACTACATCATGGTGGACGAATTCCAGGACACCAACCGCTCGCAAGAAGAGCTCGTTCGCCTGCTCGCCGGCACGCGCAAGAATGTCTGCGTCGTCGGTGACGAAGACCAGTCCATCTACGCCTGGCGCGGCGCCCGCGCCGGCAACCTGAAGCGCTTCACGCACGATTTCCCGGACGCGAAAATTATTCGCCTCGAGGAAAATTACCGTTCCACGCAAACGATCCTCGATGCCGCGGCCGTCGTAGTAAAAAATAATTCCGATCGCCTGGGCAAGACTCTGCAAGCCACGCTAGGCGCCGGAAGCCGCCTGCGCTTCTACGAAGCGCCTGATTCCACGGCCGAAGCGGAATACATCAGCGCGCAGCTATCTTCGCTCGTGCGCAATGATCCGGACGCGCGCCTGGCCGTGCTCTATCGCACTGGCTCGCAATCTCGTTCGTTTGAAGAAGTCCTCCGCCGCCTCGGCATCCGCTACCGCGTGGTCGGCGGCTTCAGCTTTTACGAACGCGCCGAAGTCCGCAACGCGCTTGCTTATGTCCGCCTGATTTTTCATCCGGAAGATGACGTCGCGCTGCTCCGCGTCCTCAACGTCCCGCCGCGCGGCATCGGCGCCGTCACCGTCGCTGCGCTCGAAGACCGCGCCAAGGAAGCCTCCCAATCTCTCTGGGACGTGATCCGCAACGGCGAATTCCTCACCGGAAAAAAATTCAGCGGCGCGCTGCGCTCCTTCTGCAAACTGATCGAAGACCTCCAAGCCGAATGCAAAGACCTGCCGCCCGCGCAATTGATCGAACGCGTCCTCGGCAGCACCGGTTATCTCGATTGGGTCGAACAGCAGGATAATCTCGAGCATTCCTCGCGCGCCGAAAACCTCCGCGAACTAGCCAATGCCATGGCCGAAGCCACCGAACAGGGCCAAACGCTCGAAGACATCCTCGATAGCGCCGCCCTCGCCAGCGATGCCGACGAATATGACGACACGATCCCCGTCTCGCTGATGACTCTGCACAGCGCCAAGGGCCTCGAATTCGACGCTGTCTTTCTCGCCGGCCTCGAAGAAGGCCTGCTGCCGCACGGTCGCGCGCTCGGCACCGCTGCGGAAGTCGAAGAAGAGCGCCGCCTTTTTTACGTCGGCATGACGCGCGCCAAGCAATCTCTCACGCTGTCGCGCGCGGTCTATCGCCGAAGCTACGGTGAAGAGCGCCTGCGCGCCTCGCTTCCTTCGCGCTTCCTCGCCGAAATTCCCGGCGACCTGATCGAAGCCGCCTTCGGCTCGCAATCCGATCCGGGCGAAAAACGCCGCTACGAACCTGATCCGGATTATTCCGACGGCTACGCCTATCGCCAGAAGCGCCGCACTCCCTACGGCCAACCCGCCGCCCGCTCTCCCCGCGGCGCAACCAAAGATCCCCTGATCGGCAAACGCGTCCGCCACGCCAAATATGGCGTCGGCACAATCATCGGAGTCGAGGGTGAAGGCGAAGAGCGCCGGCTGACCGTCAGCTTCCAGGACTACGGCGCGAAAAAACTCGTCGAGCGCTACGCGAACCTGCAGCTCGCGTAAAATAGTATTTCCAATATTTCCAATCACGCTCCGAAATCGCACAAGCCCGTTCCGCGGCACCCGGTGTGCTGTAGTATTAAGCGAGTACTCGCTCGTCCATAAAGCATTCGCAACGCCGTCACTAGAAGTTGCGCGGAAGCGCATCGCAAGGTACAGTTGCTCGCTTCGCTCAAGGAGGCTGACGATTGGGCGCACAGCTGTTCCGCAGAAAGAATATTGACCAACTCATCTCCGATTCAGAGGAGCCCGATAAGCGGCTCAAGAAATCCCTCGGCTGGCTGAGCCTCACCTCCCTCGGCATCGGCGCCGTAATTGGCTCCGGAATTTTCACCATCATCGGCACTGCCATCGCCGGCCAAACGCTGCAGTTCAAATCCATCCTCAACGCCCCGCTGCTCGAATATCTGATCTATCACTCCGCCTCATTCGGACGACCCGGCGCCGGCCCCGCGATCGCCTTATCCTTCGTGCTGGTGGGCATCGTCTGCGCATTCGCCGCCCTCTGTTACGCCGAACTCGCCGCCATGATCCCCATCGCGGGCAGCGCGTACACCTACACCTACGCCACCATGGGCGAACTGATCGCCTGGATCATCGGCTGGGATTTGATCCTGGAATATGCCGTTTCCAACATGGCCGTCAGCGTTGGGTTCTCCGCGCACATCGTCAACCTGCTCGATTGGTTCAATATTCACCCGAATCTACGTTGGATTACTCCCGCATACCTTCCTTCGGGCCTCTCCGACCTCCAGGGCAACCCACTTTACGGCCCCGGCTGGCACTTCGGCTTCAACTGGCCGGCCTTCATCATCGTGATGCTGCTCACCGTCATCCTCGTTCGCGGCATTCGCGAATCCGCGAACGCCAATAACATCATGGTCGCCCTGAAAATTACGGCCATCATGGTCTTCGTAATTTTCGCCGCGCATTTCGTGCACCCCGCGAACTGGCATCCCTTCGCGCCCAATGGTTGGCCCGGAATTCTCACCGGCGGCTCGATCATTTTCTTCACTTACATCGGCTTCGATTCCGTCTCCACCGCCGCGGAGGAATGCAAAGACCCCAGTCGCGATTTGCCCATCGGCATCATCGCCACTCTCATCGTTTGCACGATCCTTTACATCGCCGTGGTGGTTGTGCTCACCGGCCTGGTGCGCTGGGAAACTCTGATGGACGACGCCGCACCCGTCGTCAACACCCTGAAGCGCCTGCATTTCGGAAATATCCAACTGATCGTTCTCATCGGCGCACTGCTGGGCATGATCTCGTCTCTGCTTGTCTTTCAATTGGGGCAAGCCCGCGTGTGGTTCGCCATGTCCCGCGACGGATTGCTCCCCGGCGTTTTCAGCCGCGTCCACAAGCGCTTTCGCACTCCCGACTTCTCCACGATCGTCGCCGGCTTTCTCGTCGGCATTCCTGCCGGGCTTCTCGACATCGGCACTCTCGCGGACCTCTCGAATATCGGCACGCTCTTCGCCTTCGCGCTAGTCGGCGCCGGAGTCTTGATCCTCCGCTTTCGCGAACCGGATCGCCCCCGTGCGTTTCGCGCTCCCGGCGGCTTGCTAGCTCCGATCGTCACCATCCTCACGTGCCTGCTGCTCATGGCGGGTTTGCCGATCACGAACTGGATTCGTTTCTTCGTCTGGCTGATCATCGGCTTGTGCCTCTATTATTCTTACGGCCGCAAGCACAGCCAGCTCTCCGACGCGAATTTGCAAGCTGCGGCAGCAAAGAGGAAAATGCCGTAATGCGTCGCGGGCTTCAACGTGCGATGGTTGTGGCTCTGGGAATCTCGGTCCTGGGCATCGCATCGGCTTTCGGCTGGGGTGAAACCGCCGACCGGCTTGTAACCAACAAAGCCGTGGATACGCTACCTCCTGAGATGCAGCCTTTTTTTTACAATAGCCGCCAATTCCTGGTTCAGCACGTCACCACCACCGAGGAATCGGCTTCCCCAGGCGCCGCCAACCGCCGCACGGATTTCATCCAGCTCGACCACTACGGCCCATTCCCCTATCTCGCTTTACCTCGCGAATACAACGCCGCCATCGCCAAATATAATCGCCGCACTCTCGAGCAATTCGGCCTGCTGCCCTGGCAAATCGGCCTCTACAGCAAAAAACTCACGGACGCATTTCGCGACAAGGATTGGGGCCAGGTCCGCCTTTCCGCCGCCATCCTCGCCCATTACGTCACCGCCGCGCATGACCCTTTCAATACCACGTTAAACATGGACGGAAAATTATCCAGCCAGCCCGGCGTGAACGAACGCTTCTCCACCGGACTCGTGGATCGCTACCAGCTCTTCTTCTTCGTCAAGCCCAATGAAGCCGCCCTTATTCACGATCCCACTGACCACGCGTTCGAAGATTGCTTGACCGCGCACGCCTCGCTTGAAAATGTGCTGCTCGCCGACCGCCGCGCGCACGAAGATCTCAACGGCTACAAGGAAGATTATTACGATCGCTTCTACGCTCTCGCTGGCGTAATCCTGGTTCGCCAGCTTTCGGACGCTTCGACTGACGTAGGCTCCTATTGGATGTCCGCATGGATCAACGCGGGCCGGCCGCAATTGCCATCCCAATAAAATGACCGTAGAAACAAAAGCAGCCAGAACACCGACGGTAATTGACGCGCTCCCCAAGGCCGAACTTCACCTGCATCTCGAAGGCTCTGTGCGTCCGGCGGTCGCTGTTGAGTTGGCAGCGCGTCACGGCACCACTCTGACGCTTGAGGAAGTCACCCGCCGCTACAACTACACAAATTTCAACGGCTTTCTCGAAACGTTCAAATGGGTAACCTCGTTTTTGCGCACACCGGAAGATTACGCGCTCATCACGCGCCAGCTCTGCGAGGAATTGCTGCGGCAAAACGTCGTCTATGCCGAAGTAACCATTTCCGCGGGCGTCGTGCTCCGCCGCATGCAGAATCTGGAAGCCACAGTCACGGCCATCCGCGAAGTCGCGCAGTCCGTGCCGTTCAGCCGCCTGCGGATCGCCTTCATCCTGGATGCCACCCGCCAATTCGGTCCCGATCCGGCCATGGAAGTCGCCCGCTGGGCGTCCAAGCTGCAACCCCTGGGCGTCGTAGCGTTCGGCATGGGCGGCGACGAGTTGGCTTATCCCACGATCAATTTTCGCGCCTCGTTCGACTTAGCGCGTCGCGAAGGCCTGCGCATCGTCTGCCACGCAGGTGAAGTTGGCGGCCCGTCATCCGTCACCGAAGCCATTGACTTGCTCGGTGCCGAAAGAATTGGACACGGCATCGCCGTGATGCGCGACCCCGCGCTCGCCGAATCACTAGCCACCCGGCGCGTCGTGCTCGAAAATTGCCCGACCAGCAATTTGTGTACCGGCGCTCTCGCCCGCCAGGCCGAAAAGCTCGATGCCACCCTACAAGACCATCCTCTCCCCGCTTTCATCCGGCGCGGGCTCGTCGTCACTCTCTCCACCGACGATCCCGGAATGTTCCACACCGACCTGCTCACCGAGTATTCCAAAGTCGCGTCCCTCGGCCTCACCGATCAGGAGCTCGTGCAACTCGCGGAGCAAAGTTTTCACGCCGCTTTCCTCACGCCAGACGACAAGCGCAAACTGCTCGTAGATTTTCGTGCGGCGGCGAAATCCGCCGGGCTGGTATAATTGCAGCGATGAAAGCACACGTTTGGGTCATGCCGAAACTCACGGTACTTGATCCCCAAGGTCAAACGATCCAGCGAGCCCTGTCCTCGCTGGGATTCTCCAAAGTCCAAGACGTCCGCCAGGGCAAATTCTTCGTCCTCGCCCTCGACGGCCTAACCCGCGAAGACGCCAAAACCCAAGTCGAACGCATCGCCAAAGACGTTCTAACCAACCCCATAATCGAAGAATTCCGCTTCGAAATCGTCGAATAGCAAGCTCGCAAATCGGCAGGCCATTGTAGCGGCGGCCTTCAGGCCGCCATGTTGAGTTAACGCGAAGTTTTCGCCGCTCGAATGGACACCGCTACTAGCACCGCAACGTAATTGCGCGAATTTACAGGCCGCGCACAGTCCGCGGCCCCGTCGTTGTCCCATTCAACCGATGTGCTAACCTATTCACAGGTCCGGCTGCCAGCGCATTCAATCTCAAGGCAGTCCCGAGGAGCGAGCATCCGTGTGCGGCATCGTCGGATACATCGGCCCGAAACGCGTAGTCCCGGTAATCCTCGACGGCCTGAAGCGCCTCGAATATCGCGGCTACGATTCCGCCGGCATCGCCGTCGTGCAACCCGACGGCAAGCTCGAAATCCGCCGCGCCCCCGGCAAGCTGCAAAACCTCGAAGAATCCATCCGTATCACTCCGCTCGACGGAATCTACGGCATCGGCCACACCCGCTGGGCCACGCACGGCCGCCCCACCGAAGAAAACGCGCACCCTCATCGCGACTGCACCGGCGAAATCGTAGTCGTCCACAACGGCATCATCGAAAATTATCTCGAGCTCAAGCATCAACTCATCACCGAAGGCCACAAATTCGTCACCGAGACGGACACCGAAATCATCGCGCACTTGATCGAAAAGTATTCCAAAGGAAAGTCGCTCGAAGAAGCCGTCCTGAAAACGGTAACAGTAATGAGCGGCGCCTACGCGCTGGTAGCGCTCTCCACGCGCGATCCGCAAAAAATCGTCGCCGCCCGCCTCGGCCCCCCGATCGTAGTCGGCCTCGGCGAAAACGAATTCTTCGTCGCCAGCGACATCCCCGCGATCCTGCAGCACACCCGCAGCGTCTTCTTCCTCGGCGATGGCGAAGTCGCGGTCCTTTCGCCGCAAGGCGTTCGCCTCATGGATTTTCAAAGCCATCCCATCAATCGCCCCGCCCAGCACGTCGCCTGGGACCCCATCATGGCGGAAAAGGGCGGCTTCAAGCATTTCATGCAGAAGGAAATCTTCGAACAGCCGCGCGCCGTCCGCGACACGCTCCTCGGCCGAATCTCGCAGGAGACCGGCCAAGTCTTTCTCGATCAGATGGACATCAGCGAGCAGGATTTCCAAAATTTTCAATCCGTAAAGATCATCGCCTGCGGCACCAGTTGGCACGCCGCCCTAGCCGGAAAGTTCATGATCGAGCGCCTGGCCCACATTCCGGTTGAAGTGGACTACGGCAGCGAATTCCGCTATCGCGATCCCATCGTCGGCAAGGAAAATCTGGTCATCGCCATCAGCCAGTCCGGCGAAACCGCCGATACGCTCGCGGCCGTCCGGGAAGCAAAGCTCAAAGGCGCGAAAGTTCTGGGCATTTGCAATGTCGTCGGCGCGATGCTCACGCGCGAAGCCAACGGCACGATCTACACGCACGCCGGCCCCGAAATCGGCGTCGCCTCCACCAAAGCCTTCACCGGCCAGCTCACCGCATTGATGCTCACCGCGCTCTACCTCGCGCAAGTCCGCGGCAAACTCACTCCCGCGGTCGCCACAAAATTGATGCAAGAGCTCACCCGCATCCCCCACAAAATCGAAACCATTCTCCAGCACGACGCCGAGCTCGAAGAATTAGGCCGCCTCCTCTTTCGCCACACCGATTTTCTCTACCTGGGACGCGGCATCCACTACCCCATCGCCCTCGAAGGCGCGCTAAAACTGAAAGAAATCTCCTACATCCACGCCGAAGGCTATCCCGCCGGCGAAATGAAGCACGGCCCCAACGCCCTCATTGACGAAAACCTTCCGGTAGTCGTCATCGCCACGCGCGATGAATCCGACCCCGCCTCCATGACCCGCTACGAAAAAACACTCTCCAACATCCAGGAAGTAAAAGCCCGCGACGGAATCGTAGTAGCCGTAGTAACCGAAGGCGATCGTCAGGCCCGCGACGTCGCCGACCACATCGTAGAGGTCCCCGCCGCCCCCGAAATCCTCTCGCCCATCCTCGAAATCGTCCCGCTGCAACTCCTCGCCTACCACATAGCCGTCCGCCGCGGCTGCGATGTAGACCAACCCCGCAACCTGGCAAAATCTGTCACCGTGGAATAAATTTTTGTGCCGCCGCGACTTCCGTTAGAATGCCGCGCATGATACTGAACCAGTTGCGTAACAGGACGCTCGCCGTTTTCGCCTTTCTGCTTCTTTCGGCGCTGAGTGCCAACGCGCAATCCTCCGCCACTTACAATCTCGCCGCGATTCACTTCACCGGGCTGCAGCGCTACACCGCCGAGCAAGCCATCGCCGCTTCCGGGCTCCACACCGGCGCTTCAATCACTCTTGGCGATCTGCAGTCCGCCGCCCAACGCCTCTCGCAGTCCGGAGCTTTCGATTCGGTTTCTTTCCAATATTCGACCCGCGCCAACGATCTCACCGCGAAATTCGGCGTCACGGAAACGAAAGACGTGCTGCCTTGTATTTTCGATAATTTCGTCTGGTTCTCAGACGCCGATCTCGATCGCGAGCTCCGCCGGCGCGTCCCGCTTTACACCGGCGAGTCCCCCGTACGCGGTGACACAGTCGATCAAATTCGCAGCGCGCTGCAGGATTTCCTCCGTGCCAACGGCATCTCCGGCGACGTCAGCGAGATACCCTACGGGCCGTTGGGAAGACTAGTTGGTCTGCTGTTTCACGTGGATGGGATATCGCAGCCTATCAAGAGCATTGCCTTTTCGGGAGAGGTTGCCGTGACCGACAAGCAGCTGCTCGTGGCATCAACCAGTCTCGCGAACCAGGAATTCTCGGTGACCAACGTCGCATCCTATGCTTCATCCGCGCTTCTTCCCCTGTATTACGAGCGGGGATATTTGCGCTCGCAGTTTGGCCGTGCCAAAGTTAGTCCGCTGGATCCGAATTCCAAAGGCCCCGCCACTGAAGTTTCCATCACTCTTCCCGTGGTCGAGGGCAATCAATATTCTTGGAATGGCGCGGCATGGTCCGGCAATCGCGCGCTATCAACCGGCGAATTGATCAAAGCGTTGGGAATGAATCAGCAAGAGGTCGCCAATCAGCTGAAGATCGACGCGGGTTTCGCAAATGCGCGCAAAACCTACTTGTCTCAAGGCTACATCAACGTGCAAATTGCTCCACAGCGGGCTCTCGACGATGCCGCCAAGCTAGCCAGCTACTCCGTCCAGATCAGCGAAGGCAGCCAGTTCCGCATGGGAAAGATCATTTTCGAAGGCCTGCCGGAAGCGGCTGCGGCTGCTCTAGTCAAGAAATGGAAGTTGCAGCCTGGCGACGTGTACGATGCCAACTATCCGTTCGACTTCTTGAAGAACACCGCGCCGAAGGAATTGGCGCAGCAGGGCATCACGTATCACACCGTAGCCACTAAGGAGACGCCTGATCCCAGTGCGCTGCTGGTGAATGTTCGAATCCAGTTCCACTAATAGCGGCGCAAAATCGTCCCGCGTCCACATTCATCAAATTTCCGCTAGTCAGTTTCGCTTGTGCTTCGAGTGTTCTAGAATTACGGAATGAAGCATATCGATATTTCAAGTCGCACATTTGCGCTCATGATGACTTTCCTGCTGTCTCTATGTTTTCTTGCCGCGTCGCCCGCTCCGCGCGTCTTGGCCAATCCCCAGGACCCTCCGGCCGCAACCGCCCACCTCGATTCCGTCCAGATCACCGGCTCGCAACGATTCACCTCCGCGCAGATCGCCTCCGCCATCGGCTTGCGCGCGGGCCAGGAAGTCAACCGCGACGGATTGCAAGGCGCCGCCGATAAATTGGCCGAGCTCGGCCTCTTCGAGAATATTCACTATCGCTTCTCCACCGTCGGCACCGGTGTCAAAGTCACCTACGAAGTTGCGGACGCTCCGTTGCTCCCGGTCACCTTCGACAATTTTCCGTGGGTCGCCGACGACGACCTCGCCGCCGCCCTGAAAGCCTCCGGAATCCTCTTCAATGGCAGCGCTCCCGCCAAAGGCACCGTTCTCGACGCCATGTCCTCGGCGCTCATCCAAACCCTCGATCAACACGGCGTCCACGCCCACGTAACCCATCAGGTCATCTCCATGCCCGTGGAAAATCAAATGGTCCAACAATTTCGTGTGGACGACGCCGACCTTACCGTGCAATCCATCGAATTCAACGACGCGCTCGCGAAAAATGATCGCGCCATCCAGGCAAGCCTCTCCGACCTCGTCGGCAAACCCTATTCCCGCAGCCGCATCGAGCTTTTCGAATTCGAACAAGTGCGCCCGATTTACCTCGAGCATTCTTATTTGCAAGTTCAATTCGGACCCACCGTCGCCCAATTCACCTCGAAATCGCCAGATTCGCTTTCCGGCCCGCTCGTAATCTCCGCGCCGATCATTGTTGGACCGGCCTATCAGTGGGGCGGCGTCGAATGGAAGGGAAACTCTTCGATCGCATCACCGAATCTCGATCAGCTCGTTGACCTGCAACCCGGCTCGCCCGCCGATGGCAATAAGATCGAAGTTATCTGGCAGCGCGTTCGCGCCGCCTATGGTCAAGCGGGCTTCCTCGATGCGTCCCTCGATCACGAACCGCAGTTCGACGAAAAAACCGGGCACGTCATCTACCGCGTCACCATCAACGAAGGTCCGCAATACCACATGGGCAATCTCGTCCTCACCGGCCTCTCTCTCGAAGGGGAACGGCGCATCCGCGCGGGTTTCCCCATTGCTTCGGACGCGATCTTCGACAAAGACATGTACGAAAAATTTCTGGCCACTGGGATCAAGCAAGCGTTCGCCGGTCTGCCCGTCCATTACGAAAAGATCGGCCGCTTCCTCCAGGAAGATCAAGCAAACGCGAAAGTTGACGTGATGCTCGATTTTCAGTAGCCGCACATCAGCTATACTGGTTGGGACATGACGCACACGGCCCCAACATCATCCGCCACCGCCGCGGCTCCCGCGATTGACGCCGCCGGCGTGCTCGCCAAGCAGGAAAATCTTTTTGCCGCGCTGCGCAACCTCGATTCGCTCCTCGTGGCGTTCTCCGGAGGCGCCGACTCCGCATATCTCGCCTGGGCCGCGCAACAAACTTTGCAAGAACGCGCGCTAGCCATCACCGCGCTCTCCGCCAGCTTTTCGCGCCACGATCGCGAACAAGCCGAAAAATTCATCGCCTCGACGGGCTTGCGCCACGAATTCATCGAAACCAACGAATTCGCGAATCCGCTCTACGTCGCCAACAACGCCGACCGCTGCTACCACTGCAAAGACGAGCTCTTCGACCAAATGGATTCGCTCGCCGGCGCCCGTCAGTTCCGTGCCGTGGCCTACGCCATCAACGCAGACGACACGCGCGACTTCCGCCCCGGCCATCGCGCCGCTCACGAGCATCACGTCCTCGCGCCGCTGCTCGACGCCGCCCTCCACAAATCCGAGATTCGCTTTCTCTCCCAGCGCGCCGGATTGCTCACCTGGGATCGCCCCGCTTCCGCCTGCCTTTCTTCCCGCGTTCCCTACGGCACCGCCGTCACCCCAGAATTGCTCGACAAAATCGATCGCGCGGAAGCAGTCCTCCGCGATCTCGACTTCCGCCAGTTCCGGGTCCGCGCCCACGGCGAACTAGCCCGCATCGAAATCGCGCAGGACGAACTAGCCCGCGGCTTCGACCCCGAAATTGCCGGCCAGATCGCCGCAGGCGTCAAAGCCGCCGGTTTCTCCTTCGTCACAATAGATTTGGAAGGCTACCGCCAAGGCTCCTTAAACGCGCTCCTCAAATTGAAGTGAACGCGCAGGCCATCGCGTTTGCCGTTCCGTTGCCTGTGTAGCGGCCGCTTTGTCCCGCCTTTCGGGACAAAGCGGGCAGCCTTGGTTTTCGGTGTTCAGATTTCGTTGTTCGGATCGATCCGGGAACTTCTGGTTGCACATCCTCGTATATCTCTGATAGGAAGGAAGCCCAGCCGCGAGCAGCAATCGCGCGCACAAAGATGCCAACCACCAAAATGACCAACTCCCAACACCGCGGATCGCACACGCGCACAGCGCTCAAAACATTCGCAGCGTCCGCAGCCCTCGCCAGCCTGCTCCTGGCCGGATGCAGCTCTCGCTCCACCGCCGAAGGCACTTTCGACAAAACTTTCACGGTAGACGGCCCCATCCACCTCGAACTCACCAGCGGCAGCGGTGACGCTCACGTCACCGCCGGCCCTCCAGGTCAAGTCACCATCCACGGCGAGATCGAAGTGAAAGCGTGGTCCGAAGAAGGCGGCCAGCGCCTTGTCCACGAACTCGAATCCAACCCGCCCGTTTCGCAAGAGGGCAATCTGATCCGCGTCAGCGGCTCCGGCGAGCATTCTCACGAAGTCTCGATTGACTACTCCATCGTCGTTCCCGCCGAAGCGGAAGTTCGCGCCACCACCGGTTCGGGCGACCTCGAAGTGGACGGCGTCAAAGGCCCCGCCACTTTCACCTCCGGTTCCGGCGGCATCACTGCTTCGAATATCGGCGGCGACGTGCAAGCCGTCGCCGGCAGCGGCGCCATCGAGCTCAGCAATATTCAGGGCCAGGTCCAAGCCACCGCCGGCTCCGGTGACGTCACCCTCACTTCCGTGCATGGCGAAACGCGCCTGCACACCGGCTCCGGCGATCAGGAAATTAATAGTCCCGGCGACGCGCTCGAATGCAGCACCGGCAGCGGCGACGTAACCGTCAAAGGCGCCGCCGCCGACCTGCGCGTCCGCACTTCCTCCGGCGATGTCACCGTGGACGGTAATCCCGGCGCAACAAATTATTGGGACATTCACACAAGCTCGGGCGACGTCGTCTTGCAAGTCCCCTCCGACGCCAGCTTCCGCTTCTACGCCCGCTCCAGCTCCAGCGATATTGACGCCGAGATTCCGATCATGATGGAAGGCACAGCCATGAAGCACGAACTACGAGCCCGCATAGGCGACGGCAAAGCCCGAGTAGAAGTCCAAACCTCCTCAGGCAGCATCTCGCTGAAGTAAAAAAGCGGTAACGACGTACCAAACGCTCGAGCGAATCGCAAAAAGTAAAATCGGGTCCGTAGGGGCGCTGCTTGCTGCGCCCGCTCACGTCAACCCCGGCCACCCGCTCCCGCACATCACACACGCGTCCTCCGCGCCATTTTCGCGTTAGAATCAACGATGCATGCCCGACGCGCCGACAACTAAAGGTAACCTCTAAATGCCTTTCCAATCCCCGTGGCGCGAAAACAAAATCCGCCTAACCCCGATTCTCGCCATGGCCATATTTCTAGCCGTCACTCCCGCCGCCCACGCGCAAAACCCGCAACCCGCCACCAATCCGCCCAACGCCCCCACCGATAAAATCACAAAAAAAGACGCCGACCCCGAAACCGAACTCCAAAAAGCCATCGCCGATGCCGGCAACGACCGCGGCGCCCTCGTCCGCAATCTCAAAAATTACCTAAAACGCTTCCCCGACGCCCCCCGCAAAGCCGCCGTCTACCGCGCGCTAGTCGAATCCTGCGAACAAGTCCAAGACAACGCCTGCGCGCTCGAATACGCCGAGCAGCTCATTGCCGTTCGCCCCGACGATTCCGAAATCATGATGCTCGCCGTCAACCTGCTGCAGCAGCAAGGCGATGAAGCCAGTCTCACGCGCGCCTCCGGCTACGTCACGCGCGTCCTCGACCGCGTCGAAAAATCCCAGCCCACGGATAAATCGCCGCGCATGTCGCTGCAGGACTGGCACGACAATCAGGACCAGCTCCGTGCCGCGCTCTACAACCTCCGCGGCCAAATCGAAAAATCGCAGCACGATTACGACGCCGCCGCCAAAGACCTGCACATGAGCTACTCGATCCACCCCAGCGCCATCGCCGCCGAGCAGCTCGGTGAACTCGCCGAAATGCGCCGCGATTCCGCCACCGCCATTGACGAATACATGCTCGCCTTCGTCCTCCCCGAAAACGGCGCCGCCGGAAAAGTAAATCGCCGCGAAGTTCGCAAAAAATTGGGAAACGTGTGGCGGCAAGTGCACGGCAACGAAGACGGCCTAGGCCAAGCCGTTCTCGCTGCCTACGATCTTCAGGGAGCGGCTGCCGCTCCAACCAGCGCACCGGCCGCTCACAACAAGGACGCGAAAGACACCTTCGCCTTCACGCTGCGCAAACTCGATGGCACACCCGTCCCGCTCTCAGCCGCGAAAGGAAAGATTCTGGTCCTCAGTTTCTGGGCTACTTGGTGCGGCCCGTGCCAGGAGCTCGAACCGGAATTCGTGGGCGTTGCGAAGAGCTATGCTGGCAACAACGACATCCTTTTCTACGCCGTGAATACGGACGAAGATCAATCCCTCGTCCCGCAATTCGTAGCCCACGAAAAGTGGGACGTTCCCACCGTCTACGCGGACGGCCTCGACGATTTCATGAAGGTGGATTCCCTGCCGACCGTAATGGTCTTCGATCGCGCCGGCAAGATCATCTATCGCATCAACGGCTTCCCGCCCGAAGGTTTTACCGAAAACCTCAACACCGCAATCCAGTCCGCGACTGGCGCCGTCGCGCAATCGAAATAGCCAACCTTCGTTACGCGGACTTAGTCGGGCCGTCATCCGCACGAAATCAATTGGACGTTACCGCTAGGCGAAAAAGTGAGGCGAGTGTCATCCCGAGCACAGCGAGGGATCTGCTTTTCGCTGTATCGCCAAGTCCTGCGTCATCGCCACAATCATTCGCTCGCCACTCCCGCTCTCGCCGCGTCTCGCGCGGCCAAAATCGTGCCCACGTGAATCGCCACGGTATCCTCCACCCGCCGCGCATACCCACCCGCCAGAGTGATCGCCACCGGGCATCCGTTCCGCCGCGCATAATCCATCACCAACGCATCCCGCTGCGCCAGTCCTTTCATCGTCAGCGCCAACCCGCCCAGCTGGTCCTCGCGATACGGATCCGCGCCGGCCACATAAAAAATAATCTGCGGCCCGAAATCGTGAAGCGCCTGATGCAGGTGCTTCTCCAGAATCGCCAGATAGTCTTCGTCCCCGACTCCGTCGGCCAGATTAATATCAATCGTAGACGCGGGCTTCGGATACGGATAGTTGTGTTCCTGATGAATCGACAGCGTGAACACATCTCCATCCCCGCTGAAAATCGCCGCCGTCCCATTGCCCTGATGCACGTCTGTATCCACCACCATGGCGCGCTGTATCACCTGGTCGTACCGCAGCCGCTGTATCGCCACCGCCACATCATGGATCACGCAAAATCCTTCGCCATGATCGGGATACGCATGATGGAATCCTCCGCCGATGTTCGCCGCATATCCATCCTGGATCGCGCGCTGTGCCGCCAGAATCGAGCCCCCGGCCGCCAGCCAGCACGCGTAAATCAATTCCTCCGAATACGGCACTTCCATCTGCAGCACTTCCGCATACGAAAGCGTTCCCGTCTTCAGCTTCCGCACGTACTCCTGCGAATGGACCCGCAAAATATCCGCGTCCGTCGCCGGCTCGGGCGCGAGAAAATCTCCCGCGTCCGCAATCCCATCCTTCAGCAGTTTGTCGCGCACCAGCCGATACTTCTGCGAAGGAAAGACGTGCGTTCCCAAATTCAAATCGTACTTGTCGTCGTAAATCAGTTTGAATGGCAACACGATAGCGCCAGCCTACCCCGTCGCCTTTTCGAACGCAAACTCCCGCCGCAAGAAACCCCACCCGGCGCGTCCCGCCACAAAAATCCAAATTCACCAATCTGTGGTAACCTCTTTGGCGATGCGCCGCACCCAAGCCATCCTCGTGATTCTCGCGCTGCTGGCGACGCCGCTTGCATTGCTCGCGCGCGCAACGGGCATGGACTCGATGGCCTGCAACGGCATGTGCTGCCTGCCGCACGGCCAGCACCATGCAGTGGCGAACCAAACCCCGCAACGCTCCGCCCACGACGGCATGTCCTGCGAACACGGCGCTCTCGGACACATCATGGAATGCACTATGAAGCCCGGCCACCAACGCGTCGACTACGGCCTCGTTTCGCCGCTCGCGCCCACGCGGCCGTCCATGCTCGCGTCGATCGAATCCCTGAACCTGCCGCGCATCGCGCGCTTCCAATCGCGCACGGAAACCACATCCGCAGGCTTCGCCGCAAATCCGTTCCAACCCCCGCGCAGCTAGTCCCGTCGAGCAGTTCCCCAAATTAAAAATCTACGACGGAGGCATTATGCGCAGGCTCGCTTTTTTCTTGGTAGCAGTCGTCTTTCTGCTCGGTGGCACTCTTCTCCACGCCACGATCTTCGGAAAAATCCAGGGAATCGTGCACGATCCGCAGCACCGCCCCGTTCCCGGCGCCACGGTTTTGTTGCAAGCCATCAATTCCGATTGGAGCAAGACCGCTCAGACTGACAACAACGGTGAATTCACCTTCACCGCCGTTCCGGTCGGCGATTACAAGATCACCGTGACGCAAACCAAGTTCCAGACGGTCGAGCAAAACGTCACGGTCGTCTCCGAGTCCTCGCCCGTTCTGCACTTTCAACTGGCCATTGCGTCCGTGAACCAAACCACCGTCGTCGTCGGCGAACCCCCAGTCGCTAACGTGGATTCGGTTACTCCCACCACGCTTCTCGATCGTCTCGATATCGCGCAAACTCCTGGCGCCGACCGCACCAACAGCCTCTCCATCATCACCGATTACGTGCCCGGCGCGTATGTCACGCACGACATGCTGCACATGCGCGGGGGCCACCAGGTGAACTGGCTCATTGACGGCGTACCCATCCCGAACACCAATATCGCCAGCAACCTCGGCCCGCAGATTGACCCGAAAGACATTGACTATCTCGAAGTACAGCGCGGCAGCTATGACGCCGATTACGGCGACCGCACCTACGGCATCTTCAATATCGTGCCGCGCACGGGCTTCGAGCGTAACAACGAAGGGGAGCTCGTCACTACCTTCGGCAATTGGTTCCAAACCAACGATCAACTCAATTTCGGAGGGCACACCCAGCGCTTCGCCTACTACGCCAGCGTTAACGCCAACCGCAGCAACTACGGTCTGCAGCCGCCCATCGGCCAGGTTTTTCACGACGCCGAAAACGGCTACGGAGGATTTGCATCCTTAATTTTCAATTCCAGTCCAGCCAACCAATTTCGGCTGGTCGGCTCGCTGCGCCAGGACTATTATCAGATTCCCTACGATCCCGATCCCAATTCAGCCGAAAATCAGGTTTACCCCACTTATGGCCTGCGCGATAGTGAACGCGAGCCCGATGGTTACCTCGCATTTTCCTGGGTCCACACTTTTAGTCCCAATCTGCTCCTGACCGTGTCACCCTTCTATCATTACAACAAAGCCACCTATATCGCCCCGCCGAACGACGTTCCTGTAGCCACCAACGTCATTCAGACTTCCAATTACGGCGGTTTGCAGGCGACCTTGGCCTGGACGATTTGGAAAAACAGCGTAGAGGTGGGAACGTACGGGTTCGCCCAACATCAGGACAACTATTTCAATAACGTTTTCACGGTCTGCACTCCGCCGAACAATCCATCCTGCCAGAACTTTGGCCCGTCATCGGCCGCGGTAACCGGCGGCCTCGCCGAGGTCTTTATTAACGACCGATTTAAGGTCACGTCATGGTTGACCATAATCGCCGGCCTTCGCCAATCGCACTTCGACGCTCCAGGTGTCGGAACCGTGCCCGGGGTCATCGAGAACGCCACCGACCCCCGCGTCGGCATTGCCGTCCAAATTCCACACCTCAACTGGGTGTTCCATGCGTTTTACGGCGATTTCTATCAGGCGCCTCCGCTCCTCACCGCTACGGGCCCAGTAAACAATTTAGCAAATAGCCAGGATCTGGCCTTCGGCCCCCTACGCGGCGAGCGCGACGAAGAACATCAATTCGGCGTCACCATCCCATTCCGCGGCTGGGCTCTCGACGCCGACACGTTCCAAACTCGCGCAAAGAATTGGCTCGATCACAGCAATATCGGCGAATCGAATCTCTTCTGGCCCCTCACTTGGGACGGCGCTCTGATTCAAGCCTGGGAACTCACATTGCGCTCTCCCCGCCTCTGGAACCGCGGCCAGTTTCATCTGGCGTATTCCAATCAGATCGCGCAGGCTCGTGGCCCCTTCACCGGCGGGCTGATTTGCGGCAATCCTCCCGCTCCGGGTTGCGAACCGGGCCCTGAGTATGAGCCCGTGGATCACGACCAGCGCAACACGCTCAACGTCGGTTTCAACGCCACACTGCCGTGGCAGTCGTACGCCTCCACCAATGTGTACTACGGTTCCGGCTTCACCAACGGCATGCCAGACGCACAATATCCCGGGAACTACCTGCCGCAGCACACTACGTTCGATATTTCTCTCGGCAAAACCTTCGCCGAAAAATACACAGTCTCGTTCACCGCTCTCAACGTCGCTAATCGCCGCGTCTTGCTGGACAACAGCCTGACCTTCGGCGGGTTCCACTATAACGATCCGCGCCAACTCTATGTCCAGTTCCGCTGGCGCTTCCACTACTAACCAACGCCCAGTCTAGTAGCGCCGGCGTCCCGCCGGCTCTTAGCCGTTCACGTCGTAGGGGCACGGCATGCCGTGCCCGCCTCAAACGACGGCTCGCAGTCCAGAATCGGATCCGTAGGGCGCTGCTTGCTGCGCCCGCCTTTGAATTGCATTCTTTGTTCGGAGGTAGGCACCCGCCACGCCGTGCCCTCGCGTTGCGCGGGCTAGCAACCAGCCAGCGGCCATCTTCAGGCGGACGCCTTAGGTTTTGGATTTTCGCGGCAGATTTTGCTTCAGGTTTTATTTGCGGTGAATGCAGTCTTACGACGAGGCACTAATTCTCACGTTCCAGGATAAAATCCGGCACAGCCAACAAAGCCCTCCGATACTCCGTATCCGGCAAAACTTCCAAACTGGCCTTAGCGCGCAGCACATATTCCTTCGCCATCTGCGTAGCCCGTTCCAAAGCCCCAGTCTCCCGCACCAAAGACGTAATCTCCTCCGGCCGCACACTCCGAAAATCGCGCTCTTCCAAAACTTTCGCCACCAACCGCCGCCCATCGCCATTCGCGTGTGCAGCGCCATCGCCAATCGCAGCGTGCCCCGCAGCCTGCGCCTGCAAAGCAATAATCAAAGGCAAAGTAACTTTGCCTTCCTTCAAATCGCTCAACACGGGTTTTCCCAACTTCTCCGGCGACGCCGTAAAATCCAATAAATCATCGACCAACTGAAACGCCAAACCCGCATTCCTTCCATAATCCGCGAGCCCGTCTTCCACTTCCTTAGGCTGCTTACCCAAAACCGCGCCCAATCGCGAACACCCGCTGAACAAACAAGCCGTCTTGCGATACGCGAGCTCCGTAGCCTCCGCCTCGTTCAAATCCATCTGCCCCAATCGCGTCAGCTGCAGAAGCTCGCCTTCCACCATGTTCTGCGTCAGGTCAATCAAAATATCCAAAACCGCAAAATTCCGCTCGCACAGGGCCATCTCGAACGACTGCATGTACAGCCAGTCGCCCGCCAGCACGCTCATATGATTTCCCCAGCGTGCGTTCGCGCTCGGACGTCCCCGCCGCGTATCCGCTCCGTCAATCACGTCATCGTGAATCAACGTGGCGCTGTGAATCATCTCCACCACCGCGCCCAGGCGTATCGCGCTGTTTCCGCGATACCCGGACGCTCCCGCCGCCAGCAAAAGCAGCGCCGGACGCAGCCGCTTCCCGCCGCCTTCTCTCAAATAACTCGAAATTTCACACACCGGCTCGATGGCCGCGCTATTTTGCGCCGCAATTTCCTGTTCGACGAGCGCCAAATCCTCGCGAACCAGGTCAAAAATCCCTTTTGCTAATTGGACAGCGAAAGCCATCCTCGAGGTTCACCTCGGCCGCCGCGCCGTGCCCCTAGGCGCTCAGCCTGAAAAATCGCCTGAAATTTGCCGCCGTCGCGGCGGCAACTTCTTCGCTGCCCAAGTTTCTCACACTCGCAAGCGTCTGCGCTACCTCCACCACGAAGGCCGGCTCATTTCGTTTGCCGCGCCGTCCCTGCGGCGGCAGAAAAGGCGAATCCGTCTCCGTCAGCAAGCTTTCGAGCGGCAATTCGCGCGCCACGTCGCGCAGTAACTGCATCTTCGGGTACGTCACGTTTCCCGCAAACGACACCACGAACCCCATCTCGATTCCCTGCTGCGCTTCCCTCAAAGTCCCCGTGAAGCAATGAAAAATCCCGCCCAGCCCCGCGGGCGCCCATTCCTTCTGCAGGATCGCCAGACAATCGTCCCAAGCGTCGCGACAGTGAATCACGATCGGCAATTTCGCCGCCCGCGCCAGCGCCAGTTGCCTCCGGAACACGGTCTGCTGCACCTCGGGCGGCGGATCCTCGTAGTGATAATCCAGGCCCATCTCGCCCCACGCAATCACTTTGTGGTGCGCCGCCAGTTCGCTCAACCTCGCATAATGCTCTTCCGTAGCCAGCCCCGCATGATGGGGATGTATCGCCACGGTCGCATAAATCCAGTCGTATTCCTCCGCCAAAGGTATCGCCGCGTCCAGCCGGTCCGGCCCCGACCCGCCGCTGCCAATCGCCAAAACGGCCTGCACGCCCGACGCTCGCGCGCGCTCCAGCATCGCCGCGCGGTCCCCGTCGAAATCCTCGGACTCCAGGTGCGCGTGTGAATCAATAATTTCCAAGGTCAATCCTGTTCTGGTCGTGCAGACTCAAGAGGGTAACCGTCTGAAGTTCAAAACCTGCAGTTGTCCCACAGCGCGCTGACAGATTCCTTCGATTTCCAAGCCCTAGCCACAACTAATAATCCGTCAGCCCCCGCACCGCACCCACAATATCCTCCGTCTGCGGCAAAATCGCGTCTTCCAGTTTCGGCTGGTACGCCACAAACGTGTCGGTAGCCGCCACCCGCCGCACCGGCGCATCCAACTGATCGAACAATTCATCCGCAATCCGCGCCGCGATCTCCGCGCCATAACCCCAAGACCGCGTATCCTCGTAAGCCACCAGCACACGATTGGTCTTCTGCACGGTGGCAGCAATCGCCTCCCAATCGTAAGGACTCAACGACCGCAAATCCAGAATCTCCGCCGAAACCCCGTCGCGCGAAAGCTCCGCCGCCGCCACCTCCGCCCGATGCACCACCGCGCCATAAGTGATAATGCTCACATCGGTGCCCTCGCGCACCATGCGCGCCTTGCCAAACGGCACCGTGAAATCCGCTCCCGGATATTCCGACCGGTTATACGGCTGCCGGTAAAGATGTTTATGCTCGAGAAATAAAACCGGGTCGTCCGAACGAATCGCTGTCCGCAGCATGCCGCACACATCCAGCGCCGTCGAAGGCATCACCACGCGCAACCCCGGAACATGGGTAAACGTCACCTCCCCGCACTGGCTGTGATAAATCGCGCCACCCGTCAGATACCCGCCAATCGCCACGCGTATCACGACGGGAGATTTGAAATGTCCGCCCGACCGCCAGCGAATCGTTGCCAACTCATTCCGCAGCTGCATCATCGCCGGCCAGATGTAATCGAAAAACTGAATTTCCGGCACTGGCTTCAACCCGCGAATCGCCATCCCAATCGAACGGCCCACAATGTTCGCCTCAGCCAGCGGCGAATTAAAAACGCGCAAAGGCCCGAATTTGCGCTGCAACCCAGCCGTCGCCTTGAACACACCGCCCTTCCCTTTTACCGTGCTCAGGCTATCTTCGCGGCTGCAATCCGCCACATCCTCGCCAAACACCACAATCCGCTCGTCGCGTTTCATCTCGTCCAGCAGCGTCGCGGACACCATCTCCACCATCGTTTTCGGATGCCCTTCTTTTTTCGGCGTGGCTTCGAAATCTGCAGAACTCGGGTCGACGTCCGGCGAATACACCCACCTGTAAATCGATTCGCGCGCCGGAAGCTCCGCCGCCAGCGCCCGGTCGGTGGCTTCCACAATTTCCTTGTCCACCTCCGCTTCCAACGCCTCGATCTCGCTCTCGTCCAAAATCCCTTCGCGCACCAAGAACAGCGCAAACTTCGGCAAAGGATCGCGCTGCGCCTCCGCGGACCGCTCCGCTTCGCCCTTGTAAAGTCTTTCGTCGTCCGAAAGCGAATGCGAATAGGGACGGATCACATGCGCATGCACCAGCGCCGGACCCTTGCGCGTCCGGCAATGTTCCACCGCCCGCTGCAACGCCGCATAACTCTCCAGCAACTCCGTGCCGTCGCATTCCTCCACATGCAAATGAGGATAATTCGTCAGCAGCCGCGAAATATTCCCACCCGGAGTCTGCACCTCCACCGGCACCGAAATCGCGTAACCGTTATCCTCGATCAAATAGAGCAGCGGCAGCCGCTTGGTGCTCGCGGTGTTCAGCGATTCGTAGAATTCGCCTTCGCTGGTCGTGCCGTCCCCCGAGGAAACGTACACCACTTCATCGCGATGGAACGCCACCGTCCCGCCCATCGGCGCCTTGCGCGCCTGATCCAAAGCCTTCGGGAATTTTTCGTAGTAGTAGGAACACTCCGCCGCGCCCGCCGCTTGCAGAAATTGCGTCCCGGTCGGCGAAGACCGCGTCACCACATTCAAATCCTGATGCCCCCAGTGCGAAGGCATCTGCCGCCCGCCCGACGCCGGATCGTCCTTCGCGCCCACGCCCTGCAAAAGCATTTCGTAGGGCGTCACGCCCAGCATCAACATCAAAGCGCGATCGCGATAATGAGGGAAAAACCAATCGTAAGCCGGCTTCAGCACCAAACCTGCGGCCGTCAGCACAGCCTCGTGCCCCGCCCCGCTGATCTGAAAGAACAGCCGGTTCTGCCGCTTCAGCTGAATCTCGCGGTCGTCCAGCCTCCGCGACATAAACATCGTGCGATAAATCCGGATCAAAGCCTCGCGCTCCAGGCCTTGATACTTCGTCGCGTCGAATTTTCCGATTTTTATCTTGGCTTGGGTAGCCATCGGCTCTCTTTCGCCTCAGGTTTCAACGCAGGTCGTTTGTGTCGCACCATTATATCGAATCAAAGCGCGCACAGAACAAAAACGAATTGCGGTACCCCCTGAGTCTCTGCCGCAACTCGAGGGTCGCTGCACGCCTTCAGACTTTGGAAAAAAAGTGAAGTGTGTGTCATCCCGAGCGTAGCGAGGGATCTGCTTTTTGCGGAATTCACGTCGTAGCAACAACCGTGTGTGTGTTTCTGACGACCTGATCATCAGTCTACGTAAGCGAATCAAACAACTCCGCCGTCTCCGCAAACTCCGGATCGCCCTGCCGAATAATCTCCGCCTTCGCGGACTTGAAAGGCTCCTCGTTGGGAATACGATCTAGCCACCGCTGGTGCGACAGCTTCTCGTGCTCCGAAAAATCCAGCCGCACCAAAACCCGCACCTTCGTCGCCTCAGACGCGGAATTGTCCTTGGCAGCGGTCTTCTTCTTGCCGCCAGCCTTCGCGCCAGACGACGCCGCCTCGCCGTCGCTCGGCTCCTTCGCATCCTCGCGCTCGAATTTCAGCAGCATCTTCTTGCCCAGCCGAAAACCCTGCGTCCAACCATCCACCTTATGACGCGCCTGCTGTGCCGCCTCTTCATTCGTCTCGAAATCGAAAATCAAAAAGTCATGAGCCATGCTTTATCTATAGCAAAGTAGTGTGGCTACGGCTAGCAATTAGTGCTGCGATCGAAGCAGATCACGTGAGGCGAAGATACGCCGAAAACGCGCCATCCTAAAACACAAAAGGCTGCGAGCACCCTTTCGCCCGCAGCCTCTCGCCTCTCAAACGTCAGCTACAACGCTCTCTTACCGTCCATGCCCACCACCGAATCCACCACTACCGCCGTGGAAGCCTCCACCGCCGCCATGGAATCCACCGCCCGCGCCACCACCGTGGAAGCCCGAACCACTGCGAAAGCCAGCAGCGCCACGACCCGCGGCAAATCCACCGCCACGCAGGCCAGGATTATAGTGCGTCCCAGGTCCCCAAGCATGAGAGTCGTGCCCAAAATGGTGGTTATAGCGCCCGTAATACCCGCCGTACCCAAATCCGTAGCCAAAACCAAACGGCGCCCATCCCGCATAAAACGGCGAGTAGAATCCCCAGCCAAACGGACTATAGAAAATTCCGTCGCCGGGAATGAACGTGTACGCGCTATACCACGGATCCCAATACCACCCAGCGCCGAACCAATCCGATCCGCCGTAAACATACAACGGCGCCGCATCCGCATTGGCCTCGGCTACATAAGCCGACCGCAAGCTGCTCCAGCGGTAGAGATCGCTCGCTTCGTACGTGTCCTTGTCAAACGACTTCGCCTTCGAGACGCTCTCGTCCGCGATGCTCACTTCGTGGCCCGCCTTCACCTTCACGTGCCGCGAATCATTGGTGACCATCGCTTCGCCGTCGAACACCCGCACGGCGCCCTGGTCCGCGTTAACCTCATAAAGCCCGCGCTTCAAGAGCCGCGTCGTGGTTCCGTCCGCAGTCACTTCGATATTGTTTGCGTCCTGAATCTCCGCCACTTCCACGGTCGCGTCGCCCTTGTCCAAAGCGACTCGCGTATTCAGAAGGTCCGGCGAAATCATTTTCAGCGAGCTGTTATCTCCTAGCCGCAGAAAAACGCCCGGTGTCAACAGCACTTCCGCCTTGCCCGTGCCGGTAAAAAGAAATTGGTTCGGTTCGAGCTTTGCCGCCCCAATCGAATCTGAAGTTAGAACTTCCTGTCCGATTGAAACTTGCCCTTCCACATAATTCACCGTTCCTGGTGTCGCAATTGTGTTCGGCTGCCTGGCGTTCGCGCCCCAGGCCGGTGCCGAAAGCAACGCCGCGAGGAAGCCCCCCGCGACTTTTGTTATTGTTTTGGCCCTCATGGTCTTCTCCTGCCTACAACCTTTAGATGCGCTGCATTTTCGCGACGATGCGCCACGCGCCGCCAACGCAACTCCTTCGGAAATTTGCGGTTGCGCACCGCAAAACAGCGTGGTAGCCTCAGCGAACAAAAGGCGAAATACGCAAACCGGGCGGAAGCCTGCGAAAAGCTGCGAAACGCGGGCGCTTTAGCATCGCAAGAACGACGGACCTTGTGGAGGATCAGTGGCTGCTTCCCAACCAGGAATCGCAGGCAATCTAGCCGTCCGCGGCAGTACTGCCCTCGAAACGGTACAGCAAGCTCTCGACGCGCTAGTGGCCCGTTACCGCTCCGAAGAAGTTCTAACCGCGGTAAAACACGTCCCCGCGCGCGAAGCCCAATTACGTCCGATGCCCGCATGGGTGCGCCCTGAACTGGCCGCAGCCTATCGCGCGAAGGGCATCGAAAAGCTCTATTCCCACCAAGCCGCTGCCGCAGGCCTAGCCCGCGAATGCAAAAATCTAGTAGTCGTCACTCCTACGGCCTCAGGCAAAACCCTCTGCTACAACTTGCCTGTTCTCAATGCCATCCTCGAAAATACTGACACCCGCGCGCTCTACCTCTTCCCCACCAAAGCGCTAGCGCAAGATCAACTCGCCGAACTCAACGATCTAGCCACGCGCCTCGCCGATTCCTTCGGTGTCTTCACCTACGATGGCGACACTCCCAGCGACGCCCGCAAAGCCATCCGCGAGCGCGGCCACATCATCCTCTCGAACCCGGACATGCTGCACACCGGCATCCTGCCGCACCACACCAAGTGGACCCGCGTCTTCGAAAACCTGCGCTACATCGTCCTCGATGAACTCCACACCTATCGCGGCGTCTTCGGCAGCCATCTCACCAACGTCCTCCGCCGCCTCCACCGCATCGCCGAATTTTACGGCTCGAAACCCCAATTCATCTGCTGCTCAGCCACGATCGCGAATCCGGGCGAACTCGCCGCGCAATTGATCGAAGATCAGGTCCAAGTCGTAGAAGAAAATGGCGCACCAGCCGCCGAAAAACTTTTCGTCTTTTACAATCCGCCGATGGTCAATCGCAATCTCGGCATCCGCCGCAGTTACATCAACGAATCCACGCGCGTCGCGAAAGAACTTCTCGCGCGGAAGCTGCAAACCATCGTCTTCGCCAATAGCCGCCTGCACACCGAGCTCCTGCTCACGTATCTCCAGCAAGCCAATCGCCCGCAGCCAGGCCAGCCCGAACCGATTCGCGGCTACCGCGGCGGCTACTTACCCGGTGAACGCCGCGAAATCGAACGCGGCTTGCGCGACGGCCGCATCCGCGGCGTAGTCGCCACCAATGCCCTCGAACTCGGCATAGATATCGGCTCGCTCGACGCCAGCGTCATGGCCGGATATGCCGGCTCCATCGCCTCCACCTGGCAACGTGCCGGCCGCGCAGGACGCCGCAGCGGCACGTCCTGCGCCGTAATGGTCGCCTCTTCCGCCCCGCTCGATCAATTTATCGTCCAGCATCCCGATTATTTTTTCGGACGCTCCCCCGAACACGCCTACGTCCAACCCGACAATCTGGAAATTCTCGTCAATCACCTGAAGTGCGCTGCGTTCGAACTGCCGCTCGCCCCCGAAGAACGCTTCGGCGCCGTGGACCTTCCAACCCTCTGCGAACGCCTCGCCGAAGCGGGTTTCCTCCATCGCAGCGGCAAACACTGGCACTGGGTCCAGGAGGCCTATCCAGCCGATACGGTCAGCCTCCGCTCCGTCACCTCCGATAATTTCGTAATCGCGGACATCACCGGCGGCACCAACGGCGCCGAAGACGGCGAACCCGAAGTGATCGGCGAAGTAGATTTCTCCTCCGCTCTCACCACAGTCCATCCCAAAGCGATCTATCTGCACCAGGGCCAGCAATACCACGTCGAGCGCCTCGATTTCGATCAGCGCAAAGCCTACGTAAAAAGCGTCAACGTGGATTACTACACCGACGCCATCCGCTACACCCAGGTCCGCGTCCTCGAAATTGCCGAAGAAGAAACCATCGCCGGACCCGCCGCCAAAGCCCACGGCGACGTCCTAGTCCGCTCACAAGTAGTCGGCTTCAAGAAGATCAAATTTTTCACCAACGAAAACGTTGGCGCCGGAAAGCTAGAACTCCCCGAAAACGAGATGCACACCACCGCGTTCTGGATCACCCTCGACCGCAAGCTCCTAGCAGATCTCCCCTACGCGCTCTCCGACCGCCAAACCGGCATCTTCGGCCTGCTCTACGCCATGGCCTCCATGGCGACTCTGCTGCTCATGTGCGATGGACGCGACCTAGGCACCGCCGTAGGCGAACGCCCCGCAAGCCCCGGCATCGAAACCGATTGGCCCGAATTCGACGCCACAGCCGTCATGGCCGCTGATGCAACGCAAATCAAAGAATTTTTCGAGCCGAATTTGTACCTGTATGACGCGTACCCCGGAGGCATCGGCTTCAGCGAACCGCTCTTCCGCGTCCACGATATCCTGCTCCGGCGCACCCGCGAGCTAATCGCCAGCTGCGGCTGCGAAAGCGGCTGCCCCTCCTGCGTAGGCCCCGCAGGAGACAAATGCGAAAAAACCAAAGAAGCCGCGCTAGCGATTCTAGAAAGGCTCTGCGCCTGAGACGAGGCTCAACGAAAAATGGCGGTTCTAGATAAATTCGCATCCCTGGCGGCGCTGAGACCCGCGAAGAAGACGAGCGTCATATCTCGCCCCACCGCAGCCGAATCACGAGGCTTCAGCCCCGCCCTGCCCGAAGGCGCCGAACTCCTCGCGCAATTGCTCGAAGCCACAGCCTCCACAAATGACTTCGGCGAACATCTCACAGTCCGAAAATGGTTCTCCGAACCTATCGGCTGCGAGCCGCCTGACGGCGCCGTACAAGAATCCGCGCTTCGCCTGCTAGCACCCAACATTTCGCGAGAAGTAGCCGATCCATCGCAATGGCTCTTCCTCGATACCGAAACCACCGGCCTCATGGGCGGCACCGGCACATATCCATTCCTAGTCGGCATCGCCTGGTGGGACGCCGGCGGCCTGCAAATCGAACAATTTTTCATGCGCGAACTCAGCGAAGAGCACGCATTGCTAGTCACGCTAGCCGAACGCATGGCCGCCCGCCCCGTCCTCGTCACCTTCAACGGCAAATCTTTCGACTGGCCGCTGCTCGAAACTCGTTACCGCATGACGCGCTCGATCAAACCCTCCGCCCCGCACGCCCATCTCGATTTCCTGCATCCCGCCCGCAATCTCTGGCGCATCCGCCTAGGCTCGGTCCGCCTGGCCGAATTAGAAAAGCACGTCCTCGGCTGGCACCGCGGCGCCGATCTGATTTCTGAAATGATCCCGCAATTCTATTTCGACTATCTCCGCGGCGGCGCGCCCGAGCCTCTCGTGCAGGTCTTCCTCCACAATCAAATGGATCTGCGCGGCTTGGCCGGCCTAGCCAGCCGCATCATCGCGCTTCTAGCCGATCCGGAATCCCACCACTCGACCGATGGCCTCGAACTCTTCGGCGTCTCCCGCATCTGCGAACGCCGCGGCGAAACCGCTCGCGCCAGAAAGCACTATGCCCAATCGCTCGCCGCCGAATTACCAGCCGAAACCGATCGTGCCGCCCGCCGCTCTCTAGCCCGCCTCGCCAAGCGCGAAGGCGACCTCCCGCTCGCCTGCCAGCTCTGGGAAAGCATCCTCGGAAATTCGCGCGAAGGTCTCGAAGCCTACGAACAGCTGGCCATCCACTATGAACATGCAGCCGACGACTCGCCACGCGCTGCCGCGCTCGTCCGCGAAGCCCTCAGCGAACTCCAGCGCGCCCGCCGCCACGCCTCATTATCCGCGGCCCTCCATCGCCGCTACAAAACCCAATTCGAGCACCGCCTGAAGCGCCTAGATCGTCTCGAGCGCCAACAGCAAAAGGCAGCCCGGCCCCTACTGGAGCCTATAGATGCTGAGTCGCACGCCCAGCCTTGAGAATCCAATTGGCAGGGGCGAAGGGGAATCTTCATGTCCGAATCGAATAGCAGCACCGCAACGCGCACCGCGCCAACCTCGACGCCGGAGGAAAAAAATATGCCCGGAGTAAGCGACCCCTACATTCGTGAGCAACTTGAAAAACGCCGCAATGAACTTCACACGGTGATCTCCGCGGCTGCGCCCGCAGATCCCGCCACTCCCCTTCTCGATTTGCTCAGCGAAGTGGATTCCGCGCTCCACCGCATGGACGAAGGCACCTATGGAATCTGCCCGGCCTGCAACGGCTCGGTAGAAACAGACCGGCTGCTCGCCGATCCTCTCGTCACGCTCTGCCTCGATCACCTCTCGAGCGACGAGCAGCGCGCCCTCGAGCGCGATCTCGAACTCGCCGCGCGTGTCCAGCGTGGCCTGCTGCCGCGCAGCGACGTCGGCTTCCAGGACTGGCGCGTCCACTACCGCTACCATCCCGCCGGAATGGTCAGCGGCGATTACTGCGATCTGATTCTCCCTGCCAATGTTGAGGGCGAACTCGTCTTCCTGCTCGGCGACGTCGCCGGCAAAGGCGTCGCTGCTTCCCTGCTCATGACCCATCTCCACGCCATGTTCCGCAGCCTCGCGAGCGTGGATCTGGCGCTCGATAAGCTCCTCGAAATGGCCAATAGCGTCTTCTGTCAGAGCACCATCGCCGGCCAATACGCCACGCTGATCTGCGGCCGTGCCGGACGACGCGGCGAAATCGAGATCGGCAGCGCCGGTCACCTCGCCGCTCTCTTAATTTCGAAAGAAGGCGTCCGCCAAGTCTGCTCCACGGGAGTTCCGCTAGGAATGTTCGGTACCAGCCGCTATACCATTGACCGCCTGCAAATGGAACCCGGCGACAGCCTGCTCCTCTACACGGACGGAATTTCCGAAGCGACCAACACGACAGGCGTCGAGTACGGCGTCTCGCGCCTGTCAACCATCGCGGCAGAGCGCCACGGCTGGGTGCCCCAAGAATTAGCAGCAGCCTGCATGAAGGACGTACAAAATCATTCGGCGGGACACAAGCAAGCCGACGATCAAACGCTGATGGTGGTCCACCGTGCAGACACGATTCAGCTCTCGCTCAACGATTAAATGGTAAGGAAGTGTTTGTCCCGAGGGCGCGCACCCAAAAATAGCGGCGGCCCTGAAGCGACGCCGCATATTCTCCGTGCACTCAAAGCTGTACACTGTGCACTCTGTGTTAAATCTTGGCAGTTGTCTTACTTCGACGCGAATTCAACTCCATCGGCCCGGACCGCCCGAGTCTGCTCCCCTGCAATAGGCGCCGGCCCCCAACCAATCGCCGCATCAATCTTATCGAAAGTCTCCCGCGAGGCACCCTCAAGAGTCACGCAAGTGCTCCCTACGCAACGAAAGAACACTCCCCCATCCGCACTCTGAAACTGCAAGAAGTTCGCTCCGCGAAATACCTGCGTCCGCTTCTCGTACTTCGCCGTCAAAGCCTCACTGTACTGCTTAAAAAAATCCCCCGCATCGTCCGCATTATCCAGCGTCAAACGAAACACCAAAGGATGCGCCTTCTTCGCATCCTCGAAAGTAGCGTACCGGTCGCCCTTCCAAGCCGGCCCCAGCAAATCCGCGCGCTTCTCATCCAGAAATTGTTTCAAAACCTCTTCCAACCCAAACTCCCCCATCGTATTTTCTTCCAGAAGTTTCCAGTCCCCCGGCACAACTCCCTTCCACTCCGGTAAAGTCACCGCTTCCGGCTTCACTCCCTGCAAATACAAATCCGGATGCATGATCTGCTGCGTCGATTCCGGCGGATTCTGAAAAATCAAATGGAGGTCCTGCCAACCCGTATGCGCCTTCAAAAATTGCTGCGTGAATCCCGTTCCCGCAAGATACGGAAATAAAAGTTCATCGCGAATGTAAGGCGGCGCCTTCGCCAGGTTCGGATCCTTGTCCATCTCGCTCACTGCCCCAGCCCGAATCAGCAAAGTCACATCGGGCAATTCCCGCACGCCCACTTTCTGATCCAGCATCTGGTAATCCACCATTGCCGCCATCGCCGAACCTTCGCTCACCGCGTCGCGCGCCAGTTCCGCATCGTCGTTAGGACGCGCGGCCTTGATCCACTTATCGATGTGGAACGATTGATCCTCCAGCGCGTGCGTCAACTCATGAGACATCACCGTGCGCTGCTCGTCCGCCGGAATCCAATCAGCGATATAGAATTCCTTCGCTTTCGGATCGTACAAACCCGCCACCTGATCCGTCAGCACGTTCAGCATGAACGTATCCAACGGAAAATCCTTGGGGATCAGCCCAAACGCCTCCAGCGTCTTGTCGTCCGCGTAACGCTCCGCGTCGTTCTTGTCTTCCTTATCCTCGCGAATCAAATACTCGCGCACTTCCTGCTTCGAACGCAGGCTCTTCTTCAAAGGCTCCTTGATCGGCAAATCCAAAATCTTGCTCATCTCCAACAAGACTTCGTCAGCGGCCTTGATGAATTCAGGACTGGAAGCGGCCTGTGCCGTTTGCGCTGATTCCGACGGCTGCACCAGTGCAACTGATTTAGGCGCAGGATCGCGCTGCTGTGCACGCGCCGCAAGCGCCACGCCGCACGCCACCACCACCACCAAGGCGACAATCCGTTCGCGCCCTGCCCCAATCCTCTTTACCGAAGGAAACTTCATCCCAACCTCCACCACTTTCCTCGCACGCCACAAAATAGCAGCTGCTCTAAACCCTCGCCCGCGCCGTCCATGATGCCCGCGCCGGCACAGTTCCCCGCCAGAACCACACCATCCCGCCCAACCGCTGCTCTAATGTGAGACTCTCCAGCCCCGCGTCCGTGAGCAATCGCCGCAAATGGCCTTCCTCGAACCTGCGATTGCACTGCGCTACCGTCGCCCACGCCAGCAATTTTCGCGTATCCCGCGCGTTCATCCGATTTTCGCGCGCGTGCGCCAAGACGCGCGAGACGGACATGGACGCATGCGGATCCAGCGCGGCTACCGTTCCCGCGGAACGCGTCACGCGCACCATTTCCCGAAGCGTCTCAGCTATATTTTCTACCCAATAAATCACTCCCGTGGCGTAGCAGCAATCGAACGACGCGTCCACAAAGGGCAACTTGTCCGTATTGGAAAGTTGAAACTGCACGGCGCTGCTTTCACGCCTCGCCAGCTTCTTGGCGATCCGCAGCAGGCTTCGGCTGCGATCCACTCCGGTCACCTCGTGCCCGGACTGTGCCAACTCGCGCGCCACGTGCCCCGGCCCGCAGCCCACATCCAGGACGCGCAGGGTTCCGTGTCCGTTACCCGAAGGAGGCAGTTGCAACGAGTCCACAAACTCGCGGCGGATATCCGCCTCGGGCCCGCTGGCTATCTTGCGCGCGTAATACCCCGCACCGAGTTCGAAGAGTAGTTGTTTGAAGGGATCGCGGAGGACGTTGCGCACGGTGGCTGTCATCGTGCTTTGATGCACCGGTGCGCGTCAAGGGTTTCCAGCGCGCACCGCACCGGTGAGGAGCGCGTCGAAGTAGGGTCGGAATGTCTACGCCGCGGTATCCACCCAATCGTGTTCCGCAGCGATCGTTCCCAGAATCACCCGCAGGTTCGAAATGAAGAGTTCCACCAGATAGTGCGGCGTTCCCGGCGGCACGAAGCTGCGGAAAATCTCGGTCTGGAGCCAGCGCCGCGCGATTTCCCCCGCCGGAGTCTCGCGATTAGCCAGGCACTTCCGCAAATCGTATTCTTGCTGCTGGAAGCTGCTCTCCAGTATTTTTTCGAAGAGCTCTTCGTGGCAGTACAAAAGTGATTCGTGCACCGCGGCTTTACCGTAGGACTGCTCGAGGATCACATGGCCATAGCGTCCGCTGTAGACATCGCGCAGAAGCGCCACGTATGCAAGCCTCGCCGTTGTGCTGGGCAGGGCGCCAAGCCATCGCGAGACAAATTCTTCAATGATTCGTTGGTTCTGGGCGAAACGCTCCAGCGAATCCACAGCAATCCCCTCGCAAGCGTCTAAACTAGGCGGCGAACTCAATACCGCAGGCCGGCCCGGTCTGCCAGCCCCGTCGCCGTAAATCGCGCGCGGAGTTGATCCAGGAGAACCCAGCGCGCTCGATCGTCACCCCGAAGCAACGATTCGCTGCAATGCTACCGCCAATTGTAGCCCGGGTCAATAAATGCTTGGTAAATTTTGGAGCAACCTATCAAACTGCGCAGTTGCGCTGCCTCGCCGAGTGCTACTATGGGCCTCCAGCAACTCCCAATTGTGCGCCAATGCGTGAAGAGGTGTGCGGCAACGCGGTCATGTTCCAAATTAGAACTTGGCGCGACCCGTCTTATTACCATTTCTATAATCTCGCTGCACATCGTCGCTATGCTGCTCGTCGCTGCCGATTGCAGCACGCTCGGCACGTCTTTGGGCATGTGGGAGCTAAAAAAGTGAAGGCGTTCTGATGACACCCAGCCGGAATCCGGAACCACCGCATCAGGAGATCGCTTCATGACGCTCCTCGCGATCCCCAGCATCGTCGGAGGTGTCGCTTTCGTTCTGGCGCTCGCTTGGTTCCTGGCGCGGCCGCTGCCGCAGGAATTGCTGGCTATCCACAGCGAAGCTCCCGATGGCCTCCTCACAGAACACGCGCAACATCTCCCCCAATTGCGCCATCCCCTCGCGGGAACCGATACTCCATACGTCAAGCGCTACGCGTCGCCGCAAATCGCCACGCATTGGCGCGACGACCGCCAACAGGCGCTGCGTAATTTTTTGTTGGCGTTGGGCGAAGACTTCGCGCCTCCGACAACTCGCCGCGCTCGCAAGAGCCATGCTGCCCAAGGATCTGACGCACCTAGAAAATGTTCCCCTCCCGCTGCTGCTGGAATTTCGTGCCAATTACCGTCTCGCTTCACTGCTGCTTCGCATGCGCAGCCCCGCTTCCACTTCCCGCATCACCAGGCTCGCTGAACTCCTCGGAAATCTCTCCGCTCACACCGAAGCAAGCATGGCGAGACTCACAAGTGTACCCGCGCCAGATCCTTGTGCGCCGCTGTCAGAAATTCCTCCCGATTGACCACTCAACCGCGCCACGCCCCCAAGACCGGTCCAAAATCTTCTCGTTCCAGCATGAAACTATCGCTCCTGAGCGGTTACCCGATTCAGCAACAACCCGCCTCCGCCTCCCAGCTTGTTCTTGCCTCTAACGTATAATTGACCATTCTCCGGGAGCCTATCGTGGAAACCGAAAAAGTCCTCGTAGTGGATGACGAAGAAGCAATTCGCGAAGTCGTTTCCACGCTTCTCGAAGCGCAGGGTTACACCTGCACCGTCTGCTCGAATGGCCGCCTGGCCCTGGACGCTTTCGGCAAAGACACGTTCGATCTCGTCCTCAGCGATATCGTCATGCCGGAAATGGACGGCCTCAAGCTTCTCTCCGAGCTGCGCAATCAAGATCCCGACGTTCCGGTGATCATGGTCACCGCCATGCACGATATTTCCATCGCTCTCGAAGCCATTCGCGCCGGCGCCTACGACTACATCCTGAAGCCCTTCGAAAAAGATCAGCTGCATCTCAGCGTCCGCCGCGCCCTCGAACATCGCCGCCTGGTTATGGAAAATCGCACCTACCAGAGCGATCTCGAACACCTCGTCGCCGAACGCACCCAGCAACTTTCCATCGCGCTGCAGGATCTCGAACAATCTTACGACTACACTCTCGAAGCCCTCGGCGGCGCGCTCGATGCCAAAGACGCCGAAACCGAAGGACATTGCCAGCGCGTTACTGCCTTCACCATCACCATCGCGCGCTCCATGGGCGTCGATAAAGGCCTGCTGCGCCACATCGCTCGCGGCGCCTTCCTTCACGACATCGGCAAGATGGGCGTTCCAGATAGCATCCTGCGCAAGCCCGGCCCCCTCACCGCCGAAGAGCGCGACATCATGCGCAAGCATTGCGAAATCGGTTTTGCCGTTCTCGAACGCATTCCGTTCCTGAAAGAAGCCGCCGAAATCGTGCTCTCGCACCAGGAATGTTACGACGGCTCCGGCTACCCCCGCGGCCTGCGCGGCGAGCAAATTCCCATCGGCGCCAGAATTTTCGCGGTTGCAGACACTCTCGACGCCATGATTTCCGATCGCCCCTATCGCAAAGCGTTGCCCATCACAGCCGCCCGCGCCGAAATCGAACGCTACTCCGGCAAACAATTCGACCCGCGCGTAGTCCAGGTCTTCCTATCGCACCCCGACCGAGTCTGGATGGACCTCCACGAAAAAATCGGCGACCCCTTCCGCCTAACCCAACTAGAACACGCCTGATCCGCCGCTCGCTCTCCCGCACATCTCCGTTCAGCATCCTTGCGCAGAATTCCCCGCGTCGGTATGATTCAGCAAGAGCATTGTAGCTGCGGGATTCAGCCGCGCCGTCGACGGTCCGACAGGGGTGGCACAGCCACTCTTGGCTGTGCTCGTGGTTTTGACTTGGGTTCGCGGCAGGAACAGCTCGCCGCCGAATTTGACTTTGTAGCGGCGCACTTCAGTGCGCCATCGAAGTTACGCCACAGAACGCTGGCGGTGAAGAGCACACGAAGTCGCGGCACCCGGACCGACTCTATCGACGGCAACGAATAACTGTTTGGGAGGTTTCGATGCCCCTAGTCCCAATCAAAACCGCGTCCACCACCGGCTACTGCGATTGCATCTGCGGCTGCTACGAACTAGCCAGCCAACGCGACGACGAAACCGGCAAAGGCTATTGCCCCACCTGCGCGAAAGAACATCTCGAAAAAAATCGCGGCATCGGCATCCCGCAACCAGCCCCCTGCAAAATGCCCGATAGCACCGGCCCCGACCTTAAACTCGAAGTCCCCGCCACTGCCGATCCGCCAGGCCGCCTGCGCTAAATCCGTCCAGCTCTGCCATTACTTCGCCGCGAAATGCCATCAAAGCGGCAGTTTCCCGGCACCAAGATCTCTGTAAGGTCGTGCGGTTAGGAGCTGCGTGAGAACTCGCACGTTTTTGTGGGTCGTGGCTTTAACGGCGCCGTGAGAATGCGGACATCTTTGTGGGTCGTGGCTTTAGCCACGACATAAAAAACAGCCCATTAAAAGCGGCTTTAGCCGCTGAAGTTCCTTCTAACCGATCCTGATGCAAAACCGATCAACCGCAACCGCCTCACAACAAAGCAAGCATCGCCTCCACTCCCTCCCGAAACTCCGCCTCCGACGCAATCAAACTCAAAACCAAATATCCATCCCCGGCAAAATCATAAAAATGCCCCGGATGCACATAAACTCCCCGGCGCTCCAGCAACTCAATCGCAAGCTCTTCGTCCGGACGAGTAGCCGGCACCCGCAACACCACATACCACCCACCCTCAACCATCAACCGCGAACAAACCGTCTGCAGAGCAAGTTGCCGATCCAACTCCGCCAAATTCTTCATCACCCGCGCCAAAATCTGTTTCTGAAACGCATGCCGCTGTTCCAAAAATACCGGCAATGCCGCCTGCACCGGCGCGTTCATCGAAAGATAAGTATCCGCAATCACCTCCAGCCGGGCGAGCGCCTCAGCTTTCATCGGCTCCGGCCCGCTCGCAATCAACCAAGCCGCCTTCATCTGCGGCAACCCGGAAATCTTCGATAACCCGCTCGTCGTAAGCGTCAAAGCCCCGCCATTTCCCGCAAAGCTAAAACGCGCCTCATCCGTCAAAGCAAAATCCAGAAACACCTCATCCGCAATAATCGCCAGTTCGCGCGCCGCGCACACCCGTTTGAGCGCCTCCAATTCCCGCGCCTTCACGTAATGGCCCGTCGGATTGTTCGGATGCACCACGACCACCGCGCGCGTCCGCTCCGTAATCGCGCTCTCCAGCGCGTTGAAATCGATCTGCCACCCGTGGTCGTACACCAGCGGATAGCGCACCAACTTCACATCCTGAATTTCCGCGAGGAACTCAAACAAAGGATAACTAGGTTCCGGAATCAAAACCACGTCGCCAGGATTGCACAGCACGCGAAACGCAAACGAATACGCCTCGCTAGTGCTGGTAGTCAGGATGACGTCGTCAATCGGCACCGCAACGCCGCGCGCCGCGTAATACCCGGCCACAGCCTCCCGCGCAGTCCGCAAGCCCCGCGCATCCGGCGAATACTTCAGCGCCGCGGGATTCGACAGCGCCTCCAGGATCGCGCAGCCGGCGTATTCAAACCCACATTCCGTAGGATTCGACGCCGTCAAATCCAGCAACGCCTTTCCCGCCGCCCGATGCCGAGCGAGCGCTTCGCTCAAGCGGTTCAGCTCGAAATTCCAATGGGTTCGCCCGGCAAACATAGGGCTCACAGCCTAGCAGACGCCCGAATTAGAAGGAAATCCGAACACGCGAACAGCTAAAAACTTTCCCGGGAAACGGAAGGGCGGCTTAGAGCCTGTGTGAGAACCATGATTTTCGTCAGGGCACGGCTTTAGAGTCTGTGTGAAGACTCGGGAGCCGCGCGATTAATGATTGCGAATTCGGGTGAAAGAACATGTTGCTTGATGACGTTTCTCGTTTAGCGGCGGCCGCGCGACTAGCGGGTGCGCCACATCCGCGTCAGGTTGTAGGCCGTGGCGGCCAGGGCCAACTCCACCGCCACCTGCGCCAGCCCGCGACGAGCAAAACGCCGCATTCCTCTCTGTTCCTTCAGCACTCCGATCACCGGTTCCACGATCGCCTTGCGCTGCTGGTAAATCGCCCGGCCCACCGGATCGCGCAGCTTCTGCCGCATCCGCCGATGCAACCGCTCCCGGGCCGGCGCCGCTCCCCGCACGCGACGGCCGAAGTTCATCTCGTGCGCCAAGGTCGAATCCGGAACGTAGGCATCGATGCCCGCTTGCTCCAAGCTCTGCAAATTCGCGAGGGAGAAAAAACCGCTGTCCGCGCTGACTCGTTCCGGCTTTTTCCCGACCTGCTGCTCGACGGCTTGCACCATGGGCAGCAGCGACTCGTTATCGTTGGTGTGCTGCGTCACCCGCTGCGCCAAAATCACATGATCCTCGCTCACCGCCAGGTCCACCGTGTAGCCCAGCGTGAATCCGCCGCGCTCCCGCAAAAAACGGCTGTCCGGATCGGTGCGCGAAATCTTTTTCAACCCGGCTTTGTGCAAGCGCTCCAGCCGTTCGGGAATCGCCTCCAGCTGCTCTTCCAGCCGCTCCAGCACCGCCTGACCCACGGCCACTCCGGCCCCCTCATTCGGATCTTCCTGATCGCACTGTCGCTGCCAGCGGCGGATGTCTCGCCGCAGGCGCGCCCGCGCATCCCGCAACGCCTGCTCGGTGTCGATGCGGTTGCGCGAGGCGTTCGCCGCGATGCGCGTCGAATCAATCGCCACGTGCCCCAGCTTGCCCAGCTTCGCTTTCCGCGCCAGCTCCAGCACTTGCGTGAACAGATCGTTCAGTCCCTTCCCGTGTCGCCGCCGAAAGGCATTCAGGGTCCAATGATCCGGCGTCGCTCCGCCCGCCAGATAGCGAAACGCCAAATCTTCGCGAATGCGCTGCTCCAGGCGACGCGAACTGGTCACGCTCAGCGCGTAGGCGTACAGCCAGACCGCCACCAACATCTCGGGCGCGTACGCCGGCCCGCCTTCGGCTCCATACTCGTCGCCGAAACCGTCCAGGTTCAATTTCGCCACCACGCGCCGCAGGAAAAAACACAAGTGATCCGCTCCCAGCACGTCGCGCACGCTCGGTGGCAGCAAATACGCCTGCTCCGGATTGTAATCCAGAAATTTTGTCATGGCGTCTCCTCTCTCCTGCAGTATAAGAGACGCGTCAACCCGAGTTCTCACACAGACTCTTTAGCCGTGCCATAACCGCCGCAAAATCATAGCGGCTTTAGCCGCTGCGGGAACGGCCCCGACACCGGAGTTTTCGTCTTGTCTACAAATTGTAAAATCGCATCCCAACTCTCAAACACCGGGGACAGCGCGCAAAACTCCACCTATAATCGTTTCGCCACATTCTGAATCACACAGGAGACATCCATGAAGAGGATCGTCACGGCCTTCACCGCGCTCCTTCTGTTGCTGCTCATGGCGGCCCAGTTCCCCGCCGCAGCCCAGGAAGACGCCATCGCCAAAACGAACTTGAAAGTCGGCGACGTCGCCCCGGACTTCACTCTGCTCGCGAACGATTGGAAGCCCGTAAAGCTCAGTGATTTTCGCGGCAAGAAAACCATCGTCCTGGCCTTCTACGTTCTCGCTTTCACCGGTGGTTGAACCAAGGAATTGCAGGCCTATCAGGCTGATATGGCCAAGCTCGAAGCCAGTGACACCGTAGTGCTCGGAATTAGCATTGACAGTCCCGCCGCCAACGCCGCCTTCGCCAAACAAATTGGCGTCACGTTCCCTCTGCTCAGCGATATGAATCGTAAAGTCCTCACGGCGTACGGCATCTTGAAGCCCTACGACGTGCAAGGAGACAAATACGAATGGGCGCAACGCACCACAATCGTGGTAGATAAAGACGGGAAAATTCAGCACGTAGAACAAGGCGACGGCGCCGTAAATCCCAACAGCGCAGTAGCCATCTGCACCGGTCTGCACAAACCGAAGAGCCAGTAGCGCCGGCGTCTCGCTCGCTCTGAGCACTTGATTTTTGTAGCGGCGCACTTCAGTGCGCCATCGATGTTGCCGCAAAAAACGCTGGCGGTCTAACGACCGCCCCTACGGAACCTTGCACACTTGAAACGGCTTGTAGGAAAACGGAAGGGCGGGGCTTCAGGCCCTGAAGCCGCTATTCCTGGGTCGTCTCGGGAAGCGAGCGTTCAGCAGGAGTGATTTATTATCGCGCCACATTCCGCCGCCGGTACATCAACCCCAATATCCCCACAAAAATGCTAATCGTAGGAAAAAGCAAAATCAAAATCCCATGCCGCAAAGCCGCCACGCCCTGCGCCCCAGTCGCCGACGCGCTCTGATAACACAAAGCGCAACCCTGCGCCACCACGCGAGGCACAGGCAAAACAATCAGCCCGGCCAACCCAGCCACCAAAAACGCAAATCGAGTTGCAATCTCTCGCTTCAATCCATTCCTCACGTAGAAATCTCGCGCATTAACTCCGCCTAATGCGGCCGCAAATTCATCAATCGTATGCTGTCCGGGAAAAACATCAGCAACATCATGCAAATGCAAAACACCATCGCCGGCACCAACAAAAGAAACAACCCCAGCCGCTCAAATCGCAAATGCATAAAATAAGACATGATCAAGGCCGCCTTGATCAGCGATAGCCCCACCAGAATCGTGATCATCAAATGCACTTCCAGCCGCTCGTAAGCCAAAAACACTTCCACCGCCGTCAGCAGCAGCAACCATACCCAAACCGTGGCGAATAATTTGGTCGTCCCGACGGCATGTTCGTGCGCCAGTTCCGCCGCGTGCCCGTGTGCGCTCATCGTCTGATCCGCTCCCCGTTACCTGAGATTGTCACTTCGGATTCACGCTCAGCAAATAAACCATCGGGAAAATAAACATCCACACCAAATCCACAAAGTGCCAGTAAAGCCCGCTGACTTCCACATGCTCCGGCGTGTACTTCCCCTTCCCGAATCCCCACGCGATCACCGCCAGATAAATCACGCCAATCGTCACGTGCAGCATGTGCAGCCCGGTCAACCCGAAAAACGTCCCGCCGAAGAGCGGCACAAAGGGATGCCACGGATTGGTCCACGGCGTCACGCCCTCATGAAACAGCGTCACCCACTCCGTCGCGTGGATCAGCACGAAAGCCAGGCCGCACACGATTGTCGCGATCAGGTAACGCACCGTCTTCTTCACGTTCCCGTTGAACGCCGCATTCACTCCCAGCACCATCGTCAAGCTGCTGGAAAGCAGCACGAAGGTCATCAACGACGACTTCGCGATGGCCGGCCAAATCTCAAACGGCCGCGGCCAGTCCGGCGTCTCCAGCCGCACGTAGGCATAGCTGATCAGCAACGCAGAGAACGTCAGCGAGTCCGAAATAATGAATAGCCACATCCCCAATTTCTTCGAATTAATGGCAAAAGGGGACGAGCCGCCGGACCACGGTGATTCGACTATGCCCTCGTATTCCGTTTCACTCACGCTTCACCTCACCACCCAGAGGAGTAGAAACAAGAAAATCCACAGCCCGTCCATAAAGTGCCAGTACATCGAAACGATATCCACTGCGGTACTCATCGCCACTTTGCGAGGCGTGCGGAACTGGATATACAGCAGCGCCAGCACTCCGCCCAACAAATGCAATCCGTGCGCGCCGGTGAAAACGTAAAAAAAGCTGCTGCTCGGGTTCGTTGCCAAAAAAGTTCCCGCCACCACCAGCTGCCGCCACGCAATAATCTGACCCGCCACAAAAAGCGCGCCCAGCATCGTCGTGGTCGCCCACCAGTGCCGGAATCCCTCTTGATCCTTCGCGATAAATAATTTCCGCGCGCGCGTCAGCGTGAAACTGCTGGCAATCAGAATCAGCGTGTTCAGCCACAAGATCCGCGGCAGCTCCAGCGGAATCCACGCGCTGTTGGGCATGCCCTTCCGCACTACGTACGCGCTGACGAACGCCATGAAAAACATCAAAATTCCCGCCAGCGCCACCACCATCCCCGTCACATACGCGCGCTGCGGCGTCCGTGCCCCTCCAGAAAAACCGCCTCCATCGCCTCCGTCCCCGCCGTCATTGCCGGAAGGAGTCCCGCCTCCCGGGCCTTTCCCCTCGTGTATCAGCTCGATAATTTCTTCGGTAACCGTTGTCTGTGGCATTGTGTTGCTCCTAGAGCCGTTGCGCCCGAGCCTCTAACTCGCCACTCGGTCCACATCCGCCTCTAGTCATTTTGCACGAGCCACCTGCGCAGGCTCAATATTTTGCGGGATGAAATCCTCCGCTGCTCCCGGGACGCTGAATTCGTAAGGCCCGCGATACACGCTCGGATAATGCCCGCCGAAATTATCAATCGGTGGCGGCGAATCCGTGCTCCATTCCAAAGTCGTCGCATTCCACGGATTCTTCGAGGCCTTTGGCCCGAATTTCAAGCTGTAGAAAAAGTTGAAAAGAAAAATCAGCTGCGCCGCTCCGGTGATAAACGCCGCAATCGTCATGAACTCATGCACCGGCTGCAATCGCGCCAGAAAACCGACCGCCGAAGGATCCGCATAACGCCGGATTCCGCCAGCCAGCCCCACAAAATGCATCGGCATGAAAATGCAATAAGCCCCCACAAACGTGAACCAGAAATGCAGCTTCGCCAGCGGCTCGTTCATCATCCGCCCAAACATTTTCGGGAACCAGAAATAAGTCGCCGCGAAAATCCCGAAAATGGCCGCCACGCCCATCACCAAATGGAAGTGCGCCACCACGTAATATGTCGCGTGCAGCAGGTTATCCACCGCCGGCTGCGCCAGGAACAGCCCCGAAAGCCCACCGGAAACAAACAGCGAAACAAACCCCAGCGCAAACAGCATCGGGCTTTTGAACTGAATCTTCCCGCCCCACAGCGTCCCCAGCCAATTGAAAGTCTTGATCGCCGATGGTACGCCAATCGCCATCGTCAATACCGAAAACGTAAAACCGGAATAAGGGCTCATTCCACTCAAAAACATATGGTGGCCCCACACCATGAATCCCAAAAACCCGATCGTGCAGATCGCAAAGGCCATCGCGCGATAACCAAACACCGGCTTGCGCGAAAATGTCGAAAGCACGTGCGAAGCAACGCCCATGCCCGGCAGAATCGCGATATACACTTCCGGGTGCCCGAAAAACCAGAAGAGGTGTTGCCACAAGAGCGGCGAACCGCCGCTGTGCGCCTGCAGCTGATCGTTCACTACCAACCCCGCCGGCAAAAAGAAGCTCGTCCCCGCCGACCGATCCAGCAACAGCAAAATTCCCGCAGCCAGCAAAACTCCGAACGCCAGCAACCCAAGCACAGCAGTAACCAGCCAGCCCCACACCGTCAAAGGCATCCGCATCAACGTCATGCCCGGGGCGCGCAAATCAATCGTCGTAGCAATAAAATTCAGCGCACCCAACAACGACGCGAGACAAAACAGCGAGATGCTCGCGATCCACATCGTCTGGCCCCAACCTTCGCCCGGCCCGGTAATTTCGCCCAGCCCACTCAAAGGCGTGTAACCCGTCCATCCGCTGATCGGCGCGCCACCCGGCACCACGAACGCCGCCACGATGCACACGAACGCGAGAAACGTCACCCAGAACGAAAGCATGTTCAGCCGCGGAAACGCCATGTCCGGCGCGCCAATCTGTATCGGCAGAAAATAATTGCCGAAGCCGCCCTGCGGCGCAGTCGTCAGCACGAAGAAAACCATGATCGTCCCGTGCATCGTCACCAGCGCCAGGTACTGCTCCTGCGACATCTGCCCGCCGCTCACGAACGGCAAAGTCGCGTTCGGCCACACCAGGTGAAAACGCATCAGCATCGAAAGCACGATCCCGATCACCACCGCCGTCAGCGCCAGCAGGAAGTACTGAATGCCAATCACCTTATGATCCACGCTGAAAATATATTTCCGGATGAAACCCGAGGGCTCCGCCATCGGCGCATGCACAGCTGATCCACCCGTGTGCGCGTGCGAACTCATTCCTGGCCTCCTGAAGTTTGGGTTTCGTTCACCCGTCTCATCCACCGCGCCAACAAAGTCGCGCTCACTGCGCCGCCGCTTCCTGCTGCTTCAGGAAAGCCGCGTAATCGGCATCGGATACCACGTTCAAATAACTGTGCATCCGCGAATGTCCCAGCCCGCACAATTGCGTGCACACGATTTCGTATTGCCCGATCGTGTCGGCCGTGAAATGCAGCGGCACCACCATCCCCGGCGTGGCGTCCTGCTGCAAACGCAGTTCCCGCACGAAGAAATTGTGGATCACGTCCTGCGAACGGATCATCAGCTGCACTTCGTGATTCACCGGCACCGTTAGCGTCGGCACCACGATGTCGTCTTTGCCCGCGGGATCGTTCTGATCAATCCCCAAAGGATTCCCGGTCGAAGCGCTGATCTGTTTCGGGTCCAACTTCCCGAATTTTCCATCCGGGCCCGCGTAACGGAAATTGAAAACGAACTGGTTTTCCGTCACTTCCACCGGAATCGCGCCTGGCGCAGCTTCCGTAAAGCGCATGTCGGCCCAGGCCTTCCGCCCCATCAACCCCAGTCCCACAAACAGAATCACGGTCGCAGTAGTCCAGATCACTTCCATGGTGTTATTGCCGCGCGTGAAATGCGCTTTCTGCCCGTGATCGCGAAAACGGAAAATCGCAAACGCCAATCCGAGCTGCGACAAAATGAACACGACAGCCACCACCGCGAGCGTCAGATCGTACTGATGATCGATCGCATGGCCCACGTCGGTGATAGCCGGAGGCGGCGCATACGCTCCCGACGCAAATACGTATACGGTTACGCCTACGAGAATTACCAACAGGAGGGACAGCACAGCCGGTGTTGCCGCAGAACCGCTAGCGCGCTTCCTGATCCGCATCGCTTTTGCTCCCCGTAAAACTTCGGCAAAAAAGCGTTCGATAGGACCGCATGGCCGATTTCAAAACAGCACATCATATACAACGGACCACGAATATCAAGAACGATTGTGCGAAATAAGAAATGCCAAGAGGAAGAGTAAGCGGCGGCACACTCCAACAAGCTCAGGCGCAGGACATCGCCCAAACGTCTCCGTGCCCTCGAGGTTTTCTCAGTGAACTCTGTGTTAAGCCTTTGAAGTTGACGTGCGCGCGAAATAATTCGGCGGCCAGCACTGCGCAGTTTACAAATCTTAACCGAAGAGTGAATCGAAGGAAGGTTGGTGCGGTCGAGTGGATTCGAACCACCACGGTATTGCTACCGCCAGCCCCTCAAGCTGGTGCGTCTGCCAGTTCCGCCACGACCGCAATTCATTCAAACTTGCCGGCAAAATCTTGTCGAAGTATAGCAGAAGCTGCTACTTCTTGGGAGCTGGGCTTGGCGGCGGTTGTTGCGCTGGCGCCGGCTGTTGAGATGGCTGAATCGGAATCTGAATCGGCGGCGCTTGCGCCGGTTTGGCAGGCGCCGGAGTCGTTCCGGACTTCTGCGTCTGTTCCAGCACCGACCCGGTGCTCACTGCTTCGTTCGGGCTGCGCTTCACCGAAAGCGCCAACGAAGTCATCATAAATACGATCGCGCACCACGTCGTCGCGCGCGAAAGAAAAGTCGCCGCGCCGCGCGGTCCAAACGCCGTCTGGCTCCCCGCTCCGCCGAACGCTCCGGCCAAATCCGCGGCCGAACCGCTCTGCAGCATGATCACGATAATCAGCACGAAGCACACCAACACATGCAACGTCACCAGCACGGGTATCACGCGCCAGCCGATGGAAATAATTCCCACCGCAACCACCAGCGACAGCGCCCACTTCGCCCAACTTGGCATTTCCACTCTCAATCAATCCAAAAGTTAGCGACCCTAGAAATTCACGATCGCCGCAAACGATTTCGGGTCCAGGCTCGCTCCGCCCACCAACGCGCCGTCAATCTCCCCCTCGGCCATCAGCGCCTTGATATTGTCCGGCTTCACACTCCCGCCGTACAAAATCCGCACTGCCGACGCTTGTTCGGGAGAAAAATGTTTGGCAGCAAGTCCCCGGAGATAACGGTGAACTTCCTCGGCAATTTCAGGGGTGGCGGTCTTGCCCGTGCCGATCGCCCAAACCGGCTCGTAAGCTAAAAGAATACGCGAGAAGTCCTCGGCGGTCAACGCGGCCATCCCGCCCTCAAACTGCCTTTTCAGCACCGCATGCGTCATATTCGCTTCGCGCTCCGCCAGCGATTCGCCTACGCACACAATTGGAGTCAATTCCGCCGCCAAGGCCGCTTTCAACTTGCGATTCACCATCTCGTCCGTCTCGCCAAAATATTGTCGCCGCTCCGAGTGCCCGATAATCACCGCCTCGGCTCCGCAATCCGCAATCATCTGCATCGAAATTTCGCCGGTAAAAGCCCCCTCGCGCTCCCAATGCGCGTTCTGCGCAGCAATCGTAATGCTGCTCCCGCGCGCACCCTCCACCGCGGCGGCAATCGCCGTAAAAGGCGGCGCCACAATAATGTCGCAAGAGTGTGTCCCGGCAACGAGCGGCTTAAACGCCTCAAAAAACGCCCGCGCTCCCTCCCGCGTCTTATACATCTTCCAATTCCCAGCAATCACCGGTCGCCGCAAGCTCTCTCCTCAATCAACAATCCACTCGAAACGTTCACGCCTTCACAGCACCAGCAATATTTTAGGTGCCAACTCCGCTCGACCGCCGCCACCATCTGGGAGTGCGGCAGCTCGCTGCCGCCTGTTGCAAGGGGAGGCTCGCCTCCCCGCTGTCAACCCCACGCAAAATTCTACTTCGCTACAGAATCTGTCAACGCCTCCACTCCCGGCAACTTCTCCCCAGCTAAAAATTCCAAAGAAGCCCCGCCCCCAGTAGAAATATGCGAAATCTTCGCAGCCAATCCCGACTGCTCCACGGCCGCCACAGAATCCCCGCCGCCCACAATCGAAGTCGCTCCCGCCGCCGAAGCCGCCGCCACCGCCCGCGCAATCGCCAAAGTTCCCTCCGCAAACGCTGGCTTCTCAAACATCCCGAGGGGCCCGTTCCACACAATCGTCCGCGCCGTAGAAATTTCCTTGCGGAATAATTCCACCGTCTTCGGCCCGATGTCCAATCCCATCCACCCATCCGGCGTGTGCGCAATATCGGTCACGCGCGTAACCGTCGAATCAAACGACTCCGCCAGCACATGATCCACCGGCAATACCAAACGGAACTTGCGCTGCTGCGCCTCATTCAAAAGATCCCGCGCCAAATCCAGCTTGTCGTTCTCCACCAAAGACTTCCCGATTGGCAGCCCCTGCGCCTTCAAAAACGTATAAGCCATCGCCCCGCCGATCAACATCGCATCCGCCAGCTTCATCAAATTCTGCACCACTTCAATCTTGTCAGACACCTTCGCCCCGCCCAACACCGCCACAAACGGCCGATCCGGCTGCGAAATCGCCTTCCCCAGATAAGCCAGCTCTTTCTCCATCAACAAACCAGCAGCCGACTGCCGCACAAATTTCGTAATCCCCACCACCGAAGCATGCGCGCGATGCGCTGACCCAAACGCGTCGCACACAAACAATCCATCGCAAAGCGCCGCCAGCTTCCGCGCAAACTCCGCGTCGTTCGCCTCTTCCTCCGGATGAAATCGCACATTTTCCAGCAACAACACGTCACCGTCGCGCAAACCGTTGCTCTTCGCCTCCGCATCCGCCCCCACGCAATCCGCCGCGAACGCCACCTTCTTGTTCCCCAGCAATTCCTCCAGGCGTCCCGCCACCGGCGCCAGCGAATACTTCAAGTCCACCTTGCCCTTCGGCCGACCCAGATGCGAAGCCAGCACCACCCGCGCCCCACGCTCCATCGCCAAACGCAAAGTACGCAAAGTCTCGCGAATCCGCGTGTCGTCCTCCACCCTCCCCGCCGACATCGGCACATTAAAATCCACGCGCACAAAGACGCGCTTCCCCTTGACGTCCAAATCGCGTATCGAAAGCTTGTTCATAATCGCGGTTTCACCCAACCTTGGCCAAGCTCCCAATTTTTACGAACAACTCAAACGAACGACTGAACTCATACCAATAATAAAACCGCGGTGTCATTCCGAGGGCGCCGTACGCCGAGGAATCTGCTTTTCGGGTAACGTGCAAACGAAACGCAGACTGCCCATCACATCACGCAGCAACGCGACAGTTCCTTGTAGGTCATGGCTTCAGCCATGACAAAAAGAAAGGCGCGAAGCGCCTCTACCTCTCGCGGCGTCTTTACCGCGAGCCGTGAACTCAAGTCCCACTCCCAAACGACCGGAGCAGCCACCGACCCAACCAAGCACCCGTCAATCGTCCGCACTACTTCGCCAAAAATTTAATCAAATCCCGGCAACGCGAAGAATAACCCCACTCGTTGTCATACCAAGAAAGCACCTGCACGCAATTCGTTCCCACCACACGCGTATACCCCGAATCCACAATCGAAGAATGTGGATTCCCGCGAAAATCCACAGAAACCAACTCCTCTTCCTCATATTGCAAAATCCCCTTCATCGGCCCATCCGCAGCAGCCTTCAAAGCCCCATTCACGCTCTGCACGGTTGCAGGCTTCTCCGTAAACACAGTCAAATCCACCACGCTAACGTTCGGCGTAGGCACCCGCATCGCATAACCATCCAACTTCCCCTTCAGCTCCGGAATCACCAATTGCAAAGCCTTCGCCGCCCCCGTCGAAGTCGGAATCATCGATAGCGCCGCCGCCCGCGCCCGCCGCAAATCCTTGTGCGGCAAATCCAGCAGCTTCTGATCATTCGTGTACGAGTGAATAGTGGTCATCGTTCCCACATTAATTCCAAACGTATCCTGCAAAACCTTCGCCACCGGCGCCAAACAGTTCGTCGTGCACGAAGCATTCGAAATCACATGATGCTTCGCCGGATCGTAGGTCTTGTCATTCACTCCCAGCACCAAAGTGTGATCTGGATCCGTCGCCGGCGCCGAAATAATCACTTTCTTCACGGTTCCGCGAATATGCTTCCGCGCGTCCGCGCCCTTGGTAAATAATCCCGTCGATTCCACCACGATCGTCGCGCCCACCGACGACCAATCCAGCTCCCCCGGATCCTTCACGCGAAACACCTTGAAGCTCTTCCCATCCACCGAAATCGAATCGTCCGTATGCGTCACCTTGTTCGGCAAATTCCCCAGGATCGAATCGTATTTCAACAAATACGCCAGCGTCTTCGAATCCGTGATGTCGTTCACCGCCACCACTTCAATCGCCGGGTCGCCCAGCGCCGCGCGAAAAATGTTGCGGCCGATGCGCCCAAATCCGTTGATCCCCACCTTGATTGCCATGACTCCTCCGACGGGGCTCTCGCGAGTCCCCAGAATGTGGCCCAAAATGCGGCTTAGTAGGTGCTCCCCACAAGTTCAGTTTGAAACTGCGCGCAACTCGCGCCCGTTCGCAGATGGCTCGACTGAGGCCACTCCAACAATGGAAGCTACTGCAGCGAACTACCCTGACTCGAACGTGAAACTATATCAAATCGGCGAGGCCGGCACGCGGCAAAAAATTAATTCGATGCACGATCAATCAAATTGCTTTACGCGAATTACTTTGTCTCCGGTAAACGTCACGAAAGTCGTGCGCGCCGGCGGCGTTCCGTAAATCCAGTCTTCCGTCTCCGTCCCATCCGGGTCTCGCTCGCGCACTTTGTGCTCAGGACGCCCGAGCGCCGCCAGCACCATGTCGTGATTCATCCCCACCAGCGCTTCGTGATCCGTAATCGCCTGTTTGAATGGCAGCGGTAAAGTATCAATCCAATTCACTGCGCCCGAATGTTCCTTCGAGAAATCGAGGAACACTTGCAAGTACGTCATTAGATCGTCCGCGCTCATGTCCGGCACGGGCTTCCCGAAATCCAATATCAAAGTACCGCCGTTCGGCCGCTGCGGCGCGTTCGACACCGGCATCGGATCCACCCCGCCGCCTCCGCCCATGCCGATCTGGAGATGATCGCGGATATTGAAATGGCTTTTCCCGCCGCCGTTGATTTCAATCACAACTTCTTTGGGATGAAATTCGATCCCGGTCACCTGGACGGTGTCGCCGGGATTTGCGGCCTGTCCATGCGAACGCAACGCATTCCGCAAGTCGCCATCATCAATTTTCTTGCCCACCTCGATCTTGAAACCCTTTTTCCCCGCAGGAATCGGCTTGCGAACTTTCGCGAATTCACCCGCCACATAACGCACGATTTCCAGCCGCGATTGCGGCTGCAAGGGCGATTGTTTCCCAGAACTTTGTTGCCCCACGGAAAGGTAGACTTCCGGCAGCGGGTCGGCAGTCGGCAACGAACTCAAATCCGGCGGGCCAGGCAGCAGGGGCGTGCGGTAGCGATTCACATCCCTCAAATCGGCGCACAGAGCCAGCGCCGCGGCCAACACGATGGTAGTCCGGTAGTACATGGCTATCGGTCAGCGCCTATTCTAGTGCGTTTTGGCCCTTCCGTGAATATGGATTCGCCAACCGACCGGATGGTTGCAGGCATCGCCCGCCCCAGCCGTCTCAGCGCGGTAAATCAAGGTACGGACTGCCTTGCTGAACTTTCTCCGTGCCCTCAGCCTTTCCTCTGACCTCTGTGTTAAATCCTTTCTCTCTGCCTCTACCTGCTAGCAGCCTGCACCTTTGTCCCGGCCGCCCGAGCCTCCTCGATTTTCTCGTGCGCCAGATTCGGCTCGAAGCATCGCCGGCAGCGCGCCTCGTACATGTTCCCCGCCCCCACCACGATCAATTCCTCCGACGCCACCAACCGCTGCGTATGCACCGCCGGATTCCCGCAACGCATGCAAATCGCCAGCAGCTTCACAATTTCTTCAGCCACCGCCAACAAACGCGGCATCGGCTCGAACGGCCGCCCCATGAAATCCGTATCGAGCCCCGCCACAATCACCCGCTTCCCCATGTCCGCGAGCTTCACGCAACTCTCCACCACCGACTCGCCCAGAAATTGCGCCTCGTCAATCCCCACGACTTCCGTCCGCGGCGCCACCTTCGTCAAAATGTCCGCGCCATCCTTCACCAGTTCCGAATCCAGCTCCAGCCCGGAGTGCGACACAATCCCATTCTTCGCGTAGCGCATGTCAATCGCGGGCTTGAATATCTGCACGCGCTGCTTGGCAATCTCCGCCCGCCGCAAACGCCGAATCAATTCCTCGCTCTTCCCCGAAAACATCGGGCCAACCACCACCTCGATCCACCCCATGTTCCCCTTAACGATGTCCACGCGTTACGCCTCCATGACCTCTACGATCTGAAAATCACGCGCCAACCATCAGGCTAGCACACAGCACTGTGAAAATTCATGCCCACCGTTCCCGCAACCAGCGCCAACTTTTCTAGCCACTAGCCACTAATCACCAGCCACTGAATTTATCGCCAACCTAACGCGCTATTCCTTCAAGTAAATCGCCCGGTTAAAAAACGGCGCAAACGCATTAATCACCGCCACGCGAAACGACTCCTGCCGCGTAATCAAATTCCGCGTAAAGATTCCCCAAGCCCCCTCCGCATCGCGAATGTTATGCCCATTCGCAAATACATCAATCGCCTCGGAAAGCTCGATGCCATCATCCACCACGCTCTCAGCAAGCGCCTCCGGCACCAGCACCGACCCGGAACGTCCAAATGCACCGCGTCCCGCGTCGTCCGCCACATACGCCCAGCTCTCCAGAAACACCCAGCGCTGTTGTGCCTCCCGCACCACATCCAGTTCCGGCATCACATCCAAACTCGGCATCGCATCCAAACCCGGAATCACGTCGAACCCGCCCTCCAGCCCCACAAAATATTTCCAAGCCTGGCGCCCCTCACGCGCCATCCGCGCCAAAGCTTCCGCGCGCTGCCGCGCACCAGCCATCAAATCCTCGCGCGTCAAAGGCGTGTGCCGCACACCGCTAGCCACTTCCACGCCCACCACTTCAAATTCCGGCGAATTTTCGAACAGATTGCGAATCGAGGCGAGAGCTTCGGTAACCGCGTTGACTTTCGGGCGGCGCGTACTTCCCACGGCCACAAGAATCTTTTCCATGCGCGGCAAATTCTATCAATCTTTCCACAAGGGGTTCTGCTTTTCTCGCGAAAATCGCGCTACCAAAAATTCCTTCAAATCTTCCACCGACCGGAACAACTGGTCCGAGCACCCCAGCATCCACCCGCTGATCTCCTCAGCCGGAAGCGTGCTCACCAAATACACCGGAATCCCCTTGCGATGCGCCACCGTCATTTCCGCCGACGTTCCGCCGCTCTTCGCCAGCGCATCCCAAAAACAAATCAGGTAATCCGCCTGGTTCTCGATCAAATCCAGATCGAACGCAATAATCTTCCGTATCACCCGCCGAAATCGTTCCAGGTCTGCAGTCTTCCACTCGCGGAAGTGAGAAACCTCTTCCTCGCTCAGATTTTTCTGTTCGTCTTCCGCCGGATCGTAAACGCGATGCCCCAGCTGCTCGCGCAAAAAAGGCGCCAGCTTCCGGCGCCACAGCCTGCCGCCGTCTTCAGCATATTCAATAGGACCGCAAAGGTAGGCCAGCATCGGGGTTGGGCAGCCGAAACTCTAGCACGCACAAGAAAAACTGGCCACACGGAGGGTCAACACTAGCTAAAAACAACAGTGGAGCGGGATAAGGGAATCGAACCCTCGCCTCGACCTTGGCAAGGTCGCGTACTACCACTATACGAATCCCGCGTAACGGAAGGCTTCGGCCAGCGTTTTATTTATAGCATGGTGCTTGCGGGCGAACAAGGCCCACCGAGGAGGTCTTAACGATGCAACCAACGAGCTTCTCGCGCGTCGGCTCAACCAGAACCCGCGCTGACCGCCGGCCGTCAAGCCCCCTAATCCACTTCCATGATGCGCGCCGATTTCACTACCGGGGACTTTTTCTGCCGCTCGGCAAATTTCTGCGCCCGTTCCCGATCAATATACACACGCGCGAATTTCTCGCCATCTGCGTAATAAACAGTTACTTGCCAGTGATGATGCTTCCGCCGTTTATCGTGGCGCATTCGGCTGGTTTTCTTTGGCTTGGCTTTTTTCACGTTAGGTAGTCCCCTTGAAGATTCGTGACTATGGCAATTTTGGGGCCACCGCGCAAGTAACAAGTTAGGGGTTAACGCTCCTATACCTTTTTGCCAGCGCGCGGCGCAATCCCTAGACGATATAGGAACATAGCCCCAATTTATTTCTAAATTTTAATGAGTCCTCGAACATTTGACGGCGTCCAACCGTAATAGTAAGTGAAGGGCAAAGCAATGGGCTGGAGGGTACCATGGTAATGTGTTGGGAACCGGAAGTGCAGATCGAAGACTTGCGAAATCATCCCGCGGAACTGGTCATGCGCCTGCGTTCGTTAGTCACCCGCGGCGCCCGCACCAATCCCGATCCAAATCACCCGGGTTTCTACGAAATCGAAAGCGATAGCCGGGTCTATTACGTCCACATTTCCCCCATTACCGGGAAGATTCTGCTCCTGGCCACCTGGCCCAGCGAAAGCGTGCTGGAAGCAGCCCACAACGCAGCATAAATAACGTGCCACTGTAAGGTGCCGCCGCCGTAGCCTCGGCTCTCAGGGTTTTGACTTGGCCCTTGACGTTGTAGCGGCGCACTTCAGTGCGCCATCGGTGGGTAACTCGGACCTGTCCGGAGAACCTCGACAACCATTTCCGCGAGGGTGCAGTTGAGTAAATGCGAAAACGAATGGGTCAGCTAGCACTGGGCAAATGTCATTCCGAGGGCGCACCGCGCCCGAGGAATCTGCCTTTTCGTCCAAACTCCACTGCGCCGCGTCAGCGTCCCTCCACCTAAAACGCCACATCCCCAGCCTTAAAATCCAAATCCGTCAAAATCTGCGCCTTCAACTTATAAATCGCCGACCCTTCGCTCGACCGCGCGTAAACAAACCCGCCCGCGTCTTTCGAAATCTGAACGGCAATCTTCTTCCCACTCTTGTCCGTAAGCGTCGCCTCAAACGCCGGCTTGCTCAACCGCGCCGCCACGTCCCCCGCGGGACGATCGTAAATCTCCTCCGCCCGCGCCAATTGCAAAGGCGAAAAAAGCTTCTCCGCGCTAGCCGGCTTCCCTTTCTGAGCGGCCGGCGCATCAAAGGTCCACTCCGATTCGTTCTTGCGCGTCAGCTCAATCACGCCGTTCGAGTTGTGAATTTCCACGTGCGAAATGTTAGCCGGATCGAATTGCACGATTCTCTTGTCGCGCAAGTCGCTGTAATTCTCCGCAAGCTTCTTATAAAGATCCTGATTGATCCGGAAAATTGTCGGCCGCGAAGCATCGCGCGCAAAATACTCGTCGCCCTCTTTCTTCCCCACCAGCAAAGTCCCGGTCTTACCTTTCGCATCCGTAGCCGCAAACGTAACCGCGGGATTCGTCAACCCATAAGCACCCACCTTCTCCGCCGTCTCGCTAGCAACGGTCACCATCTTCGCATTCGCCACAGCCGCAAGCAGCGACGAGATCCCATCCGTATCGCCCGCCGTAGCAGCCGGCTTGCTGAAACGCCAATCGCCATCCTTCCCCTTGGCCGCCACCACCTCGCCCGCCGCATTTTTCAATTCGAACGAATTCACCTGGTCGCTCGCGATATGCAGCACCGCGCGATCGCGCAATTCCTGCAAAGGTTTATCCACGCTCACCAGCAACGATTCCGGCAACAGCGCCACGTCCTTCGCGTTATCCGCGAGCGCATACACCGAAACGCCCGTGAAATCCTTCTTACCGAGCTTGAGCGAATGTTTCGTCCCGTTCTTCAGTTGAAAATCCAGCAAAACCGCCGGCGGCTCCAGCCCATAAGCCTTCAAACGATCCGGCGCGCCCGGCTCCGTCTGGCTCACGCGCGCCGTCGCCAGTTCCTCCACAATCCCCTCCACCGACGGCTCATCCGCGCCCGTCTGGATCGGCTGCGTGATGTCCCAAGTGTCGCCGTGCTTCGCCACCTCAATCGTCTGCGACTTCGGATCAGCAGGATAAGAAATGCTCAGCGAAGAAATATCTCCCGCTTGCACCGAAAAAGCCGGCTTGGTCGTATCTACGACAGCCTTCGCAGCCTCTTTCTGCCCGCGTTGCCAATCAAAATAATAAACACCCGCAGCACCCACCACCGCGAGCAGCAAAACCATTAGCGTCGATTTTTTTAGCATTGTTCAATCATGGCTTTCTGGAATTAACGGCGCTTCCACCAGATGAGTATCCCGGAGAAAATCACCAACCCTGGCAACAGCGCCAGATCCACCCAACGCAGCGCCGTCTCCTGCGCTTCGGTCAAAGTCACGCGACGGTTCGTCGGCGCTTTCGGCCGGATCGAAATCAAAGATTCGTCCTGCGCCAGCCAGTCAATCGTATTGAAGAATAAATCGCCGTTGCGCTGCTGGCCGATCCAGGGATTCGCCGCAAACTGCGAGTTCCCGATCACTACCAGCCGCGCTTCCTTATCGCCCACTTTCCGGTTCGCCGCGACGCCCAACGAAAGCGGCCCCAGCGTATCCGTCTTCGGATCGTACGAAATTTTCGACTCGCCCGGCTTCAATCCCGGAATCGTGAAGCTCCGCTCGGACGTCTTCAGCAATTCCACTGCTTGCGGAATGGACTTGCTCTTGTCCGCGATCGAAGCCGTCCGCGCCAGCGGGAAAAATGTGACGGATCGTTCGAATCCCTTCGTTATCGGACTCGCCCCAAAATCCGCCACCAGCGGAATAATCGGTCCGCCGCCGAAAAGCCGCCCCATGCCGCTCGCGTCCACCACCACGTTGCTGCCCACCGCGATGTTCCACGATTTATAAATATCGTCCAGCTTCGGGTCCGTTGACGGGTCTTCCATGATCAACGCTTCCCCGCCGCCGTCCAGATATTTCCCGATCGCTGCGGTTTCCTGCGGATAGTAAGACTGCTTCGGCCCGGCAATCACCAGAACGCTGCAATCCGTAGGCACGCTCGCTTCGGTGATCAGGTTCACGCTCTTGGTCGCGTAGTTTTCTTTTTTCAGGCCCGCATCCGCTTGGCTATAACCGTCCTGCCCATTGTCGCCCGTCGCTTTCTCTCCATGTCCGGTGACGAAGCAAACCGTCTTCACCTTGTTGCTCGTCGCTTTCAGGATCGCGCCGGTGATGTCCTGCTCCCCCACATCACCTCCCGCCCCGGCTTGGACGTGCTCCTTATTCGTCCCCGAAGCCAGGATCACGTCGCCCATGTGCGCCGCGCCATACTCCTGCGCCACGTCCGGCTTCTGCTGCGGATCCACTTCCTGGAATTTGAAATGGGGCGAGAGGTTCTTGTACTCCCCCATCAAATCGTCGAACGCCGAACTCGGCGTCTTGTCGAACCGCAGCACCGTCACGTCCTGCTTCAACCCGCGCACGATGTTCCGCGTCTGGTCCGAAAGCGTATAAAGCTTTTCCGTCGTCAGATCGAATCGCTTGTGATGCCGGAAGCCGACAAAATTCAACAACACCAGAATCACCAGCACCGCCAGCACCAGCACCGACGTATTTGTTCCCTGTTGCGTCCCGCGCTTCGAAAAAAACCGGATGAGTCCGCGAAATCCGATCACGATTGCCGCCAGCACGAACACGCCGCCCGCAATCAAAAGCCCCTTGCTGAACGTCAAAAATTCGCCTTGAATCGAATAACGCAAGTACCCGGCGATCAGCATCGCCACGCCCAGCGTCCCAATAAATCGTGCCGTCTCCTCCCGATCCCATTTCATCCTGCAATTTCCTCCAAGAACCTCATAGCTTGCGGGAAGCGAATGTCATCCCGAGCGCAGCGAGGGACCTGCTTTTCCGTCAGACCTCCTCGCTTCCCGCCTCTCCGCTAAGCTCTCCGCCACCGCATCGAATCAATCGACCGCACCGTCAAAAACACAAAAAACACAATAAAACTCCCGTAGTAAATCAAACTCGAAGTATCCACAATCCCCTTCGTGAAATCGTCATAATGCCGAATCACCGAAAGATACTGCAGCACCGCCCCCACGCCCCCGCTCGCGTTCCTTCCCAAATCCAGCACCCACACAAACAAAAAGGCCGCAAACGTCAGCACCGCCGCGATCAGCTGGTTTTCCGTCAGCGACGAAATAAACTCCCCCAGCGCCAACAGCGACCCGCCCAATAGCAAAATTCCTGCATACCCCGCGAACAGCGTCCGCCACGGCGGCATCGGATCGCTCTTCAGGAACATGAACCCCAAATAGCTCGCCGTCGGCAGCAGCATGATCGCGTACAAGGTCAGCGACGCGAAAAATTTCCCCAGCACGATCTGCGCTTCGGAAATCGGCGAGGTCATCAGCAATTCCATCGTGCCGCGCTTGCGCTCTTCCGCAAAAATTCCCATCGTCAAAATCGGCGTGAAAAATAGAATCAAAGTCGAAAGCAGTCCGAAAAACGCGCGCATCACTTCGCTCGGCACGTCCACTTGTTGCGGCATTCCGAACTGCATTCCCTGCAATTCCATCTGCATGGCCTGCTGCGAAACCACCGACAGGAAAAAGTTGAAGAAGTACGCGCTCAGAAACAAAAAAATCCCGATAAACACATAAGCAATGGGCGAAACAAAATAATGTCCCATCTCCTTGCGATAAATAGCGTAGAAATTACGCATCGTCTCCTCGCATCAAGCCTTTGTAGCGGCGCCATCGCGGTCACGCCAACCATTAATCACGCTGCGAAAACCGCCGCCAAACGCGCCGCTCGCTCCGTTCCGTGGGCTGTGGGTCGTGGCTTTTAGCCACGACATAAACCCCGCAACGCCCAAGCGGCTTTAGCCGCTGAAGTTCCATCCGGCTTCAACCGCCACACTAAACCCGGCCACGGCCCCTTAACTCCCCGCCGCCTGCGCATGCGCCGCATCATCCGTAGTCAATTCCAGGAAAATATCCTCCAAACTCAAACTCACTCCCCGCAATTCAAAAAGCGGCCACCCGCTCTGCACCACTTTCGCCGCAATCGCGCTGCGAATATCCGCCCCTCGCGTAGTTTCAATCGTCGCCGCCACATGCCCCGCCGACGGCATCTGCTCCATCTGCACGCGCGTCGCTCCCGGCACCTGCGCCAATGCCTCCCGCAACTCCTTCTCCGGCGCCTGCACCTCGACGCGAATTTTCTGTCCGCCTTTCAATTGCGAAGTCAGATTCTGTGGCGTATCCACCGCCGCAATTTTCCCCTTGTTGATAATCACCACGCGGTCGCACGTCATGCTCACTTCCGGCAAAATGTGCGTGGACAAAATAATCGTATGGTTTCCCGCGAGGCTCTTGATCAAATGCCGCACTTCAATAATCTGCTTGGGGTCGAGCCCCACGGTCGGCTCGTCCAGAATAATCACGTCAGGATCGTGCACCAAAGCCTGCGCGATCCCCACGCGCTGCTTGTACCCGCGCGAAAGCCGCTTGATCAGATCGTGCCGCCGGTCTTCCAGGCTCGTCTTGCGCATCGCATCGTCAATCCGCTCCGCGCGCCTTTCCGCCGGCACGTTCTTGATGCGCGCCACAAATGCCAGGTAACCCTCCACCGTCATGTCCGGATAAACCGGCGGATTTTCCGGCAAATAACCAATATGCTTCCGCACGTCCAGCGAATCCCCGAAGACGTCAAAGCCCGCAATCCGCGCAGTCCCCGACGTCGCCGGCATGTAGCCGGTCAAAATTCGCATGGTCGTGGTCTTCCCAGCCCCATTGGGCCCCAGAAAACCAAGAATTTCGCCTTTATTTACTGTGAATGAAACGTGATCAACCGCGGTGACCGCCCCATACGTCTTCGTCAAGTCCTGTACTTCAATCAATGCCACCTCCAAAATAATTGCCAGTCAAAAAGTGTAAGGGACCGAACAGGACCGCGCCAGGCATTCCCGAACCAACGTTTATACTAAACTTCACGAAAAATTGAAAATCCCGCCAATTCTATCGGATGCCGATGTATCACCTCGGGTTTTCTCTGCGTCTCTGCGGTAAATAGAATTTAGCCGCAGCAAGCAGTCTCCGTGCCCTCAAAGCCCTTCTCTGCGCTCTCCGTGTTAAATCTTTAACCTAAGCATCAGCAAAATCTAAAACGTAAATCTCCCGCCAATCTGCGCAGCAAACGGAACTCCGACGGTCGTCCCCGGCCCAAAAAAATCCCCCAAAGCCCCAGCCGGAAATCGCAACTGATTCACGTTACTAACCGCCACCTGCGAACAAGTCGGCGGGTTCGCGCATATCGCATTCAAATCCGGCAAAGCCGCCACATTCGTCACATAATTCGCCCCCGGATTATTCCGGTTAAACAAATTAAAACACTCAATAAACGGAGTAGCCGTAAATCTCTCCCGAAAAGTGATCGGCCGGCTAACCCTCAAATCCACCTGAATATAAGGCGTCCCCCGAAACTCATCCAAACTAGTCTTCACGCCATTCACAAAAATCCGATCCAAACCGTCGGAAGTGGTAATCGTAAAAGGCCGCGCGCTCTCCGCCTGCGATAAAGTCGTCAGCTCGAACCCGCCCGGCAATCTCCACGATCCCGCCAGCACAAACCGGTGCCGCACATCCTCGCCCGAAGGCCCATAATCGCCGCGCGCAAACGGGTTCAACGGATCGCAAACTCCATTCACATAATCAAACAACTCGCCCAGCACGCACCCCCAAGTTTGCGCCTTCGCAAGCGTGTAATTCGCAATCAAATTGAATCGCCGCGACACGTTCCCCTGTAAATGAATTGAAAGCCCGTTGTAACTCGATCGGTTGTCGCTCTTGAACAGCGCGATGTCCGGCGCATCCGCCGGCAAATTCACTCCCGCCGTGTAGTCGTAACGCCGGTAACCATGATTGCCCTGCTCGTGCGTGTAATCCGCGCTCACCAGCCACTGCGCGTTGAAGGCATGCTCGATCCCCGCCGTCGCGTGAATTGCATAAGGCGTCCGGTACCGTCCGTCAATCAACGCGCCTTGCGACCCCGCCTGCAAACAGCCAGGATCCGTCGGCACCACGCAAATCCCAGCAGGCTCGTTCACCGCCTGAAACGCGGTCACCCATCCGGTCTGCGCAAGGTCGTTGTAATACATCCCAAATCCCGCCCGCCAAACCGTCCTGTTCGAGTCCCCGGGCGAATACGCAATTCCCAATCGCGGCGCAAGCGCATGACGATAATCATGCGGCGCTCCACTCACCAGCGGAATGCCCAAAGCCTTCAACGTCAAAAACGCCGGATTTTCCACTTGGCTCGCTCCCGACGCCGTAAACAACCCAAACGAAGTGTCGTAACGCAACCCATAATTCACCGTCAGCCGCGACGTCACTCTCCAGGAATCCTCGACATACAATCCCAATCGCTGCACATTCTGCGTGAAGCTTCCATTCGCAGCCGGAGTAGCCGTGCAGTTCACGCCCACCGGCAACGCCCGCGCGCAAGTTAGGTCGTTGTAAAATTGCGAAGGATTAGCCGCGTAGAAACTCGGATTATTCGGATACTGAATCAGCGTCTCGGCCGTTCCAGACAGCGCTCCACTCAACACCGGTTCGTGAATGAAATTAATTCCCACGCGCGGCGCATGATTCCCGCTGCTGTGGCTCACGTCATAGCGAAACTGATATTTCTCCTGATTGCGCAAGACAGGAAACGCCGTAATCGGCGTCACAAACTGGTTGTCGCCAAACGTCTCAAACCCCGAAATCGTGCTATCCGTCGAACTAAAGGGAAACGCCAGCGCAAATCCCAGGTCCGAGTTGCGTGTCTCCGTGCGATGTAACCCGCTCGCCTCCACAGTCAGCGCCCCCACCCACGTAGGACTGAACGTAAAGCTCTGGCTCAAAAGCAAATTCATGTAGTTCGAACGCGAAGTCGCCCCTGTCGAAGGCAGCGTCGCCTGCTGCACCAGATCGTTGTCCGTCGTATAACGATCTATCGCCGCGCGCAAAAACCATTGCGACCGCGCCGACTGCGACCAATCAAAACGCGTCGTCGCCAGGTAATCGTCGAAAGGCACCGGCACGTTCGTCGGTACCGCAATCGCATTCACGCCCGGCACCAGACCCTCGGACGCCAGCTGCGCCAGTGCTTGAAATTCGCTGATGCTCTGCGGACTGTACGCAACGCTGGCATCCTCATGCACATATTCCAGCGACGAGAAAAACCACACCTTCCCCGTCTTCACCGGCCCGCCCACAGTCCCAATATAATTCTGCCGCGAGAATGGCTGCTTCGGCTCCGGCGGAGGATTATCAATCGGCAATCGCGCGTTCAAAGCGGCGGCCCGCTCGTAAACAGCGGCATCTCCGTGCCAATCATCCGTGCCGCGCTTGGTCGTGATCACCACCGACCCGCCCGTTGTTCGGCCCGTATCCGCATCCTCTTGCGCCGTACGCACCACAAATTCCTGAATCGCATCGGGCGAATAATTCTGCAAAAATCCGCCAATGTAATCGTCCGAATTGTCTCCGCCATCCACCGAAAGCTCCACGTTCAATCCCGAACTTCCGCCGAACGACACTGCCGTAATCCGCGCCTTGGTCGGATCCGAGGGTTCCACCGGCTCCGTCCCCGGCACCAGAAATGCCACATTCGCAAAACTCCGGTGCGCCAAGGGAAAATTTTCCAGATCCTCCGCCGAAACCGCTCCCTGACGCACCGCGCTGGTCACATCAATCGTCTGCGTCGTAATAGACGCGCCCGGCTGCGCCTTCACCTGCACGGATTGCTTCACCGAGCTCGGCTGCAGTGCAATCGTCACGTCGCGCACCTGGGCCACCACGATATTCACGTCCGAGCGCGCCTCCGCAAACCCCGGCGCGTTCACCGCCAGCGAATATCTTCCAGGCGGCAAATCCTCCACGCGAAATTCGCCCCGCGCCCCGCTCACCGCCGTGCGCTCGAGCGACGTCTCTTTCGCGCGCACCGTTACAGCCGCTTTCGGAATAACTGCTCCGCTCGCGTCCTGCACCACGCCGCGCAAAGTCCCCCGCGGGTTTTGCGCCCGCGCAGTCCCCAACCCGCCCGCGCATACCAATAGCGCCACCATCAGCGCGTAAGCGCCGGGCAACGGCAGCCGTCTTGTATGCATCCACATGGCTGAATGACGGGGCGAATTATCCCAAATCAGAAACCCGCAGTACATCCCTTTGACGCTCGTCCCTGTCCAAAGGTAGTCGGAGATGTGCGTTGACACACTGCGGCGCTTTTGTTATTCAACTAGTTTCGCGAAACGTGCCAATGGTTCGATGTGGGAGCAACTCCCTCCGGCCGGGCGGATCCAAAAAGCAATCCAAGGTGCTATGAAAATATCGAAGGCGTATGCCCGCATGAAGGAATGCTTGTGGTTCACAGCCGCAAGAAATGTGAACGGCGGCCGCACGCATCGCGTTGCATCTCTGCTCCTCGCCCTCTTAGCCGTTTGTTCTCTCGCGTTCATCTCCGGTTGCGGCGGCGGTGGCACCGCCATCACCCTCGAAGTCACTCCCAGCACCGCCAGCTTGGACGAAGGCCAGCCGCTTCTCTTCATCGCCACTCTCGGCAACGATACACAAAATCTCGGCGTCACCTGGACGCTGACCGGCTCTGGCTGCGCGGGCAGCGGCTGCGGCGTTTTATCGAACGTAACCACCACCTCGGTCATCTACACCGCCCCCACCGGCCTCACCACCGGAATCAGCGTCAGCCTCGAAGCGATGGTCAACGCGCACAAGGGCACCACGCAAACGGTTACCATTTCCATCGTACTTCCCGCCGCCTTCCCAACCAACTTCACTTGGCCCACTGGCGCCAACGGCGCTCAGTACAGCGCAACAATCACCACCACGGGCGGCGTGCAACCGGTCCAATACACCCTGGCGTCTGGTAGCCTGCCTCCTGGCCTCGCATTAAATACCACCGGTACGATCGTGGGAACTCCCACCTCTCATGGCACGTCCACGTTCACGATCAATGTTACGGACAACATCGGCAAAACTCCCAATCTCGTCGTCACTTCGCCCAGCTACACCATCACAATAAATCCCGCGCCTCCGCTCGCCATTCCCACCTCTATTCTTCCGAGTGGGCTCGTCAACACCAGTTACAACGCCGCAATCGTCCCCGCCGGTCCCGGGGGAGTTGCTCCCTACACCTGGAGCATCACCTCCGGCGCGCTGCCGCCTGGCCTGACTCTCGATACCACCCGTGGAGTTATCAGCGGCGTGCCCACGACCGCCGGCGTCTTCAAATTTTTCCCCAAAGTCACGGACTCCGCCATTCCCTCGCAAACCGCCACTTCCGCTTCTGGCGTAACCATTACTGTCACCACTGTTCCGCCGCTACAGTCCGTAACCCCGGCGCTTCCTTCCGGTGACGTCGCCAGCGCCTACAACGGCACTCTGAAAGCCTCTGGCGGCATCCAGCCTTACACATGGAGCATCGCATCCGGCCAGCTCCCTTCAGGCCTGCATCTTGACGCCGCTTCCGGCGCGATCACTGGAACGCCGATTCTCGCCACCACCGCCAATTTCTCCGTGGAGGTCACCGACTCCAATTCCACGGTCTCCGCCCCACAGGCGCTCATCATCACCATTGCAGTCGGCACCGCCAACACCAATATCCTTTTCAACGGTCCGTACAGTTTCCTGTTCCACGGTTTTGATGGCAACGGCAACGTCACCATGGCCGGCAACTTCAATGCCGACGGCTCCGGCAATATCTCCGGCGGTCAGCTCGATAGCAATCGTTTCGGTGGCACTCTCGGCGTTTTCACCGGTTCCACATTCACCGGTACCTACGCCATCGGCAACGACGGCCGCGGCACCATGCAACTCGTCGTGACCAACAGCAAAGGCGCCATCGCTACCTTCAATTATTTGCTCGTGCTCTATTCCGATACCTCCGTGGCCATGATTGAGAATGACACCATGGGCAACCCGCAAACTCACGGCTCCGGCACCATCAAGCCCGTCATCGGCGGCACGCTCACTGCCTCAAACTTCAGCGGCAATTACGTCCTCGAACTCGACGGCCAGGACGCCGCCAACAAATCCGAAGTGATCGTCGGAGTCGTTCACGCGGACAGCGCTTCCCTGTTGAGCCCCGGCACCATGGACATCAATGACGCCGGAGCATATACGCCGGCGCTCGCACTTTCCGGCACCTTTGCCGTCAGCTCCAGCAATAGCAAAGGCGTGCTGTCGCTGACCTTCCAGCTTCCCAACACCGCCCAAGTCCAGCTGGAATACACTTTCTACTTCGTTTCTTCCTCGGACATTTTCTTGATTGCGATTGATCCCACGGACAACACCCATCCTCGCCTCGCCGGCGAACTGTTCCTGCAGGATCCGATGGCATCGTTCGACTCCGACGCTCTCGGCGCCACCAGCGTCGCCACCGGCACCGGCTTGGACGGCAAAAACTCCAGCGTTTTTGCCGGTCTGCTCACCGGCAATGGCGTCAGCGCCGCAACTCTCACGTTCGATCAGAACGACGGCGGCACCGTCACCATGAATAATTCCGCGTCCGGTACATTTATCACCAATCCCAGCTCCAACGGACGCTTCGCTTTCTCCGGCCTCGGTTCGCGAATCTCCGCGGCCTATCTCACCGCACCCAACCAAGGCATCCTGATCGGCTCAGACGCTGCCGTCACCTTCGGCCGCCTCGATGCGCAAACTATCGTCCCGCCCTTCAACTCCGCCTCCATCCTCGGCGGCTACACCCTCAGCGCACCGGCGACGCTCGATAGCGCAACTCTGAATTTCCTCGGCCAGTGGCTCTCACCGAACGGCACCGGCAGCATCCTGGGCGTCCTCGATGTAGTGGATAATTTGGGAAATGCCACCACGAATAAATCGGTCGCCGGCACGTCCTACGCCATCACCGGAACCACGACGGGCCGCGGCACGTTAACGACAAATTCCGCAGCCGGCTTCCCCACCAACCTGGTGCTCTACGTCGCCTCTCCATCCAGTTTCCGCGCCATCTCCACCGACCCCAACCCAGGCAACGAGCATCCTCTAGTCTTTTACCTCGACCACTAATCCGCGCCGCAACAGTTTTGTAGCGGCGCACTTCAGTGCGCCATCAGTCCGCCTTCGCGCTCAACGAAATCGCCCGGCCCACTATGGACTGCGGCCGCGTGCCGCCGCTTTCTCTTCGGCGAGGCGCCTGCCGGCAGTTGCAATTTCAAACGCGCCCGAATTAACCCGCACACCGTAGCGGCGGGACTCAGTCCCGCCCGCTCACCAAAACCTCGCCAAAGTCTTCCCGCGCAGCCAAACCTCCGCTAAACTCAACGCGTCAAACTCCGATGACGACCACACCAAAATTTCTAGCCATCACACTAGCCGTAGCCGCAACCGCCATCCTCTCGCCCAACATCGAAGCGCAACAATCTCTCGAACCTCCACCCAACGCAAAATTAATCTCATTGAATCCCACTCCCGGCCGCTTCACCGAACCCGCCATCGCCATCAACCCGAAAAATCCCAATCAAATCGCCGCCGCCTTCCAGGTCCCCGCCAGCATCGCCTACTCCACCGACGCCGGCGCAACCTGGCAAATCGCCAAACACACCGCGCCCGAAAATTACGCCATCTCCGGCGACGTCTCCATCACCTACGACTCCCACGGCCACGCCATCCTCTGTTACATCGCCTTCGACAAACTCGGCACCTCGCAATACTGGGCGCACAACGCTACACGCAACGGCATCTTCATCCGCCGCTCGCTCGACGGCGGAAAATCCTGGGAATCCAATGCCATCTCGGTAGACGAGCAGCCCACGCGCAAAATCATGCCGTTCGAAGACAAGCCCTACATCGTTGCGGACAATAATCCCGGCTCACCGCACGCCGGAAACCTCTACATCGGCTGGACCGAATTCACTCTGGAAAAAGCCACGATCCTTTTTTCGCGCTCCACCGACGGCGGCAAGACTTGGTCCCCGCCCCGGGAAATCAGCACGCACGAAGGCCTGCCCCGCGACGATACCGGCGCCGTCGAAGGCTTCACCGCCGCCGCTGGCACTGACGGCACTCTCTACGCCGCCTGGGCCGACGGCAGCACCGTCGCCATGGCCATTTCAAAAGACGGCGGCGCCACCTTCGCTCCCTCACACGCCATCCTCGATACCGCGCCCTCCTATTACGGTGTCGAAGCCGTCGAACGCGCCAACGGCTTCCCGCAACTTGGCATGGATCCCCAAACCAATCGCCTCTTCCTCACCTTCAGCGATTATCGCAATGGCGACGTGGACGTCTTCTGCTCCACCTCCATAGATCGTGGCGCCACGTGGAGCCCCGCAACCCGCGTCAACACCGACCCCCTCCACGATGGCGCCGACCAATTCTTCCAGTGGCTAGCAGTAGATCCCACCGATGGCTCCGCGAACGTAGTTTTCTACGACCGCCGCCACGACCCAAATAATCGCGCCCTATCAGTTGTCCTCGCCCGCTCCACAGACGGCGGCCAAACCTTCAACAATTACGCCTGGGCCATCCCGCCCTTCGACCCCGAAGGAAATTTCATAGGCGACTACAGCGGAATAGCAGCCCTAAACGACAAGGTCTACGCAGTCTGGACCGGCCGCGCACCATCGCCGCCAACCAAGCCCCAAACGAAATCAGCAAACAAATCCACAAGCGGAGAAACCGGAGAGACCGCAACAAACGCAGCGAATTCAGGAAACGCAGCAAACCCACAGAACACAGAACAAACCGAAGAATATTCCGGCCTGAAAATGGCCCACACAATAATCCAACTAGGCTCCGCCGACTTCTCGACAGCAACCCACTAGCCACCAGCAAACTAGTTCACTAGGGGCGTCATCGCGATCCAGCGCGGCGTCGCAGTTGAAGTTGTAGCGGCCGCGTTCAGGCGGGCGCTGTGAAATTAAAATTCGCCCAAATCCGACGGAGAAGCCGACGTCCGCATCCGATCGCGCAGCCCCCCAGCTTTCAACCAAGCAACCTCAATATGGAGATGTAATGAAAACGCCGTGCCTCGGCGGCGGTAGGATTGTTGTTGAGAAGGCAACCATCCGACCGCGAGGAGGCACGGCATGATCTACGTAGGAGTAGACCTTCATTTGCAATTTTGTTACATGACGGTACTCGACGCAAGCGGCGTGCAGTTGCAGCAGGGGCGCGTGCTCAACGACGCCAACAGTTTGTGTGCTTTTTTCAACGGGCTGAAAAAACCTGGCCAGGAACAAGAAAAGATTCTGGTGGCCGTGGAAGCTTGCGGGTTCTGGTGCGCGTTTGTAGATTGCGTCGAACCGCTGGTGGCGCGCGTGGTGCTGGTGCATCCGGCCAAAGTGAAAGCGATCGCCAGCGCCAAGCTAAAGAACGACCGGGTGGATTCGCAGACGCTGGCGCAACTGCTGCGCGCCGACCTGCTGCCGGAAGCCTGGAAGGCGGACCTGGCGACACGCGATTTGCGCGGGCTGATGCGTTTGCGCATCGCCCTGGCGCAGGATCGCACCCGTTACAAAAACCAGATTCACGCGGTGCTGCACCAGCACGGAGAACGAGCACCGCAGAGCGATGTGTTTGGCCGGAGCGGACGAGCCTGGCTGGCGCAGGTGTCGGTGCGGTCCGCGGCGCGGCAAGCGCTGGACACCAGCCTGCGCCTGGTCGACCAACTGGACCAGGAAGTGCTGGGGCTGGACCAGCAGTTGCGGCAAATCGCCAAGGAAGATCCCGACGCACATTTTCTGATGACTATTCCCGGCATCGGAGCTTTCACGGCGATGGTGCTGAAGGCGGAGATCGGCGACATCCACCGTTTTCCCGACAAGAAAAGTTTGTTCAACTACGCGGGGCTGGTGCCGGTGATTCGTGAGTCAGCCGAGCACCGGCGCAGCGGAGGAATCACGCGCGCCGGATCGCGCCAGTTACGTTGGGTGATGAGTGAAGCGGCCATGACCGCCGCGCGATATTCGCCGGCGGCGCGAGCCTGGTTCACGCGCCTGGCGCGGCGCAAGCATCACATGTGGCGCGCACAGCGCTGGCGCGCAAACTGCTGGGCGCGGTGTGGGCGCTATGGACCCACGGAGTTTGTTTCGACGAGCGAATTTTTGCGGCGATGTGAAAGGTAACTTCCGTCAGCCCGAGGCCGCACTTGGTCCGGCCAGGACGTTATGGAGATGGGGCGGCGGAAGCAGTGCATCCACTTTTTGTGCCTCGAGCACGTATAGAAGGGTAGCCGCATCGTTCGCAAAACCGTCGCCACTTGACACGGCCCGGCGTTTTCATAGAAGTGCGGCGGCGCGCCGCCGCTTTTCCAAAACGCAACGTCATCGCGTTTCCAAATTCCACCCACGTTGGTCATCCCGAAAGAGCCTCGCTTTTGTAGCGGCGCACTTCAGTGCGCCATCGATGGAACAGCACCGATCGTTGCGAGTCGTGAGCCGCAGCTGAGGGCTGTGGCGTGTGGTCGGGGTTGTGGGTCGTGGCTTTAGCTACGACAAAGAAGACAGGCGCGCAGCGCCCATACCTTTCGCGGCGCCTTTCCCGCGAGCCGTGGACTCAAGTCCTACTCCCAAGCGACCGCGCCAGCGATTCTCGTCCGCACCAACACTTCGCGTCTACGGCAGCCGTGCCCGCTAATCGCACATGTTCTTTCACCCAACGCTCCCAGCACCCGTCGCTCGGCTATACTGGTCAAATGAACGAAGTCTTCATCTGCGACGCCGTCCGCACCCCCTTCGGCCGCTACGGCGGCTCACTCTCCACCATCCGCGCCGACGATCTAGCCGCCATCCCGATCCGCGCCCTGGTCGCCCGCAATCCCACAATAGATTGGGCCGCGCTCGACGACGTAATCTACGGCTGCGCCAATCAAGCCGGCGAAGATAATCGCAACGTAGCCCGCATGGCTCTGCTTCTCGCAGGCCTTCCGCAAGAAATTCCCGGCGCCACCATCAATCGCCTCTGTGGTTCCAGCATGGACGCCGTCGGCACAGCCGCCCGCGCCATCCGCTCCGGCGAAACCGACCTCATGATCGCAGGTGGCGTAGAAAGCATGACCCGCGCCCCCTTCGTCACCGCCAAATCCGACACCGCCTTCAGCCGCACGAGCGAAACCTTCGACACCACCATCGGCTGGCGCTTCATCAATCCCGCGATGAAATGCAAATACGGCGTAGACTCCATGCCCGAGACCGCCGAAAACGTAGCCGAAGAATTTCACGTAGGCCGCGCCGATCAAGACGCCTTCGCCTACCGCACCCAGCAACGCTGGGCCCGCGCGCATCAATCCGGCTTCTTCAAAAATGAAATCGTCCCCGTCCCCATCCCGCAAAAAAAAGGCGACCCCAAAATTTTCGACACCGACGAGCATCCCAGGCCAGACACCACTCTAGACGGCCTCGCAAAACTCAAACTCATCGTCAAACCCAATGGCACAGTAACAGCCGGCAACGCCTCCGGCATCAACGACGGCTCCTGCGCCCTGCTCCTGGCCTCCGCAGCCGCAGCAAAAAAATACAATCTCACTCCGTGCGCCCGCCTGCTAGCCACCACCACCGTAGGAGTAGCACCGCGCATAATGGGCTTCGCTCCAGCCCCCGCTACAAAAAAAATCCTGCAAAAAACCAACTTGCAGCTATCTCAAATAAACGTAATCGAACTAAACGAAGCCTTCGCGGCCCAAGCCTTAGCCGTAACTCGCGACCTAGGCCTCCCCGATGACGCCGAGCACGTAAACCCCAACGGTGGCGCCATAGCCATTGGCCACCCCCTAGGCGCCAGCGGCGCCCGCCTGATCACCACAGCCATGTACCATCTCCATGCCACCAAGCAGCGTTACGCCCTAGCCACCATGTGCATAGGCGTAGGCCAAGGCATAGCCACCATCATCGAACGCTCCTAATTTTTGCCTTTGTAGCGGCGCACTTCAGTGCGCCATCGATCTAACAGCACAGATCGTTGCGAGTCGCGGGTCGCAGCTATGGGCTGTGGTCCCTGGTTCCTGGGTCGTGGGTCGGGGTCGTGGTTTGTGGGTCGTGGCTTTAGCCGCTGAAGCTCCTTCGAATTTCTTCTATACTCCTGGTCGCTACGGATCGCCAGCCGTTCTCTGCTTTTGCTTCCTCTGCGAACTCTGCGCTCCTACCTCTGCGCCCTCTGCGTTAATGTTTTGACTTTGCCGATCGACGTTTGAATCCGCGCCACTCACTTCGGCACACTCTCCCCCGCCTGCGCCCCCTCGCTCCCCATCACCACTCGCCTCTCCCGGCTCTCCACCACCCGCCGCGTAACCTCCCGCTCCAAATGATTCAACGGATAAATTCCATCCGCGTGCCCCGCCGCGTAAATATATCCCGGCATTCCCCACACCCAGACGTCGCCTCATCCTGCACGATCACTTCCCCGCCCGCATTGCGTATCTGCTCCGCTCCCTTCGCTCCGTCGCTCCCCATTCCAGTCATCACCACCGCCAGCGCTCCCGATCCATACACCTGCGCCACCGAACGAAACAAAACATCCACCGAAGGCCGACACGAATTTTCCTGCGGCCCTTGATTCAAATGCAGCAGATGACGATTTTCCGCGCGGCCCACCGTCATATGGAAATTTCCCGGCGCAATCCACGCGTGCCCGCGTTCCAGCGCCGCTCCCTCGCTCGCCTCCGAAACCGTAATCGCGCTCCGCGAAGACAATCGCTCCGCCAGCTGCCGTGTAAACACCGGCGGCATATGCTGCACGATCACAATCGGCACCGGAAAATCGTGCGGGATGGACGGCAACACCTCCGAAAGCGCTCTCGGTCCGCCCGTGGACGTCCCGATCGCCACAATCTCAATCCGCCGCCGGCTCGGCCGCACAATTTTCTCCGCCAGGCTAAACGCGCTCGGTCGAGGCGCCACCCGCCGTTCCGCGCCCACCCGGCAAAGCGACTTGATCTTTGGTATCAACTCCGCTCGAATATTTTCCCGCGCTTCCGCCGGGCTCGTCGCACGGTCCGGCTTCGTCGCATAATCCGAAGCCCCCAAAGACAGCGCCTCCAAAGTCGCCGTCGCGCCTCGCTCTGTCAGCGTGCTGTACATAATCACCGGCAACTTCGGATAAACTTTGCGAATTTCCACCAGCGTCTCCAGGCCGCTCATCCCCTCCATCTCAATGTCCAACGTCACCAAATCCGCATTCATCTGCGGCAATTTCCCCAGCGCCGACCTCCCATCGCTCGCCGATCCCGCAATCATCAAAGCAGGGTCCTCCGCCAAGGTGTCGCAAACAATCTTGCGAACCACCAGCGAATCGTCCACCACAAATACGCGCAAAGGTCTCATCACTCGGATTTACCGCCGACCGCCTCAACTCCTGCTAGCAGCTACAAGCACCACACGGGCCAAATCGTCTCTAAGGCCGCCGCCTCTCACCCCAACACGGCATTTCTTTCCACGCCCTGCCCCGATTCCACACACAAACCCGCTTCCTCATTAGCTTGTATCGTCATTTCATCAACTTCTATTAAGCCCCTGGCCGCCGCCTCATGCGATTGACAGCAATAACCTCCCGGGCTACGCTTTCGCCAACGGGAAACGCAACTCTCCATTTCCCATTAACGGCCCCAGGCTCGTAACTTCCAGGCCATTTTTCCTAATTCTCACCGCCCGATCTCACGGGAGGAGGAATCGCCTTGATGACCCACAGTCCAGCCGCCAAATTCCCGCTCCTGCTCGCCCTCCTGTCCATCTTGCTTCCCACCGCCCCACCGCTCCACGCCCAAGCCGATCAATGGGACAAACTCATGAAATCCGGCACCAAAGCCTACGACGACGGCATGAAGCAAAAATATTTTCACGGCTGGGGCAACGCCGCTCCCAACCCTCAGTTCGCAAAAGCCGAAGAAGATTTACTGGCCGCTCTCGCGCAAACGGATAGCTTCCCCGCCGAAGATATGCGCAAAGCCCGAACTCTCGGCGCCCTCGCCACCGTCTACATGGAAGAAGGCAAATTCTCCGACGCCGAAGCCCGCGGCACTCAAGCCATCGCCTTGATGGACGCATCCGCAAAGCCTGACGATCCTCGCCTCGGCTATGCCCTCGTCCACATGGCCTTGATCTACGATTCGCAAGGCAAGACCGACCAGGCTGCCCCGCTTTATGCTCGCTCCCTCTCTATCCTGAGGAATGGCGGAGGAGCAGACCCCCAGGAAATGTCGAATCTGCAATTCCACGCTAACTTTCTTAAAATGTATCAACCCGCCGCGAGCGCCCAGATCTACCAGTACACTCTCGATCTCAAGGAATCCACGGGCGTCTCGGACGCGGATCTAAGGTTGGAGCTCAGCCGCTTGGCGCAAGCCCAACGCGGCGCTGATGCCGAACAGGACTACCTCCGCATCCTCGAATTGGACAAAAAGCTCTTTGGCCCCGACGATGTCAAGACAGCCGGCGTTCAGGAAGAGCTAGCCAAGCTCTACCTCGCCGAAGGCAAGTTCGCGGCGGCGGTACCTCTGTTGCAGCACAGTCAGCAAGTGAAGCAAGCCAAGCCCACGCCAGAGCACGAATCGAAAATGGACAAGCACTTCGACGCATCCGATGCCCTCCGTCTCAATGAGGAGCTCGCGCAAGCTTATGCAGGCGCCGGCAAAAATTCCGAGGCGGAGGAACTGTACAAGCGGATTATTTCCACTGAGGAGTCGGACGCCAAGCAGGAGAAAGTCCTGAATGAGATGACGATGAGCGAAGATCTACGCGGCCTGGCCGGCGTCTATCTCGCCGAGCGCCGTTACGACGAAGCCCTCGAGACGATGAAACGCACCGCCACAACTGACGACGAAATCGAAAATTCAAAATTCGGCAAATTCAAGGGCCTGTCAGGCACTTCTTCCGTTTGGGTTTGGCTCGCCCAAATCGAACTCGCCGAGATCTATCGCCAAAAAGGCGATAGCGCCGCCGCCGAGCCTCTCTTCCAGCAATCCTTGGAAATGACCCAACACATGCACCTGTCGCCTGGCCATCCCAAGCTCGCTCAAATGCTCGGCAACTACGCCACTCTGCTTCGCGACCAGGGAAAATACCCAGAAGCCGAAGCTCTCTACAAACGCTCGCTCGAAGTCTGGGCCAAAACCCTCTATCCGGAAAACGCCGACGACGCCGAAACCCTCACCAACTACGCGCAACTCCTGCGGAAAACAAATCGCCCCAGCGAAGCCGAACCGCTTGAAGCGCGCGCCTCTGCCATGCTCACAAAGGTCGGCGCCCCCAACCCACCCAACTGACCCGCGGCATCGCGGTGGGCACAATTTAAAGATTGTGTAGTCGCCGCTGTGTTCCGCTGAGAACGCGGAACACGGTGGGCAGCTTTGGTTTCACGTTGACTTGCCCCATGAAGCGGCCTATCGTTGCGCACGGTCATTTCCCGCGGTAGGTTTTCCCTAGAAATTTCCGATCAAAAAAGTCCGCTGTAGAATCACGCACCACATGACCCAAGGAGGGTCACACATGAAGCGTTTCCTAAGGTTTGCCGCGATTGCTCTGCTCACAATCGCCGGTTCCTCCACTCTCCGTGCTCAAAGCAACCCCCTTGTCGGAACCTGGAAACTGAACACCGCTAAATCGAAATACGATCCGGGCCCAGCCCCAAAGAGTCTCACCCGCACGGTTGTAGCGGATGGCGATGGCGTGAAATACACTTTCGAAGGCGTCTCCGACGACGGAAAGCCCATCGCCTACGGCTTCTCCGTCAAATTCGACGGCAAAGACAATCCTATCTCTGGCTCGTTGCCCAGCGGCGCGGACACGATTTCCGGCAAACGCACTGACTCCCATCACTACATCGCCACCCTAAAAAAGGGCGACAAGTCCGTCGGCACCTCCAAAGTGGCAGTTTCGAAAGACGGAAAGGTCACCACCGTTGACATCACCGGCACCACTGCAACCGGCGCTAAAGAGCACGACGTCCAGGTCTACGACAAGCAATAGCAACCAAGCACCGTATCCCCGTAAATTAAAGACACGCAAACGAAAAAAGGCGGCTCGCGCCAGAGCCGCCTTTTTTATTTTCCAAAGCACAGTACGAAATTACCGCCGCAGGCCGTCGCCCAGGCAAACCAAAACACCGTGCCAATGAATCAAATCACGAAATCTGCAGCGCCTTATTCACATCCATCATAATCGCCGACGCCGTCGGCTCCGTCAGTCCTCCCGCCAAAGTCGTCGGCACTCCCCGCGCTTCTGCATCCACGCGATAAGAAATCGGCCCCAGCTTGCTAACGGCCCAATTCATCCCCGCCACCACATTCTGCTGACCGCTGTTCGGATGCGCATCCGCCACAATAATCACGTCCCCTGCCGCCTTCAACACGTGGTTGCGCACGATCACCCGGTGAATCGCGTCCTTCGGAATGTTGTTCCCCGCCACTTCAATCCCGCTCTTCGAAACGCGAAATTTCGCCGGCTCGCGATATTGCGTCGCCTGCTTCGAATGCATCAGCAAATACATCGCCCCGTAAACGAACCCCGCCGCGATCACTCCGTAAATAAATCCAGTCGAGAGCGCGATCAGCACCAGCAGAGTCCCCGGTATCGCCACCAGCAGCCACGGTGCCGGCACTTTCTCCGGCGTTGTCGAAATCTCAACCGCGTCCCCAACGTTTTGACTGTCGTATCCGGCCATGTTCGTTCCTCTCCTTAAATTGAGCGGCAAATCCGCACGGAAACCCCCGTGCGCGAACATCCGCATCTCTCTTTTCTTAGCGGGATTTCGGTTTGGACCGCCCGGTTGCGCACGGTTATACACCCGCACCGCGCCGCGCGGGCAAATTTTCTTCCCGCATCAACGGTGCGTCCGCACGGTCCATCCCGCCACAGGCCGCGCGCCTGTCCCACTTACTACGCTATGCGCAAAGGGAGAGGAAAAACCGTCATCGGCGATATAATGCCCCTATGAGGATTCTTCTCTTCAGCGGCAAAGGCGGCGTCGGCAAGACCAGCCTCGCCGCGGCGACCGGCGTAAAACTCGCCGCCCTCGGTCACCGCACCCTGGTGATGAGCATTGACCCGGCCCACAGCCTCGCCGATTCCTTCGACCTCGATACCCAGCTCTTCCACGACGAAACTTCCGACCCGCTCGCCATCAATAATCGCCTCTCCATCCTCGAGCTCAATATTCAAAAAGAGATCAAGCGCCACTGGCAGGAAATCTCCTCCTACGTCAGCTCCGTACTGCGCACTACCGGCATCAGCGGAGTCGAAGCCGAAGAACTCGCCATCCTTCCCGGCATGGAAGAACTCAGCGCCATGATGTACATCAACCAGTACCGCCGCGAGCAGCGCTACGACGTCATCGTCCTCGACGCCGCTCCCACCGCCGAATCCCTCCGCTTCATCAGCATGCCCACCACTCTCGATTGGTACATGAAGCACATTTTTCCGTTTCAGCGGAATCTTCTGAAAGCCGTCCGCCCCATCGCCAATCGCGTCGCCCCCTTCGACCTCCCCACGGACAGCTACTTCGTCAACATCCGCAATCTCTTTGACAAACTCGAAGGCGTTGACGACCTCCTGGAAGATCCGAAAGTCACCAGCGTCCGCCTCGTCACCAATCCGGAAAAAATGGTTCTGCGCGAAACGCAACGCGCCTTCGTCTACTTCTCCCTCCACGGCCTCACGGTAGATTCCGTCATCGTCAATCGCGTCCTCCCCGCCGACGTCAAAGACGTCTGGTTCGCCGAGTGGCACAAATCACAGGACAAAGTCCTCAACGAAATCGAAGAATATTTCGCCCCCGTCCCCGTACAACGCGTTCCGCTCTTCGCTCACGAAGTTCTCGGCAAACAGCGCCTCGAAGATCTCGCCCGCATCCTCTATCCCGGCAAAGACGATCCCTCCGCCGTCACGCGCACCGAGCGCCCCTATCATTTCGGAAAGAAAAATGGATTTTACGAAGTCCGCGTGAACCTGCCGTTCGCAACCAAAGGCGAGATCGGTCTATTCAAGAAGGGTGATGAACTCGTAGTCGAAGTCGGCACCTTCCGCCGTCACATCGGCCTGCCGCGCTCCATGGCCGCGCTGCAACCGGGACGCGCCAAGCTTGAAAATCGAATCCTGACTGTAGAAATGAAGGAGGCGGTATGAGCAAGCAACGAGCAAATCAGCAAACCGAGCAGGAATCGAACCAGCACTCGGCGTCGGGACGTTGCGTCTGCAACGAAGTTTTCGATCACTTCCGCGACGCCTTCGGCGTCCCGCCCGCCGCCAAAGAGCATCTAGCTAACTCGCGGATCGAATTCCTGAAAGCCGTCCGCGAAGTAATAGACGCTCGCATAGAAAAAGTCTCCAAAGCTGCGCGCCAAGGCACCAAAATCGCCGTCGAATAATTCGTGCGCGGTCGTACCGACGCTCTCCAGTAGGGGCGGGTCTAAGACCCGCCCGCTCGGAATTCGCCACACCGCAGCTCTCTCCGAACCGCAGCCCCAATCTCCCCTTGACACCGAAGCTCATAAGAATTATCAAGTGCAGTTCCCAACCATGCAATCGTGGTATCGTTCACAGAGGAAGCAATGACCCTTTCCAGTAAGCTCGCGCCTCCAAGTAATGCGTTTTTTGAACTACGGCGCTCGGTTACCGCCAAGCTGAGCCCGTACCTCGCACCTCTCAATATCGCGATCATCGCCTCCGTGGCGGTCTGCTACTTCATTGTCGGAAGGTTGGGCTTGCACCCGGGGACGCCGAACCATTCTGTCACTGCGATTTGGCTTCCCGCGGGCATCTCTTTGGCGGCTTATCTTTTGCGAGGAAATCGCGTGTGGCCCGGAGTATACTTGGGGGCGTTTCTCCTCAGCATCGCCATCACCGCGTCCATTCCACTTTCACTGGTTCTTGCCGCTGGCAATACTCTCGCGTACTTCGTAGGCGCTGCTCTGGTCCATAAATTTGCCAACGGCATCCATGCCTTCTTCAAGACAGGAGATGTTTTACGTTTTATCTTCTTCGGAGCAGTCATTGCCCCTGCGCTGTGCGCCACTTTCGGCGTTAGCCTCTTGTGCGCGAGCGGTTTTGCCAAATCGGCTGATTTCTCGACGCTATGGTTCGTTTGGTGGGTTGGCGACATGCTCGGCATACTTTTTCTCGCGCCGTTTCTTGTGCTCTTGCTGGGTCATAAACACCATTCTCCGGCTCCCGCCGAACGGCTCGAAATTACCGGTCTGGTTGCCGGGTTAAGCATGATGTGCGTGCTGAATTTCGGACTGCGGCCGGTATCCTGGATCCCGGGAAACGGTTTTCTGTTTTTGTGCGCTCCCTTCTTGGTGTGGGCCGCCCTCCGTTTTTGCCCTCTGGAAGCCGCTGGTGCCACCCTCATCATGGGCGGGTTTGCGACTTGGGGTTCGCTCCACGGCCTGGGGCCGTTTCAGAACCCAATCAGCCTGCCGCTCTTCGTGGGTGGTTTTATGGCCGTCGGGACCGCCATGACGATAACGATCGCAGCGGCAAACGCGGAACAGAAAAGCGCCACCAAAGATGTGTTGGGAATGTACTGCGTTCTTAAAGATGTGAAGGAAGGCGAAATTCGCCTGCTCCAGGACACCGTCGAGTCTCTTCAAGTTGAGCTGTCACGAAAAGCGTCACGAAGAACGGCCAACTCGTCTCCAGAAGGTGTATCGTAAGGGTGTCACGAGGATGCGTTCTGTCGCGCGGTTGGGCGTTCCGCGCCGAGGACAAGTAGCAGCGGGATTGTTTTGTTGAATCGAATCGTTCACGGTCCGGAGGGATATCAAACATGATTATGGGCGACAGGTTGCGCACTTTACGGGAACAAAAGAAGCTATCGCAGGGAGATATCGAGAAACGCACTGGATTGCTGCGCTGCTACATTTCGCGCGTCGAAAACGGCCACACCGTGCCTGCCATTGAAACACTCGAAAAGATGGCGCGCGCCTTGGAAGTTCCGCTCTACCAGCTCTTCTATGACGGTGAGGAACCTCCCAAGCTGCCGAATCTCCCTCCGCGCAGGAAGGGCGACGATCTCGCCTGGGGCAGTTCCGGCAAGGATGCCCGCGTCCTGAATAATTTCCGCAGGCTCTTGAAGCGCGTGAGTGAGACCGACCGCAGGCTGCTAATGTTCATGGCCCAAAAAATGTCCGGCCAAGCCCACGGCTCGAAGTCGTAGAAGTTCGCCTGCCGCGCGCAACCCGACGCTCTAGGTCCGTGGCCGCAAATCACGTAGGTAGGGGCGCTTGCTGCGCCCCAGCTTGCCCAGCCGTCAACACGACCTCAGCGGCCATCTGGCACAGCCGCTCCTGGCTGTGCTCTTCGTCACTCCCTACTTATGCCGTATCTCCACCGGCGCCCGAGTCCGATCCAGCGGCATAACCTGCAATTCCCACTTCACCGGCACCGAAGCCGGCAAAAAACAAATCGTCTTGTCGCAAGCCTGATACTCCAATTTCCCAGTAATCGCAAAGGTCTTCCCGCCCTCGCCCAATGCTCCCCAAAACGCCGCCCCCGTACTCACCTGCACATCCTCGCTAACGCGAAACGCTCCCTCGAAAACCGGCACCTGCTCTTTGATCGCCGGCAAAAAAAGCGTCTTGGACGCTGGATAAACCACCGGCTCAAATTTCATTCCCGCAATCGGGTCCAGCACCAATTGAATCGGCTTATAACCCTTCGTCCCCGGCGCATAAACGTGCACATCCGCCGGTAACCGCACCTCCGCCACCAACGTGACTCGCGTCCCCGGAACGCCCGTAGTGTCCGACTGCTCCAGCGCCACCTGCAGATGCGGCGCGTCCACAGTCGCCGTCACTTCCTGCCCCAATTCCGGAAACAGCTTCCCGATCAAACTATTCCCCGTCAACCGCTCCCGGTACCTCGGATCAAAATACTTCTCGCGAATAATCCCGTTCCTATCAATGAAAAAATATCCCGGCCGCGCGAACCCCCTCTGCATTCCGGTAGCTTCTTTATTCAACACCCCGTACTCCGCGATGATTTTCGACTCCGGATCGCCCAAGAGCGGATATTCAATCTTGTGCCGCTCCGCGAAAAATTTCAAAATCTCATCCGAGTCATAACTGATCGCCGCCAGCTTCACACCCTGCTTTTCGAATCGTGGAAACGCGCTTTGCAGCTGGACCAGCTGCCCCTTGCAGAAGGGTCACCAATCCGCCGAACGAAAGAATAGCAAAACCGTCCCGTTCGCTCCCTTCAAACTCTCCAGCGTCTGCACGCGCCCGAATTGATCCCGCAAGGAAAACTCCGGAGCCTTCTGCCCCACCGGCAGCCCGATCTCCATCGCATCAACGCGCGCCACGCGAATCGTATCGCCCTCAAGCGTCCCCGCAACCGTCACCGTATCGCCCAACTGCGCCTTCACCAAAGCCTGCGGCTCCAGGCTATACATCACGCGATTCGTATCGTCGTAAAGCGCCAAACTCGCCCCCGGCACCTGCTTCAAACACTCCGGCGACTCATTAAACGCCTCATCGGCATCGCAAGCGCTGGAAACAACAATCCCCGACCACGACCCGCTATTCGCAGTCACGTTCTGCCCACGCAGTAAAATGGAAGACATGAAGAAGAGTCCGACCAACGAAAGGAAGCACCGTTTCAGACTAGAGTGAGCTCGTACCCGCAAAGCCAATTCGGGGCCTCTCTTTCACTGCCGCTAAAGCGGCTTCTGTTGCCTACGTTCCGGCAAGTGTGTCAATCAGATGTTGCAGCAATTTGCTCCGCCCACGATGCTTCCGTTTCCGCCAACTCCCCCAACACATCCGCGTCGCTTTTCCCCGAGCTCTTCAGCACGTGAAAGGAATGATCGGCGGTTTCAATGATTTGCAATGTTGCCCGCGATCCTAAGTCGGCGCACACCGGGCGCAAGAGCTCGAGGTCGGCCAGAGTATCGCGCGTCCCCTGGAGGAACAGCATCGGTATCTTGACCTTGGCGAGGTGCTCGGCTCGCTTCGTTCCAGGACGCTTCGGCGGATGTAGCGGAAACCCAAAGAACGCCAATCCTTTTACCGCCTCCAGCAATCCCTGTGCCGCAGCCTGGGAAGTCATGCGCCCTCCCATGGACTTACCTCCAGCAAATAACGGCAAATTCGGGGCCGCATCCGCCGCCGCGCGCACCGCAGCCTCAACGGTCGCCGTCAACACGCCTGGCGCGTCCGGCACTCGCCGCCGGTCTTCCATGTACGGAAACTGATAACGCAATGTCGCGACGTTCACGGCAGCCAGCTCACGCGCCAGCTCTTCCATAAACGGGTGATTCATTCCCGCCCCAGCGCCGTGCGCGAGCACAAGCAGGTGCCTCGCCGAGGCTGGCATCATCAGCACCGCCGACACTTCCCGCCCGGCACCCACCACGAGAAATCGCAGGTCTTCAGTCCGCAGATCCTTGGCTGCCGCCATTTCGCCGCAATTCTAGCAGAACGCCTGCCGACCACGGCTCCACGGAGTAGGTCCGGACCGTGAACCACGTAGGTAGGGGCGCCGCTTGCTGCGCCACAGCGTGCCCGGACGTCAAAATCTCCTCGGCGCCGATGTGACGTTCGACGCCGCGCCCAAACTCAAATCGGCTCACGATACCTCCGCACCTGCACCGCCAACGCCAAGAACACCGCCGCAACCGCCAACCCCACCCACAACTCCGCACTACCGAAAAACGCCCCCGCCGTAATATGCGTCATTGGCCCCGACGGAAACGCCTCCCCCGGCATAGACGTAAAAGCCGGCGCGGCTCCAATCAACCGCCCCGCCACCAGCCCCGCGAAATGCTGCGTATGAAACACAATCCCCTCCACGACGGAAATCGCCACCGCCGGCAATGCGGCCCACAAAAACGTCGCCCGTCGCGCCCATCCCGACACCAACAGCAACCAGCAATAAACCGGGAAAGGCCACAAAGCATGCGCCGTCAAAAGATGATAAAGCAAAAGCAGCGACATCCGCCCGAACCCCACTTCCGTCCAAAGCATGCCCACACTCACTCCGCTCCCCGCCAATATCGCGCTGCCCACCAGCAGCATGATCCACTGCGTAACCACGGTAATCGCAAACGTCAGCAGCGGCAGCACAATCAGCGGGATGCTGGCCTTCGCCAGCACCGTCGTGAGATCCGACACCGGCAGCGACTTCCAAAATAGAATGCTCCGATCGCGGCGCTCGCCGTGCAAAGCGTCCAGACAATAAAAGAAGCCCACCACAATACAGGTGCCCATCAAAAGGCCCGCCACGATGTCGAACGGCATCACCACCGTTTCTCGCGTCGGCGCCGGACTAACTCGTAGATGCGTTTGCCACACGCCCATCATCGCGCTCAGCAAGAATGCTAGTAGAGCCGCTCCAGCCACAAACAGTGGCGCGAGATAGATCGAACGGTTCTCCCACAATTCACGCCGTACCGACCAGTAGAACACTCGACTCCAGGGGATAACCGCGGACGCTACCCTCTGCCCTTGCACCGATTCGGACATCGCGTTTGATTGACTGCTCATCGCCCCGCTCCTTGTGCCGCCCCAGCCGGATTCCCCATCACCGCCACGAACACGTCCGCAATACTCGGCGTGTGCATTTCACCCAACGCCGCGAGCTTGTCCCGCTCCGCGTGATCGAAAAGCACAATGCTGCGGCCAAAGACCTGCCGCTCGTATATCGGCTTCAGCGCGCGCGCCGCCGCCAATTGCTCGGGATTCACCGCCAGTTCCACATACCGCGTCTCAAACTCTTCCATACTGCAATCGAGCACAATGCGCCCATGATTGATGAACATCAGATCGGTCAGGACGTTCTGAACCTCCTCCACTTGGTGGGTCGTTACCACGATCGTCCGGCTGCGATCGAAATAATCGTTCAGCAGCGAATCGTAAAACTGCTTGCGATAAAGAATGTCCAGGCCCAGCGTCGGTTCATCCAGCACCAGCAACCGCGCGTCAATCGCCATCACCACCGCCAGATGTAGCTGCGCCACCATGCCCTTCGATAATTCCCGCACCCTACTGTTATTCCCGATATTCGTCTTTGCCAGAAATCCTTCCGCCTTCGCGCGATCGAACCGTGGGTGCACGCCGGCAACGTATTCCAGCAGTTGCGCAACCTTGATCCACCTCGGTAGCACCGCCACATCCGCGATGAAGCACACCTCGCGCATCAACTGCTCGCGCTCGTTCCACGGATCGCGCCCTAGCACCTTCAGTTCTCCCTGATAAGGAGTGAGCCCCAGAATCGCGTTCAACGCGGTCGTCTTCCCCGCCCCGTTCGGGCCAATCAATCCTAGAATGCGTCCCTCTTCTACCCGCATGTTGACGCCGTCCAGCGCCACCGTCGCTCCGAACGTCTTACGGAGACCGCGTGCTTCTATGCATGTCATGGCTTCAACGCTCCTTCTCCGCGGAATCTGGCTTGCTCGTCTTCGGCTGCTCGCCATCTTTCGCCGGCTGGCGCTTGATCGCGGCCATCAATTCCTCGGCTTGCAAACCCAGACGCACGATCGTTGTGTACACCCTTGGCCACTCTTCGCCCAAAAACCTCTGCCGCTCGCCCTCCAGCAGTAGCTTGCGCGCGCCGGCGATGACGAACATCCCCAAGCCTCTCCTGGTTTCTACCAGCTGCTCGTCAACCAACTGTTGATAGCCCTTCAGGACCGTGAGCGGATTCACCCGGTAATCCGCCGCCACATTCCGCACCGACGGCAACGGATCCCCTTCCTTCAGCGCTGCGTCGAGGATCAGCGCGACCACCCGGTCGCGGATCTGGCGGTAAATCGGCTGATTGTCGTTCCACTCACGGTCCATCATGGTGTCCTGATCACGCTAGAAGCACTCCGCACTGTCAATTGGCCCGCTGCAGATCCATATGCGCGTGCATCGGCTTGTCCCCAGGTGTCATGTAAGTCCAGTCCTCCCGGTGATGGTTAGCGTCAATGATTGTGAATACGGCGTGGTACATGTGTCCATACTCATTGCCGCCCGAAAGGTCTTGAAACTCGAATTCCACCGTTTTTCCGTCCGGCGAGGCTTTGGCCGTCATCCGCGGACGATTGCCCGCGTCGCAGTAATGGACCAGCGTGAGTTGCCCGCCATCCATATACATCATCGTGACTGGATGGTCGTACTTCTTCGGGTCCAGCGGCGTTCCCGATTCCTGCATTTCATGCACGAGCGCGTTTCCCCGGGATGTCACACGCAGCGACACGTGGATGGGCTTGCTCATGTCCATGTCGGCCTGCGGCGGGTCAACGCTCACCGGGCCTTCCCAATTCCCAGCCAGAGTCTTCAATGTGTCGAATGACTTCTGAGCGTCAGACTGCGCAAATGCCGGCGCCGTAAGTGATATCAGCATTACCGCTGGAAGCACAAACCGAAGGTATTTCATGTCACATCCTCCTTGAGCTTTGTGATCCGTGGCGGACGTCCCCGGGGTCTGCAGGCACCGATAAGGAGGCCCAACCACGCTCATCAATCTCAGTGTTGTAGTTAACTATAACACTAAAACTAATGCAAGCTCTTTTTTCACCTTTTTCGTCGCTCCTCCGCCACCCCCAGACTCTCTGCTCGCGCACTCCATCCTCCCCTACCCGCAATCGGCATCCGCCAACTCTCCAGCCCGCCTCCGCGCACCTACACACGCGCGACACACGCAACCAACCCTCAATCTTGTCAGTCAGTTACCTCCATAGGGCATGGCATGTCCTGACTGGTAAATAGACTCAAACTATGGTATGATGGGGATTTTCAAGCTGGCTGCGGACGGAACATGAAACAGGCCACACCGATAACGAGACTGATCACGGAAATCTCGGGGGAAAGTGTCGCCGCAGGCGCTGCCACACTCCACAACAGCGCTGACGACATGTCACATCGTTACATCCGCCGGAAATCAGCCAAAATCAATCGCCAACCCCAGCGATTAGAAATTGCTGTAAGTCACAGAAAACAAACGCCCGCCGCCCCAATCAATCGCAACCTTTCACGCACTTTCCAAAACCGCTTTCGCCGCGCAAATTCTAGCCACTCGTTTATCCTGAGCGCAGTTTGCGAAAGGTCACTAACCACTGGCACTGCCTTTTTCACGAAGAGGCGCCTCTCGCGCGACACGAATCGCAATTCACAAGTCACGAATCGCGGCCGTCAAGTAGAACTTGCGCTAGTGCGAAAAAACAACAGATTCGCCGATCGCCTGAGAATTCTCTAGGTCTTTACTTTTTAGCAAGTTACGCGCAATTTTCAATTGGCAGGCAACGTGCGCTCGTGCATAATGGCGGCAATAAAGTAGCCGCCGGTTATAACGATAAGAATCGTACAGCCCTTGTAGGATTGGAGACCCAGTCGTGAGCACCAGAGCGTTATTCGGTAAGCAGTCAGCCAGCGAAGTAAAACCCGCAGAGGATATTCCCAGCCCTCGATGGGGCGAACGCCTTCGCGCCCTCAAGAATATTCCGCAAGTCATGAAGTTTGTTTGGGAAGCGGCTCCCGGCGTCGTCATCGGCGAAATCATCTGCCGGGTCGCAGTCGCTCTGGTTCCGCTTTCCGTTCTTCTTGTCACCCGCAGCATCGTTGATTCGATCGAAGCTCACAAAGCGCATCAAACCATGCTGCCCCACAACTTCTGGTGGCTGGTGGCTCTCGAGTTCGGTCTCGCCGGCTTCTCCGCCATCCTGATTCGCCTGATTGATTATTGCGATGTAGCTCTTGCCGAGCGCTTCATGCGCCACATCAGCATTACGCTGATGAAGCACGCTGCCAACCTCGACCTGCTCTCTTACGAAGATCCCGTTTTCTACGACAAGCTCGAGCGCGCTCGCGCGCAAAGCACCGATCGCGTCCAAACCATCAAAATCGCCGGACGCTTGATCCAGGAAGTCATCACCACCATCAGCCTTGCGGCTGGGATCCTCTTCTACTCGCCGCTGTTGCTTCTCGCGCTGATTGTTTGCGTTGTCCCGGCATTTCTCGGCGAAACGCATTTCGCTTTCCTTAGCTATTCGATGAGTTTCCAGCAGACCCCAGCCCGCCGCGAACTCGATTACTTGCGCACCGTCAGCGGCACCAAGGAAGGCGCCAAGGAAGTAAAGCTGTTCGGTCTGGCTCCCTTCCTCGTCGGACGTTATTCCGACGTCGCTAACAACCTCTGCAACCAGACTGTCGGCGTTGCGCGCCGCAAGCTCACCGTCGGCGCCCTACTCGGTTTGCTTGGCGTCACCGGATACTACGGTACCTACGCGTTTGTCATCTATCAGACGTTGTTCGGTAGCCTCTCCATCGGCCAAATGATCATGCTTACTGGCGCCATCGGCGGCGCTAGCACCAACATACAAGCCGTCTTTACCACGTTCTCCGAAATCGCCAATCAAGCCCTGTTCATGACCGACTTGCTGGAATTCTTCTCCGTGAAGCCCAAGATCCAGTCCAGGCCCAACGCGCTTCCCGCTCCCAAGCGCATCCAGCAAGGTTTCGAATTCAAGAATGTCTCGTTCAGCTATCCCGGCAGTTCGCGACTCGTTCTAAAGAATGTGAATTTCAAACTGGCGCCTTCCGAGCGTATCGCCATCGTCGGAGAAAACGGTCAGGGCAAGACCACCATCGTGAAGTTACTTACTCGTTTGTACGATCCCACCGAAGGTCAAATCCTTCTCGATGGGCGCGACCTGCGCGAATACGATCTCGATAGCCTCTGGCAGCAAATCGGCGTCATCTTCCAGGATTTCATGCGCTATGAAATGACGGCATCCGCAAACATCGCCGTCGGCCGCATCGAAGAGCGTCACAATCCGTTCCAGATTCGGGCCGCCGCCAATAAGAGCCTTGCCGAACAGGCCATCCGCAAGCTGCCCAAAGGCTTCGATCAAGTCCTCGGATCGCGCTTTGAAGGCGCGGTAGATCTCTCCGGCGGCGAGTGGCAGAAAATCGCCATCGCGCGCGCCTATTTGCGCGATGCGCAATTGCTGGTTCTCGACGAGCCGACGGCCGCTCTCGATGCGCGCTCCGAACACGAAGTCTTCCAGCGCTTTTCTGAATTGACTGCGGGAAAAATGTCCGTGCTCATTTCTCACCGCTTCTCCACGGTGAAAATGTCCAACCGCATTCTCGTGCTGAAAGGCGGAGAAATCGCTGAGCAGGGTCCGCACGATCAACTCCTCAAAGAAGGTGGACACTACGCCGAGTTGTTCGAACTCCAGGCGGCAAATTACCGCTAGTCGCTGTGGTTGTTCTCTAACCCTGCGGCGAGCGGCTCACGAGGACAATTATTTCGGTGGTTCGGTCGTAGAATTACTTGAGCCAGGAGCGGTGGCGCCGTGACCGTGCATTTCCACTAGTTCCTGAGCCGCGAGCGGCTGGAAGGTCTTGAATCCCGCGCGCTCCATTCCGCGTTGGGCTTCCGGATTTTTCATAAACGTATCCCACACAAAAGCCGACCGCGCATTCTCCGCCATCACGATCGTAATCCCGGAATCAATTCCCACCACGTCGCTGTCGTACCAATTGATCAGCGGATTGAACGCGTCCACAAACCCGTAACGGCTCCATGTACCTGCCCCGTAGCGATTATCAATCGTCCGCAATACCCTCATCGCCGGGCCCGGCAGAAACGGAAGCGATCCCGCCGCCGCGCACGGCACCACCGTCCCATCTATCGGCCCCGTTTCCGGCGGCCCTCCCCACACTTCGTAACCCTTGATCGAATCCGAAGCCGTGATTCCCCACAGGTCGTCGCTGTAGTCCGGAAACTTGTTCGCCAGACTCAGGCAGAAGCGCCGATGCACGTCCGTCGCAACAATCGAGTTCTGGAAGTAGTCGGCATATTTGTCCCGCTTACCGCGAAAATCAAACCACGCCTGCGAATACTGATGTACAAACAAAGGCGCGTATGATCCGATGAATTTGATCCCGTCAAACTCGAACGTCGTCCGTTTCCAGGCGTCCCAGGTCGCGGGCGGCAAGGCGTGCGAAGAGGACCCCAGCCCCAGCAGGTACATCATCATCATTTCGCTGTAACTATCCCAGCGATACTGCAGGAACCCAGTTTCGGGCGTCCAGCCATGCGGCAGGATACGCGTGTCTTCCGATAACCAGTTCCAATCTACGCGGTTGAAGATCTCATGCGCCAGCTGGCTGATTTCCGAATGCTCGAAATGCTCCCGGCACATGAGAATTCCGCACAGCAGTATGGAAGTATCAATGGACGAAAACTCCGCCTGCCACAGCCGCTCCCCCGTATTGATGTTGGCCCAGTGATAAAAGAATCCGTGTTCGTTGGGCAGCTTCTTCCAGAGGAATCGCAAACAATTGATCACACGGTCGCGCGCCTGCGTGAACGAAACGTATCCGCGCTTCTCCCCGATGCACAGCGCCGTCAGCCCAAATCCGGTCGCCGCGATACTTCCCAGGATCCCATTGTCCGAGGAGCGCACGTTACAGCGGTCCCGCGTCAGGCCTGTCGTAGGATTGGTCTGATCCCAGAAATACTGAAAGATGGCCTTCTCAAGCTCTTCGAGAAAGGCGTCGTCCCGGGGCGTTAGGTATGAGGGAGCAGGGAGATCATTCGGCGAAGGCACCACCGGCGTCGCAGGAGCCTGTGTACCGACGCGGTGCACGTCCCCGAGCAGCGGAACGCTCCACGCGGAGGCAACCGCAAGCTGCCTGAGCACTTCGCGGCGCGAGAGCCGCCTGCGCATGAGCTTGTCTCCAAGCACAACACAATGTTAGACGATGCTGGGGGCGAATAAAACCGCGTAACCCACCAATGTAAAGAGTGTTTCGAAGATGGAAAGGCCTTGTAGTTCTATGGTCTACAGCCTCCCATATGAATGAAAGCTAGGCTCGATACCGACTGACGTAAGCCAACTTCCGTTAGCCCAATACAATGCGAATTTGGTGTACTTTGCCGTCGTCCACCAGGTGAATATCTGCGTAGCCAGCCAGCAGCTTCCCGTCCAGCTCGGTCAGTGCGACCCCACGCGTAACCCCGGATGGGTTCTCCACCCGGATCTTGTACGTCGCAGAGTGGTAGCGAAATTCGAGGCTATAGCCCGGCCAATCCCGCGGAATGCAGGGATCCATGAGGAGCGCCATCCCACGCAGTCGGAACCCAAGAATCCACTCGATGCCCGCACGGTAAAGCCAGCCCGCCGAACCCGTGTACCACGTCCATCCCCCGCGGCCCACGTGCGGCGGCTCAGCGTAGATGTCGCCGGCGACGGCGTAGGGCTCGACCTTATAACGCTGGACATTCGCTCGTGAATTCGCGCGATTAATCGGATTCATCATGCGGAAGAGTTCTGCCGCCTTGTCGCCGTCGCCGAGTTCCGCAAATGCAATCAGGCTCCATACAGAGGCGTGCGTATACTGCCCACCATTTTCACGAATGCCGGGAAGATACCCTTTGATATAGCCCGGATCGCGCGCTGGGTGATCAAACGGCGGTGCGAGCAGCAAGATGAGCCCTTCCGGACGGCGAATCAGTTGCTGGTCAACCGCAGCCATGGCGCGCTGGCTGCGGCCGCGTTCCGCCGCGCCGGACATGATGCTCCACGATTGCGCAATCGCATCAATTCGGCATTCGGTGTTTTGCGCCGAACCCAGCGGAGTTCCGTCATCGAAATATGCCCGGCGATACCATTCGCCGTCCCATCCTTCGCGCTCCAAAGCAGCCTTGAGCGCGCTGACGTGAATCCGCCACTTTTCCGCGCGCTGGTGCTCGCCGCGCGAATCGGCAAACTTTGCAAACTCCCAGAGGACCGTGTGCAGAAACCAGCCCAGCCACACGCTCTCGCCTTTGCCGTCCTGGCCTACGCGGTTCATTCCATCATTCCAGTCACCTGTGCCCATCAGAGGCAAGCCGTGCGCGCCGACGCCGAGGCTGCGGTCCAACGCTCGTGCGCAGTGCTCGAATAACGTCGCGCGAGTTTCCGATACACGCGGCTGGAAATACGATTCTTTCTGGCCATCGGCAAGCTCATCGCCATCCAGAAATGCGACGGACTCATCGAGGACACTTCTGTCACCGGTCGCTTCAGTGAACTGGATGACGCAATAAACCAGCCACAAAGGATCATCGGAAATGCGGCTGCGAATGCCGCGGCCCGAGGGAGGATGCCACCAATGCTGAACGTCACCTTGCAGGAATTGATGTGCCGCCGCGCGCAGCAAATGTTCGCGCGTCACCGCTCGTTTCGCGACGGTGAGCGCCATGCCGTCCTGGAGCTGATCTCGGAAGCCGTACGCGCCACTCAGTTGGTAGAACGCCGCCCGCGCCCAGATGCGGCACGAAAGAGTTTGATAGAGCAGCCAGCGATTCAGCAGAAGGTCCATGCTGGGATCGGGAGTCGAGATTTGGACGGTTCCGAGGATCTCGTCCCATTGCCGCGTGACTTCTGCGAAAACTTTATTGAGGTCGGCGCCGCGGTAGCGGGCGAGCAGCTCGCGCGCACGTTCTCTATCCGCGGTCTGACCCAGAAAAAACACGACCTCGGCACTGGCTCCCGGGCGCAGTTCGACGACGGTTTGCAAGGCTGCGCAGGGATCGAGCCCCGCACCTACTTTTCCAGAAAGTGGGACGCCTCGTTCCAAGGCTGCAGGATGTTCCGGAGACCCGTTGCGACCCAAGAATTCGGTGCGATCTGCCGTAAACGAGTCTTGGCGTCCGGCCAAATCCGCGAACGCGATGCGGCCGCCGAACTCTCCGTTCCACGCGCTCCGTGCGAATATGGCGCGCGATTGTGGATCGTGCTCCGTGACGATGTAAGGAGCCGAAGCGCTGCGCGAACTCCCGAGCGCCCATTCGACATACGCAGTGACGGAGATACGGCGGGTACGGCCTGAATCGTTGCGCATCGTGAGCCGCGAGATTTTTACCGGATCTTCCGACGGCACGAATTGCATCAGATCCAAGATCATGCCGCGAGACGCGTGCTGAAATCGCGAATACCCCTGGCCGTGACGCGCCACGTAGGTCGCGTCTTCATCACGTATTGGCAACGCCGTGGGCGTCCAAACTTCGCCAGAGTATTCGTCGCGGAGGTAGATGGCCTCGCCCGGCGTGTCGAAGACGTGGTCGTTAGACCACGGCGTGAGCTGATTCTCGCGGCTATTCAGTGACCAGGTGAAGCCAGCGCCAGATTCCGAAACGAGGAAACCGAAATCCGGATTGGCGATGACGTTGATCCACGGTTCCGGTGTACGCAGCTCTTCGCTAAGAGCTATCACGTATTCGCGCCCATTCTCCGCGAAGCCGCCGAGACCGTTGAAGAATTGCAAATTTCGCTCGGGCATGGGCAAATCCTGGCGCTTGGGCGCGCGGGGCGGACGCAGCAGTGCTGGCGCCTCCGTCTCCGCGGTCTGCGAACGCACGATCTGCTCAGCGAGGGTGCCGCGACGGCTGAGGAGTACTGCGCGCGCGACCGATTGCAGCTGCGCGCGCGCTTGATCCGATAGCAGATCGCCTCGCAGCAAAAATATTTTGCCGCTCAGCCCCGCGGAATCAGTAGAGAGCCTCAACTTGCTTCCGCGCACCAGCGCCTCGAGCGAATCGTGCAGCTCCTGCACGTAGGAAGCGGCTTTTTCGTTGATGATGACGACATCCGCCTGTAGTTGCTTCATGCGCCAGTATTCGTGCGCGCGCAACAACTGCCTAATGATTTCAACATCGTCCGAATCGTCAATGCGCGCCAGAATGATCGGAAGATCACCGGAGATGCCCTGCGCCCAGAGCGTCGAGACGTCCAAAGGCGTTCGCGCCAGAACGTCCGCCGCTGGACGAAGCGACGAATCTACGTACAGGACAGCATTGGCCAAACGCTGGAACAACAGCGCTTCTTCGGAACTAATCCCCAAATGATGAAGTTGGACTTGGGCCTGGGTCCAGGCGAGCGTCAGAGTCCGGTCGAAAGTTCTAAGATCGCGGTACTTGTCGGCAAGATCGAGCGCTTCCTCGCGCGTCGCGGCCGCAATCGTAGAAAAAATCAGATGAACCGTGCTGCCGGCCGGAACGCGCACGGTGCGACGCAGGCTGAAGATCGGATCAAGCACAGAGCCGACCGTGCCTGAAAGGGGCCGTCCGTCCATTACCGAAATCGGATTGCGGAGATTGCGCGCACGTCCCACGAAGCGCACGCGATCGCTTTCATACTGCAGGTCGCCCACAGTTTCGCCGTCCACAGTGACGACATGCGCCGCCCAGATGGAGGCCTCATCGTCTGAGCGCTTCCTGCGGGTGGCCAGCAACCCGCCTACGTCCGCTTCGTATTCCGTCTCGACGAATAGCTTCGCAAATGCCGGATGGGCCACATCCGCTGCTTGTGTGGTGAGGGAGAGTTCGGCATAAGAAGTGACCTGGATATCGCGCGCTCGAACGCCGAGATTGGTGAGCGAGACGCGGCGGACTTCCGCGTCATCTTCCGAGGAGACGACGACTTCAAGAGTCGTGGTAAGCGAGCGATCGCGGCGCACAATTTCGGCATGGTCCTCGAAGAAAACCGCCTCGTACGCGTCCGGCTCAACGCCGGCAGGTTGAAAGCCCGCCGACCAAACGCTGCCCGTCTGTTCGTCGCGCAAATAGATGTATTGGCCCCAACAATCGCGCGTCAGGTCCTCGCGCCATCTTGTGACGGCGATATCACGCCAGCGGCTGTAGCCCGAGCCTGCCGACGTGAGCATCACGGAATAGCGTCCATTCGAAAGCAACTGCGTACGGGGAGTCGCGTCGTGCGGCGTACTGAAGCGGCGCACGACAGGAGGAATCAGTTCGCGTACTTTCGCGCTCGCGGATACTTCTTCGGCGCGCGGCCGGGCCACCAGCACGTCGCGCGGAGTACGCTCCTGGAGCAGCAGTTCCGTGGCGCGCACGATCGGTTCTGCGTGAAAACGGTTGCGCATCATGCCGGCGTTCAATACATCGGCAAAAGCCATCAACGACATCGCCTGGTGGTGAGCCATGAAGGTGTGAACGACCGCCACGTCCTTACCTTCCGGAATGCGGCTCGGCGTGTAATCGAGCGCTTCATAGAAGCCGTAAGCGCCTTCGCCGCCGGCTTGCGCGATGCGCGCAAAATTTTGCAGAGCCGCGACTGGCTCGATCATGGAAGCGAGGGCTGTGGCGTATGGCGCGATTACAAGATCTTCGCTGAGGCCGCGCTTAAGACCCAATCCCGGAACGCCGAAGCCCGAGTATTGATAAGTGAAATCAATGTCACGCGCGTTGAACGCCGATTCCGAAATTCCCCACGGAATGCCTCGTTCATTTCCATATTCGATTTGACGCAGGACGATCTGCTCGTAGGTCTGGCTCAGCATGCTATTCGCAGGAGAACGCATGATGATCGCGGGCATCAGGTACTCGAACATCGAGCCGGACCAGGAAATGAGCGCGGAACCGCGCCCGACCGGAGTAAGGGCGCGTCCCATATGGAACCAATGCGAAGCCGGGACGTCTCCTTTGGCGATCGCGATAAAACTCGTGAGGCGTGCTTCGGATGCGAGCAAGTCGTAACAACTTTCGTCCAAGGTACCGTCCGCGGCGCGCATTCCGATCGAAAAGAGCTTGCGGGAATTGTCGAATAGAAAGCTGAAGTCCATCGCGTCGAACATCTTTTGCGAGGTGGCCGCAATCTCTTCGAGGCGGTGGGCAAGCGAGGATGCTTCCTTCGCAGAAGATTGCAGCGCATCGAGGAGTGCGTCAATGCGCGCGAGAACTTCGCGATTGGAAACGGTGTCCGTCACGAGTCTTTCGCGGACAGGGGCGAGCGCGCGAATAGCGGACGCAAAGCGTTCTGGAGCATCCGCAAGAGTCGGCAACGTGCGGAAATGAGATTCGATCGCGACCCATTCAGGGGATTCTTCTTGCGAGCGTCCGGCCATCGCGACAACTTCTTTCACGTCCAAACGCAGCCACGGAATCATGATGCGCGCATCGCGCAGGTTGCTCTCGACCGAGTTCCTGATGGCCTCCGCCCACGCGCGCAATTCGGAATCGGGCAGCTCGTCGAGCTCTTGAGCGAGCGCTTCCGCGATGTCCGCGGCCGTATGCGCAAATTCCCGCAGTTCCACGAAGCGCGCGGCCCATTCGCGGGCGTCCCGCGGAACCGGGTCAACCAGCGCGGCTAGCGATTCGATTGCATTGCTGAGCTGCTTACGCGTGACAGTCTGAGTGCGCCGGGCATCGGTAATTTTGCCGAGCACTTCGCGAAGCAAATGAATGGTGTCCGCGACACCCGCAAGCATTCTCGATTCGACGAACGGTTCCTTGATCAGACCGCGACATCCGCTGGTCAGAACGAGAAGGTCTCCGGCAAGATTGCCGCTATCCACGCTGGAAATGTATTTCGGATCGAGAGGTTTCAGGGTCTGCGTGTTGTACCAGTTGAAAAAGTGGCCGCGATAGAGCTCGAATTGGCTGAAGGTGTGCAACGTCGCTTCGAGCCGCTCGGCCGCCTCTTGTGCCCCGATCCATCCGAAATCACGCGCGGCGAGAACGGTGAGAAGGTAAAGACCCATATTCGTCGCGGACGTGCGATGAGCTACGCGGGGTTTTGGGTCCACCTGAAAATTGTCCGGAGGCAAATAGTGATCTTCCGGGGTGACGAAACGGTCAAAAAAGCGCCAGGTGCGAAGAGCAATCAATCGCAACCTACGGGTGTCGGCCGCCGAAAGAGGCTTGACGTCTTCGAGCGGGGGCGGAACGCTGATCCAACGAGCTATGGCGGGAGCAGCGGCCCATAGTAGAGCGAATGGAATGGCAGCCACCAGCGCGCGGTGGCGCACGTAGCTAACAACTCCTACAGATGCGATCGCGAGAACGACGGACCCGAACAGGCGTCCGTACATGCCAAACAGATCGAGGTCCACGGCATGTTTGGCCTGCGCTGCCGTGACCCATTGCAAGAGATTTCTGCGCGTGACTACCATACGAAAGAGCGTGCGAAGAATGGCATCGGCCATGAGCCACGCCTGATAAGCCATAAACGTAACGGTCAGACCAATCTGCAAGAGGCCGAGCGAAAGATCGGAGAGAAGGTCGCGGATGTGGCTGCGTTTGGAGATACCGCCTAAGCGCGGATTCAGGCCAACCAGAAATGGAATTAGCGCTGGAATCGCAATCACCGCCAAGATGAATCGCGTCCACATCCACGGAGAAACTTGCGGCAGGAGCCAGCCGATGAGCATTGTAAGAAACATGAAAGGCGAGGAAAGTGTGCGGCGCAGATTGTCGAGCATTTTCCAGCGGCTGATTACGGGAATCGAAGTCCTGCGTCGAGCTTCTTTCGGTAAACCTCCATGGCCGAAAATCCATGGCAGAAGCTGCCAGTCTCCCCGCGCCCAACGGCTCTGGCGAGCGGCCGCCACTTCGTAATGGGACGGAAATTCGTCGAAAAGCACGATATCAGTGGCCAGTGCCGCGCGCGCGAAAATGCCTTCGAACAAATCGTGACTCAGAAGAGTATTGTCCTTAACCTTGCCAGCGAGCGCTGCTTCGAATATGTCGAGATCATAAATTCCCTTGCCGGTGTACGACCCCTCGTGAAATAAATCCTGATAGACATCCGAAGCGGCCGAGGTGTACGGGTCCATGCCGCTGGGGCCAGAAAAAATCCGCTGGAAAAGAGAGCCTTCGCGATCGCTGGGAAGCGAGGGCGTGATGCGTGGCTGCACTACACCGTAGCCATCCACCACGCGTCCAAGTTCCGGACTGAAACTCGGCCGGTTCAGCGCGTGCGCCATCGTGCCCACCAAGCGTGCCGCAGTGCCGCGGGTAAGACGCGTATCGGCGTCGAGCGTAATGACGTAACGAACTCCGGGAATTGCTTCCGGTTCCGCGCCTCCGACGGGCAAGAACGTGGTGTTGGTCGCTCCACGAAGCAGCTGATTTAGCTCATGGAGCTTTCCGCGTTTGCGCTCCCAGCCCATCCACTTGCGTTCGCTTTCATTCCAAAGGCGCTTGCGATGAAACAAAAAGAACCGTTGGCCACCACCCGGCGCGGAACCGTGCGTGGCATTTAGGTTGGCGATGCCGTTGATCGCGGTGTTCAGAAGCTCTTCATCCTGCGGCACGGATTCCGTGGGAGCGTCCACCCAATCCGTGAGCAGCGCAAAGCGCAGGTCGCCTTCAGGATTGGCGAGATAATGGATCTCGAGGCGCTCGACGAGTTCTTTGATCGCTTGAACCGAGGTGAGCAGAGTGGGAACTACGATAATCGTGCGGAGTTCGGACGGGACGCCGTCGCGAAGTTCCAGGCGCGGCAGCGTGCGTGGGCCGAGCAAGTCCGTGACGGCGCGGTTGATGAGCGCAATGGCAAGATCGGACGCCGGCACTGAGGCGAGCACGCCGAGAAGGATCAAATATGGCGTTCTGACACCGAATGAGTGCGCGTGGGTGAGAGGCAGCGCAAGAATAATCGCTGTGAGCACGGCGATGGTGCCCAGGTAGCCCGGCACGGCGGCGCGCACATAGAGGCGCAACAAACCGCGACGCCAGGGGACGCGAAAGCCGAGGTCGCGCTCGAAATCGAGCCGGCCTTGCGAAATCAAATAGTAGCCAGGATCCGCCTGGCGGTCGGCGCTGGGCTGGCCGTCGGTGTGAAATTCCGCGCGCGCGTGCTTGGCGCGATCCAGGGCGCGTCTGGCGACGTCAATTTCCGTGTGGCTGGAACCCCGCGAAAGGTCTTCCACGGCATGGCGGTAATAATCGCGGGTGGCAAAATCCATGTCTCCGAAATTGCTGCCGCTGCCCAGAATCTCATCCACAAGGCTGACGCTTTCAAAGAAATCCTCCCAGCCGAAAGCGGACATCAGCCGCATGCTGGTGATGATGTTGCGGACCGTGACCGTCATGGCCGCCTGTTCTTGATGCTCGGCGCGGACAATTTCGTCAGCCGTCGTCCCTTGCGCCGCGAGACGTTCATCTAGCCACACGAGAATCGGGCCGACCTTGGGATCGAGGTCGCGCAGGCGCTGGACGAGCTGTACAGCGAACGCGCGGTCGAGGGGCTTATTTTCAAACCGGCGAAGGACGGATTCGGGAGAGACAGCCACCTGGCCGCCCGTGCCTAGCACGCGGTCGGCAAGAATGTCGGCGTCGAGACGGGCGCTGCGGCTTAGGACCATGCGCTCTGCAATTCGGCGCAGATTTTCCACCAGCACGATGCGCAGGGTGATCGCGACCGCCCACAGTTCTCCGATGGTGAGCGGTTGGACGCGTTGGTAGGCGGTTACGAAGCGACGCAATATCTCCGGGTCGAACCGGCTATCGGTGTGCGCTACATAGGCCCATGCGACGCCGAACACGCGCGGAAGACCTTCCAGGTGGCCCGGTCCGAGCTTCGGCAGTTTGCGGTAAAAGCCTGGAGGAAGATCGTCGCGAATTTCACGGAGTTGCTCTTCGACGATATAGAAATTATCGACCAGCCATTCGGCGGCGGGGATGATGGCTTGTTCGTGCTGAATCGCGCGCGCGATGGCACGGTAGTACTCCAGCAGGATGCGGCCATTTTCCATGACGCGCGGAATGAGGGGACGGCCTTCTTCCTGGCCACTGACGACGGTTTGCGCGGCGGCAAGGCTTTCCGCGTGTTGCTCCAGGCGCTCAACGCTGAAAAGCTCGGAACGAATCGGCTTTTCCGGTTCCGTGAAAATCGGCGCAGGAATTTGGGTCGTACTGGTCATGTCTTGGCCGTTCTGATTCTCCCGGAGCGCCGTGCTCGCCGCTCCACATCCATTATGCGCAAGTCTAAATCGTCACTGCGAGTGAGAAACGAACGCGGCGACAGCACCGGTCTGGTGCACGGGCGCCGAACCATAGAATGAAAGTTTACAAAACCAAATGCTCGAACAACTAAGAGCTCGGCGTTGGCTGGGGCGCCGAGGAGAAACGTCCACACCGGTCTAGGGCGGGGCGGACGGCTACGGAACAGTCCCGCCCAATTTTCCTCGTTAAGGCGGGGTTCTGGCAATACCCTTCAATTCCGGGCCATTCTACAGGGAATTCCGCGCGCCGGACATTCCGGCGGAACGGCAACGATACCAATCTACGAGGAGTGGTGAGCCGGGGAGGACTCGAACCTCCAACCCGCTGCTTAAGAGGCAGCTGCTCTACCATTGAGCTACCGGCCCACGAGCCGTAGATTGTAACATGAGCGGAACAAGCGCCCAACCAGTAGCGTGATTCGCGAAAATGTACGGGATGGAGCTTCGCTCACGTCTGCGCGGCGAAATTCTAAGGATGGCGGCGGAGGGTGGCTGCAATTTCTTGTGCGGCTTGGCGTGCGCGAACGAGGTCGCCGGGGCCGAAGGAGATGGCTGCGACGCGGGCGTGTCCGCCACCGCCGTACTTTTCGCAGAGCGACGCGAGATTCACATCGGCGGAGGCTTCTTTCCATGGATTCGTTCCCACTGACACCTTCGCGCGCGTCGGCGAGGCGCTCACTCCTACTGAATAGAGTGCATCGGGAAAGAGGAAGTAGGGGACGAATTTGTTGTAGCCCTCAAGATCCAGGTCGCTCACATCGAAATAAATCACGCCGTCGCGAAAATCGGCGCGCTCGCGGAATACGTCAATGGAGCGGCGATGGCGTTCGAGCAGGCCGGGCAAATATTTCTGCACGGCCGGTAATTCAATCATTTCGGCCAGCGACAAGTACGCCAGGTGCGGGATTAATTTCGGCACCAAGTCCGCTTCGGGCGCGGCTTCGACGACCAGGGCGAGTTTGGTGGCGGGTTCGGCGAGGCCGACGGCTGCTTCGGGCGAGGCGAATTGTGCGCCGTCAATAATGTCGCCCCAATGAATGAGCTCGGCGAGCGGCTTGGAGTCAAATCCGAATTTTTCGGACGCGATGGTAGCGAGAAACTTGGTGCAGGATTTGTATGTGGGATCGTAAAACTTTTTGCCGGAGTGATCGTGGCGGAAGTGCTCGGCATCTTCGGGCTTCAGGAACGCGCTCTGGTGATGGTCGAACCACCAGGTGAGCTGCGGAGAGCTGGAATATTTGAAATCCACGATTGCGTTTTCGTCGCCGTCAAACGTGCCGTCTTCAAAGGGCTGCGAGGCCTTGTGCGTCATCCCGGTGTAGAAGAATTCGGCTGCGGGATTGATGCGCTCCTTGTAGAAGCGGGAGAAAATGGCGGCGGAGGAGGCTCCGTCAAAACACTTATCATGGAAGCAGACCCGGACTTTCAATTCCCTCTCCTGGCGAGACCGCCGCGGAAGTGAATGCCGCGTGCGGAAAGCCAATAAAGATGGACGTTCAGTCCGCAGTTGTCAATAGCTAAGGGTAAAGGCGCAAAGGCTTGCGGCAATTTCAGGTGAAAATGTCAGGATTTGCCGAAGAGTTGGTCGGCCAAATCCGCGGCTATCGGAAGGCGATACCTTTCGCCCTGATAGGCCTTGATCATCAGTAAAATCCAGAGAACGAAGCTAAGAATGGAAACCAGCCACGCCAGACCAAATCCCAACGAAACGCCGCCCGTAAGAAAAATCATCCCCAATCCCACGCGAATGATCGTTAAGCCGCCGAAGACCACGATGGATTGTGCGGCATGGAATCGCACGAACGGGCGCTTGTCAATGAAGAAAAAAATCAAGCCGGTGATCCAGCCGAGCGCGTAGCAAAGCAGTCCAGCAACATTTTCGGCCATGCCCGAAGTGGCGGATGGCGAGGAACTGACGACAGCCCCAGGCGCGGCTGATCCCGCGGCCGGTTGCGGCGCTCCGCAACTAGGACAGAATCCCGCGTTGTCCGCAACGGCGGCCCCGCATTTTGTGCAATGTGGCATGGAGTGCCTCCCAAGGCGTGGTTACAACCAGCTGGGTATGTTGGGCGGAGACTAGCAAAAGCGCAACGTAGCGGCAAGCGGAAAGGCATGTGGCGGAGAGCGTCACGCAGAGCTGATCTAGCAGGCGTTCCGGCGCCTGAGAATTTTGACCCGATGCTATACTGTGTTTTCGCTGCGGAAGTGGCGGAATTGGCAGACGCGCCAGCCTTAGGAGCTGGTGGCCGAAAGGCCGTAGGGGTTCGAGTCCCTTCTTCCGCACGATACCCTCCTAAGAGCTGGTAAAAAAGACAAATATAGCGTTTGTGCTAGGTTTTTGGGGGTCAGACTGGACGCGCCTGGACATCGTTGGACTAAAAATCGGGGGTACTGGTAGCAACTGGTAGCACGCCGAAAGCCTTCATTTTGCGTGATGAAGTAGCTCCGCCAAGGCTGGCAAGAACGGCGCGAACAAGGTCATGTGGTTCGCGGCTGCCGCAATGAATTTCTGGTACGCTTCAAAGAAGCCGCTCGACCCCTGCGCTTTTTCTAGGTCACCTACTCGCACAACAATCTCTTCGCGTTCGGTTACGTTGTCGATGGCACTAGCCCGCTCTCGCATTTCCGCGAACAGAACTGTGTTCGACTCGGAACCACATTCGTGGAATTGTCGATGCTGTTCACGTTGATGCGAGAGTGGTCGCCATGCAGATGAATGCTATGTGCTGACTGTGGCGAATTGGTCATCGGTGTTGGGACGACTTCGAGATTGCAGCCGGGTTGACGTATGTCGCCGCGCCCGGTCTTAATCGTGTGCCAGTATTCCCACAAGACGGTCGGCTCGTCATCACCTTGGGTGACGACTCCGCTCACGCCGAGGTTGATAATCGTTACCTTCGCACCCACAGCGAATCGTTCCTCCTCTGAGGCGTCGAAGCGCGATTTCTCTTCGCTCCGCTCCCGACAATACTCATGCCCGCATTCTACCGCCCGAAGACGGGATTTGCACCTTCAGTCCGCTAGCATGATGGTTCTCGGGGTTTGAAAGCCCATGCACGCGCAGCGTATGATTTCGGCCTTGAGGGGAACGATGGTCAGGAAAATTTCGGTTGAGCATGATGGCTTCGGCGATCGGAGAATTGCAGTCGTGGCAACGCTGACAACGGACGTTCCAGCGGCCTACCCCGGAGGGCCGTCGCACAAAGCAGGTGCCCCGGTATATCTGTCATCGCTAGCTCCTGACCATGAGCACAACGCTATAGGGTTTATTACACCTAGCCCTGCGGCAATGGCGTTGAACGCGTCTATCAAGAGCGCGGCACAGGCAACGGACCTCCGAAAAACTCTAGCATTGACCGATACGGTGACACCGATTGGAAGCGGAAAGAATGTCGCCAAAGAGAACCTTCCTCACCTCTACGATTTTTTTGA
>CAWAED010000018.1:0-65033 GCA_963781105.1 uncultured Acidobacteriota bacterium | reverse complement strand
CCATCCGGAAACTATCCACAAACGGGGTCCGGGGCGATCAAGCGCGAAGTCCTCAATGCGGCCCGGGTCGTTGTGGCTTCCTCCTAGCCGATGACCTCAGAGTTCGGCGTCATCTGTTCGGGTTTACGCATTCTAGTGCCAACACGCAATATCTATCTACCGGTCGAGCAGGCAATCGGGTCCCGACACGCGATCCGGAATCGCGCGCTTGGCCAGAAGAACGCAGCACAGTAAAATAAATGCGTCGTGAGAATCGGAATCGATTTTGGAACAACTCGAATCGTGGTCGCTGCAGCCGACCGCGGGGGCCGGAAGCTTGCCGAGCGAGGAGGGAAAAATGCCAAGAAACGAGGGGTGGTTGCCGTGGCTCGAAAGTTGGCCGTACTGCTCCATCGGTTGTGGGTAAGCGGAGAGGTGTACGAACCATTGCGCAATAGTCCGAAGGCGATGCGGGCAGTGGCTTAGAGTTTCGATCCGGACAGCCGAGCTCGACCGCCGAATCCAGGCGACTGCGACTAAGTCCTGGGGCCCGACTCTCACCGAACCGGTGGGAAGAGAGGTCGATTATCAGGTAGCAGCGCCTACTGAAACGAGAACACCACCTTGCACCGAGCGAATATCGCTCACAAAGAGTGCGGATGGAAGGATGGCGACAGGGGCGGCTTGGCTGAGTAGGAACTGATTCTAAGAAAGAAGAAAGTCAAAGTGTGCCTTGACATCAACCGGCCTTCTCATGGAAGGACTTAGACTGCCATTGAACCTTCCAAAGACGAACCATTAATGACCTTCTTATTTTTAAGATTGACAACAGCGCGCCAGTTCGGTTAAGTTCGCTCCCCCAGCACGCAGACCCGCGCGGAGTCTTAGCGAACCGTCCGTCCGGTTGCTGTTATGCGGGTTGCCTTAGCGATCCAACGCGGATTTGTCGTTCAAGTCCACCTTGTAAACTCTCACGTTCAGCAACGCAATCTTGTGCTCTCTGATCGAGTGCGAATTCGCGGTCCTGAAAGGAAGATGACATGGACGTCCAGACCGATGAACGGCTGCTGAGAAACATCGAAGGCTACCTGATGGAACTTGTATGCAATGTCGAAAGCATAGATGGAGTGAGCCTGATTGCAGATATACTGGTCTCGGTCCAGAACGCTGTCTGGGATTTGGCCCAAAAGCCACGATCTGAGCCTGATTCAAAGGCAGCAGCTGTCCCGGAGCCCTTCCGCGTTCACGGCGCTGCAGCTGTGCCCGTGCGATTCGCTTGACAACTAAACTCGGCCGACCGCCAGTGTCGCCTAGCGATGGCTTGCGCTGATTAGCTGGACGGAACTGTTCCGAAATCTCAGGTCGATTTGCTGGTAGGCCGCCTTAGTTTTGCAGTGGGGACACTCGCGTTCCCTGCCTTCCTTTGGGAAAGGAGGCGGCGAGGGCAGAAGAAGCGTGTCAGGTATCAAGGAGTAGGTGAAAGCTTCGTTGCAACTCTTGCAGTCCAAAATCCAGCTTCCCATCGGCTCAAAACCTCCGGCTTTTCGAAAAAAGCGATAGGCCAGCTGACCGGCTGACGCTGGTGGCGGAGCATACGGACGGCAGCGACCACAAGCTAGAGCCTGTGTATCGAGCAACCCACCAATTCTTGGCGTTCGGTTCCGAAAGGCGCGAGCGCCGCCGGGTTGGCTTCAAGACAAATGCCTTGGCCATCTAGAATCACGACGGCGTCCAGGACGCTATCGAAGATCGATTCGAACTCCCGTTCGGTCGAGACTCAGAAGCATCCAGCAAATTTGCTTCCCAGAACACAGTTTCGGGCGAACTTCCATATTGCGAACCACTTCTTTCCAACTTTCCCAGGCTGGTTGTTGTCCGTGTGTTAGCCTAATATATTAGGCACATAGCTTGCAGGAGACAAGAATACCTAATATATTGGGCACATGCTGGACTTAACCTCTATAGGGCAACAGATCGCCGAGCGCCGCAGGAAACTCAAGCTCAGCCAGGCCGCGCTCGCGCGTAAGGCGGGCATCAGCCGCGCCACGCTTGATGCGCTTGAAAACCGACGCGCCGGAGAATTGGGCTTTTCGAAGCTCACCAAGCTGCTGACCGCTCTTGGACTTGAGCTGACGCTGCAGGCGGCCAGCTCGCACCGCCCCACCCTGGACGAACTCCTCAAAGAGGATCGCGATGATCAAAGTCTGGACCGACGCCGCTGAGGCGGGACTGCTCGACCGCCATGGCCAGCGCGGCAGCACGTTCGCCTACCTGCCGGCTGCGGCGCCCGCGCGCGCGGCCTCCGTCACGATGCCGATCAGGCTTGAGTCCTGGAGTGTGCCCTTCGGTCTGCTTCCCATTTTCGAGATGAACCTGCCCGAAGGCGTCCTGCGCGAACGCCTCCGCCTGGCCTTTGCGAAAGCCACCGGCACCTTTGACGAATTCGACCTGCTGTCCATTGTCGGCCGCTCGCAGGTCGGCCGCATCCGCTATACCGGCGACACCGAGCAGCTGCACGAGGACGTGCCCTTCCAGTCGGTGGACGAAATCTTGGAACGCAGGCGCGGCGGCGATCTGCTGCGCTATCTGCTTGTGAAATTTGCGTCCTTCTCCGGAATCAGCGGTGTCCAGCCTAAAATCCTCGTGCGCGACGAAAAGGCCTTCACTGAGATGGAGCATACGGGACACGGCCTCTCGCTAAGCTACAAGGGCGCGACCCACATCGTGAAGCTGTGGGAGGCCAACCAATATCCGCAACTGGCGGCCAATGAGCATTTCTGCCTCGGGGTCGCACGCAAATGCGGACTCGATGTGCCCCCGTACCGACTGGCAGAGGACGGCATGGCGCTGGTCATTGACCGCTTCGAGCTGCGCATGGACGGGACCTACCGCGGATTTGAGGATTTCTGCGTGCTGAATGGCCGCAGGACCGATGAAAAATATCGCGGCAGCTACGAGACCTCAGTCATGAAGCGCTTCGGGCAGTTCGCAAACTCGACGCACGTTAACCAAGACATGGAAAAGCTGTTCACCCTGATTGCCCTGAATTGCGCGCTCCGCAACGGCGACGCGCATCTGAAGAATTTTGGGATTGTCTATGACGACGTACAGGGCGAAGCCCGGCTCGCGCCCGTCTATGATCTTGTGACCACCTCCGTTTATCTGCCCAAGGACAGCATGGCCCTCACTCTCAACGGCACGACCCAATGGGCGAGCGCGAAGGAATTGCAGCGCCTGGGCGAGACCCGCCTGGGAGCCTCCCCTGCCCGCGTCCGGCAGATACTCGAACGCATTCACGGCGCGATGGCGGCCACTACCATGGAACTGCGCGCCTATAACAAAGACCACCAGGAGTTCGAGGGCATTGGCAACCGAATGCTCCATGACTGGGAACAAGGTGCCGCGCATTCGCTGAAAGCGGGCTGAGCAAACCGTTTAATCACCTGGCACATCGCTGGATGGCGACCAAACAGGCGTCCTCTCCTCACCTATTGAATTGGTTCAAGACTTCGCTTGTTCAGGTGTGCACTCCTGAAAAACTTCAGAAATGACGGGATGAGCTACTGAATTCCTCGATGGAAGACACGCAGCTCTGGTTCCTCCCTTTATACCTGCCAAAAAGCGAACTGTCGCTGATCGCTCAAAAGACCCCAAGAGCCTGCCGCGCGATTCATACATACGGGCGACATGGATCAACCAAGCTCTCCTGACGGTACTCGAATTGCATTTCGGTCAAATCTTGGAGCAGCTAACCTCCGTCGCACTCCGACCGTATCAAAATTCCTTAGCCAAAAAAGGAACTGCCGAAAGTGGTCGGAATTGTGATCAACTCTGCGGGCGTCTCGGAGAGACGAGAAGTCAGGGTGAGACGAGTGCCTTCAAAACGCGGTAGACGCGTTGGAGTTGGTCGATTCCGATTGCATCAAGCTCGCGAATGATTCGCTTCTTGAGCACCGAGGGATTTTCCTCCGCGATGTCGAGTTCAAGAAATGGAGCCTTAAGGACTTTACCTGCTTGGCATATGAGGTCAAATGAGGGCTTAACTTTGCCACTCTCCAGCCGACTGATGTGTTTTGGATCGACATCGAGGGCTTTGGCAAGCACTCCTTGCTTAACGCCCGCCATCTTTCGGGCTGCTCGAAGTCGTTTGCCGAACAGCTGCGCGTCTGTCACGAGTTCCCCGCGAAGCACGATACCCGTGTCCAATTCTTGCGGGAACGCTCTATAAGCGCACTTCTGTATGGGGACAAGGTGATGTATTAGAGGTGATGTATTAGAGGTATACAGGATGCTAGCGATCGTATAGGTTCGATTGCTCCGTTCGCCGAAGCATTTCTGACGCGAAAGACCGAGCGTCGACGTTAATTTTACGATTGTCCTTAGGGTGGGGCTGACAAGCCCGCGTTCAAGCATGCTAATGAAGGTGCGCTCCGAATCACACGCATCGCCCAGTTTTTCCTGGGATAGCCGTCGGCTCATACGGAGCTGGCGCAACACCTCTCCAACGCCCTTTCAGGACCGAATCGAGGCTGAACATGCGTTCGACGCCTGACCATTGCGCCGTCGAGCGTGGTCCAGAGCAGAACATATTGCTACAGAACATGTTCTTCATCGCAACTGTGCTTGTGACTAAAAACCATTGGCCGGAGCCATGTCCTGAGTTTCACTTCGTGGCGGAGCGTTAACAGATGTCAGGCTTTGCTGCCGTGCGCCTTCCATCTCGTCCGCTCTCCCGGATAAAAGTGGCCGCCGACAGCGAGTACCCTGAAACTCTTGCGGCGACACATGAGGTTTCTGACGAAGCCTTGCTAAGTCAGATTTGCGTCGGCGACTGCGAAGCTCTGGCAGCCTACAGACGCCAGTCCCTTTCGCCCACTCGGGTGACTTACTTGCGGCCGGGTTTATCGTTGCCGGTTTTGGCCGCCTTGTTGTCCACGTTCGCTCGCTCGTCTTTCGCGACTGCCTTTCGCAATCGCTGAACGTCGATGTGGCAAAGACGAGCGGCATCGGCGAGGGATCGTCTTCCTTCGGAGCACTTAGATCTCCCGCCGGGCCTACCAGCACGGCTTCGAAGATGAGAGCCGCAAGTCCCGCCCCGTCCGCCCTGCGGTAGAGGTTGCAGGCCTTCTCCCCCGCGCGCCAATCGTGCTTTTCCTGTTCTCGCCGCTCGCGGAAGTGAACGGGACAGGATTTGTCCGCGCACACGTTCACTAGACGCCCTTTGTCGATGCCGTCCGCATAGATGGCGGGCGACAAGCGGTCGCAGAGACGCTCGTCAGGGCGGATCTGCTGCTTGCCCTTCTTTGTTTTCCTCGCAGTGACTTCGACGTAGTCGCAATGCGGGAGAACCTGGCTCTCTCCCGCAACGCCATACCCCCCCCGAGATCAAAACGAGTCCCGGCAGCGCCTGCTTGCGCTGCGTAATGTGCGCGTCGAGTTTGCGGTTGAAGCACACGGCGTCGGAGCACGAATCTTCCCGAACTTCGGAGAAAAGCAGCGTGTTGAATCCGGTTCGCTTCGGGCACCTAGAGAAACTCCCGGCCTCGGGCAGGAGCGTTTCATCGTCCTTCGAAAACGGAACGGACTTAAGGCTCGGGTAGATGTTCTGCGCAATCCAGGCCTGCAGCCGGCTCGCGGGAACCAGGCTCCTTTGCCGGTCCTCCCCGGTGAACTAACCGTCGACGCAATGTGCGAGGCGTGTTCGACACCGATGCGCCTGGCGCTGCGCGCTTCGAATCACTGGGGTCGCTTACCAGGTGCGTTATTTCTCCGTGGGCGATCTTGTTTCGGAACACTACGAACGCAATCGGTTTGCTGCTATTGAGGTCATCGCCTAGTGAAAGCAGTGCATCTGTTGGTAGACCGTTCTCTCGAGCAATCCGGAGGTTTCGGTTGTCCAGGTAGGCCCACTCATCAGGCGCCTTGAAATTAGGCAGTGCCCGGAGCCGTCGATCGCGATTCAGAATGATCTCGACTGCCGTAGAGGCCATCGCAATGCAAGCCAGAAACCTCCTCTCTCGGAGGCAATGCCCGGCCTCTCTTGTGTAGGAGAAGAGGTCCATGGGCAGTCTCTCAGCGGGGTGCCTATACATCGACGTAAGGTTTTTTCTCGTCCGAGCCGCTAGAACCGCTCCTAGCTCTTCCCATCAGTCGCCGCTGTTCGGGCGAGAATCGAGCCTGCACTCTGTCACTGTTTGCCACCTTGAATAGCTCGCGTCTGCAGCTCCGTACCTCGGTTGAGAATTTCCAGGTAGCGGTGATACGTGAAGAGCCGATGCCGTTGCTTGCCAGTGGTCTCACGAACGATTCCGAGCTTCACCATGTGCTGTAAAGCCTTCGCCACAGTGGGCGCAGAGAGGGACAGCTGCTCGGCTGTCGCCGGGATCGTAATGATCGGTTTGCGCTGAAGGTGCTGGTGAACACGCAAAACGGATGCAGCGGGGCGGCCAAGCTCCTCGATCTTCCGGCGGTCTCCTTCGAGGAGTGTGAGTATCTCCTTCGATGTATCGGCTGCCTGCTGAGCGGTTTCTTTCACACCTGTTAGAAAAAATTCGAGCCAAGTCTCCCAAGCTCCGTGGCTGCGGACAAGGTCAAGCATTTCATAGTATTTTTGCCTATTCGTCTTGAAATAGAGGCTGAGGTAGAGAATGGGCTCACGAATCGCGCCAGCGACGCATAGCAAGAATGTAATCAGCAATCGGCCCAATCTCCCATTTCCGTCTAGAAACGGATGGATGGTTTCGAATTGCACATGTACGAGTGCGGCTTTGACCAGGATCGGCAGTTCTTCGTGCTCGCGATGCAGGAACTTTTCGAACGCGCCCATGCATTCCATCATTTTCTCAGGTCGTGGTGGGACAAATGCTGCGTTGCCGGGCCGCGTGCCTCCGATCCAATTTTGGGTTTCGCGGAATTCACCCGGACGCTTCTGACTGCCACGTCCCTTGGACAAGAGAATCTTGTGAATTTCTCGTATCAACCGCAAAGAGAGCGGAAAATCTTCGCGGAGCCGCCGGAGCCCGTGATTCATCGCTGCCACATAATTTGAGACTTCCTGAACGTCTTCCAGTGGGACGCTGGGGGCTTCGGCGCTTTCGAATAGCATCAGGTCTGAAAACGACGACTGTGTGCCCTCGATCTGCGAAGAGAGCACAGCTTCCTTCCGAACGTAGAGGTAAATGAAGAGCGAGGGATCGGGCAGAATGGACGCGAGCCCGTCGAGACGTCCGAGTGCCTGGTTTGCCTGCTCAAGCAATGGCAAAAGCGGTTGGAGGGCCAGCGGCGGGTCTGGCGGCAATGGCGGTGGCACATAGGCCCTGAAGGACTCGTCCTTGAAGGTCTTGACGACATAAGTCCCGAGGCGGCCGTTCGGTTTGGTTGGTGTCGCCATCACAAGGCCATCGTTTCGTTAGAAATTAGCTAACGAAACTATATAGCCTTTTCCTTTCGTTATCTACTAAGAAACAGATACGCAGTAAAACCAACAACTATAGGGACTTAGGAACGACGAGAAGCTACAAGCGAGGATCGACCGGCTCGCTTTCGACGGCAAGGACACGGAAGACGCATTCACGTACGCGACGCAGCGGTTCCTGCCGAACGAATCGCTCTAGTGCTTCGACGTCAAGAGCGAATTCACGGAGTGCTAATCCTTCCACGGCGAAGGGAGTTTAGCGCCGGGCGTTTCACCGTGCATACGAAAGCTGTTCCGGCCGCATGTCCGCGAGCAGGTTCCCGTGTGCCGCGTCGACCGTGCGATTCTTCGAAAGCCACTCCCGTTCTCTCTCCGTCATGGGAGGACGATAGAAAAAACCCTCGTTCGCGAGGCGGCTCTCCTCGAGCATTTCTTCGAGCTTGCCGAGTTCCTTCGATCTGGTGTTGTCGCTGCGACTTTCGGCCACGCGCCGCCCAAGCCTAACAACAAAACCCAGTTTGTTTTGGAGGCTGTGGTCTTGCGACTGTCGGCTGGTCCACCACGCCATTTCGTTGCCGTCAGGTGCGGCGACTAGGGATTCTGCCGCTCGTCTTGGCCAGGTGATAGCAGCCGGAACGTAACCCGAAACCGCTTGTATTCGGAGTAGCGCACCGTCATGCGGATGTGAACGTCGCCCGAGCTGAAGCGCAGCACATCGTCCGCGTGGGTATAGGTGGGGAACCAAAAGTGGCCTTCAATATTCTCGCGATAGGTCTCAAAACGCGGAAACACGTTCTCATCGCCGTGCTTGCGAATGTCCGGCACCGCTTTCCCGTACGTCTTGACGATCTCCAGATCCTTGTCGTCCACCCACACCCGTCCTTGAAAGTAGCGCTGATTTTTCTCGATCTTTTTTGGTTTCACATCGAATACATAGGTACTGATTTCGTCCACTTGTTCGCGCCCCACATACGAAATGTCGTACTTCGGTAACTCCTCGGTTGTGAGCACGAAGGGCTGAATGTCCTTCAGATCGGCGAGATCTTGCTCAGACAGCGCTACGCGCTCGAGCGTTGGTGGCGGTGCATAGGTGATATTTTCGTAGCGCCGGCCCGACGGCGTGAAGGTGATATCGCTTGTCATTCGATACTCACCGTCCGGTCGGCCATCGTCATCAATCGTCTGCACCACGAAGGTCTGGACGTAAGTGAAGTTGTCACGTTCCGTTTTGAACTCCGCCTCGCGCTCCGCGAATCGTTGAATGATCTGGTCCACCGGGACTGAGGCCGGTTCTGTGGAGATGCCCGAGGCGGTTTGATTGGAAGTTTGAGCCCTTGGCGGCGACGTTGCTTCCGGCAGCCCAGTTTCCTGTGCAGCCAGGGAAAGATATCCACTGGCCAATAGCATGAAAGCTATCACCAGCGTTCGCGCTCTCAATTTCGTTAAACGCTGCGAATATTCGTGTCGCACTTTGTGACACGCCTTTTCCCGGTTGTTTGGTGCCTCACTCAGTATACGAGTTTTCCGGGGAAGCAGGGCTGCTTCGTCGCGCTGCCGCGCTGGGTTTCTCGCGCGCTTGACGCCGCCGTATCGCGGTCGCTCACCAAGGAGCCGGTGGCGGTGGTATAGGCAGAGCACCCGCCTAGTGAGCAGGTGTAGTGGATCTTGTACGGCTGCAGGGTTCGTGCATAGCAGAAGACGGGTATACCCCCGCTGTGGACCACCGCCTTTTCACGGCGCACCCGGCAACGCGACTAAAACTGGGTTATTGAGGTATGGTTTAGGGACCCGAGCGGTGACAAAAAGAAATTCGTCGCGACGGTGGCCAAATTTAAGTTAGCGAGGGAAGCGAAGATGTCCTCACATTTTTCGCGCCGGGAGTTCCTCGATGGAGCGGGCGTCCTGGCGACTTCAGCGATTCTTGCGCCGTCGTCTTTGCGCTTCGGTTCCGTTCGCGTGGGTGAGCAAATGAAGCCTGAAGAACTCCGTAGCAAACTCCGCGGAGTGATCGCATTTCCGATCACACCGTTGCAGCCGGATTTGTCCTTGGATATCCCCGGACTGCGCAAGAATCTTCAACGCCTCATGGAGAATGCTCCTGCTGCCATCGTCGCCGCGGGCGGGACGGGCGAAATGTATTCGCTGACTCCCGCTGAGCATTTAGAGGTGGTAAAGGCTACAGTAGAGGAAGTGCACGGCCGGATTCCGGTAATCGCAAGCACCGGATTCAACTGGCCGATAGCGATCGAGTTTGCCCAGCAAGCGGAGCGGGCAGGTGCGGATGCCATCCTGGCGTTGCCACCCTATTATCCAAACGCCGATGAACAGGGACTTGCGGAATATTACAGAGCAATCGGCAGAGCGACTCCGCTGGGAATGCTCGTGTACAGCCGCGATTGGGTAAACCCTGAACCGGCATGGGTGGAACATTTGGCGGAGGAAATCCCCACGCTCGTCTGCTGGAAGGATGGCCAAGGCGACTTGCGCCGGTACGAGCGGATTATGAACCGCGTCGGAGACAGGCTCTATTGGATTGGTGGAGCCGGCGATGACTGTGTCCCCGGCTACTACAGCATCGGCATCCGGACGTACACGTCCAGCATTGCGACCGTTGCGCCAAAACTTTCTCTAAAACTCCACGAGGTCGCTTCGTCGGGAGATTCCTCGGCTCTCATGCAGCTCATGAACACATACGTGATCCCAATCTACGAGCTGCGCGCTCGTCGCAAGGGGTACGAGGTTTCCGTCATGAAGGAGGCGATGAACTTGCTTGGAATGGCGGCAGGTCCAGTGCGCCCGCCACTTCCCAACCTGCGCCCAGAAGAAATTTGCGAATTAAAGGTTATCTTGGATCGCTGGAAGCCTTTCCTCACGACCTAGATGCAGTCGGCGCTTGCGAACAAACGTCCCTGTAGCTACTTCATTCAAGCATCGAGAAGGGTTTCATCGCGAAATCCAACGTCCATAGAATCGTGCCAACCGCGAAAGCGGGTCCAGTACCAAGATGATTGCATAACAACGTCGGCTCCTTAGACCCGAGTAGACTGTGGTTTGTCGAGGACCATAGGCTCGGGAGGAAGGAGCCGAACATGATGATTATAGGCGTAGATTAGCACCCGAGCTTTCAAGCGATTGCATTTTGTATGGAAGAGACTGGTGAGTGCGGTGAACAGGAACTGAACCACAGTGATGGACATGCAGAGAAGTTCTATCGAGACCTGCAGCAGCGAGGAATTCGCGTGCAGGTAGGAATGGAGGCTACTGGCTATTCACGCTGGTTCGAGCGTCTGCTGGCAGAGTTGGGTGGATCGGGGATCCGGCGGAGATCAAAGCCAAGCGAGTGAAGAAGCAGAAGTTCGACCGCGAGGATGCTCGACTGCTACGCCGGCTGATGCTGGAAAATAACTTCCCGCAGATCTGGATACCGAGCCCGGAGAACCGAGATCTACGGCAACAGCTATGGCATCGGCATCGTCTAGTGCAGATGCGCACGCGGATCATGAATCAGTTGCAGGCGCTGGCCATGAACGAGGGCCATCGCTGGAAGAAAAAACTGTTCAGCGAACAGGGGCGAGTGCTGTTAGAGAAGCTCACGTTAGCTCCCTGGGCGAGTCGGCGCCGGCAAGAGTTGTTGGAGCTGCTGGACCGCCTGAATCCGACGATTGAGGAGTTAACCACCGCCGCCGAGCGGGAAGCTAGAAAGAGACCCGAGGTTCTGCGACTGATGAGCCACCCCGGTGTGGGTCCGCTAACGGCACGGCTTACGTGTTGATCATCGGAACTCCGACACGGTTTTCTCGTGGCAAGCAGATCGGCACCTATGTGGGGATGATTCCGAGTGAGGACTCCAGTGCCGGCAAGCAACGGCTGGGGCACATCAGCAAGCAAGGCAATTCCTTGTTGCGCTTCTTGCTGGTGGAGGCAGCCCAGGCGGCAGCACGAATCAATCCGGAGTGGCGACGTCGCTACCTGCACCTGGCGATGCGTCGGCACAAAAGCATAGCCAAGGTAGCGATCGGGCGGAAGCTGGGAGTTCGCTTGTACTGGATGTGGCGGAATGGTTGTGAGTATTCGCGGTCTTTCGAGTTCGGTTCGTACGTGGGACAGCTCGGTACCGGACATGGTGTGAAGTAGACGCCTGAGCAGATGAATGGGCATCCCACTCCCTGCCGAGGGAGTTCGAAGAAGTAATCGTGGTCGAAGTTTTGATCGAAGAGATGTTTGGGTCGGATCGAATCCGACCGAAAGATTACCGACGAGCCGTGGTCATCGACGCGGGGCCAAAGAACACGACGAACAAAGACACTCTTTGAGGTGAACGGAGAAGTGCGCTCATAAATAGTTTGACAGAGTCGACGTTGTTAGAGATGTCCGGTAAAGTGAATCTCCAGGAGACAAACGGCTAAGTCGTTTGTCTCCTGGGAGCAACGCGTCGCAGACGCAGTCAATGATATCCGACGTAGCACCCAATCGCACCGAAATGATCAGTAGTCATCAGCCATCGCGTAACGTTGTGACTGTAAAGAGGAATAATGGCTCACCGAGCCACGCGGGGGACTGGAGGCCACGGGATATTCACGCTGGTTCGAGCGCGTGGCGGTAGAACTGGGGATCGAGGTATGGGGAGCAAATTGACAAGACGAGTGACACCGCGATTTGAAGTGTTTGTTGGCGAGAGACCGACTCATAAGATGAGGCCTTCGCCGAAGAAAACGGTTATTGGACATACACCCGTCAGTCACGTTGCTGCGATGCATCATCTGTGCAACACAAGGAAGTTCCGTCAGAGGTGGAATTTGAAACTTCTAGTGTTTGGAAAGTATCCTTCGCTGAGAGCGGGACCCGAAAAAGCAGTCCCTATCCAATCACCACCGCATGAAGATGAAGGCTCCTGTGCGCAGTTCTTATAGCCGGTGCATTTGGCGAATCGCCGTTCTGGGTTTCGCCATCGCATTGCCAATTGCCGCAGCCGCTTCTCCGAACCGGAGACTCACTCCAGCGGATGTTCTTTCTGTCATGCAACGCGTGGCGGATTGGCAGCTCGCGCATCCGTCGGTGCACCCCACGACCGACTGGACGCAGGCCGCCGGAGACGCAGGGATGATGGCTCTGGCCGGCATCTCCAGTGACCCGAAGTATCGTGAAGCGCTCCTCGCGATGGGCGATGCCAACGACTGGAAACCCGGACCACGCTTGTATCATGCCGACGATTTGGCCATCGGCCAAGCGTACGCAGGTCTTTATTTTCTTTATCGCGACCCGAAAATGATCGCACCGTTACGGTCGCGGCTTGATACCATTCTCTCCGCGCCACCCAACGCCGAAAGTCTGGATTTCCATCAGCCCTACGACCAGGTCTCCCAACTGTGGTCCTGGTGCGATTCGCTGTTCATGGCCCCACCCGTTTGGATGCAGTTGTTCGCCGCCACTGGCGACGAGCGCTATCTCGATTATGCAGTGAAGAATTGGTGGCGCACGACGGACTATCTTTACGATCCGACCGAACACCTCTACTTCCGCGACAGCACCTACTTCGACCGGCGCGAAACCAACGGCAAGAAAATCTTCTGGAACCGCGGCAATGGTTGGGTCATCGCCGGGTTAGTCCGCATGCTGCAGCTGTTGCCGGCAAACCATCCGAGCCGCGCGCGGTTCGAGCGATTGTTCCGACAAATGGCGGAGACGATTCTCGCTGATCAACAACCCGACGGCCTGTGGCATGCGAGCTTGCTCGACCCGGACAGTTATCGGCTCAAGGAGTCGAGCGGCTCGGGTTTCTACACCTACGCGTTGGCTTGGGGCGTCAATCAAAGTCTGCTCGATGGCGCAAAATTTAAGCCTGCGATCCGCAAAGCGTGGACAGCCCTTGTCGGTAGCGTGGACGGCGAGGGCAAATTGACACATGTTCAACCCATCGGTTCCGATCCGAAATCGTTCGCAGACGATTCCACCGAGGTATATGGTGTCGGCGCGTTTCTGCTGGCGGGCAGCGAGTTATACCGCATGGTGGTGTTTGAGAATGCCAAGCCGCTGGCGATCGAGGTGACCAATCCGGCCGAATTCTACCGCCACAGCGAAACGGTGGAAATGAGCCTTACTCTATTGGCCAATCGGGGACTGCGTTCGACAAATCTGGCGGTGATGGACGGCCTCGGGTCCCGGATACTCGATTCGCAGATTTACGCCCGCGAACCAGGGCGGCCGCTGGACACCCTCATTTTCCAGACGGATCTGGCACCGGGGGAGACGCGGACCTACTACCTCATGGACCTTTCCGCTCTGGCTGCCGTGCCGCAACCGATTGTGAAAACCTACGCGCGGCAAATCAGCGAGCGCGACGGCGACATGGCCTGGGAGAGCGATCGAATCGCGCATCGTGTGTACCACCAAGACTTGATTCCAGCTGAGGGCACGGTGAGCAGTGGCGTGGATGTGTGGGTTAAGCGCACGCGCGCCCTGGTGATCAACAAGTGGTACAAGAACGGCGATTATCACAACGATCATGGCGAAGGGTTGGACGATTATCGCGTCGGGCGCAGCCGGGGTTGTGGTGGGCTCGGCATTTGGGACGGTCACACCTACTACGTGTCGAGCAATTACCGCAGAGCACGAATCATCACCACTGGGCCGGTCCGTTCCGAATTCGAGCTGACCTACGATGCCTGGGATGTCGGAGAAGGAGAAATTTCCGAGACCAGGCGCATCCGCATCGACGCTGGTTCCAACATGACTCGCGTCGAAAGCATGTTCGCCGGGAGCCATCGCCTGAAGTTCGAAGTCGGGATCGGCATCGCGCAACGTCCAGCCAACGGCGCGATCGCCAAGAACCAGGAAGAAGGTTGGATGAGTTATTGGCAGCCCGCCGACCGGGACCGCGGAAATATAGGATGCGCGATCGTGCTACCAGACAAGATCGAGGAATTCGCGACCGAAAGCGCCACGCTGCCCAAGCTGACGGAACCGGAGCTCGTTACCCCCAGCAACGAGGGCTTGCCGGCAGTCTCCAATTTGCTGGCCTTCACGCCGGCGGAGACAGGCAAGCCATTCCTGTACTATCTCGGTGCGGGTTGGAGCAAGAGCGGCGATTTCACCGCGGAAACAGACTGGGAGAATTACGTGCGACAATTCGTCGCAGGACTTCGTACACCGCTGAAAGTGAATCTCAAAAATAAATAGCTGTCTCGGCTGGCGGGCAGAGGCACTGCGCATGGTTGCCTCACCGACTCTCGGCGCTGGGAGTCAAGGAGGACTTGGGAACTGACTCGTCCCAATCAACACCGCTCGACGGATACCTGCGTGTCAATCCGAACCATCCATAGGTCCGTGTCGGTAGAAGGAGAAGGAAAGCTGTGGTATGTAACGAGATGTTACGTTTTGGGTGCTCCGAAAGAGAATGCCGGGTTCGCGAAAACCCAGTGTTCATCAATCTTTTAGAGCACCTTTTCTTTTTCGCTAGCAAAACCGTGAATAATCGAGGCTCGGGAGCACAGATTCCTGCTGAGCCTATTCTTCTGTCCAGAAGTTTGTGGCGTTTTCGAACAATTAGCGAAACAGGATGCTGGCTGCCTATGCTTTCCTATGCGGCCAACCGCTCCAATCGATTCCTTTTGCGGCTGTCGTGGTCGCTGGGGTTGACAGGCGCTATTCTCCCCCGAGCTTATCGTTTGCGAATTATGGTACGGCTTTTGGTTCTTATCAGCGCAATCGTTTGTCTTTCCGACGAAGATCGTACCGTCGTAATCTGGAGTCCTCATGAAGCTGAGAATGGGCCTGTTTTTGTCTGGGACTCTGCTGTTTTCTTCCCTGTCGTCCTTGTCGTCGAACGCGCGGCAGGCGGGGGAGGCGCGGCTGTGGCTGACGAACGCTCTGCCGAAACCTGCGGCGAAGAGCGCGACGCCGGAGTTCGGACCCAATGTGATGGTCTTCGATCCGTCGATGTCATCGCAGGCGATCCAGAAGCAGATCGATGCGGTGTATGCGACGCAGGAGCACAACGAGTTTGGACAGCAGCGCAACGCTCTGCTATTCCTGCCGGGAGACTATTCGGTGGACGTGCCGGTGGGCTTTTACACTGAAGTGATAGGTCTTGGGGCGTCGCCCGATGCAACACGGATTGCGGGCAACGTGCATGTGGATGCGAATCTTGAGCACAACAATGCGACAACGACCTTCTGGCGAGCTGCGGAAGGGCTGTCGATAAAGCCAGCCGGGGGCACGATGCAATGGGCGGTTTCGCAAGGGGTGTCGCTGCGGCGCATGCATGTACGCGGAGACCTGGTGCTGCACCAGCATCGCGGCTGGGCAAGCGGCGGCTGGATGTCCGATTCGCTGGTGGACGGGAATGTTGACTCCGGCAGTCAGCAGCAGTGGATCTCGCGCAACTGCGACTGGAAGAGTTGGACGGGTGCGAACTGGAACATGGTGTTTGTCGGTGTGGTGCACCCGCCGGAAGGCGGATGGCCCGCGCCGCCGTACACAAAGGTGGCGCATACGCCAGTGGTGCGCGAGAAACCGTTTCTGCAAGTGAATGCCGCGGGCGAGTTCAGCGTGCGGGTTCCGGAGGTGTACCGCGATAGCGTGGGGATTACGTGGCGCGGCGGGGAAACGCCGGGAGAGACAATTCCGATTACGCGGTTTTATATTGCGCACGCGGATGTGGATACGGCGGAGACGATCAACGCGCAGCTTGCCCAAGGCAAGAACCTAATTCTAACGCCGGGGATCTATGAGGTGACCGCTCCGATTCGCGTTACACGGCCGCATGCCGTGGTGCTGGGGCTGGGGTTTGCGACGCTACGTCCGATAAACGGCACGGCGGCGATGACGACGACCGATGACGACGGGATCGAGATTGCGGGGCTGCTCTTCGATGCAGGGCCGAGCGAGTCTCCGGTGCTGCTGGAGGTGGGGCCGGAGGGAAGCCGGGCGCGCCATGCGAACGACCCGATCGCGCTGCACGATGTTTTCTTTCGCGTGGGTGGCGCGGGCGTGGGCCGGGCCAGAGTGAATTTGAGGATCAACAGCAACGACACCCTGGTTGACGATACGTGGATCTGGAGAGCGGACCACGGCGCGGGAGTGGGCTGGGAGCTGAATACGAGCGAGAACGGGCTGGTCGTGAATGGAAACCAGGTCACGATCTATGGTCTGTTTGTGGAGCATCATCAGCAATTCCAGGTTCTATGGAATGGCAATGGCGGGCGAACGTATTTTTATCAGTCCGAGATTCCTTACGATCCTCCGAACCAGGCGAGCTATACGAGTGCGCCGGGCGTGAACGGCTGGGCTTCGTACAAGGTGGCAGATGGAGTGACGACGCATGAGGCGTGGGGGCTAGGCGTGTACAGCGTCTTCATCAATCCGGATGTCAGGCTGACCCGCGCAATCGAGACGCCGACGCGCCCAGAGATACGGTTTCACGACATGATCACCATGGCGCTGGGAGATCACGGCGCGATCAGCCATGTGATCGCCGACACGGGCGAGGCGACCGGGATGCATCCTCGCGTGACGCCCAAAGTGACGAACTTTCCCTGAGCGGCTGTGCGGAATCCAAAGAAGCCTTACGAGCGGATCGGGCCTGGCCTTGAAACCGTGAATGTACTCCGCTACGTAGACGATCGTCAGCATCGCCAGGCAGTCGGCGTGACCCGGCGCCTGCTGGACGGCGCGCTCCAAGTTGTCCCGCGTCACGACGTGCTCCTCCGCAGAGACCCGCTCGAAATAACCAAAGCTGTGGAGCAACGCCTCGTAGGGAGTCAGCTGATCGGAGCCCTTGCTGCGCACAGCTTCGCTCATGCTGTGCGGCAGAACACCGTGGGAATCGGCGACCGTGGAAACGATGCGAGAGACGACGTCACCCTGCAGCTCGAAAACGGCAGGGCTAAAGGAGCGATCATAGGTCTCGGCCCACAAATGCGCTCCGGAATTCGTGTCCACGAGTTGCACCGCGATGCGCATCTTCGCGCCCGCCTGGCGCAGGCTCCCTTCCATCACGTAGCGAGCGCCAAGCGCTTTTCCGGCGGAGCGGATGTCGAGCAATTCGTGCGCATATCGCGAATTGGAACTGCGAGCGATCACGCGGAGGTAGGAGAAACGTGAGATCGAGTCTGGATTACCGCGAATTTCAAAGAAACTCTCCCGGGTCTACATTTAATCCGACGACAACTTTTTTGGTCACCTCGCCAGCCACATTCGCACAGTACAATCCGCTTCCCAGAGACCTATGCGATTACGGCGTTCATTCTTTACCTGAACGGAATTATCGGCGAAAAAGCGGAGTTAAACGAAGCGACTCTCCCTCGCGTGAAAATGCCCAACAGGGACGGATTTGTTGGCGATCCTCGCCCGGACGTGCCCACCAGGAAAGCCGACAAATAAGTTCGGGAGCTACTTTCTCAACCCGTCCCAATCGTTCGCGACGCCGATATGTTGTCGCCATGGGGCGTCGACGCTCCGGCTCGATGTGCACGGGCTTATCCAACTGCCAGGGATTTGGAGTCAGGGAGGGAGACTCGCTTGATGTGAACACGGAAGGTATGCCGCGCTGAAGTTCGTCCAATTCGTGGCCGGGCCGAGTAACGGCTCTCTTGTCCGACACATGTTTCCGTTGCCCACTTAAACTCGCTTGCTTCACGGGGTTCGCTCGGCCGATTCGACAGATTCAGTCTGCGGCCAGCCAAGCACATACGTGATTCGGACGGGCAGCAATCCTCCGGTCCGTTCTCCGATTTCCCATCTGTATCCACTGGCCTCCAGTCCGCTGGTCATCGCTTGAAGATCTGCGAGCGAGTAGGCCCGCAAGCAAGAAATCAAGCCGTCGAAGAACAGAACGAACGGAATCACCGGAATGAAATACGTCCACAGAAGGCGCGACCAACGGAAGGGACGCCGGAAAGGGAGAAACAGCCATGCCGCAAACGGAACGAACAATACGGATAGAAATGTGAACATGTGACGCGCGGTCGCCTCAAAGATACCGATGCCCTGTCGCGTGTTAACAGTATCTTGCAGAAGGCGGCGCGCCTCGTCGGGTTTCAAATGGTGGAAGCAGGAAAAGAGCGTCCTAAATCCTTGAAGGTGTCCCGGGATTTGCGTTGCGTCGATCGAGTGTCTAAGGAAATGGATGCGGTTGGCGGTCAGAGACTTCAAATCGAGAAGTCCTGTCATGTTCGGGTACTTGTCAGTTAATAAAACTTCGGGTGACTTCCCTCCGTGCATCTCGAAATAGCGCACGAGCGATGGCCAGGGTCCGCCCGCTCCCGAACACAAGTCCACCACTCGCTCGGAGCCACATTCTTCAAGGCGTTTTCGCAACAGCTGCGCGATCGGCTCGTAGGTATTCGTAACCTCCAAGATCATCTGCAGCCCGTCGACGAATTGATCCCGGAGGAATTGCGGAAACCATGGTTGCTCGTGAATCTCGAAGAGTCGCAAAGGGGTAGACACCCTCTCCCGAGTTTATAGGGAGTCCTATCAGCTACAGTTCCAACCGCAAGTCGTCCTCCGTGAGACCTCTCGTACGAATTCCATAGGCGTCTACTTGGGCGCCCGGATGGAGCCGCCTGTTTCCATTTCGACGGTCACGACAGGCTTCACCTTTAGAAGAAAACTGCCTGGATTTTTAATTCCCCATGCGATGTAGGGCACGTCGAACGTGCAGCTCCCTCTCCATCGGCCCGGCGACATTTCCACGTGAACCATCGCGGCAAGTTCATGGTCAGAACCATGAATCGAGAAAATACCGAGAAGCTTCACATCTGAAGCTCCAGAGCCCGCAACGCGGCCTTCGATTTGTGCTGGACGGAAAATCACTTCGGCATATTTCGCACTCTCCAGGATTTCCTTGTGCATGCGCGCGTCGCGCGAGCGGTCGCCGCTCTCGCCGCTTGGCGCCGAAACGACGATCTCACCGTTTGCCTTGCCCGTTTCCGGGTCGAACTGCACCGTGCCGCGGGTCAGCGCGAACGTTCCGCGGACGGTGTGCAAAGTGCTGTCTACGGTCCAATGCACGGTGGATTGTGCCGGGTCCAGCGTCAGTACAAGCTCTGGCGATGCGATCTGCTTGGCGGTTTGGAGCGGCCTCGCCGTCGCGGACGAAAAACCAGCAAGCAATCCAATTGCGGCCACGAATACCGCTGCAAGCCACCTTCTGTGAAATGTGCGCAAACTTCTCCTTAAGCGGCGAGCAGACGCCAGCCGAGCCGCGTTCCTGTGAATAGGATGTCACACGCCGAGCCATACCCGACATGCATTGCGAGTGTGCGGGCGAATAGGTCCGGCTTGCGCTGGAGCGCCAATATCACGCGCGCTCGCAGTTTTGGATTGTGGTCGAGCCACAACATCAGGTGTGCCATGCGGGACGGACGCTTGGCGAGCGCGCGGTGCTCGCGTTCGTATTGCAGGAGGTTGCCCGCCACGAGCGCGTCCGCCAGCGCCGAAGCCTGCCGCAATCCCAGCCGGATGCCCTCGCCGGTGATTGCATCCACGCTGCCGGAAGCATCTCCGACGAGAGCGACGTTTCCGTGCTGCACGCTGCGCAGCGTGTGCATGGACGTGACCGCGCCCCTTTCACGGCTGGTGGTTTTTGCGAAGGCAATTTTTTCTCGTATGGTAGGGAACTCGCAGAGCGCTCGGTCGAACGATGCTTGTCGCGCGTGACCCGAAATCATCACGATGCAAACCTCATCCGGTGCCACGGGAGTCACGTAAGCTTGCGCGTGTGTGCTCCAGTGAATTTCGACGTAGCTCGACCATGGCCGAACACGAAAGTGACGCCTGGTCGCAAAGCGTTGCCGAATCTGCTTCGTTGCGATTCCGCTCCAGCGCCGCACTCGCGAGCCTTGTCCGTCCGCGCCGATGATCCAACGAGTAGGAATTCTGCCCGACGCCAACTCCACATGCCCGGCGCCGATCGCCACCACGGCCGTCCGCCACAGAAGCTTCACCCCGCAATCCTCGGCACGCACGACGAGGCGCTCGTGCAACGCAGTTCGCCGCATTCCCACGCCGGCGCCGGACGGAAAGTCAGCCGTAACACGCGCGTCGCATTGAGCAAAACAGATTCCCCGGAAAGTCACGCCATCCGAGGGGCCGATCGTAATACCCAGACCGCGAAGCGCCGTGATCGTTTCCGGCATCATCCCTTCGCCGCATGGTTTTTCAATCGGAGGTGCCGCGCCGTCGGCAAGGGTTACATCGAAACCCTTTTGGCGAGCCGCTATCGCCGCCGCGAGGCCGGATGGGCCTCCGCCAACAATAAATACATCGGTCGTGCTTTGTAGGTTCACCACTGGCCTCCTGCGGGGCGCATCCTATTTGGGTCTTTGCTGGGTCAGATTGTTCTTGCAGCTCAAGCACAGCTAGCTTCGTGTCGGATCAAATGTGCACAGCGCGGCGCGCCATGTTGAGCGCCTCGGTCCAGAATCCTGTGGACGTCTCCGCCAGTTCCACGACGTCGCGAATCGCCGCAACGAATCGGTTGAGTTGCTCTTCGTTCACTACGAGCGGCGGTGCGGCCTTCAGAACCATGAAGTTGTTGCCGCAAATTTGCGTGAGGAATCCTTTTTCGCGATACATGCGCATCACAACCACCTGGCCGAACATCGCCGGATGGATCCCGTGAAATGCCTCGTACATCGCGCGCATGGTGATCTTTTTGGGCGGCGCGAACTCAATGCCGTTCAAAAGGCCCATGCCGCGCACCTCTTTGACCATGTCAAAGCCCGCGAGTTGGTGGCGAAGTTTCTCGCGAAAGGCCTCGCCCAGCCGCAGAGCGCGCGGCCCGAGTCGTTCGCGTTGGAGGACATCGAGCGTCGCGAGGCCCGCGCGCATCGAGAGGCTGTTCTCGCTGAACGTGGAGGTGTGCACGATCGAGCGCTTCAGCGACGAATAAACAGCGCGGTAGACCCTGTCCTTCATCAGCACAGCACTCACGGGCATAAGCCCGCCACTGAGAGCTTTCGCAAGCACCACGATGTCCGGGTGCACATCGAACTGATGGGCCGCAAGAAAGGTGCCGGTCCTGAACATTCCCGTTTGAACTTCATCCAGCACGAAAAGCGTGCCGGTGCGGCGGCACAGTTCCTGAGCCCCTTGCAGGTAGGAGCGCGACGGCACGTTGATTCCACCCTCGGCTTGCAATGGTTCAACGACAAAGGCTGCGTGCTTCTTGGTGGCGAGAGCGTTTTCGAGCGCTGCGATATCGCCGTACGCGACGCCGTGCGCGTCGTCTAACAGTGGCCCGAATCCTTGGCGCCAAAATGGATCGTTCATCAGCGAGAGCGCGCCGGCAGTCAGTCCATGAAAACTGCTCTTCGTGAAAGCAATCCCCGCGCGGCCCGTGGTGGCGCGCGAAAACTTGATCGCAGCTTCCACGCCTTCGCTGCCGCTGCTGCCGAAATAGACTTTTTCCAATCCGCCGCCGGCCAACTGGCACAGGCGCCGCGCGAGGTCGCCGGCAATTTCTGGCACGTGACTCTGCAGCATTCCCGGCCCACGCTTGTCCATTTCGTCTTTGAGCGCCTGAATGATGTAAGGATGGTTGTGGCCTGCATTGTGGACGCAGTATCCAGATAGAAAATCCAGAATCGTGCGACCGTCGCTCGTGAAAAGTTCGCACCCCTCACAGCGTTCATAGCTGGCGTTCATACCGAGAAGGTTCAGCAGCGAAACCCACTGAGGGTTTACGAACCGTTCGTAATTCGAGCCTGCCGAGAGATCAATCAATGAAACAGCGGGTGCGGTTTTAGTGGCCATGTTCGTCGCTTACGATGCGCTCCTTGTGAATTCAAGCCGACTTCTGTTCGCAACTACGAAACGAAAAACAAGACGGTGACTACGCGGCCATCGCGACGCTGCCGGAACACGCTTTTTTCTTCGTTACGCCGAGGCGCACGCGGCCAGCGAATGTGATCTGCCGCTGCCAGCGAGCGTTACGGTTCGACAATCAGCTTGCCTTGCATATGACGGTGCCCCATGCCGCAAAGTTTCGCGCACTTAAAATCGTAGCCGCCAGGCTCGGCGGCGACGAAATCGAGCAGCTGATCGACATTCTTCTCGACTTTGCCGTTCGTTTCCGGATGGTCGAAGAGGAGGCCCGGCTTGGTTTTATCCTTAGCTCCTTCGGGATAAACATCAATCTTGATACCGTGCGTCTCATCCACCGAGTGGACTTTCAGTTCCACGCGTTCCCCCTTTTTCACGTGGATTTCGGCCGGAGTGAATTCATACTTCTTCGCCGACACTTCGATGACCCCCGGCGCACTCGTTTGCGCTGCAGCGATTGCTGCCATAACGATGCTATGTGCTGCGAACGTCAACGAAACGATCGTTAAGGTCAATCCTATCGTTCTATGCATGATGCCTCCCCCTTCCGGGCTCGATCCAAACGTCTAAACTTTCCTTGTTTCTCGCTCGTGCGTTCGCCATCCCGATCTATTTCCGATTTTCATAGCGCTTCCGGTGCGCAAGCGAGTTTCATGAACGGGTGGGTTGGAGTATTCATAAGGAAGTCCAGGTTGTCTGTGTGCCGTTCCGAATCCGGCGGGGGAGAAGCCAGTAATAGCCCCACACTCGACGCCATGCACCCACCGGCGTAGAATCCCGCGCGTTCATGAAATCCCACTGGCCAACAGCGCCGTGATCCCGGCTAAGGCGATTGCGGCGAGCACAATCCGGATGCGCGCCGCATCGTCGCTCCGCGATGACCGTGAGCCCAATGCAGCCGACGTAAGTCGCTCCCGCGCAGAGCACCGCTGCTAGGACAGCGTAGCGGCTGGCTGCGCGAACGCGCGATCGATTCTCGGTCCGGTCGTTAATCGGATTAGGCATTCTCGGAAGGATTCAGCCAGGTGAATACGAAGATGCGATTCTTGGTGTACCAGAGAGTTGTGCGTACGTACGCTCGCGCCAGATTGCAGACCAAATCCTCAAAGCTGCGCTCTTCGCCGGGGCGTGGATACGGAAAGCTCTGACAGATCCATTTGTATTGCTCATAGGGCGTCATGCTTTCCTGCCCGCCACGTAAGCGTGTGAGTCTGATTTCTTGCGCTTGCTATATTTCTTGGTTTGCTTCTTGGTAAGGACGAGCTTCAGCTTTGAGAGGTACCAAATGGGCAGCGCTCCGGCGTCCGCGCTCGGTTCATCGGAGTAATACGCGAATTCTTCGGTCGTATCGCGCAGATTAGAATCGGGATTGAGGTCGTATTCGGAATGCTCAGTCCCATACGCTCCGTGTTCCAGATTCTGAAACTTGCCATTGAGCATGAGCACGTTGCGACCGGTGTAAAACACGACGGATGAAAACGTGTAGTACTGACCGTTGAGGATCAGCTTGCCGTCAGGTGCTGCGAGCAATGCATTCGCGAGCGGCCGGGACGATAAGTACGGGTCGAACACCACTAAGGCGAGCCGTGCCGCCTGGAAGAACAAAATCATCATGCACGCGATAGCCACGGACGCCCTGAAAGTGTTCGAGCGAATTGTCCAGATAGCGCCCAGCAGAAACGCCGCTCCGGCCAGCAACAGCGGCGTTCGCAAATAGGCGAAAGAAGCGAGCGTGAGATCCAGCATGTGGCCCATCGAGAGCCGGTAGGCATGGGGATTCCGCGAAAGCGCTGACGCGATGTTGCCCGGAGCCGGCATATGCCGAACCTTCCAATAAATCCCGATCACCGTCGCCGCTGCGGCGGCGGAAATCACCGATAGAGTACGCGTTCCCCCGCGCACCGCCCAATCGTGTACTCCGAAGATCTTGTAAGCGATAGCCATGGCCCAGTAGACCAGCGGCGCCTTTTCCAGATACGCGACTCCATCCAGGCGCGCCGTCACCCAGTCGCCGGAGGTCAGCATATTGCGGGCAATCTGCCCCTGCACGGCGTCCACCAGCGACGGCGGAGACGTCATGCAGCCAACGTAAATCGCCGCCGCGCACAGAACCGCCGCTAGGACAGCGTAGCGGCCGGCTGCCGAAATGCGCGTTCGATCCTCGGTTCGGTTGTTGATTGAATCCCCCACTTTTTCATCCACAGAAATAAAATCAGCAAGCCCCAGAGGTGATAGCCCAGGTTCGCTCGACGGTCCAAGTGCAGCTTCACGTAGCTCTGCAGCACAGCTGGCCGGAATAAGTCGTCGTGGTTCGCAGCTCCGTCAGAAACGATTTCCAGCAACATCGCACGTAGCGGACCGCGCATCCACTCGTGCGCCGGTATGTCGAATCCCATTTTCTTGCGCCGCACGACCGAAAGCGGCAGCTTGTCCCGCATCAGTTCTTTCAACAAGACCTTCTGCCGGGAACCGTTTACTTTCAAATGCGTCGGCAGAGTCGCCGCAAATTGCACGATGCGGTGATCCAGGAATGGCGGACGAACTTCGAGAGAATGTGCCATGCTCATCCGGTCGGTCTTGACCAGGATGTCGTCTGGCAGGTAATAGCGCTGATCGAACCGCAGAAACCGCTCCAACGCATTTCCCCTGGAGGCGGGCATTTTCTCAAGCTGCGTCAGATACTCGTCGAACGCGCCGGGCAGGTAAACCTTCAGCATCGCGTCCTTTTGCGCTCCTGAGAACGTCCCGTTCCAAAAAGTGTGCGCGCGCTCGGCCGGCATGAGGCAGCCCTCCGCCAGGCGCTTCACTTTGTAATCGAAACCTACGCTTTCGTCGGACACCGGATAGGCATTGGCGAAGTGGAGCGCGAGTCGAATCGCATTTTGTGGGAACTTGCGCACGTACGAAGCGATCTGGTTCGCGCGGTACGTCAGGTACCCCCCAAATAGTTCGTCCGCGCCTTCGCCGCTCAAGGCCACCTTCGTTTGCGTGCGGCTCAACTTTGATAAATACCAGACGGGCAGGGCTCCGGCGTCCGCGCTCGGTTCGTCCGAGTAATGCGCGAACTCCTCGATCGCATCGCGCATATCGGAATCGGGATTCAGGTCGAACTCAGAATGATCGGTCCCATACCGTTCCGCGACTTGGCGGATGTAGCGGCTCTCGTCGCAACCTTGTCCCGTGAACGATATCGAAAATGTCTTAATCGGCGCGCTCGATTGCGCAACGGCGTAGTGCAGCACTGTGGAAGAATCGATTCCGCCACTTAGCCACATCCCAACGGGAACGTCGGACAACAGATGCTCGCGTACGGACTGCTTGAGCAGCAGGTCCAGTTCCTCCTTCCCCTCATCCATTGTCCAATCACGCGAAACAACTGCCGGGATTTTCCAGTAGGCGTCGAAAATCACTTCACCGTCCCGCCACTTCAACCAGGTGCCCGGCGGGAGTTTTTCGATACCCTCGACAAGGGTCAAAGGGCTCGGGACGTAGTTCAGCGAGAGGTAGCAGTCCAAGCCTGCCAGGCTCAATTGCCGCTCGATCTGCGGATGTATCAAGATCGCCTTCAGCTCCGAGCCGAAGAAGAGCTCTCCATTCCGGCGAGCGATGTAAAGCGGTTTGATCCCTATGCGGTCGCGCGCCAGAACCAGCGTTCGCGTGGATTCAGTCCACACCGCCAACGCAAACATGCCGCGCAAGCGCGAAAAACAATCCGTGTTCCATTCAACGAACGCGCACAGCGCGATTTCGGTATCGCAATTCGTGCGAAAGCGGTAGCCGCGCCTTTCCAACTCGGGGCGCAACTGCTTGTAATTGTAGATTTCGCCGTTAAAGACGATGGTCGTGTTCCCGTCGGCGGTAGTCAGCGGCTGGTCGCCCGATTGCAGGTCGATAATTTTCAATCGCGTGGCGCCCAACGACACGGAGTGTGACCGGAATGTGCCCATTTGATCTGGTCCGCGATGGACCAGGGCGGTCGTGGCCTCAAGGATGCGTTCTGGCTCAGAACATCCGTTTCTGTGGGTGAATCCGGCAATTCCGCACAATGGGAAATCCCCTGTCGTCGAGCAGCTTGTGGGCGCCGCCGCGCGTCCGGATGGACTGATAAATCTTAAAGCTTTAAGACTTCAAGTCAAGAGAAGTCTTAATACATTAAGACCTATCGGAATATGGACGCGGGTAGGCGCGAAAGGGTTGTAAGCTCCTGCGAGATTCGCCCAGGACTAAAACGGCTTGGAAGCGCGATCGTCCGAGTCCCCGTTATTGTCTCTCTTGCCGGCGGCGACGCGGCCCAACGCGCCAATCGCGGCGTCAGCGGCGCTCTTCTGCCAAGACGGCACGCTCTGGCTCGGCGTTGACGCGGACTGATCGTTCCCAACCGCTCGGGAAGTCCTCTTACGCGGTGCGATCAGCGAGCCAGATTCGGCGTCGCCACTGGTGTCGCCGTCGAGCGAAGGATCCACGGGCGAGAATCGCATCGGCTCTGGCTGGCCTGCGAGTACATTCGGCTCAGGTGTTTTTCCAATCCCCTGCGGCGCATCAGCTTCAGAGTACGTCGGTGCATTGTGTCGCTGCGCCACGATTCGCCGAAAACTGGGCCGAACCACCGACGGCACCGCCGCCATCACGCGAGGCGCACTGTTTTGCAGCATGACAGCCAGAGCGAGCGAGGACCAACCCGCAGTAAAGAGACATAGAACGCCGAAGCCGACGCCAGCCGCCGCCACTTGCGCCAAGCGCCCCCGGCGTCGTCTTTCGTGCAATAAGGTTTTCACTCGAAACGCCAGGAACGAATTCAGCAGCGCCAGATGCTTCGGAGGCTCGACCTGGAATCCGAGCACCTGCCGGCGCGCCAGGCGCGTCAAGCAAAGCGCATAATCCTGCCGCCGTCCGTCCCGCAATTCCATCACCGCCATGTCACAGGCAAGTTCGCGCGCGCGTGCCAGATCCCGTAATGCTAGCCACAATACCGGATGGAAGAAAAGCAAGCACGCGGCGAACTCCGCCAGAGTGCTCCACAAAAAATCGAGGCGTTTCACATGCATCAGCTCGTGGTAGACGACGTCGATCAATTGTTCGCCGTCCAGGCACCGTCCGATTCCTTCGGGCATGACGATGACTGGATGCAGCAGGTAGGCTGTTCCGGGCGAAGTCAGCCCCGGCAGCTCCAGAATCCGGCACTTTGATATTTCGAGGCGGTCGCACTGTTCGTCGAAGATTTTTTCAAGTTCGGAATTCGCGTATTGCGCCTGCGAAATAGCTTCACGAAGCCGACGGCGTCGCCGTACGACCCGTAGCATCATCAGCGCTGCGCCTAACACGTAAATCCAGGAAATAAAAACAGTCGCGGGCGCCACGCTCCAATTCCAGGAAAGCGGAATTCTGAGGGTAGTTGCCGATCCGATCTGTGTCGCAGCCAACGACGACACCACGGCTGGTGAGGACGCCAAACTCGCAACGTGTTGCGAGTTCAACACCTGTTTCACCACGGCAAGCCAATAGAGCGAGGAAGCTCCAAGAAAAACGAGCCACAGAGCATGCCGCGTGGAGGCTCTTGACGCGAGGCGCGTCCATACGAAGAAAAGTAGATACGCGGCCAAAATATGGATCACCGCGCTAGCCACCAGTTCAATCGCCGGGATGTGCGCCGATGTCATCGCTGTCAAACGCCTAGTCCTTGCTCTTGCGCTCGCGATACCCCTGAATCAACGCTTCCAGCGCATCGAGCTCTTTATCGTTCACGTGGTTGGAATCGAGCAAATTCATCATCAGCGCAGAAGCGGATCCCTGAAATGTGCGGTTCAGGAGGTGCTTGGTCAAACTGCCGCCCACTTCGTTTCTCGTCACGCATGGGCTAAAGACAAACGCGCGGCCGCGCACCGTGTGCCGTACGAATCTTTTGTTTTCCATGATCCGAAGAAGGCTTTGGACGGTTTTGTAATTCGCGGGCGGATGCGACGGCAGACGCGCTACCACATCGTCCACCGTGGCTTCCCTAAGCTCCCATAGAGCGTTCAGGATCGCGAGCTCGGCGTTGGTGGGCAATGCCTTTCGGGCCTTCGCGTTCGTTGGGTGCTTCATCGTCTCAGGAGTTTAAGACCGCTAATCCCTCTCGTCAATCTCTAGACGCGACCGCACGCGATTCGTCGGCAATCGCACAATCCGGAGTCGGAATCCGATACCAAAAGTCGAAACGATAGCCAAGGATTACTTTCGCGATGAGGTGATCGGTGGATCGCGTCAGACCCACGCGAAGTTGATCTCCCACTGTGGCGCGATATTCAGATCAACCGCCGGGACAATCTGCTGCTGCTGTTGAGCAACGGCATCGAACCCTGTGATCGGGCCAAGCGAACCGTAGTATTCTAGTCCTCCGGCGATCTTAGGCGTGAAGTCGTCGCTGAACTTGAAGTTGGGCGAAAATACAACGCCCTGGTGCACGCTCTCGCCGTGAAAAGAGCGGTCCAGCGTTGGATTGATCGACCAGTACCATCTGCCAATTTTCTGGTCCACAATCGGCCGAATTTCCCACGTCCACATGTCCGTAGAATACGGTCGGCGCTGGTAGCCGATCTCGTTAGAGATGCTGACGCCGACGGGCCAATGCCATTTCTTTGGAGCGGCGAACCGCGGCCGGATGTGGTCGCCCACCCACCAGCCTTGGCCCTCGGTAATCGAAGTAAAAATATAGAATCCGCATTCGAAGTAATTAGTGAACCCGTGAGTGATTTCGACCGTTTCGTGCTCGGCGTGATTCGTCGGATAGACGCCATCGACAATCGTTTTCGAGCCATCAATTGTGAAGTTACTGTGTCGCCCCATAGGCTCAAATGTTCAGCAACGCGACTAGCTAGGATTTGACCGTGGGACATTGGGGCCAAAGCCGTTTATCCCTCGTTTAGGTGGGATAAATTACCTTCATCTCGTCTTCATGAATCCTAGGAGGGGATGTGTGTGCTCGCAAACTGGCTTTCTTGCTCGCCTTGATTCCCTTGTGCAGTGGTGCAGTTACGAATACCCGACAGAGTTCGCCGTCGGGCGACGCGCCAATGGTTTTGACTGGTGCGATTCCGCTGCCCAACGTGCAAGGCCGCATCGATCACATCGCAATCGATCCTAAAGCGAGGCTGTTTGTCTCCGCACTCGGAAACAACACTGAAGAGGTGATCGACATTGCCGCCGGAGCTCGAACCCACACGATCAGCGGAATCCCCCATCCGCAGGGCGTGGTCTACGTTCCCGAACTAAACAAGCTCTTCGTGGGTAGCGATGCAGGCAGGCTCTATATATACGATGGAAAATCATTCGATCGCCTTACTTCCATCGATTTTGGGGACGATGTTGATAACCTGCGTTACGATCCGGCCACTAAACGCGTATATGTGGGCTACGGAGACGAAAAGACTGGGGCAATCGGCGAAGTTGACGCGACCACAAACAAGCAACTGGACCAGGAATTCAAACTCGGGGCTCACCCCGAATCATTCCAGTTGGAAAAGTCTGGGCCGCACATGTATGTCAACCTGCCTGAATTGAAGCAGGTTGCGGATATCAACCGAACGACGGGAGTGATCACGCGTTGGCCCCTCTCGGAAGAGAGCAACTTTCCCATGGGCCTCGATGAAGCGGAACACAGAGTATTCGTAGTTACACGTGCGCCGGCACGGTTGCTGGTGCTCGACGCAAGCTCGGGCCGCGTGGTCGCGACTCTCTCCTGTGTGCAGAACGCGGATGACCTTTACTTTGATGCAGTACGCAAACGAATTTACGTTTCAGGTGGCGAGGGCTACATCAGTGTTTTCCAGCAAAAGGACGCTGATTATTACGAACCTCTCGCCAAAGTTCCAAGCGCTATCGGAGGTCGCACGGCGGCCTACTCCGGAAAAGGCAGGAAAGGTTTGGACTACTTTTACCTCGCCGTTCCGGCGCGCGCTGCCCAAGGCGCCGAATTGCTGATTTACACCGTACAAGACTGAGGATTGTGTAGCGTACTCGAATCGCGCGATGCTGCACGAAAGTGACGATATGAAGCTTTGGAAAGTCCTCTTAGCTATCGGACTCGTCGCACTGATCGCGCTTTCATTTTATGGTGCCCGGTTAGTCTCGCGCGGCCTTAGCACCGCGGACCAGCCTTCATATTTGGAAACTGTAGTGGCTCGTACCGCCCGCAACTTGGCAATTCCGCGCAATGCAAGCTCGGAAGCAAATCCGTGGAAAGCGACACCAGATGTTCTGAAAGATGCGCGTGAGAGTTTCCTGGATCGTTGCGCCGTGTGCCATGGGCCGGACGGCTCTGGACAAACGCAAGACGGCCGCAACCTCTATCCCCAAGTGCCGGATTTGCGGTTGCCACAAACTCAAAATCTAACCGATGGAGAAATCCGCTACATCATACGGAATGGTGTGCGGCTCACCGGGATGCCGGGCTGGGCGAAACCGCACGACGAGCAGAGCGACGACAGTTGGAAGCTGGTTCTTTTGATCCGCAGCCTGCGGCAATTGAGCACCCAAGAGCTGCAGAAGCAGGCGTCCGCGGTGAACTCGGCGCATTACGTCGGATCGCAATCCTGCCAGAAATGCCACGCGGAAATCTACGAGCACTGGCGAAAGACGCCGATGGCGAATGTAGTTCGCGATCCCCGCGAACATCCTGACGCGATCATTCCCGACCTGGCGACGAACACGATTGGAAAATTCACCAAGAATGAGGTGGCGCTGGTTTACGGCAGCGTTTGGAAGCAGCGCTACTTCACGAAGAGGGGCGATGATTATTTTCCAGAAGGCGCGCAGTGGGATGTTACCCACCGCGTCTGGCGGCCCTATTTCGTGGCCAAGGGCACCGATTGGTGGGAGCCGTTCTATCCGCCGGACGATATGCAGCGCCCGACGGGTCCGACTTGCGATGGATGCCACTCGGTCGAGTACAACATCCACACAAAACAGGTGGCGGAGTGGAACGTTGGATGCGAGAAGTGCCACGGCCCGGGAAGTGAGCACGTGGATCATCCGTCGCGCGGAAACATTCTGAATCCCGCGCGAATGGATTATGTTCAGGCAAGCGACAGCTGCATCCAGTGCCATTCCCAAGGACGCCCACTGACGAGTCCCATCGAGGGCAAATACTACGACTGGCCGGTTGGTTTTCGCGTGGGTTTACGCTTGCAGGATTTTTGGCAACTCGAAGAGCACACGCTCGGCGAGACGACGTTCACGCACTACCCCGATGGCACAGCACACAAGAACCGCATGCAAGGGAATGATTTTGTACAAAGCGTCATGTACCGGCGCGGAGTGACCTGCTTCAGCTGTCACGATGTGCATGGCACGGACAACTACGCACAATTGCGAGAACCAGCGGACAAACTATGCTTGGATTGCCACGGACCGCTCTCGTTGAACGGCCCAAGGACGGGAACCCTCGAAGAGCATACGCATCACAAAAAAGGGTCAGCAGGAAGCAGCTGCGTCGCGTGTCATATGCCGAAAATCGAGACAACCATTGCGGACGTAAAGGTGCGAGCCCATACCTTCGCGTTTATCACGCCGGCCATGACCGATAAATATAAAATCCCGAATCCGTGCACTACGTGCCACGCGGACAAGACCACCGCTTGGGCCACGGAGGAACTACGGCATTGGCCGGAGCGGTCGCCATGGCGCACGGAATGAATGCTTTTTTGTACTTTGCTATTTTGGAGTACGTGTAAGTTACAGATAACCTCAATATGATGGGTACGCGAATTTCAAGAAGAAGTTTCCTGCAGTGTGCCTTATTTGTTTGTTTGCGAACCAGCGCCGCGATTTCGTTGATGCCGGACGAGTCGGGGCAGGATTGGACGGTCGAGGAGTTGGGGCAGCGTGCCGCATGTCCCGATCGACCTTGGCGCTGAGGTTCAAGGAGACGGTTGGGGTGTCGCCGATGGAGTACCTGACAGGCTGGCGAATGCTGCTAGCCAGGAACAGATTGGCCAATACAAGTGATTCCATTTCCGCAATCGCGCAGCCCTTGGCTACGGATCCGCCAGCGGCTTCAGCAAAGCCTGTAGGAAAATCATGGGCTGTTCGCCGCGGCAATACAGCCTTGGCGAGAATTCGGGTTCCCTTTGCGTATGGCGAGGGCGAGGCCACCCGTACCATCCGCTCCAATCTCTAGATACTCCTTTCCTCGAGCCAAGCTGGAACATGGATCATCCGATAGTCAATGAGACTTCTTACCGACGGCAGCCGGTTTTGGCCTTGTCGCGGCGGAGCTGTTACGGAAAAGTCAGATCGAGTGTTAGAGCTTCCGCCCTTGCTCGCTGAGTGTCTTGGCCTCACGCCGGACGTCTGCCCACTTGATCGGGAGATCCAGTATCGTACCCGGTTGTTCGCTGGACTCAAGCAAACCCAACGCGGCGAGCACAACGCGGCGCTGCAGATCGCGATGAAAGGGCGCGCCGAAGTGATGACCCATCGGCCAGGGAAGAAACAATGCACGCGGGACTTTGACCGCTTCCGTAACGTCGCGCGCTACAGTCACGGAAACCGTGGGCACACCGCGCGCTTCAATGGCTCTCTGGATCAGTCCGACGGACTGATGACAGATCGGTCAAGCGGGCGCCAATAACACACAATCAGCGCGCTCCTCTTGGACGACCGCTTCGGCAATTCCCACAGCAACGGTCCGCTCAAACTTCTCGGGGTCCATGTTGTAGCCGATAAAACTGAAGAAATTCGGAGTCAACCTGCCTAGGCGGCCCTCCTCGCAGAGTTCCTGAAGACGTTCGATCGGAAAGATCACGTTAATGTCGAGGTCTGCATCGTCGTGAGGGTATTTCAACTGATGAATGATCAGGTCATCGTGCTTCGCCCCGGAAGGCACGCGCATAAAACGGAAGTCGCCGAAGGGATGGCAGACGTCCAGAGGCTGGTCGGTCTTCAGATGCACGCCGCAGGAGCTGACCAGCGTCAACCGGGATGCGGCCAGCGGCTTTCCCAATCGCGCCTGAGGCACGAAGCTCTCTTTGCGAATCATCGAACCGGGGTAGCGCTCGTTGATGGTGTGCCAGAGGCCCGGCCGGAGCTGCGTCCCCACCTCGCGCGGGTCGGCTGCGGACAAAGGGTTCTTATCGGCTGCCGTCATGAATCCACCTCCCGGACCTGCGGATGAAATAAAAATGCAGATGAAAGAAAAGGAGCGCGAGAGTCGATTCGTTCGTCTCCAAAACCCCGGCGATGAATTCGCGGTCCACCTGTTCGTCGCGAAGCAGGATTTTTATGGCTTCAGCCCACGACCGGTCGATTTCTTCCTTGCCGACGGCTTCGTTGCCGTCGCCGAGGTGGAAACGAACAAATCGAATGAGCTTTCCGAGATCGTCCTGGGCAGCGGCCTGTCGCAGATACGGAACGGACATGGATCTCTCCTTCTAATTCAGACAGAACATTGTGCAGTAGAAACCAGTGCAGATACGCACGCGAGGGAATCTCCGTTCACGGTTCTGTCTCTCTTCCGCCCGGTCGAGGGAGCAGAAAATAGCAAGAATCGGCTAAGAAGCTTTCGCGAATCTCATCGCCACTGAATTCATGCAGTAACGCAAACCCGTCGGGGGAGGGCCATCATCGAACACGTGTCCTAGATGCGCGTCACAACGCCGGCAAGAAACTGCCGTTCGCACCATACCGAAACTGTTGTCGGTGGTTTCCAAAATATTCTCTTTCGCAATCGGTGCCCAAAAACTTGGCCACCCGGTACCAGACTCGAACTTGGTGCTGGAATCGAACAAGGCCGTCTCGCAGCAAATGCAGCGAAAAATGCCTTTCGCGTGTTCGTTTGGATTTTCATTCGTGTAGGGGAGCTCGGTAGCAGCACGTCGCGTAACTTCAAACGAATCCGGGGAGAGCTGCGTCCTCCACTGGTCTTCAGTTTTTATGACGGTGCCAAGGGACACCACCGATTTGCGCTGGCCTGAATCGGAAAACTCTACGATCGAGACCTTCTTCGGAAGATCTGCGGTCGCTTCTGCCGCATGTGCTGGCTCGCTCCTCTGCAGGTACGCGTAGGCAAGCCCGGCGGCCGCTGCACCAGCAGCGATCAAGAATGAGCGACGACCCATCGCCCTTGGAAGCTGATCCTCTTTTCGGTTCGATGAAAACATATTGACCTCGAGCGATCCGACTTCATCCCCGCGCGAAGGCAATCGCAGAAGGCTGCGCACAAAGCCGGGAAGGTTCAGCAACATGCTACGGTCCCTCGCTGTCTTAGCGTCGCGATCCGTGAATTCGCTATAGAGTTTCCTAATGCAACCCGAAAGCTCTCATTTCTAGTACGCTTCAAATGCTCTATTCGGATGGCGACGACCTGTCGGGCTGGTTTCGACTGGACCAGGCGCTGGAAGAGATTGCCCTCCGAACGTAATTGCTATTGACGCCTTGCCTGACGGAACCTTCCGTGGGCTGGTCAAACACGGCTCCGACCTCTAGGTTGTAGAGGCCTTTTGGAACAGCTCGCGCCTAATCCAGTCCTCTACTTCGTCAAGATGCAAATACGATACTAGCCTGCAATTCGGGTGCGTGATGCCAGTGATCAAAAGAGATATCTTCGTCTCTACGGCCCGCCGATAGAATAAAACTACTTTCTTTTCTGTGGCTCCCAGAAGGTAGCCAGTCTCAAAGCCCAAGCCGAATGAGGAGCCAGAAACTTCAGCGACAAACAGATCACACTGCTTAAGCCACATCATGTCCCGCAGGTAAACTTCCTGAGGCGAAATAGACCGGTCCGCCTGCCATGCGTCGTCGCGGATCAAATGACGCGTAAGCACTTCGTGGCCCAATTCCACCAACAGCTCGACGATCTTTGTGGCTGCCAGCACGGAGGAACGGTCCCCCGCTACGGTGAACCCAAAATAGATTTTCATATGTGTGGAGCATCCCTGCGTTGCGAGCTCGACTCGGTAGCTCGCCACCCGATTCTGACCCAGCCCCGTAATCGCGAAGCCTGAGTGAAGATTCTTGACTTGCTCGACACCCAGCCGGTCATTAAAAGGGACGCACTGTTGAGTATCGGACCGCGTGCATCTCAGACCGAGGCACCTGCCGTGTGGGCGAACGTAAAGGTTTCCTCTTCAGCTACCAAGAAAATCGGCGGCCCACCAGAAGAAATCATCACGGCATGCGCAAGTGCCTCCTTCCCACCATCTGACGCGGCACATTCTTCCAGATCCGCCATCGACCGGAAATAAATCTCTGCGATGCGATAGAAAGGAGGAGTACCTTGCGGTGAAGCCAGTATCTTGGTCGCGACAATCTTGGTCTTGCCCTCCAGTTTTTCTACGGCCAGGGGTACATGCTCGTTTTGATAAATCTTCTCGAAGGCGTCAATGTCCTTGGGACGTGGATACATCACAACAAGTTTCACGTTTGCCATTCCGTGCTCCTTTTCCTCGGTGAGACCTGCAAGAACGCGCGATTTATACTGTCTCAAGTTGCTCCACACAACGGACCTCGAATCTGTGCTCGCTTTCGGCAGGCACAAAAATCCTGGCCTGTGAGATTCTCCAACCCTCGAAAAGATTCAATTCCATAAACCTGTTGTCATCAAGTGGCTGACCGACTTGGCGATCAGCAGGATCGGACGCGAGCCAAGCGACGGCTCAGGAATCGGCTCAGCCACTTGAACAAATCAGTGCAGTGAGAAGTACGCTCGCGGCTTTTTATCTATCGTCGCCTGGTTTGCGTTGTTGGTCTTCGTCCCTGACTATTCGGGCTCCTGGAAGTAGTCCGCCCCCCGGGGTAGAAATTACGGAGCATTCTACAATTATCGGAGTTTTCGTAATCGTTACGTCGCCGGCACTGGCGGCACTTTCGATTTCGCTCTGCGACGTCAGTACGCGTCCCTGACGTCCCGAATTCCAAGCAACCAGGCTGACTTGCCATAATGGCGAGTAATTCGTGTCGCTGTTGGCAGGGCCCGCCGGATGCGGCGCGGAGGCCAGTACGTTTCCCTGCGCAAAATTCGTGAAGACGAAGATATCGTCCACGGCTGGTGAGTTGGGGAGCGTCCCGAAGTTCGTGGGAATGAAATTGGAGTTAAATCCGTTGGCGACCTGATGTGCGGCAGCAATGATCGCAGGCGGAGCATTGGGGTCAACGCCTACTTCCGGTGTGATGTAGAGGGCCGTCGCACCGTCGAAGAAGCCCGACTGCAGAGGGAGGATGACTTTCGGTGGTACGTCGCCATCGCTCCTATCTGTGCCGTTCTGAGAGCGAGCGAGTGCGAGGTGCGCAGCTAATGGCAAGAGTGTAACGGCCAGGAAAGCTGCCAGAAAGACTTTCTTCCAGGAAGTCGTTGGTTTGTGTAGTCTCACGCGATTCATTTTAGTCCTTTCGTCATGATGGTTTTTGCCGGTGGAGTCTCATCGGCGACCTATGTGATTCGCGTTGCGGCAAAATGTTTCGTTTGGGTCTTGTATCTCCGAGGCGGCTCCGCTGCACGTAGAGCACCGTAAATATCCTTGGCGACGAATGGCGGCCGATGGTTCGTCGAGCGGTGCGTTGGAAGAATTGGAAGGAAAAAAATCTCTGTAACTTTAGTCCGAATTTCGAATCAGACGGCTAGGGTGCGGAGCTTCATCTGGGGGCCCGGCCAAAGAGGGAGGATCGCCATGTCGCGAGTTAGGTTTGCGTTTAGCGGAATGGCCGCGGTGTTGTTGCTGGGTGCACTGTCGTTGCCGCGTCTGGTGGAAGCCGTGGGCGGGGACCCACACTTGGCGAATGAGAGTGCGCAACGCAATCCTGTGCTTGTGGAATTGTTTACCTCAGAGGGGTGTTCGGATTGCCCTCCTGCTGATGCGCTGCTGGAAAGACTAGATCGATCCCAGCCCGTGAGCGGCGCCGACCTAATCGTTCTTAGCGAACACGTGGACTACTGGAACGATATCGGATGGAAGGATCCTTTCTCGTCCCGCGAGTACAGCGAACGGCAAGGTGCTTACGCGAGCGAGTTTGGCCTCTCGGGCGTCTATACACCTCAGATGATCGTGGACGGACGTATCCAGCTCGTAGGCAGCGACGAGAAAGGGGCGATCCATGCGATCGAAAACGCAAGCAGGTCCGCAAAGATCCCGGTGAGCCTTTCTTCGATCCATTTCGATGGCGAGAAGATTGTCCTGCACCTCGAAACCGGGCCCTCGCCTTCCTCAATCCCCCAGGGATTCGCGAACGTCCTGCTCGCGATCGCCGACGAGCGCGATCAATCGAACGTGAGCCGCGGAGAGAACGCCGGAAGGACGCTCAACCATGTCGCTGTGCTGCGAGATCTTGTGCGAGTCGGAGCGCTGGATCGATCCGGCAACTTTTCGCAGGATGTAGCCATAAGCTTCAATCACGGTAATAAAGGGAATCTCAGAATCGTCGCGATTGTTCAAGAACCGACAGCGGGAAGAGTTTTGGGAGTGGGATCGGCTCGGCTGTCCAACTAGCCTCACCTGCGCTCCGTATCGGCATGCGTCATCTGTTAACGACGGCAGCTTGTGATCTCGAATTGCGAGGAAGAATGCGCTTGGCCCTGGGGGTTTTGCTGATTTTCGGATTCTTTGGCTTCGGAAGGAAGCACGTCGATACCTCGGGTGGGCAGACCGATTTGCCCGGTATCGGATTGCGGGTTGGTCAACAAGCGCCGAACTTCGCATCGCGCGATCAGTTTGGCCATGCCGTATCAAACGAGACCTTGCGCGGGACGAATGGGACGCTTCTTCTTTTCTTTCGATCCGCGGATTGGTGACCCTTCTGCAAAGCGCAGCTCGTGCAGCTGCAAAAGTCGAGAGCAAAATTTGAGCAGCAAGGGATCAAGCTGGCGGCGATCAGCTACGATAGCCCGGCGATACTGAAAGACTTCGCCGAGCGGCACAATATCGAGTTTCCGCTATTGGGCGATCCCGATTCCGAGATCATTCGGAGATTCAATGTCCTGAATGCACAGGCGACCGGAATGACCAAGGGGATGGCTCACCCCGGATTCTTCTATATAGACTCGAGCGGGGTGATTCGCGAAAGATATTTCGAAGCGAAAGATACGGATCGAGTTACACCCAACAACGTTCTGGGGAAGCTGTTCCCCGAGCTTAGTGAGGAAGTGAGCCGCAATGTCGAGGCTCCGCACCTTCAACTCAGTTTGGAACAATCAGATCACGAGGTGGTTTCCGGTAATCGGGTTCGTTTAGTTGCTCAAATCGAGCTTCCGCCCAATGTCCACGTCTACTCCCCTGGGGTACAGGGGTACAAGCCGATTCAGCTGACGCTGAATACGCCTCATGGAATTGAATTTGCACCTGTCGTTTTTCCGAACCCCAAGGTTCTCTACTTGGAAGCGATCCAGGAGCACGTGCCAGTGTTTGAAGGGAAATTCCGGATCACTCAAGACGTAATGGTAACCGAATCCAAGACCGGAGATATCGTGCGCTCGCTAGTTTCTGCCGGGAAAACGATTTCGATCACCGGGGTATTAAGTTACCAGGCCTGTGACGATAGGGTTTGCTACCCGCCCGCGTCAGTGCCGGTAATGTGGAGCCTGCAGGTTCTCCCGCTCGACCTCAAACGGTCCCCGGAGGCCATTCGTCACCAGTGAGTTGAATCGAGGGCTGGCAATTGAATGGGAATGGAGGCCAGAGACCGAAACACGATGGCCCTCGCGGCGCTGCGAATCTCCGTGGGAGTGCTGTTTCTGATTTTTGGCGACTACAAGGTTTTTGACGCGGAGTTCATCTGGCGAGGCGGGTTCCAAATCTGGATCAACCGGTTTCTTACGGATGCAGCTTACCCCTTCATGGTGCCGGTTCTTCAGAAATTGGTGTTGCCTCACGCCACAGCCATAGCTTTTCTCGTCGCCTATGGAGAGTTGGCTATCGGTCTCGCGCTGGTTCTCGGCATTTTCGTTCGCCCAGCCAGCATCTGCGGGCTCATCTACATGCTGACGTTGCTGTTTTGTTCAAACTACCCCGGACCTCAGGCCGCCTTCTGGCAGTACTTTGGAGCTTCTCTCGACCACTCGGTTCTCGCTCTTTGCTTTTCGGCATTTGTTTTCGGGGAAGCGGATCGAGCCATATCGATTCGTTCCTGCTGGCCAATGATTGTCGGACGACAGGAGACGTCAGCCACCTGCTCTTCGCCGGAGAGAAGGAATCAGAACGAGAGATGAACTAGCTGATCTAAATGTTGAAGGAGGAAAGCATGAGTGACGTCGTTTACGTTTCAAAGTCGCGCATCGAACGGAAGCAGGGACCTCTCCGCATTGCCCATTTGCCGGGCGAGTCTCAGCCGGTGGTCTTTAGCGTCCACGGAGCTATCGCCGAACACTATAAGGTGAACCCCGCGACTTTGAAGGAGTCGCATTCCTCGACGATAGATTATGTGATTTCCGCAACCGCCGGCTGAATGATGGGTACCTTCGGAGGTGCGCTGGAAGCGCGCCAAATTGACGCCAGCAACGGGCGTTTGACGGCCGACGTTACGGGGGAAGTGGAATCGGAAGAAGGCGTATTGGTCATCCGCCGGATCCATGTGGCCATGCGCTTAGTGGCGCCGGAAGAGGTCAGGGCAACAATAGAGCGCGTGCACGGAGTTTACGCGATGCGCTGCCCTCTCTACCGCACCTTGCACAACGCAATCCAGCTTACTTCTTCGTTCGAGCTTGTGGCCAGCTAGTTTCGTCATGATCAAGGCTACCAGCGTTTGAACTCTGTTTAGCTCGAAACAGCCACACGCGAACAGCACCAGAACAGACGCCACAGGATGGGCATAGATCGGTGACTGGCCGAGCACGTCGAGGTTTTTTGCCGCTCCGTGAAACCTTTGAACGGCGAGCTAATCACACTGCTGGCGAGTGAATGTAGATTCATTCTCCCGACTGATCCGCGGGTTATCCCGGAGCGAATCACCCGCGATCTGGAAATAACGAATCCGGCATGAGCATCCAGGGATCCTGACGGTTGAAGCTTAGCCTCGGGGTGATGAACCAAGTGTCAAATCTGAATTCGAACAGGAGCTAACCAAGGACAATGACAAAGAACAAGAAAGCTTTCATGGCGGGTGCTGCGCTGGCGGGATTGCTGGCGGGCACTACCTCAACGATCCAGGCATCCAACCTTCTCCCCGGGCTGCACTCTTCGTTCGCAGCGCAAGACCAGTCTCAGGACCAGGGACAGGACAAAGTGAAGGAAAAACACGCTTGCAAGGGTCAAAACTCCTGCAAGGGCAAGGGCGGATGTAAATCGAGCGACAACGGCTGCAAAGGCAAGAACTCTTGCAAGGGCAAGGGCGGCTGTGCGACCGACGGCTCAAAACCTCCACAGGACAACTAATCTCGAACTGGTCGTACTCCCTCGTGGAGTTGGGGTGGGCCGGTGAGTTTTGCCGGCCCTTCTCCATTCGAGCGAGCAAACGGAGCTCTGATGCCAGCAAACGTTTTCAACAATTTTACCAATTACGGCGTCGGAATCGGTTTGCGCGCACCTCATTACCATCACATCCTCACGCGCAAGCCCGTGGTGGATTGGTTCGAAATCATATCCGAAAATTTTATGATTGATGGCGGGCGTCCGCTGCGCATCCTGGATCAAATTCTGGACCAGTACAAAGTGGTGCAGCATGGCGTCTCGATGTACTTCGGCTCGGCGGAAAAACCGAATCGCGAACATCTGCGGCGCTTAAAGGAATTGGTGCAGCGCACCAAGACTCCCTGGCTCTCCGACCATTTGTGCTGGGGCAGCGTGGATGGCCGTTACACGCACGACCTGCTTCCGATGCCTTATACGTTTGAAGCGGCACGCATCACGGCGCAAAAGATTCGCGAAGTGCGTGACTTCGTGGAAGTTCCGGTGGTCGTCGAGAACGTGAGCAGCTACGCCGAATTTCACGTATCTGAAATGACCGAATGGGAATTCCTGAACGAAGTGGTGGAACGCGCGGACTGCGGAATCCTGCTGGACGTGAACAACATTTACGTCTCGTCGCAGAACCACAGCTTCGATCCCTTCACCTACGTCAATAGTGTGCCGGCCGAGCGCGTCGCACAGATTCACATCGCCGGACATTCGAAATATCGTAAATACATTCTCGATACGCACGACCATCCCGTGATTGACCCGGTGTGGAAGCTCTACGCGCGCGCCATTGAACGCATCGGTCACACGGCGACGCTCCTGGAATGGGACGACAGCATTCCTTCTTTTGACGAAGTGCATGACGAAGCCCTGAAGGCCAACCGTTTCCTTGCGAGCGCATCCTTGGCGGCTGCGGTATGAAGTTGTTGAGCATTCAACGACAGATGGCGCGCGCGGTGATGACTCCGCTGACGAACTCCGAGCGCATGCGCACGTTAGCGCCCAATGGCCGCTCGATGCGCGCCGTGGCTTCGCAAATTATCAAGCCCAATAACCGGCTGACTTCCTTCGAGCGCCTCGAAATCTATAACCGGCAGTATTGGTTCCGCATCCTTTCCGGATTCGCCGAAGATTTCCCGGGATTGCGCGCTGTGCTGGGCGGGCGTCGGTTTGATTCGCTGGCAAAGGCGTACTTGACGGATTGTCCTTCGCAATCTTTCACGCTGCGCAATCTGGGTTCGCGGTTGGAAGCTTGGTTGCGCAAACATCCGCGCTGGGCCGGAGAGCGCCAGAATTTGGCCGTGGATATGGCCCGCCTGGAGTGGGCCGATATCGAGGCCTTCGACGGCAAAAGGGAACCGTCGCTTAAGCCGGAAGAACTCGCCGGTGCGAATCCCGCGAAGCTGCGTCTGCGATTGCAGCCGTACATAAGCCTGCTCGATCTGCGCTATCCGGTAGACGATTTGCTGCTGGAAGTTCGCAAGGACGCTGAGAATCTGGATGTGGCCAGCAACGCGTTCAGCGAGCGCCATAAGCGAAAGCGCGTCGCTGCGGTGGCGAAATTGAAGCTGAGTCCAATCTTTTTGGCGGTGCACCGCCTGGACGAGGACGTGTATTTTCGGCGGCTGGCGCGTGAAGAGTTCGAGATTCTGTCACAGCTACATGCTGGAAAGTCTTTGAATACCGCAATCGACGCCGCTCTGCGGCAAAGTCCGCTGCCCGCGGAAGAGCGCGCCGCAAACGTCGAGAATTGGTTTCGCACTTGGTCGGCGCTCGGTTGGTTCTGCCGCTCGTAACTAGATTGCAACAAATGTTTCAGGCCGGATGGCCACAGGAGTGTTCATTACAAAATGACAAAGCTTACGATTCAAGTTCGAGATCTCTACGGCTGGTTGGTCAAAAGGATTTCAAGCCTGCAATCGCCATTTCTTGCGGTCGTTCGCCTCTACTGGGGATGGCAAATCGCTCAGAACGGCTGGGGAAAACTTCACAATCTCGCGCACGTGACCGAGTTTTTCGCGAGCCTCGGCTTGCCAGCACCCGGGGCGACCGCCACATTCGTCGGCGCCTTTGAATTCGTGGGCGGTGTCCTTCTTGCCGTCGGATTGCTCTCGCGCATCGCTGCATTGGGCCTTGTGATTGATATGACGACCGCGTACATCACAGCTGACCGCGAAGCATTCTTATCTTTTTTCGCAGACCCGGGCAAATTTTATGGCGCCGACCCCTTTATCTTTCTTTTCGTCGGACTACTGATCCTGATTCTTGGGCCGGGCAAGCTTTCTGTCGATGCTCTGGTGCAGCGCTTCGCCGCTAGGCCGACGGGCCGGGAAGCAACTATGGCTGCGATCTGAATCGCCGGGAAACCTTTCGCCGGCATCGAAACGATGCCGCAGGCAAAGCCCGGCACGATAGAATGCTCCGGTGGCGACAATTGGCGCCTGGTATTCGATTCTTCCTGTCGTAGCGGCGGATGAAATGTATTCAAGCCTTCCAGCCGGTGTGTCCGCGGCAGCCAGCTGGCGCGAGACGCAGGGCGAAGACTTACGGTTACAAATCAACCTCAAACAAACAAGAATTTCCACACGGGAATCTGCGCGACGATAGTCACGCGTACATAAATGGATGCAACCACCATTTAGGAGAAGCTTACTTGGATTACTGGCCGGAGCTGCGGCCAGTGTGGCTTTGGCGCCTGCTCTCGGCCATCCCCTGCTGAGTGTCGCCTGGAGCGTAGGTGTAGGAGCAATCTATTCCGCAAGCTTGCAGCCTACTCGTCACGCTTACGTGGATAACCTTATGACAGGGGCTGCATTGGGTATCCCGCTGTGGGGCCTGATAAGCGTAATCGCAATTCCACTCCTTTCTGGACAGATGCCCGAGTGGAGCGCCGAACAGATGCGCGCGCATTTTCCATCTCTCGTGGCGTGGGTGTCGTATGGCGGATTGCTGGGACTGATTCTTCAGGGTTTGACCGACTTCGCCGAAAGAGTCTTTGGTCCGGAAGTTGAGGAACAGTCGCCCGCGCCGGAAGAAAAGAAACGGATCGTGATACTCGGGGGTGGCTTCGCCGGCATGCGGGCCGCGGAATGTCTGGAGAAGCAATTCGAGGGTAACAACACCGTCTCAATCATTTTGGTGAACGACACGAACGCGCTTCTTTTTACTCCCATGCTCGCCGAAGTAGCCGGAAGCAGCCTCGAACCCAGCCATATCAGCACACCTTTGCGAACCAGCCTGCATCGGACGGAGTTCATCCGAGCCCGCGTCGGCGAAATTGATCTCGAAGGCCGGTGCGTGATTTTGGACATTGGTCACGGTCCCAGCGAAAGCACTCCGCGGCGTGAAGTTCGTTACGACCAATTGGTTCTGGCGCTCGGTTCCGTTTCAAACTATTTGGGCATGGCGAACATTGAGAAGCTCGCGTTTAGCTTCAAGAGTCTGTTGGACGCCATCCGAATTCGCAGTCACGTCATCGAGATGTTCGAACGCGCCGATCGTGAGCCTGATTCCGCTCTTCGACGCACTCTTCTTACCTTTGTGATCGCGGGCGGGGGCTTCGCCGGTGTCGAACTCGCGGGGGCTCTGAACGACTTTGCGCACGGGATTCTGGCGGATTATCCCAACTTAACTCGAGAGGACTTGAGTGTTGTGCTGGTTCATTCGCGCGACCGCATACTGCCAGAACTGAGCGAGTCGCTGGCGCGATATGCCCAGGAGAGGATGGAAACGCGCGGAGTTACTTTCCGTCTGAACACCCGTCTGACCGACGCGAGTCCCGGCCTGGTGTTCCTAAGCGACGGTGAAATCTGTGCCCAGACGCTCGTATGGACAGCGGGAACAGCACCCAATCCGCTGCTGAAGTCACTTGCAGTCGCAAAGGACAGACGCGGCGCTCTCCTAACGGAAAATACGCTCGAGCTGCAGGGCCGTCCGGGGGTGTGGGCGCTGGGTGATTGTGCCGCAGTCACGGATGCGAGGTCGGGGAAAATATGCCCGCCCACCGCTCAATTCGCGTTGCGGGAGGCGGAAGTCCTCGCCAGGAATGTTTGCGCTGAACTGCAGGGCCGACCCAAGCGACGCTTCCATTTCGACTCGCTGGGAGCTCTCTGCGTCGTGGGGCACCAGACGGCTTGTGCGGAATTGGCCGTTCCGTTTGCCAGCAACAAATCCGTGCGTTTTTCCGGGTTCTTCGCGTGGCTGATGTGGAGAGGAATATATCTTGCGAAATTGCCGGGACTCGAGAGAAAGGTTCGCGTGCTTGTGGATTGGACGATCGAGCTTTTCTTCCCGCGCGATATCGTTCAAACAATCGATTTGCAGTGAGGAAAATCCATGTCTTCGGAGTTAAAAGTAGGGGCGCAAGCGAATGCAGGCGCCAGTTCCTGCAATTGGATAGATGCACTGGTGGGTCTCGCAGTCGCTAGCGCGGGTGGCGCGTTCGGTAGTGTGCTTCTCAATTCGTCGCTCGTTAGTGGCATTTTGCTTGGCGCTATGTTCGGGCTGGCTTTTGGCCTTTTCTTTGGCCACCGCGCGACCAGTTCGGGTGCCGGATTGATTTGGGGACTTGGTGCTGCTTTTCTGTTGTGGTTGGTACTTCCGGCAGGAATTTTGCCTTTGCTGGGTAGCTCTGGGCACGGGATGGCCAAGATTGCGGATGCCCGCGATCAGTTTCCTAAACTGGTTGCGTGTCTGATCTGTCTCGGAATGCCGGCGGGTCTGGCGCTAGGAGTTCGTGGCGGTCTGCGCAAACGGCTCAAGAACGTGCCTTTCCATTGGTGGCGTGCAATCGTGGTCGGCGGGTTTGCGGGGGTGCTGGGAGGAATGATTTTTGGACGCTGGTCGTCCGCAGGGGATTTCTTCCCCTTGGTCAGCGGGCTGGTTGGTCCTCACGGTCGGGATGCAATGGTGTTCTTACAGTTTGGCGTAGCCATGTTCATTGGTTCCAGCTTTGGATTGCTCTTCCAACGTGACGTGCGAGGCTACGGTTCGTCGATGGGATGGGGACTGGGATTTGCGATTTTCTGGTGGTTCTTGGGACCGCTCACTCTTTTCCCGCTCGCCTCCCGCTCGCCTTTGGACTGGTCGGCGGATCATGGAAGCGACCTTTTCGGTTCCCTTGTAGGCCACATCCTGTACGGACTGGTTGTGGGAGTCACCTACGCGACGATCGATCGCCTCTGGGTAAAGTTGTTCATCGAGTCGGATCCCTTGAATCGCGAACCTGAAGGCCCTGGCCTTCTCGTGTTGCGTTCATTGAGTTGGGGGGCGCTCGCAGGTCTCGTCGGCGGGCTTATCTCGAGTCCCATGATGATCGCGACGGGTGTATTACCCAAGATCGCTGGTCTCGATACTCCGCTTTCTGTCTTTCGCGCGCTGCTCCTCCACCTACTAGTGAGCGCGCTCATCGGGATGACGTTCGGGCTCCTGTTTCGGCACGAGTCTTCGAGTATCGGGCTCGGCGTGATGTGGGGATGGCTGTTTGGGGTGATCTGGTGGTATCTGGGGCCGATGACGTTTCTGCCGCTCCTGCTGACCGGCGAGATCGATTGGCGTACGAGCGCAGCGTCTGCGCTGCTTCCGTCGCTCATGGCCCACTTGATTTACGGAGCCACGACGGCCATTGCATTCCTCCTGCTCGAGACCCGCTATACTCACCGACTGCTCCTCAATCCGCGGACAGCAGCCCACGAACTGCGCCGCGTCCGCCCGGTGGGAACTCCGGCGCCCGCTCTGTGGTTTTTCGCGCTGGGCTTGGGCGTGCTACTTCCCATTCTGCTCGGCTAGTCGGTTAGCGCCCATACCCGTCGGCACTGAGCCAATGGAAACTCCCTAGGGCTGAGAACCTCGGCAAGATTCCTCCAAAGACACAGGCGCGGCGGTTTCTCAATCTACAGTCGTAGAACGGCAAGTGATCACCCGTGCTGTGGAACTTTATACCTCTTCCGGAATCTCACGTGCATGACCGCTGGTAACACTCAAGCAAAAGATCCAGGAAAGCTCGCAGCGTAACAGCTAGGATGCATGCCGAGAGATCGCGAGAGATGGAGTTCCAGGAGAATTTTGACTCACAAGTCGCTGGGCCCGTCTGCATTGGCCCGACACTTCACGTGAGTTTGACGATGCGAAGCGAAATAAACGCCGTCTCGGATTTGGTGGACCGGCTGATGCCACTGATAAAAATATCTCATTGCGTAGGGGGCGATGAGCGCGATGTAGAGATCGCGGTTCGCGAAGCACTGGCGAATGCAGTCTTGCACGGAAACAAGCTGGACGTTGAAAAGAAAGTGTACATCTCGTGTTGCATTCGTCCCGGGAGTGACTTGTTCATTGTCATCAGGGATGAAGGAGGTGGATTTGACCCGAGCGCAGTTCCCGACCCGACAGAAGTTGAAAACATTACTTTGGACAATGGACGGGGCATCTTCCTAATGAATGTGTTTATGGACGATGTGTATTTCGAACGCGGCGGCACGGAGGTCCATTTGTACAAATGTTTCAAGCTAAGGCGCGAATAGTAGCGCGTGAAGCCTCGAGTTGACCGAGCATCCGCGGAGGCTCGACGGAATTCAACAACGAGCACCTCGTAAAGTCCGATTCGTGCTTTGGATTCATTCAATCTACGCCGTGGGGACGATGTGCGCTGCGGCCATCCTCTGCAATGAACCGCTCATTCGCAGCTGCCGCCCGTTCGGTCACTGAAGCCTGAGCGCCGGCGGTTCGAAATCTGGATTGTGTTTCAAGTTGCAGGCGTCTGCGAATGGGGGGCTAGGATGAGCTGCGAGGCTATCGTTCGAGTGCTTCTGGTGGGTGGAGAGCCGCAAGAGTGTTTCGTGTCCCGACGACTCTTCGAGCGAAACAGCTGCCAGTGTCACTTCGCGAAATCCGAGGAGGAAGTCGCGGAACTCCTAATCGCCCGTGAGTTCGACATCGTGCTCAGCGCGCACAGAATCTCGGGTGGAAACTTAGGTCGGCTCGTCGCTTTGTTGCTAGGTTCACGCGCGAGCTTGTTCTACTCGCTGCGTGTTGAAGAGGGTTACTGGTGGCTGCCGGTCCTAAAGCTTGGCAAGGAGTGCCTGGGAACTCCTGCCGTGCGAGGGGGCGACTTTAGCCATGTGCTTGACCAACTACTGATGCAGGTTAGAGCCAGCGGCACGGCTCCACTGCCGTGAGCGAAGGTTTGTGACATTTCTCAATCGACTTCCAGTTGATAACTCCTGTTTTCGTTCGCCGCGAGCTCCTCTTACGAATCAGACTCATGAAACTTCTGGCGGGCTCCGGAATCACAGGTTCAAGCTCACACTTGTCGTGAAAGGAAGATGCCATGCATACGAGCATTGATCAGGTAATCGCAGGGTCATATCGATCTGCGCGCGCCCAGCTGAAGCTGGAGGCTTTGGGGCTGTCCATTTCCAGGTATGGATTGGCGCTCGTCTTGTTGCTGATCGGGCTCTTGAAGTTTACGTCAGTGGAGGCAGCGGGAATACAGCCACTGGTGGCACACAGCCCACTGTTGTCATGGACGTATGCCGTCCTCAGCGTGCAAGGTGTCTCGAATGGGATCGGCGTGATTGAGATCGCGATTGCGGTCCTACTCGTGCTCCGTCCGGTTTCCGCGAAAGCATCGTTGATCGGCAGCCTGGGAAGCATCGTGACGTTTCTGCTGACCACTAGTTTCTTGTTCTCAACGCCAGGTGCCATCCAATGGAATCATGGTTTGCCGGCATTGGGCGATGCCGGGCAGTTCTTGATTAAAGATGTCGTGTTGCTCGGCGCATCGTTTTGGACAGCGGCAGAGGCGTTAGGGGGTACGTAGGACTCAAGAGAGCGGCGTGGGTCGTGTCATTCCAGAAAAACGGCGGTCCCGCTGAGAGATTTCTTGGCGATGGCGGGGACCTCAGCGTGGTCCGCGGGAAATCCGACCGGAAGGAGAAGGTGCGGTTTCTCGTTTGCGGGTCGCTGGAGAACTTGGCTCAGAAAACCCATAGGGCTCGGTGTATGAGTCAACGTGGCCAATCCCATCCAGTGCAAAGCGGCAATCAGAAAGCCACAAGCGATGCCGACGGATTCTTGGACGTAGTAGTGCTTAATCTTTTGCAAGTTCCCTTCGCGGTCGGGAACGATTCCGTAGTCGAGGCGGAAGACTGCAATGAGGCAGGGAGCTATCTCGAGAAAGTCCTTGTGCCAATCGGTCCCTAAAGGAGCCAGCGCATCCAACCACTCGTGGGGAAAGCGGCGCTCGTAATTGTCCCTCTCCTCAGCTTCCGCGGCGATGCGAATCTTGCGTTTGATCTCAGGGTCCAAAATCACCACGAATCGCCAGGGTTGCTGGTTGGCTCCTGAAGGCGCGCGTGAAGCAATTCTCAGAGCCGTCTCGATGAGTTCGCGAGGGACTTGTCGCGGTGAAAACTGCCGGACGGTGCGACGCGTGCGCATGCGCAACTCAAATTCGTGAGCTCGCGAGACTTGTTCTTCGGTCGAAAGGTGTTCAAATTCAAGAGGAATGAAAGTATGACCGTTTCGTTCCGACATCATGACCTCCCCCCCGCACTGTGTAACCATTTGCGGACGGAACCGATTCTGGCGCAGACCCTCTTGCGACGACTACGGCCCGATCGATTTGCCGCGTAGGAGGCGCAGATCGAAAAGATCGGGTCGAGCATAATGTCCGGTAACGTCCAGCGTGAGACTTTCTCTGGTGATTGCTGAAAAGTCGACATCGGCGAACAAGATCGCCTCTTCTTCGAAAATCGGTCCGGCAAGGATCTTCCCATCGGGCCCGATGATCGCGCTGCCCCCTTTAAGTATTAGGGCATCTGGCTGCGATCGTAGAATCTCCAGAGGCTCCAGTTCCTTTGGCAGATCTCGTGCGTGGAGAATTCCGCCACACGCGAGGACAAAACACCTGCCCTCAAAGGCATAGTGGCGGCTCGCCAGCAAGTTCATTTCCTTCACCCAGGGCCAGGCGGCGACGTGCACCTGCTCGCGCGAGGAGTGGAGGACTTGCCGGGTCAATGGCATCCAATGTTCCCAGCAGATGAGCGCACCGACGCGGCCGGCGGAGGTGTCTGCTGCGAACAGGCTCATGCCATCACCCATGCCCCAGATCATGCGCTCCGAGAACGTTGGCATGATTTTTCTGTGGCAATTCAGGAGGACTCCATCGCTGTTGAAGAGCAGGTTTGAATTGTAAAGAGTCCCATGCCCGGGCCCTTCCTTGACGCGTTCGTGGATACCGATGCTGAGCACGACGCTGAATTCGCGTGCCAAGGAAGCAAGCGCCTCGGTGTGTGAACTGGGAACCGCGACGCTGTTTTCAACTAGGCGCGCAAATAGATTCTTCGTCGGTTCGTGATCCCAGAGGGCGGCGTCGCGGCAGGAGTCCAGCCAAGCCGGATAGCCGGGAAGCCAAGCCTCGGGAAAAGCCGCGACCTCGGCGCCCTGCTTGGCAGCATCCTGCATCAAGTCACGAGCCTTCTCCATGCAGGCATCGAGGTTCATGAATACAGGCGCGGCTTGTATCACCGCAACACGCGTTTTCGTTTTCATTCGCGCAACCCCTGGATTGCGAACTTCGTCAGGCTCGGCGACAACCGTGCTCTAAACATCACCTATTCGATTCACATTGGATTCCTTTTAAGGTCCCAAGTTTCCGCTAATGTGCGACCGGCGTCCTGTAACTTTTCTCCATCTGCCGAATCTAGCTAAAGACACCCAAGTGGAGGCATGTCTGCACGGATGCTCGCGCCTCCGTCAGGGTTTGGTGTGAGGCGTATCGCCCGCCCGACGACAGGGGGATGTTCTCTCGAATTGGGATTTCAACGTCAGTGCAGACCTTCACCCATGGGGAGGGCCCGCATCATCCGTGCGTCACTTCGGGGAGGCCAGCGCCGATCCCGTCAGGAATAAGTGCCCCGACGTGTCCCAATGACGTTCATGTTATGGCTGCGAGAAGAGAGCGATGGCAATCGTGGAGAGGTAGGATGTTCAAGCCGACGGACCGAGAGTTGAAGTATTCAGACGTCACACCGAAGCGACTCTACATGGGTCGTCGTGATTTTCTCCTTCGACTGGTTGCAGCAACCGGCGTCGTGGGTTGTGGGAATCAATCCGAGAACTCGGCCTCCGAATCGAGCACGGGTCGCATGGGGTCGAAACTTAACAGTGTGGTCAGAGGGCCCTACAGCACCGGTGACGCCCAAACTCCATTTAGTGACGTCACCCATTACAACAACTTCTACGAGTTCGGAACCGGGAAGAGCGATCCTGCGAATAACGCCAAGAACTTCGTAACGTCACCGTGGTCTGTCTCCGTCGAAGGAGAAGTGAAAAATCCGCGCAAATTCACGATGGACGAAATCCTGGCGCTTGCGCCGCTCGAAGAGCGCATCTACCGGCACCGCTGCGTGGAAGCGTGGTCAATCGTTGTCCCGTGGGTCGGCTATTCATTCAGCGTTTTGGCGAGGCTGGTTGAACCGACTGCGAAGGCCAGATACGTCGCGTTTCAGAGCTACTACGATGTGAAGCAAATGCCAGAGGGAGCGTTCGCCGGGATCGAATTCCCGTATGTGGAGGGATTGCGGCTTGACGAGGCGATGCATCCGTTGGCACTGCTAACGGTCGGGATGTACGGGGGAACTCTTCCAAACCAGGATGGCGCGCCCGTGCGCATGGTGATCCCATGGAAATACGGTTTCAAGAGCATCAAGTCGCTGGTCAAGATTCGCTTCGTCCAGGAACAGCCGCCAACGACATGGAATCTCGCGGATGCACACGAGTACGGCTTCTATTCCAACGTGAATCCGAGCGTGGACCATCCTCGCTGGAGCCAGGCGACCGAGCGCCGCCTTGGCGAGCTGCATCGCCGTCCCACGCTCGCGTTCAACGGCTATGCGGATCAGGTCGCGAACCTGTACGCGGGCATGGATCTGCGAAAACTTTATTGATCTTGGATGCTATTGCGAGCACACAGGCAGGGCTGGTCCCTGCAGCACACATTTTGATTCAGTGAATTCCGATTAAGTGAGCTAACGATCTTCCCTGTTATGGTCGAATCTTTCGATCTGCTCGCGACGTCTGGATTCGCAAAAGTGTCAGCGCAGGTCCTATTGAATTTAGAACGCGTGCGACGTCGAGGTGAGCATTCCATTGCCGAGATCGGGCTGAGAGGAGAATCGCGAGAGAGGAGCCCGACGTGGAGACCATTATCCTAGCATCCAGGCGCTCCGCCTCGTCGCCCGAACACCCCAGTAGAGGATCTTGCTTCGGATGGAAAGTGGAGGGGCCGCTTGACACGCGCGGCCCAACCGGGGTCGTTTGTGGGCCTACTTTTGACTGCCAATTGTATTTTCAACCGGCGCCGAGCCTTGGACGATGCGTAGCTGGTATTTCTTGCCGGAGAGATCGATGTTGGTCAGTGATGTGCTTCCGTCTTCCTCTTTCCGAGTCTCGTAACCCTCGGCTCTTGCCGGACGTGCCAAATCAACCAACTGCGCCGGCACGGTCGCTACGACCTTGTGGGATTGGATGATATTCAATTCGACGTCGGGGCCTGTTCCCTCCCAGCTGAACTGATAGTTGCCCATGGCCAATCGGATGCCATTCACCGTAACGGGTTCTTGAATCTTCAGCGAGCCTTTGTTTTGCGAACTTTTCGTAGATGCCGATCCGCTTGTGGCCACGAGCAACGTTAGTCCCAGCAATGCGCTGTTCGAGATCTTCCAGAGCTTCATCTTATTTACCTTCCTCTTTTTGAACCTTCTTCATCGTGGCCTCACAACAAGTTGCGCTTCCACGTTGACAGACGATTGAGATTTGGTTCCTCCCGTCCGATGCGGGGGAATCGGGAATGTTTCGGGGTGGCAGATGTCTTGCTTGTACGACGGCGCTTGAAGTCTGTCCGAGAGATGTTGCGAATGACAACGCCACGGTTGAAACTTTGTCCCGGATACGTAATCACACGAGTGGCATGCGGTTCGGTGGAGTCTTTTAGGCAACGCCGTCAACCAAGGTGATGAAGCGCGAAACAGGCCACTGCGGACAGCGGTCTAGCGATGCAAAGCTACAGGGATCGTACTCGTCTATGAATATGAGCTGTCGAACATTGAACGTTCAGCTAGACTACCGGTTTGGCAGGAAGCGGGACGTGCGGCGTGATTGCTGTTTGAGGCTGGTCCTCGCACGGAGCGTATCTCGCTTCGACGGTTGCCGGGAATGAGCATGTCAGGCGAAGCGCCGCAGCAATTGGATTCCAAGGAGGAAGGGCTGATCCGGCGCGTTTGCAACGGAGAGGCTGCGGCGTTCGAAGAATTGGTCCGTCCGTATGAGAGGGTGGTCTTCTTGACTGCGATTTCTGTTTTGAGGAACTCGGCGGACGCGGAAGAGGTGGCACAGGAGGCAGTTCTGAAAGCGTTCTCGAACCTCCCGAACTTCCGTGCAGAATGCAAGTTCAGCACCTGGCTGGTTCAAATTACTTATAACGAAGCGCGGATGAAGTTGCGAAAGGATCGTCGCCACTTATTTGATTCCGTTGATGAACCGCAACAGGGCGAAGAGGGCGACTATTCGCCGAGAGATTTTGCGGATTGGAGGCCCATCGCGTCCGAAGTGCTCGAAAACGACCAGACGCGTCAAGCATTGGAGAATGCCATCAATTCACTCAGCTCCATGTATCGTGAGATCGTGAACCTGAGAGACATCCAGAATTTGTCCATCAAGGAGACAGCGACCGTTCTCGGTATTCCCCAGTCAAGCGTGAAAACCCGGCTTCATCGAGCCAGGTTGCTGTTGCGAGATGCTTTAGCTCCTGGAATTGACGGCCGGTGGAGCGCGAAACAGGATTATCGGAAGGTTAGACCATGGTGACAAAAGAAGGGTTCAATGACTGCAATTGAGATTAGTTGTGCCGAAGTTTGGCGAGAAATCTCGAACTATCTGGGCGGAGAGGTCTCTGCTGAACTTCGCGACAGAATGCAGGCACACTTTGAAGTTTGCAGGCACTGCTCGGCCGTGCTGGACGGCACACGGAACGTCGTCGAGCTGGTAGGCGACGGAAGGGTGTTTCCCATCCCCGAGGGGTTCAGCAGGCGGCTGTATAGGAAGATCAGGACGCGGTAGTCACCGGTCGAACCGATTCTGGTTCGAAGGGATCCGCAACATCCAGGTTGTCCATGTACATCCAGAGCTTCCATTCACCTCCTTTATTTCTCCGCCAAATGTCGACGTAGCGATCCCGGCGACGAATCGACTGAACGCCGTTCTTGGGTGTCAGTGTCAGGTCGTGCCAACCATAGTCATAGGCGACATCCCCCAGCAGGCGGATCTCGGCAACAGTCACCGCGAGCCTCACTGTGAAGTGCTCGAACAGATTTTCCAGCCTGGTCTTGAAGCTCTCGAGTCCACTCTCGCCAAATTCACTTGGTTGGCCATCGGAGAAATTGACGAGCTGAGGATCCACAATTGCCAGAACACGGGACGGGTCAGAAAGATTAAAACTATCGCGGAATTCGGACTTGGCCACATTGATTGCGTACAGTTCGTCCATCTTCTTATCTCCGCCGTAGAACCGAAAACGATCTATTGCCTGTTCCGGAGTCAATATTCTCACAGTTGGGGGGGCGCATATTGGAGCACGAACGGCGTTCCATCTAGCTTCGACGAAGTCCATAACTTAGCTACGCCGGATACCCCCGCCTTGGATGTCACCATACAAAGAATAATCCTTCGTCGCGGCTGGAATGATCGGCCCCGCCGTTCAAGGCCCATCGGAACGGGGCGCAGACCTCGCTGAAACTAATTCGGGATTCGCGAATCGAACACGGGGGCTTTCTCGATCGGTGCCGGCTTTTTACGGTCGAAGCCGAGGAGTCAGTATGTCAGGTACGAAACGGTGGAGTTTATTCCAGATCACGGTGAGGCAGTAGGTAGTCGCTCCGGCGGAGGATGCCGAGGCGCGTGGCAGTGCAGCAAGGGTCAGGTAGATGGAGCGATCACTCAAACCGATTCGACGCGTGCGCTTTGGAGAATTCGAGGTCGATTTTCTCGACCGGAGTCTCTACCGGCAGGGTCTGAAAATAAAGATCAACGAAAGACCGCTTCAGGTTCTGTCGCTCTTAGTGGCGCGTCCGGGAGAAGTCGTGCGGCGGGACGAGTTTCAGCAGACGATTTGGCCATCGGACGCGAATGTAGACTTCAGTGCCAATCTGAATACTGCACTCACCAGCCTTCGCCGGGCGCTTCTCGATTCGCCCAGGAACCCTGTTTTCATTAAGACGGTGCCCCGACACGGATATCGATTCATCGCACCGGTGGTATGGATCGAAGATGACCGTGGATCAACTCACGTTGTCCCCCGATTGCTTACGACGATTCCAGAGAGCGGGGGCGCAGATGCTCCGAGGCGTGGAGAGCGAACGATGCTCCAGCGCTTCATTATGATTTTTCGGCTGTTGCTCATGCTTGGTGTGCTGGCCCTTTAGCAAAAGCCTGTTAGTCTTCTGGCCCAACGACCAGGGAAGAAATTCCGCTCACAAAGTTGCGATTCCCATCCTGCGCTTCGATCGCTCAGGGGAGGATTGGGATCCGGAACATTCTGTCGAAGCCACGGCGTAAAGCATATCCGCTGGTCTGCGCCATCTCTTCGCCGTACAAGAATCGGTAGGAAAATGCAGGATTGCGTAGCTGCGAGAAACTCTTAGGTCGGAATGCCTCTAAATTCAGTTCAGTTTTGAATTTGATTTCGGATCATCTCCCGAAAATCTGCCGGAAATCGAATCGTAATTCTCCCCTTGTCACAGAAAGACGCAACCTGGTCCGTTTCATAATTATTTAGGAATGATTCAGCGACTTTTGAGTTTCCTTTCTGGGCCTCGGCACTCCAAGCGCTATGAACGCAGAGGAAATCGTGAAGAGGTTTCCTATCTCAAAGCGTCATTCAAAAACGGGAGGTTGTGAACATGCGGTTGATCCGAGCTATCCGACTTGTGGCCTTGCTGGCAATTATCGCGCTGGTGCTGCCGGGCTTGTTGAAGGCACAAAGCGTCGTCACCGGCGGTGCCGCCGGAACCGTCACCGATTCTTCGGGTGCGGTCGTCGCGGGAGCGAACGTGACATTGAAGAGGATTACGACTGGCGAAGCCCAGACCATGACTACAAATGCGACCGGCATCTTTCAGTTCTCGTTACTGAAGCCCGGTGATTACGCCTTGACGGTGGCGCACGAGGGTTTCACGACGGGAACCGCGGAGATCCACGTCCTCCTCGGCCAGATCACTCCGTCGAGCGTGACACTGCAGGTTGGCAGCAGCACGACGACGGTAGAAGTAAAGGAACAAGGCCCGCTATTGCAGACCGAGGACGCAAACATTACGTCGAACTTTGATACCCAACAGATTCAAAACGTGCCCAATCCTGGCGGCGACCTGAGCTATATTGCGCAGACCGCCCCGGGCGTCACCATCAATTCAACGGGCTCAGGCTTCGGCAACTTCAGCGCCTTTGGTCTTCCCGGTACAGCCAATCTATTCACCATTAACGGCAACGATGACAACGACGCCTTTCTGAACCTGAACAATTCCGGCGCCAGCAACCTCTTGCTCGGCTCGAACGAACTGCAGGAAGTCGCGGTTGTCAGCAACGCCTACACGGGTCAGTACGGCCGGCAGGCCGGCGCGCAGGTGGACTACAGCACGCTTTCGGGCGGAAACGCCTTCCATGGCGACGCAGTCTATGATTGGAATGGCCGCGCACTAAACGCGGAGGACTATTTTCTGAAGGCGGGCGGCGCGCCTAGGCCGTTTGTGAATAACAATCAGTGGGCGGCGGCCATCGGTGGCCCGATCAAGAAGGACAAAGCTTTTTTCTTTGTCAACACAGAAGGTATTCGCTACATCCTGGCGACCTCCAATAACGTGTTTGTGCCCACACCGGACTTTCAGGCGTTCGTCCTGTCACAGCCTCAGATTTCGGGGTCGCCAGCGGCAACCACTTTCTACAACAACGTTTTCAATCTATATAACGGGGCGAATGGCATCAGCCGCGCGGTTCCCGTAGCGAATAGCTGCGGAGGAATCACGGCGTCGGCGTTCCCCAGTCAATCCTGCTTGGAGAATTTTCGTAATTCCGGCTCGAATCAAAACACTGAGTGGCTCGTTAGCGGACGGATCGATTATTCCTTCAGCGATTCAGACAAGTTGTTCGGGCGAGTGAGGATCGACCGGGGCAGGCAACCCACTTATACCGACCCGATCAACCCTATTTTTAATATCGCAAGCATTCAGCCGCAGGACGATGGGCAGCTGAACTACACGCATGTCTTCAGTCCCAGCGTCGTCAACAACTTCATCTTCTCGGATCTTTATTATTCCGCGATCTTCGCCAGCCAGAACCTCACAGGCGCCTTGGGGGCGTTTCCGGCGATCCTGACTTCCACGGATACGTCCCTGACGCCTCTCGGCTCGGGCTCGGGCAGCGATCCATTCTTCGCGATCTTCCCGCAGGGACGAAAGGTGGAGCAATGGCAGATCATTGACGATCTTTCGATATCGCGAGGCAATCACAACTTCAAATTGGGAGTGAACTTCCGGCGCGACGACGTAAGCGATCACACAGCGGCCGAAGGAAGCTACCCGGCGATTACCACCAGCTTATTGGACTTCTCCCAAAACATTGCGGACAACACCGGCCAGCAATTTGCGCTGCAGACTGAACAGCCAATCGCGTTCTACAGCCTCGGCCTCTATTTTCAAGATGAATATCACGTCAGCTCGAAACTGAAACTGACCTTGGCGCTGCGGGCGGATCGAAATTCCGGAGGCGTCTGTCAGTCCGGCTGCGCCTCTTTGCCGACTGACCCATTCAACTTGGTAAGCCACGATTCCACGATTCCTTACGACCAATTCGTGAACGCGGGCCGGTCGCAGATCCTGCCTAATGTCGAAAAAGTAGTGTTTCAGCCCCGTTTCGGTTTGGCCTGGAGTCCCGTGGGGCAGAACACCGTGATTCGTGCCGGCGTAGGCCTGTTCTCGGATTTGTATCCCGGCACAATTCTCGACCGATTTACGACCAACTTCCCTGAAGTCACGAATTTCACGCTCACGACCGGCAACGTCGCCTTCGGGCAACCAAACAGCGCAGCAACGATCATCGGCCAGTGCAACTCTGCCTTCCAGTCGAACTTTAACTCTGGTGGCAATTTGCAGGGGTTTATCAATTCCGCGCCCGCGGCTTGCAGCGCAAACGGACCGCAGGTACCCAACTTGAATGATGTCGTTGGCGCTCTGCAAAATCCGAAGTATCTCGAGTGGAATGCGGAAATTCAGCATACGTTTGGAACAAGAACGGTTGTTTCAGCCAACTACGTCGGAAACCGGGGTTACGACGAACTCCTCATCGACCCGTACCTGAATGCATTCGGTGGTTTCGGTGGCCTGCCGCAGACAGCACCCGACGCGCGCGTCGCCTCTGTGAACCAATTGACGAATAGGGGAATTTCGAACTACAACGGCATCACTTTCTCTGTTCAGCAAAATGCGTGGAAGGGGTTGTCTGGCAGAGTCAACTACACTTACAGCCACGCTCTGGATGACATCTCCAATGGCGGAATCCTGGCTTATAACCTGTTCAATGGCAGTCTCGCAGACCAGATCAGCCCGTTCAACACTCGGCTTAATTACGGCCCAGCCGACTACGATCTGCGCCATAACCTGACCGCTAGTTACGTATGGGAGCTCCCATTTAAAAATAAGAGCCTGCTCATAGACCGCGCCATTGCGGGCTGGACCGTTTCCGGCACGTTTTTTTATCACTCGGGGTTTCCATTCAGTGTCGTCGACGGAACCGCGACCAACGGTCTTTTTGCCGACAACGTGCCTCCCTCGTCCGGCGCTTCGGTGCTGGCGGAACCGATCGGCTCGATACCAACGACATGTACATCCAAGCTGTCACCGTGCTTTACGGCCTCACAGTTTGCGACGGCCACCAGCTTCGGGACGATCGCTCGCAATGCATTCCGGGGGCCCGGGTACTTCAACAGTGACTTCAGCTTGCGCAAGAATTTCCGTGTCACAGAACGTCTCGGGTTCCAGATTGGCGCGAACGCATACAACATCTTCAACCACGCGAACTTTGCAAATCCTGGGTTCAACACGCTCGGCAGTACATTCGGATTAGTTACGAGCACGGTGAGCCCGCCTACTACGCCGTACGGTGCATTTGCGGGTTCGGTTGCAAATGCCAGGATCGTTCAGATCATCGCCAAACTTACGTTCTGAGGGCAGTCGCTGATTAGCAAAACGAAAGGGCGGCCCGGGGGAGGCCGCCCCCACGTTTTTTGAGTGCTGCCGTCCGAGCCGATGCACCAGTCGCGAACGAATTGCCGAAACAGCGAGCGCCAAAAAGGTAGTTGGTGGTCGCGCCATTTACGTCCGCAGCCACATTAACGTTTCCCGTCGTAATAGCTCGGTTCGAGACGGTCGTGCTAGGACCTGGCCAGACCGCCATCGGCCCGAGCGAAAAGTAGGGTTAGCTCGTGAACGCGGCTCGGGCGATCAGCAACGACTTGCTCGCGGTCAATATTCAACAGCGTGCGGCCAATCCGGCGCCCCTCCAATTTCGCTCGACGCATCCCGGCTCGAACTCTCTCGGCGATTAAACTTTTTTCAAGCTGTGCAGTCGCACCTACAATAACGAGGCGCGCAGAGCACTTCGGCACACTTCACGCTTTGCTGAAAACGCCTCCGATAGATCACTAGCGTGGGATCTTCATCGGGAATAATACCTCCGACGCGAACTTGCTTTTCGGATTCGCGCGCCGATCACGCCGACGCAATAATTGATGCAGGCGAGAAGCGAGTATAATCCCTGCCATGCCGCGACACGACCTCAGCAAACTCTGGGAAGAACACACCGCAGACGAATTCGTCACGCGCGACACCGAAGCCACGCTGGCCACTATGACCGAGGACGCTTACGTCAACCACATCCCCGTCATGACGGGCGGTTCCGGCAAGGCCGCCCTGCGCCACTTCTATGCGCACGAGTTCATACCCATGATGCCGCCCGACACGTCGCTTACTGCCGTCTCCCGCACCGTCGGCGAAGATCAGCTCGTTGATGAAATGATCTTCTCCTTCACTCACACGCAGGAAATGCCCTGGATGCTGCCCGGAATTCCGCCCACCAATCGCCGCGTCGAGGTGCCTCTGGTCGCGATTGTTCGTTTCCGCAACGGCAAACTCGCCCACGAGCACATCTATTGGGATCAAGCATCCGTCTTGAAACAGCTCGGTCTTTTGAACGACCCGTCGTTGCCCGTCGTTGGTGTGGAAAGCGCCCGCAAAGTCCTCGACCCAAAATTCGAACGGAAATATTAGATAACGCGTAATCTGAAGAAGTGCTGCATAGCGAGCCGCTTTTCCTTCGATATTCCGGGCTGGCCCATATAGTCCGTTGGGTCACGGCATGCTGCGAAGGATCTCGTCGGCTGCCGCCATCGCGAAATCTATTTCTTCATCCTTATTGTAGAAGTGTGGCGACATCCTCACGCCGCCGCCCGGCCGCCAGTCAACCAGAATGTCGCGCTTGAGCAACTCGACACACACTGCCTTTGCCTTGGGCATATTCACTGCGACGGTGCCGCCACGGCGCGCCGGATTGCGCGGCGCGTTGACGTGCCAGCCGCGTTGCTCTGCCAGCGAGACGATCCGCGCCGTGAGGCGTTGCGATTTTTCGCGCACCTGAAGCATGGCCAGTTCGCGGAGAATCTTCAGTCCGGGAAGAGCAGCGTACAGAGCCGGAATGTTCGGCGTTCCGTTGAGGAACCGATAAGGCCCGTGCGTGTAGCGCGTCGCGCCGGTTTCAAAACCGAAGGGATTCTCATGCGCAAGCCATCCCGTGAACTTCGGCGCTAGCGTGCGGGCCAAATCCGGGCGTACGTAGAGATAGGCGGCTCCGGGACCGCCGCAGAGCCACTTCATCAGTCCTCCGCAGGCAAAGTCCACGTTGAGCTCTCGCACGTCCACGGGAACGCCAGAGCCGAGCGATTGAAAGGTGTCGAGAATCACGTGCGCGCCCACCCTGTGCGCCTTCTCGCAGATCGCTTTGGCTTCGTTAATATACGAGCTGCGGAAGATCACGTGCGACACCGGAACGAGCAGCGTGGTTTCGTCAATCGCATCGAGCAGCCGTTCGGTCGGAACCTCGATCCCATCATCCGTCTTTACCATGTGGACGCGCGCGCCGCGCTGCCGCTGCGCCTCCCAGAAATACATCACGGAAGGAAAGTTCAAATCCGTGTAAACCACCTTATTGCGCTCGTCGCTGAAGTCAAAGCAGGAAGCGACCACTGCCTGGCACTGGGTGACATTGCCGTGCATGGCCACTGAATTCATCGGCGCGTTCATCAGCTCACCGATTTGGTTGCCAATCTCCAGCGGCAGCGTCCACCAGTATTCCTCCCACGCACGCACTCCGCGCGCAGCCCAAACCCCGGCATAGTCGTGGAGTGCGTCAAAGACTCCACGCGGCATCGCACCCAGTGAATTGCTGATGAGATAAGTCGTCTTCTCCAGGATTGGAAACTCCTGGCGATAGCGCAAGAGAGGGTCAGTCATGCCGGCACCTAATTCCGTGAGCGTGCTTTTTTCGCCATGATATAGAAGACGGTCAAGAGAAACAGATACGGACCTGCACTGACAGTGGTAATGCGAGCCTGCGGAGTCCACCACGCGCACAGCACGATCATCACAATCGCCGCGAACGCGACCTTGGATGCCGCTGCTCCGCCGGGAGCGCGCATCGGCAGCGCCGCCACTTGCTCTGGCGACAGCCTTTTGCGCATGGCCACGTGCGAGGCGAGCGCGATGCACCACGCCAGCATTCCGCCGACCAGCGAAGCCCCGATGATATACAGGAAAGCGTTTTGCGGGGCGACGTACTGCACGACCAGAGCGACCACGATTCCCGACGCCGATAACAGCACGGCGTTGCGCGGCGAGCCCTTTGCCGATAGCCGCGCGAGTCTTGCAGGCGCATATCCCGACTCAGCCAGCGAGTACAGCATGCGCGAAGTCACATACAGGGCGGCGTTCGCACCGGAGAGCGCGGCCGTGAGCACCACGAAGTTCATCACCAGTGAAATGGCCGGCACGTGCGCGACCTCGAACACCGTCACGAAGGGACTCTGCCCCACGCCAACCAGGTTCCACGGCACGACTCCTACCAGTACCGCGGACGCGCATAAATAAACGAAGGTGAGAACGCTCAGCGATATGTAAGTCGCGCGCACGATGTCCGAAGTGGAACGTGCTTCGCCCGAAGAGATGGCCACCATCTCGGTTCCAAGAAAATTGAACAGAACAAACGGGAGTGCCAGTAATGGACCTGCGGCACCATGCGGGAGGAAACCGCCGTCGGTCGTGTAGTGCGCTTGCGCCCTTCCGCCTAACAGCAATCCAGCGCCGATCAGAATGAAGGCCGCAATCGCTACGACCTTGATCATCGCGAACCAGTATTCAAAACTGCCGACAGTGTGTACCGCCCCCAAATTAATGATTAGCAGGAGCGTCGCGAATCCCGCAATCCAGGCCGTGGCGGGAATGTTTGGAAACCAGTAACGCATGTACGTGGCGGATGCCACGAGTTCACCGCTGATGGCGATTACCAGTGAAAACCAGTATCCATAACGCGAAATGAAGCCTGCCCAGCGGTTCAGGTACTTATCGGCGTAGACTCCAAACGAGCCTGCGGCTGGATGCAGGCTCGACATCTCGCCCAGCGCCGTCGTCACGGTGAAAGCAATCAGCGCGCCCAGGATGTAGGAGAGGATGATTCCCGGCCCGGCAATCTGGACCGCGGCGCCCGATCCCAGCAGAAGGCCGGTGCCGATCGAGCCGCCGATCGCGACCATGGCCATTTGTCCTGCGCGGAGCGCGTGGCGGAGTTGGGGAGGTTTTTGATCCATGAAGTTGACGAGAGAAGGGTAGCCCGCCACCGCGCTTCGGCCGCCGCTACTGTTTCCTTGGATTGATCTCCTTTTCGCTTCAAAAACAGGCGCCATTTTATACCCTGTTCAATCTGGCGCAGACCGAAGGCATTGCGCACAAACTGGGAATCGCGGAAGCAAGCGCCAAGCCCGTCCCAAACATCGCAGTGTGCGAATCACTTGTGGCCGCGATGCCGAATGCTCCGCAGATCACCGCAAGTGACCGTGCATGGTATCGGCCATCTACAGATCAAGTGGGGATGCCGAGTAAATCGGTATTCCATTCGAGCGAAGCGTACTATGCGACGCTGTTCCACGAGCTGACGCACAGCACGGGCCATCCTTCGCGGATTGGTCGTGGCGGTGTCGAGTCCTGAATACATTCGGCAGTGAATTGTACTCGAAAGAAGAATTAATCGCCGAAATGGGGAGTGCCTATCTCTGTGGCTTCACTGGCATCGGTCCTGCCGTCATCGAAAACTCTGCCGCATGTCTCCGCTCTTGGATTAGCGCGCTGCAAGGCGATTCCAAGTTGCTCGTGACTGCGGCCAGCGCAGCGCAAAAAGCAGCGGACTACATACACGGGCCGCAAGCTGCGCTGACGATCACGACGAAGCCTAGGCGCGTGCGGGAGCCCGGCCTCACTCCCACAAGGAAACGAGGCCGGACCACCCTCTAGCAAACAGCTAAACCGAGGCACTCGGTTGGCTGTTCACCCGAGCGTTTCGCGAACGCCGTGAATGCTTCAACGAAGCCCGCTGGTACATCGACTTCGACGAGCCTGCGCTATTCGTCTCGTCCGTTGCCATCGCGTCGCGCCGCATCAGCCTCTTCCGCCAGGTTCCGCATCACTTGAAAAAATTCCTGGTTTTTCTGGCCGATGAAGAGTCCGTCAGTCACAAAGGAATTAAACGAAGCTACCGCGCCCCCCAGTTCTGAAGAGGTCGGGCGAATGATCGCGACGGGCGGGAAGTCTTTGTCGAGGAAGTGGGTCGGTTCGGGCATGATAAGGTTGGCCTGCAAGGTATCCCCCTTCAGGGATTCCGGGTTCGTTTCGCCCTGCGCTGCAGATAGAACCGAAAATGTCACCTTTGCCCCCGTTCCGCCCGGCCCGTTGTCCGTGTCTGAAACCGGAAGCGCATTGCCCGCCTTGTCCTGCCAAGTCTGAAAGTGCATCGTCTCGCTCGGACCGACGCTCAGCAAAACTCGCAAGACTTCCACATTGCTTACCTGCTGAGCAAGTGTTGGGTAGAGGCTGGTGCCGCCCTGCTCGATAAACGCGAAGTGGAAACCCGCCGTGAACGCGATCGCTTGCAAGTGCGCTGTGATGCTCTGCGTGTTGTCGCTGCTCAGCGAACTTCCAGCCGTGTCCGCATCCGTTCGAGGAATCGCCGTGTGCCGCCCCACATTCAGGCTCGGCACTGCTTGCACGAACGGCGCGCCGCGATCGAAATCGGGGTTCGTTATGCTGCGGTACCGCGACCAAAAGCTGGTGTCAACGGTGAGTTGTGTCAGGTTGGTTAGCCGCAGCTTCTTGCTGGATCCCTGCGCAGTGCTGCCTGGGATCGTCGCAAAACGGCTGAGGTCCACTGCGTCTGCGCCCTTCGACTCCAGGTACGCTTTCAAGAAAGCCGCGTGGCTGATTTCGTCATCGGTGTTGTCGACGATATACTGCGCCATGTCGCCGTCAAGAATCTCCAGCGCGCCGACGTAGAGCGGATTTCCCCCATTGGCTCCCGGAATGGTGCTGTCCTGTACCCCTCCGAGTTCGGCGTATTGCAGCCACAGATCGGCTTCGATCTGTTCTAAGGCGTTGAGGAACCGCAGAATCGCGATGTCGCCCTTGGTTGGTCTCTCCGAGCGTTCCTGTGCAAACGCGAATGACTTGCCGCCGATGAACCCTGCGCCGATCGTCGCAGCGCCCCCCGCCAGCACTCCCTTTTTCAGGAATGACCGGCGATTTACTGGACGAGCCGTCACATTCTTCTCTTTCTCCATTACAAGCCTCCTGTGAATTGAAAAGCGCACCGCAAGCCGTTACGGTACGCATGCCCGCCAGGCCGCTTGTCACAAGAAAGTCAAAGAAATGTCCCGTACTCGTAGCCATTTTGTGAATTGTCCTAGGACGGCTCAGCGTGAGATGCGTGCCGTGCAAGTGGCGGGTCTGGGGCCCAGTTCTGCAAGAATTTCGCGCCCGTTCGTTCCAACGGAAAGCGCCAAGTGCGGTGCTAAAGGAGATAACATATGCAAATGACAGACACTGATTACAAAGGCTTACTCGGTCGCGCCGCGCCCAATTTCGGCTGCGGCATCACCAACCGGAAATCTGTACGAGTTCAGAACTGAACCGACGCCGCGGAAATCATCACGGCCACCAAAGTTGCGAGGCACAGAACTCAGCAAGGTCGGCTTCCGAGTTGACACGACACGAGCGCAAGATCTTTATCTCGCCGAGATCGGGCGCAAGGGCGGTAGTGTCCGC
>CAWAED010000017.1:0-237364 GCA_963781105.1 uncultured Acidobacteriota bacterium | reverse complement strand
CCGGTGGCCGCAAGGCCGTGTGGGTTCAATTCCCTCCTCGAGCACCAACCTTTTTCGCGCGTTCAGGCCATGTCTCGCAAACCTATTGCTCCGAGTCCGGTTCCCTTCTCCACGAAAATCACAGCTGCGCAACATGTAACAACTTCATACCAAAATCATAACCAACGCTAGTCGCGGTGTCACATTCGGAGGCCCTCATGAAGAACCGCAAAAAGCCAGTAGACGCAGATGACAAATCGCATTCCAGGTTGACGCGCCGTCGTTTTCTGGAAACCACAGTCGGCACCGCAATCGCCGGCAGCTTAGTGACGCACGCACCCGCCGACGCTGGCAGCGCCACGAGCGTGGTCGACGAGAAGAACGGTGTCCCCTACCGCACTCTCGGCAACACCGGCGAAAAAGTCTCCTGCATCGGCCTCGGCGGATATCACATCGGAATGCAATCCGACGAACAGGAGAGTATCCGCATCATTCGCACCGCCCTCGATCAAGGCATCAATTTCCTCGACAACTGCTGGGACTACAACGGCGGCGACAGCGAAATCCGCATGGGCAAAGCGCTGCTAGGCGGCTACCGGCAAAAAGCCTTCCTGATGACTAAAATTGACAGCCATACCAAGCAAGGCGCGGCCAAACAAATTGACGAATCCCTGCGCCGGCTCCAGACCGACCACATTGATCTTCTCCAGTTTCACGAAGTGATTCGCCCCAGCGATCCCGAAGCAATTTTCGGCGTGAATGGCGGAATGGAGGCTGCTCTCGCAGCGAAACAAGCCGGAAAAATTCGCTACATCGGCTTTACCGGACACAAAAGCCCGGAGATCCATCTAAAAATGTTGCACACTGCCTTCGCGCACAATTTCACGTTCAACACCGTGCAGATGCCGCTGAACGTACTGGACGCGCATTACGACAGTTTCGGGAAGCTGGTTCTGCCAGTGCTCGTCGCGCACAATATTGGCGTGCTGGGCATGAAGCCGATGGGCAGCGGCCTGGTCCCGCAGACGAAGACCGTGACGCCGGTGGAGTGCCTGCAATACGCGCTGAACTTGCCGACCAGCGTGGTCATCACCGGATGCGACACGCTGCCGATTCTGCAACAAGCGTTGCAGGTGGCGCGCACGTTCCGCCCTCTGAGTGAGCAACAAGTAGCCGCCCTGCTGGCGAAAACAGAACAGGCAGCGCAGGGCGGCGAACACGAACTCTACAAAACCGCTCACAATTTCGACGGAACAATCCAGAACCCGCAGTGGCTGGAATAGTCGCCTCTAACTTCCACCACCGCCGCGAATCAAGCGAATCGCTTCCGGCAGCGCCGCAGAATCCTGCGCGCCTCCGCCCGCCGCAGCGCCATTCGTGTCCCCCGCCTCCGCTGGCTCGCCGTTACCTTCGCCCGGCGCCAGGAAGAGGTTCGACTCTAACCCGTGCTGCTTTGTGTAGAGCTCGAAGTAGCGTCCGCCCGCAGCGTAGAGCGACGGATGCGTCCCGCGCTCGACAATCCGTCCCGCTTCGAGCACCAGAATCTGATCGGCGCGCCGCACAGTGGATAACCGGTGCGCGATTACAAACGTCGTGCGTCCGCGCATCAAGTACCGCAATCCTTCCTGAATGAATGCCTCGGATTCCGAATCAAGGCTCGACGTCGCCTCGTCAAGAATCAAAATCCGCGGATCAGCCAATATCGCCCGCGCAATCGAAACGCGCTGCCTTTGCCCGCCGGAAAGCTTCACGCCGCGCTCGCCCACCACCGTGTCGTACTTATTCTCAAACGATTCCGCAAACTCATCCACCCGCGCGATCCGGCACGCCGCCAGAATTTCCTCCTCGCTGGCGTTCGGCCGCGAGAACGCTACGTTCTCGCGGATCGTGCCGTCGAAAAGAAATGTCTCCTGCAACACGACGCCCAGCTGCGTGCGGTAGGAATCGAGCCGCACTTTCGCCAGGTCCACGCCGTCCACGAGCACGCGTCCACTGGTCGGCACATAAAACGCCGCGATCAGTCCGATCACGGTAGATTTGCCGGCGCCCGAAGGGCCCACCAGCGCCGTCACCGTTCCGGGCTGCGACTCAAAACTCACCTCGTGCAGAACTTCCTTGCCCGTGTCATACGAGAAACTCACGTTCTCAAAAATCACTTCGCCACGAATCCGATCGAGCGTTTCTTTGCGATCCGGCGCCTCATCTTCCGGGTTTTCGTTCAGCACTTCGCGCGTACGCTCCAGCCCCGCCAACGCCTCGGTGATTTGTGGCCCGATGCTGACGATTTGGAACACCGGCGCGATCAGCAATCCCAAGAAGAAAGTGTAAGAAAAGAACGCGCCCGGAGTCATCGTGCCCGCCAGAATATTGCGCGCCCCCATAAACATGATCGCCGCGCTAACCAAACCCATCAAGCTAGTCGCCGAAAGGCTCATCAATGAAGTTGCCGTCAGCGTTTCCAGCACGTTTTGCAAAAGCCTCTGCACGCCAGTCGAGAACACCTCTTCCTCGCGCTTCTCCGCGTGATAACCCTTCACCACGCGCACCCCGCCGATGGATTCAGTCAGCCGACCCGTAACTTCCGCATTGATCTTCGGCCGCGCCCGGAATTTCGGCCGTATCGTCTTGAACGCCCGATTCAACCCCAGTCCAAAAATCACCAGCACAGTAAACGCGACGGCAGTCATGCTCACGCTAGTCTTCAGCAGGTAGGCCAAGGCAAAGAAAGCCGTCATGATCGCGCCCGCAAAATCAATCAGCCCCGTGCCAAGCAGATTCCGCACACCTTCCACGTCGCTCATAATCCGCGATATCAGCACGCCAGTCTTATTCGCGTCGTAGAACGCTACCGGCAACCGCCCGATATGCGCCTGCACTTTCTCTCGCAATTCCGAAATCATGCGCCACGAAGATTTCGAAAGCAGTTGCGTCAACGAATAGGAAGTAAGCCCCTGAATAATCGTTGCAGACACCACCGCGGTCACAATGATGGGCAAAAGGTGCGTTTGCTTTTTGAGGATTACGTCGTCGAGGAGGTATTTCGTTGAAGCGGGAAGAATCAAGCCCGACAACCGGTTGACCACCATCAATCCAAACCCAATCGCAATGATCGCACGCCGCGGTTTGATCAGCGCCAGAACGTCCGGCAACAATTTCCAGTCGAATTTCGCCTTAGCGGCTTTAGCGTCGTTGGTGCCTTTAGCCTCCGGGCCCTTCTTAGCCGATTGCTCCATCCGATTGCCGATCCGTTCGAGCCCAGAATCCCGCTGCCGGTTAAGCATGAATCACTATACCCCGAATGTGTTGGTCTATCGCGCGCGCCACCCATTGCATGCGCCAGAATGAAACGAAAAGCTAGTGAACGTTGAGATGCTCCAAGAAATCGCCGCGACGCAGAATTCTGCTCCCGTTCGCAGTCTGCCTGTTAGCCTTTGAGCCCATCGGGGCTAGCTCCTGCAAACTTCCGTGTAGCCGACAATTCAGCAGTCGATGTTGATAACGGCCTTAACAAAAATCCAGAGCAACCCACGGCGAGTGCTCTAAACGCGCTCGGCTGTTGCGGCCGCCATGTATGACTGACAGAGAAGCACGAGTTGCTCTCGCGATTTTCGGACCGTGGCAGGTGACGGCCCGGCTTCGAGCAGGGAGCGCATCGCGCCCGCCATCGCTGAAAGCATTATGTCCACGGCAAATTTGTCGGGTGGAAATTTGATATCTGTCACCGTCTGAAGCATCGCCCCCACGGCTTTCCGCGAGCGCTGACTGGCACGTTTGACCAACGCGGGACCTCCCAGGTCTCCCGCCACTCGGTAGAGAGCGACGGAAATATCAGGGCGCTCCAACTTGGCCTCGACGAACGCCTCCACCATTTCCTTAATCATTTCGGCCAGCGGTTGATGACAAGCGCGTTCGCAAGCTGCTTCAACCCTTGCCGTTACGCGATTCAGATGATTTTCTATCACCGCAAAGAGCAATGACTGCTTATTGGGGTAATACTGATACAGAGTGCCTACCGAGACGCCGGCACGCTCGGCGACCCGTGTGGTCGTCAATCGCTCAAGGCCATGGCTGAGCAAAACCTGAATAGTCGCCTCACAAATCGACTCGACCGTAACGGTGGACCGCGCTTGAATGGGCGTCTTTCTTGGCTCAAATGCAACGAGGGCGTCAGCGGGCATATGCGAACTCCAAACCTGAAGAATCCTTCATCCAATGATTGTAGCAAGGAGGAACAAATGATTGAACAAATTGGTATCGCTGGCAGTTTCACGCTGCCCGGCACTTCGATGACTCTGAACCGCATGGGTTACGGCGCCATGCAACTTTCCGGCCGGGATGGCGACAAGTTCGTATGGGGACCTCCACGAGATGTCGACGGAGCGATCGCTGTTCTGCGAGAGGCCGTCGCGAGCGGCGTGAATCATATCGATACGAGCGACTACTACGGTCCGCATGTGACCAATCTGATTATCAAGCGGGCGCTTCATCCCTACCCGGATGGCCTGGTGATCGTCACCAAACTCGGCGCCGTACGCCCTAAGGATGGATCCTGGGTTCCCGCTTTGTCGCGCGAAGACCTGACTGCGGGGGTTCACGACAATCTTCGCAATTTGGGTCTGGATGTGCTGGACGTGGTCAACCTGCGTTTTGGCGGAGTGATGGAACCATCCGAGGGATCGATCGAGGAACCGTTGACGGCACTGGCCGAACTGAAGCGTCAGGGGCTGATTCGTCACATCGGATTGAGCAATGTAAGTCCCAAGCAAGTGTCGGAGGCTCGAACCATTACCGAGATCGTGTGCGTGCAGAATTTCTACAACGTGGCGCAGAGGAAAGACGATGCTTTGATCGACGAGCTGGCGGCGCAATGTATTGCCTATGTTCCTTTTTTCCCGCTGGGAGGGTTCACTCCACTACAGTCATCGGCACTCGACGTAGCGGCCGCCTCGCTGAATGCCACACCGATGCAAGTTGCGCTGGCCTGGCTTCTGCAGCGCTCGCCAAACATGTTGCTGATTCCGGGAACGTCGTCAGTCGGGCATCTTCGCGAGAATCTGAAGGCTGCGACGCTCCAAATCCCGGCGCCGGTGCTTGCGGATCTGGAGTCGATTGGTCGCAGTCTTCGACAGTAACGACGACAGTAACGACGGCCCGAAGCGTTGATCATTTATCACCATAGCCCGCCCCCAAAAAAGGAGATTACCGTGCAGAACAAACCTGTCGCCCTGGTCACCGGGGCTAATCAAGGAATCGGTTTTCAAATCGCAAAGGATCTCGCGGCACGCGGCTTCACCGTGCTGGTCGGGTCGCGCAATTTCGAGCGTGGCGAGGCTGCGGCCAAGCAGATTGGGCCCGACGCACACGCGCTCCAGCTCGACGTGACGGATCAGGCTTCCATCATCGCCGCGGAGAAGCGCATCTGCGAGGAGTTTGGCCGCCTCGACGTGCTCGTCAACAACGCGGCCATCTCGAATAGGAGTAAGCTGCCGGACATGTCCGTCCAGGATCACGCCAAGTTAACCCGCCCGAGCAACGTGTCCCTCGATGAAATGCGCGCGGTGTGGGACACCAACGTGTTCGGCGTGCTCGCCGTTACCCAGGCGATGCTGCCGCTGCTGCGCGAGGCGCCGGCAGCGCGCATCGTGAACGTATCGAGCGGCGTTGGCTCGCTGACCCGGAACTCGGACCCGGCCTACGCCTGGCGCTCGATCTTCGGCCCCGTCTACCCTGCGTCCAAGACGGCTCTCAACGCAATTACTGTCGCCATGGCGATCGAGCTGGAGTCGACCGGGATCAAGGTGAACGCCGCCTGCCCGGGATACACCAAGACGAACCTTAACAACTATACGGGCACGCGGACTATCGAAGAGGGCGCGCGCGAGCCAGTGCGCCTCGCGCTGCTCGGTCTGGATGGTCCGACGGGCACGTTCTCGAACGATGCCGGCCCGCTCCCCTGGTGATGTAGTCGAACTTCGGACATCGGAGAGTATTCAACCAATAGCTCGCGAACAACGGGCTAAGCGGAAGTTCTCGCGCCCAGACGTCCGGCTTCTGGGAAGTGCCAGCGTGCTGACTCCTGGTAAGCCGCACAATCGGAAATCACTATTGTGCTCCAGCCAAAGTTGTCCGCGGCGTGTGTGGGTGATAGACTTTTGCCATGGCCAAGAAAAAACCTGCTCGCAAGAAGAAGTCCGCGAAAAAAGCTGCTCCCAGGAAGAAGCTCGCGCTCAAGAAAAAAGTGCCGGCCATAAGGAAGCCCGCCCGCCGCAAGAAAATCCGGCGCCGCCCTGCCGCCGAGATTTCGAATCCGATCTCCCCGCGAGGCAATCGCGGGATCGGTCCCGATTCCGGTGGACAATCCGGCGACGTCCAGGGATTGTCCGGCCGCGAACTGGCGGATTCCGAAAGCGTCGAGGAATTGGCGGAGGAAGGTCAGGACTACGAAGCGGGCATCGTGAGCGGTGTGGAAAATGCGCCGGACGCTGATCAAGGCGAGGTTAAAACGGGAGAAGTGCCGGAGAATGACGTCCCAGAAGAATATCTCGACGAGCAGTGAAGAAGACTGCCGTGCTATTCGGCCTCAGCGCCCAACCCGGGATTAAATCCCAGGTTGAGCCGCTCGAAGCCGGAGTTTCTGGTGCTGACTCCACCAAACAATTCGCCGTGCTCTAGTGCTGCCCCGCGCCCGTTGTCTTGGCGCGCTCGACCCGCTCATCGAACTCTCGATCTCGAGCGGACTCTGCATTAAGTTTTTTCAGGAACGTATCCACCTCCTGCGTCGCAGTTTCCTTTGCAATTCCGTAGCGTTCCTGAATTCTGCCGATCAATTGATCCCGCCTTCCGGCGATCACGTGAATGTCGTCGTCAGTCAGTTGTCCCCACTTTTCTCGCACTTCGCCTTTCACCTGTTTCCATTTCCCTTCCAGTTGGTCTGAGTTCATTTTCAGGGCCTCGCTTCTCGAATTTTGGAACTATTCCCTTGCGATGCCGGTTGCTAATGCCTTCGGCGTGCAGCTACTCACAAATCACGCAATGCAAATGCCAGCATGGGCGTCATTTCGCAAGCTGCGCCTTTTGAAGAGCTTAGCAGCTCGCAAATTGCATTCGATAGGCCTCGAATCAGTCGCGTTCCTGTGTAATTTTGGATACCGCTTAGCGATTCTTGCTTGCGTCCGCAATGGTCGGAAGGGTCGGGCATCAAACTGTCGCCAACATCGCCGGCGGCCGCTCAAGCACAAAAAGTTACAAATCGCAGAGGAAACCCGCTTCCCGAGCGCCGCATCTGTTTAGGGGACAGACGGGCCAGGTAAATACCTTTTAACATTCAATCGCTGCGGAAAAAGGCTAGTATCCAGGAACTTAACTTTGGGATACGCGCACGCCACACTCAATGCGCCGCGCGCTCGCCGCACAAACTTTGGGCCATAAATCTCGCAGTTTGCTTCATTCGGGAGAGGCTATGACCACACGCAAAAGTTCAGTGGCCGTTCTGATCGTCGCAGCGCTGGCATTCGTCGGCTGTGGGGGAGGCGGAAGCTCGACCCCAGTCACAGTGACAATTTCCGCGAACGCAAACAGCGTGGAGACCTTCCAGACCGTGCAATTCAGCGCTACGGTCACCGGTACCTCGAATCAAGCGGTCAGCTGGAGCATAAGCTGCACGGCCACAGCCACCACAACGACGGCCTGCGGCACCATCTCTGCAAGCGGCACTTACGTGGCTCCCAATACCGTGCCCACCGTCGCGACCACGAACAGCACCGACCCGGCTGTGGTCACGGTCACCGCCATTTCGCAGGCCAAATCGAGCGCAGGCGCGTCGGTCCAGTTCAATGTCAACTCTCTCAACCAACAGGCGCTTGCCGCTCCCGTGCAATTGGGATCGTCGGGCGGCAATGCAAATTCCTTGTGCACGAATTCCAATACCTGCACGGGCGGCACGCTCGGCTCGCTGGTGAGCGGTGGCGGCAAAACGTACATCCTGTCCAACAACCACGTGTTGGGCTTGAGCGACGGCGCGACTGTGGGGCAGGAAGTCACGCAGCCCGGCATTATCGAAACAAACTGTGAGACGGCCGGCACAATCAACGTCGGCACCGTCGCCGACATCATCAGCCTAGAAACGCAGCCAATCCCCGCGACGCCCGTGGATGTGACGACGGGGCTCGTCGCCAGCGGCCAAGTAGATCCCAAAGACAACATTCTTGAGTTAGGCGCGCTCAGCACCATCAACGGCGTGCAGGTTCCGCAACCTGCACCTCCCGCTGCTGGTTCGGGTATGGTTGCGACCATGGGGCAATTGCTCGCGAAAAGCGGACGCACGACGGGCTTGACCTGTGCTGAGGTCGAATTCATTGATATGAGTTCCCTGGTCAATTACACCAAGGGGTGCTCGACCACGCCAATCAACGTGACCTACAGCGACACAATCTTCGTTAATAATATGTCCAACGGACAAGGTTTCATCGGAAACGGCGATTCCGGCTCGCTGGCCGTGGATGCAGCCACCGCGCAACCCGTGGCTCTGATGTTTGCGGGCGATGCCAATGACTCGATCGGAAATCCAGTTGCCGATGTGCTGGCCGCGCTGAAAGCGACCACGACTGGCACACCTACATTCACGTTCGTCGGCGGCGCGCAGCACGCGGTCGCAGGCTGCAGCTTGCCCGGATTGAGTTCCGTTACCGTAACGCCGCAATCTGCGAAAGCCACCGGCAGCGCTCTGCAAAATGCCAGCGCCGCAATCACGCACAACGCAGCGCAAATCTTAAATACCCAGGGCGTGACGGCCTACAGCGCAGGGATGAGCCTCGATTCGCCGAAAGAGCCAGCCATCCTGATCTTCGCCGCACCGGGCACAACGCATGCAAGCATTCCGCCGGAAATCGACGGCGTACGCACCAGAATCATCGAAACTGGCAATCCCTCCGCGCAAGGCGCATTGAGCCAGCAACAAGCCGCGCAGCTAGCAGCAGAATCAGCCGCCGCGCAGGCCACCGCGGTCCCAGCGAGCGCCATCGAAAGTGCACGCCAGATCAAAGAAAAGCACGTCGCCGAACTCATGAGCGACCCAGCGGTTCAAGGAGTGGGTGTCGGCGCCAGCTTCGACAGCCCCGGCGAAGCCGCGATCGGAATCTTCGTCCTGAAAAACAAACCGCACCAACCCATTCCCACAACGATTGACGGCGTCCGCACCCGCATCAAGGAAACCACCGGCTTCCGCGCAATCGTTGACCATTCGCCAAACGTAGCAGGCTGCTCCGCGCACAAGTCCGCGCATCTCGCCGCGCTGCCCGCCGGTTACCTACATCCGATCGAACCGGTCGCCTCGACCGTGCAGCACTAGCCCGGCGAAACACTCGCGAATGACATGCCGCAACTCGGCGACATGACGCTCGTTGTCATGCGCGTGCTTCAGCAGTAAAGTATCGCCCACGGCGTCTAGCAACGCTACGCGCCCCTTTCGCGGTTGCTTTTCCAGGTGCGGCGCATCTATAACTGTGATTGGTATCCAGCGCCCGGTCCTATGTGAGGTAGTCCATGAAGCCGTCCGCCATTATTCTCGCCGCGCTCGTGTCTCTATCATGCGCAAGTATGCAGCCAGTCGGAGCGCAATCCACCGCGCCGGTTGACTCGAAGCCGTCCGAGCAGCAGAAGCGGGCGCAGCTCGCGCAATCCGGGCACGCTGACATCTTGAACGCGTCAGGCCAAAAAATCGGCACGGCAGCATTCGGGCCCTCCGAAGGCGGTGTTCGCATTGACGTTGACGTCGCCGAACTCCCGCCCGGAATTCATGGGATTCACATTCACGCAGTGGGCAAATGCGAAGGGCCCGATTTTAAAACCGCGGGGCCCCACTTCAACCCCGCAGGCAAGAAACACGGCAAGGACAATCCCCAGGGTCCGCACAACGGCGACTTGCCGAATATCGAAGTGAATGCCGATGGCCACGCCACTGCTTCTATGCTAGATACGAACGTCACTCTCGGCGATGGCCCGACTTCCCTATTCCAACCGGGCGGCACTTCGATTGTGATTCACGCCAACATGGACGATTACAAGACCGATCCCTCCGGAAACTCCGGCGCACGAATCGCCTGCGGAGTGATTCAGAAGTAGCTGCAGCGCCGGGTCTCGAACTGGCGCCGATCTCACGGCTACCGGCACGACTCGCGAAAATCTGAGACCTACTGTGAAGCGATCGTGCGGAGCGCTGTCTGTTCGTCAGGAAAATCCGTGAAGACGGTGTGAAGGTTGGTCATGTGCAAAATTTCCCGCGCACGCGGGCTCAAATCCACGGCGTGGAGCTCGGCATTATTTTTTCGCGCCGAATACAATCCCCGGATCAGCTGGCCGATTCCGGAACTGTCCAAATAAGAAACGTCCCGAAAATTTAATAACACTCGCTTTCGCCCATCCTCGAAGAGATCCATCAGCAACTCATGAACTGCCTGGCCTTCGATTAGAGTGAACCGGCCGCGAACATCCACTACGGTAACGTTTCCCAACTGCCGCGTGCTGGCGCTGAAACCCACCGAGCTCCTCCCATAGGAACTGCTACCGATCATCTTACCGCAAGCGCGCCAGGTTTCTAAAATCGGCGCTCGCGCACACTTTCGCCGCATGTTCGATAGTAATCTTGATTCGATGCGTTACGAGGAAATCTCTGCGAGCCAGGTATCCAGTGTCTTCAACTGCTCGGGAGCGATATCGAGAAACGCCACTCCCATCCCCATCCCTTCCTGCACGTATACAATCTTACCCTTCGATGTGAAGGTCCCTTGATCCCGCGAGATGCGTACATCCAGCTGCGTGCCTTGCGGTAAGGTGATCAGGACATCCACATAGCAACCCTTCCGGCTGATTTCAGAGATGCGTCCCGAAATGCGCGTATCAGTCACCGGCTCGCGCAATTCGATACTCGCAATCAGGGTGTACCGCGGTACCTCGCGGTGCTCCCGATAAGCTCCTCCGGGATTTAAAGGTGCGCCAGAAAAACCACCCATGGTTTCCGCTCCCTACCGGGCTGCAGGCGGGTTCAGGTTCGCACAATCGCGGGGGCGTAGCTAGTTTTCCGCAGGTGATTGACGCTAAAAAGTGAACCGTCGCCGCTTAGTCGCCCGGGTTTCAGCTCCGCACCTGGCAACAACCCGCCGCATTCCGGTTGCGATACTAATGAGTAACGTCGTAGCGTTATTGGCCTCTTCCGTAATTCTGCGCATGTACCAATTGCGGCGAGAAACGCTCCGTGAACTAACGTTACTGCATGCCCGCACGACGCCGCGCGAGCGAAAGCTGGCGTCAGTCGTTCAGAACGCACGCGCACCAAGTTATTCATTGCGCTTTTACAAAAGCGCAATGAAGTCGCTCGAATCGTCTGGCTGCTTCCAATTGAAAGCAAACTTTTGCGTTTTCTGAGATTCGACTGTATTTTCATTGCGCCAAGCCCGCGCAGCCGGGCCCCGGAGGTGCCATTCCGCGGAGACTGCTGTAGTCTTGAATAACCAATTGATTAAGCAGGCAGACGGCTTTCGTCTCCTGCAGATTCGTTCGTAAGAGAGCAGGGCGCACGCATGCAGTCAGGTTTTCGGCCGGGAGACCAACTTAGGGAAATCCGCAACCGGCTCGGGGTTACCACGCGAGAGGTTGAGGAACTGAGCAGGAAGATTGCTGTCGAATCTGCCAACGAAGAGTTTTGCATCTCGAATGCCTGGCTCACCCAGCTCGAAAACAAGAACTCCGTGCCCAGCATCTACAAGCTGTTCAGCCTCAGCGTCATCTACCGCATTAAGTTCACCCAGCTTCTGACCCTCTTTGGGATCTCGCTTGCGGACACCATCCGCTATCAACTCTCGACGCCGCTGCAGAATACGCACCTCGCCGCTATGGAGGCGCCGGATGCGGACAAGGCAGTCACCTTCCCGATACGCTTCGATCGCGGGTTCACTCTGGAGAAGACCAACCTGATCTCGCGCATGGTGGAGGCCTGGGGAGAGGTACCGCTGTCCTTGCTGCAGATGTTGGACGTGCGCCACTGCCAATACGGCTATATCGGGACCGATGATTATTTCATGTCCCCACTGCTGCGCCCTGGTTCCTTGGTCCAGATTGACAGCCGCGTGAATCGAGTGCGCTCCTCGGAATGGCGCACTGAGTTCGACCGCCCCATCTATTTCGTCGAACTGCGCGATAGCTACGCCTGCTCGTGGGTCGAGCTAGCCGCATCGCAGCTTGCGCTGATACCCCATCCGCTTTCTGGTTCGTCCATCCAGCAATTCGTCTATCCTGCCGAAGCCGAGATCATCGGACAAGTGACGGGCGTGGCGATGCGCTTGGTTTCGCCGGCCACGGCGTCATCAGCCGCGTCTCCAAAATAGCCAGCGCAATCTTGAGGTTCGAGAATAGAAGTTCGCTTGCCAGGGAGTCGGTGCCTGCGGGAATGGCCACGCGGTAAGGCTCCAAATCACGCCACGCAGCGATGAAATCGCTCATGGAAGCGTGGGACCGGTCCGCGTAACGTTTCAATTGATGCACCAGTTCGTGCAATGGGGCGGCAATGAGTTCGCGAAATGCTTCGCGGTGGCAATCCGCCAGCGCCTCGCACGCCGATTCCTCGGAAAACCGCAGGGCCAAGCCATCGTGATGATAGAGGCCGGTGTTGTAATCGCGCGTAGAAGAAAGAAAGATGAGCCGTTCCAGCGCAACTGGCATGTGCGCGAGAGTGCGGCGTCTTAGATCCTCAGTCGCCGCCTGCACGTCCTTCGCTTTGGCCGGCAGCGTCATGGCTAAAGAGGAGCGCCCCCGCCCGCCGTTTCGTTCGCCAGGGCTTCACCCGTCAACGGGTTCAGGAAGGCCAGCGATTTTTCGGAAATTCTGCACACTCTCGCGGCCGCTCCCACCGCGACCCCCACCATGGCCGTCGCTCCGTACGGACCTCTGGAGAAGAGCACGAACTGCAGCATGCGGCATGCGAGCAGAAGCACTAGGAAGTCGAACGCCAGGCGCAATTCGGTAGTAAGGCTCATTTTGGCCTGGAACCGCGAGTAGCCGAGATGAAAACGCATCAAGTTGCGGATCTCCAGGCGCACCCGGCGCGCCCATATGAGCGAAATTCTTTTTCTTTCCGCCAGGAACAGCCTGCGAATTTCAGGAGGAGTCTCCGCCGTCACGTATTCAAGGTCGCCCCGGCCAAAAATCCGCTCGATCAGATTCGCCGGCAGCAGACCTGATCGCAGCGCCCGCAACGCGTGCCGCGCCTCCACAAATTCCTGCCCGCATCCCTCCACGGGAGCGCCCTTCCGCCGCGCCAGCGCGATCAGGAAGACAAGAAGCCCCGCGCCGATCAGCAAGTAGATGATCAGAGCTGTCACAAGCGAGCCGTCCGTTTGAAGTAAGATCGCAAAGAACTCAGAATCTCTCTCGTGGCGCCCGCCAGCGCCTCGTAGTCACTCTCCATGCGCGATCGACCCGATGGCACCACCTGCGGGCTATAAGACCAGAGTGCAACCATCCACACCATCAGGGAAAGCAGGTAGGCGCTGCTTTGCAGGATGCCCCAGGTTTCATTGAAGCGAGGGCCGGCGAACGCGCGCACTGCCAAGGAGATCAGGCTGACTCCGACGTAAGTCCCAAAACCCACAATCAGACCGACCAAATTTCTACCCAGCTCGATGCCATAGTAAAACACGATGCTCAAAACCGTGAACAGCAGCAGCGCCTCGATAACCCGAAGGTCGCGCTCCAGTCCCACTGTCACCGCTAATGGCGTCAGTTCCGCCTGCATCACGGCCTTCGATCCCACGTAGAAAATCGTGGCGCCAAATATTGCCAGGCACGCCAGCCGCGCCACCCGCTCGGCGCCCGGATAAAATCCGAACGAGTGCTGTACCGCATCAAGGACGACTCCGCATCCCGCCAACAGCGTCGCGAATTGCGTCGGCCAGTACCAATTTTCATAAAAGTCCGGACGCACTGCATTGCCGATATAGAGGCCCAGCGACACCACGAATACGCAAAAAATGTAGCCGTAAAAATACGGGAACTTCGTCACCATCCTGCTGTGCACAGCTCGAACCAGTATCAACGACTCGAGCAATAGCCCGGCTTGCCATAGAAGTAAACTTAGCATTTCGTTAACTGCCGCGGATAGCACTACGAAAAAGGGGAGATATCACGTGAACTCCCCCTTTTCCCGTCAATTACTCTCGGCAGCACGCCTTTCTATCGATGGAACGCCAGCGTGTTCGCTATGCGAGTCGTCCCGGTCCCTTCGGTGGCACCGGAGGCTGCGTCCCGTCGGCTGCAAGTGCAACTAATCTAGCACCGTTTGTGTCCTGCTGCGAGACCGACAATGCCACACGAGTCGTCCCTGGGCCTTTCGGCGGCACCGGCGGTTGCGTACCGTCCGCAATTAGGGCAGCGGCGCCCGGGCCTTTTGGAGGCACCGGTGGCTGAGTGCCGTCATTCAGCGAGGAGAAGGCACCTGGCCCCTTCGGTGGAACTGGCGGCTGCGTCCCGTCGTCAACGATAAGGGATGTGCATGACAGATGCTGGGGGTGACTCGGCGTGAGGCTCAACGCAACCGTTGCGCTTACAACGAGACACAACGACACGATCATCTTTCGATTCATTTTGCTCTCCTGGATTTGCGGGCTTTTTGCGCGCCCGAAGGCGCTCCGCGAAGGTAAAGAGGAGGCGAAAATGAAGGGGCTTATGCCGCGAATTGCTCAGGATTAGAAGCAAGACCGCGCGGCTTGCAACGAGGCCCGCCGAACGACGGCCCGGCAGGGGCCTCGGAAACTAAAGGAACAATTGATGATGGACAGGAGAGGGCGAAACAGTCGAACCTGGGTATGTTCTAAGATGATAAGTGGAATACGTCAAAATGCCGTTACTGAGATGGAAACCCCGCGAAACTTACGTATAGAGTGGCGCTAACCGGTCTGGCATTCTTCGGGCAGGCACTGATCCCAAAAATTCTATGACCAAAACGAACCCGAATATCCAGACGGAGCATGCCTCCGGCCCGAACCTCGAGCCCGAGCAAATTCGCGAACGTCTCCAGTATCTCGATCGTCGCCAGTGGTGGCTGTGGTCCACAACGGTCGCGGTGGTTCTGCTCCTTACGCTCGGCGTCGCCTCTTTTGCCTTCCCCGCCATGCTCGATCACGACCAAGGCACCTACTCCTTTTTCTTGAACCAAGCTGTCCGCGCGCTCGTCGGCCTCGTCCTGGTCTTCAGCGTCTACCTCGTCTATCAGCAAACTCAAATCATGCGCCTGCATCGTCAGGTCGCCGACCAGATTCAGTCCCTGGCCAAAGTCGAATCGCTGGCCTCGGAAGTCTATAAACTCGCAGCCCTCGATCAACTCACCGGGCTCTACAATCGCCGCTCCGGCGAACAACGTCTCGCGCAAGAAATAAGCCGCGCGCAACGTCACGCTCGCCCCCTCACCGTTCTGTTAGTGGACGTGGACGGCCTGAAACAAATCAATGACAATCACGGCCACGCCGCCGGTGACACGCTGCTGAAAGGTTTTGCCGATCGCTTGCAACGCGCCATTCGCGGTTCCGACCTCGCCGTCCGCCTGGGCGGCGACGAATTCATGGCCATCCTTCCCGAATGCCGCTCGGAAGAAGTCCGCCACGTTCTTGGCCGCCTGGAAGGTCTCGAGTTCGACTTCGCTGGCGACAAAATCCGGCTGCAGTTCTCCCGCGGCTGGACCGACTACAAAGCCGGCGAAACCGCCCAGGAATTTTTGCAGCGTGCGGATGTCGCGCTTTACGAAAGCAAACGCGCGGGAAAGCGCTGCGCACCGCCTCTACATCACGCTCCCGTACCGCAATCCGCCAGCTGATGCCGGCACTTTCCATCGCGCGGATTGAAAAATGTTCCTGTCAGGAACACTGTACGAAAAAACTCTTGCGCCCCTTTGGGGTTAACTCGTAAGATACGCCCCAGTTAGAGGAACGATACCCATGCCCAAAGAGAAGCCGAAGGTCAACATCGGAGAAGTCATCAAGTCTTACCGGGCCGACCGCGGCCTATCCCAGGGCGACATCGAGCGCCGCACCGGCCTGCTTCGCTGCTACCTCTCTCGCGTTGAGAACGGCCACACCGTTCCCTCGCTCGAGACTCTCGCAAAAATCGCCGAAGCCATGGAAATCTCGCTAGCCGATTTTTTCCCCGGCAGCGACACTCCCGGCGATCGCGAAACCCGCAAAGTCCTAGGCGAGCTCTCCGACGAAGAAATCCGCTTCCTGGCCGACATCAAAAAATATTCCACTACGCTCTCCGACGACGACAAAAAGCTAGTCCTGGCCATGATTCGCAAAATGGCCACAATCGCGCCTCCGCCGTCGCGCGCCAACGCCAAACCCAGCAGCATAGGCCGCCGCCCCGAATTCTAGCTACCGGCGAGGCGCAAACAATCGCCCAGGCGTCGCTGTTCTCTGCGTCCTCTACGTCTCGGCCTTGGAATCGCCTTTGACTTTCAATTGTAAACTCCGTCGTCACGCCGCTACCCACTCAAGCCGCAGATTCGCTACAATAGAATTGCAATGACAAAGACGCGTCACAAAACCGTAGGTGTAAAAGTAGGCAAGATTCAAGTAGGCGGCGGCGCCCCGGTGGTCGTCCAATCGATGACCAACACCGATACGGTAGACATCGCCTCGACCGCGCAACAATGCCTCGAACTAGCCCAAGCCGGCTCAGAACTCGTTCGCATAACGGTAAACATCCCCGAAGCCGCCGCCGCCGTCCCCGAAATCAAAAAGCGCCTCCTCGATAACGGCTGCGACGTCCCCGTCATCGGCGACTTCCACTACAACGGCCACGTCCTGCTAACCAAATATCCAGCCTGCGCCACCGCGCTGGATAAATACCGCATCAATCCCGGCAACGTTGGCGCCGGCCAGCGCCGCGACGAGCAATTCTCCACCATCTGCAAAGTAGCGCGCGATCACAATAAGCCCGTGCGCATCGGCGTCAACGGCGGCTCGCTCAACCAAGAGCTAGTCATGCGCAAAATGCAGGAAAACACCGACAAAGACCTAGGCAAAACCTCCGAAGAGATCATCAACGAATGCATGGTCCTTTCCGCGCTGCAATCCACCGAACTAGCGCTCGAATGTGGTCTGCGCAAAGACCAAATCATAATTTCCTGCAAAGTTTCGCGTCCGCACGATCTAATCGAAATTTATCGCGACCTGGCCGCCAAGACCGATCAACCCCTGCACCTTGGCCTAACCGAAGCCGGCATGGGCGCGAAAGGTCTCGTATGGTCCTCCGCTTCAATGGGCATCCTGCTGAATGAAGGCATCGGCGACACCATCCGCGTCTCGCTCACTCCGCGCCCCGGCGGCGATCGCCGCGACGAAGTCTATGCCGCCTGCGAACTCCTGCAATCGCTAGGCCTGCGCACCTTCGCGCCCAGCGTCACCGCGTGCCCCGGCTGCGGACGCACCACCAGCACCACCTTCCAGGAATTAGCCGAAAGCATTCAAGGATATATCCGCAACAAAATGCCGGAATGGAAGCGTCAATACGAAGGCGTAGAAGAAATGAAGCTGGCAGTGATGGGCTGCATCGTCAACGGCCCCGGCGAATCCAAAGCCGCCAACATCGGCATCAGCCTGCCAGGCACAGGAGAAGCCCCCCGCTGCCCAGTCTATATTGATGGCAAACACTTCAACACGCTAGAAGGCACTTACGAAGAACTCTCCGCCGCCTTCCAAAAACTAGTAGACGATTACATCACCACAAAATACAAAAAGCGCGACACTCCGCTGCCAGAAGTAACGGTCCCGCCCGCAGCAGCGCAGACGGCAAAATCCCCGCTCCGCGTGCTGGCCTAGGTGTGGCACAGCCACTCTTGGCTGTGCTCTTCGGTTTTGCTAGACGTTCCATACAGTTCCGCAGAACTTCGGCAGATTCATCGGCACGCGTGCCCATGACTACTTACGATCAGCTCGAATACTCGCGCACCACCAAGGCAATCGGAAGCCCGACGCAAAAAATGTGGATGACAACGCCGATTAACATCAGCTTCACGGAAAACGGATGTTTCTGCGTAGCGGACAACGCCACGATCTGTTGCATAACGAAGTAGACCGCCACGCCGTATAAAACGCCTGAGAACTCAGCGTGCTCCAGCAAGAACCGTATCTTCTGACTCTGCACGAAGTAGGCCGCAGCCACAGAAAACGCGATGATGAAATGCAACCACAAACCCACCAGCGCCGTCGCGATTCCGCCGCGATACGCCTGTTGCCCCAACAACCCGCTAGCGATGCCCTGCAAAAGCTGGATGGGACGAACTCCGTAAACCAGCCCGTAAACGACTACCGCCGCAGTGATGTCCATAACCCCGCAGGTTAATCCAGCCCGCACAATCACCATAAAATCGCTGGAATCCTTTGGCGACAACGCTGCGGTACTCGAGTTCACACACCCTTCCCCGAAGCGCGCTACGTGTTGTTATACGCGCGAAACCCGAAAAGGTTATTCGTGCCGCAACGCCACCAGCGGATCCGTCCGCATCGCCCGCCGCGCCGGAATGTAGCTAGCCGCCAGCGCCACGCACGTCAAAAGCGCCGCGACGCTCAAAAAAGTCAGCGCGTCGGTGGGCTTCACGCCAAAAAGCAAACTAGCCATCAAGCGCGTCAATGCCAACGCCGCCACCACTCCCACCGCCACGCCAATCACCACCGCCCCAATCCCCTGCCGCATCACCAACTCCAAAATATCCCGCGGCTGCGCTCCCAAGGCCACGCGAATCCCAATCTCCCGCGTGCGCTGCGCCACCGTAAACGAAATCAACCCATACAAACCAATCATCGCCAGAATCAGCGCCAACCCCGCAAAACTTCCGATCACATATGATGGATAGCGCCGCAAGAACACCGCCGGCGTCTGATCCGTGAAGTGCTCCATCGTCTGCGGCTGAATCAAAGGAAGCTGCGGATCCAGTTCGTGCAACGCCGCCTGCGCCGAGCCTACAAACGCCGCCGGATCTCCCGCGGTGCGAACCATATATGTAAGATATGTCGAAGGCCCCTGCTCGTTCGCGACGTAAATGATCGGCGTAGGTGGCCCCGCCAAATCGTCCTGCGCGATGTTTCCCACCACTCCCACGATCTCGCGATACGGTTCCCTAGCGTCAAACGTAAATCGCACGCGTTTCCCCACCGCGTCTTCGTTCGGAAAAAACTGCTTCACGAACGCTTGATTCACCATCATCACCCACGGAGCTTCCAAGGTGTCTGTCGCAGAAAAGAATCGCCCCGAAATCAGCGGCACATGCAGAGTAGAAAAATATCCTGATGTCGCAGTAATGATGTCGCATTCGTCTTCCTGGCCTGTCGCCGTCGGACGGCCCTGCACCAGAAACCGGATCGAGCCGCCGCTTCCACCAATCGGCAAAGCGCTCGTCACTCCAACGTCTTGCACGCCGGGCGTATTACGCAATTCTTCGCTGAACTGATGCTCGAACAATCGGGCGGCCGGACTATCTCCCGGATAATTCTTGTCGCTCGGATACGAGCTGTCCGGCAAGTTCACCGAAAAAACCAGCAAATTGCGAATGGAAAAACCCGGATCCTGGTGCAGCAGGGCGCGCAGACTCTGCAACATCAGCCCCGCGCCAACGAGCAGTACCAGCGACACCGCGATCTCCGCCGTCACCACCATGTTGCGCAACCGTGTATTCGCCGTGCTGGTGCCGCCCCGCGACTCATCCTTCAACGCGTCGCTCACTCTGCTTTGCGGCATCGCCAGCGCCGGCGCCAGCCCAAAAAGAATCGCGGTCAGCAACGTCACACCACACAGAAATGCCAGCACCGGCAGATCGGTCCCCGCATCACGCAAATTCGGCAGCGAGCTCAGCACGGGCTGCGGAATCGCGGCGATCAGCGCGCTCACGCCCCACCCCGCCGCTGCGAATCCCACCGCCGCGCCCAATGCCGCCAGCAAAATGCTTTCTGTCAGCAGTTGCGCCACCAGCTGTCCCCGGCTCGCGCCCAGCGCCGTGCGAATCGCAAACTCCTTTCGCCGCGCCGCCGCGCGCGTCATCATCAGGTTCGCTACGTTCGCGCAGGCAATCAGCAATACGAATCCCACCGCGCCGAAAATTACCAGCAGCAATGGCTGCACTTGTCCCACGATTCTGTGCCGCAGCGTCTCGATGTTCACGAATACGGATCCGTCCTGCTGCGGATATTCGCGCGCCAGTTGCGCCGTGATTCCGTCCATCTCCGCGTGCGCCTGCGCCGCGCTCACTCCCGGCGCCAGCCGCGCAAACACGTTCAGCCAGCGAAGGTTTCTGCGCGTCAAGAGGTCTTGCGTCGGGTGCATCGGCACCCACAGCGGAAAACCGTTCGACGGCGCAAATTGAAAATCGCGCGGCAGCACTCCCACGATCGTCGCCGGTTTGTTGTCCAGCGTGACGGTGCGGCCAATCGCCTTCGGATCGCCCCCGAAATCGCTGCGCCAGTAGCCATAGGTCAGCATCACCACGTGCGGCCCGTCGCCCACATTCTCGCCATCCACAAACGCACGCCCGAGAGCTGGCTTCACGCCCAGCGTGGAAAAAAAGTTCGGCATCACCTGCGTCGCAAAGACCGCCTTGGGCTCTCCGTTCCCCGCCAAAGTGAACGTGTCGAAGCTGAAAGCCGTCAAAGATTTGAAGCTCTTCGCCGTTTTCTGCCAATCCACGAAGTCCGGGTAGGAGCTATTTCGGTTCACCACCTCGGTGTCCCGGGTCTGCGTGCGCCCTTCCCCAAGGGTAATCAGGCGCTCCGGCTCGTAGTAAGGCAGCGGCCGCAGCAACGCCGTATACACGACCGAGAAGATCGCCGCGTTCGCGCCGATTCCCAGCGCCAGTGTCAGCACCGCCACGACCGTGAATCCGGGACTCTTCGCCAATAGCCGCAACGCATGCCGCAAATTTCGCCACACACTTTCCATCGCCATACCTCCGCACACCCAGCGCTAGGAATCGGACTCGTAATGTTGCTTACCCAACCCAATGCACGTGATAGCTTCCCGTCGCATCTTCCAGCGTCATCCGCAAGTGCCATTCGCCCTTGATCGCCTGAATATTCGTCGTATCCATGCTGGCTCGCTCGGTGGTCCTGATTTCTGTACGCGTGGCTCCCGTCGGATCGATCAGTTCCCAGCGAACCCGGCCGTGTTTCACTTCCGCCGCAATGTTCAGATGCACCATGCGCGTGGCGTCATCCAGGGTGAAAAGATAGTCGCGAACGTCGGTCTGATTGGTGAAGGTTTCATCCTTGGTGAGCTCCGGCGCAGGGGAAGGAGCATTCGGTGGCGACGTTAGAGTGTCGCCAGCGGTCACGAAGCTATAATTCACATCGCGGTTGGCGCTCGGAGTGTACGCGGTCGTGCTTGCGACTCCCGCTCCCAGCAAGTAAACGGAAACTCCCACCAAACACGTGGCCCTGATTTTTCCGCGCAAGCTAGTCCAGTCGGTGTTCATCGGCACACCTCCTCTTCGGGAAGATTGCGCAAGTTCGCTGCCAGGGAATGAGCGCCGCAAGTGCCGCTTTCACAGCGTGTTATGCGTCGGTGAGTGCGCAGAATTCGAGCGCGGTGACCGCTTGTGGGAAGTGACCGTCGTGCAGTCGAACACATCCAGTGCCCGCCGGTGGGACGCGGCCAACGCCGCGTACATGTGAACGCTATGTGCGAATTCTAATTTTCGGGCGCACTCCTTGGCCGCAGGCGTGCCTACAAGTCCGGGAGCTTCCTCCTGTGCCGACCGACATCGCCATCTCCGCCCCCGAATCGCCCTGCCGCAGCCAGCTCGCCGACGCTACACGCCTTTTTCTCGACGGTCAGGTCGTCGAAGCTTCCTCATGCTTTCCGCTGCGCTTTTGCAAGGTGAATCCCCCGACCTCTGGAACGACTGGGCCGTCGTCCAGCTCAGCGTCGCTGAACGCGCGCTGCGCCGCGCCCTCCTGCTCAATCCCGCGCACTCGGACGCATCCGCGAATCTCGGCGTCCTGCTAGCACAGGAAAACGCGACGATGCCGCCGTCTTCCTGCGCCAAGCCCTCAGCTTCGCCACCGGCGCCGCGCAAGCTCACGTGCAGACCTTGCTCTATCTTTGCGAACCTCAGTCATCCCGCACACCCGCGCCACCGGCCCTCGATCGCGATTCCCTCCTCCGCCACCTCCACCAAATCATTGACGAACATTTTCTCCAAGCCGCCGCGCCGCCAGACGTTTTCAAACTCCCGCGCGCCCCGCGCGTCGCCACTCCCACACCCTCGCCGTCCGACGCGCCTCCACCCCGCCAAGATGCCGTCGGCTACACTTTCACCGCCGACTGGTTTTCCTCGAACATCGCGAGTTTCTGGCGGCACCTGAAGAACTTGCGCGGCACACCTTGCTGGATCCTCGAGATTGGCTGCTTCGAAGGCCGCGCCAGCACCTGGCTGCTCCGCAATATTGCGATCTCTGAAAGGTCGCGCCTGGTCTGCCTCGATTGCAACGACCAACCGTTGTTCTGGCCCAACATCCAGCGCGCCCAAGGCGGGAAACGCACCGAATTCAAACGCGGTTTCTCCGCCGATATTCTGCGCAACCTGCCGACGCGTTCCTTCGACTTCATTTACATAGACGGCGGCCACTCCACCCTAAATGTTTTGCAAGATGCGGTTCTAAGTTTCGCTCTAGCCAAGCCCGGCGCCATCATTGCCTTCGACGACTACCTCTGGAACGATCCAAAACACAATCAAGACGGCGTTCCCAAGCCCGCCATAGACGCTTTCACGGCGCTCTATTCCCGCAAACTAGAACTCTTAGAAACCTCCTACCAGGTCTGGCTCCGTAAATTATCTGACTAGATCTTCCCCACGCGACGGTCCCCCGCGGACTTCCTTCTCGCTGTGGCACCTTCGCGCCTGAAATACATTGAAACTACGCTGCACTCCCGGCAAATTGGTACCGAGGTTCGGCCATGACTTTCGATTCCCATCCACCACGCGCGAGGCAAAATGGCTGACCCGGCCGCAGCCGCCTCGTCCGACGCGCACACGTCTGCTCCCCACCCGCCGCCAAACGCGACGCCCGCAAATCTCCGCGGCGACGGAACCTCCGGCTGGCAGCTAGGCTTCTGGAGCCTGATCGTCACCCAATTCCAGAACGCCTTCAACGACAACGCCATCAAGTTCCTGGTGATTTACATCATCGTCGCCATGAACTTCCCGAAGGACACCCGGGAAAACCTGATCCTGGTGGTCGGTGCACTGTTTGCGCTTCCATTCATCTTCTTCTCGATGGCCGGCGGCAATTTCGCCGATCGCTACAGCAAGCGCAGCGTCGTCATCGGCACGAAGTTGATGGAAATTTTCGTGATGGCCGTGACGATTCTAGGCCTCTGGCTGCACAATCTTCCGCTCGAATGTGCTGCGGTATTTCTGATCAGCTCCCAGTCCGCGCTTTTCGGACCATCGAAGTATGGCCTCCTGCCGGAGTTAGTGCCCGAACGCAAACTTTCCTGGGCCAACGGAATCATCGAGCTGGGTACTTTTCTCGGCAGCATCACAGCAGTAATGGCCGCCGGCTCCTTGGCCGAGCGCTATCACGGCCGCGAACAAATCGCCGGTTTCATCCTGCTGGGCTGCACGCTCCTGGGCCTAGCAACCAGTTTCGGCATCACTCATGTGCCCGCAGCAGACCCCTCCAAGAAACTGCAATGGAACCCGATCGGCGATTTGGGTAAGCAGATGAAAACCATCCTCGCCGACCGCACGCTAGCCTGGGCGGTGATGGGCAACACCTATCTGTTCTTCCTCGCCGCGCTGCTGCAATTCACCATCATCATCTACGGCCACGACGTCCTGCGCGTCGACGAAACCCACATCAGCTACCTGCAGGCCGCGGTAGGAATCGGCATCGGAATAGGCAGCGTCGCCGCGGGCTACCTTTCCGGCGGCAAGATCGAGTACGGCCTGATTCCGCTAGGCGCGCTCGGCATGACCATTTTCGGCGCGCTCCTCTATTTCGACGCCCCCAGCGCCGCGCTCTCGCACTGGCTCGTAGCCGCGACTTCGCACGTCGGCTGGCCCGTCCTCGAGCGCCTATCCGTGTTTTTCGCGCGGTTAGTGCACCTGCGCATCCCCGATCTCAGCCTGCTCGGATTCTCCGGCGGCTTCTTCGCCGTCCCGCTAAACGCGTTAATCCAACACCGCCCGCGCCCCGACCAGAAAGGCGGCGTAATTGCCGCCGCAAACTTCTGGTCCTTCGTCGGCATCTTCATAGCAGCCGGCGCCTACAACATTTTCTCCGCGCGCTTCCACCAGTCGGCCGCCGCAATCTTCCTCGACGGCGCCATCCTCACCGCCGTCATGACCGGCTACTCCATTTACTTGCTCCCCGATTCCCTGCTCCGCCTGGTTCTCTGGATGGCCACGCACTCCGTCTATCGCATCCGCGTCGAAGGCCGCGAAAATATCCCCGAAATCGGCGGCGCCCTTTTCGTCGCAAATCACATGTCACTGGTAGACGCGCTGCTCCTAATCGCCTCCACCGACCGCCCCATCCGCTTCCTAATCTTCAAAGACATCTACGACCAACCCTACATCAAGCCCTTCGCCAAAATGATCGGCGCAATCTCCATCTCCTCGCAGCTTCGCCCCCGCGACATGATCCACTCCCTCCGCGAAGCCAGCGACGCCATCCGCAACAACGAAATCGTCTGCATCTTCGCCGAAGGCCAAATCACGCGCATTGGCCAATTACTCCCCTTTCGCCGCGGCATGGAACGCATCATGAAAAACGTGGATGCCCCCATCGTCCCCGTAAATCTCAACGGCGTCTGGGGCAGCATCTTCAGCTACGAGCGCGGCCGCTTCATCTGGAAGATGCCGCGCAAAATTCCCTACCCCGTCACAGTAAGCTTCGGCAAGCCCATGCCGCCCACCACCACCGCCTTCGAAGTCCGCGAAGCCGTCCAGGAACTCCAGAGCGCCGCCTATCTCCACCACAAAAGCCGCATGTACACGCTCCCGCGCTCGCTGATCCGCACCGCGCATCACTATCCATTCCGCTTCGCCATGGGAGACAAACGCCGCCCCCGCATGAGCTGGGGCAGCGCGTTACTCAGCGCCATCTTTCTAGCGCGACGCCTCCGCGAAACATGGAAGAACCAGGAAATGGTAGGCATCCTGCTGCCGCCGTCAGTCCCCGGCGCGCTAGTAAATTTCGCCGCTGCGATAAGCGGAAAAATCCCAGTGAATCTGAATTACACCGCCTCCAACGAAACGCTAGCCTCCTGCGCCGAACAATGCAAAATCGAAACAGTAATCACCACCAAGCTCCTGCTAGAAAAAATCCCGCTGCAAGTCCCCGGCAAAACCATCTTGCTAGAAGAAGCCGCAGCCGCCCCGCGCTTCCTCGAACGCATCACCGCATTACTCCTCTGGTTCCTGCCAAGCAAACCACTCGAGCGCACCCTGAGCGCCCAAGGAAACACAAAATCCCTAGACGATCTAGCCACCATAATCTTCTCCAGCGGCAGCACCGGCGAACCCAAAGGCGTAATGCTCACGCACTACAACATCATGTCCAACATTGACCAGATGGGCCAAACCTTCATGCTAGCCAAAGGAGACGTCCTCCTAGGCGTCCTCCCCTTCTTCCACTCCTTCGGATTCACAGTCACGCTCTGGCTCCCCGCAGTTATGGGCATAGGAGTCGCCTTTCATCCCAGCCCGCTCGATCTAGTAGCCGTCAGCGAACTAGTCCGCGACTATCGCGTCACCTTCCTCCTGGCCACTCCCACTTTCCTGCAAGCCTACACGCGCCGCTGCCTCCCCGAAGATTTCGGCAGCCTGCAATACGTAGTAGTAGGCGCCGAAAAATTACCCGAACCGCTAGCGCTAGCCTTCGAAGATCGCTTCGGCATCCGTCCGCTGGAAGGCTATGGCGCAACAGAATGTTCTCCAGTAGTCGCCGTCAATACGCGCGATTTCCGCGCCCCAGGATTCCGCCAGATCGGCGCCAAGCGCGGACGCATCGGCCATCCCCTCCCCGGCGTCAGCGTTCGAATCGTGGATCCCGAAACCCACGAGCGCCTGCCGATCAACACTCCCGGCCTGATGCTGGTCCGCGGCCCCAACGTAATGAAAGGCTATCTAGGCAAGCCCGAGAAAACAGCCGAAGTCCTGCAAGACGGCTGGTACGTCACCGGCGATATCGCCGCCCAGGACGAAGACGGCTTCCTAACCATCACCGATCGCCTAAGCCGCTTCAGCAAAATCGGCGGCGAAATGGTCCCGCACATAAAAATCGAGGAAAAATTGCAGGAGCTGGCAGACTCGCCAGAAAGACAATTCGTGGTAACCGGCGTCCCCGACGGCAAAAAAGGCGAACGCCTGGTAGTCCTGCACACGCTCGAACCGGAAGCGCTGAAGCCGGTCCTAGAAAAGCTAGCCAAATCCGACCTGCCCAATCTCTGGCTCCCCCGCGCCAATCAGTTCTTCCACATTGACGAGCTACCGCACCTAGGCACAGGCAAGCTAGACTTGCGCCGCGTCCACGAAATCGCCCAAGAAAAGTCGGCGGCGACGGGAGGACAGAATGACGCATAACTGGCGGAAACAACTCGGCGCGTTCCTCGCGCTCGCCGTGATAGCCACCCTCGCCACCCGCCCCGGCCACTCGCAAAACAAGCCCAAAGACCCCAAAATAATCCTCGACCTCGAAAAGTCCCCGCCGCCAGAAAAAAATTCCGTCGCCGCCCCCGAGCCTTTCGGCAAAACCTGCAGCGCTTTCGCCCCGCCCCGCGACGGCTACCGCAACTTCGACGACCCAGTCGCCATCGAAGACCTGATCGGCGCCCCCATCGAGACACTCCGCGTCCGCCGCTACGGCGATGCCCACGAAAAAGTAGACAAAGAAGAAGCCCGCAAGCAAGTCGAAAAAGTCCTGAAATCCGAAACCACGGAAGAATCCCGCTACGAGCCCTGGGACGAAGCCTTCTTCGCAAACCTGGTAGCCAAAACCGAATTCTTCGATCACACCAAAGGCGTCCTCGAAGCCTCCGGCGAACACGTCTGCTTCTCAGACTACAGCGGCCTAGTCTGGTGGGTCCGCACCACCCCCCCGCCAGAAACCAAGTAGCGATATCGCTTGCTCCTCCACAAACGAGTTGCTACAATTGTTATAACAAAGGACGAATCGATGCTCGAACTCAAAGTGCGCAAAATAGGCAATTCCCTGGGTGTCGTGCTGCCTAAGGAAGCGGTGAATCGTCTGCAAGCGGATGACGGCGACCGGCTATTCCTCATCGAAGGTCCGAACGGCGCCTATCAGCTCACCCCCTACGATCCGGAGTTCCAGAAGAAAATGAAAAAGGCCGAGGAAATCATCGGCCGCTATCGCAACACTCTCCACGCGCTCTCCAAGTGACAAAACCGAGACGGCCCCGGCGCCCCGTTTGGATTGACGAGCGAGACGCCCTCGCTATTCATCATCGCGTTCTCGCTCTCGAAGGCGGTCCCGCAGGCGTTCGCGATCACGCGCTGCTGCAATCCGCGCTGGCAAGGCCGCGCCAACTCCACGCGTACGGAGACAATCCGGACATCGTGGACCTGGCTGCTTCCTACGCGATTGGAATTATCCGTAACCACCCTTTTCTCGACGGGAACAAGCGCACAGGCTTCGTCATCAGTGTGCTGTTCCTCGAAATCAATGGCTGTCATTTCAACGCTACAGAAGAGGCCGCCGCGCAAATCGTACTCAGCCTCGCGGCCGGTACCATCAGCGATATCGCCTTCACCGCTTGGGTGCGCGCCAACGTTAAGCAGCGCTAGGCAAAACTGAACGAACCGCCACATATGTGTTGTGTCTTAATTAGCGAGCGTCCAACAACGGGCAGGCCAAGCTCGAAAGTTGCAACGGTGTTCCGTCATCCCCAACGTGAGCGCATTGCGACGTCTATTGCTTCGCGATGGTTAGTGATGCAAGAGATGCCGTCAGGCTATTGAGCTCCGCTTGCGAGCGCGCCAGAATTTCCACCGTAACGCGGTAGCGCCCCGCGATCATTGTCGTAATCGACGATTGCCAGGTAGGCGGAGCAGATTGCGATTGCTGGAAGTCAGTACGAAACACGCGGCCGGCGCCGTGCGCGGCAATGAACTGGGCGGGAGCGGCAAACACAGTAATACCGGTGTGTTGCCTCAACTCGTCCGCCTCTTCCTGCAGCGATTCGAGCGTCAATGGCACGCCTTGCGCCAACTGCTCCACCGAGATGCGCACTAACGGCACGGCGTCCCGCGGGTTTTGCCCCGCTTGAAAAATAATGCGTGGCAAACTCACCGCGCTGCGGCGATCCCCGCCCGAGTGACCAGTGATCCACCGCGTCGCCATTTCGTTGGCTTGATCGAGCGCCTCGGCAGTAGCGGGCGTCAGCGATGCCGGATATTTGTACGATAATCCGAGAAACTGATTGCGGTACAGTCCTTTGTCGGCGTCGCCATTTTCCACGTCATCCGGGGGCGAGATGAATTCCGCTGAGGCCGAAGCGCTAGCGTTTTGCGCCGCGTCCGGCAAGTCATTTAGGTTTGCGACGGCAGACAAGCCCGCAAGCAACGGCACATAAAGAGGCAGCGGCAATGGGACCAACGCTGGCGGCGTAGCGGCCGTGGAACCCGCGTTGCCGGTGTTGGCCGCGACCACTGCCCCCAAGGACGTTGGCGCGGCAGAATTGCCCGAAGCGCCTCCGGTAGCGGTCGAGGTCGGCGAATACGATTCCGCCAGCGCTTTGTTAATCACTCCCTCGAGTTCTTTTTGCGAGTCTTCGCCCAGGCCCGATTGCCGGAACTCCATCACACCGCTGCGATTCAGGACAATGAACGTGGGATAAGCGTCAATCTCAAAAATCGCGAGAATCTTGCGGTCCAGGTCAATATTCCGACCAATCCATATGATTCTCGGAAATGAACGAACGCCAGGTCGCTTCGTCGTCATCCGAACTGATCCCAACAATCTGAAATGGCCGCCCCGCGAATTCGCGATGCAGCTCCGCCACCATCGGCACCGACGCCCGGCACGGCGGGCACCACGTGCCCCAAAAATCCAGAAGTGTAACTTTGCCGCGTAGCGAATCGTTCGTGATCGTCTGGCCTTCCAGCGTGGTAAAGGAAAATGCATCGGTGGTGGGCATCCGCGCGCGGCTGGGATCCGCGATGATGCGCCTGGCGCGGTCCACGTAGCGCGGATTGGCAAACGGCCCGGAGATGTAAGCGCGCATCTCGGCGGCACCATCCGAATCGCGCCCCTCCCCGAACAGCATCATTCCCAAACTAAAATGGGCGATGGATTTTTTGGCATCGAGCGCCAGCGCCGCGCGAAATTCGCTTTCCGCTTCGCCCAGCTTGGGATCGCCGGGTCCTGAAGCGGATTCCGCCAGCAGCGTTGCGCGCATGTAATGCGCGTCCGCGGCCAGGATGCGATCGCTGCCGGCAGTACTCGCCGTGCGTCGCGCATCGTCCAGCGCCGCCGGAAAATCGCCGAGCATCCGGTGCATCGCCGCCACGCGCAGAAAACATTCCGCGCAGGTATGGTTCGATAACGCATCCGCCCGCTCGTACCCCGCCAAAGCCGCCGCGAAATCCTGACGGTTGGCCAGGGCATCAGCCTGCGCAAGAGCCCGTTGCGCCGGCGAGTCGGCGTCCTGCCCGAGCGCAAGCGAGCACACCGCCGCGACCGAAACCACGAGAATGACCGTTCGGATGACACTAGCGCGCCAAAACACGTGGTCTCCATTTCGCGCACCTTGCAGCGGGCGCTGCGATGACGTGGAGTTTGTAATTGAGTCGGTGAATAGTAGGGTTACCGCAACGGACAAGTCAATAGTTCGGTATCGACGTTCGTTCGCAAGCCACCGTCCGGATGCGGTGGGAGACTCAGTGCGCCAATCCGCGTTTCGGCGCGGCGCCGCGACCGTTGGGACGCGTATTTTTGCCGTTCGCCCGATTTGCGTTGATTCGGTTTGCGTGGTGCCTTACATTGGCGATGCTGGAGAACATTCGGAATGCTGACACATACCTACAATTCGACGTTGTGGCTAACGGCGGTGGCGCCGGGCTGGGATTGTGGCCGAATGGGCTTTAGTCCCTCCTCGTAACGATTCCTTCGATCGCAGCCCTTAGTCCAAAAATTCAACGATGCAAGGGTGTATTTGTCTGCGGGCAATGCCTTGCCCGGCGACCAATTTCAGTCCGCGCCAGCGACTAGCGGCGCGCATTCCGAAGCGGCCAAACGGCCGCTTCTTAGGTCGGATAAAGCTTATGAGCGCAAAGGTGATAGGCGGCACCCCAGTTTACGGGCCGTCGTTATGCGAGACCTGCGAACGGGCGCTGATGATGAAGGGATACCGTGAGAACGAGCGCGTGGTGGTGTGCCAGGCTACGTGGCCAGAGCGGGAAGTCTTGTTCCCGGTGAAGGAGTGCTCGGGATACGTCAGCAAAGGGCGGCAGCGACTGCGTGACATGGAGGAGATCGCCTGGACTTTGGTGCCGCGTGGGCCGAAGCGCAAGGCGGGGTTTGTCGCCCCCAGCGGCGACGAGGAAGAAGTGCGCGAGATCGAACTCGTGCTGAAGGAGGAGGAGTAGGACGCTCCTGCGAGGCGCGAGTCCACGGACCACAAGTCGAAGCGTGAACGCAGCGGCGCGGAAATTGCGAACGAAGGAGCGGTGACTTTCCCGCCCTTCAAGCAAAAGGTAGCCGATTTCCGCGCCGCCGATGCCGCACGCCAGGCTTGTGGGCTGTGTCAGGCGCGGTGGCGGTCCTGCCTCCGCACACTATCCGAATCTCGTCATCGCACCACCGCCGTCAGGAGCGGCACAAACTTAGCCCGGCGCGTGAGCGCCGGAAAAAAACGGCGCGCAGCGCCATTCCTTTCGCGGTGCCGTTACCGCGAGGCTTTGACTTGCTGCTCCCGCGCCCGGAAGCATCCGCGTGACACACGGCCTATCCGCTTAGGTCTAGTAATCACTAGGTAAATGTGATAAAATATCCCTGGGGCCACTTTTCCGCCCCACTGAGAACGCATCGTGAGAACCGCTACGCCGGCGACGGGCCGCCCACTCCAATCATCAGGGAAATTTGTCGGAAAATTCCGCCCCGCGCGCCCCACCTCTAACCCGACTCGGCGTCCCGCCGCCGCAAAGCCTCATGTAACATCCGAACTACAGTGTTACATTCCCGAAGTAACCGACAATGACCGCCGATCACCACGCAAAATCAATCGCCAACCCCGCCGATTAGAATCCACGGTATCTCGCACAAAACAAACACCCGCACCTCCAATCAATCGCCTACAAATGCGCACTGTGCAATCCCGCGTTCTTTGCGGGACTAGCCACTTCCAAAATCACGCACCTCGGCATTTCGAATCGTCACAACCAACACGCCGCGCCGGCCCTCGCTCGTCACTCATCACAAATCACGAGTCACGCGCGTTCTAATCGTCACACCCCGCGATTAGAAAACGCTATATCTCATAGAAAACAAACACTGGGCACACGTTCTAATCGTCAGTTTTTACAGGTTTCCGGAAGCCACCGACGCCGAAGTGCAACCACGGATCGCCCGCCGCAAGTCCCCAGCAACATCGTTTCTAATCGACAATGGCAGATATTAGAAATCACCAAAAACCCAACAAAAGCGCACTTTTCGGGCGTTCTAATCGACACAAAAACGCGTTCGCAGGCGCCTAGAAAACGGCCAATTTCACGTGCAGGAACTTCCTGGGATCTTTCCGGAAATCAGCGATTAGCAGACGCAGGTCGCCGCTCATCCCGGTCAGGTTGTCATAAAGCGCGGGGTCGCTGAAGAATTTCCCAGCTGTGCCCTGATTGGAGTTGAGCTTGGCGGTGGCTTCTTTCACCTGCGCCGAAGCGTCGCGCATATTGTTGTAAAGCGCGTCGTCGGTGGCGAGTTTGCCGAGCGAGCCTTTGCCCGCGCGGACGTCGGCCAGCACTCCGTTCCCGTTGTCGAGGAAAGACTTAGCGCTGTTGTAGACGGCCGGATCGTAGATCAGCTTGCCGGCGGTGCCCTTCTGATCTTTCACGGCGCCGAGCACGTCGTTGACGTTGTCCACCGTGGAGTTGACTTTATTGTAGAGTTCATCCGAGACGATGAATTTTCCGGCGGTGCCCTTCCCCTGTTGGATGTCAGACGCGACGTCGTTGAAGCGCACGACGGTGGCATTGAGATTGTTGTAGAGCGCGGGATCTTTGATCAATTTGCCGACCGTGCCCTGGCCATGTTGCACCTGATCAATGATGCCCTTGAGGTCCCCGGAGACGGAGTTGAGAGTGTCGAGCAGGTCGGTGCCGCGCTCGACCATTTCCGTCATGGCGACGGCGGGCGCGCCGGGAATAGTGCTATTGGCGGGGAGCGGCGTGCCGGTGAGGCCGCGCTTGATCGTGACGTAACGGTCGCCGAGCAGTCCTTCCGTCACGAGGCTGGCAGTCGAGTCCGTGCGGACATCGGACTGATATTTTTTGTCAATGCGCAATACGAGTTGGATGCTCTGCGCACGGTCGCTGGGGCGCGGATTCAGGCCGATCTGCTCGACGTTGCCGATGGAGACGCCGTCCAGGCGCACGGGAGCGCCGGAAGTGACGCCTTCGACTTCGGGAAGGTACGTGTAGAGGCGGTATTTCGGGCCGAGAATTCCCGCGCCGGTGATGTAAAAGATCGCCACCGCGAGGATAAACAAGCCCGCGAGCACGAAGAGACCTACCCGCAGTTCCGTCCAGCTTAGTTGCTTGCGTTGCGCCATGACCTTGCCTCCTGAGACTATTTGCCGTGCAGATTCAGATTTGATTTTATTTTTTGCACGAAAGCGTCGACCAGCATCTCCGCTGCGCGCGAGACAATCGCTTCGTTGTTCACACTCTTCAGTTCAGCGCCAGCAGCGAGAGGAGTGCCGGAAAAGCCTCGAGTAATGCTGACGTATCTGTCGCCTAGCAGGCCATCACACACGAGGCTTGCTTCCGACTCGGTCGTTACAAAGGACCGATATTTATGGTCAATGCGAAGCGTTAGTTCGAGGTGGTGAGTAGGATCCGGAGGTGAAGTCAGCGGCGCGAGTTTCACCTGCTCGACTTGTCCTATTTGAATGCCGTCTAGCCGGACCGCTGCTCCCGGTTTTACGTCACCCGCATCAGCAAACAAAACTTGCAAACGGTAGTGAGACCCGAAATCCGCCTTCGAGCCAGCATAGACAGTCACCGCCACGGTGACTAGCGCAATCAGCCAGTACGGAACCGGCAACGTCCGAGTAATTAATTTTTTCACGTGTTCCATTGTGTCGCTCCCATTTTCATTCGGCTGAAGCCAAAAACTTTTTGAGGTACTCGTCTTTGGTGCACAGCAGCTCGTCGGCCGCGCCTTCCCAGTAAATTTTGCCTTCGCGCAGGACTAACACGTTGGTGGGCCGCGCGGGGTTGCCATCGCGGATGGTGTCCGCTGCTTTTTCGCGCGCGGATAAAGATTCGGCCGAGGCGGGATTTAGTTTGGCGTCGCGCTTGCTGGTGTCCGCGCCGGCGGCTGAGCTGCTACCGGCGCTGTTGCCGTTGCTCAGGAGCGAGACTACGTGGCCGGACGATTTGTCGAAGCGAAAATTGGCTAAGCCGAATGCGTCTTGCACGCGATGGGTGGCCAAGAGCGAAGTTACGTCCTGCAGATCGCGGCCGCGCAGGATCAACGTGATGATCGTTTGCGACGTGACCGGGTCGAGGCCGGCGGTGGGCGAATCGTAGAGGACGACGGGAGGGCGGTCTACCAGGGCGCGAGCGATGGAGACGCGGCGGCGCATTCCGCCGGAAAGCTCGGCGGGAAATTTTTCAAGAGATTGCTCGAGTTCGACGAAGCGGAGGGCTTCGCGCACGCGCTGATCAATCTCGGTCTCGTCCATGGCTTCTTCGCGCAATCGGAAGGAAACATTGTCGGCAACGGTGAGCGAATCGAAGAGCGCGCCTTCCTGGAAGACGAAACCGATCTGTCGGCGAAAATTCAGGAGTTCCTCTTCAGGCATTTCGCTGATGTCGTGGCCCATGACGAGTACTTGACCGGCATCGGAACGAATCAGGCCCGCGGCGAGGCGCATGACGCTGGTCTTGCCGGTGCCGGTTTCGCCGAGGAGAACTTTGGTTTCGCCCGGAGCGACGTCGAAGGAGATGCCGCGAAGGACATCGCCTTCGTCGAAGCTGAGATGAACGTCGCGGAAGGAGATTAGCGGCTCGCCGGGGACGACTTCGACGTGTTGCGATGGGTTATCGCGGCGGAGCGGCGGCCGCAAGGCGCTCGCGAGATTCGAGGAGGAGTCGAGCGGCGGAACGTCGCGCGTCATGCGTGGAATTATAAATGGAAACTGGGGGATTCGGGCGGGAGATCGCTTTGGGCGATGCTGGGAGAGAAGTCAAAGGCTTTAACACAGAGGACACTGAGAACTACGAGACAAGAGGACACAGGGACGCGGTGGCGGGGCGCGGTTTGTGGCTTTCGGTGGATTCAAGTCAGAAGCAGATCCCTCGCTCCGCTCGGGATGACAATCGCTCGAGTTTATTGCGGTCGGCGAGTTCGTGCTGCGGGGCGCGGAGCGCAGTGAGCTGGCCGACGGTCCACTAGAGATTGAACATATAGAGGAGGAGGCGGGAGAGGAAGAAGTCAACGACCAGGACCCAGACGGAGGCGATGACGACTGCGCTGGTGGTGGCGCGGCCGACGCCTTGAGTGCCGCCGCGAACGCGCAGGCCGCGGTAGCAGCCGACCGTGGCGATGATGAGGCCGAAGACGATGGGCTTGGCCATACCTTGCACCACGTCACCAACGGCGAGGGAGTGGACGGCGCGGGTCCAGAATTGCACGGCGCCGAGGCGCAGCGTGGTGTAGGCGACTACGAATCCGCCGCAGAGGCCGACGAAATCGAAAACGGCGGTGAGCAACGGGACCATTAATACAGTAGCGATGACGCGCGGCATCATCAGTTTGCGAATGGGGTCGGTGCCGAGGGCGCGCATCGCGTCCACTTGTTCGGTGACGACCATCGAGCCAAGCTCCGAGGCCATGCCGGACGCGTTGCGGCCGGCGACGAGGAGCGCCGTGACTGCGGGGCCGAGTTCGCGGACGAGCGCCAGCGCAACGGCGTCGCCAGTTAGAGCAGTTTCACCGAAGCGCTGGAATTGCGCGGCGGTTTGCAACACCATGACGCCGCCGATGGAGAGGCTGGCGAGAATAATGATGGGAAGCGAGCCGACGCCGACGATGTCCATTTGCTCGAGCGTGTCCATCCAATAGTGCGGCTCGGTGGGGATGTACTTCAGAGCCTGCATGACCAGGAAGAAGTAGTCCTGGACGGCCGCGACTTGGCCCTTCAATGCGTCGGAGAGAATCGAAGAGAGCGATGAGGTGGGACCGGCGTCGGCCATTTTGAGCGACACGGCGCGTCGCGGTGAGGCGCGGCTGCGCCGAGTCATTGGCAGCGTAACGGCTGAGCCGCGTGGCGTCAAGCGGACATGCGCGCGCTGTTTGAAGGCAGTTAGGTCTAGATAATGACCCGCGTCGTAGGCTGAGCCTACATAAAATTAATCAGGAGGTTGTGATTCGGAATTGTTCGAACTGGGGGCCGGAGTGCGACCGGACGAGGGTACGGCGATGACGATCTGCTTCGCTTTGAAGTTTCGGACCTTGGGCGCCTGCCAACGAATTGTACCGATGGGCAAGGTGTCGCCGGGAAGGACATTGACGCTGGCCTCGGTGGTGTGGCTGCCCACGCGGGCATAGACAGTAACCGTTCCAACGTCTTTGCTAGTGATCGTCGGGGTTCCATTTGTAGATAGATCGGCGACGTAGGAATTGCTCAACGTCCACTCGGCTTTAGATGTGAGGTTGTGACCGGCGTTGTCGAATAGACTAAAGCCCTGGGTCTCGTGGACGAGCATGTTTACCAAGACCGGAGAAATCGACATATCGTCCGCGGACGCGCTTGTCGCTTCCGGTTTGGATACTGCTTGGGCGCTCTCTGCGTTTTCCAGGCGCTTTTCTTCCTCTTCGAAACGCTTTTTTCTTTCGACCGCTTTCGCGGCTGCGTCGGACGAAGGTGAGGCGCTCGATGAGCTGGTTACGTTCGAGGCTTGGGCCTGAGCCGCCAGTCGCGGGGCAACAGCCAATGTTGCGATTGAGGTTAGAATCAAAGCCGAAATCGAGCAGCGCGGCCCGCGAACTGTGGCGATTACCATACTGGTAGCTCCCTTTTCAATATACGCGCGAAGCATGATGGCGCGGTGAGTTTTGCGGGAACGTTGCTTAATTTGCAAAGTTGGGCGAAGACACGAAACCGACAAGATCGGAGGCAATGGCGCGGTCAGCGGGCTGGCGCGTTTGAAGTGCGCCGCTACAAAGGCACGTCAACTGCGCCCACCTACAGATGGCCACAGAATCAACTACGTCGGGCCGGATGGGACACGTTTGCTTCGCTCCGTGGGGGCGCCGTCGCTGCCGGCGTTATCGGTGTCATTTCTTTGCAAAGTGTTTACGCGGGTGCAGGTGTCCGGTAGAATCTTGCATTCGCGCCTGCTTGTTGGGCTCGGCTATTACATGCTGCGATTCGTTACGGCGGGGGAATCACACGGGCAGGCGCTGATCGCCTGGATTTCTGGGTTGCCGGCGGGGATGCCGGTGGATCTGGAATTCATTCAGCGTGAATTGCACCGGCGGCAGCTTGGTTACGGGCGCGGCGGGCGGCAGCGCATTGAGAAGGATGCGGCGGATATTCTAGCGGGTGTGCGTCACGGAAAGACGATCGGCGCGCCGATCGCGGTGCGCATCGAGAACCGCGACTGGAAAAATTGGGAGAAGGCGCTGCCAGTCGAGGCTGCGGAGGAAGATACCGAAGGCGCGGAGGGGGCCGGCGATGCGGCGGGAAGCCAGCGGCCGTTGACGGCGCCGCGTCCTGGGCATGCGGATCTGGCCGGAGCGCTGAAATTCAATTTTCATGATGCGCGGTACGTGCTGGAACGGGCTTCAGCACGCGAGACAGCGGCGCGGGTGGCGGCGGGTGCGTTCGCGAAATTGCTTTTGCGCGAATTTGGCGCGGCGGTGCTGAGCCATACGATTGCGGTCGGCCACGTGAAGCTCGAGCGCGACGCCAGATGGGAAGAAATCGAGATTGCGTGCGAGAATTTGGAATCGCCGCTGCGTTGCGTGGATGCGGCGACGGAAGCGCGGATGAAGGCGGAAGTGGATCACGTCCTGCGCGCGGGCGATTCGGTGGGCGGGATATTTGAAGTTGTCGCGCACGAAATTCCTCCTGGGCTGGGCAGTCACGCGCAATGGGATGAGAAACTGGATGCGCGGATCGCGCGGGCGGTGATGTCCATACAGGCGGTGAAGGCGGTGGAGTTCGGGACGGCGATCGCGAATGCCGCGAGTTACGGGTCGGAAGTGCAGGACGAAATTCGCTATGACGATGCCCGGAAGAGATTTGCGCGCTCTTCGAATCGTGCGGGCGGGCTTGAGGGCGGGATCACCAACGGCAGCGACGTGGTGGTGCGCGGGCATCTGAAACCGATTTCGACTTTGCGGCGGCCGTTGTTGACGGCGGATTTGAAGACGAAGGAAGCGGTGAAGGCCGCGTACGAGAGGTCGGATGTGTGCGTGGTGCCGGCGGGCGGAGTGGCGGGCGAGGCGATGGTGGCGTTTGAATTGGCGGGGGCTTTCGTGGAGAAGTTTGGCGGGGATTCGATGGAAGAGATGCGGCGGAATTTCGAGGGGTATGCGGCGCAGCTGGATCGGTTTTAGCACAAAGTGATTGGTGATTCGTGAGTGTTGATTGGTGAAGGCAGGAACTGACTGACGATGATTCATCCGATAGTGAAATATGGCGATCCGGTATTGGAGACGCCGACGAAGCGCGTCGAGAAATTCGACGAAGATTTGCAGAAGCTTGTAGCGGACATGTTCGAGTCCATGTACGCGGCGGCGGGAGTGGGATTGGCTGCGCCGCAGATTGGCGTGGGCATGCGGATAACCGTGATTGACGTCTCGAACGGGAAAATTCCGGAGGCGAAGATCGTGCTGGCGAACCCGGAAATTACTTACGCGGACGGGACGCAGCGCGAGGAAGAAGGTTGCCTTTCGATTCCGGGATTTCGGGGGTACGTGGAGCGGCCGCTGTACGTGACGGTGCGCGGTCAGGACGCGCAAGGAAATGAGTTCGAACGCAAGGGCGAGGGATTGCTGGCGCGCGCGTTTTGCCACGAGATTGATCATTTGAATGGAGTGCTTTTCATCACGCACCTGAGCATGCTGAAGCGCGACATGATCCGGCGGAAGATCCGCAAGATGAAAAAAGCTGGCGAGTGGTAGGCGATTCGTGCCACCGCTGAGGATTGTTTTCTGCGGCACTCCAGCGTTTGCAGTTCCTGCCTTGCGCGAATTGATCGCGCGTCCTGAATTCAAAATTGAGGGAGTGGTGACGCAGCCGGACCGTCCGCGGGGGCGCGGCGGAGAGATTTCTGCCGGGCCGGTGAAGGCGGAGGCCCTTGCTGCGAGAATCCCTGTTTACCAACCGGCTAAAATCCGCAGCGACGAGGCGTTCGATTATTTTACGCGCGTGGCGCCGGACGTCGTGGTGATCATCGCTTACGGACAAATTATTCCGGCGCGATTGATTGCGATGCCGCGGCTGGGTTGGATCAATTTGCATGGGTCGATATTGCCGAAATATCGCGGGGCGGCGCCGATTCATTGGGCGATTGCGAAGGGCGAGACGCGGACTGGTTTGACTACGATGAGTATTGACGCGGGGTTGGATACGGGGCCGATGCTGCTGAAGTGGGAGACTGAGATCGGGTCAGACGAGACGGCACCGGAATTGTATGCGCGGATGGCGGAGGCTGGTGCGCCCTTGATGATTTCGACCGTGCGGGGGCTGGATGATGGTTCGATCACGCCTGTGGCGCAGGACGCGGCGTTGGCTACATTTGCGCCGCCTTTGAAGAAGAACGATGGGCGGATTGATTGGTCTTTGCCAGCTGGCGCGATTTACAACCGGATGCGCGGATTTCAGCCTTGGCCGGGGGCCTACGCCACATTTCGTGGAAAGTCGTGCGCCATTTGGGGAAAGCCCGCGGCGCTCGGATTTGCTGGAGAGCCTGGTGCGATACGGGTTTCTGGCGGCGAGATGGTTGTGGCTTGTGGCGACGGGAGTGCTTTGCTGGCGGAGTTCGTGCAGATGGAGGGGCGGAAGCGGGTGGCGGCGCGCGAGTTTGTTAATGGTGCGCGGATTCTGGAGGGGGAGAGATTCGGATCGTGACGGCCACGTCTGCCACCGAGGCACAGAAACACGGAGAAATTGAGAGGAAAACCCACGCCTTTAAAATTCAAGCAGCGCTGTTACCTTCCCCAAGATCGCACGGCCGGAATTCGCTGCAGCGCAGTGGCTGTTTCTAGCCATTCGTTGTTCTCTGTGTCTCTGTGCCTCCGTGGCGCACTTCCGAATGTTTGTGTGAGCGAGAATTATGGCGATTAGTGTGGCGCGGAAGATTGCGTTTGAGGTTTTGCGGCGCGTGGAGGAGGAGGGCGCTTACGCTAGCGATTTGTTGCATGCGGAGTTGGGGGCTGGCGTGAAGGCCGAGGATGCGGGACTGGCTACTGAGTTGGTGTTAGGAGTTTTGCGGTGGCGGCGGTTGCTGGATTTTTTGCTGGAGCGGCAATTGAAGAAGGCAGCGGCGAGGCTGGAACTGGCGGTCGCTTTGGCTTTGCGGATGGGTTTGTATCAGCTGAGATTCTTGGAGCGGGTGCCGGCGCGGGCGGCAGTGAATGAGTCGGTGGAATTGGTGAAGCGGGCGCGGAAGACGTCGGCGGCGACTTTGGTGAATGCGGTTTTGCGGAAGGCCGCGGGCGAGGCCGGTACCGGTGCGGCGAAATTTTTGCCCGCGGAAATTTCGGAGACGGAGAGATTGGGGATTTTGCATTCGCATCCTACGTGGATGGTCGAGCGGTGGGTGGCGCGGTTTGGTGAAGCGCGGGCAGTGGGACTGCTGGAGGCTAATAACCGGGCGCCGCGGTTGAGTTGCGCTTTGCATGATTTGGCGCGGCGCGACGAAATTTTCGCTGGGTTGCGGGCTGCGGGGTTGCGAGTGGAGCCTGGCGAGATTTTGCGCGGCGCGTTTGCGGTGGCTGGAGGGAGTGTTACGCGGACCGCGGCATTTCGCGACGGATTGATTTCGATTCAGGATGAGGCTTCGCAGGTGGTGCCGCTTTTGCTTGGTGTGCGCGAGGGCGAACGTGTTTTGGATATGTGCGCGGCGCCTGGGGGAAAAACGGCGGCTTTGGCGCGCGCGGCTGGTCGTGCTGGTCTCGTAGTCGCAGCGGATCTTCATGCGCACCGGCTGCGTGGGATGCGCGAGCAGTTCTCGCGATTGGGATTGGGTGCGGTGCGGTTGGTGGAGTTGGATGCGGCGCGGCCGTTGCCGTTTGGGGTGCGTTTCGATCGGATTCTTGTGGACGCGCCTTGCTCGGGGACTGGAACTTTGGGGCGGCATCCGGAGATTCGTTGGAGATTGAAGGCGGAAGCGCTGGCGGAATTTCATGTTTTGCAGGTGGCGCTTTTGAGGTCGGGACTAGAACGGCTGGCTCCGGGCGGGAGGTTGGTTTATTCGACTTGTTCTTTGGAGGCGGAGGAGAACGAATTCGTGGTTGAAGAGGTTTTGAGGTCGGTGAGTGGCGTACGGCTCGTGCCAGTGCATGACTTAATGGGTGCTTTGGATGAGAAGCTGGTGGCTGGGGTGGATGCGCGTAGTTTGTTTGACGCCGCGGGTTACTTTCGGACTCTGCCTGGCGAATGGGATGCGGACGGATTCTTTGCGGCGGGATTTGCGCGGGAGTAGCGAGATTTAACACAGAGGGCACAGAGAGAAGGCGGAGGACACGGAGAAACGGCGGAGTAGACATATAATTCGGTTGCGGCCGCCGCTCAGGGAAAACTATGACTTTTCGGGAACGGTTGGAGTGGATTTTTCGTTTGGCGTTGCTGGCGTTTGTTTTGGCGTCGGTGGCGTTTTTGAGCGCGCTTACGGCGATGCGTTTTGCGATTCAGGGGCGCGAAGTGACGATGCCGGACGTGGTGGGAAAGAACGCCATTGAGGCGCAACAGATGTTGCAGGGGCGCGGGCTGGGAATCAAGGTAGAAGACCGCGTTTACAATCCCCTGGCGGTGGATACGGTGATACGGCAGACGCCGCCGCCGGGAATGAAAGTCAAGGTTGGGCAGGCGGCGCATGTGCTGATCAGTTTGGGGCCGCAACAGGCGACAATTCCGGTGCTGACGGATCGCAGCGTGCGGGCTGCACGCATTGAATTGCTGCGCGGCGGAATGCAGGTGGGAGAAATTTCGAGTTTATATTTGCCGGGATACGACAGCGGGGCGGTGTTGCAGCAGGATCCGATGCCGGGTACTTCGCACGTGACCAGCCCGCATGTGGATCTGCTGGTCTCGCTGGGCGCGCGGCCGGCGTCTTACGTGATGCCTGAATTAATCGGACTTTCATTGAATGAAGCGGAAGCGAGATTCAGCGGGACGGGATTGAAAGTGGCGAAGCTGACGTTTGCGCCTTTGCCGGGCGGATTGCACGGGACAGTGGTGGGCCAGACGCCGCCGCGCGGCGCCCAGGTGGATGCCAGTTCCAATATTCAATTGCAGCTTGCGGAGTGACTCGCGGATAACTGATTAACTCAGAGTCCACAGGGAAAGCGCTTTCAGGACACGGAGACATCGAGATCCTTTCCGGATTTGTGACTGGAAGTTCAGCGGCTGAGCGCGCATTGATTTTTCGCGATTTCTGTCGTCGCTGAGGCGGCGGCCGACAAAGTCTCCCCGCTTGGTACACAGACTCTCAAAAAACTGAATTGACGGGCGTCCAACATTAGTTGCCATTTTTTTGCTTGGATGTCACACAGCATTTACCTTCCACCTCGAAGCATCCGGTATGGTTTTCGCCTCAGCCTGCTTTTCGCTCGCATCGGTTCGCTTGATCGCTCCGGAACTACTTCAGTTCGACAATAGGACGGTCGGCAATCTGAGTCGCGTAATTCCGCGCCTACTCTCGGCGGCAGCTGTGATGTTTGCGGGCACATCGAAACACGACGGAGATCCCAATCAGAGTCTGCGCTCACGCGCGCGCTAGGGCTGAGACTGGGATTCCACCGGAAGACGACACGCAAAGCCCTGCCGGTCAGTCGGGCCGCGAAGCCCGGGGCCGCAAATGATCTCCAATCGCTCCCAGACGAATAAAGTGAGGGTCCGGTGTTCGCCAGCTTGCATGGCGACGCTATGGGTGTGCAGGAAATTTCCGCATCGGAGGCGAGCTGCGCATCCGGTTCAAGCCAGTAGCAGCAAAGTCGAGATGGGGATGTCTTAGAAGTGCGGTGCCAATTTCAATTCTACCCAGGAGGAGTCCTAATCATGAGTACAAGCAAGAGATGGTTTTTGGCGGTGGCCGGCGCCTTGTTGCTGGCAGCAATGATGGTTCCAATAGCGCGCACGCAGGATCGCGATGGGCACGGCAAAATTCGACACGTGCTGCTGATCAGCATTGACGGAATGCACGCGCTGGACTTCATCAATTGTTCGAAAGGAATCAGCGGAGCAAATAACGGCCAGCCGTATTGCCCGAATCTTGCGGAACTCGGGGAGACGGGCGTGAATTACCTGGATACAGCCACTTCCAAGCCATCGGATTCTTTTCCGGGACTGATGGCGCTGGTTACGGGCGGATCTCCGCGGACGGTGGGCGCGTTCTATGACGTGGCTTATGACCGTTCATTAGCACCACCGAAGGTGACGACGGGCAACGGGGTGGCGGGCGGCAATTGCACCCCTGGCGTATTTCCGGGCACCAGGACAGAGTACGACGAAGGGATTGATATCGATCAGACCAAGCTGAATGGGGGAGCCGCTGCGGGAGACGGCGGGATCGCTTCGATTGATCCCGACAGGCTGGCACGCGACCCGGCAAACGGCTGCGCGCCGGTCTATCCCTGGAACTTTGTGCGGACCAACACAATTTTTGGAGTTGTGCATGCGGCGGGCGGCTACACGGCATGGTCCGACAAGCATCCTTCGTACTCCGCGGTTTCCGGGCCTGGAAAAGGCAACAACGTGGACGATTATTATTCACCGGACATCAATTCCATTCCGGTGAATCTGCCGGGAGTGCCGGGATGCAATCCGCTGCCGGACCAGACGGCGGTGGCGTCGTCGAACGCGTGGACGGACAGCTTCCAGAACATTCAGTGCTACGACACTTTGAAAGTGAACGCGATTTTGAACGAGATCAACGGCAAGAAGCATAACGGTTTGGGAACTGCTCCCACGCCGACGCTTTTCGGAATGAATTTTCAGGTAGTCAGCGTCGGGCAGAAGCTGATTGAGAAATCGCTGAGCCTGACGGGCGGTTACGAGGACGCTCAGGGTACGCCCACGCGTTCCCTGCTGAGTGAAATTCAATTTGCGGATGCTTCGATCGGTAAGATGGTCGCGGCTCTAAAGGCACGCGGGCTGCTCGACTCGACCTTAATCATAATCTCCGCCAAGCACGGCCAGAGGCCCGTTGATTCCCCGCGGTACCTGGGCATCTCAACCACGTCGGGTGACCCGGTGACGACTTCACCTGCGATGATTCTGGACGGCGACGGTTGCTTGCCGCTTTCCGAATCGCCCTCGAATCCGACGGGAATTGGCCCAACCGAAGATGACGTCTCACTGATTTGGCTTGACAGCAAGTGCACGACGGAAAGCGCCGTGACAATGCTGGAAACACAGTCCCCTGCAACAGGAAACATCGCCGGCATCGGCCAGATTTTCTGGGGTCCGGGAATCACCCAGATTTTCAACGCGCCGGGACTGCTACCGGAAGGCGACCCACGCACACCGGATATTCTGGTGACTCCGAACGTCGGCGTTACCTACTCCGGCAGCTCGAAGAAGCTAGCCGAGCACGGCGGTTTCGCGCATGACGACGTGAACGTGGTGCTGCTGCTTTCGAATCCGAGCTTTGCCCGCAACACCGTCACCAGCCCGGTGGAGACGTTGCAGATTGCTCCAACGATTCTGGAGGCGCTGGGCTTGGATCCGAACGCACTGCAAGCGGTGCAGAAGGAACACACCCAGGTTCTACCGGCCGTGCAGTTTGATTTTGATGGAGGCCGGTAACGGAGCTCGCGAAATTGGGTGAGTTCTCTTGAGAACACCCTGGTTGTAGTGAGTGCGCAAGAACGAAAAGCCCCGTCCCGATAGTGTGGCGATGGGGCTTTTCGATTTTTGGCCCTGCTGGAGGCGCACTTTATCACTCAAGTCCCCGGCACCGAAGGTGGCCTTTTCGGGAGAGGAACTAACGCAACAGATTTGCTAATCTGCTTTCCGTGAAGCGTCCGTTTGAAATTACGCTGCTCGGGTGGTTCTTCATTGCTGTCGGGACGTTCGCAGCGGTTTATCACCTGTCTACGGCTGCACTGGACCGCTGGATGGTGGTTATCTTGCTGTTCGAAGTCGTCGGCATCCTGGCGGGAGTGTTCCTGTTGACGGGCGCGCGATGGTCTCGGTGGTTAGCTCTGGCGTGGGTGGCGGCTCACGTGGTGGCGGGCGCACTCAATTCATGGGCGGACGGTTTACCTCACCTGGTACTGCTGGTCGCAATCGGATATTTCCTGCTGGGGCCACCGACTGCCAAGTATTATCGCCGTTCCGAAATGGAATGACGCAGTTCTCCGGATGATTCCCTACCCTTGGCGCAATTTAATGCGCACTCATTCAGCTGACACGAAATTTTAACCGAGCGTTCGCTGCGGCGACACGTAACGCGCGTACTACCTTTACACCCACGAGTCCGCGCATCGCGGCCCGCGGTCCTACATATAAAATCTGGAGGTGTGAGCGATGTTTCAAGCGAAATTGTTGCGTCGCGCGGTTACGTCCTCGCTTGCTTGGGCGTTACTGGCGACCGGAATGGCCGGGTCTGCGTTTGCGCAGTGCCAACTGAATTCCCCTTCGGGAAAAATCAAGCATGTGGTTTACGTCGAATTCGATAACGTACATTTTACGCGTGACAATCCAAACGTGCCATCCGACCTGGAACAGATGCCGAACCTGCTGAATTTCATCGAGCAGCACGGGACGCTCGATGCGGGCGACCACACCGTGCTGATTTCCCATACGGCCAACGACATCCTCACGACGCAGATCGGGCTCTACTCTGACGATACCGGGATTTTCATCGCGAATAACTTCGGCGTCTTTTCACCAAGCAGTTCTGGCGAAGTGGGCCTGTTCCCTTCCTCGTTCTTCTACTGGACCGACAAGGTGTCGGACATCACCGCGGCCACCGACGACAACACTTTTGCGCTCACCACACCTTCGGGGCAGAACGTGTCCGCGCCGTGGGTTCCGTTCACGCGTGCGGGGTGCACGGTCGGAGCTTTCTCGACAGCGAACATCGTGCTGGAACGCGCGCCGTTCGATGTTTATAAGGTGTTTGGCGGCCCGACGTCCCCGCAAGGAATGGAGAGCAGCACGAATCAGAACAATGATTTCATCGGGGTGTCTATCCACTGCGCGCTCGGCGACACGCTCTGCCAATCCAACCCAACTTTGGGCGTGGTGGGCGTGAGCGATACATTGCCCGACGAACCGGGCGGCTATACAGGATATCCGGCGCTCTTTGGGTTGAAGTACATCAACCCGGCGCTCACCGGTAGCGCAACGGGCAGTATCGTTGACTATCACGGCGTTCCGCTGACTGGATTCAACCAGCTGGATTTCGATCCGACGCCGGCACAAACGCTCGCGGTGGTGGAGACGATGCTAAAGAAAGGCATTCCCGTCGTCTACGCGTACATCGCCGACGCCCACGACAATCACGAGGAGACCACTTCGAGTGAAGGAACGTTTGGACCCGGCGAGGCTCCTTACGTGGATCAGCTGGCGGATTACAATTCGGCTTTCGGGACGTTTTTCTTGCACCTAAAGGAAGCCGGAATCGATCAGAGCAACACGCTCTTTATTTTCACGCCGGATGAAGGCGACCACTTTGTGGGTGGCGCGCCGAGCCCGGCGAATTGCGACGGCGCGAAAATCGAGCGGAACGGAAACGTGGTGCCGGACGTGCCGTGCACCTACGGACCAAACGGCGTAGGCGAGTTGGATATCAATCTGGCGGGGCTGACTGCAGCCGCGGGCGACCCGACGCAGTATTCAATCCACTTCGACGATGCACCTACGACTTACGTCAACGGCCAGCCGCTGCCGAACAGCAGCAGCGTCCGAATGCTGGAGCAGACCATGGCCGGCTTGAGCGCGGTGAACCCACACACCGGGCTGAGCGAGAGCTTGCTCGGCACTGGTTTGGGGCCGGACCTTCAGGGAGCGATCGTGGATCCAGCAGCCATGCAGCTCTTGCACATGAACACCGTGGCAGATCCCAACCGCGAACCGACGTTTACGTTCTTCGGCAATCCCAATTTCTATTTCGAGTCAATCGGGCCAAACACCCCAGTCGTGTACCCGTATAACGCCTGGAATCACGGCGACATCCAACCGGAAATCGCGCGCACCTTCATCGGAATCGCTGGTCCCGGGGTCAAGAATCTGGGTGTGACCAGGACGAGCGATTTCTTCACTGATCACGTAGACCTGCGGCCGACGATGATGACGCTGCTGGGCCTCACCGATGATTATCAGCACGACGGCCGGACCATTGTGGAGTTGCTCGATCCCAACGTCCTGCCGCAGAGCCTAAAGGCACATTCGGACACGCTGCTCGAGCTTGGGCAAATCTACAAGAAGATCGACGCTCCGTTTGGAGAACTCGCGAAGAGCACGCTGGCGGTTTCGACCTACGCAATCACGAGCACTTCAAGCGGTGACGTGGTCTACAACAACCTCGAGAACACGATCTCGCAGTGGACCCAGGAACGCGACGGGTTGGCTGCGCAGATTAAGGCGATGCTCGAGGGAGCCGAGTTCGGCGGAACGCCCATCAATGAGAAAGTGGCGCAGAACCTGATCATCGAAGGGCAAGCGCTGCTTGACCAGGCGAAAGCTTGCGAAAATAACCCTGCGAAGTGCGCTAAGTAGAGACATTCGCGTGGTGCCGGCGCTTGAGCGGTAAGCTCGGGCGCCGGCGCCATCCTGAGTTCGTGGCGTTGCTAAATATCGAAGGGGCAGATCCCTCAGCTCGGCAGATTTGACATTCGACGATCGAGACGCCGTAAAAAAAACCGCATTACTCCCAGCGAAACACTTTGGCGGAAAGCGCCGTGCAAATTGCGAATACCAGAGCGAGCGCGGCTACATCGCCCAGATGGGCCGACCACGGCTCGCACTGCCAGATTCCTCCGAGCAGCGATACCGCGTAGGTCAGCGGCACCATCAGCGCGAAGGCGTGAAGCGCCGGCGGAAACGAAGCAATCGGCGTGAAAAGTCCGCAGAAACCGAGCATTGGGTACATGATGAGTCCCCCGACAGGCTGGGCGAAACGCGCCGTGGGAACGATGCTGGCGATGAGGAAGCCGATCGAGAGAATGCTCCAGGTGCTGATGAGCAACGCGATGGTGAACGAGAAGAACGGAGGATGAATGCCGACCGGGTAATAACGCTTGCCGGCTAGCACCATCAGGGCCAGCGTGGCTGCGGTGAGCAGCAGCTTGACGAGCACGTGTGCGGTGAGGATTGTCTGGGGACGCAGCGGAGTGGCGCGGAGGCGTTTGAGGATGCCTCCTTCGCGGTAGATCGAAATGATGGTGACGAGTGAGAGCACGGCGCTGATGGCAATCAGAATCGAAGCGAGGACCGGCAGACCGACGCCAACAAATGCGTTGGCAGCGAGGGCCGTGGGCGTGAGTTTGGCGCCGATCACACGCCCTACGATGACGAAGATCAGGACGGGGATAACAATGGTGCCGATCGCGCCGAGCGGCTCGCGGAGGAATATCTTCAGTTCGAGCCAGGTTAGTTTCCAGAGTCCACGCAGCATCATTTTTGTTCCGCCTAGTCGCGAATCGAGTGGCCTGTCAATTTCAGAAACACGTCTTCGAGATTGGGAAGAATCGTACGGAAATCGGTGACGCGGATACGATTCTCGGACAAGCAATGAATGACTTCGGTGACAAGATCGTCGCCGCGGCCTCGGATTGTAAAGTGCGATCCGTTGGAAGCGATAGTTTCGACGCGCGGGATTGTGCGAAAGCGCTCGGCGGCGTTCGCGTCGTCGGTAGTTAGGATGACGGAGCGTTCGGGGCAATGGCGGTTCACGAGATTTTGCGGGGTGTCGATGTCTATGACGCGTCCATGCTCGATTATTGCCACGCGGTCGCAGAGGCGCTCCGCTTCTTCCATCAGGTGCGTGGTCAAGAAAACCGTCTTGCCGCGTGCGCGGATGCCGCGGACCAGTTCCCAGATCGCACGGCGCGATTGCGGGTCGAGGCCGGTGGTCAATTCGTCGAGAAAAACGACTTCGGGATCATTGATCAGCGCGAGTGCGATGAAGAGGCGCTGCTTCTGACCGCCGGAAAGAGTCATGAACCAAGCGTTGCGCTTTTCGGCGAGACCGAGTTGTTCGAGTAAATGATTCCCGTCGATGGCTCTCTTGCGATAGAGCGACGCCCAGAGGTCTACGGCCTCCCAAACTTTGATGCGTTTCTGGAGCTGCGCTTGCTGGAGCTGGACGCCGATGCGTTCCTGCAGCTTGTAGACATCACGGACAGGATGAAGGCCAAGGACTGAGATTTCGCCGCAGTCGGGTGTGCGCAGGCCTTCGATACATTCCATCGTGGTGGTCTTTCCGGCGCCGTTGGGGCCGATCAAGCCGAAGATTTCGCCGTCGTGGACTTCGAAGGATACTTCGTCCACGGCGACTGTTGAGCCGTAGGTTTTGCGAACTCCGGAGACCTGAATTACTGAGCGCATGATATTTTGCCAGAGTCTAGGGTCGCGAAATCGAGACGAGAGTTTATATCACGACGTTGGTCTCACCGCGGGCCGGTCGCGCAGCTGTACGTGACCGGCTGGCGAGCTAGTCCCATGCTTCTGGCCAGGGCGATTCCGCTGCAGCGCGGTTGGCTGTGCTAGAATTCAGCGCATTGACATGAGTTACGCACGAATTGAGATTGCGCCTTCGATTCTGGCCGCGGACTTTGCGCGGTTGGGCGAGCAGGTACGCGTGGTGGAAGAGGCGGGGGCGGATGTGATCCACGTGGACGTGATGGACGGGCATTTTGTGCCGAACATTTCGCTGGGAATTCCTGTCGTGGAGTCTCTGCGCAAGGCAACCAAAATGACCCTGGAAACGCATCTGATGATTGACCGGCCCGAAAGGTACATCGAGGACTTCATACGCGCGGGCGCCAACCGGGTGTTGGTGCACCAGGAGGCGACCGCGCATCTGGACCGGGCGCTGGCAATGATCCGGGAGCACGGCGCGGAAGCGGGAGCGGCGATTAACCCGGCGACGCCGGTGATGATGCTGAGCGAAGTGCTGGATAAGGTGGATACGGTGCTGGTGATGACCGTGAATCCGGGATTCGGCGGGCAGAAATTCATCGCCAATACCTACGAGAAAATTCGCCAGTTGAATCAGATGCGGGCGCGGTATAATGCGGGCTTCCGGATCGAGGTGGATGGGGGAGTGGATCTCGGAAACACGGCCGAGCTGGCGCAGGCCGGAGCCAACACATTCGTAGCAGGGACGTCCATATTCCATACGGCCGATCCAGCGGCGGCCACGCGCCAGTTGAAAAAGCTCGCGACCCAAGCCCTGAGCCAGAAAGCGTAAACCACTCAGGAGAGGTTCGACTTGAATAACGAAATGGCAGGAAACCCAGTAAAGCCTTTGGCAATCCTTCGCGTTCTGTTCCCTACCCTGGCGATTTTTTCTGTTCTTCTCGTGTTGAGTCCGCGCGCAAGCGCGCAAGTGCCGACCCCGCAGACGGGCGGGAGCGGCGAGAACGCGCCGCCTCCGACGAAGACCGCGGCGGACAACGAAGCGAAAAAGGAAGGCAAGGCGGACGCCGCTACCAACGACAAGAAAAAAAGCAAGAAGCACCACGCTGCGGCTGCGGCGACCCCGTCGGTAGACGCCGCCGCTGAGCCGGACAAGATTCTCTATGATCGCGCGCAGCGAGACTTGAAGGGTGGGCGCTACACAGAAGGACGCTTGGCACTGCAGACGCTGATTAACACGTATCCCGACAGCGAGTACCTGGCGAAAGCGAAACTCGCAGTGGCGGATTCGTACTATAAAGAAGGGGGTACGGCGAGCCTCACTCAGTCCATCCAGGAATACAACGATTTTCAGACGTTTTTCCCGTTCTTGGACGAAGCCGCGTATGCGCAGATGCAGGTCGGATTGGCGCACTACAAGATGATGGAGAAAGCCGACCGCGACAAGACTCAGGCGGAAGCAGCGGAAGATTCGTTTCAAGCGTTCCTGCTGAAATATCCGCAGAGCCCGCTTGCGCCGAAGGCCGAGCAATATTTGCGCGACGTGCAGGAAGTGCTGGCGGACGGAGATTACAAGGTTGCATATTTTTACTACCGAAAATTCGATTATCGCGCTTCGGCCGCGCGACTGGTAGAACTAACCGACCGTTACCCGCTTTACAGCCAGAATGACGATGCCTTGTGGATGCTGGGCGACATTTATTCGCGCGCCAAGCAGGTTTCCAAGAACGAGGACGATAAGAATCACTGGGGTGATTTGTCCGCGAAGTGTTACGAGAAGATTGTGCGAGATTATCCGCTTTCAAAATTGGCGCCGGATGCAAAGGCGCGCTTGACGGCGATGGGCAAACCGGTTCCCTCAGCCGATCCGGATGCCGTAATACGGATGCAGAAGCAGCAGCTGTATGAGAGGCAGCATCACCAGAGCGTTGTAGTGAAGCTGCCGCTGGGAATGCTGAAGGGCAGCCCCGATGTGTCCGATGCGGCGCACACCGGAACTCCGCAAATGAATCCGCCGACCGACGTGATTTCGGCCACGGATATTTTGCGACCGGGAGCGCAGGGGCCTTCGTTCACGGTGACGGGCGGTTCGGCCAGCGGCGGATCGAGCGCGAACGGCTCGGGAAGCTCAAGCGACGTGGAGACGCCGGTGGATGCGACGACCGTGCCGACCGGCTCGGGCGAAGCGCAGACGGGCGTTGGCGTGCAGATTATTACGCCGGGAGAAGAAAGCCCTGCGCCAAAAACGGATGCTCCTCCGGCTACAGCCCCTGCAGCGGCGGACCCCAACGCGTCGGTTGCGACGCCGCAGCCTGCGACGGGCGGAGATACGCCGGCCGTGGCGCCTGCGGGACCTCCAGCGAGCTCCGGGGATTCGTCTTCGAGTTCGTCCAGTTCGAGCAGCGCGAACGGAACTGCGGGCAGCGCGAGCGCCACGCCGAGCGGAACCACGCAGAAGGCGGAACAGCCTGCCCAGGCGGCTCCGAACGACTCTAGCCAGGAATCCACGAGCAAGAAAAAGAAGGGCTTGAAGAAGCTGATTCCCTGGAATTGACGCGGTGTCCAGCCTGTTAACTGCCTGCTAACAACTCTAGCACTCCTGTACTTCGAGTTTGTTGACCTCGTTCGCCCAGGGTGCTGCAATAGCTGTATCCAAGGGGTGGGCGTGTCTGAGCTTGGGCGCGCCGCCAGGGGAATACAGTGCCCAGAATTCTGGTCGCGGACGACAATACCAACATCCAAAAAATGGTGACGCTGGCTTTCCAGGAACGCGGCGTGGAGGTCATTGCCGTAGGCAATGGCGAGGCTGCGGTGCGGCGGATGCCGGACGCGAATCCCGACTTGGTGCTGGCGGACGTCTTCATGCCGGTGCGCAACGGGTATGAGGTTTGCGAGTTCGTTAAAAAGGACACGAGATTTGCGCATGTCCCGGTGATTTTGCTGGTAGGCGCCTTCGATCCGCTGGACGAGAAGGAAGCGCGGCGGGTGGGCGCCGATGGCGTGTTGAAGAAGCCGTTTGTGCCACCAGATCCGCTGATTGCGATGGTGATGTCCGCGCTGGAGAAGAACCCGCGCGTGGCGGCTGAACTGGCGAAGGCGAAGGAAGTGGTGGCGGTGGTGGAGACTACGCTGCCTGCCGCTGCCCTCGAAAACCCGGCGATGGCAGAGCCGAAGCCGCTGCCTAACTTCCCCGAACCGACGCCGGAGGAAGCGGCGGTGATTTACGGGTTTGGCAAGGGTGTGCGGGCGATGGATTTGGACGAGGAAGAGGAAGAAGAGGACGAGCCGCGCGCGAAGAAAAAGACCAAGGAAGCCGCAGCGCCGAAAGCGCCTGCGAAGAACGAGAAAGCTCCGAAGGTGGCGTCCGGACCCAAGACGCAATCGGTTGTCCCAGATGATGACGAAGATGAGACCGACGAAACCGACAGCGCGGCGACGGCAAGCGATTGGCGGCGCAACGCGGCGGATTTTGAAGTGCCAGAAAACGTGGCGGCTGATCCGGTTTATTCGTATGGGCGAAATTTCGAGCCGATTACCTTCCCTTCCGAGAAGGATGTGCCGCCTAAGCGCGTGCGCGTGGAAGATACGTCCAAGGATGACGCCCTAACAGGACCTACCTCGAACGAGGCAGCAAAGCAAAGCGCTAGCGCACCGGTTGTGCCCGCTGCTCCTGCTGCTTACGCGCCTGTTGTCGACGAGGCTGCGGAAACGAGAGCAATTGAGCCGCCCGCCGTAGTCGAAGCGAAGGTAGAAGCGCCTGCGTCTTTCGTTGCGCATGAAGAGCCTGCTGCTGCAGCGAAGTTTTCGAAGGCTCAGGTGGCTGAAGCCGAGAGTGCACCGTCGGCAGCACCCACCGCTGAGACTTTCTTTGCGGAGCCGGAGACTCAAGCGAAGGCTCCCGAACCTGTGGCGCAGCACGAGGAAACGGCGGAGCCAACGTCGCGTCCGAGTTTTGTATCGCGGATGCGCGGCTGGATGGACATGATGTCGCCTTCGCATGCAGAAGAAGCGGGCGACCATTGGATGAACAAGATCGCGGAACCGCCTGCTGAAAAGCATGTCGAGGCGCCGCGCGCGGAAGCTCCGGCACCTGCTGCCGAGCCTGAACCGCCAATTGAGATTGCTGCGCGTGTTGAGTACGCGCCTGAAGTTCATGCCGAGGCACAGCCGGAGGCTGCGGCGGTCGTGTCGGAATCCGAATCCGCGCCGATTCAGGCCGAGGAAGTGGTGGCAACGTCATACACCAGCGCTGAAGTGGAGACCGAAGACGAGCCGCGCAAACTTGGCGAGAGCAGGTTCGGCGAATCCGGATTGGGTGGTTCGTCGTATCATTTTTCCGATGATGCGCATAGCGACATTCATGAAGCCGTGATGGACAACGGCGGAAACGAGCGCGGCGAAGAAGAGCCGGCGGCCGAGTTCGTGGCAACTACTGAGACGGCGTTCATGCCAGCGGCTGCGATTCCGTCGGTGCACGAAGAAGCGCCTGTCGAACAGCCGGTCGCGGAGGCCGCGCGTTTTGAGGAATCATTGCCGGCTGAGCCGGAGCCGGTTACGACCGCTGCCGCGGATTTTGCGCCCGAAATCATGGCTGCCGCACCTGCCGATGCGGGACGCAACGGCGACTCAGTGGCCGAGCACAAGCCTTCCGAACCTTGGCTGGCGCACGCAGAACACCACGAGCCCGCGGATTATTTCGCGGCGCCGGTTGCGGCGGAGTCGCTGCCTACTCTTCGCGAGGAAGAAATTCATGCACAGAGCGCGCCGACGCCGCAGCCCTTTTTGCCGGCGCCTGCTGACGATTACTGGAGTCACGAAGCGGCTGTGAATGACGAACCGGTAGTTGCCGGAGACGCGAGTTCCCTATTCGCTGATTCCGCGCCGCCGCCCGCTTTGAAGGAATACTTCGAGAGGATTCCGACTTTGCCGCCGCCCAACCGCGAGGCGCTTTCGGACATTCCGTTCCTGATGCCGCCACCACCGTCTGCTCCGGGGGATTCTTCCGAGCCAGGTGCGCGCACCGCGAGTTCGGACACCGTGGATGAAGTGGTGCGGAGGGTTCTCGAGAAGTTGCAGCCGCAGCTGCACGAGCTTCTAACGCAGGGCGTCAAACCGCTGGTTGAGAATTTGATTCAGAACGAACTGCACAAGAAAGAAAAGTAACCTCCTCAGAGTATTTTTGCGAGCTGCGCAAGGACCCGGTCGCCGTACTCCGGATCTTTGATCGCGAATTCACCCTTCCTGGTCACTGGATTGATATTCAGAAATAAATCTGCCTCTTGTTGTTTCGTTCCCAAGAAAATTTTCATTGAGGTCCAGTTGCCCGGAGGATCTGCGAACATACCTCCACCAGTTGGGGCGTGCGATAGGTTCGCTCCGAAATTGAGGTATTTGAACGGCAGGGCCTTCACTTTCTCGACGCGCTTCGGGAATTCCTTTGCCTCGAGCGCCTTTTGCAGATCGATCAGCAGAGCGCTCGGATCTGAATCCTGCTCTGCAACAAACTGACCTACTCCGGTGGTCACAGGCGGCATTGGGGATTCTTGCTGCTCAAACGGCTTCTGCTGACCCAATTCAATTCGAAATCTAGCGATTCTTCCTTGCGACCTATAGGAAGCAATCCACTGCGAAGAATCCGTCACACCTGCTACCGGCGCGAGGTCAAAACTTACCGATCCAGCGTCGGGAACGTCAACCTCGGAGGCGTTCGCGACGCTCGATTCGGGCGCATGGCTGCAAGCGCCGAAGACGAGCGGAAAAACTGACACACATGTGATCCAGTACCGGCGCACCATGTGCATCAGGGCTCCTAAAGTTTTCGCGCCATTATCACACAGCTTAGGAGTGCTAAGGGCGCAGCCTGACTTAGCAATTGCCCGGTCTTCATTCAATTGACGCGCCGCTTACGCGCCCTTTATATTGGTTGATTCCCTTTCGTCCGTGCGCCGCATTGTCTGACAAGGGATAGCGATCCCTCGCCTCGCGTGGGGCGCAAATGGCGGCCTGAAGGCCGCCGCTACAAAATCAAATTCCCAATCGGGGAGCTGATGCCGCGAGAAATACCGAAGGCTTATGAGCCGCAGGAGATCGAGGAGCGCTGGGCGAAGGCCTGGTACGACGAGAAATTGTTTCGCGCGGAGAATTCCGGCGACCCGATCTTGCCTGGCGATCAGCAGCCGCGTTTTTCGATCGCTTTGCCGCCGCCAAACGTCACTGGATCCATCCACATCGGGCACATGCTGGAGCACACGCAGATTGACATGCTGGTGCGCTGGCACCGCATGCGCGGGGAGCGGACTTTGTGGCTGCCGGGAATGGATCACGCCGGGATTGCGACGCAATTCGTGGTGGAGCGCATGCTGGCGAAGGAAGGCATCCAACGGAAGGAATTGGGCCGCGAGGAATTCGAGCGGCGCGTGTGGAAATGGAAGGCCGAGAGCGGCGGGGTGATCAAGCAGCAGATGATCCGACTGGGCGCTTCGTGCGATTGGACGCGCGAGCGGTTCACGCTGGAGCCGGGGCTCTATCGCGCGGTGCTGGAAGCTTTTTTGCGGCTGTATCGCGAGGGATTGATCTATCGCGGGCGCTACATGGTCAACTGGTGCCCGCGCTGCCAGACGGCGATCAGCGATCTGGAAGTGGTGCACAACGAGCGCACCGGAAATTTGTGGTTCATACGTTATCCGGTGGCGGGATCGCCGCAGGAATATCTGGTGGTGGCGACGACGCGTCCGGAGACCATGCTGGGCGATACGGCGGTGGCTGTGCATTCGGAGGACGAGCGCTACCGGCATCTGGTGGGCAAGAAAGTGCTGCTGCCGCTGATGAATCGCGAGATTCCGATTATCGCGGATGCGTATGTGGACCGCGAATTCGGCACGGGCGTGGTGAAGATCACTCCGGCGCACGATCCGAACGATTTTGAGGTGGGCAAGCGGCACGGGCTCGCGGAAATTGACGTGATGACCGACGACGCGCACATGAACGAAGCCGCCGGGAAGTATGCGGGGCTCGAGCGGTTTGTGGCGCGGGCGCGGGTGATTGCCGATTTGGAAGAAATGGGATTGATGGACCACATTTCGGAGCACACCCATTCCGTGGGGACTTGCGACCGTTGCAAGGCGATTGTGGAGCCGCGGATTTCGACGCAGTGGTTCATGAAGATGAAGCCGCTGGCGGAGGAGGCGCGCAAGGCGGTGACTGGCGAATTTGGGCCGGGGGCTGAGATTGAAGTCGTGCCAGACAATCAGCGGACGATTTTGTTGCAGTGGCTGGAAAATATTCGCGACTGGTGCATTTCGCGGCAGCTTTGGTGGGGGCATCGCATTCCGATATGGCATTGCGCGGATTGCAAGGAGATGGTTCCGGCTACGGACTCGAGCGTTTCGATTGTTGATGGCCATGCGCGAGCGGCGGGTGTGCCGACTTCGTGTCCGAAATGCGGCGGCGCGAAATTGACGCAGGATAAGGATGTGCTGGATACATGGTTCAGCTCGGCGCTGTGGCCATTTTCCACTTTGGGCTGGCCGGATGACACGGAAGATTTGCGGAATTTTTATCCCACTAGCTTGTTGATCAGCGGGTACGACATTTTATTTTTCTGGGACGCGCGGATGATCATGATGGGGTTGCATCTGGCTCCGGGCGCTTCGGAAGCGCAGCGAATTCCCTTCCGGCGATTGTATTTGCATTCGCTGGTGCGCACGGCGGAAGGCGCGAAGATGTCCAAGACCAAGGGCACCGGCGTGGACCCTTTGCAATTGACGCAGCAATATGGGACCGATGCGCTGCGTTACATGCTGGCGAGCATGTCCGCGCCGGGGACAGACATTGCGCTGGCCGAGGATCGGATTCTGGGGGCACGAGCGTTTGCGAATAAGATTTGGAATGCGGCGCGGTTTTTATTTGTAAATCTGGAGAAGGCGGAGGCTTCGGCGGGCTTTACTTTGGAGGAATTGGCCGCGCCGGACGTGCGGGCTGCGGCGCCTTACGCGGTGAAAGGCGAAGGCGAGCTGGCGCATCGTTGGATTTTTTCGCGGCTTTCGGCTGTGGCTGGCGAGGCTAGCAAGGCGTTGGATGATTTTCGTTTTCATGAGGCCTGCCAGTCGATTTATCAGTTTTTTTGGGGCGATTTTTGCGATTGGTACATCGAGTGGGTGAAGCCGCAGCTTGCTTCGGCCGACCGCGAGATTGCGCTGGCTGCTTGGCGCAATATTTTTGCGGTGCTGGAGGCGGCTTTGCGATTGCTGCATCCGGTGATGCCGTTTCTGACGGAGGAGCTTTGGCACCGTTTGCCGCAGCGGGCGGGGGCAAGGTCTATCGCGCTGGAGCGGTTTCCTGACGAGCGCGAGCAGTTGAATGATGACGACGCAGTTGGCGCCATGGCATTGATTCAGGAGATTGTGGTGGCGGCGCGGAATATTCGTGCGGAAATGAAGGTGGATCCGAAGAAAAAGGTTGCGGCGGATTTTTCAGCGACGTCGCCCTACATTCGTCAACGGCTTGTTGAACAGAATCTCGATCCAATTCTTCGGCTGGCAAATCTCTCGAGCCTGCGAATCTCATCGCATCGTCTCGATCCCGAGGGTGCCGCCATCCGTTCGACGGCGAATTACGACCTACGTATTGCTTACGGCGACGCCGTGGACAAGGACGCCGAGATCGCGCGTTTGCGGAAGAAAATTGAACGGCTGGCGAAGGATATCGAGTCGAAGAAGGCGCGGCTGGCTGATGAGACATTTTTGAGCAAGGCTCCGGCCAAGATTGCGGAAGATTTGAAGGCGACGCTGGCGGGACGGGAGATTGAGTATCAGAAATTGCTGGAGCGCTTGAAGCAGCTTGAATAGATTGAAGCGTATGGGCAATCCATCTCAACGCGAGAAGGTGTACGTCGTAGTGGATCCAGCTTTCGGCGAGAAGTTGGCTCTTTTGCCGCCGGGATCTCCGGTTTGGATCGTCGATACGCCAGTAAATAAGGCTGTGGCTGAACGCATTTGGCGCGAGCGTCCAGGCAAGAGCCATCTTGATGGAGTCACGACTTTCTGCGTTTGTTCGGATTCGCCCGAAGAGAATTTCTTGGGCGAACTTGGAACCATTGACCTTCACCATGGCTCCTATTCCTCTGACCCTCCGTACAGCAGGCTCGAAGTGATTGGTGTGCCTGTCTCTGAGAAAATAAAGCTGGCGATGGCGGAATACGGATTCGCGGAGTTCCGCGCCAACAGCGGCAGTTTCGAAGCGATTCGTCAAGCCTAGTTTAACTTCCCTGCTCGCTGTAGCAATCGAGCAGGCTTACGCGTCGCTTGTCGGCGGCGCACCCGTCGCGTATGCTTTGCAATTCGCATGGCTACTCGACGCATGGCTGTATTGCCTGGGAGCACCGACCGGCGGATTGATGCGCTGCTTACCTTGCTGGCGGAAAATTCGACGATTGTGATCAGCGGGGCGCAAATCGCGAAGGAAATCGGGGTTTCGCGGCAGCAGGTGTGGCGCTGGGTGCAGAAATTGCGTGAGTTGGGAGTGCGCGTCAAGGGCCACACCGCGACGGGCTACCACATCGAGCGGCCGCCGGACATTTTGGCGCCGCAGCTTTTGAGCCATCGCCTCGCGGGGACGGCTTTCGCGCGACGGATTTATCATTTTTTCAAGACGGATTCGACGAACACCGTGGCGATGAATCTGGGCGAATTGGGCGAGCCGCACGGGGCCGTGGTGTTGGCTGAAGAGCAGACGGCGGGGCGCGGGCGCGCGGGGCGCAAATGGCTGTCCGAGAAATCCGCGGGGATACATTGCACGGTTTTGCTGCGCCCACGGATTGCGCCGGCACATGCTCCCCTGCTGACTTTGGTGGCGGGATTGGCGGCGCGCGATGCGGTGGCGGAGGAGTTGGACGCCGCGCCGGACATTCGCTGGCCGAATGATTTGCTGGTGGGCGGCCGAAAATTTTCGGGGATTTTGACGGAGATGCACGCGGAGCCGGATCGCATGCATTACGCGGTGGTCGGCATTGGGATTAACGTGAATCAGTCGAAGATGCCAGCGGAATTGACGGAGCTTGCGACTTCGCTGCGGATGGAAACGGGCAAGGTGCACTCGCGCCTCGAAGTGCTGATACGATTGCTGCGCAACCTGGACCGCTACTACAATCAGTTTCTCGCGGAGGGTGGAGCACCGATTTTGCGACGGTTCGCCGAGGTTTCCAGTTATTTCCAGGGGAAGCGCGTGCAGATTACGACAGCGACGGAGGTGTTTACCGGCACGACGGCGGGCCTGGAGCCGAGCGGAGTGCTGCGCGTGATGCGCGACGATGGCGGCGGAATCGAGCCGGTACTTTCGGGCGATGTGGCGGAGGCGAGTTGATGCTGTTGACGCTGGACGTGGGCAACACCAACACGGTGCTGGGAGTTTTTCGCGGCAAGGAATTGGTGGCGAATTGGCGATTGACCACGGCGCGCGATCAGACGATTGATGAGTATGGGATTTTGACACGAGATTTATTTACGCTGGCGAATCTGGAGCCACGAGAAATCGGCGGCGTGATTATTAGTTCGGTGGTGCCGCAATTGAATTCGCGGCTCGCGGGGATGGCGGAGCGCTATTTCGAGAAGAAGGCGCTTTTTGTCGAGCCCGGAATCAAGACCGGAATGCCGGTGCAGTACGACAATCCGCAGGAAGTGGGCGCGGACCGGATTGTAAATAGCGTCGCGGCGTTTGAGAAATATGGCGGGCCGTGCATCATTGTGGATTTTGGGACGGCGATCAATTTCGATGCGGTGTCTGCGCGCGGGGAATATTTGGGCGGAGTGCTGGCGCCGGGAATCGGGATTTCGGCGGACGCGCTTTTTGCGCGAGCGGCGCGACTGTTTCGGGTCGAGATCAAGGATCCGGGGAAAATTATCGGAACGAATACGGTCGCGTCCATGCAGGCCGGGATGTTTTACGGGTACACGGATATGGTGGACGGGATTCTGGAGCGCATGAAAAAAGTAATGGGCGCGAAGACGAAGGTGGTGGCGACGGGTGGACAGGCGTCGTTGATTGGCGGGGCCTCGCGGCATATTGAGACGGTGGATGAATTTTTGACTTTGGAAGGATTGCGGATTATTTGGGAACGGAATCAGGATGGCGCGCAGAAGAAGTCGCCGGCGGCTGCTCGTCGCAATTAAACTTGCGTGCGCTCCCATGGAAAACCCAAGAGAGGTTCCTCGCTCCGCTCGGAATGACACATTTTGAGCTCTGCCTCGCTCATGGAATCGTTTAATTACTTCAATTATTTTACCGAGATTGAGGAGTATTTCTGGCGGAAGCGCGGCGCGCATCTGCTGGTGTCGCCTTTGGATTGGGCGATTTTGGAGACTTGGCAGAAGGCGGGCGTGCCGATCGAGGCGGTGCTCAAGGGGATCGATCGCGCGTTCGAGAGTTGGGGGCGGTCGCGGCGCGCGGCTGGTGGGCGGCAATTGAAGAGTTTGGCTTATTGCGTGGCTGCGGTTTTGGACGCGGCGGCGGAAGCCGCGGAGGCGGCGGCGGGGACTGGGCCGGAGGTGCGGGCGTCGCGGGCTGCGGCGGAGCCGTTTCCGCGTGAGGAGTTGCGGAAATATTTGGAGCGGAATGCAAAGCGCTTGCGTGCGGCTGCCGGGAAATTGCGCGGCGGCGAAGGCGGGACCGCGCGGGCGCTGGGTGGTGGCGCGATTCCTGGAGCGGCTGCGGAGGGTCTAGCCGTGAGATTTGAGGATACGGCGCGGAAGTTGGAGGAGGCTTTGCCGCTTTTGGATGCGCCGGGAGTTTTGGATTTGGAGGATTTGGAGCGGCGCATGACTGTGCTGGAGGAAAAACTTTCGGCGGCTTTGGCGGCTGATGCGGATGAAGAGGCGTTGCTTGCTATTCGCCGCGAGATGGACCGGTCGCTGGCGCCTTACCGGCGTAAGATGTCGGCGGAACAATTGGCGCAGCTCGAGCGACAGTATACGCAGAAGAGATTGTTCGAGCACTTTGAGGTGCCGAGGTTGAGTTTGTTTTATTTGACATAGGTGGTGGCTCGAGAAGTTCGAACCGAATTCCTCAAATCTACAAAGTTGCTGGTGTAGCGGGTGCGAGGGAACTTCAGCGGCTAAAGCCGCACTGCTTTCTTAGGCTCGATGTCGTGGCGAAAGCCACGACCCACAAAGATTCTTTAGTTGCTCTGCGCAGAGCAGGGCTCTCACAAACTATGGACATCACAATCGAAAAATTGATTTATGGGGGCGAGGGGCTCGCGCATCATGAGGGGGCTACTGTTTTTGTGCCGTTCGTGCTGCCTGGGGAGCGGGTCGCGGTTGCGCCGGTGGAACAGAAGAAGAAGTTTGTGCGCGGCCGCGTCGAGCAGATTTTTCAGGCTTCGGCTGAACGCATTGCTGCGCGGTGTCCTCATTTCGGGGTTTGCGGAGGGTGCGACTACCAGCACATTTCATATGACGCGCAACTGCGTTACAAGAGCGACATTTTGCGCGAGACTTTGCGGCGGCTGGGGAAGATCGAGTGGAGCGGCGAGATTGTTAGGCATGAGTCTTCGTCTGCTTGGGGATATCGCAATCGGGCGCAGTGGAAAGTGCGTCCGCTGGAGGGCGCGGCGGGTGAGGCTGGGAACGGCGTGGCGGCTGGTTCGGATAGGCTTGGGATTGGATATTTTCGGGCGAATTCGACGGCGCTTTGCGCGGTGGAAGATTGTTCGATTATTTCGCCTCTGCTGCTGAAGACGCTGCTCGCTCTGCGGGAGGCGCTGGCCGCCGGAGCCTTGCCGCGCGGATTGCGCGAGATTGAGGCGTTCGTGGATGCGTCAGACAGCAAACTGTTGCTTACTGCTACTTTTGCGGGGTTCCCTTCCCGCGCAGCGCAACACGCGGAGACTTTTCGGCGCGTGGTGCCGGAGATTGCGAGCTTGCTGTTTCATGATCCGAGCCACGACCGGATGGAGCTGTTTGGTCCGGGATTTTTGGATTATGAGGCGGGTGGCATTGCCTATCGAGTCGGACATTTTTCATTTTTTCAGGTGAACCGGTTTCTGGTGGAGGAACTCGCGCGGGATGTCGTGGAACGCGACGAGGGTGGGCAGCTAGCGCTCGACCTTTTCGCCGGAGTCGGATTATTTTCTGTGCCTTTGGCGGCGCGATTCGAGCGCGTGATTTCAGTCGAATCGAATCCGGCGGCTACGCGCGATCTGGAAACGAATGTGCGCGGGCGCGGGACGATTGAAGTACGCACCGCGGAAGTTGAGCGCTTTGTGGAGCGCACCAAAGAGTGGCCGGAGCTGGTTGTGCTCGATCCACCGCGTGCCGGCGTGATGCCTGAGGCAATACAGCGGATTGTGAAGATCGGACCGGCGCGGATTACGTACGTTTCGTGCGATCCTCCTACCTTGGCGCGCGACCTTGCCTTGTTCGTCAAAGGCGGGTACGATTACTCAGAAATACACTTATTCGATTTGTTCCCTCAGACGTTTCATATGGAATCGGTCGTGCGATTGCGGCGGCGTTAGCATCCGACGATTTTTGTGATTTGGCTACGTTCCTCGCGAGAGCGCGATAGGTTGCGCGAGGCGCGCCTCGCTGAGCCACAGCGGGGGCGCGCCCCCGCACTCCACGTTGATCGGAGCGGCGGTTCGGCGTTCGCTGATCGGAACCCGTTCATCTCCGTGTTCGATTAGAAGCGAAGACTCGGTTCGATTGCGCTGGGTATGAAATTACCTGCGTTGTGGATGCTGGCGGCGTTTGCGGCGGGCATCGGAATTGCGGAGCGATGGCCTGGGTCGCTCAGGTTGTGGTTGGTCGCGGCGGCGGTCGCGATTTTGCTGGCCGTGGCGCTGGCGCTTTTTGTGGGCGCTGGATTCGCTCGGCGGCACTTCGTTACTTTCGCCTGGATATGCGCGCTGGCTGCCTGGCTAGCGCTGGGTGGGCTGACTCGCAGTGTTGAACGTGCCGGAATTCCGTCAAATCACATCACACGGTTAATCGCTGTGGACAAGGTTGACACTTCGGTGGCATTGCGCTGGCGTGGACGCCTGCGCGAAGACCCTTTGGCACTGCCTTGGGGCGAGCGGCTTGAGATTGATCTGGAGCAGGTGGAGGCGGGCGGCGTGGCAATACCGGTAAGCGGCGGTTTGCGCGTGAATTTCTATTCGAACGAGCGGGCCGTGCGGCCTCCGAGCGGATCGCGGGCCGGAGATCGCGTCGAAGCACTCGTGAAAGCGCGGCCGCCGCGGGATTTTCTGGACCCGGGCGCGTTTGACGTATACGGTTTTCTGGCGCGGCAGAAAATCGATTTGATCGGCTCGCTGCGCAGCGGCGCGCTACTGCAGCTGGTGGATCGGCCTGCTCCGACTTCCTTGCAACGGCTGGCGCGGACGCGCGGAACGCTTTTGGCGCGCATTGATTCCCTCTTCGCGGATCATACCGAACGGGGCGCGATTTTGCGCGCGATGCTAGTGGGCGATCGCAGCTTCGTGGATTCGAGCGTGGTGCTGGCATTTCAGAAAACGGCGGCGTATCACGTGCTGGTTGTGGCGGGACTGCATGTGGGGGCGCTGGTGATTTTTCTGCTTTGGATTGGGCGGCGATTGCGATTGCCAGCGAGCCTGATTGGTTTGCTCACGCTGCTGGCATTGATTGGTTACGTGGGAATCGTGCAGGACCGGCCACCAATTTTGCGGGCGGCGTTGATGGCAGCGCTTTATTTGTGCGCGCGGCCGCTTTCCCGGCGCGTGGATTTGCTGCAAACGATCGCGGTGGCGGCGTTGGCAATTTTGATTTGGAAGCCGTCATCGCTAGTGGATTCAAGTTTCCAGCTTTCGTTCTTGGCGGCGGGAGTGATTGCGGGGCTGGCGTTGCCTTGGATGGAACGAACCAGCGCGCCTTACCGGGCGGGGCTAAATCATCTGGGCGATGTAACGCTGGACATGGCACATGCTCCGAAGATCGCGCAGTTTCGCTTCGAGCTGCGCGGAGCGATTCAATGGCTTGCCGTTCGCGTGCCAGCAGGGCTGGCTTCCCGATGCGGCGCCGTGCTGGTGCTGCCGATTCGCGCTGGATTGCGGTTGTGGGAAATTGTGCTGCTTTCGGCGGTGATTCAGTGGGGCATGCTTCCTTTGCTCGCGGAGGATTTTCATCGCGTGAGTCTCGCGGGACCGATGAGCAACATTCCGGCGGTCTTGCTCACGGGAATTATTGTCCCGTTGGGCTTCGTGACGCTGTTTGCGACGTTTCTGTGGGCACGATTGGCCTTGGTGCTCGCGAAGATCCTCAGCTTCTGTGCGGGCTTGTTGCTTACGACCGTGGACTGGTTTGCCGGATGGCCGCGGCTTAGTTATCGAATTCCTGGGCCGCCGGTGTGGCTGATGATTGCGTTCTTCGCGGCATTTGTTGGGCTAGCGGTTGCGGCGCGAATGATTGCCGAGCAGAGACGGGATCGAGCTGTACGTTTGCAGCCGGTTGCCGCGAAGCATAATTCGGAATGGATCGCGGCGGCCGCGCTTCTGGCGCTCGCGGTGCTGGTCGCGATTTATCTTTTCGCGCCTCGGTTGGTGCGCGGAGATTTCGAAGTTACCGTGCTGGATGTGGGCCAGGGCGATTCGATTTTTGTGGCCTTTCCCGATGGGCGCACGATGCTGGTAGATGGCGGCGGGCTGACCGGCTCGGAGTGGTTTAACGGTTCGCGGTCGGGGCCGGACATCGGCGAAGAAGTCGTGTCGCCGTATTTGTGGTCGAGGGGAATCAAGCGGCTGGATGTGGTGGCGCTGACGCATGCGCATCACGATCATCTGGACGGATTGCACAGTGTGATCGCGAATTTCAAGGTGGGCGAATTGTGGGTTGGGCGCGACGAGGAAACCAGCGCGTTCTTGAATTTATTGGCGGAGGCGCGGGCGCGAAGGATTCCGATCGTTGAGGAAACACAGGGACGCGAATTCGATTGGGATGGCGTGAAAGGCAAGGTGCTTTGGCCAGTGGACATTTCGGCAGTGTCGAAGGCCTCGAACGACGATTCGCTGGTGATGCGGATTCAGGATGGCGCGGAGAGTTTTCTGTTGCCTGGGGATATTGAGAAGCACGTGGAAAATGAATTGGTGGATGAGCAGGCGCTACTGTCCGCGGATTTTCTGAAGGTGCCACACCATGGAAGCAAGACGTCTTCGACGGATCCTTTCGTTGCAGCCGTCGCGCCTAAGGTGGCGGTGGTTTCCGTGGGTGCAGGCAATCAGTTTGGGCATCCTGTGGACGCAGTGGTGGAGCGTTATGCGGCGGCCGGGGTGCGATTTTTGCGGACGGATCGCGATGGGGCGGTCACGGCAATTACGGATGGGCACGATTTAGTGGTGCATACATTTGTGGAATGAATGCGAGCTGCTAGTTAGTTGGATCGTCCGAGTCTTCGCCGTCTTCGGTGACGGCGGTGTTGCCTGCTAGATATTCGGCGATTACTTTGCGGGCTTCGTCAGCTTGGGATTCCAGCACGCGAATTTCGAGGTTATGCGGCTCCTCTGGATTCTCTGGAATGGGAAACGGGTCGGTGGAAAGCTCGTCCGCGGTCTCAATGCCCGCGCTTTCGAGCAGACTGCGGATTACCATGGCCTCGGTGGAGCTTTCGGCGGTGTGAGCGACTACGACCCGCTCGTTGGAATGATCCTCAGACATTGGCGAGTGCCTCCGGGCTGTTCGCAGGTACTATTGCGCGCATCGACGCGCCAGTCCATACTTGTTTTGCGGTAACGCACAGCCATTTATGAGCGACTTCTCATTGGCTCGGCCCACGCAGGACGAAATTGATGAAGAAAGCCGCCGAATTCGACGGCTGCGCATTTTGGTCCACATTACGCTGGAGACGATTTCCACCGGGGATTTGCCTCCCGAAGACGCCGCGCAAATGATAGCGGAAACACGGAAAGTGGCGCTGGAAATGTTTCCCGGCAAGGAACGGGCTTTTGATTTGATTTACCGCCCGCAATTTCAGCGCGTGATGCACGCAGTTTATAGATTGCAGTAATTACACGCCTCTGTGATTGTGATTCCGCGTTAGAAATCCCACGAAAAAATCAAAACCGCCGGTCTGAAGACCGCCGCCACAAGTTCCAAACCCTAGTAGCCATAATGCTGGCGCAGCCACGCGCGCAGCCAGACCACTGCCAGGCCAGCGATGGTACCGATTAGGGCTTTGTATTCGCGGTTGCGGCGGTATTGGACCCAGGAGAAGGCTTGTTCTGGAGCGACGTCCGCAGGCGCCACGTGGCCCGAATCGAAAAAATTAGGCAGGAACAGTGGAACGCGCGCGGCGTATTGATCGTAGATGACGCCGAAGCGGGCGCGGAGGTCGCGTTCTTCATTGCGCATTACCGCGTAATAAAAAACGGCAAAATAAACGAGCAGCAGGCTGGCTGCCCACCAGGAATGTCCGGCGATGGCAAAACCGATGGCGAGGAGCAGGCTCCCGAGATAGAGCGGATTGCGTGTGCGCGCGTACGGGCCGGTGGTGGCGAGTTCCCTATCTTTGCGCAGGTGCCCGGCGGCGATGGCGCGAATGATGAGGCCAAGGCCGGCGATGCCTCCACCGAGGGCGATCCAATGATCCGTCGGCGTGGCGAGCAGCAAATAGAGGATAGCGACCGGATAACCTGTGCGGACGCGCCAGCGCATCCAGAATTTTCTTGGTTGAACCGCGACGGCTTCGTTCAAACGCGAATCCCTTTCAGGCCCCCGATGGCGTCGACAACCTGCTCGACTGTAATCGAAAGCATGGCAAAAGAATATGACGTTCCGCGGCGATAGGTCGTTTCGTTATTGCGGGGGTTGCGGATGCTGACGCTGGCATCGCCATAGGGGCCATTGCGCGCAGGATCGGTAGGGCCGAAGAGGCCGACGGAAGGCGTTCCGAGCGCGGCTGCGAGATGCAACGGCCCGGTATCCGCGGAGACCACAAATTTCGCGCGGCGCATCAGGGCCATGAGGGGCCCGAGATCGAGCGGGATTGCGACAGCAGCGGGGATGCCTGCGGTGCACACGACGTCTTGCGCCAAATTTTCCTCTCCCGGGCCAAAGCTGACGATGCCTCGCCAGCCATGCTGTTCCGCGAGCCTGCGATGCAATTCGCCGTAGCGCTCGGGAGGCCAACATTTCGAGCGCCAGCCTCCGCCGGGATTCAACACGTAAAAATCGCTAATGTTGTGGCGTGTGAGTTCCTGGGTGACGCGGTCTTCGTCTTCGGGGCGGATGTGGAGCGGAAATCGTGGAGTCGTGATGCGTGCGCCAGCGGCTTCGGCGAGAGTGAGATTGTGGTCCACTTTGTGGGGGCCGCGCGGATTCAGCTGTTCGGTGTAAAGCAGCGACGCGAGAGCCTCCCGGGCATAGCTGCTTTGGAATCCAATGCGGCGCGGTGCTCCGGAGGAGAACGCTAGCAGCGCGGATTTATAGAGCGCCTGAAAATCGATCGCGCAGGTGTATTGCGCGGCGCGGAGTTTGGTCACGGTGGCGGCGATTCCGGCGGCGCTTTTGCGGTCTACTGGGATTATTTCGTTAAGGTCGGGATTGCCTTCGAGGAGGCGCTGCCACTTGGGGTCAATGGCCCAGTCAATGCGCGCTTCGGGGAATGTGTCGCGCAGAGCGGAGGCTGCGGGTAGGGCGTGGATCACGTCGCCGAGCGAGCCGAGACGGACCAGCAGGAAGCGCTGGTCAGCGATTTGGCTGGGGGTGTGGTCAGGCATTTTTTTCGCCGCGTAGGCGCGCCAGGAGATCGCGCGTGGAATGTTGTTTGGGATCGCCGACGATGGCCACGCGAATGCCGAGCATTTTCGCGAGCTCGCGTTCGGGCACTGTGTCGGCCGTGTAATCGGTGCCTTTGGCGTGGACGTCGGGTTGAAGTTCGCGGAGCAACGAATTTACGTCGAGCTCGTCGAAGATGACGACGTAATCGACGGCGCGAAGAGCGGCTACGAGCGCGGCGCGGGCCCGTTCGGTGAGGATGGGGCGGCCGTCGCCCTTGAGTTTGCGCGTGCTGGAATCGGAATTGATGCCTACCACTAGCAAATCGCCTTCGGCGCGGGCGGCTTGCAGATAGCGGACGTGGCCCACGTGCAGCAGATCGAACACGCCGTTGGCGAAGACGATTTTGCGGCTGGAGCGGCGGTGCTCTTCTAGGATCGCGTGTAGTCCTTCGCGGGAAACAATTTTTTCGCGAGTGTCCATGCGTGTTAGCGCGGGGCCGTGGCGTCCTGGCGGAGGGCAGCTTCGAGCTCGGCGCGGGTGACGGTGGCTGTGCGGCGCTTCATCACGACGATGCCACCGGCGTAATTTGCGAGATGCGCGGCCTCAAGATACGTGGCACCTGCGGCGAGCGCTAGTGTGAAAACGGCGATTACGGTGTCGCCTGCGCCGGTGACGTCCACGGGCTCGTCCGAGCCGTAAATCGGGATGTGGCGCGGCGGACGATTCTGTTCGAAGACGGCCATGCCGTCTTTGCCGCGCGTGACTAACAGTGCTTCCAGGCTTAAGTCGCGCAGGGCCCGGTGTCCTAGCTCGTCGAGCTTTGCGGTGTCCGTGCCGACACGGGCTTGGTAGGCGGCTTCGACTTCGGGTTCGTTCGGCGTGGCGGCGGTGACGCCTGCGCCGCGATATTCGAGCAGGCGATAGCGGGAATCGAGCATCAGGCGTTTGGCTTTAATAGATTTTGCAAGCGCGGGAGAGGCTGCGCCAAAACCGTAGTCGGAAACGAGGATGGCATCGGCGCGCGCGGCGATCTGGCGGGCTTTTCGGGAGATGGCTGCCGCGATTTTTGGCGAAAGGCTTGCCTGCGGCTCGCGATCTACCCGAAGGACTTGCTGTTCGGTGGTGTGGGTCCAACCGGCGAGGTAACGCGTCTTGGTGGTGGTGGACCAATCGCGGGCGCGGAGGATGCCGGAAACGTGAATGCGTTTGCGGCGGAAGTGATCGAGGAGTTTGCGGCCGCCTTCATCATCGCCTACTACGCCTACTGGGAGGACGCGCGCGCCTAGTTCGGCGAGATTATTCACGGCGTTGGCTGCGCCGCCTGGGTAACTTTCGCTTTTGCGATGGCGGAGGATTAGGACGGGGGCTTCGCGCGAGACGCGAGAGATTTCGCCGGAGACGAATTCGTCTAGGACGAAGTCGCCTACTACGCCGATGGTTTGGCGTGGGAAAGAGGCGACCAAGTCGAGGAGGCGGGTGAGGTCGACGGTTGAGTCGGGAGCTTTTTGTACCGGACTTCGACGGCGTGAACCTGATTTGCCGCTCTTTGATTTGATCGGTGCCAATCAATCTCCGTGTCTTGCTTGGTTGATATCCGAGTGCTCGCGCGCGAGGCAAGCCTCGCGTTGGGCGATCAAGCTTGGACTGTAGTTTTCACGGCGGGAGCAAGCTCCCGAACTCTCAGATTGCCGCCGCGAAAAGTATCATACGGTTATCGCATCGGCAATTGCACCCCGTGCTGCTGCATTTATTTCGTTATCTGCGCTTTAACTGAGATGCGTCGGCTCGTAACTTGGCAACTGCCAGCACTTCGCTCCAGAATTCCTCATCGCGGTCTATGTGCATTGAGATCGCGCAATAGAATATTGGGATTTTGGCGTAATGGATGGCCTGCAGATTGTACAAGTCTTTTTCGGTGCAGATCAGGCCCGCGGCTCCGGCGGCTGTTGCTTCACGTAGAATTTCTTCGTCGTCTGCATCGGTGAAGCGGTGATGGTCGGGAAAGAATTTGTGGCCGGCGAACTCGATACCCCATGCACGAAGGTCGGCAACGAAGGCTTGCGGATTGCCGATCGCGCAGAAGGCGAAAAGCGGGCCTAGCGCGCTTGGGGCTACGCTTCCTGCGAGCTGGCCGTCGCTGAAGCTGCGGATTGCTTCGAGCTTGGGGCGAGCGTAATAGATCGACGCGTCGGTTTCGCGGCGGACGGCGGCTTCGATCGCTGGAGCGTGATTGCTGCGCGTGATGACCACGATGTCCGCGCGGGCCAGCGCGGAGCGCGGCTCTCGGAGGCGTCCGGCGGGAAGCAGGCGGCCGCCGCCGAACGGGTTGGTCGCGTCGATCAGGACGATATCCACGTCGCGCGCTAGTTGCAGGTGCTGGAAGCCGTCGTCGAGGACGAACCAATTTACGCCACGCTTGGCGAGATGGGTGCCATTTGCATAGCGGTCCGGGCCTACGCCGAAAGCAGCGCGTTCGCCTAGACGCGATTGCAACATGAGGACTTCGTCGCTGGTGGAGACGCTTGACGCTGCGTCTGCGCTATCGTGCGAGCCGCTCGGGCGGCCGCGATATCCGCGCGTGAGGATGCCGACACTTTTGCCCTCGGAGTCGAGCCGGTCTGCGATCCAGAGCGCCATGGGAGTTTTGCCGGTGCCGCCTACCGTTAGATTGCCAACGCTGATTACAGTGCCATCGAGACGGCGCGGCCTGAGAATTCCCTTCCGATACGCCCGAGCGCGAAGGTGCGTGACTGCACCGTAGATTAGCGAGAAAGGCGCGAGGACGAATTCAGGGAACGTCATGCGGCGTTTCCCTTGGCGGATTCGTTCAGGATGCCAGCGATGCGATCGAGGGAGCGTTCGGTGGCACCACGATTGCGTTCGGAGATGGCGCGGGCGGATTTGCTCATGCGTTCGCGCATCGTGTCGTCCTGGATGAGCTGTATCCAGACTTGTCCGAGGCCCGGACCCGAGGTGACTTGGACTCCCGCGTGTGCGTCGAGGAACTGATTCGCCATTTCGCGGAAATTTTCCATGGAGGGGCCGAAGACCGGCGGGCGGGCGAACCAGGCGGGCTCGAGAATGTTGTGGCCTCCGGCGGTAACGAGCGAGCCGCCGACGAATGTGGCATCCGCGAGCGAATACAGGCCGGCTAGTTCGCCGATGGAATCGAGAAGCAGGACGTCGGTATCGTCATCGAGGGTCGCGGCTGAATCGAGCTGGCTGCGGCGCACGACTTTCCAGCCTCCGGCCGCCACAATTTCGGCGGCGGCATCGAACTGCGCAGGCTTGCGCGGCGCGAGGATGAGGAGCGTGTGGCGCCACTGACGCTGCACCAGATCGTACGCCGCGAGAACGGCGTCCTCTTCCCCGGCGACGACGCTGCCGGCGACCAGCACGGGCCAGCGTTCCTGGCGGCGGATTTCCTGCTCGAGCCATGTGCCGAAGCGGCCGATGGCGGGCGGTTCGGCGTCATACTTCAGGTTGCCGGTGACTTCGATGCGGTCTTCATCGGCGCCCATGGCGAGGAGGCGGGCAGAGTCTTCGGGAGTTTGCGCGAGAAAGAGATGCGCGTCGCGCATGGTGCGCGCGAAGAATGCGCCGACGAGAAATTCCCAGCGCTGGAAACGCGCGAAGGATTTTTCGGAGATGCGTGCATTGGCGAAGACTACCGTTACGTCCGCGCGATTCGCTTCACGCAAAAAATTCGGCCAGATTTCGGTTTCCATGATGATGACGAGTGCAGGCCGGATCGCGCGCAGCGCGCGGCGCACCGGCACAACCCAATCGAGCGGAAAATAAAAGATGCCGTCGGCGGATTGCAGGCGTTCGCGCGCGAGGCGCTGGCCGGTTTCGGTGGTGGTAGAGACGAAGATGGGGCGGCCGGGAAAGCGGCGTTGCAGGCCTTCGATCAGCGGTTTCGCGGCGAGGACTTCGCCTACCGAAACTGCGTGAATCCAGATGGGGCCTGCGGCGGTATCGGCCGAACCGGCGTTCGGCGCACCTGCGCTGGCCCTGGCGCGGGCAGCGATTTCTGGAGGCAGACTGCCCAGGCGTTCGCGGAGGGCCCGTGCAGGTTCGCCGGCGCGCCAGCCGCGAAGGGCAAAATAGGGCGCGAGGATGAACATTCCGGCTGCCGTCAGAATGCGATAAAAGAAATACATGCGGTAGGTTCGCGCGCGCTCCGAAAGGAGCTTTGTCTCGCGCAAGCCCAGTATTATAGTGGCACCCTGCTTGAAACGCGCACAACTTCCGGCTGCGCCGAGGCATCGCACTGGGAGATGAGAAGACTTCAGCTCACGAATGTGCGTGAATCATTGAAAAACATGGCTTCAGGGGCTAAAGCCCGCTTTCCCCTCGCAGTTTCTGCGGGGCTGAAGCCCCGCCCTTCCTCAGCGTCTCGTTCGTCATCGCATGTGAATGCGCTTTTTCTCGCCGTCGTTTTGGTGTCTCTCGTTTGCGCTGGCGCAGCCGTAGCTGGCTTGCGCGCACAGAACAAGACTGCCACGAGCAAAGTGCAGCAGGCTGCGCCGGACGCGACCGCCTCCCTGCCGCACGATAATCATGATGGATTGACGATCTCGGCCGACCCTTGGACGGATAAGCAGCGCAGCAAGGACAAATTCGGCAAAGCGAATCCGTTGGATGTGGGAGTTCTGCCTGTCGAGGTATTTCTTCACAACGCTACCGACCATCCCATTCAGTTGAACCTCAATACGGTTCAACTGGAAGTGCACTTGCGGAACGGGAGCCATCAGGACATTGATTGGCTCTCCGCCGACGACGTGGCGGCATTGATCGCGCATCCGGGCGGGGCGGCTCCGTCGCAACCGCGACGGATCGCGGGGATTCCGCTGCCGAGCAACGACAAGAAAGCGGAAAAGTATGCGGAGATTTTGCGGCCGCTGACTTTGGATTCCGATACCGTGGCGCCGATGGGGTCGCTGCACGGATTTCTTTATTTTGATGTGAGCCATGATCCTTCGCTGGCGGATACGTCGGTGCTCTATGTGCCGGATGTGGTCGTGATTCCTACCAAGAAAACTTTGATGTTCTACGAAGTGCACCTGGGTAAGTCCGCGCAACGATAGCCACATCTTCGCCGAGGCTCGCCGAATCGAAAGTTATGCTTGAGCATCCAACGCTAGGTCTGGATCTACTTCTTGGGCTTACTCGGACCACATCAGATCAGGCGCTTCAAATTACTTCAGAACAGAGAAATTAGGAGAAGACAAATGGGAAAGCTTACCGGAAAAGTTGCGGTTGTTACTGGAGCGTCGAAAGGCATTGGAGCAGGCATCGCCCAAGCGCTGGCGGCGGAAGGCGCGTCAGTCGTGGTGAATTATGCTTCCAGCAAAGCGGGCGCGGAAAAAGTGGTTGCCGCGATTGGGGCCGCTGGTGGGAAAGCTGTGGCGGTGGGCGGCGATGTGTCAAAGGCCGCGGACGTAAAGGGGATCATTGATGCCGCGATCAAGAATTATGGACGCCTGGATATCCTGGTCAACAATTCCGGAGTGTACGAATTTGCTCCGCTCGAAGCTGTTACCGAGGAAAATTTTCACAAGACATTCAATATTAATGTGCTGGGGGCGATCCTGACGACGCAGGCGGCCGTGAAGCACATGAGCAACGGCGGAAGCATCATCAACATCGGGTCTGCAGTGAGCCGCCTGACGCCTCCCAATTCAACGGTATACACGGCGAGTAAAGGGGCGTTGGACGCGGTTACCGGCGTGCTGTCGCGGGAACTGGGACCGAAGAAGATTCGTGTGAATACGATCAATCCCGGGATCATAGAGACGGAAGGCACACAGACCGGCGGGTTTATTGGATCCGACTTCGACAAAGCTTTTGTTGCCATGGCGCCGCTCGGACGCATCGGGAAGGTTGGAGACATTGCGCCGATTGCGGTGTTTTTGGCGTCGGACGAATCGGGATATCTTACTGGCGAGCAGCTTTTGGCTGCTGGGGGAGTTCGATAAATCTGGAGCACCCGCTGAGCATTATCAAGGGCGAGGCGAGGCCAGCCTCGCCCGGTTGGTTTCGCAGACGGAAAACCGGCGCTACTTTTTAGCCCATGCGAGCGATTACCACCGTAATGTCGTCGGCTTGTTCGGGGGTGCCGGCCCATTGTTCCGCGGCGGCTATCAGATTTTCTGCTATGCGCTGGGGCGGCATGCTGCGTTGGCGGAGGATTTCTTCTTTGAGGCGTTGCATCCCGAATTCCTCCCCGTAGACGTTTTCCGGTTCCGTTAGTCCGTCACTGAACGCGACCAGCAGGCTTCCCTGTTCCACCTTGATGCTGCCTTGCGTGTAGGGACACTCCTCGAACATTCCGATCACCGTGCCGCCTTCGCTGAGTTCCAGCACTTTGTCCCCGGAAACGAAAAACGGAGCGAGGTGGCCGGCGTTCGTGTACGTAAGCATCCTGGTGGAGACGTCGAAATCAGCGTAGAAAAACGTGGCGTAGCGGTCGTCCGAAGTATTACGAAAGACGTGGCGATTCAGGCGCGCGACAAGTTCCGCCGTGCCGCACTTGCCATCAAGCGAGGCCTGGCTGCGCAACGCGGCCTGCAAGCTGGCCATCAGTAGCGCAGCAAAAATTCCCTTCCCGCTGATGTCCGCCACCGCAATGCCCACGCAATCCTGACTGGTGCGGATGAAGTCGTAGTAGTCGCCGCTGACGACACGTGCGGGGCGACAAATCGCGGCGAGTTCGAGTCCTGGCAACGCAGGGAGAACCTGCGGAAAAAGCTGCGACTGTACTTCGCGGGCGATAGCGATTTCGTTTTCGAGTTTCTGTCGTTTGCCTTGCTCTTCGATCAGTTCGGAGATGGAGCTGGTCATTTCGTTGAACGATTCGCCGAGAGCGCCGAGTTGATCGCGCTGGTGCACGTGAATGCGCTGGGCGAAATCGCCGCGACGAACGTGGAGAGTAGCTTCGTAAAGGTCGCCCACGGCGCGGGTGATGGTGCGCGTAAGTACGATGCCGGTGATCAACGCGGCGACTTCTAAGCCCAGGAAGATCACGCCGGCGGCGATCAGGGCTAGTTCGAGCAGCGGCCCAATCTCGCCGACCGAAGTGAACAAGCGGCGATTCAGGGCGGAGGCGCGCATCGCGAACGTTGCGAGGACAGCGTCCGGCGAGCTGCCCGGCTGCGGGCCGATGTGCGCCAAATCAATCGTGGAAACACCGCCAATGCGCACGTCAAACCAGTTGGATGGCGGATCGAGAGTGCGACGACGGCTGGAGATCTGCTCGCCGGGAACGAAAACCTTGCCGTTGAAACTGAGCGAGGGACCCGCGGGAGTTTGCTGGTCCGTCGGACGGAGCGGGATAATTTGGATCGGGCCGATGTCCGAACGCAGGCTATCGAGGAACGTGGGATTGAGTGGAGTGCCGACGACGAGGTAAAAGGGTCCGGCGGCGCCGTTTTTTTCGACGGCGGCGGCGACCCAGATTTTTCCTTCGAACTCGACGAGGCCCGCGAATTCGTGGCCGTCACCCGCCTGCACCAGGCGCTCTCCGCGATTGGGGAAGACTCGCAAATCGGGCCATTCGCGGCGAGCGGCTTCGATTAAATTGGCAATTCCCGGACGCGCGAGAATGGCTTCGGTGTTAGGCGAAACGCCTTGCGCGGCTTCCTGCTCCACGGCGCCCGCGAGGGCGTCCGCATCTGCGGAAATCGTGCTGATGCGCGACTGCAGGTCTTCGTGGAAGAGGTGGGCGCCGAGTTGCAGATAGAGGCCGTAGGCCGCGAGACCCGCCATGCAGAGCAGCAAGATGACCGGTACGACCGCGATAAATACATAGGCGACAATCAGGCGGTTGCGCAGGGTCCACATGAATTTCGTGCGGAACCAGGGGATTAGCCGGACGAGCAGGTAGACCGCCGCGAGAAAACTGAGGAAGCCGAGAAATCCAGAGAACGGCAGGGGTTCGCGGAACGTGGCGATGGCGCGTACCGCGCCGTAAAGAAGGATTACCGCCAGCGCGATGCGGTCCATCGGCGTGATATGCCGCAGGAAGACAAATAACCGGCGAGGAGAGAGTCGGTTCACGAAAATTAGTCTCAGGCGTTAGAAGGATAGCCGACGCGCGGCGGATATGGAAGGCACGCGCTGCGAGAGAGAGACGACGAAGAGAAAGCCCTGCCTGCGGCAGGCAGGCTTCGCTGCCTCCCTTCCTGGCGTCAGGGTAAACAAGATAACGGCGCACCAGCGCGGGACGCCACGCGGCCGCTAACCTCCACTGCTATCGCGTGCCGCGGTCCATCTGTTGGACGCGGCTGTGGTGGCGGCTGTAGGCGAAATAGACTACCAGGCCGATTACCAGCCAGATGATCAGGCGAGCCCAGTTGATCCATCCGAGGTTGACCATCATGTAGACGTTGATGGCGACGCCCAGCGCCGGAATGAGCGGAACAAGCGGCGTGCGAAACGGGCGAGGCTGGCTGGGATTGGTGTAGCGCAGCACGATCACGGCCATGCATACGATCACGAAAGCTAGCAGCGTGCCGATGTTGACCATTTTCCCGAGTTGGTCGATGGGCGTGACGCTGCCGACGATCGCGGCCAGCAGGCCGACGAGAATCGTGGTCTTGTACGGCGTGCGAAACTTGGGATGAATCGCGGCGAAAAACTTGCGCGGCAGCAGGCCGTCGTTGGCCATGGAGTAGAGCACGCGAGTCTGGCCGAGCAACATCACCAGCATCACGCTGGTGAGTCCGGCGAGTGCGCCGGCGGTGATCACGGTGGAGGCCGTGTTCAGACCGTGATCGAGAAAGGCAACGGCCAAAGGCGCCTCTATGTTGATGGACCTCCAGGGCACCATGCCAGTGAGCACAAAAGCCACCAGGATATAAAGGATGGTGCAGGCAACCAGCGAGGCGATGATGCCGATGGGTAAATCGCGCTGTGGATTCTTGGCTTCCTGCGCGGTGGTGGAAACGGCGTCGAAGCCGATGTAGGCGAAGAATATGTAGGCAGCGGCTTTCCATATGCCGCCGACGCCCATGGGCGCGAATTCGGCCCAGCTGTGCCCGATGTTTGTTCTGTCCACATATTTCAGACCTAGGAGAATGACAAACAGCACGACGCCGACCTTGATGACCACGATGGTGGCGTTGAAGTTGGCGCTTTCCTTGATGCCGATCACCAAAACCGCGGTGATGATCAGCGCGATCACGAAGGCCGGCAGGTTGAAGCCAAAGTCGAAACCGAAAATGCGCGGCGCGGCCACCAGGTCGTGCGCTTGCCGTAGCAGGTCCACCGATGGCACGTCGATAAGCGCATGCACGCGATCAGAAAATGCTTTCGTGGTGATACCGAGAGCGGGGTCGGCGGCGTGGACTTGGGCGCGCGCCAAGATGTTTTCTGCGGTCGCGAGCGCGGTCCAGTGGTCATACGCGAGCCACAGCGGCATCTTCAGGTGGAAAATCTGGAGCAACTCGACGAAATGGTTTGACCAGCCGGAGGAAACAGTGCTGGCGCCCATGGCGTACTCGAGCGTCAAGTCCCAGCCAATGATCCACGCCAGCAATTCGCCCAATGCGGCGTAAGCGTAGGTGTAGGCGCTGCCTGCCAGCGGAATCATCGCTGCGAACTCCGCGTAGCACAATCCCGCCAGGACGCATCCGACACCCGAGACGATGAAGGATATGGTGAGCGCCGGACCGGCATAGGTGGCGCCCAGGCCCGTCATCACGAAAATTCCCGCGCCAATCACGGCTCCGACGCCGAGCGCGGTGAGCGAGAGCGGGCCGAGCGTGCGCTTGAGGGTGTGTTCGCCGGTGTCCGCCGCTTCGCGCAGCAGGACCTCCATGGGCTTCTTCTTGAACAGCGGATTGCTCATTCGCGATGTTCTCCTTCAAGTTGGCGCGCGCGATTCTAAGTCAACATCACCACAGATGAACACTGATGAACACAGATAACGGCAAATTATTTCACATTCACCGAATCAGCCCGCCCCCGCGCGGGCCGAAGAAAATAGCACAGACACGATTTTGCCGCGACAGCGATGGCGCACTGAAGTGCGCCGCTACAAAATCAAATTCAGAGCGCCAGTGAAACACCCACGTTGCGAGAACCGTTCCACCGGCGAATCAAGCGACGGGCACGGCATGCCGTGCCCCTACGAACTCTGCGTTGCCTCTGACTTCCCTGCTTGTTTCCAGAGCAAATAAACCGGAACGCCCAGCAGCACTATGATCAAGCCGGGCCACGTGTATTGCGGCTTATAACGCAAAAGCTGAATTTCGATGAATACCGCCATCACCAGATAGAGCGCCGGAAGAAACGGATAGCCGAAGGCTTTGTAGGGGCGCTCCATGTCCGGGCGTTTCCAGCGCAGAATGAAAAGGCCGCTGAGCGTGAGGATGTAAAAAATAAGGACGGCGAAAATCAGGAAATCGAGCAGCTGGCTGTAGGTGCCGGAGAGGCAAAGGATCGCAGCCCAAATGCATTGGACGACGAGCGCGGCTCCCGGCGCGTGATATTTATTTACTTTGCCGACGGATTTGAAAAAGAGGCGGTCTTTGGACATGGCGTAGTAAATGCGCGCGCCGGAGAGAATGAGGCCGTTGTTGCAGCCGAAGCCGGAGACGAGGATGGCGATGGCCATCACGATTGCGCCGGCGGGACCGAAGATTACCTCGGCGACGGCAGTGCCAACACGCCCGTCAGCGGCAAATTCGATGCCGCGAGCGAGAGCCGTTGCGCCGTGCGGATCGCCGGAGATGGGAAGCACGCGCAGATAGGCTACGTTGGCGAGGACGTAAAGGACGATCACGGTTCCGGCGCCGAGCGCCAGCGAAATCGGGAGATTGCGGCTGGGATTTTTCACTTCGGCGGCGGTGAAGGTGATGTTGTTCCAAGCGTCGGCGGAAAAAAGCGCGCCGACGAGTGCGACGGCGACCAGCGTGATCGTGCTGATGGTCCACGTGGGGTGATCCGTGGGATATGGATGCATCGCCCACAAACTGGCATTGCGCCAGAAATCGGTGAAGTTAACCTCGCGCGCGATCGCAGTGGAAAACCAGCAGCCGATTCCCGCGAGCGCCACGAGTGAGCCAACTTTGGCTACCGTGAAAATATTCTGCACGATTTTGCCGATGCGCAGGCCGCGAGTGTTGATCCAGGTAAGCAGCACGATGGAGGCGATGGCTAGAAGGTTCTGACGGTTGAGGCCAACGTTGTAGGGGCCGAGCGAGCCGAACCAAAATTGCCACGGGCCCACAGTACCGAGTTTCCAGATCCATTGAGTGGCGGAAAACCACGGGACCATCACGGCCGTGAATTTTGCGAAGGCGATGGCGACGGCGGCGATGGTGGCGGTCTGGATGACGAGCAGCATGGTCCAGCCGTAGAGGAAGCCCCAGAGTGGGCCGAGTGATTCGCGGAGGTAGACGTACTGGCCGCCTGCGTGCGGCATCGCGGCAGCTAATTCACCGTAGCTCAGCGCGCCGATTACGGTCATGACTCCGGCGACGATCCAGACGGTCAGCAATAGGCCGGGGCTTCGGACTTGCTGGGAGATGTCGGCGGAGACGATGAAGATTCCGGAACCGATCATCGAGCCGCAAACAATCATGGTGGAATCGAACAGGCCGAGCCCTTTAACGAGCTCCGGTTGCCTGGTGGCTGCTGCGACGCCGCTGATTGTTTGGACTTGTTCCGCCATCCAGTGTGCCTTCAGGTCCGGGCTGAATTGAACGCCTTAGCGAGTGCCAGATACTCGCGCGCGCGCTGGGCCGGGTCTGGCGCGGTGGCCAGATCACTGATTACCGCTACTGAGTCGGCTCCGGCCTTAAATACTTCGCTGGCGGACTGTACTGTGATGCCGCCGATTGCCACAAGGGGTTTCCGCGTTATTTTTCGCGCTGCGCGCAGAAATTCCAGGCCCACAACCGGGTCAGGATTCTCTTTGGTGACGGTCGGAAAGACGGGGCCCACAGCAATATAATCCGCCGAAGTGAGGTCCGCAGCGCGCAATTGCTCGAGGCTGTGTGTCGAAACCCCCACCCATTGCTGGGGCGGGCAGATTTTGCGAGCATCCGCGACGGGGAGATCTTCCTGGCCAACGTGTACGCCGTGCGCGCTTGCGAGGGCGGCGATATCCGGGCGATCGTTGACGATTACCCGAACGGGATATTGCGCGAGGCGCCTGACCAGGGCGGCGGACAATTCGTGGAAGCGGCGCGACGAGAGGTTCTTCGCGCGCAATTGAATCAGCTCGACGCCCGCAGCGGCAAGTTTTTCGGCGAAAGAGAGTGTGGACTCGGGTGGGAGGCTGGGAGTTGCGTCGAGTATCGCGTAAAGGGCCGGGAACAACCGTGCCTCCGCGGTCTATTTGTTGGCTGCTACGGCAGCCGGACGATCGAGAAAGTGCGTGTCGAATTTCCCCGCGATGAAATCCGGGTCGGCCAGGATTTTTTTGTGCAGCGGGATGGTGGTTTTGATGCCTTCGACGACGAAACCATCCAGCGCGCCGTGCATGCGCGCGATGGCTTCGGCGCGATTATCTCCGTGCGCGATGAGTTTCGCGATCAGCGAATCGTAATAGGGAGGAATCACGCCGTCGGCGTAACTCGCGGTGTCCACGCGAATGCCCGGACCGCCCGGAACACGGAAGGCGGTGATGCGTCCGGCGGAAGGCGTGAACGTTTCGGGATCTTCGGCGTTGATGCGACATTCGATGGCGTGGCCGCGGAATTCGATGGGCGCGAGAATGTCCGTGATCTTCTCGCCGGCGGCGACGCGGATTTGCGACTTCACCAGGTCCACGCCAGTGACCATCTCGGTGACGGGATGCTCGACTTGAATGCGCGCGTTCATTTCGATGAAATAGAGCTGGCCGGATTCTTCGCGCAGGAATTCCACCGTGCCGGCGCTGGAGTAGCCGAGTTTTTTCAGCGCGTCCACCACTTGCTTGCCGATGCGCTTACGGGTGGCCGCGTCCACGACCAGCGAGGGAGATTCCTCCAGAACTTTCTGGTGGCGGCGCTGCAGGGAGCATTCGCGTTCGCCGAGATGAATGACGTTGCCGTGCTTATCTCCCAGAACCTGGAATTCGATGTGGCGAGGATGCTCGATGAGTTTTTCCATGTAAACGTTGGGGCTACCGAAGGCCTGTTCGGCTTCGGTGCGCGCAGTCTGATACAGGGAAATGAGTTCGCGGCTGTGGCGCACGATGCGCATGCCGCGGCCACCGCCGCCCTCGGCAGCTTTGATCATGACCGGGTACCCGATTTCGGCGGCGATTTTCTTGGCGCTTTCTTCGTCGGCGACGACGCCGGGGCTGCCGGGAATAATCGGGAGGCCAGCCTCTTTCATGGCTTCGCGGGCTTTGTCTTTTTCGCCCATGAGGCGGATGGCATCGGGCTCCGGGCCAATGAACGTGATGTGCGAGGCTTCGCAGACTTCGGCGAAATTGGCGTTCTCGGAGAGGAAGCCGTAGCCGGGATGAATCGCGTCGACGTTGGCGATTTCGGCGGCGCTGATGACTTGCGGGATGTTCAGGTAGCTTTCGCTGCTGCGCGGCGGGCCGATGCAGATCGCTTCATCAGCGAAGCGGACGTGCAGGGAGTTGCGGTCGGCTTCGGAGTACACGGCGACGGTCTTGACGCCCAGTTCCCGGCAAGCGGAAAGAATGCGCAGGGCGATTTCGCCGCGATTGGCAATCAGAATTTTTCGGAACATTTCCCTCGGACTAGGTCAAACCGTTTCCAGCGCTATTTTTTCCGGTGCGGGCGAATGCCGAAGAGCGCTTCGCCATATTCCACCGGATGGCCGTTCTCCACAAAAATACGGACCACTTCCCCCGCGACGTCCGATTCAATCTCGTTCATCAATTTCATGGCTTCGATAATGCACAGCACCTGGCCGGATTCGACTTTCGCGCCGATGGCGACGAAAGGCTCAGAGCCCGGACTGGCCGAAGTGTAGAACGTGCCGACGATCGGCGACTTCACGATGTGGAGATCTTCGGAGTGAGCGGGTTCGGATTCGCGCGGCGGAGGCGCTGCTTGCGCCGGAGCAACCGCGCGGCTCGCGTGCGGCGCCGAAGCAACTACGATTTCCGGTGCCGACAGCGACGCGTATCCCGCAGCGGACGGCGACGAAGGTTTCTTCAGCCGGATGCGGAAGCCTTCGCGCTCGTATTCGAATTCCTCGAGTCCATGCTTTTGCATGAAGGCGAGGATGCGTTCCACTTCCGGGAAGTCAACGCTGCCCGCGCGGGAGCCGGGCTGTGATTCTGAGTTCGACTTTTTCGCCATTTAGAGTTCTAGAAATTCCCGGGAAGCGCTGGTCAGATCCTCGGCGCCATGCGCCGTCACCACCACATCATCCTCGACACGGATGCCGCCGAGCCCCTCGATATATACACCCGGCTCGACGGTAATGACCATACCCTGTTCCAGCACTGTCTCTTCGTGCATGCCCAGACGCGGCATTTCATGCACTTCCATTCCCAGCCCGTGCCCTGTACTGTGGGTGAAATAACGGACGCAGCCATGACGCCGCAGGACTTTACGTGCCGCAAAGTCCACGTCGCCGGCCTTAACCCCAGGTCGAATGGCCGCCTTGGCCGCCAGTTGGGCCTCCAAAACGGCGCTGTAAAGCCCGCGTACCCTGCCTGCAGCCCGTCCCAGGAAAACGGTGCGAGTCATATCGCTGCAGTAGCCGCGCAGTATAGCACCCTGGTCAAGGACGACCAACTCGTTTTTCTTGAGCAGCTTGGGCGTAGGCTGGGCATGTGGCCAGGCTGATCGCGGTCCGGAAGCCACGATCGTCTCGAATGATGTGCCGCTCGCGCCGCGGAGTTTCATGGCGCGTTCGAGTTCGGCGGCGACGGCCAGTTCGGAGACGCCCGGCCGGACGTGACGAAGGGCCGCCGTCCACACATCGCTGATCAGAAGGGCCGCCTCGCGCATCAGGGCCAGTTCTCCCGCGTCCTTGACGGCGCGCAGCCGCTCGACCTCGCCGAGTACCGCGACCCAGCGTACGCGGGCTCCCGCGAAGGATTGCAGGGTGCCCTTCTGCGCGACCGTCAACTGCGCAGGCGAAAAACCGATGCGCGCGCGGCCGCGGTGGCGCCTGAGAGCTTCACCCACAGCTCGAATCAAGCCGTGGCGGGCGATGGATACGGCGGCATCATGCACTTCTTCGCGGGCTTGCAGTGTGTAGCGGCTGTCGGTGAAAAGTGTGGCGCGCGAGGATTCGACGAGCAGGATGGCGGAGCTTCCGCTAAATCCGCAGAGATAGCGGATGTTGGGAAGATGAGTGACGAGGAGAGCGTCAGCGCGATGCTGAGAAAGACAAAGCCGGAGCCGATGGATTCGGCTCCGGCCTGAATTCAAGTCAACAGATTTCTGAGCCACGTCCCGATTCAGAACCCCGTTTTTCCCTGCGATAACTATCCCGGCAAAATGCGCGGGGTGAGGAAGAACAGAAGCTCCTGAGCCGTGGAGCTGACCGTGGTGTGGCGGAACAGATTGCCGACCACCGGCAAGCTGCCCAGCAGGGGAACTTGCTGAATGTCGGTGCGCTGCGTGGTGACGATCACGCCGCCGATGACCACCGTGCCGCCATCCGCAACGAGCACCTTGGAATTGGCTTCCTGGGTGTCGATGGCCGGAATGCCCTGCACGCGCGGTATGGACTGGTCAATCTGGTCGTTCTTGACGTCCACGTCCATATAGATGGTGCCCTCCGCGGTAATTTGCGGGGTGACGTCGAGTTCGAGAACCGCGTCCACGAACTGCACGGAAACGGTGTTGTTAACGACCGTTTGCACGGGAATCTTGGTTCCCTGCTTAACCACCGCCTTCTGGTTGTTCTGGGTGACGACCTTCGGCTTAGAGATCAGCTTGCCGACGCCGCGCTCTTCGGCCGCCGTGATAATTTCATCCAGGGCGAACCTGCCGTTCTGGAAGATGTAGCTGAAGCCGCTGGTGGGCACCGTCGCTCCCAAGTTGGTCAGCAAAGGCAACGAGCCGCTGGTCGGCGTGGTGGGGCTCGTGGTGGTGCAATTGCTGCCCACGCAAAATGGCGGAGCTGGCGTATGAATGACCGGGCTGGTGCCGACGGCCGTCGCGCCTCCCACCGTGCTATTTCCAGAGCCCAACGCTGCAGCCAGCTCCGTGCCAATTTCGCGGGAGAACGAGCGGTTGGCGGCTACGACGCGGGCTTCGATTTCCACCTGCTGCGATTTGCGATCGAGCTGGCGCAGCAAGTTGTCGAGCACCGGCAGAACAGCCGGGATGTCGCGGATGATCAAAGTGTTGGAACGGCTGTCCGCCAAGATGTCGCCGCGCGAAGAGAGGAACTTCTTCATCGTGGGCACCAGGTCCGCGGCTTTGGCGTAGCTGAGCACGCGGGTGGTGGTGACCACGTCCGCGGCTTCCGCTTGCGCCTTGGCCAATTCGCGGTTTTGATCGGCTTCCTTCTTCAGAGTTTCCTTGGTGGCGATGCGCAGCACGTTGCCATCGAGTTGCTTATCCAGATCGTTGTTCTTGAGAACGATGTCCAGAGCCTGATCCCATGGCACATCGTCGAGGACGATCGTCAGAGTGCCCTTGACGGCGGGGTCCACCACGACGTTCAAGCCGCTAATTTCGTGAATCAAGCGGAAGAAATCGCGCAGGTCCACGTCTTTCAAATTGACGGAAATCGGTTCACCGGAATATTTCCCGGCCGGAGCGGGCGTCGGAGCTTGCGCGCCGGAAGCCGCCGGATTCGCTGACGGCGTGCTGATGGTGGGCTGGCTCGTTTCGGTATAGCCCGTGTTTGCGGATTTCGCTGGATCTGGAGCTACAGCCGCAGCCACTACTGGCTTGGCGGCGGGTGCCTCAGGAGCATGCGGAAGTTCGACCGGGGCCGGTGCGGCGAGCGCGGCAGACGTTTGCGTCAAAGCGCTGGGCAGCACAGCTGCGGGCGCTGGAACATTGCTGGGCGTCGGCGCTGGGATGTCCGCCTTCGTGGTGGTGACATCCGCTGGCTGCGGAGCGGCCGCAGGCGTGGATTTCACGGCGCCGCTGGGAGCTTCCGCGGAGAACGCCACGGTGACGGCATTGCTCGTCGAACTGATGACGAAATGCGCCGGCTGACGGAGGTCAATTACCACGCGCGAAACTTCGGGCGTGAACTGAGCCAGGCGAATTTCCTTCACGGGGTCCAGGTTGCTGGCAATACTCTTTTCCGAAGTCTTCAAATGCGCACCGGCGAAATCCAGCACGATGCGGTCAGGATTGTGCAGATGGAGAACGTGGTAGGTAAGCTTATTGTTGCCGACGACGTTCACTTCGGTCTGTTCGCCGTTCTGCGCCAGATTCACTTGCTCAATCGCCCCGAAACTCGAAGCGGGAGCCTTGGCTGCTTCCGAAGATTTGGTCGAGATCGCCTTCACCGATGCCGAGGACCGCTTGAGCGTGGGCGCGGGGACGACCGGCTCGGCAGAAACGTCGGCATTGCCATTGGCGGAAACAAAGAGCGTGAGTTCCTGATTACCGTTGCGCTCCACGCGCGGTTGGACGCCGGGCCGAACCAGGATTTCCAGGCGCACCACGGGCTTCTGGCCGGCCGCGTAGGTCGTCAGCCGGTAGCTCTTCACGAGCTCCGACGGCACGATGCGCGCGCCCGCCGAGTCACCTGCCGAGACGCCAGTCAGGTCGAGCACAAAGAGGCTCTCGCTGGGGCGATAGGTGGTGTATTCGAACGGGCCGTTGGCCTGAGCATCCAGGGTCACGGCGCCGTCTTTCACCACCGCTTTTACGTGCACCACCGGCGCATCACTGGCCGAGAGTGCTCCATTCGTCAGAATCAGGGCTGCCGCAAGCAACGCAGTCAGGCCCCACGCCCTCCGCATAATCCTCATTGCTGCTCTCCTGCACTCGGGTAGATTCGCTTCGTAACAATGCGTTCGACTGGCTTCCCGAAAGCATCTTTAGAGTTTTCCTTGAACGTCACACCGTCCAGGCCGATCTTTTCTACATCGCCGTCGTACAGACGGTCCCCTTCTCGAAGGAAATAAACACGCTGGTCGGGATTGGAAACCACCGCGAGCATGCCGTTGGGCGCGCTCACGGTGCCATCCACGTGCACAGTTGCGACGACGAGGCCAGCTTTGCCCGGAGGCAACACCGGCCCGCCGGTCTTGTGCTCGCTCACCAGAGGGACGAACGGATCCCGCTTACCAACTTCGGAAATTTGGGGCTTCCCCGAGTTCGCCGCAGCATCCGCTGCAGGCGCCGCTGCTGCCGGAGCGGCCGCGGGGGCTACTGCCTTGGCTTTGTGGTGAGCCTTGGCCGCGGGCTTGGCTTGCGCCCACGCGCCGGGGACAAGGCAACAAGACAATGCCAGAGCGGTGAAGAAAGTCATGGATGTCCTAGCCAGTCTCATCGTATTCGCCCTATCGCTTCACCGGCGGAGCTCCCGGCTTCGTAGCAGGTGCTGCCGGGGCTTCTGCCGTCTTGGAAAAGAAAGTCGTGATGGTCATCGTGCCAGTAACCGATGTTCCAGCCACCATGCGGAAGTTGCTCGTCGGCCCATTCTTCGTGCCAACGCCGTTCAACTTCAAATCGCCGACGTTGATGATTCGCGACAGCCGGCCGAGCTTCGAGAAAAAGTCCAGGACCGAGAAGTACGGGCCGTCTGCTTGCACTTCGAACGGCATCTCGAAGTAAAACGGTTTCTGGCCGATCGGCAAGGCCTTCAGGCTGCGGATAGCAACTCCGGAGCTGGCCGCGGCGCTTTGAATCATGATGATGAATTGGTCCACCTGCTTGTCTTCGGGAACGATGGTTTGCAGGGTCGCGAGTTGCTTGGAGAGCGCATCCATCTCCGACTGCAATTCGGCGCGACGCTGCTTGTAAACGCGCAGGCTGGCGACTTCGGCCTCAAGAGGCTTTTCCTGCTGCTGGGCCTGCTCCAATTCGCTGCGCACGCTGGCGACCGGAGAACCGGGAACGTAGAAACCCGCGGCGATGAGGACCACGGAGAGTCCCAGGAAAAACAGGGCCTGCAGCGGCCAGGGCCAATCTCTGAAAGCGGTTGCCATCGCTAACTCCTTCCCTTGGGCGCGGGCTGCGGGGACGCAGCGCTGGCGGCTGGCTTAGCCTGGGGCTGCGTCGGCTGAGAGGCTTGCGGGGCGATTGCGGCTGACATGGTGAAACCGTACGTCGTCACCGCTTTCGCAACGTCATCCTCTTTCGCCTCTTTAATCTCGATCTGGTCGAAATACCCCGAGCGCTTCAGCTGGGTGATGAAATTCGCCACGGCATTGATGCTGCCCGCTTCGCCGGCAATCTCCAGAGTGTTGCCTTTGCGGTCGAGCGAAGTGAGCCACAGTTCGTCGACTCTCACGACCGTATTGGCGACCATCTGCAGCAATTCCTGCGCGCCGGAACGGTTCTTTTGGAGTTCCTCGATCACGTCAATGCGCGTCTGCAGAGCCCTCTTCTGCGCTTCGAACTGATCCACTTCCTGCTTGACCTGCTGCAGGCTGGTTTTTTCGGCCTTCAAGGAAGCGATCCGCGCGTTGGTGGTGTCCAGATCGCGTTTTTGCGACGCATAGGTTACCCAGAGAACCACCACGGCGATGACCAGCGCTGCGATGCCCAGCAGGATCTGCAGCGTGGCCTCCAGCGGCACGGCTTGCTTGGTAGCTTTCGGACGGGCCTGGCCCAGTAGGTTAATGCGGATCATGGCGTGTCAAAACTCCTCAGCGCCAGGCCCACAGCGATTGCCAGGCGCGGCGCCAACTCACGGATCTGGCTTTCATCGTGACGCCCAGGATTGATTGCAATCTTTCGGAACGGATAAAGCTCTTCGACCGGCATGGCGAATTCTTCTTTCAGCAAATCGAGCAGGCCGGGAACGCGCGCCGTTCCGCCCGCGACGTAAATTCGTCGAATATTTTCGCCGCTCGCCGTGGCGCGGAAGAAGTCGAACGTTTTTTGGATTTCCAGAATCAAGATGTCCGAAACGGAGCGCAGAATCGCTGTGCGCTGCTCTTCGTTCACACCCGCCAGAGTGCCGCCCATCTTCAGCTTTTCGGCATCTTCGAAGCTCAGGTCCAGTTCCTTCTGCAGCGCGTCGGTGTACTGGTTACCGCCTACGGAGACGTCGCGAGTAAAGAGCGGCGTCCAGCCGCGGACGATGTTGATATTCATGACGCTGGCGCCCACGTTGAGCAAAGCAACAACCTGCGAGGGATCGGGCTCGTAATTCACCTCAAAGCAGTTCTGCAGGGCGAAGGCGTCAATGTCTACGACCACCGGGGACTTTCCCGCCTGAGCCAGAACGTTGGTGTGGTTCAGAATTTTGTCTTTCTTGACCGCCACCAGCAGCACGTCCATTTGATTTTCGGTGGCTTCCAGCAATTGATGGCTCAGGTTTACGTCGGCGATATCGAACGGGATGTGCTGGCTGGCTTCAGCTTGCACCCGATCAAAAAGTTCGTCTTCGGTCATCAGCGGCATGCTGACGCGCTTCACGATCACCGAGTGCCCGGATACGGATGTGGCCACGTCCTTGGCCTTTATTTTCTGGCTATCAAAGATGGAGACGATTTTTTCGGCGACTGAGGGAGCGTCCATGATAGCTCCGTCAACCACCGTGTCCTGCGCCAAGGTCTCAATCCCGTAACTCACCAGCTCGTAGCCCGCTTTGGTCTTCTTCAGCTCGACCGCCTTCACGGAACTCGAGCCGATGTCCAGGCCGATTAAGGATTTCGTTTTCCCCAGGTTGAACATCGCGCGGCCCCTCACTCCTTGCTCCGCCCCGCTTCGCAGGACGGACACGGCTTCATCTGGTGCTTGAAAATTTCTTTGGAAAAAATCCCTCGCCCCGCTTGCTGCTTCGCCGTCCACCCCGTAAAGGCGGCTCATCTCGGAGAGGCCCCGTTAGTACTGCTACGTCCGGTACCTTTCCTCTTTGTCCGTTTATTACATCCGCAGCACAGAGTGTCAAGCAACGTGTTCCGCTGGTGTGCTATTGGTAAAACACGGTACGAAAGTACAGGTAGGCGAAAAGGACAGGGTAAAAGGACAGGTAACAGGGGCTGCAAACTACTCAGAAACCGCAGGAAAGCCCATAAAAGGCGAAGAAAACTGCGTTCGCTTTGCGTTTACTTTTTGTTCGGGGGCGCGATGCGCAGCTGTTGCCATATTGTGTCCACGCGCTTTTTTGTTTCGCTATTCATTCTTATTTCGTCGGGCCAACGACCGGCAAAACCTTCTTCCGGCCATTTGCGCGTGGCGTCCACGCCCATCTTTGAACCGAAGTCCTGGCGGCGCGCGGCGTGATCGAGAGTATCCACGGGACCGAGGACGAATTGAATGTCGCGCTCGGGATCGATGGCGCACAGAGCTTTCCAGACGATCTCGCGCGGGTTGTGGAGGTCCACATCGTGATCCACGACCACGACGACCTTCGTGAACATGGCTTGGCCGAGCGACCAGATCGCGTTCATGATTTTGCGGGCTTGGCCCGGGTAGCTTTTGCGGATCGAGACAATCATCAAGTTTTGAAAAATGCCTTCGGCGGGCATGGCGACGTCCACAATTTCCGGATATTGCATCTTCATCACCGGCATAAAAATGCGCTCGATGGCGTGGCCCATAAAATAGTCCTCCTGCGGAGGCGGGCCGACGATGGTGGTCAAGTACAGCGGGTCTTTTTTGTGCGTGATGCACTGAATGTGAAATACCGGATACTGTCCCTCGAGCGAGTAGAAACCTGTGTGATCACCAAAGGGCCCTTCGGTGCGCATCTCACCGATTTCGACGTAGCCTTCCAAGACGATTTCGGCATTCGCCGGGACTTCGAGATCCACCGTCTTGCAGGCGACCAGCTCGACCGGATCCTTGCGCAAGAAACCGGAAAAGAGGAACTCGTCCATGTCCGGCGGCACCGGCAAGATGCCTGCCAGCGCGGTGGCGGGATCTGCGCCGATCGCTACGGCGACTTCGAGCTTTCCGCCGGGATTCTTGGCGCGGCTGCTGCGGTAATGATCCGCACCGTGTTTCTGCGTTTGCCAGTGCATTCCCGTCGTGTGCTCGTCGAAAACCTGCATGCGATAGCAGCCTACATTGCGTTTGCCATTTTCTGGATTCTTGGTGATCACCATGGGCCAGGTGATGTAGCGCCCGCCGTCCTGCGGCCAGCATTTCAGAATTGGAAAGTAATCGAGCGAGAAATCCTTCTCGCGGACTACGTCCTGGCAATCGCCGCTGCGCACTATTTTCGGGAAAAACGAGCCAATCTCGGCCAGTTTCGGCAGCATTTTTACTTTCTCGAAAAGGCCTTGCGGCGATTGCATGTCAATGAACGAGTGCACGCGAGCGGCGACGTCTTCGAGAGAGTCAACTTCCAGAGCCATGCACATGCGGCGTTCGGTGCCGACTAGATTCGTGACGGCCGGGACGCGCGAGCCTTTAGGGCGTTCGAAGAGGAGCGCGGGGCCTCCGGCTTTTACGGCGCGGTCGGAGATTTCCGTGATTTCGAGGACAGGGTCAACTTCGACGGAGATGCGGCGAAGCTCATTATTTTTTTCCAGCTTCCTCAGGAAATCTCGCAAGTCTCGATACGCCACTTCCCCTCCCGATCGTTCGCGTGATTCTATGTCACGTCACTCTAACACGGAGGCTCAAGCCGATGAAGGCGTGGACTTTGCCTTCGATTTCGCGACGTAAGCAGCACTCCCAAAGATTTAGCACAGAGGGCCCGGAGAAAATACGGAGATCACAGAGAAATGCAGAGTCCTTGCGGTTTATGAAGTGTTGCTGCTCTTAGACAGCGACGGAAGAATCGCTGCGCGATTCCACTTCACGCATGGGTGTGTTGATGAGTCTGCCGGCCAGATCGCGGTAGCGGCTCACTAGCGGATTGTTCGAGCCTGTTGTGAGTGGGATACCGAGCGTTACGGCTTCGCTGACTTGGCGGAAATCGTTGGGGAGGCGCGCGAAGAAGGATTGATTCAGGTGCTTTTCGGATTTTGCGACTGGCTCGTCATCGTTCTGGCGCCAGCGATTGACGATGATCTGGAAACGGCTGCGATCGAGGCCTGCTGAATCAACCGCCTTTAGATATCGTTCGAGCATGCCCAGGGCAAGAGCGCTAGGCTCAGCGACCAGCAAAAGCGTGTCGGCCGTTTGCAGGACGCGGGCCCATTCCGCGGCGTTCACAAAACCAAGATCAACGATGAGCAAGTCGAAGACATCGCGAGCGAGCACCAGAATGCGCAGCAGCGCTTCCAATGTTACGAGTTGCCGCTGGTCCGCACGCAAGGCAGCGTGCAACGGGCCCGCCAGGATTTCGACACCGGTTTTGTGCCGCATCACCAGGCTCGCCAGCAATGGCGCGTCGAGGCGGTCTACGCGCTCCAGCGCATCGAGCAGCGTGAAGCGCGGCTCAAAATCCAGCATGAGGGATATTTGTCCGAAGGGCCGCGCGAATTCGATCAGGCCCACGCGCTTTTTTGTGAGCTGGGCCATGTGCACGGCCAGATTAAGCGCCACGGTGGTGGCGCCCACTCCGCCCTTCGAGCCTGTTACGATGATTGAACGGTCAGCCACGCCGTTGGTTCCCTGGGATGCGATGGATGGAGAAATCGCGTATGCGGGATTTGTACGCCGGTAGGTCAGGCATATCGATAATGCGGAGCATCTTCAGTGCCAAGGTAAAGAGCCTCGAAAGCCTCGGAGATTCATCGCCATTCGGATACTCAGCCGCCCATCACATTCTAATCATCGGCAAAGCACGCGATTTCCTTACAGAAAGCTTAGGTGGACTTGCGTTATTATTTCGCGACACAAAGGCTCGCGCCGCAGGCATTAGGAGGCTCGATGAGCAAACAGCATTTCTTCATGAAATTGATCCCGCCGCGACCGACGTTTGCCCAGGATATGACCGCCGAGGAGCGAGCCGTTATGCAGGAGCATGTGCAGTATGTCGGCGAGGCTTTCAAACAGGGATCAGTGTTGATCTACGGCCCAGTGCTGGCGCCTGGAGGAGCGTACGGAATGGCCGTGCTGGAGATGGCCGACACGACAGAGGTTGAAAAATTTATGGCAGAAGACCCGTCGATAAAGTCCGGATTGAACACGTTCGAGTTTTATCCGATGCGTGTGGGTCAAGCGCGCGGCAGCGCCCGATTGCCGGGTGAGCGCGCAGCCCTTTTCGCGCGGTCCCGCAGTTATGTATAATCGAGCCAGCAGGAATGAGCGGGCGTCGTACAATGGCAGTATAGAAGCTTCCCAAGCTTCGGACACGGGTTCGATTCCCGTCGCCCGCTCCATTTGATTCGCAGTTTGGCCGTCGACTTTGATTGCCCGTCAGTGCTTCCCTCGACTAAGCTCCACTACACACGCCGTGTGCACTTCGTCTTAGCCTATGCACGCCCGTCGTTTACAGAAATTTCAAATAAAATGGCGCACCGTGTCGATTTCCGTTTGCGCGATTCGACGTCAAAGTAGAGGGCAGATTTAATTCGGCCGATGAGCTCGGGAGCCCGGTTTTTAATTTGAACTCAAAGGAGACCAGCGATGAGAGTGATGGTGATCGTAAGAGCCAGCGAGGAATCGGAGGCGGGAGTGCTGCCGAAGACGGAGCTTATCGCCGCGATGGGCAAGTTCAATGAGGAGTTGGTAAAGGCAGGCGTAATGCAAGCGGGCGAGGGGCTGCATTCGAGCTCGAAGGGCAAACGCATCAAATTTTCGGGAGGAAAGCACACCATTACCGACGGGCCATTTGCCGAAGCCAAGGAGTTGATTGCCGGCTTCTGGCTGTGGCAGGTGAAGTCCATGGACGACGCGATCGAATGGCTCAAGCGCAGTCCTTTTGATGGCGGGGCTGAAATTGAGGTCCGGCAAGTGTTTGAAGCATGCGATTTTGGCGATCAGCTCACACCGGAATTGATGGAGAAGGACGAGCGTTTGCGGAGGCAGGTCGCCGGGAACAAGTAGGATTTGGTCAGCCCGGCGACCGCCGGGACGGCTTGCGCTCGCAGATTCTAGATGATTTGATGGGTAGCCGTGACGGCTACGGAAACCCATCGTGCGATTGATGCGGTCTGGAAAATCGAGTCACCCAGACTAATCGCCGGACTGGTGCGCATGGTGCGCGACGTTGGGCTGGCGGAAGACTTCGCGCAAGACGCTTTGATCGCCGCGCTGGAGCAATGGCCCGAGTCTGGAATCCCGGACAATCCGGGTGCGTGGCTGATGGCGACCGCGAAGCGTCGCGCCATTGATCACTTTCGGCGAAACACGCGGCTGGAGCGCAAGCACGAAGAGCTCGGCCGCGAGTTCGCAGAAAGAGAGATGGCCGTGCCGGATTTCGAACAAGCTCTCGACGATGATATTGGCGACGACCTTCTGCGATTAGTTTTCATTTCCTGCCATCCGGTACTTTCCACCGAGGCGCGTTTGGCGCTCACGCTCCGATTGCTCGGAGGCCTGACGACCGACGAAATCGCGCGCGCGTTCTTGGTGCCGGAGCCGACGATCGCGCAGCGCATCGTGCGTGCGAAGCGGGCACTTGCGGACGCACATGTTCCGTTTGAAGTGCCGCGCGGAGCGGAGCGCGCTGCGCGTTTGTCTTCGGTATTGGGAGTGATTTACCTCATTTTCAACGAAGGCTACTCGGCGACGACTGGTGAAGACTGGATGCGGCCGGCGCTTTGCGAGGACGCGTTGCGCCTCGGCCGCATTTTAGCCGAACTCGTTCCGCAGGAGCCGGAGGCGCACGGGCTCGTGGCGCTGATGGAAATTCAGGCGTCGCGATCCGCAGCGCGCGTGGGACCCTCGGGCGAGCCGATCGTGCTATTCGATCAGAACCGTGCGCGCTGGGATCAATTATTGATTCGCCGCGGTCTTGCTGCGCTTGAACGCGCCGAAAAACTGGGCGGGTTGCTCGGACCTTATGCACTGCAGGCCGCCATTGCCGCTTGTCACGCGCGGGCACGTACACCCGCGGACACGGACTGGGCCCGCATGGTGGGACTTTACGAGAAGCTCGCGAAGTCGACGCCGTCGCCCGTGGTGGAATTGAATCGCGCGGTGGCGGTGGCGATGGCGTTTGGTCCGCAAGCGGGGCTTGATTTGGTGGACGCGCTAAGCGCGGAACCGTCGCTGCGGGCTTACCATCTTTTACCGAGCGTGCGCGGCGATTTCCTGGTGAAGCTCGACCGCTTCGCGGAGGCGCAGGCGGAGTTCGCGCGGGCGGCTACCCTCACAAAAAATGCGCGCGAACGAGAGCTCCTCTTGGATCGCGCGCGATCCTCCGCGGAGGCGTCCGCGCGGCCACAGTGAGCGTCGCCCTTGTTCCGTTTTCCGTGGCGATTCGTCAGCGTTCGCTAAGAGCGTTTTGTGATGATGAAATGCGTCGCGTAGGGAGTGTAGACGTGCTTGGAGCATTCGTAGCCAAGTTTCGGCGCGTCGAGACGTTCGAAAAGCGACTCTCCTGAGCCGAGGAAGATCGGCGACATGGCGAAGTGCATTTCGTCAATCAATCCGCCGCGGAGATATTGGCGGATTGTTTCGACACCGCCGCCGAGCCGGATGTCCTTGCCCTTTGCCGCTTCCGTCGCGCGGCTCAGCGCGGCTTGAATGCCGTCGGTGACAAAGTGAAAAGTGGTGCCGCCATTCATTTCGAGCGAGGCGCGCGGGTGAGTGGTAAGCACAAACACCGGAGTGTGGTAGGGAGGATTATTGCCCCACCATCCCTTCCAATCGTTGTTGGGCCACGGACCGCGGATAGGTCCGAACATATTTCGGCCAATGATCCATGCGCCCACGTTTTCAAAGCCACGCGCGACGAAATCATCATCAACGCCCGTGGCGCCACCCTCCTGGCCGAGCATCTGGCGAAAGCTGCGAGTGCCGAACATCCATTCGTGGAGCGCTTTGCCGCCGATGCCAATCGGATTTGCGAGATCCTGATTCGGGCCAGCACCGTAGCCGTCGAGTGAAATTGAAAAACAACGCACGCTAAGCTTGGACATGTATGGTGCTCCTTGCTGGAGATTGCGCGACGACCGAAATCGCCGGCTTGGTTCTGGGTGATAGCTTCCGCGCGACGGTGCCGGTCCATCATCTCTCGGAATTTCTCTTATACCACGCACTATCAGACGCGGTTCGCGCTGCGTCGTGAGCTACTTAGCATTCGCTTGAATGAACGATTAGAATGGACGGCTTATGGACAATGTCTATGCAGGGACGTCGGGTTGGGCTTACGCGAGTTGGAAGCCGGATTTTTATCCGGCGAAACTGAGCGCGGCCCGCTTTTTGAACCACTATGCCAGCCGGCTGAATTCCGTGGAAGTGAACTACACGTTTCGAAGAATCCCCAGCGCAGACCTGCTGCAACGGTGGGCAGACGCAACCCCCAGGGATTTCCGGTTCGCAATGAAGGCGCCGCAGGCGATTACGCACATCAAGCGGTTACGAGAAGCGGCCGCGACTACCCAGACTTTTCTGGATTCGCTGGAACCTTTGCGCAAGGCGAAAAAGCTTGGACCGGTGCTCTTTCAATTGCCTCCGAATTTCAAGTGTGATGTGGCGAGGCTGCGCGAATTTCTGACGGGGTTGCCGCGAGGATCGCGCGCGGCATTCGAATTCCGGCATGAATCGTGGTTTGTGGAGGAAGTCTACGCGGCGCTGCGCAAGGCCGGAGTGGCGCTGTGCCAAGCGGAGAGCGAGGATCTCGTTACACCAAATGTCGATACCGCTGACTTTTCCTATTTGCGGCTGAGAAAGGAAAGCTATTCTGCCAAATCCGCCGCGCAAAGGGTGCAAAGCCTCGCTCGAAACGGCGATGTTTTTGTCTACTTTAAGCACGAGGACACACCGGAAGGCGCCCTTAACGCGGAGGCGGTGCTCGCGGCAGCAAAGAATGAATAGCCTTGGCGCCGTCTGTATTGCCCGGATCAGTGCACTGAATTCTCTTCAGACAAGGATTTTCCGATGACAAGAAAGTACGGATGGCCGTTGTGTGCGGTTGCCGCACTGTTATGCACGAGCTTGGCGTGGAATGCCTTCGGCGCTCGGCCTGCGCCAGCGCAGAATTCTTCCAATGCGCAAGAAAGCACGCGGCGAGAAGTGGCGATTACCGTGGATGATCTGCCGGGTGCGCTGCCGGGCAACGATTTTGCATACGGCGATTTGAAGGAACTGCAGAAGATCAATCATGGCATTCCGGGCGTCTTGAAAGCGCATCACGCCTGGGCGATCGGGTTCGTCAACGAACGCAAGCTGCAGGTGCAGGGCGAACGCGACGCGCGCGCTGCGCTACTGCAAATGTGGCTCGATGACGGCCTCTTTCTCGGCAATCACACGTATTCGCACGCGGACTTCAGCACCACGCCGCTTCAGGAATACGAGGATGAGACGATTCGTGGTGAAGTGGTGACTGGGGCTTTGCTGAAAGCCAGGGGAGAGAAAGAGCTGTACTTCCGGCATCCTTATCTCGACACAGGAATATCGCTGGATGCGAAGAACGCGTTCGATGCATTTTTGAAGGCGCGCGGCTACATCATTGCACCGGTGACCATTGAGGATGCGGACTACGTTTTCAACGACGCATTGGCGCACGCGTACGAGACGAAAGACAAAAAGCTGGCGGCGAAAGCAAAGAGAGAATATCTGGAATATGTGGATACAGTCTTCAATTACGCCGAGAGCGAGTCGGAGAAATTATTTAGCCGGCAGATTCCGCAAGTATTGCTGATTCACGACAACGCGCTGAATACGGAATGTCTGGACGGGCTTTTGACGAGGCTGGAACAGCGCGGGTACAAATTCGTTTCGCTGCAGGAAGCGATGACTGATCCCGCTTATGCGACGCCCGATTTGTGGGTGGGCACCGGAGTGTTGTGGATGGAGCGATGGAAAATAGCGATGGGGCTGAAGCCCGAGCCGGACAAAGGGCCAGATCCGCCGAAGTGGGCTTCCGATATTTTCGATCAGATGCGGAAGGAACGGCAAAAAGAATAGAGCCGAAAAGCCGATCCCTGCCCCGGAAGTTTAGGCGAGTGCCTGCGGGATAGCTTTCTTCCAGCGGCCTTGCGCTTTCAGAATCAGCTCGACCACTTCACGGATAGCGCCTTCGCCACCTTTGGCCACCGTCACGTAGCGAGCGGCGCGTTTTACTTCGACTACCGCGTTCGCGACCGCAACTCCCAGTCCTACTCGTTGCAGAATCGGCAGGTCCGGCAGGTCGTCGCCTACGTATGCGACTTCTTCATCGGTGACTCCGGCGCGCGTGAGGATCGCTTTGTACGACTCCAGCTTCTTCGGCTGACCTTGTATGACAAATTCCATGGACGATTCGCGCGCGCGCCGCGCCGTCGCGGGTGAATCGCGTCCGGTGATGAGGCCGGTGCGAATGCCCATGATGCTGGCGAGCTTGATGCCAGCGCCGTCGTGCGCGTGGAACATTTTCATTTCGGCGACGCTGCCATCAGGGAATGTTTGCAGGCAGACGTAGCCGGGGGTCATGGTGCCGTCCACGTCCATCAGCAGGACTTTGATGGGTTTCGCGCGGCGCAGGACGGGCGCGGGGAATTTTATTTCGCGTATGGGCATTTCTCGAATTCCTTCATCGCGACTATTCTAGAACAATTGCAGCGTCCACAAATCGTGAACGTGCAGCACGCCTTCGAGCTTTCCGTCGGCATCCACGATGAGAACGGACGTGATTTTCTTTTCTTCCATCAGGCGCAGAGCGGCAGCCGCCAGTTCCGTGCGCGGGAGCGTGGCGGGATTTTTCGTCATGCAATCCCCCGCCGTGAGGTCCAACACATTTTCCGAACGCTTCTGCATCATGCGACGCAAGTCGCCATCGGTGATGATGCCGAGCAGCTTGCCATCGCCTGCGGTGACGGCGGCGAGGCCCAGGCCCTTGCGGCTCATCTCGTAAATCACATCCGGCATTTTGGTGGTGGGCAGGACGCGCGGAGCCGCATCGCCAGCATGCATAAGCGATTCGACGCAGCGCAACTTTTTGCCGAGGCGTCCGCCGGGATGCAACGCCGCGAAGTCTTCTTCCTTGAAGCCGCGACGTTCGAGCAATGAAATCGCGAGCGCGTCGCCCATGGCCATGGCCGCGGCGGTGGAGGCGGTGGGCGCGAGATTCAGCGAGCAGGCTTCTTCTTTCACGGCGATATCGAGGACGATGTTGCTCGCGCTGGCGAGAGTAGAACGCGGATTCGCGGTGAGCGTGATGAGTTGGACGCCGAGACGCTTCACCGATTCGACCAGCTCGATCAGTTCTTGCGTTTCGCCGCTCGACGAAATCGCGAGAAGCACATCGTCGCCGGTCAGCATGCCAAGGTCACCATGCAGCGCTTCGGAAGCGTGTAAAAAAAGCGATGGAGTGCCTATGCTCGCGAAGGTGGCGGCAGTCTTACGGCCGATCAGCCCGGATTTGCCGAGGCCGGTGACGACGACGCGGCCTTTGCAGTTGTACAGAAGCTCGACAGCTTTTTCGAAACGCTCATCGAGATGCGCGATCAATCCCGCGATGGCTTCCGATTCGATGCGCAGGACTCGTTTGGCTGTTGCGAGGCTCATCGAGCGTCCCACTCGCGCGCGAGGGCCGAGAGGCGGAGGATTTTTTCCAGCAGTGGACGAAACTGTTCGAGCGGCAGCGCATTAGCGCCGTCCGAGAGCGCCTCGGAAGGATTGTCGTGAACCTCAAGAAACATGCCGTTTACTCCGACGGCCGCTCCGGCGCGCGCGAGCGGCTCGATGAATTCCGGCTGACCGCCGCTAGACGTCCCTGCTCCGCCGGGCAATTGCACGGAATGAGTCACGTCAAAAACAATCGGGTAGCCGAATCTGCGCATGATGGGAAACGAGCGCATGTCCACGACGAGATTTTGGTAGCCAAAGGAACTGCCGCGCTCGGTGAGGATAATTTTTTCGTTGCCGGTGCTGGCGATTTTTTCGGCGGCGTTGCCGATTTCCCAAGGCGACAGAAACTGGCCTTTTTTTACGTTGACAACGCGCCCGGTGCGGCCCGCGGCAAGGAGAAGATCGGTTTGACGGCAGAGGAACGCGGGGATTTGCAGGATGTCGCAAACTTCGGCAGCCGGGCCAACCTGCGAAATATCGTGAACGTCCGTGAGAATCGGCAAGCCAGTGCATTTTTTTATTTCGGCAAGAATGCGCAGGCCTTCTTCCAGTAGCGGCCCACGGAAAGAATTGAGCCACGAGCGATTCGCTTTGTCGTACGACGCTTTGAAGATGTAGGGGATGCCGAGTTCGGAAGTGATTTCGCCGAGGCGCTCGGCCATGCGCATCGCGTGCGCTTCACTTTCAATGACGCAGGGACCGGCGATCAGAAATAGGGGCGCATCGCCGCCAAAGCGGATTTTTCCGGCCGAGAAAGTTCGCGGTGTTTCCATCTATGCGATAGCGCAGGTGGCGCGAGGGAACAGACTATGCGGCTTTGTAATCCTTTTCAACTTTGAATTGCACCTGACAAGCGAATCGACCGCAGAGACGCAGAGTTCGCCGAGAAAGAAAGGTCACGGGTGCAAACGAGACTAATCGGTGGCGGGATCGGCGGCGCCTACGCGCGATTCTGACGATACGCCTTGGCGGCGGTGGCGATTTTCGGCGCTGGCTCGAATGAACGCGGCGAAGAGTGGATGCGGGGCCAGCGGCTTGGATTTGAATTCCGGATGAAACTGGCAGCCGACGAACCACGGGTGGTCGGGAGCTTCCACAATTTCAACGTACACGCCGTCCGGGGTGCGTCCTGTGATGCGGAACCCGGCGCGTGTGAGTGTGTCTTCGTATTCGCAATTGAATTCGTAGCGGTGGCGATGGCGCTCGGAAATTTCCAGTTGCCCATAGGCTTTGTGGGCAAACGAGCCGGGCTCGAGCTTGCAGGGCCACGCGCCTAGACGCATGGTGCCGCCCATTTCGTCCACGCCGAGCAGCTCGCGCAGTTTGTAAATCACGCGATTGGGAGTGGAAGGATCGAATTCAGTGCTATCGGCGTGTTCGATGTGCGAAACCTGACGAGCATATTCGATGGTGGCGCACTGCATTCCAAGGCATATGCCGAAGAACGGGATTTTTTTCTCGCGGGCGTAAGTGATGGCGTGAACCATTCCAGCAATGCCTCGCTTCCCGAATCCTCCCGGGACTAAAATGCCGTCCACGTGGCGCAGCAGGCGTTCCGCAGTTGCCGGCGAATCAATGTCTTCCGCTTCGATCCATTCGATCACCACGCGCTGGCGATTCGCTAGGCCGCCGTGCCCGAGCGCTTCTCGCAAACTTTTATACGCGTCTTCAAGCTGAACGTATTTGCCGACGACGCCGATTCGCACTTCTCCGGAGGGGTGCTCAAGCGTTTCCAGCATCGCAAGCCAGCGGCTCAGGTCGCGCGGCGGAGCTTCGAGGCGCAGCAAACGCAATATTTGTTCGTCGAGACCTTCGGCGGCGAGGGTCATCGGCACTTCGTAAATGTTGCTTACGTCCGGCGCGGAAATGACGCAAGCCTCGGCAACGTTGCAGAACAGCGCTATTTTCGCTTTCAGGTCGGCGGCCAGATGGCGATCGCTGCGGCAGATCAAGACGTCTGGCTGAATGCCAATGCTGAGCAATTCCTTCACGCTGTGCTGGGTGGGTTTTGTTTTCAGTTCTCCGGCCGTGGGAATGAACGGCACCAGCGTGAGATGCACGAAGATGACGTTTTCAGGGCCAAGTTCGAGGCGCATCTGGCGAATCGCTTCCAAAAATGGCAATGACTCGATATCTCCAACCGTGCCGCCGATTTCGACCAACACAACGTCAACTCCCTCGGCGACTTTGCGAAATGCAGATTTGATTTCGTCGGTGACGTGCGGAATTACCTGGACAGTCTTGCCCAGATAATCGCCGCGGCGCTCTTTGGTGATGATGGATTCGTAGAAACGGCCGGTAGTCCAGTTGTGGTCGCGCGTCAGGTGCGCGGAAGTGAAGCGCTCGTAGTGGCCGAGGTCCAGATCGGTTTCGGCGCCGTCGTCGGTGACGAACACTTCTCCGTGCTGATACGGAGACATGGTGCCGGGATCAACGTTTAAGTAGGGATCGCACTTCTGGAGGGTAACGCGAAGGCCGCGGCTTTCCAGCAGACAGCCCATGGAAGCCGCTGCAACGCCTTTTCCGAGAGAAGAAACCACGCCACCCGTCACAAAAATATATTTTGGGGCGGTCCGCAAGGTCCCTCGACTACCTCCCAGAATCTGCGTACAAAACATTATGAAGAGAAACGGGGCGAGTGTCAAACCACGATTTCAAATCACGAAAATTATTTTTTCTCCTAGCGGCGGTGCGGCGAGCTAGATTCGCGCATGCGAGATTTTGGACGAATGCTTTAAAGATATCGTTAAGGCGCTAAGTTCGCAGGAAAAACCAAAGACCAAGATTGACAAGTGTCCGCGACGTCTCACGATTTTGCGCCAGCGCTCAACAGCTTTTCGACCCGCTCGACGTCCCCTGGGACGTCCACGCTTACCGCATCGTATTCCGTTTCTACCATATGAATCCGGAAACCATTTTCGAGCCAGCGCAATTGTTCAAGCTGTTCGATGCGCTCAAGTTCTCCGGGAGGCAGCGTGGGATATTCAAGCAGCGCATCACGCCGATAACCGTAAAGGCCGATGTGTTTGCAATGGCTGGCAGCGACTTTCGCGCCCGTATCGCGCACCCACGGAATAGGCGCGCGCGAAAAATAGAGCGCATTGGAGTCGAAATCCTGGACGACTTTGACGACGTTCGGGTCCATGATCTCCTTTTGTTGGGTGATCGTTGAGCACGGAGTGGCGAGCTGAATGGATTCGTCCTCGGCCATGGCGGCGGCGACCGCGTCCACAGTGCCGGGATTGATGAGCGGTTCATCACCCTGCACGTTGATATAGATGTCAGCGGTCAGGTGGGCCGCGACCTCGGCGACGCGGTCGGTACCAGTACGGTGGTCGTGGCGGGTGAGGATGGCTTCGGCGCCGAATTTCTCGACGGCTTCCTTAATCCTTTGATCTTCGGTGGCAACCACAATCCGGGAGGGGAGTTTGGCGATACGTACCCTTTCTACGACGTGTTGAATCATGGGCTTCCCGGCGATCAGCGCGAGAGGCTTGCCGGGAAACCGGCTCGAGGCGTGGCGCGCGGGGATGACTACCAGCACGTTGGGAGTTTCGGAAGTCGCCATCGGGTTGCTAACCTTTCGCCGACTGGCAAATCTTAACACGGAGACGAGCCGGTATCGCCCAGGCACGGATCTGTGACAGAGATTTGACAATGTCGCGCTTGCTTTGCATCGGGCGGGTGGTAGAATCCCTGCCAAGGGACACGTCAAGCAAGCCCGGCGCTGGACGGGTCACGCGGTAGGTGGGGGCCAAGTTGAGACACCGCGCACCGCAGCCGGTAGCATCGACAGCGCCGCCGCGAGTTTGCGCGTTTCTTCTTTTCTGCACCGCAGTTCTGATCGCCTCTCCTGCCCGGGCGCAAGTTGAAGGTCCCACCCGCGTAGAGAACCCGCAAAAAATCGAGAAGGGCAAATACCTCAAAGCCGAAACGGATATTGCGCTGGTAAACATCTCCGTGACGGACCCGTACGGTCGATTGGTCACCGGACTCGAGCAGGAAAATTTCCGCGTATTCGAAGACAACAGCGAACAGGAAATCGTGCGTTTCTCCAGCGAAGACGTGCCGATCTCTATAGGTGTGATTTTCGATATGAGCGGAAGCATGTCCGACAAAATTGAGAAGTCGCGGCTGGCGGCAGTGCAATTTTTCCGCACCGCGAATCCGCAGGATGAATTTTTTCTCGTTAATTTCAACGATCGCGCGGAGCTTGCCAATACGTTCACTGCGAGCGTCGAAGAATTGCAGAATCATCTGATGTTTACGGCGGCGCGCGGAGAAACGGCGCTGCTCGATGGAATTTATCTGGGCTTGAGCGAGATGAAGGGAGCACACAACACAAAGAAGGCGTTGCTCATCATATCGGATGGAGGCGATAATCATAGCCGGTACACCGAGACGGACATTCGCAGATATGCGCGGGAAGCGGACGTCCAGATTTATGCCATCGGGCTGTACGAACCTGGCGGCGGCCCGACTACGGAAGAACAATTGGGCCCGGCCTTGTTGTCCGATCTGACGCAGATGACGGGCGGCCGCGCCTTTGTGGTGGGCAGTCTCAACGACTTGCCGGACATCGCCACCAAAATCAGCATGGAGCTGCGCAATCAATATGTGGTCGGATACAGACCGAGTAATCACACTCACGACGGGAAGTGGCGCAAAATCAAAGTCAAGCTGCGGCCACCCAAGGGATTGCCGCCTCTTACCGTCTACGCCAAGACCGGGTATTACGCGCCCGGCCACTAGGCATTATTTCCTGAACACTTTTCTGACGCTCCTGCTCGCGACGATCGTGAGTCCGCTTGCGCGCGCGCAGAACCCTTTCCCCACTCCCCCGCCACCGCCTCCGCCGCCGGGCGCAGCCGGGCAGCAGCAGAACGCGCAGGTTGATCAGCAGCATCGGCTTACTTCCACCGTGGATTTGGTGGTGCTGCACGCCACCGTGGTGGATGAAAAAGGACAGTTTGTCCCGGGATTGACAGCCGACAATTTCCACGTCTTCGAAGATAAAGTGGAGCAGAAGATATCCGTCTTCTCCAAAGAAGACATCCCGGTAACGATGGGACTGGTGATTGATAACAGCGGCAGCATGAGGGAAAAACGCCCGCAGGTGAACGCGGCGGCGCTTTCCTTCGTGCGGACCAGCAACGCCGCGGACGAAGTCTTTGTCGTGAACTTCAACGACGAATATTACCTGGACCTCGACGAGGACTTCACCAGCAACCCTCAGGAATTGCACGACGCGCTCGAACGCATTGACACGCGTGGCAGCACGGCGCTCTATGACGCCATCATCGGATCGCTAGACCATCTGAAGAAGGGGCACAAGGACAAGCGTGTGCTCCTGGTGATCACCGACGGCGACGATGACGCCAGCCGCAAGGATTTCCCCTACACGGTGAAGGCCGCGGTGGAATCGAACGCCGTGATTTACGCGATCGGAGTTTTCAGCGACGACGACCGCAAGAACAATAAGAAAATGATTCGCAAATCGAAGAAGGACTTGACTGCGCTCGCCGAAGCCACCGGCGGGCTGGCTTTTTTCCCGGACCGTCTTGAGGACGTGGATCCGGTTTGCGTGCAGGTGGCGCACGATATCCGCAATCAATATACGTTGGGCTACTACCCCACCAATACCGCGAAGGATGGAACTTTCCGCAGCGTGAAAGTGGATTTAATTCCACCGAAGGGTGCCGGGAAATTGACCGTCAGGACGCGCACCGGCTATTACGCGCAGAGGACCTCAGCAGCCGACTAACGGGCGAGCGCTCTTCAGGAGATCTCAGCCAGGAAGCTCGAGCCGTGAGGGATTTTCCCGCCGAAGTTTTCCGCGACTGTTTGGCCCATATCCGCTAGCGTTGCGCGCGTGCCCAGTCTGATGCCGGCTTGCGCGGTCTTGCTGAAGGCAAGAATCGGGACGTACTCGCGGGAGTGATCCGTCGTCGGGTTCACAGGATCCGGATCGCACCCGTGATCCGCCGTGATCAGCAGCAAATCGGTGGACGCCAGGGCGTCAAGAAACGGCCCGAGCAGTTCATCGAATTCTTCCAGAGAACGCGCGAAACCTTCGACGTCCTTCCTGTGTCCGTAGAGCATGTCAAAATCCACAAGGTTTGCGAAAATCAGACCTTTCGGGCGTTTTGCCAACGCCTCGGTCAGCTTGTTCATTCCATCGGTGTTGTTTTTTGTGGTGGCGTAATCATCGACGCCGCGGCCGTTGTAGATGTCGTGAATTTTGCCTACGCCAAAAACCGGCACTTTTGGGTCGGCCAAGACATCGAGCATCATCGGTCGCGGCGGCTCGACGGCGTAATCATGTCGCCGCTCGGTGCGTTTGAAATTCCCCGGCGTGCCGGCGAACGGACGCGCGATCACTCGCCCCACGCGATTGGGACCGTCCAACAACTTCCGCGCGATTTCGCACATCCTGTAAAGCTCCCGCACGGGAATCACGTCTTCGTGCGCGGCAATCTGGAAAACGCTGTCGCCGGAGGTGTAGACGATCGGAAATCCGGTGCGGACATGTTCTGCGCCGAGTTCCTTCAGAATTTCTGTACCGGAAGCGGGCTTGTTGCCGAGAGTGCGGCGGCCGATCTCGCGTTCGAATTCCGCGATGAGCGCCGGCGGGAATCCATGCGGATACACCGGGAAAGCTTGCTCGAGCCAGATGCCCGCCATTTCCCAGTGGCCGGTGGTGGTGTCTTTTCCTGGAGAGCGTGTGGCACCTTTGCCGAAGCATCCCGCGGGCTTGGCTGGCGGGGTCAGGTGATCGAGAGGTTTGATGTTGGCGATTCCGAGGCGGACGAGATTCGGCACGCGCAGTGGGCGCGAGCGCGTGATGTGACCGAGCGTGTCGCGGCCGACGTCTCCGTAGTCGGCGGCGTCCGGCAACTCGCCGATGCCGACGCTATCGAGCACGATCCAGATGATGCGCTCAAATCGTGCGCTGCCCTGCCCCACGAACACCTCCCCGGTATTTCAGCTCGCCGCCGAAATCGAGATTGTACTCCACAAGCGTGGCCAAATGATTCGATCCCAAGTGCGGTTTTGTAGCGGCGGCCTTCAAGCCGCCATCTTTGCGCAATGCAGCGCGTAGACTGGGCTCGAGCGTGTGTGGCGCGCGAGTTAACCTGCCGTGGATCCGCGCACACCAACCCCGCAACTCACTTCTTGTCTTGGAGAGCCTGATCGTAGGCCGCTTTCGCGATGTGGGCAATAACCCCGTCGCGAGTGGCTTCGTCAGCCGTGGAATCCGTGACGAAAATTGCGATGGCCAGACGGCGCCCGTCGGGTAGCGTGATCAAACCGATGTCATTCGTAGCGAATGTGACGCCGCTCTTCGTGCCCGAGCTGCCGGTTTTGTGCATCACGATCGTGCCGGCGGGCAAATCGCGCCTGATCCGATGCAGTCCCGTAGACGCGTCCTGCATCCATTGCAGGAGCAATCGCGTGTGCTCCGGCGTGAACGGTGAATCGTTGCTGACGCGTTCCAGGAATTCCACTGCCGCGGCAGGTTCGAACCAGTTGCGATATTGCGCTGTCACATCGCGAGCCAGCCCGGCTTCGCCATCCTCCAAGTGAAACCCTGCTATGCCGATTGATTTGATGTAGCTGTCCACGACCGCAGGGCCGCCCACGACGCGCAGCACGACGTCCGCGGAGGCATTGTCGCTGATAGAGACCGCCGCGCTGAGTAGTTCACGCAGGGGCACGTCCACGTTCGCTTCGGGATACTTGTCCTGCAGTGGGCTGTAAGTATGCGGGATGCGGTCAGAGGGAAGAAAGCGGATGGGCTGATCGAGCGACAATTTTCCTTCCTCGACGAAGTGAAGCGCAGTGAACGCGAGCGGGAGTTTGAAAACCGATTGCATGGGCGGATGCGCGTGAGGGTTGAGGTCGCAGTTCAGCGATGTACCAGGAAGCGAGCACGCGACGGCGACTTTACCGTGCGCGTCGGCGGCGATGCCTTGAATCGGCCGCTGCAGGGCCGTTTGTGCGAAGGCCGGACTTGCCAGCAGCAAAAATGCGAGTGCGAAGCGCACCAACGCACTATAGCAGACGTGGTGCATACGCGATCTATGAGATGTAACGGGACCAAATCGCAGAGACCGAGCACTACTTTGACTTAATGATGAGTTCGTGAGCGCCTTTGCAATCTGGAAAGTTCGGCGATACGTCCACGATCACCGAATCCGTCTGCCGCGGCAGCTTCTTAATTTCTATGTCAAACCAGCTGGAACTCGCCCATTTCGGGTCGTCGACGACCAACGTGTAATGACCGTCATTCAACGAGCCAAAGTCGAAGTTGCCGTCCAGGTCGGCTTCCGTTTTCTTTACCAGCGGCATCTCGGATTGAGCTTTGATCGGCGCGCGGTAGGAATATAGCGACAATTCCGCGTGCTTTCTGTCGAACGAGCCTCTAAGCCACCCGGCGTAACTGGAGGGGTCCCAGCTTCGCACCGACGACTCTGCCGCGGAGGCAGGTAACTTGATAGAAATAGCCTCGCGCCCAGGTACATGGGACCGCTGGCGTCAGGGTCAACAGGATCGCCATCGGGATTGCGAGCACTTTCGCGTATTTCAACTGGTCTCCGGGCGACACTTTCTTAGCGAAAATAGCACAGCGATGGAGACGTTGCCCGCTGAACTCAGTTCCATGGATCACGGCGAGGGCATTTGCTTCGCACGGGCATGCTGGCCTTCTGCGCCACCGATTTGCCGCCGCTTGCGGCAGGGCGTATAATTTTCAGTTTATACACATGGCGACGGAACCCATAGGGAAGCTCCCTCCTGACTCGAACGAACCTGCGCCGCTGGCGGCGCGGCCTGGCAAGCCTGTCCCGGCAGATATCGAGGAGATTCGCGTCCGAGGGGCCCGCGTCCACAACCTGAAGAACATTGACTTCGTGATCCCGCACAACGCGATCACAGTAGTCAGCGGCGTGTCGGGTTCGGGCAAGTCGAGCCTTGCGTTTGACACGCTTTATGCCGAGGGCCAGCGGCGCTACATCGAGTCGCTTTCGGCATATGCCCGGCAGTTCCTCGAGCGCATCGAGAAACCCGATGTGGACGAGATCACCGGAATCGCTCCGGCGATTTCGATCCGCCAGAAGAATTCCACGCGCAATCCGCGTTCGACGGTCGCGACAGCCACCGAAATTTATGATTATTTGCGGCTGCTGTACGCGCGAATCGGCCGCACGTTTTGCCTGCGCTGTGGCGAGGAAGTCCGCAAGGACACGCTGGACGAAATCGCGTCGCGGGTGCTGGCGCTGCCAGCCGGGCGGCGTTTTTACGTGCTGTATGAACTGAAATTGACGCCCGATGCTGCCACCAACGCGCCGCAAGCACCGCGCGTCCGCAAGCCTGTGAAGCCGGCAGCGGATGCGGTGCGCGAGGCGCTTATTAGCCTGCGCAAGCGCGGATTCAACCGCATCTATCAGGCCGGACGGGTCTTCGAATTTTCCACGCCGGAAGAATTGCTGGACGTGGATTTCACCAAGCCGGTGTACGTGGTGGTGGACCGCCTGGTGCTTTCGTCCGAAGTGCGTTCGCGACTGATGGATTCCATCGAGATCTGTTACCGCGAAGGGCGCGGCGAAGCGATTCTGGAATTCCCGCCGGATGCTCCCGACGGAGCGCCCGAGCGAATGGTTTTCAACGAGCGCTTCGAATGCAAGAAGTGCGGCGCGACGTACCAAGAGCCGGAGCCACGGCTTTTTTCGTTCAATAATCCCTATGGCGCGTGCCCGCGCTGCCAGGGATTCGGCAACACGGTGGATTTCGATCTCGACCGCGTGGTTCCGGACAAAAGCAAGACGCTCGCCGATGGCGCGATCGAGCCGTGGACCAAGCCGCGATACCGGCAGCTCGCGATGGACATGCGGAGCTACGCGCGCACCAAGGGGATTCCGGTGGATGTTCCGTTCCGCGAGCTGACGTCCGCGCAGCGCGCCGCCATCCTCGACGGCGATAAGAAGGAAGACTATGCCGGCGTAAAAGGATTTTTCGGCTGGCTCGAGCGCAAGAAATACAAATTGCACGTGCGCGTTTTCTTGAGCCGTTACCGCGGCTACGCCACTTGCCCCGACTGCGGCGGCACGCGGCTGCGCGCCGAAGCTCGCGCCGTAAAAATTGCGGGGCGCTCGATCACCGAAGTCTGCCAGATGACGGTAAAGGAAGCGCGGCCGTTTTTCAGCGCGCTGCAACTGACGGAATCCGAAGCCGTGATCGTCGAAAAGGTTCTGGAGGAGATTCAGCAGCGGTTGCGCTTTCTCGATGACGTGGGACTCGATTATCTGACGCTCGACCGCCTGACTTCCACGCTTTCCGGCGGCGAGGCGCAGCGGATTCAACTGGCCACTTCGCTGGGTTCGCATCTGGTCGGTGCGCTCTACGTGCTGGACGAGCCTTCGATCGGGCTGCATCCACGCGACACGCATCGCCTGATTGAAATTTTGAAGGGGTTGCGGGATCTCGGAAACACGCTGCTGGTGGTGGAGCATGACCCGGACACGATCATGGCAGCCGATTACGCGCTGGATTTAGGCCCTGGCGCGGGCGAACACGGCGGCAAGCTCGTTTTCGCGGGCACGCGCGATGCAATGCTGAAGGATCAGCATTCGCTAACCGGCCGATACCTGCGCGGCGAACTGCGTATTGCGATCCCGGCGCGACGCCGGAAACCGCAAGGAAAATTCCTGAAGATTTTCGGCGCGCACAGTCACAATCTGCAGGGCGTGGACGTGATGATTCCGCTCGGATTGCTCGTCGCGGTCACCGGCGTTTCAGGCTCGGGCAAATCCACGCTGGTTTATGACGTCCTGTACAAAGCGCTGCAGGCGCGGCGCACCGGCGGCAATTGGCGCGAATGTTGCGACCGGATCGAGGGTGATGCGGCGCTGGCCGCGGTTGAAATGGTGGACCAGTCGCCGATCGGGCGGACGCCGCGCTCGAATCCCGCCACCTATTTGAAGGCGTTCGACCCGATTCGCGAAGTATTTGCGTCCACGCCCGAAGCGAAAAAGCGCGGATTCACCGCGGGACATTTTTCGTTCAATATTCCAGGCGGGCGCTGCGAGGCTTGCCAGGGCGACGGAACCGTCACCGTCGAGATGCGTTTTCTTGCGGACGTGGAACTGGTCTGCGAAGAATGCCGCGGCACGCGCTACAAAAGCAGCGTGCTCGACGTGACTTACAAGGAAAAGAATATTCACGACGTGCTGCAAATGACGGTGCGCGAAGCGCTCGCATTTTTCGCCGCGCATCCCAAAGTCACTTCCAAGCTGCATGTGCTGGAAGAAGTCGGCCTAGGCTATCTGCGGCTCGGGCAATCCGGCACTACCCTCTCCGGCGGGGAAGCGCAACGTTTGAAACTGGCCGCGCATCTTACTCGGCAGGATAACAGCGGTATTCTCTATATCTTCGACGAACCCACCACCGGACTGCATTTCGATGATATACAGAAGCTGCTCACGGCATTCCGAAAACTGATCGAGGGCGGCGCTTCCGTGTTGATCATCGAACATAATCTGGACGTGATCAAATCCGCGGATTGGATGATTGACCTGGGTCCCGAAGGCGGCGAAGCGGGCGGGCGCGTGGTGGCTGCGGGAACTCCCGAACAAGTGGCGCGCAATCCGCAATCGCACACCGGAAAATTTCTGGCAAAAGTACTGAATTCATACAACGGGACCAATCACGGCAATCACTCAGCCGAGACCAAAGCCGCTGCGCCTCCGGCGAATCCTCCCACGGAATGAAACGAGCTTCCAGGACGCTGGCGTTTTTCCTTTTGAGCGCATTATTCGGCGCTAGCCACTTCACAACCGCACAAACCACCACCCCCTCCAAGAAAATAATCAAGCCGGATCCCGCCGCAGTGGAACTGAATCGGCTGCTCGCCGCCGCGCAGGATGCCGTGAACCAGCAGGACTACGCCACTGCCGCGCAGAAATATCAAGCGTACCTAGCCCAGAAACCCGACGATGCCGTAGTGCACTACGATCTCGGCTACGCGTACACAGCGTTGCAGCGACCCGCCGATGCGAAAGCGGAATACGAAAAGGCAATTTCGCTCGATCCTGAAATGGCGTCGGCTTACCAGAATCTCGGATTGACGTTGATCCCCACGGATCCCGCGGCCGCTATTGCTCCCTTGCAACGCGCGGCGGAGTTGATGCCCGAAGACGCGCGAACGAAATGGCTGCTGGGCGTCGCGCTGGAAGCAGCCAAAAAGGACGACCTGGCCATCGAACAATATGAAGCTGCCGCCAAACTGGATGCGAAGAGCGTGGACATCCGCAATTCGCTGGGATTCGCACTACTAAGAACCGGAAAGGCGGCAGATGCCGAGGCGGCTTTTCGCGAGGCGATAGCGTTGCAACCAAGCGGTCAAGCAGCAAACGACGCGCACAAGGGATTGCTGCAAGCGTTGCTCGCGGAGAAAAAAATGGATGCGGCGGCGACGGAAGTGGGCGCGCAATTGGAAGCGCATCCGAACGACGCGGGGATGAGGCTGGAGCACGCTTCCCTGCTGGCGGACGCGGGCAAAGACGACGATGCGCTGGCTGAGCTAGACCGCGCCGCTGCCGCGGGACCTGAATCGCTGCGCGCGCTTCGGCTTCGCGCACTGATTTATTTTCGCAAGAAAGACTACGACCACGCTGTTCCGGTGTTGACCAAGGCTGTCGCGCTCGCGCCCAATGATCCGGACCTTCCCGCGCAACTCGGTCACGTGTACCTGGAGAAAAAAGATTACCCGAATGCGGTGAACGAGCTGGTCGTCGCCATCAAAATGAATCCGGGCGCTAACGACGTACTCGGCGATCTGGTGACCGCGGAGTATCTCAACAAGAACTATGTCGCTGCTTTGCACGGCCTGGATATTCTTGCGCAACGCGAAACACTGCCGCTGGGAAGCTGGTTCATTCGCGCCACTTGTTACGATAAACTGGGACAGCCAGCCCCGGCACTCGAGGCGTATCAAAAATTTCTGCAGTTGAATAAAGATGAGGACAGCGACATGTACTTCGAGGCGACTGCGCGCGCGCGAACACTGACTCGCGAGCTCCAGAACAAGAAGAGGTAGTACATTGTTCGCAAAATGCGGCGTTGGCTGGGCGGTCTTGATGATCGTCGTGGCAGCAAGTTCGGTCGTGGCGCAAGATCACGTGCCCGAGTTGCGAGCGCGTTTCGAAAACGAAACCAACCCGGTGCGTAAGGCGAAGTTGGTTCCGCGGCTGGCGGATGCGGAGTTCGCCGAGATCCAAAATCAGGTCGCCGCAGGCAACCTGGCCGACGCTGCGGCGGTCGCTGAGAAGGTTCGCGGCGAAGCCCACACGGCGCAAGAGGCGTTGGATGGAATGAAGCGCGACGCCGAGAAACATCCCGAAGGTTACCGGCAATTGCAGATTTCCGTGCGCGAGTCGGTGCGCCGGCTGAACGATATATTGAGGGACCTGGCGGGCGACGACCAAAAACCCTTTGAGGAAGTGCGCGACGACTTGGAGAAACTTGACCGGCAGCTGGTGCACCAACTTTTTCCGCACGGCCCGGACAACGTGCCGCCGCCTGACAAGCCGAAGGCTCAGGAGTAGCTTATGCGTTTGCGCACCGTGATGTTCGCGATACTTTCCATTCTGCCGATTATGTCGCTGGCATCCGCACGTACCAGGTCGGCACAAGATCCACAGAAAGATTATCTAACCGAAACGGAGGCCGATAAAATCCGCGACGCGGTGACGCCTCCCGAACGCATCAAGCTATATATTTCGTTCGCGGACGACCGGCTCAAGAAATTTCAATACGAATTGACGCGCAAGACTCCGGAAGGGCGTCGCGGCGAAATTTTGAACGGCCTGCTGAACGATTATATTGGTTGCATGGACGATGCCGCCGATCAGATCGAGGTAGCGCGCGACAAGCAGATTGATATTCGCGGGCAATTGAAGCTGATCGAATCCAAGGGCAAGGAATTTCTGGAAGTTCTCCAAAAGATCAATCAGGGCGGGCCGGAACTCGACACCTACAAAGACACCCTGCAAGACGCGATCGAGGGAACCAAGGACGCGGTCACCGACGCAGACAAGGCTTCGAAGGAATTGACGCCGGTGCCGGTGCGGAGAAAGCCTTCATGAAGCGCGGCCGCGTGAGGAACCTGGTACCGGGCGGCGAGCGCATTTTTCAGAGAATTTATACGCGACTCGGCTGCGAAGGGCGTCCTCCACATTTCGTGGTGGAATATCATCCATACACGGATTTGACGCACACCATTCGCCTGCGCGAGGACACTGCCTACGTGCGCCTGTCCGATGCTTTGGACGACGCTCCGCATCCTGTGGTGGAGGCGACGGCGGCGATTTTGCTGGGGCGTTTGTACCGGCGGCCGCCCCCCAAGGAATTGCTGCAGGCCTACCGCGAATTTTCCTACGCCGGCTCCACGCGGCGGAGATTGCACGCTCTTCGCCAACGTCGCGCGCGGCGCATGGAGCACCGGCCAGCCGGCGCGCATCACAACCTTGACGATTTATTCGACCGGCTGAACGCGCGCTATTTTGGCGGTGAACTCGGAAAGCCGCGTCTGAGCTGGAGCAAGCGCGTGTGGAGCAGCTTGCTGGGATGTTTCGATCCTGCGTTGCAGCAGATCGTGATCAATCGCCAGCTCGATCGTGAGAAAGTGCCGGAATTTGTGGTGGCTTACGTGATGTACCACGAGATGCTGCACGTGAAGCATCCCATGCGCTTTGCACGATGCCGACGCGAATCCCACGGACCGGCATTTCGCAACGAAGAAAAGAAGTTCGCGGATTACAATCGCGCGATGAAATTCCTGGACCACATCCCCGTTCGCTGAGCCCCGCTCGCTGTCACTTTTCACTGGAAAGCTTTTCGATTTTCTTCTGGATTCTCTTGGCGTCGGGCGCGTTGGGCAAGACTTTCAGATATTCTTGGTAGTAATGCACTGCCTCCGTCTTGTCGCCCTTCTTTTCGTACGCTTCGGCAAGCAACAGGCGAGGTTTCGCGAAATTGGCGCGCAGTTTTATAGCGTCTTCAAAGCGCGAAATTGCGGCGTCCATATCGCCTTTGTGCATGTAGAAGGTGCCAACCTCTATATCCTGCTCCGCGTGAAAAGGATCCCAGGCCGGATCGTCTTCGGGAGGTAGGACGCCCGCTTTCGCGGTGTGCGCTTTCTCTTTCTTCGCAGAATTGTCGTCGGGAGGTAAGACCTTCTTCGACGTGGACTCCTGGTCTGATTCGCCCTGGTTCGGACTCGGAGTTGTAGTTGGTGGCTCGGGCTTGGCGGGTTGTTGCTGAGGCTGCTCCTGTTGTTGCGGTTGCGAGGGCGCGGCAGGCGGCGGAGATTGAGGCTGCGAAGGCTGGTCTTGTTGCGCGTAGCAGATCGGAACCGCTAGCAGCGCCGCCAGCGGCAGAATCAGCAGCGCAGATTTTAGAGCCTTTCGGCGCATCCGTCGTCCTCGCTACGCTTAGATTGCGTTTGCTATTATGAAAGTTGCACGCGTGCTGGCGCGTCTATCTGAAGCGCTGTAGCACGCCCGAATATTGTAACTCGCCTACATGGAACTCCGAGAAAAAGTCGCGCAACTTCCCACGCAGCCCGGGGTGTACCTGTTCCAGGATGCCGGCGGCACGATTCTCTACGTGGGCAAGGCGAATTCGCTGCGCAACCGGGTCCGCTCGTATTTTTTGGAATCGCGGTGGCAGGACGCGAAGACCGGTTCGCTGGTGCGCGAGATCGCGGACGTTGATTACATCGTAGTTGACAACCCCAAAGAAGCCCTCGCCCTAGAAAATAATCTCATCAAGCAGCACAAGCCGAAATTCAACGTCCTGCTGCGCGATGACAAGACCTATCCATACATTCAATACACGGCGTACGAGAAATATCCGCGAGTCTACGTCACCCGCCGGCTAAGAAAAGATGGCTCGATCTATTTTGGCCCATATTTTCCGGCCCGCCTCGCCTACCAATTGGTGAACCTGGTGCACAAGCATTTCCTCGTTCCATCGTGCACCGTGGATCTGACGCGCTCACACCCGCGGCCCTGCTTGCAATACTACATTCACCGCTGCCTGGGTCCGTGCGTCACAGGGCTCGTCACCGACGAACGCTATGCGGAAGCGGCGCGCGATGTTCGACTATTTCTCGAAGGCCGCCGCAGCGACCTGGCGCATAGCCTCGAAGACCGCATGAAGCAGGCTTCAGACGGCCAGCGTTACGAAGAAGCCGCGGGCTATCGCGACCTGCTCCGCACCCTCGCAGAAATGGAGGAGCGCCAAAAAATTGCCGCGGCGTCGGGAGACGACACGGACGTGCTGGCCTGGTACGCCGAGCCGCCACAAGTGGCGGTCAATCTATTCCATTTGCGCGGCGGGCGCGTCGTGGATCGTCGCGATTTCTATTGGGAAGACATGGACGAATTCAATCCCGAGGAATTCTTGCCGTCGCTCATCAAGCAGCTGTATCTCGATGCCGCATATTTGCCGCGTTATATCCACACGCCGATGGGTTTCGAGGATTGTTCATTGATTGAGGAAGTCCTGAGCGAGAAGGCCGCGCATCGCGTGGAAATTCTGAATCCGCAGCGCGGGCAAAAACATGCGTTCCTGGAATTGGTTGAAAAGAACGCCAAACATTCGTTCATCCAGCGGTTTCGCGTTTTGAAACCCAGCTCCGCGGCGATTGTTGACGCTTTGGAAGCCGCATTGGGTTTGCCGGAGCCGCCCAAGCGCATCGAATGTTTCGATATTTCGCACATTCAGGGTTCGGACACAGTGGCTTCGATGGTGGTTTGGGAAGCCGGCCGCATGAAGAAATCGGACTACCGGAAATTCATCATTCGCGGCGAGGCCATGCCGGAAGGCAGCGAAAAGTCCGCGGGAATTCTGCGCGACGATTTTGCCAGCATGCAGGAAGCGGTGGAACGTCGTTACCATCGCCTGCAACAGGGAAACAAGCCGATGCCGAGCTTGATCTTGATTGATGGCGGCATCGGCCAATTGCACGCCGCAGCGAAGGCGTTGGAAAAGCTGGCGATCATCAACCAGCCGATGGCCAGCATCGCCAAGAAGGAAGAAATACTCTACATTTTGGGCCGCGAAGACGAACCGGTGGTGCTGGATCACCATTCGCCCGTGCTGCATTTGATCCAGCAGATTCGCGACGAAACCCATCGCTTCGCTGTGGCGTTCCATCGCCAGCGAAGATCCAAGCGCCGCCTACGCACATCGCTCACCGAGATTCCGGGCGTCGGACCGCGTACGGCGCAAAAATTGCTGCGTCGCTTCGGCAGCGTCACGCAATTGCAGAACCTGAGCGTGGACGATCTCGCCGCCGAAGTGCCGCGCGCGCAAGCCCAGCGCGTGTTCGAGGCGCTACACACCGGCAGCAGCGCGAACATCCTACAGGTGCCCAACACGTAAGGGTTTCCCCTAGTCCGTTCTACAGCTTAAACAACAAAGTAAAATCTGCGACTCCTTCCGCTTTGCTTGCCTCTCTTGGGAAGCGTATGCTACTGTCAATCTCGGAGGTGCATAATGGCTGAAAATAACGCGGGTTCGAAGGTCAGCTTTTTTCTCGTTGGTTTGGGTATCGGGGCGCTCGTCGGGATCCTTTTCGCGCCGAAATCCGGCGACGAGACGCGCGACTACTTGTCGAGCAAAGCGGATGAAGGGCGTGATTACGCGCAAAAGAAGGCTCGCGAACTCCGTGAACGCGCCGAAGATCTGCTCGAGCGCAGCAAAGAGATCATGTCGCGCCAGAAAGATGCGCTGTCCACGGCCGTCGAAGCTGGAAAAGACACCTACAAGCGGGAATCCAAAGCTTCTTAGGCCACCCCAAGGAGTTTCATGTCCGGCTGGGTAGAATTTTTCATCATGGTCGCGGCGGTCGCCATCGTGATACAGATGGGGATCCTCGTTGGGATGTATTTGCAGATGAAAACGTCCCTGCGGGAATTTACCCGGATCGCGAATGACCTGCAAGGCCGCGTGGACCCCATCCTCACGCGCATTAACCGCATTCTGGAAGATTCCGAGGGACGCCTTTCGAGCGTCATGGGCGATGCCGCGGAAATCACCCGCCTCGCGCGCGGCCAAGCCCAGAAAATGGACCGCATCGTCACCGAGACCATCGAGCGCCTGCGCATTCAGGTGATTCGCGCCGATCAGATCCTCACCGGTGCGCTGGAAGTGGTGGATGAAGCCGGCAGCAAATTCCGCAATACGCTGTGGGGACCAATCCGGCAAGCCTCGGCCGTGATGAAGGGCATCAAAGTCGGCCTCGATATTCTCCGCAATCAGCAGGAGCGCCGGCCGGAATCCGACGCCGCCGCCGAAGAAGACGAAGAACTATTTATTTGAGGGAATTCCCCGCCGACTGAGTTTTACCTTCGAGTGCTATTTCGATTGCGATGTGGTGTCAGCGGATCCAGCCGCCCCCAAGGACCTTTTCGCCTGAATAAAACACGGCGGCCTGACCCGGAGTGATGGCGCGCTGCGGCTCGCGGAATGTGACGCGCGCGGTCGTGGCGTTGAGCGGCGTAACTTCCGCCGCCGCTGGCTCGTGGCGATTGCGAATGCGTACCATCGCCTCGACGGGGGCGTCAGGGCACACGTACGGGATCCAATTCACGTCGCGGACTCCGCAGACTGCGCTGCGCAGTTCCTGATCCTCGCCAACCACGAGGCGATTTTGCGAACGGTTCAGGGCAACGACGTACATCGGCCGGCCGCCGGCGATTCCCAATCCGCGGCGCTGGCCCACGGTGTAATGGTGCAGCCCGTTGTGGCGGCCCAGAAATTCGCCGGACGTCGAAACGATGTCGCCGGAATCATCCGGCATTTTGCTTCCCTGCTCCTGCAAGTATCCCTCGATAAACTTCACGTAATTGCCGGAAGGCACAAAGCAAATTTCCTGGCTCTCGGGCTTCTCGGCCACCGGCACGTGCAGGCGGCGCGCGATGTCGCGTACTTCGTGCTTGGAAAGTTCGCCCAGAGGGAAATCCGTGCGCGCGAGTTGTTCTTGCGTCAGGCCGAAAAGAAAATAGCTCTGGTCTTTCGACTCATCCACGGCGCGCAACAATTCGTAGCGGCCCGTTTCCGGATTATGCCGTACTCGCGCGTAGTGGCCGGTGGCGATGCGCTCGGCGCCAATCTGCCGCGCGGTCACCAGCAATTGATCGAACTTCACGTGGTTATTGCACATGGTGCACGGAATGGGCGTGCGGCCTTCCAGATAATCGCTCACGAACGGCTTAATCACGTTCAATTCGAATTCGCGCTCGAAATTCACCACATAGAACGGAATGCCCAGATGCTCGGCGACCCGCCGGGCGTCGTAGACATCGTCGTGCGAGCAGCAGCGGTGCTGCGCAGGGCCTCCGGCATTCTGCAATTGCGGCAGGCGCCGCTGATTCCACAGCTGCATCGTGAGGCCGACGATCGTCTGTGCGCGCTCGTGCAAGATCGCCGCGACGGTAGAGCTATCCACACCACCGCTCATCGCCACGGCGACGGTGTTTGCGGCCGGCGTGGCGTTTGAGGCGCGAATCGTGGGTTCGAGTTGTACAGTTGCAGACATATCGTCAGGACAAACCAATATTCTATCTGAATCCCGCCAAAACTTCCGGTGAGACTGTGAGGTTACGTCGCCGCGTGCACGCTCAGGGGCGAGAGAGCACGTAAGCGCTCAACGACCCCGGGAATGATTTCGATGGCGCGTTCAATCTCATCCGCCGTCGTCGGGCGTCCAAAACTGAAGCGCACGCTCGAGCGCGCCTGGTCGGGTGTAAGGCCAATCGCCGTGAGCACGTGCGAAGGTTCCACCGCGCCGGAGGAACATGCTGCGCCGGTGGAACAAGCAATCCCCTGCAGGTCGAGCGCGATTACTAGTGCTTCCCCGCCCGCTGCGTCGAAAAAAAGGTTACAGGTGTTCGGCACGCGACGATGTCCGTCGCCGTTCAGTCGTACGCCCGGCAGCGACAGCAAAGCCGCCTCGAATCTGTCGCGCAGGGCCGCCAGACGCGCCGCGTCCGTGTCCAAATTCTTGACTGCCAGCTCCGCCGCTTTGCCCATGCCGACAATCCCCGGAACGTTCTCCGTGCCGGGGCGGCGATCGCGTTCATGGTGCCCGCCGTGGAAAATCGGCTCGAGTTCTGTCCCGGCGCGGACGTATAGCGCGCCGACTCCCTTTGGTCCGTAAATTTTGTGCGCGGAAATCGAAAGCAAATCCACGCCGAGGCGGTTCACATCCAGCGGCAATTTTCCGGCAGCCTGCACCGCGTCGCAGTGAAAGCAAATATCGTGTTCCGCGGCGATGCGCCCGATTTCTTCAATCAGCTGAATCGTGCCGATTTCATTGTTCGCGAGCATCACGCTGATGAGCGCTGTTTCGGGGCGGATGGCCTCGCGAATGTCCTCGGGGTCAACGATGCCGGTGCGACCGACAGGAACGTAGGTCACGTCCACGCCCTGCTTTTCGAGCGCCTGTGCAGAATTCAAGACGGCATGATGTTCGATCGCTGTAGTGATCATGTGCCGGCGTGGTTGAGCGCCGCGAGCCACGATGCCGAAAAGCGCTAGATTGTCCGCCTCCGTGCCGCCGCACGTAAACACGATCTCCGACGGCTTCGCTTCGATCAGCGCTGCGACGGATTCGCGCGCGGCATCCACGGCAGACCGGCCGCGCTGCCCAGCCGAGTGAATCGAGCTCGCATTGCCGAAATTTCCGCTGAAATACGGCAGCATGGCATCGAGAACCTCGCGGTCCACAGGCGTCGTCGCGTTGTAATCAAGATAGATGCGCATGGTGGTGAAGGCCGAAGATTCAGAATAGCCTGCGTGACAAGGGCGGTCAAGAAGTGGCCGGCTCAGAGACCAGGCTGGACAACGTGCGGAAATCGCGATTCCTGAGTTCGGTACAGCGCACTTCGTTTTTTGGTAGATCGCCTGAGGAAGATTATCGCCCCAATTGTGCAAGGTCTTATCACCTCGGTGCCACGACCAAAACCGCACATCGCCGCAATCTTGTTTGGAATCTTCACGTTTGCACAAGAGTGCCGGTCGTCGCTTTGGTCTCGTACTTGCTCGCGCCCTAGGGTGCCCGTGGAGCCCAGCCTCCAGGAGATAGTGCCCGTGAAAAATGCAGCGCTCGCGATGGTTCTGGGCTTCACTCTGCTCGCACCTTTGACCACACATGCGGATCCCAGCGCGCAAGGTTGTAAGAGCAGCGATAACCAGCCGAAGAAATGCGATAAGGATACGACCGTGCCGGAACCGGGCGTTTTGGTTTTGTTGAGCGCGGGACTTCTTGGTTTGGGTGGCATGACTCTTCTGCGGCGCAAGAGCCAAAAGCAGTAGAGAGACAGCCGGCGCGGTTTTTTGCCGCCGGTTTCATCGCTATTTCCCACTAAATTACCACTTGGAGTAGTTGCCGTCTGTGAGATCCCAGCCGACGCGCCGTCCTCGCCACAGCGCGGTTTCATTGAGTTTTTTCCTCCTAAGCGCCCCGCCATGTTGGTTCGACGCCCCTCAATTTGCCGTCGGAAACCGGCGCACGTGAGCTTGACGCAGGCAAGCGGGGCATTCGCGATGGCTCTGGTCGTGAGTTACTGTAAGGCGCAGGCTGTCTTGACAGTACCGCGAGTGTCCGTTAGCGTCGAAAGACGCGGCGCAAGGCGATCCTAAATTTCGCGCCGCGGCGATAATAGGAGCGAGACTTGGGGCGGCCAATCATTACATTGACGACGGATTACGGCACGAGCGACCACCTCGTAGGTGTGCTCAAAGGCGTGATTCTGGGCATCAATCCGGAAGTAAACATCGTGGACATCACGCACAGCGTGATCGCGCACGATATTCTTGATGGCGCGCTCACGGTGAGCCAGTCCTACCAATTTTTTCCGCCGAGGACCATTCATGTAGTGGTGGTGGATCCGGGAGTGGGGACACAGCGGCGTCCCATTCTGGTGGCCGGCGACCAACACTATTTCGTAGCGCCCGATAACGGCGTACTTTCCGCGGTGTACGATCAATCCGAAGCGCTGTATGCCTGGCACATTACCTCGGAGCATTATTTCCGCCATCCGGTAAGCAACACCTTTCACGGCCGCGACATTTTCGCTCCGGTGGCCGGGTGGCTCTCAAAGAATTGGCAAACCGCGAGCTTTGGCGAGCCGATCGACGATTTTGTGCGCTTCAGCATTCCCAAGCCGAAAACAAACGGAAATTCGATCAGATGCGTGGTGCTGAAGCTTGATCATTTTGGAAACCTGATCACGAACCTGCGCAGCGAGGACGCGCCGGCCCTGGTGGCGCCGGATGCGAAATTCACGATTCGCGCCGGAACCGCGGAGATCAAGAAACTGCTGCCGACGTTTGCCCTGGGAACGCCCGGAGAGCCTTTTGCGATTATCGGTTCGGGCGGATTTCTGGAACTGTGCGTAAACAAAGGTAGCGCTGCGCGAGCACTAGGAATTGCGCGAGGCGCCGAAGTCACCGTGGAAATCACTCCCGCCTGATTGCCCTTCGCGAATTTTTACTGCGGCGTTGCCGATGGCGCCGCGGGAGAAACCGCTGGGTGCTTGGTCATCTCCACACCTGTGACGATTGCAGTGCGAATCTGGCCGAAAAGATCGGTGAGCGTGTTTGGCGTGTGCGGAATCAACAGCGTGTTGCTATGGTCGTTTGCCGCGATTTCCTTCAGCGTATCGAAATACTGCGTCATTAAAACCAACTGCATCACGTCCTGCGGTGTTGAACCCGGAACGGTCTTCGCAAAATCCTCGACCGAGTCCTTCAATCCCGCGATGATTGCCTTGCGCTGGTTGGCGATGCCTTCTCCTTGCAGCCGCTTCGATTCGGCTTCGGCCTCCGCCTGCTTCACCAGCAGCAGCTTGTTGGTCTCCGCGCGGGACACGGTGGCTTCCCGCTCGCGCTGCGCGGCGTTGATATCGTTCATCGCGGCCTTCACCTTCTGGTCCGGAACGATGTCTGAAATCAGCACCTTCACAATCGAGTAGCCATATTCTTTCATGGACGCGTCGAGACTATCGCGTAGATCGCCGGCAATGTCCGCTTGATTCAAGAATGTATCGTCCAGCTTCATTTTTGGCACGTGGCCCAGCACCACGTTGTAAACCATGGACTCGATCTGCTTCACCGGATCCGACAATTTGTAGAAAGCCGCTTCCACCGAGTCCGGAATCACTTTGTACTGGATCGAGACCGGAATCTGCACGAATACGTTGTCCTGAGTTTTTGTTTCGACCTGCACGTCGAACTGCTGGACCTTCATGCTCATGCGCTTGACGACCGTTTCTATGAACGGAGTCTTCCAGTTCAGTCCGGGTCCGGCAACCCGCGCAAATTTTCCCAGCCGCTGCACGATCGCGACCTGCGCCGTCTCGACGGTAAAGAACGAGCCCAGGATCATCGCCAGAACGACGAAGCAAAGAATGCCCACCAAAACCAAGAGCGCGCTGCCTGTGTCCACGTGCACTCTCCTTTTTTCGTTCTCCCGTGTGATTCATGCCGGGAGAAATCGCGCGTGTTACATAGCTTCACGCCTAACGCAATCACGCGCAGCTGATGTTGGGATAGTGATCCCGCAGAAGTCGGCATTCTACACGAGTTCTCGGGGCGATTGTCCCGCGCTGGAATGTCGTGTGTCTTATCGGGCGAGTGACGTAACGATTAGATACGAGCGCATCCGCGGGTCCATCCAATCGCGCAGCGCGTCGCCAAGCAGATTGAAAGCCAGCACTGCGGTCATGACCGCCAGCGCCGGAAAAATCACCAGGTGCGGAGCATCGAAAAGATGGCCGCGCGCGTCGTTCAACATGGCGCCCCAGCTCGGCATGGGCGCCAAGACTCCCACACCCAAAAAGCTCAGGGTGGATTCCGCGAGAATTGCACCGGCCATCGCTATGGTTCCCTGCACCAGCAAAGGCTGCAGGATATTCGGCAGCAGATGTCTGATCAGGATGCGTGCGTGCGACGCCCCCAGAGAGCGAGCCGCGAGCACATATTCCATTTCCTTGGCCTGCAAAACCTGAGCACGCGCCAAACGCGCGTACCCGGCCCAACCGGTTACGACGAGCGCCAGAATTACTTTGTCGAGCCCGGGTCCCAAGAACGCCGCAAAAGCAATCGCCAGCAGAATTCCAGGAAACGAGAGAAACGCATTGATCAGCACAATGTTGACCAGGTTGTCGAACAATCCTCCGAAATAGCCGGCTACCGAACCGATCGCGAGGCCAATGATTCCCGCACCGAAGACGACGCTTATACTGACCATCATCGAAACGCGCGTGCCGAAAATAATGCGCGAGAGAATATCGCGGCCCAGCTCGTCGGTGCCCATCCAGTGCGCGGCGCTCGGCGCCACCAGGCGCGCCGGCAAATTTTGCGCTACCGGATCGTATGGTGCGATCCACGGCGCCGCCAGCGCCACGATCAGCAGCAGGAGCGTGAGACCAAATCCCCAGCGGCCCAACGCACTGCGGCGCAGAAATTCCCGTAGTTCGCGCGCGATTTCCTGCAGCAGGATCTTCATTCGAACCGCACCCTGGGATCTACGATCGCGTACACGACGTCGGTGAGCAGGTTCACAATTACGTAGGTGACCGCGATCAGCAGAATGCAGCCTTGCAGCAACGGATAGTCCCGCGCATTGATCGCCTGCACCGTCACACGGCCAATTCCCGGCCACGAAAAAATCGTCTCCGTGACAATCGTTCCAGCCAGCAGCGCCCCGAATTGCAGGCCCAGAATCGTAAGAATCGGAATCAGCGCATTACGCAACGCGTGACGGAACAGCACTCCCGATTCGGAGACGCCCTTGGCGCGCGCGGTGCGCACGTAATCAGCAGAAAGTTCTTCGATCACCGACGTGCGCACCATGCGCGTCAGAATCGCCGCGAGCGCTGCACCCAGAGTAAACGCCGGCAGAATCAGGTGCGGGATTCCACCGCGTCCGGTGACCGGCAGCCAGCCTAACATCACGGAAAAAACCAGCATGAGCACGGGCCCGAGCGCGAAGTTCGGAAGCGACAGGCCGAACAGCGTCAGCACTCCCACCGCGTGATCGGTTCTCTCGCCGCGTCTATGCGCAGCCAGTACGCCCGCCGGAATTCCAATCAATATGCAAACCCCCAGCGCCACGGCTGCCAATTCCAGCGTCGCCGGATAATGTTCGAGAATCACTTTTGTCACCGGCTGCTGAAAACGGAACGACTCGCCTAGGTTTCCGCGCAGTATGCCCTTCAAATACCGCTCGTATTGCAGCGGAATCGGCACATCGAGCCCGAGCGCGTGGCGCAATTGCTGCAAATCGTCGGCGCGCGCGCCTTCCCCCAGCATTTGCGCGACGGGATCGCCCGGAACGATGTGCGCCAGCAGAAAAACCATAGTGACGATCAGCCAAAGCGCGGGCAGCGCGAAAAGCAGCCGCAGTGAAATGTAACGGATCATTTCGAGAAGGATCTCGCGGAGGATGAGCTGCGCGCAGCACGTCGCGTCGGCGCGCGGCCCTCTGATTGTTTGGATTCAGAGGCCGCGGCGTCAGCCGCCGCCGATTCCGCCTGATGCGAATTGTCCTGATGCTGCGATGTGGCTGCGGGCTGTGTCCCATCCGCGATCGTCGATGGAGATGCCGGCGCATTCGCCGCGCGCAGCGGTTTGATTTTCAATCGCGAAACGCGACGGTGATCCATCTCCATCACAGTGAAACGATAGCCGTCGGTTTCAAAGCTTTCTCCGCCTCGTGGAATAAAGCCCAGGCGATTCAGCACGAATCCGCCGACGGTTTCGTACGCTGGGTCTTCGGGAAGCACGATGTTGTAACGCGCTTCCAGCTCACGCATTTTGATCGCTGCGTCGAAAATCATCCCGCCATCGGGCAAAGTAAGAGGGCGCTCAACCACGTCAAATTCATCATGAATCTCGCCGACCATTTGCTCGAGGATATCTTCGAGCGTGGCAAGGCCTAGGATGCTGCCGAATTCGTCCACGATCATCGCGAGCCCCGTGCGACGCGCGCGAAATTCCAGCAGCAATTCGCTGACGGGCTTGGTTTCCGGAACGATCAGCGCATCGCGCAACACCGCTCGCAGATTGAATTCTTGCAGCGGCTGGTTCTCTTCCGCACGCCGAGCGCGATCGAGCAGCACCCAGATCATGTCCTTGATATGAACGAAGCCGAGGATGTGGTCGAGACTGCCCTCGTAAACGGGAATGCGCGAGCGCTGCGTGGTGGCAAACATGGTCATCACATCTTCCAGGCTCGCGCGCGCGGGCAATGCGTGCACGTCCGGGCGCGGGACCATCACTTCGCGCGCCTGAATTTGACCTAACTCCATCGCCGCTTGAATGAATTTCACCTCGGCGGCGGGCAGCAAGCCGCGGTCGCGCGCTTGCTGGATCATCACCTGCAATTCTTCGGTCGAACGCACCAATGTGTGGTTGTGCGGCGAGAGAACACCAAGAGCGCGGACGATTTTCTCGGCCGAGTGATCCAGCAGATCAATGGCCCAGCGGAAAGCGTGCAAAAACCAATGAAAGGGGCGCGCGACGAGCAGCGCAACTCTTTCCGCGCGCGCCAGGCTTAAGCTTTTAGGAACCAACTCGCCCAGCACAACTTGCAGCACCGTCAGTAGCCCGAAAGCGATCGCGAGCGCGGCGCCGTGTGCGATCAAAGCGGCCCAAGGACGCGAAATTTCCCGCACTAGCGGGCTTAGAATTCCGGCCAGCGTGATTTCGCCTAGATACCCAAGCGAAAGGCTCGCCAGCGTGATGCCCACTTGCACGCCCGAGACGACGCGGCTGAGATCGGTAAGCAGCAGTTCGACGACTTTCGCGCGCGCGTCGTCCTTCTCCACCAATTGCCGCACGCGCGACTGGCGCACGGCCACCAGAGAAAATTCGGCCGCAGAGAAAAAGGCGTTGATGCCAACAAGCGCGAGCACCGCGAATAGTTGCAGCGCGATCATGACGCCAAGCCTTTATTGGCGACGCGAGCACCCGGCTCCACGCAGAAATAGATTCCCCGCGAGGCAAGTTGTGATGAAAGGGGAGCTAAGGAACACATCATCGCTGATTCTAACAAGAGGCGTGGCGCAACGGGAAAGAAGCCTTGCTCATGAGGCATAGCGAATTTTGCTTCTTTTGCTGCTTCAGGGCAAGAGTCAGCAACCCACCTTCGGCTGGCATGAGGCGCCAATTTGCCACCCCCATCCGTTCGCTGCCGGGCGAAGGCCGTTGCGAGAGAGGTTCACGTGGGCTACACTGCGCGGCTGCCGTCGCCAAGAAAATAACGAATGATGATGAATCGCGCTGCGCGCATTTTACGAAACCTCTTCGCCGGTTTGTTGCTGCTCGTCGGCGTGGCACTGCTGCTCGGTTGGTGGATTGTGCGCCGTACCCTGCCCCAGCTGGACGGCACTGTGGCTATCGCCGGCCTAGCGCAGCCCGTCACCATTGAGCGTGACCAGTGGGGACGTCCTTGGATTCGCGCAAATTCGATCGAGGATGCGGTCACCGCGCAAGGTTACGTTATGGCGCAAGACCGCCTCTGGCAGATGGATTTGCTGCGCAGGGTTGCCGCTGGCGATCTCTCGGAAATTTTTGGGGGCGTAGCGCTGAAGTTTGACGAGGACAGCCGGACCTTAGGCATGAGGCAAGCCGCCGAACGCGCCGCAGCCGACGCTTCGCCGGAAATTCGTAGCTTGTTGGATGCGTACGCGCGTGGCGTCAATGAAAATATCGTGCAGCGCAGCAAGAAGCTTCCGCTTGAGTTCATCCTGCTGGGGTATCAGCCTCGGCCGTGGACTTCCGCTGACACTTATTTGATTAGCCTTTATATGTACAGGACGCTAACTTCCACGTGGCAGGAAAAATTGAATCGCCAGTGGGTTATCGCAAAGGTAGGGCCCGATCGCGCGCGTGACTTGTTCGTTGCAGATTCTCCACTCGATTATTTCATTTGGACGGCGCCGGCTTCGTCGCCTGACTTATCAACCGATGAGCCGCGTGCCCATAGCACTTACACCGCAGGCGACGAACCGCCGTTTGCGCCGGCCGTGTGGAATGCGGCCGGCGCATTCCTCGCGCAATTCGACGAGCAAACGCGGCAGATCATCGGCAGCAACAATTTCGTGGTGAGTGGCGCGCACGCTGCGTCCGGCAAACCGCTCCTCGCGAATGACACGCACTTGCAACTTTCCGTTCCAGCGTTGTGGTACGTAATCCATCTGACGGCGCCAGGTTTGAACGTCGCAGGCTTTGCGCTGCCCGGCGCGCCGCTGGTAATCATCGGCCATAACGATCGCATCGCCTGGGGATTCACGAACAGCAACGTGGACGTTGAGGATTTGTACATCGAGTCATTCGACCCGGCGAATCCATTGCTTTATCGCGCGAATGGAAGACTGCTGACGGCGGAAGTACGTCGCGAGACGATCCACGTGCGCGCGAAACTCGATGTCAATCTCGATGTAATCGTCACGCGCCACGGACCGATCGTGCGTCGCCATCCGCCGGAACAAGGTGGCCGCGCCTACGCGTTGCGCTGGACAGCTCTCGAACCAGGCGGGCTCGATTTCGGTTTTCCGTTGCTTGGCGAAGCTCAGAATTGGCACGACTTCATCGAGACCACGCGCCACATCGCAGGTCCGGGTCAAAATACGATCTACGCCGACGTGGACGGCAACATCGGTTTCACAATTCCGGCACGCATTCCGATTCGCGCGAGCGGCCACGGCGCGCTGCCGGTGGCAGGCGATACGGACGAATTCGAATGGAAGGGCTACGTTCCGTTCGAAGAGTTGCCGCGCGTGTTGAATCCGCCAGAGGGCATCATCGCGACCGCGAATGCCCGCACGGTCGGTCCCGGATACAAATATTATTTGACCGATCGCCTGGCTGGTCCGTATCGCACCGCTCGCCTCTACGAACTTTTGTCGAATCGCACCGGATTAACGCCCGCAGATTGCAACGCGATTCAGAATGACATCGTGAGTCTGCCGAATCGCTTTCTCTCCGGTGCGCTCGTCAAAGCTGCGAATGCGAAGCCGCCGCACGATCCACGCACGCAACGCCTGATTGCGAAGTTGCAGGGTTGGGACGGACGCGCCACGGCGGACTCGGTCCAAACGTCGTTTGTCGAGTACACACGCCACGCGCTGTTTCGCCATCTGCTCGCGCCATACCTCGGCGATGAAATCACCAAATACGAGCTTTGGGAGCCGCAGAGCGTTTACAACGACGTCTGGTGGCGCGACAAAGTGTTTCTGGAAAACGTGCTGCGCGAGCGCCCAGCAGCGTGGTTGCCAAGCGCTTTTGCGAGTTACGACGAATTGTTGACGGCCAGTGCCGACGAAGCCGTGGCCGCGCTCGCGAAGCGCACCGGCAGCAGCGACGAAGCGACCTGGACCTGGGGTCGTCTGCACCCACTCGAAATGGTCCACCCACTCGGCCGTTCGGGTCCACTGCACGGTTTCTTGAGCATTGGACCGTACGCGCAAAGCGGAACCGTGGATACTGTGCGCGCGATGGGCGTGGGGCATGGCCCCGCGATGCGCTTCGTTGCCGACCTTTCGAATTTCGACCAATCGCTGATGGAGGTCCCCACCGGCGAATCCGGGCAATACGGGAGTTCCTACTATCGCGACCAATTTCCCGAATGGTTCGCAGGCCGCGGAATAGTAGCCCCCTTCAGCGATGCCGCCGAAACCCGTGTCCGCGTGCACAGCCTGACGCTGCTGCCTCAACGCGGCAACACGTCCGGCAGCGCGGCATTGCTGCAATGAGGTCATCGCGATAGAATTCGCAAACGGCTAGGCCCAGCGGACGCGAATCAGCGTAAAATTTCTAGCGATGCGCCAGATCAGCGCATGCGTTGAACACGAATTGAGGCAGAATGAGTCCAGCACCGAATAAAGCAGCCGTTCCAGCGGAACCTCCCAAGAAGGGAGACTTTGAAAAATCTCTCACCCGTCTCGAAGAAGTGGTAAAGCGGCTCGAAAGCGCGGATTTGTCGCTGGACGAAGCCATGAAGCTCTTCGAGGAAGGCGTGAAGCTTTCGCGCGAATGCCAGAAGCAGCTCGAGGAAGCGGAGGGCCGGGTGGAAATTCTGCTGAAGAAGGCGGACGGAAAAATTGTAGCCGAGCCGTTTGACCCGGGGGACGAAAATGGCTAGTGCCGTCGTTTCATCTGTAGCTCGCAGCTAAATCGGATTCCGGGAAACCTAACGACACTAATGACCGTCCCCGACTTTTTCGAAAACGACCGCACCGTTGCAGAAGCGGCTCTCCAGGAACTTTTGCCTCCCGAACACGCGCTCCCCACGTCAATCCATCGCGCTATGCGCTACAGCGTCTTTGCCGGCGGCAAGCGTATCCGTCCCATTCTGTGCCTGGAAGCCGCGCGAATGTTTTCCGCCGAACAGGCTGGCCCGGTGCACGTCGGCTGCGCGCTCGAATTCATCCATACCTATTCGCTGATTCACGATGATCTTCCCGCATTAGATAACGACGATCTTCGCCGCGGCAAACCCACCAATCATAAAGTCTTCGGCGAGGCGATCGCCATTCTGGCGGGAGACGCATTGCTGACTCTGGCTTTTCAAACGCTGGCGATGGCACCCGTTGATCCGCAGCGGCGAATGACGATTCTGGCAATGGTCGCGGAGGCCGCCGGCACAGACCGCGGAATGATCGGCGGCCAGGTCGCCGATCTCGAAGCCGAAGGCAAACCTTCGGACAAAGCGATGCTCGAATACATTCATCGCTCGAAAACCGCCGCGCTGATTCGCGCTTCGATCGTCGCGGGCGCGATCGCCGCCGGGGCGGAACGCGCCGACGTCACTCGCTTGCTGAATTTCGGCGAAAACATCGGCTGGGCCTTTCAGGTTGTGGACGATATTCTGGACGTCGAAGAATCGTCCGCGGCGCTGGGCAAAACAGCGGGCAAGGATCAGGCGCAGAAGAAAGCCACGTATCCGGCGCTGCACGGCCTGGAAGTTTCGCGCGACATCGCCGCCGACCTGGAAGCCAAGGCGCTGAAGCAGCTCGATTTTTACGGAGAGCGCGGCATCCGCATGCGCCAACTCGCGCAATTCCTGGTGGCGCGGCGGTCGTAGGCTCAAATTCAATTGGCGCTTGGTTTGGCATGAAGTCTCGGTGCCCTCCGATTTTCCTCTGTGCACTCTGTGTTAAATCTTTTGCAGTAAACGCTACGAGCCGCTGAACGCATGAAAGCGAAGCGCATATCCGACGCCGCCCCTGAAAGCGGCCGCCAGAACCGCAAGCCAGGAAAGACTCGACTGGATGTCGCCATCGTCGAGCGCGGCCTCGCTCCCTCCCGCGAGCGCGCTCAAGCCATCCTGCTTGCAGGCAACGTTCTAGTGAACGGCCAAAAAATGGAGAAACCCGGCACCCAGATCGCCGCTGACGCAAGCCTTGAAATCATCGGCGAAGCACTTCCGTACGTCAGCCGCGGCGGCCTGAAACTCGAAGGCGCACTGGAAGATTTTCAAATCTCTCCACGAAACAAAATCTGCCTAGACGTCGGCAGCTCGACCGGCGGTTTCACCGATTGCCTGCTGCAAAATGGAGCGTCGCGAGTTTTCGCCGTGGATGTGTCAGCAGACCAACTCGACTGGAAATTGCGTCAAGATCCCCGCGTGACGTCCATCGAGCGCAATGCCCGTTATCTGCGACCGTACGATATCCCCGAGCGGCCAGCCGTGATCACTATGGACGTGTCGTTTATATCTGTCGCGAAAGTGCTTCCGGCCATTGTTCCGGTAGCGGCGCCCGGCACCGATTTTGTGATTCTCATCAAACCTCAATTCGAGCTCGAAAAAGGCGAAATCGGCAAAGGTGGCATCGTGCGTGATGCCGCGCTGCACCAGAAAGCCATAGATCGCGTCCAATCGGCCGCGGCAGCTTGCTCGCTGGAGCTACTGGGTATCAGTCCCAGCCGCGTCCCCGGCACCGAAGGCAACCAGGAGTTTTTTCTCCACGCCCGCGCGCGGGTCTAGAGTAGAATTCTGCCTCCAACAATGATTCGCGCCGCCGGCATTATCTGCAAACCGATCCCCGAAATGGTCTCCGCCGTCGTGCCGGGACTGCGACAGTGGCTGCACGAGCGCAAAATTGGCGTTTTTATTGACGAGCAAACCCGGGCCATGGTCGGCGCCGATGGCCCAGCGCTGCCGCGCGAAGAGCTGGTGGAAAAGGTTGATTTGCTGATCGTCCTTGGCGGCGACGGCACGCTGCTCGCCGCAGCGCGCGCGCTGGCTGGTCGCAACATCCCGATGCTCGCCGTGAATCTGGGGGGGCTTGGGTTCCTCACCAGCGTGACGCTCGACGAGCTTTACCCCGTGCTCGAAACGATTCTCGCCGGTCAGCACGACACCAGCGAGCGCATGATGCTGGAAGCTGAGATCGTCCACAGCAGCAAGCCCGCCGAGCGTGTGACCGCCTTGAACGATGCAGTTGCCAACAAAGCCGCACTCGCGCGCATGCTCGATCTCGATGTGCACGTGGACGGCCACCACGTGGGCCGCTACCGCGCGGACGGCCTGATCATCGCGACGCCGACCGGTTCCACGGCTTACTCGCTGGCCGCGGGCGGGCCGATCATCCATCCGGATATAGACGCCTTCGTGATTACGCCGATCTGCCCGCATATGCTCACCAATCGCCCGCTGGTGATTCCAGATACCGCGCGCGTGGAAGTGCGTTTTCCCGCCACCGGCGAGCCGGTCTTTCTAACGATTGACGGGCAAATCGGATTCCAGCTTCAGCCGCAGGACCGCGTAGTCATCACCAAAGCGGCGACGAAAGTGCAAGTGGTCCGCCCGCCGCGTAAAACCTATTACGAAATTCTTCGCAGCAAACTGCGCTGGGGAGAGCGGTAAGAGCCAGCAAGCAAGAATCGAGGAGACTCCGATGAAGGAATATTTTCGTCTTGGATTAATGGTTTTCGTGTGCGCAACCGTCGCCCCGCTGCTGCACGCGCAGGCCGCCCCGCCGCCCGCCGAGCCTGTCGCCGCGCCTAGCGGGCAAGAGGCGCAGGAAGCTCAAGCACCCGCCCAAACCCCGAAGCCGATCGCGAGAGTTGCCGATTATCAGATCCAGGAAGGTTTCATTGACGCCCGCGGCGTGATGATTTATTACATGACCGTCGGCCGCGGCGCGCCGATCGTCATCGTGCATGGCGGGCCAGGCGCTTCGCACGATTATTTTCTGCCCTACCTGCTGCCGCTCGCGCGACACAATCGCTTGATCTTCATTGACGAACGTGGCTCCGGCCGTTCGCAAAAACTCGACGATCCCGTCGGCTACACCGTCGCAAACATGGTCGAAGACGTGGAAGCCGTGCGCCAAGGATTGGTGCTGGGCAAAATCACGCTACTGGGACATTCCTACGGCGGCGTTCTGGCGCAAGCCTACGCGCTGAAATATCAAAACAACGTCACGCATTTGATTTTGTGCAGCACCTTTCCCAGCACCTCGCAAATGAACCAGGTTTTCGTGAAGATGAAAGAAAAGATGCCAGCCGAACTCCGCGACCGCATCGACCGCGAGGAAAAAGAAGGGCTCTTTGGCCACGGCAAGGAGTATCAGAAGAATCGCTATACCGACGACTATATGATCGCGGCCTGGGGCGAGGGATATTTTCCGTACCTCTACCAGAATCATCCGGATCCGAACTACGATCCGATCGCTGCGGGCAACACTGCCTGGGATCTCTACCGTGAAATGTGGGGATCCGACGGCGAGTTCGTGATTGACGGCAATCTAAAATCCGTCGAGTACGTGGACCAGCTGCATACCATTCATGTGCCGACGCTGATTATTGCCGGCGATCACGACGAGTGCGATCCTTCGCTCTCGCAGGAAATGCACGACAAAATCGCTGGCTCGGAAATTGTGATTCTGCCGAAGAGTGGCCACATGACTTTCGTGGACCAACCGAAAATGTTCAACAATTCCGTGATCGACTTCTTGCATCCGAACCGGCAGAAAAGACCCGTGCCCGCCGCAAATCCAAGCTAGACCGACAGGCGAGCAAAGGTTTTGTAGCGGCGGTCTTCAGACCGCCATCGGTGTTGCTGCTAGCTCGATGGCCCACTGAAGTGCGCCGCTCAAAATCCCTCGCAGCAGGACTCGGCTCCGAAAACTATTTCACCTTCAGCACCACCAACGTCCGGTCATCAAACGGATGCTGCCCACCCGAAAACGCATCCACTTCCTCGAGAATGTGATCCGCAATCGCATCCGCACTGAGCTGATGCGTAGCCGCGATAATTTCCGCCAAGCGTGCATGCCCAAAAAATTCCAAGGTCGCATTCTGCGTGTCGCCGATTCCGTCAGAGTGAAACACCACCACGTCGCCCGCGTCCAGAATATAGCTGCGCTGGTCGTACGTGGCATCCTCGAACATTCCGAGCGGGAAGCCCGCAAGTGAAATCTGTTCGCAACGCCCCGCGTGATAAAGAAACGGCTCTTCTTGCCCGGCGTTGGCGACGCGCAATTTGTGCCGCCCGCGATGCCAGGTGGCGAAACATAAAGTCATAAAGCGGCCTTCGATTCGGCGCTCGCCGAGAAATCCATTGATCGCCCGCAGCATTTCCGCCGGCCGATGTTTCTGCGGCCCCAGGCTGCGCAACGTGCCAATCGCGACAGCGCCATACAGAGCCGCGGCGCTGCCCTTCCCGCTGACGTCACCCACCGCAACGCCCAATTCCTGCGGGCCATAACGCAAAAAATCGTAAAGGTCGCCACTCAGTTCGCGCGACGAGACGACCCGCGCCGCGATCTCCAACCCGTATTCCGGCCCAGGCAAACGCGGTAGCAGTGCGCCTTGAATTCGTCGCGCGGCGCTCAGATCGCGCTCCATGCGCGTTTCGTCCCGCGCCACTCGCTCGTACAAACGCGCATTCTCGATGGAAACGGCCAGATGCGCCGCTAGAATCGAAAGCACCTGTACGTGGTCCGGCGTGAAATAGTTGAGCTTCGGGCTTTCCAGATCCATCACGCCGATCACGCGATCCTTATTCAGCATGGGGACGGCCAATTCGGAACGCGTCTCGGGATTGATCATCAGGTAGCGCGGATCGAGCGCCACATCCGGCACCACCACGGGACGCTTCGTCGTAGCCGCTGCGCCCACGACGCCTTCGTGCGCCGGCACAGCGTGCTTTTCCTGCACGCGCTGGCCAAATTTCACGGTGACGCGATGGCGAAAAACATTTTCAGTCTCGTCGTAGAGCAAAATGCTGAAGATCTGGTAGTTGATGAGCCGCTTGGTTAATTCCGCCGCGCGTCGCAACACCTCTTCGACTGACAGCGTCGAATTCGCTTCGCGGCTCACTTCGTTCAACAGCAGCAGCGTCTCGGCCTGATTGCGTTCGTGCTCGTAAAGCTTGGCGTTTTCGATCGCGGTGCCGATGCGAGACGCTACCAGCGTCAAAATATTCTGCTGGTCGGGCGTGAAATAATCCAGCTGGCTGCTTTCGATGTCCATCACGCCGATCACGCGCCCGCGCACGATCAGCGGCACCGCCAACTCCGACCGCACCCCGTCGAGCGCGTTGAGGTAACGGGAATCCCCGCGCACATCGCCCACGCGAATCGCCTGCCCGGTGGCCGCCGCGGCGCCGATAATTCCCTCGCCCATCGGAATGCGCCAGTGATCTACGACTTCTTGCCGATGCCCGATGGCAAAGCGGAAATACATCTGGTCCGTGCCCTCTTCGGGCAGCAGCACCGCGAACACTTCGTAATCAATCAGGCGCTTGATCAGCGACGCGGCATTGGGCAGCACTTCGTCCAGGTTCAGTGACGCATTGATCTCCTGGCTGATTTCCGCCAGGATCGCGAGCGTCTCCGCCGGAACCTCAAATTTCGAATTGAGTTTTGCCGCGTCCATGTGAGTAAGAGTGCAGCGCCCCAGCCCCCGCCGAGGAAGTGCCGGCGTCCGCGACCGCTCCGAATACGCGAGCAGCGCCGCGCAGCATGCGCCTAGTCAATTCATTATAGCAGGCAGGAAAGAAGGCCTCGCGGCGGGCATCCGTAATTATTGGGCTCGTCAATACTTTCCGCTATCAGGCGCTGCGGAACTAGCCGAAGCCGTTCCAGATCGCGCCTGCTCGACGATTTTCACTCCGGCGCTCGCGCCGATTCGCGTGGCGCCTGCTTCCACCATTTTCAGCAAATCCTCGAGTGTGCGTACGCCTCCGGCAGCCTTGATCCCTGTACCCGCGCCGACCGTCTCGCGGATCAGCCGCACGTCTTCGCGCGTGGCGCCGGCTGTACTGAAACCCGTGGAAGTCTTCACGAAATCCGCGCCGGCATTCTTGGCAGCGAGCGATGCTTGCACCTTTTCTTCGCGCGTCAGCAGCGCCGTTTCCAGAATCACCTTGCAGATTCCACCACCGCGGTGAGCCGTTTCGACCACGCCACGGATATCTCCCGTGACAGCGTCGAGCAGCCCGGATTTCAGCGCTCCGATATTGATCACCATATCTATTTCCTGCGCGCCGCGCTTCAGCGATTCTTGCGCCTCAAACACTTTCACTTCCGGCAGCGTCGCGCCCAAGGGAAATCCGACCACGGTGCAAACTTTCACAACGCTTCCCCGCAACAATTCCGAAGCCTGCGGCACGTTCCAGGGATTCACGCACACGGAGGCGAAGCCGTATTTCAGCGCTTCCTCACAAAGTTTGCGAATTTCATCGCGTGTCGCTTCGGGCTTCAGCAGCGTGTGGTCAATCATTTTCGCGATTGCGGATGCAATAAGTGCCATGGCTAATGGGCGGGAAGCGTAAGAACGCAGACGTCCTTCAGATTTCGATAGCGCTCGGCGTAATCCAGGCCGTAGCCCACCACAAAATCATTGGGAATTTTGAAACCGACATAATCCGCTTTCACGTCCTTAATTCTACGCGAGGGCTTATCCAGCAGCGCCGCGATTCTCAAAGTCTTAGGCTTGCGCTGCTCGAGAACGCGCAAGAGGTAGGTCAGCGTGATGCCGGTGTCGAGAATATCCTCCACCACGATCACGTTCAGCCCCTCGATGCTGCTATCGAGATCCTTGATCAGGCGCACCTGCCCGGAGCTTTCCTTGTTCTTGCCGTAGCTGGAAACAGCGATGAAATCAATAGAGGTGTTCAGATTGATTTCGCGCACGAGGTCCGAAAGAAAGATGCAAGCGCCCTTCAGCACGCCAACCAGATGCACTCGCTGGCCCGCGAAATCCTTGGTGATCTGGTGCGCCACTTCGCGCACGCGTTTCTGAATCGCCGCGCGGCGAATCAATATCTTGAGTTTCTCGCCTTCCACCACCACGGGCATAGGCGCTCCGCCAACAATAAGAAAGCGCGTACTCTAACGCACGGTGCGCCGATTGACAAGAATGTCCATCCGAAAGGGTTTATGTAGTGGCCGCTGCGTTCCGGGTTTTCCGCGAAACACAGCGGGCATGTGATGGCCAGCTTGAGGCTGCAATGCGCATTGTGGCTATCGCAAATATCCCCAGGTGTGCAGGCGGTCGCTATCCTCCACCCAGCGGTCGCCGATATCCGTGCGGTAATACATGTTCGGGATCAGCACGTTCTTAATGCGCGAATAGACCTGCGTTTGCGCCTGTTTCATGGTCTGGCCCAGACCAACGACTACGAGAATCACGCCGGACGTGCCCGCCACCAGCCACTGGCCATTCACCTGCTTCACGTCTTCGATGTGCATTTCGTCAGTAGGAGGCTTTTTGAAAACGATGACGGCATTTTTCGAAAACGAGTCGAACGTTTCATCATCATCGAATGGAAATGGCGGCACCACGATGCGCACGCCAATCTGAAAGCCGCTGCGAACCTTCAGCCTCGGGTCGGTTCCGTTCGCCAAATCCCAAAAGAACTGGCCGATGGGCGTAGTCATTCCTGCTTGCTGGATGCTGATGGTGGGATAGCCAAATCGCGAAGTGAACTCCAGCGGATAAATTCCGTGGTGGTTCACGATACAGTTCAAGTCTATGTATCCGACGTAGCCTTCCTCCGCGAGTTTCTTCTCCATCTTCAGCAGCGTCTGGTTGAACAAATTATTCGGCTCGCTCCAGAACATCGTCGTGCCCATCTCGCCGGTGGGCGGACCGTTCTCGCCGGGAAATAGTTTCTTGTGCTCGAAATTGATATTGATCGGATAAACGAAATTCTTGCCGTTAAAGAATGCGCCCACGGCCACTTCCACACCCGTCACGCGCCGCTGCAACTGAAAGACCTTGATTTCGTCCGAGAGCGCCTTCTTGTACGCCTCCAACATATAAATCACGTCCTGCCCATCGTCTTCTTCCCCCACGAAGAGCCGCCTCTTCACGTTCTGCGCCTCTCCGCTCGGCTTGATCACGTAGCGGCCAGGATTTTGCGTGACGTGATCGATGGCATCATCGAAATTCGCAAATTCGAAATACGGAATGATATTCACTCCAGCCTTTTTCAGTTCTTCCTGGCCGAACGAGCGGTCATCTTCCAGGCGATCGGAGTAAGGAGTGCCACCGATCACTTTCTTGCCGGCCGCGCGCAGAGCTTGCGCTTTTTCTCCCTGCCCTAGCGTGTCGTCAAAAATCAAAATGTCCGCCCACTCCCCATCCTTCTCCCAATCCTTGGACTTCGCGACAAAACCATCCGCAATGTCGCGCTCCTTCTTGTCGCCGATGTAATAGCGGACTTCGTGGCCCTCCTTCGAAACCTGCCACGCAATATCGCTGATGAGTCCAGTGAGTGAAACAAACAAGAAATTCCGCTTCTCCATCGAGTCGTCTCTCCTGACTGCTCGGCAAGTGCTTCACCGGATGACGTTTAGATAACAAGCCATATTATGAGCGGATTGTTACAGCCGCGTGAACTTTAGGTTCTACGGCTAAATTCGGACAAATCCTTGTGCGGCAACTCGCGCCACGCACCCACCCAGAAACCGCTCGCTTCCCTGCCTAAACTCGCCCTGCTTTTGACCGATGATTCCTAGTGGAGCCTCGCATGTCCTTGTTCAACGATCCGGAAATCTATCGCACCGTTCTCGAATGCATGCAGAACGGCGTGTATCTGGTGGATCGCAGCGAAAAAATTCAGTTTTGGAACGCGGGAGCGGAAAGAATTACCGGGTACCTCCGCCAAGATGTACTGGGACATTTTTGCCGGGATTTCTTCGCGCCACAAGAACAGCAAGGTCAGGACGGCGTCTGCGAGTTTGGCGGCGCTCTGGCCAGTGTGCTACACGACGGGCGACCGACAATAAGCGAACTTACATTCCGGCACAAAGGCGGCCACCAGGTAGCGCGGCATGTCCGTTCCATGCCCATTCGCAATCGTTACGGCGCCATCGTCGGCGTCGTCGAAAGTTTTGACGATGATCATCGCATCACCTATGCGGAGCGTCGCCACAATAAGCTCAAAAATTATGGCTGCATTGACGAAACCACCGGGGTGCTCACCCGCTCTTTCGTCGAGACGCATCTACGCGAAAACCTGATGACGTTCTCGGAGCATGGCGTGCCCTTCAGCGTTCTGTGTGTCGAGGTTGACGGCCTTGCGCATTTCCGGGCGAAGTACGGGACATCCGCTCTGGCGGCTATCCAGCGCACGGCGGCGCTTACCCTCGAGGGTAGCATTCGCCCCACCGATTTCCTTGGCCTTCACGCGGAAAACCGCTTGCTCACCGTGCTCGCGGAATGCAGCGCCGCGGAAACCAAGAACGTGTCGGACCGCTTACTGCGCATGATCCACAATACGAAATTCAAATGGTGGGGCGACCACGTATCGCTCACCGCATCTTTTGGCGGAACGTCCGCGCGTCCGGGCGATACAGAGGAATCTGTCATGGAGCGCGCCGAGAAATCGCTCGCCGAGAGCATCGCGGCAGGCGGCGATCAGGTGAAGATCGCCGATTAACAGGATTCGCGGGAGGACAGGCATTCGATGTTCATAATTATCGGGATCGTCGTGGTATTCGGCGCGGTGATTGGCGGGTTCCTCATGGAACACGGCAATCTGAGGGTGCTGATCCAACCCGCCGAGCTCGTAACGATCGGCGGCGCCGCGCTCGGAACCATGCTCATCGCGAATCCTCTGCACATCTTGAAGAAAATCATTTCCGGCATCACGGGCGCGTTCGGCGGCTCGAAATACAACAAGCAAAGGTACCTGGAATCGCTGAAAATGATGTTCGAACTCTTTAGCCGCGCGCGGCGCGACGGCTTGATGGCCCTGGAAACGGACAGTGACAACCCGGACCAGAGCCCCATTTTTTCGAAGTATCCGAAATTTCTGAAAGATCACCACGCCCTTGCGTTCGTCTGCGATTCCATACGCATGGCTTCCAGCGGAGGCATTGAGCCCTTTGACGCCGACCAGATGATCGAGAACGACATGGACGTTCACCATCACGAGGCCACACTTCCGATCGGGGCGCTATCCACGGTCGCGGATTCCCTGCCCGGCCTCGGCATCGTCGCCGCAGTATTGGGTGTGGTCATCACCATGGGATCGCTGGGCGGACCACCCGAAGAAATCGGAAAGAAAGTCGCCGCGGCGCTCGTGGGCACTTTTCTGGGGATTTTGCTTTGCTATGGACTGGTCGGCCCGGTCGCTGCCAGCATGGCGAAGGGCGCTGACGACGAGCACACGTACTATCAATTCCTGCGCGTGATGATCGTTGCTTTCATGAAAGGCACGGCGCCCAGCATGGCGGTGGAAATCGGGCGGCGCGCGATTCCGGGGCATGTTCGCCCGATATTTCAGGATGCGGAAAAATTCATCAAGGATAAGTCTGACGCTCCGGCCGCGGTCGCGGCGTAGCGCTTACAAGGTTTTACATACTCGCTTGTGAATTCCAAACCACCCATTATCGTCATCAAGAAGAAAGGCGCGCACGGCGGCCATCACGGCGGCGCCTGGAAAGTGGCGTACGCCGATTTCGTGACGGCCATGATGGCGCTTTTCATCGTCCTATGGCTGCTCAATAGCAGCAAACAGTTGCAAGAGGCCGTGGGCGGTTACTTCAAGGATCCTACGGGGACTGCGAAGCAAGTCGGCAGCGATATGGTGGGCTCGGGCGAGAACTTTGTCGTCAGCAAGGACAATATGGCGCATTTGAAGGAGGAATTGCAGAAGGCCGTTCGCGAGGTCCCCAATTTCGACAAACTGAAAAACCACATTGACATGACGGTGACCAACGAAGGCTTGCGAATTGAACTTACCGAATCAGCCAGCGGAACTTTCTACGACCCCGGCAGCGCGAAATTGAACTCCGACGGAGAAGGCCTTCTGATGCTGCTCGCGAAAGAGCTCGGCAAACTTCCGAATAAAATCGCGATCGAGGGCCACACGGACGCCAAAGCCTATTCGGCAAACAGCAACTACACCCATTGGGAGCTTTCGGCGGACCGCGCCAATGCGGCGCGCCGTATGATGCAGGAAAATGGACTGGGAGAATCGCAAGTAAGCCAGGTTCGCGGCTTCGCCGACCAGCGCTTGCGCAAACCCGACGCGCCGCTCGATCCAGCCAACCGCCGCGTTTCGCTCATCGTTCAATATATGGAGAGGCCGGTTGGCGCGCCAGCCGTCGCCGGCACTGCAGCAGGCGGGGCCATGCCAGTCGCTAAAGCACCCGACGGCAAGGCTCCAGAGGGAAAGCCGGCAGACGCAAAAACCGCCGGCGAGAAGACCCCCGCCGCGAAAGCCCCATAACCGCGGGTTCACGCGAGATTTTCTGATCCCGTGTCCCCGCCGCAGTCCATCTCAGCTGATGACCCGGCGCCACCATTTGATCAGCGCGGATTTTCAGGTAGCGTACAGGGTGGAGACCCAAACCATGAATCAATCCACACAACCCGAGCCTTGGCTGCGCGGCACGTTGACGGACATTCCCGCGGTGCCCAGAGCCGTCCTACACGCTCTCGAACTCGCTAAGGAAGACTTGACGCGCTGGTGCGCCGGCTTAAGCGACGCCGAACTCAACGGGCGGCCTGCGGCAATTGCGCCGGTAGCGTTCCATATCCGCCACATCGCGCGCAGCGTGGATCGTCTGCTGACCTACGCCGAAGGAAAAACTCTAAACGATGAGCAACTCGCCGCCCTCAAAAGCGAACTCGCGCCGAACGCGAATAGGCCCGAGCTCTTCGCGGAACTGGAAGCCACTCTCGCCGCTGCCGCGAGGCGCATCGCGCAGATAGATCCCGCTCGCCTGGACGAACCCCGCTCCGTCGGCAGTAAGCACTTGCCCACAGCCCTCGCCGGCCTGCTCGTCCATATCGCTGACCACACCCAGCGCCACGTGGGACAGGCGATTACCACCGCGAAAATCGTGGCGGCTTCGCGAACGTGAATCAGGGCCGCCGCGGATTCAGCGTCGCACCGACGCTCGATGCCCGAATTCGATCAGATACTCCAGCAATTCCACCTCGGCGCGCGTCTGAAAATGATTCCGCATCCAGATCACGCCAACGCGCCGGTACGCCGCTTCGTCAGCCAAAGGAACGAACCGGCAACCCTTCACGGGTTCGACGGCCATTTCCGGAACCACCGAAATGCCCATTCCCGCCGACACCATCGCCAAAATCGAAGAAAATTGGCCAGTCTCGAAAACCACGTTTAATTTCGTGCGCGACCTTTGGCACGCGGACACCACCGACTCGCGAAAACAGTGCCCTTCCTTCAATAATAAAAATGGATCCTTCTCAGCCTCTTTCAACGGTGTGGATTTTTCGCCCGCCAGCCGGTGCTCCTTGGGCACCACCAGGTACATGCGCTCTTTCAGGATTTCTTTGCACACAAATTCCGCTCCGGCGATCGGCAGCGCAACCAGCGCCATATCCATCGTGCCTTCCTGCAGACGCGTGAGCAGCACCGGAGTGATTTCCTCCACCATCTCCAAACGCACTTGCGGAAATTGCTTCAGGAAACGCGAAACGCGCCGCGGCAAGAAATACGGCGCGATAGTCGGAATCGAGCCGAATACAATCGTCCCAGACTCCGACCCCGCCATCTGCTGGATTTCCGATGTCGCTTCGCCCAGTTCGCGCAAAATCGCCTGCGCGCGCGGCAGGAAAGCCTGCCCAAAAGCCGTCAGCCGCACTCCGCGTCCTAACCGGTCAAAAAGCTTCGCGCCCAGTTCCTGCTCGATTTTTTGTATCTGCTGCGAAAGCGAAGGCTGCGCCACGTGCTCTTGCGCGGCCGCGCGCGTGAAATTACCCGCCTTGGCTACTGCGCAAAAATATCTCAGCTGGTGTACTTCCATTGCTTGCGGTCTCCTGCGACAAGATCTGCATGCCGCTCTTATAGATTCTACCTATCGGTCGGAGACGAATAAAGTATTTCTCCTATCACAGGCCGCGCGCTACTCTTCGCTTCCGGGCAGCTGAATCACCCGATCCCTAAGGAGACAGGCATGGACGAGAAAAAACCGAAGCACGAAGTAATGACCACCGACGCCGGACGTCCTGTAGGCGACAATCAAAATTCGCTGACGGTCGGGCCGCGCGGCCCCGTCGTCTTTGAAGACTTTCTGCTCTTCGAAAAAATGGCCCATTTCAACCGCGAACGCATCCCCGAACGCGTAGTGCACGCCAAAGGTTCCGGCGCGCACGGCCACTTCGTCTGCACCAGCGCGGAAATCACGAAATACACCACCGCCAAACTATTTTCCACAGTCGGCAAGAAGACCCCCACCTTCATCCGCTTCTCCACGGTCGGCGGCGAAAAAGGCTCCGCCGATACCGAACGCGATCCGCGCGGCTTCGCGCTGAAGTTCTACACCGAAGAAGGCAATTGGGACATGACCGGCAACAACACGCCCGTCTTCTTCATTCGCGATCCGCTGAAGTTCGGCGATTTCATTCACACGCAGAAGCGCGATCCGCAAACCAACTTGAAGTCACCGACCATGATGTGGGATTTCTGGTCGCTCTCGCCCGAATCGCTGCACCAGGTCACCATCCTGTTCTCCGATCGCGGCACCCCCGACGGCTATCGCCACATGGACGGTTTCAGCAGCCACACCTTCAGCCTGATCAACGCCAAGAACGAACTCTTTTACGTGAAGTGGCACTTCAAAACCAAACAAGGCATCAAGAATTTCACGGGCCCGGACGCCAGCGCACAGCGCGGCATTGATCCCGATTACGCGCAACGCGATCTTTTCGATGCGATCGCCAAAGGCGACTTCCCCAAGTGGCGCGTTTCCGTGCAAATCATGCCGGAAAAAGATGCCGACACGTACCACATCAATCCGTTCGACCTCACCAAAGTGTGGCCGCATAAGGATTATCCGCTGCACGAAGTCGGCGAGCTGGTTCTCGATCGCAATCCTGAAAATTACTTCGCGGAAGTCGAGCAGGCCGCTTTCGAGCCACGCAACGTCGTCCCGGGCATGGGCTTTTCGCCGGACAAGATGTTGCAGGCCCGCCTGATTTCTTATCCCGACGCGCACCGCTACCGCCTCGGCGCGAATTACGATTCCCTTCCCGTCAATAAGGCGCAGTGTCCCGTGCACACCTACAACCGCGATGGCGCGATGCGCTTCGATGGAAACTACGGCGCGCAACCGAACTACGAGCCGAACAGCTTCAACGGGCCGACCCAGGATCCGCATTACCGCGAGCGCCCCAAAGAAGTTTCCGGCACGGTCGATCGCCACAATCACCGGCTCGATTCCGACTACTACACGCAGCCAGGAAATCTCTTTCGGCTAATGAAGCAGGACGCCAAGGATCGCCTCATCAGTAACATCGTAGGCAGCCTGGGCGCAGTACCACGCCGCATCCAGGAGCTGCAGATCCAGCACTTCTACAAAGCCGATCCCGCGTACGGCACCGGCGTAGCCAAAGGGCTGGGCCTGAACATCGAGGAAATAATCGGCCGAGCAGAAAAAGTCCACGCCGATTAAGAGACGCCGTTGCGGTAGCAGTGGCAGTTGCAGTTGCCTTTGTAGCGGCGCACTTCAGTGCGCCATCGGCGGAAGCGCGCGATTCGATGGCAACAGCAACTCGCCGCTACGAGGCAGCCTATCCAAAGAAAAAGGGGCGAACTCAATGAGTTCGCCCCTTTTCGCCTGCGCCTCTGAATGTGTGCACGAAGTTAAAGGCCGCTTGGCTTCTCCGTGAACTCCGCCTTTACTCTGTGCTCTCTGTGTAAAACTTTTGACTTAATCCGCCGAAGCCGCCTGCCGCATCTCCTTAGCCTCAAATCGCGGCTGGTGCGCCTTCTTGACCTCATGAAATTGCGCCGTCTCCGTAGATCCCGCCAAAGCAGTAGTCGAAGCCGCCCCACTGGTAATCACCTGCTGCACAGTATCGAAATACCCGGTCCCCACAAACCGCTGGTGCTTCACCGCGTCATAACCAAACTGCTTCTCGCTCGCAAATTCCTTCTCCTGCAACCGGCAGTAAGCTGTCATGCCGGCATCTTTGTAATTCCGAGCCAGTTCGTACATCGCCAGATTCAGCGCGTGAAATCCCGCCAAAGTGATGAACTGGAATTTGTACCCCATTTTCGCCAGCTCGCCCTGAAACTTCGCAATCGTCGCATCGTCCAGATTCTTCTTCCAATTGAACGAAGGCGAGCAGTTATAAGCCAGCATCTTGTTCGGATATTTCGCGTGAATGGCTTCCGCAAACCGCCGCGCTTCGCCCAAATCTGGCTTGGACGTTTCGCACCACAGCAAATCGCAGTACGGCGCGTACGCCAAGCCGCGCGCGATAGCCGAATTCAGGCCGCCGCGTATCTTGAAGAATCCTTCGCTGGTGCGTTCGCCGGTCAAGAACTCCTGATCGCGCGGGTCAATATCGCTCGTCAGCAAATGCGCGCTATCGGCATCCGTGCGCGCCATGATCAACGTCGGAACGCCCATCACATCCGCAGCCAGCCGCGCCGCCACCAACTTTTGGATCGCTTCGGTTGTGGACACCAGCACCTTGCCGCCCAGGTGCCCGCACTTTTTTGCCGAAGAAAGTTGATCCTCGAAGTGCACGCACGCCGCACCCGCTTCGATCATCGACTTCATTAATTCAAACGCGTTAAGATTGCCGCCAAATCCCGCCTCAGCGTCCGCGATAATCGGCGCAAACCAGTGAATGCCGTTCTTACCCTCTGCGTGATGAATTTGGTCAGCGCGCGCCAGCGCCTGATTAATCTTGCGCACGACGTTCGGCACACTGTCCGCCGGGTACAAGCTCTGGTCCGGATACATTTGTCCCGCATCGTTGGCATCGGCCGCCACTTGCCAGCCGCTCATATAAATCGCCTTCAGCCCCGCCGAAACCTGCTGCACGGCCTGATTCCCCGTCAGCGCGCCCAAAGCCGGAACGTACAGATCGTCTTGCAGCAACTGCCACAAGCGCTCGGCGCCCATTCGCGCGAGTGTGTGCTCGATGTGCACCGAACCGCGCAACTGTTCCACGTCCTTCGCGGAATAAGGCCGCGTGACGCCTTCCCACCGCAGGTCGGTCTTCCAAGAATGTTCCAGATTTCTATGGCTATGATTGCCGTTGTTGTTGCTCATTCGCTTGACCTCGCCTGTCGTAGAGATTTCGCGCTGGGGATCAGGGCCGGAGCCCACCGCATTCGTGGGCTGTTGAGAGGAGTGTGGGGCAGAACACTTAATCAGTCAAACTGATTGTCATTATCAACTTGATAGAATATTGTTATCGGGCAGTTCTAGGCAGAACTACGGACTTTTGTGTAGGACTGATAGTACTCGCGCGGACCAACCGGTCTTTCCGCACCGGTCGCGCACCACAGCGCTGGAGAAATGCGTCATGGAAATTGACCAGATCGAGACATTTCTCGCAGTGGTCACTTACGGCGGGTTTCATCGCGCCGCTGCGGCGTTGCGCGTAAGCCAACCGGCCGTCAGCGCGCGCGTCCGAGCCCTGGAAGATTCGCTGGGCGTCAAGCTATTCTCCCGCGTGCACGGTGGCCTCTCCGTTTCGGCCGCGGGAAAGGCGTTGCGTCCTCATGCGGAGCAACTTCTGCGCGATGTCGCCCGCGCGCGTCAAGCTATCCACGAACTGCAACCGTCCGTTGGCAGCGCCCTCCGCATCGCGGCCGCGCTTTCCATTTGCACTTACTTTCTGCCGGATGTGATCAAGGACTACCAGGCGGCTAATCCGAAAGTGATGGTTAGCCTGCGCTCCGGCACTTCCCTGCAGGTGCTAAAAATGGTCCTGGACGGCGAGGCGGAAATCGGTATCGCGCGCTCGCTGAATCACCCGGAAGTGGAGACGATGACCCTGCGCGATGACCCCCTGATTCTCGTCGGCCATCCGAATCATCCCGGCGCGCGCAAGCGCCGCGTGCGACTCGAAGACGTCGAGTCCATGCCTTTGATTTTTTTCGATCGCGGCTCGAGCGACTGGACGCTGAGCCAGGGATTATTTCGCCGCGCGGGTCAACTGCCGAACACCGTGCTGGAGGTAGAAACGATCGAGGCTGCCAAACGGATGGTGGAGCGCAAGCTGGGGCTGAGCTTTCTTCCGCAGATTGCTGTCACGAAAGAACTGCACCAAGGCAAGCTGGTCGCCATCGAGATTGATAACGTCGAGCCGCTGCGACGCAACCTGGACGTCATTTACCCGCGCCATCGTCCGCTGACCCGCGACGCGCAAGCTCTATTTCAGCTCCTGCAGACCGCAGCGAACGCCGAGACGCCCATCCGCCGGCCGCGAAAACGCCGCCGCTGACCTTGCAGCGCAACGAATAGCCACTGCGGCGGACCTATCCGATCGTTTTCACGTTATTTCGGCTGGCGTACCAACACGGGCGCATGCCTGAATGCGGGAAAAGTGAGTGAACGCAGGTTTCGGTCTGCGGCTGGTCCGTAAAAATTTGAAGTCTCCCGTCTTTGAGCGCGGTGCTGTAGTAAGACGTGACCGTTCCCATCGCATCCGCACCCTTATTCCGGCTCATCTTGAATCGTAGCAAGCCGTAATCGCACACGTACACGATTACGAATAGGGCCAACACCGCTATTACGCCGCGCTTAGCGAAATCTGCCATAGATTCCGTCCGGCCAGATTGTATGCCGGACGCCTGCGAATTACTCGTCCATTTCTACGATTCAGCAACGTAGATGATTCTTAGCGGCGGGGATCCACCGTAGGCACACGCAAGGGCCGCGGGGTCGGGGCGCCTGCAGTCGCTACCGGTTGTCGTTGCGAGGCAGCAGTATTCGGGAACGCGACTACCATCGCCGGATCGCCGAAGAGTATCCATGTGCGGCGCACGTCCGGGTCCATGATGTTCGATTTCGCCTTCAAAATCGCCTGGCCCAGTGGTAGCGAGGCGCTCCCAGCCAGCGTGCGCAATAGCGCCTGGTCCATGGACGCCTGTGGAGGCGCCGTGGTGAACCCAGACGAGGCCCACACCGCCACCGCCCCGCCATTCGGAGCCATCAGCAGCGACGTCGAGAGGCTGGTCGCGTACACGTCGTGGAAGAACCCGTTCAGGCAGTCCATGAGCAAGAAGACCGGCAGGCGGCCGCCGTTCGTCAGTGCCGCGACCGACGTATTGTCCATCAGGTCCGCGAACGACCACTGCTCCTCGGAACCGTGTCCCGTATAATTGACCAGCAAGACGCCGTTGTTCACCGCGTCCACAATCTGCTGTGACACCACGTTCGGAGCCTGCCCATCCGCCAGAATTTTGGTCGTCACCACCGAAGGCGGCAGCAACGCATTCGCCAACTCCGCTTCGTTCGAGAAATCCACGCCGACGTTCTGGTCTGCGACCACGAGAACTTGATGCGTCCAAGTCCCCGCGGCCCCGCCCTGCTCGTAATTCACGATCTTCGAGACCACCAGCGCGGCTTCGTCGGAAGTGCGCGCGGGAATGCGGCCCGTAGGAATCGTCGCAAAGCCCGTCTCCTGGAAATCCGTCAGCCAATCGTCGGAAGCGGTCTTGAACGCAGCCGTTTCGATAATCCTCGTAGGCACGAAATCAAAATCACCCAAGCCTAAATAGCCACGCGGATCGAACGAGGCGTCTCCCAGCAGCAGCACAGATTGCGGCTTTTCGCGCCACTCGGTCGCCGCATAGTAGAGGTAAGCGCGCAGAGCAAACGGGCTGCGCTCGCCGTAATTGAAAGCGTCAAAAAGCTGGTCCACGGTGACAAGAGCCACATCCTGGCGCTGCGATTTGCGCAAGCTCACGAGCGGTGCTGCGCTCGCCGCAAAATCCGGATGCGTGATGATGATCGATTCCGCGCCCTGTCGCTGCTCGAGCAAAGTGCTGGCCGGATGATAAGTGATCGCAGAAGGAGACGAAATCTGATCAGCTGAGAACGCAAGCAGCGTGTGTTGCGCCGCACCCGTCGAACCCGGCACGGTGACGGTGATGCCCCACGCGGAGTTATCCATATTCACGGAACCGGCGAGCTGAACAATATTCAGCGGGTCAGTGATGTCGTAAACCTGAATCTGCGAGTTCGCGAAGCCATTGATCTTCAGATTCACGCCTGCCGGAGCCGTGGCCTGTAGCCAACTAGAATCCGCCGTGTAGCTGTGCGGATACTCCAGCGTGATGGATTGCACCAGGCTGGTATCGTTCTCGCCGTTCAAAGCCGTGAGGGTAATGGTATTTGTTCCTTCGTGGACCATGCCCTGCTCCACCGGGAACGTGCTGGTGTAATTCTGCTGGCCGCTGAAATTCAGCACTCCGACGGCCGAGCCATTCACCGCGACGCTCACGCTGTGCGGCTGTCCGCTGCTCACACCTTGCAACGTCACCGATAACTGTCCCGCTAAGCTCGAGGTCGCATCGTAATGAGTGGCCACCAGGTCCTGATCCACAGGTTCCGTACTGACCAAAGCGCCGAAGAAATTATCGGCATTGGGACCATTCAGCAAAGCCGCAAAATAAGTAGTCCGCTGCTCCAAAGTAACCGACGACAAGAAGCTCTCCACTCCCGACACGCCCGAACCCTGCACACTCGATACCGGAATCCGCTTTCCGAACTGCGATCCGTGGCTTAACCAATAAACTCGCGTGCCGGAGAACGGCGTGTCAATCCCAGTGCCGTAGAATTCGATGGAATCGGCAGCAATGAATGGCCCTGAACGCTTCTCGATAATCGCTATCGGCTGCTCGACGCCTTCCGCGAAAAGCTGCAGCATGCGAGTATCGCCGCCGAGATCAAATCCCGCCGCAAGCAGTTGCGCCCGCGTAATCACATACCAGCCTTCCGCGTTCACCGAAATTTTCGCTGCCGCCAAACCATCCAGATACGCGCTCGTCACTTCGGCCGGAGTCGCCGGATTGTGCGGGCCCAGCGGCGGCACAGGTCTCGGCAGCAGCACCGACGGAATCGGCGCGCTCGGCCGCCACGGCGTCGCCGCAGAACTAGCAGAAGCCGCGAGCGACTTGGTCAGCTGATTCAGCAGCACAGCCTGCGCGATGGGCCCGGTTACCGAAATTTTCGAATCAGCGCTCACGGGACCGTGCGTGGTGCGCGCGCCACTCAGATCCACGTCTTCCAGAACGTACGACGATCCCGGCCCACCATCGGGATCAACCCACTGATACGTCTTCGCCGTATGCGCAGGCTGCGCACCGCGCAAGAAAAGCGCGCCACCGGAGACCAGAGAAGGATCCAGGCGATGCTGTCCCTGCGCATCCTCGCGGTAAATGTGAAAACCAAGATTGCGAATTTCTTCGCGCGTGCGCCATTCGAGAAGGACTCCACCACCATCCATCGCGTGAGCCTGGAAGGACGATAGCTGCACTGCTGTGGGTGCTTGAATTGTTGAAAGCACGGACGAGATATTGTTCGCGAGATTAGGATCGCTGGTCGTCGCGCCCGCGCTGGCCGTGTTGGCTACCAGCGAAGACGAACTGAAAGTGACTGCCGTGGTATTGATCGTGATGATCGCGAGGGCGCCTACGCCCAGCGATCCCAAACTACAACTGACCGTGCCACCGCTTTGGCTGCACGTTCCTTGCGAAGTAGAGACCGAGACGAACGAGACGGCACTCGGCAACGGGTCGGAGACCGAAACTCCTTGCGCTACCGCGGGCCCATTGTTCGTCACTTGCAACGTATAAGTGAGCGTCGCACCCTGATCCACGGGCTCGGGCGAAGCGGTCTTCACGATCGCAACATCCGCCGACGACGGCGAGGCCACAGTCGTCATGGCCGTGGACGTATTATTCGCCACGATCGCATCATTCGTGGTCGGAGCGATTGTCGCGGTATTGGTGATCGTCGTCCCGGAGGGCGTGCCGGAGTTGATTTTCACCACCAGCAAAAGTTGCGCGTTCGCACCCGAAGGAAATGTCGCGCCTGAACAGACGCCTCCCGTCCCGGGGCAGCAACTGATCGCGCCCGTGCCGCCGACTGCAGGAAGCGTGGGACAAGTAGCGCCGGCAGGAAGCGTCAGTGAAACGAACGTAGTATTCGCCGGCACGGTGTCCGTGTAGATCACGTTGCTCACGGAGTTCGGGCCGTTGTTCGCGAATTTCAGTGTGTAGGTGATGTTGTTTCCGGGTGTGACCGGATTCGGCGCTCCCGTCTTGATTACGCTCAGATCGTATTGCCCCGCACCTGCGACCGTAACATTGGCTGTCGCCGTATTGCTCGATGGATTCGAATCCGGCGTTGCGGTGGACGTGCTAGCCGTATCGGAAATAATTGTGCCGGAGGCCGTCCCGGACGCCACATTCACAATCAGCGTGAAGGTTGACGTCGCGCCGGCACCCAGCGTCGCGATCGTGCAAGTCACTTTTCCACCCGAGCCGGGGCTCGGGCAACTCCACGCGGTTCCGGTCTGCATGAACGAAACGAAACTCGTGTTCGTGGGGATCGCGTCGTTAAACGTCACGGTCGTCGCGGCGGCAGGCCCGTTGTTCGTCACCGTGACGGTGTAGGTGATGTTGTTAGCAGCCTGCACCGGATTCGGTGCGGCGGAATTCGTGACCACGATGTTTGCCGTGTTCGCCGCGGCCACTAGCGTCACCACCGTCGCCGTGTTATTCGCCAGGTTCGGATCACTCGATCCGGACGTCACCGCATCGGTATCCGTGATTTGCGTGCCGCTTACGGTACCCGGAACTACGATCACAATCAGTGTAAACGTCCCCATGGCTCCATTCGCAACATCCGGATTCGTGCAGTTGATATTTCCAGACGTGCCAACGGGTGGCGTAGTGCATGACCATCCCGAGGCAACGGCCAGCGACTGAAAAGCCGTATTCCCCGGGACCGCCTCGCTGAAAGAAGCGTTGATGGCATCCAACGGACCGTTATTGGTTACAGTCTGCGTGTAGGTGATGTTGTTTCCAGGAATCACGGGATTGGGACTTCCGGCATTCGTCACCGCCAAATCAGCGCCCGCGCAGTACGCGCCCGACTGCGTTCCGGGCGTCTCCGTGATTGCGAGTGCGATTGCAGAAATGCCGGACTGCCCGATCGTCGCTCCATAGGGATCATTGGCCAGCGTGGTCCACCCCGGAATGCCGCCACTGACGTTTACGCTTCCGGGGGTGGACGAAGTGAAGATCACTCCCCCGCCACCGCCGGCGCCAGGCCCGTGTCGGTTTCCAGGGAATGTGCCCGGTGGGTCTGCCGGCCAAGTGATGCCGCCGTTACCGCCCAGCGCGTTTGCGGTCAGGCCGCTCAGCGCGCCACTATTCGCAAACACCAGCACGGTACCACCCGCGCCACCGCCGCCTCCGCCATCGTTCTCGGTTTGCAGCGCTGCTTGACCGTTTGACGTAATCGTCCCGGTCCCCACCACCGAGCCAGCGTGAATGATGACGATGCCGCCGCCGGCCGTTCCGCTGCTATTGATTCCGGTACATGGCAAGGGACAAGTAGTGCTGGTGCTGCCGCCCGTGTCCGTGCTTGGATTCCAGTACGAGCCATTATTCGTGGTTCCGGCACCGCCGCCGCCTCCCATCAGAATCGCGCCAGTCGTCGCAGGAAATGCTTGCCCGCCGAAACCGCCCACCAAACCGGCGCTGTTCCAGGCAAACCCACCGGTGCCACCGTTACCGCCGTTGGCGCCGCCCCCTCCACCGTCGTTCTGGTCGTTCGCGGTCGGGTCAGCGTCTGTCGCGCCGCCCGCCGCATTGCCCGGAGCGCCACGCGCGAAACTGCCCTTCGGATAGCCTTCGTTGCCGGTATTCGTCGCCGCAGTCAGCGTGGCGTTAGCTACATACTTCGGCGTGCCGGCGATCCCCTCACCCTTCGACGCATTCGTCGTTTGCGTCGAAAGCGTCACATAGTCCGTCGCCAGCGGTGTTGGTGGCGTAGTCGCAGCGGTGTAAAGCTCGCCCGCTCCACCTCGGAATCCCAGGGCGTCGACGGCTACGGTTCCCCCGAGCGTAAGCTGCGACGCGATGTCCAGCGCCAATACGCCGCCCGTCTTACCATTCCATGGCAGCGCCGTCAGTCCGGAACTCAAAGTCGCGGAGGTGTACTGCGGCACGCGTATCACCTGGAATGTGGATTGGCCTGCGGTCGGATTCGTCGCCGGCGCCGCTGCTGCGTTGACGTACGTATTCAGCAGGCCGCCGCCCGCGCCCGTTCCGGTGAAGGTGAGCGTGCCGCCCGCCACCGGTACCGCGCTAGTTGCAGTCACAAATTCGAATAACCCGGAGCTGCCCAGGTTTGTCGCGCCGAAGCCCGGGTCACCGGGAACTCCGTCGCCATACGAACTCGTATTGGTGGAATTGATTGTCGCGTTCTGCATCTGAATGATAAGCAGCAGATCGCCGCTGGCGATGGCCGTCTGCGCGCCCGGCGCGGCGGCCGCGGCGCCCAGCACAACCGAAGTGGCACCAGCGCTCACCGTTCCCACGCCTGTGCCCGGAGGATAGTAGGCGTTCACGACGCCAGTGAGAGTGCCGCCCGAGCCATCCTTGCCGGGGGTGGCGCAGACCAACGGCTGCACGACAGTCAGCAGCGTTGCGGAGTTATTGGTGCCGACCGGATCGGTTCCCGTCGTCGCAACCGTCGCCACGTTCATCATCGTTGTCGGCGAGGACGGAGTCGTCCCGGTCACTGTGACGGTTATCGGAGCCCCTAGCGGATAGGCCACCGTCCCGAGCGTGCAGGTAATGACGCCGCCCGATGGCGCGCCGCAGCTTCCCGCGGAAGTCATAGCCGATGCGTTCGTGAGCGTGGCGGGCAAAGTATCGGTAAGCGTCACGCCTGCGCCGGATGCCAGCCCGAGGTTCGTGACCTGAATCGTGTAGGTGATCGCCGACGAAATAAACACTGGCGTTGGGCTCGCGGTCATGGAAACAGCGAGGTCGGAATCACCGGTGGTCTCAACCAACACCGAAGTGGTCGTAGCGTTGTTTGTCGGAACCGGATCAGTCGTTTGCGAAGTCACGTCCGCCCAATTGACGATGGTCGTTCCGGCCGCGGGAGCTGTGCCGCCCGAATTCACGGTCACCACAAATGTGAACGGCGTGGCAGTTGTGCCGCTCGCCAAAGCAGCGCCATCGGTGCAGGTGATTTGGCCGGTACCGCCGACGGCCGGCGTTGCGCACGTCCACCCGGCAGGCGCCGTCACCGAAGCGAACGTCGTATTCGGCGGGGTCTGCTGATACAGCACGGCGGTCGTGGCCGCGTTTGGACCATGATTGGTCACCGATTCCGTGTAGGTGATTGTCGAGCCCGGCGCGACCGCGGCGGCGGAAGCCGCTTGCGTCATCCCCAGGTCCGCGCCTTGTACGTTCACGGAAGCCATCGCGGTGTTGTTGCCCGGATTGGGATCCGTTCCCGTCTCGCTGACCATAACTGAGTTCGTGATCGTGGATCCGACAACCGCTTCAGGACTTACTGAAACTACGATCGTGAAATTCACCGATGTCGAGGCGTTGAAATTACCGGTTGCGGTACACGTAATTGCGCCAGTCGCTCCCACTGCGGGCGTCGTGCCGCACGTCCAGCCCGCCGGAGGCGTCGCGGACACAAAAAGGGTCTGAGCGGGTGTGTTCTGCGTGAGAGTCGCGCCAACGGCGGCGACCGTGGTGCTGTTGTTGGTCACCGTTTGTGTGTAGGTGATGTTTGCACCAGTCGCGACGGGGTTCGGCGCTGCCGACTCCGTGACGGAAAGATCCGGCGTGGCGCCGACTGTAACCACGTTGGATAGGAGCGTATTGTTCGCGTGGTTCGGATCGGTGGTTGTTGAGTTGATGGCAGCCGAATTCTGGATGGTCGTGCCCGCCGCGGTTCCCGGAATGATTTGGACCACATACGTGAATGTGGCCGTCCGGCCGTTGTTCATGTTGGTTGCGCGAGTGCAGGTGCTCAAACCCGCGGTGCCTACGGTCGGATTCGTGCAGTTCCACGTTCCTGTTCCGCCCGTCATGGTCATCGAAACAAACGTGGTAAATGTGGGAGTCGTATCGGTTACAGAAGGCGTGGTCGCGGCGTTTGGACCGTTATTGATCACTGTGATGGTGTACGTGATCTGCCCGCCGGCCGCAATCGTTGTGGGCGCCGCTGCCGTGTCCACCGTCGTCTGCAAATCAGCCTGCGCGGCCACCGGCGCGGCATACATGAATAATGCAAGGATCAGAAATATGAATGGTGCCGCCACAGTCCGCGCACGTGGCGCGCGGTGTGCCGCCGCAAGCAGGACTCGCCGCGTTTGCGTGCGAACTGCGTGCAAGAGCCTCGTTCCAGGAGCAGCGAGAGAAATCTTGCGCTGATTGCGTTCGATGGAGATCACCTTTCCCAACACGATTTCCGCCGGTTCGTCATTCTGCTGGCCGGCGTCGCCGCGCGTAACAATCTTGCCCGTCTCGGCGTCCCGGCCAATCACGCGATGCAGCCGGAAACCCCCACGGCCGCGAGCCAACACGATATCGCCGCGCCTGGGCTCGCCCGCGGAAATCGGCGCCACTTCCACAATGTCTCCGTGCCGCACGTTGGGCTGCATGCTTTGCCCGCACGCCTGAAAACGCATGGTCAATCCGCGCTGCAGCGTCGCCGCGCACATGAGCGCGAACTGTTGGGAGTTGCTCCTCCCGGGTGTCTTAGGCTCCCGCACGGCAAGCCGCCTCCACCGCGGTGAAATCCGGAACGAATGAAAAGCCGAAGCACGGCACGCTCGCCGTCACCGCGTGAAAAAATCTCAGAACTGCCGAAAGCCCGTCGGACGAATGGTGCGGCACGAAACTGCGCGCGAACAGTTCAGCGGTGCTTTCCGCCACGCCGAGCGGACGCAGTTCGTTCGCTTTGCCGTGCTGCAGCACAAAAATCGCGTCCACGGGAGAGTGCGCGGCCTCTGCGATTCCGGCATCGCCATGCCACGGCGTGCCATACATCTGAATGCGGCCGTTTTCCTGGCGCAAAATGATGCGGTCGTCGCTCAGCACGCGAGAATCGGGATGCTTTGACCACAATCGCGCCGAAGTACTCTTGCCCGCTCCTGAATGTCCCGTGAGCAACATGCCTCGCCCGTCCGGCGCGATCACTCCGCAGCCGTGGACTTCCACACCCTGGCCCATCGCCAGCCGATGAATCCACAAGAGCTCATCCAGCGGATACTCCAGCGGATTCACGGGCTCGTCTGGCCCGAAATATTCGCGCGACAGCTCGATGCGCCCAGTTTTGAAATCCGGCGCCACCATCGCTTGCTTGTACGGCAGCTCGCCGATAACACTCGACGTGAACCGAAAACAATAGCCCTCGGAATTTCGAAACAACTTCCACAGTCCGCCGGAATTGAAAACCAGCTCGCCGGCGGGCGATTCGAACCGGCCGCCGAAGCCAACTTCGAATTCCAGGTCGCAAGCTTCGTCCGTAATGAGAAATTCGCTCAACTCACCATCCGCCACCAACGCAGGTCCACCGGCAACTGATGTCACTCCGAGCGAAATGCCGCCGATCCGCGCCGCAAGGCGTGACGATTCGCCGATGGCACAAAATTTCCCGGAACTTGTTCGCGCGTTCATGGCCGCCGCGTCACGATCCAAAAGCCATGCAACCGCCCAGGGCGATGCCACAGCCCGCCGCCGCTGGCCCCGCGGCGGATGATGCCGTCTTGCAATGGCCCAGGACCGCCTCATCCGGTCGCAAGCTGACGCGGACGACCTTTGGCGCCTCGTATGGCTTGGCGTCTGGTTTTGGATTGCTCATGGGTGATTCACTGCTCATCTTTGCCCCCCGCAGGAACCACAGCCGCTGCCGCACGCGGAGCCGGAACTTTGCTGCAGAATCGGCAGCATGGACGCAGCCCGCATCGGCGCCCACGAACCGACGTCTATCTCGCCCTTGCGAATGCGTTCGGCCGAGCGCGCTAATTTCGCGTGTGCAACGCCGCCTTCGCAGCATTCGCAATCGCCGTGCTCAGGCACTTCAATCCCTAGCGCCATCGCGCGCAGATGAGCGACTTCGCACAAGAACTCGACGGGCGATTCGGCGTCGCCCTTTTCCAGCTCGCCATTTGCCGCGCACATGGCGCAAAGCGTCCTGATCCGACACGCATCGCACTTGCTCTGGCGTATTTTCTTCTTGCCGCGGACGCGCGCGAGGAAACCATCCCAGCCCGCCCGGAAGCTTCCCGAGCGCCAGCTGTAACTTTCCTGGTGCGAGAGAACGCAGATGCTGATTTCGCCGTAGGGGTCTATGGCGCAGGAAGTAAGGCCGCCGCCGCAAAGGTACACGTTGTCGGACTTAAAGGTGTCCGCCGGCAGCGCCATGTCGCGGTCCATGAGTTTCAGATATTCGCTGCGGCGTCGCGGTTCGTGCAGATCGAGTGCCACCGCATCTTCCGGAGTGAGCCGCACTTCCACCGGGCTTTGCGAGCAATCAATCCGCGGATTCACTAGCGGATCGAACTTGAAGTCCACGCCAAAATCTTCTTCCGCCATGCGCTGCATTTCATACACTTCATGCCGATTCACCGTCGTCGGCACGGTCTTCAACTTCAGCGGCAGATTGCGCTCTTTAAGCAAGCGAATGCCGCGCATGCAACGTTCGTACGATCCGGGAATCTGCGTCAGCGCTTCGTATGTTTCGCGGGTCGCGCCGTAGAGAGTGATCTCGACGGCGAAGGGCGGGTACTCCACCAGGAAGTCGGCGACGCGCTCGGTGACCATCGTGCCATTGGTGAAAAGCGTGATCAGGAAGCCTTTCGATTTGGCGTACGCGTAGATGTCCAGGAAATCCGCGCGCGCGAAAATCTCGCCGCCCGTGAAGAGGATCCAGAGGCAGCCTTCGGCGGCAAGTTCATCAAGCAGGCGGCGGTACTCCTCGAGCGAGAGCTCGGAATTGCGGGCGGCCTTATCGGACATCGGAAGATTGTTGTAGCAGTGCCGGCATTCGAGCGGACAACGACGCGTGACTTCGATGGACACTTCCATCGGTACGCGTTTGCCGGACGTACGCTGATGCACGCCCAGACTGAATGCACTATAGGTAGCTTCGTTCATCCCAAGTATCCAGCCGCCTAAGCTGGATTACGCTTCCCTGCCGATTCAGGCAGGCTCAACTAACCCTTCCGTGCTTAGCTCCTTCAGGAATGCATCGGCGTCCGCGGTGGCCTGTTCGCGGGACAAGCCGTAGTGCGATTGAAGGTGAGCGACCAACTGGGCGGGATCCAAACCCTTCTCTATGAGCGACCAGAGGAACGTACCGGATTCGTTGAAGGTATAAATGGAATTCAGATCGGCAACGCCGCGACGAATCGGCACCACGATAGCTTCATCGGCGACGACTCGCGAAACGACGTTCGAGCTGCGACGCAACCGCGCCGCGGCCGTATCTCTCAAGACAGCCATGACACCCACCCAAGGCCTAGTTTTGTAGTTGCATTCCAGTTACTGATACTGCGCCTGGGGTTAACTTAAATGGCATGGGGAGCCGACTCAACGGGAATGTATGCGGAGTGTGCCAAAGTGCTAAACGATGACGAGTGTGGAACGTGGCCAGCAAAATATCTGTCCTGGCGGACAGGTGGCAGCTTGCGACGGCCCGGAGCCTCTAACTTGAAGGCTCGAACGGCCTTAGGCTCCGGGCGTCAGGCTCGACGGTTAATCAATTTTGCGGCGTAGCTGGCGTCGCTGGGATTGGTGTGCTGCCTGGTTTCACCTGGGGCTTGATCGAAAGAAGGTCCACTTCAAAGACAATTGTGGCGTCCGGGCCGATATCGTTGCCGGCGCCGCGCGGACCATAGGCCAAATCCGGCGGGATGAAAAGCTGCCACTTGGAGCCGACCGGCATCAATTGCAGCGCTTCTGACCAGCCCCTGATCACGCGCCCAACGGGAATTTCGATGGGCTGATTGTGTTTGTAGGAACTATCGAATTCGGTGCCATTGAGCAGCGTGCCGCGATAGTTGCAGACCACTGTGTCCGCGGCGGTGGGCTTGGGGCCCGTGCCTTCGGTCAGTACTTTGTATTGCAGACCGCTGGGCAGGGTGACGACTCCCGATTTCGCTTTGTTCTCGGCGAGGAACGCGTCGCCTTCTTTCTTATTGGCTTCGGCTGCGACCTGCGCCTTCTCTTCCTGCGCTTTGCGCGCTTGGGCCTGGAGCGCGGTGAGCGCAGCTTTGGCTTCGTCGTCGGTCAGGAGCGTTTTGCCTCCGGCGAGGGAGTCTTTCAAACCGCGTGCAAGGATGTCGGGGTCCACGTCCACGGACTGGCGGCGAATGCTGGAGCCGACATTCATGCCGATCGCGTAGCTCGCTTTTTGTTTATCGGTGGTCAGGACCAGTGGGGCGGCGGTTTTCGCCGGGGTGTGGTGAGTGGCGGTCCCGGTCTTGGTGGTGCTTTGAGTTTTCGAAGTAGCCGTGGAAGAAGATTTTGCCGGAGCCGATTGCGTGGCGGCCGGGGATTGTTGTGAGTTCGATGGGGTCGCGTCTTGGGCCGCAGTGGTGCCAGCCAAGGTCAATACCGCCGCTAGGGCGAAGGTTATGGCGCATGCCGTCTTATTTGGTGTTTTTTGCATGAGAGTATTCTCGCATTGGTTTGACGGATGCGCAAACGGCGGTGATTGGTGTCCCCGAAAACTTGCGGAACACAAAAGGCCTGAACCGCGGCTTGTGATTCGTGTCCACTGGCCGATTCGGGACGCGCGAAACGCGTTTTTGTGTCGATTAGAACGGATGAATTGTGCGTTTTTGTTGGGTTTTTGGTGATTTCTAATATCTGCGATCGTCGATTAGAAACGATGTGCGTGGCGACTTGCCGAGGGCGATCCGCGTCTGCGATTCGGCGTTCGTGTCTTTCGGAACCCTGCAAAAAATGACGATCAGAAAGTGTGCCGAGTGTTTGTTTTCTATGAGATATAGCGTTTTCCAATCGCGGGGTGTGATGATTAGAAACGGCCGTGACGAGTGATAAGTGATCACTACTGTCCGGTTGAGCGTTTCGAGAAGGTTGGGAAGCTATTGACGCATATGAATTTATCGGCGAAAAGAGTGGTTTTCGATTTGAATTGCAAAGGCCTCCCAGGCTCCGAGACTCGCGATATACGACGACGAGCAGGGCGAGCGCTACCAGTGCGACGGCTGTGGCTATCTCCCCCCGGTAGCGGCGAAACCAGGATTGAATGTCCCGAGGCGGCTGCGGTTCAAGAGCGGGTGTCTGGGGTGATTTCGATTCAGCCGGCGTTTTCGCGAGAAGCTTCGGAGCATCCTTGCCCTGGATGTCCGGCAGTTCCGCCGAGAGCTGCCAGTTCGTCAGTGTAAGCGAACACGCGACCGCGCTCGCCGCCGGGCATACGGTGAACCGGCAAACCGCGTTCTTTTTCCCAACGATTGACGGTGCGCTCATTGCGGCCGAAAAAAGCGGCAATTTCTTTCCAAGAATCCAAGCGCCTACGGCCGTCTGGTGTGATGAGTTCAGACAATGTCGTGAAATGTCCGGTAGTGCCGGGCAAAACCAGTTGCGAGAGGGTACCACAAAGCCCGATTGTGTGTCATCGGCAACCGGGTCGCGACCCAATTTGTGTCCGGGCTGAGCAGCGCGAGGCGCACCAGCCCGGATTCTAAAGATTAATTCCGGAGGCTACTAATGAAACCGCTATTCGCAAGGCTGTGCGTACTGGGCTTCCTGACGTTGATGGCAGTTACGCCACCAGCTCTGGCGCAAACGGCGGAAAGAACCGCGGGACCGTTCAGTTACGACGTCGGCAAAGAAGTAACGGTGAGCGGCACCGTATCGAGGATGGTGAAGGACTCGGAACCGGGAATGATCGCGGGCGGCCATCTGCTCGTGGCGACGGCCACGGGTGAGGTAGACGCGAGTTTGGGACAGTTTGCGTTTCGAGGCAATGGAGCTTTGGAGGTTTCCGCCGGAGAGTACGTGGAGGTCACCGGCGTGATGCGGACACTGAAGGACAGGCAGGTGTTTGTGACGCGCACCGTAAAAGTGGGGCAGCAAGTGTACGTGATTCGGAACGAGCACGGGATTGCGGTGTCACCGCAGTCACGCGAGCGGGCCAGCGGACAGACGACGAAAGGGGAGACACTATGAACCGCAAGGCTTGCTTGAACATGCTGGCTCTGATTTGCGCGCTGGCATTTATCGGATGCAGTTCGGGGAGTAAGAAGTCCGCTGAAACGATCGTGGCAACGAGTGGAACACCGCAAAGCGCGCAGGCCACTGCAGCGTTTGCGATGCCGTTGGTTGCGACGGTGGTAGACAGCGGCAACAATCCGGTGAGTGGAGTGGTAGTGACGTTCACAGCTCCGGCGACGGGAGCGAGCGGCACGTTTGCGGGCGGAACTAAGACGGCGACAACGAATTCCAGCGGCATAGCTACATCGGCGGTGTTTACGGCGAACGCAACGGTGGGAGGACCTTACAACGTGGTGGCGACAGTCCCCGGAGTGACGGCAGGGGCCAACTTCGCTCTCACGAATACGACTCCGGCACCAGAAGCAATCGCAGCGACAAGTGGCACACCACAAAGCGCGATGGTCAGCACGGCATTTGCAGCGCCGCTGGTGGCGACAGTAACGAAGGCGGGATCGGGCCTGAGCGGCGTAGTGGTGACGTTCACGGCTCCGGCGACCGGAGCCAGCGGCACGTTTGCGGGCGGAGCGAACACGGCGACGACGAATGCCAGCGGTGTGGCAACTTCGGCGGTGTTTACGGCGAATAGCACGGTGGGCGGGCCTTACACGGTAACCGCCTCGGTGAGTGGAGTTGCGACGCCGGCCAACTTCAGTCTGACGAACACCGCGGCTGCGCCCGAAACAATCGCGGCGACGAGCGGAACACCACAAACCGCGACCGTGAGCACGGCGTTCGCCGCGCCGCTGGTAGCGACGGTGATGAAAGGCGGAGCTTGAGTTAGCGGAGTGGTGGTGACGTTTACGCCTCCAGCGACCGGAGCGAGCGGGACATTTGCGGGCGGAGCGAACACTGCAACGACGAACGCGAGCGGCGTGGCGACGTCGGCTGTGTTTACGGCGAATGCCACGGCTGGGGGGCCGTATACGGTGACGGCCACAGCCACAGGGATTGCCACACCGGCGGACTTCAGCCTGACAAATACGGCAGCGACGAGCACGACGAAGAATTTTGTTTTCTATATGAGCGGATCGGAAGCGATTAACAACACCCAAGGAGTGAATTTTTACGGGCTAGCGGGATCCGTGACGATTAACATGACGACTGGAGCTGTGACGGGAGGAGAACAGGACTATAACGACGCGTTTGGGCTGACTTCACCTGCCGGCGGCGACAAGATCACGGGCGGGACGCTGACGCTGAATGGAAGCGGCGGCCAGGGAACGCTCACGTTGATCACGAACAACACGAGCCTCGGAAACAAAGGAACGGAGACGCTGGCGGTGCAGTTTGTAAATGTGAATCACGCGATGGTGGTGCAGTTCGATGGAACGGCGACATCGAGCGGAAGCATGGACCTGCAAACTTTGCCGAGTGCGTTGGTGAAGAACTTTGCCTTCACGTTCTCGGGAGTGGATCCGTCGTACAACACGACAGCGGTGGGCGGCGTATTCTCGGTGAACGGCACGACCTTCGCGTCCAAATTCGACGCGAACAACAACGGCACCATCCTGACGAATCAATCAGTGACCGGCACGATCTCGAGTTTTGACACTTTCGGTCGCGGCGAGATCACCGGAACACCCTTCGCGGTGACGGTGGTGTATTACACCGTTAACGCTGAGGTGGTGCGCATGATAGACATGGATGCTTCCGATTCGGCGGTCGGTTCGGCATTCGGGCAAGGTACCGGCCCTTTCAACAATGCGTCGCTGGGGACGTCGGTTATGGGGGTCGCGGGCAACCCGTTCAGCAGCCAGTACGCGGCGATCGGAATGATCACCACGAGCAGTACGTCGTCGTCGCCGGCCGATTTCTCCGGCGTGGGAGATGACAACGAACTCGGCAACGGCTTCAACACGTTCGATGCGGCGTTTTCGGGAACCTATTCGATTGCCAGCGATGGGTATGGGAGCTTGACGGTGACCTCGGGGACGTTGGGAGACGTCGTCAACCTAGGCGTTTATATGACCGATCCGGCGCTGAACCTGAACGATCCGAACAACACGACGAGCGGACAGGGAGGCGCGTTGCTTCTTGAATTGGATCCGATCCTCGCGTCCGGGACGGGACTGCTGACTCCGCAAACGAGCACTGCGAGCGCGAGCTTTAGCGGCAACTACGCATTCGGAGCGCAGGACTTCAACGAGTTCAACGGGGCGTGCGTCCAGTGCGAATTTGATTTTGTGGCGCAAGGCACGATGACAGATGGTAATTTGAGCCTGACTGGATTAATCAGTGATCCGTTCTTCACGTTGACAGCGCACGGGACGGATTCGGGAGTGACGTTTACGGGAGCGCCGCTGGCGGACACGCAACACGCGGGACGGTATACGATGTCACAAGGCAACACGCCGGCGAATCCGCTGCACGTGACTATTGGCGCAAACTCCGGGGTATTCGATCTGTCGATATATCAGACGAGCGGAAAAGTATTGTATTGGATGGAGACGGACGACAACGCAGTGTGGTTCGGCGCACTGGAGCAGCAGGGATCTTTGACGGGATTGCCTGCGGCGGTGAAGGTGCCTTAGCGGAAGCGGAGAGGTTCGCGTCGCTTGGTGGCTGGCCGGCGCCATCAAGCTCAGAGATAGTTGCGGATTGCGTTAGCAGGCGGATTCGCCGGTTTGGCCTATGGCTTCTAGTGGCAGGGTGCTTGAGACGCGCAGCTGTTCGTTTGCGGCTGGCGATTCCTGGGCTTCGCGGCGTTGCAGGAATGGGGACCAGGTTTCGGCGATGGTGCAGGGGAGATGGACTGGTTGTAGGCGGACCAGCGGTAGTGGCAGAGCCGATTCCAGTAAGCGGCGGGCGCGGGGGCTGTTGGTTAGGTGGAAGTGTTCGCGCAGGATGTGGCGCAGCCATTCGTCTTCATTGCCTTGCACTGCTTCCGTTGCTTGATCCTCTAGACTGAATTCTCGCGTGTCCGCTTCTTCTTTCTCTGCTGATTCGCCGATTTCTGCTGGTCTTACGAATTCGCGATTGTAATTTTCCTCGTGTAGGGCGTCGCGGAGGATGTAAGTGAGGCCGCCGGTCATGCCGGAACCTAGATTCATTCCTGCTGGGCCCAGGATTATTACTACTCCGGCGGTCATGTATTCGCAGCCGTGGTGGCCTATGCCTTCGACTACTGCCAGCGCGCCGCTATTGCGGACGGCGAAGCGTTCGCCTACGCGTCCGGCGATGAAAAGCTTTCCGCTGGTCGCGCCGTAGAGAACCGTGTTGCCTGCGAGGACGTCACCGCGCTGTGCGGCTGCGGCTCCGGCGCTGATTGCTATGGTGCCGCCGCTTAGGCTCTTGCCGACGTAATCGTTGGCGTCGCCGAAGAGTTTGAAGCGCAGGCCGGGGATCAAGAACGCGCCGAAGCTTTGGCCGGCGGAGCCGCGAAATTCGCACTGGACGGTTTTACCCGCGAGGCCGTCGAAATTCGTGCGGCGGAGAATGTAGCCGCTGAGATGCGCGCCGACGCTGCGGTCCGCGTTGCAGATGGGCAGAAATTGCTGGAGCGGAGCGGGCTTGTGGCGATCCACGCCGCCGACGAGTTTGCGGCGAATGTCCATGGCGCTTTCGGGCAGCTCGATTTCGATGGGCGCGCTGACCGCGGGACGATGGGTATGAAGCTGCGTGGCCACAGCTTTGATGGGCTTGAGCAGCGGGCCGAGTGAGCGTTCGGCCCATTCATCGCGCGGGCGCAATTTTGACGCGTTGCCTATGATCGTGCTGAGCGAGCGGACACCGAGAGCGGCCATGCGTTCACGAACTTCCTCTGCTACCCCGTGGAAATAGGACATCACCATTTCAGCGTTGCCGGTGAAACGCGCGCGGAGTTTTTCGTCCTGCGTGGCGATGCCGACGGGGCAAGTATTCAGATGGCATTGGCGGGCCATTACGCAGCCGATGGCTAGCAGCGTGGCGGTGCCGAAACCGAATTCGTCGGCGCCGAGGAGCGCGGCGATTAGGACGTCGCGCCCGAATTTGAAGCCGCCGTCGGTTCGGAGGCGAACGCGATCGCGGAAACCGGCCCGGAGGAGCGCGGAGTGTGCGTCGCGGAGGCCGATTTCCCACGGGAGGCCCGTGTTCTTGATCGAGGTTAAGGGCGACGCGCCGGTGCCGCCGTCGAAGCCGGCGATGGTGATGACGTCGGCGCCTGCTTTGGCGACGCCTGCGGCGATGATGCCGACTCCTGCGCCGGAGACCAGTTTTACGCCGATGCGGGCGGCGGGATTGACGGCGCGGAGATCGTAAATTAATTGCGCGAGATCTTCGATGCTGTAGATGTCGTGATGCGGCGGCGGAGAAATCAGCGACATGCCGGGGACGGCGTGGCGCAGGCGCGCGATGTAGGCGTTTACCTTTATCGCCGGAAGTTGGCCGCCTTCGCCGGGCTTCGAACCTTGCGCCATTTTGATTTCGAGTTCATCGGCGCGGCAGAGATATTCGGCGGTGACGCCGAAACGTGCGGAAGCTACTTGCTTGACTCGATTGGCGGCTTCGGGGTCGAAGCGATAGAGACTGGGATCTTCGCCGCCTTCGCCGGTATTGCTGCGCGCGCCGAGGCGATTCATGGCGATGGCCAGAGTGCGATGCGCTTCGGGGCTGAGCGCGCCGAGAGACATCGCTTGCGCGCAGAAGCGGCTGAGGATTGCGGACGCTGGCTCGACTTCGTCGAGCGGGATCGGAGTGGCTGATGCGAAATCGAGATGGTCGCGGATGGCGACGGGTTCGCGGGTGTCGGCTAGTTCGACGAATGCGGCGTAATTTTCGGGCGTGGGAGATTTGATGTAGCCGTGCATGCGGCGGACGAGGTCGGGAGACGTGTTGTGGCGCTCGCCGGCGTGGCGGAAGCGGTAGAAGCCAGCGTCCTGCATGGCAGTGGCAGGTGTAGCAGCTGCGAATGCGCGGGCGTGTGCGGCGATAGCGTCGTTCAGGATATTTTGCAGGGACTTGCCGCCGATGCTGGAGGAAGCGTCTTCGAAAAATTCGGCGCAGAGTTCGTCGTCGAGGCCGACGGTTTCGAAGAGGTGGCTATTGCGGTAGCTGGCGACGGTGGAGATGCCCATGCGAGCGAGGACTTTGCGCAGACCGGCTTCGACTGCTATGCGATATTTCGCGGCGCCGCCGGGCTGAAGATTTTCGGAAAGCTCCATCGCGAGATAGGGGTAAACGGCGCTGGCTCCTGCGGCGATTAGCAGCGCGATGTGATGAGTTTCGATGATTTGGCCGGATTCGACTACCAGCGGAGTATTGTGCGCGCCGGCGCGGACCATTTCTTTCCAGGTTGCGGAGAGAGCTAGCAAGGCTGGTAGCGCGGCGCGATTTTCGTTAGTGCGGCGGTCGGTGAGCACGATTAATGATGGATTCTTTTTTGCTGCGGCGGCGATATCGTCGCGGACACGATCGAACGCGGCCTCGGCAGCTTCGACGCCGTTTGCGGCGTCGAAAGTGAAATCAATTCGTTGGACGGCTGGGCCGGCTTTGCGCGGGACCAGGCGGGGGCTGGCGGCTGCGCTCCACAGCGTGGTCGATTCGTCTTCATTTTCGAGGATCGCCATTTGTCCTGCGTCCAGGACAGGAGATTCGGCGGTGATTTTCGCGTCGAGATACACGTTCAGCGACATGACGTGAACTTCGCGCAGCGGATCGATCGGAGGGTTGGTGACCTGGGCGAAACGCTGCTTGCAGTAATCCCAGAGTCCGCGGCGGACGGAGGAAAGGAACGCGGGAGGCGCGTCGTCGCCCATGCTCCAGATGGCTTCCTTCCCTTCCCGTCCGAGAGGCTGGAAGAGGAGGCGATATTGATCTTCGGTCCAGCCCATCGCTGCGGCCAATTTTTGCGGTTCGATTTCGGACGCGGGCGGAACGGTTGCAGTGGGCGCGAGGTGCGTCACGGCGTCTTGCGACGGCGGGACTGTGGCCGCGGCATCGTTGACGCGATGGAACAGCCGGTGCGGGAGACCGTCGCGCAGGCCATCGGGGCCGAGCAGTTCTGCGACCTCGTTGTTGTTGCGGAAAATCGCGCCGGCGAGAGAGTCCACGAGCAGAATTTCGCCGGGGCCGAGACGATTGCGTTCGATGATTTGTTTATCGCGCAGATCGGCGAGGCCGACTTCCGAGCCGACGACGAGCAGGCCATCGCTGGTCAGGACGTAACGCATGGGCCGGAGGCCGTTGCGGTCTAGCTTTGCGCCGACCATCTGGCCGTCGCTGAAGACGAGGGCGGCCGGACCGTCCCAGGGTTCTTGGCGGCGCGCGGCTTTTTCGAGGTAGCTGCGCAGCTTGACGAACGTGCGCGAATCGGATTCCCACGCCGGCGGAACCATGCGCAGCATCGCAGCGGCGACGTTGTAATTCTGGCGAAGAAACACTTCGAGGACGTTGTCGAAGCTGGCGGAGTCGCTGACGCCTTCCTCGAGGACTTGGAAGCTATCATCGGCAGCGAATTCGCGGCGGATGGTGCTTTCACGGGCGCGGGTCCAGCGGCGATTGGCGCTGATGGTATTGATTTCGCCGTTGTGCGCGACGTAACGGAAGGGCTGCGCGAGTTGCCAGGAGGGGCTGGTGTTGGTGGAGTAGCGCTGGTGAAAAATCGCGAAGGGCGCGGTGAAATCATCGGCGGCGAGATCGGAGTAGAACGCGCGAAGCTGCAGCGGAGTGAGCAGACCTTTATAGACGAGGGCGCGGGAAGAGAGCGAACAGAAGTAGAGGCCGGGGATCGCGCGGGATTCGATGCGTTTGCGCATGAGGTAGAGCTGGCGTTCGAGATCGGCGGCGGGATCTTCGGATTCGAAAAAACATTGGCGGATTACCGGCATCGAGCCGAGCGCGGAAGGGCCGAGAAGTTCAGGTGAAGTGGGCACGACGCGCCAACCGAGACAGCGCAGGCCGGATCTTGCGGCGGCGGATTCGATGGCCGCGCAGGCGGGAAGTTCCTGGCCGGGAGGAATGAAAACCATGCCGAGGCCGAAACTGTCTGGGAGTTCGATGTTGAGATCGCGGGCGCGTTCGCGGATGAAATCTTTCGGGATCGGAATGAGCAAGCCGGCGCCATCGCCGCTGAGGCCGTCGGCGTCCACGCCGCCGCGGTGCGAAAGGCGGGCGAGGGCGATGAGAGCGCGTTCGACGACATCCCGGGAGCCCTGGCTGCCGAGTTGGGCGATGAAGCCTACACCGCAGGCATCGTGGTCCACCTCGGGCTTTGGCGGAGAAGAACGCATGTTAATAGATAACCGACGGAAGGGGGAACAGTACAATTCAGAATGCTGATGGAATGAATAGGCGTTGCCGTGGGCTTAAAAGGATTTATGGCGGCGATAGATTTTTTTGTGAGAGTGCGGCGGGGGGTACGAAGGCGAAATTCAACGGATGTGTCGCACCTACAGCGCTCGCAATTACTATTGCACTTTTCCCAGCGCTCACACGCTGGGCTAATTTCTGCCGCGCCTCTGGCGCTGGGTGGGAGTTGACCCAAGAACTTCTGCGAGAATCCTGCACCAAATCCAAAAGCAGATCCCTCGCTGCGCTCGGGATGACACCCGCGTTTTTTGTGCGCAAGCCGAATGGTTGGCCTTTTTGCGGTTACTGTTCTTTTCCGTGCCAGTAGGTTTCCCAGCCTAGATAGTTTGCTGTGACTTCGTGGATTATTGCGGAGACTTGGGAGAGGTTTGCGGCTACGTGATGTTCGAAGCCGTTTTCGCAGATGTAGCGCAGCAACTTTTGCATGTGGAGGATTTCTACTACGCCGGCGCCGCCGAAAGTTTCGAGAGGATCGTTGGTGAAGCGGCCTTCGCCTACGTAGGCGCGAATCCGGCCCTGGAGATCGTCGGTGGAAAAGCGTGCGAAGCTCATGGGCGAAGGCTTCACGCGGCCGACGACGGTGCCGAACGTGTTGTCCTTGCCGACCGTGCCGGCGATGATTTCCTGGAAGTCCATGCGCACGTCGGCGAAAAAGTGCTTGGGCAAATTACTGCAGTGGAAGCAGACGGCCTTGTTGGGATCGTCGCCGTAATTGTTGTTCCAATCGAGCAGCGCGCTGGGAGTTTCGGAAGCGAGCGCGAGTGCGTACATGCTGAGGGTACCGCAGACGTCCACTTCGCATGCGCTGGGAAGAAGCTCGTTGCTCATCATGCTCATGACCGTGCACGGGACGACACCGAGATTTTCTTCGATGGAAGTCCAACACTGCACGGCGCTGATGGTGACGTGGGTCGCTTTCATCCATTGATCAATCACGGCGCCCAGCTTCGCCATTTTCAGGAGCGCGGGTTTGGGGACGCCGCTGGTGGTGACGTATTTTTCGATGGCCTGGAGTTTGGCCTGGGCAGCGTCATCGTTGTCTTTCATGCGTTCGATGCGGCCGAGAACTTCGGAGAGATCGAGAGTCTCGACGGAGATGCCGGCGTTCTCGAGTAGTTTTTCGCTGTAGCGCACGGTGTTGAAGGCCGTGGGTCGAGCGCCGATGCTGCCTATGCGGAGATTCTGCAATCCGCGATAGACGCGGCAGACGCCGGTGAACCACGCGAGATCGTTTTTGAATTGATCGGAATTGGGAGCAACCGTGTGATTCGTTGTGAGCGAATACGGAATGCCGTACTGGCGGAGATTGTTACAGGCAGACATTTTTCCGCAGAAACTGTCGCGACGATAGGCGATGCCCATCTTGGAAGCCGTGTCGGGCGTGGCTTGCACTAACACCGGAAGTTTGAGGCGCGAGAGGCGGAGAGTATCGGCGATGGCGCGCTCGTCACCGAAATTCGGGAGCGTGACGATTACGCCGTCAATGCGGTCGCTATTGGCGCGGAAATGGGCGGCGCAGCGCAGCGCTTCTTCGTAGGATTCGATCGCGCCGTGATTGCTTTCTTTTTCGTCGAGGACGATTACGTCCATGCCAGATTGCTGCAGCACCTGGAGCATTTCGGCGCGGCCGATTTCGGCGAGATGGCCCGGGAAGAAGCCGCGGTTTCCCACGATCAGGGCCAGCGTGATTTTCTTGTTTTCCATTGCGACAGAGGCTCCGGTGAATTCTTCAGTGCGCGTTGGAATTCCGCGCTAAATTTCTGAGGGTACACCGAGTGCGTTCGGACGGCGACGTGCATCGAACATCGCCGACTGTTGTTGTTCTCGCCTTTTGATGCGTGGCGCACTTCACTGTAGAGTGCCACGACATCCTTTACACCGGTTGCCAGTACATCCTTTCCTTTACACTTTAGCTCTGCCGCCCTGGCGGCTGTTTTTCTTCCGGCGAGACCGCGGAGGGAGCCCGTGGGCGACCGGAGCGGCCTCGCCGCGCTCCACCAGCGGCTTGGTCCTTTGGCGTTCCAGGTCAATCTCCCGGTAGCTCACCAGCAACTTCCCGTCGAAGCGCTCTACGCGCACCTGCTGCTCGGCCAGCGCCGCACACACAAACCAGCGCTGCCCCGCCGCGCTTAGCGCTCCCGCTCCGTTCAAGCGCCGCACCTCGCTGCCCGGCGGATATTCCCAGGGCCGCACCTGTTCCCGATAGCAGCGCGCTCTTGGCTGATAGCAATCCGCTGGCCGCTGCGTCCCCAAGGCTTCGTGCGGACGCCGCTGGTTGTAACTGCTTTGAAATTCCGCCAGCGCCGTCGGCCATTCCGCAAACTTTTCCGGCACTCCGCGATGGCGCAGCGCTTCCCCCAGCATGCGATGAAAACGTTCCACCTTCCCCTGCGTTTGCGGATGCGCGATGCGCCCGTACAGTAAGCGGATCCCTTGTTCGATCAACGGCAGCGACAGCCGCGTCAACCCCCAGCCGTTGTCGTCGCCCACCATTCGGTCCGCTCAGTGAGGGTGCCGGCGCTACTTTGTTGGGGTAAAAAGCTCCAGGCGGATGTGCCAGGAGACGGACTTGCCGGGGGCTACTGTGACTACGCCGGTTTCCGTGTTGCCCCAGATTTTTTTGTTGTAGGGGTCGGACAGATTGAATTGCGGCTCGACCGCGACAAAGCTCTTATCGGGCGGCGCGTACACCTGGATCGCTTTGATCTCCGGAGAGAGCGCCATGACGCGCACGCCATATTTCGCGGCGGGATCGGTGACGTCCACAACCACGCTGCCATCGGCATTGCGCTGCAAGTCCGTGAAGCATTCATCGAGGAAAAGAGAGCCGAGAGGCTTTCCGCCGGGCGCGGAGAAATCGTACGGCGTGCCTTTGACCGGTTCGATCTGGCCGGTGGGAAAGACGTTGTCGTAATTATCAACGAGAACGCGCTTTTCGGCCGGAACCTGAATTCTGGCCTGAGCGCGATCGCCGCTGGGGAATTCGAAGTAGGGATGAGCGCCGATGGCCATGGGCAGAGGCTCTTTGCCGACGTTCTTGGCGGTGACGACGATATCAACGGCGTCGTTTTTCAGGGTCATCTGCACGTAGACGTCGGTATCGGAGAGCCAGTGGCCGCCAAAATTTCCGGCGTGAAGAACGGCGGAGACGGTGGATTCCTTGGGGCCGTTTTCGTGCTTCACGTCTTTAAAATCGGAGGAGAAGATCAGGCCATGCATGGCGTGAACTTCAGCGTTGGGATTTTTGCCGTGCCAATTCGCGGGAAGCGTGACTTGCTGCCCGTCGATGGTGGTCTGCAGCGTCGTGCCGTCCTGCGAGAGCGTGCCGCGGATGCGATTGGGATATGGGAGCAGGATTGCGCCACCGAGTTTGAAGCTGTTGTTGCCGAAAGAATCGTTGTCGGTTTCCAGATATTTTTTGGCGTCGGGCAAAGGCATCGTGTTGAGGACGTCAATCGTGCCCTTCCCCGGCAAGAAAGCTTTCAGCTGCAGGAGATTCATGCCGTTGCCGGGCAAAATCGTGGCCTGAATAAATTGCGGCTTCGTGGGATTGGCCGGTAGTGGGCGGTCGAGAGTGACCACGGGTTGCCCTCCGATAGAGATGGGCAGAGTTTGATGCTCGGCTGCTTGCTTGGCGTTTGCGGCTTGCACGTGGGATGAATGCCAGATGGACGTTGATACCGCGGTGAGCGCGATGGTCAGCAGTAGAAAACTCGGGAAGACACGCGTCTTCGTGGACATGTTCTCCTTGTGCCCCGGAAACTCGTTAAACGGCGACTAGATTAGCACGGGGACGCCGCTGTGCATCGACGGATGATGGTTTGCGTTGCGCTGGCGCTAGAAAGCAGATCCCTCGCTGCGCTCGGGATGACAATTCGAGAGCTCGGCGCGTGCTTGTTGATCAGCGCGGATTTTCCAGTAGCAGGGCTATGCCTTGGCCGCCGCCAATGCAGGCGCTGGCGATGCCGTAGCGGAGATTGGAACGGCGGAGTTCGCGCGAGACCGTTACGGAGAGGCGAACGCCTGTAGCTGCCAGCGGATGGCCGATGGCTATGGCGCCGCCATTGACGTTGAGTTTCGCGCGGTCGAGACCTAGTTCGCGTTCGACGCCGATTACTTGCGCGCCGAAGGCTTCGTTGATTTCGAAGCGATCAATTTGATCGAGGGTGAGGCCTGCGCCATCAAGAAGTTTGCGGATGGCGGGAGCGGGTGCGATGGCCATGACTTCGGGTGGAACGCCGACGGTGGCTGCAGCTACCACGCGAGCGAGAGGTTGAACGCCGCGGGACTTTGCGTGAGCGCCGGAGCCGACTAGCGCAGCGGCGGCACCGTCCACGATGGCGGAACTATTGCCACCGGTTTGCACTCCGCCGAAAGCGGGACGGATTTTGGCTAGGACTTCGTAGGGCGAGGGGCGGACGTGCGTATCGGCGGCGAGGCTTTCGACTTTCTTGGGAATTTCGATGCCGCGCGATTTGTAACCTTTTAGTTCAAATGTTTCGGAGACTACCGGGACGATTTCGCCGGAAAGGAAGCAGGCTTTTTGCGCGGCGAGAGCACGATTGAAGCTTAGTTCGGCGAAGCGGTCTACTTCTTCGCGGGTGATTTTGTATTGCCGCGCTACGTTTTCGGCGGTGTCGCCCATGGTTAGGCCGGGCGCGGGATCGAGAAGTGCTTCCCAGAGAAAATCCTTGAATTCGACCTGGCCCATGCGGAAGCCCCTGCGATGCGTGAAGGCTGCGATGGGATTGCGGCTCATGGATTCGGCGCCGACGCAGAGGGCGAGATTGATTTTTTTCAGCGTGATGGCATCGGCGGCCTGGCTGATGGCTTCCATGCCGGTGCCGCAGACGCGTTGCACGAGGTGCGCGGGGCGATCGGCGGGAACGCCGGAGTAGAGGCCGATGTGGCGCGGGAGCATGTAGGCGTCGAAGCTGGCTTGCGCGACGCTGCCGGCGATTACGGAGTCGACATCGGTGGGCGAGATTTTGGAGCGCTCGAAAACGGCGCGAGCGGCTTTGATGCCGAGGTCAATCGGCGAGACGAGGCCGAGGACGCCATTGTAATCGGCGAAGGGAGTGCGGACGCCGTCGAGAAGCCAGATGTCGTCGTATGCGATGAAAAAACCGGCTGATGTGGTGGTGGACATTCGTTACTTCTCCTTGATTTTGAAAATGCGCGGGGAGGACTCCGGCGCGTAAAGTTCTTCAACGATCGCGGCACGACGATCGAGGACGGCGCGCTGATTGAGCGAGCCTTTGTCTGTGATTTCTCCGGCATCGAGCGAGGGTGGATCCTCGGCCAGGATGGCGCGAGTGATGCGATTCGAACTGCCGGTGGCGCTTGCGGCGCAATTTTCGAGCAGCGATTGGAAATGCGCGCGGACGGCCGGGTGGCGCAGAATTTCGGTTGCGGTTGGGGGGCCGTCATTTTCGGCGCTGGGCGCGCAGAGGACGCGGCAGGCGTCGGCATCGGCGAAAATGATCATGCCGACCTCGTCGCGGTCGTGGCCGGTGATGACGGCATCGCGGACGTACGGCGCAAAATCGGCGAGAATGCGCGAACGCAGCGGGCCGACGCTGACCCAGGTGCCGCTGGCGAGTTTGAAATCTTCCGAGAAACGGCCATCGAAGACGAATCCTTTATTGACGTCGTGCGGATCCACGAAGCGCACGGCGTCGCCGAAACTGTAGAAGCCTTCTTCATCGAAAACTTTTTCTGTCAGCTCCGGTTGGCGCCAGTAGCCTGGAGTGATGTTCGGGCCGCGGACGCGAGCTTCCAGTTTACTACCTTGCGGGACGAGTTTGGCTTCGACGCCGGGAATGGGGATGCCGATCACGCCGGCGCGATCGGTTTCCCAGGTGGTTTGAATGGCCATGGGAGCGGTTTCCGTGGAGCCGAGGCCGGTGACCATAATGATGCGTTCGCCGCAGGTTTCGAGGGCGAGCGAGCGATAGGCGTCCCAGACAGGTTGCGAGAGGCCGGCGCCGGCGTAAAACAAGAGACGCAGGTGGCGGAAGAAATTTTCGCGGAGCTGAGGTTCGGCGCGCAGGGCTGGGAGAAGGTCTTCGTAGCCTTTGGGGACATTGAAATAAACCGTGGGAGAAATTTCGCGGAGGTTGCGGATGGTTTCGACGATGAAGGCGGGGCCGGGCTTGCCGTCGTCAATGTAATAGCTGCCGCCATTGTAGAGAGCGATGCCGATGTTGTGATTTCCGCCGAAAGTGTGATTCCAGGGGAGCCAGTCAAGCAGGGTGGGAGGCTCGTCCTGGAGGAAGGCGAATACTTGGGCGATCATTTGCTGATTGGAGCAGAGCATGCGGTGGGTGTTGATTACACCTTTGGGCATGCCGGTGCTTCCGGAGGTGAAGAGAATTTTTGCTACGTGGACTGGCTGGATTTTTTCGTGGGCTTTTGCGACGGCGGGCGTGGGATTTGTGGAGGCTAGTTCGGAGAACAGCGTGGATTTTCTGTTTGATGGCGGATTTTTCGTGACGACTAGTTCGGTTTGTGGGTTGACGACGGATTCGATGGCGCGATTGTAGCGTTCGCCGTCGGGGACGAAGACCAGGCCGGGCGTTAGCAGGTTCAGGGCGTGGCGGAGTTTGCCGAAATCGCGGGAGACCAAGGAATACACCGGCGAGAGATGGGCTGTGGGGATGCCTACGTGCTGGCCTGCGAGCATCAGTAGGTAATGTTCGATATCGTTTTCGGAGAGGATGGCTACGGGATTTTCTTTTGTGAGATTACGGTTTAATAGGGCTTGAGCGATGTGATGTACCGCGTTTTCGACTTGCGCGTAGGTTTTTGTGCGCCAGGCGCCGTTTGATTGGCGCTGGGCTATGCAGGTTTTTTCTGGCGTCGTTTTCGCCCAGTGGGTTAGGCGGTCGGTTAGGACGTTGGGGTAGGGGCCTAGTGGTTCTTCGGGGCGGACATAGAGAGTGCCGTCGGGGCGGCGTTCGAGCGTGGCGCCGGTCGTGCGGAGGCGGACTGGGCGAACGCCGGCGTCAGTTTGGAGTTCGCGGGTCATGTTGCGATTTTTGTGGTGCAAGCCTTAGCGAACGCACGGCGTGTCGCACTTACGGCGCTCGACTCACTTTCGAACAGGTACCCAGCGCTCACGCGCTGGGCTAACTTCTGCCGCGCCTACGGCGCTGGTCGATTGACGAACACAGAACAGCGTGCAGAAGCATTCATACCTACAAACCGCCCTTTACGTTTTGCCAGAGGCGCGATGCTCGTCTTCAGAAACGTTCCGATCAATATCTCAACATCTACAAACTGCACTTTGGGTACGCATACCAGTTGATCCTTTCTTCAGCGATGAATTTCCTCCGATAGATTGGAGAGTTGCTTGAGGTCCGTTGTTGCTGGGACGTCTTGCGCCGTGGTGATGAGCACCGGGTGCATGTCACCAATTATAGTATGAAGCGATTGGCGGAAGTTTTGTGCGCTGTGATCTTCGGATTGGAAGGCGGCCGTCGGTATGGCTATACCTAGCGGTGGAGTGGTTTCGGTTCGTGCGTGCAGGAACGTTGCGTTTGGTTCGGCGGGGAGAGTTGGGCAGAGGACGCAGTCCCAGGTTTGCTGAGAGATTGCGACGCTATTTTCTGCGAAGGCTTGGTGGTTTGTGATTTGCAGGACTGGGAGAGCTTGGTAGAAGCGGATGATGTTGATTGCCGGAGCTAGCTTTGAGGCCCAAGCTTCGGCGGTTTGCGGCGTCAGCGTTGGGAGAATTTCTTCGTGGATGAAGATTATGTGGGCGCCGGCTTCTGCCAGTTTGGTCGCTACCTGGATGACTGTGGCGGCGGCTAGTTCGACGGCGGTGTCCGGGAGATCGTTGCGATTGATTGATTCCCTTCCGAATTGTTGGGTTAGTTGGGCGGCTAGCGTGAATGGGCCGGAGATTCCGGCTTGCAGGAGCGGTTCGTCGCGGAGTAGGGATTTCAGGCGCTGGATTACTTCTACGGCTACCTTGACGCGCGGGTGGTTGGCTGCTTCTTCGGGAGTGCGGGGATTGTTCGGGAGTTCGCCTTTTTTCGGATTGTTCGGCCAGTGTTGCTTCGGTGGTTCGTCGCTTGTGGGCCATTCGATTGTGGCGCCTAGGGCTTCGGCTTCCAGGTTGGGGTCGAAATAGCAGGATACGCCGTCGGAGCGGAGGCGGGTGCGGATTTGGCGTTGGGCGTTGGTGATTTTCGTGGGATTCGTGAGATAGGCGGGGAGCGGGGTGTTTTCGATTTTCGCGCCGAGGTTGAAGATGATCGGGAGGAAGAGCGGCTTCGGGGGATGGATGCCTTGGAGGAGTTGTTTTAGAATTTCGCGGGGAGTGGGAGGCATGGGTTGGGGCGTTGGTCGCGGATTTTGAGATGCGATTTTTCAAATATTAGAGATACGCATCGGTCGAGACAATGCGAGTGTTGGGCAAGTACTTGTGATCGTGGCAAGCTGGGGCGCAGCAAGCAGCGCCCCTACGGACCCTTGTTGACGGATTGCCTGGGCCGGCGCGTGATGGACAGTTTCGCTCATGGGCGGAAGATTGGGCCTGTGGGTTTGGCGTCTGGCCAGGTGCCGTAGTATTGCAGGATTTCTTTGGGTGGGGACTTTTTGGTCCACTCTTTTTGGAATTCGTCGAACGGTTTTCCGCGGGCTTTTCTGGCTTGGCGTTCTTCGTCTCTTAGCTGCTTGGTTTTTTCGGGATCTAACTTGCGGCGGATTGGATCGTAAGCTATGCGGTAGATGTTCTGCGCGGTCCAGTCGGAGATTATTTTCTTTTTGAGGTCTTCGAGGATTTGAGCGGGGTCGCGTTCGAGCGGGTCGCCGTAGCCGGGGCCGCCGCCGCTGAAGCCGAAGAGGAGATCGCCTTCTTCATACACTTTTGGAGTGCGGGCGATCAGCTCCATCGTCCAATTTCCCTGGATTGAGTGGTCTTCGAGTATGGCGCGATGGTCCATGGTTAATCGCGGATTGGCTTCGGACATTTGTTTCAGCAGATCCGCTTTGCGGATGCTGATGCCGGGGATGGGCGAGGAGGCGTAGCCGCCGAAGAGCGGCTGGCCTAGCGGAACTTTGCTGCCATTGCCCATGCACATGGAAACGAGTTCGGGAACTTTGTGAATCATCCATTGCTGGACGCCGCCGGAGCCGCCGCGATGGAGCCCGGGGCCGCTAGAATCTTTCCAGTGCTGCGAAAGCGTGACGGTGACGGGGAGTTCGCTTTCGACTTGCTCGGAATCGGGGGCGCGGCCGAAAGCGCACCAGGCGAAACCGTAGGCGTCCATGCCATCTTGCGCGGAGCGGCCACCTTGGCCTTGCGTGTTAAGAGAAAACGAGAGGACGTCGGAGACGGCGAGATTCCACTGCGAGTGCCCGGCGCAGATTTGCGACGTGTGCTGGCTGCCGGGAGCGGCGGCGACCTGGCTCCAGAGTCCTGCATTCGAGAAAATCATTTTGGCGAAGGCGTTGTGAGTGGCGCAGCGGGCTTGCATACCGATGAAGACGCAGCAACTGGTGGCGGCCATTTTATCGGGGTTGAGAATGATGCCCTCGGGAAATTCGAAATCGATGGGCGCGAAAGTGGAGCTGGAGATGGGCAGGTCGTGGAAAATGTATTCGTACATGAAATTGGCGATGTGGCCTACGACGGCTTGCGGATGGACGTTGTAGGAGGAGGGATTTTCGGGAGAGGTGCCTTCGAAATTGAAGGTGATGCGGGAGCCGCTTTTCGTGAGCGTGAGGAAGCAGGCGCGGACGAGGGCGGGCGTCCAGCCGATGGCGTCGTTGAAGACGACGGCGCGGAATTTACCGTCGGGGAGGGCTTTGATTTTTTTCAGCGCGCCGGCTTCGGCGGTTTCGCACATTTTGCGCATGAGGCCGACGACGAAATCGGGGCCGCGTTTTTCGACCAATTCGAGGACGCGGACGCGCACGCGGTCGGCGGTGGTGCAACGGGCGCGAAGGTCGGAGATAAACATGGCGGGAGCGCGCAAGCCGTAGACGGAGTAGAACTCGAGGAAGTCGTTACGGATTTCGAAATTTTCGCCGATTTTGATGGGCGGGAGGTTGAGGCCTTCTTCGAAGCGGGATTTGGCGCTGACGGGCATGCCGCCGGGCTCGATCGCTCCGGTTTCGGTGGTGTGCAGCGCAGCGGAGGCCCAGGCGAGGAGTTGGCCTTTGTAGAAAACCGGCATGAGCGCGACTTGGTCGGGATTGTGGATGCCGCCGTAGAGAGCGTCGTTGGTGTACCAGATGTCGCCATCGCGAATGCCGGGATTTTTTTCGTAATACTTCAGGATGAATTTGATGACGATGGGTTGAATGATGGCGTGGAGGTAGGTGCCGCAGGAAGCGTTGATGAGATCGCCGCCAGCGGTGAAGAGCGCGACCATGGAATCGCCGGAGACGCCGAAATAGCTGCGGGAAGAGCGGACGAAAACTTCCATGGCTTCGTCGAGGATGTCGTTGGTGATTTGCACGCCGATTTCGTAATCGCCTTGGGGGACTTTGGCGGCGCAGGCTTTTTCGTGTGGCGTGGCCGGGCTGGGTTTTAGCCAGGCTAGTTTTTCGGCGAGAGTTGGGATGGGCATTTTTTTCCTCTTTCGTTGCACGAATTAAGTTGGCGATTGCGAATATTCGTGTACCACCGCAAGAACTGGCTTCAGGGGCTAAAGAGTCTGTGTGAAGACTCGGGAGCCGCGCGATTAATGATTGCGAATTCGGGTGAAAGAACATGTTGCTTGATGACGTTTCTCGTTTAGCGGCGGCCGCGCGACTAGCGGGTGCGCCACATCCGCGTCAGGTTGTAGGCCGTGGCGGCCAGGGCCAACTCCACCGCCACCTGCGCCAGCCCGCGACGAGCAAAACGCCGCATTCCTCTCTGTTCCTTCAGCACTCCGATCACCGGTTCCACGATCGCCTTGCGCTGCTGGTAAATCGCCCGGCCCACCGGATCGCGCAGCTTCTGCCGCATCCGCCGATGCAACCGCTCCCGGGCCGGCGCCGCTCCCCGCACGCGACGGCCGAAGTTCATCTCGTGCGCCAAGGTCGAATCCGGAACGTAGGCATCGATGCCCGCTTGCTCCAAGCTCTGCAAATTCGCGAGGGAGAAAAAACCGCTGTCCGCGCTGACTCGTTCCGGCTTTTTCCCGACCTGCTGCTCGACGGCTTGCACCATGGGCAGCAGCGACTCGTTATCGTTGGTGTGCTGCGTCACCCGCTGCGCCAAAATCACATGATCCTCGCTCACCGCCAGGTCCACCGTGTAGCCCAGCGTGAATCCGCCGCGCTCCCGCAAAAAACGGCTGTCCGGATCGGTGCGCGAAATCTTTTTCAACCCGGCTTTGTGCAAGCGCTCCAGCCGTTCGGGAATCGCCTCCAGCTGCTCTTCCAGCCGCTCCAGCACCGCCTGACCCACGGCCACTCCGGCCCCCTCATTCGGATCTTCCTGATCGCACTGTCGCTGCCAGCGGCGGATGTCTCGCCGCAGGCGCGCCCGCGCATCCCGCAACGCCTGCTCGGTGTCGATGCGGTTGCGCGAGGCGTTCGCCGCGATGCGCGTCGAATCAATCGCCACGTGCCCCAGCTTGCCCAGCTTCGCTTTCCGCGCCAGCTCCAGCACTTGCGTGAACAGATCGTTCAGTCCCTTCCCGTGTCGCCGCCGAAAGGCATTCAGGGTCCAATGATCCGGCGTCGCTCCGCCCGCCAGATAGCGAAACGCCAAATCTTCGCGAATGCGCTGCTCCAGGCGACGCGAACTGGTCACGCTCAGCGCGTAGGCGTACAGCCAGACCGCCACCAACATCTCGGGCGCGTACGCCGGCCCGCCTTCGGCTCCATACTCGTCGCGGAAACCGTCCAGGTTCAATTTCGCCACCACGCGCCGCAGGAAAAAACACAAGTGATCCGCTCCCAGCACGTCGCGCACGCTCGGTGGCAGCAAATACGCCTGCTCCGGATTGTAATCCAGAAATTTTGCCATGGCGTCTCCTCTCTCCTGCAGTATAAGAGACGCGTCAACCCGAGTTCTCACACAGACTCTAAAGCCCCTTGGTGCTTATGCTCACGGCGGGGCTGAAGCCCTGCCCTTCCGGATCGCGCGTTGCGGCGAGGTTGGGAAAAGCGGATCCCTCGCTGCGCTCGGGATGACAGCCGCTCCGTTGCGCTGGCTGGCGAGCCGTTGTTTGCTACGACCGTCACGGCAACGGCCAAGCCGACCGATGGCGCACTAAAGTGCGCCGCTACAACGTCAAAGGCAACGCGAACTGCGAAAGCAACAGACAAGTCAAAGGCGCCCACCTAAAGGTGGCCGCTACAAAGTCAAAAGCTAAGAGCCGACGGGGCGCCCCTCCTGCGTCGGGACGAGCCGGCGCTACTGACCCCGCTGCGGCGAGCTCGCGGGACACCCTGCCTGCGTCGGGACTTTTTGGCGCTGCGATTACTTGTTGCGTCATTTGTTCTCCAGGATGCCTAGGCCGCGCTGGTCTATGGTGAAATTCATTGTCGGCGGCACTACTAGCGTGGTGTATTCGCCTTCTATTACTGCTGGGCCTTCTACTGCGTTGCCGGGGCGCAGGGATTCGTAAGAGAAGATTGGCGTGTCGCTGAAGTCTTTTTCTGTGGGCCAGTAGACTGGGCGCTGGCCTTTGCGGGCGGCGGCTGGGTCGCGGCCTTCTAGCGTTAGCTTTGGCAGCTCTACTTTTTTTGTGGGAACGATTGCTTTCAGGATGAAGCTTTCGATGAAAATGCCGCCTTCGGGATTTACTACGAAGGGGCTGAAGGCTTCGCTGAATTCTTTGTTGAAGGCGTCGCAGATGATGCGGACGTCTTGCTGGTTGTGGATTGCCAGCAGCGGAGAGAGAGTTCGTTTTACGTGGAATTGGCCGCCATAGAGCATGTCGAGTTCCAGCACGAAGGAGGCGTCGGCGAGATTCAGACCGTCTCCGGTGAGATCCCGGCGGGCTTGTTCGACGAGTTGTTCGACAGTTTCGTTGAATGAGGCGAATTCGTTCGAGAGTTGCTGGGTGCGCGGTTCCATCAGCGTGAGTTTTTTGGAGGCTTCGTAGACGTGCATGATGTCCATGGTGGAGGAGCCGAAGGCGCAGAAAACCGGGGAAAATGCGAAGGTGACGGCTTTGGGGATATCGGCTTTGAAACCTTCGGCGTGTGTGGGTCCGGCGCCGCCGCCGACGAAGAGAATGAAATCTTCGGGGCTGTGACCGCGCAGGTGAACTTCTTTCATGATCGCGGAAGCCATATTGCCGTTGACGATTTTGCGGATGATTACGGCGGCTTCTTCGACGCCGATGCCGAGGGGCTTGGCGATTTTTTCGCGGACAGATTGGATGGCGCGATTTTTGTCGAGGCGCATTTTGCCGCCGAAATAAAATTGCGGGTTGAGGTAGCCGAGAACGACGTCGGCGTCGGTGACGGTGGGTTCGGTGCCACCGAGATTAAAACAGGCGGGACCGGGGATGGAGCCGGCGCTGCGCGGGCCGACTTGCACGCGATTTTCGAGGAGTTTATTGATGTAAGCGATGGAGCCGCCGCCCGCGCCGATGGAAAGAGTCTTGATCATGGTGATGCCGACCATCCAGCGGTCAATGATGGGGCGGAAATCGTAGCTGCGGACGCTGTCTTTGACGACCAGGCCGACATCGAAGCTGGTGCCGCCCATGTCAGTCATGACGACGTTTTGGTAGCCGAGAGATTTGGCGACGTGATGCGCGCCCATGAGGCCGGAGACGGGACCGCTATTGAAAGTGCGGCTAGCGGCGGTGCGGAATACTTCGGCGATGCCTCCCGAGCTTTGAATCATCAGCAGCGGTTTGGAGTAGCCCTTTTCGCGGAGCTTGTCCCACATGGCGGAAAGTTCGATTTGCATGGAGCGCTGGAGATAGGCGTCGAGGATGGCGGCGAGAGTTCTTTCGTATTCGCCTAGTTTGCCGACGACTTGACCGGCGAGAACTACCGGCAAGTAGCCAATGTGAAATTCTTTATATTCGTCGCGAATGATTTCTTTCACGCGGCGCTCGTTGGCGGGATTCAGGAAGCCCCAGAGAAGAGCGACTACGAAGCCGCGGGCGCCGCGGCTGGTGAGGTAGCGGACTTTTTCGCGAACGTCGTTTTCATCGAGCGGGCGAATGATTCTGCCGCGGGAATCCACGCGTTCTTTTACGCCGACGATCATGTCGCGCGGAATCAGGGGATCGGGTTTGCGCTGCACGGAGAGATTGCGGCGTTCGGCGACGCGGGTGCCGTCAATCCATTGCGCGCCGCGGCCGATGAGGATGACGTCTTCATGGCCTTCGGTGGTGATGAGTCCGAGGCGCGGACCTTTTTTTTCGATGAGGCGATTGAGGGCGATGGTGGTGGAGTAGCGGATCATGTCAATGGCGGGGAGCAACTCGTCGATTTTGAGGCCGAGCGCGCCGGCGCCTTCTTCGATCACGCGGGTGAAGCAGACGGAGAGATCGTAGGGCGTGGTGGGAGATTTGCGGATCAGGGATTTCCCGTTGTAGTTGAGGACGAGATCGGTGAAGGTCCCACCGACGTCGATGTCTATGGAATTCATTCGGTGGCCTCTAGGCGCTGATCGCGAATGGTGAATTCGCCTTGGCGCAGGCGTTCTTTGAGGCGGTCTACGTCAATTTCGATGTCGTGGGTGACGGGATGGCCGGGCGGGAGGTATTCGGTTTCGAGTTGGGTGCCGCAGCCGGGGCAGTAGAATTCGACGATGCGCACCCAGAGCGGGTCGGGGGAAAAATTGAACGCGCCGGTGACTAGAGGCGGATGGATTTCGCGAGGGTCGCGATCGTGGACGAGGCAGCCTTTTTTGTAATTTTCGTTGGCTGGGCCGAGCGAGTGGTTGCAGCGGTTGCAGAGCCATTGATCGGTGGTTAGGTCGAGGTCGAGGCATTCGGTGATGCGGAGGCGGTTGTTTTGTTGGGTGGTCATTTTAAATTCCTGTGTACAACGGATGCGTTGGTGGCGCTGGAACAGCGGGCACAGCATGCCGTGCCCCTACGATCTTGACCGGATGGGCTGCGCTGGCTTCGAAGTTGATCATGATTTTTTGCTTTGGCGCGTTAGCGCGGCGTTGTTGAATTTGTCCATTTGCAGGGTCCAGTTTTCTGGGACGAAGTAGGTGGTGTTGGCGTCTTCGAGAATGGCGGCGCCTTCGACTTGATTGCCTGGTTGGAGTTGATCCCAGTCGTAAATTTTGGCTTCGCCGGTTTTGCTGCCCCAGAGAACTTGGCGAGTTCCCTTCCAGGCGTGGGTCGAATCTGCGTTTTGTATTGGGCGCTCGATTAGCTTGGGCTTGGGCATCGTCTTTTTCACGGAGACGCGGAGCAGGTCGAGCGCGAGTTCCGACTCGGTGCTGCGGTTGGTTGCCGCCTGTGTTGCGGCTGACACTAGAGCGGCTTTCAGGGCGTTTTCGTCGCGCAGTGATTGCTCGTTGCACGCGAAAGCGAAGGATGCGCCGCCCTTTTCTGTAGCTTCGATTTCCACGGCGTATTTTATGCTGTCTGGCTTGATGCCTTCGCCTAGCAGGTCTTTCACGCCTTCGGCCTTCAGGTCTTCGACGATTTGGCGGATGCGGGCAACGCCTTCTGCGGAAATGGGAACGCCGGCCAAAGAGCTTTCGTAGACGTGGAGGATGTCTGAGACTGAGGAGCCGAAGGCGCTGAAGACGGGGCCTAGGGAAAAGAGTTGGACGCGGTCGAGGCCGGCGATTTCGGCTACGCCGCAGGCGAAGAGGCTGCCGTTACCGCCGTAGGCGAAGAGGACGGAGTTCGATAGATCCTGGCGCAATTCTTTACTGGCTGTAGCAATCATCGCGGCTACCGATTCGAAGGCGCGGGCGATGATGATGCGGCAGGCTTCTTCGGTGGATACATGCAGAGGCGCAGCGACGCAATCGGCGATGGCCTTGCGGGCGAGATCTGGGTCAATTGTTTTTGTGCCGCCGAGAAAATAATCGGGATTGATCAGACCGGCGGTGACGAACGCGTCGGTGAGCGTGGGCTGATCGCCGCCGAGACCGTAGCAGGCCGGACCGGGGTAGGAGCCCATGCTTTCGGGACCGAGTTGTACGGCGGGCGGATGCGAACCCGCGATGGGTTTGACTACGCTGCCGCCGCCGAGCGCGATGGAACGCAAATCCGGGAGCGAGATCGCTACCGGGATGCCGAAAAAGTCGGAGGGCTTGCGATAAACGGGTTCGCCATTGCGCAGGATGCTGATTTTTGCGGTTGTCCCGCCGATGTCCATGGCGACGACATTGTCGAGGCCATAGGCCTTCGCGAGATAGGCGCTGGCGTGAATGCCGAGGATGGGGCCGGACTCGATCGTGTCAATCGCTTTGGTTTTTGCGACGCCGGCTACGCCGCCGTTGATGTGGCTGACCAGGAACGCGCCGGTGAAGCCGGAAGTTTCGCGCAGTTCATCTTCGGCTTTGAACAGCGTGGCGGCGAGGGCGCCGTGCGTGTAGGTGTTGATGAGCGCCGAGTAGGTGCGTGTTGCGTCGTCGGAGGACTTGGAGATATCGCTTCCGGCGAGGACCGGGACGGAGCCGAGAAAGTGATCCGGATATTGTTGGTCAATGATGCGCTTGATGGCGATTTCGCGGCGGGGATCCTGATGCGCGCCTTGGAGGCTGACGCAGATGCGACGGACTCCGCTTTCGAGGAGTTTGCGTGCGGCGTTCATGATGTCGGTGTCGTCGGAGGAATGATTTACACCGATGACATCGTGCGCGGCGACGAGGCGATCGAGGACGCTGGTGTGCGAATTCGTGGCGTAGAGATTATTTTCGTGGCCTTTTGTGACGAGCAGGCCGACGCGGGGACCGCGCGATTCGGCCAGGACGTTGGAGGTAATGGTGGTGGACCAGCGGATTAGCTCGACGTGTTCGAGGAGTTCGGTTGAGCCCGGGAAGCCCAATTTACCGGCGCCTTGCGACAGGCAATCAAACAGGCAGACGGTTAGATCGTGGGGCGTGGTGTCCACTTTCACGCAGAACGATTTTTCGTGTTCGGTGAAGAGGGCGTCGGTTAGAGTGCCGCCCACGTCAATGTCCACGGTCCACAAGATCGCCTCACGCAGACTGCGATTGCCGATTTCCTAGAAGTTTCACCGACAGCATACCCGAATGGTGGCGTCCCAGGCGGAACCGCCAATGCCAGGAACCATGCTCCGGCGCGAAATTGGACAAACAAGTTCTCCTGAGGGACGGTCGAGTCAAGAAAAGCTACGGCATTGTATTTGTGGCCCGAGTGCCTTGCGTCGCAGCAAATCCATTGGTGCCGAAGGAGCTTACGTTACCGGCTCAAGCTGGCGAAAAGCAGATCGCTCGCTGCGCTCGGGATGACAGCTGCCCGTCGAGAGGTCCAGCCTCCCCCTGGGGATCAGAACGAAAATTTGGCCGCGAATTGGAACTGGCGCGGATTCAGCATGGTCCTTGGGGCGCCGAAAAGGTTATTCGGCACGGGAGGCGCCGGGACAGGACCCAAACCCGTGAGCGGGCACGTTGGAGGACCGGTGCCGGTGTCAAAGGCGTTGGCGGCGTCTTGAGTTGCGATGGTGGCGGCGTCGTTGTAGCGCTTCGGGGTGGGTCCGCAGAAAACGGCCGCACCGTAGACCGAGGTGACTTCGTCCACGTTGGGGCGATTGAGCACGTTGAAGGCGTCCACCATCAAATCGAGACGCATACGCTCTTTGATCGGGAAGTAGCGCGCGAGGCGCAGGTCCCAGGAATAGAGGTCGTCGCCGTAATAACTGTTGCGCGGCGAAAGGCCCACGCGGTCGGTGACCGGGTTGGTGTCGCCGTTGGCGTCGAAGCCGACAAACAGAGTGAAGGGACGCGGGGTCTGCAACGTCACGATATTGCTGAATGTGAAGTTGCGGAAGATGCTGTCCTTGGGGCCTTCGATGCTGAAGTTCGCGACGAAACGCTGGCGAACATCCTGGTTGGAATTGGCGTATTCCAGTTTGCGATCGTAGAGATCCTGGGGCGTGCTGACGAAGGTGGTGAAGGTGCCGTCGTCAAAAGTGTGCGACCAGGTGTAATTGGCATTCAGCGTGAAGATCCTGTTGAATTTTTCGGTCAATTGCAGAGTCAAGCCGTTGTAATTGGAGTTGCCGGTGTTGTCCGTGTAGTAGAGCAGGCCGGCATTGGAATAGGCTGGCGAGCCTCCTGGATTCAGCCCGTTGTAGAAGAAGGCCTTCCCGGTGGGCCATGCAGAAGGGGGCATTTCCGCCGGCGGACAAGCCGGAGTGCCAGGCGTGACGCTGGGAACGGTGGTGCCGGCGGCAGCGCCGAAGGGCGGACAGACGTTGAGGTTTTCGGCGCGAACCAAGTGATGCGCAGAAACCCAAAGATAGCCCGCACTAACGGTGAGGCCGTTGGTGATCTGGCGGTCTATTTCGATGTTGGCTTGCTCGGAGTAAGGGATCTTGCTGTTGTGTTGAACCATACCGGCGCCGGCGGTGCAAGAAGGCGGGCACGGACCAGTGATGAATTGGTCCGGAACTTGGCCGGTGAGAACGAGCGTCTTGGCGGCATCCGCGGGCAGCCCGAAAGCCCCGGGTGTGAGTTGGTTCAAAACCCACGTGGCGGTGTTGGCGCCTTGACGAATACCGGGCAATGCCTCGCCGGGAATGATCACGGGGCGTTGTGGCTGCGTGATGAAGAGGAACGAAAGGTTGTAACGGTCGTCGAAGAGGCCGAAACCAGCGCGCACGACGGTCTTGCCATCAGGCGACCACGCGAGTCCAACGCGAGGCTGCACGCCGTTGTAATGCCCGTTAATCTGCTTCGAAAGGCCGGTCTCGAAATCGTAGCGCAAACCGTAATTCAGAGTAAGGCTGGGCTTCAAGCGCCATTGGTCCTGCGCATAAAAACCGTAGTAGGAGTGATTCAGGGTTTCGGAGAAATTCACCGTTTCGCTGGGCAAGTAAGCGTTTTGCCAGTTGGTCGGAATCGGCGGCGGAGTCGGCAACTGTCCGCTCGGAGGATTCGGGATTGTTCCTACCGGGGCGCCCCAAAAGACGATGGGGGTGCCGTTTAGAGGATCGAAAGGATTGGGACCCGGAGTCGGGGGAAAGTACGGAGGCGCGGCGACCGGGCAGGGGCCGTCGGCGGGGTTGGACGGAATGGCCGCGGTGGTATTCACGAAGTTGGCGAAGTCCACTAAACAGTTCAGACCCGGGAGGACGATGCGCATGGGAGTGAAGCCGGGCCAAATCACGAAATTGTTGACGTAGTTGAAATCCGCGCCAAATTTCGCGACGTGGTTTCCTTTTACCCAAGCGAGCGAGTCGGTGGCTTGTGCGCGGCTCTCGTAGATGGCATCGAGAACGCCGAAGTTGTGGCCGAAGAGTAGTGTGTTGGGAATGTCCAGGTTGGGCTGGCCGGTGACGCCGGGGAAGTTGTAGTGCCGGCGCGCGTACTGGACCAGGAAACTATTCACCAGATCGGGCTTCACGGTGGTGGCGAGGTCGCCTACCAGGGATTGATCGCGGAGGAAGAGATTGTGTCCGCTGCTGGGTGCGCCGATGCCGCCGCCGTCGAGCGTGCTGCCGACCAGTTGATTCATGTCTCGGCCATCTTCCACGTTGTAGCGCAGGCTGAAGTGGTTGTTCGCGTTGATCTGGTAATCAATTTTCGCGATGCCGTAATCGTTGTTCTTGGTCTTGAGGATGTTCAGGTCCTCGGGAGCGATGCCCAGAGCTGCCTTGGAGGCATTGATGAGATCGAGATTCTGGTACAGCACACCGGGATAGGTGGGAGATTCACCGCGACGCTGACCTTCGTAGTTCGTGAAGAAAAATATTTTATCTTTCTTGATGGGGCCGCCGGCCGCGGCGCCGAACTGATTCTGCCGCAATACGTAGGCATCGGGAGCGGGCTGGAGCAAAGAGCGCGCGTCGGTGGCATTGTTCTGCAGGTAGTCGTAGATCGAGCCGTGAAAATCGTTGGTGCCAGACTTGGTGACGATGTTGACGATGCCGCCGAGGGCCCTTCCGTATTCGGCGCCGAACGCATTGTTCACCACGCGGAATTCCTGTACCGAGTCCTGCGGAGGAGTGGAGCGCTGCGAGCCGGTGGCCGTGTTGATGTTGTCCGCGCCGTCCACGGTAACCATGTTGCTGAGGTCGCGCATGCCGGCGAAGGAGATGCGGGTGGTTTCAAATTCGGTGATCGTGGACTGCAGGCTGGTACGGCCGGTGGCGACGCCAGCGGTTAGCAAAGCAAAGTCTGTGAATTGGCGGGTGCTGATGGGCAAATCCTGAATTTGCTGTCTGTTGATAACCTGGCTGATTTCGGTTTTGGTAGGTTCGATCAGGGGAACTTCTGTCGTGACGGTGACTTGCTCGTTTTGCGTGGCGACTTTCAGCACGACGTCAACTGTGGCGGTCTGGCCGACGGTGACGACGATGCCTTTGTGCACGTGGGTGGCGAAGCCTTGGAACGTGACGGTCAGATCGTACTGGCCCGGAGGCAGGTTCGGAATGGCGTAGAGCCCGGAGTCGTTGGAGGTGGCGTAGTACTTCGCGTCGGTGGAGGTTTCCTGCAGCGTGAGGCTAGCGCCCTTGACGGCTGCGCCGCTTTCGTCGCGAACGGAGCCGCTTAACTGCGCGCCCGTGATCTGTGCGAAGGCTGAGCCGGCGAAGGACAAGAATAGTGCAACTGACAGGACCGCGAGACGCGCGAAACGTGCGCTCATGGCTCACCCCTTAGCGGACAGGTAAGGAAGGCTGAATCGTCCGCGTACACCCGCGATATGGGCAGAATGTTTAAGGCTGGGGTGGTACTTTGTCAAGACTTTAATCGAGCGTACGTGCGAATATCGGTCACGACGGGATGTTCTGAGGTCATGCGGCGTCTTGACTTCGTTTGTGCAACGCGATACGAGACTGCGCGCGGGTGTTCGTGTGTTGCGTGATTCGGGAGAGTGATGACACGAAATAAAATTTTTGTTGTCGCGACGATTTGCGCTGCGGTGGGAACGGGTTGCGGGCGGCGTGAAGCGCGTGTGGCTGAGGACGCCGCAGCGACGCGCGCTCGAAAGGCGGTGGATGAGGCGCGGATTATTCGCGCTGATGAGGAGCCCGGGAATTGGATGACTTACGGGCGAACTTACAGCGAGCAGCGATTTAGTCCTTTGAAGCAGATCAACGACACGAACGTCGGTCAACTGGGGCTCGCGTGGTTCTACGATCTGGATACGCGGCGGGGGCAGGAGGCTACACCGATCGTTGTGGATGGTGTGATGTATTTTACGACGGCGTGGAGCAAAGTCTTTGCGTTGGATGCGGCGACGGGCGCGGTGCGCTGGTCGTACGACCCGAAAGTGCCGCCGGAGTGGGCGGTAAATGCTTGCTGCGATGTGGTGAATCGCGGAGTGGCGGTGTGGGGCGGGAAAGTTTTTTTTGGGACGCTGGATGGACGATTGATCGCGCTGGATGCGGTGACGGGTTACCCGGCGTGGCAAACGCTGACGATTGATCGGAGGTTCCGCTACACGATTACTGGGGCGCCGCGCGTGGTAAAGGGCAAAGTGATCATCGGGAACGGCGGAGCGGAGATGGGAGTGCGCGGGTATGTTTCCGCGTATGACGCGGAGACGGGCGAGATGGCGTGGCGTTTTTATACTGTGCCGGGCAATCCGGCGAAACCGTTCGAGAATCCTGTGCTGGCGAAGGCGGCGAAGACGTGGTCGGGCGAGTGGTGGAAATACGGCGGCGGAGGGACCGTGTGGAACGCGATGGCCTACGATCCGGAGTTGGATCTTCTCTACATCGGGACGGGGAATGGCGGGCCTTGGAATCCAAGGATTCGCAGCCCGCGCGGCGGCGACAATCTTTTTACTTGTTCGATTGTTGCGTTGCGGCCGGAGACCGGCGAGTACGCGTGGCATTACCAGGAAAATCCGAATGAGGCTTGGGACTACGATTCGGACGAGGACATTGTGTTGGCCGATCTTACGATTGACGGCCGCGCTCGGAAAGTGCTGCTGCACGCACCGAAGAATGGAATTTTTCACGTGCTTGATCGCGCGACGGGGGAGTTGATTTCCGCGAAGCCTTACACACGCATTACTTGGGCCAGCGGCGTGGACATGAAAACGGGGCGGCCGATCGAATCGGCTCTTGCGCGATATCCCGGAGGCAAGCCCGAATTGGTGATTCCCGGGCCGCTTGGCGCGCACAGTTGGCAACCGATGGCTTACAGCCCGCTGACGGGATTGGTTTACGTTCCGATTCAGGACGCGGGGTTTCCGTACGAGTCGGACGCGGATTTCAAGATGAGAGCTTTGGCATACGACAATGGCGTGGATTTTGCGGCTGCGGGGATGCCGCAAGATCCAAAAATCAAGAGCGCGATTATTGGCAGCGTTACCGGGCGATTGGTAGCTTGGGATCCTGTGGCGCAGAAACAGGCGTGGGACATTGAGCGGTCGGAGGCTTGGAACGGCGGAGTGCTGGCGACGGCCGGTAATTTGGTTTTCGAAGGAACTGCGCGCGGAAATTTCGAAGCGTATCTGGCGGACAAGGGCACGAGAGTGTGGACATATCCGATACAGACGGGGGCGATTGCTGGGCCGATGACTTATTTGGTCCGCGGCGAACAGTACGTGGCGATTTTGGCAGGATGGGGCGGCGTGTTTCCTTTGGCTGCCGGCGAGATTGCTTTGAAATCAGGGCGTGTGCGGAATGTCAGCCGGATGATTGTGTTTAAGCTTGATGGCAAGGGGACTTTACCGCCTTTGCCTGCGGAGGAGCCGCAGGTTTTGAATCCCCCCGCGGCGACGGCGAATGCGGCCACCGTGCATCGCGGCGAGGCGATGTATCAGCGGTATTGTTCGACGTGCCATGGGGACGTGGCGGTGAGTGGCGGCGTTTTGCCGGATTTGCGTTATTCGAGCACTTTGACGAACGATCAGTGGTTTCAGATTGTGTTGGGAGGATTGTTGCAGCCGAATGGGATGGTGTCGTTTGCGAAGGAAATTTCGCGGGGGGATGCGGCGGCGATTCGGGCTTATGTGATTTTCCGGGCGAATCAGAGTTTGGAGGAGAGCAAGAGAGCCGGAGGCGAGGCTGGGCGGCGGTGACGCGAATCGTCGGCGGCATCGTGCTTGTGTGATTGATCGCGGGGCGGGCGACATGGGATGGCGCAGCAAGCAGCGCCCCTACGGACCCTTGTGGAATTTTAGTGGACGGCGCGATCGGTGTTGGTCCAGTAGGGTTTGCGCAGTTGCTTGCGGTCTATTTTGCCGGCTGGGGTTTTGGCGATTTCTTGGACGAACGTTGCGGATTTTGGCGATTTGAACCCGCCTAGTTTTGTTTTGCAGTGGTCTAGGATTTCGCGTTCCGTTAGCGATTGGCCCTCGCGCAGGACTACCAGGGCTTTTACTGCTTCGCCCCATTTTGCGTCGGGGACGCCGATTACTGCACATTCGTGAACTTGGGGCAGCGCCATGATGGCCGCTTCGACTTCGGCGGAATAGACGTTGAAACCGCCGGAGATGATCATGTCCTTCTTGCGGTCCACGATATAAAAAAAGCCGTCTTCATCGCGGTAGCCGACATCGCCGGTGTGGTGCCAGTTGTGCCCGCGAATTTCGGCGGTGGCTTCGGGCAATTCGTAATAGCCGGCGGTGACTAGCGAGCCGCGGGCTACGATTTCGCCGGTTTCTCCAGGAGGCAGGAGGCGGCCGTGATCGTCCATGATGGCTAGACGCACGGCGCTGGTGGGTTTGCCGCAGCTTTTGAGGCGTTCGGGATGATCTCCGGCTGCTGCGGCGGCTAGCGTTTTTTGGTCGAGGAACGTTAGGAGCATCGGAGCTTCGGTCTGGCCGTAGGATTGGCACATGCAGGGGCCGAAAATTTCGATTCCCTGCTTGAGTTTATCGGGCGAGACGGGCGAGGCTGCGAGAAGGAACACGCGCAGGCTGGAATAATCGAATTTGCGGACGTCCGGATGGGAGAGGAGTCCGTAGAACGCCGTGGGCGGAAGAAATAAATGGGTGACGCGGAAGCGTTCGATATTTTGCAGGACTCTCAGCGCGTCGAAGCCGGGCATGATTACATTTGTGGCGCCTATGGTGAACATGGCGAAGGCGACGACTCCTGCGGCGTGCGAGAGCGGCGCGACGCTTAGGCAGACGGGATTTTCCGTGTCGCCGCGCCAGTAGTGCGAGGCCATTTCGGTCATGGTGCCCCAGGAGAGGGTCGTGACGCGGACGCCTTTTGCCGGGCCGGTGGTGCCGCCGGTGGGGACGATTCCTACGAGGCGATCGGGGTTGCCGTGGGCGTCGGATGTGTCGTGATCGTCTGTTGGGGCGCCCTGTTGCATGAATTCTTCGAGTGAGGGATTTTCGTTGTCGGGCGCGTCTATGCAGATCAGGTGGCGCAGCGTGGGGACGCGTTGTTTTAGTTCTTTTGCGTGATCGCGAAAAGTGCTGTGGTAGAAAAGCCATTTGGTCCGGACGTAATTCAGATATTCGACGTTGGCGTCCGCGGCGTTGCGGTAGTTGATGGGAACCCAGACGCCTCCGGCGCGGAGGAGGCCCAGCATGCAGAAGAGGACGCGGGCGTCGTTGCTGGAATAGATGGCGACGGGTTCTTCGCCGTCGAGGCCGGCGGCGTGCATAGCGCGAGCGATTTTTTGGCTGGTGTGGCGGAGGTCTTCGTAGGTATGGCGTTTTTCGCCGTCAATCAGGGCGATGCGGTTGGGGGTGATTTCGGATTGTTTGTCGAAGTAGTCTATGGCGCGCATGGGTTAGGGATGCGGTGGCGGCGATTTTGTGGCACGAAGGTGCGAGTTTTCTCCGAACATCTCGTGAGAAGCATGTGTCGCGGCTACGGCGCTCGGTTCTTGTTGTCGACTGTTCCCAGCGCTCACGCGCTGGGCTAACTTCTGCCGCGCCTACGGCGCTAAGTTAGCGCAAAGTCTGGATCGCAGCCAAGATCTTGAGCCGCCAAAGCGCGAATCGAGACATCCGCATAAGGCGAATTCTAGTTAATTCTTGCTTTCGTTAGGCCGTGGCTTTCCAGGACTTTTAGTAGCTCACGATGGCCGAAGGCTGCGCAGGCTGATTGGAAACCGGTTTTGCGCGGCGGCGTGTGAATCAGGCTGTGGGCTGCGTAGGCTTGGAGCAGGCCGGTTTGGCGATAGCAGCAGGTACCGAAAAGGACGCATTGGGCATCGTCGGTGGTGCCGCGGCCTAGGACGACGTCAATAGTGCGCTGCTCGCGCGGATTTTCGCGTGGCGGAGTGCCGGCCTGGACCGAGTTGGCCATTTCGGCTAGCTTCTTTTCGCGCTCTTCTTTGGGCAGCGGGCGGATATTTTCCTCGAAATGCTTTTCGGTGGCTAGGACGTTTTGCATCACTTCGCGATTCAAGATGCCGCCGAGCGAGCGGACGTTGGCGACTTGCGGATGGTCCTTGAACCAGACAGGGTGCGGAAAGCCTCCCCAGGTTAGCGCGAGTTGGGTTTGGATCAGGCCGGGGACGACGACATCGTAGGCGGTGGCGCGTGGCCACTGCTTGTACTGATTCTGTTCGAGGTAATACGCGTCGGTCTGGATCGCGGCGAAAATTGTTTGCGTGGAGCCGAAAGTGGGAACGCCTTTGAACATGGTGAGGATTTCGAGAGTGTCGATGTCTGCGGCTTCGATACAAATGTGCGCGGCGATGGCGCTGGGGACGGACATGAAGGCGGTGGCGGGCGCGGCAAGCAAATTTTCGCGGGCGAATTTTTCGCTCCATTGTTCGGCGACGGTGCGGATCCAGGCCTGTTCGCCGCCGATGTCGAGGTAGTGGCAGCCGGCTTTAAGGCTGGCTTCGATGACACGCGGACCGTTGTAGATGAAGGGGCCGGCCATGTTGCAGACGACTTTTGCGCCGGTGAAGAGTTTGGCGAGTTCGTCCACGGAGCCACCGACTTCGGCGACTTCGTAATCGGCGGATTCGATGCCGGGGACCATGCTCATCACGTGTTCGAGTTTGGAGCGGGTGCGGCCGGCGGCGATGAAGGGGACGTTGTATTCGCGCAGGAATTCGGCGACTAGGCGGCCGGAAAAGCCGTTGGCGCCGTAGATGATTACGGGTTTTTTGGTGGGCATTGGTTCCTCCGAATTGGCGCGCTTTCCAGCGAGTTTTTGTAGCGGCGGTCTTTAGACCGCCATCGTTCCGGGCGCAACACCGATGGCGCACTGAAGTGCGCCGCTACAAAATTCCGAGCCGCGTTGCACAATCTTAGCCAGCGGGGGAATTCTAGTTTAAAGTGTCTTTTTTGGTAGTAGGCACCTTTTTGTAACCTGGTATCTGCGGGAGGTAGCGGCGATGGATGAGTTTGATTGCCCCGTTAAGCGGACGGGAGACATCATCGGCGGGAAATGGAAGCCTTTGATTTTATTTTATCTGCAGGCGCGGGTGCACCGGTTCGGGGAATTGCAGCGGCGGATTCCGGGTGTGACGAAGAAAATGTTGACGCAGCAATTGCGGGAGCTGGAGCGCGACGAGATTATTCGGCGGCGCGTCTATGCCCAGGTGCCGCCGCGTGTGGAATATTCGTTGACGCGGCATGGCGAAAGTTTGAAGCCGATTTTGGAATTGATGTCGGCGTGGGGGAAGAGGCATCGCGCGCGTTATGACGGGTGAAGCGCGGCCGCATTTTCGGATTTGATGTGGGCGGTTTCTTTTAGGAAGAGGGCAGAAAGGAAGACGATGGCGGTGCCGCCGGCGGCCATTAGGAGTGTGATGCCTAGGCCGTGACTTTCGGCTAGGGCGCCGCCTAGGGTGGGGGCGATTGTCGCGCCCACGATTTCTCCGACCAGGGTGGCTAGGCCGATGGAGGTTGCGGCGAATTGTGGCGGGACGCTTTCTGTGGGAATCAGAACCATTACTAGAGTGGGCATGCCTTGGCCTGCGTTGGTTAGAAGCAGGATCGCGGCTAGGAGCCATGGGTAGGCGTAGAGCGGCTGGATCAGTAGCACCAGCGGAACTAATGCCGACATCGCGGCCATGGCTAGCAGGACGGGTTTGCGTCCGAGGCGATCGGAGAGAGACGGCAGCAGAAAACCCAGGATGAAACTGCCCAGGCCCGTGGCGCCTAGAAGAAAACCGGCGGTGGTTGGCGCTTGATGCGCGACTTCGGTAATGTAGAGCGGCGCGAAAACATTCGAGAGGAAGAGCCAGGAGATAAATCCCGCGGCGCCCGCGCAGCAGAGCCAGATATTGCGATAGCGCAGGATCGAGAAATGATCCTTTAGCTTCACGCGGTGATGCGTTTCTGTTTGCGGTTCCCTGCCGTCGGTTGCCTCGTGTTTCGGTTCTTTGACGAATTTCCAGATCAGCAGGCCCATCAGAATTCCGGGCGCGCCCGCTACGAAAAACGCCCAGCGCCAGCCGAAGCGGGCGGCGATTTGCGTGGTCAGCACGGGAGCTACTGCGAGGCCGACTAGAGCGCCGGCGCTGACAACGATGCCGATGTTGCGTCCGCGGCGCGTGGGAGTGGAGGATTCCTCGATGAGCGCGGTCATGATGGACCAGCAGGGGCCTTCGGCGAGGCCCATGAGCGCGCGGATCAGTAGGAGTTGATGAAAGCTGTGCGCGATGCCGGAGAGCCACGACAGAATCGAAAACGCGAAGACTGCAGGGATGAGGATGGGGCGGCGGCCGATGCGGTCGGAGATCGCGCCGAAAAGAAGAGTGGAGACGGCCCAGGTGATGGCTAGGACCGAGGCGAGCATGCCGACTTGTTCGTGAGTGAGATGAAATTCGGGGATGATGTAGGGCGCGAGGTAGAGCTGGGACATGCGATCGAGGAAGACCGTGCCCCAGGTGAGGAAGAGGATGGCGACTAGAGAATTTTCGTAGCGTCGGGAGTGATCCATTTATGGCTGGTGGCGCAATGGTGCGAACACGGCTGCAGGATTCAACGCTAAAATGGCCTGCGACAGGCGTTTCCATCCTGCCGGTTGTTTCAGCTGCGGGCGCGGCATGCCGCGCCCCTACCTTAATAGCATGGACAGTTCTTGCGCCGCGGATTGCAGGTGCGGCAGGAATTTATTGAGCATGTCCTGATTGGAGACACGTTGCGCGTGCGCGCCGACGTTGACTGCCGCTACTACTTTGCCGCTGGGATTCTGAATCGGCACGGCCATGGAGCGCAGGCCTAGCTCGAGTTCCTGATCCACGATCGCGTAGCCATTGCGCAGGACGAGGCGCAGAACCGGCCGCAGCTTGTCGGCGGTGACGATCGTGCGCTCGGTGTAGCGCGTGAACTGGATGCGCGCGAGGAAAGATTCGAGTTCGTCGGGCGGAAGATGCGCGAGGAGGACGCGGCCCATCGAGGTGCAGAACGCGGGCAAGCGGCTGCCGACGCCGAGGTCAATGGCCATGATGCGCGTCACGTTGGCGCGCGCGACGTAAACGATGTCGAGACCGTCCAGAGCGGCGATCGAACAGGATTCGTGCATCAGGCGGCTGAAATGTTCGAGGACCGGTTGCGCGGCGGTGGCGAGAGGCATGGAAGAAATGTAGGAATGGCCGAGCGCAAGAACGCGCGGACGGAGGTAGAAGTGGCGATTGTCGTCGGAGCCAGCGAAACCGAGTTTCGCGAGAGTGTAGAGACAGCGGCGGACGGCGGCGCGCGAGAAACCGGTCTTGGCGCTTACTTGCGAAATGGTGAGCTGGCGCTTTTTTTGCGAGAAGGCTTGGATGACGGCGAGGCCGCGGGCTAGCGACGTCATGAAATCCGGGTCGCCAGTGAGCGCGTCAATTTGCGCGGAGGGGGTGGGCGGCAGCGGAGCGGCGGGTTTGGGCGGCACGATGGCGGCGTGAGAAGGTTCGTCGGTGGCTGTGCGTGAAGTGGCGCGAGGCATTGAAATCTCCCTGTAATAAATCGAGCGCAGCGCAGGATACACGAATTGGGCGATAGGCGCACGCAGTTTCGATAATCGGCCTTGACAAGCGTGGTGGCGGGTACTTAGATTCGCGGGGTGGGCGGCATATAATTGTTTTGTTCGCGGTGATTTGGCAGGAATTGAGGGTTCGAAAGCATGGCGAGTAAAAGCATGGCTGGTTTTTTGGCTTACCGGCGGCCTTCGCCGGGAACGCAGCCGCCGCATTTGCATCCTCCTTATAAGTCGTCGGTGAAGCGCGCGCCGACGAAACCGCTGATTTATTTGCCGCACACGCTTTCGGAAATTACCGGGCCGACGTTTGGGCCGGAGTTCGTGGACGTGAAGGCTTGCGATCTGACGCGCGCGGGCTCGGGCGAGGCGCTCGGCGCGCGGATTATCGTTAGCGGGCGCGTGATGGATGAAGATGGGCGGCCGGTGCGCAACACACTGGTGGAAATCTGGCAGGCGAATGCGGCGGGTCGATATTTGCACGCGAACGATCAGCATAACGCGCCACTCGATCCGAATTTTACCGGCGAAGGCCACGCAATGACTGATGACGAGGGGCGCTACCGGTTTTTGACGATCCGGCCGGGAGAATATCCTTGGGGCAATCATCATAATGCTTGGCGGCCGGCGCACATTCATTTTTCGCTGTTTGGGCCGGCGTTCGCGACGCGTTTGGTGACGCAGATGTATTTTCCGGGCGATCCTTTGCTGGCGTCCGATTCGGTGTTCAATTGCACGGCGGATGAGGCGGCGAGGCAGAAGTTGATTTCTTTGTTCGATTGGGAAACTACGATTCCGGCGCAGGCTTTGGGTTACCGGTTTGATGTGATTTTGAGCGGGCGCGAAGCTACGCCGATGGAAAAGTAAAATGACTTTGCGCGCGACTACTTCGCAGACGGTGGGACCGTTCTTTACGATCGGCTTGACGCGGATGAACCGGTCGGAAGTGGCCGGGCCGGGTGTGTCGGGAGAGCGCGTGACGATCGAAGGGCGCGTGGTGGATGGGGATGGCGTTCCCATTCCGGATGCCGTGATTGAAATTTGGCAGGCGAATTCGTTTGGGAAATATGCGCATCCGGAGGATTTGCAGGATAAGCCTGTGGAGGCCGGATTTTCGGGTTATGGGCGCGTGCCGACGGATGAAGCTGGGAGATTTTCTTTTACTACTATCAAGCCCGGGGCTGTGCCGGGGCCGGATGGGAAGATGCAGGCGCCGCATTTGGCGGTTTCGGTCTTTATGCGTGGGCTATTGAAGAGATTGGTTACGCGGATTTATTTTCCGGATGAGGCGGGGAATGATCGGGATTTTGTATTGAGTTTAGTCGAGCCTTCGCGGCGCGGGACTTTGATTGCGCGTGCGGTGGCGGGACGAGCGGGAGCTTTGGAGTGGAATGTGGTGATGCAGGGAAAGGGCGAGACTGTGTTTTTTGATTGCGGGATGTGAATGGAGTCGCGCTTTTGCTTGACGGAAGGTAAAGTCAAAAGATTTAACACAGAGGGCACAGAGTGAAGGCAGAGGTCACGGAGAATATTCGGTTTGTTTCTTCGTGTTGCGCTGTAGCACAACGAACGCCAACAGATCTACCGCAGAGACGCAGAGGGCGCAGAGAAAACCGATTCTCCCGATTGCTGGCGTTTAACTGAAAAGCAGATCCCTCGCTGCGCTCCCTTCCTTCGTCAGGGCAAGCGGGATGACACCCGCTTTGTTTTTTCCGCTCACTGCACGGACCGCCTTCGATTATTGCCGAAACGGCGATGGCGCACTAAAGTGCGCCGCTACAGAGATCTCTTTGCCTAACGCGCCTGCCGAGAATATTTAAACCTTTAAAAATGGGCCGTTAACTCCAGACGCGGCGGGCTACTTCTGCTACCAGGCGGAGTTTGGCCCATTGTTCGTCCTCGGTTAGGAGATTGCCTTCCATGGTGGAGGCGAAGCCGCATTGAGGGCTTAGGGCTAGATTTTCTTTGGGGAAAAAGCGCGCGGCTTCGTCGATGCGGCGGGCGATGTCGTCCGCGTTTTCCAGTTGGGCTTTTTTCGAGCTGATCAATCCCAGGACTACCGTTTTATTGCGCGGGACCAGGCGAAGCGGTTCGAAGGTGCCGGAGCGCTCGTCGTCGTACTCGAGCAGAAAGCGATCTACCGCCATGGTGGTAAAAAGTTTTTCGGCGATGGCGTCGTAGCCGCCTTCGGCGTACCAGTGGCTGCGATTATTGCCACGGCAGAGATGCATGGCGAGAGTGACTCCGGGGCCGCGGGCGGATTCGAAGCAGGCATTATCGGCGCGAATGGATTCATCGAGCAGCGCGTCCGGCTCGACTTTCATTTCAGTGCGAATCCAGTCGCGCCATTTGGGGTCCATGAAATAGCTGTAGCGCGGGGCATCGATTTGGATGTACTTCACGCCTTTGGCGGAAAGCCTCGCGAGTTCCGATTTCATTATGGCGACGATATCCCAGAGGAGTTCGGAATGATCTTTGTAGACTTTGTCGGTGATGCCGCGTTTGAAGGAGATGGCTGGGAATTGGGTGGCGCTGGGGAGCGTCATTTTGATGGCGCCGGGGCTGTGGGTTTTTAGGAACGGGAGTTCGCGGCCGGTGAGGGGTTCTTTGGCGCGAAGTTTTTCGGTGACGATGCCGGTGACGCTGCTTACTGGGGCGTCTTTGGCTTGGCCGGCTTTCCAGGTGCGGTTCACGGCGTCGCCTAGATCGAAGCCTGCGACGGCGTCGGTGAAGTCGCTCATGAAATTGCGGCGGCGGAATTCGCCGTCGGTGAAAATTTCGAAGCCGAGATCTTTTTGTTTGGCCAGGACGCGGTCTATTTGGCGGTCTTCGATGGCGTGGAGTTGGGCGCCGTTGTTGGCGGCGGATTTGCGGGCCTCGAGGAGTTCGGGTGGGCGCAGGAAGCTGCCGACGTGGTCGGCGCGGTATGGAGTGGACATGTCGAGTTGCCTTCCTTTGTTGCGCGGCGCACGGATTGTGCGCGATGCTAAAACCTTGTGTGGCACCTACGGCGCTGTTTTTTTCTTTGCGCTGATACCCAGCGCTTACGCGCTGGGCTAACTTATGCCGCGCCGCTGGCGCTGGATCGCGCCAGGGCGGGTCTTAGACCCGCCCCTATAGGACTTGCTCCGCCTCAACTCCCCGGCGTGTTTTTTTCAATCGCTGCCGCCTGAAGGCGGCCGCTACAACTGCAAAATCAGCGCCGCGCTAGCGTGCCGTGCTCGAATTTAGATCCAGAGTTTTTCGTTGATCTTTAAATTTTTGGCGCGGCAGTAGCTTAGGTAGTGATCTATGAACCAGAAGACGTCTAACGTTTCTATTAGCGCGTCGTTGTCGTCGTAAAATTCCAGGGAACCGTTCAGAAAGAAAATCGTTTTCATGCCGTTGGGATCGTCGGAGACGAGCGTGTGGATAACGCCGGGATTTTCGCGGACGTAACTGCCGGAGCGCGCGACCCAATCGTATTCGAGGTAGCGCCAACTGCCTTCGAGGGTGCAGGCGGAGATTGGCCCGCGATGACGATGGCGGCCGAGCATGCCGCCTTTTTTGACCCAGAGAATATTGGCGAAGGAATTGGTACGGACGTCGAAGGCTAGATGGCGGATGAAGACGTTTTCCTTGAACGGGACGTAGGGGGATTCGTCTTCGCTGGCGCCGATGTGGATGTCCGGGCGGCCGTATTCCTGGATTACCGCGGCTAGGCTGCTGGTTGCGTCAACGATGGGCATGCGGATCTCCGTGTGGCGCGGTTCGTTTTGCGCCGACGCTAAAGGAAAAGCAGATTCCTCGGGCTGAATTCGCCCTCGGAATGACACGCTTCATTATTTTTCTGCAAATTCTAGAGTCGGGTGCTGCGATTCGGTTTCCGCGGCCAGTATACATCCGCGTGGCCGCGCAGCAAGATTGCTGGGCGATGTTCGCCCGTTTTCTTGCGATGCGTACACAGGCCGATGCTAGTTCGGGTATCATCGGGAAAATTGCAATGGGTGCACCGCCCGGGGTGGAAGGAGAACCTGTGACTCCGCGAATCAAAACGACCGTGGTTGGGAGTTATCCCGTTCCATCTTGGTTGGTGGGAAATACCTCGCGGCTGGTATTGCGCGATGCGGTGATGGCGGTGTTGAAGACGCAGGAACTGGCTGGCCTCGATCTGATTTCCGACGGCGAATTGATGCGCTTTGATCCCAGCCACCCGGAGACGAACGGGATGGTGGATTATTTCGTCTCGCAGATGGAAGGGATCCGCAAAAACTTTTCGCTTTCGGATTTCGATCGCTTTCGCGCGGACCGGGCTTCGGGATTTCGTCTGCTGACGGCGGGGATGGTGGTCGAGAGGATTCGCGAAGGGACTTTGAATCTGCCGCGGGATTACGAATTTTCGCGGACGCTGACGAAGTCGCCGATGAAATTTACTTGTACTGGCCCGCACATGCTGGCGCGGCTCTTGACGGATTGCTTTTACAAGAGCACGGCTGAGCTGGCGATGGACATTGCAGGAGTTTTGCGGCGGCAGCTGGAATTGATCGAAGCGGAGACGGTGCAGCTGGACGAGGCGAGCATTGTGGGATTCCCGCAGGATGCGCCGTGGGCGGCGGAGGCGATCAATCGCGTGCTGGATGGCGTGCTGAACGAGAAGGCGGTGCACATTTGTTTTGGCAATTATGGCGGACAGCCGATGCTGCGCGGATTCTGGCGCGATTTAATTCCCTTCCTGAATTCTTTGCACGCGGACCATTTGGTATTGGAATTTGCGCGGCGCGGCTACGAGGAGCTGGCGGTTTTTGGCGATCTAAATCCGACGATTGGGCTGGGCATCGGCGTGATTGATATTAAGGATAACGAGGTGGAGTCGGCGGAGCTGATCGCGTCGAGGATCGGATTGATTGCGAAGACGATTGGCGTGGAACGGCTGCACTACGTTCATCCGGATTGCGGGTTTTGGATGCTGCAACGCAGCGTGGTGGATCGCAAGATGCGGGCTTTGGTGGAAGGGAGAAATTTGTTTGAAGGGCGCGAATAGATTTGCGCGTTTGGGTTTGGATTTGTTGGCTGCGAGCTCGCGACTGAGGTAGCGGCGTTGGAAGACGAAAAAGCAGCGGTTCGCGCGGCAGTTTTCACGCACCTGGCGGGGATTGTGCTGGCGCCGACGGTGACGGCGCTGGCGGGCCGCGGAGTGTTTCGGCTTTTTGAGGCGCCTTCTTCTTGGCTGACGCTCGGGGACATCGCCGAGCCGACTCACGCGAACCGTGGATATTTGCGAGTTGCGCTGCGATTGTTGACGTCTGGCGGATGGCTGCAGCAGCGGGGCGGAGCGAGCGGCAGTGACATCGACAACAATGGCGGCGTGGGGGAAACGCGATATGCGTTGACGTCCGAGGGAAAGATCGCGGCGCGCCTCGCGCCGGAGCTTTACGGCGAAGTTACTTCATTCATTCCGAAGGCGCTCTTCCTGGAAGATTTCCTGTTTGGCAAGACGGATTTTCCGGTGTTGCCGTCGCTGCGGGCACTCGTGCAACAGGCGCAGGAACGATGGATCGGCGATTCGGGATTGGCTGGCGACGAGCTGGGGAACAAAGTTCGCGGACAGATTCGCGGGCATCTCGATGGGATGTTGATCGGGTCGGCGATGGTGGCGCTGGCGCGCGGCGGAGTGCTGGCGCGTTTGTCGCAAGGTCCGGTGGATTGGCGCGAGCTGCCGGGAAATCAGGCGAGCCTAAATCTTCTGTTTGATCTGCTGGAGACACAGGGTTGGGTGGCGTGGGAGGGCGAGGTCGTGCGGCTGACTTCGCGCGGTGCGTATGCCGCGCAGATTGCGACTTCGTATGGCGTAACGGTTTCGTACCTGCCGATGTTCAACGTGCTGAGCACGCTGCTTTTTGGAAACGCGCGGTTCGCGCGAGTGGATGAGAACGGCGTCGAGTTGCTGGTGAATCGCGGAATGAATGTTTGGGGAAGCGGCGGGGCGCATACGACTTATTTCAAGAAAGTGGATGAGATCATAATCGAGATTTTCAACCGGCCGATTGCGCGCCAGCCGCAGGGCATTTGCGATATGGGCTGCGGCGATGGGACGTTTCTGCAACATTTATATGAGGTGGTGAAGACGCGGACGGCGCGCGGGGGCATGTTGGATAAGCATCCTTTAATTTTGGTAGGCGCGGACTTCAACAAGGTCGCGCGGCGCGTGGCCAAGCAACGGTTGCGTCAGGCGAAGCTGCCGGTGTGCCACGTAATCCCCGGAGATATCAATCGTCCGGCGCAGTTGGGCAGCGACCTCGAAGCGCTCGGTTTGGACATTCACGATCTTTTGCATGTGCGGTCGTTTCTGGATCACAACCGGCCTTATTCGCCGCCGGCGAATTATGTGCGGGGGACGCGGCTCGGGCGGTCGAGCGGAGCGTTTGCTTATTTGGGCGAGGAAATTCCTGCGGACGAATTGGAAGAGAACCTGGTGCGTTATTTGCGGCGGTGGGCGCCTTATGTGGGGCGCTTCGGATTGTTGGTTTTGGAGTTGCATACTTTGCCGCCGGAATTGGCTGCCGCGAATTTATCGAAGACGCCGGTGGTGGCTTATGACGGGACGCATGGATTTTCCGATCAATATTTGGTGGAGCTGCCGATATTTTTGGAGTGCGCGCGGGAGGCGGGTTTGCAGGCGGATGAGCGGTATGCGGCGCGGTTTCCGGCTTCGGAATTGGCGACTGTGAGTATAAATTTTTTCACGGCGTTGGCGGGGACGCCGGGGGCGGACGCGGTTACCACGGCTGCGGCGGCGCGGGGGGAGTGATATTTGGGCGGCGCCGCTACGATCTTTGACGCGCGATGGTTCGAATGGAAGGCAACGGCTGGCGGCCTGAAGGCCGCCGCTACAAAGGAAAACTCCAAGCGGTACGAGTCAATCACTCGTCGCGGGATAGATCGCTTGCGGATTCGCGGCGACGGATTGTGCGGAATTTGTTTTGGGTTACCAGTACTTCGGCGGCGCGGGGACGCGAATTGTAGTTGGAGGATTGCGCGAAACCGTAAGCGCCTGCTCCCCACAGCGCTAGCACATCGCCCGGTTCGGGCATTTCGATGGGCCAATCGTGGAGGAAGCAGTCGCCGGTCTCGCAGACTGGGCCGACGATATCGGCCTTCACGAGCTGGCCTCGGTTGCGAGTCACATGCGTGATGGGATGGATTGCTTCATAGAGCGCGGGACGGATGAAATCGTTCATGGCGGCGTCCACAACGATAAAAAACTTGCCGCGATTGCGTTTGATGTAGAGCACGCGCGTTAGGAGAACTCCCGCGGGGCCGACGATGGCGCGGCCTGGCTCGAGCAGTAAGTGGCAGTCCAGTGGACGAACGTGCGGGGTGATCGCCTTTGCGTAGTCGGTGATGTCGAACGGATTTTCCTTCGTGTAGCGCACACCAACGCCGCCGCCGATATCCAGATGGGAAAGTTTCACGCCTGCGGCGGCTAGCGACCGGACGAAGGACGAAACGCGCTTGACGGCGCGGCGATACGGAGCTAGGCCTAGGACCTGCGAGCCGATGTGCACGCTGATTCCCTGCCAGGAAATTGATTTGGCGCGAGAGCGATCGAGGTAGAGGCGCTGCGCGTCGTCCCAATCGATGCCGAACTTGTGGCGATGATGGCCGGTTGCGATGTGGCGATGTCCGCCGGCCTGGACATCCGGATTCACGCGCAGAGCGGCAGAGGCGCGGCGACCGAGACGGGCGGCTTCTGCAGCGAGTAAATCCAGTTCCGGTTCCGATTCGACATTGAAGAGCAAAATCCCGGCTTTTAGCGCGTCGCGGATTTCTTCTTTGGTTTTGCCGACGCCGGAAAAGACGATGCGGCGCGCCGGGACGTCGATTTTGCGGAGGCGGTGGAGTTCTCCGCCGGAAACAATATCGAAACCGCTGCCCGCGCGCGCGAGCAGGCGCAACACGGAGAGATTGGAATTGGCTTTCACGGCGTAGCAGATGGAGTGCGGGAGACCGCGAAACGCGCGATCGAAGCGACGATAGGCGTCCAGGATGCTGGCGCTGCTGTAGACGTAGACGGGCGTTCCGATGCGGGCGGCGATTGCAGGCAGCGGAATTTTTTCGCAGTTGACGACGCCATTGCGAAAAGCGAAGTGAGCCGTGTATTCCGTGGGATCTAGCGGCTCGGCGGCAGAGTGCGAATTTTGAGTCAAGTGCGGGGGCCGCTCCTAGCGAAATACGTCTTCGAGTTGCGCGCGCAAATCCGTTTTTGCGTCGCGATATTTTACGATGACGGGAGCGTAGAGCGACAGTCCCCAATCTTTGCCCTTGCCACTGCTGATAGGGCGAGAGCCGGGCACGACTACAGCCTTCTCCGGAATTATGAGCGGCTGATTTTCGCCGGCCTTGTAGATTTCGCCGCGGACGATGTCGTAGACGGGCGTGGACTGATTGAGGATCGTGCCGGTGGCCAGCACGGCGCCATTTTTTACGATGGTGCCTTCGTAGACGCCGCAGTTTCCGCCGACAAGAACTTCATCCTCTATTATGACCGGCATTGCGCCGACGGGTTCGAGCACGCCGCCGATTTGCGCGGCCGCGGAAATGTGGCAGCGTTTGCCGATTTGCGCGCAACTGCCAACGAGCGCGTGCGAGTCGATCATCGTGTCGTTGTCCACATAGGCGCCGACGTTGACGAACGTCGGTGGCATGCAGGTGACGCCGGTGCCGACGAAGGAGCCGTCGCGGATGCTGGAACCGCCGGGTGGAATGCGCACGCCGGAATCTTTGGTGATGCGCTTGACGGGATAGGTGACTTTGTCGAAGAAGGGCTGCTTGGTGCGGTCAATGGACATGTCCACGATGGCGCCCATGCGAAAGCCGAGGAGGATGCCTTTTTTCACCCACGGGTTGACGCGCCAGCCCGTGAGCTGCGCGGCGTCCGGCTCGGCGGCGCGCAATTGTCCCCCGTTCAAAGCATCTTTGAACGATTGGAAGTGCGTGAAATCCAACTGCGAATATGTTTCCGGCGATTGCGCGAAAAGCTGCTCAATTTGCTCTTGCAGCATGCACTCTCCCGAGGAGGCCCAGGGTTTCGAGCGTACGCTCGATTCGCTGGATATTTTCCTGCCTGGGAGCGACCAGAGGCAAGCGCCAAACTGGTTCGAGGAGGCCCATGGCGGCCATGGCGGATTTCACCGGGCCAGGATTGGTTTCGACGAAATTGATTTCCATCAGCTGGAGATATTGTTGCTGGAGTTCGCGGGCTTGGGCGAAATCGTTTTCGAGGCAGGCGTGGACCAGGCGCGTCATTTCCGCGGGGATTTCGTTGGAGGCTACGGAGATTACACCGCGGCCGCCGAGAGCAATTACCGGAAGCGCGATGGCGTCGTCGCCGGAGAGGACTGCGAAGTTTTTTGGCGTTTGCGCGATCACTGAGGCGATCTGGCTGATGTTGCCGGATGCTTCTTTTACGCCGACGATGTTTTCGATTTCGGCGAGGCGCCTGAGCGTGTTGGGCTCGACGTTGACGCCGGTGCGGCCCTGCACGCTGTAAACAATGATTGGAATCGAGATCGCTTGAGCGATCGCTTTGTAATGCTGGTAGAGGCCTTCTTGGGTGGGCTTGTTGTAATACGGAGTGACGGACAGGATGCCGGAGACGTGCATGGATTCGAGTTCCCTGGCTAGTTCGATCACTTCCGCGGTGTTGTAACCGCCGGCGCCGGCTAGCACGGGAGCCTCGCCCGCGGCTTCTTCGAGCGTGATTTCAACTACGCGCAAGTGCTCTGCGCGAGTCAGCGTGGGATTTTCGCCGGTGGTGCCGCAGGGAACGAGGAAGTCTATTCCCGCTGCGATTTGGCGGCGGACTAAACGGCGGAGAGCGTCTTCGTCGAGAGAGAAATCGCGCTGAAATGGAGTTACTAGGGCTGTACCGCATCCTGTAAACATGTGGCCTCCTTCAAGGCTTGGTGCAAAAATTTCGTGCTTCGTTGTGGCGCTAATTACAAAGAGTGTCTTTAGGGGCTAAAGCCCCTTCTTCTGTCGCGGGCTTCATGTCGGAGCTAAAGCTCCGACCCCCTAAGAGGCCCGAGGGCGCGCGAAAGCGAGTTACGTGAAATTCAGTGGTCGAACAGCACGTCGCGAAATTCGAACCAGCCGCGTTTTCCGATTACCCATTGAGCGGCCGTTAACGCCCCGCGGGCGAAGCCTTCGCGGCTGCGGGCTGTGTGGCGGATGGTGATCGTGTCCGCCGCGGAATCGAAGCCGACCTCATGGGTGCCGGGATGGGCGCCGGCGCGATTGGAACTGACGGAAATTTCGCGGCGCGGATCGGTGGCTTTCATTTCGTTGACGACTTTCAGGAGCGTGCCGCTGGGCGCGTCTTTTTTCGCGGAGTGATGAATTTCCCAGGCCCACGCGCCGTATTCGTGATAAGGGGCGATGCGGCGCGAAGCTTCGGAAGCGAGTTGCAGGAAGACGTTGACGCCGATCGAATAGTTGGGGCTCCAGACCAGCCCGGCGCCGCCATCCTGCACGGCGGATTTGGCGCGGTCGAGGTGTTCGGTCCAGCCGGTGGTGCCGACTATGGTGTTGACGCCGAGTGAGGCGAGGCGTTCGATATTGGGCGCGGCGGCGGCGGCATTCGAAAATTCGACGGCGACGTCTATATCGCGAAAATTCGCAGGGGTGACTGCGGAGGCGGCGCTATTGCTTGCGCTATCGAGGCGCAACTGCACGGCGAATCCGTATTCCGGCGCGAGCTGCTCGATCAGTCGGCCCATCTTGCCGTAACCGACAATCGCGAGATTCTTGGGCGTGTGCGCGGCGCGCTTTGGGCGCGGACGCTCGGCGTTCAAAATGGCGGCGTTGGGATTGACGAGAATTGCGCTCATGTTTTACGAAGCAGCGAGAAGCTGCTTGACCATCCTTTCATAAATTTCGACGGCTGTGATGAGTTGTCTTTTGGGGACGCGTTCCTCGAGCGTGTGAGCGACGTGAATGCTGCCCGGTCCCAGCAGATACGGCTGGCCCCAGGCATCAGCGAACACCGGGATGTCAGTGGTGTAAGCGACGATTGTTGAGGCGAGTCCATCAAGCGAGCCAAAACGCATTGGCAGATTCGAGACGAGCTCGCGGGCGGCGGCGCGGCCTGCGACGGCTTGTTGAATCGCGTCGCGGGTGGCGTCGCCGTCGTCCACCAGGCGGATCGCGATTTCGGCGCGCGCGGAGTCGGCGATTACGTTGGGAGCGTGACCGCCGGAGATTATGCCGATATTCAGAGTGCTGCGGCCGAGGAGTTCGTCTTGCGGCAGCGGAATTTTGCGGATGTCCTGGAGGACGTCGAGAAGCTTGTCAATCGCGGATTCGCCGAGTTCGGGATACGCGGAATGCGCGAGGCGGCCGGTGGTTTCGATTTCATAGCGGAGGATACCTTTCGCGGCGATAGCCAGTTTGTTTTCGGTGGGCTCGCCGTTGATCAGGAAACGCGAACCGCGCGGATCGCGCGCGGCAGCGTAGGCGCCGGCGCTATTGCGTTCTTCGCCGACTACGAAGAGCAGGCCGAAATTTTTCGTGCCGGACGCGAGAAGTTTTTCGGCGGCACCGATCATGGAGGCGATGATCCCTTTGGCGTCGGCAGAGCCGCGGCCCCAGATGAATTCATCGTCTTCTTTGGAAAGGAAAAATGGGGGGACGGTGTCCATGTGCGTGGAGAGCGTGACGATGGGAGTGCCCCAGTGCGCGAAGACATTGAAGCGATGGGGTTCGACGCCACAGCGTTCGACGTGGCCGCCTGTGCGCAGGACGAGGCCCGAGAGAATCTCAAAGACAAAGGAGCCGACGGCCTCTTCGTGATTGGTGATGGACTCGATGTCCACTAGGGCGCGCGTTAGTTCGAACAGATGCATTATTCCGCCGATGCGAGCGTGAATTGACAGCTTTATGCCGTGTTCTTGGGTCTTCGAGGTGAAAAGGGATGGAGAGAGAAGGAAAGGCGGCGAGGAGATTACCCGGATGCCTTTGCTTCCTAATAGCGCTCCACCCGTTTTTCAACGGATGACAGTGGGCAGGTATTAGCCTGGCCCCCCAATCGCCGCAAAGTTAGCTTGAGCGACGACTTCGGCGGAATGAATTGCTGCGCCCCTTTCGCGTGGCCTCCGAAGCAACTCGGAAAAACGGGCCGGCTACTTATGGCTTCCGCTCCTCTATCAAGAACGCACTGAAAGTAGCAGATTACGGGAAAGAGTGTCAACGGAATCTAAATCCAGGGGCTGGGTGTCGCTGAGACACAGTGACGAATAGCTGCGATGGCAATCAGCGCTTCGCGGTTCTGTTGCTATCAGGATGCGTTGGGGAGAGTGGGCTCCGGCTGGCGGCGTTGCCAGTTTTGCCGCGCGTATTCGGTGATGGCCTGGCGGAGAACGCGTTCCAGATCGCTCTTCTGATAGGGGTGGCAGAGAAATTCGAAGGCGCCGATGTTCATGGCGGCGAGGTAATCGCGGTATTCATTGCGACAGGCCGGCGCGGAGACGGCGATCACCGGAATTTTTGCGGTCGAGCGGCGGATGTGGCGAGCGAGGTCCTTGAACGTTCCATCTTCAAGCCAATACCCGCAGAGACACGCGGAAACGTCTTTTGCGTCGAGGACCCTTGTTGCTTCGGCGACGCTGGAGACCCATTCAGTATTGATCGCGAAGGACGTTAAAACCGCCGAGAGTCCGCTGCGGACTTGCCAATCGAGCGCCGCGACCAATACCATGGGCGCGTCGGGAATTTCCTGCTCGCGGCTCGGTGGGATTTGAAGCTTGCCGGCTTGTTCGAACCATGATCCTGAGTGCATCGGAGCGCCTTTCCGTTCCTTTTATGAGAAACACTTAATCAGAGCCGAAGTTGCGGTTCGCGTGGTGCCGAGGCGTATGGTGCCAAACAGAGAGTAGACGGACCATCAGGTCAAATCGTTACCGGGAAACGGAAATCGCTGCAGGGGTCGTAGCTGGTTCCAGAACGGCGAGGCCTGTGGAAATCACTGAAATGTCTACCGCAGAGACGGAGAGTGCGCAGAGAAAACCTTTGCACCGCATCACGGAGTGCGGTTTCGAGTGGAGCTTGAGCGCAGGCTCGCGCCGCGCGAAGCTTTCTTACGCTTCGATGATTTGGTTGCGGACTGCGTAACGGACCAGTTCGCTTACGGTGTGGAGTTGCAATTTGCGCATGATGTTCGCGCGGTGGGTTTCGGCGGTTTTGACGCTGATGTTCAGCGAGGAGGCCACTTCCTTGCTGCTCTTGCCTTCGGCGAGCAATTGAACGATTTCGCGCTCGCGCGACGTGAGGCGATCCCGCAGCGATTCGGGAAGTTCGCGGCGGATCGAACCACCCGAACTGAAATTGCTCATGATGATTTCGGTGGCGCGCGGGGTGAAGAAGGGTTTGTGGCTCGCAAGAGTCTCGACGGCAATGATCAGGTCGCGGTCGGAATCCGATTTCACGATGTAACCGCGCACGCCGGCTTCCAGAATTTCGCGGATGAGCTGATCGGAGTAGTGGACCGAGAGAATCAGGACCTCCGTGGTGGGCGACGCTTTGCGTATTCTACGCGCGGCTTCGACGCCGTTCAGGTCCGGCATGCTGATGTCGAGGATGACGATGTCCGGCTTCAGCTCTTCGGCCTGCGCGACGGCTTCCCTGCCCGTGTGCGCCTCTCCGCAGATCTCCCAACCGGCATGCGCCTGAAGCAAGGTTTTCACGCCCCGCCGCATGAGGTCATGATCGTCCGCTATGAGAATACGAAGCGTCTTCATAGTGTCTTTTGCTCCTGCCGACATAGAGATTGTCGCTAGATGGATTCCAGCCCACGGCCCTTTCGAGCGTCCAAATTATACAAGAGGTTTTGAGGCGATGGCGCGAAGTTAAGCGTTTGCGACGGTTGGCGGAAGCGCCGGGAGGCCATGAAAACGCAGGAAATGCCATCTGGACAACGTTTTTCGAGACTGGGGCTACAAGTACAGTCAAGCCAGCGTGCCCGGAAAAATACACAACTGAGTGTATTGAAGGGGTTAGCGCGGGAGGCGTAAGAAAGAGGACAGAACCGCACGGCTCCGAAATTCAGCCACGGATTCGAAAGGGGACGACGCAATGCTTCAGTGGGCGCTGGCGTTTTTCATCATCGCGCTGATCGCGGCGGTGCTGGGATTCGGTGGCATCGCGGTAGCCGCCGCCGGCATAGCGAAAATTTTGTTTTTTGTCTTTTTAGTGCTCTTCCTAGTCGCTCTCGTGAGTGGACTCATGCGAAGAGCTTGAAGCTCGTTGTAATTAGCATCCCGCAGACGTAACCCACCAACCCAAGGCCGCGTATGTTCCCCCAAGAGGGGAAGGTGCCCCCGCGCCTTCCCCTTCTCACCTTCCAACAGCCACGCGACGCACGCGAAGACAAAACTATGCAGGCGCGGTGGGCTTGGATCCTCTCAGCGCGTAGTAGGCGATGTACAGGTAACACAGCACGGGAAGAATGAAGGCGTGATGGATGCCGAGATGATCGGCGAGCGATCCTTGAATGACCGGAAGTATCGCTCCGCCGACGATGGCCATTACCAGAATACCGGAACCATCGCCTGTGAGCGGGCCGAGCTCGGCGATACCCAGAGTGAAGATGCTGGGGAACATGATGGAGTTGAAGAAACCCACCAAGATGATGGTCCACATGGCGACATGTCCGAACGTCATCATGGAGACGCAAACTAAAATGCAGGCGACGAATGCAGCGATCGCAAGTAGCTTGTCCGTGCGGACTCGGCGAAGGATCGCTGCGCCGAGGAAACGGCCGATCATTGCGCCGCCCCAGTAGAAAGAAACGAACCGTGCCGCGGTTTGCTCGTTGATGTTGCCTATATCAGGCTGGCTGAAATAATTGACCAGGAAGCTGCCGATGGAAACTTCCGCGCCTACGTAAACGAAGATGGCGACCGCGCCGAGGACAAGATGGCGATACTTCAGGACGCTTTTTGCGGCGATCTTGGACGAGTGGCGCTCAGCTTCGGGAATCGCTGGGAGATTGGCCATTGCGATTGCGCCTGCTAGCGCGATGAGCAGCAGGCCGATGAACAAGTAAGGGAGTTTTACCGAGGAGGCCTGTTGCACTCGATAGGACTGCAATGCCGCTGCGCCCAACTTCCGCACGGCGTCCATACTTTGCGGCGCTGTGCTTAGGATAAAAAGGCCGCCGAGGTAGGGACCGATGGTTGTTCCGAGCGAATTGAAGGCTTGGGTGAGATTCAGACGGCTGGAAGCCGTTTCGGGCGGACCGAGTACCGCGACGTAGGGATTGGCTGCTACCTGCAAGGCCGTGATTCCGGCGGCGAGAACCATCAGCGCGGTGAGAAACAGCGGATAGGATGGAACGCTGGCGGCTGGGATGAATAAAAGTGCGCCCACGCCCATCGTTAACAGGCCAACAACCATCGTGCGCTTGTAACCGATCGAGTCAATCAATTTTGCCGACGGAATGGAAAAAATAAAGTAGGCGGAAAAGAACGCGAACTGAACCAGCATGACTTCGGTGTAGTTGAGGTCGAAGATGCTTTTCAGGTGCGGCACCAGAATGTCGTTCAAGACCGTGGCGAAGCCCCACATAAAGAACAGTGCGGTGACCGCCGACATTGCAAATCGTGTTGATTTGCGTGCTGTGGAACCTTGAGTTGAGCTGATTGTCTGGGTTGGAGGCGCTGTTCTCGGGGCTTCCATGTGCGAGGAGCATCATAAGCCATTTTTGCGCTTGGCCCGAGAGATTTAAGGGGGCTTGCGGCAGAAATAGCACGGTTGACGATGCCGCTAGTTTGGCCGCGACCGTTTTCCCGAGGTGCACTGAATTATCGAGACGAGTGCGTTACAATGGCATTCCCCGGGGAACTTCAGCAGTGAGGGCGCTCCCGCGCTCGGAGGATACCAAGATGGCCGCAGCAACATCCGCAGGATCAGCAACTCCTTCTGAGGTCCCCAAAACACTATCGTCCGAAGAATTGCGGAAGATGCACGCGTACTGGCGCGCGGCGAACTATCTTTCCGTGGGGCAAATTTATCTGCTGCACAATCCGCTGCTACGCGAACCGCTGAAGCTGGCAGATATCAAACCGCGACTGCTGGGACATTGGGGCACGACGCCCGGTTTGAATTTCATCTACCTGCATTTCAATCGCCTGATCAAGAAACTTGATTTGAACGTGATTTATGTGGCGGGGCCGGGGCACGGCGGGCCCGGATTGGTGGCGAATACGTTTCTGGAAGGCACTTATAGCGAACTTTATCCGCAGATCCCGCAGACGGAAGAAGGGCTGCACCGGTTGTTCAAGCAATTTTCTTTTCCGGGCGGAATTCCGAGCCACGTGGCGCCGGAGACGCCCGGTTCGATTCACGAGGGCGGCGAGTTGGGTTATTCGATCGTGCATGCGTATGGAGCGGCATTTGATAATCCGGATCTTTTGGTTTGCTGCGTGGTGGGTGACGGCGAATCGGAGACTGGTCCCTTGGCCGGAAGCTGGCACGCGAACAAGTTCTTGAATCCGGCGCGAGACGGCGCGGTACTGCCAATCTTGCATTTGAATGGATATAAGATTGCGAATCCGACGGTGCCGGGACGAATGAGTGACGAGGAATTGACGCGACTTTTTACCGGTTACGGTTACAAACCGTATTTCATCGAAGGGCACGAGCCTGAGGTGATGCACCAGCGGATGGCGCACCTGCTGGATACGGTGGTCGCGGAAATTCACGCGATTCAAAACTCGGCGAGGACCGGCAAATCGTCGGGCATGCCTACATGGCCGATGATTATTATGCGAACGCCGAAGGGATGGACGGGTCCGAAAGTGGTGGATGGAAAGCCCGTGGAGGGCACCTGGCGCGCGCACCAGGTGCCTGTCACTGACTTCGCGACGAAGCCTGGGCATTTGAAAATCCTCGAAGACTGGATGAAAAGTTACAAGCCCGAGGAGCTTTTCGATGAGAAGGGGAAACTGATCGCGGAATTGGCGGAACTCGCGCCGAAAGGCGAACGCCGGATGGGCGCGAATCCAAACGCGAACGGCGGTTTGCTGTTGCGCGACTTGGCGATGCCGAATTTTTGCGACTACGCGGTTCCTGTCGATCACCCCGGCACCTCCATCGGGGAGGCTACGCGCGTTTTGGGAACTTTGCTGCGCGACGTGATGAGCGCGAACGCCGCAACGAAGAATTTCCGAGTGTGGGGTCCGGACGAAACGGCTTCGAACCGGCTGGATGCGTTGTATGAAACGACCGACAAGGTTTTCATGGAGCCGCTGCTCGCGACCGACGAGCATCTTTCGACCACCGGGCGGGTGATGGAAGTCCTCAGCGAGCATATGTGCCAGGGCTGGCTGGAAGGTTATTTATTGACGGGGCGGCACGGATTTTTTTCGTGCTACGAGGCGTTCATTCACATCGTGGATTCGATGTTCAACCAGCACGCGAAGTGGCTGAAGGTGACGCGAGATATTCCGTGGCGGCGGCCGATTGCGTCGTTGAATTATCTGCTGACGTCGCACGTGTGGCGGCAGGACCACAACGGATTCACGCACCAGGATCCTGGATTCATTGACCACGTGGTGAATAAAAAGGCGGATGTAGTGCGCGTGTATTTGCCACCTGACGCGAACACTTTGCTCTCCGTCGCGGATCATTGCCTGCGCAGCCGCAATTACGTGAATGTGATTGTTGCGGGGAAGCAGCCGGCGCTGCAATATCTCGATATGAAATCGGCGATAGAGCATTGCACGGCGGGAATTGGAATCTGGGAGTGGGCGTGCACGGACCAGGGCGTGCCGCCGGACGTGGTGATGGCTTGCGCCGGGGACATTCCGACTCTGGAGACTCTCGCGGCAGTGGACTTGCTGCGACAACATTTCCCGGACATCAAGATTCGCGTGGTGAATGTGGTGGATTTGATGACGCTGCAAACGAAGGCTGAGCATCCGCATGGATTGCCGGACAGCGAATTCGATTCGATGTTTACTACCGACAAGCCCGTGATTTTTGCGTACCACGGCTACCCTTCCCTCATTCACCGGCTGACTTATCGGCGGAAAAATCACAGTAATATCCATGTCCATGGGTACAAGGAAGAAGGCACGACCACGACTCCATTCGACATGACCGTGTTGAATGGGCTGGACCGGCTCGATTTGGCGAGCGATGCGGTGGATCGCGTGGCGCGCTTGCAACCCATTAACGCGCATTTCAAGCAGTTCGTGCGCGATAAGTTGGTGGAGCATAAGCAGTACATTCGCGACCGCGGCGAAGATATGCCAGAGATCCGCGATTGGAAGTGGCCGTACTAACCGCCGAAAATGAAAATTCTGGTCTTGAACTCGGGCTCGAGCAGTCAGAAGAGCTCTCTCTACGATATCGGCGGCGCGCTGCCGGAGCTTGCGCCGGAGCCGGTGTGGCAGGCCAAGGCGGAATGGAACGGCGAGCACGCCGAAGTGACGATTGCAACTGCGAGCGGCGAGAAGCTGAAGGAGCAGAGGCCGGCCGCGTCGCGCGAGAAATTCCTCGATTCGTTGCTAGAGAGTTTGTGGAGCGGAAAAATGCGCGTGGTGGCGGCGCCATCTGAAATTAATGTGGTGGGCCATCGCGTGGTGAATGGTGGGAATGACTTCCGGCAGCCGACCGTGATTACTGCCGAGGTGAGAGCGGCGATTGGCCGGATGTCTGCATTTGCGCCGCTGCATAATCGCGCGGAACTCGAAGGGATGGAGATTGTTGGGAAACGGCTGGGGAAGGTGCGGCAAGTCGCGGTGTTCGATACTGGTTTTCACAGCCAACTTCCCGAGCCGGCGTTCGTGTATCCCGGGCTTTACGAATGGCTAGCGCAAGGAATTCGGCGTTATGGCTTTCATGGGATCAATCATCAATACTGCGCGGGGCGCGCGGCGCAATTGCTGGGAAAGGATTTGCGTTCGCTGAAATTGGTGACTTGCCATCTGGGGAACGGTTGTTCGCTCGCTGCGATTCAGGATGGCCACAGCGTGGATACCACGATGGGATTCACGCCGCTGGAAGGATTGATGATGGGGACGCGGTCGGGGTCGGTGGATCCGGGGATTTTGACTTACTTGATGCGGCAGGGACATTTTACGGACGAGCAACTAGATGACTTGCTAAATAAGAAATCGGGGCTGTTGGGGATTTCGGGGACGTCGGGTGACATGCGCGAAATCGTCGTGTCCATGAAGGCGGGGGATGCGCGCGCGAAACTGGCATTCGATATTTTCGTGCACCGGCTGCGGTCCGGAATTGGGGCGATGATCGCGGTGCTGGGCGGCATGGACGCCTTGATCTTCAGCGCGGGTATTGGTGAGAATTCGGCTGAGGTGCGAGCCGCGGCGTGCGCAAATTTTGGATACTTGAAGCTGATGCTTGATCCTGCGAAAAATGCCGAGGGGTTGACGCACGATCACGATATTTCCAGCGGAGAATCGGGCGTGCGCGTACTGGTGATTCGCGCGCAGGAAGATTGGGCGATTGCGCGGGATTGCTGGAAATTGGCTTCGAGTGGGATTAGCGGGCGAGCGGGAGCGAACTGAGCAGCGCTGCACTCTGACCAGGCCGGTGTTTCCTCGTGGTGACGATCATCTAGCAAAGTCAAAGACGAAAGCCGGCGGGACGCCTGCCTACCGGCAGGCAGGCGCTACGAACCGCGGAGAGGCGCCCGCCATTTGCGGCGGACGCCTCGCCGTTAATTCGCAACTGATGTGCTTCTCGCAGGACCGTTGCGGTCGCTAATTGCCGGAGGACTGTTGTGCTTCCTTCGGCCAATATGGCCTGTCTGGGTCAGCCAGCCGGCCAGTTTCGTAACGATCGTGGTGGCGCACCCATGCCATCGAGAACGACAGCGAGTCCTCATCGCGGCCCTTGGGGACCAAGTCGAGGTAGTTGTAGGTGTTCATGGCCGACTCGCCGCCACGGGCATACGCGGAATAGGTGTGGAAGATGTTGCCATTTTCGTCCTTGAAGAAGACGCTGGTTCCCGGAGCTTCTTCGCTGGGAAACGGGCCAAGGGCGTAGTTGTAATCCACTTTGCCGGAGGCGATTTCTTCCTTGGTGAACGCCACGTGATAGTCGCGATTGAAATCGTTAGCGTTTGAGGAAACCCACGGGAAGCGCCAGCCCATCCGTTTCTTGAAGGCGTCGATCTTTGTGTAAGGTGCGCGTGAAATCGCGGCGAAGGAAACGTCACGCTGCGCGAGATGCGGCAGCGTCGCGTCGGTATGGTCCATGCTGAACGAGCAGCTTGGGCAGCCCTCCTGCCAATCGGGACCGAACATGAAGTGGTAAATGATGAGTTGGCTCTTGCCGTCGAAAAGGTCGGCGAGGCTGACTCTGCCGTGCGGGCCGTCGAAGACGTAATTCTTTTCGACCTTTACCCAGGGAAGTTTGCGCCGTTCGGCGCTGACAGCGTCCTTCAGGTGCGTGAGTTCCTTTTCTTTGTGCAGAAGCTCTTTGCGTGCGGCAAGCCACTCGGCTTGCGAAACGACTTTGGGATGTTGTGGGATCGCTTTGCTACTGGCCATTTTGCTTCTCCTTTCCTTGATTATTTGCAACGTTATGGTTGGCGAGGTTCCTGGACCACAATTTTTTGACCGCCAGCGCCGCGACTCCCGTACTGGAGACAGCAGCGCCGGCGATCATTGCTGCGGCTGCGAGGCATGCTGGACACATAACTTCCTGCCTTCTGCTGGCTGCTCTGCCTTGACGGCAGGTCAGGCGTTGCTTAGGCCTTGGCTGCAGTTGCGAACTGCGCGCGCATCTGCTCGCCCATCTTGCGCATCATGCCGATGGCGCCGGGAGTGCGGGCTTCGGACCACGCTTCGAAGCGGTGCGCGGCTTTCTCCACATTCGCGAGGAATAGCGGATTGGAGAACATTTTGCGGCCTTCCGCCATCGTGGGCTTAACGCGTTCCCAGACGCCGAAAAATTCGCCGCTGGTTTCGAAGAACAGATCTTCGTGAAGGAGGCCGTAATTGAGGAGCGCACAGGCTTGCTCCCAATAGCTGACCACCATCATGAAAGATGCGCCCGTTTCCGTTCCCATGGGAGCGATCTTCATAGCTTGCTCCATGGTGTCCGCGAAAAAGTTTTTGAAGAACCACTGGCGCGCCTCACGGAGGCGGGCTTCGCGGCGCTCTTCAAAGACCTGCAGGTGAAGCTGGGCTTGCTCGAACGTTGGCTTGGTCGACATTTTCTTTTCTCCTATTCGGCATTAGTTTTTTTCACAAACTCTTCTGAACCTTGCTTTCCTGCTTCCCTTCTCTCTTGCGCGACCTAGCAGCTATTGCCTCCGCGATGACGGAAGAGCGTCATCGCTCTGTGCTGCAAGATCGATGGCGCACTGAAGTGCGCCGCTGCAACTGCAACGCCATCTGCCCTACTGCACGCGGGGTGACTCGGCGCGTTTGCGCGTGCGGTCAAGAATCCAGTTCCAACCTTTGCCCATGTTTTCCTTGTATTCGTCGGGAAGGAATCCGAGCACGGTGTGTCGAAAAGTGATGAGCGTCACGCCATTGGTTTCGGCGAGGCGATACTGCAGGTTGGATGCAACGGCAAAGGACATGAACAGCGGGCCGTGAATCTCGAGGAGCGTAGGGCGCTTGATAGCCTGCACCACTCCCCAGAAGTGGCCATTGTTTTCACCGAGGTCGCGGTACCAGCGGCCGCCGGGCCATGGCTCGAGTTTCATCGGCAGCGGATTCCCTTCCGGAGTTTCGTTGTGCGGACCCATTTGTTCGAGTAGTGCGGTAAAGGTAGTGTCCAGCGACGCGCGGACGCGCATTTCCTGGTTGATGTTGATGGTCAAGCTGTCAGACAAGGTTTCTGCGGTCTTGATCATTTTTCCTCCTGTGATTTTTCCATGAGAACGTGGTACATCCTCGATCATCGTTATTCTTCCGCGTTGGGCTGGCCTTTAGCCGTAGTAATCAGGCTCCGTAGACTTCCGTTGATATAGAAGGCCCATGCGCTATAGCAGCCGTCAAAACATTCATTTTCGGGACCCAAACCCACGTGGGTGAAGCGGACTTCGGTTCTATCGCCCTTCTTCGCGATCTCAAAAGTAACTCGCGTGCCGTTCCACTCGGTTTTGTCTTCAATAAAACTAAGGCTGCTGTCCAAAACGAGCCAGACGACTTTTTTGCCGGGAATTAATTCTGTGACCCTCTGTCTGCTGTAGTGGAAGTTTTTGTAACGGTAGGTAAACTCGCCGTTAAGTTTGTCGGTAGGCCCGTCGATCTGTCCTGCCCACCAGGCCCGAACATTATTGATGGCCGCATAGGCTTCCGCCGGAGATTGATCCACGGTAAACGATGCGCTGAGTTGCTGATCCATCTGCATTTTTGCGCTGCTCTGGGTCATGGCTTCTCCTTCTCGGTAGTTCGACGAAGCTCCTCGGATTTCGTCGCGGCTTCTTCGGCGCGTTCTTTCACGCGGAACAGCTGATGGCGCCAGAAGCGTTCGAATGTGCCGGCCCATTCGTGTAGGGGCCGGATTCCTTCGGCATTGGTGCGATAGAAGATTTGGCGGCCTTCGCGGCGTACGTGAACCAGGCCCACATCGCGCAGGACGCGCAAGTGTTTGGAGACGGAGGGCTGCTCGAGTCCTAACTGGTCCACTATATCTCCGACGGGCCGTTCCTGGAGCGCCAAATAATTGAGGATCTCGCGGCGACGGGGTTCGGCGATGGCGTTGAAGGAATCGGAGGTTGTGGCTGCTCTCGACATAGCCAGACAATACATTCCCATATGGGCATATGTCAAGCGATTTTTTGCGTTGCAGGGAAGTTGGCTCCGAACGGCTCGCGGACGAGAGCATTGGAGCGGCCTCAAGAATTACAACGTCTTAGGAGTGAATAAGTTACGACGTCGCGAAAGATCGCATCGCCGCGTGCGGATGGTCGTAAGTCTTAGTGTGAGGGCGGCTTAGGCGAGCCGTTTGCGGGCGCCGGATTGGCTGGAGCCGCGGTGCCGGACGGTAGTGGCGGAGCTACGCCAGGAGCTAGAGGTGTGGATAGCAGCGCGAGGTACGCGCGGCGGAACGCGGAGTGTTGGGTACCGGGAGCGATGACGACGGCTTGGACTGTGTAGCGCCCGCCTAGTAATTTTGCGAGAGGCAGGCTGATGCGGAAGGTTGCGGTATCTTTTTTTGTGTCTACCTCGGCGGGCGCGAGGAGTGGCGTGGTGTTCACTTGCAAGCCGTTGCGAAAGAAAATTAATCCGGCGCGGAGAGTGCTCGGGTCGAGTGTTTCTTTGTTTTCGAGTTTTGCCGGGTAATACGCCTGGAAGAAAACGTAGAGCGTTTGATCTTGCATGAAGAGACGCGTGACGCTGGGAACGATCGTTTCGCCATTGACGACGAGTGGCGAGCTGACCAGTTTCGCGCGAAGGCCCTGCCCTTTCGTTTGGACTTCGGAGGTTTTCTGCACCGGCACGAGTTGGCTGGAGAGCAGGACGGAGCTGAGAGTCATTTTGTTCGGCTGCGCGGCTGGCACGTTGAGATTTTGTTCGAATGTGCCGATTTTGCCGGACTCATTTTCGCGCGCGACAAATTTCAGGTGGTAATTTCCGGGAGCGAGCACTACCCCGCCCTGATAGAGCAGGTTCTTCTTGTTGATTTCGGCGAAGCGCTGGGGATCGAGATTCACTTGCGTGGTGTCGCGCAATTGCGCGACGGCCTGGCCGGAAGGCAGCGCGCGAACGTCCACGGCAAAATCAAATTGGGCTTGGCGGTGGCCGTGTTTTTCGGCCCATTCGAGGGCGGCGGCGGAAATTTTGGCGGCGACGGGTACGTAGGTCTGGTCGTTGCTTAGCCGGAACATTCCGGTTTCTACCGCAACGGGAAGCTCGACGACGGGATTATCGGAATTGACGGCGTCGGCTAACTGCTGATCGCGGTCCTCTTTTTCCAGGTGCTGGAAATCGCGCGGGGCGTAGTAGCCATCGCGATAGCGGACGTGCGCACCGGGAACGTTCACCTTCACGTGAATCGTGCGCCAGCGGCCATCGCATTTTACATCTGCGCCGAGGTTGTAGCCGATGAGGTAGTAGCCGCCATTCTCCTGCTGAATTTTGGGAAAGGCGTCGCTGAGATCGCCGAGGTCGAAGAAGGCTTTTCCGCCGGTGTCGGTGGAGAGAGTGGCGAGCGTATCGCGAGAATCTTCGCGCTGATCTGTCTGGTGATAGACGGAGGCGCCGGTAAACATGGAATTTCCGGTTGCGGCGTTGGTGGTGGTGTCGCCGCCCGGCGGCGTGGCGAACAGGCCGCGCGAATCGAGCGAATAAATTGAGACATCCGCTCGGTTCGCGGCGTCGGTGGCGGCGCGGAGCTGGGTGCGATTTTCCTCGCCGGTCTGGGTGATGCCTCCGGTGAATTCGACCAGGGCTTTTCTGCCGGGGATTCCGCCGAGAACGTTGGCGAGGCCTTCGACGGCGGCGAGTTTTTGGTCGGTATTGAAGACGTTGAATTCGGTTTCATCAGGCGTGAAAGCGGCGCCGGTATATTCCTGAACGTCGTATTCGCCATTTTCCGCCGCGGCGTAGAGCGGATGGGAAAGATCGGTGGTGCTGTTTTCAGTTATTTGCGCGATGGCTTTTTCGAGCAGTGCGTGATCGTTGGTGAAATTCGCGAGGACTGTAAGTTTCGACGAAAATGCGACGACGGCGACCACGTCGGCTTTGGTCATCTGCTGCTTCACGAATTTTTCGGCCGCGCCGTGGGCGCGGATCAGGTCGTCGGACTGCATGGACGTGAGGTCGAAGAACAAGACGATCAAGCGGCGGTCGCGCAGCTGGTCGCTGGCGGCTGCGGCGGAGGGCGTGTTCGGGCCTTCGTTATCCACTGGGACTACGATGGGTTTCGAGTCTACTGTTGCGGCGGTTTCGACTTGTTCGATGTCTTCGTACGAAAAGGTGGCGATGGCTTGCGCTTTGCCGTCGTCGGTGACGATGAATTGATCGGGATGCAATCCCTTGATGGCTTTGCCGGATTTGTCGGTCACTTCGACGTCAATGCGCACCAGATCCGAGGTGGCGCGCAGAACGGGCGCGGGAGTTTGTTTGGAAGATTGGCGCGCCGAGCGGGGAGTGGAAGGCATGGGCACAGCGACGGGCGCTCGCGGATTTGCGGCAGGCGGCGCGGGCGGGTTCGCGGACTGCGGTTGAGACTGTTGCTGCGGCGGTTGTTGGGATTGTTGTTGCGTTTGGCCCAGGGCCATTCCCGCGGCGAGCAGTGCCATGAGAAACGCATTTGCGATTTTGTGTGCGACGTATTTCATCACCAATTAAACCTGGCCATCACATCCATAGTGCGCATCGAGCCCGCGCTTGTTACTCGTCCGAAGGAAGATGCGCCGAGCGTGGTGGAAAGGCCCGAGAAGCTCGGCGTATTCGAAAGGTTCTGAACCTCCCAGCGAATGTCGAGATGGTGACGCTCTTGCGGGCCGAAGCGGAAGGATTTCGCGAGCGAAGCGTTCCAATTGAATTTGCAGGGGCCTTCGATTGCGCCGCGGCGTTCATTGCCATACGCGGTGGTAGCGGGCGTGGTGAAAGCCGCGGTGTTGAAGTACGCGAGCGGTGAGCCGCCACAAATGCCCACGTTGGGATCTCCTATTTGGTCCGCGCGCAGAGAAAAACTTGCGCCGGTGCCATTATCCGACGCCGTGCCGCCCAAGTACGCGGTGGCGGGCGTTCCCGTTTGCCAGGTGACGATATTCTGGAACCGCCAATTACTAACGACGTGCACGGCCCAGCCATGGTTGCCATAGCGATGATGTTCGCCGAAGGGCAGCTCGTAGACAGAGAAGACCCGGACTTGATGGCGAATGTCGAACGAGGACAGGCCGCGTTCGGCGGCGAAATTGCCGTCTTGCTGGACGACCACGGGAGCGCTGCCGCCGATGGTGCTGGCGTTATCGAGCGCCTTGGCGAAAGTGTAGAAAGCCTGGAACGAGACTCCCTTCGTGAAGCGGTGGACGAGGCGAACCTGCAGCGCGTTGTAAATGGAGTTCGCGCCGGATTGGTCGTAGTAAAAGCTATTGGCGTTAGGGATCTGAAACTCGTTCTGGGTATTCAACGGGCTGGTGCCGAGAGGAGCGCGATTTGGTGCGCGCAGCAGATCGAGATTGGTGCCCTTGGTGCCGGTGTAGGTCAAATCGAGAATCCAGTTCTGCGAAAACGATGTTTCGGTGCCTAAAGTCCAGAGTTGCGCGTAGCCGTCGCGGTAATTGGGATTCACGCCGCCTTTGTTGCTGATGGTGCTGATGCTGGGGAAACCATTTTGCAGCGTGAGCACCTGACTGCCCGAAGTGATGAGATTTTCGGAGGTGGCGAAGGGCGGCTCGTATTCCAGATATTGCTGCGCGAGAGTGTTGTAGATGGCTTCATTGTAAAAAATGGAATAGCCGCCGCGCACGACGGTCTTCGGCTTGATGAAAGGCGGCAGCCAGGCAAAACCGATGCGCGGCGCCCAATTGCCGTAATCGCCGTGGACGAGCGCGCGTGGAAAATTGCCATTGAACATTCCGGTTTGGCCGGGGGTGACGACATCCACTTGCGTGGCCGTGGAGTTCAAATCGAGATTGGCGATGCGGTCGTATTTGTCCACGGGCGGGGTGGCGGCTTCGTAACGCAGTCCGTAGAGGAGCGTGAATTGCTTGTTCATGCGCCAGTCGTCTTGCGCGTAGGTGATGAAATCCCAGCTGCGAAGATAGATGTTGGGGCCGAATTGCACGGTGGTGCTGTACGGCAAGCCCAGCAGAAAATCGGCGAGTTCGTAGAAGGGCTCGGTGAGCGGAGTGGCCGGTACGGGCTGGCCGGTGGCGGAGAGCTGCGAAGTCATCACGCCCGTAAAATTGAATAAGCCGCGCGGTTGCGGATTAGCCTCGGTGTTCAGTTGGATGCGGCGGATTTCGCCGCCGAACGTAAAGGTGTGCTTGCCGCGCACCCACTTCACGCTGTCTGCGAATCGAAGCGTTTGATTGCGCACGAGCGACGGCACGGGATCATTGAGCGCCGAAAAGCTGGTGAAGCGGACGGCGGGGATGCCGAAGGTGAGCGGGTCGGTGGAAACTCCGTTGATGCCGAGATCGCCGGCGACGTCATTGGTGAAGGAATTGTCGCTGAGGATTTTTGTGCGGCTGCGGCTCCAGTTGAGTTGCGTGCTCTCGACTACATGCGAGGTCCAATTGTGCGAAAGGCCGAGCGTGACAGACTGGCTCAGAGAGGATTGCGTGCCGGCCGTATCCAAAAAATTGCCGAAGGTATTTTGGCGCGTGGAATCGAGGTTGTAGCCGAGGTTGAGGCTGAACTTGGCGTTGATGGTGTGCAGGACGTGGAGATTCAGCCTGTCGTCATTCACCGGCACCGTCGTTTGCAGCAGATAGTTCTGTATCGTGCCGGGCAGATTTGGCTGCGGGTAAAACGCGAGGAGACCCGCCGCGGCGGAATTGATGGCGGGAATCTGGCAGCCATTGCCGAGCGGAGTGCGCGGTCCGCTGAAATTTGAAAATGGATCGTAGAGCGTGATGCCGAGGCCGCAGAAATTGCCGGTGCGTTCGGCGGCGGTGGGTACGGTGGAGTAAGTGTCTAGCGCGCTCGATTGGGTTTCGTGCTGGTAGTTTGCGAAGAAATAAGTTTTGTCGCTGCCGTTGTAAATGTGCGGGATTTTCAGCGGGCCGCCCAGGTTGCCGCCGAAGCGTTCGTCGTAGTGACTGGGCTTGGGAACTTCGCTGCCCGTGATCGAATAAGGCCTAGCATCGAACGCAGAACTTTCGTAACGATCGTAGAAACTGAAGCGGATGCGATTTACGGTTTGACGGCCGAGTCTTCCCCGCCCTCCTGCAAACATTCCGCCGTCACCACCGCCGCGGCCTCCCCCGCCAAAACCGCCGGCGCCACCTGCACCGCCCGCACCGCCGCCGGGCACGCCACCACCGGGCCCGGGCCCGAACATCTGACCGCCCGCGCCACCGCGACCTCCGCGACCGCCTTGATCGCCGGGCGTGCCGGGGATCAAACCTTCTTGGCCAAAACTTCCCGGTCCGTTGCTTCCGGAACTCTGGCCGACAGTTCCCTGCAGCAGGAAGGAGTCGGAGGTCGCATTCGAATTTGCGCTGCTTTGCAACGCGGCTTCGGCTTGCGGTCCTTCGTTTGCAGCGCCGCCATTTGCTTCGGCGGTTTGCGGATTGCTACCTTCGCCGGTCAAGTCGGTTTGCTCGAAGCCGCCGCCCGCGAGGCCTTCGCGAAGTGCGTTGGCGAGACCGGCTGGCACTTGACCGCGGCCGCCGGCGCCTCCGCGGTTCTGTCCGCTGTTCTGCGCGTTATTGTTCTGGCCATTGCCGAGCGGGACGGGCCTGTTCGAGTTTGCGGCAGGCTTTCCGGGCGCGGCGGAAAGCTCCGCGAGAGTTGCAACGCGCAGCACGATCGGAATCGCTCCCGGCGGAACGACCGGAACCTGGATTGTGAGCGACGTTTGATTGAAGCCGAGCTGATTGGCTTCGATACGATAGTGGCCGGAGGCAATCTGGGGAAATTCAAACTTGCCGGATTCGTCGGTCCAGCTGAGCCAAACTTTATGCGTCTCGTCGTTGATTAAGCGCACAGTGGCGCCGGGAACGGCCGTGCCTTCGGGGGTTTTGACGATCCCGGTGAGCGGCGCTTCCGGAGCCGCGGGCTGCTGAGCTGCGATCGAATGCGCCGCTGGCAGGCTAAACAGGAGCAGCACGAAAAGTCGTACGTATGGCGGAGCACCCCGCAAGCTTCTTCGAACCGATGACTTCATGCGATGTGCCTGTGACAATTGGGCCTATTATCCACTCAACGCGTTTTGCTTGCCACGTTCAAGGAAATCATCGCAATAGCATCGGCCCCTGCGGGTATTGTTTTTGGCTTTTGGCGGCCCGGCTCGCTTCACGAAAACCGTTGTGGGAGTGGTCCTTTCGAGTTTTGTGGAGCGAGCCGGACCATCGTAAATCCTCAGCCGAAATTGGCTGGGGTCGCCGGGGCCCGAGCACATCGGGCCGCAGGCACTGATGATTCAGTTTTCCGGGCAGTACAGTTCCAGAAGTTATGTCGGTTGGGTGGCCTGGGCGTGCCCAAACCTCTTGAAACCCGTAGGCAATACAAGAAGATGGAACTTTGCGGGTTTGCAGACGGAATGTTAGAGGTAGAACCATCAGGCAGGGGTGCGGCCAACCGCTGATTTCCCCGTTCCGAACGAACTGCAACAGGCGCCAAGTTCATGTCCATCATGCAACGACCACTGCGAACACCTTCCAGAGATACCCATCGGGCCACGCGGAAGTTCCGAACTTCTGCCGAGTTTTGTCTGGTGCTAGTCGCAGGCTTTCTTGCGCTTGGCGCTGCACCATGGCTCAGCCAGCAAACCGGTCCAGTGACGAGTCAACCCAAGGCGCAGGCGACCGGGCAGGCGACGAATCAACCGGCCGGGCAAGCGACAGCGCAACCGACTATTCAACCTTCGAGCCAGCAGGGGCCTCCCATCGCGGTGGAAGTAAAGATGGTGAAGATGCTGGCTACCGTGCGCGACAAGAAGGGCCACCTCATCAACAATCTGGGCAAGGATGACTTTGCGGCGGAGCAAGACGGCCACGCGCAGACGATCACTTACTTCGCGCAGGAATCGAATCAACCTTTGACGCTGGGCCTGTTGGTGGACACTAGCATGAGCCAGCGGCGCGTGCTGGACCAGGAACGGAACGCGAGCCACACATTTATCGAGCAGGTGCTGCGCGACGATAAGGACAAGGCTTTCGTGATCCACTTCGATCACGAAGTGGAGCTGCTGCAGGACATCACTTCCTCGCGGCAGAAGCTAGAGGCTTCGCTCGACCAACTCGGCGCGCCAGAATTTTCGCAGACGCACGGGAGCGATCCGGACGCCGACGGCGGCGGGCACGGTTCCTACGGCCACCATGGTGGCGGGACGCTGCTGTACGACGCGGTGTATCTGGCGTCGCACGATATGATGCAAAAGCAAGAGGGACGCAAAGCGCTGATCGTACTGACCGATGGAGTGGATCGCGGCAGCAAGGAATCATTGCAAGACGCGATTGAGACGGCCCAGCGCGCTGACACGCTGGTCTATTCCATTCTTTTTGCCGACAAGGATGAATACGGAAACGGCGGCGGATATGGCGGGCCGCACATGGGTCACGGCGGCGGGATGGGCGGAGGCGGAATGGGCGGCGGAGGGCGGCATCGTTATCCGCAGGAATCCCGCCCGGACGGAAAAAAAGTTCTGGAGCAGCTATCGAAGGAAACCGGCGGGCGGTTTTTCGAAGTGACCAAGAAGCAGTCGGTTGGCGATATTTATGATGCTATCAACGAAGAGCTGCGCAATCAGTACGGAATCGGCTACGTTCCCGAGAAAGCCGATGCCACGCCCGGATACCACAAGATTCAGCTCACCGTGAAGCAGAAGGATTTGATCGTGCAAACGCGAGCGGGATACTACCTGGGCCGCTAGCCGCTAATCCCCGCGAATTTCTTCGCGACGAAGCTGAAGCAACATTTTCCAACGCAGCAATTGCGCACCGTCGGCAGAATCGGCGCTGCCGTTACATCCCGCGCAAGCACGCGCAGGCGAATTCATTCCTCGCGCATGAGGATCGAAGGATCTATGGACATTGCTCGTTGGGCTGGGATCCACGTGGCTACGAGGCCGAGGAACATCATCACCAAGACTACGCCTGCTAGCACCAGCGGGTCGCGCGGAGTGGCCTGAAAGACGATGGCGGCTAGCACTCGGGTCGCGAGAAGTCCCAGGAGCAAGCCTGCCGCAGAGCCGAAGAGGAGTAATTCTAGGGCGCGTCCTAGCGCTGCTTGCAAAACTTCCTTGCGCCGAGCGCCGAGCGCGATGCGGATTCCCAACTCGCGTTTGCGTTTGCTGACGGAGTACGTTGCCAAGCCAAAGATGCCGGTCACGGCCAGCATCGCGCCCATCACGCCAAGCACGCCCAGCGAAACAGTCGCAAGACGCGATGCGAACAGGGCTGATTGCAACGCTTCGGTCCAACTTTGCAGGTCAACGGGCAGACCGGAATCGAGACCGCGGATCGTAGAGGTGATGGCGGTGGTGAGTTGCTGCGGATCGCGGCTTGAACGGACCACCATGCAAGTCTCATTCGCAGGCGCTTGCAGTAGCGGGAAGAACATGGCGGGCTGCGGGTCTTCGTTGATGTTCTTGTGTTTGCCGTTTTCGACGATGCCGACAATTTGCACGCGGGCTCCATCCGGCAATTTGAAATATCCGCCTAGCGTTTTGGCCGATGAGCCGAAAACTTTGGAGCCGAATTCGCGATTGACGACGGCGACGCGCGGCGATTTTTCGTCGTCATTCCACGAAAAGGCGCGGCCCGCCAACAATGCTGTTCCGGCCGCGTGGAAGTACTCGGGAGAAACGCTATAGGTGACGACGTCTGCCGCCGCATGCGTCGGGCGCAGATCCGTGGTTTGGTCGGTGAAGACATTGGAGTCATTCCAGCGGCCCATCAGAGGCAGCGGATTACCAATCGAGCCGACGGAGGTGACGCCGGGAATCGCTCCCAGCGCGTTGAGCATGCGCTTTTGCATCGTTGGCACCGCTTCGCCGCGATAGCCGGCCATGTTGAGATCGGTGTCTACGAGTAACGCGTTGTGAGGCTCAAATCCAAAATTGCTGTGCAACGATCGCGCCAGACCGCGAACGGCTACCAGCGAGGAGGTAACCAGCACCGCGCATATCGCAATCTGCACGCCGAGCAGCAGATCGCGAGCGGTAATCCGCGGGCCGGACGCGCGCACCGCGCCGGACTTGATCACGCCGTAGGGATCGGTGCGCAACACTTGACGCACAGGGACCGCGCCAAAGAGAAAGCCGCTCGCGACGCTCAAGAGCAACGCCACACCATAAACGTAAGCGTCCGGGTTCACCGGAACGATCACGGGCGCGCCGGGGATTGGTTTCCAAACGCTCAGCCACTGCAAGAGCAAGGCGCTGGCCCATATCCCGACTGTGCCACCGATCAGCGAAATCAGGACAGCCTCGGTGAAAAGTTGCTGCAAAATGCGCGCGCGGCTGGAGCCGAGCGCGAGGCGCAGAGCGATCTCGCGGGAGCGGTCAGCGGCGCGGGCGGCGAACAAGCTACCGAGGTTCGCGCAGGCCGCGAGCAGAATCAAGCCGGCCAGCAGCATCAATCCCGTCATGAACGCGCGCACGGGGCGACCCATGTAGTCGCCATAGAGGCTCGGCCGCGCGAGTGAAAAATTCATGTGGCCATCGTCCCGCGGATAGGTTTCTTCGAGATACGCGCCAATCGAATTCAGATCGGCCACCGCCTGCGCGGGAGTGACTCCCGGCTTCAGGTGGCCGACCGTCATAAAGACCCAATGATTTCCGCGCGTGTTGAGAACGTCCGATCCGCCGCCTTCGATCTGCTCGCGGTCCACCATCGGCACGAAGAAATCGGGAAAGAGCATCACGATATTTCCGTGGAAACCGGGCGGAGCGATGCCGAGGATCGTGAAGGGATGTTTGTTGAGTTGAACCGTACGGCCGATGACGCTGCGATCGTCGTTGAAGTGAACGTGCCAGTAGGGGTAGCCGAGGACGATATACGGCACGCTGTTTGGGCCGTGTTCATCGGAGGCGTGAATGAAGCGGCCGAGATACGGCTGGATGTGCAGCACGTCGAAATAATTTCCGGTGACTTCCAGGACCCAGGCGGTGGTTGGATTATCGCCCGCGTCCAAGCCAGTGGAGTCGATGTTGAATGCTGCTAGGCCGTCGAAGCTGCGGTTGCGATCGCGCAGGTCGAGATAATCGGGATAGGACTGCGACGGGTCGTCGCGAACCAGTTCATCGTTGCCGCTGCGTTGGATGGTATAGAGGCTTTCGGATTGAGGCAGATTCAGCGGCGGGCGGATTACCAGCGCATTCATCATGCTGAAAGCGACAACATTGGCGCCGATGCCCAGCGCGAGCGTAATGACGGCTACGGCCGTAAAGCCTGGGGATTTGCGCAGCATGCGGAAGGCGTAGACGATGTCGCGCGCGAGCGAATCGAGGAATGCGCCGCCGGCGGCTTCGAGTGATTCCTCTTTGAAACGCGTCTGGCCGCCGAATTCGAGGCGCGCGCGGCGTTCGGCTTCGATGCGGCTGAGGCCAGAGCGCTCGAGATCGTCGGCGCGATGCTGGATGTGGGAGCGCAGCTCGTCTTCCATTTCGGCGCCGAGTTGCGAACGGCGGAACAGAGTCGAGAGGCGGAAGCGAAGCGAGTCGAGGAGTTTCATGCTTCCTCCGGTCGCGCGGCGAGCGCGGAACCGATTGCGGAGGCGAGACGATTCCAGTTTTCGGTTTCCTCGCGCAGGCGCTTGCGGCCTGCGGCGGTGAGTTCGTAAAACTTTGCCCGGCGGTTATTTTCAGATGTGCCCCAATTGGCTTTCAGCACGCCTTGTTTCACCAAGCGGAAGAGGCCGGGATAGAGCGCGCCTTGTTCAATGAGCAGCGCATTGCCGGAAATTTGGCCGATGCGGAGAAGGATGCCGTAGCCGTGCAGCGGGCCGAGCGAAACGGCGCGAAGGATGAGGAGATCGAGAGTGCCGGGAAGAAGTTGGGCCTGGTCTGTCACTGGACCCTCCTAAGATGCTCAGGAGAGTAACGCAGACACTCCTAAGCTGTCAAGGGGAGAGTTGGGGGCGACTTTTCGCCGCCCCCTCAGGGCCCGTGATGTGGTTACGCTGACGGATGCTTCAGGATTCCCGCCAGATCTTGCAAGCGTTTCGCATCGGCCGGGGATTTTGCGGTGGTGGCGTCCTTTTCGAGAGACGGTGCCATTTTCCTCAGCTTCGCGACTTTGCTCTTGTTCATGTGCGAATCTTCCGCTGATTGGATCGCGGTACGCAGTTCCGTGACGCGCTCTGCCGGCAAAGCCTGCGAGCGCTCCAGCTGATCCACGTAGGCCTTGGCCACCACGAGCGTTGAAGGCCATACGATTTTCTGCTGGTCCTGCACATTCAGGTCGGACACTTGAACTGTCTTCGCCGCGTCGATTTCGTTCTGCGTCAGGGCCTTGGTTGGCGTCAGCTCGAAGACGTCCAAGCCGCGCGCGATTTCCGAGCCGTAGATGTAGCCGTTGTACCAATAGCCAGACCAGTCGCCACCGAGCACCAGAATTTTCGGATCGATCGGCCCGCGATCGAAGTAGGCAATTTCGTAAGGATGGGCAGCGTCGGTGAAGTCCATGACGGAAATGCCGCCCTGGTACCACGCCTGCACTTCGACATCGCGTCCCGGAACCGGGATGAGCGAGCCGTTATGCGCGACGCAGTTTTCGGTGTCCGACTGCGCGGCCGGCAGCTTGTAGTAATCCGCGAAGGTTAGCTTGTCGTCGCTCAAATGGAAGATGGCATCCGCGCCCCAATGATTCGGGTCATTCGGACGGCAGCGTGCGCCGAGTCCGCCGCCCCACTCGTCGGTGAAGACGACCTTGCTGCCGTCGTTTGAGAACGTTGCCGAGTGCCAGTAGGAATAATTCGGATCGTTCACCGCATCCACGCGCTTGGGATGCACGGGGTCCTTAATATCCAGCAGGATGCCGTTGCCTTCGCACGCGCCTGCCGCCAGGCCGATGGCCGTATAGACGGTGATGTCGTGACACTGATTCGTGTCCTCCGGCTTTTCGTTGGGCTTCGTCGCATCGCGGCCATGGCTGCCGCCGTTGTTGAGGCCGTTGATCGCGCCGGTCCGCGCGTCCATAAATACGCGAGGGCTGGAGACGATCTTGGCATCTTGCGGTGCGGCAACCGGAACCTTTATCACGTCGATGCGAAACAGCGCAGTATTCGGATCTTTGGCCGGAGCTTCGTCAGAACAGCCCGCCAATTCTTCCGACTGGCGGACGAAAGATGTCCCGGAGACGTAGATATAAACGTTGTCCTTGTCGTTCGGGTCCACCACCAGCGTGTGCGTGTGCGAGCCGCGGCAGGTCTGGACCGCCGCCACTTGCTTGGGGTTCTTGATGTCCGAGATGTCGAAGATTCTGACGCCGCGGAAGCGGTCTTTCTGCGCGGCAGGCATCGGGCGCTTGCGCGGTTGACCCGGAACTGGCGGAGGCGGTGGCGGCTCCGCAGGAAATCCTTCCGCGCCACAATCGAGGCGCCCATTGGGCATCTCGACGGACATGAAGAGCAAATTCTTGTAGACCGAGACGTCGCCTTGCCCGCCCGGGCAGACCATCGAAGTCAGCAGCGACGCCTTGGCAGGATCGGAGATGTCATAAATATTGATGCCGTAAAAATTTCCCTGGAAAAGGTGATTGCCCTCAAACGCCATGTCTGAGTTCGAGAAAGCGAGCTGCGCGATCACCAACTGCAGCTCTTTGGGCATCTTGGATACCATGCTGCCGCCGATGCCGAGCTGCGCGATCGTCTTCTGCACTTTCGGATCGTCCGGCTGATCGGTCCCGAGCTGGAACGCATCGGGCTTCTTCAGGAGCAACAAGTGCTTCATGCCTTCGGACGCTTCGCCGGCGTCAAAAAGTCCCGGCGTCAGCTTGTACCGCGGATCGCTCACGTCCGAACCTTTCATTCCGGCTGGCAGAGGCGGAGCGGGCGCAGGCGCGAACGGGTTGCGGTCCTCGTCCGATTCCTTCGCGTCTGCCGGCGGCGCGGCCTTCGAGGGCGCGGCGGCTTGCGGTGCAGAACTTTCCGGCGCAGCCGTCTGCGCCTGAACTGCGTTTGCACCGCAACACAACAAAATCGCGGCCGCGGCCAGGCCGGCAAGACGGAAAGCGACACGCTGCACTGAGTTCATCATTTCTCCTTTGGCGATTCTTTGTCCAACATGGACTGCATAATCCGTATTTCGGCGCGTTGCCCGGTATCCACATCCGTCGCGAAGTTGAAAAGCGTGGCATCCTGCCCGGCACCCGCGGTATTGAATAGATCCTTTACCATTGTGAGCGCGCCGTTGTGGTGCTGAATCATGCCGACTAAAAATAGATGATCGAATTCGGCGCCCTTGGAGTCGCGCAGCGCGTCCATCTGTTCGGGCGTGAGCATGCCGGGCATGAGCGCCATCGGCGTGCCGGACTTGTCCATATCCGGCATTCCCTGCATCGCTAGCGTCAGCGGCTCTCCGCGCGTGGCGAGCCAGCGCTTCATGAAGTTGATCTCGTCCGACTGCGAGCTGCTGATTCGCGCTCCGAGCAACCGTAAATCTTTATTCTCGGTGTGCGAAGGAATCCACGCCGTCATCACCACCGCTTGCTCGTGATGCATGATCATGCCCTGCATGAACTCCACGTCGGCTGGCGATGGAGGCGGGAGCGTTCCCTTCGTGGATGCTGGAAGCCGCTTGGTAGGTTTACCTGGCGCGCCCGGCTGAACCACCACAGGCCCCGCAGCGGAATCAGACTGCTGCGCATGCGCGGTAGAGGAATAGAAACTGATGGCAGTGCCCGCGGCGAGGAGGATTCCGAAAAACAGCGCGGTTAATTTGGATGCCTGGTAGCCGTGCACAAACATGCGGCGGAAATCATACCGCTTCCAGCAGGCGCACAGCTAAACATTTTCGCGACTTTCAAGACGCGGCCTGGGCAGCCCCGGCGCGTTGCCCCAGAGTATACACACGCCGACCCGGCCTTAGCGTGGGATTCGGCCGCGCCTGCCAGGTCGAAGGAGATGCCGGCATACGGCCATTCGTTGAGCCCCGGAGAGAACGCGCGATTGCGCGATTGAAAGGCACGGCGGCAGCATGTAAAGCAGACCCTTTTAAAGATTCATTTTTTATTGTAAGACATGGCAGAAAGGCCAGCCAAGAATGCCATCAAGAGAGGCTCAGGGAAAAGGGGGGCGCTCATCATGAAAAAGAGTGGATCCCAGAAAGTTGAATCCGCATCTCGGCTGATAGACGAGAGAATCCACGAGCTTGGCGACTGGCGCGGAGAGATGCTTTCCCGCCTCCGCGCTTTGATAAAGCAAGCCGACCCTAACGTCGTCGAGGAATGGAAGTGGGGGATACCTGTGTGGTCCCACGACGGGTTGGTCTGCACCGGCGAGACCTACAAGAATGTCGTAAAGATGACATTCGCCAAGGGCGCCTCGTTGGATGACCCCTCAGGCCTCTTCAATTCGAGCCTCGAGGGTAGAGTGAGGCGGGCCATCGACTTCCGCGAAGGGGCCACGGTTAACGAGAAAGCATTGAAAACTCTTGTTCGCGCCGCCGTGGCCCTGAACGCGTCGTTGGCTTCGTATCGCTGACGAAAATTCTGCCTCGGCTCATCGTTATGTTCACTTGGCTTCCATCGCGGTCCAGGATTCCATCTTTATGCCGCCTTCGTGCTTTGTGGCGGGAAACAGGACGCCGATGGTACGGCTTTGCGGTCGCAGCGCCCACGATGCCACAGTAAGACCGGCAATCAGGAGCGGGGCGATGACGTGAAAGCCGAAAGCGCCGTAGCCGCCGACTGCCGCGCAGGATACGGCCGCACCCGTCAGGTCAAAGAAGATTCCGGCATACGCCCATTCCTTGAGCCGCGGAAGACGCGGCGCGAGTATGGCAATGGCTCCGAGCACTTTCCAAAATCCAAGAATCGCGAAGAAGTACAGCGGATAGCCAAGCTGGGGCACTACGCCATGGGGGTTGGCCTTAAATTGTGCTATCTGCGCAACGCCCCCGCTCATAAAAAATGCTACGAGTCCGGTAGTCGTCCAATAAGCAATGTTTTTGGCTTTCGTAGTCATTGCAAACCTCCAATCACCTGCTCCATCTTGCCGATGAACATGTTCCATCCGTAACTCGCGCCCTTGTAGGCTGCATCTTGTTCCGACCGGAAACCGGTTTGCTCCATGCGGAGATGCGTGCCGCCCTGGGTCGGCGTCAAGGTCCAGGTGACGGTGCTGGCCATGCCCATCGTGGCCCAGCTGTAGGAAAGCCGCGAATGCGGCTCCAGAAGCAGCACTTCCGCATCGATCACGCCGTCCCATCCTTTCACGGGCTCCGAACGAAAGCTGAACTTATGGCCCATCTTCGGTTCAAAATCGTTTTTCATCAGCCACTCCGCGATCAGCGGTCCTTGCGTGAGCGCGCGCCAGATTTTTTCCGCGGGATGCGGCATTTCGCGTTCGATAACGAGACTGCGTGTCGGTGCAGTATTAGTCATTGGTCCATCCTTTTTAATAGAGATTCGAGACGATCAAATCGATCGCGCCAGAAGGCGCCATAGACGCTCATCCAATCGGCCAGCGGAGCCAACGCCTGCGGTTGGGCGCTGTAATGGGTTTCTCGTCCCGCGCGCCGGTCGCGGACTAGCTTGGCGTGCTTTAGAACTCCGAGGTGCTTGGAGACGGCCGGTTGTGAAACGCCGGAGTGTTCGGTGAGGGCATGCACCGTTTGTTCCCCATCGCGAGCCAGGCGCTCGAAGAGCGCGCGACGGGTAGGGTCAGCGAGGGCCTTGAAGAGATCGTCCGCTACGGCTTCCATACCAGAACCATAACCGTACGGTTATGGGTTGTCAAGCACAATTTCTGGATGAAAGGCGTCACCATCAAGAGCCACTTCTTGATTGGGAATCGCGCAACGACGGCGATTGAACCGTTGCAAGGCTCGCAGCAAGACCGACTACCAACGGGATTCGTAGCTTGTGGTGCTCAAATTTTTCGCGAGACAGCTTTTTTTGCTTGGTTGCGGGGTATTGGCAGTTGGAGTAGCGTTTTAGTAGGAGGACAGAATCGCACACAGGATTTCGTGCGAGGCGGTCACTAGTCTGAGCGAGTGCGACGGGCAGTTTTGAAAAGCCCGACTCGAAAGGAAGGTGAAATCATGAAAATCGTAGTGATCGGCGGCAGTGGACTCATCGGGTCGAAGCTCGTTCCCAGGTTGCGCGAGCAGCGGCACGAGGCGGTAGCAGCATCGCCCAAATCGGGCGTGGACACCATCACGGGCAAGGGACTGGCCGAAGTGCTGTTAGGCGCCTCGGCAGTCGTTGACGTAACAAACCCTCACGACTGGGAGGACGCAGCCGTGCTGAAATTCTTCGAAACATCCACTCGTAATCTCCTCACCTATGAAGCGGCGGCAGGGGTAGGTCATCACGTTGCGTTATCGGTGGTGGGAACCGACCAACTTTCCCAAAGCGGTTACTTCCGCGCGAAAATCACTCAGGAGAAACTGATCGAAGAATCTGCAATGCCGTACTCCATCGTGCGCGCGACGCAGTTCTTCGAGTTTCTCAAAGGGCTTGCCGACATTTCCGTCGAAGGCAACAAGGTGCATTTGCCGCCTGTGCTTTTCCAGCCGATGGCTGCCGACGATGTGGCAAGTGCGTTAGGCAGGATTGCCGTCGGCCCGCCTGTAAATGGTATCGTCGAAATTGGAGGGCCGGAAAAGTTTCGCCTGGATGAACTCGTCGGGCGGCGCTTGGCCATGCTCAAAGATCCGCGCGAAGTCATTGCCGACCCGCACTCGCGATATTCCGGCGCGGAGGTCGGCGGGCGCACGCTAGTCCCCGGCAAAAACGCCGTGCTCGGCGAAACGCGTTTCGAGACTTGGGCCACTCGGTCCGCAGCAAAAGCGGCGGGCCGTTAGCTTGACTCAAAACACGAGCAGTCGAGCGGTCGAATCTTAAACAGTTCAAACGAAAGGCTTGTTTATGCGATCACGAACCCGGTCTTGGCGTTGGTGTGTCTGATGTCTGTTACGCTGGCCATGTGCGGAGGAGCAATCGCGAGGCTCACGGCCTCCTCATTGCCCCGGTCTAGGGCTTGCGACTTCGCGGCAAAACGCTCATCATTTGGATTAGGCTCGCCACTAAATCAGCGCTGCTTCACATAACCATGAGCGCAGAAGCGGAACTACAAGGCAAAAACGAGCGGCTTGAGTTGCTGCTGAATCTGACGACTACAATCACGTCGAGCCTCGATCTGCGAGACACCTTGCGCACGATTGCAGCGAATATCCGCGAGGTAGACGCATTCAAATCGCTCCCCATAGACTTCCTGCCGTCGGCCAGCGCCGTGAGCTCGCTGGATGCATACAGGGAGTATCAAAAGGCAATCTGGCTCCCTGCGGTGAGCGACACGAGTCGATTCGAAGCTTATGTTCGCGACTTGGTCGTTATCCAATCGGATGGGACCGTGCGGCCGCGCATGAGCGACGGCGTAACGCAGGAGGTGTTACGCACTACGCTCACCGACCAGCGGGACTATACCAAGGTCCGTACGCCAGCTCTCGCGATCTATGCCGACACATTCTTTGATGTACAGAACGGGGACCCGGCGCAACGCGCGAAGAACCTCGACTGGGAGCAGAAATACATGGCGCCATTCCGGGCTGCCGCCATCGAGCGAGTCCGGCGGGAACTACCCAGCGTTGAAATTGTGAAAGTCCCAGGCACACCTAAGGGTTTTGTCTTTACGTCGCGGCAAGAGGTGGTGAGCGCGATGCAAAGCTTCCTCGGCGGGACGGAGAAAGGCTGATCAGGGTCCGGGTTGCTTCGCATAAGTTGCACGTTTGAGAGATGACAGAAAGTTCGAGAACTAAGGAGCCCGCTGGAATCAGCGGCGTCTCTTTCGAGGAGGAACAAATGGCTACGAAGACAGAATGCGTCCGAGAAGTATCGGTTCCCAGAATCGCAAGTGGCCTGAGGAAGCGAAGGAAGCGCTGTTAATGCTCCCCCAAGCTCCCTCGGGATTTTCCAAGTACAAGAGATTCAAGAAGATGTTGGTAGGGGCGGTGGGGATCGAACCCACGACCTTCGGCTTAAAAGGCCGCTGCTCTACCACTGAGCTACGCCCCTAAAGTGGTTAATTTACTGATACTTGGACGACAGTCGGTGAAACCGCCGTTTGCTCGGTGTCACTTGTGGTGTCAGTTGCTTTTAGAAGTGACACCACCTCATGCAGCCGATTCGGTCCCAAATGCGCGTAACGCCTCGTCATCGTCAAGCTCTTGTGCCCGAGAAGATCCGCAATGTCTTCTAGAGGCGCCCCTTTCATCCGCCCGTGAGATGTTCAGCATCCGAGATTTCCAGTCTACCATGTCCCACGTCAGGCCGTATTGGCTTCCCTTCCGTAACCCGGTATTGATTGCGAGATCGAATTCGGGAATGTGCGATGGCCATTTCGCCTGGACAATCTTCCGCAGCTTCTTCTCCTCATCTTCGGTGAGGAATCGCACACGGTTATTGTCTTCGCGGC
>CAWAED010000016.1:0-323927 GCA_963781105.1 uncultured Acidobacteriota bacterium | reverse complement strand
TACCGGTAATGGCCCCATCTTGCGACGACGAATCGAAATCACGGCTGTCCGGCGCAACGGTGTTGAGTTCCCGGTTGAGTTGGAAGTATCGCCCATGAGACTTGGCCAGGATTGGGTCTTTAGTGCCTTCATTCGGGACATTACCGACTCCAAACTAGCGGAAGAAAAACTGCGGGAGAGCGAACTCAATCTTCGCCAGATGACCGAAACCATTCCAGAGATGCTCTGGAGCGCTACACCGGAAGGTGCAATTGATTACTGCAATGCTCGCGTGCTCGATTACACTGGCTTCTCGGCCGAAAAAATCATGGGTCGCGGTTGGGCCAGACTTCTTCATCCGGACGATGCTGATCAGGCGGCCCGAGTCTGGTCCTCTTGCGTCACAACTGGAAACCCGTACCGAGTTGAAGTTCGCACCATCCACGCTGCCGATGGGACGTACCGATGGTGTGTAACGAGCGCACTCCCGTTGCTGGACCAACAAGGGCGCATTCTAAAATGGTACGGCACTGTCGTGGACATGCACGATTGGAAGCAAGCCCAGGAAGATCTACGCAACACGCAAATGGAGTTCGCGCATATGTCGCGCGTAATGACAATGGGGGAACTTACCGCATCGATCGCGCACGAAGTCAACCAGCCTCTAGCAGGCATTATCACCAATGCCAACACCTGTCTACGGATGCTGGCCGCTGATCCCCCAAATGTCGATGGCGCTGGCGAAACCGCGCGGCGCACGATTCGCGATGGCAACCGAATGTCTGAGGTGATCACACGGTTACGCGCACTTTATAGCAAGAAGGACGCCACAACGGAACCGATGGACTTAAACGAGGCTGCACGAGACGTGACCGCTCTGTTGTTGAGCGAACTCCAGAGAAACAGCGTGGTTTTGCGGCTTGAACTAGCCGACGACATCCCGCTGGTCGCAGGCGATCGTGTCCAGCTCCAGCAGGTCATCCTGAACCTGCTCCGGAACGCATCCGACGCAATGAGCGGAATCAACGATCGTCCGAGGCGCTTGCTGATCAGAACCCAACGAGACGAAGGCGATCGTGTGCGATTAACGGTGCAGGATGCCGGAGTCGGTTTCGATCCTCAGGCTGTGGACCGACTCTTTAAAGCGTTCTACACGACGAAGAATAACGGCATGGGAATCGGACTCTCAGTTTGTCGCTCCATTATCGAGAGTCATCACGGCCGTCTGTGGGCAACACCGAATGACGGTCCGGGAGCTGCGTTTTCATTCTGCATTCCTCACGCGCCTGAGGGTCCGACGAGCGCCGACCGCCATCGCGACGCTCGTTCGCCTGACGTAACAGACGCGGCATGATGGACCTATGGCAGTCAGTGGTGTCAGCGGCACGTGACCACGAATCTTTACGCGACTTCGAGAACATGAACAAGCTGGCGCGGGGCACTCTTCAGCTGATGTGGGCAGCAAAGCAATACCAAGGCACAATGGACGTCTTCGTTTGAGTGGCGCACTCTTGTACCTGTGCTAGTCAAACGTTCCCTTGTGACAGTGGTTGATGACGACGAATCTATGCGCGAGTCCCTACCCGACTTGCTATTGGAGTTCGGATATGCAGCGCGAGCGTTCTCGTCCGCCGAAGAGTTCCTTGCGTCCGATTGCGTCGACCGGACCAAATGCCTCATCCTCGACATCGCCATGCCGGGGATGACTGGACCCGAGCTCCAGCACGAATTGAAGGTTCGCCGGCAAGAGATTCCGATCATCTTCATCACTGCTAACAGAGACGAGACTATCCGCGCGAGAATGCTCGAACAGGGCGCCGAGGAGTGCCTGTTTAAACCCTTCGGTGATAACGCTTTGTTTGAGGCGCTCCAGTCTGCACTGAGGGGTAGATGAGCGATTCGCGATTCGTTTAGGCGTCTTGGGGGGGGTATATAATGATTCTGACGCGCGCACTTGACAAGGAATTGGGGCCATCCCCCATGTCGGATACCAGACCAATCGTGTTCGTTGTGGACGATGACATCTCTGTGCGCGAATCAGTGGAGTTGCTAATCCGCTGCGAAGGCTGGCAGCCGGAGACATTCGAGTCCGCGCAAGAATTCCTCACCCGTCCACGAGCTCTTGTTCCGAGCTGCCTCGTGCTTGACGTTTCTCTTCCAGGCCTCAACGGTCTCGACCTTCAGAAGCGCATCGCCGTCGAACGGGCTGAGATGCCGATCATCTTCATCACGGGCTATGGTGATGTGCCCAGGACGGTCCAAGCCATGAAGGCCGGAGCTGTTGAATTCTTGACGAAACCTTTCAACGATGAAGTGCTGTTAAGCGCCATCCGGCACGCGATCGAACGCAGCCGTATTGCTCTTGATTGTGAGGCGGAGATCCTGGCTCTTCGAGACTGTTACTACTCTCTCACCCGTCGCGAACGCGAGGTCATGGCGTTGGTGGTGTCTGGCCTGTTGAATAAACAGGTCGGTGGCGAACTCGGCATCAGCGAGATCACGGTGAAGGCCCACCGAGGCCAAGTGATGCGAAAAATGAAGGCCGACTCTCTCGCCGACCTGGTGAGAATGGCAGCGAAGCTTCGCCTCGAACGTGCCCCAGGGCTTAATGTCTCCCGGGCGAGTTAATCATTTGTTCCACCCTCCCGATGAGACCTGCGCCTCCGTCGCTTTCTCGATGTCATCCTCATTTGCACGTCGCAGCGTGAGGAGCTAAGGGTCCCCCCACGCCAAGAGCCGCGTGCCCGCGCTGCTCAACTCCAGTTCGGCGCCGACGTACGGTGCCGTGCTCGGCTGGCCAGCTTCATCCCACCAAAGTTCGATTCCCGCGTCAAATCCCACATCAAGGCGCTTCGAGGTGGCGTATCCGTTGGGATATGCCACCTCGGCGAAAGAGATGTCATGGTTAGCAAAGCTGGGCGTCAGATATTTCGAATATTGGTTTCGATCGTGTCTACGACCTCGTCGATACCACCGGCGAGGACCAGTTTCCCCATGGCGATTGCGAAGCCAACGACTTGGTCCGCCTCGATATGGGACGGCAGAGAAAGCGCATTTGGATCGGTGACCACATCGATGAGCGCCGGACCCGAATGCTGAAGCGCTTGCTTTAGTCCAGAGGATAGATCGGCTGGGTTTTCGATTCTTACCCCCATCATCCCGATCGCCTCGGCCAGCTTTGCAAAGTTCGGGTTCTTCAAATCCGTCTGATAGTCGGGTATTCCGTCGACTTCCATCTCCAGTTTCACCATTCCGAGAGCGCTGTTGTTGAACACGACGATCTTGATCGGGAGGTTGTACTGTGTCAGCGTCAACAACTCACCCATGAGCATGGCGAGGCCGCCATCTCCCGCCATTGCGATTACCTGTCTTCCGGGATAACAAAGTTGGGCGCCAATGGCCTGAGGGAGTGCGTTTGCCATGGACCCGTGGGTGAAGGAGCCGATCAGGCGCCGGTCCTTCGTCGCTCGAATGTACCGGGAAGACCAGACGTTACACATGCCGGTATCAGCGGTAAAGATTGCGTCGTCTGCCGCAATCTCACTCAGCGCGGCCGCGACAGGCTCAGGGTGCATGGGCCTCCGTTTCCCAACGTTATTTACGTAGGCATTCAGTCGTCGAAGCGCCTTTTTATGTTTGCCGAGCATCGCGTCCAAAAACGAGCGATCCGACTTAGCTTCTATCATCGGTAGTAGCGCGCGGATAGTTTCGCCCATATCGCCCCATAATCCGAGATCCAGTTTGCTTCGTCGGCCCAAGTTCTCAACTCTGATGTCAACCTGGACAATCTTGGGTTTCGTTGGCAGGAATTTGCTATAGGGAAAATCAGTGCCCAAGAGCAGCAGCAGATCGCATTCGTGCATGGCCTCGTATGCCGCGCCGAATCCAAGCAATCCACTCATTCCGACATCAAACGGGTTGTCGAACTCGACGAACGGTTTCCCGCGGTACGAATGGCCGACGGGAGACTTCAACTTGCCAGCCAGAGCCATTAGCTCATCGTGAGCACCGGCACATCCAATTCCGCAGAAGAGAGCTACCTTTTTCGAGGAATTAATCAACTCCGCCAGTTGCGCCAAGTCCTTTTCACAGGGGCGGATGGAGGGCCTTTGCCGGACCACGGAACGTGGAGAGCCATCCTTCGCAATCTCCATCCCCGCCACGTCGCCGGGCAACACGACTACGGCCACCCCTCCTTTTCCGACTGCACTCTGCATGGCGATGTGAAGAACACGCTCAAACTGCTTCGGATTCGAAATCAGCTCACAGTAGTGGCTGCATTCTTTGAAAAGAATTTCCGGATGAGTTTCCTGGAGATATCCGGTGCCGATCTCACTGCTTGGAATATGCGAGGCGATCGCGAGTACCGGAGCATTGCTGCGATGAGCATCGAAGAGTCCGTTGATCAGATGAAGGTTACCGGGGCCACAGCTGCCGCCGCAGGCCGCGAGTTTCCCGCTGAGCTGAGCCTCGGCCCCCGCCGCGAACGCGGCAGTTTCTTCGTGGCGCACGTGAATCCACTCAACTTTGCCATTTATTCGCAAAGCATCCGTCACCGGATTCAGACTATCGCCCACGACGCCGTAAAGTCTTTCGACACCCGCTTCAACAAGTCTGCTAATCAACTCATCTGCCACTCGATGTGCCATGGTTCATATCCTCCCTCGAGATCTTTTTGTTTTTCCGCCGGATTTCGATACGATCGACAATCGGAATGTGGCAAACAACCTGCACCTCTTTGACTGATTAGCCCAATCGTGGCTAGTTCTCCCTGATAACAACTATTCGTTCGCCATGCGATGAGTCCGCGTTTCGCACGACTGCAATCAAGCCAGAACTGAAGAGGGGAAACAATTGGACGATGGTGTCGTCGAGACCTAAGTATCATGCGTGTCTTGTGTGATGGATGCGAGCCGCAACGGCCAAAGGCAATTTAAATTCATTACGGCGCTGGTGTTGTCGGCAGAACGACCTCTGCGCTACGGGAGTTGTCTGCGGACGACGGGAACGACACGCAACATCTTTGTGCGGCAGCGTCGAGCTAAGGCTCTCGTCGAGGTTTCGTTCTTTCCTTGCAACCAGGATGCACGACCCATGCGCCAGCGTCATTAGGTCATTAGACTGTGCTGTCGATCTGCAAGTGAAGACCCAGCATGTCTCCCACGCTCAGAGGTTCTCGAGCACGAGCGCGTTCGAGCGAGCGAACCTAAACCGTTAATCTGCCGGACGGTGACTGCTCCTGATCTCCTGATCATCACTAGAAAGCTGCGTGGAAATAGTGGTGCAATGCGCTCCCGAGAGGGTTCGTGGTTGTATCCGAGGCGTTGATGAACATGGACGTATGAGCGCCACTCGCCACGTCGAGCGCCACCAAAGTATTGGCGCTACCATCGTCCAATTGTTTCGCACCCGCGCTTCTGGCTTAATCGCGTCATGGCAACAAAAAATGAGCTTGCGCTTGAGCAGCCTCCGCAGCATGCATTCGAGTGGCTGTTTGTGGCCGTTTTGAGCATGACGGCTGGTGCGGTCGATGTTATTGGATTCCTTGCACTTGGAGGATTGTTTACCGCGCACATTACGGGAAACGTAGTCATCCTTGCTGCCCATTACATAACGGGTGGCTTTAGTCGGATCGGACCGCTGATCGCAGTTCCGGTTTTCATCACTGTATTGGGGATCGTTATTTGGGTATCCAAAGACAAACAGAAGCGTCGGACTTTGCGAGCATTGCTGATTCTCCAGGCTGGACTGCTGACCGGATTTCTGGCGCTTTCCGCTGTGCTTGGTCCCTTCACCAATCCCGGAAGCGCAGTAGCGGCTGCTGTGGGGATGCTCGGGGTTGCAGCGATGGCCACTCAAAACGCGCTTGTCAAACTCGATCTGGCAGGCTTCCCTACGACGGCGGTACTCACCACGGATACTGTCCAGTTGACAATCGACCTTACGACTCTTGTGCGAGGTAATGCCTTGCCTGAGGAAATGGCTCTGGCTCGGCGTCGTATTCGGATGACGTTCCCGGCTTTCGCGGGTTTTATTGCCGGTTGCGCGACGGGCGCGCTGCTCGAAGTTCACTCCGGACTGTGGGCTTTGGCATTTCCGGTTCTCTTGGCCGTTGTTGCAATACCGTTGAGTGAATACACCGTACAAACGGTTCCGGTAACAAAAACTCAGTTCGCTTGCGCCGTCTCCGCCATTGATACGAAAGCATCGATTCGATACTTTCGTCCAATAGTCTCGATGCTCATGGTTGCATCAGAATTGTGTGTGGAATCCCAAATTCTAAAGAGGAGGTTTGGTATGTCAGACAACAAACAAGCTAGCGTCATGGAAGCACAACGAGGCATCATTCGACCTCACCAGCCGGGCCAAGACGTTTTCAGATCGGTCCTGCCGGAAGAGATCAACTGGAAGCCCTTCGCAGCGTTCCCAGCTTCGGTCCTACTGGCAGTTGTTGTTGGTGACCCTTCGCAGGCCGGCCCCTACACGATCAGGGTCAGAGCCCCTCACGGCGTGAGGCTGATGCCACACCGGCACCCGGAGAATCGAGTTTACACAGTCATATCCGGTGTTTTTTACATCGGCCTTGGCGATCAGTTCAACCCCGATGAGCTGCAGGCGTATCCGCCCGGTGGCGTCATCGTTCTGCCCGGCAATACATCCCATTTCCACTGGGCGAAATCCAGCGAATACGTCACGCAAGTAACCGGGATTGGGCCGTTGGGTCTTGAATATATCAGCGCGAAAGACGATCCGCGGAACAACCACTCTTAGCCGGTATCCGGGCGTTTTCCGCGACGGCGCACAAGAGCGACATTCGGAATGTACGACGATCATGCGAAAATTGGGACATTTCCGCTGCGCATTCCCTTCAAACCAGATACGCGAGCTGCAGGTTCAGCGTGGGACAATCTCGAGTGGGGAAGGACCCGTGCTCACCAGGCAGGGGTTCCCTTCGTCCATTCGGAAAGGCGACAACCAGAAGTAGCACACGTGTAGGGAAACTTGGCTTAACCGAAAATTCTGGGACGTGAACCCAGGTTGAGACAAATGTGTGCATCACACTCTGGTTTGAAGCCCACAAAGGCCTGGAAATTTGAATCAGAGTGCCGGATCGCGCCTGCGAGATGCGGATAAACGGCGGTCTGGGACGTAGGTCGCGCTTCTGTGAAACGCCGTCGCGCACTTTTCCGGCCCATTTTGCGATTTCGCAAAGTGTGCTTCATGAAACTGTCTCACTTTAGGGGTTCACTCCAGCGGCGATTTCTGCGACAACGTGCACAGTCAACCTTTTCGTGAGACGACAGCGTGCAGCGTCCGCATCTGGTTATCAGTCGCGGCGAGCGACATCGGCGCGTCGGCCGACCGAACCGGCGCGGGCGAGCGAAGGCGCGAACGTTGGTTCGCGCCTTCTTTTTCTTCGCGCGTTGGGTGCGGCAATTTTCAGTGCGAGACGAGAATTGATTTGGCCGCGGTGTCGAGCCGCGGAGCCAGCCAGCGGAAAAGGAGCGTTGCTGCGAGTGCTCCGATGAGTTGCGCCCGAAGAAGAATCGAAAAGGCGAATTCATCTGTGTTTCCCATCCTTTTCCGAACGGAGAAGCGTGTTCACGGTGGGAGCGAACATGGTCCCGAGTTATGCGCCGGCGACGGACGATGATGAGTCTCTGAGAATTTGAACGGACACCCAGCAACTCAAGAGCTCTAGGACCAAAAGCAGCACTGCACTCACCCGGAAAGCGAGAGTCAATTCGCCCGGCACCATCCGGAAAACATTATCAGAACCTGGGCTCAGAAAATGTGAATACCCGCCAATCGCCAATGGAACAGCCAAAAAGAGAAGTAGCCACGCACCTACTCTGGGAAAATGTGCCCATAACAAAATCACAGCAACCATAGGAATCAGATTTGCGAGAGTCGCGAAAAGTGGCACTCGCTCTGGCGTCAGAGCGGAACCAAGCCAGGCGAGAAGCTCAAGATGCCAAAAGACCACTACGGCATGCGCCAGGACAACCAACGTCGCGTACCAATATAACTTCCTCATCGTAAGTGCCTCTCTTCATTCGCTGGGGAGTTGAACTCCCCATGAGCGTCGGTGCGGTGGCGATGAACTTGTCTACCATCATCGTAGCCGTCAACGCTCAGTTACTTCGCAGAGTGAAATTGCAACGCGCGACCCTCTAGATGCACGATCGAGGTATGCCGAAAAGCCTGGCTACGAAAACTGTCTTAAAATAAGGGTTCACTCCATCGGTTCGAGAACCGTCGGGCTTAACCCTAAGTTGTTTCCTGGAACTCCTCAGACAGAGATGGCGTTGAGCATGTCCATGTCGGAGATGAAGGTAGCAATGTCAGCCTCCGCAGAATAGAAGCCCATCTCAAGTAAGGGTTCACTGCCATATATGGTTTGTAGGATTTGCCGCAGCACGCCGACGGCTCATTCGGTAGCGGAAGAGTGCGCGCAAGATGAAGGGCATTCCGACCAAGGCGGGCAAGAACCAATAAGTTAAGCGGGGTAACCCGCTCAGACCGGGTAAGCTGTTTCCTTCCTCAACGCAGAAGGCAGTGAGCATAGCGATGAAGGAGCAACCCATAGAAATGATGTGTGTGCCGACCCAGGTCTGCCAGTGTCTCGTTCGGGCCGTGCGTCCCAGGGATGACGCACCGAAGGAAATGACTCCCAGAACGAAGAGCGCGCGGTCGTCTGTCCAGTGCGCCGCCGCCAAAAAACCTGCGGAGATGACGAGTACGGCGAGGCTCCGATGGTAGATCGTTCCGCACATCGGATGCAGCCCCGCTCGCTTCGCGCTGGCTATCGTGACGACTCCCGTGACTAGACAGAACAATCCGGCAAGAATATGGAGCCCCAATATTGGGAAGAGAGCGGACGATTTGAAGAGCATTCCAATCCAGTCGAGTTCCGATAGCCGTTTGCGCCATCGTCCGCCCTGTACGTTCGTGGTTCCGGCGATCGAAGCGCGGTGCTGTCTACGATTTCACGGGCGAGCGGAGGCTTTCATGCGCTGGCACGTGAATCCCAGCCGGTACGGAGACAAGCGCCACCAGCGCCCATATCTCCGCACAGCCCTCAAACGCTCCAAAGACGGCTCGGATCGAATCCCATCGGTAAAAACTTTCGAAGGCTTGCTGCAGCGTTGCAGGATCATTCCCGATTCGATGCAGACTCAACATGATGGGTGCAGCTTGAGTGGTGGTGAGCATGACGCAGATCGCCATTAGGGCAGCACCGTACAGAGGAATGGCCACAGACGGAGGTCTCTTCGGACTCAGCCGAAAGGCGATCGCGGCTGCCAAAATCAGCACAGTTCCCCCGATGCCCGCGAGAGGGTACATAATCTCGCCATTTCCAAGATCAGCGCTTCGGCTGAATGCCGCCCAGGCCTCGGGGCCGAGATGACGCCAGGCTGGCATCTCCACTAAAGTTCGAGCCAGACTGCCGGCTATGGTGCCCAACAGTTGTCCCGCGACGATCAGCACGAGGGCTATGCGCAGTAGCTTCTCAGTTTTCATGATTGGCCCTTTTTGTCTATGCATCGTTATACGATGTATAATGCTACGCCGCTCGCGAACAAACGTCAACAGCGGCGTAATTTTCATGCTCTTGGCGGCGCAATAGGTATGAACTCACCGCTTTTTTCCAAACCCGTTCGGAAGTACACTACCTCCGTAGCCGATGTAACTGCGTATCCCAGGTGCTTGGAATGCCATTCGATCGGGAATTGCTGAAAGGCAGTATCGCGCTGTTAATACTGAAGCTCCTGTCCGAACGCGACATGTACGGATACGAAATCATCCAGGAGTCGCTGCGCCGCAGCCAGGATGCATTTGAATTCAAGGAGGGCACCCTGTACCCCGCGCTTCACCATCTGCACAAGCGCGGCTATCTCCACTCGGAATGGCGCACGGGAAAGAATGGCAAGCAGCGGAAGTATTACGGTTTGACCGCCGCTGGCAGAAAAGCGGCCCGCCGCAGTGAACAAGAATGGCTTTCTTTCACCAAAGTGGTAAACGCCATTCTGACGAAGGCCAACACTTGATGCATCTGGATCGCATGGTTTCTCGGATAATTTTGCTGGCTAAGCTTCCCGGCAACAACCGCCGCGCGGAAGTGGCGGAGGAACTACGATCGCATCTGGAGGATCTTGCGGAGGAGGTGCGATCCCAAGGCTATGACGAGGAGGCCTTGAACCGGATCGTCAGAATGCGGTTCGGCGAGGCGGAGGAGATTGCCGGAGCATTCGCTTCTGTTTACGCGCCGGAACGATTGGCGAAACTTATTCTTCAGTCGGCCATGTTAGTTACTGCGTCCACGATGGCCGTGGTTGTGGTGATTGGCGCTGTGCAGTTGATCGCTGCGATTTGTACCGCGACCTCAGTTGTATCGATCTTGAGGGGCATCCATCAGGAAGCTTTCGGTTTCGGCGCCGTTACGGCGGGCTATTGCAGCGTGTACGCTGGGGAGCGCATCTTTCCGACGTCTCTAACGAAGGCCCTTTTGCTAAGCGCCACTTTGGGTGTGTGCCTCGCCGCGGTTTTCGGTTGCTTGGTCCCGCAGCACGCGGCACTGCCATTGGCTGCCTTTGCGTGTGCCGCAGCCGGTCGCCTGTTGCAACGCGTCGAGGTACCTTTCGTGTGGTTCGCCGGAACGGCGCTGCCGCTGCTGATGGCATGGGCGCTGTTTGGTCCGCTGATTTCCGGTTGGCAGTTCCCATGGTTGGTGTGGGTAGGCTTAACAGTTTCTTGCAAGGCATTACGAGAAATCGTTCGGCTGTTCGAAAGAGTTTTTGTCGAGGATTTTGCGTAAGCGAGAATTACTGGGCAAAGATCCTCTAGGTCCTCATATAACGCTTAGTTCCTTCGCAAGGTGCTTTGCTTGCGGCGGCTTGATTTGAACGGACGATCTCGAGTAGGTCAGGGCTCCTGCTCACTAGGCAGGTGCTCTCCGTCAGGACAACCGTTCCCGGGACACTTTTCGGCCGACCGCTACAGCGCGTACCCCCTGCGCCAGTAGCAGGTGGTAGTCGCATCTCGAGGAGGCGCGTCCCGCTGACACACATCGATCCGCAGAGATAGCAGAAAATCACAACAGCAATTCTCGCAAGCCGATGTTCTTGAAACCCAATGACTTCCACTAAACAACGGCTTCAGCACCGATTCGCCCAGTCCGAATGGATTCAAGCAATTCCTCGACGGATAAGCGGGATTCGGCGACACTCTAAGCGTGGAAAGAGGGTTGTTGCTCCAAACTGCTCCGAGCAAATTCATTCAAAATCGGAGGTCGCGATCGAAACCTAAGTCGCGGAAAGGAGAGAAGTAAAGGTTTGGTGGACGTGACCGGGATCGAACCGGTGACCCCCTGCTTGCAAAGCAGGTGCTCTCCCAGCTGAGCTACACGCCCACTGACTTAACAGGTTAAGACACTTTAACATCAACGCTTTAGATGCTTCAAGTTGGGACCGCTGGGGACCATGAGCTGTCTCATTTACGCTAATTTCGAAGCGATCTCTTTCCTGCATTCCCCGAGTGAGATGACTGTACTTGCTCGTTGTCGTGAGCGACGAATGCACGATCGATGTTGTCTTGGTGGATGACCCCGAGCGTGAGCGCCAGCGAAATCTGAAATCTCAGCGCGCTACGCAGCCCCAATTTAGGAGCGAGGAGGATCAAATTTGCTGCTGCCTGTCGAACGCCAAGGCGCCCGGAGCTACGAAACTGCTATTCGGCGGACACGATGGCCAGAAAGTCGGGGCCGAGCATTGCCCGGCGGAATGAAAGCGCCCAGAGCGCCCGCGAGGCATGGTAATAGACGCCCGACAATAAATCTTGATACGTGGTCCGTTGCTTCATCGCCGGAACCGGCATCATTTTGTCTATGCGTAATCCAGCTCTACCCAGTAGGTACGTCAAAGACGCGGCATTGTAATAAAAAAGGTGGCCACTTCCCAACAGAGAGCGGGGCTTGGCCCTCATCAAACGGGAAAGCTTTGGCGAGTTGCGCCACAGTTGCGCTTCGGCGAGCGGCAGCTCGATCAGCAGGATCCCGCCGGGCCTCAGTATTTTTCGCAGCGCCGCGAGCTCGCGCTGCGGCTCGCGCAAATAGAGCAGCACGCCGAGCACGGTGATGACGTCAAATGCAGAATCCGGTAATTTTATCGAGCCCAGCGGTCCTTGATAGATCGTGATTCCCTTTTCACGCGCGCGAGCCGCGGCAAACCGAGAGGGTTCCACCCCGGATTTCCGCCATTCTGAGTCCGAAAAGAATCGGTCAGCGCAATCGTTCCCGGCAGGATCCACCAAATCACCGCGACGGCCGGCCTGAATCGCGCACCGAAGAGTGTTGGAATGAGGATGGGGCTGGTGAGAGCCATCGCCACGCCCAAGAGGAACGCAATCAAGAGGACTTGCCGCGAAACCAGACACGTGAATTCCGACGCACCTTGGTCGAGAGTTCGCGCTGTTCGAGGGAAAAGCGCCACGGCCGCAGCCTGCGGAATTTGCCAGATAGACTCCGAGACGATGACGCCGATCGTGTAGATGCCCACCTCTGCGGGGCCGAGAAAGTAGTTCACGACGAAAACGTCGAGCCGGTAATTAAAGAACGTCGCAAGGTCGCCGAGTTGCCCTCGCAACCCTAAGCTGAGTGCCGAGCCGAGCTTCTGGCGAGCGCGAGAAAGGTTCCAAAATCCTCGCAGCGGCTCCTTGAGGAACGCCACCGTGATTGCAATCCCGATCAGCAGGCCCGTAAGAATCCCCGTCAGGGCTTCTCCGCGGATCGCAAGAGGCACCGGCGGAGCGCGCTTGAAGTCTGTTCGGAAGCTCCGAATATCGCTCCTGACGATCACCCTTGCACATCGCGTCCGCCTGATTTCGATCACTCGTGTTTTCCAGATTTCTCACAATCGTAAGAGGAGCGTGCGCGCTAGCCAATAATTGTGGTGAAAGGATCGCGAGGATTGAATCAGCGAATATACTTGTGAGGCTCGGCGATTGCCTTCGCCAATTCATTCAAGAATTGTGCACCATGCGCGCCGTCCACCACACGATGGTCGCTGGAAAGCGTGAGCGTCATCATGCTGCGCACCGCGGGCTTGCCATCTATCGCCACGACGCGATCTGCAATCGCGCCCACTGCCAGGATAGCCGCTTGCGGCGGCGGAATAATCGCCGTGAACGAGTCGACGTAGAACATGCCAAGATTGCTGATTGTAAACGTCGCGCCGGCCAAATCCTGAGGACGCGACTTTCCTGCCTTCGCGCGTTCCACGAGTTCCTGCCGCTGCGCGGCAATTTCCTCGACGCTCGCGGTGTGCGCGTTCGGAATCACCGCGGCGATCACGCCGTCATCCACGGCAATCGCGATCCCGATGTTCACTTGCGCACGGAGTCGAATTCCATCAGGCGTCCAACTGGCGTTCAAGCGCGGATGCTGCCGCAACACGCGCGCCACCAGCGCAACCAGGAAATCCGTGTGAGTGATTTTCACTGCGGCGTTGGCGCCAGCACCAGCCGCCAGTCTTTCGCGCGTGCTGTTCAATGCGCTGGCGTCCATATCGCGAACGAGGAAGAAGTGCGGCACGGTGGTCCAGCTTTGCGCGGTGCGTTCCGCCATTAGCCGGCCGATAACCGTCAGCGCTTCAACTTTCTCGCCGCCCGTGGACGTAGAAGTAACACGAGCAGGAGCATCGGCTCTTGACGCCGCCGATTTAGCCGCTTCCTCGATGTCGCGCGCGAGAATTTCGCCGCCAGGCCCCGATCCACGCACGCTATCAAGGTTAACGTGCAGTTCGCTCGCCAGCCGCCGCGCCTTCGGCGAAATCTTCGGCTTCGCAGCGGAAGGTACAGCATCAGACAACGCACTCGTAGATTCCCGCGCGGATGCGGCGGCCGCCGCAACGTTGCCACTGGCAGCCACAGTGTGCGATTCCTCAGCGGGAGCCGACTCTCCTTCATTCACGATCCAGGCAATCGTCCGCCCCACAGGAATCACATCGCCTTCCTTCGCCCTGACGCCTGCCAAAAATCCGTCCGCCAGCGCTTCCACTTCCACCACTGCCTTGTCCGTTTCAACTTCGAGGAGGGTTTCTCCCTTCGAGATTGCGTCGCCTTCTTTTTTACGCCAGGAAACCAGCTTGCCAGTTTCCTGCGTCAATTCGAGCGCGGGCATGACGACACTGATGGCCATGATTCCTCAGGGGGAGAATGAGTTCTTAATCGGTGACACCGACGCGCTCGATTTTGGCGCTCGCTTCCACCAATTCTTTTACCCGCTTGTTCGGCGCCACTTCCGATTCGCGCGTCGTCGAAAGCGGGCCGTTGACCGTAAAATAATGCGCGCCCGCAACCAACAACTCTTCGGCAGGGAAGCGCGTGATCACTTCGTGTCCCGTTTCCGTGACCACGATTTCTTCTTCAATGCGCGCCGCGGCCCATCCATCCGTCGAAGGCCAGAAAGTTTCGAGAGCGAAAACCATTCCGGGCTTGATCTCATAGGGATGATCGAGCGACACCAAGCGGCTGATGACGGGCTTTTCCCAGATCGCCAGGCCAATGCCGTGTCCGTACTGCAGCGCAAACGCGGCCTCTTCGTTCGGAAATCCGAACTCCTGCGCTTTTGGCCAAAGCGCTGCAATTTCGCCGGTCGTTCGGCCCGGACGAACGAGCGAAATCGCCGCATCAAGATATTCGCGGCAACGCTTGTAAGCATCAATCATCGCGTGCGAGGCGTAACCGATCGTGAAGCAGCGGTAGTAACAGGTCCGGTAGCCCATGTAAGAATGAAGGATGTCGTAGTACACGGGGTCGCCCGGCCGCAACACGCGATCTGAAAATACGTGCGGATGGGGATTACAGCGTTCCCCGGAAATCGCGTTTACGGCTTCAACGTATTCCGATCCCAGGTCGTACAGAACCTTGCTGACCAACCCGACCGCCTCGTTTTCTCGCATTCCCGGTTTCATCGCGCGGTAGAGTTCGTCGTAGGCTGCATCCACCATCATCGCGGAGGTGTTGAGCAACGCAATTTCGTCCTGCGTCTTGATCACTCGTGCGTCGGACATCAGTTGCTGCCCGTCCACGATCTTGATTCCTTCGCGCTGCAACGCAAAAAGAATCGGCGGCTCGATGATATCCACTCCGAGAGGCTCGTGAAGCAAGCCGCGCTCTTCGAGCTCAATCCGTATTTTTCGCGCCACGTCTTCCGCTCGGCCCATTTCCGGAGACATCGCGCCGCGCAGCAGCGGAATCCCCGCGCGCGACCGCTCCCCGAGCCAGGGACAATGCAGTTGGTGATGCCTGGCGGCCGAGCCGAAATCCCACAAAATTGGTTCGCTCTTTCGTGTCAGCAGGGTGAAGCGGCTCATTTTGTCCTGCGCCCACGAACCAATGTGCGTGGACGTGATGTAGCGCACGTTGTTCATGTCGAAACAAAGAATCGCGCCCATCTCGGATTTCGCGAGAAGGTCCTTCACTCGCTGCAGCCGCTCCGTCCGCAGCCGGTCAAAATTTATGCGCTGCTCCCAATCTACCGCCATCGTTCCAAGTGTCGGTAGCGCCATGGCATCCTCCTGAAACTAAGCAATCAATTCCGGCCGCACAATTTCATCGCAGTTTCAAAAACGGTTTTGCCCGTCGGCACCGTCAAGTCTTCCAGCGGCGGCGAGAAGGGAATCGGCACGTGCATCGCTCCCATGCGCCGTACCGGGCCGTCCAAATAATGAAACGCGCCTTCCGCAATGGTCGCCGCGAGCTCCGCGGCGACACCATAGCGGCCGTATCCTTCGTCTATCACGATCGCGCGTGATGTTTTTTTCACAGACTCGATCAAGGTTTTCTCATCCAGCGGCCAGGTCGTTCGCGGATCTACTACTTCCGCGCTGATCCCAGCCTCCTTGAGCAGTCCCGCGGCTTCCAGCGCCACTTGCACCATGCTGCTGGTACCGACCAGAGTGATGTCGGTTCCCGCGCGCTTGATGTCCGCCACGCCGAGCGGAATCGTGTATTCCGCAACAGGCACCGGCCCCTTCAACTTGTAGCTCATCTTGTCTTCAAAAAAAATTACGGGGTTGTCGTCGCGGATCGCCGTCTTCAGCAGACCCTTCGCATCGTAAGGCGTGGAAGGCAGCACCACTTTCAATCCGGGGACATGGCTGAACCACGCATGCAGCGATTGGGAATGCTGCGCTGCGGAACGTCGGGCAGCGCCAAGCGTCGTACGCATCACCATCGGGACTCTCCATTTGCCGCCGGACATGTAATGCACTTTGGCTGCTTGATTGGCCATCTGGTCCATGGTCAGCGTGATGAAATCGCCGAACATGATGTCTACCACCGGCCGGAGGCCCGTCATGGCGGCGCCCACACCCACACCGGTAAATCCCGCCTCCGAAATCGGCGTATCCACTACGCGCGAGGTCCCAAACTCTTCCACCAGGCCTGAAAGCACTTTGAACGGCGTGCCAGCTTCGGCAACGTCCTCACCCATGATGAAGACTCGCGCGTCCCTGCGCATCTCCTCCGCGAGCGCTTCACGGATCGCTTCTGCAAAAGTTATTTCGCGCGTTCCGGTCTCAGGCATAGACGTCCTGGTCGACCTCATCCGCCCCAGGGTAAGGCGCGGCGATGGCGAACTTCATCGCCTTTTCCATTTCCACTTTCAGCTCAGCATCAATCGCGCTGAGTGCGCCGGCATCCGCGTGCTTCTCCGCTTTCAGCCACGCCGAAAAATTCTTGATGGGATCGCTTTCGGCCAGCCATTGCTGCTCTTCTTTCTTCGAGCGGTAATATTCGCGATTGATATCGCCCACGTGGTGCCCGCGATACCGGTAAGTATTGCAAAGGAGAAATGCCGGTCCCTCGCCGCGCCGCGCGCGTTCCGCCAACCTCTCTGCGGCAACATGTACCGCGCGTACATCTTGGCCGTCCACCGTTTCCGAGCGCACTCCGAACGCCTCGCCGCGCAACGGGATGTCACCCGCGGTGGTTTCCGAAAAATGCGTGTATTCCGTGTACATATTATTTTCGCAGACGTAAATCACGGGCAGCTTCCACAACTGCGCGAGGTTCTCGCATTCGTACAACACGCCCTGGCCGAGAGCGCCCTCGCCAAAAAAACAAACCGCGATTTGCCCGGTCTTCAGCGTTTTCGCGGACAGCGCCGCGCCCGTGGCAATACCCACGCTCCCGGCGACGATTGCATTCGCGCCCAGATTGCCCGTGGCGGGATCCGCGATGTGCATCGAGCCGCCTTTCCCGCGGCAGTACCCCGCTTCTTTCCCCAGCAGCTCCGCAAACATCAATTCCGGCGATGCGCCCTTCGCCAGGCAGTGGCCATGCCCGCGATGTGTGCTGGTGATGTAGTCGTCATTACGCAGCGCCTCGCATACACCAACAGCGATCGCTTCTTCGCCGATGTAAAGGTGCGCAAGGCCCGGCATCAACGCGCGCGTGTATAGTTCATTCACGCTTTCCTCGAACAAGCGGATCGCCATCATCTGGCGGTACATGCGCAGCCACTTCTCCACGCCAACCCTGGCGCTCGTTTTCGTCGGATCTGAAACCGTCGTCATTTCCCCACTCCGGACATTCTTGCCAGCACGTCGAAAACTACTGCAAAATCCTTTTTTGCGAATCCCATTCCGCGAGCGGCGGTAAGAAATTCGTTGGAGACCGCCGCGGTCGGCAAGGGAACGTCCAACGCGCGGCCCATGTCTAACGCAAGCAGCATGTCCTTCTGCATCATGTTCACGTCGAACCAGGCTTCTTCCGGCATCGTCAGCACAAACGGGCCGCGGTACTTGATCATCGGCGAGGCGACGGCGCTATTCGTCAGCACATCCACTGCCACCTCACGCGCGATTCCGCTTTTTTCCGCGAGCAATACTCCTTCGCTGAAAGCCATCATTTGCACCGCCAGGTTCAGGTTTATGGCGATCTTCATGGAAAGCGCCAGGCCATTGTCGCCGACGTAAGTCACTTTCGGACCGATGTCGTCCAGGATCGGTTTCAGGCGATCAAACGTTTCGCGGCGCCCGCCGACCATCACCGATAGCCTTCCTTCTTGAAGTGTGATCACGCTGCCCGAAACCGGCGCATCAATCATGTCACCGCCTTTTTCGCGCGCCTTTGCGGCTGTCGAGCGGCTGAAATGCGGGCTCACTGTGCTCATGTCCACTAAGAATTTCGCAGGCGTAACCGCGCTTAAAATTCCATCCGGTCCTTCCATCACCGCCGCGAGGGCTTTTTCGTTCGTGACCATCGAAAGTGTTACATCTGCGGCCGCACACACCGCGCGTGGCGTCTCGCCCCATTTCATCCCTGTTTGGATCAGCCGTTCCGCTTTCGCGCGCGTGCGGTTGTAGCCGGTGACGGTGTGGCCCTTGCTCAGCAGGCGGCTCACCATCTCGCTGCCCATCACGCCCAAACCCACAAAACCTAGATTGGCCATTCGCCTCGCGCCCCCGTTATAATTCTGGATCTGATATCGCGCCGCGGCCCTTGTGCGCGCGGGAATCTTCACGAACTTGCTGCAAGTGATCGCGCATCGCTGCGCGCGAAGCGGCTGCATCACGCTTTTCGATCGCCGCCAGAATTCGCGCGTGGTGGTATTGGCCGCGCTCCGGTCCGCCTTCTTCAAAAAATATTTTGATCCGTTGCTCGCGCAGCAATCCCACGATTGAATCGAGCAATGACAGGATCAAGGGGTTCTCCGCGGCTTCCGCCAGCGCCAAATGAAAGTCCAGATCCGCTTCGATGTAAGCATCGGGATCCTTCAGCGCGCTGTTCATCACCGAAAAGGCCTCGCGCATCAGCGCAATCTGCGGCGCCTGGATGCGCGTCGCGGCTAGCGCTGCGATTTCGGGTTCCAGTATCTGCCGGACCTCGGCCAGACTTTCCGAGCCGTCGCTTTGGTCGATGCGCAGCATTAAGTTAATGGACTGCCGCACCGCCTCGGACGTGCCGTTGGTGATAAACGTACCGCGTCCCGAATACGCCTCCACCAGCCCCTTCTCGTGCAGCGCTTTCACCGCTTCTCGGACGGCGGTGCGGCTCACACCAAATTTCAAGGCCAATTCGCGCTCTGAGGGAAGCTGGTCGCCGGATTTGAGCGTACCCTTCAGGATGGAATCTTCAATTTGCTGGACGATCTGCTCGTACAGCCGTGAACTGCGCACAACTTTGTACATGAACCCCTACCTTCCGACGCCGATCGTTCCGGCGGTCAGACGGGCACCCGCATATCACTTCTTCATGCGCCTTCGATAGACACGGTCTTGATATTCATGAACTCGCGAATTCCGAAAATCGCCAGTTCGCGTCCGTGTCCCGAGCGCTTCACGCCACCGAACGGCAACCGCGGATCCGAAGCCACCATGCGGTTGATAAACACCATTCCGGATTCCAGACCATTGATGAACTTCTCGCGCTCCACGCTGTCATTGGTCCACGCGCTGGCCCCCAAGCCAAATGGGCTCGCGTTTGCTATGCGGATGGCATCTTCCACATTCTTTGCGCGGAATAGCGATGCCACGGGACCGAAGAGCTCGCCACAAGCGGCCGGCGACCCTTCGGGGATGTTCGTGAGCACCGTCGGCAGATAATAATTTCCAGGTTGATTTAAGCGCTTCCCGCCGGTCAACAACCGCGCGCCTGCTTGAATTGTTTTCTGCACGTCGGCATCGAGCTCTTTCAATCCGTCCGCCGTGGCCAGCGGGCCCACGTCCGTACTTGCATCAAAAGGATCTCCAATTTTGAGCGCTTCCATTTTCTTTACGAACAGCCGCTCGAATTCATCCGCGATTTCTTCCGCGACAATAAATCTTTTTGCCGCGATGCAAGATTGGCCGTTGTTGAGCACGCGCGCTTTCACGCCGACCGTCACAGCCTGTTCCAGACTCGCGCTCTTCATCACGATGAAGGGATCGCTCCCGCCCAGTTCGAGCACCACTTTCTTAATGTCCGTCGCGGCGGCAATACCTACCTGGACTCCGGCTCCTTCGCTCCCAGTCAGCGTCGCGGCTTTTACTCGGGGATCCGCAAGAATCTTTCCGACTTTGCTTGCGGCAATCAGCAGCGTCTGGAACACACCCACGGGAAAACCCGCGCGCAGCAGCACATCCTCAATCAGCAGCGCCGATTGCGGCACGTTCGATGCGTGTTTCAACAGCCCGACGTTTCCCGCCATCAACGACGGCGCGATAAAACGGAACACCTGCCAGAACGGATAGTTCCACGGCATCACGGCCAGAATCGGTCCCACCGGCTGGTAACGCACAAAACTTTGACTGCCAGCGACGTCGGCAACTTCATCGGCGAGAAATTTTTCAGCGTTTTCCGCGTAATACCGACAAACCCAGGCGCACTTTGCCGCCTCGTCTACGGCCGAGCGATACGTCTTGCCCATCTCGGTCGTCATGACCCGAGCCAGCTTCTCCTTGTCGGCTTCCAAAATCTCCGCAGCCTTCACCATCATTGCGGCACGACTCGAAAAGCTTGTCTTGCGAAATTCCCCAAACGCATTTACAGCGCGCTGTAGCTTTTCCTCAAGCTGCGCATCAGAAATCGGCTCGAAGGTTTTCAGCACTTCGCCCGTCGCCGGGTTGATCGTTGCAATCGCCATTACTTGCTCCTCCCTGTCATTTCCGAGCTACAGGTAACAGATTCTATGGCGGGAGCGGAGACCCATGAAAGAGCGAGAAGAGCCCGTGGATAGGGGCCGACAGCGATGAATTGTGCTCCGGCGGGCATTTGGTCTAGCCATCATACCACTGATTCACGAATCATGCCAATAAGAAAGGACTTGACTTCGCAAATCGTAAGGTGGTAGGGCTGTCATACCACAACTGCGTACTTCGCGACTGTCTTGTTCTCTGAGGGGGGTGTATGGGGATTGATTCAATTTTGGCGGACTCGCACGGATACAGGAAGCGCAGGAGGGCAGCTCTCTTTCTGGCGTGTGCACTAAGCCTTCTTTCATTGTCGCTCGCGGTCCAAGCGCAATCTTCTTTGGGGCGAATTCTGGGCGACGTGCGCGACCAAAGCGAGGCCGCGATCACTGGTGCCACGGTCGAAATCACCGACGTGCAGCGCGGCGTCACGCGCAGCCTGGTGACCGACGATGCGGGCGAATACCTTGCGCCAAACCTCGAACCGGGAATTTACAAGATCACCGTGACGAAGTCCGGCTTCAAAAGCTTCGAGCGGACCAACGTGCAATTGCAGGTTGCCACCGACGTGCGCGTGGATGTAGTTCTCCAACCAGGCGAAACCACTCAGACCGTAGTCGTGAATGAAGAAGTTCCGCTTCTTACTACGACCTCCTCCACGCTTGGCGGCACACTCAGCAACCAAGAAATCACCGATTTGCCGCTTGATGGGCGCAATTACGAAAACCTCCTGCAATTGCGGCCCGGCGTCGTGCGCTATCCAGGAGGCGGATTCTCCACCACCAGCACCGATGGCCTGCGCGCGGAAGACAACGTCTACCTCGTAGACGGCCTCTTCAACAGTGAACCTTTCTCGGGCCAGAGCATCATTAACGGCGCCGGAATCGCGGGTGATTCCGCTACGATTCTCCCGATCGATGCTATCCAGGAATTCAACCTGATCGAGAATCCTCCGGCCGAATATGGGTGGAAACCCGGCGCCATCGTGAACGTGGGTTTGAAATCGGGCACCAACGCCCTACACGGAACGGGTTTCGCTTTCGGCCGCGATACGCCACTCGACGCGCGCAACTTCTTTAACACCAGCGATCAGCCCAAGCAAGATCGAAACTTGGAACAGTTTGGTGGCACCGTCGGTGGCGCGATCGTGAAAGACAAATTGTTTTTCTTCGGCGGTTATGAAGGTCAGCGCTACACGGTAGGAAACGTCGGTACGATACAGACTCCGGCGACCGTTGGACTTCCGACTCCAGCCGGAGGCTCCAGTTGCATGTTTCTTCCCTCGGGAGATTGCGCGAATAGCTTGGTGAACGCGATTCAGGACCTACAAGCAGGCGGCATTCCCGTAAGCGCCGCCAGCCTGCAGATCGGCGGCTGTACTTTGGGGCCTCCCGTAACTTGCAACGGTACGGGCTTCCCGACGAACCCCGGCACGAATCCGGCGGGCACCACAAGCATCAACTTCGGACTTCCGAATAGCGTCAGCTCTGACAACGCGATCGGCAAAGTGGACTATCACCTGAACGATCACCACACGATCAGCGGCCGCTATTTCTTCGGAAACAACAACGGCACGGTCAGCGATGCGAGCCAACTGCAAACCAAGTGGCTCACGCAGATCCATACGCGCGCGCAAGTGGCCGGCGTGAACTGGACCTACGTTCCCAATTCGCAGTGGGTGAATGAAGCGCGCTTCGGTTACAACCGCCTCTATCAACCCACGTTTACTGCCGATCACAACATGCCCGCCACCGATTACGGCTTGGATACAGGCGTAACCAACCCCCTCTACGGCGGCCTTCCGCGCATCAACATCGCACCGTTCTATATTTTCCCTCAGGAACTAGGTGGATTTAACTGGCCCAAGGTTCAAGGGCCAGACACGCGCGTTCAGTTCGTTGACCACATCTCGCGAATTTTCGGCAAGCATGCCCTCAAGTTCGGCGGAGAAATTCATCACGATGCCTTTTCGGGCGCTGCATACGGAGGAGTGCGCGGCAGAATCAAGTTTGGCTTCGACCCGAGCGCGGTTCCGTTCCCTGGTGCCACTTCTCTCGAAAGTTACTTCGCCGGCGATCCCTCTTCCGGCAGCATTCTCATCGGCGACCCCACCCGCCACATCCACAATTGGGGCTATGCGGGATTTGTGCAAGACGACTGGCGCGCCACCCGCAACCTCACGTTCAATTTAGGTCTGCGTTACGAAGTCAATACCGTGGTCAAGGAAGACCACAACTTGCTGGGCAATTTCAGCCCCACGGTTGGTCTCGAGCAGGTCGGCCAGCAAATCCATGCTCCTTACCACGGAGACCACAACAACTTCGCTCCTCGCCTCGGCGTCGCCTGGGATCCTTTCTCGGATGGAAAAACAGTATTCCGCGCCGGCTTCGGAATGATCTACGAGACGATTAACTGGGAGTCTTTTCTCGCTCTAAACAATTCGCTAGGCATCAGCACGATCCCCACAGGCGCGATGGGCGTCACTCCGGGGGGCGGCACAATCCAAGTCGGCACGATCAATTTGGCTGGTTCAAGTCTCAACTGGAATGGGCCTGGCACCGTCTTTCCGAACACTCCGTTGGATTGCGGCGCAAATCCGTGCTCGATTTTGGGTATCGAGCCCAACTTGAGAACTCCCTGGGTGTACGACTGGACCGTCAATGTGCAACACGCCTTCACCAACAATCTCTCGCTCGAAGTTGCTTACGTGGGCAATCACGGAGAGGACCTCGTAAGCATCCGCGACCTCAACCAGGCCGCCGAAGGTTCCGGCTGGACGCCACTGCAGATCTCGATGTGCCAGGCTTCGGCACCGGCGTTTAACAATTGCGGAACGGATGGCGGCGCCGAGCAGGCTGCGCGCCCGTTCAATGCCGCGTTCCCGTTTCTTTCCAACATCTATCAAATGAGCAACGGGTACAAATCGAATTACAACGGCTTGCAAGCAACTCTCACCGGTCGCGATTATCACCACTTTACGTTCGTCGCCGGCTATACCTACTCGCATTCTCTCGACAATGTCGGCGCGAACTGGGACTTCGGCGCGGGCCTGGGCTTGCCTTCCGATAGCACGCATCCGAATCGCGAATACGCCAGCAGCGATTTCGATATCCGGCATCGCGGCACGCTGCTGATCACCTACGCGATACCCGGGCCCGACGGATTCTTTCAGATGCTGAAAGGCTGGGAGTTGAACTCGATCGTCAGCCTCTATAGCCCTCAGCCGTACGGAGCGATGGACGCAGGCACGGACGTCAGCGGCAGCGGCGCTCTCAATGACCGTTGGAATTTTTTCGGCAGCCCTTCCGATTTCACATCGTCCGCTACCGGAATTCTGTTCTATCCTAGCCAGTCCAACCCAGCTTGCGTTGCGCAGGCACTCAGCCTGGATGGTGGCAATCCGACGGGCTTGAATAGCACTGCGCTTGGCGCCTTTGGATGTTACGCCAACAAGAACTCAATCATGCTGCCACCCGCCTTGGGAACCTTTGGCACCATGGGCCGCAACATTTTTCGCGATACGGGATTCCGCAACTGGGATTTTTCCGTCGCCAAGCTTTGGAAGTTCCGCGAACGTTTCGGCGTCCAATTTCGCGCCGAGTTTTTCAACGTTCTCAATCATCCCAACATCGCCAATCCGTTCGGCGGACAAAATGGCTGGGCGCACAATGACCCGTCCACCGGATTCTTCGGTTGCGGTTGCGCCACGCCGGACGTCGCCGCTTCTAACCCAGTGATTGGATCGGGCGGCAGCCGCGCCATCCAGTTGGGTTTGAAGCTCAGCTTCTAAAATGATCCTGCGGCGGTAGGCGACGAGGAGCCAGCACAGTTGCTGGCTCCTCGTCCACTTGCGCACCACTAGAGCGCTGAAACTTCGTCTCGAGCGGTGGCAACCTTCGAAGGCAAAAAATTTTCGTTCGAATGCAAAAACGCAAAGTTGTGAATCCAGAAAGGGGCCCGGTCGCATGCCACGTTCGAAGACTTTCGTTATCGCAAGAATTTTTGCGGCAACCTTATTGTTTTCCTTTTTCTCTCTAATCCCGATCATGCACGCTCAACAATTACGTCCCGAACGCACCATCGAAGAAATCAAGACCGAAGCAATCTCCCGCGCCGAAAACGGCCAGTATCCCTGCATCGGCCTTGATCCCAATGACCTGCGTGAAGCTTTTGCGCACATCAAAACGCGTGATCGCGACGAATGGGCCGCCGCCTTCATCACCGTCGGCGACCGCTACATGGCGGAAGGCGATTCGCTTGAGAAATCCGATCCCGCCAAGGCCGACGCGGACTACATCCGCGCCTGGCACATTTATTCCTTCGGCCGCTGGCCCGTTCCCTCGTCTCCTGGCAAGCAGCGCGCCTACGAAAAAGCTCTCGTGGCGTTTCGCGCCCACACAAAATTCTGGGATCCTCCGATGGAAATTGTGCACATCCCCTTCGAGGGCAAGGAAATTATCGGCTACTTGCGCTTTCCTAAGAATAGGACCAGCCCTGTCCCAATCGTGATTGCGATCAATGGCCTCGACAGCCGCAAAGAAGACCTTGCCGATCGCTTCTCCGCCGTCTTGCCTTTCGGCATCGGTTATATTGCAGTGGACGGCCCCGGCACCGGACAAGCCCCTATCAAAGCCAGCCCTACCGCGGATCGGATGCTCTCGCGTGTGATTGATTACGTGGATCGCCGCCCAGAAGTGGATAAATCCAAGGTCGAATTTCACGGCGTCAGCTGGGGCGCGTACTGGGGAACGAAGCTGGCCATCCTTGAAAAAGACCGCCTGAAGGCCGTCAGCGTGCAATCACCGCCGATTCACGACATGTTTCAGAAAGAATTTGTGCTGAATAGCTTGCAAGGCAACCGCGAGTATTTGTTCGACCAATTGCCCGCGATGATGTCCATCTTCGACAACGTGAATAACTTGGACGAACTGCTGGAAATTTTCCCCAGGATGTCGCTCGTCACGCAGGGTCTGATCGGCAAACCCACCGCGCCCATGCTGGTGATGGCCGGAGTCCTCGATACGCAGGTGCCAATTTCCGACATCTATCGCCTGCTGAGCGCCGGCGATGTACCCAAAACTGCCTGGATCAACCCGCACGGCGGGCATTTGGGGCGCCAGAAAGGAATCTGGCCGGATCCGGTGATGTTTAAGGAAGTGATCATCCCGTGGATCGTTCACGCGCTCGCCGCAGAGGCGCCGGAGCGCTAGATTGCGCGCGGAATGGGCGAGCGCATCCGAGGAGGCGCCCAAATTATTTCTTTTTGCCGCCGAAGATGGAAGCGATGGATTTGGCTCTCTTCGTGACGATGCCGCTAACATCAGCGGTAATGTAAGGATCGTCGGGAGTGCCGGTGACGCGCATGGGCACTCCCGATTCTTTTCCTGAACCACCCGAACTCTGCAGCAGCTTGGTCAGCAGCCCGACGCCGAATTTCCCCACTCCGTTTGCCGATGCAACCTTCGCGATAAGATTGAAGTCCAGTTGATCGTCGGCTGAGACGGTCCCGCTGCCCGTAAGCTCGCCCATCACCGGGATTAGGGCCTCAATCCTTTCCGCGACAACGCCGGCGTTCGTCACGCGCACGTACACGCGCAACCTTTGGAACTCCGTCGTGTCTCCTGTTTTCACGCCGCTCAGCGCCGCGATGCCATGGATTTTTGTACCAATGTCGAAACCGACCAGCCGCGTATTGTCGAGCGCGATTGCTCCAGTGATGACCAGCGCTTTTGCCGGTCCCTTGATCGCGAGGTTCAGTGAAAGCGTCCCGCCCTTCAATATCGAACCGTTTGGCAAGCGCACCGCGGCAGCGGTCATCAACGGCTGTAGTTCGTCAATCGGCAGACTCTGCCCGGAGAGCTTCAAGTCTAGTAGCGGATCCACTGCGCCCGGTGTTACAGGTTGATAGATGCCGCTCACGTGAATCGCGGCGTTGCCGATTTGCACCGCGACGTCATTGATCTCGCCAGAAATTTCTCTCAAGCGGTGCACGACGCTATAACTAATGTCCAGGGGTTTCGGAGCCGCTGTAGCCCCTTTGCGAAGCTTCAAATTCTCGAGGTGCGCGGTGCCGCTGGCTGTTACCGTTTGTCCGTTGGAGGCGGCATGCGCGTCAATATCAGCGAGCAGCGACACGCCGGCGTCGGAATCGAGAAATCCAGCGGCGACCGGATCCAGTCCCTTGACCGAGATTTGCGCCTCGGCTGGGCTGGTCGCCGCATCCTCGCGATCAATTGGACCGAGGTGACCGGTGACGCCGATGGTGCCACCGGCCGGCAAGTCCGCGCCGAGTTCGAAGGGAAAAGCCGAGGCGAACGAAAAGTCGTGCGCAGTAACATTGACGTGCTCGTAGACCGTCGGCGGATCGTGCTCAGGCTGGCTAGCGATCGTGACGCGCCCATCTTCGACGACGATAAGGCCGATGGAAAGATCGGGAAGCCGTTGTGCAGCACGCTTTGCAGTGTCCGGACCCGCGGGTGGGGCGCCGCCGTTTGCCGATGTGCCGCTTGTCCCGCCATGCCCGATACTCGAAAAATTCCAGGTGCCATTCGCGGCGCGGATCAAGTTGATTTGCGGTGACTCAATCTGAAAACCGCGCAAATTGACCTCGTGCGCGAAAATCAATGGTTTCAACGACACGCCAATGCGCAGCTCCTTAGCCGTTACAAACGGCGCGGCGCCAAAAGCGGGGTCGTCAGCGACGCTGAGGTCTTGCGCGATCAAGCTGGCGGAAAACACTGACAAGTGAAGCTCGCCCAATTTTATGTCGCGGCCGAGCGTCGCTCTGAGCTGCTTTTCGATGACGGGGCGAAACGCATCGGCCTTTACGAAAAGCGGAATGGCCGCCGCCACCAAAACCACGAGCGCGGCAACTGCCAGCAGAATTTTCACCCAACGCTTCACGGAGATCCCTCATAGTGCTCGCTGAAATGCGGGGCGGTCCCGTTCGAAGCCAAAGTATATGACGAGCGCGGAACCATTCCTAGCCAGCGGTATCACCCGAAAGTTGCACATTTTCGAAGTGAGTACGCATAGCCTTCGCGCTCTCGTCGCGGCGTCCTTGATGACGAATGGCGTGCCCTATCGGCGCGAGCGGCCTAGGGTGTATGTTGACAGCGGCGGGGAGCAATGATAAAAGAAAATCGCATAATTTAATCGATTCACTAGACGTGATAGAAGTAGCCAAAATCAACAAACAATCCGCGCGCGCGGCCAACCGCTACGTGTTAAGTAACTTGCTCGCAGCCCGTATCGTGCAACGAGGTCAACCCGATGAAGCAGCGTGCTCTGCTCGCATACCTGCTCGGCGCTCTTCTGCTGCTGGTCGCGGTCTCTCGCACCCACGCGGCTCCCCAGCAGACTCCCTCCGTTGAAACCATAAAAGTTGACCTGCACGCCAAAGGTGAGCCATTCCCGCATTTCTGGGAACAGATGTTCGGCTCGGGACGCGCGATCCTGGCTCTGCGCGAAAATTACCAGTCCGATTTGCGCACGGTGAAAAGCGTCACGGATTTCAAGTATGTCCGCTTTCACGCCATTTTCCATGACGAAGTCGGCGTGTACGACGAAGATGCCGCCGGCAAGCCAATTTTCAATTTTTCCTACGTAGATCAGATCTATGACGCCTTACTGAAAAATGGTGTGCGCCCCTTCGTCGAACTGAGTTTCATGCCGAAAAAACTCGCGGCCGCAAACGACCTTCAGGCATTTTGGTACAAGCCGAATGTATCGCCTCCCAAGGATTACCATCTCTGGGGCGAACTGATCCAGCAATTCGCGAAACATCTCGTCGCCCGCTACGGAATCGAAGAAGTCTCGCAGTGGTATTTCGAAGTTTGGAACGAGCCCAACCTGGATTTTTGGGCCGGCGATCCCAGGCAACAAACGTACTATCAACTATACGACTCCACCGCGCGCGCCCTGAAGGATGTAAGCCCCCGTCTTCGCGTCGGAGGCCCAGCCACCGCGCAAGCCGCCTGGGCCGATTCTTTCATCCAGCACGTCACCGAAAATCACGTTCCGGTGGATTTCGTTTCCAGCCACGTATATGGCAACGACAAGTCCAAAGACGTCTTCGGCACCGACGAACAAATTCCTCGCTCGCAAATGGTGTGCCGCGCCGTTAGGAAGGTTCATGATCAAATTCAGAGTTCGGCCCTCCCGCGCTTACCGCTTATCTGGACCGAATACAACGCTAGCTATATGAACGAAACCGACGTAACCGACTCCATTTATATGGGGCCTTGGATGGCGGACACCATCCGGCAATGCGATGGCCTCACGGACATGATGAGCTATTGGACTTTTTCCGATGTGTTCGAGGAGCAAGGCGTGGTGAAGCGCCCATTCTACGGTGGCTACGGACTCATTGCGGAAGACGGCTTGCCCAAGCCAGCCTTTAACGCATTCAAAATGCTTCATCTCCTGGGCGACGTGCGAATTCCCGAAAGCGCGGACGATATTTTAGTCACTCGGCGGAAGAATGGAGTTCTGGTGGTCGCTGTGTGGAATTTATCTCCGCCGGAAGTCGGTGGAGAGCCCAAGGACGTCAATCTCCAATTCGATTCACTCCCGGGGAATCACACCGCGGCCGTGTACCGCTTGGATGCTAATCACGGATCGCTTACGAATGCGTACATCGCCATGAGTAGTCCCGACTTCCCTACGCCGTCACAAATTAAGTCGCTCAAAGCTGCTGCCCAATTGCCGACGCCTGAATCAATCACGATCCACAACGGCCGTCTCGCACTGCATCTCGCCCCGAAGGCGCTCATCGTCCTCGAAATTCGCTAGCCGCGGCGCGTCTATCGCAGGAAGAGCGCCGAGTGCTCTGTTGACCTGCATTTAGCTTGGCACATTTGGTCCGCCGTTCCCATTTTGGAGCGGTCCGTCCTCAGTACGACAGTTCCCACTGACATCCGGCAATTCTCCAGCAAATCATTTCCCCGCGGCTGCGTCGTGCCACGTTCAAGAAACGGTGTGCCATGCCGATTCAAATGGAGCAGATAGTTGCAACGTTAAATTTCTCGGGGCATTGGAGCGCGAGGTGCTCGTCAGACTGCGGGGGCAGCTGAATTCAGGAATGTAGAGAGCGTCCGATTTCTAAGTAGCCGCGCCCAGTTCACTTTGAACCATAGCGTCAGATATCCGAACGCTCAGGCGATACAACACGGTTTGACCGGCTCGTAGGCCTAAAGCACCTAAAGCGTCCACGTTTTGACGTCGACGGCAGTTCGCGGTATCCGGCAGTTCTGTCTTGGAGGACGTCACCATGAATATGAAATTCACTCTCGGGAAAAAACTCGGAATGGGCTTCGCCACGGTTCTCGCGCTGATGATAATCAGCGCTGTACTCTCCTACGCAAAATCATCGCATATCAGGGAAATTGAGGAGCAAATCCTCACGGTTCGCATTCCATTAATCCAGCACCTTGGAAGTCTGGCTGACCGCCTTGACTACGCAGGAAACAATGCGCGCCACACCATTCTCGCAGCTACCGAGCCACAGCGCAGGGAGATCGCTCAAAAAGCCTTCGAAGGCGCCTGGCAGAGCATCGACGAAGAAATCTCGAAACTCGATGAGCTCACCCCCCGGATGATCCCGGAAAATCGCGCGAAGTTCGCCGAAGTGAAGCAAAACGTGCCGAGTGGGAACATTTCTCGGAGGAATACAGTGACACCAATGATGGATCACGCGTCGCGAACTCAGGTTCCCTACGACATGGCCTGGAGAAATATTCTGGAAGCCGCCACGCTCGAAGTCTTCGAGATGATGGCCGGGGTTCGGCTTTCCTCGCCTCCAACCCCAGAAGATGAACCACGCGGTGAGCAAACAGCCATGGTCGGTCTAGCCGGAGCGCTCTGCGGAATGGCAACCATCCGGTGCTCCAGTGCCACCGCCGCTAAGCTCGCCGCCCGAATGCTAGGAGACGATGCGACCTCGAATCCATCCATGGTTGCCGACGCGCTAGGCGAGCTCTGCAACATGGTAGCCGGAAATTTTAAGGCGAAGGTCCAGTCGCTGGCCGATCATTGCGTACTATCGGTCCCTACGGTCATTTCAGGAGAAGACTACGAGATGCAGACGCCCGAACCGAGTGTGGGATGCATCTTTGCGCTTGCGTACGATGGCGACCCGGTTTGGATTGCTCTGGTCGTCCACGTCTAACTGCGGTAGCCGTCAGGCACACTTCGCGACGCGTGCAGTTCCAAATAGGGAATTAGCGGGGCCGCCAGACCGGCGGTTCAAACATTCAGCAAACGAAGAAAAACACCAGCCCTAAGCGTTCGCAGTCCGTGCCAGCTTAACGGACGGCCGCATAAGCAACCCTGCAGCTCGCGCCCGCGGCCTCGTCAACCGCGGCTCGCCTTCCATTTCCGTCACATCTTTGGCGCCGTAGAAATTTTCTTTTTCGCAAACCTTGCAACGTAAATTGAACACCGCCGGATTGATCTCACGGGCGGTTTCCGAGCCTTCGGCGTCGATTTCCGTAGCCATCTTGGCGATTCTCTTAGGCACCGGGATCGCTTCGCCGCAGGAGTAGCACCGCACTCCCGCGTAACGCCGCTCGGCAGTAACTTCCGTCATCATTGCACCTCGGGATGGATTAACGTCAGTTGATACCAGGAAAGTGCATTCTACAGCGCGGGGGAGCCCGAAGGTAGCTCAATTTTACGGACCCAGAAATCGCGCCTGTGAATATCGGGGTGCGTGTGTAGGCTTCTCCTTTGCTCAAGATAACAAGTTAGTTTTCAATATGTTAGAAACATGGCCAACATTGGGCCACGCCGTGTTTTCAACAGGCTACCGGGAGAATTCCACAGGCGCTTCATAATCCGAGCGCGCCTAGTTGAGCGGAAAAACGCCGCGTCAGGGAGAGCCTGAACCGGCTCCTCATCGGTGAGCATGAACTCCTCTAACCCGTCGGCTCCAGTCGCGCACCGCTAGCATTCCAAGCACCTGCCCGCGTTGCCTGGTCCGTGGTTTCCCCGCAGTCTGTGCGCGGGAAAATCGTCCCGCCCTTAATTCCCGTCGAATTGCCCGCTAAAATATGCTAACAAAGGCCCTTAAAATTCGTCTGAAGGAACGCGAACCGCCTTCTGCCATCCCTGATTTCAAGAATCTGTACGAGTGATTCCAATACGCCTGCGGGGGCAACCATGAACCGTCGTAAGAATCCACCTCGAATCATCCGTCGAAAGGGCGCTCGGGGAAGCCTTCTAGCCAGTCTGGCGCTTCTGGCGGTCGCCTGCTTTCTTCCGGCACCGAGCTCGGCTCAGACCGTGGATGAAGTAATCGCCAAGAACATCCAGGCGCACGGCGGCATGGAGAAACTCAAGTCCGTGGATACCATCCGCACCACTGGAAAATTCGTGGCCGGAGGGTTCCGCGCCGGCTTCCTGCAGGAGAATAAACGCCCGGACAAAGTCCGCGAAGAAACGATTATTCAGGGGCTTGCCCAGGTTCAGGGCTACGACGGCAAGATCGGTTGGCAAGTGAATCCTTTCCAGGGACGCCGTGACGCCGAGCTCCTCTCCGCGGATGATCTGAAGAGCCTCCAGGAAGATGCGGACATTGACGGCCCGCTCGTGGACTACAAACAGAAAGGACACGCGGCCGAGCTGATGGGCCACGATTCGGTGGAAGGCACCGACTGCTACAAAGTTAAGCTGGCTCTGAAAAATGGCGACGTGCGCATTTATTACCTCGATGCGGACTCGTTCCTGGAACTGAAGATTGAGACTCAATCCAACATCCGCGGCACAGTGCAGTACAGCGAGATGTTCTACGGCGATTACGAGCAAGTGAACGGGATCTACTATCCCTTCGAGTTCGAGCAAGGCCAAAAAGGCTCTCCCGATCGCGTGAAATTCACCGTGGACAAAATCGAAATCAATATTCCGCTCGCGGATTCGCTCTTCACCATGCCCACTGCGCCGGCTGCTAAACCTGTCCAGGCTCCCGGGGGTGTACTGTGAACTCTCGCGCCGCCACGAAAGCGATGGCCGAATTCGCCGCGCCCACTGCAGCCCTCCAAATCGCTCACAAGGATCTCTCCACGCAGATGCCTAAATCCATGCTCCGCTATTGCGGATTTTTACTGCTCGTCGCTGCTCTCGCGTTCCCTCTCGACTCCGCCGCCCAGGACACAAAATCGACGCCGAAATTCGATTCCGATACGATTTCGGGCCTCGGCGCCCGTAATATCGGCTCCGCCGAGATGAGCGGTCGCGTCGCCGCGCTCTCCGCGGTAAAAGAAGACGGCCGTCTCACCGTCTATATCGGCGCAGCCAGCGGCGGCGTCTGGAAATCCGTCAACGGCGGCACCACGTTCAAACCCGTCTTCGATAAAGAAACCTCGCAATCCGTCGGCGCCATCGCCATTGATCCGCAAGCCGCAAAAACCATCTGGGTCGGCACGGGTGAATCCTGGACGCGCAACAGCGTCTCCATCGGTGACGGAATCTATAAGTCCACCGACGGGGGTGAAAACTGGACCAACATGGGCCTGAAGGACTCCGAGCGGATCTCTAAAATCCTGATTGATCCCAAGGATGGCAACACGGTTTACGCTTGCGTCCCAGGAAAACTATGGAGCGATAGCGACGACCGCGGCGTCTACAAAACCACCGACGGCGGCAAAACCTGGACCAAAATCCTGAAAGGCTCGAACCTTTCGACCGGCTGCTCCATGATGTCCATGAGCTCTGCCGATCCGAAAGTGATTTTCGCCGGCTTGTGGGATTTCCGGCGCAAGGGTTGGACGTTCCGTTCCGGCGGAGACGGCCCGACCGCGCCCAGCGGCAGCGGCCTCTTCATGACCGCCGACGGCGGCGCCACCTGGACCGATCTCGATGAAAAAAGCGCGAAAGGCTTGCCGCCCAAGCCTTGGGGCCGCATCGCCGTCACCATCGCGCCCTCCAAACCGAACGTCGTGTACGCGCTCATCGAATCCACGCGTAGCGCGCTGTTTCGGTCCGACGACGGCGGAAAAACCTGGCAAGAGCATGACCGCAGCCAGTGGATGGTCTGGCGTCCATTCTATTTCGCGAATCTGATCGTAGATCCCAAAAACGAAAACAAAGTCTATAAACCCGACCTCACTCTGATCATGAGCGACGACGGCGGCAAGAGCTTCAGCTCTATCGGCGGCAGCGCCCACGGTGATTTCCACGACGTGTGGGTGAACCCGGACAATACCAACCACCTCATCGCCGGCGATGATGGCGGCGTCTGGTATTCCTACGACAGCGGCAACACCTGGTGGAAAGCCGGGAACCTGCCGATTTCGCAGTTCTATCACGTCAGTCTGGACGACGCTGACCCCTTCCACGTTTTCGGAGGCTTGCAGGACAATAGCGATTGGATCGGCGATTCCGCGTATCCCGGCGGAATCACCAATCACCGTTGGGAAAATTTGTACGGCGGCGATGGTTTCTTCGTGTTTTCTGATCCGGCTGATCCCAATTACGTCTACGCCGAAGCGCAGGGCGGCGACGTTTCGCGTGTGAATCGCGTCACGCTCTCTTCGCGCAGCATCAAGCCACAGCCCAACTACGGAGAAGGGAAGCTGCGTTTCAACTGGAACACGCCGATTCACATGAGTCCCAACGAAAAGGGCACCATTTACATCGGCGCGCAATTCCTCTTCCGCTCGCGCGACCACGGCCAGACCTGGGACCGTATTTCTCCCGACCTCACCACCAACGATCCGGAAAAACAGAAGCAGGAAGAATCCGGCGGCGTCACCGTGGACAATTCCTACGCCGAGATGCACACCACCATCTACTCCATCAGCGAATCTCCGCGCGATGGGCAAACCATCTGGGTCGGCACCGACGATGGCAACGTGCAACTCACACGCGACGGCGGCAAAACCTGGACCAACGTCGTCGGAAACGTGCCCGACCTGCCGAAATCTTCCTGGGTATCATGGGTGGAAGCGAGCCGGTTCGATCCAGCCACGGCCTATGTCACTTTCGACCGCCACACCTTCGGCGATATGGACCCGCACGCTTATAAAACTACGGATTACGGCAAGACGTGGACCTCGATCGTCGCGAAAGACAGCGGCGTCCGTGGCTTCGCTCACGTCATAAAGGAAGACACCGAATCGCCAAACCTTCTGTTTCTCGGAACCGAATTTGGCTTGTGGGTTTCGCCCGATGGCGGCCAGCAGTGGGCGCAGTACAAGGGCAACGAATTTCCAGATGTCCCGGTCCGTGACATCGCCATTCAACCCCGCGAATCTTCACTCGTCGTCGCCACGCACGGCCGCGGCATCTGGATCGTTGACGACATCACGCCGCTGCGCAAACTGACTCCCGAAGTGATGGCGCAAGACGCGGCCTTTGTCCCTGGCAAGCCCGTCCAGCAGCGCTTGAACGCGAATGGTGGCTGGCCCGATGGCAGCGCTGCCTTCAGCGGCCCCAATCCACCCGATGGTGCTCTGATTTATTACTTCCAGAAGAAGCGCCACATCTACGGCAAAATGAAAATTGAAATTCTCGACGCGCAGGGGAAATTCGTGGATACCGTTCCCGCGAATAGCCGCCGTGGCCTCAGCCGCGTGGAATGGTCCATGCGCCTGAAGGCGCCGCATGTTCCGCCCGCCGCTACCGCGGCATTCGAAGCCGCCACGGGCCCGCGTGTTTTGCCCGGCACCTACACCGTGAAAATGACGCGCGGCACCGAAACCTACACCACCCCGCTCGTCGTCAACCTCGACGCGCGTGCCAAATTCTCCACCGCGGACCGCAAGGAAAACTTCGACGCAATTATGCGCGTCTACAACCTCCTCGGCGATATGACCTTCGACGTGGAGCGCATCAACGGCGTCCGAGACGAACTCGCAGCGCGTGCCGCCAAGCTTCCAGCGAATGATCCTCTGCGCAAGCAGCTCGAATCCCTAGTCGCCAAATGCGAAGAAATGCGGAAGAAAATCGTCGCCACCACTGAAGGCGGCGCAATCACCGGAGAAGAGCGCATCCGCGAACACACCACCGAGCTATATGGTGATCTGAACAATTACGAAGGCCATCCCGCCGCATATCAATTGGCGCGCATTGATTCACTGACGCACGATCTCGACGATGTCTCCAAAGAATTCGACGGCTTCATCGCCAAAGACCTCAGCGCCGCAAACACCTCGCTGAAAAAGAAAAAACTCGAACCGATTCAGCCTCTCTCGCGCGAGCAGTGGGACAAATCCAGCAACGACTCCGATTCCGCCGGCGCCCCCAGCGGAATGCTGTGGCACGAGCGCGATTAGACCGGCTCGCGTCACCCTCAGCGCTCTCCGGCGGCGCGCGGCTTGAGCCGTGCTAACGAGCCGCAATAGTTCAAGGGTTTCGGCCCCTGAGGTCGTTTCACGCCTAGGCCACATGCGCGGAACTTACTGCATCGCATTTGCGTAGATTCAGCCGGGGCTGGAGGTGTATCGATGGGAACACTCTGGCAGGATTTCTCCTACGCCGGACGCATGCTTCGGAAGAGCCCCGGCTTTACCGCGGTCGCCATTTTCACCTTGGCTCTCGGCATCGGCGCCTCTGCCGCCATCTTCAGCGTGATTGATCACGTCCTCCTCGAACCTTTCCCCTACAAAAACGCGAATCGTTTGATGACCATCGAAATTCATGATACCGACCGCAGCGAGCCCGGCGGCCGCGACGGTTTCACCACTCCGGAGTTTTTGGATTACGCGCAACGGAACCATTCATTCGACGGGGTCATCGGCAATACCAACACAGATGTGTTGTACACCACCGCGGAAGGCACCGAGCGCTTTGACGGCGTTCTGGTTACACCGAACACCTTCGAATTCCTCGGCGGCCACGCCTTGCTCGGACGCGCCATGGAGCCTGACGACTACAAGCCCGATGCACCTCCGGTCTTCGTGCTGCGCTATAAGACCTGGATGTCGCGCTTCAGCGGGGATCCAAAAATCCTCAACACGACGTTCGTGTTGAACGGAACCCCTCGCACGCTCATCGGCGTCATGCCGCCCCGTTTTGCGCTGGGTGGCGCCGATCTATGGATCCCAGATCCGCTCGAGCGGTCCTCAACTCCCACTCGGGACCAGTTTCCGATTTATTGGTGGCTGCTGGGAAGTCTGAAACCCGGCGTGACAATTCAACAAGCGGAGGCTGATTTCACCGTAGTCGCGCAGCAATTGTCGAAGGTCTATCCGAAAGACTACCCCAAGCATTTCAACATTCACGTGGTTTCGCTTGCGGATAGCGTCGTCGGAGAATTTCGCTCCACTCTCTTCATCGTGCTCGCGGCGGTCGGACTGCTGCTGCTGATTGGCTGCGGCAATGTCGCCAGCCTGCTGCTCGCGCGCGCCACTACCCGCGAAAAGGAATTCGCCATCCGCGCGGCTCTGGGTGCCAGCCGCTGGAGAATCGTGCGCCAGCTCCTGATCGAAAGCTTTTTGCTGGCCATGGGTGGCGCGATATTTGGATGCCTGATGGCCTGGGCGGGCTTGCGAGCGCTGATCGCCGCTATCCCTCAGAACATCATCCCGGATGAAGCAGTGATCCGCATGAACCCGCCGGTGCTGTTGTTTGCGCTGGCCGTGGCCGTGGCCACCGCCATCATTTTCGGATTGGCTCCGGCCTTGCAGATTTCTCGCCGCGACCTCAACGAACCGCTGCGCGACAGCGGCAAGGGCGTCAGCGGCGGTTTTCGTCATGGGGGCGTACGCAACGCCGTCGTCGCGCTAGAAGTCGCGCTTTCCCTCACGCTGCTCATCAGCGCGGGCCTCTTGATGAAAAGCTTTCTCGCCCTCCGTGAGGTTCATCTCGGCCTGCAGCCCGATCACGTCTTGGTCATCCGTCTCCCACTTCCCGAAGACCGCTACAAGACTGCCGAACAGGTCACCGCTTTTTTCCGTCCGCTTCTGCTGCGGCTCAAGACCCTGCCCGGAGTTGTGGACGCAACGGAAACCAGCACGCTGCCTCCCTACGGCGGAATTCCCAGCGACGTCGAAGTTCCCGGCAAAGTACACCAGGAAAAATGGTCCGCGCTCTTTCAACTTTGCAGCGAAGGATATTTTCCCACTTTGCGGATTTCGTTCTTACAAGGACGCCCGTTCACCGAATCGGAAGTGAATGGCGCGCGTAAGCTTGCGGTCGTGAACCAGGAGTTTGCGCGGAAATATCTTGCCAGTGGCAATCCGATTGGCCAGCGCTTCCATTTGCTCGGTCTGGAAACTTTTGCGGATCCAGTCCGCGACGCGTGGTTTGAAATTGTCGGCGTGGTAGCTGACGTAAAAAATCAAGGCTTGCAGCAACCCATCCTTCCGGAAGTGTGGATTCCCTATACGGTGACGGGCGCCGCGCGCCGCGGCATCCTGGTGCGTACCGCCCGCGATCCTATGATGATGGAGAACGCCGTGCGGGATGAAATTTGGGCCACGGACCGCGGCGTTGCGCTCACCATGACCGGCACGATGGAGGGCTACATCAATTCGTTTTCCTATTCGCAGCCGCGCTTCGGATTTTTGCTGATGGGAATTTTTGCGGGCATCGGACTGATTCTGGTCACCATCGGCGTCTATAGCGTGATCGCTTACACCACCGCACGTCGCACTCATGAAATCGGCATTCGCATGGCCCTCGGCGCACAACCGCAAAATATTCTGCGACTGATCGTCGGCCAGGGCGGGCGCACCGCGCTAATTGGCATCGTGCTGGGCCTCGTCGCGTCCTTCGCCTTGACGCGTCTGCTGGCCTCGATGCTTTTCCAGGTGAAACCCAACGATCCGCTGATTTTCGCCGGCGTGTCGATGCTGCTTTTAGTCGTCACCCTCGTTGCCTGCTACATTCCCGCGCGCCGCGCCATGCGCGTGGACCCGATGATCGCCCTCCGTTACGAATAATGCGCCTGTAGGCCTTTGAGTTGAGTGTGAGCAAACAGACGGACTGTGAGCTACTCGTCGCGCAACGCAGTCCAGGTATCCAGCGTAACCGCCCGCCAACCGCGGAGCCGTGAAGGTTTCAGCTGGCCGCAGCCGCCGCGTTCCTCGGGAGAAGATCGGCAAACACAAATCCGTCTCGCTCCACAATTTCGCCCGCGGTGACAGGTATCTCCGCGCGGAACATCGGCCCCGCGAACGCGAACGTGTGGAACTCTCCGTTTTCACCGCACGGATCAACTGCGCGAGGAAGCCCTGCGAGGAGATCACGATCGAAGCGGCGTCCCGCAAATGCGCGATCCAACTTCCGCGGGTCAACGCACGTCAAGTATGCGGACAATCCGCCCGCAAGCATATCTTCGGCGAGTTGGCGCGTATCGCGACCCCAGAGCGGGAATACAGGAGTCATCCCGCACTGCGCCAACTGCCGTGCGCGATACGTGCGAATGTCCTGCAGAAAAAGATCGCCAAAAATCACGTGACGAACTCCCTCGGCTCTCGCCCGCGCCATCGCCTCGCTCATCGCTTGTTCGTAAATTTCATTCGGACACGGCGAAGGGATCGGTACCTTCACCAACGGCAAACCAGCCGCTACGGCTTGCATTTCAAGCAGACTTTCGCGCACCGCGTGCATCGCGACGCGTTGGTAGGTGCGATTTACGGTGGTGAGCAAAGCCACCACGTCGAACGCACAATCCGGAACGCGGCCAGCGCGCACATTGTGCAGCGTCCAAGCGCTATCCTTGCCGCTGCTCCAAGCAAGCCACGCTTTGGGGCGAACCACTCTCCGCGCTTTTATATTGTTAACCATCGAGGACCGCGCTCAGTACGCTACTCATACCTGAGCGCCACCATCGGATCCAATTGCATCGCCCGGCGCGCCGGAGCGTAACACGCCCACAATCCGATTCCGCCCAGCACTACGGTAGCCGTCACGAACGTCAGCGCATCCGTGGGGCTCACTCCGATCAGCAGCGCAGCCATCGAGCGCGTCAACGCCCACGCCACCAGCATCCCCGATAGCACGCCGGCGATCACCAACATCAAACCCTGGCCTAAAACCAGCCGCAGGATGTCCCGTCGTCCCGCACCCAGCGCCATGCGGATGCCAATCTCGTGCGTGCGCTGACTCGCAGCGAATGAAACGACTCCGTATACGCCGACCACCGCAAGCGTCAGCCCCAAAATCCCCATGGCCAGCGCGAGCGTCGCGCCTACACGAAACATCCAGGATCCTTGCGGCCCGGCCATCGATTCCTTCATCGTCTGCACCACCATAATCGGCATGTTCGGATCCGCCGACCGCACGGTGTTCTGCACTTCGGTTATAAGGCTTTCCGGCGGCACCGATGAGCGCAGTTGCAAGGTCCGGTACGAAGTGAAATGCTGCGCCATCGGAAGATAGAAATACCTTTCGTGGCTAAAGCCCATAAACAAGTACTTCCCGTCCTTTGCCAAACCCACGATTTGGATGAACGGCCCGTTCGCGCTCTTCAGGCTGAAGCGTTTGCCAAGCGGATCTTCGTTGGGCCAAAACGCTTGCGCCATGGACTCATTCACGATCGCGACGAGCGGCGCCTTTTCATCGTCGTTCCGCTGGAACGCGCGCCCGCGCAGCAACGGCACTCGCATCGTGTCGAAATAGTGCTCATCCACGCGGTTGTTCGCCACCACCGGCGGTTGCTGCCCGATAGGCAGAGGATGCCCTTCGATGTAAATCAGCGTCGCGTTGTTCACGATCCCCATCGGAACGCAGTACGCGAGACTCACGTTTTCCACGCCGGGAAGTGCCCGGACCTTGTCCTCCACGGCCCGATAGAAAGTATTGGTCCGGACTTCGTCGTAGCCCACTTCTTTCGGATCCAGCACCACATTCAGCACGTGATTGGGATCAAATCCCATGTAAGTCTGCTGCACGCGCAGCAGACTCCTTACAAATAAACCTGCCACGATCAAGAGCACCAGCGAGCCCGCCACTTGAGCCACCACCAAAGCACTGCGAACACGATGGCGGCCTACTCCCGCTGCATCGCTTCTGCCCGCGCCGTGCAGCACGCTATTTAGATCGGCGCGTCCTGCACGCCATGCCGGCCACAAACCCACCACAATGCCGGTTAAAAGAGCGGCGCCGAGCGCGTAGGCAAAAACACGCCAGTCAAAACCGAAACTTAACTGCACTGGAAGTTTCAGATCCGGCAGAAGCGCGGCAATTGCCCCGTTGGCCCACTCGCCGATAAGCAGTCCGCCGGCTCCGCCGACCAGCGCGAGCACCAGACTTTCAGTCAGAAGTTGCCGCATCAACCGCCCACGACCGGCTCCGAGCGCTGCACGAATTGCCATCTCACGTTGCCGCATCGTCGCGCGCACCAGCAGGATATTCGCCACGTTCATGCACGCCAGCAGCAGCACCAACGCGGCCAGCACCAGAAATATCCCCGCGACCAACGGAACGACGTTGCTGGAAAATGGCTCCGGCCGCGACAGTCTCTCCGGAATCACCCGCACCGTCACGCCCTTATCCGTCGCCGGATAAGTTTCCTCCAAACGCTTCGTCACCACATTCACGGCACTCTGCGCTTGGCTCCACGTCACATTCGGACCCAATCTCGCCAGCACATTCAACGTCCGGGCGTTACGGTTGTCCCAGAACTTCGCTGCGTCGGAGGGCGCCATCAAGTTGAGCGGGACGTAACCCTCCATATCCATCCCAAAGTCTGCGCCGCGGAATCCTTTCGGCGTCACTCCGATGATCGTCGCCTCTTGTCCGTCAATCAGCGCTTGCTTGCCCACCACGCTTGCATCGCCGCCGAATGTCTTCTGCCAGTAGGCATAGCCCAGCACAACATAGGGATCCCGCCTCCCGGCTTCTCCCTCCGACGGAAGTAACAAGCGCCCCAGCGCGGGCTGCACACCGAGCCCTGAGAAATAATTTCCGGTGACGTAGCAGTACACGAATTGATTGGCTTTGCCGTCCACGCTCAGCCCGCCGATGTCTATCTGCGAGGCGAGAATGTCGGAAAATACATTCGCCTGTTTCCTCAAATCCACCAACTGCGGATAGGAAAGCGTGAAGATTCCGAGCGTGTCGCCTTGCATCCGGCCCGCCAGCATCATGATCTGTTCAGGGGATTTCACCGGCAGCGGACGCAGGAAAAATCCATTCACCATTCCGAAGATCGCGGTGTTCGCGCCGATCCCCAGAGACAGGGTGAGGACCACTATTAATGTCAGCGTAGGCGATTTCGCCAGCATTCTGAGGGCGTATCGAACGTCGTGCCAAAGCGTGCCCATGAGGTGTCTCCTCGGATCAGCAGGTGATGATAGATAAGCACACGCAGACCCACAAGCAAATGCAGTGCAAATACACGCCAATCAGTTACTTACAACCAGAGATACCGACACCTTATCCGGCCGGCTGAGCGGTTCCGAGACCCATCGTTGCGAAAACGGACAACTATATTGTGCTCTGATTTGCCCTCAATAGGACGCAAAATAGGGCGTCGGTTCAATCGTTTCTAAGGCCTGCTCGGCTCGGTTTTCCAGAAGTCTATGCCTGCCGCTTGCGTAGGGACGTCCACGGTGGCGACGGTTTTCATCGCGTCCAGGTCAATCACTTCCACCGTGCCGGGTTCATCGCCGACTCCTTCCACGGAAATAAACGCGTAGCGATTATCGGGAGTGACCACCGCTCCGTGGACAACCTTGCGCTTCGTCGGCAAGCGCCCGAGTTCCTTGCCGCTCTTGGGATCAAAGATCGAAACAGATTGCCCGCGTTTGTTCGTCGCGACGAGTCGGCCGTCCTTGGTCATCGCCAAGTTGTAAACCCCGTTTCCCGCCGCAAACCGCCGCGAAAGTTTCCAGGTGGCGGTGTCAATCACCGCAATGTCATTCGATTTGTTACAAGCGACATAAATTTCCGCACCGTCGTTGGAAGGCTGCGCCCACGTAGGCACGCACGTGAGCTCCTTCATGTTCATCTGCATGTGCGGCGCGCCATCCATACCCATTTCTTTTCCGGCCGTCAGCATGAACGTCCGCGCGACATCGAATTTTTGCGTGTCAATTTCCGTCACCATATCGTCCATCATGCACGCGGAATATTGCTTCGTTCCGTCCGGGCTGAGCCGCGAGCCGTGCGGCATCGTGCAGGTCGTGATGCGCTTCACCTCGATCATCGGGTCGGTAGCAACCACCGAAACCGAAGAGGGAACCATATCGCCGTGAAAATTTGCATTCGCCACGTAGAGGAAGTCGCCGTCTTTGGAAATATCGGCAGTCGCAGGGAACAAACCCAGCGGCGCGTACTTCACCACTTCCTCGGTCCCGGCTTTCATTTTCCACACCGAGCCGTCCGGCCGGCCGTGCCCCACGGAAACGTAGACAAACTGTTTGTCCGGAGAAATCGCGATGCCGTGCGGCCCGTTGATGTCCACCGGCATGATCCCGATGTGCGTTTCGTGCACTTCCTGCAATCCATGCGGCCCGAAACGCAACAGCACCACCTTGTCCGCCGATTCGCATACGACGTAAACGAGGTAATCTTGCGTCGGAGCCGCAGGCGCGGCGGAGTTTGAGGCAGCGACTTGCGGACGTGGCGCACCGAACATGTTGTGCCCGATTGCTGTGCACAGAAGCGTGGCCAGAACGAAGCGCAAGGTGCGCGGTTTGCGCCTCGCAGCCATACTCCCTCCGGCGTCTGTGGTCATGAATGCACCTCGATTTCCGCTCGCTGGTTCGTGCCGAACCGATTTTTGCGGACACAAGTCTACAACCGAAACTTTCCGCTGGCAGTGAAATCAGCTGGGCTGCCGCTACATCGCCCGGCCGACATATTGATAACTCAATCGTTCGTCGAGGGCGCCGCGCGCCAAAAGCTCGGAGCGGCCTGCACAAACTCCACTCCCGCCAGCATCTGTCCGCGTTCCGAGCGAATCAACCGCGCCACGCGACAAAGCAGATCCTCTTCCGTTTGCATATTCGTGAGAATCAATTCCTGCTGGCGCGCCACGCTCGCCGAAATCGGCACCAGTCCTCCACGCGCACTCACGTTAATGGTTTCCGTCGGCTCGAAAAAGGGTTCTTCGCCGACCCGGCCGTACACCAACACGGGCATCGTTATTGGCAACCGCTGCGCCCGTCGCTGATCGTGCCACGACCCGGAGATGTGCTTGTGCCCGTCGCGCCCAAGCCGGCCGCCACCCCGCCCGAAGATTCCGGCGATAAAATTCCCCAAGCCCACACGCACCCCTAATAAAGGTATGCGCTCTTGCGCTCTAGCTCGCAAGCGTTTTCGCTGCGTGCGTTTTCGCTGCGTGCTTGGCGAGTCTGCGCAAGAATGATAGATTCGCGCCGCCTGCGGCCCACTGGATGTGAGCCTCAGCGTGGACCCGCGCCATGAGTGCGCATCACCGGTGCCGAATCGCACCCCAAACCGCGAATCCGAAATAGCGCCCCCGCCACCCGCAACCTCTCCCACTCTCTCCGGGCAACTTGGCCTTTTCGACGCCACTATGGTGGTGATGGGCGGCATCGTCGGCTCCGGAATCTTCATCAATCCATACGTCGTCGCGGATCTGGTGCACACCCCCGCGCTGATTCTGGGCGCGTGGGTCGCAGGAGGAGTCATCGCCCTGCTCGGCGCTTTCATCTACGCCGAACTCGCCGCTCGCATGCCGCAAGTCGGCGGCCAGTACGCCTACCTTCGCGAAGCGTTTCATCCACTGCTCGGCTTTCTTTACGGCTGGGTCAGCCTGCTGGTAATCAATGCGGGCGGCACCGCCGCTGTAGCGGTGACGTTCGCGGAGTACACGCGAGCGTTCTCGCACGGCATGATTCCGGAAAAATTTGCCGCGGTCACGGTCGTGGTGTTCCTGACGGTAATCAATTGCCTCGGCGTGCGCGCAGGGAGCGGCGTGCAAAGTTTGTTCATGGTTCTGCGAATTCTGGCGATTGCCATTATCGTCGCCTGCGGCGGATGGCTGATTTTCTGGGACCCGGCGGCAGCGGCGCATCCTGCGTGGCGGCCGTTGCTCGACCGTCCTGTTTCGTTCGACTTATTGAGCGTGTTCGGCGCCGCGATGATTCCGGTGCTTTTCGCTTACGGTGGATTCCAAACCTCGAATTATATCGCCAGCGAAATTCGCGAACCGCGCAAAAATCTCCCCCGCGCGCTGCTGCTCGGAGTAGCCGGCGTGATCGCGCTATACGTCGCGGCCAATTTCATATATGTGGAAGCGCTCTCTCCCGCTGGCCTGGCCGCAACTTCCACGCCGGCGTCCGAAGTGATGCACCGCGCTCTCGGCTCGCTGGGCGGACTGCTCATTGCCGTCACCATCGCAATTTCCACGCTCGGCTTTTTGAGCCAGGCGATGTTAGTGAATCCGCGCGTCGCGTTCGCGATGGCGCAAGACGGCGTGCTGCCCAGGATTTTCGCGCTGCTCGATCCGCGCAGTCGCGCGCCAATCGCCGCAATCGCGTTACAAGGCGCCATCACCAGCGGCGCCGTCCTGCTCGGCACCTACGAACAAATTCTCAGCTACGTGGTGGTGATGGACTGGCTCTTCTTCGGCCTTTCGGCCAGCTGCCTTTTCGTCTTTCGCTGGCGCGACGCCCATGGCACGTCCACAAACCGGCTCGCCGCCGATCTTGAAACCCACGGCGGATACCGCGTTCCGGGCCATCCCTGGACAACGGGCGTCTTCGTCACCGTCGCCGCGTTAGTGGTTCTGAACACAATTTACAAATATCCACGCAACTCAGGGGCTGCCCTGTGTATCCTCTTCGCTGGGATTCCCGTCTATTTCTTTTTCCGCTGGCGCGCCAAGCGCCCGCCCGGCTCCGATTCAATATAATTAAACAATGAGCCCGCAACGGCGCGAAATTCGCTCTGGCTATATTGAATGGGCGAAGCTGCGCTCAAAAGCTCGTTACAGTCTTGCGTCAAGCGACGTGTCGCCGTTGCCGCTCGCCGATCTGCATCCGCGCATCGAAGATTTCCAGATAACTGGGGCAGACGGTTACGGCTACGCGCCCTTGCTCGCAAAACTTTCTGAGAAATCCGGCGTCCCAGTGGAAAGCATCGTGCAATCGCAAGGCACCTCGATGGCCAATCATCTGGCCATGGCCGCCCTGGTCGAGCCAGGCGATGAAGTTCTGATCGAAGAGCCTTCCTACGAAGCCATCGTCTCCGCCGCGGAGTATCTCGGAGCAAAGGTCCGGCGTTTCCCGCGAAAATTCGAAGCGGGTTTCCAGCTCGATCCCCGCGAAGTCGAACGAAACATTTCTCCACGTACGCGCCTCATCGTGATCACCAACTTGCACAATCCCAGTGGCGTTCGCTCGCCCGATGCCAAGCTGCGCATAGTGGGAGAAATCGCGCGCAGCATGGGCGCGCACGTCCTAGTAGATGAAGTGTATCTGGAAGCGAGTTTCGATACACCCTGGCAAACCGCCTACCTACTAGGTCCCAATTTCGTCGTCACCAGCAGCTTGACGAAAGCCTACGGCCTGTCGGGTCTGCGCTGCGGCTGGATTTTCGCGGCAAAACCGCTCGCGGAACGCATGTGGCGCCTCAATGACCTTTTCGGAGTAATGCCGCCGCATCCCGCCGAACTGCTAAGCGTCCTGGCGTTCGAGCAATTGCCGGAGATTGCCGCGCGCGCCAAACAACTGCTCGACACGAATCGCCCTCTACTGAAGGAATTTTTCAATTCGCGCAAAGACCTGCTGTCCATCTGGCCCGACGCCGGCACGATCGCGTTCCCGCAACTGATCAGCGGCCACGCCGACGCTTTTTGCCAGCTGCTGCGCGACAAATACGACACCAGCGTCGTTCCGGGCCGCTTCTTCGGCGCGCCCGAGCATTTCCGCATTGGCGTGGGCGGAAAAACCGAAGATGTGCGCGAGGGCCTTTCACGCGTCGGCGCCGCACTCGATGAGCTCGCCGCCAAACACTAGCGAACACTAGCTTTCGACCGAAACGCCTTTCTTGCGAGACGGCGCTTTCTTGCGCGCGAGAATAATGTCCACCAGCGCCTGCGCTGCACCCGTCAGCGGCCGGTCCTGCCTATACACAAGGTAGAGTTTCCGTTCGATGCGCATCTGCTTGATGGTAAGTTCACTCAAATCGCCGCGCGCCAGTTCGCCTTCCACGCACATCCGCGGCACAATCGCTACGCCCTTCTTCATTTCCACAAAGCGCTTGATGCTTTCGATCGTAGGCAGTTCCACGTCCATGCGCAGCGGCGTTTTGTGCTTGGCAAACATTTGCACCACGCGCTGCCGGTACGGCGATTCCACGATGTGCGCCACAAATGTTTCCTCGCCCAGCGCGGTGACATCCACATCCCGCCGCTTCGCCAGCGGGTGCCCCGGCCACACCACCAGCACCAAAGCATCACGGTAAAACTCCGCCGTGGTTAACTCACGCTCCTCCGGCACATAGGAAATCACTCCGATATCGAGTTGGTGGTTCAGCAGCTCGCGCGGCACGTCCCGCGAAAACACGCGATGCACGCGAATCTGCACGCCCGGGTGCAACCGGCGATAACGGTCCAGCGCTGGGAGCAATGCGTGGATGGAGCTTTCGTTCACCCCCAGCGACACCTGGCCGCGCTCCAGGCCCCGCAGCTCGCGCAAGCCCTTGCGGATCTCCTCTCGCATGCCCAACATCCGCTCGGCGTATTCCAGAAGCAACACGCCCGCATCCGTCAGGGTCCGCGCGCCCGAGCCCCGGACAAACAAGGGCTGCCCGACCCAATCCTCCAGCTTGCGCATGGCGATGCTCACCGCCGGCTGCGTCCGAAATAGCTTTTCCGCCGCCCGCGAATAGCTTCGTTCGTTAGCCACCATCTGAAACACCTGCAAAGCCGCCAAATCCACCGTCTTCACCTCCAGGCCCAAACTGCCTGTATATAATTGTATAAGAGAGATTTATCGTACATGCAAGAATTATAAATTGGACTCCTTGCTGTCGCCGCGAAACACTGGTATTGCTCAAAGGAGCCTTCATGGAGCACGTCCACATTTTCGACACCACGCTGCGCGACGGGGAGCAGTCCCCCGGATTCTCGATGAACCGGGAAGAAAAGCTCCAATTGGCGCACCAGCTAGAAGATCTCGGCGTGGACGTGATCGAAGCAGGGTTCCCGATAGCTTCGCCCGGGGATTTGGAAGCGGTTCGCGCCGTAGCCGCCGAAATCAAAAGCTGCCGAGTAGCAGCTCTGGCGCGTGCGCGTCAGGAAGATGTAGACGCGGCCCTGCGCGCCATCGAACCCGCCGCCAAACCGCGCCTGCACATTTTTCTCGCGAGTTCGGACCTGCATCTGAAGCACAAACTGCGCATTTCACGAAGTGAAGCGCTGCAACAGATCGCCACGATGGTGCGCTACGGCGTGCAGAACTGCGAAGAGGTGGAATTCTCCGCTGAAGATGCCAGCCGCACCGACCTCGATTTTCTTCTCGAAGTAATCGAAGCCGCCGCCGCGAACGGCGCCACTATCATTAATATGCCCGATACGGTCGGCTACACCACGCCCGAAGAATACGGCGACATGTTCCGTCGCGCGCGCAAGCACCTCGCGGCCTACCCCAAAATCGTCTATAGCGCCCATTGCCACAACGATCTGGGCCTGGCCGTAGCGAATTCACTGGCAGCCATTGCCGCCGGTGCGCGGCAAGTGGAATGCACCATCAACGGCATCGGCGAACGCGCCGGAAATGCTTCGCTAGAGGAAGTGGCCGTGGCGCTGCACGTGCGCAAGGGCCACTATTCCGTCGGCACGCGCATCTCACTGGAAAAGATCTATGCGACCAGCCGCATGCTTTCTTCGATCACCAGCATCAACGTGCCACCCAACAAAGCAGTGGTCGGAGCGAATGCTTTCGCGCACGAGGCCGGAATCCATCAGGACGGCATTTTGAAGAATCCGCTGACCTACGAAATTATTTTGCCGGAAAAAGTCGGTGTGCCGTCTCGCCGCCTGGTCCTCGGAAAGCATTCCGGACGCAACGCGCTGCGCGCCCGCCTGGAAGAACTGGGCTACACGACGACGGACACGGAACTCGCCGAATGTTACGCGATGGCGACGGCGCGCGCGGACGCCGCCAAACAAGTAACCGATCGCGATCTGCTTTCCATCATTCACAAGGTCCGGCGCGGCCAGGGGCACGCGCCTGCGGGACCGGCCGCGAGTGCAGCTGCGACTCGCTGACAACGGGAATTGAAAATCCAACGGGAGAAGAGCCATGGGTGGGGTCAGGAAGACGATCGCGGTGCTGCCGGGTGACGGGATCGGCCCGGAAGTTACGCGTGCCGCGGTGCAAGTTCTGCAAGATTGCGGTAAATCATTCGAACACAAGTTTGAATTTCGCGAATTTGCTTTCGGCGGAGTGGCGATTGACCGCTTCGGCACGCCGCTTCCCGCGGAGACGCTCGCCGGATGCCGTTCGGCCGACGCGATTCTGCTGGGTGCGATCGGCGGCCCGCAGTGGGACGCGCTGCCGCTGGAAAAGCGGCCGGAAGCCGGCTTGCTCGGCTTGCGCAAGGCGCTCGGCCTCTACATTAATCTTCGGCCGATTCACCTGCGCCCCGCGCTGCGCGGCATGTCTCCGCTGCGGCGCGAACGCATCAACGATTGCGATTTTGAAATCGTTCGCGAACTTGCCGGCGACATTTATTTCGGCGAGCACGAAATAAAGGGGCAAGGCAGCGAGGCCCGCGCGCGCGATGTGGCCGAATACTCGGCCGCGGAAATTGAACGCATCGCGCGGTACGCTTTCGAGCGTGCCACCACGCGCAGCCGCCGCGTCACCAGCGTGGATAAAGCCAATGTTCTGGCGACTTCCGCGCTTTGGCGCCAAACCGTTGAGCGCGTCTCGCGCAATTACCCGGACGTAACGCTCGAACATCTCTACGTGGACAACGCTGCAATGCAGCTGTTGCTGCGTCCCATGCAATTTGACGTGATCCTCACCGGAAATCTTTTCGGCGACATTCTCAGCGACGAAGCCGCCGCTCTAGCCGGCTCCATCGGCCTGATTCCTTCGATGAGCCGCGGCGCCGAAGGTCAGCCCGCGCTCTACGAACCGATCCACGGCTCGGCGCCATCGCTCGCGGGCAAAGACGTGGCCTGCCCGCTTGGCGCGATTTTCTCGGCGGTACTGCTGCTGCGCGAATCCTTCGGACTCGACCTCGAAGCGCAGTGGATCGAAGGCGCGATTGACCGCGTGCTCGATCACGGCTATCGCACGATTGACATCACCGAAACTGGCGCGCGCGTGCTGCGCAGCTCCGAATTCGTCGAACACATTCGCGCGGAATTGCACGATGCATTGGTGCACTCGGAGCGTTACGGCTGGGGCGTCTAGTAGGAATAAGCTTCAGGTTTTTCTGAGGACCAGGCAACTCGCAATCATGTCGTGCAGCGCCTGCTTTTTCTCCGTGAACCCCGCCATGATGTAGCCAATAGCCAGTGGAATCAATCCGGTAATAATCTTCGCAAAAAATCTTCCGCTGGCGCGCGCAAACGTGACCCGGCGTCCCTGCAGATCGGTCACCGTCAATCCCAGCGCCATTTTTCCCAGCGTTCCCTGATACTGCGAACTCTCCATCCACGCATAGTAAAGCCACCCAGCTACCACCGAGATGACCGTGGCGAAAAGAATTATGGCCATGAACGCAGCGGGCACTGTCGCATCTTCGCCGTTCATTCCTTCGAACATCGTCCGAAAATATCCGATCCCGACAATCGCCACCACGATCAAGACGAATACTCCGAAAGCCATGCCGATCACGACGCTATCAATTATGTATGCGAGTAAACGCAGCCAGAATCCCGCGTACGGCGATGGCAAAATCGCTGGAACAGCCGCGGGCGGGTAGGGACTCACCGAACCTGGGCTGCCATATACCGCAACGGTGTTTCCGCCAGCGCCGGCTACCGCGACCGTCGGCGGAGGCGCGACGTGTGGCGCACCGCCAGTGGGCTGTCCGCACGCCCCACAAAACGCGGTTCCTTCCGCAACTTGCGCCCCGCATTTCGAGCAGAACATATCGCTCCTGTATGTGCCGAAAGCCGCCGAAAATTCCTGACTAGAGCTTACGGATGACCAGCGTTCCGGCCAGAATATCGTGCAGCGCCTGCTTCCTCTCCGTAAATCCAGCCATGATGAACCCAATAAACAAAATGATCGCGGAAATATACTTCCCGAAAAACCGGCCCGTCGCGCGGCCGAAGCTGATGCGGCGTCCCGCTAGGTCCGTCACTTCCAGGCCCAATGCTTTCTTTCCCAGCGTGGCTTGCCAGCCGGAACTTTCAAAGAGCGAGAAATAGAGCCAGTGCAATACGGTTCTCACCGCCCACATCCGAAAAATCAATCCGATCATTGGGAAAAGGTCTTCGGGCCTCGATGGAGGATGTCCCATGAAAATACCGCGCATTCCCATTCCCATGGATGCCGCAAATGGCAGTAAGACAATCCACCCGACAAACCCAAGCACGATGAAGTCAATGATGACCGCGACCAACCGCAGCCAAAAACCGGCGTAAGCTATCGCCGGACGCGCGGCCGGCGCCTGCCAGCCCGCTTGCACTGGCGGCGCGTACCCCGGAACTGCCGCAGTTGGCGGCATCGAAGCGACCGCGCCCGGTTGGCCCGCCGCGACTCCGCCGGTGGGGTGCCCGCAAGCACTGCAGAAGACCGCGCCATCCGGAACGTTGGCTCCGCATTTTGAACAGTACATCGCGCCTCCTCACGGCCGCGCCGGGACCGCGAAAACCAGAATGTTGCTGCGCATCGTAACTAAGGCCAAACCAGCGGGTCAACATGCAAATCGCGCGCGGCGCTCGTGTTTGCGTCCGAGTGTTGCGCGCTTCTTGTACCCTCGCTTACACTCCAAGAGTTCATTCGTCAAAGTAAGCGGGAGAAGCTAAATGCAAATTCATGTTTCAACTCCGGCAAAAATTCTCGGCGGCGCGCTTTTCGCTCTGGCCTTATTCGGCAGCGGCTATGTCGCGGGGCAAAACCGCTTCGGCCAGCCGAAAACGATCCTGCACGTGGTGGAATTGAAATGGAATCCCACGGCCACGGATGCCGACAAACAAGCCGCCATCGAAGGCATCAAGGAAATGGCCACAAAAATTCCCGGCATCAAAAATATCTGGATCAAAGGCGAGCGCATGCAGCCGCGCGACTTCAACGCCGCCTACGCTATCGAATTTCGCGATCGCGCCGCCGCCGACGCGTACGCCGAAAGCCCCGTCCATGCCGCCTGGGAAGTGAAGTATGTCCCGCTGCGCGAGGCCAGCGTCTCGATACAAGTCACCAACCCCTAAGCCCGCCCATTCGCAAGAACCGCTATTGATTCACACGCAGAAGTGCTAGGCTGCGCTCGCTGGAGCGCAGCTCACCGCGCACAGCTCGTTTCTCATCTCGGTTTATTCCCAGGCCTAAAATTTGGCGGCAGGAGGCAAACACGCCCATGAAGAAACTCCTCTTGGCGATTGTGGCGACTTATGTCGTGCTGATGCTCACGAACTATCTCATCAACGGCGTTTTGCTGGCGAGCGATTACGCGGCAATTCCGGATAGCCATCGCAGCATCTCGGGCATCATGCGCCACTTCTGGATCATGGCTATCGGCCAGGTCTTTTTTGCGGCGATGTTCGCCTACATATACACGCGTGGACGCGAGCGCAAGCCCTGGCTGGTGCAGGGAATCCGCTACGGGATCATCATGACGTGTATGACCGTGATTCCCTACTCGCTCACCGAATACGTGGTGTACATCATCCCGTACCAGCTCGCGATCAAATGGATGGTTGCGGGGCTAATCCAATTAATTGTTCTTGGCGTGCTCGTCGCCGGCATTTGCACGGAGCAATCCGCTTGACGTTGTAATGATCTGACCGCCGGCTAATAATCCGTATCGCGACACTAACGCTGGGCGCCTGCAACCCTTCTTTTCTTCGCCTCCGCGAACGCACATACAGCAGCGAGGGTATTGACCCCAGCCAGCGTTGGCGCAGAATCGGCGCAGGAGGGTAGCGAATGATCAAAAAAGTAAAAGGTGGATACAAAGTGGTTTCGGAAAAGAAGGGCAAGAACCTCGGCGGCCCATACAAAACGCGTGAAGAAGCGGAAAAACGCCTGCGCCAAGTCGAGTTCTTCAAACACAACAAGTAAACAAACCGGCGGCCGGTGGACTTGCGCCCAGCTTGCTCCCGCGCCGGTTTGATTTCCACAGAACCCAGTGAAATCCACAGAAGAACACCCGAAAAATAAATCATAAATACTTGACGAAATTTGGAAAGTTGCTATACTCTCCTGATGTCGGCACAAGCCTGTAAAGGCGGTTTGTGTGCTGACTGACCGGTTTCTGCCTTCTCATCCAGAGGTGAGTTTGGTTACAAACACCGGGTAGAAATAAATCGAGCTTCGAGCACGTCCGCCCTAGAGGCCTCGCAACATGGCCCGCAGGTTCGGCGGATTCGCCCGGCGCTCGACGCCGGGTTTTTTATTGTCCGTAGAGTATTCCCGCTGAGTCGGCTCCAAACTGGCACGGCGCTCCCCCGGGCGGGGAGGCAATCCCGTAGGAAGTCATTGATGGGATTGAAGTTCTTTGACAACTGAAGGAAGCTGGCACTATGTTATGCGAGTTTCAAGTCTCGCATGGCATAGTAAACCGCAAATTTTTTGCTCGAGAGTAGCGCAATGTGGAAAGGCGAATTTACTCCACGCGCGGTGTCGACCTGCTGCATGAGTGATCATCCACAGGCTGGCGATGGCGACGTGTTGGGTAAGTTTTATGGTTAAGCTACTAAGGGCGTACGGTGGATGCCTTGGCGCCAACAGACGACGAAGGACGTGGCAAGCTGCGATAAGCCTCGGGGAGCCGCAAGCAGGCTTTGATCCGGGGATTTCCGAATAGGGAAACCTATCCTGGTAAAACCAGGTTACGGCCGACTGAATACATAGGTCGGTGCGAGTCAACCCAGGGAAGTGAACCATCTCAGTACCTGGAGGAAAATAAATCAAACGAGATTCCGAAAGTAGCGGCGAGCGAAATCGGAACAGCCCAAACCGGGGTATTTATACCCCGGGGTTGTAGGACCGCGTGAGTAGAGTTACCAATCCGGAGGCTAGGTGAACCTGCTGGAAAGCAGGGTCAAAGAGGGTGAAAACCCCGTAGCCGAAAGCTTACCGGACTCGAAGCGGTATCCTGAGTACCACGGGGCACGAGAAACCCAGTGGGAATCCGGGGAGACCACTCTCCAAGGCTAAATACTCGTTGGCGACCGATAGTGAACTAGTACCGTGAGGGAAAGGCGAAAAGCACCCCTGCGAGGGGAGTGAAATAGAACCTGAAACCGTATGCTTACAAGCAGTCAGAGGGCTATGCCGGGTCTTCGGATCCGGAAATGCCTGATGGCGTGCCTCTTGCTTAATGAGCCGGCTAGTTATTCTCACACGCAAGGTTAAGCGAAAGCGAGCCGTAGCGAAAGCGAGTCCGAATAGGGCGTTCAGTGTGTGGGAATAGACGCGAAGCGGGATGATCTACCCTTGGCCAGGTTGAAGGTCGCTTAACCGCGACTGGAGGACCGAACCGGTGTGAGTTGAAAATCGCTCGGATGAGCTGAGGGTAGGGGTGAAAGGCTAATCAAATTCCGTGATAGCTCGTTCTCCCCGAAATGCCTTTAGGGGCAGCCTCGTATGATTTGCCACGGTGGTAGAGCACTGAATGGACTAGGGTCCCATCCAGGATACCGAATCCAATCAAACTCCGAATGCCGTGTACAACAGTACGGGAGTGAGACTACGGGGGATAAGCTCCGTGGTCGAGAGGGAAAGAACCCAGATCGCCAATTAAGGTCCCCAACTGCAGACTAAGTGGGAAAGGACGTGTGAGCGCACAGACAGCCAGGAGGTTGGCTTAGAAGCAGCCATCCTTTAAAGAAAGCGTAACAGCTCACTGGTCAAGTGTTCACGCACCGACAATCCAACGGGGCTAAGTCTGCGACCGAAATTGCGAAATTGATGATCTCTTCGGATTTCATCATTTGGTAGGGGAGCATTCTGTTGTGTTCGACGGTAGATCGAGAGAACTACTTGACGCAACGGAAGAGACTCTGCCGGCATAAGTAGCGATAAACACGATGAGAACTCGTGTCGCCGAAAGTCTAAGGTTTCCTGAGGAAGGTTAATCCGCTCAGGGTTAGGCGGGTCCTAAGGTGAGGCCGAGAGGCGTAGCTGATGGACAACAGGTCAACATTCCTGTCCCGCCATTTGAACGTTATACGATGGGGTGACGCAGAAGGATAGGGGAGTCGGGTGATGGATGTCCCGATGTCTCGGTGCAAGCTGGATCCCGCAGGAAAATCCACGGGGTCATTCAACAGTCAGACCGGGTCCGAGGCCACACGGCCGCAAAGTCTCTGATTTCACGCTGCCAGGAAAAACCTCTAAGGAGTTCAGATGGTGCCCGTACCTCAAACCGACACAGGTAGACAAGGTGAATATCCACAGGCGCTCGAGAGAACGCTGGCTCAGGAACTAGGCACATTAGCCCCGTAACTTCGGGAGAAGGGGTGCCCCGCTAGGGTTTATAGCCCGAGGGGGCCGCAGTGAAATGCGTTCGGCGACTGTTTAACAAAAACACAGCTCTCTGCTAAGTCGAATACGACGTATAGGGGGTGACGCCTGCCCGGTGCCGGAAGGTTAAAGGGAGGGCTTAGCTGCCGCAAGGCAACGAAGGTCTGATCTGAAGCCCCGGTGAACGGCGGCCGTAACTATAACGGTCCTAAGGTAGCGAAATTCCTTGTCGGGTAAGTTCCGACCTGCACGAATGGCGTACCGATCGAACGACTGTCTTGGCCAACGGCTCGGCGAATTTGTGGTTCCGGTGAAGACGCCGGATGCCCGCATCTAGACGGAAAGACCCCGTGCACCTTAACTGCACTCTGGTCATGATTAACGGTACTGCCTGCGTAGGATAGGTGGGAGCCTGGGATCTCCTGGTTTCGGCTGGGAGGGAGGCAACGGTGAAATACCACCCTGATAGTTCTGTCGCTCTAACTTGCACCCCTAGACGGGGTGGAGGACACGGCCAGACGGGTAGTTTGACTGGGGCGGTCGCCTCCTAAATGGTAACGGAGGCGCTCAAAGCTCGGCTCAGGCGGATTGGAAACCCGCCGTGGAGTGCAAGAGCATAAGCCGGGTTGACTGCAAGACACACAGGTCGAGCAGGCACGAAAGTGGGATCTAGTGATCCGGTGGTCCTGCGTGGAAGGGCCATCGCTCAACGGATAAAAGGTACGCCGGGGATAACAGGCTGATCTAAGCCAAGAGTTCACATCGACGCTTAGGTTTGGCACCTCGATGTCGGCTCATCGCATCCTGGGGCTGTAGAAGGTCCCAAGGGTTAGGCTGTTCGCCTATTAAAGCGGTACGTGAGCTGGGTTCAGAACGTCGCGAGACAGTTCGGTCCCTATCTGGTGTGGGCGCAGGAAACTTGAGAGGAGCTGTCCCTAGTACGAGAGGACCGGGATGGACGGACCTCTTGTGATCGAGTTGTCACGCCCGTGGCATAGCTCGGTAGCGAAGTCCGGAAGAGATAATCGCTGAAAGCATCTAAGCGAGAAGCTCGCCTCGAGATAAGGTTTCCCAACCCTCCTGCGGGGGGGTAAGAAGGCCAGTCGAAGACTACGACTTTGATAGGCGGGAGGTGGAAGCGCAGTAATGCGTGTAGCTAACCCGTACTAATCGGCCGTTCGGCTTAACCATAAAACTTTCCTAAACCGTTGCCCCTAAAACAGGCGCGGAGGAAAGTCGCACTTTTCGCGTTGTCTATTCTCAAGCGAAATTGCGGTTTACCAACTTCCTTCAGTTGCTCATCGAAACTCCGAATTTCGCTTCGCGGCCCGGCCTCTGCGCCCCGCTGCGAACTCCGATTTCAAGTTTCGATTACAAGTTTCCTGGTGGTCTTACCGCAAGGGTCACACCCGTTCCCATCCCGAACACGGAAGTTAAGCCTTGCCGGGCCGATGATACTGCGCTGGAAACGACGCGGGAACGTAGGTCACCGCCAGGATTAAATTTAAAAGGCCGCAACGCCTAAAGCGTTCGCGGCCTTTTTGTTTCTGATGAGGAAGGATCATCGCGATGTCCTCACAAGCGCACAAGTTTCTCGCCACGATTTACAAAATCTGGATGATGCGCCACGTGGACGTCCCGCCAGAAATCGCGGACGCGCTGACCAGACAGCTCAACGCGAGTAAGCATGCTTCTGCAAGCGCGAAGCGCAAGCCGCCAAAATCAGCAAAACCCGTCAAACCAAAATACATTCCGGTAGTCGCCATCGTGAATGGACGCACCGCGCGTGTCACGCTCACGCCCGCGGGCGCCGGCCGTTATCGCATTCAGATTAATACCGCTCTGCGTAAAGCTGCACGCGCCGATGGGGGCGAAGTCGTGAGCGTCGAGCTCCGGCTCGATCTCGGCTCGCGCGAGCTACCTGTCCCCGGCGACCTGCGCGCAGCGCTAAAAGAACATCCCAAAGCCCGCCAAGCTTTCGAGTCACTCCCGGCAGGCCACCGCCGCCATTTCATCGCCTGGTTCGACTCCGCGAAGGGGACCGACACGCGCATTCGTCGCCTCGGCCGCGCCCTTGATCACTTGCTGGAGCGCGCTCTTCTCCGCCCGCCAAAATCTCGACACGCCGGCCGCAAATAATCGCTGCCAGAAGTTCGCGACCGAACCGCGCCAAAAAAATCAAGCCCGGAAGTGCGTGCCCGTGGCGCACATCTGAGATATCGTAATCGTCCGACAGCGCCATGTACGGGCAAAATATCCAACGCGTCGAGCCAATCATTCTGTTGCTCCTGGTGTGCGTGGTCACTCTGGCGGTACTCGCCAAGCGCTTCAAGACGCCCTACCCAATCGTGCTGGTAATCGCCGGCCTAGTGCTGAGTCTGTTGCCGCGCATGCCGCACATCGAACTGAATCCCAACGTAGTATTCCTGCTGTTCCTTCCGCCGCTGCTATTTTCCGCGTCCGCGCAAACTTCCTGGCGCGATTTTCGCTACAACCTCGTGAGCATTTCCATGCTCGCGCTGGGCTTGGTGAGTTTCACTGTCTACGGTGTAGCGATCGCCTCGCGCTGGATTCTGCCGCACTTCACCTGGCAGCTCGGCCTCGTTCTCGGAGCGGTCGTCTGCACCACCGACGCGATCGCCGCGACCTCCATCGGCCGTCGCCTGGGCCTTCCGCAAAGAATCACGGACATCATCGAAGGTGAAAGCCTGGTCAACGACGCCAGCGGCCTGCTGGCGTTACAAATCACCATAGCGAGTGTAGTCACCGGTCATGCGCCGCACTTTTCCGAACGCATGTTGCGCCTCTTTTACCTGATTGGCAGCAGCATCCTGATCGGATTGGCGCTGGCGATTCTCGTTTCCTGGGTGATCGGCCGGATCGAAGACGCTCCCATCGAAATCACCATCACCATCATCACTCCGTACGTCGTCTATCTCACTGCGGAAAGTCTGCATTCTTCCGGTGTGCTGGCGACGGTCGCCTGCGGCATGTATCTCGGCCACCGGAGCTCGCTTTTTTTCTCGACGCGAGCCCGCCTCCAGGGCGATGCCGTCTGGGAAACCCTCAGCTTCGTCCTGAACGGAATCGTCTTCATCCTCATCGGCCTGCAATTGCCCTACATCCTTGCCGAAATCCGCACGATAACATTCAGCCGTCTGCTGGTCACAGGCCTGTTGTTCAGTTGCGTTGTGATTTTGCTTCGCATGGTTTGGGTGTATCCCGGCGGCTGGACGTCTAATTGGATTCGTCGGTGTCTTCTGCACCAGCAGGAAGCTTTGCCTGACCCTCGCTACATTTTCGTCATCGGGTGGACCGGCATGCGCGGCGTGGTCGCGCTCGCGGCCGCGATTTCGCTCCCGAAGTTCCTGAACGACGGCACGCCGTTTCCCGAACGCAACGTCATCATCTTCCTCACGTTTTGTGTAATTTTTGTGACGCTCGTCCTGCAGGGACTGACGCTGCCGTTCCTCATTCGCCGCCTGGGTTTGTCCAGCGCGGTCACGCGCAACCCAGAGGAAGAGCAGGCGCGCTACGCCATGATTGATGCCGCGCTCGCTTATCTCGAGCACTCGCGCGACACCGACCTTCCGGAATTCAAGCCGGTCTACGACGAGTTAATCCGCGTGCAGCAGCATCATATGAATCTTCTGCCGGGCGATCATGCAGTTGACACCGGCTACCGCCCGCAGGATTACGAGCGTTTGCGCGAACTTTCGACGCAAATCCGGGCCTTGCAGCGCGCCGCGCTCCTCAATCTGAGCAATCACAATAAAATCAACGACGAGGTCTTGCGCCGCTTGGAACAAGAGTTGGATCTGTTTGAATTGAAGTATGCGAATTCTCAATAGCGCACGGGAACGACGAAAGGTTTGCAGATGAAGATATTTATCACCTTCGTGCTTTCGATTTGCCTCGCGCCGGTCGCCGCGGCGCAAACCAAGTCCGCCCGGCCCAAACCCGCCGAATCCGACCGGCTCGGCCTAACTTGCACGCAAATTCTGGAGAAAAGCTCGCAAGAGTGGGTCGCTTACTTCAATGAGAAAGAGAAACACGCCGGCGCGCAAGATACGTCCGTAACGCTCCGTGCCATCGCAACCTACGGAAAATGTTACGACGCGCGCACCACCCATCTCGCCGCGCTCCTCGGGAAGAGCGACAAAGGCCCGCTGATGGGCGCGCGCGGAAATTTCGGTGATTTTCAAAAGGCGCTGGACGATTTCACCGCCAAGGCTCTCGCCGCGTCGGATAAAAAGCCCGGGACGCCAGAAGCCGCGTACACCGCTCTCTACGAAAAGCAGTTCCGTTACGAGTTCTACCAGGGCTACACGCAGAAAAGCGAACCCAAGCGTCCGCTGACTCCAGAGGAATCCGACGAATTCTCAAAAGCCAAAAATCGCTTCGGCGAACTGCTGGGCCTGCTGCCCGAAGACCAGGCGCACATCGTCCACGCCGCATTCAGCAAAATATTCGTCATCGGAGCGGTCAACGACGTCACCAAACTCGAACTCTATCGCTACGCCATCTTCCTTCTCGAATCGCCGAAAGACACTCCATTCGCACCGCCGCCGTTTTGACCGCTGCACCCCGGGTCTGCTAGTCTCAAACGTTCTTTTCCTGGGAGAACGGATGAAATTTACGCTCCGCTTTGCAATCGCCGTCTTGGTGTGCATCTTCGCCGCTGGAACATCCCGTGCACAGGTTAACGACGCGACCAAGCAGCTCTCACACGACATTTTCAAGCAACTGGTCGAAATCAATACCACCGATTCGGTCGGCAGTACGACGGTTGCCGCCGACGCCATGGCCAAGCGCCTTCTCGACGCCGGTTTTCCCGCCGACGACGTTCACGTCTTCGGCCCTAATCCGCGCAAAGGCAACCTGGTCGCGCGCATTCGCGGCACCGGCGCGCAAAAACCGATTCTCTTCATCTGCCATCTCGATGTGGTCGAAGCGCGCCGCGAAGACTGGTCCATGGACCCCTTCCAATTCATCGAAAAAGACGGCTACTACTACGGCCGCGGCACGGGCGACATAAAAGATGGCGACGCATTTCTCGCCACCACCTTCATTCGCCTGAAGCAGGAGAATTACAAGCCCGACCGCGATCTCATCCTCGCGCTCACCGCCGACGAAGAAGGCGGCACCTCCAATGGCGTTGACTGGCTGCTCAAAAATCATCGCGACATGATTGAGGCCGAATACGTCATCAATCCCGACGCCGGCGATTTCGAACTCGACAATGGAAAGCGCATCCTCATCGGCATTCAAGCTAGCGAGAAACTCTATCAGGACTACGATCTGAAGGTCACCAATCCCGGCGGCCACAGCTCGCTGCCCACCTCCGAAAATGCGATCTACGAGCTCGCCGAAGGCCTCGCGCGCCTCGAGCACTATCAATTTCCGTTCGAGCTGAACGAAGTCACGCGCACCTATTTCGCTCGCGAAGCAGAAATTCTCGGTGGGCAAACCGGCGCGGATATGAAAGCAATCCTCAAGGATCCGCCCGATCCCGCCGCAATCGCCCGGCTCTCCACAATCCCGTTTTACAATGGCCGCATGCGCACCACGTGCGTCGCCACTCGCCTCGAAGGCGGCCACGCCAATAACGCGCTGCCCGGAATGGCGCGTGCCAATGTGAACTGCCGCATCATGCCCGGCCATTCGCCGGACGAAATTCAAGCCACGCTGGTGAAAGTTCTCGACAATCCGAAAATCGTCGTCACGCACGCCACGGGCATCGCTTCCGGCGGCATTCCCAATCCGCCCTCACCGCTTCGCCCGGATTTGATGGCCGCGCTGCAAAAAGTATCGAATGAAATGTGGCCCGGCGTTCCGATCGTGCCGGTGATGGACGCCGGCGCGAGCGACGGCGCAATTTCTCGCGCCGCCGGGCTGCCCACCTACGGCCTCCCCGGCTTGTTCATGGATGTGGATGACGACCGCTCGCACGGCCGCGACGAACGCATTCGCGTCACGTCGTTCTACGATGGCGTGGATTTTTACTACCGGCTGATCAAAACGCTTTCATCGCCACAATAATCAGCACCCGAAAAGGGGCACGTGAATGGGTCTGCTGCGGCGCGGAATTCTGATGGCTTCGCAAAGCCCGTGGATGCGCGAACACGCGCCACGCTTCGGCTTCATGCGCCGCACCGTCTCGCGTTTTATGCCGGGCGAAGACGTGCACGATGCGCTCTCCGCCGCGCACACTCTCGCCGCCAGCGGCATTCAATCGGTGCTCACGCATCTCGGTGAAAATATCACGGACCGCGATGAAGCTACCCACGTCACGCAGCACTACCTCGACGTCACCAATCGCATTCTCACCGCGAAACTGCCCACCGAAATTTCCGTGAAGCTGACGCAGCTCGGCCTCGATCTCGACGCCAAATTCTGCTACGAAAACCTTTCAAAGCTCATCGAAAATACGTCCGCCGAAAAAGTTCTCTGGATAGACATGGAGCAAAGCCCTTATGTAGACGCCACGCTCGAGCTCTATCGCCGCGCGCGCATGGCTCACGCCAACGTCGGCATTTGCCTTCAGGCGTATCTCTATCGCACCGAAAAAGATTTGGACGCGTTAATCCCGATGGGCGCGGCCATTCGCCTGGTAAAAGGCGCCTACAATGAGCCCGCGGAGATCGCTTATCCGGTCAAGAAGGACGTGGACGAAAATTACCTTCATCTCGCGCAGCGCTTGCTCAGCCCCGAAGCCCGCCGCGCGCGCGTGCGCGCAGCTATTGCAACTCATGATCGCGCGCTAATCGCAAAGATTACGGAATGGGCCGAATCTCAAGGCGTCCCAAAAGCGCATCTCGAATTCCAAATGCTCTACGGCATCCAGCGCGCCGAACAACTGCGCCTCGCACAGGCCGGTTATCGCTCGGCTGTGCTGATCGCCTACGGTTCCTTCTGGTACCCCTGGTTCATGCGCCGCCTCGCCGAGCGCCCCGCCAATGTTTTATTCCTCGCGCGTAACTTTTTCTCGAATTAAACGCTAGAATAGTCCACCCAGCCCGCCGCCAGGAAAATACTCCATGCCACAAGTCCCATTACACCTCGGAGTGATCGGTCAAATCGCCGTTCCAGTGACGAATCTCGAGCGCGCCGTGCCGTTCTACCGCGATACGCTGGGAATGAAATTCCTGTTCCAGGTCCCAAATCTCGCCTTCTTCGATTGCGCCGGCGTGCGCCTGATGCTGGACGTTCCCGAGGAGCGTTCCAGCGAGCCCGCCGGAGCCGTCCGAAGTTCCGTGATTTATTTCAAAGTGGACGACATCCACAGCGCCTACAGCTCTCTCTGGTCACACGGCGCCGACCTGGTCGAAAAACCTCACCTAATCGCCAAAATGCCAGACCACGACCTATGGATGGCCTTCTTCCGCGACCCAGACAAAAATCTCCTCGCACTAATGAGCGAAGTCCGCCTGTAGTGTCCCGCCGGCTCTTCGAATTTCATTTTGTCTCGAGGTGTTTTGAAAAACAGCGGGCTTGCAATACTCAGCCTCAGCGAAGCAGTCTAGCGGGTCCGTTCGTCGCGTTCTACTTTGCCGTCGCGCAACCGGATCACGCGATGCGCGTGCGCAGCGATATCCGATTCGTGCGTCACCAAAATGATCGTATTGCCTTGTTCGTGCAGGCGCGCGAACAAAGCCATAATTTCTTCACCCGTCTGCGAATCAAGATTTCCGGTCGGCTCATCCGCCAGCAAGATCGAAGGATTGTTCACCAGCGCGCGCGCGATCGCCACGCGCTGGCGCTGTCCGCCGGAAAGTTCGTTGGGCTTGTGCATCATGCGCTCCGCAAGGTCCACCTGGCTCAGCGCTTTCTTCGCGCGCTCCAGCCTCTCTTCGGACGCGGTCCCGTTGTAAATCATCGGCAGTTCCACGTTGTGCAACGCAGTCGCGCGGGGCAATAGATTAAACGTCTGAAAAACGAACCCAATCTCTTTGTTCCGTATGTAAGCCAGTTCGTCGTCGTCCAACTGGCTCACCAGCCGGCCCGCCAGCCAATAGCTTCCCTTCGTGGGAGTATCCAGGCACCCAATCAAATTCATCAAGGTGGATTTCCCCGAACCGGAAGGGCCCATGATCGCGACGTACTCGCCCTTGTGAATCTCAATATTTACGCCGCGCAGGGCATGCAACTGTTCCGCGCCCATCTCGTAGGTCTTCCACAGTTCCTGCGTCTGAATTACGATGCCCGTGTCAACGAGGTCCTGCCGGTAACCTTGCGGGGCGCTGACGTCTTCCACGGCCATGGGCATGTGCTCCTCGATCTCCTCGCCTAGGTTACCGAATCTTCGTGTTTCGGCGCGGAATTATCTACTTTCACGTTGGCGCCCGGCCGCAATGTGCGCAACGCTTTGTAACTCCCGATCACGATCTCATCACCATCTTTCAAACCGCTGGTGATTTCCAGGTCCGTCACGCCGGTAATTCCGGTCTGCACCGGCACGAACTCCGCTTTCTTGCCGCGCACTACAAAGACGCCTTGCACGTCAATCTTCTGCTCCGGGTTTCCGGTGGCCAGTGGCTTCGAAGCTGCCAGAGTGACGCTGCCTCCGTGCCCCTTCTCCGCCTCTTCAATATCCGCCTTCGTGCGCACCGCCAGCGCCTGAATCGGAATCGTCAGTACGCCGTTCTTGTGTGCCGTTTGGATCTTTGCGCTCGCCGAAAGTCCCGGTCGCAGTCCGTCCGGCGGACTATCCAGCGTCACCACTACTTTAAAGTCGCGCGCTTCCTGCGTATTTGCGGTGGTCTGGGTCGTAGCCGCAAGTCCCGAGGAACGCAAAATCGCCTCGTCGCCCACTTGCGTCACGTGGCCCTTGAACAGTTTTCCCGGAAGCGCATCAATCGTCACATCCGCCGCGTCGCCGTCTCTCACGTTGGTGATGTCCGTCTCATCCACTTTCACTTCCGCGCCCACCACGCTCATATCCGAAATCGTCATCAACATGCTGCCTTCCGTATTCTGAATGCCAGGCACCACGTTTTCCCCCACGCGCACCGCAATGTAACTCACAATTCCATCGATCGGCGCCACGTAAGTGGTCTTGCGCAGTACATCCTTGGTGTGCTTCAGCACGGCAGTCGCTTGATTCAGGTTGTACCGCGATTGCTCCCGCGCGGCGCGAGTCTGATCCACCTGTGCTTTGCTGGCGCTCAGTGCGGCCACCGCACCATCGTAACTAGCTTTGGTCGCGTCGTAATCGGACTTGGCGATCAGCTGCTCTTTGTAAAGCTGTTGGCTGCGCTGCCAATCAAATCGTGCCTTTTCCAGATCCGCTTGCCGCTGGGCCAGAGTGGCGACGGCCGAATCATAGTTGGCAGCTGCCGCGCGCATGCCGGCTTCGGTGGCGTCAATGGCGGCCTCTTGGGCCGACACATCCGCGCCCGGCTGAATGTTCTCGAGCTTCAATAGAACGTCGCCCTTCTTCACCTGATCGCCTTCTTTAACTACGATCTGCGTGATCTTGCCGATTCCCTCTCCCTCGACGTTCGTATAGTTCCTCGGCCGAATCTCTCCCGATGCGGTCACAATGGACGTGAGGTCTTCCTTCACCACGCGGCCCGTCTGGACCGTCACCACGCCTTTATTCACTTGGTACACGCTAAACAAGGATATGCCGCCGAGTACGAGGACGACACCCGCACCTATCCCGACTTTTTGCCATGTTTTCATTGCTTTAACCCTTAGACCCGGGCCTCGCGGGGCGACAAATCTACCCCGTCTCCGTTAATGAATACGCGCCATCGGCACGAAATGTTTCCCCGTTAGACGCGCTTGCACGCAGAATGGCAGGCGTCAATATGATAATTCGGAGGTCTTCATCCTCGGCTGCCGACAATTCCCATATAGCCCGCTCAACTTGCCGGGCCAGGACTTGCCAGGTCGCAAACAAGGAGCCGTCGTCCATCATAGACCTATGTAAGTTTAACAGAACTGCGCGACGTTGCGCGTTCACCTGAATGTGGTCCGCACCACGCGTTCGCGGTAAGCAACCAAAAGGAACTCGCACGAGTACTGGACCCACCGCCCTCTCACAATTGCTCACTTATCGAAAACTCCAAGGCAACCCGCCGCTAAGTCCAGGATTCCAATGGACCAAATGGACACGGGGCTAAAGTTTCGTTGACCTGTCCCAGTGGACAGGTTAGAATTTTGGCCCTCGGGGAAAAGGCGTAAATTATGCGTTTTGGGGTCAAGGTGTTTCTTTTCGCCGCATTAGCGTGCGGCTTGGTGTGCGTGCCCGGTGCATTCGCGCAGGGTGAATCTCAGCAAAATCCGCAGCCGGACCAAAACGATAAGAAGACCGCAAAGCAAGCTGCCAAGCAACGTTCCAAACGCGACAAAGATCTCTTCAACGAACTCGATTCCCAATATAAGAAATGGCTGAACGAAGACGTCGTTTACATCATCTCCCCCGAAGAGCGCAGCGCCTTCCTCCACCTACAAACCAACGAAGAGCGCGAGCAATTCATCGAAGCATTCTGGCAACGCCGCAATCCCGATCCGGACTCCGCCGAAAACACTTTTAAGGAAGAGCACTATCGCCGCATCGCTTACACCAACGAACATTTTTCTTCCGGCATCCCCGGCTGGAAAACCGACCGCGGCAGGATTTACATCATGTGGGGTCCTCCCGATGAAATTCAGTCGCATCCCTCGGGCGGCAGCTACGACCGTCCCGCGGAAGAAGGCGGCGGCGAGACTTCCACGTACCCGTTCGAGGATTGGCGCTACCGCTATCTGGAAGGAATCGGCGAAAACGTCGAGCTCGAGTTCGTTGACCCCACCATGAGCGGTGAGTATCACCTCACCATGGATCCCAGCGAAAAAGACGCCTTGCTCTATGTTCCCGGCGCCGGCCTTACCCAAATGGAATCCATGGGTCTATCCAGTAAGACCGCCAGGTTCAACAATACCGACGGCACGCACATGGCCGCGCCGGTAGGCGGCATGACTCCGGAAACCATGCAGGAATTCTCGCGCCTCGACCTCTACGCGAAAATCCAGCAAGCACCTCCCGTAAAATTCAAGGATCTCGAGGCGTATTCGACTTCGCGCCTGGTCCGCGACCAGATCAAGTTTGAGTACCGCACCGATTTTCTGCGCATAACTTCCGACACCGTCCTCGTCCCGATCACCATTCAAATCCCCACGCGCCAGCTCAGCTTCCAGGAAAAAAATGGCGTGGATTCCGCTTCTGTTAACCTCTTCGGACGAGTCACCAGTCTCAGCGGCCGCATCGTGAATACGTTTGAGGACACCGTCCGCCGCGACGTTCCCGCTGCGCTGCTTCAGCAATCTTTGGGAACGGCGTCCATCTATCAGAAGGCCATTCCGCTTACGCCCGGCCTCTATCGTCTGGATATCGTGCTGAAAGACATCAATAACGGCAACGTCGGTGTCGTGAACACCCGCCTGGCCGTCCCGCGCTTTGAAGATGACAGCCTTTCCTCCAGCACTCTGATTCTCGCCGACGAAATTCTCCGGGTTTCCTCGAAGGACATCGGCCTCGGCCAATTCGTCCTCGGTGACGTCAAAGTCCGCCCACGCATTGACGCTATCTTCACCGCCAACGATCGCATGGGCGTTTTCCTGCAAGTCTATAACTTGAAAGTTGACGACAAGACCCACAAACCCGACGCCACCGTGCAGTACCGCGTGACAAAAGACAAAGACACCAATCCCGTGCTCAAGTTTGACCTGGGCGACGACAAGCTGCCCCAGCACGGCCAGGAACTCACTCTCGAAAATGTAATCACTCTTGGCTCGCTTTCGCCGGGAAAGTACAAACTGGAAGTTGCCGTCACCGATAATTTGGCTAAGAAAACCATCACTCCGATGTCCGAATTCACCGTTCGCGCCGCCGGCTCCTCGCCGCAACCGCAAGGGAGGTAGAACTCCGTGAATCGCTCGATGATTCGCTCCTTGGGCCTCGGGATCATGTTTTGCCTAGGCCTGTGTGCGATTCCGGCGTCTCTGCTTGCCGCGCCGAACACGGGCAAAATCACTGGTGTGGTGGTTGATTCCGCCGGCACACCGCAGATGGGCGCCACGGTCGTGGTCACAGCCGACCAGCTTCTCAGCAACATTTCGTTTGAGCTTCTCACTAACGATCGCGGCAAATTCTCGACCCTCACTCTGCCTGCCGGCCTATATTCAGTGAAGGTGACCCTGGCGGGCTTCCTGCCTGTGGTCGAGCAGGACATTCGCGTAAGCAACCAGCACACCACGTTGCTCGAAATCGTGCTCGGCTCGGTGTTCACCTCTTTCGAAAAATTGCGCCGCCAACCGGACCAGCAAGTTTCTTCCGACGAATGGAGCTGGGTGTTGCGTGCCTCCGCCGCCACGCGCCCGGTTCTGCGCTGGCAGGATGGCGATGTGACTCTCGGCGTCCGCTCCGACCATTACGATAATCCGCAAAATCAGCAGGACCACACCCGAGTGGAATTTTCCTCCGGCGGGGACCATCCGGGCTCAATTTCCAATGTTGCCGATTCTCCGGGAACGGCCTTCGCCTACGATTACGGTCTCGGCGATTTAGGCAGCCTCTTGATGGCCGGCCAGTTTAGTTACTCCGGAACGTCAGAAGCGGGCGGCTTCGTCACGCAATGGCTGCCTCCCAGCGATTTCGGAATGGGCTCTGGCTCTGTCACCACTCTATTGCTCCGCGAGTCGCGCCTCGGTGCCGCAGGCCCTAGTTTCCGCGGCCTACGCATGTCGCACGATTCTTCCTTCCAGCTTGGCGACCACGTAAGCATCCGCTACGGTGCCGATTTCATCGCTGCTGGATTGCAAGGAACCACCTCCAGTTTCCGCCCTCGTGGCGAGGTCGCTGTACGCTTCAGCCCCAGCTGGCAGGCTTCTATGCTGGTCAGCACTAACTCCTGGCAGGATTCCGCCGGCGCTCCCGGAGATTTGCAGTCAACTCTGAACCAACTCGACGCGTTTCCGACCCTTCTGCTGCACGGCGGCCACCCTGTCCTCGAAGACAACATGCACGAGGAACTCGCCGTCGAGCATGACCTCAACAAGAAGGCCAGCATCACTGCAGCCGTATTCCACGATCGTTCGGCCCACACCGCCGTCTTCGGACGCGGCGACGTTTCCGGGCCCGACTATCTCCCGGACTATTTTTCTGACGTTTTTGCTTACGACGCTGGCGAATTGAGCTCCGTCGGCGCCCGCCTCGTCTACCAGCAAAAACTCTCCGGCAATCTCGATATGACCATGATCTACGCCTACGGCGGGGTTCTGGCCCCGAACGAGAGTCCCGTCGAGGCCGCGCTGCGCAACGAATTGAATACGCAATATCGCGCGAGTGCTGCCGCGAGGTTTACCGCGAAGATCCCCCGCACCGGCACCAAAATCATTTCGGGCTACAAATGGATCAGCGGATCGGCCGTCTCCCAGCAGGATTCCTACGGCGAGTCCATCTACCACCTCGATCCGTACCTCAGCATCCAGATTCGCCAAAAGCTTCCCGGCTTCATCCCCGGACACGCCGAGATTTTGGCCGATTGCGGCAATTTGCTGGCCCAGGGATACGTCACGCTAGCCACAAGCGACGGCCAAGTCGTCTTGGTGCCCACATACCGCTTCTTCCGGGGCGGTCTAAGCTTCCAGTTTTAGTTAAGCCGCCTGATACGGTAATCGGGACGCCATCTTCCACAAATAGGATTCAGTCGGATTCGGGACTGGTGTCTGGTTATAACCTACGGTAAATAAGTGCCTTACGCAAATTGGAATCTGTGATTCGCTGGAACCTGACGTGCTAACATATCTTGCCCGAAGGATATTGGTGTACTTGCATGAACGATAGCTTGCGAATGCGGCTCGGAGCGGTAATTTTGGCGCTCCTCACATTGGCGGCCGTCGTTTTCGCCGTCCTCAACTTTCAGCAACGTTCTAGCTTCGTTCTGCCCGATGACGGCGTCACCTGGATGGACTCTGCCCAGGGCGTCACCGCCTGGCACGTTGTCGCCGATTCGCCCGGCGCCAAAGCCGGCATCAAACAGGGCGATATCGTCGCATCCGTCCGCGGCATGTCCATTCATCGCGCCACGGACGTCACCCGCGTCCTGTTCCACGTCGGCCCCTGGACTGAAATCCGCTACGAATTGCGCCGCGACGGCCGCACCTTCGAAACTCCGCTGGTCACCGCACCGCAGGAAAACCCCTCGTCCATCGAAAATTATTTGCGCATCACCGCCCTGCTGTACTTGTTCATCGGACTGTTTATCTTCGTCCGCCGCTGGAACGCCCCGCGCGCGATCCATTTCTACATCTTCTGCTTGGTCTCCTTCGTCTTATACAGCTTTCATTACAGCGGCAAACTGAACTCCTTCGATTGGATCATCTACTGGGGCAACGTCGTCGCCCTGCTGCTACAGCCCGCCTTGCTCGTTCATTTCGCGCTCGTTTTTCCGGAGCGCCGTGGCCGCCTCTGGCCCAAGCTTTTGGCCGTGTACACTTTCCCGTTCGCGCTTTTCGTTCTTCATCTCTTCATCGCTACCGGTACGCTGGATTTCCTGCCGGCCATCGGAACACGCTACTGGCTCGACAAAATCGAACAAGCCAATCTCGGAATTTATTTTGTCATCGCCGCCTTCATTTTTCTTCTCAGCTTCCGCCGCGCGCCCAGCGGTGTGCTGCGGCAGCAATTGAAGTGGGTCACCGCCGGTGCCTTCGCCGGCAGTCTTCCTTTCGCACTCTTCTACATCATCCCGTACGTCTTCGGCCTGGTCCCGCCGCCGTGGATGAAATTGTCCGTGTATTCGCTCGCGCTCATCCCGCTCTGCTTTGGGTACGCCATCATCCGCTACCGCTTGATGGACGTGGACATCATTTTCAAGCGCGGCCTCTCGTACACATTCGCCACCGCTGCCGTCGTCGGCATTTATTTCGCGATGATCGCCCTGATCGGCGAGCTCTTCCACCGCCCGGGACTCTCCACCGGCCCAGCAGGCGGCATCATCGCCATCGTCGTGGCCGCCTTCCTCATCGAACCGCTGCGCGAATGGGTGCAGACGCGCCTGGACCGCTTTTTCTATCGCGATCGCCTCGACTACCGCCGCACGCTAATCGAATTCGGCCGCGCGCTCACCAACGAAGTTCGCCTTGAGCCTCTCGTCGGTTCGGTACTCGATCGCGTTTCGCAAACCCTGCTCGTCGATCGCCTCGCCGTTTTCCTGGAAGACCCGACCGCTCCCGGCAGCTTTGTCCTTTCCCGTTCCATGGGCCTGCGCCCCGAAGGCCCTCTTGATCTTTCGTTTTTGGACCCAGCCCGCCCAGCCTTTGCACGTGGTTGCCTGTTCTTTGAATCTGCGCGCGCCGCCACCGAGGAATCGGAGCCCGTCCGCCGCACTCTCGAAGAACTCGACCTCAACTATTTCATCCCCTGCCGTTTCCGCGAACGCTCTGTCGCGATACTCGGACTGGGCAAGACCGTGGACGGCGACTATCTCTCGAGCGACGACCTCGAGCTGCTTTTCACCATCGCTGGATACGTCGCCATCGCCATCGAAAACGCGCGCCTCTACCACTCGCTCGAACAGAAAGCCATGCAGATCGAGCGCCTCAAAGATTTCAGCGAAAATATCGTCGAATCTCTGAAAATCGGTGTCGTCACAGTCGATCTCGAAGATTGCATCGAATCCTGGAACCCCCAGCTCGAAGACCTCCTCGCGATCTCGCGCTCCGAAGCGCTGCGCCGCAAACTTCATGACGTCCTTCCGCAGGATTTGGTCGCCGAGATTTCTTCACGCGCCTCGAGCGATCACGTCTCAGGCATTTACAAATTCCATCTGAATACGCGCGCCGGCAACCATCTTGTCGTAAACGCCTCGATCGCGCCGCTAGTCGGCAAAAGCGGTGCTCGACTCGGCCGCCTGATCCTGCTCGACGACATTACCCAGCGCGTCCGCCTCGAAGAACAAATGGTTCAGACCGAGAAGCTCACTTCTCTGGGCTTACTTGCCGCCGGCGTCGCCCACGAAGTGAATACGCCGCTCGCGGTGATCTCGAACTACATCCAGATGCTCGCCAAGCAGATTCCCGCCGACGATCCGCGCCAGAAAACTATCGAGCGCATCGTGAAGCAAACCTTCCGCGCCAGCGAAATCGTCAACAATCTGCTCAATTTCTCGCGCACCGGCGCCGCGGAATTTATCGAAGTGGACATCAACAATATCCTCGAAGAAACCCTCACGCTGGTCCAGCATCCTTTCAAGACCGCCCAGGTCAACGTAGTCAAAAACTATCGCGAGCAGTTGCCGCCCGTCCTGGGCTCCATCACGCGCCTGCAACAGGTCTTCCTGAATCTCTTTATGAACGCGCGTGACGCGATGCCGCAGGGCGGTATGCTGGAAGTCCGCACCGCCGCGCAAAATGGTTCCGTTGAAATTGAAGTCACAGACACGGGCTCGGGCATTCCACCCGAGCATCTCCATCGCATTTTCGATCCATTCTTCACAACCAAGGCCACCGGACGGGGCACCGGGTTGGGTCTTTCGGTGAGCTACGGCATCATAAAAGAGCACGCCGGAAAAGTAGACGTGCGCTCAACACCGGGTAAGGGAACGTCGTTCCGCCTGGAATTTCCCGTAGCCAGGAAGCCAGTTCATGCCTAGAGGTTCTATTCTTGTTGTTGACGACGAAATTGAAATCAGGGAAGGGCTCGAAGCGCTTCTAACTTCCGAAAGCTTTGAAGTGACTCTCGCCGAAACCGGAGAGGCCGGCCTGCGGCAGCTCGAAGATCATCCCTTCGATCTGATGCTTCTCGACGTCAGCCTGCCCGATCGCAATGGCCTCGAACTTCTCCGCGAAATTCGCCGCCGCGATCCGCAGCTCTCCATCATTCTCATTACCGCCTTCGGCTCCATCGATATGGCCCGCGCGGCCTTCAAAGGCGGCGCGCAGGATTACATCACCAAGCCCTGGTCCAACGACGAACTCATCGCGCAAATCTCTATCGCGATCGAAGGCCGCCGCCTGCGCGATGAAAACGTCCAGCTCAAGCGCGCCCTGAAACAGCGCTACAATTTCCCCAACATCATCGGCAAGAGCGACAAGATGCAGGCCGTCTTCGACCTGGTCACTCAGGTCGCGCCGTCCCGCTCCACCGTTTTAATCTCCGGCGAAAGCGGCACCGGAAAAGAAGTCATCGCCAAGGCGATCCACTCCGCCTCCGCGCGCGCCGACAAAGCCTTCATTCCCGTAAACACCGGCTCCATCCCCGTGGATCTGCTCGAATCCCAGCTCTTCGGCCACGTGAAGGGCGCCTTCACCAGCGCTATCGCTTCCAAAAAAGGCCTCTTCGAAGTCGCCGATCAAGGCACGATTTTCTTCGACGAAATTTCCACGGTCAGCCCGGAAACCCAGGCCAAGCTCCTGCGCGTCATCCAGGAACGCGAATTCATGCGCCTCGGCGGCACCGACACCATAAAAGTGGACGTCCGCATCCTTGCCGCCTCCAACGAAGATCTCACCAAGCTCGTTCGCGAAGGCCGCTTTCGCGAAGATCTCTTCCATCGCCTCAACGTAATCTCGCTTCATCTTCCTCCGCTGCGCGAGCGCAAGGAAGACATCCCGCTTTTGATCAGCCGCTTCCTCGAACAATTTTGCCGCGACAACGGCAAACCCCCGCGCCTCTTCACTCACGCCGCCATGAAGCTCCTGATGGATTACGATTGGCCCGGCAATGTCCGCGAACTCGAAAACGTAGTCGAACGTGCCGTCGTTCTCTCCACGCAAGAATCCATGGACGCGGACTTGCTTCCCGAACCCGTCCGCACGCGCGAAATCGTCCGCGGCGTCCGCCTCCAGCTCGCGGAATTTTTGCCGCCGCTTCCCGGGCAAATCGGCGGTTCCGGGCCCGCCCCGTCGCTCTTCGAAATCCTCGAAGAAGTCGAGCGCCGTATCATCGTGGACATGCTCGAGCGCACCAACTGGAACCAGACCGAAGCCTCCGAGCGTTTCCAGGTTCCGCTCTCCACTCTCAATCAAAAGATAAAACGCCTAGGCATAGAAACGCGCCGCCGCGCCCTAAGCCCGCGCGGCGCAAACGCCTACGGCGAAGACCCAGCCGAATTCGCCGCCGGCAAATAACTCTCCGCTCCGTCGACGCCCGCCAACCGACGGGTAGGGGCACGGCATGCCCTGCCCGCCTCATAACGTCTTCGCCGCGTCGTACCGTCGGCGTCCCGCCGGCTCTTCGCCCGCGCCGTTGATTTTATGTAGCGGCGCACCTCAGTGCACCATCGGTGTAACGGCGTCAATCCATCGCCGGCTCGCCGTCGCGTTACGACAACTCGCCCTCCATTCGTTCGGCATATTCTCGCGGCGCGTGTAATATAAACGCCGCCGAACCGCGCATCACCCGGCACAAACGCAATCGCACTCTCGCGCCCGCATAAAAGGGAGAACCGCCGCTGCTCCACGCCGTCTCATCCAACCAAGAAATCCCGCCGCCACCCGACCAGGAACTCCGCCGCCAACTCGGCTTGGGTTCCGCTGCCGCCGCCGTCGCCGGTGAAGCCATCGCCGTCGGAATCTTCCTCACTCCCGCCGACATGGCCAAATCTCTCGGCTCGCCCTTCTGGCTGCTCGTCGTCTGGCTCGCCGTCGGCGCCATGTCGCTCAGCGGCGCGCTCTGTTTCGGCGAACTCGCCGGACGATTTCCGAGCGCCGGCGGCGCATACGTATATTTGCGCGAAGGTTTCGGCCCGCGCCTCGCGTTTCTCTACGGCTGGATGAGCCTGCTGGTCCTCGATCCCGGCCTCACCGCCGCATTCGCCACTGGCCTCGCCGCTTACGCCGGCTACATTTTTCGCTGGTCGCCGCTTGGCATAAAATTCGCCGCGATCGCCGCCATCTGGACCGTATGCGCCATGAATATTCTCAGCACGCGCATCAGCGCGGGCTTCCTTCGCTGGATCACTTGGCTGAAATTCGCAGTCCTCGTCACTCTCACCGTCTGGGCGCTCGCATTTCGTCTCGGCTCTTGGACAAATTTCGTGCCCTTCGTCGCACCGCATCCCGGCGCGCTTCCGCTGGTTCCCGCGCTCGGCGCTGCCACGGTCGGCGCCTTCTTTTGCTTCAGCGGCTGGTGGGACGCCACCAAAATTTCCGGCGAAGTCCGCGATCCCGGACGCAACGTTCCTCGCGCCCTCGGTTTCGGCGTGATCGCCGTCACCATCGTGTATCTAACCATCAGCGCGATCTTCATCTATCTCGTTCCTATCGAAAAAGTGGGCTCCAGCCGCACGTTCGTCGCCCAAGCCGGCGAGGCGCTCTTCGGCCCCGCCGGCGGAATTGTTTTTGCCGCCATCGTAGTCGTCTGCGTCGGAGGCAGCCTGGCGGCTTTCATGATTTCCGCTCCGCGCGTTTATTTCGCGATGGCCGCCGACGGCGTCTTCCTCAAATCCGTCGCGCATATTCACCCGCGCTTTGGCACGCCCGCGCGCGCCGTGCTCGTGCAGGGAATCGTCGCCACAATTCTGGTCGCGCTAGGCTCGTTCGAACAAATCATCGCCTACTTCTTTTTTGTCACCGTACTTTTCCTGGGAATCACAGTCGCAGGCCTCTTCGTGATTCGCCGCCGTCCCGCACAATGCGCATCCACGATTCTCACTCCGGGCTACCCAGCCACGCCCGTAGCGTTCCTCGTTCTCGTGGCGGTCATGCTAGTGCTCCTCGCCGTCCGCAGCCCGCGCGAAGCAATTCTCGGCTGCGTCGTAGTCGCGGCAGGCTGGCCCATGTACAGTTGGATCAGAAAACGCTAGCCTTAAGTATCCGCATCGAAGCTCGCGACTTTTTGTAGGCCACAGCTTCAACGGTTTTCAGGCGGCGACGTTTCCGTTCGTGAAGCCACGGCGTAGACGCGGCAAAATAAATGCGGCTTTCGAGTCTGCGAAAAAGTGAAGTGGTTGTCATCCTGAGCGCAGCGAGGGATCGGTTTTTGCTTGAACGCTAGGGAAGTTGTAACAAAATCCCAAGAGGGTGTCGCAACCAGGGCAGGTCCGCGGGCTACCGCTAGCGCCGCCGCGCAATTCGAAACGGAGATGCGGACGATGATGAAGGACAAAGAGAAACCGTCGGGCGCCAATTCCGATCCCAGTTTGGAAAAGCCTCAGACCAAAATCCGCATCACCGAAGACGCCGACGCCAGCGGCGACCTCGCCGACGCTCACGATTTCTGGCGCGCCAGCTCCGGCCGCCAACAAGTCCCCGGCATCATCAAATGTTTCGGCGCCCGTCCCGATTTCCTTCGCCATGTCGTCGAATTCTCTAATAAAGTTCACTTCTCCGAAGGCCATCTCACCCGCCGCCACAAGGAAATGATCGCCAGTTACGTTTCCTTCCTGAATCGCTGCCCGTATTGACTGGACAGCCACGCCTACTTCCTGCGTGTTCAGGGAGCCACCGATCAATGCGTAGCAGCAATCCTCGAAGGCAAACTAGATGACGCAGGCCTCACAATGGCCGAGCGCGCTCTAATGGTTTACGTCGAATTGATCACCAAAGACGCGCCACGCTCCACCCACGCGGACGTACAGAAATTGCGCGACACCGGATGGAAAGAAGATCAAATCGCGGAAGCAGTCTACATCACAGCACTCTTCGCGTTTTTCAATCGCGTAGCAGACGCCTTCGGCGTCCCGTCCCAGGATTATCTGACGAAGGGCCGAATGACTCCGTAACATTTGTCAGCGCCGCGAGAGGTATTCGAGAAAAGACACTTCGATTTCTGCGTCGCCGCCGCACATGTATTGATGCCCCGGCGCCGTCAACGCATCGATCTTTTCCGCGCATTCCAGCCAGCCTTGTTCGTGTCGCGACCAACAAAGGGCCTGTGCACCGTCATCGGTTCTCTCAGACTCAATCTGTCTAGAGACTTCCTGCGTGACACATTTCAGTATGATGGGTGGGCAATCCGTCGAAAACTCGGCCCAGATCGCATCTTCGAGAGAGTACTCGCTCACTCGGCGATGCGCGAGGTCCAAAAATAACTCGCGCAGATGATCCCTGTCATCGCTCGATTGAACCAGGAACCTAATACGACTACCGTGAGGTGAGAGGTAAAAATCGACCATCATGGACGGCTTCGCGAACTACGAAACCAGCGGTCTTCCAGCAATTTCTTCCAGAATCCGAAACGGTGCCGCTTCCGGCGCCACCAACGCCCGCGGTGGAATCAAAAACGTCTGCTCAATTGCATACTGTCCAGACATAGCCGCGTGTGCCACGCCATCGGTAAACACAATCCACGTAGCCAAAGGAGGAAACTCCAGCCGCGTCTTCGGACAATTCTCCTGAAATGCCGCATTCTCCTTCAAAAAATCGTGAAAACGCAGCATGAACATGTCGTACGGCGTCCGACCCGCCGCGCCAAATCCCAACTTCGCACCCAGATTCTGCACCGTGCGCCCAAGAAACGAATCGTCCTCCGCGATTTCCTGCAGACCCGCAGCCTTCGCGAATTGCCGCGCCAGCGCATCGAAACTCTCCGTGGTATTCCATACCCGCGGCCGCGAGATATTCAAATTCGTGAACACCCGCAAAATCCGCCCGCCGCGCGTCGGCCGGCTCGGAAAAGCATCCACATGCAGCAAGTCATTGCGCTTGTGCAGAGGCAAATTGCGATCTTCTTCTTCCATCGGGCGAAAACTGGCGAAATCCAGATTCCATTTTCCGTTGTACGGAGAGAGAAATTTCCCGACGAACTCGATGATTCGCGCGCTGTAGTTCCGCATGATCGAATGCAGCCGCTCCACCGTCGCCGCGTTCCCCGATACGCCGCGCAAAATATCCTCGCTCGGCCGGTAGGAGACGTTCTTGTGCATTCGCAACTCTGTCCATTCCTGCTCGCGCAGAAATTTCTGATCCTCTAGGGGCAAATCGAAGGGAAGTTCGCGGAAAAAAAGAATCTGCCCGCGCTCGGCCATCTCGCAATACGCCCTCGCGCGCGCTTCGTGCTGCTCGGAGCCCACCCAGCCTCCGGGCAATTTATAATCTTCCACAAAAATAAAAGGCTGATTCGCCATCGCTTTATCTCAAGGCAGCCAGCGGAAGCGCAACACGCTGGAGTCGCACGCTTCTTTCTCTGCGCACTCTGCGTCTCTGCGGTAATAATTCCTCTAGGTGTCTCCGTGCCCTCTGCCGTTAACTCTGTGAACTCTGGGTTAAGTCTTTTGAAGTGTCGTGAGAAAAGAATACCGCAGTCAAGCAGAACGGAGCAGATTTCGCACACACGTTGACGCGTGTCCAACAACGCAGGGTAAGCCGCTACTTTTTGGCGCCCGCCGCAACCTGGTAACCAGGCGGCAATAGCGTGGTGCTCAAGTCGAGCCCCGAAAGATCCACGCCCTCCAGGTTCGTCTCGCGCAGGATGGTCGTCTGAAGATCCGCGCCAGTAAAATCCGCCCCCCGAATTTCCGCACTCCGGAAATTTGCCGCGCCGAAATTCGCGCGCCGCAAGATCGCCTGCCGCAAGTCCGTGCGGAAGAGCTCCGCGCCTCCCACTTGCGCCTCCGTCAGGTCGGCTCCGCTCAGGTTGGCTTCCGTCAAATCCGCTTTGCGCAGGTCCGCGCGCCGCAGCTTTGCTTTGCTCAAATCCGCCGACGAAAGCCGCGCGTTGTATAGCTTCGCGCCTTCCAGGTTCGCTCCCTGAAAATTGATCAGATCCAGATTCATGCCTTCGAAATTCACCCGCGACAAATCCGCGCCAGCCAGATCCGCACGCGCTCCAGTCTCGTCGCCCCGCACGAACCGCTGGTGCGCCGCGATAATTGCCGCCACTGTCTTGCCCTTGTGCTTGACGCTCTTCGGGGATCTCAGACCCCCTCCTTTTAATGCATTAGGAATACCCATTGCCGGTTGCCCAACAGGTTTGGGTTTCTGCACTCGAATTTTACTAGAATTCCGCTCGAATGTGGCGCCGCAACTATTTCAGCCGGTTGAATTCCTCGAGCGAAATCCCTAGCTGGCGCAATATCTTGAAGAAAAGTGGCGGGCCGATCTGCTTCCCGCCGTGAATCGGTATCGTCACCGCGCGTCCGTCAGGATGGTTCCAACGTTCATGGCTGCCGGTGGTTCGCCGGTATTTAAATCCAAGCTTTTTGGCAACTCGCTGAAAATCGCGCGCGGTTGCGCTAGGTATGCAGGATTTCAGTCGTATCGGCGGGAAGTTCCAGGCCTTTTTCGCTGTACCCCGCGGCAATCATCTCAAATACTTTCGCAAGCTCGGCCAGCGCTTCTTCACGCGTCTCCATCAACGCGTAACATCCCGCGATCGCGGGAATTTCCGCCACCCAGGAGCCGTCCACCTGGCTGTACAAGACCGTCTTGTAATCTTCGAGTTTCACAGTCGCTCTAGCGTTTGCCAAGTATACCATGGACAAAAGTGGGAACGTTTCTCACGGTCGATGGATTTGTGATACCGTCAAATTATGCTGCGGTTTCCTCGCCAACGTGATTTTTCGCGCAAACGGCTACGACCCGCAGCACTGTCCGCGCTCTTGCTCGCCCCACTAATCTTCGCCCAACCTGCAGCTGCCCAGGACGTGTCCGAAACTCCCGGCGAAGAAATCGTCGTCAATCTCGCCACCGGACGTGTAATCATCGCCGTAGTCAAAGACGCCATCCTCATCGCCACCATCGAAAATCCCATCGAGCCGCAAACGCATCCTCCCATCCCCGTGGAGTTGAATCTAAGGCGCGCCGGCGTCATGCTCGGCGCGGTGGATTGGTTTTCGCCTTCATCCGAGCTTGAGCTTGCCCGCCTCGATAGGGAATTGCCGCGTCTGCGTGGGCACTTCGCCAGTCAAGCAGCCGGTCCGCAGATCGAACAAGCGGGACCGAACGTCGAGGCCACTGACATCGAATCTGTCGGCCAAGGTTTACTCGAACGCCTCAACGTTGTCGCCGGCAATCTCCACGCGAAACTCGACTGGCCCTCCGACGAGCCCGTCGCCGAACTCATCGTCGCCGACTACATTCAGAACTACGGCCCGGAAGTTTGGCAGCTCACCTATTTGCTGCAGCAGGAAATGCAGCGTATCGATTTTTACGACACGCATGTTTCTCATCCGACGTACTTGCAGGTTTGGCCGCCGGAAAAAGGCCAGCCGCACACACTCATAGAATTTCAATATCCGCCTGATCAGACGCTCCCCACCCTCTTCGACTTGCTGCGCCAGAAAGATCCGCGCATCGAAAAAATATGCGGCTCCGATGCGAAAATGAACGAGGTCGCTGATCACTTTGTCGGAGGAGACAGCAACAAAATCCTCGCCGTGGACGCCACGCAATTTCTTCGCGCCGCGCTCGCGGTTATGTCGCCGGCAAATGCCCGGCAAACCATGGCTTCCATTACTGTCGAAGATGGTTTTAACTGGATTCTACGGCCACCCGTGGAACCAAAACGCCCTACCACAGCGAAAAAGGCCCCGGAGCCGCAGCAACAGCAAGAAGAAGCGCCGTCATTACTAAAACCTTCGTCCCCCGACTGACGTCGCTCCGAAAAAAATCAATGTCACTTTTTCTTCTCGGCCAGCGTCGCCTGCAAACGCGCGTTTTTCTCTTCCACCGATTTCACCAAATCATCCTTATGTTCCACAAGCTTCCGCGCGATCGCCGGATCCGATAGCGCTAAAATCTCCGCCGCAAAAATCGCCGCATTTACCGCTCCAGCCTTATCAATCGCCATCGTAGCGACGGGAATTCCACCAGGCATCTGCACCGTCGCCAGCAAAGCGTCGAGCCCATTCAGCGTACTCGTCCCCATCGGCACGCCGATCACCGGCAATGTAGTGTTCGCCGCGATCACCCCCGCCAAATGCGCAGCCGCGCCAGCCGCAGCAATCAGCACTTTCAAACCGCGCTCCAGCGCCGTCGTGGCATACTCGTGCGCCCGCGCAGGCGTGCGATGCGCGGACACCACCTCCATCTCGTATCCGATCCCGAATTTCTCCAGCACCTTTGCCGCTTCGCTCATCACTGGCAAATCCGTGTCGGAACCCATCAAAATCCCCACGCGCACATCCGTCCTCTTCTCTTTTGACGACACCAGGAAATCTCCTATTTGAATTAGTCTGCTGCCGCCTGCAATGAACTCACCGCCGAGGTCTGCCCGAACATCGCTATCACTTCAATCCGGTCACCGCGACGCACTCGCCCGCCGACGGTCACTTTGCACAACCAACCGCGTTGCCCTCGCAATTCCTCCTGCAACCCCATCCGAATCTCGTCCATCCGCGGACAAGGATGACACGGACCGGTAACCTCCAGCACACACTCTTCTCCAATTCGCAAAATCTGTCCCGTGCTGAGCGTCTGAAAATCCATGCCGCGCATCGTGATGTTCTCCTTCACAAGCCCCGGCGCGACGCCCAGCTTTGTCAGCGTCTCGATGTCCATCAACGACACTTGCCGCTTACTGCCAGGTCGCCCATGAATACAGCCCTTGAACCCCTTGTTGGCCACAGCCTCCACCTCGGAAAGCTCCTCCATAGGAAAGCGGTGCACCAGGCACCTGAAAAGATGCGCCACCTCACCCATTCAAAGCCTCCGCCTTCGCTGCTGCCTTGCTTTTGCCCGCGGTTGTCCCGATATCCCGCCGATAGTGAGCCCCGGGAATCCCGATCCTGCTAGCTGCGTCGTACGCCGCCAGACTTGCATCTCGCAACGATGCTCCGACAGCTCCAACGCCGAGAATTCGTCCACCACTCGTGTAGTAGTGGCCGTGTTCCACTTTGGTACCAGCGTGGAACACCACCGTTCCGCGAACCTTGCTCGCTTCCTCCAACCCTACGATTTCCGCCCCCAGAACCGGATGCGAAGGGTACCCCTCCGACGCCATCACCACGCAAACACTCGCCCCCGGCAGCCACTTTGCCGGCGACACATCCAGCTTCCCGGTCGCAGCTTCCGCGCACGCACGCGCAAAATCAAAATCCGCGCGCAACAAAATGGATTGGGTCTCCGGATCCCCGAGCCGGCAATTATATTCAAGCACTTTCGGCCCATTCTCCGTAAGCATCAGCCCGAAAAATATAAATCCGCGATATTCCATATTTTCTTTTCGCAATCCCGCGAGCGTCGGCCGCACAATCGTCGCCAATATTTCTTCCTCGAGTTCCGCAATCAGCATGGCGCCGCTCGAATACGTTCCCATTCCACCGGTGTTCGGCCCTTCATCATTATCAAACGCGCGCTTGTGATCCCGCGTGGGCGCCAGCGAAATAAAATTTTCTCCGTCCGTCAGCACAATGTACGAAAGCTCCTGTCCCGCCAACCCTTCTTCCACCAACACGCGCGCACCTGCATCGCCAAATTCACGTTTCACCATAAGCCGCTCAATAAACTCCGCCGCTTCCCGCGCGTCTGACGCGACCAGCACACCCTTTCCCGCGCAAAGTCCATCCGCTTTGATCACCAACGGCCAAGCGCCAGAATCAAGCGCCGCATAAGCATCCGCGGTCGTTTCGAGAATTCCGCGCACTCCCGCCGTCGGAATTCCGTGCCGTCCCATAAATCGTTTCGCAAAAATTTTGCTGCCTTCCAGCTGCGCCGCGGCTTTCCCGGGACCCAAAATCGCCAGCCCGCGTCGCGCAAATTCATCTGCAATGCCATTAACCAACGGCAATTCCGGCCCCACAATCGTTAAATCAACGCCGAGGCGCGCCGCCAAGTCCGCCGCCGCAGTCACGTTCCCTGCGTCCAGCGGCACACATTCCGCGTCCCGCGCGACGCCTCCATTTCCGGGCGCACACCAAATCTTTTCCACGAGCGCGCTCTGCCTTAGCTTCCACGCCATCGCGTGTTCGCGCCCGCCGCCCCCGATAATCAGAATTTTCATCTTGTTCGCAGAAACAAGAACGATACGGCTCCGCCTCTGGCGGTGTCAACATCTAGCAATACCCGATCGCGCGTTCAGCTTGCTTCCGCCGAGCGAATAATGTTTTCATTTAGCGCCATGCGTTGGGACTTCGCCCTCATTCTCCTGTTTCTCGGAATCGCGCTGCCACTGCTAGGCCGCCGCCGCGTTCGGCAATTGATGCAATCGCCGAGCACCACAAAATTGGACCGCCTCTCGCTCTACGCCTCCACGCTCGCGTTTCAGTGGATCGCCGCAGGTGTAATTCTCTGGCGCGCCGCGGCGCACGGCATACCGCCCGCACAGCTCGGCTTCGCGCTCGGAAATCCGCCTCTTACCATAACCGTTGCAATCGTCCTCGCGGCGCTCGTCCTGCTCAATCAGCTCGTCAGCCTTCGCCGCCTCGCGGCGCGTCCCGCCGAAGCCCAAGGATTGCTCCCGCAACTCGCGCTCAAATTATTTCCGCAAGACGACGTAGAGCGTCTCGCCTTCTTCGCCTTGGTGGTCACCGTAGCCATCTGCGAGGAACTGATCTATCGCGGCTTTGTACAACGAGTATTTCAGGACTGGTCGAATGGGGCAATCCTTGCCGGCGTTGTCGGTTCGGCGATTTATTTCGCGATCGCACACCTCTATCAAGGTCGCCGGGGCCTCGCTTCCACGTTTTTCGTGGGATTGATCTTTGCTGGAGCTCGCGCCTGGACGGGCAGTTTGCTGCCGCCAATCGCGGCCCATTTTTTGGCAGACATCACCGTCGGGTTGCTGGCGCCCAGCCGAATTCGATCGGCCACCAGCCAGCCAGTCGCCCAAAGCTCAGCAACACAATAACTTATTCATGCCACATCAATATATACTACTCATATAGTAGAAATCATGGATCAACTCGAAGACGCACAAATCGTAGCAGCGCTCAGACCCTACTACGAGACACCACTCTCTAGCCATTTCTGTGACCAGACCCGTTCGTACATCGCTCTGCTTCTGCGGTGGAATCGCCGCATGTCGCTGACGACCGTCACCGATCCCGCGCAAATCCTGCGCTTCCATTTCGGCGAGAGCCTTTTCGCGATAGGACACGTCCCCATACGGCACGGTCGGCTCGCCGACGTTGGTTCAGGTGCCGGCTTTCCCGCCGTACCTATCCGTATGGCGATCGATGGCCTCAGCGTTACTTTGATCGAATCGAACCGAAGGAAATGCGCATTCTTGTCCGAGGTCGTGCGAGAGCTGGCATTAACCAACGTTGAGGTGTACGCAGAGCGTATGGCTGACTTGGAAGACCAATCGGCGCATTTCGATTTTACCTCCGCCCGCGCTGTCGCGATCGATGACACGTACCTTCGCTGGGCTGAAAATTGTCTAGGGACAGGAGGAAAAGTGATTTTATGGCTCGGGCAAGAAGATTCCGCGAAAGTCTGTACTTCGAAGCGGTTCGGATGGCGAGCCCCAATTAAAATTCCAAATTCGGATAGGCGGTACCTACTCATCGGCGAAAGGCGTGGCGAAACTCAAATTCCTGAGTAGTGTTTCACGTGGAACAGCCTAGCTTCTCGCAAATGAGTGACAATACTCTCGTCGTCAGTATTTGTTCCACGTGAAACAGCTTGTATCCGCAAGAAAATATCTGCTACATTCCTCTCGTATTCGGGGGATTTCGGGTGGCTCGCGTAATCGCAATCACGAATCAAAAAGGTGGCGTAGGCAAGACAACTACAGCAGTAAATCTCGGCGCTTCTCTCGCTGCTTCCGAACAACGCACGCTCATAATTGACTGCGATCCCCAGGGCAACACTACCAGCGCCTTGGGCTTCCCAAAAGATCCTTCCCGCCGCACTCTCTATCAATCAATCATCCTCGATGAGCCAATCGAGCGCGTCACTCTCGACGCCCGGGTCGAAGGTCTTGACTTAATTCCCTCCGACAAGAACCTCGTAGGCGCTTCCATCGAGATGGTCTCAATGGATGACCGCGAGTACAAACTAAAGTCCGCAATTGCTCCGATCCTCGCAAAATACAATTACGTCCTGTTAGATTGCCCTCCGTCTCTGGACCTCCTGACCATCAACGCCCTGGCCGCCAGCGATTCAGTGCTGGTCCCAATCCAGTGTGAGTACTTCGCGCTCGAGGGCGTCTCCGAACTGCTGGACACCCTAATGCGCCTCCGCCGCACGATCAACCCCTCTCTCGCCGTCGAAGGTATTCTCCTCACGATGTATGACGACCGTACGACTCTCTCCAAACAGGTCGCCGCCGATCTACGCAGTTTCTTCGGCTCGCAAGTCTTTGAAACCGTCATCCCCAGGAATGTACGCTTGGCAGAGGCGCCAAGCCATGGGATGCCCGTAATGTTCTACGACATACATAGTAAGGGTGCGGAAAGCTATATCCAACTCGCCAAGGAGGTTATCGCAAATGCCCAGAAACGCGTTGGGCAGGGGATTGAGCGCGCTAATTCGGGAACCGGAACCGACACCGCCTCCAACTCAGCCGCTGCAGCCGCCACCGCAGGAGCCGGTCCAACGGGTAGCACCGCCGGCCCGGCCGATGGCGGGAACAATGACGGCGGCGGCGGCGCCAGCTCTCAGTGAAGGGCTCTTCCAGGTTGATATTGACCTGATCGATCCGAGCCCCTACCAGCCTCGCACCCGCTTCCGCGAAGAGGCGCTCGATGAGCTCGCGCGCTCGATTCGTGCCAGCGGAATCGTCCAGCCACTGGTCGTCCGTCGCATCGCCAGTCGCTACCAGCTCATAGCCGGGGAACGCCGCTGGCGCGCTGCCCAGCGCGCCAGCCTCAGTCGCGTACCCGTGGTAGTTCGCGACGTACCCGAAGAAATGGCGCTCGAGATGACCCTGGTCGAAAACCTTCAGCGCGAGGATCTGAACCCCATCGAGCAAGCGCACGCCTTCCAGCGCTTAATTGATGAATTTCACCTCACCCAGGAGCAGGTGGCTGAGCGCACGGGAAAAGATCGCGCCACCATCGCCAACGCCGTCCGCTTGCTAAAGCTGGAAGACCCAATCCAGGACCTGCTCGAAGAAGGTCGCCTCACTGCCGGCCACGCGCGTGCACTCCTCGCCGTCGCAGACTCTCAAGAGCGCCTCACGTTGGCTCGCCGTGTTGTTCGCGGGGGCATGACCGTTCGCCAAGTCGAGCGCCTGGCCTCGCGTGGAACAAGGCCACATGTCGGCGCTCCGACTTTTTCCCCTGACCCGAATACCAAGGCAGCGCTCGAAGAGCTCCAGAGAGAGTACGGAACCCGCGTTTTGCTTCACCCGCGCCACGCCGCCAAGCCCGGCCAGTTAGTCTTTGAATACTACGACGATAGTGATTTGTCCCGCCTCTACGATCAGCTCATGCGAAAATAATGCTACACTAGCGGGCCGCGCATGGGGGATTCGTAATGGGCTTGGGTTGGTTTAACCGTAAGCGACACGATTCCGGTGAATGGACCGGCTTTCTCGAGCAAGGCGTAAAAATCGAGGGCCGCCTCGAGTCGACGGGCACCTTCCGCATTGATTCCGCGATGAAGGGCAATCTGGTTTCCCACGAAACGCTAATCCTTGGCGAGCATTCGAAAGTCGAAGGCCAAATTGACGGCAACTACGTCATCATCGGCGGACATTTTGACGGCATCATCAAAGCCTCCGGCAAGGTCGAAATCCAAACCAAGGCCATAGTCACAGGCGAAATTCACACTCCATGTTTGGTGATGGAACCGGGCGCCATCTTCGACGGGCGCTGCCACATGCTCTCCCCGACGGCCACTCAGACCGCAAAGCCAATCACCATCCCTATTCGCTCAGCAGCCGCTCACGCATAATCCCGACGAAACCGCAGATCCCGAAACACTGCCGCAACAGCGATCCTGCGACCCCGCGGCATTACAATCATCCAATTTGTTCCACGGAAAAATGCCACTGACAGAGCAAGTCCGGCTAACCACGATGGCGAAAGCAGCAGGCTGCGCCGCAAAATTAAGCCCCAGCTTGCTGAATGCAGTCCTGAAGTGCCTTCCGCGACAAACTAATCCCAATCTGATCGTCGGTTTTGAAACCAGCGACGACGCTGCCGTCTATCGCCTCACCGACGATCTCGCCATCGTTCAAACCGTGGATTTTTTCACACCGATCGTGGATGACCCGGAGCTTTTTGGCCAAATCGCAGCAGCCAACGCGCTAAGCGACGTCTACGCCATGGGCGGTCGTCCGATTTCCGCCCTAACCATCGTGGCCTTTCCCGCCGCCAGCCCGCCAGAAATCCTGGAACAAATTCTCCGCGGAGGCCTCGCCAAAATGACCGAGGCGAATTGCACCGTTGTCGGTGGACACTCCATTCGCGATGACGAAATTAAATTCGGCTACGCAGTGACCGGCACAATTCACCCGCACAAAATCTGGAGAAATGTCGGCGCGCAACCAGGCGATGCGCTGATCCTCACGAAGGCGATCGGAACAGGAGTCATCTCCACTGCTCTAAAACAAAGCCGCGCCGAAGAGTCCTGGCTCACTGCCGCCACCGCGTCCATGGCGCGCCTGAATCGCGGCTCAGCCGAAGCCCTTCACGAAATAGAAAGCGCTTCGCCACAAGAAACTCATCCCATTCGCGCCGTCACAGACGTTACCGGCTTCGCGCTTCTCGGTCACGCGCGCGAGATGGCCATCGGCAGCGGCGTTTCCCTGAAAATTGATCACACGCGCATTGAATATCTTCCCGGCGCCATTGACGCAGCGCGCGCCGGTTTTTTTTCCGCCGGCATGAAGAACAATCGCGATTTCGTCGAAGGCTGCGTCAGCTTCGCACCTCAAGTGCCTGACGAATTTCGCGCGCTCCTCTTCGATCCACAAACCTCCGGAGGCCTCCTCGTATCCATCGCTCCGGAATTCGCAAACGTAACGGTCGCCGCGCTAGCAAGCCGAAATATTCCAGCTCGCATCATCGGAGAAGTTCTTGCAAAGCACTCACCGCTTCTCGAAATCATGTAATTCGCTGGCAATCGTGTACAATTTCTTTTCTGCACCCGCTTCATGGACACCATAACCCACGGCATCGTTGGCGGCCTGCTCGGAAAAGGCTTCTTCTCGGAACGCAGCGGACGCGTTGCTACCTTCGCGGCTGTCGCCGGCGCCATGTTTCCGGATACGGACGTCGTCGAGGAAATTTTCTCGCGCGATCCGCTCGCCATCGTCAGGTACCACCGCGGAATCACTCACTCATTCTTGGCGCTGCCGTTTTTCGCCGCGATCCTTACCTGGATCACTCGCGCCGGCTTCGGCGTCCTAAAAAAGAAATTCAAAGGCCTCAGCGATATCGAATCACCATCGTGGGGAATTCTTTTTGTCATCTACGCGATCGCGATTGCCAGCCACATTATTCTCGACGCGATGACGTCCTTCGGCACCCGCATTTGGGATCCGCTTTCGCAGGAACGCGTCGCCTGGGATCTGCTCTTCATCATTGATTTTGGTTTCACCGCCATCGCCCTGTTGCCTCAAGTGGTCGCCTGGATTTATGCCGACCGCGCAAAAGCCCGCACGCGCGCCCTTGCAATGTGGGTGCTTTTCACCCTCGCCGCCTTCATCGTCTGGAAAATTGCCGATGCCGTCGGATTTCCCTTCCATCTTTGGATTGCATTTTTCTCCAGCGTGATGATCGCCGCGCTCTTTTTTCTTCCGGCCATTCGTCACGCCGGATTCCGCATTACCACCGCGCGTTGGTGCCAGGCCGGCACTGTCGTGATGCTCGCGTATCTTTTCGCATGCAGCGTAGCGCATCACCAGGCGCTGCTCCGCGTAAAGAATTTTGCCGCCGCCAATCATGTTCCGATTGATCGCATCGCCGCTCTTCCGCTTCCCCCTTCGCTTCTCGATTGGGGTGGCGTGATTCGGTCCGGCGACGGCGTGTACCAAGCTCGCTTCGATCTGCGCGATGCAACGGCGCCCTTGTTCTCATTCACCGCCGATTCGCCCCCCAATATGTACGTTGCCCGCGCCATGCAGCGGCCCGAAGTCCGGCTGTACTGGAATTTCGCGCGCTTCCCGGTGATTCGCGCGTATAGCCAAAATGGCCTGCATTACGTGGATTTCAACGAAAACCGTTTCATCACGCGCAAGCGCCAGGGCCCCGCGCCCTTTTCTTATCGTATAGTATTCGATGGCGCCGGCGACCCCATCGAAGAGGGCTGGCAAGCAAGTGGCTTGGACGTGCAGCGCATGATCAAAATCGCTCCGGTCCACGCGGGAAGCGCTCCATGAAAATTCTGATCTTCAGTGATATTCACGGCGATTTGCGCGCTCTCGAACGGGTCGTCGCGCAGCCTGCGGATATCTACGTCGCGGCCGGCGACCTTTCCCATTTCGCGAAAGGCCTCGAACGCTGCGGCGAAATTCTAAAGCCGCTCGGCGAACGCCTTCTGGTTTTGCCCGGAAACCACGAAACCCACGAGCAAACGAAAAAGCTTTGCGAAAAGTTCGGCTTCGTGGACTTTCATCGTCAGGCAAAAAAACTCGGCGGAACAAACTGGGCCGGCCTCGGCTATAGCAACGTCACGCCGTTCAAAACGCCCGGCGAATACACCGAACCCGAAATCGCCGAAGCCCTTTCGCACTTCGTAGGAATGGATCAACTCTATCTCGTCGTGCATTTTCCGCCGCGCGACACCAAACTCGACGAGTTCGCCGAAGGCCAGCACGCCGGCAGCCCCACGCTGCGCACTTGGATCGAACACCAAAAACCTCTCTACGTTTTCTGCGGACACATCCACGAAACCGCAGGCATGACCGACCGCGTGGGATCAACGCAATGCGTCAACGTAGGAAAAGAAGGCTACACAATCGAAGTTTGAAAAATAAACTTCCGGCGGGAATCAAACGCGAAGCCAAGCCGCACCAATCACCAATTACTTCTTCACCACCGGATACACCACCAACTGCCGCCGATCACCCACTCCCTCGCTAACGGTCCGTACCCCCTGCGCCCCAGTCAGTTCCAAATGAATCAATCGTCGCTCTCGCGGCGACATCGGATTAAAACGAAACGCCTGGCCCGTTTCGCGCACGCGCTGCGCCGCCACGCGCGCCGATAATTTCAATTCGTCCAGCCGCGAAGTGCGATAGTCCCCGCAATCGAATCGCACGTGGTCGTGCAAACGCGGATCCAGCCGCAGCCAACGATGCCCGATATGCTCCAGCGCCAAAAGCAATTCCGCATTGTGCTCCAGCAAGAATTCCTGATCCGCGCCGCTAAACGCCACCACGATATCTTTTTCGTCCGGCGCGCCATCGACCGTCGCCGGCGCGGAAATCGCATATTCGAGCGCGAGCCCCATCTCGCGCAGCGCCACGTCCAGGTAACGCGTCAATTCCGCGATCGCGCGTTCCTGATCCAGCCGCGCTTCGCCGCGTCCGTGCTCTCGATGGAACGGTTTTTTCCCCGCCGCTGTCCGTTCGTCAGGCATCGATCACTTTCTCTTTCTTTTTGAACTTGCTCTTCGAAGGCAGCGGATCCGTTTTATTCAGATAATACTGCTGGCCGACTCCCACCAGATTGCTCGTGAACATATACAAATTTAGTCCGCTCGAAAGCCGGAAGAAAATAAATCCCATCATCAGCGGCATCAACGTCATCATTTTTTGCTGCGCCGGGTCCACCGTCGTCTGCGGAGTCATTTTCGTCATTAAATACATCATGATGGTCATGCCAATAGGCAAAATATAATAAGGATCCATTGCCGAAAGGTCGTGAATCCAGCCCATAAACGGCGCGTGCCGCAATTCGATCGCTCCGCCCAACACTCGCCATAGCGCCCACCAGATCGGCATCTGAAATACCATCGGCAGGCAGCTGCCCATCGGATTGATGCCTTCGCGGCTGTAAACGGCCATCACTTCTTCGTTCATTTTTTTCTTGCGCGGATCGCTCATCGAATATTTCTTGTAACGATCCTGAATCTGCCGGATTTCCGGCGCCACTTTCTGCATCTTCTGCATCGAGCGCCAGCTTTTCATCTTCAGCGGAAACATCGCCAGGTTGATCACCAGCGTCATCAGGACGATGCACCATCCCCAGTTCGGCACTTTCGTATGCAGCGTCTGCAAAATCCACAGCAAGGGCTTCGCGATGATTCCCGTCCACCCAAAATTCACCAATTCGCCCAGCGAAGGCCGCAGTTCCTCCAGTTGCCGCAATTCTTTCGGCCCAACATACAGACGCACGCGCAACGGCGCGGCCGCCGTCGTCCCCGCCGCCATTTCCGCTTCCGGCAAAGTAGTCTGTTTGCCGTCCGCTCCCGTCGTAGTGTGGTTCTGCATCCAGTGCCACAACGAAACGTCCGTGCCGTCCGGCAAAAATGCCGCCGTAAAAAATTGATCCTCGATCCCCGTAAATTCGAGCGGCCCGTATTGCAGCGCCGGCTGGCTCTGATTCCCCGAAACTCCCAGTTTCTTGTACTGCAGCAAATTCAGCTTGCCGCCGGTCTTGTAAAACACCGTCACCAGCTGCGCCGCGTTATAAACGGCCTTGTCGCCAAATCCGCCGCGCCAGGCGACTGCTACCGGCTCAGGCTTTCCATCCAGCGTCGCCGCCACTTCCACCGTCATCTCGTAATTCAAATCGAATTTCAGTTTTTTCGTGACGTCCAGATGGCCGTCGCTCCAATGCATACCCACTTCAACGGGCGCAAAGAGGCCTGCATCGGATACTGGCGGCGGAAAAGGAGCCTTGTTGCCCGGTTTCAACTGTGCAGTGTGGGGAACCGCAGTGGAAAAAGCATGCGTCTCAATCTCGTAAAGTCCCGAATTCGCCTTCGCCTCCAGCTGCGAATCCGCCATCACCACCGAAAACGGCCAGCCCAACTCCTGCGCCACGCTGTCGTTCACCAAATCCAACGGACGCGGCGGCTTCTCGTCGTTCATATACTTCAAAAGTTCCCAAGTCTTGACCACGCCGCCGCGATTCGATAGTTCCACACGATACAACGGGCTTTGCACCACCACAGTTTTCTCTTCGCTCGCCTCCACCACTGCAGCGTTCGCCGCACCTGCGGCCCCGGCCTCTGCTTCCTTCCCGCCCTTGGTTTTGCCGTGCGAGCCCTTCTCGGCGCCACCCGCCGGCGCCGAAGCCTGCTGCTCCGTTTCGGACGGGTTCCCCTTCGCGGCTGCTTGCGCTTGATTGGAATGTGTTTCAGGCGGAGGAACCGGCGGCTTGTAAAAGTGTCCCCAAGCAAAAAGTATCAATAGCGAAGCAATCACAAACAAAATTCCGCGGACCTGGTCAGACATTTCCTTCACTGCGCCCGCTCCTTGCCCGCCGTCCGCAGCCAATCCGCATCGCGATATTCTGACCAGCAGCGCATCGCGCCGTCCATCTCCGGTTCCGGCACAGGATCAAACCCGCCTTTCGTAAACGGTCTGCAGCGCCCTAGCCTTTTCATCGCCAGCCAAACCCCACGCCGCGCTCCATGCATCTCAATCGCTTCCTGCGCATAACGCGAACACGAAGGATAAAATTTGCAAGCTCCGCCCAAAAATGGCGAAAAGAAAATCTGGTAGAAACGCACGAACAGCAACAGCAGCCACTTCGCCGCCGAGCCCTGTCCTGTAGTGGGAGAATTCATCGTCCGACGATCATCAATGTCTAGTACGTTTCGCGCGCCCACGGAGTTTCCCGCGTCACACTCGGCCGCGTTCAGCGCGCCTGAGGCGCTTCGTCGCGCCGCGGCATCATCTTCAACAACTCCAGCCCCCACGCCGCAAATTCCGCCGTCGCGGCCGAGCTGCGTGGATGAATCACAACATCCCATCCTGGGGCGATCTCCTGTCGGTGCAATCTCAATATTTCGCGGAGGCGTCGCCGGATTCGGTTGCGCCGGACCGCGTTCCCCAGCGCCCTTTTTATGCTCCAGCCGAATCGGCTGCTGTCGAGGCCATTGGGACGTAGAAATACCGTGAACTCGCGGCTCGTTCGCCGCCGCCCCTCTCGATACACCGCATCATACTCGCTGCGGCGCACCAATCGAGCTTCGCGGGGAAATTCAAGCCGTGGCGGGTCAGACGCGCGTGAGGCTGTGGCGTCCCTTCTTGCGGCGTCCTGCAAGGACTTTCCGTCCACCCTGAGATTTCATGCGTTTGCGAAATCCGTGCTTCTTATGTCGGCGCCGCACATGCGGCTGAAAAGTCCTCTTCGGCAACGATAAACTCCCTAATTAAATTTTGCCATCCCGAGCGAAGCGAGGGATCTCTCTTCGGGCCCAGCACGATTCCATCCCGTAGAGACAATCGATCGACACGAAAACCCATGTGGAGTGCGCCGGCAACCCGCCGCTTTCTCCCGCGCGAGGCGCACCTTGCGCCAGCGACGCGGCCCGCACCGCGAATCTCACGCGCTCGCCGCCCCACCACAAATCCCGCGTCCAATCGAAACGATTAGTCTAGACGACCAAGCCACAACGGTCAAGGAATCGCGTGGCACAGCCACTCTTGGCTGTGCTCTTCGGTTTTAGTCGCAGCCCAGCAGTACAATCTCGTCCGGAGGCGCGCCATGCCCAAATCCAAACCCGCGCAACTCAAAATTGTAGGAATGGAGCTGTATTTCGCGAATCTAACCCGCGCAAAAAAGTTCTACCGCGACACGCTAGGGCTCACGCTAGCCGATGAAACCTCCGGCCACCACGCCCAATTCTCCGCAGGCAACGCCTTCCTCTGCCTCGAACGGAAAGGTGCCGAAAATTATCCCTCCGCGGATAAAGCCGTCCTCTTCTTTGAAGTCCCCAATCTGGCCGCCACAATCAATTCCGTAGGCCGCAAACGCATCATCCGCCACGAACCTAAATCCGGACAAAACCGTCAAGCCTGGGCCATCCTCCACGACCCCGAAGGCCACAACATCCTCCTCCTCGAGATGCAGCACACCAAGCGCCGGAGGCGCGGCACAAGTTAGCCCGGCCCGGAAGGGCCGCGAAAGCCCACGAAAAAAAGAGCAGCACCGTAGGTGCGACACAAGCCTGTTAACCATCCGCTCACCCAAGTGTCAGGAATCTCCGCGGCCCGACGTGCCAGGCATGTCCCCGGTCCGCCAGTCCCTCACGCCGCCTTCTTCGATCCTCCCTTCAAAAGCCCCAACCTCACCAAACTCTCCGCCGTCGCCACAACCGCATCCTCCCTCGATCGCGGCCTCCACCCCAAAACCCGCTGCGCCTTCTCGCTCGTGCCATTCTTAAACTTTCCCAACTCCGGAAGAATCAACTTGATCGCCGGATCGCGCATCGCCGCCAGTCGCACCAGCCAATTCGGCAACTCCCGGGTCGGCACCCGCTTCGCGGCATCGCCCATCCGTTCTCGCAGCGCTTTCGCGATACCCAGCATGGTCATAAAATCGCCTGCAACCGCCAGAAAACGCTCGCCTTTCGCCGCCGGATCGGTCATCGCACGCAAATGCAAATCCGCCACATCGCGCACGTCCACCACCCCGAAATACAACCGCGGACAGCCCGGAATCGCGCCATCCATCAGCCGCTGTACCAGCAGAATCGAGGCTGAATAATCGGCTCCCAGAACCGGCCCGAAAACTCCCACCGGATTGACCACCGATAGCTCCAACGCGCCACCCTCCTTCGCGATGAAATCCCAAGCCGCGCGCTCCGCAAAAATCTTCGATTTCGTGTAGGGAAGCACGTCGTCGCCGCTAGGATTCGCCCAATCCGTCTCTGTAAAGGGCGCCTTCCGCACCTTGAATCCATAACCAATCGCCGCAAAGGAAGAAGTAACGACCACCCGCTTCACCCCTGCATCTCGAGCCGCGCGCAAAACCCGCAAGGTCCCCTCGCGCGCCGGCACAATCAATTCATCCTCATGCTTGGGCACGCTCGGCGGCAACGGCGACGCCACGTGCAACACATAGTCGCAACCGGCCACGGCCTGCGGCCAACCCTCGTCCTTCTCCAAATCCGCGGCTATAAAGGACAACCGTTCGCCCGGCTCCGCGCCACCTACCCGCAACATCGCCCGTACATCTCCCTCCCGCTTCAGGTTCCGCACCGTCGTCCGCACCTGATGTCCCGCTGCCAGCAACTGCAAAATGCAATGGCTCCCGATAAATCCCGACCCGCCCGTAACCAGCACTTTTGCCATACCGCCTCCTTCACCCAAATCTGTTAACCGTTCAATTGATTCGATGCGGTTCCAAGGCAAAGGTCTCGGTACACACAACCTAGCCCCCGCTTTTTCTATAGTTACGCAATAGGTAGTTATACGGATAGTAAACGACGAATCGCAGGCGCAGATCACCCGCTGCACGTCGCGAGGCACATTGTTTCTAATCGACAATCGCAGATATTAGAATTCAACGTAACTCACACAAAACAATCAACAGCACCACGTTCTAATCGGCACCTTTTGCGATGTTTGAATCTCCAAATTCAGCACTCCCAAGAGCTCTGCCGAACGCGCGCCACGCTCGAAGGTCCATCCTCCACTCTCGGCTTCCAACCTTCTCCATCGGCTTCTAACCGCAACAACACCTCATTCAAAATTGCCGGCAACTCTCTGAAAATAAACATCGAACGAAATCCTAATCGCAACACCAACTGCCAATTGCGCCTCGCGCCCGATCGTCCACGAATCACCAATCACGCCTTTCCTCCACCCGCACACTTCAGCGCCTACCGCGTTGACCGCCCAGCACGCCTCCCCTACAATGAAAATGCGGCGACGTGAGCAAAGCAAAAACCGCGCCGGCAGCCGCTGCCTTTCGCGGGTCGCGGGTCACGAGTCACCAATCACTAATCGCCAATCACAAAAATGTTCGAAACACTCACAGACAAACTCCAACGCGCCTTCAAAAATCTCCGTGGCCAAGGCAAGCTCTCCGAAGAGCATCTCGATGCCGGACTCGCCGAAATCCGCGAAGCCCTTCTCGATGGCGACGTAAACGTCGGCGTAGCCGACGAATTCATCGCCCACGTCCGCGCCAAAGCCCTCGGCTCCGAAGTACTCCTGCAACTCTCCCCGGACCAGCAAGTCGTAAAGATCGTTCGCGACGAACTCGGCGAGCTGCTGGGCCGCGAAGCGAAACCGCAATACGGTTCGAAACCGCCCTCCGTCTGGCTGATCGTCGGCCTGCAGGGTTCTGGCAAAACCACCTCCACAGGCAAGATGGGCAAATGGCTCGCCGAGCACGGCCATCGCCCCCTTGTCGTCTCGACCGACGTGTATCGCCCCGCCGCCCGCGAACAACTCGCGCAAGTCGCCAAGGCCACCCACACCCCCGTGTGGCCCGGCACCGGCACCGATAAACCTCTCGAAATCGTCCGCGGCGCGCTCCGCGAAGCGAAAATGTCCGCGTGCGATGTAGTCCTCGTGGACACCGCCGGCCGCCTGCACATTGACGACGAATTGATGAAAGAGCTTTCGGAGCTGAAGCGCGAACTGAATCCTTCGGAGCTGCTCTTCGTAGCCGACGCCATGATCGGCCAGGACGCGGTCCGCTCCGCCGGAGAATTTCACAAACGCCTCGGCATTACTGGCGTGGTCCTCACGAAGATGGACGGCGATGCCCGCGGCGGCGCGGCCCTTTCGATTCGCAAAGTAACCGGCGCGCCCGTAAAATTCGTCGGCGTCGGCGAAAAATACGACGCGCTCGAGCCGTTTCTGCCCGACCGGGTCGTCTCGCGCATCCTCGGCATGGGCGATGTGCTCGGCCTCATCGAACGCGTCGAAAAGACAGTTGACGCCAAGCAAGCGCGCGAGCTCGAACGCAAACTGCGCGAGGACGATTTCACGCTGGAAGATTTTCGCGATCAGCTGAAACAGATCCGCAAGATGGGCTCGCTCGAACAACTGATGGGCATGCTCCCGAAAGTTGGCCCCTTCGCCAATCTCCCGAAAAACACCGAAATTGACGAAAAGCGCCTAGGTTCGGTCGAGGCCATCATCAATTCCATGACGGCCAAAGAGCGCGCCAATTCCAACCTGATTGACGGCAAGCGCCGCAAACGAATAGCCGCCGGCAGCGGCACGTCAGTCCAGGAAGTAAACCAGGTCCTAAAGCAGTACGCCGACATGCGCAAAATGATGAAGCAATACGGCAGCTACGCCAAAACCAAAATGCGCGGCCTGGGCAAATTCGCCGGCCTCAAAGGCGGCTCATAACCGAATGATCGTCAGGTCATGGCGCGGACGCGCTCCGTCGTCGAACGCCAACTCTTACGTCGAATTCTTCAAGCGCAAGGTGCTTCCGATTCTTCGCGGGATCGCAGGCTTCTCGGGCGTCTCGCTGCTCAGGCAAAACCGACCCAGCGATGTCGAGTTCCTCGTAATCACGCGTTGGAGTTCGATGGATGCAATCCGTGAATTCGCGGGTGACGACGTCGGCAAGGCGGTTGTCGAACCAGAAGCCGCGGAGCTGCTTGCCAGCTTCGATCCAACGGTCGAGCATTTCGAGGTAATCGAGGAAATGGCTGGATAGAAGCTGGAAGTTGGGTCTGTCGCGCCCGTAAAAGCTTTGGTGAAAGGCGCTCGGTCCGCTATAATCATTGTCCCTAAGGCAAGGATTTGAATCAGGAGGAATGAAGCTTTGTTAACGATTCGGCTGTCCAGGATTGGCAAGAAGAAGCGCCCGTTTTACCGCGTGATTGTCACCGAAAAGACGCGCCCTCGGAACGGCCGCTTCGTCGAAATCGTGGGTACTTACGATCCGCTGAAGAAGCCCGCCGTCATCGAACTCAAGCAGGACCGCGTGGATTATTGGATCGGTAAGGGCGCGCAGCCCAGCGACACCGTCCGCAGCTTTTTGCGTAACCGTAAATCTGCCTGACGCATCCTACCTCTCAGCCCAGCCCGGCAACTATTTAATGGAACTCGGGTTGAAGCTTCAGTGAATTACTAACGCTGGGCTCTTTTTCATGCTGAGGGGGTCTCATGAAGGTACTGGTCGAAGACATCGCGAAAGCTCTGGTGGACCATCCCGATCAAGTCCAAGTTAGAGCCGTAGAAGGCGAACAAGTAACTGTGCTGGAATTGCGCGTCGCTCCGGATGACTTGGGAAAGGTAATCGGTCGCCAGGGTCGCACCGCCAAATCCATTCGCACGCTCTTGGGCGCCGCGGGAATGAAGTTGAAGAAGCGTTTTACGCTGGAAATACTCGAGTAGTGATCCGCAGCATTGAATACCCAACATCCGCCGAAAGCGCAGCATGTGACTGTGGCGCGAGTTTTGCGCCCGCACGGCGTGCGCGGCGAAGTGGCCGCTGAAATCCTCACCGACTTTCCTGAACGCCTCACCCGTTTAACCTCCGTGGAATTATGGGACGGGCACAGCGCGCCCCAGCGTGTCGCTGTCCGCAAATGCTGGCTCTCGCACAGCCGCGGCGGCCAAGCGATATTCCATTTCGCCACCTGCAATTCCGTTGAGGATGCCAAGAAACTCGTAGGCCTCGAGCTGCAAGTCCCACTCGCCGATCGCGTGAGGCTCCCGGCAGGCAGCTATTACATCAGCGACCTCGTCGGCTGCGAAGTGCGCGAGAAAGGCGGCGGAGAAGTTGGGCGCGTGCGCGACGTGGAGATCAACGGCGACGACGTTTCCGGCACGCCGCTTCTCGTCGTGGACTCCAAGCAAGGCGAAATCCTGATTCCGCTAGCCCAGGAAATCTGCGTGAACGTGGACACTGTTGCGCGCCGCATTGACGTGGTGCTTCCCGAAGGCCTCCTCGACTTAAACACGAAGTAGTTCCCCACGCAGCGCCATCATCACGTTTGCGGTAGGATTAGCGGCGATGCGCTTCGACATCATCACTATATTTCCAGACTTCTTCGCCGGCCCGCTGGATTACGGCATCGTGCGGCGCGCGCGCGAAGCCAAGCTCATCGAAACGAACGTGCATGACTTGCGCGCATTCACGCACGATCGTCATCGCACCGTGGACGACCGGCCATTCGGCGGCGGCGAGGGCATGGTGATGAAGCCTGAACCGCTGTTCGATGCAGTCGAAGCGCTGGTCGGTGCGCGAGGCGATTCCGCAACGCAAGCGACGCAGCCCGAAGGCGCCGCGATCGTTCTGCTTTCGGCCGCAGGAAAGATGTTTCGCCAGGAAACTGCGCGCAGGTTTGCCGCCCTCGATCGCATCGTCCTGATCTGCGGCCGCTATGAAGGAGTTGACGAGCGCGTCGCCGAGCATCTGGCAACGGATGAGATCTCCATTGGAGATTTCGTCCTCTCGGGCGGCGAACTCGCGGCAGCAATGATTCTCGACGCAGTAACAAGACTGATCCCCGGCGCGCTCGGCAACGAAGACTCTGCCGTAAATGAGTCGTTCAGCGAACGACCGGCCGAGACGCAGAGCTCGCCGCGGACACGGCGTTCAACACTCAAGCCGCATAACGAGAGTTCGACAGGCGTGAACGAACCAGACACGAGGAGACCGAGCCAAAACCTGGGCATCCTGGATTATCCTCATTACACGCGCCCGCCGTCGTTCCGTGGATGGGACGTCCCAGAAGTGCTGCTCGGCGGGAACCATGAAGAGATCCGCAAATGGCGGCAGAAGCGCGCGCTCGAAAAGACTCTGCGCAACCGTCCCGATCTGCTTCCGAAGAGCACATAACGAGGCGCGATCCCGCATCAGGCGATACGCCGTGCGCGGGTGCAATGCGGTCGTCTCACGCAAGTTGCTATGGCTAAACCGCCGCCAATTACGGTAGAATTGATGATTGTGCGTTGTGTGCTGGCCCCATCTGAGCGGGTCTGCCGGGAAATAATGTCATGAATCCGATAGTTCATAAGGCGCAGCAGTCCCAAATTCGCAAGGATTTGCCGAATTTCCGTCCGGGCGATACGGTGCGGATCAACGTGCGCTTGAAGGAAGGTGAGGGCGACAAAGAGCGCATCCAGCCGTTCGAAGGCGTAGTGATGAGCCGCCGGGGAGAGTTGCTGGGAGAATCGTTCACGGTTCGCCGCGTGAGTTTTGGCATTGGCGTCGAGCGTATTTTTCCAGTGCACTCGCCGATGATCAGCTCGATCGAAATCGTCCAGGCCGGACGCGTACGTCGCGCCAAACTGAACTACCTGCGTCAGCGCAAAGGCAAGGCCGCCAGAATCAAGCGCGCCGAAAGGCCGGATGCTCCTGCGGAAGCAACAGCAGCTGCCGCAGCAAAGTAGATTCCCCCAAACAACTGGCTTTGCATTTGGCCCGTCCCGAGAAATCGCGGCGGGCCTTTTTTGTGCGCGCGAAAAAACGCAGACCGAAGCGTGTGCCACCTGATGACCGCTGTGCTAAAATTCCTGGCCGATGGGAAGACTTTGTTGCTCGCGGTATGAGCGCGAAGCGCGGCAATGCGGTTGGCTGCGCGTCGCAGGGCTCGATGAAGCAGGACGCGGCTCTCTATTTGGTCCGGTTGTCGCTGCCGCCGTCATTCTGAATCCCCGACGCCGTATTGTCGGCCTCGACGACTCCAAGAAACTCACCTCCGAACGGCGCAATGAACTTGCTCCACGCATTCGCGACTACGCCTTAGCCTGGGCTACCGCGGAAATAGACGCGAGCCGCATCGATGCCTGGAATATCTATCAAGCCAGCCGCCAAGCGATGATGGCCGCTGTATCGCAGCTCAATCCCTTGCCGGATTACCTGCTGCTCGATGCCATCGAGATTGATCTTCCCATCGAACAGAAGGCGCTGATCCACGGCGACGCTCGATCGGTATCAATCGCAGCGGCTTCAATCCTGGCGAAGACCGAACGCGACCGGCGTATGCAGGAATTCGATCAGCTTTACCCGCAGTATGGATTGGCACAGCACAAAGGTTACGGAACGCCGGAGCATCTGGAAGCGCTACGGCGCCACGGACCGACGCCGCTCCACCGCTTTTCATACGCGCCCGTGCGCGAATCAGGCTGCTGGGCTTCCGGCGCAACGCAAGATCCGCTGCCGCTCGGCCTACCGACGGATTACCTCAGCGACTAACGACGCGCACGCCTCGCGGTCCACCTTCGATCGGTATGCCTCCGATCCAGCCGCCGGATAGATGTTCGGCTTGGATCGTGGTACGCTTTCGCAAGGCGTCTCGGATCGACTCACGGTCCGCGAGAGGCCCTCGGCCTGCGCGGTTTCCAGCCCCCGCGGGAGTACAAATGAAAGTCCTGTTCGTTCACCCCAGCCCGTTGATGTATTCGAAAATATACTTGCGTCTGGAACCGCTCGGGCTGGAGTTGGTGACGGAATCGGCGCGGCAGGCTGGCCACGATGTGCGCTTGCTCGATCTGCAAGTCTTCCAGCAGCGCGATTACTACCGCATCGTCCGCGAATGGAAGCCGGACGCGGTGGGTTTTTCGCTGAACTACCTGGCGAACATTCCGGAAGTTGTGGACCTGGCTAAAGAAACCAAGAGGGTTGTGCCGGATTGCTTTGTCTTTGCCGGCGGCCACAGCGCTTCGTTCACCGCCAAGCAGATTCTGGAGCACGCGGAAGGCTCCATTACCTGCGTCGTCCGTGGCGAGGGCGAAGAAGTCACGCCTGCAGTGCTGGAGTCGGCTCATGACCCGCAGAAGCTGCATACTTTGCCGGGTGTTACGAGTGTTTACGGCGATGGACCCGCGCCGCGACTGGTCCACGATTTGAACGCGTTGCGTCCCGCGCAGGATTTACTTGCCAAGCGGCGAAAGTATTTCATCGGCGTCCTCGACCCGTGCGCTTCGATCGAGTTCACTCGCGGCTGTCCTTGGGATTGTTCGTTCTGCAGCGCGTGGACATTCTACGGGCGCAATTACCGTCAGTTAAAACCGGAAGTTGCCGCGGAAACTCTCGCGCGCATCCAGGAACCTGGCGTCTTCATCGTGGATGATGTCGCTTTCATCCACCCGGAGCACGGCAACGCGCTCGCAGAAGAGATTGGCCGCCGCAACATCCGCAAGCAGTATTACCTAGAGACGCGTGGCGACGTCCTGCTGCGCAATAAGGAAGTTTTCCGCACCTGGAAGCGCATGGGTTTGAAGTATATGTTCCTGGGAATTGAAGCGATTGATGACGAAGGACTGAAGGCACACAGGAAACGCATCACGATCAAGAAAAATATCGAGGCGCTCGAATGCGCCAGGGACCTGCGCATCCATGCCGCAGTAAATATCATCGCGGATCCCAACTGGGACGAACGGCACTTCCAGGCGGTGCGCGAGTGGGCGCTCTCGGTCCCGGAAATCGTCCACGTTACGGTGAACACGCCCTATCCAGGAACCGAAACGTGGGTGACGGAATCGCGGAATTTCACTACGCGTGATTACCGGCTTTTTGATGTACAACATGCGGTGTTGCCGACCAAGCTGCCACTCGCGCAATTTTACGAGGAACTCGTGAAGACTCAGCAGGTCCTAAATCAGAAGCACCTGGGATTTGCGGCGCTAAAAGACACGTTTGTGATGGCAGCCGGATTTCTAGCCAAGGGTCAGACGAACTTTGTTAAGATGCTGTGGAAATTCTCGAGTGTGTACAACGCAAAACAACAGTTTGCGGATCATCATCGCGACATCAAATACCCGATTACTCTGCCGTCTGCCGTGCCCTCGGGCCGCGTGGACCAAACGCTTCTATACATCCACAAACCCGAGCCCACTCATGCTTCCCATTCAGCGGGATAGGCGCTTTTGATTCTCGCCTGCACAGTGTGCATACCAGCCTCAGTTTCTCGCAACGCTTCTGACTTTCATGCAATCCAATCCTGCGCACATCTCTTACTTGGAGGCAGAACCTAGATGCGTCTTACCGGAAACACCCTGAAGCCGCAGATCATGTTCGCGTTCCTGATCACGATTGTCGTCGCGCTATTCCTGACATGGAATCCTCCGGTGCTGGCGCAACAAGACAACATGCAAGATATGCCCGGAATGGACATGCAGCAGAGTAACGCGCCGGAAACCCCGGCCATGCTCGCTAAGCAGGCTAGCGACAAGAAGGAGAGCGAGTTCAATCATCATCTGGCGGGATTGCTGGTGGGACTGGCGGGGGTGTTCCTACTGGCGCAAGACAAGCTTGCCAAGCGATGGCCGGCGGTGCGCTACGTGTGGCCCTGCTGCTTTTTAGCCGCAGGAATTTTTCTACTGATTTTCAGTGACACTGAAATATGGCCCTTTGGAAGCCAGACGCCCTGGTATGCAATCACGCATAATACGGAGGATTTGGAGCACAAGACGTTCGCGGTAATACTCCTCGCGCTGGGAACCATCGAACTGCTCCGCGCTCGCGGACGGCTGCACAGCCTATGGAGCAAGTGGGCGTTCCCGGTCGTTGGCATGATCGGAGCCGTAATGCTGCTATTTCATCATCACACGGCTGGAATGCACGGCGCGCACCACATGGAAACCATGGAGCACATCCAGAACCAGCATCGGGCGTTTGCCGCGGCAGGCGGGGGCGTCGCACTGACGAAGGGCCTATCGGAAGTTCAAACAGCCTGGCAGCAGGTATTCCAGAAAATGTGGCCGACGCTGCTGATCGTCCTCGGCGTGCTGCTGATGATGTACACAGAATAGGGACGCAACAGCAGAACGGGAGACCCCGGCTATATCTTGCGTCAAGCGAGTTCGGTTTTTGCAGCGGCGTTGCGGCTGCGCGACGGAACTATCCCAACTTCGGCACGAAGTCCGCCGCGCACGTAACCAGCGGCGGATTGGCCGCTGACGCTTCTGATTTATCCAGCCGCTTTCGAGGACAGCCCGAACGATTTAATGGCGCTAGGCTCGTCCGGATGAACGTCGAAGACCGCCGACAGCATGGTCATCTGGAAGAGGTCCTGGACTTTCTTGTTCACATTAGTGAGTTTCATGTGACCGCCCTGCTTACGGACACTGGTATGTGAACGAACCAGCTCGCCGATGCCGGCGCTGTCAACGTGGGCCACATCCGTCATGTTCAAGAGGATGTGCTTATTCCCCTTCTCCAGCAGGCCGGCCATGATTTCGCGGAGAATCACGTTTCCTTCGCCGAGGGTGATACGGCCTTTGATGTCCACGACGGTGATTTCGCCAATGGCGCGAGTGGCAGCTTGCATTTTGCCGGCAGGTTGCGCCGCCATACTCATGCCCAGGCGATCGAGGGTAGCGCATGCCCTTGAGGCAACCTCAGCGAAGTCGGTTCGCACCACCACAAGCGAACGGCCTTGCTTCAGCGGCTCCAGAAACAGCGCGGAGTCTTCGGCAGAAGCTGCAGCCGACGTCGGGTGCGGAGCCCTTTCGTCATCGGAGATGGCTTCGCCAGCCTTCGAGCCAGCACGAGCGCCAAGAAAGCCGAGGAGAGCAGTGGCGCCGGCACCGAGCGCGATGACTTGGCCGAGTCCCGGTATCAAAAAGATCGAAGCCGCGGCAACTCCAGCCGATAGCCCCGCAGCTCCTCCGAGAAATCCGCCCGCGTAGGACCCCAACTCCTTGGCCAGCGAAGAAGCCTCGCTCTCCGAACGGGTGAGGTATGTAATCGATTCTTGCGGGACGTGGTGGTCCAACAATTCCTTCAAAGCTTCTTCCGCGCGTTCACGCGAAGCAAATACTCCAATAGCAGTCTCCAAGTGATCCTCCCTCGAACTCAATTTGAAATGCGTGGGTTACGGCCAGTTCGGAAACGAATGGCTTAAACGCTGCCCAGTTACCAAGTGTCGATCGCGCAAAAACGTCCGAATGGGCCGAAATCTTTAGCGAAAATCTGCTACCGAGCCGGATATTTGTCAAGGAGAAATATCGATTTCGAATGGTACAAGCATGAGGCAAACGGCGTCCAGTACGGTTGATCGTCTTATATCGAACTAGGGCGCGAACCCATGCTCATCGAATCCTGAATTCCAACTGGCGTCGAGACCAGTCAGCGCGAAGCGGTACCGGCCCTTGTTGCTGCCCGGAGTGATTTGCTTTTAATGCTGTCGGCGTTCACAGGGGAATGGCGGCAACGATGGTGGTGCCTTCGGGCGTTGAACGCAGTTCGAGCGTCCCGCCTAATTGATTGACGCGCTCGTTCATTCCGCGCAAGCCGACACCCAGCGTGCCGAGCGAAGCCTTGGAAGGCGCTAAAATATCCGCTGGAATTCCCGTGCCTTTGTCGCTGACTTCCAGTGTCACCATCGCACCATCGCAATGAACGCGAATATCGGCTTGCTTGCTTCCGGAATGCCGGTGCACGTTCGTCAAGCTCTCTTGCAGAATGCGGAAGATTGCAAGTTCCACATCGCGCGGCATTCGTTCGCATGCCTGCGAAATATCCAGCGACGTCTGAATGCCGCTGCGTTTAGTGAACCCTTCCAGGTACCAGGGTATGGCGGCCCGCAGGCCGATTTCCTCCAGCATCGGCGGGTACAAGAGGTATGACATCGTGCGCACTTCCGTTAGTGATTGGTTCACCAAGCGGGCGCAATCAGCCACGTGCTTCTTGGTTGGACCGTTGTTGGAGGGAAGACTCATATCGAGCAAGTCGAGCCCCATTTTTAGCGCGGCGAGATATTGGCCGAAGCTATCGTGAAGTTCCCTGCCCAGGCGACGACGCTCTTCGTCCTGCATGCGAAGGAGGTGGCCAGAGAGTTCGCGAAGCGATCTTTCTGACTCGCGCAACTTATGCTCCGCGGCGACGCGCTCGGCGATTTCGCGGTCCAGTTCCTCTTTCAGCCGTTGTAATGCGGCGTGAGATTCTTCCCTCTGCTGCAGCTGGGCGATCTTGCGATGCTGGTCGGCCTTAGTGTGCAGCGCGCTGTAGCCTTCGGCCGGAATCACGTCGGAGTGGCATTCGCAGATCTTCAGGAATGAGTCGCGGTGATCTCCGCGAGAAAAATCCTTCATGGAATACGCGCAGCGAAGAGTAAAAGCATGGGTCTTCGCCAGGTCGTTCCACAATTGTTCCAGCCGGATGGCGGCGTCAGCCTTTCCCTCGCTCCAGAGTAGCGCGACCATTTCTCCAAACGCGGCGACGGCAGGCTGTTCGCTTTGCGCGGCCTTCTTGGCCTGGCTGATGTACGTACCCATGAGTTCAGTGAAATGAGCTGCGTCGGGATAGCCTTCGATCATGAATTGGGAAAGGGTATCGGCGGCATCGAGGACGATATAGCGCCCTTCCTCAGCCGCTCGCTTGGCGTCGAGTCCGCGAGCGCTGAGGCGTTCGGCAAGGCCATCGCGGTGGGCGGCAGTGGCTATGACGACCGCCGCGTCTCCCGCTTCCAAAGCAGAACCGATGAAGAGGCCTAGTTCGTCCAGAAGGAATGAATCTTCCGAATAGAACTGAACGACATGCGGGGAGTGGTGATGGTTCGCGGACTGCGGGACGGGCTCGGTCAACGGCTCGGCATCGCCGAACGACGTGAAGTCCAAATGGGAGGCCTTGACCACTCTCATCCTTTTCTCCTGAACTGCTTTGTATTGCAATTCCGAGACGTGAGGGGCAATACGCGAGTCTTTGGAAGGACAGGCTCGACAGAGCGTAGGTGCTTCAGGTGGGTCGAGCAATACCCCGAACACTGTAGTTCCAAGATTGAAATTCGGGAATGGTCTTCGGGGTGTGAGGCTCACGCGGCCAAAGCGGGAAGCGCCCGCGCGAGCGTGGCGGTTGAGTGAGAGGTGTATGCCAGCGTCCAGGGGCGGCGCAGTTTGGTTCGAGACGGCTCCGCCGGGAGCAAGACAGCGCGGGAAAGGCACTGTTATCGCCTTTGGCACCTACCCCCTTGTGGCGCGTTGCCCCTTGTTTTTGGCGCATGCTAACCTTCATGCCTAAGCCGTCTGTACGGCAAAGAAGCGCTGCCCGGGTATATGGGGCGGGCAGAACGAAAGCATCCATGGCCTTCAACAAAAGCAAAGCGCTGGAAAACGCGCTGAAATTCCTCAACCAGGGCAAGGTCGCCCAGGCCATCGGCGAATACCAGCTAATTCTTCGCGCGGACCCGAAAGATCAAGCCACGTTGATGACGGTGGGCGATCTATTCGCTCGCCAGGGAGACATGTCGCAAGCCATCGAATATTTCGAGCGGCTGGCGCAGGTCTATCTGAATGACGGGTTCAACAGCAAAGCCATCGCCATATACAAGAAGATAGCCAAGCTGGCGCCGAATGAGCTGGCGCCGCTCGAACGGCTTGCGGATTTGTATGTGCAGCAAGGAGTGCTGAGCGAGGCGCGTCCTCTTTTCCTGCAGATTGCCGAAGCCCACTTGAAAGCGAATCACGCGCAAAAAGCAGTCGAAGTGCTGCATCGCTTGCTGGAAGTGGAGCCGGAAAATCAGCGCGTGCAGATGCGTTTGGCCGAGCTGTACGGCGTAATGGGACAGAAGAAGGAATCGGCGCTCACGTATCAGACCTATGCGCAGCGGCTCTTCGAACGCGGCGAAGGCGATGAAGCGGAAAAATTGGTGGAGCGCGCGCTGGAAGTAGATCCCACCAACGCGTCCGCGATTCTGCTGAAAGCCAAAATTCTGAATGCGGGGAGCAAGCTCGATCAAGCCGTCGCGGTTTTGGGGAAACACCCGGACGCGGAGACCGGCGGCGACGTCACCAATCTTCTGGTGGACTACGAGCTTCGCGCCGGACATCCGGATCAAGCCGCGGAGCGGGCGCGCAGGCAACTCGCGCGCGGCCACAACCATTGCACGCTGCTTCATAAAGTGGCGGAAACGATGATCGAAAGCGGGGAGGCGGATCAAGCGCTGCCTTTGCTCGCAGAACTGCGCGCGCCGATGATTGAAGCCGGGGCGCAGGACGGTTACCTGAAAGCGCTCTCGAGCGCCTGCGAAAGGCTTCCCGGCCGCACCGAGCCGCTCGAAACACTGGTGGATTTCTGCAGGACGACGAGCGATCCCTTCCGGCTGAACGCCGCCTTGGGCCAGCTTTCCGACGCCTACGCAGCAAAAGGGAATTTTGCGCGTGCGGAAGAACTGCTGGTGGAGCTGGTTGATCGCAACAAGAACGACGAGCGCATGGTCGAGCGTCTGAATCAACTGCGCGCCAAATCGGGAGGCACGTCGGTCCCAGCGGTATCCACGGAAAGCATACACGTCAGCGCTCCGAGCGAGCCGGCGCCGGCCGCGAGCTTCTTGGAAGAAGAGCCGGAACGCAAGCTGACGCCGGCGGTGCAGCCGACGATTCTGGAAGAGGCGATTGACGAAGAAACTCAGAAATATATCGCGCAAGCGCTGACGGATGTGGACCTCTTCTCCAGTTACGGCTTGACCCAAAAGGCCACGCATCTGCTGGAAAACGTACTGCAGCGCGCGCCGCGCCACACTCCGACGCTTGAGCGATTGCTCGATCTCCACTTGGGAGCGGGCAACGACCGGCGGACTGCGGAATTGGCTTCGCAGCTCGAACAAATTCATCGCGAGCGGAACGACCACATCAACGCGGACCGTTTTTCCGAACTGCGCCAAAGATTTTCGAAGGTGGCTGGGCTTTCGGCGGCGGATATGCCGGCGGCTCCAGCGGCTACCGCACTGCCTGCCGCCGCGCCCGAAGTTCCAGCGGCCGTGGCCAGCGCGCCGGTTGCGGCGGAGAAGCCAGCACCGCAAGCTCAGGCATCGGTCGCGCCGCCCGCAGAACCGCCTCCGTTTGAGATCGCGCCCGCGGAGCCTGCGGCCGTCGAAGCGCCCGCGTCAGCTTCTGCGCCGATTGAATTTGAGATCCCACTGACTGAGATGGTGGTCGAGGCCGCGGCGGAAGAGAGCGCGGCCAGGCCGATCCCAGTCGAGGAACCGCAAGTCACAGCGGCGCCGGAGCAGACACCAGTCGTCGAACAAGCCGCGGAACCCGTTGCCGCTGCGGCAGTCGACAGCCAGGAATTGGACCTTTCCGACGAGTGGGAAGCGATCGCCACGGAAGCGCAAGAAATGCCTGCGGCCGCGCAAGAGGTACCCGACACCGTTACGGAGCTTGATCCCGTCGTCGTGCCGGAAGCGGCAGCCAGCGAACCGGAAACGGTCGAAGCCGCAGCGGCGTCCGAGGCAGCTCAGGAAACTGCGGCCCAAGCGGACGCGGAGCCGGAGTACGACACGCCGGTGCAGCACTTCGAGATCAGCGCCAATACAGCTCAGGAAGATTTGACGGCGGAAGTTTCAGCCGCCGCGCCGCCAGCGGAGCCGGAGCCTGAACCCGCATTCGAAATCGTCGAGGAAGCGGCGGAGGCAACGCCGCAGCCCGTGCAACCAGTTAGCGCGGAAACGCTGCCGGAAGCGCTGCTGGATTTTCTCAACGAGCCGGTACCCGAGGCAGTCGCCGAGGTCGCGCCCAGCAACCACGAAATCGAGCTGGAGCTTACGCCCGAGCCAGTTTCCAAGCGCGATAGCGCAGCGCCGGCCACGACGGACGATTTCATCAGCGAACTTGTGGCGGAACTCGACGATTTGGAGCCGCCGGCGCCGCAGCGCGTGGCGGAACCGGTTGTGGCGGCAAGCCCGGACGAGACTCAGGTACATTTGCAGGAAGTGTTCGCGCAAACGAATCTGCCGCCGATGGAGCCGATTGCTCCGGTGGCACATGCCGCCGCGTCGAACGGTTCGGCCAACGGCGCAGGCGCCGCGTCCGCGGGCAATCTGAACGAGTTGGCGGAAGTGTTCCAGGAATTCCGCGCCGAGCTCGGCGAGATGGGCGAGGAAGATGAGGACCTGGAGACGCACTACAATCTGGGGATCGCCTACCGCGAGATGGGATTGCTCGACGAAGCCATCGGGGAGTTCCAAAAAGTAGCCAAGGCCGTCCAGAAGGGGAAGCCGTTCCAGTATGAGATGAACTGTTCGACGATGCTGGGGCTTTCCTTCATGGATAAAGGCGAGCCGAAAGTGGCTTCGCTGTGGTATCAGCGCGCGCTGCAGGTGCCGGGCCTCGAAGAGGAGTCCATCCTGGCATTGCGTTACGATCTGGCTATGGCTCTGGAATCGGCAGGAGAATCCGGCGCGGCGCTCGATAGTTTCCGGCAAGTCTACGCGGCAAATATTGACTACCGGGATGTGGCTGACCGCATCGCAACCCTGCAAAAACACTAGCCTGAAGTCTTCCCCGCGCTTGCTTTAGTGCCACAGAAAATCCATCGCTGGCGGAGCACCTCGCGTGCTCGCGACCGGCCTTCGCTGATTACATTGCGCGATGCAGTTGCCACTCCCGCGATAATCTCCCATAATCTTAACTTCGATGATGACTCGACTGTTGCGTGTCGTTCTGCTGCTGCTCTGGCTGGAACTGGGACTGATGCTTATCCTGGTGCCGTGGTCGGACATGTGGGACATCAACTATTTTTTGTATCAGTATCCGACGCTGGGTTTGATCGTGCAGAATCCGTATCTGCGCGGCGCGGTTTCGGGTCTGGGCCTGATGAACGTGCTCTTCGCGCTTGAAGCATTTCGCCGCCGGACTTCCACCGTTGTTACACGCACCTAAATCGCCCATCGTTTGCTACGTCACCGACCGCAAGTCGCAGGGCGACGGTCCGGACAGCGCGGCCGTCCGCAAAAAAATCCAAATGGCTATCGAGGCGGGAGCGGACTGGGTGCAAATCCGCGAGAAGGACCTGCCGGGCCGCGAACTGGCTGATCTGGTGCGCGGCGCCGTCGCAGCAAGACGGGAGCACGCGAGTTCGCGAGTGATTGTAAACGACCGCTTGGACGTGGCACTCGCGGAAGGAGCCGCGGGCGTCCATCTTGGTCGCGAATCGCTGAGCGCTAGCGACGTGGTGCGGTGGTGCAGGAGCGGGGTAGCTCCGGCAGAATTTCTAGTGGGGGTCTCGTGCCACAGCATTGATGAAGCGCACGAAGCGGGGGACGCCGGCGCGAGTTATATTTTTTTTGGTCCTATTTTTGATACGCCTTCGAAGCGCGGGTTGGGAGCGCCGCAGGGAGTCGTGCGTTTGGCTGAAGTTTGTAGGACCATGCGCATTCCGGTAATCGCGATTGGCGGCGTGGATGAAGGCAATTCGGCGGATTGCCTTCGCGCGGGTGCGTCAGGAATCGCAGCCATCAGGATGTTTCAGGAAGCGCGTGATGCGTGCGAACTGAAGGACGCGATGCAAAGGGCACGGCGGCTCGCGTCTTAAAGGTCAGTGCAGAGTAGGCAAGAAAGAGAGATCCTTCGCTCCGCTCAGGATGACATCGAAATCAGGAGCGCACCCATCCATGAGCGAGTCCGAGCGGAGGTCGGAGGTCTCGAAGAGTTACGCGCTGAGCCAACGGCCCACGGGTTGCAATTGTTCGTTGTGGTCGCAGATCACTTTGATTACCGCGGTGATGGGGATCGCGAGAAGCAGGCCGATGCCGCCCCACAGAAATCCGAAGAACAGCAAGGAGACCGTCAATGCCAGGGCGTTCAAGCGGACGCGCCAGCCGACCAGCGCCGGAACCAGCAAATTGTTCGCGACGAAATGCAGGAACGTCAGCATGGCGAACATGCCGATAAATGGGCCGGGGGTGTTGAACTTTTTCAAACCGATCACGAGCGGCGGCAGCCAGGAGAGGACCACGCCAAGGTACGGAATCAAATTGGCGAGACCGGAAACGAGAGCGAGTAGAAACGGAAAATCCAGCCCCATGAACCAGAAGAACAGCCAACTCGCCAGAACCAGGATCAAGCCGACCAGCGCGGTGCCGACCACGTAGCTGCGCAATACTTGCGTCACGTCGGAGAGAGTTTCCTTCACTTCCGTGCGTTGCGTCGCGGGGAATAGTTGCATTGTGGCGTGCCACACTTGACGCTTCGCGGCGAGCATAAAAAAAAGCAGGAAAGGCACGAACGTCGCGGCCAGTAAAACTTCATACAGGGAACTCAACTTGGCGAGCACCGCTTGGCGAACCGGATGCGACTCGGCGACTTCGACGATGTGCGTCCCGGGGGTCGTTCCAGGTTCGATTTCGGAGACGTGCTTCTCAAACGTTTCCATTTTATCTGCCACGAAATTGGCGACGGCGTGGAGAGGCTTGCGATACGTGGGCCAATCGCGGCCGAATTGATCCACGCGTTCGATCAAGCTCCAAGCCAGCACGAGCATGGCAGCGATCGTCAGCAGCACTACGATCAGCGATCCCAGCGCGCGAGGAATGTGCCAGTCTTCCATCCAGTTGACGACAGGATCGAGAAAATATGCGAGCAGCACGGCCACCAGCAGCGTGACCAGCACCGAAGACGCCCAATAACAAAATGCAATCACGATTCCGGCCGCGATGATTTTTCCGCTGGCAGAACTTGTGGAAGCGACCTTGGTATCCTCGAGTGGCATGGCGGTACGATAACACAGCCGCAGCCTCGCGAATAACGCTGTGCCCGCACGTGTACTGGCCCGCAGGACAAGCGCGGCGATGGCAATTGGGATCGTGCCGGCCAGGTTGAATCGTGCTGGGATGATAGAATCGCGTGCCGGATTTTTTTGACGAGAAGCTCAGAGCCCATGGCCAAACAACTCTTCGGAACAGACGGCATTCGCGGCGTGCCGGGTGAATACCCCCTGGACGACGCGACGCTCGATCGTGTGGGCCTTGCGCTTGGTGATTACTTAATTGCGAATGGGACCGCTGCAATCGTGCCGCAAGGCGCCAAGCCGCGAGTGCTGATTGGCCGCGATACGCGCGAATCCGGGCCGCACATCGCCGAGCGTATTGCGCGCGGGCTGGCCAGCGCCGGAGCAGAACCCGTTTCTGCCGGCGTTCTCACCACTCCGGGAGTGGCGTGGTTGGTGAACCGCGAAGGATTCGCGGCCGGAGTGGTGATTTCCGCATCGCACAATCCCTACCACGACAACGGTGTGAAATTGATTTCGTCTACGGGCATGAAGTTTCCGGACGTTGTGGAAGCAGTTCTGGAGGGAAGCATACTCGCCCCGCGCGGGTCTCTCGATGCCAAGAGCGGGATGCAGCTTCACGACAACGAACAGATTGACGACGATTATCTGGCCGGCTTGCGGGCAGCCGTGTTGCCCGGCGCGAAATTCGCGGCGATGAAAATAGTGCTGGACTGCGCAAACGGCGCGGCCAGCAAGCTTGCGCCGCGATTATTTCGTTCGCTCGGCGCGGAAGTGGTGGGGATGAACGACACGCCCGACGGCAGGAACATCAACGCCGGCTGCGGTTCGTTGCATCCCGCAGCGATGCAAGAACGGGTGGTGGAGGCAGGAGCGGCACTCGGGGTGGCGTTTGACGGAGACGCCGACCGCGCGATTTTTTCGAGCGCTTCGGGCCGGCTGGTGGATGGCGACGGAGTGCTGCTGGTTACCGGACGTTTTCTGAAAGCCGCTGGGAAGCTGAAGGGCGGCGTGATCGTCGGAACGACCATGGCGAACCTGGGCCTCGAGCGGGCGCTGGAAAATTCGGGATTAAAGCTGGTGCGGACGGATGTGGGCGACCGGTACGTCCTCGAAGAGATGCAGCGCAGCGGGGCGAACCTGGGCGGCGAGCAGTCGGGACATATTCTGTTTTTGGATGACGCGACGACGGGCGACGGAATGTTGACGGCGCTGAAGATTGCTTCGATCGTCTCGCTGCGCGGCCCGCTCGATGCGCTTGTCGCTGACTTGAAAATTTTCCCGCAGAAGATCGTGAACGTGCGCGTGAAAGCGAAGCCGCCGCTCGATTCGTTGCCCGAAGTTTCGCAAGCTCTGGCGGAAGCCGAGCGCGCGCTGGGCAAGTCCGGGCGGGTGGTGCTGCGTTATTCCGGCACCGAGCCGCTGGCGCGCGTGATGGTGGAAGCCGAGCGCGAAGAGGCCGTCCGCCGCTGGACCGATGCGCTGGCGGTGGCGCTGCGCACAGCCATCGGCGCTTAGAATCAGCTATTTGAGCATTTTCCGCACACCTGCAAGAAATCACTCCGACGACATTCTAACTGCAGAGCGAAACGGTTAAGCGCGGGCGGAACACCGTTGAGGCCTGCCGCAGGCAGTTTCTAACGGCAAGGCGGCGCCGCAAGGCTTGACCGGTTTGGTTTCCGAATAATCTTTGGGTTGCGGGAACTTTTTTGCGGCTCGCGACATTCTAAGGGTGAGAAGCCGGTTGCGACTCTGCGGTGGATGTGACAGATGGGCAGCGGTGCCCAGCCGAGCATGAACAGCGACGAGCAGCTCGTACTTGAATTTCAGCAAGGATCGCGGGAGGCGTTCGTGGAGCTTTTCGAACGTTATCGCGAGCCAGTGTACGGCTTTTTTCGGCGGCGGCTTGCGAATCCGGGGCGCGCCGAAGAATTGGCGCAGGAATGTTTTTTGGCACTTTTGCAGAATGTGAAACGGTACGAGCCGCGCGCGAGTTTCCGGAGCTATTTGTACGGGATCGCGATTCATCTGATTTCAGCAGAGCGGCGCAAGGCCGGGCGCGAAGTGGCGGAGAACGAAAAACTGGATGACCGCACCCTGGAAGAGAATGCTGCGGAGGGTTGCGACGCGGGGATCTGGGTGCGGAGGGCGCTCGCGCATCTGAGAACAAACGAGCGCGAGATTCTGATGTTGCGGGAATACGAGCAGCTGAGTTACGAGGAAATTGGCGCGCTGCTGCGCGTGCCAGTGAATACGGTGCGTTCGCGATTGTTTCGCGCGCGTATGGCGCTGAAAGAGCAGTTGATTCCGGTGAAAGATTGAGGCCGAGGTAATTTATGGACCGTTCCGTACAACACGCGTTTGACGCCGAAGAGATCATGGCGTACCTCGACGGCGAACTGCAACCAGAACGAGCCGCGGCGCTGGCGACGCACCTGGTGGGCTGCGGCGACTGCCAGGAAATCGCGAAGAGTTTTCGCGCGGTTTCCGAGCGGATGCTGAGCTTTGAAGTGCAGCCAGCGTCTGTCCGGGTGAGCGAGGCGGTGCTTGCTGCGCTCGATTCGGGCAAGGCTTTCGGTCCGGCGGCTGCGGACCACCCACGGAATCGCACCTATGGAAACTTGCGGGCTCTAATTGCGCGTCCGCGCGCTTGGGCAATCGCAGGTGCCGTGGCAGTGGTTGTGATTTTGGTGATTGGGATACCTAGTACCTTGCGATATCGCACGGTCGCGCTCAATGGCCGCAACGTTGAGGGGCTGCAACAGTTAGCACAATCCGGTGTGGACTCGGCAGTGGTTGCGCCGAGCCCTACGCCTGAGCCGGCTGCAAGGGGCACCTTACCGGCGTTCCGCGGCAGCATTGGCGGCAACCAGGCAGCGATGGATTTTTCGGTTGACGCCCAACGTGCCGGCGGCGAAATTCAGGCGCCTGAGACTGTGGGGCCGATGATCGCCGAGACAGCTTCGCTTAGCATCGTAGCTGCGAATTACGACGAGGCGAGCGCGGCGATCGAGCGACTGGCCGCCGCTCATGGCGGTTACGTGGAAAAGTTGGACGCCAAGGCGCAGACGGGCAGCGCGCGCGAGCTTTCGGCAGCCCTGCGGATTCCAGCGAAGCAACTCGATGGATTCCTCGCGGATTTGCGAAAGCTTGGCCATGTGGAGGAGGAGTCCCGCGGGAACGAAGAAGTGAGCGCGCAGTACGTGGACTTGCAGGCGCGGCTTAGGGCTGCGCGCGCCACCGAACAGCGGCTGATCGAACTGTTGGGCACGCGCACCGGCAAGCTTTCGGATGTGTTGGAGGCCGAACGCGAGCTGGCGCGCGTTCGGGGCGAAATCGAGAGTATGCAGGGTGAGAACGCGGTACTGGTACACCGCGTGAGCTATGCGACGGTGCAGGTGGAATTGAGCGAGGTCTACCACGAGCGGCTGACGACGGATTCCAAGGGCACGAAGATCCGAAACGCGTTGGTCGAAGGGCTCAGTAATGTGGAGGACGGCGCGGTTTCGCTGTTGCTTTTCCTGCTGGCCTGCGGGCCGTCGATCCTCTTCTGGCTGGCAGTTCTGCTGGTTCCTGCGTGGCTCCTCTGGAGGCGACTCCGGCGTCGCGCCCAAGCGTAGACAAGAGTCATTCTTCCAAAGAACGTAGAAAAACAATCGCAGGCTCTCATAAACTGGAGGTAGCTACCCGAAAATCGTAGATAACATCCAAGTAACATATGCTAAGTCCTTTAAACACATAGAAGCGACGGGACCTAGTACATCGGGATACGCTGGCATTCGGCGTGCAACTCACCAAGCGGCTGTCTCTTATCCCGGGGTGGGCCGGTTTCGCCGCGCCGAAGCCGGAACTAGGGGTAGAGCATATGAGGGGCCCGACGGGGCCCCTCTTTTTTTGTGTGCGCGGCGCTCTATTGATGGATTGGCGTAACGCCCCGGGCAATGGGTTTGCCTGCGTCATTTGGCTGTGCTGTAATACCGTCGCGTTTCGCTTACCCTCTCAAAATATGGAATCCGGCGCGGCATTCTTCATTCTGGTCGGCGCATTCCTTCTGATTGGTATCCCTGTGCTTGCGATCGCGGCATTTGTGCGCGTCGGCGATTTGAGGAGGCAAGTGCAGGCGGAAACGCCTCAGTTGATCGCTCGGATCTACGCGCTGGAGCGGCAGCTTGCGCAAATCGAGAAGGCGCTGGCGGGGCTCAGCGGTGCGCCCACGTCACGCGCGGAAACGCCAGCGGCTTCCACACCGTCTCCGGCCGCCGCAGTCACCGAAATTCCAGCTCCGGCCAGCCCACGAGTGCTATCGCAGATGGAAGTTCCTCGAATTCCAACTGCGCAGGCTGTGTTGCCCGCGTCGCCAATGCAAAAGGCCACACCCGTTCGAGGTGTGCCGGCGCTTTCGATGCCTCCTTCAGCCGCCGGCATGTCGCGTCAAGGCGACGGCGGGAATTTCGAAGCGATGGTCGCGGGGCGCTGGCTAAATTACGTGGGCATTCTGGCGCTGCTCTTCGCGGTGACTTTCTTTTTGAAATATGCGTTCGACAATAATTGGGTGGGGCCGCGCGGTCGCGTGGGAATCGGTCTGCTGATGGGCAGCGCGCTGTATCCCTGGAGCAACCGGCTGCTGGATCGCGGGTACAAATATTTTTCGGAAGGGATTGCGGGGTTGGGCGCGGCGGTGTTGTACCTCTCGCTGTGGGCGGGCTGGCATTATTACGCGATCTTTACGCAGTCCACCGCGTTCGCGTTGATGATCGTAGTGACCGCGGCGACGATTATTGTCGCCATCGGCCGCGACTCCGAGCGAATCGCGTTTCTCGCGCTAATCGGCGGACTGATTACGCCGATGCTCGTCAGCACGGGCGAAAACCATGAAGTCGCGCTGTTTACGTATCTCATGATACTCGGCGCGGGCGTGCTGGGCATTGCCTGGGTGCGCAATTGGAAATCGCTGCCGCCGGCGCAGTTTGTGGCGACGTTAATTTATTTCTGGGGATGGTACAGCGAGTTTTACCGCAACGACGAACTGACCACGACTATTGTTTTCGCGACGGTGTTTTTTATTTTGTTTGCGGCGCTGCCGGTCGTGCGCAGTTGGCGGGAAGGCGACTTGTCTGGCCTCGAATCCGCGATCGTGCTGATCAATTCGCTGGCGTACTTGGTGACTTTGCGCGTAATGCTGTGGCCGCAGAACCGTTGGGCTTTGACGGCGGCGGTGCTGCTGCTCGCGGCGGCGCATCTGGGCGCGGAACGCATGCTGCCGGAAAAGCGCGGCGGCGAGTTGCGCGTGGCGCGAATTCTGTATGCAGGACTGGCGCTGACTTTCGTGACCCTCGCGATTCCCATACGGCTCGACGGGCGCTGGATCACGCTTGCCTGGGCGATGGAAGGAGCCGTGTTGATCTGGAGCGGACTGCGCGTGCGTTTTCCCGCGATGCGCTGGGCAGGATTGGCGATGTTTGCTGTAGTGGCTGGACGTCTGGTGGCGATTCGAATTCCCGGCGGAGATTTTCTGTTGAATGCGCGATTCGCGACATTTGCGATTGGGGTGGCGTGCATTCTAGCAGCTTGTTATTTCGCCGGCCCGGCGTGGACTGAGCTGAGCGAAGCGGAAAAAACCTCTTACAGTGTGGCGGCCGTTGGCGCGAACGTGCTGGCGCTCGTGGCGCTGTCGCTCGAGTTCTGGGACGTGTTTGGGCGCATGCCGTCGCTGGGAATTGACCGCGGCCACGCGCAGGAACTGGCACTTTCGATGCTGTGGCTGGTGTATGCACTGGGGCTGCTGGGCGCGGGCTTGTGGAAGAAATCCGAAGCGTTGCGCTGGCAGGCGCTCGTCTTGCTGGGCGTGGTGATCGTGAAGGTATTTCTCTTCGATTTGTCGTTCCTTGAGGCGTTCTACCGAATTGTTTCGTTCTTCCTGCTGGGGCTGGCGCTGCTGATTATTTCGTTTTATTACCAGCGGCAGCTCGTCGCACGAAAAGCCGAGAGAAAAATTTGAGCGCGAAGCCGCAGCGTGGATCGCCGCGCGCTAGGGTTCTTTGCGCGGCTCTGGTCGCGGCATTGACGATGCTGGCGGCTGCGCCGTTGCCGCAAGCGTGGGACCATTGGCGCTACTCGCGAGGGATCGAGCTTCCGCCGACGGATACCAAGCAACTGGTCAGCGTTGTCGCACCGTTGGACATGTATTCCCACGCCAAACCCTGGCTAGGCGACGTCCGCGTGATTGACGATCAAGGCGCGGAAGTTCCGTTCATGATTTTCCGGCAGGCGGGAACGTCGCACACAGCCTCGCTTCCGTCCACTTTGCGCGAAAACAGTTTCTCGGAGGGAAAGGTCACGCAACTGGTGGTGGATTTGGGCGCGCACGCGCCGTTCCACAATGCTTTACGCATCGAAACAAGCTCGCAGGATTTTATCGAATGGGTGCAGGTGGAAGCGAGCGACGACGGGCACGTCTGGCGAATGGTGCAGGAACGCACGCCGATTTTCCGTTTTCGCAAGGACGGCCACGAAGGAACGCAGGTAGTGCGTTACTCGGAAAATAACGCCCAGTACTTGCGCATTCGGATTCTGGACGGCGACGCGAAGTTTCCTGTGAGTGGCGTGAATGAGTTGCACGAGGTGGTCGAACCCGCGGAACGCGTTCCGATGGAAATTGCTTTAGCGCCGGACGCGAAGCAGCAGGCCGGGCGCAGCGTCTGGAGCGCGGACGTGGGCCCGGCTGCAGCGCTCGTGAGCGAAGTGCTGTTTGATGTGACGTCGCCGGCGGAGTTCATTCGATCCGTCAATGTATCCTCGAGTGCAGACGGCAAGGATTGGTTCGGAGTCTGCGGCGGTGAAATCTATCGGTATCGTCGCGAAGAGGCGCAACTCGAACAGCTGTCGGTGCCGGTTCCACACGGCGCGCCGCAGAGACGGTATTTGCGGGTGGAAATCGCAAATGGCAATGACGCGCCGCTAACGGATGGGGCACCGCGGCTGTACATCACGCCGCAGCACATCGTTTTCGAGCAGCAGCCCGGACGCAGTTATTCGCTGATTTATGGGCAAGAACGCGCCGTGGCCGCGCAGTACGATCTGCGGCGGCGCGTGGAGGCGAGACGGATGGCGGCGATGGCGGTGGCGGGTCAAACCGGCGCGGAAGAGGTGAATACCGATTGGGTGGATCCGCGCGCGTGGACCGAGACGCACGATATGTTTCTGTGGCTGGTGATGCTGGCCGCGGTGCTGCTGATTGGGTATGCGGCGGTGCGGTCGTTGCGAAAGTCGGCGCGCGTGCCGGAGGCATGATGTTTCGCCATTTGCGACGTGGAGCTGCAATACCTAAGGGCTAACAGCGCGGCAAGCTGGGGAGCAGCAAGCAGCGCCCCTACCGAAGCAGCACCTCACGAGCGGCCAGATCCGCGTATATGCAATAAAAAGGGGGCGGGTCTGAGACCCGCCCCTACCAACCTTGTCTTTCGGTTTTGCGTTTCCCGTTTAACTGCAGCCCGAGGTGCCGCCGCAGTTGGAGCATTTGTAGCAGCTGCCGTTGGGGGTCATTAGCATGCCGCACTCGGAGCAGGACGGCGCGTCGTCAATGGTGGCGCGCTGCCGCGTGGACATTTCGGGTTCCGAGTACCTTGTCGCCATCACCGGTGCGTTGGCTGACGGCTTCGTTGCAGCTTCCGGCGCTGATGCCGGAGCAACCTGCTCCGTGGTCACGGTAGCTTCGCCGTCCAGGTAGTCCGGCGAGATGAATTTTCCGCCGAGCCAGCGTCCAATGTAATCCACCACCGATTTCGCGTAGCGGATATTCGGATTGCCGGTGTAGCCCGAAGGTTCGAAGCGCGAATTGACGAATTTATCCACCAGGGCGCGGAGCGGAACGCCGTATTGCAGCGCGATGGAGACGGAGAGAGCGAAGGCGTCCATGATCCCGGAGAGTGTGGAGCCTTCTTTCGCCATCTTGATGAAGATTTCGCCCGGATCGCCATCATCGTACTTGCCGACGGTGAGATAACCTTCGTGTCCGCCGATCGAGAATTTGTGGGTGATGGAATCGCGCTCGTTGGGGAGCTTGCGGCGCTTGGTGCGGTCGAAAAGCTCCTGCTGAGCGGGAGGAATTGCCTCGGCCTTCGCTGGAGCGGTAACTTCAGGACCGCCCGCCGGTGCAGCAGCGGCCTTGTCGTCCACTTTCTTGCCCGCTGCGGATAGCGGCTGCGAGCGCTTGGAATTGTCGCGGTAGATGGCGACGGCTTTCAGGCCATATTTCCATGATTCGATGTAGGCCTGCATGATGTCTTCGACGGTGGATTCTTCCGGCATGTTGATCGTCTTGCTGATCGCTCCGGAAAGGAACGGCTGAGCCGCCGCCATCATGCGCAGATGCCCGCGCCAGGAAATCGAACGTCCGCCACCCATGGGAGCGAGCGAGCAATCGAAAACGGGCAGGTGCTCGTCTTTCAGGTGCGGGGCGCCTTCGATCTTGGCGTTGGCGTCAATGTAGTCCACGATTTCCGAGACTTGCTCGGGCGAATAGCCGAGCTTCATCAAGGCTTGCGGGACCGTGTTGTTGACGATCTTGATGACGCCGCCGCCGACCAGCCTCTTTTGTTTAACCAGAGCGAGATCGGGTTCGATGCCAGTGGTGTCGCAATCCATCATGAAGCCGATGGTGCCGGTGGGCGCGAGCACGGAAACCTGCGAATTCTTGTAGCCGAACTTTTCGCCGAGTTCGAGCGCGTCGTCCCACGATTTCTTGGCAGCGCGGAGGAGCGTCGGTTGCACGTGCTCTTCCTTGATCGGCCGCAGCGAATCGCGGTGCATGCGCATCACGTCAATCATGGCCTCGCGATTGCGCAGATACCCGCCGAAGGGCCCCATACGCTCGGCGATGCGCGCTGACTGAGCGTAGGATTCGCCGGTCATCAGCGCGGTGATGGCACCGCAGAAATCGCGGCCACCGTCGGAGTCATAGGGAAGCGCCATAGACATGAGCAGCGCGCCGAGGTTGGCGTAGCCGATGCCCAGCGGACGATAATCATGCGAATTGCGCGCGATTCGCTCCGTCGGGTAGCTGGCGTTATCCACCAGGATTTCCTGCGCGGTGATGGTGACGTCCACGGAGTGCGTGAAAGCTTCGGTTTCGAACTGGCCGTTCGGGCCGAGGAACTTCAGCAGGTTAAGCGATGCAAGATTGCAAGCCGTATCGTCCAGGAACATGTATTCCGAGCACGGATTCGAGGCGTAAATGCGGTCGGTGGACTTGCAAGTGTGCCAGCGGTTGATGGTGGTGTCGTACTGCATGCCGGGGTCGCCGCAGTGCCATGCGGAGTCCGCCATTTCACGAAGCAAATCGCGCGCGCGGAACTTATCGCAAGGCTTGCCGTCGTTGATGTTGCGGGTCCACCAGTCGCGATCTTCTTCCACCGCACGCATGAAATCGTCGGTGACGCGAACGGAGTGGTTGGCGTTCTGGAAGAAGACGGAGGCGTAAGCATCGCCGTCAATCGAGGAATCGTAGCCCTGCTCGATCAGGACGTGGGCTTTGCGCTCTTCCTTCATCTTGGACTCGACGAATTCCATGATGTCCGGATGGTCCACGTTGAGAATCACCATCTTCGCCGCGCGGCGCGTCTTGCCGCCGCTCTTGATCACGCCAGCGAAGGCGTCAAAGCCTTTCATGAAGCTCACCGGACCGGAAGCGATGCCTCCGCCCGAGAGCGATTCCTTGCTGCCGCGAAGTGAGGAGAAGTTCGTACCTGTGCCGGAGCCCCACTTGAAGAGCATGCCCTCGGTCTTGGCCAGGTTCATGATCGAATCCATGTTGTCCTGGACGGAATTGATGAAGCAGGCGGAGCACTGCGGCTTGGCTTGGACGCCGACGTTGAACCAGACGGGCGAGTTGAAGGCTACTTTCTGCTCGACGAGCAAATGAGTGAGTTCGTCGCGGAAGATATTCTTGGATTCGGTGGAGGCGAAGTAGCCGCCTTCGTCGCCCCAGCGGACGATCGTGTCAACGACGCGTCCGATCAATTGGCGCACGGACGTTTCGCGCTCGGGAGTATTCGGTTTGCCGTGAAAATATTTGGAAGCCACGATATTGGTGGCAGTCATCGACCAGGTTTTGGGAACTTCGACGTTTTCCTGGCGAAAAATTACCTGGCCCTTATCATTGCCGATCAGAGCCGTGCGCCGCTCCCATTCAACCTTGTCGAAGGGAGAGGTCTTTCCGTCGGTGAACCGGCGCTGGAATTCCAGCCCGGTCGCGCGACGCGTAATTTGATTTGTTTCAGTCATACCGTTCAAAGCTGTCCTAGTTTCCGCCATCTCTGCCTCCGCGCCGGCAGTCGTGCCGTCGAAATGTGAGCCGGGGAGCCGAGCGGGAGTGGCAACTCCTATTTTACTCCCAACCGCGGTCCCGATGGTGAGGTTGTGTGTACCGAAGTACACAGAGCATTTCGATATTGACCGGAATTTTTAGACGGCAATATCCCGTTGCGATTGCCATCCGTTCCGAAAAAAGAGAAATGCCCATCTAAGCCGCGCAAAAGCTCTGCGCGGTGCGTAGTGGGGTGGTGCCCCTCTGAGTTTTCGGTAGAGCCCGGTCCGGCTTACAGGGCCGACCGGCACAGCAAAATACGCTGAGACCGGCTGGCGCTTCCCCCGAGTCTGGAAGCGCAGTATCGAAGTTTGTGGAAAAGTTGTCAAGGAAAATTCATAAAGTAACTACAAAATGTTTGGGTAACCGTGTCGAAAGCGTCTATTTGTAGTGGTGGGCGCGCGGGAGGAGCCTACGGACAAATTTTAATTTCGCGCATGCCGCTCATTGCACGCAACTTCGCGGTTTTCCTGTTTTGGTTTTCGATTTCGACGCACGCGTGATCGCCGACGAATGGTGGCTTTGGTCTCGCCGCATCACGAAGTCGCTTTGTCGTATTTCTTACTGCGTGTTTCAAAACAGGCAACAACTCGGGATTGACATGAACGGCTGAGACGAAAAAAAATGATAATCGAACAGCCATGAAGAACCTCGCAATCGAGATCAAGGGACTGACCAAGGACTACCCGGTTGGGTTTTGGCGTAAGCGCATGCGCCGTTCGCTGGATTATCTGACGCTCGGCGTGGAAGAGGGTGAGACTTTTGGATTCCTGGGACCGAACGGCGCGGGAAAAACCACCACGATGAAGCTGTTGATGGGGCTGATTTTCCCGACGGCGGGCACGGCGCGGATACGCGGGCGATCGATCGCGGATGTGCGCATGCACCGCGAGATCGGCTACATGCCGGAGCAGCCGTACTTCTACGACTACCTTACCGCCCGCGAGCTATTGGATTACTTCACACGCTTTTTCGGTTATAGCGCGACGGAGCGGCGCGAGCGTGTAACTCGATTCCTGGAGCTCGTGGGGCTGACGGCCGCCGGCGACGTGCAGTTGCGGAAATTTTCCAAGGGGATGCTACAGCGCGTCGGGATTGCACAAGCGATCCTGCACGATCCGCAGGTCGTGTTTCTGGATGAGCCGATGTCGGGGCTCGATCCTCTGGGGCGCCGCGAAGTGCGCGACATCATCCTGGACTTAAAGCGCCAAGGCAGGACCGTTTTCTTTTCGACGCATATTCTTTCCGACGCGGAAGTTTTGTGCGACCGGGTGGGAGTGCTGGTGGGCGGAAAACTGCAGGGAGTTGGCGCGCCGGAGGAGATTGTCTCGATGGAAGTGCTGGGGATGGAGATATTGTTCGAGGTGCGCGCGGGAGAAGCACCGCCGCCCGATTTGGTGCAGCGAGCCACGCAAACTGGCAATCGTTATCGGATCGAAGTGCCAGAAGCGGAACTTTACCCGACCCTCGAAGAGCTGCATCGCCACGAAGCACGCATCATTTCAGTGACTCCGTTACGGCCTTCGCTCGAGGACTATTTCTTCAAACTGGTGCGCCGCCAAAAAGCTACTCAGGAGCCGACAGAAGTGAGGATCGCATGAGCACGATTCCGGCCGCCGTAGCCGTGAATACCTTTCGCGAAGCTGTGCGAGACCGCGTGCTTTACAACCTGATTTTCTTCGCGTTGATGATGATCGGCGCCGCGATTCTCGTCGGCCAGATCTCAATCGGCGTCGAACGGCTGGTGATCGTCAATCTCGGCCTCTCGGCGATTTCCATTTTTGGAATCATCATGGCGATTTTTATCGGTGTCGGCTTGGTGTACAAGGAGATAGAAAAGCGCACCTTGTACAGCCTGTTAGCGAAGCCCATTCGCCGCTGGGAATTCCTGGTCGGGAAATTTGCAGGCCTGCTGCTCACCCTGGTGGTGAACACCGCGCTGATGACGCTGGGGCTGGCGGCTGCTCTATTTTATGTGAGCAGGAGTTTCGACCGCTCGGATGCGACGATCCTGACGGCCGTGTATTTCATTCTACTAGAGCTGGCGTTGATCACTGCACTGGCCTTGTTCTTCTCCTGTTTTTCAAGCCCGATGCTCTCAACGCTGTATACGCTGGGAATTTACGTGGCGGGAGTGTTCGCGCCGGACATCAAGGGCGTCAGCGAATATTCGCAAAGCCCGGCAATCGCTGCGATAGCCCGATTCGTCTATTACCTGCTGCCGAATTTTCACAATTTCAATGTACTTGCAGCGGCGGCCCACGGCGAAACGATTCCGTTCGCGCTCGTTTGGCACAACACCTTGTATGCCGCGCTTTACGTAAGTGTGATTCTAATCGCAGCGTCCGCGGTGTTTTCCGGACGCAATTTAAAATGAGCACGCACACACTGAAAATCACCTCTCACGTACGAGCGGTGGTCCTTGCGCTCGTCGCCATCCCCGTTCTTTTCGTGGCAATTGCCGCGGTTCAGGCGCGCATTGACGTGCTCAGCGGCTCGGTGACGCAACAAAAAGAGGAATTGGTGCTGCGTTCCGGCCCGATGCTTGAAAAACTGAGCCTCGGTTACGGCCCGCTGATGGCTGACATTTATTGGACGCGAGCGGTGCAGTATTTCGGCAACCACATGGAAAGGCGCAGTCATTCGTTCGATTTGCTTGCGCCGTTGCTGGATATTGCCACCACGCTCGACCCAAAGCTGTTGATCGCTTACAGATTCGGCGCCGTTTTTCTGGCGGAGCGTCCGCCCGGAGGGGCTGGACGACCGGACCTCGCGGTGGACTTGGTGAAGAAGGGCATCGTCAACAACCCGGACGAATGGCATCTCAACTACGATCTCGGGTTGTTGTACTACATGCGTTTGAAGGATTACCAGAAAGCATCAGAGGCCTTTCTCGACGGCAGCAAAAATCCAGCCGCGCCCGGCGAGCTCATGAAAATAATGGCGGCCCGCGTAGCCGAAAACGGCGAATCGCTGGAAACTTCCCGTCTGATTTGGGCCGAACTTTATAATTCAACCAAGGACGAATCGGTGCGTAAGAGGGCGCTATTCCACGTGCAGGCTCTCGATGCACAGATGGAGCTCAAGAAGCTGAATGAGAGCTCGGAAGAATATTGGAAAAAATTCGGCCGCTTCCCGACGTCGATTCAGGAGCTGAGGGACGCGGGCTTAGTACAAGGCGATTTGAAAGACCCGGCGGGCTATCCCTACGTGATGGGTCCCAATGGAGTGCCGCAGCTGGATCCGCACAGTCTCGTACCTGTCGAACCGAACCAGCAAAAACCGTAAGCACAATTCCTGATTACTCGTAGCGGAGGGCTTCCACGGGATTCAGACGGGCAGCTTTCGTCGCGGGCCAGACGCCGAAGATGAGGCCGATGCCGACAGACACGCTGAAACCGATGATAATGGCCCATGCCGGAACGATCGCTTTCAGCGAACTCACCACGGGTATCAGCAAAACGATCCCGCTCCCCACGATAATGCCGATGATGCCGCCCGTCCCGGTGAGAGTCATGGCTTCGAAAAGAAATTGCCAGGTAATGTCTTTGCTGCGCGCGCCAATCGCCTTGCGCACGCCGATTTCGCGGGTGCGCTCGGTGACGGAGACGAGCATGATATTCATCACACCCATGCCGCCGATCAGCAAGCCAATCGAACTGAGGACGACGACGGCGAGTACCACACCGCCGATGATGTCGTTGAATTGCTGCACCACTTCCACCTGCGTCTGAATGGAAAAATTGTCCGGCTTGTCGTAAGGAACGTCGCGGCGCCGGCGCAACACTTCGCGAACCTGGTCCACCGCCGCATCGAGTTTTCCGGAATAAGCCAGAAAGCGATAGCCGATTTCGTAGCTGCCCGGATACAGCTTCATGAACGTCCAGTAAGGAATTACCGTGCGGCGGTCTTCATCGTTGGTGCCGAAGCCATTCGGCGGCTTCTCGAACACGCCGACCACCGTGTACGTTGAGCCATCCACCAGAATTTCTTTTCCGAGCGCGTCGTCGATGCTGGGGAAAAATGCCTTGGCTACGTTTTCGCCGATGACTACGACGTTGTCGCGGTGTTCGTTCTCCGCTTCGGTGAAAAAACGTCCAGCCTTCATCGTAGCGTTGGAATAGACCGTGAGATACGCGGGAAAAGTGCCGCGAAAATCGGTGCCCTCGATGATATTGCCCTGATAACGCGCCGTATGAGCGAGTTGCCACTGGAAGGCCGACACCGCGATTTCCTTGATTGCCGGAGAAAGCTGGCGAATCGCCATCGCGTCTTCCAGTGTGAGCGGCTTGCGCAGCTTCTCCTCTTTGGGACGGCGGCCGTTCTGCGGGCCTTGGTCGAAGCGGGAGACGAACGCGGTGTCTATTCCTTCCGAAACGATTTCGTCCTGGATGGTCTGGCGGAATCCCTGGACCAGACCGACGACAAGGATAATGAGCGCCACGCCGATCATCACGCCAAGGATCGCAAGGAAGCTGCGGAGCTTGTGCGCGCGAACCGTATCGAGCGCCAGCTGGAGATTTTCCCGGAAGTCACTTTGCATCGAGTGGCCCTAGTTCTCCGCCCGCAGCGCTTCAATCGGATCGAGCCTTGCAGCGCGTACCGCGGGATAAATGCCAAAAAACAAACCGACGGCGGTGGAAAGAACCAAGGCCGTGGCTATGGCAAAAATTGGTGTTGAGATCGGAATAGGAGTCACGACGCGAACCAACTGGCCGATGGCCACGGCCGCAGTCACACCGAGCAGCCCTCCTAATGCCGCCAGCACGGAGGATTCCACCATGAATTGCAGAACGATGTGCCGCTTCCGCGCGCCCAGCGACTTGCGCAGGCCAATCTCGCGGGTGCGTTCGGTCACACTCGCCAGCATGATGTTCATGATCACCACGCCGCCAACCACCAGAAAGACCGACGTGATCCAGATCGCGATTCCGAAAGCATTGCCGGTGATGCGATTCCACAAACCCATGATCGAGGTGGGCGCGATGATCGCGAAGTTGTCGTCGGCGGCATAGGGGACATGGCGGCGGGCACGCAAAATCACTCGCGATTCGTCTTCCGCGGCGTCCATCAATTCCGGCGCGCGCGCTTGCACGAAGAACGAGACCGAGTCCTGCGGCGCGAGAAACTCGTTGCGATACGTGCCGAGGGGAATCATCACGAAATTGTCTTGCGACTGGCCCAGCACGTTGCCCTTGGGAGTGGCCACGCCCACGATCAGGTACTGCCCTTGCCCGGCGTGAATATCCTTCCCTACCGGGTCTACGCCGGGGAATAATTTGTTGGCGACGTCGGCGCCAATCACGCAGACCGCTGACCGGTGAATTTCGTCCACTTCCGTGAGCAACCTGCCGTTGGAGACATCAATATCCCGGATGGGCGCGAAAGTGGGAGTCGCGCCAATAATGTTGACGTCTTCGCTTAGGTCGTTGCCATGGCGGACATCCGCGGTCGTATCCTGTTCGCCGGCGATGGAATTGGCCAGCTTCATGCCCTCGCGGAGCGCTTCTAGATCCTCCATACCGAGAGGAGGACGCTTGCGCGCTTTGTTCCATTCTTCGAAATTAGTGACGATGCCGATGCGGTCTACCACGAACGCATTCGCGCCCAGGTTGGCGACTTTATCGGCAACGTATACGTTGAGGCCATTCAACACAGAAATGACAGCGACCAGGGTGGTGACCGCGAGGATGACCCCGAGCAGGGTCAAGAACGTCCGAAGCTTGTGTGCCCGGAGCGTGTCTAGAGCAATGAAGATCGTCTCGCGCAGGGCGGCGAGGGTCTGCCGGGCTTCGGAACGGCCTAGGGCGGCTTTCATAGGTTCTACTAGCATAAGACGGATGGGCGCGTAGAAAAGTTCAGAATCGCCGACATTTTTTGACTCGGGGGCGCGGCCCAGCCGGTACTCCGGGCCCGAGGATTCGGCTGGGGATTAAGGTAGAATCGAAGCTGCGACGCTAAGCCGTATTAGCAGTAATAGCTTGATCGGCCATAGGCCCGCTCGATATGCTGAAAGGACTTACGGCTCCGGGATTGGCTGCCGCTCTAGCGGTGGCGGGAATTGCGGCTGCGCCGAGCCGCGTTATGCGCCATGCCCATGCACCCACCGATGCCTCAACGACGGACGCCCTCAACCTTACCCCCGAACTGGGCCTGGGCAAACAAAACCCCGCGTCAGCTACGGTTGGACAAGCTCCTTCAGACGCCGAAATCCAGGCGCGCTCTCAAAAGCTTATTGATAACCAGCATCGCAACGACGAGGCTCTGGAGCAATACGAGCGCGTCGAGCGCCACATGGATCGCACCGCAGGCGACGCGCCTCGAGTGCTGGAAGACAGGACGTATCGGGTGGTCCCCACCGGCACTGGCACGATCAAGCTGCTGCTGAAAGATAACGGCAAGCCGGCAGACGCGGCGGATTATCACCGACAACTGATTGCCTGGCGAGACCTGCTAGAACTCATGCTCAAACCTGACGACCCCAGGACCAAGTCGGCCTACGAGAAGTCGCAGAAAAAGAAGCAAGAGCGCAAAGAGATAGTGGATGCGGCGCGCAATGCGTTCTTGACGAAATGGATCGGGCAAGAAACGAGAAACGGGCGTCTTTGCGACGTATTTCAGGTGGACCCCAATCCTGATTTTCATCCGCACTCGATCGCGCAGGATGTGCTGACGCGCGTCACAGCAAAAATCTGGGTGGACCACGCCACCAGTCAATTAGCACGCGGCGAAGCGCACGTGATCCACGACCTTTCCTTCGGAGGCGGAATTCTTGGAAAACTTTACCGCGGCGGCGTCTTCACGCTGGATCAAGCGGAAGTGGCGCCGGGGATCTGGCTGCCGACTCGCTACCAATATGACTTCACGGCGCGGAAATTCCTTTTTACGTTCGAAGAACACCAGTACATCGAAGTGAGCGACTACCATCGCGATGGCTCTCCAAAACAAGCGCTGGCGCTGGTTCAAAATGAGCTCGCAACCGGCAAGTCGACCTACGGAGACCCGTAACTCTTCCGACCACCCAGACTTCAATTGAATCGCAATGGGTGCACAATAGTCCTATTGAGGCCCCAGCCTCCCTTTCGTCATAAAACGTAGCACCCGTGAACGCAGCAATTCCAGAGGAGGTTCCATGCGTCGGCACACACTCCTGTTCGTGATAGGACTGTCTTTCATGAGCACCAGCATCCTCGCGGGCCACGCGCGTGCGCAGAACGCTTCGCCACAGGCTGACAACGCGACGGGCCGCACGACGGCGCAATCAACGACGCCAAACGCGACGACGACGGCGCAGAACGCAACGGCTGCAACCCCTGCGACACCCACGGTGCCCGCGAAAAAAGTCTGGACGAACGAGGATATGGGGGCCGTGCACAAGGATCCGGCGATTTCGACGTTTTCAAACAAGCCGAATAAGCCTGCGACCACCAAGCCCGTTGCGGCCAAGCCCAACACAAAAAACGCCGCACAATTTCAGGCTCAGATCGCGAATTTGCAGGCGAAGCTGCCGCCGCTGGACCAGCAGATCTCGGAATTGCAAGCCGGATTGAACGGCGAGACGGTGAACTCCACGCGACATTACAACGGTGTGAAGCTTGACGATTGGCGCGATCAGCTCGCGCGACTGCAAAAGCAACGCGATGGCATCGCCGCACAAATCAGCGCGCTACAAGATGAGGCGCGGCACAACGGCGTCCCGGACAATCAGATTCCGTAGTGCTCGAAGGCGGGCCTGAGGACGCTTCGTAGGCGTCTCGAACGGCACTGCGCGACCCGCCCCTGCGCGACTATTGCGAACCTGCTGCGGTTTTAGTGCGCGGCGGCCGCCACTTCTTTTTCGATTGGCGCGCCCACCAGGTTGCCCCACTCGGTCCACGAACCGTCGTAGTTCTTCACGTTTTCAAAACCGAGCAGATATTTCAGCACGAACCAGGTGTGCGAGCTGCGTTCGCCGATGCGGCAATAGGCGATTACTTCTTCGGCGCCGTTGATGCCCTTCTTTCCGTAGAGCTCCTTCAGTGCATCCGCAGACTTGAAAGTGCCGTCTTCATTCGCGGCTTGCGCCCACGGAATATTTGCCGCGCCCGGAATGTGCCCGGCGCGTTGCGCGGTTTCGCTCATTCCCGGCGGCGCGATAATTTTCCCGGTGAATTCGTCAACTGAGCGCACGTCCACTAATTGTGCGGGCTTTTTCTTATCGACGAACGCGAAGATGGCTTCCTTGCGCGCGCGGATGGATTCGTCCGGCCCCGTGGCGTGATAAGTTGCCGGCGCTACTTTCGCTGCATCAGTAGTCAGCGGACGCTTTTCTTCGACCCATTTCTTGCGCCCGCCATTGATGAGGCGCACATCTTTGTGGCCGTAGTATTTCAGTTGCCAAAGCGCGTAGGCGGCGAACCAGTTGTTGTTGTCGCCGTAGAGCAAAACCGTGGTGTCGTTGGAAATGCCGGACTGTCCAAGCAACTTCTCGAGCGTCGACTTGTCAATTAGATCGCGGCGAACGTTGTCCTGCAGCTGCGATTGCCAATTCCAGCCCACCGCGCCGGGAATATGGCCTTGATCGTAAGCCGTGGTGTCCACGTCCACTTCTACGAGACGGACCTTCGGTTCGTTCAGATGGTCGGCCGCCCACTGCGTGGAAACCAGTACTTCCGGATGCTTGTAGTCGCTCATTTCTCTTTCCTCCTCGAAATTGGATGCCTTGTGAAACCCGCGGATAAACAAAAAACCCACCGGCCAGCTGACTTCTGGCGGTGGGTCGGAAAATCTCGGGCTAGATTTCGCTTTCTAGATGCCTAGCCTCCCCGCGCCAGAAGACACTTGCGTGCAACACGCACAACAGCAGCACACGCAGCAGTTCTGAGCGCAGAATCTCATTGAGTGAGCGTACACCCGAACCGGCCTGATGGCAATGACTTGGGCTTGCATGTTCTCAGCTCGAGAAATAGCAGCCGCTGAGCTCTAGCCGGTGTTGTGCAGGCCGGCGGCAATGCCGTTGATGGTTGCGCCTAGCGCATAATTCGAGGCTTCCGTATCCGTGCCGGCCCGTTTGCGCCGCAGCAGTTCCACCTGGATCAAACTCATGGGATCAACATATGGATTCCGCAGGCGGATAGACTGCGACAGCACTGAGTTTCCTTCCAACAGTTCCCTTTGCCCAGTGATCATTAGCAGCATCCGACGGGTGCGTTCGAATTCTTCGGCCAGCATTGTGAAAACTCGCTCGCGCAGGCCGGCGTCGCTGACCAGCATGTTGGCGTAGAGCCGTGCAATCGTGAGATCCGCTTTGGCCATGGCGATCTCAACGTTACGCACCAGGTCGGAAAACAGAACGAACGAGCGCATCATTTCTTTCAGCCGTTTTTCTTGATCCGGTCCTTTCGCCGCAAATCGCTCAAACGCATAGCCCACTCCAAACCAAGCCGGCACCGCGTGGCGGCTTTGCATCCAGCCGAACACCCACGGAATTGCGCGCAGGTCTTGCAGCCTGCGGCTTTCCGAGCGGCGGGCGGGTCGCGATCCCATGCGCGCGTTCTCTAATTCGTTTACCGGCGTGGCTTGCTCGAAATATTCGAGCACGTCTGCGTTTTCGACGATGTGACGCCGGTAGTAGGCGTACGCCTCCTGCGACATCTCCTCCATGTTGCTATCCCATCGGCGGTCGCCACCCGGTGCCGGGCCTTCCGGGCGCGTCAACGCTTCCAAGGACGCCGCAATCATCAGTTCGAGATTCCATTCGGCCAGCACCGGATCGGAATATTTCCAGTTGAGCACTTCGCCTTGTTCGGTGATGCGAATCTCGCCGGAAAAATCGCCGGCCGGCTGCGCTAGAATAGCTCGATGCGTGGGACCGCCGCCGCGACCCACCGTTCCGCCGCGGCCGTGGAAAAGCCGCAGCTTCACTGCGCAGTCCCGCGCCACTTCGTGCAGGGCGCGATGCGCCTTGTGCAATTCCCACGTGCTGGTCAACATTCCGCCGTCTTTGTTCGAGTCCGAATAACCGAGCATTACTTCCTGGCGGCGGTTCCAGGAATCGAGCAGGCTCTTGTATTCCGGAGCAGTCCACACGCGCCGCATCGTTTCGCCGGCTGCGCGCAACGAAGCGATGGATTCAAATAGCGGCACGGGCATCAGGCCCGGATCGTTCGTCGCGGCCGCCACTTGCACGCCGCAAATACTCGCAAGGCGCAGCACTGCGAAAACGTCATTTTCAGATTCGGTTCCGCTGATGACGTACGCCCGGATCGCCTTCGGTGCGTGGCTCTTCTTCAATTGCGCGATCATGCGAAACGTATCGAGCAGCTCCGTGGATTCCGGTGAAACACCCGCTGAAAACTCGTCACGTTTGCCGGTGGACTTTGCCAGCGCCGGCATCGCGGCCCCCGCCAGTTCCGCCAACGCTTTGGCGTGCACGGCTGCGTGCTGCCGAATATCCAGCGTGTGCAAATGAAAACCGAAGGTGCGGACTTTCCGCAGGAGCGGATCCACGAGCAGTTCCGCCAGGCGTTGCCCGCGGTTTTCCAACAGGCTGGCGCGCAGCAGAAGAAGATCGCGCTGCAATTCATTCGCCGCGGTGTAAGCGTACGGACTACGCGGATCATCGCGGGTGTGGCGCAATCGGATTCGCACGAAATCAAGGAAGTGGCGGCTGAGTTCCGGCTCGGAAATCCATTTTCCACGCGAGGGTTCGTCGCCGAACTTTGACTCGTATCGAGCCAGCGCCGCTTTCAATTCGGTGGAACAGTCGATCTGGTGCTGCGACGAACTCAATTCGTCAATCAGCCGCAGCACTTCCAGAGCGTAATGCTCCAGAATCGTGGTGCGCGCGAGTTCCAGCGCGTCCGCCGTGGATTGAGCCGTGATCAGCGGATTGCCATCGCGGTCACCGCCGATCCACGAACCAAAGCGCAACAATTCCGGAAACTCTTCGTGGCTCAGCGCGCGGCCGTAGACTTCGAGGAAGGACTCCTCCAGTTCGGCGTACAGGCGCGGCAGCGTATCGAAAAGCGTCATAGGGTAAAAATCCAGGCCCATACGGACTTCGTCAATCACGCCGGGCTTTTTCAGGCGCACTTCGTCGGTCTGCCACAGCGAAGTGATTTCCGCGAGAATCAATGATTCGTACTCAGCGGCATCGCCGGCTGAAAGCGGCAACCGGTCCAGATTTTCCAGATACTGCGCAATGCGCCGCCGCTTCAGGAGTACGGTGCGCCGGGCCACCTCGGTCGGGTGGGCGGTGAAGACGGGCGTGATTTGCAGCTTGCGCAGCGCGGCCAGCGCATCGTTCGCAGAAATTCCCGCAGCGCGCATGCGCAGCAGAGTGCCGCGAAATGACCCAGCCAGCGGGGGCTGTTCGGCGTGTAGTTTTGCCGCGCGGCGGCGCCGCTTGCGATGATTGGTTTCCGCGAGGTTGGTCAGTTCGAAATAAATCGCGAACGCTTTGCTGACGCGATACGCGTCTTCCACTTCCAGCCCCGCGATGATTTCACGCGCTTCCGCCATCAGCTCGTTTTGCGGATTCCATTGTTTTCCCGCGGCGGAGAGCTCTTCGCGCTGCTGGATTAAGAGGCGGCGCAGCCCTTCCACCGCTTCCAGCAGCGAATCGCCCGCCTGTTCCGCCAGCACCTTGCCCAGCAACATGCCGAGCGAACGCACGTCACGGCGCAAAGGAATTTCCTTCGCCGCGTCGGCGGTGCTGGCCGTGAGTTCATTCAGTCGCTGGTTCTGGTCGTCCGCACCCCACAGAGGCGCGCTACGGTCGGATGGCATGACATTCATAATGAAGGCAGGGACGCAAACGCCGCAAGACCCGAATCGGACCGCAGCGTGCAGCTTCCCTGTTGACAATCTACAGGAGGGGCGGCACACTCTTGCAGTTCGTCTAGGGGAAGAACGCATGAGCGCACCCGCGGAGATTCTGCAAGGCACTCTCGACCTGCTGATCCTGAAAACTCTGGCGCTCGAGCCGATGCACGGCTGGGGAATCGCCCAGCGCATTCAGCAAGTCTCGCGCGACATCCTGCAAATCCAGCAGGGCTCGCTCTATCCCGCGCTCTACCGCCTGGAACGCAAGAAATGGATCCGCGCGGAGTGGGGCGCCTCGGAAAATAACCGCCGCGCCAGGTTTTATACGTTGACGAAAGCCGGCCGCCAGCAGCTTGAGAAAGAACTGGCCGACTGGGAACGCATGTCCACCGCCGTCGCATTGATCCTGCAGCGCACTTAGCGGCATGTTCCGCACTTGCGGTGACGGCCGTTCGCGAATTCTTAGGAGGCACAAGCCGTGAAATCGTGGCGTCTCTGGTTCTCGCGCAAAAAATGGGAACAGCAGCTCGACGAAGAACTGCGCTTCCACGTCGAGCGCCAAACTACCGAGAACATCGCCGCGGGCTTCGCTCCCGACGAAGCGCGCCGCCAGGCCGTTCTGCAACTCGGCGCAGCCGAAGGCGTGAAGGAAGATTGCCGCGAGCAGCGCCGCGGTTTCTGGATGGAAACTCTGTGCGCCGACGGCCGCTATGGCGTGCGCATGCTGAGCAAGAACTGGAGACTCACATCTCTGGCGGTTTGTTCATTGGGAGTTGCAATGGCCGTCAGCGTGATAGGCCTGAGCGTATGGAACACGGTCTTGCTCCGCCCGCCCACAGCGGCTGATCCGGGTCGCCTGGTCACGATTTATACGCGCTCGCCAACAGGAGCCTTCGAGGATGTTTCCTACCCGGACTACCAGTGTTACAGGGACAACAACCAAGTATTTTCCGGCATCGCAGCATTTCCGAATTCGATTTCGAAATTAAACATGAGTTTTGGCAAACGAAACGAAGTCGGAACAATGAACACGCTTTCCGACAACTACTTCACCGTCATGGGAATCCGGCCTATGCTCGGTCGACTATTCGTCCGTGGCGATGACGATAAGAAGAGCCCGTCCGCAGTGCTGAGCTATTCCTGTTGGAAACGGTGGGGAGCGGACCCCGAGATCACAGGTAAAACGCTGACGCTAAGACGGCATACGCTCACGATTATCGGCGTTGCGCCGAAAAGCTTTTCGGGAACCGTGTTCGGATTTGGAACCGATGTGTTCGTCACTCTGGCTACGGCGGCGGATATCTTTCAGGACCCCGGATCACTCACAGATCGCAGGGCGCGAGGACTCCTGCTAGTCGCACGGCTAAAGGCGAACGCGATGCAGCAAGAGGCGCGTGCAGAACTCCAAGCTTTGTCAGCGCAACTTGCAGCAGCCTTTCCGGAAGCGGATAAAGATCGCACCGCCGTACTGACGAACATCAGCGTACTGCCTCCGGATTCGCAATCAACAGCTGAATTGATATCGGGCGTGTTAGTCACGATTGTTTTGCTCGTTTTGCTCATCGCCTGCGCCAACGTCGCGAATCTCTTGCTGGGTTTGGCGGCGGGAAGGAAGCAAGAAGTGCTGATCCGCGTGGCACTCGGAGCAACGCGTGGAAGGTTGGTGCGCCAGCTCCTGACGGAGAGCGCCATCCTGTGCGCGGCAAGTGGCATCGTGGGATTTCTGACCGCCTTGGTGCCTCTCAGAAAGCTTTCTGATTTCAACGCTTCTCTTCCAGTCTTGGGTGCGTTCACGTTCGCAGCTAATTTTCGCGCCGATGGGACGGTGCTGGCCATGACGTTTGGCCTGATCGTCATCGCGGGCCTGGCGGTTGGACTGGCGCCGGCGCTCCAGTCTTCGAAGCCGAATCTGGCGGGAGCGATGAGCGGAGAAATTGCGGTAGGAGGCACGGGCAAAGGCGTTCTGCGAAATGTGCTGCTGGTCATCCAAGTGGCGGTGTGCACATTGGTAATGGTGGGAGTCGGGCTGTGCCTGCGCAGTTTGCACAATCTCCGAGAAGTGAATCCGGGCTTTTCCGCCCGGAACCTTGCGGCCGTAATGGTGGATCTGCAAGAAAGTGGGTACTCCGAGGCCCAAGGACGGAAGTTTTACGATGACCTGCGCCACGCTGCATCGCAACTGCACGGAGTCGAATCGTTTTGCCTGGCACCCGCACTTCCACTCGGAGAGAACGCTTGGGACGAGGGTGAAGTCCATTTCGAGGACAAAGCCGACAATAATCAGCAACCCGTCAAGATTTCGTACACCGCTGTGGACGGCAATTATTTTGCAACGCTGGGCATTCCCCTGCTGGCTGGGCGAACGTTTGATTCCTCCGATACGGAAAAGAGCTCCGAAGTAGTCGTGGTCAACCACAAGTTGGCGGAAACCTACTGGCCTGGCGAAAGCCCGGTGGGCAAGCGCATGCGGATCAAAAACGGCGACCGGGTGGTCACCGTCGCGGGCATGGTTGGAGACGGCAAATACAGCGATCTCGATGAACCGACTCGTCCTTATATGTACTACAACCTCGCCCAGCACTATCAAACCGGAATCGCCCTGATCGTTCGAACCAAGAGCGACGCTCATCAATGGCTCGAGCCGCTCGCGCAGATCGTACGGAAACTGGGCACTCCAAGCGACATGCCGGCGGTGACGTTGGACGAATGGATGAGGTTTACGCTCTTCGTCCCCATCCTCACAATGCAGGTTGTCAGCGGACTTGGCGCTCTCGCGCTGCTATTGGCAGCGATGGGGCTTTACGGTACGGTTTTTCATTCCGTCAGCGAGCGGAAGAAGGAAATCGGAATCCGTATGGCGCTAGGAGCCCTGCGATCGCACCTCGTGACGCTATTCCTGCGGCAGACCGCCATTATTGCGGGCTTCGGCGTGCTGATAGGCCTCCTGCTGGGCATTGCGGCCACGATCATTTTCAACTCACAATTCTACGGCATCCGTCCCGTCGAGTTGCAGGTGTTAATACCCGTGGCACTGCTGATTGTGCTGGTCTCGATGGCTATCGCCTATGCGGCGGCCTGGCCCTGGATCAATGCTAGTCCAATGGATGCGGTTCGGCATATTTGAGCGGCGGGAGCGCGATATGAATTTCTGGCGGCGATGGTCGCGCAAGAAATGGGAGCAGCAGCTCGACGATGAACTGCGCTTCCACGTCGAGCAGCAAACTGCCGAGAACATTGCTACGGGCCTACCACCTGACGAAGCGCGCCGCCAAGCCGTCTTGCAATTGGGCGCAGCCGAAGGCGTGAAGGAATATTGCCGCGAGCAGCGCTGCGGCTTCTGGCTGGAAACTTTGTGGGCGGACGTTCGCTACGGCCTGCGCATCCTCCGCAAGAGCCCCGGCTTCACGGCGGTGGCGATTCTGACGCTCGCACTCGGCATTGGCGCCAACACCGCTATCTTCAGCGTAGTGCAAGGCGTGTTGTTGGCGCCGTTGCCTTACTTTCAGCCAAGCCGCCTAGTTGTGGTCTGGGAGAACAATCCGCGCCTTCCACGCGTGGCCGTTTCATACCCTAATTTTCTCGATCGGAAGCGCATTGCCGGCTCATTTCAGCACATGGCCGGGATGACGCCATATGGATACGATCTGACGAGTCCTGGGACACCTGAACACGTTGATGCTGCGCAGATATCGTCGGGCTTTTTCAATACGCTGGGCGTAAAACTGGCCCTCGGGCGCGATTTTTCGCCAAACGAGGATCAGCATGGGGCAGCGCCAATAGTCATCGTCAGCAATCGTCTATGGAGAAATGAGTTTCACGGCAGTCCTCAGGCGCTCGGCAAGTCCGTAACCCTGGACGGGACTGATTACACAATCGTTGGAGTAACGCCACCTGGATTTCATTTCGAAGCCGACGCCGATGTCTATACGCCGCTGGGACAAGGTGATCCGGTGGTTCTCAATATCCGCGCAAGCCATTGGATTCTCTGCATAGCGCGCCTCCAGCCTGGCGTAAGCGTGTCCCAGGCGCAAGCGGAGCTGAGTGCGATCCAGAATGGGTTGGATAAACTTTATCCCGATGCCAATCGAGATCTAGGAATTCACATCGAGCCTCTTAAGCAAGTGATTGTTGGAAGCGTCGGCGGAACGCTTCTGCTGCTGTCGGGAGCCGTGGGGTTGGTCTTGTTGATCGCCTGCGCAAACGTCGCCAATCTCTTGCTTGCGCGCTCGGCAATGCGCACGCGAGAATTTGCGATTCGCTCGGCGCTCGGAGCGAATCGCGCCCGCAACGTGCGGCAGCTACTGACGGAAAGCGTACTTCTCTCGCTCGCCGGCGCCGGGGTCGGGCTTCTGCTTGCAATGTTGGGAGTAAGACGGGTACTGGCGGCGGTACCGGGAGACTTACCGCGCAGCGGAAACATCGGTGTGAATGGACCCGTACTACTCTTCACGCTGGGTGTTTCGATTGCTGTTGGAATTCTGTTCGGTGTCGCGCCTGCGCTGAAAAACTGGACCGCCGATCTTCAAGCCTCGTTGAAGGAGGGGGGGCGCAGCTTGACCCGCGCGCGTCATCGCGCTCAAAGCAGTCTCGTCATTGTCCAAATGGCCTTGACGTTGGTGCTGCTTGTCGGGGCCGGCCTATTGCTCCGCTCGATTCGCCACTTGTGGGACGCCAATCCCGGCTTCGACGCGCGGCATGTGATCACGTTCGAGGTGGGGGTTTCGCACTCGCTGACGAAGACGGCTGCGAGTACTCGAATTGCCTACCGGCAGTTAATCGAGCGGATTCGGAAGATTCCCGGTGTACAGGCGGCGGATTTCACCGACGTTTTTCCGCTGGGCGGTCACGGCGCCACAATGCCCTTCTGGATTGGCTCGCAGAAGCCAGCTTCGCTCCAGGCAGCGCCGCGGCTAGTGTTGTTTATGACGGGCCCGGATTACCTCCGCACGATGGGAATACCGCTGCTTCGAGGCCGCTTTTTCACTGAGGAGGATACCACCGAGTCCTCGTGTGTTGTGGTCATCGACAGTATCTTCAGCCGTATGTATTTTCCAGACAGTGACCCGTTGGGCCAGACAATTTCAGCTGGCTTTGCATCCTTTGGTCCTTGTCGGATTGTCGGCGTGGTGGGCCATGTGAGGCACTGGGCGCTGGATGATCCCAGAACAAACATCCAAAATCAGATGTACTTCCCGCTTTATCAAGATCCGGACCAATGGGTGCCCGACAATTTTGGCTATCTGACGGTCATGGTTCGCACGCCGCTCGACACCGCAGCGGTGCTGCCCGCGATCAAAGCAGCGGTCTATGGGACCGGCAATGACCAACCAGTTTACAATGTCCAAACTATGCAGCAGATTGTATCCGAGTCCATGTCCTCGCAGCGATTTCCCATGATTTTATTGGGAGCGTTCGCGGGTTTGGCATTGCTGCTGGCCGCCGTCGGAATTTACGGCGTGATTTCGTGCCTGGCAGGCCTGCGCACGCATGAAATTGGCATTCGCATGGCGCTCGGTGCGGAGAAGTGGGACGTATTTCAGATGGTGATCGGACAGGGTGTGCGGCTGGCGCTGGCCGGTTTGGCGATCGGCGCAGTGGCGGCACTGCTGCTCACTCGCGTGCTTTCCAGTTTTTCACACTTGTTGTTCGGAGTCAGCGCAAGCGATCCGCTGACGTTCTTCGCGGTCTCGGTCGTCCTGACTGCGACGGCGGTCTTGGCCTGCTACTTCCCGGCGCGTCGCGCGATGCGCGTGGACCCGATGGTGGCGTTGCGTTACGAGTGAGGGGGAACGCGAAATTGCGGCGCGGAGATATTTTCGAATCGCCATCGCAACGCCAGTTGCCGCTACTCGCCGGGTACGTTGACCTTCACGTCGCTCTTGGGTGGCATGCGCAGCGTGATGTCCGTGGTTTTCTTAGGACGAATCACTACGCGCTTGTCCCAATCGGAAAATTGGCCGTCCGCATAGGCACGTACGTCATACTGGCCGGCGTCAAATCGCGCGAATTGGAAATGTCCGTCGGCGTCGGTGTGTGTTGCGTGGGGGCTGAGACCGTCAGAGGTCTGAATCGTGACGCTGGCGTCCACGACGTGCTTGCCATGAGCATCCACCACCGTTCCCTGCAGAGTTCCCAGTCCCCTGGCAAATTGAGCGTTCGCTGCGACGGCGAATGCGAACGCCGTCGCGATCACAAGAGTAAGGACAGTTCGTTTCATTCTGCACCCCGGGATACTTCTGAGCCAATTTTACGCGCCGCTTCCCGAGCGCCTTGCGCCCAATGCCGCAAAATGTTCTCGAAAAGGAACTCCTGTTCGCGGGGACAGGCGAACAACGCGCTGGGAATCTCGATCGGCGCGCTGCGCTGGTGCGATTATTTTGGTTTGGCGATCAATCGGAGAGTAAGTTCGGTTTGCTTGCCAGTGGTCACTTCGACGTTGTGTTTCCAGTCGCTCCACTCGCCGTCGTGGTAAGCGCGCGCGTCGTAATAGCCATGCACGAGATCCGGAAAGAAAAATCGCCCCTGTTGGTTTGTAGTGGTCACTTGAGGATGATCGCCGCCCGCATTTTGCGACGTGACCCGCGCGCCTGCCACGGGCTTGCCGTTTCTTCCGACGACAGTCCCGGCCAGCGTGCCCATCCCACCGTCGTCGCCAGCGGCAGTACCCAACGCCATCAATGCAGCGCAAATAAGAATGAGAACGAATCGCTTCATGGACGACTCCTGAAGTGCTTTTCATTCAATTTTAGGGCTTGCGCGCTTGGTCATCGCGTAGGCGGGGCACAGGTGTAGTTAAAAAGGAACTCCTGTTCGTCCGGACAGGCGTGCTTTCACATCGTACGGCCGACTGTCCGTCAGTGGGATTGCAGGGCTGAAGCACTTCGCAACGGTCAGTACTTGTAATGTTTGGATGCAGCGGCGTGCGCGGGTTGCTCCATACGGCCGCTGTCGGGACTGACGCCGCGTTCGAGCGCGAGGTAGTACGTCAGAAGTTGCAAGGGAATCAAATGGACGAAGGCCGAAAGCCATTCGGGAGTTTCGGGGACCTCAAGAATTTCCTCGGCGGATAGATCGTGGTTCGCCGAAGGCACCGTAATCGCAAGACGCGGCATCTTCAGTTCGCCGGCAGCGCGCAGAATCTGTCGGCCGCGCTCGTCGCCCGAACTGCCCGTGAATAAGCCAATGAGGGAGCCGCGCGAATCGGTCTCCGAAAACGGCCCGTGCAGAATTTCTTCTGTCTCGAATCCTTCGGCGGCGATGTAGGAGGCTTCCTTAATCTTCAACGCCGCTTCGCTGGCGGTGGGCCAAGCCGCCCCTGAACCGAAAATCTCGAGACGCGAAAGCGGCGCCACGCGCTGGGCCCATTCGCGCACTCTTGACTCAAGTGCCAGCGCTTGCCGGAGCAGTTCTGGCAGCCGATCGAGCGGCTCTACCAGGGATGGCGTCGGGAGCAAGTATTTTTGGCTGGCGATCCGCGCGTTCATCAGCGCCAACACCGTCAACGCGGTGGTGTAGCTTTTGGTATAGGCAAAAGCGATTTCCTGCTCGCAGGTTTCGATGTGAAAATTAGCGCCGCGAATTTCGTCGTTGCTCACTTGGCCGGTGATCGCCACCGTGAATGCTCCCGTGGTTCGCGCCATATGCAGAGCCTCGAGAGAAGCGGTAGTAGTGCCGGTGTGGGTGATTACGACCACGGCATCATTGCGGCCGAGAGCCGCCGGATGATGTACCAATTCGAATGATTGCTCCGCGTAAGCCCAAAAAACGCCGGCAGTGAATTCCCGCATCCAGCTTTGCGCCACTCGCGCCGCGTGCAGAGACGTCCCAATGCCGACGAAAGTGATGCGCTCCTTGTGCGCCACTCCGTCCGCCATACGATCGATTCCCACACGCTGCGCCAGCACGCTCTCGATCAGCGCGGGCTGATCGTGAATCGCCTGATACATGTAATAAGGGTGGGCCTTGCGCGCCTCAGGCATGTGATTTCGCTCCACTCACGTTATATTTGGATGCGTCTATCTAGGGCGCCGCTTATTCTATCGGAACAGGAGCCGGGATGCCTCGTTACCTGTCGCAACATACACTTGCATGCTTGACGCGCCAGGGCGCCGAAGAGCTTGCCAGGCGAATCTTGGCCGCGCAATCGGTCACCGCGCGGCGAGTTCTCGTCAACATGCAGGAAGGAAAAATGTTCGCGGAATTCGACGCCACCACTCGCGAAGAGCTCGAAAAGTGGATGGCCGCTGAGAAATTCCATTTCGACTGGCTCCTGCGCATCGAGTTTGAAACCTTCGATGGCACTCTGAAGGCCATTTCATAATTTACCGTCGGAACATCCGAATCCAACTTGGACGAGCGAAGCCGATTTCCGACTCTACCTGGGCGAAACTTCCGCATTTCTCTGAGCTGCGCAGCCATTTTTTCTAACACGCAGATAAGTAACCAGTTATCTGCAGGGCTGCCGCCGTTTGGAACAATGAGTACTAATACTCGCGTACCGAAATTTTTGAGCCGCGCGCGCCATTGGTTCTTGTCGGCGCTATCGCCAAAATTGGGGTGCGGGTTGGAAGCTGCGATTGCGGGGACGACGGTTCCACAAAAAAAGGAGCCGGGGCACGCTATCCAACCCGTCCAAGCCCTGCTGCCGGCGCCCCTTCTACACAATTCCGTTGGCAGGCAGGGCTGAACATCAGTTCACGAACGCGCCGGCCGGTATCGCCTCTTTCCCTCGCCGCTCTTAGTTGCCGCGAGCCCAAATCCAGATCAGTGCGATTCAGTCCGGGCGTCACCGGCCAAGAATTTCCTTGCGACAAATCCTCTACGAATAGCTGCAACTGATGGCCGCCCGCGTGCTTCTGATGAGATTGGGCTCTGCCGCAGCGCAGCTATGCCGAAAGTGCGTCAGAGACATCGGACAGATGACGGCAAAACTATCCAGATCGGCGCGCAGGCCAACCGCGATGTTGCTCGTGGTTCTGTTCATGTTGCCTTTATCCCTGAACGCCACGGACTTGCAACCGCAGGCGGTGCAGGCGTACGACCGGTATATCCAACTCACCGAAGCGGAAGTCAATTCCGAACTCGCGCAGAACGGACCGTACCTGTGGGTCGAGCGGCTGCCGGATGCGCGCCGCGCTGCGGTCGAGGCCCAATTACACAACGGCCAAATCGTGATCGAGCGGCTGTACACGCTCGACAATGGCAAGACCATTTCCGTTCCCGGCGGAATCATCCACCACTGGATCGGCACTGTGTTTGTGCCGGGCGCGACGCTGACCCAAACGCTCTCCTTCATGCAGGACTACGATCACAAAGTGGATTACTTCAAGCCGGACATTACGCGCTCGAAAATTTTGCGGCACGAAGGCGATGATTATTTCGTGCTGCTGCGCTTCTACAATAAGAAAGTCATCACCACAGTGATTGATACGGATCAGCAGGTGCACTACCACGTTGTGGATTCCACCCACGCCTGGAGCCGCTCGCGCACCACGCGCGTCCAGGAAGTGGAAAACGCCGGACAGCCCAACGAAAAACTCGAGCCGGAGGGCCACGATCGAGGGTTTCTCTGGCGCATGAACACGTTTTGGCGTTTTGAAGAAAAAGATGGCGGCACGTATATCGAATGCCAAGCCATTTCACTCACCCGCGATATCCCCACTGGACTCGGCTGGGTCGTCGGCCCCTTCGTTACCAGTGTGCCCAAGGAATCCCTAGCGTTCACCTTGTCAATGGCTCGTGCGGCTCTGCTTCATTCCTCTTCAGCGCAACTCAAGGAATAAAGTAGATCCTGCGCGGGGTAACGCCGCCTCCGGTCAGCCCTCAAGCGAAAAGCGGCAAAATCGTGCGCCCGTCGATTCTGATTAGTAAGTGGTGCTGCCCAGATAGATGTCGTCGAGTGTATTTTTATCGGCGGCGGCGAGCGGTGCAAACGACAGGAAGCTGACCGTGTGACCATCGCCGCTGATCGAAGGGACCAAACTGGCCCCGCTCGTCGGAGAAGCATCAGTGCCCGCGGAGATGCTGGAGAGAGCCAGGCCCGTGGTGCACGTGACCGTAACTCCGAGGCAGCTGTTGCGCACGAAAATATTCTCAACGCCGTTGCTGGTACTTCCGAGATTGGAAGCGAGCGACGAGAAGGCGATAAATTGGCCGGATAGACTGATGCTCGGATGCTCGCTCAAGCCGTTGGCCGGCACGGAACCGTTGCTCGTAGATATCAGGGTTGTCGAAGGAGTGCAGCTGACGCTCGTCGAAGTGACGCCCAGACAAGTGTCGCGCACATAAATCTGCTGCAAGGGGCCGATGCCAGGGATGAGGGTAGTGGCGGTGGAGGCAAAGGCGATAAAGCGGCCGTTGTACAAGAAGCCGCCAGTGCAAGCGGTCGTACCCGTTGTTACAGTTTCACTGCCGCACGATGAGACGGAGGACTGATCGCTCGAGCCGTCCGCGGGATTCGTACCATCGGGCGTGGAGATCAGCGTCGTGACCGGAGCGCAAGTGTTATCTGTGCTGGCGATGGTGGTAACGCATGTGCTGCGTTCGAAAATTTCGGAGAAGTTGTTAGGATTCGGGGCTCCCAGATTAGCGGCCATGGATGTAAACGAAACGAACAGGCCATCCTCGGAGATGGAAGGATGGGAGCTGGGTTTATCTCCGAATGTCGTTCCATCCGGCGTGGAAACCAGATAGGTCGTCGGGACGCACGCGCCGGAAGTAGTTGTCGTCTGGGTCGTCGTGATATTGCAGGTGTCGCGAATGTAGACTTGGGGGGTGATTCCGTTAGCCGTAATGTTCGTCACCAGGTTGGTGGCCAGCGAAACGAACGTCACGTACTGCCCATCCGGACTGATCACCGGATCGTAACTGGGACCATTTCCCGCCGACAGCCCGTCGGGCGATACGGAAACCAATTGCGTATCGAAATTGGAACTCGGATTGATCGTGCAAGGAGCAGTTGGCGTAGGGTAGCAAACCGGCCGCCAATACACTTGAGTCGTGCCCGCCGGCACGGGCGCGGTGGTAACAAGGTTCGTGGCCAGCGATGTAAACGCAGCGCGAGTTCCATCCGAGCTGACGGTTGGCTCCGAGCTCACGCCGTTCGCCGCATTGCCGTTGGGATCCGAGCTGACCAGGGCCGTAATGGGAGAGCAGCTCGCGACTCCCAAGCAAGTATTGCGCACGAACACATCGGCCGCCGTATTCAGATCCGTGAGCACAAGATTGCGCGACGCCGACGCAAATCCGACGTATTGGCCGGTGTTGCTGGTGGACGGCCCAACGGTTGGGGTGGTGACGCCGAGCGCGCCGCTCGTGCACGAGGCCAAGCCTCCGCAAAGCCCGTCGGCTGCTTGCGACCCATCCGCGGCGAGATCCACGAGTATCGGCAAACCGAGCAAGTGAGTGGGATTGACGGCAAACGTAAGAATGTTGGACGTACCGCCGCCGGGCCCGGCATTCACGACGGTAATCTGATCGACGCCGCCCTGCAAAAGGTAATCCGGAGTGAGGCTGGCCGCCGCGCTCGTGCCGCCGGACACAGTAGTCGCGAACGGCACGCCGTTCACATCGATGCTGGAATATTGATTCAGGAAACCAGTGCCAGTAACGGTCAAGCTTATAGCCGTCGTTCCGCCTGCTTGTTCGGAGGTCGGCGCGACTGCGGAGATCGTCGGTACAGCAGTGTCAACGTTCAACGCGAACGGCGTGGAACTGCCTCCGCCTGGAGACGGATTGACCACCGTGATTTGCAGCGTTCCGGGGCTGACTACATCCGTCGAACTGAGCTGAACCGTGAGTGAGGTTGAGCTGTCATAAGTCGCGCTACGGTTTGCTCCATTAACAAAGGCCTCGGATTGCGTAACGAAGTTCGCGCCGGTGAGATGCAGAGTTAGGCCGTTCGAGGTGCCAACTAGAACGGCGGTGGGGTTAATTGCAGTGATCTTCGGGATGCCACTGGTGGCCGGCGAAATCGTAAAAACCGTGGAGGACGGAGCAGGTTGATTCGCCGAAGGAAATGTGCCTCCTCCCGGCTGGGGAGTCGTGACGCTGATATAAAGAGTATTGGGGTTCTGGAGCAGGGTCGCGGGCAGCGTGACGATAATTTGATTTGTGCTTACATATTGAAAAGTGACGAGAAGGTTGGGGCTGGTGTTAGGCTGCAGCGCGAAACCCACCGAGGTTTGCTGGATCAGGTTTCGACCGTTTACCGTCAGGTAGGATTGCGGACTACCGGCGGTAATGGTGGTCGGCGAGAGCGAGGTAATCGTCGGAGCAGGATAGTTGATTTGCTCCTGGCACGAAGGCAACACCAGCATTACGATCAACAGGCACCAAAACGCCAGCCGAGATTGTTCCCGCAAAGTCCTCACCCCTATGCTTGTATGTGTCGATCCCCGAGACGTCCGCGCAATCCTAGAGACTACTAAAGATGGCTCCAGCGGGCAATCAGGATGCCTGCGGCGGGAAGAATTGTCCAGCGGCTCTAGACGGCTTATAGCTAGAAGGCTCCGACTACCCTTCGTCATTTTCACGCATACGATTGCAGCCAGGCGCAGGGGCCGTTTGATGCCCGTGGGCCTCGTCGTTGTAACGTTTCGTTAATGAGGAAGTAGCGCGTAAGTGTGTTTTACTGTCCGTCCTGGAGAACGAGCTCGCCAAGCTCCCGCTCTCCGGTTTAATGCCGCGATTTTTCGCCCAAACCAGATCAGCTTTTCTATGCGGATTATTGGTGTGTCTGGCGGGCTCATCTGGCATGTTGGCCCAGGAACAGCGGCCAGACGATTCTTCTGTTCCCGTGCGCGCAGCATCGTCAGCACAACAACCTGGACCCAGCCCTCCGGAGAGCGCGCCGGCGGACCAACCCGACGACAGCGACATGCTGACGGTTTTTCCCCATTCGGAAACCAGCCGTTATTGGATCTCCGGGCAGGCCAACATTATTTTGCAGTGGCATGGCTCGTTTCCCGCTGCATACAGCGGTACGAACAGCTTCAGGCACGTAGGGGAAAACGCGACTTCGAAGGTTTACACGCTCTATCTCGGCTATGAGCTGACGCATACCACCGAAGTTTATCTGGATATGGAAAGCGCGGGCGGACGCGGCTTGAGCAACGCGCTGGGCTTGGCTGGGTTCGTGAACCTCGACGTGGTGCGCAACCCCAGCCTCGGAGACGTGCCCTACGTGGCGAGGATCATGATCCGTCAGATTATTCCTCTGAGCCATGAGCGCGTTTCGGCGGAGCGCGGTCCGCTGGCTCTCGCTACTTCGCTTCCGGCACGCCGGCTGGAAATACGTTTTGGCAAATTCACCATGCCCGATTTTTTCGATCTAAACACGTACGGAAGCGACAGCCATTTGCAATTTCTGAACTGGACCGTGGACAACAATGGTGCGTACGACTACGCCGCGAACACGCGCGGCTACACCGACGGCTTGATTCTGGAGTACGACGATCACTGGTGGACAGTGCGATTCGCCGAGACGCTGATGCCGAAAGTAGCGAACGGTATCCACCTGGATGCAGATATCGCGCGGGCGCGAGCGGAAAACCTGGAGCTAGAGGCGCGCGGAAATTTGCTATGGCATCGCGCGGGCGCGGTGCGCTTGCTCAGCTATCTGAACCATGCGGACATGGGAAATTACGAAGAGGCAATTCGCGATTATTTCAACGATCCCGTCGCGCCGCCCGATATCACGGCAACGCGCCGGCAGGGACGGCACAAGTACGGATTCGGTCTCAATTTCGAGCAGGATCTCACGTCGCACCTGAGCGCTTTCGGACGCCTCGGATGGAACGACGGGCGCAACGAGTCGTTCGCTTACACCGAAGTAGACCGCACGCTGGAACTCGGCGCTTTTGCCAAAGGCGACTGGTGGCGACGCCGGAACGACCGAGCGGGCGCCGTGTTTGTTGTGAACGGAATCTCGGCGGCCCACAGTCAGTATCTTGCGCTTGGCGGTCTGGGTTTTCTGCTCGGCGACGGCGGACTCACCTACGGGCCGGAAAAAATCGTCGAAGGCTTTTATACCGCGCACTTGTGGCGCGGATTCTTCGCATCCGTCGATCTGCAGCACGTCAACAATCCGGGATACAACGAAGCTCGGGGGCCGGTGTTTGTACCGGGTCTGCGTTTCCACGTTGATTTCTAGCTGCGAGCCGGCACGCGCCGCGCGACTTCCCCTCAATTTAATTGTGGATTACCGTCTCCGCTCGGACTAAGCTGCGCGACTGCGGCGTGGGGCAACGATCTCGATCGGGCGAGCCGCGCGGAGGATTTTCATGTCTCTTTGCAAGGTCTTTGCGGTTCCAGTTCTCGTTCTCTGCATTGCCGCCGTGCCGCTGCGTGCGCAAGACGACGCTAAGACACAGAATAAGCAAGCCGATGCCGCGGCTCAAGCTACGCCGGCACCACCACCTCCGGCAAAACCCGCGGATGTGGCTTCGCCCGATGCAATCCTTGCCGCAACTTACGATGTGATTTCAGGGCCAGCCGCGCAGAAGCGCGATTGGGACCGCTTTCGGTCGCTCTTCGTGCCAGGCGCACGGCTGATTCCGGCAAATCCGAAGAAAACTGGAAGCGGCTATGAAGCTCGCGTGATTACTCCAGACCAATACGCGACGCTCGCCGAACCGTACTTCCAAAAGAATGGCTTCGTCGAACGCGAAATCGCGCGGAAGGCCGAACGCTACGGCAACGTCATGCAGATTTTCAGCACCTACGAATCGCGGCACGACGCCGGCGATCCTCAGCCATTCGCGCGCGGAATCAATAGTTTTCAATTGCTCTACGACGGCACGCGCTGGTGGGTCGTCACGATTTTCTGGCAAGAAGAGACGCCAGACTATCCTTTGCCGAAGGAATTCTTGCCGGCGGCGAAATAGAGTTTGCCCTATTTCGGCTGGACTGGACCGGACTGGCTGGAGGAGGTGTCGCCGGAGCGACGGTCGCGCCGGGCGCTGGCGAAACAGCCGCAGCAGGCGCGGGCAGCAGCATCCTGAGAACGTCTGGCGGCAGTTTATCGGCGCGCGCCATCAAGGCGCTTACCTGCCACATTTGCTGGTCGCTGAGCGCCTTTTGAAAGCTCGGCATGCCGGTGAGCCGGATTCCGTTTTTTACCTTCCAGTAAGTGACGCCGACCGGATCATCGGTTACGGTTTCTTTCTCGGTGAAGAGCTGCGGTGCATGCGGGAACATCCCTTGCGACGCAGCGGAAGGCGCCTGCAACGGCAGGCCATGACAGAAGGCGCAATTCTTCCGAAACACGTCAGCTCCGGCGATTAGATCGTTGGTGGTAAACGTCGAAAGGTCGCGCTCCGGCGCTTCCTTCTTAATTCGCGTATGGAGCGCGCCCCGTGCAAGAAATTTTTCGAACGGCATGGGAGCATCGGTGGCTGCGGCCGGCGCTTGACCATTCTCGATATAGAAAAAGATTACGGTCGGCACAATCAGTAATCCCAAAATCAATCCGATTAGAAACCCTCTCATCGCGGATCCTTTTGATGCTTCCGATTCGTGCGAAAGAAAGAAGACGATTAAATAACATATCAAGCAGCGCCGTGCTACCGCTTTCGTGCGCTGCAAAATGGCGCTTGCAGCCGGGGCGCCGATAAGAGATGAATACCGGGCGTTTCTGGGAGGAGTTTATGTATCAAGCCGATTTGCTCAAGGGCCGCACGATTTTCATTACGGGCGGCGGCACCGGCCTGGGACGTTCCATGGCGCTGCGTTTCGCTGAACTGGGCGCGAATATTTTCCTCGTCGCGCGCCGGGAGGAACCGCTGAAGGATACGGCGGAAGCGATTCGCGCGAAAGGTGCGCGGGCGGCCTACGCGTCGGCCGATATCCGCGATTTCAGCGCGGTCGAACAGGCGGTGGCCGCGGCCGAGAAAGAATTCGGACGCGTGGATACGCTGGTCAACAACGCCGCGGGAAACTTCATCGCGCGCACGGAGAAGCTTTCACCTAACGCGTTCAACGCTGTGGTGGGAATCGTGCTGCAGGGCACATTTTTCTGCACGCTAGCGCTGGGAAAGAAATGGATTGCGGCCAAGCAACCGGGCCACGTTCTGAACATCGTGACCACCTACGCGTCGGCGAATTCCGGCTCCGGATTTGTGGTTCCTTCCGCCTGCGCCAAAGCCGGCGTGCTGGCGATGACGCGCTCCCTTGCCGTCGAATGGGCGAGGCATCACATCCGGCTCAACGCCATCGCGCCGGGACCATTTCCCACCGAGGGCGCGTGGTCTCGTCTCTTGCCATCGAAAGAACTCGAAGAGCGCGCCAAGAAACATCACCCGATGGGCCGCTTCGGCCGCCATGAAGAACTCGCCAACCTCGCTGTGTATTTGCTTAGCGAGCAAGCCGATTACGTCAACGGCGAATGCGTGGTGATCGACGGCGGTTTGTGGCTCCGTGGCGCCGGCGAATTCAACGACTTTCTCGACCTACCAGATGCCGCGTGGGAAACGCTGGAGTCTGTGCGCAAGAAATAGAATGGCGTGCGTGCTGTGCCAACAAATTCGGCCTAGTGGGCCGGCGGCGCAACTTCCGTGGGATAGACGTTGATCGTCGCGGGATCAATCTCGAATTTCAGAATCCAGTCGCTCCGGACGTCTTTGCCATTCAATTGTGCAGGCCGAAATTTCCAAAGCTGCGCAGCCTCTAACACGCGATCGGCAAAATATTTGCTCGGTCCCGGAGAATCGAAAGTCGCTTCCGTCACATCACCGGATTCATCGACGCGCACCTTGACGCTGACGCGCACTTTGCCTTGAATTGTGTTTCGCGCCTTCTGCGGCGCGTCGGGCAACACTTGATGTCGGACTGCACCGCTAACAAAACCTGTTTGCGACGTGACTTCTGTATCGCCGCGATCCGCGATAGGCGGCGGAGCCGGTCGTGCCGGCACGCTCGGAGCCGTGGCTTGATCGTTAGCCGGTTGCGCGGGCTTTTGAACGGGCTTTTGCGCCGGCGTCGCACTCTCTGGTTCCGGTTTCGATGGCTCGGTTTCCGGCGCTGTGTGAACCGCCGGTTGTTCCACCGCAACCGCAGTTGGTTGCTGTGCGCTCGTGCGGTGCCTCAGCAAAATCGCCCCAGCCAGTACCACTAGCAGCGCCACTCCGCCCGCTACTGCCGGAACCGCGTATTGCGGGATGACGAATGAGTTCTGCGGCTTCTCAACCGGATCGATTTGTTTTGCGGGTGCGGCGGCGTTGCCGGGTATGCGCGCAGCAATGTCTGCGATACTCCATCGCAACTGCGGGTCTCGACGCAAGCAGTGCCGCGCTATTTCGAGAAACTCCGCGGGCATTGTCGAAGGCGGTGCCGGATCTCCCTGGTTAGTCCGCTCCCAAACCGGCAAACGCTGCGTCAAGGCTTCGCACAAGGTCATTCCGAGCGACCAAACATCTCCGGCCGGCGAAATCCTGCCACCTGCGGCTTCAGGAGAATCGTAGGGACTCGGCTTCCCCAAACTGCCTTTCGAATCGCCAATGCGACACAGCCCGTCGCTCGAAATTTTCAGTTGCTCATCCAGCGCCATGATATTCGCGGGCTTAATGTGGCCATGGACGAATCCTTTTCCGTGAATGTATCCGAGCGCTTCCACGAGCGGCCCGACAATGTCGCGCGCTTCCTCCGCTGCGATCGGCCGCTTGGCGATTACTGAAGCAAGATTTTCGTCCGCGCATTCCATCACCACGTAGAGCACGGGCGTGCCATCTAAGCCGCAGCTTCCCATGTCAAGAATTTGAATCAGGTTGGGATGCGATAGTTTTGCCGCTTGCTTCCACCGGGAGAGCTGGCCCGCGGCTTCGGCCGCGTCCGCCGGAACCAGTTTGATCACAGCTTTGCGAACTGTGGGCTCATGGAACTCCGTCAGGAATACAGCACTGTGTTCAGTTGCGCCTACGAACTGGCTAAGCTGGTATTTTCCGTCAGCGGCCTGGCCCAACCATTGAGTCGCACCGACAGTCATTCGTGTCTCCCGGCATTAGCGTCAGTCAAGGCGCTCCTCAACTCGGCCGAACGGGTTCGCACGGATGCCCACAACAGGCAGGGACAGCGATCTACGGACGAAATGTGAGCTTCGATCATCTCGGCAAACGCCAATGTGGCGGCCAGCGAGTTCATGGCAGGCCCTCAATGCGTAAGGCTGGGTCGCAGCCGACGGCTAGGGTTGAGATCGGCCGCATTCCAAAACCTTCTGACTCATATTTTGCAACAAACTTGTCCTGAAGGCGCGAAAAAGTGATGGGTGCTTTCCATTATCCTCGGTTATGCACGTTTGCCGTCTTGCCTTGACCCGCTTTACTAGCGCCAGTAAGCTAGTTGTTTCAAAATAGGACGATGACCCCGCATGAGCGCTGAAACCATTCAGATTACTTTGCCCGACGGTGCCACCCGCGAAGTTCCGCGTGGCACCACCTCTGCGCAGATCGCGCATCAAATCTCGCCGCGCCTGGCTAAAGAAGCTCTCGTTGCGCGCGCGGACGGCGAATTGGTAGATCTCTCGCGTCCGCTTGAGAACGACGCGAAAATTGCCATACTCACCGCAAAGGATCCCGACGCGGTGCAGGTGTTCCGCCATTCCGCGGCGCATCTGCTTGCCGCCGCAGTCCTTGAGCTGTATCCCAACGTGAAGCTCGGCATCGGCCCGCCGATCGAGAACGGCTTCTTTTACGAATTCGTGCGCGAAGAGCCGTTCACCCAGGATGATCTGGAAAAAATCGAAGCCAAAATGCGCGAGTTGGCCGCGAAGGACGTTCCCAACGAACGCAAGCTGATTCCGAAGCCCGAAGCGCTCGAGCTCTATCGCAAGGGAAACCAGGAATTCAAATGCGAGCTGGTGGAAGAAAAAGCCACGGAGCCCATGGTTTCGTTTTACACCACCGGCAAATTCATTGATTTCTGCCGCGGGCCGCACATTCCTTCCACCGGACGTATCAAGGCCTTCAAATTGATGAACGTCGCCGGCGCTTACTGGAAGGGCAAGGAAGGCAATCCGCAGATGCAGCGGATTTACGGCGCGTGCTTCGTTGACCAAAAAGAGCTCGACGAATATCTGCACAAACTCGAGGAAGCCAAGCGCCGCGACCATCGCCGCGTCGGAAAAGAGCTCGGGCTTTTCACGGTGAGCGATCAGGTCGGATCGGGTTTGCCTCTATGGCTGCCGAAAGGCGCGACGATTCGGCGTTTGCTCGAAGATTACATTCTCGAACAGGAGCGGCGCGCCGGCTATCAACACGTCTACACGCCGGATTTGGCGAAGGTGGACCTCTACGTCCGCTCGGGACACTGGGCTCACTACCACGAAGACATGTTTCCGCCGATGGACCTCGAAACCGAGCAACTGGTGCTGCGGCCGATGAATTGTCCGCATCACATTCTCGTCTACGAATCCAGAAAACATAGCTATCGCGAACTGCCGGTGCGAATCGCGGAACTCGGCACGATGTACCGCTATGAACGGTCGGGTGTCCTGAGCGGCCTTAGCCGCGTCCGCGTCATGACGCTCAACGACGCCCACATTTTCTGCACGCCGGAACAAATCAAGGACGAATTCGCCGGTGTGATGAAGCTCGTCGAGCAGGCGTATCGCGATCTCGGCATCACGCAATATAGCTACCGGCTATCTTTGCGCGACAAGACCAACACCGAAAAATACGTCGCGAATGACGAAATGTGGGATTTGGCCGAGCGCGTGCTGCGCGAAGCGATGAATTCACTCGGCCTTCCTTACACCGAAGCGCCCGGTGAAGCAGCGTTCTATGGGCCGAAACTCGATATTCAATTGGCCGACGTGATGGGGCACCAGGAAACCTACTCCACGATTCAGATCGATTTCCATCTGCCGCATCAGTTCGAACTGGGATACATCGGCGCGGACGGCCAGGAACATCGGCCGGTGATGATTCACCGCGGCGTCATCAGCACGATGGAGCGGATGGTTTCGTATCTAATCGAGCTGTACGCCGGCGCGTTCCCCGCGTGGCTCGCTCCGGTCCAGGCGATTGTGCTGCCGATTACGGAGCGCCAAAACGATTACGCGCGAGGGGTCTACCAGAAGCTGCTCGATGCCGGGTATCGCGTGGAACTCGACAACCGCAACGAAAAGTTGCAAGCGAAAATACGCGACGCGCAGCTCCAGAAAATTCCTTACATGCTCGTCATAGGCGGCAAGGAAGCGGAAGCAGGCTCCGTCTCGGTGCGTCACCGCTCGAAGGGCGACCTGGGACCGCGGCCAGTGGAGCAATTCAGTGCGGATCTGCAGCAAGAAGTCGCTTCGCGGGTGATTGGCTAGTCCGCGCGCCGCGCGGGCCTAGCTTTTCCTGTGCCCTAAAGCCCCAGAATCCGTTATTGCCGCCGGGCCACAAACCCGTGCTATACTTTTTGGCCCGTCCCTCCCCGCGGACGTATTAACCTTGGGAGGCGCGGCCAACGGGCTGCCGGCGCAGTTTTTCGGGCCCGGGAGGTGGGTTTATCGCAGAACGTGGTGGAGCTCCTGGCCTTCGGGTCAATGAAAGAATTCGTGCTCGTGAAGTTCGCGTAATTGATGATGCCGGAAACCAGCTTGGCGTTATGACGCTTTTCGACGCGATGAAACAGGCGCGTGAAGCGGGCTTGGACGTGGTGGAGATTTCCCCGAACGCGGTCCCGCCGGTCTGCAAGCTTGTGGATTACGGAAAGTTCCTCTACGAGCAAAGCAAAAAGGCTCACGAAGCAAAGAAAAACCAGAAAAGTTCGCATATCAAGGAAGTGAAGTTCCGGCCGTCCACCGCCGAGCACGATTATCAGGTGCGCAAGAATCAGATCATCCGGTTCCTCGGCGAAGGCTACAAAGTGAAGGCCATGATTTTTCATCGCGGCCGCGAAATGGCGCACCAGGACGTGGGCCGCAAGAAGATGGACCGCTTGATGAAAGATATTGTGGATCACGCGCAAGTGGAGTTCGGGCCGCGGATGGAAGCGAACATCCTGCTCGCACTGCTGGCGCCGAAGAAGGGCGCAGGTTCAGCGCCCTCCGCGCAGAAGAGCGCGGAAGGTGCCGCGTAGAAAAAACGCACCGCCAAGATTGGCCGTGCCACTGGAAGCGAAGAGGAACTCGTGAAGAAGAACAAGAAAATGAAAGCCAAGACGCACCGTGGCGCCGCCAAGCGCTTCAAGATTACGTCCACCGGCAAAGTGATGCGTTGGCGGTCGGGTAAGCGCCACTTGCTCGGCACCAAGAAGCCACGCCGCATGCGCCGGCTTCTCAATAAAGTTCAAGTGAATCCCGCAGACGTGAAGAACGTGCGTCTGGCGTTGCCGTACGGCCTGTAGCACGATTTAGATTTCTTTCGCGCCGGGCAGAGCGTAACGGGTGCCTGCCGGCCGGATGTTCCGCCCGCCGCCAGTTATGGCGAGCTGGGGTGGAGCAAAATTGCAGTTCTACGAGACAAACCCGTCCTGCTGCTCGCGCATTTTTGCGTGCGGCTGGCCGCGTTTGTCTCCTCATTAGATTTTCAAAGCGCCACCGAAGCCGATTGCGACGTAGGGGCACGGCATGCCGTGCCCGGTTGTGATTTGCCGTTGTTGCGCCACAGGAGAAGAGAACCATGCCTCGAGTTAAACGTGGAACCAAACGCCGCGCCCGCCGCAAAAAGCTGCTGAAACACGCCAAGGGATTTTTCCTTACCAAGGGAAAGCTGTACCGCTCGGCGAAAGAAGCGGTGAACCGCTCGCTGCGTTATACCTATCGCGACCGCCGCGTGCGCAAACGCGATTATCGTACGCTCTGGATTCAGCGCATCGGCGCAGCCGCGCGCAACAACGGAACAACCTACAGCCAGTTGATTCATGCGCTGAAGGCCGGCGGCATTGATCTGGACCGCAAAATCCTGGCGGACATGGCCGTGCACGACGCGGAAGGATTCACCGCGCTGGTCGGCTCGGTGAAGCAGCACATGCCGAAGCCTTCGCCCGCGCAAGAGCACGCGGCTAAGCATCAGCCAGTGCGGCACCATCTGGAAGGATAAGCCGCGCAACGGTTTTGTAGGGGCGGGTCTCAGACCCGCCCCCACAGTCGGAAACTTCCCCACCATGACGACGAACGACCCCAGGGAAAAAACAACACAATCCCTCGCGCAGCTCGGCATATTGACGCCAGACGCTGTAACGCATGAGTTTGTGGACCTGCGCCAGGAGTTCGACAAGCAGAGCCTAGATTTTGTCCGCATAGGTGTAACCGATCGAACGCGGTCAGATGCACTGCGTCTGTATTGGGTCGGGCGCAAAACTGGAGTTCTTTCGCAGATCACGAATAGTTGGCTGAAGACTGCCCCGCCTGAGTTAAAGCCAGTGGTAGGGCAAGAACTTAACAAGCTCAAGTCGCATATCGAATCAGCGCTCGATGAGCACATGCGAACAGTCGAAGAATCGGTTGAGAACTCTGCAGCCGCGCGCGAAAAGATTGATCTGTCGCTCCCGGGCATCGAACGCGCCGTCGGCACCCGCCACCTGATCCGGCAAACCTACGAAGAACTGCTACGCATATTCGCCGCGATTGGCTTCAGCGTGGTGGAAGGCCCCGAAATCGAAACGCCTTATTACAATTTCGAAGCGCTGAATATTCCCGAGCATCATCCCGCGCGCGACAATATGGATACTTTCTACGTCGAAGGCGCGCGCGCGTCGCATCTGCTCCGCACGCACACTTCTCCGATGCAGATTCGCACCATGGAAAAGCAACCGCCGCCGGTGCGCATCGTGGTGCCAGGGAAAGTCTATCGCCGCGATAATCCGGATGCGACGCACGGTTACATGTTCCACCAGATCGAAGGCCTCGCCGTGGATACGGACATCACCTTCTGCGATTTCAAAGGCACCGTGGATTATTTCGCGCGCGAATTTCTGGGGCCGAAAACGAAAACGCGCCTGCGCCCCAGTTATTTTCCGTTTACCGAGCCTTCCGCGGAAGTGGACGCGACCTGCCACGTCTGCGTCGGCTCGGGCTGCCGCGTCTGCAAACAGTCCGGGTGGATTGAGCTGTTCGGCGCCGGCATGGTGAACCCCGCGGTGTACGGCTTCGTGAAATACGATCCCGAAAAACTCTCGGGCTTCGCGTTCGGCATGGGCGTGGATCGCCTGGCCATGATGAAGTACGGCGTAACGGAAGTGCCACTGTTGTTCCAGAACGACGTGCGCTTCCTGAAACAATTTCCATGAGAGCCGTCGGGCACGGCATGTCGGAGATCCGCCGTAGGAGGACCGTGCCCGCTTTTTTGAGCTTCGGCAAACGAAAATAACATGAAGGTTGTCTACAACTGGCTGAAACAATTCGTGGACGTGACGGCGTCGCCTGCCGATCTGCGCGCGCGACTTTCGCTCGCGGGGATCGCCGTGGATTCGATCGAAGAGACCGCGGCGGGGTCGGTGCTTGACGCGGAAGTCACCGCGAATCGCCCTGACTGTCTCGGCCACCTGGGCATCGCGCGTGAAGTTGCCGCGATTTATCGGCTGCCACTCAAGCCCATGCACCCGAAACTGAAGGAAGCCGCTGACAAGGTCGCGGACGCGACGCGCGTGGAAATTGAAGCTCCGGAACTTTGCGGGCGATTCACAGCGCGCGTCTTACGCGGCGTGAAGGTGCAGCCTTCACCGGACTGGCTGCGCCAGGGCCTGGAGGCCATCGGCGAGAAATCCATCAACAATGTGGTGGATGTGACGAACTACGTGATGTTTGAGCTGGGTCATGCACTGCACGCCTACGATTTCGACACGCTGGCTGAAAAACGGATCGTGGTGCGCCGCGCCAAGCCCGGCGAAAAAATTCGCACACTCGATGGCGCCGAGCGCACGCTCACGAAGGAAATGTGCTTGATTGCAGACGCCGCACGCGCCATTGGAATTGGCGGAGTGATGGGCGGCGCAGACACGGAAATCAGTTTCAGCACGCGAAATATTCTGCTCGAGTGCGCCTGGTTCGACCCGATCACGGTCCGGCGCACGTCGAAAACGCTCGGTCTGCGGTCGGAAGCCTCTTATCGGTTCGAGCGCGGCGCCGATCCCGAAATGGCCGAGTTGGCTTCGCGGCGCGCGGCGGAATTGATTCAACAGCTCGCCGGCGGCGAGATACTTGCGGGCGTCGTAGATATTTATCCCCATCGCGAACCGGAAAAGAAAATCGAACTTTCGCGCAAAGAGTTGCTGCGGGTGATGGGCGCGGATGTGCCGGACCGCGACATCGAGGCGATTTTGAGCGCGCTCGGATTTCATCCCGTGCGCGTGGACGTCAATCGCGGAAGCGATGGGTCACTTGCGGCCATTTGGGAATGCCGGCAAGTTTCCTGGCGGCAGGATGTGTCGCGCGGAATAGACCTGATCGAGGAAGTCGCGCGCCAGTATGGCTACGACAAGTTTCCGGCGCGCTTGCCGCCTGCAAAACTCCCAGCGCACCGTTTGCCGCACGCCGAAGCGCAAGCCCGGCTGCGCGAACGGATCGTCGCGCTCGGCTATCAGGAAATCGTGGAAATTCCGATCGTGGATACGCAGCGCAACGAGATTTTCCGGCCGGAAAATCTCGCGCCCGCGGTGATCGGCAACCCACTCGCCGAAGATGCTTCGGTCATGCGTTCAACGGGTATCGTCAGCATGGTGCGCGCGATTGAATGGAACCTGAACCACGGCCAGCGCAACCTGCGCCTATTCGAAATCGGCAAGACGTACGAGTTGCGCGACTGCGAACCGGTGGAGACGCCGGTGCTGACAATCGGTGCCACGGGCCTGGCACGCGAAAAAACAATTTACGAACCGGCGCGGGAATACGGGTTTGCGGACCTGAAGGGCGATCTGGACGGGATCGGCTCGATTGCGGGCGGATTTGCCTGGCGATCAGGCGGTCCGCAGTGGCTCACGGCGGCGCGCGCGGCGGAGATACAACTGGCGCATGGCAACGGGACGGGCGCTCGGCAGTCGCTGGGTGTGGTCGGCCAGCTCGCACGGCGCATCGCGGATCAGCTTAAGCTTCGACAAGATGTATTCGTCGCCGAACTCAAGCTGGAGCCTCTGCTAGCCGGAGTCGAAGCTGCGGACTTCGCGCGCCGATTCAAGCCGCTGCCGCGTTTTCCGGCCGTTGAGCGTGATTTTTCCCTTGTACTCGCTGACGGAGTGACCTTTTCACAGGTTGAGCAAACCATTCGAGCGCTTGGTATCTCCGAGCTCGAATCCATCGAAGCGGCCGATCTATTTCGCGGCGGGCAGATTCCAGCGGGGAAGTTCTCGTTGATGATCCGCGTCAGGTTTCAAAGCGCCGAAGCAACATTCACGGACGCACAACTCAATGATTTCTCCGCGCGCATCGTGGCTACGCTGCAGGAAAAGCACGGCGCCACCCTCCGCGCGAGCTAACATCGCGCGTTCAGCCGGTTGCGGAAAAATTCAAATTCTAAGAGCCGGCGGGACGCCCTTCGTCCGGAACCGCGGACTCAGGGCAAGCCGGCGCTACAAATTACCTCCAGCCACAACTTCGTTGCGCCGGCGCACACAAAAGCCGACAATGGCGGTGGCTCGGGGGGAGCGGAACGTGAAAATCGAAATTTACGATCAGGTTTACAACGTCAACGCGGACGGCAACGAGGATTATCTGCGAGAGCTGGCAGCTTACGTGGACGGCAAGATGCGCTCGGTCGCCGACGCGACGCACATGGTGGATTCGCTCAAGGTAGCCGTGCTGGCCGCGCTCAATATTGCTGACGAAACCTTCGCCATGCGCAAACGTCAGACGGAAATAGAGGGGCCGCTGCGCAAGCGCGTGGAAAAGTGCGTTTCGATGGTGGAAAAGGCGCTGGAACAGACGAATTAGCCGCAGGAGCGAATTCAAGTTTCACGCGCCTCGTGCGAGCATTCCAGTTTCCGCGCGTATGTACCTGAGCGGCCTCCCCAACGGCACAACTGATTGGTGCTCAGCGACATCTCTTATATGATGCTGATCTGGCTCTGTAGCCAGCCTTTGCAGAGTGCCTAGCCAAAAACCATTCCGTTATCTACTAGTCCCGATCGTGCTCCTCGCGGCCCTGGTGCTGGCGATGACCATGGGGACTCTCTGGCATAATCACGCAGGTTCGTCCGAAGCAAACTGTTCGATCTGCCATATCAGCCATCAGCCGATTGACCATTCGCTCGCAAGCTATCGTGAGCCGTCGCTGGCGCAAGTAGATACCCAAGCGGAGCCCGAGGAGCCTTGCTTCACACCTGGCCTCGTAGCGCCGCGCCTCCCCGCACGCGCACCACCATCCTGCTGACTCGCGTTCGGTCAACCAGTTGTGCGGTGATCCAACCTTCATTCATTTTTTAGGACTTTGTTGCTAACCCTTGGAGTGTCGTTCCGAGGAACGGCGTGGAATTCGCTTATGAGTTCTCAAGCGAAATTGAACTGGAGGTTGAGTACCATGCCCGCAAAAACCCTGCGACTTGCGATTCTGGCGTCCGTAGCGTGCCTGGCGACGGGCGCGTACGCGCAAAATGCGCCGTCTTCGCAGCCAGCACAAGCTTCGTCATCGCAGACTTCACCGCAGAACATGCCTTCGGGGCAGGCCCACGGTGCCGTGCGCATTTCGCTTGATCAAGCGATCCAGATGGCGTTGCAGAACAATCACACGCTGAAAGCCGCACGCACCACCATCCAGCAGAGCGAAGCGCAAGAAATTACCGCTAACTTGCGCCCGAACCCCGTATTCACTGCGGACGCGCAATTCCTTCCTATCTTCCAGCCCAATGAATTCACGGCCGACTACATCAACACCTTCGCGCAATTTGATTTGGGCATTTCGTATCTTTTCGAGCGCGGCAAAAAACGCCAGCACCGTCTGCAGGCTGCGCAGGACGCGACGGCGCAGACGAAATCAACCGTCGCCGATAACGAGCGAACTCTTAGCTTCAACGTCGCGTCGCAATTCTTTTCGGTGCAACTCGCGGAATCCACTCTCGACCTCGCGTTGCAGGATATGAAGAGTTTTCAGAACACCGTGGACATCAGCGAAGCGCGTTACAAAGCCGGTGACATCAGCGAAGCTGACTATCTGAAGATCAAGCTGCAATTGCTCCAGTTTCAAAGCGACGTCGCTCAAGCGCAACTCGCCAAGACGCAAGCTCTCGTCGGTCTCCGGCAATTTTTGGGGTACCAGAGCGTTCCCGAAGATTTCGACGTTACCGGCGATTTCGAATATAAGCCAGTGACGCTGAAGCTGGAAGATTTGCAGCAACTCGCGTTGCAGAACCGGCCTGATTTTCGCGCCGCCCAGCAGGGCATCACCGCGGCCAAGAGCCAGTACGAACTGGCGAAAGCGGTTGGCAAGGTGGACGTTACCGGCACATTCAACTACGACCACGTCAGCGACGCCAATACCGGCTCCTTCTTCGGCAGCTTCCAGATTCCGATATTCAATCGCAACCAGGGCGAAATCGCGCGGACCAACTACGCGATCAATCAGGCGCAGGAACTGGAGCTCGCTGCAAGCGACCAGGTCCTGAGCGATGTGCTCACGGCTTACGAAGGCGTGCGCGATAACGATCAGGTGGTGTCGCTGTACGTCGGCGGCTACCTGAATATCGCGCAGCAATCGCGCGACATCACCGAATATTCCTACAAGCGCGGCGCCGCCAGCTTGCTCGATTTTCTGGATGCCGAGCGCAGTTACCGCGCCACGGAATTGGCATACCGCCAGTCGCTCGCGTCCTATCTCACCGCAGTCGAGCAACTCCGCGAAGCTGTGGGAACCAGGAGTCTGCCATGAGCTCACACTGCATCACGCATTTTTTCGCCCGCCGGACAAGCTGCGCCTTTTTTCTGGCTGCAGCCGCGCTCTGCGTCACCGGTTGCAACTCGGGAGAAAGCGCCGGCCAGATGACTTCTTTCAGCGGCAAGGAAGCCAAAAGCGCCGAGGCCGAGCTTTTCACGATTCCGCAAGAGCAGATGTCCCACGTGCAAGTAGTGACCGTCGCACCAACGAAACTGGCGCGCGTGTTGCGCCTCACCGGCGCGGTCGCCTACAACGCCTTCAACACCACGCCAGTGATCACGCAAGTCGGCGGACCGGTGAGCAGGATCCTGGTCGTACCGGGCGAACGCGTGAAGCAGGGTCAGCCGTTGCTGGACGTCAGCAGCCCCGACTACTCGCTGCTGTTTGCGACGTATTTGAAAGCCCGGGACACTCTTCGCGTCGCCGATAAAAATTACGCCCGCGCGCAAGACCTGTACGCCCACCACGCCATCGCCGAGCGCGATCTGCTGCAGGCGGAATCCGATCACATCCAGGCGCAAGCCGATTTGAACGCCTCGCTTTTGGGCCTGAAGATTCTGGGAATCACGAAACCCGAGGATTTGGAGAAAGCTCCTTCGTCGGCGGAAATTCCGCTGCTTGCGCCCATCGGCGGCGAAATTGTGGAGCGCGACGTCGCGCCAGGGCAACTGCTGCAAGCCGGCACCACGCAAGCGTTCATCATTTCGAATATGAGCACGGTGTGGGTGCTGGCGAATATCTATCAGAGAGACATGGCAGAGGTGAAAGTCGGAGACGAAGTGACGGTCCAGACTGATTCCTACCCCGATAAATTCCATGGAAAAATTTCGTTCATCTCGCCCGCGGTGGATCCCAATACCAGAACGCTGCAAGCGCGCATCGTTGTGGATAATCCCGGCGAAAAGCTGAAGAACAACATGTACGTCGTCGCCACCGTGAATGCGGGAGTGGAGCAGAACGCGATCGCCGTACCCGATGCGTCCGTGCTGCGCAATGATGAGAACCAGCCGTTCGTCTATGTCGCCAAAGGGTCGAATCAGTTCGCGCGCAGGCCGGTTGAAATCGGCCAAAGCGAAGCTGGAAAAACGCAAATTTTGAAGGGACTGTCTCCCGGCGACAGAGTTGTTGGGGATGGAAGCTTGTTTTTGCAGTTTGCGAATTCCTTTCAACATTGATGCGCCATCCCTAAATGATTCACAACATCGTTCAATTCGCGCTGCGCCAGCGGTTCCTGGTCCTGATGCTGGCGGTCTTCCTCATCATCGCCGGATCAATTTCATTCCAGCGCATGCCTGTGGACGCCTACCCCGATCTTTCGCCACCGATGGTGGAAGTGATCACGCAATGGCCCGGGCACGCCGCGGAGGAAGTCGAGAGACTGGTCACGCTGCCGACCGAAGTGGAAATGAACGGCGTGCCGAAAATGCAGATACAGCGCTCGATTTCGCTGTACGGCCTTTCAGACGTAATTCTGACGTTCGATGAAGACACCGACGATTACTTCGCTCGTCAGGTGGTTTTCCAGCGCCTGAGCGAAGTGACTTATCCCGCTGGAGTGACTCCGTCGCTCGCGCCGCTTTCCAGTCCGTCGGGGCTAGTGTACCGCTACGTGTTGGAAAGCCCCGACCGCACACCGCAAGAATTGAAAACTTTCGAAGATTGGGTGATCGAGCGCGCTTACAAGCAAGTGCGCGGCGTCGCCGACGATTCCGGATTTGGTGGCACCGTGATGCAGTACCAGGTGCTGCTGGATCCTGCGCGCCTGTACGGGTATCACATCACCGTTCCGCAGGTGATCCAGCAGCTCTCGGTGAACAATGCCAACACCGGCGGCGGATTCTACTCCCAAGGCGGGCAATTTTATTATGTGCGCGGGCTGGGCTTGATCAAGGACGTGCAGGACATCGGCAGCGTCATCATTGGCTCGCAGAATGGCGTGCCGGTGCGCGTGCGCGATGTATCCGATGTGGTCATCGGTCACGCGCCGCGCCTGGGCGAATTCGGATTCAACAAAAATAATGACGCGGTGGAAGGCGTCATCATGATGTTGCGCGGCGACCAGACGCAGAACGTCTTGAAAGGAGTGGAGGAGAAAACCAAGGAGCTCAACGAGCACATCCTGCCGCCGGATGTGAAAGTCCGGCCATTCTATGACCGCAGCGATTTGGTCGCGCTGACCATCAAGACCGTGGAAGAGAACATGCTCCTCGGGATGACTCTGGTCCTGATCGTGCTGATTTTCTTTCTGGTCAGCGTGCGCGCAGCGGTGATCGTTGCGCTCACGATTCCGCTGGCTTTGCTCTTTTCGTTCATTTTTCTGCACGCGCGCGGCGTGGCCGCAAATCTCCTCTCCATCGGCGCCATAGATTTCGGGATCATCATTGACGGCACGCTGGTGATGGTTGAAAACATCTACCGCGAACTGGGGCTGCGCGAGGGCCAGCAATACGACCTGCATGGAGTGATTCTGGCGGCCGCCAGGGATGTGGACCGCCCCATATTTTATTCCGTCGCCGTCATCATCGCTGGGTACATCCCCATCTACGCGCTCAGCGGGCCGTCGGGAAAATTGTTTCACCCGATGGCAGACACCATGTCCATCGCGCTGATTGGCGCTCTTATCCTCACTCTTACGTTTGTTCCGGTGATGTGTTCGTACTGGTTCAAGCAGGGTGTGCGCGAGCGCGTGAATAAACCGTTTGAGTGGGTCAGAACGCGCTACGCCGGATATCTCACCTGGTGTCTCGATCATCCTCGGATGACGATGCTGGTAGCCTCTTTGATTTTCGGCGCGGCTCTGCTGCTGATTCCCTTCATCGGCGGCGAATTCATGCCGCATCTCGATGAAGGCGCGCTGTGGGTCCGCGCCACCATGCCGTACACCATCTCCTACGAAGAGGCTAGCAAGATCGCGCCGCAGATCCGCGACATCCTTAGCAAATATCCTCAAGTCACCGAAGTCGGCTCGGAACTCGGCCGTCCAGACGACGGCACCGATCCCACAGGTTTTTTCAATTGTGAATTCTATGTGGGCCTGAAGCCGTACAAGGATGCCACCTGGAAAACCGGAAAATTCCACACCAAACCCGAACTCATCGCAGACATTCAGGAACATCTGGAATCCTATCCCGGAATTATTTTCAACTATACGCAGCCGGCAGAAGACGCTGTAGATGAAGCGCTCACCGGGTTGAAGAGCGCGCTCGCTGTGAAAATCTACGGGCCGGACCTGAACGTCCTGCAGGAAAAAGCGCTCGACATCAAACGGCGGCTGGCGGAAGTGCCGGGCTTCACGGAATTGACCGTCGTGCGCGAACTGGGCCAGCCCAGCCTGATCGTGCAAGTGGATCGCGACAAGATCGCGCGCTATGGCGTCAACGTTGCAGACGTGGAAGCCGTAGTACAAGCGGCGATTGGCGGCCAAGCCGCGACCCAAGTGATCCAGGGCGAAAAATTGTTCGATCTGGTCGTGCGCATGAAGCCCGAATTTCGCGAGAACGCCCAACAGATCGGCAATTTGCTGGTTGGGACGCCGACCGGGCAGCAGATCCCCCTCAGCGAGCTTTCGGACATCCGCGAGGCGAATGGCGCCTCCTTCATTTATCGCGAAAATAATTCCCGCTACATCGGCGTGCAGTACAGCATCGAGGGTCGCGACCTCGCGGGCGCCGTTCACGCCGGCCAGAAGGCCATCGCCGATGTCGAAAAATCGCTTCCTGCGGGTTATCGCCTCAGCTGGGGCGGCGAGTACAGCGAATTCGTGGAAGCAAAGCAGCAGATGATGATCATCGGCCCCATGGCGGTGCTGCTGATTTTCATGATCCTCTTCGCGCTGTACGGTAATTTCAAATTCCCGGTCACGATCGCGCTGGGCGTGGTGATGACCGAACCCGTCGGCGCGCTGATCGCACTGAAACTTACCCACACGCCGTTCAGCGTCTCTTCCGTGCTGGGTCTTCTCGCGCTAATGGGCGTATCCGTGGAGACCGCCGTAATTCTCGTTTCCTACATCAATAAATTGCGCCTGGAAAATAAAGATATCCGCACCGCCACGCGCGAAGCGTCTCTGCTGCGCCTGCGCCCGATCATGATGACCGCGCTCGTCGCCTGCCTCGGCTTGCTGCCCGCGGCGCTTTCCACCGGCATCGGGTCGGATACACAAAAGCCTTTCGCCATCGTGATCGTCGCGGGGCTGATTTCGCGGCTGGTCCTGGGGTTCTTCGTCAATCCCGTGCTCTACGAATTGGTCGCGCGCGACGGCGACATCTTGCAAGTGTAAAGCACTGGTCGACCACCGAGGCCCGACCAGCCGGTGGGTGCGATTTAGGCACGAATTTCGGTGCGACGTTTACACCTCGGCCTGCATCCGAGTATCCTGATTGACGGGAGTCCTGAGAACCGGCCATGCGGAAGCAAATAGCCCTTCGACTGTTGGCGGTCGCCCTGATTCTCGCCGTGGGCGCCTTTTCCGTCCAGGCTATCGGGCATTGGCACGAGCACTCTTCCGACGAGCAGCATTGCCAGATTTGCCATATCGGACACGCTGCTGTGCCGCAACCTGCGGTGCAGATGGGCGTACAGACGCCCGTCGCGGTGGCAAGGTTTGCGGTCAACGAAAATCAGCAGTTGGCCCTCGATCCCGTTTGCAACCATAGAATTCCCCGCGCTCCCCCTGTCTAACCTGAACTTCCCTCAATAGTTGTCTTCGCACGCATTCACCGCGGTCGTCGCGGCGGATGCCATTTTTCCACATTCATCCGAGCTACCGGCCCATTCGGCGCCGGGGCCGCAATTTACAAGGGGAGAACCATTCATGCGATTCGCAAGAGCTTTTCTTGGGGTCCTATTCTTACTCGTCGCAACGTTCATAGCCGTGCCCGCTGGCTTCGCGCAGGTCGGAAACTCAGGCAACGTGACCGGAACCATAACGGACCCTTCGGGGGCCGTCGTCGCCGGTGCCACTGTCACCATACACAACCCCGTCAGCCAGTACGAGCGGTCCGCAGCTACTGACAGTTCTGGAAATTTCAGTTTCCCGAACGTGCCCTTCAACCCCTATCACCTCTCGGTGACTGCTCCAGGCTTCGGCCCTTACGCTCAGGACATTGACGTTCGCTCCTCGGTGCCTCTCTCGGTGAAGATCAACCTGACCGTCGCCGGCACCTCCAACACCGTGACCGTCGAAGGTGGCGGCGACTTGCTCGAAAATGAGCCCACCTTTCATACCGACGTGGATCGCGCGCTGTTCGACAAGCTTCCGCTCGAGAGTCAATCATCGTCGCTGAGTTCGCTCGTTACCCTCACGACTCCGGGCATAGCGGCAGACTCGAACGGCCTGTTCCACGGACTGGGCGACCACGCGGAGAATTCGTTCTCTGTAGACGGCCAGCCCATCACCGACCAGCAGAGCAAAGTTTTTTCGAATCAGCTTCCCGTCGATGCGATCCAGTCACTGGAAGTTATTTCTGGGGCGCCACCCGCCGAATTCGGCGACAAGACGAGCGTCGTGATTCAGGCCACCACGCGCTCAGGTCTGGGGGTTACGACGCCCCATGGCAGCATCACGGCTTCCTATGGCGCGTTCGGCACGACCAACGCAGGGTTCGACCTCGCCTACGGCGGCCAAAAATGGGGCAATTTCATCTCGGTCAGCGGATTGAACAGCGGCCGATTCCTGGATCCGCCCGAATTCACGGTAATGCACGACAAAGGTAATCAGGAAAATATCTTTGATCGCGTGGATTATCAGATCACAACTGCAGACTCGGTCCACTTCAACGCCCAATACACGCGGTCCTGGTTCCAAACGCCGAATTCGTTCGATGCGCAATACGCTTCGCCGTGGTTTGGAGTTGTCGTTGACAATGGCGGCCTCGCTCCTCCCGTAAGCTCCGGTTGCGCTCTCGCGCAGTGTGGTCAGGCCGTCGGCGCGCAGGATCAGCGCTCGAAGATCGGGACGTTCAACATCGCGCCGAGCTGGACGCACCTGATTAACTCCAATACTGTGCTCACGCTTGGTGCCTTTGTTCGCCGCGATGCATACAACTACTATCCGAGCAGCAATCCTTTCGCGGACCTCGGGCCGTTCAGCCTCCAGAGGGAAACTGTGACCCAAGCTCGGACCCTGACGAATACGGGCATCCATTCGGAAATTTCGTACGTCCACGGGATCAACAACATCAAGGCGGGGATTCTTTACGAACAGACTTTCCTGAGAGAGAACGATCAACTGGGGATCGTGGATCCTACGCTCAACGCACCGTGTCTCGGTCCGAATACAAATCCTGTGACGAATAACTTTTACCCGTTCGCCCCTGTACAGGGGTTCACGGATCCCAGCCAGTGCGCAGCAGCGGGACTCCAGCCAAATGTGGCTGGTAATCCCAACGCTCCGGGCGACCCGGCTAATGGGTTTTTAAGCTCTTCGCTGTATCCCTTGTTCAATCCGGTTTTGCTTCCGTTTGACCTCACGCGCGGAGGTAGCCTGTTCCAGACCTCGACGTCATTTCCTCTGCACGCGGACGTCAAAGAGCTGGCAATGTACATCCAGGACACGATCAACTGGAAAAACTGGTCGTTCAACCTGGGCATCCGCGGCGACTTGTATAACGGTTTGAGCGTCGCCCGCCAAGCAGAGCCTCGTCTGGGAGTCGCGTACAACATTAAGCCGACCAACACTGTTCTTCGCGTTTCGTATGCGCGAACCCTCGAAACGCCCTTTAACGAAAACCTGGTGCTCTCCAGCATCGGATGCAACTCGGACGTCTTGAATCCGCTTCTGGGCTGCTCCTCAAGCTCGTTGACGGCTGTGCAGCCCGGCTTTCGTAATGAATTCCATGCCGGTCTGCAACAGGCCTTCGGGCGGCATTTTGTTCTTGACGGCGAGTACATCTGGAAGTACACGCACAATGCTTACGACTTCAGTGTGCTGGGCAACACACCGATCACCTTCCCGATCGAGTGGGCCCGGTCCAAGATTCCCGGCTTCGCGATCCGCGGATCCGTGCCGGATTTCCATGGTTTGACGGCTTTCATCGTGATGTCCAGCGTGGCCGCCCGGTTCTTTACACCACAGGTCGCTGGAGCCGGAGCGAATCCCACGGCGCCGACGGGCGTTTTTCGCATTGACCATGACGAACGTTTCAATGAAACCACCCACCTGCAATATCAGCCCTGGAAGAAGCTCCCCTGGGTCAGCTTCAACTGGCGCTATGACAGCGGGCTGGTGGCCGGCGCGACGCCCTGCTTCGGGATCGAAGCGACCAATACCTGCCCGGGCAGCATAGGCACCGACCCTGCCACTGGCTTAGTGTCGCTGGTGGCCTCCAACGTAGGCAGCGTACCCTTAAGCGCAGATCAAGAGTTCGAGGCTGGGTTCACTTGCAACGGCTTGCACGCCACGCCGCCCAGCGCGACGAATCCGGCTGGTGTCCCGATACCGGGAGGAGTGTGCCCGGCTACGCAGTTCAATTCCACGCTCATTTCGGTTCCGTCACCCAACAAGGAGAACGACGACCACAACCCGCCGCGCATCCAACAGCGCAATCTGTTCGATCTGGGCGTGGGCGACGATGACATCTTTCACTTCCATAAGGACCGCTACAAGATCAGCGCTCGCGTGGAAGTGATCAACCTGGCCAACAACTACGCGCTATACAACTTCCTATCCACGTTCAGTGGCACTCACTACGTCACACCGCGAACGGTGACAGGGGAGATCGGCTTCCACTTCTAACGACTCATGGGGGAGCGGGGGCGGCTAGTAAAGGCGCCTCCGCTTCAGTTCGTCTCTTCCTGAAAGCAGCCCACGCTGCAGCGATCGTGCTTACGGAAGTTCTACACAATCCTAGTTGACAATTAGTTACAACTAGAATAGCTTCCCTCCAGTTGATATACAGTATCAACTGAAAAGAGGCTGCACCCAAATGTCTTTTGCTGCTTTCGCTCGCTCCGCGCTGCTTCTTCGCCGCGTCGCGACCTGCTCTGGTCTCGTTGCTTTTCTGCCGTTTCTGCTTGTCGGCTGTGCGCTACTGGGCAGCGCTCAGCCTTCGGCGGCGCAGGAGACTCCTTACTTCGTCACCTACTCGCATCATCTGGAAGAGCCCGGAAATCTTGAAATTGAAATGAATTCCATTTACGGAACGCAGAAGCAGGGCAACGACTTCATCGCCCCTTGGATCGAGTTTGAATACGGCGCCAAAGCTTGGTGGACCACCGAGTTCTACCTCGATTGGCAGGGAACGTTTCACGACAGCGCGCTCTTTACCGGCTTCCGCTGGGAAAATCGATTTCGGCCGCTGATGAACGAGCATTGGATCAATCCGGTGCTCTACGTCGAATACGAAAACACCAATGGCGCCGATAAAACCATGATCGAAGTGGTCGGCTTCGATAACCAGGCCGATTACGCCGTTCCAAACGCCATCGCCCAGCAAGAGCATCAGCACGAGCTCGAGACCAAATTGATTCTCTCGAGCGACTACAAAGGCTGGAATATTTCGGAGAATTTCATCGGCGAGAAAAATTTAGGGCACGATCCGTGGGAGTTCGGCTATGCCGTCGGCGCCAGCCGCCCGCTGCGGCTTGCCGCCACACCGGACTCCTGCAATTTCTGCCGCGAAAATTTCCTGGTGGGCGCGGAAATTTACGGCGGCCTGGGAACTTCGTGGAATGCCACTCTGTCCGGTACATCCCATTACCTCGCACCGATGGTTGGGTGGCAGCTTCCGAGTGGAGCGTCGTTCCGAATTTCGCCGGGATTCGGACTCAATGACAACAGCCATCGGCTCATTCTGCGCTGGGGCCTTTCCTACGAAATTGACGGATTCGGCCACAAGGTAAGGAGCATGTTCCGATGACGCGATTCGTAGCACCCATTCTCCTGCTGTTGGCGCTCGCGTTTGCCATCGAGGGCTCAGCCGACGAGCGTTACCACGCGCGACCGACCGACGATCGCGGCGTGCTGCTGGCGATCGCGCGGGCGCCGCAAAAGACTCGCGCGCGGGTCAATCCTTACGAGGGCCAACCGGACGCCGTGCTAGCGGGCCAGAAGCTCTTCGCACAACATTGTGCCGAATGTCATGGCTCAAATGCTCGTGGGCAGGGTCGCGCCATGAACCTGCATCTTTCCGCGGTGCAAAATGCCACCCCGGGCGAGCTCGAATGGTTCCTGCGCAACGGCAATCTCTGGCGCGGCATGCCCTCATGGTCGGGTTTGCCCGAGCAGCGCCGCTGGCAAATCGTCGCCTACCTCAAATCGTTGCGCCACTGATTCCTGTTACAATTGACTGCGGAACCGGCCTGCGACGCAGGTGACGTCGCGATGGTCTTTTGAACCAACACTGGATCCCAGGGAGTCCGCGTCGTCCTGCCCTTGTGCACGTCCATTGGCTTCGGCCGGTGGATAGCCTGAAAGCAGGCGCAGGGCACCCACCTATTCGTGGGGTTCAGGACCTAGCAACGCACGGCGAAGTGGACCGCTCCACATTTCGATTTCTCGCTGCCGAAAGGTTCAAACACAAGTGAAAACCCTGTTTATCGGCGATATCGTCGGTTCGCCGGGCCGCAAGATTGTGCACGACCGCCTCGCGGACATCTTGACGCAGCGCGGCGTGGATTTGTGCATCGCCAACGGCGAAAATTCCGCGTCCGGCTTTGGCATCACGCCGCGCCTTGCGGAGGAACTTTTCGCTTCGGGCATTGAAGTGATCACCGGCGGCAATCACATCTGGGACCGCAAGGAAATTTTCGATTTCTTTCCGCACGAGCCGCGGCTGATTCGTCCTGCGAATTTCCCAAATGGCTCGCCGGGCAAAGGCCATTACATTGGGCAGGCGCGCAATGGCGTGCGCTACGCCGTTGTGAATCTGCAGGGGCGCACTTTTATGACTCCGCTGGAGGACCCCTTCCGTGCCGCTGAGCGCGAACTCGCCGCGATTCCTCCCGAAGTGAAAGTCATCATCGTGGACATGCACGCGGAAGCCACTTCCGAAAAGCAGGCGATGGGCTGGTTTCTCGATGGCAAGGTTTCCGCCGTGCTCGGCACGCACACCCACGTTGCAACGGCCGATAATCGCGTCCTGCCCGGCGGTACGGCCTACATCACCGATGTCGGCATGACCGGCCCGCACGATTCCGTGATCGGCATGGAGAAGAAGCCGATCGTGCAGCGCTTCCTCGATTCCATGCCCGCTAAATTCACCGTCGCCGAGAACGACGTGCAAATGAACACGGTGCAAATTGAGGTGGACGAAACCACCGGCCGTGCCGCCGCCATCGAACGCGTCAACTTCCGCCTCGACTGACGCGGCGCAACGTCGGACTCCCGAACTCCGAGGTCCGTGGTCCATCGATCTCGGGGCAACGGATTTTGCAGTTGCCGTGCACACTCTAAGACCTGCTCTCTCCCTACTTTCGCTGGCAGACCTTACGACGCCTGCCCCAAGGCGCGCAAGTTCGCCTCCGAATGCCCCTGGACAAACAACCGTTTCGTCCCTTATCTCATCGGATATTTTTGGAACTTTTGGACCCCTTCGGCGGCAATACAAGTATGCAGACGCAGGCCATTTCGGGTGTGGGAGTATCGCATGTTTCGCCGACGTGCAATTATGTCGTGGGGAACTTCGTCTCTAATTCTTGCTCTTGTTGCTCTTTCCGTTCCAACTCCTGCTAGCGCTCAAGGTTTTGAGAGCGCCGTACTTTCCCGCGCGCGTGTGTTCCCGGAATTTGGCTCCGGCGTCGTCGCCATGAAGAGCGATGGCGCAGGGCACTATTACGTTCTGGCCACGCCTCCAAACGTGATCTGGATATTGGCAGCGGACGGCAAGCGCATCGGACAAATTCCGCCCGTCGCTTCCGCTACCTCCAAAATTCAGTACGCGGTTGATTTTGATTTGGCGCCGGACGGCCGCATTCTCGTCGCTGATCGCGGCGCGAACGCCGTCGAAATTTTCTCGTCGGAAGGCGCTCAACTCGCAAGAATTCCAGTCTTCGCTCCGACCAGCGTCGTAGCCCTCCCCGATGACCAGTTCGCCGTCGCGACCCTGCGCTCGAAGCGCCTGGTCGAAATTCGCGCCGATGATGGCGCTCTGATTCGCAGCTTCGGCGATCCCGCGGACACGGGCGTGACCCCGGATCCCAAACAATTGCAGAATCTGGGCAAGATTTCCGGCGATGGCGCCGGTGACATCTTTTTCGCTTTCACCTCCATTCCGGATCCTACCGTTCGTCGATACGATCGCTATGGGTACGTCTCCAGCGAAGCCACCTTCAGCGCGGAAATGTACAATCCTTTCCCCGCGCCGGGCCCGGACGATCGCGTTCAGGTTGGATTGAATTACAGCGAGACTAGTTTTGCGGACTCGTACAACACCTGGGTCGCCGTCGGCAATCGCGGCGACATTTTTTTCGGCGGTGGATTGTCGCCCGGCCTGGGCGCGCACTTGGGCAACGGACCACAGACTGCGCAGTCCGCTAGCGAAAACATCCTGGCCACGGGGACGGCGACGGGTGTCGGCGGCGGAGGTCCCGGCGGCGCGGCCGGCGGCGGAATGATGTCCGCACAGGGATCGTTCGCGCAGAATTCATTGCAGCTTCACGTCGGCAGTCGCAGGCCGCACCAGAGCTCCGCCAATTCGCAGGATTCCGATTCATCAAGCGACGAGAGCTCGGCGAAAAATTCCCTCAACGGCTCATTGTTTGAGTTCAATTCGCAGGACTCGTCTACCGGGGACGGGCTCGATGCGACCGATTCCGATGACGTGAACCAAACAGACGTTTCGCTCGCGCAGGCTCCGGGGCAAAGCAGCGGCCGCGGCGCGGGCGGTTTGGGCGGGCACAGTTCCGGGGGCGGCGGGTTCGGCGGTGCAGGCTTCGGTCCGGGAGTATTTGGCTTCGGAGGTTTGGGACAAGTAGCAGGATTCGGCGGAGGCGGCTTCGCTTCCCGCAATTCTCCGCAGGGATTCGAAGCGCTTTCCGCACCCAGCGTTACTACTCCGGCGCCGGGAGCCGCCGCCGCAACTCCGCGCGCGGAAGCGGCGGGACGTCCGATCGAGAATCATTTTGGCGGAGCTCACGGCCGTTATGGCGAGGGCTTGTACAATTTGACTGGCACCGTGAAGGTGAATCTCGATCGCACCGTTGCTTCAGCAGACGACAAACCTGTAATCACCGCAGTCGGTGTAGATCCGGTTTCGAAAGATATCTGGGCGGCTATCGGAAAAGTTCTGGTGCACTTCGATACGAACGGCAGTTACCTCGGCGAATATTTCATCGCCACTCCGGAAGGTGCGCCATTGCGCGTGAGCGCGATCATCGTGGAACCGGATCGTCTGATCGTTGCTTCCGATTCGCGAGGCGTATACGAATTTACGCGATTCGATCGCAAGTCATCGCGTAGCTCGGTGCGTGCCGCCGCCGTACCGCAGCAGGGGTCGCCGCAAAACGCTGCTCCGCAGTAGCTTTTCGCGGAACTGCCGCTGCGCCACTCCGTTTCGTGTGTGAAAATCATGCGCGCTGATCTTCGCGTTTGATTTGCAATTTTCTTGCTGCTCTTCGCGAAAAATTTTGTAATGCAAGAGAAATATTTGAATTTTTCGCTTGTGGAAAACCTGTGAATTATTTGTGGAGTGTGTGGACGATACACCTTCAGTTTTCTCTTGCTACCTGCCTCGCGTTTAGGCAGAATCCCGCCTCGCGTCTCTGCTGCGCGTAAGACGCGACGACTCAATAGGTATTGCGACGCGGGGGCGCGTTGCCACAACTTCGTACCTGAAGCGCCAGACAAACATACACCTGCCGGGATCGGCGGGGTTTCCACAGCATTTCCACATCAGTGGAAATTGCGGTAAGGTTGATTTGCTCGATGAACCTTTGGGACAAGATTCTTCAGCACACGGAACGTCGCGTAAATCCTCATAGTTTCACCACCTGGTTTCGTCCCACGCGCTTCGAGCGTCTGGACGAGGATCGCCTGACTGTCCGTGTACCCAGCCGGCTTTTCTGCAAGCGCCTGACGGAAACTTACGGCCAACTCCTGCAAGCCGTGCTCAGCGAGATCGGCAAGCCGCAAGTGCAATTTGATTTTGTCTGCGCGGAAGCAGAGCCGCTTCCCGCGGCTAATTCGAATTTGCCGGCGTCTTCGCAAACCAAACTCGATTTTGACGCCGTTGCACATCAACTGAATCCGCGCTACACGTTCGACTCGTTCATCGTCGGCGCCTCGAACCAGTTCGCGCATGCCGCGGCCGTCGCGGTCGCCGAGCAGCCTTCCAAGTCTTACAACCCTCTCTTCCTCTATGGTGGCGTGGGACTCGGCAAGACTCACTTGATGCAGGCCATCGGCCACTCGCTCAAGCGGCGCAACCCCGCGATGCGGCTTACCTACATCAGCGCGGAAAAATTTACGAACGAGGTTATCTCCTCCATCCGCTTCGAGCGCATGGCCGCTTTCCGCGACCGCTTCCGCAACATGGACGTTCTGATGGTGGACGACATCCAGTTCATCGCCACCCGCGAGCGCACGCAGGAAGAGTTCTTCCACACCTTCAACGCTCTCTACGACCAGCAGAAGCAGATCGTGATTTCTTCTGACTGCCCGCCCAAGGAAATCTCTTCCATCGAGGAGCGGCTGCGCTCCCGCTTTGAGTGGGGCTTGATCGCTGACATTCAGCCGCCCGATCTCGAAACGAAAATCGCGATTCTGCAGAAGAAGGCGGAAAGCGAACGCGTCCAGGTGCCTGACGATGTAGCGGAATACATCGCGCGCGCCATCAAGTCGAACATCCGCGAGCTCGAGGGCGCGCTCATTCGCCTGATGGCCTATGCTTCGCTGACCGGCGCCGACTTGAATCTGGCCACCGCCCAGCAAGTACTCAAGAACATCATCGAGACGCAGGAGAAAAAAGTAACCATCGAGCAGATTCAGAAGCGGGTGGGAGAAGTTTTTGGTCTGCGCGCGCAAGATTTGAAAATGCGCAGCAATTCCAAAGTGATTGCCTACCCGCGCCAGGTGGCTATGTTCATCGTGAAGCAGCTTACTTCAGCGTCGCTTCCCGAAATCGGCCGGCAATTCGGCGGCAAACATCACACCACCGTGCTGCACTCGATCAACAAGATCGAAACTCTGCGCCACACCGACAAAGATTTGAACAAGACGATCAACAGGCTACTCGACTCTTTCGGCTAGACGTAGAGTCGGGTAGCCTCCCAGCCCTGCACATTACCTGTGAACAAGGTGTGAAAGTTTTGTGGATGTTTTTCAAACGCGGCTTCAACTCGGCGGTCCGGCAATTTTATAAACGGCATCACGCAAGTTTGCACAGCACACCAATCGCTGCAATGAGTGCGCACGATTCAACTTGGAACGTTTTCCGCAGATTCCACAGGTGCGGCGGCGACGGCGGTTTTCTTATATATTTATATAGATAAAGAAAAGCAGTACAGTAACCGCAGCAAAAATCAGCGTACACAACACAAGAGGACCGCCTGAGATGGAATTCAGCGTAAAACGATCGGACCTGCTCGACGAACTGGAATTGACGCAAGGCGTCGTCGAGCGCAAGACCACCATTCCCATCCTCTCGAATCTATTGGTCGAGGCCAAGGGTAGCCGACTCACCATCACCGCCACCGACTTGGAATTGAGCATCCGCACTTCGTGCGATGCTAAAGTAAAAAAAGAAGGTGCCGGCACCATCCCCGCGAAAAAACTCTTCGAGCTGCTCCGCTTGCTGCCCGAAGGCGAAATCAAGTTCAAGCTGCAGGAAAACCACTGGGTGCACATCACCAGCGACCGCCGCAATTACAAGCTGGTCGGCATGTCCAAGGATAATTTCCCGGCGCTGCCGCCCTTTCCGCACGCGCTGATCAAGATTCCTGCGGCCCTGCTGGCCGACGCGATTGCGAAGACTACCTTCGCCATCTCGCTTGAAGAATCGCGTTATACCCTGAATGGCGCGCTGCTGGTCCTGAAGCCGGGCTCGCTCGCAATGGTTGCCACTGACGGCCACCGCTTGGCCATGGTCGAAAAAGATCACAAATTCGAAGGCTTCAACAACGAGACGCGTGTGCTGATCCCCAAGAAAGCCATGACCGAAGTGCAGCGCCTCGTCGGCAAATCAGGCGACGACGGCGAGATCGAATTCGGCCAGGACGAAAGCCACCTGTTCTTCCAGATCGGCCGACGTCTGCTCACCTCGCGCAAACTTACCGGCCAATTCCCGAACTACGAAGCCGTGTTGCCGCGCGACGCCAATAAGACGCTCGTCATCGAGCGCGGCGAATTGCAGGAAGCCTTGCGCCGCGTCGCGCAACTCGCCGACCAGCGCTCGCACGCCGTGAAGTTCATGCTCTCAAACGAAGGCCTGGAAGTTTCTTCCTCCAGCCCCGAATACGGCGAAGCGAAAGAAATCATCGAGAAGGAATTCAAAGGCGACACCATCGCCATCGGTTTCAACGCTCAATATCTTCTGGACTTTCTCGGCGCCGCCGCCGAAGGCCCCATCAGTTTCGAACTGAAAGACGAACAATCCGCAGGCCAGCTCCGCCCCACAGGCGACGACACTTCGCGCTACCGCTACGTCGTAATGCCCATGCGAATTTGATCGCGAGTCAATCGCGCATCACTACGCCGACGCACCACGAAGCGCAAGAACTCAGCCGAAAGTATCCCGTTTAGTTACCTGTTCGCCGGCTCCCAAAACAGCGCGATTTGCGCTTTTCCCAACCCCCTGTAAACCATTGAATAAAAGCACGATAAATTCGCGTGCGGCGTTCAGTTTCGCCTTGTGAAAATTGCTACCCGGGCGTAGAATTTAGGTGTTCAAAGATCCTCCTGAACGGCACTATATCCGGCCCGAAATTGCCTCTGATTTCCTTGCCCGCGCCAGGGCAAGTAGGGCGAGAACCGCAGCCGGGTAGCCCCTTTCCGCAGGGGAAAAACAACAAACTCCGCCGCGTCTCCCCGAATTTTTCGGAACGAGACGGGATGGAGTTGCAACCCTTCGAGTTTCGCCAGCGCGCCCGAGCGCCCTCGAAATTTTCGAGCCCGCACACGTGGGTAAGCGAAACCAATGGGCAAGGCTAGCCCGCCGCAACACGGTGGGCCAGTGTCGGGCACATCCGCGCGACCGCCTTCCCATAGCTTGAAAACAGTTTCAAAAATGCATCACGCACCACACTGAGGAGACGCACGACCCATGGCTGAAAAAGATGCTGCGGCTGGAAAAGCCGTCGGGCACAAGTACGACGCCACTTCCATTAAAGTTCTCGGCGGTCTCGAAGCGGTCCGCAAACGTCCCGCGATGTACATCGGTTCCACTGGCGAGATGGGCTTGCATCATCTGGTCTGGGAAGTTGTGGACAATTCCGTAGACGAAGCCATGGCCGGATTCTGCGATGAAATCAACGTCTCCGTGCACGAAGACGATGGCGTCACCGTGGTAGACAACGGTCGCGGCATTCCCGTGGACATGCACGCCACGGAAAAAAAGCCTGCCGCCGAGGTCGTGATGACCGTGCTGCACGCGGGCGGAAAATTTGATAGCGACACCTACAAAGTTTCCGGCGGCTTGCACGGCGTCGGCGTCTCGGTCGTCAATGCGCTCTCCGACTGGCTCGACCTCGAAATCTGGCGCGATGGCGAAGTTTGGGAACAGTCCTATGAGAAAGGTATTCCCACGTCGAAGCTCAAGCCGTCCGGCAAGACTCGCAAGACCGGCACGAAAATCACATTTCACGCCGACCCGGAAATTTTCGCGAAGGCTACCTACAGCTACGACACGCTCGCCCAGCGACTGCGCGAACTCGCGTTCCTCAACAAAGGCCTGAAGATCACGCTCGACGACGAGCGCAGCGGCAAGAAAACTGAATTTCGCTTCACCGGCGGCATCGCCGAATTCGTCAAGCACCTCAATAAAGGCAAGGGCGTCCTGCATGATTCCCCTATCTATATCGAGGGCAAGCGCGACCAGGTGGAAGTAGAAATCGCGCTGCAATACAACGACAGCTACGCGGAAAATGTTTTTGCCTTTGCCAACACCATCAACACCGTGGACGGCGGCACGCACCTTTCCGGCTTCCGCTCTTCGCTTACGCGCACCATCAATTACTACGCGAATTCCTTCGGCATGCTGAAAGAGCAGAAGGATGAAGTGACCATCAACGGTGACGACGTTCGCGAAGGCCTCGTCGCCGTCGTCTCCGTGAAACTGCCGCAGCCCCAGTTCGAAGGCCAAACCAAAGGCAAGCTCAATAGCGATATCAAAGGCGTCGTCGAGCAGATGGTCAATGAAAAACTCGGCGAATATTTCGATAAGCATTCTTCCATCGCGCGAAAAATCATCGGCAAGTGCATTGACGCCGCGCGCGCCCGCGAAGCCGCGCGCAAGGCTCGAGAGCTCACCCGCCGCAAATCGGCGCTCGATTCCAGCGGATTGCCCGGCAAGCTCGCCGATTGCCAGGAACGCGATCCGACGCGCTGCGAACTGTTTCTCGTCGAGGGTGAATCGGCCGGAGGCTCGGCCAAGGGCGGCCGCGACCGCCGTTATCAGGCCATCTTGCCGCTCAAGGGCAAAATTCTAAACGTCGAAAAGGCCCGCTACGACAAAATGCTGGGCCACGAAGAAATTCGCGCCATCATCACCGCGCTCGGCACCGGCATCGGCAAAGACGATTTCGACGCCAATAAGCTGCGCTACCACAAAGTGATTCTGATGACCGACGCGGACGTGGATGGCAGCCACATTCGCACCCTGCTGCTCACGTTTTTCTTCCGCCATATGCGCGAGTTGATCGAGAAGGGCCACATCTATATCGCCCAGCCGCCACTCTACCGCGTGAAGCGCGGCAAAATGGACCGCTACATCCGCGACGAGCGCGAGTTCGCGCGCGAGCTGATGAAGCGCGCCACCGAAGAGCATTCCGTGAAGGGCAAAAACGGCAAATCACTCGAAGGTGGCGATCTCACCACGTTTCTTCTGAATATTCAGGAATACGATCAAGTGGCCGCGAAGCTCGGGCGCCGCCTGCGCGAACCCAAGCTCGTCGAATTGTTCGCCGATGCCGAACTCGACAAAAAGACCGACTTCGCCGACAAAAAGAAATTGCAGGAGTTGGTAAAGGCCATCGAAAAAGCCAAGCTAGAACTCGAAACTAAGTTCATCTTCGATGAAGAGCACAGCCTCCACGAGCTGCTGCTGAAAAATGGCGGCGAGCGCCGCATCAATTGGGCTCTCGCGGCCACGCCGGAATACAAGCGCCTGCGCACGCTGGCTACCGCGATCGCCGAAAATAATCGTGGTCCATTCACCATCGCGCATAATGGCGACAAAGTAGTGAAAGAAGATTCCCTCGGCGTCCTGAATTATGTCCTTGAAGACGCCAAGAAGGAATTCACCATCACCCGTTTCAAGGGCTTGGGCGAAATGAATCCCGAGCAGTTGTGGAACACCACCATGAACGCGGAAGTCCGCACGCTGCTGAAAGTTCGCCTGGAAGACGCGGTGGCCGCAGAAACAATTTTCTCCACGCTTATGGGCGAAAATGTGGAAGAGCGCCGCAAATTCATAGAAGAAAACGCGCTCGACGTCGTCAACCTGGATATTTAGCTTGACGATGCCGGGGAAGCGTCAGGGCACGGCTTTAGCCGTGCCGAAAAAGCGACGACAGGGAGCGGCTTGAGCCGCTGAGGGCATGTCTATTCCGAAGCGACATCTGAACGCGCCGGGTACGTACTTTGTAACGTCGCGCACTTGGCAGAGCCGCGCAATTTTCAAAGCCGCTTCGCCTTGTGAGGTATTTATAGAATCGCTCATGCATTACCGGGACGACGGCGCTTACAGTCTGCACGCCTTCGTGTTGATGCCTGACCATTTTCACGTCCTTGACTCCTGGTGACGAAGTGACGCTTGAGAGGGCCGTTCAGTCCATCAAGGGTGGTTCCGCCAAGAGAATTCGCGAAAGACTTCTATTCCGATTTCCAGTTTGGCAACGAGGGTTTAGCGACCATCGCATTCGGGACATTGCGGATTACGAGTCGCACGTGCGCTACGTGGCAGCCAATCCCGTGAAGAAGAATCTGGAGGCTCAGGTGGTTGATGATCCTTGGTGTTCCACCTCGGGAAAATTTCGGATGGATGAAGTCCCTCAGGGGTTAAAACCCCTGCGTATGGGAGTGACGAATCGGCACGGCTGAAGCCGTGCCCTGACGGGAATGAACTATCAACTCACATGGAAGATTTTGCCGGGCCTTCGTGGCATGAGCTGTTCAGATTTCCGCGCCACGCCCACGGATGCGCCAAATAACGAACAGGGTGTGGCGTTTGAGTGCGCCACCAGCGTGCAATGCGACGCGCTGATGCGTGAACTCGAAGCGCACTTCGGCCCGCAGCGCTTTTCGAATAACGCGACGGCGTTCGAAACCGTGAAGGCTTACGTGCTCGAGCGCGCCGGAACGAAGGTTTAAACGAAGGTTTTGTAGCGGCGGCCTTCAGGCCGCCATCTTTGCGACACATGCAGCACGGCGCAACGACGAAATGACACGTTACGAACCACCAATCACGAATCACCACTCACCAAAACACGGAGAATTCTAAGTGGCCGAAGAACTCGATAAGTCCATCACCACTCCGGTAGATATCGAATCGGAGATGAAGAAGTCGTACCTCGATTACTCGATGAGCGTAATCATCGGGCGCGCGCTGCCGGACGTGCGCGACGGCCTCAAGCCTGTGCACCGCCGCATTCTTTTCGGCATGTACGAGCTTGGCCTCACCTCGACGAAGGCCTATCGCAAGTGCGCCAAGATCGTCGGCGAGGTTCTCGGCAAGTTCCATCCGCACGGTGACACGCCTGTCTATGACGCGCTCGTGCGCCTGGCGCAGGATTTCAACATGCGCTACCCGCTCGTGGATGGCCAGGGCAATTTCGGCTCGGTGGACGGAGATCCCCCGGCCGCGATGCGTTACACCGAAGCGCGCCTCTCGAAAATCGCGGAAGAAATGCTCGCGGACATCGAGAAGGAGACCGTTGATTTTGTCCCGAACTTCGATGAGAGCGAACACGAGCCGGTCGTTCTCCCCACGCGCATTCCGAATTTGCTGGTCAACGGTTCCTCCGGTATCGCCGTGGGCATGGCCACCAACATTCCGCCGCACAATCTGAAGGAAGTCGTCGAAGCCGCCATCCTGCTGGTCGAAGAGCCCGACGCCAATCTGAAAAAAGTGATGAAGCTGGTTCCCGGCCCGGATTTTCCCACCGCCGGATACATCTACGGCCGCGAGGGCATCGAACAGGCCTATAAAACCGGCCGCGGCTCGTTCCAGGTACGCGCCAAGGCCGCCATCGAGCAGCGCGGCAAGGACCGCCAGGACATCGTCATCACCGAGCTGCCGTATCAGGTCAACAAAGCGCGGCTGATCGAAAACATCGCGGGCCTGATCCAAAACAAAAAGATTGATGGCATCGCCGACATTCGCGACGAAAGCGACCGCGACGGCATGCGCGTCGTCATCGAAGTGAAGCGCGACGAAGAGCCGCAAATCATCCTGAACAAATTGTTCAAGATGACCCAGATGCAGGAATCGTTCAGCATGATTCTGCTCGCGATCGTCGCCGGGCAGCCGCGCGAACTCGGCCTGCTCGAATTGCTGCGCCTTTTCATCGAGCATCGCGTGGATGTGGTCCACCGGCGCACAGCCTACGAACTGCGCAAAGCCCGCGAGCGCGAGCACATCCTGATCGGCTACCGCATCGCGCTCGACAACATCGACGAGGTCATCAAGATCATCCGCGGGTCCGCCAGCCGCGCGAATGCCCGTCAGAATTTGCACGATTTCTTTTCGAACAAAGATATTCGCGTGATGGTTGGTGGCAAGGAACGAACCATCGAAGGCATCAAGGTCGACCGGAAGAAATACGGCATCATCGCGCTGACCGGAGACGTGATCGGTCCGGCCGAGGGCGAAGGGCTCACCTACGCGCAAATCGAAGCGATCCTCGAACTGCAGTTGCACCGCCTGACGCAACTGTCGGTCGACGAAATCCTGAAGGAGCTGGCGCAGTTGCGCCAGCGCGTTGAGGAACTCGAAGAAATCCTGCACAGCGACAAGAAGCTGAAAGCCGTGATCGTCGCCGAGTTGCGCGAAAATCTGAAAGCCTATGGCGATGAACGCCGCACGCAAATCGTGGATCGCGTCGAGGAAATCAAGCTCGAAGACCTGATAAAAGACGAAGAAATGGCCATCACCGTGAGCCATGCCGGATACGTGAAACGCACGTCGGTGGAAACCTACCGTCATCAGTCGCGCGGCGGCAAGGGCCGCATCGGCGCGAAGACCCGCGACGACGATTTCGTTGAGCATTTCTTCGTGGCTTCCGCGCACAGCTATATTCTGCTGTTCACATCAAAAGGCCGCATTTACTGGCTGAAGGTTTACGAAATTCCGGAAGCGGCTGCAGCCACGCGCGGAAAAGCAATCAACAATCTTGTGCGCTTCCAGGAAAATGAAAAACTCACCGCCGTCGTTCCGGCGCGCAATCTTGAGGAGACCGGCCGTTACGTCTTCCTGGCAACCAAGAGCGGCACAGTGAAGAAAACCGAGCTCGCGGAATTTTCCAATCCACGCCCGTCAGGCATCATCGCCATCAATCTCGATGGCTCGGACGAATTGATCGGCGCGAAACTAACAGATGGCATGCAGATGATTTTTCTCGCCAGCCACGACGGTCAGGCCATTCTTTTCCGCGAAACCGAAGTCCGCTCGATGGGGCGCGCGGCCGGCGGCGTAAACGGCATGGACCTCGCCAAAGGCGACTTCGTCGTCAGTATGGACGCGGTGCAGCCTGACTTCGGAATCATCGAGAAGGAGTACAAGAAGGAAACGCGCAATCTCGACGAGCTCGAAAGCGATCAAATCCGCGACTCGCTCACTTCGCTGATGCTCACCGTCGCCGAGAAGGGCTACGGCAAGCGCACGCCGCTCGCCGAATACCGCGTCACCTCGCGCGGCGGCAAAGGCGTCATCAATTTGAAGTCCACCGATCGCAATGGCCCGGTCGTCGCAGCGCTGCAGGTCCGCGAAGATTCGGATGTGATGATCATCACCGGCCAGGGCAAAGTGATCCGCGTGCACGCCGGCGAAATTCGCGAAGCCGGCCGCTCGACGCAAGGCGTCCGCCTGCTGCGCCTGGAAGAAGGCGACCGCATTGCAGCCGCCGCGGCAATCCTCGAAGAGGAAGATGCTGCCGCTGCCGTTACGCCGCCTGAGCCGGAAAAGAAATAGCTAGGAGGAAGCAATGGCGCCGAAACTGAAATACATCATTGAATTCGTCGCGGACATGGATCGCGCCGTTAAATTCTATCGAGATGTTTTGGGCCTTACGCTGAAGTTTGAATCCCCTGGCTGGAGTGAATTCGCAACGGGAGAGACGTCCTTTGCGCTGCATCCGGCGAGCGAAAAAAATCGCGCCGGAACGTACGATGTGGGGTTCACGGTGAAGGATTTGCAGGAATTCTACGAGCAGATGCAAGCGAACGGCGTGAAATTCCCGATGCCGCCCACGAAACAGGACTTCGGCGGCAGCCTCGCCCAGTTCCTCGATACCGAAGGCGCTCACCCCAGCGTCGGCGCCGAATAGCAGCGGCGACCGAGTTACGATGAGCGATCAGACGGTCGTTTGGCTAATATTAGCTGGAGCCGCGATGCTTGCGGGTTTAGTGTTGTGGTTGAGGGACCGGTTTCGAGATCTACGCCACGTTCCAGAGGCGGAAAGAAAGCTCGCTGAGCAGAAAAGCGCCGTAGGCGCCAAGGGCTTTCTATCTTTATTTCTTTATGGCGGCGTGTGTGGTTCGTGCGATTGCCATACCAACATTCGTGCCGCGCGTCTGTTATTTCCTCGGTGCATTTCTCTTCGCGTGGACGTGTTTCCAATGCTATCGCAGCTATCGAATGTTAGGTGCCAAAACAAAAACATCGACGCATCTTGCCGATCATGACGGCGGTGCGATGTAGTATCCCGGCCGCGAGCGTACCGAAACATTCGGGCGATCCACCACGACCTTGATCTCGTGATAGCCCTCGGGATCGGCGTCGTGCGGGCGATAGCCGATCGTATACTGCGCATGCAGCTCGCCGCCGATTTCATCCACCGCCTTATCGATCGAACGATCTTTCATCGTGGCTAGATGCAATCCCCCGGTAGCCTCGCTCGCCACTGCCAGCGAATTCATGCCCAACGCATTCTTCCCGGTCTTCACCAGCCACACCGCCAGCGCCATCAAATCCGGATACTCATTCACGTGATCCGGCTTCGCGCGCAGATCAGCCATCGCGGTGCTCAAACCAATCGAGTAGATCGTCACGTTTGCCAGCTGCGCCTGCCGCAACACTCCGCCCAGCCTGCTCTCGCTGCCGGTATCCTGCGATTCACCCACCACTACCATGATGCGCCGCCGCACCGCCGGCCGTTCGTCAAGCATCGCGATGCCCTTGGCCATCGCGTCATAGAGATGTTCATCGTTCACGCCCAAAGGCAAATGCTCAATCGCATACTGCACACTATCGGGATCTGTGGTGAACTTCTGTTGTAGGTCCACAGTGCTGTCGTAACTGATCACCGCCGCCTCCGACGTCAGCGCCATCACCGTCTCGGTGAACACAATCCCAGCGTGCTTCACGGATGGAAACATCGGCAGAATGTGTGAGCTCGTTTCGATCACTACCACGATCGAAAGGGGATCGCCGCCGACGTCGAAGTGATCAATCTTTTGCTCCGCGCCGTTGTCGTACACGCGGAAATTCTGCTGCGTCAGATCGAACACCATCTCGCCCTTGGGGTCGCGGACGGTCACTGGCGCCGTCACTTCGTTCACGCGCGAGCGGATGGCATGCTTGAGCTGCTCGGCGGGAGGCATCGGCTCAGCCTTTGCGTTGGCATTCGGATGCAAAGGCCCGGCAGGAGCTTCCTGGCCACGCGCGGGCGCGGCCGAAAACAGCGCAATGATGCCCAGCCCGAGCGTCAAGGCTGCGCGAGACACATCGCGAAATAAATGGCGCAATAACAAGCGTTTCACGCTGTCCCTCACGTTCCGCGTAATTCAGTCTATCTGATTCGCACCCGCGCACCGGCGTTGCTTGCAGTGTACTGCCGCCGCACGCTGCGGCTACCATTTCGCGCGTCTTCTCCTAAAATGGATGGAGCGTAAATCAAGCGAAAGAGAACTGAGGTGGAAAGATGAAGCGTTCCGGCAAGAAACCTCGGCATTTGCCCGTGCCGAAGCTGGCTTACAAAGATCCGGAGTTCATGGAGAGCCTGCCGGCGCGCCCGCTGCGCATTCTCGCGGAATATCTCGATCCGCTCAACCGGTTGCGCCAGGCCAACGTGGGCGACACGATCGTGTTATTCGGCTCGGCCCGCATTCAATCGCGCGAACGAGCCTTAGCGCATCTGAAACAGGTGCAAGCCCGCGCGCGCGGAAAACGCACACCCGAATGGCGCGCCAAAATCGCCGCGAGCCGCTCGCTGGTGGGAATGTCCCGCTACTACGAAGAGGCCCGTGAGCTTTCGCACCGCATTACGTCCTGGGCCATGACGCTGGGCAATCAGCCGAGACGCTTCGTCATTTGCTCCGGCGGAGGCCCGGGCATCATGGAAGCCGCCAATCGCGGGGCGGCGGAAGCAGGCGGCCAGTCCGTCGGTCTCAGCATACAGCTTCCTCACGAACAGTTTTCAAATCCTTACATCACGCCGCATTTGAATTTCTACTTCCACTACTTTTTCATGCGCAAATTGTGGTTCGCGCAAATGGCCAAGGCGCTGATCGTTTTTCCCGGCGGCTTTGGAACCATGGACGAATTGTGGGAAATGCTCACGCTGCTGCAAACCAATAAGCTTTCATCGCATCACCTCATCCTGATCTACGGCCGCAAGTACTGGAACAAGGTGCTCAATTGGCGTCACATGGTGCGCACCGGCACCGTCAGCGAACGCGATTACAAAATGCTGCAATTCGCAGACTCGGTGGACGAGGCGTTCGAGCACGTGCGGCACGATCTCGAAGCTCATCATCTGCATCTGGATCGTGAAGGTGAACAGCCCGCGCATCCTCACCAGATAATTCCAAACGTCATGAAGCCGTAGCCCGTACAACTTTCTGCGTCGCGCGGTGTTTTATGAGCAGGCAGTCGTGCAGGGAAGCCACCAGCAACTTCCAGGCTGCCGCGGAGGCTTGCCATGTTGAAAACAACGCTCAGGAAGTCAATGCTTCTGGCAGTCGCTTTGAGCGGCTTGATTTTTCTCGGCAACGCTGGCACGGTCCGCGCTGCAGATTGGAGAGACCGCTGCGGTCAGCGCATTAATCACGAGCAGTATGAATTGGATCGCGCGATTGCGCGGCATGGCTATCGCAGCTGGCAGGCAGACCATGAACGCCGTGAGCTGAATCGGATCCGCTTTGAATGCGGCTATCGCGGCCGCTAACTCGAAATCGGCGCGCGAAAAGACGAAGATCAAAAAGAAAACGGGGGAAGGAGCCGAAGCTCTTTCCCCCGTAATTGGCTTCAGGCGGTCGGCGGCAGGCGCAAACGTCGCTCGGGGTACTCACCGAAAGTAACTCGCCGCCCGTCAAACCGCCCGAATTTAATTATTCGAAAAAGGCTCGAGCGCAAACACCGCTTGAAAGCGCCGCTTCTCGTCTTGATCGTGCAACATCACCACCGGCACAACCTTCAGTGAGTGCTTGCATCCGCGGCAGGTCGTTCCTTCGCCTTCTAGGTCCTGAACGAAACCGTCGGTGAAGTGGTATGCCGCACGCGGCCGGCGCGCCGCCTTCGTTCCCTTCGTCCCACACTGCGGACAGGTGAACTCGACGCGGTCCTCAAGCGGATCGCGGTTCAATGCGGCCCAGCCGGTGTAACGTACGCCTACGGTTTCCAAAGAGTCTCGGCTCATAATTGCTACCTCACATTCCCCGAAAAACATGCGAACTATTATCGAGGTTATGAACGTTAGACGCACGACCGGTTCAAAATGATGCATTTTCATTGCCGAAATATTGTAAACATTTTATTTACCGCGCTTTCAGTATGTTGCACGTACGCGTGCCCCGTCGTACTGGTGAAATCAAGACTGCGGGAACAACTCCGCGGTCACGGTGTCTATCTGTTCAGAGATCGCGCGAACTCCATAGCAAGACGCGACGCCGCCCAGTCGCAAGCTCCCTTCGCGGCTGAATGAAGTCGGCCATCCCTCCCCCGGCGCGCCGCGAGCGAAATTTCTGTGTATCCAAATGATGCAGCGGAGGTGTGTCCATGAGCGATCTGGGAAGCCTGTCGAGTTGCATGTTGGAGAACGATACGGAAGCCCGCAATCGCGCCAGGAAATTGCGGCAGAAAGCTCTCGTCGCGTCTATCGCGTTCGAAGCCGCGCTGATCGCCGCGATGCTCTTGTGGCCGCTCATCACGCCGGGAGTTTTGACCGGACGCTTCATCGTCACGCCCGCGCCGCCGTATCACGGAGGAGGCGACTCGGTTGAGAGGAGGCGCACGGTTTCGAGTGCGCATCCACCGGCGAGTGCGAGCCACGCGCCGGCTATTTGTTTGATGTGTGCGCCGCCCGTAGTACCAGTCGGCATACGCGCCGTGCAGGACGCTGCCGAGAGCACCAGCCTCGACAATGCGCCCGGGATCGGCGATGGCGGCACGATTGGACCAGCGGGATTCGGCTCGGTAGTTCCTGGCGGTTCCAGCGATGGAAAGCCGACGATCGATATTCGCAGGCCCAGCCCTCCGCCGCGTGCGGCGCCGCTGCACATGAGCGAAGGCGTGATGGAAGCAGCGCTGATCCACAAAGTGCTGCCGTTGTATCCGGCGATCGCGCCCGCGATGCACTTGGGCGGCACGGTGCGCCTGCGCGCGATCATCGCCGCCGACGGCAGCGTTCGCCAAATTAATGTGATCAGCGGCAATCCGCTTCTCGCTCAGTCGGCTGTCGCGGCTGTGCGCGAGTGGAGGTATCGTCCAACTCGCTTGAACGGTGAAGCCGTCGAAGTCGAAACTCTCATCACCGTAAACTTCGTTCTCGATCAGCAATAAAAAAGGGCGGAATACACTCCGCCCCGCTTACGCTACAAATGCCAACTCTTAGAATCGAAATATGATTCCGGTCGAAAATTTTGCGTTGTTCTGAGTAGCTGATCCGAAGCGGGTGATCACGTAATCGCCCTCGAAAATCCGCCAAGAAAATGCCGGCGCAATTTTCGCGTCGAATCCGCCGCCGAGTTCCGCGGCAAACGACGTGTCACCATACCCGGGTGCGCTGTAATGCGCTCCGCCGATCAGCACGTGCGCGAATGGCGAGATGCGCGCCGGAAAGGAAACTTGCGGACCAAACAGGAACGTGTGCACCGACTGGCTGTCGCCGTAATCGCCGGTGAATTCGCCCACTCCGCCAAGCCACGAATTGAATTTATACTGGCCAGAGAGAATCCATCCGTTCAGGTTGCTGCTGCCGGGAGCGTTTTCCAGATGGAAGTAGGAATATCCGCCGTAAACCTCTACTTTGTCGCCCGTATCTTGTGCGTTGGCACGCGTCCCCGCTGCCAAAGAGACCAAAAATACCAGGCTGAGTAATAAGACGAACCTTCGTATCATTAAAATTCTCCTTAAAATGTTTTATGGAATTTGCCTCGTGTAATCGGGATTTTGCGTGCCCCTGTATCTTTATGTCGTCTCGAGACCCTGGGCCGTTCACGAAGCACGACGACGGGCTGGAGCTAATTTTGATGCTATTCGCAGCGCATGGGTTACTGAGAATTCAGGTTAAATGAGGGATTCGCCGGAATTGCGCGCAATGGCTTCGCGGGTGGCGTCCCGTAAACGGACGATTTCGTGCCAGTCGTTCCCCGCCGCTGGATCGGGCATAATCGGCAGGCTGAAAGTAACAATCACGCGGCCCGGGCGTGGCAGCGTTGTCTTGTCGCGCAGGACTTGCCGTGCGCCGCGCACCGACACAGGGCAAATCGGGCACTGCGTATCTGCCGCCGCCTTGAATGCACCCAATTGAAATGGGCGTATGCCGGCCATCGGCGTAAATGTGCCTTCCGGAAATATCACCACCGATTCGCCGTTCTTCAGCGCTGCGTTCACTTCTTCGGCTTGCCGAATCCGTGCGTGCGGGTCGGCGCGGTTGAACGCAAATTGGCCGCTCCGCTTCGCAATGGTGCTGATGAACGGCATCTCGCGGATTTCGCCCTTGGAGACGAACCGCACTTCCGGCGGAAGAAATCCCAGGATAACCAGAATATCCAGATAGCTCGAGTGGTTCGGGGCGAAAATCCACGGTCCCGTTTTTGCGCGTTCAGCCAGTATCTCGCCGCCCTCGACTTCGACTGGAACGCGCGCCGCAGCCAGCATCATGCGCGCGCCTGTCCGCGCAAATCGCGCCGCACGTTTGCGATCGCCTGTGCAACCCACGACTGCCCAAAGCGGAATCAACACCGCCGAGAACGCCGTGAGCGCACACACGCCATACAGGAACTGGTACGAATTCCTCGCGGCCTGCTGCAGCGATTGAGACACACGCGGCAACGCACCTTGCGCCGCCAGCTTTGCAATCTGTAGCCACGGGGCCTGTTGCTTCCTGCCCAGCTTTCCTTCTAGAAATAGCCGCCGCGTCTCGCTGCGCCGCAACTTCCCGCTCGAGGTCTTCGGGATGGATTGCGGGGGCAGCAGCGCGATCACGTCCGGCGGCATCCCCATGGCAGCCGTCACCACGCTTGCAATTTCGCCCTCGATCCGTTTCGCGCTCCCGGCATCACGAAGTTCCGCTGCCACCACCAGCCGCTCGGTCCCAGTTCTTTCATCTGGTGCACCAAACGCCACCACGCAACCAGTACGCACTCCCGTGACGCGCCCGGCAATTTCCTCTACTTCGTGTGGATAGATATTCCGGCCGGCCTTGATGATCATGTCTTTGGCGCGGCCAGTGATGTAAAGGTCGCCGTCGGCCGCATACGCCAAGTCGCCTGAATCCAGCCAGTTTTCTTGGCGCATCAATTCGCGCGTGGCTGCTTCATTGCGATAGTAGCCGCTAGTCGCCGCGGGACCACGGAACCACAGCCGGCCTTGTCGTCGCTCACCCAGCTCGCGGCCGTCCGCGTCTGCAATTCGCACTTCCACCGACGGAAGAGGCTTGCCCGCGTTCACGACTTCCAAGACCGCTGCGTCACCGCCAGCAGCAGTCACTGGCACCGCACGTCCTTCGGATTCGAATTGCGCCCGATCAATGCGATCAACTTTGTAACCTGCGGACATTTGCGGAACGGAGACGGCCAGCGAACCTTCCGCAAGGCCGTACACCGGCGAAAGCGCGTCCCGCCGAAATCCGTACGGCGCGAAGCGCGTCGCGAATCGTTCGAGAGTCTCCGCGCGAACCGGTTCAGCGCCATTAATCGCCGATCGCCACGAGCTCAAATCCAAACCCTGCAAATCCTTGTCCGCTATTTTTCGCACGCACAATTCATAAGCAAAATTGGGCGCCGGACTGATCGTCGCGCGATGCCGTTGGATTGCACGCAGCCAGCGTTCCGGCCGGCTCAGAAATGCCAGCGGCGACATCACCACCAGCCGCACGCCGGTAAAAATCGGCACGAACCACGCGCCGATCAATCCCATGTCGTGATAAAGCGGCAGCCACGATACGCACACGTCGCTGGCTTGCACGTGAAGGCCGGAAATGATCGAGTGGATATTTGCCAGCAAATTTGCGTGCGTCAACACCACGCCTTTCGGATCGCCCGTCGAACCGGAGGTGTATTGCAAAAATGCTATCTCGCTGCCGCGCGCGTGATGCGATAAATGTTCCACAGCACGCCATTGCTTAGTGGCTTCCTCGGGCGCCTTCGCACCCCTCGTTGCGGAGCCAGCCGCACCGGTGGCGTTCAGGTTTCGCACATTCAGCACTTCGCGCAAAGTCGGCACGCGCGGCTGGAGTAGCTTCGCCAGATTTTCGGCCTGCCGCCACGTCACCAGGAATCGCGCTTCGGCATTTCGCAGGATGTTCGACTGGCGCGTCGCGTATTCGGCAATGCGGTCGGCGCGGAACGGCGGATAAATCGGGACCGGAATTCCGCCAGCAAACAAGATGCCCGCAAACGTAAAGAAAAAACCCGCGCACGTGGGCAGCATGATGGCCACCGTCTGGCCAGGCTCCAGCCCGCGCTCTCGCAAATCCACCGCGACGGCCGACGCTCGCTCGTACAGCTCACCGAAAGTAATCGTGCGCAGCTGTTCGTCTTCTTCGTAGATCTGAATGTGAACTCGGTTCGGTTCCGCGCGCCCGCGCAGGCGCAGAATTTCCGTCAGCGTTTCGGCGCTGCGGATTTGTTGCTCGATATCCGGACGAGTCGCCGGCGAAGCAGCGCTCGGTGCAGCCGCAGCAGCAACGGAGGCAGATGCGCTCGCGCCATTCCCCGCAGCGCGGCTTTCTTCTCGCAGGATCGCATCAATCAAATCTTGTACCGTATCCGCTTCCGCCACCACGCTGTCCGGCAGACGCACGCCACAAGCATCGCCCAGTCGCAGCATCAATTCCACGCGCTCCAGGCTGCCCAAGCCCAGTTCGCGCTCTAGATGCGCTTGCGCGCCGCGCGCTGTGAATTCTTCGATGCCGCGCGCGCTTCCCAATTCCACAAGAAGCTGGCGCACGGATGCCATGGCTTGCCTTTGCACAGCCGGCTTGTGATCGAGTTTTGTTCCGATTGCGCCCATGATGTGGTCGGGCAGTTCATCGCGTACCAAAAGCGCGCGGTGAAGGTCCTGCTACGGCGAGCCTACCACCGGCAGCCGCCCCATTCAATCACAGCCCGAATTGTCCGCAGCGCGCAACCACTGTGCTCGGCCGCCTCCGTCCCGAGTTGGCTCGCGTACTGACCCCCAAGCGAAAATCGCGCGAAACACCTTTCTAGGCCCTTCGTACTGGCACCAAATGAACCCAGCGGTCTATCGACGTCCCCGTCGCTCACCGGCACACTTACAATGTGTTCGGGGCCGCGCAAGCCGCCTCGAATGTCTGCACCTCCATCACCCCCATGCCCACGAGCGGCCGGCACCCCCACCGGCCGCTCCCCTTTTTCAGGCCGCCTGACGGACGCCTTTCTTTTGTGACTCCAAGTCACTCACTCTAATAGGTTTGATACGTTCCATAAGCGATTCCTTCTTGACTTCCTTTTCGCGCGGTTCTATAGAGTCGGCCACGGGGTCGTGTTGGCTGGGGCAACAACACGCTGATTACCGAGGGCTGGCCGCAGCCCGTGCAATTTTCTTCCTCCGCGGCGCCAGCCATCTCACGTCCGGCATGTTCTGGGCATGCTCGCGTCATAGGGAGGTGGGGTGTGAAGCTTCATCATCTACTTCGTGGAATTTTCTTTGCCGCATTGCTTCTCGCGATGTTTGCAGCTCTTGACAGCACGGCAAGGGGCCAAACCAACGCATCCCTCCGTGGCACGGTAATCGATCAGTCTGGCGGAATCGTAGTAGGCGCCCAAATCACGTTGCTGAATGTCGGCACCGGCATCGCCCGCAAGACCACAAGCGGTAACGACGGCAGCTACTTGTTCGACCTCGTCCAGGTTGGCAAATACAAAGTCACAGTCGAAAAGTCCGGCTTTACAACGTTCGTACGCGAGGGCGTTTCCCTCGAATTGAATCAAAACGGCCGCTTGGACGTGTCGCTGAGAGTCGGACAGGCTACCGAAGTTGTCGAAGTGAATGCCAACGTAGCCCAGGTAGATACCACCAGCGCCGTGCTCGGTAAGGTCGAAGATCAACGCATGATCAACGATCTGCCTCTCGTCGAACGCGACACCCTGCAATTGGGAAAGCTTCAGGCCGGTGTTTTCGAGCCGGATCCCGACGACGGCTCGGGCAACCCTTTCTCGGTGAGCGGCCAGCGCTCCGAGTCCTTAACCTTCATGCTGGACGGTGCTGACAACACGGATTTTCTGGGCAATAACATCGTCGTCAGCCCGAATCCCGATGCGGTCCAGGAATTCAAGATTCTGACCAACAATTATGACGCTCAATATGGCAGGACCTCCGGCGGAATCGTCAACCAGATTACGAAGTCGGGAACCAACGCCTACCACGGCGACGGCTTCGAATTCTTGCGAAACAATGTTCTCAATTCGCGCAATTATTTCCTCCCACCCCAAATTCCGGATGCCCCGCCCTTCAAGCGCAACGAATTTGGCGGCACACTGGGCGGCCCGATAAAGAAGGACAAAACATTTTTTTTCCTGGCGTATCAGGGCGAGCGAAGAAGAGAAGCGCAGGTAACGCCGAGCCTCAGCGTGCCCGACCAAGCGGAACGAGCCGGCAACTTCGGCGAACTTTGCTCCGCATACGACGGCGGTGGGAATTGCATTGACCCGAACGGAACCCAGCTCGTCAACCCCGAAACTGGCAACAATATCCCCTACAACAACATGGCGACCGCCGGACTCGTCAATCCAGAAATCCAGAATTACATCAACAAGTACGTACCGTTGCCCCTGCCCGGCGCTTCGGGAGGTCTTTTCGTCGGTGCACCTCCGAGCTTGACGGATAACGATCAAGGCGTCGTACATATTGATCATAACCTGACTACGCACGACACACTCTCATTCCTCTACATCATCAACGATGAACGTGACAATCTGCCCTTTTATCTCAATAAAGGCGCGACGTCCGGAGGAGATGTGCCGGTTGGCTCCGGATTCACCGACACCACACGATCGCAAGTGGGAACTCTTTCTTGGACACACGTTTTCGGGCCCACTCTAGTCAACGAATTCCGCTTCAGTGTGAATCGGGTTGCTTCTCTAGCCTCGGACCCAACGGATAAGACCTCGCCGGCCGATCTGGGATTCACGAACATCAACCCAGATGATCCGAAGGGCACAGCACCTCCGGTCATCTTCACGAACTCCTTCAATCTGGGACCATCTCCGCAGGGCCCGACGACGAGCGCAGACATGGTTTATCGCTGGGCCGATGGCATCACATGGACTCATGGCAAGCACGAATGGAAGTTTGGCGGGGACTTCTCTCACGTGCGCGACAATTTCAATTACGACTATTTCAACAACGGCAGCTTTGATTTTACGTACGGGGACTTTACCGGCAACGAGCTCGCCGACTTCATTGGCGGGTTCTGGGATAATTACTATCAATTTTCGAACGCCATTTACGGCATTCGCACCAATTCTTACTCGCTCTATGGGCAAGATACTTGGAAAGTGATTCCGCGGCTCACGCTTACTCTGGGCCTGCGCTACGAGTATTATTCGCCGCAGAGCGACAACCATAACAACCTGCTTGGATACTTCCCGGGCCAGCAGTCCACAGTTTTCCCAGATTCGCCTCCGGACATTCTCTATCCGGGCGATCCGGGAACACCCAACAAAGCACTTATGTATCCGGACCGCAACAACTTCGCCCCCCGTCTCGGTTTTGCCTGGGACATGCTTGGAAACGCAAAGCTCGTCATGCGCGGCGGTTTTGGAATCTTTTACGACCTTCAAGATGGCGCGACCAACCTGCAATTCGGCGGTGAGCCGCCCTTCGGCGGGGTCGCCAATATGTACCCGAATAGCTTTGCGGGTTTTTCGGGCGACACCATGGCGGACCCGTTTCTCACCTACTTCGGCGATAGTAGTGCAAATCCCTTTCCCTTCGCTTCGCGCGGTCTGGTCGGAACCTTCCTGACTCCCAAGATTCCCTATGCCTACCTTACCGACCCGCATTTCCGAACGCCCTATTCCTACAATCTTAATTACGGCTTCCAATGGCAGGTCACACGCGACACCATGATCGAGGCCGTCTATGTCGGCAGCTTCGGTCGCTCGCTCATCAGCAACGTTGAAACGAATTTCCCCGAGCCAAGCGTGATGCAGGAACAGCTAAGCCAATTTGGCTTCGTGTATCCGGATTGCGCACGCCCTCTCGCGGCCTGCGTCGGCGGTTCAACTCCCTTCGATCCGAACGGCACGCCCACCGGAGCATTGCAGCTTTACTCCAATGTCAGCAATGGCTATTCGAATAGCAATCAGTTTCAGCTAACCGTGGACAAACGCTTCAGCAGACACTTCGCACTCCGTGGCGCCTATACCGTGGCGAAAACCACGGACATTACCTCGGGTTACCGGTCGCGTTCCTATGAATACACCGACCCCTTGGATCCCAATCTCGACAGAGGGCTGGCGGATTTTGACACTCCGCAGCGTCTGGTGATTAGCGGCATCTGGGAGCTGCCCTTCGACCGCGGCATTCACAGCGACGGCTTCCTGAAGAAACTAGCGGCGGGATGGCAAGCCAACGGCATCGCAACTTTCCAGAAGGGCAATCCCTTCACCCTCTATTCAAATGACAATTCCAGCTACCAAAACAATTATCTCGACCGTCCCGACATAGTCGGCCCGATTCGGTACTACAACCCTCGCCGCTCACAAGACTTCAGCGCCAGCAATGCCGACTGTTTGGGCAATGATGTTACGGGAGGAAAATTCTGGTTTAATCCTACCGCTTTCGATTGCGTGAACGTTCCCATCTTTACTTTCGGCACGCTCTCGCGCAACGTCCTCCGCGGCCCCGGAATTAACAACTGGGACCTTTCCATAGTCAAGAACACTCCGTTGGGAGGTGAGAGCCGCTCATTGCAGTTCCGCGCGGAATTTTTCAACGCCTTCAATCACACGCAGTTTTCGAATCCCGATAATCAAGGCTTCAGTGGAACGTTTGGGCAAGTCACTCTTACCCGTGTGGATGCGCGCATCATCCAGTTCGGCCTGAAGCTTTACTTCTGATTGCGTGATCGCGGTGCAAGCTCAAAATGAAAAAGGCCCGAGGCGGCTGGTAGCCTCGGGCCTTTCTTTGTCCGCACACTCGCCAGAATTTCGAAGTTTGCGACGAATCTACCTCCCGCGGCCCATCGGCCGGTAATTTCTCAACGGAGGACGCGTGCGGGCGCGAAAATGCGGCGCCAGCGGCGGGCGAACGGTGTGCAGTGGCGCTCCGCAGCTGCCGCAACGCTCCTGCGGCGCATCATTCAGACGCAGCCACCGCCCGCGCGCCATGCATTCAGGGTTCAAGCATTGCACGGTGCCGCCGGCAAATTCGTGCATGGCCCCTCCTCGCTCTGAGAGTACGCTCTCGCGCAGAAACGCTGATGTCGCGCCGCGCGCGCTGAGAAAAATCGTAAAGAGCCCGTAACGCGCCGTTAATGTGCGGAATTCTGCGCCGAAGCCTCTAGTGTGTCAAGAAGAATATCCACTATTAGTAGTAGTACAGTTTCCGCGCGCCAACCTGCGAAATCCGGCTTCTCTCGTGTCCCATCGCCACTCTTTCCGGTCGCCACCCGCATCCACATGCACCAGCGCGCCGACCATTCGCTCGCGCATTCCGCGTCCGCGTCCGCGTCCGCGCGCCACGCTGTTGCCTATGCTAAAATCAGATGAAGGAGCGTGCCGCGATGAAATTCGGAGTGGTGCAGTTTCCCGGCTCGAATTGCGACGAAGACGCTTACCACGCCGTCGCCGCCATCATCCACCAACCGGTCGAATTCATCTGGCACCAATCCGAAAATCTCGCGGGCTGCGACGCCGTCATTCTTCCCGGCGGCTTCGCGTACGGCGATTACCTGCGCACCGGCGCGATCGCGCGCTTTTCTCCGGTAATGAAATCCGTGGACCGTTTCGCGCGTTCCGGCGGCTTGGTCCTCGGCATCTGCAACGGATTTCAAATTCTGCTGGAGGCCGGGCTTCTCCCCGGCGCGATGATGCGTAATAAAGCCCTGCGCTATCTCTGCCGCCACGTCCACATCCGCGTCGAATCCACAGACACGGCTTTCACGTGCGCCGCGCGCCCGGGACAAGTGCTGAAAATTCCCATCGCCCACAACGAAGGAAATTATTTCTGCGAACCTGCCGCTCTCGGCGAACTCGAGAAGAACGGCCAGATTATTTTTCATTACGTAAAGCCCGGCGGCGCGGACGCTGCTGAAAACGACCGCGAAGCGAATCCCAATGGCTCGCTCCACGCCATCGCTGGCATCTGCAATCGCGAACGCAATGTCCTCGGCCTGATGCCGCACCCTGAGCGCGCCGTCGAATCGCCGCTCGGCTCCGCCGACGGCCTGGTGATTTTCCGTTCCATGGTTGCAAGCCTGAGCCGGCAAACGGCTGTTCCGGTATAGCCGAAATTTCATTCGCGCCGAAAATGCCCAAGAATGATTGACACGGAAATCAAGGTAACTCCACAACTCGCCGCCGAGCACGGTCTCACTCCCGAAGAATACGCGCGCACGCAAAAAATACTGGGCCGCGATCCGAATTTCACCGAGCTAGGCATTTTCAGCGTGATGTGGAGCGAGCACTGCTCGTACAAATCCTCGCGCGTGCACCTGAAACGCCTGCCCACGCGCGGTACTCACGTGGTCCAGGGCCCTGGCGAAAATGCCGGAGTCGTGGACATCGGCGACGGCCTCGTCGCTGTCTTCAAAATCGAATCGCACAATCATCCCAGTTTCGTCGAGCCGTTTCAGGGCGCAGCCACCGGTGTCGGGGGGATCCTGCGCGACATTTTCACCATGGGCGCGCGTCCGATCGCCGTGCTCGATTCGCTGCGCTTCGGTCCGATCACTCCGGGACCGGCTGCGGGCAGCGCAAGCGACGAGGAAATCGCGCGCAACCGGCACATTCTCGATGGAGTGATCCGCGGCATCGGCTTTTACGGAAATTGCTTCGGCGTTCCCACGGTCGGCGGCGAAGTCGCTTTCGAGCCCTGCTATTCGAATAATCCGTTGGTGAACGCGCTGGCTCTCGGCATCTGCCGTCGCGAAGAATTGTTTTTCGCCAAAGCGCGCGGCGCTGGCAATCCCGTGATTTACGTCGGCGCGAAAACTGGCCGCGACGGAATTCACGGCGCGTCGCTTCTCGCCTCCGCCGAATTCAGCGAGGAATCGCAGCAGAAGCGGCCCAACGTGCAAGTCGGCGATCCCTTCATGGAAAAGTTGCTGCTCGAAGCATGCCTCGAAGCCATGCGCACTGGCGCTGTGGTCGCGATTCAGGATATGGGGGCGGCGGGGCTCACTAGCTCCAGCTCCGAAATGGCTTCGCGCGGCGGCCTCGGCATCGAAATCGATCTGGCGCGTGTGCCGCAGCGTGAAACCGGTATGACTCCATATGAAATCATGCTCAGCGAATCGCAGGAACGCATGCTGCTGGTTGCCGAGCGCGGACGCGAGCGCGAAGTTTTCGCCGTCTTCCACAAATGGGGCCTCGATGCGGTCGAAATCGGAAAAGTCACCGAAGATGGCAAACTGCGCGTCCTGAATCACGGACAGGTAGCCGCTGAAATCCCCGCGCACGCGATCGCCGAGGAAGGCCCGCGCTACGAACGCCGCATAGCCAAACCGGCCAACGCACCGAAACCTGGCGGCGCGCCTTTGGCGGCGCAATATTCGCTCGTGCCATTTGCAAAGGTAGGCGCGGACCTCACCGAGAATTTCCGCCGCCTGCTCGCGTCCCCCACGATTGCTTCGAAGTACTGGATCACCGAGCAATACGACTCGATGGTGCAAACCAACACGCGCTTCGGCCCCGGCTCTGCCGATGCCGCCGTGCTGCGCCTGAAAGAGACCAGGCGCGCGCTGGCTCTCTCGACCGATGGCAATAGCCGCTGGTGTTATCTCGCGCCTCGCATCGGCGCGATGCATGCCGTCGCTGAAGCCGCGCGAAACGTCGCCTGCACTGGCGCGCGCCCCGTTGCGGCAACCAATTGCCTGAATTTCGGCAACCCGGAAAAGCCGGAAGTGATGTGGCAATTCAGCGAAACCATTGACGGAATCGCCGAGGCCTGCCGAGCTCTCGAAGCCCCCATCACCGGCGGCAACGTAAGCTTCTATAACGAAACGCTCGGCAAGCCGATTTACCCCACTCCGATTCTAGGTGTTCTGGGTTTGATCGAAGACGCCGAATGCGCGCTAGGCTCCGGCTTTCGCAACGAAGGCGACGCGATCGTGCTACTCGACGGAATGAGGGAAGAAGGTGGCCTGCGAGCCGCCAAGGAAGCGTCGCAGGAGTTTTCCTCCAGCGAATACGCCAAGACGATTCATGGAATCGTCGCGGGCGAGCCTCCCGAAATTGATCTCGCTGCGGAGAAGCGCCTGATTGACTGCCTGGTCCAGCTCGCCGCGGAAAAAATCATTCACTCCGCGCACGATATCAGCGACGGCGGCCTCGCCGTCACGCTCGCCGAATCGTGGTTCGCTACGGATAGATTCGCAGCGCAGGTCACGCTCGCGCCCTCAAGCCATGATCAGCCCGCGGAATCGGCCCTTTTCGGCGAACGCGGCGCTCGCGCGGTCGTCTCCCTCTCGCCCTCTTCGCTTGCTCGCGTGAATGAGGTTGCGGCACAATGGAAAGTGGAAGTGCAGCATATCGGTACAGTCACGCTCGGCGATTTTCGCATCCAATATAACGGCTCGCCTGTGATACAAGGCTCTATCGCTTCGTTCCACAATATTTGGAGCGGCTCGCTGCAAAAGGCAATCGAGACGGCATGAGTTCACTAATCCACACCATCGGCGATGATCACTTCCACGATCACTGTGGCGTGTTCGGCATCTTCGGCCATTCCGAAGCCGCAAAAATGGCGTACCTCGGTCTCTATGCGCTGCAGCATCGCGGCCAGGAATCCGCCGGCATCGCGTCCACCGACGGCTCGCAGCTGCAAGTCCACAAATCCATGGGCCTGGTGCAGGAAATTTTCACGCCCGAAGTAATCGCGCGCCTTCCCGGTGACTCCGCCATCGGCCACACGCGCTATTCGACAGCCGGCGACACGTCGCTGATGAACGCGCAGCCTGTGGTCATTGATTGCAACAAAGGCAAAATAGCCCTCGGCCACAACGGCAACCTGACCAACGCCATCGAGCTTCGCAAAAAGCTCGAGCACCGCGGCTCGATCTTCCAGACCACCAGCGACACTGAAGTGATCGTCCACCTGATCGCCCGCAGCAGCGCCCGCAATCTCACTGGCGCCATTGCCGACGCGCTCAACCAAGTGGAAGGCGCCTATTCGCTGCTGCTGCTCACGCGCGATGAAATCTACGCCATCCGCGATCCGCGCGGCTTCCGCCCGTTGTGCATCGGCCGCCTCGACGGCTCGTGGGTCGCTGCCTCCGAAACATGCGCGTTCGATTTGATTGACGCCGAATACGTGCGCGACGTCGAACCCGGCGAAATGGTCCGCATCTCGCGCAGCGGCGTCGAATCTTTCCATTTCGCGCCGGAAAAGCCGCTGCAGCAATGCGTCTTCGAGCACGTTTATTTTTCGCGGCCCGACAGCCTGGTTTTCGGCATGCCAGTGAACCGTACGCGCGAACGCCTCGGCCGCCTGCTCGCAAAGGAGCATCCGGTCGAAGCCGACATCGTCACGCCGGTTCCTGACTCGGGCGTCCCCGCAGCCATTGGCTATTCCGCCGATTCCGGCATTCCCTTTCGCATGGCGCTGATTCGCAATCATTACATCGGCCGCACCTTCATCGAGCCAAGCCAAGCCATTCGCGATTTTGGCGTGAAGCTGAAACTCAATCCCGTCCGTCGAATGCTGGAGGGTCAGCGCGTGGTGCTCGTGGACGATTCTATTGTGCGCGGCACCACCAGCCGCAAAATCGTCCGCCTCGTGCGCGACGCGGGCGCCACGGAAGTGCACGTGCGCATCAGTTGCCCGCCCACTATTTCGCCGTGTTACTACGGAGTGGACACTCCGCGCCGCGAGGAATTGATCGCGGCCAATCATTCGGTGGAGGAAATTCGCAAATATCTTGGTGCGGACTCGCTAGGCTTCGTCTCGCTGGAGGGTCTGCGCCTCGCCGTCGAAGACAACGACGACACTGGCCACAAATTCTGCACATCGTGCTACACCGGCAGCTATCCGACCGAGCTGGTGCAACTGGAAGTGGAGGCTCATCGTGAAAGCTGACGTCGACGAAGCCGTAGCCGCCGACCGCGAACGGCAGGAAAAGGTGCAGCACGCCCAAACCGCCACCGCCGGTGACAAAGTCTGGCGCGAAGTTGTCTCCTGGTTTTGGGTGATTGTCGCCTTTCTGTTCATCGAAGGCACGCTGGTCCAGGCCCGCGTGATTCCCAGTGGCTCCATGGAAAACACGGTGCTCATCGGCGATCATTTGATCGTCAGCCGCTTTGGCTACGACGCGGGAATTCCGTTCACTTCCTGGCACGTACCGCTCTGGCGCGAACCGAAACGCCAGCAGATCATCGTTTTTCGCGCGCCGCTTCCCGAACAAGGCTATCCAGATTTCATCAAGCGCTGCATCGGTTTGCCCGGCGATACGATTGACATCAAGCAAGGCGTCGTTTACATCGACGGCAACAAGCTCAACGAGCCTTACCGTCTCGATCCGCCCAATCCGCTGGAAAATCGCGGCCCCTATCACGTCCCGGCGAATCAATTTTTCATGATGGGTGACAATCGCGAAAATTCCTACGACAGCCGTTACTGGGGCTTCGTCCCGCGCGAAAATATCATCGGTACGCCGGTGCTCATCTACATGTCCATCGATGCGCCGGAAGAAGTCTGGGAGCCCGGCCACGTCGGCGAACGCTTTGAGACATACTTGAGTAGCGTGATTCATCCAGGAGAGATTCGCTGGAAGCGTTTGTTCCACGTGTTCTAAATTTCAAGATACTCGGGGCTTCAGGAAGCATTTCGCCTCCTTCAGAAAGCAGATTCCGCTCATGCGCTACGCCGATGCTGGAGTAAATATCGCGGCTTCCGACGAAACCAAGCGGCGCATCGCCGCCATGGCCCGCCGCACGTTTACGCACGGCGTGCTGGCTCCTATCGGAGGTTTCGGCGCGCTCTTCCAGCTTGACCGCAAGCGCTGGCGCGATCCCATTCTGGTTTCCAGCGCCGATGGCGTCGGAACCAAACTGAAAATCGCCTTCGCCACGGGAATCCACTCGACGGTCGGCGTGGATATTCTGAATCACTGCATCAACGACATCCTCACGCAGGGCGCGCAGCCGCTTTTTTTCTTGGACTACCTGGCCATGGGAAAAATTGACGGGCGCATTGTGGAACAAGTGATCGAAGGCATGAGCCGCGCCGCGCGCCACGCCGGCTGCGCGCTGATTGGCGGCGAAACCGCCGAGATGCCTGACTTTTACCCGCCCGGCGATTACGACCTCGCGGGTTTCGTTGTCGGCGCCGTCGAACGAAAAATGCGGCTTGACCCTGGTGCCGTTCGTCCCGGTGACGCGTTACTCGCACTGCCTTCCAGCGGCTTGCACACCAACGGCTATTCCCTTGCGCGTAAATTGGTCTTTGGCGTCGCCAAAATCAATCCCAATACGTATGTCGCCGAAGTCAGCAACAAAATCGGCGCCGAATTGCTGAAACCACACCGGGCCTACTGGCCGCTCCTGAAAAATATTCTCGCGCGCCGCTGGGTTACTTCCATGGCCCACATCACCGGCGGCGGCATCACCGGCAATCTACCGCGCGCGCTTCCCAGCAACGTCCAGGCGGTGATTGATCTCGGCTCCTGGCCGGTGTTGCCCATCTTCAAATATCTCGCGCAGCTCGGCGAGATTGATCGCGACGAACTTCTCCACACCTTCAATCTCGGTGTGGGAATGATTCTCGTGGTGCCAGCGAAACACGTCTCGCGCGTCGAAACCGAATTGAAGCGCAAACGCGAAAAATTCTATCTGATCGGCCGCATCGAACGCGCCGTCCGCGGAAAGCCCCGCATCATCTACACCGGCAAGCTCGCGCTCTAAGTGCACGGTTTGGAGAGGCTCCGGAACTATGCTAATTTCGGGCAGCTATGAAAAAACGCATTGGCGTGCTGCTTTCGGGCCGCGGCTCCAATTTCGAAGCGCTGGCCGACAGCATTGCCGCCGGTCGTATTCCCCACGCTGAAATCGCGATCGTGTTGAGTAATCGCGAAGGCGCGCCGGGAATCGAAAAAGCGCGCGCCCGCGGCATCCCGACTCAGGTAATCCCATCGAAAGGCCTCGAACGCGAAGCGTACGACAAGCTAGTTGTAGCGGCATTGCGCGAAAAGAATGTGGACCTGGTCTGCCTCGCGGGCTATATGCGGCTGCTTTCGCCGCATTTCGTTGCGGCTTTTCCGAATCGCATCCTGAATATTCATCCCTCGCTGCTGCCAGCCTTTCCAGGCCTCGAATCGCAGCGCCAGGCCCTGGAACACGGCGCGAAGTTTTCCGGATGCACGGTCCACTTCGTGGACGAAAATCTGGATGCCGGCCCCATCATCCTCCAAGCCTGCGTCTCGATCGAAGACCAGGACACGCCGGAAACCTTAGCCGCGCGTATTCTGCGTGAAGAACATCGCATTTACACCGAAGCGGTTAGAATTGTGCTGGAAGGCCGCTACCGCATCGAGGGTCGCCGCGTCCTGCTCGATCCCCAAAAAGTTCCGGAGAAAAAATAGTGGCTTCCGCGAAATTCAAGCCAGTCGAAGAACAGCTCGAATACTTGCGCAAGGGTTCCGCGGAAATCATCCGTGAAGACGAACTCAAGGCCAAGCTCGATCACTCCGCGAAAACCGGCAAACCGTTGCGCGTCTATCTTGGCGTGGACCCCACCGCGCCGGACATCCACCTGGGCCACACCGTCGTGCTGCGAAAACTCAAGCAATTCCAAGATATGGGCCACACTGCCATTTTCCTGATTGGCGATTTTTCCGCGATGATCGGCGATCCCACCGGACAATCCGAAACTCGCCCGCCGCTCAAGCGCGAACAGGTGGAAAAGAACGCGGAAACCTATCTTCAGCAGGTTTTCAAGATTCTGGACAAGAGTAGAACGGAAGTTCGCTACAACAATGAGTGGCTCGGCAAGCTTACCAGCACGGAAGTCGTGCAGCTCTGCGCGCACTACCGCCTCGCGCGTATGCTGGAACGCGAAGATTTTCGCTCGCGCCTCGATTCCAATCAGCCGATTTCCGTTCACGAGCTGCTCTATCCGCTGCTGACCGCCTACGACGCCGTCGCGCTGAAATCAGACGTAGAGCTCGGCGCCACCGAACAAAAATTCAATTTGCTCGTGCACCGCGAAATCCAGCGCGAATACGGCCTGCCGGCGCAGGTGGTCATGACGATGCCCATCCTCGTTGGGCTCGATGGCGAACGCAAAATGTCGAAGAGCCTGGGCAACTACGTCGGCATCACCGATGCTCCCTCGCAAATGTTCGGCAAACTGATGTCTATCTCGGACGAGCTGATGTGGTCGTATTACGAATTACTCACCGATTTCGGCTCGCCAGTCGTTGTGCGGTTGCGCGAAGAAGTCAAAATGGGCGTGCTTCATCCCATGGACGCCAAAATGCAAATGGCGCACACCATCGTCGCGGGATTTCACGGTGAAGAAGCCGCGCGAGAAGCAGCCGACGAATTTCGCCTCGTTTACCGTGATCGCAAAGCTCCCACGGACATGCCCGAAATGAAGCTCGCGTGGGGCAAACGTCCGCTACATTTGCTGCTGACGGAAGCAGGCCTGGCAAGTTCGCGCAGCGAAGCCGAGCGTCTAATCAAGCAAGGAGCCGTCGAGGTAAACGGCGAGATCGCCAAAGACGTGAAGCACACCATCGTTCTGAATCCCGCTGATCTGCTTTCGCTGCGCGTAGGCAAAAAGAAATTCTTGCGCGTCGTCGGAGTCTGAAGTAAATGGCCAACTCCAACCGCCGTGCATTGCATTTGTAGCGGCGCATTTCAGTGCGCCGTCGATGTCGCCGCACGGAACGATGGCGGTCTGAAGACCGCCGCTACAAAGGCCTTAGCAAGTTATCTTCGCGGCGCTCCCAAACCATGGCGCGCTAAAGTCCGCTACTTCGATCTCTCCGCTAGATGTTTCAATTTCTCCAACCACGATTGGTCGCGCATCCGCACAGCCCGCCGCGTGATCAATTGATCGAAAATCTTGCCAAAGAGCCCCGGCATCTCATATTTATCGCGCATCATCACCCGTGTCGTATCACCCGCACGCTGCAGTTCCCACCGCTGCATTCCGCGCACGCCATAAGAATCCTGAAACTGCCATTCCAGCAGGTGTTCCCACTCATAAGCCGTAATCACCGCCGTCAAAGCCATGTCATAGCGCTGCAATTTGCCCGTGATGCGCACCTTCTGCGACACCCCGAAATCCGACGCTCCGCCCTGCATTTCAAAATGCGCGTCCATCTCGATCCCGTACCAAAGCGGCATTCGCTGCGGCACAAAAAACACAAAAATCTCGTTGGGAGTCGTGGCGATTTCTGAAATCAGCTGAATGTCGGACATCGCGAAAGGAAGGTTATCTCACAAATCGCGCAGGAATCCGGAATTCCGAGCGGCCGCGCCTAACACACCTCGACCAGCACCAGGGAAACATCGTCCGTAGGCGGGCCTTCACGCCACTCCGCCACGCGATCCAGGATCCCCTGCTTCATCTCGCCGAAAGGCAGCAACGAAGTTTCGCGCACAAATCTCTGCACGCCTTCCACGCCCAGCATTTCGCCATTGGCATTGAAAACGTCAGTGATTCCATCGGTGTAAAGCACCACGCGATCGCCCCGCTCGAGGTCCACGTCTAGGCTGGCTTCCTCGTCCACGGCATCCGGCAACGCTCCCAGCACCATGCTGCGTGATTCCAGCAGCCGCGGTTCTTCTCCCGCTCGCGCCACCATTCCCGGAGGATGTCCCGCCCCCGCAAAAATCATGCGTCGCGCCGCACGGTCAATTCGCGCGGCCGCCACCGTAAAAAAGAAAACCGAGCTGCCGATATTCTGCATGACGAACTGGTTGAGCCCGCGAAACATGTTTCCCAGGCTCGCTCCAGCCCGCAGTTGCGTCATCATTTCGGTGTAAATCCGGTTAGCCACCAGCGCTGACCCGATGCCATGCCCGGAAACGTCGCAGACTAGCAGGTTCAGATGCTCCTCATCGAGCGAATTCACCAAGCCGAAATCCCCGCCGATTGTGCGCACCGGGTGATAAAAGGTCTGCACCTGCACGTTGCCCCACACCAGCGATTTGGGCGCCAGGCTCTGCTGTACGCGCGCGGCGAGTGTCAGATCTTCTTGAATTTCTCTGTGGCGTTCTTCGAGCTTCTTGTTCGCATCGCGCAGTTCGTATTCGGCGTTCTTGAGGTCGGAAATATCGGTAAACGAGACAATCGTGTATTGCCGGCCATCGGGGTCCTCGATTATTTTCGCGCTGATAATCACCGGCAGCCGCCCGCCGTCGCTCCGAGGCAGGACGAATTCAAACCGATGGCGGCCCTGTATCCGGCTTCGTTCTTTTTGCTCTTCGATAAAATCGGCTTCTTCCTTGGTATAGAACTTGTATGAGTCCATCCCAAAGAGCTCGCTGCGCGGTATTCCGGTCATCTCTTGAAAATTGGAATTCGTGAAAATTACGTTCCCGCAATCATCGGAGATGAGTACCCCTTCGTTCAGGCTCTCAAGAATGCCCTCGATTTGCTGGAGCCAATCTGGCTGCTCGACTTCCACGGAATCCCCTTTGCGCTTGCCTCTAAATCCGGGGTCATATTGAACCATAACCACCCCACTCACAAGAAGTCAGTCCGCTATCTTCGCAATTGGATTCGCCGACGGGTTCCAAAGCTGCAAATGATTACGAACTAAAGTAAGGTGGTGGAGCGTAATACAAATCAGGAGAACTCGCGCCCAGCCCTTGCGCCGTCGTGCGGCGAAGGCTGGCGCATGCGCTTATGTCTGCAAACGGCCAGAAACTCCCGCCCGGACCCAAAGGTCTGCCGCTATTCGGCCTGGCATTTCAGTTTCTGCGCGATTCCCTGGGAACACTGCGCCGCCTCGCGCGCGAGTACGGCGATATCGTGTGCGTCCCGGTGTTAAACCAGCACCGCATTTTCCTGAATCATCCGGATTACATCGAGCAGGTTTGCATCTTCCAACAGGCAAAATTCCACAAAAGCAAACTCACCAAGGACGTGACCCAGCGCCTGCTCGGCCAGGGCTTGCTGATCAGCGAGGGTGATTTCTGGCGCCGGCAGCGCCGCCTGGCACAGCCGGCATTTCACCGCAGCCGCGTGAATGAGTATGGCGCCACGATGATTGAGTGCGCGGAACTACGCATGCGCCAGTGGCGGGATAAAGACGTGCGGGATATCACCCAGGAAATGATGGCGATGACGCTCGATATCGCCGTGCGCACGCTTTTCGGCTCCACGCTAGCGGCCGAAGCAGATCAGGTCGGCGACTCGCTCGGCTTTCTCATGCGCTATTCGCTGCGCAAAGCCCGCTCGCCCATCAAGATCCCCGAAAGCTGGCCCACCCCCGCGAATCGCCGCGCCGATCGCGAAACGCAATTTCTCGATTCGCTCGTCTACGGAATCATCAAAGCGCGCCAAGCCGAGGGAAATTCACACCAGCACCACGATCTTTTGGCCATGCTGATGAGCGCGATGGATGAAGACGGCACGCAGATGACCCCCAAACAGCTGCGCGACGAATCCATGACGCTATTTTTGGCCGGCCACGAAACCACGGCCCTTACGCTTTCCTGGGCATGGTATGTGCTGAGCGAAAATCCTGCGGCTCAGGCATGTCTGCATGAAGAATTGCACGGTGTACTGGGTGGCCGCGCGCCGCAGATCACCGACCTCGAGCGTCTGCCCTACTTGCGCGCGGTCATTAATGAAACGCTGCGGCTCTATCCCGCTGCGTATATCGTCGCGCGGACTTCCATCGCCCCGTTCACCATTGCCGGCTACGATTTCCCCGCCGATACCACAATGATCATGGCGCAGTGGGTCATGCACCGAGACCCGCGCTATTTCGATGATCCCGAGGCCTTCCGCCCCGAGCGCTGGCTCGACGGCCTCGAGAATCGCTTGCCCGCCGGCGCCTATTTCCCGTTCGGCGACGGTCCGCGCCGCTGCATCGGCCAAGGCTTCGCTCTGCTCGAATCCGCGCTGGTGCTAGCCACCATCGCGCAGAAATATAGTTTCAAGCTGGTCCCCGGCCATCCCGTAATCCCCGAACCGCTGGTAACCCTGCGCGCCAAGCACGGAATCCGCATGACCTTCCGCGCTCGCCAATGAAGCTCCATCGGGGAGTGCGGCGGCTTGCCGCCGCCTCTTTTTGAGGCGAGGCTTGCCTCGCAAACAGCGCCACAACGAAATGATTCACTAGCCCGTTCGCCGGGCGCCAGCACCTACTTCACAAATTCCCCCTGTTTACCCTTCCCCCAAGGGTCATAACTCAGCGCAAACCGTATCCGGTCCGGTATCGTCGGATGCGAATAAAACATCAACACATCCACCGGGTTCGGCTCCGGGTCCGATAAATCCACCTCGCCAAGAATCTGAAAGGACTGCGCCGCCACCTGCGCGGAATTCGGCGTCAACCCATGCGTCACTTCCAAGCCATACTGATCCGCCTGATGCTCGAAGTGTCGGCTCATCGCGCTGCTGATCGGGCTAGCAACGAATGAAAAAACGGAAAGCAGCAAAAGCAAAGCCGGCAGCGACGCCAAATCGTCCACGCCGCGAATCCCCCAATCCTTGCCCCAGCGCTGCAGGAACCATCCAATCGTCCGAAATCCCAGATAAAAAAGCACAAAAAGAAAAACCGCCGCAAAAATCAGACCCTTCCAGATATGCCCCAGAACGTAGTGACCCATCTCGTGCCCGGCTACATACACGATTTGCGGCGTGTTCATCTTGGTGATCGTGTTGTCCCACACCACGATTCGTTTGGACGCGCCAATCCCGGTCACATATGCGTTCAACTCCGTGGTTTTTTCTCCTGCGCCCATCCAGAACATCCGCTCCGTCGGAATATTCTCTCCCGCGCGTTGCACCATTTTCTCCAGGCTAACCGTGAGCGCTGGATCCTTCTGCTGCAGCGGCTCGAATTTGTGGAACATGGGGTCCACGATCAGCGGCTGCAGAAACACCAAGATCACGGCAATCGGCAGCGACACCAGCCAGAAATAAAACCACCACCGCCGCGGACTGCTGCGAATCACCGCATACAAAATAGACACCAGCACAATCCCCAACAACACGGCGAGGAATTGTCCCTTCGTCCAGTCCCAGAACCACGAGCCCCAACTCTGCACGCTCAGCCCATACTTCCGGTCCACCGAATTCTGGTAGATGTCCGACGGCAAACCGAGAATATCCATCGTCAAAATCGGCAGCGGCGCAAATATCGCCGCCTGCACGAAGCGATTTCGCGACGCGCTCTCCGCCCAATCGCGGAATTTCGGCCCGAATCTCCAGTAAAGAATCACCCAAAGGACAAACACGCCGTAGAAAAAATCAATCAGCGCGAACCGAAACCGAAATCGTCCCAGGTCCCGTGCCTTGCGATATAGTTCGGGAGGCAGCGTGTACGCCTTAACTTTCTTTTCTGACGTTTCCGCGGGTTCGGCCGCCGCCGAGGGCGCGGAGGTTTGCGAAGCTGTCATTGTCGCCTGTTCGGTCGCGTCTGCCGAGACGTCCGTCGCTCGACCGTGCGCGCTGGCCGCGGCGTTGGCGCCGGGACTACACGCCATCAACTGTACCGACAACAAAAACACAACCACGACGGCGCGAGGCGGCATCGTTGCTCTCAGAATTGTAGTAGTCGCAGACATGCCACACAAATAAGGGTCGAGTATGACTTGGCGGGCCCAAGGCGCGCAAGCAGCCTGCTGCAAGCTCGATCCCGACGACCTGCCGCTTAGTACAGGGTGCCTCTTTGGGCGCGTGTCGCCACGCCGATTGCCTCGCGCGCAGCCGCGCGGCTAGAATTGAAGCCAGGATACTGCTGCTCGGAGAAGCATATGAAAATCGCGCCTTGGAGCCTAGGAATTCTGCTGATTTTGCCGGTCGGTTTTGCGGCTGGACAGTCGCAAACGCCACCTCCGCCTCCGCAGCAGGACGCACAGTCTTCGACCGCATCCACAACCCTGGCCGAAGCCGGCAAGCGTGCTCGCGACGCCAAAAAGGACCAGGCGAAGCCCGCGCACGTTTGGGACAACGACACAGTTCCCAAGGCCAGCGGTCAAATCAGTGTGGTAGGTGAAACGCCGGCCACCGCCGATGCCGATAATTCTGCCCCCGTCGCAGCCGCACCCGCGGACAACTCCGCGAATGCCGCTCCGGCGAAAACAGAAGGCAGCAGCGCGCTTAAATCCCAAATCTCCGACGCTAAGGAAAAATTGGCCACCATCAAGACCGATCTCGATCTTCTCGAACGCACCAATACGCTCGACTCGCAGATGTATTATGGAAAGCCGGACTACCAAACCGATACCGATGGCGCGGCCAAACTGAAAGCCGAACAGGATGCCATCGCCGCCAAGCAGCAGGAAATGGACGACCAGCAAAAGAAGATTGACGATCTGGAAGCCGAGCTTGGGAAGCAGTCTGCGGCCGGCAGTGAAGATACCTCGAACTCAAATTCAAACTAACTCTTGCGCCATCAGAATTTCGTGATGTCCACGGGAGTCAAACCCTTCTCATCGCAATAATCGTGGTACCGCTTCAGAAACGTCTGCCAGTTTTCGGTAGCGATGGAGTTACCCGCGGAGTCCACGAAATCCAGCGCTCCCTCGATCACCGCAAATACAATCGTATCTTCCTTCCCCACCATGCGCGGTGAGTGCGTCGAGCCTGCCACTTCAAAAACCACATCGCCAGCCTCCGAAACCCAGCCCTCGTCGTAAGTCCACGCACCTTGCACCGTGTAAACCACGACGGTACCCGGATGGAAGTGCATCTGCAGCGCCGCTCCCGGCACCGAGCGAATAAACAAAATGATCTGCCCCGTGATCGGATTCAACTTGATCAGCTTGATGAAATGCCCTAGCGCCCACGGCACCCACGGCAAACCTTTCGGATCCGTGTGGCTCGCCAAAGCCTTGTGAACCGGACGTGTGCCGGTGCTCATGATTCGACCCTCCAGCGCAACGCTCTTCGTACGTGGCGCGCACGAAAAGACAATCCGCCGCGCCTCAAAGACCCTACAAAACCGCAAGCCCCAGCGGCTGTCAAGCAGATTGTATTTCGCTGCTGCCACTAGCCACCAGCCACTGCCGTTATCCTCAAAACCGCCGCCGCAAAAAAGCAGCAGCCCAACGCAAACAACAGTCCGCCGCGCCGCAAGCCTCGCAACTGCCACACGACCCGCAGTGCTATCATCCCATTGCTTCCGGCGGGGCGCCGCGAGCAACGCGCCGATCGGATCGTCCATGGCCCGAATCACGGTTTCTGAGATTCACGAACAAGCCTGGTTTCCCAAACTTCTTCGCGATGACGTATTGGACAGCCTGCAATCGGTATTTCGCTTCGGAAAAATTTACGAGCCCATTGCCCCCCGTCTCGCCGCCGCTGTCAAAGCCGCCGGCGCCCATCGCCTGATTGACCTCTGTTCCGGCGGCGGAGGACCCTGGGTCTCGATGCATCGCGCCCTGGTCACGCAGAATCCCGGCCAACCCTTGGATATCTGCCTCACCGACAAATTTCCCAATATTGGCGCGTTCCAGAGCGCCAGAGAAGCTTCCGGCGGTGCCATCAGCTATTGTGCCGAGCCGGTGGACGCTACCACTATTCCGCTGGGCCTCGAAGGCTTTCGCGTCCTGTTTACATCGTTTCACCACTTCGCTCCCGATCAAGCCGCTGCCATTCTGCAAAGCGCGGTCAATGAACGCCAGGGAATTGCGATCTTCGAAGCCGCCCGGCGCCGTCCTCTCAGCATCCTCCTCACTTTTCTGGTACCTCTTGGCGCGCTCCTCAGCGTTCCCTTCATTCGCCCATTCCGCATGTCGCGCTTGTTCTGGACGTACCTGATTCCGGTGATCCCGTTCGTTCTGTGGTTCGACGGAATCCTTTCGTGTTTGCGCGCTTATTCGCCCGCCGAACTCTCGCAGTTGATTTCACGTCTGGAAGCGAAAGACTACAAATGGGAAATAGGTGAAGTGACCGGCCGGTTTGCTCCGGTGACCTACATGCTAGGCTACCCAGAGCGGCTTTTCTGACGGCAACCGAGTGCCGTTTTTGAAAGTGGAGACTTGTAATCTAACGACGAGATCGTTTAGCAGACTTACGTTTCGCACGCCGCGACGTGAACTTCGCTCGGCGTGCAATCTTCTTGAGACGTTTTTGCTTAGACCGCGCCTTGCTGCCACCCGCGCGCGCCAGTTCTCGCCTTCGCGCCGCTGCCCATCCCGGCTTATTGCTCTGTCTCCCACGCGCGATCGCCAAGGCCTCCGCCGGAACATTCTCGGTGATGGTCGAGCCCGCCGCCACATAAGCGCCATCTCCGACGCGCACCGGCGCCACCAGCGCTGTATCACTCCCGATAAAAACGCGATCGCCGATCGTGGTTTGATACTTGGCCACTCCATCGTAGTTGCAGGTGATCGTTCCCGCGCCAATATTTGACCCGCGGCCGATTGACGCATCGCCAAGATATGTAAGGTGATTCGCTTTCGCTCCTTCGCGCACCACCGAATTTTTTACTTCCACAAAATTCCCGATGTGCGCGCCCTCGCGTATATCCGCTCCAGGACGTAATCGCGAAAACGGCCCCACCTGCGCCTTGCTGCCCACTCGGCTTGAGTCCATCACCGTATGCGCACCGATGAACGCATCATCATCCACGCGCATATCACGCAGCACGCAGCCTGTTTGAATCTTGCAGCGCGCGCCCACGCGCGTCTTCCCCAGCAATTGCACGCCCGGCTCAATCACTGTATCGGGACCGGCCGCGACATCCGGGTCAATCACCACCGTTTCCGGCAGATAAATTGTTACCCCCGCATCCATCAGTTCAGCAGCCTTGCGCGCGCGGAAAATTCGGTCAATGTTCGCCAGCTCGCCGCGAGTATTGCAGCCCAGCACTTCATTCGCGTCAGCGGCCACATGAGCCAGCACCCGCTCGTTGCGCTGGCGCAGCAAGCCAATCGTGTCGGTCAAATACAGCTCGCGGTGCGCGTTATCCGGCCGCAAAGCATTCAGGCACGGCCAAAGTTTCTCGAGTGTGAAGCAATAAATGCTGGAGTTCACTTCGCGGATCGCGCGCTGTTCGGGCGTGGCGGCCTTTTCTTCCACCACGCATTGCACGCGCCCCTCGGAATCACGCACCACGCGCCCATAATTCGTCGGATCCTCGATCTCGGCGCTCAGTATCGTCGCAGCGGCTTCTCCGCGGCGGTGCGTATCCAGCAGCGCCGCGAGCGTCGCGGTACGCAACAGCGCTGCGTCGCCCGCCACCACGATCACAAACTTCGCGCTCTTGCGCATTTTGCGCCGCGCCGTTTGCGCGGCATGCCCGGTCCCGCGCTGCGGATGTTGCAACACGGTCTCCGCGCCCAAATCTTCGGCCACCGCGCCAACTTCTTCCGCCTGATGACCGACCACTGCCAAAACTTGCGTTGCTTTCAGCGGTTGGCACGCGCGAATCACATGCTCAATCAGCGGCCGCCCGCCCGCGCGATGTAACACTTTCGCCAGCTCCGAACGCATCCGCGTTCCTTTGCCGGCCGCAAGGATCAAGACCACTGTGTCAGGTGCGCTCATCCGCAGGCTATTGTCGCTTCCATCCAACGCTTTGGCAATCGAAACGGCCTCGCCCACTGCATAAAATTGCCAAAATTGTTAACCGAAGGGATATATTGGCGGCAAAAGTAGGGGGTAATCCATGTTCTGTCCGCAATGTGGCACGGCCAATCCCGATTCAGCGCAGTATTGCTCGAAGTGCGGAACTTCTTTCGCGGCATCTCGCGCTGCGAGCACCGGACCCGCACGTTCCGAGCCGCTCGCGGCGGCACCGGCACCAATGGCCGCGGTGGATGTCCCCACCAGCGGCAAAGCGATTGCCAGCTTGATCTGCGGGATCTTCACATTATTCCTCCCAGCGTCCATCGCCGCGATTATCCTCGGCCACCTCTCGCTCTCGGAAATCCGCAAATCCGCGGGACGGCTCGGCGGCCGGGGAGTCGCGATTGCTGGACTCGTTCTCGGCTACGCCGGCATCGCGCTGATTCCATTCATTCTCATCATCGCCGCCATCGCCATTCCCAATCTGCTGCGCGCCAAAATCGCGGCCAACGAAGCCTCCGCCGTGGGCTCTCTGCGTACCATCAACGTCGCCGCGGTAACATACGAGAGCGAATACGAAAACGGGTTTCCTTCCAGCCTCGAAGCGTTGGGCAGCCAGCCCGGAGGCGCCGCGACTTGCAACCACGCCGGCTTGCTCGATCGGCCGCCCCTGCAGGGTCAGAAATTCGGATACGTCTTCACCTACACCCCGAAGTATCCCGATGGTTCCGCCGAACCGGTTATTTCGCCGAAAGCGGCTGCAAAAGGCTGCACGTCAGGAGGCGCTTCCGGCTACTCGGTAACAGCCGATCCGCTTCAGCGCGGTTCAACGGGACGAAGGAGCTTCTACACCGATCAAACCGGCGTGATCCGCTACTCGAATGACGGCGAATCCGCCAGCGCGGATAGCCCGCCGTTAGAATAGCTCGTCTGTCGAATGACGAATGATCGAGTCTCGCCTGAAAATAATAGATCCATTAACCGGGCCAATGCGGACTTTTTGAGCTCGGCGCCCTTCACGAAAATTTCACGTCTAGTGCGCGCAATCCAGTCATAATTTTATTGCGACGGCGAAATTTACGCGCCAGTTCCGGATCGCGCGCATCCTCAGCGGAGTGTACGTTGTCGGGAACATAAGAATGTGGGTCCGAGTTTTTCAGTGAAGGCAGTTATGCACACGGTCCAGGCTAAGCAAATGCACGCTCTCGATAATCCCATCTGGAACGCGCTCACCACTCTGCACGCGCACTTCGCCGAAGGCGGCACTCTCGCAAAACGCTATCCTTCAGAAGTCACCACCCTAGCCGGAATGGGCGAACCAACTGTGGAAGCCTATAGCTCACTCGCCCAAGTGCTCCAAGGGGCGGGCGCGGCGTTGTTTCTCGATCAGCAGCCCACGGTTCCCGATGGATGGAACACAATCCACGCGTCGCAACTCGTACAGATGATTTGCGAAAACCCCGAAGTGTCCGCCGCCCCAAAGTCGGAGTCCCCAGCGGCGCAAACCCTTACCCTCGCGGACACCGACGAGATGGTTGCGCTTGCTGAACTCACGAAGCCGGGACCATTCGGAAAGCGCACGCGCGAGCTCGGCCACTATCTCGGCATCCGCGAATCGAATCGCCTGGCCGCCATGGCGGGAGAAAGGCTGCACTTGCCTGGCTACACGGAAGTAAGCGCCGTATGTACGCACCCCGACTTTCAGGGCCGCGGCTATGCCGGCCGTCTGATGTCTATTCTCATGCGCGAGATCGTGCAGCGCGGCGAAATTCCCATCTTGCACGTAAGGCAGGAAAACGTCGGCGCGATTCACCTCTACGAAAAACTAGGTTTTCGCACGCGACGGCTGATTCATTTCATCGTCTTGCGTCCCGCGTGAATCAGTTAAGAACAGGACCACAAGAGCGGCAGAGTTTTCAGGAAGCGGCGGGAACGGAATCGGAAAGGCCTTGGTGGCTTATCGCCGAGGCATGCGTAGCGGGCGATTCCGTCCACAAACTGCGGTCGGCGAGCAACCGTGTGACGAGTTGTGTATGCAGAGCATGTCCCGCTTTGTGCGCCACAATCCGCGCCTTCAAAGGACGTCCCACCAGCGCCAGATCGCCAATCAGGTCCAGTGCCTTGTGACGCCCAAATTCGTCCGCAAAACGCAGCGGGCCGTTCAAGATACTGTCCTCGTCCAGAACGATCGCATTTTCCACCGATCCGCCGCGAATCAGCCCCATCGCCTGCAAGCCGGAGAAATCCTTCATGAACCCAAACGTCCGCGCCGGTGCCAGCTCCCGGCTGAACGATTCCCGGTCTACAGTCATTTCCACTTCCTGCGGACCGACTTCCGGGTGCTTGTAATCCACAAAGCAGTGCACGCGAAATTCGTCGGCCGGATAAATCCCGATGCGCCGGTCTCCATCGGAAAATTCCAGCGGCTTGATCACGTGGATGTAGCGGCGCTGCCGGCGCAGCTTGCGCGTGCCGGCCTTCGCCAGCAGTTCGATAAACGGCTTCGACGACCCATCCAGAATCGGCAGCTCCAGCGCGTCAATTTCAACGTACACATTGTCCACGCCGCAGGAATAGAGAGCCGCCAGCAGGTGCTCGACGGTAGATAGCAGCACGCCTTGCTTCATCAGGCTGGTCGCGTAGCTGACGCGCGCCACATTCCGCACGTGCGCTTCAATTTCGAAGTTGTCCAGATCGACTCGGCGGAAGACGATGCCCGTGTCAGCCGGCGCGGGGAGCAAACGAAGGCGGCACTGCACGGCAGTGTGGAGTCCCACGCCGCAAGCTTCTACCGGACGTTGTATCGTGAGTTGGTAAGGCATGCCCCAGGGCCAGCTCCCTTAGATGCACCTCTGTAACCGCTTGGTTGGATTTATGATGCTTTAGAATCATCGTTTTAGGAGGGCCTGTAAATGAAAATTATCTCCGATGTGGCAAAGATACAACAGATTGGCGCCCGGGCGTGTGGTTCAAAATGAACAGCTTCTCCCCGGGCCTGAGCAAATGGGTCACGCCGAAACGTTTACGAACTGCCGTTGCCTTTGCGAGTTCTGGCCATTCGTGAAGGCACCTTGCGCGTCTTGGCCCGCGGCGAGTGACGTGTCCAATTGCCGAAGCTGCAGCAGTGCGGCGACCGTTTGCGGTTGGGGGTACGTTTGCCGAACTGTCCGTGCCGCCGTCGCCGATACCGCTCGATTGCAGGCTGCTCGAATTCTGATTCGGTTTCTGCGGCGCAACTTGCGACTGATCTTGGGATGTAACCGCGCTCTGATTTTGAACTGGGCCTTGCGCCTCTGACTGAACGCCGGAAGCGCCCGCACCTTGATTCACGTTTGTACCCCCGGCGCCCAGCTGGGTACTGTTCGCCCGCGCATTCAATGCGTCAGTCGCTGAATTTGTCTCCGAATTCATAGCCCACGGCTGCATGCCTTGAACGAATTGCCTCAGCGCCACCGGATCGTTCACCCACAGCAGCAACGACATGCGATTCATAAGGCTGATATCCTGCGGATTGATCCCCAGCCGCTGCAGCTCCTGGTCAAGCTGCTGCAGCGTTTCCTCCGGCGCCGTCGCACGCGTTGCCGCCGCGCTGTTTGCGCTGTTCGCTGCTGCGTTCGCGGGATTAGTCCCCGTCGCAGTTTGCGCGGCCTTCGCTGCCACAGCCACCCTAGTCGCGTTAACGGCCCTCTGCGTGAGAATCGGCGCCGGGAGCGGTTCCTGTGCCACTCCTGTCTGATCGACGGATGGAGCAGCCGAATTCGAGTTTGCGGTTCCCGTCCCATTCGCGCCATTTTCTGAATCGTTCGGCGGAAACGTGAACTCGTGCGCCAACGACGTGAGTGCGGCAGCCGGAACGAAATTTTGTGACGCAGTTTGGCTCCGCGTCGCTGGCGCCTTGCCCGAAAGCGTCACGGTATCTTGCTGAGTTGCATCCGAAGGCGCCGCAGGGGCTTGGCTAGCCGGAGGTACGTGATACACAACCTGCGACGGCGCAGCTCCCCGTGAATCTGTCGCGTCCAGAGGTGCGGATCCGCCGGGAATTATGCTCGTAAGCCCTAAAGCGATCGGTGCCATTCGTACCTCCTTTCCGGGCCACTAAGTCCCGGAGAATCAGCGGGTCAACCGCTCGGCAAGAAGTGCCGTTTCGGAACGATGCAATCAGTGGAACCTTGTGATTCCTGTCTAGCGTATCGGCTGACGCTCTTAAACCTTGAGAGCCAAATCTCGCTCGCGGCCACCGGTTGTCTCGCCTCGTCTCTTCCGCGTACAATACATAATCGAAATCATTCACATGGCGACCCCCTTCATCATTCTTCCCGATTCCACCCCGCCTCCCATGGCGCACCCTCGCCCGTCCTGGCTGCGCGTGCGCTTCTTCGGCGGTCCGAAATATCAGGAATTGAAGCGCACCATGCGCACGCTCGACCTTCACACGGTCTGCGAAAGCGCCCGCTGCCCCAACATGGGCGAATGCTGGGAGCATGGCACCGCAACCTTCATGATTTTGGGTGACATCTGCACGCGCGCCTGCGGATTTTGCGCGGTCCCCAGCGGCAAACCGCTCGGCCCTCCCGCCGAAGATGAACCTGAGCGCGTCGCCGAAGCCGTCGCGAGAATGGGTTTGCGTTACGCCGTCGTGACGTCAGTGAATCGCGACGATCAACCTGACGGTGGCGCCGCCATCTTCGCGCGCACCATCTCCGAAATTCGCGCGCGCGTCCCCGGATGCAAAGTGGAAGTCCTGATCCCCGATTTTCGCGGTGATCGGAAAGCTCTCGAAACGGTGATGGCCGAGCGCCCGGACGTTCTCAATCACAATATGGAAACCGTTCCGCGCCTCTATCGCCAGGTGCGCAAGGGCGCCGTGTACGAGCGCTCTCTTGAATTGCTCCGCCGCGCCGGCGAAATGGTTCCCGGGCTCCCCACAAAAACCGGAATGATGCTCGGCTTGGGTGAATCGCGCGAAGAAGTCCTCGCGGCCATGCAGGATATCGCCGCACAAGGCACACACATTCTCACTCTCGGTCAGTACATGCGGCCCACGCCCGAACACTTGCCCATCGTGCGCTACGTTCATCCCGACGAGTTCGCCGAATTCAAGCGTCTCGGCGAAGCCATGGGCCTAAAACACGTCGAGTCCGGGCCGCTGGTGCGCTCTTCTTATCACGCCTTCGAACAACAAGAAGCCGCGCGCTAATAAGCGCGCCGCTCAAACCCGCGCCGCCTCGCCGCCCGCGGCATTTCCAACTTAATTTTGCTGCAAGCCAAAATTCTGGCGTGACATTCCCATGAACCCGTGGCGCGGCCTAAAAAATCTTCCTCGCGAAATGTGGATCCTCTGCGGGGCCACGCTGGTCAATCGCTCCGGAACGATGGTGCTGTCCTTCCTGGTCCTGTACATCACCGCCACCCGAGGCGTCTCTCCCGCGCGCGCCGCGCTCGCTCTTACCGTCTACGGACTCTCGGCTCTGCTTGTGATGCCGCTCGCGGGACGCCTCGCCGATCGTGTTGGCCCCTTACCGATCATGAAAACCTCGCTGTTCCTCACTGGCGTGCTCCTCCTGATCTTTCCTCTCGCCAAAAGCTACGTCGGAATCTTGATGATGACCTTTGGTTTCTCTGTCCTTAACGAATCCATCCGTCCCGCCAGCCTATCCATGATTTCCTCACTCGTCGCGCCCGCTCAGCGCAAATCTGCCTTCGCCCTCAACCGCCTCTCCGCCAATCTCGGCATGAGCATCGGCCCGGCGATCGGCGGAATCCTGGCCGTCTATTCCTTCCGTTGGTTGTTCCTCGTGGACGGCTCGACTTCGATTCTTGCGGGCTTGGTCTTGGTTCTCGCCCCATGGCGCAACTTGACCCAAATCAAATCGCAGGAACCGCAATGGGAAGACGCCGAAGACCTCGGCCGCGAAATCGAAGCCGACAGCACCACGCCGTTGGCCGCCCTGCATCCCACCGCGGACCTTCGAGCATTCCGAAATCGCCGCATGCTCTACTTCATTGCCGCGCTGATTCCCGTGCAGCTGGTCTTTTTTCAATTAACGTCCACGCTTCCACTGTTCCTGGTGCATAATCTTCGTTTCCCGGAATCCATTTACGGCACGATCTTCACCGTCAATACGCTGCTGATCGTGGCGCTGGAAGTTCCGCTGAACTCGGCGATGGCTGACTGGAGCCACCGCCATACCCTCACGCTCGGCGCGTTGCTCTACGCCGTGGGATTCGGATCGTACGCGCTGGTGGGCATCGCTCCGTTCGGCAAGACGGCGGGGGTCTTCGCGGCCGTGGTGATCTGGACCTTCGGCGAAATGATTATGATGCCCGGCAGCTCCGCGTACGCCGCGGAAATCGCGCCTCCGGAGCGTCGCGGTGAATACATGGGTCTTTATACGATGTCGTTTAACATCGGCTTTTCGGTGGGACCATTGCTCGGCGCGAGCCTCCTCGGCCGCTGGGGACCGAGTGTCGCTTGGGGAGCTGCTTTCGTATCCGGCTGTATTTCCGCGCTGATGATGAGTCGCATCGGAACGAGCCCAAACAAGCATAAGAACGCGAACCAGCCTGCTTTAGTCGATTGAGCCACTGGCCAGTGAATTCGCCAAGTCGCGCGCATGCGCGGCGCAGCCCATGCAGTTGGCGCAGCTGCCACAATTGTTGCAAGCGGGATCCGCCGCGGCGATTGCGTCCACGGCCCGAAAATATTGAGCGGCTTTCTCGCTCCGGCCCATTTCCAGGTTCAAATTTCCCAGCATCAATTGAAAAATTGGATTTTTTGGATAGCGCTCCACCAGCGGCTGGGCAATCGCGATCGCCCGTTCGTATTGCTCGTCGAAGGTGCGCAAATTTTTCGCCAGATAGATGCGCATTTCCACCGGCATCAGCACGCCATGGTCGATCGCGGTTTGCATCTGCTGGATGCCTTCTTTTTTGCTCCCGCCGGGAATGCCCATGAAGATGCGCAAAAACTTTACGATGCCGGGCAGCGAATCCACGTAGTCGTTGTAGAGACCTATGCCGCCCGTTGCGTCCGCCAGCTGCGGATCGAGTTCCAGCGCGCGCAGGAATTCCGCTCGCGCCGCCACGCCCGCATGCGCCACCGCGTGATTTTCTCCGCGTAGGGCGTCTATGCGCGCTCTGAGCGCCAGCCCTAACCCGGCGTAGAGGTGCATTTCTGCCGTGTCCGATTTTGCCAACTGCTCCTGCGCGAGCTGCGTGATTTTGTCCGTCAGCGCGATGTATGCTTCGTCCTCCGGCCGTTTCCCGCGCTTCCAGGCGTCCACCATTCCATATTTCACCTGCGAGTTGGCGCAAAAGATCTTCCACCACTGCGCTTCGCCTTCCAGCAGAAACCCCAGCGGATTTTCCGGCTGCGCTTGCTCCAGGTCGTGAAGAATCGCGATGGCGCCATCAAAATCACCCGAATACATCGTATCCATGGCCTGCTTGGCCTCGGGCGGCAACTCGATTCTCGCGGTGGCGCGTGTCGGCAGCGCAGTCAGTGCACACACGATCAGTGCGCAACAAGCCTGCCGCCAAAGGCCATGCGGAAATTTCCCGATCCAACTCATTTCACTCTCTTCACCCAACCCACTAGCCATGCCGCGGTAACGTACATCACGAAACATTCCAGCGCAAACGGCAGAAACCCCAGAAAGCCCGGCGCCGGCATTTCAAATACCTTCCACTGCTGGAACATTGGAAATATGTAATGCCACTTCGCCGCCGCCCAATAATTCCAGAACTCCCACAGCCATCCGCAGATCCACCCCGCCAGCGCGAAACCGTAAGCCCGCCGCCGAAACCCTTCGGAAAGATCGCCCAGAAACGAAGGCAAACCGAGCCTCCGGTTGATGGGGTCGAGAAGCAGCAGAAAACCAACCCACACCAGCGCAAAAAGATGAGCGCCCACACGCTGCGGAACCACCACCGGCACAATCAAACACGCCGCGCCGCAAATAATCAAAATATTTTCCGTCGCGCGCGAAATCTTCCAAGGCTCGCCGGGCAGAGGCGGCAAAAGCGCCTGCACCAAATCCGAAGTCTCGAAAATCGCCGGCGTGATCGTCGCAAAAGACCATCCATAACCAAGATACCCCGCCAGCCACGGCAACGGCACGCCCACATAAGTCCAATTTTGCAGCCGCAAATTGTACGCTTCGAAAATCAACCACAGCGGAATCGAAAGCAACGCCATCCGCGCCACCACCACCGGCGCATCGTTCAATCGCGAACGGTTCGTCAGCGCCAGCACCGCCGCATCCGCGATCAAAATGTAAGCGCTCCAAGCGATGGGCGTGAAATAAGCAGCAACCGGCTCAACATGCGCGAACATCAAGACTTCAGCGCTGACCAAAGCTACCCAACCCAGCCAGCCGTAAACCGGAAACGACCGTCGCCGCCGCGCGCGGAAATATCCAATGCCGAGCGCCAAGACCGTCGCCGCGGTAATCGCCACTCCAAGAATCGTGCTGAAAGGCGCACCAAGAAACATCACGGATGAGCGAGTAGTTGGCATCTGCAAGTCGTGTATGAGCTCTCGCCCACAATGTTATCCCAGACCCCTTCGGTTTTCGGACGGCCCCCGCGCGCCTTTCTTGCTATGCTGGCCTTCCCTTCACGCGCATAAAAAATGCCCGAACCCGAAAAACTCGAACGCGGTCTCGGCCTCGTCGAAGCTACTTCCCTGAACATGACGTTCATGGTCGGCATCGGCCCGTTCATCGTCATTCCTTTCATCATCCGCGCGATGGGCGGCCCGCAATGCATCCTCGCGTGGATCGTCGGAGCCGTCCTCGCCGCTCTCGATGGCTGCGTCTGGGCGGAACTCGGCGCCGCTATGCCGCAAGCCGGCGGCAGTTACGTTTTTCTGCGCGAAGCCTACGGCGCCAATCGCCTCGGCCGCCTCATGTCCTTCCTCTATATCTGGCAAACGCTGTTTCAAGCCCCGCTCAGCATTTCGTCCGGCGCTCTCGGCTTCGCCGACTACTCCGTATATCTCACGGCGAAAATTCCCGGGGTCACCGCTTGGTTCAACGCGCACGCGAAATATGCCGGCCCGATCTTCGCCGCCTACGATCGCACGATCGCCGTCCTCCTCATAATCATCGCGGTCGTGCTCTTGTATCGTCGCATCACCGCCATCGGCAAAATTTCCACAGTGCTCTGGGTAATCGTTCTCGGCACCATCCTTTGGCTCATCTACGGCGGCGCCACGCATTTCAATGCCGCGAACGTTCTCACCTTTCCTGCCGGCACCTGGAGCCTCTCCTGGATTTTCTTCGCCGGCCTGGGCCACGCCTCGGTGCAAACCGTTTACAGCTACCTCGGCTACTACAACGTCTGCAATCTCGGCGGCGAGATGAGAGACCCCGGCAAAAATATCCCGCGCGCGATTTTCCTCTCGATTTTCGGCGTCGCCATCCTCTATTTCCTGATGCAGACCAGCATCCTCAGCGTGATCCCCTGGCGCGAAGCGCAGAATTCGCCATTCGTAGTGAGCCTGTTCGTCGAACGCACCTTCGGCACGAATTGGGCCACTCTCGCCACCGCGCTGATTCTTGTCCTCGCCTTCGGCTCGATTTTTTCCGCCACGCTCGGCTATTCGCGCGTGCCCTACGCCGCCGCGCTCGACGGCAATTTCTTCTCGGCCTTCGCCCGCGTGCACCCCACCAAGCGCTTTCCGCACATTTCGCTGCTCGCCCTCGGCGCCGTCTCCATCGTGATTTGCATCTTTTTCAGTCTTTTCTCCGTGATTCGCGCCATCCTGGCCATGCGTTGCCTCATCCAATTCGTGGGTCAGGCAGTCGGCCTGATGATGCTGCACCGCCGCTGGAAAGCGGACCGCTGGCCTTTCCGCATGTGGCTTTATCCCGTGCCGGCTCTGCTTGCGATTGCCGGCTGGATCGCAATTTTTATTTCCACCGGACGCCGGCCGATGTTGGCCTCGCTTGCGGCCATGGTCGCGGGTATTCTGGTGTACTTGGGACGCGCGCGCATGCTGCGCCAGTGGCCCTTCGAGGAGGCCGGCTCTTGAATGGGATCGTGAAACCCCAGCTCGGGCAGTCGCACCGAACGCAACACGGCATCACGAAGTCGCGCATCTCAAAAAAAGCCATGCGAAGTTTTCTCGCCATGCTCTCCGCCGTTTTTACCTTCGCCGGCGTAGCCCGGCCCGTCCGCGCCCAATCGCTCCAGGAAACCGTCGAAGCCATCAATAAATCGCGCGTCAATACCCGCATCCTTTTCATCACCGCGCATCCCGATGACGAATGGTCCAGCCTTCTCGCCTATCTCTCCCATGGACTCGATGCCGACGTCGCGCTCCTCACCATCACCCGCGGACAGGGCGGCCAGAACGCCATCGGCCCCGAACAAGACGGCGCACTCGGCGTAATCCGCACCGAAGAACTTCTTGCCGCCGGAAAATATTACGGCGTACATCAATATTTCACACGCGCCCTCGATACCGGCTACATCAAAACTCCCGAGCAGGCCTTAAAAGTCTGGGACGGCTTCGCGCTCGAAGATATGGTCCGCGCGATCCGCACTTATCGCCCGGACGTGGTCATCAACGGCTGGGGCGGCGTGCATTCCGGCCACGGCCATCATCAAGAAAGTGGCATCCTCACTCCGCAAGCGGTCGCCGCTGCCGCCGATCCCAAAATGTTTCCGGAACAAATCGCGGAAGGTCTCACGCCCTGGAAAGTAACTCTCGAAACGCGCCTCGCGCGCGATGGCAGCACCGCCGGCGCCGTGCAACTTCCGGTGAACGACGTTTCGCCGCTGTGGGGAAAGAGCTACGTCGAAATCGGCATGGAAGGTCACGCGCAACACCGCTCGCAGGGAACTCCCGCATTTTTCGGCAACGCGTTTTTTCGCCGTCCTATTTATTTGGTGAAGGAAAACGAAAAAGGTCCAGCCGGCTCGTTTGACAAAAATTTACTGGCCCAGCCACTCACCTCACTCGCACGCCGCTTCCCCAGTCTGGACCAAACTCTCTCTCCCGCCCTCGCATCCGCCGATCAAAATCTCGCAGCCGCCGCCAGATCCGCTCTCGATCTCGACCGCGTCTCCGCCGCCAATTCGCTCGCCTCCGCTGGAAAAGAAATTGCCGCCCTGCGCGAGCAAATAGCCAAAGAATCAGGCGACGACGAAAAATCCGCGCTCTGGGAACTCGACGGCGTAAAGAGCCATATTGATCTGGCCCTCGCAGACGACATAGCGATTCCGTTCGAAGCCCGCGCCAACCGCCACGAAGTCGTAGCTGGCGAGAATTTTTCCGTGGACGTGGTCGTCTCCGGCGAGCCTGCTGTCCCCGCGAAGTGGACCCTCAGCGCGTCCAGCTTCGTCGTGCCCACCGGCTGGACCGTTACTCCCGCTGACGCCAAAGACTCAGACGCATCGCGCTTCAACATCGCGATTCCCGCCGACGCCAAACCGCCGTCGCGTCCCGGCGACGTAATCCTGCCATTTCCTCCGCCGCTCGTGCGCCTCGCGCTGCCGGTAAACGTCGCGGGCTATGAATTCGCCGTCGATCGCCCGGTGAATTCCGTGGAAGCTACCACCACCGGAATTCTTACCTACCCGCTCGAACTCGTTCCGGCCGTTACAATCACAGTCGAGCCAAAACAAATCATGGTCCCGGAAAAGCGCGCCGCCACGCCCGTAAAACTCTTCGCCCGCGTGCGTTATCACGGCACGAAAAGCGCGCAAGTTTCCGTCGCGCTCGAAGCCCCCAAGGGCTGGTCGGTGCAGCTCCCGAAATCCACAGGACCGTTGGAATTTTCCGGCGCGGGCGATCAACTCCTCCAAATCGTGGTCACGCCACCGGCAGGAGTTCCCGCCGGCGCCTACGCCCTGCATCCCACCGCGCGCATCGGCGACGAAGTATTCAGCACGTCTCTCGCGCCCATCCCGACCCTACCGACGCGCGACTGGAGCGAGCCAGCCGACGCCAAAGTTCACGTCTTGAATCTGGTCGTGCCCACCGGCCTCCGCGTCGGCTACATTGCCGCCGACAACGATCCGCTGCCCGAAATTCTGCGCCAGCTCGGCATTCGCGTGGATATGCTCGACGACGTGGCACTCGCCTTCGGCGATCTCAGCCAGTACGACGCGATCACCGTCGGCATTCGCGCCTACGAATTGCGCCCGGATCTTCTGCGCGCGAATTCGCGCCTGCTGAATTACGTAAATCGCGGCGGCACGCTGCTGGTCCAGTATCAGCGCGACTTCGCCTGGAATTCAGAACTCCCCGCGCCATTCAAAGCCACCATGCCGGAACAAACTTCGCGCGTCACCGACGCGAATTCGCCGGTAACGTTCCTCGCCGCCGATAGTCCGCTGCTGAATTCACCCAACAAAATCACCATGGCCGATTTTCAAGGCTGGGTGCAGGAGCGCGGCCTCTATTTCTGGGGCACGTTCGATTCGAAATATACTCCGGTGCTGGGCCTCACCGATCCCGGCGAGCCGGAATCGAAGGGCTCACTGGTCTACGCCCGCGATGGCCAAGGCCTCTACATTTACACAGGCCTTTCCTTTTTCCGCGAGCTACCAGCAGGCGTCCCCGGCGCATATCGCCTGTTCGTCAACTTGCTAAGCCAAACCAAACACAGTGCGTCCCAGAACTGATTTTGCGTTTGTAGCGGCGCACTTGAGTGCGCCATCGCTGGCTTGCCACAACGCGATCGCGATAACGCAACGCGAATGCCGGCGCAAAACAATATGGAGTGCGGGGGCACGCCCCCGCTTTCTCTTGGGCGAGGCGCGCCTCGCCCGCCTTTCCGCTGGAATCGCGCACACCGCACGAGAAGCAAGGCTCGTCTGGCCAGCGGCATTTGCCTTTGTGGCCGCGACAAATCTCAACCGGGTCAGGACGTGACCGATACTTCCCATCTCGCTCCGACCGCCCCCGCGGACGTAATCACACCGCGCATGATTACCATTCCCGAAGGCTGGTTCCAGATGGGCAGCCCCACCGGTCAGGACAACGAGCAGCCCGTCCATCGCGTCTGGATAGACGCCTTCGAACTAGCCGAATGCCAGGTCACCAACGCCGAATACGCAAAATTTCTGAAAGCCATAAACCACCGCCCGCCTCTCCACTGGAACGATGCAAAGTTTTTCGATCCGCAGCAACCGGTCGTAGCACCCAACTGGTTCGACGCCGTAGCCTACTGCGAATGGCTGAATCAAATGTGCGGCCACTCAAACGAACGCGCCTCCGAACAAGCCGCAAGCGCCGCAACCAGCACACGCTTTCGCCTGCCAACAGAAGCCGAATGGGAACGCGCCGCGCGCGGCGGCCAAGAACAAAAACAATTTCCCTGGGGTGACGAAGCTCCGGAGACCCTCCGTAATTACTCAACGAGGTGGAAAAACGGACCCGAGCCGGTCGGCCAAGCCGAACGCAATGCCTACGGCCTTCGCGACATCGGAGCAAACGTCCACGAATGGTGCGCCGACTGGTTCGACGCGAATTATTACCGCGTGTCGCCGGAACGCAACCCGCAAGGGCCAGCCGAAGGAACCCGCCGAAGCTCCCGCGGCGGTTCCTGGCGCCACTACATCAAAGTTTCGCGCTGCGCCGCCCGCTCCAGCATCCCTCCAGAATTTCAATACGCGGACTACGGCTTCAGACTAGCGCGCAGCACCGCGAAGTAAAATTCCGTAAGGGCAAGGCTAGAGGCCGCGCCGACACGTATCCAAAATGAGCGCGGTTTTACAATTAGCTGAAGCGAGAAGTTGCTGTCATCCCGAGCGTAGCGAAGGATCTGCTTTTCGCTATAACGCTGAGAAAAAAGCAAATTCCTCGGGTCAAGTTCGCCCTCGGAATGACCGGCGGTGACGGCCGTGGAATCGTGATGGCTCGCGAATCTAGAAATTCTTAAATCCGTTAAACAACCAAACCCCCGCCGCGGCCACCAGCAACACAATAGAAGAAATCATCAGCAGCTTGATCGGTTTGCCCAGTTTCTCTATCCGCGCCACAATCTCCCGCTGCTCGCTGGCCATCGAGTCGCCGGCTTTATCCAGAAATATCTGATCGTCTTCGTGAATTTCCAGCGTACCGCGGTAAGCCAGCAGCGCGATCAATGCTGCTGTTACCACTCCCCAAACTGCCAATACTCCTAGCAGTGGTCCTTCAATGCTTTCCATGGGTGCCTCCCCGCCCGCCGGCCGCGAAGACTTCCCGAATGTAAATTGGCCCGTGCGGGCCCTTAGCTTAAGCTGGGTTTCGGGGGATTATAGCACCGCGGCAGCCCGCGATTTCAAGCGGTAAGGCGGTCGTCCGGAAACTGGATTCCCCAGAAGTTGCGGGTAGGGTAAAGCATTTCCAGGCCCAATTCGAATACGCCCTGGTCCTTCGAGTCATTGATCCGAATCACGCGAAATTCCTGCACTTCCTGCGAGACCCCATTCAGCACTTCCAGCCGCGAACCCAGCGCCGGTTCCAACGGAGCGCGCACCAGCGCACCGCAGCGGCTCACAGCGATCGCTTCGGCCAGAGTGACCAACGGCTCCCCATCCACACTATTACTGAAAAGCTGCACAGGGATGCGTATAAATACGCGCGCAAACCGTCGCCGCTCCAGCATCGCGCGGGTAGTTGCCATTGTTTCGCCTCCTATTCTCCGCGGCCCCAGCGCCTCACTGTAGTTCCATCCAGCAACCCGGTCAAGGCATGATGCCACCCCTGTGCTAAGTTGACAAACCGCCGTTTAGGCCGCATTCGACGTCAGCTTGGACCGGGCCGCCAGGTGTCGAGCCGTCGGGGCGCATTCGCGGGGGGAAGGGTTACGTAGCGGCCGCTGTGTCACGCCGCTTGGGACGCAGTGGGCATGTCCGCGTACAGCCTAGCTGCGGAAACGGCTCGAAACTACCTCGATTGGCTAGTTAGCTTGCCGCAGCATTCCGGCCGTACGGGTAGCGCGGAGCGATCCCAGCCCCCGCCGAGGGCCTGAACTAAGGAGACTGCCGACACCATACGTCGGCCGAGAATATTAACGGCGGTGACTTCGTCGGAGAGAGCGGCGGTCTCAGCGGTCGTCACTTCGAGGTAGCTGGTCACGCCGCCGGTGTAGCGTGTGTTCGCGAGTGCGAGGTACTTCTGGGCGGCCACGACCGCTTCTTGCTGAACCAGTGCTTCGTGCTCAAGGATGCGCAACGCGGCGACGTTGTCTTCGACCTGTTGGAAGCTGGCAAGCACCGTTTCGCGATAGTTGGCGACGGTTTGATCGTAGGCGGCGATGGCTTGGTCTGAAGCCGCCCGGCGCCTTCCGGCGTCGAAGATTGTTTCCGTCGCAGAAAGCCCAATGGTCCACAAACCACTCGGCCCTTGCAGCAAAGTCGTGATGGCTGTGCTTTCAAATCCGCCCGCCGCGCCCAAATTGACCAGCGGGTAGTAGGCAGATTTTGCCACGCCGATTTGCGCATTCGCGGATGCCACCCTCCTCTCCGCGGCGGCGATGTCCGGGCGCCTTTCCAGCAGTTCCGAGGGAACGCTTACAGGAATGGGCGGCGGCGGCGCGACGAGAGGCAGCGGAGGAAGAGTGAACTCCGCGGGAGGTTTCCCGATGAGAACCGCAACTGCATGTTCGTACTGCGCGCGGGCAACTCCCACGTCAATTGCCTCGGCTCGCGTCGTCTCCAGCTGAGTGTCGGCTTGTTGAACCTCCACTTCGGAGGCGATTCCACCCGCAAACCGGCTCTGGATCAAATCCAAGGCTTGTTGATACTGCGTCACGGTCGAGTTGAGGAGCTGTTCTTCGGCGTCCAGGCTGCGTGCGAGAAAGTAGTCAACCGCCAGATCCGCGTGCATGCTCAGATTCACTGTCGCCAGGTCTGCCGCACTCGCTTGCGCTTGTTCTCGATAAGACTCGACCGTCCGGCGAACTCGCCCCCAAACGTCAACTTGGTAAGAAAAGTCGAACGGCAGTGCAAAATCGTTGTAGGTTACGCCAACAAACGTTGAGCCCGGAGGCGGCGCGTTGGCGGAGACTCGCGTGCGAGTGGCTGATGGTCCGGCCGTGACCGTGGGGTAGTAGTCGGCTCGATAGTAACGAAGAATGGCGCGCGCCTGTTGATATTGCGCGTCTGCGGCTTTCAAGTTCTGGTTCGATACATTGACCTGGAGTTCGAGAGCATCAAGTTGCGGATCTTGAAATATCTTCCACCAGTCACCACCAAGATTCTGGTCATTCGGCTGAGCGGGCTTCCAATCCCCAACTTCTTTATAGGCGGCAGGAGTTTCCGCGACTGGCGTATGGTAGTTAGGTCCGACCGTGCAACCACCCGACTGGAGCAGCGCTGCCGCGAAGAGAACTTTTAGCCAGATTGCCTGCCGGCGGCTTCGATCCAAAATTATTTTGTGAGGCCTGATCGCTTGCGTCATTTGATATCTCCCGGCAATGTTGCTTGCACAACCTGGACTTTCTGTCCTTGAACGATTGAGTCGGGCGGGTTGACGATGATTTGATCACTGGACTGGAGACCGGCGACGATCTCGATCTCGTTACCGAAATCATGGCCGGGAGTTACCGGCGTGAGCACGACTTTTCCGTCTCTGACGACGCCCACACGTAAACCTTCTGAGCGGAACAACAGTGTATTGACTGGAATCAGGTACGTGGAGCCTTGAGTCGGGATCTGCAGGTGCACCTCTGCGTACGATCCTGTGAGCAATGTTCCAGTAGGATTTTCCACATCTACCTCGATTAACAATGTCCGCGTGGTCACGTTGATGGCGTCCGCCGTGCGTACCACCTTTCCCTGAAACTTGCGCCCTGGAAATTCGGCGAGGGTGAGCAGTGCGGTCATGCCGTCCTTGATCCCGCGCGAGTATTCTTCCGGAACGTTTACGTAAACACGCAATGTGCCGGGCTGTGCGATGTGAAAGAGATCGGTTTTCACTCCGCCGCTGCTGCCGGAGTTGATCAAGTCCCCGATATCCGTATTTCGAGCGGTGATGACGCCGTCGAATGGAGCGTAGATCCTTTCGAACGATACGAGAGCCGCATATTGCTGGACGGCTGCCTGATCGGCTTCGACAATGGCTTTATTCGCATTGTAGGTGCCAACCGCATTGTCGACGTCCTGTTGCGACACTGCGTTGGTTTTTAGGAGCCGCTGGTACCGGGTCTTGGTGATTGTGGCGAGCTCGAGGTTGGCCTGTGCGGTTAACAGGGTGCTTCGCGCCTGCTGGAGTTGTTGATCAACTTCTGGGGTCTCAATTACCGCGAGCAACTGCCCCGCCTTCACATGCGCTCCGATGTCGAAATACCACTTCTTCAGATATCCATTTGTCCGTGAATAGATCGGCGAGGTTATGTAAGGCTCTACGTTCCCTGGCAGAATGAGGTCCTGGTCGGGTTCGGCTTGCTTTGGCAGTACAACCGACACCGCTGTAACGGCCGCTTGTGTGGTGTCCGCGCGCAAGGACCGTTCAGCTTTGACGCGTGACCAGATTCCGGAGACCAAAAGCGCGGCCAAAAGCAGCGCAACCACTAGAAACGGCCATCGGGAATTCCGATGAAGTGCCGCGCCGTCGCGATTAGGCGCTCCTGAAGGTTCGCCGGTCTGAGTTCCGTTTTTAGTTCGCATAGGCATAGTGACTCCGCGCAAATCGACAGTTAGTTTTGGCCTCCGGTTTCAGCCGCGTGCCGTCTCGATCCCTGTATGACGCTGAAAAAAGTCGGCACAAAGAGGAGGGTCGAAACCGTCGCGAAAAGCAGTCCACCGATGACGGCACGACCGAGAGGAGCGTTTTGTTCGCCGCCATCGCCTAGCCCTAGAGCCATCGGGATCATGCCGATAATCATGGCTAGCGCGGTCATGATCACGGGGCGAAAGCGCGTGAAACCCGCCTCCAGCGCGGCGCCGACAGCATCTTTTCCCTCCGCCATCTTTTCCGTCGCAAAGCTCACGACCAGGATGCTGTTTGAGGTTGCGACGCCCATGCACATGATCGTGCCCATGAGGGCGGGCACGCTCAGAGTGGTGTGCGTTACGAACAAGAACCAGGCAATCCCAGCAAGTGCCGCGGGCAGAGCGGAAATCATGATGAAAGGGTCGAGCCAGGACTGAAAGTTGACGACGATCAGCAGGTACACGAGCACGATTGAGAATGCCAAACCGCTCAGCAGCCCGACGTAGGAGGCTCGCATGGTCTGAACCTGCCCGCGTACGACGACACGAGAACCGCGAGGGAGTTGCTGGCGTGAATCCTGAATGATTTTGTCGATGTCCCGGGCCACGCCGCCCAAGTCGCGGCCGGCAGGGGCGCCAAAGATGTCAATCACGGGCGCGACGTTGTAGTGCGAAACCACTGCCATGCCCGCGCCCCGTTGCATTGCGACGAGGCTGGCCATTAGCGATGGGGGAGCTGTAGGGTCTGTACCGGTGATGAGAATGTTCTCCAGATCCTGCAAGGTATCCTCGTGGTATTGCGGCGTCTGAGTCGCGATCTGGTAGCTGACGCGATTCTTTGGATCAACCCAGAATGTGGGCGAAGTCTGGAAGCTGCCGCTCAGCGAAACCAGAAGGTTCTGCGCAATATCGTGGGCGCTGAATCCGAGCTCTTCCGCTTTGGTGCGTTCGACTCGAAAGCGCAGGTAGGGTTCGTCGAAGGGCTGCTGGATCCGCAGATCGGCCGTTCCTGGAACGGATCTCGTCTTGTCGAGAAGCGAATCTGCAAAACGCCGGTTTCCCTCCAGGTCGTTGCCCACAATCTGCACATCTATCGGAGCCGGCAGCCCAAAATTGAGAATCTGTCCGATCATGTCGGCCGGCAAGAAGGCAAACGTGACTCCCGGGAACTCCTTAGGGAGGGTGAGACGCAGTTGGTGGATGTAGTTGTCCGTCGGATGATGATTGGCAGACAAGTTCACTAGAATGTCGGCATCCGAAGTCCCGACCGGCGCTGAATTGCTGTAGGAAAGATTGATCCCGCTATAGGGCAAGCCGATGTTGTCAATGACGCTCTGGACTTCGTTAGCCGGAATTTGCCGGCGAATTGCCTGCTCGACAAGATCGCACAGATTGGCCGTTTCCTCGATGCGCATTCCCGTGGGGGCTCGCAGATGAAGCTTGAACGTGCCGCTGTCCACACCGGGGAAAAAGTCTTGGCCCAGCCAGGGAATGAGAATTGCCAGAGAGCCCAGGCAGCCAACGAAGAAGGCAATGAGGAAAGCGCGCCGGTGATGGAGGCAAATCTCCAGCACTCCGCGATAGCCGTGACGAAGTCTCTCGAAGGCCGCCTCAAAACGCTTCTGAATGCGCACCAACGGATTGCGGCTGGCAGTATTCGCTTCCGCAGACTTATCGTTCCGCAACAGGTACTTCGCCATGGTCGGAACGATCGTGCGGGAGAGCAGATACGATGCCAACATCGCGAAAACGACAGCTTCGGCGAGCGGCACAAAGAGATAGCGCGCCACGCCGGACAGCAAAAACATTGGAGCAAACACGATGCAAATCGAGAGCGTCGCCACGAAAGCAGGCGTTGCGATTTGCGAAGCACTGTCGAGGACAACTTCGTCCATATCTTTTTCCGGTTCCGCTTCGCGATTTCGATTGATGTTCTCGACCTCCACGGTCGCATCGTCCACGAGGATTCCGACGGCCAGAGCGAGCCCACCAAGCGTCATGATGTTGATCGTTTCGCCGATCGCGCTAAACACGATGATGGAGGTCAAGATCGCCAGAGGTATCGAGGTTGCGATGATCAACGTGCTGCGCCAGCTGCCTAAGAAAGTGAGAATCATGAAAGCCGTCAGACAGGCAGCGATGAGTGTTTCCCGGACCACGCCGCTGATCGCGCCACGCACGAAAATTGACTGATCGGCCAACGGTTCTATTTGTAGCTGGGGCGGAACGGTTGTCTTTATTTGGGGCAGAAGCGTTTTGACGCCCGCAATCACGTTCAGAGTGGATGCATTCCCTGCTTTTTGAATCGTCAGCAATACGGAGCGCTGCCCGTTCACTTTGACGATGTTTGTTTGCGGAGGGAAACCATCGCGCACCCACGCCACGTCCTTGATGTAAATCGTAGTGCTGCCGATTGTTTTGATGGGGATGCGATTCAGGTCCGCAATCGTTTGCGGCGCTGCGTTGGGAATGGAAACATCATATTCGGTTGGTCCAATTTTGGCGGTTCCCGTAGGAAGAATCAGATTTTGCAGGCTGATAGCGTTCACAACGTCCAACGCGGAGAGACTCTTTGATTGCAATGCCGTGGGATTCAGATCCACCTGCACCTGGCGTTGTTTACCGCCATAGGGATAAGGAACGGACGCGCCCGGCACCGTAATGATCTGCGTACGAATGAAATTCAAGCCATAGTCATTGAGCTCTTGTTCGGACATGTTTTGGCCAGAGAGGGCCAACTGCAGGACGGGTACGCTCGATGCGCTATAGGCCAGAATGAGCGGCGGCGTCGTACCGGCAGGCAACTGCTTGAGCTGAGTCTGAGAAACCGCGGTGATCTGTGCGATACCCTGTTGAATGTTTGCTGTCGGCTGCAGGAACACCTTGACGACAGCAATTCCATATAGCGACTGCGATTCGATGTGCTCGATGTTATCAACAGTCGTAGTGAGCGCTCGTTCTGTGACGCTGACGATGCGGTCGGCCATGTCCTCCGGCACCAAACCGTTGTAAGTCCAGATGATGCTGACCACCGGAATGTCGATATTCGGAAAAATATCCGTTGGAGTGCGAACGATGGCGAGCGCGCCCATGATCACGATGAGAATGGCGACTACCACGAAGGTGTAAGGCCGCCGCAATGCGAGTCGAACAATCCACATAGTTCATATCCCCGGACATGTTTCCTTAATTCGGAAACTGACGATGCAGATCGAATGCCACAGAGACGCCTGGCCGGAACTGCATGAAACTTCTGAAAACAGAGGTCCTAAGCTAGGGGAAAGGAGATCAGGGGAACGAAACGGTGAGAATGAGTCCAGAGAATTGAACGTGTGTCAGCGCGTTGGCACGGCGCTCCGTGACAGGGCAGCGGCGTCATTCAAATAGAACTTTCGCCATCATCCCCTTGTCTTCGTGATTGAGCAGATGGCAGTGGAACACGGACATGCCGCGGATCACGGGATCCGTGAAATCCATGATGACGTCTACGGTTCCGCCGTACGGGATATTCACCGTGTCTAGCCACAGCGGGCTGGGAATCGGCTTGTCGTTTTCCGCATACGCGAGGAAATGCACTTGGTGGATGTGCATTGGATGCAGTTCTGCCGTGGCGTTGACGATTCTCCAATGTTGATACGTCCCAATCTTCGCCCGGACCATGGGAGCAGCATCAAGCGTGAATTTCTGTCCATTGATGTAGAAGCCGTTTTTATCTTCCGTGAAAATTACGGTGAATCGAGGGGGTGCCTTTTCTTCCGTGGCGAGGTCCAGCGGTTTGAAAACCGGTTTGAACGAACTTTGCGAAATTTTGCGTGTTGAGTCAGCTGCCGTCCGCGGAACGATGTCGGCCAATATCATCTGTGGATTGGGATCGCCGACTGGCCCGGTGTCCACACAGCGGGAGATCAAGTGCTTCGGCGTGCCGTCCGATGGACCGGTAACAATGGCCTCAAGTCTGCCCGCCGGCGGCAATAGAACATGATCGGCGACCCGCACTGGATGACTGGCGTCGTGACGGGCGATGGGCATTCCGTCCATAGCGACGATTTCGAACGTTTGACCTTCCAGCTGCAGATCCAGATAGCGATCCGCGGAAGCGTTGACGAGACGCCAGAATTGACGCTCACCAGGAGCAATTTCAATTTGCGGCCGTAGGGAACCGTTAACCGTGAAGACCTCTTCTGGCGTCTCTGCTTGCCCACCGCAAACAGCCGAACTGAGTCCAATGCGCTGCATCAGACTTGCGGCCTGAGGATCGTGCACGATGGAACGGCCACGCACCACCAGGATGCGTTCGGGCAAGCCGACGAGCGCCGGATAATAAGATTCAATTCCTTCAATCACGAGCGCACCGGACATCCCGTCGAGCGCTTGTTGGTAGCTTTCTCCGTGCGGATGCGTGTGGTACCAATACAAACCGGGCGGATGGTCTTTCGGAATCTGCACGGCGTAGCGAAGCGAGTGGCCGGGCATGGCCATCATGGTCAAGACATCGTCCTGCGGAGAGTTGGGCGAAACTGTCAGGCCGTGAAAGTGCAAATTGGTCATGTCCATGCACGGAGGAATCAAACAGGGCTCCTGTAGCTTGGCCGGGAGATCGTTGATGTAGGTGATTTTCAGCAGGTCGCCGGGGGATAAACGCAAGATCGGAGCGACTGGTTGGCCATTAAAGTAGAAAGTGTCGTTTCCATCACGCGTGATGCCGGCGTGTAAAGTCAACGAAAGCACGCGATTGTTCGCGCGAAGTTCGGGAGGATTTGAAAGCAGCTGTGCTGGCGTCCCCGTCATCGCCAAACTACATAGAGAGGCCAGCACTATGGGTGCGATCGGCCGGATTGAGTGCATGGCTTCCTCCTGGTGCCGGAATCACGAAGCCTTGTTCTCAGTGATTCATTTGCTAGCTAAGCGGACAAGCGCGAAGCAGAGCGCCTGAACCGCAACCTGCCTGCAGAACCTTGTAGCAAATTCTCCGCCTTATGTTGACTCCGTCCCATTGACACCCTGGCGACTACTTCGAAGATCCCGGCGGGAATTTCCTAAACATCTTTTCCACGCCCTTATCCAGGTTGTCGGTGTTCTTGTTGGCGTTATTGGAGAGCGTGTCGCTTGCGCTGCCTCTCCATATCAGTTGTTTTGTTTTCGTATCATAGAGATCAACGATTAGCGTGCCGACTTTATAGGTCTCGGTGGTAGTGGTCGCGTCGCCAAAGCCGCCGCCCCCAAATCGCCGCCAGCCCCAGCCGCCTCCGAAGCCGTCGTAGAATGTATTCAGGGTTTCCTGTTCGTGGGTCGTCTGAATAGCGATGATCGAGACATTGCCTCCGGAATCCACCTGAGTCCATCCTTTCGCCGCCAAGGCGGCATTCACCGCGCCCTTGATTCGATCAACATACAGAGGGTCTTTGGTCTGAACGTGTTCCCAGCAGTAGGTTTTGTACTGCGCGAAGTTTGCGTTGTGATCGTAGTCGGTCTTCACGTCTTGCGCCGACAACCTTCCTGCAAACAAAAAGACCATACCCATTAAAACCAGCACGAATCTTTGTAGTTTCATACCTCCCCCTTTTTTGAACTGCGGAAACAGACTTCCTTGCACCCGATAGCGGTTCACACGCTCGGCCAGCGGCCGATCCTATGAGCCGCTGGTGCGCTGTTGCGCGGAATGATAGGCGGGCACGTGTTCCTGCGCTTCTGCCGCCGCTTGACCGACTCTCTTTTCGTAGTTCGACTGGACCACCTGGCTGCCATCGGGTTCGCCGTCGTCAAACAACTTTTCCAGAAAGTACTTGTGTCCATACTTGTTGAAAATCAATTCACTCTTGCGCGGCGAGGAGTTAGCTTCTGCGGCATGGACTTGAAACAGGGCTGCGACGGAGCCGTCCGGTTTGCTGATCTCCATGATTGTCAGATCGGAGTCGTCCAACATGCGGATAACGTACTTGCCCGCCGGAAGTTTCGTGTCACCGGCGTGAAACTGAAACGGGATGTCGGCTTCCATGCTACCCACCAGCTGCGCATGCGCCGGGTTCGGATAAATCAGCGCTGCAATAATCAGGCCCATGAACAGCGCAACCAGATTGCGTGTTTTGATTCTGTTGTTACTCCTGTTGGTGTTGCCGATTGCTTCTACGATCATTGTGTCTTCTCCTTATTCGAATTGTCGCGGATGGCTGAAAGCCCTCGGCAACTCAACCGAAATAGGCAACAGCGCTGCCAAACAGATTTCGTTCGCAAATGATGGAAAACAAAGACAGACCACGGGTGTGAAGACACTCCCCGATGCCAGATGGCTGGACGTGATGTCGTTATCCCGACAATTTGAACCGGATCATTCGCGGGACGCGCCCGGTGGGAGTTCGCAGGCATCCCGAGAAATCGATCCGACTTTCCGGAGCGCAAGACAGATGTCCAAAATCCCGACAACCGAACCGGGCTCGGTGATTTCTTATTTTCGCGCGAAACCGGAATTGCAACACTTCTGGCAATTGCAGCGGGAACTCCGGCTGGTGCGGAAATTGCCTGTACTCACCCGGCAGGCGGGGCAGCGCGAGTCTGTTACGCCGACAGGAGGTCGTTGCTGAAGCGCGAAATGCCCAGTTTCTGCATGCGGAAGTAAAGCGTGGATCTCTTCATTCCCAGACGTGCGGCGGCACCGTTCGGGCCGGCGACTACCCAGCGGGTCTGCTTGAGAGTCTTGAGAATGTGGTCGCGCTCCGCGTCCTTCAGCGTAACTGCTTCAGGAGACTCGGCGACAGCGGAATGGTTCAATTCCGCGAGAGGGGAATGCAGAACTGAGCCATCAGTTAAGATCACGCTGCGTTCGATGAAATTCTGCAGTTCGCGAATGTTGCCCGGCCACGCATATGAACTAAGCGCCGAAATCGTTGCGGGAGGGATTTGATCGATTCGCTTACCCATCCGGCGCCCATAAATCTCGACAAAATGCGCTACCAGCGCGGGAATGTCGTCGCTGCGTGCTCGCAACGGAGGGAGAGTGATGGGAAACACGTTCATACGATAGAAAAGGTCGCTGCGAAATTCGCCCCTCTTTACCATGTCTGCCAAATCTCGGTGTGTCGCGGCGAGTAGTCGCACATCCACCTGGTGCGTTCTGGCACTGCCCAAGCGCTCGAATTCTTGTTCTTGCAGCACGCGCAACAGTTTGGGCTGCAGTGGCAACGGAATATCCCCTACTTCGTCGAGAAAGAGCGTCCCTTTATCGGCCGCTTCGAAGCGGCCGATCTTTTGCGCGATGGCGCCTGTAAAGGCTCCCCTTTCATGGCCAAAAAGTTCGCTTTCCAGCAGGTCGAACGGAATTGCAGCGCAATTCAGCTTTACGAAGGGGCGTCCGCACCGCGAACTGATGTTGTGAATCGCCCGCGCGATCAACTCCTTGCCGGTCCCGGTTTCTCCCTGGATAAGCACTGTGGAATCCGTCGGCGCGACGCGCTCGACTTCCCCGAAAACCGATTCCAACGCGGCACTGTTGCCGATGATTTGTTCGAATCTGCGCTGGCTGCGATCCCGATCAACGGGCTCCGCTCTTTCGAAAGCTTCCATAGGGTACCTCCTCGCGCGGCTGGATGCGCTTTTTCGTTAAGTGTTTAGAGCCGCCCGAACGCTTTCGAGGAGAGCTTCGTCGTCGAAGGGTTTCGCGAGGAACTCCACTGCACCGGCCCTCATCGCCTGCATCCGCATTTTTTCGTCTCCATGCGCCGTAATGAAGACGATTGGAATCCTGCAAGCGTCGGCATTCAGTTTCGCCTGCAGCTCAAGGCCTGTCATCCCTGGCATGCGGATGTCTGCAATCAGACATGCAGTCTCTCTCGGCTGGCCGGATCGCAAGAATTCCTCCGCCGAGGAAAACGCTTGCGCCCGCAATCCGACCGCTTTCAGCAGGCCCTCCAAAGCGCTCCGCATCAAATCATCATCATCTACAATCGCGACCAATTGAGTGCTCCTTTGCATGCCCATGGCAGTAAATTAACAGCAACGCTGAAAGAGGCGCAATTATACGTTGGTATTAGAAGGTCGCACAGAAAGCCAGTTGCTGGGCCTCGGATAGATCTCTGAGAAAGCGGGAGTTACACGAAAGCGTGGTGTTGGACTATTTCGCTTCCGGCGGAAGCTGAAGCTTCTCCGCCATCTTCACCAACTCCGCGAGGGACTCGGCGCACATTTTACGCATCACATGTCCTCGATGAATCTTCACCGTGATTTCGCTGGTCCCGAGTTCGGAAGCGATTTGCTTGTTAAGCATGCCCGAAACGACCAGGCCCATGACCTCCCGCTCGCGCGGGGTCAATGCCTCATAGTGTTTGCGCAACTCGGCAAGCGCGCTTTCCTTATGACGAGTCGCGCGGTCATGCTCCAAAGCTTGATGCACCGCGTCGAGCAGTTCCTGGTCCAGGAACGGCTTAGTTAAGAATTCCATCGCGCCCGACTTCATGGCCTTCACACTCATCGGAATATCACCGTAACCGGTGATAAATATGATGGGAATGTGGACGCCCGAATGGGCCAGCTCGCGCTGAAAATCCAAACCGCTGATTCCAGGGAGGCTGACGTCCAGCACGAGGCAACTGGGCGCATCCGGCCGCTCAGCCCGTAAGAACTCTTCTGCGGTCTCGAAAGTCTCTGAGCGCAAGTCCGCCGAATTCAATAGCCCTTCGAGAGACGCACGCACCAAGGCATCATCGTCAATGACGAAAACCGTCGGAGTATCTTTGGACGTCATTCCTGCGCCTCGACCTTAGTGGGCAGGGTGAAGCAAAAATTTGCGCCGCGCGGAGAGTTCTCCGCAGCCCACAAGCGTCCGCCGTGCGATTCGACGATAGACCGGCTAATCCGAAGGCCCAGGCCAGTGCCGTGACTCTTGGTAGTAAAGAACGCATTGAAAATCTGATTGGCGTGCTGTTGGGGCAGTCCCACGCCGGTATCGAGTACGGAAACCAGAACTTGCTCGTTTTCGGTTCTTTGCGATCGGATGGCGAGCTCCCTGGTTCCATCCACATCCTTCATCGCATCAATGCTGTTCATGACCAGGTTCATTATCACTTGTTGCAATTGGACGCGATCTCCAATGACGCGGGGTAGATCTGCCGCCAGCTCCGCGCGCACCGATATCTCGTATCGCGTGGCCTCGCTGTGCAGCAGAACAATCATCTTGGGAATAAGATCGTTCACATCGATCAATTCCCGTTCGGGAGCGCTCTTCTTGAAGAGCAGGCGGACCCGGCTGATGATTTCCGCCGCGCGGGCCGCGTCTTTCACGACTCTAGCCGCCGCGGCGCGGGCCTCTTCCAGGTCGGGATGATCGCGCGTAAGCCACCGCAAGCAGGTGTTGGCGTCGGTGACAGCAGCGGCAATCGGTTGATTCACCTCGTGCGCCAGGGAAGCGGTCAGTTCTCCCAGAGTGGTGACCCGGTTCACGTGCGCAAGCTCCGCCTGCGCCTGGCGCAGCGCTTCCTCTGCCTGCTTGCGCTCGGCAATCTCAACTTTCAGGCTGTCATTGGCCCGCGTCAGTTCCGCCGTTCGCTCCGCGACTCGGACGGCAAGCTCATTTCGCGCTCGCGCAACTTGGGTCATAAGCAAGGCAAAGACCAGAAACACCAGGTCATAAAGAGCACGAGACGGACCATTGACCTCGGGTGCGAAAAAAAAACCACGGACAAGCATTGAAATGAAGGTTGCAAGAATGCCGGGCCCGGTGCCGCTGTACCAAAATGTAATCGCGATCGCAGTTAGCGCAAGCGCGGTAAAGGGCTGAGGCAAATCGAAATGCAGGAAAATAAGGGTGAGGCCGAGGGCCGCCGAGACCGAAACCAAAGCGATTCCATAGCGCAGGACATCAGAACTTGCCGGCTGGACAATCCATTTCGCTTTATCCGGGACGGCCATTGTCAGGAATCTCCCGCGTGCAATGGATAAGAACCGACTGGGACGAGCGTACGACGCGATTTTCGGCTGTTGGACGAACATTTTGCAAGCGGGTTATTTTCCCCAACGCTAAGTTCCACATGTCAAAAAATATTTCGCTTGAGTCGTTACGCCTGTCTCTCATACGGCCGATTCGTCATTTAAATCTCTCCTACAGAACAGGTAACACGCGCCGAATCCAACCGAATAGACGGATTGCCGACAGTTGGACAGTCGCACGCGATGACTGAGATCGCCTAGACGCCCAGCAATCGGGGCATCACTCAATCTGACAGCCACTTCCAAGCCCTCCTCGTCACACCGAGTCTTGGCACAGCGATTGCTCTTTTTGGCTTCGTAAGCTGCGTGACCAGGCAGCAGGAGGTGGGTACGTGGAAAACTTTCGCAACAGCGGATTCGCCATGGACTCCGATGCCGCACTGATAGCCGCCACAAAGGGTGGCGACACGCATGCCTTCGGGAAACTCGTCTCACGCTACAAGCAGAAAGTTTTTGCAGTGGCGCAACGAATCACCAATAACCGGGAAGATGCCGAAGATGTCGTGCAGGAAAGTTTTCACAGGGCATTCGTTCATCTCAATGATTTTCAAGAAAAGTCTCTGTTTTCCACTTGGCTGATACGCATCGCCATCAACGAAGCCTTGATGGTGCTACGCCGTAGGAGGAAAAACGTTGAATCGTTGCCCGAGGACCATCGCGACCCGGTGAATTTCGTGCCGCCGGAATTTGTTGACCAGAGACCCAATCCGGAAGAGTCCTGTTGGCGGCGGGAGCGCGCTGCCATCTTGACCAAAGCGATCAAGCGGCTGGGCCCAACAATTCGCAGAACGATCGTACTGCGCGACATCGAAGATCACTCGATAGCGGAGACGGCTCAGATGCTGGATACGTCGATTTCCGCCGTGAAATCGCGCGTTTTTCGAGGCCGCCGGGAGTTAAGCGGATCCGTGAATCGTGCAGTCCTATTCAACTCCCCAGCTTAGATGTGCACAAGAGAGTTCGAAGCGGGACCCGACTCGTCCCCCATTTTGAAAGTAGCTCGACAACCGAAACTCGAACGCGCAGGTGAACTGGACACTTGGAGATCCCATTTCATGGGAAAGGATGAAGCAGATGGAATATAAAACGATTGCTAGAACACAAATGAATGTTTCGCGAATCGCGCAAGGCACGTGGGCCATCGGTGGCTGGATGTGGGGAGGCACCGACGAGAGAGAATCCATTCGAACGATTCACGCTGCCCTCGACAAAGGGATCAACCTGATCGACACGGCGCCGGTTTACGGTTTCGGGGTTTCCGAAGAGATCGTCGGAAAGGCGATTGAGGAGAGAGGAAATCGCGACAAAGTTTTCATCGCGACCAAGGTTGGACTCGAGTGGCACAACGGCTCGGTTACTCGAAATTCCTCGCCCGAACGCATCCGAAAGGAGATCCGGGACTCGCTCCGTCGCCTCCGCACGGACTATATTGACATCTATCAAGTCCATTGGCCGGATTTGGCCGTCCCGATCGAAGATGCCGCCCGGACGATGCAGGCCCTCTTTAGGGAAGGACTGATCCGAGCAATCGGCGTGAGCAATTATTCGCCGGAGCAGATGAACCGGTTCATGTCCGTGTCTGAACTACACACCGTCCAGCCTCCCTATAACCTTTTTGAGCGCCAAATCGAGAGCGACGTGCTGCCTTACGTGCGCGAAAAGAATCTGAGCGCTTTCGCTTACGGGCCTCTCTGCCGGGGGCTCTTGACCGGGACAATGCGGCCGGACACGAAGTTCACGGGCGACGATCTTCGCCTGTCCGATCCCAAATTCCAGTCGCCGCGCTTCGCGCAATATCTGAATGCGGTCCGGCAGCTGGATGAGCTGGCGCAAAAAAGATACGGAAAACACGTGATGGATCTTGCCGTGCGTTGGGTGCTCGACCAGCCCGGCATCACCTCTGCGTTGTGGGGCGCGCGGCATCCTGAAGAACTGGACGCTGTTGCGGGCACCCTCGATTGGAAGCTAGATGCGGACACGCTCGCGGCAATCGATCAGATCCTGCGGCAGGCGATCCCCGACCCGGTCGGTCCCGAATTCATGGCGCCACCCGCAAGAAACACCGTCGCCGCGTAGATCCCACTAAGCTCCGAATCATGGTTAGTTTCTAGGTAGGAAACCAGCGGCCGGCCGCCAGCGGCAAATAATCCGTTCAAACGTGGGCAAAAGGAGAATTCAGCATGAATCCAATCACATCAGAAAAATTTAGACTCGGATTTATCGGAATAGGCTACATGGGATTGCCGATTGCGCGGAGGTTGCTCGAAGCCGGCTTTAAGCTGACGGCGTTCGACCGGGAGCCCGGCAAGGCGGAGCAGCTAATGCAATATGGCGGCACCGTCGCGCGGAACATTGCGGAACTTTCCTGCGGTTGCGACGTCGTGTTGTCTTGCCTTCCCACCGATGAGGCTGTGCTGGGCACCTATAGAGGGGCAGACGGCGCGATTGCGAACGCGCGTCGCGGTTCCTTGGTCGTTGACATGAGCACGGTATATCCGGAGACCGCGCAGGAACTCTCAAAACTCGGTTCGCAGCGAGGAATTGAGGTTCTCGACGTGACCATTTCGGGGAGCACTCCTGCCGCCGAAAAGGGGTTGCTGACCCTCTTCGGAGGCGGCAACAAGGAGAATTTCGACGGCGCCGAGTCGATCTTTCGCGCTGTCGCGCAAAAATATTTCTATCTCGGGCCGACCGGCTCCGGAGCGACGATGAAGCTTGTCGTGAACTCCCTGTTGGGAATTGGAATGCAGGCAATCGCCGAAGCTGTCGCACTCGGCGAGAAGGCTGGTCTTGATCGTACTCGCCTGTTGGAAGTGTTGTCCCAGACCGCAGTGGTCGCGCCGGCGCACGTGGGCAAGCTGCAAAGAGCGATCAAGAACGACTACACTGCGCAATTTCCGATCCGGCTGATGAATAAGGATTTCGGCCTGATTCTCAATCTCGCTGCCGCTGTTGGCGCGCGAATGCCTGCAGCGGGAGCCGCGTTCGAGATTAATGCGAGGCAGTTGAATCAGGGACAGGAACAGGATTTCTCTGCGGTAATTCTACAGATGGAAAAACAGAACCATTTGGATCATACCAAGGACGGAATCCAATCGACAGGTGTCAGTAGAAAGGCGTCGGCCTAACGGGATGGAATCTGCTCCCGCTGCTCGGGCTCGAACGGAGACGAGTCAGACTACGGGATCTGCCTTTGACAAGCCTCGGCTTTAGTTAAGTGTCTCTGCGCCGTTCGAGGAAAAAAGCGCGCGGCTGGAGTGAAAAATTGTGAATGAAGGAAAATCCATGAAACAAGATGATGCTGAACGTCACGTCATTTTTGCTTTCTCGGTTCTACTGCTGTTTTTTGCTGGCTTTACGCTTTTTGTTGTCTCGATTGTGCGGGCAAGCCCGGTTCCGGACAGCGCGGCGAGCAGTGCGACGTTTCATACAAAATGCGGTATGTGCCACGGCCAGGACGGAGGAGGCTCTGCGGTTGGAAAAACAATGAATATTCCGGACCTTCGTCTGCGAAAGCGTAAACACTACTCGGTGCTCCAGAATCTCGGCAGAAAGGGAGTCAGTAATCAGTAAGAGGTTGGGGTGGGATGCAAGCAGCGAGTTCCATTCCCCAGCTGGTCCGGGGCCTAACCGAGATCTCCGAGGAAGCCGCTCACGCGGAATTCCAGTCACCACCGTTGACGGACGCTCAGCTAACCAGGACGAACCGATTTCGATGGTTGGCCTTCCTCTCTGTTGAAACACCGTCGGCTAGCAGTGTTCGGAAGGCAAATTGGGGCAGCTTCAAACTCACGGTGCTGCACACGAAGGGCTATCGCGCCTTCTTCGAGACGCGAGCGACCAAGTCGTCCAATCTTGATAGCAGAAGCTTCAAGATGGGAGATTGGTTCGACTTTTTGTAGCCGAGGACCAGTTCGACAGTTGGCGTTTCTCCCTTCAATGGGCGACTCGTTACGGACGATGGGAGAAAGTTCTGTGCGTAAACAGGTAAGAGCCCTACGCCGCGCGTCGATACAATCAAGGAAATTCCCATGGTGACGTGGTCCGCCTCGTGAGCCGGCTTGATATTGATTCCGGACCGCTTCAAATAATTCTCGATGACCACACGCAGCACGGGGGCCGTGCGCGACACAATCACGAACGGTTCATCCGCTAAATCCCGCGGACTGATAGCTTGTTGTCGTGCGAGACGGTGGTCGCTAGGCAAGATCGCCATCAAGGGCTCCTTCACTAGAAGGCGGAACGCCAACCCTGGCACACCTTTTTCCCTTCGCAGAAAAGCAGCATCGATTTTTCCTTTGGAAAGGCCGTCCGCAAGCAGCGGAGAGTATTGACTCGATATCATCACGTCAACGTTGGGCAACTCGTCGCGCAAGATTTTTATAGCTTCGGGCATCCAGGTCAGTTCGTGGCCAGTAAGAAAGCCCATCACGAAGCAGGGCCTTGCCGGACGAGTGATCCTGCGAGCAGCCTCGCCCGCCGCTTCGACTTGCGAAAGCACGGAGCGGGCGTGATCGAGAAAAACCCGACCGGCGGGCGTGAGCTCGATTCCGCGAGCTTTGCGCGTCAGAAGTTGGGCGCCCACTTCGTCTTCGAGATCTCGAATCTGCCGGCTCAGCGACGGTTGTGACGTGTGCAGTTCTCGCTCTGCCGCCACCGTCAGGCTTCCTGCTTCGGCAACCGCGAGGAAATAACGAAGATGTCGTAATTCCATTCCCGCTCCCATGCTTGTGAAGCATCGCTCCCAGCCGAATAAAGTATGCTCCAACAGCGCTCCCAATACCTAGCCTCGCAATCTAACGAAGTGATCTGAGCTATGCCGGAAGGAACTCTTGGCGGATGTTTGGTCACGGGGCGAGCTGAATTGGGAGGCTACAAATGGCTTCACTGCAAGGTAAAACAGCACTGGTGACCGGGGCGTCGCGCGGAATTGGCCGTGCGACGGCAGCAGCGTTCGCGGAGGCTGGAGCCCGTGTTCTGGTCCATTACGGCCGTTCTGCGCAGGATGCGGAATCGTTAGTCGCCGGCATCGTCGCCAAAGGGGGACGCGCAGATACGATCAAGGCGGACTTGGCACCTCCCGATGGAGCAACACTGCTGGCCAGAGACGTTCGCTCGATCGTTGGGGAGCGATTGGATGTGCTCGTTTTGAACGCCGGAATCAGCAAAGCTGCAACCGTCAAGGATCATACCGTGCAGGATTTCGACAACCTCTTTGCAACAAACGTGCGCAGCCCATTTTTCCTGGTGCAACAACTCTTGCCCGTCCTCGGTGAAGGCTCGAACATCATTGTGATCTCGTCGCTCGGGGCGCACGCCGTGGTTGGGAAGCCGGGTTTGGACAACCCATCGATTCTTGCCTATGCCTCGACCAAGGGAGCGTTAGAGACTCTGGTCAAAAACTGGGCCGCCATCCTGGGACCGCGGGGAATCCGCGTAAATGCGGTTGCTCCGGGCGTAATCGAGACTGACATGTCGAACTTCACGAAGACCGAAGCAGGCCGGGAGGCAGCGCTTGGAATGCAAGCATTGAAACGGATCGGCAAGCCAGAAGACGTTGCGGACGTGGTCGCTTTTCTGGCGTCTGACGCAGCCCGCTGGATCACCGGAGCGAGTATCCCGGTCGACGGTGGGTCGAAGCTTTGAGGGTTCGCGTATTGGCTGGGTCAACTGGAATTACCTGGATGAAAAACGGAGGTACGGCAAATGGCAAGAACGAAAGTGGCGAGTGAAACGGTCGAATCGAAAAATAAAGCTCTTGTTCTAGAAGCCTTCGACACGCTGTTCAACAAGCGCGACTATGCGGCCGCTGAGCGTTTCTGGTCGCCTGACTACATTCAACACAGCGGGCACATCGAACCGGGCCGCGACGGTCTCTTCAATCTCATCAAGAGCATCCCACCAACATTGAAGTACGAACCAGGAGCGATCGTGGCTGAGGGAGACCTCGTGATTCTGCACGGGCGATTTAGCAATTTCGGCCTGCCCGTGAACTGGATTGCGTCGGACATCGTTCGCATCAAAGATGGCGTCCTGGTCGAGCATTGGGACGTCATTCAGGACGAAGCGACGGAAGAACAGTCGAAAAGCAAGCGGCCCATGTTCGGAACGACATTCCCGACCTACGTTTGAAAAGCAGCACGTTTCGACGGATAGGTTTAGCGATGATTATCACCCGTAATGAAGACGGTCCCCGCGCGGAACTGGAGCGCTCTTTGCCGAGCGAAGTGGCGGCGATCTCTCCCTTCGTGGACGGGATCGTGCTTTTGATCAGGCAACACGGCTGCGTTCCCGAGGGCGAGACCGACGTTGAGGTCGCATTGCGTGAAGCCCTCGCAAACGCGATTGTTCACGGAAACAATGAGAATCCCCGAAAACAAGTCCACGTTCATTGCTGCTTCAAACGAGATGAAGTCTCCATCGCAGTAAAGGACGAGGGACGCGGATTTGACATTAATAAGGTGGCGGATCCGACGGCTCCCGAAAATACGGGGTCCGTTCACGGGCGAGGCATCTACTTGATGAAAGCGTTTATGGATGAAGTGCGCTTCGAACAGGGTGGAGTTGTCGTTCATATGCGAAAGAGCGCCAGGCAAGCTGCCGTCAGAGATGCACCGAGGAACTCGCTGAAGTAGATTAGCTTGCAGTTACGATCTGAGATCCACCTTCACTGACATATCCCAAAAGCATCGCTCTTCAGCTTACAAAGTATCTCGCTGAGGCGCGACGAAGAGCTATTCAACGCATCTGATGGGGGTGAGTTTAGAGGAACCGGGCGACAAACAAAAATCGGACTCATGCCCTTCAGGCATTCGTCTGGCTCGGTATGACGGAGCGCAAAGGAAAAAGACAATGTCCAAGAAATTGGAAGGAAAGATAGCACTGGTTACGGGAGGCTCGCGCGGCATTGGCGCTGCCATCGCGAAGCGTCTGGCCGCGGACGGCGCAGAGGTTGCCATTACATACACGAAAGGCGCCGACGCGGCTGCATCTGTCGTCGAGGACATTGAACGCGCCGGCGGCAAAGCGATCGCGATTCAGGCGGACGCCGCCAATGCCGAGGCAGTTAAAGCCGCTGTCGAAAAGACGTTCGCAACCTTCGGCCGGCTGGATGTGCTGGTGAACAACGCCGGCACAGCTTTCCCGAAGCCGTTCGAAGAGGCGACCCTGGAAGAGATGGATCGCGTGCTCGACATCAATGTCCGCGGAGTCTATGTCGCGACGCAGGCAGCGCTAAAGCACATGAAGAGCGGCGGTCGCGTCATCATGATCGGTTCGGCGGTGGGTGAACGTGTCGCGGCGCCCGGGCTGGTGCCATACGCGGGCACGAAGGGAGCGGTCAAGATGTTCACCCAGGCGCTGGCCAGAGAGATCGGGATCCGGGGAATCACAGTAAACAACGTGCAGCCGGGTCCGATCGATACGGACTTGAATCCCGCCTCGGGTGATTGGGCGGTGCCGCAGAAGGCAGCCACAGCGCTCGACCGTTACGGGCGCGTGGATGAGATCGCCGCGATGGTGGCGTTTGTCGCCGGTCCGGAGTCCTCGTATATCACCGGGGCAAATCTTACCGTGGATGGCGGAATGAATGCATGAACCGGCGGATATGCGTCGTACCTGAACGAGGTGCCTTTTATCAATTGCAACAAATTGTGACGATGAGCATCACATATACTGGTGGGAGAATCGATGTCCGCGACTAGCGTTCAATTCACGGTTGCTGCGCACGTCATGGCAGCTCTTGCTTTTTTTCAGGGCAAGGAAATCTCCTCGGCGACCCTCGCTGAGAGCGTGAATGCGGATCCCACCTTCGTGAGGAAATCTCTCTCGAAACTCTCTAAGGCTGGTCTGATCGTCACAACGCGCGGCAAGAACGGTGCGAGCACGCTTACGCGTTCTCCCAAGCAGATAACGCTCTTGGACATTTATCGCGCCAGCGCGGCGCCCGCAACATTTGCGATTCATAGCTATCCAGTGCACGAGAGGTGCCCGATCAGCCGCAACATCAAAGGATGCATGGCGTCGGTCCTGAAAAAAACGCAGAACAACTTTGAGAATACTCTCGACGGAATCACCCTCGCCGATGTGGTTGGGGAGATCCGGCAAACGAGGCGGTCATTTCAGCGCCAAGCGCCGTACACAAAAAAGGGAGCAACCAGATGAACAGCCATAAAGACGAAGCGTCCGTCGGACCGGGTGACACGTATGTGATTTTGGGGGCGACCGGAAATACCGGCTCGATCATCGCCGATTTCCTGCTGTCAAAGGGTAGGAAGGTGCGTGTAGTGGGGCGCGATGCGGAGCGACTGCGGCGGTTTGTGCGCCAAGGCGCGGAAGCGTTCACGGCCGACATGAGCGATTCAATTGCGCTCACCAAAGCTTTCAGCGGTGCGCGCGCCGCCTACTTGGTGCTGCCGCCGATAACCACTCGCGAGGACCAGGAGCGACAGAGCGATGCGTTCGCGAAAGCCGCGAAGGAGTCCGGCCTGCGCTTTGCGTTGTACTTAAGCAGCTACGGCGCGCATGTCCCGGAGGGCACGGGACCAGTCACGGGGCTGCATTCCGCGGAGCAAAAGCTGAACGCGATCGGCGATTTGAACGCTCTGAACCTGCGCGCCGCTTATTTTATGGAGAACAATCTGGCGGCTATCGGCATGATCCGAGCGATGGGAATTTTCGGACATGCGCTGCGGCCCGACCTGAAGATCCCCATGATCGCGACGCTCGACGTCGGCAACTACGCCGCGCAGCGCCTCCTGGATCTGGATTTTTCCGGCAAACAAACGCGGGAGCTGCTTGGCGAGCGGGATCTGACCATGACGGAAGTTACCGCGGTGATTGCGCGCGGCATTGGCAAACCGGATCTGCGTTATGAGCAGTTTCCGTACGACCAGATGCAGCAGGCGCTGATGCAGGTGGGTTTTTCGCCGAAGAAAGCCGCGGTGTATATCGAGATGTTCACGGCCATCAACACAGGAGTTCTGGCTGCGCAGGAACTGCGTTCACCGGAGAACAGCACAGCGACTTCGTTTGAAAAATTTGTGCGGGATGTCTTTGTGCCTGCGTATCCCGGGAAAGCTCGCACCGCTTAGGCGCAGGCCCATGTAGCCAACAGCGGAGAAAGACCAATGACCAAAAAGCTCGAAGGCAAGACCGCCGTCATTACCGGCGGCACAGAAGGAATCGGGTTGGCCACGGCAAAGCTTTTCGTCAACGAAGGCGCCTATGTTTTCATCACGGGCCGCCGCCAGAAGGAACTCGACGAGGCCGTGAAGGCAATCGGCACCCATGTTACTGGAGTTCAGGGAGACGTTGCCGAATTGGCTGACCTGGATCGTCTTTACGAGACCGTCTCCAAGGTGAAGGGGCGAATCGATATTGTCTTTGCGAACGCTGGCGTCGGCGAATTCGTTCCCTTTGGCGCCGTCACCGAAGAGCATTTCGACAAACTGTTCAACATCAATGTCAGGGGAGCCCTGTTCACGGTACAAAAGGCCTTACCGCTACTGAACGACGGCGGGTCGATCATTCTCAACGGCTCCGTCGCGAGTGTTAAGGGTACTGGCGGCTTTGGCGTCTACGCCGCGAGTAAGGCTGCCATTCGCTCTTTCGTGCGGACCTGGACCACAGATCTGAAGGACCGTCATATCCGTTCCAACGTTGTGAGTCCCGGTCCGATCAATACGCCACTCGTGAATCGGCAATCTCCAGAGGTGATTTCGCGGATTGTGTCCACCATCCCGATGGGACGCATGGGGCAACCCGAAGAAGTCGCTAAGGTGGCGTTGTTCCTGGCGTCGGATGACTCCAGTTTTGTTACGGGTATCGAGCTTTTTGTTGATGGTGGCAGAGCCCAGGTCTAATCGAAAGTGCGGGACAAACGCGGCCGAGGGCACGCAATTCGTCCAAATAGAAGGAAGGTGAAGGATGACTACAGAAAAGTCGCTCATCGACTCCGCACTCCGCGGGTGGAAGTTCAACGTGGAACGAGCCGAGAAATTGTTTGGGAACCTGTCGCCGGAAGAACTTAAGCAAGAAGTTGCTCCAGGAAGAAACCGGCTGATCTATCTGTGGGGCCATCTTGCGGCGACGAACGATCGGCTCTTACCACTACTCGGGATTGGAGAAAGACTTCATCCCGAATTCGACGGCATGTTCATCTCGAATCCGGACAGGTCCGTACCGCTGACCGTCTCGGGACAATCGCTAAAAGTCGCATGGCAAGAAATCAACCAGAAGCTTTGGGAGGGCATCTCGAAGTTCTCGGACTCGGATTGGGCGCAGCGGCATACCGCGGTGTCGCAAGAGGATTTCGAGCGGGAACCGCATCGGAATCGGTTCGGGGTGCTACTCGGAAGAACAACGCACCTAACTTATCACTTGGGGCAAGCGGCATTGGCGCGGCCTAAGCCATAGTTAAGAGCTTTAAACACCGCAGCGGCTCGAAGCAATCGCACCATGCCGCGTCGCCATATCCGCCAACAAAGGCAAGCCCAAACGAGAGCCACGCATTAGCCTGGCGAATATCTGTAGGCACAGTTTCCCCCTGCAACTTAATCAGTCACACATTTAGCTAGTTGGCGATCCGACAGGAGCCTACGCAAGACAAGCTCGCCGCGCTCGTCTCCGGAATTTATGGCTATTGCGGACCAGTTTGAAATGCTGCCGCCGGACAAGATTCGCACTTCTAAATTCTGCGCTCCCGTCCGACATTATTCAGACCAGCCTGACATTCCGTTCGGCCGTCTTGATCACGTCGTCCAGCCGGCCTGCAAGTACCTGCTTAGCGAGACTCAGTGTGTAATTCTTTGTCGTGTGGAACGGGACGTGCGCCGGCAACGAAAGCGCGTAGGGATCAACGACGGCATCCACGACAACCGGTCCCTCCTTGTAGGCCAGAGCTTCCGTGAGAGCCTCTTTCACGTCGCCCGGATCCTCGAGACGGATGCCTTTCGCGCCCATCGCTTCGGCCACGCTCGCGAAATTCGGATTCTTGAAATCCACTCCAAAGGGAACGAAGCCGGCTTCCTGCTGCTCAATTTTCACGAAATCGAGTGACTCGTTATTGAGAATGATGTGCACGACGCGCGATTTGCGTTGGCCCCATCTACCACACTAAGCGGCCGAACGACTTCGAGGGTGCGGACAGTGTGATTCTCACAGCGGATCGCCACTTTCTGTTCGCCACCAACGGCGGCGACAATTCTGTCTCCAGCTTTGCTGTAGGCGAGGACGGTCGACTGACGCTGGTTGATGTGAAGCCGACGGGGAACACACAAAACGGTGGCGCGAAATCGCTGGCCTATGCCCCAACGAGTCGCACGCTTTTTGTGGTGCACACGTTCGGTCCCGACCATCTCCGGCTCGTGTCGGTCGACGGCGAAGGCAAGCTTACGCCGCGGCTGGAGCGGTACTCGGTGAACACGACGGACTGGCCCAATCGTGTGCCAACGATGGCCGTGCTCTCGCCTGACGGGAAATTCCTCTTTGTCGGCACCACGTTCGACGAGTTCCCCAGTAGAAAAAATCCGGACGGCTCGCTGATTCTGTGGATCCCGCACAAAGACGGCGCACTGCACGTCATCGCTTCGAATGCACCGGATCCTGACGGCATCGTCGTATTTCGCGTGGGCGAAGACGGCGCACTCGACGAACCCGCATTTAACGACGCCAAAGGGGCTTCTCCCTTCTACATCGCCTTCCTGCACAACCGGCCGGATACCTTCCTCGTCGGGTATGCCGTTAGCAACGGAGTATCCATCGGCAAGGTCGACGCTAACGGCAAAATAACCGTCGGCGCGCCCGTGCCGCTCAACACGAGCGCAGGCCTGCCCTCTGAACTATGCTGGCTCGCCGTCCCCCAGGATGACCGAACGGTCTTCACGACAAACTTCGGCTACAGCGACATCAGCAGCTACCGCATTGACGGCAACGCGCTCTCTATCGCGAAGGATCCCGCGAGCGCGAAGGTTCCGGGAGACGGGACTTTCCGAGCGATCGATGGAGTGGTTAGCAGCGGCCCGAGCGATAACTGGATTTCGCCAGACGGCGCCTATCTTTACCAGATCTATGGAAACGCTTCGAAACTGGTGGGGTACGCCACGAAACCAGACGGTTCCCTCGATGAGGTCACGAGCGTAACGATTCCCTACAACAGCCCGGAGGGCTTGGCGGGATTCTGATTCCGCACCAAGCGGATGTGATGAGCAGCTGCCTCCCGGCAAACGACTTGGGCGTCAGATAATGAGCTCGGTCCCGGGGCAGCTGCGCCAATAGCAACAGCTTGCATCGCCGCTCAGTCAACAAAGATAATAGCCTCCTAGAAAGGGGGCAAACTGTCCGTTCGGGACGACCCGAGGAGTTCATGGGAGCCGATGTTCGACGCAACGTCACCTCCTGATCTCGCCAACGATTTGGGCGCGCTTGTTTCGCCGGAATGGCGCTCAGGAACTCCGTCAGACAAGGATTTGCAGCGTTCGGAAGGCTCCGGCCGGATCGTAGTGAGCGGTTCTGAAAGAGGTACCCGCATCATGGATGTTTTCCAACGATCCCCCATTCGCGTCCTGTTTCCGAGAGTCGGCAAAGCCCCAATCGAAGAAGCTGTTCTGGTGAATACCGCGGGCGGCATTGCCGGCGGAGACCGGCTCGAATCTTGTGTGACAGCGCTCGGCAATGCTTCCATTGCGGTGACGTCGCAGGCGGCTGAAAAGGTCTACAGGGCATTGAAGGAACCTGCGCAAGTTGTAACAAAACTGGAGGCGCATGAGTGCGCGAGACTGGCCTGGCTTCCGCAAGAAACTATCGTCTTCAATTGGGCACGGCTTAACCGGAACACGGAAATCAATCTCTCTTCTGGATGTGAGCTGCTTGCGCTTGAGTGGCTGCTGCTGGGCCGCGCGGCACATGGTGAGGAACTAGTCGGCGGACATATTATCGATACTTGGCGCGTTAAGAAAGATGGCCGGCTAATCTGGGCCGACACCTTCCGCGTGACGGACGAGATATTTCCACACGTTCGCAGAAAGGCCCTGCTATCGGATTGCAAAGCGATTGCAACGCTCCTCTATTTTGGCCCAGCTCTCGACAAGCGGTTGGAATTCTTGCGTGACCTTATTCCTTCGCTGCAGTGTCAATGCGCCGCAACGTCGGTTAGCGGACTGATGGTCGTTCGCTTTTCCGCAAAGGCATCCTCCGATTTGAGGCTCGCTTTGCGGAGCTTGTTGGGGCAGTTCGGTCAGGAGCTTGGACCCGGGCCTTTCCGAGTGCCGAAGATGTGGTCGTGTTGAAGCGCGTTACAAAGAGGAGGAGCTCGTGAACCTCACACCTCGCGAAAAAGACAAACTAATGATCGCGCTCGCGGCACTGGTCGCCCGCGGGCGGCTCGCCAGAGGCGTCAAGCTTAACTATCCGGAGAGTGTCGCGCTCATTACAGATTTCGTCATGGAGGGAGCGCGCGACGGAAAGTCTGTCGCTGACCTCATGTCCGAAAGCGGCAAAGTACTGAACCGCGATCAGGTCATGGAAGGCATCCCTGAAATGATTCATGAAATGCAGCTGGAAGCAACGTTCCCTGATGGTACGAAACTCGTTAGCCTTCACGACCCGATTCGCTGAAGAAGCACGGAGAAAGGGCGGACACAACATGATACCGGGCGAGATTTTTCCAGCATCTGGCGACATCGTTCTGAATAAGGATAGAGCGGCAATTCCTGTAAAAGTTGCAAACACAGGCGACCGGCCGATCCAGGTCGGCAGTCACTACCACTTTGCGGAGACGAATGCTGCGCTTGCATTCGATCGAGAGGCGGCGCTTGGGTACCGGCTGGACATTCCGGCGGGAACGGCCGTGCGATTTGAGCCCGGACAGTCGCGCGAGGTTTCGCTGATTCCCTACGCAGGGGCGCGTTTGGTTTATGGGTTCAACCAGGCAGTGATGGGAAGCTTGCCGCCTAAAGACGCGAAATGAGTCTCGCCGAGAGAGGTAATAGAGAATGCCCCATAAGATGAGTCGAAGCGCGTACGCGCAAATGTTCGGTCCAACGGTTGGCGACAAAGTGCGTCTTGCTGATACCGACCTGGTGATCGAGGTTGAGAAGGATTTTACGATTTATGGGGAAGAAGTGAAATTTGGAGGCGGAAAAGTCATTCGCGATGGAATGGGGCAATCCCAGCGGACGCGTTCCGAAGGTGCGGTAGATACAGTCATCACCAACGCACTCATTCTCGAACACTGGGGAATTGTGAAAGCCGATATCGCGATCAAAGACGGGCGCATTGCCGCCATAGGCAAAGCTGGCAATCCGGACGTGCAGCCGAACGTTGACATAATTATTGGACCGGGAACCGAGGTGATCGCCGGCGAAGGGAAAATCATCACTGCCGGTGGCATCGACACGCACGTGCATTTCATCTGCCCGCAACAGATCGAGGAGGCGCTTTATTCAGGTATCACCACAATGATGGGCGGGGGGACAGGACCAGCGGCCGGGACGACCGCAACGACTTGCACGCCAGGCCCCTGGCACATTCGGCGGATGCTCCAGGCGGCGGATGCGTTTCCGATGAATCTCGGATTTTTCGCCAAAGGCAATGCCAGCCTTGCTGCGGGTCTCGTCGAACAGATCGAAGCGGGAGCGTGTGGGTTCAAGCTTCATGAAGACTGGGGCACGACGCCGAGCGCGATCGACTGTTGCCTCTCCGTCGCGGATGACATGGACGTACAGGTGCTCATCCACACCGATACGCTGAACGAGAGTGGTTTTGTCGAAAATACAATCGCTGCGTTCAAAGGCAGAACCATTCACACGTTTCACACCGAAGGAGCCGGTGGCGGGCATGCCCCGGACATCATCAAAGTGTGCGGTGAGGCGAACGTCATTCCGTCCTCGACGACCCCGACGCGGCCGTACACGGTGAATACGCTCGAAGAGGCTCTGGATATGGTCATGGTCACTCATCACCTTGACCGCCGCATCCCCGAGGATGTCGCGTTCGCGGAAAGCCGCATCCGCAAGGAAACAATCGCCGCCGAGGACATTCTGCAGGATCTAGGTGCGTTGTCGATCATGTCGTCGGATAGCCAAGCCATGGGCCGCGTCGGAGAAGTGATCATCCGTACATGGCAGACCGGCGACAAAATGAAAAAGCAGTTCGGGCGGCTGGCTGAGGAGAAAGGTGAAAACGACAATTTCAGAGCACGGCGCTACGTCTCGAAGTACACGATCAATCCCGCGATAGCGCAGGGGATTTCCACTTATGTCGGTTCCATCGAAGTCGGAAAGCTTGCCGATCTCTGTATCTGGGATCCAGCCTTTTTCGGCGTGAAGCCCGCGATGGTTCTGAAAAGCGGCATGATCGCCGCCGCAATCATGGGCGACCCGAACGCTTCGATTCCCAACCCGCAGCCGGAATATTATCGTCCAATGTTCGGCGCGTTTGGTCGCGCCCTGACGGAAAGCTCGGTCACATTCGTCAGCCAAGCGTTGCTGCGAAAGAGCGATGTGATCGGAGTTGCAAAGAAACTTCTTCCCGTCTCCAACACGCGCAAAATCGGCAAGCATTCGATGATATTGAATAGCGCCACACCCCGCATGGAAGTCAATCCGGAAACGTATGAAGTGCGAGCGGACGGCCGTCTGCTCACTTGTGAACCCGCAAAAGTGCTGCCCATGGCCCAGCGTTATTTTCTGTACTGAGGATGACAATGCGTAATGCTTCCATTCATCGCCCCGCGGGGCATTGGCCGAAAGAAAAGGCGGCAGGCACTTTGACGCTCGATTTTGATGCGCGCCACCGCCGACGTATTCGCCTGACTGCAGACGAGGGAGAAGATGTCCTTCTTGACCTTCCGAAAGCGGTTGCCATGGCCGATGGAGATGGCTTGCAACTGGAAGACGGGAGGTGGCTGAAAGTTCAGGCTGCAGCGGAGTCGATTGTGGAAGTCAGACACAAAGATCCCCATCAGCTCGTGCGCCTTGCGTGGCATCTGGGTAACCGACACCTGCCGACTGAAATTCGAGACCACGTGCTTCGGATTCGGCCCGACCACGTGATCGAAGAGATGCTTCGTGGCTTTGGCGCGGACCTCGTGAAGGTGCAGGCACCCTTTCAACCCGAAGGCGGCGCGTATGGCGGCCACAGCCACGAACACGGCGAGGGTGGACATCATCATGACGAATGAACAATACCGTTGCCCACCGCTGGCGCTCTTGAGACTCCAAAGCTGGCTCTCGCCGGCATTCCCCACCGGTGCTTACAGCTATTCCCATGGCCTCGAATGGGCTGTAGAAGCTGGATATATAAATGACCGCGCGAGTCTCGTGGACTGGCTGGAAGCGGACCTACTTTATGGTTCGGGGCGAAATGAGGCGATTTTCTTCGGCGAGGCTTGGCGCAGTGCGCGAGACAACGACTGCACGAAACTACTTGAAATCGCCGAACTGGCGGCCGCCTTCCGCGGGACAGCGGAATTTGCGCTCGAATCATCGCAGCAAGCGTCAGCCTGTCGCACGACGCTGCGCCAAGTCTGGCCCGATCGGCTGCTAGATTCACTTTCGAAATTGCTGTCCGACCACCACGTTCCGCCCGCGTTAGCCGTCATTCTCGGAGTCCGCTCGGCAAGGGAAGGCATTCCGATGAGCCTGGCCTTACCCGCGTTTCTGCAAAGTTGCGTCGCCAATTTCGTGACCGCCGGAGTGCGGCTCATCCCGCTCGGCCAAACGGACGGGCAGCTTGCGATCGCCGCGCTTGAGCAAGCGGTGCTCGCCGCCAGTGCACAAGCGAGAAACGCAACGATCGACGATCTTGGTTCTGCCGCATTCATGGTCGATCTCTGCTCCATGGCGCATGAAACGCAATATACGAGGTTATTTCGCTCATGACTTTTATTAAAAGCAAGGAATCATCGAACCACCCTTTGCGCGTCGGGATCGGCGGCCCAGTTGGCTCAGGCAAAACCGCACTGGTCGAGGCACTGTGCAAGCGGCTCCGGAACGACTATGACATCTATGTGATCACCAACGACATTTATACGAAGGAAGACCAGCTCATTCTCACACGCGCGGAGGCGCTGCCGGCTGAGCGGATTATGGGCGTCGAAACAGGCGGCTGTCCTCACACGGCGATTCGAGAAGATGCTTCTATGAACCTCGCCGCCATTGACGACATGAACCGGAAGTTCCCGCGTGCAGAATTGTGCTTCATCGAGTCGGGCGGCGATAACCTTGCCGCAACCTTCAGCCCCGAGCTGGCGGACTTGACCATTTATGTGATCGATGTCGCGGAAGGCGAAAAAATACCGCGCAAGGGCGGTCCCGGCATTACGCGCTCCGATCTTCTCGTCATAAACAAGATAGATTTGGCGCCTTTTGTGGGTGCAAATCTTGAGGTTATGGAGGCGGATACCCTAAGAATGCGTGGGAAACGACCTTTCGTCTTTTCGAATTTGAAGAGCGGCGAAGGTGTAGATCAAATCGCAAGCTTTGTCATTGAGAAGGGCGGACTGGCGAAGTCGGCTGCCTAGCCGAACTCCGGCGAGAGCTGCTCAGTGCGCCGAATCGTCCTTCTTTAAGTACGCTTAAAGCTCATTGGTATCGACTCACACAAAACCGGCCAGGTCTCAAACTGGATAGGCGTCTGCTTTCTAAAACTGAGGTCTGAGCAAACTCCGGATCGACGCGGACACGATATTCCTCGAGTAGAAGATGAGAATGGCTGTGACGACTGCAAAATGCAGAAAGCTGCAGGCGGTTTCTCGAGTCTTCGAAAGGTTAAACCCAAGAAAGCGAATCCCGTTTACCAGTCCCTTCCTCATAAGCGCCAAACGGAAATTAATATTGTTGAGATCCATCACCAACTCCGGTCGTTCTAGCCATTTGTTGAGTTTGAATTCTCGAGAAAACGTCAGCTGCTTTTAAGGGCAGCTGGTCGAAATATGCTTCATCGCGGTTACCTTCATGTAGTGAGGCGCCTTCGGCACGTCCTTGTTTTCCTTCATCGCTTCTTCTTCGGTAACTGGCGTACCAGTGAGCTCCACCTGATGACCGACGTGCGGACCTAGGTTCACGGTCGACGATACGATTCCAACCGTCTTCGGGCCCTTCACCAAATCGGTGAGCATGTAAGAACCGGGCGTGGGTCCTGCCTTCAGGCATCCGGTCATGCTGTGAACTTTGGGAGCTTCCTGGGCCTTAACGCCCTGAGCAAACAAAAACACACTACTGAGCATGAGGCCCGCTACGAATGAAAGTGTCATATAGCCTCCTGAGCCGGAATTTCCGATTTAGTTCAAGATAGCCGGGCGACGTTGTCGTGTCGCCTTCATCTCACTTTTCTTCGTTGCACGCAGCAGGCCAATATTCAAAACCTACTTTTCGGCGCGTCAGACCGTGTCTTATCGCCAAGGTGCGGTGAGCACGCGTCAAAACGAATGGCAATCAGATGCCTTTGTGACGCTATAGCGCCACGATGAATGCAGCCCAAGACCGCAATTGACCTCGCGCCGCGACACAACACCTGCAGAACGAGGCCCAATTCCGTCGCGAGCACTCGCTCTGCCTCTTGGCATTTGTCGTGCTTCGTTCATGCGGGCACTAAAGGGATCTTCGATGGGCAGACAATGTCGCTGGATCTCTCGATCGAAAACTTTGATTTGCTCGGCATAGATACGATATTTGGCGCGTAGGGAGAGTTCGGATGGGTACCATTTCACGAGGCTTTACCGGCCGGCGCAGTTCCGCGGATGCCAAGCTTCCGCCGGGGCAGTACCTCACGACTGACTTTCCCGTCTTGTCCGCGGGGCCAACGCCACACATACCGCTCGACCGTTGGGAGTTTGTGATCGACGACGGTACAAATGTTCTGCGGAAATGGGACTGGAAGTCATTTCGCGATTTGCCGACCGACACCATCACGGTTGACATTCACTGCGTAACGCGATGGTCGAAACTCGGTACATCCTGGGAAGGCGTTTCCCTCGATACTTTGCTCGCAGACGTAAAGACAGATGCTTCTTACGCAATGGCGCGGTCGTACGGCGACTACACCACCAACTTGCCTCTGAAGGATCTCAGAAACAAGCAGGCGTGGATCGCTTTCCGATTTAACGGCCAGGATCTTGAGCCCGAGCACGGCGGCCCTGCCCGTCTTCTTGTTCCTCATCTTTATTTCTGGAAGAGCGCCAAGTGGGTGCGGGGGCTCACGCTGATGCAGCAGGACAAGCCTGGCTTTTGGGAAAACCTGGGCTACCACATTTACGGGGATCCATGGAAGGAGCAGCGGTATTCGGACGACGTGTGATGTGGCGTGTCGGAACGGTCGTCGCTCCTCACGATGAAACGGCAACAGCACGTACGATCACCCTCGAAGCTAAAGACTGGCCGAATCATGTCGCAGGCCAACATGTTGACGTGCGTTTGACGGCCGCGGACGGCTACTCTACCGTCAGGTCATACTCGATCGCGTCTGCGCCCGACCCCCAAGGGCGTATTGAGCTCACTATCGAACGACTGCCCAACGGCGAAGTTTCACCCTATCTCACACAAGAACTCGCAGTCGGCGATCGCTTGGAGTTGCGAGGTCCAATTGGCGGCTGGTTCGTGTGGCGCACTGAACAAACTGAGCCGATCCAGCTCATAGCAGGGGGATCCGGCATCGTACCGCTCATGGCCATGATTCGCTCGCGTGCTGCCGCAGCCAGCACCGCGCCGTTTCGATTGTTATATTCGCTGCGCGAACCGGCAGCGATTTTCTATCGCGACGAACTGCAGGCTCTATCAGATCGCAATCATTCTGTAAGCATTACCTACGCATACACACGAGCCACTCCAAAGGATTGGCCGCGACCGCCAGGCCGCATCGACGCCGCGCTGATTGCGAGCGCGACGTGGCCTTCAAACCTTGCGCCGACTTGTTACGTTTGCGGCCCGACATCCTTCGTAGAAAGTGCCACTGACTTGCTTATCGCTTCCGGCATCGCCCGCGAAAGGATCAGAACGGAACGTTTCGGCCCTACAGGAGATCGAAAATGAATTCACATGCGTATGACTACCTTGACGGCAACGCTGCCGCTGGCGAATTGAGCAACTTGTTCGCAATGGATGTTACTGCGGCAGAGGGGCAGTGTGCCCATTGCGGCACGGAAAGGCGATTTGCCGATGCGCATCTATACATGCAAGCTCCCGGCATCGTAGCGCGCTGCGCCGTTTGTCACAACATACTGCTTCGTCTTGCAAGTGTTCGCGGGCGGGTGCTGCTCGACCTGCGGGGCATGACATATTTGAGCTTCCACACACCACAACTGCAGGACTCCAGCGAATAACTGTAACGTTCACAGGAGAGCGCCGCAGCTTCCCAAGCCGGCGGCGTTCCGCCGATTCAACCCATTCCAATACTTTCGCTCGCTCCCCGCGAATGGCTTCGCGTTCCAGGGTTTTGATTCTCTGTTCTTCTTTCTCGATCTGTCTGAGTTGTGCCCGTACCTCATCGATGCGCTTCTGCCTTGCTTGCTCCTCTTCTTCCCGCTTGTCTCGTTCTGCTCGTTCCTTCACGGCGATTCTCATCATTGCGGCGAGACACTTGGGCAGTTGCTCCTCAGCCCGTATCGCAACTTGACAGGAAATAAACGGATGAGTACGGTGGCCTACCACCGGACTAATGATTGCAAGCTCTGCAATTCTGGCTTGAGACTCTAAACATAACGGAGGGGGAACGAATGGCGAATTTGGGCTATGTGGGGTTGGGCGTGATGGGTGGTGAGATGGTGAGCCGCCTGTTGGACAAAGGTCACACGGTGACCGGTTATAACCGCACTCGCGCCAAGGCGGAGCGACTCATCAAGAAAGGCATGAAGTGGGCCGAAACTCCAGCTGCGGCGTGCGCGGCGGCAGATTTCACGTTTTCCATGGTGTCGAATGAAAAGGCGCTCGGCGCCGTAATGGAGGGACCTGACGGGATGTTGAGCGCCGCCAGGCCCGGGAAAACCTTTATCGACATGAGCACCGTTAGCGCCGGGTACAGTCGCGCGCTAGCGGAAAAGGTCCGTGCCCACGGCGCCGACTTGATGGACGCCCCGGTCTCCGGCAGCCTCGTCACGATTAAGGAAGGGAAACTGTCTGTGATGGTCGGCGGGCGTCGCGAAACATTCGACCGAGTAAAGCCAATCCTCGAGGACATCGGGCCGAAGGTAACTTACGTCGGCGGGAACGGTTTGGCGTTATCGATGAAAATCGCGACAAATCTGAATTTAACGGTCCAGATGATGGCCTTCTGTGAAGGCGTGTTACTGGCGGAAAAAAGCGGAATCAGCCGGGAAGTTGCTGTCGACGTCCTGACCAACAGCGCCATCGCTTCGCCGATGATTAAGTATCGCGGCCCGTTCGTGCTGGGCATGCCGGAAGAACCCTTGTTCGAAGTAAACATGATGCAGAAGGATATGCTACTGGCACTGGATATGGGCCGTGCACTGGACGTACCTTTGCCCACGGCAGCGATTTCAAACGAATTTCTGACAGCAGCGCGCGGCATGGGATTGGCTAAGCATGATTTCGCAGTCGTCTTCGAGGTGTTGGCTAGAATGTCGGGTCTGAAAAACTGAGATCGCTGTTTCTCAAAACGAACTCGGGACCGTCGAAGTTCAAAAATAAGCGAGAGCTTGTGCCGGGTGACGTTCGCAAGCTGCGTTTATGGTCATCCACTGACGTTTCTTCATTTCTTCATTTGCTCCAAGGGAGGCTTGTTCCCGCGTCAGGCAGCTGTCCGTCAAGAAGGCAGGTAATTTCGGCGCAGCTTTTGTGATAGCCGTGCTGGCGGCGCGAGAAGTTCCGGTCATGCTTTTTCTCCACAGCTTCGATTGACTGGCCGAATGGATCACGATCGAACATCGCTGTTCGCAATGCCTCAAAATGCAGGTTCCTCGCGATATCTGGCGGATCACCGACACCTTCATACCGAAATCGGTGCGCAGGAAACAGTAGCGCTCTGCAATGCATCTCGAATCGAGCCTGTTTGAAAGACCAACCGACGGCCACAAGCTGCGCCGGATAGTTTCCCGTTAGTTCCTTAAATCGGCACAGACTGAAAAGAAGGTTTTCAAAAGAGTCCATCGAAAACTCTTCTGTGCTGGCGCGCGAAATGACCTCAGGATGGCCGAACCAATTGTAGTGGTCCGCGACCAGCCAATAACCTTGGCCCTCGCTGCGCGGCCCCGCTTTAGAATCGGTCTGTCCGCCTGTAAAAAGCAAAATCGAATCGGGTTGCGCGGAAGCCAGCAGCACACCGCGGCGCACGTGCTCGATATACGATCTGGCTTCACCGGCTTGAAAAGGCTTGAGAAACCATCCCTCGTCCGAATCGAGCGCATCTAACCGCCGCGGTACGGCGTGGCCCGCCACCAGAATCAATGATTTCATATGCCGAAATCCTCGCGACATCGTCGCACAGTCTCAATCTCCAGGTGGATCTCTCTAACAGCGCAAGGGCGCCCGGCCGGGTCGGTCGATCGTTGCGCGAACATCGCAAGGGTCGGGCACCTGCCTCCCAAACCTTCGATCGCGCGCGCAAAATTCCTTGACAAGGAAACTGCCGTCAATATACTCACGCTCGGAAAGTGTAATGGAATTTAGTTCATATGGGAATTACGGCCCAAAGGCCCGGCAAACTTTCCGCTCGCTCAAATCAAGAAAACCATCAAGGAGCAACGACCCATGTCTGTGGCAACCGCAACTGCCTTCCGCACGGCTGAACTTGTTCCTCTGTTCCGACGCATGTTCGAACTTTGCAAACTGAAACCCACCGAATCGCTGGTGATTCTCACCGAGCCCGATACGAACCAGGAATATGCCGCCGCCATGTACGGAGCGGCCCGTGGTATTGGCGCGGACACCATGACGGTGATGATGCCATCGGCACCGGCGGAGCAGGTTCCCGTGATGCGCAGCGGCAACGTATCGTCCGCGATTTTGTCCAAGTCAACTCTGGCTGTTGACACGCTGAAGAGAGCGGACATGGTGATCGATCTCTCGAGTGGCGGGTTGCTGCACTCCAAGGAGCAACGCGAAATTCTCGGCGCGGGCACCAGAATTCTGATGGTTCACGATCCAGTGGAAGCACTGCAGCGATTGTTTCCCACCGTGGAGGATCGCACTCGCGTCGAACGCGGCATGGAGCGATTGAAGAAAACCAAGAAGATTCGATTGGAATCCGATGGCGGCACCAAGGTGTGGTTTGACATGACGGGTCGGCCGGTTATTGGTCAGTACGGCTATACCGACGAGCCAGGGCGTTGGGATCACTGGCCCGGCGCGTTTCAATACACCATCCCAAATGAAGGAATGGGAGACGGCGTGCTGGTGATGGACCCAGGCGATATCTGGTACCCGGCAAAACGCTTTCTTACTACGGCGGTGAAGATGCACTTCGAGAAGGGCGCCGTCACTTCGATTGAGGGTGGCTACGACGCGTTCATGATCAAGGACTACATTGACGGATGGAAAGACCCGGAAGGCTACGCGATTTCTCATCTAGGCTGGGGCTCGCATCCGCGAGCGTTGTGGAATTCCCTGGCGTTTCAAGATCCGCTGGACGTCATAGGGCAGGATGGCCGGACGATGTATGGGACGACCCTGATTGCGCTGGGTGAAAATGCGACTTTTGGCGGCAAGCACACCACCGGCTGCCACCAGGACTTTGCGCTGCGCCGTCATCGATTCTTTCTCGACGATGAATTGATCGCCGATAACGGAAAAATCGTTCCCGCCGATCTCAAATGAACGCCGGTTCGGTCGATCCCGCAGCGGCAGAACTCGATCGGACCCGAGCGGCATATCGCTCAAGCGGGATCGGCGGGCGGGTCGGCTTCGGCGACCGGGCCGCATTGCTGATCGTCGATTTTCAACGCGGATTCACCGATCCGAGTAGTCCCGTGGGCGGAGAATTGTCGCGAGAAATCGCGGCCACCAAGATGCTGCTCACTGCAGCTCGAGAAAAGCATGTGCCGATTGCGTTCACCGCGGTTGGTTTCGATGCGAGCGGACGGGACGGCGCAACTTGGCTGCGCAAGATGCCTGGGCTGGCTGTGCTCATTGAAAATACGCCCTTCTGTGAAATCGACGAGCGGCTGAAGCCCGTAGGCGGCGAGCCAGTGTGGATCAAGCGCGCCTCTTCAGCGTTTTTTGGAACACCGATTATTCCGTTTCTTACCGCCAGCGGCGTGGACACGCTGATCGTGACCGGTTGCGTTACCAGTGGTTGCATTCGCGCGACAACCGTTGACGCAGTTTCTTTCGGGTATCGCACAATCGTTCCTGCAGAATGCGTGGGAGATCGAGCCGAGGGCCCTCACAAATCGAATCTCTTCGATATCGACGCGAAGTACGCCGACGTCGAGCCGCTCGCTAATGTCCTGAGATACATCGCCGCACTAAATGGCGGGTAAGCAATACGTGCATTGGCGATCAAAACGGAGCTACGGTTCATGGAGAGTAACTACTTGTACGGCGCCCACGTCCACGCGAACGGAATTCGCCAGCACTATCTGCGCTATGGCGGAACAGGCGTTCCACTCATCGTGATTCCCGGCATCACCAGCCCAGCCATCACCTGGGGATTCGTCGGAGAACGCTACGCTGGGCACTTTGATACTTACATTTTGGATGTCCGAGGACGCGGACTTTCCGAAGCCGGCGCTCACCTCGACTATGGGCTCGATGCTTGCGCGAAAGATGTGGTCGCATTTGCAAATGCGCTCGGCCTTTCCAACTATGTGCTGGTGGGGCATTCGATGGGCGGGCGCATTGCGATTCGTGCGGCGCGAGATCCGGATGCAAAAATCCAGAAAATCGTGCTCGTCGATCCTCCCGTCGGCGGACCCGGCCGGCGGCCTTACCCAATACCGTTTGCATGGCTTATGAATTCGCTGAATGCTACGCGAAAGGGAGCGAGTCTCGCGGAGATGCGGCCGTTCGTGCCTGCGTGGACGGATGACGCCATTCGCCTTCGCGCTGAATGGCTGCCGACCTGCGACGTTCGAGCAGTGGAGATCGCGTATCGCGGATTCCATGAAGACGACATACACGCGGATCTACCTCACCTGAAGACGCCGACCTTGTTGGTGGTTGCGGGGAAAGGGGGAGTCATACTACCGGACGACATCGCGGAGTTCAGGACGCTTTTGCCATCGATCGCGATCGAGAGAGTGGAAAATGCTGCGCACCTGATACCGTGGGATGACTTCGAAAACTTTTTTCGAGTGCAGTCGAAATTTCTGGCTACAGAGTTATCGGCCTGAACTGCAGCTGCCACTCCGAGAGCGCCGGTAGTGTCGGCAAGAAACCACTTACGTGTGACCGCCTGTTCTCCGTCGCATTGGCTGTCCTAACCCATTATCTCAGAGGCTCGGAAATCGCATCGTATGAATAGACCCAGTTCGCTTGAATGCCGGTCGTTTGAGGGTTAACCATCTGCCGGGCGCGGTACAGTGTGTCTCGGTACAGGCGCTTCAACGGTGAAGAAATGTGATAGGTTTCGCCGCGCTTGCGAGATTCCAATTGCACTCGCGCAGTCCGCGGCAGGCGAAGCGCCTCATATTTCTTCAACGCTACGGCTGGATTAGAGTTCTTGGCGAGCACCGCGCCCAATACATAGCCGTCCTCGATTGCCATTGCCGCACCCTGCGACAAGAATGGCAGCATCGGATGCGCTGCATCGCCAAGAAGGGTGATGCGCCCGGACGACCACGTTGCCATCGGATCGCGATCGAACAATCCCCACTTGAAGATATTCTCGGCCTTTCTGAAAAGATTTAAAACATTCGGATGCCAACCTGGGTATCCAGCCAACAACTCTTCGCGGCTGCTACGGATGTTCCAAGATTCCTCGACCCAAGCGTCTGCCTCTCGAATCGCGACTACATTTACGGCCCGGCCTCCGCTCACGTAATACGTGACCACGTGGCCCTTCGGGCCCAACCAGAAAGAAGCGTCGGGACTCACTAGTTCGAAGTCTGCCTCTTCGAAGGGGATTAACATTCGCCAGCACATATTCCCCGTGAAGCGTGGAGCTTCCGTTCCAAAAAGGTTCATCCGCACGGTCGATTGGATGCCATCAGCGCCTACGATTAAATCCGCTTCAAATTCGCTGCCGTTCGCAAACACCGCTACCGCCGTTTCCTTTGTCTGGTTTATAGAAACGCAGCTAGCGGAGAGAGTGGTGCAATTCGACGGGACCAGGGACAGAAGAATGCGGTGAAGATCCGCGCGGTGAGTGTGAAAAAATTCAGCGCCGTACAATCGTGGGCAATCGTCAATCAAAGGCGTTCGAAATGCTACCTTGCCGGTGTGCCAGTTTCTGCCGACAATGCTCTGGGGCAGGAAACTGACTCTTCGCAGTTCGTCCGAGACCCCCAGTTCGCGAATCACCTTTACGGCGTTCGGCGTCATCTGCAATCCGGCGCCAACCTCACCGAATGCATGCGCTCTCTCGAATAAATGCGATTCGATTTCAAATTTCGCTAGCGTTGCGGCGAGCGTCAATCCTCCGATCCCGCCACCGATAATGCCTACGCGCAAGTTTCTGCCCATGTTCACCCGCACCGCGTGACGAGGGAACGGAAGCTCGTCGCCCGTTCCCGCCTATATTCCCAAATGAACTATTTCCACATTGGGTTTTCGGCTGCTACTATCGGGCGAACGCCTCGATATTGCAAGCAGGATTGTCGGGCTTCTGGCAGTCTGTGACGCGGAGCCGCAAACACGTTCGCTTCAAAAGGAGAAGGCAAACAAATGGATGCACCACTGCTCATCGGAAATCAAGACCTAGCGGCTGCTGGCGGCGCGGTATTTGAGCGTCGCGATCCTGTCTCCGGTGCCATTGCAACGCGCGCGGCAGCTGCTTCCGTGGCAGACGCAACCGCGGCCGTCAACGCCGCGTCCGCCGCGTTTGGGGCATTGTCTCAAATGGGGCCTAACGCGCGCCGGACGCTGCTGTTGAAGGGTGCAGATTCCATCGAGCAGCGCGGCCCGGACTTTATCGCCGCAATGATGGCTGAAACCGGCGCAACTGCGGCGTGGGGCGGTTTCAATGTGAAGCTCGGGGCCGCAATGCTCAGAGAAGCAGCAGCGATGACGACGCTGGTCGCAGGAGAGGTGATCCCATCAGACCAGGCGGGTTGTTTAGCATTTTCAGTTCGCGAGCCTGTCGGCGTGGTGTTGGGAATTGCGCCATGGAACGCGCCGGTGATTCTGGCCGCGCGGGCGATCGCGCTGCCGCTGGCTTGCGGGAACACCGTGGTGCTCAAGTCTTCCGAGCTTTGTCCGGGTACACACTATTTGCTTGGGGCAGCGATGCGTGATGCAGGTTTTCCGGCCGGCGTGGTCAACGTGATCAGTAATGCACCAAGGGATGCAGCGCCGATAGTGGAAAGTCTGATCGGCAATCCAAAGGTTCGCAGGATTAGTTTCACCGGTTCCACGCGTGTCGGGCGAATCGTTGCTCAAATCGCGGCCAAGCACCTCAAGCCGGTGCTGCTCGAGCTTGGCGGAAAAGCGCCCATGATTGTTCTTGACGACGCGAATCTTGAAGAAGCCGTTCGCGCCGCCGCGTTTGGCGCGTTTATGAATCAAGGGCAGATCTGCATGTCCACGGAACGCCTGATCGTCCATGAAAAGGTGGCTGACGCGTTCCTCCGGCGTTTAGCCGAAAAGGCCGCTTCCCTCAAATGTGGGAATCCAAGAACGGAGGGGACTGAAGTCGGCTCTTTGATCGGCATGGAAGCTGCCGAACGTGTCGACGAACTCCTGCAAGATGCGGTTTCCAAGGGAGCGCGTGTGGTCGCGGGAGGATCGCGGGACGCTACTGTGATGCGCCCGACGATCCTAGACGGCGTACGCTCGGACATGAAGATCTACGACGAAGAATCGTTCGGCCCGGTGGTTTCCGTGATTCGCGCGGCAAGCGATGAGGACGCCATTCGCATCGCAAATGACACACAGTACGGCCTCACCGCTTCGGTCTTCAGCGAAAACATAGCGCGAGCTTTGGCCATCGCGCGTCGCGTGCAATCTGGAATGTGTCATATCAACGGCTCTACAGTACGTGATGAAGCGCAAATGCCTTTTGGCGGCACCAAGGATAGCGGATACGGAAGGTTCGGCGGACGGGCCGGCATCGACGAATTTACTGAACTGCGCTGGATCACGATTAATACGCTTTCTCCCCACTACCCGATTTAGGCGAGAGACACAAGACCACGCAATGCCGCGAACGATGGCCGAACGCGATGGAGAAGGGCTTGCCATCAGCGTTAGGTAGCATTATAGTCAGACCCGTTTCTTGAACTGAAAATAGTTCAATAGAGAACTCTGGATGTTTCGGCGAAACGCCGAGCGGTCCACGCAAATTTGTTGTGACGAGAGGTCCCGCTCTTATGCATCTAAAGTGTAAGGCGCTAGTCGTCGCAGCCGCCATTGGACTTATTCTCGCGTCTGTCTACGCTCGGCAAACGGCCGACAACTCGATCACCCTCAGGATTGAGGCAGACGCGGTTTCAGCGACCGACGCGATGGAAAAATCCGCCGCGGGATTCACCCGCGAAACAGGAATTCAAGTAGTGCTCGAGAAATTCGGCTACAAGTCTTCCATGGAGAAAGCGGTCCAGGATCTCGCCTCCCCGCAAGGGCGCTATGACATCGTTATTCAAAATAATGACGCTCTGGGGAAATTTGCTTCGCAGGGTTCGATCCTCAGCCTCGACGAACTTGAAAAGACGAGCGGCGTGAAAGCGGATTTTGAAGCTGATTTGTTCCCGAATGCTTGGCATGGACTTTCCTGGTACAAGGGCGTCCGGTACGGATATCCTCTCGCTGCCAACACGATGTTCGTGCTCTACCGGAAGGATCTGCTCGAGAGTTCCGAAGAGAAGCAGGCCTTCCACGCGCGCTACGGTTACGACCTGGTCCCGCCGCAGGATTGGCAGCAATATCGCGACGTAGCTGAATTCTTCACCCGCCCGGACCAGAAATTTTACGGAACCCTGATTCAGGGGAAGCGCTTTCCGGCCGTCTGGTTTGAATGGCTCAATTTTGCCTTCTCGTTTGGCGGCGGAGTGATGGAGAAGGAGCATTCCTGGGAATACGGTCCGATCATCATCAACTCGCCGGATACGGTCGCGGCCACCGACTATTACAACTCACTGAAGCAATTTAGTCCGCCCGGCGTTACAAATTTCACGTGGGACGACGCGGTTGGGCAAATGCGTGACGGCCATATTCTCATGTGTCTCCTGTGGAGCGATGCGCTCTTCCATGTGGTAGATCCGAAGGTCTCAACGGTGGTCGGTAAGATCGGATACACCCCGCTGCCATCGGGAAAAGCGGGACGAGTCGCTCAAATCGCTGGATCCACGTACATGGTTTCCCGGAATTCCAAGCATCCCAAAGAGGCTTTCCAGTTTGAGCTCTGGATGTTGCGTCGCGATAACCAGATACAGCAGGAAATGGCAGGTGGGGCATCGGCGCGAAAGTCGGTCTATCAGGATCCGAAAGTTTTGGAATTGCCGTATGCGCTCGCCGATGCGCAATCGCTGGCGGTGGCACGAAACATGATTGACACATCTCCAGACACTCCGCAGATTGCCGACACGATCGAGATCGCCATCTCGGACGTGATCGCCGACAAGAGGAATTCGCGGCAGGCACTGGACTGGGCTGCCGTCGAACTGAATAAATCCCTGGGAAGCAAGGCTCCGCTGAAGTATCCCGTGACCGAAGCCAGCCCCCAGTGATGATATCGCTCGATTCCTTTGCGAAGAGTGCGGGCAAACCGCTTGCTAAGACCGGCAGCAGGCTGTAAAGTGGCGGACTCGACGAATTGGATAAAGTTCATATGGGAACTACAGAGAAACTCATACCGGCTGCAGCAAAGAAAGACAGGAGTCTGGCAAGAATGAAAGCCCTCGTTAAATTTGCGCCCGGACCTGGAAACGTTGACATCCTTGATGTCGAGGAACCATCGTGCGGGCCTTCCCAGGTGAAAGTAGAAGTCGCTTTTTGCGGATTATGTGGAACCGACATCCACGTCCTTCAGGATACTTTTCGGAATTATCCTCCCGTAATCTTGGGCCACGAATTCTCGGGCACCGTCGTGGAAGTCGGCAGCGAAGTTGCCGGTGTGAAGTGTGGGGAGAAAGTCGCTTGTCTGGGTGCGACGGCCATTACTTGCGGTGAATGCAGATATTGCATTTCGGGAAATTTCATATTTTGCTCGAACCGCAGGGGAATGGGCCACGGCGTGAATGGTGGTTTCGCCCGATACGTAGTGATGAGACCCGATCAACTCTATCGTGTTCCTGCGAACATCCCGCTGGACGAAGCCGCTCTCAGCGAACCATTCGCTGCGGTCGTGCAAGCTGTCACGGAATTGACCGAGGTTCGCATTGGCGACATGGCACTCGTATCGGGTCCCGGGCCAATGGGACTTCTCTGTGTCAAATTGCTCGTGGCGGAAGGTATCCAGACGATCGTCGCTGGCGCGTCAGGAGACGATAAACGTCTGGAGGCCGCGCTGCGGTTCGGAGCACGCGCTGCGATCAACACCGCCGAGCGCAGTATCGCGGATGTCGTGCGCGAGATTGACGATGGCCGGGGTGTTGACGTGGCCTTCGAATGCGCCGGGCATGAGGACTCCGTACGTGCTTGTCTGGAAATGCTGCGTCCGATGGGACGCTACACGCAAGTTGGAATTTGCGGCCGTGAAATTCAGTTTCCGATCGATCAAATCTTCTACAAACAGCTCAAGGTCACCGGCTCTATTTGCTACACCGCGAAGACCTGGGAGCGGGTGATGAAGATCTTCGCGCAAGGACGCGTGCGGGTGAACGATATGATTTCAGAGAAGCTGCCGATCTCACGGTGGCGCGAAGCGTTTGATCTGTGCACGTCGAAACGGTCACTAAAAGTCCTGCTGTATCCGGAATAATAGCTGTATCCGAGAAGGAACAAGATGATGAACGCGAAGACTACTCTTCAGGAGTCGACAACATACAAAAGTCCCCTGCACCAGATGACGCATACCACCCCCACGTGCCTTTGGAATGACTCCGCGGCTCAGGCCGAGCTGGCGTACTCGATCGAACATGGCGGGACGGGCGCGACGTGCAACCCAGTCATCGTCATGGACGTGCTAAAAAAGGAAGCCCATCTTTGGAATGAGCGCATCGTCGCGCTCGCGAACGAAATGCCAACCGCCGCCGAAGATCAACTGGCGTGGCGGCTGGTGGAAGAAATCTCCGGAACTCGAGCAAAATTGCTAAGAGCGATTTTCGACGAACAGAAGGGCAGGAACGGGCGACTCTCCATACAGACCGACCCTCGTTTCTATCGCGATCCGAGCGCAATCGTGCAACAGGCAGTTCGCTTCAATGAGTTGGCACCGAACATGATCGTGAAAATCCCGGTGACCCAGGCGGGCTTGGCCGCGATCGAAGAAGCCACCTATCGGGGAATCAGCATAAACGCCACCGTTTCATTCACGCTGCCGCAATGCATCGCGGTCGCGGAAGCCGTAGAGCGTGGCCTGCAGCGGCGTGAAAACGAAAAAATGGACATCTCGACCATGGGACCCGTATGCACCATCATGGTGGGGCGTCTTGACGACTGGCTCAAAGTTGTGGCCGAGAAGCAGAACATTACAACCGAGCCTGGATTCCTGGAATGGGCCGGTGTTGCTGTATTCAAGAAAGCGTACAAAATTTATCGCGAGCGTGGGTATCGAATTCGGCTGTTGTCAGCTGCCTTCCGGAACCACATGCACTGGAGCGAGTTCATCGGTGGGCATGTAGTGATCTCTCCGCCCTACAAATGGCAGCTGCGATTCAACGCCAGCGACGTGCCCGTAGAATCAAGGATCGACAAAGCAGTCAACCCGGCAATCGTCGAAGATCTGTTGAAGAGATTTCCGGACTTCAAGCGCGCTTACAACGAAAACGGGTTGTCACCACGGGAATTCGATAGTTTTCCGCCCACCGTCCGCACGCTTCGCCAATTTATCGAAGCCTGCCACGAGATGGCGGGGTACGTCCGGGACTTAATGCTCCCAAATCCCGATAAATAAATTCCGGCACTTTCCGAGCGAAGAATCGCGTCGGTAGGCGTGTGGATAGATCCCGTCCGGATCATTTTGCTCTGCGCAGCCGGACGTGTGAACTTTTCCCGATGAATTCATGCTGGATGTAATGGGCCGGCGGGGTTGGCTTGCCGCGCAGTGTGAGTAGCGCAAAGCTCACCAGTTCCGGACCATAGAGTTCGGGATGAAACGAAACCGTTCCGATGCACGGGCTGGCGGCGTTAGCAAGCAACTCCACCATTTCGGCGCTGCCGCCGTGGCCTACAATGGCGATGTCGTTTTTCTCGTCGGATTGTTCGGCGGCTTGGGCCGCGCCGATGGCGCTTTCGTCGTTGATTCCAGCGATGAGGATCTTTTTTGCGGACCCTTTCTTCAGGAAGTCCTGGACGGCAGCTCGTGAAGTCGCTTTATCGCCGCCGCTATCCAGGTGCTGCACAACCTTTGGCGGAAGCGTTCCCAGAACGCTCTCCACGCCGCGCCAAGCGCCTATGAGGCGGCTCTGAACCGTTCGTCCCGCCGGCGGTGATTCAAGCAGGAGTAGCGCATCGAGCTTTCCCCGCCATCGTTTGGCCGCCTCATCCGCCAGCGCAACTCCGGCGGTAAATCCCGCGCGATAGTTATCCACTCCTAAATAAAGCGAACCGTGATGAGGATTCACCAGAGAAATCACGGGAATTCGGGCGCGTCTGAAAATATCTGCAATTACCGGCGCCACGTGTTCGAACAACTGAAACTCAATAGCGATATCAACGTGCTTCTCGGCCATTTCTTCCGCATTGTGGATGGCCTTGTCCGCATTCCGGTCGTTGTCCCATACGATGAGGTCAACGCCCGCGGCTGCGGCCGCCTTTTCCATGCTTGTCTTAATATCCACGGCCAGCGAGATGTGCGTGGAGAGATTTGCAAATCCGAATTTCAGCCGGCGCCGCAACTGGTTCAAGCGATATAAATGGCCGCTCTGAGTCAAATACTCCCGGGCGACCAAAGTGTGAAGAATACGGTAAGCCGTCGTGTGAGGAAGGCGAGTCCTCTCAATGATTGCTTTTAGGCTGAGTGATTCGCCTTCCGTCCGGAAGCAATCCAACAAGTCGATTGTCTTTGCTACAATCGGAACCAGATATTTGTCTGCTTTTCGATTGGTTTCCGGAGTGTTTTCGCCGCGAGTCGCTTTCATTCCTCCATGCTCCTTGGATCTCCTATAAGCCTCTTGCTCCCCACTGCAAATAAAAGCAGCGCCCGAAGATTACCACCTTCCATGCTGAACGGGCGGTAAGGCTGAATAGACCTGCTAACGTTCAAGAGGGCACTGTGATCCACGCGTTCTTCTTCGAGCTCGCAATGACGGCTTCAAGAATTCGCATCTGGCGAATTCCGTCTTCAAAGGTGGGATACTCAATTTTTGCGGAGCCATCGACGATGGTGCGATAGAAACGGCGGAAGGTCTGTTTGAAAGTGTCATCATATCCTTCGCTGTGGCCCCCCGGAAGGTCCGCATAGGCTTTCGCTTCCCCGCACAAGAGCGTGGGATCTTTCACGATGATTTCGTTCGGCGTATTGCGATGACCGATCCAGAGTTCGTCGGGCTGCTCCGCGTTCCAAGCCGCGGAAGCCTTCGAACCAAAAATCTCCACAAAAAGGCGATTCTTCCGCCCCGCTGCAACTTGACTGACGGTTAATGCTCCTCTGGTCGTTTCGCCCATGCGAAAGGTCATCGCGCCAAAATCCTCAGTCGTGATAGGTACTTCATCGTATTCCGTCGGTCGCAGCGTCTTTCCCGCGAACGTCTCCACGGATCCCTTCGGCTTCTTCCGTGTTCGGTGAAACGTTTGCAGATCGGCACAGAGGGAAGTGATTCGCAACCCCGTTACGTGTTCAATCAGATCGCACCAGTGCGTCCCGATGTCGGCGAACGTCCTCGAGGGGCCGGATTCAATTCGCCAATTCCAATCCGTATCGTACAGCAGCCAATCCTGGGAATAGGTTCCCTGCACAGCGTAAATTTCGCCGAGATCTCCAGCTTCCCGCATCCGCCGGATATTTTGAATTTGAGGATAGGAGCGGACGTTATACAGCGTGCAATTCGCCAGATTACTTTCCTTCGCCAGCGTCGCCATACCGACAGCTTCCGCGACGGACGAGGCTAGCGGCTTTTCGCAAAGGACGTGCTTGCCCGCTTCGAGCGCGGCCTTAGCCATTGGGAAGTGCAGCGAGTTGGGAGAGCAAATGTGCACTGCATCGATTTCGGCATTCACCAGCAAGTCCTGGTAATTCCCAGTCGAATGCTCAATGGCATAGGCCGCAGCGAATTGCCGCGCGCTTTCAGAGGTTCGGCCGGCTACCGCAACGACGTCCACCACACCGAGGCGGCGCAAAGCTTCCACGTGAACCCGGCCCATGAATCCGGTTCCAAAGATGGCGACTTTTATTTTGTCCATATCGGGTTGCACTTCCTGGAATCGCGTAAGGATCGAATAACGGCAACAAGCCCGGCCGGTGAAATGAGGTGCAAACTAACACAACTGGCGATGAAATCGCAGTGCGAGCGGCAAAAACAGCCTTGACGGGCCTGCGAGACTGAGTATAGTTGCTGCCGATCCCAATGTCTTGAAAAAAGTTCACCGGTGAACTAGCCACGTTCATGCAAGTTCTTCGTTGGATGAACGAATAACCTAAGGAATATCCGTGGCACAGCATCGGCGTGGTCGCCTTGGGAACGGCTCAGGAGAGGGCGGAAAATGAATAAGATCCTGATTTTTTATTTTTTTACCCTGCTGCTGGGCATCATCCTGGCTTTGCATCTCGCGATGAACAGCGAAGTGGGCAAAGCGATCGGCAACCCGCGCGTGGGGAATGCCGTGTTCTGGTGCATTGGGGCGCTCACCGCGATAGCGATTGGTCTGACGGGTTGGCGCTCCGGAGCGTTGGCCGGCATCGCCAAGGTGAACCCGATGCTGCTAACGGCCGGCGCTCTGGGTGCATGCCTTGTATTTGCAATTATCTGGCTGATTCCCCAGGTCGGAGCGCGGGCCCTTTTTATCAACTTGCTTGCCGGTCAAGTGTTCGGCGCGATGATTCTGTCCCACTTTGGCTGGCTGGGTTCTCCGGTGCAGCGCGTCACGCCCGTGCACATCGTGGGAGCAGTGGTGATGATGTTGGGCGTAGTTTTGGCGACTTATACGCGGTAGAACATTTGCGCCAACGCGCTTTCGTCAGAAATTTCAGAGAGAGTTCGGCTTATGAAAAAGGAAAAACTAGGTAAATCCGGCCTCGAAGTGAGTGCCCTCGCGTTAGGCACCGATCTCATTGGATCTAAGATTGATCGCAGTACTTCCTTCGCTCTTTTTGATTTGTTCCGCGAGAAAGGAGGAAACTTTCTCGACACCGCGAATTTTTATGCGAGTTGGCTGCCGGGCTTTCAGGGTGGCGAGAGCGAGACGACGATCGGCACGTGGATGAAGGAACGCGGTAATCGCGATGAAATGGTCGTTTCCTCGAAACTGGCCTTCGATTATCCCAATTGCACCGGAGGTCTAAGCGCCGGCGAAATTGAGCGCGAATGCGAAAAGAGTCTGCGCAGACTTCAAACGGATCGCATTGATCTTTACTATTCCCACCGGGACGACCGCGAAACCCGGCTCGAAGAAACAATGAAGGCTTTCGATCGGCTGATTCATGCGGGCAAGATCCGCGCGATTGGCGCCAGCAATCTTCCCGTGTGGCGCATCGCGCAAGCGAACGCGATTGCCCGAGCCAATGGCTGGAACCAGTACTTGGCAGTGGAACAGCGCTATACCTATCTTCGTCCCCGCCATGGCGCCGATTTTGGTCCTCAGATCTTTCTGACTGAAGACCTCAAGGACTATGCCAGGTTCGAAGGGATCGCTTTGATTGGCTATTCGGTTTTGTTGCAGGGAGCTTACACGCGTACCGATCGGGAAGTTCCCGCACAGTTCGCCGGCCCGGATTCGGACGATCGTCTGCGTGCCCTCAACGCGGTCGCCGGCGAAGTCGGGCGTACCGCGAACCAAGTACTTATCGCCTGGCTGCGCCAAAGTGAACCAGCCGTGCTTCCCATTATCGCGGGGAGCCGAATCGAGCAACTCGCAGAGAATATCGCCGCCCTCGAGCTGTCTCTGAGCAGCGATCAAATGCTTCGCCTGACGACGGCGGGCAATCCCGACGTCAAGCGCGCCTGGTTGCAACCTTCCTGATTCGGAGTCCGACAGCCTGCCTGTGCATTTGTAAAGTTATTCAAAAATCCGCGGGTGGAGTTTGCGATGGGTAGGGATTGGTGTCTCTATCGAAAGGATCAGCGGCGTATGGCGACAAAATCGCTTGACATCGTTTCGGAAGTGAGTATAGTCCGCTACGGTTCGACAGTGAGAATTAAGTTCAATAGGGAATTTCGTGCAGGGGTGCTCGAAATTCCAGTTCCCGTTTGCACGGCGAATTCATCTCCGACCGCTTACGCCAGTTGAAAAAATGGATCTTAGTTCGAAAGAAAAGGGGCAAGCGACTATGCACATCAACGTGATTCGCTCTTCGCCGTTCTGGAAGGTGTCTACGGTTCTTGCCTGCGGTCTGTTGCTGGCACTTTCTCTTTCCGGACAATCATTCTACGGTTCGATCGTAGGCACCGTTACCGATCCCTCGGGGGCGGCCATGCCCGGAGCTACGGTCACACTGAGCAGCACTGACATCGGTTTCCGGCGGACTGCCGTCACCGGCGCGGACGGCTCTTATAATTTCGTCAACCTGGTTCCGGGAACTTACAGTGTTGAAGTCGACAAACAAGGTTTCAGGAAAACCGTTCAAACGGGCATCGCTGTCCAAGTGCAGGCTGTTGTCCGTATCGACGCTCAAATACAAGTGGGGACCGTCGAGCAAACAGTGCAAGTGAGCGCGGCGGCACAGTTGATGCAAACCGAAAGCTCGTCTCTCGGCCACGTAATCGGCGCTCAAACCGTCGATGAGTTGCCGTTGAACGGCCGGAACGTTCTCAACTTGGTATCACTTGTTCCAGGTGTGGTGACGCAGGGCGGAGCCCAGGGCAATTTGACAACCCAGAACATCTTTGCCAGCGGAAATTATCAGATCAATGGAGGTACAGCGAACCAGAATGCGATGTACCTCGATGGGTCGCCGATTCAAGTCACTTACGGAAGCCTTACCGCGCTCATCCCGACTCAGGATGCCGTTGCCGAGTTTCGTGTGCAGACGAATGGCAACGACGCTGAATACGGCCGTTATTCAGGCGGCGTGATCAATCTCACAACGAGGTCTGGGACGAACGAATACCACGGAACGGCCTACGAGTTTCTGCGCAACAAAGTGTTGAACGCGAATAACTGGTTCAACAACGACACTGGCACGCCTCGAGCGGCGTTCACACAAAATCAATACGGGGTCAGCCTGGGAGGTCCCATCAAGAAAGACAAGCTCTACTTCTTTTTCAACTATGAGGGGTTTGCGCTCCGGCAAGGCGAGACTTTCGTCGAACCTGTGCCGACGCAAGCGGAGTTGGGCGGTGATTTCTCGAACTACAGAGATGCGAATGGAAACGTGATTCCGATTTATGACCCGAACACCTCTTCTAATAATTGCTCCACGACCAACACCGCCTGCCGGCAGCAGTTCTCGGGAAACATGATTCCGCAGGGCCGAATCGACGCCGTCGCAAAATATTTCGCCGCCAACGGCAGGATTTTCCCGACTCCGAACACCACGAGTCTTCCCTATCCGTTTAATTTTGTGACAACCGCCAGCGTCGGAGGCAACAACGACCAGGTGAATTTTCGCACGGACTGGAACGTGAGCGAAAAGCAGCGCGTCTTCGCGCGGTTTACTCGTTGGGGATTTGACGAACTGCCGTGGGATCCGTACCAGAACGATACATACTGGTTTGATCTCGATCCCCAGAACTTCGTTACAGACTCAATCGTTTTGGGCGATACATATACGTTCAATCCAAATACGATCTTTGATATTCGCGTTTCCTACCTGCGTTTTAATTACTTTCAAGGGCCGCCGAAGTCCATCACCGGTCTCGACATGACGACTTTCGGTTTTCCGGCGTATATGAATCAAATTCCTGCGCAGTTCCGGACCTTCCCGGCTTTCGCCTTCCCGGACTTTCCGACAGGCGGAACGCAGGTGATCTCCAGCATAAACAACAATTTCGTGATCAGTCCCAGCTTGACGAAGATTCTGGGCCGCCAGACCCTTAAGTTTGGCGCGGAATTGCGGCGGCAAGACGCGAATTATTACCAGATCGCATCTCAGTCGGGGGACTATTTCTTTGACAACACCTTCACTTCGGCCAATCCCTTCAATCCTGGCGAAACAGGAGCTAGCATCGCAGATTTCCTGCTCGGGGGGGCCAGTCCCGGCGGAGGGTTTACGCCATCTGCGATCCTGACCGAAAACATAACAGCGTCCTCAATGCGCTATCAGGGCTACTACGTTCAGGATGACATTCGCGTAAACAGCAAACTGACTATTAATGCCGGTTTGCGATGGGAAATTCCTGGCGTTTGGACCGAGCGTCACAACAGGCTTTCGAATTTCGATCCGAACATGACAAATATTCTTGCGGCACCGACAGGTTTGCCATTGAAGGGCGGATTCGATTTGGTCAATACTCCGCAGCATCCAGCAAGGGGCCTGTATTCCGAGCGATTCGACTTGTTCTCGCCACGCATCGGTCTGGCCTATCGGTTGAATGACACCACCGTGATTCGATCGGCATTTGGATGGTTCTACGTTCCCTCTGACGCCGTTTTCCAAGAGTCGCCCTTCCAGAACGCGGTGAATATTTACAACAACGCGATGATTACGTCGGAGAACGGCGGCGTTACGCCGAGTTCTTTGTTAAGCAATCCCTATCCCGGCGGCCTGGTATTCCCGCCGGGGCGGAGTGCGAACTATCAAACTGCCTTGCTCGGGCTGAATTTCTCGGCAGTCTCGGGTGCCGGTGGCTCTGTCCCGGTGACCTGGCACCCGGCCTATTACCAGAACTGGAATCTGACGATACAGCATGAATTCCCGCTTGGAATTAACTTGGAAGCTGCCTATGCGGGATCACATGGCGTGCACCTGCCGATCAACAGCGACAATGGCTTCAACATTAATCAGCTGCCTGACCAAGATCTTTCACTTGGCAACGCTTTGTTGAATGAGGTCCCAAATCCTTTTGCAGGCCTGATTACCTCGGGGCCACTGTCTGCGCCAACCGTGCAATTCGGGCAGCTATTACGCCCGTTCCCGACCTATCAAAACATCGTGGAATCAGCCGCCTACATGGGTAGCAGCAGCTACAATGCGCTGCAGATGAAGCTACAAAAGAAGTTCAGCCACGGCGGAACCATTCTTGGCTCGTATACTTTTTCGAAGCTGATGACCAACACCGAGACAAGCACCGATTGGTTGGAAACGGGTATTGCCGGAGGTCTGGGACAGATCTACCAGGATTTTAATAACTTTAAAGCGGAGCGATCGCTGGGACTTTTCGACGTCAGGCAAAATCTGACGATCAGCTACGTCTATCCTTTGCCCGTCGGTAAGGGCCAATACTTTCTGGGCGGCGTGCAAGGAGCGACGGCAAAGCTCATCTCTGGCTGGGCCTTGGACGGTATCGCGACATTCCAGGAGGGCGTACCGCTCAATTTGGTCGCCATACCAAATCTTAGTAATTCATTTGGTGGAGGGTTGCGGCCTAATGTGACTGCCGGGTGCGACAAGCGCGCGGTTTCCAACGCAGGTCCGCACAACCTAAATGAATACTTCAACACTTCATGCTTCACGGCTCCGCCCGAATTCACCTTCGGAGACGAAAGCCGGACGGACGGCGCCATTCGCGCCCCTGGAATCAACAACTGGGACTTGGCTATTGTGAAAGATACATCCGTGACCGAAAGAGTGAGCTTGCAGTTCCGCACGGAGTTCTTTAACGCGTTTAACCGGACGCAGTTCGGACCTCCGGGACAGGTCTTCACCACCGGCGCGGTTTCCACCTTCGGCATCGTCAGTTCGCAGCAGAACAATCCGAGACTGATTCAGTTCGGGTTGCGGCTGAATTTCTAGCTTTCGCCAGAGACGCGGCGGACTTGAATTGCTTTCGTCCGGACCGGAAACCTGAAGGGAGAGTGATGAAAACAAGCCGGCGTCAGTTCCTGGAGGCTTCCTCTGCGTTGGGAGCGCTAGTTCCTCTTCTCAAGTTCGGGCCAACATCGGCCCATGATCTGTTGGCGCAACCGCCTCTCCCATCTGCGCAAGAGACCGCAAAGTCGGCGTCCGCACCGGTCTACCAGTTCAATACTCCCGACCTGAGCGGGTGGCATGCGCTAGGCGCCGGCAAATGGAGCGTTAAGGACGGCGAGATCGTCGGAGTTGGCGATTCCAGCGGCGCAGGATGGCTCGTGATGGATCGCGGACTCCAGGATTTCGCACTAAAATTTTTATTTCGTTCCACCGGCGGCGAAGTGGGCGTGCTCCTGCGCAACGCCCCTTTAGCTTGGTCACGATTTCACCACCCCGAAAGCGTCGGTGATCGGACAGCCGGCATTTATGTCGTGCTGTCCGGCACGGACGCTGGATCGATTTCTCTGGTTACGCTGGACGCTCAGGGAAAGGTGACAGAACGCAAGCCCGTTCCCCCGCCGCCACTGGACGTCGCAGGAGCGGAACATCCCATGGCGCGAGGAGCCTGCGCGCCCATTGCTTGCGCCGGAATTAACGATCCAGTGGGCGCTCTAACCGGCTATCCGCCCGAGCCGCCGGTTCGCATCAGCAAGGGCGCTGACGGTTGGATGCAAGCGGAAGTTGAGTTGCGCGGTTCCGCCCTGCCTTGGGATGCCACGGGTGTTGGCGCACTCACGGACGAACGCAGCCATTTCGGGCAAGTCGCCTTGTGCGTTTCTGACGGCGCAAAGTCCAGCTTTAGGGATCTTTCGATTTTTGACCTTACGCAAAGGGTCGCGGGCCTCGCGGACAATGTCGGCAACTCGCAATATCGCCAGCTAACGGACCTTTTCTATTCTGAATCTATAACCGCGGGAGACCTCAACCGCGATGGTCACGATGAAATCGTGGCCGGCCCGTTTTATTACGTCGGTCCGGATTTCAAAATCGCTCGGGAAATTTTTCCGCCAAACACGGTCAATTCCGGCGGTCCCGGCGAGCACGGCAACTACACAAATTGTTTTCTGGCCCATGTTCACGATTTCACTGGCGATGGATGGCCTGACGTTCTGGTAATTATGGGCTTCGGCCCGATGCCCAGTTTTTCCGCTCACCTTTTCATTAATCCGCGCGGAGAACTGCGGCACTGGGACAATTACAACGTTATTCCGACGGTTGACGCCGAAACTACAAACCTGACCGACATCGACGGCGATGGCCGACCGGAACTGATCATGGCCCAGGGTGACCGCATTGGTTATGCCAAACCCGATCCGTCCGATCCTACCAAGCCTTGGACGTTTTACCCGGTATCCGAGAAGGGAAGCTGGGGGCCCCATGGCTTCGGAGTCGGCGATGTCAATGGGGACGGACGGCTCGACATATTGCAAGCCAGCGGTTGGTGGGAGCAGCCGCCCGCCGGGACCAAGGGCCTTTGGAAATTTCATGCGGCTTCATTTGGTGCCACCGAAGGCGAGTGGTTTCTGCGTGGCGGCGGCGACATTTTCGTTTATGACGTCAACGGCGACGGTGTCCCCGATGTGATCGCGAGTCTCAACGCGCATGGTCCAGGACTGGCTTGGTTCGAGCAGCAGCGCAATCCGCAAGGCGAAAGCACATGGACGCGCCACTTGATCATGGGAGATCCCGCGAGGCCCGAGGCTGACCGCAAGGATTGGGAAGAGACGGATAAATCCGTCGCGTTCACTGAACTTCACGCCCTCGCGCTCGCAGACCTCGACGGCGACGGCATGCCCTGCATCGTGACCGGCAAACGCTGGTGGTCGCACGGCTACATCTACGACGAAAACCAGGTCAGCAACCCGCCGGTCCTGTACCGTTTCAAACTCACTCGCAAGTCCGGAGGAGCGGTTGAGTGGGTTCCAAAAATGATTCACAACGCATCCGGCATCGGTACGCAGATCCTCGCGAAGGACGTTAATAACGACGGCAAGATCGAAATCCTTACGACGGCGCGGAAGGGCACTTTTGTTTTTCTCGATACGCGAGGCAAGAGCTGAAAAGGGGAAACCGAATTTCATGTCTATGCAAAGGCCCGGTAGTTCTGTCGTAGTCGTCAAGACGCTCGCGCTGATTCTGATTTCGTTTCTAGGTGCTGCTTCCTTAACGAAGGCTCAAGACGAAAAGGACAAGTCCTCACATTCCACGTGGAGTACGTATCTTGGAAACGCCGACTCTTCCCATTATTCTTCACTGACGCAGATTAACCTTTCCAACGTAGACAAGCTGCAAGTTGCCTGGCGGTACGAAGACGGCGTCGATCGCGCTTACGAGTTCAGCCCAATCGTCGTCGGCAAGACGATGTACGTGATGGCGCGGAAAACGTCCATTGTCGCCCTCGACGCAACAACGGGAAAGGAACTATGGGTTTACCGGTCGAAGTATGCCCCGGCGTGGGAGATGCATCGTGGCATTAATTTTTGGCAAAGCAAAGATGGATCCGAGCAACGGCTCTTCATCCCGATTGACAGTCACCTGGAAGCCATCGATGCCAAGACGGGCCAGCGAATCATGACTTTCGGAACCGATGGAAGAGTCGACTTAAGGGAGGGCCTCGGGCGAGATTTCAAAACCATTGCGCAGATTCAATCGGCTACTCCCGGTGTGGTCTACGGCGATCTTCTCATCTTAGGTTCGTCCACCGGCGAGGAGTACGGTTCGCCTCCGGGGGATATACGAGCCTACGACGTGCGGACTGGAAAAATGGCCTGGATATTCCACACACTCCCACACCCAGGGGAACCTGGTTATGACACTTGGCCAAAGGACATCTGGAAAATTGAGGGTGGCGCGAACTGCTGGGGCGAGATGAGCCTCGACGTCGATCGCGGAATCGTCTACGTGCCCACTGGAGCGCCAACCTACGATTTTTATGGCGCCGACCGCGTCGGTAACAACTTGTTCGCAGATTCGCTTTTGGCCCTCGATGCCCACACCGGTAAATTGCTTTGGCATTACCAATTAGTCCATCACGATCTGTGGGACTACGACGCCACTGCCGCACCGCAGTTGCTTACAGTCCGCCACGATGGCCAGGAAGTCCCGATTGTGGCGCAGGCCACGAAGCAAGGTTTCTTGTATGTATTCAATCGCGTGACCGGGAAACCCTTATGGCCGATTGAAGAGCGGCCTGTGCCGAAGTCCGATATGCCGGGTGAGGTTACTTCACCGACTCAGCCTTTCCCCACAAAGCCGCCGGCGTTTGCCGTGCAGTCATTTACCTCCGCGGATTTGGACCCATATATTTTGACCGCGGATGAGCGCGTCAAGTGGAAGAAGAAAATTGACGCGGCGGTCAACAGGGGCCTTTTCACTCCGCCCGGGCTGACGGACACGATTGAAATTCCGGGAAACCACGGCGGTGCCAATTGGGGTTCGACCGCGTCGAATCCGAACGACGGAACCATGTTTGTGCTCTCGATGAACATTCCCGCCTTTCTGAAAAACGAGCATTTGTTGCCGCCCAATCTTTGGGAAATCCCAATGGATGTCGCTCCGGCTGAGCAAGGCAAAGCCATCTACCATCTCTATTGCCAACGCTGCCACGGAATCGATCGCCAAGGTTCGCCGCCCTCTATTCCTTCGCTAGTCAACGCACCAAGAAACTTCGGCGAGGAACTCATCCGCACCGTCGTGAAGAATGGAATCCAGGAAATGCCCGCTTTTCCGGACCTCAGCACTCTTCACCTGACGAACCTGATGCTCTATCTCGGCAATCCTGATTTGGCCCCAGGAGCGCTTGAGGAACCGAAAGCGCCAGAACCGCCTCCCTCAGCCGAAGGAGGAGCAGCGGCACGCGTCAAATATTGGTCCGGATATAATCTCTTTACGGCCATTATCAAACCGCCCTGGTCAACGATTACGGCCTACGATCTAAATACCGGAACGATCAAGTGGCAGGTTCCGTTCGGTGAAGCGCCGCCCGCCACTAAGGAAAACATCACCGGGACAGGCATCATGATGCCGCGAAACGGTCCGGTGGTGACGGCGGGCGGACTGATTTTCGCCGCTACGAAATTTGAAGGCAAACTCCACGCCTACGACGAGAAAACCGGCAAAGAGGTATGGTCGGCGCTATTACCCGCGGCGTCTGAGGGCGTACCCGCAGTCTATGAAGTGGACGGGCAAGAATACATAGTTGTCTGCGCCACGACCGGCAAAGATACCGATATTCCGCGCGATGGACCGTCACAGCCGACCGCTACGCCGCCGCTGAGATCGTATATCGCGTATGCGTTGCCAAAAAATGTGACGGCCAAGCGCTAACCATTTCATTGCGAAATGCGGTCAGTTCCTGCAGGCAGCCGAACGGAGTTGCTACGTGAGTGAAGGCGATATCATACTGAACGTGCATATGGAGGCGGTGCCCGGGCGCGAACAGGATCTCGAACGCGAGTTGCGCGCTTTAGTCGCCCCCACCCGCAGGGAGCCCGGTTGTCTCGCGTACGAACTGCATCGCGACCCGGAGAATCCCTGCAAATTCATGTTTTACGAAAAGTTCAAGAGCCAGGCGGCGCTCGACGAGCACGTGAACGCTTCCTATTTCCAGAATTTTCTCGACTACCGGTCAAAGGGTGACCCGGTTGCGGCGGTGACTGTTACGAAGTGGCGTGTCGTCTGATGGCATGCACCACAGAGAGTTCCTAGGTTTATCATCGCGGCGCGGTATAAATAAAAGGACTAACCGGATGGCCCCCGAAAATAATTACACGCCTCCCAATGACATGCCGCCGGCGCCGATCCATCGCGTGCTGGTGGGCCAGAAAGCCCTGATTACGGGAGCCAGCAAGGGTTTGGGACAGGGAATGGCGATTGGCTTGGCACAAGCCGGCGCCGATGTTCTCGTTAATTACAACAGCGATGAAGAAGGTGCGCGCTGGACTGCCGAAGAAATTAAGAAGCTCGGCCGCAAGGCGGTCATCTTTAAAGCTGACGTCGCCGAAGAGGATCAAGTGCAGGCGATGTTTCGCAAATTCGTGGAAGAGTTCGGTCGGCTCGACATCTGCATTCCTAATTCGGCACTACAGCTTAATGCTCCCGTCGATCAAATGACCATGGGGCAGTGGCAACGAGTCATCAATGTCAATCTCACTGGGGTCTTTCTGGCTTGCCGTGAATCGGTGCGGTTATTCAAGAAGCAGGGAATTAATCGCTCCGTTTCCTACGCATGTGGAAAGCTGATTTTGATCAGCTCGGTGCACGACATCATCCCCTGGGAGGGTCACGCGAATTATGCCGCCGCGAAGGGCGGCCTCATGCTTTTTATGAAAAGCCTCGCGCAGGAGGTCGCTCATTTGAAGATTCGCGTGAATGCAATTTCCCCGGGGGCGATCCGGACGCCGATGAACGTCGAGAAATTGACATCGCCGGAAATGTTCAACTCCGTTCTCCTGAAATTGATTCCTTCAAAACGAATCGGCGAACCGGAAGACGTAACGCGCGTTGCCGTGTGGCTCGCGTCCGACGAATCGGACTACATCCAGGGAACGACCATCTATATTGATGGCGGCATGACGCTCTATCCAGGATTCATCGGAGCAGGTTAGCAAACCGCATTCGCAACAACTCCATTTTTCAATTCAGGGACACGTGGCCGCACACGAAGAACGCCTTAAGCGAATGAGAACCGCGATGGAGGCCGAAAGGCTGGACGCTCTGGTGCTCCGTCTGCCCGAGAATGTCCTTCTTCTGAGTGGCTTTTGGCCAATGATCGGTGCCACTGTTCTGGTTTTTCCTTTGCACGGTGATCCCGTTTGCATCATTCCCGCTTGCTACGAAAGTGAAGCCACTAGATCGCTTTGGGATGCACGAACCTTTTATTACGGATACGGGGTGCTTGGCGCGCCGAACCCCGCGGAGGCTGTGCAGAGCAGCTTGCATGCAAGCGTTAAGGGAAAATCGTGGAAGCGAGTCGGTTACGAGGCCAGTTTCGAAGTCGTGGCACCTTCGTGGAACACTGCGGAGTTTCTCGTGCCTGCGGCACAGACTCACTTAACGCTGCATCACGTATTCGAAGGCATCGAACTGGTCGACGCTTCAGCGCTGTTGCAGTCGCAGCGCCTCCGAAAAACAGCGTACGAGGCAGCAAAACTCAGGCTGGCCAGTGAAATTTCATGCTTTGGCTTGCAAGCATTCGAGCGCTTGGTGGATGTAGGAATCACCGGCGTTGAGCTCGCGGCCGAGGTCGAACGCGCCGTGATGGTGGCGGGCACTCAAGCAGGCGCATTTCGAGTCCGCGGCTTCGCGCAGGTTGCCGTCGGACCACAAGAAAGCGCGCTCGGTTATAGGCCTAACGAAGTTTCGACTGTTCGCCCCTTGCGGTCTGGCGACGTAGCGCTGCTGGAACTTGGCGTGATCGTTGACGGATATTGGGCCGATCGGACGCGCGTGCGTGTGGCCGGAGGGGCGACAGATGAGCAGCTGAAAATCTTCCACACTGTCGTGCAGGCACAGGAAGCGGCGGTGGCCGCGATCAGGCCCGGAGTCACCGGCGCACACGTTGATGAGGGGGCCCGATTGGTGATCCGCGAAGCGGGCTATGCGGACTTCTTTCCGCACGTCACCGGTCACGGTTTGGGATTTCGATACCATGAATCGTCTCCGATTCTCGCGCCCGAATCTACGACGAAGCTTGAGGAAGGAAACTTGACGTCGGTTGAACCCGGCATCTACATGCTCCCATCAGGCGGTTTTCGCATGGAAGATGATGTGCTCGTCACGGCGAGTGGCGCCGAGGTACTCGGGCCGTTTCCCAAGAATCTCGTCTAAACAGGTTTGCGCTGCGCGGCGCGATCGGGTTTCAAGGTGCGCTGGTTTCCAGGAATCGAAGGACGGCAAGGTATGTGCTATGACCGGCAATCGCTGCACACCTGCAACCGTGGCTCGGAGCAACTCGCACAGTGACCGAGGTACTCTACCGAAATCGTCGAGCGACTCGCATAGAAAACGAATCCGTTTGCGTTACCGTTTTGACTGAAGGTGGCCACATCGCGGAAATCTCTCACAGACTTACCGGCGTGAACCCGCTTTGGACGCCTCCTTGGCCCTCGATCGAACCCTCCACGTACTCGCGTGCCAGTCATCCCGAATATGGGTCGAGTGACGAGGCTTTTCTATTGTCCGGGCTTATGGGCCACAGCATCTGCCTGGACACTTACGGAACGCCTAGCGCCGAAGAATTGGCGGCGGGAATGCCTGTTCATGGCGAAGGTCCCGTCGCGCCATACCCCGTGGAAAGCAATGGAAATTCAATTTCGATGACCGCGGTTCTTCCGTTCGCTCAAATCCGTTTTCAACGGCGACTCGAACTATCCGGAGACGCCAGTGGGAGCATCCATATTCGAGAGTCCGTGGAAAACCTGTCGCACAGCGACCGCCCGATCGCCTGGACGCAGCACGTCACGATGGGCCCGCCATTTCTTGAGGCCGGGCGTACGCAATTTCGCGCTCCCGTGGCGCGCTCGAAGGTGATTGACGAAGATTTCACCGGCGGCCGCGGTCTGCAGAAAATCGGCGCGGAATTCAATGGTTTGCTGTGTCCCCGAAAGGATGGCGGCGTCATCGATTTGCGCGTCTATCCGAGCGAAGCCGTTTCCGGCGGCTTCACGACGCACTTGCTCGATCCAGCGTCAGAAAACGCATTCTTTCTGGCGTGGTCTCCGACCACAAAGGTTCTCTTCGGGTATGTCTGGAAGCGCGCGGATTTTCCCTGGCTCTGCCGCTGGGAAGAAAACCATCTTCGTTCTGATCCACCGTGGAACGGTCAGACGATGACCTGCGCGATGGAGTTCGGTGTGTCGCCGACTCTGGCGTCACGGAAACAGATGGTTGAGCGCGGGGATCTGTTTGGAGTACCTGGCTATCGCTGGCTGCCTGCGCGTTCCATTCTGCGTGTCGAATATCACGCGTTTATTACCGTGGCGGACCAGATCCCGGAGTCGGTGACGTGGGATGGCGCCGAGGGTATTCAAATCAGTTGAAACAAGCGTGGTTCGAACCGTTGCGACTGCTTTTCTGTGAGTGACCAACAAAGAGGACTCGGGGGCCCGGAGCGTCCATGTCTAACTACCGGCGTAAACTTTCGGTGCGAAAGGCGTTGGGAATCAGCGCAGCGGCCGCGATGCTGATCGGCGTCGCAGTGCAATCACCGGCTCAGGACGGTTCGCGGGCCCACAGCACCTGGTCAACATATCTTGGAAACCCGGATGGTTCTCACTTCACATCACTCACGCAAATCAATCGTTCAAATGTGGCTCAGCTTGAAGTCGCCTGGTCCTACGACTCAGGAAACGAACGCGCTTACGAATTCAATCCGATCGTGGTCGGCAAGTTCATATACGTCATCGCACAGCATACAGATATCGTTGCGCTCGACGCCGCCACCGGAAAACAGATTTGGATCCATCATCCCAATAGCATGGGGCAACGCTTCGAAGTCCATCGCGGGATCAATTATTGGCAGAGCAGGGACGGTTCAGACAAACGGCTGCTCATCCCGTTCGATAATCATCTCGAGGCTATCGATGCCACCACGGGAGAATTGATCAAGTCGTTCGGTGATGGCGGTACCGTTGACTTGAAGGTAGGGCTAGGCCGCGATCCCAAGTCCATGTATCAAATCCAGTCTGGCACACCCGGCCGGGTTTTTGAGGACCTCATTATCGTCGGCTCGGAAACAGGCGAAGACTATGGCTCGCCTCCTGGAGACATCCGCGCTTACGATGTGCGAACGGGCCGCATGGTGTGGATTTTCCATACGATTCCGCATCCCGGCGAGTTTGGTTACGACACTTGGCCCGCAGACGCTTGGAAGACTGCCGGAGGCACAAATTGCTGGGGTGAGATGAGCCTGGACGAGAAAACCGGCATCGTCTATATCCCCACGGGCGCACCCACGTACGATTTTTACGGCGCGGATCGTAAAGGAAACACACTCTTCGCCGACTCGTTGCTCGTTCTCGACGCGCGCACCGGAAAGCTGATCTGGTACTACCAGTTGATTCATCACGACCTCTGGGATTACGATGCCACGTCCGCGCCGCAACTCCTCACCATTCGGCATAACGGCAAAGATGTCGACGTCGTCGCAGAAGCTTCGAAACAAGGATTCCTCTACGTTTTCGATCGAGCGACAGGTAAACCTATTTGGCCGATTGAAGAGCGCCCAGCGCCGAAGTCCCACATGCCTGATGAGGCCGCTTCTCCCACGCAGCCGGTTCCCACCGCACCACCACCGTTCGCGCGTCAGAAATTTTCGGTTGCGGATTTGAATCCTTACATCCTGAGTCCGCGCGATCGGGAACGATGGAAGACGGTAGTCGAAGGTGCGATCAACGAAGGGCTTTTCACGCCGCCAGAACAAGAAAACTCAATCGAGATGCCTGGCAATCGCGGCGGCTCGAATTGGGGCATGACCGCGTCAAACCCGACGGATGCAACGATGTTCGTCATTTCGATGGACATGCCTGCGATCCTCAAAGATGAACGCCGCGCGCCCCCTTCACTCTGGAACATACCGACCAGCGGAACGCCAGCGCAGCAGGGAAAAGCGGTCTATCACTTTTATTGTGAGAGGTGCCACGGCGAGAATCGCGAGGGCGCTCCTCCCGCTATTCCGTCACTCGTAAATGCCCCTGCGAATTTCGGCGAGGGCACGATTAAGAGCGTCGTAAAGTATGGCCTGAAAGATATGCCGGGATTTCCCGACCTCACCGACCGGCTGCTCAACGGCCTAATTTTGTATCTTGCCGATCCCGAAAGCGCTCCGGGCCCCCTGCCTCCCGGCGGCGAACCTCCACCAGGATCCAATGTAGAGGGAGACGCTACCGTTCGTTACTGGACGGGCTACGGCCTGCAACCCTCGATCATCAAACCGCCCTGGTCCGTGATCACTGCTTACGACCTGAATCAAGGCACGATCAAATGGCAAGTTCCCTTCGGGGAAGCACCCCAAGTCGCACCGGAGAATCGGAAGGGCACCGGCATCATGTTGCCGAGAAATGGTCCGGTCGTCACGGCCACGGGCTTGTTATTCATTGCCACGAAGGACGAAGGGAAACTCCGCGCCTACGATCAGGAAACGGGGAAGGTGCTTTGGTCCGTGGATCTTCCGGCTGCGTCTGAGGGAGTTCCCGCCATTTATGAGGTGGATGGTCGCCAATACATTGTTGTTTGTGCCACCTCGGCGAAACAATCCGATGTACCGAGGGATGGACCTGAACAGCCGACTGCGGAGCCAGTCCACAGATCCTACATCGCGTTTGCGTTGCCGAAAAAGTCAGCTGGACAAAAATAATCAGGGTGACTGCGCGGATTCACATACGGATCGAAAGTTTGCCCGAGAATTTGTGTTAGAACTTCCGCGACCATTCCTTGGGCCAGCGTTCCACGACAACTTTCTTATCCGTGTAGAACTCCACCGCATCGCGTCCCTGTCCGTGCAGTACGCCAAGGAAGCTGTCACGCCAGCCGCTGAACGGGAAATATGCCATGGGGGCGGCGACTCCGATATTGATCCCAATGTTTCCGGCCGGCACTTCATATCGAAATTTTCGCGCGGCGGCGCCGCTGCTGGTAAAAATCGAAGCCATATTTCCAAACGGGCTGCGCGACAGCGTTGCGATTCCGTCTTCGAGTGTTTTTGCGTGAACCAAGCTTAAAACAGGTCCGAATATTTCGGTGGTTGAGAGCGCACTCGCCTCTGGAACATTATCGAGCAGCGTCGGCTTCAGAAAGTTCCCTGCGCCATTGGTGCCGTTTCCGGAGCGGCCATCCAGCAGCACTTTTGCGCCCTCGTGAGCGCCTTTGTCGATCAATCCCTCAATCCTCTTCTTGCTCTCTGCGGTAATCACCGGTCCCATCTGACTTTCTTTATCCAGGCCGTTGCCAACGCGAATCGAACTCGCCACCTTCGCGATGGCTTCAGTGAATTCGTTGCGCGCGTCACCCACGGTGACTGCAACCGAAACCGCCAGGCAGCGTTGCCCGGCGCATCCGAACGCGCTATCGCTGACGATGCGAGTCGTGGTTTCCAGGTCGGCGTCGGGCAAAACCAGCACGTGATTTTTTGCTCCGCCCTGGCACTGAACGCGTTTACCGAGTTTAGCCCCCTGCGCGTAAACGTATTTCGCCACCGGAGTGGAGCCAACGAAACTGATGGCTCGGACGTCGGGATGTTCCAGAAGCACGTCCACTGCAGTCCTGTCTCCGTGGATCAAATTCAGTACTCCCGCCGGCAGTTTCAGCGCCTCCATTAGTTCGAAAGCCCTCTGCATCGTGAGTGGAACTTTTTCTGAAGGCTTCAAAATGAAAGTGTTTCCACAAGCGATCGCGTAGGGAAGAAACCAGAAGGGAATCATCGCCGGGAAATTGAATGGAGTGATTGCTGCAGCTACGCCGAGCGGCTGCCGGATCATCATTTCGTCGATGCCGGAAGCGACGTCTTCCAGATTATAGCCTTGCATCATCGTGGGAATGCCGCACGCGACCTCGACGTTTTCAATCGCTCGCCGTATCTCCGCGCGTGATTCACCCACCGTCTTCCCGTTTTCCTGCGTGCAGATTGTCGCAAGTTCCTCGACGTTGTCTTCCAGAATCTGTTTCAGCTTAAAGAGGTATTGAATGCGATCTTCCGGAGGCGTTCGTCGCCACGCCGGATAAGCGGCTGCGGCAGCTTCCACGGCCGCGTTTACTTCTGCCTTGCTCGCGATCGGCGAACGCGCCAGCTTTTCACCGGTCGCCGGATTTACGATATCGAGATACTCAGCGGATTTCGAGCCGCTCCATGTTCCTCGGTAGTAATGGACTAGTTCACGCGGGCTTTCCATCGGACGGCTCCTCAGAACTTACAGAATCGCGAAAAACAAAATGTCACAATCTTGCGCAGCATGCGTTTATCGGTCGTTTGGACCAGCACGTTCCACCGTCGCATAGCCATCTGTCGGTGAATGCAAAGACCGGAAAGATCGCTACATTATATAACGATGCGTCAAGGAATGTGAAAAAAGTTCACCTGGGGACTGTCGCTTGATTCCACAAACCGTCTCCTGCTTTGCAAGATCTTCCTCCCGATGCGGGCACGCTTCGACTTCTCGTGGCGTTCACGAGCAGGCTCAAAAACTGGGGGCGACGAGTCGTTTCAGAAATTGTCCAACGCGATGCCGTCGCGATTGCAGCCCATGCTGCTTCTGTTATACTCGACAGGTTGTCGCCTCGGCGAAGCTGAGAAAATCAAATGGTCAGCCGCTAGGAGTTTCAAGGCAGCCTCTGTAAGTTGTTCATTCTAAAATGCCCGAGTGGCGGAATTGGCAGACGCGCTAGCTTCAGGAGCTAGTTCTCGCAAGGGAGTGGAGGTTCGAGTCCTCTCTCGGGCACCATTGATTCTTCGCAGCTTACGCCGCAGGCGACGATCGCTGAGTCTTGGCATAGTTCTCGCTGGTGGCAGTTCTGGTGGCAGTTGGTTTTGCGTCTCCGGAGTCCTCGTTGCGGCTTCACGACCAACCAAGCGTTCCACGGCATTGCGCAGGTGGTCTTCCCCGAGATGAGAGTAACGCAAGGTCGTTTCAATTCTCTTGTGGCCCATCAGCACCTGCACGGCGCGCAGTGGCACGCCGGCCATCACCAGGCGACTCGCGAAGGTGTGCCGGAGGTCGTGCCAATGAAAATTTGAAATCTTTGCCTCTGCCGTCACGTCTTCAAACCACTGCCTCGAATATCTCTTTCGCGAGTTATCCAAGCCCAGGCGCACATAGCCCGGTTCGCTCGAGCGCTCTTTTAGCTTGAGCAGGGTAGCACGCGCGATCGAGTTGATTTGAATGTAGCGCGCCTCTCCATGCTTGCTGCGGGGAATTGTGATGATGCCATTCGAGAAGTCGATATTCTCCCAGCGCAAATGGTATTGCTCGCCGCGGCGCATACCAGTGTGCAGCGCGAGGTCGAACTCTGCTTCCCGTTCCGGATAGAGTTGTCGAATCTTGTCCCGGAGAGCCAGTTCTTCCCGCTCTTCCAGGAAACGCACGCGCTCATTATTTTCCTTGCGCCGCTTCACTTTGCGCACAGGATTGATCAAGAGCTTGCCGTTGCGAATGGCGAGGGAATAGATGAGGCTCAAGAGCGTACGATAGCGGTTCAAGGTTGCGGGCTTTAGACCGGTATCGGCGAGCGTGGTCAACTTTCGCTCGATGTCTTGGGGCGTTATCCCCTCAGCCGAACGGCCTTGAAACCAACCGAGGATGGTCTCCATCTTCCAACCGTCAATTCGATAAGCTTCCTCGACCTTAGTCGCTTTGGAATACTCGAGTGTGTCCTTGGCTATCTCGGCGAACGGCACCACACGCCGCCGCAATTTCTCGGGCAGTTTTACGCCTTCGAGAACCTGCTGCTTTCGCTTCCGGTACAGCTGTATTGCGGCGCTCTTGGTCCCCGCCTTCTCGCGCCGCCTGCGTCCGGTCTGGTCGTAGTAACAGATCCACCATTCTCCCGATCCGGGCACCTTCTCAAAGATTCCACGCTGCTTAATGATCACCTTCATTTCTTCTTTGGGGGTCGCATCCCCCGTACTATTCTGCGAATTTTTCAAGGTTTCCATGTCGTGTCTCTAATCTCTGCGCGTCGCGGTATTCGCCGCGATCCGTCTAAGAGGTTCGAGCTTCATCCGGCGTACTTCGCTTCCGGTGTTCAATAGTTTAGAAATTAGCGGTTGGATTATCAAATCGTTTGTGTCGGGTGATCGCTCCGCAGGAAGCTTTCAAGCGACGCCCGGGGAATGAGCACGCGTCGTCCCAAACGGCGTACGGGAAGCTCCTTCAGGGCGATGAGTCGGTCGACGGTGCGCAGGCTGATGCCCAGCGAGCGGGCTGCTTCCTGAGTGGCCGCCGGATCACCATCGAATTCGTTTGCCAGGGCGCGAAGGAGCGATTCGGCCTCATCCTGAGTAACGCCGTTTATTTTCCAGACGACCTGATGCTTCCCGGGTGAGGTGTCGAGAACAAAATTAGGTGGTGGAACTTCGGAGGAATTGCGGATCGCTTGGAGAGATTCGTCGCCTTTTCTGTCGAGGTCGAGATACACCGTCCGAATATCCTCTATATTGGCTTTTATACGGCTCGTAGCATCGTGCTTGATGGGATTCATCCCCAGAAAGACATCCGAGCCAGCCCCGTTTTGGCTCGCAAACCAGGTCTGGAACTCCTTGCCCGCTACCGTGTCGGCCCGGGCGATCCTCTGAATCGTCCTGCCGGTCGCGCGATTGCGCACGACAACGGCTACGTTTTCGGTTGGGCCAAACAGATCCAAAACGTAGTCGGAAGCGGTAAGAAACCTGGGCTGGAAGTCACTCTCCGTAGTCATCCTTGATCCCTCTTCGAAAGAAAGACCGCTCCGTAGTCGAACAAATCAGCGTCGGGCTCATATCCGTTGATCTCCAGGATTTCGGATACGTAGCGGCGACCGGGCCTTCTCTCGATGTGCACGACGACGTTGAGCGAGTCAGCGATGTTTGTCTTGATGGCGAGGTAAGGAAGGTCCACTCCACTCTGCAAGACACAGCTGGTGAAACGAGCCAGACCCTGTCTTGCCGAGTTCGCATGGATCGTCGAGAGCGTGCCGGAATGGCCAGTGTTCAAGAGCTGCAGAAGATCGAAGGCTTCGCCACCTCGGATTTCTCCGAGAATAATTCGGTCCGGACGGTGGCGGAGGGACGCCTTCAAAAGGTCGCGAATCGCGACCGCCGGAAGGCCGTCTTGTTCCCGGCGGGCTTCAAAGCGGACGAGGTTTTGCTGCGCGAGGTGAATCTCCGCCGTATCTTCGATCACCAGGGTGCGCTCTTCGGGGGGAATGAATTTTCCAAGAATCCCGAGAAGTGTCGATTTTCCCGTCCCGGTGCCGCCACAGATGAGGATATTTTTTCGGCTAAGGACGTAGTCTTCGAGGCGGTTGGCGGTGGCGCGGTCAAGAGTCCCGGCCGCGATCAGATCGTCCATCCGAAAATTTCGGGTGTTGAACTTGCGGATGGTCAGAGTGACACCACCCAGACTGCACGGAGGGATAACGGCGGCGACACGGCTCCCGTCGGGGAGGCGCGAGTCGAGAATGGGTTTCGATTCCGAGATATCGTCACCGAGGCGCCGGGCGATATTCTTGACCGCGACCATCAAAGCCCTGTCGCCGATCGAGACGTTCGGTACACGCTCGAGAAAACCATTTCTTTCGATGAACACGTGCTCGGAACCATTGACCATTACTTCACTGATCGAGCCATCGAGAATCAAGTGCTCGATGGGTTTCAGAAACGGCAGAATCATTTCGAATCCGTTCATTACAAGGCTCCTCGGGCGAGCTGCTCGAAGTAGGACTGGTTAGGATCGTTGTAGTAAGGCTTGAGGTAGCAGAATATCGGCGGCGAAGAATTCAGTCCGTCGTAGGTGATGGTGACGGACTGCGCGTTGCGCAATTCGGTGAAAGTCTTCATGTCAAACCGGTAATCGGTTTGCGTGTTGTAGCTCTTGGAAGCGATGAGATTGGCCTTGTGGGAGAGCGCCTTGCCCGTGAGCCAGCTGACCTTGGTGTCGTGTCCGCTCTCGGACAGGCTGTAACTCACCTTGAGCTGGTCTTCGCGCCCGCAGAGCACGCTTGCGGTGTGGGCGGAAAAATCATCGGACAACGCGAGGAAAATCTTAGTGCGGAAGGTTTGCAACAGTGTCCGCCAGCCATCTCCTGAGAGTGCTGATTTGAGCGAGCTGATGCTCTGGGTCGCGACAATCGCAATACACTTGGGCTGTCTTGACAAACTAAAGAACTTTTCGTCTCCCGTGGGTTCGCTTTCGCCGACCGTCGCAAAGTGCTGATACTCGTCGCAGAGAAACAGGACCTGACGAAAATAGTCGCTCGGACGGGCCTCCATCTCGGGTACCCGGTTGAGAACGGCGCGCTCGAAATCGAGCTTCATCATGACGCCCAGGGCCTTGGCCAGGCCTGCGTTCATACCGATGGGAAAATTCAGAGCGCAAACCTTCCCGTGCTCGATCAGCCAGGCGAACGAAGGCAGGGGTTTGCCGAACTCGTTGTGGGCATTCTTCGCTGGGTCGTAGCAGTCTTTCGGCGGGCAAAAGACCCTCTTCACTTTCGGGTTGTCATCGAAGAGCGAAAGAAAGACGGAAACACCCTCGACGATGGAGGTGCGCAGCTTCGGTTCGATGCGTTGCCAGTCGTTCTGGAACCATCGCCGGACAGCATCGAATTCCGCGAGTTTCTCGGGATGGGCCTGGCGGCGATCGAGGACCGTCCGGGCTTCGGGTGCAATCCCCTTCTGCTTCAAAGTGGCCCGTAACTCGGGAGTGGCCAGCGCCAGATGCCGGTTCTCTTTGAGATCGTGAACGAAACCGAACGCCATTAGGTCGGCCGCATGATTGCCGTATACGTCCGGCGGAATGGCCAGGTAGTCGCGGCCTAGAACGATGTGCTCGGCTTCCTTGATCCGCTCCTGGAGGAGAGATGGAGAGATGGCGCATTCGTAGACGTCAAACAGCGTGACGTAGTCGTAGGCGACCTTGTGCAGCAGGATGATGAACTTGACCAAATTGGTGTAAGCCTGCTGCCAGAAGGGTTCTTTGCCGCGGCCGTAAAGATTGTTGAGCAGAGAAGCGATGTTGTAGGCCAGGGCGTAGGCGTCGAGGTCGTTGTGCAGTGGGTTGTAGCGGTATTCGGAATCGAGACCGATTTCGATGTAGTCGCCCGACCGTCCGTGACGATCCAGGATGTCTCTCACCTTGCGGCAAAAGTCTCCCTTTACTTCCAGGATTAGCCCGCCAATTCGTTTGGCCGCGTCGCTTGCTCGGTAGGCAAGAATTTGCTCGGCGAACGGGTACATGCAGCAACTGGTTTTACCTGATCCGACGGCGCCAAAAATTGCAACTCCGGTGAACAATCCGCGCTCGGGAATCGTGAGCCAATAAGGCTGCTTCGCGGGCACGGGCTTGCGCGGATTGTGCACTTCACCGACAACGAGAAACAGATCGTTTCTTGTGCGTGGATCGGGATAAAGAGGGAGGCACTCCGGTTCGATATGGCGCTTCGCTTTGAGAGTAAAAATGTAGAGGCCGGATAGAGCGGCCGAATAAACCAAGTACGGGGTTGAGAACAGGAATGTGTAGTAGAGGTATTTGAAGCTCAAGAAGGCTTCGGGAGCCCGCGCGGCAATGACCCGCAGGAAGACTTGGTCGTCAGGAAACGCGCGCGTGTAAAACAAGAAGAGCCCCGTGCCCATGGCCAGAATGGCCGCTAGGAACGCGCGCGATTCGAGCACCCTCTGCATCACATCTTCCCTCGTCCATCGACCGGTTGCGCCTTGTCCGCGCCGGGCTGGGCCGCGCGCCGTTCTCCCCGCCATTTGCGGTAGTCGAGGTCCCGCCAAAGGACCTTCTTCAGAACAGCGTTGATGACGTGATCCGGACTGCTCTCGATGAACCGCGCATAGTCTTCGAGCGGTTCGTTCACCGGTTGTTCGAGCCTTACTTCCCGGGACATCATTTCTGGTGCTTTCTTAACGATCGGCATTGCGTTTCTCCTGAGGTGATTTGTGTTTCGTCTGAAATCCCCGTCACCGTGGAAAAAATGCGGCACGACGCGTCGTGCCGGAGGGCGGGAGCGACTCCCCGAAACTTTTTGGGCGCTCCCGCCCGATTTTGCATTTTTTCCCCGGTCACTTTCGCTTTCTCCTGGTTGTGTATTTTCCGGGCTCCGAAGAACTTCGGAACTTGAAGCACGCCTCAATCGCGAGCTTGCAGAGCGCAAGTTTTACCTTCTGCACCCAAGTCTGCGGAATCCCGGCGGGATATTTGCATCGGGCGGAGCTGGGAGGTTCCGAAACCGATGGTGCGCCTTCGCTCATTCGTCTGAAATCTCTCTTCGATCGAGGCGGCGCTGACCTGACCGAACTTCCAGTTTCGATACAGTCCCTCGAAGGTTGCGCCTTTGAATCGGCTGCGCGCCTCGTTGCGGAAGATCAGCTCCGCGTCGGTCACGAGCGTGTATTGCTTTTCCTCCCACATCTTGCGCACCCGGAAGTAGCGCAGCAGGTCTTCGGCGATGTCCGACTCCAGGGGAATCTTCACCAAGGAAGCAAAGATTTCCGTGGCCCTGGCGAAGTGAGCGTCGGTACGCGAGACATACAACATCCGGAATTCGGAGAGCTGCCGGAAGAGGGGCAGATAGTCCTCCAAGTGATGAATAAACCCGGCAAAGCGAACGGGGCCTTCATGCACATAGGTGAACGTCACCACGGGCGGCGTGAAACCGAGAAACATCGGACAGCCGTCGACGAAGTACCGGACGCTCGAGCGAGCGGTGTTCTGGCCGAGGTAAAGGCGTGCGGGAAGGAAGCGTTCATTGATTTTCATTCTCGCGCAGAAATAGGAGACCTTCTGAGCTTCGGTCTCCAGGTACTCGTACTCCGGGTTCGCGATCACGAAATCGAGCATGGCGATGCGGCGCTTGATGAAATCCAGTTCGTGGATCCGGCGATTGCGCAGGTGTTCTTTCTCGATCGCGCGATAGAGCCGGCGCGAGAACAGGTGATGGATGGCGCCGCTCTGAGGAAAGCGCTCGGTGCGGGCGTGCCTCAAGCGTTCGATCTTGCTCCAGAAGTTCGTCGTGCGGCTGCCCCAATGGGCCCCGGTAAAGGCCAGGAACTGGCGGGCCATGAAGTAGCCAGAATAGGTGGCGACGAGGTAGAGAAAACGTGCTTCGGACTCGGTATATCCGAGGGCTTCCAGAGCATCGAGGTGTGCGGACGCGATGTTCATAGAGTGAGGATTTCCTGCGTGAGTTCGCGTTCGTCCAGAATCCGGCGGAGACGCGATGCGTCCTCGGCCCGGCCGTAGATGGCAAAGCCGGCCTTGGCTTTTTCGGCGAGCGATCGCGGCCGGTATTCGCGGGTCGCGAGCTCGAGATCGACGCGCTGCAAGAGGCGCTCGGCGTCCTCGTATTCCAGCCGCACATCCGGCACCGGAATCCTTGCGCCCACCATCGCGAGTCCGTGCTTTTCGGCGATTTCCGCCTTGCGGTCGAGATTGTCTTTCTCCGCGCCCAGCAAAGCGAGATCGCGATTCAGATTCCGTTTGATTTCGTAGTCGAGGACGACGCGAACCGGGCGGCCGCCCGCGCGCTCGATCCGGGCGGCCTCTTTTTGGTAAAGGCGATAGAGGTCCGCATCGTGTTTCGCCTCGCGGGATTTCAGCAAGCCGTGATAGATGGCCTGGTCAACGGGCAGCAGATTGGTTCGCTTGAGAAGGCGATGGCCGGCTTTGGTCAGAGTGACAACGCGGAGAGTTTTCGCGTGCGAGATTTCGAGTGTCTTTTCCGAAACTAGGCGCTCGCGTTCAAGGTGGTGGATCTCCTTCTCCATGCGCTTTCCGTCTCCGCCATAGGCATAGCGGGCGAGGTCCGCAGCCGCGATGACTCGGAACTTGCCAATTTCTTTCATGGAATCAATTTCGGAATCGCGAAGGAGATACGAGCGATCGCGAACGTAGTAAGCGCGTTCCGCGCCGCTCGGCGCGTCTTGCGTCCTCTCTGGTTCGCGATGCTCGCCCCGCTCCAGGCGAGCGCCCGTCTCGCTTCTCGTATTCCCGTCGTCCCGCGGACCGGAAGGGGCCAGTCCATGGCGGCGCACCGAACGCGGCGGTGACGGCTCGCGCGTGTCGTGCGGATCGTGAGAAAACGCGTCGCGCGACATCAGTTCGGCTCCTGGTCGCCTGCGGGCAGCGGCATGTCCACGTGGCCGACATGGAACTGTTTGTCGAGATGCGAGAGCTTGCGCCCCGTGTTCTTCAGAAGAAAGCGGCGGCTGACAGTGACCGCAAGGCCAAAGAGGTTCACAAAAAGAACGACGCCGAAGCCGAGAATCCAAGGGCCGTACGCGTGGAACACAACGGCCTTGTAGCGGGCCATGAACTTCAGCTGATCGAGCAGCCAGAACCCATAAGCGAGCAGGATGGCGATGGTGAACAGCAGAGCATTCGCGACCATCAGTCTGCCCTCCGCCTGGGTTGGGGTTTGTCTTCGAGTCCCTTGTGTTTGTGGGAGCGGGCGGGCCGCGGGGCGAAAAGGAGGCCCTCGTGAGGAGCGCCGTTTCTTCGAGTGGCAGAAATCGGTGGGTGGGGACGTGACTCGTGCGGGGGCGGAAGCTTTTGCGGCAGGGCGGCGCTGGCGCTCCGAGGTTGGGCCGACGTTCGCCTGCGTCCGCCCGCGACCTCTTGGGTTTGGATCGGCCCCCGGGCTCTCACTTGAACGCCTCATCTTCGCGGAAGTAGGTAATGGTCATTCCCAGCGGGTTGATGGGAATCAGTTCGTTGGGAACCTGCGACTTGAAAACGAAGACAAAGTTTGCCGTGTAGAGATCGCGTTTCAGCTCGCTATGGTCGGCGGGAGAGTAATAGACCATATAGAAGTCAACGCGCGCGCGAAAGGGCGGGGTCTGCATCTCTTCGAGCGCAACCTTTTTGACTTCGACGTCGATCTCGGGCGCCGCGGTGTTGGTGAGGAATTTCTTGAGGATGTCGTTCTTGCGGTAGGCATCGAAAATCCCGTCCGCGAGCTTGCCGTCGAGGAAGTACAAAGCTTTCGAGAAGTCGTCCTGAATGGTGTAGCGATTGCGGCGGTAGTAGAAGGCGCAGAACTGCGAGAGGAAATACTTCGCCTCGGCGTCCTGCGGCTTGTATTCCAGGTTGTGATAGTTGATGGCCTCGGCCCGCCCGAGATCATTGATGCGAATCACGAGTGGCCGGAAGTTCTGAAACGTGCGAATCGTTTTCAAATCGACCAGGGCGAGGCCCGCAGCCACAAGCGAAACCAAGACCAGAGCAATCTTTAGATATGTGTTCGTCACCATGGGGTCCCCGTATTGCTCGAGGTAAAGCCGCTTGGCATCCTCGAAGCTCGCATCGCTCTTCATCCGAACACCTTGTCGAGGACCGCTGCCGACGATCCGCCGGAAGTCCCGCTGAAGATATGGTTGGTAAGCGCGGGAATTTTCAACAGCACATAGATGGAAGCGAGGAAGGTAATAAAAAGGACCGGAAACCAGGCAATCAGCTCGACGGTCGAAAGCGTGCCTGCGGGCGGCAGACGAAGCGCACCCAGCATGAGATTCCCGATGACGTATACGATGGCAGCCGCTATGACCTGGTAGAAAGCATATTGGATGAAACAGCGGAACCAGCCCCAGAAGAGCCACTCCATCTTCGGAACAATAAAGAAAGGAACAAACACGGGGCCGACCAGCACGCAAACCGCCGTCGCAATGAACCCATAGGCGATCACCACAATGGCGATGGCCTGGGCTGCCGCGAGCAGGATGGTCACGGTCACATAAATCGCGGTTCCCAAGATGTCTCCCCAGCTAGGTGAGTCCATCCGCGATTCAAAGTCCGCCACTTGGTTTACGACGGTTTGCAGTTGCGCTTGGTCGATCTGGCTCGAGAGAAACTGCGCTTCGTCGGTGACGATATTGTGAAAGCTCGTGCCGATGCCCGGAATGGGCGTGCTGTAGTAATTGACCATCGCGAAACCGAAGCTGATGGTCAGAAGCAAGCTGGCAAAATGATCGAAATGGAAAGCAGGCCGGCCCGAAGCCGAAGCGAGCGCGGACTTGATTCCAAACCATGCCACCAGGATCGTGGCGAAGGAGCGGAAAAGATTCTGGCCCATGGTGTCGAAGAAACCGAGGTTCTGGGTAAGCAGGGTGTTGATCGACTGGAAGATAAACTGCAGAAAGTCGGTTTGCACTGCCGTCGGCTCCTTCGACGCCCGGGCGTCCGTCTCCACACGCCTACGGCATGCGGAAGTTTTGAAGTGAACTCGTGATGGTCCCGCTGACCTGGGCCATGTTGCTCGCTAAAGTCGCATCGCGTCCGATATCGATGTTGATCGCGTTGGTGGTTTGGTCGCGCTGTTGTTTCGCGAGGATGGTCTGTTGCTCCAGGAGCGAGGCGAGAAGTTTGTTCGAGTCCTGGAGGGTGCGCAGCGTCAGGACGCCCGCGGCATTGATCTTGTTGAGCACCGAGACTTCGCTGTTGAGGCCGGGGTCGCCCGAAAACGAATCCTGTTCGAGATTTCCGATTTGCGTTTCGATACCGACGGAGGTACCACGAATCGCGCCAATGGTGGCCATGGCATTGATGTTTGCGCCGTCAGCCAGCTCGATCGATGCGTACTGCGATTGCACACGTCCCAGCTCCATCGGATCCATTCCGGAAAGCTCGTAGGAGCTATACGGAGAGAGCTGGCTGGTGGACTGGAGATACCCAGCGTTGATATTGGGGAGGACGCCGGTGTTGATGCCGTTGATCCACGAGACCGTGTTCCCGAAACTATTGAGCGAGGTGACTTTGCGCCACTGCGAGAACAGGGCGCGGTAACGGGCGGGCATGTTCTTGACGAACTGCGCCATCTGCAAAGCAAGGTTGAGTTGTCCTGTGATTTTGGCGTAGCTCTTCTGCAGTTCCACGAGGTGCTGTTGGAGCTGGTAGTAGCGAAGCAGCGCGTTGTGATAGTTGGTGGGATCATAGACGATTCCGCTGCCGAACTGCGCGGTCGCGGTGCCTACTCCCAATCCCAACACCAGAACGGAAATCAGGATCTTTCTTTTCATGAAACTCTCTCCTTTGGCCTTCACAAGTCGGAAGGCATGGTGTGGTTGCTGTAGTCGGGCAATGCGAGATCGCCAGAAAGATAGACTTTGACCCGGTGTCCTTCCCGGATGGTTACCGTGGGCATGATGTTGAGAAACTTATCGAGGATCTGCGCCGAAGACTGAGCGGTGCCTTGCGCGAATCCCTGCCGCATCAAGTCGGAACCGGATGCGTTAAGGGACCCTGTGGTTCCGCCTTCCGCAACCGCTCCGAGCGCGCCAATGGCGAGCGAAACTCCGAAGATGCGGAGATAGTGGTTATTGACCTGGTCCCGCAATCCGGTGTCGCCGATCTGGTTGAGTCCCTTGAATTGATCGAGGTTGACGGAATACCCGTCAGGCATGAGCACGCGATGGAAGACGACAGCGAGACGCGTCTGGCCGAAGGTGTCGACTTTCTTGGTTTCCCCAAGCAGTTTCGAGCCTGCGGGAATGAGCAGATGCTGGCGGTCGTTCGAGTAAACATTATTCGAAAGGAGACACTCGACGGGGCCAGCAAAGCCCCCGTCGAGACGATTGATCAAAACCGTTTCAAGGATGGTTCCTTCAAAGAGCAGGTAGGTTTTTCCTGCCGCCGTATTGGCAGCGCCGGCCGCGACGGCGGCAGGGTTTTTCGGTTCCTCCTTTCGATCGTTGGGTTTTTCCGCGGAATCGTTGCGCGCGGGCGCGACCGGCGCGAGATTCGGCTGCATCTCTTTCAATAACTGCGCCTCTTGAGGCGCCTCGGGCGCGGGCGCAATAGGAGCGGCACGGGTTTCGGCTGGCGGCGCCGGAACTGCGGGAGCCTTGCGGTAACTGAGCGCGACGTTCGAGGCAAACAGCGACACATACGCATGCCTCTGGCGTTCGGCTTGAATGGGATCTTCATGGGGCTCGCCCGAAGGACCAGCGGCCGATGGTTGCGCGGGAGCAGAGTCCTCACCGCCGAGCACGCGGGTTTCGTGCGCGAGCGCGCTCTGCGCCACAAGCTGCTGCCGCTGCAGTTCCTCGATGCGCTTCTGCAACTCGGCAATCTTGGCTTCGTTGACTTCGAGGGGCGCCGCCGCGGGAGCTGCGGACGACGCGGGCCGCGCGGGCTGAGGCTTTTTGCCACCCGTTAGCCACATGATCGCGACCATCAGGAACGCGAGGCTCACCAGAAGCCAGGACTGCACATTCTTGGGCAGAAGCCCTTCGGGCTTGGGTGCTTTGTCTTGGACCTGCGGGGTTTCGACCATCGCTCGGGCCTCAGTTCGCGGCCACCCGCCGCGCGAACGTGAATTTCCTCTTGCCGACAGCGAGGTATCCCGCGTCGATAATCTTCGGAGCGATGTACACGTCGCGCTCGAGTTGGAAAGAAATCAAGTTGGGCTTACCATCCTTGATTTCATAGAGAGCGGGCTTTTCGCGCGCGGTCGAGCGGATGTAGGTAAAGCGTTCGTCGTGATAAATGGCCGACACGAGGAACGGCTCGCGCGCGGCCTTCGCGTCGAACACGTAATCGAAGACGAGTTTCGCGGCATAGTCCGCGCGAAAGCGGTTTACCTCATCGGCCGCGCGGACCTCCGCGGCGTGAATCTCCTCGGCCGTCTGGGTCCGGAGCGCCGCAAGTTCTTTCTTGTAGGCTTCGGCCTCTCCGGCGGTCACATATCCCGCAAGACCAGTCTTCGCCGCAAAACCGGAGGTTTCCTTGGGCTCGATGAAGATCTTGAGATCGGGCTCGGCGCCCGGTTCGCTGCTGATCTCGGTCAGCAAAAACGAGTAGACGTGGCCGCTCGCGGTAATGAGGTTCAAGTTGCTGCGGATGCCGGCCTGCGCCGGATGTACGTAGCAGAGGTTGTGCGCGCCGTTGATGATCCAGAATTCCTTGTCGCCGGTGGTGAAGTCGAGAATCTCCTCATCCTCGGGAAGAACGATCAGGGTCGAGAAGCGCAGCTTCGCGTGAACCGGAACGATATCTTCCTTGGAATACTTCACGACGCGCGCCGCTTCGCTTGCGGCCCACACTGCGGAAGGCGGAAGGGCCGCAACCAAGACGACCACCGCTACGACACGCACAAAAGCCAACTGCCACTCGCACGAATTAACTCGCTTCATCGTTTCACTCCTTTTGAAAATGGTGTCTGCTTCCGAGAGACCGCCGCGCGGTCGTCGAAAAATCGAGCGATGCGCGGAAGAGCGTAAATCGAAGCCAGGAGAGAACCGCCGGCCGCAAGAAGACCGACCACATAGAGCAATCCATCCTGGAGCACCCGGCAGCCGAGAGAGTCGGCAACGGGAACACTCGGAATCACGAGCGCTCTCCCGCGAGCACTTCAAGGCCTCGCTCGAACCCGTGTGTCTCGAACGCCTCTTTCCGTTTCTTGTTGTCGTAGGGATCGTTGGTGTAGAGCCAATAGCTCTTGGGGTCGACATTCAGGTTCGCGACCTTGCCGACGTCGGGGGTCTTGATCAAAAACTGTTGCTTGGGAATCAGGTTCGCGATCAGCGCGACTTCGGTTTCGTTCAAATGGAATTGCCGGCGGTAGAGGTCCCGGTCCATGTCGGGATTGGCGAGGAAGATCTTCGTCGCACAGCTTTCGACGATCACGTCGAGGATATCGGAGCGCTTCAGTTCATCGAGCGACTGCGTCGAGAGCACCATCGCAGCGTTGTGCTTGCGCCAGGTCTTCAGAGCTTCCACCACGTAGCGCTGGATGCCGGGGTTCTTCAAAAACACCCACGCCTCGTCGATGAAGAAAGCCTTGAAGACGGAACTCGACTCGCGATCGCAGATGACGGCATTCGCGCGATGCAGGATGTAGAACAAGAGCGGCTCAAGCAGGTCCGGGTAGCCGCTCATGCGCTGGAAGTCGAAGGACTGGAAGCGCGAGAACGAAATCGTGTCTTCGGCGTTGTCGAACAAGAATCCGAACTGTCCTCCGCGGGTCCATTTGGCGAGGCGGCCCGCAAGATCGTGGCCGAGGGTATTCGCCAGCACCCCGAGCGTGCGCAGCGCGGGATCGACCGAGTAGAGACTTTCGATTTGGTGATAGAGATCGCGCTCGGTCGCGGGATCCAGCTCACCTGCTCTTTGGCCTTGCAGCAAGACCTTGAGAAACAGCGCGAGGAAATCGAGATTTTCCTTGGTGGGCGCGAGCGAAAAGGGATTGATCCTGAAGTCCTGGGACGCGAGGCCCACCGAGACGTAGGAGCCGCCAAAGAGCTGCGTCAGGCTTTCAAAACTTCCGCCCAAGTCGAAGATGAACGTGTGCGGTGAATATTTCTGGAGATTGGTAATCAAAAAATTAATCAAAAATGATTTCCCCGCCCCGGTTCGGCCGAGAATCATGGTGTGCGCGACGTCGCGGTAATGGAGATTCAGAAAATACGGAGTGTGGTGATTGGTTTCAAGCACCGCCAGATACTCCGCACGGAGATGGCGGTTGCGCGCATCGCCCGAATCGAGCGTAAAGAGAAACGAGAAATCGGCATAGTTGGTATTCAGCAGATACAAATACCGCAAATTGAAGGCGTGATTGCCGGGAACGGCGGCAAGAAAGGCGTTGAGCAGATTGTATTTCTCTTCATAGAGCTGCGCGTCATGAACGCTGAACACTTTGTAGAATTCCGCGCACGCCCGCTCGACCTTGGCTAAGTCGCGGTCGTAAATCACCACCATGAGTGAAAACAGGCCGAAATAATTTCCGGCGATCTCGATCTCCTTCATCCCTTCGCCCAGCTCGCGCACCTGGGCTTCCTTAGAATCATCGAGCAGGATGTCCTGGGCAGGCGCGTCGCCCAAATTTACCTGGCTTGCGAACGAGCGCTTGGTGTTGTGGAAGTGGCGGCGCTTGGCCTGGATGGTCCGGCGGGTCTTGCCGGAATCCTCTTTCTTCCACTCGGTCACGATGTGGTAGTTCGCTTCGACTTCCAGCAAGCGCCGGAAGATGAGCGGGAAGCTCTGCGCCGAAGGCTCCTTCAGCGTCAAGACTTTGACGTAGTCGTCGTCGACACGCAGATGGCGGCGGTGACATTCGACGTGCGATTCCGGGAGGTAGTAATCAAGAAACGTGTCGTGTTTGAGGCGAGCCGCGCCGAGCTTTTCGGGATCGAAGTTGAGTGTCTGTTTCAAAACCCGAAAGGCTTCGTGCTTGCCCAGAATCCGCGCAGGAAGAAAGTCGCTGACCTGCAGGATGAGATTGCGCGCTTTCTGCAGAACGGCCGCCTGGGCCTCTTCGAGATCTTTTCCCAGAACTAGCACCGTCTTTTTGGTGGAGAAGGACTGCGCGCACAGTTCCAAAAAGGTCTTCGAGGGATGCCGCAGAAACCGGGAGAGCGCGGCCTGCAGGCGCTCGGAGGTTTCCGTTCTCTGGTAGAGCAGGACGTAATACACGGACAGCGCGAACAGCGTGCCGGCCTTGGCTCGGAGATAGGCAATGCGATTCTCGATGGCGGCATCGACGACCGGATTCGCATAGAGCTGGTAGGGGATGGTCTGATTGTTGCGCTTGAATAGGTACTGGTAGAGGCGGCAATTTTCATCAAACAGTTTCAGCGCCGACTCCAGGCGCTTGGTGAAGCCATCGATCGCGGCCTGGTCGAGACACTCGTAGTCGACGCCGTGAACTTCGAGAACTACTCCCGTTTCTCCGGACTTGGTCAAGAAGACTTCCGGCCCGATGAATCCGTAGAGATTGACTTGCTCCGAGAGCGAGCCGGTTTCCTGGTAGTTCTTGAAAATGCGCTGGAGCTTAAGCATCGCCTTCCCTGCGAACCACAATCGAGGTGAACTTCATGGGGTCGTACTCCCTGCGCAGCGTGGCCGCGCTCAACAAGAAGCGCAGAATCTGCGGATCGGTTTGGGTCGCCCAACGGGCCACAAAGTAGAGCAGCAAGAACATGAGCAACCCTCCCAACAGACTCCCGAGAAGGTTGAACGTGGCCGCGCCCAGACACATGGCAAAGAAGAAAAGCTTTCGTTCGGCGCCCAGGATGGTGAGCGGCCGAGAAAGCGACCGATGCACTTTGTTGATTCGTCGTGTTTCTGGCATCTGCGTCTCCTCGCTCGATTTCGCCTCACGCTCCCGGAAAGAGCCAAGCAAGGAAGTTCACCGCGGCGATAGCCATGCCCACGCCGAAGAGCACACCCGCGAGGACGCGCTTCGAACCCCCCTCTCCAAAAGCGAAAGTCAGGCCGGAGACGACGATAGCCACCAGCGAGAGTCCGCGCGCAATCGTGCTCGTGAACGCCGTCATCAGCACGTTGACAGCGTTCTCCCACGGAGAATTCCCCTGTTGCGCGATAGCAGGAGCGGCGAGCAGAAGCGTGAGGATCGCGAGGAGCAGCGACCGCAGGGATAAGTTCGCGAGGTATTTCCGAAGAACTCGTTTCATGAGGCTCTCCCTTTCTGGTTCGAGTTGCGAAATAGGAAGGGAGTCCCCGTAGGACTTGGCTCAGGGGAAGACAAGGGAAAGGAAGTCGATTGCGAGGGACGGCTGTTCGCGCCGGTTTGCCGGACGTTTTCATCCGGGCACACTTGGAGCGTTCGCTCCGTGACAGCATCTGCCCCACAATCGCGTCCGTGCCTTCCGTAGAGGCCGCACGCGCGACCGAAACCAGCGGCCGATGGAAGCGGCCGGGCTGCAGGTCTGCGGGAGTAACCGGCGAGGACTCCCCTCACTATACTAATCTGTCAACGCCAGCGAAAATTGACCGGGTACTAGTGAAAATATTTTTCCGTGGTACCGGAAATGTCGACCGGTATCAGCGATTCGACTTTTGGACAGCTCAGCGGCGGCGGGCTAAGAACGATTGGAAGGTTTAACCAGCTCTACGCCATCGGCGCCGCGCGGTCCTTGCAGCTCCGCTTAAAGTGGTGAGTGTGCCAGCGGCCAAAGTGAAACTCGCAAGAGTCGAGTTTTCGCACGAGGATACGAATGACTCTGCTCAGGACCGGAACAGATCGAGCTGCTCGCTTACGCCGCCGGCCGATTTTCGGGCGATCCGGCGCAGTCGTTCCAGAACGCGCTGAGTGCGGTGGTAGATCGCGGTAACGGAATGGCCGCTGCGACGGGCGAGTTCCGCGCCCGTGATACCTTCGAGTTTCAATTGCGCAAGAAGTTGCCGTTCCTGTTCGGATAACCATCCGCTGCGCTGACAGTCATCGAGAAACTTGGCGAGCAGAACGCCGGCATGCGATTCGTCGCGGGTCTCGTCGGTTTCTTGGGACGTGGTCGGAGCGGGGTCCCGATCCGCCGGCAGGTTCAGACGAGATTCGCGAATGGCCCAGCGGAATGCGCTCCGGCGCATCCTTCGGGCGACGATGAAGGCTAGGTGCGAGCGCTGTGAGCGGAGTTCCTGGGAATGCAGGAATCCCAGAAGCGTTGCGAAAAGGTGCTGGGCCGTGTCGTCGCGGCCGAGCGGGGGAAACGCGGCGCTGATTTGGCTCGTCGTGCGGTGGATGGTCGGAACAAAGACGAGCAGCAGCAGTGACTGCCCGATCGGATCAAGCCGCTCATCGTTGCTGGTTCGGACCAGCTCCGCAATCACCTCATCGACTGAGGAATTCTGATCCTCACTCTGCCGGTGCAGATGAGCGATGAGTTCGGAAGGGGTCGCAAATACGGCCAGGACTTCGCTCGATCGCGCCCAGAGCCGGTACTCTTCGAGGCCTTTTTCCTGGCTGAGTTCAGCGATGAGGCTTTCCTCCAGGCGGCAGATCAGGCAATCGCAGTCCCTTCCGGCCATCATGACGATGCTCCGGCGTCCGTTCAGATACAGAAGCGGGCTCGTTCCGAATCCGCGGACGTGGTTCGGGCAAGCGCGGCGGAGGGTGCCAGCCGTTTCGGGGCCGAGCGTCCTCGATCGCAGGGTACGGACCCTCGGCACTCGCGGTCGGAAACGAGGAGCGCGTGCCGGAAGACATGCTGCTACGCCGTCCATGGTTGCGGCGAACTTCTGGCGGGTTGGTCGGAGGTGCAGCCAGCACGAAAAAAGGGCCCCGGCGGGGGCCGCTCTTGCCATGGAGTCGATACCCGCGAAATCGCGCGGCGTCTTTTCCGGGATTTTCCAAGAGGGGTATGCGCTGGATAATTTGCTGGCAGCCATCGCGTTCTGGGTTGTTTTTCCGCGTTGGGGCTGGCGAACGATGTTCTTCATCGGCGTGATCCCGGCCTTGCTCACGCTTTTTATTCTCTCGAGGGTCAAGGAGAGCGACGCCTGGAAGTCGACGGCCGCGAAACGAAAGGATGGGCGCAGTTACTTTCGCGAGCTCCTGGTGAACTGGAAACGGTTCGCCTACATGGTCATCCTGATGGCTATGATGAATTTTCTTTCGCATGGCACGCAGGACTTATATCCGACGTACCTCCAGCAGCAGCGTCATTACCGGCCACACATAACCGCCATCCTTAGCATTATTTCGATGCTGGGCGCCATCGCGGGCGCGGCCCTGTTCGGCCTGTACTCGGACCATGCCGGGCGTCGTCGAGCCATGCTGTCCGCCGTGGTCGGCGGACTCGTGGTAATCCCGCTATGGGTATTCTCGCCCGGCTTATCGCTGCTCGCTCTGGGAGCCTTCTTGATGCAGTTCATGGTTCACGGAGCGTGGGGCGTGATTCCCGCACACATCAACGAACTCTCACCGGACCGAGTAAGAGGGTTCTTGCCGGGATTCTCTTATCAACTCGGAGTTGTATTTGCCGCATCCGCGCCTTTCATTGAGGCATCGTTAAGCCGTCGGTTTAGTTATGGACAGGTCATGGGAACGTTTGTAGGCCTGGCGATGGTGGTTACAACGATGGTCATCGCGGCCGGGCCCGAAGCGCACCGCGTCGCGTTTGGACACGACAGTCAGAGTTCTGTTTCCGTTGTGGACTGAAGTGTCGAGGTTCGGCTGCGGACTGGAATGATCGGAAATGAGGAGGCGGCTGCTAACGGCACTAGAGAGTCTTGGGAAAGGGACTTTTGTGAGAACCTCGATCGAGGACCAACAACCTGCCATCCGCCGCGCTCTGCCCTCCAGAATCCGCTTTGCAAATCTCGTTGTGGCCCTCTGGCTCTGACCAGCCAGAGAAGCCCAGCGTGGCCCAGATTCTCCAGGCTGCGGAATACGGGCCGAGGAGCGACTACGTGCCGACGCGCAGGGATCGTGTGAGATTCTTGAGTGTGGCGATGGCGGAAAACGCGGCGAGCTGTGAAGTGCGCAGATTGGTTCTGGAGGGCCGGTTCTCGACCGTAACGGTGAACCGTCCAAATTCGCCCTCGACGCGAATCTCATGGACGTTCTGGTTTCCCCCGGGTACGGCGATGATGCGGACGCGCAGCGGGACCGGACGTGCGGGATCGAGAGCCAAACGCAGCGAGGCCGCCACGTTCGAGCTTGCCGGAAAGGCGCGAGCCGCTTCCTCGGCGAGTCCCTCGAAGATGACGGTCTCTTCCCGGAAGCTGTCGAGCGCCAGGTTTCGCTCCATCACATACTTCGATCCCCTGAGCGCAGCGACCGGCTTACGGCTGGTGAGCATTGCCGATTCGATGCGCCCGATCGAAGCGGATTTGATCCCATCCAGTCCGGCGATTGCTCCTGAAGGAACATAGATCCGGCAGCTCTTTTCCCGGGCCTCGCGGAACCATTCTTCATGGCCCAGCAAACCTCCCGCGCTCATGATCAGCATGTCGCGCCCGCGCGCAAGCGCCTTGGGAACAAACTCGCCGAGGGCCGCTTGGCTGGCGGCCTCGACCGCAAGTTCGGAGCGCTCGATCAACTCGTCGACGGAAACGACAGCCGGGCGCGCGGAAAGTTCCGCGGACAAAGCTTCCGCCCGCGCGCGATCTTGATCCGCCAGAGCGACAAGTTCCGCATCGAGCTGCTGGCGGTCGAGCGCGGCGGCGATCGTGCTGCCGATGGCTCCTACGCCGAGAATCCCGATTTTCAGCACGGAGGGTTCACGCGAGGTCGAGCATGCGATCGATCGCGCGCTTGGCCTGGCGCGCGATGTCTTCCGGCACGCGCACGCGCGGCGTGAGCGTTTCGAGCGAGCGGATGACTTTGTCGAGCGTGATGGTTTTCATAAACGCGCAGACCGCGTGGGGATTCACGGGATGAAACGTCTTCTGGGGATACTTTTTATTGAGTTGGTGGAGAATGCCGAGTTCGGTTCCGACGGCGAATTCGGTGGCAGAGGATTCACCAATGTGGCGGAGCATGCCCTCGGTGGAGAGGAAGAAGGTGCGGCCGGGAGGCAGCGTGCCGTCCATAGCCTTGGCCATGCAGGAACTCACGCAGCCGCATTCGGGATGCAGCAGAAGCTCGGCATCGGGATGCTCTTCGAGAATCTCGATCACCTGTTCGGGACGAATGGTCTTGTGCACATGGCAGTAGCCCGGATAGGCGATGATGTTCGCTCGCCCTGTTTGCCGTGCGACCACGGCGGCGAGAAATTGATCCGGCACAAAAAGAATGGGCCGGTCCGCGGAGATCGCGGAGACGACTCTTGCGGCGTTCGCCGACGTACAGCAGTAGTCGCTCTCGGCTTTCACGGCGGCGGTGGTATTGATGTAAGCGACCACCACAGCGTCCGGCACCTTCCGCTTCCACTCCCGCAATTCCTCCGCCGTCAGCGAAGCGGCGAGCGAACAGCCGGCGCGCAGGTCCGGTAAAAGGACGATCCTTTCGGGAAGCAGAATCGCAGCCGTTTCGGCCATGAAGTGCACGCCGCAAAAGACGATGACCTCGGCGCCGGTTTTCGCCGCGGCCTGCGAGAGCTTGAGCGAATCCGCTACCACATCCGCTACTTCCTGGATCTCGGGCCGTTGATAGTGGTGCGCCAGCAAGACCGCGTTCCTTCGCCTGCAGAGTTCGCGCACGCTCTCTTGTTTTCTGCGAATCTCTTCAGGGGTGTCGTCTACGCTCTCGACCGCCGGAAGCGTGTAGCGTTCCTCGAAGTTTTTCTCTACTTCTGCCCTGGGCATGCTGGCGGGTCCCCTTGTTTGGAATTATGAAATCCTGCGGCAGATATCGAGAGCGCTCACCGGACGCCCTTATTTCAGAAGGAATCCCCGCGCGCGCAGACGTTGCTTGGCCCGCAGGATCATTTCCGGCCGGGAAGCCTCGACCGTGTGCAGATGCACGCCGCCCGTGAGCGAGGACAAAAGCGCCGCGCGCGAGACGCGCACCTGCGTGAGAAAATCCCGCACGTCGGCACGAGACTCAAGCCCGAGCGATCCCCGCAATTCGCCGTACACGGGATGCTCGACGATGACGTCGAGGATCCTGACTCCGTGGTCGACCAGAATCTCAAGCTCCTCCCCGGTTCGTTCTGGCGAGTGCCGGCACGCCAGGATGGCCCGGTGCAGTTGCGGGGAGCTTTCCGGCAGGCGGTAGCCCCTTGGCGTTGCAACGATCGGCTCGCCGCCGGCGCGCAGGATGGCGACGTCTTGCACCAGGGAGTCACGGCTCACGCCGAGACGCCGGGCGAGTTCCCCTCCGGTGATGGGTGCGCCGTGCTGGCGAAGGAATGCGAGGACCCGGCGGCGACGCGTATCGGCAGAAGCAAGGCGCGGCCGCCCGCGCGCTTCGTTCTTCGGCGATTTCTGGAGTGGAGTCATCTTCGCTATGCCTCGTCAGCTGTAAAGTCTACTGTAAAGTCAGAATATTGTATACCTAGCCGTCGGAACCGAGCCTTCGGAAGTTGCGCGAAACAGAAGTGTAAGATTTCGAGTGGGGTCGCTCGACTCGAACCCAAGAGCTGCTGGAGGTTCAAACCACGGGTTGGGAATTATGCTTACGGGCGAGCCGGGCTCTAGGTATCCTATCGTTACTTGCTACGAGCGGGGCTGGCACGCCCAAGTTAGGATGTTGTCGTGTTCGTTTCTCCGGCCACTTCGCTGAACGGAAGCTCTGGAGGAAGCCGCCCATGATCTCGCAAGCCCATATCTCACCAAATACCCCGATGGGCGGCCCATCGGAAGATCGGCAAGGCTAGACGGCTGAATGAACTGGGTCTGGACACCGGCATCCTCCTCGACGCGGTGAATTCTGATGGACATCATCTCACTGCACGGGCCAGTCCTGACAGGTTGCTGGACCTTATATAAGGTACATCTGCCACAGATGCTAAGGGCCTTGTTCTCGCAGAGGAGCCCCTGCCTCGGCGCATGCGCAGCGCCGGCAAACCCGTGAAAAGCTAGTATTGGCTCGACACAATAAGCTAATAATGGTACAACATAAAAAGCTAATTACCGTACAGCGCAATAAGCTAGCGGGGGACGCCGCTGATGGCCACGCCGCCGAAAAAACTCGCCGAATCACTCGAACTGCTGGAAAAGCTCCAGGCCGCCGGCGGCGCGGCCGCGATCCGCGCGCGCGACCTGACGCGCACGCACCGGGAGCGCCTCATGGCCGCCGGCTTCCTGCAGGAAGTCATCAAGGGCTGGTACATCCCGAGCCGTCCCGACGAGGTCAAAGGGGAGAGCACCGCCTGGTACGCTTCCTTCTGGCGCTTCTGCGCCGCCTATCTCGATGAGCGGTTCGGCGCGGACTGGTGTCTTGCGCCTGAACAATCCCTGTCGCTCCACGCGGGCAACTGGACCGTGCCCCGCCAGCTGATGGTGCGATCGGCCGGCGCGCGCAATAAAATTACAAAATTCCCGCACGGCACGTCGCTGTTCGACCTGCGCGCCGCGCTGCCGGCCGCCGCCGACCGCGCCGAAAAAGACGGCCTGCGTCTTTTCTCGCCCGAATGCGCGCTGATCGAATGTTCACCGGGATTTTTCACGGACCATGCGACGGATGTGCGCGCGGTGCTGCCGCTGATCCGCGATGCTTCGCCGCTGCTGGAACGCCTGCTCAACGGTGGCCATACGGTGATTGCCGGCCGGCTGGCGGGCGCGTTGCGCAATATCGGCCGCGCGCAGATCGCCGACGAAATTCTGAAAACAATGGCAGCCGCCGGCTACGACGCCCGCGAGAACGATCCCTTCGCCGACAAGCCCGCGCTCGTCTTCGCCGCCCGCGAGGCGTCACCCTACCTCAACCGCATCCGGCTCCTGTGGGAAAAAATGCGTGCGCCGGTCATCGAGCGGTTTCCGAAAGCGCCCGGCCTGCCGAAGAACATCGACGCCTACATGAAGCGCGTCGACGATGCCTATGTCACCGACGCCTACCATTCGCTGTCGATCGAAGGCTACCGCGTGACGCGCGACCTCATCGAGCGCGTACGGACCGGGACGTGGAACCCGGAGGCGAACGAGGGCGACCGCGAAGAGCGCAACGCCATGGCGGCGCGTGGCTACTGGCTGGCCTACCAGTCGGTGCAAGGCAGCGTGCGCCGCGTCGTCGAAGGCGCGAACGCCGGCGACGTCGCTGCCGCCGATCACCGGAACTGGTACCGCGAGCTGTTCGCGCCGAGCGTGACGGCCGGTATTCTCAAGCCGGGCGATCTCGCAGGCTATCGCAACGGCCCCGTCTACATCCGCAAATCCATGCACTTGCCGCTCAACCGCGAGGCCGTGCTGGACACCATGCCGGCATTGTTCGACTTGCTGCGCGCGGAGCCGGAACCGTCCGTCCGCGCCGTGCTTGGACATTTCATATTCGTCTACATCCATCCTTATGTGGATGGCAACGGCCGCGTCGGCCGCTTCCTCATGAACGTCATGATGGCGTCCGGCGGCTATCCCTGGACGGTCATTCCCGTTGAAAACCGCACCGCCTACATGCATGCCCTCGAAAAGGCCAGCGTCGGCGAAGACATCGCGCCGTTCGCTGATTTCGTCGCGGGGCTGGTCGAGAAACGGCTGGCCGGCGAGCCGCTGCCGGCTGTTCCGAAAGGCCCCTAGGACATGGAACGCGAGAGGTTTTTCAAGACATTCAATAGCGGTACGGACACAGCGGTTCGATTGCTGACAATGGACTGGCTCGCTGGTACAGCGCTGAATCGATATCGTCGTTTAACGTAACCGTGGTCAGACCGGAGCGTCGTAATCGCATGCAAACCGTCGCAGTCGCCGAGGTCCTGGCCGCCGAAGGATTAGGTCCGCCGGTGAAATACGGCGACTCCGGCATCATGACGTTCATCATCAACCGGGACGGCGTCGTCTAGCAGCAAGACCTGGGTCCCGATACGGAGAAGATTGTCCCGGACATAGTAGCGTACAACCCGACCGATGGCTGGGAGCCAGCCAATTAGTCGGTCCGCTCGGTGGCCGCCGCTCTCGACAAGATCGTTCTTAAACGTGACTGGAACCGGGCATTGTTGGCCGGTTCTCCATCTGTGTCGTTCAATTATTTGCGGTGGGGCGGCGAGTTAAGTCTGCGCCAGCGTTGCGTGGCCATTCGAAACATGCGCGGCCGCCGGCGGAACGCGGCCCGAGTTCAGTGACGATAAAAGTCGTCGCTTTCCCGTACCACCCGGGCGTTTGCCTTTACAAAGCAGGGCTCGCAGACCCTGGTTCCATCCTTCAAAGTGAAATCCACTCGGCGGGCGGGAACAATCTCGGTTCCGCATTTTGCACACAGTTCGCTTGCTGTTTCGCTCATGGCGGCCTCAGATATTCGATTTTCCGCCATTGGACGTACGTTCGGGAACGGAAATTCCAACCCTGAGGGGCACACCGCCGTTCGGACCCGCATGGTGCGACGACCGCGTATTGTTTCCGTCAGAGAATCCAGCCGACCATACCATGACGCACGACTCAGAAGGCCGCTTTCCGGGCGAGCGGGGCCCCGAATTCCACGCGCTCCGGGAGATCTTCGGAAACAGCTAAAACGCAATCGCAGCCTTCGATGGCCACGATCTCTGCCGAATAGAAAGTATCGATGGCTTCGCCCGAGTGCTTGCGGAAACGGGTAACCCGGTTGCTCACCCGGCCGTGCTCGCGAATCTCCTCTAACATGCGCATCCGTTCGCCCGGGTCATCCCAGATTCCGATATCAAATACGGTGCGGCCGAGGAGTTCCTCGCGCGCGTATGCGTACCTGCGCTCGAACGCTTCGTTCACATCGAGGAAGCGTCCCTCTTCGACGGTGGTAATGGAAAAAGCGATGGGGCTCGACCGGAACACCTTCGCGAACTTCTCCTCGGAGAGTGCCCTGCCGTGTTCCGCTTCGCGCAGGGCGTTCTGGGTTTGCTCGAGATCCTCGAGCCGTTGCTCGAGCTCCGCGCCATAGATCTCGGCGCGTTCATAAAGGCGCGCATTCTGGATGGCGACAGCGGCGGGAATGGCAAGCGACTTCGCCAAGCGCAGATGGTCTGGCGAGAAGGCTTGCGGGCGGGCGTCGCTGAGTGACAGCAGGCCCAGCACGCGCTGCGACGCGACCAGTGGCACGCACAACCACGACCGCATCTGCGAATATCCCTTGAAACTCTGCCACTCGAGCTCCGTCGAGGTGTCTGGAATGAGCAGAGGGGCTTTGGTCGCGAGAACCTGCATTAGAAATGGGCTATGGCTGGCGTCGAACGTTGCTGGACATTTCGAAACGCGCCGGGTTGAGTCCGGGTGGTGCCTCTCCCGTGCGAGGAACAGATAGGTCTCGGTTTCGACCAGCAGAACGCGCGCCGAGTCGCAGGGGACCAGTTTCAGAAGGGATTGAAGCAAGGTGTCGAGGACATAGTCCATGCTGAGGTTTTGCGTGAGGGCGAGCGTGGTCTTGCGGAAGGCATCGGCTTCGGCCGATGCCGATTCCGCGAGGGCTAAATTTCTCGCCATTTGCTCTTCGGCGGATTTGCGGGCGGTAATGTCCTGTGCCGTCCCCACCAAACGCCGTATGATCCCGGCCGCGTCCCGAACCGGGAAGCCGTGAACCGAAACCCAGCGAACGGCGCGATCCGGCCGAATGATGCGGAACTCTTCGTCGATCTGGCCGGTTTCGCCGGCTTCTTCCAGGCGCGTCAGGACGCGAACGCGGTCTTCGGGATGAAACAGTTCCTGATAGGAAGTGGGGTTGTCGCGAAGCGTTGCAAGGGACCGGCCCGTGATCGTCTCGTACGCTGGATTGATGGAGATGATGTGCTTCGACCCCGCTTCGAGCATCCAATAGACTTCCTGGATGTTGTCCGCCATTTGGCGGTAGCGTTCGTCGCTCTCCCGCAGCGCCCTCTCGGCCTCGCGCCGGAAGGAGATGTCGCGCAGCACGGCCACGTGACGTTCCGGCAGGTAATTGGTTTTAACCGTGTATTCGGCGAAAAGAGTTTCTCCGTTGCGCCGGATAAGCTCGATTTCGCCGTGGCCCGAGTTCGGTCCGAGGAACGGGTCGCCCGTGTTCGTCGAGCCGCCGGCAGCCAAATAAAACCTCGCGATCGCCTGACCCACGAATTCTTGGCGCTCGGCGCCGAAAAGAGCGAGAGCAGCGGGGTTGGCTTCCCGGCAAATCCCTCGGTCGTCAAGAATCACAATGGCGTCGAGGGTGCTGTCGAAGATGGACTCGAACTCGCGTTCGGTCGCGTTCAGAACGCGGGCCGTTTCGCCGTGCGCGCGGCGGGCCAGCAGCAGAAAGCGGATGTGGACGGCGATTCCTGCCAGCAGAGCGACGAGAACGAGCGTGAGCAGCACGGAAGTCGAGCGGCCGCTGTAGGTCCGCGGCACGACTGCGGCAACACAAAGAGCAACGATGGCTGCGGCGATGACCAGCGATGCACTTGGCACCCATCGGCGGTGGCCGCTCTGGCTGCGAACTAAAGGATGTATTGTCATGGCGCTGCTGCGGTCAACCCGCCCGCGGCGGAGTGACCGTATCAGGGAGTTACGCCTTAATATCGTCACCGTTCAGGGAGCATGCTACGCCGGGGCGTTAGCGGGAGTCAATATGGGTCCTGTACATTTCCAGCCTTCAACCCGTAGCGTTTGCACTCAGGAGGAACACTGAAGAAGGCAGCGAAGATAGCGTTCGGAGCGTGCCTGGCCGTTCTTTACGTCCTTCTCCTATATTGCGGACTAGGTGCGTTTTCTGATTCGCCATCCGGGTCCTTGACAAGGTCCTCGGCAAATATCGACGCAGTATAAACTGGTTAATTCCGCTGCAAAAGCGCTAGCTCCTGATAAGTTTTCTTGGCTTCCAGCCCATCCCGTTGAGCAGGACCTCTGTGGCTTCCGTTCCGAGAGCTCGGGACGCTACGAACAATTACGTAGCGCTTTTGGTTTTCTCTACCAGTGGTTTTCATCGCATCTTCACGGGGCAAAATTTGGCCGATCCGTAGGGCCGTCAATCTGAATTCTGAGTCGAGGAGAACGGCGGGTCAATTGTTGCTCTTGTTTACCGGAGTGGCTTTGTGCAGTGTGGCGAGAAGGTTCTTGGCGCGGGCTCGCTATTTCTTGAGCGCTAATGGGGGGCCACTGACGCGCTTCCCTTTGAGGGCGACATTCACCTCGACGCGGTTGGCGATCTTGATGAAAGGGATGCCGCTGTTCATCCCGTAGTCCTTGCGGTCGAATGCCATTGTCCCAGTGATCGTGCCTGAGCCTGTCCCCACGCCGGAAACCTTCAGCGTCAGCTTCTCGGGTCTGGTCACCCCGCGGATCGTAAAGTTGCCATCCACTTCAAACGTGTCGGGTCCGGTCTGCACAACCTTGGTCGACTTAAATGTGATCAGCGGATTGTTCCCGACATCGAAGAAATCCTTGCCCTTCAGCTTGCCATTCTTCATGCCGCTTCCGGTATCCACGCTCGCGGCCTGAATCTCGATGTCCAAAACTCCGGTCGAGACATCGGTAGACGTAAAAGTCAGGGTGGCGTTCCACTTGTCGAAAGTACCCTTTATTGCAACCGAGGCTTCCACGTCGAATTTCATCGAGCTTTCTACCGGCGTAATCTCGAAAACGGGGACGCCTGTAGGAGCCGGTGCCTTGGTTAGTGACGGAAACAGCGCGGAGAGTACGAGGCAAGCGATAGTTAGTCGCATGGCGGGTAGTCTGCGGCGTTGCCGCTTCCTTGTCAAATACAGCGTGCTGGATACCGGCAGCCCCAAGCGCACTATCCGAGACCCTGAAAATCCAATTGCACGTACCGAGCAATACGACCGTTCGGCTTCATACACCCGTTAGTTTTGACAATAGCCAGTACTGCGTCTCCGTTCGTAGAATTCATCCATAGGAGCAAGACCATGACAGAGTCTTTCGCTGCGCAAAACCTGGACCGTACGGTGCTGCCCGTCCCCGAGCCGCAGTATCCGGCGATCACGGAACTTGACGTGCACAATGCCCAAGCCCCACCGCGGTTCCGGGTGAAAGCCCCGAAAGGCGCGCCCAACGTCGTGGTCATTCTCCTCGACAACTTCGGCTTCGGCGACCCATCAACCTTCGGCGGGCCGATCCAGATGCCGACGCTGGACCGCTTGGCCAAAACCGGGCTGAGCTACAACAATTTCAAAGTCCCGCCGTTGTGTTCGCCCAGCCGCGTGGCCTGCCTAACCGGCCGCAATAGCCATAGCGCAAACTTCGGCGTGATCTCGGAAATTGCCACCGCCTTCCCAGGCTACAGCGCGATGCGTCCCAGCAGCGTCACGACGCTGCCCGAAATCTTGCGCCTCAACGGTTATAACACCGCCATGTTCGGCAAATGTCACGAGTTGGGGCCCTGGGAAGCTAGCGTTGTTGGACCGTTCGACCGCTGGCCGTTGCATAGCGGCTTTGAACGGTTCTACGGCTTCATGGCCGGCGAGGCCGACCTCTTTCATCCGGTCATTTACGACAACATGAACAGAGTGGACATGCATCCCGACGCCGATTACTACGCCAGCACCGATATAACTGACAAAGCCATCGAGTGGGTGCGTTCGCAGCGTTCGTTGGCCCCCAACAAGCCATTTTTCGTCTACTACTCCGCCATCGGCACTCACGGCCCGTTCCAAGTGCCAGACAAGTGGCGCGACAGGTACAAGGGCAAGTTCGATCAAGGCTGGGATCAGGTGCGAAAGGAAACGCTGGCCCGCCAGATCAAAATGGGCGTCGTGCCTGCGGGAACCGACCTCGCGCCCAAGCCGGCGGGGATCCAGGAATGGGATCAGTTGACTGCCGACGAGAAAAAGGTCTTTGCCAGATACATGGAAATCTATGCCGCCTTTGCTGAAGTGACTGACTACGAAGTCGGGCGCTTCGTGGAAGCGATTGAGGACCTCGGCGAAATGGACAACACGTTGATCTTCTACATCACGGGCGACAACGGCTCGGTTTTCCAGGGCGGTCCTATCGGTGCCTTTAATGAGCTGTCCGTGTTTAACGGGCTGCCCGAGCCGCTGGATGTTGCGCTGAAGAACTTCGACGAGATCGGTGGTCCCAAGTCGCATATTTTGTATCCCAATGGCTGGGCCTTCGCCGGCGCGACGCCCTTTGGTTGGGGCCATCAGGTGGCGTCCTATGGCGGCATCTGCCAGCCCATCGTGGTTCATTGGCCGAGGGGCATCGAGGAGAAGGGCGGCCTCCGTACGCAGTGGTACCACATGATTGATATTGCCCCGACCGTATTGGAAGCGGTGGGAGTGCCCGAACCCGGCATCGTGTATGGCGTCCCGCAGAGACCGCTCGAGGGCGTGAGCATGCTTGACAGCTTTAATAACGCCGAGGCGAAGTCGCGCCATACCACGCAATATTTCGAGATGGCCGGCAACCGCGGCATCTACCAGGATGGCTGGTTCGCCACCACGGTGCATCGCGCGCCGTGGGAGGCCAAACCGCGCGCTACGTACGCGAACGACAAGTGGGAGCTTTACGACGTCGAGAAAGATTTCAGTTGCGCGCATGACCTCGCCCAGAAGTATCCCGAGAAGCTAGAGAAGCTAAAGGGAGTCTTCCTGCAGGAGGCCGTCAAGTACCACGTGCTCCCGCTCGACGACCGCTCGTGGGAGCGCTTCAACGCCGCCCTGGCGGGCCGTCCGGACCTGCTCGAAGGCCGCACCGAGATGACCGTCTACGAAGGAATGAAGGGAATACCCGAGAATGGATTTATCAATGTGAAAAACCACTCCTTCGTGGTTACGGCCGACTTACAGGTCCCGGATGCTGGCGCCGAGGGGGTCGTCATCGCTCAAGGCGGGGAAATGGGCGGTTGGAGCCTCTATGCCAAGGACGGTAAACCAAAGTTCGCGTACAACTTTCTAGGTCGCGAGACCTACAAGATCGCTGGCCCCGCTCGCCTGCCGGCCGGGCGCGTGACTCTGCGCTTCGAGTTTGCTTACGATGGAGGCAAGCCGGGTGCAGGCGGTAACGGTTCGATCTTCGTCAACGGTGAAAAGGTCGCCGAAGGGCGAATCGCGAACACTCACCCGAACGCATTCGGCGCGGAAACGACGGACGTGGGCGAGAACCTCTATACGGCTGTCAGCGACGACTACAAGGTGGGCGACAACAAGTTCACCGGTAAGATTAACAAAGTGACCATCCAGGTCGGCAAATCCAACCTCACCGCGGAGGCACAGGCAGCCGTCCAAGAACTGCGTGCGAAGAGAGCCATGGCCGGGTAATCGTGAAATTGAGGAAACGGGACAACCCGCTCCCGTAAACTTGAGTCAACTCC
>CAWAED010000015.1:0-160647 GCA_963781105.1 uncultured Acidobacteriota bacterium | reverse complement strand
CTCTCACAGCTTGGTAGAAGAGGAATGAAGTTTGTTCAGGTTGGGAGCTGCGAGATAGTTTCGCGGGGTGCTATTGTGTAGCCGATCCGTTTTTCCGCAGGGAGAGAGAGTTTTTTGTCTCAGCGGGCTGTTCCGGCGCGCACCTCGCACTATGTGTGACAGGAGCGAGGGAAAAGTTGTTAGCGGTCGTTCTTTTTCAATGCTTTACCGGCACAGCGCACAGCTTTTCGTAGACTTGCCGAAACAGCGTGACATAGGGATAGCCTCCCGCCAACGAAACCCACACCTTGCGTACCGTGATACGGATCAGCGCGCCAATCTTTAGCAGCCTAAGCCGAATTGTTGCGCACTGGGCCTTGGCCAGCTCCGTGCCTGCTAGTCCCAGTCGCCGCAGCATCTGCAGCAACACGTAGGCGAGCGAAGAGAAGTACAGCCGCAGTTGATTGCTGCGTAGGTAGTGTGTGCTGGTGCGGTCACTGAACAGCATCAGTTGTTCCTTGATGCGATTCTCCATCTCTCCTCGGGCGCAGTACTGCTGTTCATACAACGCCTGTGCCGGCCATTCTTCTCCCCCCAGAGAGGTCACCACGAACCGCGGATTCTCTCCTTTTTCCAGGTGCTCGGCCTTGGCCACTACCCGCCGCGCACGACTCCAACTCTCCCGCGTCTGATAGACAAACTCATGAAACAAGCGGGCCGCGCGTCCCGTCTCTTGGTACTGGGCTTTGGCTTCCCCCAGCTGTTTTTCGATCTCCGCCTTCAGACGTTCATTCTTCGCCAGCCCCAGGAGGTAGTCCACGCGATGGGCTTCACACCAAGCCATCAGCTCCTCGCGGCAAAATCCAGAATCTCCGCGCACCACGATGCGCACCTGGGGCCACGCGGAACGAATCTGTGCCACGATGCGCTGCAGCTCCTCTACACTTCCCGCCGAAGCATCGATGTTCGACGATCGCAACCGCGCACACAGCAGGAACTCTCCGCAGAAGATGTACAACGGCAAATAGCAATAGTGTCTGTAGTAGCCATGAAAGAAGCGCCCTTCCTGCTTCCCGTGCAGCGGATCGTCGGTCGCATCCAGATCCAGGATGATTTCTTGCGGCGCTTCCCGGTGTGCTTCGAGGAAGATCTGCACCAGCAGGCGGTCTACCGCTCCGTGATCCAGCACGATCTTTTTGTAGCGCTCCTTCCGACTGGCCGTCTCTTTGGTCAGTTCCAGCCGGTTCAGGGTGCTCTTTCCCGCCAGGGCCTCGTTGCCCAGATCCGACTTCTCGACCAGCACTGCCAGCAGAGGATCGCTCCGCAACTCCTCGTGATCGTTCAGATCTTCGTAGCCCAGCGCCAGACCGTAGACCCGCTGTGCCACCAACTCCTCCACACGGTGCTCGATCAAATCCGCATTCCGATAATCCGTAAAGCAGGCGGCAAACTGGCGGAGGATGCGGATGCGCTTCTCGACCTCCCGCAGCAGCAGGCCACCGCCGTCACTGCTGATCGCTCCACCGTTGAACTGCGCGCGGATCTCGCGTCGCTTTAGCGGATGAAATCCGAAGCCAAACTGGTTACACTCTGCAGTCATAAGGCTGTGCTCCTTCTTGGCAGAATCTTTCTAGACAAAAGAGTTATGCCATGAAGTCACAGCCTTTTCTATTTATTGTGAGAAATTGGGGTTAGACCTCCGCTACAACATGATCTCGGCGATCACCAATCGGAGCGCTAGTCTCTTGATTTTCCGTCAGCGTTTCACGGCGCGGGTGTTTCTGAATTTTCTCGGGCGTCAGTTGCGCTTGACGCGCAAGACCAGGAGGAAATGGTTCTGATCCTTGATGGTCACCCGGCACACAAGTTGCAACCGCGAGCAAATCCGGATTTTCGACTGGCCGTCTTACACTCCGGATCTGAATACGATGGATTGCTAAACCGGGATGTGAAGACCAACGCACCGGGCCGGGTCAGTCCGTCGCGCCGAATGCGGCGAATCGGTTCCGTTGCTTACAAACTACTGCTCGTCGCCCTTGGAAAGGTGAATCGCACCCGGACATTAGTACCGAAGCACGCATGGGATGTTGGGGGGCGCTGATGCGCGCCGCCCAGGGCCACGCTTACCGATATCCAAGGCGTCCCGTCTTTATTCAACAATAGAATTCCTCTCTTCCCAGGGCTAGCTAGTTTCTGTCCCAAAATGCCCATTCTGGCGAAAAGTCCGGCTTAACCATAGAGATTTCAGCGGCTCAGTGGGCTGAAACAGAGCGAGCGATCGTGAATTTTGAATCAGGTGGGATGCGCTGTGCTGAAGGAAAAACACGTCGGCCGCGGGAGAGCGAGAAGAGAATTGGAATAGGTCCCGTTACGCTGCTTTTCGTTTGCGAGAAGATCGCTCGTCGAGCAGGTCCGCAATTCGCATCAGGTTGTTGGCCAGCACGGCCGCGCCGACCAATACCTCAAAGCGCTCGCGCCCTTTCGCCAGACAGCGCTTCATGCCACGACGGCGAAACAGCACAGAGATGCGCCCCTCGATGCCCGCTCGGAAGCGCTGTCTTTTTTTGAAATCCGGACTCTTCTCGTAGGCCGTGCGCCGGGCGGTTTTCTTTCCGCCGCGCTGCGGGAGGCAAGCCTTGCGGACCCCTTCACACTTGCAGGACTGTAAATTCTGCTCACTATAGAATCCTCGGTCGCCACTATAGAGTTGGGGGGCACGTCCGAAGTTTTCTTTGTGGCGTTCCAGCGAAGCTTCCACCTGTTGTTCGTCGGGCGGATTTCCTTTCAGCACTTCATATTGCGTAATCAACCCTTGCGCACTTTCGGCCAGGAACACTTTGTGACCGAACTCGACTGGCGTTTGTACCTTGCCGCGTTTGATCAGATCGGTGTGGTCTTCAAAGAGGGAAAAGATCTTTTCTTCGTTGGGGACTTGCTCTCCCTCGAGCACGCGACGACGGGCCTGATCGATCACACGGTCCGCCAGTTTGCAGTAGTGGTCGATCTCTTTATGGAGTTCCCCGATGATTAGGTCGGAGGCCAGGTGCTTGCCGCGTGCTTTTCGGGTTCGCTGCAATACTTTCCGTGCGCTGTTCACAACCTCCTCGGTGATTCCGATCAGTTGGCGATATTTTTTGGTTTGTTGTGCCTGCCGTTCCTTGGGCGCCATGCGCTGGATTGCTTGCATCCGTCGTCGCGCGGCTCGCCGGCGATTGTGAAACACGCGAAAACGCTGCTGGGCGGCCTTCGCCAGGCCGCTGACTAAGCGCGTGATCACGCGCACCACATCCCACAACAGCGTGCTGTCGGTCGGGTGATGAATGTCCGTCTGTACGACCGTGGAATCGACCCGAAGTTGTTGACCATCTTCCAGCCCCACCTCTACCGCCCCTTTCACCACCAAGTCATTGATGGCCTTGAGCGTCTGCGGAGTCAGTCGGTTAAAGGCACGGTTGAACGCGCCGTGCTTCGGCACGGGCTGGCAGTAGAAATCCGTGAACTGGCGCAGGGTGTAGCCGTCGGCAATCCGCTCGCGCAATTCGCGATAATCCCAGTTTTTGACGCGCATGAGAATCAGTGAACGCAGCACCTGGCACGGCGTCAAGCCGCTGCGACCGGTTTGCGGTTTCTTTAGACCTCGTTTCAGATCACGCCGTACGGCTTCAACCATTTCTGCGTGGTCGTCCAGAAAATCAGAGATGCTCTGCAGCACCGGTTCCAGCTCGATGCCCTGTTGCATGAGCTCCCAATCGGCGAAACTGACCTGCGGCTGGGTAGGTCTGGACATGTCTCCGTCCGCTCCTATCCTTTCTACTGGCCCCGCTCTCGTTTCAGGGCTTGGACATAGCGAGGTGCGGCCTGGTAGAGCAGTTCCTGCAGAGCGCGCCCGTGGTCCACGCAGCGACGTACTTCCGGCACGAGTTCTTCGGGAACATAAACGGCGAACCGTCGGTTCTTCAGTCGGCCGTACAGGACATAGCTGGCGTGCTGTTCACCGGACGCACAAGCAGAGCAGTTCGGTCGAATGCAGCGCGTGCGTCGCAAGCTGAGGGAACCCAGCAAAGCGGGCTCGAGGTTTTTGGCTTGAGTCTGAAACCAATTCCATACATCGGAGGGGGATTCAGATGAGTGAGTGTTCATGAAGGTACATGTGCCATATACCACATATACTTGTCAAGGAAAAAATGAAACAACCGACAAAAATGCAAAAAACGCCTGATCTGATGGGCTATTTTGCGTTTTGGGACAGAAACTAGCTAGTAGATTTTCCGCGACGGGGATCGAACGACTTCGCCCATTTCTCGAGCTTGTCTCGACTGGCACACCATTTCGCGAAGCCGGCCTTGGGCTCGAGCCTTTGCGAGTTGCATTTCAAATTCTTATTGGCAGTGGCTTGTCATCATACGCAAATCATATAATTATGAAGGACATAGGTTTTTCAGCGAATGGTCCATCTTGAAGATTCGTCTGGCCGTGGTGACAACGCCAGCCATCAAATCGACGCTCCGATAAGCTGGGTCTTTCGCGACCCGTGCTGTCCTTCGATGGCACCGTCGCGTCTGGGGGTTGCGGAAAGGCACCAAGGACCTACTTGTTCTTTACGGGGCTTTCTGATTGATTATAAGATGAGCAGATCGCAAGCGTCGCAGGCTAGAAACGCACTCGGTTTAGGCACGGTTCAACCTATCCCATGATGGTTAACATGTCTGCCATCCGGAGTCAATTCACAACTCAAGTCCTACAAACTTCGTGGAAAAGCCGCAGCTGGGTCGTGTGGTTCACAGTCCTCCTGAGCCTTCTTGTGCTGCTGTACGCGCCCGTTCTGAGATTATTGGTTTCTCAGTGGTGGACTGATCCCAACTACGGCCACGGTTTTTTCGTTCCGTTGTTTTCGGCCTACATTCTATGGCACCAGCGCGAGCGCTGGATGAACAGCGAAATTAAGCCCAGCAATTTCGGATTTCTGGTAATGCTTGGAGCTATCGGGTTGCTTCTCCTCGGGTCGCTCGGTGCGGAGTTGTTTACCAGTCGGTTTTCACTATTGGTCTTGATCGCCGGGATCATTCTCTTTCTGGCGGGATGGAAAATGCTGCGCGCCGTGACCTTCCCTCTGGCGTTCCTCATATTCATGATTCCCATCCCGGTAATCATCTTCAACCAGATCACTTTTCCGCTGCAATTGATCGCGTCGCGCTTGGCGACCTCTTGGTTGGAAGTGGTCCAAGTACCCGTGCTTCGTGACGGTAATGTTATTGTCCTGTCCAACTTGTCTTTAGAGGTAGCAGAGGCTTGTAGCGGGATCCGGTCGCTGATGAGTCTCATTGCGCTGGCAGTTGCCTACGGCTACCTCGCGGAGCCTCGGCGTTGGGTGCGATACGCGCTGGTCCTTTTGATGGTGCCGAGCGCCATTCTGACCAACGCCATGCGCATCGTGGGAGCTGGTGTGTTGGCCCACAAATTCGGGCCGCAAGCTGCCGAAGGATTTTTACACCAGTTCTCGGGCTGGCTGGTTTTTCTAGGCACCCTCGTTTTAATATTCGTTTGTCACTGGATTCTGCGGCACGTCGCGAAAGGCACAAAGAGATAGGTTATGTTTACTGTTGATCGATCGATTCGACTGTGGGTCACTGCGGGCATCTTACTCGGGGCCTTTACACTATTGCACACGGTGAGCCATGGCGAGCCCATCGTTGCTCACCAGCCCCTTCGCGAACTCCCTTACACGCTTGGAAACTGGAAGGGAGAAGAACGTCCGCTACAAAAGCAAATTGTGCAAGCAGTGATGGTGACCGACTACACAAATCGTATCTACTTTAATTCAGCCGACCCACCTGTCCAACTCTATATCGGCTACTACGCTAGCCAGAGAACAGGAGACACGATTCATTCACCGAAGAACTGTCTGCCCGGAGCAGGCTGGGATCCTATCCATTCTGGATACGCCACGATCTCTCTTCGGGACGGGCGTCAGATTGTCGTTAACGAATACGTGATCCAACAAGATCAAAATAAGCAGCTGGTCTTTTATTGGTATCAGGGTCGAGGGCGAATCATTGCCAGCGAATACGCGGGAAAGTTTTGGATGGTGGCCGATGCTATCTATCGCAATCGCACGGACGGCGCTCTGGTGCGTTTGACTACGCAGTTAAATGATGGAGAAGAGAAAGCGCGAGTTCGACTATTGAGTTTTACACAGATTCTCTTTCCACATCTAGATGAACTATTACCGAAGTGAACCGCGATGCAACTTTGGAGGATCACGCATGAAGGGCATACGAACGCAGATCGCCAGCACGATGGTTGTAGTCTTCGCGGCCGCGGCTCTCAGCTCGTGCATGAGAGATCCGCAGAAAGCCAAAGCAAAATACTTCGCGGCGGGTCAGGGCTATATGAAAAAGGGGCAGTATGGGGACGCGGCGATCGAATTTCGGAATGCGCTGAGGCTTGATCCGCGCTTTGTCGAGGCATACTACCAACTCGCTCAAGCCGACCTCGCCCGCCACGACTGGAGCGAGGCCTATGGGTATCTCGAGAAAACGATCGAATTGGATCCCCACCGGCTGGATGCTCGGTTGGATCGAGGTCGCCTTTACCTCGCCGCACGCGAATTCGACAAGGCCGAGGACGAAGCAAACCTGATCCTTAAGCAGGATCCGAGTCACGTGGCCGCCTACCAACTGCTCGGCGCCGCACTGATCGGAGAACAAAAGACCGACCAAGCCCTCGTGGCGTTTTCAAAGGTTACTGAGCTATTACCCAATGATGCTAGCGCTTATGTGAATCTAGCATTGGTTGAAATCAGTCTGCACCATTACAGCGATGCGGAGCAGCACTTGAAGAAGGCTGTGGCAGTCGATCCCGGGTCCGTACAGGCCTATAACGATCTGGCTAACTTCTATCGACTACAGAATCGAATGTCGGAGGCGCAGCAGGTGCTACAGGATGGCGTTGCAAAGAACCCGGACGGAATCCCGCTTTATCTTGATTGGGCGTCGATACTGGTGGGCCAAGGCAGAAAAGACGATGCCGAAGCTCTCCTCGGCAAACTCCGCAAACGGCTACCAAATTCGCCTGATGCCACCGTGGCCATTGGCGACTTCTATTTCCAACAGAAACAGATGGACCAGGCCTTGGCCGAGTACCGCCGAGGTCACTCGTTTGCGCCGCAGAATCTTGAGATCGACAAACGGATGCAGGACGTTTACCTTTCCACCAATCAAGTACAGCTGGCAGCCGATTTGGATCGAGAGGTAATGAAGGAGGCTCCGAAAGACGTTAGTGCCCGGGTTAATCACGGGCGCCTTCTGATGATTGAAGGCGATCCAGGTAGCGCAACAACCTATCTTCAACAAGTTGTTGCGGATGCCGCAGATTCAGCCGAGGCTCACTATTACTTGGCAATGGCTTTCTGGCAGAACGGCAAAGCGCAACAGGCCCAGAGCGCCTTGCGCGATGCCCTCAAAGATGCTCAGGACTCACCCGTCGTTTTGCAGGGGATAACTCGGCTAAGTCTTGAGCAGGGCAACGTCGCAGATGCCAGAATCTACGCTCAGGAATTGGTTCAGAAGTATCCCGCTGATCCAGTCGATCGCCAGTTGCTAGCCGAGGCACTCGCGCGACTGGGACAACTCCGCCCAGCCGAGGAGCAAATCCTCGTTGCGAAACGGTTCGCACCAAACGATCCCCTTGTTCATCTCACTTTGGCGCAAGTCTACTCGGCAGAACAGAAGTGGCCGGAAGCTGAGAAGGAATTTGACTCAGCGTTTCAACTCGATCCGCATAATACCGCCGTTCTTGGACAGTTGGCGGATTTCTTGACTGCGCGAAACGAATCACCCGCGGCCCTCGCCCGCGTCCAGCAATATGTGACCGCCAATCCTAACGACGCGAACGGCCATGTCATTTTGGGTGCACTAAATTTCGAATCGCGCGATTACACTTCTTCGCAAGTGCAGTTCGAGCGGGCCATCCAGCTCGATCCCAACAACCTGCAGGCGTATCTGAGGCTCGGCAAGGTCTATGAGGCACAGGGTCAGGCTGATGCGGCGATCGCGCATTATCAAAAGGCGCTCGATTTGCGGCCGAAACTTGCCCCTCTGGCTACCATGCTTGGAAACCTGTATCTCAACAAGGGTGATTTGGTGACCGCCCGCAAGTATTTTGCGCAAGCCCTGGATGCCGATCCGAACTTTGCCATTGCCAACGCGAACATGGCGTGGGTGGATGCGGAGGAGGACAAGAACCTCGACGTTGCCCTAGGCCGGGCGCAGAAAGCAAAGTCTCTCATGCCTGAATCGCCCTCCATCACTGATACGCTAGCCTGGGTGCTATATAAGAAGGGCGATTACACGGGCGCTGCGGCGCTGCTTCAGGAATGCGTTAAGAAATCCCCGGATTCCGCGGAGTTTCGCTACCATCTAGGAATGACCCTGCTGGCTGGCGGCCAGAAGTCGCAGGGGAAGGAGCAGCTGGAGACTGCATTGCGCATGAGGCTCGGTGGTTCTGAAGCACAGCAGGCTCAGCAGGCGCTGAGCCAGGCAAATTGATGGCCATTCCCGACTTCGATTCAGGAAAATCCACGCCGTCGTCTCGGCTAATCGCATGAACAAAAATCGGGTTTTAGTACGCGGGTACTATTGACAAGCATTGTGTGGCTGCTAAAATTCGGCGCGTTGGGTGGTGCGGAGAGTGGCGCTCAAGCCCTCCCCGGGGGTGTCGAAAATGCGGAAAGCAGTCTTTTTCTTCGCCGTCATGATGTTAGCAGTAGCACTGAGTGCGATGACCGTTAGCGCGTCGGATTCGGGCGTGACCTTATCGGCGCCGACAACTGGCACGATTACATTTTCTGGAGGTAGCACCAGCCTAACCATGACGGTCGCGGGTCCGCTCAACGGGCTCGCCCTAAGCGGTACCGGCTCCTTTGCGGGCGCAACCTCCTTTACCTTGTCTGGCAGCCCCTTAGCATTCACCGGAGTTTCGGGTAGTCCGGGCGATTTTACTAGCACGGGTACGCTGAGTTTTGCCTTGAATGGCGGGGCTTTGCTCACCGGCACCTTGTCTAACATTACGCTCACTACGCTCAAGCAGGACCCGAACATGGTGATCTTGTCGGGAGATCTAAGCGGCCATGGGCAGGTTACCTTGATTATCGACGTGGATACGCCTCTTTCAGGATTGATGGGTAGTGAGCTTGGCACGCTGAGTGCAGGAGAGGCCTTCAGCACCACTGTCACACCAGAGCCCGGCACGATGCTCCTCTTTGGTTCGGGGCTTCTGTTGGTCGCTGGTGTTCTCCGCCGTAGACTTATAGCCTAGCCTCGGTAGTTTAGACCGGCCCCAGAACCGCCCGAAAATAGTGGGTGGTTCAATTTGTATGTGTGCGGTCAGCGGTCTACCTTGAGGTCTGCGCGGTCGATGCCCTCAAAGTTGTATTCGCCAATTTGCCCACGTCGATGCAGACGCGGGGCCATCGCATACTTCGACCCCGAAAGATCGCCAAACGGGCCCGATAGCTTCGTATAACCCCGGATCAGCAGCTAATTTCTGCGGAAAACAGCATCCGTGCGCGCCGCCCGGTTTTGACTCGCCCACAGGTTCTACCGCGGTGTGCTCGGGAATGATGCTGAGAACCGAAAGTAGTTGTGTCAGTTCGGCTGCGGCGAACACGCTCTTTACATCGCTTGAAACTGTATCCTGTAAAGGTAAGGAAAGAGCGGTCCAGCGACGCTGAGTCAAGTGGCCTCCGATGACATTGCTGAAATCAACCTGATCTCGGGGTCACCGTTTTTCCTTTGTAAGACTCGGCAAAACGCAGGTTTGGCATCTTCGCGGTTGAGTTTACTTTAGCGACCGAGCGAACAGGCCGGTTCTGTAGCCCTCATCCTTGGTCCCAGAGACCTCTGAATTTCGCTGGCTGAAATCCGCTTTTGAGCCGCGCCGGCTACCTGTGCTGGTCGCAAATATCCGCAAGCGAAGTGTGATCGAGAATGGCCGCAGCAGCATTTCGAACAGAAAGAAGCACACGAAATAGCGCGCTGTGCTTATTATCTTGTTGCACGTGACGCCGCAAGGATTCGGCATCTTCGAAGGGAGCCAGTGGGCCATCGATCGTACGGATGATCTCCCCGAGAAATATCGTCGCCGGTGCCCGTTTGAGACGATAGCCGCCCTTGGCTCCTCGCACGCTGTCTACGACGCGGGCGTGCTTCAGCTCGAGTAGGATCAATTCGAGAAACTTTTCGGGCAGATCGTCGGTGGCTGCTATTTCTCGTATCTTGATGGCGCCTTTCCCGTAGCGGCGAGCCAAAAAGATCAGTGCCTGGAGAGCGTACAGGCCTTTTTGGGATATTCTCATTGTTGGCTACAATCTAGACTTTTCCCATACTCTCTGTCTATAGGCTTACTCCACCTTTCGATTCACATCCCTTCCCATGTTCGCCTAGGGAAGAACGTAGCGAAGATCGATATATTCCAGAAATGCGTGTGCGTTTTTCGGGCCTCCCGCGGAAACGGACCAGGGGGTACGCTCCACCCAAGAGGACTGGTTAATAAATTGCAGCTTCCCGTGGTTAGGGCTTCCCCAGATCGTCTGGGTAAACCCGACGGTCGCTTCCTGAAATGATTTGTTGTTTGTGTTGGCCGAACCCGGGAACCCAAAGCCCACACAAGTGAAGCCGGAGACGCCATCGCACGTGGGTGTAGGGGTCACGCCGGACGCCAGAAGGGCGAAATTCCGCTGGAAGTATGCACCGCTGTAGTAGGAGTCGAACTCAAAGCGTGGCGTAAACTGATATTCAAATCCAGCGACGCCCGACCCGGAATGAATTGGCGAAAGCGTCCCATCGGCCTTAACGATTGCATCGGGACCCAGAGCACCGATGTAGCGTCCGTTGCCGGCACCGTAAAACGTGTTGGCAATCAAGTGGAAATTCCGGAGCACCTCAAGGTTTAGATTGACCGAACCCGAACCTTCCGTGGTTGCGTTCGTGGCATTGGGCGTAACCAGATTATTAAAGATCTTGAAAGTGCGAAGCAGCCCCGCGGTCTCGAGATGCAGCGCATGCTCGCCTAGCCTCCAGTCAAACGCACTCTTGACGATCACGTCAGGACGCAGGTTTGGAACCGAGGGATTGGACGTCGCACCGCTAGCGTTGGTCGCGCCGCTTCCGTTGTCGAACTGTCCTGAGAAAAATGCACCGCCCGGGAAAACAACCGAGCTAGGCGCGTATTGTTGTGGATTCTCAAGAGAAAATCCGATGCTCCACCAATCGGTCAGATGATAGACGAGGCGGAATCCGGCCTGTCGCGAATACGCTAGTCCGGCAAAGTAGTTCGTGTCCAAGCGGTATCCCGTGAAGACGTCCGCCGGCATAGGCGAGAGGCCTACTCGGTTCGGAGTCAACAGGGACCAAGACTGGCCGCCGAGTACTTCCCACTTCCCGTGCCTAACGTCGGCGAAGGCCAAACGCAAGCGGAAAGTGCCGCTGTTCGTACTCGTGTAGGCGTTAGGGGGCTGAAAGCCGTTGAAGTCAGATTCCACATATCCCGTGACGCTCGTCGAGTCCGTTACGTTTGCGTCCACCTTCATGGAGACACGAGAAGTCTGCGCCGTCGCTCGGAATTCAGTCAAAGCCGCTTGCGGAAGCTGGTTGTTGAATGGAATGGACCCGAAGCTTGTGCCGGTTCCGCTGCCGGTGTCACTACTGCGGAAAACCCCGGTTATGTCGGCCCAGCCTCCGGGCGTGAACTCGGCGGCGCCAATTCGCCATGATAAAGGAGAAGGCGGCTGCTCGCCGGGCTTCTGCGTACCGCCCGACTGAGGTGGATTTGGCTGAGCCATTGCAACAGGTACGGGTTGCGCCCCAGTTGAACCGTATCGCCGCTGCCGGCAGGGAAGCGGATCCCGCCACCAAAACGGATTCAGACGAATCAGTGCTTGCAAGACCCGCAGGTTGCGCCTGTCCGACGTGCAATTGAATTTCGAGCTGAGCGATCCTCGCTTGTTGAGCCTGAAGTAGTGCTTGCTGTGCGCTGAGTTCTTCGCGCAGTTGCTCGATTTCATTCTCAACCGCTGGGCTGGGCGCGTTCGTGGTGGGGACCACATTTGCTGACGCGCCAGATTTCTCATCTTCCTTCTTCCCATTGTCCGCAGTCTTAGTAGCTTCTGTTTTGTCCCCCGTCGTTTTGTCGGCATTGCGGGCCCAGACACTTTTGACGCTTCCAGTCTCAAGAAAAAGCAACATCGCGATCACTGCAATACCGTTTGCTTTTGTCATTACCATTGAAACCTCCCTGTGTTCCTTGGCTGAAACTGCCGGAAGCTTGGTCAGTCGGCCGCGTCGTGCCAACACCTCCCCTGGGCCGGGGCGGGGAGCCAATCTCTAGTGTTGAGCGTTACGCTGAATCTTTGCCGTCTTTTGATTCTGGGTGAGTCGCGCTGCTCGTTCACGAGGCTGCCAGCAGCTGCGGCATGCCCGCCTGGGGTTGAATCGGACCGCGCCAGAAAACATGGCCGACAGCTCATCTACCGCGGCTGGGGGCGTTCGCAGTTGGGACCACATTTGCCGACGCTCCAGGGTCCCCAGGTGCCTTCGTCCCATTGTCTGCAGACTTATTTCCGATCGTTTTGTCGTCAGTCGCTTTGTCAGCGTTGCGGGCCCAGACATCGCGAACATTGCCAGTCACGAGAGAGAGCAACGTTATCATCACCGCGGTCCTGCTTGTTCCTATCTGTGCCATCAAAACCTCCCAGTGTTTCTTGGCTACAACTTCCGGAAGCGTGGCCAATCGGCCGGTCGCGCCAACACCTTCCCTGACCGGCCTGGGAACCAAACCTTTTGGCTTTTCGTTTGAGTTTTACTCTGAATCTTTCCTGTCTGTTGAATCTCAACGAGTCGCGCTCCACCGTGAGCGCAAGTTAAATGATATTGTTGTAGACCTTAAGTCTAATCAACAAAATTTGAGGACGGCTCAGCGCTGCTATTGCTAATTTGTCGAGAAGAGAGCGAATTACATGACCGAGTTCCTAGAGCACTACGCCTTCGGGAGGACCGGCATGCTTCCCTTTGCTGGCGAACGCACACTCGCAGCTGAGACCTCACCACAATAGCTTCAGGCCAAACTGAATTTGACGGGAAGTCGTCGACGTGGACGTAATCACTCCCGCTGTGGGTGAAGGTCCTCCAGTGGCACCCGCATAGACCACCGGATTTGGTGCGTTGAAGTTGGTGTGATTGAGGATGTTGAACAGTTCCGACCGGAACTGCAAATTCACCCGCTCGGAGAGCGCAAATTTCTTTGCGAGTGATATGTCCGTCTCCACCAGTCGTGGGCCTCCAAGAACGTTGCGGCCGACGTTGCCATAAGTTCCAGCCAGTGGCTGGATAAACGCGTTGGGATTGAAATACTGGTTGGGTCCGCCAAGGATCACCCGGCCCGTGAAGCTGGGATTCCAGGATGGACGGACGGGATTGCGAGTGTCTCCATCGTTTGAAGGGTTGTAGGACAACTGTGGCGTGAACGGCAACCCGGTTTGCACGGTCTCGATTCCACTCAATTGCCAGTTGCCGGTTAGCTGCTCCACCCAGGAGTGCTCCTTGGCTAATCTCCCGCGCCCGAAGGGAAGATCGTACGTGGCGTTTACCACTCCGGAATGGCGAATATCGAACGATGCCCTGCCGTAATCGGCCTTCGGCAGATAGGGGTTCGCGACGAACGCGGGCGAGTTCGTCGCGACGCTGGTATTCATATTGTCGCCGTCATCGAGCGCTTTCGAGAACGCATAGACCCCTCGGAATTGCAATCCGGATTTCCACCGACGGTTCATGTCCACTTCCAGCCCATTGAATGAACTAATGCCCTCCGAAAACCAGTGCGTCGTATTCCACACCGACTTGTTGGCAAGGGCCGCGCCCGGCGGATAGTAATACGCGCCGGCGGGATAACCCACAGGGCAGGGCGCTGCCGGGCAAATCGTTGGGGGAGGGAGGTTCGCGTCAACGGAAAGAAGTTCGTGGTAGCCATGAGAGCCGATGTAGCTGACTCCAAGCGAGGTGTTCGGAGAAAGTTCCTGATCGATCTTCAGGGTCCAGGATTCTACTGTCGGAGTTTTCAGGTCCGGCTGCACACCGCTTGGTATCACCTTCGTTCCCGTGTAGGTTGCATCAGGAGCAATGCTCGAGAACGTGATGCTTTTGACCGCATAGACCGTGTTGAAGGGGCTATTCTGGTCCAAGCGGTAGCTCAGGTTGTCGAGGAGCGCATAATATTGGCCGTAGCCCGCTCGTAGAACAGTCTTCTTGGATGCGAGAGGAGACCATGCAATTCCGACGCGCGGGGCCGGCAGGAACTTTGCGTTGTTGATGCTGAAAGCGGAGTTGCCCACCACGGGCTGGGTGACGATCACGCCATTCGAATCGAATGCGTAATTCGAAGCGCGTCCGTGTGCTTCATTCCATCCGTTCGTACCTTCGGCTCGGAAACCGACGCGCAATTCGAGCGAGGGTTTGACCTTGATCGCGTCTTCCACAAAGAGGGCTCCTTCGAGCGAACGCCAATTCAAGGGCGTAAAATTCGGTGCGTAGGTGTAAGTGCTTACGTTGCCCTGGAGAAAAGTCTGCAAGTTAGTGAATGAAACCTGGCCGTACTGGTCTTGAACGAGGGTGTCATTGGACTGAAGTCTTTGAAGCCACCCACCAAACGTGATTAAGTGCTTGCCGCTGGTCAGAATGACCTCGTCAGAGAGGGTGAACAGATTCCGCGCCGCGCGCAGGTTGCTTCCGGCGTTTGTGCCGCCGTTTGTAATCTGGGAAGCGCCGTTGAGCGTCGTGCCGCCTCCTACAACCACAGCGCCGACCGGTTGGCCAGGATTGACCCAGCTGGGCAAATCGATTGTCGTTCCACTGTTGAAATAAAACGCACCACGCGAGAAGCCGAACGTCGCTTTGTTCAGGAGACTAGGAGAAAAGATGTGGGTTTCACTCAGGCTGGCCACTTGTTCACGAAGGAAAATATCGACCCGCGTAAAAGGATTGTTGGTGGGTGAGTGAGCGTTGCTGTCGTCGATCGTATAAACGCCCGCCAACGAATCTTTATTCGTAAACATCTGGTCGAGCCTTGCAGTCCCAAAATCCTCGCGAATGTTCTGCAACGGATTGCTGAACGCCTTCGCGATTCCGCTTGGCGCGCCCGTGGAAGTCAGGATTTCCGGTCCGTTGGCTACCGGCCACAGGGCCAGCAGTGGCTGGATGCTCGGCACCGCGCTCGCCCTGGAATTATCATCCGGCACAAGCGAGAGGTTGCTCAGGCCAAGATTCTGCCGGAAACCTTCATAGTTGCCGAACAGGAAGGTTTTGTCTTTGCGGATCGGACCACCAAGCGAGCCGCCAAAATCGTTGCGCCGAAACTCCGGGATACTGGCGAAGTCAAAATAATTCCTGGCATCGAGCGCGCTGTCCCGGAGAAATTCATACACATCGCCGTGCACCTGATTTGTGCCGGAAGCGGTCACGATGTTGATTTGAGCTCCGGGACGCTTGCCGTATTCGGCGCCATAAGTATCCTTAACGACCGAAAATTCGCGAATGGCATCGACACCCAGGAGCTGGCCGCTAACTCCACCGGGCGTGTTGTTAATCTCGGAGGCGCTAGTAAATTCGACTCCATTCAGCAAAAAGAGATTTTCTTGAGGACGCCGCCCGGAGACCGCGAACATATTTCCCACGACAGAGTTTGAAGTTCCGATCCCTCCCGCTCGTTGAGATGTGTAATTCACAACGCCGGGATTGAGCGTCATCAGCTGATCGTAACTCCTCCCATTCAAGGGAAGATCCTTCACCTGCCTCTCTCCGACCAAGCCGGAAACGTCTTCGGTTGTGACCGACACCGCGTTTGGCACGGCTTCCACTTGCACCGTTTGGCGCACATCTCCCACCTGAAGCACCAAATCAACTGTTTCCCGCTGGCCGATTACGAGCGAAATTCTGGTCTTCACTTCACTGCGAAAGCCTGGCTTCTCGGCCCGTACTTCGTAGTGCCCAACTGGAAGCGACGCTGCATCGTAGCGGCCGGCCTCATCCGTCACCTGATTACGTTCCGCACCTGTCTCAAGATTCTTTATCCGGATGGCCGCGCTCCCGATGGCCCCTCCTGACGGGTCACTTACAGTACCCTGGATCGAAGCTTCCCCCTGAGCGCGGCTTGCAGGCTCGAGACTGGCCCAGATCCCAAGCAACAAGAGCCCCAACCAGAAAGCGCTGCTTATACGAAATCGATTCACTTTTGTTAAATCTGACTGCGCCGCGAAAAATGGCGGGTAGCTCATCGAATTATCCCCGGGCCGGTGTCGTAGATTTTAAGTCCATTTACCAATTATGTCTATGGAATTAGTGTACTTTCGAGCGAAATCGCTGAAATCGTCTGTGGTGTGCAGCGCCGAAAGCCGAGTAACTGTGCGGAATGGTGTATGAGGAAGTCTTTAAATACAATGGTTTAGCGGAGGCTTGCCGTGGGCTTGATTCGGCAGTTCCAATAGCCAGTTTCACTGCACGAGTATGCACATGGGCGCGACCATCCTCCTACATACGACCGGCGGGAAGTATTCCAGCGGTTGATGACGATTCCTGCCGTCGGCTCGATCACGCGGAGCTGGAAGTCGGGGATGCGAAGTGTTCTGTCTACAAACAAGGCCAAACGAATGCGCATCACGAGGCGGAGAAGAGCTCGGGAAACACGATCCGCAGTCGCCTTTGTTCAATCTGCACAACAAATATAGACGACCTTGATGAGGCGGCGACGAGGCGCCGCGCTGCCCCAGGGCTGGCAATACGCCCGAGACTCGCAGGAGAACACAAACTCAATCCTCTGGCAGCCGGAAAGGCTGAGACAGCAAGTGAAAGCTGGCTCTGTCGAGAACAGGAGCCACGGCCGAGTGGCCTACGCCCGGCGAAGGAATTCAATCATGATGCAGGGATGGTGACTGAGACCTGATTCGAGTGACTACTTTGCACACCGCTCGAATCAACCGACGTCACGACATAATAGTAGATATGACCGGCCTGGACCGTCATGTCCGTGTACTGTGTCTCCGGGATCGCAGACGGAGTAATCTTCGTGTATGGCCCGCCAGATACTGTCGCCCGGTACACGTTGTAGCCGACAACCCCTGAGGACTTACTGGCGTCCCATGCCAGAGCTACGGAATGCGCAACCGGCTGGACTGCGGTCCCCGCGAGGGAGATCATCATTGCAGAGGTCGTGGCGTTGCTGTTTACGGCTATATCGCCATTGACGCTTCCTGCTGACGCTGGCGCGAATGCGACCCTTAATGTCGTTGACTGATCAGGGCCCAGAATTGTACCAGCCGCTACGCCGCTCTGGCTGAATCCCGCGCCCGAGACAGCCACCTTGGAAATCGTGACATCTACATTTCCACGGTTGGTCAGCGTCAAGCTCAATGAGCTAGTGGTGTCTACAGTCACTGTCCCGAAGTTCAACCCTGACGAGCTCGCTTCCAGGAGGGGGGTCGCAGCGACTCCGGTGCCGCTCAGGGAAATTGTGAGCGGAGAATTCGGGGCATCGCTGAAAAGTGAAACCGTGCCGGTTACGCTTCCTGAGGAAATCGGTGCGAACAAAACGTTGAATGTGGCGCTCTTGCCGGAAGCAATTACGGTGGGCACGGTGAGACCAGCGAGCTTGAAACCGCTCCCGACAACATTGATGCGAGATATTATGACGCTACCATCTGCGGTGTTACTCAGCCTGATGGTCTGAGAGTTGTTCTCTCCTACGACGACCTTACCCAAGCTGGCGCTCGCGGGTGTCGCCGACAGGCGTCCCTGCGCTCCTGTTCCTATTCCGCTTAATCCGATTACCAAGCTGGGGTCCGAAGCATTGCTGGTGATCGCTATACTTCCCGTAGCTTCTCCTGCGGTCACAGGGGCGAAGTGGGCTTCCAGGTTTATGCTTTGTCCCGCCGCGAGCTTCAACGGCGTCGCCACCGTGCTCATGGAGAAACCTTTGCCACTGACGCTGAGGTGAGAAATGGTGGCGCTGCCGAGTCCGTAATTACGGAGCGTGAGGGTCTTTGAGTTATTGCCTCCCATGGCGACATTGCCGAAGCTGGCGCTTGCGGGTGTCGCCGAGAGGCGTCCCTGCACTCCTGTTCCACTCAATGCGATTGTCAAGTTGCGGTCCGCGGCATTGCTGGTGATCGCGATACTTCCCGTGACTGCTCCTGCGGTCGCAGGGGCGAAGTGGGCTTCCAGGTTTATGCTTTGTCCCGCCGAGAGCTTCAACGGCGTCGCCACCTTGCTCATGGAGAAACCTTTGCCGCTGACGCTGAGCTGAGAAATGGTGGCGCTGCCGAGTCCGTAATTACTGAGCGTGAGGGTCTTTGAGTCATTGCCTCCCATGGCGACATTGCCGAAGCTGGCGCTTGCGGGTGTCGCCGAGAGGCGTCCCTGCACTCCTGTTCCACTCAATGCGATTGTCAAGTTGCGGTCCGCAGCATTGCTGGTGATCGCGATACTTCCCGTAACTGCTCCTGCGGTCGCTGGAGCGAAGTGGGCTTCCAGGCTTATGCTTTGCCCCGCCGAGAGCTTCAACGGCGTTGCCACCGTGCTCATGGAGAAACCTTTGCCATTGACGTTGATGTGAGAAATGGTGATAACCGTGATTCCTGAATTCGTCAGGGTCACAGTCCTTGTGCTATTGCTGGCGACCGCCACGGTCCCAAAAGTCAAGCTACCCGGCGCAGCCACTAGCTTCGGACTCGCCGCTGCGCTGGTCCGGAGAGCAAAAATCGCCAGCATCAGGGTGGCAATGGAAATCAGAGTGAACGTGTTCTTCTTACATACCCACTTGTGAAAGACCAAGCGGCAGTCAGTCTGCTGTGATCGATGGAACTTCGAGCCGTGTACATTCATGGTTTCACAGTCTAGGTGGTGTGCTCGACAGATATCCACTGACCTGGGGACGAAACGGAGGACAGGGGTCCCGCCTGTCCCGAGGGCAAATGGCACCTGGACCGACTCAAAGAGCTTCGCGGGGAAGAAGCCGAACGATAAAGCGGGTAGGTCGTGCTCGAGGGGTCTCCGAGCCTAGCAAGCTGGCCTTACGAACTCGACTTCTTCGCTAGAATCGTCCTGAATAAGGACCATTCCTGCGGCTGTGGAGATTTTGATGGCATTCTCTACACAGCGTTATGAGATTGGTCTCTGAGTCGTGACCGAGCGCACTTCGCCGTTTGCGGTGGTGAACATCGAGGGTCTCGCCCCGTCCACATATCTGACAGCGCCAACCATCGCGTCGAAGGACCTGCCGGCGCAGCTCCCGACAGGAAACCCGGTCCAGTCGAAATCTCGGCTGTCTTGTGAGCGAATTCATGAAGCTTTCGGTACGCGTAGCAAGAACTCCTGCCGTTGTGGAGTCGGAAGTAATGGGTAGATTCGACTGAGAGCCAAGAGAAGGGACTCGGCGTTGCCGGACACATCCAGGCTCGCCCCTGCCAATGTTCGGCGCCTACCGCAAGAGCAGCCTCTTCGACACATGCCGTCATCACGGGAATTCGATCTAGACCGATTAGAACCCGCACTGTCCACTCTTGCGGCTTTGGCAGTGTTGAATTTGTACCCCTGCCAATGCTCGGCGTCTACGTGCTTAGCGAGCCACCCTCCAGGAATCTTGCCTTGTGATTGCCGAGGGGATTGTGTAGCCTATGAGCTGTGAGGATTAGTATCCATTCCGCGAACCTTGTGTGCATCTGTACTTGTTGTTGCACAGCTTGCGCACATGCGTCTTCCCAGCGGGTGGGTAACCCAGGAAATTAAGTAATCGCAGCGAAAAAGATTTAACCAACCCACCACCGGAAGATCCGGTAGGTGGGTTTTTTGTTTTTACGGGGAGAAAAAAATGGCCTACGCATCGGACCAGGTGAACTAAATGGACTTCCGTTTCATTTCTCAAACTTTTGAATCGCTGCCACTCGACCAGGCCCTCGAAATCCTTCTGGAGACCGTCGAGCGCCAGAAGATTTGCATTACCTGCAGCTTTCAGGCCGAAGGCATGATCGTGCTCCATTTTCTACGCAAGATAATTCCAGAGATTCCGGTGTTGTTTCTCGATACCGGCTACCACTTCGCGCAGACCTACGAATATCGCGACCGCATCGCCGAGGAGTGGCAGCTCCGCCTGATCAACGTGCTTCCGCTGCTATCCGTAGCACAGCAGGAATCGCAATTTGGAATTCTTTACCAGTCCAATCCCACCGAGTGCTGCCAGCTCCGTAAGGTCGAACCGCTGATGCAAGCTCTGGAACCCTATGAAGTCTGGTTTACTGGATTGCGCCGTGAACAGTCGCCGTCGCGAAAGAATCTCAAGATACTGGAACAGCATCGTCTGCCCAGCGGCAAAACTCTTTGGAAAGTGAATCCCCTCGCGGACTGGACCTGGAAACGAGTCTGGAGCTACGTGGATGCCAACCAACTCAGCTATCTGCCCCAATACGATGAAGGCTACTCGAGCATCGGCTGCCAGCCGTGCACCGCAATACCGGATGATCCCGGCAATCTGCGGTCCGGCCGGTGGGGCGGGAGAAAACTCGAATGTGGGATCCACACGTTTTCGGAAAAGACGGAGTGATAAATTGCTAGACATGCATGACCTCCAGGATGCTTCTTGTCACCGCCTAAGCGTCTTTGCCCTATCCGCAACTGACTGACCTAGAATGGGATAGCCAAAATGCCCTAGCAGGAGTCGGGCGTTTGTGTTATCGTGCAGCCGTAAAGTATAGTAAGTTGATAGGGATGATAGTCCAACCCTTATGAAAGCTTCCCAGAATGGCTGGTGCGCTCTTCAGGCGTTGACTTTATTGGCTCATCGCTTTGACGGAAAGAGTCCTACCAAAATCATACGAGATTGCAACCGCTGATGGCCTTCCCGAGAAGTTCCTTGAGTTCATTCTGCTGGAGCTCAAGCATGCGCGCGTTGTGGAAAGCGTGCGCGGGGCAAAGGGCGACTACCGCGTGAAGCGCCTGCCTTCAGAGATTTTCCTGGGCGAAATCATTTGCACGATCGACGGCCCATTGGCTCCCTTCGAGGACGCTGAGGCATTGCGTCGACACGTCAAAGAGGATTCCAAGGACAGCGCCCTTTTTCAAGTCTTGTTGTCGGTTCGGAATGCTGCGGCAGGAATTTTGACCGCACCCCGCTTGCGGATCTTTGCCGCTCATTCGACTAGCGGATGGGCGGATGGGGACGAGTTGAGACTTGAAACGACTGCTCTGCATTAGAGCAAAAGGCCGAGTGAACGGCAGGCGGTAGAGTTCTTGAGGATGGCAGATCTATGAATTTCATTGTGGGCTTCATAATCGCACTAGGCGTCGGCCTCACCGGTGTCGGCGGAGGAAGCTTTACAGTTCCGGCTCTGGTTTTGCTTGGGGGCCTGCCGGGCAATGCGGCTGTTGGAACAGCATTCGTGTTTGCGGGTGTCTTACGGTTAATCGCGGCGCCTTTTTATGTCTTGGGAAGGAACGTACATAAAGGATACCTTCGTCTTCTATTGCAGGGCGCGATTCCTGGCCTGTTTATCGGTACGATGGTTCTTCAGTTCCTGAGCAAGAAGAGTAGCCCGGTTGTGGTCATTATTCTCGGGATCGTACTCGCAGCGTCTTCCGCGGTCTCCTTTACCAAGCGGATGCAAAACAGGGAATTCGCTCGAAAGAACTCTCGCTGGCTCGCTTGGTTCGCCCTTCCGATCGGTGTGGAAGCGGGCTTTTCATCGGCTGGAGCGGGCGCGCTCGGGACGACATTGTTGATGAACTATTCGGAAATGCCACCTTCTCAGGTGGTCGGCACGGACATTGTGTTCGGGCTCGTATTGGCAGTAATCGGGAGTGCGTTTCATTGGAAATTCGGCGCCATAAACGCGCCGATTCTTTGGCAGCTTCTTATTGGTGGAATTCCGGGCGTACTTCTCGGCTGCGCCTTCGCCCGAAAGCTTCCAGCACGGCATCTCAGAGTGGCTATCGCGCTGATCGCACTCTTTGCGGGCTTGCAGCTTGTGTGGGACGGAACGCGCACGTTGTGGGCCAGTCATGCAGAGCGTCCCAAGAAGTCTGTGTTGAGGGATCAGCGTTCCGTTTTCGACCCTGCATTCCAGCGGCGGTTAGTGACTCTGGAGCGGGAGCATGATCCAAACGAGTTCTAGTTGGATTTCGAGGCGTCGCTTGCTTCAACGCATCGCGCTTGGAGGTGCTTCAATTGGTGCCGGCTTCGCAGGTGCCAGGGAACTTTTGAAACCGCAGTACCAAGCTCCCGCGGATCCTCGCGCGATTCCGACCTTCACGGGCCCCTCGCGAAATCCCTTTTGGAATTCGATCGGCCCCCTGGTCGAGTATCCTGAAAAGCTTCCTTTAATTCTTCTGACGGACCGCGCCCCGCAACTCGAGACTCCCCGGCAGTATTTTAACGGTGCGTTTACGCCCAACGCAGCATTTTACGTTCGGTGGCATCTCGACGAAATTCCGAACAGTGTTGACTTGGCTACATGGCGGTTGCGTGTTGAAGGTAGTGTGCAGCGACCGCGGGAGTTCTCGATGAGTGACCTGTTGACGCGGTTCAAACCTGTGTCAGTTGCCGCGGTCAATCAATGCTCCGGAAATAGCCGAAGCGTCCTCGAACCCCGCGTGCCAGGCGGGCAGTGGGGCAACGGGGCCATGGGCAACGCGAAGTGGACCGGCGTACCGCTTCGCGAATTACTCGATGCAGCGAAACTCAAGCCGGATGCATCGGCGGTTCAATTCCAAGGTCTCGACCGAGGCAAAGGGCCCGACAATCATGCATCGCACCAATTTCTTAAGTCACTCGATTTGAAAGACTCGGTCATCGACGACTGCATCATCGCCTATGCGATGAATGATGAGCCACTGCCAATGCTGAATGGATTTCCCATTCGCCTTGTTGTTCCCGGGTATTTCGCCACATATTGGGTGAAAAGCCTAAGCTGGATTCGGGTACTGGCTGCGCCGGACGATAATTTCTGGATGAAAACGGCCTACCGAATCCCGGACACACCCGGTGGCTCTACCACACCGGAAGAGTTCAAGACCGGCAAAATCAAAACCGTTCCAATCGGCCGAATGCCGGTTCGCTCGTTCATCATTACTCCGGATGTCGACGCGAAGCTTGTGGCAGGCCTGCCGGTGGTGATTCGCGGGATTGCGTTCAGCGGGTACGGTTCGGTCGAAAAATTAGCGGCATCAACTGACGACGGAATCACCTGGACGCCTGCGCTACTCGGGGAAGATTTCGGCCCATACTCCTTTCGTACTTGGTCGTTTGCATGGACGCCGAAGAAGGCTGGACGATATGTTTTGGCCGCGCGCGCCACTGACGCCAAAGGAAACACTCAGCCGGATAACGCTATTTGGAACCCCGGAGGCTATCTGTGGAACCGCATCGAGCGGCAGCAAGTTACGGTAGGCCCCGCGAGCTAATGCGAAAGCTGAGCCACAAGCGAGTCCGTTGGTTGGCGCTGATCAGCGCAGCGCTAGCCGTTAGCGGGGGTGTTTTGTACGCGCAGTACGATTTGGGCTACTACACCCAGAAGACACCAGGCAGTCTTGAGCAACTGCTACCTATGAGGCAGGCGGAAACTGCTGTACAGCAAGTGAGCGCGTACCCGCTGTACCCGACGGAGCTCGCGGTTGGCGAAGGACGAGAGGCCGTCGAAGCTTATTGTTCAACGTGCCACAGCGCACGGTACATTACGATGCAACCGCCTCTTCCGGCGCAAACATGGGCGGCAGAAGTCAACAAAATGGTGAACGTCATGGGTCAGCCCATACCGGAGGACGCGCAAAGGCTAATCACCAAATACTTGCAGACACACTACACTCCAGAAACCCGGAAACGCTAACGAGACGGCACACAAAATTTCACGCCACCTGAGTCCACTGGCTTGAAAAGGCGCTCGAGCGCAACTCCTACCGCCATCCGGCGCATCACACGCTGGCCGGGGCAATCACGGCGCACCGCTGGGCGAAAGCCAAAAGCCAACGCGAAGTTTTCGTCCGTTGGGCGCCGGACGAACACCCCGCCGCGTTTACCTCGCTTGCGGCAGTATACGTCGAGCTCGGCGACTTACGCTCTGCGTGCGCTGCCCTAGGAAAAAGAGTGCGGATCTTCCCCGGCGACTCAAACCTTCGGCGGCGGGCTTCAGGGTCATCGAGATCTCACGCAAAGCTAAATCTGAATTCACCCCTTTGGGATATTCAGAATTGTAACAAGCAAGACACCGGTCGAATGGGTGTAATTCATTGATTCCGCTCGGTTAGTTGTGCTGAGACGCTCAAGCGCATCGCGTTACATGTATCGGAACGAGTAACGCCCGAGATGTGGGGTCGTTGCGATATATCGAGATCGCCCCTGCGATTGCCTGGCGTAATCCTGGCGCCAACTTGACTTGGCGTATGCCTTGATGTGTGACTGCGGCGTGGGCGTGAGATCAACTTCGGCGCTGCGGCTGTCCGGAGGGCGGGTTGCCAATCCTGATGATCTGCCGGGACGGTTTTCAGTTTTCACTGACCAACTTTCGCTTATTGTCGGGCAGGCTGTGCAAACGATCCAGAAAGGCCGCGACGCCTCGGAACAGGCCCTCGGCGACGCGCTGGCGCTGGCCGCTCTCGAGCAGGAGATTCTCGTCGCTCGCATTGTTGACGAAGGAAATCTCCGAAAGAACCGCAGGCATATTTGCGTCGGTCAAAACGATGAAGGGTGCCTGCTTCACGCCGCGGTTCGTCTCGCGCGGGCTCACCAGCTGGAGCCTCTGCGAGAGCGCGTTCTGGATATCTACGGCGAGCTGTCTTGACCCCGCCAGCATCTCGTCGCGTGTGATTCTCTGAATCAACTCCGGAAGATCGTGGAACGAAGATTGCGCGAGCGCGTTTTCTCGCGCGACCAGTTCCGTGGATTCGTGCGGAGCTGTCAGACTTAGGGAATACGTTTCGACGCCACGCGCTTCGCCGCTGCGACTGGAATTCGCGTGAATCGAGATGAACAGATCTGCGTTGGCGCGGTTGGCGATCGCCGTGCGGTTTTCCAGCCGAACGTACCTGTCGTCCTTACGTGTGTAGATCACCTCTGCACCTGGAATGTTTTCTTCGATCAGTTGGCCCAGTCGCAGCGCTACATCGAGGCAAAGGTTCTTCTCCAGCAGACCATGGGGTCCGATCGTCCCCGTGTCGTACCCCCCGTGGCCGGGATCAATCGCGATGCGGTTGATTTTCAGCCCCAATTCCCGTGTCAGCGAGGGTGGACCGTCGTGGCTGGCGCTTCCCTGGGGCGGTGCATTGGTCACGCTGTACCTCAAGGTGTCCGAGCTCAGGCCGCGAGGCAGGACCAGGGCCGCCGCAAGCAGAACGACAACGAGCACGCCCGCCCAAAGAACCCAGCTAGACACGCCGCGTTCCGCGAGTGGCCTGTACGAAAGCTGGGGCGTCGCAGGAACGCCCGCTGACTCCGCGGGATGCGCGTCGGCATGCGAGGGCGATAGCTCGGGCATCGGCGTCGGAGGAGTAGCAGCTACGACTTCCAACTTGCGATCCGCTTTCTCGACGATGTCTCTCGACACCGTGCTGTGTCCTTGAGCATGCGCTTCGAGCAAAGCCTGGTAGCAGATCTTGTTGATGATCCTCGGAACGCCCTGGCTTCGTTCAGCGACAAGCGCCGAGGCCTCGGGCTCGAATAACGATTCGCCACAATGGCCCGCCACTTTCAGCCGGTGCTTGATGTAACCGGCCGTTTCCTCCGGTGACAGGGCTTCCAAATGCTGCACCACCGCAATGCGCTGCAGCAATTGCGCCTGGCGCTTGTGTCCCAATTTCTCCGCGAGTTGCGATTGTCCGGCCAGAATGATTTGCAGCAGCTTGGTGTGCGACGTCTCGAAGTTCGAAAGCAGACGGATGGTTTCGAGCACCGAATCGTCGAGGTCTTGTGCCTCATCCACGATCAGGACAAATCGCTTGCCGGCCAGCATTTCGGCAAACAATATTTCATTTAACTTGGTGTGCATGGCTACGAGTCCCATGCCCGTCGAATCGACGCCTAGCTCGCTCAGAAGGTATTGGAAAAATTCGCGGGAGCTGCACTGCGTCTGGAACAGGAACGCGGCCCGCGCCGTCTCCCGCAGTCCCTCGAGTACTTGATAGAGGAGCGTCGTCTTGCCCATGCCCGGCTCCGCAATCAGCGCCAAAAATCCGCGTCCCTCCAGGATTCCCTCTGTCAGCGAGTCGAGCGCCTCACAATGTGTCCCGCTCGGATACAGAAACGCCGGGTCGGGCGTGACGCCGAACGGCTGCTGGTGCAAGTGAAAGAAATCGAGAAACATGCGCATCCCCCTTCTCCCCGCGGCGTGGGCAGGCAGCAGCAACACACACGTGTTAGAAACGACTGCGTCCGGAGATAGCGCTCGGTTGGCGGGGCGGGCAGCAACTGCGCCCATCTTAGACCATCTGCGCCGGACAGGGGATTCTGCTACAGCCGGCTTGTGACCGCAAGGGTCAGCCTCTTCGGCGCATGCTGTCTTTGCAGAATTTATGGCTCAGATCAGAAGAACTCTAGCCCGGGACTTTTTGCGCCCTGGCTGCCTCGCGAGTTGAGGAATTCTAAAGAGAGTCGAAGCGGGTCGTCCCCCCGACAAGCTACGGTCGGTGAATTTCTTGGTGTTGTCGCGGTCGCGCGGCGCAGATGACAACACGTTGCAGACGAAGTGGCTCATGGTATCTAAACTGAGAACTGTGTGGCTTGGGAATCAGAAGCGAATTCGGCAGCGCATAACAAATTGGTCGTCGCCCACACCGACAACGGCAATGTCAGGGAGCTCCAGGAATTCGAACGCGACTCTGGATCGCTAATTCGAAGGGATCGTTACGGACACTTGGTTCGAGTATGCGCTTTCGATGTTGCTCGAACTCACGGCGGTGACCACGTAGTAGTAGACTTGGCCGTTAGCCACTGTGGAATCTGAATATGACGTGCTTGAGTCGGCGGAAGAGTTCATTTTTGCGTAGGGGCCGCTGGCCTGCGAACTGCGATACACGAAGTATCCCGCCACTGTCGAGGAACTCGGATTCCAGCTGAGGGCAACGCTGTGGCTCGTGGAAGTCGCGGTCCCCGTCCCCGAGAGACCCACTTTCATCGGCGAATTTGGTGCGTTGCTGGCGACGGTCAAGGTTCCGGTGTCATTGGCCGCCGACGTCGGATCGAAATCAACGGTGTAGGTTTGGGACTGGCCCGGAGCCAGAGCTACGCCGGTTCCCGAACCGCTGAGGCTGAATCCAGTTCCCGCGACAGTCACGCCTGAGATGCTTGCGTTGACGTTTCCGGTATTCGTCACCGTTACCTGCTTCGGGTTGGTCGATCCCACGGTCACGCTGCCAAAGCTCACGCTTGTTGGACTCGCGCTGAGTTGTAAGACGGCCGCTTCCCCGGTTCCGGTTAAGGAGATGGGCATCGAGGCGTCAGTCGCATTGCTGGCGATCGTGATATTGCCGGAGACACTGCTCGCAGCGGTGGGCCTATACGCTGCCGTGAAATTGGCGCTAGCTCCCGGGGTCAAGGTCATGGGTACCGTTAATCCCGAAACACTTACAGCGGCAACAGAAGGCGTGACTCCGGAAACGGTTGCGTTAGCAGTCCCCGAGTTTGTGAGGCGAATCGTCTGAGTTGCTTCGGTCCCGACCACAACGTCACCGAAAGTAATGGATGAGGGAGTTGCAGTTAGCGTCGCTGTAGCAGCGGTGGTAGCCGCGCCGCTCAAGCTGACCACCTCAGATGGATCAGAAGCGTTGCTGGTGATTGAAACAGTGCCCGCTAGCGTTCCTGCGGAACTCGGTTTGTAGGTGACAGTCAAATTAGCGTCTTTTCCTGCTGCCAATGTCGTCGGCAAAGCCAATCCCGTGACGCTGACGCCCGAACCCGAGAACGTCATTCCAGAAATCGTCACACTGCCAGTGCCGGTGCTTGCGAGCTGGACTGTCTTTGTTAGTTCACTGCCCACCGAAATGGTTCCGAACGCAATTGACGCAGGGGAAACGCTCAGGATCGACGTCGAAACCGTGGTGGTTCCTGTCCCGCTCAGAGCCACAGTCGTCGTGGGTTCCAGAGCGTTGCTGCTTATCGCAACTGTTCCGCTATCCGCGGCACTCGAGGTCGGCTTGAAGAGGACGTTGATGGTCGTACTCTGGCCTGCACTCAAAGCAATAGGCAGATGTGGGCCCGAAGCGGTGAATGCCGTTCCCGTAACCGAAATTCCGGAGATCGTCAAAATTCCCGTACCTGTGCTCGTTAGCGTAACCGTTTGCGTGCTGCTTTGACCAACCGTTACATCTCCAAAGCTCACAGAACCAGGCGACAGTCCCATAGTGATCGTGGGACTTCCTGTGCCAGCTCCTTTGCTAGTGGTACCAACGCAGCCGGATGTGATTACAATCGCTGCAAGAGCGAAGAGTGCGGCGATGCCGCGGCAGACTGAGCAGAGAGCGAATCGCTGTGAACGATTCGACGCGTTCACGCGCGTTCCCTCGAGGATGAGGGCACGTGTCATATGCAGGGCGATTGTCCGCCGGGACAGGTTTCAGGAACTACTGGTCAGGGGTACACAGTTGGGACAGGGGGTTGACCCTGTCCACCGGGACAGGGTTCCGTTCCACGGGCGAATCAGCCATTGGTTTGGCCGCTCCGCGCATGCAAGCCGCTTCAAAACCTGTATTTAGCCTGCCACAAATCTCCGCGCCTCGCACTTGGCTTAAGGAATCACCGCCGTGGCCTGGTTCGAATCCACGCTCTCGACGTTGTTCGAATCAACTGCGGTGACTACGTAGTAGTACGTTTGCCCGGATACTACCGTTGAATCCGTATATTGCTCGGTCGTGACAAGCGACGTGTTCAGTTTCGTGGAATACGGTCCATTCGGAGTCGTACCGCGGTAGACGTTGTAGCCGGACACCGTGGACGTGCTCGCGGTCCACGTTAGCAAAACCGTGGGAGGTGTTGTTGAAACGCCAGTGCCCGAGAGGCTGATCGTTGCTGGCGAATTCGTGGCGTCGCTCGCGATGCTGACGCTTCCGCTTACGGTGCCAGCGGTTCCTGGAGCGAATGTAACCGTGACAGTGACGGATTGATTAGGCGCCAGCACTTCGCCGCTGCTGACGCCACTCGTGCTGAAGCCCGCCCCGGTTGCGCCCGCGGAGGAAATCGTGACGTTCGCATTGCCGTTGTTCGTCAAAACCGCGGTAAGCGCGCTGTTGCTTCCGACGTTGACATTGCCGAAGCTCAGACTCGACGTGCTAAGACCCAATAACTTCGTCGCAGCCAGTCCGGTTCCGCTGAGCGCGATGGCCAGAGGCGAATTCGGGGCATTACTGCTCAGCGATATAGAACCGCTGACTGCTCCCGCCGCGGTCGGTGCGAACACTGCATTGAATGTTGCAGATTTACCCGCCGCGATACTCAACGGCGCGCTGATGCCTGTTGTGCTGAAACCGGCTCCAGCGACCGTCACCGCTGAGATCGTGACGCTGGCGCTGCCGCCGTTGGTCAGGTTGATCGTTTGTGAATTGTTGGTGCCTGTGACGACGTTACCGAAAGCTGCACTGCTTGGCGTAGCAGAGAGTTGCGGTTGGGTAGCGGTTCCGCTCAGCGCGATCGTAAGAGGAGATCCAGGCGCGTTGCTGACGATTGAGATGCTGCCCGTCGGGCTTCCTGCGGAAGTTGGCGCGAACTGAGCCGTGAAACTAGTGCTAAGGCCCGCTCCAAGCGTCTGCGGTGTGGTTAGTCCGCTGATGTTGAACCCGGTTCCGGACGCGGTTCCTTGTGAAATGGTCACGCTCGCTGTTCCGGAATTTGTAAGTGTGATGGTTTGCGTTCCCGTGCTACCGACGCCCACCGAGCCAAAGCTGACGCTCGCCGGATTGGCGCCAAGTTGCCCTTGAACGCCGGTACCTGACAGGGCGACTGCTGCTGGCGAACCGGGAGCATTGCTGACGACGGAAATGCTGCCGCTCGCGGCTCCCGCGGACGTCGGTGCGAAAGTCGCCGTGAAGGACGCATTGCTGCCGGCGTTGATATTCATCGGCATCGTGGCGCCGCTCATGCTGAATCCTGTGCCCGAAGCAATTGCTTGTGTGACCGTCAGAGTCGCGTTGCCGGAGTTCGTTAAAGTGATCGTCTGGGGAGCGCTGCTGCCAACCGCCACACTGCCGTAGTTCACGCTGGACGGGGTGATTGTCAGCTGTGGTGCTGTGGCAGTCCCGGAGCCTGTCAAAGCGACAGTGACCGGAGAATTCGGGCCGTTATTCGAGAGAGAGACGCTGCCGCTCACGCTACCTGCGGAGGTCGGTGAGAACTTGGCTGTGAATGACGTGCTTTGACCGGCGCCGAGCGTCAGCGGCGTGGTGATTCCGCTCACGCTGAAGCCGGTGCCCGAGGCAGTCGCTTGTGAAATCGTCAGGCTAGCGCTGCCTGAGTTCGTCAAGGTAACCGTCTGAGATCCGCTGCTGCCAACGTTCACCGATCCGAAATTCACGCTCGCAGGACTGGCGCCAAGTTGCCCTTGAACGCCGGTACCTGACAGGGCGACTGCTGCTGGCGAACCGGGAGCATTGCTGACGACGGAAATGCTGCCGCTCGCGGCTCCCGCGGACGTCGGTGCGAAAGTCGCCGTGAAGGACGCATTGCTGCCGGCGTTGATATTCATCGGCATCGTGGCGCCGCTCATGCTGAATCCTGTGCCCGAAGCAATTGCTTGTGTGACCGTCAGAGTCGCGTTGCCGGAGTTCGTTAAAGTGATCGTCTGGGGAGCGCTGCTGCCAACCGCCACACTGCCGTAGTTCACGCTGGACGGGGTGATTGTCAGCTGTGGTGCTGTGGCAGTCCCGGAGCCTGTCAAAGCGACAGTGACCGGAGAATTCGGGCCGTTATTCGAGAGAGAGACGCTGCCGCTGACGCTACCTGCGGAGGTCGGCGAGAACTTGGCTGTGAATGACGTGCTTTGGCCGGCGCCGAGCGTCAGCGGCGTGGTGATTCCGCTCACGCTGAAGCCGGTGCCCGAGGCAGTCGCTTGTGAAATCGTCAGGCTAGCGCTGCCTGAGTTCGTCAAGGTAACCGTCTGAGATCCGCTGCTGCCAACGTTCACCGATCCGAAATTCACGCTCGCAGGACTGGCGCCAAGTTGCCCTTGAACGCCGGTACCTGACAGGGCGACTGCTGCTGGCGAACCGGGAGCATTGCTGACGACGGAAATGCTGCCGCTCGCGGCTCCCGCGGACGTCGGTGCGAAAGTCGCCGTGAAGGACGCATTGCTGCCGGCGTTGATATTCATCGGCATCGTGGCGCCGCTCATGCTGAATCCTGTGCCCGAAGCCATTGCTTGTGTGACCGTCAGAGTCGCGTTGCCGGAGTTCGTTAAAGTGATCGTCTGGGGAGCGCTGCTGCCAACCGCCACACTGCCGTAGTTCACGCTGGACGGGGTGATTGTCAGCTGTGGTGCTGTGACAATCCCGGAGCCTGTCAAAGCGACAGTGACCGGAGAATTCGGGCCGTTATTCGAGAGAGAAACGCTGCCGCTGACGCTGCCTGCGGAGGTCGGCGAGAACTTGGCTGTGAACGACGTGGTTTGGCCGGCGCCGAGCGTCAGCGGCGTGGTGATTCCACTCACGCCGAAGCCGGTGCCCGAGGCAGTCGCTTGCGAAATCGTCAGGCTAGCGCTGCCTGAGTTCGTCAAGGTAACGGTCTGAGATCCACTGCTGCCAACATTGACTGACCCGAAATTCACGCTCGCAGGACTGGCGCCGAGTTGGCCCTGAGTGCCGGTTCCCGATAGAGCGATTGCTGCTGGCGAACCAGGAGCATTACTGACGACGGAAATGCTGCCGGTCGCAGCTCCTGCGGACGTCGGCGCGAAAGTCGCCGTGAACGACGCACTGCTGCCGGCGTTGATCGTCATCGGCATCGTGGCGCCGCTCATGCTGAATCCTGTGCCCGAAGCGGATCGCTTGTGTCACCGTCAGAGTCGCGTTGCCGGAGTTCGTTAAAGTGATCGTCTGGGGAGCGCTGCTGCCAACCGCCACACTGCCGTAGTTCACGCTGGACGGGGTGATTGTCAGCTGTGGTGCTGTGACAATCCCGGAGCCTGTCAAGAGCGACAGCTGACCGGAGAATTCGGGCCGTTATTCGACGATGAGAAACGCTGCCGCTGACGCTACCCGCGGAGGTCGGCGAAAACTTAGCTGTGAACGACGTGCTTTGGCCGGCGCCGAGCGTCAGCGGCGTGGTGATTCCACTCACGCCGAAGCCGGTGCCCGAGGCAGTCGCTTGCGAAATCGTCAGGCTAGCGCTGCCTGAGTTCGTCAAGGTAACGGTCTGAGATCCACTGCTGCCAACATTGACTGACCCGAAATTCACGCTCGCAGGACTGGCGCCGAGTTGGCCCTGAGTGCCGGTTCCCGATAGAGCGATTGCTGCTGGCGAACCAGGAGCATTACTGACGACGGAAATGCTGCCGGTCGCGGCTCCTGCGGACGTCGGCGCGAACACAGCCGAAAACGATCCGCTGCTGCCGGCGTTGATCGTCATCGGCCAGCTGGCGCCGCCTACGCTGAATCCAGTACCGGAAGCGGATGCTTGGGTCACTGTAAGAGTCCCGTTTCCGGAGTTCGTCAAAGTGATCGTTTGGGGCACGCTGCTGCCAACTGCGACATTTCCGTAGCTGACGCTAGCAGGGCTGATTGAAAGTTGAGGCGCTGTCGCGGTTCCTGACCCGTTTAGAGCGACGCTGATTGGTGAGTTCGGGCCGTTGTTTACGATGGACACGCTGCCGCTGACGCTGCCTGCGGAGGTCGGTGAAAACTTAGCTGTGAACGACGCGCTTTGGCCGGCGCCGAGCGTCAGCGGCGTGGTGATTCCACTCACGCTGAAGCCGGTGCCCGAGGCAGTCGCTTGCGAAATCGTCAGGCTAGCGCTGCCTGAGTTCGTCAAGGTAACCGTCTGAGATCCGCTGCTGCCAACGTTAACCGATCCGAAATTGACGCTCGCAGGACTGGCGCCGAGTTGCCCTTGAACGCCGGTGCCTGACAAGGCGATTGCTGCTGGCGAACCGGGAGCATTACTCACGACGGAAATGCTGCCGGTCGCGGCTGCTGCGGACGTCGGCGCGAACACAGCCGAAAACGATCCGCTGCTGCCGGCGTTGATCGTCATCGGCCAGCTGGCACCGCTGACGCTGAATCCTGTGCCAGAAGCAGATGCTTGGCTTACCGTGAGAGTTGCGTTGCCGCTATTCGTGAGCGTAATTGTCTGAGTCGCGCTGCTACCGACCGCCACATTGCCGTAGCTAACGCTGGCCGGACTCATCGTGAGCTGTGCTTGCCCCGTTGTTCCCGATCCAGTGAGTGCGATGGTCAGCGGGGATCCGGGCGCGTTACTCGCGATCGAAATATTGCCAGTCGCCGCACCGGCGGCCGTCGGGGAGAACTTCGCGGTAAAGGTCGTCGTTTGTCCTGCGGTGAGCGTCGCCGGCACGGACAGCCCGGTCATGCTAAATCCAATTCCGGATGCACTGCCTTGCGAGATTGTGACGCTCGCTGTTCCGGAATTCGTCAAGGTGATATTGACTGATCCGCCGGCGCCGACCAGCAGGCTACCGAAGTTGATGCTCGATGGATTCGCCGTCAGACTCCCTTGCACTCCAGTTCCGGTGAGTGGGATCGAAATCGTGGGATCGTTGGCGTTGCTGGTGATCGTGATGCTGCCTGAGGCAGTTCCGGCTGTCGTCGGCGCAAACTGCGCAACGAAACTGGTGCTCTGGCTTGCCGCAAGCGTCAATGGGGTCGAAAGTCCGACCGCCGTGAAACCTGCGCCACTCGTAGCGACCGTCGAAATCGTCGCGCTCGTATTGCCGCTATTCGTTAGCGTGATGGTCTGCTGGCCATTGCTGCCCACCGAGACATTTCCAAATGACACGCTTCCCGGATTTGCGGTCAATGCCGAGCTCGTGGAAACGCCGCTACCCACTAAGGTAACCGTTTGAGGAGACGTTGGAGCGTTATCAGTGAAGGCGATGCTGCCGGTCGCGGCACCGGCTGTGGTCGGGGCGAACTGCACATTAAAGGAAAGCGATTGGCCGGCCGTCAGCGTTTTCGGCAAGGAAAGCCCGCTGATGCCGAATCCGTTTCCGGTAACTGTGGCGAGATTGATGACGACATTGGTGGTGCCGGTATTGGTCAGCTCCACGCTCTGCGTGCCGGTTTGGCCGACCACAACATTTCCGAAAGTTAGTGCGAAAGGAGCAACCGCCAAACCAGTTTGCGTGCCCGTGGCGCTCAGCGAAATCATCAGTGGTGAATTGGATGCGTCGCTAATGACCGTCAGGCTTCCCGTTATCGCTCCGGCGGTCGTAGGCGCAAATTGAACTTGAATCGTGCTGGTCTGTCCGACAGGTATTGTGCCCGACGGGTTTCCGCCGATCACGCTGAATCCAGCGCCCGACATCGTCGCCTGTGAAATGGTGACCGTTGCTGTTCCCGTGTTGGTTACCGTCAAGCTTTGCGTGGCATTATTGCCAACCGCGACACTCCCGAAGGTCAAGCTGGTGGCGCTCGCCGAGAGCACGCCCGCTCCAGGGTTTCCGGGGTTGGTTTTCCCGGCGCTTGTGTAGCCGGCACAACTGGAGAGTCCGACAATCGCCAGGACCATGGCGAGCGTCGCCAAAAAGGCAATGTATGTTGACGAACCTCGCCGTATTACTTTTGGCTTTGAAATCGAATCTGGAGTCCGGCCTGCGTGGTTGTGCATGTGAACTCTCATGTCACGATGCAGTGTAGGGAGCGAAGGCAGGGCGCAACTACTGGTCGGAGGAACCGAGATGGTTCAAGTCTCTTCGCCTGTCCGCGCGGTCTATTACCCACCTGACCACCCGCGCGGACAGGTCGGTTTAGTTCTTTAGTGAGAGTGGTTTAGCGGTGTGTTTCGTATTCGAATACCTGAACGAGACTACGGCGAGAGGCGAAAACGTGGTGCGATTGCGCGGCAATCCGAGGAAGACTCGCCCTTTGTGCTAGACTTTGCGACGACATCCTGGGGAATTTGACATTAGCGTAATGGAGAGTTGGCAGGTTAGCTCGGCTTCCAAGAGTTTCGGTAATTCGTGGTCCAATCGCATTCTGATCCTCGCGGTCGCCGGCATTCTGTTTCTTACGCTTTACCCCTTTCGTATCGATTTCCACACCCCCGACGGAGTCAGATTCCCTTTCTTGTTGGGGAAGTCATTAAAGACTGCGGGCTTTTATGACGCGTTCCTCAACGTGTTGTTATTCACGCCCTTCGGGTTCGGCCTTGCCGAAAAGCTGCGCGAACGGGGCAAGTCGCGCCTTTTCGCCTTCGTTGCAGCGCTCATTGTCGGTGCTTGTTTTTCTTACACGATTGAGTTTTTGCAGACTTACATCCCGGGGCGCGATTCTGGCTGGGAAGACGTGTTCACGAACTCTTCCGGCGCAGTCGTCGGTTGTCTGTTGTTCTACGTGTTCAGCGCGACCGTCCTCCCCATTCTCGGTGCGTGTGAACGCGCCCTCGGAACACGCTTATCGGGCCGGCGCACGGCAGCCGCCTTGGTGCTCTATTTTGGATTGTCGTTTGCGGCTTCGATTCCCTTGCAGCGAGAGGTCCAGTTAAAGAACTGGAATACGGACGCGCTCCTTAGTATTGGTAATGACGCGAGTGGCAAGGACCCCTGGGTTGGGCAATTTCGCCTGGTACAAATCTGGGACCGCGCAATCTCAAACGATGAGGCGAGACGAATCTTCGCGTCGATCGGTCCGGATCTTGGCGAACCGGGCTTGCTCGTATCTTTTGAGTTTTCGCCCACGGCGCCTCTGCGCAGCGGCTCAAATCTTCCAGACGATTTGGTGTGGACTCCCAAGCTTCCGGCGCATCCGGAGACAGACTTTCTCGTTTTGGACGGCTCATCCTGGGTGTCGTCAAAAGGCGCAGTGCCGCACCTGGCCCAAGACCTGCGAAAGACGAATCAATTCGCCTTACGGATCGTTTGCACGCCAGCAAAAGCGAATGGGCCAGATGCGCGCATTCTCTCAATTTCCCAACCGTCAGGTTCGGCCGATTTGAACGTGCGTCAAGACGGAACGGCACTGGTATTCTGGTTTCGCAACGGCATTTCCGCGAAGAAATCTCAGCTGGTCGCGCACGTCCCGGAGGTGTTCAAGAGCGGCGAAACTCGCGACATCCTTTATTCCTATGACGGCTCGAATCTCTCCCTTTACGTGGATGGAAAACCTCAGGCCATCCAGTACAAGCTAGGGCCCGGCGCGACGCTCGCGATGTTGGTCGGTCACAGAGTCAAGTCGTCTGAGCTTGCCGGCTACAATTATATTTACTATGTGCTCGTCTTTTTTCCAGCCGGAGTGCTCTTGGGAATCGCCGCAAGACAAATGCCGCGTAACAGGTTTGCCGGGTATGTCACTCTTGGGGTTGCCATCTTAATGGTGCCAACGCTGCTTGAGTGTGTTCTCGTGTCAATCAGCGGCCGATCATTTTCGCTGGTGAATCTTCCGCTTTCGATTGCGCTCATGATTGGTGGCATCCTGTGGATCAACGCCGATCGCCATCTGGCGCGCCGTTCATCGTAAGGTAAGCACCGCATTGCAAACGCGATGTGTTCCCTTACAATTGTCTCCCACGGCGGCGTGAACCCGGCAATCGACATAAACTGTTCGCGTTTGGGCCGCGGCGAAGTCGAAGCATGTGATCGGTTCGACGTTCGGTCCCAGTTTCGCAGAAGGAGAGCTTCCGAGGTGCGTTACCTTGTCACCGGCGGCGCCGGATTCATCGGTTCGAACTTGGTGGATGAACTCGTTCGTCGAGGCCAGAAGGTAGTCGTGCTGGACGACCTTTCGAGCGGCAACGAGGCGAACCTCGCCGCTGTGCGAGACAAGATCGACCTTCGCATCGGCAATATCACCGATCTCGCTGCGGTGCAAGCGTCCTGCCACGGAGTTGACTACGTGATCCATCTTGCAGCCCGCACGTCCGTCCCGCGCTCCGTGCTGGATCCGCTGGAAACGAACCACGTGAATATAGACGGAACGCTGAACGTACTTGTCGCCGCTCGCGACGCAAAGGTGCGGCGGATTGTCCTCGCGGCGTCTTCCTCGGCGTATGGCGAAACTCCATCGCTGCCAAAAATAGAAAGCATGTCGCCCGAGCCTATTTCTCCTTACGGCGTCACCAAGTTTGTCGGCGAACTTTATGCGCAAGTCTTTGGCCGCGTCTATGGATTGGAAAATGCGTGTATCCGCTACTTCAACGTATTCGGACCGCGTCAAGACCCCACCTCACAGTACTCGGGCGTGTTGTCGCGATTCATGCTCGCGGTGATTCAAGGGCAGCCGCCAGTGGTATATGGCGACGGCGAACAGTCCCGCGATTTCACGTATATCGAAAATATTGTGGAAGAGACGTTGCTCGCTTGCGAGAAGGAGAATGCGTCGGGAAAAGTCTTCAACGGCGGAACGGGTGCACGGATTACGATCAATCAAGTCCTGCTGCTGCTCGAAAAAGTCAGTGGAAAGAAAATCCAGGCAAAATACGAACAGCCGCGTACCGGCGACATCCGTGATTCGCAGGCCGATATTTCGCTCGCGCGCAAACTGCTCGACTATGACCCGCGCGTTCATTTCGAGGAGGGTTTGCGTCGAACTTGGAATTGGTACAAAGCAAATTTCGGCGGGGCGTAGCCTTTTGGCTGACGACGGTTGCTTTGCCAGCGAGCAATCGGGAGCTCTTCTAGCGCCAAGCACCGTTGCTCATGCCAGCATCGGTCGAAAGAAACTACCGATATTAGTGTAGTTACAAGATCGTCAGCCGGAGCGAAACTACGGCCCGACGAGCGGCATCCCTAGAATTCAGGTCTGTGCGGTCGTCACTGTTGGGTATAAGCTATTTTTTGACCTCGGATTGTTGAATCCTCGAGCTAGAGGGAAAAATGAAAGGTGTGGTCCTCGCAGGTGGAACCGGCAGCAGATTGAACCCGCTCACTCGGGTCACCAACAAACATCTCCTCCCGATTTACGATAAGCCGATGGTCTACTACCCCATCCAGACTCTGGTCAACGCTGGAATCGAGGAGATCCTGCTGGTTACCGGGGGCAAAAACGCGGGCGATTTCCTGCGTCTGCTCGGGAACGGGCGTGACTTCGGGCTGAAACACCTGAATTACACGTATCAGGAAGGTGAGGGCGGGATCGCCGAGGCATTGGGTCTCGCCGAATTTTTCGCCGGCGAGGAATCCGTTTGCGTCGTCCTGGGCGATAACATCATCGAGAATAACATTTGCCGCGCGGTCGAAAATTTCAAGGCGCAAAAGGGCGGAGCAAAAATACTGCTTAAAAAAGTGGACGACGCCCCGCGATTTGGCGTAGCAGAAATCCAAGGTGACAAGGTCGTCGGCATTGAAGAAAAACCGAAAGCGCCGAAATCCAATTTCGCCGTCGTTGGAATCTATCTTTACGACAAAACCGTCTTCGAGAAAATCCGTCGCTTGAAACCTTCCGGCCGTGGCGAACTCGAAATCACGGACGTCAACAATTTTTACATCCAGGAAAACAAACTGACCTACGAAATCCTGGACGGCTGGTGGACCGACGCTGGGACGTTTGAGTCCTTGTTGCGCGCCAATACGCTCGTGGCGGAAACCGGGGCTAACAAGATGGGCCGTCTGGCTGCCGTTGGCCGGCAGGAATCTCCTCGATGAAGATTTTCGTTACGGGAGGCGCCGGGTTCATCGGCTCCAATTTTATTCGCTACGTGCTCGGCCTCGAGACGGGCTATTCGCTTGTCAATTTTGACAAGCTGACCTATGCCGGGAACCTCGCGAATCTGGATTCGGTCGCGGATAATCTGAACTACTCATTTGTAAGAGGCGACATCTGCGATCCGGCTGCGGTTGCCGCGGCGATCGCTGGATGCCAGGCTGTCGTGCATTTCGCAGCGGAATCGCACGTAGACCGCAGCATTTATGAGCCCGCGCCCGTGATCGAAACCAACGTCAAGGGCACGTTCGTGCTTTTGCAGGTGGCGCGTCAACTCAATATTGAGCGATTCGTCCACGTTTCCACGGACGAAGTCTACGGCGACATGCCACCCGGGGCATTCGCAGACGAAAACTCCCCCTTGCAACCCAGCAGTCCTTATTCTGCGTCCAAGGCGAGTTCGGATTTAATCGTCAAGTCTTACATTCGCACGTTCGATTTTCCCGCGGTCATCACCCGTGCTTCGAATAACTACGGTCCATTCCAGTTTCCAGAAAAATTTCTGCCGCTTATGATCACGAATGCTCTCGACGATAAACCCCTGCCCATTTATGGTGACGGCAAGCAGGAGCGCGATTGGTTGCACGTCCTGGATCATTGCAGCGGAATCTTGGCGGTTCTTGAGCGAGGCCGCATCGGCGAGGTCTACAACATCGGCGGACTCGACGTGGTCGAAAACCTTAGTATGGCGCGGCGCTTGCTTCGCGCTACCGGCAAGCCCGAGTCGCTGCTTACGTACGTGAAGGACCGTCCTGGCCACGATCGCCGCTACGCTCTGAACTGCGACAAAATTCAGCGCGAACTCGATTGGCACCCTGCAGTTTCGCTCGAAGATGGTTTACGACAGACGATCGAATGGTATAAGGCCAATACCTTTTGGCTCGCGGGCGTCCGCGGCGGCGACTACCTTTCTTACTATGCGAAGTATTATGAGAACCGGGACGCATCGCTTCACGCCATTGCAGAATCCGGACGGAAGTCGCACGCTTGATTCCGGGTGCCTGTTCGCTGCGCATGAATTTCGATACACTCGTCGCGATTCTCCTGCTTTGTGATCCTAAATCCCGATTCTTTGGGCTAAGTGAGCTCCGTGCAGCGAATTGAAACAAATCTCCCCGGCGTATTGGAACTGCGACCGCAAGTCTTCCGCGATGCCCGCGGATCCCTTGTCGAAACCTATCATCGCGAACGCTTCGCGTCGATCGGCATTACCGACTCGTTCGTGCAAGATAACCAGTCCTGCTCAAAAATAGGAACGCTGCGCGGGCTGCATTATCAATGGCCACATTCGCAAGCCAAGCTTTGCCGCGTGGTCGAAGGCGAAGCACTCGATGTGGCAGTTGACATTCGATTGGGTTCTCCTCACTTCGGAAAGTGGATGAGCGTCCGACTTTCCGCTGCTGAAAATAACCAGATTTATATTCCTGCAGGATTCGCCCATGGATTCGTGGCCCTCAGTGATTGTGTCCAGTTCCTTTACAAGTGCAGCGATTTTTACGATCAGGCGAGCGAGCATGGCATTTTGTGGAACGATCCTGACCTCGGTATTCCCTGGGGTATCGAAAACCCGCTGGTGTCCGAGAAAGACGCCAAGTTTTTCAAGCTCGCCGAAGTTCCCAGGGAATTCCTGCCTCGCTATTCAGCAAAATGACGCCAAAGATTCTTCTTACCGGTAAGAATGGTCAGGTAGGGCATGACCTTCATAATTTGCTCCCGCGGTTGGGCGAAGTCGTCGCGCTCGACCGCCGGCAGCTCGATCTTTCGCAGCCGGACGAAATTCGCCGCGTGATTCGAGAAATTCGTCCGAACCTAATCGTCAATGCGGCTGCCTACACGGCCGTGGATCAGGCCGAAAAAGAAGAGTCGCTCGCCGAGGCAATTAACGCAACTGCGCCGGCAATCATCGCCGAGGAAGCCAAAAGGATCGGCGCGGCTATTGTTCACTATTCTACGGACTATATTTTCGATGGCACCAAAAATTCCCCGTACGACGAAAGCGACCGCACTAATCCGCTTAATGCATATGGAAGGACAAAGCTGGCGGGCGAACAGGCCGTTCGCGAGTCAGGCGCGCATCACCTGATATTTCGCACTGCTTGGGTTTACTCGACACGCGGCAAGAATTTTCTACTCACGATTGTGCGTCTGGCCACGCAACGTGATGAATTGCGAATCGTGAATGACCAATTCGGGGCCCCGACCTGGAGCCACGAAATCGCGTCAGCATCCGTACAGGCCTTGCAGCGAATTCTTGATCCAAGAGCGAAGTCGGGAGCGTGGGCGGAGTTGAGCGGCACGTATCACATGACCGCCGCGGGCGAAACGAGCTGGTTCGAATTTGCAAAAGCGATATTGGATGAGGCTCGAACGCAGGCCGACGCCCCTTCGTCGTGGTATGCGGCAGCGACGGGCGGCAAGCCTCTTCTGGCGCACAGGATTGTGCCGATCGCCACGTCGGACTACCCCACTCCCGCGCGACGCCCGTCATATTCCGTGCTTTCGAATTCTCGACTTTCACAATCGTTTGGCGTCGAACTCCGAGATTGGCGGAGCCAATTGCGTCGAGCCTGCGCCGACGAACGAGACAGCTGAGCGGATGGTCTGCAACATTTCGCTACGAAAGAGAGGCGTACTGCCACTGCTGTTACTCCGTAAGTTCAGCTGCCAGGCAGAGCGTCCTCAGAGCAGTTCGTGCACAGTCGAACCGATGTAGTTTGAATGCTTGCTGGAAAGTAGCCGCTGCAACACGTCAAACATTCGGGGCGTGAGGTGAGGGAGTGGCTGTTCCGCCGACAGAGAAATGAGGAGAATGAGCGGATTCCAGAAGTCAGGCTCCAGAACCCGCTCAATCCAGATTTTACGCCGTCAGAATGCGTCCGGGGAACCGCACACTCCGCGGGTTGTTAGAGAAAGGAAACGGCACCTTCTGCGAGGGCGGCAAATGTTCGTGAGTTCGCGCCGGTTGCTCCGCGGCCGCAGCCTCATTCTCGACCAAAGTCGGACGCATGAACCCCGACGCCCGTCGAGCCAGTTCCGCTCGTGTCGCCACTCCGAACTTGCTCAAAAGAGAAGAGATATGGAACTTAACGGTGCGAACCGTAATGTTCAATTTTGAGGCGATTTCCTTGTTGGCACGGTTCGATAGCACGGCGTCAAGAACTTCTCGCTGACGGGCGCTCAGGGACGTCGGACAAGCAATCGAGCGCCCTTCCCGCAACAACTCCTCGGCGCGCGCGACAAGGCGACTCACCAACGAATTTTCCGCCGGCACCATCACCTGGAATTCAGTCGGATTTTGACCTCGCACCAGACACTGCATCGCCAGAAGCCCCGCGATACGCTCGACGGTGCATTCGAGGTCCGCGCCGGATGTGGCCCTGAACTGGGCGTTTCCCGTGGACTCTTGGCAGAACAAGAACACGCCCGGGACGTTCACCTCTTCTCTTCTTTCCTGCTTTACAAACTTTGGAAAAACGCGAACTTTTCTCAAATCAGCCTTCCCGTCCGCTTAGCCAGGACTGCATGCGGCAAAGCTTTCTTGATTTAGATTGCGACCTCGCGTTAATTGTGAACCGTCGGGTCTGTACTGCAGCTCTGAACAGGGTGTTTACGGTGCCTTAGGTCGGGACCGTATAGTTTCGTAAGTAATGTACAGCCTTCACCCTAGCCGGGGCATTGGCCCGTCGCAGACACCGTGCCAAACTCACTTTTATTTTAATCGCCGCTAAATGAGTGGGATAACGCGCGCGGCGCTGCGCCGCCTGTTCGCCCGTATAGGTAGAAAATTCTCCGTGCCTGCAAAATGTTCCGCGTACTGATACCTTCCACGACTGCAATTACAGTCACGTTTGAAAGTCTCAGCGTAAATTCACACCGACGATTGAATGTCCGTGTCGCGATTAGGTGCGCGTTCGTCGATAGTGGTTTCGGGTTACACTTCTGTTTCGTTAAGGTGACATATTCGTGCGGGGAGGAGCAGCTTTGCGTAGAATCTTCTATTTTTTTCTGAGCGTTTCCTACCTGTTTCTCATTGCTCTCAACGCCGCAGCGCAGCTTCCGCCATTGAAGCCTCCGCCATTTGCTCCTCAAGTGCCCCAGGGATCTGGCACTTGCTCTGTGGAAAAGTCCTGCACCCAACTTGCTCCGCAAATGATCCAGTCTGCTTTAGGTCCCTCGCCTCTCGAACAGAACCTGCGATACCTCACCGACACGATCGGCGGTCGCGTCACGGGGACCCCCGCTGCCGACCGCGCCGCCGATTGGGCCGTGCAAGCGTTTCGGCACGCCGGGGTAGACGAAGTCCACACCGAGAAATTTACGATTCCCATCGGCTGGACGGAAGGTCACACGCATTTAGAGGTTTTGGCACCCGTGCCATTTCCGGTTCGCTTGGTTTCGATTGGTTGGTCGCTTGCGACTCCGGAAGGGGGAATTACGGCAGATGTCGTAGATGCAGGTATGGGGGATGATGCAGGTTTTGCCAAAGCTGGTGATGCGGCGAACGGCGCGATCGTGCTTATCCATTCGAAGTTTCTGGTCACCTGGGACGACCTCACCAATGAATACGTGATCGGGCCCGCCATCATAGCTCGCGCGACGAAAGCAGGAGCCGTCGGTGTTCTATGGATGTCGTCGCGTCCAAATCTTTTGCTTTATCGGCATACTTTGGCTGTTAACGGAGAATTGGAAAAATTGCCCCAAGCTGTCGTCGCTCGTGAGGACGCCGAGCGCATCTCGCGATTTCTCGCCGCCGGGCAGCAGCTTCACGTGCACTGGGAAATGCCTAATCATATTACCGGTCCAACTGATTCTGAGAATGTCGTAGCGGAAATTCGCGGGCGCGAAAAGCCGGACGAATTTGTCTTGCTCGGCGCGCACCTGGATTCCTGGGATCTCGGCACTGGCGCCCTCGACAACGGCTGCAACGCCGCCATGGTCATTGACGCCGCCCGGGTGGCTCATGCCTCCGGCACCATCCCGCGCCGCTCGATCCGTTTCGTGCTCTTCACCGGCGAAGAGCAGGGGCTTCTCGGTTCAGCCGCCTATGCGCGTGCGCACCGTGCGGAACTCGACCACATGATCGCGGCAGTGATTTTCGACTCGGGCAACGGCAAAGTCACTGGCTACTCGCTGGGAGGGCGTAAGGACATCCTCGATCCCGTGAGAGAGGCCCTGAAGCCCGTGCAGTCTCTCGGCGTGAAAGACTTCACTTTCGACGCCGGGATGGATACCGACAATTTTGATTTCCTCATCGAGGGTGTTCCGACGCTGGTCGCGAACCAGGAGCCTGCGAACTATATGCTGAATTACCACGCCGCGTCGGACACCTTTGACAAAGTCGATATCGCCCAGCTTAAACGTCAAGTGGCGATTTCCGCGGTCACCGTTTTCGCGCTCGCCGACGCGGAAGAACGCATCGGCGCACGCCAGTCCCGCGCCGAAATCGAGCAGTTGCTGCGCGAAACCGGCCTCGGCGAAGAAATGAAGGAAGCGGGATTCTGGCCGCTGTGGCAAACAAGCGAGCGCGGCCGCGAGCCCTAGCGAGGCTCCCCGAATTCGTTATTTGTTCCGCCCGGCCGCCTTCAGTACGTCAATCATCGGCAACGCGCCGCCTCCTTGTCCGCCGCCCATATATACCTCGGGCAAATGCCCATCCCAGTGCTGCTGCATCATTTCAATGGTCCTCAGTTGCAGCAGTTCAGGTGTGATCTGCTGTTTTTGGACCTCCAGCGCCTTTGCCTCTGCCTGTGCTTGGGCGACTTTTTGTTCTGCTTCAATTTTGATGCGCGTCAGATCGTTTTCCGCCTTCAGCGCGTTCTGTTGCGCCGTCACTTTAGCTTCAATCGCATGGTTGTACTCTTCGGAAAAATTGAAATCTGTGATGCTCACCGCATCCACGTCAATGTGGTGGGCGGTTAGCCGGTCCCGCACATACTGCTCGATACCGTTGCGCACCGTGGCGCGTTGCGCGATCAGTTGTTCCGCGTCGTACTGGGCTGTTTGCGCTTTGATGGCTTCCTGGATAGCAGGAATGACCACGCGGTCCACCGCATCATCATTGAGCTGCGCCCAAATATCCGTCACACAGCAGGGATCCTGGTAGTAGGCGAGCGTCACCTGCGTATGCACCACCTGCAAATCGTGGCTCGACGCCTGCGAATCGAGCTTTTCCACCTGCACTTGCACCGATATGGGCTTCACCGTTTCGAGAAACGGAGTAATGAAATGTGGTCCGGGTTCAAGCGTGCGTCCCGTAACTGCACCAAAACGCAGAACCACGCCGCGGTACCCGGAATCCACAGTCGTAAATGACAGCCAGAAGATAAACACCAACCCCGCACCCAGGAAAAACGGGATGCCGCTTCCCAAATGCGCAGCGAACTGGCCGTCAGCACGTGTCGCCTTGGCCGCCACAAAAATTCGCCACAAGCCCAGCAGCACAAACCCGACAAACACGAATAACAATAAGCCTCCCATTCTTCTCTCTCCTTTGGCCCAACAATGTCCTTCGGTAGTCGCTTGCTCATACGCTATATCTACTGAAAAGGCAACCGCTTCGAAATTAACGCGCCCGCGAGTGTACGGCCTGCGGCAAAGCTTCGCGTATAATAGGAGAAGATGACATTAGCCACTTCGCGTTCTATTACCTCGGGTGCCTCCGCGGCAATGTCGAATTCCGAGACGCGCCGAATTCTGGCCATCGACTATGGCCGCAAGCGCATGGGTCTGGCGCTATCCGACGAGTTGCGACTGACGGCGCAGCCGCTGCTGGTTCTCGTTCGCACCAACCGCCGCAACGATCTTCGCCGCCTCCGAGAAATTTGCAGAAAGCATGGTGTCGCGCGTATTCTCGTGGGCCACCCGCTGCATATCACTGGTGAAAGTGGTGAGATGGCGGACGAAGCGGCACAATTTGCCGCGCGATTGCAAAAGGAGTTGGGAATCGAAGTGCAACTCGCGGACGAGCGGCTAACCAGCTGGGAAGCGGAACAAATCGCGGCGCAACGTAACTCTCCCAAGCGGCGCAAGAAATCGCCGATTGACGACGTGGCCGCCGCCGTTCTGCTCCGCGAATACCTCGACCGTAACCGTGCTCAAGCAGAGCAAGTTGCGGCCGAGAGGGCATAACCGACCATGCGGCGGCTTGGTTTATTAGCCCTGTTAGTTATCGCGGCGATCGGCGCCGGCGCCGGTTGGCTGGACTCCCAGATCAGCCGTCCCTATCGCGGTCATCGCCCTGAGCAAGTCTTTGTGGACATTCCGCACGGCACCTCGCGTTGGCAGATCGCCGGAATATTGCGTCACGATGACGTAATTCGCAACCGCCTTGCCTTCATACTGTTTAGTGTTTGGCATCTGCGTTCTCCGATGCAGGCCGGCGAATACTATTTCGATCATCCGGTCACTTCCCGCGAAGTTTTTTGGCAAATCGCCCAAGGTAGAATCTTTGTCCACGTCGTCACGATACCGGAAGGCTGGACGATGTTCGACATCGCCGCTGAGCTCGACCGGCAGGGAGTCTGCGATCGCGACGACTTCCTGGCTGCCGCGAAAGACACATCTTTAGTTTCCGATTTGGCTCCGAATGCGCAAAGCCTGGAAGGGTTTCTTTTCCCTTCAACCTACGAATTCACGCGCCATACGACCTGCCAACAGATTGTTAAACGCATGGTTCAGAACTTTCGCGCGGTTTGGGAATCGCTGAACAGCGCTGGGTCACAAAACCTACCGGTTGATCTCGCGCCCGCACAAGTCGTGACTCTTGCGTCTTTGGTCGAACGCGAGACGCCCCGCAAGGACGAGCGTCCTTTGGTGGCCGGTGTGTTCTACAACCGTCTGAAGCGGGGCGGGCCGTTGCAATGCGATCCTACCGTCGCCTACGCTCTGGAGCTGGAGGGCCACCCGGTAAAGGTCGTCCACTCGAAGGATTTGCAGATCGATTCGCCTTACAACACCTACAAATACTCCGGTCTGCCTCCGGGTCCCATCGCGAATCCTGGAGAAGCGTCTCTGCGCGCAGCGCTGGCCCCCGCTGCCACGGATTACCTGTTTTTCGTCGCCAATGACAATGGCGGTCATTTCTTCAGTAAGACTCTGGCCGAGCACAATCGCAATGTGGCCCGTTATCGTAGCCTTCTCTCCGGAGATGCCCCGCCAGAAACCGCCCAAAAGAAGAATCCGCGTCGAGGCCCGTCGTGAGTCCCGGCCACTCACGCGCGCCGGACGAGGGCGGGTCGCCCACGAAGAAGGCTTTGATCTTGGAAGCCGCGCGCGCCCTGGGTAAGCCTCGCTACACGCCGGCAGAAATCGAACAAATTCGCCGCCAATTAATCGCGCAACTCGGCGCGCATGGTAAGACTGCTCCCGACTACATCGTCAGCGTGCTGGAAGAAGCGGGGATGCGCGTGGTATGGTCCACGCGTTCCGACACCGAAGGCCGCTACGAAGAAGAATTCACCGACCTGCTGCATTTTTCCACGCTCGAAGAAGCCGAAATGTGTTTGGTGCGCCTCGACGAGCTGCTGAGAAAGTTTTTGCTCGATGACGAACAATCCGCCGCCGAACGCGTTCGTGAAGTCGCCCGCCTGGGACGGCGCCGTGCGGAAATGATTTCGCGCAATCACAAGGTGGACGTCACGAAGCGCGCGGAAAAAGAAGAGATCGCGCACTGGTTTGCCATCTGGCTGGAAACGCCGGATGCGTTTTTTGATTGGCTGGAAGTTCGCAAGCAATCTCCGGATTTTGTACGCAAATTCCCCTCACCAGGACTGGAAGATGACCTCCCCGGCGCCGAAGAATAATCCGACAATCCTTCTCGAAGTCGAGCCTCTCGATCTCGGCCCCGACGTTCGTGCTATCGGCCTGGAACTCACCGAAGCGGACGAAAATCGCGAACCGATCCGCGGCGCCGATGCAGCGCGCGTCTGGAGCCGTGTTCTGCGCGCGACGGCTGCCGACCAAACCTGGGCGCTCGATTTCTTTAGCCACTTGGATCGCGTTCGAGAATACTGCGAGCGCCATAAGATCGCGTTCCGCGAAGCGAGTAGCCGCTGCCTCGTGATTCCTGCACTCGATCTTGCCGCGCTCGAGCCTTTGATTGATCGCTTTCAGTCCGAAACATTCGGCGCGCGCGCGGGTGAAAAACTTGCGACCGGTGATCCTGTGCTCGAGGGCGAGCTCGCGCGTCGCGGTGTAGACGCATATCACACCGCATTTCCGAACTATACGTTTTGTGCCGTGTGCAATTTCGAAGACGGCTCGCTGGTTTTGCTCAGTGAAAAGCATTGGGCCAGCGAAGTGATTCGTCGGGTTCGCCCAGCCCTGGAAGGACAGGACGTAGAAGTCCGCCTGGCCTCCTAAGCCGTTTCCTGCCCGGTTGTTACTCTGACACCTTAGACCTTTCGTACCATTTACGCGAAAACTCCCTTCCTAGTACATTCGAGCATGGGAAAACGTTAATGCCCCCTGTTTCACGCGACGCCACCGTTCACAGCGAGCCCACCGTCCCTAATGCCCGGGCTTTCGTCCGCAGTCTGAATGTACTGCTTAAGTACGCTCGCCTCTATGGTTTAGAGCATGTCCGCTCCGCCAGCCAACTGGATTCCGCCTGGACTGAACTGCAAGCGGCGGTCGAGGCCGCGGGGCACAGTGGCCTGCTCCTCGGAGCCTCCGGTTCGCAGCTACTGCTGGACGGGGTTCCACTCGAATCGAGCCCTGCGGAGCGCAGTTTCGCAGATCTTCTCAATTCCGCCGGCATCGCCAGCATCGGCTTCCTGCCTCGCGTCGAGCGCACCGAATTCTCCAATCTAGTGAAATGTTTCATGGAAACTGGCCCGAAAGCCGGGACATTGTCCGAACGCCTGGAAGCTTATTTTGGCAATCGCAACAACTGCGGGATTCGCGTGAACGAAATTCGCTTTGTCGCGGAAGACGCCGGATTCTCTGAAGCGCGCGTCGCCGCCACCCTCACGGCCAAGACGCTCGGCGCCGACGCGAACTGGATTCAGGAATGGTTCCGGAGCCCCGAGAAAATGATTCAGCTCATCACCGCCGCTGAAGGCGCGCATGGGGGAGCCGGCGGGCCGGGTGGTTCCGGTGCCATAGGGACGTCCGATGCAAAGGGCGCGGGATACGCCGCAGGTGCCGAGAGTGTCGTAGGAAGCGGCGAATTTGTGGGCACGGGCCCAGGAGTTGCCGGCGGCGCGGACGTGAGCTTGGGAGTACCTGGAGTCGCGGGAAGACTTACAGTCGCGCTCGGCGGCGTCACAGGTCTCGCCGGCGGAATCGGCAAGCTCGAAGAAGCTGAGTTGCAGAGCCTGTTAAAGTTGCTCGCGCAATTCGGCGAAGCCCAACTGGCGAAGAATCCGCAGCTCGACCCATCATCCTGGCAACAGAAAATCTCCGCGCTTCCGCAGAACGCAAAAATTACTTTGCAGCAAGCGCTCGCCACGGTTGCCGCCCAATCTCCGACGGCGAAGCTCGACGAAAGCACGCTTCTACACTTGGCGGAAGATCTGGCGATTAAATTTGCGATCGATCGCTACCAGCGCGGCGAAGTGAAGGTCAACGCGGTCCGCCAGATGCTCGATCGTATGGGCCACGAACTTGATACTCTCCGCAAACTGCTGAAATCGCGCGAAGAGAAAATGGCCGGCGCAGGCATGTCCGTGGAATCGCACGCCGACATTCTCGACAGGCAGTTCTGGGCCGCCGTGCCGGAATCCGGCAAGAAATCCGTGCTGATGTCTCCTGAAGCGTGGTGCATCCCGCCGCGCAACGTGCAGCAGTACGTTGAAGAACTGATGGGCCGCGGCGAATCAGATGTGGCGGGTGACATTCTCTTGCAGTACGCGTCTTGCGTGACCAATAAAGACGCGGAAGCTCGCAAGAAGGCCGCGATCGGCCTAGGACAACTCGCCGAGCTCTACAGCAAAGCCGCAAGCCAGCGTCTACAGGACGCGCTGGTGAAGATTGGGCAAGCGATGGCCGCAGAGAAAGACGCGGAATTGCAAACGCTTTTGAGCGCCGCGTTCGTCCGTCTTAGCCAGGAATCGGCGGCGCGCCGCTACTACCGCGCAGTCCAACAGTCCTTGGACTCGCTCGCCGATCTTGAAGAATCGCGCCCCAGTTGGGTGCAAAGCTTGCGTCCCCGCATCGGCGTGGACAACCGCATTCCGGAGTTCATCGAAGAAGCTCTCAATGCCGAAGCGATGCCTGAAGGCCTGGTAGGCGTGCTCATGCGCGTGCCACAAGGCGCCGCAGAACACTTATCGATACGCTTGGCGCGATCTAGCAGACGAACCGAGCGCGAGAGCATCGTTCATCTCGCGAAATCAGTCGGCGCCCCGTGCGTGCGCCACTTGAAGGAAACTTTCAAGAATGATGTCCCGGCAAAAGCCGCTACCGTAGCGGGCCTATTGAGCCGTCTCGACCCGGCCGCTGTGGATGAACTGCTTCCGCGACGCCTGCGCGACGGTGGCCGTGGTTTTCATGACGCGATTGTCCGCCAGCTCTCCACAGGTGGCGCGCCGGAGCGTGGCAAGCTCCTCGCGGATTCGATCGAAATGTTTGACGTGATGATTCTGCCCCTCGCGCTCGATGAAATCGGCATGTGCGGCGACGCAGACACCGCTCCGAAGCTCCTCCGTTTAGCCGAAGGTGAACTTCTGCCTCAAGGACCGGAATACCTGCGCGTGAAGGCTATTGAGGCGCTAGGCCGTATGCGTGCGGCGAACGCGGTCGGTCACTTGCGCCGGTTTGTCGAAGCGCGCAAGTCGTTTAGCTGGGTCTACCCGGATGAAATTCGCATGGCGGCAGCGCAAGCCCTGGTCAAGCTCGATCCTGAGTGGATTCAGAATTCCCTCCCGCAATCAGGCTTGGACCCAAACGTCGTGCAATTGGCGCCGCTCGACCCGATTCCCGAGCGTGATTTCGTGCGTCATCGCCGTTATCGCCGCGTGCGATTGCCGCGCAACGTGCCCGCCGTAGTCACTTCCGCAAAGGGCAAATACTCTTCGGCGATCAGCGTACTCAGCCTCGATGGCGGACTCCTGAGCGGCGAACTCCAGCTCCCGGTCGGCACGGAGGCAACGCTCAAAATTCCAGCCGGGTTGCGCTCTATCAGCATGCAAGCGGTGGTGAGGTTCGTGCGCTCTCATCAGGCCGGATTCGAAATGGTAGGCATGAACCTCGAAGATCGCGCGAAACTCCGCCGCCTTCTGGTTTCTCTAGGCGGCAATGATGGAAGCGTCCCGTCCAGCCCCGCCAACGGCAGCCTTCTAGACGACTAAACGCACTCCTTCAAGACCTTAAAACCGCGCCAGAATTCGATTCAAACGTCCTCTGTCCCATCTCCCGCGTTTCGTTGACACCCCTTGAAGCGGCTGTTAGATTGCATAGTTTGTGTTCCTAATCAGCCCTCAACTGAGGATTTGCCGTATCACTTCATTGGTTTCGCTCGCAGTGGTGGTGTCGTTGGCGTGCGGCTGTGCTGCCAGTCATAAAACGGCGGTCAAGCCATCGCAGGCGCCCGGTCCATTGCAGACGGCTTCGAAGGCCCAACTGATTGAGCTGTACGATAAACAGGTGCAGGCAATTCAGTCGCTGAACGCGGGCGTCAGCATGAAGCTGACTGCCGGTTCCGCATATTCCGGCGTAATCGAACAATATCATGAGGTCAACGGGTTCATTCTTGCCGCAAAGCCGGCAAGCATTCGCGTGATCGGCCAAGCCCCGGTGATCGGTAAGAATATTTTCGACATGGTCAGCGACGGCGAAACGTTCAGTATTTATATTCCGTCGAAAAATGAATTTCTTGTTGGACCTGCCAACCTGGAGCGCCATGCAGTGAAGCCGATCGAGAATCTCAGGCCCCAGCATTTGCTCGACGCGCTATTCTGGCCACCGATCCCGGAACGCGCGCCAGTCCTGCTGGAAGAGGCCAGTGAGGGCAATGGGCGATACTACGTGCTTACCGTGGTCTCATCGGGCCCCGAATTTGCCGCGACCAACAGCACGGATTCGGGTTCAACAGATTGGGAGATCGCCCGAAAAATCTGGTTCGACCGCGTGGACTTGCGAGTCACTCGCATCGAGAATTTTAGTTCCGGCGGCAAGGTCGCCGCGGACGTAACCTACGGCAATTGGCAAGCGTCGGGACCTCAGACGTACCCATGGGAAATTGCCGTGACTCGTCCGGGCGACGACTATCAATTGCAGATCGCTATCAAGAAGTTGACCCTGAACGAGCCGGTTGCGCCGGACCGATTCGCATTGCCGCAACCTCCCGGCACGAAGTTGGTGCACGTCGGCGAAGAAACCGGGAAAACTCCCGGCGACAATTCAAAGGAGCCCCAGCCCTGAGATCCAGAAGCGCTGAAACAATATGATCCGTTACATGATCGTTCAAAACGTACTGCACCGTCCGCTGCGCACCCTGATCACTGTCATAGCAGTAGCCGTCGAGGTTACGCTCGTAATCATCGTTGTCGGGCTCACCAGCGGGCTGCTCTCGGAATCCGCCAAGCGCATCGAAGGCATCGGCGCGGACATCATGGTTCAACCGCCGTCGGCCTCGGTGTTTATGGCTTTCAGCGGTGCGCCTATGCCCATCGCCATCGAAGATAAGTTGGCGCAGCTCGATTACGTTCAGGCCGTCACGCCTGTGCTGCTACAGTTCAATTCCACCGGCCTCGAAATTGTTTATGGGATTGAAGTAAATAGCTTCCGCACCGTCACCGGGGGATTCGTCTTCCACGAAGGTCACGACCTGCAAGGTCCCAATGACATTCTCGTTGACGACGTCTACGCGAAATCGAAAAGAATAAAGCTCGGCCAGACTCTGCGGCTTTTCGACCACGATTTTCATGTAGTCGGCATTGTGGAGCACGGTAAAGGCGCGCGACTTTTTGTCTTTCTCTCGACCTTGCAGGAAATGGCCGGCGCGCACGACAAAGCCTCGGTCTTTTTCATCAAGTGCGATCGTACGGACCACACGCCGGCCGTGATGGATGAAATCAAGCAGTTGCTTCCGCGCTACGAAATTCGCCCGCTCAAGGACTTCATCTCCTTGATGACGTCCTCGAATCTTCCGGGGCTCGGCGCGTTTATCAACGTCATGATCGGCATCGCCGTGGTCATCGGCTTTCTGGTGATTTTTCTTTCGATGTATACCACCATCATCGAACGTACCCGCGAAATCGGCGTGCTCAAATCACTGGGTGCTTCCAAAGGCTACATCGTTCAAATCGTGCTCAGTGAGACGACGCTCCTATGCTTCGCCGGGGTGGTCGTCGGTGTGGGACTCAGCTTCCTGATGCGTTCCATATTCATCAAGCTTTTTCCGTCGCTTACAATTCTTATTTCTCCCGAGTGGGTCCTGCGCGCTGGCCTCATTGCAATTGTGGGCGGCTTACTTGGCGCCGCTTATCCAGCTTGGATGGCTAGCCGCAAGGATCCCGTCGAGGCGCTCGCTTACGAATAGCCATCCTTCAATTCCAATATCATTTGTGCTTTCCCGGGATTTCCGTGCGTGCATGCTGGCTAGGCAGAAATGCTAAACCCGACTAGAATAATTGAGTCCCCTGAATCGCTGGCGCTGGCGCGGGAGCGGCTGTTGGAACCCATACTCAAGACTGAAAATCTATGGAAGGTCTATCGCCAGGGCAAAGTGGAAGTTCCGGCCTTGCGCGGCGTCAGCATGGAAGTCCTTCCCGGCGAGTTTGTTTCCATCATGGGGCCCTCGGGCTGCGGCAAATCCACGATGCTGCACGTGATTGGAGGCTTGGCGCAGGCTACCCGCGGACGAGTGCTCCTCGACGGGAACGACCTCACTACGATGAGCGACTCGGCGCGCACGCTTCTTCGCCGCCACAAAGTGGGTTTCGTATTTCAGCGGTTCAATCTTCTGCCCACGCTGGACGCTTACCACAACATTGCACTCGCTCAGCACATCCATGGCAATGGTTTCGATCCTCACCGCTTTCAGGTCGTCGCTGATCTGCTGGGATTGAGCTCCCGGCTCAAGCATAAGCCTTCCGAGCTTTCGGGCGGCGAACAGCAGCGCGTTGCGCTGGCTCGCGCCATCGTCAGCGAGCCTAAAATAGTACTGGCGGACGAACCGACCGGCAACCTGGATACGAAAAGCTCCGATGCCGTCCTCAATCTGCTTCGCGACTTGAACAAGGACTTAGGACAGACCATTGTGATGATCACTCACAACCCGGACGCCGCGGCGTATGGACATCGTGTATTGCATATGCGCGACGGCGAAGTCGTAGACGGCGCTTTTGCTCACTGATATGCGCGCTTTATGGCAGGGAATCGTTCGAACGGTTTTTTGGTCGTATGAGCGGGGCAGCTGGCCCTACGACTTAGTCGTCATTGTAATCGTCCTGTTCGTCCTGGCGACCCCACGGCACTGGTTTCACGACCAGCCGCAAGTCTCAGCGTTCGCCGGCTCCACAGTTCAGTTCCGTTCCCAGGATTTTGCCAGCCAGACTCACACTTATAGACTGGATGCCTCCGTGCTTCCCGCAGATAAGCGCGCTTCCAGCGCAAGTCCGGAACTCGAGCGGGAAACGCACGATATTCTCGCGCGCACGGTTGACGATCTCCGGGACCAAAGTTTCCAGGTCGTTCGTATCGAGCCGGTGCGCCGCGGCGACGGCTCCATCGTTTCTTACGACGTTACAGTCCATCCCTGAGCGGATATGTAACGTTTCCCCCCTCAATCCCCGGGAACCCCCGTACACTCCAACGCGTCCAATCACAGTGTAGTATTATGAACGGCGTGTGAATCGGCGCGCTAGTCCAACGGGGGCAATGATTTGATCGGAAAGCGCTTCTTGGTCGCCATTGCAGTGTGCGCGCTCGCTTTGGCTGGTAGGTTTCAGGTTTCGTCCGCTGCTAGTCAGACTCATAGCGGGCTAAACCTCGACGGGGTCCTCCGGTCACTGGACCGGGACGCCAAGAATTTTCGCAGTCTTTCGGCGGATGTCGAGCGCACCAAGGTAACCGTCGTCGTGAATGACAAATCCACCGAAACCGGCAGCATTTTGGTGCGTGGCGACAAAATGCTGCTGGAAATGAAAGCTCCAGACTCGCGCACAATTTTGCGGACCGGCGATAACCTCTATATCTATACGCCGGGCCTCAAGCGCGTGGAAGAATACAATCTGGCGCAGCGGCGTGCGCTTGTGGACCAATATTTGTTGCTGGGCTTTGGTACGTCAGGAAAAGAACTACAGAAAGCATACTTGGTGACGCTGATCGGCGAACCCACAGTGGAAGACAAGAAAACCGCCGAGTTGGAATTGACTCCCAAATCCCAGGAAGCCCGTAACCAGATTTCCAAGATCCAAATCTGGCTCGATGAGTCCACCTGGCTCCCGGTTCAGCAGCGCTTTTACGAAACCGGCTCAGGGGATTATTTCATCATTCGCTATTCGAAGGTCGTGCGCAACCCGGATCTCGGCGACGCGAAATTCAAGCCTCACTGGCCGAAAGGCACCGAAAAGGTCAAACCGCAGGGCTGACAATTATCCGCGCCCTCCTGGTTGAATTAACGCTTCGCGGCCACAGACGATCTGGACTGGCGCTGCTCTGATTCTTGCTTGAGCAGGGATTCTTTTAGATCCACGCCCCAGCGATATCCTGCCAGGTCTCCATCTTGACGCACCACGCGGTGGCAGGGAACGACGACCGAAACGGGATTCGTCGCGCAGGCCCGAGCAACCGCGCGAATGGCCTGCGGCTTCCCGATCGCTCGAGCCACCTGGCTATACGTGCGAGTGGTCCCGTATGGAATTTTGCGCAGTTCCTCCCAAACGCGGCGTTGAAACGCTGTGGCTTGCACATCGGTCGGCAGATCGAGGTTCGGCTCGCGCCCGCGCAGATGCTCCAGAATTTTTTCAACCCAGCCTTCCAGACCGTTGCGATCGCGGTTAATCTCTGCGCGTGGGTATTCCTTTCGCAGAGCCGCCTGCAGTGTGCTGTCGTCTTTGCCCAGGTAGAGCGCGCTGATCCCGCGATGCGTCGCCCCCACCAATAAACGGCCCAATGGCGAACTCACAATCGTATAGTTGATGTGCATCCCCGCGCCGCCCTGGCGATACGTAGCCGGCGTCATGCCCAGCTGTGACGGTGCGCGTTCGTACAATCGGCTGCTGGATCCGAATCCTGCGTCATAGAGTGCTGTAGTCACGTCGTCCCCCTTTTTCAGCTTCGATTTTAGCCTCCGCATCCGTTGCGCGTCGGCGTACTGTCGTGGCGAGATCCCCATCACGCTGCGAAAGGCGCGTTCGAGTTGGTGCGGACTCATACCCACGGATGAACCGAGCGCGTTCAGCGTCAACCGCGCTTCGTTTTCGCTCTCGGCTGCGCCGGCGCCGTCCGCTTCAATCCGCGCTTCAATTGCCCGGCACACCCGCGCCACCGCTGCGGTGCGCGGATCACTCAGACGAACTGTTCGCGGCTTGCATCGCCGGCAAGCTCGAAATCCTTTCTGCTCGGCCGCTTCCGGCAAGGAATAAAATTCCACCTGCTCGCGCCGTGGTTTTTTGGAAGGACAGGACGGCCTGCAGTAAATTCCGGTGGACCGCACCGCGTAAACAAACTTGCCGTCAGAGCCACGGTCGCGATCCCGCACCGCGTTCCACCGGGCTTCAGAACCCTGGGGTCGTCCTGCCGTTGGGATTTCCGAATTAGAGGTTCGCGTCATGATCTGAATCATCTCGTTGAGCCTCGCTCCCATCTCCAAAATAGCGAAACCCAACCAAAGCTGCTATCCGTTTATCGCGCCTGAACTAAATTGGTACTGCAAAATTTGACCACGGCAGAAAAGCGAAAGTTAGCAACGCTGATACGCGTTTCCCGAATCGAAACCAAATCGAATGTAGGAAGGCCTGTGAAAAATGTTTATATTCTCTACACAATTCTTTGCTATCCCCTCTAACTGATTGAAACCACGCACTTAGCCTCCCTGCGGAGGTGTTGTATCTTACGTCACCATCGCGCTACCCCCCTTGACGAGAGGCCAGACTCCGCGCATATTCGGTCCACCAGCAGGGGGACTCTTAGGCTGTTCTTGGGGGACAGTACATGGGGGCTGCTCCGGATTGGAAGGACCAGCGGTGTGCTGCTTCGCCGCTGCGTGAGTTTGAAAGCCAAACCGTAAGCGTAATTTCACACACAGGGAAGCCAGGGCCTCGCCGTTTCGCTCGCGTTCCCACACACGCCATTGGAGTCGCTGAAGAGCGTCGTCGCAATCCGCGCGCCGCGCTTTCGCTTCCTCTGCGTCTGATCCGCGTCGGGGACCGACCTGAGCCTATCCCGGTCACACTGGTCACGCGCAATATCAGTTCGAGCGGCATCTATTTCCTGGCACCGCGGCATTTCGCGCCGGGCACGGCCATCGAACTGGAAGTCGCGCTCATCGAACGGCCACTCGGACAAGGCAGCGTCCAAATGTGTACCGCCGTGCACATCGTACGCGCCGAGGACGTGGAGATGCCGGGATGGCGCGGTTACGCCGCCAGCTTCGATGACTTCGCTCTGCGTCGCGATGACGTGCTTCCGCTGCGCTACCGCGGACACTAGCGCTGCAATCGCAGAACGATTTCTTCGCAGTGAAACTCATCCAATTTTCCGCGCGCGCCATTCTGTTCGACTGGGACGGCACGCTGCTCAATTCCTACGCCGCGGATGTTCGTGCCTATCTTTCCATGTTCCGCGCCCTCGAAATCAAATGGACCGAACGTAAAGTCGCCGCGCACTACTCTCCGAATTGGCTTCGCGTCTATCAAGCGGCGCGACTCCCGCGCTCAAAGTGGCTGGAGGCCGACCGTCTCTGGGCCCAAGCCTACAAGCTCGAAAAACCTCCGTTGCTGCCCGGCGCCCGCCGCATCGTGCATACGCTCTCGGAAAAATTCGAACTCGGCATCGTGAGCAGCGGAAATCGCGCGCGAGTTCGTCGCCAACTCCGCGAATTCGCGCTCGCCGACTATTTCTCCGCTTGTGTGTGCAGCGAGGATGCGCGGGAAAGGAAGCCGCATCCGGCGCCACTGCGGCTGGCGCTCAAACGCATGCGCCTGAAGCCCGAACATTGCGTCTACGTGGGCGACACGGCGGAAGACATCGAAATGTCCCGCCGAGCAGGAGTGCGTGCCATCGGCGTGCTCGGTCCATTTCCCACGGCGGAACGCATTCGAGCAGCGAAACCGGAGATCCTGCTCAACTCCATCCGCGACCTTCCGCGCCATCTCCGGGCAGCGGATTGAAATCAGTGTGGCGAAGGCGGCGGCTGACCTGTTGCCGCAGCTTGCGGACCCTGCGCGGCAGGCGCCGTCTCAGCAGCGGCCGTTCCAGGTCCAGTATTCAATTTGAAATCCGTGGAATGAATCACGAGGCGCAGTGGCAGGTCGTCGTTCTGCCCGTCCTTGAAATAGTCATCCGAGCGCGTATACGTCGGCAGCCAATATTTTCCCTGAAAATTCTCCCGGTAAGTTTCAAACATTGTGAACGGCAGTTCCGTGCCATTCCCTTCGATCTCGCTGACGAATTTTCCGTAGCTCTTCACGATTGCGAAATCATGATCGTCAATCCACACCACACCCTGGAAATATCGCTCCTTGCGGCTCAATAATTTCGGCTTCACTTGAAATATATAAGTGTTCAGCTGGTCAAGTTTTTCCTGTCCCGCATATTTGAAATCGTAATTGGCCACTTTGTCCGGAGTCAGCGGAAAGTCCGGCATGCTGGCGATTACCCGCACATCCTCCAGCGAAAAATGCATGAGCTTCAGGGTCGACACGGGCGGCGTGGTCACCCGCATGTAACGCTGCCCGTCCGAACGCACCAGCACTTCGCCGGTGACGCTGAACCTCCCTCCCGGATCGGTGAGTTCGTCCAGGCGAATGGATTGCGTGAAATCGTAGGTTTCGTACGCCTTCTTCATTACCGCTTCATTGGCCACGAATCGATTGATGATTTCCTGCTCCGGAATGGGTGGAGGACCGGGATGCGGTTCCGCGGGAATGCGCTTCACCTCGAATTTCGGTGGCGCCGTTTGCGGCCCAACATCCTGCGCGCGCGTGGGCATCGCCGAAGAAACCAACGTCACTAGTGTTAACGCGGCGAACCAACCGATCGTTCGATTCCGTCCTGGCATTCTCAATCGTTCCTTCGTGCTTAGATGCAGAATCCTGCCTTCATGGTCAACTCTAACTCATTTTCCGGGCCGAACTCACATTGCGTGACCGCCGACGGCGACGTCGCATCCTCGGCAATATCACGCCGGTCTCACTTTTATGCATCTCCGTGCTCTGTTAAAATCACGCGTTTGCCGCTCTAGGGCCGCACTGCGCATGACGGACAATCGCGAAAAGCTTCAATCCAGACGCTACTTGATCAGTGGCATGGTACAGGGAGTCGGCTTTCGTTATTTCGCAATGCGCGCGGCGGAGCGGCTGAGAGTGGCGGGATACGCGAAGAATTTGCGCGATGGCCGCGTAGAAGTCTACGCGCTCGGTAATGAACAGGCTCTGGCCAATTTTCGAGCGGATCTCGATCGCGGTCCGCAAGGAGCGCTCGTTTCTAGCGTTTCCGAAGAGGATGCTCCATTCCTTGAACAGTTTTCTAAACGATTTTCGATCGAGCACTGAGCAGCAACCAAGAGCATGGCTGTGATTTCCCACGTTGCGCTTTTCATCTGTGTTTATCTGTGTTCGTCTGTGGTGATGGCTCACAACGTGCACTCACAATACTGAAGGAGAAGAATGAACGACCTAAAAGCGCTGATCCGCGAAATCCCTGATTACCCCAAGCCGGGCATTCTCTTTTATGACCTCACCACGTTGCTGAAAGATCCGGTCGGTTTCCATTCGCTCGTCGATCGCCTCTGTGAACAATACGTTGGCACCAAGGTGGACATCGTCGCCGGCATCGAAGCGCGCGGTTTCATTTTTGCACCCGCTCTCGCCTACCGCCTGAATGCAGGATTCGTTCCAATCCGCAAACCCAAGAAGCTTCCCGGCAAGACTGCCTCCATTACTTACCAGCTCGAATACGGCACAGACCAACTCGACATTCACCAAGACGCAATCAAGCCGGGACAAACGGTGCTGATCTGCGACGACCTGCTCGCCACCGGCGGCACTGCCGCGGCCACTGTGAAACTCATCGAACAATTAGGCGGAAAAGTAGCCGGCGCAGCCTTCGCTGTGGAACTCACATTCCTAAACGGCCGCGCCAAACTCCCAGGCTTGCACGTATTTTCGCTGCTGAAATACGACAAGTAGGCGACGCGGAAAATAGAAAAGCGAAAATGGAAAATAAAATCCGACCGAGGAGGTTGAGGGAACCGTCGAGCGACGGTCACGTAATGCGCGCAAGATCTAGTGTGAGATCCGCCTTACAGAAGCCGGTGTCATCTGTGTTTATCTGTGTTCATCGGTGGTGCCGTTGACCCACGTTGCCGCACCACCTCAAATAGCATCACGCCTGCTGCCACGGAAACATTGAGCGATCGCACCGGCCCAGCCGTCGGCAGCGAAACCAAAAAATCGCATCGCTTGCGCGTCAATTCGTGCAGGCCTTCGCCCTCGCCACCCAGCACGATCCCGACCGATCCTTTCAAATCCACTTGCGTGTGACTCTTTTCTGCGCTCTCATCGAGCCCGACCAGCCAGTAACCGGCCTCCTTCATCTCCTCCATCGCGCGCACCAGATTCTTCACTCGCGCGATCGGCAGATGCGCCAGCGCCCCTGCGGACGCGCGCTCTACGGTGTCGCTTAAACCCGCAGCCCGACGCTCTGGAATTACCACGCCGTCTGCACCAGCAGCCAGAGCAGTCCGCACAATCGCGCCCAGATTGTGCGGATCCTCAATTCCATCGAGCAAAACCAGCAAGCCCTGCGGACTTTTCGCCGACAGCAAATCTTCGAGCTCAACCGCGGGTTTCGCCGCACCCAACGCGGCAACCCCCTGATGCTCGTGCGTTCCCACTAGACGATCAATCTGCTGCCGGTCCTCGAAACGCACTGGCACGCCCTTGGCTTTTGCCATCTGCACCACGGCTTCCACGCGTTCACCATGCCGCCCGCGCGCAATCACAATGCGGTCCAACGCGCGCCCCGCAGCCAGCGCCTCTTCTACCGCATGGAACCCAGTGAGCCAATTCATCGCCATACTATGTTGTTCTCCGCGACCTCTGCGTCTCTGCGGTAACGAGCTTTGTTGCCGAATATCAGCGCGATCAAAGGGAGGAAAGACACGTCGCAAACGCGTGGCGCAATTCCAGTCGTAGAGTACTCAACCTTCCAGTGTCGCAATCGTGTGCGCCGCAATCGCCTCGCCGCGACCGATTTCGCCCGTGCCCTCGTTCGTCTTGGCCTTCAGATTGATTTGCTCCGTGGAAATGCCCAGCGATTTTGCCAGCGCCGCGCGCATGGCAGGGAAGTGCGGCCCCAATTTTGGACGCTCGCATATCACCACCGCATCCAGGTGGCTGATCCGCAGCTTGCGCTCATCCAACAATTTTCGCGTGTGCTCCAGAAACAATAAACTCGACGCGCCCTTCCATTTCGGATCCGTATCCGGGAAATGAGCTCCAATATCACCGAGCCCAGCCGCGCCAAGCAGCGCGTCGCACAAAGCGTGCGCCAGCACATCGCCATCCGAATGTCCCACCGAGCCTTTATCGAATGGCACTTCGATGCCGCCGATCATCAACTTGCGACCCTCCGCCAGCCGGTGCAAATCGTAGCCAATTCCCGCGCGTATCATCGCGCTTCCTTGGTTCTGAGTTCAAGCAACCTGCGCTTGAAGCGTGCAATCAGAAAATTGAGCAGAAAAAAGATCGTCGCAAAGACGAACACAACAAATGCTGTTGTTCCCCAATAGACCAAAGAACCTCGCGGCAGCTCCTTCGGAATGTTGGTCGCCAAGCTTGGATTACCTAGGCGTTTAGCCAGAGTCTCGATCTGACCGTCTGGAACTGCGGACCTGAAGTTTTCTGACGGGTCGCGAAGCTCACCTGTGACGATTACGCTCTCTCCTGATTTCACTAATTGGGCATGAATTACGTTGCGGTTATCGATCTGATGGTTGAGTTCTGCATATTCCAGCTCGCGCGGCTGTTGCCTCGGAGACATGATTCGCAATCCAGCGATGAACAAGGTCAGGACTAGCAACCAGAAAGTGACCCTCAAGACCGTGAGACTGAAGTAGCTCCATACTTTTTCAGCTCTTCGAATGGTTTTCATTGCTTTGCCGTCTTGCGCTCCTGCTCCAGATAAAACCGCGCTAGGTCCATGTCCGCTGGGCGGGTAATCTTCAAATTGCGCTCTGAACCCAGCACCACAAATACGTCATGCCCAAATCGCTCCACCAGCGCAGATTCATCCGACGCCATAATCCCATCCATTTGCCCCTTTCGAAACGCATCCCGCAGCAAGGCATAGGAAAACGCCTGTGGAGTTTGCGCCAGCACCACTCGCTCGCGCGGAATCGTCGAAGTAATCAGCGCCACGTCCTCCGGCAAACTCGCGCGCTTCACTTCCTTCACTGTGTCAATTGCCGGGATACCCAGAATCGCCGCGCCGCGCTTCCGCGCCTCCGCTATCACTCGATCCACTTGCTCGGGAGTGACAAACGGCCGCACCGCGTCATGCACGAGCACCACGTCGGTCGCAGGATCCACCTGCGCCAGCGCGTTCGCCACCGATTGCTGCCGCGTATCTCCCCCGTGCACTACTCGCGCCGGACGTCCCAGACCTGCCTTCGCCACCTTATCCTGCAACGACACAATGTCGTCCGCCCGCGTGGAAAGAAAAAAATCCGTGATCGCAGCGCACGAAGCTAGGCGACGCAACGTGAAAATCACCAGCGGCATGCCATCCAGTTCGAGGAATTGCTTCGGCATTTCGGCGCCCATGCGGGTGCCAAGACCAGCGGCAGGGATGATTGCGGCAACGCGGCCCATAAAGGGTCAACAGTCTATCGCAGTCGGGCGATGTTGAGAAAGGGAAGAGCGGCGCCGACGATATGCCGCTGGGGAAAATCGAAAAGGTGTTACGACCTGCCGGATTCCGGGTACAGCGGCCGCGCGGGACGCTCGCCGCCCCCTTCGGTTGCACGCGGCGCCGTGTCGAGCTGCTGTGTGCCGCCGGGCACAACGCGCGGTACCTGCTGCTCGCCACGCTCGTCGTATCGTCCGAAAATCATTTTGCCGGCCGTCGTCTGATGAACGGAAGTTACGGTGATGTCTATCGTCTTGTTGATCATTTTGCGCGCGCCATCCACCACCACCATAGTGCCATCGTCCAGATACGCTACGCCCTGATTGTATTCTTTACCCTCGCGCAGGATGAAGACGCGCATCGTCTCGCCGGGTAGCACCACCGGCTTTAGCGCGTTCGCCAATTGATTCACGTTTAGGATCTCAATGCCTTGCAGCGTGGCGACCTTATTTAAATTGAAATCGTTGGTCACGATTTTCGCATCGTAGCGCTTGGCCAGCTCGATCAACTTTAAGTCCACTTCCGGCACCTGCAGGAAATCGTCGTCGGCGATCTGAACTTCCAAATGCGCCATTTTTTGGATTCGTTGCAGCACTTCGAGTCCGCGCCGCCCGCGCTGCCTTTTCAACGGGTCCGCGGAATCAGCCACCAGCTGCAGTTCGTGAAGCACAAACTGCGGAATGATCACCGTCCCATCTAGGAATTGCGCTTCGGCGATGTCCGCCACCCGCCCATCGATAATCACGCTGGTGTCGAGCACCTTGAAGGAGTGTTTCAGGCTTCGCTCGCTGCCAAACAATCCGCCGAGCGCCTGCAGATTGAGCATATCGCCCTTATTCGCACCCAGAATCAATCCGATATACGCCATCACCAGAAACGCCGCCAGGCTGAAAAACGAGCGCGTGCTCTCCGGCATCGTCGTATGCGTCAGAATCAGCGAGGTGAGGTAAGCACCCAGGAGCCCGAGGATCGAGCCCACCGCCGCGCCAATCAGCCTGCGCAGGCTGGCATGCCGCAGACGCAGCTCAAACAATATGACCGCTAGACCGAAGAAGCATCCAACGACAGCGCCAGAGATCGGCGAGACGCTAAACGGACGGAAATGAAAACCTGCCGCAATACACACCGCCATGAAGACGATACGAATTCCCAGCATGTCCCAAAAGGTTCCAACCTGGTCTAGACTCGGACGAGCGGGGGTGGCAGGTTTCAGTGTTGTTGAAGTTTCTGGAGCAGGAATGCCCGGTGGCCTGTTATGCGGAACAGGAGGAGTCCTCTGCATGGGTCCCACCTTATGAAAATCTATATAAGACGAACCGCGTCCGAAAACTTCGTCTCGCTGCGTTTTTTCCGGCTTAATAAGGTTCGGGCGCCCGGCCGGAAAGATTGGAGGTTCCTTATAAATTCCTTATGAAGCCCACAGTATAGCACCGCGCGGGAAGTGAGAGTCAACGGCGTGCAAACGGTTGGTCAACGTAATAACGCTGATACGGGCAGTAACGCGGGTCGGATGGATTAGATGTAGAATCTGGGAACGCGTCGCCCCAGGGCGCACAAAAGGTCCGAAGTAACGGTGCTGATCTCGCGCGCAACATCGGAAACTTCGATTGTCGCGCCGCCATCCTTGCCGTAAATCGTCACCACATCACCCAAGACTGCTTCCGGTACGTCGGTCACGTCCAGCATCGTCAAGTCCATCGAAATGGTGCCCACCAGCGGGACGCGCCGCCCGCGGACCAGCGCGCATCCACGGTTCGTTCTGGCGCGTACGATCCCGTCGGCGTACCCGGCATTTATGACGGCGATCCGTGACGGCCGTTTGGTCACAAACCGCGCTCCGTATCCCACGGCCTCGCCTTCGGAAACCTCGCGCAGTGAAATAATCCTCGCCTTCAACGAAAGGCACGGCCGCAGCGGAATCTGACCCACGACTTCATCCTTCTTCTGTGGCGGGTCAAACGACTGATGATATCCGTAAAGTATCGCACCCGGACGAACCATGTCCGCCCACGTGCTGGCCCGCGCGCAGATCGCGCCGCTGTTCGCCATGTGCACGATCCCCGGAGACACTCCGAGGTCGCGCATGCGTGCAAGGCAGGAAAGAAACAGATTTTCCTGATCGTTTGTCTGCTGCGCGGTGAAATCCTCCGCCGAAGCGAAATGAGTGAATGTCCCTTCCAGCTGGATGTGCTTGCACTCGGCCAGCGCTCGCGCAAAGGGCTCGATCTCCTCAGGCGAAATGCCCAGCCGGTTCATGCCTGTGTTGATCTTCAAATGAAAAGGCACGCGAGCTTTCCCGCCAAACGCCTTGGCGCTACGCTCCAGGTGCTGAAGATCGCTCACGCGAAATACCGCCGGCGTCAGGTGATTCTTGATGAGCCGCTTTTCCTCGCCCGGCCAAAACCCGGTCAGAATCAGAATGCGTTTGCGGATACCCGCCTCGCGCAGCTCGATGCCTTCGTTCGCGCAGGTGACGCCAAACCATTCCGTGCCGGCCTTCTGTAATGCCTTCGAGATCGGCACCGCGCCTAACCCGTAGGCGTTCGACTTCACGATCGCAAGAATCTTGCGCTGCGTTCCCACCTGCTTGCGAATCACACGCAGGTTGTGGACTATTGCTTCTAGCGAGATTTCGGCCCAGACTGGGCGTCCCTCGAAATGAATTGGTTTCGACATCGTCATTTAGAATGCCAGACTCCCGCGCGCCAGCGCGACGGAATTCCCGCCCGGCAAAACAGTCCGCGCCGTTTGGGTAAACATCCAATTTGAATCATTGCAGGCGAGTCGCCAACACCCGGCTGGTCCAAGGGTGCCAGGCCACGTATAAGCACTGTGTCTTCAATTACTTAGCGGCATCACTTTTCCGGAGTAAGCGGGCTCACAAGCGGATTCCTAGCGAAACGCGGATTCAGCGACACAACTGTGGGCATAAATAAACACCGAACCGGTTGACGCTCACTCCTCAGGCTCGCCGCCCGCGCTCCAGGCATCCGGCGCGGCTTCTTCAAACCGCGTATGGCGTGCCAGAAAAACGAAATTCAAATTCCCCGTAGGGCCGTTGCGCTGTTTCGCGATGATGAGTTCCGCCTTCGCTCGATCCTCTTCCGGCAAATCCGTCTTGTAGAAATTCGGCCGGTTGATGAACAGCACCACGTCCGCATCCTGCTCGATTGCGCCCGATTCGCGCAGGTCCGCGAGCTGCGGCTTGCGCTCTTCCCGCTCCGGCGCGCGCGTCAATTGGCTGAGCACCACAATCGGCACTTTCAATTCCTTCGCCAGCCCTTTCAAGGCGCGCGACATTCCCGAAACCTCTTCCTGGCGGTTGCTCTGGCGCCCCATGTTGGTTGGCACCACGAGCTGCAGGTAATCAACGATGATCAACGATAGCCCGCGATCGCGTTTCAGCCGCCGCGCCTTCGCGCCCATTTCCATCACGGTCGAAGAAGCCGAATCGTCAATCCACAGCGGTGCCTCGGCCAGATTCGTGAGTCCGCCCGTCACTCGGCCCCAGTCCTCGCGATTCATGTGCCCAGTCCGGAATTTGTGCGCGTCCACTCGCGCCTCGGAAGCGAGCAAGCGCAGCAGCAACGACTCCTTCGACATTTCCAGACTGAAGATCGCCACCGGCTCGCGATGCCGCACGGCCACGTTCTCCGCAATATTCAGCGCCAGCGCCGTCTTTCCCATCGACGGCCGCGCGGCCAGAATGATCAACTCCGAAGGCTGCAGCCCCGCGGTTTCATTGTCCAGATTCGCGTAACCGGTCGCGAGTCCGGTGATCCGCCGGCCCTCGCTGAAAATCTTTTCCAGCCGTTCGAAATTGTCGCGAACCAGTTCTTTGACGCCGATCAGTCCCGCCTTCACGCGGTCTTCCGCCAGTTGGAAGATCACCGACTCGGCTCGATCCAGAATCACGTCCGCATCGTCGCCGGCCGCGAGCGCCTGCTCCTGAATCGCGGACGCCGAAAAAATCAGGTTCCGCAAGACCGCCTTTTCTTTGACGATTCGCGCATAATGCTCCACGTTCGTGACGCGCGGCAGCCCGTCGGCCAATTGCGAAAGGTACGCAATTCCGCCCGCAGCTTCCAGTTCGCCGCGGCGCGACAAATCCTCCATCAGCGTCACAACATCTATTGCCTGCTGCTTCTCGCCCAGCTGCACCATGCGCTCGAAAATCTGCCGGTGCTGCGGCAAAAAGAAATCGTCCGAGCGCACCTTCTCAATCGCTGCGTTCAATGAATGATTGTCCAGCAGGATCGCGCCCAGAATGCTGCGCTCAGCTTCCAGATTATGCGGTAACGGACGTTCGACGGTTGTGTCGCCTGGCATTGTCTGTGCTTGTGTTTTTATTGGAGCTGTCCAATCTTACGCCGGCTTACTCCGAACGACAATCCGCGCATCCAACCGGCTCGTTATTTCCATCGCGGTGTCGCGCGAGTCGCAGGGGCACGGCATGCCGTGCCCGCTCGTGCTACAAGCTACTCTTTGTGGCAGACCGGATTGTGCGAAGTTCTCGTGCTCGCGTCAACCGTACCATCACAGTATTCGCTGTGGATGAATTCGGAAATGTGGAAAAACACTTGCGCTACGAAGAATGAATCAGTTGCCGCACAACGAAAATAAAAAAGGCGCCCAAACTTCAGGGCGCCCGTTATCGAACAAAAACCCCGTTACTCTTCCTTCTTCACCGCGACCTTCACGTTCGCGCTAACATCCCGATGCAATTTCACCGGAACTTCATAGTCGCCCATGACCTTGATTGGTTCCGCGAGAACGATTCTCTTCTTGTCAATCTCAAAGCCCTTGGCTGCCAGCGCTTCCGCGATGTCGCCGGATGTAACCGAACCAAATAGCTGATCGTTTTCGCCAGCTTTGCGCGTGAACTCCAGCGACACAGCCGCGAGCAGTTCGCCTTGCTGTTGCGCTGCGGCCTTCTCGGTGGCTTCCTTCTTCGCGAAGTTCGCCCGCATCTTCTCCAACCGTTTCAAGTTGCCGGCCGTAGCCTCCAGGCCCAACTTTCGCGGCAAAAGAAAATTGCGCGCATAACCTTCGGCGACTTCCACCAGTTGCCCGCGCGTTCCCAGCTTTTCCACATCTTCCTGCAAAATGATTTGCATGATTCTGCCTCTCGAGTTTCTACGAGCGATTCGATTCTGAAATTTACTTCGTTGAGCCGGCTTCGCGAGTGCTTCTGTAGGGGCGGGGTCCAAGACCCGCCCCTACGATTTCAAATGCGTATCAATCGCCGGCCTTACAGTTCCGCGGCAAACGGCAGCAATGCGATATTCTGCGCCCGCTTGATCGCCACGGTCAGCCAACGCTGATGCCGCGCGCAAGTGCCCGTCATGCGCCGCGGAAGAATCTTCCCGCGCTCCTGGATAAACGGCGCCAGAATCTCGGCCTTCTTGTAATCAATGAAGTCGGCCTTGTCCACGCAGAACCGGCAAACCTTCTTCTTGCGGACAAAATTGCGTTTGCCGCGCTTGGCCGGACCACCCGGTCCACCACCAGGCCGTCCCCCGCCGCCCGGACCACCCGGTCCTGACGACCTCATACCCCCCGAGGAGGGCCCATGCGAATGTTGTACTGGTGCGTTTTCTTCTGCCATTCGATTCTCCTGACTAATTTCCCAATCTTTGTGAGTCGCAGCTTCAGCCACGACAGAAACCCTAGATATTCGGGAACCGTCGCTATGCCGAAGGCGCAGACTGCTCAGTCGGTGGCACGATCGGCGCAGCGGGCGCCGCCGGTGCAGCCGGCACCGCCTTACGCGGACGCCGCGCAGCGCGCCGCTCGCGGTGCTTCTTCAACTTCTCCTGGCGCTTCAATTCCTCGTCCAGGCGCACAGTCAAATACTTGATCACCGGATCCGCGACCTTCAGCCGGCGCTCCAATTCCTTCACCACTTCGCCGTGCGTGGACTTCAGCACCATGTACACAAAAAATCCCTCGCGCAATTTCTGCACGCGATAAGCCATGCGCTTGCGTCCCCACTTGGCCACCGACTCGATCTTCGCGCCCTTCTCCGCCGCCGTGTGCTCCAGCGTCGCAATCAACTTGTCTATGTCCGCTTCCGGCGTATCCGGCCGGCAGATAAAAATCAGGTCGTACTGACGCTCTTCCATATGTCCTCGATTCCTCTTCGTCTCTGCTGCGACTGCGAAATTCTATTCCGCGTTCTCTTCTTCGGATTCCACTCGGCGATTGAACCGCGACATCGCCTTGCCTACGCCGTCTTTCAAGATCAATTCCACCGCGTCAGCGGCGTCCGCAACCATCTGCGCCGCGATCTCGCGCTCCGGTTTGCGCATCGTACCCAGAACGTAATCCGCCATATCGCCGAGCGGAAATTCCGGCTTCACTCCCATCCGCACGCGAATGAATTCATTCGTCCCGAGGGAAGCAATAATCGACTTCAAGCCGTTGTGCCCGCCGGCGCTACCCCGTTCGCGAATCCGCAACATGCCCCACGGCAACATCGCCTCATCGCTCAGGACGATCATCTCGGCGGCCTTGCACTCATACCGCTCGAGCAGTATCCGCACCGCCGCGCCGCTCAGATTCATCATCGTCTGCGGCTTGGCCAGCACCACTTCATTGCCGGCCACAGTTCCTAATCCCACGTACGATTTCGCTTCCGGCCGCGTCACCCGAATCCCGGCGCGGCCAGCCAGCGCATCCACCGCCAGAAAGCCCAGGTTGTGCGGCGTGAACTCGTATTCCGGGCCAGGGTTTCCGAGGCCAACGATAAGTCTCATGTGTACCCTGAAAACCCTTCAGCGGCCGGCCTGAAGAACTACTTCTTCTTCTCGGACTTCTCCGCCTTCGCAGGAGCTTCCGCCGCTTCGCCCTCGCCCTCTTCCACTTCCTTCTTGCCCTTCTTCATCACTTCCGGCTCGGCTGGCGCCGCTTCCGCGGTAACCGCCGCATCCGCCGCGGGTTCCTCTTCCTTCTTCAGCACAACGACGTGCGCGATCACGCGCGTCGGGTCCGTGAGCAGCTTGATCTTCTTCGGATCAAACGGAAGGTCCGCGGCGCGCAGTTGCTTGCCGATCAGCATGTCGCTGATGTCCACCTTGAATTCCTCGGGGATGTCGCCGGGCAAGCATTCGATTTCCACTTCGCGCGTCACCGTCTCGAACACGCCACCCTGCATCTTCACGCCTTGCGCCTCGCCGAATGTGTGCACTGGCACCATCACACGCATGCGCACGTCCATCGCGATCCGGAAAAGGTCCACGTGCAGCAGTTTTCCGCTGACGGGATCCACCTGCCAGTCCTTCACCATCGCTTTTTCCGCGGCACCCTCTGCGACTTGCACGGTAAAAATCGTGTTGTGCCCGGTCTCCGAACGCAGAATCTTCGCCACTTGCTTCGCGTTCACCGACAGCGAAATCGAATCCTTTTTTCCGCCGTACAGAATTGCCGGGACCATCCCGGTCAGACGCGTGCGCCGCGCGGGACCCTTCCCGCGCCCCTCGCGTACTTTGCCTTCAACTGTAAATGTCTCCATAAATTCCTCTCCCGCTAGATAAACAGCTCGCTGATCGAAGTCTCTTCGTGAATGGACTGAATTCCGCGCGCCAATAGCGGCGCGACGCTCAGCGCCTTGATCTTGTCGAGCTTCTGCGCCGCTTCACTCAGCGGCACGGAATCCGATACCACCACCGCCTCGATCTTGGACTTCGCAATCCGTTCCACTGCCGGCCCTGAAAGCACCGGATGCGTGCAAGCCGCGAAAACTCTCGTCGCGCCGTGATTCAGCAGCGCCTCCGCCGTCTTCACCAGCGTTCCAGCGGTGTCAATGATGTCGTCAATTACCAGCGCGGGCCGTCCGGCCACGTCGCCGATCAGGTGCATCACTTCGCTTACGTTCACGTCAATGCGACGCTTATCCACGATCGCCAGCGGCGCGTCAATTTTCTTCGCGAAAAACCGCGCGCGCTCCACTCCGCCCGCGTCCGGCGAAACCACCGTGATCGGACCCAGGTTCATCTTCTGAAAATATTCCACCAGCACCGGCGAAGCGAACAAGTGATCCACCGGAATATTGAAATATCCCTGAATCTGCGGCGCATGCAGGTCCAGCGTCAGCACGCGACTGGCGCCCGCCGTCTCCAGCAAATCCGCAACGAGCTTCGCCGAAATCGCTACTCGCGGCCGGTCTTTGCGATCCTGCCTCGCATACGGGTAATACGGAACCACCGCTGTAATCCGCCATGCCGACGCCCGCTTGAACGCATCAATCATCAGCAGCAATTGCACCAGATTGAAATTCACCGGCGTGCTGCAAGGCTGCACCACGAAAACATCCGCGCCGCGTACATTCTCCAAAATCTGATAACGCGTTTCGCCGTCGCTGAATTGTCCGTGCTCCGCTTGGCCTAGCGGCACGCCCACGAACTTGCAAATCGCTTTAGCCAGCGCGGGATTCGCAGTGCCGCAGAAAATTTTGAATTTGTCGTCGGCCAAAACTTTCCCCTCAGCCGCACACCCGGCAGCGCGCGCTATTCCACACGCCAGCCCAAAGCACGGCCATAGTCTTCCCTGGATAGGGTTTTAACGACGAAAACCGAATCTTCCGGGAACGCACGAGCGGCTCGGCGCGCCTGCGCTGGGTTTCGGAATACTCCGAACACCGCCGACCCGCTACCCGCCAGCGCGGCATCTGCGGCTCCTCGCTGGAGCAATCCCTCCCGGATTTCTCCGAGACGCGGATGGCGGCGGAAGACCGGCTCCTCGAAATCATTCGAGATGCCCGACCCCTGCCGGCTCCAGCACAGAGCGCAGAACCTCAAGATTTTAGGGGGTTCCGTGCCTTTTGTCAATTCCTCGGAAACCCACTGGTAGGCGTCCTTGGTGCTTACTCCGACGTCCCGCGGCGACACGACTACAATCGTCCGCCCCGGTCCATTCGGCAGCGGGTAGATCTCATCGCCGCGGTTCACGGCCAACGCGCGACCACCGAATAAGAAAAACGGCACGTCCGCGCCCAGTCCCGCCGCGATCTCCAGTAATCGTTCGAGCGGTACTTCTTTTTTTGTTAGCCGCAGCATTCCAATCAGCGCTGCCGCCGCGTCGCTTGATCCGCCGCCGAGCCCACGCGCCATAGGAATCGTCTTTTCCAGCTTCGCGCGAATCCCACCTCGAAATCCAATCTCGCATCCGATCGCTTCGATCGCCCGGTATACTAGATTTTCCGGCCCGTTCGAAAGTTCCGGGACGCTCGTCTCCAGAAAAATTCCGGGTTCGGGCACCAGCGAGAGTTCCAACGTGTCGCGCAGCGAAATGGCCTGAAAAATCGTGCGTAACTCGTGGTAACCGTCCGGACGTTTCCCCACCACATGCAGGCACAAATTGATTTTTGCGAACGCGGGCAGGCGCACGAATCTTTTCTTGGTTGTCGCGCGAGTCATGCGGGGGAGCTTACTGCGGTTTCGCCGAATCCGGCGTGGTTTTTTGCGCCGTGCGCCGCTTCAAAGTTTTCAGCTGCGCATCCAACTCGTTCACTTGATCGGGGTCATAGTCCGCCGGCACGGACTTTTGCCATTCCGTGAGCGCGCGTTCCCAATACGTAGCCGCGCGTTCCGGTTGCCCCATCTTGGCATACACATCGCCGAGGTGACCTAGAATCGTGGGGTCGTGGCTCTGCCGCTCGGATGCTTTGCGCAAATTTTCTTCCGCCTCGGTCAGCTTGTTCTGCTTGTAATAAGCCCAGCCCAGGCTATCCAGATAAGCGCCGTTACTTGGCTCCTGCGTCACCGCTCGTTGGATCATCGAAGTCGCTTCATCGAGCCGCACGCCGCGATCTGCCAGCATGTAGCCGTAATAATTCAGCACCGAAGCGTTGTTCGGATTTACGTCCAGCACTTTGCGGAATTCTTGCTCTGCTTGATCGAATTTCTTCTGCCGCTCGTAAATGGCACCCAGCATGAACCACACTGTTTCCTTGTCGTCGTCCCCGTGCGCCATCTGCTCAGCTTTTTGCGCGGACTGCTCTGCCTCCGCGTACTTTTTGCCGCGCTCCTGCACCTGCGCCAGATTCAAATAGATTTCCTGGTCGCTGTCGTTTCCGCGCAACAAGCCGTCGAGCAGCTTGGTCGCTTGATCGGTGTCTGATTTTTCGCCGTACAGCGTGGCCAGTGTGACGGTCAGGTTCGGATCTTTGGGCGCCGCGTCCAGTTGTTTCTTGGTTTCGGCAATCGCGTGATCCAGATCGCGGCTTTCGCGGTAAGTGTCAATCAACAGCATTTCCGCGCGCTTTTGCGCTTCCGGTCCCAGCTTGGCCATGTCTTCGTACGTATGAATCGCGGCCGTATAGTTTTCCTGCTCTCGGTACGCGTGACCCAACTGCTCGTAAAGGATCGCCAGCGCATTCGGACTTGCTTCGGCGTTCGCTGAATTATCGGAGCTTGAGGGATTGCCGCTTCGCGAGCCGTTAGATTGGCTCTTCATCCCGGCGATCGCGTCGCTCAGCACCCGCACCGCGTCGGCGTAGCGGCCCTGGTCCTCATAGAGCAGCGCTTCGTTGTAGAGCACTTCCAGGCTGCCCGGCGCCAATTGTTTTGCGCGCAAAAGGCTCGATTCGGCCTGATCGAATTTCCCCAGGCGGCGGTACAACTGCGCCATGCGCAAATAATTTTCAGCGGTGCCCGGTTCCACTTCCGCCAGCCGCTTGAATTGTTCGAGCGCCTCTGCGTACTTTTCCTGCGCCATCAATGCTTGCGCTAACCCATGCAAATGGCCCGGATCGTCCGGATCTTCCTCGACTGCTTTGCGATACGCGTCTTCCGCCTTGGCATATTCTTTCGATTGCGAATACGCATCGCCAAGCAAATCGTAAACCTCGGGTGAGGACGAGTCGTTCGCAGCATCGGCCAGAATCTTCACAGCCTCCTGAGACCGCCCCTCGTCCATCAAAAGCTGGCTCAATTGTTCCAACGCCGCTCCGTTCCCGGGGTCGCGCTGCAATAAGTCGCGCAGCACCTTTTCCGCGTCGCTGTGTTGGTTCTCGAAACGGTAAAGCCGAGCCAACCAAAGCTCGGAATACGCGTCGTCGGGCTGAATCTTCAAAATCGCCTGGAACTGCGTGATCGCTTTTTCCAGGTTTTCCTTTTGCACGTCACCCGCGCCTAAATCGCCCAATGTACGCACGTAAATCCGCGCCAGCAGGCGATGCGCCTCCACGTTGTTGGGATCGATCTTCAGCGCGGCTTGGGCTTGCTCGACGGCGTCGCGAATGTGTTGCGACTTGGCATCAATCTCCGCGAGCCGCTCCATGATCACCGGCGATCCCGGCGCAAGTTCGAGGGCCTTCTTGTACGCTTCGATGGACTGAGTCGCGAGGTCCGGCTGGCCCGTCAGTTCGAATTGCATCTCATCCACATGGCCCATCGTGAAGTAGTAATAAACGTCCGCATGCGACGCATCACTCGACGTCGCGCTTTGCTTGGCCGACTGAGAAGCCGCCGCGGATTGCGCAGTCTGCGTGGAAAAAACGGGAGGGACTCCTGGCGTGGTGTGCAGCGCCAGCGCGGCCGGTGTGGCCGCGAACAGTCCGATAAATGCCCCAAGCGTGCTACTGATTATTGTTTTCATGCGCCCGCCGCAAAATTCCATTATCGTATACCCCGGTGGATGCGTCAAAGTAATAGCCGCCGTACGTCCGTATTTGTCATTGCCTAACTCTTTGGACGCCTGGAACCCGTTCCGGGATACCTCCCGGGTAGCGTTTTGCTGAAAATGTCCGGGTTTGTGAAAAGAAAAGGCCTAATTCCAAGATTATGCTCGGGTTCAGTACAAGGGGGTGGCGCGAGATGGTTCGATTTCAACTTACCCTTCGCAGTTTTCTCGCCTTTGGCGTTCTGCTCGGACTAACCGCGTTACCGACGGCTCTTGCCCAAGAGTCAGCGAATAGCGGTTCCCATTCGCATTCCAGCGCGCAAGCGGCTGTTACTTCCGATCCACCTCCGGCACCGACTCAGAACGCTACACCGGCCAAACTCGCCGACTTCGAATGGCTGGAAGGCCGTTGGCGCGGTGAGTGGGGCCCGCGAGTTGCCGAGCAAGTATGGCTGCCTCCGAAGGCAAACCTGATGGTGGGACTGTTTCGGTTGACCGAGGGCGACAAACCGTTAGTCATCGAGCTGTTCACCATTTTACAAAAAACCGATGGAATCAATTTTTACTCGCGGCACTTCACGACGGCGCTCGTCCCCTGGGAAAAATCGGAGGCGACAGTTCTGAACCTCTCCAGCGCCGACGCCAAGAAAATAGACTTTGAAAACCCCGCTGACGGGATGCCCAAGCGCGCGATTCTCACGCGGATCGATGCGGACACCTACGTTTCGCGCTCAGAACTCGTCCCGCAAAAAGGCGATGCGCAAGTCATCGAGATCACCTATCATCGCCAGCCACCCAGCGGGCAGGCTAATGGCGGAAATGGCGTACGCCAGAAAAAACCATAGCCATTCCCATTTTATTGGCTGCGGCGATCACGTCCGCATCACGCACGGAGCCGCCCGGCTGAATCACGGCGGTGGCTCCCGCTTTCCCAGCCTCTTCGACGCCGTCGGGAAAAGGGAAGAACGCATCCGACGCCACCACGCTGCCTGCGAGCGATAGCCCCGCCGTCGCTGCTTTGATCACCGCAATCTTCACGGAATCCACGCGGCTCATCTGTCCCGCTCCGATTCCCACCGTTTGCCCTTCGCGCGCAAAAACGATCGCATTCGATTTCACATGTTTGCTCACGATCCATCCAAACATCAGCGCCCGCGTTTCCGCCGGTGTCGGCGCGCGCTCCGTCACAACTTTCAAATCCGATTCAGCCAGCTCGTGGCGGTCCGGCTCCTGCGCTAGCATTCCACCCGAGATGCGCTTCAAGTCCAACTCTTCCACGGTTTCACCACGCTGCATTGCAAGCAGCCGTAGATTTTTTTTGGCTGCGAACTTTTCCAGCGCTCTCGGGTCATATCCCGGCGCCACAATACATTCCACGAAAAGTTTCGCTACTTCCTCCGCGGTTGCCGCGTCCAGCGCGCGATTGAACGCGAGTACGGATCCAAACGCCGATACAGGATCGCATTCCAGCGCCTTCACATACGCCTCTCGCAATGAGTCTTGCTCCGCAGCGCCGCACGGATTGTTATGTTTGATGATCGCCACGCCAGAACGGTGAAATTCCGACGCCAGCCCCCACGCAGCGTCCAGGTCCACAAGATTGTTGTACGAAAGCTCCTTACCTTGCAGCTGCCTCGCTCCCGCCAATCCCGATGTCGGAACCCCCGCGGGAATATAAAGCGCTGCGGCCTGGTGGGGATTTTCCCCATAACGCATGGACTGGCGACGCTCAAGCGCAATGTGAATCCTCTGCGGCAATTTTTCCAGCGCGCCAATGGACACCGTAGCCGGCTCTTCTTCACTCACCGTCAGGCGTTCGAGCTCCGTCGCTATCTCGCCATCGTAACGTGAAGTGCGCGCGTACGCCTTGCGTGCCAGATTCAATCGCGTCGCCAGGCTCAGCTCGCGTTTTTCACGCAGTTCGCCAGCCACCGCCGCGTAATCCTCCGGGTCCGTCACCACACCCACGCTCTGAAAATTTTTCGCCGCCGAACGCACCATCGCCGGCCCGCCGATATCGATGTTCTCGATCAATTCCTCGGGCGTCACGCCGGGCTTCGCCGCGGTAGCCGAGAACGGATACAAATTCACCACCACCAAATCAATCGGCACGATGCCGTGTTCCTGCGCTTGCTTTCGATCCGCTTCCTTCGCGCGCTGAAATAAAATTCCGCCATGCACTTTCGGATGCAGCGTCTTCACGCGCCCGCCCAACATTTCCGGCCATCCAGTCAGCTCGGCTACGTCGCGCACCGCCATTCCGCTCTCGCGCAACAGTTTTGCGGTTCCCCCGGTCGAAACAATGTCCACGCCCAGCGATGCCAGTTCCCGCGCAAATTCGACCACACCAGTCTTGTCATAGACGCTCACCAGCGCCCTTGCCACGCCGCGTTCTCCCGCCACGATGATTCCTCCAGAATAGAAAGCCAAGCCAGTGTATGCGCTGCTGGATTTTTTCGGAAGAGGGTGCTGCGAGGGAAAATCTATTCAGAGAGGGATCTGATGAGAGACAACGTGACCCTTACGCGCGATTGACATACTGAGCGGGCCCTGCCACGTTAGCTCGAAACCCGCGCCTTCAATTTCACGCGGCCATTCTCAATACTTACCGTGTACTCGATTTCGCGGCCGCCTTTCTCCTTCAGGTCCTTGGTCTTCTGTCGCACGAATCGCTCGAAATCCTTCAAGCTCGGCACTCCTGCCTTTTCGCCCGTCTCGGTCCGCGCTTCCACGAGCCGTTGATACAGCTTCTCCACTTTTTCGGTTTCATTCTCCGGATCTGAAAACGCCATTGCAAATTCCGTTGCGGCTTGCCGCGCCTCCGTAGCGCGTGCGGCGGCTTCCGCTGCGGCGTGAGCTGTGGCGACGGCGGTGGACACCGGGGCGGCCCCGGCACTTTCTACGTTCGCCGCTGCGGTTTCGGCAGCGCGACTCTCCATCTGCTCCATGGCGACTTTGCGGGAACGTTCCGCCTGGATCGCTTTCGCCGCAGCGCCGAAATGATGTTGAGTAGTTCCGCTCTCTTTCTGGATCAGTTTCTTCCGCCACATGTCCTGGTACTTGGCATACGTGGATGCCAGATTGCTGTAGCGAAATCGCTGTCCGGACGTCAGCTCCGCCGACCGGTCCGCATAACGCTTCAAGTTCGTCTCCAAGCGCCATTGCGTATCCGTGGGAGGCCTTGAACGCCCGCCGCCGAAATATTGCTCAAATTCAATCTTCAGCGTGCGGATGTCCCGCTCGATCTGCCCGAGTTCTTCGTCAATTGTCGCCATATTTTCGCTTCGTCGCGATCCGGCGGCGAGGGCATTCCCCCGCGCGCCAACAGCACGCCCAATCCACTGTAAGTCCAGCGTAATGTGCGCCGCCGTCGTCGTCAATGTGACCACTGGGGTGCTTTGTCGCAAAGAGAAACCTCCCTCCCTCCGGAGCCGATTGCCAGCCCGTATCACATTGTGTTCAAATGTCTTAGCAATGAACCCCGCTCCGGAATCCGCGGCCAAATTGCAAAAAGACGCCGGTTCGCGTCTTCGCGCTATTCCTTCGGTTGATGAACTCCTTGGCCGGCCACTCCTGTTGGCCCTGGCGGATAAATCCAGCCGGGAACTTGTGACTCAAACTGTCCGCAAGGTTCTCGCGGAGACGCGCGCGAGCCTGAAAACCGATCCCGGCCCCGCCAACGAGCCTGGCGCGGCGACAATCGAACTAGCCCATTTGGAATCCCGCGTAATCGCAGAAGTCGAGCGAGTTCTCGCGCCCTCCCTTCGCCGGATGATCAACGCCACCGGCGTCGTGCTGCATACAAACCTCGGACGCGCACCGCTTTCGCCCGCGGCGGCTGCGGCGATCGCCGAAACTGCCACTCATTACTCCAATCTTGAATACGATATTCCGCGCGGTGAACGCGGCAAGCGCGATGTTCACACCTCGCGTCTGCTGGCTGACCTCGTCGGCGCGGAAGCCGCCATCGTGGTGAATAACAACGCCGCCGCTGTTTTTCTGGTTCTAAATACTCTCGCCAAGGGTGCTGAGGTGATCGTCTCGCGCGGCGAACTGATCGAAATTGGCGACGGCTTTCGCATTCCCGACATCATGGCGGAAAGCGGCGCTCTGCTTCGCGAAGTCGGAACCACCAATCGCACGCGCCTCCGCGACTACGAGCGTGCAGTGACCGAGCGCACCCGCTTGCTCCTCCGCGTGCACCCCTCGAATTTCTGCATCACTGGATTCACCGAACGACCCTCGCTCAAAGAACTAGTCGGCCTGGGCGAACGGCTTCACATTCCCGTGTACGAAGATCTCGGCTCCGGCTGCATCGCCAATCTCGTAGCCAATGGAATTGCCGAACCTGTCGCGCGCGCCAGTTGTGACGCGGGGGCGTCTATCGTGACTTTCAGCGGAGACAAATTGCTCGGCGGTCCACAGGCGGGAATTATCGCGGGGAAAAAAGAATTCGTCGAACGCATCCGTCAAAATCCGCTTTTCCGCGCGCTGCGCGTGGATAAACTCACGATCGCCGCGCTCGAAGTCACCCTGAAAAGCTACGCAAGCGGTGCGTTCGACGAAATTCCCACGCTGCACATGATTCGCCTGTCGGCGGAAGAAATCGGCCAGCGCGCCCGGAACTTCTGCGACAAGCTGCGCGCAATCCTGCCGTCCGACGTAACCCTCGAAATCCTTCCAGGTTTTTCCGTCATCGGCGGCGGTTCCACGCCCGATCAGCAGCTCAGGACGCATTTAATTGCGATCACCGGCCAACGCCAATCCCCAGCGCACATCGAAGCGCGGCTGCGCCAACCGCAAAATGCCACCGCAGGCGGAGAAACGACGGATCCCCTCACGCCAGTGATCGCTCGTATCGAAGATGATCGCCTAATCCTAGATCTCCGCACAGTGTTCCCAGAAGAAGAAGCCGAACTCCTAGCCGCGATCCAGTCTGCCACTCTTTAAAGTTCTTACGTAAAAGACAGCTTGTCATCCAGAACGCAGTGAGGGCTCTCTCTTCGAGTCACGTCGCGCTACAGCCGGTTAATCACGCCCGCGACGCATCCCGCCCCAAACCCATTATCAATATTCACCACACTCACGTTCGAAGCGCAGCTATTCAGCATCGCCAGCAATGCCGTTAATCCACCAAAACTCGAACCATACCCCGTGCTTGTAGGCACCGCGATCACCGGCGCCGCAACTAAACCGGCCACCACGCTCGGCAACGCGCCCTCCATACCCGCCACGCAAATAATCACGCGCGCTTCCGCGAGCTGTTTGCGATGTTCGAGCAGCCGGTGCAGTCCCGCGACGCCCACGTCGTAAATGGCCTCGGCGCGATGCCCCATCATTTGCGCGGTCACCAGCGCCTCTTCGGCCACAGGAATATCGCTGGTTCCCGCGGTCACCACCAGAATCAAGCCCTTTCCATTTTTTGCGCGGCTGCGCTCGATCGTGATCGCTCCAGACAACTCATGAAATTTCGCCGTGCGCGCCACCTTCTTCACTGCCGCAAACACCTCCTTGTCCGCCCGCGTGATCAAAATGTTGTGCGACGCCTTCGCCCGCAGCATCCCACGGACGATCTCCGCCACCTGCCGCGGACTTTTCTTCCGCGCGAAAATAACCTCCGGAAATCCCTGCCGCAACGACCGGTGATGATCAATCTTCGCGAAGCCCAGATCTTCGTAGGGTAGTTGCCGCAGCTGCTCGACGCCGCTTTCCACCGTTACCGCGCCGCTCTTCACCGCTTCCAGAAATTTTCGAACTTCGCTCTCATTCATATGTTCGCTCGCAGACGTCCCATCCTAGCATTAGACCTTCGGGATCAGCCCGTGCCCATCCCAGGTGCACGCGCCACCTCGCCTCCATCGCCATTCGTGCTACAGTGGCGCCTTGTCGAAAGCTGCTCGTCTCGTCGCAGCTATCCACGACTCAATCGATCGTAGCGGAGGCACTCCGATGGGCTTGCTTTGGGAAATCATCATCGGCATCCTCGCCGGCTTTCTCGCGGCAAAAATCGTCAAGGGTTCCGGCATGGGCATTTTGATTGACCTGGTCGTCGGCGTGTTGGGTTCGATCATTGGCGGCTGGGTTTTCACGTTGCTGGGTCTCGCCGCGTACGGGCTGATCGGCCAGCTCGTAATGGCCACGATAGGCGCGATTATCCTTTTGCTAATCGTCCGCGCCATCAAACGCGCCTGAACGAGGTAAGGCGCGATCGGTCAGTAGCGTTAACCACGGTCGGTTCGGCAGAACAGCTAAACAGGACGCGCGAATTTCTCTGCGCTCTTTGCGCCTCTGCGGTGAATTCTGCAGCGGTCAGTTTTGCTCCCATGCGAATTCCTTCCATGCTCAACCTGAGCGTGTCGCAACGACACGCAGTACCTTGACTTTGCCGAAACGCGCCACCTACACTCGATAATTCAGCAACCACCCATGCCAAAATCCAGCGGAAGCGTCATCACAGTCGGAATCACCGGTGCGAGCGGCGCACTTTACGCTCAAGCCGTCCTCCGCTTGCTGGATTCAGACTCACGCGTTGAACACGTTTACCTGGTCGCAAGTGATGCCGGAGCGCGCCTAATTGCTACCGAATTAGACGTTGTCGCCACTGACCCCAAGAAGCTGCCGGCTCTTCTTACGCAAACAGCGGCGAAGAAGATCGAATACCTGCCCAACAAAGATATCGGCGCAAGCATCGCCTCCGGCAGCGCTTCGGTAGACGCCATGGTCGTGATCCCGTGCTCTGCTGGCGCACTCGGCTCGATCGCCGCAGGCACTGCAGGCGATCTGCTCACGCGTGCCGCGGACGTGTGCCTGAAAGAACGTCGCCCGCTAGTCCTCTGCCTGCGCGAAACCCCACTCAATCGCATACATCTTGAAAACGCGCTGCGTGTCCACGACGCCGGCGCAATCGTTATGCCCGCAATGCCCGCCTTTTATTACGCGCCCAAAAAGATCGAAGACCTGATCGAGCAATTCGCCTATCGCGTCCTCGCGCAATTAGGCCTTCCGCAGGAAAAGCAGTATCGTTGGAAAGGCGGCGCGACTGAAAAGCGAGAGACGCACGATTGAGCTCGTCGATGCGAGGAAGACGCGATGCGCGTCGCGCTGTCTCCGTCCTTTCTTCTTTTCTCTGCGTCCTCTGTGTTAAATCTTTGAAGCGCACATGACTCGCACTCGAATTCGCATCGTGCTCGAAATGATCAAGTTCGAGCACTCTGTCTTCGCCCTCCCGTTCGCGCTCGTTGGCGCGCTGCTCGCCGCTCGAGCAGGTGGCACCTTTCCCACCTGGCGTCAAGTACTCTGGATCGTGGTTGCAATGGTTGGCGCTCGTTCCGCCGCCATGACGATGAATCGCATCGCCGACGTCGAATACGACCGCCGCAATCCACGCACGGCAAGTCGCGCATTGCCAAAGGGTGAGCTATCCATCGGCTTCGCCTGGACTTTCACTCTGATCGCATCAGCAGTCTTGGTGCTCGCCGCTTGGCAATTGAATCTTCTCGCGCTGAAGCTTTCGCCCGTAGCTCTGGCAGTACTATTTTTCTATTCGTATACCAAGCGGTTCACGGCGTGGTCGCACTTTGTCCTCGGCTTTTGCCTCGGCATGTCGCCCGCCGCTGCATGGATTGCAATTCGTGGTTCGCTCGATTGGCGCATGCTGATTTTGTGCGCCGCCGTCACGCTCTGGGTCGGAGGTTTCGACGTTCTTTACGCCTGCCAGGACGTCGAATTCGATAAGACCGCCGGGCTCTATTCCATCCCCAAAAAATTCGGAATCGTAAGCGCGCTACGAATCGCTCGCATGATGCACATCGTGATGGTCGCCTTGCTCGCATGGCTCGCCCTGAGCTTTCACCTACCTTGGCCAGCGTGGGTTGGAATCGCGGTAGTCGCCGTACTGCTGGCTTACGAGCACTCGCTGGTCAAGCCTAACGACCTGAGCAAAATGAATGCTGCGTTTTTCACCGTGAATGGCTATATTAGTTTATTGTTCCTGCTTTTCTGGGGCGCTGCGACGTTTGTGATGCGTCCCTGAATCAGCCAACGAAGGACACGCGAACGAAGATGGATCTGCAACTCAACACTCTGCGAATCAGCGACGCGCGCCTGGAACCGGTGGCCAAGAAGGTGCTGGCAGGCGAGCGCCTGACCGCCGACGACGGCTTGGCCCTCTACGAGTCGCACGATCTGCTCGCGGTCGGCTGGCTCGCGAATCACGTGCGCGAGAAGAAGCACGGCAACGTCACCTACTTCAACGTGAATCGCCACATCAATCCGACCAACATCTGCGTCGCGCATTGCAAACTCTGCGCCTTCGGCCGTTCGCCGGATGCGCCCGGTGCCTACAATTTTCCGCTGGATGAAATCTACAAGCGAGCCGGCGATGGAGTTGCGGAAGGCGCGACGGAGTTTCACATCGTCGGTGGATTACACCCCGACCTGCCGTTCGAGTATTACCTGGAATTGATTCGCGGCCTGAAGCAGCGCTTTCCGCAAGTACACTTGAAAGCCTTCACGATGGTCGAGGTCGGCTACTACTCGCGAATCTCCAAGCTTTCCATTCGCGATACGCTGCTGGCGATGAAAGCCGCGGGCGTGGATTCGCTTCCCGGTGGCGGCGCCGAGATTTTTCATCCTCGCGTGCGCAAGATCATCTGCGACCACAAAGTAAGCGGCCAGCGCTGGCTGGAAATCGCGCGCACAGCGCATGAACTGGGCCTCCGCTCCAACGCCACGATGCTTTACGGCCACATCGAAACGAACGAAGAGCGCGTGGATCACCTGCTACAGCTTCGCGCGGCGCAGGATAAGACGCATGGATTCGTCACGTTCATTCCGCTGGCGTTCCATCCCGCGAACACCGGTCTCGCGCACATACCGCCGCCGACGGGAATCGACGACCTGAAGGCCATCGCGGTGTCGCGGCTGCTGCTAGATAATTTTGATCACATCAAGGCTTACTGGATCATGCTGACGCCGCGTATCGCGCAAGTGGCTTTGCGGTTTGGCGCGAACGATCTGGATGGAACCGTGGTGGAAGAGAAGATCTATCACGATGCCGGCGCCACGACTCCGGAGTACATGACTCGTGCGGAGCTTGAGCGCCTAATTCGCGCCGCAGGCCGCGTCCCAGTGGAACGCGACACGCTTTACAATCCCGTGGATCGCGTAAAGAACCCGATGCCGCCGCCCCGTGTGGCAGCGCAACCCAGCAACGGTTTCATTCCCGCCACTTCACTTACACTCAACGTCTAACGCGCCGGGTCTAAACGCAGAACCGCTAGTCCTCGGAATCTTCAGGCACGCCCAACACCTGCACATGGATCGAGCGCTCGCGTGGACCATCAAGCTCCGCCAGAATGATTGACTGCCAGTAACCAAGCGCGAGCTCGCCGTTGCGCACTGGAACGGAAAGCGTGTGCCCCAGTACCATCGCACGAAGATGGGAATCCGCATTTTGCCGGCTGCATTCGGAAAGCTTCGGATCGTTGTGCCGCCAATAGTCGATCCGGCCGACGAGCCGTTCCAAGAATGATTTGATGTCGTCGAGCAGTGCCTGTTGGAATTCGTTGATGAAGACTGCGGTGGTGGTGTGCAGAGATTGCACCAGAACGAAGCCGGCCTTCAGCCCGTTCTTGCGGACGACTTCGTTGAGGTCCTTCGTGATATTGATAAGCTCCAGCCGTTCGCGCGTCTTGTAACACAAAGTTTCCAGATACATCTGCAGTCCCTTAGTCGGACGCACTTCGGGTATAAGTTCTGACGTTTTGGCTTGCATCGTTTTCACGTTAATTAGTCCTTAGTTGCCATGTGGTGCAGATCCCCGATCAATCCTGCAGATTGGATGCCGGGTGGAGGGGTGAGTTGCTTGAATTATTCCCGCCGTGTTGCCGGTTAGAAATCAAAGCGATAGCCGATGATGCCTTTGAGGATGAGGTGGTCGGTCGAGCCGGTAAGTCCCCAGCCGAGGCCGAAATTGATTTCCCATTGCGGGGCGAGGTTCAGGTCAATGGCGGGGAATATCTGTTGCTGCTGCTGGTGGATTGGGAGGAAGTCGGTGGCAGGGCCGAGTGAACCGTAGTATTCCAACCCGCCGGCGATCTTGGGGGTGAAGTCGTAACTGAATTTGAAATTGGGCGAGAAGACGAAGCCCTGATTCTCGGTGAGTCCGTGAATGGACTTGTCGAATGTGGGGTTGAACGACCAATACCAGCGGCCAACTTTTTGATCAATGATCGGGCGCATCTCCCAGGTCCAGGTGTCCGTGGAGAACTGGCGGCGCTGGTAGCCGACTTCGTTCGAGAGGCTGACGCCGACGGGCCAGTGCCATTTTTCGGGCACCCGGACACGCGGGCGGATATGATCGCCGACCCATTGCCAGCCCTGCCCAGAGCGCGCCGAGGTGAAGATGTAAAAGCCGACCTCGAACCAATCGTTGACGCCGTGGGTGATTTCGACGGTTTCGTGTTCGGCGTGATTGGTGGGATATACACCGTCGGTAATTTGCTTGGTGCCGTCAATGGTGAAGTTGCTGTGAAGCTCGACCATGGTGTGCCCGGGCTCGACGGTGTCCGAGCCGTACACCTGGATCTCGTAATTGTCCTGTGCGGATGCGGAGGTTGCGCACATCAGCAGCCATGCGATTGATGCGAAAATTGCCAGCGCGCAACAACGGATCATAGTTGGGAAACTCCGCCGCTATTAAGCCGCGGAGAAAGGTTAACCCAGTGCCTAGCTGTGCTCCAAGGAAAGCCGGCAAGTTTTCAGGCGTGCGGATGAGCTTTGTCGTAGACGGCCATCAGTTGCTGGATGCTGGCCTGGGTGTAGCGCTGGGTGGTGGAGAGCGAAACGTGGCCGAGAAGTTCCTGGATGGCGCGCAGGTCGGCGCCGTCATTCAATAGATGCGTGGCGAAGGCGTGGCGCAACGAGTGCGGATGCAAGTCCCAGTTCACGTTGGCGAGCTTGCAATATTTTTTTACGATGTAGCGGACGGCGCGATCGGTGAGCCGGCCTCCGCGGTAATTGACAAAAACCGCTTCGGGATCGATTTTCACGCGCGGGTTCGCAAGAATCTGGTGCCGTAGCGGCCAGTATGCTTCGAGCGCTTTCTGCGCCTTCGAGCCGTAGGGAACCACGCGCTCTTTGCGTCCCTTGCCCAGCACACGGAGCATTTGCCCGGTGCGATCCACGTTGCCGTAATTCAAGCCGACCAGCTCGCTGACGCGCAGGCCCGAAGCGTAAAGCAATTCGAAGATGGCGCGGTCGCGGCAGGGGATGAGTTTTTCCTCGAAGCGCGAGAGTGCGGTGGGTTTCTTCTTTGATTTGCGGGTGGGCGCGGTGTTTTGAATCGGTGCCGCTCCGCCCGGCAAGCCGTCCAGAAAATGATTGATTTCCTCGGCAGTCTGCACGCGCGGGACGCGCTTGGGAAGCTTGGGCGTACTGACGAGGCGCGCGGGATTCTGCTGCGCGTATTTTTCGCGGACGCAGAATTTGAAAAAGGTGCGCAAGGCGGCGAGTTTGCGGGCGACCGTGGGTTTCTGCAGCTTGCGGTCGTAAAGCCAGCTGACGAACTCGCGGATGATGAGGTGGTCCACCTGGGCGAGAGGCAAAGTAGGCTCGCCGGGAGGAGTGAGAAACGTCTGGAAGAGCCGGAGGTCGCCGGCGTAGTCCTCCACGGTTTCCGGGGAGGCGTTGCGCTCGTAGCGCAGGTAGCCGATAAATTTCTCGATGATGGCTTTCATGGCGTGGTCAGCGGTTTGGGAGCGTGTGCGCGGCATAGGACGACGCCGAGATTATAGTGCTGGGGAAGCGGAGCGCGGGGAGCGTTGTGTGACGGGCGGTCGGAACAGATAACGCGGGCGAACGCGGGTTTTAACATCGCAAATAATTGTCGATTAGAACGAGTCGCGAATGTTTGTTTTCTATGAGATACGTCGTTTTCTAATATCTGCCATTGTCGATTAGAAATGGCAGCGAATGTGCGCGAAACGCGGCGAAGCGTGAGGCGGGCGACGAGCGAAAGGCGGTCGGAAGAGATGACGCCCGGTAATTCGGCGCTGGGAAACGCAAAAAACTGACGATTAGAACGGGTCGCGATTGTTTGTCTTCTACAAGATATGGCGTTTTCTAATCGCGAGGTGTGACGATTAGAAATGGCGGGAATTGCATGTGAAAAATGGTGGGGTGCGAGGCTAGTTGGGTGCGAATTCGAGGGGATCCGTGATGCCGGACAGTCGTGGCTAGAGGCGTTTTCGTGACGAGTGGGTGATGCCGGCGACGCCGCCGTCGTGGTCGTGCGTTCCGTGTTGTAGCCGTCGATGAACATGGCCTTATTTACCGTTGTATCATATAACGAGGAATTCGCCAAAAGCCGTGTGTGTATCGGAGGACGGCCCGCGTCAACGATGGCATCTAGGAGAAAACTCGTTAGGCCGCGAACTGTCTCAGGTGATAATCCACGTGAATCTGTAAGAGCTTGCCCCACTCTTTGGGCGTCATCTTGCCGAACATCGGAGGGGGTTTCCAGGCATCGGCGGTTTTTGCGTTCCAATCTGCCTCTAAGATTTTCAGCAGTTGTGTTTTTTCGTGCGCGAACTCGAATCTCTGCGAATGCGGGATTTTGAAGCCCGCTGGAAGACGTAGGCCGACGGGTTGCTCCGGAAACCAATCGACGAGAATCCACTTAAAGAACGTGCGCGAAGTCAGGTAACTTTCGTCCGGGAGACTGTAGAAACCCAGCGAGCCTCCGCAGGCGAGGTTGAGATGATGAAGCATCTGGTCCACCTCCATGGTCCCCCACTGACGAGGGGAGTGAGGCGTCACACTCTCTACACGACGGCGATACTCCTGCCGCTTCTCCTCCGTGAAGAAGAGATTCCCATCCACCTGGTCCACTCGAAGCGCTCGAGGAATATAGCGGACGATGGCTACTCCTGACGCCAAGAGGTTCCGGGTAAAGAGGGCGTGCAACAGGTTCATGGACTGATTTCCGTCGTATCCATCTTTCGCTGATCGTGACGCTTAGGGATTGCTGCGCAAGAACGAATTTTAGTAATCAGACCATTGGCTGAGTGCTTGCACCTTTTCTTTGGTGTAAGGCGGAAACATGTGATCGATGGCCACGTCGGGTGGAGATATCAGGACGGATTTGGCGTGCGTGAGAGAATCGTAGCCGTATTTTCCGTAGTAGTTCCCGATGCCCGCGCTTCCAACCCCTCCATAAGGCATGGATTCGATGAACAAGAAGACGTTGGTCTGATTCACGGCGCCCCCGCCGAAAGAGAGGGATTGCATGATCCGATCGATTGCCTGCTGATTTCGGCTGAACACGTAGCCGGCAAGCGGCTTGGGGAGCGACTTGATCTTGGCGAGCAGCTTTCCGAGATCGGAGTAAGTGAGGATCGGCAAAAGCGGGCCGAAGATTTCGTCTTGCATCATTTTGTCGGACCAGGAAATCGGGTAGAGGATGGTCGGATCCAGATAACGGGCCGGAGCGTCGGACTTCCCACCGTAAACGACCTTTTGTGGATCGATCAGCGACGCGAGTCTTTCGACTGCGGCGGGGCTGATGACGCGGGAATAGTCCGAGTTGCTCTTGGGGTCCGGGCCGTAGAGTTCAACGACAGCCTTCTTACATTCGGCTACGAATTGATCCGCGACGGATTCATGAACGACCGCATAGCCCGGTGAAGTGCACCACTGTCCTCCCCAAGCCATGGCGCCCCAGACAATTTTCTTGGCGGCATCCGGAATGTTCGCTGTTTCATCGACGATCGTGGGGTTCTGTCCTCCCAACTCAAGCAGCACAGGAGTGAGATTTTCGGCGGCCGCTCGCATCACTACTTTCCCCACATTCACGCTCCCGGTGAGGAACATGAAATCAAAGGGAAGTTCCAACAGCTTCGTGACAACCTCGCGGGCACCGACCACAGCGCTCAGAGCTTCCGGCTCGAAATACTTTGGGATCAATTCCAAGAGCAACTCGTCCGTCGCTGGCAGGAGTTCGGAGAGCTTCAAGATGCAAGGGTTGCCCGCCGAAAGAGCAGCTACCGCGGGACGCAAGGAGAGCAGGAGCGGTCCATTGAATGGGCAAATGATCAACGTGACGCCGTAGGGCTCGCGGTACACGATCCCCTTGTGTCCTGATGCGGCGAGGAACTTGGGAAGCGGAGCTTCGACCGGCCTCATCCAGTCTTTGAGCTGTGACTTCGCGAATTCGGCGGTTGCGATGGTCGCTGATACCTCGAAGACGTTCTCTTGGATCGCAGTTTTGAAGTCATCGCGCGATGCGTCGCGAAAACGCTGTTCGTTGTCCTTTAGCATGCGGATAAGCCGATCGAGTTGGTCGATTCTCCACTCGTAGGTCTTGGTGGCATCGGAAGCAAAGTACGCTTTCTGTTTGTTGAATAAATCCTCGGCCCGGGCCTCTTCGTTCTTGAATTGAGCGGATGCTGCTTGAAATTTCGCTGTCTTTGCTTCCGACGACATGGTCATCTCCTTCGCGTTTTTCTCCCTGCTTTGGTTATTTCTGCGAGTTCCGTCGTTTCACGGACAATTTTGCGCAAACGGAATTCTTCACTTCGGCCGCGCAGGCTAGCCTTTGCCGTTTTTCATAACCAGCACCATTCGAAAGCGGGCCTTTCCGGCCATCATCTTCGCGTAGGCAGCAGGTGCTTGATCGAGTGGAACGGTCTCGATCATTGCCGCGACGCCACTCAGTGCGCTGAAACGAAGCGTTGCGTCACCTGTTGCCGGATTTCCGGTCAGCGAGCCGGCTAGTCTGCGCTCTCCGAATATGAGATCCATGCTGGTGACCTGGATCGGCTCGGGGCCGACGCCGACGTCAATAGAGACGCCGCCCGGACGCAAGCCCTTGAAGGTCGTGGCGATTGTGTTGCCGCCCGAAGCGGTTATCAGAATGACCTTGGCGCCGCCGAGCGCCTGGAGAGCTGCAGCGGGATCGGAAGCGGCACTGTCAATGTAGTGGTGAGCACCGAGTTTCTTCGCCAACTCCGCCGATTCGCTGCCGCGACCAATCGCCGCGACTTCGAAGCCCATGCGCCTCGCGTATTGCACACCCAGATGACCGAGGCCGCCGATGCCGAGTACGGCAACCAAGTCACCGGCCTTTGCCGGTGAATTTCGAAGTGCATTAAAAGTGGTGAGTCCGGCGCACAACAGCGGTGCGGCATCGACCGAAGACATGCCGCCAGGAATCGAGATGAGGCCGCTCGCTTTGGCGAGCATCACTTCAGCATATCCACCGTCAAGATGAATGCCGGTAAATTCCTGGTTCTGGCAGTTCACGAGATCGCCATTTCGACAAAACTCGCAATATCCGCAAGGGCCGCCGAGAAATCCCACCCCAACGCGCTGACCAACCGTCCAGCCCTGGACGCCGGGACCAAGGGCATCGATGCGTCCGACTGCTTCGTGACCGGGAACGCGCGGCCAATTGATGGGGAACAATCCTTCCACAGTACCGGAATCGGAATGGCAAACTCCGCAGGCCTCAACGCGAATGCGTACCTGACTAGCCGCCGGCTCCGAAATCGTCCGCTCGACTACACGCAGTACGTTCGGCGCTGACACTTCAACTGCCATATACGTGCTTCCCATTTTCATTCTCCCGAGGAGCCTGTCCCGTTACTTCGGGAACGCGTCCCCGAACATCGGGTTCCCGCTCTTGGATTGCTCTTTCGTTGCTTCGTCTTGAATCACGTCCCAGTGTTCGACCAGGATTCCATCTTTCAAGCGGACGACGTCCGCGACGATCCAGTTCGTGGGGAGACCAATCCCCGAGAATCGACCATGGAGAATTACCTAATCTCCGTTGGCAACGACGACTCCCGGCTCGTATTTAAGTGTTGGCGGCAGGCTCTTGATCATTCCGAGCAGCCCATCGCGACCGGCGGGGATGTGGGCACTGTGCTGAATGTAGTTTGGCGACCAAAAGCGCTCCGCGGCCTTGTAATCGCGCTTGTTGAAGAGAGTCTGAAAGGCCTCCAGCACGATTGCCTTATTCCGTTCTGACGTTGCATTGCTCATCGCTCTCCCTCACCTGTAAGGCGATAGTCTGCGTCCATGGGCGTTAGATTACGGTCATACTCCGACAGTTGCAAGAATATTGTCGCTTTGATGTGATGGTTCGCGCTGCAAAAGGAGCATATGCGATATAGTCGCCCAGCGTACGATGTAAAGGAGTATGGCCATACTCCCGACTCATGCGTGCCCTGGAAGACGAGATGGAGGACGCGGATACCGGCGTAGCCATTTGGGTCGTACACTAGGCGATATGCCAAGGAAAACAAAGGCTCAGACTCACGCCAAGATCCTGAAAGTCGCGGCCAGGAGGTTTCGCGAACTTGGCCTTGATGGTATTGGAGTGGCCGATGTGATGAAACAGGCTGGCGTGACCGTGGGAGCTTTCTATAAGCACTTTAAATCGCGTGACGAGCTTGTGGTGGAGGCGCTGGGCGCGGCATTCAACGATCTCGACGCCTGGGAGAAGCACGCCGACACGCTGGCTCTGCTGTTAGAGAAATACCTCACCGAAGCTCACCGCGATAACCCTGGAGCAGGTTGTGCCATGGGCGCATTGCTGGGAGATATGAGCCGCGCAAGCAAATCGGCAAAGACAGTTTACACCGCCCGCGTCAAGCACAGCTTGGCGGTTACCGCCGGCCTGTTGCCATCCGAAGAGGATGCCGACAAACGCGGGCGCGCATTGCTCATCCTCACCAGCCTGCTGGGGGCGCTTAATCTCTCTCGGGCCGTTTCGGACCCGAGCCTGTCGCGCGAAATTCTCGACAAGGTGCGCCAGCAGCTCGTTGATCTAACCGCGGGAAGTGCGCGACCAAAACGCGGCGGCGGGGTGCGGCGTGGCGGCAAAGTGGTGAGTCGGTGATAGGTGGGCGATGGGGATGCGTGGTCGCAGAGGCTCAGGCACCCGCTGATCGTGACCGAGCGTTGGCCGAATGAGCTGCTATTGCGTCAGGTGATCAGGACGATTTTTCCGGCGGCGCCGGGTTCTACTATTTCTTTGTGGGCGCGGGCGGCTTCGGCTAGAGGCAGTTCTTTGGCGACGACCGGGCGCAGTGTGCCGTTTTCGAGTCCGGCGCTGAGCGCGGCATGGATATCTGGTTCTTCGCTGGGGTGAAGGCCCAGAGAGTGAAGCCGCAGATGGAGCCGCGGCGTCCCATCAGGTCGCGCGAATCAACGCCCGCGAAACGCTGAGTGTTCCGCACAGATCCTCTGGAAAACGTGGTCGTCTTCCTTTCCGTGAAAGCTGCTCAAGGCGTAGCCACAGAGAATATCCACCCCAAAGGTTTTGCTTACTTGGTCCCAGAGTTGTTCCAGGCGAATCGCGGCGTCGGCCTTACCTTCCGCCCACAAGACAGATGTACCTTCTCCGCACGCCACGACGCCATGATGCTGTTGCCTTGCCGCTTTCGCTGCTGCCTCAATGAGATCACCTGCAACCGAGAAAAATCGAGTCGAGTCAGGCATATCATTGACCATGAATGTGGAGAAAATTTTGTTCACATCCAACTGAATGTAAGTCCCCTGTTGAGTGGCAGCATCCACATCCAAGCCTTGTGTCTTCAATCGCGAAACAAGACCCTCCGAGCGTGGCTGGCTAATAGCAACGATAGCCGCACGTCCGGACTTGAGAGCTACAGTGATGAAGCCAGCAAACGCGTCTAAAAGGAGTGCGTCATCGGAATAGAATTGAACCTCGTGGCTATGAGTGGCTTTCTCCATTGAGGTGTCAGCGAACTCGCGCCCTTTTAAACTTCTACTGACGAATTGCTGGCCGCGAAGAACCGCATCCATGGCAGGCAATAGTTCTTTTTTGACATCTGTCTTGCGAACGTAACCGCGGGCGCCTGTGCGCAAAGCTGCCCGGACGATGTCGAGGTCGTTGTTCTGACTGAGGAAGATGATCTTGGAGCTGGGGGAGACTTGTCTTATCCGCTCGGCGGCTTCGATTCCATTTAGCTTTGGGAGACCGATGTCCAGCAGAATTACGTCCGGTTTTAGGTCTTGGGCTTTCCCAACAGCTTCTAATCCATCCTCCGCCTCGGAGATGACTTGCCATTCTGGCCGCGCCTGAAGCAACAAACGGACTTGGCGTCGCCAGTCTTCGTAATCATCAGTTATGAGAATTGACGCCAACGGTTGCCCTATCCCTGGACCTGATCAAGACAATCTTCCTTTATCCCTCACTATGCAACAACACTCCCTGTGCAAATAAGTTGCTCCTCCTTATTCCAGTGATAATGAATCACACGAAATCAAGCATAGCGCCCGTGGCCCGAAGTGTTAACCAAACTGCTAAACCTTTTAGGAGTTATTCGGATATCGGCATCCAGTAGTTCTTGAATCCATTCCGCCATCAGAGTAGTCTCACCGATAGTTTGGGATCATCGTCCAAGCGATCGTTAGGTGCTAGAAATATGGCACTATCGCTATACGGTCGTCGGCGCAAATCTGCACTACAAGGCCTGGGAGGAATACGTCACCTCTGGGTTCTGCTTGCGGTTCTGGAAGCCGTTTTTCTGTCACACCCGATTGGCGCGGAACCCACGAAGGAAATCCGGCGGATTCTGATTCTGAATGAAGCGGGCGCTACTTATCCCGCGATAGCGACAATCAATGACGGGATCCAAGCTGCGCTGAATGATTCACCCTATCGCCTTGAGTTCTACTCCGAATACATGGATACCGTGTTGTTTCCTGATCCGGCCGAACAGCAGGTGTTTCGCGATTTCTACCTTCAGAAGTATCAGCACCGCCAACCTAACGTGATTATCACGGTGGGGCCATCCCCGCTCAAGTTTATGGAGGAGGTGCACCAGAGAGCATTTCCCGGCGTGCCGATTGTTTTCTGCTTTCCGGTTGCAGGAGCGCCGGGCGTTCCCGCACTAGATTCTGATTTTATAGGTGTCGATAATGATATGGCCCCGGCCAAAACTCTGGAAACGGCATTGCGGCTTCAGCCCGGCACTGAGCACGTGGTTGTGGTGAACGGGGGCATAGCGGATTACGACAAACAGCGACTAGCTAGCGTGAAGGCGGAGCTGAACGTATTCACGGACCATCTCGACATTACCTATATGACGGGTTTGGCCATGTCGGACCTGCTCGAACGTCTCGGGCAGCTGCCGCCTCACACCATCGTCCTCTTCACCTCAATAGGGCAGGATGCGACAGGGACCCGGTTCACTTCACGTGACACTGGCCCCATCGTTGCCGCAGCAAATGCGCCGGTTTTTAGCTTGTTCGACGTTTTCCTAAATCATGGTGAGGTGGGGGGCTATCTTTCCAGTCTTAGCGAGCAGGGGAAGGTCGCCGGAGGCATGGCGCTGAGGCTGCTCAGTGGCGCAAAGCCGCAGGACATTCCCAGGGTAAATGGAGCAAACACCTACATGTTCGATTGGCGAGCGCTAAAGCGCTGGGGAATAAGGGAAAGCGATCTTCCTCCTGGGAGCGTGGTGCTGTTCCGCGAAATTTCAGTTTGGGAACGCACCAAACGGATCTGGATCAGCGCGTTAATCGTAATTTTTGCCTTGTCTCTTCTTGTGACGTACCTTCATTACAGCCGAGCGGAGCTGAAGAAGGCGCGAGACGCACAGGTGCAGCTCAGCGGCCACGTAATCGACGCGCAGGAGAAGGAGCGAAGCAGACTGGCATCAGAGCTACACGATGATTTCAGCCAACGCTTGGCGCTGCTCGCTTTGGGATTGGAGAATACCGCGGAAACACTTCCTGACTCATCGAATACGCTGAAGCAGGCGCTCTACGAGTCCAGGCAATCAGTTGTTAAGCTTGGTGACGATCTCCATAACTTGTCCCATCAACTGCATTCATCCACGCTTGAGACCTTGGGGCTCGTGGCCGGGTTAAGCTCTTTATGCAGAGAGTTTGGTGTCCGGCAAGGCGTCGAAATCGATTTCACATCTGCGGATATTCCACGCAGCGTCAGGTCAGACGTTGCTTTATGTTTATTTCGCATCACCCAGGAAGGACTTCAGAATTTGAAGAAACACAGCAGTGCCAAAAGGGCTCAATTGAGTGTGCGCCATATGGGCGACAAATTATTCCTTTCTTTGCGCGACGAGGGTGTAGGGTTTGATGAAAACGCGCTGGAAAAACCTGGGCTGGGCATTCTCAGCATGCGAGGACGCGCACGCCTCTTAGGTGGAGACTGCGAGATTCACTCGAAGCCTGGCCGGGGAACGAGAATTGAGGCCTGGGTACCCCTCGATGAGCCGGTCGCAGATCAATCAAATGTTTAAGTTTGCGTGAGTTGCTATCGCGTCAGGGGATCAGCACGATTTTTCCGGCGGCGCCGGGTTCTACTATTTCTTTGTGGGCGAGGGCGGCCTCGGCTAGAGGCAGTTCTTTCGCGACGACCGGGCGTAGCGTGCCGTTTTCGAGTCCGGCGCTGAGCCCGGCGTGGATGTCTGCTTCTTCGGCAGGGGTGAGAGCCCAGAGTGTGAAGCCGTGGATGGAGCCGCGGCGTCCCATGAGTTCGCGCGGGTTGATGGCGATTTCGCCGCGATTGCCGATCACGATGATGCGGCCGTTGGTGGCGAGCAGTTTGATGTCGTTGGCCAGATTCACGTTGGCCAGCATTTCGAGAATGAGGTCCACGCCGCGGCCGTCCGCGACTTTCATGATTTCGTCGAGATAGCCGGATTTGCCGTGATCGAAGACGCGATGAGCGCCTTCGCGCGTTGCGAGGTCGAGGCCCTTCTGGCTGCTTGCGGTGCCGAAAACAGTGAGTCCCATCGCGCGAGCTAATTGAACGCCCGCGATGCCAACACCGCCGCTGGCGCCGTGAATCAGGACAGTTTCTGAAGCGTGTGCTTGCGCGGCGTGATGGAGGGCATGGTAAGCGGTTGCGTAGGGAACCCAGACGCCGGCGCCTTGAGCGAAGCTGGCCTTCGCGGGGAGCGCATGCACTTGCGCTTCGAGAGCAAGGGAGTATTCGGCGTAAGCTCCGCTTAAGGTCTTGGCCATGTAGACTCGGTCGCCGGGCTTCACTTTGGCGACACCGGGACCGACGGCTTCGATGACGCCGGCACCGTCGGAGCCAGGTGTGTAAGGCAACGCTGGCTTCACGGCATAGGTGCCGTTGCGCATGACGGTATCGTACGGATTTACGCCGACGGCGTGGACGCGGACAAGAACCTGTCCGGCGGCGGGCTTGGGCGTGGGGACTTCCTCGAGCTTCAAGACTTCTGGACCACCAAATTCGTGAACGACGATTGCTTTCATTTTATTTTATTCCAGATGATGACGATGAACAGGAAGATCACAGCATAGCTCAACGCCGTCGGACGAAGCGCAGAGAATTATTTTCAGGCCTTCGATTGCGGGCTATTTCATGGGCTGCTTCACGAAGATGACGCAATAGTCGCGCCCCGACCAATCGTCGATAACCTTCTCTACCCGGAGTCCTGCAGAGGTCAGTTCTTCGACCATCACCTTTTCTGGAATGCCGTGCCCTCCGCGGTTCTTCGGGACTCCTTTCGGCAGCTCGGAATTCGGACCGGGTGGGAAATCGATGATCGCCAGTTGGCCTCCCGGCTTCAGTGAGCGCACGAGATTTCTATCAAAATCTTGCGGCTGCGTAAGGTGGTGGTATACGCGTCGCAGAAAAATCGCATCGCAGCAACTCGACGGAAGCTTCGTGTCATCCGCCGCACTATCCACGATGATGACGTTGGAGAGCTTGCGTTTCGCCACTTCCGCTCTAAGAGTCTTCAGTTTTTCCTTATCAATTTCGGTGGCATAAACACGGCCCGACGGACCAACCTTTTCGGCGGCCTCGAAGGTGTAGGTTCCGTCACCGGCACCAATGTCCGCCACAATCGTGCCTGCCCTCCAGTGCATGGCCTCTGCCAGCCGAGATATTTCGTCGTGTTCGTTGGCACATGCTCCCGGAATTCCACCTCCCAACAACCCGAACAACACGAATACGAAAGTGGCGACGGTGCACCGAAACCATTTGTGATTCATGGCTGCTCCTCTCACCACCGCATAAGACATTTCGGTCGCCTTGCTCGGAGAAGTTTACATCGAACCTCGCGGCGTTTCGCAAGAGCGCCGGGGCATAGGCTTTGTGAGATAATCCGGCCATGAAGGTGGCCGTCCGCACGATTACCGCGCTCTTCATCCTTGTTTTGTGTTCTGTTGCCACGCTATCTGCGCAGGCTCCCGGAAGCCAACAGCAACAGCCGGAGTACATAAAGCAGGGCCAGCAATTGATGCGCGAGGGAAAGTTCGATGAGGCCCTGGCGCTTTATCGTAAGACTCTCGAGACTTCGCCGAATTCCGTTCCGGCCAACATCGCGGCGGGGAATGTCCTCGACCTCATGGGACAAGGCGAGGAGGCCCGCAAATATTTTGCGAAGGCAATCGAGGTTGCGTACACGCCCGAGCTGAGAGCAGTTTCGCAGAGGATTATGGCGATTTCGTATGCCTTTGACGGAAATTGCAACAAGAGTGTCGAGTATGAACAGCAGGTCTTCGATTACTACGGGAGTGTAAAGAATATTTTTCAGCAGGGCGAGATTGCGGATGAGGCCGCTCGCATTTGCATCGACTCAGGCGATTTGGACACCGCGTATCAATGGTATCAGTTGGGCCACGACACTGGATTGAAGGAACCGGATATCAAACCAGCCCGGACCGACCTTTGGGAGTTTCGTTGGGAGCACGCGCAGGCCCGCATCGCTGCCCGACGCGGGAATCAGGCCGAAGCGCAGAAGCATGTCGCTGCCGCCAAAGCCATCCTCGATAAGGGAACCAATCCCGAGCAGGCGCAATTTCTTCCGTACCTTGAAGGCTACGTCGCGTTTTACGGTGGAGATTACAAGACGGCGCTCGACGAACTGCTGAAAGCGAACCAGAACGACCCGTTCATCGAATGCATGATTGGTCAGACGTACGAGAAGCTAGGCGACAAGGGCAAAGCAACCGAGTTCTACCACAAGGCTGCGGCGGCCACCTCTCATAATCCTGCCGCCGCTTATGCGGTTCCGCTGGCAAAGAAGAGGCTCGCCTCGCTGTAGGGCCAAGGCCTTGGAAACGACAAGCGCCGAGAGTGCTAGCCGACTTTTCGAGGTTTCTTTTCGGTCTTAGCTGGAACAGCGCGCAGCAAGGTTTTCTTCGGCGCGTCTTTCGATTTCAGGCTTTGCTTCAGTGCTGCCATCAAATCGATGACGGGTGCTTGCTTGGCGCGGGGAGCGACGGTGAGTTTCTGGCCCTTGGCCTTGGCTTCAATGAGCTTCTCCAGCTCCATTTGGTATGAGTCCCGATATTGCTCCGGTTCAAATGGCGCAGCCAAACTCTCGATCAGTTGCATCGCCAGCTGCGATTCCTCTTTTTTGACTTCGGATTTATTCGGGCTGGTCACTTCGGCCGCCTGGCGGATTTCGTTCGGATAGAACATGGTGTGCAGCGTGAATCCGTTTTCTCGCGCACGGATAATTACGATGTTCTCGCGATTGTGCATCGTGACTTTAGCGATTCCCGCGTAGCCGGTCTTTTTCATGGCGTCGAGTAACAGACTGTAGGCTTTGACTCCGGCTTCGTCCGGCTTTACGTAATACGACGCGTCAAAATAAACGGGATCAATCTCTGCGACTTTGACGAAGCTCAGAATCTCCATGGATTGCGCGGAGTCGGGCTCGATCTCTTCCAACTCTTCTTTGGTGAAGAGGAGGTATTGGTCCTTCTCGTATTCGTAGCCCTTTTCGATTTCGGAGCGGTCAACCATTTTCTCGCACGTCGGACAATACAACGGCTGCTTCAGGCGCGAGTGGCATACGGAGTGGATCTGGTTGAAGCTGATACGCTCTGTGCGAGCCGCAGGCGACAGCTCGATGGGAATCGAAATGAGCCCGAACGTGATAAAGCCCTTCCAACTTGCGGCCATGGCGACCTCCGAGACCGAGATTCTCACCGATGGACCGCCTAATTGCAATGGAGTTAGTGCGGTGTAGCTGTCGGGGTTACGCGAAGAAAAGGCGAAAGATTCGGTGGTGAGTGGCGGTTGCGGTTGGATAGCTTGGAAGCTGTGGAAAGGCTGTTTACGCGTCGGATTTGTCTTTGATCTTGTCCATGTTCTTGTCTTTGTTCTTGCCGCCCCGGTGGAAGATCTTGCCGCCCAGCTTTCCGATTCCCTTCGCGCTTCCTTCGCCGATTTTGCCCGCGCCTTTTCCGGCGCCTACGCCGACGTCCTTGCCGGCTCCCGCAGCGCCTTTCCCGAGATCGGCAGCGGCGCCGCCGGGGTGCAAAGTAGCGGCATTGCCGACCGCCCCGGCAGTGCCTTTACCGAGGCTCCCCGCGCCCTTGGCTGTGCCTTTGCCAATGTCCTCACCGCCCTTGCCCACGTCCTTGCCGGGGCTGGTTCCGGGTTTCTGGTCTTTATCATGGGCATGCGGCGCGGATTGCGGTTGGGAGACGGCCTGATTTTGACGTGGATTCGCGGGGTGCGCGACGGCGGGCTGGCTCAATAGAATAGATACGCACGCTGCGCCAAGAATCAGGGCGAATTGGAGACTCGCTTTCATTTCGTTTCTCCTGATGGTCGATTCAAAATGACAATTACGTCCAACGCTTGTTGGATGCTTCTGAGTTAGAGGCTGGTCGCAGGCTTGGACTGTTTTTCGAGTTGCGCGATTTTTCTGAATTCAGAGGAGTTATCGGTGCGCCGCGACGTTTTTCTTTTCGAGTCCATGTTGAATTATTCAACGATGGTGGAAAAATTCAACCTGGCGCATGGGCATCTGTGGTTCCTGGCGCGTTGTGATTCGTGTAAGTCCCTTCTATCTGCGGCAAAATTTCCGCGCAGTGGATGAAACGGTCTGGTACCTGAGTTGCACTATTTCACGCTGACTGGTTGCTTGAGTCGGTGAGCTCAGGGATCGAAAGGCCAAAAATGACACGATCGGATCGGATGACGGAAGATTCTTTTGAGAAAGCCCGCGCGGAGTTCTTCGGAACCGCAATTGCAACGCCGATACAGAACGAATCTCTAGCAGAGAGTCCCGAATCACCGAAGGATGCCTCGCGAGAGGATGGTCAGTCCAAAGCATAAGCGACTACAAATACACTGCGATCTTCGTGCGGCACAGTTAAATGAATGTGGTGCATGGAGGCTTTTTCGCGACACGCCGGGTACGAATTCCTTGCCGTGAACTACCCGATGACGTACGATTCCGTGAATACCAAAGTCAGTAGCGTGCGCCGCGATGCATACCTCGAACCATCGTATTCTCTTTGTTTTTCTAGCTGGCACCCTGCTTTGTGCCGGTTCCGCCGGCGCGCAAACGCGGCGTGGCGCTGACCAATCTTCCACATCCAGTTCCGCTCCCCGTTCTTCCGGTGCGCAGGTCACTACCGTGGATCAGGCGATTGATCGCGTGGTGGCGCGCGAGCGGGATGAAATCGCGACGATCTCGCGGTTTACCCCGGTCATGGAAGTCTACATTCAGGACATGAAGCCTAGCACTGGCACCGACACGGGAGCGGTGCCGGCGGGTGACCACTATTTCCTTGGTTCCGCGAACCTCGCGGGACGCGCGATAGGACAACGGTTCCTCAGCAGCGACAAAGAGCACGAGGTGCCATTGATCGGCAAGTCCGAGTCCCACCGAGAAGACAACTTTGTGCAGATGGCCTACGTGGATCCGCAGGATTTCGATCGCGAGCACTACCGATTCGAGTTCGTGCGCCGTGAATTGCTAGGCGAAGTCCGCTGCTTCGTGTTTGATGTGATGCCTCTGCCAGATACGGGCGATGAACGTTTCTCAGGACGCATCTGGGCGGAGGATCAAAATTTCACGATCGTGCGAATTAACGGCGTCCATGGCGCGAAGGAAGGAACCAAAGGACGGGAAGTGCATTTTGACAGTTGGCGCCTGAACCTCGAAGGGAGCACCTGGCTTCCGGCGTACATTTATACGGAAGAATCGGTCGGCAAGGAGCGCGCGGTGCGATTCAAGTCGCAAACACGGTTCTGGGGTTACGGCCCGAAAGGTAACCATCCGGAAGAGGATGTGCACGAAGCGTCGGCATCTTCGGAAGGCAGCGGAGCGGATGACACGGCGAATCCGACGATTCGGGAGCTCGAGGCTGTGGGCCTGCTGGCGCCGCGCGGGGAACTCGATCACATCATGGAAATCGTGGTGAACAATCTGGAAGTGACCAACAATCTGGACATTCAGCCGGAAATTCGCTGCCGGACTCTTTTGACTACCACGCTCGAATCATTTTCGGCCGGACACACGATCGTGCTGAGCCGCGGATTGTTGGACGCCTTGCCGGATGAACCGAGCCTGGCTGCGATGCTGGCGCAGGAAATGGCCACGATACTTGTTAAGGCGGCACCGGCGAAAACGAAGACCAAGACGAAGGGGGATGTAACCCCCGGGGGCGACGTGGGGCTCGCGAGGCTGAATGAATCCGGGCACTTCCTGTTCAAGTACAGCGACAGCGAGATTCAGGCGGCGAACCAGAAGGCGTTCGAATTGATGCGGAATTCTCCGTACAAGAACAAGCTCGATAGTCCCGGTTCGTTCCTCGAGCAGGTAGGCGGCGAGCACAAAGTCCTGACCGCGTTGATCAGTCCCCGCGTTGGCGACCGGGTGAACTTGGGCGGCGAGCTCGCGGGCGCCAATGCGAGCCAACGGACTGGAAAGTCCGGCCAGCCGGTCGCGGTTCGCATGGGCACTCGGGTGAAGCTGGATCCCTGGAGCAATCAGGTCACATTGCTCAAGGCGAAGCCCGCGGCACCGGTATCAGCGCGGGAATACGATCCGTTTGAGCTGTTTCCGTTCTTTCCGTTCCTCACGCGCGATCAAGGTGACGGTTCGGGCGCCGCGACGCACGGCGGGGCGACGTCGGGAAGAAAACCGTCAACCAAGAAACTAGGATCCGACGATTCGACGCCCGGAAATGCGGCACCATCCACACCGCCGCAATGAGGGACGGATTGGTGGCCCGTCCTTTGACCAAACGTCGAATTCATCGCCTTGCTGAAAAAAACATGGCGTGGATTTCGATCCCCAATGGGTGCTGGAATGAGTGCCCGGCGGCGCTCGGGATCCTCGTGGGATTTTTCCGGCGCTTCCGCGCCGGCTAACTTGTTCCTCGCCTCCGGCGCTTCGCGAACGCAAACAGGCACCCGCGCCTGCGGCGAGAGTGCTGCAGCCTGAAGACCTAAGCGCAACCTCGATATGAGGTAGAAGCGTCGGCCATCTACCCTCCTGTTTACTTGACTTGGTACTTAACGCGATGGAGAATCCGGGCAATCATTTTGCTCGCTGGAGAAGCGGGCTATGTCCGAAACCAACTTGGGGCCGACTCACTTCGCGCCTGGGCGTTGCCAGGCTTGTGGAAACATGCGCCAGACCAAGCTCGTAACTTTTTACCGCAATGTGGGGATGCTGCTGGCGCGGCGGACCTACACGGTGAATGGCGATCTGTGCAAACCTTGCATCCACAAACGGTATTGGGAATTTGCGGGAAAGAACCTCTTGCTTGGGCCCTGGGGCACGATTTCTCTGATCGTGACGCCTCTATACCTGATACAGAACACCGGCGTGTATGTTGCGGCGCTTTATAAGTTGCGGGATGCGATCGAGTGATGTGCATCGCAAGTTCCTCGCCCTTTTTGACAAGAAGCGCCGGCGTTAAAGCGAAGAGAGGTCCATCGCTGCGCCCGGGATCACAACGAGAATCAAAAGCCAGCCCCGATTTCTCGGTTTGTGTCGCACCTACGGCGCTCGGAACCAGGACAGTCAGCCGATTACTTGCGGCGTAGGGCAAGATCCCCGGTGGTGGCCCATCCCCCTTTGAAACAGTTACTCTATTAGGCCACAATCGAGGAAGCCTGAGACTAGAGGCTGTGGAGGGGGAGCGGGCGCGTGAACGAATTTGAATGCGTGGTTCCGATTTTGAATGTTAAGAATTTTGCGGCGTCGATGGACTACTACGTCCTCAAGCTGGGCTTCAGCAAGAAATGGGACTGGGGTGATCCGCCGACGTTTGGATGCGTCGCGCGGGGTAAAGTTGAGATTTTTCTTTGTGAAGGCGGGCAGGGGCAGGCGGGCGTGTGGATGTCTATTTTCACGGAGGATGTGGATGCGCTGCATGAGGAGTATAAAAGGAGCGGCGCGGTGATTCGGCTGCCTCCCACGAATATGCCCTGGGGCACTCGAGAAATGAATGTGGAAGATCCGGACGGTCATCGTATGCGGATGGGAAGTGATGCCACCGGACCGGCAGACGAGGATGGGGTGAAGCGCTTTTCGGAGATGGAGCAGCTCAAGTAAACCGCACCAAATGTCTTGAGGTGATGACGATGTGCAGGAATATCAAAATTTTGTTCAACTTTGAGCCGCCTGTGACGGCGGAAGAAATTCGGAATGCTTCGCTGCAGTTTGCGCGGAAAATCAGCGGTTTTAGCAAACCGTCGAAGGCGAATGAAGTCGCGTTCGAGGCTGCGGTGGACGAAATTGCGGAGGCGTCGACGCGGCTCTTGCATTCGCTCAAGACGAATTCGTCGCCGCGGAATCGGGAAGAAGAGGCCGCGAAGGCGAAGGTTCGGTTCGCACAGAGAGATTCTGCGTTGAAATCCGCGTAATTCTCATCTCGCGTAAAGCCCCCACACTTCACGAGCGGAAGGGTGGAGCAGCCAAGAAACCTGGTGACGTTGCAATCGAAGAGAGATCCCTCACTTCGTTCCAACTTAAAACTAGAATCCACCCCTGGAACCTCGGCTAGTCGGGGATGTTCCAGACGTAGAGGAACGTGCTGTCGGTGGCTGTGGCCACGCGGCGTCCGGCTTTGCGCGTGGCGCGATTGAGGGCGGAGCGGATTTTCTCCTTGGAGGCGGCCAAGCCGGAGATGGGGACTTTCAGGGCGGCCCCGTTCTGGAGTTGATCCAGATCGTCAAGGATGGTGGTGACGATCAGCTTGTGCTTGCCGTTGCGTCCCTGGGGGACGTCGGATTGCACCATCGTTTTAAAGTGCATGGGAAGGTTTTTGTTGCGCGAGTTTGGCATGGATCACCTCTCACGATAGATTCATTAAACTAACGTAGCGCTATCGTATCGAACCGTGAAAAAGTTTGTCAAGCAAAAAATACGAACCGTAATCCGGGCGAGCCGAGACCGTATCAGCCGCAGATCAGGGCGGGGAGGGGCGCGCTAACGGCGCGGGGGAATCGCTAACGGCGCGAGTTCGTGGGGAGAAAGCAAACGGCGGAGGCCAAAAGATTTGACCCGTATGAGCGGAGGCCGGTTACTGTGGATGGCGACGGGGAAACAAGGAGCGTCATGATCAAACGAAAAACAGTTTTCGAACAAGTACCGCTGGCGGTGGCCAGAAAGATTGCGGCGGCAGAGCTGAAGCGGAAAGAAGCGATAGGGAAGAAGGCGGGAGGCAAACGGAAGGCGGATGGTCTGCCCGAGACGATAATCGCGACCGCTGAGGGGGCGACTCTGTGACCAAGGTTCTATTCGACGTGTTTCAGAAGGAAGCGAACGGCAGCGTGCTGTGGCGGGCGGCGGCGAGGACGATGGAGGAGGCCACGGCGCACGTGCAGAAATTCGCGATGAGCGCGCCGGGTGAGTACGTGATCCTGGACATGCGTACGGGCAATAAAATGGTGATCAATTCCCACGGTCCAGGTGGCGTGGCGGCGGATTGATGGAAATTCAGCGAGGAACGAGCGAGATGAGCGGCGAGGAAATGAAATTTTCGGAGTGGCAAGAGCCTCTAAGGGCACTCAGGGAGGAATCCGATCCGGATACCCTGTTCGAGAAAGTGCATAATGTGGAGCTCCTGATTCTGGAGCGCCTTCAGGTGGTATTTCGAGGAAGCGATGGGCGCGGTGAACGAGTGGCGTTAGCGGAGGCTTTGCACACGCTACGCGTCATCAAGCGCGACAAGCTGGGATTCCCCGATTGGCAGTGAACGAGGGATTCCTAGGGTTTGTCGCCTGGGGTTAGGAAGTGACCTTGGCGGAGCGGGTCCTGTCGCGACCGTCGGAAATGAGCCGATAGATCGAGTCCACGTCTTCCACGTCAACGAACGTCGGCACGTCACCGACCGAGAGCGCATTCCAAGCTGCGAGTTGGCGCTGCTTCGACGATAGCAAGTCTGATTGGTTGAATCGCAAGGTACCGACGCCGTTGGCTCCGTCTTCCTTAACTAGGTTGGGCAAGGAATCGAGGTAGGAGGACGCCATCCGCCTGCTCCAACCGTTCTGCACCGCAATGACCCTGCGATTGGTGAGAGCGTAGTAAGTCCGCCTTTTAAGCCACGCGTCATAGAAAAATCGGCCCCAGATGAAGTACTGACCGGCCACGACAAACGGGATTCCCCAGACCATCCCGAACGACCAAGGGGTGCCCGGTTTACCATTCGATCCCCACAGTCCTGCGACACTTGCTTCCCAAAAGACTGCGAAGCCGCCCCAAAGAAGACTGAAAGGCACCATGTATAGATCTTGCTTGTGGAAAATGACGCGGGTATTCGGCTGTCCAGCCCAAACAATGGTCTCGCCAGAAAGAAGTTCGGGCTGAATTGCGACGATCGAATCCTGGCTGCTGGGTGGCATCGTCCAAATCGTAAAGTAACGCGCAGCGGCGGTCCACAGATACCTTCTCGTGAATCACCTAGTGTGTTACTACGCTCTTGCGGGCCTATTTGTGGGCCAGGCGGCGCTGGGTGGGGTGGACTTCGTAGGCGCCTACTTCCATTAAGGGAGTGGCGGCGGTGATGTAGGTTTGGCTGATGCGATCCTGCCAGGTGAAGTGGTCTTCATCCCATAGCGACCAGAGAAATCCCAACATCATGGTGGCGCCGGAGAGCAGGTAGCCAAAACTGCGCCAAAGGAGCTGGCGCGTGTCCGGCAAGCTGCCATCGAGGCGGACGATGGTGATGCCGCGAAGTTGCATGCCAGGGGTGGCGCCGGCGAACGTAGTGAACAAGAAAAAATATTGCGCATAGAAAAGGTAGAACGCGGCGAGGTAGACGATGGCGTCCACTTTGGCGAGCACGACCTCGCCGCCGAGCGAGCGGAAAAGACCGAGGAAAGCGCCGTAGGTGAGCCCGAGGAAAAGCGCGTCGAGGGCGCCGGCGCGGCGGCGTTCGGCGAGGTCGGCGACGGGAACGATCGCATTTTGGGGATGCGCACGATCGTCGGGGGAGCTGGAGAAATCGAGCTCGGGTTGGATATTGATTTCGACGCGCTCGTTTAATGATTTGCGCGGGCTGACGCGCTGGACGGCGCGGAGGCGCGGGCGATCAGTGAGTTCGATTTCTTCGGTCGGCCGGCCATAATCGGTCGAAGCCGGGGCGAAGGGCAGGCCGGATTGGGAGTCGTCGGGGCGCGGGCGACCGCGGCGCACGCGATAGGCTTCCAGGCGGCGGGAAACTTCCGTCCGCCATTCGGGTTCGACGGTGATGGCGGGGTTTGCGGGAGATTCCGCGCGAGCGGATACACCTACAGGGACGGGCTCGAAGGTCTCATCGCTGGCGACGACGAGAGGGGCGTCACAGAAAGTGCATTTTTCGGCGGGCTCGAGCAAAAGCGCGCCGCATTGCGAGCAAATTTGTATCACTGGTCCGTTTTGCGCTGCGGTAGTTCCAGTGACGGAACGCGGGTATGGTAGCACGTTGGGACGTGGATGGGAGGAGCGAATTCGGAGGGATTTGCGCGGATTAGGCAACTGGCACGGGCGAGAGCGACTCCTAGGGAGTTGTTGCTGGAGCGACGGCAACGGCAAGAGAGATCCTTCGCTGCGCTCAGGATGACGACAAAACCGTGGCGGTGTTGATGTTGGAGTTGATTGCGGGGTTGCGGGGCGCGTGTTAGGCTCGACTTTCTTTTTTCGCAAGATTGATGCGGTTCTCTTAGGCATGCCGAGCGCAATTGTCTTGTCACTTCTTCGCAGACTCGTGTTTCCTCTACTGCCGGTTGTGATTTTTCTTGCCGTTCCTCGCGTGGTTTTGGCGCAGAGCGGCGGGAACGCGTCGGCGCAATCCCAAAATCAAGGAGCGGCGAAAAATCAGGGCGCTCCTGCGAAAGCAGTGGCGCGTGCGAAGGCTCCGGCGGGGGCGAGTGGCGCGGAGCAGGAGGCGACACTGGAAGCGAAGCAGCAGCGGCAGGTGGGGCGAATTTATTACGCGGATGGGGACGTGGACGTGCGGTATCAGAACACGCGTTTGCGCGCGGACCATGTGGAGTACAACGAGGACACGCAGGTGGTGACGGCGCGGGGCCACGTGCAACTTGATTACGAGACCCAGCACGTGGAGGCGGAGGACGCGCGCTACGAAGTAAATACGGGACACGGAACTTTTCATCACGTGCGCGCCACTTTTGCCATTCAGCGGCGGCCGACGCCGACGCTGTTGATCAGCCCCAATCCGATTTATTTCGAGGCGGAAGAAGCGGAGCGGGTGGATCCAACTACGTACCGGGTGCACAAGGCGTGGATGACGGTGTGCAAGCCGGACCGTCCGACATGGAAATTTTATGCTCCGGAAGCGACTGTTTATATGAAGACATCGGTGCATTTAGAAAACGGCAACTTCCGCTTGTTCTCCGTGCCAGTGCTGTACCTGCCGTATGCGACGTTTCCCGCGGAAAAGCAGCGCACCTCCGGGCTTTTGATACCGGACATCGGAGACAGCACGAGCAAGGGATTTATTTTCGGCGACGCGGTGTACTGGGCGCCGACGGATTGGGCGGACTTGACGTTGGGAACGAATTACTACAGCCGGCGCGGCTGGGCGCAGCGCGGGGATTTGCGGATGCGTCCATGGGAAAACGCGCGGCTGGATGTGACCTACACCGGCGTGGTGGACCGAGGGCTGCGGGAGTCCACCGGCGAATTGATCAACCAGGGCGGACATGAGGCGCGCTTGCTGTTTACGGCGTTGCTGCCGGACGGCTGGCGGGCGGTGGCGGATTTGGATAATTTGTCGTCGCTGACGTACCGGCTGGCGTTCAGCGAAACATACACGCAGGCGGTGAACTCGGAAGTGCGGAACCAGGCGTTCCTGACGAATAATTTTCGGGGGTTCAGCTTGAATCTGGCGGCGCTGAGCTATCAGAACTATCTAAGCGCCACCACGGTGACGACACCGGTGAATGAGTATGTGTCGCTGCGCACCGCGCCGGAAGTGCGTTTCAGTTCCGTGGATCAGGCGCCGTGGGAGAAGCTGCCATTTTATTTTTCGTTCGATGTGTTTTCGGACGCGGCGCACCGCTCGAATAACGTGACGAATTTTGAGACGCCGAACTTCGTGGAGCGGAGTGAGATTGCGCCGAGCGTGACGATGCCGTTTCACTGGGGACCGTGGCTGGGGGTGACGCCGACATTTACGATGCGTTCGACGTACTACGGCGGGCAGGTGCAGAACGGGTCGTTCGTGAACGTGGGATTGTGGCGCGAAACGGAAGAGCTGACAGTGGATATACGGCCGCCGACGATCGAGCGCGTGTGGGGCGGTGGGGATTCCGGGACGAAGTGGAAACACGTGATCGAGCCGGACTTGCAGTACAGCTTCGTAAACGGCGTGAATAATTTCAACAACATCGTGCGGTTTGACGAAGATGAAACGCTGACGGACACGAACCAGATCGAGTATGGAATCACGCAGCGGCTTTACCGGCGGAAGAAGGATGGGAGCGCAGAAGAGGTGGTCAGCTGGCGCCTCGCGCAGATTCAGTTTTTCGATCCCAATTTTGGAGGCGCGCTAGTCGCGGGGCAGCGCAATGTGTTTCAGGCGACCGATGCGCTGACGCCTTTTGCGTTTGCGGATGAGCCGCGGCATTTTTCGCCCGTCGTGAGTGATTTGCGGATTGAGCCAGGGAAACATTGGGACACGCAGGTTATTGTGAATTTCGATCCGCAACGAGCGAAATTGACGGCGATCGGAGCGTTGTTGAAACTGAAACCGTATAAAGAATCGTTTTTGACCTTGGCGCAGATTTCAGCGATCAATCTGCCGACGCCGGTGCAGGATAATCCGCCGGGATTTATGTTCGAGCCGCGGTCGAACCAGATACGCGCGTTGATCGGTTACGGCGACCTGACGCGGCCGGGATTCAATACCACGTTTGGCGCGAGCTATGACATCACAAATTCCGCGTTTCAGAACCAGATCGCGGAGGTGAGTTACAACGGGTCGTGCTGCGGGATTGGATTCGAGTACCGGAGATTTTCGTTTGGTACGATTCGGAATGAGAACCAGTATTTAGTGGCGTTCCGGATTGCGAATTTGGGGTCGTTGGGGACTTTGCGAAGGGCGGAAAAGATTTTTTGAGATTGTGTTGTGATTCGAGGCTTAGACGAATGCCTTTTTAGCAGCGATGGCGAAAAGCAAATCCCTCCCTTCGGTCGGGATGACAGCCTTCCCAATTTTCAGCAAGCAGGTTGAACAATTTCTGGTTGGGCGGCCTGTGTTGCGGTGGTCGATCGTGCCGCTCGATCGATGGCGCACTGAAGTGCGCCGCTACAAAGTCAAATCCTGTAGCGCGGCGTGACGATTCATCACGTATTGGCCTGCGGCCCACCCTGCGACGCCTACTGCTAAACCTGCCAGGACATCCGCAATGTAGTGGTAGCGGCCGTAGACTGTTGCCACGCACATGCTTGCGAAAAATGGGAGGCAGAGCCAGAAGAGCCAGGGTTTGTAGCGGCGGGCGGCTAGGATGGCGACCGTCGAGCCGGCTACGTGGGCGCTGGGGAAGGCGGCGCCGTGGACGCGGCCGAAATGTTCGATGAGTTCGATGGTGGCGGTGAATGCGCCGCCTTTTAGTGGTGCGGGATTGAGAGACGCTAGCGCGAAGTGGGGGCTTTCGATGGGGAAGAGGATGGCGATTACGTAAACGGAGTAGTGGGCTATGGCTGTGGAGGTCATTACCGTCCAGAAGGCTTCGCGATTCTTTTGTGCGTAGAGGATCGCCGGCAGGATTACGAGATAGAGGAAGTAGGTCATGTAGGCGAATTGCATGGCGTCGTTGAGCGCGGGATTGGCGTAACGCGCCATCCAGACCGAAGGATGCACGCCGGCGAGGCGGTGGTCGAATTGGATTAGCCAGCTGTCAAACCAGTTGGGGAAGATGGCGTGGACCAGGTGTTGCAGTTCTTCGAAGAAGAAAATGTAGAGAGGTAACGGGTACCAGTTGCGCGCGAACTGTAATGCTGGATTTTGCGTGCGGGCGGCGGACTTCGCGAGTTGCGCGATTGTCGCGGCGATTGCTAGATGCAATGCGGCGAATTTTGCGGCGTGGGGGATGGTGTGGTGGAACGTTGCGAGGAGCGCGAGGATCCAGGCTAGGTAGGCGAAAGTGACTTGTTCGAAGGCGCCGAACGATTGGCGGACTTCGGCTACGTGTTGCGAGAGCCAGCGTTTCGCGGGGAGCGCGTGAATGTCGGTTGTTGCGGGGAGGGTGGACATTAGGTTCGCGCGTTTTTCTTCGCGCTCTTGATGTCGCACAGTGGGCTATGGGGTGCCGAGCGGCGGCATTCGTTCGCGAACTCTTGTTTGGCAAAGCGGCGGCTCGCCGTCACACTCCATATTGTTTGGGAGGCGTGAGTCATTGGGAGGGCTTTGCGGCGAATTGCGTCCTGGCGGGGCTTGGGATTCGTGCGGGTGTGGATACTTGCCAGTTGAGGATTGCCCAGCGGCGTTTTTTTGCGATTTGCGCGAGGTGATTCGATGGATTGACTGCTCGCGGTTGCGCGACCGCTTCCAGCATCGGGATGTCGGCGGAAGTATCGCCATACGCGTAGCTTTGGGCGAGGTTGATATTGTGGGTTGTGGCTACGGCTTCCAGCGCGTCGGATTTGGCTTCTTTGCTCATGTGCTGGGTTGCTCGGCGGCCGGTCCATTCCGCGGAAGAGTACAGCCAGGAGTGGCTGTGCCACCCTTGACGGTTGACTTCCAGCCGTGTGGCTTGGATTTCGATTGGGGCTTGAGTTTGTGCGGCTATGCGTTTGGCTAGTATTTGCGCTAGCGGGGCTAGGGTGCCGGTGATCAGAAATATTTGGTGGGCTTGGGCGTGGTGCCAGGCGATTTGTTTGAGGCCTCGGGCGAAGAGCGGGAGAGAATCTTCGTTTGCGGATATCGGGGGCAGAGAGTTTTCCCAATCGCTTGCGAGCGATGTGTTGATTCCTGCCAGATAGTATTTGTTTCCCGCGATGGCTTCTTGCGGGTTGCGCAGAATGGATGCGGCGAAATGAGCTAGCCAGGCGGTGACTTGTGCGCTCGAGATTTCGTTGCGTTCGAGCAAGTAGCCGATGAAGCGCCATTCGAGGGAAGGCGCGGGGAGCAGCGTCCCATCGAGATCGAAGAACGCACCGATATTTTGTTGGGGTGCGGTCATCGCGAGGCCTGTACGGCAACGCGTGCGGGAGTTTTCTGCTGTGTGGCGGCGAGATAGCGGCGGCCTTCCCAGATTACCGGGATCGCGCGGAGGACGCAGAAGCCTACTGTGGCACCGACGAGGAATTGGCCTGCTACCGCTAGCGCATGGAGCACGGGCGCGTTGAGCCATGCTACGGTGATGTGCGCGGCCGGTAGCAGCAGGCCGAGATAGCAGAAGCAGATGCATTTGAGTACGGAATAGGCGGCGCGGCTCGCCCGGGAGGCAACTAGCGTGCGTCCCCACCAGGTTTCGAGCATCGAATTTGTGCTGAAGCCGCTGCGGCCGGCGCGGGCGGCTAGTGAGCGGAGGAAATCGGTGAGCGTGCCGCGCACGAAGAAGAGGACCGGGACCCAGAGCGAAATTAATCCGCTGACGGCGAAGAAAGTGAAGAAGAGATTTTCGACGACGCGGTCGCCGAGGATATCGAGTTGCGCGCCGAGAGGAGTGGCGAGATTGCGGGTGCGCGCGAGGTAGCCGTCGAGGCCGTCGAGGGCGATGGCGGCGATGGTGAGAATGACGGCGGCGAGGTCGGCGGCGAGTGAGTTGCCGAAGAGCGTGAAGAGGGCGACCGCGGCGAAGGCGGCGGCGACTCGCGTTAGGGTGACCTGGTTGGGCGTCATGGCGCTCCTTCGGCGGTCAATGTGGCGTTGCGAAAATTTTGGGCCCGCCACCGAGGGAGTGATATTGGTCACCGCGCCCGGCTCCAGCTGGCAAGCCCTTGTGGTGTGGGATAGCATTTGGTGCGCCAGTTGTTTGTGGTCTCTATTGATTGGGGTTAAGCGCGATCGGCGGGGCGCGAGGTGGTTTGCGGGTGATAGGTTGCGGCGGCAGGTGGAGGGATTTTCCTTGCACGAGCGCGGCGTCAAAAAGCACGGGCACGCGTCTAACGGATATGGGAAAATTGACGATTGAGGGCGCGGCGCTTGGGCGGACTGAGTTGCTCACCGAAATGACGGAACGGAAAAACAGCTGATGGACGTTTCCATATTTGCGGCGTTTTTGGCGGGACTGGTGTCTTTTCTTTCGCCTTGCGTGCTGCCGCTGGTGCCGGGATACATTTCGATGCTCTCGGGCATTGGCGTCGAACAATTGAAAGAAGGGAAGACGCCGCGGGGCGGATTGCTGCTTTCGGCGTGCGCGTTCGTGACGGGATTTTCGGTGGTGTTTATCGCGTTTGGGGCTTCAGCTAGCGCGGTAGGATCTTTTTTGCTGCGGAATCGCGCGATGCTGGCGCCGGTGGCTGGGGCGTTGATTGTGATGTTTGGGCTGCACTTGATTGGATGGCTTGCGAAAATTACCGTGCGCGTCGGTCTGCTGATCGGCGTTGTGCTAGTGGTGATGGGTGGGCTGCTCTTGTGGCGCTCGGGGTTATTGGGCGCGGAGTTGAAGCCGATTCATTTCTTTTCTGTCGCGCTGATTTTTTTGCTGGGGCCTTCCTTGACGCGCTGGTTGAATCGCGACGTGCATTTTCGGAATATGGGCGGGCAGCCGGGCGCGGTGAGCGGATTTTTGATGGGGTTTGCGTTCGCGTTTGGCTGGACGCCGTGCATTGGGCCGATTCTGGCGAGTGTGCTCGCGGTCGCGGCGACGCGCGAAACGGTGGGGCAGGGAATATTTCTGCTGGCTTGTTACTCGGCGGGGCTGGCGGTGCCGTTTTTGATTACGGCCTTGGGGATCGGCGGGTTTCTGCGTTTTTATCAAAAATTTCGGCGGCATTTGCATACGGTGGAAATTTTCAGCGGCGTGCTGCTGTTGGCGGTGGGCGGGCTGGTATTCTTGAATCGGTTGACGTGGCTGTCGGGCAAACTGGGATTTCTGAATAAATTTTCGTTGTGATGGGAGTCTGGCGGATGCGAACGCGGTGGAGTTTATTTTTGATCTTTGTGGTGGCGGCGGGGCTTGCGGCGGTTTTTGTTGGTTGCAAATCGGGGAATGGAGCTACTACGCCGAAAACTTTGGCGAATGAGCCGGACGTTACGTTTAAGGATTTGTCGGGGAAGGATGTGCCGCTGGCGGGCTTAAAGGGGAAAGTGGTGGTGGTGAATTTTTGGGCGACGTGGTGCGAGCCTTGCCAGGTGGAGATTCCGTGGATGATCGAATTCCAGCAGAAGTATGCGGATAAGGGTTTCACGCTTTTGGGAGTGGCGATGGATGACGAGGGGAAGAGCGTGGTCGAGCCGTTTGTGCAGAAGACTGAGTTTGATGTGGATGGGAAAAAATTGACGATGAATTATCCGATCGTTTTGGGGAATGACGATTTGGCGGGGAAATTTGGAGGATTGCTGGGATTGCCTACCAGCATTGTGATCTCGCGTGATGGGAAGGTGGTGAAGCGCTACATTGGGTTGGCTTCGCGGGATGATTTGGATGCGGAGATTAAGTCGCTACTTTGAGGGCAGGGAAGCACGGAGGCAGAGGCCACCTCACACAACTGCTTTTACCGCAGAGACGCAGAGGACGCAGAGAAAGGCAAGATTTTCGGGGGCGATTATTTTTATGGCTTTGATGGATGAGCACGAATTTCAGAAGAAGAGCGATGCGGCGTTTGAGGCTTTGCGGAAGCGTTTGCTGGAGATTGGGGATGAGAACGATTTTGAGGTGGAGGGCGGGAGCGGAAAGCTGGAGATCGAGTTCGAGGATGAGGATGAGACGCGGTTTGTGATCAGCCCGAACGCGCCGGTGCGGCAGATTTGGATTTCGGCGTTGACGACGAGTTTTAAATTGGCGTGGTCGGACGCGGCGCAGGCGTTTGTGCAGGAAAAGACCGGGGAGACTTTGAATCAGGTGATGAGCCGGATTCTGACGGAAAAATTGGGGACGGCGATCTCGGTATGAGTTCTGTGCGCGTGTTTACGTGTTGCGTGGCGTTCGTTTGCGTTGTGGCGCTTGGCGTTGCGGTTTCGCACGGGGTCTTGGCTGTTGCTGCGGTGCCGCCTCAGGAATCGGCGGCGGTGCCTAGCGCGGCTAGCATTGTGAAGGCGCATAGCTTTGTTTCGCTCGAGCCGGTTCCGCGGGGGAAGGAATTTCAGGCGGCCGTGGTTGCGGAGATTCGCAGCGGGTACCACGTGAATTCGCACAAGCCAACGGATGAGTATTTGATTGCGACGACTTTGACGCCGCAGCTGCCGGAGGGCTTCAGGCTGGTGGATACGATCTACCCGGAGGGGCGGCGGGAGAAATTTACTTTTTCGCCGGATAAGCCATTGGATGTCTACACCGGGAGCGTGACATTCAAGTTGCGTTTGGTGGCGGAGGCTGGGGCGGCGCTTGGCGCGGTGAAGATTCCGGCGATTTTGCGTTATCAGGCTTGCAACGAAACGACCTGTTTGCCACCGGTGAAGATCCCGGTGGAGTTGCGCGTTGATGTGGGCGCGGCGGATGCGAAGGGGCGCACTGTGCATCCTGAGATTTTTGCCGCTGCGGCGAAGTAGGGCTTGTGCCGCACCTACGGCGCTGGATTCGTTTGCGTGATTTTTCCCCGCGCTTCCGCGCCGGGCTAACTTATGCCGTGCCTACGGCGCTGAGTTGAGTCGGCGCAGGCCCGACGACACTTGGCACCGCAAACCTTTAAAGAGCCGGCGAGACGCCGGCGGTACGAAATCTACTGCTGACCCCGAACACCAGGCAGCGGCAAGTAACGCTGTGACCGACGGGCACGGTCCTCCTGCGGCGGATCTACGACATGCCGTGCCCCTACGCTCGGTATTTTGACGCCGGGTTCGTCTTTTCGCCTTCTGTCCTTCCAGCCAGTTGCTTGATACGCCATTCTGCCCGGTCATTTTCCAGCGGCTGCATTGCCTTTCGTGTCTAAATATTACGGGTGATTCCAACCGCAATCGTGGGTGTGCCGACCGAAGGAGGCGCCATGAAGAGCCGCGCCGGTTTTACCAGTTTGCTTGTTTTCCTGACATTCGCCTTATTCCAGCTGGCTGCCTGCTCCGGCACTCCTTCCACGTTCAATAAAGTAACGATTACTCCGAGCGGCACGCAATTCATCGGACAGAACGGGTCCATCGCGCTGAGCGCTACGGTACTGAACGACGCCGCAGGAAACGGCGGCGTGACATTTTCAGCCAGCCCTGCGGGAACCGGGACATTAACTCAGCTGACTACTACCACCGGTACGTACGTTGCACCGGCCGCGGTCACGACTGAGACGGTCGTCATGATCACCGCGACGTCCGTGGATTTTCCGAACCAGTCCGCGACACTTACCGTAAAGATCGAGCCGCCGCCGGTGATCACCACGACTTCCCTTCCCACGGCCACTTTGAACGCGTCTTACACCGCGCCCGTTATGGCGACAGGCGGTGTGCCGCCACTCTCGTGGACGATCGCTTCGGGGACGTTGCCGGCAGGATTGTCTTTGGGTTCGAGCAAGACCGACACGGTGAATATCACCGGGAAGGCCACTACGGCGGGGCAATCGATCGTGACAATCATGGTGACCGATGCGGTGGGGGAAACCAGCACGTCGGGGCCGCTCACGATCGTGGTGAGCACACTGGCGTTTACGACTACATCGCCGCTGCCATCGGGCACGGTAAATGTGCCGTATGCTGGCGTGCAATTTGCTGCCAGCGGCGGCAACTCTCCCTACACGTTCACGCTCGCGGCTGGCGCGGTGTTGCCGCCGGGCCTCGTGTTCAGTGCCGGCGGAGACCTTACCGGCACGCCGACCACGGAGGGCACTTACACGTTCGGCGTGACGGTAACCGACAGCACCACGCCGACGCCTGCAGTGATCACGCAGAATTTCACGCTGTCTGTGACGCCTCCACAGAATCTTTCGCTCTTGAGCGGCAATTACGCTTTCACGTTCAGTGGAAATAATTCCGGCGGGTACGTGGCTGCGGCCGGTGTGTTCACCGCGAATGGCAACGGCACGATCACGGCTGGCGAAGCCGATTACAATGCGCTGAACGGCTCGCCCGTGAATGTCCCGAACCTGCAAGGCACCTACACTGTGGGCCAGGATGGACGCGGCACAATTACTTTCACGAACGTCACGGGCTCGCCCATCTATGCGTTTTCGATTGACGCCTCCGGAACAGGGAACATTCCTGGCAGTCACGGCCGCATGGTCGAATTCGATTCGACTGGGACGCGCGGTTCGGGGCGGCTGGAAATGCAGAGCGTGACGACTTGCGTCGTCAACAGCACGAATTCTACATACAACGGCAACTATGCGTTCGGTGGCACGGGATTTCAGTCGTCGGCCGGAGGTAACGCGGCGGGAACGATGGCGTTCGCTGGCGTTCTCACGGCTGTTCCGCCCTCCTCGGGGGGCACAGTAGGAAGTATCGGCCCTGCGGAAATAGACGCAAACTATAACGGCTCGGCAGCGGTCGGCAGCGTCAGCGGCACTGCGCTTTCCGGTGCCTATCAGTCTGGGCCTGATCCTACTCATTGCCAGTTCCAACTAAGTGCTTTCTCCAACCTCGATTACGACGTGTATCCAATTTCCGCGACGGATGCATTTCTAATTGAGACTGATCAAGCATCCAATGCCACCTCTCCCTTTATCAGCGTCGCTGAAATGAAGCTGCAATTCGGACAGCCCTTCTTTGGCTCTGTAATAAGCGGCCCTATGGCCGGAGGGGTGAGCGGACAGGTTCTCTCGGTGCCGTATGTGTCGGTACTTCAACTCGTGCCCCAGGTCGGAATAACGACATTTAACCTGTCGCTCACCGACAACGAAGCCGGCACGATCACCTCGACAAATGGAACTCCGTTCTCTGTTACCTACACCACCGATCAATACGGCCGGGTGTTCGCCAACGGTTTCGAAGTCAATAACGCATTCGAGCCGGTTCTGTACATGATTGACTCACAAGACGCCTTCGCTGTTGGCCAGCTCAACGGCGCTCCCATGTTCGGCGAGTTCGATGCGCAATCCAAGCCGACCAGCTTCACGCCTACGTTTATCGAGCAAGGCTTCCCGCTCATCGAGGGCACGGTCGCGCCGCCGGTCAGCGCGGCGCGTGACTTCTCGGGGTTCCTTAACTTCAATGGCTCGGTGACGCCGGCGACGGTGAACGGAATACAGGATGAAAGCACCGCGAGTGCGAACACCGCTGCCGAAGCGGTGACGGGAACCTACGTGCTTTCGAGCACCGGCGCTACCGACGGCAGCGGCACCATCACGCTTACTTCGCCGGCAGCCTTCACCGGTGCGTTCTACTTCGTCTCACCCACGAAGATGGTGGAGATCACTACCACGACCGGAGACGGCAATCCGGTGCTGATCATCATCGGGGATTGAGTCGGGCGGATAGTGCCTTGCATAGCTGCGGATCTTGCGTCGTTTGCGGTATGAAACGCGACGGTCGGGAACAGGCCGCGAAGTAACGTCCTGAGAAATCTGCCTTCTTGCTAGCGTTTATGTGAAAAGCAGATCCCTCGCTGCGCTCGGGATGACAACCGCTTTACTTTTTCCTCGAACCGCCGAGCGTCACCCGCCCTAATACGCCCAGCGGAGCAGGACTGCGCCTGTGGTGTATCCGGCGCCTACTGCGATCAGCAGGACCAGGTCTCCTTTGCGGAGGCGGCCTTGTTCTACTGCTTCCATCATCCCTAGCGGGATCGTTCCGGCTGTGGTGTTTCCGAAGTGATCGATGTTGATCATTACCTTTGAATCGTCCACGCCGAGGCGCTCTTGCATGCCGCGGATGATGCGCAGATTGGCCTGGTGCGGGACTACCAGCGCCAGATCTTTCGTGGTGTAGCCGTTGCGTTCGAGCATTTCTACGGCTAGCTCGCTCATGCGGCGCACGGCGTACTTGAAGACTTGCGCGCCTTCCTGGTGAACGTAATGCATGCGCTTCTCGACTGTTTCTTGCGACGCCGGATGCAGCGAACCGCCTGCGGGCATATAGAGATTGCAGCCGCCGGAGCCGTCTACGTCATGCACGAAATCGAGGATGCCTTCTTTTTCTGACGTGGCCGGCTCGAGTAGTACCGCGCCGGCGCCATCGCCGAAGAGGACGCAGGTGGCGCGATCGGTGAAATCTAGGATCGAGGTCATCACGTCGCTGCCTATCACCACCACTTTTTTGTGCGCGCCGCTGCCGACGAATTGCGCGCCGACGGTGAGCGCATAAACGAACCCGGAGCACGCCGCCGAGAGGTCGAAGCCCCAGGCATTTTTTGCGCCGAGGCGGTCCTGAATGAGGCAGGCGGTCGCGGGGAAAAGCATGTCCGGGGTCACGCTGGCGAGGACGATCAGCTCAATTTCTTCGGGGTTCACGCCGCGCGCTGCCAGCAGCTTTCTTGCCGCTTCGGTGCCCAGGTGGGACGTGGCCATTCCGGGATCCGCGTAATGCCGCTCGCGGATTCCCGTGCGCGTGCGAATCCATTCGTCGTTGGTGTCCACACGTTTTTCCAAATCGAAATTGGTGACCACGCGCGGCGGGACGTATCCGGCGACTCCGGTAATCTTTGCGGCGATGCGTTTCCCCATTCATTTCCCCCAGGAGGATGGAAACAGCGAGACGTTTAAGAACAGCCCGTGATTGTATGCAATCACATGCGGACAAGACAAGCAAATCACGGCGACATCGATGTGTAGGTTTCTTTCGGCCGATCCAAGACGCCGTAGCGCCAGCATCTCGGCGGCTAGTGGAAGGCGAGAGGTTTGGCCTGAATCAAGGCGAAGAGAGATCCTTCGCTACGCTCAGGATGACGACAGCGGCGACAAAAGCAAAATACTATGCCCCGGCGGCCACGATCTCAAACCGGTAGGTAATCTCGGCGGTTTTGCGCAGCATTGCCGCCACCGAACAATATTTGGTTTGGCTTAATTCGATGGCGTCGCGCACGGCTTTCTCATCCAATTCGCCCGTCAACTTGTAGACCATCTCGATTTTGGTCCAGACCGAAGGCGGGTCTTTGGCGCGCTCGCCGGAAATCACGATTTCGAGTGATGCCAGCTTGTTGCGCTTCTTCGCGAGGATCGAGACGACGTCCACCGAACTGCACGCGCCGAGCGCGGCGAGCAGCATGTCCATTGGTCCCGGCGCGGAATTGTGTTCGCGGTCCGCGTCGATCACTACGGCCTGTCCGGAGGGCATTGTCGCCAGGAATTCCTCGCCGCCGACCCATCGCACCGTCGCTGTTCGCATCGCTCGTCCCCCTCCCAGAATCCTGCCAGCAAAATCCCCTTCACAACTTTATCGAGCTTCGCGCCAACCGTCCAGAACGCAACTGCATTTGCGGAGAGCACCTCCGTGCCCAACGATTTGGAGGGTTGCGACCGCGCACCTGCAATTTACAGATCGGATGTGGCGCTTCCGATGTTTGAGGCGCGGCAAGCCGCGCCCAAAAGAAAGCGGCAGCAAGCTGCCGCACTCCCTGAACTGTTGGGGGCCGCTGGGATAGTGCTTAGAGTGGGATTTTGCTAACCGGGAGATGCAACCGGGCGGTGTTGCGCTAATGTAACGATTAAAGCTGGGAGCCCGCGTCCTCACCATCGGACGCACCTACGGCGGCTTCGATATGCTGTTGCGGGGCGCGGCGCATGGTTTCGATGAAGGCGCGGACGATTTTCGGATCGAATTGATTCGCGGAGCAGCGTTCGAGCTCCGCAAAAGCTTCTTCCGGGCTGCGCGCTTTCTTGTAGGTGCGTTCGGACGTAATGGTGTCGTAGGCGTCGGCGATTGCAATCACGCGCGCGCCGACCGGAATATGTTCCGCGGCCAGCCGCGAAGGATAGCCCGAGCCATCGTAAAATTCGTGATGATGCCCGACCATTTCGCGGATGCGTTTCATCGCGGCGAGCGGCTCGAGGATTTTCGCGCCCAGCTCGGTGTGCGTTTTCATGGTGGCCCATTCATCGGCGTCGAGCGGGCCGGACTTGTTCAAAATCACTTCCGGGATGCCGACTTTGCCGATGTCGTGCAGCAGCCCCGCCAGACGAACTTCCTCGACTTCCGCTTCATTCATGCCGAGCGCGTGCGCGATCATCACGGCGTACGCGGAAACTTTTTGCGAGTGGCCCTGGGTATAGTGGTCTTTCGCGTCAATCGCGAGAGCCAGTGAGGTGACTGTTTCGACGACCGCCGGCGGCACTTCGTCTCCGGCGTTAACGCCGCCGTGCTCGGTGAGCGAGCGCGTGAACTGCTCGAGGCGGCGATAAATTTCTTCGAACGCTTCGGGTCCGGTGGAAAAGAGGCGCTTCAGCGTGACGCCCAGATACGCTTCCAGGACGTCTTTCTTCCAGCGCTTGGTGTCGTTGGGATCGCCTTGCTCCGCGGTCGAAACCGAGTTGCCTCCCTGATGTTTCGAGAGGTACATCGAGGAATCGGCCACCTGGATCAATTCCTGCGGAGTAGAGCCGTGAATCGGGAAGCCTGCGATGCCGAAGCTCGCCGTAATATTTTTGTCGCGCAGCAGCGGATCGGCGGCCACCCAGCCGCGCAGTTTGCTGGCGAGCTGGCGGGCTTGCTCGACGCTCGTTTCCGGCATCAAAATCACGAATTCATCGCCGCCGTAACGCGCGACGACGTCTGAGCGGCGGCAATTCTGTTCGAGGATGTGGCCCACGCGCTGCAGGACCACGTCGCCTTCCAGGTGGCCGTAGAAATCGTTGACGAATTTGAAGCGATCGAGGTCCATCAAGACCAGCGAGAATGGCCGGTTCGCGCGCGTGGAACGCTTCCATTCGGACGACAGCGCTTCCATGAGGAAGCGGTGCGTCTTCACGCCGGTTAGCCCGTCGGTGATGGCCTGTTCTTGCGCTCGCTGGAACGTCAACGCGTTGTGCAATGCTCCGGCAAACAAATCGGCGAGAGTGCGCAGCAGCCGGATTTCTTCGTCGGAGAATTCGCAGGGTTCGGACGACTCTACGTAGAGAACGCCCAGCAAATTCTCGGCATAGGTCACCGGCAACGCGATGGCCGACGCGGTACCCGGCAATACGGGACGATGCGATGCAGCGTTCACCTCCTGCACCACCGCCATCTGCCCGGCGCGTGCGACGTGGCCCACCAATCCTTCGCCCAGCAAAATTCGGCGGCCCAGGGCGTCGCGGCGCGCTCCTGCTTCCGCCTGAATCACCAATTCCTTGGAGGAGTAATCCAAGATCGCGATGCCGATGTGATCGTAGGAGAGAGCGTTTTCGATTTCCGCCGCGATCTTGGTGAGCATCTCTTCGGGATTCAGCGTGGTGATCGCGTGGCTGGAGACATTGTTAACCAGCGTCAATTGTTTTGATTTCTTCTGCTCTTCGGAGAAGAGCCGCGCGTTTTCGATAGCTACGGCCGCTTCGCTGGCCAGTACGCGCAAGAGTTCGACGTGGCCTTCGTCAAACGCGCGCTCCTGCTGGCTGTGCACCGCCATCGCGCCGATGGCGTGATTGTACAAGATCAGGGGCACCGCGCAGATCGAACCAGCGTGCCGGGCCGGCTCGATTCCGAGGCGTTTCACTTCTTCCTCGAACTGGTCGCGAATCAAAAGCGGCTGACACGTTCGAATCACATATTCGGTGAGGTGTTTGCCCGCTTGGCGCGTCCGTTTGGGCAGGCGTTCGCCGTTCACTACATCCAGTTCGAAGCGCACTTGCTCGGTCTTCTTGTCTTGAAAAGCGATGAACATGCTGCCGACGTCGAGCAAGCGGCGCATCTCGGAATATATACGTTCGAAAAGCGCGTCGGGTTCGAGAGTGGAGCTGAGCGCGCGCCCGATTTCGTTCAAGATGTGTAACTCTTCGCTGCGCCGAGCCGTCTGCTGAATCAGATAGCTATTTTCGACGGCCATGCCGATCTGGTGACCCAGAGCGAGCAAGAGCCGCAGCTCCGGTGGAGTAAAGTTGCGATTGTCTGGTGTTCCCAGCAGCAGCACGCCGAATACGCGTTCCTTGGCTTGCAAGCTGATTCCCACCACCGTACGCAGACCTTGCTCAAGCAGGATTTTGCGGACGTGCTGGAAAGTCTCTTCTTTTTCCAGCGCGACCCAGTTCGCATCGCGGGCCAAGTCGCGTAGGACTACCAGCCCGCCGAGGCGGGCGACCAAATTCACGGTGTAGGAGTCGAGACTGTCTTTTTGAATTGCGGAGCAAAACGCATCGCCCATTCCGGTGACGACAATAGAAGTCGGACCCTTTTCATCGCCATAGTGCAGGCAGAGCGCGCCGGCCGGAATGCGCACGACGTTGAGCACGCGATCCAAGGCTTGCGCGAGCATCTTCTGAATTTCACCGCCGACGAAGCTCGAAGTGGCGAGGTTCAGATTCGAAAGCGCCAACATGTTGCGCTCGACTCGCCGCCGCTCTTCTTCATAAACCGCCATCAGCATCAGCACTCCACCAAAAATTTCCGCGAGCAGCGCAAACGGAAGCAGATTGACCTCCGCCAAAGGGCTCAGCCGTTGCTGGAAAATCAGGAGAAGACGCAGAATTCCGGTGGCCACGAAGGTGATCGCCAACAATTTATCAGCGCGCGATTCCTGTTTGCGGCCTTCCTGCCAGAAAATATGCGCCGCCCCAAAGAAAATGATGGCCACGCCCATACCCAGGGGCGCCGCGATCCATTTTTGGGTGTAGGCGTAAGCCCAGAGCACCGCGAGGAGCGCCGCGAGAACGACGTTGCGCGTGGAGATATTCATGCGCGCGTATATCCGCGCGGAACAGTAGAAAGCCAGCGCCGCAGCCGCCATCATCCATTCGTTGGTGATGTCAAGCCATACGGGAAAGGCTCGGTGGGCGACGAAGGCGTACACCGCGAAGGGCAGAGAAGCCAGCATCCAGGCAATCGCCCAGACCAGCAAGTAGGCTTGTCGCTTCTGGCGGTACACATACGCAAAAAACACCCCCAGCAAGAAGGCGCCCGCCAGCAAGACCACTGCATTAGAATTGAGGTGGTTCAACAACTCAACACTCCCAGTCCAGGACACGACAAACTTCTCCCGAGAATAGCAGAATTTCGGCGGACGTTTGGGCGCGACTCGCCGCGAGTTTCGTGGCGGTCACCTGTTCCGCACAGCCCAAATCTGTCCCAAACAGACCAAAAATGGTCGAAAATCGCACAAAATCGCGCGAAAATCAGCGTTTCGCGGTCCCAAAATAGATGCTTCAGGCACCTAAGAAACTATCGAACTTGCTCCCGCCCGGGTCAAGGGTACACCAGTACCAACTCGTTACCATTGAGCCGCTTTTGGCGGTTCCCGAGGTCCCGTGCTCGGTTCGCGTGTCAGAGCGACTCATTCGCGCATAGCCGCCCAGAATTCCGCTTCAACCGCGCCACCCCAAGGTAAGATGCACGCGGCCGCTCGTTGCGGCCGACCCAATGCACAGCCTCTGGCAAGACGTCCGCTACGGCCTGCGCGTGCTGGCCAAGAATCCCGGCTTCACCATGCTCGCGGTGCTCACTCTTGCTCTCGGCATCGGGGCAAATACCGCGATCTTCTCGATCCTCGATCCGTTGCTGCTGCGCAAACTTCCGGTCCGCGATCCCGATCTACTCGTGTGGGTAAGCTCCACCGGCACGTTTGGGCGGCCGGCGGAAGGTTCTGAGCTTGCGACCTACTATGCGTACCGCGATAAGGCCTCCGCGTTCGCCAGCGTCCTGGCATTTTCCACGATGGCACCTTACGAAGTGGCATTCGACGGCCGAAAAATCACGGCCAACGGCGAACTTGTCTCGGCCAATTATTTCGAAGTGCTTGGCGTGCGGCCTTTCGCCGGGCGCCTCCTCGCTGGTTCCGATGAGCATGGGCCTCCCCCTCTTGTCGTGAGTTTCAATTTCTGGAAGCGCGAGCTCGATTCCAATCCGGGCGCTATCGGCAAGGTGATAACGTTCGGCGATCAGTCCGACGCGACCCGGACAGGCTCCACTCCTCAACAATCGTTCACCCTGATTGGAATCGCACCGCCGGATTTTTTCGGCGCGAAGGTGGGCGAATCGCCGGATTTTTACGTGCCGCTGAACTCGACGGGGCTGCCGACGCAGGATTACTGGCAAGCACAGTGGGTGACGATTCTCGCGCGACTGAAACCCGGCGTCTCGATCGCGCAGGCACATGCGGACCTCGATCCCCTATTGCAGGAAATCGAAAAGACCTCGACGCTGCCGCAAATCACGCGCGACGAGAATTTCGCCCATGTGCTGGTGCTCCCCGCCGGGCGCGGCCTCTCGGACGCACGCGAAAAATTCTCGCTGCCCGCCCGAATCCTGATGATCGTCGTGGGACTTTTGCTGCTGATTGCCTGCGGCAACGTCGCGAACCTACTGCTCGCGCGCGGCATGGCGCGCAAGCGTGAATTCACCGTCCGCCTCGCGCTCGGAGCCGGCCGCTGGCGCCTGGTTCGCCAACTCCTCACGGAGAGCGCGCTCCTTGGGACCGCGGGCGCGTTTGCCGGCCTCGCCTTAGGCCCATGGACCAGTGGCCTCTTGCTCGCGTCGCTTTCCACGCGGCAGCTTCCGATCATCCTTTCCGCCGGCCTGAACGTGCGCACGCTGCTCTTCACTGCCGTCGTGCTGGTGCTCACCGTGCTTGTGTGCGGACTGGCTCCGGCGCTCGCTGCCGTGCGCGGCGAGCTTGCCGAGGAACTCAAGGTTCAAGGGCCGGGATCGCAGCGTTCGTCGGCACAATCGCGGTTAGGAAATTTCTTGATCGTGTCGCAGGTCGCCTTGTCCATGATGCTGCTGGCCGCGGCAGGCCTGCTGTTGCACAGCCTTTTCAATCTCGAAACCTTCAACACGGGCTTTGACCGCGACAAGGTTCTCATCGTCACCATGAATGGTTATTCCGCCTCGCGCACTCGCGATCAAATCGCTCAGTTCTACGCGCGGTTGCTCGATCGCGTGAAGCAGCTTCCTGGAGTGCATTCCGCCAGCTACTCCAGCTTCACGCCGGTCAGCGGTAAGGAAGTCGGCGTCAACGTCGTAGTGGATGGCTACACGCTGCGTCCCGGGGAAGTGGCCAACGAACTCTTCGTCGGCGTCTCGCCGGAATATTTCGAAACCATGGGAATTCCACTGCTCGCGGGGCGCGATTTCACCGAAGCCGACGTCCATCCCGATTCGGCGTCGAACCTATCGACGACCGTGGCCATCATCAACCGGACCATGGCTCACCGTTTCTTTGCGCATAGTAGCCCGCTGGGGAAACATTTCCACTTCGTCGAAGGCAATCGTCCGCCGCTAGAAATCGTGGGCGTCGTGGCCGACTCGAAATACAACGATCTGCGCGAAAGCCCCGCGGACTTCTTTTATATTCCCGGCACACACGGCGACCTTGAAATTCGCACGAGCGGCTCCGCAAAGACGTTAGCCGGCGCGCTTCACGGTATCATTCAGACACCCGATAGCTCGGTGAAGGTCACGGGCATCCGAACGCTTCGCGAGCAAGTTGACGAATCGCTTCACTCCGACCGTCTGATCGCGGCGCTCTGCGCCGCTTTCAGCATTCTTGCGCTGGTATTGACCTGCGTCGGGCTCTACGGCGCGCTCGCTTTCAGTGTCGCCAGGCGCACCAGCGAAATCGGCATCCGCATGGCGCTCGGCGCGCAACCCCGAGACATTTTCCGATTGGTCGTCGGAGAGGGTCTGCGCTTGACGCTCGCGGGCTTGTTCCTTGGCATCGTCGCCGCGCTCAGTGCGGGCTCACTGCTTGCGAGCATTCTCTTCGCTGTAAAGCAAACGGACCCGCTCACGTTCCTCGCCGTCTCGGCCGTATTGGTTTCCGCCGCCGTCCTGGCGTGCTATCTCCCTGCGCGCCGCGCCATGCGATTAGATCCGATGACTGCGCTCCGCGACGAATAGCCTGTCGCTCGATTTTGGCGTGGGCTTCCGATAAGATTGGTGGTTTTACGAGTGCGAAAGGATCTCGACCGAATGGCTTCATCCGAAAAACCGCGGGTACGTTTTGCGCCGTCGCCTACTGGCTATCTGCACGTTGGAGGGGCGCGCACTGCGCTGTTTAATTGGCTTTACGCGAAGCACGAGGGCGGCACGTTAATTTTGCGGATCGAGGACACTGACGTTGAGCGCAACAAGCCAGAGTTGGTCGACGGCATCCTCGTCGCGCTCAAGTGGCTTGGGATTGATTGGGACGAAGGGCCGTTTTTTCAGTCGCAGCGGGGTGAGATGTATCGCGCTGCGGCGGAGCGTATCCTCGCTAGCGGAGCGGGGTACGCGTGTTATTGCAAAGCTGCTGCGTACGCCGGCGGAGACTATGCGCCTGCAGAAAACGAAGAGCACGAAGGCGAAGGAGATGACGAGGGCCCCAAGACTTTGAAGGCTGCCGCGTGCCCTTGCCGCGATTTTTCCGATGCGGAGCGAGCGGCGAAGGAAAAGGAAGGCATTCCGCGGGCGATTCGATTCAAGACTCCGCGCACGGGCGCGACGAAATTCGAGGATGCCGTTTTCGGTTCGCGCGAAATCCAGAACGCGGATATCGAGGATTTTGTGCTGCTGCGATCGAGCGGCGTGCCGACCTATCAACTCAGCGTGGTGGTGGACGACATTGACATGCGCATCACGCACATCATTCGCGGGGCGGATCATCTTTCGAATACGCCGAAGCAGGTGCTCATTTACCACGCGCTGGGCGCGCAGGCTCCGATTTTCGCGCACGTTCCATTGATTCTGGGGCCGGATCGCACGCGTCTTTCGAAGCGGCACGGAGCTACGAGCGTCGGTTCCTATGCTGACGAAGGCTTTCTGCCCGAAGCGTTCCGCAATTTTCTGGCTTTGCTGGGTTGGTCCACTGGCGACGATTCCGAATTCCTGCGTACCACGGAACTGATCGAGCGTTTTTCGCTTGCGGGCGTGAGCCGCACCAATGCCATATTCGATCGGGCAAAGCTCGAGTGGTACAACACGCAGTATTTGCAAAAGCCGCCCGTGGAAGAGCTCTTGCCTTATGTGGAAGAGGAGCTGAAGCGCGCGGGGTTGTGGAGGGCTGAATGGGGATCGAGCGAACGTGCCTGGTTCGCACACGCCGTTGACCTGATCCGCCCGCGCACTCGGCTGCTCACCGATTTCACTGGATGGGCGCGCGCGTTTTTCGCGGACGATTTCGAGTACGATCAGGAAGCGCGCGACAAATTCTGGAAAGACGAGAAAGTTCCGGCGTTGCTGGCGAAATTGACGGATGCGCTGGCCGCGCTCGCTGACTGGAATCACGACGCTTGCGATGCGGCACTCCGGGGCGTTGCCGCCGCTGAGGGCGTCAAGGCAGGATTGCTGATCAACGCCACGCGTGTCGCCATCGTAGGCCGCGCCGTGGCCCCACCCCTCTTCGACACGATGGTCGTGTTAGGCAAGGATCGCGTCGCTACGCGACTCCGGCGCGCTTTGAAATTCCTTTCCGCAAGATAGTCGAAAAATACGCAACCTCACGTCCTGGACGCGCACAGCGTTCCACATTTGTGGGGGCACCGCGGCTGAAAGCAGCTCTCAGTTTGGGTGAGTGGCGTTAGAACGAGCGGGCTTCGGCTGCGAGGGCTTGGTTGTTTTGGACGCGGTGAGACAGTACTACCGCTGCATAGCGGGTGCAGAGTGCCATCTCGCGTTGGGTCCAGCCACCGAAACCGGGGGCACCGGGGGACACAATCAGGTTACCCAAGCTGTGCAGCGTGCGCAGGCAGCCGTAGTAGACGCGAACAAGGCGCAGGCTGGGGGCTGAGCCGGTATCGAGGTCTGGGCACAGGTCCTGGTGAGCCAGAACCTCTTTGAAGTCTTTTCCATTCAGCAAGTTACGGGATTCCTCGCCTGAATCGGACTCGGCTTGATTGAGGATCGGTTCCGAGGCGACGCGAAGCAGTCCGGCGCGCCAGGTGAAGACCGCGAACTGGACCATCGCGGCGGTGGAGATGACGAGAATGAAGGCTGCGATTAGCATGTTCGACCTTGTACAGTTTGCGGTTTGCGACCGCCGGGGACAATAGTCCAAGCGTACCAGTGGAGGGAAACGATGCCCGCGATGATGCAGTCTGGCGGGCTCGCGACGGCGGCAGCAAATCCAGAGAGATCCCTCGCTGCGCTCGGGATGACGATTAAAAGCACGACGGCGGGTCAACGTCACACGTGCGGTGCGCGGTGCGAAACTTCTTCCTTGCTATGGCTTAGAATGATGGCGTGGGGCTGCCGGAAACTATCGCCGTAAAATACACCGAAGAAGAAGCCGAATACATCAGCATGCGTCCGGTGGTCGCGCAGACCTTTCGCGCGGCGGAGCTGGTGGATATGATCGTGCGCGTTTCGGGGAAAGATTCGGAGCGCGTGCAGCAGATTTTGCGCTCCGGCACGATCGTGTTTCATTCGTTTCGATATTGGTGGCAGGGATTTGAGCCGGATATGGCGGCGTTGCGTGCGGTGCTAGCGAGTTATCCGGATGCCGATCCGTCGCGCGCATTTCGCCCGGAAGATTGTAGCGAGATCATTCTGGAATCGAGCGGGTCGCCACCGCGGTATTCGCTGCGCGTGACGCGCGAAGATGCTCGCAAGCGGCGATTGCTGCGTTCACGCAGTTTTTGGGATTGTTTGATGGATTTCGCTAACGAGAATGTGCCGCGCTACCGGGAATATTCCTACGCTTTGCACGGCGACATTTACGCGGCGGCGGTAAGCGCAGAGCAAGTGGTGCGCCTGGGGCGCGAAGCTGCACAATACGCCGGCCGCACGCTGCGCGGCGATCTCGCCGGAATTTTTGGCGTTGGCGTGGCGATATCACAGACGGTGTTTGTTTGTCCGCGCGGTAAATCACGCTGAAACGTGTACATTTTGTTCGCCCGTATTGATACGAATGGCAAACTACAGCGAAGACCCGATGTGCGCTCGTCGGGGAGGTGGCTACAGTACGGATAGTACCGGCGCGCCAGAGATGAACACGTTGTGGTGGACCCTGAATTGGGCGAAAGAGGCGATGGCACCCGTCAGAATTCTGATAGCGGATGACAACCCGATGGTGAGGTCTGGAATAAAGATGCTGCTGAAGCAGCATCGCGAGTGGATCGTGTGCGCCGAGGTGGAAAATGGACGCGACGCAGTGGAAAAAGCGGTGGAGCTAAAGCCGGACGTCATCTTGCTGGATATTTCCATGCCTAAGATGGACGGGTTGACGGCGGCGGAGCTGATTCGCCGCGAAGCCCCGGAGTCCGAGATATTGATCGTGACGCACTTCGAGTCGCTGGACCTCGCGCGTTATGCTGCGCAAACGGGCGTGCGGGGGTACATCTCGAAGTCAAATGTATCGAGCGATCTGGAAGCCGCGATTGAGGCGGCGGCGCGACATCAATCGCCGTGAAGTGCAGTGACTAGAGCCTGTTTCAAAACTGGGTACAACGTACGGAAAGGCTGATGGTTAGTTTGTCGAAAAAGCGAGATAAATTCGGGCAGCAGCGCCAAGGGAGGAGCGATGGCGCGATACGGTCGACTGCGGACCGACGCCCCATGGGAGAAAATCCGTCCCTGGCTTCCGAAGCGGCTGCGCCGCCCGCAGGGCGGCAGACCACCGGCCAACGACCGCAAAGTACTCGAAGGAATTCTGTGGATTTTGCGCAGTGGCGCTCGCTGGCAGGATTTGCCCGACGAGTTTCCCTCACCGGCGACCTGTTGGCGGCGGCTTCGCGATTGGGAAGAGCAGGGAATTTGGCTCACCATCTGGCGCGCATTTCTGGCGGAACTGAACCAACGCGAACAACTCGACTGGAGCGAATCGTTTCTGGACGGCAGTTTTGCTCCGGCCAAAAAAGGGGCTCGAAAGTCGGAAAAACCAAGCGGGGCAAGGGCACGAAGTGGATGGTGGTGGTCGACGGCCAGGGTGTTCCTCTGGGAAAGCAGCTTTACTCTGCGTCTCCCAATGAGGTCCGGCTCGCGGAGGAAACGCTCGCCGCGGTCTGCGTGAGCCGGCGGCACCATAGCGGACGGCCGCGGCAGAAAGTGCGGCGTGTCATTGCCGATCGCGCTTTCGATAGTGATCCGTTGCGGGCACAGTTGGCGGCCCGCGGCATCGAATTGATTGCCCCACATCGCTGGAATCGCAGCAAACCGCGCACCCAGGACGGTCGCGCCTTGCGTCGCTACCGACGTCGCTGGAAGGTGGAGCGCACCTTTGCGTGGCTGGGCAACTTTCGCCGTCTGGTCGTGCGCTACGATCGCTCGATCACCATTTACGAAGCCCTCTTTCATATCGCCTGTTTCATGATTACGTTACGTCGGGTTTTGAAATGAGTTCTAGTGATTTGTGATTCCTGATTTGTGAACCCCTGCCTAGGGAACTCAGGCGCGCTAAAAATTGAGCGGAGCATTGGGCCTACTCTTTGCTCTATTCCCACGAGAAAAACAGACTCCTCGTGCGAAGTGCGCCCTCGGAATGACACTCTGAGTGCTTTTGAAGATAGCGCTACGGATTGGCGCGGCGAAGGACCGCGCTGGACCTTTCGTCCGCGGCGATCTGGTGAAAGAAATCGCGAACCTCGTCGAGATTCTTGGTGGGGACTAACACGTCTTTAATTTCGTAGGTGCGTTTGTAGTGCAGGACGTTGTTGGCGACCAGTACCTGGCTCTTGTAGGTGCCGTAGGCGCATTCGGCGTCTACGGGCTTGGGAAGTTCATCTACGACGTAGCCTGGGGGCAGGGTGATGTCGAAGATGTCGTCCTGTCGCGTGGCTTCCGTGAATTCGATGGGATATTTTCGCGCTTTGCCGCTGAGCAGGCTCGAACCTTTGGCGCCAACCACGCGCGGCCGGAGAATCAGCAGATCGCCGGCAGACTTTGCGTAGCCATCCACTGCGAACTTGTACTTCAGCGTGAGACTTTCGTCATATTTTTCGAGATTGCCTATCGAGGCGCTGTTCAAAGAAAAATTCGTGAGTGAGTTTCCGAGAAATGCTTCGAACACCTTTTGGCGGTCCGCGGGAGCGGCCCTGAGAAATTGCTCGCGGCTTTCTACCGCGGGACCACCCCAGCGAAGCTCCTCAACTTCGCCAGTCAGGTCGCCAGTAGCGCTGACGCTGAGCGTGGCGGTGCGGAGCAAACGGTTGGTCGCGGGCGGCAGCAGGGGCAGATTCACCAATTCACCGCCGTCGGGAGCGATCACGAGAGCGTAGTTGTCCTGCAAGTACGACGGCAAATATCCGAGCGGGACATAGGTGTTGGTGGGATCGAAGATGAGCAGACGGCCCAGCTTGGAATCGTTCAAGACAGCATAGAGACCGGCGCCTGAAACACTGTCAGGCAAGCGGATTGCCAGGATCACGTGATTGAAACGAATCGACGGGAACTTGGGATTTACGATGCCACGATCGGTGTCCACCGAAACGTAGTAAGAATCAATGCCGACTTGCTTCAGCATAGTGCTGAGCAAGGTGGCTTTATCTTTGCAGTCGCCATATTGGTGAGCAAACACGTCGGCCGCGGGATGAGGCTGAAATCCGCCAATGCCTACTTCGATGGCAACGTAGCGGATGTTGCGCTGCATATAGTTAGCGAGAACCTTCATCTGCGCGAGCGGATCGGATATGCCGGCGGTTAGTTGGGCTACTTTCTGTTGCAGGGCAGGCGAGGGAATGCGGCTGGAGGCCGTCAGACCGGAATACCAGACACCGATGTCATTCCAAGTTCCAGTGGTTTTCGCACGGAGATTCTGGTCGCGTGGGAAATATTTGATGTCCATACGACCGGCGACAGCCAGAAAAGGAGGCATGTCCGGTTCAACTTCGACGGCGGGAATGTCCTGGAGTTCCCACACATATTGAGTGTTGGAGGAGGACTGCGGCTGTTGTTGTGAGTAGTTGGCCCAATAATTCGTGAATTCCCATCCGGGAGGGAGCTGCAGGGAAAAGCGCGCGCGGCGGGTGGGAATTCTGTCCTGAAACCACCAGTCATCCTCAAAGACGAAGGGGCGCTGGCGCTGTGTGTACTCGTAGCCGACAATGCTGCCCACGTTGGCTTCGGGAAAGCGGATAACTTTGGCGCGGTAATCGCTGAACAACTCGTCATCCGCAAGGCCGACTTCGCTCGCTTCCTTATCCTTCACAGCGATTTGCGTGCCGTTGGGCAAGATGGTCCAAGCCCTGAAGGATGAGACTTTGGTCTGACTGTCGAACTCGACGAAGGCATGACCGTAGTCCTCGCGAGCTTCGGGGCGAAGCAGCTTGTACGCGCAGCGATGGGTGGTCTCGATCTCTCCGTTGTCTTTTACTACGGTCTGCACGTCGTCGAGCAGAACAACGGCGACCGCCTCCTTGGGATAATCGGGAAGCTTGTCCTGGGCGGCGGCGCGCAGCCAGTCGGGAGCGGTGTCGGCCGCATGCGTGCGAGGCGAGAACCACGCGAGTGCCAGCAGGATCGCCAGCGTGAGCAGCGCGAGATTAATTTTTCGCCGATTCGGCATTTTGCAGGACGATTTGAACTTCGTCATTGGATTTCACCGTGTTGAAGAAAGAGCGTAGGGACGCGTAGTACTCGACCGGGAACATGAGACCGTTGATGACCAGTTTGCGTTTCACTTCGGCTACGGAGCCTTGCTGGGACGCGGAGATTTCGTAACCAACGACTGCGCCGGGCTTGAGCACCTTGGCCGGCGGCACCGTTTCGACTTTGTAACCCGCGGGACCCTGAAACTTTATGTCGTCAATTTCCTCGTTGGGGTAGCGGAAATAAACCGCGTTGTGACGAATGGCGGTTTGAAAGGCTTTGTTCTCCGGGACAACGAATATCGTGGCGGGTACGAGGATGCGGCGGCCTACCGCACTGCCAAAGGCAGAAAGCTTCACGGTGCCTTCGACGTGCAGGGGCGTGTCCGTCTTGTCCCAATTGTCGAACTTGGTGACTTCGAAGGTCGCGCCGGCGGGCAGCCACGTCTTGATTTCGTCTTCGAGAGTTTTCTTGCGACCGGTGTCGTCTTGCAGGTGAATGGTTTCCCGCCACAAGGCTGCTTTTTGGCCGGTGAAATCGACCGATAGCTTTCCGCTGGCGAGACCATCCTCATCAATGCTGAGGTCGGCGCTGCGCACAATGGTGGCCTCGGCGCTGGTGGGAAGGGGGACGCTCACGATGTCGTTCGCTTTCTTGCCCAAACGCAAGCCTTGCGTATTGGTTTCATACCAGGGAAGGATGCCGAAGGGAAAATAGACGGCGGCAGGATCGAGGTAGTATTCCTGCGTTCCGGCGCGAACCCAGACAATGTCCGCGCTGAGTTCGCCCGCGTCCTGCAATTGCGGGTAGAAAAAATTAACGTTGCGCGGAGCCACGCGGACGTCGGAGGCTTCAAAGCCGGCGGCGCGAGCGAGTCCGATGAAAAGATAGTTCATTTCGAGTCCGTTGCCGTAGCCGTGATGCAGCATGTCCTCGACATTGGAATTTTTCCTGAGGTTTTCGGCTTTCTGCTCTTTTGCGGACTTGGCAATTTCCATGTTGAGGTCACGCATTTGTTGAACGCGGGCATAGATCTTGCGGAGCTTGACCTCGGGAGAGTCGCTGGGGCTGACGATCCGGGAGACTTCCTGCTCGAGCGCGCTTTTCTTGTTGATGAAATGCTCGAGCTCGTCGTTCCACTTCTTTTCCGTGCGCGCCCAGAAATGATCCTGCGTTTCATTGGACGGCGAGCCTTCGTCCAAATGGTAGAACTCGACGCGAGACTCGATCGTCTCCACGGGCGGCATATAGGCTTCGTCTTCGATGCCCGGGATATCGTGAACCGTAAGAGAGTAGGTGCCGTCGGGCTTGGGCGTCGGCGTAACCTTGCTAGCGAGGGCGAATTGGCGAAAGTACAGCGGGAAATATTGGTAGGAGGATTGATAGGGAAGAATGGAGAAATGGCCTTCGCGCGTATACAGATCGCTAGAGAGCACCCACTGGTTATCATATAGAAAATTAGGCTTGAGCTGGACTCTGTATTTGTACTCGATGATGCAGCCCGGCTGAACATCGGGGAGCGTGAAAGTCTTGGCGAGAAATTTCAGGCCGCTGCGCTTTTCGATGGTTTTCTCGAATGGTTTTCCCGCGAAGTTCACAATTGTGCCGTCCGGCTTGATGGTGCGGGCACGTAGATCTTTAATATCCTGGGAGTCCTTGAAGAAGGGAATTTCAACGTTGCCCTGGTCCGTGCCTTCCTGGGTAAAGATTTTGATTCGGAGGTAATTGTCAATGTAGGCGCCGTCGGTGTTGACGTATTTTTCGCTGACGTCGCTGGAGCGGTAGAGAATCATGGCGTTTGCGCCATGGTTGGCGGGATTGTCTTTCAGCGCGAGGTCTTCCGGAGTGATGGGAAGCCAATCGTCACCGGCAGAGGATTTGCTGGCCGGGAAAATGCACGCGACAGCGCAGAGAATCGCCACGCTGCAAACGAATCGCTGGGCTCGATTCATGGCAGAAATTTTCTCCATTTTCCACTGAGGAACGGGATAAGGAAGTGCGCTGTGATTCGCGGCTGAGCCGCAATCTCAGGCCCGTTCTCAAGCGGTGAAGTGAACGCAAAGCTACTCTATGGAGGCGTAACTGTCAACGGCGGGCTAGTACGGGCGTACCTTGAACGGCAAATCACTGATTGATGGTTGGGATCGGCGCGCGATTTTCCAGGATTTTTGCTTTTTATTCGTGGAATTGAGGTTGATGCGGCTTGCTTGGCTGGGCTTGTGGTGCTACCTTGCCCGATTTGCGGATGGCCAATTTGGCTGGGGTGAGTTGGCCGAACGGCTTTAACACAGAGGGCAGGGAGATGCCTCGGCGCGGCGGATATTGCGCCTTTGAAGACGCAAATCGAAGAGGGATCCCTCGCCGCACTCGAAATGACAGAGTGAAGTAAAGGCATCCGGCACTGCTGCTGCTGCACCTGAAGATTTTTGCTCAGGCTATAGGCCCTTCGACCCGCCACTGGCGGGTCTCCCTTCGCGACTTCGCTCAGGGCAAGCAGGGGCAACGTGAATCGTCCTGTAGGACGATTCGGAGGATTGATGGCGACGAAACAGTGGAGTTCTACGGCACCGGCGGCGGATTTTCGGCCGTATGTGGACGCGGAGGAGACGGTTGCGGAATTCAGCCTGCGCGCGGTGATTCTGGGTTCGTTGTTTGGCGTGCTGTTTGGCGCTGTTTCGGTGTACGTCGGCTTGCGCGCGGGGCTTACGGTATCGGCTTCGATTCCGATCGCGGTTCTTTCGATCAGCATTTTGCGCGCGTTTGGCCGGTCGACGATTCTGGAAAACAACATCGTGCAGACGACCGGGTCGGCGGGCGAGTCGGTGGCGGCCGGCGTGATTTTTTCGATGCCGGCACTGATCTTTTTGGGATTTTCGCTGAACGCGGAATATTGGCGGATTTTCTTTCTTGCGCTGATGGGTGGGTGGCTGGGCGTACTGTTCATGATTCCGCTGCGGCGGCAGCTGATCGTGAAAGAGCACGGCAACCTGACGTTTCCGGAAGGCACGGCATGCGCGGACGTGCTGGTGGCGGGCGAGCGCGGCGGGTCGTTTGCGGGGCGCGTGTTTTGGGGATTGGGCTTGGGCGGCGTGTACACGTTCTGCATGAATACGCTGGGGCTGTGGCCGTCGCAGCCGGACTACCAGCCGAAATGGTTGCCGGGGGCTTCGTTTCGGGCGAACGTCACGTCGGAATATCTGGGAGTGGGATACATCATCGGCCCGCGGGTTTCGGGGACGCTGTTTGCAGGCGGCGTGATTTCGTGGCTGGTGATCATGCCGGCGATCAAATTTTTCGGATCGCTTTCGGGCAACGTAGCGCTGTATCCCTCGACGATTCCGATTGGCTCGATGACGCCGGATCAATTATATGGGAGCTACATACGTTCGATTGGCGCGGGAGCGGTGGCGGCCTCTGGGCTGATCACGTTGATCAAGACGATGCCGACGATTCTTTCGGCGCTGACCGCGGGGATTAAGGATATTCGCGCGAAGCAGGCGGCTGCTGTGGCCGCGGCCGTGAATCGCACGGAGCGCGATATGTCCATGCGCGTGGTGCTGGTGGGATCGGCGGTGATTATCGCGATGGTGTGGGCGCTGCTGAAATTCAAGCCGATTCCGGGAGCGATGACCAGCGGGTTCGCGGATTTTCTGGCGGCGATTTTCGTGGTGACGTTCGGATTTCTTTTTGTGACGGTGGCTTCGCGGATCAGCGGATTGATTGGCAATTCGTCGAATCCGATCAGCGGAATGACGATCGCGACTTTGATGGCCACGTGCGCGGTGTTCCTGGTGATTCATTGGACTTCGACCGCGGACCAGGTGCTGGCGCTGACGATTGGAGGCGTGGTGTGCATCGCGTCGGCGATTGCGGGCGCGACTTCGCAGGATTTGAAAACGGGATATTTGGTGGGTGCGACGCCCTACTGGCAGCAGGTGGCCCTGGTGATTGGAGTGATGGTGTCGTCCTTTGCGATCGGCGGGACACTGATTCTGATGAATATCGGTTTGGCGCAATACAAGCCTTTGAAGATTGCGTTGGACATTGATCATTTGCAGCCGGGCGTGGATGTGCAGGAGCGCGGGTACACGTACCAGGGAAAGACTTATGTGCTGGTGAATGCGCTGGGTTCGCACGAGGTGCCGGACGGGAAGTATTTGTACGATCCGGGGACGCGCGAGATCGAAGTGCAGTGGGTGCAGGGAATCGGCAGCGAGCAGGCAGCGGCGCCGCAGGCGCGGTTGATGGCGACGGTGATTAGCGGGATTTTGAATCAGCGGTTGCCGTGGCGGCTGGTATTTCTTGGCGTTTTTTTGGTGATCGCGATCGAGCTACTGGGGGTGCGGTCGTTGCCGTTTGCGGTAGGTTCGTACCTTTCCATTGCGACGACTATGGCCATGTTTGCTGGAGGATTGGTGCGTTGGCTGGCCGAGCAGGGATTGGAGAAAAAGAGCGACGCGGAGAGCGAAGTGAGCCCGGGATCGCTTTATGCGAGCGGATTGATCGCGGCGGGTGGCGTTTTTGGATTGCTCGCGATTGTTTTGAATTTGATGCAGGATCCGGAATTGAGCAAGCATGTGCCGCGTTGGTTGGCTTTTGTGTTGCGCCTGCCGTGGCCGGCGAAGATGTTTGCTTTCGGCGACAAGATTCCCGCGATCAGCCACGCGCCTGGCGTGGGCGTACTGCTGTTTGTGCTGCTGGCGATTTCGCTGTTCGTATCCGCGCGGAAGAAATTGAACAACTAGATTTGGCCGAACGGTACACTCAGCGGCTAAAGCCGGACGATTTCACGTTGGTTGAGGCACGGATGAAGCCGTGGCCTGACGAAAAAGCAAATTAGCGCTTCGGCTTTTCCTCGTGCGGAGCGGATTCGTGTTGCGCCGGTGGCTTCGACTCATGCGCGGCTGGCGGCTTTGACTCGTGAGTAGGAGCCGGCTTTGATTGGTGCGCCGGTGCTGGCTTTGATTCGTGTGTGGCTGCCGGCTTCGACTCATGGGTCGGGGCCGGGTTCGACTCGTGCGTGGCCGCAGGTTTTGATTCCTCGCGTGGCTTGGCTTCGGTTTTGGGTTCGTGCGTCGCTGCCGGCTTCTCATGCGTCGGCGCGGGTTTTGATTCGTGCGTAGCCGCTGGCTTCGATTCAGTACGCGGTTTTGCCTCTGCCTTCGGCTCGTGTGTCGCTGCTGGATGCGATTCCGTACGCGGCTTAGCTTCGGGTTTCGATTCGTGCGTAGGCGCTGGCTTCGATTCAGTGCGCGGCTTTGCTTCGGTCTTGGGCTCGTGCGTGGGCTCCGGTTTCGATTCCGTGCGCGGCTTGGTTTCGGTATTAGTCTCTGTGCGAGATTTGGTTTCGGTGCGTGAATTGTTCATACGTTCAGAAGCCGAGGCTTTGGCCGGGACTACGTGTGCGCCATGAAAATCACCCGGCTTTGGAGTAGCGGCGACCGTCGGATGCCCGTGATTGGCGGATGCGAACTGACTGCGATCCGCGCGGGCCGCGTTGGCGTGCTGTTCTTGCGCCGCGGTGCGTTCGACGTGATGTTCGTGGGCAAAGCGTTCCTGCTCCGCGGTTGGGCGCACGTTGATCCCGCCGCGGCCGCCGTTGTAGCTGACGTGCGATTCGTGAACGACAACGTTTTTCTCGTACACGTTGTGGACGACGGTGACGTTGACGTTGTTGACGCGGCTGTTGTAGTAGAAATGCCGATCGCGCCAGTAGCCGCCCTCATAGCCGTAACCGGTGTAGCCAAAACCGTAATTGATTCCGCCATAGAACCCGACTTCCGGGCCCCAATAGCCGGCGTTCCAGAGGTAGACACCGTTGTTCCAGCCCCAATAGCCGGGCGTCCAGAGAAAGCCGACTTCCGGCGGTTCGACCCACGTGCCGGGCACCCAGTAATATCCGCCGTCATCGGTGTAGGCCCAGTAGCCAGGAGTCCAGATGTAGCCAGGGGCCGGGCAGATTGGCTGGGTATAAACTGGCAGTACCGGCGGAGCGATGGACACCGAAACAGCGACTTGAGCGGAAGCGGTGGAAGATGCCGCGGCAGACGCAAACAGCGCTGCGGCGAGGATCAGGCAGCTAGAATATCCAAATGACTTGCGCGCGCGGCGGAACGGGAAAGATTGCATGTGCGTCACCTCGTAAGATGGGCCGTCTGATTAAAAATTGTACGAGGCGTGGGGAAAAGCGGCGATACCGTAAAGTCTTTAGTGGTCGAGGGACTTTACCCTATGGCTTTACGTATCATTTGCAGCGTCTGAGCGTGTTTTTGAGGATTTGATTGCGGCCTCCGGCAAATTCGCGCGCACGAAATGCGGGAACCGCGGACTTGCGTTGCCTGCCACATTGACCAAAGGATTCCAGTGTATAATCCCGGCATTCGTATCGCGCGAGGCGGTTAATGGTTGCAGGCGACTCTTCCAAAATCTGGGTTCCGGTATGTTGCGGACGCGTGATGCGCTGCAATATGTTCCGACAGGCGGATGGCGGAATGTATGCAGCGCTGGTTTGCACCGTTTGCAACAAGAACATCACGCTCGAGCAAGAGCCTCTTGCCGCTGCGAAGGAATTCGGGGACGGCGCGAACATTTTGAGTCTGATCGGATCGCCTAAACCGCCGAAGACCGAAAGAAAAAAAGCATTCAGCGAAGCCGGTCCCGACGATCCAACGCTGTAGTGTAAATCGCAGTTCGCCCAAAAACTTGCCTGCCAATGATTGGCCAGACGATTTCGCACTATCGCATCGTGGAGCAACTTGGCGCCGGCGGAATGGGCGTGGTGTTCAAGGCGCAGGATAGCCGGCTGGAACGCGCGGTTGCGCTGAAATTCCTTCCTGAAAAACTGGCACAACAACCTCAAGCGCTTGAACGGTTCCGGCGCGAAGCGCGCGCCGCGTCGGCTCTCAATCATCCCGGCATTTGTACGATCTACGATATCGGCGAACAAGACGGCCAAGCGTTCATCGCCATGGAGTTTATTGATGGCGAGACGCTGCGCAGTCACATCCACGGGAAGCCGCTTCTGGTGGAAGAAGTGCTGGAACTTGGGATCCAGATCGCGGAAGCGCTGGAAGCGGCGCACGCCGAAGGAATCATTCACCGCGACATCAAACCCGCGAATATTTTCGTGACGAAGCGCGGACGCGCGAAAGTGCTGGATTTCGGCTTGGCGAAGCTTGTTCCCAAAGGGATCGCGATTGGCGATGAGGATTCAAGCGACGCATCGGCAAGTGCGAATTCGATCGCGGGAATCATCAGCGGGACTCCTTCGTACATGTCGCCGGAGCAGGTGCGCGGCGACGATCTGGACCCGCGCACGGACATTTTTTCGCTTGGTCTGGTGCTGTACGAAATGGCGACGGGGCGGCAGGCGTTTGGCGGTGGCACGGGCGGCGCGATTATCGAGGCGGTGCTGACGCGGCCGCCTGCGGCGGTGCGCAGCATCAATCCGAATGTCCCGCCGGGGCTGGAAGCGATCATTGATAAGGCGCTGCAGAAGGACAGGGAGCAGCGTTACCAGAGCGCGGCAGACATACTTGCGGAGTTGCAGCGACTGAAACGTGATTTCGATTCGGGACGGCCTGACCGAGAACTGGGGTGGGAAGGCGACACGGAATCAATTCATGCGTCTACCGCCGGTCCTTCATCCTCGGCGAGCAACCCCGGCTCACGGTCTTCGACCCACCAAAGCGGCACGTTTCGCCCGCCGCGAGTATCAAAGACGATTGGCTCGTTGGCCGTTTTGCCTTTCGAAAACGTGAGCCGCGATCCGGAGAACGATTATCTCAGCGACGGGATCACCGGCAGCCTGATCAATAACCTTGCGACGGTGCCGAAACTGCGCGTCATGGCGCAGAGCACGGTGTTTCGATACAAGGGCCGCGAGATTGATCCGCAGGCCGTGGGCCGCGAGCTCAACGTGCGCGCGGTGCTGACGGGAAGAATGATGCAGAGCGGCGGTTCGTTGCGCATCGGGACGGAGTTGGTGGACGTGGCGACGGGTTCGCAACTGTGGGGCGCGCAATTCGATCGCAAGCCCGGCGACATCTTTATGATTCAGGACGAAATTTCCAACGAGATCTCCGGCAGGCTGCGGTTGCAGCTGACGCTGGGTGAAAAGAAGAGGCTTACCAAGCGCCACACGGAAGATCACGAAGCTTACCGGCTCTACCTGCAAGGGCGTCATCATTGGAACCGCTGGACGGAAGAAGGGTTCTACAAGGCGATCGAGTATTTTGAGAAAGCGGTGGAGAAGGACCCGGGCTACGCGCTGGCCCACACCGGTGTGGCCGATTCTTACGTGCTGCTGGGATGGAACAGCTATCTGGCGCCGAAGGATGCGTTCCCGAGAGGCAAGGCGGCGTCGTTGACGGCGCTCGAGTTTGATCCGGATCTCGGTGAAGCGCACGCGCCACTCGCGGCGGTGTTGTGGCTGCACGATTGGCAGTGGCAGGCGGCGCAGAAGGAATTTGTGCGCAGTCTGGAACTGAATCCTTGCTACCCGACTGCAAATCATTGGTACGCGGAATTTGTGATGACCATGGGGCAGCCGGTGGAAGCGATCGCCAAGATGAAGGGCAGCCAGGAGCTGGATCCTTTGTCACTGATTATCAATGTGGCCATCGCGTGGGCTTTTTATATGGCCCGGCGGTACGACGATGCGCTGGAACAGCTTTTGCGGACTGTGGAATTGGATCCGAACTATCCCGTCACTTACTGGATTCTTGGACTGCTGTACCGGATCACCGGGCGCTACGATTTGGCGATTGAAGCGGGCGAGAAGGGAGTCAGTTTGTCAGGCGGGAGTCCATTGATGCGCGCTGCGCTCGCGCATACTTATGGGAAGGGTGGAAGGGGAAACGATGCGCGACGGCTGCTCGATGAGCTGACGGAACTCGCGAAGTGCAAATATGTGGCGCCACATTTTTTCGTCGGAATTCATATTGGCTTGGGAGATTACGACAGGGCCATCGAATATCTGGAAAAATCGTACGAGGAGCATTCTCACTGGCTGATCTATCTTCATATTGATCCGAGCATGGATGAATTGCGCGGCGATTCGCGCTTTGAGGATTTGTTGCAGCGCGTCGGGCTTCCCGCGAATCCGGCCATGATTTCCGCCTAACACAAGTTTCCATCTAGATTTAAAGACCCCCGTCGAAGATATCAGTTTCGCCTGCTAGTAAAGTGAAAGCTCCGCGCGTCTTTGACAGGATAGGTTACAGGGCGGGGAAAAGTGATACAACCCTCGGCATGGTCGCAGATTTGTGATTTCCGTTTTATCAAGAATAGGCGTAGGAAAATTCCGACGCTCGGCGCGTGTCTTGCCCGTGGTGGTCGGCGATTGAGATTTCGATGGAGATTTATTGCAACGGGAAATTCGTTTTTGTTGCGGGCGTAATTTCGGCGACGACGCCTGGGGGTGTTTCACCGTGGGCCGCGATATTTTACGCTATCGGTCGTTAGTGAAATTGGAAATCCTTTTCGCGTTATTACGACATTCTATCTTTCCTGTTTACAGCACGTTGCGCCGCAAATAATGACGATTAAATCCGTCGCGCCATTTTTGCACAATATTTCATAGTTCTTCGATTTCGCGTCGCGTTCGTGCAGGGAGAGCTGCACGCCAAGAAGCCGGCCTCGATTCGTGGGCTGAATCGCAATCACAATCACGAACTGAAGAATCTTTTCAAGGGTGCTGCCACCGTGGCCGCTGCGAAGGCGGGCCCGTTCCAAGAGTTTTACGATGCGCTGGTGGCTAAGGGAATCCGGCCGGAAATGGCGCGGCTGACGTTGGCGCGCAGGATGGCAGCCATTACCTTGATCGTCTGGAAGAAAGGAGTGCGCTTCGACGCCCAGCATCTGAAACCACAAACAGCTTGAATGTCTCCAGCGCATCCGCTCCACCCTGGAATTTCTTCCGGTGGTGTCAGTCGGGTTCTGGAGACATTCGGATTCGAGGGCGAGTCTCAGCTGATAAGTTAGGCTCGGCGTGCCTCGGGCACGCGGAGTCTCTCATGCGACCCTAGTCCCCCTCGGACAACCCGAAAAAGCTATGGGCCACGAGTCCCCGATAGAACCATGGTTGGCACCTGACAACCCTGCTGCTTGTGGCCTCCGAACGGACTGGCTTCGTCGCGCCAAAGCGATGAAAACCGCTGGCAGAGAAAACCAAAAACGCTGCGTGAATGGAGCAGCGTCCCGAGATCACGGAACGGAAGGCCAGAACAATCCTGCTCAAACGAGGCGGGCTGGACGGCAAGAAAAAATCCAGCGGCAGGAGAAGTGTTTTCTCCTTGACTGCTTTTATAGAACTAACTATCCAAGTGGAATCGGATTGTCGAAGTAGGCGCGGCTCCCAAGCCGAAACCCTCTGCCCATGGCACAACAGATGCGATGACTGGCGGCCGAAAATAAACTGTCGGTCTTGACAGTGTCTACTGACCCGCCATGGCCAAGTTATAGCGTTGCTCGGGCGTGATGAGGTGATCGAGATTCACCGCATCCTTGCCAATATCAATCTCCACCCAGTTCACTTCGCCGGTGAAACGGTTACCTCTCGGTCCATAGTCCGGGCTGGAGGGCGAACCGGCTTGAAAGCCGACGTCACAGGTTTCGTCGGCGGAGAACACCATGGGCTCGGTCTGCTCTACTCGGCCTTCGCCGACCTTTTTACCGTCTACGAAAAGTGTGACCGTGCCGCCCTTCGCCAGCCCGCCGCCGTCGTACTTGAACTCCATCCTGACCTGATGTGTCCCTGGCGGGATGTGCGACGTACCCTCCACCGAATAGCGGTCCACGCCGTAGAAGTTATAGTGGTATTTCAGTTTGCCGTCTTTAGCGTAGAGGCTCCAGCCACCAATGATTCCGCCCACCGCGATGATGACGCCCTCTGCTCCCGACGGAGGTATGACGACCTCGGCGGTCACCGCGTGCGACTTGTTCTTGTAGTTGACGATTGAGCCTTCGGTCAGCCGCCCCATCCCGCCGAACAGCAACTGCCGCGAGCCCTTGGTCAACTGCGGCCGGCCGGCGATGTCGGCGTTAGCGCGCTCGGCAAAGCGATCGTCCAAGGGCAGCACGTTGTACTTGACTGCTTCGATTAGCCACAATCGTTGCAGTTCGTGTAGCTTCTGGGGATTCTCCTTCGCCAGGTCCTTCGACTGGGTCCAGTCCTTCGTCGTGTCGTACAACTCCCATACATCATCATCAAAAGCGGCGAGCTTAACCGCGCCGGTGAGCCAAGGAGTCCGATGTCTCGTCACCGCCGTCCAGCCCTTGTGGTAAATCCCACGATTGCCCGCCATCTCGAAGTACTGGGTCTGGTGTCGCTCCGCTGCTTTGGCATCATCGAACGAATAAGCCATGCTGACGCCTTCGATCGGGTGCTGTTGGACTCCGTTGACGAATTCCGGCTGGGGCAGGCCTGCCACTTCCAGAATCGTCGGCGCAAAGTCGATCACATGGTGGAACTGACTCCGGATTTCACCCTTCGCTTTGAATCCTTTTGGCCAGTGAACGATCGTCCCATTTCGCGTGCCGCCGAAGTGCGAGGCGACCTGCTTGGTCCATTGGTACGGCGTGTCCAGTGCGTGTGCCCAGGCTACCGCGTAGTGGTTGTACGCCTCGACTCCGCCTAGCTTATCCAATCGTTCCGTGAGGAATTCCTCGGTTTCCAACTGAGGAAAGCCCGTGAGGGGAGCCAACTCGTTGAAGGCGCCCTGGAGTGAGCCCTCGGCCGAAGCACCGTTGTCGCCGATGATTAAGTAGATCAGTGTGTCGTCCATGACGCCGAGATCCTTGACCGCGTCGATCAGCCGTCCGACATGATGATCTGTGTGCTCAAGGAAACCGGCGTATACCTCCATCTCACGGGCGAGGACTTTCTTCATCGTGGGCGAGATCGTGTCCCACGCAGGAATCTCAGAATGCCGTGCCGTTAGCGTGCAGTCCTGCGGAATCACGCCCAGGGTCTTCTGTTGGGCGAAGATCTCCTCGCGAAGCTTGTCCCAACCTTGGTCGAACTTCCCTTTGTATTTGTCGGCCCATTCCTTAGGCACATGATGCGGCGCGTGGGTGGCGCCCGGAGCGAAGTACATGAAGAACGGCTTGTCGGGCATAAGTGCTTTTTGCTGGCGCACCCACTTAATTGCCTTCGTCGCCAAATCATCGGTCAGGTGATAGCCCTCTTCGGGCGTCTTCTCCGGCTCGACCGCCGTCGTGCCCTCGTATAATGCCGGATACCACTGGTTCGTCTCACCACCGATGAAGCCGTAGAAATACTCGAACCCCCCTCCTCCGGACGGCCAGGAATCGAAGGGACCCATGGGGCTAGTCTCCCAGACCGGCACTTCATGGCACTTTCCGAACTGCGCCGTCGAGTAGCCATTGAGCTTGAGAGTCCGCGCCAGTGGGGAGCAAGTATTCGGCAGAATCGAGTTGTAACCAGGGGCCGAGGTCGCAATCTCCGTGATGCCGCCCATACCCACAGTGTGATGATTGCGGCCGGTCAAGCAAGCCTGGCGAGTGGGCGAGCAGAGCGCCGTAGTGTGAAACCGGTTGTATTTGAGGCCATTGGCCGCGAGTTTTTCGAAGTTCGGTGTGTGGCAAGGGCCGCCAAACGCGCTGGACGAGCCAAAACCGGCATCGTCAATAAGGATGAGCAGCACATTGGGGGCGCCCTCGGGCGGTCGCAATTCCTGAATCGGCGGATACTTCGTATCCGGGTCCTTGGCGTCGTAGGTCGTCAAACCGACGTGCGTGGAATTCGGGATGGGAAGAACTGTTCTCTGATGCTTGTCCGGGAGGGCCATTTTATTCTCCTTGTACGTGAGACCAACGGGCACAAATCAAGTGCATGTCTCCCTCGCAGCAAATGATGAGCTTGGGGGCCAGGCGACGCCAATTGGCAAAAATGACAGTCTTCTGCGTTTGGTATGGGCCGTAACTCGTGATTAACGCGGTAGTCGGAAGCCGACTCTCATTGTGCGGTTGGGCGTCGGATTGGAAGTGCCTGATTAACTAATCGTCCGCTAAGAGGCTGTTCCTGTTATAGGTCTGGGTCAATCGCGCCTTACGGATTTGCAGCCTGGGCCGTAGGTGTGGGCTTCGGAATCCGCAACGTCCACGAAAAACCAAAGTCGATGGTGCGGCCCTGCGGACGAGCCAGGGCACGATACTCGTCGTAATATTTAAAAAAGGCTACCAGGTTCTTCGCTGGGAGTATGAAATTGCCCTGAACACCAATGGCATGAACTGAGTAGTACGGGAGCCTGCTCGCGGCCACGGGAATTCCAGCCACCAGATAGTTGCCGCCGTTGTTCGAAACCTGCCATTGGTCGTACCCAACGACGCCGAGTTGGACCAGTATGCTCATATCTTTCTTCAGTGGAAGAACCTGCCCAAGCCCCCACTCCATGGTGAACGCCTGACCGGGGGTTACTTTGCTGGTTTGACCAGCTGGCACGCTGGCAGCCGTCCTTTGTCCGTGGATTTCCCAGGCGGTAGACAGGTTTGCAGTAGTCCCCTGGTTCTTGGTGATGTAGAGCGTGGTGCCGCTGGTTATATCGTTACCCCAATATCCGGAACCCACGTTGTTGCTCGCTCCCGCCGTGTATCGGCCTGTGGGAGCAGTAAACGAGTATCCGGCGTTGAAGTCCACTCGCTTGCCAAAGTGCCAACCAATGTTGAGCGGCTGGACGTACATGTCGGCAAACCCTGAACCACCCGCGGCGCTACCAAGGTTCATCTGTCCCAGGGCAATCTCGGCCACCAAGTTACCGGTCGCGTAGTTTAGTGCGATGTACGGCATGTAGTATCCGCCGAGGATCTTATGCTTCGGGACGTAATAAATAATGTTCTCGTCCACCCAGTACGAATAGGTTCCAGAAATACCCGGAAGCTTGTTTCCGGTGGAATTGTTCAATTGGCCAGCGGAGTAGCTGAGAGCAAGGTTGGCATAGGTGAAGCCGGGGTCAGGGATCACGCCTGCATTGAGACCAAACTGTCCGGGTACCCATTGCCCCTTCTGTTGAGCTACCGCCGATGAGGCGCATCCCAATAACATGCAAACAAGCACAGCGGTTTGACGCTGGATTCGGAATCGCAATTTTGTGCTCCTTCGTTTCTGATCACGATTAAGCCGATTTCGCAGTTACGTTCTTGTAGCCCGTGAACTCCTCGCCCGGCTTGATGTTGGGATACTCGGCGATGCTCTTTTGGTACTCGACAACCGGGGGCATAACGAGTGCGAGCATCCACCCGTTGTCCATCTTATCGGCGAAGAGCGCGTTCTTCGTCGGCGTGCACTGCGATTCCACGGTGTAATTGTTGAAGCGGATGCCCTCGCTCGCAAGCTTGTCGATCCGAGGGGTCGGGATGCTCCCTCCGTAGCAGGAGAAGTCACCCAAGCCGATGTTGTCGCACAGGATGAACACGATGCTCGGTCGCGTCGTCGTCTCTTTTTGTATTGGCGCCATGATTTTTCTCCTTCATCTCGTCACTGCGTCTAACCCGGTTTGCTAACGGCGCGGGCTACGCCGACGGGTACGGATACTTGCGGTGGATCGGGGGTGCCGAGTTTGATTGGAGGATAGTTTTTCACGCTCCCCTGAGCCGTTCGCTCACGTTACGCGAGCTCGTATATCGTATGGATTGAAGTCCAACGGCGCTCCAAACACCAGCAGACGACAAGCCCTAACCACCAAAGGAGGTCTAAGCTCCGATGGCAGCTACGCAGACCGTAACTCAGCATTCTCAACACTGCAATTTCATTCCGATCACCCCGCAGCGCGGAGTCGTGACTCTCCACGGTTACGGTATCGTTGTTCACGTCGATCGCGGGCACCTAACGATTGAGGACGGAATTGGTGCGTATCGCCGCAAGACTCGTTTTCCGCGTGTGGGACACGGTCTCCAGCGACTCATCGTGATTGGGTCTGACGGAATAGTTTCGCTCGCAGCTCTTCGCTGGCTTGCCGATCAGGACGCTGCATTCGTCATGCTCGATAGAGATGGTTCCGTTCTCGTCACCACCGGCCCGGTTCGACCATCTGACGCTCGGCTCCGACGAGCCCAGGCGCTCGCTCATGGATCGGGGGCCGCCCTGAAAATCTCACGGGAATTGATAGGGCGCAAACTAGAAGTACAGGAAAAGATCGCTCATGATTCTTTGCGAAATCCTGACGCCGCCGAAGTAATTTCTCGCGCCCGCGCAGCAATCCCAACCGCGAAGACAATTGAAGCGATTCGCCTACAAGAATCTCTCGGCGCACACGCGTACTGGGGTGCGTGGAATAATTTGCCGATCAACTTTCCCAGAGCAGATCTTCGCCGGGTGCCCGATCATTGGCGAATCTTCCGCAACCGGGTCTCGCCGCTCACAAGATCACCTCGTCTCGCTGCGAATCCGGTCAATGCGATGCTCAATTACTTGTACGCCCTACTTGAATCCGAAACGCGGCTTGCCGTTGCTGCTCTCGGCCTCGATCCCGGCCTTGGTGTCTTACATGCCGATACACCCGCGCGTGACAGTCTTGCGTGCGACGTTATGGAACCTGTACGTCCAATGGTTGACGCATATCTTTTGAACTGGATTACGCAAGAAACATTGAGGCGAGAGTGGTTTTTTGAACAGCGTGACGGCTCGTGCCGTTTGATGGGACCGTTCGCGGTCCAGCTTTCCAAAACAGCGCCGAACTGGGGCAGTGCTGTTGCCCCATACGCGGAATTAGTCTCGCGCATGTTGTGGAAGAACATTCCGAAGCAAGTTCGCCATCATCGCCCCCCGACACATTTGACTCAGCTCAATCGCCGTGAATCGAAAGCTATTCCATCTAATCTGGTAATTGCTCCACTACCTCACGCTCAAAGCTTTTGCCGCGAATGCGGTGCTGAGATTGGGCGTGGCCGAAGTTACTGCGCACCCTGCACTCTAAAGCTGTCAACAGCTACCCTCCTTGAAGCAGCACCACGAGGACGTATTGCCGCGCAAAGTGACGAGGCGCAGACTCGAAGATCTGAGACACAGCTTCGACACCGTGCCGCTAGCCTCGCTTGGAAACCATCTGACCTTCCAGCATGGCTCAACGAGAATTTTTATCTGACCGAGATTCGACCGCGACTACCACGGATAGCGCTTTCCGTCTTGTCGTCGAAACTCGGCATCTCGATACCCTACGCAGTCGATATTCGGTCCGCTAGGCGCGTTCCGCACCGACGGCATTGGCAGACTCTCGCACAACTCGTCGGCGTTTCTCACGCGTGAGGCATGCGATTTTCGGGTGTCGGTGACTTTCGGAGTACTAGGAAACGATGTCCGGTTACGCGAACGCGAACTCTAATCGGGACTTGGCGACGTTCTAGCCATTTAGTCATTCGCAGTCGCGACCTTTATCGTCTCCACCTTCTCCTCCCACTCTCCTGCGTGGATGTGTCCGCATCCACCCTGCGCAGCCGGGTGGAACATTCCATCGGTCTCATGCACCATGAATCCCATATTGCCGGGGCGGCGGTTCGGCGGCAGACCCAGGTTGGCGAGTGTTTCTTCCGTGGATTTGTACGTGACGCCGATCTTCAACATTTGACGCGCCTGTTCGGGCGTGGCGATCGCGCGTCCCAGCTCCTTGGATATGCGGACGTGGCGCTCGATCATTTGGATCGTGTTCATGCGCTCGCCCTTCGTGGTGTTCCAGAGATTGTCCTCGATGCCGGCGCGGGTGTGTTGGCCGAGCGCGATGCAGATCGCGGCGACCGGGTGCGACAGACGGAGTGTGGTCTGGTAGGTAAAGAAAGATCCGTGCGGTGTACGACGAATTAGCTCCATCAGGTCGAATGGATTTGCGCCGCACATGCCCCCTCCGCCGATGCTGAAGAAGCCGTTCACCGGTCCCGTGTAGTAGCCCTTGCGAATGAGGCGCTCAACTAGTTCGAGACCATGTACGTGCATCAGGGCGAAATACGGCTGAATGCCGTTCTGGACCAGGCGCTTGATGTTTTCGAGATAGAAGTCCGGCGTCGAGTCCCCCACTAGGTTGGCCATCGCGTGGAGCATCGCTGGGTTGGCTAGGCGAGTTCCCTGAAATTCTTCGACGGGATGGAGCGCAGTCAGATCGTAGAGGCTAGTGCCGCAGGCCACCGTAACTTGGTCCGGCTTGGGATTGATTTCGGCGAGCTTATGGCGCGAGTCGTAACTCTGGAAATGGGCTTCCTCGCCCGGCTCGGGGGCAAACGAGATTGAGCCGCCGAGTTGGAGAATCATTTTCGGGACCGCTTGGCGCAATCGTCCGACCTGATCGTTGTACTGCTTGAAGTCTTTCGAGATGTGGCCGGTCTTTGGGTCGCGTACGTGGATGTGCAGGAGCGTTGCGCCGGCGTTGTAACAATCCACCGCCACCTGAACTTGTTCGTCCCAAGTGACGGGGAGTTTTTGTTCAGGGGTGCAGTCCTGCGGCATCCAGACCGGCCCGTAGGGGGCGGCAGTGATCATGAGTGGTGCCTGATTCTCGGGTAGTAGCGAGTCATCGGTGAAGTACATAAAGTTGTTTCTCCTTTTCAGCCTCGTTTGACGGTCGTGGGACGTATTCACTTCTTCTGCGTTGTAGCGCCCTTCCAACTCTCTTCTATCCCACCTTCTTTACCGCAGGAGGCTTCCATGAACCGTTCAGTATGGTGGGGTCTTTTTCCTTGGGCCAGTACAAACGCACCATCAAAACGAAGTCGTCTTTTGGCGCAGGGAGCCAGTTCGATTCTTTGTCTTTTCCAGGCGAATCGGCTTGAATGTACAAGTCTGTCGAGCCATCCGAATTCGTCTTGAGGCTATTGCGTTGGCTCAGCGTATATCGATTGAGCGGATTGTCTACGAAGAAGTATTTTGCGTTGTACATCGTAAGAGACCAGAAGCCATCAACTGGCGGCATTTCACCCTTGTTGAAATGCATTACGTACTTGTTGGCTCCGTTGTACTTCGTAACGATTTCGGGACCTTCGGAAGTCGGGTAGACGGCATCCCTTGGAAGGTTCGCACCCAACCCGTACCACGCGACCATAGCTCGTTGAATGTAATTGGTGCCATACGTCCCCACCTTAGTGCTGAACGTCCAACCATTTTCGAGTGATGCATCATGCGCCAGTAGGCTTTCCTTCATCCATGCGGCAATCTTTTCCTGTGCGGGCTTGGGAGCTTTGCCTATTCCGCTTGATACGGTTGGTTCCAATTTTGTCTGGTCAAAATCCTGACCGGGCACGATTCCAATTTTCGCTAATTTTGTGACCATCGGCGCATCTTCGGCTGCTGGCGGATTCGTCTTCAATAATTGAGCGAAGAGTTTGAAGTATGAAGCGCCATCCATTGCATTCAACTGGTCACGAACGGCGGTCTTTCCATCGATGGAAGCGTCAACAGTTCCGGGAGCGGGAGTATATGGCTTGCCGTAAGACGAAAGAGGAACGAGGGCAATCTGGTCCTGAAGCACATGGACGGCTTTGTAGTCTTCTGGAGTTCCGGTGCAGTAAATCCGGCCCAACACCCAAACAATGCCAGTCGGTGACTTATATTCGGTTACTCCCGCAGGAAGAGTTCCGCTCCAGCCGGGTCCGGTAATGGCAAATTTCTGGGGCCCGGTCCCCGTCGTTCGTTTGCCGGGGTCTTGGAATACATTCGTCCATCCGTCAAGCATCGGAAACAAAAAGTACCGGCCCTTCATGTCCGGAATGCTGACAACCCACGGTTCTTTGGAGACGTCTAGCCACGCCATTGTGTATAAGGTGTCGGCGTTCGGGGCGGTCACGGCATTGAAAGACGCATTTGGATATTCTCGCAGCTTGGCAAATTGTCCCATGGGCGCGAAGGTTCCTTCGGGCTTTACAAAATTGGTGGACACTCGTCGGGTCATTTCCATCGTCATCAAAGGGTAGGCGTAGACATATGCATCTTTGGCGGTTTCAAATGACTCAAGTTCTTTAACGTCCTGTCCAACCTGTGACGACTGACCGCAGCCCGCGAATAGCAAACAGAACAAAGCGGACGCCATACACCACGCTACTGTTCGCTTCATGCATATCTCCGCGAATGTTTCACTTTGAATTTTAGGCCGCCCGAATGGTACGGGGGTAGGCGAGGCATGACTATTGTCATTTCTGCCACTCTGCCAAACGGAGCTGGCCTTATGAGGGTCCCATCAACCGCTCAATCTAGAGGCCTGATTAACGCGGCATCAAGTTGATTTTTGGGATTTTCACAGTTTGTACAATCTGTGTTGACGCGGTCGCGACACCGTAAAATTCCGATAAAAGGAAACGATTCGATATTTTACGGAGGCTAGATCATCTGTAAATCGCTGAGACTACAAGGCATACAAGTTCTCCATTGTTCAGGGAATATCCACGTTATGAAATATCGCCTTTCCCCATGCAATTCTGCGAAATGAAATTGAAGACCGGATCGATATCGCGCGGTGGATGAAGTTGTTTTCTTGCGGCCTGAGTTTGTGCTCCGCAAACATCATTGATCCTCACAGCTGGTAAATTTATGTTCTGCCATGACGACGCTTTGAACCGTTTTTCTCGAAACTTTTTGGATCGAAGCTATCTCGCGTTCGGATAATAGTTTTGTCAAAAAGGGCAGTTTCGCCCTAGCCTATCCCCTATCCCCGCGCGTCTTTGACTCCAGCGGGGTGAGCCTTTAGACTTGGTGGTTGTGAGATCCTTTTCGCGCGGATACGGCGGGTACCGGTTTGATATTGGGGAGTATTTCCCGCGCGCGATCAAGACGATTTGCATTATCTGCGTTGCGGTTTTCTTCCTGCAGCAAATTTCACAACTTCTTTTTGGGCTTCAGGGATGGACTTGGTGGCTGGGGTGGTTCGGACTGCGTCCGTACGCGGTGGTATTCGGGTTCAGGGTCTGGCAGCCATTCACTTACATTTTCCTGCACAGCGGGATCCTGCATATTCTTTTCAACCTGCTGTACCTGGCGATGTTTGGCGCGGATTTGGAACATTCCTGGGGCGCGCGGAAATTTTATACTTATTTTTTGATTTGCGGAGTGGGCGCGGGCGTCATCGAGATTATTGTGAAGCTGCTGATTGATCCGCACGGGCGCGGCACGGCGCTGATCCCGACGATTGGGGCTTCCGGCGCGATTTATGGTGTGTTGCTGGCGGTGGCGGTGATTATGCCGCACCGGCAGGTTTGGGTTTTTCCCTTGCCGGTGACGGTGTCCATGCGCGTTTTTGTGATCGTGATGGGCGCGATCGAATTTTTCAGCACGATTGGAGCGACGGGCGACGGCGTGAGCCACGTCTGCCACCTGGGCGGGATGTTGGTGGGGTACATTTATTTGCGGCGCGGGTCGTATGGGTACAGCGTGCGGAATTATTTTTCAGATTGGAAGAAGCAGAGGTTGAAGAAGAAATTCGAAGTTTATGTGCGGGATCATCAGGATAAGCCGCCTTCGAATCCGGATAATTGGGTGAATTGACGGCGGAGGTGAGCGCTTGGAGATTTGAGGTTGGATTCGTTGTTGGTGTGATTTTGATGGAACTTCAGCGCTAAAGCCGCACTGATTCCGCCGCGGTCATGTCGTGGCTAAAGAGTCTGTGTGAAGACTCGGGAGCCGCGCGATTAATGATTGCGAATTCGGGTGAAAGAACATGTTGCTTGATGACGTTTCTCGTTTAGCGGCGGCCGCGCGACTAGCGGGTGCGCCACATCCGCGTCAGGTTGTAGGCCGTGGCGGCCAGGGCCAACTCCACCGCCACCTGCGCCAGCCCGCGACGAGCAAAACGCCGCATTCCTCTCTGTTCCTTCAGCACTCCGATCACCGGTTCCACGATCGCCTTGCGCTGCTGGTAAATCGCCCGGCCCACCGGATCGCGCAGCTTCTGCCGCATCCGCCGATGCAACCGCTCCCGGGCCGGCGCCGCTCCCCGCACGCGACGGCCGAAGTTCATCTCGTGCGCCAAGGTCGAATCCGGAACGTAGGCATCGATGCCCGCTTGCTCCAAGCTCTGCAAATTCGCGAGGGAGAAAAAACCGCTGTCCGCGCTGACTCGTTCCGGCTTTTTCCCGACCTGCTGCTCGACGGCTTGCACCATGGGCAGCAGCGACTCGTTATCGTTGGTGTGCTGCGTCACCCGCTGCGCCAAAATCACATGATCCTCGCTCACCGCCAGGTCCACCGTGTAGCCCAGCGTGAATCCGCCGCGCTCCCGCAAAAAACGGCTGTCCGGATCGGTGCGCGAAATCTTTTTCAACCCGGCTTTGTGCAAGCGCTCCAGCCGTTCGGGAATCGCCTCCAGCTGCTCTTCCAGCCGCTCCAGCACCGCCTGACCCACGGCCACTCCGGCCCCCTCATTCGGATCTTCCTGATCGCACTGTCGCTGCCAGCGGCGGATGTCTCGCCGCAGGCGCGCCCGCGCATCCCGCAACGCCTGCTCGGTGTCGATGCGGTTGCGCGAGGCGTTCGCCGCGATGCGCGTCGAATCAATCGCCACGTGCCCCAGCTTGCCCAGCTTCGCTTTCCGCGCCAGCTCCAGCACTTGCGTGAACAGATCGTTCAGTCCCTTCCCGTGTCGCCGCCGAAAGGCATTCAGGGTCCAATGATCCGGCGTCGCTCCGCCCGCCAGATAGCGAAACGCCAAATCTTCGCGAATGCGCTGCTCCAGGCGACGCGAACTGGTCACGCTCAGCGCGTAGGCGTACAGCCAGACCGCCACCAACATCTCGGGCGCGTACGCCGGCCCGCCTTCGGCTCCATACTCGTCGCCGAAACCGTCCAGGTTCAATTTCGCCACCACGCGCCGCAGGAAAAAACACAAGTGATCCGCTCCCAGCACGTCGCGCACGCTCGGTGGCAGCAAATACGCCTGCTCCGGATTGTAATCCAGAAATTTTGCCATGGCGTCTCCTCTCTCCTGCAGTATAAGAGACGCGTCAACCCGAGTTCTCACACAGACTCTAAAGCCACGACCCACAAAGATTCTTGACCGGATTCCGGTCTTGCTGCGCTAGACAGAGTTCTAGACATTCAACTGCCTCGGCTGACAAATTGCCGGTGCTGAAAGCGGCGAGGCGAGCCACTCCTTGTAAAGGCGGAAGCAAGCTTCCGCACTCCCAGAAAATTCAGATCGCGACGCGAACCATTCGTCGAGGCTAGGATTGGCCGCCGATGCGGAGCAGGCGCATGAAGTTTGTGGAGCCTGTGGCTCCGATGGGCGTGCCGGCTACTACGCCTACGATGTCTCCTCGCTTCACGAGTTTCTCTTCCAGCAGGCGTTCTTCGGCGGCGGTCGCTAGCTTGTCGATGTCATGCACGCGGCCCATGCTGCGCGGCAGCACTCCCCAAAATAACGCGAGACGGCGGCGAGTTTCCTGCAGCGGCGAAAATGCAACGATTGGTGCGCGCGGACGGTATTTCGAGACGAGTCCGGCGGACGAGCCGCTTTCGGTGAATACGGCGACGACTTTCAAGTTGAGTTCTTCGGCGGCGTGGCAGATGGCTTCGGCGATGGCTTCGTTGATTTGCAGGTCGCCGGAGCGCGCGGGACGCGGCAGCGTGATGACGCTGGCTTCCGCTTCGGTGATGATGCGGTCCATCATTTCGACGGATTCCAGTGGATAGAGTCCCGCGGCGGTTTCGCCGGAAAGCATCAGGGCGTCGCTGCCGTCGAAGATGGCGTTGGCGACGTCGGAAGCTTCGGCGCGCGTGGGCCGGGGATTTTTCTGCATGGAGTCGAGCATCTGCGTGGCGGTGATGACGGGAATCAGGGCGTTGCGGGCTTTGGAGATGATGCGTTTTTGCACGACGGGAACTTTTTCCGGGCTCATTTCGACGCCAAGGTCGCCGCGGGCGACCATCACGACATCGGCGACTGCGAGAATTTCGTCGAGATTGTCAATCGCTTCGGGTTTTTCCAGCTTGGCGATTACTGGCGTGGCCTTCCCGGCGCGCGCTATGGCATTTTTTGCGGCGCGAACGTCCGCGGCGGTGCGCACGAAGCTGAGCGCCACGTAATTGGCGCCGAGGCTTAGCGCGGAAACCAAATCCTTGCGATCTTTCGGCGTCATCGAGGGAATGTTGAGTTTGATGCCGGGAAGATTGATGCCTTTATGCTGGCCGAGTTCTCCGCCGTTTTCCACTTGAGTGATTACGTCGGGCCCGCGCGTCGAGATGACGCGCAGGGCAATATCGCCGTCACTGAGAAGGATGCGGTCGCCTTTGTGCACCGCTTCGGGCAACGCGTGGAAGGTGGTGCTGACGCCTTCTTCGGTGCCGACGATTTTGCGCGTGGTGATCGTGAAGCGCTGGCCGAAACGCAGGCGGACGGGTTTGCCTTGCTCGAGAATGCCGGTGCGGATTTTGGGGCCCTGCAAGTCGGCCAGGATCCCCACTGGTTTTTCGTAACGAAAGGAGGCGCGGCGAAGAGACGCGACCATGCGGGCGCGGTCTTCATGGGTGCCGTGCGAGAAATTGAGGCGGGCGACGTCCATTCCAGCGTGCACGAGCTTGTCAATCATCTGATAGGAGGAACTGGCTGGGCCCAAGGTGCAAACAATTTTTGCTCTTCTAGTAGTGGTCACTTTTTATTTGGTCACCGAAAAATCGCTCACGATAGTGAAGAGAAATTCGATTCCTTTCTGAAAAGAGTCGAGCGGGATGCGCTCGTTGTCTGCGTGGAAGCGGGAAAGATCGTCATCGCTTAAAGCAAAGGGAAGCACTCCGTAGGCTTGCACGCTGCGCATGCGCAACGGAGCGGAATCCGTGAAAAAGGTGGACATCATCGGAACAACTGGCGTGCCGGGATATTTTTCGCCTGCGGCGTGGATGATCGTGTTGTAGAAATCGGAAGTGAGCGAGGAAGAGGGAGCTGTTTCGGAGAGTGGAAGCTCGGGCTCGAGATGGACCGCGGGATCGTTAATGACTTGCTGCAACTTTGCGAGAAGCGGATTGAGCTGATTCCCGGGGAGCAAACGGATATTTACGACGCCGCGCGCTTCGGAAGGAATCACGTTGGGACGAATGCCGGCGCGGAGCATGGTGGGTGCGATGGTGTCGTGCAACATGGCATTCCACGCCACATTGTCGTTCGAAATGACGCGAGCGGCGTGCTCGCCACGATCCCCGGTGTCGAGTGATCGCATCCATTTCGACGTTTCATCGTCCTGCAGAGGAGCGATGGCTTGGAAATACGCGCGGGTGACGGAGTTGAATTGCACGGGGGCTTCGTAGTTACCAATTTTTTCGATGGCTGCGGCGAGATGGGTGACGGAATCGTCTTTTCGAGGCATGGACGCGTGACCGGAGGTGCCTTGGGCGATCACGTCCACATTCGCGGGAACTTTTTCGCTGACCTGCACGCCGATGTATTGCGTTTTTCCGTTCTTGGTGAAAACGCCGCCGCCTTCGTTGATGGCGTAGCCTGCGGCGATTTTGTCCCAGTGCTTATCTACCGCGAACAACATACCGTTCGCGCCGTAGGCTTCTTCGTCGCCTTCGGCGAGGAAAATTACGTCACGGTTCAAGTGCGCGCCGGAGCGTTTCAATTGGATGAACACCGCGAGATTCGCGGCCAACATCCCTTTATCGTCAATTGCGCCGCGACCGTAAAGATAATTTCCTTGAATGACGGCGCCGAAGGGGTCGACCGTCCATTTCGATTTATCGACGCCGACGACATCCAGGTGAGCCATCAGGAGCAGCGCACGCGAGGGATCCGGCACAGCGCTGGAGGAAAGCCGCGCGACAAGGAAGCCGCGGCCGGGCGTGCTTTCGAAAATTTCGGAAGGAATGCCTTCTTTTTGCAGCACGGCGGCGATATATTTCGCGGCGACGAGCTCGTTACCGGGAGGGTTGCTAGTATCAATGCGGAGCAGGCCCTGCAGCCAGCCCAGCGCGTCGATTTCGACCTGCGAAAGAGTAGGGTTTGTGGCTGGCGCGGCTTGCGTGGTTTGCACGACCGGCGCGGCATGCACGGCGGCTCGGCGGGATTGCGCGCGGCACGGGGAAATAAAAAGCGAACAGCCCATGAGGACAAGAATCGGAGCTGGAATGCGCGAGCGCGCCATCCTGATTTTCCCCCAGAGAGTGAAATTCTTACGCAGAGCGAGTGACTACTCATACTATCATGTCGGTGGACGGCGCCCGGACGGGGACTCGGCGAGCGTTTTCTGAATTGCAATTGCGGAATTGCGGGAATTGGCGTTGACCATCCTGAAAGGGCGTTGGGCGCATCCTACTGAACGAAACGGGGCGTTAAGAGGGGAGTACCCATTTGAAGACCGTAAAGATAGGGACTCAGGCTATTTTGCTGTCGATCTTAATTGCAATGTTGGGCGTGCCGCCGGCAGCGCTGCGTGTGTATGCGACGCAGCAAGAAGGTCCGGTGAAGCCGGCGCCGACGCAGCAGCCCGGCGCGGCTCCTCCCCAGCCGAGTGGGCAGCAGCAGCCATCGTCGGCTGGACAAGCGCAGTCACAGGCGCCGCAAGTGGCGATCTCGGTGCAGTCAAACGTGGTGAATATTGATGCCGTCGTGACCGATCAGGACGGAAACATCATCACGGGATTGAAGAAGGCTAATTTTCGAGTTCTCGATGAGGATAAGCCGCAGCAGATATCGAATTTTGGAGCGAGCGAAGCACCGATCACGATCGTGATCCTGATGGAATTCAGCAGCCGCATGGGAAGCTACTTCGGCTATCGCGGAAAGTATTGGGCGTACAACTTTCTGGAGCACTTGAATCAGAAGGATTGGGTGGCGGTGAAGACGTTCGATCTGAAGACGAACCTGGTTTCGGATTTCACGCAGGATAAGAAAGGCGTGGAGCAGGAGATTGCCTCGCTGTACTTCCCGGACTTCCACGAGGCGAATCTTTTCGATGCGGTGTTGGAAACGATGGACCAATTGCGCGAAGTGAAGGGCAAGAAATCCATCCTGATTATTGCGTCGGGTTACGACACATTCAGCAAACACACTCTGGACCAGACGTTCAAGCGCGTGAAAGAAACCGATGTGACGATCTTCTGCGTGGGGATGGGCGCAGCGCTGGACGCCATGGGAATCCACGAGCGCAGCATGACCGGGCCGGAGTTCGCGAGCGTCAATTATTTGCAGGCGGAAAACCAGCTGAAGACTTTCGCGGCGATGACCGGCGGGTACGCCTGGTTCCCGCGATTTGAGGGCGAGATGAACGATATTTTCAATTCCGTGGCGGTGTTTCTGCGGAATCAGTACACCATGGGATTTACTCCGCTGACTGCGCCGGATGGGAGATATCACAAGTTGAAGGTGGAAGTGGTGGATGAAGCCGGGGATGCGCTGACGACTTTGGATAAAAAGGGGCATAAGAAGAAGGTCGTGATCACGGCGCGGCAGGGGTATACGTCGCCGAAGCCGGCGACTGGGGATTGATCGTCTGCACGAAGTGCTCCCTGCCGGTCTGTGTTACAATGTGCACAAGAGGGCACTTATGAGCACTACGACCACGGTGACCGTTCGAATTCCGACGAAGTTGAAAAACCGCCTGAACAAGCTTGCCGACGCGACGGCGCGGAGCCGGTCTTGGATTGCAGCGCACGCTTTGGAAGTCTATGTTGAGGACCAAGAATGGCAGGTCGCGTCAATTCGTAGAGGCATAGAGGACTTTCGCGCCGGACGTGTCGTGTCTCACGAGAAGGTGTCGCGCTGGCTGCGCTCGTGGGGTAAGCGCCGAAAGGTTCCTCCGCCGTCATGCAAGTGATTTGGACCGGGAATGCGATTTCCCGGCTCATCGAAGTTCAGCGTTACATTGAGCAAGACAAACCAGAGGCTGCCCGAAAGTTGGCCGAAAGAATCCTAGCGTATGTGGAGCAGTTGGCAAATCATCCCTATCTCGGCCGGCCTGGCCGCGAGCCCGAGACTCGCGAACTGCTCATTCCAAACAGCCCGTACATTATCCCCTATCACGTCGACCGCGGACGGATTGTGATTTTGTCCGTGCTACACGGCGCGCAAAAGTCCTAAAAACAAAGGATCCACTTTTGGTTTAATGCGAGTGCGCAGCCGCAACGGGTGGCGTGCCAGACGTTGCAGCACCCTGAGAGAGATTCCTCGCTGCGCTCGGAATGACATACGTCGTGTGGCGGGACCTCACCCGACACTCGAGAATATCTGTTGTTACTTCTTCACTACTCGCAGATCGCGGCCCGTCATTTCACCTGGCTCTTGCACGCCCAGGACGCCCAATAGAGTAGGTGCGATATCGCGCAGGGAACCGCCGGGCTTGAGTTGCGTGCGGCCGTCTTCCGTGAGCAGGATGAATGGGACCGGATTTGTCGTGTGATAGGTGTGCGGGCCGCCGGTCACGGGATCGATCATGGTTTCGGCGTTGCCGTGGTCGGCGGTGATGACCCAGGCGCCGCCGCGCGGGCGCAGCGACTGGAAAATTCTGCCCAGGCAATCGTCCACGGTTTCAACTGCTTTGATTGTGGCTTCGAGCTTGCCGGAATGTCCCACCATGTCTGCGTTTGCGAAATTCATGATGATGGCGTCGAAGTTTCCTTTTTCGATGGCGTTGATTACGGTGTCCGCGACGCCGGCCGCTGACATTTCCGGTTTTAGATCGTAGGTGGGCACTTTCTGCGACGGGACGACTACGCGTTCTTCTCCTCCGAAGGGTTTTTCCACGCCGCCATTGAAGAAATAGGTGACGTGCGCGTATTTTTCGGTTTCGGCAACGCGCAGATTCTTGTAGTCCTGCTCGGCAAACACATTGGCTAGGATGTGCTCGAGTTTTTCGGGCGCTAGAAGGTAGCGCAGCCAGGGCCAGGTCTTTTCGTATTGGGTCATGGCGACAAACGCGAGATTTTTCGGCCGCGCGGGATCGTTGAATTCCTTGAAATTGGGTTCGATGAGGGCGCGAGTGGTTTCGCGGGCGCGGTCGGCGCGGAAATTAAAGAAAATCACGGCGTCATCGTCGCGAATCATCGCGCGCGGGATTGCGGGTTTGCCGGCCGCGGCTTCCGTGGTGATGACGGCGGGAACGACAAATTCGTCGGTGACGCCTTTTTCGTAGCTCGCGCGGATGGCGGCGATGGGATCGGTGAATTTCGCATCGGCGTCGCCTTGAACCATGGCACGGTACGATTTTTCGATACGCTCCCAGCGGTTGTCGCGGTCCATGGCGTAGTAGCGGCCGATGATGGTGGCGATTTGGCCGACGCCGTATTCGCGCATCTTTTGTTCGAGCGCGCGAAGGAAATCAATACCGCTATTAGGCGGAGTGTCGCGGCCGTCCATGAAGCAGTGGACGAAAACGCGCTCGACCTTATTTTCGCGGGCCATGCGCAGCAGCGCGT
>CAWAED010000014.1:0-78023 GCA_963781105.1 uncultured Acidobacteriota bacterium | reverse complement strand
GGTTGCGGGGGTTGGATTTGAACCAACGACCTCCGGGTTATGAGCCCGACGAGCTACCAGGCTGCTCCACCCCGCGCTAAAGATATTACGCGACTCGACGCGGTTCTGCAACCGCACCCGCGTCAGGTGCCCGATAAGTGCCAGAATTCTGGCACGCTGACGCTCAAACTGCTCCGTGTGTTCAGCCCATACGTGCGCGTAGACGTTGAGAGTGTTGACATGCTCCCGTGTCCAAGAATCTTGTATATAACAGCAACCGGCACCCAGCGTGAAGCTGCCGCATTGCGAACGTATGCCGGAACATGTGCAGATGCCCGTCCATAACTTTCAGCTTCCCGCGTAGATGCCTCTTCAACACAAGGCCAGCGTCTCACGGTGTGCCGTTCTTCGTGGTGAAAACGAAGCCCTGCCTTCGGCCACCGATATGTTCGCGCAGGGCGAGAATTTCGATTAAAGAGGAAGTCCGATGCGGCGCTGCAGATCCTGGAATCTAGGGTTCACGCGCAAGGGGTCGAGCTCCGGGTCAACCTTTAGGAAAATGAGTGGGTTCGAGCGATCCTGATACGCTTTGTCCAGCCAATCGAGAGCCTTGTCATTCTCCCGAAGGCCGGTAAAGATCAGCGCGACGTAAAAGGGCGAGACATACTGCTCGCTCGAGCGCCGCATGAGGTCGTCCCGCACTTTCTCCGCTTCCACTCGATTGCCCGCCGCCGCGTATGCGTGACCCAACGCGCCCAGCATCAGAGGACTGTTGGGCGAAAGGGAGGTCGCCTTTTTCAGCTCCGTGATCGCCTGTTCGAACTGGCCCTTTTGTTCATAGGCTTGCCCGAGCACCAGGTGCGCGAGAACGAAATTTGGATCGAGGTCAATTGTGCTGCGAGACTGCTGGATGGCTTCATCGTATTTGCGCGCCAAATACAGGCGCCAGCCAAGACTGAAATTTATGCTCAACGAGAGCGGGTCCAAGTCGTGCGCACGTTTTATTTCGGCAAGGCTTTCCGCCGAGCGGCCCATCGCGCTCAGATACAGTGAATAGCGCTGGTGAGCCGTGGCCTGGTCGGGATTCAATTCGAGCGCGTGTTTGAACCCGTTTTCTGCAGCTTGCCAGTCCCAATCGTAGTTCAGCCGGATGCTCGCGAGCGTGATCTCAGCGTCGACTAGGCTTGGGTCGATAGCCAGAGCCTTTAGCGCCGCGGCTCTTGCCTTCGGAGCTGCTTCCGTGGCGGGCATTGCTCCGATGATCGTGGTGCCAAGAAGGTCGTAACAGTCAGCCAATCCCGCATATGCCAGCGCGTACTGGGAATCTTTCTGAGCCGCGAGTTGATAATAGTCCACTGCCTTGATTAGTCCCTCTTCCGAGCGCTTATTCCAGTAGTAGCGGCCCTTTAAGTAGTCCTCATACGCCTGCGCGTTAACCACGCGGGGTGTCGCCAGACGCTTCTGCTCTTCGGGCGTGAGGTTGATTCGTATCTCGTTGACGATGGCGCTGGCCACGTGGCTTTGCAGCGTCAATATATTTCCTAGTTCGCTCTCGTACGTTTCCGCCCAAAGATGACGATCCGTGGAAACCTGGACTAGTTCGGCCGTAATGCGAACACGGTTCCCGGCGCGCAGCACGGTTCCTTCCACCACGGCGTCCACGTGGAGCTCACGCGCGATTTCCGATAGCGGTTTCCGCGTGCCTTTGTAGGCCATCGCCGAAGTGCGCGAAGTAACACGCAGCTGACGGATTTTCGCCAGACTGGCGATCAACTCATCCGTCATCCCATCGGCGAAGTAATCCTGGTCTTTCTCACCCGAAAGATCTTCCAGCGGCAGCACTACCAACGATTTGATCTGCTCGGAATTTGCGCTGCTGACAGAAGGCTTTTTTACGTAGTGAAAGATCAGAAGCGAGATCAAGCCGACGGCAGCAATCAGTCCGATTCCTTCCAGTGCACGCGTGGAAATCTTCAGATACAAATAATGTGGCGCCCGGCTCGCTTGGGAGCCCGGTTTCGCCATCCGCGCGAGCTCAACGGCGACGCCTTCATCCCCAACGGCGGAGGTGGTCGCGTTCGGCGCAATTAAGGCTCTCTCGATTGGGCCGCTTTGTCCCGTTAACTCCTCGACGGGAGCGATGAACCGGTACCCACGGCGTGACAGCGTTTCTATAAAAATCGGGTTTTCCGAGGAATCACCGAGGACTTCGCGCAGCCGCATAATGGCGGTATTCAGGCTGTGGTCAAAATCAACAAACGTGTCACGCTGCCACAACCGATTGCGAAGCTCTTCGCGGCTCACGATCTCGCCGGGATGTTCAAGCAGCACAGCTAGGATTTGACAGGGCTGGTCTTGCAGTTTTACCTTTACACCCTTCTTGCGAAGTTCGCACGCGCGCAGGTCTAACTCATAAACTCCAAAGCGGATCAATGGATGCGCGGCAGTGCCATCTTTAATGGCCATAATTGCTTGCGTAAAGGCGTCGCGTGAGTATAACTCCGCGATTCCGAAGGGTCAAAGGCTTCCCGTGTGCAAGCCCTGTTATCACTTACTGTAAGTTACTAATTCCATTGAGCTAACTGAGTTATTTATAAATGTTTTCGATGTGATGCATAAAGCATTGCGTCAAAACGCGGCGTGAGCGCAGAGTCCGCTGCAGAATCGGGTGTGGGGATTCGTGTGGGGGGAGCCTATGAATTTCAAGAAGATTTTCACTGCCGCAGCGGTCCTGTTCGTATTTTCCCTTTGGAGTAGCCTCGGAGCCGTTCCGACGCTAGCGCAGGTTTCCGGTGCCACGCTGTCGGGCGTGGTGACTGATACTTCTGGGGCCGCAGTGCCAAACGCGAACGTCGCCATCAGAAACGTGGCGACGGGTGTCGTTCGCTCCGTCACGTCGAACCAGGACGGATTCTACACGGCGCCAAACCTCTTGCCGAGCAGCTACGAAGTCACCGCGTCGGCGCAAGGGTTCACTACCATCGTCGAAAAAGGAATCACACTGACCGTCGGCCAGCAACAAGAGCTGAACATCAGCCTGAAGGTTGGGCAGGTCCAGCAGAGCATCGAAGTCACTGCAGCACCGCCGGCGGTGGAGACCACTACATCGGCGGTCAGCGCGACCGTCAACTCCGCGACCGTGAGGGAAATGCCGCTGAATGGGCGCGATTGGGCGTCGCTCGCAACGCTGGAACCCGGCGTCTCCACCATCAATACTCAGGTGGGCACCAGCTTCAATGCCAACAAAGGAAACCGTGGGTTTGGCAACCAGTTGAGCGATTCCGGCCACCGCGCGAACGAGAACAATTACCGCGTGAACGGCCTGACCATCAACGACTACTCGAACGCAGCTCCTGGCGGCCCGACGGGACTGAATTTGGGGGTTGACGCCATTCAGGAATTTTCCGTCATCACCACGGGATACACGGCGGAGTACGGCAGAACGTCAGGCGCGATTATCAATGCGATCACAAAATCCGGCACCGATCAGTTTCATGGCACGGGCTACTTCTTTGATCGCGATAGCGTTTTTGACGCGCGCAACTTTTTCGATGGGTCCAACATACCGACGTTTCACCGCACGCAGTTTGGGGTCTCCGCTGGAGGGCCGATCATCAAGGACAAAACGTTCATCTTCGGCAACTATGAAGGGTTTCGCCAGAAGCAAACCGGTTCCACGGTGATCAATGTTCCGTCGGCGGAAGCGCGCGGAGGTCAACTGTGCGTTCCGAGCGGGACAAATCCGTGCGCCTCGTTGCAGGCGATCACCGTCAGTCCCGCAGTCGTGCCTTATTTGGCCCTGTGGCCTTGCCCGGCGTCTTGCCAAAACGCCACAAATACGGATACCGTGTCGCAAAACGTCAACATCCCGACGATTGCCAATGAGAACTACGCGATATTTCGCGTGGATCACAAAATATCCGATAGCGACAGCGTGGACGGAAGTTATTTCCATGATTCCGGTCCGCAATCTCAGGGCGATCCGCTTGGAAACACGATTCACGAAGTTGTGTCTAGTAGAGAAGCGGGCAGCATCGAAGAGACTCACATATTCAGCGCGGAACTGCTGAATACCTTCCGGTTTGGTGTGAGCCGCGTCGAAGGTGACATCAATACCCCCGTTACGGGCGATGCGGTGGCCACGGATCCGACGCTGGCAATCGCTCCCGGCGCAAAAGCTACACCTCAGATTCCGATATCTGGAATCACCACGGCCTACGGCCTGGGTGGGTTCAATCGGTTCACTCACGCATTCAACTCCATTCAGGCGGACGATGACGCGTTCATCACCCGCGGAACCCATTCGATTAAAGTGGGCTTCGCATTTGAGCGGATGCAGTACAACATCCTGGAGCAGTTGAGCCCCAATGGCCGAATGAATTCGTACTCGCTTATCGGCTTCCTGCAGAACGATCCAAAACAACTGAACGCTCTGGCACCAGGCGGTTCGACGGAAGTCGGACTGCGCCAAAGTCTATTCGCCGGATACATCCAGGACGACTGGCGGGCAAAGTCGAACCTGACGCTGAATCTGGGCCTGCGGTACGAAATGACAACGCGTCCCACGGACGCGAATACCGTTCCGGGTTATACCGTCAACGGATACACCGTGGCTGCCGCCGGATTTCAGCAAATTCAAACGGTCGCGAACTGCACACCAGGCACCACGCTGTGTGGCCCCGTCGGAACTAACAGCCCGATCAGGTCGAATCCGACGGTTTACAATTTCGAGCCGCGCATTGGTCTGGCCTGGGATCCGTTCAAGGACAATAAGACGGCAGTGCGAGCAGGATTTGGCATGTTCGACGTGTTGCCGCTGCCCTACGAATTCGGATTGAATACCGCGGCCACGGCGCCGTTCCAAATCATCGGCGCCGACCCGAACGCTACCTTAGGAACCGGCCTAGCGGACCCGAATGTGAATTTCAATCGCCAAAGCATCCGCAACCGCTTCGTGGATCCGAACCCGCATCGCGCTCTGGTGATGAATTACAACCTGAATATTCAGCGCGACCTTGGCTACGGTTTTACCGGCACCGCCGGGTATGTCGGGTCGCGTTCGGTTCATCTTTCCGTAGCTTCGGACGACATCAATCTGGTCCAGCCGACGGCAGTGACGGGAGTTGGACTCGTATTTCCTTGCGATCCGAGCCAGATCGTTCCGTATCAAGTGACACCATCTATCAACACCTGCGCCAACAATCAAACCGGAACCAGGATCGATTCGAACTGGGGCGGCGGTGCGGGTATTCGCCCCGTGTTGTTCGATGGCGAGTCGTCATATAATTCGTTCCAGGCTCAACTGAAGAAGACAGCCAGCCACGGCATTCAAGGCCAACTTTCTTACACGTTCGGCAAGTGCCGCGACACGAGCTCGGCTCCCGTCACTGGCGATACATATCTGACTTCGATTGCCGTGCCGTTGCTCCTGGATAAATCCGCGCGAGTGGGTCCTTGCGATTTCGACATCCGCAACGTGCTGGTGGGAAACTTTATCTGGAACCTGCCTTCGCCACAGACCTCGTCCGCGCTGCTTTCAAATTTGGCGGGCGGATGGCAGCTCGGCAGCATCATTACCTACACCACGGGCTCGCCGTTCACGGCTACGGTTGGAGATGGCAATGACCCGCTGGGTTCCGGCTTCAACGGCGATTTCACCACGGATTTCGCAAGCCTCATTCCCGGTTGCAAACCAATTCATGGCGGCGTGAACTACCTGAACACGGCTTGCTTCACGCCACCTACTGCGCCGGCGTCTCTCCCACTCGCGACGACGGCCAATCCGTACGGCTGCGCGCCGCTATCGTTTACTGCGCCCACCTACCAAGGAACGCCGGCGCCAGCCGGGCAGCAGTTCTGCTCGAACGTGCTCGGAAACACGCGCCGCAACCAATTCTATGGTCCTGGCCTCACCACGGTGGACTTCTCGATTTTCAAGAACACGCGCGTGCCGAAAATTTCGGAAACGTTCAACGTGCAGTTCCGCGCGGAGTTCTTCAACATCCTGAATCACACGAACTTCATAGGACCCAATTTCCTGAACGGCTCGCAGAACAATTCGGTCTTCGACTTCAACGGCGCTGCGCTGCCGACCGCGCTGAACCAAACGTCCACTTCTTCACGGCAGATTCAACTGGGATTGAAGCTCATCTGGTAATCGGCAGATTTGCTTGGGGAAGGCCAAGCCGCGGTGCTCGGCCTCCCTTCTCACTCTCTCTCAGATTTCGGGTGTACCAAGACGAGCCACTAATCTCACCACGGGGCTAAAGAATCTCTTGAGCAATTCAAGCACTCTTCCTCCGCAAGCCGTGCAGGCCCCCGGCGCGTCCGCTGGCGCCGCTCCCACCTGGGTTCGCTGGCGGATCATGCTGATCGTGATGTTGATCATGGCGGTGACCACGTTGTGCCGCCTGAATTTGAGCATCGCCGGAAAATATATTTCCGAGGAATTTTCGTACGACACGATCACGATGGGCCGCATTTTCAGCGCCTTCCTGTGGGGCTATGGCCTGTTTCAGATTCCCTGGGGATACATCGGAGACCGCTTCGGCCCGCGTCGCACGTTGACGATCTCGATGCTGCTGTTCTGCGTGGGCACCGCGGCGATGGGATTGGCGCCGAGGTTCGCAGTAACCAGCGGAATCAGCGTCCTACTCGCGTTTCAGTTGATTCGGTTTTTCACTGGCGTCGGCGAGGCGGCCAGTTCGGCGAATGTGACTCGCGTAATCGCGTCCTGGACAGCCGCGCGCGAGCGAGGTTTTGCGAGCGGTTTGCAAACGGCGGGACTGGGGCTTGGCGGGACCCTGACGCCGATTTTCATTTCATGGACGATGATCCATTGGGGCTGGCGGATTTCGTTCTATCTCTGTGCTGCGATCTCATTCGTAGTGCTCTTGCTGTGGTGGGTGTACTGCACCGACTGGCCGGAGCAACACCCGGGTGTGAACGCGGCGGAACTTGCGGCGATTTACCCTGACGCGGAGGGTTTGGCGCGCCGAAAACGCGAAACATCGTCGCCGCGCAAGCCGGCTCCCTGGGGCAGATTGCTTTCCAGCCGTTCGATCTGGGGATTGATCCTCGGCTACGGCTGCCAGGGGTATGCTTTTTACGTCTATTACAACTGGTTCTACTTTTATGCGGTGAAAGTGCGCGGGCTGGGAGTGATGCAAGCGGCGGTGTGGACTTCATTTCCATTTCTGGCAATGACGTTGATTTCGCCGCTGGGCGGATTATTTTCTGACCGGGTTGCGAGAAATTTTGGACGCACTCGTGGGCGCCAGTGTGCGGTGTGGGTGGGTATGGGATTGTCGGCTTTTTTGCTCTACTCCGGCAGTCACACGGCCAATACTTCCTTCGCGCTCCCCATGATAGCGCTTGCCGCGGGATTCCTGATGTTCGGTGCCGCGAATTTCTGGGCTGCCTGTATTGATCTGGTCCCGGACCATTCCGCCACGCTTTCGGCGCTGATGAACACGTTAGGAAGCGTGGGCGGCGCGATTTCGTCGACGGTTACGGCGTACATTGCGACGCGCTACAGCTGGATGCAAGCTCTCGATCTTGCTGCTGCGGTCACCGTTATTTCAGGGCTGCTGTGGTTCTTCGTTGACGCGGGAAAGAGCCTTGAAGAAGGACGATAGTAGGGTCGCGGAATCGAGGGTAGGGATGACGAAGCTGTTCGCCATCGGTTTAGTAACAATATTGGGGTTCTCCGCTGCAATTTCCGCAATGTGTGCGCAACAACGGAAAATTCCGTCCTTACGCCTCGTTGCAACTATCCCGATGCCGGGCGTGAACGGGCGACTCGATCATTTGGACGTGGACGTGAAGGGCCAGCGTTTATTCGTCTCCGGCCTTGAGAATGGTTCGGTGGAAGTTGTGGACCTCCACGAGGGAAAGTGGTCGTGCCGGATTCCTGGATTCCAAAAGCCGCAAGGTATTGCGTATCTTGCGGCGCTCAACAAGCTTTTCGTCGCCAGCGGCGATGACGGAATGGTCCGCGTCTTTCGCGGCGATTCGCTCGCGCTTCTTGATTCAATTCGCCTGGAGGCTGGACCGAACCGCGTCGCCTACGATCCAAACGGAAAATTACTTTACGTTGGCTACGGCGGCAAAGATGCCGGCAAAGACTACGGCGAGGTGGCAATCATTGATGCTGTTGAAGACAAGAAAATCGCGGACGTTCAAGTGGCTGCCCATCCCGCCGAACTTTTGCTGAACTATTCGGGAACCACGCTCTTCGCCTTAATCCCCGCAAACAGCCAGGTCCAGGTGATTGATACCCACAACCGCCATGTCATTTCAACCTGGCCGGTCAGCAGCCAGCGTCCGGGCGATGCTGCGTTTGATGGACCAGCGAAGCGGCTGTTCCTGGGCACGCATGTTCCTCCCCAAATGGTGGTAATGGACTCGACTTCAGGAAGAGAAGTCGAAACTCTCCCCACCATGGAAGGAATGGACGGCGTTTATTTTGATGCCGAGCGGCGCCGCATTTACGTTTCCGGCGGCCGGGGTTTCGACGTCGGCTTCGTCTACGTTTACCAGCAGCTTGATTCCGACCATTACTCCCAAATCGGAACGATTCCCACACGGCCCGGAGCCGGCACTTCTTTCTGGTCCCGCGAGCTCAACCGTTACTACGTCGCGGCGCCAAAGAACGATACAGACCCTGCTGCGATATTGGTTTACGAGCCGCGTCCGTAGGGCAGCTTCTTGGTTGTGGCAGAGTCGTTCTGAACTCATTCAGGAGAGAAAAACATGAAGAAATTGGCGCCAATATGCGCAACCGTCTCGGCTGCGTTCATTCTTATGGCAACGAACAGCCCAAGATCGGCGGCGACGATGCAGCAGACTCGCGAGCTTTCTGCCCTGCAACTGGAGGAGGAAATTCCGGTACCGAACGTGGCCGGACGCCTCGATCACTTCACGGCGGATGCAAAGCGCAGACGCCTCTTCGTCTCCGCTCTGGGAAATAATACGTTGGAAGTGATCGACGTGTTTTCTGGCCGCGTGATTCACAGCATTCAGGGGCTCAGCGAGCCGCAAGGTCCTCTCTACGTGCCCGACTTCGACAAGCTTTACGTGGCGAATGCCGGCGACGGCAAAGTGAATGTCTACGATGGAGCGACCTACACTCTTCGCAAATCGATCGAACTCGGCGAAGACCCGGACAATATGCGCTATGACGCGCGGTCCAAAAAAGTGTTTGTGGGATTTGGCGAAGAGGACGGAGGCATCGCGACAATTGATCCCGCAACCGACGAAAGAGTGGGCGAAATTTTCAAGACGGGCGGGCACCCTGAGTCGTTCCAGCTAGAAGCTTCCGGCGAGCATATCTATGTGAACGTGCCGGACGCCGACAATGTGGTCGAGTCCATTGAGCGCAAAACCGGTGCCGTCACGAAATGGCCGCTGAAGGGCTTGCGTGGAAACTATGCAATGGCTCTGGACGAAGAAGACCACCGTTTATTCACGATTACACGCAAGACTCCCATGATGGTTGTTTTGGACACGGAAACCGGCAAGGAGATCGCACGACTGAGAGCCGCGGGCGAGTGCGACGATGTTTTCTTCGACGCATCGCGAAAGCGCATCTACGTGATCGGCGGCGAGGGATTCATTAGTGTGCTCCAGCAAGCCGATCCCGACCATTACTCGCTCATTCAGAACGTTCCTTCGACCATCGGCGTGCGCACGGGATATTGGTTTGCGAAGCGCGATCGGTTCTACGTGGGCGTTCCAGCGAAAGGAAACGAGCCCGCACAGATCTGGACGTATGAGGCGGAGGATTAACGCAAGTCGTGCCAGAATCTGCCGTGAAGTGCTGGTTAAAAACCGCTGCGGCGTGAGCTCGCGCGTCAACTCGCGAGGATGATGGGCAGTAACGCGCGATTGCCCAGCAAGAGCCAAACACTTCTCCCTCTCAGTGCGAGTTACCAATCAGCTTGGTGGGCTCCCGAACCCAGCGGACCTCATGCCGCGCCCTTCTTGAACCTCGTCGCACTGCATTGAAACGATTTCCTCACAACGATCACTATTACTTCACACGGACCCGAGGAAATCCAGCACTGAGCCTAACCTAACGACGCAGGCGCGAATCCTCGTGCCCAAGGAGGACTAGCATGTCTAAACATTCCTACGGATGTGTTCCCGATTTGCCCGACCAACGCGATTTCATGTATTCCGCGCCGGTCGAGAATATGGCAGCGCTTCCGCCGAGCGAAGATCTGCGGCCGCAGTGTCCCAAGGAAGTTTACGACCAGGGACGGCTGGGCAGTTGCACGGCCAACTCCATCGCCGGTGCGCTGGAGTTCGAGCAAATCAAGCAACACGATCCGAAAATCTTCACGCCCTCGCGGCTGTTCATCTACTAGAACGAACGCGTCATGGAAGGCACTGTGGGAACCGATAGCGGCGCGCAGATCCGCGACGGCATCAAGAGCGTCGGCAACATCGGCGCATGCCCGGAGACGGGACTGGGCCTACGACATCGCCAAGTTCGCTCAAAAACCGCCAGCGCCAGCTTATAAGGACGCTCCGCTCGGGAAGGTCCTTCAGTACCAGAGAGTGCCCCAGGTACTGAATCAGATGAAGGGATGTCTCGCCTCGGGCTGTCCGTTCGTATTCGGATTCACGGTGTACGAAAGCTTCGAAAGCCCTCAGGTGGCTCAGACGGGCGTCGCGCCCATGCCCGCAGCCGGCGAAAAAGTGCTGGGCGGCCATGCGGTTTTGGCCCTTGGCTACGACGATCCGTCTCAGCGCTTTATCATCCGCAACTCCTGGGGCGACGGATGGGGGATGGGCGGCTATTTCACATTCCCGTATGCCTACCTGACGGACGCGAATCTGTCGGACGATTTCTGGACGGTCCGAATGGTCGCCAAGGCGGCTGCCGGTCCCGCACTACACAAAACGCATTCGGCATCCAAACACTAACATCAAGAATCGCGAATGATGCGCTGCGTCCGAAGAAAAGTTCGGCGCCGCGCACCGAGAAGAAAAAGACGCGTGCGGCTGTGCCCCCAGTCGCACGCATCCGCGGTTCTCATTGGCCGCGCACCGAATCTCACAGGCGCGGTGCACAACTATAGCGACGAGCGCGGCGATCTTCTCATCGCGCCCCGCGCAACGACCGAAGAATTGTGAGCCTTAGAAGTGGCTCGGGTTTGTCCGCAACGTCACCCGGACTCCGCGTTCAGCATTCAAGTCCGTGGTGCGCTGCCAATCGATACTGCTGAGATCCGCGGACGCCTCGCTGCCGTCAGGGAGCACGTAGAAAAGCACCCTGCCGGCCACCCAGTAATCCCTCGCGGGATAGATCATCTCCGATTTCAACGCTACCAGCGTGAGGTCGCGGCTCGGCAGGTTTGGTCGCGCTGAGCCTAGCGAACCGGGCGGATCCGTCGAGGGAGTGCTAGGCGCCACGTAATACACTCGGGACGAAGATTGCGACGCCAGCGGGCCTCCGCCGGATGGTTGCTCGTAAGATTGCACGCGCGGCGCTACGTTCGCACCTCCGTAGTAATGCGATGGCGATGGCGACGGCGATAAATATGCCGTTAATTGGGGCAGCTCCACGTCCTGCATCACTTTCAGAGTAATCATCTGCTCGGTTTTCAGCTTCGGTTGCGGGCCGCGCGCGGGCAGCGTGATCACCTTCCAGGGCCACAGGGGCGGAATCATCCACTCGATCACATCGCGCTTCGCATGGCCGTGACCCACGATGTCGCCCTGTTTATCAACGTGCTGGCCCTGGGCGGCCACGATTCGCGCTTGCAAATCGCTGTCTGTATTCGGCAGGCCTATGTGATCGAACACAATATTCAGGTATCCCTTGCCAATGAAGTGGCCCGGCTGTTTGGACGCCTCCAGATGTCCCGCCAAGTAAGAGCCGCGAGGGAACGCCGCGCGACCGAACTCCGTGAACTGGTTGAGGTGGCAAAGCACCGGATCGCCCACTTCGGCGGTTTTCGGTGAAATGGTTGGATCGTCTATCGTGCAATGTAGCAAAGTTCCCGCAGGTATCAGTGTGGCCTGCGCCTTAGCGGCCGGCGGTAGGCACACCAAGAACAGCACGAAAAACAGTAGTTTTCGCATAGACCTTCTCCTAGGGTCGGGGCGCAGACAGCGGGTGAGGGACACACGAGAGAAATGGAGGGGGGCTGTCTGCTTCCCCACATTCCGTCGGCGAGAGTGTACCGCCGTACTTCTTCTGGGTCCACAATTTCTGTGTTGGCAGATTAAAAAGGACAGCCGTCAGCTCACCTTATCCGAGGGTGGTGAGAGGCCAGCGGGGGAGACGTTTTTGACGAGACGCAGAGATGTTACCAGGAGCTGTACGCGGTACTTTCGAACGGCGAGACCTTGTCCGACGCCGACTTTATATCGGTAATCCCGTAACAACTTTGCTCAGGACTGTAGCCCACGTCGTCCGATGTTGTGACCCAATCAGAAGTTCCGGTCATTGGATCATCGGGTATTCGGCTCAAGTAGTTGTTGCTTACCAGATCCTGCAGCGACGACGGGCCGCATTCCTTGTCCGTCGTATAGTCGAAAATGGCCTTTCTCATAACCTGCAGTTCGGACCGCAACTTGGTCTCTTTCGCCCTCAGCACGGTCTTTTGATACTGTCCCGCGGCAATCGACGCGAGAATCAGAATGATGGTAATCACCACCATCAGTTCGATCAAAGTGAACCCGTCCTGCGCCGCTCCGCCTTGACCGAGCCTGCTTTTCGCGCAATGTATTCTGGAGATCATTTTTCAATCGCTCGCCGCGGCAACCACTAATAATTACCAATCCGAATATTTCGTGCCGTCCAGCGCAGTTCCAGACGACTTTGTAAACACATCGAACACATCCTGACCGCCCCACGCCGTCGAATCCGGATCGTCCTGCACTGAACGCATGCCCCAATCCTTGTTCCCAGTCATCGGGTCCGACGGAATTTTGCGCAAAAAACGGATGCGCTTGTCCGCAGCGCCCGTGAGCTGCGTCGGCGTCGTCAATGTTTCCAAATCCACCGGATAGCCTTCCGTACCAGCCTTCACTTGAATCTGGCCCTTGTCGGAAGCGTCCTTGTAGCGGTCAATGGCGTCGCGCATTTCGCGCAGATCGCGGCGCAGCTCTTCTTCTTTGGCGCGCTTCACTGTATTGCGCGCGAGCGGCACCGAAATGGACGCCAAAATTATAAGAATCGCGCAAGCGATAATCAGTTCAAGAAGCGTGACTCCCGCGGAGCCATGCCGCTGCCGGAGCGCTCGCGGCGCAAGACGCCGCAAAAACAAAAGTCTCGAGAGCGGCTGCCGTTCGGGAAGGGAACTCACGTCGCTGCGATTCCAACTCATGATTCTTTAATGCACCTGAATGGTGGCTTCTCCAGACACGATCGGAATGGGCTGTTGCTGCGAATTGCGCGCGTTCGCTTCCAGGATTTGCAGGTTCGCGACTCCGGGACCGACCGCGCGTATCACCAGGCCGAGCACAGTTCCGGTCCCGCTCACGCCCGGAGTATTCGGCTGCCGCGTCGCCGAAACCACTACCTCGCCCTTCTGTTGGTCAATTCGCTGCACGACCGCAATTTCCTGCGTTCCGCCGGAAAGGAATCCTCCGTTGCGCACTTCCTCCACCTGAATCACCGCCGGGTTGTAATGGATCATCAGTGGAATCGAAAAAAGATCGTTCACGTTCGAGATGGCGAGCCCCAGCGTCGTCGTGTCGCCGGGCTTCAGGACCGTCGTGGAAGGTTCAAAATGAAGTTGCACGGCGGCGCCGGGCTGTGGCGTCGTCATTGCTCCCTGCGGCTGGGCTTGTTGCGGCATCGAAGCCGACGTAACTCCGGGTCCCACAGCTCCCGCGTTCAGACGGCCAGCCTGTGGAACCATCTGAGCCGCCGGCTGCGCGGTCGCCGGAATTTCCACGGTCGCATCGTCGCGATACACGCGCACATTTGAGTCCGTGCCGGCGGCAATGGGCTGCAGATTTTCGGCCGTGAGCGAAGGGAGGCGAAGAACGTGCGGCGTCAGGACAATCAGCGTCTCATCCTCCGCGATCTGGTGATTATTATCCGAGAAGAGATAACCCAGCCCGGGAACTTCGCCGATGCCAGGTATTCCGTTAACGTTGTTGGTGACCGAGCGTTCGATAAGGCCGCCCAATATATTAACTTCGCCTTCCTTCAACCGAATATCGTGTTCTATCTTCTTCTGGCCGATGACCGGTTGGTTGATCCCGCCGATATTGCTGGTGGACGTGATCTGCGATATGTCTACGGTCAGTTTCATGCTCACTTCGCCGTCCGGATGGACGCGCGGAGTAACTTCGATATTCACGCCCACATCAATGTATTGGAATTGTGTGTTGACCAGGGGGTTCACAACGCCCGAGCTCCCGGTGACGCCCACGCCGACACCCGCCTGAAAGCTTCCGGTCGCAACCGGTACTCGTGAGCCGATCTTCAGCGTTGCCTTTTGTCCATCCGTCACCCGCAATTCGGGATCCTGAATGATCTTCGTGCGGTCATCTGTCAAGATTGCGTTTGCCTGCGCTCCGGGAAGCGTGATGGCCCAGTCCTGCGTGGACAGCCTCTTCAAATTGTTCAGCGACACTTGGTTGTTGGTGGTTGTGGTCGAACCGCTAGAGCCGGAGGTCGAACTGGTGTTGCCGTTGGGATTCAGCGCGGAGCGCGGCTGGAAAGCCACGGAAACGGTCTGGCCGGGCAAAATTCCTAAATCGCGCATGCGGCTCACGCTCGCCGTCAAAACCTGCACGTGAATCAAAACTTCCGGTTTGGCCTTGTCGATATCCTTAATGATTCTCGACGCTAGCAATAACTTGTCCGGGGTGTCGCGGATCACGATCGCATTCTGCGAATTTACCTGCGACAAGCGATGCAGGTCCAACAATTGGCGCAGCCCATTTACGACTTCTGTCAGGTCTTGGGGCGTCAGCGTGTTCGACAGATAAAACGTCTGCACAACCTCATCTTCCAGGTCTTTGCGCTTCTGCGGCTGGTCTGGTGCGACGAATATCACTGTCGGTGTCACTGGCTTCCAGAAAGCTTTGCTCTCGAGTGACACGGCATCGAGCGCTTGTTCCAGTGTGACGTTCGGTAATTCCGCCGTGATCCGCCGCGAGGTGAAATCGGGATCAAAAATCACGCTCAGGCCCGCCAATTTCGCGATCGTCTCGTAAACCACCCGCGCGTCATTCGTCATCTTCAGGTTGATGGGTTCGCGCGAGAGCGGCTTGAGTTCCGGAGGCTCCGAAAGAATCTGTTCGTTCGGAGCCGTCGCGTTGGTCTTGGGCGTCGGGTTCATCAATTCCATCGTGCGCTTTACTTGTTGGTCGGCCGCCACGTTGGATGGATCAATGAGCTGTGCTTTCTGAAACTCGGCCAGAGCGAGCTGTAGATCGCCAAGTTTCAGCGCTTGCTGGCCTTGATGGATGTGAAATTCGCCTGCGTCGTAACGCGCCTGGGAAGCGCGCAGCTTGTATTCCGCGTTGGTGGGGTCGCTGCGGAGCGCTCGTTCGTAGTGAACTAGAGCCGTGTCATAGTCTTGCAGCGCGTTGGCTTTTTGCGCAGCCGAAAAATCCTCGTTGCCCTTGGGGCAGCCGGCTAGCAAAAGGGCAGCCGCCACCAAAAGCGGCAAGTATCCTGTACGACGCAAAAGTGAGCCTCCGCTGGATATGCTAATTCCTGTCGAGTTTAGCACCCGCAGTGTGATGCGGCAACAAATCCGCAAAGTTGTGTTAGACGTATGAATAACTGAACTCCCGGCCGTTTCCGTGTTAAGACTTTGTAAAATCTTGCGTCAATCGCCGGAAATGCATCGAAATCCGTGACTTGCGGCAACTTGCTCGCGGCGGCTATTATAGTTCTGACGTGAACACAAACCCCCAGAAGTCTCAACACCAGGGCGTCAAGATTGTTTCGCAGAATCGCGCCGCCTCCTACAATTACCACCTCCTGGATAGTTTGGAAGCTGGCCTGGTACTCGTAGGTACTGAGGTCAAATCCCTGCGCGAAGGCAAAGGCACCCTCCGGGAGGCCTACGCCGAGATTCGCGTTGGCGAGGCTTGGCTGGTAAACTGCCATATTCCCGAGTATCTGCCCGGGGGCTTCAGGAACCACGATCCCCTCCGGAAACGGAAGCTCCTGCTCAACCGGCGCGAACTGGACCGCCTGCTCGTCCAGACCCAGCAGAAAGGCATGACCATCGTTCCGACTAAGATTTACTTCCGCGACGGCATCGCGAAGTGCGAACTGGCCATCGCCAAAGGCAAAAAATTCCACGACCGGCGCGAAGCCGAGAAACAAAAAGAGGCCAAACGGGAAGCTAATGAAGCCATCTATCGCTCCCGCCGCCGCTGAAACTAATTCGATGAATAGCGAAAGGGAGACATGCAGATCCAACTCGATAGCCAGCCGTATTCTTCGATCCACGCCGATGCACTCGTAACCTACGTTTTTGACCAGGACAATAAAATCGAGGGAGTCCTCGCCGACATTGACGAAAAAATGGACGGCCGCCTCGCCGCCCTCGCCTCCAGCGGAGAGCTCACGGGCAAAGCGCTCGAACTCGTTCTCGTGCATTTCCCCGAAGGTTTGGACGCCAAGCGCCTGCTGCTGGTGGGAGCAGGGAAGCCCGGAAAATTTTCAGTCTCGGATCTCCGCAAAATCTCCGGCGCCGCCTTGCGCCATCTGAAATCGCGCGGCGTGAAGAAATTCATCTTCCTCGCCCGTGAAGGCGAACGTGGCGCCGCCGCTGCGCAGGCCGTCACCGAAGGCCTGATCGTCGCCGATTTCGAATCTGACAAGTACCGCACGGAAAAGAAGCCCAATCGCGAGATTCAGTCCGTCTCACTCGCCGGCTTTGATTCCGCCGCGCAAAATGGAAATCTCGCGGAAGCCGTCGAGCACGGCCGCGTCATCGCCGAATCGCAAAATTTCGCCCGCGATCTGATCAACGAGCCTTCCAATCGCCTCACTCCGCGCATGCTGGCCGCTCGCGCCGAAGCGATGGCCAAGGAAGTCGGCCTCGGCATCGAAATCCTCGACGAGCGCAAAATCTCCGAATTGAAAATGGGCGCGCTGATTGGCGTCGCGCAAGGCAGCGTCGAACCGCCGCGCGTCATCGTGGTCCGTTACACGCCAGACAACGCCCGTCCGGATTCACCGGTCCTCGGCCTCGTCGGCAAAGGCGTCACCTTTGACACCGGCGGCATCTCCATCAAGCCCGCCGACAACATGGAAAAAATGAAGTACGACATGGGCGGCGCCGCTACCATGCTCGGCGCCATGCGCGCTCTCGCGTACCTGAAGCCCGCCGTTCCGGTAATCGCCGTAATCCCCGCTACCGAAAATATGCCCGGAGGCCGCGCGCAAAAACCCGGCGACGTGCAAGTAGCCATGTCCGGCAAGACCATCGAGGTAATTAACACCGACGCCGAAGGCCGCATGATTCTCGCCGACGGCGTTTTCTACGCGCGCAAACTCGGTTGCACGCACCTGATTGACGCCGCCACGCTCACCGGCGCGATCCAGGTCGCCCTCGCCAGCGTGCACGTCGGCGCGTTCGGCACTCCGCGCGAATATCTCGATCAATTCCTCGAAAGCGCCAAAGCCGCCGGCGAAAAAATGTGGCCCATGCCCATGGACGACGAGTATGAGGAAATGATCAAAAGCAATATCGCGGACATTCGCAACACCGGCAGCGGCAAAGGCGGCGGCGCCATCACCGGCGCCTGGTTCATCAAGGAATTCGCCGAAGACACGCCGTGGATCCACTTAGATATAGCCGCCACGTGCTGGGTAGATGACGGCAAACCCTGGCTAGCCAAAGGCCCCACAGGCGTAGCCATCCGCTCGATCGTGGACTTCGCAATGAAACTCTAGCGCCGCGAGAACCGGGCGCGCTTTTGCTTTTGATGTCATCCTGAGCGGAGCGAAGGATCTCTCTTCGCATTCGTAATGCGCCGCCGACCCTTCACATCTTCTCCGGCGCGGTAATCCCCAACAATCCCAAAGTCGTCACCAACTGCTCCCGCACCAGCGCCGTAACCAGCAGCAAAAACGCCCGCTTCTCAGCATCCTCCTCCGACAAAATATGATGCTTGTGATAAAACACATTGAAAGCCTGCGCCAATTCAAACGCAAACCGCGCCAAAAACGCCGGCTCCTGCGACGCCACAGCCGTATCGAGCCGCGCATCAAACGATCCAGCCAAAACCACAAGATCCCAAATATCGTCGTACTCCGGAGAAGTAAGAAACCGCCCCGCATCAATCTCGCCGCTCTTCAATCGAGCAGTATTCGCAGCATCTTCCACCGCGACGCGAGGATCCAGTTCCGCCCCCTTGCGCAGAATTCCATTCACGCGCACCACCGCATACTGCACGTAAGGCCCAGTCTCGCCCTCAAAACTCAGCGCATCCTTAAAATCAAATGCAATCACGGTCGAACGCGTAAAACGCAAGAGAAAATATCGCAAGGCCCCAATCGCCACAGCGTGCGCAATCGCCGCCAGCTCGCCCTCCGGCGCATCCGGATGACGCGCATCCACTTCCTTCCGCGCGCCCGCCTCCAGCTGGTCAATCAAATCGTCAGCCTTCACGCCCTGGCCCTTCCGCCCACTCACCTCGATATAAGCCCGCTTCGCGTCTTCCGGGGGAATCTCGTAACCCATCTCCAGCGCGCAACGCGGCGTGAGCGCGACGACGTTGTAAGCAAAATGCTTCAAGTGGTCCGCCTCGTCGCCGTAACCAAGGGCCCGTAAAGCCGCGACGACCACCTGCTGCGGATAAGCCTGCCGCGAATCAATCACGTTGAAAAGTTCCCGCGCGTGCCCAAATTCCGGCGCGCCCGGATCGTCGCCGTCGCTAGCCGTTACCCACGCCTGGTGCCCGTCAGGATGTTTGTAAAAACGCCGGTAATGAAAGTCGCGATTCAGCAGCCCGAATTTCCAAAGGTGCAGTGCGATATCCTTGCCCACGTAAGTGACGGTCCCGGTAGACCGCACAATAATCTTCGCCTCTTCCGCGGGTTCTTCCGCAGCTTCTCCCGCCGCGGCCGTGTCCTCCGAGCCCTCACCAGCCGCCTTGGGATCAGAAGGCAACTCCATCACCCAGCACCCGGCATTCTTCCCGGAAGTCGCGAGTTGCACCGCGCTGCGTTCCTTCAACATCGCGAACGCCGCATCCCAGAATTTCAAATGCAGGATGTCGCTCTCTTGCGTCAGCAAATCGAAATCAATTCCCAGCCGGTCTAGAGTGTGCAGGTGGCAATAGTTGATCGCGGTTGAAACAACTTCGCCCATCCGCGCCGCGTCGCCATGCCCCTCCTCGATCTCCTTCAGGGTCTGGTTCCGCAATTCCAGCCGCGATTTATCCTCCGCCAGAAATTGCGTCACCCGCGTGTACAAATCCCAGCACAAATAATCAAATTTCGGCGCAGCCGCGAGCGCCCGCACCTCATCCAGCGATTTCTTCTCGAGGTGCAGAAACCCCAGCACCACGTCGGCCACCTGCACACCAGTGTTATCGATGTAATTCTGAATTTCGACGCGCCTTCCCGTGTGCCGCAACAAACGCCCAAACGTATCGCCCAGCACCGCATTGCGCAAATGCCCGATGTGCGCCGCCTTATTTGGGTTAATGCTGGTATGTTCCACCACAGTCTTGGTCGCATTCGCGCCAGGCTCTGCGCCCGCACGCCCAGCTTCCTCGGTAGCCCCCCGAAAAAATTCAGCCCGGTCGAAAAACGCATTCAGGTAGCCGCCCCCCGCAACCTCCACCCGCGCGATTCCCTTAATTGGCTTAAGCGAATTCGCAATTTCCTGCGCCAACGCCCGAGGCGGCTTCTTCAGCCGTTTGGCCAACTCGAAACACACCGGCGAAGCCGCCTCGCCCATGGCCAGCCGCGGCGGCCGCTCCGTAACGATCGGCACATCCGTCTTATACCGCTCGTGAATATGATGCCTAAGCGCCTTGCGAAACCGCTCCTCCACCGCTTTATACACGTCGCTCCTTAACCACAATGAATCCGGCGATTATAGAGAAACCATCGCAGCGGGTCAAAACCGCACGCGACGTTGCGCGTTGCGCCAAGTCCCTGGAGCGACCGTAGGGGCACGCATGCCGTGCCCGCCCGCGCCACGGCTTGTCCATCCGCGCCGCGGTCCATCTGAACTCGCCGCGCAGGTTTTGACGTCATCCTGAGCGAAGTGAAAAACCTTTCTTCGATCTCAAACCCGCCGTCATCGGGCCTGTGTACCGCCAGCATTTTTGCGCGATTTGTGCTACCGTTCTCTGTGGAAAATTTCAGACCAATCCGGCGCACCGGCCCTCCACGGGCTGCTAACTCGAACAACCACCCCGCTGCTCGGCCCCCTCGTACTCCACCCGCGACCTCGCTTCTTCCTGTTTCCGAACGCTTGGCGCACACCGCGAGTACGCTTAAACCCGGCCGACTGACGATCCTTTCTAACTCCAGATTGTCCCCCGCCCGCGCGCAGAATATCCCGTCGGTACCTCCAAAAAGCGGCGGATTTTCGGCGAAAATCAATCGCCAACTCCGGCGATTAGAAATCATCGTAAACTACAGAAAACAAACGACCGAGCCTCCAATCAATCGCCAGCTTTCTGGCACTTCGATTAATCGGTTTCCGAGCCGCGCGCATTTGACACGATTTCCGGCGCAGACTAGTATCGTTTTCTCGAATTCATCCGGGAACAGCCCAAAACACCGATGAAAACCCTGCGCCACGCCTATTTCGATTGCTTCTCCGGCATCAGCGGCGACATGGTTCTGGGCGCCCTCGTGGACGCCGGCGCCGATCTGCACGCCATCGAATTCGAGCTGCACAAACTCGGCTTCGAAGGCTGGAAAATGTCCGCGGAGAAAGTCCAGCGCGGCCAAATCTTCGCGACGCACGTGAAAGTCGCATCCAGCGAAGGCCACCACCATCGCGGGCTTTCCGTCATCCTCGGTCGCATTGATAAAGCGCAACTCGCGCCGCGCGCCGCCGAACGCGCACGCAAAATCTTCACGCGCCTCGCCGAAGCGGAAGCCAAAGTCCATCAGATGCCGATCGACCAGGTGCACTTTCACGAAGTCGGCGCAGTGGATTCTATCGTGGACATCGTTGGCGCCGCGATAGGTTTCGAACTTCTCGGCATTGACGAATTCTCCTGCTCGCCGCTCGACGTGGGCGCCGGACAAGTCAAGACAGCGCACGGGCTTCTGCCTGTCCCGGCGCCGGCCACAGCAGAGCTTCTGAAGGGCGCGCCGATGTACACGAGCGGTATCGCAAAAGAACTCGTGACTCCAACGGGCGCGGCGATCGCTACGACTCTCGCGACACGCTACTCGGAAATTCCAGAAATGACCCTCAGCGCCATTGGCTACGGCGCAGGCTCCGCAAACTTAACCGAAAAAGCGAACGTCCTGCGCCTGCTGATCGGCGAAACCGCCGTGAGCGAACCGGGCGAACACTGGGACGCACCCATCACCGTGATCGAAACGAACGTGGACGACATGAGCCCGCAAATTTACGGCTATTTCACTGAGCGCGCGCTAGCCGCCGGCGCCCTGGACGTTTTTTCCGCGCCCGTGCAAATGAAAAAGAATCGTCCGGGGCTGCTGGTGACAATATTGGCCGAGCCTGCGAAAGCAGCGGCGCTGATTGATCTGGTATTCCGCGAGACCACCACACTCGGCGTCCGCACCCACGAAGTCCGCCGCAAGATTCTCGACCGCGAATTTGTCCCACTGTCGACGCCCTTCGGCGAAGTACAAATGAAAGTCTCGCGCATGAACGGCACAGTGCTCAACGCCACGCCCGAATACGAAGACTGCCAGCGCATCGCCGCGCAAAAAGGCATCCCGCTAAAAGAAGTAATCGCCGCCGCCACTTTCGAATTTCAGCGCCAGGCCGAGAAGCGGAGCACGGGCGGCAACCACTAACACTCCATGACCGCTCCCAAACCCAAGTATTACCTCACCACGCCCATCTATTACGCGAACTCGCGCCCGCACGTCGGTTCCGCCTACACGACGATCGTCTGCGACGTGATCGCCCGCTACAAACGCATGTGCGGCTACGACGTAGCCTATCTCACCGGCACTGACGAACACGGCGTCAACATCGAACGCGCCGCGGAAGCCAAAGGCGTCACGCCGCAGAAACTCGTCGATCAGAACGAAAAGATCTTCCGCGATTTGTGGAAGCTGCTCGAAATTTCGATCACGGATTTCATCCGGACCACTTCGGGCGACCACGCGCGCGCCGTCCAGACTCTCGTGCGGCGCACGCTGGAGAAGTCTCCGGACGCGATCTACAAAAAGCGCTACGAGGGCCGCTACTGCATCTACGACAACGCCTACGTGAGCGATACGCCGGAGCCGGCGAAGTGCCAGATCTGCGGGCGCGACGCCGAACTGATCTCCGAGGAAAATTATTTCTTCCGTCTCTCGGCCTATGGCGACCGGCTGCTTCAGCTTTACAAGGATCATCCGCAATTCGTTCAGCCGGATTTCCGCATGAACGAAGTGCGTGCCTTCGTGGAAGCCGGCCTGAAAGACCTTTCGATCAGCCGCCAGTCGATCAAGTGGGGAATTCCGTGGCCGGGCGATCCCGATCACGTTTTTTATGTTTGGTACGACGCGCTGACCAGCTACATGACCGGCATCGGTTACGGCTCGCCCGATGCCTCGGCAAACGCGAAGTTTGCAAAATTCTGGCCCGCCGACCTGCACATGATCGGGAAGGAAATCATCCGCTTCCACGCGATTTACTGGCCGGCGTTCCTGATGGCGGCCGAGCTGCCGCTGCCGGAGAAAATTTTCGCGCACGGCTGGCTGCTGTTTGAGCAGGAAAAGATGAGCAAGTCGAAAGGAAACGTCGCGTACCCGGAGCCAATCGTAAAGGCCTTGGGCAACGACGCGCTGCGCTACTACCTGATGCGCGAAGTTGTGTTCGGCCAGGACGGCAACTTTTCGCGCGACGCGCTCATCAGGCGCTACAACGCGGATCTCGCGAACGGCCTCGGAAATTTGTGCAGCCGCACGCTTACCATGATCTCGAATTATTTCGGTGGCGTGATTCCGGCGGCGACGCCTGCGCCACAACGCCTGTTTGAGGTCACGTCCGGCGCATTCCACGCCATGATTCGCAAGGCCTACGAGCAAAACGAATTTTCCGAAGCGCTCACGATGATTTGGGGTCTTGTGGCGCTGGCGGACAAATTTCTCGCGAGCGAAAAGCCCTGGACGATGGCCGACGACTCGGCGCAGCGCGCGCGACTCGAGCAGGTTCTTTATAGCGTGGCGGAGTCGGTGCGCCTGCTGGCCGTACTCGCGCATCCTGTGATCCCGGAATCGACGCGGAAAATCTGGGTGCAGCTGGGGCAGGCGGGCAAGATTGAGGATGAACGGATTGATCGCGCCGAATGGGGCGCGTTGAAGGGCGGGACCCGCATCGGAACGATTGAGGCTGTGTTCCCGCGCGCGGATAAAAAAGAAATATTGGAGAAAATTGAAGCCATGGAGAACGAAATTCGGAATCCTGGAAGTGCGGACCCGGCTGCCAAGGGCGCGACGGAGGCCGATGTGCCGAAGCCGTCGGGGACACCGGCAGCCCCAGCTAACACAGCAACCGTCGCTGGTGCAGCGGCTGCAGGAGCTGCGCCAGCATCCGCTGCACCCGCAAAGATTGGGATCGAGGACTTCGCCAAAGTGGAATTGCGCGTCGGCATCGTAAATTCCGCGGAACGGATTCAGGGCGCGGACAAGCTTCTCAAGCTGCTCGTGGATATTGGCGACGAAGTGCGCCAAGTCCTCGCCGGAATCGCACTGGGGTACGCACCGGAAGAACTCGTCGGCCGCAAAGTGGTAATCGTCGCAAATCTAGCGCCACGCAAAATGCGTGGCCTGGAGTCGAACGGAATGCTGCTAGCTGCATCCGTCGGACCAGACGGCAAGCCAGTACTCTGCACCTTCGCCGAGGACGTTCCGGCAGGCGCAAAAGTAAAATGAGGATCGATGTGGCGCGGTGCAGAGATTGTCTTCGCCGGCAGCTGCGAAATTTGACGGTCCGGCGTGTCGGTCTGGCAACCTTAGAGTTTGCGGCAAAAGCCGAAGTAGGTGTCATCCCGCTTGCCCTGACGACGGAAGGGAGCGCGGGATCTGCTTTTCGCAGTAGCCTTAGGCGATTGCGGGAATTGGAAGGGCGGGGCTTCAGCCCCGCCATACACCACGCCTCGATCATCAGGGGTTTTAACCCCTGAGGCGCGATTTCGACTTCTTCCGCAAAGGCGTGGCTATTTCGCGCGCGGTCGAGACGGGCGTTCGCATGAAACTTTCTGGCAGGTCGAGTCGTATACTAACTGTGAGGGTCGAAGTTTGAGCGCGGCCCGCGGGAGGGAACTATGAATTGCCCGAAATGCCATCGCGATATCGCTGAATATTCGAATTATTGCTACTACTGTGGCGCGCAACAACACCTGACGCCTGCCGGACCGCCGCCGATTCACAAGCGCCTGATGCGGTCTTCAACCGACTGCAAGATCGCTGGAGTTTGCGGCGGCATCGCCGAATATCTGGAAGTGGATTCCACGATCGTGCGGTTAGTGTGGGTGTTGCTGGTTATTTTCCCTGTGCCGCTGGTGCCCGCGATTCTGGGCTACTTCATCGCGTGGCTGGTGATGCCGCAAGCGCCGGCGCCGATACCGGTGGATTTGTCAACGCAGCCAATGCCACCCAGCACTCCCGATCACGGCTCGACTCAGACTGCATAAACGAATTTGGAAAACGCCGGAGCGGCGCAAGACGATGTCGCTCCGGCAGCGTTGCCTGAGATTTGAATGCAAGAAGGTCACGGCAGCCTAGCCGCGATCTTTATTTTTGAATTTGCGCGCCGGACCTCTCGCGCCCCCGCCTCCACCAAATACAGCCTGATCCAGCGAAACCAATCCCGCGCCAAACGTCGCCAGGGCAAAAGCTGCCACGGCCATCGCCAGCGGAAATTGATAAGCATCCACTTTCATCGGGTTGGAAAGAATCCCATGCACTTTGACGAGCGCCACAGCCATTTCCCCGGCCAAAAATAATCCCGCCACGCGCGTAAACAATCCCACGATCAATAAGCAGCCACCAAAGAACTCGATAACTCCCGCGATGTACGCGAAAAAAGCCGGGAAGCCCATGTGCATAAACCCCTGCATCGTCTCCTGCGTATGAGTGAAGAGCTTCGGATACCCATGAAATGCAAAGATCACTCCCAAAGCGAGCCTCAGCAGCAAAAGCGCCAGCGGTTTCAGCTTTTCCATACTCTGCATGCAATTCCTCCGGGTAAGTTAAGCCATGAATGATGAACGAACGCACGGAATTGTATCAGAACCGAAATATCGCGCATGCCGGTGCATGGAAACTCGGCGCGCAACGCGTGCGCGGATGCGCGTGGCGGTTAGTGTAAAATGCTGGGTTACTTTGCTAGCAACTCGGACCATGACAGAGCCCGCACAAGCGAGCAGCGCCATCAGTACAGCTACGCTCGGAGAACGCCGGTGATCCGGAAGATGCTACTGGGCTTCGCGGTCGTGCTCGTAGTGGTCGTAGGACTCTACGTCAGCGAGCATCACGTTGCAGCCCCGCTGGAAATAGCCTACACGGGAAATCGTTCGGTCTTGGTGTACAGCACATCCGCGCAGGTACGCGAGCAAGTCAGCACCGTCAATTTCGGAGAGCGCCTGGATGTGCTGCAGCGTTTTCAGGATCAAGTAAAGGTCCGCACGCCCGACGGCATCGTCGGCTGGGTCGCCGAACGCGATTTGCTGTCCGCGGACTCATGGCAGCGGATGAAAGACATGGAAACGAAGTCCGAGGGGATGTCGGTGGAAGCGCGCGGGCACACGCGAGTCCTCAGCAATCTCCATTTCGGGCCGGGGCGCGACACGCCACGGATTCGCCAGTTGAACAAGGATGTTCGGCTGGATCTATTGACGCGTCAGACCGCCGAAATCAAGCCCGCGATCGTAGAGAGTGGCGACCAAGAATCTTCGGCACCTGCGCCCGAAGGCAAGAAAGAGGATTGGTGGTTCGTTCGCGCGCACAGTGCAGATCAGGGCCCGCTCGCCGGATGGGTGCTCGGACGGTTCATTGACCTCGACGTTCCGCAGCCGCTGCCGGATTATGCCAGCTCTGCGGGGATGCGCATCGTCGCGTGGACGCCGCTCGACCGCGTGCTGGCCTCCTCCGGCAAGCCCGTGCCGCAATATCTGCTCGTCGGGACACACGGCCCAGAAGGCCAGCCGTGCGACTTCACAATGCTGCGCGTCTACACCTGGGGGAAGCAGAAGGAGCGTTACGAAACTGCATTTGTGGATAGCGACGTGTGCGGAAAGCTGCCGATCGAGCGTACACAAACGACCGGGCCGGGAGGCGACGTCACGTTTTGGTTCCAGGATATGAGCGTCGGCGCAGCTGGCAGGCGCACGTACGTGATGCACCAGACCATCGTTCGCCGCGTGAGGGAGAAAGGAGCGCCGGAGACGCGCAAGCACCGGCGTTAATCACCGCGTTCCATTGCCTCTCAATTCATCCCGCGCATGGACCCGGTTGAGATAAATTGGTTGGTATGGGGAAGCGCGATTCCATGGCTGGGTGTGTTTCTCTTCTGCTTTGCTCAATCTTTATTAGTGGATGTTCGCAAGGATCTTCGGTGGTGATGGCCGAGAAGCCCGCGGTAACGTCGCCATCGATTGAGTACGTCGGCGAATGGGGCGTGAAGGGCAATGGCCCCGGGCAGCTGCAGGACCCTTCGGGGATTGCCACAAACTCTCTCGGCGACATATTCATAGCCGACGCCGGCAGCGCATTCATTTCCAAGTTCGCTCCGGGCGGCAAACCCCTTCTTTCATTTCAGGAAGATGGGCTGAATCACCCGCAATTCATCGCGCTTGATCAGGGCGGAGCCATCTACGTAACCGATCCCGTTCGCGACAGCGTCTTCATTTTCTTGCCAAACGGCGACCGCTACCGCGAGCTGCGACTACGAACGCGGCCCGTGCCGGGAAATGAGCTAAGCGTGGCGGTCGGCGATGACGGACAGATTCACGTGCTGGATTCGAACGCGGGGAAGGTGTTCAGCTACACCTCGCGATTGCGTCTGGTGCAAACCTGGCAGCCGCGCGAAACCTTTCCCGGCTCAAAGCGCTTCGGACCGCTGGTCAAAGGGCCGGATGACTATCTCTATTTGGCGACACCTTCCGGCGGAATCATGAAGCTAACGCGAGAGGGCCATCTGGTTACCGAAATCGTCTCCAGCACGAAGGATGCGAGCTGGAATCCCAACGCGGGCTTTGCGATTTGGAGTAATTGCGTGTTTCTGATGGACTCGAATGGTCTGATGCTGCACATCGTCACCACGGACGGCGCGCCGAAGCTGGACATGGACCTTGCGCCGCAACTGGGTCAAGCATCGCGCAAAGCTCCGCCGCTGGCCGTGAATTCTAAAGGCGAATTACTGGTCCTCGACGCGCCGGAAGCGCGCGTTCTGCGTTATCACGTCAGCTTCTGATATCTTCCCGCCTCGCGTTATCATTGCCCCGCGTATTTCAATGGGAGGCACTTCGTGGCCCTGCTCTTATCCGAAGCAGACGTGAAAAACATTCTGACGATGCCGCTCGCGCTTGAGGCGGTGGAAGATTCCTTTCGCCGGCTCGCGGACGGCAGCGCGCAGGTCCATTCCCGCCAGCGCCTGCACATTCCAGGGAAGAGTTATCTCCATTACATGGCCGGGGCGGACGCGGTAAGCGGTTACATGGGCCTGAAGATGTATACGAGCGCGAAACAGGGGTTGCGATTTCTGGTGCCTTTGTTCGACGCGCTATCCGGCGATCTTGTCGCGCTGATAGAAGCAGATTACTTGGGGCAAATGCGTACGGGCGCGGCGAGCGGCGTGGCCACTCGCCTGATGGCTCGATCGGACGCGAACACGATTGGAATCATCGGTACGGGTTTGCAGGCGCGGACGCAACTGGAGGCGATCACGTCGGTGCGAAAAATCGAAAGCGTGCGCGCGTTCAGCCGCAACGCCGAACATCGCGCGCAGTTCGCACAGGAAATGACTGAACGGCTACGGCTGCCTGTGGAGGCTGCGGCATCGGCTGAGGAAGCCGTGCGGGACGCTGCCATCGTGGTGACCTCCACAAATTCCACTGACCCTGTGCTGGAAGGACGGTGGCTCAAACCCGGGATGCAGATCAACGCCATCGGTGCGAATTTCCCGCAGAAGCATGAATTGGATGGGGCAGCAGTGCGCCGCTGCGACATTATTGTCGTGGATTCGCGCGAGCAATCGAAAATCGAGGCTGGTGATTTGATTCAAATGTACGGCGACGATAAGAGGCGCTGGGACAGCGTCAACGAGTTAGCCGAAATTGTGGCGGGGAAAATTCCAGGCCGGGCGAACTCCAAGCAGATTACGCTTTTCAAGTCTAACGGGATTGCCACGGAGGACGTGGTGGTGGCGGGGCGCACTTATGAGCTTGCGCGGCAGCGGGGTGTCGGGCGGCAGGTATCTCTGTGGGAGAAAGATGCTCGTCCCGTGGAGGCGCGAGGCGTCTAGCGCTTATCGGTGCGGTTATGGCTGAGTTGCTTGAAAACCGCGTCGCGCAGGCGCTGGCGGGTATCTTCCGGCAGCGGAGCAGGTTCGGAGTTGCAGAAAATTTGGACGGTCTTCTTGGTGGTGTCTACTACGATGCGACAATCTTCGCAATTTTCCAGGTGCTTTTCGATGGAGGATTTCAACGACGGTTCCAGCGCTTCTTCCAGGTAGTTCGAAATCTCCTTGACGATGCTCTTGCAGTTCACGAATTCTCACCCTGGCGAAAATAACGGTTCAATTTCTGCCGGAGCTTCAAACGCGCTCTCAGCAACCGCGATTTCACGGCCGGGATTGAAAGTCCCAGCGTTTCCGCCGTCTCCTCGGTCGATAATTCTTCGATGTCGCGAAGTTGAAAAACGATTCTGAAAGGTGGATCGAGTTCCGCAATCGTGGTGGAAAGTATCCGGCCAAGTTCCGTTTGCTCGTAGCGGTCCTCGGGTGACGGTCCCCAGTCTTCCACTTCGCGCGGCATGGTATCTTCGCCAGTGTCAATCTCTTCGTCAAGGGATACCTGATTGGGGCGGCGCTTGCGCAGCTTCATCAGGGCCTGATTGACGGCAATGCGCACGAGCCAGGTGTAAAATCTGGAATTGCCCTGAAACTCGCCAAGGTGCTGGTAGGATTTCAGGAAGGATTCCTGCATCACATCTTCGGCGTCTTCGCGATTCTGCGTGATATTTTGAGCCAGGCGGAAGATTTTGCGCTCGTAGCGGCCGACAAGGGTTTCAAATGCGGAAATGTCGCCGCCCTTGGCGGCGGCGACGAGCAGTCCTTCGTCGTCCTTCACTACCTGGGACGGCAGCGGCGTACGCGGCTGCAACGGATTTAGTTTAGAAGCGCTCATGAGTATAGGCCAAATAGCGTAGCACAAAATGGGGGTGGCGCGCTCTCGCGCCATCGAGTCTGCGCGGCAAATAGTCAGATTTCAGTGACTTAGACAGACTAATTTTTGTTCGAGATGGGACACGCAGATCGCTAGCGATGTTAGCAACACCGGGCGCTCCGACCTTGCGGACCGGGCGACTCGTGAAGGATAATCGCACCAAAGCAGTGCGCTGGGCGACGACGGGGGAGTGATGGCAACGCCGCAGGCTGTCGAAGACAAGAAACTAGTCCATTACGGCGTCGAAGATGGCGTCGCGATCCTCGAACTCGATGATCCTCCGGCAAATACCTACAGCTATGAAATGATGCAGCAACTGGATGCGGCCATCCTGCGGGCGCGGATGGATGAAAGTGTCCACGTGCTGCTCTTGCGCGGAAAGGGCGAGAAATTCTTCTGCGCGGGCGCGAGTATTCCTATGCTGACCCAGGCCGGCTCTTCGTTTAAGTATTATTTCTGCCTTCATGCAAACGAGACTTTGTGCCGGCTCGAGCAAACACCCAAGCTGGTGATCGCGGCTCTCAACGGACACACGGTAGGAGGCGGGCTGGAGATCGCAATGACGTGCGATATTCGCCTTGCGAAGAAGAACGGCGGCAAGATTGGCTTGCCCGAAGTAAATTTGGGCGTGCTGCCGGGAACTGGCGGAACGCAACGCCTGACCCGACTGGTCGGACGCGCGAAAGCCATCGAGTTAATGGCGACCGGCCAGACGTTTAGCTTCGAAGACGCTCTCGAGCACGGCCTAGTGAATCAAATCCTCGAGACGACTACCTTTTGGGGAGATGCGATGGCCTATGCCAAGCAATTCTGTCCGCCGAAAAAGGCGTCGCATGCGGTGGGGCTGATGAAGCGAGCGGTGGTCACCGGTTCGGAAGTCGGCTTCGCGGAAGCGCTCGGACTTGAACGGGAGCTCCAGCAACAGCTTTTTACAAGTGAGGACGCAAAGGAAGGGTTGAAGGCTTACGTCGAAAAACGCCAGCCTGTGTTCAAGGGCAAGTAGACTTGATTTGCGGTTGGAATGAGGTTGAGGGCCGGAAATTTTGAGTATCGTAAGAAGTTTCGGGAACGAAAAGGACTGAATGCGCACTCTGCCGGACTATCTCCGTAAGGGAATGAAAATGATTCTGGTCGGCGCCAATCCCGGCGACCGCTCCGCACGCGTCGGTCACTACTACGCGGGGCGCGGGAATCAATTTTGGCCGATCATGTACGAATCGGGCGTCATTCCTGAGCCGCTCAGCTACGAGGACGACCGGCGGATCCTGGAATTCGGCATTGGAATGACGGATTTGGTGAAGCGTCCGACGCGCGGCATCGATGAAATCGAGCGGCAGGAATTTGCGGAAGGCCGGGTCCTACTCGCGCAGAAGCTGGAAGACTTGCGACCGCGGGTGGTAGCGTTCAATGGCAAGATGGTCTATGAGAAATTCGCGGGAAGACAGTGCAAACTGGGTCTGCAAAAGGAAGAATTGTACGGTGCAAAAGTGTTCGTGCTGCCGTCAACGAGCGGCCTGAACGGTGGGACTGAACGCGCGGTGAAAACACGCTATTTCAAGAAACTCGCGGTGCTTTTGAAAAGCTTGAAGGACTAGGGAGGCGAACAAATCATGGGGGCTACGCAGCCAACCGCCAGTCCGGTGGTGACGGAAGAACGCGCCGGAGCAGTCGCAATCATTCGTTTGAATCGTCCGGAAAAATTGAATGCGCTGAATATTCAGATGGGTCAGGAACTGGTGCATGCGCTTTTGCGCGTGCAGGCCGATAGGAGCGTTCACTGTGTGGTGCTAACGGGAACCGGGCGGGCGTTTTGCGCCGGTGGCGATTTGGAATTGCTTCGCGATGTGCGCCAACGCAAAGCGGTGAGCGAAGTGGAATCGCTGGTGCAGTCCGGAAAAGAGATTTCGCTGGCGATCGCGACGATGCCGAAAGTTGTGATTGCCGCAGTGAATGGACCGGCCGCGGGAGGCGGAATGAATCTGGCGCTGGCGGCGGATATTCGAATCGCGTCGGACCAAGCGCGTTTTGCGGAATCCTTTGCACAAATTGGATTGTTCCCCGATTTCGGCGGGACTTATTTTCTGCCACGGATCATCGGGCCGACGCGGGCGGCCGAATTGTTCTACACGGCGCAAATGCTTTCGGCGGAAGAAGCGCTGCGGATGGGAATCGTCTCCCGAGTGATTCCGACGGAGCAGTTTGAAGCCGAAACAAAAAAACTTGCTGAAAGCATCGCCAGCGGAGCTGGGCTCGCGCAGCGCGACGTGAAGCATCGGATGAGCGCCGAGCAGCGCAAGGAGCTGGAAGCCGCGCTCGATGAAGAGATTCGCCTGCAGATTCACTGTTTTGATTCGCAGGATTGCCTGGAAGGCCTGAACGCATTTTTCGAGAAGCGCAAACCGAATTTCCAGGGTTATTAGACTGCGGTCGCGAGTGCGTCGGCCGCTTCGCGCGCAAATGTCCGTACGGAAAGTGAACCCCGAACATTTATGACGGCACGGTCCGAACCCGATCTCGCGGCGCGTGGCTACTCGTTCAGTGAACTGATGGTTGCAGCCGCCGCGCGCGAAATCGGCGACGGCGAGCTTATTTTTGTGGGGATGCGCCTGCCGATGCTGGCGTTCTTGGTGGCGCGGAGGACTCATGCGCCGTCGGCAGTCGGACTCTTTGAAAATGGTGTGATTCGCGAAACGCCCGCGGCGGAATTGTTGTACACGATGGGCGATCCGCCCAATCTTCGTGGCGCGACACAGTGCGGTGAAATGACTGGCGTGATGGGTTTGTTACAGCAGGGGCGTGTGGACGCGGGATTTTTGGGCGCTGCGGAAGTGGACCGATTCGGCAATCTCAATACAACCTGGGGCTATCGCCATAAGGAGATGCAGCGCTTGCCGGGATCGGGAGGCGCGTGCGATATAGCGTGCCTGGCGCGGCGGACCGTGGTGATGCTTGCGCACGAACGCGGCAGGCTTTGCGAGCGCGTCGGACATATTACTTCGCCCGGATATGGAGCTGGCAACGGCTGGCGGCGCTCTCAGGGATTGCCGCAGGCTTCGGGGCCGTCGGCGATCATCACAACCTTGGGAGTGTTGCGTTTCGGGCATGATGGCGAGGCTTATCTCGCTTCTGTTCACCCCGGCGTGAGCGTCGAAGAAGTTTTGGCGAATACCGGGTGGACGCTGCGCGTGGCGGATGAATTGATGGAGACTCCTCCGCCGACGGACACGGAACTTCGCATCACGCGCGAGCTCGATCCCAATCATTTTTGGACCCGATGACATGTCTGCTGAATCCAAGGTAATGAGTATGCGCGATGCCATCGCGCGGCACGTGCCATCGGGTTCGATGGTGTTGCTGGGCGCGCAGCTCGAGCAAATGATTCCGTTTGCGGCGGGGCACGAACTGATACGGCAAAACCGGCGCGATCTGACGCTGGTCGGACCGATTTCAGACATTCTCTTCGATCAGATGATCGGGGCTGGCTGCGTTTCGCGCGTGATGGCGGCATGGATTGGGAACGTTTCGGCGGGCGTGGGATATTGTTTTCGGCGAGCGGTGGAACGAAGCATTCCGCGGCGCCTGGAAGTGGTGGATTATTCGAATTTCACGATGGCGATGGCATTGCACGCTGGGGCGCTGGGTGTGCCGTTTTTGCCGACATACGCGACCTTGGGAAGCGACCTGTTGAAGAAAAACGGCAACCTGCGCGAATTCTCTTCGCCGGTGAGCGAGGAAAAATTGGTGGCGGTGCGCGCGCTGCGTCCGGATGTGGCAATTTTGCATATGCAGCGCGCAGACGCCCAGGGGAATGCGCACATCTGGGGCAGCCTGGGAGTGGCATTGGATGGCGCGCGGGCAGCGCGGAAAATAATTGTGGTGGCCGAAGAGATTGTGGAGCCGGGGGTGATCGCTTCCGATCCGAATCGCACGCTGGTGCCTGGGTTTCTGGTGGGGCCGGTGGTGCATGAACCCGGTGGCGCGCATCCGTCGCCTGTGCAGGGCTATTATGGCCGCGACCACGCGTACTTTTCGCAGTATCACGAGCAGACTAGGCGTTTGGAGGATTTTGAGGATTGGCTGGCGCACTGGGTCGTGCAGGTGAGCGACCGGCAACAATATAGGAAGCTGCTTGGCGCGGAACGCTTGGAGAGCCTGGCAGTAAAAGAGCACGCGTTTTCCACGCCCGCGGATTTCGGTTATTGACTATGGACGATTCGCTTTCCAACATCGAAATCGCGCCGCGCGAGGTGAAGGAACTGCTGGCTCGCGACAATAAGGTTCTTTTCGTGGACGTCCGCGAGCAATGGGAATACGATGCGGCGAACATCGCGGGGTCGGTGCTGATTCCGCTGGGCGAGATTCCGTCGAATCTGGCGCGCCTGGAGCGAGCAGAAGAGCTGGTGCTGTTCTGCCATCACGGGATGCGCAGCTTGGACGCTGCAGCGTGGCTGCGTTCGCAGGGCGTGGAAGGCGCGCGGTCCATGACCGGTGGAATCGAGCGTTGGTCGGCGGAGATTGATCCAAATGTTCCGCATTACTGAGGGGAATTAACGCATGGCAATCAAGAAGGCACGGAAAAGGGCGAGCGTGAGAACTGCGAGCAGCAAGCCGCGCAGAACGGCCACGCGAAAGCGCAAAAAGGCTGAGTTTATACAGAAACCCTCGTGCACGACATGCCGCAAGGCGCGGAAATACATGGAGCGGCGCGGATTCGAACTTCATTTCCGCAACTTGGACAAAGAGCGATTGAGCGCGGCGGAACTCGAAAAGCTGATTGGTCGGCGCGACCACGAGGATTTCTTGAATCCGCGCAACGATCTTTACCGGCGGAAACACATGGGGGAAGATCCGCCGTCGCGCCGTGAAGCGATTCGCATGATGGTGCGCGAACCGAATCTGATTCGGCGCCCGGTGATTGTGGCCGGCGGCCGAGTGGTCGTGGGCTTCGACGAAAACGGGATCGCCCGGCTGTAGGGGCGATCGTAGCGCTGCACTGTTGTTCTTTGCCGGAGCTTGTAAGTTTGCCTCCCATCATCGACATCCACATTCACATTAATCCGCATGAGATGGTCCATCCAGCCGTGCTCGATTTGATTCGGCGCGGACGCCGCGACTATGACGAAGTCACGAACTATGCTGCCAGTCCGAAGGAATTTCTGCGATTCATGGACGAAGCAGAAATCGAGCGCGCGGGACTGATCAATTACGTAAGCCCCGAAGTGATTGGGTTTACGGCGGAAGTGAACGACTGGGTTGCCAAATACTGCGCTGCGGATCCGGAAAGGCTGCTGGCGTTCGGGTCGGTGCACCCGAAATATGTTTCAGACGCCGGCGCGGAAGTGGACCGGCTGAAGAAAACTGGCATTCGCGGGCTGAAGGTTCATCCCTCGCATCAATTATTTGCGCCAAACGATTACCGCAACGGACTGGGTCCACTGCGCGCGATGTACGAACGGGCGGAAGCTGTCGGAATGCCAGTGATGATTCATACCGGGACTTCGATTTTCCCCGGCGCGCGTAATGTCTATGCGCAACCTCTCCTGGCGGACGATGTGGGCGTGGATTTTCCGGATCTTGTGGTGATTCTTGCGCACGGCGGCAGGCCCCTGTGGATGAACGAGGCGTTTTTTCTGGTGCGGCGCCATTCCAATATGTACATGGATATTTCTGGGATTCCGCCGCAGAAGCTGATGGAGTATTTTCCTCGCATCGAGGAAATTGCGGATAAGGTGCTGTTCGGAACGGATTGGCCGGGGCCGGGCGTTCCGGACATACGCGGCAACATTGCGAAATTTCGGGCGCTGCCAATTTCTCCGGACGCGCAGCAGAAAATATTGTACGAAAACGCGGCGCGGCTTTTCCCGCGCAGAGTCTAGGAGCGGCTGAGAATCATGGACGTGAAGACGATTGGGGTGATCGGGGCGGGCACCATGGGCCGCGGAATTGCGTATGCGGCGGCTTACGGCGGATACCGCACGATCCTGGAAGACGTGTCGCCGGAAATGTTGGAGCAGAGCGTTGCGTACATTCAAGAGGCGCTGGCGGAGGGAGTGGCGCGCGGGAAGGTGACCGCGGAGCTGCAAAAGAGCGCACTCGCCAATCTGACGACATCTCGGTCGGTGGAAGATGTGTGCCGCGAAACAGACTTGCTGATTGAAGCGGTTCCCGAAGAGATGGAAGTGAAACTGGAGATTTTTACAATCTTCGATAAATTCGCGCGCCCCGCTGCCATCCTGGCGAGCAATACTTCGTCGCTTTCGATCACGGAGCTGGCGGCGATTACTTTTCGCGCCGAAGATTGCATCGGAATGCACTTTTTCGATCCGGTGCCGAAGATGAAGCTGCTCGAAATTGTGCGGGCACTTGAGACATCGGAGGCTACGGTACAGTCCTGCGTCGATGTGGGCCGCCGCATGGGCAAGGAAGTAGTCGTGATTCGCGAATCGCCGGGATTTATCACCAGCCGCATCAATGCCATGATCGGCAACGAAGCGTTCTATATGCTGCAGGAAGGCATCGCGTCGGCGGAAGACATAGACAAGGCGCTGACGCTGGGACTTAACCATCCGATGGGGCCGTTTGAGCTGGTGGACCTGGTTGGACTGGACGTCCGGTTAAATATTCTCGAATATCTGCATAAAACGCTCGGCGAAAAATACCGGCCGTCGCCTTTGCTGGCCCAGTATGTGAAGGCGGGCCGCTTGGGACGAAAATCCGGCCGCGGCGTGTATGATTATGGCAGCGATGGGGCCAAGAAGTAATCCGTCGTTGCTGCCCGGCGAGTGCGATTTCTATTCCTATGTCATCGAACACGATTTTTGGCGATCACGTGGAGATTCTGCAGGGCGACCTGACGGAAATGGACACCGATGCGATCGTCAACGCCGCGAACAATGATTTGCAGCTTGGCGGAGGAGTCGCCGGAGCGATCCGCCGCAAGGGTGGACCGCAGATTCAAGCCGAATGCGACGAGATTGGCCCGGTGCCGGTGGGCGGAGCGGCGATTACGTCCGGTGGAAATCTGAAAGCTCGCTACGTGATTCATGCGGCGAGCATGCAATTGGGCGGCATGACTTCCGCGCAATCTCTGCGAAGTTCGACAGCTCACTCGCTGCGCATCGCGGCGCAGAAGGGATTGAAGACCATCGCGTTTCCCGCGATCGGCACGGGCATCGCGGGGTTTCCGATGCGGGAGTGCGCGGAAATCATGTTGCGCGAAACGGCGAAGCATTTCGCGGGACTCACGCCGCTCCAGAAAGTTTACTTTGTGCTTTTCGATCAAGAAGCACTGGCCGCGTTCAACAGTGCTCGTGCCGAATTGCAGTCGAAGGTTTAGGCCAACCGATGAGCGACGAGATGGTTGAAAAAGTTCGGCGCGAACTGGCGCGCTACGAGCATCCGCTCTTTGACTTTTCGGCTCGCCCCGCAACGGAAGGCGTGGAGGTGGAGATCCGCTACAAGCCTTCCAACGCGGAAGTCCACAATTACATTTTTCAGCTCCGGCCGCGCGAGATCGAACACGCGCAATTTCCCTGGGCGTTTCAGAAGCAACTTTACGATTGCCTGCACGATTACATCATTGAAATGTTCACGCGCAACCCGCAACGGGTGAACTGATGCCCGCTTCGCGCGCGCAAGGCATCATTTCTCCTCTCGCCGCCATCATTGCAGAGCGCATCCGATCGCACGGTCCCATCACTTTTGCCGAGTACATGGACACTTGCCTCTACCATCCCGAATTTGGCTATTACACGAAGCGGGAGCAGCAGCCGCGGCGTGATTATTTTACCAGCGTGGACACTGGTCCACTTTTTGCCAAGTTGCTGGCGAGACAATTCCATGAAATGTGGATGCACCTCGGACAGCCGCCCAATTTTGCGCTGGTGGAGGTCGGTGCGGGATACGGAGCGCTGGCGGCACAGATTCTGGAGTTCGCTGCGCGTGAATTTCCGCAATTTTATGCCGCCGTTCACTACGTCGCTGTGGAACGGTCTGTCACGCGCCGCGACCTGATGGCCCGAACAGAATCTTTACGCAGCCATCTGGATAGCAGGAAGTTCGGGACAGCTTCGGAAATCCCTGCCGAGACCGCCTGCGGGTGCATATTTTCCAATGAGTTGTTTGACGCGATGCCTGTGTATCGAGTCGTGTGTGAAGGAACCGAATTGCGTGAGCTATATGTGACCCTCGGGCCGAACGGACTAGGCGAATGCAGCGGTGCTCTTTCTTTGGACGCACTTCGCGAATATTTCAGCGACCAGGCAATCGCGCTTGAGGAGGGACAGCAGGCCGAGGCCGGCCTACACGCCTGCCGGTGGATTGAAGATGCCGGCAGAACATTGCAGCGTGGCTTTGTGCTGACGATCGATTACGGCCATGAGGCCGGCGAGCTGTACGACCAGCGCCACATGCGCGGAACGCTACTTGCTTACCACCGGCACCGCGCGGGCGAGGATTTCTTTCGTGCGCCGGGCGAGCAGGATTTGACGGCGCACGTGAACTTTACGGCTCTCGGTCGTTGGGGAAAACGTGCTGGCCTCGCGCGCACAGGGCTCACCTCGCAATCCACGTTCTTGATGGCGCTTGCGCGGCGGAGCGATTTTGCGGAACTGCAATCAGAGAGAATGAGCGAGGGCGAGCGGTCTCGCGCACGGCTTCTATTTAAGACGCTGATCTATCCGGAAGGAATGGGCGAGACCTTTCAGGTCTTCATCCAACACAAGAACGTGGAATCGCCTCGACTGACAGGGTTGGAGCCGCTGTAGCGGTGCGCAGCAAGGTGTGAACGACGCGGGCGGGTCTGAGACCCACTCCTAGTGGTGCCCACGGACGCTAACTAGTGGCCGGGCGACGGGCGTTTCAGCGTGGGCTTGTTGCTATCGTCTGCCGGCGCGGAAGCTGGGGGAGTTGAAGGCGCTGGAGCCGTCCCAGCGGTCGCGGGCGCAGAGTCGTCGCCCGTGTAGGCTTTCTGAATATAGCGGTTGGCTTCCTGCTGCGCTCCGGCGGTATCGTCGCCAAGATGCTGCGCAAGACTGTATTCATTCACGGCGCGCTCACGCTGCCCGAGAATGTCGTAGATCTTGCCGATGTAAATGTGGCTCCAGACTTCCGTCCATTTCGGATCGTCGTCCCCACCTAGCGCAGCGCGGAACGCGTTGGCGGCAGCCTGGAAATTCTTCTGGTAGAACATGGCCTCGCCCATGCGGAAATGCGCGAGCGAATTCGTCGGCTGGGTGTCGAGCGCTTTCTGATATTCCTGGATGGCCTCGTAGTACTTGCCCACTTCAGCGAGGCTTTCGCCGCGAGCGATCATGGCGCGGACGCGGAGGCGTGGGCTGGATTTCAGAAGATTGTTATTAGGGTCGATCAGGATGCCATTCGGCTTTGGGCGCCCAAAAGTATCCACCTCAAAAGCCTGGGTCGTTCCGGTAACCAGAATCGTTTTCGTTTCGGGATTGCCTTCGGTATCAATCCGAATTTCTACCGGCATGCGGAAGGTATCGAGATCCTGATGAATCTTGCCGACGACCTTGAAACCCTTCTTGGTGCGATAAACGATGTACTCCAGCTTGAATTCCGGCACGCCCGTGGAATTGAGCCACTGAGAAAAGAACGAGACTAAATTGACCGGCGGCTGGCCTTTGACGGGAGGTGGGATTTTCGTCATCGCTATTTTCTCGAAGTCGTTGAGGTTGGCGTCCTTGCCGTCATATTTCTTGTAGAAATCGCGCAACAGCGCCGTGAATTCGTCGTCGCCAATTTCAGTGCGCAGCATGTGGAAGACCAGCGCGCCTTTATCCGCGACGACGGAGCGATACTCATTCGAAAACGTCTGCAAGCGAGCGGCTTGCGAAATAGGCGCCGTGTCTTCGTACATCAGCGCGCCGACGGCGAAATCTTCGAGCGCTTTGTGCAAGCCGGCGGTGCCGTCGGCTTGCTCGGCGAACATTGCTTCGGCATAGCGCGAAAGACCGTCGGTGAGCCACGCGTCGGAAGCGCTGGCGGGCAGCACTCGATCGCCCCACCACTGTTCGGCGGCCAATTGCGATAGCAAGCGGTCGTTGGCTTTGAGGCCCCATTGGCGCGCGCTGATGAGCATCAATCCGGGCGCAGCAAATCCAGGGAGGGTTCCATCGGGCAGTTGCGCGATCGTCAGCGGTGGATCGTCCTCTTTCATTTCCAGCGGCCCGAAGGCGTCAGAAAAATAGCTGTAAATGTGAGCAAGGGAAGTGGCGTACGGATTGGCAGTGTTAGCCTGGGAGGGCGGGGTAAACACGGACACGTTGAAGCCTTCGGACTGCACCGGCGAAAGTTGCAGGTTGCCTGCGACGAAGGTGCCGACCGGCGCCGCATGCGGGCAGTGGAATACGTACGATGCCTGCCCGGGCGCACCCTTGCCGATGCCCGGCATCAGGTTTGGCGGATCCGCCTTGCCGGTGCCGACCACTGCGAAATTATCGGGCACGGTGATCTTAAAAGTGCCGGTGTAGCGGTTCGAGGGGTAATTCGTGAGAGGGAACCAACGGGCCGGAAGGAGCAGGTACGCTCCGGTCTTGTCGACGGAAGCGAAACGCACGCCGCGTGTGGGGCTGTCATCTTCATTGGACAGCGGTCCGGTGTAATCGAACGCCAAGGTGACCGTCTTGCCGGGGGACACGACATCCGACAGGCCGACAGTTAGAATCAGCGGGCTGTTGTTATCACGTTCGAAGGAAAGAGGTTTTCCGCCTGGCCCAGTGATCGAATTAATTCTCAGATCCTGGTGAAGCTCCACGACCACCGTACGCGAAGGCTGTTGGGCGATAAATTCGACTTTGGCAAGCCCCGAAATCGTCTGGTCTTCGGGATGTAGTAAAACTTCTACTTGATAGTCCGCCGCACGAAAGGGAAACGTGCGCGGCGCTTGTGCGCGCGCAGCAGCCGCGAATGTCACGCAGGCGGCCAATACGGCCAGGCTCGTACGGAGTTGGTTGGGAAATCGATGGGACATGAATGAGAATTTGAGCAAGGGAAAAGTACCTCTCTCGCGACGGGATATCGCCCTCTCCTACATGAGATACCGGTTGTCCGCGCGAAGTTGCCCCGGCTTAAAAGGTTACATCATCCGCGCGAAAATGTCCGCAGCGCGCTCGATGGCGCCTCCGGGACCCAGTTTGGCGCGGACTTCAGCGAGCCCAGCTCTCATCTCGTCGCGAGCGGCGGACGATTCAAGGAGGCGGCGCGCTTCTTTTTCGACTGCTTCCGGCGTGAAATCGTCCTGGATCAGTTCCGGGCAAACTCGCTTGCCCCCGATCAGATTCACCATGCCAATAAAGGGAGTGCCAATCATGTGTCGCAGAATCGAAGCCGTGAGAGGCGCCACCCGATAGACGACCACCATAGGCGTTCCCAGCAGCGCGGCTTCCACCGTGGCGGTGCCGCTGGCGACGATCGCGCAATCGGCGGCGGCGAGCGCGTTGTAAGTGGCATCCTCCACACGGGTGATCTTTACTTTGGGTTGGGCATAACGCGCGAAGAATTCGGGGCTGAGGCCGTGAGCGACGGCGTGAACGAATTGCACGCCGTCCGGCTGCGCGAGGCGTTCGCAGGCTGCGACGACACGCGCGTAGTTTTGGGCGATCTCGTTGGGGCGGCTGCCGGGGAGAATCGTCACGATCGGACGGCTCGCGTCCAGGCCGTATTGCGCCGCAAATTCCGCGCGCGACATCGTGGCGCGCACCGTATCCACCAGCGGATGGCCGACAAAGTCTACCGGTACGCCCGCGTCGCGGTAGATTTGCTCTTCGAAAGGGAAAATTACGACCATGCGCTGCACCAGGCGTTTCACCACGCGCACGCGGCCGGCGCGCCAGGCCCACACCTGCGGGCCGATGAAATAGCCGACTGGAATGTTTACGCGCTTCAGGCGACGGGCAACTCCCAGATGCGTCCCTGGCGAATCCACCAGGATCGCGAGCGCAGCGCGGCGGTTTGCGGCTTCGCGGGCGAGCCGGTTTTGCACGCCGATTACCGTGGGAATTTTGTGCAGCACCTCGGTGATACCGACGACCGCTACTTCGTGGTAATCCGCAACTAGTTCGACGCCGGCCTCGGCCATTCGTGGACCGCCCATTCCAAAAAACTTCGTGGGCACACGCGTGCGAAGCGCTTTCGCGAGGCGGGCTGCATACATGTCACTCGAAGCTTCTCCGGCGGAAATGAGGATCTGCGGTTCACTCATCGAGCAGGCTCGTTGGCATGGGCGGCAGCGAAGCTAGTCGGGTTAATCGGCGGAGAGAATTTTGATGTGCGCTCGCGCCGCGATACGGCGAGCCGCGATTCAGTCATTGGCAGACAGAGGCTGCGAAAATCCCGGGATTGCGATGGTGGGCAAAGATGCAACCAGTTCCTGCTCTTTGTACTGGAGTTGGTAGAGGCGGTAATAGATTCCGCGCAGCGCGAGAAGTTCCTGATGCGAGCCCTGTTCGCGCAGGCGTCCTTTATGGAAGACGAGAATGCGGTCCGCGTGCTGAATCGTGCTGAGGCGATGGGCGATCACCACCGCGGTGCGGTTCTTGAGCAGCCGGTCGAGCGCTTCGCGGATCATTAGCTCGGTTTTGGTGTCCACGCTCGAGGTAGCTTCATCCAGAATCAGGAATTTGGGATCGTGCGCCAGGGCCCGCGCGAAGCTGACGAGTTGGCGCTGGCCGACGGAAAGAGTGGAACCGCGCTCGGTGACCGGCGTTTCCACGCCGTGTGGCAGCGATTCGAGAAATGGTCCCAGGCCGACTTCGCGCAGAGCATTCGCCGTGGCTGCGCGATCAATGCTCGGCGTGGCTAATTTTACGTTCGATTCCAGCGTTCCGGTGAAAAGGAACGGGTCCTGCAAGACAATGCCGAACATGCGGCGGAGTTCTTGCAGGTCAAGTTCGCGAATGTCCACGCCGTCGAGCAGAATCTCGCCGCGCTGAATGTCGTAGAAACGCAGCAGCAGTTGGATGATGGTGGTCTTGCCGGCGCCGGTGTGGCCGACGATGGCGAGAGTCTGACCAGGCTCGACGCGGAAGGAAACGTCGCGCAATACCCATTCGTCTTCTTTCGGAGCAGCTCCCCCGTGATAGGCGAACCAGACATTGCGGAATTCGATTTCGCCGCGGGGCGCGGCAAGAGTGTGAATCGTCGGCGGAGAAACGATCGTTACCGGCTCGTCCAGTAACTTAAAGATGCGTTCGGATGCGGCCATGGCGCTCTGCAGGATGTTGAATTTTTCGCTCAAGTCCTGAATGGGACGGAAGAAACGCTGGGCATACATCATGAAGGCGACGAGCACGCCGATTTCGAGGGTGCCGGCGATCACGCGCACGCCTCCCACCCACGCGAGAAGCGCGATGCCGGCCATGCTGAGAAATTCGACGCCCGGATAGAAGAAGGCGAACGCGTCAATCGCGTCTTTGTACGCGATCATGTGCGTACGGTTCAATTCCTCGAACTTCTTGCGCGATTTCTTTTCGCGATTGAAGAGCTGGACGACGGCCATGCCGCTCACGTGTTCCTGCAAGAACGCGTTGATACGGGCAATTGCTGTGCGAATGCGGCGGTTGGCGTCGCGCACGCGATTCCGGAAAAAATAGGTCAGCAAGATCATGAACGGCAACGGAGACAGGGTCGCCACCGCGAGAAAGCGATGCCATCTGAATAGCACCGCGGCCATGGTGAATAGAAGCACGAAGTCGTTCAGCATCGCCACGACGCCGGAAGCGAAGAGATCGTTGAGGGCGTCCACGTCGGTGGTGGAGCGGGTCACCAGCCGGCCGATGGGACTGCGGTCGAAGAAGCTCATCGGCAACCGCTGCAAATGTTCGAAGATTTCCTTGCGCAGATCGTACATCGTTTCTTGCCCGACCCATTGCATGATTCGGACTTGCACGTATTGCAGACCGAAACTCGCCAGGATCGAGCCGGCGTAGGCAAAGACCACCCACAGCAATCCCACCAGCGCGGCGCTCCTGGCCATTTTCCCGTCGTAGCCGGGTACGATGTAACTGTCTATACCTACGTGGAAGAGATACGGGCCTGCAATTTCGAGTGCGGTAATGCCTAAGGTGAACGAAACGGCGAGTATGACCTGCAGGCGGTACGGGCGCAGATACTGCATCAGCCGTCGGGTGAGATGCGAATCGTAGAGCTTGCCTAGCTTTTCTTCTTCGCGGAAGTCGCTCATTCGCGTGCCAACTCTTCTTCGAGCATTTGTTTTTGGTTCAGATCGGCGTAGTAGCCGCCCAACGCCAGCAGTTCGTCGTGCGTACCGCGCTCGATGATGCGTCCATCGCGCAGGACCACGATTTGATCGGCATTTTTCACCGTCGAAACGCGATGCGATATGACGATGGAGGTGCGCTGGCTCATCACATCGCGCAGGCGGCGCAGGATGCGCTCCTCGGTATCGGTATCCACGCTGGAAAGCGCGTCATCCAGAATCAGAATTCTTGGCTGGCGAACGACCGCGCGAGCGATCGATGTGCGCTGTTTCTGGCCGCCGGATAGCGTGATGCCGCGCTCGCCCACCATCGTGTCGTAGCGTTGCGGAAAGCTCTGAATCTCGCCCGAGACGCTGGCGATTTCGGCAGCTTCGTAGATGTGTTCTTCCAGCGCGGTGTTAACGCCGAAGGCGATGTTTTCGCGCAGGGTGTCGCTGAAAAGAAATGTGTCCTGCGGGACGTAACCGATGGCGCGACGCAGTTCCGCCACGGGGTAGTCGCGAATCGAGCGGTCGTCAATGAAGAGGGTGTCGGGAGGTGCGTCCCACAGGCGAGCGATCAGTGACGCGAGCGTCGATTTTCCGCTGCCGGTTGGCCCGACGATGGCCAGCGAAGAGCCGGCGGGGATTTGCAGGTTGATGTCGTGAAGCACGGGACCGCCGCCCGTACCGTCTTCATTTCGCGAAGTCGGGTAAGTAAAGGTGAGGTGTCGAAATTCGATTTCGCCAAGAATCGGCGATTCCGATACCGTGGACGCAGCAACGGCGGAATCACCGTTGCTGCCAATCGCCGACGCGTCCTCGAGGGTTTCGAGGCTCGCGGCCAAAGTTCCAATTCTTGGCTTGGCGTTCAAGATGTAATTCAGCCGGCCCATGGAGGCCGCGCCACGTTGAAAGATATTGGTGACCCAGCCAAGCGCGATCATGGGGAATACCAGTTGGCCCAGAAACCAGTAAAACGCCCACATCGTGCCGACGGTGAACTTGTGATCAACCAAGTCCCTTCCACCCTTGCCCAGCAAAATTACGAAGGTGATGCCGATCAGAGCCGTCAAAAACGGGAAGAACAAACTCCAGGTGGCGATCAGTTTGATATTGCGGTCCACGTATTCGCGATTCGCTTCATCGAATGCCGCGATCTCAGCCTTTTCCTGCGCATATGCCCGGACGACGCGAATGCCGGTGAGATTCTCTTGTGCGCGGGTGGAGAGAATTCCGAGCGAGGCCTGGATTTGTTCTGAAAGCCGATGGATCGTTTCGCCGAAATAACGGACAGCGAATGCTACAACCGGGACAGGCAAAAGAACCCACAAAGTGAGGCTCGCTGACAGTTGCACCATGAAGAAAATTGCGACGATCATGGTCACGATCGTAGTGGCGCTGTACATAATTCCCGGGCCCAGAACCATGCGCACTGCGTTCAAGTCGTTGGTCGCGCGGGACATCAAGTCGCCGGTGCGATTGCGGACGTAGAATTCGGGCTCGAGTTCCACCAGCCGCGCGAGCATATCGTTGCGCAGGTCGTACTCGATCTCACGCGAAACGCCGATCAATATCCAGCGAGTCCAGAACGAAAAGAATCCTTTGGCCAGCATGACGCCAACAAGCACCAGGCAGAGCAGGCCCAGCGAGTGGCGACTCATCGGCGTGTAAAGTGCGAGAACCGGATGGACGATCGCTTTCGCGGTGCCCGCCAACGTAGAAAGAGTTTGCGACGAGCCGCCGACGCAATCTGTTATGGCGCCGATTATCAGTTGGGGATACGCGCCGATCAGGCCCATCAGCGTATTGGTTACAAGCCCTAGTACAACCATGCCGCGATAGCGCCAGACGTAAGGGAGCAGCGACTTCAAATGATCCCAGCCCGACGCTTGTTTCACCTTGCGAGCGGCGGGCACGGCGGCGGGTTGGGCGATCGCGCTCACAGGTGGATTTGCGACTCCGGAGTTTCCAGCGAAGGCAACTCGCCAAGGAAATTTTCGAAATTGCGGTCGAGCGATTGGTAACGCTTCACTTTAGAGTTCCAGCGGACTTCGATGGGCAAGGCGCGCGCGCCTTTGGGATCGGCGACCGGAGTGAAATAGAGTTGCAAGCCCTTTTGCGCGTCTTGCTCGTATTGCAAGCGCCAGCCGTTTACTGGCGCCAGCGGAATATTGCCGAGATAGCCCTTGGGATTTTCCAGGTGCTCGTCGCAGCGCAGAACTTCCTTCCAGGTGCCGCCGGCGTCTTTCTGTAGTATCACCGCGCGCGTAACCACCGTGCCCGGCGCGCCTCCCTTTGGATTCTGCTTCATGCGATTGATGGCTAACACTTCCTGCTCCCCGTTTTTTGCGAGGTCGCCGTACAAGAGAACTTCCGTCTCGGAGCCGAGAGACCGCTCCGCGGCCTTTTGAATATCGTCAGGGATAGGCGGAGTGGCCGGAGCGGCAGGCGTAGCGGCAGTGCTTGCGGGCTTGGCCGGGTCCGGCGCAGAGGTTCCGCACGAGGTAACGCCCATGGTCACAGCGGCCACGATTGCGAGAAACGCAAGTTTCTTCATGAAATCCCGTTGAAGGCTGGATGCGCTCGATCGCGAGAATCGGCGCAAATACAATTCTAACTTGCCGCCCGCATTCACGGAAGGGCTCTCAGGGCTCGACTTTCCGCCTGTTTCGATTGCGGAACGGCTCGGCTCGCCAACCGTATCGCAGACGCCGAAACGGCCGGCAAGCTAACGAGCAGCCAGAATTTCTTCGAGGCGCGCCTCAAAATTCTCTTCTCCTTCGGACCACAGCCGCAGCCGGGCTACCGGCAAGCTATCCTCGATTCGGCGCACCCAGTCGAAAAGGCTCTTGATGTTTTCACGAGTTTTTTCCTGATACACCTGTAGATTCGCCGGCTTGGACATGGATTCGAGAAAGTTAGCTTCCTCCTGGCTCTGTGGAGCCGGGCGCGCGATCTGGCGAATCCCGAGCAGGCCGCCGTGCCCCGTGAAAAGATGTTCGAACCCGAAATTCACTTCGAAGTGGCCATTTTCTTTCCAGAAACCGTCGTCGTAACCTTCTCCATTGCACCGCAGCTCGATCGGTTGCGGCAATTGCTGCCAGCGCGGTGAATCGCCTTCGAAGACCCACAGATCCCAATCGGCGCGGACCGCATAGCTCGAATCGCTGTGAAGATAATCTTTGGCAAGTTCGATGATGCTGGGTGCATCGAGCGGCAACGAACGCAAATCTTGCTCGAATACCGGAGTTTCGGTTGCGTCGACCGCCTGGATCTCCAAGTACGTGAATCCGGGCCGCTTGGCGGAGAAGGGAACTGTCGCGAGAAAATCTCCGAAACGTTCGAGCACCACGTCTTCCGGGAAATCTTTCAGCCAGATGCTCAGGTAGGCCTGATTGGACATGGCGGCTATTATACCGGAGCGGCCGGTTGGAAATTGGAAAAGGGAAAATAGAAAAACTGGCGCCGCGATTGGCGATTGTGCTTTGCAGCTTATTTTTTCTTTGGCGGGAATTCGTCGTCTTCTTCGGGACCGAAGTCGCTGGAAAGGCCGAGGAGCCGCGATTTCAGCGTGTCGCCCATGGTGCCCAAGACTTCAGAGCAGGTCTCACGCAAGCGCTTTTCAGCGGCTTTGGCAATGGTATCCAGGACGGCCTGGGAGTGCTGGCCGAGGGTTGTCGCGGAAGCCAGCAGCCACGAATTCGAGGCGTTTTCCAGACGCGCCTTGTAGGCTTCGATGGATTCGTCGTTCGTTTTCTTCAGATGCTCCATCCACTCTTTCTTTTCTGCCTCGCGTCGCGCCTCCCATTCTTCAATTAAGGGGATCAGCTGCGATTGCAGATGCACGCCGGCCTGCTCGACACCCTGAATCATGCGATCGTCGAGCATTTTTTGATATTCCGCGAGCGATCCTTCGCGGGTGAATTCCATGTCCGACCGTGTTTTTTCCACCGCCTCCCGTGAAGCTTGTTCGAAGCGCCGCAGCGATTCAGTGGTGACGCGATGTACTTGATCGGTAAAGCCAGCGGTCGCCATTTGCGACGTTTCGTTCATCTTGTCGCGCTGGCGGGTGACGATTTCCTTGGCGGAATCTTCGATCTGCGCCGTGCTGTGCTCGACGTATGTGCGGCGATAGTGATCCAACTCTGACGCCAGCAAGCTGGAAACTTCGGCAGCGCGATCGCGCAGAGCGGTGGAGGATTGCTCGACGGCCTTCTCGAGCGAAGTCTGCATCGTGCTGTGCGCTTTCTTCTGGTACCAATCGGCGGCTTTCTGCAAAGCCTCGTATGTCTGGTGTTGCGCTTCCGTACTGCGTTGTTGAATTTCTTCTTCAACCTTGGAAGCGACCTCGCGGCAGGACTGCTCAATTTCCGCCGGGACGTTTCCTATCTCGCTGCGCAAGCGCGCCAGCGCGTCCTGGATGGCCTGCTCGGAGGCCTGTACGGTCTGTTCGCGGATGGTGTCCTGTAGTTGGTCCGCGCGAACGGTCGCCATCTGCATTTGCGCGCTAACTTCATCCTGCAACTGCGCCACTTGCTGAGCGGTTTGCTGGACTTGATCCCGAACAACTTCTTGCAGGTGCGTCACCTGCTCGGCGGCTTGTTGCACCTGGCTGTGGACGGCGTGCTGCAGGTGCGTAACCTCGTCGGCCGAGTGGCGAATCTGTTCCTGGACGTGCTGTTTCGTTTGCTCGGCCCGGTGCTCGGCTTGCTCAAGCTCGGCCACCGTGCGGTGAACCTGATCGAGGCGTGGCGTGAGTTTCTCTTCGAGCTCGATGGACACGCGTTCGAGAATCTTCTGCGCGGAGGCTTGGAGACCTGGCTCAATCTGCTGGGCCCGGTCCGCGATAACCTGATCCGCCTTGCGAGACATCTCCTGCTGCTGCGCGGTGAGCAGTTCATCGAGCTGCTGGCGCGATTGACGCAGCGAATGCTGGACAGCTTCTTGGAGCTGGGCCTTGGTTTCTTCGGCGCGATGACGTTCCTGTTGCAGTCCGGCGCCGAGCGTTTCAATGGTGGAGGCTGCGCCAGCGATGGCTTCGTCCAACGAGGAACGCAAGACTTGCGCGCGGGCAACGGCATCCTGCTCCGCTTGCATCGAGGCGGCCCGCGACGCTTCGTTGAGCGATGCCTGCAAGGCTTGAACCCGCGTCGCCGCGTCCTGCTCGGCCTGCGTGAGCGCCACCTGCGAAATTTCGCTAAGTTTGTCGCCGAGTTTGTGCGATGCGCTGGCGAGCGCCGCTTCAAATTCAACGTTCCACTGCTGAGCGGCGGTATTTGCGTCGGCTTGCGCCTGCTCGATCGTCTTGGTACGAACTGTGTGCGCGGTTTCCTCGAGGTTCTTGCGCCATTGTTCGAGATGGTTCTGAGCCGCCTCGGGCGACGATAGGATTTCCAGAGACGGAGTCGAGGCTTCGCGGTCGCGGAGAGCGCGTTCGACCGCCTCTTCCACGGATTGCTTCAGATTGGTTGTCGCTGTTTGCTGCGCTGCCTGGAGCGCCGCCTGTTCCGCGGCGTGACTCACGGCTTGCTGGACGGCGTTACGGACCTTCTCATCGAGCTGTGAGGTGGATGATTCCGTCGCCTTGCGTGCTTCTTCGACAATCGCCGCAGTGCGATCGGTCGCCTGCTGAACGACCTTCTTCACCGCTGATTCCGAGACGCGATCCATCGAGACCTTGATGGCTTTCTCGACTGTGTCGTGCAGTTGCGCGTCCAGTTGCTGGCGCGCGATGGTCATCTCTTCGGTGATCGCTTGTTCCGCGCCGCGGCGCAACGTCTTGTCCAGATTTTCCTTGGCTGCCGCGACCATTTGAGAGACTTGGCGCGCCAACGCTGCTTGCGTTTCGGGAGCGGACGTCAGAGGCGGCACCACGTGTATTTTGTTGTCAGCCGGCGCGCTTGGCGCAGCGGCTGCTGGCGGCGCGGGCGTGCTTGCGTGGGCCGTAAGCGCCGACGGCGGAGTCACTTTCGGTGGCGCGGGTGGCGGAGCCACGGAACTGGCCGGAGGCGCTGGAATCTTGACCGGTGCCGCGGGAGCCTCGACGCGCTTTTCCGGCACCGACGGAATGGGCGGCGGTGGAATAGGCGGCAGCGGTTGTGGGGATACCGAGGCGACCGGCTCGGCGACCGTCACGACGTCGGTTGGCAATGAAAACTCAGAGATTAAGTCGGAAGCGTCGTTCGCGCCGCTTGTCCAATCTTCCGGCGGAAACGCAATGCCCCAGACGTTTCCGGGAGCTTCAAATTCAAGCCCGATTTGGAATAACTCGCGTACGGTTCGCGGACGTTGCACCCACACGACGCGGCCCTGCGTGGAGAATGGTCCGCCTTCTGGGCGAGGAATATCCAGCTTGACGATCGAGTTCTTGGGGACGTAGTGCTTCGACTGGTACTTACACCCGTGACAATTCACCATCACGGTGGTGGTGCGCTCCTTGAACGGCTGGCCGAGCGCATCGGTCCCTGTCACCGTGATCGGCACGGCCTGCACAATGCGCGTGCTACGGCGCTTCTGTGTGCCGGGATCAGCCGACTGTGCGGAATCGTTCAACTGCTCCTCCGAAGGGCGATTTCTAAGGGTAGCATTGTCGGAGCCTTGCGCGACCCAGGGAACGGGAATTGTGCGAAAAGGTAACTTTGGAGCGCTACGCTTACCGCTACCGCCGGCATCAGTTGCTAAAGGCAATTCTGCGCGCGAGTTGCGGACCTTCGCGATGACTTGAATTGTAACGGACGCGATCTAGCCGACCGTCGTTGTTCTTTCTGAAGTGCCGAAGATGGCGTCCTTAATTTCTTTCGCGACCCAAATCGGGCCAACCAGAAAATAAATCAGTCCCTGAAAGAACGCAGGCTTATTGCCCTCGATGCGATGGCCCGCTAAGAGCAGAATCCATCCGCCAACGAAAAGCGCGAGACCGATCCGCCAGAACGTGAGAATCGCCAGGATGATCCCAGCCAGGATGATCGGAATTCCGATCCCGTGGAGCACTTTGTTCCACACGTTTGTGTGCTCGTGATCGTACTGACTCATGTACTTTTCTAAGTTCGCCACGGTTTAACCTCTCGCTTGCTCTTATATACGCCCGGCGGTAGTCACGCGCAACGATTGTCTAAGTGAAGACGCCGCGTCACGGCGTGAAACAACGAGAGCCGATTTCTCAACATTTGCCGACGCGACATTGGAGCCGGCGCCCGCATCGGGCCGGGGCGCGCTGGTCAATCCCCGATCATGTTCGATAAGATAGAAGGTTATCTTGCTTGAGCGTTTTTATTTATAAGCGAGCCCTCATACGATGCGGCGTTCGTTGATTGTTACGGCGGTGGCCGTAGTGGCCTTCGTGGCGGCGCTTTATGCATTCACTCCGGCTATAAAGACCGCAATGCGCAAGCGCACCGAAGCATATTTGCGGGCGCGTTTTCAAAGTGACATCCAATTTTCGCACTTTGACGTTTTTCTGTTCCCGCACGTCCACGTCACCATTGACGGACTGACGCTGCGTTTGCAAGGGCGCACCGACGTTCCGCCGCTGATTGAAATCCAGCACGTTAAATTCACGGCCAGCATTTCCGGCATGTTGCGGAAACGATTCACGATACGCGATGTGGAACTGGACGGGTTGCAGATTCATATGCCTCCAAAGGGCAGTGGCGCGCGTCCGAAGATTCATGGCACGGAAACGGACCTCGCGGAGAAATACCCCGTCCTGATACACGAAATAGACGCCAATGACGCGTTGATCTCGATTCTCCGTGGCGATCCCGGAAAGCCGCCACGTGAATTTCCGATTCACGAACTGGTGATCAATGACTTCAGTTTCGATAGCCCGGCGTCTTTCCACGCGGTCCTGACGAATCCGGTTCCCAAGGGCGAGATCGATTGCGCTGGGAAATTCGGACCCTGGAGCGCGGAGGATCCACGGCACACTCCTGTGCAAGCGGAATACATTTTCAGCCACGCGGATATGGGGACGATCAAAGGGCTGTCGGGGACGCTGCATTCGACCGGAAAATTCGGCGGGCCACTGGACTATTTGAACGTCGAAGGCATGACGGATACCCCTGATTTCGCGCTCCGCATGAGTGCGCACTCCGTGAACTTGCACACCGACTACACCGCCATAGTGGACGGCACGAACGGCGACGTGATTCTGAAGCAGGTGGTGGCGCATTTCCGGAATACCACGCTGGTGGTAAATGGCGAGGTCGTGGATCTGACACCCGAAAAAGGCCGTACCATCGTGCTCGACGCGGTTTCGCGCGAGGCGGCCATCGAAGATCTACTCTTTTTGACCGTCAAGAACGATCCTCCAATCATGACCGGCCCTGCGATGCTCCGCGCGAAAATCGACATCGGGGAAGGAAACGCCGATATTCTGCAGCGCATGACGATTGGCGGCCAATTCAGCGTGGCTGACGCGCGATTCACCAGCAGCAACGTGCAGAGAAAGATGGATACGCTCAGCCGCAAGGCGCAGGGGCATCCTAAGGATCAAGATATTGACGACGTCGTTTCAAATCTAAATTCGACTTTCCGCGTGGATAAGGGCGTGGCCAGTTTTTCAAAATTGAGTTTCGGCGTGCCCGGAGCGAATGTTTTTCTGATCGGCACCTATGGTCTCGATAGCGGCGAAATGGATTTTCACGGGAAGCTGCTGATGGAGGCGAAGCTATCGCAGACGACGACCGGTGCAAAATCATTTTTCTTGAAGGCTGTTGATCCGTTCTTTAAAGGCAAGAATGGGGGTTCCGATTTACCTATCAAGATTACGGGGACCAAGGACCATCCGTCCTTCGGCCTGGATCTGCATCACGGCGACGATAAGAAGAAGCAGCCCCTGTGAACTGGAACAAAGGCGCAGAGCCGTTATTCCGAGGGCGAATTTAGGCCGAGGAATCTGCTTTTTCTCGCAGTTTCAGCCTAACAGCAGATCCCTCGCTGCGCTCGGGATGACAGCGACTTGAGTTATCAGTGAAACGTGACTGATACCGGAGCGATCTTTTTGAGGAGGCGCTACAAATCGCGGCGGCCTTCCATGGCTTTGCTCATGGTCACTTCGTCCGCATATTCCAGGTCGGAGCCGACCGGGATGCCCATGGCGATGCGCGTGACGTGCACGCCGAGGGGCTTGATCAACTTGGACAGATAGACCGCCGTGGCTTCGCCTTCTGCCGTGGGGCTAGTGGCGACAATGATCTCCTCCACCGTGCCGCCCTTCAGTCGCTCGATCAGGCTTTTTATTTTTAGCTGATCGGGGCCGATTCCTTGTAGCGGCGAAAGAGCGCCTCCCAGTACGTGATACAAGCCGTCAAACTGCCGCGTCTTTTCTACCGCCTGAATATTAGTAGCCTCTTCCACTACGCAAATTATCTTTTTGTTCCGCGCCGCGCCGGTGCAGAAAAGACAGGGGTCTGCGTCGGTGATGTTGTTGCAGATCGAGCATTCGCGCACTTTTTCCTTGGCGTCGCGGATGGCGTCCGAAAGCGCGAAAGCTTGTTCGGGATCCACTCGCAGCAAATAGAACGCGAGGCGTTGCGCGGTCTTCTGGCCGATGCCAGGCAGCCGCTTCAACTCGTCAATTAGTCTTGTCACCGAAGGAGCGAAATCGGGCATGGAACTCCGTTCACGGAAACCGTTTCAAATGAGAAGGGAATCGTACCAGCAATTGCAAGCGATTGGGAGAACCTGACCGGCGCGATCTAATTCCAGCTAATGTGGCCGCTCAGAAGAGGCCGGGAATTTTCAGGCCCGCGACTCCGGGCAGGCCGCCGGAGATTTCTTTCACTTGCTTGGAAAGTTCTTCGTCCACGCGGCGCGTGGCTTCATTCACCGCGCCTTGAATCAGGTCCTGCAGCATTTCCTGGTCTTTGCTCTTGAAAACGTCCGGCTCGATGCGCACTTCGGTCAGTTGCTTCTGGCCGTTCATCTTCACCGTCACCATGCCGCCGCCCGCCGAGGCTTCGACGGAGAGCTCGTCAATCTGCTTCTCGAGCTTTTCCTGCACTTGACGGAACTGCGAGAGCATCTGCTGCAGAGCTTTGACTTCCATCAGTTATTCCTCGCCCGGGCGCTTGACGTTTGAAATCTGGCCGCCAAACTTTTCAAGCATGGCCCTAACGATCGGATCCTCTTCGAAACGCGCACGCAATTCCGAACCACGACCGGCTGGCGCTGCTGCCCGGCTGGAATCCAGTTTAACACAGACGCGCAGCGGCTGGCCGATGACTTGGTTTACGGTTGTGCGCAAACGTTCCATCGCCTCGCGCGGCAACATATCTACGAGCGTGCGGCTTTCGCTGGTGAAGAAAAGTTGAAACTCGCCAGCTTCGATTTGATATCGGGTTGCCTGATCGAGGAAGGACGATAATAGCTTCGATCCCTGCAGCGCAGATTTGATCGCATCCATTTGCGCCGAGGCGAGACCGTTTGCGGAATCTTCCGCGGCGCGCGCAACAATGCGCGGCGGCGATGCCGGAACCGGTGTGTTGGGACGCGCGACTTCCGGCATTCTCGGCTCTGGCATTTTTGGCGCCGGTGGCTGAATTGTTTCTGCGTTCGCAGCTTTCGATGACGTGGCGCTGGAGGCAGCGGGCGCCGCCGAAGCCGAAGAGTTAGCCTCCGGCGCCATGCGCACTGCGGTCCCGGAGCCGGCTGAGACAGGACGCGCAGCAGAGGATGCCGGCGCGGTGCGTGCAGACGGACCGCCCGCAGAGCCGGCGGTTCGGACTTCGCCGCGAAGTTCCGCGAGCACTTCTTCGAGCGGCGCGAGCCTGCGCGCGTTGATCAATTTCAAAAGCCCCAACTCCAGATGCAGGCGTGGATCGGGCGCGCGGCGCAGTTCCGCATCGGTTGCGAGCAGGGTATTGAAGAAGCGCGTGAGATCCTCTTCGCTGAATCGGGCGGCCTGCTCTGCGAGGCGCGGGCGTTCGTCTTGGGGCGCTGCCACCAAATCCGATTCCGCGCCGCAGACGCGCGCGACAAGCAGATTGCGGAAATGGCGAATGGCTTCACGGCAGAAGTGCTGCAGATTCTGGCCGTCGCCAATCAGGCGATGGACGAGTTCGAGCGCCAACTCCGCCGACTGTTGCGAGATGGCATCTACCAAATTGTCCAGCACGCTTTCGGCGACCACGCCGAGAAGCTCGCGCACCTGCGCATCGGTGATGGCGTCGCCGCTGTAGGAAATTGCTTGTTCGAGAAGCGAGAGACCATCGCGCAAGCTGCCTTCGGCGGCACGCGCGAGGACGGCCACCGCGCCCGGCTCGATCGTCAACTTTTCTTCGCGCGCGATGCGTTCGATCTCTTCGCTGATTTCCTTGAAAGTCAGCGCGCGAAACTGGAAAAGCTGTGCGCGCGACTTAATTGTTTCCACGAGATCTTCCGCACGCGTCGTTGCCAGGATGAAGACCACGCGTTCGGGCGGCTCTTCCAGCGTTTTCAGCAGCGCGTTCGAGGCTTCGTCCGTGAGTTGATGCGCCTCGTCGAGGATCACAACTTTGTAGCGGCTCGAAGCGGGCGCGTAGCGGACCATCTCGCGCAATTCGCGAATTTGGTCAATGCCGCGGTTCGACGCTGCGTCAATTTCCAGCACGTCGAGCGAAGTGCCGGCGGAAATTTCGCGGCAGGGATCGCAAGTACCATCCGGCTCGGCAGTAGGCCCTTTCACGCAGTTGAGCGCTTTGGCCAGAATACGAGCGGTGGTGGTTTTGCCCACGCCGCGGACTCCGGAAAAGATATAGGCGTGAGCTACGCGATTGGAATTGATGGCATTGGCGAGAGTCTTGGTGACGTGCTGCTGCCCGACAATTTCACGAAAAGTTTGCGGGCGGTATTTTCGGGCGATAACTTTATATGTCATTTAGCTCGCTGTGGCTCGGCCGCGACTAGAGGAACTTCGGGTACTCCGCGGCACACGAGACTGACCCGCTACCGTTGCTCCCTTCCGGGCCTGGCGGGGTTTGCGGGGAATCGTTGCACAGAGCCCGAAGTTCCACCCATCGGCAGTCCGCGCAGAAATTTTCTGCGTGCAAAACTGCTCCGCGAAGTCTAGCACAGCGTTTCATCGCACGAAAGCTGCCTGCGGTTGCGTCCTAATCTATGATTGCGCATGCGTCCGGAGCGAGAGTCGCGATAACGATTAAGGCGGCGTTATCGCGAAAAAGAAATGTTGAGATATCCGGTCACGAAAACAATGAGGAACAACACTAGAACCATTGCACTGTACCTAAGACGCACAAGGCCGCGCGGGCGGCCCAGTGGTCGGTTAACTGAGCCTGAACTGCCGGACTGGTGATCGAGCTTGACGGAACCGTCTTCACTCGCTTCCTGAATGGCAAGAGTGAAAATGAGATTGACACGACCTCGAGCATAAGCGCAGTGATGCCCCAGTTGCGAGATTGATGTTGGACGCGCTGCATCGTCTCCGCAAATTGGGGAAGCCCGATCCACCCGCTCGCAGTCAATCCAAGGATGAACCAGCGTACGACTGCATATGCGGAAGCAGCGATTGTCAGTGTGACAATCGAGAGCCTAAGGTTGATTGTTGCCATGCGAGGTCAAAAAGCAGAGCACCAGAAAGTATGCCCCACCGCCGAAGGTAACATATCACCGCGAGCTAGTGCGCGCCGCCTTGAGCGGTTTGCACGGTGTCGTTTTTCAGCGCGGCGCGGGCCGGCGGCATCGCGAAGGCGGTTTCTACGCGCTCATCGCTGATGGCTGCGAGAGTCGCAAGGGTTTTGTGTGCGTCGGCGGACTGGCCCGCTTTCGTTTGTGCCTCCGCCAACAATTGCAGCGAGAGGGGATTCTGCGCATCCTCTTGCAGCTCCGTGATCGCGCCGGCGTAGTCGCCGTGCGCCAGGAGCACTGCCCCGTTGGCGGAGTGATACGAATTCTGCACGGGAAGGCTGCGGCTGGTCTGCGCCATTTCAGCCAGCAGCTTGAGCGCGGCTTGCGCCACGTCGGTCTTTCCTGCGTTTACGGCGATGAACGCGCGGGTTTGCAAGATCGACGCCAATTCCGCGTCGCGGTCGCCGGACATTAGCTTAGCCTTGCGTGTTTCTGAAAGATCGTCCCTCGCATCGTCCAATTGCTTCAAGGCAACGGCGGGATTAGGATTGAAAAGCGCCATGGCGCGATGAATTTCCGCTTCCTGGATGGGCAGGCCCGCCAAGTGCGCTTCCGAATCAACCTGTAGAAATGCCTGATGGGCCAAGACCGGTTTGTTTTCGCGGTAGTACGTCATCGCCCACAGGATTCGATAATTCACCTGGGTCGGGCGCTCTTTCGTCCCCTTGATCGCCACCAAATATTGCGCGCGCGCTTTCTTTTGATCGCCCATTAGCGCATACGTCGTGGCAAGACCCACCTGCGATGCGTTGAAATGGGGATTGATTTCCAAAGCTTTCCCGTAATGATCCAGCGCCGCCGGATAGTCGCCCAACATGCGCATGATCTCTCCGAAGGAATCCTGCGGGTTCGGTTCGTTGGGCAGGGCGGCAACGTATTCGGTCATCAGCGGCGGCGCGAGGCCCGGTTGGCCGCTCATCGCGTAGCAGTACGCGAGATTGTTCATGGCCGGAAAATACCTGGGATCATTTTTCAAGAGGCGCACCAAAATCGCCTCGCCGTGGTCGAAGGCTCCCTGATTCGAGCAGAGCCATTCCGCAGCCAAGTTGCCGAGCCGCTGGTCGTTCGGATATTTCGCGAGTAAGTCATTCATCGCGGAAATAGCGGGCAGCAGATCGCCGTTCTTGGTTCCGTTCATCCAACGGATCAGCAGTTGCTCATCGGGAGATGCATTTGAGATGAACTTTTCCGCCAGCGCGCTTTCCTGCTTCTCCTCTTTTGGATCAGCCGTAAAGTAACCCAAAGTGGCATGGCCAAGGGCGAACTCCGGATCGGCCTTCACAGCCTCGCGAAAGAAGGCTAGGCCTTCGTCCACGAAGAGCCGGTCCTCGCGTTGCACCATCCCCATTTCGTAGGCGCGTTGCGCCGTAAGCGAGTGCGTCGTCACCGGAATGGTTTCCGGAGTACTCACGGCGTGGTCGCTCGTCTGTGAGGCTGTGGCGGCAGGAGGCGTTGCGTCCTGCGCCCGCGCTGCAGTACCGGTCAGCAAAATGGCGATGACGATCAGAGGAGAAGAGTTTCGGATTTTCACGGTTCCTCGCATCAAGTCTCGGTTTACGAATTAATGGCCCTTCAGCACGTAACCGGGATCAAAGGGTTGCTTCTCATCAATCTTGACGACTTTTACGCCGCCGGTGATGTTGTACACATCAATCACGCCGATCGCCGCGGCATTGCCTCCGACAATCTTCAGTACTTCGTCGTCGCTCTCGGCAAAGACAACCGGCACGGTGGACTTTCGGCCGGGATCAGTGAGCGCAGTCTTTCCCTCTTCGAAAGCGCCGCCGAACACTTTTTCGATGACGAATTTCATTCCAGGGGAATTGGGCTCGCGAAGGACGATCGTAATGTTTCGCCCGTTGCCCCAGCTCGTGGTTTTGGCGCGGAAGATTTTGCCGAGTTCGACCAACGTCAGCTCTTTGATCGGATTGGCAGGATTGACGACCACCGCGAAATCGGTCGCGAAGGCGGCCCACGATAGTCCCAAGAACAAGAAGCAGAAGATCAGCAAACGATTTCGCATCGGATTTCTACCTAACCTTGAATTCCCGAATTTCGCGGAATCTGAGATGCACGCCTACAAAGAAGGCTAGCATTCCGCGCCGGGAGCGGAGCGGCGAAGGGGCTCTTCGGTGTCGTACTAGTACCGTATCGAGACGAGGTCATGGCGCTTAGGAACATTGGTCGACGATAGCGGCGCAACGCTGCTCGGTGGTGGAGTATCTTATCCCCCGAGTGCAACCTCCGCACTCGCACCGCGGCGCCAGCGGTAACCCCACGAAACGGGGACAGCTCGGCTATGGCCGCAGCAGTCCTCGGCGGAATGAAGTTTTGTTCACGCCGAGGATCACGGAGGATCCTATGAAACGTTTTATCTCGGTTTGTGTTTTGCTGTCAGCGCTGCTTTGCCTGACTCCCGCAGTACGCGCGCAGTCCAACTCGGTTCAGCCCGGAACCCAGGTCCGCCTCACGTTGACGGCCGGACTTTCCACCAGCGTCGCGCACGACGGCGATCCCTTTACAGCAATCGTCGCCGAGCCGGTTTTCGTCGGCAACCAACTGCTGTTGCCCGCGGGCGCGAAAATCCACGGCACGGTTACGAGCGTTACGAAGCCGAAGTGGTTTGCCATGGTTCGCGGCGGCGCATCCATGAACCTGGTGTTTAATTCGATCGAAGTGCAGAGCCGCATTTTCCCTGTGCAAATGAGTATTCTCTCGCTCTATAGCGGCAGCACGGACGACACCAAAAAGCGCAAGGACCTGAAGACTACCGAAGGCGTGGTGATCGAGGAAAAACGCGACATCAAGGGCGACATAATGACTGGCGGCCTCGGAACGGGAGCCGGCGCGCTGGTGGGAGTGCTCTTCAGCAACGTTGCGCGTGGAACCGTCATCGGGCTGGTGGGGACTTCCGCATACATCATGACGAAAAAAGGCAAAGACGTAGAGCTTCCAGCGCAGACGGGAATGCTGGTGCGCATGGACTCAACGGTGACGCTGCCTGCGTCTCTCTTGCACAATGCGTCCTACTCGACTAGCTCTGGCGGCAATTAAATTCTGGCACGTAAGATTTGAGGGACAGGCGGGTGGCTGGTTGTCGGGGCCGGAAGGGGGTCTTGCGCACACGCGGCCAAATCTAACCGCGTGAAGCGAGGAAGTGTGAGCTAAATCGAGGCTGGACGTAAATGGGAAATCATATCGAAAATCGCCCTTCGCGTTCTTAAAAAGGAAAACGGGGGGAGCGTCCAGCGTGCAAATTAACCGGCAACTCGCATAGCTTGGCACGTTCGCAAGTAGCTGATCTTGCAGGATGCCGCGTGCGAATCTGTGAAGGTCGCCGGCCAAAGTTCATCCGATTGCAATTTTATGGCTCCGACGACCCATTGATTGGAATCTCGCTCAACGCGAACGACTTGAAAGAGCACGGGCGAAGTGCCCTGCCCGCCACGCTTGTGTCCGCTGACGACCCGCAGGGCCACAATCGCGTCCGGAACGATTTGCGTACGCAAACAGAATTTGCAACCGCCAACGCTGACGTTTGAAGTTTCGGACCGCTCGCTGAAAAAGCGCCCACGCAGATTGAAGCCGCAGACTTCGACGGGAATCTGCAACGGGCGGCGTTCTTCACGCACGGGCTCTAAACCCGGGATGGGTCCGAAACGTTTCCATCGGTGCGATATTTGTAGACCCATGACATTGTCCCTCATCGGTCCACTCGGTCCGTGCACGTCCGAGCATAAACGTTTGCGAATTCTTCGGTCCTATGCTCAGGCGGCGCCTTTAGCCGCCGCGGCCTTCTGTTTGTCAGTTCTTTTCAGGAAGCGATACAAGCTCGTGCGCCCGATTCCCAAAATCTGCGCGGTACGCACGCGATTGCCATGGCACATTTCCAGGACGCGCTGAATGTGGACGCTGCGCACCTCGTCAAGCGGCAGGGGGCTCCAACTTCCCTTGGCCGAAGCGGCGCGACGCGGCGGCCGTTGCACATGTTCGGGCAAGTCGCTGAAGTCAATGAACTCGGAATTGGCGGTGATGGCCGCGCTGGCGATCACATTCTCCAATTCACGAACGTTCCCGGGCCAGTCGTGCTGCAGCAGCACGATGTGAGCCCGCCGCGTGAGGCCTTGAAAGGACTTGCCGTAGGATTGGCCGTACTTCTTGACGAAATGTTGCACCAGGAGCGGAATATCTTCCGGGCGCTCGGCAAGTCCGGGCACGCGGATTTCGATGCTGCTAAGCCGGTAGAATAAATCCTCGCGGAATCGCCCGGCGAGTACTTCGGCGCGCAAATCGCGATTGGTTGCCGCGATCATCCGGACCTCTACGTGTTTCACTTCCGGCGAGCCGACACGCTGAATCTCGCGATTCTGAATAACGCGTAGGAGCTTCGCCTGCATCTGAAGCGAGGTCTCGCCGATTTCGTCGAGGAAGACGGTGCCGTTGTTGGCGTATTCGAAAAGTCCCGGACGCGTATCGGTGGCACCGGTGAAAGCGCCGCGAACATGCCCGAAGAGCTGGCTTTCCAGTAGAGTGTCCACCAGCGCCGAACAATTACATACGGCGAAGCGCGCCTGCGCTACTGGGCTCATCTGGTGCAGCGCGTGGGCGATCAGTTCCTTGCCCGCGCCGGTGGGGCCAGTGATAAGGGCGTTGGTGTAATGACGCGAAATTTTTTTCGCCAGGTCGAATACTTCCAGCATGGCGGGACTTCGTCCGACGATGCCGTGGAACAAAAGGTTATCAAGCAATTTCTCTTCAAGGTCGCGTATCTGGCGTGTGCGCGTGTAAGAATCGGTGAGGTCGTCAAGAGTTTTCGTGAGCCGCGTGAAGTCGATCGGTTTGCAGACGTAATCGTAGGCGCCGCGCTTGATCGCTTCGATGGCGGACTCTACAGAATAGAATCCTGTGGCCAGAATTATGTACATTCCCGGATCGCTTTGCAGCGCTTTTTCCAGGAATTCCAGGCCGTCCATCCCAGGCATTTTGAAATCAGCAATCACTACACGGCACCCACCCAAACGCACTTTCTTCAGCGCTTCGAGGGGGTCCGTGGTACCGACAACCGCAAAGCCCGCGCGCTCGAGCCGAGTGGTCGTCAATTCCACTTGATCTACCTCGTCGTCCAACACGCAGACGGTGAGATTCTTTCGCGATAGTTCGATGAGTGGTCGTTCTTGCACGGCGATCATGACGGACACTAAGGCACGGAAATGGCCACAAGGGCGTCCCGCGGTTTTGCAACGCGCGAATTTCCGGATCGCACCTGATTTGGTACATAACGTCCACAAACTGTTCGTTTTGCGAAACCACTGATGCGATAAAAACCGTCGGCAGGCTTGCCGGGTGACTAGCGCAGACGCCTCGAAGAGTTCGGGCGCGTCCCAATATGGAATCGTGGTTTTCGAAATGGAACAGCGCTATACGAACACGCGGCGGTATCAGTCTCCACATTCCCCTGACGCCTAAGCAACCTTTGCGTCGGAAGCGAGCAAGGCGTCAGCGGTTTCGCGGAACGCCATGCGTGGTTGGAGTTGCTCAACCTTCACTGTGAGACGGTCGTTGAGATAATTCGACGATACTTTGACGGCGCGATAGGGAACTGGAAAACCGGTGCCACCACCGAGGGGTTGGATCAGGCGCACAAACAACACGCTTTCCAGCCGCACGGATGACCGCATGCCGATGGTTTTGCCGCCCGTTTCGCTCCAATCGAGCGTGGTTTTCTCGACAAAGAAGTTCTCCTCGTCGTCCCATCCGGAAACTTCGACACGATAGCTTGAGCTACCGGCAGCTCCGGCGATGCGGAGCGACTCGCTCGTTGAGGAATTCATTGTTCTGCCTTCGCGGGTTGTTTTGCAGATGCCATGCCAACGCCCGTAGCTTTCATTTGCTCATTCGGAAGCGCTTAGCGGCGCGATGCGCCGTTTGGAGGAAGTGCCCATGTACCGTGCGCGAAGGATGTGCACGGTTGGAACACATTACCGCTCAGCGGGCCTATGAAGATGGCGACGTCTGCGAACGGAGGGCTACCCCCACTGCGAGCCTGGATAAAGGACTACGAGGGCGAACCGGAAAATGTAGGGGAACATTTTATCGAAGGCGTACCAAGCTACGATCAAGCCGAGCATTCCGAACCCCTGACTGTGCGACCAATCCAGAAATCGCAGCCCAGTCTCTTCGCTCATCAAGAGTGTGATGCCAGTGTTGCCGTCGAGCGGCGGCACCGGCAGCAAGTTGAACGTGCCGAGCAGTAAGTTCAGCAGGAAGAAAATGCTCAGAAACGTGGCCGCAAAGCTCGCGATTCCGGGGACCAGCGGTTCCGTAATGTGCGTGAAGCTGACCGAGTCGGGCATTCCGAAGAAACCGAAATGCATTCCGAGGCGGATCCCGATGGCGGAAAGAAGTACGAGCGTGAAATTCGCTGCCGGGCCGCCCAGGGCCATCCACGCCGCGCGCCTGGGATAACGCTGCTGCCATGCGGGGTCGTACGGCGCGCTGGCCCAGCCGATCATCCAGTGCGCGACGATATAGGAAAGGACGGGTACGACGACCAGCCCGAACGGCTCGCGTTTGATGTGCGGCAGAGGATTGAGCGAAACTTGACCGCCGTGAAACGCTGTGGGATCGCCCCCCAGCCTGGCAATCAATGCATGCGCGCCTTCATGGCACGTGGTCGAAAACAAAAAGACGATGTACCAAATAAACCCGAGGATTAGGAAATCCTGTGACATGTTGGGCATAAGACTAAGTTGCTTCAGAGTGTTGCGCAAGCATTCGTTGCGCAGAGAGGATTATGTGCGTCGATTGGGAATTCACTCTCTGGCGATTTTTATTTTTGCCGAACGAAAATCGACAAACTTCGGCGTTGAGAGATCCGGCTCGGACTGGGATGGAAAATTCTTGACACATCACAATCTGAGGTCTAACCTTCCGACAACATCAGCTTCCGGAAGGGTGGCACGCGTGGGGGCGTCCGGAAGGAGAGATCATGACTTCAAATCTGAAAACTTTACCTGCGGGTGGTGTCTGCTCCGAGCAGGAGTTTGAGAAGCTGCTTCGTCGCAGCGAACAGCATCTTAAAACGAAGCGGCTTACGGAACTGAAGATTGTGCCGCCGCCCAAATCGCGGCGTGATACCGCGGCGTAGGTGATCCCTCGGTTCTCCCCGAAAATCTCCACGTAAATTTAGGGCTCTACGGAGGGCTGCGCCCCCTACGGAAGGCGGGTGGCTCCGGGGCCTGGACTCGAACCAGGATAACCAGCTCCAAAGGCTGGCGTGCTACCAATTGCACTACCCCGGAACAGGGTACAAAAGTGTAGCAGACCTGCTGCCGATTTGTTACTCCGACGACGAGGATCAGATTTGCGGTTCGTGGCGAGTTTATTCGATGCGAAGAGTGGCATCTGCCGGTTTACCGCGGCAGTGCCGGGTTTGCTGCCGGGGCATCAATTTGTTAGGCTTCTCAAGCTCCGTCGGCGGAGAGATGTCCGAGCGGTTTAAGGAGCACGCTTGGAAAGCGTGTGTTGGGGAAACTCAACCGTGGGTTCGTAGTTGAACTCTAAGGCTTTACGTCGTCGTTGCGATTATCAGTAGTGCCATTTGACCCGTAATTTGACCCGACTTCCATGATTGACCCGAAGCGCACGGATTGCTTCGCGCAGATAATCGGCGAAGTCGGACAGGTCAGGGTCGGGCATGTCGTCGAGCCATTCACCGGGATTCAGCTTCATGCTTTCACCTTCTTGCGCGTACGTGCTGGCGGACAGCGCGGGCCGACTTGACCCGTTTGACCCGACTTCGATTGCGGGCAGAAGATTCGCGCTGATTCTGTTCGCGGCCTTGTGCAAGTCGTCCGTACTCGTGATGTCGTAACGCTGGAAGATTGCGTCCGTCAGATGCCCGGAGATTGCCTTCGCTACGGTCGTGCTCGACTGCCACGCGAACCATCATGCGAACGGCACTGCGACGAAGGTCATGCGGGATTAAACCTTCATACGACCCATAGCCGCCGTTCTCTTTGCCCGGCGTACGCGTACCGAGTCCGGCCTTCGCACACGCTGACCACCATGCTTTGATGTAGTTGCCGACAGGGAACACGAAGCCTGATTCCTTGCGCTCGGCCTTCAACCGCTCGACCACCATGTCAACGAGTGGGAGAGTGCGCGGCTTTCCATTCTTGGTCACGGAGCCGGGCAATCTTATCTCCCGCGCATCAAGGTCAACCATGTTCCCACTGCATTTGCTTCGCTTCACCACTGCGCACGCCTGTAGTGTACAGGACGAGAACGAAAGTCCGCAAACGCTCCGGCAGCGCGGCGAACAACTTGCCGAACTCGTCGGCCTCGACGAAACCCTGACGCGGCTCGGCTTCGGCCAAGAAGTCGAAGTGCGGAATCGTGACCGATTGGTCTTCCTTGCGCTTCTGGTAAAACATACGACGCAGTAGGCCAAGGTTGCGATTGACGGTGCCCGGCGCTGCACCTTCGTCGAGCCTGTGCTTGATGAAACGCTTCAACAGCGTCGGCGTGATGTCGGCGACCTTCCGTTGTGCGAAGAACTTGTTGAGATGGTCTAAGCCCCAAATCGTTTCGGTGCCATCGGCCCGCGTCACGAGACTGTGACCCTTCTGCTTTCCGATGCGATACTTTGCAAGCAGGCCGTCGCGGATGTCTTCATAGCGCAGCGATGTGTTGGCCTCGTGAATCCCGAGTGATGCCCGGCCTTGCCACTGCCGAAGTTTGGCGAGTGCTTCTTCCTTCACGTCCGTGCCCGTCGCTCGGCGTACGCCGTTGACCTTGATATACCAGTTTGGCGAACCTTTGATGTGGAACAGTCCGCCTTCGCCGCGCTCCCGTGGTTCCTTCCTCTTCGCCATCTCGCACCATCCTTTGACCCGATTCGGCAAAACTATCTTGACCCGTCGAACTGGACGTCGCAATGAGCCAGAAGTACTAAGGAAAAATGTTCTTGACTTTTCGCTTGCAAATCATGGCGAGTTGTGGTATAGTGGGTAACATTGAAGTTGTCGTGAGCGCGTAGAGGGCTTGGAATCTCTACGGAACCAACCACGGCAACGCAGTAGCGTGGGCGAGCAGTACAGTTAAAAGGAACGGCAACAACAGCCGAGACAACGCCCCGACATAATACCGCGCAGCGAGAGATGTACGTGACTCGTCAGTGCCCGCCAACTTGGGCGGCACCACTTGGAATTTACAACCAAGGGTGCAGTCCATGCCAAGCAAGAACAGTAGTACAGTCGCAGTCGCTCCATCCAATCCAGTTCTCGTCAACCTAAAGACCGCTGCGCAGATGCTCGGGTGCTCGACCCGAACATTGCGGAATCGCGTTTACGTCGGCGAACTCCATCCAATCAAGAATCTCGGTCGGTCGTGGTTGTTCTCGCCGGAAGAACTCCGTGCGTTCGCGCAGAAGCTAATCGAGCGTGCCGCATGAATCCTTCACCGACTCAGTCGCTCGTGTGGGCGTGCGTACTCGCGCAGTTCTTGCCGTACATCGCGGACGAAGACCTTCCGACGTGCTTCGCGGGAAGACCTTGGACACGTCGTCCGACGATGACCCATCTTCTATTCAGCAAGCGCAAACGAGAGTTTGACCTGTTGCCGACTCAAGCGACCAATAGACAGCGGTGGGACGTACGTGGTCGCTATATTCCGCCCGAAGACATTCCCACGGAACCTTTCAACGGTTCCATGAAGAAGAGTACGCGCAAGTATTCGGATGGAGTTTTTGACGAGCGAAAAGGCAAGTACGTCAAGGGTCGGCGTGCTGGCGGCACGTGGCGGAAGCCCAAGAAGTTCGACGGTATTGACCTATCGGGTGATGCCGTCGTCGGCGTTCTTCATACAAAGAGTGAAGCGACCAACGTCAAAGTTTGCTGCCATTCATGCGGCGACGTTTTCGAGCGCGGCGTGCTGGCGTGGGAATGGGTGAACCTATTCGACGAGCGACTTCGCGGGGCGGCGGTTCTTCAATCCGGCGCGGCGACGTATACGTGCATCGAATGCTTTCCGCGACCGCGACCGTTTGCGGCGGACAATGACCCTTCACATCCGTGGGTGCGCTCACAGGTCGTCACAGTGTCGGCGTTTCGTGCGCCGACTCCGTGGACGATGCCCGCGAAGTCGGTCGGCATCAACAAGCGCGGCGCGGAGATGTTCGACCACTACGAAATCATGGCGCGTCGGCTTGAGCAATGGAAGGATTCACGAATAGAACTCAGCACGCCAAACAAAATTCTCGGCGCGTCGTGGGAGTATCCGCTGCCAGAATTTTGTCCCGCAGATTTGCCGGAACAAAAGATGAAGAATCTGTATCCGCCGAAGTCAATCATCAAAGGTTCACAGTGGAAGTGTAAGAGCAATTGTATTCCGCCGGGCACGTCGGGTCTTGTCGAGAGCGTTCGCGGAGGCGGCTTCACTCGCGCAGACGTTGCGTGGTCTTGCGGAAAGATGAAACTTTCCGACGCGTACATCGCGGGCGTGCATGACAGGCTCGTGTTCAATAGGGAGTACAGCCAAATAGTGGCATACCGTGGACTCAATCGTCGTCGGCTTATCCTTGCCGTGAGTGATGCCCGGCGGCGAATCCATATCACAAACTGTAAGTCCTGTGTTCTCTATAATCCAAACGATACCGTCAACATTTATTGTACATGCGAATGGTGTGGACAGGCAGGCGATGCGGTCGGATTGCACTTGATGCAAGGAAGGGCGCACTCATTCGCCAAGGTTCGCAACAGGCAGGACGACATCGAGCCGGACGAATTGCAGGTCTTGGAACAAGTTTATTCGCTCGGCGCTTCGGCATCAGTGCAATGCGAGACACAAAAGGTTAACGCATGAGTGCCGAAGACAAGTTATCGAAGCAAATGAACTTGATTCTCAAACTCGTGCGGTCGGAAGGTTTGACGGTTCGTCAAATCAACGACCGACTGTTCAAAGGCGGCGACGCCAAGGCTCGACGAGTACATGCAGCAAGCATGTCACGGTCGCTTCGGCGACTTCGACAAAGAGGATTGATTCAATGAGTTTGTCGCCGACTTCACGCGGCGACGAAGCGCGGGGCCGGGCCATGTCTCCTAACATGGCTCGGTACTCGCTGACCCGTTTAGGAGCGGGGCACAACCACAATGAGAGGTAAGGCAATCATCTTCACGGCGCGAGACTTCACGCCGACTAGTTTTGTGCTGTTTTCGGACGGCAAGAAGTGGAAGCACAGTGCGGCGTGTCGTCGCGCATTGTACTTTCAACTTGCTAGTCACGGCGAAATCGAATGGGCAGGCGTCGAGTCTATCGGAGCAAAGTGTGGATTCTCTCGCGCTACAACGTTCCGATTGCTTGACGACTTGTACGCGCTCGGATGCGTCAGCGACGGCACCGACGACGCCGGGCACAAGTACCACGGTCACAAGCGAACTCGTGTGCGTCACATTACGACCGACACGTTGCCAGTCGGAGCGACCGGCTGGATGAACATACCCGAACTCGGAATGCTCGTGCGCGTAGTCAAGACTCAGGAGTCTCAGATAGACCCGAATGGCACCAATGCAGGAGTCTCAGATACGCAGCATGACCACGAGCACGAGTCTCAAATAGACGATGCAGGAGTCTCAGATAGCGATGCAGGAGTCTCACGTATACATGAGACTCAAAAGAAAGGTTTGAAAGAACTTTCTGAAAGAACTAACACCAACCCCAAAGACATCGAAGCGGTGAGGGCGGAATTTCTCGCCGGGCAAGACAAGGCTCTGACGCTCAACGCGCAGCAACGAGCGGCGCTCGAAGCGGCCATCATCGGATATGACGAGGAAGACCTTCGCGCAGCAGTTCGTCGAGCGATTTCGTCAGGCGATTTCGATGGACTCAGGTCTTCAAAGATTTGCGCCGAACGATTGACCGACCATCTGACGCAGTGGTTGCCGAAGGTGCGCGAAGAACGTCTTGAACGTGCCCGGCAGGAAAACATAGTCGAAGAACTGCACTTGAAGTCGTGCGCGAAGGCTCAAGCCAAGCAGCGAGCCGACGACATCATCGAACTTGAAGACGCTCGCGCACAGATGGCGGATTTCGAACTCTTCGATGACGAGAGCAAGAAAATTATGTTGGAGAAAATTCAGCGGCTTGAGGCCGCAACAAAGTGAAACGAACATGATAGGCAAGCCAATCAGCAACGACCCGACAACGGGAACAGACCTTGACCAAAATCCGCACGCAGTGGAGCCGACTGAACAACCACAGAAGAAAGTGCGCGAGGCTTACGGCATCGAACGCATGGAACTGCAAGCGTAACTGTGCCGTTGACGGGAAGCGTGGACGTTACTAGACATGGCTTTCACGCTTCCCAACCTTTCGAAAAAGAATTGCAAGCGTACGCACGGCGACAGTCGGCGCACGTCGAAGCGGTTCGAAGCCAATCGAACCGTGATGCACTACGGCGACGGCGTTGTCGGAACGGATGTTTGTCCCTTGTCCGGCTTGCTTCCGTTCTTCATGCACTCCAAGGCAGCAGCGTCGTCATCACCGTTTCAAAAATTACAGGAGAGTTAAAAGTGAATCCGATTCTTGAATCAGTGGTGAGTAAAGTTGGTGCAGAAAGAGCGGCAGCAATTCTCGTCGAACACCTAATCGAGAACGCTTGGCACGGCGGCTTCAACGAGTCACACCGCAAAGGTGCAGACGCACGCGACCTATTCGAAAAGTGGCGAATGAATCAGGCAAAACACGCAGCGGAAGACATGTCGCTTAGTGCTCGACCTTGCCAGCGATGCGGTCAAGCCGTGCTTGGTGCTCGGTATTGCCCGGCATGTACGCCGGCACTGCCAGCGGAAACGAAAAAAGAAACTAGTCCGCTGTACTCGACTACTCGCTGGCGTGGATTTTCAAAGTGGCTTCGAAGGATGAATCCAATTTGCCAATCTTGCCAACGTGTCGCTTCGACGCTCGTGCATCACGTGTTTCCAGTGGACGCTTATCCGCAATTCCAGTTCTGCGTCTACGTGAAAATCAACGGCGAGAAAAAACAGAATTGCGTTTGTCTTTGTGAGTCATGCCATAGTCCATCGCTCACAGTCGGAATTTTCACACCGACGAATGCACCACGACCAATCGTATAGGAGAAAACAGTGACACTAGTCGAAGAGTTTATCGCAGCACTCAACAAAGATTTGACCACAGAAGAACAGCAAGCAATCGCTGCCTATTCGCGCAGCACAGTCGGCGGTGATGCGTACGCAGTACTCGCACGGACGTACAAGGCTTGGCTCGTGCTTCGCACACATTCAGCAATCGCGTTGAAGCCATGACGCGCATCGTCGCGCTTTTCTGGCTGTGCCGTCTCAGGCTCGGCCTTTGGTTCAACACCTAGTCGGCGACAACGTACGCGCAGCAGTAAGCACGTCCCACAGTGCCCGGCGGTTCTGGTATCAAGCCAATCGCAGACAGTGCGTAGGATGCCAGTTTAGGCTAACCCTATTGCGGGGGCTCTGCTGCACGCAGCACGTCAGGCAGGCAGTAGATCGCTAACAGTGGTGCAGAGGCCCGCAAATCATGGTGCAGTGCCCTCGAATAGTGGTGCAACGCACAGTGCAGCAGGTGCAGGGCGTCGAGGATAGGCGAACAGCAGGCGTACAAACTACCCTCAGTTAAAGTCGAATCGTATCAACAGCATAGGGGTATGGGGGGTATTTCATTTAAGTTCTTTGCTCCATTCACCGTGCGCCGCTTTTCTAGGGAAAAAGCCATAATTCAGCGTGAGAAGTGATTTCTCTGCCATAACTCGCGGAAAAGTTCCCCGATACCCAGCCCTATCGCCTGTGCAAGAACTGCAAAACCTGGGGGAACACCGACGAATCGGAATCGAAAGTCGCGCAAACAGGATAGAGGCGAATGTACATCGTTACTCACACCGCGTCTTGCTAACACTTGAAACAAGAGCAGCAAGAAGCCGCCCGGTGCATATTCGAACTAGCAAGTAAAGAACCAGCTGGCCAGGGCGAGCGGCGACTCTTTACGTCACCTCCTCCACAAAGCGGGAGCACTTGGCCGCCCGAGCCGAACCCACGGAACTAGCGAATTTCGACGATAACGAGGGACACGTCATCGGCCAGGGCGCCGTGGCTCCACGCGGCCGCACCATCGAGGATAGCCTGTTTCATTTCGGGAAGTGCTAGTGTGGCCGACTGGCGGACCAACTCTTGAAGGCCCTCAACGCCCAGCATGTCTTCGGACCTGTTGAACACTTCTACGAGCCCATCGGTGTAGAGAACCAAACGGTCGCCGAACGCGAGATCGATTTCCGCCACCGACTCCGACGGCGCAAATTTGGAGAGATAACCGAGGATACCGTTTTGCGAATCGAGCAGACGCAACGTGCCCTTCGAGACGAGTATAGCTGGCGGTTGGGCCGCGGCCGCAAAAGCCATGCGACGTCCGCACTGACTAAAACGGGCTACGGCCATCGTGAAGTAAAAACCCTCCTGCGGGATGCGATCATGTACGAAGTCGTGTAGGCACTTCAACAAACGGCTGGGTTCGGTCTTACGTTCCAGCGCATGAAGTGTTTCAGAGTAGATGCGATTGGCCATCAGGGCCGAAGCTATACCATGGCCCGTGACGTCGCACAGGATGAGGTTTAGAAATTCGTCGCCTTGGGGAAGGACTATACCGAAGTCGCCGCCAATCGTATGCGCGGGGCTGTAGTAGGCCTCGACGGCGAGGTCCTTCCATGCCAAATTATGTGGCGCGAGTGATTGCTGGATTCGTGCCGCGGTCGAGAGGTCGGCGTCAATTTCCCTTTGACGCTGGCGGAGCTGTTCCTCGACTCGCTTCAGTTCGCTGATGTCAGTTACAGTCACCACAACGTAGTCCTGACCGTCTGGTCCCTGAATCACCCGCCCGCTAACGATTACCGGGATTCTCTTGCCATCCTTACGGGGAAGGTGGAACTCGCTGCGGTGCCGGCCGTAGCGGTGCCCCAATTTGTGATCGCGGATAATATGGGGGATGTCCTCGGGAGGGAAAATTGCGTCGAGTGCACTGCCCCGCAATTCGTCGAGGTCGTACTGCCATAATCGTGCCAACGCTTCATTGGCAAAAATGATGCGAAGTTGGTCATCAAGAATCGCCACTCCCTCATTGAGCTCTTCGAGGATGCTCTCCATCTGGCGAAGCCAATCCGGAGTCTTGATATTGACGTTAGGCATGGCTTTATTCAGTCGAATTCGTCACCGAAGATTGTGTGTCGCGATCGAGCAACCGGGTGACGAGAGCAAACAGAACACTGACCGATATTCCAGACATCAACACACCGGTGATCGCCTCCAGGGGCCCCAAGAGTCGCCAGTTGGACGGGAGAATCAGGTCACCATATCCCACAGTGGAATAGCTGCTCGCGGAGAAGTAAAAGGCGAGCTCCCATGACGGGAAGCAACGCATCCGGTAGAAAGTGGCCCACAGAAGAATCACGAGCCCGTGCAGAATTACAATTGCGACCGCCGATTTCACTACCAGGGTGGCCGAGTAAACTGGCCCATGCTTGTGAATGTCCCTGGTCAGAACACGCTTTAGCCACTCGATGAGCATAGTTACGCCGGCGCACTGCAAGCAGAGCGTAAGACTCAGCAGAAGAACAGCCGCGGCAATTTGATTAAAAAGAATCATCGCAAAAACCTTCAACGGGCTAAAAATGCTCACTGTTTCATTCGAGCGTCTTTTCCATCGCCGTTACACCCCGTCATGCGAGCCAAGTCGTGACAAAACCAACCGACCTTAGCCATCAGCTGGTGTGTGGCACCATTTCAGGCGCCGGGCGAGCTTCAGTCTCTGCCGGAGGTTGTTTCGTTTCCCAGCGGATGATTTTCAGATCAAGAACGAAGATGCTGTAAAGGACGGGCACCAAGAGCAACGTGATAAACGTTGCCACGGCAAGTCCGCCTATCTGTGCATAACAGAGAGGCTGCCAGAGGGGCCCTCCTTCAAGCGCCAGCGGGACGAGGGCCAGGATGGTCGCTAGCACAGTGATCATTACCGGGCGAATACGCTGGATTCCCGCGTCCGGAAGCGCCTGCTCCAAGGGTTCCCCTTTCGCATGCATTTCCTCGATAAAGTCGAACAGCACGATCACGTGGCTAACGATCACGCCGATTAAGCTGGCGATACCCAGAAAGGCCATAAATCCAAACGGCGTATGCATTACCGAGAGGGCGATCAGAGAGCCAACCACTCCGTAGGGAGCAGCGGCGAATACCAGAAGAGGTTTTACGGCGTTATTGAATTGAATCAATAGCGCGAGATAAATCCCGAGTAAAGAGATCAACAGAACGAGTTTGAGGTTGTCGAATCCGTCGATTTGTTTGGCCCGTTCGCCACCAATCCGGAGTTGATAACCCGGCGGGAGATTTTTCTGAAATTCCTGTATTTTTGGAAGGATCTGGTTAAGGACCTCAGATGCAAGAACTCCAGGCTGGGGATAACACAGAATGGAAATGGTGCGAAAATGCTCGCGGCGCCTCACGCGACCCGTTTCCAAAGAATTTCCGACCGTTGCGATCGACGGCAGAGGCACGCGGTTGTTGGTCTGTGAAGAGTAAATATAGAGGTTCTTGATGTCCGCAAGCTGAGCACGTTCCTCCATACGTAGGCGCGCCACAATCGGGATGTTCTTGTCACCTTCCTTGAAGACGCCCACTGTTGCGCCGCTCATGGCCGCAGTCGACGACTCCGCTACATCGGCGTTGGTAATGGCTGCCACGTTGGCGCGGTCTGGATCGATCTGAATCCTCTGTTGAACATTGTCAGGGAACCAATCATCACGAAGAACGGCGATGCCCTGAGCTTGCCTGACGATGTCCTGAACCTGCCCGGCAATCTGCCGAAGGGTGCGAATATCGCTGGCTTCATTTCTCGCGTCAACGTCCTCCTGCCCAGAGATCAACAACTCGACGGGATTGTCTACAGGATTGGTTTGAAGCTGGCGAACCGTAACCCACGCGCCTGGTACTTCCTTGTCCAGTGCGTCTTGGATCGGACGAGCTAACTTTGGCGAAGCCTCTTTATCCGTGACCTCAACGATCATTTGCGCGTAGTTGGTCTGCGGCATTTCGGGCGAGACTGAAAACCAGAAGCGAGGTCCCCCCCCACCGGCAAAGGTCGTCAGTGACTTGAGAAGATGCCCACGGTTTTCCTTAGTAGCGACTTCGGGCGAATTTTCAATCACCTGCCGGACGACTCTTTCGGCCTGCATTGCAGCATCATTGGTGACGCTCAAGGGAGTGTCATTCGGCAGCCAAATATCCAAATAAAACCAATACTGGACATCTTCGGGAAAGAATTGGGTCTTAAGCCGAGAACCGAAGAACCCGCCCCCGATGAGGAAAACCAGGGACCCGGCGAGGACAGCCCATCGGTGCTTTATGGCTTTGCCCACAAGCCGGTTATAGAAGCCGTAAAATCCCCGTTGCCGTCTCTCCTCGATGGTCGGTTCTCGCTTTGCTGGAGCACGCAAAATGTAGTAGCCCAGAAACGGAACAAACGTCATCGCAACAACGTACGCGCACAGCAAGGAAGCCGTCATCACCACCGGAAGGCTCTTCAAGAACTCGCCGGTATTGCCGGTGAGCATCAAAAATGGCAGGTAGGCGATAACATTCGTAATGGTCGCGTAGAAAATCGCGGTTGCCAGCTTTGTAGGGCCGAGCCAACAGGCAACGCTGCGCGGAAACCCTTCCGCCAAGTGGCGTTTTATGCCGTCGCCGGAGACCACCGGCACGTCCACGAGGAGGCCCAGCGCGATGATCAGCGATGCGATGGACACTTGTTGAAGATCGATTCCCAACATATACACAACGCCGAAGGTCATCGCCAGTGTGATGGGTATGGCCAGCGCCATAATCAGCGCCAGGCGCCACTCCCAAAATCCAATCAGCGAAACGATGACCACGAGAATGATGGCTTCGAGAAGCGCCCGCATGAACAGGTGAATGTTCTCGTAGACTTGCAGCGGTTGATCGGAGGTGTGCGCCAAAATCAGGTCGGTGGGAAGGATATGGCGAAGCTCCGAAAGCTTCAAATTCACGGACTCTCCGAAGCGCGCGATTTGCTTTCTATCGCGCATGTAGATCGCCAAGGTGATGGCGCGGCTGCGCTGCCAGTGCCCACTTGTGTCCCGCCAAGTGTAATAATTGAGATACTGGGCAGGAGCCTGATAGCCTCGGCTGATTTGAGCGAGATCCCGTAAATATACGGGGGTACCCTCTGATGTAGTCGATACGGCCACATCACCTATGCTTCTAGCGGTATCGAATTGTCCGGAGGGAATGAGCGTGACCCTGCGTTCGCCGGTTTCAACAGTTCCTCCCGGCGCAATGATGTTCCGAGCCGAAAGCACTTTGGAGAGATCGGCAGGACGAAGGCCGTACGCTGCGAGGCGATCCTGCGAGTAATCCAGATAGACGGTCTGCGACAAAACGCCACGCCGCTCCACCTTGGAAACTTCGGGAGCGCCCTGCAGCGTTCGCCCAATCAAGTCAGAAAAATTGTCGAGTTCGGCATAGCTGTATTTGTCGCCAGCAACCTTGGCCAGTTTCGCTCGTGTTTCCCCCGGATCGCGGATGACCGCTGGCTCCCATGTATCGGGATGCAACTCGGATCGTTTTAGCCGCTCCGATATAAACCGCTGGATGAACGCTTGAATGGAACTGTCATCTGCTTCGGAAACACCATCGACGCCGATGAATCCACTCCCCTGAATGATTTCCGAGTCTCGAATGATGCCGTCGGTCCGCGCTTTCTCTTGAAACAGGTATACGGTGTCAAGAACCGCGCGCGGCGAAATGGATTGCGGAAAGGAATCCACCACCGTGATGCGCTGCCCTTTTCCATTCTGCTGTTTTGCATTGCGAGCTTTGCGAATTGCCGATTCGACGGAGTTGGCGCGGGCCGCAATTTCGATATCGTCCGCCTTCGGGCTCGCGACCGTCAGCATGAGCGCCGCGGTGTCTCCAAAATCGCTCTGGAAAGTGATGGGACCGGCGCCCTGCGGTAGCTGAGCATTTAGAGCATCCAGCTTGAGGTTGATATCGCTGAATTGCCGCTTGGTATCGGTGATGCCCTCATCCAGTTGAATGGTCACAAACGAAAAGCCAGGAAGAGATATGGACTTAATGCCGTAGTCCGCATCGGTTCCCGGATGGATGGTCTTGTTCTCGGCGGCAACATCCTCAATTCGACGGGTAACGTACTGTTCGACCTGTTGCGCTGTGGCTCCAGGCCATGGACAAGCCGCCACACCAAGACGCACGGGAATGTCCGGGTCCTTGCGCTGCGGCATGGACGTATAGCCAAACCAGCCCCAAATGAGCACTCCGAGAAGAAGCATCCAGGAGACGTGCGGGTGCTCGACGAAGAACCTCGGAACATTGCGGCGATTACTGATTTCTTGCGCGTTTTCAAGTGCCATTGATCTATACCTCTATGGGAGAACCTGAATCAAATCGCCGTCCTTCAGACCAGCGGCTCCTACGACCACGACTTTTTCGCCTGAATTTACACCGTTCACTGCCACATCACTCTCGTGCGTTTCACCGAGCGTGACCGTGCGCAAATGCGCCGCCCATTTGCCGCCCTGCTCTTGAGCGACGAAAACTGCGTAGCGTCCAGGTGAGCCGGGGTCGGCAACAACGGCGCTGAGCGGTACGGAAGGCGCCGGGGCTTTGTGAACACCTGTCAAACTGAGTGAAGCAATCATCCCGGGCTTCAATAATGCCTTGGGATTGGGCACGGTTACTTCGACAGCAAAAACCCGATTTTTCTCATCGGCGCTCGCAGCAATACTCGTGACCCGTCCGTTGTACTCTTTCGGATCGTTCTGCAAATGAATGCTGAACTGTTGCCCCAGACGTAGACGCCTCACAGCATAGTCGGGAACGCCAAAACCGATCTTGACCGCACTTGTGTCGGCAATGCTAAAGGCCGAAGTCCCTGGTGCTGCGAGGTTCCCTAATTCGATGTTGCGCGAAATGATGTAACCCGAAAACGGCGCCGTCAGGTCCGCGTCCTGGAGAGCCAACTGCGCTTGGTGCACACCGGCCTTGGCCTGATCCACCTCCGCTAGGGTCGAATCGAATTTGGCCTGCGCTCGATCGAAATCGGGCTTGGTCAAGCTCTCTGAGGCGTAAAGCGTCTTTGCGCGCTCGTAATCCTTCGTCGCCTCCACCTGCTGCGCCTGGGCTAGACTCAGAGTCGCGGTTGCTTGGTCAAGATTATTCTTCAAGTCCTGATGCCGTATCTGCGCGAGAACCGCGCCCCGGGAAACATAGTCTCCTGGACCAATATCTCGACGCCGTCCGTCTGCGCCCATGACCTGCTTGATTTCCGTCACATATCCTGCCGACTTGAATGACAAGCTCGCCTGTGCGAACGGCAGAACGGAGGCCGAGTAGCGCAAATCTTCGGAAGACGAATACAACGTCACATCCAGTAGATGAACAGGCGTGGGCGACTTGGCGGCTACTTGCGTGGGTTGATGACAGCCATTCGTAGCCGCCGTCATTACGAAAAGCACAGCCGTTATTGCTGGTCCGAACCCTTTTCTGAATTTGCTCCCCATAATGTCTACTCCTCTCCAATCGCTTTCTCAAACTCTGCCCTGGCTGCTGTCGCTAGTCCGAAAGTAATACTCGTTCTCATTGGTCACTCTTCGCCCATCGCCTTGCGCAGCTCGGCAAAAGCGCTCCAATAGGAGGAAAGCGCTTGCTGATACTGGAAATTCGTCTCGGAATTCTGAGCTTGGGCCTGGAGGAGGTCTTTTAATAGCGCGGCCTGCTCCTTATATTTGTTGCCCGTCACGCGGAATTGCTCCGCAGCCGCTTCGTGGGCAGTACGGGAAGCCTTAAGCAGCAAAGAAGCTTCTGCCATTTGCGGTACTTCGCGCCCACTTCTACGACGACCTGCGATTCTGTCTCTTCGATCCCGTTGTGCGCCTGTTCGATTGCGTTCGTTGCTTCCAGAACCTTGTTGTGGCGCCGCCCCAATCGAACGGCTCCCAGGTCAGGAAAAAGCCGGCCGTGGCAACATTTTGCGGCAGAACTTGCACGTTACTGATTCCTTGATAGCGCACCTCAAGACTCAGGTCCGGGATGTATTCGGCTTTCGCGAGACGCCGGTGGTATTCCGCTTGTTTTTCTTTCAGGTGTGCTTGGCGAGTCTCGGGGCGGTTCGCCAAAGCTTCTTGCCGGGCTGAATCGAGAGTCAGATCGCTTCTGTCTTGCTCAGGAATGAAGTCGACACGAAAGGATGTGGAAACGTCGCGGCCCAGCAGTTGGTTCAACGCCTCACGTTGCGTTTCCAGGCATTCTCTGAGACGGACAACTCATAGCGAGACTTCGCTAACCGGGCGTCGACGTCCAATGCATCGGCGCGCAGCACAGTCTTTTCTGCCACGTATTGTGCCGTAACCCGCTGTGCTTCTTCGAGCGTTTTCACCGCCTCTCCACGCGGCCTCCACACTCGCTTGGATCGCGACGATGTTGAAGTATGCGTCGCGGACTTCGGCAGCGATCTTCTGGCGTTCCGCACGCACATCCTCGCGAGCGACATCGCGTCCCAGTTCCGTCGCGCGAATCCCGAGACCTATCTTGTATTG
>CAWAED010000013.1:0-370840 GCA_963781105.1 uncultured Acidobacteriota bacterium | reverse complement strand
GGGTTCCGGCAGCTTCCAAATCAGAAACCGAGGGATAGAAGGAAAATTTTATCGACCCTTTTAGATATGAAAACATTTAGTACCACGCGCTAAAATATTCACCAGAGAAAACATAATCAAAACGAAGCCAATTTTTGATGCGGCAGTTGACCCCGACGTGATAAGCCAACCTTCCGACCGCTCCCACCGACTCCTGTGTGGATGCACCAGCGAGCATCAGGACGTGGAGCCTAACGTGACGAATCCTGGTGTCCCGGTTCCGACAAAACTCAAGAATTGATAAGGAATCAGCCCCGCGCCTTGCGCTTTAGCCGTGCAACGTCATCTTCCAGGTCGCTAATGCGACTCTCCAGGTCTTCCACCATCTTCTTCAGCTTTCGCATCATGATTTCCGATCTGTTCGTCATCAGGCATCTTCGGCTAACCTCCAGGGCGCGATCGTAGACTCGGCGCTCGCGACTGTCAATCCGAGCGCGGGGGCGTGGAACAAACAGCACAGAGGCCCGGGTCGAAATGATTCGTGCCCTTTTGTTTTGGGGAAACGACGTAGCATGATATTGCTCACCAGTCACTTATTCGTGTGCTATCCTCCACGATTTGGAGGTAACCCTTATCATGGAGACCAATGACCTGCTGCGATGCGCTCTCCAAGTGATCGGGCAGGCAGCTGTGCCAGTCGACCGCCTTCGAGAGGTCGTTGGGAATAAAAAGAAACAGATCAAAGCCTTCAACCTGTGCGACGGCACTCTAAACCAAAGCGAAATCGCAAAGAAGTCTAAGTTGGACAAAGGTAACCTGAGCCGGACAATCACGAGATGGAGAGAGAACGGAGTTCTATTCGTACTGGGTGAAGGTCGCAGCGCAACCTATCTGCATATTTATCCGCTTCCTCCCGAAAGAAAGAACGAGAAGGCGGCGAACTAGATTGCTTTGGAAGGGAAAAAGTCGCCGGACCGTTTTTATTCTCGGAGCAGGAGCCACTCGCGGAGCCGTAGACCACGTCGTTATGAACGGCAAGCTGCTGAGAGCTCCTTTGAACCGCGATTTTTTCAACGTTGCCGAGACTTTTGTCCGCGCCAACCGCGAAAAGAATGCGACAGCGGAGCAACTGGAAAGAGTTAAGACGGTGTTCAAAGAGGAGTTTCCGACCAGGGGGAAGTGGCTTCTTCCTATGGAGACTGCTTTTAGTCTCCTCTACGTTTCAAAAGACTTTCCCGAAATTTACGCTCGCAAGGGTGGGCGCAGACGTAAGCCTGGCGCTCGTGGAGAGATCAGTGACTTTTTGAAACTTACATTCGGAATCCTAAGTTCGATCGAATCGAGAGCCGCAAACGATAACCTCTATGCGCGATTGGTGAAAAGGTTGGAATCGAAGGATACGCTCATAACGCTTAACTACGATACGTTGCTGGATTCCGCCTTGGTCAGAAACGGTTGGGATCCGGCAAAGGGCTACGATTCCTGGGAAGCGCCAGTAAGTTCAAATGGAGTATGCCAAAATCAGAGCGGCGTCCCTCCCTTGGTGACGTGCGGCTGTTGAAGCTGCATGGGTCGCTGAATTGGTACATAAGGGGATCGTACGGTCGTCTCAACAAGGTATTCGACGCGAAGCCGAGTAAGGTGGTGATATCACGGCAGCCCCGGATGAACGAGTTTGCAAATCACATTCGTCAAATCGTGCCACCGATTTACGGAAAGTTCTTTAACAACCCACATTGGCGTCGTCTTTGGAAAAGGGCATACGAATCATTGGGTGAGGCTGAACTGATCGTGGTGATCGGCTGTTCTCTCGTTGACACCGATTTTCATTTAAGTGGAATGCTCAATCACGCGATCATGGAGAGGAAGCAAGCTAACAGCCGATTCGATGCGTCCATACTCGTGGATTCAATAAGGATTCGACGAAAATGGGCTACTCTTCTTAAGGGTTGTGTGTCGGAAAAATATCACTATCGGTGGTTCAATCAATTCTGCGACGACCTCGCTTAGGAGACCATATGGCGGAAGAACCCATCGAGAGGATTGCGACAGCCATTGAGCGGGTCACGAAACTTTTGGCTGGGATGTTGTTGAAAGATATTGAGGACGGAAATCAGAACGTAAAGATCGCTCGCCTCAAGAGCTGTGGCTTTAAAAATACCGAAATAGCAGAAATGTTGGGAACGACTGCCAACGTTGTTAACGTCGCGGTTCACTCACTTAAAAAGCAAAAGAGCGGCAAGAAAAAGAAGAAGTAGTAGACTCGCGTTCCTCTGCCGCGTCCAGCCTCACGTTTTCGCGAATTTCCAAATCAGGTAGCTGACGAGCCCCATCGCCAACGAGAACAGCACGAGGTGGAAGCCGTCCCGCATGTGCGCGATCGTCCAGCCCGAGAGCACGGCGAAGCCCACGACGAGCCAGAGGGTCCGGTGTTTCACGGCGACTCCTATGGCCGAAAAAATTACGTGCCTAGGGGACCCCGGAGTTTTTTGAATGTCGTCGGGCCGTTTGCTTTGGGGCTCCCTACTATTTTCCTACGTGCTCCTGTATCCACTCACCAAATTGCGCGTATCGCAGAGGCCAATCATTGTAACCGGAGGCCAGATTCACGATGCCTCCATTTTCTTCCACAATCAGATCTTTTCCGTCCACCTGGATCACCAGCAGATTGTCCTTATCCAAGTGTGCTTCGCCCACTCGATGCTTCTTCTCTTCCAGAAATTGTAGTGCCCAGTTCACGAGCAACATAGGATCGCTATTTCTGTACGTTAAAGCGGTGACCATTCCTACATCCTCACGGTCGGTATGCTCGAACCGAAGTGCTCTTTGCCGCAGGGACACATCGCGCGGAAGTGAACCGCTTCGACGTTTTCTCCCATTTCACTCGACCAATTACGCGTTTTCAATACGACCGAACGCCAAGTCGTCGTGCACACGATCTCGAACTTCCGTTCCGGCCGTTCCTTATCCCGAACGGCCTCCCTGTAGGCTTTAGTCCCGGCCCAAAATCCAAAGATTTTTTTCATGTCGTGCTCCTTCAGCGTTATCGACCCTGTTACTGAATCTCTCCCAAAACGACAAAAGGCCACAACCGCTTTCGCGGGTGGCCTCGATAAGATTCCCGTTAAAACTCGGGTCTTCGGTGGGCAGATACAGACACAACATAGCATCGTCAACATTACGAATCAATAACTTTCTACGCTTGTTCCGGGTCGCGAGGCACGGCACTCGGGATTCGAGCCTCTTGGACAAGTAAGATCTGCCCGAAAGCAGTTGTCCGGTAACGCGGCTTACCAGGATTTAGCCAACGACAAGGATTCGAGTCGTCGACAATCCATCCAGAACTGAGAGGCGATGCCTTGGTACGAGACGTCATAGCTGATGTTTACGAGACCAATAGCCCGTCGGTTCTGAGCAATTCACTGCCGAGCCATAGCGATGCGGACGGCATCCTCCGGGTTGACGAGGTGATCGAGATTCACAGCATCCTCAGCGATGGCGAGTTGCACGCCCTTAACGACTCCGTTGAATTCATTTCCACGTGAACCATAGTCCAGCGAGACAGGAGATCCCCCGTCCACGCCAACGTCGCAACCGTCATCCGCAGAGAAGATTATGGCCTGCGTGGCGCCGACGTTGCCCCCGCCGACCTTTTTGCCGTCGACATACAAAGACACGGTGCCACCCTTGCCAAGGCCACCGCCAGCGTAAGTAAATTCCATGCGTACCTGGTGCTCACCCGGAGGCAGAGGGTTGGTTGATTCGGCGTAGAAGCGCTGCAAGCCGAGAAAGTTGTAACAGTATTTAAGCTTGCCGCCCTTGGCGTAGAGACTCCAGCCCCCAACATTGCCACCTTGGGCAACAATGACGCCCTCAGCCCCGGTTGCGGGTACAACAATCTCAGCGGTCACCGAGTGCGACTTGTTCTTCATATTGAGGACGCAGTTCTCCGAGAGACGTCCCATGCTGCCAAATAGAATCTGCGATTTTCCCTTGATGAGCACCGGCCGACCCGCAATATCGGAGTTGAACCGTTCAGCGCCCCGGTCATCGAGCGGTAATACGTTGTAGCGTGCCGCCTCGATCAGCCAGAGGCGCTGAAGTTCGTGGAGCTTTTCGGGCATCTGCTTGGCCAAGTCGTTCGCCTGGCTCCAGTCTTTGCTGGTGTCGTAAAGTTCCCAGTTGTCGTCGTCGAATGCCGTGGTGTCGCCCGTGACGAGCCACGGGGTTCTGTGCCGCGTCACCGCGGTCCAGCCTTTGTGGAAGATGCCGCGGTTGCCGGCGAACTCGAAGTATTGTGTCTCGTGCCGCTCGGCTGCTTTAGCATCGTTGAACGAGTACGCCATGCTGACGCCCTCGATCGGGTGTTGCTGGACTCCGTTTACAAAAGTCGGTTCAGGTAATCCAGCCGCTTCGAGAATCGTCGGCGCAACGTCAATTACGTGATGGAACTGTGAACGAATTTCGCCTTTCGCCTTGATCCCCTTAGGCCAGTGCACGATCGTCCCGTTGCGCGTGCCACCCCAGTGCGAGGCGACTTGCTTGGTCCACTGGTACGGTGTATCCAGAGCGTGGGCCCAACCCACCGCATAATGGTTGTAGGATTCGGGCCCGCCCAGCTTGTCCAGTCGCGACATCAGGAAATCAGGGGTCTCTAGCGCGGCCGCGCCGTTGAAAGGGATAGTCTCGTTGTATGTGCCCTGCAGCGTGCCCTCGGCAGATGCACCGTTGTCGCCGATGATGTAGTAGATCAGCGTGTCATCGAGCAGATTGAGCTTCTTAAGGGCATCCACCAACCGCCCGACATGGTGGTCGGTGTACTCCAAGAACCCAGCGTAAACTTCCATCTGGCGGATGAGCACCGGCTTGAGCGCGGCAGGCATCTCATCCCACGCTGGGATTTCTTTGTGCCTTGGCGTGAGTTGACAGTCTTGTGGAATAACGCCTAGTTTTTTCTGGCGGGCGAAGATCTCCTCGCGCAGCTTATCCCAGCCCTGATCGAACTTGCCTTTGTACTTGTCAGCCCATTCCTTTGGAACGTGATGAGGGGCGTGGGCCGCGCCCGGTGCGAAATAGACGAAGAAGGGCTTATCGGGAATGAGCGCCTTCTGTTGCCCAATCCAGTTCAGGGCTTTGTCCGTCATGTCTTCCATCAAGTGATAGCCCTCTTCGGGCGTCTTCTCGACCTCGATCGGTGTGGTGCCTTCATAGAGCGACGGATACCATTGGTTTGTCTCGCCGCCGATGAAGCCGTAGAAGTACTCAAATCCCCCTCCGCCGGTGGGCCAGGAGTCAAAGGGGCCAACTGGGCTGGTCTCCCAAACCGGCACTTCGTGGCACTTGCCGAACTGAGCCGTCGAGTACCCATTGAGTTTGAGGATGCGGGCGAGTGGCGCGCAGGTGTTCGGCAGAATTGAGCTATAGCCGGGTGCCGAGGTTGCTATCTCGGTGATCCCACCCATGCCAACAGTGTGGGGGTTGCGACCGGTCAGCATGGCCTGCCGCGTCGGCGAGCAGAGAGCGGTAGTGTGAAAGCGGTTGAATTTCAGACCACCGGCCGCCAGGCGTTCCGCCGTCGGCGTGTTACATGGACCGCCGAACGCGCTGGATGCGCCAAACCCGACATCGTCGAGCAAGACAATCAGGACGTTGGGCGCACCCTTGGGCGGTCGCAACGGCGTGATCGGCGGGAACTTTGTATCTGGATCCTTTGCATCATAGGTCACCAGGCCGGTCCGTGGTCGATCAGGGATGGGAAGGACTGTTCGCTGAACTTTGTCTTGGTCATTCATGGAAAGGCTCCGTTCCTTTAAACGTTCGCTATGTTTGCGTGGCCACGAAGAGCGACAGGGCACACTCTCCCGGGTGCGAGCAGAGTAGGACTGTTTCCCGAGTGAGTTAACTGTCAAAACTGACAGTGCAAATCGAAAATGATCCACGTGCCTAACGCATTAACCGGACATCCCTGGCTCGCAAGCAGGACGCACATTTGGGCGAGATCGGACGGTCCGAAGCTTTTTCGCCCCGTGCTTATAATGGGCTTATACTGTGGCCGTTCGGAGGCTCTTTTGGCAGGTCGCTACGCTAAAAACTATCGTTTTTATTAGAGATTTGGCGCGCCCGGAGAGGTTCGAACTCCCGACCTTGTGCTCCGGAGGCACACGCTCTATCCATCTGAGCTACGGGCGCGCAGTTTACATCGCGCGGAATTTCCGGACTGCTTGCGATAAGGTGATTTTCGCTCGTTTTCATTATCTGTCCAACGAGCGGCGGTGCGTTTCATTTTACCTTGCTTCCAGAACGCTGGCAAAAGCAATCCAGCAACACAAACCGGTTCAAGCGACGTAAGAAACTCGCGCTCAGTTCCCGCGCGCCAAATTCTTCACCTGCTTGGCAAGCTTCTCGATCTGCTCGGCCTTCTGCATCATGGGTAAAGACAGCACGTTCGCCGAATCCGTCTTCTCCACTTCCTTCTTCAAATCGCTCGCCAAGTCGTAAAGCTTTTCCACGTCGTCGTGAATCTGCTGATTATTCGCCTTCAGGAGCTTCCCCTCATCAATCTTGGGCCCCGTATCCGGGAAAGGCTCGTTCGGATTGTGGGGCGTCGGCCCCGGCATGGGATTTTGCGGATTCTGTTGTCCCTGCATTTGCGCGGATGCACGAATACCGAGCAACGCGAGCGGCGCTGCCATCGCCCACGCCATTACCTGCAACACAAAACTTCGTTTTTTCGAATCCATGATACGTGCTCCCCTTCACAACTCGCGGCCAGGCGCCTTGCTTCCTCAGCACTTGGTACCACACCCTCGGTGGTATAATTCCGCTCGCTTTATCTTATGACTGATTCCTTCTCACGGTGGCTGGAAATTGTAGGAAAGACCGGGCTCCGCCTCGGCGTCATCTTTATCTTTGCCCTGTTCCTCGCGCGCCTGCTCAGAGCTTTCACCTCCCGCCTGGTACAAATTACCAAAGCTCAATCGCGCGCCGGACAAATGCGCGAGCAACAAACCCGCACCATGGCCGGTCTGCTCTACAGCATCGGCACCACCATCATCGCAATCGTCGCGATCCTGATGGGTTTCGAGGTGCTCAATTTTGACATTGCCCCCGCGCTCGCCACCGCCGGTCTAGCCAGCGTCGCGATCGCCTTCGGCGCGCAAAGCCTGCTGAAAGACTTCATCAACGGTTTCTTCATCGTTTTCGAAGACCAGTACGTCGTCGGCGATCTGATCCAGGTCAATTCCGAAATCGGCCGCGTGGAACACCTCACATTGCGCCGCACCGTCGTTCGCAATGCAGCCGGAGCAATGGTAACCATCCCCAATAGCCTCGTCGGCCAAGTCGCCAACCTCAGCCGAGATTGGTCTCAAGCATTCGTGGACGTCACTGTCCCCGCTGAAGAAATGGTAGGCCGTGCGCTCGCCACTCTCGAGAAGATCGCGGGTGATTTTCGCAACGATGCCGATTGGACTCCAGCTATCGTGGACGGCCCCCGCGTTCTCGGCGTCGAATCCTTATCGCTGGATGGCACGGTGATCCGCCTGCAAGTCCGCACCATCCTCAATCGCAAAGAGGACGTCGCGCGCGAGCTTCGCCGCCGCATAAAAATGGGCTTCGAACAATCCCGCATCCCGCTCAGCTACACGCACAAAGTCACGCTGCAAGGCGAATTGCCGCAGACCGCAGAAACCCAATAAATTCGGCCAACCCAATCCGCCACGCTGGGAGGAAGGACCAATGCGAGAAGTCACGCACGAGCAGGTAAACCTGATGCTTCGCCTCTACGACATTCGCCGCGAGCCGCGCTTACGCGAAGCGCGCGATTGGTTCATTCGCGAATTCACACCGGCGTCGGGCGAGGACGTGCAGAAGCTCGCGCCTCCCAATTCGCAGGAAAACGCCTTCATGCGCATGGTCCTGGGCTACTGGGATATGGTCGCGAACATCGTCAATCGCGGCCTGATCGAGGAAGAATTCTTTTTCGAAAACACCAACGAGCAATGGGTCGCTTGGGAACGAGCGAAGCCCGCGATTCTCGCATGGCGCGAGAGCCTCCACAATCCCACGCTCTTCGCGTCGCTCGAAGAACACTGTAAGCGCCTCGACGCTTGGCGCGAAAAGCGCGCGCCAGGCAGTTCCCAGACGATGCGTCAGATGCTCGCGCAGCCACCACAATCCGCGCAAGAGCCCTGATCTGCACGCCATTCTCACGCCCGCCTGCACACCCGCTGCCAGTAGCAATATCCCCTTGCTTCACCGGAATTTTGCTAGGCGTCGCTCCGGACTTGTGATAATTTTCTGCCCGATCCCGCAAGCCTCACCCAAAGGAATTTCAGCGACCTGGACTACTTCGGCCTGTGGCGAAGCGCCGCCGAACTGACCGGGGAGGAAATATGCGAATGAACTCCCGCCATCCGTTTTTCTCTGTGCTCGCAATCCTGATCTGCCTTCCGCTCGCGATTCCTCCAGATGTCGCCGCGCAAGCTGTGCAGCCCGACCACGCGGGCAAGATCACCGCTGTGCTGCCGATCGTCAATTTAATTCGCGGCACGCAGCAGAGCCCCGCTTCGACTTCCGAGGAAGTTTTCTGGGGTGATGTACTCAATACCGGACATCTCGCCCGCGCGCGCGTCGCGCTTGATGACGGCTCGGTCCTGAGCGTCGGCTCCGACACCAATCTCGCGATCACCCAGCATGACGCGACCAATCAACAGACAGATCTCGATCTCAACTACGGCCGCGTGCGCGCTCGCGCTGCAGCGCTAGTAAAGCCGAATGCGCATTTTCGTGTGCGTACTCCGGTTGGCGTCGCCGGAGTGGTCGGAACGGAGATAGCCGTCATCTTCGATCCCAGCCTCGGCACCATGCAGGTGGTGTGCCTGGAAGGCACCTGCCAGATCTGTGACGGCGGCGGAAACTGCGTGACTCTGAAAGGCGGGCAGCAATCATCCGTCCACGGCAACCAGGCGCCTTCGCAGCCTACTCCGGCGACGCCCATGAACGTCACTGACGCTGTAAATTCCACGAATGCCACTGGAGCAACAGGGCTCGGCGGCGGCATTGGTGCTGCGGGGGTCACGGCCATCGGCGTTGGTGCTGCCGTTGCGGCAGCGGTCGCCACGGTAGTGGTGCGCTCGGTAAGCAAGACGCCCACGTGCCCTGCGCCCACAGCAGCCGAAGCGGCACACGTAGCTCCAGAAGCAAGCTGCGCAGCCCGCAGCAAAGCCGCCATAGGCAGAGCCCCAGGCCAACGCCCCTAAATCCCAATTTGCCGGTGCTTGCGGGAGATCCGCAAAAGAGCGATGCGGCTGTAGAAGTGGTGGGCCTTTACTCTCGAGTCGGCGCATCCACCGGCGCGTAGATCAACACGCTACGGCCGGGAACTCCCGAAGGGAGCCTCCGCAAAGTGTAGTAATACGGTCGCGGCCCGTTCTTCACCGAGGACGCCTCCAACCGGTAGTAAGCGTCCTCGAAACGCACCGTGCGCGGAGGGATCCACTCATGTTTGCGGTGCGAAGCGCGAATTTCCATTAGTTCTACGTCGCCATCATTGCGGAAGTGCAATTCATCGGTTTCCGGGACGCCGCGCACCTTCCACATCGCCTCGCGCAGCGCGTCCAAAAACGAACCCGCGTTGCCCGTGGTGCCCCCGGCTTCCGGGTCGTTCAGCGCATTCCGCGGGCGAAATGGGCGCACCAATATAAAGTCGAGCACGCCCAGCGGAAGAATTCCCAAGCTCTCCTCGCCGAACGCTGCCGCTAGAAAACGCACCATCCCTTCCAGAATCAGGTAACCAAGCAGCAAGGTGAGCGGGTGGGTCATCCACACCATCAGCGCTACAGATCCAATTTCCTGCACCGTAACATTCGGCCCGAGTTTTCCATCCAGCGCTCTCGATACCGCCGTGTCTACCCAGGTGGACATCGCATACATGTACCAGTATCCCAGCGCCACAAGCGCGGCGAGCGATTCTCCCAGCCCGCTGATGGCGCCCGCTCGTCCCCACGGCTGATTGTTCGCAATTGGCAGCGAGTCGCGCCACGGCCGCGGCAAGAGCGCCAGAATCGGTCCAATAAGGTAATTCCACATGAGAGGGACAAATCGAATCGTAACTAGTCCCGGCGCTCACCAGAACATGATTCTACGCGTGACGTTTTGAATTGGTAATGATGCGAGGGCGAATCAAAGTGAGATCGGACCGCCGAGGGACGCGCGCCGTGAACGTGCCTTTGTAGCGGCGCACTTCAGTGCGCCATCGGTATAGTGGCACGTATCGATGCCCCTCTAAACGACCAGCGGAAAAGCAACCACGTTGTCATTCCGAGGGCGATTTTGGCCCGAGGAATCTGCTTCTCTCTTCAGACTCCCGCGACAATCAGATCACTCGCTGTGCTCCGGATGACAGTCACTGAGCGTTTTGCGCAGCCTGCGAGGCCGACGCTACAAAACCACCTTATTCGAGCACCTGATCCAGCAATTGCCCAACAGCCCGCTGTGCTTCAAGAATGGAACTTCGGTGATCCATAATCCCAGCCAGATCAGTATTCGCCAACGCAATCCTGTCAAACGGCGCAGCTCGCAACACCTCGCTCGGCGCAGGCTTGCCGTCTTTCCCAAAGAAAAATCCCGGCTGCGGATTCAAATACGCATGGCCCCAACGATTCAAAATGATTCCGGCAATGTCCCGACGCGCATCGAACCCCGCGGCGCCAAACATATCCATGAATTGCTGCCGGATTTGCCGTTCGTAATCGCGAAACGGAGTGGCCAGCAATTCTCCGCGGCCGCGAGATCCCTGTTCCGCGGCCGCAATGCCCGGATACGAGAAAAGAATTTTCAGATTCAGAACGACCGGTGAATCGGGGCCAATGCCCGGAGAATCCGCACCCACGAGCGCCGTCCTGCGCACCTCGGTGTAATTCCCGATGCCGTCAAACCACCGGCATCCGCTGATGCCCATCTTGTAAAGGAATCGCCAGTTGCGTAGTGCGACATTCGCCATCATGCAGGGAGACCGATAGAACTGCGCGTAAGCATCGCGTTGCGCGGCAGGAAGGTCGCGCACAATGTGTTTCGTAGTCCAGCAGCCGCCAGCCATCACTGCGGTACGGGCCTTCACTCGATACAATTGCTTCCCCTGAGAATAAATGATCGAAACGAACTCCGCTTTCGCCGGATCGCCGTCGTGCTGCACCCACACTGCCGTCGAATTCAAGCGCACGCGCGCCGCGGCTCCAAGTTGATCAAGCGCTGAAAAATTCACGCGTCCGTTGCAAACTTCGTCCACGCTATCTGCGCCAGAGATGGCCGCCGGAATCAGCGCCTTCATCATCAGCCGCGCGATATCGCCGTTGCCGCGTGGGAACATTTGATCGCCATCCTCGGTATCGAGCGGGTGCAACATGTCCGCCGCATAATCGGCGTACGCCGACAAAGCATCGGGCCCCAAACCCGATCCGCCGCCTTCAACCGGCGAAAGAAACGTGCGAATCGTCTCGCGGCTGATGCCGTAAAGCCGCATCATGTGTTCTTCCAGCGTGATTTGATCCAGCTGCCGCGAAATGTCGTCGCCGTGATACTGCGGCCGCTTTTCCGGGACCGCCGGCCCGCGCCGCCACCGCAGCAGATCCGCGCGTGCTGAATCTGAAATGGGCGCTCCCTGCAATTTCTTGTCCCACGGGTCAATCAACCACACGCCCGCGCCGCCGCCAAATTTCGCGCCAAAATAAAATCCGTAAGTGGCCGGCTCGCTGCCGACCATATCGTAAGGGGTCTTGCTGAGCGGAATCTCCGGCGCCGATCCGGCCCACGATTGATATTGCAACTTGGGCGCCTTCAGCCCGATCGAATCGTAAAAGCGCGCGATAAAGCTGTGCGGATACTGCACGAAGTAAACCGCCGAGCCTTGATGCGCCAAGAGCCGGTGCCCATCCACCAGAAATTCGTTGCCCTTTGCCTCGCCGCCAAAAATCGGATGATTATCGAGCACCAGGCACTTGCGCCCCGCGCCCGCCTGCCGCAGAAAGAAAAGCGCCGCTGCGAGACCGCTGATTCCGCCGCCTACTACGACGCAATCGTAAACTTCTCGCGTGTCGATCGCCGCCGCTGGAATTTTCTCGAACTCGCCGTCGCGAATACGATGGCCCGCCTGCACGATTTCATAGGTATTCCCGTTCGACCGGCTGTAATCGCCGACGCCTCCATAGCCGGTCCAATCGTCTTCGGAAAGCAGCTGCAAGGGAGACGCGGAAGTCATCAGCAATCCGCCGGAAGCGAGCAGAGAAGCATTTAGAAAATCGCGCCGCGAAATCGCGCGATCCATCCCCAACAATTTGTCCTGTGGCTGGTTTGCGTCCGGCTTGGTCTCGTCACTCATGCGAACTTCGGCAGGCTATCTCGGCAAAGAAAATCGCAGGCGGGAATCAAACTGGAGGCGCGGGTGGGAATCGAACCCACGTATAAAGGTTTTGCAGACCTCTCCCTTACCACTTGGGTACCGCGCCTCGGTTTAACAGTATAACGAAACTCCTCCGCACTTTCAGCCTGTTCGAATCGCGAGTGTCGGATCGGTTGCGCGATACACAACGAATCACCTAATCATTCCTTCCAGCCGTGCTTAGCTCGCTCCCGCACGCGCGAAATCACGGCCGCATCAGTGGACACTTCACACCTCACACGGCACCGCGGCATTGCGAATCGCGCCCGCGACGCGCAGATCGGCGATCGTGGGATATCCGTTCACCGCCATAGACAGGTCGGCCTCGGCCAGAATGCATCGCAGCACGTGTCGAACGCCCTCGGCGCCATCCAGCGCGAGTCCATAAACATAGGGCCGGCCGATTCCCACCGCAGTCGCTCCCAGCGCCAGCGCCTTGATCGCGTCCGTGCCCGACCGCACTCCCGAATCGAAAAGCACTGGCGTGCGAGGCGACGCCACAGCGACAGCCTCCACCACCCCAGGCAGCAAATCGATCGCCGCGATCCCGCCGTTCGCCTGACGCCCACCATGATTCGAGCAATAAATCGCATCCGCCCCGTTATCGATCGCGCGCCGCGCATCGTCTGGATGGCAGATGCCTTTCAAGATCAGCGGCAACCTCGTCAAAGACCGGAGCCAGGGCATGTCATCCCACGTAAGCACTTTGCCAAACGTCGCCGCCCACTGGCGAATCGCTGCCGGCAAATCTTCCTCGGGCGGCTTCGCGAGCCCCGCGAGGAAGACGGGGTCCGAAAAGTAATTCATCAAGACATGCCCGCGCAGCTGCGGAAAGTTGGCGGAATTCAGGTCGCGCGGGCGCCAGCCCGTTAACCAGGTATCGAGCGTCACCACGATTCCTTTATATCCGGCGGCTTCAGCGCGGTGGACCAGGCTCTCGGCAAGCGCCTTATCTTTCGGCGTGTAGAGCTGAAAAAATCCAGGCGTGTCAGCGAGTGTCGCGGCGACCTTCTCCAGCGAATCGTTCGAGAGCGTCGAAGCCACGAACGGCACTCCCGTCGCCACCGACGCCTGCGCAGCCGCCAAATCACCATGTCCATCCTGCGTACAGATGCCGAGCACGCCCACCGGACTCATGAACAGTGGCGTCGGAAGCCGCATGCCGAAAAGTTCCACCGACAGGTCGCGGCTCGAACAATCCACCAGCATACGCGGCACAATCCCCCAGCGGCGAAAAGCGAGCGCGTTGTGCCGCTGCGTCCACTCATCTCCGCAGCCGCCCTGCACGTAGCTCAATACCGAAGGCGGCAATGCGCTGGTAACTCGTTCCTCCAGCGTTTTGAAATCCACCGGCAACCGCGGCAGCACGCCCTGCAGGCCGCCGCCGTAAATCTCGTTCTGATAGTCGCCATAGTGCGGCATAGGAGTCCTTACGTCGTTGAGTGATCGTGCAATGATAAATAATGATGCGCTCGCGCCGCCGATGGCAGTCCGCAGCTCTTGATGACGAACGCCAATCGAATCTGACTGCCCATGCCGCCAAACCGCGAAACCCAACCTGGCAGCTGACGCTAGCGAATGTGCAGTTCGTAAGGCAAGCGCGCCTGCACCGGCTCCATTTGGCTCACGATATGCCGCAGTACGGATTCCAGCGACGCCGACTCACTCATGTTGTTGTCTTTCTCGCGTTCCAGCAGCTGCTCGAAGAACGATTTTTCCACCGGGTAGCGCACGATGTGGACCGACTCGTCCGCCGGAATCCCAGAAAGCTGCTTCGCGACTTCGATCGCCCGGTCCAGCCCGCCGAGCTCGTCAACCAATCCCAATTTTTTGGCCTGCGAGCCGGACCACACGCGGCCCTTGGCCACTTTGTCCACAGCCTCGACCGGCATTTTGCGGCCCGCGGCCACTCCCTTGGTGAAGTCCGCATAGGTTTCATTCAGCGATTTCTCGATGTACGCTCGCTGCGCGGGCGAAAAATTCTGCTGATCGGAAAAGAGCGTCGCGTTATCGCTGGTCGCCACGTAATCCGTGCTGATTCCCAGCAAATTGTAAAGGCCCGAAATATTCAGTTTGCCGATGAGGACGCCGATCGAGCCGGTGATGGTATCGGGATCGGCTACGATCTTCCGCGCAGGCGCCGCAATCCAATAGCCGCCCGAAGCGGCGACATCAGACATCGACACAACGACGGGTTTTGCGTAATTAGCAAGCTCCACCTCGCGGCGAATCACTTCACTGCCCACCACCGATCCCCCGCCGGAATCGACGCGCAGCACGATCGCCCTGATTGAGGAATCCTGGCGCGCTTCGCGAATATCGGACGCCACGGAATCGCCGCCCATCACGAATCCGCCGCCTGGCGTGGTGCCGGAATCACCCGATACGATCAAGCCCGTCGCGTGCACCACCGCGATCTTCGTGCCGCCCTCGTTCTTGACGAACGGACGATAGCGATTCAACGAAATCGGATTCCAGCCTCTATCCTCTTTTTTGAAATAACTCTGCACCTGGTCCCAGTAACCGAGCCGATCCACGATCTTATTTGCCACCGCGTCCTTGGAAGAAAAAGGTCCCTGGTTCAAGAGCGCTTCGAATTGCGGCACCGTCATCCCACGCGCGCTCGATGCATCGTTCAAATATTGCTCGTAAATGCTGTGCAGTAATCCTTCAACTTCTTCTTTGTGCGCTGGCGTAAATTTCTTCTCGGTAAATGTGTTGCCGGCCGTCTTGTATTCCGCGATGTGATAAAACTCCGGCACGACTTTCAGTTTGTCGAGCGTTCCGCGCAGGAAGAGCGCTTGCGCGATCATCCCCCGGATGCTCACCGGCGCAGTAGGCACCAGCCAGACCTGCTGGCACGCGCTCGCGAGATAATATTCGGGGTTGCCGATGCCGTCGTAACCGAGATAACAGATACTGGTCTTGCCGCTCTTGCGGAAGCGCAGCAAGTGCGCGCGAATCTCCTCCAGCTTGCCCCAGCCGGTTTCGAGAGGAGCGATGCGCACCACCAGTCCGGTAATGCGCGAATCGTTCGCGGCGGAGTCAATCGCGTCCACGTAATCGTGCAGCACTGGGACGGTCGATCCGCTGAACGCGCTGAAGATATCCGGAGCCCGCTGCTCGTCAATCTGTCCCGTGAGGTCTATCACCAGAACCCCGCGCGATGGCAGCCGCATATGTCCCGGCTTGGACGCCACCATTAGCAGCACCACAAAAAACACCACCAGGATGATGATGACAATCGCGCGCCGCTTGGCCCAAGTCATTTTCGTTCACCTCGTTGTGGATTCTTGCGCGGGGAACCGAGAATCATCAAACTAACACCGCGCCGACGAAAACTCCACCTTGGCGACATCTCCGGTTGCGGGACGTCAAACTCTAGCTCGTTTTTCGTCGTCCCCAACGCGCACGGACAGCAAGCCCGAAGTTGCGCTGAATATGACGAATTACGCTGTAGAGTGGAAGCCTATGCCGGCGACGTTCGTTCAAGACGCAGCCATACCACCGCGTGGCGCCAAGCAAGAACTGAAGCAACCGCGGCCTTGCGCTAAGCCGCTCAAATTATCCGCCGCGAGCATCATGGCAGTAATTTTGATCGCGTACATAGCCACGGGCCTGCGCTACGCGGCATATTCCCCGCATCGCTCCGACTCCTATCTCTGGTGCGTGTACCACGTCCATTCCAATTTGTCCGACGGCCTGCAATCACCCGAAGAAATCGCGCGGCAGGCCCACGCCGCAGGGGTTAGCCTCGTGCTTCTCACAGATCACGGCAGGCCAAACATAACCTCCTCAATTTTTCGCGACACATTCGATGGCGTAACAATCGTCGGCGGCTCCGAAGCCACCCTGCCGGACGGACACTTCACGTTTTTCGGCGCGCGCCAGACCCCCGGATTTCGCGTCTCCTCTTTTCCGCCCGAAGCAATGCAAGACGCCCGCAGCTGGGGCGCTTTTCCTGTGCTCGCCTACCCCGACGACCGCCGCTACGGCTGGCACTACTGGAACGCGGACCTTCGCCCCGGCGGCATCGAAATCCTGAATTTATTCACCTGCCTGCGACGGACGTCGCTCTCCGAGCGCCTCCAGCTTGCGCTCTACTATCCCTTCTCTCACTACTATTTTCTGAAGACCATTTCATTTCCCTCGGATTCCATCGCCCATTGGGACGATTTCCTGCAGCACGATCGCACTTGGGGCTTTGTAGCGTCGGATGCCCACGGCGGATTTCACATCACGAAATTCCTGCCAATCAAACTGCCCTCGTACGCGGATACGTTCTCTTTCGTCGCGATGGGCGTTGACAGGCGTTACAGCAGCGATCCCGAAGCGGCAATCCGCAAAGGAGATTTCTTCAATTGCATTCGCGGCGCCGCCGAACCGGAAAAATTCGCATTTTTCGCGCAACGTGCCGCGCAATATTTCCCGACCGGAAGCGATGCGCCTGAAAACTCGGACTTACACGTAGACGCAGCTGCGCAAAACGAGGCAATCCGGCTAGTCCTCAAGAAAAACGGCGTTGAAATCAGCGAAGCCGAAGCAGATCACCTCGATCTGCAGAACGTCCCCGCCGGAGTCTATCGCGTCGAAGCTTACCTGCTGCATCATCCGCTCTTGCGCGCCGACGTACCCTGGATCATCTCCAATCCGATTTTCGTGGGCGTTGGCCGCGATGTCCAGCCGCCCAGTTATTCGCAGACAGCTCGAGCGGCATTGGCCAAACGCGCCGAATTGTACAAGCGCTAGGGCGGCTCATTTCGTTCCGGCCGCTGGTCAATTTCAATGATGCTCTCTGCTATAATCTTGGCTTCAAACCATGGATTTCGACCACCTAACCACCTTTCTTGAGATAGCCAAATTAGGGAGTTTTTCACGCGCGGGCCAAAAACTGTTTCGCTCCCAGCCCGCGGTAAGCGCTCAAATCCGCCAGCTCGAACAGGAATACGGCCAGAAACTCTTCGATCGCGTCGGCAAGACGGTCAAATTGACCGCCGCCGGCGAAGCGCTCATCGTCTACGCCAACCGCCTGTTGACTCTGAAAGAAGAATCGCTCCGCGCCGTCGCGGATCTTTCGAGCTCGCCCCGCGGCACCCTGCAGATCGGCGCCAACGAAGCCACTTGCCTTTATGTGCTTCCCGATTTATTCGCGGCGTATCACCGGCAATACCCGGCCGTACAGATCAGCATCTACAGAAATTTCAGCAGAAAAGTGATCGAGAAAATCGAAGACGGTTCGGTGGACGTCGGCATCGTCACCTTGCCGGTGAAATCTCCCAGCCTCAAAATCCATTCCATCTTCCGCGACCGCCTCATGCTCATGGTCAGCGCCAATAATCCTCTAGCGCGCATGAAAAGCGTCACGCTCAGCGAAGTCGCCGATCAGCCGCAGATCGTCCCGAAGACTGGCTACACGCGCCAGGTTTTCGACAAACTCTTCCGGCCGCATCGCGCGAAGTTGCGCATCACGATGGAACTCGCCAGCGTCGGCATGATCAAGCGCTTCGTCGCCGCCGGTCTCGGCGTTTCCATCATCAGTGAAAGCTTCGCCAAAGACGAAGTGCGTGCCGGCGAAGCGAAACTGATCGCCATCTCTGACGCCCCGCTCACCCGCGAACTCGGCTTGGTCTACCGTCGAGACCGGACGTTGCCGCGCGCTGCCGCCGCGTTCGTCACGCTTCTCCGCCAGCAGATTACGCTGGCCGATGGCGGCCATCACCCGGCAAAACACTAACGCCGCGCGCCGCAGCGTGTGCGCAGCAAATTCCGCCCCAGCGCCACGCCGAACTCTCGCCGTGCTCCACGGCCGCTCCACGCGTCGCGCGCACTCCGCCATTCGCCGTACCCTTTCGCACTTCCGGGCATCCAATATGAAATAGAGCGCGTACTATATAAGCAAGCGTTTTGCGCCAGCGGAGAAGCGCAATGTTGATCAAGAAAGCGCCGGATTTAACCTACAAGGACGTCACGCCGAAGGGCCTCTACATGGGCCGCCGCAATTTCCTTTTCGGAATTGCCGCCACCTACGGCGCCGTAGTCGGCTACAAAAAATTGACGCGCCTGCTCGCCGGGCCGGGCACCGGCACAACGCCCGTGAAACTCAACGGTGTAACCAAGTGGCCCTACAGCACCACGGAAAAAGAAACTCCGCTGCAGGACGTCACGCACTACAACAATTTCTACGAATTCGGCACCGGAAAATCTGATCCTGCGGACAACTCCAAAAATTTCATCACCACGCCATGGACTGTTTCTGTCGAAGGCGAAGTAGCCAAGCGCCGCAAGTTCACCATGGACGAAATCATGAAGCTCGCTCCACTGGAAGAGCGCATCTACCGTCACCGCTGCGTCGAAGCTTGGTCCATCGTTGTGCCGTGGATTGGATTTCCCTTCAGCACGATCGTGAACTTGGTGCAGCCCACTTCCAAAGCGAAGTACGTCGCCTTCGAGAGCTATTACAGCGTGAACCAGATGCCGGAAGGTCCCAGCGCGGGCATTCAACTTCCCTATGTCGAGGGCTTGCGCCTGGACGAAGCCATGAATCCGCTCACGCTGCTCACCGTCGGCATGTATGACGAGACGCTGCCGAATCAAGACGGCGCGCCGGTCCGCATGGTGATTCCTTGGAAATACGGGTTCAAGAGCATCAAATCAATCGTCCGCATCACGTTCGTGAAGAATGAGCCGCCCACCACCTGGAATCTCGCCAACTCTCATGAGTACGGCTTTTACTCCAACGTGAATCCCAACGTGGACCATCCCCGCTGGAGCCAAGCCACCGAACGCCGCCTCGGAGAATTTCGTCGCCGCCCCACTTTGATGTTTAATGGCTACGGAGATCAAGTCGCCAGCCTGTACACCGGCATGGACCTGAAAAAATACTTCTGACCGTGAGCCGCGCGTGAATTCCATCCTGACTAGCAAGTGGACGAAGGTCGTCGTGTTCCTGGTGTGCCTCATTCCGCTCGACGTTCTGCTCTGGCGCGCATTTCATAACGGCCTTGCCGGCTTTCCAGACAACATGGATTTTGGACCCAACCCCATCGAATTTATTACCCACGCAACAGGGGACTGGACCATCCGCTTTTTGGTCATCACCTTAGCGATCACGCCGCTGCGCAAGCTTCTGCGCCTTCCGCAACTCATTCGCTTTCGCCGCATGTTCGGCCTCTTCGCATTTTTTTACGCCTTCCTGCATTTCAGCACCTGGATCGGGCTCGACCACTTTTTCGCCTGGTCCGAAATGTGGAAAGACGTGCTGAAGCGCCGCTTCATCACCGCCGGCTTCTCGGCCTTCGTGCTGATGATTCCGCTCGCGATCACCTCGACTGCTGGAATGATTCGCCGGCTCGGCGGCAAGCGCTGGCAACTTCTGCATCGCGCCATCTACGCGAGCGCGATCCTCGGCGTCATTCATTACTACTGGCTGGTGAAATCCGATGAGCGCAAGCCGCTCTTCTACGGCTCGCTGGTGGCGATCTTGTTGGCATATCGGCTGGGCGCATGGCTCTATGGGCGCAGGCGCACCGCGACGGCAACAAGTGCTCATCGGGCCGAGCCGTCCACGGCGGAAGGCGCGTAGCGCGATACGAGCGCTCTCGCAAGCTGGAGTCTTTGTAGGTCGTCGCTTCAGCGACGACCTAAATCTCGCAAACTCAATGCGGCTTCAGCCGCTGATGTACCGGTTTTGCGGTTGCGACAGAGAACCGGAAGCCCCGCTCATAGACGCTCTGTCGCCCCACTCGCGCCAAGAATCGCCCGCTTCTCAGGTATCCTCCTGATGGAATTCCGCATGACGCCGTCAGACACTGTCCCCAACCTGCACCTGCGCACAGGTGTTTCGCAGCGGTATCTCGGGTAAACTTGACGCAGTTGCATTGCTCTTGGGATGTGGCCGCTGATCGCGCAATACTGAAGCCATTGCTCTCGTAATTAGGCCTCTCGCAATGGTTTCCGGGCTCTGATACTTGTTACTTGGAGTGCTTCTCCGTGAAGAACCGAAAGTGTGCGTTCTCCGTGGTCCTGTTGGCGTGTCTATGCGTCTCCACCGTCTCCGGCTGCGGATATTCCGGCACTCCGCCCACTCCCAAGCCCGTCCCCGCCGCTCCAGCGATCACCCAGCAGCCCGCTAGCGTGATGGTTGTGGTTGGTCAGCCGGCGACCTTTTCGGTGGTGGCAACCGGCGCCGACCCATTGAGCTATCAGTGGTATGTGAACGGCGCCGCGGTCGGCACTGATTCAAACACCTTCACGATCGCGCAAGCCGCTGCCGGACAATCCGGCGCGCAGATTTACGTCAACGTTTCCAATTCCGTCGGCGCCACGAAAAGTAATACCGTCTCGTTGACGGTGAATTCGGCCGCGACCGCGCCTACCATATCCCAGCAACCTGCAGCCGTCACGGTCACGGCTGGGCAAACCGCAACCTTTTCCGTCACCGCTGCGGGCACCGCTCCCCTCACGTATCAATGGTTCATGAACGGCGCCACCGCCGGTACTAATTCCAGCACATTTTCGATTTCGCAGACCACCACCGCGCAAACCGGCGCACAGGTCTATGTAAAGATCAGCAATTCGGCGGGAAGCATCACCAGCAACACCGTCTCGCTGACCGTAAATGCGGCGGCGACCGCGCCGAGCATATCCAAACAGCCCGCCAGCGTCACCGTAACGGCGGGGCAAACCGCGACGTTCTCGGTCACTGCAGCCGGCACCGCGCCTCTCACCTACCAATGGTTCATGAATGGCGCCACAGCCGGTACGAATTCCAGCACTTTTTCAATTTCGCAGACCACCACCGCGCAAACCGGCGCGCAGATATATGTAAAGGTCACGAACACCGCCGGAAGCGCGACCAGCAACACGGTGACTTTGACCGTGAACGCAGTGCAAACCACTAGCGTAAACGTCTTGACCTATCACAACGACGTCGCCCGCACCGGCCAGAACCTGAATGAAACGACGCTCACGACCGCCAATCTCAATTCCACCAACTTCGGCAAAGTTGGCAATCTATCAGTGGACGCCGGGGTTGATGCCGAGCCTCTATACGTCTCGAATCTCGCCGTCGCGGGCAGCAGTCACAATGTGGTTTTCGTCGTCACCGAAAATGATTCCGTTTACGCCTTCGATGCGGACACTTTCGCGCAGCTCTGGCAGGTTTCTGTGCTCGGTGCGAACGAGACGGCTAGCGACAACCGCGGCTGCGGCCAGGTTTCACCGATCATCGGCATCACTTCCACTCCCGTGATTGATCCGCACGCCGGCGCGCATGGCGAGATCTTTCTGGTGGCGATGTCCAAGGACAGTGGCGGAAGTTATCATCAGCGCCTGCATGCGCTCGACCTGACCACCGGTGCCGAGGAATCGGGCAGCCCGATTTCGATCCAGGCCATGTTGCCGAATATCAATGGCACTACCACCTTTGATCCCAAGCAATATAAAGAGCGCGCGGCGCTCCTGCTTCTCAATGGCGTGATCTATACGACCTGGGCTTCGCATTGCGACGACGGCCCGTACACCGGTTGGGTCATCGGCTACAACGAAACCACGCTGTCGCCGGCCGGCGTGCTGGACGTCATTCTGAATGGCGGCGACGGAGCCATCTGGATGGCCGGCGACGGCCCCGCGGCCGACTCCTCCGGCAACATCTATTTCCTGGACGCCAATGGAACGTTCGACGACACCCTCGACGGCAGCGGCTTTCCCGAACACGGCGACTACGGCAATGCGTTCATCAAGATTTCCACCACGGGCGGGAATCTCAGCGTCGCCGACTATTTCACGATGTACAACACCGACCAAGAATCGGGCGCCGATGAAGACCTCGGCTCCGGCGGAGAGATCCTCCTACCCGACTTGAAGGACAACCAGGGCAATACCTGGCAACTGGGAGTCGGCGCGGGGAAGGACGGCCACATTTACGTCGTCAACCGCAATCTAATGGGCAAATTCAATACAAGCAACGACAGCGCCATTTATCAGGAGATTGACTCGAACGGATTAACCGGCGGCGTATTTTCCACGCCCGCGTATTTCAATAACACGGTGTACTACGCAGCCGTTAACGACGTGCTGAGGGCGTTTTCAATCTCCAACGCAAAATTGGTCGCACCCGCCGGCTCGCAAAGTTCCGCCAGTTATCCCTACCCAGGAGGAACTCCGAGCATTTCGGCGAACGGCACGACCAACGCCATCGTCTGGGTGGTACAAAATAGCGGCGGAGGTGTCCTGCGCGCCTACGACGCCACGAATCTCGCCACCGAGCTATACGACAGCAACCAGGCCCCCAATAGCCGCGATCATTTCGCAGACAACAAATTCATCACGCCCATGATCGCCAACGGCAACGTCTACATAGGCACTCCCAACAGCGTAGTCGTCTTCGGATTATTGCAATGATATACCGCAGTTGACTTTGTAGCGGCGGTCTTTAGACCGCCAGCCTTGCAGATCGACGTCTCGCTCACTCGTCGTCCGGATGCACCCCCAACCGATCGTTCATCTCCCCCGCCGCCAGAGGACGAATGCATAAATCCGTTCCACTCTCGCTGCACTGATAAACCTGATACGCCGGCAAGTCCCCAGGCTGCACCTCATAAGTTCCGTCTTCGGTATCCGAGGTGCGCTCATAACTAAACATCGCATACGGATTATTCGGCACAGTACGCACCCGAAACTGCGCGCATGCCGGCTCATAATTCCCATAACTGAAGCAATGCCCGATGCACGCTTGGTCCAGCATGTGTTGAATCAAAATGCGCGAGCCGGGAAATGGCTTGATGGTGCCAAGCACTCGCTGGTTCGGCGGCAATGTGCGGACCAGCCTCTCAACCTGCGCCTCCATCCGATCGATTTTCGCTGTGTCCTGATACAAGAACCCAAAAAACACCGCAGCGATTGCGCCGCACGCGGCCAAGTGCCACTTCCGCGGCCGCATCGCGCCAAGCAGGCAACAAAGTAGCGCCGCGGATACCGACGTGAGCCGCTCCGTCAGCAGCGCCAGCGCAGACGGCACGCTCGGAAAACGTATGCCGTCGGGCAGCAAAATCACGCCGAGGCATACAATGATGTAAAGCTGTAGCGGAACCACGTAGTCTTCCAGCCGGAATTGCCCCCAAGGACGGCTGAAAAAATCCGCGCCCAGCGCGACAAAGATAAAGACGAGCAACGCCAGTTCTGGGATCACATACCGCGCGCCAAAAAGCAGCAGTTGGTCGGTTCCGTTAAAGTAATAGATGGGTCCAGTCCGCGCCTCCACGACGTCGAAGTGCCAGAAATAATAATGCGCGGCAAAAAGAACCGCCGCGCCGGCGGCCAGCAAGAAAATCTGATAACGCCGCGGAATTCTTTCGGCAATGATCACGTAGGCTGAGCCGCCCACGAGCCACGCAAATCCCAGCGGATGCGCCAGGATAATGAACGGAGCGAGCGCAACAGGAACAAGCCAGTCCCAGCCTTTCCCGCGCCACAAAATCGCCATACCGAAAAACGCCAGGCCCAGCGAAATGTAAAAATTCATGAATCCCATGTGAAACGAATAGCCATACGCGAACATCGCGATGCACGGGCACAAATACCACGGCGCGCGCCGCGTCGCCGCGCACACCAGCGCAAACATCCCCCAGAAAAAAATCAGAACGACCGCCGAAACCGCAATTTTGACTGCCACCTGCAGCGAAAAAATTCGCCCGAGCCCATCCAGCCAATAATCGAACAGCACATTATTCCAACGCCAAGCCAGCCACAGCCCCGGCGCCTGCCCGCGCTCGACAAGTTGCGCGAGCCAAGCGTTATATAAGTGGCTGCCCAAATCTCCAGCCACGATCATGCGATGCCAAAGACACGGCACCAGGACGGCGGCGGACACAAACAGAAATTTCCACAAATTGCCACGCACAAATGTCAAAGATTGCGCAAGCGCAGGCGCGCGAGAGGAAACTCGCGCCGATGTCCGATCCTCATCACTACGTTGAATTTGATCCAGGTGATCGAGTGTGCCCGCGCCGGGGCGTTGCGTAAAAAACGGCGAGTTCAGCGTGTCGAGTCTCTTCATTCGCTCGTGCCAACATATCACGAGAACATTCGAGCTTCAGTCCGCAAATGACAACCGCACCACGCGCATGGCGCGCGCTCGATTTCGTCAGCCATTCTGCGTCAGCGTGCCCCAACGGTGGTATAAGGGGTCTACCGCAGCGCATCAGTGCGCAGGAGGTAACCGATGAGCGATCCCCCAGCAGTGAAAATGTCGGACGTCGCGAAGAAAGCAGTAGGTTGGTCCATTGCGGTAAGCATCATCATGATCATAGCGGGACTGTTGGCGATTGCCATGCCGCTCGAAGCCGGCCTCGCCGTAAATATCTTCGTCGGCTGGATGCTGATCTTCGCCGGCCTCGCGCATTTCGTCTTCGCCTGGTTCACCAGGCGCACCGGCAGCGTGCTCCTGAAGGTCCTCCTCGGCATCCTGTACCTAGGCGTAGCGATCTACCTCCTTGAGCATCCCGCGCGCGGCCTGGCAACGCTCACTCTCGCTCTGGCTTTCTACTTATTGATCGAAGGTATCGCGGAGATCGTGCTCTATTTCCAACATCGTCCCGCAAGCGGCTCGGGCTGGTTCCTGGTCGACGGCATCATCACCCTGATCCTCGGCGGGATGATCTGGCGATTGTGGCCCTCGAGCGCGGAATGGGTGCTCGGCACAATTGTGGGCATCAGCATCTTCTTCAGCGGCGTCACGCGCCTGATGATTTCGCTAGCAGCGCGTCGCGTTGTCACGAAAATCGCATAAGCTAAAATAAACAACGCGCGCCCGGCGGCAAGCCGCAGCAAATCCAATCGCAAGAATATTATTGTGAAGAGAAACGCCCTGGGGGGAAACGGCGAAACCGCGGCATCGCAAAACCGCTACGCGTCGTGCTCGTCGTCCTTCTTAGGCGCGTAGGGATACTTCGGAGGTTTCTGCATGTGCGAAGTTCGATAAGCTTCCAACTCCGCATCAGTCAAATGAAAATGCGTCTTCGCAGGGTGGTTCTCGGTAGCCGCCAGCTCCACATGCAAACGATGCGAGCAAATATCCGGCGCATCCTGAAATCGCACCCGCCGCGTGTTGAACGCTTCGTTCGGTATGGTCAAAGTATATTCACGGGGCTCGGTAGCGGTTTCGCGCACCGTAAAAGTATATTCGCGGCCCTGTGACTTGGCCTCGAACCCCACAAACTGCACGATCACGTTGTTGTGAGTGCTCATTTTCCTGCGGGAACCACGCCAGCGCCAACGCCAGCCGCCACCACCGCAGCAGCAACGGCCTTCTTCGTACGCCGCGCGCGCTTGCGCTTCGGCGGAGTGCCTTCGGCAATCTCCACCACCATAATGCTGGTGACGAACTTCTTCATCCCATGCAGATCGAAATCTATAGAAGTGCGGTCGTTGTCCGATTCGGTGATGACGCCTAATCCGTATTGGAAGTGCTTGATGTACTGCCCTTCGGGGAGTGCTTTCAAGAGGCTCCTTTACCCGCAACCACTTAAGCGAAAAAAAAGGGGCGAACCGGGGTTAACCGGCTCGCCCTTTACGACTAGAGGCTAGTGACGTTCGCTGCCTGCAAGCCCTTGGGGCCGCGGGTTACTTCGAACTCAACCGCCTGCCCTTCGTTCAGAGACTTGTAACCTTCCGCCTGAATGGCCGAAAAGTGTACAAATACATCCTCGCCGGACTGGCGCTGGATGAATCCAAATCCCTTGCTGGCATTGAACCACTTCACTGTTCCTTGTTCTCTCACTGATTTACTTCCTTCTTTTTTTAAGCTATTTGTTTGCTTCTCGACCGCCTCCAGCCGTAAAGCAAAAGAGGCCGCAAGTGTGAACTTGCAGCCCCTTCATCGAATCTAAAGGTGTTACAAGAGCAACAAACGCAACCCAACCATAGCACGCTTTACCCAACGGACCTAGGGAATTCGGCACCCCCAGCAGCCACAGCCGCTAACTCGTGAGAAGTGAGCAGTAAGCAGTGATTGGTGATTGAGTAGTGATACCTGCGCCGCGCGGCCCACGGCTCGGTGCGGAGCCGCTAACGCCTGTCTTCTCCTGACCCTGCGTACCATTGACCGCTTTTTTTCGCACGGCTACCTTGTGGTCTCCGAAACAAAATCCTCGCACGTCTGTTTTTCTGGAGGTGCGGATGTATCGACGCTTGTTGCGTTTGGCGGCCTACTGCTCGGCGCTGTGGACATTTGCGGGCGCTTGGCCTGGGAGCGGTTTCGCTCAAACTACGCCTACCCTGGCAGTAGATGCTGCGGGGAATCCGCATGCAATCAATCCTGACATCTACGGAATTGCGAATTACGGATTAGACGCAGGATTCGCGAAGGAAATACGGGTTCCGAATATTCGCTGGGGTGGTGATGGAACGACGCGTTACAACTGGCAAGTGGATTCGAGCAACGCGGGGTTCGATTGGTACTTCATGGGCGGAAACGGGCAAGCGACGCCGGTCCCCAGCGCTTCCGTCGACCTGATGATCAACACTTACAAGACTGCTTCGAACGCCCACACGCTTCTGACGATCCCGATCATTCCTTACGTGAACAAGTCCGCGGCGTGGAACTGCAGTTTTCCGGTTTCGGTGTACGGGCCTGAGCAATCCACGAATCCTTACGTCCATCCGAATGGCGACAGTTGCGGCAACAGCATCGCCTTCAATGGCACGCAGCTGACGGACACCGACATTTATGCCAATCACATTGATAACACCGTCGCGCTGCAACAAGGTTGGATCCAGCATCTGATTACAACCTTCGGCACCGCGGCAAATGGCAGCGTTCCGTACTACCAGCTCGACAATGAGCCTGGCGGCTGGAGCAACACGCATCGCGACGTCGAACCGACCCAGCCGGATTACGACACGATCATCAGCCTGGGCCAGCAGTACGCCGCGATGATCAAGGCGACCGATCCGCCAGCGAAGGTTTTCGGGCCGGTGGATTTCACGCTGGGCGGATGGATCGGAACTCCCACGAAGCAGAATAATCTCTACGCCGGACAATATTATTTGCAGCAGATGGCGGCCTACGACGCAGCCCATCAGCAGCGCATCCTCGATTATTTCGACGAACATTATTACGGAGGCGGATCCACCGACGCGCTCGAGCTCGCCGATACACGTTCGCTCTGGGATCCCACCTACAATTCCGGCACTTGGGTCGAACAATATTATTTCGATGGTCCGATGAACCTGCTGCCCCGCTTTCGCAGCTGGATTCAGACGTATTACCCCGGAACCAAACTTTCGATCTCCGAATACAGTTTCGCCATGGGCACCAATCCGCTGGTGGACATGCTAACCGAAACCGACGTCCTCGGAATTTTCGGCGTGCAGGCATTGGACTTCGCGAATATGTGGAACGTGCCGAAGCCCACCGACCCGCTTGCGTACAGTTTCCGCATCTTCCGAAATTTTGACGGCGCCGGCGCCCAGTTCGGCGAAACGTCCGTGAATGCGGCCAGCACGGATCAGGGCCAGCTCTCCGTCTACGGCGCGCTGCGCAAGAGCGACGGCGCGCTAACCGTCGTCGCCATCAACAAGACCACCAGCGCGATTCAGACAAGCTTGTCGCTCGCAAATTTCAATTCTGCGCCGAATGCGGCGGTCTACAACTACAGCAACGCGAACCTGACGCAAATCGTGGCCGGTGCGCCGGTTTTGGTAGCGTCCAATTCTGTCGCGTACGATTTTCCCGCGTACTCGGCGACTGTTTTTGTTTTCACGCCCGCAACGCCTGCGCTAGCGGCGACTACGACCACCGTGTCCGCGTCGAGCACACACCTAACGGCGGGCCAAAGCGTCACGATCACCGCGACGGTTGCGCCGACGTCCGGCACCGGCACGCCGACCGGCACAGTGAATTACTTCGACGGAACGAGCGAAATTCTCACGTCCGCGCTTGGTTCCGGCGTCTCCTCGCTCACGACCTCGAGTCTCGCGGTCGGCTCGCATTCCATCACTGTGCAATATCTGGGCGACGCAAACTTCGCGGCATCTACTTCGGTGCCGTTGGTCATCAACGTCACCGCACCCGCAAAAATTGGCACGGCGACTTCGCTTTCCGCTTCCGCGACGCAAGCGACCAGCGCCCAAAGCGTCACTTTTAGCGCGGCGGTCAAGCCGCAATCGGGAAGCGGCGTGCCCACCGGCTCGATCTCCTTTCTGGACGGGTCTACGCAAATCAGCGCCGCGACGTTGAACGGCGGGTCCGCCTCCGTCAGCAGCGCAAGCCTGGCAGTGGGAACTCATAGCATCACCGCCGCGTATTCCGGCGACGCGAATTACGCTGTTTCGAATTCGCCCGCAGTGACGGTGACCGTGGCTGCTGCGCCCACGCCCGACTATTCGCTTTCCATGAGTGCATCGTCCCTCACCGTAGCGCAAGGCGGTTCCGGAACCTTGACGATCACGGTGACGCCGCAAAACGGATTCAAGCAGCCTGTGGGATTGGCGTGTTCCGGATTACCCGCAGGCGGAACTAGTAGTTTCAATCCGCAGAGCGTAACTCCCGGCGCCGGCGCAGCCACTGCCATGCTAACGGTCCAAGCGCCAGCTGCTGGAGCGCTGAGCGGACCGCAGAACGTGCGATTGACCGGACCATTCCCCGGAGCGCGAGAAGCGTTCCTGCTCATTTTGGCGATGGCGACGCTCGCAATGACGGCAGCGACGGCGAAACAACGGCGGGTAGCGAGCGCGCCGTTCGCGCAAGTCGTGCCGTTACTCGCAATGTGTTGGCTGGTCGCCGGTCTACTCGCCACGGTAAGTTGCGCCGGATACAGTAAGCCGCCCACAAGCGGACAACCCACAAGCTACGTAGTGACAGTCACCGCGTCCGGCGCGAACGCCCCCACGCACACCCAGCAGTTCACCCTGCTCGTGAAGCCCTAAGCCCCGGCCGACCGGCCTCCGCCACCGCAATCCTGAAACGCTCTGCTCGTCGCCTTGGTAGGGGCGCCGCTCGCTGCGCCCACTTTTCAATCAACTCCACCGATAACTACCGCAGTGATATCATCCGGCTTCTCAACACACGAGGCCTTCAGTGTCCGACTCGAAGGCACACCCTGGGAACGCCAATCTCCCGATTGGCGCAGTAAACTCCTGAACGAATCCCAAGCTGGAGCGTGGTAAAAGCCAGCAGCATTCAGCGCTTTACCGTACTGGCCCCACACTGATTCCCATTTCGGGACTGGTAATCATATAGTAAATGTGATAAAATAGATCCGGGCCACTGTACCAGCCCACTGAGGACGCCACATGCACTCCGCCGCAACGGTGACAGGCAGACCACTCCCACCCCCAGGGAAAACTCTGCACAAAAACCGCCCCGCGCCCCTCACCTGTCACGCCACTCACCAACTGGCCGCCCAAAAACCTCATGTAACATCCGAACCACAATGTTACTTTCCCGCTCCCGCCGTTACTCGTCACTCGTCACTTGTCAGCAGTCACTGTAAATTCAATCGCCAAACCCGCCGATTAGAATCCAGCGTATCTCCCACAAAACAAACACCCGCACCCCAAATCAATCGCCAACAAATCGCGATTTCCCAGAATCAGGCATCCCAGCATTTCGAATCGTCATCACACTCAACACGACGCGCCGGCCCTCACTCGTCAGTCATCACGAATCGCTCGTCACTGCCGTTCTAATCGTCGCATCCCGCGATTAGAAAACGCCATATCTCGTAGAAAACAAACACTCGGCACACGTTCTAATCGTCATTTTTTGCAGGTTTCCGAAAGCCACCAGCCCCGAATCGCAGCCGCAGATTGCCCACCGCAAGTCGCCAGCAACATCGTTTCTAATCGACAATCGCAGATATTAGAAATCGCCGTAAACCTCTCAAAACAAACGATCGCGCCCCGTTCTAATCGACACAAAAACGCGTTTATTAAGTCTCCGACAAGCTCTCGGAACTACAGTTCGCAGGTCCCGGAATACGGGTCAGGAAGCACGGATCGCAGCTCACCCCTCACGTCTCAATTCACCGGCGAAGGCGTCAGACTACAGCTTCGCTGTTGACGGTGAAGCGCGCAGGAAATGGCTACCGCGCGGCGGCGGGATCGTTGGGCGATTCGTGCATGCTGAGGATGTACCAGTGATTATCGGATTTGCGGCAGAGCATCATGCCGCGGCCGGTAGTGTGAACGTTGGGGGATTCGATGGTGTAGTCGTAGAGGCTCCAGACGACGTCGCCGACGGCGCGTTGATCGTTCATGATCATGGAAAGGTGCGCGCGCGGGACGAGGTGAAAATATTGCTGGCGTAAATGGTTGGTGGCCTGTTCCCGGCCGCGAAGTTCACCGCTAGGAGAGCTCAGGACGAAATCGGGATCGAAGCAGGTGGCGAGCTTTTCGGCGTCAGCGTTGTTGAAAGCTTCGGAGCACGAGTGCATCGCCTTTTCCATTTCGGCGATGAGCGACTCCTCAGAGGAGGTAGCTTGGGAGACCGCGAGGCGAGCGACGCTGCGCTTCAGGTCAATGGTTACGCCGAGGCGTTCGAGGAGATCCACGCCGAGGATGCCATCGAGCGGGCCGCCGCAGGCTTTGGCGATGGCGGTGAGATCGATGGCCGGCAGGCTGATTGCGTGCAGAGTGTGATTGCTAAGGGAAAGTTCGTTGATGGAAACTTCGCGGGCCTTCAGGGGCGTGATTTCGTTCCATGATTGGACGCGGACTTCCTTGGCGTGGCCTTGCGGGAAAGATTTCTCGTTGAGCATGGAAGTAGCGGCGGTGTCTATGAGGAAGCGTTTGTCCTGATGGTCTATTTGCAGGACGACAACTGGAAGGCTATCGCAGCGCTGCAGGGGAATTTCGTTGCTGGCTGCGGAGGTTTGCGCTTGCGCGTGGGTGACCCGCGGGGCGAACGTGAGCACGACGACGCTGCAGGTGCAAACGCACGTGAGCCGTCGCAGACCTCTACGCATCACTTCCTCGATTGGACTGTTGTGGTGACTTCGTCAATCCTGCGCAAAATTGCGTCGCCGGCGGAACTAAAAGCGCGCTGATCGCGGAACAGACGCGAACTCCAGTTGGCTCCCATGGCGAGCGCTTGAATTTCGAAGGCGAGCTGGCGCACGTCCACATCTTTGCGGAGTTCTCCGGCGGATTGCGCTTCGCGTGCGGCGTGTTCCAGATGGCCCAGCCACTTTTTCATGAGCTCGACGATGCGGTCGCGAACGCGTCCGGGTCGGTCGTCGAATTCGAGCGATGCGGCGGAAAAGAAGCATCCGCCGGGGAAAGTTTTATCTTCTCCGTAGGCGAGCCAATTTTCGCAGAGCGCGCGAAGCAGACTCACGCCGCGGAGTCTCGCTGCGGGGAGGATGACGCGTTCGACGAAGATGTCGCGAGCTTCGTCCACGACGGCGCATTGGAGATCTTCTTTCGAGCCGAAGTGGGCGAAGAGGCCGCTCTTGCTGATGCGGAGGGTGGCAGCGAGCTTTCCGATGGTGAGGGCTTCGAGACCTTCGACGGAGGCGATATTGACGGCTTTGCGGAGGATGGCGTGGCGGGTTTTGAGGCCGCGGGGGCGGCGAGCGGGGGACGCAGAGGCGTCGTGGTGCCGCGAGGCGGTGCGGGGTATGGTTCTTTGTTTGCGTGTGCTCATTTTGATGCGTGGATAATAGCACGACCGTTCGTTCTATTACAAGCGGGCTGCGATGCCGGCGGGAGTGTTCGTGGTTTACTGCAAAGCTTTAACACTGAGGGCACAGAGAAAGGCGGAGGGCACGGAGAGTTGGAGAGGCTGCGAACAGACAGGCAAAGCGAATGGGGTAGAGTTTGCCCGGCGAGGCCAGCCTCGCCTGATTGTGATATCTGCGTTTGGAGAAAGCGGCGGCGCGCCGCCGCCCTCCACACGATCTTGCCGCGCAGACGGGATGCGCCTGGCGGGTCGTGCTGCACCGCCGAGCGTTCCTTGAAAATTGCTGCGATTTTTGCGGCTTCGGGTCATGCCACCTTCGGTTTGCCGAGTTGCTGGCGCGCGGAGTATGATGGCGTTCTCCTCGGCCAAACCCTAGGGCGCGGGTTGACATTTCCTTCTGTTGGAGGCTCACCATGAAAAGAAAACCCCTTCTTATTATCGGCGGCATCATTGTGTTGCTAATTTTGATCATTTTGGCGTTGCCGCTTTTTATCAACGTGAACCAATTCAAGCCGACTTTGGAGACGAAGCTGGGCGTGGCGCTGGGGCGCAAGGTCGGGATTGGCGACATCGGACTTTCGATCCTTTCGGGGTCGGTGACGGTGAAGGATGTATCGGTGGCGGATGATCCGGCGTACAGCAATGGGGCGTTTTTGACGGCGAAATCGCTGGACGTCGGCGTGGCGATGATGCCGCTGATTTTTTCGCGGCAGTTGAACGTGAGTTCGTTCACCATCGAAGAACCCGAGATCACTTTGCTGCGCAACGCGAGCGGGACGTGGAATTATTCGACGCTGGGAGCGGCGGGGCAGTCAAAGAGCAGCGCGTCTGCGCCCGCAGCAGGCGGCGGAGCGGGGTCCACACCGACCGCGCCGGGATTCAACGTGGACAAGCTGAAGATTTCGAACGGGAAAATGATTGTGGGGTCGGTGGGCGCGAAGAGCAAGCCGAGCGTTTATTCGAATGTCAATCTGGAGGCTTCGGACCTTTCATACACCACACAGTTTCCTTTCAAGATGACGGCTACCGGACCGAGTGGTGCGGATATAAAAGTAGAAGGGAAGGCGGGACCGATCGATCAGACGGATACGTCGGCGACCCCGCTGAATGCGACGGTGAACGCGGCGCATGTGGACTTAGCGAAGACGGGGTTTATTGATCCGGCGTCGGGGATTGCAGGGAATGTGGATTTCAACGGCGACCTGAACTCCGACGGCAAGGTGATGAGCTCGAAGGGGTCGGTGAAGACGAACAAGCTTAAGGTGATGCCGTCGGGAGCGCCTTCGAGCGTGCCATTGAATGTGGATTATGCGACGGATTACACGCTGAAGGATCAATCCGGCGTGCTGAAACAGGGAGACATTCACATCGGAAAGGCGCTCGCGCATTTGACCGGAACTTACAGTACTGCCGGCGACGCGGCGAAAGTGCAGATGAAATTGAATGCGCAGGGAATGCCGCTGGGCGACCTGGAAGGATTTTTGCCGGCGGTGGGAGTGGTGTTGCCGTCGGGGTCGAAGCTGCAGGGCGGAACTCTGACGGCAAACTTGACGCTCAGCGGACCTGTGGACAAGCTGGTGGTGGCGGGGCCGGTGAATATGCAGAACGCGAAGCTCGCAGGATTCAGTTTGAAATCGAAGCTGGGAGCGCTGTCGTCATTTACCGGGCTGGGTGGCGGGCCGGGATCGTCATCGGACACCGAGATTCAGACGCTTAGCGCGACGACGCACTACGATCCGACCGGAACCAAGATTGATAATTTGAATTTGGTGGTGCCGACGATTGGGACGGTCACCGGGTCGGGAACGATGAGCCCGTCGGGACAACTGGATTTCAAGATGGTGGCGAAATTAGCGGGGGGAGTTGGCGCGGGAATTACTCAGGTGGCTGGAGGAGCGGGCAAGCTCGGTTCCGTGATGGGCGGCGGCGGGAAGGGAAATTCGAGCAACGGGATACCGTTCAAGGTGCAGGGCACGACTTCGGATCCGAAGATTATTCCGGATGTCGCGGGAGCCGCCGGGAGCCTCGTCAAGGGCGGTGTTGCGGGAGTGGGGGACGCCGGGAAAGCGCCGGGGGCGGCGGCTGGAGCGATTGGAGGATTGCTCGGAAAGAAGAAGAAACCGTAGGGTTGACGCGTTTGGCGTGATTGTTGGAAGGATGTGGGGCGCAGCGAGCAGCGAGCCGAAATGCGGGTCCGCGGTGTTGCTAGGGATCCGAGATTTTTTGCTGCTTGGCAAGTTGGGGCGCAGATAGCGGCGCCCGTACGGACCCTTGTTGGGATTTGGGCGTTGTAGCGAAGGGCGCCTTATGTATCCTTGCTGGCGTTGGGGCTACGTGGCGGTTAGCGCGTTTTCTGCGTCGCTGAAGAGGGTGCGGAGGGCGCGGATTACTGCGCGCAGCAGAATTACGATCACGCAGAGAGCTATCACTACAATCGTTGACGCTACGTTGGGGTGTTGCGTCACGATCCACATCAGAAAAACCACCAGGGCATCTTCACCGAGGCTCAGCGCGAAATTTGAAAATGGTTCAGGGGAGTGAGTGACCGCGGCGCGGGCGGCTGTCTTGCCTCCGTGTGCGGCGAGGGCGATCAACCCGCCGGCGAAGGTGGCGGCGATTTGTTCCCATTGCGGCAATTGCGAAGTGGTGGCGTAGGCGAGGTAGGCAGCGACGGGAACGCGCACGAAGGTGTGTGCGGCGTTCCAGAGCAGATCGAAAACGGGAATTTTGTCGCCGACGAATTCGAGCAGGAAAAGCACCGCGCAGATCGTGATTATTGGCCAGTCTTGCAGTTTGTGCAGCGAATCAGGCAGCACGAGGACGTGGTACCTTCCGAGCAGGCCCAACATTCCGACGGTGGCATAGACGTTGAGGCCTGCCGAGAAGCTAACGACGACGAGGATGGCAGTGAGTTCTCGGCCTTGAGGGATGAGCGGGATAAGTAGCGTCTGGATCATGGATGACAGTGGAGCGCCGCCCGGCAGGCCCATATGGACTCGCCGCGTATTGTTGCGTGCTGTCTATAGTCAGCGCGGTTAGTTCGCGGGCTGCTTGGCGATGACGAGATCCTTGATTTTGTTGTAGGTGGCCTGCGGGATGATTTTCTTTTTGACCAAGTCGGTTTTCGCGTGGTACGGACGGCCGTCAATTATTTTTTGCGAATAGGCGGCGCCGATGCCCGGCAGAGCGTCGAGTTGCTCTTTAGTTGCGCTATTCAGATCCACGAGATTGCTGGAGGGTGGTGCAGACTTGGTGGATTGTGCAGCCGACGGATAGTTGTGAGCCAGAACTGGGATGGACAGGACGAACAGCAGCGATGCCGCGAGGACTAAGAGCCAAAAATTGTATTTACGCTTCATCTGGGTGCTCCTTTTGTAGGGTGGACGCAATGGGCCCGGTCTGCGGTGCGGGCTGGGAGCCTGCCGCGCGATACGGTTGCCGCCGCTACAATACCACCGTGCGTCGGCGGGATTCTAGCGTCCGTCGAAAAGCCCGGGGCGGAGCTGGGGGTTTGGGGGGTATCCAACGGATGCATCTTTTTCGCTAGTATAGTGTTGGGTAGTGGGGCGGTGATTCTTGGTGGAGCGGGGTGGCGAGGTAATCGGGGTCGGGCCAGGTTTCGCAGCAATCGTGGAATGGAGCCGGAAGCGCCGTACTGGGATTTCCGGTGTGGCGTGCGTGTGTGTTTTGCTGGTGGCGCTGGGGCCGCTGCTGGCGCAACAGATTTCTTCGCGACAAACTCCCGCAAAAATCCCGTTGAATGCCGCTGAATTGGTCCGTTTGCGCACGGAGTGGTTTTTCCGGCAGCGAGCATCGGCGAACGGGCACGTCCCTGGAGCGCTGCTGCTCCGCGCGTTTGCGCAAAATCGAAGGATGATTGCGACAGAAGGAACTTTTGCCGAGCGGCTTAGCGCGCGCGACGGAGTGGCGCTCGCGCAGAACTCTTGGACGGCGCTGGGGCCGCAGCCGACGGCGAACACGATGTTTTATGGAAATGTTTCGGGGCGGGTTACGGCGCTGGCGGTTGATCCGTGCGATGCGACGGGAAATACGGTGTATGCGGGAGGCGCGGACGGTGGCGTGTGGGTGAGTTTCAATGCGTTGAGCGGCAAGCCGGTGACGTGGCAGCCGCTGACGGACGAGCAGCCGTCACTGGCGACGGGGGCTTTGGCGCTGGTTTCTGGAAGTTGCCAGACGATCAATGGCCACATGCAAAGCTCGGAAATTCTGGTGGGAACCGGCGAATCGAATTACGCGCTGGACAATATATATGGCGCGGGAGTGCTGCGTTCGATGGACGGAGGGCAGACGTGGACGCAGGATGCGACGTTTACGGCGGGCGCGTCGCAGGGACCGGGCGCGAGCGGGCCTTACATTGCGGCGGTGGCAGTGCAGCCGCATCAGGCGAATCCGGTGATTTTGGCGGCGGTGCAGGGAACGGATTTCGCGGCGGGAGGGGCGCTGCTTTCGGGCGTATGGCGGTCGACGGATGGTGGCGCTGACTGGACTCGCGTGCAGCCGGATGGAGGCGGAGCGACGGGCGCGCCGTTTAATCCCGCTACGGATGTGAGGTTCGATTCGAGCGATGCCACGGGGAATACCGTGTTCGCGGCGCTCGGCGACCCAAACGGAGATGCGGACGCAGGAGCGGCATGTGCCGCGGGACCGTGCAATGGCGTTTACATTTCGCACGATGCGGGGGTGACGTGGAATCGCGTGACGGGATTGGACAGCGCTTCGACGCCGTCACTTTATGGAAGCATTTCGCTGGGGCTCGCGGCGGGGAGCGCGCCGAGCGCTTCGACTTTGTATGTGGCGATCGCGGACGCGAGCACGAAGTCGGACAATTTGCTGGGCGTATTGAAGGGCACTGGAATTCAGCTGAATGGTTCGGGCCCGGCATTTACTGCGATTTATCCCAATGCGTCGAACTTGCCGGATTTTTGCGCGCCGCAATGTTTTTACGACATGAGGATCGTGGCCGCGCCGGGGACTGCCGGAGCGATCATTTTTGCTGGTGGGTCGGCGCAGCCGCAACTGGCGACGAATGCGTTTGGGACTTCGTCAATTTACCGGTCGCTGGATGGTGGGAGCACATGGGGCGACGTGAGCGCGGATGGCAGCGGCAACGGAACATCTGCGCACGTGGATGTGCATGCTTTGAAATTTGCGGTGGAGTCTGGTTCGCATGTCTTGGCGATGTTCGTGGGGAATGACGGAGGAGTGTGGGCTTCGCAGGATGTGTTCAATGCGAGTGTGGCGCCGGGGAACCAGCATTGGGCGGATTTGAATACGGATACGGGAAATCCGAATACATCGCTGAATTTGACGCAGTTTTATCCAGGAGTTTCGATTCATCCGACGACGGACAAAACGATTTTTGGCGGCACGCAAGGGAACGACATTCAGCAGTACAGCGGGACGCTGGATTGGAGCGGGGCGCTGGCTTGTCCTTACGATGGCGGATACACGGCGATTGATCCGCAGACGCCGAGCACGATTTATGCGGCTTGCAGTTATCTGGGTGGGCCAGGGACGTTGAATAAAAATACGATGAATGGCGTGCCGGGGCAGGACGGGATCAACTGGGCGGCGATTGATTTCAACAACGGAATCAATTTCAGCGACAACGCGGATCTTATTCCGCCAATGGTGCTGGATACGAAGAACAGCCAGAATCTTTATTTTGGAACGTACCGGCTGTATCAGACGACGAATGCGGGCCGGAACTGGTCGGCGATTACGAGCGACTTGACGACGGATGGCAGCAAGAATTTTGTGACGACGATCGCGGTGGCGCCAAGCGATTCGAACACGATTTGGGTGGGAACTTCGGATGGGCAGGTGTGGCAATCGTCGGAAGCGCTGCAGGGCGCGCCGGATATTCAGAAAGTGAGCCAGGCGAGCCAACCGGCGCGGAGCGTTACGGCGATTGCGGCCGATTCAGTGAATGCGAAGGCGGCGTTCGTGAGCTATTCGGGATTTTCCTGCCCTGGGATCAGCGGATGCGACGGGCTGGGGGACATATTTTTTACGAATAATTCGGGCGCGGCTTGGATTCAAGTGGATGGCAATCTGCCGGATGTGCCGGTAAACGACATCGTGATTGATCCGACTGACGCGACGGACAATACGATTTATATCGCGACGGATGCGGGAGTGTACGCGAGCGCGAACGCGACGGCCGGGAGCGCGACGACGTGGAGCGTGCTGCAGGCGGGGCTGCCGAACTCGCAGGTGATGTCGCTGAAGCTGCGCAGCGCTTCGCGCCTGCTGGTGGCGGCGACGCATGGGCGCGGAGCTTGGAGCACGGTGCTGCCGGCGCTGCCGGGATTCGTGCTGACGGGGTTGAGTCCGGCGTCGGCGAACTTTGGCGGCGGAGCATTTTTGTTAACTGCTCGTGGGGATTCGTTCACGGCAAACTCCGTGATCGATTTTGATGGCGCGGCGCTCACGACAACTTTTGTTAGCGCGACGACCTTGACCGCGATGGCGTCTGGCGCGGGCGCGCCTTGCGGCGGGGCGGTGCCAGTTGACATTTCCGATCCGGTGCTGGGGACGACGAATACTTTGATGTTCAGCGTAATGGGAGCGCCGTGCGATTTTTCGTTTGGGACGGTGACGCCGGCGAGCGCGACGGTGAGCCCTGGAGGGACCGCAAATTATAAATTCGGATTGCAGACTGTTGGCGCGACGGGTAGCGCAGTGCAGTTGACTTGCAGCATTCCGCTGGCGGGGGCGAGTTGCGCGTTCACGCCGAATCCCGCGACGCCCGCGGCTGGGGGAACGAACGTTGCGGTGGCGGTTACGGTGCCGGTGACAGCGAGCGTGCGAGATTTCGACGGAATGGGGAAGTTTGCGTTTTCGCGCAAAGAGGCGCCTGGGTGGAATTGGCTGGTTGCGTCAGCGATGATTTTTGCGATTTTCGGCGTGGTGGCGGCGATGAATTTTGAACGACGGCGGCGCTCGATTATTGCGATTTCTCGCGCGGGAGTGATTATCCTGGTGAACATGATGGCGGCTTGCGGCGGAGGGGACGGCGGAAGTCGCGTACAGCCGAAGACTTACGAGGTCACCATCACCGGGACGAGCGGAAATTATCAGCACTTGACCTCGGTGCAGGTCGTGGTAGATTAGCGCTGTTGGAGGCTCCCAGCCGCACGGACGACCTGTTTGACCTGGTTCAGTATTCGGGAGGGACACCGCCATGACCTGCCCGCAGTGCCATAAGCACATTCCGGCCAAGGCAGTTTGGACGACTTCAGGATTATCCGGGGTGGTTTGCTCGGAATGTCACGCGAGCCTTTGCCCGACGCCGATTTCGGCAATTATTGTGTTTGCACTGTCTTTTGGGCTGGGAGATGCGGCGCTGATGCTACTGCATCACCGGGGCGCGGATTTACTGGTGGCGTTTGCAGGATTTTTCGTGGTGTTTGCGGTGGTGTTTGCTTTGGCGGCGCCGGTGATTTTGAGAATGCGTTTGAAGGATCACACCGGGCCGCATCTTTCGGGGAATCGAGCCTGATGACGGACTGAAGTCCGCCGCCACAAAGGCGTAACGCCGAAGCTCCGGAACGTTTAGATATCCCGCCTAGAGCATTTGACGCAGGACGTACTGCAGGATCCCACCGTGTTGGTAGTAGGCTACCTCGAAGGGCGTGTCCACTCTTGCTACTGCAGTGAACGTGATTTCCTTGCCGTCTGTTTTGCGCGCGCGGACTTTCATTTTTTTGCGCGGCTCGAAATTGTGAGCCAATCCTTCGACATCGAAAATTTCAAGGCCGGTGAGGCCGAGCGAATTCAGATTTTCGCCGGGGCGAAATTCGACCGGGAGCACGCCCATGCCTACGAGGTTGCTCCGGTGAATTCGTTCGAAACTTTCTGCTAGCACCGCGCGGACTCCCAAAAGGATGGTGCCTTTCGCGGCCCAATCGCGCGAGGAACCTGATCCGTATTCTTTTCCGGCGAAGATGATCAGGGGGACGTGTTCTTCGCGATATTTCATGGCGGCATCGTAGATGGACATTTTTTCGCCGCCGGGCTGATGCAGGGTCCAACCGCCTTCGGTACCGGGGGCCAGCATATTGCGCAGGCGAATATTCGCGAAAGTGCCGCGCATCATTACTTCGTGGTTGCCGCGGCGGGCGCCGTAGGAATTGAAATCCTTGGGCTGGACGCCGTGTTCGATCAGATATTTTCCGGCGGGAGAATCGGGTTGAATCGAGCCCGCGGGCGAAATGTGATCGGTGGTGACGCTGTCGCCAAGGACGGCTAGCGCGCGCATGCCGTGCAGATCGCCGAGCGCGACGGGCTTGACCGGCATGTTTTCGAAATAGGGTGGATGCTTGATGTAGGTGGATTTTTCGTCCCAGGCGTAGAGATCGCCTTCGGGGATGGGCAGGGCGCGCCAGTGCTCGTCGCCGGTGAAAACGTCGGCATATTCTTTCTGGAACATTTCGCTGGTGACGGACGAGCGCATCGTCTTTTCTACTTCGTCGGGCGTCGGCCAAATATCGCGGAGATAAACGGGCTTGCCGGATTTATCGTTGCCGAGCGATTCGTTGACGATGTCGAAGTCCATACGTCCGGCGAGGGCATAGGCGACTACAAGCGGCGGTGACGCGAGGTAGTTCGCGCGGCAGAGCGGATTGATGCGCCCTTCGAAATTTCGATTGCCGCTGAGGACGGAAACGGCGACGAGATTATTTTCCTTGATGGCTTTGCCGATGGGTTCGGAGAGTGGGCCGCTATTGCCGATGCAGGTGGTGCAGCCATAGCCGACGAGATTGAAGCGCAGCGAATTGAGGAAGGGCCAGAGGCCGGCTTTTTCGATGTAATCGGTGACGACTTTCGAGCCGGGCGCGAAACTTGTTTTAACCCAAGGCTTAGTTTGCAGGCCGCGCTCGACGGCTTTTTTGGCGAGAAGACCGGCGCCGAGCATCAACGATGGGTTGGATGTGTTGGTGCAGCTGGTGATGGCGGCGATGACTACGGAGCCGTCGGCGAGGTCGAATTTGTCGCCGTTATTTTGCACGCTGACGTGCTTGGGCTGCGCGGTGAGCGTTTTCTCGAACGATGACTTGGCTTGCGTGAGTGGGACGCTATCTTGCGGGCGCTTGGGGCCGGCCATCGTAGGGACCACCGTGGCGAGATCGAGTTCGAGGCGATCGGAGAAAATTGGATCCGGAGTGTGATCGGTGCGGAAGAGGCCTTGTTCTTTGGAGTAGGCCTCGACCAGGCGGATTTGATCTTCTTTGCGCGCGGTGAAGCGGAGATAGGCGAGAGTTTCGGCGTCAACCGGGAAGAAACCCATCGTCGCGCCGTATTCGGGGGCCATGTTGGCGATGGTGGCGCGGTCGGGGAGGGTGAGGCTGGAAAGTCCCGTGCCATAGAATTCGACGAATTTTCCGACGACGCCTTTTTTGCGCAGCATTTGCGTGACGGTGAGAACTAGGTCAGTGGCCGTGGCGCCTTCAGGCAAGCGGCCGTGCAATTTGAAGCCGACGACCGCGGGAATCAGCATCGAGAGAGGCTGGCCGAGCATTGCCGCTTCCGCTTCAATGCCGCCGACGCCCCAGCCGAAGACTCCGAGGCCATTGACCATGGTGGTGTGCGAGTCGGTGCCGACGAGCGAATCGGGGAAGGCGATGGCGTGGCCGTCTTGTTGTTCGCTGAAGACGACGCGGGCTAGATATTCGAGATTGACCTGATGGCAGATTCCGGTGTCCGGCGGAACAACTTTGAAATTTTGAAAACCTTTTTGGCCCCAGCGCAGAAAGGCGTAGCGCTCGATATTGCGCTGCATTTCGAGGTCGGCGTTGAAGGCGAAGGCGCCGGCGACGCCGAATTTGTCTACCTGGACGGAGTGGTCAATTACCAGTTCCGCGGGGAGCAGGGGATTGATTTTTTTTGGCTGGCCGCCCAATTGGCGCATGGCTTCGCGCATGGCGGCGAGATCGACCACGGCGGGGACGCCGGTGAAATCCTGGAGCAGGACGCGGGCGGGCATGAAAGAGATTTCTTTTTCGGAGGCGCCTTGAGCGCTCGTGGGATCCCAGGCAGCTAGTGCGCGGACGTCTTCGTCGAAAACGAAGCGGCCGTCTTCGTGGCGGAGCAGGTTTTCGAGGAGGACTTTCAGGGAGAAGGGCAGGCGCGTGACGTTGCCGATGCCGGCGCGTTCGAGCGCGGCGAAGTGGTAGATTTCGAAGGCGCCGCCGCCGACGTGGAGTTTGGTGCGCGTGCCGAATGTGTTTTTGGATTGGGGGCTCATGCGAGAATCGCGGCTCCTATGATTTGAACAGTCTAGTTTAGCGCAGTAGGTGGCGGGACTTGCGGAATTTTCGGGTGAAGCGCGCGAGGTTAGAAAGCGCAGAAGATCAACACAGAGTTCACGGAGAAAAGCTGGAGGACACGGAGACGCCGGAGGGAACATTTCCGCAGAGACGCAGAGGGCGCAGAGAAAAGAAGGAGGCCACGCAGGGAATCTTGCGCCGGCTGCTATTCGTAATTCGGAAGGGCGATGCGGTCGGCGAGATCGCGGCCGGCGGCTAGGGTCGCGACGCAAGGGATACTCATCAGACGAAAGATTTGATTGCGAAGGAACAGCCCGAATTTCGATTTTGGCGCGAAGGCACCTGCAAAACGCAGCGCCCCTTTTTGCTTGCGCAGAACGAAGGGAGCGAACAGAGCCTGATAGCGCGCGAGGGCTTTGGAATAGTCGCCGGACGCGCGATGCAACTCGCCGGCCAGGATATAGGCTGCGATCATGGCTAACGCGGAGCCTTGTCCGGCGAGCAGCGAGACGCAGGAGGCTGCGTCGCCGAGAAGGGTCACGCGTCCTCTGGTCCATAAACCCTGCTGGGGATCCATGTGAATTTGGCTGACGCGATCGAAGTAGAGTTCGATCGCGGAGTCGAGCGCGTCGAGAATCTGGGGACATTCCCAGCCGCAATTTGCGAAGCGCCGGCGCAACAGGGCTTTTTGATCGGCGAGATCGGTTGGGATTGCCACGTTGTCATCCGTAAAAATGAACAGGAACATGGTGCAGTCATCGCCGGTGGCATAGCGCCCTACCTGTTGTCCAACTTGCGTGTAGGTCATGTACACGAGCTCGTCTCGCGGCCGGTAGCCTTGGACCGAAAACGCCGCGACTTTGTAACCGAGATACTTTTCGAACTGGCTTTCCGAGCCGAAGACGATTTCGCGGACGTGGGAGTGAAGGCCGTCAGCTCCGATTAGGAGATCAAATTCGCGCGGGGCTGCGTGCGCGAAGGACACGCGGACATTTTTTTCGGACTGCTCGATGCGATTTATCGTGTCGCCGAAAATGGTTTCGACCTTGCTGGCAAGGGAATGGAAGATAATCGCGGAGAGTTCGCTGCGCGGAAGGCTGATGTAGCGGCCGTGGGTCATGCGCGCAAATGCATCAACTGCAAACACGGCCACGCGTTGGCCGACGGAATTGACGGCGCGGACCTCGCGGAACACGACGCCTTTGCGCTTGATTTCTGGAAGGAGACCCATGCGGTCGGCGATGTCGTAGCCGGCGCCCCAGAAGTCGATCAGGTAGCCGCCGGTGCGCAGGCGGGGTGCGGATTCGACGATGGTGGGAGTAAGGCCGTAGTGAGCGAGCCAGTAGGCGAGAGTTGGGCCGGCAATTCCCGCGCCGGAGATCAAGACGCGCATCGGAAGTAGATTACGGTAGTCAGCGGTTGCGCGGCGAGATTTTCGCGCACGGAAAAAAGTTCGAAAGAAACCGCAACGGATTAACGCAGAGTTCACAGAGAAAAGCTGGAGGGCACGGAGAGACCGAGCGTGGCCTGGGGCAGACGCGCCGTGATGGAATGTCGGTGAGAAATCGCGCGGATTCCGAACCGTTATTACCGGAGAGACGCACAGGGCACAGAGAAACGCGGCGAAAAGGCCTCGAGCTTCTCGGCGATTTGATGACGCTGGTGCGCGTCTAGTGTTTTGGGGGGACGTAGCTGTCGGGGAGTTTTGCGCCTTCGCCGAAGAAATAGGTTTCCACTTGTTCTTCCATGATTTGCTGGGACTTCGGATCGAGGGGATTCAGGCGGAATTCGTTCATCAGCATTTTGGAGTGCTCGACCCAGAGCTTCCAGGCTTCCTTGGAGACGTTGTCGTAGATGCGCTTGCCGATTTCGCCTTTCCATGGAACGCGATCGAGTCCGGGCATTTCGCGGCCGAATTTGACGCACTTCACCATGCGCACGGTTTGGGTCGCCGGTTGCGCGGAAGCGGCTGCAGCGGAATTGCCAGAGTTTTTCTCGTCGGCCATGAAGGCTTCTCCTTGGAATGACGTGCAATTCAAGATACTGCATTGGGGGAGGAAATTCCAGTTGGCGGAGTGATGAGCGAGGATTGACGGAGTGTCGCACCTACGGCGCTCCTCATTTTTTGCATTGGTACCCAGCGCTCACGCGCTGGGCTAATTTCTGCCGCGCCTCCGGCGCTGGGTTGCGACCAATCGGTTCAATCGGGGCCGCGGTAAGCCGACTTTCTTTGGGCTAATCTTCACAGTGCAAGATGGTCTACGGCAGAGACGCAGAGTACGCAGAGAAAACCAGGCGCCACTCAGCCGATGCTGCCCTGGGGAGCGACTTGTGACGCCCCGCTTTCGGACGGGCTTGCCTGGCTGGGGTTGTAACCGGGTCGTGTGGGAGTTGTGGTAGGCTCTTGGGGAACAAAGTTTTAATAAAACTGCGGGATTGCCGCTGGGTTATACCGCCGAGATTTGGGAGAACCGTCATGAATACCCGAGTCGTTGACACTGCCGAAGCCGCGCAGAGCAGCGTGTATTATTGCGAGGTGCCGAGCGACCCGTGCGCGATTGTGATGTTTGGCGCTTCGGGAGACTTGGCGCGGCGCAAGCTGCTGCCGGCGCTTTACGATCTTTCCTACCACGGGTGCCTGGCACCGCGTTTTCGGCTGCTGGGTTTCGCGCGCACGCACATGAGCGATGAAGATTTCCGGCAAAAGGCGGGAGAAGGGCTGCCCAAAGGAAACGAAGAAGGCGCGGACGAGAATCAGAAGAGCGAATTTCTGAAGCACCTGCAATATTTCACGGGGGATTACGACGATCCCGAGGCGTTTGGAAAGCTGGCACAGCGGCTGGACGAGCTGGATAAGGAAGGGCCGCTGGGTGGGAATCGTCTTTTTTATTTGGCGACGCCGCCGGAAGTTTACATGCACGTGATCGAGCAGCTGAAGAACGCGGGATTGACGAAGCCGAAAACGGAACGATCGTGGACGCGGATCATTATTGAGAAGCCGTTCGGGCGCGACTCGGCGTCAGCTCGTGAATTGAACAGCAAGGTCCTGGCGGCGTTCGACGAGTCGCAGGTCTATCGCATTGACCACTACCTGGGCAAAGAGACCGTGCAGAACATGCTGGTTTTCCGCTTCGGCAACGGGATTTTCGAGCCGCTGTGGAACCGCAATTATGTGGACAGCATTCAGATTACCGCTGCCGAATCGCTGGGCGTGGAGCGCCGGGCCGCTTTCTATGAGACGGCGGGCGCCTTGCGGGACATGATCCAGAGTCACGTGCTGCAACTTACTTCGCTGGTAGCGATGGAAGCACCCGCGAAGTTCGACGCGACGTCGGTGCGCAACGAAAAAATAAAGGTGTTGCAGTCGATGCGGACTTTCACGCCGGAGACGATCTGGAAGTCGGTGGTGCGCGGCCAGTACGGGCCGGGCCAGGTCAACGGGAAGCCGGTTCCGGGATATCGCCAAGAGCCGGGAGTAAAGCAGGATTCCGCGACGGACACATTCGTGGCTCTAAAATTGTATGTGGACAATTGGCGCTGGAGCGGCGTGCCGTTTTATTTGCGCACAGGGAAACGGCTCGCGCGGCCACTAACGGAAGTAGCCATCCAGTTCAAGAGCGCTCCGCACATGGTTTTCCGCGGCGAAGACCACGAAACGAATTCGCTGATTTTGAACATTCAACCGGATGAGGGAATTTCGCTTTCTTTCGGAGCGAAATCGCCGGGAGCGCAGATGCACATTCGGCCGGTGATGATGGATTTCAAATACAAAGATGCGTTCGGAACAAGCACGCGGCCGGCGTACGCGACGCTAATCAATGATTGCATACGCGGTGACGCCACGCTTTTTGACCGCGCAGACAGCGTGGAGGCGGCGTGGGCACTGGTGGATCCGATCCTGGAAGCGTGGCAGGGCGCATCGCCACCGCCATTCCCCAATTATCCGGCGGGGAGTCAGGGGCCGAAGGCCGTAGACGATCTGACGATTCCCGATGGGCGGCAGTGGCGGCCGCTGTAGAGCGGGCCGAGTTGCTTTGCTGATCGTATACCGATCATGGGCGGAGTTCCGGTGCGGAGGGTGCGATGATTTTGGCGGGTGACTTGGGAGGAACCAAGTCCAATCTCGGTCTATTCGATGTGAAAGCGGGCAAGCTGGTCCGCGTCAACGAAAAACGTTATGCGACGCAGAAACATTCGGGGCTGGAAGAAATCACCGCAGATTTTCTGAATGGCGCGAAGGCGCAGGTGACCGCTGCGTCATTCGGAATTGCCGGGCCGGTGGTAAACAATCGCGTTCATGCGACAAATTTTCCCTGGATTGTGGATGGCGCGAACGTCGCTGCGCATCTGCACGTGCCGCACGTAAGGCTGATCAACGACGTCGAAGCTGCGGCTTACGGAATCGCGGTGCTGGAGCCGAGCGACCTGGACACGATTCATGCCGGCGTGCCTTCGGAGCAATCGACGCAAATCGTGATTGCTGCAGGCACCGGGCTGGGAGAAGGCGTTCTTTACTGGGATGGCAAGCAGCATATTCCGATGGCGACCGAGGCTGGTCACGCTGATTTTGCGCCGAACACGAAACAACAGGCGGAACTTTGGAAATTTTTGAACGAGCGGCTGGAGTTTGTAAGCACGGAAACCATTTTGTCGGGGGGCGGATTCCTGCGGTTGCACGAATTCCTGGGGCCGATGGTGCGGCATCCGGGATTTGACGACGGCACGATTGACCCGGCGCCGGAAATCACGCGCATGGGGCTCTCGGGGGAATGTCCGGTGTGCGCGAGCACTTTGGATTTGTGGGTGGAGATTTATGGGTCGGAGGCCGGGAATTTGGCGCTGCGCACCGTGGCGCGGGGCGGGATTTATATTGCGGGCGGGATTGCGGTGAAAGTGCTGCCGAAAATGAAGAATGGCAGGTTTACGGCGGCGGTGAAGCATAAAGAGAAGCTGGAGGAATTTCTTTCGCAGATTCCGATTAAGGTTGTGTTGAATGAGAATTGTCCGCTTTTGGGGGCGGCTCGCGTGGCTTGGCAGAACCTCTAAAAGTTTCCTTCCTGAAAGACACAGAGTTCACAGAGAAAATTTGAGGGCACGGGACACGGGCACGGCATAGCGTGCCCATACGGTGTTGGACGCGCGGACAAGCAGGGGCGCAGCAAGCAGCGCCCCTGCGGATCCCCACCTAGTTTTTTAATCTGGGATCGTAGACGCTGTGTCTTGGCGGCTGCCTAATGCAGCGAGCGGGCCACTTTGTGGTGTTCCGGTTGGAGGTTTTGGCTGTTGCTGGAGTCTGGGCGAAAAACTTCGCCGTTCAGAACTGTAGTTACAGCGCGGACCAGGTCTCGCGCGGTTTGCGTTTTTAGCAGGCAGCCGTCTGCGCCAGCTGAGAAAATTTCGTGGATGATGTGCTCGGAATCGTGGACCGTGAGGACCAGAATCTTGGCTCGAGGAGTCTGGCCGACGATTTCGCGGAGCGCTGCTAGGCCATCGAGAACCGGCATATTCAGATCGAGGATGACCAAGTCCGGACTTAACTGGAAAGTTTTTTCTACGGCTTCCCGCCCATTGACAGCTTCTCCGCAGATCTCCCAGTTCAACTCCCCTGAAAGCAAGCTACGCACGCCCTGGCGCATGATTTCGTGATCATCGGCAATCAACACGCGGACTTTCTTTTCTGATGCACCGCTGAGTGCCGCGGAATCACGGTCACCCGTGGCATTTTCGTCTGAGGCGGCGTCGGCCTCATCGAGCACTTGTTCGCGAGCGACACCTTCAACGGGCAGAGTGGCGACGACGCGCGTGCCGCGATTCGGCACCGAGACGATTTCCAGGCGGCCGGATAGCTGGCGCATGCGTTCGCGCATGCCTTGAATGCCGACGCCGGGGCGCTCGGCGCTGAAGGTTTCCGGAGCGTCAGCGCTCACTTCCATGCCCTTGCCGTGGTCGATAATTTCGAGAGTCATTTCTTCGGCGTCAGCGTTCACGCGGATGATTGCTGTGGGGCTACTGGCGTAGCGATGAATATTGGTAAGACTTTCCTGCACCACGCGGAACAGGGTGACCTCGGTTTCAGGGGAAAGACGCATCAGGTCCGAGGGGACATCCACGGTGACGCGGATTCCGGTGCGGGTTTCAAAACCTTGCGCGTACCAATGGAGAGCGGAGCCGAGGCCGAGTTCATCGAGCAGCGGCGGATGCAAGAGATAGGAGAGGGTGCGGATTTCGCTGGAAATCTGGTCGGTGAGCGATTGGCACTCGCGCGCGATCGTAAGAACGCCAGGGTTATCGCGCAATTTGCGCAGCAGTTGGGCGAGGTTCATGGATTGCAGAGCGAGTTTCTGTCCGGTGATGTCGTGCAGGTCGCGGGCGATGCGGCGGCGTTCGTCATCCTGAACGCGCATGGAATAGGTGGAGAGGCGACGCAGCGCTTCAGTTTGGCGCTTTTTCTCCGAAATATCTTCGATGGCAAGCAGGATCAAATATTCGCCCTCGCGGGGTTCGATGCGACGAGCGTTGATGCACATGGTGCGGGTGCCGAGATGGGGAAAATCGTGACAAACTTCGAAGTCGTCGGCGCGCTGATTGTGCTGGATGATCTGGTCAAGCAAGGTGCGCAGGGCAGGTATGTCCCATTGTTTTTCGCCAAGATCGTAAACCAGCTTTCCTTCCGTTTCCGCAGCGGAAATCTCAAAGAGGCGGCAGAAGGCGGAGTTGGCGAGGGTGACGCGAAGATCGCGGTCGAGAACCAGCAAGGCTTCACGGGCGTTTTCGATGAGGGCGTCGGCGAAGATGCGGGTCTGGTCGAGATTGCGTTTCAGAATATCAATATCGTGGAAGCTGAAAACCGCGCCTTCCACCGCGTTGCTGGAGGCGCGGTACGGACGAACGCGGACGGAGTACCACTTTCCTACACGAGTTTCGCGCAGTTCGCAATCGCAAGTAGCCATGTGTTCTATGGTGTCGCGCGCGAGTTCTTCGAGGTCAGCCGATTCGAGATTGGGGCGGATTTCGCGCAAGCGACGTCCGACATCGCCGGGCTGAAGGTTCAGAAGTTTTTGCGCGGGCGGAGTGAAACGGCGGATGCGGAGATCGCGATCAACGATGACCATGGGGATGTTCACATTGGCCAACACGCTCGCGAGATCCTGATAGGCCTCGAGCAACTCGGCATTGCGGTGATACAGGCGATCGTTGAGGACGCGGAGTTCTTCGTTGCCGGACTGCAATTCGGCTTTGGCCGTCTCCAGCTCCTCGTTGGTGGTCTGCAGTTCCTCGGCGGCGGTCTGATATTCCTCGGAAGTGATGGCGTGGGTCTGCGTGGCTGATTGCAGCTGGTCTCTGAGTTGCGCGGTCTGTTGGGCGATAAGTTTGTTTTCGCGGAGGAGCGCAGCGACCTCAGCGGGCTTGAGGTGCTTGGCTTTGGCGTTGCGCAGAGGCGCGACCGCGGGCGCCTTCTCCTGAAAGACGATGAGGTAGAGCTTTTTGGCGGAGGAGCGCAACGAAATCGGCGTTAATTCCAGATTGACGGAGCGTACATGGCCTTTGGATTCGACGGGCACTTTCTGTTTACGGACGGACTTATTCGTGTGTTTGGCGCGCGACAGCGCCCCACGGATGCCCTGCAGCAGGGCATCGCCAGCAGTTTTCGAGAGATCATAGGTGGGGGAGCCGGAGGCGGGTTCGAGGTAGGGACCCACGTGCCCCCAAATTCGCAGAACCTGCAGATCTTCATTCACCACGATGCTGGCGGGGACGTAGCGCGCGGTGAGGAGATTCTCCGCTTGCTCAAGTTCATGCAGTTCCTGCGCGCTCGGCGAGGCGGCGCGAGGGCCGCGCATTGGAGCGAGCCCCGCGATGTCCTTGGGGAAATACGGAACCAAGGCAGTGGAGCGGGGATGTCTGTGAAACACATTTTTTAGGCCGTCAGCGGGCGCGAAATAGTCGGAGAGATTGTTGATGTCGTGAAAATCGCCCAGGAGCAGCTGACCGGCGGGACCGAGAGCGTAGTGCAGCTGCGCGATTACGCGCTTCTGCGAGCGCGGATGCAAGCGATCGAGAACGTGGCGACAGCTGATGAGATCCATGCGCGAGAAAGGCGGATCATTGGCGAGATCCTGGCGGGCAAAAACGCACATGTCGCGAATAGACCTGCTGATGAGGAATCCGCTGCTGGCGTGGGAAAAGAAATTCTTGAGGCGCTGCGAGGAGACGTTGCCAAGGCGAGACTCGTCGTAGATCCCTGCGCGAGCGGTTTCGAGCGCTGCGTCGTTGATATCCGTGGCGAAAATTTGAACTTGCGGCAGCGAGGAGGCGCCATTCCCGGAGGCACGGTCGCGAGCGGCGGCCAAGACCTCTGACAGAACGATGGCGAGCGAGTAGGCGTCCTCGCCGGAGGAGCAGCCGGGGACCCAAATGCGGAGCGGGATTTCCGGCGATTTATGAGCATGAAGCAACGCGGGGAAAATTGTCTGGCTCAAGGCGTCGAAGGGGAGTTCGCAATCGAAGAAAGGAGTAAACGAGGCGAGGAGGTCGCGAAAAAACACGCGGAGTTCGGTGGGCTTCTCGTTTACATAGCGCAGGTATTCGTTAAGAGTCGCAACGTTGTTGAGCGTCATGCGACGAGTGATGCCACAGGCAAGCGCGGCTTGGGCGTAATGGCTGCAATTTACTCCGGTGGCTTCCTGCAGGCAGGCGAGAACGATGTGATGATCGCCGAGAAAGTCCGGTACAGCGGGACCGCGCGAGAGGTGGGCACCGAGTTCAGCGAGCTTGAGGGCGAGTTCGCGGGGAGGCAGGACAAAGTCAACGCACTCGGCTTCGATGGCGCTGTGCGGCATCCCGGAATGTTCCGAGGGAGGCGCAGCGCGGGCCAAGGTAATGCCGCCCGCGGATTGGATGGCGGCGCAGCCTTGGACGCCGTCCAGGGAATCGCCTGAGATCATGACGGCGATAGCGAGGTTGTGGCGGTCGGCGGCGAGGGAGCGAAAAAAATGGTCTATTGGAGTGGAGGATGGACCGACGGGGTCGCGGCCAAGACGGGAAATTTGCAGCGCACCGGCGCGGATTGAGACGAGCGCGCCGGGCGGAGCGAGATAGATTTGGCCCGGCTGCAATTTCGTAGCGGCGCGAACTTTCTTGACTGGAATTTTCGCGAGCGCGGAAAAAGTGGAGGGGCTGGCGCCTGCAGGCGAAACAAGAACGAAGGCCATGCCCGCGCGGGCAGGAAGCTGCGAGAAAACCTCGGAAAGCGCGGCTGCGCCGTTTTCCGAGAATCCCAAGCCTACAATCGGAAAGGCTGTCTCAGGCATCGCGAAAGCCAACTATGAAACGTAAGCGAAGACACGTCCGTAACAAACGGGCATTGGGAAACTCATCCTACTCCGGGAGCGCATAATAAATCAATTAATCTTGATGCAATGGGAAAAGGCTATGTCGGGGGCCCGACAATGGCGGCTGAAAAGGGCGAAGAGCGGCGAAACGGATGGGGACGCTAGAGTGTGGTCATTCGCGGCGGGATTCCTCGAGGGTGAGGCGGATGGCGTCTATATCGAGGAAGGTGATGACGGCGCCGTCGATTTTGTTGTTCCAGGTTTTGTAGGGGCGGACGCGCATGAGATAGCGGTCGTGCTGGCCTTGGACTTCCTGTTCATGCGCTACGCCGGATTCGATGGTGTTGCGAACGATGCCGTCGAGGTCTACGCCGACGAGATTGGGTCGGATTTCGGCGAGGCGGCGGCCGATGTCCGCGGCGCAAAAATTGAGCAGTGATTCGGCGAGGGGCGTGAAACGGCGGATACGCAAATCATCGCCGACCATGACGATGGGGAGGCTGACGTTACTAAGCAAGTTGATCATGTCGTTGTTGCTCATGCTCAATTCGGCGTTGCGGTTTTGAAGCTCTTCATTGAGGGTCGTGAGCTCTTCGTTGGTGGATTGCAATTCCTCCTTGGCTGTTTCCAGTTCTTCGTTGGTGCTTTGCAACTCTTCGTTCGCGGAGAGAACTTCTTCGTTGGAGGATTTGTATTCTTCCAAAGTGGTTTCGTGGTCTTCGATCAACGCCTGCAACTGCTCGCGGAGGTGGGCGATTTCGCGCTCGGCGCGATCGAGTTCGGATGCCGAGGAGTTTGGTTTCACGATGGGTTTCTTGGCACCGCGCTTGGGGCGTGCGGCGCCGTCATTCATCGCCTCCTGAAAGACCACGATATAGAAAGTCTCCGTGGGGGACTGGCCACGCACGGGGATGACTTCGAGGTCAATTTCGCGAGTGTCGCCGTCGGATTTGATGCGGACGCCTTGTTTGCGGACAGGCTGACGCTCTTTCTTGGCTTGAATCAAAGCTTCACGGAGATCTATCAACAGGCCTTCGCGAGCCATTTTGGAAAGGCTGAAGGTGGGCTGTCCGGCGGCGGGTTCCAGGTACGCACCGGTTTTACCGCGAAACTGGACGATTTCTAGAGCGTCGTTGACCACCACGCTGGCCGGCACGAAGCGATTGACGAGCAGCCGGTCTACTTCCTTCTCGATGGAAACGCCTGACTGGGCTGGTTTGGACACCTGTGTTCCTCCAACTCTCCGGAACTCATAAAGCTGCGGTGTAAAGAAGGTCGCGAGACGCGCGGCGGTTGGCTTCTTGCGATAGATTTTGGATTTTTTGTCAACGACGGCGAATTGATCGGCAAAGGCGCCGAGGCTTTCGGAGCCTCCCAGCAGCAAGTAACCACCGGGGCGCAGAGCATAATGCAGCGCGGGAACGACGCGGCGTTGCAGGACGGGGCCAAGGTAGATCAGCAAATTGCGGCAACTGACAAGATCGAGGTTGGAGAAGGGCGGATCCTTAGCGACATTCTGCTTCGCAAAAACGCACATTTCGCGGACGGACTTGTTGACTTGAAATCCGTTGCTCTGCTTCAGGAAGAAACGCTGGAGGCGCTCGGGCGAGATTTCGGAAACCGCGGCCTCGGTATATAAGCCGACGCGCGCACGGTCGAGAGCGGTGTCACTGATATCGGTGGCGAAGATTTGCACGGCTCCGGAGGCGTGGGAATTGCGGGCATGACTCCACAGATATTCGGTAAGGACGATGGCGATCGAATAGGCTTCTTCGCCGGTGGAGCAGCCGGGAACCCAAAAGCGCAGAGGTCCCTGCTCGGCATGGCGATCCTGGAGAATAGCGGGAAAGATGATATTGCGGAGGGATTCAAAGGCTTCAGGATCGCGGAAGAAACCGGTGACATTGATGAGCACGTCGCGGTAAAGCTCGTCCAGTTCGTCCGAGTGTTCCTTGATGTAGGCAATGTAGTCCTTCACGTTTTCGAGGCGATGCAACACCATGCGGCGCTTGATGCGGCGCTGAAGAGTGGTTTGTTTATACTCGGCGAAATCCACGCCAGTGGCCTGGCGCAGCATCGCCAGCAGCGTGTGCAAGTGTTCGTGTCCGGCGGCAAGCCCGGAGGCGGATTCCGAATCGGTGGCGGCGCGGGCGACGTAGGGATGACTGCCGATCCGCACCAATTCTTGCGCGATGCTTTTGGGAGGCAACACAAAATCTATGCAACCGGAATAGATGGCGCTGTGGGGCATGCCGCCGTATTTGGCAGACTTTTCGTCCTGGGCGAAAGTGATTCCACCGGCGGTTTTTACGGCGCTGCATCCGAGGGTGCCGTCGGAGGCGGTGCCGGAGAGAACGACGGCGATGGCCTGTTCACCGCGGCTGTCGGCGAGGGAGCGAAAGAAATGGTCAATGGGCATATTGCGACTGCGAGCGGATTCGCGCGGAACGAGGTGCAGCGCGCCATCCTCGATAATCATGTTGGCGTTGGCGGGGATCACGTAAACGTGATCGCGCAGGATGACTTCGTTATCCTTGACCTCTCTGACTGGGATCCTGGTTGCACGCGCCAAAATTTCCTGCAGCACGCTATCGTGCGTGGGATCAAGGTGCTGTACGAGGACGAAGGCCATGCCGGTCTTTTCAGGTAGGTCGCGAAGCAATTCGGTGAAAGCTTCGAGGCCGCCGGCCGAAGCGCCTATGCCGACGACCGGAAAGGTGGAGGGCTCGGCGGCGGTTGGGCGCGCTGCACCATTAGATTTTGCGGGAGCGGCCTTGCGGTGGGCATTCCCTTTAGGATTTTTCATCTCAGAATTCCTTGGCGCAGGGACAGGAGAGTAGAAACTCCTGCGAGATCCGAGGGCCGGGCCGCGAGACGGATTTCACGATACTAGTCCTGCCGGTTCGAGCCGTCAATGATTGCGGAACGAAGTTGAAAAAATTGCGACAAAGGGGAAAAAGGGAACAGGACTGGCGACACTGGAGCGATCAGGTACATGTAAGACAGGAGAGGGCAGCTGTAATGCCCGCACGCCATCAAGAATGTTCCCTAAGGGAATATACAGGGAATACTGTAGGGCTAACTGGGAACAGAGTGTGTTATCACTTTTCGATTTCGCGCAATTTGCTGCGAACTTTGTACATCATAGAGTGTTATTAGATGAGGCGCGGCGTCGGCAGCGAGTTCGCGTCCTACCTTCGCCACAGTGCACTCGTGTTAGAAGAGAAGTGTCGTCGCGAGCCCTCAGTTGATCTCATGTTTGGGAGATGTGTATGAAGAGAAGCGACCATGGTACCGCGACCGCAAGTCCCGCTGGCGACATCAAGACCAATGTGAAGGCCAATGGACAAGCTGCGGTTCGCAACGACGCGATGCCGGCGGATTTGAGTGTCATTCTGGCGAGCCTGCGCGCCATGCGCGACGGAGACTTTTCCGCGCGTCTACCGGGACACTGGACGGGCTTGGCGGGAAAAGTCGCGGACACTTTTAACGACATCGCAGCCACAAATCAGCAGATGGCGCGCGAGTTGAAGCGAGTGGGGCAGGTGGTGGGAAAAGAGGGACGAACGCGAGAGCGCGTGCGGTTTCACCAGTCGAAGGCGGCCTGGGGCGAGATCGAGGTGTCGGTGAATACGCTGGTGGATGACTTGTTGCGGCCGACTACCGAAGTGACGCGCGCGATTGCGGCTGTGGCGAAAGGCAATCTGACCCAGACGGTGCAGTTGGACGTGGATGGGCGCCCGCTGGAAGGCGAATTCTTGCGGTCGGCGGCGATTGTGAACACGATGATTCAGCAGCTGGGCGTGTTCACGGCGGAAGTGACGCGCGTGGCGCGCGAAGTGGGTACGGACGGCAAGCTTGGCGGGCAGGCACAGGTGCCGGGCGTGGCAGGCACTTGGAAGGACCTGACGGATTCTGTGAACTCGATGGCGAGCAACCTGACGGGTCAGGTGCGCAACATCGCGGAAGTGGCGACAGCCGTGGCGAGCGGAGACTTGTCACGCAAGATCACCGTGGACGTGCGCGGCGAAATTCTGCAGCTGAAAGAAGCTATTAACACGATGGTGGACCAGTTGCGTTCGTTCGCTTCGGAAGTTACGCGCGTGGCGCGCGAAGTGGGCAGCGAAGGGCGGTTGGGCGGGCAGGCGGTGGTGCCGGGCGTCGCGGGCACGTGGAAGGATTTGACCGACTCGGTGAACGCGATGGCCGGAAACTTGACGGCGCAGGTGAGAAACATCGCGGAAGTGACGACGGCCGTGGCGCGCGGCGACTTGTCGCGCAAGATTACGGTGGACGTGAAAGGCGAGATTCTGGAATTGAAGAACACCATTAACACGATGGTGGATCAGCTGAATGCGTTCGCGGGAGAAGTGACGCGCGTGGCGCGCGAAGTGGGAACGGAAGGGAAGTTGGGCGGACAGGCGCAAGTGCCGGGCGTGGCGGGCACCTGGAAAGATTTGACGGACAACGTGAACTTCATGGCCAGCAACTTGACGGGCCAGGTGCGAAACATCGCGGAAGTGGCGACGGCGATCGCGACCGGAGACCTTTCGCGCAAGATCACGGTGGACGTGCGCGGAGAGATTTTGCAGTTGAAAGAAACGCTGAACACGATGGTGGACCAGCTGAACCGGTTCGCCGGTGAAGTGACGCGCGTGGCGCGCGAGGTGGGCAGCGAAGGACGGTTGGGAGGCCAGGCGAACGTGCCGGGCGTAGCGGGAACGTGGAAGGACTTGACGGACAACGTGAACTTTATGGCCGGCAACCTGACTGACCAGGTGCGCAACATTGCGGAAGTGACGACGGCTGTGGCGCGCGGCGATCTGTCGCGCAAGATCACAGTGGACGTGAAGGGCGAGATTCTGGAGCTGAAGAATACGATTAACACGATGGTGGACCAGTTGAACGCGTTTGCCGGTGAAGTGACGCGCGTGGCGCGCGAGGTGGGAACGGAAGGGAAGTTGGGAGGCCAGGCGCAGGTGCCGGGCGCGGGCACTTGGAAGGATTTGACGGACAACGTGAACTTCATGGCCAGCAACTTGACTGGCCAAGTGCGAAATATTGCGGAAGTAGCGACGGCTGTGGCGCGCGGCGACTTGTCGCGCAAGATTACCGTGGACGTGAAAGGCGAGATTTTGGAGTTGAAGGATACGCTCAACACGATGGTGGACCAATTGCGGTCGTTCGCGTCGGAAGTGACGCGCGTTGCGCGCGAGGTAGGAACGGACGGCAAACTTGGCGGACAGGCATTGGTACCCGGCGTCGCGGGTACATGGAAAGACCTCACGGACTCGGTGAACTCGATGGCCAGCAACCTGACCGGCCAGGTGCGTAACATTGCCGAGGTTTCGACGGCGATTGCTAGCGGCGACCTTTCGAAGAAAATTACGGTGAACGTCAGCGGCGAAATTCTTTTGTTGAAGGAGACGATTAACACGACGGTGGACCAGTTGAATGCGTTTGCTGGTGAAGTGACGCGCGTGGCGCGTGAGGTGGGCAGCGAAGGGCGGTTGGGCGGGCAAGCTAACGTGCCGGGCGTTGCCGGAACGTGGAAAGATTTGACCGATTCGGTGAACTCGATGGCCGGCAACTTGACGGCTCAGGTGAGAAACATTGCGGAGGTTACGACGGCTGTGGCGCGCGGCGACTTGTCGCGCAAGATCACCGTGGACGTGAAGGGCGAGATTCTGGAATTGAAGAACACCATCAACACGATGGTGGATCAATTGAATGCGTTCGCGGGAGAAGTGACGCGCGTGGCGCGCGAGGTGGGCACGGAAGGGAAATTGGGAGGCCAGGCGCAGGTGCCGGGCGTCGGTGGAACGTGGAAGGACTTGACGGACAACGTGAACTTCATGGCCAGCAACTTGACGGGCCAGGTGCGAAACATTGCAGAAGTGGCGACGGCGATTGCGAGCGGAGATTTGTCGCGCAAGATCACGGTGGACGTGCGCGGAGAGATTTTGCAGTTGAAGGAAACGCTGAACACGATGGTGGAGCAGTTGCGGTCGTTTGCGGCGGAAGTGACGCGCGTGGCACGCGAGGTGGGCAGCGAAGGACGGTTGGGAGGGCAGGCGAACGTGCCGGGCGTCGCGGGAACGTGGAAGGACTTGACCGACTCGGTAAACGCTATGGCCGGAAACCTGACGGCACAGGTGAGGAATATCGCCGAGGTTACGACGGCTGTGGCGCGCGGCGATTTGTCACGCAAGATCACGGTGGACGTGAAGGGCGAGATTTTGGAATTGAAGAACACGATCAATACGATGGTGGATCAGCTGAACGCGTTCGCGGCGGAAGTGACGCGCGTCGCGCGCGAAGTGGGAACCGACGGAAAATTGGGCGGGCAGGCCAAGGTGCCGGGCGTCGCGGGAACGTGGAAAGACTTGACGGACAACGTGAACGTGATGGCCGCGAACCTTACGGAGCAAGTGCGCGGAATCGTGAAGGTGGTGACGGCGGTTGCGGACGGCGAATTGACCAAGAAATTGACGGTGAACGCGAAAGGCGAAGTGGCCGCGCTAGCTGAGACGATCAACAACATGACCGACACACTCGCCACGTTTGCGGATCAGGTGACGACTGTGGCGCGCGAGGTGGGCGTGGAAGGGCGCCTCGGCGGGCAAGCGAACGTGCCGGGCGCGGCCGGAACGTGGAAGGACTTGACTGGAAACGTGAACCTGCTCGCCGACAACTTGACGAACCAGGTGCGCGCGATTGCGGAGGTTACGACGGCGGTGACGAAAGGCGACTTGACGCGCTCAATTCAGGTGGAAGCAAGCGGCGAAGTGGCCGAGCTGAAAGATTACATCAACACCATGATCGACAACCTACGGCTGACGACGGACCGCAACAACGAGCAGGACTGGCTGAAGACCAATCTTGCGCGGTTGACCGGCATGTTGCAGGGGCAAAGGGACCTCGCGACCGTGGGGCGGATGCTGCTCTCGGAATTGGCGCCGCTGGTATACGCGCAACAAGGCGTTATCTACCAGATGATGGAAGAAGAATCGGACGAATTGGTGCTGCTCTCAGCTTTTGCCAATAACAATGAAGACGGGCATCCGGACCATCTGCGTCTGGGCCACGGGTTGGTAGGCCAATGCGCGGCCGAAAAACGGCGGCTGCTCATCACCGAAGTGCCGCTCGATGCCGTGCCGATCCGGTCGGGATTATTCCAGGCGGTACCGCGCAACATTATCGTTTTGCCGGTGCTGTTCGAGGATCACGTGAAAGCAGTGATCGAGCTGGCTTCGTTGAACGCGTTCACGGCATCGCATTTGGCGTTTTTGGAGCAACTGACCGCCAGCATCGGCATCGTGCTGAACAGCATTGAGGCCACGATGCAGACGGAAGGGTTGTTGAAGCAATCGCAGCAACTGGCGAAGGAACTGCAGACGCAGCAGACCGAATTGCAGCAGACCAACGAGCAGCTCGCGCAAAAAGCGCAGCAGCTCGCGGAACAAAACGTGGAAGTGGAGCGCAAGAATCAGGAAATCGAGCAAGCGCGGCGCGCGGTGGAAGAGAAAGCCAAGGAACTGGCGCTGACTTCGAAATATAAGTCGGAATTCCTCGCGAACATGTCGCACGAATTGCGAACGCCGTTGAACAGCATTCTGGTACTGGGGCAGCAGCTCACCGACAATCCGGACGGAAACCTGACGCACAAGCAGGTAGAATTTGCGCGCACGATCCACGGCGCCGGTACGGACTTGCTCAATCTGATCACGGACATTCTGGACCTTTCGAAGATCGAGTCTGGAACGGTGTCCGTGCAGGCGGAGGAAGTGTTCTACGCGAGCTTGCTGGATATGATCGCTCGTCCATTCCGCCACGAAGCAGAAAACCGGCGGCTGAGCTTCGAAATCGAAGCCGATCCGGGGCTGGCGCGCAGTTTGGTTACCGACTCCAAGCGTTTGCAGCAAGTGCTGAAAAATTTGCTTTCGAATGCATTCAAATTCACCGAGCAAGGGATGGTGCGGCTATCGGTATTTATCGCGGAGGGCGGCTGGAGCGGCGGGCATCCGGTGCTGGACCGTTCCGCGTCGGTGGTGGCGTTCGAGGTGTCCGACACGGGCATCGGCATTCCACCGGAAAAGCAGCGGATCATTTTCGAGGCTTTCCAGCAGGCGGATGCGGGGACGAGCCGCAAATACGGCGGGACCGGATTGGGGCTTGCGATCAGCCGCGAGCTCGCGAACCTGCTAGGCGGCGAGATCCAATTGCGCAGCACGCCCGGGCGAGGCAGCACTTTCACGCTTTATTTGCCGCAAACATATGTGGGGCCGTCCACGGGTGTGGCGGTAGTGGACCGGAAGGCGGCTTCGGCGCCAACACCTTTGCAACTTTCCGCGGGTGTGACTCCGGATCGCTGGCTCGAGAAAGTTCCGGACGATCGAGAAAATTTGCAGCCTGATGACGCGGTGCTATTGATCGTGGAAGACGATACGCATTACGCGCGCGTGCTTTGCGACCTGGCGCACGACAAAGGATTCAAAATACTGACGGCGTCGCGCGGCTCGGAGGCTTTGGCGCTGGCGAGAGAATTCCATCCGACGGCGATATCGCTGGATGTTTTTCTGCCGGACATGCTGGGCTGGACGGTGCTGAATCATTTGAAGCAGGATCCTTCCACGCGGCACATTCCGGTGCAAATGCTGACGCAGGATGAGGAGCGTCATCACGGATTGTCGCGCGGCGCGTTCGCGTTTGTGACTAAGCCGACGACAACGGAAGCGTTGGCCAGCGCGTTTGCGCGGATCAAAGAGTACGCGACGCCGCGGCGCAAACGACTGCTGGTGGTGGAGGATAATCCGGCGGAGCAGTTCACGATCAGGGAGCTTCTGGGCTACGACGACATTGACGTGGCGGTGGCTTCCACCGGAAGCGAGGCGCTGACCGCGATTAAGGAAGAGACGTTCGATTGCGTCGTGTTGGATCTGCGCTTGCCGGATATGTCCGGTTTCGATTTGCTGGAGCGGTTCAGCGAGACGCCGAGTTTGAGCGATTTGCCGGTGGTGGTATTTACCGGGAAGGATCTTTCGTCGGAGGAGGATGCACGTTTGAGGGTGCTGGCGCGTAGCGTCGTGGTGAAAGGCGTGGAGTCTCCGGAACGATTGCTGGATGAAACGGCGCTATTCCTGCATCGCGTGGTCGCCGATTTGCCGCCGGAAAAACAGAACATGCTGGAGCGGTTGCATCATTCGGATGAAGCGCTCGTAGGGAAGAAAGTGCTGGTGGTTGATGACGACGTGCGGAATATTTTCGCTTTGAGCAGCGTGCTGGAGCGGCGTGGAATGACGGTGCTGACCGCGGGAACCGGTCGGGAGGCAATCCAGACACTGGAATCAACTGCCGACGTGGCGATTGTGCTGATGGACATCATGATGCCGGAAATGGATGGATACGAGACGATGCAGGTGATCCGCCAGAATACTTCACTCCGGCGGCTGCCGATCGTGGCGTTGACGGCAAAAGCCATGAAGGGAGACCGGGAGAAATGCCTTGAGGCGGGAGCTTCCGAATATTTGGCGAAACCGGTGAATACGGAGCAGCTGCTTTCCGCACTGAGAATGTGGCTGCACCGGTAAGGGTGAGTTGACGTGCCAGCGGATTTTATTTCAGAGCGAATCAGTAGCGCTGCCAGCGAAGTCATCGGGCGCGGAGGAAGCAGAATGGCAGAGCAGGGAAAAGTCAACATTCTGATGGTGGATGATCAGCCAGGCAAACTGCTGAGTTACGAGGTCATCCTGGGGGAGTTGGGCGAGAACCTGATCAAGGCTCATTCCGGCCGCGAAGCATTGGACTTGCTGCTGAAGACCGATGTCGCTGTAGTGTTGATGGACGTAAGCATGCCGGAGCTGGACGGGTTCGAGTTGGCGGATTTAATCCGGCAGCATCCGCGGTTTCAAGAGACCGCGATCATTTTCATTTCTGCCGTGCATTTGACGGACCTGGACCGGTTGAAAGGGTATCAACGCGGCGCCGTGGATTATATTTCGGTGCCGATCGTGCCGGAACTATTGCGAGCGAAGGTGAGCGTGTTTGCCGATTTGCATCGCAAGACCCGGCAGCTTGAACAACTGAATCGCGAACTGCGGGCCCTTTCCGCGCGGTTGATTACGATGCAGGATGAAGAGCGGAGGCGCATCGCGCGCGATTTGCACGACAGCGTCGGGCAATTCGTTGCGGCGATGTCCATGAATAACGGCATGGCGCTTAGACAAGCGGAGAAACTGAGCCCGGAAGCGGCCGACGCGCTACAGCAAAATTCTCAGCTGGTGGAGCAGCTCTCGAAGGAAATTCGCACGATTTCCCATCTGCTGCATCCGCCCTTGCTTGATGAAGTGGGATTGATGCCGGCAATCCGGTCGTACGCGGATGGCGTGACGGAACGCAGCAACGTGAAGGTGACTGTGGACCTTTCGCCGGAGATCGGACGGCTGGCGCCTAATCTGGAGATTTCGGTTTTTCGCATCGTGCAGGAATGTCTTACAAACGTGTACCGCCATTCGGGAAGCGAGACCGCGACAATCAAAATATGGCCGACGGAAAAGCTGCTGACGGTGCAAGTGTCGGATGCGGGAAAGGGGATCCCGGCGGAGAAAAGAATTTCGATGTTTCTGGGATCGAACCACGGAGTCGGGCTCAGCGGAATGCGAGAACGGGTCAGGGAACTTGGTGGAACTTTGGAGATTCAATCGAGCGAGAACGGGACGTCTATCACGGCGGCGCTGCCGTTGGCTGGCGCTGTGGCGATCGGCGCTTCAGATTAGAGTCCGAGTTTATGCCATCCTTACAAAATGAAACGACGGCGGTATGCAGTAGCCTACTATTCATTACCGCGTTTGTCCCTCATACGCGCCGCCGGCGCCCAACGCTTCCTCCTCCGGCGATGCTTCATTTTCCAGCGGAAGCCGTGAAGGGTTGGCAATGCGCACTCGATTTTTGATCGTAGATGATAGCGAGCTTGTCAGACAAGGCCTCCGCACCGTATTACAGGCAAATCCAGACTGGGAAATCGCCGGGGAAGCTGCGGATGGAATGACCGCCGTGGAAGTTTTCAAGAACGTGCGGCCGAACGTGGTGATTGTAGATTTTCAGATGCCGGGCATCAATGGGATTGAGACTGCGCGGCGTCTGCTGGAGATCGCTCCAGCAGTTCCGGTGGTGATGTTTACGCAGCACGCGAGCCCGGATTTGGAAAGGCACGCGCGGGACGCCGGCATTCGGTCGGTGGTGTCGAAGACGGATGCGTTTCCGATGGTGGGCGTGATCGAGGCTTTGCTCGGAAGCAACAACGCTGCTGCGGACAATCCGGAAAAGTTCGGGCACGATGGGAATTCCGGGCGCGCGGGGACGGAAAAGCTATAAACACTTTTTTGATTGAACCCACCGGTTAAGTGGCCGGCACTCGCGGCGCAGGGCACTCCGAACGCCCCCCGGTGATCAACAGCACTTGCCCCCCGCAATTGTGGTGTTTTCTTTGATTTTATCTTCCACGGTGGACGTGTGTGCCTACTGCCGCAAGAGTTGAGCGAACTTTTCGAGCTCAGTTGCGTTCAGGTCGGAGGTGGCGCAGAAGTTCATGCCATTTTGCTGCCAGAAAACGAGGTTGTATCCACGGATGGTCTGGACTTCGGCAGCCTTCGTTGTTTTTGATTCGCTGGGCCAGACAAACACATTGATGAAATGTTTTTGGCGCTGGTAGACGAGCGCGGCGACATCACGATGATCCAAATAATCGAGGCGGCCGCCGACGAGCGGGAAGCCTTTATCCGCGAGATCACTGACTGGCGGAGCGAAATCGAGTTTGCCATCGAACCAGGGTTTCACGGTGTGCTGGTCGGTGGATTCGACGTCATACAAATGTCCAGGCTGGAGTGAGCGGATGTGGTTCGCGACGATCTGTTCAGCTATTAGATCCGTTTGCCGGCGGCCGCCGACGTCTGGAACGATTCTTGCGCCGAGGACTATAGCGACGACGATCGCGGCAGCGACTGCCAGCCACTCGATTGCCGTGCGGCGGGCGGGGGAAATGGGCTGGGCCTTCACTTCGCGCGGAAGTTGGGCGCGTATTTTGGATTTTAGGCTTTGCGGCGATCGCTCGTAAAGATTCGCGGCTTGCAGCGACTTCCGCAGGGCTTGCTGGTTGGCGAAATCCCTGGAACAGTCGGCGCAGGATTTTAGATGGTCCTCGAACTCGACGCTGCGCACTAGGTCCAGCTCCCCATCGAAGTACGCGTGAAGCAGGCGCTGGTTATCGTTACACGCCACGATGTTCCTCCCGCTCTTTCTCGCGCAACAGATCCTTTTTCAGCTGGGCGCGGGCGCGCGCGAGGCCGGACATTACTGTGCCGATAGGAACTTCAGCGGTCGAAGCGATCTCTTTGTAAGACATCCCTTCGAGCTCACGCAAAATCAGCATCTCGCGAAAATGTACCGGCAATCTTTCGAGGGCTTCGCGCAGCGTGCGGCTATCGGCCGCTTGCAAGAGCGAGGCTTCGGCGTCCGGCTGCACGGCATCGGGCGTGTGCAGCGTTTCGTCGAATTCCACTCCGAGATCGGCGGGGCGATTGGTTTGCAAAAATGAATAACTCGTATTGCGCACGATTTTCAGGAGCCAGGCGCGGGCGTTGCCGCCTTGATAGCCGCCGAAGAATTTGAACGCGCGCAGATAAGCCTCCTGAACGATGTCTTCGGCGTCGTGGCTATTGCGGACGAGCCACTGCGCGAGGTTGTAGGCCGCATCGAGATGCGGCAGCACAACCTGCTCAAAGCTTCCGGCGTTGCCGGAGCTGGGCGTTTCGTCCGCCATGCCGGAATAACACTCTCAAGTTCATAGACCCGAATTCAACCTAATTTATTCCCACGAGTTTATTTTGCGGATCTCTGTGTGAAAAACGCTGCGACTCAAGGCTCGGAAGCGGCTGGGCGGGAATAAACCGGCGAGCGAACGAGTCTAGTAAGCGAACGGAGTAATTCAGCAGGCGAGGCGCGGGGGAGGTTTTTTCTTCCAAGCACGCCCTTTTCCGGGCCCCCTTTTTAAGGGAATTCACGGACACGAGCAAGAGCAAGAGGAGGAAGAGAGCATGTCGAAATACCTTGAGAAAAATCTGGATCATGACGGAGTGGACCGGCGCGGGTTTCTGAAATGCATGGCGTGGGCGGGGACCGGCGCGCTGTGCGTGATGCAGGGAGGAGTGCTGAAATCGTTCGCGCTGACGGACGTGCTGCAGCAGAAGGTCGGACATTTGAAGGGCGATCTGAGCTTCGTGCAGATCAGTGACAGCCACATCGGGTTCAGCAAACCGGCCAATCCTGATGTGACCGGGACTTTGCGCGAAGCGATCGCAAAGATAAATGCGCTGCCTACGCCGCCGGCGTTTGTGCTGCACACCGGGGACCTGACGCATCTTTCGAAGCCGCAAGAATTCGACACGCTGGCGGAATCGCTGAAAAGCTTGAAAACGGAGCGGATCTTTTACGTTCCGGGCGAGCATGACGTGCTCAACGACAACGGCGAAGTGTTTCATGAGCGATTCGGCAAGGACACGCGGGGAGACGGGTGGTACAGCTTCGACAGCCAGGGCGTCCATTTTATGGGATTGGTGAACGTGCTGAACCTGAAAGCGGGCGGCTTGGGGAACCTGGGCGCGGCGCAGCTGGAATGGATCGAGAAGGATGTTTCGCGATTGAAATCCAGCACGCCGATCGTGGTCTTTGCGCACATTCCGCTTTGGTCGGTTTATCCGCAGTGGGGCTGGGGCACGGACGATAGCGCGCAGGCGCTTTCGTATTTGAAGCGGTTTGGGTCGGTGACGGTGCTGAACGGACACATTCACCAAACGATGCAAAAGGTGGAAGGAAACGTGGCGTTTCACACGGCGTGTTCGACGGCGTTTCCGCAGCCGCATCCGGGACAGGCGGACTCGCCGGGGCCGTTGAAAGTGCCGGCGGAACAATTGCGAAGTTTGTTGGGAATTACCGACGTGAATTTCGTGCGCGGGCAGCACACCTTGGCGGTGGTGGATGCACAACTTCAGGGTTAAGGAGAGACAGATGAGAGTCGAGAGAATGAAGGCGGAGAGGCGCGAGAAGACGAGCACGCCGCGGAATGTGGCTTTGGGTTTTGCGGCTTTACTGGTGCTGCTTTTTTTGAGCGGCGGTATCGGAAGATCTTTTTCGACGGCGGCTCAGCAACAGCCCGCGGTGAAGGAGGTCACGATTGACAATTTCAGCTTTGGGCCGATGGAACTGACGATTCCCGCGGGCACGCAGGTGACATGGATCAACAAGGACGACGTGCCGCACACGGTGGTGAGCGTAGACAAGAAGTTCAAATCCAAAGCGCTGGATACCGACGACAAGTTTTCGTTCACGTTTCAACAGGCCGGCACGTACGAGTATTTCTGTTCGGTTCATCCGAAGATGACCGCCAAGATCGTCGTGAAGTGAGGGAGCTGATGAGCGTGAACCCTTTTGATATCAAGCAGGCGTTGCTGGCAAAACACGCGCAGCACGTCGTATTGGTTCATTTTCCGATTGCGTTGTTTCTGGCGGGTGTTGGGTTTGATTTTGCAGCCCAATGGACGAAGAGCCGGACACTGGCCGCCGCGGCCTACTACAATTTCGCCGTGGCGGCGGCTTCGGCGATTCCGGTGATCGCGACGGGTTTGCTGGCGTGGCAGTTCCAGCTTGGCGGCGGAAAGCTAAGGGGCTTGTTGCTGCTACATCTGATGCTGGGCGTGTCATCAGGCGCTATGATCGGAGTGATTTGGTTCATGCATTTCCGGTGGCGGCGGGCGCAGGGGATGGCTTTGCCCGTTTATCGCGTGCCGCTGGAATTATTGGGTGTTGCGGTTATCGCGCTGACGGCACATGTGGGCGGTTTTCTGAGCGGCGTCAACATTCCGAGCTGAATGGCTTCGTGATCACAGGCGGCGGCCGGCGGCTGGGTGGTTCGGTGACCGGCCGCGCTGCCTCAGAGTTGGTTAGCGTCCTCAGTCAAGTGTGTCGCTGCGCGAGAGTGCGGTTTAGAGGTCCCGGACGATTTCGGACAAGAACCAGACGCGGCGTTCGGTCTGATCAATCCAAACCTCGATCAAGCTCGCAGTAGCGACATCGTTGTGCTTCTCGCACAGTTCATGCGCCGCACGCAGATAGCGCGTAAGAGCCTGATTATCCGTGGAGAGTTCCCCAAGCATGTCTTTCGGCGTGACGTTTTCTTCGTTGTTGTCTTTCAGGCGCTGATGTTCGGAAATATCGCCAATCGAACGGAGAGTGGCTCCGCCGATTTTGCGGCCGCGCTCGGCGATATCGTCCGTCATCGAAAAAATCTGCTCGCCATGCTCGTCGAGTAGCAGATGATAATCGCGGAAGCTGCGACCGGTCATGTGCCAGTGGAAATTCTTGGTTTTGACGTAGAGAACAAAAACGTCCGCGAGCATTTGGCGCAGGGACGCGGAGATTTCGGAGACGCCGTTGGGGGTGAGGTCGGTCGGGATTTCAGCCGGGGTCCGTTCGTGTTCTCTTGCCGGAGCTGCTGCAGTTTTTGCCATTGCTTGTCTCCTTGTATGGATGCTTCGAAGGTTGCTAGGGCCATTCCTGAGCTTGTTGCGTGTCGCAAGCCGCCGATCACTTCGTACAGGTGGCGGAATCAGATTGTCGCCGTACCACGGGACGGGCCGTCTTCATTCGCGCGAAGATGAAGTCAATCCATTCGAGCGCGACCGAACCATTCTTGAACTGCACATTGGATGCTGTCAAGCGTTCGGCGGCTGCGCGATATCTTGCGACCAGCGAGACCTTCGTGAGGATTAGCCCCGGGCGCGTTTCTTTTCCGGCGTGAGGGCTAGTTCCTCGATCACGTCAGACCCGAACTTCTGCAAATCCTCGCACAGAGCTTTGTCCGAGAGATCAATCGGGCGCGAATGTTTCCAATCGTGTTCGATCACGTGGCGAAAACGATGGACGATTTTGCGGTCGTTCACTTCGATCGCGAGTTCGCGGCGCTCGTCGAAGCTGCCGGGCGCAAGATTAATGGAACCGACGATGGCGCGTTTTTCATCCGCGAGCACCAGTTTGGCATGGAGTTTCAGCTTGTGAAGTTTGTGGACTTTGATACCGACGTCATCCAGAGTGCGCAAGCCGGCGACACCTTCGAGCAATTTCTTGACCTTTAGAGTGTGGGGCGCGCGGGCCATGACGCGGACGTCCACGCCGTTCATTTTTGCGCGGACCAATCGTTCGAGAATAACGGGATCCTGATAGCGTTCGTGCTGGAGCCACAGAGAGTGCTTGGCTGAGTCGATGAATTCGGCGATTCGTTCGCGGGCGTTGCCGACGCACCAGATCAGGCGCGCGTCGGTGCCCGGATCGAAGTGCTGGCGGTGCCAATCGGCTTCAAAGCAGTCCACAATTTCGCCGACTTCGCTGGCGTGTTTGGTGACAACGGCATAGTCGCGCGTTTTCTGCAGATTTTCGGTGTCCCAGTTCAGTGAATTGACGAAGGCGACCTTGGAGTCCACAACCAGGGATTTTTCGTGAGTCACCGGGAATTTGGGATTGCTATCCATCACTTCGACGCCTGCGGCTCTGAGCATTTTGCGCGTGCCGCTATTTTCGCCGGTGCCATCGCGACGAAGGGGATTGAGCATTACGCGAACTTTCACACCACGCTTGTGGGCGCCGATGACGGCTTTGAGCAGTGAGGGGTCAGAGAACAGAAACATCTTGATGCGCAACGATTCGCGCGCGCCCGCGATGCTATCGAGGAACGCTTGCGGTGAATCGTTCGGCAGTACGATCAATTCCCGGGACATGACGGCATCCTCCTAGTCAGTCGCTGCGGCCGTGGGCATCGCGGTTGCGGCGCTGGCCGGGGAACCGGGCTGTGCTTCGCGCTGCGAGGCGTCGGTGAACTGCGTGCGGTGCAATTCCGCGTACAGTCCTTTGAGAGCCATTAACTGGTCGTGCGAGCCCTGCTCCGCGACTACTCCGTCTTTGAGCACGATAATTTGGTCCGCGTCACGAATGGTGGAAAGGCGGTGCGCGATCATGATCACGGTGCGTTTTTTCATCAAGCGCTCGAGCGCATCAATAACGGTGCGCTCGGATTCACTATCGAGCGCAGCGGTGGGCTCATCGAGCAATAAGATAGGGCTGTCACGCAGCATGACTCGCGCGATACCGACGCGCTGGCGCTGACCGCCGGAGAGCAACTGCGCGCCTTCGCCGACCATGGTGTCATAACCGGCACTCATTTGGCAGATGAACTCGTCGGCGTTGGCGGCTTTGGCCGCGGCGATCACTTGTTCGCGCGTGGCTCCATTGCGGCCGAACGCGATGTTGTCTGCTACCGTGCCGCGAAAGAGAACGGTGTCCTGAAGCACGTAACCGATGCGATCCCGGAAGGGTTGGAGCTTGAGGTTGCAGATATTGATTCCGTTGATTTGAATCGTGCCTGAAGTGGGATCGTAGAAACGTGGGATCAGGCTCATCACCGTGGATTTTCCGCTGCCAGTGGGACCGACGATGCCGATCATCTGGCCGCCTTTCGCGGTGAAGGAGACGTCCTTTAGCACGGGCTGGTCTTTTTGATAGTGGAAGGCGACGCGATTGAAAGTGATTTCGCCGGTGAGCGGCGGTGGATCGAGCGCGTCCGCGCGCTCGGGCGTGGTCATATCCGTTTCGAGTAATGACTGAACTCTTTCGACTCCGACTGCGGCTTGCGCGAGAGTGTTGGACATTTTTGCGAGGTCCTGGACAGGTTTGAAGAAGCGCGTGAGGTAGGCGAGAAATACGATGAGTTCGCCGATGGTCATGCTTCCGCGGAGGATGAGGGCTGCGCCGCGCGCGATTACGATGGCGGTGCAGGCGGCGACGCCAATGTTGACTACCGGAGACAGCGAGGCTTTGATGCGCCGGGCATGAAGGGCGGCTTCGACCGAGGCTTTGCTGACGAGTTCCAATTGTTGCTGCTCGAGATCTTCGCGGCCGAAGGCTTGCACGACGCGCATGGATTCGAGGCCTTGTTGAACGGCCGAGACGATGTTGCTTTGTTTCTTCCGGACTTCGTGAGTTGCACGTTTTACATCGCGCTTAAAACGGGAAACGAAGAGCAGCAAGAACGGAGTCAACGCGAGAGCGATCAGCGCGAAGTCCCAGTTGAGCCAGAACATGAGGCCGACCATGCAGACGATCGTGAGGAGGTCCACAGCGATGCCGAGAGTGGCCGAGCTGGCGAACTGCTGGATGGTGTTCACATCGTCGGTAATGGTGCTGAGCATCGAGCCGGTCTGGTGCGTGTCGTAGAAAGTGAGCGAGAGGCGCTGCAAATGGTGATAGGTGCGCATGCGCAGGTCATGGGCGATCCACTGGCCGACGCTTTCCGTATAGTAATTCTGGATGTAGGAAGCGAGCGCGCCGATTGCGGCGATCACAACGAGCGCGATGGCGGCGATCGAGGCGAGGCGCATGCGGTCGCTATTGGCCAAAAAAGGTTCGATTGCATGTGCTAGCCAGTGCGGCAGCGGGCGATGGCCTACGACCGAATCGAGGATCACCTTCAGAGGCCACGGAGCGGCTAGCGTGGCGGCGGTCTGCACGAGCATCGCGACGAACACCAGCGAGAGCGCGATGCGGTACGGCTTGACGAGTTCGCGAATCAAGCGGAGCAAGAAAGGCCTCAAACAGAGTGAGCCGAATCGGCGGCTCATTCAAATGGAGAAGCTCGAAAGGAGTCCTGAATACAATACCCGTCATCGGGCGGTTTTCTCAATAATTGCTTAATCGTCCGCCGCGGAAGATTCTGGGTGTCGTCGAGAGTGTCCGTCTGTTGGCCAGCCGGGGTTGGATTGAGCGAGAGCTGGAGCACACTGTCGCGCAACTGTGGCGACCCCGGTCGGAGTTGAACCGACAACATCCAGCTTAGAAGGCTGGCGCTCTATCCGATTGAGCTACGGGGTCGTGGTTTGATTCTACCAAACCTGGCGGCCCGCCGAGCTTAGTTTGACGATCTAGCTTCTAAGCAGAGGGTCAGGAGTTCAAATCCCTCCGGGCGCGCCATTTTAGTTCCTTACCGTCACTGGATTACGCAGGTCGAGTTTAAGCTCCACAGTGCGGCTGACCACAGTAAGAGCCTTTCTTGCGGTTCATTGCTTTTTAGTCTTCTGTGCAATCTGTCTCCTCCGGTACGCTGCGTTTGCTGAAGGCCGCATCCGATTCGGCTATTTGCGTGCGTACCGCTTCAACCGTCAATCGCGTAATCGGGATGGCTAATGTCGATCTTGTTCGTCGCGAAGTAAACAGCACGATTACGCCCGCTTTTTCGCCTGCCTCTTTCAGTACGCCGATGTATCCTCCGCCTGCGGCCTCCACAATCGAGGAGATTTCGGCTTCGTTCAAAACTGAATCCGTCCTGTTCGAACCTCTTTTCATAATGCCCACTTCCAATGGTGCCGACGTTTCGAATCTTCTGCGTCAACTCCGCCGGCGGCACCGAAATTCGCCGCCGACGACTTGATGCTTTGTCCATATTTAAAGCTAGTCTCCGGCTACGATGGTGACTTGCTTGGCCTTCGCGAGCTCCGTTGAGACTTGCTTGGGGTAGAGAAACTCATGCCCGATTGTCTCGCCGGGATAGAACCAGGAGACGAGCGCCTGAGGCTGCGTGGAGCCATGCGCTGTGAAAGTGAAAGCAGACTTGTCCGTAGGGTGCGGACGCTCGGCATTAATTGTTATGACCGTGCCATAAAAAATCGTTCGGTCCGAGTTATAGATACGGACTTGGTTATGGTCGGTCACGTCCTGAGGCAGAATGAACCAATAAGTTCCCGCGGGTAGGACGCGTCCGGGAATCTGAACTGCCTGAGTGAAGGTGACTTTTGTGGCCTGATTCGTTTCATCGGCTCGCGCTCCGGGCAGGATCATCAAGAACGCAAGCAAAAGCTCGATGGTGGAAAATTTCCTTGCTGCAGAAAACTTCATAACCGCTCCTTTTTGTCGTATTGCGGCCGGCTGCTGCAATGGATTACTTTTTTGCAGTTTTTCTCTTGTGCCTTCAATTTCGGCCGCACAAATGAGACGCGTCGATAGCAGCCGGAGAATGTAAAGGGTTTGTCAAATAGTTGTAAGCAAACTTCAGAGGATTACGTGCAGTCGTTCATCAGACCGAAAGCACTCACGGCTTGTCGAGCATGATCAAGGCGAAAACTGCGGGGAGATAAATAATCGAGGCGACGAGCAGTTGTCGGGGGGATACGTTCGATTGTCGACATGCGAAGCGCGCACTGTATAACAAAGATCGGGCCCGAACGAAACGGCGCTCGAAGAAGTGGTCCAGTGTGCCGGTGCCGCCGCCAACGAGCAACGTGCTCACCAGCGTGTAAGCGATTCGGAAAGTTCGGAACACGCTGGTTTCCGGTGCGGACGCCAGATAGAAACCGGCGAAGGTTGTGATCAGAATCAGGAAATTCACTTCTGATTTGGTGAGCGCCCGATGATCCGCGATGGTGTCATGCCGACGGACTGCCCGTCTCTTGCGCACCAGTTGGTGCATTCAGAATAGCGATTGTGGGTTCGGTGGCCATCTTTAAATGACCTCGTGCGTCGAGGATTCGAGTGGCTGTCCGGCAATGCCATTCAGTTGAGCCAAGGATCGCTGCGGCGGGCGCGCATCCTGAGGCGCAAGAATCTGCATTGTGATAACAACGGCCGGTACGGCCAGGATGATCGTTACTGCGACCCACATCAGAGCGGCGGCGGATTGCTGATCCGCCAGCGGCGAAATCGCGAGCAGGCGCGGCGAGGAAAGATAAGGCGAGTAGACGACGCGGTCGCAGAAAGCCAGAAATGCGGAGAGTGCGTCACACGGCAGCGTGGCGCAGAAAAGGTATAGCGGGATGGACCAGCGCGGCCAGCGCGCAGCACTCGGCCAGGGTTGAATCACCGGCCACCAGAATAGAAGGCCAGCACCCAGAAAAGAGACATGCTCGAGTTCGTGCAGCCAGTTCCAGCGCAGCGCCAGCTCAAAAACCGCTGGGACATGCCACCCGATGAGAGCAAGCGCCGCAGCCAGCCAGCAAAACGCGGGATTCGAAACGAAGTGGCCGAGGCGCTTCAGCAAATTCACGCGAAGAATCGGGCTCACGACGCCGCGAGCGAAGAACTGTGGGAGACCGCGAAGTAGAGGCAGTTGCGGCGCGCCGAGCAGAATCAGCGGAGGGGCGACGGACATGAGCAGCAGATGCTGCAGCATGTGAACCGTGAGCAGGGCATCGTCAAACGCATTCAGTGGAGACCCGATGGCGATCCATACGCAAATGATTCCAGCGAAAAAGGCTGCAAGACGCCGTGGCGAAATCAAGCCGGGAAATGCCGAACGCATGCGAAGCCAACCTCGCGCGTAGATGAGAGCCGTTAGACACAAGGCTACATCAAGCCCGAATGGATTGGACCAAGATTGCAGAATGGCTTGAGCGTCAGCGTTCATCGTGGTTTTAGACCAACCTTACGGGTGGCCTGAGCCAGGCGGCGCGGCGTCCGAGCCGCTCGCGATGGCGCGCGCCGCATCGCGCGCTGGCGATTGTCCGGTGGGATGCAGCGTCTCGAGAAATGCGACGAGGGCCGTTGTCTCAGCAGGGCCGAGATTCTTGCCGTATGCGGGCATGTTGCCGCCGCCCTGGATCACCTGACGGATCAGTTGATCCTGCGTCAAGCGCACAGCCACGGCATCCAGCGCCGGTCCGCGCTTCCCGCCCTGGTTATCGAGTGAGTGGCAGTTGTGGCATTGCTTCAATTGGAAGACGAGCGCGCCTTGGCGTTCGAGCGCCGTGCGGCTGTGCAGAAACTCGGGAGGGATCGGAATTCCGCTCCACGCATCCATCACCGGGCTCCACGGCGTATGTTGAGCCAGGCGCGTGAAAGTTCCCAGCGCAACCGCCACGAGCAGAATGATGAGTACGGCCATGGGCCTGCGCCGCCAGCTTTTTTCGCCTTCACCGAAAACGAACGGCAAAAGCAATAGCGCGAGAAGCACGACGACGGGCCCGATGAGCAGCGCGGGGGTTTCCATCGAAGGCGGCAAGAATGAAAGCACCGCATAGAGCCACAGAAAGAAAAAATCCGGGCGTGGAACGGTTTGAATGATGGTGGGGTCCGGAGGGCCCGAAGGGCCAAACGGACCGTAATAGAGCGCGCAGACCGCGACGGACAGCAATATCAAACCGCCGAAGAATAGATCTTTCCATACGGCGTCCGGGACGAAGGGTATGCCGTCTTTTTTCGTGAGCTCGTGGTATTCCTTAATATAGGTGGCCTTGCGGACGATCCGCCCGGGCATCGGCCACTCGTTGATACCCAGCTTGATCACCATCAACAGGTGCACGGACACGAAGGCAATGAGCAGGCCCGGGATGACGAACACGTGCAGCGCGAAGAATCGCGATAGAGTTGCGCCGGCAATGATGGGGCCGCCCAGCATCAAATTCACGATTGACGGTCCCATAATGGGGACGCGGCTGGCGATGGAAGCTCCAATGCCCAACCCCCAGTAAGCGTCCTGATCAAATCGCAAGACCTGGCCGGTGAAAGCCATGCCCAGGGTCATGAGCAAGAGAAACACGCCTACGATCCAAGTTAATTCGCGCGGAAATTTGTAGGCGCCAAACAAGAAGACTTGGACCATGTGAATAAGCACGATCGCGACCATGAAGTCCGAGCCCCAGCCGTGCAGAGCCCGAATGAACCATCCCAGCGTGACACCGTGATTGAGAGTCTGCAGACTGTTCCAGGCTTCACCGGCGGACGGCACGTAAATGAACGCCAGCATGATGCCGGTGACGATTTGCAGCATGAATACGACGAAAGCTGCGCTGCCGAAAACATAGAACCAGCTGGAAGTTTCTCGCGGAATGCGATGTTCGGCAGTCTCCTCGATCGTTGCGCCAATTTGCAGGCGCGCGTCCAGCCACTCGCCGATGATTTTGATCAGGCGCACGGTTGGATCTCTCGCACGATATTGGAGGCTTGGCCGGGCGTGGGCATTTCGCCGGCTTTGATCAATAGCTTTCCGCCGTCAATCTTGTAGTGGTATTCGAACAGTCCGCGTTCCGGCGGACCCGAAGCGCGCGCGCCATCCTGGTAGTACACGCCGCCGTGGCACGGGCACATGAACAGGTTCGATTGCGGAAACCAGCGCACCGGACAGCCCAGATGAGCGCAGTTGATCGCAAACACTTGGAAATTCTGGCCGTCAACGTTGCGCACCCAGCAGGCGATATCGGCGGTAGCTCCGTCCGTGGGACTTACCACCGGGTTTCGATAGGTGGCCAGGCGAGTCTGCCCGGAAGGAAATTGTTCGAGATTGCCGAGAGCGACCCACGCGTCATAGGTGCCCTTCTTTTCGCGCACGACCGGAGAAAGGAGGTAGCGCACGATCGGCACGGCTAGAATCAGTCCGATCATTCCGTTGAAACAAATGGCGATCTTCATCAATAGGGCGCGCCTGGTCAGGCCGTCTGGCACCGTCATCGAACTTCTCCCGTCAATTTTGCGGAGTTGGGATAAGGCTGGCCCGGAAATTTCGCCCGCTGCGAAGCGAGCCATGCAACGACATCGGAAACATCCTGCGACGACATTGGTTTGCCGGGGGCATTGCCGCGCCAATCGGGAGCACCAAGTTCGGGGCGTCCGACGATTACGATCGTGCGCAGTTCCTGATCGTTGAGCAGCGCGAGGAACGAGCCGTCTACGATGGAGCTTGCCTTTTGTCCGCCGCGCCCTCCGGCGCCATGACATGACGAACAAAATTCTGCATAGGCGACCGAGCCGCGCGATGCATCGCCGGGCGCGGACGAAGAATAGGGAGGTGGGTTTGCGGCGCGCAAAGCATCCGGTCGAGCCCAGCGATCGCGAATTCCGCCGACGATTACGTCAACCTGTTTGTCGGTGAGCATGCCTCCGGCGCTTTCGGCGAACGCGGGCATGGAAGTGCCGGAAATTCCATTTGCAGTAGCGCGACGCACGATCGCATCGTCCGCAATCGCCAAGTACACGGGATCGGCAAGCGCGATGGCTGCTCCGCCCTTGCCATTTTCGCCATGGCATCCCGCGCAATTCTGACCGTACAGCACGTTGAAATCCGTGATCTCGCTGGGAACGATAGGCATGTCGCTCGACGTTGGGCGTCCTGGTGCATTCGCACATCCGGACAGTGCGAAGGCTGACATTCCGATAATTCCGAGGATGAGCGAATGGAACCTCATTTCGTTTCGTCCTCGTCTGGCCGTTCTTTCATCATGCCGGGAGCTTCAACACCAGCGCGCATCATAAACGGCACGAGCTGACGCGTGCGCACTTGCTCCTGTTGCACTACGACGAGGCCAGCGACAATGCCGAAACCAAATTGCGATGCGACGAACCACGGCCAACTAATCAGCTGGTTCAGCAGCGGGTTGAGAAGCCCCAGAATGCTGTGCAGGATCCCAGTCCAGAGGATGGGCGCGATGATTCCACCCAGAAGAATCGGGCGGCGCGGAATCATCGGCAGCATGGCGCCGTACAAAAGTCCTACCAAAAGAGACGTAAGTAAATGGATCGCGGCCGCCAGCAAGAAACTGACCAGATGAAATGACGTCAGCGAAGTCGTCCCGAAGAGATGCGATTGACTGTAGACCGTTGCGGCCAACAGATTGATGGGATACCAGATGCTGTGGTGCGCAATAAGCCCGTAGAGGCAGGCAAGCACCGCCATGGCCACGCTGCCGGCGAGCCCGCCCTTGATGCCGGCTGAGACGGGATACGTTTCGAGTGGAAGCAGAGCGCGCGGAAGATCCGGAGCGACCGCAAGTCTTTCCACTTTTTGCCGAGCAGTGGAAACCGGAGCAACTTCCACTGTGACTTCGAACGTCTCTGCCTTCTCTTGCGGCAGAACGTCCCGGAACCAGCCAACGCATCCGGAGACGAACAGGATTACACCCAGAATGCTCAGCGAAGAATTGGTGACGAGGCCAGCTAAAACCATCGTAACCCCGAACGCCAGAGTGACAGGCCACGCCGTCGGCGCGGGCAAATGGACCGTGGCGCGGGAGGCGTCGGGTGCTTGCGATCGTGATTCAGCGGGAACCATGTGATCCTGTTTTTCCTTAGCGGCCGATGATGTAAACGACGGTGAACACAACCACCCAGACCACATCCACGAAATGCCAATACAATGAAAAAACCTCGGCGCGATCGCTGTGCTCCGGCTTCACTTTTCCCAAAAGCGTGAAAATCATGGTGAGAGCGATCAAGAGCAGGCCCACCGTGACGTGAAACGCATGCAGACCTACGAGCGAGTAGTAAGTGGTGCCAAAGAGGTTCGTGCTGACGGTCAATCCTTTGTCGTAAATCAGGTGGTGCCACTCACGGCCCGTGCCCACTAGAAAAATCGTGCCGAGCGCCAAGGTTACAAACCACCACAACCCAAACGCTCCCACCTTGGCGTGGCCCAACGCCCGTACCGCCAGATGGATCGTCAGGCTGCTCGAGAGCAGGCAGATCGTGATGAAGATCGGAAGCTCCAGCACGTCCTTGGGCATCGGGCCGGAAACGCTTTTCCCGATATAAAAAATATAGGCGACGACGAAAATTGTGAAGACCGCGGACTCCGCGGCAATCAGAGAAAACATTCCCACGCGCCCGCGCGACGGTAGGATCCATTCGGATTCCATGCCAGTGCGTGTAATCGTCACGCTACTCAATGCAATTCTCCCGTCTATTCATATTTCCAATCCGGATCTTCCGGGTGCTTCAGGTCCCAAAGCGGACGCCGGCTTCGGACAACGGGCGTCACTGCAAAGTCGTAGTCGGGAGGCGGCGAACTGGTGGACCATTCGAGCGTCCACGCGTCCCAGGGATCGTTCCCGGCGGGTTCACCTCTCCACAGCGACCAGAGAAGATTGACGACGAACACGAGAATAGCTGCGGCTTGAATGAATGCGCCGATGGTGACGATCAAGTTCCAGAATTCCCATCCGCGGCCCGGCTCGTAGGTGTAAATCCGGCGCGGCATTCCCAAGAGGCCGGGGATATGCATGAAATCAAAGGTCAGATGGAACCCGATTATAAACAGCCAGAAGTGCCATTTCCCGAGCGTCTCGTTGTACATCCTTCCAGTCATTTTCGGATACCAGTAGTAGAACGCTCCGAAGAGTGCAAAAACGATTCCCCCAACGATGACGTAATGAAAATGCGCAACCACAAAATAGGAGCCGCTGAGCTGCCAGTTGAACGGCGCCGTCCCCAACATGACTCCCGTTAAGCCCGCGATCAGGAATTGGAACAGGAAGCCAATACAGAAGAGCATTGGAACCCGGAGTTGAATTTTGCCGCCCCACATCGTCCCCAGCCAATTGAATATCTTGATCCCCGTTGGAACAGCGATGGCCACGGTGGTGAAAACGAAGAGAGTGTTCCCGGTAGAGTTCATCCCCACCGTGAACATGTGATGAGCCCAGACGCTAAAGCTAATAAATCCGATGGCGATCGTCGCCGCCACCATGATGGGATACCCGAAGATCGGTTTGCGAGAGAACACTGGGACAATCTCGGATACGAAAGCGAAGGCCGGAACTACCAGGATGTAAACCTCCGGGTGGCCGAAAATCCAGAAGAAGTGCATCCAAAGAACTGCGGAACCCCCTGCCTGGGTATCAAAAAAGTGTCCGCCAAGATAGCGATCGATGCAGAGCATGATCTGTGCCGCGGTGAGAGGCGATATGCCAAAGATAACCATGCCGCCCACCACGAGATTTAGCCATGCCAGCAAGGGCATTTTTCCAAGAGTCATGCCAGGGCAGCGCATGCAGAGGATTGTTGCAATGAAGTTGACTCCTGTTCCAATACTGCCGATACCCGTCGCCAGCACGGCAAGAGTCCAGAAATCGGTGCTGTGCCCGACTGAAAATGCGTGCGAAGTAAGTGGTGCATAGGCCCACCATCCAACGTCGGGAGCAGTCCCCGCGCCGTAAAGCCCATTGCCGCCGATGAAGCTGAAGTAAAGAAGCACCCCTCCGAAAGCAGTCATCCAAAAACCGAAGGCGTTCAGCCGTGGAAACGCCATGTCCCTGGCGCCAATCATCAAGGGAATCAGATAGGTGCCGAATCCAAAAAGAATGGGCATGACCATGAAGAAAATCATCGTCGTGCCATGCATCGTCATCATGCGGTTGAAAACTTGCGGAGAAACAAAATGATTGTGAGGAACGATCAGCTGTATACGCATGATGAGCGCTTCGACACCGCCAATGACGAAAAAGAAAAGCGCATAGAGGATGTACAGAATCCCGAGCTTCTTGTGATCTACAGTGACAACCCAATCGTGCAGCCTTTCGCTGATTGGCCGGGTGTCGCGGGCAACTGTGCTGAGTGCGATGGTTTCTGACGACATCGCTATTTCCTCGTGCTCATCGCAGAGTTAGGAGATACGCTGTAAGCGCGTCCAGATCGTTTTCGTTTAACTGCATGGCGGGCATCAATGAACCGGGTTTGATCGAATCCGGATTCTGTATCCAGGCGCGCAAATTCTCCAGGGTGTTCGGTGCGGCGCCGGAGGCAATAGTGTCGCGGCTCATCAGATGCGTGAGATCCGGACCAAAATGACCGTTCGCAATGGTTCCGGTGACAGCGTGACAGTTCACACAGGCGGTGGTCTCGAAGACATGGCGGCCTTCCGCGACTGTATCATTATTCACTGCCGGCTTCTTTTGTTCCTGGACCCATTCGTTGAACTGTTCTGGTGAATCCACATAAACGCGCAAAAGCATCTTGGCGTGCTGGACGCCGCAATACTGAGCGCACTGGCCAAGATAAACACCTGTCTCTTGAGGATCGATCCAGGTGTGATTCGGGTGGTTAGGAATCAGGTCCGTCTTCCCGGCCAGGCGCGGCACCCAAAAACTGTGGTCGGTATCAGCGGAAAGCAAAGTGAGAAACGTGGGCGTTGAATTCAGAGGATTGCTGACTGGCACGTGCAGCTCGTTGGCGGTGACCACGCCGAGAGCCGGATAACGAAATTCCCACCAGAATTGATGGCCGATGGCGATTACTTCGATCGCTCCGGGAGGCTTCGGAGCATCCTGGATCGAACGGATCACGCGCGCGGTGGCGAGGAAGAGGACCAGCACAATAAGGATCGGAATCACGGTCCAGGCGAGTTCTACCTGGTTGCTGCCATAAACTTGCGGCGGCTCGCGGCCATCGTCGTCATCACGTTTCCGAAATTTCACGACGGCGTACGCCAACAAACTGAAAACAACCGCGAAGATGGAGCCGGTGATTGCGAGCACCAGCATCGACAGATTAAAGATCGAGTATGCCGGAGTCGACTGTGGTTTGAAGATGTTGGGGATCTGTCCGGGATCGGGCGGCGCACCGAAGCATAGAGTTGCAGCGAGCAGGGCGCCCGCGAGCAGCACAGCGATTCCTGCCGTCCTTCCTAGAAACTTACGAGTTCGCTCGCTGCACTTCATTTGCTTTCAGTCCGTGTACTGCCGTTTCTTCCTGCGTTTTCGACTTTCATCGAGGCGCGATTGCCTTGGTCTGCGCCCACATCAATTCTTCCGAGAATGCCTTTACTTCCATCGAATGCCGTAACACCCCCTGCATTTCACCTTCCGAATATCACTACAATGAGATTGCTGCAACAAAATGTCTTGCGCCTACGCTCACCGACAGCTAGGTGTTAGTATGCTGACAACTGTCGCAACAATCATGCCTTCCAGAAGCTGCCAAACGCGCGACAAAAATACCCGTCAGGTCGGATAGCCCAGTGACTATTCGGGCGTAATTCCCATCGCCTGGTTCAGTTCGTCGCGCGCCTGAACGTAATCAAGTTGCGACTCCAGCAGCTGCGTCTGGGCGTCGAGTTGCTGAGCGACAGCACTATCGGCCTGCGAGCTGAGCGCCTCACCATGCTGAAGCTGTTGCGCGGTAACGCGGCTTGATTCCGTGCGCAGGGCGAGCAGCTCTTGTGAAACGCTCACCATCTCCTGAGTACGGTGCAGTTTGTTGTACGCAACCTGCACGCGGAGCTGAACATCGTCGGTGACGCGCTCCAGGTTTTCTTTTGCCTGGGCCAGCACAGAGTTGCTCTCGCGCACGGCGGCGCGTCGCCTTCCGCCATCAAAAATATCGTATTCAAACTGAACGCCAAAACTTCCGAAGTTGCGCGCGAGGAATGGAACATTATCCTGGTAACTGTAGCGTGCGAAGGCCGAGATATCCGGCACATAGTCAGCTTTACTCAGTTGCGCGCCGGCTGCGGCCTTGCGCACTTCCTCGCGCGCCGCGATGATTTCCGGATGCGATTTTAGAGCTGTTTTTATACATTCTTCTCGCTCGCAGGTGTTCTGAACTACTGGAACGCTTGCATCGAGCGCGAGCTCCGTGGTGAGCGGTAGTCCGACAAGATCGTCCAGTTGCAATGTCAGGTCCGAAATCTGTAATTCGGTGGTTAGTAGTTCCTGTTTTGCTTGCAGGGATTGTGCGCGGCTTTGGACCAGGTCCTCCTCTAGCGTGCTGCCATACTTCACCTCTTGCACACGCTCGCTCTGCAGGTCTTGCGCCGCCTTGATTTTGGCCTCGGTTGCGTTGCGATGCAACTGCGCGATCAAAACACGATAGTAAAGCTCGTGAACCTTCAGCGCGACCTCGTTCTCTGTCTCCTGCGAATTTGCCCGGGTGGCGTTCAAATCCGCGCGCGCCATGTCGTTCTCGGGTTTCACGCGCGTGAACAATTGCGTGAGCGGTTCTGCTAGCGTAGTTCCGCTGGTGATGAACGTGCGGCCACCTTGATTGAGAACGACCGACTGCGTGGGAATTGGGGTGCTCGCCACGTTGCCAAGGCTGCCCGCAGCGATTTCAATGAACTGCGTATCCGTCACTTCGAACAGCCGGCTCTCATTTTTTATCGTGGGAATGTATCCGCTTTTGGCGACATCCTTGGCGTGCTGTTTTTCCTCTACCTGGAGATTGGCGATGCGCACATAGTGATTGTGCTTCAGAGCCAGCTGTACCGCCTCCTGCAGCGTAATGTGGCGAGGAGTTGCCGTCTCCTGGGCTAGAGCGGCAGGCAACACGCTAACGAATGATAGACCAACGATCAGAAGCTTGCTGCGTGCGTTCATCCCTTCGCCTCCTGTGCCGCGGGCGATCGCTGTTGAAGGGCGCTTAGGTCACCGTAGTTCATCGGCGACTCGCGCAACAAGGCGACTAGCAGGAGGGCGATAACGCACGCCCATGCGACCAAATAGAAGCCATCGATAATGGACAATGTATACGCCTGAAGACGAACCCTGCCGCTCATGAGTCCGATCGCCCGTCCAGTTGCGGCAGGCAGCCCTGAGGATTTCGAAAAGACTCCCGCCGTGAGCGCGTGAGTATTGGCATCCGTGATCCAGTTCCCGGCCTGCACGTGGAGGCCGAGCAGGTTGGAGTGCAGCTTCTCGCGCTGCGCGACGAAGTGCCCCATGAACACTGCGCCGAGCTCTCCACCGAAAAGCCGGACGGTATGAAAGAACGCAGAAAACGTCAAAATCCACTGCGGCTTCGATAGTCCTCCCGAGAAAATCCCCTGTAGGATGATCGTCCCCACCAAACCGATAAACGCAATCGACTGTCCGAGGCCCAAGAGCAATTCGGTGCGGAAATAGTTCGATGCCGACCACGCGCTGGTGAGTTCTGCATTCATATACGACGCAAAAGCGATGAACACAAATCCGCAAGCCATCAGTAGGCGCGAATCAAAACCGACCAGCAGGAGAAGTCCGGCCACAAATGCTAAGAGAAGCAGCGGAGCTGCACTCCAAATCACTGCGGGCCCAATCTGATCGGCTTCGAATCCGTGTATTGCCAGCGATTGCGGGACCAGGATGATGGTTGTCACCAGACAAAAGCGAAATAAAAAGAGCTGAATGCCCAGCAGCTGCGTGTTCCGCTGGCGAAGATAGGGCATGTCAACCAAAGGGTTCGGGCCCTCCAGGCGCCGTACCGTTGCCGCTATCAGGAGGAATAAGCCGCCGACGAACAACGCGATAAACACGCCGGAGCGCCACCAGTCGAGCCTTTCGCCTTGATCGAACGCGGCATACAACATCGCGAACCCTGTGCTGCCGTATAGAAAAGCTGCGAAACTCGGCGCCGGGGTGGACTTTGGGGGAGCAGGAGAATCCGGTATCCCGTAATAAATGCAGAGCGCCATAATTGGCGTAATCACGGCGGAATTCCAAAACATCCAGTGCCAGGAGAGATTGTCTCTGTACCAGCCGTAAAGCGATGGGGCGATGTTCACAGCTCCGTCCACGAACGTCGCATATAGCGCGATCGTGAAGGGAAGAAACCGCAGAGGAATGTTGCGTAGCGCAAAGGTGAGCGTAAGCGGGTAGAACGTCCCGGAGGCCAACCCCGCCAATGCGAGACCTGTAATGAGCAACGTGTAGCTGTGAATGAACGGAAGGAACACGCAGACCACTGTAAACGCCGTGGCAGCGAAAAATAGGATTCGCCGCGGTCCCATCAAAGCGCCCACATACACGGTAAAAGGGCCGATAAACATTAGCGCGATGTTGTAGGCGCTGCTGATCCATGCGCCATCGTCGAAGCTAATACCAACACTGCCTTTGAGATCGGCGAGTCCCAGCGAGATCATTCGGCCCGTGAGGGTGACAATCCCAGCGCCCATGATGACTCCCAGGATTCCCAGCAGTGGGCTCTTCGAGAGCTCAGACGGCGCTACTCCCGCAAGGCCCTTCGCGATTTGCGCTGGCGGGGGTAGATGTACGGCACTGGTTGCGGCAGCCATCGCGCGTTCCCTCAACGCCTGGTGCGTACCGTGGCAATGACTGATAGGCCCGGACGCAACATACTTGCAGTGTTCGGATCATCAAACACGATCTTCACGGGAATTCTCTGTACGACCTTCGTGAAATTGCCGGTGGCATTGTCGGGCGGAAGTAGCGCAAATTGCGAACCGCTGGCGGGTGAGATTTCGATTATCTTGCCCTGAAACACTTGTCCCGGATATTCGTCGATGCGGATCTCCACCGGGTCGCCGACTTTTACGTTCGTGAGCTGCGTCTCGCGATAATTTGCCAGCACCCATTTAATTTTGCTGACAAAAGGAATTACCTGCGTCCCTGGGGACACCAACTGCCCAGGCCGCACCTGCCTCTCGCCCACGGTCCCGTCGTCCGGCGCGCTAATTTTTGTGTAGCCGAGATTCACTTGCGCAGACACGAGCGCGGCCTGCTTGGCGTGGAGGTCGGCGACGAGCTGCGCGTCTTGCGACTCCAAGACTTTCTTGGTGCGCCTTTCAGCCTCGGCCGCCAGTTCGCTGCTGCGCAACGACGTCTTAGCTTCAGCCAAGTCGGCGTCACGGCTCGCGAATTGGGCTGCAAAGCGCTGCTGGTCCGCGACTGCCTGCTCGACTTTTTGTTCCGTGGTTGAATGAGTTTGGAAGAGCCCCTCCTGGCGCCGGCGTTCGTCCTGGGTGCGCACCACATCGGCTTGCACGGCTTCTTTGCCGGCCTCTGCTGCGATGATCTGTGAATTTGCCTCATCGATTCCGGCGAGCGCCCGATCGATCTTGGTGTCTTGCAGTTCGCGTTGGCGCGCATTGTTTTCGATTGCCGCTTTTGCAGCTTCTACGGCCGCCGTTGCCTGCGCCACCTGTGCCAGATAATCATCATCGTCCAACTGGACGAGGAGATCTCCCTTGTGCACTTGCTGATAATCGGAGACCTTCACGTCGCGAACGATTCCTGGGACTTTCGTACTCAGCGGCGTCAAGTCTCCTCGCACGTAAGCGTCATCCGTAACCTGCTCGATGTGGCCACCCTCCCAGGCATTCCAATTCCTGGTGATCGTGAACACAACTACCGCGGCGAGGAGCACAATCACGGTGGGGACCCCGAACTTCCGCCATTTTGGCTGCGGTGGTGCCGCAGTGTGCTCGGGCGCCGCTGTGTGAGCGGCAGCCGGCGTAGAAGCAGACGCCATAATCGCAAACACCTCTGAATGCGTTTCTCTACCTCCGTCTCGCGAGCAATTACAAGCCCACGGGGCTCGCACTGCATCCCACTGAAAAGAGGTGCTCTAGCGCAAGACACCCGCAAGGCGCATGTCAACACGCTCCCATCTGCACAAATGCTGACATGACTCGTGCCGCGGTTGTGTTGGAGCGGAAGTGCGAAAAGGATCGCGTGGATAAACCACGATTGCGCCTGAACGTGTCAATTGGCTAACGCGCGTCAGCCCGCCATCATCGCCGCACGAGCTCGCTCAGGGCCCCCGAGCCGTACCATTGCTCTTTGCTTTCAAGCACTTGCGAAGGCCTGAAGCGCCCGCAGACATGGCGGCACATCGATTGCAGTGCAGGGGTGGAATCTTAGAAGGAGGGTATATGAGCATGCTCCAGAATCCTTTATCCCATCCTCGATCGGTGGCGGGCCAACGGCACATCCGCGTGAACGTCCTGAAGCAAAGAATGAGGAGGACGGGTTCACGTACCCTAGCAGCGCCGAGTCCTGAAAGAGCAGCTGCCTCTCCGGCCGTTTCCGAGGAGTGGTCTCTCATTCAACGAGCGATTGGTGGAGACTCGCACGCGCAGAAACAGATTTTCTCTTGCGACACCGCCAAGCTCCGCCGGACCGCATTCGCAATTTTGCGCAACAAGGAAGATGCAGAGGATGCAGTGCAAGACGGTCTGTGCAAGGCCTACCGAAGCCTGCCATCGTTTCAGGGGAGGTCTTCCCTTTCTACCTGGCTGACTCGCATTGTCATCAATTCGGCTCTAATGATTCGCCGCAGAAAAAATAGCCGTCCGGAGGCTTCGTTGGACGACATTTTGGACGGTCAGCCGGAACGATTGCAGCACAGAATCGTGGACAAGAGGCCCAACCCGGAGCAGATCTGCACGACCACTGAAATCTATGGACTCGTGGAGCAGCAAGTCCGCCAGCTTTCGCCTGGGCTGCGAGCATCCGTTCAACTCTGTGATCTAGACGGTCTCTCCCCGGCGGATTCGACCCAGGCGCTTGGGATTCAGAAGAGCGCATTCAAGTCCCGAATCTCTCGGGCGCGCCAAAAGCTCGCAGACGGGTTGCGGCAATCGCTCCAACCGTCGAGCGGCAAGTTTCAACTGCGCCGATTTGAGCAGCGCCTCACGTAGCCTATGGCCGGCCTGGACAATCATGCGCTACCATTGACGATGTCAGTTCGAGGTGCTGTGCCAGCCCGGGAGTGAGATAGTAAGGCAATGAGAGTCGTCATTGTTGGCGGAGGATTTGCAGCTGTAAAGTTCGCCGAAACTCTTCGCAAAAAGCTGCGCGGTTCCGAGTGCGAAATTCTGTTGTTCAATCGCGAAAACCACATGGTATTTCATCCCCTCCTGGCGGATGTCGCTGGAGCTTCGATTAACGCCGACGCAGCTGTTGCCCCTCTGCGACAAATGCTTCCCGGAGTCGAGTGTCGCACCGAGCGGGTCCAGAGAATTGACCTTCCCGCTTCGGAGATCGAATTCGATTCTGCCAGTGGCGCGCTGGCGCGCCTGCACTACGACCACGTCGTAGTTGCGTGCGGCGCGGAAAGCAATCTGGGAATTATTCCGGGAATGACCGAGCACGCCTTTGCCTTCAAGGTGATGCGCGATGCCATTGATCTTCGCCAGCACATTGTTCGTCAGATGGAAAATGCCGAGGCTGCGAGTGAGCTTGACCGCCGGCGATGGTACCTGAGCATTATAATCGTGGGAGCTGGCTTCAGCGGCGCAGAGGTGGCTGGAGAAATCAACGAACTGGTGCGTAGCAGCACGCGTTTCTATCGGAATTTTCGTAAAGAAGACGTAAAGGTCACACTGGTCCACTCCCAGGACCAGATCTTGCCAGAGGTAGCGCCGAAGCTGCGCGCATTCGCGCAAAAAAGGATGGAGAAGGCCGGCATCACCATGCTCATGAATTCCCGCGCGGTTGCGGCGACGCACGAGGGAGTCCAGCTGCAGGACGGCCGAATGCTGGCGGGAGCCACCATCGTTTGCACGATCGGAACCACGATCTCTCCGATCGTTGAGCGCCTCAATGTGCCCAAAGAGAGAGGACGCATACGCACTGTCCCGGATATGCGGATTGAAGGACAGACGAGCGCTTGGGCCATTGGGGATTGCGCGTTCATCGTCAACGCATTCGATAACAAGCCATCGCCCACAACGGCACAGTTCGCCGAACGCCAGGGACGTCAAGCGGCGCTCAACCTCGTCCGAATCTTGCGCAGCGAGCCCGCCCAACCGTTCCGCTTCAAAGCGCTCGGCCAGCTCTGTTCCATTGGAGGTTACGAAGCCGTGGCCGAAATGCTGGGGATGCGCATCTCGGGTTTCCCAGCGTGGCTTGCATGGCGCGCTGTGTACCTGTTCAAGCTGCCGACGTGGTCGCGCAGGATCAAGGTCGCTCTTGACTGGGCGTGGGACGTGCTATTTCCGCGCGATCTTAGCTTCCTCAGTACCGACACGACTCAGCAAATCACCCGCGCATATTATCGGCCCGGCGATTTCATTCACCGCCGAGGGGAATTGGCGCAGGTTTTCAGCATCATCGAGGAAGGCGAAGTAGAAGTCCTGCAGACCACGGAAGAAAGCCCAGAGGCAAAGGTCATTGCCATCCTTGGCAAGGGAGACTTTTTCGGCGAGGAGGCCCTTTTGGCGGGTCGCCCTCACGAAACCAGCGTTCGTGCTCGCACGGTTGTGCGTCTGGGGCAAGTCGGCAGCGCGCTATTCTCGCAAATGACCGGCTCATTTGCGCCTCTTCGCGATCTGCTTGGCAAGGCAGTCACACGGCACTCGGGAGACTTTTGGCGTTATTTGCCGCTGGCCAAGCCGCTTCTAGCGGATGAGACAATCGCCTCGCTGATGGACCCGCCTCCTGCCAAGCTGCTCACTAAGGAAACCACGTTCGCGGACGCTGTCGCCGCTCTCACTGAAAGTGCAACCGGACAGCTATTGGTCCTCGATGAAAACCAGCAGTTGTGGGCGACTCTGGACCGCGAGGATTTGTATCACATTATCGCTCGCATCGCCGTCACTTCGAATGGCATGCGCGCAGAGGACACCAAGCGTAAGTTAGGTGAACTTTTGAACGGGGACCGCGTCTTTGTGGCCCTGGACGATTCAACTCTCGTGGCATCGGCTGCTATGCTCGACCATGGCATCTCCTGGTTGGCGGTTGTTCAAGGCAAGAACGACCTTCGGCCTGTGGGCCTCCTGCGAGGAGATAAGATCAGTCATCGGCTCATCGAAAAGCTCGGGCATATGGGGACCGATCGTGCCCGCGCCGCAAGTTAGTTTGCCGCCCAGGTTGGGCATCGTCACCTTCCGTCCCGTTGACTGCTCGAACCACGTTGCGTCGAGTCGTCCCAGAAGCACGCAAACATCGCCGAACGAAGTGACCGCACGTTGTTCGCAGGCCGCGGCGCGTCAGATGCCTTTGAATTCGCCGCCGTCCATACGCAGCGAAGCTCCGGTCAGCCATTTTGCCGAAGCTGACACAAGGTAAGCGAGAAGATCCGCGATCTCTTCCGGCTGGCCAAAACGAGAGATGCCGGCCTCCTCCGGATATTTTTTAATTGCTTCCTCTACGGTGAGATGGTGTTCTGGCGCCCAGTGTTCAAAAAATGATTGCCGCCGGCCCGTCATCACTGCTCCCGGCGAAACGCTGTTGACCTGAACGCCATCTTTAATTCCTTGCTCTGCGAATGCTTTCGCGAGAGCAATAACCGCCGCATTGATTGCAGCGACCGCGGCGAATGCCGGCTTGGGGTCCCAAGCGGCAAGCCCCGAGAGCAGGACAACAGAACCCTTGGAAGCCTTCAAGGCATCCCAGGCCCGTATTGTGAGGCGTCGAGCTCCGTGAAACTTCAGCGCCATACCGTCGTCCCACTGCGCGTCTGTCATCTCAAGCAGATCAATTTGCGGCACAGCCCCGGCGATATTCACAACTGCGTCAATCCGGCCGAAGCGGCCGAGTGTTTCGTTCACGATTTTTTCGGCGGATGCCGGTTCGCGGAGATCGAGCGGAAGCACGAGACTGTCAGTGCCGAAGGACTTCGCTTTTTGCGCTGTCTCTTGCAGGTGCGCCTCGTCTCGCGCGACCAAAACAAGAGATGAAGAATCTCGCGCCAATCGGATTGCGGTCGCCCTCCCGATTCCCTGGCTAGCGCCAGTAACGATGGCGACAGAATTCGGCATCCTTGGTTCTCCTTAATGATTTTCACAGCCGACAAAAATCCCGCGTAGTCCCGCGCGGTTTCCCGCGACAGGTTCGCTTTGTCACCCAGCAACTTCTACCTCGAAATTTTCTGGGCGTGCCGCTTCTGAGATGACATCCACCACAAGATTCGGCTGGGTGTACATCGGCGTGTGATCCACCGGATGCGAGCGGATTTTCGCGCCCATTCGTTCAGCCATGAAACGCTGAGTCGTTGACTTGATCATGCGATCTTCTTCGGCGAGCAAATACCAGGTTGGCTTGGTCTTCCATGTCGGAGGCGGCGTCACCTCTTGAATGCATTTCACGGCAATCGGCCGTTGCACCGCAGCCATGATAGCCGTTTGATCGGCGGAGGCTTTGTGCGCGACTGCTTTACGGAAGCCGTCTTCTGGCATCCAAATGAAACCGTGTGAGTCGGGCGCCAAATGAGGCGCCTCCGGATGCGGCGGCTCGCGATAAAAGACTTGCGCGACCGTTTCACCATCGCCCGGAGCCAAAGCCGAGACGTACACGAGCGATTTGATGCGATCGTCGGTCGGCCCGGCGATCACTGCTCCCGCATATGCATGCCCTACCAGCACGACTGGCCCGGTGGTTCGCTCAAGTGTTCTGGAGAGCGCCGCTACGTCGTCCGTAAGCGACGTCAGGGGGATTGGCGCGCAGGTCACCTTAAAGCCCAGCCGCTTCAACGGCAGAATGACGTTCTGCCAACACGAGCCGTCAGCCCACGCGCCATGAACTAATACGACGGTTCCATTTTCAGCTACCATCTCAACCTCCAACTTCTATTCCGAAGTTATATTCCGTTAGCATCAAAGAACTCCTTCATCGCCGCGGCAATCTCCACGACGTGCGTTTCGAGGGCAAAATGCCCGGTATCGAGCATCTTGACCTGTGCGCCAGGAATGTCCCTTCGGAACGCTTCCGCGCCCGCGGGAATGAAGAAGGGATCGTTCTTTCCCCAAATTGCAAGCAACGGGGGCTTCGACTTACGGAAATATTCTTGAAACGCAGGGTAGAGCGCGACGTTGGATGCATAATTCAAAAACAAATCCAGCTGAATGTCTTTGTTTCCCGGCCGCTCCATCAGCGCCATGTCCAACGTGTAGGATTCCGGCGCCACGCTATCCGGGTTCGCCACTCCATGCGTGTACTGCCAGCGAGTGCCTTCGAGCGTTAGCACATTCTTGGCGATGACCTCGCGGTTTTCGGCGTTAGGAAGAGCCCAGTATTTGCGGATCGGCCCCCAGGCGTCGCCGAGCCCTTCTTCATAAGCGTTGCCGTTCTGTGAAACGATCGCTGTGACTCGTTCGGGATGAGCCATTGCGAGGCGGAGACCCGTTGGCGCTCCGTAATCGAAGATATAAAGTGCGTAGCGGTTGATTTTGATCGCTTCAGTGAAGGCATTTATGGTCGCACCCAGGGAATCGAAGGTGTATTTATATTTTCGTTGCTCAGGCACTTCCGTAAATCCAAAACCAGGCAAGTCTGGCGCAATTACCCTGTAGCGATCGGCAAGGCGAGGAATCAACTCGCGATACATGAAGGACGAAGTTGGGAATCCGTGCAGCAGCAGAACCACCGGTGCCTGTGGATTTCCTGCCTCTCGGTAAAAAACTTGAACACCATCAGCGTCGATCTTGCGGATGGAAGTGAAAGGCACGACAATGTGGGTGTCGGCCCGGTTGGAAAGCGTCTCGGGCGGCTCCGTACTCGAAATGCCGCTCTTTTGTCTTTGCGCTGAAACATTTTGTGCCATTAGCCAACCCTCCTAAGTGTCTGGCAATCATATCGCCAACACCGGACAAAGTAACCATCTCAGGTTACACCAGATCTGATGTAACTTGGCAATACCGCGATTCAGGGTTACACTGTTTTTTTTACGGCGATCCATTTGAGGCAGTCTCAAACGAAGCAAACTTCCCAACCGGGCCCGGTGTTTTTGGCAGGGCATCTTGCGCTGGATTTTCTAAACACCCGCATGCGAGTGAATGGGAGAATTGTGGACGTCCTTCGGCGCGACGAGGATGTATTACATTGGCTCAAGCAAGCTGGACTTTCGGTCCCGAAAGTTGCGCCAAACGCGGCGCGGATGTCTCTTTTAGATTCTGCGCGAAGACTGCGTGAGAATATCCGTTCGCTCATAGAGAAACGAAAGGATGGACAGCGCGGCAATCCTTCCGTTCTTAACCGTTTTCTGTCGCGCGCCCAGACTCATCCCCGAATTGTTTGGAACAAACCGCGCTCGCTGAAGATCGAAAAAGTGAGGCGAAAAGACACCGTCGAGGCCTTGCTTGGACCCGTGGCTGAAGCTGCCGCTGATCTGCTAGTGACGGCCGACTTTCATTTAGTGAAACGGTGCGAGGACGAGACGTGCGTGCTCTGGTTCCGTGACCAAAGCAAATCGCACCATCGCCGTTGGTGCAGCATGATGCTCTGCGGGAACCGCCACAAAGTCGCAGCCTATAGGCGGCGACATCACCATGAGGCCGGTTGAGTCCTGGCGATACCATCCGTCCAAATCAAGAATGCCCACGGGCGATGCACGAAGTACCTGACTGCTCTTGTCGGAATCTCGAAGTGCTGGCCGGGACCGCAAATGATTGCTATGAGGGACTGTTCGAGCGAACATGTGGGTCGGATCGCGATGTTTGAGGCGCACGCATGAGGGAAATTCTGCGTTTGTTGATAGACCGCTTGGAAACGCCTATCGGCGAGATGCTGATCGTTGCGGATCACGAAGGGAACCTGCGCGCTGCTGGTTGGACAAACTATGAGACGGGTATGCGCCATCTTCTGCGCCGCCACTATGGTGAAGGATTCACGCTCGAGCCGGCTCGCAATCCGCATGGTTTCACGCAGGCGCTCAAGAGCTACTTCGAAGGTGACTTGACGGCGATAGATGAGTTGCCCGTGGAAACAGCCGGCACGGCTTTTCAGCGAGAGGTGTGGCGTGCACTGCGCAAGATTCTGTGCGGCACCACCGTTTCTTACGCGCATCTTGCCGAGGAAATTGGACGGCCGTCGGCTGTTCGAGCAGTCGGCTTGGCGAATAGTTCAAATCCGATTGGAGTTGTGGTGCCTTGCCATCGCGTGATCGGAGCTAACGGCTCGCTTACCGGCTATGGCGGCGGAATCGAGCGGAAGCGCTGGCTTCTAGAACATGAAGCGGGGGCGTCCATAACGAAGACCAAGCAACGAGCTTTGTTCTTATAGCTCTCAAGGTTGCCGTTCCCCTCACGTACGATTCGCGCTCGCGACGAACATTAAGAATAGCCCTTCCCGGCTAACACGGATTCGTTGCGCAGAATACGTTCCTTGGCGAATCACATATTGCGATTACAGATTTGTCGGTATTGCGTCAGGCCACCAGTACACGTTCACCTGAAGGTGAGATGGATTGTGCACTGGCGCGATGCGCATCGTCTGCGCCGGGATTGAGGAACGTGTATGTCTGCGAAAAATAAGCGTTGGGTAGCTAAGGTGAAGACGGACTCGACTCATCCCCGTGCGGGGCTATTTACCAAGAGTCCGAGCACGATTGCGCGGGAGCTGGCCTCGAAGAAGGTGTCGCCTAAGGGGCCGCAATCGGGAATGCGGATGCTCAACTATTTCATCAATCGGGCGGGGCGAGGATTGAGCGCTTCGCGGCGAGCGAAATTGGAAACCGCGAAATCACTCTTGTCGAAACGAATTCGTGGCTTGCGATCTGGGGCGCGGGCGAAACGAAAATCTTCGACGGGCCGCAGACGAAGGTCCTGAAAGCCTTGTGCTTCTAAGAAATGGGCTGGCAGGATCTACGTTTGAGTTCCGCGAAGCGGGCACCGCTTATCTCGTAGCTAAAATTGCGCCCCGAATTTTCGGAAAAGCGAAATCCTTTGCGCAAACCTTGGTGAAGAGCGCCGGCCGCGGCTGGCGCCCTTCGCTGTTTGTTGGCTGTCAGTATTGCCAGTTCACGGTTACGCTTCCTATGCCGCTGGTGGGGACGAGGTAGCTATGGTTGCTGCCGTTTTCCCAGGTGACGGTTCCGTCTGCCGCGATCTTGACGAATTTGAACTGGATGGTTTGGCCGGCGGGCACAGAAACATTGAGGAACCAAGTGGGATAGTTGGGATCGAGCAATGGCCCTACGCTGTTATCGAAAGTAGGAGTGGGCGAGCCCCAATTTCCCAGTTCGACGGTGTTACCTGCAAGGAAAATGTAGTCTCCCGTGTTGGTCGGAGTCGCGTTATTCACTGTGAATGTGACCGGAATTAATTGCGCGGTGAGAACGGTGAATTGGATGGTGTTGGCCGCAGTGCCGGACGAGTTCTTGAGCTGTACGTTGTAGACACCGTTCGCGACGCTGGGAACGGTGAAAGTGACGCTGGAGCTTGACCAGGAATTGATCGTGGCGTTTGTGCCGTTGAAATTCACCGAACCGGTAGAGGCACCGAATCCTTGACCGGCGATTGTTACTTTCACTCCGGGTTGAGCCAGGGTGGGACCGATCGAGCCGACTTCCGGCGCGGGAATGCTGCCGACCACTTGCCACACAGCGACGGTGTGCGCGTTCAGTGTGAAGCCGGTGACGGGATTGTTTCCGCCCGAGCCTGAACCCACCACAATCGAAGAACCGCCCATCAATCCGCCGAGATAATCGGAATAATTTCCAGCGGGCAGCGCGGTGTTAAGTCCAGTGATCGAGTAGCTGGTTGAATCATTTTTGTTGATCGCTACCAGCACGACGCTGTTGTAGAACTGGCGTTCGTAGATGTAAACATCGTTATTGATCCAGCGTTGAGTGTGGGAGCCGTAAGCGACGGCGTCATTATTCTGGCGCAGCGTCGCGAGATCCTTGATCAGATTGTATTGAGTGGTGCTGGTGCTGAAGGACGACATCATCTGACGGTTGTAGGGCGTGCTGCCGCCGCTGGTGGGGTTGAAGAGATATTGTTCATCGCCGTAGTAGATGATGGGAATGCCGCGCTCGGTGAGGATGTAGGCGGTGGCTTCGTTCAGGCGATTGGTATTGTCATTCACATTCAGGAAGCGCGGATTATCGTGGTTGTCGAAGAAGGTGACGAGGTCGTTCTGCCAGGTGAAGTTTGAATCTTCCGTGCTAATGAGCGAATCGATTTCCGAGAAATTGTTGTTGCTCGCGAAAACGTCGCGAACGGCCTGGTAGAGCGCGTAATCCAGCACGGACATGCCGCTCTTATTCGCGTACTTGTAGAAGTCGTGGTAGAACTCGTCGGTGGTGCTGGTGAGAAACCATTCACCGAAGAAGAAACTGGGATCGGTAGTGAAAGCAGTGTTCGCTAGACTGTATTCCCAACCCCAAGTGGCGTGCTTCACCGCGTCAATGCGGAAAGCGTCCACGCCGTGCGCTTGATAGGTTTGCATCGCTGATTTCAGATAGCTGTCGGTGGTGGAATCTTCCTGGTTGAAGTCAGCCAATCCTTCCAGCGTGTCGTACTGAATCTGAAAGCGATCGCAGAAGCAGCTGGGGATGCCCGGGGTGTGATGATAGACGCAGCCGCCGACTGTGCCGCCGGTGCAGCCGTTGGGGTCGGTATTGAAGTTCGTGACCAAGGTGCCATCGTTATAGAGCGCGCCATCTTCGCCATCGGTGTTGGGATTGCTGTCGTTCACCGGGAAATCCACGATGATTTTCATGCCGAGGTTATGCGCGGCGGTGACGAGGTTATCGAATGCGGTCCAGGTGTTGTTCACGTCGCCGAAGTGTTCTTCGATGCGCATGAAATCGTGCGCGGAGTAACCGTGATAGGGCGCGGTGGGGTTGCCGCTGCCGTCCGGGATGTTCACGTTGATGTTATCCATCGGCGGGGAGATCCAGAGAGCGGTGACGCCCATGCCGTGGAGATAGGAGAGCTTGGCTTGAATGCCGGCGAGGTCCCCGCCCCAGTAGAGATTCCAGTTTGTCTGGGAAGAATCGAAAAGGCCGGAGCTTTGCGGGGGATTGTCGTTGCTGGTGTCCCCGTTGCAAAAGCGATCGGTCACGATCTGATAGATGACTTGCTTCTTGAAGTCCTGGGCGTGCGCGAGCGTGGCGACGATAGTCGTGAGAAATGCAATAGCGAACGCAAAGCGAATTGCGCGTTTCATGAAGTGTCTCCTATTTGGCAGAGCTGTTAGTGCGTTGGCTGACTTTGGTTGAGGCTCATTCGGGCTTTTGCTTCCCGGCATGAGCGATGCGTTTGTCTCCGAGCTGGGGCTTGCTTCGCTTCGCTGGCTAAAGTGGCCGCTGCTAGCTTGGACTATTTGAAACGCTTTGGGCTTGGATGAGAAGTTTCAATCGGTTTGAAACAGTTACCTCTGTAAGTAGATTACTTTACAGATATATTCGGCGATGTAGTTGCGATGTTACATAGCTGTTACCGCCCGGGTTCCCGCCCGTCAGTGATGCTCCTTCATAAAATGTTGAGCGACAATCGAGGGTTGTTCGACGATTCGCTTTTCCTGGGAGCAGATTACGAGCCTGATGAACTGGGCCATGCTCCAGGCGAGGGGTGTGGCACTCCCGGTGCCTTCGCCGAACACGAAATGAGATTGGGTGGGCTCGGCGCGGTCCCAAACTTGCTCGGGGATCATTCCACCGGCGTTGGCGAAATGGAGCATGGCATCGAGGTAGACGGAGGCATCGCGCCCGCGCGCGATTTCATATTCGCCTCTTTCGCCAGTGAAGATCGGCCAAATCCTTCCGATTCCTTCGCCTTGCCACGGCCCGCCGAAGTAGGTTTCGCCATAGCCGTCGTGATTGTAGCGGTGAAAACTGGGGCCGTTGGGTGTTTCGACGCGAATGGCGGAGTCGATGACTTCGACAGAGCGCGCGATGGTGGGATCGTCCGCGGGACGGATTCCCAGGCGCACGAATTCGAGGAAGCCGGCGTCAACGACGTCGCGTTCGTCCCACAGGCCGCCGCCATTGCGAACGTCGAGCTGATAGCCGTCGTTCGGGTCTGTGTTGTTGTCCATGCGTATGTAGTAGCCCTGGGACGCGAGGGCGCCGCCGAGATGGCCAGTGGTGGTTACTAGGATTTTTTCGATGTTGGCGGCCCAATCGTCGGCGGTCTTGGTGTAACGCTGTGCGTCATCGTTCGCGCCATTTTTCCGGGCGATGTCCGCGGCGCAGATCAGTCCCGCGATTTCTGCGGCCATCGTGGAGGGAGAGTATCCGGGGATTTCCTCCCAGCGCTCTTCTTCCGTCATCGGACCGTGGCTCACTACAAATTCCGCTTCCGGGCGAATGTGTTTCTGCCAGATCTCGGCATCGGTTTTGCCGAGCTGCCACGCGAGGATCATGGGGTAAGCCACTTCGTCCATTTGGAGCGAAGGCCAGTACGGCTTTCCGTCGAGCCAGCTATTTTGAGGAAAACTGCCGTCGGATTTCTGCTGTACGGTGTACAGATAATTGAGCGCGCGGTCGGCCGCGGCACGGTCGCCTGCAGCGAGCAGACCGGTGGCGACTTCATAAAGGTCGCGCGCCCAGATGAGGTGGTATCCGCCGACGGTGGGAACATCGGCTTTCACCGCGAACCCCCACGGGATGCTCATCGAAGCTATCATCGCGCCACGGAAGGTTTTGTCTTCGTGAGCTTTCAGCACCATCGCTGCCAGGCGGAACTCGCGCGCGTACGGTCCATTTACTGGGCGCAGAGTGTGGACGTATTCGCTCCAACCGGCTGCGTAGCGAGCACTCACGGATGGGAAACCCTCGTGCAAGCTGGCTTGCGCGTTGGCGATCGCGGCAGGGGGAGCGGTACCGAAGCCTAGCGCCAAGGTGAAATGTTGCGCTGCTGTAAATTTTGCTGATTGAACCACGTTGCCGTTTTCGGCGCGTGTGTAAGACCAATCGAGCTTTTGATGCAAGAGCAGATCGGTGTAACCGTCGCTTGTACCCGCGAATCCGCTGGTCATTTGCTGGAAGACGTTGCTGCTGAGGAGCGCGGAGGCGACGCCGGGTTTTTCGGTGACCAGCGCGTCGTCTTGCGTGTATCCGACTTCACCCATGCCGGAATTCTTGAGCGCGGGATCGTAGAGGACGTAGAGCGTGAATCCATTCGGCGCGGAAAAGGTGACGTCAATTAGAAGGGTGTCGCGTGATGGATCGGTGGCGTACGTTTTGGTGATTGTGAATCGGGAGGCGGTGTCGCGGCTGGTTTGCCGGTAGATCAAGGCATTGTCGTCCGTGCGTTCGATGGAATGTTGCATGTCTTTGGATTCGAGCCAGACGGTTTTGCCGTCGCTGACGGCAAATTCGAGGGTGCGAACGTCCGCAGTCTCCAAGCGCGGATAGTAAACTTCGCTCAGAATTCCGCCCTGCAACGTGTACCAGACATGGGACTCGGTGGATGTGCTGGTACCGACGCCTTCCTTGCTTCCTGGTGTCCATGTGGGAATGATGCCCGGCGCGCCGGGGGCAGATTGATTTTGGGCTTGGGCCGCGGGGGCTGCGGGCGATGCTGCCGTTGATAAGAGAATAGTGAGAATGACTAGCCCGGCTCGCTTCGAACGCATCGCTATCACCCTTTTGGTTCGGCCCTAGCAAATTGCAGCAACGTTTGAATCACTCGACTGAAAAAATCTCCAGCTCATCGGGAGCGAGCGTGAGATCCGCATCGTCGCCGTTGATGTTTCCGGCGTGTTCGCCTAGTAGCGGCGTTAACTTGCGTGCGCCTTGCAGCGGCGTGCCGGCGAATGACAGATGCAGCGTTTTTGTAGCGGCCCCGGAATTGAATACGACGAGAAGGCGTTCTTCGCTGGTGGTGCGCGCGAAGGCGTAGGACGACTGGTCCCAAGAGATGTGCCAGAGCTGGCCGTGGCGGAGGGCGGGGTGGTCATTACGCAGGCGCAACAGTTTTTGCACGTGGGAGAAAATTTCCTGTTGTTCCGGAGTACGGCCGGATTGCGTGAAGGCGTTTTGTTTGTCGCCGGGGAAGCCGCCGGGGAAATCGCGGCGGTTATCCGGATCGTTGCCGCCGGGCATGCCGATTTCGTCGCCGTAGTAAAGCTCCGGCGTGCCGCGCATGGTTAGTACGATTGAAAATGCCAATTTGATCTTTTCGAGCGAAACGCTTGTTGCGCCGGCGAGTCGCGACACGTCGTGATTTCCGGCGAAGACCCACAGCAGTTCCGGGTGCGGGTAGAGATGATCCTGGCTGAGGATGTTTACGATTCGCTCGGGGGAATTATTTTCGAGCAGTCCCTCGCGTAGCGCATAGTAGAAGGGATAGTCGAAAACGGTGGTGACGCCGGAATCGATTCCATCGTTCTGCGCACGGCCACCGACGAAAAACGAAGTGATTGCGGGATCGCCGTTCATCACTTCGCCGACTGTGGTCATGTGCGGATAGATTTGCTGCAGTGCCTGGTGCCATTCCGACCAAAACGTGCGTGGGACGTAAGGAAAAGTATCCAGGCGATAGCCGTCGATTCCGGTTTCTTCGGCCCACCACAGAGCGTTTTCGATGACGTATTCTGCGACGTCCGGGTTTTCCTGATTCATGTCCGGCAAAACGTTGGCGAACCATCCTTCTTCGACGCTGCGCCAGTATTTTGGCGGGGCGTGCGGGTCGGTGAGATATTGAAAATCGCCTGAGGCGACGAGGTGATGCTCCTTTGTGCCGTGAAACCAGTCTGGTTCCGGCGGCGCGGCGACCCACGGATGTTTCGGGCCGATATGATTGGGCACGAAATCGAAAATTACTTTGATTCCTTTGGCGTGTGCGGCGGCGACTAGATTCTGGAGATCTTTTTGCGTGCCGAAGTGCTCTTCGACGCCGTATTCATCCACGGCGCCGTAGCCGTGATAGTCCTGTGGGGAGGAATTGTCGTTGTCCACGATAGGAGTGAGCCAGATCGCGGTGACGCCGAGGTCGTGAAGATAATCGAGATGATCCTGGATGCCGCGGAAGTCTCCACCGTGGTACGCGCGTGCCTTCGAACGATCGTAAGTGCCGGGAGAGGCGGCGGGCGGATCGTTCGTCGTGTCTCCGTCGGCGAACCGGTCGGGCATGATCAGGTAGATCGTGTCGTCCGATGAGAAGCCCTGAAATTTTCCTTTTGACGATTCGCGCGCGAGAAGCGGGAAATTCACGGAAGTCTTTGCGGACGGCGTGGTGATTTGGAGCGTTGCGTCGCCGGGGCGAACATCGGGCGCGATTTGCAGCCAGAAGAATAGGTATTTGCCGCCGTCCGTGACCTTCGAGCGTGTGAGACGCACGCCTTCGGTAGCGCACGTCACTGTCGCGCCTTCGAGATTTTCTCCGGTGGCGAGGACCATCAAGTCGGGAGTGAATCCAACCCACCAGTTGGGCGGGTCCATCTTTGTGATTTTCGGAGTGGCGTTTGCTTGCAACGTCGAGTGCGATGCGGAATGAACAGGCGAAGCGCGGAGCGATGAAGGTTGCAGACTCAGTGTAGCGGCCGCGACGAAAATGAGGAAGCGGACGTGGGACACGCGAGGCGAGTACCGTGATGGTGAATTACGCACAGTCGGATCCTAACTGGCTGGAATCAGAGCAGGGAAGCGGGCTCGCGCCCGCTTCCCTCCGAACTAGAACGTAACCCGCAGACCGAGCTCACCTTCACGATTGCTGTTGGGCAATACGCTGGTGATCTCGCCGAATTGCGCGTTCGGGTTGAAGACGAGCGCGCCGCTGTTGATTCCGTAGCTTCCGATGTTGAAGTTAGGCTGTCCGAAGTGCGGTGTGTTGGTGATGTTGTAGAACTGGACGCGGAACGACACGTTTACGCGCTCCGAGACATGGAAGTTCTTAAAGAGCGCGAAATCCAGATTTGACAGGCCCGGACCAATCGTTAGGTTGCGTCCTGCCGTCCCGGGCCGGTCGAAACTGATGCTCTGATTAGTTCCATCCGTGAACAAAGTAGCGGGCGACGGCGTAAACGCCGCAGTGTTGAAATACTCCGTGATGTTTCCCGGCTTGACGCTGGTCTTCGCGACGATGTCCGGGCGAATCGTACCTTGCGCTCCGCCGCCTTCGCTGAGGTCAAACGGCAAGCCTGACTGCAAGGTGTAGATGCCGTTGAACTGCCAGCCGCCGAGCGCGATTTCCATGGGGCGTGACCAGTCGCTGCCCCAATGTTTTCCGCGACCAAAAGGAAGTTCGTACAGCGCGCTGATAACCAGTCGGTAGGGCTGGTCGAGATTGGATAGCCCTTCTTCGAGCTGGAGGTTCCGGAAGTCCTGCGGCTGCTGGCAATCATAGGCGCCACAAGAGTCGTCTGTTTCCTTCTCCCATGTGAATGACCCAGTCAGTTGAAAACCATTTGTGAATCGGCGCTCGACCTCCGCTTGCAGTGAATTGTAGTTCGATTTGCCATACGTATTGAAGACGCTGACGGTATTGATGTTGGGGAACATCCTGTTGTCCGCTAGATTCGTATCCACGCCGAACTCGTATTCGTTGGCATTGTAATAGCCCGGCATGCGAGCGCCATGATCGCCCACATATCCCAGGCTCACCGATGTATTGGTGCCGATCTGCCTTTGCAGTTGGAGGTTCCACTCAGTGACTTGAGGCGTAAGATTGGTGGTCAAATAGGAAACCACGCTTACGTTCGTCGGTGCCGAAAGATTCAGCCCCGCGAACGCTGCCGCGCCCGTTGGTACCGGCGCAGTTGCGGTGGTGGAATCGAGTTGCGCCTGTGAGCAAGCCGGCGAACATGGCAGCGAGCCGGAAAGCGCGATTTCATAGCCTTTGCTTTGCTGAAAGCTGGCTGAGCCGCTGAACGGCGGGTTCTGCGCGAGTTGGTTATCAATGCCGCCCCGGTCCACGAAGTAGAACACGCCGATGCCGCCGCGGAGAACAGTCTTGGCATCACTCGTGAGCTGATACGCGAATCCGGCTCGAGGTCCGAAATTGTGATAATCGTTTGGCACCAAACCGCGGGACGCGCCGTTGCTTCCTGCGATGACCAACGCCCCGGTGGCGATGTCAAAGTTCGCCTGACGATTATCCACTTCGATGGGCTGCGTAAAAACGTCCCAGCGCATACCCAGGTTCAAAGTCAACCGCGGCGTAACGCGCCAGTCATCTTGGGCGAAGAAACCGTTTTCCCAGCTTCTTGTACCGACCACACCGAAGGGTACGCCGTCTTGATACTGGCAAACGAAACCAGCAAGAATGTCTGAAACTTCGTAGTGCGTTGCGCTTGTGCCGTTGCCGTTGCTTCCGCCGTCTCCGCACAGGTTGAAGAAGCCCTTGCCCGCAGTCGGACGAAAAAGATTCAGTTGGCGCCGAATGATGTTGGCTCCCATTTTGATCGTGTGTTTTCCCTTCACCCACGTAAGAGCGTCATTCCATTCAAAGCTGGTTTGCGGAACGAGATACGGGCCGTAGTCACCGGTGTACTCAATTTGACCGCCGTTGCCGCCGATCAAGGCGATGCCACCCAAATCAGAGCTGTTGTTGCAGTTCGGTATTCCGAGGTTGATGCAAATCGGAGTGCCAGCGAAGGGCGGAGTATAACCGTATGTGGTCCGCACATAGCCGTAGTGCATTTCGTTGATCAGGTCCGATCGAAAGACGTGCGTCCAGCCAATGGAAGCGCCGTTGGGATGATTAAACGTCGTTCCGGTGCCGAATCCCGAGGGTAAGGTGGTCAAAAACGGAGCTTCGACGTTGTCGTCCTTGCCCCAGCTGAAGCGGGCGAAAATTTGGTCGCTGGAGCTGAAGTTGTAGTCACCACGAACATCGAAGTCGTTCCAGTCTTCCACAAGATTCGAAGAATTCCTGTAATTCTGCTCAATCGTGCCGCAGCGTGGATCAATCGTCGGTGTGCAATTTGGCTCGGGGAACGCTTTCAAGTAATTCAGGCCGACCATGTTTTGGCGGCCGGTGGGGATTACGTTGGGTTGGGCGCCGGTTCCTTCAAATTGCGCGCCGGTTAGCGGATCGACAATATGAACGGGCGCTCCAAGTTTGGTACTCGCAGGGCAAGTGGTTGCTGCTTCGGATCCACACAACAGCTCCGAGAAATCGCCGGTGCGCATCAGATCCGTGGGTACGGTACCGGTGTTGCTGCCCTGCGGCTGGTTCAATCGCAAGCCCTGGTAATCCACGAAAAAAAACAGCTTGTTCTTGATGACCGGCCCGCCGAGCGTACCGCCGAATTGATTCCGGGCAAATACGGGCTTTGCGCCGCTGTCAAAGAAAAACTTTGAATCCAGACTTTCGTCGCGATGGAACCAGAAAGCACTGCCATGGAATTCGTTGCTGCCAGAATGCAGAGTGGAAGAGATGACGCCGCCGCCGGCGCGGCCGAACTCCGCGGGCGCGACGTTGGTGATGACGTTAAACTCCTGCAGCGCGTCGGCGGGTGTGAAGAAGATGATGGTATTGACCAACGTCTCGTTGTTGTCGATGCCGTCGAAAATAAAGTTATTTGCTTGTGGTGGCAATCCGTTCACCGCCAGCGAGCCGCCGCCGCTTTCACTGTAGCGGAAAGTTTCCGTGTTGTTTTGCGTCCCAGTCGCGGCACCCGTAGGTATTCCGCGATTCACTCCCGGCACCAGCGTGGCCAATTGCGTGAAATTTCGCCCGTTCAGTGGCAACTCGGTGATCTGGCGGCCTTGGATGACTGTGCTGACCGAAGAGTCTGCGGCGTCAATCACAGGAGACCCACCGCTGACGACTACTGACTCGCTGATGGCGCCGATTGTCATCTGAAAGTCGACAACCGCGATTTGGGAGACCTGCAATTCGAAGTCGCGCGTAACTTTTTCGAAGCCCTTCTGGGCGACCTCCTCGTGGTATTGGCCCGGCGGAAGCGCAGGGATAACGTAATAGCCGAGATCGTTCGTTTGCACCGTCGAGACCTGTCCCGTGCCGGTATTGGTCGCGGTGACGGTGGCGCCGACGATCGCGGCACCGCCAGGGTCGGTGATCGTGCCTTCAAGTCGAGCTGTAACCGTCTGCGCGTTGCAGATGCCGGCCATTGCAACTGCGAGTGACAGCACGAACAGCTGAAAGAGCTTTCTCATTATCATCCCCCTCGCTTATCTCAATCTGGTAGCCTTGGCACCGATAGCTGAAATGGAGCCGGTAGCTCGCCTTGTGGCTGGAGCTGGACAATCAATTGACCTCGAAGAGTTCCGAAACTAAGGCGTGGGAGACAAGCAGGCAGATCGCGGCGGACAGAAATTGGCGTTCGAGCGCCGTCTCGATCGCTTCGAGCCTGCCATGTACCAGATTGAAACAGACCCCACCCCTGAAAGATGGCGCATTTTGGAACTGTATGGCTCGGATAGAAAGTTTCAATCGGTCTGATACAGTTACATGAGGAAGTCTTTCAATTGCAGTGAGTTTGAGAAGTTGTTACTTCAAGTCACAATCATGTAACATACGTCCAAATGGCGGATCGCGAACACATCCTTCGCCAGATCGAGAAACTTACTGCGAGCCATGCGCTTCACGGTTCCGAGTCGTTGTGCAAGTTGTTGCGATATCTGGCAGTCCACGCCCTCGACCATCCCGGAGCACCCGTCAAGGAATACCAGATCGCCACGGAGGTATTCGGGCGCCCGACAGACTTTGACCCCCAGGTGGATTCGACCACGCGAGTGCAAGCGGGACGGCTGCGCGCCAAGCTCGCAGAGTACTATTCGTCAGAGGGGAACGAGGATTCGACCGTGGTGGAGCTGCCTAAGGGCAGTTACCTGCTGGCGTTCCACCATCGTACTGTTTCGGTACCCCGAAGCCACGGGTCCGGTCCGCATCACGTGGAATATGACGACTCCGGACTGCGCCAGACGGCGCGAAATCGCCTTGCGGTGATCGTGACGCTAGCGGTTTTGCTCAGCGCGGCGGTATTGGTGATTGCAGCCCTTTGGGGCACGCGAAGAGGGCCTGATACCGCTCATGCAAGCGACGTGGCGGCGGCGCCAGAGGCTTTTCAAGTTTTCTGGAAGCCCTTTCTTGCGAGCCCGGAAGATCCGTGGCTAATTTTCAGTAACGCGGCGTTTACGGGGCGGCCGGAGACTGGGTTGCGCTATTACAATCCCGCTCGAGATTCGCGCGATGCGATCTTCGATCATTACACCGGAGTGGGCGAGGTTTTGGCGGTGCACGACCTCGACCAAGTGTTCGGATCGTTGCATCGGCAGATTCGCGTAAAGCGGGGGAGCTTGTTTTCGCTGGACGACGCCAAGAATAACGATCTGATTTTTGTCGGCTCTCCTTCCGAAAATCTCACGCTGCTGGAAATTCCGGGCGCGAAGGAATTTGTTTTTCAACGGGTTGCTTCGGGCCCGCGTGAGGGCGATTTGTCCATCGTGAATGTTCACCCGGAACCTGACGAGCAGAAAGTTTTTCTGGCAACGCCTTCGAAGCAGCCGCTAACCGATGATTATGCGGTGATCGTGTTGATGCGAGGATTAAATCCGTCACGATCGGCGATGATCCTGGCAGGCACCACAACATTTGGCACACAGGGCGCAGTGGAATTTGTGTGTCGCCAAAATGCAGTGCAGGATTTATTGCTGCGGCTTTCTCGTGCGGCGACTGGCGAGCCGAAGCCGTTCGAGGCGGTGCTGCACGTGAAGGTAGAGCGTGGCGTGCCGGTGGATACTCAACTGGTCGCTCTACGCGAAAGAACTCCGTAGAACAGCCTTTCACGAGCCGCGCGGCACCGCGACACGAGGACGCTCCTCCGCTCTTTCCGACTGCAACACCCAATACCTCAATCGAGTTAGCGATACCTTGACGCTCTCGAAACAGCGGCAATATTCTTGCGGCAATTCGGCGCGCGATTGCATCTACTATAGAGTGAGAATTAACCCGCCACAAAAGTCGCGGGGCGTGAATCCTCGGCCATGACGCCGCGATAAACCTGAACTAAGATGCTTGGTTAGCACTTGCGACAAAATCAAGCGCCACAAATTAGATTGGAAGCCGGAGGTATATCGCCTATATGAACGAGAGTGCGCTGAAGTCTTATTTATTCGTCAGCGATTTCGATCAGACCCTGACGTTCAACGATTCGGGATACGTTTTGAGCGAGATCGTGGGAATTCCCACCGCGGAATTCGAGCGCAAAGCCGCGGGAATGGCCAAAATCAATCTGGTGCAACAGGGCGCCGAGCTCGCTTACCTTTTGCTGCACGATCCGGAATTTCGTTCGCGCGTACGCAAAGAACATTTAATTCAGGTGGGAAAGCAGATCCGGCTGAAGGCGAATATCGGTTTGCTGAACGAAATCCTGGACCACGGCATTGAAGGATACCATTTTGATTTTTACGTACTGTCCGCGGCGCCTGTCGAAGTGATTCAATCGGCGCTCGAGGGAATTTTGCCGAAGGATCACATTCACGGGACTGAGTTCAAGTACAAGAGTACGGGTGAAATTGACACGATCGTGCGCGCGACCGCCGGTTACGGCAAGGTGGCGTTTCTGGATGAGCTGCAAGCGGCGATGAAAATCGGGCCGGACCACGTGATTTATGCGGGAGACGGCAGCTCGGACATTCACGTGATGCTGCACGTGAATGCGCGCGACGGATTCACGATTGCCGTTTCGGAAACGAAGCACGTTTCGCAGATCGCGCAACGGACGATTCTCAGTCCCAGCGCGCTGGGTGTGCTGGTGCCGATCCTGGAAAGGATAGTCGGCAAGAACCGCGCGCAAATTCGAGCATTCCTCGAGTCCTACGGTTTTCTGATTCAGGAATGGGACAAGGTTCGCACCGATTGGTTGACGCTGCGGCCCGCGGGTTCCGTTCACGCCGAAGCTCAACTCGAGCTGGATGGGACCGCGAAATGATCAATTGGATTGGGTGGGTGGCGACTGGCGTTTTCGCAGTGTCGTACTTTTGCCGTCAGCCGAAGATGCTACGGATCGTGCAGGCTATCGCTGCGTTGATGTGGGTGACTTACGGATTCCTCATCGGCGCGATGCCGGTGGTAGTGGCCAACGTGATCGTGGCTCTCGCCGCGGTGTATTCGTCGTTTGTGCCAGCGCGGAACTCGTCAGCGACTTAGCTCCGGCAGGTCTGGCTGCGGACAACGCGGCTGGCACGGTTCCGTTGGACTACTCGCAATTTTGAGGGACGCTTCCTCCGTGATCACGGCTTACTGTCTCCATGCTTCACTGTATGGCAATTTCCTTCGACGATGTGCAAACTGCGGTCCATTGTGACCCGGCCGAAATACGCATCTCTAACGGCTCCTATGCCCGGTTCTTTTCCGAATGCTCCGAATCGCAGTTGAATCCTCGGCTGATCTGAAGAGCCGGCTCGTTGGCTCTTTACGGCAGGAGAATACCGCTGCGAAAAAGAACGGAAGTATAAGTCAACCGTACGGCGCGTAGCGGCTTCTAAACAGGAATACTCTAATGGCTCGTCCAGATACATCTCGCGATGTCGAGCACCTGCTTGGAGTGGTCGTCGCAGTGGTAGTGGTGGCGACTCTCTACTTCGCCAAAGTCGTGCTGATTCCCTTCGCGCTGGCGGTATTGCTGACGTTTGTGCTGACGCCATTTGTGAGGATGCTGGAGCGTATCTGGTTGGGCCGCGTGGTTTCGACCCTTTTGGTCGTACTGCTGGCCGTCGTGGCGGTGAGCGCCTTGGGCTGGACCGTAGGGCTGCAGTTCAGCCAGGTAATGAACGAGCTTCCGCATTACCGGACGAACATCAAGAACAAGATTGACTCGCTGCACTGGACCCGGAACGAGACGATCAACAACGCTTCCAATACGATGAACGAAATCAGCAAGGAATTGGTAGCGCCGCCGGCGCACGGCGCGGCGGGCGAATCCCGGCCGGCGTATGAAGCCTCGCGGCAGCGGCCGCTTCCGGTAGAGATTGTGAAGCCACCGAGCCTGCCGCTGGAGTCCGTGCAAAGCGTGCTGGGATTGGTGGCGAGTTTCGGCATCGTCGTCGTCTTCACATTTTTCATGCTGATGCGGCGAGAGAATCTGCGTAATCGTTTCATTTCTTTGGCGGGGCAGGGACGGCTGCACGCCATGACACAAGCCATGGATGAAGCTGCCGCGCGCGTCAGCCGGTATTTGCGAATGCAATTGCTGGTGAATACCTGTTACGGCATCTTTATCGGGACGTGTTTGCATTTCATTGGAGTGCCGGGAGCGCTGCTCTGGGGAGTACTCGTCGGTATTCTTCGGTTCTTGCCCTATATCGGACCGCCATTGGGCGGGATTCTGCCACTTTTGCTTTCGCTCGCGGTTTTTCAGGGATGGTCGCGCCCGCTGATGACGTTGGGCTTGTTTGTGATCACGGAAATCATCGTATCCAATTTTATTGAGCCGGCGCTCTACGGAGCTTACACGGGGATCTCGTCGCTCGCCGTGCTGGTTGCCGCGATCTTTTGGACGGCGATCTGGGGACCGATTGGCCTGCTACTCTCGACGCCCTTGACGCTGTGCGTGGTGGTCATAGGACGCTACGTGCCGCGATTGAGTTTTCTCCCGGTTCTGTTGGGCGACGATCCGGTGCTGACTCCCGATTCGCGATTTTATCAGAGGCTGCTCGCTCTGGATCGCGACGAGGCACGCCTGATTCTCGTGGAATACCTGAAGGAGAAGCCGCTCGAGGAGCTTTACGATTCAGTGCTGATTCCGGCGTTGAATCTGGCGGAGAAGGACCGGCATAGAAACCGCATTGACGCCGACACGGGAAAGTACATTGAGCAGAATACCCGTCAGCTGATTGAGGAATTGTACGCGGTCGACGCGGAACGGTGTCGCGAAGGGGCCAGCGCGGAACAGGCTTTGTCGCCATCGGACGCAGCATCATCCGGCACGCAGGAGCTTCGGATCCTAGCCGAGAATCGTGCGGTAAAAGTGGTTTGCGTTCCGGCACGCGACAAAGCCGACGAAATCGCAGGGGAGATGCTTGCGCAATTGCTGAAAAAGAGCGGCCTGCGGGCATCCAGCGTCCCGCTGCAGCGCAACGCGGAAATGATCTCGCTGGTGATGCTCGCGCGCCCCAATGTTGTGTGCATTTCCGCGCTGCCTCCGTTTGCGCTGGTGCACGCACGAGCGCTCTATAATAAGCTTCGCGCGCAAGCGCCTGATTTGAAAATATTCGTTGGTCTGTGGAACTACCCGGGAGACATCGAGCGGATAGCGGCTCGTCTTCACCTCGCCGAAGGCAGCCGGATGGCGATTACGCTCTCGGAGGTCGTGAACGATCTGGCGGGGCCGACAGAAGCGGCGCCGACGGTGATGAGCGAGTCCAGCGTTTGAGCATAGGCAGGGGCTCTTACAGCGATATCCATCCGGCAGAAATCAGCCACAGCGAAGTAGTTGCCACTACAATCCACAGGAAGACGCCCTGCAGCATCGGACGAACGCCTACTTGCTTTACTGTGGCGCGAGAGATTCCGGTCCCGATCAAATAGAGAGTCGCGGTCAAGCCCAGCTTTCCGATCATGCTCATCACGTGCCAAACGCCGGAGAAGCGGTTGACGTATGTATTCAGCAGCGCGGCCAGACAAAATAGGGCGATAAACCACGGCCACTGTATGTGCGTGTTCGATCGTTTGACTAGTGCGGCGCTGATCGAAACCGGCACGATCCACAGGGCACGCGTGAGCTTGACCGTTGTTCCTACGACGAGGGCGACTGCACCGTAACGAGCGGCCGCTCCTACTACGGAGCTGGTGTCATGAATCGCCAGCGCTGCCCAAAGGCCAAATTGCTGCTGCGAGAGATGGAGCATCGCGCCCAATGGCGGGAAGATCAAAAGCGCGATGGAATTGAGGATGAAGATCGTGCCGAGAGATACCGCGGTCTCTTCCTGGTCCGCGTGGATGATTGGCGCAACAGCCGCTATGGCACTGCCGCCACAGATTGCGGTGCCCACGGTTATGAGGGCAGAGGCGGTCTTGTTCACCCCGAGAAGCCGCCCGGCGAGCAGGCCAAGCGTCATGGCAAAAGCAATACTGAGCGCGGTGTAAACGAAGCCGCTGCGTCCCGCACGGAGAACCTGATGCAAATTCATGCCGAAGCCGAGTCCGACTACGGAAGCCTGCAGGAGATATTTGGTAGCTGTGCGGCTTTCCGAATGAAAAGGGTGGACGAAGGAAAATCCGTAAAGCAGGCCCAAGGCTAGAGCGAACGGAGGAGAAACCAAGCCCGTCGCGCACAATACGAAGCCCAGTACAAAAGCAACCTTCAGAGCCACGAATTGTCCTTAGCGGGAATCGCGCGACGAGGCGCGGATTGGCAGGCCATAACCAAAGATTACACGAGTGACGGGAGGTGGCCAAGCGGCTCGCGCGTGAAAATTGGGCGTGGGATGCGTCGCCAAATAGTTTTGGTCAAGGACATGCGATGGCGTCGATCAACGGTGTGCTTGAAAATGAGAGGACACTAAGAAAGCCGCGCTAGTAAATTCGCCTTTCTGTCTACACCGCGACAATTTGCAGTGGACACAAGTACCCCTTCTCGGTCAAATTATGGGGGTACGATTGATACTTTTTTCGCCTTTTTGGGGGATACAAGCTATGCGACACATCGCTATCCTATTTGCGCTGGTCTTTTTAATAGCTGTAGACGCCGGCGCACAGATGAGTATCTCCAATTCACAATTGCTGCCGAATTCCTATTTCGCATTGCCGGCTCCCGTGGGCGCGCCCACATCCGGTCCCACGCTGATGGCTTCACCGTTTGCCGGGGCAGCCAACACGACAGCTGCGCTTCCATCTTCCACGCCGTTGTCACTGATGCCCGCGACGCCTGCACCTCCGCAGGATGTGGCCAGCGTGTTTGAAACCTACGACTGGGAAGCGTACTTCGGCTATACGTTTTTTCGCTTCTACGAGCTGCCGCACATTACGCAGAACCTGAACGGATTCAACTACGGCATGGTTTATTATTTCAATAACTGGCTAGGCGCCGAAGGTGAGTTTACGGCCACTCATGGCAATCAATCCGGAGCTAGTGCCTGGTTTGTGGCCGGCTATGGCGGCCCGCGGTTTCGCTGGTCCGCTCGGCGAGGGATCGAGGTGTGGGCTCACGCGTTAATCGGCTATTCGCATTTCACACCGCAGACTGCCGCTGGTTCTCAGCACGCCTTGGCGTACGAGTTGGGCGGAGGCGCCGATCTGCCATTTCATCCGCGATGGGCGATTCGCTTGTCCGGTGACGCGGTGGGTACGCGGTATTTCAGCACTTATCAGTTCAGCCCCAAAGGTTCAGTGGGCTTGGTTTTCAAATTCTAACCCTTAATTTTCCTACTCATCCTCGCTTTGAGGCGCCCAACATCTAGCGCGTCGCAGCGCTGCCTTCATTTTTCGAGGCTACGTATCGGCAGGTTGCTTCTCTTGCGCCATGGCCACCAGCGTGGTAAACCGTTTGTAGGATGAATTTGCGATGAGTTCTCCGGCGAAATTATTCAAGACCGGTGCGGAGCAGCAACCTTCCGAGTCCGCAGCGGTTCCAGCCCAGGAATTTGATCTAGTGGATGAAGCCTCCGTGGAATCCTTTCCAGCTAGCGATCCACCCGCTTGGCAATTCAGGGATAGAGAATCGTCGCTGAAGCACGGTCCACGGCGATAAACGCTGCCACCTTTCACGTCCACAGGTCATCCAATTCGCGTGTCGCGTAGGCTGTGAGTGTATCGAGGCTTTTGGCTGGGTGGCGCGGAGGAATGATGAAAGCAAGCCAAAACGAAACGAAAATTGTGTTGCAAGTGGGCAGCGAGCTGCGGATCAAGAACAACGGCGACATTGTGATTGATAATCCGGAACTGGAGCTGATTGGGGAAGATCGCGCCGCCGACGCTGTGCTGATCTATCGCTTCGATGCAAAAAACGGAGTTCACTCGCTACGATTGGTAGATCCGGTGGCCGATCACCGGCACATCAAGAATCACAAGCGGAATGATTAACCTATCTTTCGGTTGCGCGTCACCTTTCCACCCTTGAGGCAGGAGAAAATCGTTGAGTAGCTTATTCGACGAATTGCAAATTCGCGACGTGCTGTTGCGAAACCGAATCGTGGTTTCGCCGATGTGCCAATATTCGAGCACGGACGGCTTCGCCAACGATTGGCATCTGGTGCACCTGGGCAGCCGCGCGGTGGGCGGTGCAGCGCTCGCGTTTACCGAAGCGTGCGCAGTTACTGCTGAGGGGCGCATCAGCCCTCAGGATCTGGGAATTTGGAAGGGTGAACACATCGCGGAACTCGCGCGTATTACGCGATTCGTGCGCTCGCAGGGGACTTTGCCGGGGATTCAGCTGGCGCACGCGGGAAGGAAAGCCAGTACTCCTGCTCCGTGGGAGTCTGCCGGATTTATTCCAGAATCGAAGGGCGGATGGGAGCCCGTCGCGCCCAGCGCTGTGGCTTTCGCCGAAACGTACGCGATGCCACGCGCGCTCGACGAACGGGGCATTCGGGGCGTGATCCAGGCATTTGCGGACGCCGCGGGCCGGGCGTTGCAAGCCGGCTTTGAAGTGATGGAGATTCATTCCGCTCACGGATATTTGTTGCATGAATTTCTTTCACCCTTGGCGAACAAGCGCACGGATTCTTACGGCGGCTCGTTTGAAAACCGGACGCGCTTACTGCGCGAGGTGGTTACGGCTGTGCGGCGTGTGTGGCCGGAGCGTTCACCGCTTTTCGTGCGCGTTTCCGCGACCGACTGGGTTGACGGTGCGTGGGACATCGAGCAATCGGTGGCTCTGGCCGAGCAGCTTATACCGTTGGGCGTGGACTTGATTGATTGCTCGTCGGGAGGAGTCGTGCCGGGAGTGCAAATTCCGGCGCGCCCGGGCTATCAGGTTCCTTTCGCCGATCAAATCCGGCAGCGGACGGGAATTATGACCGGCGCGGTGGGCATGATTACGTCGGCGACCCAGGCGGATAACATCCTGGGTGAAGACAAGGCGGACGTCGTGATCCTTGCTCGTGAATTCTTGCGCCAGCCGTACTGGCCGCTCATGGTCGGCCAGCAGGTGGGATTTCCGATAAGCTGGCCGATCCAGTATCTGCGCGCTGCGCCAGACGGAACGCCTGCGCGGGAAGGCATTAAGGTGCCGGAAGGGGAAGCTGCGCTGGCGGAGCACGACGCCAACCTCGAATGAAGCTCCGGATTTAGCGGCGCGATCGTTAGGCACCTTCCGAATCATTTTCAGTTGCCGCAGTCTCTGTGCACGCCGGAAACAGCAGCCGCAAACCCACTAGTCCGCACGCGCCAAACCATCTACCATTGCGTGCGTGACGACCGAGCACCTGAACCGCCGCATCGCCGCCGCGACGGGCATCGTAATGACCAGCGTACTGCTCAGCCGCATCCTGGGATTTTTTCGCGACTGGACAGTGGCGCATCAGATCGGAGCGAACGCCTCCACCAGCGCGTATTACACCGCTTTTACGCTTCCCGATTTCTTGAATTACCTGATCGCTGGAGGATCGCTGAGCGTCACGTTCATTCCGGTATTCGCGAAGTATGTGACCGAGCAGCGCGAGGACGAGGGTTGGCGCGTCTTTTCCACCGTGGTTACGGTGATGGGTTTCGCGCTGGTGGCGCTGGTGATCCTGGGTGAAATCTTTGCGGCGCACCTGGTGAAATACATTGCGCCGGGTTTTAAGCCCGCGGAGCTGCAGCAGACCATATTTCTTACGCGGCTGATGCTGCCGGCGCAGATTTGTTTTTACGAAGGCAGCATCCTGAGCGCGGTGCAATATGCGAAAGGGCAGTTCGTGATCCCGTCGCTCGCGCCGCTCGTTTACAACATCGGAATTATCATCGGCGGGGTGCTGCTTTCGTCGCGCATCGGCATCACAGGTTTTGCAGTGGGGGTGCTCGGCGGAGCGATTGTTGGGAATTTTCTGCTGCAAATCTATGGCGCGTACCGAGTGGGCGCGATCTATCTTCCAAACTTCAACGTCCGGCATCCGGGCTTTTGGATGTTTTTGAAGCTTTCGGTTCCCATCATGCTAGCTCTGTCGTTGTCATTTGTGGACGATTGGATCATTCGCTGGTTCGGGTCTTATCTGCAGCCCGCGTCGATTACTTGGTTGAGTTACGGGAAGACCTTGATGCGGGTGCCGCTCGGATTAGTCGGGCAGGCGATCGGGGTCGCGTCTTTTCCGATTCTGGCGCAACTGTATTCGGAAAAGAAGATGGACGATCTGAATCGGATCCTCAATTCCACTTTTAAGGCTTTGATCTTTTTGCTGCTGCCGATTTCCGCGCTGATCATCGCGCAGAGCGAGCCTTTAGTGTACCTGGCTTTTTCGCGCACGCGGCTGCACGGTGCTGATCTCACCGCTACCGCTTCGGCGCTGGCTTTTTTCTCGCTGGGGCTCTTTGCGTGGGGAGCTCAGAATATTTTGGCGCGTGGGTTTTACGCCACGCGCGACACGATCACGCCCGCGGTGGTTGGGACCTTGACCACTCTTCTTAGCTTGCCGGTCTATTGGGTGCTGGTGCGCAGGCTGGATTTTCGCGGCCTGGCGCTCGCGAGTACGATCGGCATTATCGCGTACACGATTATTTTGTTTTCGCTGCTGGGGCGGCGCACGCGGAATCCTGAAGAGGCGAGTCTGATTGTGTTCTTTCTAAAAGTGGCCGCGGCGTCCTGCATCGCGGGTTACGCGTGCTACTGGCTGGTTGGGCGGCTCGAGAACTTCATCGCCTGGCAGCACATTGCTGGGGCATTGATTCTATTAGTGCTAGTTTCTGCGTCCGGTGTATTGCTGCTCGGCGTGCTGCTGAAGATTTTTCGGGTTCCCGAACTTGACGCGTATCTGCGGCGTGCGTATTCCTTCGCCGGCCGTTCATGATCGTTTGGTCTACTTCTTACAATCCGCGAAAGGTGCGATTCACGAATGACTCGAAGAAGAAAGATCATGGTGTTGAAGCCAGTGCTGGTTCTTGTCGCTGGCATTATTGTGGGGTGGACGTCCGCGGCTCCAGCGCAGAATGATTCCTTGCTCGCCGCGCGCATACGCGAAATCACCAGCCGTCCGGAATACAGCCACGCCAGTTTCGGCGTCGAGGTTTATTCGCTGGACGACGACAAAGTTCTGTATGCTTTGAATGGACAACAGCTCTTCACTCCCGCATCCACCACGAAGCTTTTGACCGAGGGCACTGCTCTCGAGTTGCTTGGCGCCGACTATCGTTTTCACACGCGCGTCTATCGAACCGGAGCGATTGCGCCCGACGGAACCTTGAACGGCGATCTGATTCTGGTTGCTTCCGGCGATCCCAACCTTTCGGGCCGAATTCAGCCGGACGGGACGCTGACATTTCAGAATGAGGATCATTCCTATGACGCGAGTCCGGATACCAAGGCCGTGTCGGGCGATCCGCTTCTTGTGATTCGCGAACTCGCGACGCAGGTGGCTGCGAAGGGCATCAAGCGTGTGGCAGGACGCGTTCTGGTGGACTCGACACTTTTCCCGGAAGGCGGCCACGAAGACGGCACGGAAGCGGTGATCTCGCCGATTTGTGTGAACGACAACATTATTGATGTGACCGTTTCGCCCGGCGCCACGGAAGGCGCGCCGGTCGGGATGAGCGTTTCTCCCGCGACGGACTACGTGAACTTCGTGAATCGAGCAGTGACTGGTCCGGCCGGCGCCAAGCCGGATATTCAACCTCCGAACGAAACCGCAAATCCGAATGGCACTTACACCGTGACCATGACCGGGACGTTCCCTTTGGGCAAGGCTCCCATCCTGTACGCGTACGATGTTCCGGCGCCCAGTCGATTCGCGCAGGTCGCTTTCGCCGAGGCGCTGCGAGAGAAGGGCATTGCTGCCACTGTGCCGCCAGCCAGTGAGAAAGTTGACTTGGGTGCGGCTGCAGCCGTTTACACGGCTGAGAATGTAGTGGCCGAACATGTTTCACCGCCGCTGTCAGAAGAGATCAAGGTCACGCTGAAAGTCAGCCAGAACCTGCATGCCACGATGACACCGTTCATTCTGGGCGAAGCACTGGCGCACAAGACGAAGGATGTTGATCAAGCGGGATTCGATCTCGAGCGAGAGTTTCTCGTCAAGGCCGGGCTGGATTTAAGTGGAGCTTCGCAAGGAGACGGCGCGGGCGGGGCGCAGTCTGCATATTTCACGCCGGATTTTATGGTGCATTATCTGGCGTTCATGTCGCGGCAGAAGGATTTCTCGATATTTGAAAATGCGTTGCCGGTGCTGGGGCGCGATGGCACGCTTTGGAATATTCAGGTGAATTCGCCAGCGGCGGGCCACGTTTTCGCGAAGACCGGCACGTTCAACGCGTACGACAATTTGAATCGGAGATTGATGCTTACCGGGAAGGGGCTCGCAGGTTATACGACCACGCCCGAAGGCCGGCGGCTGGCATTTGCGATTTACGTTAATCGCGTTTCGCTTCCGGCGGACGATCCAGAGGCGCCGCAAAAAATTGTAGGCCAAGCGGTGGGCGAGATTGCAGCTGCGATTTATGTGACGCCCGCGGACGAGAAAGCGCCGTTCGACGTGGTCATCAAGAACGGGCACGTTCTCGATGGGGCCGGCGGGCCGTGGTATGCGGCCGACATCGGGATCCGCGGCGATCGCATCGAGGCGATCGGCGACCTGCATGACGCGAAAGCCACGAAAGTGATTGATGCGACGGGGAGGATCGTTGCGCCGGGGTTCATTGACATGCTGGGGCAATCGGAAACCGCGCTGCTGATTGATAATCGTTCGCTCAGCAAGCTTTCGCAGGGAATCGCCACCGAAATTACCGGCGAAGGCGGTTCGATTTCGCCACAAAACGAAAAAACGTTGGCGCCGCTGAAACCGTATCTCGATCACTATCATTTGACGATTGATTGGACCACACTCGATGGATATTTCGCGCGCCTCGAGAAAGACGGCACACCGATCAATCTGGGAACCTACGTAGGCGCAGCGCAGGTGCGCGAAGCCGTGATCGGCGATGACGACCGGGCACCGACGCCTGCGGAACTGGAGCAAATGAAATCGCTGGTGGCGCAAGCGATGAAAGATGGCGCGTTGGGAATTTCAACCGCGCTGATTTATCCGCCGGGGCACTTTGCAAAGACCGACGAATTGATCGAGCTTTCGAAAGTTGCCGCGCAATACGGCGGAATTTACGCGACGCACATGCGCAGCGAAGGCGCGAGTGAAATGGAAGCGCTCGATGAGGCCATCCGCATCGGGCGTGAAGCCGGAATACCGGTCGAGATTTTTCATCTCAAGGTGAGCGGCAAATCGCGCTGGGGTTCGATGCCGCGCGTGGTGGCGAAAATCCAGGCGGCGCGAGATGCGGGACTCGATATCCGCGCCGATCAGTATCCTTATGTGGCGGGGGCGACGGCGCTGGCGTCATCGCTGCCACCGTGGGTCGCCGATGGCGGCACGGACAAGCTGCTCGAACGACTGCACGATCCCGCGACGCGAGCACGAATCAAGCGTGAAATGGCTACCGACCACCAAGATTGGGAGAACCTATTTCTTGATAGCGGAGGCGGCTCCGGCGTGCTGATTTCAGGAGTCTTTAATCCGGCTCTGAAGAAATTCGACGGCAAGACCGTGGCCCAAATGGCCAAGGCGGAAGGGAAGCCCGAGTATGACGCGCTCTTTGATTTTATCCTGGGCGATAATGCGCAGACGGGTGCGCTCTATTTCATGGCCAGCGAGCAGGACATGCTCTATGCGCTGAAGCAGCCGTGGACTTCGATTGGACTGGACGCGAATGAACTTTCGCTCGATGGTCTGCTCTTCGAGCCGCACACGCACCCGCGTGCGTTTGGGTCCATGCCACGATTTCTGGGGCGCTATGTCCGCGATCAAAAATTGATGCCGCTCGAGCAGGCGATTCGCAAAATCACTTCGATGCCGGCGCAGCGAGAACATCTTACGGGGCGCGGCTTGATCAAGTCCGGTTATTTTGCCGACATTACGGTGTTCGATGCCGCGACGATCATGGATGAGGCGACTTACACCGAGCCTACGAAACTTTCGCAAGGCGTGAACTACGTGATCGTGAATGGTCAAGTGGAATACGATCACGGCGCGCTAACCAGCGCGAAAGCCGGCCGCGCACTCCGAGGGCCGGGCTATCAAACGGCTTCGCAGTAGCGACGAGGCTCTTCGGAATATTTAGCGCCAGCCCTCAGCGACGTGCAACGCTCACCGCGATTGTTCCAACACCGGATGGAGCGTCAGCTCGCTGTCCGTCGTCACTTCGAGCTCGCGTTCCCAATTTTTCCTTCCGGCCGCCCTCAATTCCACGCGATGCGAACCGCTCGCCAGCAGAATCTTCGACGGAGTTTGCCCGACGAATTTGCCATCCACGTAGATTTCCGCGTCACTAGGATCGGACGCGATCGCGACGCGTCCAGTGCCGCTAGACTTGTTTGCGTCCTGCGTTAGCGGTGCCGCGACTTTGTGCGGGTGAATTGGGCCGACCCTGTCATCTCCTGGCCACGCCTCGCCAGCGCTGAGCCCCGCTGGTTCGAGCTTCAGCGCGAAGTGATCCGATTTAAGCAGGAAGTAATTTCCGTGATGTTTGCCGGTGACGGCGACCCACTCAAATGGTCCTTCGGTGAGCGCAATTTGCTGGGTCGAATAGCCGTCCTTGGAAATCCGCAAGGTCATGGAATGATCGAGGCGCGCGCTAAAGACCAGATGCGTTTTGTGGAAATAGCCGCCCGGATATTCCACCCGACAAGGCGTAATCCTCAAGGCCACCCCGTTAATTTCCACCCTGGCGCCCGGCGGCGAACTTGTGATGTTCAGGGATTCCGCTCGGCTCTGCGGAGCAAACCACATCATTGCCGCAAGGGCACATAGGCCCGCGCGCAACCAATTTTTCATCGAATGCCTCGGAGCCGGAAGGTGCAGGGAAGATGTCACCCATCAACGCACCTGTCAATCCGCACAACTACGCACAAGGACGAATCGAGGACGGGGAGATCACGCGACGCGAAGGTAAATGTGCAAGCGCCACGCAATCAATGGCTTACGCATTACGAAAAGCGAAACCATCACGAAAACCAGAGCATCTTTCATACAGGGAGCGCGATGCGCATTTAAGAGGCGCCGCGAGTCTCACTAGCGGGGAAGATCGAGCACTTTGCGCTCGATGTTTTTGGAGACCTGCAAACTTGAACTGGAGGAGAAATGAGCATCGGTAAGAAAGGCTATTTAGCGGCAATCGCAATATTCGGACTCTCACTGCCGCTCTGGGCGCGCACCAATTCGGTACCACTTGATGTTGATCACACACTTACGATTGGAAACCAACAGCTAGCTCCGGGGCAGTACAGCCTGAAAGCGAACGACGGTGACAATCAACTCAGAATCGTCCGGAACGACAACGGCAAAACTGTCGCTACGGTCCCGGTCCAATGGATTGACCTCTCGCAGAAAGCTCGTCAATCAGAAGTTCTGATGCGGGAAGATCGCATCGTTCAGGTAGATTTCGACGGTAAGACCAAGGCCGTCGAAATTCGTTGATTCGCACCAATCTTTGACGAAATAGCAGGAGGCGGGTCGTGAGTCCGCCTCTTACTGTTTCTACCGCCACGCACTAACGCAGATACTTTTCCAACCAATCCAGAAAGGCGCGGTACCACAGCTGGCTATTTTGCGGCTTCAAAACCCAGTGGCCTTCATCGGGGAAGATTATGAGTTTTGACGTCACGCCCTGCACTTGCAACGCGGTGAAGAATTCCAAATCCTGATTGTAGGGAACTCGGAAATCGAGCTCGCCGCCGATCACCAGCGTCGGTGTGTTGTATTTTCCCAATTCCGCTGCGTATTCGTTCGGCGACCACTTTTTGTAGAGCTCCGGATGCTCCCATGGCGGGCCGCCGAATTCCCAGTCCATGAACCACAACTCCTCGGTGGCGCCGTACATGCTCACTTCGTCGTAAGGACCCGCATGGCTGATGAGGCACTTGAAGCGGCTGGTGTGCGTCGCGATCCAATCAATCATGTAGCCGCCGTAGGAGCCGCCCGCGGCGCAGACGTTGGACCCGTCAATGAAAGGATATTTCGCGACCGCCGCGTCCAGGCCTTTCATCAGGTCGTCGTAGGCTCTACCGCCCCAATCGCGGCTGATTTCCGCGGTGAACTTCTGACCGTATCCGGTCGAGCCGCGCGGATTGATCATCACCACCACGTATCCCGGCGCGGCCATCACTTGCTGGTTCCAGCGGTAGCCCCAGGAATCGTCCCACGCGCCTTGCGGACCGCCGTGAATCAGCAGCAGGGCCGGATATTTCTTTGCGGCGTCGAAATGCGGCGGACGGATGAGCAAGCCCTCCACTTGCGTTTTTTCCGCGCCTTCGAACCAGAACGGCTCGGCCGGCGGCAGATCGAGCTGCGTGAGCAGCGCACCATTCTGGTGGGTAATTTGCTGCAAATCGGTACCGTCGGCCTTGGCTGTGGAAATTTCCGCTGGCATCGTCAAACTCGTGCGAGCTAGCGCCAGGGTTTGTCCGTCGCGGCTCAGATCGAAATCCGAATTGAATCCGTTGGCGACGATTTCCTTCGGCGTGCTGCCTGGCATCGCGGCGATTGAATAAATCGGCATCTCGGCTTTCACTTCTGATTGGAAATAAATGCTGCGGCTGTCCGGAGTCCACTGGTAGGCCTCGACGCTCTGATCGAAATTTTCGGTCATATTGATGCGTTTGCCCGTGCTGCGGTCGTAGAGCATGAGCCGCCAGCGGTCGGATTCGTAACCAGGCTGCATTTGCGTTCGGTATGCGATCCACTTTCCGTCTGGTGAATAGGCGGGGCCCCAATCGTCGCCGGGATTGGTGGTGATTCGCTGCGGTTGGCTAGCGCCGGAAACCGCGACGGTGAAGAGGTCGCCGTTGGTGCTGCGCGCTTCGTCTTTATCAGTATTGGCCGTGAAGCAGAGTTCGCTGCCATCCGGAGAAAACGCAATCGCTTCGGGAGCTTCCAGATTGAACGGAGGCACGTCGTAAGTGGCGCCGGGTGTGAGGTCGCGCGGCGTACCGCCGGTCGCGGGCGTTACAAAAAGATGGCTGCGCTTGCCGTCCCACCAGCCGGTCCAATGCCGATACAGCAATTTTTCGTATATCCGAGCGTGCGCCCTGCTCTGCGCTTTTTCGGCGTCGCGTTGAGCGTTGCAGCCGTCGTCCTTGCAGTCCGGATAAACCGACGAAATGAAGGCGATGGTCTTGCCGTCCGTCGACCAGAATTCATTCTCTGCGCCGGTGGAAAGAAAAGTGACGCGCGTGGCTTCGCCGCCCTCCAGCGGCACGTAATAAACCTGCGGCGTACCGTCGCGCGCGGAAATGAAGGCCAGCTTCTTGCCGTCGGGGGACCAGCGCGGACGAGTATTGCTGCCTCCGCGCGTCAACTGGCGGGCGTCGCCGCCTGCCGCCGGCACCAGCCAAATGTCGCGAATCGAACGATTCGTTTCCAGATCGGGGGTCGACACGCTATAGGCGATCCATTTGCCGTCCGAGGAAATTTGCGGCTCGCTCAATCGATGCATGGAGATCAGGTCGTGGAAAGTAACGGGACGTTTCTCCACCGTCTGAGCGCGTAGCGCAATCGAAGCCGAGAGCAGCATCAGAAATGTTCCGAAAAGATGCACTCCGCGACACATAGTTCCTCCGCCGGCAGAAATGTGATTCGTATGTCACCATCAACACCAAAACGTGTGATGATCACACTTCCAGATTGCATTGCCAAGCGGTAACCTAACTGCTCTGAGAACATCGTTGCCGCTCGAGTGCGAGGGGTGTGTCGCCACCGGGAGTGGAATCCGCCGCTGCTAGATTTTCGAGGCCGTGAAAGACGCTTCGGAAAAGAGGTGCCATGGAAGATGCCTTAGCGGTTCATCGTCTCCATTTCGCGTTTACCGTTACATTTCATTACATTTTTCCGCAACTCACGATGGGGCTTGCCCTGCTGATCCTCATCTTGAAGAGCATCGCGCTGCGGACGGGCAATGAGAGTTGGAACCCGGCAGCGCGGTTCTGGGCCAAAATTTTCGGGATCAGCTTTGCGCTCGGAGTGGTAACGGGAATCCCCATGGAGTTCCAGTTTGGGACGAACTGGTCGCAATTTTCCCGAGCGGCAGGAGGAGTGATCGGGCAGACACTCGCGATGGAAGGAGTGTTTTCGTTTTTCCTCGAGTCCTCGTTTCTGGGGGTTTTCCTTTTCGGTGAGAGGCGGCTTGGACCGCGGCTGCATTGGCTTTCGTCGTTGATGATGTTTGTGGGTTCGTGGATGTCCGGGTACCTAATCGTGCTGACCGACGCATGGATGCAGCACCCCGTCGGCTACCAACTCGGCCCGAATGGTTCGTTCGAGCTGCAAACCTACTGGGGGCTACTGTTGAATCCCTGGGGCTTGTGGCAGTACGCACACACGATGATCGGCGCAGTGCAGACAGGGTGCTTCGTAATGGCCGCAATCGGCTCGTACTACATTCTCTCGAAACAGCACGAGGAGTTCGGAAAAAAGTTCGTGCGCGTAGCGGTGATCGTCGGGGTGTTTGCTTCGTTCTTGCAGCTTTACCCCACGGGCGACGGGCAGGGAAAGATGATCGCGGAACATCAACCGCCTACTCTGGCGGCGATGGAGGGGTTGTTTCAGACGCAAGCCGGTGCGCCTATCGCAATATTGGGCCAACCGGACGTACCGAATCAGCGACTGGACAATCCACTGACCGTTCCGCGCATGCTGAGTTTTCTTACGTATCAGGACTGGACGTCAAGAGTGAGAGGCCTCGATCAATTTCCGCAATCCGATTGGCCTGATAATATCGCGCTGCTGTACTTCAGCTATCACATCATGGTGGGCCTCGGAACGATCTTTATCGCCATTCTGGTGCTGGCGGCCTGGAAGCTTTTTCGCGGGAGTCTTTTTTCGTCGCGTGTGATGTTGTGGGCGCTGATGCTTGCGCTGCCGTTGCCTTTTATCGCCAATACCGCGGGATGGATTACGGCCGAGGTGGGCCGCCAACCGTGGCTGATTTATGGATTGATGCGCACGAGCGCCGGATCGTCTTCACTGGTTGCAGCCGGCAACGTCTGGTTCACCCTGCTTGGTTTTATGGGCATGTACTCCATCCTGGCAGTCCTTTTTTTGTTTTTGGTGTATCGCGAGATAGAACACGGGCCTGGGCCGAACGATTTAGATGAAACAGAGACGGTCGCCACGGTGGCAGGGGACTGAGAAAGGACGCCAATGGGAACCATTTGGTTTTGCCTGATCGCGGTGATGATTGCGGGCTACGTGGTACTGGATGGCTTCGACATCGGCGTAGGCGTCCTGCATCTATGGCTCGCTCACAACGACGAGGAACGGCGCGTGCTGCTCCAGTCTATCGGGCCGGTTTGGGACGGGAACGAAGTGTGGCTTATCGCGGCGGGAGGCACCCTCTATTTCGCGTTTCCCGCGCTTTACGCGGCGAGCTTTAGCGGGTTCTATCTCCCTTTGATGATGGTCCTGTGGCTGCTGATTTTGCGCGGAGTCTCGATAGAATTTCGCGGACACGTGGGCGGGCATTTGTGGTCCGCGTTCTGGGATGCGGTTTTCACGCTGGCCAGCACCTTGCTTGCAATATTTTTTGGCGCGGCGCTGGGCAATGTGGCGCGCGGCGTGCCGCTGAACGCGGCGGGGAATTTTTTCGAGCCGCTGTGGACGAATTTTCAGCCGACGGGCCAGACCGGCATTCTGGATTGGTACACGATTCTGGTGGGCGTAGTGGCGCTGGCCGTCTTGACGCTGCACGGCGCGGTATGGCTGGCGTGGCGAACCGCCAATGAATTAAACGATCGCGCGCACGCTGCTGCTTCGCTGCTGTGGTGGGCGGTGGCGGCGCTGACGGTCGTGATTACGTTTACCAGTTTTCGCCTGATGCCGATTGGAATGATGAGTTTTCGCGTGCATCCCTTTGGGTTTGTGTTTCCGCTTCTGGCGATCGCGGGATTGCTTGGCTTGAAATTATTCCTCTACAGAAGACAGGAAGCAGCCGCGTTCGCGGCGTCTTGCGCCTATATCATCGGAATGTTGACGAGCGTGACGTTTACGCTGTATCCGAACGTGTTGCCTGCTACGACCGGGATTGCCAATAATTTGACGGTCGCAAATGCGAAGGCCGCTGATTACGGATTGAAAATTGGGTTGATCTGGTGGGCTATCGGCATGTCACTGGCGGTTTCGTATACGATTTTTAGCTATCGCAATTTTGCGGGGAAGATTCATCCGGGGCAGACGCAGCGGCATGGGCACTATTGACCGGCGCCTCGAGGAGTGCCGACAGCGCCTCGCGAATTCTTCAGAACCACTTGTGGCGACGATTGGCGTACCGAAAACGATCAGTGGCGTGGCTCGGACCAATGGCGGACAGAAGTCCTCCGCTACAAAATCTTTCCCACAGCGCTCGATGCCGAACAGCTACGCTTACTCCGCTTTTCGGTGCGGGCATTGCGCTGCTAGCGCGGCTCCAATGGCCCAGGTGTAGCCGTCGGGATCCGCGATAATCACATCGCGCCATCCGTGGGGCATATCTTGCGAAGGTTGCAGGATCGTTGCGCCAAATTTCCTCGCACGCGATTCGATCAGATCCGGGTCGGTTTGAAGTAGCCGCAATTCGGCGCCCAGGCCGCGCCGCTCGCCGCGCGTCAGATCTGGAAACCAGGCATGATGATCGTACGCGTGGTCGGCGTGGAGCATGAATTCGAGTTCCTGCACCTTCAGCGCTGCAAAATCCGCATCGGAATATGTGACGACGGCGCCAAGCACTTCGCGATAGAACTCAAGAGAGCGCGGCAAATCCCGCACGAGCAGGTTCACGGTGAAATACGGAAGCGACCGGCCGTAGTCATCGGCGGTCTTCCATGAATGTCCTGTGCGTTTCATCGCCATGGGCGTCACCACGTTTGAAATTTACGACGCATACGCTCGCCCGGAAGGGCAGAGGTGATTTAGACCCTGGAGCGTACTCGGCCAGCGAAAAATATCTGAGCCGCGCCCGCAAATATCAGCAGCGCGCAGAATGGCTTCGGAAACGTGACGATCCGTCGCGTTTCGATGATCGCTTTTCCGGAGGCAACCTGAATTTCTTCTTTTTTGGCGGGCATGCTCATTTGCGGATGGATGAGCGCCGCGATTCCCGCCGCAATCAGCAGGATGCCGACAATCGCAATGGGATGAAATCTCATGTACGCATCTCCGCGTCAGACGAAATGCCGCGCCTACTGCTCTTGCTGCTGCGGCGGCGGTGTTTGCGCCGCCAGCGCGCGAGTAATCTCGCTGAGATAATCCGGACGAGTCGAGTCGCGCACAATATGCGGGTAACGCAGGCCGTCGTGATAATCCACGGATACCGTCTTGAATTGCGCGCCATTGGCCACCAGCAACTGAATGGGCGATGTGGAAGATTTCGCTGCGTCAATGGCGGCGCGCATTCCGTCAGGGGTGTACTGCGCTCCATTCACCGCGACAATTTTCATCCCGGGTGCGATACCGGCATTGTACGAAGGGCCACCGTGAATCACGTCTCCAACCATGCCGTCATCGGAGACAGTCATCCCCACTGTGAACGCGAAATCGGCACGCCGTGCGAGACCCTCGTACGCCGCCTGAACGTCGTTGGGCTGCTCGGTGTAAATCAGTTTCCAGCCGCTATTGGTGACCGCTTCTTCGGGCGTTTTCGTGGAGACTCCATCGAGACGCGCACGCAAAAATCCGCTCCAATCGTAGGGAGCGAGACTGTTCAGTGTCGCGACGATATCTTCGAAAGTGTAGGTCTTAAGCGCGGGTTCGCCACCGGGTCCGCCGTGAAAAATCCGGCAGAAATCGTTCATGGATTTCCTGTCCTTCGTGAGCGAGCGGAGAGTGGTGTCTACGTCCAGCCACAAGAGTTCGCCCTCTTCGTAGAAATCCGTGCCGCGGCGCCAGTTCGACCAGTCGCCCGTTGCGTTATAGAGGAAGGGCGCGGCATCGGCCGTGTCCTGCAAAGGCCGCCAATCGCGGCCGGGACGATGTTCGTATGTCGCGACAAGGAACGCGAATTCATCGCGCCACTGTTCGGGGGTTTCCAGGCCGCTGCGTCCCGTGAGAACGACGCCGAAATATTCCGTCAAACCTTCATAGACCCAGAGCAAATCATCCTTCATTGGCTGCTGATAATCGGGAGTCGCTAGACCCGCGGGGCGGCGATATTTTCCATTCCAGGAATGCACGAATTCGTGGGGAAGCAGAGTGGCGAATTCCAGGCGCTCCGCGTCGTCAATCAAGCTGCGTTCGGAGGTGCGGTCGTCGCTGGATTCGTGATGCTCGAGGCCAAAGTGCGCGACGTCGTCGCTGAGCGTGAGAAGGAAATGATAATCGCGATAGTGGCGCGTGCCGAAAAGCGCGCCCGCTTCCATCACCAGATTGTGCAGTGCCAACTCGGTGTCGGGAGTAATCGCGAGTGCCGCGGCGCTGTCCGCAGCGATGTCCAGTTCATGCGGAGGATTTTGGCCGGGAGTGAGCTGAATCGCGCGGAAGTAGCGTCCCGCGAGGACCGGCGAATCCACGAGGGTGGTCAGCGGCGCCGGGGCGAATTCGATCGTGTCGCCATCTTGTTTTGCGATCGGCAGCGCGGTGCCGAATTTCCAGCCTTCGGGCAGCTTCAGGCTGGCAACGAAGGTGTAATCCTTCGCCGGCAAGCCCTGCGGATAGAGCAGGACCTGGTTCCAGCTCAGCACGTCTAGATTTGCCGTCGCGGAGCCGCCCGCGGAAAATTGGGCATTGGCTGCGGCGAGCAAAAAATCGAAATCCGCATCGAGTGTGCTGACTCCAGCCGGGACGTCAAGGTGGATCGAGAACATTTCCACAAGATCGCGCCGCCAGGGAATCGCTTTACCTCCGGCAGTGAATTTCATGCCAGCGACTTCGATGATCGGCCCGTCGGGCATATGTTCGCCGGGAATCCATTCCGGGTAGTTCAATGTGAGCGGGCCGGGCTGTACCGGGAACTCCAGGTGCGTGTGCAGGATTTTTTGCGGCGCTTGCGTTGCGTCCACGCTTATTTTGATCGGCGCGGGCGAGGCTTGCGCGCACGCCAGCGGCGCGAGAGTGGTTGCAAGCGCAAAGGCCACACAAACAATGAGGATTGCTCGATACATTATTCCTGCCTCCCAGAGATTCAATATGGAACGACCGCCACAATGACCCGCGAAAGCGTCACGGATTATTCACGCCCAGCTGCCAAAAGAGAAAACCGAGCACCTGCGTATCTTCCTCTATGATTTTGCTCACGGGCCGGCCCTCGCTGTGGCCCAACTTAGTGTCATAGAGCAGCAAAATCGGCTTGTCTCCTCCTTGCGCGGCCTGCATTTCCGCGGCCATTTTCCGCGCGTGCAGCGGCGCAACGCGAGTGTCGCTGTCTCCCGTGATGAAAAGCACCGCGGGATATTTTTTGCCTTTCACTACGTGGTGGTACGGCGAATACGCGTAGATGAAAGGAAACTGGCTCGCATCGTCGGAGGACCCGTATTCCGGCACCCAGAACCGCGCGACCAGAAATTTCTGATAACGCACCATATCCAGGAGCGGATAGCCGCACACGATCGCGCCGAAAAGATCGGGACGCTGCGTCATCGCCGCGCCCATCAGCAGACCGCCGTTGCTGCGCCCGGTGATCGCGAGCTTGTCAGGCCGGGTGTAATGATTCGCGATCAGCCACTCCGCCGTCGCGAAGAAGTCGTCGAAGACATTTTGCTTTTTCTCGAGCATCCCCGCGTGATGCCAATCCTCGCCGAACTCGCCGCCTCCGCGCAGATTCGGCAGCGCGAAGACGCCGCCGCGCTCCACCCATAGCACGGCGTCATCGCGAAAAGCGGGCGTTTCGCTCACGTCGAATCCGCCGTACGCGGTCATCAAAGTGGGATTGGCGCCATTCAGCTGCAGTCCCTTCTTGTAAAACAGGAACATCGGCACGCGTGTTTTATCTTTGGACTCGTACCAGACTTGCTTGACTTCGAACGAGCTCGGATCAATCGGGACGTTCGGCTTGGCCCAGGTTTCGAGTTTGCGCGTGGCCAAATCGTACTGAAGAATCGTGGTGGGGACAGCGAACGATTGAAACGATACAAGGACCTCGCTGCCTTTCCACCGGCCTGTGATTCCCTCGACCGTGCCCAATTGCGGCAAGGCGATGGCGCCCGCTGCCGCGCCGTCGGGATCGAAGATTTTGATTTCGGACGCGGCATTGTGCGAGTACTGCGCGACAATTTTGCCGCCCGCCAAACGAAAGTCTTCAAGGCGGGACTCGCCTTCCGGAATAATTTCCTTCCAGTGGTCCTGCGACGGCGTGGCCAGGGGAACGGCGAGCAGGCGCCATTTCGGCGCCTTCCAATTCGTCTCGACGTACAGCGTGTCGTCTGCAATATCACCCTGAAAACATCCGTCCACGGTATTCACGATTGGAACAATCGGGCCACCGGTTTTCAAGTCCTGAACGTAGACCTCTGATTTATCGCAGGCTGATCCGTAGAACACGGTGAAGAGGGCGTAGCGGCCGTCTTGCGAAACGCTTACGCCGAGAATCTTGTCGGGACCGTAACCATCGCCAAAAATCTTGGCGTCTTGCGAGGCCCTAGCGCCCATCGCGTGGTAGTAAGCGCGGGGCCCGTCAGCGGTGAGCTTCGAATAAAAAACCCCGCTCTTGTCGCTCTTGAACGAAATGCCGGAGAGGTAACGTGCGCGCGGCAGCACATCGGGGGGTTCCTTTCGCGTGTCACTGTCAAGGAAGTGGATGGCGACTTCGTCTTCGCCGCCTTTGCGGATTCCATAGGCTACTAGCTTTCCATCATCTGTGAACCCCTCGAACGTGACGCTGGTGGTGTGGTCCGCGCTCATTGTCGCGGGATCCACCAGCACTTCTTCCACGCCGTGAGCGCCGCGGCGCATGTACAGAACGAATAAATCCGCGCCCGCCGCGCGCCTGGAATAGAAATACTTGCCGCCGCGTTCCGTCGGCAGATTGATCGTGTCCACTTTGATCAATTCACCCAGCTGCTTGGCGATCGCGTCTTGTCCTGGCAGCGGGGCGAGGACGGATTGTGTGCACGCGTTCTCCGCGTCAATCCAGGCGCGGGTTTCGGGACTATTTTGGTCTTCGAGCCAGCGGTAGGGATCGCTGACGACCGTGCCGTGAATCGTCTCTTTCACGTCATCCACGCGGGTGGGCGGCGGGCATTTTGGCTTGGCGTCTTGAGCATTCACAGCGGTCACGCTCGCAGTCAGAAAAATTAGTAGCAGGAGGAATCGCGGTGGGCATGCCTTCGAACGAGCTATGCCGCTGGCACCGGTCGCCGGAGCCGCGCTGGACACCGCCGCGCGCTGGCTCATCGGCGCTCGCCTTTGATTTCAGTCTGGATTTTCACGTTACCGGAGTGGCCATCTTTCTCGGCGGATTGAAAAAAGGCAATTCCTTGATTGTTGCCCTTACCTTGTGACGTACGGCCTCAACGGTCAGTTCCATTTGCAGTTCGGTGCCGGCGGCCGCGTGTTCGCGGGTCAAGCTTGCCAGCGCGATCATTTTTTTCAGAGTGGGAGACCACGTTGTGGAAGTTGCTTTGCCAACCTGCAACCCGCCGCGATATACAGGAACCGCGCTGCGCGAGGCGGTGCTCGGCACTTGTGGGCCGAGCCCCACGGCATCGTAAAGGCGCTCCACGTCTTCCCAATAGACGTCCAGACCCATCAAAAGGCGCTTGGGCCCGCGATGATGTTCGGCGGCGAGCGCGTCTCGCCCGATGAAATATTCCTTCTTCAAATCCACCATACGCTCGAGGCCAATTTCATAGGGCGAATATCTCTGCGAATCAATTAGCGCGCGCTTGCTGCTGAAGTAGTCCACTTCGATCAGGATCAGGCCGGCTTCGATACGCGCCACGTCCAGCGCCAACATTCCGGCCGGATGCAGATCGAACTGGCGGCCTTTTTCCATCAGGGCGTCCCAAACGCGCGGCGCGTCGTTCCACGGAATCCAGATTTCGTAGCCGAGGTCGCCGGTGTATCCCGTGCGCGAAATATCCACGTCCACGCCGCCGATTTTTCCGCGCGTGAACCGGAAATATTTCAGGTTGGTGATGTCGGCTTCGGCGACTTGTTTGAGCAGGCGGCCGGAGGTCGGTCCTTGCAGCGCGAGAGCCGCGAGCTCCGTGGAAATGTCTTCAATTTGCACGTCGAGGCCGAGCGCGTTCTGGTGAAACCAGCGAATGCTCGGATCGGCCGCCGTCCAGCGGTAGGAATTTTCGCCCAGGCGCGAAATCGTTCCGTCATCAATCACTTTTCCTTGTTCGTCGCACCAGCAACAGTAAATCACTTGGCCGATTGCGACTTTGTTGATGTCGCGGGTGATCACGCGGTTGACGAACTTCGTGGCGTCTTTGCCCGTGATGCGATATTTGTAGAGCGGAGTGACGTCAATCAGGGCGCAGGCATTGCGGATCGCGTTGTACTCGTGCTCGTGGTGCATTTCGTACACGCTGACGGCGTAATAGCCGGACCATTCGCGATAGTTCATGCTCTCGCAAAGCTTCGAGGTTCTATCGTGAAGCGCGGTTCCGATCGGCACAGTCACTCCTATCTATAGGAAAAATGCCAGGATCTGCAGCGCGTGATTATAGTTCTGCCATCGCGCGCACCGCAAGCGAACATCTCTCGGTGCAGCGCGCGTCGTTGCGCCAGCGCTATGGGTTAGGGAGAATTTTAGCCTTGGCCGCTTGTATCTGGTGATCGATTCTCTGACCTAAAGTCAGCAGCAATGCGCTTCCTTCTTGTGAGTCCGCGCGCCTACTTGTAGAATGCTTCGGCCTCGCCGTTCATGCATCGAACTGTCGAGTCACCCGAAAATATCCATGGCAAAGAAATATGACGTCATCGTAATCGGCGGCGGCCACAACGGGCTGGTGAACGCGGCATACCTCGCCAAAGCGGGCAAAAAAGTGTTGGTGCTCGAGCGCCGCTACGTTTTGGGTGGCGCCGCGGTCACCGAAGAAATCATTCCCGGCTTCAAATTTTCAGTTTTTTCGTACGTCGTCTCGTTGCTGCGGCCGGAAATTATTCGCGACCTGGATCTTCCGCGGCACGGCCTGGAAATTCTGCCACTCGACGGCACCATTACGCCTATGCCTAATGGCGATTATCTGTGGCGCCAGAACGATCATGGCAAAACGCGCCGGGAACTCGAGCGTCACTCCAAGCTCGACGCCGAGGCGTACGAAGAATTCGGCAAGTCCATGGTGGCGATGTGCCGGTTCGTGAAGCCGATCCTGGGGATGATTCCGCCGGATCCCACTTCGCTCGATCCGCGCGATTTGAAGAAACTGGCGTTTCTCGGTAAGCGTTTCCAGGATTTGGACGCGGAAGATAAATACAACCTCGTGCAGCTCATGACCATGAGCGCCGCGGATTTTCTCGATCAGTGGTTTGAGACGGACGTTTTGAAGGCGACGATGTCCGCGTCCGGCATCATCGGAACTTTCCTCGGTATTCGATCGCCCGGCACGGCGTATGTTTTGTTGCATCATTACATGGGCGAAATTGACGGCGCGTTTCGATCGTGGGGTTTCAGCCGCGGTGGGACTGGCGCAATTTCCAACGCTATTGGCGACGCGGCGCTCGAAGCGGGCGTCGAAATCCGGAAGGAAGCGGCGGTCTCGAAAATTCTGGTGAAGAATGGCGTGGCGAACGGCGTGGTGCTCGAAAGCGGCGAGGAAATTCACGCTGACGTCGTTTCGTCGAGCGTGGATCCCAATCTTACGTTCCTGAAATTCATCGAAGCGCGCGAGCTGCCGGACGATTTCCTGGAAGATGTCCGGCGTTACAAATATCGCGGATCGTCCGGCAAGGTGAATCTCGCGCTCGATGGACTGCCGGATTTCACCTGCCTGCCGGGCCCGGGAAATCACTTGCGCGGCGCGATTTCCATTTCGCCTTCCATGGAGTATATGGAGCGCGCATACGACCAGGCCAAATACGGCGAATTTTCGCGCCGTCCTTACATTGATATGGTGATTCCGTCGCTCACCGATCCTTCGGTTGCGCCTCCGGGAAAGCACATTCTTTCGTGCTTCGTTCAGTACGCGCCGTACAAATTGAGCCAAGGAACCTGGGACGAGCAGCGCGAAGCGTTCGGCGACACTGTGATTGGCACGATTTCCCAGTACGCGCCGAACCTTAAAAATCTGATCATCGGAAAACAAGTGATCACGCCACTCGATATCGAGCGGCAGACCGGGCTCAGCGAAGGCAATATCTTTCAAGGCGAACTTTCGCTGGAGCAGCTTTTCTTCCTGCGGCCGGCCGCAGGGTGGGCCCGCTACCGCACGCCGATCAAAAAACTCTACATGTGCGGCTCGGCCACGCATCCAGGTGGCGGCATCATGGGCGCACCGGGGCGTCTCGCGGCGCTGGAAATCCTGAAAGATACGGGGAAAAACTGAAAGTGGCCGCGCATCGCAGCGTCGTGATCCTCGGCGGCGGCCACAACGCGCTGGTCGCTGCTTTTTATCTCGCAAAAAAAGGGCACAGGCCGCTGGTTCTGGAGCGCCGCAATATGGTGGGTGGCGCCGCCGTCACCGAAGAGTTTCATCCGGGATTTAAGTGTTCCACGGTCGCGCACGCAGGCGGACCTCCACTTGGCAATATCGTCCAGGACATGCAACTCGCGCGCCACGGTTTGCAGAAACTCGAATCTCCGGTGCGAGTTTTTGCGCCGGATCGCGACAGCCGCGGGCTCACGCTTTATAGCGATGCGAAAAGTTCTGCCGAAGAGGTTCGGAAGTTTTCGGCGAAAGACGCGGCGCAGTACGTGGAATTTCAGGAAAGCCTCGCGCGCGTGGCCGGAATCGCCGCGCAATTGCTGGAATTGACTCCGCCGGTTATCGAGAAACCTTCCAAGGAAGACCTTTGGAAGCTGCTGAAAATCGGGCGCAAGGCTCGCGGCCTAGGCAAAAAAGAAATGATGCGCCTGATCCGCTGGGGCCCGATGGCTGCGGCGGATTTCGTGGCGGAATTTTTCGAGACGGACTTGCTCCGTGGCGCGATCGCAGCACGGGGAATTTTTGGCGCTGCGCTCGGTCCATGGTCCGCCGGTTCCACCGCTCTATTGCTGCTGCGCGCGGCGGCGGACCCATATCCGGTGGGTAATTCGGCTTATCCGCGTGGCGGCATGGGTGCATTGACCGCCGCGATGGCTGCCGCCGCCAAGGAAGCTGGAGCGGAAATTCGTACGGGCGCCGAAGTCGTACAGATTCTGGTGAAGCACGGCCAAGTAACAGGCGTTGCGCTTGCGGGCGGCGAGGAAATTTCGGCGAAGGCCGTGGTTTCCGGGGCCGATCCCCAGCGTACTTTGCTCGGGTTGCTCGATCCCGTGCATCTGCCGCCCAGTTTTGTGGTGAAGATGCGGAATTACCGCTGCAGTGGAACCGCGGCGAAATTAAATATCGCGCTCGATGCGTTGCCGGCTTTCACAGCTTTGAAGAATTCGAGCGACGCCGCAGTTGCGCTCGCCGGGCGCGTTCACATCGGCCCGGGAATTGATTATCTGGAGCGCGCTTTCGACGATTCGAAGTACGGTGAATTTTCGCGCGCGCCGTATCTGGATATATCGATTCCCTCGATTCTGGATAATTCGGTCGCGCCCGCGGGAAAGCACGTAATGTCCGTTTACATGCAATTCGCGCCTTACAATTTGAAGACCGGCGACTGGACGCAGCAGCGCGACTCTTTGCGCGATGCCGTGATCAACACTCTCGCGGAGTATGCGCCGGATTTTCCGTCGAAAATTCTTGCGGTACAGACGCTGACGCCTTTCGACCTCGAGGCTATCTACGGGCTTACTGGCGGCCATCCATTTCATGGCGAACTGGCGCTCGATCAGATTTTCACCATGCGCCCCATTCTTGGCTGGGCGCGTTATGCCACCCCGGTGAAGGGCCTCTACCTTTGCGGCAACGGGACGCACCCCGGAAATGGCGTAACCGGCGCGTCGGGCCACAACGCCGCCCGCGAAATCCTGAAACACCTCCGGTAGTTTTTCGTGGTTCGCGGCCCGCCCCGCCCGATCGGGAGCCCGGCTCCTTGCCGTAGTTAATCGGTGCGGTGAAAAGTAGTCAGTTGCGGCATCGCCTAGGATTGTGCTAGACTTTTCCTATGGCAACTCTATACGTCGAAAACGTGCCCGAGGAACTCTATGAAGCTCTCCGCCGCCGTGCCCGCGGGAGCCGTCGCTCCATCGCCGCCGAAGTCGTTTCTTTGCTCGAGCAAAACGTTCCCACCGAAAGCGAACTCCGCGCCAGACGCGATCTCACACGAAAAGTGAACCAGTTGCATTCGGCCAAGCGCTCCCGGAAGCGTTTTCCCTCGACAGAAGAAATGCAGCGAGAGGATCGCGCCCGTTGAAGCAAGTTATTGTCGATGCAAGTGTCGCCGCCAAGTGGCTGCTCCCACGCGTCCACGAACCATTGGCTAATGAAGCCGCAGAATTGCTCACGCAATACACAAATGGCGAACTCGAACTCGCCGTGCCGGATTTGTTCTGGGCCGAAATGGGGAATCTGTTATGGAAGGCGGTTCGTCTGAAGCGCTGCGGCTTGTCTGAAACAAAGATTGCGCTGGCACTTCTCAAAGAATATGGTTTCCCTACGATTTCCTCGAAGTCATTACTCGATCTCGCCGTCAGCATAGCGACTGCGTTCAACCGCACCGTCTACGACAGTCTGTACGTCTCGCTGGCCGTATCTTCCAAGTCCCAACTGGTCACCGCCGACGAAAAACTCGCCAACGCTCTCGCCGCACAAATGCCTGTCAAGTGGCTTGGAGCGTATTTCTAGTCACCAAGCCGCTCGCGAGATACGGCCCTAAATCTGGGGAACATCCTCCAGATTCGAAGCTCCACAGCCCGTACTTTATTCCCCAGCGCACCTCGACCAACAAAGCGGCTATCATGCCTAGTCCGGACGAACTAATGTCGAAGCAAACACCCAATCGAGCGCGCGCGAGAGAACTGGCGGCGGAATTCAACCGCAGGGGCGATCCGGTCGGCTGGTTCGAAGCGCTTTATCGCGAGGCAGAAGCTGGCGCGGCGGAAGTTCCGTGGGCCGATCTGCATCCCAATTCGAACTTGCTGGATTTCTGGCGGCTGCATCCGCAGGAAACGCGCGGAAAACAGGCGCTCGTCATCGGAAGCGGACTGGGTGATGACGCGGAGCAATTGGCCGCCTGGGGGTATCGGACTACAGCCTTTGATCTGGCGCCGACAGCGATCAGCGCAGCTCGCAAGCGCTTTCCAACGAGTTCCGTGGACTACGCCGTCGTCGATTTGCTCGCGGCGCCGAAGTCCTGGCAGCGGAAGTTCGATTTCGTGCTCGAAATCTACACCCTGCAAACACTTCCAGCAGCGTTGCGACCAAGAGCGATGCGCGCGATTGCGGAATTTCTGCACCCAGGGGGAATGCTGCTGGTGATCGCCAGAGGCCGCGATGCCGCGGACGACGAAGGCCCAATGCCGTGGCCGCTTACCCGCGAGGAGTTAGAAGAATTTTTCAGGGCTGGCCTACAGGAAACTTCATTTGAGGATTATTTCGATCCGGAAGAGCCGGAGGTACGAAGATTTCGCGTTGTTTTTACGCGACCGTAAGGGTAATCGAGTTTCACGTCTTCGATTTCGTTCGCTGCGCCACGAAACCGTTACGTTATCCAGATGGATTGGCGCCACGCCAACCAAGTACACTTGAACCTTGCATCCGTGAACATTATGCGCAAATTCTACAGTGGGCGGGACGGGAACGACCGCATGGATCTGAATCGCAGAAAACTCCTGAAAACCTTCGCCGCAACTGGCGCGGCAGCGTTTCTACCGGGTGCGCACTGGCTCAATGTCGCTGCGTCCGAACCCAAACCCGCCGGATCGTTCGATTTTGTCTTCTTTACGGACACGCACATTCAGCCGGAACTCGACGCCACGCACGGCTGCGCAATGGCGTTTGCGAAAATTGAGGCGGCGAAACCAGAATTCGCAATTTGCGGCGGCGATCTAGTCTACGACGTACTGGGAGTGGGGCGCCCTCGCGCCGATATGCTGTTCGATTTGTACCAGCATACCGAAGACAGCCTTAAAATTCCGCTGCGCCACACCATCGGCAATCACGATCTTTTCGGGGTCCTCACCAAGAGCGGTGTCGCTCCAACTGACCCGAGCTACGGCAAGAAAATGTATCAAGATCGCGTCGGCGCGCGCACTTACTACTCGTTCGATCACAAGGGCTATCACTTCATTGTGCTGGATTCCATTTGGCCCACCCCCGACCGATTCTGGGAAGGGCGCATTGACGACGTGCAACTGCGCTGGCTTAGGGACGACCTCAGCGGCATCGCGCCGTATGCACCCGTTGTCGTCATTACACACGTGCCCTTGATCACCGGGTATCTCGCATATGGCCCGAAGCCCGACGGCGAGCCGCGTTATGACACAGTGTCCATTGCGAATTCATCTGACGTGATTTCGTTGTTCGAGGGCCACAATATTTTGGCTGTGCTGCAGGGCCATCTTCATATCAATGAGGTGGTGAACTACAAGAACTGCCAGTATGTTTGCTGCGGCGCGGTGTGCGGGAACTGGTGGCACGGCCCACGGCTCGCGTTTCCGGAAGGCTATACGGTCGTCAGCCTGCGTGATGGGAAGATATCGTGGCGATACGAAACCTATGGCTTCAAGAGCGTAGATCCACGCGAAAAATTCCAAGGGGGCGAGGCGGAATGGTTTAATATCGCGGCGAGCCTATGAACATTCCACGTCCTATCGCAACATTCGTTCTAATCGTTTTCTCCTGCGCGCCTCTTGCTGCGCAGTCTTCACCGGCGCAATCAGCGGGAGCCGCGTCGGCCGTTGTTCTACACGCTGCGCGTTTGCTCGACGTTGGATCGGGACACATCACTGCACCGGGTGAGGTTCTCGTCGAGGGTAATGTAATCAAAGAAGTCGGGGCCAAGGTTGCGCGCCCGGCCGGCGCTCAGGTCATCGATCTTGGCGACGCCACTTTGCTCCCCGGCCTCATTGATGCGCATGTGCATTTGTTCCTGCACCCTGGCGCCGAAGATCTCCAGACAATTGAAGAATCGGTTCCGCAGCGCACGATCACCGCAACGCTTGCCGCGCGCGCTGACCTTATGGCTGGTTTCACTGCCGAGCGCGACATGGGCACCGAGGGCGCGGGATCGGCTGACTCCGCCGTGCGCAACGCCATCGATTCGGGTCAGATTCCGGGGCCGCGCATGCGCATCAGTGGGAATGCGATCAATATTCTCGGCGGGCATGAAGACGCTATCGGCTACAACCCCGAACAGCACGTTCTGCCGAACGCGACCTATGCCAATGATGCCGACGAACTCGTCGCCGTCATCCGCGAACAGCTGAAAGAAGGCGCGAGCTTCATCAAGATCTACGAAACGGGCTCCGACACAATTGTCAACGGCCAGCTTTTGACGCCTTATCAGTACAGCGAGGCTGAACTTACCGCCGCGGTTCATGAAGCGGCGCGCACCGGGCACCGAGTTGCGGTCCACGCCACCGGCGAACCTGGAACGCTCTACGCCGCGCGCGCTGGTGTGGAATCCGTGGACCATGCGTTCCAGCTCAGCGACGAAACCATGCGCATCATGCGCGAAAAGCAAATTTTCGCCGTCCCCACGTTTACGATTTCAGAGTATTTTGCGGACCATGCCGCCACTCCCGAGGCCGCTGCGCACGAGCGCGCCATACTCGATCTGCACGCGGCCGAGTTTAAAAAGCAGCTCGCTGCCGGGGTTCCCATCGCGATGGGCTCGGATGTGGGGCCGTTTCCACACGGCACGCAAGCGCGCGAGTTTGTCTTGATGGTGAAGTACGGGATGTCGCCGCTGGCTGCGATTCAAGCCGGCACACTCAATGGCGCAAAATTGCTGGGGTTGGAGGACCAAATCGGGGAGCTCAAAGCCGGATACGCCGCCGATATCGTCGCGGTTCCGGGCAACCCGCTCGAAGACGTCACCGCGCTGCAAAAGGTGTCCTTTGTAATGAAGAACGGCGTCATCTATCGAAAGTAACCTCTGACCGGCGTTCGGGTGACGGTTCCGGCGGCAGAATCCGGAACCCGGTCACAATTGCAGCTTTAGAATCAGAATGGATTGCAATTCGCTAGCTGGCGGCATCGAGCCGTCCGGTCCTCGCTTTTCGAGTTGCGTGTTCGCCATAAAATGGAGCGAATCATCCACGAGCGTGCCGGTCGTGGGCACATCAAAAAGCGGATTGTAGGATTCGAGCACCTCGGCCTTGACGATCGTGTCCAATGCCGCATTCAGCGTGTAGCGCATCACCCGCGCAGGATGCAGGTCCGGATTCTGAATGCCCACCAGGGTTCCATTATGAAAATAGAGGCCGTCCAACCCGGCGTCCGCGATGTTATGGGGTTTCCTCAATAGATTTACTGTTTTCGTAGCAACGTCCACGCGGGCCACTCCAATCCACCCCGCCACGAACAGCACTTTGTCGTCGTTCGAAAAGGCTATACCGTTCGCCTGCCCCACGCTGTTTGCCGGAAGAAATGGTTCCAGTCCGTCCCGTTCGGGTGACGCCCGAAACACCTCGCCTGTGCCGGTGTTTGTGGCAAAAGCTTCGCCCGCTGAGGTCAACGCAACGTCATTCAGGAAACCCTTCGCCCCCGGGGGCAGCAGGTGCTTGAATCGAAGCGCACCGGTCATTAGGTCGTACTGATACAAACCGGTGGGACTCTCTGTAGCCCTTGCGGTGAACGAATCGCTTACTACCCAAAGGATGCGCCGCTTTGCATCTACCTTCATTCCCAGCGTCTCGCCAAGCCCGTCCTGGCCCGAACTCTTGAAGTCTCGCGCACTACCATCGCTGCTGACACAAACGATTTTGTGTTTGCTCAAACTGCTCATGTAGAAGTTATGGCTGACTGGATCGTACGCTATGCCTTCCGGTGCCAAATCTCTTTCTCCGACCACAAACGCCGTCGCACTGCGCACGATGGGAGGATTTTCTTTCTCGATCCGCGTCACCAGCGCCACAAAACGAGGATCACTCGAGATGTTCTTGAACGCTCTATCCGTTCCCCCCTTGGGGTCGAGCCCCGTATGAGCCTCGGCCATTTTCTCCAGCAGGTCGATTGCTTTCGTGTTTTCGCCGATGGTCGCGTAGTCCGATGCCAGATTGAATAGCGCCGCCGGTTCGTTCGGCTGACTGGCCAAAATCTTCTCAAGCGACCTCATTTCCTCGGCCGTTGCTGGAGGTATTTCCTTATGGGTCAGTGGCTTCTTTGCTGCCACGGCGGTCTGTGTGGAGTTGTGACCCAGAGAAGCATGCGCAGCGGTCAGCACGCCCAGACAACCGCCGAGCAAAATCAGGCGCAGCAGGGATTGCGTTGAGCTCTGCATGACTTTCAACTACTTTGACGCAGTGCGTTCCAAATGGGGAGCGCCCTATCTGTGCACGCGATGGCACAATCGTTGGCACTTGCCCTGCACCGGCTCAGCCACCTCGCGCGTCTAAAAGCCGGGGCAAGGAGTCGTCACGGCTGGTGTGAAACGCCGAACTATTTTCGCCCTGTCGCTCAGTCTAATTGCTGGAAGTGTGCTTGGCCGCGGTCTGCGCGCGGACGAAATAATCAAAGAAGGGTTTGCAGCCACCAGCGCCGGGGTGCGAATTCATTATCTGCAATCCGGTGATGAGTCATCTTCGCGCGCGATCGTATTGATTCCCGGTTGGCGTCTGCCTGCATATCTGTGGAATGAACAGCTCACCAAATTTGGGCAAACGAATCGCGTGATTGCGATAGATCCTCGTTCACAGGGCGAATCCACCAAGACCGCGGATGGAAATACTCCCGAATCCCGCGCTAGAGACTTGCACGACGTTCTTGCGCGGATGAAAGTCACAAGTTGCGTGCTGGTCGGCTGGTCGCAAGGTGCGCAGGATGTGTCCGCCTATCTTCAGCAATTCGGAACCGGTTCTGTCGCGGGAATCGTTCTGGTGGATAGCCCGGTGTCATACGGCCCCGCCGAAGTTGAACTTCACAAGGAATTCAGCAAGGCGATTCTTTCGAACGTCTCGATCTACGCGAATCATCCGCAAGAGTTTTCCGAAGGAATGGTCCAATCGATTTTTGCGAAACCGCACCCGGATTTGGATCTCCCTAAAATCGTGCAAACCACCCTACGGACACCGACCAATACTGGCGTCGCGATGCTCATTTCGGACATTTTCGGCGCAGATCGTCGACCGGCGCTCGCCAAGCTCGATAAGCCGGCCCTCGTGATTGCGTCCGGCAATTCACCGCTGCTCGACGTGCAGAAGGAGATGGCGGCGTCCATTCCGAATGCCAAACTTGTGGTGGTGCCGGGGACCGCTCACGCCATCTTCGTGGACGATCCCGCGACGTTCGACGCCACGCTGGGATCGTTCCTTGAATCCTTGCCGGCATGGACGCCGGCAAACCAACCGAAGTCGCGATAACAGTCAAGACTGGTGAAATTTTCAACTCGCGTTGACTTTTTCAACGACGCCCAGTGTCGTGTGCGCGACACTCATCCGAGCACGCTGATGAATCCCAAGGAGATATGGCGCATGACCGCTCGCCTGAAGATTGGCGCGAGATTTGCATATACTACTGCAGATGCGATAAGGCCCCGGGGCCAAATTAGTTCAAGGGCAGTGCAGGGAAGGGCAGCAAGGTAAGAAAGTCAAATGAGCGAGGTAGTTTGAGGCCACTCGAATCCCCGTAGTAACTGCCAACCGTTCCGTTCCAACTCATTTACGTCTCGATTGTAACCGGTTTAACAAGCGGCCGTTCATCCGTCCACCGCGATAACATTCCGCGGCCCACGCACCTCACTCACGTCTTGTGCAGTGTCCTACGCAGAGCTAAAATGAAAGGCTCTCAAACGTTCGCAATTTTCACTAAGAGGCATGACCGATGACGTCCACGGCGACAACCGGCACGACCTATCCTTCCGTTGATATGAATCGCGGAGAATTCCACAACGAACCGTTCATTGACTTTTCGCAGCCGGATAATCGCAAAGCGATGGAAGCGGCGATGGCACTGGTGAAGGGCATGTTCGGGCGCGATTATCCGCTGACCATTGGCGGCCAGCGCATCACCACGACCGAGAAAATCCATTCGCACAATCCTTCGCACCCCGATCAGGTGGTCGGAATTTTTCAAAAAGCGACCGTCGAAATGGCCAATAAGGCCGTGGAAAATGCGCACACGGCGTTCGAGCGCTGGAAGCGCGTGCCGGTAGAAGAGCGCGTCGCATGCGTTTATCGCACGGCGGATATTCTGCGCAAACGCCGCTATGAGTTGGATGCATGGCTTTCGTGCGAAATCGGAAAGACCTGGCCCGAGGCCGATGCGGATATCGCCGAACTGATTGACTTTTGCGAATACTACGGGCGTGAAGCGCTGCGCCTGGGCGCGCCCCAGAAATTGACGCCGATGCGCGGCGAGCGAAACTACCTGAAATATATTCCGTTGGGCGTGGGCATCGTGATCCCACCTTGGAATTTCGCTGCAGCGATTATGGGCGGCATGACTTTGGCTGCGATCGTTACTGGAAACACCGTAGTGGTGAAGCCGTCGAGCGATTCGCCGACAATCGCCGCGATCTTCGTGGATATTCTCTACGAGGCCGGCGTGCCGGGAGACGTGGTCAGTTTCTTCACCGGCCCCGGCAGCACGGCGGGCGAAGCTCTGGTCACGAATCCCAAGACGCGCTTCATCGCTTTCACGGGATCAAAAGAGGCGGGCCTGCGTATCGCAGAGCAAGCCACCAAGACGCAGCCCGGCCAGGTGTGGATCAAGCGCACCGTGCTGGAAATGGGCGGCAAGGACGCGATCGTCGTGGATGATGAAGCAGACGTTGATGCGGCGGTCGAGGGCGTGGCTCTTTCCGCGTTTGGATATCAGGGACAGAAATGTTCGGCCTGTTCGCGCGCCATCGTGGGGGAGAAAATTTACGATGAGTTCTTAACCAAGCTAGTCGAGCGCGTGAAAAAGATTAAGGTCGGTCCAGTGGAAGATCCTGCTAACTATATGGGTCCGGTCATCAACAAAGCCGCGATGACTTCTATTCTCGGTTACATTGACCACGGCAAAAAGGAAGGCCGGCTGGTCGCGGGTGGCAAACGCGCTCCTGGCGACGGTTATTTCGTCGAGCCGACCGTGATCGCGGATGTGGATCGCAAGGCGCGGATCTTTCAGGAAGAAATTTTCGGGCCGGTGCTGGCGGTGTCCAAAGCCAAGGACTTCGATGACGCGCTTTCCATGGCCAACGACAGTGAGTTTGGTCTTACGGGCGCGGTCTATTCGAAGAACCCCAAGAAGATCGAACGCGCCGAGGAAGAATTCCACGTGGGGAACCTCTATATGAATCGCAAGTGCACAGGTGCGATGGTTGGCGCCCACCCGTTCGGCGGATTCAATATGTCCGGGACGGATTCGAAATCAGGCGGCCAGGATTATTTGCTGCTGTTCCTGCAGGCGAAGACGGTTTCGGAGAAGATTGGGGCAACTCGGTAAGTATCAATTGGAATTTGGCTGAGCGCGACCGGCAGTCAAATTCCTAGGCATTTGGTGCGATTTCTGCCGTGGGCTTCAGACCGAAGGCGTAACGCAAAATTACGTACGCCACGGGCCCTGAAGCCAGCAGCCACGGGGCATACCTCCAGACGTAATCCTCGCTTTGCGCAACCTTCAGGGCGCATAGGACCACCGGAAAAATCAGGACATACGCGAGGCCAAGCGCTCCGCCCGGGATGCGGAAACTCCGCGTCGCGTTCGGCGCTTTGCGCCGCATTTGCCACGCAGCGAAGAGCGTTAGCAGGGTCGTTGCGATGCGCGTCCAAATGTAAATGTTGACGAGATCCTCCACGTCGTATTTCGCCAGGACGCAGTAGACGACCGTGGAAAGCGCGATGGCGCGCACCGGCGTTTTATAGCGCGGATGTATTTTCCCCAGCCACGTGGGGAGATAGCCGTCCTCCGCCATCGTCGCTGGGACGCGCGTGGTGTAAAGAATCGTGCTATTCGCCAGCGACAACGAGCCGATCATAGCGGCGATCAACATCGCTGCTCCGAGTGCTGGCCCGCCGATCAGCCGAGACGCAGTGACGATGTAATCCGTCCTCCATTCTTGCCAGTTGCCGAGCACGGCCAGCGCCAGCGTGGTGGGAAGAATGTACGTGAGAATGTTCATCGGCGTGTTCCAGGCCAAAATTCGGACGAACATCTTCTGCGGCTCTTTCATCTCGCCCGTGGAACTGGAAAGCTGTTCGTACCCCGCGTAGTTCCACATCGCGAGCGCCAGGCCCCGGCCAAAAACGCTGCCGAACGCCGCGCCGGGCGGAACGAACGGCGCGACCGGGTTGTAATGCAGGTGAAACAGCGACACAGCGCATAGCCACGACACCGGCGCAAGCACCGCGAAGAGTAGCGCGACAGATAGCCAGCCGGCCACTTGGATGCCGCGTGCGTTCAAATACGCGAGCACAATCAACACCAGACAAGCGCCGGCCCATTTCGCATATCCCGTCAGCGACGGAAAGTAAATGCTCAGATAGTCCATCACCAGCACGCCGTACAAACTATTGAGCAAGAACGTGCCGGTCCAATTCCACCACCCGCACTGAAATCCCCAGAAGTCACCGAAGGCCGCGCGGCTCCAGCGATAAAAGCCGCCTTGTACGGGCAAAATGCTATTCAATTCGGCGGACGCGAATGAAATGGGAATGCTCCAAAAGATGGGAACGAATGTGAGGAACACCAATGCCATGCCGGGCCCGGAATCGCGGAAGATGGCTTCGTAGCCGAACGGGCCGCCAGCGGTGTATCCGTAGAAAATCGCCAAAAGCGGAAGAAAACCGATTTGACGCAGGTGGGAGCCGTTGGCAGGAAGCGGTTGCCCGGTTTCGGGGGAAGCTTTTGGCATTAAGCCGTTGCACTAAGACGTGCGAAGCGCGGCATCATAGTGAACTACTCTGGCATTTTCAATGGCAAAGAAGCGGGTCGCCGGAGGGGCCGATGGCGCAGCTTGCGAAAACAGCTTCGCATTTCTTGCGATTTGTGCCGAGTTCAGTGCTATGGCGCGACAGTGACATCGAACAGGTGGGCCTGAAATCCGTCGCGGCGAATGAAAAGGCCCACGTTGTGGAGTTCTTCGCCGGTTCTGGGATATTTCTCATCGTTCAGTTCATCGTGAAAAATGTATTGCTGCGCGGGAGAGATGCGATCACCCAGGCGCAAACGGCCCTGCGAGGTGCTTCCGGTCAGGTTTGCCGCAATCACTTTCCATGCGTTTCCCGAACGCCACTCATACACGATCAATCCGTCCGGCGAAGCGTCACCTTCCGGCACAAGTTCGAGGAGTCTCCATTCGCCAAGGTGAAAGACGTCCTGTTGCGTGATTTTCAGCATCTTCTGGAAGAACGCTTGGCTCGCGGGATCGGGAGGTTCGTCCGCCGCGATGCGCAGTGCGATCGGCAGGCGAATCCTGCGGCCTTCGAGCTCGCCTTGATGGTAGAAGCGCATGCCGGGCAGGGTGCCGAGCAAAGTGCCGTCGGCTGCGAGACGATCGTTGCCAAAAACTTCTGCGCGCCGCGGCTCGTCGTGATTTTCCATGAAGCGCGCAAAGTGGCGCTGCTGTTCGGGGCTGGCAGCGAGCCGGCCACGCACTTCTGGAATGTTAATGTCGCGCACGGCGTCGTAGAGCGTCTTGTCGTAAGCAAATGAAAACCCCAGATCGAGCAACCGCTCTTCCGTTCCCCAGTACGCCTCGGCTAGCAACACTAGGCCCGGTACATTCGCGCGCACCTCGGTCCAGAATTCGGTCGCGGGAGGAGGCGTATCGCCGAGCAGATGCCGCCAATTGTTCCCAAATATATCGTTGAGTTGCAACATGGCCATGTCGCAGCGAACGCCGTCACAATGGCTTGCGATCGTCCGCAAATCTGCCAGCTGCGCGGCGCGCATGCTCGGACTGAAATGATTCAACTGTGCGACATCGTTCCACGGCGGGTAGTAGGGATCTTTCGCCAAGGCTATGAAACGCGTTCCTCGCGGGGTTTGCGCCCGATAATACAGCGACGGGTCGCGGTCGAAATCTTGCGGTCCGGTCTGCACATAAAATTCCGGGTACTCGCGAACCCACGGGTGATCGAGCGCCGTGTGATTGCCGACGAAGTCGAGGAAAAGCGCCATGCCGCGTGCGCGCAGCTTTTCGCGTGCGGCGTCGAGCGCTTCCCAGCCGCCGATGCGCGCGTCGGGTACGTAGCCCGCTACGGCGTACGGGGAGCCGATGACGTCACTGGCTTTCCAGCCTGGCAACGCGCGATCGAAATCCGGATGATTCGCCCGGTTTTCGAGCATGATGCGGCGCGATTCGTCGCTGCGTTTCCAGACGCCCATGAGCCAGACAATATTGAAGCCCTTCTTTGCGAGTGCGTCCCATTCCGCGTCCGGAACGTTTGCGAGCGTTGTAGTGCTTTTGTCCCGTGTGGAAAGTTGTTCGAGCCAGGACCAAGTGTTGATCTCGTAGAGGTGTGGATGGCTGCGAATGTGAATAACAGCGGGTGTGATGTTCGGCTTCGCCATTCTGTCGAGACTAATTACACAGCGTGAGCATGTCAATGCAACACGAATTAATTTACGGGATGATTGCCGCGCAGTAGAATTGGCGCGTTTGCAGTGTCTTTGTGAATCGGGAGTGACCATGGTTTCTCGAGTAACGCACTATCGGATTCGCCCAGGGAAAGTGGAAGAATTCGCCGCCATAATTGGCCCTTTGATTGCCGCCATGGATAAACTCCCGGGGTTTCGCGTCCTGCTGGTTTTGCGCGGAGAAGGCGAGGAAAGTCGCGACGCGATGGCCATATCGGTATGGGATTCCGCGGCGGATCTGCAGAACAGCGACAACGATACCTTCTATTACGAAGCCTTGGCACAACTGCTGCGCTGCTGCGAAAGCTTTTCCCCGATGCACCGGCAAGAAGTCTTGGTAAGCAAATTCGCGAATAAGTGAGCACCGTCCGAAATGGGCGGCGCCGTGCCGCTCCTTACCGTGCGCCTGCAGCACCTTTTCCGGACTCGCTCGGTATGCACGTTCTGTTATACTGCGCGGCCGCTCGTACTGATTTGAATCGGAAAGGCTCAGCATGAATTTTCGCAATAGATTCGCGTTCCTCTTTCTGATTGTAACGGCCGCAGGAATCGCCTGGGCGCAATCTCCGGTCAGCAACGGCGTTCAAGCTGGCGCGTCGGCTTCCGGTAAACGCGCTCTCACGGTGGACGATTATTTTCGGATCAAGGAGGTGGGAGATCCGCAGCTCAGTCCCGACGGAAAGTGGGTCGCGTACACGGTGAGGACGGCGAATCTGAAAGACGATAAGAATTACGAGCGCATCTGGATGATACCCATAGCCGGCGGCACTCCTATTCCCTTGACGGCGGATGAGATGACATCTTCGCATCCCCGCTGGAGCCCGGACGGAAAATTCCTGGCGTTTATTTCGGCGCGCGGCGGAACCGGCGATGACGATGATTCGGACAAGAAGCAGGTGTGGTTGCTGAATCGCGAGGGCGGGGAAGCGCAGAAGCTGACCGATACGATTCAGGATGTGGAGAGTTTCGCGTGGTCGCCTGCGAGCGACCGGATGGTCCTGCTGCTGCAGGATCCCTCGCCGGAAGAGCTCGAAGCCGCGCGGGATAAAGCGAAAGGCGCTAAGGCCAAGCCGAAGCCGCGGCCCTGGGTCATTGACCGGTTGCATTTCAAGGAGGACGAGCTGGGCTATCTCGACCGGCGGCGCACGCACTTGTACGTTTTCAATATCGCCGATCACACGCAAACGCGGATTACTTCCGGGGATTACGATGATTCTGATCCGGCGTGGTCGCCCGACGGTACCACGCTTGCTTTTGCGAGCAATCGCACCGCGGAGCCCGATTTGAATTACAACGCCGATATATGGACGGTGAGCGCGAGCAACACAGATAAGGGCAAGTCTCTTGTGCACGTGACCACGGGGCCCGGATCAGAGGCGGCGCCGGCGTGGTCTCCCGACGGAAAGTGGATCGCGTTCACCACTCAAGTGGATGCAAAACTGTTTCAGTACGCGACGATTCACATTGGAGTTGCCCCGGCGACGGGCGGTGAAGCGAGGGTTTTGACTCTGGCACTCGATCGAAATTCCACCGTGCCGCGATTTTCCGCTGACAGCAAATGGATTTATTTCATCGCCGATGATGACGGCACGCAGAATTTATTGCGCGTCCGGGCCGAGGGAGGTGAAATTCAGCGGCCGATCGGCGGACGCAAGATGGTGGAATCCTATTCCGTAGGCAAGGACGGCGGAGTGGCAGCCGTGATCGGAGAACTGGCCGATCCCGCAGAGCTGTATTACATGCCCGCGGAAGGTGAATTGCGGAAGTTGACGACGACGAATGACGCGTTGCTGGCGGAACTGCGGCTGCCGGACGTCGAATACGTTCATTTCAAGAGCAAGGACGGCACCACGGTCGCCGGCTATTTGTACAAGCCTCCCGATTACCAGCCCGGCGTGCGATATCCCACGATTTTGAAGCCGCACGGAGGCCCCGTGTGGGCTTACTACGCGGAATTCAACTTCGATCCGCAACTGTTCGCAGCAAACGGCTACGTAGTGCTCACGCCCAATCCGCGCGGCTCATCGGGCTACGGGCAAGACTATTGCAAAGCGATTTTCGCGGATTGGGGCAACAAGGATTTCGCTGACGATATGGCGATGGTGGATTACGCCGTGGCGCAGGGAATTGCCGATCCGGATAAGCTGGGCGTGGGTGGCTGGTCGTACGGAGCGATCTCCACGAATTTTATTATTTCCCAGACGACCCGATTCAAGGCCGCGATCTCGGGCGCGGGCGAGTTTCTCTACATTACCAATTGGGGCCACGATTTGTATTCGCGCGACTGGGAATACGAGCTCGGACTCCCATGGCAAAATCGCGCGCTTTGGGAAAAGCTCTCGCCGTTCAACCGCGTGACCAAGATCACGACTCCCACGCTGATTATGGGCGGCGACGCGGATTCGAACGTGCCGGTGATTGACGGCGAGCAGATGTATCAGAGTTTGCGGCGCCTGGGTGTCCCAACCTTGCTGGTGGTCTATCCCGGCCAATTTCATGAATTCACGCGGCCGTCATTCATCAAAGACCGATACGAGCGATATCTCGATTGGTACGGACACTACGTAAAAGGCAACGAACGGGCGATTCCGCCTGAAACCAATCCCGCGGATTAGTCGAGCGTCGCAGCCTGGAAGAAGCGAAACCCCTCGTCCGCGAAACAGCGGCGGACGAGGGGCGACCCTACGGAATCGGATTACCTATTTCGACGAGGCGTCAATAAACGCGCCGACGTTGGACTTCAATTTGGCCAAGTCCTCTTCGTGAAGATAAATCATATGGCCGGCATCGTAGTATTCCAGCTGGATGTTGCTGCGAAGATTCCCAGGCAGAAACAGATGGTCCATGGTGTATTCGGTGGCGAAGAATGGCGTAGCCATGTCGTAATAGCCGTTTTCCACTTGCACGTGCAAATGTGGATTCGTCATCAGCGCTTGAATCAGGTCGCCTGATACGTTGGCCGAGCCGGGAAAGTATCCCGACGACCCGGGGCCGTGATGTTTCCAGTCCCAGTTGCCGCCTACTTCGCCGCTCAGGACTTCGTAGGAGCGCTCAATCGTGACCTTCAGTTCTTCGCGCGTGTATGCGTTGAACGCGGCGGTGAAAGCTCCGCGCACGGCGACGTAGGAGGGATCGTCTTCCGCATATTCCGTAAGCAGGTCGTAGGTGGGCATGGTGTAGCGTGAATCGTAGCGGCCGGTGGTGAGCCCGCGGCTGCGTTCCAATTCCACGTTGAATTGCGGGAGACTGACGCGCAAGTCGGCCTTCAGCAGATAATCTTCGCTGAGACCGGTAAAGTGCGAGAGCTTCTTCGCGATGTCCTCCTTTTCGGCGGCGCTGATGTTCGATCCTTTCATGAGCGCGTCCGCGTATTCTGTGGCGGCGAACTTGCGCGCCTCGGCGAGAAAGACGTTCAAATCGGCAGGCGGTTCCTTCAGCATCTTTTGGTACGCCGCGGTAGCGGCGTAGCTGGGTAGATACAAAATGTAGGGGGTGTCGTCGCCGGGGTTGAACGAAATTGTGCCGAGGTTAAGCACGGACGAAATCAGCACGATTCCGTTGACGTACATCCCATCGTGGGACTGCAGATAATTTCCCAGCGCCACAGAGCGGAAGGTCCCGTAGCTTTCGCCAATCAGGAATTTCGGGGAGTTCCAGCGATTATTTCGATTCGTATAGATGCTAATGAACTGCGCGAACATTTTCACGTCCTGGTCCACACCCCAGAAATCCTTGTTCTGCGCTTTCCCCACAGCGTGGCTAAAGCCGGTGCCGACGGGATCTATGAACACCATGTCGGCTTTATCGAGCAGACTATTCGCGTTGTCTTCCAGCTTGTAGGGCGCGGGTGGCGTGAACCCGGCGTTGGAGTTCACCACGCGTCGCGGGCCGAAGGCGCCCATGTGCAGCCAGATCGAGGAAGAGCCCGGGCCGCCGTTGTAGATGAATGCGATCGGGCGCTGGCTGAAATCTTTCACGTCGCTGCGGGTGTAAGCCGTGGAGTAAATCAGCGCAGTCGGTTCGCCCTTCTCGTCTTTCAGCAGAGTCGTCGAGGCGGTGGCCTTGTAGGCGATCGTTTGCCCGCCGATGCGGATACTGTGGTCGGTGACGAAAGATTCTTCCTTGGGCGGATTGGCCTCCGAGGATTTCGCTTCGCCGGCCTTCGCATCCGCCGCGGGCTTCGTATCTTTGCTGGGTTCTTGCGCTGCCACGCGCATGGCCTGACCACACAACAGCAGCGCCACCGCACACACGCCGAAAATCCTCTTCATTTGCGCTCCGATCGCTGTGAATCGACGCCCCAATTATCGCCGAGGGATTCTCGCAGCCGTCGAACGGCAAGTCAAACGCAAGGGAAAACAAATCGTGACTAGTTGCAAGGCGGGCTTACGAAGGTCAAGGTGATCTCGCCGGTGTCGGCGTCAGCGCCATCCACGGTGTTCGTGTCCGAAACGATTCGCGCCGGAATCGTACAGCTGGTTTCACCGTGGCGCTGGCTGTGACGCTGAGGGTCGAGGTCTTCCCAGGCGGAAATCGTGTAGCGCGTTGAGTCGAGCAGCGTGAATTCGTATATGCCTTCGCCCAGATTTTTCGCGGCGGGATTGTCGCCCTGTTCGGCTTTGGCCATGATGGTCACCTCGCCCGGAGGGCGCCCGCCCTCCCATTTGAGGTGAACTTTGACCGTCCGTGTGGGAAAGCTATCTTTGAGTCCGATATTCACGTTCAACAGTTGCTCGCCATCTTTCATCTTTATGATTCTGGCTTCGGATTGGTCAGCTGTGCCGGGATAGAACGTGCGTGGGAACGGCGTATTCGGATCCTGACGATTCATGCGGTTGAAGACGAGCAAATATTCGCCGGGACCAATGTGATCGAACTCGAATTTACCGCTATCTCCCTGAAAGCTCCAGAGGCCCGGCCGCGATGCGTCGAAGCGGTCCGCGCGATAGAGTTCGACGGACGCTAGCTTCAGAGGCTTACCGTTGGGACCCAGCACGCTGCCGTGAATTTTCCCGGTGGGCAACGCGTTGACGTTGTATTCGTAGCACGCGCCATTGGGAATTCGGAAGGGAGGCAAGGCGCCCTTCAGCGTTTTTTGCGTGAATTCAAAGCGCGCGGGCAGGTCGGCCGTATAGCGATACTCGCCCGCATGCACGTCGTAGAAGGAATAAACCCCGTCGGGGCCGGTGCTGGTTGCGAAGCGGTCGTCTTTGGAGCGCAACTTTAGTTTGATGTGCGGGAGCGGGTCCTCCGGGTCGTCTGTGGGGGCCAGAAGCGGAGGATCCGAGCGGCGCAGCACGCCGAAGACGGACGCGACTTGGTCATGGTCACGCATGGCGCGCAATTGCGGCAGCAGCGCACGACCGTCGCTTGCTGGCCGGGTTCCGCTGCAGATTACGGCAAACAGCCGGCCTTCCGTTTCCTGCTGGGTGAAAACGATGTACTGCTCGCCCTTTTTGAAGTTGTAAGCGCAGTCGCCGTCGTCACCGCCGGAAAAGACGTCAACATCCGGAGTGTTCGGGCCGGCGAATTTTTCGTCAATGTGAAACCGGTAGCGAGTGATGGGAGTGCTGCTTTGAATGCCGGTTGCGTTGGCGCTGTCAGTCGCGTTGGCGTCGGCAGGGGCTGGTGGGACATTCGCGACATCGGTCACGGTTCCGAGGAACACCACATCGTCCGGCTGCAGCGCCGGACATTTGCCCGGAGGTTCGTTTGAGCATGTGCAAGCCCAGAGTCCCGACGGCACAAAAAACAGCAGAAACGACACTACCAGGAAAGCTCGTTGGATCATCACTAGATATCCTACATGGTCATGCGCGGAAAAATCGAGAGCGACGCCAATAAATTTCAATCGAGGGAAGTTGCGGAAGCTGCGTGGAGATTTTGGTACACTCTTGCCCAAATCGGGGAAAAGCGCGAACGCGACAACGGTCCAGGTATGTCTTGCGTCCGACACAGCCTGGAAGCGACGACGGCATTTTACTGAGGAGCGTTTAGGCCATGAAAAGGGCATTTCTCGTTTTGAGCATTGTGTTTCTGATTTTCGCTGCGAGGCTCGGAGCGCAACAGCAATCCGCCACGGCACAGCAGCCGGATCAATCCATCTACCACGTCACGATGGTGGGGAAGACCGTCACCGCGATCAGCTACCAGCATCGCAGCGGCTCGACCATGGTGGATTTTCGCGGCACGCCGTTGATGCCGCTGGCCAAGGGCGATGCCAAGGTGGACAGCAAGCAGGGTTCGATCATTGTGAACGCGAATTTCCGGAACATGCAGCCCGCGCAGACGTTTGGGAATGAGTATTTGACGTACGTATTGTGGGCCATCACTCCGGAGGGCAAGCCCAACAACCTCGGCGAAGTGCTGCTGGACGGCAACAAGAGCAAGCTGACGGCGACTACCAATTTGCAATCGTTTGGCATGATTGTGACGGCGGAGCCTTACTTCGCGGTGAATATGCCGAGCGACGTGGTCGTTATGGAAAATATCGTGCGCTCCGATACGGCTGGGACATTCGAACAGGTGACGGCGAATTACGAGTTGCTGCAGCGCGGGCAGTACACCTACGACATGTCTAAGGCGCGCGAATCCGTCACGAGCCTTTCTCCGAAAATTCCGCTGGAGGTTTACGAAGCGCGCAACGCCGTCGCAATAGCGCAAACCGGCGGAGCGGATACGCTTGCGCCCGATGCTTATCAGAAAGCTCTAGCGTCCTTGAATCAAGCGGAAGCGTTACTCAATCGCAAAGCCAACAAAAAAGAAGTGATTGCCGCGGCTCGCGACGCGGTACAAACGGCTGCCGATGCGCGTTTGATTGCGCTGAAGCGCGCCGCAGATCAGAAAGCGGCGGCGGAACGCGCGGCGCAACAAGCCGCTACGGATGCGGCCAACGCGAGGCAAAAGGAAGAAGAAGCCGCGCGCCAGCAAGCCGAATTGCAGAAGCTGCAGGCGGAGCGCGATGCCGCTCGGGAAGCGCAAGCGCGCGCCGAGGCGGATGCTGCGCGCGCGCAGGCGGATGCGGCTAAGCAGCAGGCCGATGCAGCGGCGTTAGCGGCTCAGCAGCAAGCCAAGTCGGCGCAGGATGCCGCAGCGAAGGCCGAGGCCGATAAGCAGGCGCTACGCGCCGCGCTGCTTGCGCAGTTCAATCGCATATTGCCGACAACGGATACGCCACGCGGCCTGCAAGTGAACATGGCCGACGTGTTGTTCGCGTTCGGCAAGTATGACTTGCAGCCACCTGCGCGTGAGGCTCTGGCAAAATTCTCGGGTATCGTGCTGGCTCACCCTGGCCTGCATTTATCGGTGGAAGGGTACACGGATAGTGTCGGCAGCGACGCTTTCAACCAGGCTCTTTCCGAGCAACGCGCCGGCGCCGTACGGGGTTATCTGGTCCAACAGGGACTAGATCCGACTTCCATAACGGCGACTGGCTTCGGCAAATCGAATCCGGTTGCGAGCAACGACACCGCGATGGGCAGGCAGCAGAATCGCCGCGTAGAAATTATCATTTCCGGCGAAGTGATCGGCACGAAAATCGGCGGGCCCAGCGCTCCACCGCAACAGTAGCGTCGTACGTCCCACTAGATCGCGGTTTTACAACTTGTGAAAAGAGGAAGCCGGCGTTCAGGTCATTTCTTTGACGGGTTCTCGCGCTTCACCGCGCTCGCCTTCGCGCCGACTTCGTTTTGCCATAGGCGGAAGCCACCCACAAACGCATTTTCGTTGCTGCCCATCCGTGTGCCTGGCGGCAGCTCTTTCAGTTTCTTAACGTTTCCTCCGCCCAGCACTACATAATCGGCTTCCAGCGCCGCCTTCAGTTTTTCAGTGATTTTGAAAACCTGGCGGCGCCACCTTTTCTTGCCCAATTTTTCGAGACCACGGATACCAAGGTAATCCTCATACGTCTTGCCGTGCTTGTAAGATAGGTGCGCCAATTCCATTGGTTCGAGCATGCCGTTGACGATCATCGCGGATCCCAACCCAGTTCCCAGCCCCAGAAACAGCATGCGGCCGCCTCTGTAGCTACCGAGGGCCTGCATGCTGGCATCATTGATAATTTTGACGGGACAGCCAAAGGCCCTGCGAAAATCGAATCCCATCCAACCGCCGCCGAGGTTGTGTGGTTCGCGCAGCGGATGCCCGTTGATGACGGGACCGGGGTATCCAATCGAAATGCAGTCATACTTCCAGCCGTGCGTCGCCTTCTTCACTAGGCGCGCCACTTTGCTCGCCGTTATGTCCGGACCGGAATTGATCATTGTTGGTTCCTTCTGCCCGGTCATCAACAATTTGACGTGTGTTCCGCCCACATCAATCACCAGCACTATGTGCTCTTGCGCGGCGGCAGTCTTGGTCGTCATTGACGCTCCTTTGATCGCTCATTCGAAGTTATATCCCGCGACGCCTGCCAGTCAAACCGGATCATCCGCACGGATCGAGATGCACATAAGCAGGAGATACCAAGAACGCGTGCGGGAAAGTTGAATTCATCTGTTCCGCGAAGTACAATCCCGCCGATTCAGGGCCCTCGCGGCACAAGCATCGGGGTGAAGGGCGTCTTACTCGCGGAGCAGCCAGATCTTCCACATTTGCGAAGCCGGCATATCTCGGCTTCTCAGCTAAAGCGACTCACCGTACCTGTCGTGGCGCGGGCGCCTTCTCGAGACTGCGATTCCAATAGGGAGATCGATCATGAAAAAACTTTGGCTCAGGGCGGCAGCATCCTTGGCGTGGCTCGCATTGGCGGCCATGGTGCTGTTTGTTGCGCCCTTAAAGGCGCAGGATCAACAATCGGATGCCAGCGCTAACAGCACCACCAGCAAGAAGAAAACCAAAAAAACGTCCCCCAGCTCCGACGCGAGCGCGACAGACACTTCCTCAGGGAGCTCCGGCACTTCCACGAGCAAATCCAAAACGAAGACGGCTGCGACGGATTCCTCTGCCAAGGATACTGCGGATTCTAGCAGCGGAACCTCCGCCAGCAAGTCGAAGAAATCCAAATCATCGAAATCCGCGGCGACGGACACCTCGGCCAGCTCCGGCTCCGCGAGCGGTACTGGCAGCACCAAGAAAACGCCTTCGTCGAAGTCCGCGAAATCCGCATCGGGTGACGCTGGCACGGCGTCAACCAGCGCCTCGGATAGCTCCACGGGTTCGAAGAAGTCGCGCTCGAAGAAAACTTCGGCGGACGCCAGCGCGCAACCGGCATCTGCGGATTCTTCCAAGAGTCCCGCAGCAGCCGATTCGTCAACCGCACTGGCAAAGAAAAGCCGCAGCACGAAGACGAGCGCGGTATCGTCTGGTTCGAGTCCAAGTTCGACCTCAGCGTCTACCTCCGCTCCGGCGGCAGCCACGCCTACGTCGGCTGCAAGTTCATCTGCTCCAGCTCCCGCAGCAGCTCCAGCCAAGCCCGTAAAGTCAGCGCCTGCGTCCAGCGCCTCGAAGACTCCGCCGCCTTCAGGTAGCGGAATGGTCTGGGTGAACACGGATTCAGGCGTGTATCACAAAGAGGGAACGCGGTATTACGGAAAAACAAAGAGCGGCAAGTATATGTCCGAAGCCGACGCGATGAAGGCTGGCTACCACGCCGCAAAGAATGATCAGTAAGTCTTGATCTAACACGAGGAAGAATTCTGGTCTGCAGATTACCTGGCGGATGCACGCCGTTGTGCGTTTGTAACTTCAAGGAGCGAATGGATGAGTGTGCGTTGGCTATACGCTTTGACTGTTGCTGTTGTTTTGGTATTGGCCGTTCCCATGCGCTGCTCGGCGCAAAATACGATCACTTGCGCGTCGAATGATGGAGCGCGGCAATACTGTCCGGCGGATACGCAAGGAGGGGTAACGCTGGCGCACCAAAACAGCCAATCGCCGTGCGTGCAAGGTCAAACATGGGGTTATGACGGTCGAGGCGTGTGGGTAGACCGCGGTTGCAAGGCGGTCTTTCAGTTGAGCAATTCCGGACCAATTGGACCGGGGCCTCGCCCCGGTTCGTACGTGGTGACTTGCGAGTCTAACAAGAATCACCGGCGCTACTGCGAAATCAACGATCCACGCTCGCAAGTGGATCTGCTCCAGCAGTTAAGCAGCAATCCTTGTACGCGCGGTCTGTCGTGGGGAAACGATGGATATGGAATTTGGGTGGATCGCGGATGCCGCGCCCGTTTCACCGTCATCGTTTACAATGGCACTCCCGCATGGTGGTGGAATTCCGGTGGGCACCACCGTCCCACGGATCAGCCGCGCATCGGCGCCTGCTTCTTCCGGCAGGCGCACTTCGCTGGGGACTATTTCTGTCAGGAGAAAGGCACGAGCTTGAATGTTCCGCCCGGATTTAACGACCAGATTTCCTCGATTCAAATCTACGGCAACGTAACCATAACGTTCTACAACGACGCAAACTTCGGAGGTCCGAACGCTTCCACTCGCAAGAGCATTTCGGACTTGCGCAATTGGAGCCTCGGTCCATATACGAACAAGAACTGGAACAACCGGATCAGTTCGATTCGCATTTACTAGCGACTGGTGAGGCCGAGCTCGTCCCGATCGCTCTTGTAATCCGACCGCCTGGGTTGCGGGAATCTCCCCGGAAGGCTGCTATGATACCGCATGATTCGTATTCCTTGCGGTGGCGTTCTTTTTGATCTAGATGGTGTGTTAGCCGATTCGACGCCGGCGGTGGTTCGCGTGTGGACCTACTGGGCGGTGAAGCATGGTTTTGATCCTGATGAGCTGGTGCACAAGGCGCACGGGCGGCCCAGCATTACCACCGTTCGCGAATACTTGCCCGAGGGCGACGCCGAGGCCGAAAACCGCGAAATCGAGCGGCGGGAGATCGAGGATGTGGAGGACGTGAAGGCGCTGCCCGGCGCCGTTGAGTTACTGCAAGCGCTTCCGCCCGATCGCTGGACGATCGTCACTTCTTGCACCTGTCCGCTCGCAATCGTGCGCATCGGAGCCGCGGGCCTGCCGCTGCCGAAGCACTTGGTCACATCGAGCGACATCACTCGCGGCAAGCCGGATCCTGAACCGTACCTCAAGGGAGCGGCGAAGCTCGGCATCCCAGCCCGCGATTGCGTAGTCATCGAAGACGCCGGAGCCGGGGTGCGCTCGGGAAAGGCCGCGGGGGCGCGCGTCATCGCTCTGCGGACTTCGCACTCTGACGCCGAACTTCGGGTTGCAGGCGCCGATTGGATCGTGGACAACTGTACCAGTATTTCGGTGGATCGAGCGCTGGGTTTGGACCCGCTGGTGCTATTGCTGAAGGACGACGCTGACGGTCGCGCCTGAGATTTCACGACGCAAGTGTCCCAATTGTGGATTTTGAAGTGGCATACAGACATTCGTTTGCCCTCTTTATCGCCTTCCGACTCCAAGCGTGTGAAGGACAACGCTTATTCGGCATTGGCCCCAATTCAGCTGTGTTCTAAACGGTTATCAGCGATGTACCCGCCCGCTGCATGGAGCGAGTTGTGCGCAAATTCCAGCGATGGTTTGCCGGATGGATATGAATTTTGAGTGGTCCTGCGGCATCAAGGCTGTCTTCAAGGTGCGGTAGGGAACGCGGGCGAAGTTCGGCGAAACATCTTGACAAAGAATTGAGGCTACATTATAAGCCTGTTCAACAAGATAAGCGGTTAGACGAAAATCGCTCTGTTGCTATTCGGGTGAATGCACGCAACAACTGGGGGGTGGGATGCGAATTTCGAGAATCGGCAGGTGTTTGGGCGTTCTGCTATTTGCGCTCGCGCTTTTTCCGGCTGGCCGGCTGATGGCTGGCATCACCGCAACAATTTCCGGCACGGTCACTGACCCCACCGGAGCAGTAGTGGCCGGCGCGACCGTGACAGCTACGAATGTGGATACGGCCGTGGCCCTCTCGCAAACCACGAACACGCAAGGTTTTTACTCTTTCCCGGAGCTTCCCGTAGGTAAGTACACTGTTGACGTGCAGAAGACGGGATTCAAGGCCTACCGCCAGACAGGTCTGGTGCTGGACGTCAATCAGGCGCTCGTCGTGGACGTTGCTCTGCAGATCGGTGAAGCTTCCGAAAAGGTGGAAGTTTCCGCCTCGGCGCTCCACGTGGACACCGAGAGCACGCAAATGGGCGAGGTAATCACCGGCAAATCGATGACGGATGTGCCACTGGTGACGCGCAGCTACACGGACTTGCTCGGATTGCAGCCGGGAGTGGCGCAGACAGCCTCGCAGATGACTGGAGCGTATGCGGGACCGTTCATATCCGCGGGCTTTGCGGTGCCACAAGTATCGGGCGACTTGGATTCCGGCGCGGTATCGGTGAACGGCATGCGTGAATCGGAAAACGGCTTCATACTGAATGGAATACTCGTGCAAGAGTTGGGATTCTCCGGCGCCGGAGCAATTCCCAATCTCGATTCCATCTACGAGTTTCGCATTCTGACCAACAATCCCGACGCCGAGTACGGCAACTATAGCGGCGGCTTGATTAACGTCGTCACCAAGTCAGGCACGAACGGCTATCACGGGAATCTTTTTGAGTTCCTCCGCAACACGGATTTCGACGCCGCGAACTATTTTGACCAAGGACAACGCAGCGCCTATCACCAGAACCAATTTGGCGGCACATTCGGCGGTCCCATCAAGCGCGACAAAGTCTTTTTCTTTGCCGACTATCAAGGAAATCGGGTGATCCAAGGCCAGACGGAAAAGATCAACGGCGCTCCCAGCATGGCCACGGAATCGGGAAATCTCACTGCGATTGCCAACGCACCGGGCAGCAGCCTGGTCGGGACGACTGTGAATGGCACAGCTTGGGCGAACCAGTTGACTTCGCAGTTTGCTTCCAGCACCGGGCAAATCGTCACAGTGGGTGAACGGTATTATTTCCCTGGCTGCGCTTCGACGAATCCTGTTACGGGTTGCGTTTTAGCAAACGCGCAATTGCCGACGCAGGCCTTTAATCCGATCTCGGCAAACCTGCTGCAGTACATTCTGCCCGCCAATCAGCCGATTGATTCGACCGGCACCGGCACGTATTTGAATAACGCTGAAGCGATCAATCTGACGGACAACAAATTTAGCGGACGAGTGGATGCCAACACCAGCTTCGGGCTTCTTTCAGCCTACTACTATTTCGACAGGTTCAACCAAATCAGTCCCTATTGGCCTGGGAATGCACCGCTCTACCCGGGATTCGGTGTGGACGGCAAGGGTCAGACGCATAACGTGGATTTAGGAGCCACGAAGACATTGAGTTCGTCGTCAGTGAACGAATTTCGCCTGGGGTATTTCCGGTTGGATACCTTATTCAATCAACCGCAGGGCGGCAAGGGAGTAACACTTGCGAGCCTGGGATTCGCTTCCGGCGCGAACGGCGCGCCCGGTATTGTGCCACTGGTGCCTGCGCTGGAAGGAGTCCCGGAAATTGACTTCAACGATTTTGTGATCGGAGTGCCAAGCCGCCCGAACGGGCTGATCGATAACATTTACCAAGTCACGGACAATTACAGCAGAATCGTGGGTACCCACAGCCTGAAATTCGGAGGTCAGTATCACTACGACCAACTAGAAGAAGATTTGATTGATAACGTCTCGAACGGCAACTTCTTTTTCGGAAGCAATTTCAACGGCCAGCCTAGCGAAACCGGGAACGACTTTGTCGATTTTCTTCTTGGTGCGCCAAGTTCCTATGTTCAGGGCCAATCCTATCCCTCCTATGGCCGAAACTTTTACCTTGGACTATACGCGCAAGATAGTTGGCGCGTGAAATCGAATCTGACGTTCAACTACGGATTGCGTTACGACGTAAGCGCTCCCTGGAAAGAAAAGTACAACCAGATTCAAACACTCATACCCGGTGAGCAGTCTGTGGTTTTCCCGGGCTCTCCGACCGGCTGGGTGTTTCCTGGTGATCCCCACGTTCCCAGTACTCTCGCACCTACTCGTTGGAACAACTTTGCTCCGCGATTGGGCTTGGCCTATTCGTTTGGAGACCATGACGGCGTGCTCGGCAAAATCCTGGGTAAATCCGGGACGACGAGCGTCCGCGCCGGCTGGGGCATCTTCTACAGCACGTTTGAAGGTGCCACGGATTTCAATGAGATTGGAGACGCTCCCTTCGGGAACTATACGGGTCAGAATCAACCAACTTTTGCTGCTCCATTTACGAACCGTGCCGCTGGCTCGTCCATTACGAACTTCTTCCCGGTAACCCAGCCGCCGCTGCACTTTTCGGCCAAGCATCCGGCGAGCGGCCCTCCCTACGACAATCTCACTGAATTCTTCAATGCGTTCGGGACGATCGGCAGTTCGCCAGCCTTTTACAACGGGAACCGATTGCCCTACGCAGAAGAATATGAACTCTCTATCGAACACCAGATCACAAGTTCCGATTTGTTGACCTTGAGCTATGTGGGCACGCAAGCGCACAGGTTACTCTCATCGGAGTCTGCGAATCCGGGAAGTCCTTCGCTGTGCCTCCAACTTGCGGCCGAGGGCGCGATAGCTGTGGGAACTACCAACACTACTTGCAGCCCTGGAAATGAAAATCTAGTCTACGCGCTTGCGGGAGGAGGATTTCAGCCTGGCACGCGGCTGAATTTCCCCGGCACCACGCTCCCAGGCGGTACGCCGATTGTTCCGTTCGGCAACGATTCGTACTTCATAACCGCGGGCGCCTCGTCTTACAATTCCGCGCAGATTAATTACCGCCACACCAGCGGCCGCCTTCAAAGCCTGATTGGATATACGTTTAGCAAGTCCTTTGATGATTCCTCCGGCTACGGCGAGCAGATCAATCCTCTCAATCACCGGCTAAGCCGCGGGCTTTCCGCGTTCGATAGCACGCACAATTTCGTGGCGAGCTACAACTACTCGCTACCCATTGACAAACTCGGCGGGCCAACTCGGCTGACCCACGGATGGGCGATCAGCGGAATCACCAAATTTGCCACCGGTCTGCCTGTGACGCTCGTCGAAACAGACGACCAATCGTTGCTAGGTACCGGCTTCGGCGGACCGATTACTCTGCCGGTGGATACTCCCGATCTGGTCGCTCCGGTTGTCAAGGAGAATCCGAGGAAGACGGGCGGCCAATACTTCTCGACGGCATCGTTCGCGCCCTCAGCTTTGGGCTCGGAAGGCGATGCCAGGCGCCGGTTCTTCCACGGGCCTGGTATCAACAATTGGGACTTTGCCGTAGTCAAAGATACTCAGATCACGGAACGCGTCAACCTGCAATTCCGCGGTGAGCTGTTTAACCTGTTCAATCACACTCAGTTCTTGACGCCGAGCGGGATTACCGGTTTCAGTGTCAACACCGGAGGCATTGCCACGCCTACGTCGGCGTCGTTCGGCCAAGTTCCTGGAACGCTGCCGGGACGCATTGGCCAGCTTTCCTTGAAACTGTATTTTTAGACGAGACTGGCGAAAACGCGGATCCAAAGAAAGCACCCTGGGTAGGCCGGACGGATCTCATCCGGCCGGTCTACTTCGGAAGTTGACGAGCGTCCGTGCGGGAAAGCGGGCACTGCAAAGAGCAAACATTCATGGCGGCCCCAGGCGTTCTGGCAGCAACGTTGGTTAAACCAGGGCAGTACGAGATTAGGGAATATCCTCTGCCGGAACCTGCTCACGGTTGCGTTCTGGTCAAAATTGAATTGTCCGGCATTTGCGGAACGGACAAGCACACCTTTCAGGGATACACCACGCAGTACGGCGGCCGCAAACTGCAATTTCCGATCATCCAGGGGCACGAGAACGTCGGTACGGTTGCGGCCATCGGAGGAAACGGGAAGTACACTGACTTCGAGGGAATTTCGCTGAGCGTCGGCGACCGCGTTGTGGTTGGCGCGAACGTTTGCTGCGGCGAATGCTACTACTGCCGTCACGATTTTCCGTACTACTGCTGCGAAAACATGACGGATTACGGTAATAATTTGAGCGCCAAGAATCCGCCGCATCTTTTCGGCGGCTGGTCGCAGTACATGTACATCGTTCCGGGAAGCTTCTTGGTTAAAGTGCCGGATGATCTGCCGTCGGAAGTAGCGGTGCTCACCGAAATTTTCGCGGTGTCAGTCGGACTGGACCGCGCGAAGCAGATGTCGGCGTTTCCGAACGAATCGTTTCGCTTTGACGATACGGTCGTAGTCCTCGGCGTCGGGCCTCTGGGCATGTGTTTTCTGATGAAAGCGCGCATGCTGGGCGCGGGGACGATCATTGCAGTTGATTTGTCGGAGTACCGATTGAATTTTGCGAAGCGTTTGGGAGCGGATCACGCGGTCAACGCCGGAAAACACTCGCAGACCGAGCGCCTGCAAATCGTGAAAGATTTGACCAACGGCCGCGGCGCGGACATGGTGATTGAATGCGCGGGAGTGCCGCAGGCGGTGCCAGAAGCGCTGGAGATGCTGCGCGTGGGCGGTTTGCTGGTCGAAGCAGGGAATTTTTCGGATTTGGGCGAAGTTCCGTTGAGCCCGCATCGTCATCTTTGCGCGAAGAATGCGCGAATCCTTGGCGTTGGCGGCGAAGAACCGGCGGCGTACGGGCCGAGCATGAGGCAAATGGCCCGTTACATGAAGAACTACCCACTGCAGGAGTTCGTGACGCATCGGTTTGGATTGCGCGACGTGGAAGCTGCGATGCAGAAGTCCATCGAAGCGGAATCCATGAAAGTAGTGATGCAACCTTGGCAGTAGGCATGCAGAAATTCTAGCTGGCTCGATTATTTGCGAAAGAGGATGGCCCATGAGCGAAATCAGTTCACGCTTCCAATTTGCTTCCGCGCCCGATAGCTGGGGTGTGCTCGACTATCCAGGACCTTCCTGGAAGCAATCGTACGAAACCATGCTCGATGAAATGGTGCAGGCCGGATACACGGGATCGGAGTTAGGGCCTTATGGATTTTTCCCCACGGATCCGAAAATTCTTCAGTCGCAGCTCGAAAAACGCAAATTGAAGTTGCTGGCTTCCTTCGTGCCGGTGAAAATGACCGACCCGGGCGCGAGCAAGGCCGTAATCGAACGGATTCGCAAAGTCGGTAATTTGCTCGCGGCTCTAAAGGCGCCATTTCTGGTGATGGCCGACGATCAATCGAACGAGCGGAACGCTTATTCGGGGCGCGTCTACGAAAAGGGTTGTCCAACTTTGACGGCGGAGCAATGGAAACACATTGGAAACATAGTTGCCGACGCGGAAAAAGTGGCAAATGAATTCGGGCTCGACCTTGTGTTTCATCCCCACGTGGCGACTTACGTGGAAACGCCGGAGGAGTGTGAGCGTTTCTTTGACGCAACTTCACACACCAATGTTGGACTCTGTTTGGACACCGGGCACTGCGTCTACGGCCATGGCGATTCGGTGAAAGAAGCGGAGAAATATAAAAGCAAGCTGCGCTTCGTGCACATCAAGGATTGCGATACGAAAGTGTTGCAGCAAGCTCGCCAGAACAAATGGACTTTTGAGGAAGCCATCGAGCACAAAGTTTTCACGGTAATCGGCCAGGGCAATATTGATTTTCCTGCATTCTTCCGAGCTCTAGTGAAGAATGGTTACTCGGGCTGGTCGGTCGTGGAGCAAGACGTGAAGTTCGGCGCGACTCCGATTCCTCCCGCGCAGAGCGTTGCGGCCAGCCTGAAATATTTGCGCGGAGTGGTGAAAGATTTAGGTGTGGCGGCCGGCGCGCATTGAGTTAGCCACGATTTTGCTTTTGTAGCGGCGGCCTTCAGGCCGCCAGCCGTGAATTTTCGTGAATCGCAATAATTGGGGAATTGCCGCGAATGCGAAAGCTGGGAATCGGCGTGGTCGGCGTCGGCGAGATGGGCAAGCGCCACGCGGAGAATCTTCGCCGCAATGTGCCGGAGGCTCGCCTTGTAGCCATCGCCGACGTTTCGGCAGAGCGCGCGCAACAAGTCGCGGCCGAATACGAAATCGAGCGCTCTTACGGCAGCCTGGAAGCGATGCTGGAGAACAAAGAGATCGAGGCGGTTTTGATCGCCACTCCGGACAAATTTCATGCGCAGGCTGTCGCGCTTGCGGCTCGTGCGGGCAAGGATATTTTATGCGAGAAACCTTTAGCGTTGACTCTTTCCGATGCGCACGCAGCTATTGACGCCATCGCGAAGGCCGGCCGGCGCCTGCAAGTCGGATTTATGCGGCGTTACGACCCCGCTTACGCGGCAGCAATGAAACGAATCGAAGCCGGCGAGATTGGCGTGCCGGTGATTTTCAAGTCGGTTGGGCGCGACAAAGATCAGCCGCCGCTGGCCGCGTACGAGTCCAACGTTAACGGAATGATTTTTTACACGAACACGGTTCACGATTTTGACCTCGCGCGCTGGCTGATGCGCGACGAAGTCGCGAGCGTGCACGCCTACACCACCAGCGCAATCCGCCCCGAGGTTGCGAAATTTGGAGACGTCGTCGCGAGCGTCGTGAACCTGCAGTACAAGCAAGGCGCAATCGGAAACATCGAATCCTACGCGCAGGCAGTGTACGGCTACGACGTGCGCACTGAGATCGTCGGGTCCAAGGGCTCGATTTTTGTGGGGAGTCTGGAGCGCTATCCCGCGGTGTTCCTTACCGGCCGCGGTGGTGAGCAGACGCTTGCCGATCATTTTCTTTCGCGTTTCGTGGATGCTTACCTCGCGGAGGTCCGAGATTTCGTGCAAACGATGCTGAGTGACCGGGCTCCTCGCGTTACGGGTGAAGATGGCTTGAAAGCGTTGGCAATTGCGGTGGCGGCGGAAAATTCACATTTGCAATCCAAGCCCGTCGCGGTTCGGCTCGAACAGGTCGGTTCAGCTTCGTGAGCGCGACGACTGCGCGCTGAATTTTCTGGCTTTCAGTCCCGGGGCTTTAGGTGGCCGCACCGCGACGTGCGTCCGCGGGAGGAGCGTATGACGGACGCAACAGCCACGACCTACAAGAGCCCTCTGCACAAAATGACCCAGACGACTCCTACCTGTCTTTGGAATGATTCGGCTTCGATCGCCGAATTGAAATACTCGATCGAACATGGCGCTGTCGGTGCGACCTGCAATCCCGTGATCGTGCTCGGAGTCCTGAAAAAAGAGCTACAAGTTTGGAAAGATCGCATCCGCGCGCTGATCAAGCAGTTGCCCACCGCCACGGAAGATGAGATTGCCTGGCAAGTTGTTCGCGAAATCTCGATCGAAGCAGCGCGAGTCCTGGAACCGATGTTTCGCTCGCATCAGGGCAAAAATGGCAGGCTTTCCATTCAGACCGATCCGCGGCTCTTCCGCGACTCTCAGGCGATTTTCGAGCAGGCGGTCGAGTTCAGCAAGCTTGCACCCAACATGATCGTGAAGATTCCGGCAACATCCGCTGGGATTCCCGCCATCGAGGAAGCGACGTATCGCGGCGTAACCATCAACGCGACTGTGAGTTTCACGTTGCCGCAAGCGATCGCCGTCGCGGAAGCGGTCGAGCGCGGCCTGAAGCGCAGGGAAACTGAGCAAAAGGAAATCGCCACGATGGGGCCAGTGTGCACCATCATGGTCGGGCGCCTCGACGATTGGCTGAAGGTCGTGATGGAGAAGAATAATATTGCCGTCGATCCCGGCTATCTGGAATGGGCCGGAGTGGCAGTGATGAAGAAGGCATACCGCATTTATCGGGAACGCGGTTATCGTACCCGTCTGCTCTCCGCTGCTTTCCGCAATCACATGCACTGGAGCGAATTAATCGGCGGCGACCTGGTGATTTCGCCGCCTTATTCGTGGCAAGTGCGGTTCAATGCGAGCGACGTGGAAGTCCGGTCACGAATCGATGAGCCAGTGCGCGAGGAAATTGAAACTGAGCTCTCGAAAAAATTCGCCGACTTTCGCCGCGCAAGCACCGAGCAAGGTTTGACAGTGGAAGAGTTCGATTCCTTTGGGCCCACCCGCCGTACGCTGCGTCAGTTCATCACCGCATGCCATGATCTGGACGCCGTCGTGCGCGACATCCTGATACCTGATCCAGACGTGCCTTAGGCAGTAGGCGCAGCGACAACGACGGCAGAAATACGTTTCAACTATCTGACTGGAGGCTCGGACGTGGGAAAACTAGCGATCACCGGCGGTGAACCTCTTCGCAAGACGCCGTTCACGGCGTGGCCGATGGCTACGAAAGAAGAAGCCGACGCGCTGCAAGATGTGCTGACCAGCACGAAATGGGGAGGGCAGCCGTTTCCAGGGAAATATGCCGATTCGTTTGCGAAGAAGTTCGCGCAAGTGCACACCGCGAAATATGCGCAGTGCGTGAGCACAGGAACCGTCGCGATTCAGGCCGCGCTGAAAGCGTTGGGCATACGTCCTGGAGACGAAGTAATTGTTCCCGCGTATACATGGGAGGGAACCGTCGGCCCGGTGCTGCTACTCAATGCGGTTCCGGTATTCGTAGACGTTGATCCCGACACTTATTGCCTGGACGCGAAGCTGATCGAGAAAGCCATTACACCGAAGACTAAAGTGATTCTGCCCGTGCATCTTGGAATGCGCTTCGCAGACATGGACGAAATCCTACGCATCGCGCAAAAACACAATCTGAAAGTGATTGAAGATTGCGCGCACGCTCACGGTGGGATGTGGAAGGGCAAGGGCGCAGGCTCCATGGGTGACCTGGGCGCATTTAGTTTTCAATCCAGCAAGCTCATCACTTCGGGAGAAGGTGGTGCCGTCATCACCAACAATCTTGAATATATGGAATTGGTGCAAAGTTATATCAATGCCGGTCGCGCCAGCCTGACGGACCAGTTCCATCACCGCATCGTCGGTTTTAATTATCGCCTGGGCGAATTTCAAGCGGCGGTTCTGGGCCCGCAACTCGAGCGACTCCCACAGCAGGCCGCGATCCGCCAAAAGAACATGAAGCATTTTGAATCGCGTTTACAGAACACGCCGGGAATCGGATTTCTGAAAACCGAACCACGCATCACAGGCGTGGCGCCCTATGGTTATGTGTTGAAGTATTTCGCCGAGAAAGTAAAAGAGATTCCGCGCGCGGCGTTCGTCGCGGCGTTGCAATTGGAAGGCATTCCTTGCGACGGATTGTTTTACGAGCCTGTGTACAAGAGTTCGCTATTCCCAGTAGATGCGGCCGATTTCCCGGCGCTCAGCTGGGGACGCGAGAAGCCACTCGATCTGCGCAACATGTACTCTTGTCCCGAATCCGATCGCGCCGCATACCATGAAGCGGTGTGGTTCCCCCATCAGCACTTTTTGGGACCGACAGCTGATGTAGACGCCATCGCGGATGCGATTCACAAGGTGCTCGGCAATATCGAAGAGTTGCGCGGCCTGGATCATAAGGCGATTCGCAATCAGAAACTCGGACGGGCAGACCGCGAAAGCTAATCCCGCGCGAATTATTTTTTGGGCCGCCCGCGCGCGGCATTACGGCCACAAGAAAGTTCGACCTTTCGGCGTGTATTTGGCTCGGAGACACTTCATCGATGGCTGCAAGAAAGCGAACCGGATTCGCGGTAGTGGGGTTAGGCAAGATCGCGCAAGGTTCAGTGCTTCCCGCGTTCGCGAACAGCAAACACGCGAAATTAGTTGCGCTCGTCAGCAGAGATTGGAAGAAGGCAATGCGATTGGCGCGAAAATTCGGAGCCAAAGCTGTTTATTCCAGCAACGAGTACGCTGCGTACTTGGCAAATCCCGAGGTCTCCGCGCTGTACATCGCCACGCCGCCAGGTGATCACGCGCATCTGACGATCGCGGCCGCCCAGGCCGGGAAAAACGTTCTCTGCGAAAAGCCGCTGGCAGCGACATCAGAACAGTCCGCCGCGATGGTGGAAGCTTGCCAGAAACACGGCGTGCTGTTGATGACGGCCTATCGAAAATATTACGAGCCCAGCACGCTCGATCTGAAGCAGATCATCCGAAGTGGCAAACTCGGTCGCATTGATGCTATACACACGGCATTCAGCGAGCTGTATCTACCGGGGGTTTCGCAAGGCTGGCTCGTGGATCCGAAGCTAGCGGGAGGCGGCCCGCTGATGGATTTGGGTGTCTACTGTGTGAATACCAGCCGCTGGCTGGTGGACGAAAATCCGAGCGAAGTCTCAGCGCAATCCTGGGTGCACGATGCTGCAAAGTTTCAGGGGGTCGAGGAAGGCATTTCGTTCCGCTTGCGGTTTCCGAGCGGTCTCGTGGTAGTCGGCAGTTCCACTTATGGCGCAGCGTTGTCCTCATTTATTTTTGTGCAGGCGACAAAGGGTTGGGCTTCGCTCTCGCCGATTTTTCCTTTTGACGAGGCACGGCATCTCACGGGAAGGATAGCTAACCGTAAATTTGGACGGACTTTCAAAGTGGTCGACGAGTTCGCCTTGGAAATTGATGCGTTGGCTTCCGCGATTCAGAATGATCGCGCGGTGGAAGCGGACGGCGTCGAGGGGCATCGCGATATGATGATTCTCGAGGCGATTTACGAGTCGGCGCGGACTAAACAATCTGTTAGCATAAAATATTAGGCGCAAAGACTCGCGAGAACGAACTTTCAATCAAGCTCTGTACGAAACCTTGTTCGCGGCAATACGGAAAACTCATGCCCTCCTCTGAAAAAAGCGATCGCAAGAAGCCGGCCAAATCCGCGAGTATCTATGATGTCGCGCGCGAATCGCGCGTTTCGGTGTTTACCGTGTCCGCGGTGGTGAATCATAAAAGCCACGTCGGCCTGAAGCTTCGCAAGCGCGTGGAAGCAGCCATCCGCAAACTTAATTACCGGCCCAACCTGATTGCCCGCAGCCTGGCGAAGCAGCGAACCCATACGATAGGAATGATCGTGCCGGACATCGGCAATCCATTCTTCCCGATGGTCGTTCGCGGCGCCGAGGATGCTGCGCAAAAACACGGATACAACCTGCTGCTCTGCAACAGCGACGATATTCTTGCCAAGGAAGAGAGTTCGGTTGAATTGTTGCTCTCTAAACGCGTAGACGGGATTTTACTAACGAAAGCGTCGGAAGATTTTCGGCCTTCCTTACGGCAGATGATTAAAGAAGTGAATATTCCCTTCGTTTTGGTGATGCGCACTTATCCGAAGCTGACCAAGGACGCCGTAATCACCGACGACTACCAGGGCGCATATGACGCGGTGTCGCACCTGGCGCGTGCGGGAAGGAAGCGCATCGGATTGATCGGCGGACCGCTGAAGGTGAGCAACGCCCAGGCGCGTTGGGAGGGTTTTCGAGACGCGCTAAAAGCCGCGAGCCTTCCTTACGAGCGCGAATTGGTTATTGAGGGAGATTATCGAATCGAATCCGGATTCCGTGCCGGACACGCGCTCCTCTCCTATCGGCCCGACGGCATTTACGTGGCCAATCACTTGATGACCATCGGGTTGTTGAAAGCCGCCGAGGAGATGGGATTGCGCTGTCCGGAGGACTTCGGACTCGTGAGCTTTGACGATTATCCGTGGCTTGGTGTCTTCCGTCCGAGGCTGACGACCGTCGAGCTCCCCAAACATCAACTGGGTAGCGAGGCGGCTGAATTACTCATTCGCCGGATTTCGGGGGATCGCAGCGCTGCCGTGGTCAAAAAGTTGCAGCCGGAACTTCGCATTCGCGAATCTTGTGGGTTCGCGCTCAAAGTTTCTCGTGAGCAGTCTCGGCCGACAAGCGCGGCAGTCTTCGAAGAGCGTCTTATTCGCGAAGCGAAGTGATGTGATAACTTTGCTGTATCGCGCAAACTAAATCTACGAATCGCTGAAATCAATCAGCTTCGGACGCACGGTAAATCCGCGCGTCTTATAAGCTCCGTAGATAATTCCCACCGCCAGCCAGCTAAGTCCCGCGTATCGAGTCCACGTTTGCAGGCTGTATAGCAAGCCACAACAGAAAACGATCCCGAAGCTAGGCACGAAAGCGTCAACGAAGAAGTTGCGGTGCCCGACTGCCTCCGCCGAAAACCAGAAATGGCGCAGCGCCGCCAAATTCACGCCCATGAAAGCGAGCAGAGCTCCGAAGGTCACCACTTCCGCGGCAAGCTCCCACGGAATGGTAATCACACCTATGTAGGCGAGCACCCCGATGATCCATACGTTGTAGATCGGATTGCTCTTTTTCAGGCTTAGATGCCCGAAGATTTTTTTCGGTAATACGTCATCGCGGCCCATGCTGTAAAGCAAGCGCGAGGCTCCCACGTGTCCCGCAAGCCCGCAGGCAATACTCGAAATTAACAGCATCACACCGTAAGCGGCGAACAAATAGGGACCACTGGCCACGCGCGCTACGTCCATGAACGCCGTCTCAGGATTTTGCAGCGTGGTGTAGTCCGGCCACACGCGCTGGGCCATATACACCTGCAGGCCGCTGAAGAGTCCGGTGAACACCACGACCAGCACCGACGCCAGCAAGACGTTGCGCCTAGGATTCCTGACTTCCTCCGCCAGGATTGAAACTCCGTCAAAGCCGATGAAAACAAGCGCGGCGAGAGATGTCCCGGCAGCGACCGCGCGCATATTGAAAGTCGCGGGATTGTAAACCGGGCTCATGGAAAAAAGACCTATGTAGCGGTGATGTAGCACGATGTAGCGGAAAGCCTCCACCAAAAATACCGTAGTGACCAACATCATGAATCCGAGCAGCACTTCGTTGGTGCGCGCGGTGAAACGAATTCCCTGGATGGTCATAAACGTAATCAGTCCAACGGCGAGCGCGGCCAGGATTGCGAAAGGAACGCGCGGCGTCATCCGTTGAATCGTTAATGCCGCGTAAAGCGCATTTTGGATTGGCTGGAACAAGTATTCCAGAAACATGGCCCAGCCCACCACGAAGCCCACGTGCGGGTTCAGTTCGCGGCTGATGTAGGTGTAAACGGAACCGGAGGAGGGATACACGCTGGCCATACGACCGAAGCTGACGGCTGTCACCGACATGGCCACCATCGCGAACAGCAGAGTTGCCACGGTGTGCCCATGTGAAAGCACTTGCCCTTCGCCGAAGAGCGGAACCGCGGCGATCGGCGACGTCAGAATAACTCCGTAGTAGATGAGGTCCCACAAGCCCAGCACGCGCTTGAGATGGGGTTGCGCGGGTGTCGGCGCTTGAACCGCTTCAGTGGATGTTGCCACCCCCACCTCTTTGCATCGGCCTGTTGAACGTCAGACGGAACCTGGACACCGTGCTTGTGAATCGATTCTAAAAGAAAAAGCGTTCTTTTTTGCGCGTTTGTTCGTATTCGCGACGCGCAGCTTTCACGGCATCTCGCTCGGAAACTTCTGCAATCGGCACGTCCCACCACGATTCATAGCCGGGTACGCGCTGGTCATAGGCTGTTTCGATGATCACAACCGAGGTGCGGTTTTGTTTTTTGCCCTCAGCCAAAGCCGCCTTCAGCTCATTCGCCGTGCGGGCGCGGACGGACCAAGCGCCGAGGCTCGCCGCATTTGCCGCGAAATCCACGGGCAGAATGTCTCCTTCATCCTTGTCGCCGCGACGATAGCGGTAATTTGTGCCCATCCCCTCATTGCCGCAGGCGCGACTCAATCCGCCGATGCTCGAAAAGCCGTGGTTATCGAGCAGGACGATGTTGAGTTTGTAGCCCTCTTGAATGGACGTAATGATTTCTTGCGCCATCATGAGGTAAGAACCATCGCCGACCAAAACATAAACCTCGCGTTGCGGATCGGCCATTTTGGCGCCAAGCCCTCCAGCGATTTCGTAGCCCATGCAAGAATATCCGTACTCCATGTGATAAGCGCCGGGACGGCGCGCGCGCCAAAGCTTGTGCAGATCTCCCGGCAAACTGCCGGCCGCACAAACGACGATGTCGGAAGGCTCCACGAGGTTATTGACGACGCCGATTACTTCACCCTGTGCGATCGGCGGCGCTATCGCTAGCCCATGGATGCGATCAACCTCAATTTCCCACTGCGTGCGCGACTGTGCGATTTTTTCTGCGAAGTTTTGTTCGACGCGATAATCGCCAACGGCTGCTTGCAGTTCGTCGATCGTCACGCGCGCGTCACCGGCGAGCGGCAGCGCTGCGTGCTTGTAGGCATCGAATTCGGCGACGTTGATGTTGATGAATCGAACCGCGGGATTTTGGAACGCAGTTTTCGAAGCGCTGGTGAAATCGCTGTAGCGCGTTCCGACGCCGATGATCAAATCCGCTTCGCGCGCCGCAATATTCGCGCCAGGAGTGCCGGTGACGCCGACAGCCCCGAGCTGCTGCGGATGATCGAATGGCAAGGCGCTCTTGCCCGCTTGCGTCTCGCACACCGGAATCCCGGTCGCAGCAGCAAATTTCGCGAGGGCGTCGGAGGCTTCGGAATAAAGCACGCCTCCGCCAGCGACAATGAGCGGCCGCTTCGCGGCGGCGATCCATCTGGCTGCTTCCAGCAGAAGCTTGCGGTCGCAGCGGTTGCGCGGAATCGTCCAAACTCGTTCGCGAAGGAACTCTTCGGGAAAATCGAACGCCTCGGCCTGAACGTCTTGCGGAAAACTGATCGTCACTGCGCCGGTCTCGGCAGGCGATGTCAGCACGCGCATCGCTTCGGGCAGGGAAGTCAGTAATTGCTCAGCGCGTTCTACGCGGTCCCAATAGCGCGAGACGGGCTTGAAACAATCGTTCACGGAAATATCTTGTATGGACGGAGATTCGAGTTGCTGTAGAACTGGCGCGACGTTGCGGCGCGCGAAAATGTCTCCGGGCAACAAAAGGACCGGCAGCCGGTTTATGGTCGCCAGCGCTGCGCCCGTGACCATATTTGTGGCGCCGGGACCGATCGAGCTTGTGCAGATCAACGTCCGCATCCGGAAACTTGCCTTTGCGAACCCGACGGCCGCGTGAACCATCGCTTGTTCGTTGCGAAAGAGGTAGTAGCGCAGCGCAGGTTCCTGTTCCAGTGCTTGGCCGATTCCTGCAACGTTCCCGTGACCAAAAATTCCTAGACATCCGCCAAAGAATTGGTGTTTCTTGCCGTCTCTTTCAACGAACTGGTTTTTCAAGAATGCAATGGTTGCTTGCGCCGCGGTCAGCCGCACGGTCATAGAGATGCGCCTCTCCGGAGTGATCCACAACTTCGGAGGAGTGTATGTCGCAATGCGCGAAGAGGGAAGGGCCAGGAATGCGCAACTGACGGAACAGGCAAGACCCGGCGCGTACGTAAACCAGCGGGTCGCGAGCCCGTAATGCCAGCGGCAGCCGAACCGTCCGGTACAAGTCGAAAAGAACTAATGCGAGGTACTAATTCTAACCGATTATAACCACCGTAGCTCATCGCGAGCCGCTGGCGTTGTCCCCAAACGCCATTTCCCGATGCCGCGATCATTTTCCATTCGGAACCGCTCGCACCAGTAAACTTCCCCATGGTTATTCTTCTCCGCGTGCGAGCTATTCCCTCACGAGCGGCAAACGAGGGTCAGTGTCCTTCCACGTCGAACGGATCCAAACGTGACTGGGATCCTCGGTGACGGCCAGAGCGCGAGACGATCCTGCGAGGAAATTCAGGTAGTAAACGTCGTAACCAGGGCCGGCAACCACCGGATGGAAACCGCTGTGCACCAGCACCGTGTCGCCATCATGCGGCTTCAAGGTTTGCTCGCCGGCGTGTTGTCCTGCATAAAGATGCTGGAACGCAAAACCTTCGGGCTGGCGGATCCGGTAATAATAGATTTCGTCCAAATCCACTTCCCCCGGAGGATTGTGGACGTCGTGCTTGTGCGGAGGGTAGCTCGACCAGTTGCCCCCAGGCGTATAAACCTCAATGGCCATCAGCCTATCTGCCGGAAATTCAGGTCCCATGATGTCCACGATCTGGCGCGAGGCATTTCCACCGCCGCGCAGACTGCTGACCACTTCGCCAGGAGCGATGAGCTTCGGCTCGAGACGGGCTTCAGAAGGGGAGCGGCATTCGGCGATCTCACAGACTGATTGTGCGGTGAACGCTACTTCGTTCCCGGCAGGCAAGTAGAGCGCGTACGGAAAACCGTCAAAAACGTCGTGGCGCTTTCCCAGGCGCTTTGCGCCTGATCCCCAGTCGGCTGTGCACGTGCCGCCCAGTAGGACGAAGACAGCCTCTTCGGCCACGGTTTTTGCGCGAAAGGCGTCGCCCGGCTGCAAGCGATGGACGAGGAAGCTCATCCACTCCCAACCGGCTTGCTGGCGGGGGAGATGCAAGAGCTCGCCGCTCTGCTGAGGCGGCAAAACCGAAGAATGGACGAGAAAGCTGCGTTCGCTCACATCTCCCCCGCGCCAATATGGCCGTTTCGAGCACCCAGAAGCGATTTTCGTCTAACCGCTTTGAGACTATGGCAAATGAATGCGGTATTGTCAATTGTCCGCCGCATGATTTCTGATTACTTGGAGAGGGAACCGACGACCCGCAGGGCCGCTTACCAGCAATTTCCGATGAGGGGATAGATCTTTTGGTCGTATATCTGCCGGACGTCGGTCATGGTTTCATCGCTCAAAGGAGGTAGTTCCGAAGCGCGGCAATTGTCAGTAACTTGATCGGGGCGTTTCCCGCCGGGAATTGCGCACGTCACCGCGTCGAACATCAGAATCCAGCGCAGCGCAAACTGAGCCATCGTTGCCCCGCGCGGTATGAGCGGCTGCAATTCCTCCACCGCTTCGAGTCCCGCCTTATAATCCACTCCTGAAAAAGTCTCGCCCACGTCGAAGGCTTCGCCGTGCCGGTTGAAATTTCTGTGATCATCGGCCGCGAAGGTCGAGTTTAGATTAAACTTTCCGGTCAGCAGGCCGCTCGCGAGCGGCACGCGGGCGAGGATGCCTACCTGTTTCCGTTTGGCTTCAGCGAAAAAGCGCTCCGCCGGCCGTTGCCGAAAACAGTTGAAAATGATCTGGACGCTCTGGACATTCGGGTGCTGGATGGCCGTGAGCGCTTCCTCAACCTTTTCTACACTGACGCCGTAGTACCGGATTTTCCCGGCTTGCACCAAGTCGTCGAGAATGCCGAATACTTCATCGTGCTCGTAGAGTGACGTGGGCGGGCAATGCAGTTGCAGCAGATCCAGCGAATCGGTCGCGAGATTTCTCAGACTATCTTCGATCCACTTCGTAATATTCTCGCGGCTGTAACCCGCCTCGCTCTGCTTTGCGAGGCGCCGGCCCGCTTTCGTCGCGACGATGATTTCTTCCTTGCGCTGTTTTTTCAGTTGCGCGATCAGCCGTTCGCTACGCCCGTCGCCGTAGACATCCGCGGTGTCTATAAAATTCACGTCGCAATCGATTGCCGTATTCAAAGCGGCCAGAGAGTCCTCGTCCGACACCTGGCCCCAAGCGCTGCCGATGGCCCACGCTCCAAAACTGATATCTGACACCTGCCAGCCTGTACGTCCCAGCGCACGATAGCGCATCGACCAGTCACCTCCCGCGGTGTAACGACAAGGTTGCAATGATACCGCGCCAGGCGTGCCTGAGTGGAACGCAGATTTTAGCAAAAGTCCTCATTTACGATCACGAAGAGCGCGTTTGTAATATCACGGGCGGAGAGGGGAACGAATCCAGACGGATTCCGCGAGAATTCAATGAAAGGTCGTAGAAGGGTTGGGGTGAGCGATGGGATTTGAACCCACGACCCTCGGTGCCACAGACCGATGCTCTACCAGCTGAGCTACGCTCACCACATTGAAAAGAAGGACTTTACAACGTGGCACTACAAATGGATACTATTTCGGCTGACCATTAATCAAGACCTGCTGGGAAGCATTGCGCGCCGCGATCCGCTCTTCCAACTTCGCCAAGGCCGCGCGCGATTCCGCGTCCGGAGTCTGGATGTAAAACTGCAACGTCGTTGATATGTCTGAATGACGTAGGATCGCTGCAATCACTTTCGGATTCACTCCTAGGCCAAACAGATTCGACGCCAGCCCACGACGGAAGCCGTGAAATCCCTCCCATTGTACACCACCCTCGTCACTCAACTTAGATTTTTCCAGAGCCGGCTTAATCACTCGGTTCGCCAAATTGTGAAAATCCAAGGGCGTGCCTCTCTTACTTCCTGCAAAAATATAATCCTGCGGATTCGGTTTGACTCGTTCCTTTCGTGTGCGCAATAGATCGTTGAGCAAAGGAAGAACGGGAATGGTTCCTTCGCTGGCTGCATTCTTCGTCCCGCCAACCTTCGTGTTCCACACCGATCGGCAAATCATCAACGTCTGCTTTTCCTCGTCCCAATCGGACCACCGTAACCCCCGGCATTCACTCTGCCGCAACCCCGTGAAACCCAGGAGTGCCAATACTTCTCCTGCGGTCGGATCTTTCTCTTCTTGTAAATCCTCAAGCATTCTTTCCACGTCATCCAGCGTGTAGGCCGCGCCTTTGAATTTTGTGGGTTTACCAGGTACAGATATATCCGTGATGGGATTGATGCCGTCCAACACACCTTCCTGCTTCGCAAACTTGAAAACTCCGCTCAGAAAATTCTTTATGTGAAGCAGAGTCCTGTGTCCAATCTCCGGAATGTCTCTTAAAAGTCGCTGCGCATGAACCGGCCGAAAATCCCTCACGCTGAGATTCAGTTTATTCAGGCGTTTTTTCAGATGCGGTTCATAGATAGATTTCTTGTAATTGAGGAATGTGGACGGCCTTAGTTTGGGCTCAACAGCAGGGAAGTAGCTCTTTTCGATAAACTCCGTAAGCTTCAGGGATGATTCTGGCTGAACCTGCTTCCTATTAAGTGGTCTAGTCATGGCAAAGATGACATTGGAAGAAGCGACTAGCGTCATGCGGGAAGAAAAAAATCAGGAACTGCGGGAACAAGCTCAGCAAGCCCTGGTTCAGATGGCAAGTTTTGAACAATCGGCGTTCGTCAGCTTTCTGCAAGCGCACAGTGGGCAGCGCGGTTTGCATTCCGGCGGCGATGTTCACGGCGATCCGGGTAACTTGTTCTATGGATGCGAGGCCAACAAAAATTTATTGTTCGCTCGCGCCAAGAAACTTTCCGATACAGGCGAAGTCACTCCCGGCAGCCTGGAACGCGCCTTCGCGGAACTCCGGGCAGAAGATAGCTTGGCCCCAATCCCGGAAGCGTCTAATCCAACGAACAAGGACGGCGGGGAGCATTTGCGCGAAGCTGGTCAGCGAACCCTATACCCCGATCAAAAGCATGAGATGGCAAGAGCCCGCTTCGATGAGGCTACGCGGCCGATTGTGCCCTATACAAAGCAACAACTTTTGGAGTGGGGTGGCCAGGTCCGCGGTGTCCCGGCGTCGATCGGGAAGCTAAAAGCCGCCGTGGCTCGCTACGGATCCCCTGCGATCAACGCCATCTTGCAGGCCGACTAACCGGCTAACCGCGCGCGACGGATTCGCGCATACCAACAGGGCCGTCTCCCCGGCGGCCTTTCTCCCCAATTTTTCCAAGGACGGAGCAATGGCACAACACATTTGCACGAATGAAAATGGAATCATCGAACTGAAGCGCAAACCCGGCCGGCCGCCGAAAGCCAAGCTACTGGCGGAGACACTGCCCAAATCTACATTGTCGTGGGCGGATGCCGAGCGAGCGAAATCCGCAGGTGACCCAGAGCGGCTGGCCGACATCGAGCGGATTGACCTGGAGCACCGCCGTTGGTTGCAGCAGCAACGGGAAGAGCAAGGCGTTGTGTACGAGCGAGACGCGAACGGCGAACTCATCATTTCGATGGCGCCGGAGTTCGCGGACAAAATCTCCGACGCTTTCGATGCCGGCGAGATTGTCGAGTATCCCGAAGGGGATCCCAGGGGAATTTTTCTCTTCGAAGGCGCCCAGGGCCGTCATTTCGGTTGGAAAGTACAGCGTTGAAGACGAGCGCTTAAAGGCCTGCGCATCCGTCCGGCGAAGTACGGATCTTCCACTCAGGCAACCGGCCGAACCTAAAGGAACGCCCGGGATCCGGCGGGCGCTTCTCTTTTGTGCTAAGTTGGGCGCCTAATGAATTCAGACTCAGAGACCCCAATCCCGCTCGAAGACTTCCATCGCCATCTCGTAATCGTACACGGGAAGGGCGAGGCGGCTACGATTCTCGATATGCTTGAGCGAAAAGCTAGCCAATCCTGCGAGCCGTTTCCGGAGCTAGTTAAGGAGTGGGTGAAGTGCAAGTATCCAGAGGATATCAGTTATCAAGAGGAAAATTGGTACGCCACGGAGGTTCCCCTAAGTAGCTGTTATTTCGCGCATGACGATTTTCGGCTCCGCTGGGTCCCTAAGAACGAGCGGTTTGTCGATTTCATGCGCGACAAGCGCGACGAGATTGAGTTGGGTTCATTTCCGTGTTCCTCAGAAATTCGTGCTCCGTGGCCGGGATCAATGCCGGCGCCGCTAGTTCGAGAACGGGAGCCTGGGAAGTTCTACATTCTTGATGGCCAGATGCGCGTGATCTGGCATTGGTATCACAACGTCCCGAACGTGAAGGTGTTCGTATATAGAGGGACACTCGCGATTTGAGGCGGCGCGCACCAAGGCGCTTTTCTTAACTTTTCAAATTTCGATCTGCGAAATCCGGCCGGCTGCCCCTCGGGGTGGTCGGCGCGCAATGATTGCTGCGGAGAAGAGTTTCGTGAGAGTGGACCGGGGTTAGGTGTTCGCCTTCTTGTGTGAGCGTAGGAAACCGATCGCTGCATCCTTGACGCCCGCGTAAGCCTGCGGCTTTTCCTTTCGCATAGAACGGCTCATTGCTCTTAATTCCAGAACTTCCGCCGTCGTCAAGTTATCCAGGATCTCCGCGGGCACAACATACGGCCGCATCCATTCCTTGATTTGGTCCGCGAGTATTGTTGCAGCGTGCGGCTGGGCCATGGAAGCTAGACCTCCTGATTTCCCATACGTGACGATCCTGCTCGGCGTTCCCGATGTGTTGAATCCGATTTTGGCACCCTGCGGCGTAGATTGACGGTACGGCCTCCGCACTCTATCGAGACAAAGCCATCCTTGAGAAGTTCGTGGGTAAACCCCGGTGTGCTCGTAAGCCCATCGAGAATTTCGTCCGCGTCGGCCGCTAACGCACCATGTACGACAACGTGGATCCGTGAATTATCCAGGCCGGACACGTAAAATTGTTCGTCGGAATCGTCTGCGTTCCAGTCACGGCAAATTTGCTCGCGTGTCTGACCATCTTTCCATCTGGTCACAAGATCGAGGCCGCCGGCAGACACCAAGACGCAGGCCAGTCCGAGAAGTGCGGTAGTTCGTGAGAATCGCATAAGTATCCCGATTATGAACGATCACACGGGACTGCGACGAACACCAATGGTACGACCGTACCGTTTTGTCAGCGCGTCCTCTCCGAAGGCCTATTTTGCAACAACGAGTTGTCTCTGGAACTTTGACTGGTCCAGTGTCATGTCACCCTGAACAAACGCGCTGATATTTGTGCCCTTCGGAATCGTCACATCTTTGCCGTGCATCAACAGAAACAAAGGTGCCGCAGGCCAAATAACAAGGGACGTTGCGACCATCGCTCCTACCATTGCGCCAGTGTGACCGCCGCCTTTGGTGTCCTTGACTGCACGGAGGAGAGCCTTTTCTCCATCCGCGAGACGGACCTTATCGATGTTGAGATCTAATTTGCCAGCACGTCCCATACGTCTCTTGTGTTCTGCGTCTGTCACCGTCGCCCACGCTGTCGCACCGTGAGGGATCACGACGAAGCCGTTGACGATAACGTCGTCCACCACTTCAAATTCAACTGTTTGTCCTGTCACTGCGTCCGCGGAGGAGAGATTTTCCGACAAGACAAGATGCACAGGCGTTCCGTCTTCCAACAGGAATCCCACGGCAGGAGTCGCAGCAGCGGCAGGGGGCGCGGCAACAGCCGGTGAAGCATCCGTGGACGTGTCGGGAGCGTCTTGCTTCGCCGCCACATTGCTGGTCGCCGTCGGCGCGCTCGGTGCTACCGCCGCTTGTGGAATCGGCCGGCACGCTTGAGTACCGAATACCGATTCGCCTTGATAAACGAAGCCGCCAGAGTCAGCAAGATTGCGGCACATCCACTTCGAGGGATCAGGACTTTGAGCTGACGCTATGCTTGAAAGCATCAATAAGGACAAAATCGCAGTCACAGTTTTCATTTCTTCCTCGGTTGCTTGATTTTTGGGGTATCTCTGCCGTTAGGCAGTCCGCTCATGCGGGGCCTTACATCTTGGGGAAAAACTCGTGCCCGAAACTTCCCCTAGTTACTAGGCTCATGGGTACGATCGTTTGCGTCAATGGTTCTTGCTCAAACAGTTACTTATAAATAGGAGGAGTTCCAGCCGCACAACGGGGAATTACACAACCAAGGTCAATCGCGGGAGTTATTTACGCCCAGTTGGCGAATCATGCGTGACGGTTTTGCAGCTTCATCCAAGGATGTTATCCGCGGCTTTCCGTTTCACTTCGCTGACCGTCGTGCACCGTCACGAAGTAGCTGCACCGCACGGGGGTTTAAATTTGGCTCTACTGGACGCGGGTTTGAAGGGTGGGTCTCATACCGCCGCTTGGAGCGGCTTATATCCACCCAGCAGATTAGGTAGAAAATGCCCAGGATAACCAGACTGAACGCAAACAGCACGCCAATAAACGCAAGACCTAATTCAGTTTCGCCATCCCAGACAGCAAAGAACATGACAAACGCGGACGCCAAGAATCCCATCGCGCCCGCCTGACGAAGTTCACCGAACAAAAACTTCTGCTTTTGTTCCACTGTTAAAGCAGGCCATTCGATTGACCCATCCGAGAATATCTCTCGACATTCGTCGCAACGGCGATAACCCGAACCTAGACGAAGCGCGGTTGGATTGAACACAGTGTCAAAACAGCAACCACAATGTGGACAGCACCTCTCGTACCGCGTCAATCTCATTGCTACCAGCTATCCTTTTCCCGAACGTTGCGGCGTCATTATTGCGCGGGAAAGCAGCGTGAGAAAGAACAAAATTGGCTTCACGAGGTCCGCGGCTTCATCACACCTCACGCTTCTGCGCGTGATGCTTGCGTGGGCCTCTTTGCACCTCTACAGAGATTTGATTCCCTGATATATGAACGCTAAGACGCTGTGAAACTAACGGGAGTCTTTGTTAACACGTTCTCGGCAAATTGCTTGCTGTTTGGCGTGTTCTTTGCATCGAACCGTTGACACCGTGGATGACTGAGGCTAGCATCCAGCTGGTTGAGACATGAAGTGGCTAACCCTATTCCTCTCGCTTTTCTTCGTACCCCCGGTCTTCGCTCAAAATCTAACCTCTGTGCAGACGGAATGCACGCACGTTAAAAGCGATTCCACCCGTCCGGAGCCTCCAAAGCTGAATGAAACCAAGATAGGCAGAGATATGGTGTGCGGCCCAACGCGTCAGAACTCTACACCGATGCAACCCATGCTCACGCTAGGTGCTCAGCCCGTTGATCACTCCACGGTGCCGAAGATTGATTCACCCCCTCCGGTACCGGTTAAGACAGCCTTTATCAATCGTGGGGGTTGACGGCTGCTCTCGTCGGATGCTTTTTCCGGATTCTCTATTCCCGCGTCGTTCTTGAGGTGCTAGCAACGATTTTCCGCATCGCGGATGCAATCGCACCGGAAGACCGTCACCCGCAGCAGCTGTAGATTGCAGGAATAACAACCTAGCCCTCCGCAGTAATCGTCGGTACTTCGCATCCCCTTCATAAGGAACGCGGTGATTGCGCCAATTTAACATCTTCCTGCTCAAAGACAGCCTGGACTTGTTTTCGGGTCAAGGGCGCTCTAATACTCCTTTGCAGAATCATGAGAAACGCTCCGCATTTTTCCGCGGATATCCCGGCAATACCATCCGACAGTTCCTTACAGGCATATCTCACGATCGTTCCGTCGCGGGAAGCCGCAACCCACGAATCATATCTCATTGTCTTCCCCTCTTTTCAGCCCCGTACTGTAGTGATCCCACAGCAGAAATCGTTTCACCGATGTGGGCCGAAGCCGCACGCTTGCCAACATCTAACAAACCTCGATTTTAATGAGATCGAAATGAAGGCTTTGCGAATAGTCAGTGATGGTGAAGAGCGTCAGACTGATCGCGACATAAACGGCTCACTAACTGTCCAGAGCTTTCAATGCAGTCCACGGCACATTTGGCGGGGCTCTAAACGGTTCACACTATTGGTTCTCTACGAAACGGGAAATGCTGGACACCTGGACAAGGCTTGCCTTGATGTCCTTTCGCCCGATGCCGCTTGATTCCGACGTATAGATTCTCTCGTTGTTGCTGGACTTCCTCTCTCGCCTGCTCGCTGCGTAACAAAGCGGGACTGAGAGTATTTAGTTTGTCGTTCAACGCGATGAGCTGATTCACAAGGTCGTCTTTAACGGCACACTGGTTTCCCGATATCATATGGTCAAGCCTCAACGACATTAGATGCGCGCTTGACTCATTTCGACTGGGAAATACGTCACTCGGCAATAGGTGCGAGCCTCAGTCTACCTACCCGCGGTTCGCCATTTTCGAAGCCATGTGAAGCAGGAGCCTTTGGTCCTTGTCGTTCATTCGCGAGAGTGCTTTGGTAAAAGGGCGAAGTTGGGCGTCCTGTTTTTTATTGAGTGCCGGTTTGCCGTTTGAGATCGGAATGTTCGGTTTCTTTACATGCTCGTCGTCTGTAAAGAGGCGGTACATTGGAATTTCCAAAGCGCGGGCCATCTTTTCCAGCGTATCAACCGATGGAACGGTATGGCCGTTCTCCACGCGCGAAATGTAACAACGAAGAAGTCCTGTACGCTTTTCAATGTCACCTTGGCTTAGATTCTTGGTCGCGCGAAGCTCCTTCAGTTTGTCACCGATAACCATTTGAGTCCTCCGGCAAGAATCATACGCCGTAGGCACGCAGGCTTCAAACCGTTCAATCAATTGACCGTCCCGATACGCCGTGGTAGTTTTCGCCATGCGCGCTTCAGTGTCGAGCCACGAACTTCTCCGCCCGTTTGCTGCCGCGTTGATTGTTGGTGTGCTCGTAGCCACGAGCTTAACGGCCCGATCACAGACTCCATCTGCGCCGAGAAGATTCGTAGACCCCTTGAGCCTTACCTCATTGTTGATTCGATTGCTGTCTGGCAACGTCGCTATAGGCACCGCGACAGGTTTTATCGTTCAAAAAGGATCGTCGTACTACCTCGTGACGAATTGGCATGTCGTTACCGACAAGAATCCTGACACGGGTGCATCGCTCGATTCACTTCAGAGAACGCCCGACAGACTTCAGATCCTTCAAAATGCGAAGGGAAGACTGGGGGAGTGGCATTGGGTGACGGAAGAACTTTTTGATGCAACACACGCTCCGCGTTGGAAGGAGCATTCGGCGACAAACAAGCGCGTCGATGTCGTCCTCCTGCCGCTCGCGTCTGTCGCGGATGTGGATTTTTATCCTCTCGACCTCAAGTTACGCGACACTCCCATCAAGGTCTCTCCTGCCGCGCAGATTAGCGTTGTCGGGTTCCGGTACGGTGAAGCGTCTTTTGAGGGGCTTCCCATTTGGAAATCGGGTTCTGTAGCGAGCGACCCGGACATCGATTACGGTAATTCTCCCCAGTTCTTGATCGACGCGACCGGAAGACCTGGGATGTCTGGTTCTCCTGTATACGCGATTCGTACATCTGGTTATCAGGAAGAAGACGGGGATATCATGATGGCGCCTGGAAGGAAATTCCTCGGTGTCTATGCCGGCGACATCGATCAAACGAGCGAAGTCGGACGTGTGTGGAAGGCATCAGCACTCATGGAAATATATGACCGGCTGCCGTAACCCCGAAGGGGTTCGAGTCAATTAGCGGTCTTGAATGAATCCGTCGGCCATTACGGACTACTTGGGGAACTCGTGGAGAAGTGCTTCGATTCGGCTCATGGTGATTGCCGACCACAACAGCGGTAGTTGCTGCAAGCCGGTAACAGTTGCCGCCGCTGGATGGTTCTTCCTTATGAACTCGATCAGGACGCGCGCGTCTTTTTTGTCTCCGGAGTTGTAGAGCGCCATCGCGGAACCCCAAAGAAGATCGACTGCTTGAGTCTCGGTCAACTTGCTCCAATCCGCGGAAGCGAGCTTATAAGCTGCGGAAAATTCTTGAGCTGCAAGTTGGGATTGGTTTGCGTCTAACGCGGCCCACCCATAATTAGAATGGGCTGTGCGGTCGTTCGGAAATTGCTGGGTCGATCGGGCGCAATAAGGCAAAGCATTCGCCGGCTGTCCGATCCCGTAATAATACAGACATCCTTCGAACAGATCTTGCGGCGATCCAGGATAAGACTGATCCAGTTGGCGAAATCTCCGAGCGGCTTCTGTATTGTCGCGCGTGATTAGAGATACAAAGATGCCCGAGCTTAAGAGTTGGGAATCGTTCGGAACCGTCAACAACCCCGCCTTTATCTCATCGTTCGCTCGGCCGAAGTCAGATTGATTGATGTAGAGCTGGGTCAACGCTACGTAGGGAACAGAATCAGGAAAATAGTCGTTCTCTGTCGCCTTGAATGCAGCTTCCGCGTCCTCAACCTTCGAATGTTGGAGATCGTCATAACCTTGGGAGACGTGTACCCAGAAATTGTCAGAGTCCAACACCGAAAGTCGCTGGACGTCGGCCGCCCAGCTCTCTTGCTGCGCCGAAACTCCGTGAAACGCTAAGCCCGCCAAAACCGACAAAGCCATCTCACTATTAGCGTCAGATTGGACTGACTTTCTGGCCGTTTCCTCCGCGTGTTTATAATCCTTCACCGAGTAATATAAAACGGCGAGGAGAGGCAGGTCAGAAGCCGTCGGAGATAACTCATTAGATTTGATTTCGTGCGCGAGCGCCTCATCGAAGCGTCGGGATTCGTAGAGGCTAATTGCAAAGTAGAACTGACTCAGGGGGTCGGAAGGGTCTTTCTCTACGGATAGCTGAAGCTCTCCGAGAGCGCCCGTCACATCTCCGGTTTTTTGATCTAATTCGCCGATCAATCTATGCGTTGTCGCGGAGTCCGGGTCGGCTGCTTTCAAGGCTTCGATTGCAGTCCTGGCCTCGCCAAATTTCTTGTCGCGGATCAGTTCATCTATTCGTGACGCCCCGGTAGCTGCCGAGGATGCAGCATCACCGCCCGAATCGTTCGATGCTTCACTTGCATTCCGTTTTGCCCAGTCTGAGAAATCGAGCACCAGCAGTTGCGGGTTCCTCAATAGGCGCTTGAGATCTCCCACGCCAACGGAAAAGTAGATGCCCGGCGTATCTGACAGCAATGCCGAAGTAATTCCAACGACTTTACCCTCCTGATTAAACAGCGGGCCTCCGCTTGAACCGTGTCCGATCGCTGCGGTTGATTGAATAAGAAATCGGTCATCCATGTTCCGGAATGCGCTCACGATTCCGTCCGTTAGCGTCAGTTCCAACCCTTTTGGTGCTCCGATCGCGTAGACAGGATCGCCTTGTTGCAAAGCCAATTCATCTCCGAGAGGCAACGCGGGGCGTTGTCCAGTAGCCGCACCAAGTATGATTATGTCTTTCGTCGCGCTATCCGAGATTACGCTGGTAATCGGCGCGGACGCACCGTCTGAGAAGACAGCCAGCGCAGTAGAGGTGCCGGCCACGACGTGATGATTGGTAACGATCCGATCTTTCCCAATGATAAATCCGGAACCTTGAACCGTGGGATTACCGCTCTTATCTCCTGCAATGATAAAAACGATCGAAGGCTTCGCGTTGCGAAAAATTGTGGAAGGCGATTCGATAGTCTGTCCATAGCTCGGCGTCGAACAAACTATGCAGACTATCGCGGCACTGAGCGCAAATATTATTCGGAAAATCATGTGCCGTGTCACGTTCTTTCGAACCTCGGATAGCCGCGGGACGCACCGCAAGGGAATCGCACTCATCTTACTTCCTTTCTTCAGATTGTTGCTTCGCGTATCCATCGTTGGCCGCCTTGTCGGCGGCATTCAACGCGCTGAGATCGGTTTCTATGGTCGCGGATTCGCTGCGCACTCGCTCTTTCAGCGGACCATCCTTGATAACAGGAGACCCGTCTATACCGGGAACCCATTCCGCTTTGTCGAACATATCTAAAAGCGCGGACACGTCGTCGCACATTTTCTTAGCGGCGTCGTAGTCTGTCTGATTCACACGCTCTAACTTACCGCCATTCTCTGCTCGTATCTCACTCATGGTTTGGTTGATTTCGGCCATCGTCGTGACTAAGTGTGCCCTCCACGCCGCGCGAACATCCGATAGATAAAAACGTTTATCCGCAAAAATACTGGCGTCCATAGCGGCTACACGAGCTTCGTGTGCCGCGTTAATTGCGGCCATCCGGTTCATCTTGTTAATCCGCATTTGGCGCTCGTAAGCGGAGGATGCAAATGCAACCAGGAGGAAAACGAGAAAACTTAGCCAGCGGGTGCGCTTATCCTTGCCCGTTGTTGTCACGATAGTTCCTCCGTAGTCCATTTCAGGACCGCGCAGGCCCTGCACGCTGCGGAGACGGGAGACGACACGTGCTAGGGCATCACAACACTACCTATTGAACATATCCAGAGAGATGTGGCAACGAAATAGTACCTAGGGTTTCTGTGCCTGTTCAGTAATGTGCGGTTACCGCCCGTCGCTGAACGAACTACGTGATAATATCTGCCCTGTTTGGCGCCTGGGTTCGTGGAAATGACTGATCCGCCTTCAATCGTTGATTGGAAAAAGCTCGCCGTCCGCGCCTTCTTCGGCGGTGTAGGCTTTGCGATCGCGCTCGCGATCATCGCAGGTGCCGCGTTGTGGTATCACAATCGGCCCGAGCGACCGAAACCTTGGAACAGCGCCGCTCTTAAAGCGACGTTCGATACGATCGAGATCACGACTGCGGGGCCTTCCTCGAAAGATAGTTACATCGTGAACTTCTACTACCACGTGCAAAACAACACAGATAGAAATTATCAGATCAACGCTTCGGCTCTCACTCTGATGGCCGTCTTGACCGACGGAAGCGCTCTTTCGAAGCAGTTCGGCACCTACCAGTCCGGAGACGCAATTGTCGATGGACCAGCTTTCATCCCACCCGGCGGGACCGCGAGAATGGGAGTTCGAGTTTCTTATCTTTACCCGGATGAGTTTACTGATGCGGACAAGCAGGAAGCGAAGAAGATCGTGCCTAATCTGAATCGGCGGTTGAGAGAGCTGAGCGGCTTCGTCGTCTTCGACGAAGAAAATCATTATCGGATCGATCTGCCGGAAGGCTGGAAACAAATGCCTGGGGTGAAAGCGGATAGTGGCACCGCGCCAGCTGGAACGCATTGACCGGCCGCGGGTTTGATTCCCGCACTCAGCGCAGGTGTTTATTCTGGATTTAGAGATTCTAGCGTTGTGTCCCGATTGGCTGGTCGGCCAGCTTCGGATGGCGCCGTCGCCACTCCTCGCGACACAATTCATATTTCTTCTCTTGTTCAGATTTCGTCATGGGATCAGCGATCCGCTGTTCGGCTGGCGCGCACGCTCTGCCCATTTTGATTAGTTCCAGGTCGCTGTACTTCATAAGCTGGCGCTGGAAAAGCTCTGGATCGAATCTGGCGAAGCCGATCATAACAATCGCAAGATACCATGTTCGCCTTATTTTCGCCCACTGGTCTTTCAACCCCGCGCCGATTAACGACGGACCACACGTATCAAATAAGACAAAGTACCATTTATCAACGCGGGCCGTCCGCTTAGTCTCGATCGACAGTTAAAGCCGTAATTGCACTGGCAGGCCGTGCGGCCGGGGGAGGGTTGATAGTGGCGCAAAAAATTTGTTTGCAGTGTGGCTCGGTCGGAAACACCAAAGGGTTTATGAAGGGATCGGTCCTTACCGAACTATTTTTGTGGCTCTTTTTTATTCTACCCGGGCTAATTTACTCGATCTGGCGCCATTCAACCGTTGCTCAAGTGTGCTCAAAATGCGGAAGCTCCAACGTCATCCCTCTCGATAGTCCGGTTGCGCGAAACCTTCTGGCAACTCAACCCCAAGCCAACCTCACGGGCGTTACACCTCCGGCTCCACCAGCGCAGGACACTCGGATGTCACCTAAAACCGCCGTCTTGGTCGTCGGCGCTTGCGCTGTGCTCGTGCTGGTCATAATGGTGAGCCTTAACAGCACAAGTGAGAAGCCCGCCGAGGCGAATGCGCCACCGATCGCGACTCCCGCCGTTGCTCAAGTTTCGACCACGCCTCGGGTCGCCACTAAGACCACAGGAAATGAAGCAAACGATCGGATGCTGGCTCTTCCGAAGGGCGAGCAGGCATCGATGCTGGGTAAAGTCACAGGCGAAGATTGCGTCGGCAATCGAGCGTTCTACATGGGTATTTCAAAGGAACGGAACGCTTTTTGGAGCGTCGGATGTATGAACGGCAATAGCTATGAGGTGGAAATTGACGCCGATTCGGTAGGGAGCACTACGATTTTGGAGTGCTCAATGCTAAAAGCTGTCGCCCACGTTGATTGTTTCAAAAAATTTACGTCGCAATGATCTAAGTCGCGGCTTTCCACAACTTCTGAAACTGTTCGATCGTTCCAGGCGCAAATCCGGCATAGTGATTATTCACGTAAACGTATGTGGTGACACCCGCCGCGTTGTCTTCTGACAAACATTCACCCAACTCATCAATTCACGCGAACGGTCCACGATCACCTTGTCCCAAATCTTTGTTTGTTTCTCGATTCCTTTCCGATCTCCCAGGAGGCGGATATACGAAAAGTCCGATTGTTCTACAATGTCACTTGGGTCGGTGAGGACATTCGCGCAAACGTCGGAACTCTTCGCTTACGCCCCATATATCTTTACGGATCTTTTCTTACCGTTGGATTGCCTGCGCAGAAATCCCTTCCGGCAGATAGATCCTAACAACATCATGTCTGCCACATTCACGATCGACGGTAGCCTCGGAGTGTTCCATCGCGGCGATAGAGTAATCCTCAAAGAGAGCTTGGGCAGTCGGACACGACATGGCGGATGATATCCGATCAGACTGAATCGCCGGAACTATTTGGGGGCGCGCGGTCTGTGTGACTCAGGCGACCACATTTGACAGCAAGGAGCCGAATTATCTCCTCGACTATCGCCAACATCTTGGAGGGGTGTTGTTCCTTCGCGTCTTGCTCGCACAATTCCTGCCAGCGTTCTCTTGTCTTACCTTGCATCGAAGCGCATCGGTCCACGCCTTCGATAGACCGAGCACCATACACGAAAACACCGAAAATATCTGTTCGTTAGACAGCGAGGCAGGATACGCTCGCGAACAATCATGTCGTCTCAAAGCGCTCAGCGGCCACAAACTTCCGATCTATGTGTGGCTCGGAGCGCGGGCCGCCTGAGTGCAGCACGCAGCGTTTTCCAGCCGGGACACCACATGTCGGACAGGCAACGGACGACAACTGACGGGGTGTGAGATCTTTCTTTTTCATTCAGTCAGACTCCGACTACACTGGCCGGAAAGCTGTACTGTTTTGAACATTGTTCGGTAGCTATCTGGCCCGAAAGCGAGTACGGTCGGACTGTCTCACTAGCATGTGCCGTGCCCTCCACCTTCTTGTCCGGCCTCCAGCGACATCAGACAATCTCGGGACCGGACCCAAAGTCTGGTTGGAGGCGTCCTTTGTATCAGCAGGAGTTTTGGTGGAAGCTTTATCGGGCAGCAGTTCTAGAAACGGACGACGGCAAGCTACGCGAACGCGTTCAAGCAGCACAAGAAGCGATTGCGACACGTTCATCGCCAGAGACACGGATTCCCACCGAAGAACACTCGGCGCTTCAGGAATCACGAGCGGAGCTGCAAATTCTGAAGCAGGAACGCGATGATTTTCACAACCCTTCAGATCGAGATCACTGATCGTGTGCGTCTCATGAGTTCCTGGACGTCATGCTTCGACGCCGTACCGCGCAACGTTTCCCTTAATACCCGTCCTATCGTCTAAATGGCTCAGCTTAAAAGGAGCGCGCAATGGTCACTCGAACTCTACACGAGGGCGCGTTGTTTGTGGGAAGGTGTTTAGATGGGAAGTTTACTCCGGGCGAAATTCGATGTTCGAATTGCAACGAAGTGCTTGAAGAAGAAATCGCAAAAGCAGGGGAGGCTTATTTGGTTTGCAACTCGATACCCAACATCTGTGCTAATCCAGTTAAGGCTTTCATGGGCGCCGCAGAGATGCAGCGATGGCGTGATAGAAGTTGGGAAGTCATCGCTAGAATCTGCAAATCGCAGCGTTGAAACACTGCGAAAATGGCCTAAAGGAGTAGCAAGACGCGCTTAGACGCGAAGCTGACCAGCACGACCGGAATGCTTCGATTATTCTTTCTGTGCGACTTCCGTCTTATGAAGATTTGGAGTGTGCGGCCCGCGAAGTGGAGCAGGCGAAGGATAAACGGGCGCTTGCTGACTGTCTCGATTTCGCCCGCTAGCGAAGGGCGCGCCATCCGGGCTCAAGAAAGCGACAAGACGACCCAACCAAAGGTTCCCAAATGGTTGTTTCGGGGATAAGGATTCAAATTGAGCACCGCTACTTCTTTGAAAGCTCGCCTTTGAAATGGCTTTCAACAGCTTCGCGACTAAAAGGGTTACTTGCCTCGGTCAAAAGGACTGAATAAACGACCTCATTCCCTGCAATCTGCGCTGTGATAAACATCCCGTGCTCCGGAATCTCTTGATACGTAAATTTCACCTTTCTACCGTCGTCAAGCGTTTTGATCCACTCTTCGTCTTGCATTTCTGTACGTCCTCAGCCGCGGTCAGTGTCCGTCGCGAGTATAGGTTTTTTCGGCCGGCTCTTCATTTCTCTGGGCCGAATCCCTCGCAAGCCCGGTGGCGATCCTCGCTCCGCGAACGGGCTAGGGCATCTTCACGGGGGGCGTATTCGTTTGCTCTTGCTGTGCCGGAATCACCGGCTTGTATTGAGCGACTGGTTTCGCCGGCCTGCTCATCTGTTTGATTTCCTTTTTCTTTGGTTTTCGCTTCTCTCGACCGCGTGCGTCTCGATTGCCCATGACTCCCTCCTCTTTATCTACCATCCGTACCGCGAACGCATTCATCACATGATTCTCCGCTTCCGTGAACACGATGATAAGAGTTAATCTTGCGAAACGAAACCGCAACGTCCAACGTCACGTGATCTGCCGATGGAGCAGAGTGATCTCGCCGTTTCTTTTTATGACGTGGCCGCAGACTATCCCAGGGAAAGTTTCGATCAGGTTAGCAAGCGGATTTTACCGCAGGGATTCGGAAAATCGAAGACGAGCACGACCTTCAAGAAGGAAGCGCGCAAAATGTTTAACCTCGCGCGCTAAATGTGGTGTTCAAAAGTCTAGTGTCCCTGCGGGCGGGGCGGCTTCGCCAGATAGTCTCTTCGAACCGCTTGAAACGTGCGCACAATTTCCGGGTAGTAAGATATACCAACGACACCCGGCTGAGAGTTTGATGGTTGAGACTGCGGTGGCGTAAAGCTAATTCGTAAACGGATGAGCCTTCGGGAGAAACGTTCAAGCAATTCGTCGCCGGCAGAACTCTTGCGAGAATCCTTTAGAACTTCACGCGAGGGTGGAAATTGAGTGTCAAATAGAAAATCGTCGTGATGCCAATACGCTACGGGCATTGCTATCTCCACTGCCGCAATCATATCACCAAATTTAGAGCCCACTCGATCGAGGTATACCAGGATTGATTGGCTGCTTGATCCCAAGCCGGATGATAAACAGCGGATACCATTTTGGTGTACCATTTCTGCGGGTGATTCTAGTGGATTAAGGACTTAGGAGAGCGAGAAGTACAGTAATTTCCTTGTTTTCTGCCGTACTAAAACCTGACGATTGCAGCCACAGACCGATGCTCTACCAGCTGAGCTACGCTCACCACAGACGGGCTTCACCAGTCTACACCATACGGTGCGGCCCGCAACCGCATCCATCAATGCGAGAGGAAGTCACGACCGCGAGTCGCGGGACATGCCTGCCAAAGATTAGGAAACGTTTCCACCCTCTCGCTACGTCTAAATTGCGACGGAGATAATCCTCGTTGCCGCCCGCCCGGAATGTGCGGCTACAATCGTTGTGTGGCATTCGAAGAAATCCTACGGGCGATGGGCGGTTTTTTCCGGAGCCTTCGATGCACTTCATGAAGCGACGAATTGTTAACTCGATTGTCGTCATCGCGCTGGCCGTGATTGCCGCGCGTACGATATCTGCTCGGCCGCCCGCCACACTCGCGGCCCCGGCGCAATTGCAAACGCCGACGCAAAATCCGATTACTCAGCAGGTGGGTACAGTGAAAGCAATCAACGGCAACACGCTCACTCTTGCGTCGGATGAAGGAACCGAAGTTACCGTCACTGTGCAAGACACCACTAAAATCGTGCAGGTCGCGCCCGGGCAGAAGGATCTAAAGTCAGCCGTGGCAATTCATCTGACGGACTTGCAGCCCGGCGACCGTATCCTGGTCCGCAGCCGGCCGTCGCCTGACGCAAAATCCGCGATGGCCGTGGGCATCATTGCCATGAAAGCTAAGGACGTCGCCGCGAAGAAAACGCAAGATACCGAGGATTGGCAGAAGCGCGGCATCGGCGGCCTGGTGAGCGCGGTCGATCGTGACGCCGGCACTATCTCGATTTCCACGGGATCCGGCCCGACCGCGAAAACCGTAACAATCCACAGCACGAAAAACACGATCTTGCGCCGCTACTCCCCGAACTCCGTTAAATTCGACGACGCCAAACCCGCGTCTCTCGATCAAATCAAGCCGGGAGATCAGCTTCGCGCGCGCGGCACCAAAAATCAAGACGGCGGCGAATTCCAGGCCGATGAAATTGTTTGGGGAACTTTCCGGAATATTGCGGGAATTATTACTTCGATGGACGCTAGCGCCAACACCATCACTGTGACGGACCTGATCTCGAAGCAATCGGTGGTCGTGAAAGTCACGGATCAATCGCAGCTGCGAAAAATTCCCGCCCAGATGGCGCAGATGATTGCATTCCGGCTCAAGGGTCCCGGAGCCAGCGCACAAGGTGGTCCGCAAGGTTCATCCAAAGGACAATCGCAGGGAGGCTCGGCAGCAGCAGGCGGCGCGTCTCCGAATGGCGGCGGCCAGCGCGCGGGCGGCATGGGCGGCGGCGGACGCGGCGACTTCCAGCAGATTGTCAACCGGCTGCCCGCCGCCACCCTCAGCGATTTTCAGAAGGGCGATGCCATCATGGTTGTTTCCACGGAGGGCAGCGATTCCGGTGGAGTCACAGCGATCACCTTGCTGGGAGGGGTCGAAGCGATTCTCGCAGCAGCGCCTGCCGGCAACGCGAGCCGAGCGATGACTCTCTCGCCGTGGAGTCTGGGTGCGCCGACTGGCGACGCCGCAGGCGGCACTCAATAACTCGCGCAAGATAAGCCGACTTTCATATCTCTCAGGAGACTGGATGAGAACCCGGGCCTTATTATTTTCTATCGGCGTAATCACAATCATTTTTCTTGCATGCGGCCTCGCCAGCGTTTCCCTGGCCCAGACCACGACGGGAGCGATCCACGGTCAAGTAACCGATCCGTCCGCCGCCGCAGTGGTCGGCGCCTCTGTCATCGTCACGACGCCGGATGGAAAATCTCTCGCCGCCACCACCAATCGCGACGGCGTTTTCGATGTGAAGGGGCTCGCGCCGGGAAAGTACATCGTAGAAGTCATCGCCAAAGGCTTCGCGCTTTACAAGAACGAAACCGTACAAGTTACGGCCGGCCAGATCCAAGATCTCAAAATCTCGCTGACCATCGAAGAAGAACAGCAGCAAGTGACGGTGACCGAACAAGCGGGCGCCGTGGACGTTAGTCCCACGAACAACGCGGGAGCCATTGTACTCAACGGCGCGGCGCTCGATGCGTTGCCCGACGATCCCGATGAATTGCAGACGGATCTGACAGCGTTGGCCGGACCATCCGCTGGGCCAAACGGCGGCCAATTTTATATTGATGGATTCACCGCCGGCCAGCTTCCGCCAAAATCCGCCATCCGCGAAATTCGCATCAACCAAAATCCATTTTCCGCGGAGTATGACAAGGTCGGTTACGGCCGTATCGAAATCTTTACGAAGCCCGGCACGGACAAATGGCACGGCGGCTTTTCAGTGAACGGCAATGATTCGGCGTTCAACTCCAAGAATCCGTTTTTCGACTCGCACGCCGCGGCCGGCACTCCCTATCCGGGCTATTATTCCGTGCAGTACAGTGGAAACATCGGCGGACCGCTCAGCAAGAAAGCGTCGCTCTTTTTCACAGAGGATATTCGCGACATTCACGACTTGGGCATCGTCAACGCGGAGATCGTGGACCCTACCACGTTCGCGGTCGAACCGTTCAGCGCCGCGGTACCCAACCCCAGGACGCGCTACAACATCGGACCGCGGCTCGATTACGCTCTCACGAAAAACAACACGCTCACCGTGCGCTACCAATATTACCGTAACGATGAAACCAATGACGGCATCAGCGGATTCAGCCTGCCTTCGCAGGGCTACAATTCGTTAGAGACTGAGCAAACCGTGCAAATCGGCGACACCCAGATTTTTGGCACGAAGGTCGTCAACGAGACGCGCTTTCAGTACCTGCGCGATCAAACCAGCCAGACGCCGGACAGCACCGCGCCCAGCATCATTGTTCCGCTGGCTTTCACTGGAGGCGGCTATAGCGGCGGGCTGGTCAACGACAACACCAATCAGTACGAATTTCAGAATTATACTTCGATTCAGTTCACCAAACATTTCCTCAAATTTGGCGCGCGCCTGCGCGGCTACACCGATGGCAACAGTTCAACCGGTGGCTTCAACGGAACGTATGTATTTCCTTCCACTCAGGCCTACATAAACACGTTGCAAGGCGTGCCATCAGCGAACCAATTCACCGTGACCGCGAATCCCGCAAACACGATTCTGGCAGCCAACCCGTTCGTGCGCGTTTCGCAGGTAGACGTGGGCCTGTACATCCAGGACGATTGGCGCGTCCGTCCGAACGTTACTTTGAGCTACGGGCTGCGTTTTGAGTCGCAAGACAACATCAGCAACCATGCCGATTGGGCTCCGCGCCTGGGATTCGCCTGGGGAATTGGTGGCGGAGGAAAAACTGCCCCCAAGACTGTTTTGCGAGCCGGCTTCGGGATTTTCTACGACCGCTTCCAAACTTCTTACGTATTGGAACAAGACCGCTTGAGCGGCGTTAACTTGGCGGAATATGTGGTCCCCAGCCCGGACTTTTTCAACCCCAATCCTTCGACCCCTCCACTCCTTACGCCGACGCCGACGTCGCTCCTTACGATGTATAAGCCCAATCCGAACCTTCATGCTCCGTACATCGTACAGACCGCCGTCAGCCTCGAACGCCAAATCAACAAAGTCACGAATCTGAGCGTTTCGTACCTCAACTCGGTAGGCAACGATCAATTTCTAACCAACAATATCAACGCGCCGACGAACGCGAACGACTTTTACCCTTACTATTTGGATCCCGCGGCGGCGGTGCGCCCCATCGCGAACGAAAATATCTACGAATATCAATCGAATGCAATCTTCCGCCAAAATCAGCTGTTCGTGCAGAGCCGCGTCATGGCCGGCTCTAAGGTCACGCTCTTTGCTTACTACGTCCTGAACTACGCGAAAAGCGATACGTCCGGCCCGAACAGTTTCCCCTCAAATCCATTTAACCTCATGCAGGACTACGGCCGCGCGTCATTCGATGCGCGAAACCGATTCTTTCTTGGAGGATCCATCGCGCTGCCATGGGGCTTGCGGTTGAGCCCGTTTATGATTGCCAGCTCCGGCTCGCCGTACAACGTCACACTGAGCCAGGATTTGATTGGCAGCTCGCAATTGAACCAGCGACCCTCGTTTTCAACGACGCCAGCGACCGGTCCGATCGTCACGGTACCAGGGTTCGCCACCTACAACACGCTGCCCGGGGTGAATGCCACTCCGATTCCAATCAACGATTACACGGGGCCGAACCACTTCACGCTCAACCTGCGCCTGGCGAAGACATTCAACTTTGGCCCGGAAAACAAGGGTCCGGGTGGCGGTCCTTCCGACGGCGGGGGACGTCGCGGAGGAGGCGGCGGTGGTGGGCGAGGCGGCGGAGGTGGGGCGAACCCGTTTGGCGGTGGCGGATTTTCTACTGGCAGCGCTCAATCGCGGCGCTACGGTATGACGCTCAGCGTCAACGCGCGCAACGTTTTCAATGATGTGAATCCGGCGAATCCTAGCGCAGTTTTGAATCCGCCCCCGACCATAACCGGCGATGCCTCGTTCAACAGCAGATTTTTCGGCGTCCCGAACGCTCTGGCCCTCGGACCGTTTTCGACCGGCTCGGCCAACCGCCAAATTTATCTCCAAGCAGGGTTTTCGTTCTGAGGCCGCTCGGTGCGCTGCCCGTCTACGGCTTAGCGGTAGGCATCACGAGTTTCTCGACTACCGGCACGGGCAGCGGGCCTTCATCGAGAACCAAGTCATGAAACTTGAGCAGGTCGAAATTCTTTCCCGCTACCGCTTGATATTTTTGCCGCAACGCGAGCCACTCGCGAATCCCCACATAGTAGGTCGGTAGCTGCGTCGAACTCAATTTCACCCGCTGCAATTTTCCTTCGGCTTCCGCCTGCGTTTGAAAGGAATCCTTGGTCATCAGATCCAGGGCCTGTTGGTCCGTCATATCCATTGTGTGCATTTTGATGTCCAGAATCGCGTTGGAAATCACGCGCAGGCGAATTTTGCGCATCACCATGCGGAAGCGGGGATCGTTGTTCAGGAAACCTTCGTCCATCATCACCTGTGCGATATATTCCGCCCAACCTTCCACGTACGCTCCATTCGCATAGAGCGAACGCAGCAAGCGCCGCCGCTCCGGTTGAATATTGTTGAGATGTTCGAATTGAACGTAATGTCCGGGAAGGGCTTCGTGAATGCTGAGCCATTGCAAAGTGAAGTCGTTGTATTCGCGCAGCTTCGATTCGGCCTTGGCTTCAGACATTTTCGGGTCAATCGGCGTGACCCAATATTCGGCTTCCGCCTGTGGCTCCAGTGGCGGCGCGCTGTGGAATCCCGCTACGGAATAAATGCCGCGCTCGAAGGGTGGCGTGGGTATCACTTTCAGATTGTCACGCGAGCTGAGCGACACGATCTTTTTCTCGCGTATGAATTGCGTGATGCCCGCGAGATCAGCTTCAATTGTCTGCTGCAATTGGTCGCGGCGCGGGTGCTGGTCCGATATTTTCTGCAGCACTTCGCCGATGATTAAGTTCTCCCGATCGTGAGCGCTCAACTCCGCGTGCTCGCCGTGACCAGGATACATTTGCGCGTGGAGCGGCAGCGCGATTTGCAACATTTCCGCGCGCACCGATTTCATATCGCGCTCCGCATCGGCCAGCACTTCTTCCGGCGTCACCGGAGTTTCCATCACCAGCTTGAATTTCTGATCGTAGAGATCCTTGCCTAGGCGCCAAGTCAGCTTCGACGGACGTTTCGACAAATCGTTCTGCAACCAATGCGAAAAATCCTTCAAGGCGGCAATCGCGGGCGGCGCAACTTCGTCGTACTGCGATTTCAGCGGCGAACCACCCGGGATCTCCTGCGCCAGCGTATTTTCGATCAGATCAACGTTGCCCGAATTTTCTTCCACGGCCGTGCTCACCCAGACAGGGTCCGCGTCCGTCAGGTACGGTTTCACTTGATCTAAGACGCGCGGAATCTGCCCCACGCGAGACAGCACGTTGCTAACACGCACATCGTGCGGGGCGTAGGTCTGCGTGAGGGGAAGAAACAGTGCGTTCCCGATCAACTCCACCACCACCGTCGGGTTGTGCCGGTAACTCTGAATCTTGTCGAATTCGAGCAGATTAAGACCGATCTGATCGTCAATGAGCTGCCAATCGGCGGCGTCTTCCGCGTCCAAGGCCGAAGGCGGAGTCTCGGCGCGAAACCGTTCGCGCCACTCGGCGTAGAAAGCGCGCTGTTTTGCGATGGATTCCAAGCTCATATCGTCCAATAGCGCGTCGAGCTCGATGTCCTTGCCCGTCGCGGGGTCGTGATGGACGTGATACCCAGCCTCCGACGCGCTCGTTGGGGAAAGCGCCAGCGAGTCCTTCATGAATTGATCGCTTAGCACGGCGAATTTCTGTGCGGCAGCGGTCGGCGAAGTAGCTACAGATGGGTTCGTTTGCGCAGATTTCGAAGATATCGTCATCGTAAGCACCCACAGAATAACGCCGGCACAGGCCAACCATCGCAGAAGCATTGGGGTTCCTTTCAGAAGTGGAACGGGTTCAACTCGGCCGGCGAAAGGGAATGGGCGCCGTCCGTTTTCGCTTGCCGGAGGGTTGGCTCAGGCGCGCGCGAGCCTGCTCTGCCCACGGTCCGCTTGGTGCATAGCGCAAATAGAGGACCCAATGCTCGTGCGCCGCGCGATGTTCCTCGCGCTTCTCGTAAGCTAGCGCAAGATTGAAATGCACGTCGGGATGAGAGGGCATCGCTCGCGCCGCGCGCCGCAAATGGTCAATCGCCAAATCGAGCTCGCCCAATTCTTCGAGCGTGCACCCGAGGTTGTAGCGGGAGATTCCGTTCAGCGGATCAATCTGTACCGCGCTGAGAAAAGCGTCACGTGCGTCGGAAAGCTGCCCCAATTGATAGTAAGCGACGCCGAGATTAATGTGCGCTTCGATCCAATTTGGCGCGAGCTCCACCACGCGCTGATAATTTTCGATCGCTTCGGGCAGCGTCTCGCTGCGCGCTTCGCAATCCAGCGCGGATTGGAAAAAATCTTCGGGCGTGGGCCCCGTCATCGCGTGTAATTTCGCGGGCTGTGCCGGCACATCGAATGGGAAAGCCCACTGCCGCAGGAAGGGATTAAACGGCGTTTCGTATCCAGGTGGCACCACGTGTACATCGCTGCCCAGTTCCACCAAGCGCAGTTCCTGCACAGGCCGTCCGCGATCGCCGAATTGTTTTTCGATTAACGCGATGGCGCGTCGCACCCGCCGCGCAGGCACGCGATGTTGCGTCAGATTTTGGATGGATCGTACGGCAACGAGATCGCCGAAACTGTAAAAACGCTCGCCCCACCGCGCCTGCGGGCGCACCAGCCGCAATCGCTCCCAGTAACGAAGACGGCTCGGCTCTAACCCCAGAATGCGCCCAACTTCACCTCGTGTGTAGCGCTGCGCCAAGCCGAAGAACCCCCAAGCGATGCAATCGATACAAGCGATTATGCACCTGCTGTCAATCCCCGGCTATGGTACCCGGCTGTGGATAACGCAGTCCTGTGGATAACACTGCGCCGGAAAGCAGCACAGATGAAGACGCGCCACGACGCCGGCGAACTGCCCTTCCAATCCGTTACTTCAGTGTTCATCTCTGGTGATTTTGCCCTCCGGCCAGTTCCAGCACAACGATAACCAGAAGAGGACACGCGGTTGCGCCGCGCCTTCCGCTTGCTAGACTTTTAGAGGCTGTCGTTCCCGCCACAATGCCTCTCGATAGCGCCGAACGCTTGTACTTGGACCGCCAGGTGACCCTGGCTCGAGCCATTCTCGTGGCTCTTGCGCTGGTGGACCTGCTCGAAATGTCGCAGGCAAGCTCCCGCACGGTCGCCGCGATCTTTCTCGCGGTTTATTTGCTGGTCGCACTGGCCATCTGGCTCTATGAGCGCCTCTCGAGCGAAATGAACTTCACCATCCCTCTGGTGGCGGATTTCGTAGCGCTCGCGGTATTTCTTTTCCTCACGCCTTCAATTTCGGCGTGGTGGTTTCTGTTTCTCTTCGTGGTTTTTGCACTCGCCACCCAAGGGAGCTCGCGCGCGATGCTGGCCTTTGTGAGCGTAGCCGCCGTCGGACTCATCCTGCGGCTTGCTGCGAGCGATTCGTTTGGTTGGCACGGCGCGGGTCACTGGCTTTCCATTGGGCTCGGCACCGCAATTTCAGGGTTGGGCATGGGCTTCCTGGGCGCGCGCGAGCGCGAACACCTGGAGCGCCGCCAATTCCTCGAAAAAATCACGCGCCTCTTGCAGTTTGATCGAGGATTAACCGAATCCGTTCGCCAAGCTCTCGGCGAAATCGCCTTGGCGTTTCAATGCGAACAAGCCTGCCTGGCCATTCGCGACGAAGAGCTCGAACGCCTGTTCGTCTGGAAGATTCATCCCAATCAACACGAACCGGGCGGCCCCGAAACGCTTCCGCTCTCCCGCTCCGACACGTTTCTGACCGATGCCTTCGAAAATTCGCTATGTTGGGAGTTCCGCAACGGCAATGGCACGGGCGGTGGTTTCGGCTGGGACCGCCGCAGCGGCCAGCCCTTCCGGGAACTCCACGCCCCGCCCGATTCCACGCGCGAAGAGTTCGGCGTGCGCACAATGCTGGCAGTGACGATTGAGGCCGGCGGACGCCCGGCAGGTCGCGTACTGCTGATCAATCCGCAGGAATCGCATCGGAAATTCACTACCGGTGATCTGCGCTGGCTCGAGCAGATCGTCCGGCACGTCGGGCCGCCACTGGAAAACGTCTTTCTGATGCGCCACCTGCGCGCCCGCGCGGTCGAGTCCGAGCGCAGCCGTATCTCTCGCGACCTCCACGATGGCATCCTCCAAACCCTGCTAAGCCTGAATATCCAGCTGGACGTCCTGCGCCACAAGTTCCCCTGGACCCCGGAGCAGGCAGGTCAAGAGTTGGAAACTTTGCAAAAAACGATTCAGCAGGAAAGCGAAGAATTGCGTAGGATGGTTACTGACCTCCGGCCGTTGCGGGTTGAAAGCGCGGATATGCGCGAGCTGATGCTCGGTTTCGCTGAGCGGTTTCGCAATGATTCGGGCCTGGCGGTGGATTTGTTCATCGAGGATCGCAATTTGCGGTTGCCCGATAGGATATGCAGGGAATTGTTCCAAATATATCGCGAGTCACTCAACAACATAAAAAAGCATGCCAAGGCCAGTCACGTCGTGGTAAAACTAGGGCAAGATGAGGCGAAAGTGTCGCTCGTTGTTGACGATAACGGGCGTGGATTCAGCTTTTCAGGGCGATACAGCAGCGAAGAGTTGGATCGGCTGCGACTCGGGCCAATTTCGATCAAAGAAAGAACACGGGGCGTGGGCGGGACGCTGACGGTGGAATCGAATCCCGGGCACGGGGCGCGTCTGACGGTCGAAATCCCACTGAATTGAAATGACGAAAGCTAAACAGGTGATTCGCATCCTGGTCGCGGATGACCACGCCATTTTCAGGGATGGTCTCCGCAAGCTATTGGAGGCTGCCGACGAAATTCAGATTGTCGGCGAAGCTTCCAATGGCACGGAATGCGTAAAAATGCTCTCGAAGCTGAAGCCGGACATCCTTTTGCTGGATCTTCGCATGCCGGAAAAGGACGGCCTGGGCGTGCTCGAAGAAGTCAATTTCGATTCGTTGCCCACCCGTGTGATCGTGCTTACCGCTGCGGAAGACGACCGTGACGTGGTCCGCGCCATGCGCCTGGGCGCTCGTGGCGTGGTGCTCAAGCAATCCGCCAGCGACTTGCTGGTAAAAAGCATTCGCAAGGTTTCCGACGGGGAAATCTGGCTCGATAACCGCATGACCGCGGAAGTGATTGACGCATTCAAGAAATCGGCAGAGTCCGGCCAACGCCGCGAAAAGCCGCTGCTGAGCGACCGCGAAAAAGAAATCGTCCAGCTCGTCGCGCAGGGTTTCCGCAACCGCGAAATCGGCGAAAAACTCTTTATCAGCGAACAGACGGTGAAAAACCACCTGCACAATATCTTCGATAAACTCGGAGTTTCCGACCGCCTCGAACTCGCGCTCTACGCCATCCATCATCGCCTGATTGACCAGACATAGAAATTCAAACGGATCCGCTGGATTTTTTTCATCCGGTTCTTTCCGCAACGAAACTTTCTAGGTATTCTTTAGGCTGCGAAATTCGGCATGAGCGCTACGACCGACGCCAGTTTACCGGAAGTCTCCCCGCGAATTTACTCGCGCGAACTCGTCTTTCTACTTTGCGTGCTGTCGCTGCTCATGCTCGTCCTGATCACCGCGTTTTTCTCGCGGATGTATCACAAGCAGGTTCATACGCTCGCCGACGGATGGTTTGCCCAGGGCGGGCGGGATATGCAGGCTGGCGATGTCAACGGGGCGCTGACCGACTATCGTAACGCTCTCGCCTACAATCCATCCAGTACCCGCTTTCAATTTTCCTTAGCCAAGGCTCTCGCCGCCAACGGCCATGGGGAGGAAGCTCGGGCCTATCTGCTGAATCTCCTTTCTGAATCACCAGGCAGGGGAGAAGTGAACTTGGAACTCGCCCGCATCGCTGCGCGCAATAATTCGGTTCTAGATGCGGTGCGCTACTACCAGGGCGCAATTTATGGCGAATGGGACGCGGATCCTATCGCCACGCGCTGGCAGATTCGACGGGAGCTCTGCGGATTCCTGTTGGACCACGGATTCGTGAAGCAAGCCACGCCTGAAGTGATCGCGTTGGCGGAGAACACGGCACCGGGCGATACACAACGCCTCAAAATCGTGGGCCTGCTGCTGCTGCGCACCCAGCAGTGGAACCGCGCCCAGGAACTCTATCGCGACCTGCTCGCGGCCGACCGTTACGACCAAGAGGCGCTGGCGGGCGCCGCGAGGGCGGCGTTCGAGCTCGGCCAGTATTCCGATGCGTTGCAATATTTCAACCGTTTGCCCCGCGAGCGCCGCGACGCCTTGGACCTTGCCAGCGCTTACGAGATGTCGCAGCGCGTCCTGGCAGTGGACCCATTCGTGTCGGGCCTTTCCGCAAACGCCAAGGCGCAGCGCGCGACGGCCGCACTCGCGCTGGCTCAGACGCGTCTCCAGAATTGCGCGCGGCAAAACGGAGAATCCTTGCTCGAGACCCCTCCGCGCACCGATCTCCAGATCCTCTGGGGGCAATTCCAGCGCACACAAATGGACTGGACCGAGCGCGATCTCGAACGTTTTCCGGAACGCTTGGATGCCTCGATGGAATTCGTCTTTGGCGTGGAGAACGCCGCCGCAAAATCGTGCGGCGAGCCGCAAGGCGACGATCGCGCGCTTTGGCTGCTCGGACGCAGCACTTCCGTGGTGAACCGTTGAGCGAGATCCCCGCACCGGCCACGGTTACGGCCCCCGCAGCGCCCGAGGACGCCACCACTGTAGGCAGTCCCTTCCCGGCACGCACGAGTTTCCGCACTCGCTGGGAAGCTTGGACCTCCAAGGTGTTCATCATGCGGGAGGACAGGCTATTCCTCCTGCTCGCCGTGCTCATCGGAATTTTCTCGGGCCTTGCCGTGGTTTGTTTCCGCCTGGCGATTGATTGGACGCAAATCACGCTCTTGGGTTCGTCTTTATACCCGTCGTTTCCGCGAGTAATTATCGCGCCGACTCTCGCGGGTATCGTGGTAGCGGTGCTGGTCATCCACGTGTTCCCGGGCGTTCGCGGCAGTGGGGTGAATCACACCAAAGCAGCGGTTTACATTTCCGACGGCTACGTGCCGTTCGTGACGGTCATCGGAAAGTTCGTAACTTGCGCGGTCGCAATCGGCAGCGGGCAATCCTTGGGGCCGGAAGATCCTTCACTGCAAATGGGCGCTGGAATCGCTTCCTTGATCGGCAGGCGTCTTCGCTTGTCCACCGAGAAGCTGCGCCTCATCGCTCCAGTGGGAGCGGCGGCGGGGCTGGCCGCGGCGTTCAATGCGCCAATTTCGGCTGTCCTCTTCGTTGTCGAAGAGGTGATCGGAAACTGGAGCGCCGGCGCGCTCGGCGCGATTGTGCTGGCCGCGGTGTCCAGCGTCGTCACCATGCGCGCGTTCCTCGGACCAGAATCGCTCTTTCGCGTGCCGCCATTTCGCGTGGCCGGTCCGGGGGAGATGCTTGCCTACGCGGTTCTCGGCGTTGCCGGTGGCGGCGCGTCGTTGTTGCTTCTGAAATTGATCGTCTATGCCCGTCCGAAGCTTCAGGCTCTCCCCAATTGGACTCAGTACTTCCAACCGGCCGCTGCCGGGTTGCTGATCGGGCTCATCGGCATCCGCTTGCCGCAGGTTATGGGCGCCGGATACGCGATTGTTGACCAAGCCATGCACGGCCAATTCACCTGGCAACTCCTCTTGCTGCTCGCCGCGTTGAAAATGCTCGCCACGGGCTTTTCTTTCTTGAGCGGCACGCCCGGCGGCACCTTCGCGCCGACTCTATTCATCGGAGCGATGCTGGGCGGAGCCATCGGGTCTATCGAGCATCATTTTTTCCCGATTGTCGCCGGAACCGTAGGCACCTTCGCGCTCGTGGGAATTGGCACGCTCTTCGCCGGCTTTCTGCGTACGCCCATCACTTCTGTCTTCATGGTGATTGAGCTATCCGGAAACTACACAGCAATTCTGCCGGTTATCATTTCCACGATGATTGCCTATGTCATCTCGCGCACCTACCAGAAGGTGCCGCTCTTCGATCTGCTGGCCCGCCAGGAGGGGCTCGTGCTGCCGTCGGTAGAAGAGCGTCGCGAAATGATGGCGCTGGCGGTGGAAGACGCGATGCGCGCTGACGGCGTGATCGTATGCGAGCCCGCAGAGCAACTCGCCGAGCTGTCGCGCCGCGCGGAAGCGAACACAGAAGCGGCTCTGTTGCTTCGCGTGAAGCCCGGGGAATGGTGGCTACTTGATCGTGAAGAATTAATGCGCCGCGCCCCGGACGCTTCGCCCACGACGACCGCTATTCACGTCAAATCCAAGGGCCCGCTCCCGTACCTTTTCCGCGACCAAACGCTCGAGGAAGCGCTGCAGGAAATCGGCGATTGGCCTTTGCTCCCCGTGATCAATCGCGCCAACTTAGCCAAGCTCGAAGGTATCCTCACCTTGCCGGACACGCTTCGCGCCTTCCGTAAGCCCCACGCTGAAGAGAAGGATTCCTAGTTTTCGCGCAAATCTTGTGTTTTCTGTAATCTCCGCACGCCTACGTATAGTACTGGTGTACCAAAATAGACCTACGTAATTGACGCTTTAGCTCTATTGGTTCTGCAGAGCGCCCACCCTAATCTATGCGCGTACTTAGGGAGGTAGTGTCCTGTGGCTCTAAAAGAGCGACGTGCAACGCGCCGTTTCCTCATGCGACTTCCGTTGACCGTCCGCTGGACGGACGAGAGCGTCGTTGGTGAAGCTGCAACTGAATCGCGGGAAGTCAGTTCCCGTGGCCTTTATTTTCACTTGCCCAAAGGGTTGAGGAGCGGTGCACCGGTCGAAATCGTCATGACCTTGCCCCACGAACTTACTCAAGCAGGTCCTGTCCGCGTCCGCTGTCTGGGCCGCGTGCTGCGGACCAGTCCCGAAAATTCGGGTGAAGTGGGAGTAGCAGCAGCCATCGAACGTTACGAGTTTATGCGCAGCGGCGAATCCGCCGCCTAAGAGTTTCTTACCCAGACCCTGCGGAGATGGGTGAGAAAGCCGGGAGGCTCGGGTCCCTCAGCCTAGCTTCCCGGCTGTTTTTCTATTTGCACCGCAGTTCCCGTGCAAGACGCTTTGTAAGCCGTAGCTTCGGCCACTGCTCTGGCTGTCCGCTCCCGCTCGCCTGGTTTACAATCGCCTCAGTATGACGCTCGAAGAAACCCTCGTCTCGGTCTGGCGGCAGATTCTTGTAGAACATGCTGGCACCGCCGAAATTGATGGCGTGAAGTATCCTGCTGCACGCACTTCCACCACTCGCTTGTGGCAGGTTGACTTCAATTTCGAGGGTCGCCCGTTGCGCGGCATCGAACAGAATCCCAATACAAAATCGCGTTGGGCGCAACTCGCGCGCTCCGGCAAACGCGTCATGCAGTTCCTCGATGGCGGCCATTACCTCGCCGTGGTCGTGGACGGCAAAGTCACGCTCTACGGCAAAACGAAAATCGCCCGGTGAAGCTTGTCGGACCCCCAATCGTCGTCTTCCTGCGCTGCGAAGCTCGCATTGACTGCCTCCGCAGTCGCGGCCTATGATGGCGCGTTTCTCTTACGTAGGAGACGCTTGTGAAATTCAGCCGCTTGGCATTTCTCTTGGTGTGCGCGGTCACCTTATTTGCTTCGGATTCTCCAGATACGCGCGAGATCACCGACCCCAAAACAATCGCGTCGCTGCCAGCGCTGGGCGCGGCGCCGATTCCGGTGGACGATCTTTTCTTCACACGCTCCATCAGCGGCGGCGCCTGGTCGCCCGACGGGAAAGAGGTCGTCTTCAGCACCAACCTAACCGGGCGCAACAACCTTTGGAAAGTAAGCGCTGCCGGCGGCTGGCCGATCCAACTCAGCCAGTCCGACGATCGCCAATCCGGCGCAGCTTGGTCGCCTGACGGCAAATGGATCGTTTTTGAATCGGATCACGGCGGCGCTGAAATTTACGACCTTTTCGCGATTCCTAGCAATGGCGGCGAGGTTGTGAACCTGACCAATACGCCGGAAATTTCCGAAACCAGCCCGGAGTGGTCGCCCAATGGGAAATTGCTGGCGGTTCAGTACAAGCCGAAGACGTCGCCTGCGACCGACGTCGCCATCATGGACTGGTCCACGCACGCCGTGCGCAACCTCACCAATGAAAAGAGCCAGGACCATCTGTGGAATGAGGGGATGTGGAGTCCCGACGGGAAGTACATCTACTCCACACGCTTCAGCGCGGGATTCACAGACGCGGACGTGTATCGCATCGACGTCGCCACCGGCGAGAAGGAAAACCTGACGCCGCACGAGGGAGAGCGCCGCACCATCGTCTCCTCGATTTCTCCCGACGGCCGGACGCTGCTCCTCTCTGCGGACCGCCCGGGTGGTTATTTGAACGTGGCGGAACTTGATGTGGCCACCAAGAAGCTCACCTGGGTGACCGACCTGAAATGGGAAGTAAACGCAGGAGACTATTCGCCGGACGGCAAGCAATTCACGTACACGGTGAACGAAGACGGTCGCGTGGATGCATATCTCGCTGACAGCGCCACGCACCACGGCAGCAAGATCAATCTCGAGCCGGGGTTAAACAGCTACTCGGGTAATCCGGGACCCTTCGCGCGTCTGGGAGGACGATTGCTCGTGGAACATCAGAGCTCCACGCAGCCGGCCGATTTGTGGGTTTGCGACATCGCTAAACGCGAACCGCGCCAGCTGACGTATTCCGCAATCGCCAGTCTCACCGCGGCGAAAATCCCTCCTTCGCAACCGGTTCACTACCGAGGCCTCGACGGGAAAACCATCAGCGCGTTCGTCTGGGTGCCTTTTAATTTGAAGCGCGATGGCTCAAATCCCGCGATCGTGTTGCCGCATGGCGGCCCCACTGGACAAACGACTGACTATTTCAACCGCACGGTGATTGCGCTTGTCACCCGCGGTTACATCTGCATCGCGCCCAACGTGCGCGGTTCGACCGGCTACGGCATGGATTTTCAGAAAGCCAACGTGAAGGATCTGGGCGGCGGCGATCTACAGGATGAAGTCTACGGCGCGAAATTCCTGGAAGCCACCGGTTATGTTGACTCCAAGAAAATCGGCATCACCGGCGGCTCGTACGGTGGTTACATGACGCTGATGGCCATCGGCAAAACGCCGGATGTGTGGGCCGCAGCCGTGGAAGAATACGGCATCATCAACTGGCTAACGATGCTGCAGCACGAAGACCCCTTCCTGCAGCAGTACGAAAAATCGTTGCTGGGCGATCCCGAAAAGGACCGCGCGATTTATGACGCCGATTCTCCACTCACCTACATCAAGAACGCCAAAGCACCGCTGCTGGTGTTGCAGGGCGACAACGACATACGCGTGCCGAAAGAAGAAGCCGAGCAAGTCGTGAAGACGTTGCAGGATGCCGGCAAAACCGTGGACGCACATTATTACTCGAATGAAGGTCACGGGTTCGCGAAACGCGAAAACCAGATTGATGCGATTCGCCGCACGATTGTTTGGTTCGATCGTTACCTGAAGGGAACGAAATGAGTGCGCCGATTGGCCGCGGCGTTGGAATCTCTGGAGAACGACGATAAACCCAGCTCCAAGGATGACAAGCGCGCTGACCTTGCTATCGCGAGTTGGGTACTAGCCGGCGCGCGCCGACTGCGCGCGGTTTTCCCAGGCGTCGCTGAGCCGGCGTATCGTTTCGCGCAAGCGCACTGCGAGGTCCACGACCGTTTGCAGCCGTTGCATGTCTATCGCCGGCAGGCGCGCGCCGTGCGAGAGCAGCAATTCGGCGTTGCCCAATATTCCGGTGAGCGGATTATTGATTTCGTGGCGAAAAATTTCCGCCACACCTTCCGGCACGCCGGCCCAGGGAGCCGCTAGGGCGGATTCAGAGCGCGCCGCCCACCGCAAACGGCGCTCGACGAGGCTTGCCGCCAGCGGAATAAAGCCTTCCACGCGCGTCACGAATTCCACGTCACCCTCGGCAACCAGGCGAATCACTTCCGCCTGACGTTCTGGCGCCGCCAATAAGACGACCGACGAGCTTTCCGTCAGTTGTCGTACCAACTCCATCAAGGGCGCACCGTGCACCAAGTCATCATCCAGAAGAATCACGCGGGGAGAGTGCCGCTGCATAAGGTCTACCAGATCCGATAGATTGCGCGCGATGAGTGCGGAACCCTCCGGACTGCCACGCTCAATCTCGCGCGCCACGACCGCGGCGAGCGCGCGATCGCCGATGCCGATTAGCGCGCGGCATGACGCCACGATTTTCCTTTCCTGCACTTTCGTCGGCATACCGATCACGGTCTCCGGCTCGTCGCGCGGCTCTTGTGCGCAGCTTTGTGGTTTCGTTCCAGGCGCCGGCTCACCGCGAGTTTCAGCTCTTCCACTAGAAACGGCTTGGACAGATATGGCAGGCCGCTGCTTTCGAGAAATTGCAGTGTGCGGGGCGCGAGTGTGTCTCCGGTGACGAACATAATGCGATCTTGCGCGGAGCTGCCGGCACGCACGAGCGCTTCATAAAAAGCGGGACCATCCACGCGCGGCATGCGCAGATCACAGATGACCAAGTCGTATCGTGCGCGCGAAAGACGCGTTAATCCTTCTTGACTATCCAGCACCGCCTCCACTTGGTGGCCTTCTTCCCGCAGGACGTCCACGATCAGTTGTGCAACGGTAGGTTCGTCTTCGACCACGAGAATCCTGCCTTTGGAAGCATGAATCGGTAGGTTTTGCGTTTCCGGAATCTCTGCGGTGCGTGCGCCGGCGGGAACCGCAATCACGGGAAGCTCGACGATGAACTTGGCGCCCACGCCATTCTGGGCATCGAGCATCACTTCTCCGTCATGCTGCTTCACGATGCCGTATACGATTGAAAGGCCCAATCCCGTGCCCACACCGGACGGTTTCGTGGTGAAAAAGGGATCGAAGATGCGCGATGCAATTTCCCGCGGAATGCCGGGGCCATCGTCGGATATTTCCACGGCGATGCGATTTTCCCCTACTGTTCGTGTGCGAATCCTCACGTGACCCTGGCCTCGATCTTGCAGCAACGCCTGTTCCGCGTTTACAAGCAGGTTCAGCACCACCTGCTGCAATTGGTATGGATCCGCCATGGTTTCCGGCAAGCCGGCCGCGAGATCGCATTCCACCAAAATGTTCTCGACTCTCAGCTCATAGCTACGCAGCGCCAAGGTACGCTCGACGATTTCGTTCAAGTCCACGCGCGTGCGCTCGGGTTGATTTTCGCGCGCGAAGTACAGGAGATTCTTGACGATCCGCCGCGCCCGCCCCGCTTCCTGAAAGATTTTATTCGCCTCGGCCAATTGGGCCGGCGAAAGTCCGTGACCCAGCAACAATTGTCCGTACCCAATGATCGCCGTCAGAGGATTGTTCAATTCGTGCGCGATGTCGGACACCAGTTGGCCCACCGCCGCCATTTTTTCCGTTTGCAGAAGCTTCGATTGAATTTGGCGCTCTCCGGTCACATCGCTGTAAAGCTCCAGCCAGCCGATCGCGCGCCCTTCCTCTTGCAGAACGGGACGCGCAAAGCGTTCCAAAACTCGGCGGGTCGGGCGCGTCATTTCGAGTTCGTCATGCCTGGGATCACCCTGACCAGCGGCGAACGCTCGCCATGGTGCGGCGAAGCTCTCAGGGTTGCGAAATCGTGGCGCGATCAGGATTTGGAGATCCTCGACCGTTTCTAGCGATTGCACCTGCCGGTGATCCATTCCAAAGTACTGGCTGAACCGGGCGTTTATGAAACGGATTCGCCCTGAGGGATCGAGCAAAATGGCGCCGGCCTGCACGGAGTCGAGAATGGTCATCAACTCGGCTTCGAGCTGCCGCCACTTCCGTTCGGCACGCTGGACCAAAGAGCCTTCCTCCATGCAAACGAGGAAATTCTCCCCGCCAATCCGTCAATCATCGAGGGAGCCTCCGCGTCGGCCAGTGACGCGCACCAGCCCGCAAATTGCTGCGGCAGCTGTTGCGCTAGACGCTCCGCGACTGCCGTTGCCCGAGCTCCCCCGCGTTTGCATCGCAGCATCTCGCATGCCCGCGGATAGGCTTGGAGTACGTCGCCTCGCCGGCTCAACAGCAGGAGCGCTTCGGAGCTCGTGTCAAACACCACTTGAAATGCCCCGTCGGCGTCCGGCTGTGCCGTTTCCACGGATGGGCCCTGCGAATTTTTCGGCGATGCGTCCTGCGACTCGCCCTTCGTATGGATGTTTTGCCGTGAAGGCCACGTGCGATCTGTGGGGTGTGTCATCGTCACGCCCGTCGTTCGCGGCGGTCGGTGCGGGAACTCGAATGAAGGGATGGGTTCTCCGGCACGACGTGCGTCAATGCGCGTCGCAGATTCCTCATTTGTGTGGAGCCTCCGCATGAACTGGTCAAGCGAGCACGCAGCCTTCCGTTGCACAAGTTTGACCAAGCAAGAGCGAGTCCAACTCGTTCGTTATCAGCAAGGTGAGCAGAATCGTCGCGATGTCACCGCTGCCAGTTCCCAGTTCGATACGCGTCCTCGTCGTCCACGATGAGAACCGTCGCCAAAATGGGGCGCGTCGTCGTGAGAACTGTCCCGCTAACCATGGTGTTTGTTCCCCTTTCAGTTCCGTTTTCTGAACTCAATTGCAAAACGAGCACCAAATGGGAACAATTCCGGATTTGCTGGAACTAGAGCCATTACGGTGTCAATGTGGCGCGGAGTGTAGAATCAAAACGGGAAGGTTAACAAGCTCGTAAAAGTACGCAGTCGTATAAGTCTAATTGCTACTGAGTACTGCAAGTTTGGAACGGTCGAAGTTTCAAATGCGGAAAATCCGCACTACGACGAGGCCGCTTCGTCTGCCGCAGCTACCATACGAGCGGCTATTGCTTGGGCTGGACAGTCACGGTTGCGGAGCAGCTGGACGTCTTGCCCGCGCCATCGTCCACACGCGAAGTGAGCGTGTAGGTCCCCGGGGCGACTCCCGCGTAGTCCCAGCGAACGTACGGTCCCACTCCACTGAGCTTTCCGCCCGTGGCTGTCCAGATGTACGTCAATGGATGCCCGTTCGTGTCGGTGGCACGTGTGCTAGCCGTGACGTATTCGCTCGAGCCCTCGATCACGGAAGTTTTGTCGACCGAGCACGAAGACGTGAGATTGTCCGGAGGCAGCGGTTTTCCCGGCCAGCTGGCGGCCGCGAGTTTGAGCACAAACCCATTGCGATCGCGATGGTTGGTGAGATCCAGTGAGTAGCGGTAACCTAGATCCACTGCGGCGCCCTTAAATCCATAAATCCGCACGCCGGTGATGTTGTCCACGGGATCGCGCGCGCCGAAAGACGTGTTCTGAATCCCCTTGCCGATGTAAATCGTGGCGTCGTATTCCGTCATGATTTGGAAACGCTTGTCGGGAAAGACTATGAACCCGCCACCCACTTGCATTTGGTCCGCGAGATTTAGCACCACAGTCTCAGGCGTGCCGCCGACGGTCGTGTTGAAACTGGAATTGCGAGTGAAACGATACGACCAGTTCGCCGTGGCGGTCATACTGCGGTGCATGATCGTCTTGCTGGCTTCCACGCCAATTCCGTAATTGAACTTCCCGTACTGAACCTGATTGTTGAGGAGAGCAGTCAAGCCGGTCTTAGTGGGAATGAAGAAATCGTTGCGAATGGAAAGGCTGAGCGGTTTTCCGCGGCGCTCCGATAGCAGCCCGAGCTTGAGACCAAGGTCAATCTCACCCGTTCCCTGGCCGCTGTGCGACGCGAAAGGGAAGTCCTCAACATACGCGGGCGGGAAACCCGTCGAAGGGATCACCGAAGGGTAGATCGTGTTCAAGTATTGGGGATTAGCCGCATTGACCGGTGCGAGACTCAACCGGCTCGGCGTTCCGACGTGAAGATGATCCATCGCATCCATCTGAAAAAACAGCGAGAACCAGTTGGTAACGCCGTATGCAGCAGAAGGAACCAACTGAAGCGAGGTGATGTCTCCCGGCATGCGCGAAAATTTATTCAGCGCGACGGCCGCCGAAATGCCGTGTTTGGGTAGCGTCTCGCCGGTTTCCAGTGTGAATAATCCTGGGTTGCCGTCCACAGCGGGCATCGGTATGAACCTTGGCTCGCTGTAATCAGACTGATCCGAAGCCTGCGGCGGAGGAGGAACCGGAGCAGCGCTCGCCGGACTCGCGGCCGCTGTGGCTGGCGCTGCGGCTGCCGCAGTGACGGAGAGTTCGGACGACGTCGCGGGCTGGGATGAAGCTGCGGGCTTCGCGCTGGAATCGCTCGCCGGGGTGTTCGCGGCCGGATTGGCGGAGTTGTCGCTCGACCGGGGATTCTTGTCGTCGGCAAAGCCGGGCGCGGCCAAAAAAAGCGCCGCGGCACAGAGAATAGCCAGCCGCTCTATACATCGCATGTCCGCCTCCTAAGAAACGCTTCCGCCGGTGGTGGTCGCGCAGCGCACCCGTTTGCGTCGTCACAATACCCGCGGCGAGCGGGCGAATTGCTGACTTCAGAATTCGATGGAAACCCAAAAGGGAGTAGGGAGCGTGTCCCAAAGAAATCTGGCGGATTATAGTTCAGGCGTGGCCATTCCAGAACAGTTTTTTATGAATGATGCTCGTGGTTGCCCGGCGGTTAGCGACGTACTTGTGAAATAGCTAAATCACGAGGGTTTTTGGCGGTATATCCGCGAACGGGACGGCGCGCCCAAAGTCATGGCTAATTTCCTCAGCCGCTTGCGTTGCAACGCGTCCCACCACAATGATGGCTGGCGCGAGGAGAGTGCTTTGAGCGGCCAGCTCCGCCAAGTAAGTCGTGCGGATCGCCTGATCCGAACCGCTCGCATGCGAGATGATCGCGCACGGCATATCCTGCGGCCAACCAGCGTCGCGCAGTTGCTCCGCTACGTGTCCATAATCGGGGCCGGGCATATAAATCACTAGAGTGGTAGTGCTGGAAATTCCCGCCCATTGAATGGCTCGGTTCGGTGTGACACGCTGCATCGTGGTGAATAAAACCTGCGACGCGAATCGCCGGTCGGTGAGCGAAATTCCCGCCGCCGCGGCCGCACCGAGGCCCGCGGTAATCCCCGGAACAATCTCAAATTCGATGCCGGCATCGCGCAAGGTCGTCATTTCCTCACCTGCACGGCCAAAAATGAGCGGGTCGCCGCCTTTCAGCCGCACCACAATTTCGTGCGACTCAGCATAGGACACCAGAAGCGAATTGATCTCCTCCTGGGTGAGCAATTTCCGGCCGGCTCGTTTGCCGACGTCAATCAATTCGGCCGATGGAGCGATCAGCGCAAGCACTTCACGGCTGACCAGCGCATCATGCAACACGATATTCGCGCGGCCCAAAATCTTCACCGCTTTCACCGTGAGCAGTTCGGGATCGCCCGGTCCACCGCCCACCAGATACACTTTCCCACTCATCGATTACTCCCGTTGCCGTAGGCGCGCCCGGACCCGCGCAAAAATTTGCTAAACATTTCGGGGCTGGCAAGTTGATGCAGCAGCTGCCGCGTTTCTTCCGGATCGTCTTTCTCGGCGCGCAGGAATTTCCGCGCGGCTCCCAACCAATTGACCCACGGCTCATATTCAGGCCCGAACTGGGCTTCCAACTCGCGACGCAAACGCTGCGCCAGTGCGGGGCTCAAGCCTTCGGTTGAGATGGCAATCTGCAGCGCCCCGCGTCGTACCACCGACGGATAATAGAAATGGCAGTAGTCTGGATCATCCACGGCATTGCAGAGAATCCCCCGTGCCTCAGCTTCGCGGAAAACTTCGTGATTCACTTCGACCGCTGAAGTAGCTGCAACCACCAGATACGCGCCGGCCAGATCCGCAGGCTCGAACGTCTTGCGCAGCCACTCGATCTGCCCGCTGCGCGCTTGTCCTGCGAGCGACTCCGTCACTTCGGGAGCGACGATCCGTATTTTCGCCTCCGCCGCGAGCAATCCCGGGATCTTCGCTTCCGCGATCTGGCCGCCACCCACGACGACGCACAGCCGGTCGCGAAGCTTCACAAACATGGGAAAGAGAGACATGCGCTAGCCTTCGACTCCGTGCGGCACGGGACCGGCCACCGCATCGCGCTCAACAGGCTCGGCCCACTCGCCGGCAAGTAAAGCGCGGATTTCGTCGTTCGAGTGGCGCGCGAAAAATTGCCGCAGATTTTCTCGCGGTGCTCGCTCCTCATCGAAAGCCTTCAAGAGACGTTCGATGGCCTCGGGCACTTCCGCCGCCGCGCAACGGTAGCCGATCGGCCGGGCGATCGCGGCGAAGCGTCCGACGGCGCCTCCGACGCAAAAGTAGTAAGCGTCCACCATGCGTCCGTCCACCTTGATTTTCTTGCCCTCCAGGCCGATGTCCGCGATCCAATGCTGGCCGCAGCTGTTCGGGCATCCGGCGACGTGCAGCTTCAACTGCTGATCGAAACCCGGAATGCGGTCTTCGAGCTCCTCGACGAGCCACCGCGCGAAACCTTTCGTTTCAGTGAGAGCCAATTTGCAAAATTCCGATCCCGTGCAAGCGATCGTGCCGCGCGCAAACACGGACGCTGCTACCGGCAACCCTGCGGCTTCCAGTCCGCACGCAACGGTCGCAGCATTCTCATCGCGCACGTTGACTAGGACCAGGTTTTGCATGATGGTCGTGCGAATTTCGCCATCCGCAAAATGATCGGCAAGTTCCGCGGCGGATTTCAATTGATCGGCGCTGATTCGTCCGCGCAGCACAGACGCGCCGACGTAGGAATCTCCCGGCTGTTTCTGGGCGTGCACACCCACATGGTCGCGATAGGCGTCTTCCGGGATTTGTTCGGGCTCCGCGGGGTCCAGCGTAAATCCAATGCGCAGGTGCAATTCGCTGAGGAAGGATTCCGTCGTCCACCCGTGATTCAGGAAAAGAAACTTCAAACGCGCCCGATCGCGGCTTTGGCGAAGAACTTCGCTCTCGCGGAAAATCTCAGCGACGCCCCGGACGACTTGTACCGCTTGATGCGGCAACACGAAAGCGTTCAAGCGCACGGCGAAGTGTGGCTCCGTGGAAAGGCCGCCGGCCACGCGCAACGAGAATCCTGTCTCGATTGCGCCTCGTCGCCGGCGCGTCGTCGCCGTCAGCGCCACGTCGTTGATTTCCGGGTACGAGCACCACAGATGGCAGCCCGTGATCGAAACCTTGAATTTGCGTGGCAGATTGTAGAACTGGGAATTTCCGCCAAGCTGGCGCGTCAATTCGAGCGCGATGGGCGACGCGTCGCAAATTTCATCGGCATCGAGCCCCGCCAGAGGGCAGCCGGTGATGTTGCGCACCACATCGCCGCAGGCTCCCGTGGTCGTCAGCCCCACGGAATGGAGACGGTCGAGAATTTCTGGCAGCGCTTCGATCGTCACCCAATGCAGCTGAATATTTTGCCGAACAGTTATATCCGCCACGCCGCGCGCGTGACGCTCAGCGATATCCGCAACGGCGCGGACTTGCGTGCTGCGCAATATGCCGTTGGGAATCCGGATCCGCACCATAAAGTAGGGCGTCGCTTTTCCTTCTCCACCGGCGCCGCCAATCACGCCATTGCCGTCGCCCTGTGTGTAAATCCCCCACGAGCGAAAATACGTCCCCAGCCACTCCGGCGGTATCGAGCCGTGGCCTTGCCGTGCGAACCCACGAATTTCGTCGAGACATTCCCAGGCGTTTTTGGCGCGTTTCAGCCGCTCGACCCGCTGCGCTTTGGTTTCTTTGACCTCAGTCATAGTTTTAAGCCCTAAAAACAAAAAACCCACCAACCAGGTCGTCTGGCGGTGGGCTTGGAAACCTAAAGTTGGATTGCGACTTAAGTCCCGAGACTCCTCTCGCCAGAGATGTGCGCCATACAACACGCGCAACATGCGCATGGACAACAGTTCATCTGGCAAGCACTTAACATCGTGACTCCAACCTACTCGACTACATCGGATGCGTCAATTCAAAAGAAGAATCGGTCCCATTTCAGCTACGGATGTGTCCTATTTGCACCACGCATAGCTTCCAACGCACGGACTGACGACGATCAGGGTCAGAAAAACATAGATTGCAGCTCCCGAAGCGCGACGCACTCGTACAGCGCTTGGCGCGCCAAAGTGCTTCTATTCAAGGCACTTGCCCCTTACACCGCCCAAAGAACAAATAGTTGTCACTTCACGTTCACGGAGTTATGCTTCTGCTCTGAATACCCGGGTTACTTACCGGGCTTGGAACCAACCCAGTCCCAGACTAACAATCCAACCCGTTCCAATCCATTACCCTCGGGGCGAGCGTAGTAGAAGAAGGTGCGGTTGAAGTCCAAATCCTACAGGAGGTAATTCGGGAACATGACAAAGTCAAAGAAAGCTCTCGTCGCTGGGGCAGCGCTGGCAGGCTTGCTCGCAGGGACCGGTGTTACGGTTCAGGCGTCCAATCTTCTCTCCGGCACGCACTTCGCGGCGCAGTCGGACCAGGATCAGAAGCCGGCCGATTCCAAGGTGAAGGAAAAGCATGCTTGCAAGGGTCAGAACTCCTGCAAGGGCAAGGGTGGATGTAAATCGAGCGACAACGGCTGCAAAGGCAAGAACTCTTGCAAGGGCAAGGGCGGCTGCGCGACCGACGGCTCGAAGATGCCGAAGTAAGACGCTGCCAAGCGTCAGTTCAGTCATAGACGAAGTATCTGGTGTTGAGGGCCGGATGCTAAAACACTGGCCCTCAACACTTTCATCAAGACGCAGCGGAGTCAGGAATGCCAGCCAACCGGTTTAATAACCACACGGATTACGGGATTGGGATTGGTTTGCGCGCTCCCCACTATCACCACATCCTCACGCGCAAGCCCGTGGTGGATTGGTTCGAAATCATATCCGAAAATTTTATGATTGATGGCGGGCGTCCGCTGCGCATCCTGGATCAAATTCTGGATCAATACAAAGTGGTGCAGCATGGCGTCTCGATGTACTTCGGCTCGGCGGAAAAACCGAATCGCGAACATCTGCGGCGCCTAAAGGAATTGGTGCAGCGCACCAAGACTCCCTGGCTCTCCGACCATTTGTGCTGGGGCAGCGTGGATGGCCGTTACACGCACGACCTGCTTCCGATGCCGTATACGTTTGAAGCGGCGCGAATCACCGCGCAAAAAATCCGCGAAGTGCGCGATTTCCTGGAAGTTCCAGTGGTCGTCGAGAACGTGAGCAGCTACGCCGAATTCCATGTTTCCGAAATGACCGAATGGGAATTCCTGAACGAAGTGGTGGAACGCGCGGACTGCGGAATCCTGCTGGACGTGAACAACATTTACGTCTCGTCGCAGAACCACAGCTTCGATCCCTTCACCTACGTCAATAGTGTGCCGGCCGAGCGCGTCGCACAGATTCACATCGCCGGACATTCGAAATATCGTAAATACATTCTCGATACGCACGACCATCCCGTGATTGACCCGGTGTGGAAGCTCTACGCGCGCGCCATTGAACGCATCGGTCACACGGCGACGCTCCTGGAATGGGACGACAGCATTCCTTCTTTTGACGAAGTGCATGACGAAGCCCTGAAGGCCAACCGTTTCCTTGCGAGCGCATCCTTGGCGGCTGCGGTATGAAGTTGTTGAGCATTCAACGACAGATGGCGCGCGCGGTGATGACTCCGCTGACGAACTCCGAGCGCATGCGCACGTTAGCGCCCAATGGCCGCTCGATGCGCGCCGTGGCTTCGCAAATTATCAAGCCCAATGACCGGCTGACTTCCTTCGAGCGCCTCGAAATCTATAACCGGCAGTACTGGTTCCGCATACTTTCCGGATTTGCCGAGGATTTTCCGGGATTGCGCGCGGTATTGGGTGGACGGCGGTTTGACGCGTTAGCCAAAGCGTACCTGACGGGTTGTCCTTCGCAATCTTTCACGCTGCGCAATCTGGGTTCGCGGTTGGAAGCTTGGTTGCGCAAGCATCCGAGTTGGGCCGGAGAGCGCCAGAATTTGGCGGTGGATATGGCCCGCCTGGAGTGGGCCGATATCGAGGCCTTCGACGGCAAAAGGGAACCGTCGCTTAAGCCGGAAGAACTCGCCGGTGCGAATCCCGCGAAGCTGCGTCTGCGATTGCAGCCGTACATAGGCCTGCTCGATCTGCGCTATCCGGTAGACGATTTGCTGCTGGAAGTTCGCAAGGACGCTGAGAATCTGGATGTGGCCAGCAACGCTTTCAGCGAGCGCCATAAACGAAAGCGCGTCGCAGCCGTGGCGAAATTGAAGCCGAGTCCAATCTTTTTGGCGGTGCACCGCCTGGACGAGGACGTGTATTTTCGGCGGCTCGCGCGCGAAGAGTTTGAGATCTTGTCGCAGCTACATGCTGGAAAAACTTTGAATGCCGCAATCGACGCCGCCCTGAGGCAAAGTCCGCTGCCCGCGGAAGAGCGTGCCGCAAACGTCGAGAATTGGTTTCGTACCTGGTCGGCGCTTGGTTGGTTCTGCCGTCTGGAAAAATCCCCCGAAAATAGAAAAGCCGCCGCGCGCTGACGCGCAGAGGCAAGAGAGAGCAGCGCATCACATGAGCACTGTGCAAAATCAGATTCTGCGTCTGTACGATCGATTCCTGCGAGTCGTAACAAGCCTGCAATCGCCGTTTCTTTTGGCGGTCCGTGTGTATTGGGGATGGCAGCTTTCGCAAAACGGTTGGGGCAAGCTGCACAATCTGCCGCACGTGACTGAATTTTTCGCGAGCCTGGGATTGCCTGCGCCCGGTTTCACTGCGGCGTTTGTCTCCAGCTTCGAATTCGTGGCCGGGATTTTGCTCGCGATCGGGCTGCTATCGCGTATCGCGGCTCTGGGGCTTTTAATTGACATGACGACGGCTTACTGGGCGGGGGACAGGGACTCCTTTCTTGCGTTTTTCTCGAATCCCAATAAATTCGCGGGTGCCGACCCGTTTGTTTTCTGGTTTGTGGCGCTGCTGATCCTGATTATTGGTCCTGGCAAATGGTCGCTGGATACGCTGTTGCGCCGGCGGATGCGAAAAGACGCTCCAGAGATCGGGTCGTTGCCGGTTTGAGGATCGCCGGTGTAAACCGTTGACCTTGTGGCCAAGCGGCAGAGGACAAGACTACCGTCGAGAGGCTGAGGACGCAGAGAAAGGCAACGCAGGACCAGCACCGGCATCATAGTATTGGGTCCCATGCACGCGATTCCGAGTAGGCTCTCATTGACGACTAAGATCGCGGGGGCCGCTCTGGCAATGCTCCTCGCAGTTTTTGTTGGCGTTCGTACCCACGCGGCTGACGAAATGACCTCCACCATCCTGATCGGCAATTCCCGAATTGATGTGGTTGTTGAGAAGGGCGAGCTGCAGGTTTCCAAAGAAGAGTTGATGACCTGGGTGCATTGGGCTGCGGAGTCGGTCGCGGGATACTACGGACGCTTTCCCGTTCCTCACTTGCTGTTGCGAATTGTCCCGACTGATGGAAGGGGTGTGCGCGGCGGGAGGACGTTTGGCAGGGAAGACGGCGGGTACACGGTGATTCATGTCGGGAGCGAGACGGAGTTTGCGGGCCTCGCGAATGACTGGATGCTGACGCACGAGATGGTGCATCTGTCGTTTCCTTCGATGGCCGACAATCACCATTGGATCGAAGAGGGCATTGCGACGTACGTGGAACCGATTGCGCGGGTGCGGGCGAAGCACTTTGACGCGAATCAGATGTGGTTTGAAGTCGTGCGCGACATGCACCAGGGTTTGCCGGCGGCGGGAGACGAGGGCCTGGATAACACGCAAACTTGGGGACGGACGTATTGGGGCGGGGCGCTTTTCTGTCTGCTGGCCGATGTGGAGATTCATCGCGAGACCGGAAACAAGAAGGGTTTGGAAGACGCGTTGCGCGGAATCCTCGATGCGGGTGGAGACATCCGTTACGACTGGCCGGTCGAGAAGGCGTTGAAGATTGGCGACCAAGCGACCGGCGTTCCAGTGCTCGAGAACCTGTACGGCAAAATGAAGGACCAGCCTTATAACGTGGACCTGCCGGCGTTGTGGCAGCAATTGGGGATTGACCGCGAGGGCGACGAAGTTGTTTTCGTTGATACGGCGCCGCTGGCGAAGGCTCGCGAGGCGATTACGTTTGGAAACGCTGGAGCTTCGCTGAAGCCCGCTGCGACGGATTCGAGAAATGCCGCGATTTTTGCGGGGCGTACGGCTGCGATTTTCCCACCTGATAAATCCCACGATTGAAGGGGTTTTTTAGCGGCGCGCCTTAGTGCGCCATCGATGTTGCGTTCCGAAAGATGGCGGTCTGAAGACCGCCGCTTACAAAATCAAAACCACCGAACGGCGCCGGTCCTACCAACCCCAACGGGCTTTGATCCGCGATGCGCATGTGCGTTCAATCCTGCGTTGCGCGGGCGCCGTTGCGGAATTGGGCGAGCGCTTCTAGGATCTGTTGGCCGTATAGTTCGGTTTTCCGTTCGCCGAAGCCGGAGACGCTGCGCAATTGTGCGAGGCTGCGCGGATGGATGCGGCAGAGGGAATCGAGCGACGTGTCGTGCATGATGATGAATGCGGCGATATTCATTTCTTTTGAGGTGCGGCGGCGCCACTCGCGCATGTAAGCGCGTAGTTCCGGGTCGACGCCGTTTGCGGCGGCTTGCTCCGCGCTGATCAGCCGTTGCGGGCGCGGGCCATCGTTCGGGCGAGAGACATCGTTGGGCCGAGAGACATTATTATTTTGCGCTGACGCCGTGGGCCGGTCGGCGTTGCGTTTTGCGCCCCACCAGTTCGAGCCCGATTCGTCGGCGTTTTGCGGCGGCGCGAATTCCGCTGCGTTTTCGGCGGCGGATCGCGGACCGCGCGTGAATGTGATGGATGCCGCAGCCGCGGCGGCCGCTGTTGCCGATGCTCTTGCCGTGGCGGCGAGTTTTTCGCGGCGCTTGGGCCGCGGCACGACTACCGGTTCCACGAGCCATTTGATCTCGCATCCACAAACGTCGCATGCGCCGCAGGATTGCCATTTCGGGCTTTCGCCAAAATGGACGCAGATCTGGCGGTGGCGGCAGCCCTTTGATTCGACGAAGCTGCGAATGATGCGATAGCGCTGCCAGCCACGCTCGCGCTCGGCCGGGTCGCTGACTTGTTCGATGAAATGCGCGAGCAGTCCCGCGTCTTTTTTGCGCCAGAGCAGGACGCAATCTGCGGGCAGGCCGTCGCGTCCCGCGCGGCCTGCTTCCTGGTAATACTGCTCGATGGATTTCGGCAGCGAGAGATGGATGACGGCGCGGACCGCGGCTTTATTGATGCCCAGGCCGAAAGCGATCGTGCCGACCAGCACGGGAACTTCGTCGGACATCCATTTTTCCTGATTGCGGCGGCGGGTGGCATTGTCCATTTTGCCGTGATAGCCGATGGCCTTGATACCCGCTTCGGCGAGCACGATGACGGTCTCTTCGACGCGCGCGATGGTCGGCGCGTAGACAATTACATTTTCTCCGCCGTAACTGCGCAGCGCTTTCACAAGCAGGGAGGCTTGCGTGCGCGCGTCAGATTCTCTTACGACGTAGCGCAGATTTGGGCGGTGGAAGCTGGCGATATATTTGTCGGCATGACGCAGCGCGAGTTGCTCGACGATGTCGTGGCGTACCTGCCTGGTAGCGCTGGCGGTGAAGGCGGCGATGGGACGATCGGGGAAATGCTTGCGGAGAGAACTGAGTTGGCGGTATTCGGGACGAAATTCGTGGCCCCATTCGGAAATGCAGTGCGCTTCGTCAATCGCGAAGAAAGAAACGGGGACGAGTTGCAGCCATTCGATCGTGTCGGCGCGGGCGAGGCGTTCGGGGGAGAGATAGAGCAGGCGGTAATGTCCTTTGATGGCCTGTTTCAGAATGGCGGACTGCTCGGCTGCGGCGATCGTGCTGTTTAGTAGGGCGGCGGGTATGCCCATTTGAGTTAATTGGGCCACTTGGTCTTGCATCAGTGCGATCAACGGGGAGATTACGATCACGGTGCGATCAGCTAGTAGCGCGGCGGGAAGCTGATAACACAGCGATTTGCCGCCGCCTGTGGGCATTACCACGCAGGTGTCCTGGCCGCCGAGGAGGCTGCGTACGATGCGTTCTTGCATGGGGCGAAATGAGTCGTAGCCCCAATAACGGCGGAGAGCGCCGAGAAGTTCCGTGGCCGATTGCATTGCTGCAAGTATAAAGTGACAGGTACGGTTCGGTCTATCGCCTGATGCGGAGCGGCAGGCAGAGGCGGCTATGCTGTGCGGCGGGAGTTGGCTTACAATCGCGTGATTATGAGACCTACGATTACGGAGAATGTTGCTGGTCCCGATCATCAATGGCTGCGGCATGCGCTGGCTACTTTGGCGTATCGCGGAGGAAAGACTTTGCGCGGCGCGCCGCCAGGTTTCGCGGAGTTTCGCGTGGGGGAGAGGACGCGGACGCCGGGGCAAATCCTTGCGCATCTGGGGGATTTGCTGCACTGGGCTCTCTCGCAGGCGAAGGGGAAGCCCGCGTGGCACAATTCCGCGGTGGTTTCGTGGGAGGAAGGGAGCACGCGGTTCTTCGCGGCGTTGCAGGAGCTGGATGATTATCTGGCGTCGAATGAGACGATTGGGTGTACGCCGCAAAAAATGTTTCAGGGCGCGATTGCGGATGCGTTGACGCATGTGGGCCAGTTGGGGATGTTGCGCGGGATGGCTGGGGCGCCGGTGCGCGGGGAGAATTACGCACAGGCGGATATCGAGGTGGGGCGAGTGGGGGCGGAACAGAGTGCGCCGCGGAGGGAGTTTGATTGAGGCAACTGCTGTGAATCGCGACCCGTGGCCCGCGACCTGAGAACAGCGGAAGATGATTGGTGCGCTGCGGCCCGTGATTCGTGATGCATGACTCGCGAACCCTTGTTCCGAGACCTAGTCGGGGATGCTGGAAACGCGTCGCGTGATCCCATCCGAGTCCGCTGGCAGCACTCCGGTGGAGTCCATCGGACTTCTGAAACCGGAGATGCAAATAACGCGTTTTTGTATCGATTAGATCGGGGCGCGATCGTTTGTTTTGAGAGGTTTACGGTGATTTCTAATATCTGCCATTGTCGATTGGAAACGATGTTGGTCGCGACTGGCGGTGGGCGACTTGCGTTTGCGGTTCGGCGTTGGTGGCTTGCGGAACCCTGTACAAAATGACGATTAGAACGTGTGCCGCGTGTTTGTTTTCTATGAGATATAGCGCTTTCTAATCGCGAGGTGTGACGATTAGAAATGCGGCGCGTGGGGAAAAAGGCAGTGGCTAGTGATGAGTGGCTAGTGGCTAGCAGGTGCCTTCGTCCAACGGTCACTAGTGGCGCAAGGTGACGAGGCGTTGTAATACGCGAACGCGAAGAGCCATTTTGTTGGCGATTGATTTCATCGTGACTAGCGACTCGTGATGAGTGACGGGTGGAGGCGGGAGCGGGAATGTAACATTGTAGTTGGGATGTTACATGAGGTTTTGGTGCGGCCGGTTGGTGAGTGGCGCGACAACTGAGGGGCGCGGGGCGGTTTTTGGGTAGAGTTTTCCCCGGGGATGGGAGTGGTCTGCCTGTCGCCGTTGTGGCGGAGCGCATGTGGCGTCCTCTGTGGGCTGGTAAAGTGGCCCGATTCTATTTTATCATATTTACTGTATGATTACCATACCCAAAATGGAAAATAGGCGTGGACCGGGCGGGCCTGCACTGGGACGATTATTGCAGCTTGGCGTATTCGGATTTGGCGGCGATTAGTAGGGGGATGTTGGGGTCGGCGTCTTTCCAGAGCGCTAGGAAATCTTTGTAGGCGGCTAGGGCGCGGACGCGGGCGGCATCGGCATCCGCGCCTTGCGAGGTTTTCGCTTGCAGAGCGTTCGCGCGCGCCACGCCGAGTCGCGCCAGCGCTCCGGTCCAGCAATTCCAGACAATGCCGTTGTGATCGAGAATCTTCTGAAACTCCGCGTCGGCAGCACCCCCTTGTCCCGCTGCCAGGTACGCTTCTCCGCGCCGATACACAGGATAGAGGCAAGAAATATTAGCGACGAAATTAATTTGACCGACTCGATGGCTGAAGCAGCTTGCAGGGTATTCAGCGCGGCACTCGGGTTCTTTTTGTTCAGCTCTAGTTGTCCTTGAATCGCCGGTATCCAAAGCGAGAGTATCTGCGTGTCCAGCGCGAAGCGTTTCCCTAAATCTTGAGCCAAGGACTCGGCTCGCGCCGTATCTCCCGCCATGGCAAACCCAAGCGCGGCTTCGCTCTCGACGCCCTGACTCGCGGGAGCCATCTTCAAGGCCTCTGCCGCCGATTGCCGAGCTTCTGTAGCATTGCCGTAAGCGGCTTCCCGTTGAGCGGCAATCGCCTGCCAGATGGCGCCATTTTCCTTGCTGTCGGCCCGGATAGAAGAGTCCACCGCCCGCTTGGTCAGTTCCCGCGCCTTTTGCAGATGGCCGCCATACGCCTCAGTGTCAGATGCGAGCGCCAGTCCGAAGTTCTCTTCGGGCTTGCCCGCAAACCACTTTTGCTCTTCCACCATCGCGGCAGAGTCCTCCCCGAAAAAAGCAAGAGCGTAGAGAGCATTATGCAATACGAAAGTATCCAGTTTTCGCGACTGCGCGCCGTGAATGCTCTGCCGCGCTTCGTCCAAACGCTGCAAAGCAATGGCGAAGTTGGCGAGATCGGCGTACGAAGCTAGCCGATCCGGCGCAAGGCGCAGAGCTTGCCGTGTAACTTCCGCGGCTTTTTCATACTTCCCCTGTTCGCTGCACGCCAAGCCCCAATTGCCGTAGGCCCGGAAGTCCCGCGGGTAGCTCTCAATCACTTCCCGATATGTCGCGACCGCTTTATCCAGTTCGCCGGTTACCTCCCGGTAGTACTCGGCGGCGATATTCAGCCGTTCCCGCTTGCTGGCGTGTTCGCGCAACTGGAATGCTTTGGTGGTGTATTCGCTGGCCCGCATTAGCTCGCCGAGATCGAAGTAGTCGCTGCCCAGCGCCCAGTAGGCCAGGGCAAAATTCGGATCAAGCTGGATAGCGCGTTGAAAGTAAGGCAGGGCTGGGGCCGAACCTTTCTCATTACGGGCGTTTCTGCCAAGGCTGAACGCCTGCAGGGCTTCCAGCGAAGACGTGGTAGCTTGTTCGAGAGGAACATCGAGTTTCTGCACTGTAGCCAGCGATTCGCCCAGCTCGCTGCGCAGTTTGGTTGCCGCCGCGCCCAGCGTGTCCAGCACCTTCTCCTTCGACGCCGCTGTCACCTGCTCCGCGGCTAGCGTGTCGCCACTCCGGCAGTTCACGGCTTTCAAACCCACCACATATTCGTTGCCCAGACTCCCGATCGCCCCGGCAATGTAAGCTTTGCTGCCCGCGCGTTGACAGAGCTCCCGCGCTACTTCGGGCGTCAGTTTCGTTCCCGCCGGACGCGTCATTAATTCCAGCGTCGTTGCCACTTCACTGTCGGGGAGAACATTCAGGAAAGGCGATTGCCGCAGAGAAATATTGAGAGCTGTCTTCAGCGTATCGTCGAAAATCGGATCGTCTGTGCTATTCGCGAAATCCGCGAGCACGACGCTATCTTTCTCGGTGAGGCCCAGCGCCCGTCGCGAAAAATAAACCCACGCGCCCAAAACCAACGCGAGGGCCATCAGCACAGCCGCCACGCTTGCGAAGGTCGGCCGCCTTGCCGTATGCGCCTTTGGCGGAACCGCCGGGACTGCGGAGGCCTCTCCAGCAAGCGACGCCGGTGCCGCAGGAACTGCGGCGGCACTTGCGGATAGCGGCTCGGCGGTTCCGAGGTCACTTACGGCGGCGACAAAGCGGTATCCCCGCTTCGGCAGAGTTTCAATAAACTCAGGCCGATCGGAGCGGTCTCCCAATATTTTGCGGACATCCAGGATGTACTTTCTGAGAACCTCGGGGTTTACGTAGGTGTCGGGCCAGAGGGCCTCCAGGAGCTCGTCCGGAGTGACCAGGCGTTGCGGATTCTCGACCAGATAGCGCAGCACGTCGCACGCTTTCGGAGGGATGCGCACACGCTCCTCGCCATTCCAAAGGCAATGATTCGTGGGGTCGAGACGGAATGACTGGAAGGTTTTCATAACCGAAAGCAAATCCGTTCCGGGAGTAAGGGGGCTTCAGAGCATACCACTGCTCCCCGATATCTTACCGCAGTCGTGTTCGTTTTCAGCGCGGTTGCAGAGCAATAGGTAGGTCACAACTTATCCTCGGCCTAGCACGATGGTGCGGCTCAAGTCTTTTCCGGAATTAGGATTCGTTCAGTCGGCGCTACTGGTGTGGGGTTCAGCTTCTTTGGTTACCAGGAGGCTGACGTCTTTTAGATTTTGATAGATCTCGCGATAGGACTGGACTAGGGAGGTTTCGTGATAGGGGACGCCGCGCTGGCGGCAGTAGGATTTGACTACTTTTTGGGCTTGGCGAAGTTTGTTGGAGGGCATGGTGGGGAAGAGGTGATGTTCGATCTGGCAGGAGAGGCCGCCCATGCAGTAGTCCACGCCGGGATGTTTTTTGATGTTGCGGCTGGTGAGGACTTGCTCGCGGAGAAAATTGACGGCGGTGCTGCCTTCCTGGAGGGGCATGCCTTGATGATTGGGAGCGAAGATCAGCGTGAGATAGAGGCCGAGGAAGGCCTGCTGCGCCAGGATGAACAAGAGGGCATGAGAAAAGCCAAGAAGGTAGGTGAGCAGGCCGAAGAACCAAATCGTATGAAGGACGAGGAAGCTGACTTCGATTATGGGGTGTGCGACTTTGCGGCGCACGAGGAAACGCACGCTATCGTATTTCAGGAAAAATGATTCGAGCAGCGACAACGGAAAAAACGAGAAATGCTGGTATTTGACGGAGAGGCGCGCGAGGCCGTGTTTTGTAGCGGCTTGTCCTTCGGAAAACGCGAAGGGAAGAATATCCACGTCAGGATCCGCGGTGACGTGGTTCGGCGAGCAATGATGGCTATTGTGTTTGCGGAGCCACCAACTATTGCTGAAGCCCAGCAGGAGATTCGAATGCAGCAGGCCGAGGGCTTCGTTCCATGAGGGCTTACTGAATATTTCCTGGTGGCCGGCGTCGTGGACGATGAAGCCGAGCTGGGCGAAGACGAAGGCGAGGATAGCGGCGTTGCAGAGCTCGAGCCACGGATTCTGAAACCATTTGATCAGCAGGAACGCGCCGACGAAAAGGACCAGGTTAATAATTATTTTGCGGAGGTAATAGCCCGGTTGCTTGGCTAACAGGCCGCTTTGCCGTACCAGAGTGAGTAAATCGCGAAATTCGTCGCCCGCCGCTGCCCGCATCGTCCCCCTCGATCCCCAAGCTCACGCACGATCCACAGATCCTGCAGTACAAAGTCCAAGAACGTGCGAACGAGATCGACCGCGGCGGAGGCAGATTTCACACAGAGCTCCCGCATTGCCTGGCGATGACTCCGTAAAGCACCTATCATGGCGCAAAAATATTGGTGGAGCTGTTTGATTAAGTGCGAGAGTACCACGCCGGTTGAGTCTGACGTGAGAAGAATATGATTTGTGCGCTAAGAGTTCGCCGAAATTGAGTGCCAAAAGTGAACGGGGCCCGGCTACTCTCGCGGCCCGAAAAGTGCAGATCGCAGGTTAAATCCGACACTAAGACGATTCGCAGAATGTGAGATGCGCCGCGCCGAAGAGCGGTTGTGCCGCGTGACGGGGCAGGGTTTCAGATTATTTGTTCGCGGGCTTCCGTAATGCACGGGTTGGAATTGGCAAGCTCTTCGCAGGCGAGGCGAAAATTTTCGTACCAGGTTTCGGTGAAGCTGGTGACGAGGTGTTCGACGGTGCGTCCGGCGATTTTGAGGCTGGGCCGCACGATTTCGCCCCAAGTGTGGATGCGGGTGCCGTTGCCATTCTGGCGCTCGAAGGTGACCCATTGGCCGATGACGATGCCCATGGCGTGGTCAATCCAGCCGACTTTTTCCGCGGGGACGCAGTGAGTGATGACGTGGTTGACGACGGTGTTGACGGGACGGAGAACTTCAATTTCCATGCAGCTGCCGGGTTCCCAGGGATTGCCTTCACGCCAACGCAGCTGTCCGTAGATATTGGCGAACTGATTCCAGCGATTCCAATTGGCAAAAACGTCCCAGGCGACGTTCTTGCAGGCGCGTGTGGTGACTGAGTACTGAAAATGGATCATGATTCGAAGCCACTCCTGATGCGCTTTCCGAACTGAATGATTGATCCAGCAGGACAAGCAGGTAGAATGGGGCCTGGATTTATTTATACGCTGTTATTTTAACGCTGTCAAGATTATTATGCAAGGCGGGGGGATGTCCCAGAGGGGAGACAGCGATGCCGCGCAAAGCTGAAGCTGCGTTGGAAGGCCGGATACTGGATGCCGCGTATAAATTGTGGAGCGAGCGGGGGGAGCACGCGTTGACGATGCGCGCGGTAGCGAAGGCGGCGGGAACGACGACTCCGACTTTGTACGAGCGCTTTCGCGACAAGCACGATTTGCTGGAATTGCTGCGCACGCGGGCGCGGCAGAATTTGTATGCGGCGATTCGTGCGGCGGATTCGGCGGAGGACGTTTGCAAGCGAGCATTGGAGTTTACGGCGCGGCGCGGGCATGAATACCGGTTGCTGACGGACGGTTGGGCGGCTCGGTTGGGACGCAAGGAGCCGATGCCTTCGGTGGCGTTGATGAAGCAGCGGCTGGCGGAGCAGTTGGGGGGAGAGGCGGAGAATCACACGGAATTGAGTTTGGCTTTGGTGGCGTTGGTGCATGGGACGTCGCTGCTTTTATTGGCGGAGGGAGTGCAGGAGGACGTGGCGCGGCAATTGCGGCGGGTTTGCATGGAGGCTTGCGAGGCTTTGATACGCGAGGCGTCGCGGGGAACGGTGGGGCGCAAGCGGCGGGCGGGGTGAAGAGAAGTCAAAAGCGACTTCAAAAGATTTAACACCGAGGGCACAGAGGAAAACCGGAGGGCCCGGAGAACGGCAGAGGCGAGTGCAACTTCAAAAGAATTAACGCAGAGTGCGCAGAGGGGGCGCAGAGTACGCAGAGAAAGGCGGTGGGGCTGGTGTTATTTCGTGCTTGTGGTGATCGGAGTTTCTTTCAGGATCAGGATTAGGATGCGGCCGTCTGAGTGGAAGGTGCCGCCTGTGGCGGTTTTGGCTTCGGTTAGGGCGTTGGGCGGAGTTACGTGGGTGCGTTGGATTACCAGACCGGTGCTGGAGAGCGTGTCGTTGACGTATTCGCGTTCGCCGTCAATCGCGGGATCAATTTTGTGCGTGACGCTCGTGATGCTCTTGTTGCGTTCATCGCGTTCGAAGCCGATATCGTGAGTGGCGGCGATGCACCAGAGCGGGCGGCCTTCAACTTCGTAGGGCGATTTCCAGACGCGCAGATGATTGCGCGACATAGCCACGCGGACCGGTTCGGCGTGAGCGAAGCCGTAATCTTGCGCGCGATGGAATAGAAACAGAGTGCTCATTGGCATCGTGAGGTAATCTTTTTTTTCGAGCGAGTCGGTGATGGCGTTGAGAACGGTATCCTGCACGGAACTATCCACGTGGACCCAGCCTGCTGCGCCGAAAACCTTTAGGACTTGATCTTGTGTGCCGACGATGAGGATGTTGACCATGTCGCCGGGATTGCCTTGCGGGTCCGAGACGCGGCGCGGAATTTCGCGGAGGAGCGCGGGAGTGATGGTCGGAATTGGCGTTTCGGGCGGGCCGCCGATGGCGATCGCGGCGGCGGTACTCAGGCCTGGATTTATTACCGCAATTTTCACCTGGAAGTTACCTTTGGCGCCGCTGGCGTCGTTCAAACTTTGATTGATTCCTAGATAGAGTCGGCCGGCTACGGGGGCTTCGTAATCGGAGCTCGCGCCGATGCCGAACGGTTGCGCGGCGTCGCTATCGCCGAGGCGACCGACGAGGGAGCCGTGGCCGGCGTCCGGGACCGCGTATTCGTGGATCAGGTCTCCGAAGGTGCGCGCGAGGCCATCGGGGCCGAAGGTGCGGCCGTCGGGATGTTTTTTATCGGCGGGATAGGTGATGGTGCCGGTGGCGGTGAAGCGGAGTTTTTCGCCGGAGCGCAGGTTGATTTTTGTGTCGAGCCATTGTTTGGCGGCGTCTACGTCGATTTGGTAGGAAGTGACGTTGGCGGAAGGGGATTGGGCGTGAGAGGTCGGGACGAAATTCGGTGGATCGGCCGCCGCGAGGACCAACGCCGCACACGCCAGCGACAATGATAGGAGTTTGATCGTTCGGACCTTCACGCGACTGTGCCTCTATATCAATGCAACGAATTTGCCGGGCGCTTCACTAATCACCAGCGAGGTTTTTCGGCGAGCGTTCATTCAGCGTGGCGATCAGTAGTTTGGCGCAGTCGGGCGGCGAGACTTTGCCGCGGAGGACTACGTCCTTCGCGTCAATGGCTTTGCCGTAGAGGCCGGTGTTGGCGCTGTTGTCCGGGCGCAGCGTGGAACCGGCCAGCGAGATTCCGGCGAAGAGGCCGCGGGCGCGTGAATAAGAGAGGACCTGAGCGCGCAAGGTGATATCGGTTTCGGCGGAGGTGTTGCGGCCCACGGGACCTGCTGCGGCGGAGGCGTCACCGCCTAATTTCACTTTGCTCGTGAGGATGCTGTCCGCGGCGCGTTCGTTCATGAGCAGCAGGACGAAATCGGTGGCTTGTCCGCCGAGCTGCAGGCCGAAGCTGCCGCCTTCGAGCGCCATCATGGTGGGAGCGCCCCAGGGGCCGCGGAAATCGGGACCGCTGCGGCAAGTCATGACGCCGCGGCCGTAGCTGGCGCCGAAAACGAAAGCGAGTTTGAGGACGGAGGGAAGAACGACGACGCAATAGGCCTTATCAATGACGGTTTGCGGGATATCGTCGGGGATATCCATGATTTCTTTCATTACGTAACCGGCGTTGTCCACGCGGTCGCACTCTTTGGTGCCTGCGGGGAGCGGCAAGGCAAGCGAAACAATCAGTGCCGAGGCAATAAAGGCTCGATGAATCGAACTGTTCATTCAGTCTCCTAGAGTTTTTTGGGCGGCGATGACCGATGGAACCCGGAGCGCGGCGGAATGCGAGCCGCAGGATGTACGAGAAAGTGACGTTCAGCAGCCCCGGGCGAATTTTACACGGGAGGATTGGCGAGGGCAACCAGAGGACGGCAAAACGAGGAGTTAAAGCAGGGCCGCTATTTACTTCGGGCGCCAGTTTACCTACCATGTGCGGTGCCAGCGAAGCCGCTCCTGGGCGAGATTGCGCTTCACTGTCCGTCGGGACCAAAACTATAACCAATGCCACGCGCTCCACGACTCGTCGTAATTGAACCGAACGGCGTACGCCGCGAAGTTTCCATCAGCACCACTCCTTTCCGCATCGGGCGGCAGGCGGGGAACGAACTAACCTTGCGGGACAGCCGTATCAGCCGGCAGCAGGCGCAGATCCTCGCCGTGAACGGCGCGTATGTGCTGGAGGACATGGGCAGCCGGCACGGAACGTACGTCAACGGCGAGAAGACTTTGAAGCACGAATTGCAGCCGAAGGACCGCGTGGACTTCGGCATGGCGGATTCCTACAAGCTGCTTTTTTTGGGCGAAGGCGCGACGATCGAGGAATTGGTGGAGCGCGTCGAGGCGCCTGCGCCGCAACATGCGGGGTCGCGCGAGTTGTACCACCTGGGCGTGCTGCTGGAAGTGGCGCGCACGCTGGGCACGGGGCTTTCGTTGGAAGATGTGCTGACGGCGGTGGTGGACGCCGCGATCCAGGTGACGCGTACCGAGCGCGGAGTGCTGCTGCTGTCGAACGAGCTGCAGGAATTGCAGATGATTGTGGCGCGGGATGCGCAGCGCGGGACGTTGCGCCCGGACCAATTGCAGGTGTCGCAATCGGTGGTGAAGCGCGTGGCGCAAACGCGCCGGGAATTGATTGTAAGTGATACGGGCGAAGATGGCGGAATGAGCCAGCAGGAAAGCGTGGCGCGGCTGGAATTGCATACGGTGATCGCGATTCCGGTGGACAAGCTGCCGGTGATCGAAACTTTGGATGCGACGATATCGACGCGGCAGGGTGAGTTGCTGGGCGTGTTGTACCTGGACAGCCACGTGCCTTCGAGCGCGTTTTCGGATTTGGACCGCGAAGTATTGCGCACGCTGGCGCGCGAGGCGGCGACGGTAGTGGAGAATGCGCGGCTCTTTGCATCGTCGCGCGCGAAACAGCGGTTGGACCACGAAATCGAGATTGCCAGCCAAATTCAGAAGCAGCTTTTGCCGAAGGCGCTGCCGAATCTGCCGGACGTGGCGGTGGCGGGCTCGACTTTGTCCTGCCATTCGGTGGGCGGCGACTGCTTCGACGTGATCGGGCTGGGGGGCGGGCGGCACGGATTTTTCGTCGGCGACGTTTCCGGGAAGGGAATTTCGGCGGCGCTGCTGGCTACTTTGCTGCAGGGAGTATTTTTCACGACGGCGGCGATGGATATTTCGCTGCCGGGGGTTTTTTCGCGCGTGAACCAGTATTTGTGTGAGCGCAGCGGAGAAGACCGTTACGCGACGGTTTTCTACGGGATTCTGGACAAGATGGGGCGGTTCGAGTACGTGAATGCGGGACACGTTCCGCCGCTGCTGAAACGCAAATCGGGCGGCCTGGAAGGATTGGGGTCCGCGAATTTTCCGGTGGGAATGTTTCAGGAAGCGGAATATCAAAGCGCGCGAGTGCAACTGGAGCCCGGCGATTTTCTGGTGATCTACACGGATGGAGTCTCGGAAGCGTGCAACACGCAGAATGAATTATTCGAAGAGTCGCGGCTGCGCAAGATCATCGAGGATTTCAGCGGAGAGACGGTGACGCAACTGGGCGATGCGATTCGCGAGGGGATGCGCGCGTTCACGGAAGGCGCGGCGCAGTCGGACGACATCACGATTCTCTCGATCGAATACAAGGGAAACAAGGGATGAAGCGGAAGGCAGCATCGCGCACGCGCGCCGGCATGCCGCTCGAAACACTCGAGCAGGTGGTGGCGACGCTCAATCCGGAAACCGAACCGGGGGAACTGGCGGCGCAGATGGTGTGCGTGCTGGCGGCGCCGGGACGGTTGGAAGGCGCGCGGCTGTGGCGCGTGGTGAACGGAGCGCCGATCGTGTGGCAAGAAAGCGGCGAGCTTCCGGCGCCGGATCCCGTACACATCGAAAGAATCCTGCACGGAAAAAATCCGCACGCGAACGGCGAAAAATCCACATGGGTGCTGGGGCGTGGAACGAATCCCGTAGGAGTGCTGGAAGCGCGTCCGAAGGGGGAGCTGGATTCGAAGACGCGGGGATGGCTGGAACTTTTCCGGCGGTATGCGGAAGTGGCGCTGGAGAGCAGCGAGCGCCGGCACGCGGTGATCGAGCTTTCGACGATTGTCGAGGCTACCAAGCGGCTGAATTCGACGCTGGATTTGGCGGAGTTGCTCAACATTATTTTGCAGCTGACCACGCGGCACACGGGAGCGGAGCGCGGAACGGTTTTTCTGGTGGACAGCGAGCGGGACGAGATCTGGTCGCTGGTAGGGCTGGGGCTCGACCAGCATGAAATCCGTTTGCCGATCAGCCGCGGGATTGCGGGGTGGGTGGCGGCGCACGGCGAAACCGTGAACCTGCCGGATGCTTACGCGGACCCGCGGTTCGAATCGGAAGTGGATTTGCGGCTAGGATTTCGGACGAAGTCGCTGCTGTGTTTGCCGATTCGCAGCAAGAGCGGCGAGACGATTGGGGTGTTGCAATTACTAAACAAGAAGGCCGGCGCATTTAACAGCGCGGACGAGAATTTGTTGCGCGCGATTTCCGATCATGTGGCGCTGGCGCTGGAAAACGCGCAGCTGCATCGCGATTTATTGCACAAGCAGCGCATGGAGCGCGATCTCGCTCTGGCACGCAGCATTCAACTGGGATTGTTGCCGGAGCGTCCGCCGACGCTTGAAGGATTCGATATCGGAGTTTCGCACCGGCCGTCGCTGGAAGTGGGCGGGGATTATTACGATTTCATTCCGCTGGCGCCGGATACGATTTTGACGGTGGTGGCGGACGTGGAAGGCAAGGGCGTGGGTTCGGCGATGGTGATGGCGAACCTGCAGGCGACTTTGCACGCCCTGCTCGCGCATTTACATTCGTTGGAACGTTTGGTGGAATCGCTGAACGACATGATGCTGGCCGATACGCGCGGTCAGAAGTTCATGACAATGTTTTTGGGATTGCTGGACCAGCCGCATCGGACTTTACATTATGTGAATGCGGGGCACGTGCAGCCGGCGGTGGTGCGAGTGAATGGCGAAGTGGAATACCTGACGGAAGGCGGGATGGTGGTGGGACTTTTTGCCGGCGTGCGTTACGAGCGCGGGCACGTGAAACTGCATCGCGGCGACGTGGTGGTGTTTTGCACTGACGGGATTACCGAGGCGAATAATTCGTCGGAAGACGAATACGGTTCGCAGCGGTTGGTGGAGTTGGTGGCGCGGGAGCGGGAATTGCCGGCGCAGGAAATTGTGCAGAAGGTTTTGACGGATGTGGATTTATTTTCGCGCGGGGGGACGCATGAGGATGACCGCGTGATTTTGGTTTTGAAGGTTGTGTAAGGTTTCGGTGTCGCGTCAGGCGTGCGGGTTGTTGCGTTGCGTCGAGCGTGCGGCATTGGAATTGTTGATCTTCGTGATTCCGCGATAAGAGATGTGCCGCACCTACGGCGCTGGAATTTTTTGGGCATGATACCCAGCGCTCACGCGCTGGGCTAACTTCTGCCGCACCTACGGTGCTGATTCCTCCTCGCTGATCGCGTCCTGCCAATTGTCATCGTTTGCTGCGAATTGTTTTCGCTTCGTACGGCCTACCTTGTCGGATATTTTTCGAAGAAATTGATTACGCGGGTTTCGTATTCGGCGGGGCTTGGCCTAGCGCCATTGCGTGGCCTGCGCGTTGGACGATCCACAATTCTTTTGGGCCGGTTGCGGCGTTGTAGATTGCTTGGGCGTGGCGGCAGGGGATGCGGTGATCGTTTGTGCCGCAGATTAGCAGGATGGGGAACGGGCGCTGGGTTACTGCTATTTCCGGCGAGGCTTGATCGGGGTCGAAGCCTCCGGCTTTTGCTATCGCTCTTAACGCGAAAAATGTGGCGGGGCGGAAGAGAGTTTTGCCTAGCAGCGGGCTTAGGTCGAGGCCGGCGTAGTCGTAGCTGACTTCGCGCAGGCTTGCGAACGGGTCTTCGGCTGCTACTGCTGCGATGCGCGGTTCGATGGCCGCGGATTGTAGCGCTATTGCTGCGCCCATGGAGACGCCTAGGGCGTATAGGTTTCGGACATTTTCGGTTTTGTAGAGGGCGTCGGTGATTGCTGCCGTGTCGTGGCGTTCCTTCCAGCCGTACGTGGCTATATTGCCGCCGCTTTCTCCGTGGGCGCGAGAATCCATCATTACTACGCTGTAGTTGTGGCGGAGGAGGAATTCGGCGTGGCCCAGGACGCCGGAGCGGTTGTCGGAGACGCCGTGAAAGAGTAGGACCCAGTCTTGGTTTGGCGATTGGGGTGTGATTTTCCAGCCGCGGAGTTCGGTGTTGTCGTTGGCGTGGACGGTGAAATCGGTTTTGTGGCCGCGGGTCCGGGCTAGCATTTGGTTTGTTTCGGTTTCGCGCTGGGGATTTAGGTTGGCGGGATGGAGGATGCCGGGGCCGATGTTGTGGCCGATGATGCCAGCGGCGATTGGGAGCAGGGCGAGGATTATGATTGCGATGTAGGCTAGGCGTTTCATTGGGTGGCTATAGGTGGTACGAGATTGGGCGGGGAAGTGTTTCAGTGCGCGAAGCCGGCATTGTTTTTTGTCGCGACAGCGATGGCGCCCTGAAGGGCGCCGCTACAAATTCAAATGCGAATTCAAATGCTTTAGGAGCCTGTGGAGGAGTAGTGGCGCGTGCCGAAATTCCAGAGGTTGATTGCGGCGGTCAGGAAGACTACTGCTACTACTGGGACTAGCGGGGCGTATTCGGGGTGGACTGTGCGACCCAGCATGCGGACGCTGGGGTAGAAGGAGGCTAGGCCGAAGGGAACGATCCAGCAGAGGAAGAATTGGACTACGCCGCTGTAGATTGAGAGCGGGTAGCGGCCGAAGGCGATTACATTCCAGATGGGAGGGTGGACGCCGATGCGGTCTTCGAACCAGAACGAGACGGTGCTGAGGATCAGGAAGACGGATATATAGATGATGCCGGCACAGGCGCCGAAGAAAAAGAGCATCGCGAATTTGGCGGGAGTCCAGTGCAGGCCTAGGTGGCGGGTGGCATACCACATGCAGAAAATGCCTGTGGCGATTTCCTGGAAGGATTCGATGCGGAAGGTTTCGAAGAGCACCTGAAATAACGAAGAAATCGGACGCAGCAGGACGCGGTCGAATTTTCCTTCGATGATGAAATTGTTGCCAAAGTCGTAGAGGTTGAGGCTGACGACGTTGAAGATGCCGTAGGGGATTAGGGAGAAGCCGTAGAGGAAGAGGACTTCTTCGAAGCGCCAGCCGGCGAGTTGCGGGACTTTTTGGAACAGGACAACGACGAAGCAGAGCGCGAAGATGGTGGCGGCGAAGCTGGTGCCCAGGCTGATGAAGAAGTCGCCGCGATAGCTGACGCGGACTTTGGCGTATTGCGAGAAATAGTCGAAGAAGAGGAGGAAGTGGCGGTGGATTGCGGCTAGGAGGCCGGGAAGGCCGCGCTTTTCTTCCGTGGGGGCGGTTTGTGGGTATGAGGTCATGGCTTCGCCACTCGTGGCGCTTGATTAGTGGGGTCGAGCGTGGCGCGGGCTGCTAAAAGCAGATCCCTCGCTCCGCTCGGGATGACTTGCGATTTGAGTTTGGCGGACATTTCAGTGGTATTGGCGTTAGCCTCCGTGGATTGTGATTTTTTTTGCGGCGCGTTCCCACCATAGATGCGCTAGGAACAGCAGCGCTACTACCCAGAGCCATTGGATGCCTAGGGCGCGGAGCGCGGCGTGACGATCGAGTTTGCCTAGGTAGATTTGCAGGGGCGTGTAGGCGATGTGTTCGAAGGGCAGCCACGCCAGGAACTTTTGAACTTTGTCGGGGAAAAATGTCATGGGGATGAGGAGGCCGGAGAGGAGTTCGATTAGCCAATACTTCGCGCGGATTAGCGCGAGGATGGATTTCAGCGGGATGGCGCAGGTGCCGATCATGAAATTGATGGCGGCCATCAGGAAGAAGCTGCCGAGGACGGCGACGAGGAACAGCGCGAAATTTTCGCGGGACGACGGGTGTTGTACCGGGAACACCAGGGCGACGACTACGGCTGTGGGTAGCGTAAGCAGGCCTAGGCGGAAGGCGGATTCGCCGATGGCGCGGGAGATCCACATCCATTGCACCGAAACGGGCTTGATCAGGTCCATGGCGATTTTGCCTTCGATTACTTCGTAGGCCATTTCCTGGTCAATGGTGTTCCAGTAGAACGAGCGGATCATCCAGCCGACGCTGACGTAGGTGATCATCTGGCCGAGGTTATAACCGGCGATGGAGTGGCCGCCGTTGTAAACGGCGCTCCAGATGAAGTAGTAGACGGTGACGTTGAGGAAGTAGGTGATGATGCCGGTGAAGTAGCGCAGGCGGAAGGCGAGGATATTGACGAAGCCGACGCGGGAGAATTCGGCGTAAGGGACCAGGGATTGGACCCAACTGCTCATGGATGCGTAGCCTTTCGTGTGTTCGTCAAATTACCCGCTTGCGTGACGTTCAAAGAGAAAACGAGTAGTTCATCACTTTGTGTCCGCTATCTGAGACCAGCGAAACGACCAGCGCGCGAGTGATAGCAACATCCTTGGACGGAACTTTGATCTGGAGTTGCCATGTTGGTCTCTCGTACTCCGCAAACCACCGCGTTATTGGTGGAAACTTGGTTACTGAGAGATCGCCGACGGTCTGGCTTGCGTTTCCATCGATCCACTCCGCTTCTACTTTCAACCCCTTCACGAAATCAGCGAGCGAATCACTTGTCGCCGAATTCGGAAGGGACAAGGGGCAACTGCCGATCGGACCTTCCAGCGCAATATCAAGCTCATCGGGGAAATTTCGCACGTTTAGCGATTTTCTGCGAAATTCAACGCCCCGATCCGATTCGATCCTTTGCAAACCCTTGAAGAAGTTACCCGCGCTGACTGATCCCGATAGCGTCCCGCAGAAGCCGTCTGCTTCGAACCCGTGCATCGGAACAAAAATGAGCGCTTCATATTTGGTTTTCGTCGTCGCATATCCGGGAACACACAACCCAGCGAAGAGAGTCAGGCAAAATAGCCACAACACACCCCGGCTCTTCGTGAAGGTGTTCACACCGCGACCTCGAGGTGCGCTTCGCCGGCGTAGATGCGTTTGATGATTTCTTCGATGGGCTCGTCTTCGATCAGGAGGTCGCGGACTTCTACCGCGGCGAGGATTTGACGGACGAGGTCGGAGGTGGAGACTTTTACGCGATCGAAGCGGATGCGGTAGGTGAGTTCGTCCACTTGATCGACTTCGAGGCCGTCGCGGGAGAAGGCATCGAGGCCGATCGCTTGCGCGCGATCTTTCAGGGCGAATTTGATTTGCTTGGTGCGGAGGAGTTGCTGTTTGAGTTGGGCGAGATGGCCGTCGTAGAGGACTTTGCCGTGGTCAATGATCATGATGCGGCGGCAGAGTTCTTCGATGTCGTCGAGATCGTGGGTGGTAAGGAGGACGGTGGTGCGAAATTCGCGATTGATGGCGCGCAGAAAATGGCGGATGTGATCTTTGGCGACGACGTCGAGGCCGATGGTGGGCTCGTCGAGAAAGAGGAGTGGAGGATTGTGCAGGAGCGCGGCGGCGAGATCGCAGCGCATGCGTTCGCCTAGAGAAAGTTTGCGCACGGGTGTGTGGAGATAATCGCGGATGTTGAGAATGGCGTCGAAGTGTTCCATGCGCGCGTCGAAGTCTCGCTGCGAGACGTCATAGATGCGGCGAAGGAGTTTGAAGGATTCGATTACGGCGATGTCCCACCAAAGCTGGGTGCGCTGGCCGAAGACGACGCCGATGGTTTTTACGTACTGGCGACGCTGGCGGTAGGGGACGTAACCGTTGATGCGGATTTCGCCGCTGGTGGGCACCAGGATACCGGTGAGCATCTTGATGGTGGTGGATTTTCCGGCCCCGTTGGGGCCGATGTAGCCGACCATTTCGCCGCGTTCGATCGAGAATCCGACGCGATCGACGGCGGCGACGGTGCGGTAATCGCGGACAAAAAGATTTTGGATCGAGCCCCAAACGCCTTCGCGGCGATTGAAAGTGCGGAAGCACTTGCAGAGTTCGTGAACGTGAATGAGGGAATCAGCGCTCATCGATGCATAAATTCTAGCATTTACGGAGTGGCTGCGCAGGTGCGGCGGCGCTGGCACGCGCGGCTCTTTTTGCTGTTGCTTCCTCCGTCTCGCTGCTTAGACGCTGCGGAAGTGGTTTCGGTTCGGGCTTTTGTGATGATGTCGCAGGAGTACAGCTAACCTTTGTGGCAGACGGAGCAGTGCTTGGCTTCGTAATTTTCCATGGTTACTTCGAACATGTTGTTGCAGCCGATGCAGACGCGGTGGATTTTGGCTGGCGGTTTAGCGCCGGGTTTGGTTTCGGTGGCGTGGTTCGAGTGTTGTGGCTCGGTCATGGGCGGATTTTAGCATGAAGGGCGCCGAACGGATTTAGGTTTGAGAAGGTGGGCAAGAAGCGGGCACGGCATGCCGTGCCCCTACGATCCCGAGTTTTATCTTCGGCAAAATTTGATCATGCGGGGTGGCCGGTTTTAAGGAGTTCTAGGACGCGGGTTGTGATTTCGCCGACGCTCACGGGGCGGTAGAAGACGGCGGCGGCTGGCGGGAGTGGGACGGTTTCGGTGCGTGAGGCGATCAGGATGGTGGGGACGCGTTTTATAAGTGACTGGATTGCTGCGTCGGCGGCGAATTCAGCGGTGGCTTCAAGGACTACTAAGGCTGGCATTTGGCCTTCGGCGAAGGAGCGGCCGGCGTCTTCGGCGGAGTCCATTCCCAGGGCGTCAATGCCGCGTTCGCGGAGTTCGGCGCGGAGGCCGGCGCGTAATTGCCAATCGCACGCGATGATGAAGACGAGTGGCATCTCACCGCGAAATTATAGCATCGGGAAAGATGCAGGCTGGGAGCGCACGGGGGCGTTTGCTTAGGCAAGCTGGGAAGGGGTCTGCTACAATTTTGTGGCTTCGGGGGAATGCTGCGGCGAAGGTGTGCGCGGCTATACATGGCGGAAAATCGTCAACGAAAATGGGTGATTTGGGGCATCGCCGCGATTTTGGTGGTGGTGGTCGTGGCGGTGTTGGCGTTGCGCGAGCCGGCAGCGGCGGTGCGCGTGGTGAGTATTACGAGCGGGGATTTGAGTTCGACGATTACCAGCAATGGAAAAGTGGAGCCGATTTTGCCGTTCGTGGCGCGGGCGCAGTTTCCCTCGTTTGTGGCGGAGGTGAAGGCCGCGGAAGGGCAGGCGGTGCATCGCGGGCAACTGATTTTGCGCCTGGATGATTCGGACATTCGGGCGCAGCTTTCGCAGGCACGCGCGGATCTTCTGGCGGCGGAGACGGATTTGCGGAATGCGAAGGCGGGCGGGCCGCCGGACGAAGTGGCCCAGTTGCAAGGAAATTTGCAAAACGCCGAAACGCAAGTCGCGAATCTGGAACGAACACAACAGGCGCTGCAGCAACTGGTGACGAAGCAAGCCGCTACGCAGGATGAGGTGGCGCAGAATCAGGCGGCGTTGACAACGGCGCGCGCAAACCTGCAGACCTTTCAGGAAAAAAAGGCGGCGCTGGCGCAACGGGCGGCGGTGACCGCGCAGAGCGCGGGTTTGCGCGCGCAACAGGCGCGAGATCAGGTGGCGGCGCTCGAGGAGAAAGTGCGGTCAGCTACGGTGACCGCGCCGACGGATGGCACTCTTTACTCTTTGCCGGTGCATACGGGCGACTTCGTGAAATTGGGAGACGTGCTGGCGGAGATGGCGGATCTGCGGCACGTTCGCGTCCGTGCGTTTGTGGATGAGCCGGATCTGGGGGCGTTGAAACCGAATCAGGATGTGCAAGTGAAATGGGACGCCATGCCGACGCGCACATGGACTGGAAAAATCGAACAACTTCCGAAACAAGTGGTGCCGCGCGGAGCGCGCAGCGTGGGCGAGGTGCTGTGTTCGATTGACAACGACAAGAACGAGTTGTTGCCGAACGTGAACGTGGAAGTGCGGATTCTGGTGCACGAGGAGCATGGAGCGCTGGTGGTGCCGCGCGCCGCGGTGGCCGACGACAAGGGACAACATTACGTTTTCGTTTATGGCGGTGATGAAATTCACCGACGGAACATTCAGGTTGGTATCGCGAGCGACAGCAACTATGCGGTGGTGTCAGGATTGAGGTCAGGTGACAAGGTGGCCCTGCCGACCGATGTGGATTTGAAGGATGGAATGAAGGTTCGAGTTCTGGAGGCGAAATGAGAATGCCGGGTTTGCGCACGGCAGGGATTTTGCTGGCGGGTTTTGCGGGAGCCGGATTGATTTTGAGCGCGCCGCTCGCGGCGCGGACGGATGCGAAGCCCATCGCGAAGCTGGCGGCGAGCGGAGGATTGTCGAGTGCAGCGGCGGACGCTTCGGCGCAGATTCAAAACGCGCAGAGACAATTCAACGCGGGGAATTATTCCGGGGCGATAGCAACACTGCAAGCGGCCGTGCAACAAAATCCGAATAGCGGAGAGGCTGATTACTGGCTGGGACGCAGCTACTATGAGATTCGCGATTACGATAACGCGATCACGGCGGCGGAGAAGTCCGTGGCGATTGACGCGAAAAATTCCGTTTATCACCAATGGCTGGGTCGTATTTACGGCGGGAAAGCGGACCGCGACCGCAGCTTTAGCTACGCGCGGAAAGTGAAGAAGGAATTCGAAGCGGCGGTGGAACTGAATCCTTCGAATATCGCGGCGCGGCGCGACCTGGAGGAGTACTGCTTGCAGGCGCCGTGGGTCGTCGGCGGAAACAAGGACGAAGCGAAGGCGCAGGTGGAAGCGATTGCGGCGCTCGATCCCATCGAGGGGCATCTGGCGCGCGCGGTTTACGATCTCGATGGACAGAAGAAGCCGGAATTGGCGGAGCAGGAATATCGCGCGGTGCTGACCGCGAAGCCCGGGAAGATAGATCCTTACTTTGAAGTGATTTCTTTTTTCCAAAAACAGAATAAGCCGGCGGATATGCAGACGGCAATTCAGGCCGCTGCGCTGGTGAGCCCGAACGATCCCCGACTAGGATTTGCGCGGGGCGTGGCGCTGGTGCTTTCGAACACAAATGTCGCTGATGCAGAGCGGGATTTGAAGGCTTACCTTGCGAGCACGCCGGATCGTAGCGATTGGCCGTCTCATGCGGGCGCGCGCGGGTGGTTGGGGCGTCTATATGAAGCGGAGGGGAAGCGCAGCGATGCTGCGGAGCAGTATCGCGCGGCGTTGCAGCTGGATCCCGACGATAAAGACGCCAAGACGCGGCTTGAGCATTTGGAGAAGGGCTCGCACTGAATAGCAAATTGTGAAATCCGTGAAAGAAACGCTAGAAACTCCCAAGCCGCGAAACGCATCCGATTCTGTGGTGCCTCCTCCGATAGCAGCTCCGAAAAGCAATCCGCTCGTCTGGAATGAGACGTGGAGCCTCGCGTTGCAGGCGTTGCGCGCGAATAAAGTGCGCGCGATGCTGACGATGCTGGGGGTGATCATCGGGAGCGCGTGCATCGTGCTGGTGGTGACGGTGGCGCTGGCGGGGAAGCGTTACATCATCCAGCAGATCGAAGGAGTTGGCTCGAATCTGATTTACGGAGAGCTTATTCATTCCGGCGACGCGCAGCGGACTACTCTGGGCGACGAAGTCACTTTGGAAGACATGCAAGCGCTGAAGGCCGCGTTGCCTCATGTGGCCGAGGCAGCCGGGACGCACGATATGCCGATGACCGTGGTGGTGAATGCGGTGAGCCGTCCGGTGGGCATGGTGGGTGTGACCGATGGCTTTGAGGAAATTCGACGGCTGGTGGTTACGCACGGACGTTATTTCGACCAGGACGACATGATTTCGCACAGCAAGGTGTGTTTGCTGACGCAGCACCTGGCCCAGCTGGTTTTCCCGGATACGGACCCGGTGGGCAAGGAAATACGGCTGGGAGAACTTTACTTCACGGTGATTGGAGTGTTTCGCGAGCGGACGGCGACGTTTGGCGAGACGGAAATCAGGCTCGATTCGGTGATTGTGCCGATCGGGTTGATCAAGTATTACACCGGGGAAGACTACCTGCGGACCTTCTACGTACAGGCGGATCGCCCGGAAGAGGTGCCCGAGCTGACGACGGCCGTGGAGCAGTTTATAAAGAGCCGGCACCGTCCGGGGGCACAGTACCGCGTGGAGAACCTGGGATCGTTGCTGGATTCGGCGCGGAAAATCGCGATGGCGCTGACGGTGATTCTGATTGTGATTGCGATGATCGCGTTGACCATCAGCGGGATCGGAATTATGAACATTATGCTGGTGACAGTGACGGAGCGCACGCGCGAGATCGGAATTCGCAAAGCGATCGGAGCGCCGCGCGACGCAATTCTGTATCAGTTTCTGATGGAGGCGTTCTTGATCAGCGGAACCGGAGCGCTGCTCGGGATTGGGATTGCGGTGGCGATTCCGGCGGTACTGAATTTCCTGATCAGCTTGTTTCCGGAGGTGACGGGAGTGCACATTCCGGTGTCGTGGATCTCGGTGGTGCTGGCGTTTTTGGTATCGTGTTCGACGGGATTGTTGTTTGGCTTTTTGCCGGCGAACCGTGCGGCGCGGCTGCATCCGACGGAGTCTTTGCGTTATGAATAAAACGGCGAGCGGGAAATGCGGGTTGGGGTTCGTTGCGGCGATGCTGGCGATGGCGCTGGTTGCTTCGACGGCGCGCGCGCAGGACGAACGGAAGCTGACCATGCGCGAAGCGGTGGCGCTTGCGCTGCAGAACAGCCGCGACCTGGCTTTGGCACGCGTGCAGTACAAGGTGGCGATGAGTGCAGCGGGCCTCGACCGCGCGGCGTTTTTGCCGAACCTGTATACGGGTTCGGGTGCGGCTTACACGTCTGGATTCCCGTCACTGGGAGGTTCGCCGCCGGCCGTCTTCCAGTTGAATTACAACCAGGCGATCTTTGACCCGATATTGAAGGCGCAGCAGAAGTCGGCGGAAGAACACGCGAAGACGATGAAGCTGGAGATTGATCGCACGCACGACGATGTGATCGTGCGGACAGCGACTTCGTACTTGGAACTCGCGAAGGTGCGACATTCGCTCGAATTATTGCGTAGCGAACAGGCCAGCGCGGAGAAAGTGCTGGAAGTAACGCGCGAGCGCGTGCAGGCGAACCAGGAGCTGCCGATTGAGGTGACGCGGAGCGAATTGACGGCGGCGCGCGTGCAGGAACGGATCATCAAGCTCGAAGGACGCGACGAAACCTTGACGCAGCAGATACGCGATTTGACAGGGGTGCCGGATACGCAGGCGGTGGGTGTGGAAACGGGCGAGCCATCGTTTTCGACCGATTTGCCGGACACGGAACTGGCGAACCTGGCGATCCAGAGTGATCGCGGGATTCAGGAAGCAGAAAATGACCGTGCGGCGCGTCAAGATATTTTGCGCGGCGCAAAGCTGAGTTATTGGCCGACGTTCAGCGTGGTGGGGCAATACAGCATTTTGAGCAAGTTCAATAATTACCGGGAGTTTTATAACCATTTCGAGCGGAACAACGTGAGCCTTGGCGTGCAAATTAACGTCCCGATTTTCGCGGCGAAAACCCGGGCTACCGTGGCCCTGGCGAAGAGCCAGTTGCAGGAATCCGAGCTTGCGCTCGGGAACAAGCGGCAGGCGGTGCGGTCAGACGCGCAGCAGAAAGCGCGCAACGTGCGCGAACTGGATGCGACTCGCGAGGTGGCGCGGCTGGATTTGAAATTGGCGCAGGAAACCGTGGAGATGACGCAGGCGAAATTCGATCAGGGACGCGCGACTCTGAGGGATCTGGAGCAGGTTCGGCTGGATGAAAGCGAGAAATGGGTGGCTTTCCTGGATGCGGACTTTGCGCGGCAGCAGGGACAGCTAAGTCTATTGCAGGCAACGGGGCAGCTGGCGAAGGTGTTCCAGTAGGAACGGCGTGCGGAAAGCATGGCTTGGGCTCAGTGGTGAAATCGGTTAAAATAAATGCTGCATCTTTGTGGGGGTTTTTACGTCTTATTGGCAGTTCTGAGGGGGTAATAGTACATGCCGTCTGTAATGAAGACTTTGTTTTTGAATCCGCCGAGCTTTGAGAAGTTTGATGGCGGCGCGGGGTCCCGCTGGCCCGCGACGCGCGAGATCGAGTCCTACTGGTACCCCGTCTGGCTGACGTATCCCGCCGGAATGTTGGAAGGCAGCCGGTTGCTTGATGCGCCTCCGCACGGCGTCACGCCCCAGGAAGTCATTCAGATTGCGCAGGACTACGAATTCGTCGTTTTGTTTACTTCCACTGTGGGCTTTTACAGCGATTTGCGCATGGCGCGGGCGATGAAAGAGAAAAAGCCCGGGATGAAGATCGCGTTTGTGGGGCCGCAGGTGCAGATCAAGCCGGCGGAAAGTCTGCTGGCAAGCCCGGACATTGATTTCGTGGTGCGCGGCGAGTTTGACCACTCGGTGGTGGAATACGCGCAGGGGAAGCCGCTCGCGGATATTTTAAGCGTCAGCTACATCAAGGACGGGAAGGTGGTGCACAATCCACCGCGGCCGATGCTGCAGACGGCGGAGTTGGATGCGTTGCCGTTTGCGACGGATGTGTATCGGAAGGACCTGACCGTCGAAAAATATAATGTACCGTTCCTGCTGAATCCTTATGTTTCGTTTTACACGGCGCGCGGATGCCCGGCGCTTTGCACTTTCTGTTTGTGGCCGCAGACGCTTTCGGGGCACGCGTGGCGGGTGCGCTCGGTGGAAAGCGTGGCGCGGGAATTCAAGCAGGCGCACAAGATGTTCCCGCAGGCAAAGGAATTTTTCTTCGACGACGATACTTTCAATATTCGCAAGGATCGCGTGCTGGCGCTGTGCAAGGAGTTCAAGCCGGTGGGATTCCAATGGTCCTGCACGGCGCGGGTGCATAGCGATTACGAAACGCTGAAGGCGATGGCGGATGCCGGGGCGCGTTTGCTGATCGTGGGCTTCGAGTCGGGCGACCCGCAAATTCTGAAGAACATCAAGAAGGGCGCGACGATCGAGATGGGGCGCACGTTCGTGCAGAACTGCAAGAAAGTGGGAATTCACGTGCACGGCGATTTCATCATCGGGTTGCCGGGCGAGACCAAACAGACCATCGAGAAGACCATCGAGTACGCGAAAGAGCTGGATTGCGAGACGATTCAGGTTTCCATGGCGCACGCGTATCCGGGGACCGCGCTTTACGATCAGGGAATGAAGGAAGGATTCCTGGCGGGCGAAGCGATTACCGATGACATGGGGCATCAGCTCCCGCACCTGCAGTATCCGGACCTCTCGCGCGAGTACATGGTGGAGTCCGTGAACCGCTTCTACGACGAATATTACTTCCGTCCGCGCGTGGCCTGGCGCATCGTGCGCGATGCGTTGTGGGATTCGCACGAGCGCAAACGCCTCTTCCACGAAGCGGTGGACTTCATGAAGCTGCGCCACGACCGCCGCAAAGTGGCCAAGAAGGGCGTCCAGAAAAAAGCGATGGTGCAAGTGCCGCCATCGGTCGGAGTGGCCGGCGAATCACAGGGCGCATGACGTCTTCGGAAGGCCTGCACGTCAAAACCTACATTTTTCTTTTAGTGATGGTCACGTTTGGCCCGTTGGGCGACGTGATTCTGGGCAAAGGCATGAAATCCGTGGGAGCGGCGGGAGCGTGGGCGCCGGCGGATATCGTGCATTTTTTTGCGCGGGCGTTTACTTCCGGAACGGTGTTGCTTGGGGTTGGATTGCTTATCGCGTTTTTCATCGCTTACACCTTGGTGCTTTCCTGGGCGGATTTCAGCTTTGTGCAGCCGGCTTCTTCGATTTCGTATGTGTTTGTGGCGCTGCTAGGACATTTCTTGCTGGGTGAGATCGTGAGCACCACGCGATGGGTGGGGATTTTCGTAATTTGCGCGGGCGTGTTGCTGGTGGGAAATACGCCGCCGCGAACGACGGAGCGCGTATGATGCTGCGCGTTGCCGTGCTGCTGTTTTTTGTGGTGTGCTGCAGCACCGCGGGTGAATTGTGCATTACGCGCGCGATGAAGGCGGCGGGCGAAGTGAAGAATTTTTATCCTCGGGAGCTGCTGCGCATTTTCGGGCGCGCCGTGCGCATCGGTTGGATGTGGGCGGGGCTGATGCTAATGATGGTGAGTTTTTTCGCGATGCTGGCGGTGCTTTCGATGGCGAACGTGAGCTTCGTGGTGCCGGCGACGGCCTTGAGTTACGCGGCGGGGGCTTACGGCAGCCGCGTATTTCTGGGCGAGCGGATCACGCAGCTGCGCTGGGTGGGCGTTTTGCTGGTGTGCGTGGGCGTGGCTCTGGTGTGGCAGGGCAAAGGCTAGCGCGCGATGTGGTGGACGGTGACTCGCGACGCGCTGATGATTTTGGCGCTCGCATCGTTCGCGTATTACGTGGTGGCTATTTTTGCGGCGCTGCGATTTTTTGGCGCGCGGCGCATGCGGGATGCAGTTCCTTCCGATTTCACTCCTCCTATTAGCATACTGAAGCCGATTTACGGTTTGGATCGCGAGACGTACGAGAACTACGCGAGTTTTTGCCTGCAGGATTATCCCGATTACGAGATTTTATTTTGCGTGAGCGACGATCAGGACCCGGCGATTCCGGTGATCGCGGAGCTGGCGCGCAATTTTCCGGAGCGGTCTATCCAATTGATTGTGGGCTCGGAGCCGCTGGGTGTGAGCGACAAAGTGAACAAGCTCTGCCGCATGGTGCGCGCGGCGAAGCACGAGATTGTGGTGGTGAGCGACAGCGACGTGCGCGTGGGGCCCGGTTATCTGTGCACGATTGCGGCGCCCTTTCGCGATTCCAAGGTTGGCGCGGTGACTTGCCTTTATCGCGGGCTTACGGATGGATCGCTGGCGGCGAATCTGGAGGCGATCGGGAACAGCACGGATTTTACGGCGGGAGTTTTGGTGGCCTGGCTATTGGGCGACGTGAATTTTACTTTGGGCGCGACGATGGCGACTACCAAGACGCGGCTGGCGGAGATTGGCGGGTTCGAGTCTTTAGTAGATCATTTTTCGGACGATTATGAATTGGGGAACCGGATTGCTGCGCGCGGGCATCGCGTGGAGCTGAGCACTTTTCCTGTGGGGATTGTTTATCCGGCGCAGAGTTTGGGTGATGCGTTTCGGCATCAGTTGCGGTGGAATTTGAGTATTCGTTATTCGCGGCCGGCGGGGCATTTGGGATTGATATTTACGCAAGGGTTGCCTTTGGCTTTGCTGGCGGCGGTGTTTGCGCCCTCGGCGGCTTGGGCTGTTGCGTTGATGCTGGGATATTTGGTTTTGCGCGGGGCTTCGGCGTGGATTATCGGGGTTTGGGGGATGGGCGACGGATTGTTGCGGGGGAAGATGGAATTGCTCCCTTTGCGCGATCTGTTTGCGTTTGTGGTTTGGGTGGTTAGTTTTTTTCCGCAGCGGATTCATTGGAGAGGGAAGAAATTTTACGTGCGGGAGAAGAGGTTGGTTGCGGTGGGCACGCGGGAGGATTAGCCGCCATCTCTCACAGCTTGGTAGAAGAGGATTGAAATTTGTTCAGGTTGGGAGCTGCGAGATGGTTTCGCGGGGTGCTGTTGTGTAGCTGATCCGTTTTTCCGTTGGAGAGAGAGTTTTTTGTCTCAGCAGGCTGTTCCGAGGCGCACCTCGCACTACGTGTGACAGGAGCGAGGGAAAAGTTGTTAGCGGTCGTTCTTTTTCAATGCTTTACCGCCACAGCGCACAGCTTTTCGTAGACTTGCCGAAACAGCGTGACATAGGGATAGCCTCCCGCCAACGAAACCCACACCTTGCGTACCGTGATACGGATCAGCGCGCCAATCTTTAGCAGCCTAAGCCGAATTGTTGCGCACTGGGCCTGGGCCAGCTCCGTGCCTGCTAGTCCCAGTCGCCGCAGCATCTGCAGCAACACGTAGGCGAGCGAAGAGAAGTACAGTCGCAGTTGATTGCTGCGTAGGTAGTGTGTGCTGGTGCGGTCACTGAACAGCATCAGTTGTTCCTTGATGCGATTCTCCATGTCTCCTCGGGCGCAGTACTGCTGTTCATACAACACCTGTGCCGGCCATTCTTCTCCCCCCAGAGAGGTCACCACGAACCGCGGATTCTCTCCTTTTTCCAGGTGCTCGGCCTTGGCCACGACCCGCCGCGCACGACTCCAACTCTCCCGCGTCTGATAGACAAACTCATGAAACAAGCGGGCCGCGCGTCCCGTCTCTTGATACTGGGCTTTGGCTTCCCCCAGCTGTTTTTCGATCTCCGCCTTTAGACGTTCATTTTTCGCCAGCCCCAGCAGGTAGTCCACGCGATGGGCTTCACACCAAGCCATCAGCTCCTCGCGGCAAAATCCAGAATCTCCGCGCACCACGATGCGCACCTGGGGCCACGCGGAACGAATCTGTGCCACGATGCGCCGCAGCTCCTCTACACTTCCCGCCGAAGCATCGATGTTCGACGATCGCAACCGCGCACACAGCAGGAACTCTCCGCAGAAGATGTACAACGGCAAATAGCAATAGTGTCCGTAGTAGCCATGAAAGAAGCGCCCTTCCTGCTTCCCGTGCAGCGGATCGTCGGTCGCATCCAGGTCCAGGATGATTTCTTGCGGCGCCTCCCGGTAGGCTTCCAGAAAGGTCTGCACCAGCAGGCGGTCTACCGCTCCGTGATCCAGCACGATCTTTTTGTAGCGCTCCTTCCGACTGGCCGTCTCTTGGGTCAGTTCCAGCCGGTTCAGGGTGCTCTTTCCCGCCAGAGCCTGGTTGCCCAGATCCGACTTCTCGACCAGCACTGCCAGCAGAGGATCGTTCCGCAACTCCTCGTGATCGTTCAGATCTTCGTAGCCCAGCGCCAGACCGTAGACCCGCTGTGCCACCAACTCCTCCACAGGGTGCTCAATCAAATCCGCATTCCGATAATCCGTAAAGCAGGCGGCAAACTGGCGCAGGATGCGCATGCGCTTCTCGACCTCCCGCAGCAGCAGGCCACCGCCGTCACTGCTGATCGCTCCACCGTCGAACTGCGCGCGGATCTCGCGTCGCTTTAGGGGATGAAATCCGAAGCCAAACTGGTTACACTCTGCAGTCATAAGGCTGTGCTCCTTCTTGGCAGAATCTTTCTAGACAAAAGAGTTATGCCATGAAGTCACAGCCTTTTCTATTTATTGTGAGAAATTGGTTAGGCTTGGAGCGGAGAAAGCTGTACGGTCGCGATAAGAGCGGCCGCGACAAATTTGACTGCAAAACCTGGCGGTCTGAAGACCGCCGCTACAAATTCCGCTCTATGTTGTTTTTTTTAGGAGTTTGTAGAGATTGTTGGCGGATTTGAATTCCTGTTCGAGTTCTTTTGAGGTTAGGTTGGTGCGCAGGTGCTCGATGGCTTGTTCTAGGCGGGTTAGGGCGCGCCCGATGTTTTCTGTGTTGGTGAGCGCGATGTCGCGCCAGAGGACGTAGGGGCTGCCGGCGAGGCGCAGCATATCTTGCAGGCCCGGGCCAGTGAGAGATACGGGCATGCCGGTTTCGTCTGTTTCGTCTTGTACCACGCTGGCTAGGGCGACGGCTACGAGTTGCGGCAAGTGCGAGACGATGCTTACGGCCCAATCGTGGGTTTCGGCGTCGCACCAGACCGGTTCCGCGCCTATGGCGCGCAGGAGCGCCGCGAATCCCCGAACGCGTGGATCGGAATCTTCGGCTGAACTGATGAGAGCGTAGCGCGCGTTGCGAAATAAATCGGCGTCGGCTTGTTCGATGCCGCTTGTTTCCTTGCCCGACATCGGGTGGCCGCCGAGAAAGCGCGCGCTTTTCTTGAAGGCTCGCTCGGCGGCGCGGCAGATTGCGGCTTTGGTGCTGCCGGAATCGGTTACGAGAGCGTTTGGCTTTGCGGCGGCGGCGATTGCGGGGAGCGCGTCGATTGTGGCGCCGATGGGCAGGGCGATATAGACTAGGTCGGCGCCACGGATCGCTTTAGAAATATCTTTGGCGGTTTCTTCCACGGCTTCAAGCATGCAGGCTGCCGCCAGCACGTCCGGGCGATCAAACCCTACTACTTCGATAAGCGGGAATTCTCGGCGCACGGCGAGGCCGAAGGAGCCGCCGATGAGGCCGGTTCCGAGGATGGCTACGCGGAGGAAGGGAACTTCGTCGGTGGCGTCTGGCACGCCGGTAGTTTAATGCAAAAGTGCGGGTTTCGTGAGTTCGCGTGACATACGGTGGCGCGGGCGCGTTTTTTTATACGACGCGCGCGGGTTCGGATTTTGTGGGGCCTAGAATTTCCACTTGCGAGACATCTTCCAGCTTTTCGATTTGGCGGACGAGGGTGTGTTCGGCGCGGTCGGCTTTCACGGTCATTTTAACGTCGAGATAGTTGCCGTCCTCGGTGGCGTTGGCGGTGAGATGCAGCAGATCGAAACGGCGGCGGCGCGTGACTCCGAGGACGCGGACCAGCGCGCCCTCGCTTTGCTTCACGCGGAGTTGCAGGGTGAAGGTCGTCACCGTGCGACCTCGTCGAGCATTTCGGAATTGGATTTGCCGGGGCCGACGATGGGCCAGACATTCGCTTCCTGGTGAATGAGCACGTGCGCGAGGATCGGACCGGGCTCGGCGAGCAAGCGGTCAATCGCGGAGCTGACGTCGCGGCGATCTTCGACGCGGAACGACGGAATGCCCATGGATTCGGCGACGCGCACGAAGTCGGGATTGTCGGAGAGATCCACTTCACTGTAGCGTTTGTCGTGGAAAAGCTCCTGCCACTGGCGGACCATGCCGAGCGCGCGATTATCGAAGAGCACGATTTTCACCGGCAGATCGTAGCGGCGGAGAGTGGCGAGTTCTTGCAGATTCATCATTATGGAGCCGTCGCCGGAGACGTTGATGACACAAGCATCGGGAAAGGCGAATTGCGCGCCGATGGCCGCGGGCAGGCCGAAACCCATGGTGCCGAGGCCGCCGCTGCTGAGATGCTGCGCGGGATTATTGAAATGAAAATGCTGGGCGACCCACATCTGGTGCTGGCCAACGTCGCAGGCGACGATGCAGTGTTTGCCGGCGCGATCGGAAAGAGTTTTCAGGAAACCAGGGGCGTAGACTTCGGAGCCGGGCGCGTCGTAATCCCAGGCGTGAGTTTCTTTCGCGGCCAGACATTCGCGGCGCCAAGGCTCGATATCGAGCGGGCAGGCGAGCGCGGAGAGCGTGTCGCGCAGGTTGCCGATGAGCGGAACGTCGGCGCGGCGGAGCTTGCTGACTTCCGCGGGGTCCACGTCGAGGTGAATGACTTTCGCGTGTGGCGCGAAGGCGTTGAGGCGTCCGGTGGCGCGATCGTCGAAGCGAGCACCGACGCAAATCAGCAGATCGCAACTCTGCACGGCGTGATTCGCGGCTTTGGTGCCGTGCATACCCATCATGCCGAGGGCTAGCTCGTGCGTGGTGGGGATCGAGCCGATGCCTTTCAGCGTGGCGACGACGGGGATGCGCGTCGCGTTGATGAACGCGCGGAATTCGGCGAGAGCGCCGGCCATGCCGATGCCGCCTCCGGCGTAGACGACCGGCGAGCGGCTTTCGCGCATGAGTTCGATGGCGCGCGCGATTGCGGGATCGTGCAATTCGGGCGCGGCGGTGGTGTCGCTCTCTTCGTGAAATTCGAAATCGGCGATGGTGTTGGCGATGTCTTTCGGCAAGTCAATCAGCACAGGGCCGGGACGGCCGGAGCGCGCGATACGAAATGCTTCGTGCACGATGCGCGGAAGCTCCGCGGCGGAATTGACCAAGAAGCTGTGCTTCACGACGGGCAGGGTGATGCCGAAGATGTCCACTTCCTGAAACGCGTCGGTGCCCATGAGTGAAGTTGCGACCTGGCCGGTGATGGCGACCATGGGGATGGAGTCCATGTAGGCATTGGCGATTCCGGTGACGAGATTAGTCGCGCCGGGGCCGGACGTAGCCATGCAGACGCCCACTCGACCTGTGGCGCGCGCGTAGCCATCGGCGGCGAGGGCGGCGGCCTGCTCGTGGCGCACGAGGATATGGCGAATTTTGGAATCGAGCAGCGCGTCGTAGACGGGCATGATGGCGCCGCCGGGATAGCCGAAGATAATTTCGACGCCCTCGCGTTCGAGAGCTTTCACCAAAAATTGTGCGCCTTTCATTTGAGACCCCTTGCGGCCGTGGCCGTTTCCGGTTTCAGCCAAGACATTTGAGCGCGAAGTTCCTTGCCGACTGCTTCGATGGGGTGATTCTTGTCTTTTTCGAGGAGCTTGGTGTATTGCGGACGCCCGGTTTGATTTTCGAGGATCCATTCCTTGGCGAAAGCGCCGGATTGGATTTCTTCGAGGATTTTTTTCATGCTTTCGCGGACGTGCGAATCAATGACGCGCGAGCCGCGTGTGATGTCGCCGTACTTGGCGGTTTCGCTGACGAACTGATGCATTTTGGCGATGCCGCCTTCGTAGATCAGGTCCACGATCAGTTTTAGTTCGTGCAAGCATTCGAAGTAGGCGGCTTCGGGCTGATATCCGGCTTGCACTAAAGTTTCCCAGCCGGCTTGAATCAATTCGCGGGCGCCGCCGCAGAGAACGGCTTGCTCGCCGAAGAGATCGGTTTCCGTTTCCTCCGCGAAGGTGGTTTGGATTACTCCGGCGCGCGTGCCGCCGATGGCGCGGGCGTAGGCGAGAGTGCGATCGAAGGCGTGACCGGACGCGTCTTGGTGGATCGCGAGCAGGCACGGGACGCCGCGGCCTTCTTCATACGTGCGGCGGACGAGGTTTCCTGGGCCTTTGGGCGCGATCATCGTTACGTCCACATTTTTCGGGGGAGTAATTTGGCCGTAGTGGATATTGAAACCGTGGGAGAAGAGGATCATGGCTCCGTCTTTCAGGTTGGGCGCGACTTCATTTTGGTAGAGAGCCGGCTGAGCCATGTCCGGCGCGAGCATGACGATTACGTCCGCGCCTTCGACGGCTTCGGACGGGCCGGTGAGCGCCCAACCGTCCTGTTCAGCTTGCTTCCACGAAGGACCGCCGCGACGAAGGCCGACGACGACGTCGAGTTTGCTGTCGCGCAAATTCAGGGCGTGCGCGCGGCCCTGGCTGCCGTAACCGAGTACGGCGATGCGTTTGCCTTCGAGAGCGCGGGGATTTGCGTCGTTTTCCCAAAACATTTTGGCCATGGTGATTCTCTCCTTGTGGCTGCAATTTCTAGATGGCGCTGGTAACCGCGCCTTGCGATGCTGATGAAACGAGCTTTGCGTATTTCGCCATCACGCCAGTTGTGTAATTTGGGACCGGCGGCTTCCATTGCGCGCGGCGCTCTTCGAGATTGGCTTTCACGTCGAGGCGGCGCGCGTTTACGTCGAGGGTGATGATGTCGCCATCGCGCAGCAGCGCGATGGGGCCGCCGGCGGCGGCTTCGGGAGCTACGTGGCCGACCATCAGGCCGTGCGTCGCGCCGCTGAAGCGGCCGTCGGTGATCAGCGCGATTTCTCCGTCGATGCCTTGACCGACGAGAGCGCCCGTGACGGCTAGCATTTCGCGCATGCCCGGGCCGCCTTTGGGGCCCTCGTAACGGATGACGATTACGTCGCCGGGATTAATGGTGCGGCTCTGGACTGCTTCGAACGCGGATTCTTCGGAATCGAAGACGCGCGCGGGGCCGCTGTGCAGCACTCGTTCGTGGCCGGCGAGTTTTACGACGCAGCCTTCGGGCGCGAGCGAGCCATACAAAATCGCCAGGCCGCCATTGGGCTTGAGCGGATTCAGCAGCGGGCGGACGACTTCCTGGCCGGAGGTTTCGCTGGCTTCGCGAATTTCGTCGAAGAGATTGCGGCCGGAGGCGGTGATGCCGTCGTGCAGGCGGCCGTCTTCCATGAGGCGTTGGCCGAGCACGCGCATGCCGCCGGCGCGGAACATGTCTGGGGCGTTGAAGCGGCCGCCGGGCTTCAGGTCGGCGAGGAGCGGAGTCTTGGCGGAGATTTCGTCGAATTCTTTCAGGGTGAGCGGGACACCGGCATCGGACGCGATGGCGAGAAGATGCAGTACGGCATTGGTGGAGCCGCCGGACGCGGCGACTGACGCGATGGCGTTGTGCAGCGATTCGCGCGTGATGATTTGTTTCGGGCGGATGTCTTCCTTCAGGAGGCGCATCACGAGCTTGCCGCAATCGAAGGCGACTTTGCCCTTGCGCGGATCGGTGGCGGGGACTTCGTTGGCGCCCATCGGCGAAATTCCGAGGAAAGTAATTGCGGTGGCCATGGTGTTGGCGGTGAATTGGCCGCCGCACGCGCCAGCGCCGGGGCAGGCTTTGTCTTCGAGTTCGCCGAGCTGCTTGACGGTCATTTTTCCGGCAGCGCAGGCGCCGACGGCTTCGAAGACGTCCAGGATCGTGACGTCGCGGCCGTTGTAGTGTCCGGCGAGAATCGAGCCGCCGTAGAGCGAAAGGGAAGGGATATTCAGACGCGCGAGAGCCATCACGGTGCCGGGGATCGTCTTGTCGCAGCCACAGATGGCGACGACGGCGTCGAAGGCGTGAGCGCGGACGAAGAGTTCGATGGAATCGGCGATCACTTCGCGCGAAACCAGCGAAGCTTTCATGCCTTCGGTGCCCATGGTGATGCCGTCGGAGATGGTGATGGTGTCAAACTCGATGGGAGTGCCGCCGGCGGCGCGGATGCCGGCTTTGACGCGTTCGGCGAGCTGGCGCAAATGGAAATTGCAAGGAGTGACTTCGGTCCAAGTGTTGGCGACGGCGACGAGCGGGCGGGCGAGATCGTCGTCGGTGAGGCCGGTGGCTTTGAGCATGGCCCTGGCGGGGGCGCGCGCGAAGCCTTTTTTTATGACGTCACTCTGCATGATGACTTTGGGTCTCCGTTAGGGCGTATAAATCAAAAAAGCCCCGTCACCGTTGATTTGGTGCGGGGCGCAGCGCCTAGATATGAGCTAGGCGGGTGGCCCGCACCCGATAATTACTACGACGAGAAGATTGAGAATTTTTTTCATGGACTCGCGTGCCGCCGAACTCCTCCGCTACCTGGCCTGCGCTGCTCTCGATCAGGGCCGGACCCTCGACAGCGTAAACGGAGACGCTGTAAGGGCCAGTAGGCGCCCCAGGAGAAGATAAGTCAAATTTGTAATTATTGGATTTAGCATAAAAACTGCTTATGCGTGCCGCGTGGCGAAGTCTCTTGACGGTCCGGCAGCGGTTTCGTATAGTAGCCTTTCGTTGCCGAGGGCTGGCAGCGGCAAGAGGAATTGGATTCGCGTGATTCGCAAGTTTTATTACCGTTTCGCTTTTACTTACCGCTTCTCCTATACGGAGGAGCGGGCCGGCGAGACGCGCGCGGAGCACGCAAGAAATAGCAGCTAAAAACCGCACAAAGTCTTAAACGCCGGCCGCGAACCTTCAAAGGGAACGCGGCCTTTTTTTGTTTTTTGGGGACAAATCGGGAGGGCGGGATGAGCCAAATCAAGATCGGCGACTGGCGGGCGAAAATTGACGCGATTGATACCACGTTGCTGCATTTGCTGAATGTGCGAGCCGGTTTTGCGCTGGAGGTGGGGCGATTGAAGGGCGCGAGCGGGATTGCTTTGCGTGTGCCGGCACGCGAACAGGAAATTCTTACGCGGATGAAGAGCTTGAATCCTGGTCCGCTGGATAGCGAGGCGGTGGAGAAGATTTACCGGTTGATTCTGCATGAGTCCATACGGGTCCAGGAGGCGCACGGACTGGGGAAACTGGTGCTGCCCAAGAGCCGTAAGGCTCGCCTGGATGAAGGTGAGCCGGCAAAGCGGGGGAAGACTAGTAGAGCTTCGAAGGTGGCGGCGGCATGAAGAGTGCGGACAGCGCGCGGATCGCGTTCCAGGGAGAGCGCGGAGCTTTCAGCGAGGAAGCTGCGCTCAAATTATTAGGCGCGGAAATTAGGCTGGTGCCTTGCGGAACTTTTGACGCGACGTTTGCGGCGATTCGCGAGGGGCGCGCGGATTATGTGCTGGCGCCGATGGAGAACAGTTTGGCGGGATCGGTGCACCGTTCGTTCGATTTGTTGGTGGAGAGCGGGCTGCAGATCGTGGGCGAGGTGATCATTCCGATTGTGCACAGCCTGATTGTGGTGCCGGGGACGAAATTCGAGGAATTGGCATCGGTGGCGTCGCACCCGGTGGCGCTGGCGCAGTGCGAACGATTTTTCACGGCGAATTCGGCGTTGAAGCGGATCGCGGCCGAGGATACGGCCGGAAGCGTGCGCGAGATCATGCGTGCGAGTGACAAGTCGCGGGCGGCGATCGCGAGCAAGCGGGCAGCGGAGCTCTACGGGGCTGCGATTTTGCGCGAGCATCTTGAGGATGATCGCGAGAATTACACGCGGTTTTTTCTGCTGGCGGCGGGGGCCATTGCGGCGCCATTCGCTGGGAAGGACTCGGCGACATCCGACAAGATCTCGCTGGTGTTTCAATTGGCGCATATTCCGGGGGCGCTCCTGCACGCGCTGGAGCCTTTTGCGCGGCGCAACATCAACATGATGAAGATTGAGAGCCGGCCGGTGCACGGACGTCCGTGGCAGTACCGATTTTATCTGGACTTGCAAACGGCAGCCGGGGACCGGGAAATCATCGAAGCGCTGGGCGAATTGGAAAAAGTGGTGGTCGAGTTGAAGGTGCTGGGATCGTACAAATCCGCAGAAATCGCACGGGCTGAAGCGGATCAATCCATCGAGGGGAACTCATGATCATCAACATGGCGGTAGGGGCGACGGAAGAGCAAATCGAACACGTTGTGAAGCGCATCGAGGAATGCGGCTTCAATGCGCATTTGAGCCGCGGAGAGGAGCGAACCGTGATCGGCGTCGTGGGCAAGAGCGAAAAGCACCGGGGCGAACTCGAAGCGTTGCAAGCCGCGGCTGGCGTGGAGGAGATTATTCGCGTCTCGCATCCGTTCAAATTGGCGTCGCGGAATTTTCGTCCCGCGGGTTCCGTCATCGAACTGGGCGATGGTGTGACGATCGGCGGACCGGAGATTGTTGCGGCGGCTGGTCCTTGTGCCGTGGAATCAGCCGCGCAGATCGGCGAAATTGCCGAGCGCGTGGCGCGCGCGGGCGCGAAACTGCTGCGCGGGGGAGCGTTCAAGCCGCGCTCGTCGCCGTATTCGTTCCAGGGGATGGGCGAGGATGGATTGAAACTGCTGCGAGCCGCGGCGGACCGTAACGGGCTGCTGGTGATCAGCGAAGTGATGGACCCTTCGCAGATTGAGGTGATGCTGCCCTATGTGGATGTGCTGCAGGTGGGCGCGCGCAACATGCAGAATTATTTTTTGCTGCGCGCTCTGGGTGAGATTCAGAAGCCGGTCCTGCTGAAGCGCGGGATGTCCGCGACCATCGAGGAATTGCTGCTAAGCGCGGAGTACATCATGGCCGGCGGGAATTACAACGTGGTCTTGTGCGAGCGCGGCATCCGCACGTTTGACACGTACATGCGCAATACCATGGACATCGCGGCGATTCCGGTGATCAAGCAGCTTTCGCATTTGCCAGTGGTGGCTGATCCTTCGCATGGCACGGGGCGTCGAGACAAAGTGGCGGCGATGGCGCGCGCGTCTGTGGCGGCGGGGGCGGATGGGTTGCTGATCGAGGTGCATCAGGATCCGGAGCGGGCGCTTTCAGATGGGGCGCAGTCGCTCTATCCGGATCAATTTGCGCAATTGATGACGGAGGTGCGGATGATCGCGCCGGCCGTGGGGCGGAGAATCGCGGAGGAGGTTCAGCAAGAGCGTGCGGCGAAGAATTGAGGCTTCATGCATCTCGTTGCGAGGTCACAGATCGCCGAGGCTGTGACCGTTGAGATTGTTAACTATCACTAGGAGATTCACCATGGCAGTCACCGCTATTCATCCTGGCGAGCATTTGGCCGAAGAACTGGAAGTGTTGGATATGAGCGCGGCCGAGCTTGCGCGCAAGATCTGCGTGCCGACCAATCGTGTTACTCAAATCTTGAACGGGACGCGCAATATCACTGGGGACACCGCACAGCGTCTCGCGCATTTCTTTGGCACCGGCGCGCAGTTTTGGCTGAACCTGCAGTGCCTGTATGAGCTGCGGCTGGCTCAGGAAAAGTCCGGAAAGTCCATCAAAACGCTTCCCACCCTAAAGCGCCACGAGCCCATCCACGCGTAACTGCTTCGAGAAGAACAAACAGACCCACGATTCCTGACAGTGCGCCTGTCATTTCGCCAAGGCGGATTGGCGCGTTTGTAGGAAGCGGCGGACAGCGGGATCGCGCTCCAAGCCTATGGCCATTTCGTAGGTTTGGTGGGCTTCTTCTGAGGCGCCGGATTTGGTTAGGAGCTCGGCGCGGGCGGCCCAGTAGGGTTGATATTCTGCCAGACGCGCGTCGGTGCCTGGATCTGGCATTGCGGCGAGGCCGGCGCTCGGGCCGTGCAGCTCGGCTAGCGCTAGCGCGCGATTGATTGCTACCACTGGCGACGCGGTGAGCGCCAGTAATGCGCCGTAGAGCTTCAATATTTCTGACCAATTGGGTTGGCCTGTGCGGCAGCGATAGACATGGGCTGACTGCAGCGCGGCTTCGAGTTGATAACGTCCGATGGAACCTTGAGCGCTGGCGCGGCGAAGGAGTTCTTCTGCTTCAAAGATCATTTGCGAATCCCATCGCGACGAATCTTGCTCGGCGAGCGGAACGTAATCGCCCGATGCACTGCGGCGCGCGGCGCGGCGGGCTTCCGCGTGGAGCATCAAGGAGAGCAGGCCGAGCGCTTCGGGTTCTTCGGGGAGAAGTTCGGCGGCGAGTCGCGATAGAAAAAATGCTTCCTCGGTGAGGTCGCGGCGGACGATATCGGTGCCGCCCGGGTCGGTCCAGGCTTCGGCGAAGGCGGCGTAAATTGCATCGAGGACAGTATCGAGGCGATTGGGGAGCTCCTCACGCTCGGGAACGTGGAAGGGAATGCCGGATTGGCGGATTTTTTCTTTCGCGCGAACGAGCCGCTTGCCCATGGCGGCGGGTGACATGAGGAAGGCGGACGCGATCGCTTTTGCGTCGAGGCCGAGAATGACTTGCAAGATTAACGGCGCGCGAATGGCGGCGTCAATTGCCGGATGGGCGCAGGCGAACATCAGCGCGAGCCGCTGATCGGGAATTTCCGCGGAGCTCGCGGCGGCGTCCAGGCCTTCGGCCATTACGCGCAGGTCTTCGGTGGCAAGATCGTGGCGGTGCCATCCTCGATGCATGTCAATCGCCTTTCGGCGCGCGACCGTAAGCAACCACGCCTCGGGATTTGCGGGACAGCCGTTGCGCGGCCAGTCCGCGAGCGCGGAAGCGAATGCTTCGGAGAGCGCGTCTTCCGCCGTTGTGACATCGCGCGTGCGCGCGGCGAGAAAGGCGACGAGCTTGCCGTAGCTGCGGCGAGCGACTGCTTCCGCAGTGCTGCGCGCCTGAGCGTTTGATTCAGAGGCTTCTTGAGAAATTACGTTTGAGTTTTCCGCCACTTGGCATCCGCCAGAACCACGGAGGTTTCGATCTGGCGCTCCGGTATTTTCCAATATTTTCTGAGCAGCCGGTCTTTTTCCTGTGGGCTGACCATTTCGAAGTCGTTTGCCTCGTAAAAGTGGATGGCCCAGACCGCGGTGGCCCACGTACCGATCAGCACCGGACGATTTGAAAGCCCAAGCAAATGTGCAAGCAAGCGACCGCCGATTCCGCGTTTCTGGCTGCTGGTGCGGACATAGGCGTGGCGGATGAGAGTGACGTCCTGCACGTCTTGAATGCCCATCACTCCGGCAAGCGTTCCGGAATCGTCGTAGCCCCAGAACACGATGCCGTCGTTGATTTCATGCCGCAGTTCTTCACTGGACATGTAGGGTTCGGTCCAGCGATCCGCGGGGATGATGCCTTTATAGGCTTGGGCGCCGTGATTGATGATGGCCCAGATCTGCTCGAAATCGCGATCGTCGCAGCGGCGAATCATTGGTGGTTCGGCTCCTGGCGCGATCCGGTGAAATGGGCGCGGTTTCTTTGACGGTTGCCGCACGCGGAGGTTTTGCCGAATTTTGCCGGCTGCTTACGCGGCCGGCTCGTAATTCAACACTACGTTGCCGTTGGCAAAGGCGCACGACTTGGTCAGTTTCAGCTTCAGCTTTTCTTTGATGCCGTCGAACATGGTGCGGCCGTTGCCGAGGACGACGGGAATCACGGCGACCTGAAATTCGTCGATCAGATGTTCCTGAGCCAATTGCGCGACGATGCTGCCGCTGCCCAGGATTACCATTTCCGGCCCGGCCTGAGCTTTCATTTTACGAACTTGCGCGGCGAGGTCGCTCTTGAACAGAGTGGTGTTTGCCCAAGTTACTTTGTCCAGTGTACGCGAGAAAACGATTTTCGGCATTTTGTTCATGCCTTCGGCGACGGCGGGCATATTTTGCATCGCTTGCGGCGTGGGCCAGTAGTTGGCCATGAGTTCGTAGGTGATTCTGCCGAATAATAATTGTGCGTCGCCGCTGGCGTTGTTGGCGACGAATGCGTTCCATTCGGAATCCGGTTTTTCCTGGTAGGCCCAGCGCATATCGCCGCGCGGGTCCACAAAATAGCCGTCCAGCGACACGTTATTGAAAACGCCTAGTCTGCGCATGTCTTATCTCCCCTTTTTGAAATTCGAGTTGGCTCAGCGCGCTGCCGCGCTTGTGATTGCGCGGACGTTCACTTTTTTATGTATTGCGAGTTGTCGTTGATCAGCAGGTTGCCTTCGCGCACGGGGCGTACTTCGACGACGCCGTGCAAGGCGGTAGGAGAGCGGGTGGCCCAGGCGATGGCGGCATCGAGATCGGGAACCTCGATGATGTGGAAGCCGCCCAATTGCTCTTTCGAATCGGCGTAGGGACCGTCGAGCACCTGCGGTTTGCCGTTTGCTACGCGGACGGTGGTAGCCGCCGTGGCGGAGTACAGGCCCCGGCTGTCTTTCAGCACGCCTGCTTTCGACATCGCTTCCATAAAGGCGCGATAGGCGCCCAGACCGCGCTCTTGTTCTTCCTTGGTGAGTTCGTGCCAACCCGCTTCAACAACATAGTCCAGCAGCATGTATTTCATTCGGAGCCTCCATCGTGGATTTTGAGTCGCAATTTGTTCCGCTACTAGAATGACGCTTGGGATTCGGCCATTTGGACAGGCACCCAAGATTTTTTGGCCTTGGCCAGTTTGCCATATCAGCGGCACCCGGCAATCAGCGTGAATAGGAGGGCCGCGAGCCTGAGGAACGCCACAGTGCCGCACACCCAGCTGTAGTGTCCGAGCCAGACTGCGCCGACCGTTAGCCCCATTTCGATTGCCAGAAAAGCTTGCCAGTGCATATGAAGTCTCCGTTTGGCGTTTTCGGCGGGCATTAACCTCCGCCATATTGATGACGATTGAGAGCTGCCAATTTGGACAGAGATTCGTGGACCTTTGCGGGCCGTGGTGAATCTGGAGCTGCTGAAACTTGTGCTAGGTTTGATGGCCTGGTTAATGGGAGGTGCGACATGGCGAAAACGCATCGGTATGCGGTGACCGTGAAGTGGACCGGTAACACCGGGACGGGGACTTCCGGGTATAAAAATTACGAGCGGCGGCATCAGATTCTGGGTGAAGGCTCGAAACCGCCGATACCGGGGTCTTCGGATCCAGCGTTTCGCGGCGATGCGGCGCGTTGGAACCCCGAGGAAATGCTGGTCGCGTCGTTGTCCTCGTGCCATAAGCTTTGGTATCTCCATTTGTGCGCGGTGGCGGGGATTGTGGTGCTTGAGTACGTTGACCATGCGGAAGGATTTATGGAGGAGACGCCGGATGGGTCGGGGCGCTTTGTGCGCGCGATCCTGCGGCCGGAAGTCGTGGTGGCGGCTGGCAGTGATATGGCGAAGGCGCGCGAACTGCACGCCGAGGCGCATGAGAAATGCTTTATCGCAAATTCGGTGAACTTTCCCGTGGAGCACGAGCCGCAAATAAGAATCGCTTAAATTTGGGGTTGTGTCGCCGTCTGTAGGACGATTTGGGAGGAACTCTCATGCAATGTAGTCGGCGAATTTTCGTGCAGCAGTCTCTGGGGCTGGCCGGGGCCTTGATCATGGGGGACCGTGCTGCTGCGCTCGCGGTGCCGCTTGCGCCATCGCCATCCGGAAGCGGCGAGCTCTTCGCGCGGATGACGTGGATGAACGCGCCCGAGTCGGTACAACGAGACGGGGACAAATTGATCGTGCGCAGCCGCGCAAAGACAGATTTCTGGAGGAAGACGTCGTACGGTTACATCACCGACAACGGGCACTTTTTTCACATGCTGGTGAATGGGGACTTCACGTTCCAGGCCTGCATCAGCGGAAAGTACGCGGCTCTATACGACCAGGCGGGACTGATGGTGCGGTTCGGCGAGGAGAACTGGATGAAGTGCGGTACGGAATTTTTCGACGGGCGGAGGCACGCGAGCGTCGTCTTTACGCGGGACTTTTCAGATTGGTCCACGATGCCGGATCTTTCGGATACGGCGCCGGTGTGGTGGCGCGCCGTGCGGCGGAAATATTCGATGGCGATTTCGTGTTCCGCTGACGGCCAGAATTTTGCCACGGTAAGGGAGGGATTCTTTCCGCCGAGGTCGGAGGTGCAGGCAGGAATCATGTGCGCGGCACCCGAGGGACCGGGATTCGAGGCAACGTTCAGCGATTTGAAATTGCAACGCGGCTAGTTTTTCGTGACGGACGCGGGCAGCGCTGATTTTGGAAAGGCGCAGATGATCAGGACCAAGATGATGGCGGCGAGTGGAGTGAGCAATCCGACGCGCAGACTGCCGAGCAGATTGGAAATGTAACCGACCAGCCACGGCAACGCTCCTCCTCCGAGGCCGGCGATCGCGAGTATCAGGCCGGCGAATTGCAGGTTCGTGGTGCCGCAATATTCCGAGAGCCAGGACATGGCGATGGGGAAGACTCCGGCAAGGGCCAAGCCAGCGATGGCGCAGCCGGCGGCTACTCCGGGAATATCGTGCGACGCGAGCAGGAGGCTACAGCCGATGGCGCCGAGCGCAAGGCCCGTGCGCATCAATCGCAGCTCGGATATTCCGCGAAGGACAGCGGGCAGAGTCAGCCGGCCCAAAAGAATTCCGCCCCAAAAACACGAAGGCATGAGCGCCCACGCGTCATTGTGAAGCGATTGCAAGCGATGCGCGTAGGTGGCGACCCATCCGGATAAACAATTTTCGGTGCCGACATACATAAAAAAAATCAGAGCGAATGCGGGTGCGAAGCGATTGCTAAGGCTTTTGCTGAACGAGAAGTCCAGCGCGGCTGGCATCGGCGACGCGTCGCCGGAGGGCGAAGCGGTTTGGAAGCGCGACGCTGCGAGAGCCAGCGCGAGCAACGCCGCTACGGCGGCGAGTGCGTCCAAGACCAGGCTCATACGATGGAGGTGATCGCCGAGGGCGACCAGCGACGGAGACAAGAGAGCTCCGATGGTCCAGGTGAAATTCACCAGGCTGAGCGCGCCGGCACGGGCGTTGGGGTTCGTTTCGCCGATCCACAAATTCGTTGAGCTGATGCTGAGGCCGAGGCCAGAGCCATAGAGAAAAACGGCTGCGAGGCCCAGCGTCCACGGCCCGCGTCCTAGGAGAAAAGTTCCCAGGGCGATCAGCGCGAACGCGGCGACAAAGCAGAAACGGAAGCCGCGCAGAGGGATCAGGTGTCCGCAGATGAGCGCGAAGATGAACGAGCCGATGAATTGCGCGAGAAAAAGATCGCCGGAGTGCGCGTCGTTCAGGGACCAGTGGGCCGCGAGGGAGGGAAGCAGCGGGCCGAGAAGCGTGGTCATGACGCCGGTGAGAGCGAAACCCGTGTGGACGAGCGGCACGAGAGCACTGGACGCGCGGGTTGCTGGTTCGAGTGCCATGACGGATTTCATAGGCTGCTGAGGGAGGATTCTGAAAGGCGGCGATGAGAATGTCAATTTTTAGGCGAGGTTCGCGAAATGCGTCTGTTGTGGGGATGTGCGGCGACGTTTTCGCGCCGCTGAGCGGGCACCGCGCGAGCATTTTGTGCTGCAGCGGCATCGCACGAAATATTTGCGATGAGCCGGGACTGTTGACGAAAATCCGTTCCGTCGGTAAAGTAGTTCAGGGTCGTGCCAACGGCCCTTTTTTGTTGCCTGTTGCCCCCCTGCTGGGAGGTCGTACAATTGGCAGTACATCAGATTCTGGATGTTATTCGACCCTCCGAAACGCCCACAAGAACGATGGTTTTATTGAGCGGCAAGAACTTAACCTTTGGTGAATTTAGGCAGTTTCAGGCTCTCATCAAGCACTTGATGTCAATTTGATGCTACTGTTTCGGCCCGTTTTTGACGGTTCATCAGATTTTCTATCTGATGTCCCCCAACGGCAGCGTGTATCACCCACAGCTACTTGTGCTTCTCGGCTTCGCACTCGTCATACTCAGCTACCTGCGACTCATACTCCTCACAACCTTCATTGAATGATTGGGATGATCCATCGCAAGTTCCGGACCCCCTGCTCTCTGCCCATTCGTATCCCGCGTAATGCCCGGTCCCCTCGTCATAAGGATTCACCGGTTCTTCACACTGAGCCTTGGCATCTTCTTTAGCATCAGAATGCTGTGACGATGTACAGCCCGTGAGCACAAACCCGAGCATTAGAGCTGTAGCGACGTGTCTCATGATCGCTAAGAGCCCGCGGCCTCGTACCCATTGAACGATTCGTGATGACTGCACACTCCGTCTTTGCCGTGACAAGTCCATCGAAGAACAAAAATTAATTGGTCCGGAAAACCGTCCACAGGGGCAGTCGCTTGCTCAATTCCCACCACTATGCGGTTGATGTTCTTGAGAGCTAGGGAGTCATCTCGCAGAGTCAGCGTACACTCGTTGATGACGTGCCCGTACAAATGCAAGAATCTAGCCCAAGCATCGAGATCGGAAAAAAGTCTGTCAGGCAGATCATTCTCTGTGATGAACTGCTCTAGCTGGTCGTGGAATTTCCTCAGATGAATGGTTTCGCCTATTTCCTTGGCAAGGTCGTGCGGCAAGTTTTGCTTGGCCAGGAGTAAAGGATGAGCAGAGTCGAAGCGCTGCAGGATGCGTTGCGCACCAGCCCGATCCATCACAGTGTGCAATGCAAACGAGCAATAGAAATCCAGCGCGAAGTAGTCGTGAATCTCATTCGCCTGTTCGAGCACTTTTCGTACTTCGGCGAGGATGTATACAACTTGGCGCTCGGTCTCGACGTCGAGTCGGAGTTCCTGCTCCAGCTTCTTGAGGATCGAAGGGCGAGTCATTGCAGCTCTCTACTCCGTGATTTAATGCAGCAAGGCGGGTAAGCGCGCCGATCCACGTCATCTGCCAGCGCATTGAACAGAGCTTGGCATCATCCCTCTCCGGTAGAGGCTTTCCACAGCTTCTGAAACTGTTCAATCGTGCCCGGTGCAAATCCCGCGTAATGATTGTTCACGTAAACGCATGTCGGGACACCTCGGCGCGTTGTGCGCTGGCAGACGTTCACCCAACTCATCAACTCCCTGGAACGATCCACGATCACCTTGTCCCAGACCTTAGTTTTCTTTTCGATCTCTTTCCGGTCGCCCAACAGCCGGATATAGGTGAAGTCGGCGGTGATTGGATCGAACTTCTCGAATATCTCGCGTGGCAGAGGCATCCAGGCTTGGTCAATGAGCGCGTAGGCGACCTTGTGCTCGCGTAACAAGTCGAAAAACTCTGCAGTCAGCCAGTGTTTGTTGGATTAGATCATCGTCGCCGTCGTTCGAGCATTTCTCATGAGTGATTAACTGCCGAACCTTTGCGCCAGCTGGAAGCTTGGTGGAGTCTTGCGCGTACGACGGTTGCGCCTTTCACGGTACTGTTACACTTATTTAGCCTTGTCGTGATAGGTAGCAACAGGTATACTCCCTGCCACTTATGGAACGTGAATCGGGCGTTGCTGCTAAGTGAATCTCCTCTCGCGAACGTCACAGGCGCTCGCTGAGACGGAACGCTCGCTTCAATTTCGCTCCGCATCGAAACCTCCATTCTGCGTGTGTGCGCTTGTCTTTTGCCTCGTCGGAATGTTATCGCTCTTCGCTTGCGGTGGCGGTTCAGGCGGTAACGCGGGAGGGTCTGGTGGGAGCGGCGGAAGCGGAGGTGGGGGCGGATCGGGCGGGCCCGGTGGGAGTCCGCCACCGATCTACCCCGGCAATCGAACCATATTGATCCGGACGGGCGACACTCCTAGTTCGGCGGTGTACGACTCGCTTCACAGCTTGATCTTCGCCTGCGAGCCCGACCTGGGTCTCGTTGACGCGATTTCAATCTCCAATGGGCAGTTCGTCGCCAGAATTCCTGTACCGGGCATTGAGGCTGTCGGTTTGAGCGCTGACGACACGAAAATATTGGCAAGCACCAACTTGCAGCAGGTCGCATGGATCGATACCACTCTCTTACAGGTGATCAAATGGCAAACGCTGCCAGCTGTGAACGATCCTGTTTCGGGTATCCAGTTTTGGGTACCCGATAATCCCGCCTCTATAATTTCGAATTTTGCCGACCCCAACGACATTCCGACGTATGCACAGAACCCGTATCTCCTCTCGAACGGCAAAGTATTGTTCGAATCGCTTGAGAACGGCTTTTTTGGCGTGGTTGTGGAGTGGGACCCTGTGGCAAACACTGCGGTGATACGGAACGATCTACCGACGGGAGGTCCCGTCGTGGCCAACGCGAGCGGCACTGAAGTTCTTTTCGCGTCCAACCCCAGCTTCTATGATTCGGCTACCGACTCGATCAGAACCTCCAGTGCGGTGCCTGGTGGGATTCTCGCAGCGGCCAACCCAGCAGGGACACAGTTTGTGTTGTTTGCGGGGCCTGGCCTTACCTTCATCGACGCCCAGTTCAATGTCCTTGGGCAGATCCCGTTGAGTGTCGCCGGTCCCCAGGCTGGGATGCCAACGGGTTTGGTTTATAGCCCCGATGGCACGCGCTTGTATATGGTTACGCCAGGGCCGGTGGCAGTCATCACCACAATCGACGCGACAAACTGCACTGTTCTCGGCACAGCCCCTGGCTATTCAAACGGATCGCCTGTCGCGTCTTCTGACATTGAAAATCCGCTCGCGGCTGAAGGAACTGGGCTGGTTATTGGTTCGGCTGTTGGAGGTCTTGTGTTGGACGATTCGACCGACTTTCAGACCCTGACTAATCCGACGATTATTTCGGACGGTGGGGTAATCGCGCCGAGTGAAGGTCTCGTTCAGGGGGGACCATTACCACGGTGACGTGGGCTTCAACCAGTGTTCCTGATCAATGGTTCGGTTCGCAGTTGGCGACCACAGAGAACGTGAGTTATCCACAATTACAGGCCACCAGTCCGCCTGCGACAGATGCCGGAGTGGTCAACGTGAAGATCATAGATTCAGCAGGATTGATGGCAATGTTTCCGCAGAGCTTCACTTACGGCTCCGTCCCGTTGCTGACCGCTCCACTCGCTTCCGCCCCAGACGGTAACGTCGGTGCGGATATCTATGGCTTCGGCTTCTCAGTGGACACGCCAGGGGCAACGCAGCAAGTCACGATTGGAACCGGCAGTGCAAAGGTAGTTGGGGGAACCCAGCTGCAAGGTTTCCCGGTGCAGGATCTGACGCTTAATGTTCCTGCGGGGTCTCCTGGGCTCGTAGATATTGTTGTTAAATCCCCCACGGGCACAGCAACTTATCCCAAAGGATTTCGTTATCTGACTGGCGTGACGGACTACGCCTCATCGGACACATTTTCGGCGGTTCTATACGACTCAACTCGTCAACAGCTGTACTTGAACGCGGGTGACCACATCGATATATTTTCTCTGACCTCTAATTCATTCGGAACCCCGATCACGCCACCGAGCTTGGGCGGCACTTGCCAGTTGCAGGGGATGGCGCTCACGCCTGACGGCTCACAGCTGATTGTAGGGAATTTCAGCGATGACTCGGTCTCGATCATTGACCCAGACAACCCCGCATCGGCAAAGGCCGTTCAGATCGCGCCTCCGATTGGACCAGATTCGCTTCCGGAAGGACCGCACGCGGTTGCAACGACTATCAAAGGAACTGTGTTCGTAGATATCGGGACGACGAACGAGCTGTCAGGCGGTGGCGGAGTGATCTACGAACTAAGCCTGACTACATTGATAGCCACTCCGCGCAACGACCTCCCATTCTTCGTTCAGGTCTCGGGTGAGCCAATGAGCCAATCAGGTGACGGGACCAAAGTTTTCATCGCCACACCGGGCGATAGCGGCGGCTACGCGATGATATGGTCTGCCGCAACTGATTCGTGGGAAGCACATAACACAGGAGGGGTTTACGAGTTGTTCTTGAACGACGTTGCAGCGGCCCGCGACGGAAACGTGTTTGCTATAAACAATGCCGCGGAGATTTCCGATTTTCCGTTCCCGATGTTTCTCGACTCACAACTCAACCAGATTTCCCAGCTTGGGATTGAATCTATCTTCGCTGCCGTAAATCAGCCTGGGATAGCGGTTCATGACAGCGGGGCTTTACTCTACTCTTCAACAGATCTTGGCGTGGACATTATTGACGTCCGTCATGGAGCGCTTGCCGAAAGAATCTTATTTAACGAGCAGGATGCGTTTGTGAGCGGCTCACTTGCGGTAGATGATCCCGGACAAAAAATCTTTCTGATCACGAACGCTGGACTGACGTCATCGAGTTGGACGCTGTACCTCTTTCAATCGGTAGCACGACCCCTTCGTCCGGCAGCTCCGGAGCGGTCGTCCAAGTTAGAGGAAGTGGATTTCAGGCTGCCACGACCGTATCTTTCAACGGAACTCCCGCTGCAGCGAAGTTCGTCGATGCCGACACTCTGCAGGTGACGGTGCCGAGCGTCACGAGCGGTCCTGCACAAATCATTCTTTCAAATCCGGATGGGACCTCGTACAAACTAGACGCCGGTTTTACCGTCCAGTAGCGGTGGGTTGAGCGCCCCGCCTGCACACGTTAGTCGCCGTGCCACGTGTAGTTTCTTCTTCAACGACGAACGGCTCGCAGACTCTGGTTCCATCCTTTAATGTTAAAACTGCATTTCGAGCAGAAACAATTTTAGGTCAGGATTTCCGCGTAGTTCGGATTGTGTCTGGCTGATCGCACCGACGCAAGTTCCCCAAACCTTCTAATTTAGACTTAGAAACGAAATCGATTAGGGTAATCGATGGGCGTCCGTGGCTGGAAGATAGGGCGAAAGGTATCTAACACAGCTTAGAAATACTTAGGTATTTACTTGACATAAGTAGATGTTCTCAATTATATAGCAGCGAAATTTGATCGCCGTGGAGGAACCATGCTTCTCAAGCGGCTCGCGATTCCGACGTGTCTTGCCCTGCTTGCCTTTCCAACCCCTGCTCAACAGGCTCCGACAACCGTAACCAAGGACCCTCAGGCAGTAACGGTGTTGAACCAAGTTATTGGTGCCGCTGGAGGAGTAACCGCGATCAGCGCGATTGTCGATGTCACAGGTACCGGAAACATTACGTACTCCCAGCCCAGCACTCTCCAAGGAACTCTGACCGTTCGCGGACGAGGAATGAATCAGTTTCGACTCGATGCGACTTTGCCAGCGGGGGTCCGTTCCCAGGCGATAAGCCAGGGACAGGTTTCGGCGACCGCAGTAGACGGAACTGCGGTGCAGATTAACGCGCAAGCTCCGGCCTGTCCAAGCTGCCTTGTTCTTCCGTATCTCCTAATGGTACCGGCGCTAAACAGTCCGTGGTTCAATCTATCGTACAAAGGTATCGTCCAACTCGATGGTCGTTCAGTTCACGATATCTCGGTGCAGGAAGTTATTCCCGGACTGCCTGATCCGAGCGGTGTGTTCGCTGAATACCACACCGTAGATTTCTTCATTGACGCTTCTACATTTCAGGTGTCCATGTTCCAAGACACGGTTCCTAACCATCTGCTGCGCCAAATTCGATTTTCCAACTACCAAACTGTGAACGGAATTCTCGCGCCCTTCTCATTTACCGAGCAAAGCGGTGGATTGCAGACTTGGTCCATTCAGCTAACCAACATCACTTTTAATACCGGCTTGCAAGACTCCGACTTCCAGCTTTAGTCAATCGCCAAAGAACTCTGCCTTGAATCCGTTTGAGGAGGAAGAGCGTGGCCATGCAGACTTGCAAATACGGACTTTCCTTCGGTTCAAATCGAACCTGGTGTTCACGCGCCGTTTTCTCCTTAGTGGTCATAGCGCTCGCGTGGCTCCTCGGCCCGAGCGCGCCGCCAGCAAGCGCGCAGGTTGATCCTCTCCAGAGCATTGGAGTTCTTCCATTCTCATCACAACTACCCGTCGAAAGCGGATACATCAACGCCGCAACGGGCGGTCTTCACTTGGAGATTCCGTTGGGAACGTTCGCACAGCGGGGTGGTTCCCCAGTTAAATTTGCATTGATGTATGACAGCGCCATCTGGACTACCAGCGGTGTTTACGCGTGGACGCCGGGTATCGGTTCTCCGAAAGTCTGGGCTGCAGGTCTCGAAAATGCGTACAAGGGCGGTTGGCGGCTCGTCAGCTCGGCGGATACAGGACTGGTCAATTTCACTTCCGCCACCGGGGGCAGTTGTTCTAAAGACGACGGAGCCCCAGAATGGGTTGTTTTCAAGAATTTCATATGGACCGCTCCGGACGGCACTCCCCACCTGTTTCCAGCGCAGACGGAGGAGGGTTTTGACGATCAGTGTGGCAACTACACCAGCTTGAATCAGCCGACCAGTGGCGGGAGCGCTGAAGATGCTTCTGGATATTTTATATCTGTCACTAACTACACGTCTGCGACCGTATTTGCGCCGGACGGCACTGAAGTTTATTCCGGTACGGCAACCATCGGAACTCCCGAAGACGCGAACGGAAATTACTTTACTCTCGATTCCAACCAAAACTTAATCGATACGCTGGGACGGACGCCCGTTACCAGTTCGATCAGCGGAAACACCATCACGTATGGCGTGTTGAATTCGCAAGGTACAAGAAGCAATTACACGGTCACATTGGAATCCGTCAATTTTTACACTGACTTCGCAGCCTCTGGCTCGGGGCACTCGGATTCCCAAGGCACACTAACGGAGTTTCAATCGCTTACACTTCCGGACGGCACGAGCTATTCGTTTACTTACGACTCCGGAACCTCCCAAGGGCACTACGGACTGCTGACTTCAATGACCTTGCCCACTGGCGGGAATATCACATATTCATACGCAAATTTCGCTGATTCGGAGTGGGACGTATTAGGCAAGCATGTAACGAGAGGGATAAGCGCGAGGACGACGCCCGACGGCACGTGGAACTACACTCCTTCCCTGATCTCCCAATGTGTTTCGAGCGGGCAAGTGGGCTGCGAGCAACAGATGCAGGTCACACAACCTGCGCCTACTAGCGACAACGCTGTCTACACGTTTGATGTGAACAACGGTGCTTGGCCAATCGAAGCCCAGTATTATAGCGGATCGGTTTCATCGGCAAATCTGCTTGCGACGATCACTCAAACCTTCGGTTCTTCCACATGCCCGTCCGTCGTCACATGCGCGGTGGAGTCGTATGTAGCAGAGAATATACGAAAGCTCTCCGCGACGACTACGCTGCCGCTTCCTGGCGGGACGAACCTGAATCAGACGACACAATATGCTTGGGACACGACCACCAACTACGGAAATCTGCTAACCCAGTCGGAATGGAATTTCTATACGGGCACTTTGCCTGCCACAGCAGATCGAACGACAACGTACGCGTACCTGAATGGCTATTTGCACAATAATATTGTGGACCGTCCGACGAGCGTCACGGTAACAGGCAAAAACGGCGCTACCGTCTCTCAAACCGTCAATACCTACGATGGGTCTTCCCTGACGACCGTTGGCGGCCTCACGCACCATGACGACACAAATTATGGAAGCGGTGTCACGTTTCGTGGAAACCTGACTCAGGTTCAGAAACTCGTGTCCGGCACGTCAACTTTTCTGACCACATCCAAGGCCTACGACCGGAAATGTCACAACCTCAACCGATTCAAACAACAATCCGACGACCTATATTTATACAGACAATTTTTTTACCGACTCCGGGGACGGCTCAAGCCCAGTTCCATTCACGCCTCCAGCTCCGACCAACGCGTATCCGAAATCGGTCACGCAAGGGTCTCTTGTAAACACGTTTGGCTACTACTGGGGCAAGGGTCAGAAGGCGCTATCTACCGATCCCAACCTTCAAACGACTCAATCTCACTTTTATAACTCCCTGGATCGTCCGACGAGTACGAAGCGGCCTGACGGTGGTTGGACGTATTCGGTTTATCCGAGTGGATCAGAGACTGAGATTGACACCGGCACTGGAATTACGAGCGCAGCCCTCACGACAAATTGCCCCACAACTTCGAGCGCTTGCCGTCACGATCAGACCTTGCTCGACAGTCTAGGTCGGATCACAAGCAAGATTCTCGTCAGTGATCCGAGCGGGCAAACCATGGTGGCCACTGTGTACGATTCTAATGGCCGCGTCCAGAAGATGAGCAATCCATACCGGACGACATCCGACTCAACGTACGGCTGGCAGACGCCGACGTATGACGGACTAAATCGCACGGTCCAGACCCTAGAGGCAGACGGCAGTATCTCAAAAACGTACTACGGTGCAACGGCCGGATCGGCTGGGGGGCTAAGTACACAGCTATGCACATCATCGACGTACGGCTTGGGCTATCCGGTTCTCACCGTTGATGAAGCAGGTAAGATGCGACAGTCATGGACAGATGGATTCGGCAGACTTATCGAGGTCGATGAACCGAATTTAAGCGGCACTCTTTCAGTTCCGACGTGCTACACGTACGATTTGAATAACAATTTAATCGGGGTCGCTCAAAGCACCGTGACCCGCAGTTTTACGTACGACTTGATACCTCGACTCACCACCTCTGGCAACTCGGAATCTGGCACTATCAATTATTATTACACCACTTCTGGAGGATCGCTGTGCAGCGGTGACCCAAGCGCTGTTTGTCGACGCACTGACGCAAAATCCGTGACGACAACGTACGCGTATGACACATTGAACCGCCTCACTTCCAAAACATACTCGGATTCGACGCCGACGGTGTCATACTCGTACGACGGGACCACTTGCATCGGAGCAAGCCCTTGCTATAACAAGGGACGTCGAACTGGCATGACGGACGCACCAACAGGCTCTGAAAGTTGGAGTTACGACACAATGGGACGTATGTGGGGTGATAAGCGTATAACGAACAGTGTAACAAATCAGACGACCTACGCGTACAATCTCGACGGTTCGCTCGCGACTCTGACTTATCCGAGTGGTCGGATCATTAGCTACACTTATAACTCTGCGGCTCAGCCCACTGCCGCTGCCGACAACGCCAACGAGATTTCGTATGTATCAGGTGGGCTTTATGCGCCGCATGGTGCGCTTGCATTCCGTACCAGTGGTGTAAATTATACGATTTTGTACAACTCACGTTTACAGCCCTGCTGGTCCTGGGCCGGGAGTGGGACCAGCTTACCGTTGAACGATGCGTGCACCGCAACGGCGACAACAGGGACAATTCTGGATCTGAAGTACAGCTACAATTTAGGAGCGGACAATGGCGACGTGGTTGGGATCACAAATGACCAAGACACAACGCGCTCCCAGACTTTCCTTTACGACTCGCTGAACCGCATCTCGCGGGCGTATACAAGTTCTACCTACTCGAATAGTCCAGCCAACTGCTGGGGCGAACTCTTCAATTACGACCAGTGGGGGAACTTTTTGTCCATTGGTGTAAGTTCGTCGGCTTACACTGGTTGCAACCAGCAGAGCCTCAACGTCCTTGTAAACGGGTCTAATCAGATATCTAGTCCATCAGGATATGTCTACGACGCTGACGGAAACTTGATCACGGTTCCGGCTCCTGGTGCAGCCAGCTACTCTTACAATGCCGAAAACGAAATGACCTCGACTGCTGGAGTCAACTACATCTATGACGGCGACGGACACCGCATCGAGAAATCGAATGGCAAGCTCTACTGGTACGGGAGCCGCGGAGAAGTATTGGATGAGACCGACCTGAGTGGAAATCTGATAAGCGAGTATGTATCCTTCGGAGGAACGCGAGTTGGCCGTCGAGACTCGCCTTCAAACAACGTATTTTTCTATTTCGGGGACCATTTAGGAACTTCTCGGGCAATCGTGCAGTCAGGACAGACCTCGCCCTGCTACGATGCCGACTTCTACCCCTTCGGCGGAGAGCGCACCCCTATCGTCAACACATGCCCGCAAAACTACAAATTCACCGGCAAGGAACGCGATAGCGAATCTGGGCTCGATAACTTCGCCGCTCGATACGATTCTTCGGCACTGGGCCGGTTCATGTCTCCCGATCCCGCAGGCCTGAAAGCAGCTACTTTGAAGAATCCCCAGGGGTGGAACTCATATAGCTACACGATAAACAACCCTCTGAGGTACACTGACCCCACGGGGAAGTATAGGTGTGCGGACAGCCCGGATTGTTCTTCTGCTCTGGACGTGGCATTTGAAGCGGCGAGAAAGCGAGATTTGAAATCTAAGGACACGGCAACAGCTGCCGCGGCCGCAGCCTACGGCGACCCGAATACCGACAACCACGTGACTGTGACATTCGTCAGCGGTGATCAGGGGCTCACGAAACTTAGGTACAGAACGAACGGTAAGAGCGTGACGTACCAGATCACGGTCAACATTCCCGGTTCACATGTCGATGTTGCTCTTGATGAGGATGTTGGTCACGAAGGTAGTCACGTTGGAATGGACCAGGCCTTCGCGGCATCGTTGAAGCCAAACGGCAGTTTTGACCCCGCGAAGGACGCGACGGTGTACGACTCGGAGAACGCCGCATATCACGTGAACGCATCGATCATTCAGGCCACTGGCGAACCGCGTTCACTCGACCGAAACGGACAATACGTGATCGATCCTAGCGACAGCCGCTCGCAGGTCGATGCGACCATAAATAAATTTCTGGCCGACCCCACAAATGGATATAGCGTCACGCCTGATCATCCCGGACCCAAACTATCCGACCAGCCCTAGAGGGATTAGAGAATGACACCACGACGCATGTCAGCAGTCATTGCAGCAATCCCAGTTCTTCTGGGTGCTTGGCAGGTCAAAGAAAAACAGAAATCTCAAGTCTCAACACAAATAGAGACCGTTTCTTTGTGCCAGCTTACAAGTGATTGGAGAAAGTATGACCACCTCACGGTGCGAATAAACGCTATCTACAGAACCGGAAACGAAACAAGCGAAGTGTACGATCTCGGTTGTGCCACACGTGACCATACCGCCTGGGTAGCTTTGCAACCGTTCGGCTCTCCAAGCCCGATGACCCCGGAGCTAAAGGAAAAGCTGGAAGAACTATTGAAACAGAACGGTCGCGCCCGAATTAGCGTAGTGGGTGAGTTCGACGGCCCAAAGAGCGTGGACATTCCACAAGGCATCTCGCCCGAAGGCGAAGCAGTGTTCCGCAAGGGAGGCGGTCGGTACGGACACCAGAATCTCTGGGAGTTCCAGTTCATTTTCTCGAAGATCGAGAGCATCGAAACGGTACCCGCCAGCGATCCGTGGCCTCGGTGGGTCACCGAAAGAAGCAAGTAACAGTCCCGACGACGCAAACGTAAAGGGCGCTCTGGTAGAAGCGCATTCCTGTCTGACAGAGAAGCTATTTCGTCATCGTCCCGGGCAGATCAATTTTCCGAGCCGCTTGGGCGTTCGAGTCGTGATCTTGGGCGAGCCAGTGCCATCGGGACTTCCGTACCGTTGCAGGAATCGGGTTCGTGTGGTAGCATGCTTCGAGTATCAAGAGAGGGCGTGCAGTTAACGCCTCGGCAACCGAGCGAGAAAAACGCCACGGTGCCAGCCTCCAGAATCTGGAGGGATGCGGCCCAAAGGGCAAAATCCCACCCCGCAGCCAATCCCAACTCTCGCTGGCCGTTCTCTGATACTCGGAGAAAACGAATGGCCGATATTGAATTCTCCAACCACGGCACAATTTTTATCTTCACGCCATTGACTCCCGCTGGGCGAGATTGGGTTGCTGAATTTCTGCCCGAGGATGCGCAGCAATGGGCGCGCGGCGTGGTCATTGAGCATAGATATATTTCGGATGTCGTAATTGGCGCGCAACGCGACGGGCTGATGGTGCGCTGATGCAAGCCATCCACCCCATCCGACACAACGCAGCGGGTCAGTCTTTGTGCCGTTGGTGCTCGCAACTGACGCGGCACTACACCCTGTTTATTTGTGACGCGAGAATTCATACAGGGATGTGCTTGGCTGAGGAGCGCGAGCGATTTGACCGAAAATTTTTGAGCGACTGCGGAATTCTGGCAGAGCCGCCACAAGTATCGAGCAGCCGTGTATCAATCGAAATTATGATGCAAGGCGAATCGGTGCGCAGAGCACGCGAGTTGCACGCCATGCGCAAACGCAAGCCGCTGATGAGCGACGAACGACGCGGACACGGTACAGGTGAATGTTTCTTGGGTGAAATTGCATGAGCCATCATCCCAAATTTGAGGAGACGAAAGTTGAATACACCAATGGCAGGACTTATCTTATCGCGCAATTCCCTTGCGGTGAATGGGGATGGATTACTCACAGACCCGGACATCACGAACATAGAACTATCTGGGCCTACCACATTGCAGCCGTCCAACATAGAGCGCGCCAAATCCGAGCGTGAGTTGCTCCTGTCGGTACGCTGGGAATTCTGGCGCGCCGGATACGAACGAAGCTATCACGGTGAACCGGGAATTGTTAATCTTGGAGAAATCGGATGAGCGAAGACATCGTGTTGGAAGCGATGAAGAAGAACAACATCCCGTTGACCAGACAGAACTATTTGGACATCGCGTATTTCGGGAATCCGCCCGAAGAAATCGGTGGCGAGATTGAGGCAAGCATTCCGTGGGAAATTAGGCACGCAGACGACATTGCGACGATGGCGCAGATGGGCGTGCGGTGGGAGCCGAACGATGAGGATTAAGTTTCAACTCGCAAGGCTAGTTTTTGAAGACGTTTGGTAGCTTCGCGTATTTTCGCTGCGGCGCTTAGTTTTCCGCAGTGCTCAGGTGAAAACACTCGACCCTTGCCTGCTGCGCTCAGACTTGCACAGTGCGCTGGTGACCGCACAAGCCCTTTGTGTGCCGCACTCATTCTGGCTTTAGTGTCGTCGGTGTGTGTGCAGCCACGCGCATTTGTATTGCCCATCTGTGCCGCTGACATTTTGGCACGTGCGTCTTCGGTAGGTTTGCGACCTTTGTTCGCCGCACTCAGTTTTGCTCGCACATCATCGGTATGAGTATGACCTAGGAAGCTGTTTTTGTGTGTCTTGACATACGCCTTGATAGCGGCACTCAGTTTGGCTCTAGTTTCGACGGAGCGTCTGGCACCGCGAGCGCTTGTATTGCCTATATGTGCCGTGCTAAGTTTTGCGCGATGTTCAATTGAAAACACACGATTGAGTCCAGACGTGCCTTCCCCACCGTCCGTTCGATTTCGCAAACAGCCCGTGCCCAAGTCAATCCGTCCAAAAAGTTTGATAAAAAATCGCTCACATTCAAAAGCGGCTTGTTCGGTTTCGCAGGGAAGTACCCACATGTGTTCTTTGGATACGCGATTCTTCTTACGAGCACGCCCAAGCAATCCCTTCCCCACATACCACGGCGCGCCCGTTGGAAACTTTCCGTCTCTGGTGCGGAACTGAATGTACACGTGAAACTGGTTAATCGAACTTCTCATGCTCTGCTTTCCTTAACTTCGCAAGTCGGTACTCGAAATGATGTAATGTACGGTGCCCGGTCCCGTGGATATTTCGATGGTGCCGATGGAGCGCCGGAAAATCGAGTAACCGAAGCGCGAAAACCACTTGTACGATTAGCGCGTTTGGACTTAGCCCCCAGGCAGTCTCTCTTCGTTGACTTGCCTTCTACTCCAACCTAAGATGTGCGCAAATGGCGGAACTCCCGTCGGGCATCGGCCAGACCATCTCGCACTACCGAATCATAGAGAAGCTCGGTGGGGGCGGCATGGGTGTCGTTTATAAAGCCGAGGACACACGCCTCCATCGTTTTGTCGCCCTGAAATTCCTGCCGGACAATGTAGCCAGAGACCATCAAGCCCTCGAACGCTTCGAGCGCGAAGCGCAGGCTGCTTCTGCGCTCGACCATCCGAATATCTGCACCATTTACGAGATTAGTGAACACGAGGGTCGGCGGTTCATCGCCATGCAATTTCTGGGTGGTCAAACGCTGAAGCATCTCATCAGTGGGAGACCACTTCCGTCAGAACAGGTGCTGGAACTGGGGATTCAGATAGCCGATGCGTTGGACGCTGCTCACGTTCGGGGCATCGTCCACCGAGACATCAAACCCGCGAATATCTTCGTTACCAAGCGTGGTGACGCGAAGATTCTCGATTTCGGACTTGCCAAGCTCACTCCTGTAGCGTCGGGTGTAGGTGCTTCTGCAATGCCAACGGCTCCAAGCGAAGACTTGCTTACGAGCCCTGGAACGGCAGTCGGCACCGTGGCCTATATGTCTCCGGAACAGGCACGCGGAGAGGAGCTGGATGCGCGAACAGATTTATTTTCGTTCGGCGCTGTCTTATACGAAATGACCGCTGGCCGGATGGCATTTTCCGGCAACACCTCGGCAATCATTCACGAGGCGATTCTGAACCGAGCGCCGACCCCACTGGCGCGAGTGAATCCTGAGATATCTCCAGACCTGGAGCGCATCATAAACAAGGCTCTGGAGAAAGACCGCGACCTCCGTTATCAGCACGCCTCGGACATACGGACGGACCTCAAGCGTCTGCGGCGGGACACGGATTCGGGCCGAATTTCATCACCGGGGAGAGAGTCGGTTCCGGAGGTCACTGCGGAGCCCACAAGTCGCTCGACCGCGACGGTTCAGCTGTCAGCGGGGCTTGCACGGAAGCGATATGTTGTTTTGGCCGTTTGCATCGCACTCCTGGCAGCAGCCTTTGCGGCATATCACTTTTGGCCCCGCTCGCACACTCCGAGTGCGCCCTCAAGGATTACGCAAATCAGTCAGTGGAATAAGCCTATGAACGACGCGAGGCTAGCCCCCGACGGCCACGCGGTGGCGTTTGTCTCACCGGTTGGCGGCGTCGCGCAAGTGTTTCTGATGCTCAGTTCCGGTAGCGAGCCCCTTCAACTCACGAATGACGAAGGCGACAAGGTTGTCGACACATTTTCGCCGGACGGCACAGAAATCTATTACGAGAGGTCTATCGGCCGCGAGGAGGTTTGGGCGGTGCCGACGCTAGGTGGGACTCCCCGCCGAGTTGTGTCTGGCAACTCTGCGGTTCCCTCTGTGGATGGCGAATTCATTTACTATGTGAAGTCTGATAGCTCCGGATTGTTTCGTGCGGGGAAAACCGGACTGAACGAAGAGCTAGTGTACAACTCCGAAGGTAGTCGCCTGTTCTTTATCCCGCTTCTGCTATTTCCCGGTGGCAACGACCTGCTAGCTGCAGGTGAGCGACGAGACTCGCCAAATATCCGTTTTTCCAGAATAAACGTGACTACGCATGAGGCAGTTGATTTGGGTGCGGTGTCCGGGAATCGGAACCTGGATGACATCGTGTGGGCCGAACCAGGAATGACCCTGCTATTGAGCCGGACGGTAAATGGGCTGACGAACATCTGGAAATACAGCCTGCAGGACCGAAGTTTGACGCAGATTACTTTCGGAGCAGGACCGGACTTCTCGCCCATGCCAGACCCAGGAGGGAAAGGGATTTACTTTGTGAATGGCAAATCCTCCGGCTTCCTCACTGCTTATCATGTTCATTCAAAGGAATCGACAGACATCGTGACGGAAGACGCAACTCAGCCCGTCATCTCGCCAGATGGAAAGCGCGTAATGTACATCACGCTCCCCTCAGGCAAGAATCACGAACTCTGGGTGTCGAACATCAACGGTGGCAACAAACTCAAAATCGCCACCGGAGATGAAACTCTGAGTACGGGGACGTGGGCGTCGGACAATATTCACCTGTCCTTTTTTGAAGTGGAGGCTGGCGCGGAATCCAAAAACTACATCGTCGGGGCCGATGGCAGCGGTCTTCGTGAGCTCCCACCGATGGTAGGCACGCCTATGAATCCGGTATGGAGCCCTGACCAGAAATCCTTATACGTGAGTGTCGTAGATAAGGGGCAAACATTCAACATTTGGAAATGGAGCGTGGACAGTTCGAATCTGGAGAAGGTCGTGGACAACTGCGTCCTTGTTCAAGATGCTGACCCCGAAGGGCAGTACCTGCTCGGCGCTATATGGTCGGGAGAAAAGGCTGGAATCTACGAGGTCTCCATCTCCGAGCGGAGATGCATCTCATTGCTTCCTGGCACCGTGACGGCCAGTGTGACTTTTGCTCGCGATGGCAAGTCGTTCCTGTATGCAGTTGCTTCTCGCGGTGAAGTCACGATTTTCCGTCAGCCTTGGAGAGACGGTAACATCATCGGGGCACCCCAGGTCGCCTTGAAAGTCCCCTTTACATTCCCTCTGACTTACAATGGTAGTGACGCCTACGATATTTCCAGGGACCTTTCCACCATCGTCTATGCGCGTCCCGGCGGTCACGCCGACCTTTATCTTCTGAGCCAGAAATAAATCCTGCTCGTAACCCGGGAATTCGCCGAACACGCTCCGATTTGAAATCTCCTGTCCTCGGGCAGTCTGCGGAGTTCTTGCGAAGTCTCAAGCCGCAAAAATTTGAAGCTTGATGGTTTATTCGGTTTTTGTTTCCAGCCATTTCATGGACTGCGCTTCACGAAGATGACGCAATAATCGCGCCCCGACCAATCCTCGATAACCTTCTCTACCTGCAGTCCTGTAGAGGTCAGTTCTTCGACCATCACCTTTTCTGGAATGCCATGGCCACCCCGATTTTGAACTCGCAAACCACGGCAGCCTTTACCTTCTTTGCTCGCTGAATTCAGCCGCGAAGGATTGGATGGGCGAACACCTGCCGATGGACGACCCCGAAACCCAATTTTGGGGTGAGGCCATTGTCATCGAGCCTCGTTACGTCGCGTCAATTGTGGATGGAATTTTGGCTGATGGATTGGTGCTGCGGTGACCCGCACCAACGTTCAAACCGTCGCCATTGCTCTCGCCCGAATCCCGCGCACTGGCTCGCTGCGCAACGAGCTTCGTGACGAGGCCGACGTGGTAACCAAAAGGCTACGGCCAGTACTGACGGGCTATCGCCTAGGCGCAATGTTGTATGCATTGATGACACTAACCGCCGAATATACACGCAAGCTGCTGGAGGCCGAAACGGCGGGGTGCGATTGCTTGGCTGACCGCGAGAACGGCTTGTACAAATGCGCATCGCGCAAGCACCACGCGTTAACGACAATCGAGGAGAATGACAGTGAAAATTCTTAGTGTAGCGTTGGCTCTTTTGCTGGTGCTGGGCTTTCTGCTGATTCCTGCGGCGGCAATGGCTGCTGATGTTCACTGTGCATACCACCCGTTTGCGATTTGCCACGGGACGGGGCAGACCCGCTGGATTGCACAAACCCCTTATGAAAAATATTCCTGCTCCTGCGGTGACATCGTGTGGGTGAAGCAATGATAATACTACCAATTCGCGCCATCAAATGGCTTTTCGGTTCTTTGGGTTTAATTGTGGTGGCGGGAGGTATTGAAGAGAGAAACCCACTGGACATCGCTTTGGGTATGGCGTCTTGCATCATTCTCTATGGCTTGGGTGTCCTGCTGGAGCGCGTAATTCTCAAGGTGCGCGCACAACAAGTCATGCGACCCGTTGCGGAACCCGGACAAGAACGACTTTCGGGCGGTCGGTGGCGCATATCGGCGCGAGCCAATAAAATCACGCTCGCGGTCATCGGCACAATCATTGGCGTGCTGTGGTTTTGGAACTTGGTGACGCGCTAATGCGAGCAACCAATCCGTGCGTCTATCGGTGTGGGCAAATCTCCTGCCACTACACGCTTTTCGTCTGCGACAACAAACGCAAATTCGGGGCGTGTTTCCCGCTGTCCGCTGAAGACCGTGAATGGACCGACCGTGCGTGGCTGGAAATTCTAGGCGTGAAGGTTGACCCACTGCCGACGCGTGGAAACGTAAGCATCGAAATCGTGATGCAAGGCGCAGCCGTGCGCAAGGCCCGCGAACTGCACGCCATGCGCAAACGCAAGCCGCTGATAGGCGAGCGTCGGGCCAGCGAATGTGGTGAGTTGGATTTGGGAGAAATTTTGTGAGCGACGACATTGTGCTGGCGTGGATGAAAAAGGAAGGCGTGCCGCTGACACGCGAAAACTATTTGCACATCGCGTACATGGGCGCGCCGCCAGATGAAATCGGCGGTGAAATTGAGGCGAGCATACCGAAGGAAATTGGCGAGGCCGAAGACATCGCGTGGATGGCAACCCTCGGGGTGCGCTACGAGCCGGAGCTAGAGGAGGAAAACTAAGGTGCGAACGTTAATCGCAGTTGCTCTGACTGCGCTTCTATGCGCGAGTCCCGCATCCGCTCAGAAGGCCGCTCACAACTCCTTTCATTATGGCCCTGCTAGCGTCACTGACCATAATTCCCTTGGAGCGCCTGCCGTACACACGCAAAAGACCGCGTATTGCAACTCGAATGGGCAGGATGTTGGCGCACTTTTTATTGATGTGTATCCTACCGGAACTGGCGAGTTCTCTATCGTGGGCGGCGGTTCTGGACGCTGGGAGCATAAGGATTGGACACATCGAAGTTATGAAACTGGGCAACAAGCAAAGGTTGCAGGAGAAAAGTACGCAGCAAAGGTATTTAATCAGGCGTGCTCGCCTGCCAGTAAATGAACGAGAAGATTGAAAACTCGGTGCCACTCTCACATCAGCGCATCGTCGTGCCAGCGGGACAGCGTATCCAATTGTATATCCGCAGCGGCAATGCGCACGGTGCGCGAGCACTGTGCGAGATTGTCGGACCTTGCGTTATTTCGTGCGTGGCGGTTGAGCGCGTCGAGACGACAAGAACATCAAACTAGGCAACTTTTGTAATCGAGATTAACCAGTCAAGAATCAGCGCGAAACGAAACTCGTTTTTCTCCATGGCTCCCGTAATTACTTTGTGCGCGGCCAATCCGTCTACGTCCAAAACGTAGCCGTTCGCCCGAAGAAAAACGTCCGTTGCTGCAAAGCTGATGCGTTTGTTGCCATCGTGGAAAGCGTGATTGTTTGCGAGAGATTCCATGAGCGCGGCAGCTTCCTCGATAATGTCAGCATAGTAGCCATTACGCGGACGCATAACGGCGGACTCCAAAAGCCCCGCGTCACGGATGCCGTGGAGTCCGCCGAATTCATTTACTAGCTGAAGGTGCATTTCAGTGACTTCGGCCACCGTCAGGTAGATGCGCTGAGGCATTTACTTGGCAAGTAGCTGAAGCAACGTGCGATTCTTTTCAACGGACTTGCGAAAGTGCGCCATGATTTCAGGACGCACGGTACCTTCCGTCGGGGCAACAAATTGAATGTAGTGCTCTGCCGCCTTTTCAAGCAGGTAAGTGGTCGTCTGGCCGTTGTCCTTTGCCAGTCGAGCCAAGTCGTTATACACACTGGCCTTCATGTTGAGTCCGACCTTCTTCATTGCTGTGGCCATGTGAGCCTCCTTCTACGAAACCGAGTGTACACCTAAACATTTTGCCTGTCAAGACCAATCTAGATACATCTGGGCAAGTCAGGGCACCTTCCCTCCTAGTAAGGCACCACTGAAACTGCTGCATATCGGGCCGGACGCAGCGGCGCTGCGATACTGATTGTATCCACGGGCGAAAAGTGGGGCGCAGCCCACCAAATGGGGCTAAGAAATTCTATCTTCCGGTTTTCGGCCCAGTAGGGTCTGAATACGTTCGCGATTCTTGTCGGCCTGCCAATTTTGCAAATGTTGCTCGATGTCGAACTTCGACATTTCGGGCTTCCAAGCCGCGACTCCACGACTCACCAGCAGGCTAGCGAAAACTAAGGATTCGTTTTCGACCGCTTCTTTCAGTGCTTTGTCGCTCCATTTCCCGCCCGCCGCTTTGGCGATGATACCGAATTGCTCTACCGCAGCGGCAACATCAGAGGGGTAGCCTACATTAGTCGAGTCGAGATAGAGCCACGCCATTTTATTCCGGGCACGGGCGTATGCGCGATTTCGGTCTAGCAGAATGGCCTCCTGTGCCTTCTTTCTAGCGTCGAGGATTGCGTAAATCGAGACAATCAGAGCCGCTATACCCACTAGAAGCGCGGTAACATCGAGGTAGACCTTCCAGTCCATTCGCCGGAGTCTAGCACAGGCCGTATCACACAACTCGAAGGACCTTCAACACAGACAACGCCAAAGCCGCAACAGCCACCAGTGCCTCAACGCCACTGCTTCCGCATCCACAATCAGAACTGCTGGCTTACGAGGTCGGAGATTTCATGTTGCTTGGGACGATGAGATATGTTTACTTTAACCTACTATACGGCCTACGGCAGCGAAACGGAGACTTCAAGATGAATCCAGCCCGCAAGTTTCAAATGATGGTCTTAGTCATACTTCTAGGGTATTGCATTCAGTCAGATATACAGGCCTCTGCTCCCGCCCAGCTGGATACTGTTCATCAATCGTGTAGGCCAGAGCTACCGACTTGTGCCGATTTCGACGCAATAGTTTTCGTTCATGGAATCTACGGAGGAGCCGATACTTTCAAAAATTCGTCAACGGGTTTCGATTGGCCGATAGAATTTCCGCCAATTATACAGGGTCGTCAGGTAGACGTGTTCAGGCTCACATACACAACAGCCTTGCTTTCTTGGGCCAAAGGCAGCAACCCAGACTTCCAAGAGGTGGTGAACGCCGCGTTTGCTGCGATGACCCCGTTGCGCAAGCGACAATATCGGTCGATTGGTTTCATCGCGCATAGCTTGGGGGGAAACATCGTCTCGACGTATATAGTTATGGTGACCGAAAGATTGTCGCACCCGCAGCGTTCGCAGAACGCGTTCATCATTACACTAGCGACGCCAGTTCTGGGCGCTCAAATTGCAGACCTCGCCGGAGAATTTAAATCTCTGCTGGGCATGAATGACGCCCTGCTTGCATCGCTTAAGAACGAAAACTTGTATCTACGTATGCTCAACGAATTTAGAGAATACGAAAATGAAAAATCGGCGAGGTATGGTTGTCGCCCCGTCCATCTGCACGCGGCCTATGAAGAGAAGTATTTAGGTCCCCTACTCGTCGTCAGCCCGGACAGCGCGGTAAAGTCAATTGGTGACCTTACGAATTCTCCGATAGTCGGCTTTAACCTCAACCACGTGCAGATTGCCAAGCCTGCGGGTACCGACGACCCTGTTTACCAGTGGGTGATGGGCAGGGTTGATAACGAGTATACGAGACTAGCCGTGTGGGACGTCAGCCGTGGGTCAGCTCCAGCCAACAGAAAACTCTGCGCCGGAATGGACTTCATCCCGGAGCGCGAATCCATAACCGGCAACCCTTAATCGTCGGACCATGCAGCTGGTCTCCGACAAACCACTTTGCCGGACAAGTCCGGTGTTGATATCCGGCATCGTCAGGTGTGCCGGACACCCTATTCCGTGGTGGCGGCTCTGAGATTTTGTGAAACTTGCCACCGCCTGCATCATGAGGCCGAATAGGAAACACAATGCAGGCCGATGGTTGGACCGTAGCGAAGGAGCGCGAGTGGCACCCGCGTTTGAGCGCGCTACGGTCGGTGTTGCTCAAACTCTTACTTGCTGGCCTTCATGGTCTTTTCGGCTGGCTTCTTCAACTTCTCGGATGCGCGGTCAGAAGCGTGCTGCTCGGTCCCGCATTTGGTGCTCGCTGAATTTCCGCCGCAATCGCGACCTAGCGTGCCGGAATATTTTACGGTTGTCTCTTTGCTCATTTTGTTTTCCTTCGTGATTTTCAAAACCATTTCCGTCCGCCCTTTCGGCACGAACGCTGTGAATCGTTGAGAGATTTCTAACCAAGCCACAAGCGAGTATCTTTAATCGTTTTCTGGCCTTGATTCAAATTCGGGTTCCGTGTCCACTGCGCGATGATTTTGCTCATGGCCACACTCAACTGGCCACGCTTGTCACTCGTCGCCAACGAAGGGTCAGTCTCCAACACGCTCTCCTTGGCCCAGCTTAGAACTTGCTGGCTGCAAAGTTGTCTGAATCTGGGCGACCCGACCGAGACTCCGGGGTGATTTTGCACGACGTGGTTCCACGCCGCAGTGTCCGCCTCCGACATGCCAGCGGGCGCAGCGTTTCGTTGTGCTGTGACTTGCTGATTGCGGAGTGCGAGAATTCGTTCGTGTGAGTAAGGCTGCACGACTTGCAAATCGCCGTTCATGCCGCGAGTCAGCGTGCGTGCATCTCTGAAGCAATTCGCAGCCTTTAGCTCTTTGTAGCACGTTGCCAGATTGTCTGCGGTCCACTGCACTTTCTCGTCGGCAAAGTACTGCTCAATCGCGCGCAGATTCAGGAGGCCGTATGGTGGTTGAAATAGCTCACCGTGGGCGGTTTCAAACGCGGACCAAGCCTCGGCAGATGCACGCAGGGCCGGTACACCTTGCGGCAGATTCGCGGTGCTGGCAACCGGGGCAACGGCGATACTGCGCGGTTGCGGCTTGACACCAAAACTGCGGCAGGCTGTACGATAGACGGCGTCGCTGGTGTTTTTGTCGTCACGAAGTTGAGCCAGCATCGCCGCATCTTTTGGCGACAGGGTGCCAGCCTCGGCACCAGTTTTGTAAAACTTGCAGCCAGCATCGAGACGCAGTAGAGCTGCCATGAGTTGGTCCATCGTACTCGTGGTAACCGATGGAGGGCCAATTTTGAACTTCGGCTTGTACGTGAGGACTGCGGTTTGCACTGCGGTCCCGGGCGTGATGATTGCCGAAAAGCTGGGGGCGTCAGCGCGATACGAGAGTGTTTTTCTGTTGTCAAATCCTGACATGATGATTCTCCTGCGGGGGATTGCCCCGGACTGCTTACCCGCGAAGGCGGGCCACTTCTACTGCACATTTTTTCGAGAATTCGGCGGAATGCGTATCAAGACTGGGATTCGCTAGTCCGACATTGACGCGTGCCTGTGCGGCAATGCCGAGTTGCACCTGCTCGACGTGCCGTGATTCCAATCCGGGTGTACGAGTCGGCAAAAGATTTTGCTCGCGCTGTGCTCTGAAATCGGCATTTTGTCGAGATACCTTGGCACCCAATTCCTTCAGAGGCATATTTTTGTCGCGCTGAATCTGCTCGGCCTCAACGCGCGCTGCATGGTCATCACGAACTTTCTGCTGTGCGTTACGCTCGCGAACAATAGCCGGGTCTTCCTCCACGATTTCGGGTTCGCGTTCAAAAAACCAAGACGTTTGCTTGATGTGTTCGTACGCGACTTCAAAATTGTCGACTTGGAGCGGGTAAGGGTATTGGAAGATGGACATCCCTAGCTGACTTTCAATAAAGCCAATCAGTTTTTCGGAATTTGCGACTGATGGCAGGTACTCAGGGTGCCGAACCTTAAATAAATTGGCAGCTTGACCTGTGAGCCTTTCCTTTTCTTCGAGGGAAATTCGATTCGGTTCCATTTGAAAACTCCTATGCCACAACAAGTGCGGCGGTTGATTTGTTTTTACGGCGGTGCTTGCGCTTGCCGCTGTCGTGATATTTACCGCTGAGAATCCTGCTTGCATTCACCAATCGCAGTCCACGACGATGAGCCTCTATGGCAAATGCCGTATCGCTGACGCTCTGAAGCACCGTAGCCATCGGCACCCATGGTGCTGTTGCCATTGGTTCTGCCTTTGGTGCGGCAACGTCTTGGCGCTCGTACTGACCTCTAGTGCAACCGAGTGTTTCGTGATAGCTGATGTCGTGGGAAAAATCCTCGTGGCCGATTTCGCTGTCCGCTTGAAAGCGCGAACTACCTGTGGTTTCGTCGGCGCTAATCGCGGGTCGCATCAGACTTCTTGAACAATTCTTGCGCTCGTCGGGTATTTGCCTGCACCCCAGCGGACAGGACGCGGCGCGACGGCTGTTCTTCGGACGGTGGTCCCACGACAATGACGCGCTTCTTCGGGCCAGTTTCTTCGGTCTGTGGCGCGACAACCGGCGCAATCAGGTCGCTAATGAATTGATTGGCATCCTTGCCCATCGCACGGCGCTCGGCGGGCGTGGCGGCTTTCAAACGCGCTTCGCTCTCCTCAAGTATCGCGGTGAAAACGCCGATGGATTGTTCGACGCCGAGTCCTTTGACGTGGTGAAGATTTCGGAAGTCAGATGTCTGCTTCTCGTTCTTCGATTTCTCGATGCATTCGGCGTGCAGTGCTTTCAAGGCCGAAAAGATTTCCTGAAACACTGGCGACTTAGACACGCGCTGAATTTCAATAGCCTTGTCGAGAGGCACGCCATCAAAACCATTACAGCCGAACTGGTCTTCATCGGGCGTGATGTCAGCCTCGCCCGCCATATCGTCAAGAATTTTTGCGGCTTCCGCCTCACCAGCTTCGTCATACAAATCAAAGGTGCGTGCTGAATTGTGAATTGCTTCTAACGTCTTATCTACCATGTGCATCTCCTGTCAGTGCTTGGGTTTTGTCCCAGATATACGTGCCTTTCAACAGCGCTGCTTCCCGTTCTTTTTCCTCACGCTGTTTTCTTTCGTGCCGTTGCCATGGAGACTCGGCTGGTCTGTTCATGCGCTCCAACTGAATCGCATTGGGTGGCGGCTCGACGGCGATACTGTCAGCTTTCGTTCTCTTCAAAGGTGGCAATATCACGGGCGATGTTTCCAAATCGGGGGCATGGTCTGCGGCGGCGCACTCCGCTGGTGTGAACCAATTGCCCAGACGAAACTCCGAGTGCGCGGCGTCCGGCTGCGCAGGGCCGACCTTGAACGTGATTTTTTCTGGCTTCGACCACGGCGAATCACTGCCAGCAACTTTGGTCCACAGTCCGTCGTTGCCTTGCTCCCAACGTTCATCGGGGTCAACGACCTTGTAGACAAACTGGCCGTTGTCCTCTTGCACGCACTCCAGCTTGCCCACGGGCTTGTTCTCATCATCCAGTTCTGCTCCGGCGGGTGAAGGTGCAATAACCCAGCCGTGCAAAGCATCCTTCACGATTTCTGAGCTACCAATATCCGTCCCCCGGCGCACGATTTTTCCCGAAGGCCACATCCATTCCTCGCGACCATCGAGCAATCGAACGCACCAGACGACAATCTCTTCTTTGGGAGCAACAGGCAGTTCGAGATATTTCTTTTTGTACTCTTCCGGCGTCATCGTGGCGCGAGCCGCTTCCAACTTAGCCGTCAGTTGGCGGACATACGCACGCATATCGCGGGCGCTTAGCTGCTGGCTCCATTCCAAAGACTGCGCGTTTTCCAGCGACTGTCCCGGCCCCACTTCGATGCCAGCTTTACCCAATCGGCCAGCGATGGCCGTCAACTCTTCCAAGATGCGCGACGAAACAACCTTGCGATTCGCGCCCGTTGCCGTCATTTCATCGGGCTTAATCGTCTTGTGCTTTTGTTGCGCTTCCTCGCGGACAATTTGAAACAGGGTTTTTAATTTATCCCGCTCGACGGCACTTACACCCTCACCGAACAGCCCCGCGAATTTGTCATGGATGGCGTCGGCGGCATCTTGGCAGGCACTGCCGTTCGCCGTTTCTTGTTCTTGTTGGGCAAGAAACGCTTCGCGCTCGGCTGCGTTCGCCAGCATTTTTTCCAATGCCTGAATGCTGGTTTGCAAATATGCGCGGGCAGCATCGTCGGCGGGACCATTCAAATTCTCCAATGCTGCTTTGAGTCTCGCTAGCTGCGCGGGACGTTCGGAGACAGACAACCAATTGCCGTCCGCGCCGAACAGTTCGTTTCCCATCGCTCTTACGCGGTCAAGGCTTGGTCCGGTGACGGCAAGTTCCTTTGCGCGTTCCGCTTCCTTGCGCTGCTCGTCAACCTTCGCCGCCAACTTTTCCAGTCGCTCATTTTCTAGACGGACAATGACTTCAAGTTTTGAAAGTTCGCCCGGTGTCAATGTCTCGGGGTGTGCGAGTCTTCGCTTAGCCTCCGCGACAATCTTGGTGTGCATCTTGAGGCGTTTTTCTTCTGGCGACGATTTTTTGTTTCTGTTCGACGCATAGCAAATTTTGCAGGTCGAGCGAAAACCTGTTTTCGAGTCAGTATTGACGCCAAAGTTGGCGGTCGTCAGTTCCTTGACTTGCTGGCACTGAGAACAGATTTGTGTCGCCACGTTATCCACGCGCTCTCTCCCTTATGCCGCGATTTCTGGCTGAATTTTTGATTCCACAGCTTTTTCTTCCCGTGCCAGTTTCTCTTTCGCGAGGCGCTTTACTTCGCGCGCCTTCTGACGGGCAAGTGAACCGCGCATGATGCTGGCCTGACGTTCGCTGGTGATGATGTAATCGTTGCCGACCAGATGGACGCGGCTACGGCGAATCCAGAACTCACCATTGTCGTCTTCGACTTTTATCAGCGGGCTGATGCCGTTGTTTTCCAACACCCGAACTTTTCGCAAATCGTTCTCCATCTTGCTTCCTCCAAAATGAAATTGGTGTGCTACTTCGATTCCAGCCTCTTGGTCTCCTCGTATCCAACTTCGACAAGTTTGGGAGGAGCATCTTGCTTCGGCTCTGGCGCGGGCGGTGCAATCTTGCAGTGCTTGTGGCCTTCGATTGCATCGAAACGCCCGAAGTGTTTTGCGTGGTTCATTAGTTCTTCGTATGGCGATTTCATATGCGGCTTAGCCCAGTTTTGCGAAGACGAGTGACGGGGCGGCTTTCAATCGGGTCGTCAAACTCGGTGCTGGCGTTTGCGATTTTCGCGGTGGCTTTGAGGGTGCGCGAATTGGTTTTCTTTAACGGCTTGACTGGTGCGGCTGAACTATTGCTGGCCATGACTGACTCCCTGTCATTCAACATTGAGATTTAAGGCGGGCGAACGGTACCGACAAAGCTGTGGCCTCGGATGGCTCCCAGTGCCAGAAACAGAGCCTCGACGCGGGAAATGGAGTTTGGTGCTTTGCTACCCCTCGTTTTTATTGAAGTTTCCGACAGCATCGGGCCTGAATTCGGATTGCTGAAACGACCTAGGCCGCGCTCGTCCGGCAACTGGCGTCACAGTACAAAACGTTGCCTCGGGCACCTTCGGGCAGGAAGTGATAATCCCCAGCGGATGTGTCGGCGCAGAAACGGCGGCGCGTAATCGCGTCACCGCGACGATAGGCTCGAATCGCCGCCATGCGGTCGCAGCCTGTTTCCACCTGAATGGCGCGGATGATTCGCTGTGCTTCCTCGGTCCACGCGTTGGGAGACTGAGGGAGGTCATGATTCAGGTCACGGGTGATGCTACCGTTTGAAATCATGTAGCCTCGCGGCGGCAAGGCTCCGATTCTCGCGCCGGGTGTGCTTCCTGATTCGCAGCACTGGGCGCATTGTGGGTCTTGGCAACAACCGGGCGTGTAGCTGGCCCCGGCGTACTGCTTTGTCTGGTCGTGCTGAACGTTTTGCGTGTCCATTCGATTCCTCCTCAAGTCCGCCCGCGCTCAAACAGCGGGTCGGGTTATTGCTGTCCACAAAGTGATAAAAAAACTTGCTGCCCGACGACTCCCCGAATCCGCGCGGATGGTACCTAATTCCATAAAATGACCCACGGCGTGGCTCTACCTCCCCGGTCATTCTTGGCGATTCTTTGCCCGGGACGCCTCTTTACCCGTGGCGCGTGATTCGCGACGACAAAACGGCCTCTAGGTGCTTCGCTACTTCGGGCAAGAAACGGCTCTGCGGAGCCGCAGCGAGAGTTAGGTCTGCCACCTGCTGCCACAAGTCGGAACGTACCCGCGCCACGTGCGGAACATCGCGGAACGGGTTAGCAGAACAATTTCTGCGCTGCCCTGCGGCTCCGTACGTGGACAGTATGGGTACCCTTAATTAACTGGTGTGTTTCTATTGCATTACCTCCCTAGCGGTGCCGTTTCGGTACCATAAAAACAGGGTATCGGAGGCAACCCGTCGTTTGGGTACTTTCCAAACGGTGGTAACCGGGTGGTTGGGGGTTTCGGCGGGCGTCACCATGAGCCTCGTCTGACCACCTATAAAACCCGAGCAAAAATATAAAGCCTTTGCTATCAGTAATATCAAGCGGGCTTTTCCCGAGGGCAATTTTCCGCTCGGCCAAAATCCGGTGGTGCGGAGTGGTGGGGCGGGGGTTTCTCGCGACCATCCCGGCTCGGTCGGCGCACTGTGCAAGCACTGTGCTTGATGTCAGGCTGATGTCACACGGACTTAAACATTGCAGAATGAGCTATATAGTGGTGTCTATCAGACTCACGATGTGATGCACTCCAGAACACCGCGCCATCCTATATTCGATTCTAAGGGACTTACTAGATTTGCATTCCAGTGATGGTTGAGATTTAGGAATCTTTCAATTTCAACCGATTTGAATGCGTTTCCACGGGCGGAGGGTGGCACCCCCGAATTAAGTACCGCAGTACTATTGCAAAACCCAACGGACGGGTTTATAGTCTCGGCATGAACAAGAAACTGCTTTCTGAAGTCATGGGATATCTGGGCAGTCAGAAATCGGCGGCTAAAGCCAAAGCGGCTCGAATCAATGGACGCAAGGGCGGGCGACCGCGAAAGGTGAAACGATAATGCAAGCACTCACGCCGAATGAAATGCTGAAGGTTCTGAAGGTTGCCAGCGCATCCAAGCGCAATCACGCCATGATTCTCTGTGCCTTCCGTTTCGGCATGCGGGCAAGCGAAGTCTGTAACTTGCGGCTCTCCGACCTTGACCGCAAGAATGGCACGATTACCATTCGTCGGTTGAAAGGCTCGAAAACATCGGTGGGCCAAATGACGAATGTCCAAGGTCAGCCGTTGTTGTCTGTTACTCGCGTGCTGAATGCTTGGCTTGATGAGCGTGAAACGTGGCAGGATGCGAGCGACTTTGTGTTCGTCTCGCAGAAGGGCGGCAAACTTGACCGCTCAGCATTCTTCCGCATGTTCCAATCTGTTGCCGCCGAAGCGGGTATGCCGCCAGAGAAGCGTCATCCGCATTGCCTGAAGCATAGCCTCGGTTTTGCGATGGTTGAAGCCAACCGCAGCCTCACGACCGTCCAGAACGCCTTGGGACATCGCTCGGTCGCTTCCACGGGCATTTACGCTCAGCCGTCCCGAGAACAGGTTGACCACGCCATCCAAGCGACCATGCTCCAACTGTTCTAAGACACCATCCAATTCCGACCATCACAAGCCCTCAGGTAAATTTTCCTTAGGGCTGCTGTGATACACTGTGCCCCTATGACTTTCTACACAGACCCGAAAGTCACTTTACGGAAACTGCCTTGGTTGGCATTGGTTGCTGTTGTAGTCGGAGCGGTTGTCGCTTCGTCCATCTACTGGCACCTTATTCCGTAAGCGACGGTACCCGCTAGGCGTGCCATTGCGGGCAGTTTGGAGCCTTTCCCACATCGCATCAAACTAGCCAAAGTGATGCGTTATCCGCCGATATGCGACCGTAAGTCGTTTGCCCGCTGGGCTACCATAATCGGGAACTGGTCGGAAGTGATGCGTTTCGCGCTCGGGAGTCAACTGTACCCCGTGCTGCCCGTCCACTTCGACATATAGGGTCAACCCAACCGATAGGTAGCCCGTCAGACCCACCATAACCCATCCGTTTGGATATGTCCTTGATTCCAACGATGCGCCACGAGAATGCCATTTGCTGACGTTGGCGGGCAGCGTAGACGAACGACCCGCCGACCACCGCCTGCGACACGTTTGCTAAGTCGTTTGTATTTTCTAAATGCATTAGAATCAGCAAGCCGTGTCAGAAAATTGGAAACATTCTAAAAATGCTGACAGGAACCGGTGGCTAAGCTGTGTGTAGCACGGGACTGTCACCCGACCGTGACCAAATCAGATAAAATGGGGCATGTTTTTCAAGCCAATAGTTAAACCCGACGATTTTGCGGACTACCTCATCAGGGACTATAAAGCCATCTTCGGACAGGTCAACCATTAGCCTATGGTTGGCTGTCCGCTGATGTTCAAACAACGAGGAGCCAAAAAGCATGAAGGATATGAGTGCAATTCGTAAACTCCAAAGTCTGCTGAAGACGAGGAAATTTTCGCAGGCTGATGTTCGTGCAATCAACCATGCAATTCGTCGTATCGCTCGCTCAAAAGCCGTTGATTATTCAATCTGGCTCCAATGGCACGGAGATCGAAACGAAAACAACCCTATTTGCTCATGTCCTGTTTGTGGAAATCGTGGGCCTTTGATGAACAACTTCTCTCTACTTCAAGCCGGATTCAACGGCGTTAAGGACGACACCCCGGATGACCTTGACGCTCAAGAGTGTGGACGATGCGGAGCCATCCTCAATTGGAATTAGTCGCTAAACGTAGTCTAATCTCTGTGTGAATCTGACTCTACCGACTGAGGGACTTGATAGGTACAAGAGCAACGCCCAACGGGCACGCGTATGTACCGAACCATGGGGCGCGGAGAATCTCTACTGTCCCGCTTGTTCATCACCCCGGATTAAACTTTTACCGCCGAACACACCCGCGCTGGATTTTGACTGCCCATCCTGTCAGGAGTTGTTTCAGCTAAAAAGTAAGTCCAGTTCCTTCGGTCGGCGTGTCCAAGACGGCGCATTCAAAACAATGAAACACACGATTTTGACGAACCGAACGCCAAACCTCTTCTTGATGCAATATTCTTTGGCTGAACTGCTCGTCACGGAAGTCTTCTTAATTCCACGCTTCGTGTTCAGTCTGTCAATTCTAGAAGAGCGGACACCGCTTTCCGCACATGCAGTACGCGCGGGTTGGATTGGGTGCAACTTTCTGCTCCACCGAATTCCACTTGACGCGCGAATTCCGATTGTGGCCAACGGGAGGCCCACTCCAGCCTCTTCGGTTCGAAAGGCTTACAATCGCCTCCGACCACTTGAAAAGCTGAAGGTAGAAAAGCGCGGTTGGACGCTAGATGTTCTGCAAATAGTGCGTGCCCTCAACAAGACAGAGTTTAGTCTCTCCGAAGTCTACGCACACGCGGACGAGCTTTCCATGCTCCATCCCGGCAACTCGCACATCACCGATAAGATTCGTCAACAACTTCAATTCCTTCGGAATCTTGGAATACTGCAATTTCTCGACAACAACGGTCGCTACCGCTTACTGTGAAGCTAGCGGGAGTTGGCGTCTATCGGGAAGGACAACCTTGACTTAAATTCGAGCCGGGCTTGTGATGGGTCGGGTGCGCATCAGTCTCGATACTCCGGCTTTTGATTTTGAATTCTCTTGCCCGCTGTGAGCGGAGCGAACGCCTTTGGTTTTGATTTTGAATTTTCTGAAGGGCGCGCGCAGCTACACCCGCGTATGCGTGGTGGGCTTTAAAGGCTACACAGGCTCTTAAGGCTAGCAAAGGCTAAGCAGGCTAGGAGACGTTTCGTTGCCGCAACTCTTGCGATTGCAGTTACATGACCGAAATAATGAGACTCTGAGCGGTCTCATCGGCGGTCTCATTATCTGCCAAATCGGTCTCATCGGCGGTCTCATTATCGGTCTCATTATCGGTCTCATTTTGTTCATCACTCGTGAGTTCCCGCTGACGGGGTTCGTAGTCGGGCCAGTGCTTGAAATCGCAAACCCCGCCCTTGACTTCTGCCCAAAAGAAATGCGATGCCATCTGCCATCCTTTTTTGGGATGACCGTTAATCGTTCGGGTTTCATATTTCCCGATGATGCCAAGCTGCTGAAACACGGCCAAGACCCGCTTAACTTGCTGGATAGAATACGGTCGTCGCCCGTGCCCGTAGTCTTTGGTGTGAGCAACGATGTCGGCCACGCGCATAAACAGAAAGCCGCCGTGATTGTTCTTGCTGCGAATCAGTTCTAGGTAACTGAATACTTCGCGGGCGCAGCCATGGAAATGCCACTTCGGATTGGGACACTCGTTGCTTGTGCCTTTGCATGAAACCGCTTGGAACGAGCGTGAGACTGGAATTTTATTGATGACTGACTTATTCACTTAGCACCGCCGTCAGACAACAACACGGCGTGAAGGGCGAGCGGCCCGCGCTTGGTGTGTATCAATTCAAATTCTAGGCGGTCATCCTTTCGGAGCAACAACTGGCCTTCGACATCCTTCACATGAATGAATGCGGTTTGGCGCGCGCCATCGGGTAGCACGAAGCCGAAGCCCCGTGACAAATCAAATTTGGTTACCGTTCCTTGTACTTTCATTTTCTTGCCTGCCTGTCTTGAAGTCCGTGAATCGTACGGGCCACGGTTAGCCTTTCACTTCGAGATTAGAGCGCGGGTTCCTGCGGTGTTTCGGGGTGGCCCTGTCTCAAATCATTTTCTGCATTAGCCGCTGGCGAATCGTTTTCCGCTTTCGGCATTGGCTTCGGCGCTTCCTCGGTCTTCTGCTTTGTGGAATCGCCAGACAGTGCCGCCGTTACCAGTGCCCGAGTTGATTCGGACAGATGGGCGGGCGCGAATGCTCCTGTCCGTGGCTGGAATGGTGCTGTTGCTAGCTTTATTGGCGCACGCTTCTGTGCTTTCATTGCCCTGTTCCTTTATGCGGATTGTCGTGAACCATTCATAAAAGTTCGTCCAAAAACAAAAACAGCCAAAGCATGCCTTTTGAATGGCTCACTTTGGCTGTTCGTTTTGATATCCCCAGCGGGCACCGGGAAACTGGATTGGATTGAACGGAAATCAAGGAATGCCACACTACGGGGATATCAACTGCGAACAGTCTCGCGGCCCAGCGATTCGCCCATGCTTACTGCCCGTTGGCGACCACGGAGGAAATTCCACTAAGTGACAAGGTTTCGGTGTCGGCAGGTTCCAAGAGCGGAGGGAAACGGCAGGCACGGATGGCTACAAACTTGACTTGCACAACCATTCTATCACACTCGGCAACGAATGTCAAGCGTTTCTTGATAGGTAAACATGGGTCTGGGCGCTTTTCCCACACCAATTCCACTAAGTGACATCGGTGGAATTGCTCTGGAGCGGGCGCGCCGCGCGTTTGGCAGTCAAAGCGTCCTCGTGATGGCCAATATGCTCTCGCCCGCCTTCATCCGTTCAACTACCTTGAGTAAATCGGCGGCATAGAGCGGCCTGCTCCTCCAACCAGCGTTGTCCGTGAACTCGTAGTGGGGATACGGCCCAGCCAGACTCAGCGTGCTCTCGTACCTTTCCAGTTCAGAATTTATCCTTCCGACACAACTCGCCACTTGCTCTTGGGAGACGGACTCGACAGTGGGTTTCCCCGACGCAGGGTCGGGCGCGCTGTCTCGGTTCTTGCTAACTGCGGATTGAGCAACGGGGGTGAGGCTAAGGATTTCCTCTCGTAAGGCCGCTTTCTGTTTTTCCAGTCGAATAATTTCCTGTTGCATCGCGGCTACATATTCACGCGCATCGTTTATCGCGCCATCTAGTTCCGTCCTTATCTCCAGCCACGTCTTCCCCATATTCACCTCCAACACAATCCGCGCTGTTACGCGGCACGCTCCTTTTTGGCCCGATTGTCACGACGCTCTGCTTCGTGGCGTCCCTCAATTTCGTTAACGCGTCGAAGAGTATCAGATTCAGTAGGACACAATACAGTGATGTCCGCGTCGTATTTGGGTACAATCCCAGCTATGGGTACATCGAGCGAGCGGATTTCGGTGTTACTTCGAGCATTGTGGTTCCCCGGCTTGATGCTACTCTCGGTTTTCATTTTCCGTGCAAAACCACTCATCAGGCCAGTAGTCACGCCGCTACACGTTTTAAGTTGGATTTTTACAGGGCTGTTTTTCGACATTTCGACGACGTTCGGGTGGAACGCTCTCCGAGGGCCTCTTGTCTTGTCGCTCGCAGGGAGTGTCATCGGTATTGTGCTCTTCGGGAAGTTAGCTCAACGGAATCTCCGAGACTCGACCAAGACGAGCGATACTCAGCACAGACGCCTTTAAGTTCCTTCGGACATGAACCGACGACGACTTGTGGGTTCCGTTTGGTTATGGGCTGTAGTCGTGCTCTTCATCGCCCTGATGTGGCAGGAATTTCCAATTCTCGCGGCAAATCCTCAGCTAGGCTACCGAGACACGATGCGTCTACAGATGGCGGTCTTCCTTAAACCCGCCAATCTAGTGAGTTGGGTTGTTCTGGTGGCTTACGGAATAGTCTCGACGTGGAGAGTCCGGGCCAATTGGCGTCAGGACCGTGGGGCCATGTACATTTTCCTGATGTGTAGTTTTTCTGTCTGCTGGTTTATCGTGGTGCTCATGGTCGTTCGCTGACCTGCCGTGCGCCGCGTAGTCTGGTAGAATGCGCCGGATGCACAGCCTGAAAGAAGCCGCACGCCGCGCCGGAATATCGGAAGAATTGCTGCTGTGGGTCGCAACAAAGAGAATTAAACCCGCTCTAGTCCTCCTATCGGGCGCAGCCTCGTCCGATATTCCGTTTATCACTATGGCGCTCCTCGTGTCCGCGCTCGACCGTAGTGTGGGTCGTAGGGGTGGCGTTACTTCAGCGCACCCACTAATTCCAACGCCGCCTCTTGGTCGGCCTGCATGTTCTCGTCAACGAACGGCTTGTACTTCTCTGGCGAGAATCCGCTGCCCGTTCCCTTGAATAACTTGGGCTTCTGCGTAACTAACTGGGACAACTTCGCGCCGATGATTGTTGCTGCCCGCCAAAAGCCTTCGCTAATGTGCGAGTTGGACTGCTCACGGAAGTGCGCGAATTCGTGAACGAGTAAATCATAATTGGCCACCCAGTCGTGTTCGTTGTGGTGAGCGATGTTCACGGTCATGACCCATTGCTTCTTGCCCCAGCGAGTGCATCCCAGCAGAGGGAGTGATTCATCGTCGCAGACGCGAATACCAGCCAGCGGATGGCTGAGTAGGAACGGAGCAACATCCCGAATGAGCTTGGCGTAACGCTTCATGTCGGTGGACCATTGCGCTTCCGGTATCATCGTCTCTTGTTTGTGCTCATGGTCTGTGGCCCATTGCCCGTCAGCCGCCTTGCTGGCGGTCATTAGTCCGGCCTTCTCTCGCATGTTCGCCAACTGTTTCCGGTTAAGAGCACCGCGAGGTATCACCTTCTGGCCCGCCGCTGCTGCTTCCAAGTTGCTGCCACGGTCGTTTAAATCTTGCAGCACGACGTTCTCGCCAAATTGCGTGGTGAGAATCTTTTTCGTGGCTTCGTGGGAAATACGCTCATCCTCTAAAGCGCGTTGAACCCAGATGGCCCCCATGTCGTCCTGAGTCAATTCGTCATGCATCTCGTTGATGCAAGCGACGTATAGCGCGGCCTTGTACGCATCACTTACCGAATCGCGCTCCAGATTGACCGGCACCTTCTGCCAGACTTCGATGCTCCACTTGGCGTCGATGGGACAGACCGGCAAGCCCTTCTCATACAGATAAGCCTCACCGCCCTCGGCCACGGGATACAATTTCACGTCGGTCTTACGCTGGCGCGTACGCATGATGCCTTTTTCATCGGCCACTTCGGTTGCCAGTGTTGCAGAGAACGTACGGATGGGCTGTAGCGGTTGCAGCACTTCGCCGTTGAAAGTGGCGCGGATGGGCGCGATGACTCTGCGCACTTCCTGCTTGACGGATTCAAACTCCTCCGGAGTTAGCGGCAACACGCCGCGAAAGATGGAACCAACTTCTGTTTTGGCTACGCCTACGGTGCGCGTCCCGTCTTTCAAGAAGATGGTTTGGCCGGAAGTGCTGGTGATGGTAGCCTCATCGCAAATTGCCAGCACCAATTTCTCGCCCAGATTGAAACGTCCACGCTTGGTGGGGTCTGTTTTCTTGTATGACTTCGCAAACAGCGTGTGGGCCGTGGACATATCCTTGTATCCGTCCGGTGCATCATCCGTGACGGTCAACACGGAAAGCCCGTCCACAGGCTCGGGCAGGGTGACCGTCACATTTTCGCAACCTTCTTCATCAAACGCATTTTGCAGCAACTCGAAAAGCGCGAAGCTCTTACTCTTGCGGCCCATCGTCTGCTGCAAGCCTTCCTTGTCAACTTCAAACCAACCACGTTGTGTTGTGCTCATTTGATCCTCCAACATCTCCGCGCTCCGGGTTCGTGCTGCGGTAGGGCGGCACTGCCGATCTCTTACGCCGCCGTTTCTTGTGGGCGTGCATCAGCGGACGCTCCGATTGCACGGGCCGCTTACCACTTGGGGGAGAGAAGCCACATAGGCTTCAAGGTCCGAGCGCAGGACTAGCAGGCGTTTGCCCGCAAGACGGGCAACGAGTTTCCTATCCCAGATTGCGTTGCGGATTGCCCAGACTGTTAAGCCGCTACACTGCGCCGCCTGTTTCAGAGGCAGCGCGATAGGCGTGCTTATGGATGAAGGGGTGTTTTCGACTGCGGGTGAAACTGTATTGGTACGCATGGACACAATCCCTCTTAGAAGGATTGCATCCACGGTAAGTGTGGAGGCTGCGGGCTAACCCGCCATTCATTGCATTTTCACCGCGCGTCCTTATTCTCTCAAGGTCGGCGTTCGCCGCTACTCAAGCACGCGATGAAACCCTATGCGCTGTCAAACGGCAAACTGCATCTACCCCGAGCGGCCAGCACAATCGCTCTGGGTTTGCCGTCGCCCATCGTGGTCGGGCGATTTTTAACACATTAAGCTTAGCACAGTCCTAGTACCAAAGTCAAGGGTGTTTTTGTTACAGTCAGGCCGCACATCGCAACTGTCTTATTCCATAAAGGTTATCAACATAACATCAAATAATCTTGTTGACAAACATCAAATAGTCTGATATCCTTTGTCCATGTTTGGCAATTTTAGCTGCTGGGCGAGGAGATGAACATCATGGCGAATATCGAAGGCGCAAACGCAACGACTCGCGGTTATGGCGAGGGCGGACTCATCAAACCGAAGAATTCTCCGTACTGGTATACGTTGGTTCGTGTGGGCAAGAAGAGACAACTCCGGCGCGTCACGAGTCCCAAACTAGTTCACACGGTTTCAGGCCGCGAAGTGAATCGCAAGGCCGCGCAAGACCAACTGCGCAACCTCATAAACCGAGTGTCCACGAATGGCTCGGAGGCCGTGCTGAGTCGTGAGGGATTCACGTACGAGGACATGCGCCAAGATTTTCTGAACTTCTACGCGGCGCAGGAGCGCAAATCACTCAAGACGCGCGTCGAGGACGTTCCAGATGGCGGAAAGGAAGGCGACGCCTACGTGTGCGGCTTGAATCACCTTGACCGTTATTTCATCGGGCGCATCGTCATCTCGATTTCCAACGACGATGTGTCGGCTTTCGTGCAGGATTTGAAGTCGCGCAAGCTGGCAAACGCCACAATCAACGGTAGCCTCGCTGTTCTGCGCAAGATGGTGAACTTGGCCCGCGACCGCAAGAAAATTTTGGTGACCGACGGCCCCAACATCAAAGTGGAAATGCTGCCCAAGCCGGAATCGCGCAAGGGCTTCATCATGCACAAAGAATTTCTGCGGTTGATGGGCAAGGACGAGAAGGGCCGTTTTTTGCTTCATGACCACATTCGCGCTCTGGCCTTTGTTGCGTACCACACCGGAATGCGCAAGGGCGAACTCCTCGACCTAAAGTGGGCCAATGTCAATTTCCAGAAGCGTTTCATCGAACTCGCTGACACCAAGAATGGCACATGGCGCAGCGTGCCGATGGATTCAAAAACGCTGGCCCTGCTCAAGAGCCTCGACCCGTTTCATCCCGCAGAACAATACGTTTTCCAAGGCCGCAAGCTGGAGGGAAAGAAGTGGGTGCGCAGCGGCGAGCGAATTCAAGACGCCAGCTTCAACAAAGTATGGAACGCCGCCTGCGCTCGCCACAACATTGTTCAGTCCACTGAGCGCAATGGCGATGTCGTTTCGCACTTCGATGAGAACGGCAAGTATGTCGGGCTGATTCCGCATGACCTGCGCCGCTCCTTCACTCGCAACATTGACAACAGCGGTGTGCCAGCGAGCATCGGTCAGAAAATCACGGGTCACCTTGACGACGAAGTGTATCGCCAATACAATAAAAAGAGCGAGTCGGACTTGCTCGAAGCTGCGCAAAAGCTGGAGGCGTTTTTGGATGCACAGGCTGTCTAACAGCTTTGCACTTCGCGCCTCGGATGAACCATCCATCCGGGGCGTTTCTGTGTCAGCGGCCTTTTTCGCGGATGATGTGAGTATGATGTTAGTGGCCGTTCCTTCGCACAGCCTGTTTCTGACGACCATCACAAATCGTCAAGCAGGCTAGCGTTTTATTCACTGTTGGGAGGTCGTACAATTGGCAGTACATCAGATTCTGGATCTGATTATCCTGGTTCGAGTCCAGGCCTCCCAGCCACTTTTCTAAGCGGTTTCTGCGCCTTGGAAGTCAAGGCGGGCAAGAACAGTGAGTGCGAGAGAAAAAGGTCGCAACAAATCTAAGACTTCGAAAAAGTTCAAGTCTGCAGCTAAAAACTCTATTGCCGCCAAGCTTCACTACGACTGGAATGTAACCGAAACACAGCTAATTGACGAACTTGATGAAGATCTTCGTGATGCATGGCAAAAGCTTCGCGCCTTTGCCGCAGGTCTTGGCACTCAGCACATCTACGCTTCTGCCCATTCGATTATGTTTTCAAAGAAGGTCTGCTATTTCTTTGTAAGGCCGAGGAAGAGATTTCTCGAAGCATGGATATTCCTTCCACGTAAAGTCGAGGGGCTCAGATCGATGCAGGCCGCAACCAAGAAAGTAAAATATTGCAATCTGTTTAAGGTTGTTCACGCGGACCAGATTGAGGAGCCGCTCACCGACTGGATACGCGAGGCTTTCGCCTTCGCGCCCGAGCTGGGCCGGTCGTAGTTCCGAATATTTTAGTGGGGCAGCATCACCGACTCGGCCGCGTTGCCGCTAGGCATCAAGATTGACAGCACGACCGCCAATCCATTCGCGCCGTCTGGAGAGTGCCGGGGTGCACCAGACTTAGCGCATCGCATTGGATTCCGACGGAATTAAGGAAATGGTCATCTGTGCTAGAGACCTCAATGCGCGGCTTTCATTTGCGCCTCAAGAAAATCAAGCACATCATTTCCCCAGACGTCAGTTGCCGAGGAACAGAATCCCCAGTGTCCGTCCTGATGGCTGCCGCCGAAGGCAGGATAGATCTTGGATTGAAAGTCTTTGTGTTTTTTGTTGGCTTCCTTACTCAAGACTCGGCTCGGAGCCAAGCTGTAATCGTTCTGTGCCTGAATCAGAAAGATAGGCGCCGTGGCGAGATCCACGGCGCGAATGAGCCGATCTTGAAGCGGCACGTTTTGTTCCCAAGATATTGCCCCAGGAGCGAACGGCACCAACGCCTTTACGCCCAGGTCGCGTTCACCGCTAAGCAAAGTCTGAATACCACCGTAGGAGCAACCTGAAATCGCGATGCGGCTGGGGTCAACGAAGGGCTGCGATTTAAGATAAATCAGCGCGGCGATCACATCATCAACCTCCGCTTCTTGCAACTCGACCATGCGCCGGGCGCGCTCGCCCGGAGGGGCCTGCGCAACCAGGTCCTGGATGTAATCGCGCGGAAACGGGGAGCGCCCTTGTCCGCGGCGATGCGGAACGAAGAAAACGTAGGAATGCGCGGTATAGAAAGCGGCCAGGGTAGGCTGCGAGCCCGGCAATTTCTCGCTACCATGATTCCACACGATTGCCGGGAAAGGGCCAGCGCCCGCGCCCGCTGGCTTCCAAAGAAAACCGTGTAACTGCCGCCCGTCGCTTGGAAACACGACTTCTTCCGGCTTGGACTGCGCAAGTAACGTGCCTCGCGCCGCAAAGAGCAACAATCCGCACAGGAGGAACTTTGTTCGCCGCGCAAGAAATAGAAAAGGGGTGATGCCCGCGACGCCCGTAAATGAAGGAGCCCGCCGTCCTGATCGCCAATTCGCGGGACAGTTGCTCAACAGATCTGGCGCTGGTTTCCATGACCTCATAAGCGCGAAGCATAACCTAGGCAACTCCAATAAGGGCACACGAATTCTGAGATTGAGTGCATCAGAGGGCTGGGTACCGATTACCGCGATTTCGGGAAAGTGAAGTTCTAGTGTGGGACGAGTCCGGTCGAAATGGGACCAGGATGGGGGCGCATGGACGTTTGTTGGGAGACGATGGTAAGCTTTCGCGCTTGAGCATCGCGGCCGAGGGCGATGCACTAATTCGCGGAGCAAAATTTTTACGACTCGCTAGGACAGATCGAATGGAATCAGATTCCAAAAGCCCACGCAGCGGGGCAGATGGATTGCGCGCGTTGGCGCAGCCGGTGGCGGCACCGCTCAGCCGCGCGGCTATATTCCTGGTGGTGACGGTGAAGGCCGGGTCCGAGAATCGCGCGACGGTGCGGTCGTTCTGCGCGGACCTGAGCGCGATCATTCGGGCGGTGGAAATGCGGGATCTCGAAGCCGGGCTTTCCTGCATCATGGGCGTAGGATCGGAGGCGTGGGACCGGCTATTTGGAGCGCCTCGACCGGCGTTGCTGCATCCTTTCCGAGAGATTCGCTCCGGAGGCCGGAACGCTCTCGCCACGCCCGGCGACTTGCTATTTCACATTCGCGCGAAGCGCATGGATTTGTGTTTCGAAGTGGCGACGCAAATCATGGCGCGCATCGGAGAGGCGGTCTCGCCGGAAGACGAAGTGCAGGGCTTCCGCTACTTTGATGACCGCGACCTGATCGGCTTCGTGGATGGGACGGAGAATCCGCGGGGCCAGGAAGCGGCGGACGCGGTATTTATCGGAGACGAAGACGCTGCGTTTGCGGGCGGGAGTTACGTGCTGGTGCAGAAATATCGGCACGACATGGCGGGATGGGATGCGCTGACGACGGAAGCGCAGGAGCGCATCATCGGCCGCAAGAAGCTTTCGGACATTGAATTGGACGCGTCGGTGAAGCCGAGCTCGTCGCACAGCTCGCTGACGACGATCGTCGAGAACGGGCAAGAACAGAAAATCCTGCGCGACAACATGCCGTTTGGGCGGCCGACGCAAGGCGAATTTGGAACGTATTTCATCGGCTACAGCCGTTCGCCCAGCACGATCGAGCTGATGCTCGAAAATATGTTCGTCGGACGGCCGCCCGGCAATTACGACCGGCTGCTGGACTTCAGCCGGGCGATCACCGGGAATTTGTTTTTCGTGCCGTCCGCGACATTTCTGGACGGCGTGAGCGATGAGGAGGCCGCCGATGGCTCGGTTCTTGACGCGCCGCCGGCGTCGTCCGAAAACTCTGAAGCCGCGACATCACCATCACTATCACCAACCGACGGTTCACTCGGCATTGGTTCCCTGAAAGGAGATCACCCCGATGAATAATCTTCATCGCGAACTAGCGCCCATTTCCGATGGAGCATGGGCTCAGATCGAAGAGGAAACTTCGCGCACGTTCAAGCGCTATTTAGCCGGACGCCGCGTGGTTGATGTGCACGCGCCGGAGGGCACGGCGCTCTCCGCGGTCGGCACCGGCCACTTGCGGACGATCGCGGCACCAAAGGACGGCATCATCGCGAGGCAGCGCGAGGTGAAGTCGCTGGTGGAACTGCGCGTGCCGTTCGAGTTGAGCCGCCAGATGATTGACGATGTGGACCGTGGCGCGAACGACTCGGATTGGCAACCGGCCAAGGACGCTGCGCGCCTGGTCGCGTTTGCCGAGGACGGCGCGATATTCGACGGCTATACGGCGGCCGGGATCGAGGGCGTGCGTCAGGGAACCAGCAATCCGAAGACGACGCTCCCTGCCGACGTACGCGAATACCCGCAAGCTATTGCGGAAGGACTGAGTCAATTGCGGCTCGTCGGCGTCAACGGTCCTTATTCGGTGCTGCTCGGTGCGGATGCTTACACTGCGCTCGCCGAGACGAGCGACCATGGTTATCCCGTGCTGGAGCACGTCAAGAGGCTGGTGGAAGATAAAATTATTTGGGCGCCGGCCATCGCAGGTGCCTTTGTGCTGACCACTCGTGGTGGTGATTTCGACCTACACATCGGGCAGGACGTTTCGATCGGCTATCTCAGTCACACTGATACGATCGTGCGGCTGTATTTGCAGGAGACGTTTACGTTCCTCTTCCTTACCGGCGAAGCTGCGGTGGCGATTGGTCCGCCAGGGAAGGCGAAGAAGAACTGACGCAGTGTTCGCTGGAGCGGATGTAGATGGCTACTGGGTCGGGGTATGCGACCTCTCGACGGTTTCCTGGCGCGAGCCGCGCTTCAGTTCTTCCGACAGTACGACGGCCTCGGCGATCAGCTTCATGGATTTGCGCGTTTGGCGGCTTTGCTGCTGCAGAGCGAGGTAGGCCTTTTCTTCGTCGAGACCCAAATCGCGCTGCAAGATTCCTTTGGCGCGCTCGACAAGCTTGCGCGTTTCGAGGCGTTCGGAGAGCTGCACGTTTTCGGTTTCCAGGCGCGCCATTTCGATTTCGGCTCCGACAAGAAAGCCGACGGTGGAGATCAGACGGATATCGCGCTGGCGGTAGACGTGCGGTTGAATGTGCTGGAGATTGATGACGCCGACGAGCCTGCCGCGGCACATCAGCGGAACCGAGAGGAACGCCTGATAACGGTCCTCGGGCAGTTCGTTGACGAATTGGAAGCGCGGATCCCTAGAGGCATTCTGCGAGATGGCAACCGCCGTGCGGTGCGCGGCCACCCAGCCGGTGATGCCCTGGCCGACGCGCAGCTTCAGGTGATCCACTTCTCCGGCGTGGGGATTTTTGGAAGCGCGGAGAATGAGATCTTGGCCTTCGAGTACGTACACGAAGCATGAATCGCATTTGACCAGCGAGACTGCGCAGGTGACTACCTGTTCCAGAACTTCGTGAAAAGGATCGGCGGCAGCCATACGGCTGCCAATTTCGTGGAGAAAATCTACTTCCGGGATTGTATGTACCGCGTGCATATTGTCCATATTAAAACTTATCGGCATTAGACGGCGCAGTCCAATCGCAATTTTCGATGTTAAGGATAGTTACAATTGCCGGAGGATAGCGCGCTACGGGGTTTACGCGATTTGTGTTGCTGCTGTTCGTAAGTGAAACGTATCCTGCGTGTTGTGATTCTCAGAGCTCGCGGAAAAACGGTCGACTTGTCATTCCGAGGGCGAACTTGGCCCGAGGAATCTGCTTTTTTCTTAAGACTTCCACAAAAAGCAGATCCCTCGCTGCGCTCGGGATGACATCCGTTACACTTTTGCGCGAATCGTTGAAACAACGTCGAGACCACTGAAATGAAAATGGAACCTGATTATCCCGCGATGCTCAAGGTTGCGCTGGCGCAGGCGCGCGCGGGGCTGGCGGAAGGCGGCATACCGATTGGCGCGGCGATTTTTGATGCGACGGGGAAACTGATCGGCGCGGGGCACAACCGCCGGGTACAGCAAGGGGATCCTTCGGTGCATGGCGAGACGGATGCCTTTCGCAACGCAGGGCGGCAACGAAGTTATCGCGACCTGATTATGGTTACGACGCTCGCGCCGTGCTGGTATTGCAGCGGACTCGTGCGGCAGTTTGGCTTTCGCACGGTTGTGGTGGGCGAAAGCCGCAATTTTCAGGGAGGGGTCGAGTGGTTGCGTTCGTTTGGCGTGAAAGTGATTGATCTGGATTCGCAGGAGTGCGTGACGCTGCTGGCGCAATACATCGCGGCGCATCCGGAACTGTGGAACGAGGACATCGGAGAAGTTCCGGGCGAATAAGACCGAGAGGCACACGCAAGAATGGCGGAACGCGTCGCCACTCTCGCCGGCTGGAGTGTACTAGAAGAGAACGCCTAGCGACATCTGGACCTGCAGCGCGGACGAAGCTAGGAGTTTGCTCCCGCCGCTTTTTCAGTTTTAAATACGCCACGTTTGGCGGCGAGCTCTGAGGACCACAGCAAAATATCGAATAGCCGCGCGCGCTCCAGATTGTCGAGTCCGCGAATGGGATGCACCAGCCTGGCAGCCTGTTGAGCGCAGGATTGCAAGAAGCGATCGATGGAAACGGATTCCGCCGCGCCGGGATCGGCAAACGGGCTGGCATTGCAGTGGTTCAAACGCTCGTAACACTCCGCGATGAAATGATCCACGCAATAACGCCGGAGTTCCAGCGAACACATCGCCGGACGCCCGCAATGCTCGACGTCACAACGGGTTGGTCTTTCCGGTGCGGACAGGCGGTTTTGTTTTTCATCGTGGGATTCATAGAAGTCTTCTGACATTTGACCTTGGCCCTCGGTACCTTCATACACTCTTGCGATGAAGCTTGCCGCAATCTTGTTTGCAAACTGATTTTGCGTTGCTCCTTTTAGCGGCCAAAATTCATCGGCCATGGAACCCGGCATCAGCACGTTCGCACGCTTGACGAATGCAAAGCGTTTTCGGGCGATTCGGGCAGCGCCGCCTCGTACGAGTGAACTTTTCCGCGCACGTCAATCAAAGGTGAAACGATCCTGCGCACCGCCGGCAATTCCTCCCAACTATTTTCGGTGGATTGTCCCGCGGTGTCCCAGAAAGTGAGCACCTGGATGAGGCGCGGCTCTTTGTGCGACGTCAGGACGAGCAGCGCGATGAAACCGATCTGCTGTTGCAGCAGGTCGGCAACTTCCTGGCGGATGCAATTCCGAAGATGATCGACGCGGCCGGGCTTGGCGATGAATTCCACGGCTCGCGCGTTCAAGACGCAGGGTTCGGCGCCAGCGTGGTAGTCCAACAGCAATTTCGCCATTCGAGAATCCATGCCGCCAACCGTTTCTTCGTGTACTTCCAAATCCAGATTTACTGACGGATTCATGTCGAACGTTCCTCGATTTCTGTCCAGAGATCTACGCGTCGCAGATGGGGGAGGCGCACTCCGGTGGGGTTCCCTGACCGGCAGGGCCGAAGTGCGCCTTGGGGATGGGAGACTAGCGCTGCACCATCACCCGGATCGGGCCACCTGCACTCCCAATCCGATGTCAGTACAACTACGCAGAAGTAGTGCAGCGAGCGCGCGAAGCGTTTCACAGTGGGAATAAATATTTGCGGGATAAGTGCGCACGGAGCAGCGGGCGCCACAAGCGGAAGGGCGGAGAAAAGGAGTGACGCACGGCGTAACAGGCTTGGATTGCGTTAGTTATCGAGGCCGAGATATACTCGCCGCTTCCTTCGAGGCGCGCGTGGAATTTTTCTCCTTCGATGAGGCCTACCTAAAACGTCTCCGTGAGCGTGACTTTCCCACGGAGCAGCATTTCGTTGCGTACTTTCGGCAATTGCTGACAATCAAGTTGAGGTCGAGGCTGCGGTCTTCGCAGGCAGTGGATGATATTGCGCAGGAAACTTTTTTGCGTGTCTTTAAGGTCATGCAGGCGGAGGGAGGGATCCGGCAGCCGGAACGCCTGGGGGCGTTCGTTAACTCCGTTTGTAATAATGTGTTACAGGAATTCTACCGTTCGACGGACCGCGGCACCCGTCTAGATGATGACGCGCCCGAACCGATGGATAAGGTGATTGACCTGGAAGGCTTCCTGGTGACCAAGCAGACGCGCGAACAGGTAAGAAAGGTGCTGGGACAGTTGGGCGAAAAGGATCGCCAGCTGCTTCGCTCTATCTTTCTGGAAGAAAAGGAGAAAGACGAAGTTTGCCGGGAATTCGGCGTGGACCGCGATTATTTGCGTGTGCTGCTGCACCGCGCGAAGCAGAGTTTCCGGGTTTTTTATGAGAAAAGCCAGGCAACCGGGTTGCCGCAGCCGAAACAATGATTTTGCGGATGAAACGGTTGGGCCTTCAGGGTCACTACTGAGGTGACGATTACTATGGAACATACCGAAGCGGTCCAACTGAAGGCAGCCGAGCGCTACGTTCTAGGAGAACTGACGGGCGACCTTCGCGCGCAGTATGAGGATCATTATTTCGGCTGCGCGGAGTGCGCCGCGGATTTGAAGCTCGCCGCGATGTTTGCGGCGAACACCCGAGCGGAGCTGGAGGCTGAGGTCGCGACGGCGCGATTGGCGGCGCCTGCGGTTGCTGCGCGGAAGTCTGCTGGGAGCGGATGGTTTGCAGGATTTTTGCGTCCGAGCTTTGCTGTTCCAGTTTTTGCGCTGCTCTTGCTTTTTGCCGGCTATCAAAATTTGATTGTGATTCCGCATTTGAAATCGGCGGCGCCGTCTGCTGCGCCGCAAACTTTGCCTTCGTATTCATTGATCACAGCGGGTTCACGCGGCGGAGAGCCGCTGACGATCACGGTGTCGGCGAACAAGCCGTTCAGCTTGTACATTGACATTCCTCCCGAAAAGAAATTTTCTCAGTACATTTGTGAAGTGGTGAACGCCTCGGGCGCCATCGAATATTCCTTGAACATTTCCGGGCAAGAGGCGCAGAATTCCGTGCAGTTGCTGATGCCGCCCGCGACGCTGAAGCCGGGAAACTACACGTTGGTAGTACGCGGGCTCGCGACGCTGGAAGCTGCGGCGAGCAGCGCTACAGAAGTAGCTCGTTATCCATTCACGCTCGCATATTCGAAGTAAACAATTTTAAGAACTGAAGCAGGAGGACGATTACGATGCCCACACCCTTCCGGATCTTTCTTTATAACGCGCATGGCTACGGTTTGAGCGGACGAATTGACCGTCCGTTTCAACAAATGATTGACGTTCAGGCCATGGGTTCTCTGCCGCAGTCGGGTGGGCATGGATACGCGCGCGTCGAAAACTTTAATGTCAAAGACATTGTCTCGTTCAAAGCTGCCTATACGCAGGTGTCTGGAAGCCAGAATCCGAAAGATGGAAGTCACACAACTTTTGTGTCCGCCACTCTCGAGGGATTGAATGTTCACAACATCGTGACGGCGGATCGCGTGGTAGCGCGAATTTCTTCCAATCATCCGGCGGACGGCAGCGAACCCACCATCACGCCGGTGGGTAGCCAGTTCGAAAACCTCCGAATTGCGGGCTGCCCGGTCGAAGTCGAACTCGATAATTGTCTTTTCAATCGGCTCGGCACCTATAGCGCTTTCAAAGGCGAGTACGAGCGGGACGAGCAAGCGCGCCAAGCTATGCAAGAACGCTTTCTCTGGGGCCGGTTCAAATCTGACGTACCGGATTTCCTGCGCGAGCGGTATAACTGGGTCGCGGGAGATGCCTTGCCCGAGTCCAAGGGGATCGTGCTTTGTACGCTGGTGAAAGACATCAAGTTCAATTGTCCGGAGGTGCGCCGTTTCGGGAACGTACTGATCGTTCCACACTTCGGCAAGATCTATCTGGCGGAGTTCGTGATGCAGTCTTACCAGCGTTCCGTCACGATGCTCCGTTTGGAAATGGGCTCGGCGACCAACGCCACGGTCACCGGACCCGGGGGTACTGGCAACGGCGTCCCTTTCCCATAGAGTGCGGTTGTGTTCTGGCTGCAACCATCTGTTTGGTTTTGTGTGGCTGTCATTTAAGGCGCGATCCGGCGCAGACTTATCAGGATGCTCGCCTGAAGTTCCAGCGTGGCGATCTCACGGGCGCGTATGCGGAGTCGGATTCTGCGTATCACGAATACTTAGGAAAAAATGCGGACTGGGCGTCGCGTTTTCAGGCCCTTAACGCTGAAATCCTATTCTCGCGCGGATTCAACGAAGACGCGCTAGCGTTACTCGCAGCTCCTATTCCCACGGGTACGATTCCCGCTGATGTTAGCGTTCGCCGAAACATGATCCGGGGTCAAGCGAACTATTCCCTACAACGCTTCGCGCAAGCACAACAGGATCTGAACGCGGCGGAGAACCTCGCAAAATCTACTGCCCCAGATCTTCTTGGGGATGTGGCTCTTGCTCAAGGAACGCTCGACGTCATGCTGAACGACCTTTCATCAGCAGAGGTGGCGTTCCGCAGCTCACTTCGCGTCGCATTCGAAACAAAGCAACCATTCCTTGAGACGAAAGCGTTGGGCAGCCTAGGCCGTCTTGCGATGATCCAGGGACACTATGATGAAGCAGTTGACTGGTATGAAAAGGCGCTGGACCTGGCGCAATCCCTCGGCGCGCAAACGCTCGTAGCCAAGATTCTCGGCAATGAGGGATGGAATTACTACAAGCTCGGCGACTTTGAGAAAGCCGAGAACCTGTTTGAACGGGCGCGAGCAGATTCTTCCCGTTTAGGCCTCTATCAGGATGAACTCGTCTGGGTGACCAACATTGGAACGATGAAGTACGACGTACACTCCTACGCTCCAGCCGAGCAGGATTACCAGCAAGCGCTGGACTTGGCTCGCAAGCTTGATAACAACGCAGCAACGGCGAACTGCCTGAACAATCTTGCTCACGTCGCAGTGATGGAAGAAAAATATGACCGGGCCGAACAGTACAACGGCGAAGCGCTTGCTCTGGAGCGCGCATCCAAGGACAGATCACTCGAGCTTTTTTCACTTATAACCGAAAGCTATATCGCAACTGGCAATAAGGACTTCCCTCAAGCAGAATCGGAGTTAAACGAAGTGCTCCGAGAGAAGACTTCGGACAGCTATCTGCGTTGGCAAGCTGAGTCTGCTCTTGCAAACGTGTATGCCGTAGAAGATCGCCCCGCGCGGGCCGAAGAATATTTCCGCAAGGCCCTCGCTACCATTGAAACGGTGCGGACTTCGATTAAGCGCGAGGATTTTCGGCTTTCCTTCTTGGCGGGCGCTATCAGTCTGTACGATGACTACATAGATTTTCTCGTGGCCCATCACAAAGAAGCAGGGGCATTGCAAGTAGCGGAAATCAGCAGCGCTCGCACATTGGCCGAGGGACTTGGCATCAACCCTGCGTCCATCAGCTTTTCAGCGAAGGATTTCAATCCGCGGCAGATTGCCAAGCGCTCCGATAGCGTTCTTCTTGACTACTGGCTGGGTGCGGACCATTCGTATTTGTGGCTGGTCACACCGGCACGTATGACGCTTTATACCCTGCCTCCAGCGAAGGAAATTGATCCGTTAGTGCAATCCTACCGGGAGGCACTGCTTGGGTCGCGGGATGTGTTGGAGACGCGGAATGCCACGGGGCAGAAACTTTATGAATTGCTGGTTGGGCCGGCTGCGAAATTGATCCCTAAGGGTTCGCGCGTCACGATTTTGCCCGATGGCAGCTTGTACAGCTTAAATTTCGAGACTTTGCTGGCCCCTGCGCCGCAATTGCATTATTGGATCGAGGATGCGGATGTTTCGTACGCCAATTCTCTGACGCTGCTTGCTGCCGGTGCTGCGCGCCACGCGTCTCCGGCGAAGAAGTTGCTGCTGGTGGGCGACGCCGTTTCGCCGGACGCGGAATTTCCGAAACTGCCGCAGGCGGCGGCGGAGATGAGCGGGATCGAGAATTATTTTCCGGCGCCCGAGCGGGAAGTTTTTGCGGGCCCGGCGGCGACGCCTGAGGCGTATTTCGACAGCCAGCCTCAGGATTTTTCGTACATTCATTTTGTCGCGCACGGCACCGCGAGCCGCACCAGTCCGCTCGATTCCGCGGTGATCCTCAGCAGGCAAGGCGACAATTACAAGCTCTACGCCCGCGACATTATTCAGTATCCGCTGCATGCGGACCTGGTGACGATCTCGGCATGCCACGGCGAGGGTGTGCGGACGTATTCGGGTGAAGGCTTGGTCGGACTATCGTGGGCTTTTTTGCGCGCGGGCGCGCACGGCGTGATCGCGGCGCTGTGGGAAGTGAATGACAATTCCACGCCGCAGCTGATGGATCATCTATATTCCGAGATCAGCAAAGGTGTGGCTCCGGCAGTGGCTTTGCGCGACGCGAAACTCGCGCTATTGCATTCCGGGACCGTTTATCGTCGTCCGTTCTATTGGGCGCCGTTTCAATTTTATCGGGGCGCTTGAGCACGAAAGGGAATCAAGCTTTATACTCTTGCGATGCCAAAAGTGGCGCTTTTCATTCCCTGCTTCGTGGACCAGCTGAGCCCGCAAGTGGGAATGGACATGGCGAAAGTGTTGCGCCGAATCGGGTGCGACCTGGATTTTCCCGCTGAGCAAACCTGCTGCGGGCAACCTGCGTTCAATACTGGCTATTGGAAAGATGCACGGCCGTTGACGGAGCGGTTCGTGCGGGTGTTTCGCGCGGCGGATGCGATTGTGTGTCCTTCGGGTTCCTGCACCACGATGGTCCGCAATTTTTATCCTGAGCTGCTGGCGGGCAGCGCGCTGCATGATGAAGCCGTGCAATTGGGACGGCGCGTATATGAATTTTCCGAGTACCTGGTGAAAGTTGCACGTGTCGGCGACGTGGGAGCGAGTTTCCCGCATCGCGTGACCTATCACGACGCTTGCCATGCCTTGCGCGAATTGCGCTTGAAGCAAGAACCGCGCGAATTGCTGCGGCATGTGAGCGGGATCGAGCTGGTGGAGATGCCTTACAGCGAGGAATGCTGCGGGTTTGGCGGCACTTTCGCGACCAAGTTTCATATGATTTCCGCGGCGATGGGCGACACGAAAGCGGGGAACGTGGAAAAATCGGGCGCGGAATTTGTGACTTCCACCGATCCGAGCTGCCTGATGCAAGTGGAAGGAATTCTGCGGCGGCGGAAGTCGCCGGTGCGGACGATTCATTTGGCCAGCATTTTGGCGCAGACCGGCGACACCAAATCGAGTGTGCCGAGCGCGAGGGCTGGGCTGTGACCGCTGCGCAGGATTTTCTGCGGAACGCGGCGACGAAGTCCGCCGATCTGGTTCATCGCCAGATCTTGCGGCGTGGAATCGATCACTACGATGCCGCGGTGCGCAACGGCCGCGCGCGATTTCTCGATTGGCAAGCCGCGCGCGAGAAATGCCAAAGCATCAAGCGCGATGCGGTGAATCATCTCGATCGCTACCTCGAGGAATTCGAACAGCACGTGAAGGAGCGCGGCGGACACGTATTTTGGGCCGAAAACGCGGAAGAAGCGCGGCGATATATCCTGGATCTGGCTGCCAGTCGCGGCGTGCGCACCATTGTGAAATCGAAGTCCATGGTTGCGGAGGAGATTCATCTCGCGGCGGCGCTCGAAAAGCAGGGCATCCAGGTGTTCGAAACGGATCTTGGCGAATTCATTGTGCAGCTGCGCAACGAGCCGCCATATCACATCGTCACGCCCGCCATGCACCTGACGCGCCAGGATATCGCGGCGCTATTCAAGGAAAAATTGGGCGGCATTGATACGGACGACCCGCAACAGCTGGTGGCGGCGGCCCGGCAGGCGCTGCGCCGCGCCTTCTTCACCGCTGAGATGGGGATTACCGGCGCAAATTTTCTGGTGGCGGATTCCGGGATGGTTTCCATCACGACCAATGAAGGAAACGCGGATTTGGGGATTACGTTGCCCAAGATTCACGTGGTGCTATCGGGAATCGAAAAAATTATTCCACGCATGGACGATCTCGCGATTCTTCTGCCGGTGCTGGCGAGCTCCGGTACCGGCCAGCCGATCACTTGTTACAACACGATGGTGGGTGGAGCGCGCGGTCCGAATGAATTGAGCGGGCCCGAGGAATTTCACGTGGTCTTGCTCGACAACGGGCGCACGGAGCTGCTTGCCGATCCGGAGCAGCGTGAGGTACTGCATTGCATTCGCTGTGGAGCTTGTCTGAATGCGTGTCCGATCTATCGCAACGTTGGCGGCCACACCTACGCGACCACTTATCAGGGGCCTATCGGCAGCGTGCTCACACCGCATCTGCGCGGCCTGGATGAGTTCCAACATTTATCGCAAGCTTCTTCGCTTTGCGGCGCGTGCACGGAAGCGTGTCCCGTGAAAATTGATTTGCATCATCATTTGCTGCACAACCGGCGCAATGCCGTGGAACGCGCGCACCGGCTTTGGCAGGAGCGCGTCGCGTTCAAAATATGGCGCTGGAGCATGTCGGGCGCGGGACGCTTCGGATTTCTGGGCGCTATCGGGCGCAAGGCGTTGCGTGTTTGCTACGCGCTCGGACTGGAAGGAACGTTTCTCGATCCTTTGCGTGCGTGGACCAAGGATCGCGCCGCGCCGCCCATTCCGACGACTTCGTTCCGAGCGCTTTGGAAGGAGCAAGATGGCGCAAATTGAAAATCTCGGGCGCGAGCGAATTCTCGGACGCATCAAAATGGCGCTGAAGACGCCTGCGAAAATTCACACTGCGCCCGAGCCTGCGAGCACGTCGCTGCCGATCTTCGCGCCGATTCCCGACGCGCTGGAAAGATTCCGCCGCGAATGCGCCGGTAACAACACAGAGCTGATCGTAACGGAGGATTCGCGCGCAACCGGCACGGCGCTGGAGAAAGTGCTCGCATCGTTGCCCGCGGGAGAAATATTTGTGCAGGACGCTCCGGAGCTGCACCAGGCATCGTCCGGGCTGCAAAGTCGAGAAAGTGTGCGCTGGTCGAGCGCCGGCGGCCCGCATGAGAATTCACAGGCGACGATCACGTTGGCGGAAGTGCTCGTGGCGCAGACGGGATCGGTGATGGTTTCGGCGGCGTGTGGGGGACGCGGCGCGTCCATCGTGGCGCCCGTGCACATCGTGGTCGCGAAGGCCAGCCAACTCGTGCCTACGCTCGACGAAGCGTTCGCGCGCATACGCGAGCGCGGCACCGCTGCGCAGAATTCTTATCTTTGCCTAATCACCGGCTCGAGCCGCACTGCGGACATCGAAAAAATTCTGGTGATGGGCGCGCACGGCCCTCGGCGGCTGGTGGTGATACTCGAACTCAATTCGCATTAATCTGTTCCTCGGTCGCTTAAGCTGGAAAGTTATGCGCAAGTCTGAGGCTATCGGAGCCAAGCCGATGGGTAACAAGATCTATTTGACAACTTTTCTGCTCGCGATTGCTCTTCCGATCGCGTTAGAAGCCTCATCCAAGTCGCCCGGCACACACTCGACTCCCGGCATTTGGCTGATGCTGGCAGGACTCCCGGGAACCATTGTTGGAGGTTGGATATACGACGCATTGCCCGGCAGTGATTTAGTTTTCTTCGTTGCTTCTACATTTGTATTGCCAAGGGAGTAGTTTTTCTGAAGGGAAAGTTTCACGCCGACGGTCCCACGCCGCCTTCATAGAGCCGTAATAACCGAGTGGGATCCGATAGGCGCATTCGATCGACAAGCTACGAAACTGACTGAGACCACGCTCCACGAAGCGCTTTTTTTTCAACCTGCCACACCACGCGAGCTTCGAGTTAGCAACACGAACACCAGAAACGCAATCGCAAACGCCAGTGAGATCAGCGCGCCGGCGATCCGGTCCCACGTCCTACGAAAGTTGATATCCACCTGATGGCTCCCGGCAGGGAGCGCAAGCAACATTTCGCCGGTATTCGGCACGGTCGCGATCGCGGCGACCTTGCCATCCACTTGAACTTGCCATCCGGGATAAGCGAGCAGGCGCAGCGCGAGAGTTGCAGGCGCGCTTGCTTGCGCTGAAAAGCTGCGGTGCGTCGCGGTCCAGCGTTCGATGTGGAAAGTCACCGCGTCTGCCGGCTGGGTGTCTGCGTCTGGGAAATTATACTGACGGATGGGCGGCGTCGGCGATGTGGCGATCCATTCTCCGTTCGCATTGGTGCCCGGTAGTTCGTAACGGCTGCCGCCGAGCGGCTGATACTCATCGGTGCCTTCGTAACCAAAGCCTGTATGAATCGCCTTAGTCAGAAATGGTACGTCTTCGCTGTCCCACCAGGCATCTTTCGCGATCATGGCGCCCTGCGATAACAGGACGACGATCACCATGGTCCAGCAAATCCACTGACGCTTCAGCCTTCCGAGTGCCGCAGCGACGAAGAACGCGAGCACGAAATCGAGCGGTCCGAGCCAACGCCAGGGGAACTGCAGGAATTCCAGTTTGGGCAGCAGGCGCCAGAGAATCACGCTTGCCGGAAACATGAGGAACGTTGCGGCCGAGCCAAGCGCGAGAAGCGCCCACCAGATATCCTGGAATTCACGACGGCGACGCGAGACAAACACGGCCGCTAGCGCCACGACCAGGATTACGATCAACGCCACCGCCGAAACTTTCCAATTGAAGAAGATAAATTCCGGATCGCCGCTGCGCGTAAAAAGGAAATTCTGTTCGGGATGGAGGGTATCAGCGATAGCCTGCTGGATCTGCACCCAGCGCTGTTCCCAGGCAGCGGGCAAGATATAAAACGCCGCGAGACCGAAGCCCGCGGCCATGCCCAGTCCGCCGGTAAACAATGGCCGCACGCTGCGGCGCAAGATGGAAAGCACCAAAAATATTAAGGCGAGAGAATAAGTCGCGAGGACGCCGGCTGGCGCGTTCGAAAGCCACACGGCGGCAAACGGCAGCGCCAGCCACGGCCAGCCGCGCCAGCCGTCGCGCAAAAGGCGCAGCGCGCCGAGCAAGACCAGAGGAAATAGCGCGCTGGCCAGCAACTCGGCGAAATCGCTGCGCACATTAACGATCACGAGGTGGTACGGATTCACCGCGTACAACACGGCAGCCATGATCGCCTCGCGGCGTGAAAGCCACTCACGCGCGAAGTACCACATCGAAATTCCCGCGAGGACCAACGCCAGCCAGATGAACGTGCCGGGTACCAATCGCCACGGCAAGATCGAACCGAGCGCGGCCCCCAGCAACCACGATGCAGGAGGATAAAAAATAAAGCGCGGCTCTCCAAAGCCCCAGTTCGCCCATTCGGCCCAGCGTGGATAGATAATCCCTTCGCGCCATTGATTGGCGACGTCCATCCAGGACGCCAGATGAAATTGGATATCGTGGCCGGAGGCGTTGCCGATGAACCACATGGGCGCGACAACAGCCGTCGCGGCGATCGCTACCAGCAAGAAGGCGGTTCGGCTGGAGCCTGCGGCGGCGCGCGGTTGCGCGGGAAGCACGGATTCGAGCGTCGCGGGTGATTGAATTACGTTCAATTTTCCACGCCGAACGCGACCGCTATCGGGCTCGGCCTTGAGAGAATACAGAATCGGGCGCACGTTGCGCCACTCGCGAATGGGATTTCGCGCGCGCCGTGATTGTGCGTAAACAAGCGCGCCGCAGCGCCTTGCCAACGCGCCGCCGCAGCGGGTAGAGTAATTCGGGGCCGCGTGAGGCCCTGCCGCACGATCCCAACACGCCACAAGGTCAGGCCAAGAACCCGGTCATCACACGCTTTTCGGGTTTTGCCGATAAGAGAGATACATGTCGCACTTGATGACCGCCGAAGACCAGAGGTTGCTGGCCAGCACCGAACGCGAAGTCCATTGGAAGCGCTGGGGGCCTTATCTTTCGGAGCGGCAATGGGGAACGGTTCGCGAAGATTACAGCGCGAACGGAGACGCCTGGAATTATCTGCCGCACGACCATTCGCGCTCGCGCACCTACCGCTGGGGTGAAGATGGGATCGCCGGGTTTTGCGACCGGCACCAGCACATCTGTTTCGCGCTGGCGATGTGGAACGAAAAGGATCCCATCTTGAAGGAGCGGCTCTTCGGGCTTACTAACCGGGAAGGGAACCACGGCGAGGACGTCAAAGAGTATTACTACTATCTGGATGCGACGCCGACAAGTTCTTATCTGCAATACCTTTATAAGTACCCGCAGGGGCGTTATCCCTACGAACAGCTCGTGGATGAAAATGGCAAGCGCACGCGTCGGGATCCGGAATATGAGTTGATTGATACCGGAATCTTTGCGGAGAATCGTTACTTCGACGTTTTCGTGGAATACGCCAAGGCCGCGTCCGAGGACATCCTGATTCGCATCACCGCTTGGAACCGCGGGCAGCAGACGGCGCCGTTGCACTTGCTGCCGACTCTGTGGTTTCGCAATCGCTGGGACTGGGGCGATCCGTACGACGCGCCAGAGGTGAAACGGTTGAAGCCGGTCGAGGGCGGCGAGCTTTTCGAGCTGAACGAATTTCACTACGGAAAGCGATGGCTGTTGATCGAAAACGCTCCGGAAGTGCTCTTCACCGAAAACGAAACGAACATGGAGCGTCTGTTCGGCCAGACGAGCAAAACACGCTTCGTGAAAGATGCTTTCCATCGTTACGTGGTGAATGGCGAGCGCGACGCGGTGAATCCGGCGATGACCGGAACAAAATCCGCGGCACACTTCAGCGCGCGAATCGCGCCGGGGCAGAGTTGGGAGATTCGGCTGCGCTTGACCGACCAGGATCTTTCGCAAGTGCAAGGTCCGGTGAAAAATTCGTTTGGCCCGTCGTTTAACGCAGTGTTTGAGAAACGCAAGAGAGAGGCGGACGAATTCTACGAAAAACGCATTGATGCCAACATCAGCGACGATGCGCGCCGGGTGCAGCGGCAGGCGTTCGCTGGCCTGTTGTGGTGCAGGCAGACGTATCACTACGATATGCGCCGCTGGCTCGAAGGCGACTCCACTCAGCCGAAGCCCGATCCCGCGCGCAAGGACGGTCGCAATCACGAATGGACGCACCTTTACAATTCCGACGTAATTTCCATGCCGGACAAGTGGGAATACCCGTGGTATGCATCGTGGGATCTGGCTTTTCACTGCGTCTCGATGGCGCTGATTGATCCGGAATACGCGAAGGCGCAGCTGATTCTTTTCCATCGCGAATGGTACATGAATCCCAACGGGCAAGTTCCCGCGTACGAATGGAATTTTTCAGACGTGAATCCGCCGGTATTGGCCTGGGCGGTTTGGCGCGTTTATAAAATCGCGGGGCGCGTGGAAGGAAAGCAAGACCGCAATTTCCTCGTGCGGATGTTCCACAAACTTTTGCTGAATTTTACGTGGTGGGTGAATCGCAAGGACCCGGAGGGCAAGAACGTTTTCGAGGGCGGCTTTCTGGGACTGGATAACATCGGCGTATTTGATCGATCGTCGCCGCTGGGGCCCGGAAATTTCATCGAACAATCGGATGGGACCAGCTGGATGGCGATGTTCTGTTTGGACATGCTGGCGATGTCGATGGAACTGGCGCATGACGATCCATCGTACGAGGACGTGGCCAGCAAATTCTTTGAGCACTTCGTTTATATCGCGCAGGCGATGAACGACATTGGCGGCGAAGGGATCGGTTTGTGGGACGACCAGGATGGTTTTTACTATGACGTCCTGCATCTGGGAAAAACGACGCACCTGCCGATGAAGGTGCGGTCCATGGTCGGGCTGATTCCGCTTTTTGCGGTGGAATCCTTTGAGCCGGAGGATCTGGCGCGGCTGCCCGGGTTCGTCAAACGGATGGATTGGTTTCTGAAGCACAATCCCGACGTATCCGAGCACGTGGACATGAGCCAGAAGACGGATAAAGGTTCGCGGGTGCTGCTATCCATTGCCAACCGGAAGAAGCTCGAGCGCATTTACAAGTACGTATTCGATGAAAACGAATTCCTCTCTCCGCTCGGAGTTCGCTCGCTCTCGAAATTTCATCAGAATCATCCATTTGTGCTCGACGTCAACGGCCATACGCAGGCGGTTGACTACGAACCGGCCGAATCCACCGGGGATTTGTTTGGCGGAAATTCCAACTGGCGGGGTCCGATTTGGTTTCCCTTGAATTTTCTGCTTATCGAATCGCTGCAGCGTTTTCATTACTACTACGGCGATAATTTCAAGGTTGAATACCCGACAGGTTCGGGACGGCAAGTAACACTGTGGGACGCCGCGCGCGAAATCTCGCGCCGGCTTTCGCATTTATTTCTGCAGCGCGACGGGCGCCGCGCGGTTTATGGAAGCACCCAGTTATTTCAGGAAGATCCGCACTGGCGGGATCTGATTTTATTCTACGAATATTTCAACGGCGATAACGGTGCGGGCCTGGGTGCCAGCCATCAGACAGGCTGGACGGCGCTGGTCGCGAAGCTGCTGGAACAAAGCGGTGAATAGCGAGCGCGCAACAAATTGCGGTTGCGTCGCGCAGTGATCTAGAAGTCGGTCACCAGTCCCAAGCCCAGCGAGACGCGATTGATGTAGTTGAAGTACGAGACGGCGAGGACGGTCTCGCGGACGGCAGCGTCATCCCATCCGGCTTTTTTGAGCGCATCGGTGTCGGATTCGGTGATGTCGTCGGGATGGCGCGTCAGTTTGTCGGCGAAGCGGAACAATTCTTTCACCTTCGGCTCGACGGCCGCGCTTTCGTAATCCGTTGTGAGCTTCCGCGCTAGATTTTTTTCCACGCCAAAGCGCCGCAGCAACTCCATGTGGAACATGATGCAGTACGTCGAAGAGTTGATGCCACTCACGACCAGCCCAACCTGCTCCTTAACGATCATGGGAAGCGCACCGTCCGACATGATCGCTGGGTTCAATTGCAATTGTGCTTCGATGACGGCCGGTTTTGCGCCCAACGTCTTGAAGTAATGCGGCAGAAAGCCCAGGGTCTGTTCGATTTTTCCGTAAATCTCGCGCAGATGGTCGTCTGCCTGCGATTCTTCGATTTCGTTTACGAATGGCATGGTGTTGCTCCTCGAATGATATGAACGCGGAGAAAGTGAAACTGCGATCGCCCCTGCGGCACAGTGTAACATGCTCGGATTGACGCGCGGTGAAAACCCAGTGCTATCGAATTAACGGAACTGCATGCCTGCAACGGGCAGGGCCGTTTGTCGAGCCCAGCTGCGGTGGCGCGCATTGGAAACGGCTCTGGGGCTTGCGGAACTACTGGGCTGCGGTTTCCACCAATTCGATTAGAACTTTTTTTCCGTCAGGAGTGGTGGCGAGAAAAAAATTGACGCGGGTACCATCAGCGCCTGCGCGCGTGGCGGGATAAATCGGCAGCAGACTGAATCGCGCGCGGAGGATCGCGCTGGCGCGGTCCACGTCCCGCACGTAAATTTCTACTTGCTGGATGCCTTCGCCGAATTTTTGCAGGAAACGGGCAATTGCGCCGCTGCCGCCCGGTTCGCGGGTGGTCAAGATGTCGAATTCGATTGAATCTTCCAGGTGCAGCTCAAATTCGTGCGCGTCCTGGTCCGGTGGGACATCTGCGAGGCGCGGCGAATTATTGGCGGCGCGGATTTTCTGGAACGTATCGGGCTGCACCGCGATTCCGACGATGATCGTCGAGGGTGGAAAATGGGTCGGCAGCGCGGAAGTTGTAGGGGCGAGTCCCGCAACCTCTTCCGGGACGCGAACGTCGCGTCTTAGACCAGCCCCTACGGTCTCAACCACACTCGGGCTGGTCGGTAAGGTTAGTTCGCGGAATTCTGGATCGCTGACCCACTGGCTCAAGAGAGGCATGCATAGATTCACGCCGGCGAGGTACAGCTTCATGCCGGATTCTGCTTTTTGCCTCGAGTCGGAACCGGCGAGATCCTGAATCCATCGCGCGATGTCGGCAGCTTCCGTCATGTGCAGCGATTGGCGCGTTATCGAATGCTGGCGTGTTGGGCGGGCGCGGCATTGACGTTGGAAAGCGTCAGGAACGTGGGGCCGCCCGGACGCACGGTGACTGCAACATCCCAACGCTCGCGCGCGTCGCCGGCGGTTGCGTCAATATCAAGGGTGCTTAGCCAGTACGTCCCGGGCCGCAGGCCGCGAATATATCCCTGGCCCTGCAAATCGGTGTCCGCGCGAGCGACCAGGTATTTGGCCTGGGCCAATTGCCTAGTCTCGCGGCTCGTATCTGTTTGGCCCTGAGCTTTCAACATATCCCACTTGTGTCCGGGGTTGACTTCTTCGAGGCTGAGATCAATTCCATCGGTGGACGTGGGGTTCTGCACCAGGAAGGCGCGTACAGCGTCCAGATATTGCTTCTTAAGGCGGGCATATTTGTCCGGATCTTTGGTTTTGTCCTCGGGCTTGTATTTCGGCGTGGGGAAGGTGACCGTGGAATCGCCAATCATCCTCTCGACGTATGCGTGGAAGAACTCCGGGACGTTCATGACGTCGTCGGTTTTCAATTTCTTAACGAAATCTTCACCCGAAAGATTCACCCGTTGGTTGGCTTTCATCCAGGCCTTCAGCTCTTTGGAGACTTCGAGAGAGTCGATGAACGCGTTCATGTTGGCGCCGGGGGCCGTGACCGCCGCTTCCTTTTGGATGTCCGAGTAGCTCTTGCTCAGCAGGTAGAAGGGAAATGAGCGTACGGGTTCGTCGATGCCGCCGGAAGGAGTGACGCGAGCCACAAACTGCAGGGAACCGGTTTGGGCCGCGGCGCGCGGTGCGACAAGAATCGCGCCAAGAAACAAGCAAACAGAAATTCGTGAGAGGATTTTCATATGCCACATCCTAGCAGATGCACGGCGGCGCAGATATGAGGTGGTCGTTAAGGTAAACGCCATGGTCGACAGACGCAGCGAAGGTTGGCCGGTGGCAAAGGCCGTTCGCGAGGAAGATCAGTACAGGTGGAACGTGACTTCGATGGTCTGGCGCACTGGCGCGGCCCTTCCGTTCGGACCAGCCGCCGGCCGGAACCTCCACGTGCGAACGGCTTCGATCGCTTTTTCATCGAGGCCGAGTCCGAGGCCCTTCACGACCTTAATGTCCGTGGCTTTGCCGTCCGGAGTGATGATCGCCACTAACAAGACGGTGCCTTGATATTTGGCCTTGACGGCTTCGTCGGAATATTGCGCCTGCGGGCAGTAGATGCAGGCAGGATAGCCGTAACCGCCAGTGCCCGCGTTGAAGACGCCGCCACCGGTGCCGCCGCCTTCTCCGGGCCCAACGCCGCCGCCGCTGCCGCTGCCGACGCCCGTGCCGTTGCCGGAACCGATACCATTGCCGCTGCCGGGTCCGTTCGAATCGTTCAAAACTTTCGAGAGGGGATCGCCCCAGTTATTCATGTTGGGACTGGGCAATTTCAGCTCGGGCGGACCAAGGACCGTGGGAGTCATCGCCAATCTTGCATTCGGATTCGTGACCACCTTGGGAGGCGTGAACTGCGTCATCGAAAACTTGGGCAGCTTGCCGCGGCTGGCGGGAAGAACGTCATGCGAACCACCGCCGCCACCGCCGCCAGCTTTCTTTGTGCCCGCGGGCAGCTTAGGCAGAAAGGGCGAAATCGCGATCACGTCAACCTTGGAGTTTGCTTTCGTAGTTGCCGGGTTGAGCAGTCCGGGAATCAGAGGAAGGATAACTAGCACCAGGACGACGACGTGAAACGCCATGGACAGGGCCTGAACCCGCGTGAACTGCGTGTTCTTCGACCAGATTTCCTTGACCGGCACCGGCTTGCTGGTGGTCTGCAGCGGCGGCAATTTCGGGGGCGAAATTGCGTCACGAAGGTTCTGCCAGAAACCTCCAAACCCGGCGTTCCAGTTCACCAGCAGGTCGGAATCCACGGCGCCGCGCGGCGCGGACTTAAAGAGCTCTTTCAGATTCGCGCCCGTGCTATCGCCAAAAACCTGCGGCACAAACACTGGCGGTGGTCCGCCTTTCACCTTGGTGCGGCGTTCCGTGAGGAAATCTTTGAGGTTCGAAAAGAAGTTCTTCAGTTCGGACTGCGCGTGCGGCGATTGGAAGCGTCCAATCGGAAGGCCGGCCTGAGGAGGCGTCTGGCCGGGGTTGTTGATTCTCGTTGTGAAGTCTGCCATTTGAGCTGCCTGGAATCCCCCGTGGAGTCTTATCTAACCTTAGACGCACAGCCACGGAAAAGGATGTCCGGCCGGGCGCGGCTGACACCGTTCGAAAACCATTGTAACATACGAGTTGCAACTTTCGTGGCGAAGCAATTCGTATACGTGTTTTCAGACCGCGCCGGTCCAGCAGCGCGCTTTGGCTGTTGCGCGCTAATCCGCAACGCGATTTACAAAGGTGTCTGAGCCCCTAGAGATGGCTAAACTTATCGACCTGAAGAGCACTTTGAACCTGCCGAAGACGGATTTCCCGATGAAGGCGAAGCTGCCCGAGCGCGAGCCGGAGCAGCTGGCGGCCTGGGAAGCGACGGGGCTCTATTACCGGATCTTGGAGTCGCGCGGCGATGCGCCGCTTTTCGTTCTGCACGACGGGCCTCCGTATCCTACCGGAGAAATCCATCTCGGCACCGGCTTGAACAAAGTTCTGAAAGACCTGATCGTGAAATCGAAAACGATGGCTGGCTTCCGCTCACCGTACATCCCGGGCTGGGATTGTCACGGCCTGCCCATCGAGACGAAAGTCGAAAAGGAATTGGGCGGGAAGACGAACAAGGTTCCGGCGGCGCAATTTCGCCGCATGTGCCGGGAGTTTGCGGCAGGCTTCGTTGAGAAGCACAAAGTGGAATTCAAGCGCTTGGGTGTGTTTGGCCAGTGGGATAAGCCGTATCTCACGATGGACCCGCGCGATGAGGCTTCCATCGCCGGCGCGTTCATTGATTTTTTCGAGAAGGGATATGTGTATCGCGGCTTGAAACCGGTTTACTGGTGCATATTCGACCGGACCGCGCTGGCGGAAGCCGAAGTGGAGTACGAAGACCACGCGAGCCCTTCGATCTGGGTGAAATTTCCAGTGATCGCTGGAGATCAAGCGAGGAAGCTTGGACTGAGCGACGACGTCAGCGCTCTGATATGGACCACCACGCCGTGGACGTTGCCCGCGAACCGCGCGCTCGCGTTTCATCCGGATTTTGCTTACACGGTGGCGGACACATCCGCCGGAAAACTGCTGCTCGCGAAAGAACGTGTGAACGCTTTGCAATCCGAATTGAATCTGGAGATTCACGGCGTGCACGGCAATTGGAAAGGCGCGGATTTCGAGGGAGTTTCGTTCCGGCATCCGTTTCTGGATAGGCAATCGCCGGGCGTGCTGGCGGATTATGTGACGCTCGATCAGGGCAGCGGCATCGTGCACACGGCGCCGGGGCACGGCGCGGACGACTTCCGCACGGGGCAAAAGTACAACCTAGAAGCCTACGCGCCGCAGGATGACGAAGGACGGTTCGTCGAAGGCTTGCCGGAATACAAAGGCAAAAACGTTTTCGAAGCCAATCCGATCGTGATTGAGCTGCTGAAGAAACGCGGCATGCTGGTTGGCGAACGAAAAATCACGCACAGCTATCCGCATTGCTGGCGCTGCCACAATCCGGTGATCTTCCGCGCCACCGAGCAGTGGTTCATTCATATGGATGGGGGCAATTCCGCGATTCCCGCGCCGAAAGCGCCGCCATTGCGCGAGCGCGCGCTCGAGGAAATCAACAAAGTGAAATGGCTTCCGGCGTGGGGCCACGGCCGTATGCACGAGATGGTCGAAGGCCGCCCCGACTGGTGTATCTCGCGGCAGCGCTTCTGGGGCGTACCGCTGATCGTTTTTTATTGTGACGCCTGCGGGAAGCAATTGAAGGATGCCGCGGCGCTGCGCCACGTCCTGCCGTTTTTTGAGCGCGAAGGCGCGGATGCCTGGTTCACACATACTGCCGAAGAACTGCTGCCACCGGGGACGAAGTGTTCGTGCGGCGAAGCAAAGTGGCGGAAGGAATCGGACATCCTCGATGTGTGGTTCGATTCCGGCTCGACGCATCTCGCGGTGCTGACGCGCGACAACCAGCGCTGGCCCGCGGATGTGTATCTCGAAGGCCCTGATCAATATCGCGGGTGGTTCCAGAGCTCGCTGCTAGTGGGGATTGGCACGCGCGGCGCTGCTCCTTACAAGCAAGTGGTGACGCACGGCTGGACGCTGGACGAAAAGGGCGCGCCGATGTCGAAGTCGCTCGGCAACGCCATTTATCCCGCGGAAATCTGCGCGAAGTGGGGAGCGGACCTGCTGCGCGTGTGGGTCGTCTCACAGGATTACACCGCGGACGTGCGCATTTCCGAAGCGATGATGACGCAGCTGGCTGAAGCATATCGCAAGATCCGCAATACATTCCGCTTCGCACTGAGCAATTTGTATGATTTTGAGCCGGGGTCGGACTCCGTGGCTGATGCGGATTTGTGGGAGATGGATGCGTGGATGTTGCAGCGTACTGGGGCGCTGGTGCGGGAATGCCGCGCGTGGTACGACAATTTTGAATTTCACCGCGTCTATCACGCTTTGCACGATTTCTGCACAGTGGAATTGAGCGCGTTTTATTTCGACGTGCTGAAGGATCGCTTGTATACGTTCGCGCCGAACAATCGCGGGCGGCGCTCGGCACAAACGGCCGTGTACCGAATCGCAAGCGCGCTCGTGCGGTTGATCACGCCGATACTGGTTTTCACCAGCGAAGAGGTTTGGAAACACATGCCGCGCGTAGATGGCGATCCCGAAAGCGCGCACATGGCCCTGTTCCCGAGCGCCGAAGAACTCGAACGCACGCTCGACGATGCGCGCGCGAAGAATTGGGAGCGCCTGCTCGTGGTCCGTGAGGAAGTGCTGAAAGCGCTCGAACCGGTGCGCGCCGCGAAGACGATCTCGTCGGGGCTGGAAGCGCGAGTGACGCTTGCGGCGACGGGCGAGTTGCCAAATTTGCTGCGGAAATACGCGGCGTACTTGCCGGGACTTTTGATCGTGTCCCAGGTGGAAGTCATGGAGGACAAACTGGAAGGCGCCGGTGAGAGTCAAGCGCTCGAAGGATTGCAGATTCAAGTAGAGCGCGCGCACGGCGCCAAGTGCGACCGCTGCTGGAATTATTCCCCGCACGTGGGGGAGAGCACGGACTACCCGACGCTCTGCGAGCGCTGCGTCGCTGCACTCACTGAAATCGAACGGGACGGCGGCGTTCTGGCTGGGAGAGCGCAGTCCTGATGAGTGATGCATCGCGTCCGAACGTGATCGCGCTGAGTTTGCTATCGCTGGGCGCGCTAGCGGCGGACCAACTGAGCAAGCACGCAGTTGAAAAATATACGGAGCCAGGTTCGTTGCGCGTGCTGGTGCCGGGACTGCTGAATCTGGTGCACACCACAAATCCGGGCGTGGCTTTTGGGTTGTTCGCCGATTCCGGAAATCCGTGGAGAGGGCCGCTCTTGATTGTTTTTTCCGTGGCCGTGATCGGGATGCTGGTCTGGTTGTTGGCCACGGGCCGCGCCGGGGGGCGCGCAGGAGAATGCGGCATCGCGTTGATTCTGGGCGGCGCGGTGGGGAACGTGCTCGACCGGTTTTTGCATCACAGTGTGACGGACTTCATTGATTTCCACATCGGCGCGCATCACTGGTACACGTTCAACGTCGCGGACTCCGCCATCGTGATCGGCGCGGCGCTGGTGGTGCTGGAACTCTTTCGTGACGCGCGGCATCCTAGTCAGGAGCGCGCTTAACTGTGCATCCCATACTTTTCAAATTCGGCGGAATTCCGATTTATACGTATGGCGTGCTCGTCGCGTCCGGCGTGCTTTTAAGTTTGTGGTATGGGCGGCGGCAGGCGCCGCGTGCCGGGGTAGATCCGGACAAGCTTTGGAACATGGGGATTTATTTTGTGCTGGTGGCGCTGATCGTCGCCAAAATCTGGCTGGTTTTCAGCGCGTGGGATTACTACATGGCGAACCCGCGCGAGATCTTCAGCATCGCGACCTTTCAATCGGGCGGGACGTTTTATGGCGGCGTCGTTGGCGGCGTGCTGACGATTTTGCTCTATACCCATTTCCAGAAAATGCCGCTTTTGCCGACTCTCGATACTTGCGCGGCGGCATTGCCCATCGGCCACGCCATCGGACGGATGGGATGTTTTTTCGCAGGATGCTGCTACGGCAAACCGACTACGGTGCCTTGGGGCGTCACGTTCACGAATCCGACTGCTTCGGAGCTCGCTGGAACGCCCTTGGGGGTTCATCTGCATCCCACGCAGTTGTATGAGGCGTCGTTGGAATTTTTGAATTTTCTATTTTTGATGTGGCTGGGAAAGCGGCAGCGTTTTGTGGGACAGATTTTTGGCGGATATTTGATGCTGTACGGCACAGAGCGCGGGATTATCGAATTCTTCCGCGGCGATCCGGGGCGCTCGATGATGTTTCACGATAGTGTTTCGCTGATGCAACTGGTGAGCGTGGGGCTGATCATTACTGGCGCGTTTTTGTGGTGGCGCGGGCTGCAAGGGAAAGCGCCGATAACGCCGCCAGCGGTCTCAAGCGTCGCAACTGGGGATTAGCCTGGATTTCCGATACGCGGTAGGGGCACGGCATGCCGCGCCCGCGTCTTGGCAGTACGGCCGAATCCGTCATTCCTTCATGCACGATTACTCAGATACCGACGACAATTTCGATCTGAACGACGACAGCGCAGCCAGCCGCAGCGAATTCATGGTCGCTGAAGAACAGGCCGGCCAGCGCCTGGATCGCTTTCTCGCGGCGCAGTTCCCGGACATGAGCCGCACCCACGTGCAGACCCTCATCGACGAAGGGCGCGTGCTGGTAAGCGGCATTGCGAAAAAGCCTTCACATCACGTGGAATCCGGCGAGCAAATCACGGTGGAGATTCCCGCGCCGCCGCTGCCCGGAGTCGAACCCGAAAATATTCCGCTGACGCTGCTTTACGAAGACGCGGATATCGCCGTGGTGAATAAGCCCGCGGGAATCATTGTTCATCCCGGCGCGGGAGCGGACACCGGCACGCTGGTCGCCGCGCTTTTGTATCATTTTGGCGCAAAGGGGCTTTCGACAGTCGGTGGCCCTTTGCGTCCGGGAATCGTGCATCGCCTCGACAAAGGAACTTCCGGCGCGATTGTGATCGCGCGCAACGACGCCGCGCATTTGAAATTGATCGAGGAATTTCGCGAGCGACGCGTGCAAAAAACATACGTCGCGCTACTGCACGGCATGGTCAAGGGAACTAAGGGGACGATCGAACTGCCGGTTGCGCGGGACCTGAAGCGCCGTTCACGCATGACCAGCCGCCGCAGCGAAGGGCGCGAAGCGCGCACGGATTGGCGATTGCGTTTGCGCCTCGGCAACTTCTCGTTCATCGAAGCAGACTTGCACACCGGGCGCACGCACCAGATCCGCGTGCATTTTTCCGCGCTGGGGTTTCCGGTAGTGGGTGACACGCTTTATGGCGCGCCGCATCAGGAGCGAATTGGTCGCGAGCTGCTGCCGGCGCTGGGGCGCAACTTTCTCCACGCGGCCCGCATCGCATTTACACACCCCCGCACGGGCCAGCAAATGGGATTTCGCGCGCCATTGCCGGAAGAATTGGTGACTTCTATCCGTGGGCTTGGCGCGTTAACGAAATCGGCCGCTGGCGAGGCTGCAGCGGCGCTTGATAGTTCAATTGACGCTGCGTTGAAGGATTACCTATGATGGTTGGCGTGAAAGCGTCGCGCTTCGTCATTATGCTGGCTGCACTGCTGGTTGTTTTCGGCGGCCGCGCGCAATGTCAGCAGAATCCACCGCCTGCTCCGCCGGCGGCCGCTCCGGCACAGCCGGGCGGCGAGCCAGCCCAGAACGACGCCTCAGGCGAGGCGGCTCAGTCGCCGCAACAGAGTAAGACGCCTCCCATCGTTTCCACCACGGGGCTCGTCCATCTCGTCGCCACCGTGATGGATCGCCATCGCAATTTCATTACCGACCTGGACCAAAGCGATTTCAAGATTTTGGAAGATGGCGCTCCACAGCAAATCCGCTACTTTGGGCGCGATACGGATTTGCCTTTGCGCATTGGAATCCTGCTGGATACTTCCAATAGCATTCGACCGCGGCTGGAATTTGAAAAAGACGCGGCGATGGATTTTCTGCAGCACGTCATTCGCAGAAACAAGGACGCAGCGTTCTTGATGACTTTCGACAACGAGCCGGAAGTCATTCAGGACTACACAGGCGACCTCGCGATGCTCACGGATGCCATACGCAAACAGCGGGCGGGCGGCGGCACCGCGCTCAACGACGCGATTTACCTCGCTGCGGAAAAGCTCGCGAATCCGCCGTTGCCGAAAGGGCCGAATCCTGAAGTCCGGCGCGTGCTGGTGGTGATCAGCGACGGCGACGACAACCTGAGCGATCACGCGTTGAGCGAATCCATAGAAGCAGCGATCCGCGCCGAGGCGGCCATCTATTGCGTCAGCACCAATACCGATTGGCTCGCGATTGATGGCGATTCGCCCCATAAAATGCACATTGAAGGCGGCGACAAAGTTCTGGAAGAATTCGCGGACCAGAGCGGCGGGCGCGTCTTTTATCCTTACAAGGTGGACGACCTCGCGCAGTCCTTTGTAGATATTGGAACCGAGCTGCGCAGCCAGTACTTCATCGCGTATTCGCCGGCGAACGTGCAGTCTACCGGGCAATACCACAAGATCGAAGTGCAGACCGACCGCAAAGGCCTCAACGTCCGCACGCGCAAAGGTTATTACGCCACCTCGCCTTCATCGCCCCTCGCGCCTAGCAAGTGAGCGACTCTCGCCGGTAAACAAAACGTCAAAAGATTTAACACAGAGTGCACAGAGTAAGACGGAGGGCGCGGAGAATTCCGTCGCCCGGCAAACCGTGGCGCTATCTGTATGGCGCGTAGTAGCCGCGTCGCGCTAGCAACTTCACGTCGGGGCGCGTTACCTGCACTTGGATCTTGCGGAAGGTTCCGTCGCGCTTGAGGTTGGTTGGATAGTAGCCCAGTACGTATTGCGAGCGCAGTTCCTCGGAAATCTCGTCGAACGCTTTTTCAAGGGACTTTTCGTTGTGGACGTCAATCACGCGGCCGCCGGTATCTTCCGCCATCTTGCGCGCGACGCCCGGACCCGTGCCGAACGTGGCCATGCGGTCTGAAATCAGCAACACGTGGATTACGGCATCGGCGCGCTGCGCTGCTTCAATGGCATCCTGCATTCTCAACTTGCTGCCGGTATCTTCAGCGTCCGTCAGGATAATCACGCCCTTGCGCCCAGCTTCGTTTGCCAGTTCATCGTGGCACGCCAGATAGATGGCGTCGTACAGATTGGTGCCGCCGCTCTGGCCTTGCGGAATTGTGCCGGGCGTGACCACGCCGCCGCCGCCGACGGAATTGACGCGCGCGCGGCGAATGGCGCTGGCGAGCACGGAAGTGTCCTGCGTGAAATCTGCCAACAGGTCCACGTCGAAATCAAACGTGATGACCATGGCTTCGTCCTTCGGGCGCATTACCTCACGCAAAAATCGCGACGCGGCATCTTGTTCGGCATCAATCATGCGATCCATGCTGGCGCTGGTATCAATCAGCAGCCCCAGCGTGATCGGCATGTCCACTTCCTTGGAAAAGAACGCGACTTTCTGCTCGACCCCGTCTTCGAGAACTTTGAAATCATCCTTGGTCAGATCGGTGACGATGGCGTGGCGTTTATCGCGGGCGGTGGCGAAGACATTGACGATCGTCGTCTGCACTTGCAGTGGCTGCTGGCCTTGCCGGCCCTGCTGGTTCGACTGCGACTGCAGGATCGGCTCAGAAGATTCGTTGGTCGGCTGCGTGGAGGGCGATGGGGATACAAGCATGTGGGCCGACTGGGAATTCTGCGGTCCCGCTCCCTTCGCGGGCCCTACCGTGGCCACGCCTACATATCCCATTATCGCCACCGCAAAAATGCCTGCCGCGAGGCTGGTCAGCCGCATTGTATAATCTCCCTGAGGTCGAACGCGTTTGGTACGATGCATCGGCCGCGCTAGCGGATGTTCGGCAACGGCGGCTAGGTTCGCAGTACGAGCGCAAAAACGCAACCGTGCCGTTGGGCACGAAGCGAGAAATCTCGATGACGCGATCCATCCTGACGCTGAGTATTGTATTACTTTTTGCCAGCAATCCCGCGTGGGCTCAGCTGCCAGCCGCTCCGAGCCCGCAGCAACAAAATAAGCCTCCTGTACAGCCGGGGCAACTGCCGCCGCCGGCGCAACCGGGCACGCCGGCGCCGAAATCGCAAGTTCCGGCCACGCAAACGCCACAGCCGCAAACGGGGCAGTCGCAGGGGCAGAATACACGCTCCAGGATTGTCAGCCGGACATCGTTGGTGATTGTTCCCGTCACCGTCAAAAATCGCGACGGCGCATTGATCGGCGACTTGCAACAGAATGAGTTTCGCGTGTTTTGTGACAACGTGGAACAGCAGGTTGTTTACTTCACTTCCGATCCGTTTCCGCTTTCGGCCGTGGTGCTGATAGACAATCACCTCTCCATCAAGTCCGCCGAGCAAGTGCAAAAAAGCCTCACCGCGATTTCCAGTGGATTTGGACCGAACGACGAAGTGGCGCTGGTGACCTACGATCAGTTTCCGAACACCGTCGCGGATTTTTCGTTCAACAACGATCAGCTCTATACCAAATTGAAGCGCATGGAACTCGCGTACCGCTATCCCGGCTCTCCGCTCGGCGGTCCGTTGACTTCCGGAGCCACGGCCAACGGACGGTCGCTGGAAACCGGCGCGCCTATCACCGGCGGGGTGCAGCAAGAAAAGGAAACAACCGATCTGGATGATGCCGTGTACTCCGCGGGAGAGATGCTGAGAGGACGCGGCCGGGATCGCCGCAAAATCATCTTCCTGATTTCTGATGGAAATAATTCTCACGACAACGAGCACAGCCTGGACCAGACCATGCAGCTTCTGCTGAAGTACGACATCTCGGTGTATTCGATTTCGGTCGGCCACGCGCTGCTGCAGAAAGAAAGTACGCGCCTGGAACGATATGCCACGGCCACCGGCGGCGATACCTTTTACGCCAGCAAAGATCGCGGCCTCGAAGGGCTGTACTCTTCCGTCACCGAACAAGCGCGCAATCAGTACACGCTCACGTTCCAGCCCCAGGACACCGATCGCGGCAAGGATTATCACACCATCGAAGTACGCGTGCGGCGTCCGGATCTCGACGTGACCGCGCGGCAAGGCTATTACCAGAGCGGCTTGCACTAAATTTTCGCGGCGCACGTGACGCGCGACGCAAAATCTTTTCCAAAACGCTCGCACCAAAAAGTTTTTCTTCTTGACTTCGCTCGCTCGCGCCTTTATAGATTGACGAAGCGATTCGAGCGCGCTTTGAATTTTCAGCGCAGCTGAATCGCGGGGAGAATGTTCCAAAGTAGTTCTGCGCGGAACGATCCCGGGTTTCGTTTCACAGCGAAGCCCGTTACGGAAATAAAAAAGGGGCGTCCAGTTTACTGGTCGCCCCTTTTCTTGTTAGCGCCTGCCTCTACTGAAGTATTAACAGCTCCGTGCCGCTACTCTGCTTCTTCCTGCGAATCCTGTGTGCCCATGCCTCGACGCGGCTTGATCGAAATTAATTGCTCGTGCGCGGGGCAGAGCGGCTTGTAATCGCAGAAGCCGCAGCCATATCCTGGCTTCGCGGAAAATTCGCGCGCGCGAATCTGGTCCGCCACTTCCGCGATTTTATCTTTGGTTTCTTTCAGCGCCTTGGCATCGCGCGTGGAGGCGACCGCCTCGTTGGTCATCAAGTTGTAAAACACCAGCCGCACCGGATCGAGATCCAGCACTTCGCGTGCCGCCAGCGCATAGACGCCCAGCTGCAAATCTTTCGCGGCGGCCTTTTCGTCCTTGGGCTTTCCGGTCTTGTAGTCAATGATCTCGACTTTGTCGCCGGCAATGCGATTCACCTGGTCCATGCGCCCGGTGACGATTACGTCATGCTCCAGCGGCAACTCGAAAGTTTTTTCCTGGTACAGCACATCGGCGGGCGCGGCCGCGTACGTCTGATGGAACGCTTCGAGCTGCTCACGGCCGGCCTTGCGGTATTCCTCTTCGTGGTAATCGTCAATGTATCCGGCTGCGGACCACTCGCGGTCATAGATCCCTGCAACCTCGCCGAACGAAATTTTCCTGCGCTTGCTCACTTCGCCGACGAATTCCTTGATCGTCGTGTGCATCACGTTGCCGAACGTGGCCATCGCGTGCGGGCCGCCGCGTACGCTCCACACGTACTGAAACATGTAACGCATCGGGCAGCGATCGTAGGCGTCAATCGCGGAAGCGCTGAGCTGCAGCGGCTCGGGCCGCGGCGGGTGAAACGCCTTGGCCCACAGCGCAACGCGCGAATAAGCGCGCGTCGGCTCGCTGCCCGGAGGAAATAATTGCGTGGGTTCCACGGAGTCGGGTTCCGGCCCCGTAATCTCGACCAAAGCGGGAACCTGCACCTTGGGCTCAAGCTGCTTCGTATCGAATTTATTGATCTTTGGGTTCGCCAGGAAGTTTTCGAGAAATGGCGATGGCTTCTTGCGTTTGTTGACGAGCGTCGAAAGCGTCAGTTGCTGGCGCGCGCGCGTGAGCGCCACATAAAACAGCCGCCGCTCTTCCTGAATCTGAAAATCGCCTTCAGGTTTTTCTTCCTTCATCATTTCCGGCGGAAATTCAAAGACCGCTTTGCGGACGCCGGAAGGGAAGTCATTGCGCGAAAGCCGCAGAATAAAAACATGCGCGAATTCCAGGCCCTTCGCCGCGTGCACCGTCATCAATTGCACGGCGTCATCGGTAATTTCTTCTTCCAGGCAGATGTCGCCGCCCGCTTCGTGGAAATAGGCGAGATATTCGATGAAATCGCGGAGCTGTTTTTTCTCGCTCTTGCGCTCCCACTCCTTCACGAAACTGACGAAGCGGTCGAGGTAGTAGCGATCTTGTTCGGAAGGCAACGGCATGACGCCCAGACCGGCGATCAATTCGTCCACGAGTTCCGTCGCAGAGCTTCGTCGCGCGCTTTGCCGCAAGCGCGCCAGCAGCGCGACTAGCTCGTTGAGTTTTACACCGTGGCGGTTGAATGGCGCTTCGTTCTGCGCAGTCTCGAGTTCGTCGCTCAGGGGACGCCGGTGATTCTTATCGGCGCGCTCCGCGAGGCGGACCAGGTCGCGCGGTTCGAGGCCCCAATACGGCGCGGCGAGCACGCGCGCGCATGCGATGTTGTCCGCAGGCGCGACGATCAGATGCAGCCACGCGAAAAGATCGCGCACCAGCGTGCTTTCCAAAATCGAAAGCTTGCGGATCACGAAAGGAATTTCGCGCCGGCGCAACGCGTCCACGAGCTTTTCGCGATGCGTGTGTTTGCGGTAGAGCACCGCGAAATCGCGCCAGCGCGCTCCGGCGTCGCGCAGGCGTTCGATCTCGGACGTTATCCAGTGAGCTTCTTCTTCCGGCATGCCAAATTCCGCGACGCGAATTTTTTCGCCTTCGCGATTGTCGGTGGTTAATTCTTTCGGCGGCAGCAGCGGGGATTTTTCGTTGTGCGAAATCACTTCGCCGGCCACGCGCAGAATCCGTTGCGTCGAGCGGTAATTCTGCGAAAGCGAGACGAGGAATTTCTTTGCTGCTGGGCCCAGCTTTGCATCGCTGACGCCGCAAAAGCGCTTCAGGAAAATCGTGAAGCTGCCGAACGACGCGCCGCGAAAGCGGTAGATCGCCTGATCGTCGTCACCCACGGCGACGATATTGCGCCGCTCGCCGGCCAGCAGCCACAGCAGCTCCAGTTGCGCGATATTCGTATCCTGAAATTCGTCCACCAGAATGTAGCGATATTGCTCGCGCATGCGCTGGCGCAGGACTTCGTCATCGCGCAACAGCTGCACCGTGTGCATCAATTGCGCGCCAAAGGTCAGCAGGTTGCGTTCGCGCAGCAGCCGCTCGCTCACTCGATAGACGCGCGCGAGTTCTTCCTGCCGTGCGACTTCGTCCTCGGCGATTTGCAATGCATCGGCTTCCAGCGATTTTTTCTGGGCGTCGTGTTTTCGTCGCAGCGCTTCCACGTAGCGCTGGTAATCGTCCGGCGTCACCAGTTCGTCCTGGCAGCGCGAAAAAAACTTCACGAAGTCGCTGATGAATTCGCCGGGATCCTGCAGGCGCCGGAAATGTTTCAGGTCGAGTTCGCCGATGTGGCGGCGCAGCAGGATCTTGTGGTCAATATCATCCAGCGGCTGAATTTCGGGATTCACCGAACGCAGAATCTGCTCGATGCAAAATGAATGGAAAGTGCTCAGCCAGACGCCTTCGGCTCGTTCGCCGATTGCTTTCACCACGCGATATTTCATCTGGCCTGCGGCTTTGTCGGTGAACGTAAGCCCCAGGATGTTTTCGCCGTTGAGTTCGGGATTCGTTTCGAGCAGGTTGCGAATGCGCTCGATAATCACGCGGGTCTTGCCGGTGCCGGCGCCCGCTACAACCAGCAGGGGACCGTCACCGTGCTCGACGGCCGCGCGCTGTCCGGCGTTCAGTCCGGAATTTTGTGCGGTGGTTTCTCTTGGGCCCATGGACAGAATTAGTGCATGACCATCTTAGCAGACATTGCCATGGGCGAACAGAAGGCGAAGATGGGCGAGCAAAGTGTTGCGAGGAGCGCCACCGCCGAATGAAGCAGCAGGGGCACGGCATGTCGCAGATCCGCCGCAGGAGGGCCATGCCCGCGGCCGCAAGCGCGTCGCGCGTAAATTGACCGCCTCGCGCACCGCGCCTATACTGTAGTTTGCGAGTTTGTGGCGTGGACGCTTGGTCTGCGCCTTACTGTGAAGGAGCAATCGTCATGGCAATTCCCGGCACCGAACAACCAGTCATCCTAAGCGCCGTCCGCACGCCAATCGGCAAGTTCATGGGCGGGCTTTCGCCTTTATCGGCAACGGAACTCGGCGCAAAGGTCATCGCCGAAGCCGTGCACCGCGCTGGAATCGACCCGAACCTGGTGGACGAAGCCATCATGGGCAACGTGGTGCAGGCGGGGCTCGGCCAGAATCCCGCGCGCCAGGCGGCTTTGCGCGGCGGACTCGATTCGCGCGTCGCCGCGATGACCATCAATAAAGTTTGCGGCTCGGGACTGAAGGCCGTGGCGCTAGCAGCGCAAGCCGTGCAACTCGGCGAATCCGAAATCGTCGCGGCAGGCGGTATGGAATCCATGTCCAATTGCCCGTACCTGCTGAAAGGTGCGCGCACCGGCTACCGTCTTGGCAATCAGGAAATAATCGACTCGATGATCAACGACGGCCTGTGGGACGTGTACGAGAACTATCACATGGGAGTGACCGGCGAGTTGGTCGCGGAGAAATATGGAATCTCGCGGCAGGAGCAAGACCAGTTCGCGTTCGAAAGCCATCAGAAGGCGATTCGCGCGATAAAATCATGTTTCTTCAGCGCGCAAGTTGTTCCGGTAGAGATTTCGCAGAAAAAGGGCGATCCCGTCGTGATCAAGACCGACGAGTCGCCGCGCGAAGATACTTCACTCGAAGCGCTCGCGAAGCTGAAGCCTGCATTTAAGAAAGACGGCACCGTGACGGCAGGGAATGCGCCTGGAACGAACGACGGCGCCGCCGTATTGATTATCACGGGAGAGAAAAATGCCGCTCGCCTCGGTAGGCAGCCGATGGCGCGAATCGTCGCGCAAGCCGTCAGCGGCGTGGAACCGAAATGGGTGATGATGGCGCCGGTGGACGCCGTTGAAAAGCTGCTGAAGAAAACCGGATGGGACCGCGACAAGGATGTGGACCTCTACGAACTCAACGAAGCATTCGCGGTGGCGGCCATCGCCGTAACGCGCGTGCTGAAACTCAATCCGGAGAAAGTGAACGTGAATGGCGGCGCGGTCGCGCTGGGCCATCCGATCGGGGCCTCCGGCGCGCGCGTCCTTATAACGCTGCTCTTCGAAATGCAGCGCCGCAACCTCAAGCGCGGAATCGCGGCACTGTGCCTTGGTGGCGGCAACGCAGTAGCCGTAGCCATCGAACGACAGTAGCGCCGGCCGGCCCGCCGCAGACGAGGACCTTTCTTCGATGTTCGCCGAACCCCTGGCATTCCGCTTCGGTTCGTCCTGCTAATTTGCCGACAGCGCTGGCCGGCGCGGGCGGTCAGGCTGGCATCCCTCCGTTAGAGCGATTTCGCTCTTGACAGCATCATACCTTGTAGTACAAGGTATGCGCGTCACATGAAGCCCCACGCCCCCGGCGATCCGGAGTCAGCAGACAAGTGGGAAGTACAACTCCGCAAAGGATGCCTGGAACTCGCCATTTTGGCGGCCTTGTGGGACGGCAAACTTTATGGCCTGGAGATCTTGCGCCGGCTGGAATGCGACTCCGATTTGATCGTCTCCGAGGGAACCGTCTATCCGCTGCTCAGCCGGCTGAAGGCTCTCGGGCTGGTGCGCAGCGAGTGGGTTGCCTCCGATGCCGGGCACCCGCGCAAATATTACGCGCTCACGCCTCCCGGAAAAGACCGGGCCCGCGAGATGGCCGGGATGTGGGCGCGATTCTCTTCGAGCATGAGCAAACTGCTCGCTCCGCTCACCAGGGGGAAGTAAATGAACGTCGCGGATGACGCGCAACAGAAGATCGAGACTTATTTGGCCAGCGTGAGGCGCCATTTGCGGGGATTCAATGACGCAGAGGTTGGCGAAGTTGTCGAAGAACTCCGCAGCCACATAACCGACAAGATCGAGGGCAGCCAGGCAATCACGGCAAAGGGAGTTGACGCGACACTGGCCGCGCTGGGCCGTCCGGAAGAACTTGCCGCTCAATTCGTAACCGAAAACCTGCTCGCGCGCACCGAGGTCAGCCGGTCGCCTCTGCGCATCCTGATAGGGCTGTTCCGTTGGGCCAGCCTGAGCTTTGGCGGTTTTCTGGTACTGCTGGGTTCGCTCGCCGGCTATTTTTTCGGGATCGTTTTCGTTCTGTGCGCGCTGCTGAAACCGCTGCATCCGCAAACCGCGGGTTTGTGGGCGACGCGAGACAGCACAGGCGACCTGATTTTTTCTTTGCGACTCGGGTTCGGGACCGTGTTACCGGGCGGCAAGGATGTGCTGGGTTGGTGGATCGTGCCCATCGGCCTGCTGGTGGGTTGCGGTCTGATCATGCTGACGACCCGTGTAGCGGTCTGGTGTGTTCGACGATGCCGCAAGCCAAGCGTGCTGCCGCGCGATTAATCGAGAAACCATGGAAGAGGAGACGGCCGTGAGCGAATTCCACCAGAGCGCAGGCCCGCAAGAATACGTTCAAGAAACGGCCCGCCCGGGCGCGGAGAACCGCCCGGCAGGCTGGCGCCAGAGTAAATGGCTCGCGGCGGGAGAGTTGCTGGTTGTTGCGTTCTTCTTCATCGCGGATTTCAAGCATCTGATCTTCTTCAGTAAGACTCCGTATCTTGTGCTCCTTGGCTGGCTCTCGCTGCGGATTCGCAACCTGCGCTGGCGGGACGTCGGACTCAACTTCTTTCGCAACTGGAAAACGACGCTTCTCTTGGGCATTACGGCTGGATTGCTGCTGGAAAGTTTTGAATTGTTTGTGAGCCAGCCGCTGCTGGTGAGATTCCTGGGCAAGCAGCCGGACCTCCAGGATTTTCGCCCGCTGGTCGGGAATCTGAAGATGACGCTCATCTATCTCGGGTTGACCTGGCCCCTCGCCGCATTCGGCGAAGAAATGGTTTACCGCGGCTACCTCATGAACCGCGTCGCGGATCTCTTCCATCGCACGCGCGCTGCATGGATTATCAGCCTGCTCGCGGTTCACGTCGGCTTTGGGCTCGCGCACGCTTATCAGGGACTCACCGGAATCATTGACGAAGGCCTCCAGGGATTGTTGCTGGGAATGATTTATCTGCGCGCAGGGCGCAATCTGGCCGTCCCGATCCTCGCGCATGGCCTTACGGACTCGATTGATCTTGTGTTGATGTTCCTCGGGAAGTATCCCGGCATGTAAGCATGTCGCCGCAAGCGCCGCTCCTCGCGGATCTAATCAAAAAGGATCCGCTGCGATTCCGATCCGCGAAGTCCTCCTCGACTTCCTATACATCTACTTCCTCCACTTCCTGCTTGGCTCGCTTGACGATCCTCCACCTCCTATGCTTCCTTTACCTCCTATACCTGACTCTCAATCGTGGAGCGCCCCATGAAATCCGCGGCCCTCGGTTTTCGTGCCCATTCCGGTTGGACGGCGCTCGTCGCGCTCTGCGTGACGAAGGGTGTTCCGTCGGTGTTAGTGCGTCAGCGACTTCATCTGGTCGAAACCTTCACCTACCGATTCCGGCAACCGTATCACACTGCGGAGAGAATGCCGGCCGACGAGGCGCAGGCCTTTATCTCCGACGCCGAGACTGAGGCACAGGGTCTTTCTAGTCGCGCGATTCACGAAATCAAGGAAAGTCTTCTCGCGCGGGGTTGCGAGCTAAAGCGTTGCGGTCTGGTTCTCGCCTCTGGAAGACCCCTGCCCGCGCTTCCGCAGATATTGGCATCTCACGCGCTGATTCACACCGCAGATGGCGAACTCTTCCGCCGGGCGATCCTCGATGCGAGCGCCCGCAACGGTCTTGCCAACACGACGATAAAGGAACGCGAAATTTTGACCGAGGCGTCGCGCGTTCTGCATATCAAGCCCAGCGATATTACGCGCCGCATCGCCGAACTCGGCAAGCCGCTAGGTGCGCCATGGTCGCAAGACGAAAAGCTCGCATCGCTGGTCGCGTGGCTGGCTCTCGCTTTCCGATCTTCAGGCCGCATCCCCGCTTCGAAGCATGTCGCATGATTCTTTCCTCTCATGCTTTGCTTCCGCTATTATCTTTGCCGTCGGCAATAGCCAGCGACGCGAGCGCTATCTGAATGTTCTGCCCAAACTGCAAGGCGGAGTATCGGGACGGCTTCACGCAGTGCGCGGACTGCGGCACGCAGCTCGTCGCGCGTCTCGACGATGCGGCCGTTCCGTCTAATAGCCGCACTCTTCCGGAAGGGCCGGAATTGCTGTGGACGGGGACCGACCCGGGGATTCTCGCGCACATCGACAGCGCGCTTGAAACGGCGAAAATACCGCATCATCAACGCAGCCGGGATGTTATTGGGGCTTTGCCCGGGTTGTCGGAGCCGGTACACGCGATTTTCATTCACGCGCGGGATCATCGAGCGGCTCACACAATCTTGGAGGAGATCATTCGCCGCTTTGAAGCCAACCCGGCGGAGGGTGACGATGAGCCGGACGATTCCGATGCGTCCGCGGCAATGCCGCCAGATGCTGACGACGGAGATGACGCGCCGGACGTCCCGCAGGATTACGTTCCCGACGATTTCGATCCAGCGGAGGCCACTGTGGAAGTATGGTCGGGTGAAGATGCCACCATGCAAAACAATTTGGTCACTTTCCTCGGCGGGATCGGCATTGGCTCCGCGACCGATGATTCAGCGGGAAAGCTGCGAATTCGCGTGACACCGTCGTCGCAGGCGCGTGCATCGGAAATGATCCGCGAAGTTATCGACGCGTCCTAGCGGACACTGCTCCCTCGCTGCGCAACGTTTTGTGCGCATTGTCTTGATCTTCTTTTTCATCGAGGAAACTTCATGCCGCGTCGCCAGGTCCCATCCAAGTCACCGAGAAAGAAGAAGACGGGTAACGCTAACGTCTCGGCGGATGCGCGGGTGACGTTTGACACGGTGCGGCAGATTTCCTTGTCGCTCGAGCACGTCGAAGAGGGCATGTCTTACGGCACGCCGGCATTCAAAGTGCGCGGAGCATTATTCGTCCGGCTGCACCAGGAGTTCGATTCGACGATCGTGGTGCGGACGGATTTCGAGCAGCGCGAAGAGTTGCTGGCCACCGATTCGGAGGCATACTTCATCACCGATCATTATCGCGATTATCCGTGGGTGCTGGTCCGCCTCTCGCACGTTTATCTCGACGCGCTGCGGGATCTCCTGCGCATGGCGCACCGCCTGGCAGCGGTAAGTAAGCGCGGCTCTTCCCGCCGCCAATAATCGGTTCTCTCGCGTTGCACGATTCGGCAGCGCTTGACCTTCCTCTACGTCCTATGTTCCCTTTACCTCCTCTACTTCTTTTTCATTTTGCGGAGGCTTCATGCCGGCGGATGCAATCAAGACGGTCGCGGTGCTTGGCGCGGGAACGATGGGCAATGGCATCGCGCACGTTTTTGCGCGCTCGGGCTACAAAGTGATTCTGCGCGACGTCGAAACGCGCTTCCTCGACCGCGGCCTCGATACCATCACCAAGAATCTCGATCGCGAAGTGAAGAAGGGCAAGATCAGCGAAGCCGAAAAGCCCGCGGTCCTCGCGCGCATCGAGCCGACCACCGAAACTTCCGCGCTCGCAGCCGCGGATTTTGCCGTCGAAGCCGTTCCCGAGCAGCTCGATCTGAAAGTCCGTCTGCTGAAAGATGTGGACGCGGTGCTCAGGCCCGGAGTGATCCTCGCGAGCAACACGTCTTCGATTTCCATCACGCAACTCGCCGCGCAAACCAGCCGCCCCGAACGCTTCATCGGCATGCACTTCATGAATCCCGTTCCAGTGATGGCGCTGGTGGAAGTGATTCGCGGCCTCGCGACGAGCGACGAAACTTTTCAGATCACTATGTCACTGTGCGAGGAACTCGAAAAGAAGCCTGTTGCAGTGAACGATGCCCCCGGCTTCGTCTCGAATCGCGTGCTGATGCCGCTGATCAATGAGGCCGCTTTCGCGGTGATGGAAGGCGTGGCCACGCCCGAAGCGGTGGACGCCGTGATGAAAATGGGCATGAACCATCCCATGGGTCCGCTCGAACTGGCCGATTTCATCGGCCTGGATGTCTGCGTGAATATCCTCGAAGTGTTGCAAACGGGTTTTGGTGATCCGAAATATCGCGCCTGTCCGCTGCTCCGCAAATACGTAGCCGCCGGATGGCTGGGCCGCAAATCCGGCCGCGGCTTCTACAAATATTAACTCGAGCCATCCTCGCGCCCCATCCTTGCTAATCGTTCCAGGCCGACGCTTACGCCGGCATTCCCGCCGCGTCTAAGCGACCAGCATTTCCATTCCTCGTTCGAGGATCGCCATGAAAATCGTTCGTCGGTCAACCGTGGCGCTTTTTCTCTTTGTTGTGTGCGTTCCGGCCTTTGCGTTCCAAATGGGCCAGACGGATTACAGTAAAGCGCAGACGAAGGTAATCTCGGTTCGGCCGAACATCTCGCTGATCCGCATCGCGACGCCGCAAGATCTGAACAACGTCGTCGTGCTGTCCGGTCCCGAAGGATATCTGCTCGTCGATCATCCCGAAGCCGTCGCGAATCCAATCATTCAGAAAGCTCTCGATGACCTCGGCAAGCGTCCGGTGCGATTTCTTCTAAACACGCATTGGCACTACGACCACGTCGGCGGTAACGAAATTTACGGCCCGGACGCCATCATCGTGGCGCAAGAAAATGTCCGCAAGCGCTTGATGACCAAGCAGACGCCGCCGTGGTCGCCGACGCCGATCGCACCCTATCCCGCGCGTGCTTGGCCGCGCATCAACTTCCGCGATTCGGTCACTATTCATTTCGATGGCGAGGTCATCGAAATGGACCATTACGCCAACGGCCACACGGACGGCGATTCCGTCGTGTACTTCACGCCTGCGAACGTCGTAGTGGTCGGCGACATCTTCACCAGCAAAGGCGACCTCGCCGACGGCATAGACATGGAAGGCATCGCGCGTTCGCTCACCGCCGTGCTCGCGCGCATCAATGACGATACGATTATCGTCAGTGGCCACGGCGACCTCGAGAATCGCAAAGACCTCGCGCTGTACGTTCCGCTCTTGAATCAGACCATCGAGCGCCTCCGGAAAGAAATAGCCGCGGGAAAGAGCGAAAAGGAAATCGTCGCCGAAGGACTAACCGAAATCTGGCAGCCGTGGTTTACGCCCAAGCCAGTGCCGGAAGTGCACGATTTTATCGAGCGGATCTACGTAACGCTGACGCACACGAGCCGCCTAGACCAGTAGTGGCGGTGCCGCCAACCAACCTGTTCAGCCAAGCGGGACATTGGGAGGAGTTTGCTTTTCTCGTTCCTGTTGTTTTGCATAGAGCCAACAGAGTGAAAGAGCCCAGCCGAGCGAGAGGGAGATCCAAACCTGTAGCGGCCAACCGAAAGCGACAGACAAGCACATTAGGTATCCCGCGCCGATGACGAACCCATCCATATACTTCGTCAGCCGTCTTTGACGCGCAGTGAGCGGCGCATCGCGGTTCGTGTGGCGGTAATGCAACCACGCCGCCGCATGATGGATACCCGCGGCGACAGGAGGGAACAACGAAAGGACAATTATCATCGCAGCGGGACTCCCGTTCACCCGGTTTTTGCCTGCAGACGTGCGGCGGTGCGCGGATGTTACCATCCCTTGTCTAGGCGGGAGCGTGTAAAAAGTCTTTGCTTTTTGTTCGCCTTGTGCTAATCTGCCTTTCAGAAAGGCTAGGTAGGGACCTCGGCACTCTGGTACACTGCTCCCGCCTCGGTCTCCAGCTAAGACCAAAAATGAAAGCCCTCTAGAGGTGGCACTGTGAACGACGAAAAGACAAAAAACCTGGATTTGGCTATATCCCAGATTGAAAAGCAGTACGGCAAGGGCTCCATCATGCGCCTGGGGAACAAGGACGTGCTCGTCCCGGTGAACGTAATCCCCACCGGCTCGATCTCGATTGACGCAGCGCTCGGCGTGGGCGGTTTCCCGCGCGGCCGCGTGATCGAAGTGTACGGCCCGGAATCCGGCGGCAAGACGACTCTCACCTTGCACGTGATTGCCGAGGCGCAGAAGCTGGGCGGCCAAGCCGCCTTCATTGACGCCGAACACGCGCTGGATCCTTCCTACGCGCGGAAGCTGGGTGTGGATGTGGACAACTTGCTGGTATCTCAGCCGGATAACGGCGAACAGGCCCTCGAAATCGCGGAAGCATTGATTCGCTCGAACGCCGTCGACATCATCGTGGTGGACTCGGTCGCGGCATTGGTTCCGCGCGCGGAACTCGAAGGCGATATGGGCGACGCGCAAATGGGCTTGCAGGCGCGGCTGATGTCGCAAGCGCTGCGCAAGCTGACCGCGATCGTTTCGAAGTCGAAGACCTGCCTGATTTTCATCAACCAGATCCGTGAAAAGATCGGCGTGATGTTCGGCAACCCGGAAACCACCACCGGCGGCCGCGCGCTGAAGTTTTATTCTTCGATTCGCGTGGATATTCGCCGCATTCAAGCCATCAAGGAAGGCGATCGCGTGGTGGGTTCGCGCACGCGTGCGAAGATCGTGAAGAACAAGGTAGCTGCGCCGTTCCGCGAAGCCGAGTTCGACATCATTTATGGCGAAGGCGTCTCGCGCGAAGGGGATTTGATTGACTTGGGCGTTACCAGGGGCTTGCTCGAGAAGTCCGGCACCTGGATTTCGTACAAGAACGAGCGCCTCGGCCAAGGCCGCGAAAATGCACGCGTGTTCCTGAAGGAAAACGCCGACATTCGCGGCAAGATCGAGCACGAACTGCGCAAACAGCTCGGTCTGCTGAGTCTTGCAGCCGCTGCGGCGGAAGGAAACGGCAAGCCGTCGCCCGAAGCGCAAAAGCTAGCGGCGGCCGAAGCCGCGAAGCAACCTCCGAAGGCTGCAGCCGCCGCGCAAGGCCGCGCCACGCGGTAACGTTCTGCGAGCGTCGATAGCTTAGAAAAATGTGCGGCCGGCAGCGGCGCGCGCAGCGCGCGCCCCGCCACCTGTCCGATTTCACTCCAATTTCCGCATCTCGCGCATCTGTACTTTCGACCAGCCGTGACGATCAGGAAAACTGATCGCGTTTCCAGTTGCGTCCACCTGTAATGTTTCCGTAAACTAAGGTTCCTTCGGCTGATGTATGTGGTTTTCGGGCCGATAGAGAATTCAATGCGACCCCAGCCAGCCATCAAACAGTTTGTCCCAGTACTTTGCCTGCTCCTCGCGGGCGCGTTCGCTGCCGCTTCCGGTGCGACGCCCACGACGTCCAAATCCAGTTCCACTACTCGCACGCATCATCGCAGTCGCGGCGTTTCGGCGTGGGGCGATCCCACCAAAGACGACAATGCCGAGTACGACGATCCGGTCATCCGCCAGGTTGCCGTGGACGCGCTGGGCCATGCCAACGGCTCAGTCCTCGCCATGGACCCATCCACAGGGCGCATTCTCACCATCGTCAATCAGAAGATGGCGTTTTCTTCGGGCTTCGAACCTTGCTCGACGATCAAGCCAGTGATCGCGCTCGCCGGATTGCAGGAAGGCGTGATCACGCGCGACACCATGATCAAGATCGGCCATCGCCGCTACATGGACCTCACCGAAGCGATGGCGCATTCGAATAACGTGTACTTCCAGGAAGTGGGCACGCGCCTCGGTTTCGCGCGCGTACATCAGTACGCTCATTTGCTCGGTTTGGGCGAACGCGCCGGCTACGGGATTTCGGAAGAGCAACCGGGATTGCTGCCGGGATCTCCGCCGGCGTTTGGTGGAGTCGCCCGCATGTCCAGCTTTGGCGAAGGCATTCGGCTCACGCCGTTGCAGCTCGCTTCGCTGGTTTCCACTCTCGCAAATGGCGGTACTCAGTATTTCCTGCAATATCCGCGAACGGAGGCGGCTCGCGCCAATTTTCAACCGCGTGTACGCCAGCAACTCGATATCGCACCACTCTTGCCGGATATCCGCGAAGGCATGCTCGCGGCGGTGATGTACGGCACCGCCAAGCAAAGTTACGATCCGGACGGCGAGCAAGCCTTGGGCAAGACCGGAACGTGCAACGATGAAGCTCTCGGCGGGCGCCTCGGTTGGTTCGTTTCTTACGCCGATCAAGCGCATCCAAAAATCGTGCTGGTCGTTTTGATTCGCGGCGGCAGCCGGTCCGTGAGCGGTCCGCACGCGTCGGAAATAGCCGGCCGCATTTATCACGGCTTGCGCGAGCGCAATTACTTCGCCGATATGGCGCGGCGCCAGCAGTATGCCGCCGCAGGCGCCTCTCACTAGAGATTTTCTCCGCGACCTCTGCGTCTCTGCGGTGCATCCGAGCAGTTACTTCCGTGAAAAATAACGCGCATTTTTCTTTTGGCGCATCCACGCGGTGCGCTATGCTCGGTTTTTCTAATTTGAATCGTGGTGCAGGGGTATGAAGAAAATGTGGAAAGGTATTCTAGGTGTCACGCTTCTCGGCGCGGGGGCGGCGTGCGCGGGGGTCATCTATAGCGCGCACGTTTCCGCCGAAAATGACGTTGCGATGCAGGCATCCTTCGCGCGCGACGAGGCTCGCCAGGCCCAGCAGCAGATGGTTCTCTTCACGGAAAGTGCCGTCCCGGCGCGCCTGCCGTTTCATTTGTTCCTGCAAGGGCTGGGCGTCGCTCCCGCTGATGCCGCGCACCTAATTGCCTCGGCGCAGTCGGTTTTCGATTTTCGTCAAGTGCGAGCGGGGAATCACATTTCCGTGGGACGCTCGATTCTGGGCGAAATTCGCGAAGTGCGCTACAGGATTGATGCGGATCGCGTCTTGCACATCGCACCGCAAGGCAATGAATTTCGATCCGAAATTCAGACGATTCCGTCGGAGACCAAGACCGTAGGCGTGACCGGCGAAATCCGCGGTTCGCTATTCAACGCTGTGACCGACGCGGGAGAACAGCCCGAGTTGGCCATGCGCCTGGCGGATATTTTCGGCTGGGATCTGGATTTTTACACCGATCCGCGCCCGGGCGACACATTCCGCGTGGTGGTCGAAAAGAAAATGCTCGCGAACGGCGAGGTTGCTTCTTACGGAAGGATTCTGGCGGCAGAATACGTCAACGGCAATCATCCTTACCGGGCGGTTCTATTTCACGGCCCGGGCGGAGTGCCGGCCTATTACACGCCCGACGGCAAATCCATGAAGAAGGAGTTTCTGCATTCACCGCTGAAATTCGCCGCAGTGATTACTTCGCATTTCAGCGAGCATCGTTTTCATCCCATCCTGAAGGAATACCGCCCGCATCTGGGGATTGACTACGCCGCCCCTACCGGCACTCCCGTGCAGACGATTGGCGATGGACGCGTGATTTTCGCGGGGATGAAAGGCGGAGCAGGCAATCTGATCGAAGTGCAGCACTCGAACGGTTACACCACCTATTACATGCACCTCTCGCGCGTCCTGGTGCGTTCCGGCCAGCGCGTCGAACAAGGCCAGCGCATCGGCCTGGTAGGCATGACCGGCCTCGCCACCGGTCCGCACCTCGATTTCCGCATCGAGCGCGGCAAACAGTTCCTGAATTTCGAGCGCCTGCCGCTGCCGCCGTCCGACCCAGTCTCGAAGCGCGACTGGAGCGAATTCGCCGCCGCGCGCGATCAAACCATGGCGCTCATGCCGCCGCTGTCATCACAGCAGGGAACAGCGCTAGCAAAGAATACGGCACCAGTTTCGTTGCCACCCGCCGCGGCTACCCCCATTCCTGCCGCTCAATAGCCTCGCTTCATAGGTTCCCCGCTGTCGCGTGCGAATCTACCAAAGCCGTATTTTTCTCTTCCCAAGACACAAAATCATCGGTACTTTTTACCGCGAAAGTAACGCCGACGATACCGACTTGCGCGATGTGATGCGGGAAGAGAAGAGCCGCGGCAAGCGCCGAGTGGACACTGCCGCGGAGAAGAAGAAGCGCCGACTGGAAAACGATGCAACGCGAGCGATTGCGTCAGGAGACTTGCACGCCTTCGTCAGGATGTTGCACGAAGCCGGGATGAAGGACGGGACGCCCGAGTACGCGAACGCTTTGAAGATTTTCCACTCTTCCGTGCGCCGGCGCTGAGCGCGATCTTGTGGATGGCCTTCAGGCGCTTGTCCTGTTCGACCTGCGAGAATTGGGATAGCGACTTAGCTATCATTTCAGTCAATTGGCCTGCAGCCTGCCGCACGGACTTGGTGGTCTTTGCCATAGAGGGAGTTTGCGCCCTAGGAGCTGTTCGTTCAAGCAGTTTTCATTCTGATGCTCCCACCGACGAGGGACGCACTACCGAATCGGCGTCATACCATACACGCCAAATCTGCTTTTGGCCGTCATCGGAGATGAGGAGGGAGCCGTCGGCGGCGACGGCTATGCCGACTGGGCGGCCGTAGACTTGTTTGCCTGTAGGATCTGGCACGAACCCCGAGAAGAATGGCGCGGGCGGTCCGCTGGGGACGCCGTTGCGGAAGGAAACGAAGACGACTTGATATCCGCTGCGGATGCGACGATTCCAGGAGCCGTGCTCGGCGATGAACGCGCCGTCGCGGTACTTCGCCGGGAACTGCGGCTTGTCGTAAAACGCAAATTGCAACGGCGCGACGTGCGCGCCCAAGAGCAAGTCGGGCGTGATGGATTTTGCGACCATGTCCGGCCGCGACGAGACCCGATTGTCCACATGCTGGCCAAGGTAAGCGTAAGGCCAGCCATAGAACCCGCCGGGAACGACGTGGGTAAAGTAATCAGAAGGCACGTCGTCGCCGAGGTCGTCGCGCTCGTTGACGGCAGCCCAAAGTTCGCCGGACGAAGGGTCGAATGCGATGCCCACCGCGTTGCGCAAGCCACTGGCATAGACCCGCATGTTGTGCCCATCGGAATCCATGACAAGAATTGCCGCGCGCCGCGGGTCCGATTCAATTCCAACATTGCTGCGCGAACCCACCGAGACAAACAACTTGCTGCCATCGGGGCTAAACGCAAGCGAACGAGTCCAGTGCTGGTGATAGCCACCGCCCGGCAGAGCGAGAATAGATTCGGCATCCGAAAGCCGGCGCGAAGTCTTCGGATCGAAGCGAAAGCGCACGACCTGGTCGGTGTTCGCCACGTAAACGTAGTCTTCGTGGAAGGCGATGCCGAAGGGCAGACTCAAATGATCGGCAAAGATTTCGCGGGATGCCAGGCCCGCCTGCGGTGAACAGCGCAACACGATGACTTGGCCGGCCCCGGAATCAGCGACGAACACGTCGCCATTGGGAGCCACGGCCAGCCAACGGGGCTGCTCGAAGCCACTCGCGAAGACCGACGCTTTGAATCCAGGCGGCACTTGCGGCCGGAAATTCTCCGGCGGCGGCACAACAACCGGCCAGTTGTAGACGCTTCCAAGCACCGCAGTGATGCGCGCTCTCCAGCCTCCCACATTGAACAAAAGGAACAGTGCCGGACCCGCGGCCAGGAGCGCAAGCAAAGCAACAATCTTTTTCCAGTAGGTCTTCCAAAATAGCATCAAGCATCCTCCCCCGGCATTCGCACTCATTTATATTGCAAACGCGCACGAGCAACCAGTTTTAATCGCCGCGAAGAAACACTCGCCGGTGCGGGCGTTGACTTGCCTTTCCAGCGCGGCCTAAGATGCCGCTCGGGTGGATTCCTACCTGTGAGCGAGCAGACCGTCTCCCATTACCGAATTGTCGAGAAGGTCGGTGAAGGCGGGATGGGCGTGGTTTACCGCGCGCACGACGACCGCTTGAACCGCGATGTGGCCCTGAAGTTCCTTCCCGCTGAGCTGGACAAGGACGAAAACGCGCGCCTGCTTCTGATCCGCGAAGCGCGCACCGCATCCGCGCTAAATCATCCCAACATTTGCACGATCTATGATGTGGGCGAGGCCGACGGCAAAAGCTACATCGTCATGGAGTTCGTCAACGGGCGTTCGCTGGCCGAGCAAATTCCCGAGGGCGGGCTACCGACGGAAACAGTGATTCGCTACGGCGAACAAATCGCAGACGCGATGGCGCACGCGCACGAGCATGGCGTCATCCATCGCGACCTGAAGACTCCGAATGTGATCATCATGCCGGGAGGACGCGTCAAAGTCCTCGACTTCGGCCTGGCGAAACACATGACGCCCGGCGAAATCACGCTGAAGACGCAGTCCATCAGCACGCTTACGTCGGAAGGCGCGATCGTCGGCACCATGCATTACATGGCGCCGGAGTTATTTCGCGGCGAGCCTGCCGACGCGCGCAGCGATATATGGGCGTTGGGAGTGGTCCTCTACGAAATGGCCAACGGCAAGCGGCCCTTTCGCGGAAGAACATCGTACGAGCTGAGTTCGATGATCCTGCACGATACGGCGCCGGCGTTGCGGGAAAATGTACCGGCCGGATTGCGCGCGGTGATTGAGCATTGCCTGGCGAAAGAGCCGGCGCAACGCTATCAGCATGCCAGCGAAGTGCGCGCGGCGCTGGAGGCCTTGCGAACGAACTCTGCGGTGATTCCGGCGAGCGCCCTGCACGCTTCGGCGGTACTGCCTGCTGTAGAGATGCGGCATCGGACGCTGCGCAGTGTGATTTTGGCATCGTTGGCGGCGGTGGCGCTGCTGGTGATTGCAGCGCTGGTTTGGAAGCTAGTGGAGGTGAAGTGGCGCTGGCCGCGCGGTGTGGGAGCGGCGTCGATTCAATCGCTGGCGGTGCTGCCGCTGGAAAATCTCACCGGCGATCCCAAGCAGGATTATTTCGCGGACGGAATGTGCGACGCGTTGATCACGGAGCTTTCGCAGATCAAGAAATTGCGGGTTATCTCGCGCACGTCGGTGATGCAGTACAAGGACAAACATGAAAGCCCGGCGCAGATCGCGCAGGAACTGGGAGTGGATGCGCTGGTGGAAGGTTCCGTGCTGCGGTCGGATGACCACGTGCGAATTTCCGCGGAGCTGGTGCAGCCGCAAACGGGCCAGAATCTTTGGGCGCACAGCTACGAGCGCACGGTGACGGACATTCTGGCGCTGCAGAGCGACGTAGCGCGCGACATCGTCACGCAGATTCAGATTCAATTGACGCAGCCGGAGCAGGAGCGGCTGGCGAAGACTCGAACGGTGGTGCCGGCGGCCTACGACGCGTACCTGCAAGGGAATTATTACGCGAACAAACGGACGGGAGAGGCGATGACGCAGGCCGTCGCGGATTACCGGCAGGCGATCCAATTGGATCCCACATACGCGCCATCCTACGCGGGACTCGCGGGAGCTTTGACGCTGGCGGCGGATTATAAGGATGTGCCGTCGTCGCAAGTGCTGCCGGAAGCCGAGGCGGCGGCGGTGAAAGCGCTGCAATTGGACGATTCACTTGCGTCCGCGCACGCAGTGCTGGGGCAAATCCGCGCATACAGCCTGCATTTCCCGGGAGTTCTGGACGAATTTCAGCGCGCGATTCAATTGAATCCCGGCGACGCCAATGCACACCATTGGTACGCGCTGTCGTTGGCGGAGGCTGGGAAAAGCGACGAAGCAATTTCGGAAATAAAACTGGCGCAGGAACTCGATCCGCGTTCGCTGATCATCAATGCGAATTTGTCGTGGGTATTTTATCTGGCTGGCAAGTACGATGACGCAATCGCGCAGGCGCAGAAGACGATCGGGATGGACGCGACGTTCCCGGTAGCGCATGGCTACCTGGGGCAAGCTTATTTAGCCAAGGGAGATTACGAGAAAGCGCTAGCGGAACTGCAGCAGGCGCTGGCGCTATCCGGGAACGAAACTTCTTTCAAGGCTGAGTTGGGCAACGCGTATGCGGTGGCAGGGAAAAAATCGGAGGCGCTCGCGATTATCCATGAGTTATTGCAGTTGTCCGCGCGACAGTACGTGGCGCCGTACAACATTGCATTGGTGTACGTGGGCCTGGGCGATAAGGACGCGGCGTTTCAGTGGCTCGACAAAGCATATGACGAGCGCTCCGTGCGGCTGATCAATATCGCGGTTCATCCGCGCTTGGCGAGTTTGCGGAGCGATCCGAGATTTGGCGCGCTGGTACAGAAAATCGGGCTACCGATGCCGCCGGTAACTGGATAGTCCGAGTGAGCGTCGGATTGACGAGGCGGTTACAGCTGAGGGCAAGCAATCTTTCTTGACGCTGTGTTAAGCGTCAACTACACTCACGCCGGTCCTCACGCACTGCACTGAGAAGGCCGCTCATTCCAACAAAACCAAATTGCGGTGCGCCGGATGGGGAGGAAGGACAGTATGGCCAAGATCAGTTTCACGCTCAAAGGTGTCGCGAAAGAAATAGCAAAGGCTGAGAAGAAACTGCGTTCGGTCCGCGCGAAAGTCACGAAGGAAGATCAGAAGAAGATCGATCTGAATTTGCGGGGCCTGGAGAAATGCCACGGCGTCATCAAGCATTTCTGCAGGCCGCCGACCCTGTTCGGACAAACGTTCACGACTAAGCCGAAATCGAAATAACCCCGGCCGCCGTGCCGAACTGCCAAGAGAGGGATGTTTGTTCCCCGCCGGCTGGAACTGAAGTGCGCGGAAGGAGGACTCCATGGCCAAGATCGGTTTTTCGTTGCACCCCGTTGCCGAGGCAATTCGCAGGGCGGAAAAGAGGCTGCGGTCCTTGCGCCCCAAGGTCAGCAAAGCCGACCAGAAGAAGATCGACCTGAACTTGCGTGCGCTAGAAAAATCCTACCACCTGATACGAGTGATTTGCCCGCCAGTGCCAATACGCACTCGACCACTGTTTGGGCAGTGGTTCGCGACGAAGGCCAAGTAAAGCCCGCGGACAGAGTGCGGTATGTTGGTGTAGCGCCTGCGAGCTAATGAACCTAATCACTTCGCATGCTTAAGTCGAAACATGTGTCTTTCCGGCGGTCTCCCTTCTTAGTTTGTTATTGGGAAGCCGGGAACCTGGTATTCGAGAATTACGCGCTTGGCAAACGGACCGCTGCCGCCCCCATTACAACCGAATTGCTAAATCACCTGAGCGGCTGGCGTACTTCCGCGGCGATCTTCGAGCACTTTCCGCAGTATTCGCCGTCCTCCTTGCGCACTGCAATTCAGGGCCTGGTGCGCCATTCGCTGTTGCAACGCTCCGACCGCAAAGAGCAGCCTGCGGAACGCGCCATGGCCGCGTGGTCGGATTGGAATCCTGCCGCGGGCTTCTTTCATTTCACCGGACGCGATTTGCCGTTCGAAGCGGACCTCGTACGCATCGGGCATTATATGGAAGGGTTGACGCACGAGAAGGCCATGCCGGTCCCGGTGAAGCGCTATCCGCGAGCGAAGAAGATCCGTTTGCTTCCGGCAAGCGAGAGCGGTGAGTTCCCGCGAGTGCTTACGTCGCGCAGAACGTGGCGAAGATTCGCGGTCGGGCAACTATCGTTCGCGGACCTGAGCACGCTACTGGGACTGACGTTTGGAGTACGCGAGTGGGTAGCGGTGCCTCCGCTGGGGCGGTTCGCGGTGAAGACGTCTCCTTCGGGCGGAGCATTGCATCCGATCGAGGCGTACTTGATGGCGCGGGACGTGGAGGGAATTGCTCCCGGCATATATCACTACGATGCGAGCCGGCACCGGCTGGAATTGTTGCGGCGAGGGATTACGCGCGACAGAATGTCGGATTATTTAATGGGGCAGAGATGGTTTTCGGACGCTTGCGCGTTCGTGGTGATGACCGCGGTGTTCACGCGGACGCAATGGAAGTACCGATTTCCGCGCGCATATCGGGTAGTGCTGGCGGAGTGCGGGCATTTGTGCCAGACGTTTTGTCTCACTGCGACGTGGCTGGGGCTTGCGCCGTTCTGCACGATGGCGCTCGCGGATTCCAAGATTGATCGCGATCTGGGGATTGATGGAGTGACGGAAGGCGCGCTGTACGTAGCGGGCGTGGGACAAGTTCCGAAGGGCGTGGATTGGAAGACGGCTTCGCTGCCGGTGGATCCGACTGGAAAGAAGGAGCGGCGGCGAAAATAACTGTGCCTCGCCCCATGGGTCAGAGGGATACGACGGCTGCAGAAGGCAAGGAGGCCCGCGAGACGCCGGCGCTACTTGCCTTTGTTACGCTTTCAATTCCCAGGTGTCGCCGGCGCGGAGAAGCTTGGCCAGATCGCCTTTGCCTTTTTTGGCTTGGACGTCGCGGATCTGCTGCGTGATCAGGTCTTCGTAACGCGGCACATTGTTCCAGGCGCGCAGTACGCCGATGGGAACGGGGAACCCCTCGCGATGTTCCATGTGCGCGAGGAGGAAAGCGTAGGCGGCGCGCGGATGTTGTTCGTCATGCACGAGCAGATCTTTTTCGGTGATGCCGTTGCCGAGTTCGACGACTTCCAGATCGAATCCGTTCATGCGGATGCCCTTGTCGCGTTTCTTGCCAAAAATCAAAGGCTTGCCGTGTTCGAGTTGAACGACATGCTCGCTGCGCGCGTCCTTTTCGGTGATGTTCTCCCACGCGAGGTCATTGAAGATATTGCAGTTCTGCAAAATCTCGACGTAGGCCGCACCTTGATGTGCCGCCGCTTTCCGCAGGGTTTCCTTCAGGTGCTGTTGGAAGACGTCCACCGAACGCGCTACGAAAGTCGCTTCCGAACCGATCGCGAGCGAAATGGGGTTGAACGGGCGGTCGGTGGTGCCGAAGGGCGTGGACTTGGTTTTCTTTCCGATTTCAGAGGTCGGAGAGTATTGGCCTTTGGTGAGGCCGTAAATTTTGTTGTTGAACATCAGGACTTTCAAGCCGACGTTGCGGCGGAGCATGTGGATGGTGTGATTGCCGCCGATGGAAAGAGAATCGCCATCGCCGGTGGCGACCCAGACGTCGAGGTCAGGTCGAACCAATTTGATACCGGTGGCGACCGCAGGAGCGCGGCCATGGATTGTGTGGAAGCCGAATGTGTTCATGTAATACGGGAAGCGGCTGGAGCAGCCGATGCCCGAGATGAAGACGAATTTTTCGCGTGGGATGCCGAGTTCGGCGAAAACCATCTGCACGGCGGAGAGGATGGCGTAGTCTCCGCAGCCGGGGCACCAGCGGATTTCCTGGTCAGTTTGGAAGTCTTTCTTGGTGTAGACGGGCGGTGCGGCCGTGGTCATTTTCGATCACCTCAAAAAATTCAAAGGCTGGCGGTCTGAAGACCGCCGCTACAAATGCAACTGCTAAGAACCGGGGCTAATCGAGCAATTCTTCGATCTTCGCTTCGATTTCCGATTGCTTGAATGGCTTGCCCTGGATTTTGCCGTAGCTTTGCGCGTCCACCAGGAATTTTGCGCGCAATAGCATCACGAGCTGGCCCATGTTCATTTCGGGGACCAGGACTTTTTTGTAGCGCTTCAGCAGATCACCGAGATTCTTCGGCAGCGGATTCAGGTACCGCAGATGGACGTGGCCAATGCGATGGCCTTTGGCGCGCATTGTTTTCATGGCGGCGGTGACAGGGCCGTGAGTCGAACCCCAGGCGACGATCAGCAGATCGCCGGAGGGATCGCCTTCCGGAACTGCCTCGGGAATATCCAGCGCAATGCCTTCGACCTTTTCCGCGCGCGTGCGAACCATGTGCTCGTGATTGAGTGGTTCGTAGTTGACGTTGCCGGTTACGTCCTGCTTTTCAATGCCGCCGACGCGGTGCTCTAGGCCCGGCGTTCCCGGAATGGCCCACGGGCGCGCGAGAGTTTCGGGATCGCGTTTGTAGGGTTGGAAGCCTTCCGGGTTGGTTTCAAAGTGTACGGGAATCGCCGGGAGATCTTCGACCGTTGGGACTTTCCACGGCTCAGAGCCATTCGCGAGGTAGCCATCGGAGAGGATGATGACAGGCACCATATACTTTATTGCGATGCGGCTGGCTTCGAGCGCGATCCAGAAACAATCGCCGGGAGTCGAGGGAGCGAGCACCGGAATGGGAGCTTCGGAATTGCGTCCGAAGAGAGCCTGCAACAAGTCGGCCTGTTCGGTCTTCGTGGGAAGCCCGGTGGATGGACCGCCGCGTTGAATGTCGCAGATCACCAGCGGCAATTCGACCATAACGGCGAGGCCCAGGGCTTCGGTTTTCAGAGCCATGCCTGGTCCGGAGGTGGAGGTGATGGCCAGAGCGCCGGCGTAGGAGGCGCCGATTGCAGAAGTGATGGCGGCGATTTCGTCTTCGGCTTGAAACGTAGTGACGCCGAAATCCTTGTACATGGAAAGCTCGTGCAGGATGTCAGAGGCCGGCGTGATGGGATACGAACCCAGGAAAAGTGTCAGGCCTGACTGCTGGGAGGCGGCCACAAATCCGAGAGCCAAAGCGGCGTTGCCGCTGATATTGCGATAAACGCCGGGCTGCAGCTTCGCCGGTGGAATTTCGTAGCTGATCTGAAATGCTTCCGTCGCTTCGCAGTAACTGTAGCCGGCTTGCATGGCGAGCTTGTTGGCTTGCACCAGTTGCGGCTTGTTCTTGAATTTGTCTTCAAGCCAGCGAAGCGTGGGCTGCATGGAGCGGTTATAGAGCCAGTAGCACATGCCCAGAGCGAAGAAATTCTTGCAGCGATCCATGCTCTTGGCGTCGAGTCCCAGTTCCTTGAGCGAAGCGCGGGTGAGCTTGGTCAGCTCAACCGCAAACAGGCGGTAGCCGTCGAGCGAATGATCTTCTAGCGGGTTCTGCGCGAGCTGCGCCTTGCGCAGATCGTTTTCCTTGAAGCTATCGAGATTGACGATCAGAATGCCATTGGTTTTCAGGTCCGGCAGGTTCATTTTCAGCGCGGCGGGATTCATGGCGATGAGCGCGTCCACGGAATCGCCTGGGGTGTAGACGTCACTGGAAGAAAAGTGAACCTGGAATCCGCTGACGCCGGGCAGCGTGCCGGCAGGGGCGCGAATTTCCGCGGGGAAGTCGGGCAACGTCGCCAAGTCATTCCCGTACAGCGCCACGGTGTTGGTGAACTGGCTGCCGGTGATCTGCATGCCGTCGCCAGAGTCACCACAGAAGCGAATGACGGCCTTGTCTATCGTTTCTTTTTTGCGGCCTGAGATTTCGACGAATGTGCTGGACATGGCGATTCAAGACCTCGATTCAAGATTAGCAGAGAACCGCGACGGGCTGGATTGCGTCAGCCCCTACCTCTTTGACGTGCATGATCTGATTTCTATTCAGCGAAAGGCTAGCACACTGCGAGCCAACATGGGCATGGGAGATGCAAGCGTTGGAAACGGAAGTAACCACAACAGATGGGTTGACTTGAGCGCGATGCCTGACTGCCGAAGGGAACGCAACACCGAGTGATTCGCCGTGCCGAGGAGCGCGACGCTGGCTTGCGCCCGGCTTTTCTTCTTCCCGCATAACTCAGTTATAGGCTAGCACACCGTGCAGCAATTTGCGCGATGCGTGGGTACAATGTGTCGTTTTCGACTCTATGCCGGAACCGCGAATTGGCCGCGAGCGTCGAATGAAGTGGGCAGAGTCCACGGGGGCCACGTTGAGAGTTGGGTTCGCCAAATTCGTGCTCGCAGAGCCCTCGAAGGTGCACGCAGTACGGCATTGGCTTTTCACACTGGGCGGTCCTGGATTAATTCTGCTGGGGTTGATTGACAGCTCGGTGATACCGGTACCGGGCAGCATGGATGCGATGACGATTGTACTGGCGGGGCACGACCGGGAATGGTGGCCCTATTACGCGGTAATGGCGACTGTGGGTTCCGTGATCGGGGCGTATCTCACGTACCGCATCGCGCGCAATGGCGGTGAAAAGGCACTGAAAGATAAAGTCTCGCCGCGCATCATGAAGAGGGTTACTAAAGCATTCGAGCGTTTTGGCTTTGGGGCGATCGTGATACCGGCATTGTTGCCGCCGCCGATGCCGATGGTGCCATTCGTAATCGCGGCGGGCGCGCTGCAATATTCTCCTAAAAAATTCCTGGCGGCGATGTCGGCAGGGCGCTTGGCGCGGTACTGCATTCTGGCTTATCTGGGCGCGGCTTATGGCCGGAAGATTTTCAGGGTGATCCTGGCGCACGGGAAGACGGTGTTGATCGTGACGATTGCGCTGGTGGTGGTCGCTGCGCTAGTGCTGCTTCTGTTGTACTTCCGGCGAAGGCGTGGAATTCTGGCGAAAGCGCGCTGATTTTGGTCAGCGTAAGGTCGCCGGAGGCGGAGTCGTTTCTTGGGCAGCTGTCATTGGCGTCCCGAGTGGCTATCACTGCGAAGCCCGCCAGTGCATGAATTCCCAGCTTTAGCTAACCGCCCGCCTTTACCTTTTCGCACCGCGCATTCGAGGTGCGCCGGAACGAACAGCTTTGCGGTGCTAACCTTGGAGTTTCCCCCGGAGCAGGGCAGTGAGCGATTCCCCTCGATCAAAGGAACCCGGCGCGGAGAAGCGACGCAGCACCCGGCTCGCGAAATCCGTACCAATCAAGATTAACGGGACAGATGCGCTCGGGCAGCCCTTCCATGAATCCACACTAACGGTGATGATTGACTGCTACGGATGTAAATACCAGTCCACGCATTACGCGCCCAAGGGTTCGATCGTCAGCGTGGAAGTCCGCCGCTTGGAGCCGCCAAGACCGCCACGAGTGGTGAAGGCTCGTGTAGTGTGGGTGCAACGGCCGAAGACATATCGGGAGGTCTACCACGTAGCGTTGGCGTTTGAGGTTCCTGGAAACGTTTGGGGAATCCCGTGGCCGCCGTCGGATTGGTTCCCTTACCCCGGCGAGGAAGAGACGACAGTGGCAGAGAAGGCGCAGCCTTCGGAAGCCGCGATTGCCGCCGTTGCAGCGCCGCCTGTGGCGGATAGGAGTCGGGGTTTGGCCGCGCAATTGGCGGTGGCGGACGAGGTGGTCCTGGATTGCACGGTGGAAATGATGACCGCGCTCGAAAAGAGCAAGGCCCGCGCGCGAGCAGTGAGCGAGGACTCGCGGGAAGCACAACTCGCCGCGATACAAGAAGCTGCTCGATTCGCGGCTGCCGAAGCTCTGACGGAACAATCGGCGGCGATGCGGCAGGAACTGGATGCCGCGATGCGGTACATAGTGGAGCAGAACGCGGAACGAGTGAGCGCGCTGTTGGAAGCGACGCGGAATGAGTTGGAAGCACTGCGCGAAGCTCTGAGCAGCCTGCCGGCGCGCAAGACTAAGAACCCCTCGGGTAAGCGACGTCCGAAGGACCCAGCACCCGTCGCCCAGTAGCGCATTGCCGCCTTCCGGCGCGCGTCGGGGGCGGGTAGCCTACTGAAAAAGGCCAGCCTGTCCGTAAGTACCATTGACTTTCGCTTTTAATTCGCCCATACTCCGGCCTTCAAACTTGGGTCCGAGGGGTGTGAAATGGCGCTCACGAAGAGACAGAAAGAAGTCCTGAATTACCTGGTGGGATTTCTCAACAAGAACGGCTATTCACCGAGTTTTGAGGAAATTGCACACGCGCTGAAGCTCACTTCGCTGGCCACGGTGCACAAGCATCTCTCGACGCTGGAGAAGAAGGGGTTTATTCGCCGCGGATATAACCAGAGCCGGTCCATTGAAGTGGTTCAGCTGCCGAAGCCGATTCGCGAGCAGGTGCTGGACCGCCACGTGGTGGAGCTTCCGTTGGCTGGGCGGATTGCCGCAGGACATCCGCTGGAAGCCGTGGAACAGAACGAGACGATTTCGCTGGCGGATTTCGCGCGCGGGCAGGGCACATTCGTGCTGCAAGTGAAAGGCGAATCGATGCGCGAGGATCATATTTTGGATGGCGACTACATCGTGGTGGAGCAGACGCAAGTAGCGAATCCGGGCGAGATCGTGGTCGCGTTGGTAGGCGAGGACGACGCCACAGTGAAAAGATTCTATCGCGAGCCGGGCGGCAAAGTGCGTTTGCAACCGGCCAATTCGGCAATGTCTCCGATTGTGGTGCAGGGCGCGGATGTGAAGATTCAGGGAAGAGTTGTCGGCGTTCTTCGCAAGTATTAGTCTCGGGTTGAGGCGAACGAACGGTGATTGCACTCGGACGCGACGAGGCAGCGCCGTACTACTTCACTTACATAGATCGCATCGCGAGCGCTGATGTTGTCAGTGTGCTCGAATCCCAGTTGCTCGAAGTTCCCGCGATTTTAAGCAGGATCTCCGAAGAAAAATCGCTGTACCGCTACGCGCCCGAGAAGTGGAGCATCCGCGAAGTTATGAATCACGTAAGCGACACAGAGCGAGCGTTTGCCTTCCGCGCGCTGTGGTTTGGACGCGGATTCAGCGACCCGCTCGCAAGCTTCGATCAAAACGTTGCCGCGACTGGCGCGCGTGCCTACAACTACTCCTGGGCCAGCCACATTGCGGATTTTCGCGGCGTGCGGCAGGCGACGTTGTCGTTCTTTCGAAACTTGCCGGCGGAAGCGTGGTCGCGCAAGGGCGTGGCCAGCGGAAATTCGGTGACGGTTCGAGCGCTTGCATACATTATCGCGGGGCACCTATCCCACCACCTGGCGCTGCTTCAAGAGCGATATTTGCAATGATCTGTCTCGGCGAGCGCTGAAATATTTCACGCTTGCACTTCGCGGCGGTCCAGACGTACGATGCGGCTCCTCAGCTTCCTAAGTATGGCGTTACCTCACCGGACACATATGTACCATTTTGGATTTGGCAGAGTTTCAGCGCGGGACTACATTCAAAGACCCGGACCTCATTTGAGGTAGTTTGCGATTCTGGCGCAGCTCAGGCGCAAGGAGGGTAAATGTGGGGAGACAAGAAGCCGGACGCACCGGCTAAGAATCCGCTCCCGCAGCAAGCGCAACAACCGCAACAAGCACGGCCAAATTTTCCGAGTGCAAACGCACCGGCAATTCCTGGGGAGGCAAAAACGATGGCACCGATTGATTCAGGGTATCCAAGCACGACTTCGGGCGGCACGGCACGGTTGGGCTCGAGCCTGCACGTGAAGGGCGAGATCACCGGCAACGAAGACCTGCTGATTGATGGCAGCGTCGAAGGGTTGGTGCAGTTGGAAGACCGCAAGTTGACGGTGGGCGCCAGCGCCAAGGTGACCGCAGACGTGATTGCGCGGGAAGTGGTGGTTTACGGGAACGTGAAGGGCAATCTGCGCGCGCGCGACCGGATCGAGATCAAGAAGGACGGCTCGGTGGTTGGCGATTTGACAACGGCGCGGATTTCAATCGAGGATGGAGCTTATTTCAAGGGCTCGATTGAGATTGACAAGACGGGCGATGCGAGCGACGACAGTGCAAAGTCGTTCGGGCGCACGAGCCGAAGCACCGCCGCAGCCACTTCTTAGTCAGCTTCGTTTCAGCGATTTGTATCTGCCTCCCAATCACGGCGGGCCGCTGCAGAGTGGCCCGCCCGTGAATTTGCTGTGCTTCGTCCCCGTCTGCCCGTTTCCTTCGTTGACATCAGTCGCAAGCTACTTTAGAATCACAGTTTGTCTTTACTGGGAAAGGTGTGACTGAGCAGATGCCGACGTATGTTCCAAGAGGCCGTGAGGCCGAAGAGTTGATGGTGGGGAAGGACTGGTTTGTGATTGACGCCGAGGGAGTGGTGCTCGGGCGGTTGGCGACGCGCGTGGCGCGTCTGCTGATTGGCAAGGACAAGCCGACGTACACGCCACATCTGGATTGCGGTGATCACGTGGTGGTAGTGAACGCGGAAAAGATCAAGCTGACGGGCAACAAGATTGATCAGAAATTGTATCGTCATCACAGCGGCTGGCCGGGCGGATTGAAGGAAGTGCCGATCCGCACGCTATTGCAACGGCGGCCGGAAGAGGTTGTGCGCGAAGCGGTGCTGGGAATGCTGCCGAAGAACAAGCTCCGCGCGCGAAGAGCAAAGAAGCTGCGTGTTTATGCCGGAAGTGAAGGCCTCGCCCGCCACACCGGACAAAAGCCTCAGCCACTCTCGCTATAGCCTCGCGACACACAGGGATTAAAAACTTTTCGTTCGGCGGATCTGTCCGTCAGGGTCTTTTTCGGTCGGCCCGCGCAGGCGCGGAATTCTCCTCGCTGCCGGGCGCGGTGGGAACATAGGAGGAACTTTGAGTTCAGCTTCGAGTTCATTGGAAGGCAAGGCCAAGCAATTTTACGGCACGGGTCGCCGGCGGGAATCCATCGCGCGCGTGTACATCAAGCAGGGCGCGGCGCGGTTTACGGTGAACGGACGGCCGGTGGACGAATATTTTCGCAATGTGGCGTGGAACACCGCGGCGGTCGAGCCGCTGAAGTTCACGCAGATGCTGGACCAGGTCGAGGTCAAGGCGATTGTGAAGGGTGGCGGCGTGGGTGGACAGTCCGGAGCGGTGCGCATGGGTCTTTCGCGCGCGCTTTCGAGGTTGAACCCGGAATTGCGGCCGGCGCTGCGCAAGAACGGTTTTCTGACGCGCGATCCGCGCATGAAGGAACGCAAGAAGTATGGACAGAAGGGCGCGCGGCGCAGGTTCCAGTTCAGCAAGCGGTAGTGTACGGCTGGGCGGCGCGGAGACCGAAGAGAGGTCCGTCGCTCCGCTCGGGACGGCAGTGAGCGGCCACGGCAGGTGCAGTTAACTTCACGGCCGGTGAGGAACCGGCAGAAAAGGATGCTGCTCCGAAAAACGGAGTAACAAGCATCCCTTCAAACAAGGAGGCACTTTGGGCGTTGAAATTACGATGAAAGAGTTGCTGGAGGCTGGAGTTCACTTCGGCCACCAGACGCGGCGTTGGAACCCGAAGATGAAGGAATACATTTTCGGCGAGCGCAATGGAATCCACATCATTGACCTGCAAAAGACCTTGAAGATGTTTCGCGACGCGGCTCGTTACGTTTCCGAGCTCGCCGGCCAAGGCAAACGAATTCTTTTTCTGGGCACCAAGCGCCAGGCGCAGGAAGCCATCGCCGAAGAGGCGAATCGCTGCGGCATGTTCTACGTGAACCACCGCTGGCTCGGGGGCACGATGACGAACTGGGTGACCCTCCAGAAGTCCATCAAGCGATTGAAGCTGCTAAAGGGCATGGTGGAAGACGGGCGCATGGCGCAATTTTCGAAGAAAGAAGCGGCGCGCCTGGAACGCGAACTGAAGCACCTGCAACAGAACTTTTCCGGCGTGGAGAATATGACCACGCTGCCGGATGCCATGTTCGTGATTGATCCCAATGCCGAATTGATCGCGGTGCACGAGGCACGGCGCATGGGCATTCCCGTAGTAGCGATCGTGGATACGAACTGCGACCCTGATCTTGTAGATTGGGTTATTCCCGGCAACGACGACGCCTTGCGCGCGATTCGTTTGTTCACTTCGAAAATTTCCGACGCCGTGATCGTAGGACACCAATCCTACGAGCAGACACAGATCGCCGATCAGAAAGCGGTGGAAGGCGGCGGCGAAGAGGGCGTGGATTATGTGGACACCAGCGCCTACGAAGTCTATGAGAAGCAGGAAGGCGATTTCGTAGAAGGCGAGCCGGGTGAATTGGTCGCGACCGAAGAAGCCGCGGCTGCAGCCATACCGACCGAAGACGAAACTCATCAGCACGCGAAGTAAGGCGGCGTCACCTTTGGTGTGAGCCGCCTCCGGCGCTAATTTCGTTCAACGGGCCGGCCGAACCAGTAATAAGTTCCGAATTCGTTCAAAGGAATTGAGTACAACTATGGCAACCGCAGATGGAAAACCGAATGTGTCCGCGCAGCAGGTGAAAGAGCTGCGCGACCGCACGGGTGTGGGATTTTCGGCGTGTCGCGACGCGCTGGTGGAAACCGGGGGGGACATCGAGCGGGCAATTGATATTCTGCGCAAGAAGGGCCAGGCGACGGCGGCCAAAAAAGCGCAGCGCGCGACTTCCGAGGGCTTGGTGAGCTGCTACATCCACGCCGGCGGGAAAATCGGCGTGCTGGTGGAAGTGAATTGCGAAAGCGATTTCGTCGCACGCACCGAGGACTTTCAGCGTTTGTGCCACGATGTGGCGATGCACATCGCCGCGCTCGATCCGCGTTTTCTGCGGCGCGAGGAAGTGACGCAGGAAACGCTCGATCGCGAACGCGAAATCTACAAGGAACAGGCCAAGGCTACCGGTAAGCCGGAAAACGTGATCGAAAAGATCGTGAGCGGCAAGATGGAGAAGTTCTACGAGGAAAATTGCCTGTACGAGCAGCACTTCATCAAGGACGAAGGGATGACGGTGAAAGAGCTGATTGACCACACCATCGCCAAGATCGGCGAGAACATTTCCGTGCGGCGTTTTTCGCGATTCAAGGTGGGAGAAATGGATGGAGCTGGCGGCCAACGGGCGGCGGCTGATGCTGAACCCGAAGGACCGGTACCGGTGCCCATGGCATAACCGCTGCAAGCACCATTTGGCTTCTCTTCAAGTCCGCCGCGTTTGCGGCGGATTTTTTTTGCGCGGATGAGAGCGTGGATAAGGTCGGCAGCCTCCGGGACGCCGGCGCTACCGGGACGGGTGGCGTGTTCTGCGGGGCGCAACTGAGAAATCTTTGCTAAAATGCACGCGGCCAGGGGGCTGGCCCATCCGCAATGACAAAAGCCGCGACGAGCAAAGTGCAAACCGCAGTGCGAACCGGTGCAGCAGCGAATTCCGAGGCGAAAGGCGCGCCAGTTTATGAGCGGCTCGTGCTCAAACTCTCGGGTGAATCGCTTTCCGGGCCCAACGAGTCCGGAATCCACGCCGAAACGATCCAGGGCATTGCTCACGAAGTGCAGGAAGTGCGCGGCCTGGGCGTGGACGTGGCGATCGTCGTGGGCGGCGGTAATTTCTTTCGCGGAACGCGGCAGAAAGAGCTCAACATCGACCGCGCAACCGGCGATTACATGGGCATGCTGGCCACGGTGATCAACGGCTTGGCGATGGTGGATGCGCTGGAAAAGGCGGGATGCCACACGCGGCTCATGAGCGCGATCGAGATGCATCAGGTTGCGGAGCCGTTTATTCGCCGGCGGGCGACGCGCCACCTGGAAAAGGGCCGCGTGGTAATTTTCGCAGCGGGTACCGGGAACCCTTATTTTTCCACGGATACGGCAGCGGCCTTGCGCGCGATGGAGATCAAGGCCCAGGTGATTTTGAAAGCCACGCGCGTGGACGGCGTGTACGATGCCGACCCAGAGAAAGTGAAGGGTGCGAAGCGGTTCGAAAAGATCACCTATCTGGACGTGCTGAAGAAAGGTCTTATGGTGATGGACTCGACGGCTATTTCGCTGTGCATGGACAACAAAATGCCGATCGTGGTGTTCGATATGACCGTTCCCGGGAATTTGAAGCGCGTAGTGCTGGGCGAGCCGGTGGGCTCGATCGTGACCGCGGCGTGAAATTCTATCGGCGGAGGCAATTTTCTCGATGAGCACGATTGCTACAAGCAAAGACGCGCTGGCGCAGGCGAAAACGCGGATGGAAAAAGCCGTGGAGGACTTTCGCAAGGAGCTGGGCAGCGTTCGGACGGGGCGCGCGAACGTCTCGCTGCTGGACCATATTCGCGTGGACTATCACGGCACACCGATGCCGATCAATCAGTTGGGCACGTTGAATGTGCCGGACTCCGCGACGATCGTGATTTCGCCATGGGATCCCGGCGCGGTGGCGTTGATTGACAAAGCCATACGCACCACCGACCTGGGATTGAACCCCACGAACGACGGCAAAGTGGTGCGCGTGCCGATTCCGGCGCTGACCGAAGACCGGCGCAAGGACTTGGTGAAGCACATTCACAAGGTGCTGGAAAATCATCGCACGGCCGTCCGAAATATTCGGCGCGATATCAAGGAAGGCGTCGAAAAGCTGGAGAAAGAAAAGAAAATCAGCGAGGACGATAAGAAGCGTTCGCTTGATGAACTCGAAAAGCTGACGCATTCCGAGACCAAGAAGATCGAAGATTTATCCGCCGCCAAAGAGAAGGAAGTTCTCGAAATCAAGTAAAGGCGCGTGCCTTCCGCGGCGTTCGATGGCGGAGGCGCCGACGGCGTTATTGCCCGCCACAAGAGTGAAATTCTCAGCGATGGAATGGTCTGAAACCCGCAGGCTCTTGGCCGCATCGTTTCCAACGTGAGAGACGCACGCCCCAGCACTACCGCACTACGCGTGGCGATGCGTCGTGCGGCACATCAGCTCTACGACAATCCCAAAATTCTGGACGATCCGATCGCGTTGCCGATCCTCGGAGAAAAGGCGCAGGAGCAAGTGCGCCTGGAGGGCCGGAAGATTTACGCGCGCGCATCGCGATATGTGCGGGCTTTCATGGTGGTGCGGAGTCGGTTGGCCGAAGACGGACTGGCTGCAGCGGTCGAGCGTGGCGCCAGCCAATACGTGATCTTGGGCGCGGGTCTGGACACATTCGCGTATCGCAATCCTTATGATGCGGACCGTTTGCGAGTGTTCGAGGTGGATCATCCGGCGACGCAGAAGTGGAAGCGCGAAAGATTGGCGGCGGGACGGATTCAAATTCCAGCGTCGGTCACGTTCGCGCCGGTGGATTTTGAAAAGCAATCGCTAGGCGATGGTCTGGCCGCCGCGGGACTCGACCGCCGAAAGGTTACATTCTTTTCATGGCTGGGAGTCACTCCGTACCTCACTCGTGCGGCGATGAACAGCACGCTCGAATTTATCGCCGCGATGCCGGCAGGCAGCGGCGTGGTGTTCGACTTTGCGCTCCCGAGGGCTTCGTTGAACTGGTTCGGGCGCCTGGCGTTCGATGCGATGGCGAGGCGGGTGGCGAAGGCAGGCGAGCCGTTCCAGTTGTTTTTCGAGCCAACAGACCTGGCGAATGAACTTCAGCGATTCGGATTCAACAAGATCGAGGATTGGGACAAGGACAAGCTGAACGAGCGCTACTTCAATGACCGCGCAGATAAATTGCGAGTAGGCGGAAGGCTTGGGCGGATGATGAGCGCGGGTGTCTAGATTTCAATTGCGCCGCTAATGAAGCACCACAACGCTCAGTTCAGCGTGCGAACGTCTTCCGGAAGAATCAGGGTGAAGGTGCAATTTCCGGTTGCGGCAGAGCACGCGAGCGTGCCGCGACGTACGAGCTTCGTTGGCGCGGCGTCCGGAAACATCGAGCCGAAGTCTATGCCGCGTATTTGTTCGGCAAACGGGCGCAGATCCTGGCTCCCGCTGATAAATCGTACGGAGTCTACTTTAGGATTCTTCGGCCCGGGAGAGAGCAGCACGAAGAAGTCGGCTTGTGCGTTTTCGCCAAGCAGTTTGCCCGTGGGGAACGTGCGAATCTTCGTAAGACCAAGTTTGGCGTGGACCGCGAGGGCGTCCGTTTTTACGTCGTCGCCGACCAGCGAAACCAAGCGCGTGCGCGTTTCCGGTACGGAATGTGCGGCAGCGATGGCTTCGGCGTACATGCGCTCGGCTTGCTCTTTTTCACCGCGCTTTTCATAAATCTGCGCCAGATGGTCCCCTACCTCCCCGTGCTGATTCAGAAGCCACGAAGCGCGCACGTAGCGCTGCGCCTTTTCGAGTTCGCCCTTCTGAAAATAAATCCAGCCCAGCGTGTCCCAATAGACGCCGATGCTGGACACCTGATTCAGGTCATCGAGCGACAAATGAGCAAGCTCGATGTTCCGCAGATTTGCGGCGGTGGCGGATACGGCTGATTCCGCGTATTGCGCTGCTTTATCCAGTTCGATATGGTGCTGCGCAAGATTGTAGGCGACGTTGTTCCAGACCACGGGAGTCTGCTTCAGCTCCACGCCTTTTTCAAAAGCTTCGAGCGCCTTGTCTTTTTGCCCCGAATTCAAGAACGCCTGGCCCAGGCTTACTTCCAATTCGGCATTTTCGGGAGCGAGAACGGTGGCCTTGTCAAGCTCCGGCACAGCTTCCGCATATTTGTGCTGTTCGAGGAAGAGCGCGCCGAGCGCGGCGTGAGCGATGGGGTCGAGGGGATTGATGTCGAGCTGCTTGCGGAACGCGACGGCGGCTTCATCGTATTTTTGTTGCTGTTGCAAGGTGAGGCCCAGGTAATTGTAAACGTGCTCATCGTAGGGATTCACTTCCACTTGTTTGCGAAATGCCGCGGCGGCATCGCTGAATTCGCCGAGCCTCAGATAGGCAAGGCCTAGATCGTTCCACCCCTGTTTGCTTTTCGGATCGAGCTGGTTGGCGCGTTCGAGTAGCGGAATCGCTTCGCGAGGATTGCCGGAATTCAGCGAGGCGATGCCCGCTTCAAGCAGGTCGCCGGCGCTGGCTGTGGTGGGGATTGCAGGCGTTCCGCTGGTGGAATTCTCGACCATGAGGATTTGGTTTTCGTCCGAATCCACGGTGCGGGCGAAGGCGAGGTAATCGCCGAGGCGCGAGACGGGCAGATCGCGCATTTTGAAATTGAGCATGCGTTCGGCGGTGAGTACGTGGCCCGCAAAGTGGTAAGACGATTTGAATTCGGCGTAATCGCGTTCCACCGAAACGGCGACGGGCGCGCGGCCGACGT
>CAWAED010000012.1:0-509129 GCA_963781105.1 uncultured Acidobacteriota bacterium | reverse complement strand
GAATTCAACCAAAAGCAACATTCCCGCGCCAGAGTTTCCCACCATAGGTCCGATCTTTGCTGCAAGGCGGCCATACCAAAGATTAATTCCTCGATAGCTTTTGTAACCGGCCTCCTGAGCAAGTCTTCTCGCGGTGAGCGCCCGGCCTGGCGCCTTATAATGAGCGCGCAGGAACTGCAACTGCCTGCCACCGGGCTTGTCCACCTTGTTCAGAGCAAGAGCGAAACCCGACGCTGATACTTTTGCCATGGCCACCTCCATACAGCGGAATCAACAAAGATCGCTGCGTCTTAAATTCCGGAGAATCGAATTGCGTTACCAATTCACTTGGACTGGCATGAGCCAGAACGTTGAGCCGTCCCACGCTGTTACCTTTGTCGGGTAGATTCCTCGGGCAGACCGACGAAAGGATACAGCAACATCAAGGATGGAAAAGTAGCCTTTCTGCTCGCGCAAGCGAACGAGCTCGGCGTGGACAATTAGGTTGTCGGATGTCCTTTGCGCTGAGGAGCGGATAATGGAGCGATACCTTAGGACACATTCCGCTTGTCATCGAGGTCTTTGAAATGCAAAGGCTCGCACTTGGTCTCTTTCCTCGACCCGACAGCAATCCTAAAGCTCCTCTCGCTACGGGAACGCAGAACCGACTACGTTCTGGGTAAGACCATGACGAAAATATTCTGCGGCGTTCCAGCACTCGTCTTGCATCTGCGGAATCCGTTCCCAAGCCTCGACAAGCGAGCGAGTCTTCGAAGCATCGTAAGCGAACAAGCATGCATAATCGTAGTCCCAGCCCGCCTTCTGGCCCCTACGGTCAATCTTGGGCTGTGCGCGATAGTAGAAGCATTGATATATCCCTCTGACGAGTTCTCCTTGTGCGAAATTGAAAGGCTCTCCTAAAGAACTTGGCCTCGAAAACAACCCTATAAGGGGAAGGATCCCGCAACGCCCAGTCCGGGCAACTCTGTGATACCGGCAATTTTTTTGACGCCGACCACCACAGGTCGACAATCGTGTCTAAAGGGGTGCCAACTTCCTTGGTGAAGAGGTGCTTTTGGTAACTCGCCGGCGATGCTGAAGCGAGTTCTTCCTTTTGAGCCAATGTCGACTCGGTCAGCAGCGCCTCACATCTCTGTCGTTTGTCGAACTGCGGGCACGTCTTAACGAGATAGTCTGCGACGTTTCGCAACACAAAGTCGTCGAGGAACAATCCCTCGTACTGAATATGCTTCCCGACAGACCTCTCCCGGTCCCTCCCTTCTAGCCACTGATCAACTTCCGTCCGTGAGATACTTCCTGACCCAAGTGATCCCGCAACCCTTCCAGAAATGTTCGCGCTCCCTCCTCTCGGGGCCCCAATCCTAGCCTCGCGATGTCTCAGGTTTTGACCGTCAGCGCGAACTCTATCAGAGAAGAAGACAGACGGCGCAGCGAGAAACTCAGCCAGACACGTCCGACTCAGACCAAGGAGAATCCCGCCCTCTGGCCGAAAGGGTCCTTGAGGGAATTTCGAAAAGGGGACTTCGTGCCTCCTTAATAGGGTGGTCACACAGCGAGCCAAGAAGCCTCCGAACAGTGAAAACAACTCCCGCTAGCGGAACAGGCTATTGTGGAAAGCTAGATATTCACGCGAGGGCAGGGAATTGCTCTCGCGCGGCAAGCGGATGGCTTTACCATACAGATGATAATAGTCTCGGCCGTTCTCAAACTCTTCTCGAATGCGATTACTGACAACCACCTTCAATTGATCAGCGTCGACAGTTATATATCCCTGATCGAACAAAGTGTGTAGATCACTCCGCAATAGGAGACCATTCTCCGGTTGATGCGGACCGCCTGAAGCTGTAGGGCTTGATGTGAGCGGCCTCTAGCACCGGCAGCGTACGCTCACCCGTGATCGTACACCGACGTTCATGTCTACAATTGCTCTGAATATGCCTTGGCCTAGTCGCGGTCGAACGAGCACGGGCTCGCCGTATCGGACACTCTCAACTGCTGCTATAGTCGCCGGGCCAGGGTCAGAGTTTGCTGTGGCTCGTGCCGCTAATCTTTCGGTGACCTCTTCCCAGAGGGCCTTTCCGGTTCGATTGGCCTTTGATTACAGACCTTTTCCCGTGGCAGCATTCCGGTGTTCAATTCAAACGAACGTGGCCCATCGGAGAATCCAGAGAACTCTTGGAAGAGAGATGGGGGGTCCTTCTCAGTCACCCGCCTGACAGCCGGGGGCCACTTTTGAGAGAAACAGCTGCACGAAAGGCAACCGGACATTACGAATCTCTATCGGACAACCACGAGCGGCTCCCCGCGATTTCCGAACTTCCCAGTAACTCACCTCCGCCGGAGCCAGTTCGATACGCATTTCGCAGTTTCGATCGCCGGTGGATCCTGCCCGACGCACGACTTTGCGATCGCCCGCGTCCGCAGCTTTGGTCCGCACACAGTCGTGACCAAATTTATCTCACGAGCTTACTGACTGGAGTGCTGGGGCTTGGACCTGCAGCGACGGCCACCTCGTTCCTGCCGGACCTTCATCACTTTCGGGGCTCTTTCGGCGGCAAAGATGTAATCCCGCTATATCGTGATGCGGCCGCCACGCAGCCTAATATTTCGCGGAACTTGTTGCGAACGCTCAGCAGTGCTTTCGGACGGGACATTTCGGCACAAAACTTTTTCTGCTATGCATACGCGGTGTTGGCTACACCCGCTTATGTGGAGATTTTCAGCGAGGAGCTGACCATCCCTGGTCCCCGACTGCCGATCTGCAGGGATAGCGCTCTGTTTCTGCGCGTCGCAGAATTGGGCCGAAGACTAATCTGGTTTCACACTTATGGCGAACGTTTCGCCCCTCCTCGCCGCCAGGGCTTTAGGATTCCTCAAGGCAGCGCCCGATGTCATCGCGGAGTGCCCACCAGCTCAGAAGGCTACCCAGAAAACTTCTCCTACGACTCTACAACGGAAGTCCTACAGGTTGGTGAGGGCATCTTCGGTCCAGTGTCCGTAGCTATCTGGCAATTCAAGGTGTCGGGATTGCCGATTGTCGAATCGTGGCTGAGCTACCGAATGAAAGCGGGCGCTGGACGTTCGTCTTCACCCTTGGACAGACTTCGCCCTGAACGCTGGACTGCCGATGTAACCAGAGAGCTGTTGGAGCTGCTTTGGGTCTTGGAAGCGACCATAGCGATGTTGCCCGAGTTGAAGGCCGGCTTCGATGAGATCATTTCAGGCGAGACCTTCGGCGCCAATGAACTACCCCGGCCGACTGCTGAAGAGCGCGGCGGAGTGGATGAAGATGAACCTGAACCCGAACAGCGCGAGATGAATTTATAGCCGATCAGGCGAGCGGAATGTCTTTTGTGCGCAAATTATGCTCTAAAACCGCCAGGTGTTCGAGAATCAACGCTTTTACGCCCATACTCCGGCAGATGCGAATCTGTTGTAAGATGAATGCGTTAGCACCCGCCGTTTTGGAACGATTTTCGCACGCCTCTGGCAGCTGAACCGCAGTGTTCACTGCTACCTTGGCTGCAACTCGTAAGGGACGGTGTTGTGCAGAGATCAAAGCGAGAGTATAATGGTTTATCGAGCTATCATAAATGGGGGTGTCCGCCGGGAGGCGGCCCCCCATTAATGTTTTAGCGGTCACAGAAGTTCACCTGCAGAAACGCACCCCTGAACCCAAGACTGGAAATCCTCTTGACGACCAACCGCGCCCGGAAATAAGAGTTTGAATCGGCTCGATACGTCCGGATCGGGATTAACAACAGTAATTTTTCTTTGGTGAACATCCGCACCTCCCGATCTAGCAGACTGCGCGAGGAGTCGAAGCATCCAGACATCCGCCATGGGCAAACTATATCCGATGAAAATCCACTTCGAAGCACTCGCTAGCACGTGTCCAGCTTTTCTCCACACGTCGCGCCAAACGCGATGACGAAAGTCCTTCAGTAGAGTGGGCCTAATTAGCATTGGCCTTGCCACCTTGTTCCCACAGTCGTTGCATTGGCTCTGCGGCCATACCACGGTATTCCCAGTCTCTCGCAGCAAGTGACAGCTTTCGCACATTCGCCAATTAAGCGAGCCGTGGAGTTTCAAGAGTTTTACCGGAGCCTTGCGTAATCGTTCCTCGGACAGGCCTCGTTCTTTCACAAAATCCTCAAGGTCGTAGTCCGGGAAAAATTCTGAAGAGACGTTCAAGACGCGGTCCAGCAGAATGTCGTAGTTCATTGAAACAAACATTGCCTTCGCGAGGAGTTGTTCTTGATTCAGAAATGAGACTAATCTTGCGTAACAGAGCGGAGAATCGACTTGAGGCTTGTAGAAATCTTCAAAACTGGAACCAGCCGAGGATTCACTTCGGACCACCCTATTAGAAGGTTGCGGGAGGCTGGGCGGGTCGAGAGACATCGCCACCCAAGTATCCAGCGAGTCAAGCACCCGTCTGTTGGTTAGGATGCGATCCCGCTCGTTCTCAATTCTTCCGCCGAAGTGAAACCAATATTCTTCGGACTCTGCGATTTCTAGCGGACCGACGACATCCTCGAATCTTAGAATTCCCTTTGGAGAACCTTGGTTGCTAAGACCCTTAAACGTCCGCCGCACGTAAAGCTGCGCAGGCCGTATTCGGGGGTCCCCACGGGCTCCCAATAAGGATTCAACAAGGTCCTGCTGACCGACCAAGGGAGGTACGCTTGCACCTGCCCCTAGTATGATCGCGATGTCCGCATCAGATCGGCGACTTGCCATTTACGCCATTACTCCCAATTTCCGACGTTCCGAGGCGGATCGAGGCTATCGGAAGAATAGAAAGAGGTCAATTAAGGCTTCCGTTGAAAGGCACTATGACCGCAACTTCAGTTTTTGCCGGGTTAGGAGAGCCGAGCGAGCAGTCCCGATATTGAATTCTCGGGCGACAGCTCGCCAGGATCGTCCTTCAGCCTGCAGCGCTTCGACTCTGGCGACATCCACGATACATCTCGGACGGCCAAGCCGCCTCGCGCGGGCTCGGGCCGCAGCCAAACCAGAGCGTACCCGCTCCCGAATCAATTCCCGCTCAAATTCAGCAATGCTTGCGAATATCTCAAAGACTGGTCTGCCGTTCGGCGTCGAAGTATCTACCCCTTCGTGAAGCGAAATGAATTGAATTCCGAGCGAATCGACTGTCGCAATCTTTATTGATACAGACATAGCATTCCTTGCTCGTCACAGGCGCGTCACAAGCACAGCATGCCGTATTTCCGGATTTCATCGGATTGAATGTGTGAGCGGCTCAGGAACGACACCGCGAGCTGTTACCCAGATGCCTCAAACCATTTTCCGACGGGGCTTTGCGGGATATTACGACGTGACGAGAATTAGAAATTAATTTTAATAATTGTTGGTGGGCCCGCTAGGATTCGAACCTAGGACCAACGGAGGATTCGAACCTAGGACCAACGGATTATGAGTCCGCTGCTCTAACCAGCTGAGCTACGGGCCCCTGCGTTCAGAACATAGTACACGGCATCGAGTCGCCAAACAAAACCGATGGGTTGTGACGAAGCGCCGATTGCTGGGCGGTTAGAAACGCTCGCGCGACCATTTTGTGCTGTACTCTCGCTGTCGACGGATCGGCTCAAGCAATTCGCGCGATCAACATTTGCTGGGCTTGTTCAAAATCCTCTAGAATCTAAGCGCGCGGTCGCTTGGTCGAGCGACGCAGAACGATACCTTGCGGCCTTCGCTCGTTGTCGAACGGCAATGCATATTGACGTTCCGTGGATGGAGGCTTCTTTAATTTGCGCGGTTAACCTATGGACCTGAAACTGAACGGCAAGGTAACGGTGGTGACCGGCGGCGCCAAAGGTATTGGCGAAGCCATCGTGCGGGGCTGCGCGGCAGAAGGCGCAATCCCCGTCATCGTTGACCGCGACAGCGAAGCCGCCGCAAGGTTGCAGGCGGAGTTGCTTACCAGCGGCGTGGAGAGCCAAGTAATCATCGCGGAAATTTCCACGCCGCAAGCTTGCGCCAACGCGGTGGAACAGACGCTTGGCAAGTTCGGCCGGATAGACGCGCTGGTGAACAATGCCGGAGTGAACGACAAAGTGGGTCTCGAGCACGGCAGTCCCGAGAATTTTGTCGCGTCACTTTCGCGCAACCTGGTGCATTTTTACGCGTTCGCGCATTACGCGTTGCCGGCACTCAAGAAATCGCGCGGCTCGATCGTCAATATCGGCTCGAAAACCGCCGTCACCGGGCAGGGCGGAACGTCCGGATACGTGGCTTCGAAGGGCGCGATTCTGGCGCTCACGCGCGAATGGGCGGCGGAGTTGCTGCCTGACGGCATTCGGGTAAATGCCGTAATCCCTGCCGAGGTGCAGACGCCGCTCTACCAGCAATGGCTGTCAACCTTTGGAGATCCACAGAAAAAGCTCGCGGACATTGTGGCGAAAATACCGCTCGGCCGGCGCATGACCACGCCCGCGGAGATCGCCGCGATGGTTTTGTTTTTGATTTCCGAGCAAGCGAGCCACATCACGGCCCAGCATGTTTTCGTCGACGCGGGATACACGCACCTGGACCGCGCGCTTACATAGCCTGTAATAAAGGATGCGAAGAATGACGTCGGTGGCGAGAGGACCGTTCCACAACGAGCGATGACCATAACCTTCGCCTCACTCACGGGTCCAAGGCTCGTCCATCTTTCCTTCGTTGATCTGGTAATCGTCGTTTTCTATTTTGTTCTCGTTCTGGCGATTGGCTTTTATCTGAAGGGCCGTTCCAACACTGGCGAGGATTTTTTCTTAGCGGGCCGGGAAATGACGGCATGGATCGCCGGCCTCAGTTTCCTTTCCGCAAATCTAGGCGCGCTTGAGTTGATGGGCTGGGCGGCCGCCTCCTATCAGTACGGAATCCTGGCGACGCATTGGTATTGGATCGGCGCAATCCCGGCCATGTTGTTTCTTGGCCTGGTGATGATGCCGTTCTACTACATCTCCAAGACGCATTCCGTTCCGGGGTATTTGAAGCTGCGCTTCGGCGAATCCAGCCGCGCACTTTCCGCGATTTCCTTCGCGTTCATGACCGTGTTGATGAGCGGCATCAATATGTACGCGATGGCGCTGGTGATGAAGGTGGTGCTGGGATGGGACATCAACTTCAGCATCTGGGTTTCCTCGATCACGGTGGCGGTTTACGTCACGCTCGGCGGACTACGCTCCGCGATTTTTAACGAAGTCCTGCAATTCGTCCTTATCTGGGCCGGCGCGCTGTTGATCCCGATTCTCGGATTGATCGAGGCGGGCGGCTGGAAACAGCTGCAGCTAAAAGTCGCGCAGAATGCGTCCGTCGAATACACGCACTTGTGGTCCACACTCGGGTCGTTCAAAGGCAATCCCATGGGCATTCACTGGACCGGCATCGTTTTCGGTCTCGCCTTTGTAATTTCCTTCGCGTATTGGACCACTGACTTTCTCGTCGTGCAGCGCGTGCTGGCCGCGAAAGACCTGCGTGCCGCGAAGATGGCTCCGATCATCGGCGCGGCTTTCAAAATGTTCGTGCCTTTTATCGTGATTCTGCCGGGCCTGCTGGGTCTGGCGGTTTTGCCGTTCAAGCTGACGGGCGAGGCAACTGCGGTGGCCACCGGCGGCCACAGCTACAACGAAGTCCTGCCGCTGATGCTGGCGCGCTATTGCGGGCCCGGCTTGCTTGGTCTGGGCGTGACCGCGCTGATCGCTGGGTTCATGTCCGGAATGGCCGGCAACGTGAGCGCGTTTTCGACGGTGTGGACCTACGACATCTATGCGCCGCTGATCAAGAAAAAGGCCAGCGACGCGCACTACGTTTTGATGGGCCGCTGGTCCACGGTGGTCGGCGTAATCATCAGTATCGGCACGGCGTACCTGGTGATGCAGTTCCTCAGCATCATGGATTATGTGCAGGCGCTCTTCAGTTTCTTCGTGGCGCCGCTTTTCGGCACGGTGATCCTCGGCATGTTGTGGAGACGCGCCTCGCCTGCGGGCGGATTCTGGGGATTGTTTGCGGGCACAGCGTCGTCCATTGGAATGTGGGCCTGGGTTCATGTGGATCCCTCTGCGTTGCGTTACGTGGCGCTTTCCAGCGATGCGCGCGACATGGCGGAAAATATGTATCGCGGACTTTGGTCGTGGATCATCTGCGTTGTCGTGACCGTTATCGTCAGCCTGCTCACTAAGCCTAAGCCCGAAGCCGAATTAGCGGGCTTGGTGTATGGCGCGACGGAGATTCCTTTCGAAGACAAAGTTTCGTTTTACCGACGGCCCGCATTTTGGGCGGCGGTCGTGACTGTCGTTTTCGTCATCCTGAATATTATTTTCTGGTGAGGTTGATGCGATCTGACGAACCCATTTCGATCTGGTTCTTCATAGGAATTTCGCTTCTTTTCAACGGCGTGCTGATTCTGGGAGCGGGTCTCTATCAACTCGTGCATCCGCCGACAGTTCCGGTAGTTCTCTTCCGTTTGCACGCCGGAATTTGGTGGGGCGCGCTTCTTCTCGTCGTTGGCTTGGTTTACTGTATTCGCTACGCACCCTCCCGCGGCTGATCTCGCCCGGCACGCCCTACAACAGCGCCGGCCATACCCGTGACAGCTCAAAGCTCGCGGCCGGACCGCACGTCGCTTGAATTTTCCGGTTAGCCTCAGGTTGATCTTGCGTTTATTCGGCCCTCGTCTGATCGAAGGCGCGTAGTAAAGTAATACGCCGCACGCTGGCAACGCTGTGCGGTAACTGCGGCCTTAAAGGGAGCTCGATGGCGATTCTAGTTACGGGTGGAGCGGGATACATCGGCAGCGTTACCGTCGAACTGTTGCGAGCGGAAGGCGAGAGCGTCGTGGTGCTGGATGATTTGGTGCGCGGCCACCGCGAAGCTGTTGCTCCGGAAATTCCTTTCTACGAGGGCCGCGTGGGAGACCGCGCCTTGCTGGCGCGAATTGCGCGCGAACACGAACTCGAATCGTGCGTCCATTTCGCGGCGCTGGCATATGTCGGCGAGTCCGTCCAGAAGCCGGCCAAATATTTCGAGAACAACGTCGGGCAGGGCATCGACTTCATGAGCGCACTGGTGGAGGCGGGCGTGCGCCGCGTGGTGTTTTCGTCCACTTGCGCCACGTACGGAGAATCGGATCAACCGACAATTTCCGAGCGGACCGCGCAATGGCCCGTGAATCCGTATGGCTGGTCGAAATTGATTTTGGAGCGCTTGCTCGATTCCTACGACGGCGCTTACGGCCTAAAATTCGTCGCTCTGCGATATTTCAATGCTGCCGGCGCCACGGAAAAGTGCGGCGAACATCATGAGCCGGAATCGCACCTGATCCCGAACGTCCTGGCGGCCGCGCAGGGAGCCGCGCCTGAAGTTCCGGTTTTCGGCAAAGACTATCTGACGCCGGACGGCACCGCGATTCGCGACTACGTGCACGTAGCGGATCTTGCTGACGCGCACATTCGTGCTCTAGGACACCTTCGCAAGGGCGGTAAATCGGATTTCCTGAATCTTGGCACGGGCCACGGTTATTCTGTGCTGGAAGTAATCGAATCGGCGCGGCAGGTCACCGGGCGCGACATGCGCATTCGTTTTGAGCCTCCGCGTCCTGGCGATCCGCCGCGCTTGGTCGCCGACCCCGCGAAGGCAAAATCCATTCTCGGTTGGACGCCCAACAAGTCCGACTTGCGCTCCATCATTCAATCAGCGTGGGAGTGGCGGCAAAAGCATCCGCATGGTTACAGCTCGTAGCCATCAGGAAGCCTGAGTTCATGGCGAAGAAACTTCTGGGAATAGATGTGGGCACTGGCGGCACCCGCGCCGTGCTGGTGGATGAGGGCGGGCGTGTGCTGAATTCGGCCACCGCCGAGCATGCTCCCATGCATTCTCCGCAAATCGGTTGGGCCGAACAGGAGCCGCACGATTGGTGGCGTGCGGGTTGCGCCGCCATCAAGACATGCCTCGAAAAAGGTCATACTTCTGCTGGCGAAATTGGTGCGGTGGGCCTCACCGGGCAAATGCATGGGCTCGTGCTGCTCGATGCGGCGGGCGAAGTTCTGCGACCCTCAATCATCTGGTGCGACCAGCGCACCGGCAAGCAGTGCGAGCAAATCACACAGCGCATCGGCGCTGAGCGCCTGATCGAACTCACCGCAAATCCGGCGCTCACCAATTTTACGCTGCCAAAAATATGGTGGGTGCAGCAGCACGAGCCGGAGATTTGGTCGCGCGCTCGCACGATTCTTCTTCCGAAGGATTATTTCCGCTTCCGCCTGACGGGCGCGCGAGCGATCGACGTCGCCGAAGCGTCCGGCACACTTTTCTTCGATGTCTCACAACGCAAGTGGTCGAAGCCCATGCTCGATGCGTCCGGCATCAGCGAAAGCATGCTTCCCGCGCTGCTTGAATCACCCGAAATCAGCGGAACCATTTCGAAGGAAGGCGCTGCCGCCACGGGACTGCTGGCGGGAACTCCGGTGGTTGTCGGAGCAGGGGATCAGGCTGCGGGCGCTGTGGGGATGGGAATCGTGCGCCCCGGTGCGGTGAGCGCGACCATTGGAACTTCCGGCGTTGTGTTTGCGGCAACCAGCCGCCCCGTTCTCGATCCGCGCGGCCGCATCCACACTTTCTGCCACGCTGTTCCGGAGCGATGGCATGTGATGGGCGTAACCCAAGCTGCAGGGCTATCGCTGCGCTGGTTTCGCGATGAATTTGGAGCGGGAAATGGCGCCGCAGGTGGGCATCCTCACGAAGATCCCTACGAGCGACTGACCGCCGAAGCCGCCAAGACTCCGCCGGGCGCAGACGGTTTGCTCTGGGCGCCCTACCTGATGGGGGAACGCACGCCGCATCTTGATCCGCGCGCGCGCGGCGCGCTCGTCGGCATCACGGCACAGCACCACCGCGGCCACGTGGTTCGCGCCATTCTGGAAGGAGTGGCTTTCAGCCTGCGCGATTCATTTGAAATTTTCCGCGAGCTGAAAATTCCCGCGCAGTCCATCCGACTGGGCGGAGGCGGTGCGCGCAGCGAATTGTGGCGGCAGATTCAGGCCGATATATACGGCATGAGCGTCGAGATTGTGGAAGCAGAGGAAGGACCGGCATTCGGCGCAGCGCTTCTAGCCGGCGTGGGTGCTGGCGTATGGCCATCGGTGGAAGACGCGTGCGACAAATCCGTACGTGTAGCGCGGCGCGTAGCGCCCGACGCCGCCACCGCAAACAAAATGAAACTTCGCTATGGCGCGTATCGCCAACTGTATCCGGCGCTTCGCGGCATTTTTCACGAACTTCAGGAAGCCTGACGTACGAGCGGCTCGACCAATTGACGATGGAGATTCTCTTTGGGGTCCGCCGGGCTGAGTGGTGTTCGGCCGACTGCGCTGCGCCCGCGCTAAGTCGACTTCAGGCCGTCGGGCACAAGCGGCATGGAACGCAAGCGCACGCCGCTCGCGTCGAAGATCGCGTTGCCAATTGCGGGCGCGATTCCCTCGATCGGCGATTCTCCGGCGCCAGCCGAAGGAAGGTCCTTGCGATCGAGTAAAACCACTTCAATTTCGGGAACATCGCTGAATCGCGGCAAGCGGTACTTCGAGAACCGGCCGTTCAGGATCCGGCCATTTTCGAGTTCGATCGCTTCAAAGAGCGCCCCGCCCAGGCCCATGATGTTCGCTCCCACGACCTGATTACGCAGTCCGTCGGGATTGACAATCGCTCCGCATTCGAACGCAGCAACCACGCGCACAACTTTCACGTCGCCCGATTGCCGGTCCGCGGAAACTTGCGCACATGTGGCGAAATACCCGCCCTTGTCGCAGCCGCCCGCAATTCCGAATCCTTGCCCCGCGCCGCTTTTTGCGCGACCCCAGTTGAATTTCTGCGCCGCAGCCGTAAACACCGCTTTCAGCCGCTCGTCTTTCAAATTTCGCAGCCGAAATTCCAGCGGGTCCAGTCCCGCCAAATAAGCGAGTTCGTCCATGTGCGTCTCGCGCGCGAAATGATTCGCGGTAGCTGCAAGCCCGCGATACGAGCCTTGCCGCAAAGGAGATTTCGTCGGATGAAATTCGATTTTCTGGTTGGGTATGTCGTAGTACGTGCGAATCCCCGCTTCTCCGGAATTGTAATTGTGAAATTCCCACGCGGTCACCGCGCCGTCCTTGCGCATGCCGCTCGTGATTTCAATCACTCCCGCAGGACGAAAGTAAGCCCAGGAAAATTCTTCCTCGCGAGTCCAATTCAATCTCACGGGCCGCTTCGCCGCGCGCGCCAGGCGCGCCGCTTCAATGGCCGTCTCCCCAGTGTGTTTCCCTCCGTAACCCGAGCCCATGTCCGGCATCAACACGCGCACGTGATCTTCGGGGATGTGAAAAGTGCTGGCCAGTTCGCTGCGCACTCCGAAGGGACGTTGCGTTCCGGTCCACACCGTCAAGCGATCGCCATTCCACTGCGCCAGCGCCGCGCGAGGCTCGAGCGGCGCATGCGCGATGTAAGCGACGGTGTAGGTTTGCTGCAGACGGTGATCCGCCGATGCGAGCGCCGTCTCTACGGAACCGACGACCTGCGGCGGTGTATCATCCGGGTCGCGCGGCAACACATTTTTCTTCAGATACTCAAATAGTTCCTTGCTCGAAGGTTGCGGATCGGACTTCCACTCGGCGTGTATCGCGGTTGCGGCGGCTCGCGCCGCAGATTCGCTCGGCGCTGCCACGCCCACAAAATTTCCGTCATGGACAACCGTGACGCTCGGAATTTGTTCCGCCGCACGCGTGTCCACGGAAACCAGCGTCGCTCCGAACGCGTCAGGCCGCACGATTTTGCCGTAAAGCATGTCCGGAAGTTTCTGATCACTCGGATATTGATGCTTTCCGGTGACGAAATCGCGGCCATCCACTTTGGGCAACGGCCGGCCGGCTACAGTCCACTCGCTGGCGGGTGCCAGCGGATCTACGGCCGGCAATGATTCCGTCAGTTGCTGACCTTTCACCAGCGCGGCATATTCCACGGACTTTTTCGTCGTTGTGTCCGTGATGCGGCCATCGGCGGCGACCAAGCGGGTGCTCTCCACTTGCCATTTCGTTGCCGCGAGATTGATCAAAACGTCACGCGCGGCCGAAGCGGCGCGACGCAGCTGCAGATTCATCACCGGCGTAGAAAGGCTGCCGAACGTCCCGCGGTCGTACGGCGTCAATTGCGTATCGCCCATCACCATTTGAATCTTGCTGATGCCGACGTGAAGCTCCTCGGCCACCGCTTGGCTCAATGAAGTACGAATGTTTTGCCCGACCTCCACTTTGCCGGTGAAGACGGTCACACCGCCATCGTCTCCGACGTGCAGCCACGCCGAGATTTCCTGAGGCAACGCTTCGCCGGAATGCTGCCGCCCGCCGCCCGATTCCTGCTTCGCGCGCGTAGCTTTCGCCGCGCAGACAATCAAAACGCCCGCGCCAAGATACTTGAAAAATTCACGGCGGTCAGTTTCGAAGCGATAAGGCGGGGCTTCTTGCAGCTCGTATCGTTCCCGTTCGATCGGGAAATCGAAATGTGTTTTATCGGTCATTGGCCCGCCCCTTTTGCATCTGGGCTGCCTTCTGAATCGCGGCCACGATGCGCGGCTGCGTGCCGCAGCGGCACACGTTGCCTTCCATGGAATCCAAAATGTCGTTCACGGAAGGATTCGCATTTCCATTCAGCAGCGAAGCAGCGGACATGATCATTCCGGAGGTGCAATACGCGCACTGCATCGCGCCCTCGTCCAGAAACGCTTGCTGCAGCGGATGCAACCGGTCTCCGGTTGCGAGCCCCTCGATTGTAGTAATTCGCTTATCGGCGACGGTGCCAACGCGCGTGATACAGGATCGCCGCGCCGCGCCTTCGATCAGCACGGTGCAAGCGCCGCATTGGCCTTCGCCGCAACCGTACTTGCTGCCCGTGAGACCTAGATGATCGCGCAAAACGATCAGCAAACTTTCCTGCGACTCGGCGCTGACACTTGGCCTCGTCCCGTTCACGTTTAATTGAGTGATTGTCGCCATCCGAACACCTCGCTACCGAAGTGACAGAATCGCGTTCCGTGACGCTGAGGAATTACAGCTTACCGCACTGCAAAGAATGCTGTCCATTTGCGTGTACTTAGATGCACAGAAACGGACGTATGTTCGCAGCCTGCACACACGCTTACATCCCGATTCTTGCTTTCTGAATCCTAATAACCGTAAGATGAAGGAGTCAGTAAAAGCAGCCCGCTGCGGAAAGCGGCGTCTCTCGGAAGCTCACGGTTGTCTGTATCCGCGCATGAATATTGAGCAACAGCAAACAGGTTTCCTCGGCGAAATCGCATCCAACCGGCGGTTTTGCCTCCGCGTTGGTGTCCTGCTTTTGCTCGTCGCCATCGCGGGATTTGCCACGCTCGCGAAAAACAGCCAGTACTATTCGAAATCCGACCCGGCGCACTACATCAACATTTCCAGCAAAATGAAAGTGGCAGCGGTACCGGCTGTTGTCGATCGGGCGCCCTTGCTGCGTCACCTGGAAGGATTCGCTTTGCCGCTACCCCGACTTCGCGTCGCTCGCGTGGTGCGGGCAGAGACTCCTCCGCTTCCGTCCATTGGAGTCACTGTTTCCTTGCAGCATCGGTCCCCTCCGGTTGTACTCTCCTAACGAATCGCGTTCGTTTGCAAGACTGACCGCCCTAACCGCTTGATTTAACCGCAGCCTTTTTGGTTTTATCGGCGGATACGATCCCGAGGACAGGAGCCTCTATGAATTCGGAACCATTGCCGCCCGCGTGCCTCGAGCAATTGCGCACGCTGAGCGGGTGCGTTGTGGCCAGCGCCATCGAGCCGTTTGGAGTTCGCCTTCGCAACAAGGGCTTCACGGATTCCCGCTTGCGTTGCATATTCGACGATCTGCCGCCCATCGTCGGTTATGCCGTCACCGCGCGCATCCGCACTTCGGACCCGCCCATGGAGGGCCACAGCTTTTACGACCACCGCGATTGGTGGGATTCTTTGCTTACGACTCCAGCGCCGCGAGTGGTGGTGATTGAAGACATGGATAAGGAACCAGGCCTCGGCGCCTTCATCGGCGAAGTGCACGCCAATATCTTGCGCGCCCTCGGCTGCGTCGGACTGGTGACCAACGGCGCCGTCCGCGATCTTCCGCAAGTCAATCGGATCAACTTTCAGATGTTCGCTGGGAATGTGTCTCTTTCTCACGCCTATTCTCATGTGTTTGACTTCGGCCGCACTGTCGAAATTGCGGGCCTAGCCGTTCGTCCCGGCGACTTGATTCACGGAGATCTGCACGGAGTGCAAACCGTGCCGCTCGAAATCGCGCAAGATGTTCCGGCCCGTGCGCTCAAGATCCTGGAGCGCCGCCAAAATTTGATTTCGTACTGCAAGTCGGATGCTTTCTCACTGCCCAACCTTCGCCGCAAAATTCAGGAGTTGAAATCGTGATCAGCAAACCAGCCACGTTACTTTCATTTTTTGCATTCGTTCTTCTCGCAGCGTTTTTCTCCGGCTGTGGCAGCTCACACGATACCGCGGCAGAGGACGTCGGCAATGCGCCGCATGTAGCCGTCGTGAAGGTGGAGCGTCACAATCTCTCCAATATTCTGGAGATCGCCTCGGAATTCCTCCCATATCAAGAAGTGGATGTCTACGCCAAGGTTTCCGGTTACATCCAGAAACTCTACGTGGATTGGGGCACGCACGTAAAACAGGGCGAGCTTCTCGCCGTGCTAGAAATTCCCGAACTGCAACAGCAGCTCCAGCAAGATGAGGCCTCCGTTCGCCGCAGCGAGCAGGACGTGGCGCGGGCGCACGAGGAGCAAAGCCGCGCCGAATCCGCCTACAGCGTCGCGCATATCACCTACACGCGCCTGGCCGACGTGCAGAAATCGCGGCCCGAGCTTGTCGCGCAGCAGGAAATAGACGTGGCGCAAGGCAAGGACCTCGAGGCGAACGCCGGCGTTTCGTCCGCGAAGGACGCTCTAGCGGCCGACGAGCAGGCGCTGCTTTCTTCCAAAGCTTCGCTGGCGAAAGATCAGGCGCTGTTTTCATATGCGCGCATGACGGCGCCTTTCGACGCGGTGGTGACGCAAATTTACGCATACACCGGCGCGCTGCTGCCTGCCGGAACCTCCTCGAATAAAGGCGATTCCGCGCTGTGCCACCTTTCGCAAAATGATCTTCTGCGCTTGGTGATTCCGGTCCCTGAAAGGGCCGTTCCGGATATTCATGACGGCCAGACGCTGGAAGTGGACGTGTCGGCACTGAACAAAACTTTCACCGGCAAGATCATCCGCTATTCGGACCAAATCGATCCCGCCACCCGCACGATGCACACCGAAGTGAATGTGCCCAATGCAAACTATGAGTTGGTCCCCGGGATGTACGCGTCGGTGAAAATTCCGCTGCACACTGCTCTAGACGTTCTAACCGTACCGACTCAGGCGGTGCAAGCTTCTGGAGAGGGTCACGGTGCTGTGCTCGTCGTGAATCGCGAGAACAGAATCGAAAAACGCGATGTGAGTCTCGGTCTTCAAACGGCCACGGACGCAGAGATCGTGTCCGGACTAAAAGAAGGCGAATTGGTTTTGTATGGCGAGCAGTCGCAATACAAACCAGGCCAACTGGTCGTGCCGCAAATCGTGACGCCCTCGGGATTGGACTAGCGAGGTTCCATGCCTTCGTTCTCGCTGCGGCATCCATTTTTCATCATCGTCATATGCCTCTTCGTTTGTGTGCTGGGACTCACGAGTCTCGTGCAGATGCCCGTGGACATGTTCCCGCCGATCAACATTCCCGTCGTGCTGGTAGCCACATTTTATAATGGCATGCCGCCCGAGCAGATCGAAGCGGACATCACCGACACATTCGAGCGTTTCTTCACCCTGGGCAGCGGCATTGATCACATGGAATCACGCTCGATGACTGGCGTTAGCCTGATTAAGATTTACTTTCAGCCCGGCACGAACGCCAACGCGGATGTCACCCAGATTTCCAATCTCGCGATGGCCGACTTGCGACGGCTCCCCGAAGGAACGCTCCCTCCTGTCGTATTGAAAACCGACGCGTCGAACCTCCCGGTTTGTCTGCTCACAGTCGAGGGCCAGGGACTGAACGAAACCCAGCTCCACGATTATCTTCAGTATCAGATTCGCAACCAGATCGCGAACGTGCCTGGTGCCACCGTTCCTCCACCCTACGGCGGCAAATACCGGCAGATCATGGTTTACGTTGATCCGCTAGCATTGCAGGCTCACAACTTGAGCCCTATGGATGTAGTTCGCGCTACGAACAACTCCAACTTGATCCTTCCCGCTGGCGACCTTCGGTTAGGACCGACCGACGACAACATTTATACGAACGCGCAAATCCCGGACGCGGCGGCCTTAAACCAAGTTCCGTTAAAGACGGAAGGGCAGAAGTCTGTATTCGTTGCCGACGTTGGTCACGCTGTGGACGGCTCCTATATGCAATACAACGTCGTTCGTGTAAATGGCCAGAAGTCAGTGTACGTTCCGATTCAAAAACAAGGTGGAGACACGAATACGATCGCTGTCGTGAGCGGAATCCGCGATGCGATCCGGACGCTCCGCGATATTCCAGCGCAACTGAAGACGCACGTCGTTTTCGACCAGTCCGTATTTGTCAAGGAGGCAATCTCGACGGTGCTTCGCGAGGGCGGCGCCGGGATACTTCTCACGGGGCTCATGATCCTGATTTTCCTTGGGAGTCTTCGGGCCACAGCCGCAGTCTTTTTGTCGATCCCTCTTTCCGTGATGATCGCGTTTTTCATCCTCCATGTGGCCGGACGCTCCATCGACAGCATGGTATTGAGTGGGCTGGCGCTTGCGTTTTCCCGGCTAATTGACGATTCCGTCGTGGTTCTTGAGAACGTCTACCGGCACATCGAGCTTGGCGAAGAACCGAAGGTTGCCGCTATTCACGGAGCAAACGAGGTGGCTCTCGCGGTACTGGCTATTATGCTGGTTGCCGTCGTTGTATTTTTCCCGGTGACGTTCCTCTTTGGAGTAAGCAAGTATTTGTTTACCGCTTTGGCTCTCGGCGTAGTGCTGGCGCTCTTCGCTTCTTACTTCTGTGCCGTGACAGTCGTGCCATTGTACTGCGCGCACGTCCTCAACCCTGTTCATGCCCACGGTACAGCACTCGACAGCCTGTCCTGGGGAGCCAGGTTTCACGCCGGGTTCAACGCCCGCTTCGAGAAGATGTTGGATTTCTACCAAGCGTGGGTTGAAAAGACTCTCGATCACCCGCGGGAAGTCGTGATCGGTTTCATTGGCATGTTCCTGTTGAGCTTCACGCTTTTCCCTTTCCTTGGCGTTTCTTTCTTTCCCCGAACGGACGCGGGCCAATTCGTCATTGATGTCAAAGCTCCCACAGGAACCCGAATCGAGCTAACCGAGAAGTATGTCACGCAGGTAGAGGCGATCGTGCATCAAGTCGTCAAGCCGGAGGATCTGGACACGGTGGTTTCCAACATCGGTGTGATGGCCGACCTGTCGGCGTTGTTTACCCCCAACTCTGCGATGCATACCGCATTCGTGCAAGTGGGGCTGAAAGCGGATCACAAGGTCAGCAGTTTCACCTATATGAATCAGGTCCGAGAGCGGATTTCATCCGAGCTCCCTGAGTTACGCACATACTTTCAGTCAGGCGGGCTTGTGGACTCGGTCCTAAACCAGGGGATGCCGGCACCGATTGACGTGCAGGTGAGTGGAATGGACCTTCGAAGGAGCGCCAGTATTGCCCAGGACCTAGCGCGGCAAATCAAAGCGCTGCCCGATGTGTCCGATGTCTATGTCCCGCAAGACATGGACTATCCGGCCCTTCAGATTAGCGTCAATCGCGTGCGAGCCTCCGAGCTTGGGCTGAACCCTAAGGAAATAATCAGCAATGTGATTACAGCGCTGACCTCGGATGTGATGATTGCTCCTAGCTATTGGGTTGATCCCAAGAACGGCAACAACTATTTCGTGAGTGTTCAGTATCCGGAAAACCAAATCAAATCAATCGAAGACTTGAAGGCGATGCCTCTGCATGCTTCCGGCCGCGCGGCTCCTACCTACCTCAATGAGGTTGCAAGCATCACGCCGTTCCTGACCCCCACCGAAGTGGATCACTACCAATTGCAGCGCACGATCGACGTCTACGTCGCGCCGAAAGGAGAAGACCTTGGACGCCCCGCAAAACAAATCTCCAGAATTATCTCAGAAACGCCGTTGCCCCCGAATATCCGGGTGAATATCCGAGGTCTAGTGGTAACAATGGAGTCCTCCTTTACGCGGTTCGGCCTCGGCCTTCTGCTCGCAGTTCTGTTGGTTTATCTGATCCTGGTCGCTCAGTTTAGCTCCTTCGTGGATCCGTTCCTGATTGTGCTCGCTGTTCCCACCGGCCTGATTGGGGTGATTCTGACGCTGGTTCTGACCGGTACGACGCTTAACATTCAGTCGCTCATGGGAATCGTCATGCTGCAGGGGATGGTTGTTTCAAACAGCATTCTGATTGTGGACTTTGCGAACGTGCTACGTAGCGAAGGGCACGGATTGAAAGAGGCTGTGGTCCACGCTTGCCGCATCCGCCTGCGGCCCATTCTGATGACATCGCTCGCAACCGTGGTGGGATTGTTGCCCATGGCATTCAACATCGAGACCGGCAGCGAAGCCTACGCACCACTGGCTCGAGCGATTATCGGAGGACTGATCTCCTCTATTCTTCTGACCATCTTTGTCGTTCCCGCCGCATATCTGCTGATGTATCGGCGACGTGTTGCGGTCGCGGAGGCCAACGAGCCTTCAGGAATAAACTAGGGAGTTCTATGCCATCGTTCTCATTGCGACATCCTTACTTCATTGTTGTCATCTGTCTTTTCGTGTGCGTGCTAGGCCTGACCAGCCTGGTGCAGATGCCCGTGGACATGTTCCCGGCCATCAACATTCCGGTGGTGATGGTAGCCACATTTTACAGCGGCATGCCTCCCCAACAGATCGAAGCCGATATCACCGATACGTTCGAGCGTTTCTTCACGCTGGGCAGCGGAATCGATCACATGGAGTCGCGCTCCATGTCCGGTGTGAGCCTGATCAAGATCTATTTCCAGCCGGGCACGGACGCCAACGCGGATGTCACGCAGATTTCCAATCTTGCGATGGCCGATCTAAGGCGGCTTCCTCAAGGCACCCTTCCGCCTGTCGTGATGAGTATGGATGCTTCCAACCTTCCGGTTTGCCTGCTCACGGTCGAAGGTCAGGGGATGAGCGAGACTCAACTTCACGACTACCTGCAATTTCAAATCCGCAACCAGATCGCCGGTGTTCCTGGTGCAACCGTTCCTCCACCTTACGGCGGCCGCTACCGCCAGATCATGGTGTACGTCAATCCCCTGAAGCTACAGGCACATCAGCTCAGCCCTATGGACGTCGTACGCGCGATTGACGAGTCCAACTTGATCTTGCCGGCGGGCGATGTTCGAATCGGACCAACAGATTACAATCTATACACCAACGCGCAAGTGCCAAACGCGAACGCGCTGAATAACATCCCTCTCAAGACGGAAGGAGACAAGTCCGTTTTCGTTTCCGATGTGGGCAAAGCAACCGACGGATCCGCTCTGCAATACAACATCGTTCGCGTTAACGGGCAACGGTCAGTCTACGTTCCCATCCTGAAGCAAGGTGGCGACACCAATACGATCGCGGTTGTCAACGGAATCGAAGATGCGATCAAGCATTTGCGTGATATTCCCTCGGAATTGAAAACCCACGTCGTTTTCGATCAATCGTTGTTTGTCAAACAAGCGATTTCGACCGTGCTGCGCGAGGGCGGAATCGGCCTGTTGCTCACAGGCCTGATGATTTTGATCTTCCTGGGCAGTCCGAGAGCGACGGCGGCCGTCTTTCTTTCGATCCCGCTTTCCGTTATGGCAGCTTTTTTTCTCCTGCACTCAGGAGACGAAACCATTAACAGCATGGTTCTAAGTGGTCTGGCTCTGGCGTTCTCGCGCCTGATTGATAATTCAGTGGTCGTTCTCGAAAACATTTTTCGCCATATGGAACTCGGCGAAAGTCCTGCAGTTGCCTCTGAGAAAGGCGCAAATGAAGTATCTTTGGCCGTTCTCGCGATCACGCTTGTTACGGTGGTCGTCTTTTTCCCCGTGACGCTCCTATTCGGTGTGAGCAAATACTTATTCACGGCACTGGCCCTGGCCGTCGTGATTTCTTTGTTCGCTTCCTACTTTGTCGCGGTCTCGGTTGTGCCGCTCTACTGCGCCCATGCGTTGCGCGGGATCGTACACCATCGGGAGGCTTCGGAGACCCCGGACAAATCGTGGGGAGTGAGATTCCGCACGTGGTTCAATGATCGATTCGAGCGCATGCTTGGTGTTTATGATCGCTGGGTTCAGAAAACCCTTGAGCACCCCAAGGCGGTTGTGTGGGGGTTTTTGGGAGTGTTTATCCTGAGCTTCTGCCTTTATCCGTTGGTAGGGCTTTCATTCTTTCCCCGCACCGACGCGGGCCAATTCGTCATCAATCTGAAAGCCCCCACCGGAACCAGGCTGGAAGTTACCGAAGATTACGTGAAAAAGGTCGAAAAAATTGTTCGCCAGGTAGTGCGGCCTGGTGATCTTCACGCAATCGTATCAAACATTGGTGTCATGCCTGATCTTTCGGCGTTGACAACCCCAAACTCGGCGATGCATACCGCATTCATTCAGGTGGGCCTCAAGGAAGATCACGAAATCAGTAGCTTTGTCTACATGGCACAAGTTCGGAGTCGAACTGCAACCGAGTTGCCGCAACTGCGCACCTACTTCCAATCGGGCGGATTGGTCGACTCGGTCCTGAACCAGGGAATGCCGGCTCCGATTGATGTGCAGGTCAGTGGAATGGATTTGCAGGTTGCCAACGATCTCGCTTTGGACCTCGCGCGAAAATTCCAGGCTCTCCCGGGCGTTTCGGATGTCTATGTACCGCAAGACATGGACTATCCGGCGCTCCAATTGAACGTGAATCGCGAACGCGCGAGCCAACTCGGTTTGGACCCCAAGGAGGTGGTGGACAACCTCATCACCGCCCTTACTTCTGATGCCATGATTGCGCCCAGTTATTGGGTGGATCCGCAAAGTGGTAACAACTATTTCGTAGCGGTACAGTACCCGGATAACCAGGTGAAATCCATCGACGATCTGAAAGCGATGCCTCTGCGGGCGCCGAATTTGAAGCTGCCCACGTACCTCAATCAGGTCGCGGACGTTACTCCAATCCTCACTCCCACGGAGGTCGACCACTATCAGTTACAGCGAACCATTGACGTGTACGTGTCTCCTGCTGGCGAGGATCTCGGAAAGCCATCCAAGGAAATCGCAAAAATTGTCGCGGGCACGAAACTGCCGCCTAACATCCGTGTCAACGTCCGCGGATTGGTGACCACTATGAATTCCTCCTTTCGCAGTTTTGGCTTCGGCCTTCTCCTGTCGGTTCTCCTGGTTTATCTCGTTCTTGTAGCCCAGTTCGCCTCCTTCATTGACCCCTTCCTGATCGTTCTTGCAGTTCCGACCGGGCTTGTCGGTGTGATGCTCACTCTTGGATTTACGGATACGACTCTCAACATCCAATCGCTGATGGGCATCGTGATGCTAACTGGAATGGTTGTCTCGAACAGTATTTTGATTGTGGATTTCGCGAACCGGCTCCGTTCCGAAGGGCGCAGCGTACAGGATGCAGTCGCGCATTCCTGCCGCATCCGGCTGCGTCCCATCCTGATGACTTCCCTGGCAACGATCGTCGGGCTTTTGCCGATGGCTTTGAAACTGGAAGCCGGAAGCGAAGCCTATGCCCCGCTCGCCCGCGTGATCATCGGCGGCTTGACCGCTTCCGTGGTGCTGACCATCTTCTTCGTGCCAGCTGCGTATCTTTTGATTTATCGCCGGGAGGCCGAATCTGGCCCCGCCCCACTTCCGCAGGAGGCTAGCTAATGCGTCGCTGCAATTCGGTTTTACCCGTGGTCGCTTTATTCGCTGTGCTCGGTGCAGCGCTCGGAACCTCCGCCCAAATGCAACCGGCGTCGCCCGCGCCGACGCCCATGCAGCAGCTGCCACCGCAGGCGCAGCCGTCCGCGCAGGCGGCGCAGAGCCTCACGCTGCAGGAAGCCGAGAAAATTGCGGTTCAGAATCATCCGCAGATTCAGGCGGCATCGTATCTCGCAAACGCGGCCAAAGCGCAGGTCACCGAAGCCCGCTCGGAATATTACCCTCACGCATACGGCAGCGTCACCGGAGTGAAATCGGAAACCAACAGCCGCATCACCGCCGGCGCGCTGAATAATCCGATCGTGTACGATCGCTTTGCGGACGGCGTGACGGTGCAACAACTCGTCACCGACTTTGGCCGCACTCACGAATTGGTGAAAAGTTCGCTGCTGCACGCTAAAGCCGAAGAAGAAAACGTCACCGCCACTCGGGCCGACGTATTGCTCGCGGTGGACGCCGCCTACTACGGCGTACTGAAAGCGCAGGCAGTGCTGCAGGTCGCGCAAGAAACCGTCAAGGATCGCCAGCTCGTTTCCGATCAAATCACCGCACTGGAAAAGAATAAATTGAAGTCCGGCCTCGACGTCAGTTTTGCTAACGTGGACTTGGCGCAGGCGCAGCTCTTGCTCGTGCAAGCGCAAAATGATCTGCAGGCTTCCTTCGCCGATCTTTCCACCGCTCTCGGTTATTCGGACCAACGAACATTTCAGCTCGCGGAGCAACCGCTGCCTCCCGCGCCGCCGCCGGATCTTCCGACCCTGATCGCGCAGGCCGTGCAGAATCGGCCGGAACTAGTCGGCCGCCGGCTGGATGTGAATTCCGCGCAGAGCTACGCAACCGCCGAGCGCGACCTTTGGTTTCCCACCATCAGCGGCGTGGGTGTCGCCGGCCTCACTCCGGTTCGCGAAGAACCCCTTGCTTCGCGCTATGCCGCCGCCGGGTTCAACGTGAATATTCCCATCTTTAATGGGCGGCAGTTCAACGCGCTTCATGCGGAAGCAAATGCAGAGGCCAGCGCCCAGCAGCAATATCTTCGGGATTTACAGAACAACATTGTCCGGGACGTGCGCAAGGCCTGGCTGAACGCGAATTCCGGTTACCAGCGCCTGGCCTTGACCGATCAACTCTTGAATCAGGCGAACCAAGCCCTTAATCTCGCGCAGGCGCGCTACAAACTCGGCTTGAGCTCCATCATCGAACTAAGCCAATCGCAATTGAACGAAACACAAGCGGAAATCGCGCAGGCCAGCGCCAAATACGACTACGCCGCACAATTGTCTGCGCTCAACTTCCAAATCGGCGCGCTGCAATAAATAAGAAGACCTCGCCACTAGAGAACGTCGCGGTTGCGAATGTGTTGACATCCGAGCGAAGCGAGGGATCTCTCTTCGATTTTCAGTGTGAGCAAGAAGCAGGCGTCATGCCACCGCGTCTGCGCGCCTAATTCGCCGGCTTTACCGATTCCATCAATCCGAAAAATCCCTCCGCAAGCGTGGGATGAATGTACACGGCGCCCTTCAACACGGTATAAGGAGCCTTGGCCAAAATCATCGCGCCCAGTATCTGCACCGTCTCGCCGCCCTCGCTGGCGAGAATCGCCGCGCCCAGAATCTGATCGTTCTCGCCATCCACGATAATTTTCATCAGGCCCGCCGTTTCATCGCGCTCGATTGCCCGCGCCACCGAAGTCATCGGGTATGTCCCCATCTTGAATTTGCGGGCGGAAGCCCGTGCGACCTGCTCGGTGATTCCCACGCGCCCCAGCGGCGGATCCGTGAAAAGTGCGTACGGAAGATAACGGTTTTCGATGGTGAGGTTTTTTCCTTCGATCAGGTTTGCATAAACGATCTGGTAATCGTTGTAGGAAATGTGCGTGAATGCCGGGCCGCCTTTCACGTCGCCCGTCGCCCAGATCCCGGGCACGCTCGTTTCCATCCTGCCGTTCACTTTGACGTAGCCGCGCGCATCGGTTTCGACGCCGGCTTTTTCGATGCCAAGATCGTCGGTATTCGGAATGCGCCCGCTGGCGACCAGAAGATGCGAGCCTGAAACTGTCTTCGCGCCCGCTTTGGACTCGAGCGTTAAAGCGATTTCGCCGCTGCGATTTTCGATGCGTGCTGCTTTCGCGCCGAGCAGAAATTCGATGCCCTCGGCTTCCAACGCCTTTTGCAATATTTCGGTAATGTCCGGATCTTCGTTCCGCAGAATCCGCTCGCTCCTGTGAATAATCGTGACGCGGCTGCCGAAGCGGCGAAACATCTGTCCGAATTCCAGGCCAATATATCCGCCGCCCATCACCAGCAGATGATTCGGCAGTTCCTGCAACTCGATGATGGACTCGTTAGTGAGGAAGGGAACGGAATCAATCCCCGCAATCTTGGGAATTTCAGGGCGTGTTCCGGTATCAATAAAAATTTTCTCGCTCTCGAAAGTTTCGCCGCCCGCTTCCACTTGATGAGGTCCGCTGAATCTCGCGTGCGCGTGCACCAACCGGATATTGGGCCGGTCGCTGATCCGTTTCTGGATCGAATTGCGAAAGTTCTGCACTACTTTGTTCTGTCGCGCTACCACCGCGGGAAGATCCACGCTCACGTCGCTCGCCCGTACTCCCCAGCGCGCCGCGTCTCGCGCATAACGCGCCACCTGCGCCGAGGCCACCATAGTCTTCGTAGGCGTGCACCCGGTATTGATGCACGAGCCGCCCAGCTCCGCGCGCTCGATGAACGCAACTTTCCATCCCAAGTCCGCCAGCGCGTAGGAAAGCGGTTTCCCCGCCTGCCCCGACCCAATCACAATCGCGTCGAATTTCATGTCGCCCACCCGGAAAGCGCCACAAGTGTACTAGCAATCAAGGCACGGCGGTCTCCGTCTGGAGCAGAATCCGACATCTCGCATGGAGCCTCATGCCGGGTGCGCCAAGGAAACCTGAACAGAAATTTAACGTCGCATTCAATGGTGCCGCATCTAGAATCTACGGATGGCCAGGGGATGGGAAAGCAAGGCAGTCGAAGGACAGGTCCAGGAATTTCAGTCCAAAGAAGATCGCCAAAATAAGAAGCAGCTCAGCCAGGCCCAAGTCGAAACGAGGCGGCAGACGCAAGTGTTGTTGCTCGCCCGTGCCCGCGTAGAAAAACAACTGCAATCCAATCAAGATCCTCGATATCGCGAACAGCTCGACCGCGCTCTGGCCGACCTCGATGCACAGCTCGCTGAATTGTCCGCCGATACAAAGTAACTGCTCGTTGCCGACCGCATTCCAGTACGCCTCTAGGATATGATTTGAACTAGGGAGGCCGGCGATGCCCCAGAACAATGCCACTTCAGGAATTGTCCAGACCCGTTGTTGCATCGCGGGCGGGGGACCCGCTGGCATGATCGCCGGTTTTCTGCTGGCACGCGCTGGAGTGAACGTTGTTGTGCTCGAAAAGCACGCCGACTTCCTGCGGGACTTCCGCGGCGATACGATTCATCCTTCCACTCTCGAACTAATGTTTGAGCTGGGAATTCTGCAAGACTTTCTCAAACGGCCTCATCAAGAGCTCCCGCAAATCGGCGCTCAAATCGACGAATTCGCGGTTACCGTTGGCGATTTTTCTCATCTCCCGACCAAGTGCAAATTCATAGCGCTCATGCCCCAGTGGGATTTCCTGAATTTCGTGTCTGAAAAGGCCAAGGCGTTCCCGAGCTTTCAGTTGCGAATGGAGTCCGAAGTCACGGACCTGATTGAAGAAAACGGCAGTGTCGTCGGTGTTGTGGCCAAGACGCCGCGAGGAAATATCGAAGTGCGTGCGCGCTTGACCCTGGGAGCAGACGGACGCCATTCCGTCGTTCGCCAGAAAGCCGGCTTCAACGTGATTGATCTCGGCGCTCCTATAGACGTGCTGTGGATGCGCGTTTCGCGGCAGCCCAGTGACCCGGATCAAACTCTCGGGCGCTTTCATGAGGGCAAGATTTTGGTGACGCTCAACCGCGATGATTATTGGCAGTGCGCCTACGTAATTCCGAAAGGTGAATTCGACATCATCAAACGAAAAGGTCTGCAAGTGTTTCGCGACGACCTTGCCGAAGTGGCTCCCTTTCTGCGCGAGCGCACGGCGGAATTAAAAGAGTGGAACGACGTAAAATTATTGTCCGTCGCCGTGGATCGTTTGGAGAGCTGGTCGCGGCTGGGGCTTTTGTGCATCGGAGACTCCGCCCACGCGATGTCGCCGATCGGAGGCGTAGGCATCAATCTCGCGATTCAGGATGCCGTGGCGGCGGCAAACATTCTAGCGGGCCCGCTGCGGCAGGGCAATGTGACGGAGGAAATACTTCGCAAAGTGCAGGAACGCCGCGAATTTCCGACGCGGATGACTCAGCGGCTCCAGATTCTCGCTCACAAGCGCGCTATCGGTCCGGCTTTGGCGAAGCGTGCGCCGATTCGGCAACTACCACTGCCTTTTAGATTACTGCAGAAATTTCCGGTGTTGCGCCGCATCCCGGCCCGCATGATCGGAGTCGGTTTTCGGCCCGAGCACGTGCACACGCCGCTTGCGCCTAATCCCGCGGGCGCCCTGGATCAGGGTCCTCGATAAACACTACGCCGACGCCATTTTGGTTCTTCTCGCGCCCCAGATCGAAATGCACCACGGTCCCGCGTAATGAAAGCATGCTCGATCGCGTCGGATCGCCCGAAGCTTCAATCACCACGCGCACCTCGGACTGCAAACGCGGCCGGCTATTCAACGCGAGGTACGCGCCTTGCAAACTCATATCGCGCACCGTGGCTTTTTCTTCGAACGGCTTCCCGTCTTCGGTCACTCCGCTGATCGTCGCAGCAAATCTCAATCGCCGCCGCAAGCCCAGCCGCGATTCGCGTATCGCCACGTTCACGCCGCGCTCGCTCATGGTGATGGACATGCCCTCGGTGGCCGCCCAAGTGGCTGGAAATTCCTGCCGCGCCGCCGAAAGGAATCCGTCCACGATTTTGTCCGAAGAATCGGGATCGTGGTGAAACAAAACGAGATTGCGCACTTTCGCCTCGCGCGCAATCTTCACGCCCTCAAGCCAGCTTGAATGGCCCCAGCCTTTGCGTTCCGATGCCAGTTGTTCAGGCGAATACTGCGCGTCATACACAAGCACGTCGGCGCCGTGTGCCAGATGCCGCAGATTATGGTCGCACTCCGGAACTCCCGGTTCATTGTCCGTCGCATAGACCATCGAGCCGCCCGCAGTGTCAATCCTGTAACCCAGGCATCCTTGCGGATGATTCAAAAAGCACGTCGAAATCCGTGTGCCGTTCACTTCCCATTTTTCGCCGTCGCTCACTTCGCGAAATTCGCGCGCCGCCGTCATCATCGTCACGTCCACGGGAAAGTAGGGCGTGGCGAGCTGCGCCGCAAACACTTGTTCCAGGCTGTTCGCTCCCAGGAACTTGGATTGGAAACTGTAAAATTGAAAACGGTTTTGTGATTCAAAAAACGGATGAAAAAACGGAATTCCCTGAATGTGATCCCAGTGGTAGTGAGTAACCAGAATGTGCGCGTCAATTCCAAGCCCGCGTTGCGCTTCGGTCAGGCAGTTACCCAGCGTCCGCAAGCCGGTCCCGCAATCCAGAATGAACTTTGTGCCGTCCGGCGTGGTTAATTCCAGGCAAGGAGTGTTGCCGCCGTAGCGCCACGTATCGCGCTCGAGCGTCGGCGTGGAGCCGCGAACGCCCCAGAACACTAGTTTGGCAATTTGGTGCGTCATCGCCGGGTGAATCGCGATGTTCCCCGCCCGCGCTCCCTCTGAGAGTTGAAGGCCACGAAACTGTGCCATGGTAGGCGGGTGCGGCAATGTAAGTCAATTGCGTTTCGAGGAGCGCGTTCATTCCCGCGAGCTATTCGAATTTGACTTTGTAGCGGCGCACTTCAGTGCGCCATCCGTGTCGCGGCTACAACCGATGCCGGTCGGAAGACCGCCGCTACAACATCCTTTCTCCGCAATCTGCTAACTCCTAGCTGCAACCATCCGAATCCTCGCTGTGCGCGCAACCGATTCACGGTTAAAATCCCACTGATGCACGACCACACGCACACCGGTCACAGCCACGATCATGGCCACGCCCATGGGTTGGGCGGACACTCGCACGTCTCTCTTCCGGCCGAAGGAATGACCCTCGCGCTGGGCATCGCCGTGCTCGCCACGTTTGCGCTGGTTGCCGTGGAGCTCATCGCCGGGTACGCCGGCCATTCGATCGCGCTCGTGAGCGACGCCGTGCATAACCTCACCGACGTGCCGACATTGGTTCTCTCGTGGCTCGCAATGCGCTGGGCGATGAAACCACCCACGCCTGAAAAAACGTACGGATATCATCGCGCGGGAATCCTTGCGGCATTCGTCAACGCTGTGCTCCTCTCGCTCGTTTCGCTCGGACTCTTGTACGAATCCTTCATGCGACTCCGCAGTCCGGTAGAAGTAAAGACAGGCATCATGCTGTGGGTTTCCGTTTTTGCTCTGATCGTCAATGGCGGAATCACGCTCGCGGTGCACAGCGGCCGGCGCGACCTGAATGTGCGCAGCGTCTGGATTCACAATCTGGGCGACGCCCTTTCGAACGTGGCCATTGTGTTGGGAGCACTCGCGATCCGCTACACCGGCGCCGGATGGGTGGACCCGCTCATTGGCCTTGCGATCGGCGGGATGGTCCTGTGGTCGGGAATCGGCATTCTGCGCGAAAGCTCGCACATCCTGCTGGAAGGCTTGCCGCGCAATATCCAGCTCGAGGCTGTCGCGCGCGCATTACTGCGAGTCGAAGGCATCCAGGAAGTTCACGACATCCACATCTGGACGCTCGGCACCGACCTCAACGCGCTCTCCTGCCACATACGCATCCCCGATATGCACATGGAAGAAAGCGAAAAAGTTCTGACGCAGGTCCGCGAAGTCCTAGCCAGCGAATTCCAGATCAGTCACACCACGATCCAATTCGAGCGCGCCGGACTCCCCGCCCACGCCGGCCTCTACATGCCTGAACCCCTGCAGCGCTCGGAAGACTAGGCCAGCGAAAACGACTGCGAATCGAGACCGACCTTGTAATTGGCGGAAAAAATGAAGTGGGTGTCATCCCGAGCGCAGCGAAGGATCTGCTTTTCGCCGAAAACCGCGAAAAAACCATATTCCTCGGGGCAACCTCGCCCTCGGAATAACAGTTCTGTCAACGTTTCCCGGCTTGGGAGTTAGAGCGGCAGCTGCAGCGGAGTTCCGCGCTCTTCGTTCACGCGCGCGGTCGAATCGCTATCAATATCGCTCGCGGACACGGTGCGGCGCCCGCCATCGGGAGTGATGAAGATGATCTTGTCTTGCGCCCGCGTGAACGCGAGGGCATCCACCTGCGTCCCATCGCGCATCACGAGCGTGAACGAACCCACATCGGGCAACGGCGGGGGCTGCGGCTGCTCAGGCGCAGACATCGGCGCGTTCATGGCGTCGTTGCGAAAATCGCGCTGCTGATCGTCAGGCGCCTGTTGGTCATCAGCCTGCTGGCTTTCGTCCTGCTGATCCCCAACCACATCGCGTTGGTCGGTTGCGTCCTGCGTTTGTCCGTCGGATTCGTCATCCGCGACCGGCCCCGCGTAGTAATAGCCTCCGCCGGTCAGAAAAACGAACGGAGGAGTTCCGCCTCGCGGATTACGCGGCGGCTGATGGTTGCGGTTACCGTTACCGCCATTCCCGACGCGAATCGGTCCGGAGTGCGGTGCTCGGATGCCCAAAGCAGACCCACTGCTCGTCGCAGCGCCTGCGAGCCGGTACGGTCCAGGCATGCCATAAACACTGAGAGGATTCGTACGGGGCTGTGCGACCGCCGAGCCGTTGGCGATCGTGACCGTGGGAATTGTGCGAATGGCGAAGGAATGGCTAGCACTGCCAGAGAAAGACATCGCGCCAGAAGGCCCGCCGGCGCGCACCCCGCCACCGCCGCCCCGCTGCGCTTGCACAGCCGGGGGGACGGCGAGCAGCACCATTGTCAGCAAGCCAAATAGCCACTTAGCTCTCATGGCTTCTCTTCCCGCCCTACACCCATCAGACGCTCCAAACTGCCCGGTGGTTGCTGCCACTTTACACCCGTTTACAGCCGTCCGAGCGGCAAACTATTCCTTTCCCCTCGGTGTCCAATGAGTATGGGAAGCCTGGGCCTGGCTAATTCTCGCCCGTCGTTGGCAGCGCGTCGCAGGGTGGAAAAGCGCCGGTCCGCCTACCTCTGCAGTATCGAACTGTCTGGGCTATTGGCTGTGTGCCTGGTGATCCTTGTTGCGTTTATGGTGGCCCCTCAGCCGTACCAGGAGACGAGCGTAGACCTGGCGAGGAGTTGGCACCGTGGACCCCTGCGCAACGCTGTGCGCGACGACGCGCTGACGGTGGTCGTGACGCGTGACGGGAAAATTTATTTAGGCACCGGGCAAGTTGCGCCGGAGGCGTTGCCAAGCGAAATTGAGGGTGGGATCAAGAGTGGTTCCGAAAACAGGGTTTATCTTTCGGCCGATGCCCGCGCACGCTACTCCGATGTGAAGCTGGCACTGGATGCAATACGTCTTGCCGGGGTCGAGGATGTGAGTTTTCTGACCCGCAGTGCGTCGCGACAATAAAGTAAGTCCCGGCAGGCACCAGCCGATAGCTCCTGACCATCGGATATCCCCAACCGATGACACCGCATCGAAAGGCTGTCGGAAACTTGACCTTTGCTTTTCCCTATCCCCGGGATGTGCTATAAACGTCCGTCCGAAGGACTACTAGAAATGGGACAGCCGGAAGCCGCTTTACGAGCGGCGCAAGCAGGAGAGTCGAACGCGATCCGTCGCGCGGTTCCGCCGGAGCCGGCAGAGGCGTCACAGTATTGCCCGCGATGTTCGGCTCGACTGGAGCCGCGAAAATGCAAGATGATCTGCACGTCTTGTGGCTATTACATGTCCTGTTCGGATTTTTACTGACGAGAAAGCTGGCCGCCCGAGGGCAGTGGCTTCTCATTTACACTAATTCCAAATACCGTTTCGAATTTTCCAGGAGGCGCGAACGTGGCACTGAGAATGGTTGATAACGAAGTGAATGGCGTGACCGTGCTCGAAATCGAAGGGCGCATCGTGCTGGGCGAAGAGAGCAACGCGTTCCGCGAGAAGGTGAAGAGCCTGCTGGCGGCGGGCAAGAAGAAGATTGTGCTGAATCTTGCGCAGGTCGGGTATATAGACAGCGCCGGGCTTGGCACGTTGGTGGCCACGTTCCACAGCGCGCGGTCGCAAGGCGCCGTTCTGAAGCTTGCCAACCTTGGTTCGAAATTCAAGGAAGTGCTGCAAGTGACGAAGTTGATGACCGTGTTCGATACCTACGACAGCGAAACGGCGGCCATCCAGAGCTTCGCGAAGAGCGCCTCTTAATTCTGAAAGCGCCTCTCCGTTCTTCGTTCGAGAGTGTGGGGCGGGTCTAGCACTCGCCCTGCACGCTCGCTGCGCCTACAGCTTCGGTTCAATCAGTTGCTTGCTGTTCTCAGGTGCCGCTGCGCGCGCCGGCTTGACCTTCGACGCGTCCTTCCACTTGGTAAATCGCAATGCCACTCATCAATTTGGGGTAGAAGTCCGTGGATTTTTGCGGGAGCACATCGCCGCCCAGCGCGATATCCGCCACTTGCTGGACGCGCACGGGATTCAACAGACACGCTAATTGAGCTTCACCGCGATCTACAGCGGCGAGAGCTGCATCCATTTCCCGCTCGTAGCCTACGTTCTTTTCAGCTGCCACCGCCTCGGCGCTGATTCCCAATCCTCGTTCGATGATCAGCCGGTGTAGCAAAACGATGTCCAGGCCGCGCTGCGCCTCGGACACGTCCGGCAACATGGTCTCCAGGTCCGCGTCGCGCCGCAGCAGAAAAAGATAAAAGGCGCCGCCGCCGGGGTAGATTCCGATGGCGCGTCGGCCGTGATTTACTTTTTCGAGGTCCTTGTGAAATTCGGCGAAAGCAGTGGCGCGCTCTTCGGGATTTTGAAACGGGTAGGAATACCAGTCGAAGGCTTGCGCGACATTCTGGCGGAACTGGTCGAAATCGAAGTCGGGCACGTTGCGGATGAGCCGGTGCGTGGGCAGGATGGTGAGGCCCTTGGAGTGCGTGTTGATGAACGTCATCATGGCGAATTCGGGCGCGGCGTAGGGATCATTGACGCCGGCGCGGACGCGTGATTCGTTGCGAAAGTTGAGCGCAGTCTCGTAGCGGTGATGGCCGTCGGCGATGATCAGCTTTTTGTCGGCCATCGTGTTTTGAATTCTGCGGATGTTGGCGACGTCCGTGACCGGCCAGAGCCGGTGCGTCACGCCGTATTCGTCGTGCATTTCGTTGGGTGCCGGCTGTTTCGCGATTTCTTCGAGCAAGTTGTCAATGCGGCGTGGCGCGTCGTCGTAGAGCATGAAGAGCTGTCCAGTTTGCGCGTGCGTGTGACGTAGAAGTTCGATGCGGTCGGCTTTGGGCGCGGAAAGCGTGCGTTCGTGGCGGAAGACGATGTGGGCGTCGTAATCCTCGACACGACCGAGGGCGATGAAGCCGATGCGCGTCTTGCGGGTGTGGGTTCCGGGGACGAGATATTCCTGCGAATAGACGTATATGGCCGGGGCGGAATCCTGGACAAGGACTTTCTCGGCGATCCACTCTTTGATTTTCTTTCCGGCGCGCGTGTAGACGTTGTTTTCGGGCGTATCGGCGGCCGCGGTGCGGCCCTTTTCGATGACAATCAGGTTGTAGGGGCTTGCGGCGTAGTACTTCTCTTGCATCGCCGGAGCGATCTTGTCGTAGGGCTGAGTTAAGGCTTTATCCAGCGGGACGTGGCTCGTGTCGTATCGGAAGGCGCGGAAAGGTTGAATTTCAGCCATGTGGGCCTCGGGCGGCAGTTTGGGCAGATTCGGAAACGAACATTGTAGCAGAGGAGGCCGTGATTCGTGATTTGTGACTCGTGATTCTTGAGCCGCGAAACCATCCCTTGCGCAAAAGGCGCGACCCGTCGCTTGCGCTTCCTGGCCCGCGACCCGTGATTCTCGAACTGCTGCCGTCAGACTGATTGGTTTGGCCGGCCCGTCGTCAGCGTGTCGGTGCACATGCCGCATCCTGAGTGGGGCGGAAACGTGCCCCGATTTACGGTATCATATTTACCTAATGATTACTAAATCTAACGTTAAATGCATCAGGTATTTGGGCCGAACTGGGGAGCGCGCACAGCGCGTCAAGGGCTCGCGGGAAAAGCACCGCGAACGGAATAGCACTGCGCGCGACGCTTACGCGTTGTTTCCGATCCGGGATAGGTAATGCCGCGGCGTGACGCCGCCTCGGGCGAGTTCCCAGGACAAGTCGGCGCCGATGGCTGGCGCCGGTTGCTTCGCTTGACCGCGCCGATCGAGCGCACTAGAATCGCGATCGGTACGTCCCTCTCCCCGCCCGGGCGTTTTAGGCCCTTCCGTATCTTTCCGATGGAGACCAACCATGACTTATTCGTTGCAGAGCAAGTTAAAGGCTTTGCCCACTTTGGCATGGATCGGAAGCCTGATGGCGCTGGTGGTGTTTGCCGCGGTACTGGTGAGCTGTACGGGTTCGGGTTCGAGTACACCAATGAGCGGAACGAGCAGCATCAATGTGAGCATCACGGACCCGCCCAGTTGCAAGTATCCGAACGGCGACTTCCAGCACGTCTATGTGACAATTCGGTCAGTGCAAGCGCACACCAGCTCCACCGCCGGTGACAACACCCCGGGCTGGCAGGAGTTGGCGCCGCAACTTAACAATCAACCGATGCAAATTGACCTGTTTGCGGCGGGACCCGACGCCTGTTTGCTGACGATGCTGGGATCAAATACCGCTCTCCCCGCGGGCACATATCAGCAAATCCGTTTACTCCTGGTTCCCAACGATGGAAGCAGCGGGCCCTTGCCGGCAACAAATGCCTGCGTCAATGAGGGCTTTAATTGCGCAATCCTGCAAGACGGCAGCGTTCACGAACTTCAACTTTCCAGTCAAGCGAACACCGGCTTGAAAATCCCTCCGGGGCAAATTGAAGGCGGACCAATAACCGTCGAGGCCGGACAGGACGTTGATCTCAACATTGATTTCAATGCGTGCGCGTCAATCATCCAGGAAGGCAACGATCAATTCCGGTTGAAGCCGGTGCTGACGGCGGGGCAAGTGAGCACAAACAGTACGGGCATCAGCGGGCACGTCGTGGATGCAGGAACGATGCTGCCAATCGCCGGGGGTACCGTGCTCGTCGCGCTCGAGCAGCCGGAAGGTTCACAGAGCGATGTCATCTTCATGGAGACGGTCGCGGATTCAGGAGGCAACTTCAACTTCTGTCCGCTACCAACAGCGGCGACATTCGACGTGGTGGTGGTCGCGATCAATGGCGCTGGATTGGTATACAACGCGACGGTGGCGGTCGGCGTGCTCGGTGGCACCAATTTGGGAGCGTTTCCATTAACCCCGGAGACGGGAGCGACGCCCGGGGCAGCGACGCTTCGGGGGTTTATCACGGCGGGAAACGGATCTGCGGCGGCATCCATTGACGCTTCCGTCTCCGCCTTGCAGACAATTACCTTGCCTAGTGGAGCAGCCCTTGCGGTAACAATCCCTGCGGAAAACGACTCGGTCTCGAATATCTCCGTGGATTCGAATGCGGATTGCCCGGCGACCGCACCTATGAACACAAATTGCGCTCAATACACGCTGGTTGAACCGGCAAGCAACCCCAGCGTGGGAGTTTTCTCCTCCGGAAAGATCACTTACTCTGCTCCGCCTTCGGGAGATGTGCTGTATTCGGTGGGCGCGAATGCTTTTGTGCCATTGAGCGGCGGCACGACCGATTGCGCACCGCCGTCAAAAACCACCAACCTAGACGCGAACGGAAATCCGTTGAAGGTGAGCGCCGGAGCGACGGTCACGCCACAGGAAATCGATTTTCACAATTGTTCGTAGTGCGCTTGGTTGCCGATTATCGATCGGGCCTCCCACAGACGCCGGATATTACGAGCTCAACTTTTCACTGGGATGGTCACAGGGCGAGCGAGACGGAACGACAGTGTGGTTTCGGCCGGGACGCGGATGTCCTTCTTGCCCGTGAACGCGGCGCCCGCCGTTCCCGCACCGGCGCCCACGGAGCTTCCGATCAGCGCACCGACGCCGCCACCGGCAACTGCGCCGATTACGGCGCCAACGCCTGCGCCGCCGCCGATTAAGATGCCGTTGCGCTTGTTGTGATTCTTTCCTCTCCTGCCGAAATCTCCGGTGGCGATTTCGTAGGACTCTCCGTTTACTTTGACCGAGTCAAGCGTGAGTTCCAGACGCGCGACACCTCTCAGATGGCCTGACGGCCGCGCGTCAACGATATGGCCTTTGACCAAAGCATCCTGCGGGATCACAGTCTTATCATCAACTAGCACTGGTGAGGCGAGAGTCGCCTGAAAAGAATCGCCGGAGCGGTTCGTCGCCGTGGAAATGCTTTGATCGAGTACGACATACACTTCCGTGCCCTCCGGAACCGATACCTCCTTCGTTGTCTGGAATATTCTGGCGAGCAGACCCGGCTTGGAAATGGCATTGTCGGGATCGCTGCCAGCTTGTGTACTGTGCCCGCATCCTCCGAGCAAGAAAACGATGGAGACGAGCGACATCAACATGAGGCCATTCTTTCTTAGTGCTCCCATGGTCCACCACCTCCGAGATTGAAGCTTGCTAGACGGAGCAAATCGTCGCGGGTAAGAATGTCTGCGTTTACATTTATGCTTAGCCTTCTTCGATGCGTTGAACGTGGATCTCGCTGGTGGTGGGGTCCAGGGTGCCGGTTACTTTGACTTCTTTGCCTTCGAATTTGGCGATTAGCTTTTGGTCGGCGTCCAGGTGATACCAGCGTTTTTCGCGTTCGTCTCTTAGGACGAAGCGATCGCCATTCATCCAGATGGTTCCGCTAAAGGTTTTTACTTCGGTCTTGTCGTTCGATTGAGTTTGGGACTCATTTTGCGTCGCGAACTGCTGCGTCGGCGAGGCTCCAGCAGTTTTTGAATTTGAACTTGCAGCCGGAATGGCGGCTCCGAAGGCAACAGCTATTAGGGCAACATTTAGGACAGCGCTGGTTCGGTACATGCGTCACCTCTGGTTATGAGTTGGGGCTGGATTTTGGTGCGTGGCCGAATAGCGTTTCGGCTTAGAGGGGCATTTGAATTGCCGTTTGGCGGCGGGGAGGGGTTAGTCCCGTTAATTCAGTCTGTTGGAGGGGGGCGGGCCGTTCACTTGCCTGTATTCGAACGAGAATCTGCATGGCACTTTCTGCGGAGATACGGGCAAAATATTCCTCTTAAGGTACTAGGCCGGTGAGTACCGGAATTTTGTGAGTCTTCGATGAAGAATAATGCGCGATGTGATTGTGCAAAAGCCCCACCCCTTCCAAACTTCGGAAAGGATGGGGCACCCGACGCTCCGACGAGGAGGGCGAAGACAGATCCTTCGCTACGCTCAGGATGACGGACGAAATGCTATTCGGGCATGATTAGCGGCTTTTCTCTGGGTAGCGCCTCTAGAGTGGCTTTATCGAGATGTAGGTGGGCGGCTACTAGTTCTGGAGGCGTGTGAACCAGCCATTCGGTTAGGGCTAGATCCTGGTAGTAGGGGCTTTTGAACATTTCTAGGAACTTCAGGTCTGTGGTGCCGGTGTTTTCGATGTAGTGGGGGAGAGTTTTTTGGATGTAGCCGACGTCGCCGGTTTCGAAATCCATCGTACGCGCGCGGCCACCGGTGGCAAAAACGGTCATGCGGGCTTTGCCTCCGAAATAAAATTGCCACTCGTCGGCGTTGGGATGCCAGTGGAGTTCGCGGAGGCCGCCGGGCTTTACGGTGACGATGGCGGCGGAGATGGCTTGGGAAATTTTAAAATTGTTGGAATCAATGATGCGGACTTCGCCGCTTTTATTGGATTTGGTGGGCGGCGTCTGCATCGTGCGGAAAGCGAAATCAATTGGCGAGGGGCCGAGTGCGCCGGCGGCGATGCGGCGATCTTCCGCGAGAGCGCCGGGAACTTCGGCTTGAAAAATGAAGAGCTCTTTATTGGGCATGGCGACTAGGGCTTGTTGATTGACGCCGAAATTTTTCGCGACGACTTCGGGCGGCGTGTGGGCCATGAAGTCCGAGAGCAGGACTGTGGCGTATTCGGAGAAGTTGCCATCGTCAAAGACCAGAAGGAATTCGCAGCCGTCGGGGGCGAGTCCCTGGATCGAGTGGGGAATGCCGGTGGGGAAAAACCAGAGGTCGCCTTCTTTGACGTCGGTGACGAAGCTTTTGCCTTCGAAATCAATGCAGGTGATGCGCGCGCTGCCGTAGAGCATGAAGGCCCATTCGGCGGCGCTGTGCCAATGGAGTTCGCGGACGCCGCCGGCGGTGAGGCGCATGTCCACACCGGCGAGGGTGGTCGAGATGGCGAGTTCGCGTTGAGTGACTTCGCGCGACCAGCCGCCTTCGTGTTGGCGCTTGTGCGCGAAGGAAAATGGGTACTTGAAGGTTTGCACGCCGCCGGCGTCGGTGGGGACAGGATGGTTTGAATCCGGATTGGCCGCGTCGAGAACCGAATTGGTGGGGCCGGGATCGCTTGCGCTGCGATCTGTTGCGGGCTTTGCGGTGGATTGCTCTTGGGCTTGGGCGGCTAATTCATCCGCGGAGAGAAGGCTGGCGGCCGCTAGGGCTGCTGAACCTACTCCTAGAAATCCTCGTCTGGTTAGTGCGTCTTTCTCTTTGGCATCGCTCACGCTGGGCTCCTTCAATGCGATATGAATGGCAATGATTTTTCCCGCGCTTTCGACATTCGACCTCGACAGGATTGTACGACAACAAGAGACCGCTACCACAAGCGACGAAAAGGCTTAAAACGACACGCTTGATCGCGCGCGCGCGGTTCGGCGAACTACGCCTAGAAGCGCGAAGAGCACAGCCAGGAGTGACTGTGCCACCAAAACTCCTCAGAATTTAAATTCGGCGATTTGGTTCAGTAAGTGGATTAGCGTGGCGATTTCTTGGGGCTTCAGGGTCTTGCGGAGTCTTTCTTCTGCGTTGCGACGCTCTTTGACCAGGTTGTCGCGGTAGTTGTTGCCTTTTGCGGTGAGTTGGACGGGGCGCGCTCGGCCGGTCGCGGCTTTTTTTTGTGTTAAGAGACCTTCGCGGATCATGGTTTTGATGGCGCGATGGACTACGGTGCGGTCGAAGCCGAGGAGTTTGGCGATTTGGTTTGGATTGAGCGCGACGCCGCCACGCAGTGTGGACATGATGAAGCCGCGGGTTTGCGAACATTTGGTTTTTTGTTCGAGCTGCTTGCCGACGGAGGAGTATGCGGAGGCGAGATTCAACAGGATCGACTCTTTCACGATCTGCGGCGGGATCGGAACAAGCTTTTTGTCGATGATGTTCATAGGACCTGCACCGTTTCCGCGAGCGGCCTGCGCCACTGCGGGCGGTCTTCGTTGTCGGCAGATTTTTTTCCGATGGCGATGACCATGACGATCTCATGATTCTTGCGCGAAAGCTGCAGTAATTTGGCGAGGCGGCGGCTGTCGAATCCCTCCATGGGGCAGGTGTTGAGGCCGAGGGCTTGGGCGGCGATCATCAAATTCTGGCAGGCTAGCGCGGCGCTTTTGGTGGCCCATTTGAACATGCCCTGGCGCCCGACGGGAAGCGTGCCGCCCGTTTTCCAGAAATGCAGAAGGCGGAGGATGATCCATTTGATCGCGCCAAAAATGCCGAACCAGCCCTGAATGAAAAACCATTTGCCGAATTTGGCGCGGCGCTCGTATTCGGCAATCTTTTTTTCGGTGAAGCCGGCGGTGCGCATCCAGGCGAGCTCGCCGGCGGTGGTGGATTTCCAGGAGCCGATGTCCGCGACGGCGACGATCAAGGCGGAGGCGGTGGCGGCGGGGCTTTGGCCGAAGCAGAGGTGGGCGGCTTTGTCGCGGATTTCGGGAGTGGTGACCCAGTAGAAGCGGTAGGGCTGGATGTTGAAGCTCGAGGGGGCCAGGCGGGCGGCGTGTAGGATTTGGTCGCGGGTGTCGGTTGGGATTTCGATGGGGTCGAAGACCTTTACGGCGCGTCTTTGGAAGATGGCTTCTAGGGCGTTTGACATTGTGGTTGCCTCCAATGTTGCTATTACAACATATTGGTGTTGTCTATGCAACATGTAATGGTGCTGGTGGAGCGCATGGGGTCGGCCGGACCAATGCAAAGGCAAAGGCTGCCCGGTGCGTCCCGATATGCCGGGACGCACCGGGCGCTACAAATTCAACTACGCCAATCGGGAGATTGGCGTTCCCAAGCTGCGGGTGACATTGTTGGGGTGTGCCGCATAAAATGAAATGTTCGGTTGGTGCGGCGATATGTTGCGAGTTTTCGCGAGGGCTTGACTGCGGATGACGACTAATCACAGGCAGTTTGCTGGCGTGCGCGTTTTGATCTTTGATCTGGACGGCACTTTGATTGATTCGAAGCTGGATCTGGCGCATTCGGTGAATGCGATGCTCGGGCACATGGGGCGGGAGGCGCACGCTCACGAGACGATTTTCGGTTTTATCGGGGATGGTGCGGCGATGCTGGTGCGCCGGGCATTGGGGGATGGCGTTACGGACGCCGAGGTCGAACGGGGGCTCGATTATTTTCTGAAGTACTACCGGGCGCACATGCTGGATAACACCGTGGCGTATCCGGGCGTGCGTGAAGCGCTGGCGGAGTTGGCGGGGGATTCAGCGGCGACGGCGGGGCGTCCAGCGCGGGCGATGGCGGTGCTTACGAACAAGCCGGTGGTTTTCAGCCGCGCGATATTGGATGGGCTCGGATTAGCGCGGTATTTTCGATTTGTGTATGGCGGGAATAGTTTTGAGAGGAAGAAACCGGACCCGATGGGGGTGGAAGTTTTGTTGCGCGACTTGCAGGCTTCGCCGGGTGAAGCGTTGATGATCGGGGATTCGGATGTAGATATCAAAACGGCGCGGAACGCGGGGATATTTGCTTGCGGAGTGAGCTATGGATTTGGGCTGGAGGGCTTGCGCGCGCATCCGCCGGATCTGATGGTGGATAGTTTGACGGAGCTTGCGGGGTATCTGAACGGCAACGCGCAGAATTCGTAGTCGGCTATGTGGCGTGCGCAAAATGGCGGACTGAAGTCTGCCGCTACAAAGGCTTCTTGTGGCTGAGAGTTCTGCAATCGAATCACGGCGCCGAGTTGCCTTGTTGGTGTTCGCTGTCTTGCTGATCTTGATGGCCGGTGGTTTTCTGCACGGCAATCCTTTCGCGTTTTCCGTTTCCAATACTGATGCGAAGAGCGCGGCTGCTGAGGCGGCGATGCCTTTTCCCGCGGGCGAGATTTTGAATTACCGTTTGGAGTGGGCGCCGTTTTCGAATGCGGCATCGGTGCAGACGGCGGTTGTCGAGCGGCGCGATCTTTTTGGTTGGCAGACTTGGCATTTTCGCGCTTCGGTGCACTCGCAGCCGCCTTTGCGCAACCTTTTTGAAGTTGACGACCAGTTCGATTCCTACACTGATGCCGCGAGTCTTGAAAGCCATCAGTATGAGATGTATCTGGATGAAATGGGGAAGAAGCAGGTCGAGGTGCTGCATCTGATCGCGATCGGGCAATCGCGGCGCGGGAACGTGGCGCCGGTGATCGTCCAGCCGGGGACGCGGGATCCTTTGGGCGCGTTTTATGCTTTGCGAGCGGCGGATTGGAAACGGACGCCGGAATTACGGGTGCCGCTTTACGACGGGAGTGATTTGTACGAGATGCGGGCGCACCTGGAAGTTCCGGTGGAGACCGTGGCGATTGCGATAGGGAATTATCAAGCCACGCAGATTGCAATTCATCTTTTCATGCATGGTAAGGAAGTGCCGCAGACGAACTTTTCGGTGTGGCTGGCGCATGATGCGGCGCGGACGCCTGTTTTGGTTGTGGCGGAGATGCCTTATGGGAATTTTCGAGGAGAGCTGACGGCAGCGCCGAAGTGAAGGACGCCAGATTAGTCTTCCGGGACGACCCAGTCGTCGGGCGGGAAGTCAATTTGCCAGAAGCTGGGCGACGGCTTTACAAACTCGATGCCCATTTGGGCCCGGCCGGCTTGTTCCGTGCCAACGTAAACGATGCGGCATTGCCGGGTGGTTTGCGTGGCCTTGTTCGAGATGGTTACTTCCTGGGCCGCGGCGACGCGCGCTGCCAGGGCGATTAGCGCGCCGTGCGCGTTGACGACGAGCGTGCGCGTTTCTTCGTCGAAATCCTGATTCGTGGTGGTTTTGCCTTTCACGCTGATCGGGACGCTGAGGAGCACGCGCATGCTGCGGCGGCGGCCGGGATCGGTGATGAGCTTTTGCGCTTCTTTCTTTGGAGCTGTGGGTGCGCCCATAGGCCTACCTTAGCTAGCTGGTTCGTACTGGGCAATGGAACTATCTTCCTATTGGTGATTTTCGGTTACTGGCACGGGCGAACGGGGTTCGCTGGCCGTGAGTACAGGCGAAAGTGCAGGCGATATTGGCGCGGTAGGATCGCGGTGTGTGCGGGCGGGTCGCTAACAGTGGACGACTTTTCCCGTGGGCTGCTGGACGTTGCGGGTCGCGTTGCGCGTATCCACGACTAATTTTGCGTGGCGGACGATGGCGTCGTAGTCGTAGCTGGAGTGGTCGGTGGCGATCAGGACGCAGTCGTAGCTGGCGAGGTGTTCTGGCGTCAGCTCGACTGATTTCATATTCGAAAAATCGTAGTGGCGCATTTTGTGGAGGCGGGGGAAGTAGGGATCGTTGTAATCGAGGATTGCGCCGCGAGCGGTTAAAAGCTCGAGGAGCTTCAGGGAAGGGGATTCGCGAAGGTCGTCCACATCTTTTTTGTAGGCTACGCCGAGAAGCAGGATCTTTGAACCTTTCACACTTTTCTCGTGGTCGTTGAGTGCGGTGACGAGGGCTTCGACCACGTTGTAGGGCATGGCGGTATTGATTTCGCCGGCTAGTTCGATGAAGCGAGTGGCGAAATCGTATTCGCGTGCTTTCCACGAGAGATAGTAAGGATCCACAGGGATGCAATGTCCGCCGAGGCCAGGGCCGGGATAAAACGGCATGAATCCGAAGGGCTTGGTGGCGGCGCTATCAATCACTTCCCAGATGTCCAAGTCCATGCGCAAGGAAAGCTGCTTCAGCTCGTTCACCAGCGCGATATTTACGCAGCGGAAGATATTTTCAAGGAGCTTGACCATTTCGGCAGCGCGCGTGGAGCTGACCGGAACTACTTTTGAGACGATCTGCGCGTAGAGCGCGGCGGCGGCACGGCCGCTGGGAGGATTGATTCCGCCGACGACTTTGGGGATTTGCGCGAGGCCGTATTGTTTGTTGCCGGGATCTTCGCGTTCGGGTGAAAAGGCGAGATAGAAGTCCGTGGCAGTGTTTTCCGTCGCCTGGCCTTTCACAAGCGGACAGCGCAAGCCGCCTTTTTCGAGGATGGGCAGAACCAGTTCCTCGGTGGTGCCGGGATAGGTGGTGCTTTCGAGGACGATCAGTTGATTGCGCTGCAGATTCGGGGCGATGGCTTTGGCGGTGTTTTCGACGTAACTCAAATCGGGCTCGCGGCGCTCGTCGAGAGGGGTGGGGACGCAGATCAGAACGGCGTCCATTTCCTGGAGACGCGCGAAATCGGTGGTGGCGTCGAAGCGCTTGGCCTGCACGTGGCGCTGGATTTTTTCGGCGGGGATGTGCTGGATGTAGGACTGCCCGGCGTTGAGCTTTTTGACTTTTTCGTGATCGAGGTCGAAGCCGGTGACGCGTTGTCCGACGTCCGCGAAACGCAATGCGAGCGGTAGGCCGACATAACCGCAGCCGATGATGCCGATCTTGATGTCTTTCGACGCGAAGAATTCCGGAGCGCGTTCTGCAGGCACTTGCGACCTCTCGTTGGAGTTGAAGATTTTGGCAGCCGTCCTCAGGAACGGCCGAAAGTCCGCTTGCAAGGCGAAAAACGACTATAACAAGAATTGGAATTCGTACAAAGTTGCGTGCGGGTAGTCGATCCGTTCCTGATTATGATCGCCGCGTTTCGGTCGATCGAGCCGAGGCGTCGCGCTACCGGGAACCGTTAGGATCTTTCTCCTGCTCTGCAAGTGGATTCACGCCCCAAATGGCGCGAATTTTGTCGGGAATTGCGTTTCGATTATAAGGCTCCATCGTATCTTTGTTGTCCGCGCCCGTCTGGTATTGGGTGCCAAATACCTGGGGACGGTTGATCGACCATAGATACCGGTCAAGCGTCGCGGCTGAAAGCCACCCGCCACTCTTGTTCCCTTTTGCAACTGAGGTCACGGCGAGAATATGAGCAAGCAGCTGGTTTTCGGATGTCTCGGAATGCTGAAAAATCAGTGCTGCAAAATAGTAGTCCCGGCCGCTATTGATCTCACCTTCGGCAAGAAGCGCTCGTACCTTGGCCTGCCGTTCCGCATCGCGCTTCGGGACGTTGAGGTTTTGCGGGGGCTTCAGCTGTTTGCCGGAGAACAGATCGTTGCCGCGGTCCGACTGGTCCTGGATCGCAAGTTGCAGCAGTTGGGGATTCACATCCGGAAGATTCGGGACGGTGGGTACGGACTGTTTAGCGACGTTGTCTTGGCTGAACAATGACTGGGCCGCCAAGGCAAGAAATAGTAGAGCGGAAGCTGGTTTCATGCGGACAGTGTATCAGGCGGATTGGGTCATGGTCACTCTGTGCTCGGTCAGTCGCGAACCTATGAGTTGCCTAGAGGTTTATTTGCGGGAACTGTAATATAATCCTGGCCGAAAAGGACCGGTCACTATCATGCGTCAGCTTCTGATCACGATTACGCTGGTTCTTGTTGTGATGTTCTCGGCGCTGGCGCAAACCGCCGCGGCGCCCGACTTCTCCGGTACTTGGGTTTTAAACTCCGGGAAGAGCACGCTCGCGAAGGACAATACGACCAAGTCCGAAACGATCGTCATCAATTACAAGAAGTCGGCGATCGTATTTCACTACAAAACAGACGGCAAGAAGTCCACGGACACCTACACGCCGGATGGGCAGAAGCGCGTTACGGAGAATTTGTCGTCAGGTCAACTGATTTCAAAGGCCAGCTGGCACGATTCGGTGCTGGTGATCGAATCCACGCTTGATATCAAGATGCCTGGTGTTACGGTCGCTGTTACCGGGCTTAAGCCTGTCGTTGATACGTGGACGCTTGCGGTTGACGGTCGAACCCTCACTCACGACGCAGACGATCACAAAGAAATTTTCGTGTACGACAAGCAATAGACGCCGTTGCGCGAAACTTGGATTCTTAGATTCTTTTTTTGCGATTTTCCCGACGCTTCCGTGCCGGGCTAACTTATTCCGCGCCTTTGGCGCTGGACCGCGATGACGCTGTGCGGTGCGCCAATTGGGCGGGTGGCGTTTTCCCAGGACGTGCTACTACCCCACCCTTCCCAAAATTCGGGAAGGATGGGGCACCCGAAATTTCAACGTCAATCGCGTGGTCGGTAACGGGTGAGGCATCGGGCGAACTGCGAAGAGAGATCCCTCACTGCGTTCGGGATGACAATCGCGGCTAATACGCGCGAGGTTCGGCGGCAAGGGAAATCATTCCGAGCGTAGGGCTTGTATTACGTCTACGCGGGCGGCGCGGGCTGCTGGTAGCGTTGACGCGAATACCGCGGCACCTAAGAGGACCAACGCGGAAATGATTACGGGCAGCGCGCCTGGCATTTTCAAGTCGCCGAAATAGCTGCCGGCGATGCGCGCTGCGGCGAACCCGAAGGCCGCGCCCGCGAGAACGCCCGCGCCGGCCATTAGTGCGCCTTCGGCGATGACGGTTCGGAGGATTTTTTCTGGCTGCGAGCCTAGCGCCATGCGGATGCCGAATTCGCGCGTGCGCGCGCTGACGGAAAACGCCAGTACGCCCGCGACGCCCACGACGGCAATCAGCAAAGCGACCGCTGCGAACACGCCAAAGACCAGGGAGTTCAAGCGGTCTGGTGCAAGCACTTTTGCGCGGATGTCTTCCAGAGTGGCGGCGTTCTCCACGGGTTCATCGGCGGCCATCTGCCGGATAATTTTCGTTACCGGCACTACCAGCGAATAAGGATTTGCAGTGGTGTGGACGAACAGGTGGCCGCCGAACATTCCGCCGTCGGCAAAGGAGCCATAAATGGCGGAGGTGGGCTCCGGAACGATATGTTCGTCGTCCACATCGGCGGCGACTCCAATGATGCGGTGTGGCGCGGTAACTCGCGCCTTTTCTTCCGGGGTGCCGGTCACGAATTCGAGCACCGGATCGGTCCAATAGACATGCCGATTGATCGGATCCTGACCAGGAAACATGGCCCTTGCCAGCGTCGCGCTGACGATCACGACCGGGTCGTGGGTATCGTCATCGAGCGCGTTGAAATCGCGGCCGGCAATAATGGGAACGCCCAGCGCGCTGAAAAAACCGGGAGAGATGGTACGCCAGAGCGCGCGAGGATCGTCTTTACCATGGACGTGACCATCACCAGAGTATTGCAAACCTATACCGAAGCCGCCGCCGGCATCACGCCATGGAGCGATCATCGCAACAGCCGTCCCGGTGACGCCGGGTAGCGCGTCAATTTGACGCACCGATTCCTTGTAAAAATCGACGACTTGCTGAGGCGTTCTTCCATTGGACGGCGCCGGAACATCAATGGCCAGGACGTGGCGCGTATCCATGCCGCTCTGGGTCCTTTGCAACGCGATCAGCGTCGTGATCAACATGCATGCGCCGGCGAGCAGCACGAAGGACGCAGCGATTTGGGTGACGGCGAAGATGCGCTGGCGGCGGCCGGTGCTGCTGGTGATGCGGACGCCGCCGCTCGCGACGTTCAGGCCGTTCGAGGCGTTCGCGGAGGGCAGGCGCGGCACAAATGCCAAAATCACCGCGGCGATTATGGCCAGCGCCACTCCCAACCACACCATGCTGAAATCAACCGTCAAGTCCAGCGCGCGAACCGAGAAGCGCGAGGCGTAGCGAGCCAGGATGGTGACCAGCGGCTGCGCAATTAGTACGCCGATTGCTGCGCCCGCGCCGCAGAGCAGAAGGCTTTCGGCTAGCAACATACGGCGCAGCGCCCAGGTGCTGGCGCCGAGCGCGGCACGCACGGCCAACTCGCCCTCGCGGCGAACCGTGCGCGCGAGAATCAGGTTGGCAACGTTGGAGCAGGCGATGATGAAAACGAGGGCGGAGGCGGCGAGGAGGACGAGCAGAACGGTGCGCGCGCCGGAAGTAATCTGGTCGCGGAGCATCTTCGCGTCGATGCGGTAGCCGCCGTTATCGGGATACGCATCGGGATGATCTTTCTCCATCGAGGCGTACACCGTGCGCAACTCGTTGCGAGCCTGATCGAGAGTGGCGCTGGGAGCAAGCTTGCCGAAAAGTTCGGTCATGCGATGGATGCGGCCGGTGACCATCGTGGCGGAAAGATGATGCGGGCTGACGACCAGGTTTCCGATAATCTCTGTTTCCTCGGGATACGGCACAGAGGGTTCAAGGACGCCGATGACCGTGGCGGAACGATCGCCAAGGCTGCTGAGGCGGACGGTCTTGCCGATCACATTCGGATCCTTTTTGTAAACGGTGGACCAGAAACGATACGTGAGCACGATGACGCCAGGGGCGTCCGCGCCGCCGTCTTGAGGTCCGACGAGACGGCCGAGAACGGGACGCAGGCCCATTACGTCGAAGTAGTTGCCGCTGACCACGCCGCCGTGAACTACGCGAGGTTCGCCGAGCCCGACCATCGTAAAGTCCATGGTCGAGAAGTCGCCGAACTCGTTGAAGGAGTGGACGCCGCCCTCGATATCCTTGATTTCGGGCACCGAAAATGTGGTGTTGTCCTCACCGGCGGTGGGGGCGCTCTGGCGGATGTAGACGAGCCGGTTCTCGTCGCGGTTGACGAGCGGCTTGAGCAGCACTCCGCGCACGAGAGTGAAGATGGCGGCGTTGGCGCCGATGCCCAGGGCCAGCGTGAGGATCACAATGGCCGCCAGGCCCTTGCTGCGCATCAGCGAGTGGAACGCATTTCTTAGATCGCGGAAAAATGGCATGTTTTTTGTCCCCTTCGGCGTTTATCAGCACCACGCGTGCCAATAGAAAGACCCGCATTGTAAATCACTTACCATTTCCTGTAACGGTCTTCGGGCCGGGCGTTTGCCCTGCCCTCACTATATAGACGAACGGCCGGACCGGAATTCGACAAATCGTCCAAGAATTTTTGCTTCTTCCGCGGTTGAACTATGCTTTGCGCCTGGTCATCTCAATATCCGCATCGGCTTCTGACAAGTCTTTTTTTATTTCAACCGCTGAATCCGCGGGCTGCGTCGTAGGGAATGGTCGTTTTCGGGCAGTTCCAATGTCCGAATTCGGACACGACTCGGTTGTGGAATTCCGCGACACGCGGCGGGTTGTTCAGAAGCAGAGGCTTGCACTGACCGCGTTCTCCAGGCGAATAGGTCCAAGAGGATTCGATTGGGCGCGTGAGTATCACGCCGGAGCGATTCCGGTTGTCGACATATGGAAATTGCGCGAGCATGGCGCGGAGGCAACTTGAGTTCAACGATCGGCTACCTGGTGAGGCAGCGGAGTTTTCAGGTCGCGCTGATTCTTTGGGTTTTGATCAGCGTGGCGGCGGTGGAGCTTTGCCAGGGGACGATGCCACTGCCGATGGGGCCGCATCCGGGAGACCCGAAGGAGATGGATATCTTCAGTTCGATCGCGCTGGCGTTTCTGGTGCTGGAGATTGGCCTCGTGGCGCTGATTACGCGGCGGCGACCGATGCCGGATCTAGCCGGGCGGGCGCCCGAGCGCGGCGTGGCGCTGCGCGAGACTTTACTGTTGTGGATTTACGGCGCGGTGGTTTTAATGGCTGGAAGATTTATAGGGCTGCACTTTTTCGGCGCGGGGATCGCACTGCATCTGAATGGATCGCTCGTGGGCGCGACGCGAGTGCAATCCCCGGAAGAGGTGTATGCGTTTGCGGCTTACAACGGAATATTTTTCGCGTTGGTTCCGTATGTGGTGTTCCGGCTGCGTGGCTATTCACACGAGCAGCTGAACTTGAAGTCGGCGAATTGGAAGAGCGACACGATCGTGATTTTGGTGGTGATGGCGATCGGATGCTTCCTGGATTTGGCGCTCGGCGGGAATTTTTTGCGGCTGACACATCATCAACAGATCGTGGGCGGGCTGCTATCGTTTAGCTTTCATCTTTTCGGCACTGATCTGCCGGTGATGATTTTTATTTACGCGATTTTGCAGCCGCGCTACGCGAAACTGACGGCGCCGGTGACGGCGTTCCTGCTGGGAGCGGCAAGCTATCCGGCCTTGCATGTGTTCGAATCGTGGACGCGATACGACACGCTCGCGCATGCGGCGCTGTCTGCAATCATGGTGTTCCTGACGTTTTTTCCTCCGGGGATTATGAAATCATTTCTCACGATACGCACGGGGAACGCTTGGGTGCATATGTGGGGATTTCATGCGATCACTCCGCATGTGACCGCGGATACAAGGTTGATCGTGGCGGACTTTCGGATCAAGTGACCTGAAGTGTGGTCCCGCGAAACTAGTACCGGCGATCTTGCTGAGGCTCGCCTGCGGCGGTCTGGGAAGGCGGCTGTCATTTGCGTGCTCGCTCCGATCGTGCGTTGAGCCTGAAAAGTTCCTGATAAGTGCAGATTCGACCGAATTGGGAGTTACTTCAGCGCATTCGCGGCGGCATTTGGCGATTCCGCAAATGAAACAGTTTCACTGGGCTGCATAGGCCTGGAAGCAATAATCTGGCCAATTCGTGCGCAGCGTTGTGGTGCTTCGCGGGCACCTGCGCCGGGCTCGCGCGTTGTTATCCCTTTCGCGCTGCGTTATTCTCGGCTGCGATGATTGATATTCATTGCCACATACTTGCCGGTCTCGATGACGGTCCCGATTCGGTTGAGATGTCGGTGGAAATGGCGGAAATGGCGATTGCGGATGGGATTACGCACGTCATTTCGACGCCGCACGCGCATCCGAATCACGCGTTTGTTCCCGAATTGGTAAAGGCGCGGCGCGATGAATTGCAGGCGCGATTCGAGGGGCGGTTGGTTTTCGCGACGGGATGCGATTTTCATTTGAGTTTTGAAAACCTGCGCGAGATACGCCACGATTCCCGCCGCTTTACGCTGAACCAAAAGAACTATTTGCTGGTAGAGTTTGCCGACTATTCGATTCCGCCTTCGATGGACCAATCGCTGCACGAATTGCATCTGGCGGGCTTGCGGCCGATCATCACGCACCCGGAACGGAATCCTTTAATACGATCGAAGCCGGAGCGACTGTTTCGCTGGCTGCGGCAGGGTTGTTATGCGCAGGTGACTGGGCAATCGCTGCTGGGGAAATTCGGGAAGTCGGCGCAAGAAGTGGCGGAAGAGTGGATCGGGATGAACGCGGTACATTTTGTGGCCAGCGACGCGCATAACGTGACGACGCGGCCTTTGCGATTGAAGGAAGTGTTCGAGCACGTGGCGAAGCGGCGCGGCGAGGATGTGGCTACGGCGTTGATGGTGGATAATCCGATGGCGGTGTTTGAAGGCAAGTCGCTGCCTTGGGTGCCGGAGATGGACGAGGATGTGGGGCTTAGTCCTGGGGCGACACCGTTGAAGAGGCGCAAGAGGTTTTGGTTCTTCTAGTTCTGCACGCTGCGATCATTTGAATAACTCAAGGATTTCCTCGTAGCGCTTGAACGGAGCTATCAGGTACGCACCGGCTATGCTTTCGCTCCGTGCTGTGCGCGCCCAATCGAGCATGCGGCGGGCGAGGATGAATCCGCGCTCGCGGGCGTGTTCGCCGGCTTTTTCCATTTCACGCAGCGTGGTTTCGGGAATGACGATGCCGGGGACCTCGTTATTGAGCCGCAGGGCTTGTTTGTAACTTGTGAGCGGCCAGAGGCCGACGACGATCGGCACCGGGGATTTTCCGCCGAGGCGCTTTAGAAACGCTTGCCAGTGCTCGGGATCGAAAATCGGCTGGGTCATCGCGAAATGCGCGCCGGCTTCTGTTTTGGCTTCAAAGCGCCGCAACTCTTCGTCAATATCTTCCGCGACCGGGTTTACGGCAACACCGATGGTGAAGTTGGTGGCTCCGCCGAGACTTTTTCCGGCCCAGTCGGTGCCTTGATTCAGCCGCGACAAAACTTTTACCAGGCCGATCGAATCCACTTCGTAGACGCCGCTGGTTTCAGGATGGTCGCCGAGCGACGGCGGGTCGCCGGTGATCGCGAGGACGTTGCGCACGCCTCCGACGGCCCAGGCGCCGAGGAGCATGGCTTGCAGGCCGATAATGTTCGCGTCTCGCGTGGTGACGTGCGGGACGGTTTCAAAGCCGTGCGCTTCGAGGGCGCCGGCGAGGACGAGTGCGTCCATGCCGACGCGTGCGAGCGTGCCGCTGTTGATGTCAATTGAGTCCACCTCGCCGGAGGCCATCACGCGGCTGACCTGGTCGAGGATGCGTTCGATGGTGACGCCCTTGGGCGGATCAATTTCCACCGACGTGACGAATTTCTCGACTTGAATTTTTCGCCAGAGCTTGCTTTCCGGCTCGCGGGCGGCGATGCGGCGGAAACGTTCCGCGGGCTCGAAGACTTCGATCGTAGCCGCCGAGGTTTTTACACCGCCATTCGCCGAGCTGGATTTTCCGGGATGCAGCTTCTTCACGGCTTCGGCCATCGCGCGGATGTGCTCGGGAGTGGTGCCGCAGCAGCCGCCGAGAATTCGCGCGCCGATTTCCGCGGCTTCCTGGGCGAAGAGCGCGAAATATTCGGGTGAGGATTTTGGGTAAACGATGCGATCGCCGACGCGTTTGGGGAAGCCCGCATTGGGCATGGCGGTTAACGGCAGTTTCGCGGTGGTGGCGAGTTCGCGGAGAACCGGCAGTAGAAGTTGCGGGCCGATGGTGCAGTTGGCGCCGATGGTTTGAATATTTTTATCTTTCAATTTCTCCCAGGCGTCTTGTGGGCGCGTGCCGCCGAAGGTGGAGCCTTCGTCCGAGTAGGTTAATTCCGCGGCGATGGGTAGGCGCGAAAACGAGCGGATGGCGTCTACCGCCGCAATAAGTTCTTCGATGTCGCTGAAGGTTTCGAGTAAGAACAAATCCACGCCGCGCTCTTCGAGTGCGCCGGCTTGTTCCTTGAAAATGGCGACGATTTCCTCGTGCGGCAGTTCGCGGACGTGCTGAACGATTCCGAGGGGGCCGATGGAACCGGCGATCAGGACTTCGTGTTTTGCGGCTTCGCGCGCCTCGCGGGCGATTTTTACCGCGCGGTGATTCAGCTCAGCGACGCGGTCACCCATGCCGAATTGCGAGAGCTTATGGCGGTTGGCGCTGAACGTGTTGGTCTCGATGAGTTGCGCCCCGGCTTGGATATAGGTCTGATGAACGTGGAACACGGCTTCGGCGTGCGTGGTGTTGAGTTCGTCCACGCAGCGCTGCGGGCCCACGGACTCATAGAGCAGCGAGCCCATGGCTCCATCGCCGACCAGGATGGAGTGTTTCAGCCGCTCGTTGAAGTCTTCGATTCGCATGCTCTGTTGCTAGCCCCTTCGTTCTTATTGCACGCCGCACAGATGATTCCGGCGGGCTGTAAAAAGTTCACAATTATACCATTGGGGTGGCGGACGCGCAGTGTGGCGGATGTCGGCTCAATATTCCGGCGCGGGCCCTTGAAAGTGTGCTATCTAGTCGGCGCGAAGCGGTTTTAAAAGCGAATGCGAGGAGGCGGCATGTTCCGTGTTTCACGAATGATTGTGAGATTAGTGCTCGCGCTCGGCATTGGGGTGTTTTGCTGTGTGGCAGTTGCGCCGACCGTCGCCCCGGCGGCGATTGCCGCGCCTGCAGCTGCGTCTTTGGCGCAGGCGACGCACCAGGCTCCCAATGGAGGCGTGGACAATACCAAGATGGGACCGTATCGCGCGCTGGCGAAACTGGCGTACGCCTCGTTCCAAAAGGGAGATAGCGCGACAGCGGCGGAATTGGCGCACATCCTCGAACGAGTGTGGGACAAAGCGGAGGACTACGGCGGAGATACCGCGCTATCCAAGACCAATCCAACGTTATTTAAACAGGTTGATAAGGCGATGGATGATTTCATTACGCCGCTCGAGAATTACGCGAAAGGCGCGCCCGAGGCGGCGAAGGTGAAAGCGGCGTACAACGCTTATCTCGAACGATTACAGCTGGCGGATTGACCATGACTGAGAGCAGTGCGAAGAAAAACGAGCCATTGGTGCAGGTGACGACCGAGCCGGACCGCGACGCGGAGTTTCGCGGGCCGTTCTACGAACTCCGCAAGCGCAAAGTCTGGTTTTCTGATGAAGTACGGATCGAGCACGCGCGGCTGCAGGAATCGCTGTGGGCCTATATTCGCGGATCGCGATTTTTCGTGGCGCTGACTTCGCCGTTTATTTATGGCTGCATCATTCCGTTCATGATCCTGGATTTGTTCATCACGCTGTATCAGGGATTTTCGTTTCCGATTTATGGGATACCGAAGGTGCGGCGGTCGGACTACATCATCTTTGACGCGGGAAATTGTGTTATCTGAATTTGCCGGAGCGCATTGATTGCGCTTACTGCTCGTATGGCAATGGGTTGATGGCTTACGTGGTGGAAATCGCGGCCCGCACCGAGCAGCACTGGTGCCCGATCCGGCACGCGCATCGCATTCTGCATGCGCACGACCGTTATCCGCATTTTTTGCCGTATGGCGATGCGAAGGCTTATCGCGCGGGCATTGCGGAGGTGCGGACGGATTTTCGGGATGTGAAGCATGAAGGATAGACCGGGCGACAACCGCTTTTACCGCAGAGATGCCGAGGGCGCAGAGAAAATCACCAACATAATGCGCCGGGATGGATGTTCGGCCGCTGTTCGCTGATTACGCGGTGAAGCGGTAGCCTTTGCCTCTTACGGTTTGAATGTGTTTGGGATTTTGGGAGTTGTCGAGTTTTTGGCGTAGCCACGAGACGTGGACGTCTACAGTGCGGGATGTGACCTGGCTGTCGTACTGCCAGACTTTCTGCAGGATTTCCTCGCGCGGGACTACGCGGTCGCGGTGATCCACCAAATATCGCAATAATAGAAGTTCCTTGGCGGCGACTTCCACTTGCTGGCCGCCTTTCAGGATTTCGGAGCGATCAAAATCAATTTCCACGTCGTCGAAGCGGAAGGTGCGCACGGCGATGCGGCGCTCTTTGTGCACGCGGCGCAAGAGCGCTTCGATGCGCGCGAGTAATTCGGTGGGGTCGAAAGGCTTTGCGAGGTAATCGTCGGCGCCCAGTTTCAGGCCGACGACGCGATTCACGACTTGCGTTTTCGCGGTGAGCATCAGGATCGCGGAGTCCACGCCTTTTTGCCGCAGTTCGCGGCAGACGTCGAAGCCGGTTTTTTTCGGCAGCATCACGTCGAGGATGATGACGGAGAATTGCTCCTCGGTGGCCATCGCGAGGCCTGACGCGCCATCGGTGGCTGCGGCAACTTCGTAACCTTCCGGCGTCAGCAGGTCGGAGATCGTTAGAACCAAGCCGGGCTCGTCCTCGACGATGAGGATGCGCGGAGTCATTCCGGCGCTCCGGCTGAGACAGCGGGAATTCTGACTATGAACTCGGTGCCTTCGTTGGGCTGGCTTTTCACGGCGATGGTGCCGCCGTGAGCTTCCACAATTTGTTTTGCGAGAGTGAGGCCGAGGCCGGTGCCGTGAATCTGGTCGTGTACGGCGCGGCGCCCGCGATAGAAAGAATCGAAAATATGTTCGCGTTCTTCTTTGGGTATGCCCGGGCCGTGGTCGGCGACCCGGATTTCGACAGCGGGCGCGCCATTGGGCGGTGCGGCGGCGGCGAAGATTCCGATCCAGTTGCTTGATTGCGTGCCGTATTTCACGGCGTTTTCAAAAAGATTTTGCAGTACGTGCTCCATGGCTTCAGGATCGGCGAGAACCAGGGGCAGATCGGGCGCGATTTTCTTCTCGATGGTGAGATTCGAATTTTCGAAGTCGAGGCGGCTGGACTGCAGGGTGCTTTCGATGAGCGCGTCAATCGCGACGGGCGAGCGCTGGGCGATGACGCGCCCGGAGCGCGCGCTGCCGTAACTCAGCACTTGGTCCACGAGCGCGGTTAACTTCTCGCTCTCAGTTTGAATTAACGAGCCGTAGCGAACGACCTGATCGGGCTTTTGCGCGAGATTGCCGCGCAGATTGAACGCCGCGGTGCGGATCACAGTGAGCGGCGTGCGCAGTTCATGCGAGACGCCTTCGACGAAATTCATCTGCAGCTCGGCCATTTGGCGTTCGCGACGGGAGGAGCGCACTAGCGAAGCCACCGTCGCAAGAATCAGAAGCAATAGTCCCGCCGAGAGCGCAAGGTTGCGGCGGCGCGCTCCGGCGACGATAGACTCGAGCGAGCCGGCGTGATGGTGCACACGCAAGAGCCACAATCCGGAAGCGCGCGCGGGAAATGGCGGCAGAGACGGAGACGTGGCCGCGCGTTCCGCTGACGCACGGACGAATGAGGACACGGGCGGCGTGGTTTCCATAAGGGCGACGGACGCGTCCGGAGTCCAAATTTTGCTGCGCGGAGGGCGCGGCGCGGAATCATAGAGCGGAGTAAAAGGAACCTGATTGACGACGACTTGCGCATCGTAATCGAGCTTGCCGGAAACACCGAGATAACTGTTCAACATCTCGGGAACGAGAGTGCGCGCGATGTAGGGGTCATTGAGTTTGAGGATCAGCCAATCCTGCTCGCGCGAAATCGTGCGTCCGAGGCGGCCTTCTTCGCGGCCAAAATGCGGGATGGCGCGAAGCGTGGGAATTTGCGGAAGGCTTGGCCCAGGAGGGCCGCCATTCGCGCGGGCGAGAAGTTCGTTGTGGATGGAGATCCAATCGGAGGGCCAAGCGGTTTCTATGAAGCGGCTTCCTACGGCGTCCGGAATCAAGAGCGTGAGTTCGTTCCCGTGCGGGATGGCGAGCGCGACGGTTGAGACGATATCGGCTTGCGAGGCGCGTTGCGCGCGATATTTTTCCAGGTATGCGTCTTCGGCGCTTTGCTTCGCGAATTCCGCGGACGATGGCACGAAAGCGAGGCACGCCGAATCAATGCGCTCGTTGAAACTGCGGCGGAGAAGTTCGAGGCGGGAATCCAAGTTGCTTTTGAGGCGCAATTGTTCGCCGGCGGCGACCTGAGCGGTCCAACGATATTGCAGCACAGCGAGCACGGCGCAAAGAATCGCGAGCAGAATCACTGAGGCCCAGGAGAGCCATGCCCGCCGTTTGATTGTTCCCAAATCCAAAGCCGCCCTTCCCGCGTTTTCGCCCTGCGCCGGGATTTTCCGGATAGATGTGAGACTGCTAAAGAGCCAGTAAAGTGAGCGTTAAGAATGTAAAGGCTTTGGAGTTTCGGGATACGAGCGCGGGCGAGAATTAGCGGTCCGAGACCTCAGCGGCTAAAGCCGTGCCCTGACGAAAAAACCGATATTTCACATAGCAACCCGTACGGCGGGACTGAAGTCCCGCCCTTCCGATGACTAGCGCCCGGCTTTCCGACGGCGCCTGGCGGCGTGATGGGACCAAAATCCTGGCCTTCGAGAGCGTACGTTCACGACAGAATTCTTAGCGCTTTTGGCCGACTAGGCCTGCGACGGTGTCCATGAGATCGAACTTGGTGAGGACTTCGAGTTTGGCGCCGGGCATTTCGACGAAGACGGCGGGGCTATCGTGGCTGAGGATATAGGTGACCCGCTCGACGGGAGAGTTCGCGGCAACCTGCGGGAGCGGGGCGCCCATGACTTCGCGGATGACGAGCTTGCGCAGGTCTTTGCCTTGCAGCGCGAGATTTAGGATTTGGTCTTCGAAGACCGTGCCGATGGATTTTCCTTCTTCGAAGACGGGAAGCTGCGAGATGTCCTGTTGCTGCATGGTTTGCAGTGCATGGAAAACCGTTTGATACGGACCGGCGACGATCATCTCGCGCGTTTTGCCGTTCTGGCGTTTGACGCGGATTACGTCGGCGGCGGAGAGAGTGACTTCGGCATCTACGTAGCCGTGCTCGCGCATCCAGCCGTCGTTGAAAACTTTGGACATGTATCTTGAGCCGGAATCCGGCGCGAAGGCTACGATGAAATCGCCTTTCTTCGCGGCCTTGGCAATTTTTAGCGCGGCGGAGATGCAGCCGCCGCCCGAACCTCCGGTGAAAATGCCTTCTTGTTTCGCGAGACGGCGAGCCCAGACGAAACATTCTTCGTCGTTAACCTGAAGGACGTCGTCGAGAATCCCCAGGTTCATGGTGCCGGGGAAAAAATCTTCGCCGATGCCTTCGACGACGTAGGTGAGGGCCTTGCCGACTTTCCCGGTCTTGACCTTTTCGTAGTAGAGGGAGCCGATCGGATCCACGCCGATGATTTTGACGTTGGGATTTTGTTCCTTGAGGTAGCGTCCCACGCCGGAGATGGTGCCGCCGGTGCCGATGCCACACACGAAGTGCGTAATCTTTCCTTCGGTGTCCTTCCAAATTTCCGGGCCGGTGGAGCGATAGTGCGCTTCCGGATTCATGGGATTGGCGTACTGATTGGGATAGAAGGAATTGGGAATTTCGCGCGCGAGTTTTGCGGCGACGGAATAATAGCTGCGCGGATCTTCGGGCTCGACGGCGGTGGGGCAGACGATTACTTCGGCGCCAAAAGCTTTAAGCAGATCAATTTTTTCGCGCGATTGCTTGTCGGTGATAGTGAAGACGACTTTGTAGCCGCGCACGCAGGCAACGAGGGCGAGCCCCAGGCCGGTGTTGCCGGAAGTCCCTTCGATGATGGTGCCGCCGGGCTTGAGTTTGCCGGTGCGTTCGGCTTCTTCGATCATGGAGATGCCGATGCGGTCTTTTACCGAGCCGCCGGGATTCATGTAGTCGGCTTTGACCCAGACTTCGGCGGCGGAGTCTTTCGCCAGGCGATTCAGGCGGACGATGGGCGTGTTGCCGATGGCTTCGAGGATGTTGTTGCACTTCATGCGCGTGGAGCGGCTCCCGCAAAATTGGGCGAACCAAACAAGCTTAGAGAGTTTCGGAAAGCGTGGCAAGCGGGAAGGGGAAATCGTTTCCGTAAGTGCGATTCGCCGCGCGCGAAACAGTGTTGCGGCGCGCCCGTGCTATGCTTTTTTGGTGGGGCAAGAATCGGAGGGCGCGGAATATCTTTTTTACGATGGACATTGTGGGTTGTGCCATCGCGCGGTGAAATTTGTGCTGAAGCACGATCACAGCGCGCGCGCGTTTCGGTTTGCGCCGCTGCAGGGCGAGACTCTTGCGGCGCGCGTGGCGGTGGAGCGGCGGGTGGGATTGCCGGACAGCGTTGTGGTGCTGACTCGAGATGGGACGCTTTTGGTACGGTCTGCTGCATTTTTGCATATTTGGCGGCGGCTTGGTGGGGTTTGGGCTGTGCTGGCTTCGGTGGTGGGCGTGATTCCGCCGGGATTGCGGGACTTTGTTTACGATTTCGTAGCGCGGGTTCGCTATCGCGTGTTTGGGCGACAGGATGACGTTTGTCCGATTGTACCGGCGGAATTGCGGGCACGGTTTGAACCGTGACAGCTGCAAATCACGCTGTAACACAATATTCATAATCAGCGCGTTGACGATTGGGTAGAATCACGGTCCATGCCTAACGATCAATTGCAGATTGCCGCATCGGCCGGAAGCCGCGAAGGCCAGAAAGTTCTGACGCTGAAAGGTTCGCTGAGTATTCAGACGGTCTTTGCTTTTCAGACCGCGACTCGCGCGGAGACCGCGCCGAAACTGATTTTGGATTTCAGCGGAGTGCCCTACGTGGACTCGGCGGGGCTGGGCGCGTTGGTGGGCGCATATGTGGCGGCGCAACGCGCGCAGCGGAAATTGGCGGTGACCGGCATGAATACGCAAGTGAAGGCTTTGATTGATATGACGCATGTGGGGACTTTGATTAAGTCTTTTGATACGGTGCAGGAAGCAGAAGAAGCGCTCGGGTAGAAGGTAGAAAATAGAAATTCGAAATGGAAATTTGGGTCTTGCGCGTTTCGTTCTAGCTGGCTTGCCTTCGTTTTTTCCCTTCGTCCTGTGAGCTGCTACGCGGTGGCTTCCGCGGCTGTCTCTGTGGTGGCTTTTGGCGCAATTTTTGGCGTGATTCTGCGCATCACCCACCTTACTAGCAGCATATTCAGAAAAATTGAGATCAGGGATGCGGCTAGAGTAGCGGTGAAGACTTCTTCGCCGACGAGGCCAGATTTTTTTGCTACTTCGACGAGGATGAAGGACAGTTCGCCGATTTGCGTTAAGCCAGCGGCTACCGCGATCGAGGTCCAAAGCGAGTAGCGGAAAAGTTTCATCACGCCGAGCCAGACCACGAATTTTCCTACGACGATCAGCAGGAGCATTACGCCTAGCAGCGGAAGATTGTGAATGATGACGCTGGGGACTACGAGCGTGCCGAGCGAGACGAAAAAGAGTGCGACGAATGCGTCACGCAGAGGAATCAGAGTGGTATGCGCTTCGTGCAGATCTTCCGAGCCGCTGATGGAAAGTCCCGCGAGAAACGCGCCGAGAGCGACGGAGAAGCCTACGGCTTGCGCGACGGCGGCCGAGACGAGACAGATAGCGATGGCGACCAGCAAGAAAAGTTCATTGTCCTTGGTGCGCGCGGCTTTGCGCAGGACGCGGGGAACCACCGTCATCGCGAGAAAAACGAGCGGGATGAGCAGCAGGGCGGCTTTGCCGAGAGTCCATGCGGCTTTCTGGAAGCGGCCTTCGCTGGGGCCGCTGAAAGTGGGAATGATGATGGTCATGAAGACCACGGCGATATCTTCGACGAGAGTGATGCCGATCATCACGCGGCCATATTCGGTGCCGAGGGCACCGCTATCGGTGAGCAGCCGCGCGAGGACCATGGTGCTGGCGACGGAGATGGTGGCGCCGATGACGAAGCCCTGAATCAGCGTCCAGCCAATGAGCCAGGAGACCCCGAGCGCGAGCGCCATTGAGAACAGGATTCCCAGCGTACCGCCGCCCAGCGCGATCCATTTCACGCGCATCAGGTCCGGGATCGAAAAATCAACGCCGATGGAAAACATCAGCAGGACGACGCCGACTTCGGCGAAGACTTCGAACGTGTGCAGGTCGGAAAGATGCGGGCCGGGAGTGAATGGACTGATCGCGATCCCGCCTAGGACGAATCCAAGGATTAGTGGCAGCTTGAGGCGCCATGCGGCGAGGCCTCCGAAGACGGCGGCGAGGAAGATATAGGTTAGATCGCGAAACAGGACTGGATTGGCTTCCATGGGTCCTCGCCGGGAGATTCTGGCGGGACAAATTTACTTGGCGGGAGGTGAGGCTGCAATCGCAAAAATCCGGAGCGCCACCGAGGCTCAGAGACACAGAGGGAAAGAGGCAAGGAGGCAGAGAGGCAGAGAGGCGAGGAGAAGGCGCGACTGATTGGAACATTTTACGTAGGTAGAATCCGGCGCGGTCTGCGGGGATGCGCTAGAATGCTAGTTAATGGAAAGATTTTATCGGGCGACGATGAAGATAACCGGAGACACGGTCTTCGGCCAGCTGGCGTTTACGTTTCTGCTGCTGTGCGCGGTGGCGGTGGGCGCGGCGGTGGGATTGCTGTTTGTGTATTCGAGCGACTTGCCTGAAATTCACGCGCTGCAGGATTACCGGCCAAACGTGGTGACGGAGCTATACGCGGACGACGGGCAATCCATCGGAACTTTCGCGCTGCAACGGCGGATCCTGCTGACTTACAACCAGATTCCGCAAGTTTTGCGCGACGCGATTCTCACCACGGAAGACCAGCACTTCGAACAGCATTGGGGCGTGGACATTCCACGCGTGCTGGAAGCGGCCTGGCACGATGTCCGTCACCATCGTCTCGCGGAAGGCGCGAGCACTTTGACCATGCAGCTTGCGGGTGGGCTTTTCCTGAACCGTTCGGACCGCAGCGCGCGGCGCAAGATCGAGGAAACGCTACTGGCAATTCAAATCGAGCGGCATTACACGAAAGAACAGATTTTCACGATGTACTGCAACCAGATTTATCTGGGAGCGGGAAATTACGGGTTCGAGGCGGCGTCGGAATATTATTTCGATAAGCCGGTGGGGAAATTGACGTTGCCGGAAGCGGCGATGCTGGCGGCGATTATTCGCGGACCAATTTACGCGCCGATCAATCATCCGGAGCGGGCGCTAGCGCGGCGGAATCTGGTGCTGTCGCTGATGGCGCACGACCGCAAGATTACGGAGGCGCAAGCGGAGGAGGCCACCAAGTTGCCGCTGGGCCTGCACATCGCGCCGCTGCGCAACGATCTGGCTCCGTACTTCGTCGAGGAAGTGCGCGAGTATCTGGAACACACCTACGGCACGGCGGCGGTGCACGAGCAGGGATTGCGCGTATACACGAGTTTAAATGTGGCGATGCAGAAGGCGGCAGACCAGGCGGTGCGCGACGGGTTGCACGCCTATGACCGGCGCCACGGATGGCGCGGAAATTTGCCGAATATTTTGGAGCAGCACGAAGGGCCGCTGGAGCGTTATCAGAGCGACGATTGGCACGACGCGATTCAGAAGGGCGACTACGTCACGGGTGTAGTCACGAAGGTTGAGCCGACGTTCGCGTCCATCAAGATCGGGCCGTATCACGCGATGCTGACACCGGCGGATTTTGCGTGGACGGGGCACAAGTCTCCGCCAGAACTGCTGAAGGTGGGCGACCTGGTATGCGTTTCCATCAAGGAAATTTCCGGGATTACAGCGCGAGTGCAGCTGGAGCAGGTTCCGGCGGCGCAGGCCGCGTTGCTGGCGATTGATAATGCGAGCGGCGAGATCAAAGCGATGGTGGGCGGCTACGATTTCGAGGAATCGAAATTCAATCGCGCGACGCAAGCGGTGCGGCAGACGGGCAGCTCGTTCAAGGTGTACGTGTACTCGGACGCGCTGGAAATGGGAATGAGCCCGTTCGATACGGTGGTGGACGAGCCGGTGACATTTCGCAGCGGCGGGCAGAATTATTCTCCACGCAATTACGACGAAAAATTCGAAGGCCGCATCACTTTGCGGCGCGCGCTGGCGGATTCGCGCAATGTGCCGGCGGTGCGGCTGCTCGATCACGTGGGAGTGCTGAACGTGGTGGATCTCGCGCGGAAATTTGGGATTACGAGTCCGCTGCCGCCTTATTTGCCTCTGGCGCTGGGCGCGGCGGATTTGTCGCTGATCGAGCACACCTCGGCATTCACTGTGTTTCCGGATGACGGCATACACATCGAGCCGCATTACATCCGGCGCGTGACTTCTTATGATGGCGCGGTGCTCGAAGAGCCGCGGCCGAACGTGACGGATGTGGTGCCGCCGGAAGTGGCGCGGACGATGGTGGCGATGCTTGAGGATGTCGTGCAGTTCGGGACGGGAGTGCGTGCGAAGGAGTTGGGGCGCCCCTCGGCGGGGAAGACTGGAACGACGAACGATTTTACTGACGCCTGGTACATCGGATTTACGCCGCAACTGACCGCGGGAGTTTGGGTGGGGAACGACGACAAGCGCATTTCGCTCGGCAAGAAAGAAACCGGTGCGAAGGCGGCGCTGCCGATTTGGCTCGAGTTCATGCAGCAGGCGACGCAGGGCGTGGCGGTGGAGAATTTCCCGAACGTGGTGTCGCTGGAAAAAATTGCGCCGACCAAGCAGGTGCTCGTGGATGTGCCGGATACCGCGCCGCCTGCGGATGCTGCGGAGCAGGGCTTGGCGCCGGCGAAGGTGCCTGTCGCTGCTCCGGTTAGTACCGCGCCGCCGGGGGCGAAGCCTGCGCCTAAATTGCCGCCGCGTCCGAAGACCATTTCGCCAACTTCAGCCCCCGCGCCTGCGCGTGTTACTGCCCTTGCTGCGCCGCATTCGTAACGGCGGCGATTGGCCGCCCAACCTTCGCAACGTCGTCTGACGTTTCTGTGAACCCGGTAAAGTAATCAGCGGGTTCTTCCGGATGCTAATTAACGAGTCTATACTTTGCGTCATGTGGAGTCGGACCCAATTGCGCTCCGCCTCGCTCGCATTTGCCGCTGCGCTAGTTTGCGTCTCACCCGTTTCCGCCCAAATTCCGCGCAGGCTCAACCGCTGTCTGCCGTATCCAACGCTCGCTGACGAGATCAACGACATGCACCAGGAGGTTGAAGCGAAGGCGGCCGCGCTGGCGGGAGCGGACAAGCCGCAGCCGAAAGTTGTAATCGACGACGTGAAATTTGACGGGCCAATTCACCTGCAAGACGGCGATCGGGAGGGACTGGTGGCCCGACTCAAAGCGAGTCGGTTTGACGCCCATTCTGGCTGGCTCGAAGAAGTGCAAGATCCTTGGATTCGCGGCGCGTGGACAGATGCGGGTTTCTTTAAGGTAGAAGCGAGCGCACGGGCGGAAGTAATTAAGTCAGACGCGTCTTTCGAAGATGTGCTGCTTACCGTTCACGTGAATGAGGGGCTCCAGTACGGCTTGGGAGATCTAAGTTACCGATCAGCCGATCCTACCGACCATCTCGTGTTTTCCAACGAAGAATTACGATTCCTGCTTCATATGCATGAAGGAGACATTTTTAGCGCGGGAAAGGTCAGAGACGCAATTGAAGCAATGCAGCAGCTGTACGGCTCCCGTGGGTATGTCGATTTTGTCGTGACACCACTCACGGACATTGATGACGAGCGCGGACGCATTTCACTGATTATGGAAGTGAACCAGGGGAAGCAATATCGCTTAGAGAAGATTGAGGTTTTCACTTCCGACCCGCTGATTGAAACCCTGGTGCAATCAAGATTTCGTGTTGGCGACGTTTTTAGTAGCAAACTTATTCGAAACTTTCTCGTTGAGAGCAAGTCGTCGCTGCCGCCCGACGTCTCGATGGACGACATTGATCTTCATCGCAACGTGAAGAGCTGGACGGTTGACCTTCGATTTAGCTTCCAGACTTGCCCGCAAGTTAGAGAGTAAATCAGCCGTGGGACGCCCTTCGACCTCGCCCCTGACGTCGTCTGAGGTTGAACCGCCGCTACGAATTGCGGAAGGGATCCCAGCCTTCGGATTTCAGAGGTTGGCTCCTGCCGTCCGGGCGGACCAGGATGATTTTTCTTGCGTGCGTGACTTCGCCGATTGCGGTTAGTGCAGGGGCGCCTGCGGCTTCGCGAAGTTTTTTTGCTTGGCGGGGCGGGACTGTGAAGAGGAGCTCGTAATCTTCGCCGCCGTGTAGGGCTAGTTGGAGCGCGTCGAGTTTGCGCTTGCCTAATTTTTGCGCGGCTGCTGCGGGGATTGCGACCGACGGAATTTTGTTTGCGTAGATTTTTGCGCCTACTTGGCTTGCGGCGCAGAGGCGGGCTAGGTCGGTGGAGAGACCGTCTGAGATGTCCATGGCGGATGAGGCGATGCGTTGGTGGGCTAGCCAATCGCCGAGGGCCACTCGGATTTTTGGGTAGAGATGCGGTTGGGTCAGGGCCTTCAAGCGCCGGTCGAGGGCTAGGCCACGCAGAACCAGTTCGACGCCGAGTTGTGCGCGGCCTAGTTTGCCGCTTACGTAGATCAGATCGCCGGGTTTTGCGCCGGAGCGCGTCAGCGCGAGGCCGGGCGCGATTTCGCCTAGCGCGGTAATGCTGATGAAGATGCGGTCGCTCTTGGTGGTGTCGCCGCCGATGATCGTTATGCCGAGTTCGCTGGCGGCGCGCGCCATGCCTCTTAAAAATGCGTTGAGCCATTGTGTGGAGGGAACTTCAGGGGCTAAAGCCCCTCGTTTCGCTGCGGGGTTTATCTCGTGACTAAAGCCACGACCCACAAGGCCCTGAATGATTGCACTGCTGCCAGGCAAAGAGGCAGCTTTTTTGACAGGTTGCAGCGCTGCGCGCCGAGGAGAGTTGGCGGCGCGCGTGATTTGCGCGGGCAGGGCGAGCGTCAGCAGGAAGAAGCGCGGGGTCGCGCCCATCGCGGCCAGGTCACTGGTCGCGCGGGCTAGGGATTTATAGCCAACGGAGTCGGGCGGGTGAGTTTTCGCTAGGAAGTGGACGCCTTCGAGGAAGGCGTCGCAGGTCAGGACCCATTCGCTGCGGCCGCTCGGCGCGAGAATGGCGGCATCGTCACCGATGCCGAGGCGAATAGCGCTCGCGTTGAGCGATCCGTGATGGCGCTGAAATTGAAGAGAGATCCCTCGTCGGGCGGAAGGCGGCCTCTGCCGGGACGACGGCCGCCGCGAGTTTGTGGCAGGCGGTCGCGCTGCGCGCGGCCCGGTGTCGACGGACAGTTCGCGCTGAGCGCGCTTGATGCTGGATTTCGATGTGGCGCCAGCACTTAGCGCGCGCGCGATTCTTTCGATCAGTTGGCTTTCTCGTTCCATCCTGAACCTTCGTACAGTTGTAACTCTTTGCGTGTCTAAGGTAATGTCTCTTCAAGGAATACTGTAAAGAAAATCGGATGGCGCACCGATAAGTACTTTGCATTCGTGGAGAGGCTGTGGAAAACTTAAGTTTGAGGTTGACCACCGTGGGTGCGGTCATTACAATTCACGCGGTTTTGTGTCAGGCATCATACTGCGGCAAACTTCTGACCGAATCCGGTAGCCGCTGCGGGGGACGCGCGGCGTTCGACAAACTGAATCGAATCATTTCTGGCAAAAATTAAGATTATGAAGGGCAAGTACTACACGTTTTTTATTGCATCGAGCGCGTCTGGAGGGATGCGACGCGTACGTGTGCCGTACTACGTCCTGCATGCTCTGGCGATTCTGGCGGCGGTAGGCGGAATCACGGTGTTGGCTGGGATGGGTTCGTACTCGCGGATGCTCTGGAAGGCGACGAATTACAATTCGTTGCGGCGCGAGCAGGACACGCTCAAACAACAGTATAAAGCGTTGCAGACGGAAGTGAAGGATACCAACCAGCGGCTCGACTCCTTGCAATCGCTCGCGAGCGAAGTAGCCGTCGCGTACGGAATCACGCGATTCCGGCAGACGCCTTTTGCGTTCAGCGATGATGAGCAGCAGTCGGACGTGGAATACCAGGATTCGGTGGATGAATTCAGTTACCTGGAAAGAAACGCTTCGGCTGTCGCGATGTCGAGCGGCGGAATGCGTTTGCTGCCCGCCGCGCAATTGAGCAGCCTGGGGATCGTGCCGACGCTTTGGCCGGTGGTCGGCGAGATCACCGGACATTTTGGCGAGCGGCTGGATCCGTTTAGTGGTGAAGGCGCGTTCCACGCGGGAATGGATATTGCTTCACATTATGGAGATGCGATTCACGCGACGGCTGATGGAGTGGTGGCCGTGATGGACCAGCGCGCCGGCTACGGACGTCTGGTGGTGATTGATCACGGATTTGGCGTGACCACCTGGTATGGGCACCTTTCCGGTTTTGCGACGCACGTTGGCGTGCACGTGAAGCGTGGAGATATTGTTGGATACGAAGGCCAGAGCGGGCGCTCGACTGGTCCTCACCTGCATTACGAAGTCCGCATTTACAACACGCCTGTGAATCCTTGGCGTTACCTCAGCAGCGCTGCGACCTCCGCTTCCGCCGCGGATTAGCTCTTCCGGCTTTCGAAAACAGCCTCATCGCCATATTTTTTTTCGGTCGGAGTCCCATCTCGCGATGTAGCGGGCGGCTTCGTTCTGCGCTTAGTGCGCGACGGGATGAACGGCAGGGGAATGCGTCGGCGCGGCGGCTCGGGTTGGCGTGGCGTTGAGCATGGCGGGAGTGATATCCAGAACCAGGCGCACCAGTTTATTTTGGTGGGTGATTTGGGCCTGGTTGACGAGGGCTTGGAGGAACGTGATTTGTTCTTTGGTCATTTGGCGGCGGGTATTGGGATCGGAAAGCGCCATGGAACCGGCCATGCGGCCGCCTTCGAGAAGGATGGAAATGGCGAGAGCGTTTTTCATCGAGTCTGATTCCGCGTCGAGCGTGAGTCTGAGGTTGTTGCCTTCGGGCTGGCCGGCAAGCGTGACCGCTTGAACGCTGCGGGCGAGCTGTTCGAGCTGCGGCGCGTTGTGGAAGCTGTCGTAGAGACTCGCCGGGAGATGTTCGGTGCGCGCTACGGCAAAGATCGGCGCGCCCGCGACGCGGTCTATGCGCGATTGCATAGCGGCATCGCGACGGGATGACCCGGAAACATTGATGCTGGAAAGGCACTGCGTGGCATTTTTGCCGCCGGCGATAGCGATGCGCGTGGGTGAAAGAAACGTGAGGGCAACCGGGGGATTGCCGGGGACTTCGTATACCGTTTGCGGCGCGCGAGACACTTCTTTTCCAGTGCGCAGAGCGGAGGATTTGATTTTTGGCTGGTCAAAGCGGCCGTCGGCGATGGCGACGACGCGATCTTCGCCGAGAACGTTGGCCGGCGTGCCGATGCTGGCAGGCCAAAAGGCGACGGCGGCGTGGTCGAGGTCGCGCGTGTAATCGAATCCCGTATCGCGGACGAAATTGGCGTAGTCGCGATCAGCTTGCGGGCCGGGCGAGGCGAGTCCCAGGGCTGCGGCGAGCGGAGAATTTTGCAACGAGCGCAACGTTGTCGCGTCTATATAGGCTACGACCGGAGCATCGGGAGGCAGTTCGCTGAGAATGTCAGATGGAGGCGCAGCAGCCGGCGCGCCGGGTACGGTCGAGACGATGGGCGGGAGCGGACGATTGTGCCAGAAGTAGAACGCTGCGCCGCCAACAAGCAGCAGGACCAGCAGAACGCCAACGACAATCCAGGCGCGGGTTGTGGACGACACGGTCATTTAAATTTGTAATCGTTGCGTCTAACTTAGTGTAATGTTTTCATCCCCGGCTGCGTAGCAGAATTCAGAGGATTCGTAAGGCGCGATTGGCGCAAGCCCGCGAGGCCAACAACTCCGGCCAACGAATGGGACGCGAACGGCCTCTAATTTAGAGGTGGCGATGTCTTTCGCGAAGGATGGTTTCCGACATGAAATTCACGTGGATGAAATCAATCGGCGCGGGCGTGCTGGGAATCTTCATCAGTCTCTCCGCGCATGCACAGACCTCGTCGCAGACAGCGCCCGCGCCAGCCCCAGCGCAGATCACGACGACTGCAACGCCCACTGCCGATCAGGTGCTCGATCATTATGTGAATGCGATTGGCGGGCGCGCGGCGTGGAGCAAGCTGAATTCGCGCGTGTCCAAAGGCACGATTGAAATTCCTTCGATGAATAATCTGGCCGGAACCGTCGAAATTCACGAGAAAGCACCGAATTCGATGCTCGCGGTAATTACACTGGGCGGCGCGGTTTTCGAGCAAGGCTTCGACGGGACCACGGCGTGGTCCGACGATCCGCAGAATGGACTGCGAGTCTTGAGCGGCGCGGAACTAGCAGATGCGCGGCGCGAAGCGGATTTTTATCATCCGCTCGATCTAAAAAAAATCTATTCGAAAATGTCAGTGACCGGCACGGAAAAAATCAACGACCGCGATGCGTACGTGGTGGAAGCGTCTTACGGCGAAGGCGATCCGGACAAGATGTATTTTGATACGGAGAACTGGTTATTAGTCAGGGCAATCAACCACCGGAATACGCCGGACGGCGTGAAGGCGTTTACAGCGGAGGTAGGGGACTATAAAGATGTGGATGGGGTGAAGTTGCCGTTCACGGTCCAGCAGAGCAGCGCGGAATCGGCATTCACTATCAAGTTCACGGAAATCCATCATAATCTCCAACTTGCAGACGGTCAGTTCGCGAAGCCAGCCGCGGAGCCGGCACCGAAGTAGCGGCATCTTTCGGAAAGGTTACCGCCGCAAGAAGATTTGGCTGTATAATAGTAGGGCACCCTCGGTATCCTGGGCGCTGAGTATGTGGGCATCTGGCAATGGTTTTGCGGCTAGCAGAAACTTGCTTGCAATTTGATTGCCTGTATGATATTTTCCGTAGGTTTGCCAGTGCTGGCGTAGCTCAGTTGGTAGAGCATCTGATTTGTAATCAGAGGGTCGGGGGTTCAAATCCCTCCGCCAGCTGAGATTGACGTAGCGAAAATTTTTTGCAGGGGTTGCGGACGGAATTCCTCGCGATAAGAGCGCTAGGGCTGGTGTCTCTGGACACGAGCCCTTTCTGCATTGCGGAGTGCCCCGTACAGCAGTCCGGTTAAAGAAACTGGTTGGACATGCGGGATGCAATTGTGTCCCGGAAGATTTCATGGGACGGAGCTGCAGCGTCCCGAACGGTTTTGCGGGACGGGTGGGTGAGTGGCTAAAACCAGCAGACTGTAAATCTGCCGCTCCTTGCGGGCTACGGAGGTTCGAATCCTCCCCCGTCCACCAGCAACTCGCGTGAGCCAGCGCATGGTTGGACAATCGAGCGCGACGACTTTCATAGCAACGCAAAAAATTCAGAAGCGCGGCAGCTCCGGCGGCGATTCTGATTGTATTTGGGAGATGCGGGGCAGCCGGTACAAGCCTGGGTAGCTCAGTTGGTAGAGCGCGTCCTTGGTAAGGACGAGGTCACCGGTTCAATCCCGGTCCCAGGCTCCAGATCACGGCCAGCGGCGCGAGCGGGTGAGGCGAGTAGTTCGCGGGACGCTGGCGGGCAGTTTTGTTGGGAGTGAGCGGGGGTAACTCAGTGGTAGAGTCTCTGCCTTCCAAGCAGATGGTCGCGGGTTCGAGTCCCGTCCCCCGCTCCATTGCACAACCCTAACGCCGGATCTGTAGGATTTTGCCAGGGCCCGTAGCAGTGAATGATTTCGCGCGGACATCGCCGCGCAGTCCTAATACGAGGGTGATACCAGATGGCGAAAGAGAAATTCGAGCGGAATAAGCCGCACGTGAATATCGGGACGATCGGTCACATTGACCACGGCAAGACGACTTCGACGGCGGCAATCACGAAGGTGTTGTCGAAGAACAATCCGAAGGTGGCGTTCCGGGCGTTTGATTCGATTGACAACGCGCCGGAAGAGCGCGAGCGCGGAATTACGATTGCGGTGTCGCACGTCGAGTATGAGACGGCGAACCGGCACTACGCGCACATTGATTGCCCGGGGCACGCGGATTACGTAAAGAACATGATCACGGGAGCCGCGCAGATGGACGGCGCGATTCTGGTGGTGGCGGCGACGGATGGACCGATGCCGCAGACGCGCGAGCACATTCTGCTGGCGCGGCAAGTGGGTGTGCCGTACATCGTGGTGTTTTTGAACAAGTGCGACATGGTGGACGATCCGGAGTTGCTCGAGCTGGTGGAACTGGAAGTGCGCGAGCTTTTGAAGAGCTATCAATTTCCGGGAGACACGTTGCCGGTAATTCGCGGCTCGGCGTTGAAAGCGCTCGAGGGCGATGCGAAGTGGGAGAAGTCGATTCTGGAATTGATGGAAGCGGTGGACAAGAACATACCGCTGCCGGTGCGAGACATTGATAAGCCGTTCGCGATGCCGATTGAAGATATTTTTTCGATTTCTGGCCGCGGCACGGTGGTGACGGGAAGAATCGAGCGCGGCAAGGTGAAGGTCGGTGAGGAAGTTGAGATTGTGGGCTTCCGTCCGACAATGCGCAAGACGGTGACGGGTGTCGAGATGTTCCGCAAGTTGCTGGATGAGGGCATGGCGGGCGACAACGTCGGATTGCTACTGCGCGGCACGGAAAAAGATGAAGTGGAGCGCGGGCAGGTGTTGGCGAAGCCGGGATCGATCACGCCGCACACGAAGTTCAAGGCGGAAGCGTACGTCTTGACGAAGGAAGAAGGCGGGCGGCACACGCCGTTTTTCACGGGCTACCGGCCGCAGTTCTATTTTCGCACGACGGACGTGACGGGCGACGTGAAGTTGCCGACGGGAGTGGAGATGGTGATGCCGGGCGATAACATATCGTGCGAGATCACGCTGATCACGCCGGTGGCGCTGGAGAAGGGCTTGCGTTTCGCGATTCGCGAAGGCGGCCACACGGTCGGAGCCGGCGCGGTTGCCGAGATCATCGAGTAAACGACTATGCGAGAGATCATCACACTGCAATGCAACGATTGTAAGAACCGGAACTATACGACCACCAAGAACCGTAAGAAGCATACGGAGCGCTTGGAGACTTCTAAGTTTTGCAATACTTGCCGGAAGCATACGGGGCATAAAGAAGTTAAGTAGGTTGCGTTAAGCCGAAATTCAGGGGAGTAGGTTTAACGGTAGACCATCGGTCTCCAAAACCGAGAGTGGGGGTTCGAATCCCTCCTCCCCTGCCAGCTCTTTTGCGTGACGCTGCGACGCGGAGCGGTTCGATGCGGAGTGAGCGATGGACGTGCCGGGGAATTCTTGGGGACGAAGGCGGGCGTGGAGATGGCACAGGCGGCAAAAGTGAATAAGGACGAGTCAGATCGCGTAGACGCATTTTCCCTGATGGAGCCGGTGGGGAAGCTGGCGTCGTATCCGAAGCGGTTCCGGGCGTTCCTGCATGAAGTGCGCGTGGAAATGCGGCAGGTGAACTGGCCGTCGCGCGCAAACGTGATATCGACGACGCTGGTGGTGGCGCTCACCGTGGCGTTTTTCGGCGTGTATTTCTTTTTCACGGACATGATTTTCGGAAATACGATCAAATGGCTGATTGACTATGCAAAGAAACTCTGAAGAAACCAACGCGAGCAACGAAGGCAACGAAGTGAACCAAGCAGCGGAAATGCCCGAAGGGCATGGCGAAGAGAACGCTGGGGGAAGCCCCAGTTCCAAGCAGTGGTACATCGTCCATACCTACTCGGGCTTTGAGAAGAAGGTGAAGGAGAGCCTGGAAGGCCGCGTGGCGGCGTTCGGGCTGACCGACAAGATCGGGCAGATTATTATTCCGACCGAATCGGTGGTGGAAGTGCGTGGCGGCAAGAAAGTGATTTCGCCGCGCATGTGTTACCCGGGCTACGTGCTGGTGGAAATGGATATGGACGACTACACCTGGCACGTGGTGCGTTCGACGCCGCGCGTAACGGGCTTCGTCGGGTCGGGGCAGACGCCCTCGCCGCTGACCGAAGAAGAAGTGCAGAACATTTTGAATCGCGCGACGACCACGGCGGAAAAGCCCAAGCCGAAACTGTCGTTTGACCGCGGCGAGAAGGTACGCATCGGCGAAGGGCCGTTTGCGAACTTCACGGGAGTGGTGGAGGAAGTGAATTCCGACCGCTCGACGTTGAAAGTTTCCGTGACGATTTTCGGGCGCTCGACGCCGGTGGAGCTGGATTTCGCGCAGGTGGAAAAAGTCGCGTAGTTTTCGGTGATCTCGCGGCGTGACGAAGAGAGATTCTTCGCTTCGCTCAGAATGACGGGCCGATACAGAGGAAGAAAATGGCGAAGAAAGTTCAAGCGACAGTGAAATTGCAGTTGCCGGCGATGAAGGCGACTCCGGCGCCGCCCGTGGGCACGGCATTGGGCCCGCACGGCGTGAACATCATGGATTTCTGCAAGCAGTTCAACGCCAAGACGGCCAAAGAGCCGGACGGCATGATTATTCCGGTGCTGGTGACGATTTACAGCGACCGCACATTCAGCTTCATCATGAAGACGCCGCCGGCGTCCGAGCTGATCAAGCGCGCGGCGGGAATCGTGAAGGGTTCGCCGGAACCGAACCGCAACAAAGTGGGCAAGCTGACCGCGAAGCAGGTGGAAGAAATCGCGAAACTGAAGCTGCCCGACCTGAACACGATGAGCCTGGAATCGGCAGTTCGTTCGATTCGCGGCACGGCCCGCAACATGGGCGTTGAAGTTACCGAATAATTTGGCAGCACGCGCAGGAGTCCGAAAAGAAATCGGACGCAAGTAGTTCTTAACTGCGCAGGAGAGAAAAGACGATGGGCCGCAGCGCAAAAGTTGGTGGAAAGAATATTGACCGCGCACGAAAGATGGTGGAGGCGCGTCCTTATAAGCTGGAAGAAGCCGCGGAATTGTTGCGCAAAGCGCATTACGTGAAGTTCGACGAGACCGTGGAGCTGGTTTTGAATCTTGGCGTGGACTCCAAGCAATCCGACCAGATGGTGCGCGGCACGGTGGTGCTGCCGCACGGGCTCGGCAAGTCGAAGCGCGTGGTGGTGATCGCAGGCGGCGACAAGATTCGCGAAGCGCAGGAGGCGGGCGCGGATTTCGTCGGCGGCGAAGACATGGTGGAGAAGATTCAGGGCGGCTGGACGGATTACGAAGCGGTGATCGCGACGCCGGACATGATGCGCTCGGCTGGCAAGCTCGGCAAAGTGCTGGGGCCGCGCGGGCTGATGCCGAATCCGAAGACCGGGACGGTAACCGCGGACGTCGCCAAAGCGATCAAGGAAATCAAGGCCGGTAAAGTGGAGTTTCGCCTGGATAAGACCGGGCTGATCCATTCACCGGTGGGCAAAATCAGTTTTTCGGCGCAGCAGCTAGCGGGAAACGCGCACGCGTTGCTCGCGGCGATCATCAAGGCCAAGCCCGCTGCGGCCAAGGGCAAGTTCATCAAGAAAATCACGCTGACTTCGACGATGGGTCCGGGCGTGCTGATTGACGAAGCCGAAGGCGATCACGCCGTAGCGGTGGCAGCGTAACCAGGGCAGCACGAGGGAGATTTGGGGATGAAGAAGAAGTCCGAAAAAGTGACGCAGGCGGAAGAGCTGAAAAAGCAGCTGGCGACTGTGTCCACGGTAATTCTTTCGACGTTCCAGGGGATCACGGTCGAACAGGACACGCAACTGCGCCGCAGCGTGGAAGCCGCCGGCGGAAAATATCAAGTGGTGAAGAATACGGTGGCGGAGCGCGCCGGGGCAGGCACTCCCACCGAGGGATTGCTGAAGGGCCTGAAGGGCACGAATTCTATCGCCTACACCAAGACGGATCCGGTGGCGCTCGCGAAGATTTTGACGAAAGTCGCGAAGGACGTTCCAGCATTCCAATTCCGCGCGGGCTGGGTGGAAGGGCGCGTCATTTCGATCCAGGAAATCAAGCAGCTGGCGGATTTGCCGAGCAAGGACGAGCTGATCAGCAAGATCATGTTCCTGCTGAATGCTCCGGCACAGCGCGTGGCGGTCGTACTGGCAGCCGTGCCGCGGAATCTGGCGGTGGTCACCAGCGAAGCGGCAAAGGCCAACAAGTTCGGAGCGGGCGGCGCGGCACCTGAGAGCAGCCCGGCTCCTGAAGCGACTCAAGCGTAGGGGAATTCGCAGGGAAGTCCGGCAATCTTGCATTCACGAGATTTGGTTGTTCAATTCGGAGGAGGATAGGAAACAGCGATGGCCAGCAAAGTAGAAACAATTCTGGAAGAGATCAAGGGTCTGACGCTGCTCGAAGCTTCTGATCTGGTAAAAAAGATGGAAGAAGCTTTCGGCGTCTCCGCGGCAGCGGCAGCGCCCGTGATGATGGCGGGCGGAGCAGGCGTGGGAGCAGCGGGCGCACCGGAAGAGAAGACGGAATTCACCGTCGTGCTCACCGAAGTGGGCGCCAACAAGATCAACGTGATCAAAGCGGTTCGCGAAGTCACCAGCCTGGGCTTGAAAGAAGCCAAGGATCTGGTGGATGGCGCTCCCAAGACGGTGAAAGAGGGCGTCAACAAAGACGAAGCCGCGACGATCAAGAAAAAGTTCGAAGACGCCGGGGCCAAAGTAGACGTCAAGTAGCACTGCCCCTGCGGCCTGTACACGAGGGCCGCGAAGGAATTCGCGTACGCGCGCACTCCTTAGGAACAAGGAACTTCACAATACGTCCTTCCCGGACTGACGGGGCGGGTGTCTACCCGTGCCGTCATTTCCGGCATGAATTCTTTTATGAGGATGGTCCATGAGCAATCGCAACGGTAATCGCGCCACTCGGGAACGGGCACGCCTGGACTTCGCCAAAATCAAGACGACGGTCCAGATTCCGAACCTGATTGACGTGCAGAAGAAGTCGTATCAAAGGTTTTTGCAGATGGATTTGCTGCCGAGCGAGCGGGAAGATACGGGCCTGCAGTCGGTATTCGCATCGGTATTTCCGATCCAGGATTTTCGCGGTTTGTCGCAGCTGGATTTCGTGGATTATGCGATCGGAAACTGGGAATGCAAGTGCGGCCACCTGCGCGGCCTGCACCACTTGCGCGCCACCTGCCGCAATTGCGGAGCCTCGGTCGTTACGAATCCATATAAGACCGGCGACGTGCTGTGCGCGAAGTGCGGCACGTTCAACAAGAACACTCCGACTTTTTGCAACAAGTGCGGCGACCCGGTCACCCTGCAATTGAAGTACGACGTGAACGAATGCCAGGAACGCGGCATGACGTATTCGGCGCCGCTGAAGGTGACGATTCGGCTGACGATTTACGATAAGGATCCGGACACCGGCGCGAAGTCCATTCGCGATATCAAAGAGCAGGAAGTTTTCTTCGGCGATATTCCGCTGATGACCGAGAACGGCACGTTCATCATCAACGGCACCGAGCGCGTCATCGTCAGTCAGTTGCACCGTTCGCCGGGCGTATTTTTCGAGACGGCCAACAATCGCAGCTACTTCCTCGGCAAGATTATTCCTTACCGCGGATCGTGGGTGGAATTCGAGTACGACACCAAGAACATTCTGTACGTGCGCATTGACCGCAAGCGCAAGTTCCTGGGCTCGATTTTCCTGCGCGCGCTGGGATTGAAATCGAATGAAGATATTCTGCGCACCTTCTACCAGGTGGAACGAATTTCCCTGCGTGAAGGTGAGCTTTACTGGAACGCTTCGGAAGGCTTGATTGACCGCAAGCTCTCGAAGGAAATCAAGCACCCCAAGTCCGGCGAAGTGCTGGTGGGCGCGCACAAGCGCATCAGCGACGCGCTGTACAAGGAACTGGTGAAGGCGCGCGTCACGCAGGCGGAAATCGGCGTGGCGGATCTGGAAGGCGCAGTCACCGTCGGCGAACTGGTAAATCGCCAGACCGGCGAAGTTTTGCTGGAAGCCAATAAACCGCTGACGGCGGAAATGTGGGCTTCGATCGCGGAAGCGGGGATCACGGAAGTGGACGTTTGCTTCCCGGACCGCGACGACACCGGCATCATCGTCACGCGCACTTTGGAAAAGGACACCATCCGTTCGCCGAAGGAAGCGCTGATTGAAATTTACCGCAAGTTGCGTCCGGGCGATCCTCCGACTCTGGAGACTGCGACGGCGCTGTTCAACGGAATGTTCTTCGATGCGCGCAAGTACGATTTCAGCAAGGTTGGACGGCTGAAGTTCAACATCAAGCTGGGGCTGGAAACTCCGCTCGAAAAGCGCACGCTCGATCCTTCGGATTTTGTGGCGGCCATCAAGTATTTGCTGAAGCTGCGCAAGAACGTTGGATCGGTGGACGACATCGACCACTTGGGAAATCGCCGCGTGCGTGCGGTGGGCGAACTGCTCGAAAACCAGTTCCGCATCGGCTTGGTGCGCATGGAGCGGGCGATCAAGGAAAAGATGTCCGTGTACCAGGAAATGTCCACGGCCATGCCGCACGATTTGGTGAACGCGAAGCCGGTAATGGCGGCGATCCGCGAATTCTTCGGAAGCTCGCAGCTTTCGCAGTTCATGGACCAGACCAACCCGCTCAGCGAAATCACGCACAAGCGGCGTCTTTCGGCTTTGGGACCGGGCGGCTTGTCTCGCGAGCGCGCGGGATTCGAAGTCCGCGACGTGCACCCGACGCACTACGGGCGCATTTGTCCGATTGAAACGCCGGAAGGCCCGAACATCGGGTTGATCAGCTCGCTTTCATCCTACGCGCGGATCAACGAGTTCGGCTTCATCGAGTCGCCGTACCGCAAGGTGAAGAACGGACGCGTGATTGACTTCGTGCAGATCGTGAACGCCGGCGACAGCGAATTCAAGGCCGGCGAAATCGTCGAGAAGGAAAAGGTGGAGGACGCCAACGAAGAGTTGAAGCGGCGACGCGTCGTGTGGGATCCACACTGCTTCTACCTTTCGGCGTGGGAAGAAGACCGCTACGTGGTGGCGCAGGCCAACGCTTCGCTCGATGAGAAGGAACGCATCACCACCGAGCTGGTGAACTGCCGCCAAGCGGGCAACTTCGTTCTGAAGAGCCGCGAAGAGGTTGATTACATCGACGTCTCGCCGAAGCAGCTCGTATCGGTGGCTGCCAGCTTGATTCCATTCCTTGAGAACGACGACGCCAACCGCGCGTTGATGGGATCGAACATGCAGCGCCAAGCTGTCCCGCTGATTCGTGGCGACGCTCCGCTGGTGGGAACGGGCATGGAACGCGTCACGGCGCGCGATTCCGGCGCGGTGATCGTGTGCAAGCGCGATGGCATCGTGGATCAGGTGGACTCCGAGCGCGTGATCGTGCGCGTGGAATCCGACCAATCCGGCGTACTGAGCCGCGAAGTCGGGTCGGACATCTACCTCCTCACTAAATTTAAACGCTCGAACCAGAACACTTGCATCAGCCAGAAGCCTTTGGTCCGCGCGGGAGACCGCGTGAAGCAGGGGCAAGTGCTGGCCGACGGGCCTTGCACCGACCGCGGCGAACTGGCGCTTGGGCGCAACGTGCTCGTGGCCTTCGTGCCATGGCGCGGTTACAACTTCGAGGACGCGATTCTCGTCAGCGAAAAGCTGGTCGAAGAGGATTACTACACTTCGATTCACATCGAGGAGTACGAAATCGAAGCGCGCGATACCAAACTCGGTCCCGAGGAAATCACGCGGGATATTCCCAACATCAACGAGAGCTTCCTGCGCAACCTCGATGAAAGCGGCGTAATCCGCATCGGCGCGACCGTAAAGCCGGGCGACATTCTGGTGGGCAAGGTGACGCCCAAGGGCGAAACCACGCTGACGCCGGAAGAGAAGCTGCTGCGCGCGATTTTCGGTGAAAAAGCCGGAGACGTGCGCGACGCTTCGCTCTATTGCCCGCCGGGCATCGAAGGCACCATCGTGGACGTGAAGATCTTCTGCCGCAAGGGCGCGGAGAAGGACGAACGCCACAAGGCCATCGAAGCGGCGCAAGTCGCCAAGCTGGAAAAGAACCTGGCGGACGAAATCCGGATTCTCACCGACGAACGCCTGAAGCGCTTGAACGACTTGCTCGGCGGCCAAAAGCTGGTGGCCGACCTGCACGACGAGCGCACCAACAAGCGTTTGCTGACCAAGGGCGCGGAGCTGACGCGGGACATCCTGGAAAAGATTTCCACGCGCAACCTGAAGCGGTTGCGGTTGAACGACAAGGACCCGCTGCTCATCGAGAAGATCGACGAGGTCGAAGAAATGACCTCGCGGCAAATCGACGTGCTGCGGAAAATCACCGACGAGCGCATCGGCAAGCTGAAGAAGGGCGACGAGCTGCCTCCGGGTGTGATCAAGCTGGTGAAGTGCTACATCGCCATGAAGCGCAAGCTTTCCGTCGGAGACAAGATGGCGGGGCGCCACGGTAACAAGGGCGTCATCGCGCGCATCGTTCCGAAGGAAGACATGCCTTACATGCCGGATGGCACGCCGGTGGAAATCGTGCTGAACCCGCTGGGCGTTCCTTCGCGTATGAACGTCGGGCAGATTCTCGAAACGCATCTCGGCTGGGCTTCGAAAGAGCTGGGCGAGAAAGTCGGGAAGCTGCTGGACAAGGAAGCTCGCGCGGAGAGCGTGCGCAAGTGGTTCAAGGATGCGTTCGGGCCGACTTCGGTGTGGAAGACCATCGCCGGGCTGGATGACGACGCGATTCTGGATTTAGCGTACAGCTTCCGCGAGGGTGTGCCGTTTGCAACGCCGGTATTCGACGGCGCGCGCGAGGCGGACATTCGCCACTTGCTGCAATTCACGGAGCTGCCGGAGACCGGCAAGATTTCGCTCTACGACGGCATGACCGGTGACTTGTTCGCGCAGCAGGTGACGGTCGGCTACATCTACATGCTCAAACTCTCTCACCTGGTGGACGACAAGATTCACGCTCGCTCCATCGGGCCGTACTCACTGATCACGCAGCAGCCGCTGGGCGGCAAGGCGCAGTTCGGCGGGCAGCGATTCGGAGAAATGGAAGTGTGGGCGCTGGAAGCTTACGGCGCGGCGCACATCCTGCAGGAATTGCTGACGGCGAAGTCCGACGACGTATATGGCCGCGCGAAGATTTACGAGGCCATCGTCAAGGGCGAGCCGGGCATCGAGCCCGGCGTGCCGGAATCGTTCAACGTGCTGGTGCGCGAGCTGCAGTCGCTCTGCCTGGACGTGGAACTGATGAAGCGCCAGAAGCCGCAACTGGAAAAAGCGGAAGCAGCGGATTAATTAATATAGGCGCTCCGCGCCGCAATCGCGCGGAGCGCACGACATTATCTATGTTACTGGTTTTTGGTCCCGCTTTGCGGGACAGGAGGATCAGCCCTTGTATCGATCGAGCCCATATGACCGTGCCAGTCAGATCGCGGATTTTGATTCCATTCGCATCAGCCTGGCGAGTCCGGAAAAAATCCGGTCCTGGTCGCACGGTGAAGTGACCAAGCCGGAGACCATCAATTACCGCACCTTCAAACCGGAGCGCGACGGACTTTTCTGCGCCAAGATTTTCGGCCCCGTCACGGACTGGGAATGTTTGTGCGGAAAGTACAAGCGCATGAAGCATCGCGGAGTGATCTGCGACAAATGCGGCGTGGAAGTGACGCTCAGCAAGGTGCGCCGCGAGCGCCTGGGCCACATCGAGCTGGCTTCGCCCTGCTCGCACGTGTGGTTCTTCAAGGGATTGCCCAGCCGCATCGGCTACCTGCTGGACATCACTATGCGGGACCTCGAGCACATTCTTTATTTCGAGACGTTTGTCTGCATCGATCCGGGCGAAGTCCTGGGACTCAAGGAAAAGGACATCATCCCGGAAGAAAAGCTGCGCGAGTTGCAGAAAGAATATCCGGGAAAGTTCACTTCAGGCATGGGTGCGGAAGCCATCAAGGAGTTGCTGCGCCGCGTGGAAGTGGACAAGCTCTCGGAAGAGCTTCGCGAGAAGATGAAGATTGACCCCAGCTTGCAGAAGCGCATCAAGTACGCCAAGCGGCTGAAGGTTCTCGAAGCATTCCGCAAAAGCGGCAACAAGCCCGAATGGATGATTCTGGATGTGATCCCGGTGCTTCCGCCGGAACTGCGTCCGTTGGTTCCGCTGGATGGCGGACGCTTCGCCACGTCCGATTTGAACGATTTGTACCGTCGCGTGATCAACCGCAATAACCGGTTGAAGAAGCTGATGGAATTGCACGCACCGGACGTGATCGTTCGCAACGAAAAACGCATGTTGCAGGAAGCGGTGGACGCCCTGTTCGACAACGGCCGTCGCGGCCGCGTGTTGCGCGGGACGAACAATCGTCCGCTCAAGTCGCTGTCCGACACGCTGAAAGGCAAGCAGGGACGTTTCCGTCAGAACCTGCTCGGCAAGCGCGTGGACTATTCCGGCCGCTCGGTCATCGTCGTGGGACCGGAACTGAAGCTGCACCAGTGCGGTTTGCCGAAGAAGATGGCGCTGGAGCTTTTCAAGCCGTTCATCTATCACAAGCTGGAAGCCGCGGGGCACTGCACCACGATCAAGCAAGCCAAGGAATTGGTCGAGGCGCAGGAGCCGGTGGTTTGGGACATTCTCGAGGACGTGATCCGCGAGCATCCCGTGCTGCTGAACCGCGCTCCCACGCTGCACCGCCTGGGCATTCAGGCGTTTGAACCTGTGCTGGTGGAAGGCAAGGCCATCCGCATTCACCCGCTGGTTTGCACCGCGTTCAACGCGGACTTCGACGGCGACCAGATGGCCGTGCACATTCCGCTTTCGCCGGAGGCGCAGGTAGAAGCTTCGGTGTTGATGCTCAGCTCGCACAACATCCTTTCTCCTGCGAACGGTTACCCGCTGGCGATTCCGACGCAGGACATGGTCCTGGGCATTTATTACATGACCAAGGCCAAGCCGCAGGCGAAGGGCGAAGGCCGCGCGTTCGGTTCACCGGAAGAAGTAGTGATGGCGCTGGAAGCCGGCGAAGTGGAATTGCTCACGCCGATCCGCATGCGCTACACGGGCGAGGTGATTGACCTGACCAATGCGTACGACGATCAGGACGTCTCGCACACCGAACCGGTCAACCTGAACAAGCAATTCCTGCACACTACCGTGGGCCGCGTGATCTTCAACGATCACTTGCCTTCGGACATGCCGTTCGTCAACGGCTTGCTGAAGAAAAAGGGCGTGCAGGCGCTGGTGCAGTATTGCTACCTGCGCTTCGGCCTCGAAAAGACCGTGGTGGCGCTGGACAAGCTGAAAGAGCTGGGCTTCTTGTATGCGACGAAGTCCGGCGTTTCGATCGGCATCAGCGACATGGTCATCCCCAACGTGAAATTCAAGCTGGTGGATACGGCCGAGCACGAAGTGGTGAAAGTGCAGCAGCAATATCTGGACGGCGCGATCACCAACGGCGAGCGCTACAACAAGGTCATCGCCATCTGGTCGGACGTCACCGAAAAAGTGGCGGACGAAATGTTCAAGGCCCTGGAAGAGCAGGACAAGCAGGGCGTGATCAACCCGGTGTACGTGATGGCCGACTCCGGAGCGCGCGGATCGAAGCAGCAGATCCGGCAGCTTTCCGGAATGCGCGGATTGATGGCCAAGCCCTCGGGCGAAGTTATCGAGACGCCGATTACGTCGAACTTCCGCGAAGGATTGACCGTGCTGCAGTACTTCATTTCCACGCACGGAGCGCGTAAGGGCTTGGCCGATACGGCGCTGAAGACGGCCGATTCGGGCTACCTGACGCGGCGGCTGGTGGACGTGGCGCAGGACGTGATCATCAACGAGTTCGACTGCGGCACGGCGGACGGCATTTACGTCGAGCCGATTCTGGAAGCAGGCGTGGAAGTCGAGCCGTTGCGCGACCGCGTAGTGGGCCGCGTGTCCCTGGAAAAGATCAAAGATTACGAAGGCAATGTAATCGTCGAGATCAACCAGGAAATCACCGAAGAGCTGGCCAATTCGATTCAAGCGGCCGGCATCGAACGCGTGAAAATCCGCTCGGTGTTGACGTGCGAATCGCGTCGCGGAGTTTGCGGACGTTGCTACGGCCGCAACCTGGCCACCGGCCGGTTCGTGGAAATGGGCGAGGCCATCGGCGTGATCGCGGCGCAGTCCATCGGCGAACCCGGCACGCAGTTGACCATGCGCACGTTCCACATCGGCGGCACGGCTACTCGCGTCACCGAACAGTCCAAGGTCGAAGCGCGCAACAACGGCTTCGTGAAGTTCATTGACTTGAAGGTGGTCGAAGGCCGCGGCAAGCAGATCGTTTCGATGAACCGCTCCGGCTTGATCGCGGTGGTGGATGAGAAAGGCCGCGAAAAAGAACGCCATCACGTCGTTTACGGCGCGCGCTTGAAGGTCGAAGACGGGCAACCGGTCACGCTGGGCCAGACCATGGTCGAGTGGGATCCGTATACGTTCTCGATTCTCACCGAGACGGCGGGCGCCGTGCAGTTCAAGGACCTGCAAGCGGGGGTCACGATCGAAGAGCAGGTGGACGAAGTCACCGGGTTGTCGCAGCTGGTGGTAACGCTGCCGCCGGGCGATGAAAAGCACCAGCCCACGATCCTGATTCGCGGAGCGCAAGGGCGCGTCAAGAAATACTTGATGCCGTCACGCGCGCACTTAATGGTTGTGGACGGAGACGAAGTGCAACCGGGCGACGTGCTCGCGAAGATTCCGCGTGAGACCACGAAGACCAAGGACATCACGGGCGGTTTGCCGCGCGTGGTGGAGCTCTTCGAAACCCGCAAGCCGAAGGATCCCGCGGTCATCAGCGAAATTGACGGCGTGGTGAAATACGGCGAAATCGTCAAGGGCCAGCGGAAGATTTACGTGGAAAGCGAAGACGGCAAGGGAGCCGCGCAGACGATCAAAGAATATTCGATCTCGCGCGGAGTGCACATCAACGTGCAGGAAGGCGAGCACGTTGCTGCGGGCGAACCGTTGATTGACGGGCCGCTGAACCCGCACGATATCCTGGCCGTCCTCGGCGAAAAGTACACGCAAGCATACCTGGTGAACTCGATTCAAGAGGTCTACCGGTTGCAGGGCGTGAACATCAACGACAAGCACATCGAAGCGATCGTGCGGCAGATGATGCGCTGGGTGAAGGTGGAGGACGTGGGCGATACGACGTTCTTGCTCGAGGAACAAGTGGACAAGTTCCGCTTCCGCGAGGAGAACGATCGCATCATTCGCGACGGAGGACGTCCGGCGACGGGCCGTCCTTTGCTCCTCGGCATCACCAAGGCATCGCTCTCGACGGATTCGTTCATCTCCGCGGCCAGTTTCCAGGAGACGACGCGCGTCCTCACCGAGGCGGCGATTTCCGGAAAGGTGGATTACCTGCGCGGCCTGAAGGAAAACGTGATCATGGGCCGGTTGATTCCCGCCGGCACCGGTCTGGAGCGCTACCGCAACATCCAGCTCCTCACCGAAATTCCGAAGGAAGAGCCGGAATCCATGGAGCCGGAACTTACGCCGGAAGAGGCAGCAGCGCTCGACTTCCTGCGCAAGGATACCGACGCGGTGGCCGAAAGCTAGACTCCATCTTTGACAACGTAACCCTTACTGGGCGCCGTGATTTCTCGCGGCGCCTTTTTTTTGTAGGCTCGCGAGATTCTCGCGGGTGCGAATCTCTCGCGTTGTTCGGAGGCGGTTGCGCGCTCCCGACCAGCGCCTGCCAAACTGCCTACGGCTATTGAGCAACTTGGCATACCTTCCTGCTTTCTTTTTCCTGGCGATGTCGGCAGTCGGTAAAATGCAACTAGCGCACTCCCGGCCCGGCGCCTGCCCGGCGAACGCTTTTAGGTATTTCCATGACCAATCGCTCCACGGAAAAATCGGCTGAGCCGGAAACTTGGGTTTCGCCAACGGAAGCCCAGTTCAAAAAACTGGTGGAGGTGATTTCCCGGTCGCAACTGAATTACCGGGAGCTCATTGACAGCCTGGATCACGCTGTTTTTACGGTTTCCCTGGGCGGGGAAATTCGCGTCGCCAACCGCCGGTTGTCGGAAATTCTCGGAGTGTCGTTTCAGGATCTGATCGGCCACCATTTGAGTGAATTTGTGGCGGAGCCTTGTCTCGCGGATGCAACGCAACATCTGGAAGGATTCCTGGAACGTGGGCACTGGGCGGGACGAATCGCGGTCCGGCTGAAGAGCGACACGCAAAAACGTTTCTACGATTGCTGGCTGCAGGCTTTGCGCGAAGAGGATCAAGCTCCTTCGATCAGCGGCTGGGTGCGCGATGTGACTTCACAGCACGAATCGGAGATCCGCTTCACGGAGCTTTTCGAATCCTTGCGCGAAGGAATTTTCTTTACCACGCCGGAAGGAAAATTGCTGGATGCCAATCCTGCGCTGCTGCGCATGTTGGGTTACGACGACAAGGAAGAATTGCAGAAACTGAATTTCCGCGAGCTGTACGCCGATCCCTCGCAGCGGGACACGCTGGTGCGCCAGGTGGTGGAACATGGCGCGGTACAGGATGTGGACGTGGTTTACCGGCGAAAGGATGGAACACATCTACACTGCCTGGCTTCGGGATTTGGAGTGCGCGACACGTTTGGCCGCACAATCCGCATGCAAGGCACGCTGGTGGACATCACCGAGCGCATCGAGATCGAGGCGCGTCTGCACCAGGAGCAGGAATTTGTGCGGCGGCTGGTGGCCAGTTTTCCGGAAGTGATCGCCGTGATGGACCTGGATGGGAAGCTGACGTTCGTCAGCCCGCGAATCGAGGACGTGCTCGGACGTGCGGCGTCCGATGTGATTGGAAAGGTGTTGTGGGCGCAAGTTCACAGGGATGACGCCGCGGAACTCACCAGCGCATTTGGTAAGCTCGCGAACGGCGAGTTGGCGCACGCGCAATTGGAATACCGCACGAAGCATGCCGATGGAACCTGGCGAATGCTGCGTGCCAGCGCGAGCCCGCTGTTCGACGCGTCTGGAAAAATCAATGGCGTGGTCGCTTCGGCCCGTGATGTCACTGAGACCCGCGCTGCGGAAAAGCAGCAGCTGCAAAAAGAAAAGCTCGCCGCCATGGGAGAAATGATGGCGGGTGTCGCGCATGAACTAAATAATCCGCTGACGGCCATATTGGGCATCAGCGACCTGATGCGCGAACGCGCCGCCGATGATGCCACGCGCCGGCAAGTGGAAATTGTGCTGAAGCAGGCTCGGCGCGCCGCCGGAATCGTGCAGAACCTGCTGGCATTTTCGCGACCCTCGGCGCTGGCGAGCAAAAAACTCCGCCCCGAACAGGTGGTCAAGCAGGTGATTGACCAGCAGCAAGCGTCGCTGCGGCAGAAAAATGTGGCGATTCAGCTGGAAGCGCCGGAGGGCCTGCCGGCCGTGGACGCCGATCCCAGGCTGCTGCAGCAGGTGTTCGTGAATCTGATCGTCAATGCGGAGCAAGCCATTTCGAGCCGGCGCGATCACGGCACCTTGCGCATTGCTGTGGAAGCCGCCGATGGAAAAATCGCATTCGTGTTTGCGGACGATGGCCCGGGAATCTCGCCGGAAAATCTGGCTAAGATCTTCGATCCGTTCTTCACCACGAAACGTCCCGGAGGCGGTACTGGACTGGGATTGACGATTTGCCAGGCCATCGTGAAGGAACATGGCGGGACGATGGAAGTGCAATCAACGCCCGAGGCCGGCGCGGAATTTCGCGTGATTCTGCCGGCGGCAAAGGGAGACAGCGCGACCCCGCCCGAGGCGCCCAAGGCGCAGGCCAGTGCGCCGCGCGTGGCCACCGTGCTGCAGGGACGTTCCGTCTACGTGGTGGACGACGAAGAAAGCATCCGCGAAATCGTCCAGGAAGGCCTTTCGGCGCGGGGCATGAAGGTTGAGGGCGCGTCCAGTTCGGAAGAAGCGCTGCCGCATCTCGCGACGCACACGTATGATTTCGTGCTGTGCGATTTCAATCTTCCGGGCCTGAACGGCGAGCAATTTTTCGAACGGATGCAGGCCAGTGCTACCGGCGGTGCCGCACCGAAATTTGTGTTCATGTCCGGCGCGTTGCTGGACCCCAGCACCATGGCAAGCTTCGGCGAAAAGGGCGCTGCGGTGCTGCAGAAACCTTTCCATATGTCGGGACTGGCAGCGCTGTTGACGGAGCTGCTGGAAACGCCGCCGAGCAAGGCGACATAGGCGCGCCCAGCCGCTTATTTTGATTGCTTCGCGGATGAGCCCGACGCGGGGTCCACGCCAAAATCCCAGAAGTAAAGACTGGTTTCGCCGCCCTTCACGACCTCCGCGATGGCATACTCGCCGGGTTCCAGGTCCTGGCCCAACGTGAAGCGGTAAACTCCCTGCGCGATTTCCCAACGCTGGATCGGCAAGGCGATTCTGCCGGTCGCGGCTTCTTCGTGGAACAATTGATCGAGGTTTTCAAGGTCGCGCTTGTCGTTGTGAACCTTGGCGCGCAGCAGGTCGAGGTTGGGTTCGCGGCCGTCGGCGGTGCGCATGTAAAATTCGATCTGGCCGGTCTTGATGCGGAATTTCGCGTGCGTGCCTTTCAGCGAAACCGTGTGGCGCGAGGGGACGATCGGGACTGGTATCAGCACTTGCTTGAGCATCTGCGACTTGCTGAATTTAATGTCCGCTTCGGCCTGCGAGATCTGTCGCACGGATTTGCCATCGTATTCGAATACTCCTTCACCCGGAGGCAGGAAGACGTTCGGCGCGACCTCGATGCTGGCGTCAATATCCATGACGCTGGCGTGATGGGCTACGTCGAGAGCGTGTACTTTGGCGATGATCGTGGCGTTGCGCTGCGCGTCCTCCCCCTCTACTTTTTTTGTGGCGTCCCAATCCACCAGCGCTGCGGGGATTTCTTCCCAGTCTCGCTGGTCAATGCTGTAGTAGCGCACGCGGTCGCCATCTACCTGATATTCCCTGACGAGTTGAAAGCTGCCGTCTTTGAGCATTAATTTCTTGCCGCGCGGCAGGCCGTTTTCGTTGGTGGCTTGCGAAGGTGCGGCGGGCTTCTGAGACGTAGCGGAAGGCGCAGCCGGGCTGCCGCTGCTTTGCGCGAAGGAGGCGCGGCCGAGCGCGAGTGCCGCAAGTATTGCCAACGAAAGTGGGAGAAGCGGGCGAGTGCGTGCCGCGCACAATTCGAATTTTGGACGGACAGGCATCACTTTCGACGCTGCATCTGAATTAGGATGCGAATGCGTCGCGTAGGGTTGAGCGGATTCAGGATAGTCCGGGACGGCGCGGGGCACAAGCGGCGTGGCGGGAAAAACGCAAAGGGGCTCAACATCCGGAGGGACGCTACAGCACGGAAACTAGCTCAGAGTTTCAGCGTTCACGTAGTGGTCGCAGCGCGGCTGCAAGACGGTGAGGATCATCAGGTCCGTGTGCGAAAAAAGCCATTTCTCGGCTTCCGCTTCAGCGGCTTCGGCGGCGCGGACGATAGTTCCGAGGTGCTTGTTCCGCGCGAGGCCGCGCAGATGGTCGGTGCAAATGCCGGTGAGGGTGACCACCTCGTCTTCGGTGAAGATCTTCTGACTCAGCTTAATGCGCACCATGGCTGGGGCCTCACGTTGTGAGATGCTGATGCCAAATTAAACGCTGCCAGAGTCGCATGCAATAGCCCGACCGTTCTATACCGCTAAAACCTTATTTTCGTAACTTTGTTGGAACTCGCCTGCGTTCTAGAACTTGAAGCAGCACGGGCGAAGTTCCTCCGAACCCTTCGATTTCACTAGCTTGCCAAAAATAGGAAAGAATAGTCTAAAGGTGGAATATTTCTACAGGTTCACAGCAGGGTTGCGGCGCGCGTAAAATCGCGGCTGCGCAAATTTCGCGACTGCTTAAATATTGTCAGCGAATCTCGCACGGTATGCGGGTCAAGTAAGAGGCGCGGGACGCGTCACGAATCGCGGAGCAAATCAGAGAACTATTTGCGGAGCGAAAGAATCCTGCGGATTTGTCGCCGAAGAAAACGCGATTTGGCCAAGCGCGAGTTACGAATTTCCGTCGGAAGCTGACCGCGAGAAGTTCAATTAGGAATGCGGCTCAGTGAAGAAATCAGATCGTGAAGCCGTCGGCTCTCTCGAAGGCGCGTGCGAGTTGCAGCATGCGAGCTTCTCCGAAATGTGGTCCGAAGATTTGCATGCCAATAGGTAAACCGGCCTTGGTTTTTCCGCATGGAACCGAGATTCCCGGTACGCCCGCCAGCGATCCCGTAACTGTATATATGTCAGCTAGATACATCTCAAGGGGATCCGCTGTTTTCTCCCCCAGCTTGAACGCCGGCGTGGGCGAGGTCGGCGTGATGATTGCGTCCGCCTTTTCAAATGCCTCGGCGAAATCCCGCGCGATCAGGGCACGGACCTTCTGCGCCCGCAGATAGTAGGCGTCGTAATATCCCGAAGACAGCGCGTACGTGCCGAGCATGATTCGGCGCTTCACTTCCGGACCGAAACCCTGTTCGCGGGTCTTGCGGTACATGTCCATCAGGGTCGCCCCGGGAACGCGCAACCCGTAGCGGACGCCATCGTATCGGGCGAGGTTGGAGCTGGCTTCGGCCGTGGCGACGATGTAATAGGTGGCGATCGCGTAGGAGGTGTGCGGCATTTTCAGCGAAACGCGCTTGCAGCCAAGCTTTTCGAGCAACGCGATACCCGCCTCGACTTTGGCCTTTACTTCGGGGTCAATGCCCTCACCAAAGTAGTCCTCCGGGACGCCGATCCTTAGTCCCTGTACGGGCCGGTCGATTTCCGAGCCGTAATCGGGAACCGGCACAGCGGCAGCGGTGGAATCGTTGGGGTCGTGACCGGCAAGGACCGCCATAACCACCGCAGCATCAGCGATGTTCGTAGTGAATGGGCCGATGCGGTCGAGCGAGGAGGCGAAGGCGATCAACCCGTAGCGCGATACGCGCCCGTATGTAGGCATTGTGGCAGGAATACCACAGTAAGCGCCTGGCTGGCGGATTGAACCTCCAGTGTCCGTCCCTAACGCCACCACGGCTAGGCTTGCTGCGACTGCTGCTGCCGAGCCACCGCTCGAACCCCCGGGAACACGGTCGGTTGCGATTGGGTTCCGTACGGGTCCGTATGCTGAGTTTTCGTTCGAACTACCCATAGCAAACTCGTCGCAATTGGTCTTGCCAAGGATTACCGCTCCAGCCGACTCAAGGCGTTCGATGGCGGTGGCGTCATAGGCGGGCACGTAATTCTCAAGAATCCGCGAGCCACAGGTGGTTCGGACGCCGCTGGTGCTGAGGACGTCCTTAATGGCCATAGGGACGCCGGCCAGGGGTGGCAGGGTGGCTCCCTGGCCGATACCGGCATCCACGCGGTCGGCCTGCGCGTAGGCGCGCTCTGGACAGAGGGTGAGGAATGCATTTAATTCTGGGTTCCGGCTATCAATCCGGGCATAGAACTCCTCAGTCAGCTCGCGCGCCGATATCTTCTTCGCTTGGAGCGCTTCGCGGACGCCAGTGATCGTCCATGGGGCAGCCGTTGTCATCGTTCGATCACCTTCGGAACACGGAAGAATGGCTTGGCGGCGTCGGGAGCCTGCGCCAGGACGTCTGCGCCGATCGTGCAGGGCAGTAGTACGTCGTCGCGGAGGTTCGGTTCGCTGTCGGTGCCGCCCTCGCACTCCGGCGCGAGCTCGCGAGGCAGCGATTGGGTCATCGGCTCAACGTGGGTGACGTCTAGCTCCTGAAGCTTTCCGATGTACGAAAGGATTTCGTCGAGTTGGCCGCCATAGAGCTCGACCTCCTTAGGCGATAGGTCCAGGTGAGCGAGCTCGGCGACGCGCAGCACGTCTTCTCGGCTAATTTTCATTGTGTCTCCGCGCGATGCGGCCGACGACGCGTGTCAGGAATGGACAATGCAGGAATTTCATCACTCCATCTTAGTACAGAAGACATGGAGCGCAAATGTGGCCGCGGCTGAAATCTCGCGCATCAATAATAATGCGAAAGCTGAAACACAGAGGGCACAGAGTACCCCATTGAGGTCACAGAGAGTTGGCAGCAAGACCTTACGGCTTGCGGCGGCGGATAAACGGAATGTGCTCGTTATCCATTTCGCGCGGGAGCTTGCGTGGACCCGGCTTGGATGCGGCGAACTTCACTTCGCGGATCAGAGTGCTGCCCCAGGCTTTGTTCACTTGCGCGCAGAATTCCGGCTTCATTTGTTCGAGTTGCTTTTGCCACGCATTGTTATCGGCGGCGACTTCCAGGCGCCCCGCCTGGCAACGGATCGGACGCGTGTGGGCGGCGAGAGTTTTGCCGACGATGCTGGGCCAAACGCTGGAAAGCCATGCCACGACCGCTTCAGGCCTTTTGATTTGACGCAGCATACCGCCAAGAAAATTTCCCGCTCGTTCCATTACACGCCCCGCGCTGCGTGATTTTTCCAGATTCTAGCACAGTCGCGATTGCGAAATGCAAGTGTGCGCCTCGGGTGAAGAATGTATTTCGGTGCGCGGTGAGTTGCGGTATGCTTCCCGCCAAAGTGCTGCAGCTTGGGAGCGACACATGGCCTTTCCTCCGTTGATATTGGTTGCGATGAGTTTTCTGGTTCCCCAACCGGCAAAGTCGGCTGCCACAGCGCGCGCTGTTCGGAGCGCAGATACGGCGGCGCTGAAAGTTTGGACCAACGACGACATTGCGCTGCTGCGAGAAATGGCTCCGATTTCGATTTTCAGACCTAGCGCGACTTCTCAAATGAGCCTGGCGGAAGCGCCGAGTGTGGCGGCGGCCGCGTCGAAGCAGCCGTACATCAAGGAACTCGATCCGGATTGGTATGCGCAGCAGCGGGACACGATGCAAGCGCGCATAGATGCGGACCAGGAGCAGATTCAGGAGATTCAACAGATCGAGCAAAACGGCGACGGAATTTCTGGTGCAATTCCGCTCGACAAAAACGCGCCGGGATTGACTCCCTACGCTACGGTGGAAATCCTGCAAAATCAGGTCGCGCAGATCGAAGCGCAGATTGACGATCTGCAAGATCTCGCCAGGCGCAACGGCATCCCCGCCGTTGCAGTGCGGTAGATTTTTTCGATTGCCGCTGATTTGGCCTGCTCGCTGAATTGGCACCTCTACGCGCAGTTGCGGGCAGTCCTCCCCTGCAATAATCTCCGATCGCCCCCGCCTTGCGGGGCGAAGTCCGTGCGTTGAGCGATGCCCAAATTTGAACGCTAGAACCGGATAGTTCCGCTCGACGAACTCGTGCAAATTATGTGGAGCGAGGACGCGCTGCATTGTTTGCAGACGAGGAGCTAAATATGATTCCCATAAGAGTGGTGGCGATACCGACGGAAATTGCCGACGCAGTGCGCCGCACGGGGAAAGACCCGCATTACGGCCATCCGGCGCACACGGAAATTGCCGGCGATGGCGCGCCGTGCCGGCATTGCTTGAAGATCATCGCGGCCGGAGAAGAGAAGGCAACGCTATTCACTCTGGACGCGTTCGAGGGCACTGAGACGCTGCCGCTGCCTGGTCCGGTGTATATCCACGCGGATGCGTGCGAACGCTATCCCGAAGATGGAGGATTTCCGGCGATGCTGCGAAGCAGCCCTCGGACGTTGAACGGTTATGCACGCGGCCGGCACCTGGTGGCTACGGAATATGTTCAAGACGGGAATGTGGACGCCGGCGTCGAGAAAATCTTTGCGCGTGGAGACGTGGACTACATTCACGTGCGCAGCACGACGGCTGGGTGCTATACGTTTCGGATCGAACGGGTGAGCAGCGCACGCGAAGCAAGGTGAGTCGTGATTCGCGCGACTTGGTCCTTGGTCTCGGGAGTAAACACTTAACGCTTGGTGCGCAGAGAAAGGCGCGCAGAGGACGCAGAGAGAGCCCGGGCGGGTAATCACACACGCGCACAGATTGCGCTCGTTCCGGGCTCGTGCGCTCAGGACGCGGGAGCGGCGACGGCGCTTGCGCCATTGAGGCCGAGTGCTGGAGCGATCGGGCGGAGAGCTGCGATGCAGAAAATGATGTGCTCTTCGAGCGGGACGCCAAGTTCTTCGGCGCCTTTGTAGACGTCGCCGCGATTCACACCGCGCGCGAACGCTTTGTCCTTCAGTTTTTTCTTCACCGAGGCAGCTTCCACTTCATGGATGCTCTTGCTGGGTTTGATCAAGGCGCAGGCGGTCAGGAACCCGGCCAGTTCATCGCAAGCAAAAAGCGCTTTATCGAGGGGCGAAACACGCGGGACGTTGCAATAATCGGCGTGGCCCAGGATCGCGTGGATCATCTCTTCGGGGTAACCCCGCTCGCGCAGAATCTTTGAGCCTTCGTAGGGATGTTCTTCCGTCGGGTGATGCGCGTCGTTGGGCCAGCGTTCGTAATCGAAATCGTGGAGCAGCGCGGCGTTGCCCCACAGCTCCTCATCCGAACCGTGTTTCCGAGCATAAGCGCGCACGCAAGCTTCGACGGCCAGCGCGTGTTTGCGCAAACTCTCGCTTTGCGTGTACTCGCACAATAAATTCCAGGATTCTTCGCGGTTTGGCATTTCTTTTCCCCAATTCCAGTTTATCGCAGAGTGGGAGGTGCCGGTAGCGGTCCCGGCGCGACGCACCAGGGCGCGCCGATACACCGAATAGCGCGGAGTGAGTCGCCAGCGGATGAAGGGGCAGGCGGCTGCTGCCGATAGAGTCGTAATTATGGGAGATTCGGCCCTAAAACCGTATGGACGGGTCAAACGGGCACGGCATGCCGTGCCCCTGACGTCGCGTCCCACCCAGCCATGCACTTGGCGGGGTCTCGAAATGTCGTCTGAGCTTGCCCGAGGCGGAGTGGCCAGCACGGTAATGAAACACGCGATGCTGAACTGCACAGTGCAGCAAATGCAGCAGTCTGAGGGGGAGAATCAGACCGAAGCGTCTCAATGTAGGAATCAGCGAGTCTGTGAGACGTTTAATTATGAGACGAAGCGGCTCGCATCCGTGTTGTTCGCGCGGGCAATTCGGTGTTTCTTCTCGTCATTGATTGAACACAATCACTTTGCGCAGTGGTATTTAGCTCGAAGTGCGATGAAAGCGGAGCAGCCAGCCCCTAATGCGTGTTGAAATGTGGGCAACAAAATTGCAAGCGTAAATCGTCAATCGGTGACGCAGGACGGCAATGTGCTCAGAGCGTCATCGGACACGAAACGTCGAAGGCGAAGAAAATTCGTAGCACGTTTTCCGGATTTGGGGGACCACAACCGCATTGAATTGTGGCACGCGCTGCGAAGAGGGTCGAATCTGTTCGGCTTGAGGACGAAAAAGGGCTTGACAAGAAATGGCACCCTGTGGAGAATCGCTCCGCGCCAGTTTCTGCCTTCCCCTGTTGTGACGTTCCTCCCCTTCGCATCGCCGGAATAGTCTGCGAGGAGACCCGGTGGCGGATAAAGAAGCATTAGAAGTGAGCATGGAAACTGAACGCGAAGTGCTTCGCTGTCAGGTATGTGGATTGGTGCAGTACCGCACACGCACGGACAACTGTCGCCGGTGCTTGCGCATGCTGCCCCCGAAGGTGACGTTCGTCATTCCGACGCCGTCAGCCCAGGATTTGCCGGGGGACGATCGCCAACTGTTTGAGAACTGGCCGAATCGCGAAACTGTGGAGAATATCGGCCAGCGCATCAGGCAGCTGCGCGAATCACGCGGCATGACGCAGAGCCAGTTGCAGGCACGCTCGCGCGTTTCTCGTTCGTATTTGTCCCGCATCGAGAGCGGACAGATGACGCCAAGCCTCGGCACGCTGGAAAAGATTGCCGAAGCGCTGGGCGTTGGCCTGAATCGCTTCTTCGTGCCGGAAACAAACGGCGAGACGGTGCTCGAAGATCCTTTCATCCAGGGACTTCGCCCGTACCTGCGGCAACTCGATTGGACACAGTGGCAGGGCATTCTGAAGCGCTTGCAGGCGATTAGCGAGCACGTGAGCACGAATCACACCGTGCGCCCTATGCCGCCGCAAGTGGCTGACCGGCTGCCACACCACTTGCCCCGCCGACAACAACAGGTCACGGGCCACGCAGCGGTGGCGCTCCACCGCTAGCAGCCGCAGAATTTACAGGCGCGGCAAAACCGAATCAGGGCGAAATTGGGGTTGGCCCGGCAAGTCCGCGAAGTACGCTGGCGGATTGCCGGGCTTGACTCACAATGCGTCGAACCTCGGCTGCTGCCGCGGCGCCCGAAACCTGCTGCACACCTGCTGGGAAATCCTCGGAATAAATTCAAATCGTTGACCGTCGCTCCGATCTTCAACGCGATTGCGGCGGATACTTTCGCTCTTGCTGCCAGTGACTGCCGCGGACAGGGCGGGAGCTGAGCCGCTGGCTCTGGTTTACTGCGTCTCTTTCTTGCCGACGCGCACCAGCGCGATTTCCACGCAATTGTCCTTGTTGGTGAGCGCCACAATGCGCGCGCCATCGCCGCGATCGTCCACGAACGCCAGGTCCGCGTCGCTGGTAGCGTCCACCCCGTGGATTTTGCCGTAGGAGCCGCGTTTTTCCAGGCGGAAACTCGATCCGAGCCTCTGCTTGTACCAGGAGCTGACCTTGCCGAGATCGTCCGTAGTTTGATATTTTTCGACGGCGATCGCAAAGCCTTCATCACCCGAGGAAAGCTCCACATTCGCGTTGTGCGAATCGGCGCTCTCGGAGCCGGGGTAAACCGGGAGGTTGACGGTCGCTTCGTGGCCTACCTTGATTCCGCCGACCGGCGTTTGAATCTCGACGTTCCGCCCTTGATTGCGTACGTGCAGGTTGTGAATCAGGACTCCGGCCAAAGCCAGGCCGAAGACGACCATCACGACAATCCCTCCGGCCACGATGCCCAGAATCCACCACACCGCTGTGGTGCTGTCGCGCCGCTTGGGAGGAATCGCTGCGGGAGGCCGTCCGGATGCGCTAGACATAGTTCACCCTCGTAACCGTTGCTGAATCATACTACGCAAATCGCATCCGAAAAGTTTCCCCGGGCCGCGCCTTGGCGGCTCAGCTGAAGCGGACTTCGACGCCCGGATGGCGGTCGAGGTGCACCGAGTCAATGAAGCGCACTTCGCCTTCTTGCAGCGTCATGATCAGGGAATGCGTGCGCGTTCCGTCGCGGAAGAAATTCACGCCACGCAGCAGCCCGCCCCCGGTGACGCCCGTACACGCGAAGATGATTTTCTTTCCGGGAGCGAGGTCCACGGTTTCGTAGATGCGTTTGGGATCCTTGATGCCCATCTGCGCGACGCGCTCTTCATGTTCGGGCTTGGAAATGACCAGGCGCGCAAGGATTTGGCCGTTCAAGCAGCGCAACGCTGCAGCGGTGAGCACGCCTTCTGGAGCGCCGCCCGTGCCCATGACCGCGTGAACCGAGGTGCCGCGAACCGCGGCGTTGATGCCGGCGGAAAGATCGCCATCGGAGATGAGCCGGATGCGGGCGCCCGCGGCGCGGATGTCGGCGATGAGCTTTTCATGGCGCGGACGATCGAGAACCACGATCACGAGGTCCTCCACGTCGCGATCGTAGCGCCGGGCGATGGCGCGCAGGTTGTCTTTCACTGGTGCATCGAGGTCAATCGCGCCTTTCGCCGGAGGCCCCACAATTAGTTTTTCCATGTAGAGGTCCGGGGCGTGCAGCAAGCCGCCATGTTCGCTGGCCGCGAGCACCACCACGGCGCCCGGTTCGCCGGTGGCGCAAAGATTGGTGCCTTCCAGCGGGTCCACGGCAATATCGACTTGCGGATACGTGCGGCTCTTGTCGCGCACCGCCGCACCCACTTTTTCACCGATGAAGAGCATTGGCGCTTCGTCGCGCTCGCCTTCGCCGATGACGATCGTGCCGTCCATGCCGACGCGGTCCATTTCCGAGCGCATCGCTTCGACGGCGGCCTGGTCCGAGCCTGCGCGGTCACCCTGACCCATTGTGCGCGCGGAAGCGATCGCGGCGGTTTCCACCGTGCGCAAGAATTCTAGGCTGAGTTCTTTTTCCATTGCCGCTCCTGTGAGGTGAATGAGTTCCGGTGGCTGGGACGGTCCTTCCGGGCGGCCTATCATAATCCAAATAGGCGAAAACGAATCAAGGCGTTATTTACGTGCGAAGCTTTTGCATTTGCAGCAGCGAACCTCGCAGGTCGCGAAAAACGGGCAGAACTGTCATTCCGAGAGCGAAATTTTGCCCGAGGAATCTGTTTTTTTTCTTAGGGTCTCAGCGAAAAGCAGATCCCTCGCAACCTGCCATCAGTTCGTGGCGCAACACTGATGGCGCATTGAAGCGCGCCGCTACAAATGCAACGGCTTCGGCGTGCGCCGGTAATTACGGCAGCGGTTGAATTTTGGCGTTGACCAGGTAGGGATCGTCGAATTCGGTCATCTCGCCGGGTTTCTTTCCGGCTACCGGCTGAAGCCTGGCGGAGAGCGGTTTGTGCCACTTCACCGAGAGGCTGGCTACGTCGCCCAGGATTGCTTCGAGCTGTTTTTGCGTCACATCGCCGGGCATTGGAATTGTGTCGAGGCCGGTGCCGCAGACGGCGGAATAGGCGAGCATCGCGTCAATCGAGAGGCGGCCTTCGCTCCAACGCTGCGCTAGAACCGTATCTTCAAGGATCGAAAGCATCAGGCCGGAATAGCCGGCTTGTTTCACAGGGATTGCTTTCAGAGAGCGCGTGATGAGCGCGGCAGTGCTCAAAGTGCCGCTCGAGCCTACCGACGCGCCGAGAAAATTTTCAATCGCGCGGCCGATCGAGACGTCTTTCATGGGCGCCGGCGAGAGATCAATTCCGCCATATCTCCACGCGCTTGCGGCGCCGATTTCCATCGCCGTTTTTTCGATGTTCGCGGCGTGCGCGCCGAGGGTATTTTTCAGGCGTTCTTCCGCTTCGCTGGGAGATTTCGTCGAAGCCAGCACTTCGCTGACGACGTTGGCCGACTCGAGCCCGATCGCGAATTGCTGTCCCTCGCCCGTGTAATACGAGGCGGGATAAAAAGGAGTGCCGGACGGCACCCAGGCCGCCGCTGTAAAATTGAAATTGCCCTGGCTGTGTGGCGTATTCGCTTCGAGATATTTGATGACTCCGGCCGCGGCGTGAATCGAACGCCAGTGGATCCCGTCTTCGCCCGCGATGGAAATGGACGCTTCCAGAGTTTTAGTCTGCGCGATGACTTTGCCGAGCAGTTCCGCTTCGTGCGGACCGTCCGAATCTTTGGACATCGCCGGGCCAATCGCAGCGTCGAAGCCTTCTTTCACCGCCAGCGCATCGTAATCGCGGAAAAATGCGAGGACCTGGTCGTCTGAAAGGCCGCGCGTGTATTCGGGAAAAGGCTGCGTCGTGATGCGTAGCGTTTCCACTTCGTAACCGGATTTTTCGAATGCAGCTTTGGCGGTATGCAGGAATTCGAGCGCGTCTTGAATTTGCGCCTGATAGGTAGCGCGATCGAGGCGGACAAACGCGGTGATCGCGCGCACTTTCGGTTTCGTAGCAGCAGGTTCCGCGGCGCGCGCGCGAATTGACGCTGCGGCAAAAAGAGCCGCAAACGCGAGGGTGGCTACGAGTACGAAGCCAGCGGGAAGATGAGCCGCACGCGTCCCCTTCACGAGAACGCCGCGATTCCGGTGATGCGTTCACCGATGATCAATTTGTGGATGTCGTGCGTGCCTTCGTAGGTGAAGACGGACTCGAGGTTGTTCATGTGCCGCATCACGCAGTAATCGTCCACGATGCCGTTGGCGCCCAGGATTTCGCGCGCTTTGCTCGCGGTTTCGCGCGCCATCCACACGTTATTCATTTTCAGCATCGAAATGTGCGACGGGTGCGCGCGGCCCTGATCTTTCAGGCGGCCCACTTGCAGCGCGAGGAACTGCGCCTTGGTGATTTCGGTGATCATCCACACCAGTTTTTCCTGGACCAGTTGATGCGAGGCGATGGGCTTGTTATCGAATTGCTTGCGTTCCTTCGCATAACGTAAAGCGGTGTCGTAGCAAGCCATGGCCGCGCCGATGCCGCCCCAGCCGATGCCATAGCGGGCTTGATTGAGGCACGACAGCGGGCCTTTCAGCCCTTGCACGCCGGGCAGCAGGTTTGCAACGGGGATTTTGCAGTCGGTCATCGCGAGACCTGAAGTGACCGACGCGCGCAGCGAATATTTTCCGTGCACGTCCCAGGCCTTGTAGCCGGGCGTGCCTTTTTCCACCAGGAAGCCGCGAATCACGTCGTCCTCGCATTTCGCCCAGATCACCGCGACGTCCGCGAGCGAACCGCTGGTGATCCACATTTTTTCGCCGTTCAGTATGTACCTGTCGCCCTTTTTTACCGCACGCGTGAGCATTCCGCCGGGATTCGAGCCGAATTGCGGCTCGGTAAGCCCGAAGCAGCCGATGGCTTTGCCTTGTTGCAGCAGCGGCAGCCATTTATCTCTTTGCGCGTCGGAGCCGAAGGCGTGGATGGGGTACATCACCAGGGCGGACTGCACCGAAACGAAACTGCGCAGGCCCGAATCGCCGCGCTCGAGTTCCTGCGTCACCAGGCCGTATTCCACGTTGGACATGCCCGCGCAGCCGTAGCCTTTCAGGCTCGCGCCGAAAAGGCCGAGTTCGGCCATTTGCGGGACGAGCTGCGTGGGGAATTTCCCTTCGCGGTTATATTCCTCGATGATCGGCATGATTTCCGCGTCCACGAATTGGCGCGCGGTGTTGCGCGCGAGCTTCTCTTCGTCGCTCAGGACGGAATCGAACTCGAGGTAGTCCACCCCGGGGAATGACGGCATCGAAAGTCTCCTTGAACATGGGCCGCGGGAAGGCACAGCAAGAATGTCAGCGCGACGCCAAACCGCGATTGTATCGAATTCGCAGTACCCTGCGCCAGTGAGCGATAATGAGGACAACGCACGCTCGATCTGCGCGTTTACGCGACGCTACGACCGGTGCTTGTCGTCCATCAACTATTTCGAGCAGAATATGCACCGTTTCCGTCGGCCTTTCCTGTGACGCATTTCCTCGCGAATTCTCCGAATGGACGCCCTTGCTTCACTGCTCACCGACCAGAATCCCCTTACGATTCGGTGGTCCCTCTTAACAAGGTCTCTCAACGGAATCAGTGCTTCGGACTCACCCATCTCGGCAAGTGCGTAAGCGCACCAAAACCGAACATCCTTCGACGGGTCGCCAAGATTGCGAAGCAGTACGCGATGCGATTTCTCTCGATGATTGTGGGCAAGCGATTCAGCAGCTTGCCCTCTGACTTTCGGATGTTCCTGCTTGTTATCCACGGACTTCTCAAGTGCGAGAATCGCGCCCTTCCTCCAATTCAAAGCGTAGGCGGCCGCAGTCCTGTTCATTGCCCGTTTGCCGTTCCGCAATGTTTTTATTATGGACCGCAGCGTCCCGGGATCGCCCTTCTCCCAAAGCTCCTTTGCGGCTTCATACACATCCATCGACGTCCGTCCGTTGAGCCGTTCGACCAAATTTCGAATATGGTGGTTCCTCACGGATCGGTTTCGCATTGTTGGGTATAAATGCTGCCATTCGCTTAGAAATTGTCAATACGGCTTCCCGGAGGAAGGTGCGTCGGAAACTGTCCCACGTTTGGAAACCTGCGGAAACCTGTAGTATCGTAATCGTCTTCATGCACCAAACGCAGACCAACCCGCGCGCGGCTTTGGGCTCGATTGTGGCGGTCAGCGCCCTGGCAGTTTCGTTTCTGCTGTGGCTGCTGTATTTGCACCATGCTCCCGCGCAGTTCGCCGGCAAATACGTTTTCCTGCCGGTGCTGAATGCAGTGCTGAATGGACTTGCCGCGATTGCGCTTTGCTTCGGGTTTTACTTCATCAAGTCAGGGAACCGTCGCGCGCATCGTACGAGCATGTTGACGGCATTCGCATTCTCGTCGCTCTTCCTGATCAGCTATATCGTCAACCACGCTTTGCATGGCGACACGCGTTTTCCGATGGGCCACGCAACGATCCGCACAGTTTATCTTTCTATCCTCGCCAGCCACATTTTCCTTTCGATCGTGGCGCTGCCGATGGTGCTCATCACTTTTTTCTTTTCCCTTACCGGCCGCTTTCCGATGCACAGAAAAATTGCGCGGTACACCTTTCCCATCTGGCTCTACGTTTCGGTGACGGGCGTCGTCGTCTTCATACTGCTTCAGGCTTACGCGTACTGATTCGCACTTTCGCAACGCACTAAGGCACCGAAAAGGCAGATCCCTCGCTGCGCTCGGGATGACATCCGCTCTACTCTAAGCCGATCTCTGAAGACCGCCGTTGCAAATTCAAACGCGAACAGCCGGCGACACGCTGGCGCTACTTACCTCCCCGCGTTTGTCCGCGCACTGCTGTATACTGCGGCGAAAGCTGCGCGAGGCGATTGATGAAGCGTTCGGCAGGCGTGAAGATTTCCGCGATTGTGGTGTTCATCGGTTCGGGCCTTACGCTACTTTGGAGCGCATTCCTGGTTTTGGGCGTGGCGGCGCTCGCCACGAAGGGCAATGCGCTTCCGTTTCCCACATCGTTCGGCATCGTTCTTATCTTGTTCATGCTGGCGTTCGCGGTTTGGGGCGTTGCTACCGGCATCAACCTGCTCCGACTCCGGGCGTGGGCCCGCATCTCCATGGTGCTCTTCAGCGCATTTCTACTGGTGGTCGCGGTACCCGGAATCCTCATGATGCTTTTTGTTCCACTTCCCGCGACGATCGACGCCACGAATCCGGAGCTTACCCAAAAGGTGATGGCGACGGCGCGGGTCGGAATGGTGATGGTATACGCGATCTTGGCGGTGCTGGGCGTGTGGTGGCTTTACTTCTTCAATAGCCGGCCTGTAAAGGAGCAATTCGGAAGACCGGATGCTCCCGCGCCGGCGTCCCAAGCCGTCTGGGGCGCTCCGGCGGCGGCCGCGGTGTCCGAACAGCTGAAAAGACCGCTGAGCATCACGATTATTGCGTACGTTTCGCTTTTGGGAGCCTGCGTGCTTCCGTTGATTCAGCTGATGCACGTGCCCATGATGTTCATGGGTATCTTCTATACGGGTTGGAAGGCGTCGCTGATCATCATGGGCTTTATGAGCGTGCAGTTGATGATGGCGTACGGCCTGCTGAAGCTGGAGCCCTGGGGCCGCAGCCTGGCGATCTATTATTTCAACTTCGGAATTTTCAATTCGATCATCTCGGTGGTGCTCCCTGGCGCGCAGGCGCGCTTTGACCAAGCCGAAACGCTAATGAAGGGAACGATGGGCTTGCCGGCGTCGCCGTCGCAGGCGAAATTTCCGATCTGGACCGGGTTGCTGTTTAGCCTGCCCCTGATCGCGATTCAATTGTGGTTTGTGGTGAAGCATAAGCAGGCATTCGAACGGCCGCACGGACCATCGGCGCGACAGATATGACCGGTGGTCGAAAACTGGACCGGTGCATTCGAAACGAGGCTTGCCGTGCGCGGTCGCAGTGCTTTCCAGGGCTGCAAATAGGGGCGCAAAGCGTTGACGATTGTGGTGCTCGATGCGATAATCGGCGTCTTTGTTTGAGCCTAGAAGTGTGCGCGGGCGTGGTTCGGGGCCAAGCCTGACTTAAGCTAAACTAGAACAACTGGGGCAAACGTATTCCTACGCTTTCCTGACGATGGATATCCTCCACCAGCTCGGCGAATTGTTTCTTCAAGCTGTGCCTACCGTTATTATCGTTTTCCTTTTTTATCTTTTCATGCGTTGGGCTTTTTTTGCGCCCATCCAGAAAGCGATGGCCGAGCGCGACGCGAAGATCGAAGGAGCGCGGCGCGAAGCGGCGGAGGTGGAAGAGGCAGCACGGCAGGATCTGGAAAATTACAACGAAGCCTTGCGCAAAGCGCGCGCGGAAATTTACGCGGAACAGGAAGCAGCGCGCCAGGCGATCCTGGCGGAGCGCGCGAAAAACCTGAAAGCCATGCGTTCGCTTGCCCAGAAAGAAGTGGCGGAAGCGAAAAAGAAGATAGAAGCCGAGCTGGCAGCGGCACGCACGCAAATGGAACGCCAAACGCCCGAACTCGCGGGCGAAATTGTGCGCAACATCTTGGAGAAGCCGATTTCGTTGCCTGGAGGCACGGGCCGATGACGCGTGGGCTCCGGCACATTTGGCGCGCGCTAGCGTCCGTAGCAGTTTTTCTGCTGTTGGTTGCGGCGCCTGCGTTTGCGGAGGAAGGCGAACCTTCTCCCGCGGATTCGTCGGTTGGCTGGGTATTCCGCTGGCTGAATTTCGCGCTCGTTTTCGGCGGCATCGGTTATGCCATCTGGAAGTGGGGCGCGCCCTATTTTCGCCAGCACGCCGACGAAATTTCGAACAAGATTGCCGAGGGTGTCCACGCATGCGCAGCGGCCGACGCGCAGCGGCGCGAAATTCAGGGCAAGCTGGCCGGACTGGACGATGAGATCAAGCGCCTCCGCGAAGTAGGGCAGCGTGATGCCGAGGCTGAAGCACAGCGCCTGCGCGATATGGGGCGCGTCGAAAGCGAAAACATCGAACGCGCGGCTCGCGCGGAAATCGAAGCCGCCGAGCGCCAGGGACGTCTGGAGTTGAAGATTCTCGGCGCGAAGCTGGCCGTGCAGCTCGCCGAAGCGCTGCTGCGGCGCTCCTTGACTCCCAAGAGCGAAGAATTCCTGTTTAACGGTTTCGTCATCGAGCTGAAGAGGAGCGTCAATTGAGCGCCGTCGCCGAACGCTACGCCGCGGCCCTGGCCGACGTGGTGATGGAACGCAAGGGCGCGCCCGACATACCGGAAGGCCTGACGCAATTCGTGGACGTCTTTTTCTCTTCGGGGGATTTGCGGAACGCGCTGGAAAGCCCGGCGGTTGACCGCGAGGTAAAAATCAGAATCGTGGATGAAGTCGCGGAGAAAATGAAACTGAACGACGCAGTGCGCAACTTTATTTGCTTGGTCGTGGATAATCGCCGCACGCACATGTTGCGCGAGATCGTCGAACTTTTGAGCGTGGAATTGAACCGGCGGCAGCACATCGTGCAACTCGACGTGACGTCGGCGCGCAAGCTGGACGAAGGCGAAAGAAAGCGGTTGATCGAAGTATTCAAAGGCGACGATCCCAAAAGGAAAGTTGGGGCCAGTTTTGCGGAAGACGAGACGCTTTTGGGCGGAGTGGTGGTGCGCGTGGGGTCCACGGTGTACGACGGATCGGTGCGCGAACAATTGAACCGGCTGCGCGAGCGGCTGGAATCGGAATAGCACCGCAGCCAGGTGCGCGGGATTACGGGAGCCAGGAATGGCCAATATCAAAGCGGACGAGATCACAAAAATACTGCGCGAGCAGATTGAAAATTACCAGCAGACCCTGGCAGTGGAGGAAGTCGGCTCGGTGATATCCGTGGGCGACGGAATCGCGCGCATCCATGGACTCGACAAGTGCATGGCCGGCGAAATGATCGAGTTCCCCCACGACGTGTACGGCATTGCGCTGAATCTGGAAGAAGATCAGGTGGGCGCGGTGCTGCTCGGCGATTACACCGAAATCAGGGAAGGCGACATCGTCAAGCGCACGAATAAGATCATGTCCGTGCCGGTGGGCGATGGATTGATTGGTCGCGTGGTGGACGCGCTTGGCAATCCCATTGACGATAAAGGGCCGATTCAATCGAGCGAGCGCTTGCCGCTGGAGCGTTTGGCGCCCGGCGTAATTGATCGCCAGCCGGTGCGCGAGCCGATTCAGACGGGCATCAAGTCCATTGACGCGATGATCCCCATCGGCCGCGGCCAGCGCGAATTAATCATCGGCGACCGGCAAATCGGCAAGACCGCCATCATTCTGGACACGATCTTGAACCAGCGCGGCGGCGACTTGATTTGCATTTACTGCGCGATTGGGCAGAAACGCTCGACGGTGGCGCAGGTGATCAAGACGCTGACGGATTTCGGCGCAATGGAACATACGATTGTCGTCGCGGCCACCGCTTCCGAATCCGCCTCCATGCAATACATCGCGCCATTTGCGGCGTGCGCGATCGGAGAATACTTCCGCGACACCAAGCGCCACGCGATCTGTTTCTACGATGACCTTTCGAAGCACGCCCAGTCTTACCGTGAGATTTCGCTGCTGCTGCGGCGCCCTCCCGGCCGCGAGGCTTATCCCGGCGACGTTTTCTTCCTGCATTCGCGTTTGCTGGAGCGCGCCGCGAAATTGAATGACGCACTCGGCGCTGGATCGCTGACGGCCCTGCCGGTAATCGAAACGCAGGCCGGCGACATCTCCGCGTACATTCCCACCAACGTGATTTCGATCACCGACGGCCAAATCTTCCTCGAAGCCGACCTTTTCAATAGCGGCATTCGCCCCGCGGTTAACGCCGGAATCTCGGTGAGCCGCGTCGGCGGCAATGCGCAGATCAAGGCCATGCGGCAGGTGTCCGGCACATTGCGCCTGGACCTCGCGCAGTATCGCGACCTCGCGGCGTTCGCGCAGTTCGGTACCGAGCAATTGGACAAAGCCACGCAAGCGCAGCTCGCTCGCGGCCAACGTTTGATGGAGATTTTGAAGCAAGATCAGTACCAGCCGCTGCCGGTGGAGAAGCAGGTGCTGATCATTTTTGCCGCTTCCAATAAGTATCTCGATGATTTGCCCGTCGAAGAATGCCGCCGCTTCGAGAAGGAGCTTTATCCTTTCATCGAGACGAATTACAACGGGCTGCTGAAGTCGTTGCGCGAGAAAAAAGCGTTCGACGACGCCATCAAGGCCGAAGCTAAGAAGGCTTTGGACGAGTTCAAGGAGCAGTTCAAGTCGACGCTGAAGGACGAGCAAGAGCGCGCGAAAGAAAAGCGGGAAGCCGAAGAGAAAGACGAAACGGGCAACAAGGATCACGCCAGCGCGCACGCTGACAAAGCACAGGGGAAGGAAGGCTCTGGTTCGGGAGCAGCGGGCGATCACTCGAAGCAAACGCCGGAGAAGGCGGACGCACCAGCGCATTAGTTCCCGTCCATGCCCACACTTCTCGACTATCGGCGGCGCATTCGCTCGGTGAAGAGCACCAAGCAGATTACGCGCGCCATGAAATTCGTAGCCGCGGCCAAACTGCGCCGCGCGCAGGAAGGCGTCTTTGCGGCGCGTCCGTACGCCAAGGAAATTCTGCGTGTGCTGCGTTCGGCGGCCGCGCGCATGGAATCTCCGGCGCACCCACTGCTGCAGCGTCGTCCGGAAGAGAAAATCCTGGTGCTGGTGCTGACCGGCGACCGCAGCCTTGCCGGCGCGTTTAATTCCAACGTGCTGCGCCACGCCATGGAATTCATCCACGCGCATCACGAGCAAAAACTGGAGTTGATGGTGGTGGGCAAAAAGGGCCGCGACACGCTACGCAAACGCGGCTACACCTTCGTCGGCGAGTGGACGGACGTCTCCGCCCACGTGGAATTTTCCAAAGCCAAGGAAATTGCCGGGCGCATCGCCGAACTCTATGTGAGCGGCGAAGTGGACGCCGTCTACGCGATCTACAACGAGTTCAAGAACGTGATGGTGCAAAACCTGCGTGCCGAAAAATTGCTTCCGGTGGATCCCGAAGTAGTGAAGGAATCGGCCGACCGCGAAAGGGAACTGGCATCAAAGCACGCGGGGCCAGGCGGCTCCTTGCCCACCGAGCCCGGCCCGCAGGGCAAAGGTTTCGTGGTCGATTACATCTACGAGCAGCCGGTAGAAGAGATTTTCAATGGTTTGGTGCCGCGCTACCTCGAATCCGAGATTTTTCGCATCCTGCTGGAGTCTGCCGCAGCTGAACACGCCGCGCGCATGACAGCCATGGATGCCGCCACGCGCAATGCGTCCGAACTGATTGATAAGCTCACGCTGAAGATGAACAACATTCGCCAGGCGCAGATTACGAAGGAAATCATCGAAATTGTAAGCGGCGCGGCGTCCGCCATGTCGTAGCGCGTAAGAACCGGGGGAGACATTATGGCTACAAAAGAGCAAAAAACAGGACGCGTCGTCGAAGTGATCGGTCCTGTTGTCGACATTCAGTTTGAAGAGGGCCACCTGCCGTTCATTAATAACGCGGTGCGCATCACCAGCGAAGGCTTCAATACTCCCGACCCGCTCGATATCGTCGCGGAAGTGGCGCAACACTTGGGCGAAGGGCGCGTGCGCTGCGTGGCAATGAAGCCGACCGAAGGTCTGGTGCGCGGCATGAAAGCGCTGGACCTTGGCGAGAACATTACCGTACCAGTGGGACGTGGCGTGCTCGGTCGGGTGCTCAACGTGCTCGGCGACCCGGTGGATAATCTCGGACCCGTGAAGTACGAGAAGCGCTACCCGATTCACCGTCCGGCTCCCGCGCTCGACGATCAATCCACCGCTCTCGAAATGTTCGAGACCGGCATCAAGGTCGTGGACCTGACCGAGCCTTACCTAAAGGGCGGAAAAATCGGATTGTTCGGCGGCGCGGGCGTCGGCAAAACCGTGCTGATTCAAGAATTGATTCATAACGTCGCGATGAAACACGGCGGCGTTTCCGTATTTTCGGGTGTGGGCGAACGCACGCGCGAAGGCAACGACCTGTGGTTGGAAATGCAGGAATCGGGCGTAGTCGTGCCGGGCAATTCCGAAAAATCGCGCTGCGCTCTGATCTATGGCCAAATGACCGAACCGCCCGGCGCCCGCCTGCGCGTCGGCCTTACCGGACTGACCGTCGCCGAATATTTCCGCGATGAAGAAAAACTCGATGTGCTGCTCTTCATCGACAATATCTTCCGCTTCGTGCAAGCCGGCTCGGAAGTATCAGCGTTGCTGGGCCGCATGCCCTCCGCGGTCGGTTACCAGCCGAACCTGAATACGGAAATCGGCGAGCTGCAGGAACGCATCACGTCCACCAAGAATGGTTCCATCACTTCCGTGCAAGCGATTTACGTGCCCGCGGATGACTACACCGACCCAGCTCCGGCCGCGACGTTCGCGCACCTCGACGCCACGACCAACCTGAGCCGCCAGATCGTCGAGCGCGGCATTTATCCGGCGGTTGATCCGTTGGCCAGCTTCTCGCGCATTCTGGACCCGCGCATCGTCGGGCAGGAGCATTACAACGTGGCGCGCTCGGTGAAGTCCGTACTGCAACGCTACAAGGAATTGCAGGACATCATCGCGATTCTGGGCATCGAGGAACTTTCCGACGAGGACAAGCAAACCGTAACCCGCGCGCGTAAAATCGAAAGATTCCTCTCCCAGCCCATGTTCGTCGCCGAACAGTTCACCGGCCTCGAAGGCAAGTACGTGAAGATCGAAGACACCGTCCGCGGGTTCAAGGAAATCGTCGAAGGCAAGCATGACGATTTGCCGGAGCAGGCCTTTTACATGGTCGGCACGATCGAAGAGGTCCGCGAAAAGGCGGAGAAGATCGCGGCGGGAGCGGTGGCGTAGTCGGCGGCTGAAAGCGCACTGGGCGAAACTAAAGCGATGGCTTTGCCAGAAAAAATCGAGTTGCAAGTGGTAACGCCCGAGCGGCACATCTTGAGCGAAGACGTGGACTCGCTCGAAATGCCTGGCAAAGACGGCTATCTCGGTGTTCTGCCGGGGCACGCGCCATTGCTTACGGAGTTGGGCGTAGGGATTCTTACGTTCCACAAGGGCGGGGAAACTCGCCTGCTGACGGTGATGTACGGCTACGCGGAGGTGCTGCCGGACCGCGTGATCGTGTTGGCAGAAATTGCCGAACGGGCGGAGGAAATTGACGTCGCGCGCGCCCGCGCCGCGCTGGAACGGGCCAAGGCCGATTTACCGAAGGCAGGTTCCACCGAAGCGGATTGGGATCGTTCGAATGCCGCGATTCAGCGCGCCGAAGTGCGTTTGCAGGCAGCTTCCAGAAGCGGCTCGGGGGCCGTTCGCGGAAGCTCGCGGGAGATGCAGCACGCCGCAGCGTAGTGCATTTGAGGGTATTTCCGGTTTGGCACGCCTGAATCCGCGGGCTATTCGTTGCATCGAATAATTGTGCTAGAAAAGTAGAACCGCAATATGAGCGAAATAACCGTTTATTCCAATACCTGGTGCTGTGATTGCCGCCGCGCGAAAAACTTTCTGCGCGACCGCGGCATCCCTTTCCGGGAGGTCAATATTGACGACGACGCAGCTGCCGAAGCCATCGTCCTGCAGGTGAATCACGGCAAGCGCAAAGTGCCGACGATTGGCATCGGCGATCACTATTTTTCGCTCAGCCCGTTCGATCCCCATAAACTCGCTGACGAATTGAAAATCCCGCTGAACAAGTAACGAAGGTCATTTTTGCGTTCCCCAGAAACCGACATAGACCGCCGTGATCAGGCGGGAAATCGTCTCGTGGTCCACGGCGTCCGGCAAGGGAGACCTCTTTTGTGCGGAATAAGTCTCAGCCTGAAGTTCCTTTCCCATTTCCTCGATCTCGGAGCGTTTGTACTTTCCTAGTCGGATAGCAATCAGCAAATCAACCTTTGGATTCGGGAGCGTGATCTTTCCGGTCTCCATGTATTCCTTCGCCTCTAAATATAGGCGGATTACGTGCATGGCATATTTCGTGTCGTAGCCATGCGCCTGCTCCAGCGCCGCGCGATGGATGTTCTTCTGGCCCTTGCGTCCGCACAATCTCTCCATCTGGTCATCAGCAAATCTTATGAACGGGTTCAGATGGCGTTTGGAACTGAACAGCTCGCGACGCTCGCGGATCTTGTCCCACCATCTCGTTGAGAACTGCTCCTGGGCGAAAACGAAATGAAGCGCTGATGGGTTTCCTTTCGCGGCCATTCCGGCCCACTTGCGGAGAGAGTACAGGCAAACATCCACATCCTGCGGGCCGTTACCGCCTTCCTTCCCGCCGGTCGTGAAGACAAAGAATTCATCGCGGTCCAATCCGATCATTTTTTCCGGTGGCTCAATAAAAACACCATACCAATCGGTGTCGTCGGTCGCGTTTACCTTCGCTCCATGCAGCTGGGACCCGCCTATGAATGCTTGGACTAAATTTTCGGGATAGGGGAAGCCGAATTGGGCGAAGTCGGGAGCAGCGTTGGTCACAAGAGGATTCTCCCTTCAGGTGGTCAAACCGATGCTTCAGGTCAGCCCGACTCCGCGAGTCATCACTCCGGCCACGTGCAAGTCCGGCGTCAAGACTACGAGGTCAGCATCCGCGCCGATCGCCAGGATGCCTTTTTTGCCTGCTAGGCCCAGGCGACGCGCCGGCAGAATCGTCGCCATGCGCACGGCCTCCACAAACGGCACGCCTAGTTCGACGATGTAGCGCAGCGCGCGATCCAGCGTCAGAGTGCTGCCCGCCAGTTTGCCTTCGGCATTGCGGCAGACGCCATCCTTTACCGTCACCTCGAAACTCCCCAGACGATACTTTCCGTCGCGCATTCCTGTCGCTGCGGTGCCGTCGCTCACCAGCAGCACCGTATCGAATCCCTTGGTGCCGAGCAGGACCTGAATCGCGGGCCCGGCCACATGCACGCCATCGGCAATGATTTCGGCAGTGACCTCTGTGTCAGTCAGAATCGCGCTGATGACGCCCGGATCGCGATGCGTGAACGCGCGCATGGCGTTATAAACATGCACGGCGTGGCGCGCTCCCGCTTTAATCGCGGCGCGCGCTTCCGCGTAGTCCGCGTCGGTGTGGCCCACGGCGACCACCAAGCCGTCCGCGACGGCGGCTTTAATCAATTCCAGAGCGCCGGGAAGCTCTGGCGCCACGGTGAGAATCTTGACCAACCCGCCGGCCGCCGCGCGAAATCTCTCGAAGGTTTCGATGGAAGGCTGCGCAATCGAATCCACGGGATGAACGCCGCGGCGCTCTTTGTTGATGAACGGTCCTTCCAGATGCATCCCGAGAATTTCGGCGCCAAACCGTGTGTTGTCCGCCGCGTTTTCGTGGCTGCGAATGTATTGCGCGATGCCTTCCAGGCTGTGACATGTATCTTCCACCGGTGCCGTCACGGTTGTTGCCACAATGGAGGTGGTTCCGAAGCGCGCCACTGTTGCGGTGATGCGATCGAGCGCGTCGGGCGTCGCTTCCATCACGTCATGGCCGCCCGCGCCGTGGATGTGCACGTCTACAAAGCCCGGGATGACAGTCATGCCCGAGGCGACATAATCCTTTGCGCCTGGCGGTATGTGGACTTCGTCGCGATGGCCAATGCCGGTGACGCGTCCGCCTTCGACGACGATCACGCAGTCGGTGAATTGTTCCTGTGGTGTGAGGATATGGCTGGCATAGATTGCGGTGGCCGTCATAGCGAATCCATGCTACTCGAACTGGAGCCTAAAATCAGTGCCGAGCCTTGCATCCTTTTCCTAGTCCGCTACAATCAGTTACGCACTTAAATGGGAGGAAATGGATGTCTTACGACAAGAGATATGTGGCGCAGAAAAGGCAGCGGCGGCGCCGCAAAACGGCCAAGGCGAAGATGAAATTGTACGAACAAGGCAAACTGCCGCACGATAAGCTGCCCGCGCTCGCCAAGAAATTCCTGAGCCGCAAGAACCGCGCATTGAAGAAGACGGAGTAACTCCAGCCGGCTATTCGGCTCGCCGTAAGGATATCGCCAGACAATAAAAAGGGGGCGTTCGATGAACGCCCCCTTTTGCGCTGCGGTGGATCGCGAGCCGCGCTGCGCAGCGCGGTTCATTCAATCACGTACCCTCAGTTCCCGCCAGAAGTGGAAGCCTGTGCGTGAGTGGCATTCGCCTTCGGCACGCTCAAGTATCCGCTGATTTTGTCCTTGCCCACCGAGTTGACCACGAACTCAAGCGGAGCACGCGCACCACTCTGGAAGAAATAGAGCGGCTCATTGGCCGTCAAGTTCTTCTTATCGTGGCGCTGGTCGTCAACAAAGATCGTGACGCCGTACTGGCTCTTCTTGAGGTTCGTCCCGTGGAGTTCGACCATGAGGTTTCCGACTTTCTCGCGCGAATTCTTCTTGTCGATGGTGAATTCGTAGTAGTCGCGCTCACCTAGCCGCCGAAGCTCTTCCACTTCGTCATGATTGCGGGCGATCAGAGTGCCGAATTCGCCGCGGGCCATTTGCAAGTTGTTCTTTTCCGTGTCCAGGTCAGTCTTCACGCCGGTGACGTCGGTGCCGAGCTTGTTGACATCATCCATGCTCGCCTTGGTGGCGAGTTGTGCATTCGTCTGGTTCTGCATTTCGGCCAATTCCTTGGCGTCGTCTTCCTTGATCTTCTTGGCTTGGTAGCGCGCCTTCGATAGTTCGCCTTCGGTCAACTTCATCTTATCGGTCACGACGCTGAGCTCGCCTTGGAGCTGCGCATTCGTGTCTTCAGCCTTCGCCAAACGCTGGCTAACCACGTCGTCGTTCTGCTTGATCTGCTGCGTTTGTGCAGCCAGAGACTGTTCGAGCTGCTTCGAGCGAGTCGAGGCGGTCCAGCCGGCGCCCAAAGCCACCAGTGAGACAACCGCCAGAGCAACCACGACGATGCCCACCCATCGGGGTGCCGTAGCTTCGTCTGCGATCACTACGTCTTGCCGTTCGTCACTCATGTTCTTTCTCCTCCGAGGAATCCCTTGCGCATGGTGGAAAAGCACGCGTGGAACCAAAGTTCAGAGGCGCGGGCGAGACTCGCAACTGTAAGGTACTAAGCCATTTACTGGTGCAAATCGGGGGAAGCCGTGAGGCGATTCGTGTATTTCGCCCGGCAATTTTTACTTCTCCGTAACAATTCTGCGTGGTGGACCGAAAATGGCACTACAGCGGACGGTAATTGCGTAGAAGTACTAGTCCTCCAACTGGCGCCTATTACCCTTCGCGCGTGATCGTCATGTTGCGCAGCGCCGCAATGCGATCTGCCAGCGGCGGGTGCGTGCTGAAAAGGCTCGAAAACATTTCGCGCGCGCTGAGCGGTTGCACGATCATCAGCGCGGAAGTCGTGGGGGGAATGTCCATCGGAATTCGCTTATTGTACGCGCCCAGCTTTTCCAACGCGCTGATCAGCCCGTTGGCGTGGCCGACCATTTTCACTCCGGAAGCATCGGCTTGATATTCGCGCTGGCGCGAGATTCCCAGCTGCAGCAGCATCGCTGCCAACGGCGCGAGGAAGAGCATTAGAAGTCCGACGATTCCGCTGCCGCGATTGCGGTCATCGCCGCCACCGCCAAACCAGAATCCCATGCGCGCTACCCACGTAATCGCGCCCGCAATGGTCGCGGCAATGGACGACGTGAGGATGTCGTAATTGCGCACATGCGAAAGCTCGTGCGCGATTACGCCCTCGAGCTCGTCATCGTTCATGATTTCCATCAAGCCTTGCGTGACGGCCACGGACGCATGGCTCGGATTACGGCCGGTAGCGAACGCGTTCGGCGCCGCCTGCGGGATCATGTACAGCTTCGGCATCGGCAAATTGGCCTTAGCCGCTAAGCGCTCCATTACCGCATAGAGCCGCGGTTCCTGCTCGCGGCTGATGGGCACCGCGCCGCTCGAAGCCAACGCAATTTTGTCCGAGAAGAAATACGCCCCGCCGTTCATCAGGACCGCTACCACCAACGCGATGGTCAAGCCGTGCGAGCCACCCAGCATTTGGCCGACAAAAAGCAGCAGCAGAGTCAACGCAGTCAGTAGAAATGTAGTCTTGAGAGTCTTCATAAATTTGGACCTTCCAAGCGCGGCCTGCGGGCGATCAGGCAGCGCCTGCTTTCCGTTTTTCCTTATCAAACTTCATTTCGTCCGTCTTCGTATCCACATCCACTCGCAATGTATCGCCCGGCTTCACCTCGCCGTCCAGAATCTTCAGTGCCAGAGGATCCTGGATCAGCCGCTGAATCGCGCGCTTCATCGGCCGCGCGCCGTACGCCGGATCGTACCCTTCGCGGAAGAGCAAAGCCTTCGCCGCGGAAGTCAGGTATAGCTCCACTTGCTTCTCGCCGAGGCGCTTCAGAAGGTGCTTCAGCTGAAAGTCAATGATGTGCTCGATCTGATCCTTGCCCAGCGGACGGAACAGCACGATATCGTCAATCCGGTTCAGGAACTCCGGACGGAAGATTTCGCGCAACGCCGCCATGGCCTGCTCGCGCGCTTTCTTCGGATCTGTTTCCATCAGATCGAACATTGCGGTCGAGCCAACGTTCGACGTCATTATGATCACGGTATTGCGAAAATCCACCGTGCGTCCCTTTCCGTCGGTCAGGCGGCCATCGTCCAAAATCTGCAATAGCACGTTGAAGACGTCCGGATGCGCTTTCTCGATTTCATCCAACAGCACAACCGAATAGGGACGGCGGCGGACCTGTTCGCTCAATTGGCCGCCTTCTTCATAACCCACATAGCCTGGAGGCGCGCCGATCATGCGCGCAACCGAATGCTTCTCCATGTACTCGGACATATCCAGTCGAATGATGGCGCGCTCATCGTCGAACAAAAATTCCGCCACGGCGCGCGCGAGCTCCGTCTTGCCCACACCAGTGGGGCCGAGGAAAAGGAATGATCCGATCGGGCGATTCGGATCGCTCAAACCCGAACGGCTGCGACGAATCGCGTTCGCTACGGCCTGCAGCGCCTGATCCTGACCGATCACGCGGTCGCGCAGGCGCTCTTCCATGTGCACAAGTTTCTGCACTTCGCCCTCGAGCAGGCGCCCTGCGGGAATGCCCGTCCATTTGCTGACGATCTTGGCGATTTCTTCCTCGCCCACTTCTTCCTTCAGCATCGGATGATCTTTTTGCAGCTCGCCGAGTTTGTCCTGCGCCGCTTTCAATTCCTTTTCGGCCGCGGAGAGCTTGCCGTAGCGGATTTCCGCCACGCGTGAAAGATCGCCGGTGCGTTCGTAGCGCTGCTCCTCGCCTTTCAGCCGCTCGATTTCTTCTTTCTGCTTGCGAATGCGCCCGATGGCATCCTTTTCGGTTTGCCAGTGCGCCTTCAGCGAGTTGGACTGCTCACGCATGGTGCTGAGCTCTTTTTCAATTTGCTTCACGCGTTCTTTCGAATGCGCGTCCGATTCCTTTTTCAGTGCCTGGCGCTCGATTTCCAGTTGCATGATGCGGCGCTCGATGTCGTCAATTTCAGCGGGAAGGGAATCAATTTCCATTCGCAGCCCGGCGGCGGCTTCGTCCACCAGATCAATGGCCTTGTCCGGAAGAAAACGATCGGTGATATAGCGCTGCGAAAGAATCGCGGCGGCCACGATCGCGGAGTCCTTGATGCGCACACCGTGATGGACTTCGTAGCGGTCTTTCAGCCCGCGCAGTATCGCGATGGTATCTTCCACGGAAGGCTCGCCCACATAGACGGGCTGGAACCGACGCTCGAGCGCAGGATCCTTTTCAATATATTTGCGGTATTCGTTCAGCGTGGTCGCGCCGATGGCACGCAGTTCGCCGCGCGCAAGGGCGGGCTTCAGCATGTTGGAGGCGTCCATCGAGCCTTCCGCGGCGCCCGCGCCCACCAGCGTGTGCAGCTCGTCAATGAAAAGAATGATCTGGCCTTCGGATTCGGTGACTTCCTTCAACACCGCCTTGAGTCGGTCTTCGAATTCTCCGCGATACTTTGCGCCGGCGACCAATGCAGCCAGGTCCAGCGAAACGATGCGCTTGGGCTTCAGCACTTCGGGAACGTCGCCTGCAATGATGCGGCTGGCCAGGCCTTCAACGATGGCCGTCTTGCCCACGCCTGGCTCGCCGATCAGCACCGGATTATTTTTCGTGCGCCGCGCAAGGATCTGCATGACGCGCCGGATTTCTTCATCGCGACCGATTACCGGGTCGAGCTTACCGCGCCGTGCGAGGTCTGTCAGGTCGCGCGCGTACTGATCGAGCGCGCGGTACGTTGACTCGGGATTTTGCGATGTGACGCGATGGCTGCCCCGAATCGTCGCCATCGCTTGCAGAATGGCGTCGTGCGTCGCGCCGGCTTTCACCAGCATTTGCCCGGCGGGGTCTTTATCCGCGGACGAAATGCCGAGCAAAATATGCTCAGTCGAAACGTACTCGTCCTTCAGGCGCTGCGCTTCGTCAAACGCGCTCTCGAGGACTTTGTTCGTTGCAGGACTCAGATATTGTTGTGAGACTCCGGAAACTTTGGGTAAGCGCTCGATCTGCTTTTCGGCTTCCGCCGCCAAACGAGCTGGCGACACCCCTAGTTTTTCCAGCAGCGGCGGCACCACGCCGTCGCCCTGAGCAATCAAGGCCCACAGCAAGTGCAGTGGCTCAATCTGCTGTTGGCCCATGCGTCCGCCCATTTCCTGAGCGGCTTGCAGGGCCTCTTGAGCCTTCACGGTTAATTTGTCAAAACGCAGCATGTCGGGATTTTCTCACTTTCCAGTCTAGACAAAAAGGGGGCGATGGAACGCGCCACCCGGCCCCGGTGCTTCGAGGTCTTCGGCGTCGTGCATGCCGATCGCGGTGGCAATCTCGAGGCTAGTTATGCCAAGTGCATAATAAAATATGAGTGTTCTATTGTCAAGTGCAATCTGGGCGCGCTCCGAATCGCGATTCGGCCAGAATTACTCTAACGCTCTTATAATAATGCACTTAAGATACAGTGATTCAGGCATCGTCAGCAGAATTGGATGGTCCGCAGCCTGCGTCCGGCGTTCGACCACACCAACGGTTCTCCGGGCATCATTCGCGGCCTCCGCAATCAGCTGAAGGAAAAGGGCTTCGCTGACATGGTAGGAGCAGGAGCAGGTCACGAGATAGCCGCCCGGCTCAAGGATCTTCAGCGCCCTAAGATTGATCTCTTTATAGCCGCGCTGCGCCGCAGGCAGGCTATCGCGGTTCTTTGCAAACGCCGGCGGGTCGAGGATTACCATCCGGAAGCGCCGGCCGACCTCGTCGTACTCTTTCAGAAGATCAAACGCGTTTGCTTCGCGAAATGTCACATTCCCAATCGAATTCAGCTCTTGATTGCGCCGCGCAGCTTCTAGGGCAGCTCCTCCCATATCCACGGCTTCGACGTGCTGGCAATTCCCCGCGACCGTGAGCGCGAAGCCGCCCTGGTAGCTGAAGCAATCGAGCACTTCGCCGGAAGCGTAACGCCGCGCGGCCCAGTGGTTCTCGCGCTGATCGAGGAACGAGCCGGTTTTCTGCCCGTGCACCAGGTCATAAACGAAAGTGACGCCGTTTTCTTTCGCGAGAATTTCTGACGGCACTTCGCCGTAAAGTACGCCGACGCGCTGCTCAAGCCCTTCCAGCAAACGCACCTTAGGATCGTTGCGCTCCAGAATCCCCTTCGGCGAAAAAAGCTCGATCAGGATTTCAACAAGCAGCGCTTTCTGCTTCTCCGATCCCTGGCTCAGAGTCTGCAGCACAAAATAGTCGCCGTAGCGGTCCACAATGACTGAAGGCAACTGGTCAGCTTCGCCGTAAACCAGCCGACACGCGTCGGTATTTTCGACCACGGTTTGTCGGAAGGTCGCGGCGCGCCGCAGGCGTCCCGCAAAAAAATCGCGGTCAACCGGCACGTTGTGGTGGGTCAGGAGGCGAACGGCGATCTGCGATTTGTCGCTGTAAAAGGCGCGGCCGTGGAAACGTCCGCGTTCGTCGGTGACGCGTACGACGGCTCCCGCCTCGGCCTGTGCCGATCGCACGTCGCTCTTGTACACCCACGGATGGCCGGAGCGCAGCCGTTCGGACCCACGCGAGCTGATAACCACGGAGGCTTCCGCCACGATTCCCACCTGACTGATAGAATAAAACGGCTAGCGCGCTGCAATGATGGCGGCGCGCATGCGGCCCGCACGGCAAGAAAAACTCGAAGAGCGCGACACCGCTCGCCTCGTTGTACTTAACACAACCGCACGAGTTGTGCCAGCCAGCGGCGAGCGCGCGAACCTATGAACCTCAGCGAACTCAACTTTGATCTTCCACCGGAGCGCATCGCGCAACGGCCGCTCGACGAGCGCGACGCATCGCGGCTGCTGTTGCTCGATCGCGTATCCGGCGCGTGGGAGGATCTCCAGTTCCGCGCGTTCCCAGACATTCTTCGCGGCGATGAGCTGATCGTCATCAATGACGCCCGCGTCCTCCCTGCGCGTTTATTCGGCAGGCGGGCTGGAATCCACGCCGAACCGCCTGGTACGCACAGCCCCACGCGCCACGAGCATCTGCAGACAACGATCGAAGTGCTCCTCGTTCGTCAACTCGAAGCGGACACCTGGGAGACGCTGGTCCGTCCCGGAAGAAAAATTCCGGTAGGTGAGCGAATCATATTTGGCGAAGCTGAAGGCGAACTTGAAGCTTGGGTCGAACGTCGCGGCGATTATGGCTTGCGCGTGTTGCGATTTCACTCCAAGAACGGCTTTCACCAGACGCTTGACCGGTTCGGACACATCCCGCTGCCGCCGTATATCAAGCGCGCCGATGAGCCGCTCGACCGCGAACGATATCAGACCGTCTACGCGAAGCAGGGAAGCGCCGTGGCAGCGCCGACCGCGGGGCTGCACTTCACGCCGGAAATTCTGCAGCGCGTACGCGCTCGCGGAATAGAAATTGCCGAAGTTACGCTCGATGTGGGCCTGGGCACATTCGAACCCGTCCGCACCGAGCGCCTCGAAGATCACAAAATCCACGCCGAGAAATACGCAATTCCGCCGGCCACCGTCGGAGCGATCGAACGCGCGCAACGCGAACACCGTCCGATCCTGGCGATTGGCACCACGGTAGTGCGCACGCTCGAAGACGCCGCCGAAAAGGCGGCGCAACAAGCCGCCACGCTGCAACCCGGCAGCGCGGAAGCAAACATTTTCCTCTACCCCGGCAAGCCAATTCGCATCGTCAATCAATTGCTCACGAATTTCCACTTGCCGCAATCGACCTTGCTGGCTCTGGTCGCCACTCACACTGGCCGCGAAAATATCTTGCGCGCCTACGAACACGCGGTGCAGTCCGAATACCGCTTTTACAGCTATGGCGATTGCATGCTGATCCGCTAAGTAGGCCGGCCGGCGATTTTCCACTGCTCGGCGCGCCATTTCGTGCATCACGTGCTATGTTCGTCTATAATTCGCATCCTGCCTGCGGGGGCAGCTGAATGCGCTATTTAATCCTGAGCGACATCCACGCAAACCTGACGGCGCTGAACACGGCGCTGGACGCGGCCAAAGGCCGTTGGGACCAAGTGGTGTGCCTCGGCGACGTGGTTGGCTACGGCCCGGATCCCAACGAAGTGGTGGATCGCATCCGCGAACTCGGCGCCGTCACGATTCGCGGCAATCATGACAAAGCCGGATCCGGCCTCGCCAACGCCGACGACTTCAACCCCGTCGCGCGCGCCGTCGCGCTATGGACCCGCGAGCAACTGCGCCCGGAAAATCGCGAGTGGCTCGAAAAGTTGCCGATCGGTCCCCTCACGGTGGACGGCTTCGTGATGGTCCATGGCGCCTATAAGGATGAAGACGAGTACGTCTTCGCGCCGGCCCAAGCGCTCGATAGCCTGCTCGACGCGCCGGCGCAGGTCACTTTTTTCGGGCACACGCATTTGCAGGGCGGTTTCACTCTTCACAATGATCAGGTCGGCGCCCTCCATTTCAAGCCCACGGACGAAAAACATTTCTCCACACTCACGATCGAAGAGGGCACCACGTATTTGCTGAATCCTGGCTCGGTGGGTCAGCCACGCGATGGAGATACTCGCGCCGCCTTCGTCATCGCGGACTTGCCGAACAAGTCCGTCGAATTCTGGCGCGTGCCCTACGACATCGAATCGGTGCAGAAGCGCATGGGCGCCGGAGGGCTTCCCGAGCCGCTCATCATGCGCCTCGCTTTTGGCCGTTAAACTACAGGGAATGGTCCATGGAACCCGGCGAAAGCTCCTACAGCAAAGAACGGCGGCGATTCCCGCTCGCTTTTGCGCTCGGAATTCTGGTAGTGGCAATTATTTTCGGCAGTTTTGTGCTGCTGACGCGCCACATGCGCTCTCCCGCGCAAGCCTCCGCTCTGAAATTACCATTTGATCCCGCGGAACAGGCCTACGCCGAACGAATCCATTTCACCGGCATTCAACTGGCGCGCGCCACGAATTTCCTGAAGCAGGAATTCACGTACGTAGCCGGTACCATGCAAAACGACGGCGTGCAAAATATCGCTGCAATGCAAGTGGCGGTGGAATTTCACGACGACTTGAATCAGGTGATTCTGCGCGAAACCGAAGTGTTGATCGCACCCCATTCGGACCCGCTGCCCGCCGGCCAGCGCCGCGATTTTCAAATTACGCTCGAACACATTCCCGCGGAGTGGAATCATCAGTATCCATCCATTAACGTTACTGGTCTGATTCTGCAATAATAGCGAAGGATCAATTCCCCAACGTAAAGACTGGCGGTGTGCCATTGAACGCGCCTGCGGAGGATTGGGCGGCACTCGATCGCGCCTTGAGCGATCTTGCTGCGTCCGGCTGCGTGGAAGTTCGCGAAGACGGCCAATGGCTCGCCGAACTCGCATCGCTGCAGTGTGAAATCAAGCGCAAAGGCAATCAGGCGCTGGTGCATTTGTGGTCGGACGAGCGCAATTTAACGCGTCGAGTTCTGCGTGTAAGAGAGCGCGCGGAAGATCGCATCGTCCTCGAGGTGCAAAGATTCGGCCGCGCGAAACCGGGACCGATTCGCCGCGCGCCGCCGGCAGAATCACACGCGAACAATTTCGTGCCCGCTTCGAGCGCATCCTCAAAGAACGCTTCCCGGACGCCGTGGTGGATTCGCTCACCGCGGCTCCGGACCTCGAGCATTCATTTTCCGGCCTGTACGTACGCGGGGTGATGCACGAAGGCTCGTGCGCCTGGGGCGTGCTGGCCGTCTCCGCGAACGAGGACGCAGCGGCTGTCGAAGGTATCCTTGCATTCGGCATTTTGTGGCTCGATTGGCTGCGCAGCCACGTTCAGCAGCGCGCGATCGAAGGCCTGCGGCTATTTGTTCCGCAAGGAGGCAGCCGATGCCTGCGCGAACGGCTTCTCGCGCTTTCGTCCGCGGCGCGCACAGAAATTTACGAACTGCGCGAGCCGGACGGCATGATGCAAAAAGTTGATTCCGCCGACGCCGGAAACCTCGAAAGCAGGCTCATGCCGCGCCGCGAAATCGAATCGAAGTTGTGCGCCTCGGCGGACACCATCGCGGAAATCTGCGCGATGCTTCCCGACGCATCCAGCGCGATTGACGTGCGCGTTCTGGCTGGGAAAGATGATGTGGGACTCTCGTTTCGCGGCCTTGTCTTCGCGCATTGGACGAAGCAAGGAGTTTTGTTCGGCTTGGGCCGGGCGCCGGAACGATTGACCTCTGCCACGAAGCCGCGCCTCGAACGCCTGCTGCGTCAGCTGGACCTGCATCGTAGTTCGCTCGCGGAAGACGCGAATCATTACCTCTATCGCGCCGCGCCGGAGCGCTGGCTGGAATCCATTGTCCTGGAAGATCCCGTGAGTCTCGACGCGCAACTTGATCCCGAACATTTCTATTCGCAAGTCCCGGCGCTGGCCGCAGGAGATCGCGGCGTGCTGGATCTGCTCGGAATTACGCGCAAGGGCCGGCCGGTAGTGATCGAGCTGAAGGCTTCAGAAGATATTCAATTGCCGGTGCAAGCGGTGGACTACTGGCTGCGCGTGCGGCGTCATCAGCGCGAAGGAGATTTTCAGGAATACGGCTACTTTGCGGGAGTGCAAATAGATCCGCGGCCGCCGCTGGTGTGGTTGGTAGCTCCGGGTCTGCGCTTCCATTCCGCGACGGATACTCTACTGAAATATTTATCGCCGGAAATTCAAGTCACGAGGATTGGACTTTCCGAAGATTGGCGCCGAGGGCTGAAGATCGTATTTCGCCAGCAATAAATCGATTTTCGCGCTAGGAAAAGGAGGGGAAGCGGCCTGGGTTGAACCAGAACCACTTCCCGGGGTGTGTCCTAGAAGTAATTAAAAGATTAGACGTGAACGGTGGGAAAAGGTTGCATGAAGCAGCCCGCACAAAAAAAATTGGCAAGCGTCAGTAAAACAGATACTTACGCCACTTCTCATCACGATGTCCGATGAGCCGCATCAATTGTCGTGATGTGTGCAGCGTGAAAGGGCGCGGACGGCGCTGCAACTTGATCCCCGCTTCTTCCGGCGTGCGGTCGCCCTTGCGGTTGTTACAAGCGTAGCAGCACGCGACGAGATTCTCCCACGTCGAGCGTCCGCCGCGCGAACGCGGCAGCACGTGATCCAGCGTCAGCTCCGACGCAGGAAACGCGCAGGCGCAGAACTGGCAAGTATTGCGATCGCGCAGCAAAATATTTTTGCGCGATAGCGCGCGGCTCTGCTGCGGAATGTGCCGGTAACTCAGCAGGCGAATTACCGAAGGAACCTGGATCGCCTTCTGCGTCGAATGCACTTCGGTGTGATTGGTTTCTTCGGCCTGAGCGACGCCCTTGAGCATCAGCACGAGCGCACGCCGCACGGCGGTAACATTGATAGGTTCGAAGGTCGCGTTCAAAACCAGCACCGGGGCTTGCATCACCGAAGGGCGGCTGGCGGGAGAATTGGACGGCTGCTTTGCCGCCAGCGGGTCCGGCGCAACACCGCTCAGCCCGATGTTGGGTCGGGGCCGTAAGCCGAGCTTAGGTCGCTTATCCATGTGCGCCGCCTTTGCGTCGCTGGTTTGGTTTTTCCTTAGCCAGTAAGGATGCTCGCGGCACCCTCTTGGTTTATTTCGCCTTTCCTTGTTTCCTGCCTGTGCAGTGAGCCCGCAGGCGACCGGCCGGTAACCACTCGCGCGACCGTCAATCCCAGAACAGAACTGGCTCCCGCGCTCTTCAAGGCTCGTGCACACGCATCTAATGTCGCGCCAGTCGTCATTACATCATCTACCAGTAGAACGCGAAGCTTGTCAACCCGCAGCCCCTTGCGCGTGGCGTACGCGCCACGTACCGAATCCCACTGCTCCTTGCGCGAAAGCACCAACCGAGCCGGACGAGGCTTCGTTCGCATCAGCAGGTAAGCACCCTCTTTTAGATGCAAGCGTCGGGCCAATGGACGCGCAATCAGCTCTGCTTGATTATACCCTCGTTCGCGCTTCCGGTCTGGATGCAATGGCACTGGCACCACCACGTCCGCGCCAAATGCCTCGGCTTCGCGCGCCATCAGCTCCGCTAGCCTGGCCGCGAACCAATCGCCCAGGCGCGTCACTTCTTCGTATTTCAGCAGCAGAATCGCGTGATGCACGCGTCGTTATACACGCCGTAGCTGCGCGCGAAGTCGAAGGCAAAAAAAACTTCCCGGCACAGCCGGCAGCGCGGCTGGACGGACTCTGCTCCAACCGGCGTTAGAAAGGGCTTGCCGCAACGCTCGCACATCGGCTGTGGAATCGGCTCAAACGAGGCAAGGCACGCAGCGCAAATTGGAATCCGGCTCGCGTTAAGCAGGACGGCGCCGCAAATCCTGCAAGGCGCAGGGAAGAGCACGGCGGCTAGCGAATCAATGGCGCTGCGTAAGATCATCAAAGATCACGAGCTCGTTGTGAATCGGAAGGGGGGATTGCGGACGCTACTCCAACCGGCGAGGGGATGTAAAGTCAGTATCTATACGTAGACAGGCGAGCGTGCTCGCGTTGGCTGCGACACCTGCGGGCACACCCCTAGCGAATCGGCCGACCGCGAAGAATTGCGAAGACGGGCTGCGCGTCCTGCTTAGAGCAGCCCTTGCTCGGTCTTTTCCTGGCAGGTTATGCAGTAACGCGTCCACGGCACGGCTTCGAGCCGCTTCTGTTGGAGCTCTTGATGGCAGGAACTGCATTCGCCAAAGGAGCTGTCCTTGATGCGTGAGAGCGCGTCGTCTACCAGTTGCAGCAGCGAGCGATCGTTATGTGTTTGGCCGAAGAGGAATTCCTTGGTGTAGGAATTCGCTGCCTTATCGGCCAGATCAACGGTGGGATCTTCATCCGCCTCGCGGCCTTCCTGCTCGGTGCGTGCGATTCCACGCACCAACTCTTCCCGCCGTGTAATCAGTTTCTTCTTGTAGTAGTCCAACCGTTTCTTGTCCATCGTCAAGTCCCTAGGTGAGGTTAAAGACCTCACTCAAATCCCGCGAGTTTACCGATACAAATTCCCGTTGTCAATCCGCCACGTTCGATTTGGAGCAGATAAAGCAACGACCGTCGCCTTTTGCAGCGACGCGCGGCGGGAATTTGCGCCTTACAGAGAAGGAATAGATGCAGTGTTGTCGGAAAAGGATTCCAATTCCGCGGGCTCAGGTATTTTTGCGATGAGATTACACACTTTGCGCCGGGCGTTGTAGGTGCATAGCTGCAGCCGTCACGTCCGTGTACTTTAATCCGGAGCCGGTATTGAAGAGAACCACTCTATCTGCTGGTTTCAGAGAACCCGTCGCGAGCAGATGATCGTAGGCTGCAGTCGCGGCGGCGCCTTCCGGCGAAAGAAAGATGCCCTCGTTCTTGGCCCAATCTTTCAGTGAGGCGAGAATCTCGCCGTCGGGAATCGCCAGCGCCACGCCTCCCGATTCCCGCAAAATCTCCAGCATGATCGAGTCGCCGTAAGGCTTCGGCACGCGCAAGCCCGAAGCAAATGTGGACGCGCTCTCCCACACTTCGCTCGCCTCGGCGCCTTTATCGAAGGCGCGCGCAATCGGCGCGCAGCCCGACGATTGCACTGCAATCATCCGCGGCCGCTTTCCAGGACGCACCCAGCCCAGCTCTTCCAGCTCGCCGAAAGCTTTCCACATTCCGATCAGGCCCACCCCTCCGCCCGTCGGATAAAACACGGCCTCCGGATATTCCCAGCCGAGCTGTTCGACCAACTCATAGCCCATCGTCTTCTTGCCCTCGACGCGAAACGGCTCCTTCAGCGTCGAGACGTCGAACCAGCCTTCGGCGTCCTTGCGGTCCGCCACCATCCGCCCGCAATCCGAAATTAGACCGTTGACCAACGTCACATGCGCGCCGTAGGCTACCGCCTCGACGTAATTCGCAAACGGCACATCCCGTGGCATGAAAATATGCGCTTCGATTCCCGCCGCGGCAGCGTAAGCAGCAAGCGCGCCCGCTGCATTTCCCGCGGATGGTACGGCGAGTTTGCGCAGTCCGTAATGCCGCGCCATAGTCACCGCGAGTGCCAGGCCGCGCGCCTTGAACGAGCCGGTGGGGTTCGCGCCTTCCTCCTTCAGGAACAAGCCGGGGTGGCGGCGGCTGCGCAGCATCGGCGTCCAGCCTTCGCCCAGTGTGAGTGGCTCGACGGTCGGAAGCACCGAGCGATAGCGCCACATGCCGGGCCAGGGCGAAGTCGCCGCGCCCTGGACGACGGCGTCTCGCGCGCCAGCTCCGCGCAGCGGAGTCAGGTCGTAGCGAACGTAGAGCGCGCCCTTGCACTTCGGGCAAAGAGTCTGCGGCGTCTCGGCGGAAACCGTTTCTTTGCAGCGCGAGCAATCCAAATGTTTGATTGCGGGCATACTTCGCACCATAGCAGATGGCCGGAATGCCGAACAAGCTTCGCAACATGAACGATGGAATTACACGATGGAATTGGGGAAGGGCGGGGCTGAAGAGTCTGTGTGAAGACTCGGGAGCCGCGCGATTAATGATTGCGAATTCGGGTGAAAGAACATGTTGCTTGATGACGTTTCTCGTTTAGCGGCGGCCGCGCGACTAGCGGGTGCGCCACATCCGCGTCAGGTTGTAGGCCGTGGCGGCCAGGGCCAACTCCACCGCCACCTGCGCCAGCCCGCGACGAGCAAAACGCCGCATTCCTCTCTGTTCCTTCAGCACTCCGATCACCGGTTCCACGATCGCCTTGCGCTGCTGGTAAATCGCCCGGCCCACCGGATCGCGCAGCTTCTGCCGCATCCGCCGATGCAACCGCTCCCGGGCCGGCGCCGCTCCCCGCACGCGACGGCCGAAGTTCATCTCGTGCGCCAAGGTCGAATCCGGAACGTAGGCATCGATGCCCGCTTGCTCCAAGCTCTGCAAATTCGCGAGGGAGAAAAAACCGCTGTCCGCGCTGACTCGTTCCGGCTTTTTCCCGACCTGCTGCTCGACGGCTTGCACCATGGGCAGCAGCGACTCGTTATCGTTGGTGTGCTGCGTCACCCGCTGCGCCAAAATCACATGATCCTCGCTCACCGCCAGGTCCACCGTGTAGCCCAGCGTGAATCCGCCGCGCTCCCGCAAAAAACGGCTGTCCGGATCGGTGCGCGAAATCTTTTTCAACCCGGCTTTGTGCAAGCGCTCCAGCCGTTCGGGAATCGCCTCCAGCTGCTCTTCCAGCCGCTCCAGCACCGCCTGACCCACGGCCACTCCGGCCCCCTCATTCGGATCTTCCCGATCGCACTGTCGCTGCCAGCGGCGGATGTCTCGCCGCAGGCGCGCCCGCGCATCCCGCAACGCCTGCTCGGTGTCGATGCGGTTGCGCGAGGCGTTCGCCGCGATGCGCGTCGAATCAATCGCCACGTGCCCCAGCTTGCCCAGCTTCGCTTTCCGCGCCAGCTCCAGCACTTGCGTGAACAGATCGTTCAGTCCCTTCCCGTGTCGCCGCCGAAAGGCATTCAGGGTCCAATGATCCGGCGTCGCTCCGCCCGCCAGATAGCGAAACGCCAAATCTTCGCGAATGCGCTGCTCCAGGCGACGCGAACTGGTCACGCTCAGCGCGTAGGCGTACAGCCAGACCGCCACCAACATCTCGGGCGCGTACGCCGGCCCGCCTTCGGCTCCATACTCGTCGCGGAAACCGTCCAGGTTCAATTTCGCCACCACGCGCCGCAGGAAAAAACACAAGTGATCCGCTCCCAGCACGTCGCGCACGCTCGGTGGCAGCAAATACGCCTGCTCCGGATTGTAATCCAGAAATTTTGCCATGGCGTCTCCTCTCTCCTGCAGTATAAGAGACGCGTCAACCCGAGTTCTCACACAGACTCTTCAGCCCCGCCGAGAGCCACGCCACGGACTCAGGGGCTTTAGCCCCTGAAGCCGGAATTTTGTTTTCCGCAGCCGGTATGGAGAGCATCAGCACAACACGAACAATGAGCGACCATGACGACAGCCAGCCCTGACGGCCCGCTCCCTGGTCCAAAAACGCGCTCATTGCGCGCAATCACTGGGGTCGGCGTCCTTCTTTTCCTCGCGGGCGCCGTGCTCGCGATTTTCCTCGGACCACAATTCTGGCTAGCCGGGCTGCGCTGGACCGGCCTGGCTCTGATCGCCGCCTGCGGCCTGCGCAAATCTTCACTCACCTTCTGGATTTTCTTCGCCATGCTCTTCGGCGGAGAAATCGGCCTCGACAGGCCACACTTCGCGGAGCACCTGCGCGTCTTCAGCGATATTTTTCTGCGGCTGATCAAAGTGATCGTCGCGCCGTTGATTCTGGGCACGCTGATTACGGGCATCGCCGGCCACGGCAATCTCCGCGGCGTCGGACGCATCGGCATCAAGAGCCTGATTTATTTCGAGTTGGTCACCACTGTGGCGCTCTTCATCGGCCTTGGCGCCATCAATATCAGCCGCGCCGGTGAAGGCATGGCCATACCCGCCACGCCCGAAATTGTGAGCGCGCAGAATGCTCCGCCGATGCACTGGGACGACTTCCTTCTGCACGTCTTCCCCGAAAATCTCGCGAAGTCAGTCGCCGAAAACCAAATACTGCAAGTAGCAGTGTTCGCCATTCTTTTCGGAATTGCGCTCGCGCGCATTCCGGAAGCGAAACGCGCGCCCATGCTGAAATTTTGCGAATCGCTGACGGACGTGATGTTTGCGTTCACCAATATCGTCATGTATTACGCGCCGGTCGGCGTCGGCGCCGCGATGGCTTACACAGTCGCGCACGTGGGAATCGGCGTGCTGTTGCCGCTCGGCAAATTACTGCTTACCGGATACGCCGCGCTGGCCGTTTTCTTGCTGTGCGTGCTGTTGCCCATCGCGTGGTTCGCGAAGCTACCGATCGGCCGCTTCGTGCAGGCCGTCGCCGAGCCTGCCACCATTGCCTTCGCCACTAGCACGTCCGAAGCAGCATTGCCGCGCGCGATGGAATCCATGGAAGCTTTCGGCGTGCCAAGGCGCATCGTCGCCTTCGTGATCCCCGCCGGCTACAGCTTCAATCTCGATGGATCGTCGCTGTACCTCGCGCTAGCGTCCGTGTTCGTAGCGCAAGCAGCTGGGATTCACATGCCGTTCGGTGAACAACTCTTCATGGTCTTCACGCTGATGCTCACCAGCAAAGGAGTAGCCGGAGTCCCGCGCGCGGTGCTGGTAGTGCTGCTCGCCACAGTAGGAATGTTCCACCTACCCACCGAGCCAATCTTCATAATTCTGGGAATTGACGCGCTAATGGACATGGCGCGCACAGCCGTAAACGTAATAGGAAATTGCCTGGCCTCAGCAGTAATCGCCAGATGGGAAGGCGAGCTAGCTGCAGCAGAACCAACACAGACTTAAATTCGAGGGTTTTGTAGGGGTGCTGCTTGTGAATCGCGTTACAGCGCGATTCATCCCGAGATTCGGCAGCGCCGAATCGAAGACGCCGCCCCAACTTGCCCGGACCGAGCCCACGCGCCAAGAATTAATCCAGGGTTCGTAGGGGGCTGCTCGCTGCGCCCAAGCTTGCCCGGACCCAAGCCCGTCAGCCGCGCCCGCAATCCACAGATCGATCCAATCACTTCAAACTGCCGTCCGCTTCGCCGGAAACAAGAAATGTATCCCCACGCCTCCAATCACCAAAACCACAAAAGCAAACACGCTGCCTTCCGGCCCCACGCTCCCGCCCGTCAGCCATTGCGCTCCATGAAACGACGAATTCAGCAAATGTCCCTTCGCCAGAAACCCGCTATCCGGCACCGAATAAAAATACGTCTCGCCCCAATCCCAAGCCGCATGCATCCCGATCGGGAACCATATGTTCCCCGTGCGCTGCAGACTGAACGCCGCAAGTATCCCGAACGATCCCGCCATCGCCGCTCCGATCCACGCTTCGCCCAGGTTCTGCAGATGGATCGCCCCAAACAAAATGGAAAGGACGATCGCCGCAGGCCAAAAACCCATGCCCGAAGTAAGAGTCGACTGCATGTATCCGCGAAACGAGAATTCCTCGGCGAGACCCACCAGAATAAACGACACACCATAACCCGCCCCGAATTTCAAGGCATCCGCCCCGGAAAGCGCCATGTTGCCTAAAGAAAATCCGCGAAACGCCGCGATCAGCGCCATCAAAAGCGATAGCATCGCGAACCCGTACGGAATGCCTTGCCAGAAACGTTTTCCGAATGCCTGGTTGGGCGGCAGATAGTAATCGGCAAAGCTGCGCTTCTCGATCAACGTCATCAGCGAAGCCGCCGCGAACATAGCCAACACCGCGATCCCTTCTCCCATGATCATCCCGGATGGCACCATCACCTGCGGATTCTGCGTCTTCTGCCACGCACGCACCGCGGGGATCAAGTGCACGCCAAAACTCAGGCTGCTACCGATTGCCATGAACATCGCGATAAAAATCAGCAGCCTCCAGCCGGCCCGTATGCCGTGCGGCCCCATGAAAATATTGCCGACGGGTGAGCGCGAACTCTGCGCCGGAGCTACCTCTGCCGCGTGTGCGTCAAGGTGCGTAGCATTAATGTCTGGAGTCATCAGGGCTCTCCTTGTTCTCTGAATGCTATACGCGGAAGGTGCCGCATTAGTTTCACGCGCGGGGAACCGTTGCGCAGACTGCCAAAGATAGACGTTTCACGCACGATTTCAGGAGCGACCCGCTTGCGTCACCCAATCCCTAGCCGCCGCATTCGCCGCGTGCTTGAGTCGCGCCTGCGCCGCTGTGCGCGAGTTCATCGCTCGACTGTCCGCCGCGGCGCGCTCCGAGCCATCACGCCACCGCCAGGGTTGCGGCCAGCCACCACCGCTGCTAAAATCTCCTATTTGCGAGCCGGGAAGAGCCGCAATCCTAACCCGCAATCCTGGACACCCTTCCATGAATCGAATAGTTTGGCGCAACAGCAGCCGTAGCGGAGGACTGGTTTGGCTAAATATGATGTCGTGATTATCGGCAGCGGACCGGGCGGTTACGTCGCCGCGATTCGCGCCGCGCAATGGGGACTGAAGACCGCTGTCGTGGAAAAAGATCCGTTCCTCGGCGGTACTTGCCTGCACGTAGGCTGCATCCCCACCAAAGTTTTCCTGCACCACGCGGACATTTACGATCATTTCAAGCGCGCCGAAGAATTCGGCTTCGAAGTGAAAGACGTCAAAATCAATTGGCCGGCGATTCTCGCGCGCAAAGACAAAATCGTCAAGAAACATGCCGGCGGCATCGGCTTGCTTTTCAAGAAGAACAAAGTGGAGTCCATCACCGGTTGGGGCAAAATCGCCGGGCCGGGCCGCGTCAGCGTCGAAAAAGACGGCAAGACCACCGAACTCGAAACCGCCAATATTTTGCTCGCGACTGGCTCGGAAGCGCGTTCGCTGCCAGGAGTCGAAATTGACGGCAAGACAGTACTGACCAACCGTGAAATCCTGCTGCTCAACGAAATTCCCAAATCCATGATCGTGGTAGGCTGCGGCGCGGTAGGCGTTGAATTCGCCTCGATTTTCCGCACCTTCGGCTCCGAAGTCACGCTGCTCGAAGCGCTCGCGCGCGTCGTTCCCCTGGAAGACGAGGAAATTTCCGCCGAACTTCACAAGGCCCTGGTGAAGAAGGGCATGAAGATCGAGCTGGAAGCGAAAGTCGAGTCGGTGAAGAAGAACGCCAACGGCGCCACGGTCACATACAAGGACAAGACTGGTAAATCGCAAACCATCAGCGCGGAAAAAGTTCTAATCGCCGTCGGGCGCCGTCCGCTCACCGAAAATATCGGCCTCGAGAAAACCAAGGCCAAAGTCGAGCGCGGTTTCATCCACACTAACGCCTTCCTCGAAACCGATGAGCCGCATCTTTACGCCATCGGCGATATCGTCGCCGGCCAGCCGCAACTCGCGCATGCCGCTTCGATGGAAGGCATCATCGCCGTCGGTCGCATGGCCGGCAAGGAAGTGCAGCCGTTTGATCGCAAGCGCTGCCCCAACGCCACCTACTGCGAGCCGCAGATCGGTTCGATCGGCCTCACGGAGAAACAAGCCCGCGACGCCGGTTTCAGCGTCAAGACTGGAAAGTTTCCGTTCCTCGGCAACAGTAAAGCAACGATTCTCGGCCAGCACGAAGGCTTCATCAAAGTGGTCGCCGAAGAAACGTACGGCGAGATCCTCGGCGTTCACGCGATCGGGCCGCTGGCCACGGAAATCATCGCCGAACCGGTGGCGGCGCTGGGCCTCGAAGCCACTCTCGACGACATGGCCGCCACGATTCACGCGCATCCCACGGTGTGGGAAGCGATGGGCGACGCATTCAACGCCGTGCGCGGTTTGAGCATCAACTACTAAGTTCGCGGAAAGCGCGTTCCTGGCGCGAGAAACTCTTGAACGACAAACGGCCAATTTGCTGCGTAGTGAATCTGGGGCTTGTGCCCTATGGTCCGGCATGTGCGTTGCAAACGTGCCTGGTGGAAGCGCGCAAAGCCGGCGCGATTCCCGATGTCCTGCTGCTCTGCGAGCATCCGCACGTGATCACCCTAGGGCGCAATGGAAAACGGGAACACCTCCGCGCCAACGAGCGCTTGCTCGCGCAAATGAACGTCACCTTCCACCCGAGCGACCGCGGTGGTGACATCACCTATCACGGCCCCGGCCAGATCGTCGGCTATCCCATCCTCGACCTCGCACAACATCGCCGCGACGTGCGCTGGTACGTCAATCAACTCGAAGAAGTGATGATCCGCGCCTCCGCGGATTTCGACGTCGCCGCGCGACGAGTCCCGGACCTCCACGGAATTTGGGTGGACACCGCCGCCGGCGAAGAGAAGCTGGCAGCGCTCGGCGTACACCTGAGCCGCTGGGTGACTTCTCACGGCTTCGCGTACAATGTCTCGACCGATCTGCGATACTTTGACTTGATCGTTCCGTGTGGCATCCCCGGGAAGCGCGCCACGTCGCTCGAACGAGTGCTGGATCGCGCGGTCAGCAGCGAGGAAATCCGGCCGAAGTTGATTTCGCATTTTGGCCAGATATTCGATCGCGAGATGATCACTATGCCGCGCGCCGCGCTCGAAGAAAAACTGGAGAATCACGCCGCCGCTGTCACGCGCGACTCGATGCAGCAGAGCGCAGTCCAGCACGAAGCCGCAGCCGTGGATTTGTAAGGGAGCAGGGCATGAACCAACCGCTCACGCGGGAACAGCACCTGGACCTCTACTATTTCATGCAGCTCAATCGTCAACTCGAAGAGCGCATGGTGCGCCTGTTCCGGCAAAATAAGATTGTCGGCGGTTTATATTCCAGTCTGGGCCAGGAAGCCGTTTCGGTGGGCACCTGTTACGCCCTCGAGAAACGCGATTGGATCGCGCCCATGATCCGCAATATCGGCGCGCTGCTCGTCAAAGGCGTCCCCCCGCGCGACATTTTCACACAGCACATGGCGAAATATACTTCGCCGACCAAAGGCAAAGACGGCACCAGCCACTTCGGCGACCTGAAAGTCCGCCACATCGTCTCGCCCATTTCCATGCTCGGCGACCTGATTCCGGTGATGACCGGCGTCGCCATGGCCGGACGTTATCTCGGGCAAAATATCGTCACGCTCACATGGATCGGCGATGGCGGCAGCTCCACCGGCGCGTTTCACGAAGGCCTCGGACTCGCCGCCGCGCAGCGCGCGCCATTCGTGCTGATCGTCGAAAATAACCAGTGGGCTTATTCCACGCCGGTTTCGCGCCAGGTGCCCATAAAGAATCTTGCCGATCGCGCCGTCGCCTACGGCATCAGTAGCGCCATCGTGGACGGCAACGACGTAGTCGCCGTCTACAGCGCCGCGAAAGAAGCTGTTGACGAATGCCGCGCCGGCCGCGGCCCGCGCCTGATTGAAGTGAAAACCATGCGCATGCGTGGCCACGCGCAGCACGACCCCGCCGAATACGTTCCGAAACAAATGTTCGAATACTGGAAAGCGCGCGACCCGATCGCACTCTACGAAAAATATCTCACCGAAAATAAGATTTGGGACGCCGCCGCGAAATCCGAAATTGACGCGCGCATCGAGCGCGAACTGGACGTCGAACAGAAATTCGCCGAGGATTCGCCGCTTCCGCCGCCCGCGCTCGCCGAAGAAGGCGTCTATTGCGACGGCTGCCACACGATTCAAGCCGAATGGAAACGTTCCAAGGCCGACTTGATGCCGCCCAAATCGAGTATCAACCCGACGTGGCGATTGGAAGATCTCGGCGCGCTAGGCGAAATTCCCGGCGCGCGCGAAGTCGCCGCCGCTGGCAACGGCGCGAAAACGCCAGCGCCCGACGCCGCAAAGGTTACGGCTGCGAGCGCCGGCAGCGCTGAGCCAGGGAATGCGGTGATGCGCACGCCGTCCGCGACACCCGGCGAAATCGTCGAGGAACCCGCTGTGCCGCGCGTGCCCTTCGGTCGCGGCCCGAAAGATAAAGCCTTCCTGCAAAGTCCCGAGAACCCGCAGAACAAGACCTATCGCCGCGGCGCGCCGGATAAATCGTTCAATAAGGCCGGCCACGACAAATCATTCAATAAAAATGCGGCCGGAAAATCTTTCGGCAAGAATCCCAACGGCAAACCCTTCGGCAAAAATCAGCAGGGCAAATCCTTCAGCAAAAACGCACCGGATAAGCAGGGAAGGCGCTAACGATGCCCACGCAAACAGCCGTCACCTCCGCGCCGATCACCATGGTGGACGCCATCCGGCAGGCCATGTTCGAAGAAATGGAACGCGATGCGGCCGTGGTCGCCATCGGCGAAGATATCGGCGTATATGGCGGCGCGTTCAAAGTCACCGACGGCCTGCTCGCGAAATTCGGCCGCGAGCGCGTCATCGAAACTCCCATCAGCGAAACAGCTATCATCGGCGCCGCCTGCGGCATGAGCTTCCTCGGTCTGCGCCCCGTCGCGGAAATGCAGTTCATCGATTTCATCGCCTGCTGTTTCAATCAGGTCACGAACTTCGTCGCCAAGTCGCACTACCTTTGGGACGCGCCCGTTCCCATGGTCATCCGCGGCCCCTCAGGCGGCGGCGTGCATGGCGGCCCATTTCATTCCGCCAATCCCGAAATGTATTTTGTGCACACGCCGGGGCTGAAAGTGATTTATCCTTCCACTCCGTCGGATGCCAAGGGACTTTTGAAATCGGCGATTCGCGATAATAATCCGGTGCTTTTTTTCGAGCATAAATTCCTGTACCGCCGCCTGAAGGAAGAAATGCCTCCGGGCGATTACCTCGTGCCCATCGGCAAAGCCGCGGTGCGCCGCGCCGGACGCGACCTGACCATCATCAGTTACGCGGCCATGGCGCATACGGCGATGGAAGCCGCCGCCGAGCTCGCGAAAGAAGGGATTGACGCGGAAGTGATTGACCTGCGCACGCTGCTGCCGCTGGACGAGGAAACCATCCTGGCCTCCGTGAAAAAGACCAACAAGCTCTTGATCGTGCACGAGGACACGCGCACGGGCGGCATCGCCGGAGAAATTGCCGCCATCGTTTGCGAAGGCGCCTTCGAGGATCTCGACGGTCCCATCGAACGCGTCACCGCGCTGGATACGCCGGTGCCATACTCTCCTCCTCTCGAGGAACATTTTCTTCCGAACACTCAAAAGGTTGTTGCGGCCGCGCGCAAGCTTGCAAAATACTGACGCGGACGAAGGCGGGAAGGCGACGATGGGAAAGACCAAAGGCTTGAACCAGGCGGAGTTCGAAGTAGGCACGGAAGTGCGCATCGCGGACCGCGCGTTCCTCGAGGATTTTCTCGAGGCCGGGCAATACCACAACGAGCTGGAGCCCGAGCAGCTGGAATTCGCCGGGCGCACCGCGAAAGTGAAAGCCGTCAATTTCTTTCATGGCGGCGACGAGATTTACAACCTGGAAGGCATTCCAGGCGTGTGGCACGAAGAATGTCTCGCGGCCGTCTGAGCGCCGCGCCGAGCGATTTCAGAGGAGAAGAACATGGCTGTTGACGTCATCATGCCCCAGATGGGCGAGAGCATTTTTGAAGGCACCATCACCAAATGGTTGAAGAAGGCCGGCGACAAGATCGAGCGCGACGAGCCGCTTTTTGAAATTTCCACCGACAAAGTGGACGCGGAAATCCCGTCCCCTTCGGCTGGCGTGCTGAAAGAAATCAAGGTCAATGAAGGGCAAACGGTTCCGATTCAGACCGTGGTCGCCGTGATTGACGCGGATGGCGCGGGCGCAACCTCGGCTACTCCGGCCGCTACCGCTCCGAGCAAAGCCGCGCAACCCGCGCCTGCCGCGGCCAGGCCAGCAGCGCCTTCGGCGCCGGCCCCCGCAGCCAAATCCGCTGCGCCCGCGCCGCCACCCGCAGCTCCGAGCGGGGAAAAAGTCCGCAGCTCGCCACTCGTCCGTAAAATCGCGCGCGAAAACAATATTGACGTCGCGCAAGTGCCCGGCACGGGCGCTGGCGGACGCGTCAGCAAGCACGACATTCTGAACGCCGTCGAAGGCGGCGCAGGCGCCGGGCGTGCCGCCCAGCCTGCCCCGGCAACCGGTCCAGCATCCGCACCGGCAGCTGCGGCGCCGGCCCGTCCTTCCGCGCCTCCTCCGGCAACCGGCGGCGCCTCCGCTTCCGCGGTTCTCGAAAACGCCGTGCCGCGCGAAAAAATGTATTTCGGCCACTACGAAGTCCAGCCCATGTCCGTGATGCGCCAGCGCATCGCGGAACACATGGTGCTCTCGAAGCACGTTTCGCCGCACGTGTACTCGGTGGATGAAGCGGACATGACCCCCATCGCCACGCTGCGCGCGAAAATGAAAAATAAATTCGAGGAAACCACCGGCACCAAGCTCACCTTCATGCCTTTCTTTGTGCGTGCCGCCGTGGAAGCCTTGCGCGCCTTCCCCACCGTGAATTCCTCGGTGGACGGCACCAACATCGTCCTGCACAAGGAGTGCAACATCGGCATCGCCGTCGCGCTCGATTGGGGCCTGATCGTCCCGGTGATCAAGAACGCCGAAGAGAAAAACTTCCTGGGCATCGCGCGCACCATGAACGACCTCGCCGAACGCGCCCGCGCCAAGAAGCTCAAGCCCGAAGAAGTCGCCGAAGGCACTTTCGCGATCACCAACCCCGGCGTCTTTGGCGGCCTGTTCGGCTTGCCGGTCATCAACCAACCGAACGTCGCCATCCTCGGCCTTGGCACAATTGAAAAGCGCCCCGTGGTAATTGACGACGCCATTGCCATCCGCTCCATGGTCTATCTCACGCTTTCTTACGACCATCGCGTGGTGGACGGCGCCGTAGCGCACCAATTCATGGCCAAGCTCAAGCACACGCTCGAGAACTGGACGGAAAATATTCTCTAGCCACTGGCAAGATTGCCGCTGGCGCGCAGTCGACAGCTAACAGTTGATAGTTAAAAGTTGAGGGGGCCGCACAACGGATCGGCGCCGTGTCTCGACTGTTTCTTTCTTTTAACTTTTAACTGTCAACTTTCAACTCTCTTAACTCGTCCATGATTTCTCAACCACCTCACTCCTGGGGTTCTCCTCCCTGGAAAATTGATTTTCGTCCACCGCAACGCGCGCTCCCGGCCGACGTGGACTTCGCCGTCATCGGCGGTGGCTTCACGGGCCTCGCCGCTGCGGCTTGGCTGCGCCTCCTCGCGCCCGAAAAATCCGTGGCGGTTCTTGAAGCCTCCCGGATTGGCGCGGGGGCCAGCGGACGCACGGGTGGGATGTCGCTTTCGGAAACCGCTGCGGGCCCGCAGCGCGGGTTAGGCGGCGTTCTAGCCGGTCTCGAAAATATTCTGCAAAAACTGCGCGTGAAGTGCGACCTGCGTCTCGGCGGCGCATGGGAAATCGCGCGCGGCCCCGGCGCAAAGGGCCTGCGGCGCTCTGCGATTCACTGGAATGACTCCGGAACGTTAAGAGTTGTGAATGAGGTGCCGGGTGGCACGCTCGATCCGGGAAAACTCGTGAGCGGCCTCGCCCGTGTCGCGCACCGCCTGGGCGCCAGCATTTACGAAAATCATCGCGTCCTGGACGTGCATTGGAACGTCGCGCCGGAGATTCACGTGGGCGACGGCCGCGGCAACATCCGCAGGCTCAGCGCCGGGAAAATTATCTTCGCGACGAATGCCCTGTCGCTCGATGTCTCGGGCCTGCAAGAGGGCATGCATCCGCGCTTGACGCTGGCGGTGCTCGCGAAGCCGGTGAGCGAGAAAGTGCTGAAAGAGATTGGCCTCGCCGAAAGAAAGCCGTTCTACACCGTCGATTTCCCGTATCTGTGGGGCCGCGTGCGCCTGGACCGCTCCATCGCGTGGGGCGCGGGCCTGGTGCAATCACCGGACGAAGACGATCTCGATCGCGTGGACATCGCCGCTCCCGAGCCCGCGCAGATTTTCACGCGGCTCGAAGAGCGCGTTAGGCATTTGCATCCGGCGCTCGAAAAAACAAAATTCACGCACCGGTGGGGCGGCCCGATTCTGTTCCGCGACAATTGGAAGCCGGTCTTCGACTGGCATCCCCAGAGTCTTGCGCAGGGCAAGAACGCCATCGTAATCGGCGCATTCGCGGGCCACGGCGTCGCGCTTTCGTCCTACCTCGGCACGTGGGCCGCGGAAATATTTTTACATCGGCGCACGCTTCCCAGCTGGGGCGCCATCAAGCCCTGAGTGGAACTCACAATAGCAAAGCGATTGTCATCCCGCCTGCCTGACGCAGGAAGGGAGCGCAGCGAGGGCTGCCGCAACCGCGCGGCCGTCGCCGCTATTGAATCCGCATCCGCAACTCTTCCGCAAATCCCTCCACCTGACTCATGGGCACGATACGAATATGCTTATCCGCGAAAAGCCTCTCCACAAAAACCTGCCGCGGATTTTCCGGGTCGGGCGCACTCTCGGTGATTGCGGTGATTTCCGCCAGCGCATCGCGCGCGTGAATGCACTCGGCGGTGTAAGCGAGCGCCTTGGCCTGCGGCAGGTCGCGCCGCAAAGAAACCGAATGGATGAACCCGCGCACTCCGTTCTGCTAGCCGTAATCGAGCCGCATGGGATCCCCCGGCTGCGTAAAGCCCTCGACGCGCACACGCTGTTCCAGCTTGCCGAGGATGCGGTGCCGCCGGAAGACGTCGGCCAGCTTTTCGCGCATCCAGTCCCGCGTATTCTGCAAAATGCCGCCTCCGCGCCGGCGGCGTCACCTGCTCGCGGTACAAGCGGTCCAGCTCCGCGTCGAAATTGTCGGCCAACAAGCCGCGCGGCGGGCTGAGCTGTAGCACGTTCGAAAGATTTTGGTCGAGCTTTTGCAAATAAGCCGCCACGTCCGCTTCCGACCCGCGCAAACGCGCGTCGAAATCCGGAGCCAGCGCATGCAAAAAATCTTCGTCGGCCTCGGGATGCAGGCGCCGCACCCGCGCGAATTCTCCAGCCTGCTCGATAAGGCGTATGGCGCGGCGCGAACCGCGCGCCTCCTCCAGCAGCACGCCGACGTTCACCCATTCATCGCGAACAAGGTTGGGCACATAACGCAAAATCCGATAGCGCAGCATATTCGCCGGTTCGCCGCTTCCCGGCGAGGCGTTGGTAGTCTGGCCGCTTCCAGGTGCTTCTGCCATTGCTGGACTCCTTACCTAAGCGATCGTGCGGCCAGCATGGGTGGCCGCCGCAATTCCAACGAGCGTAAGACTGTAAACACAAATCGAACTCTGCCTAGCTCCGCCACCAAACCGAAGCCCTCACGTCTACATCCGCAACCTTACCGCCAATTCGGAAACGGCTGCGCCGACGATTTCCACGCCGACACGATCAGCTCCCGCACCAGCTTGCGCCGCCGCAGCAGCTGTTCCAACATCTTCTCGATCGCGTCGGCGTCGCTCTCGTACCATTCCGGCGGAATCTCCCCGTAAATCTCTTCCAGCGTGCCTTCCGTGATGCGCTCGACGCGCTCCAGCCACGCGCCGAAGCACTCGATCCCGCGCACCGACTCGTACACGCGGTGCCGCGCGTACAAACCCCGCAGCGGTGCGTCCGGAAAATTCCACTCGCCAGCGTTAAAGCAGAATCCGTTGTCAATCATTTCCGCCGAATAACGCGCCGGGTCGCTCGTCGCGCCTGCCGAGCCAGAGTCCCGGTAGAAGATGGCCTGCCTCCCGTTAGTGTTGCAGGTCCATTTGTCGAACACCAGCATTCCGCAAAAATCCGCAATATTGGGCGCCTGGCGCAGCTGCTCGTCGGGAAGGAAGTCGTACACCACTGTCTCGGCCGGGTGGCCCGGATAGCGCGACCCGAATTGCTTGCCGGGCCGGCAGGGCGCGCGCCCGCGCCCCAATTGAATCACCAGATCTTCGATGTTCGCGATCAATTCTGCGCGCACCTCGATGATTTCCGGCTTCGGCACACGCAATCCCAGCCGCGCTGCCAACTGTGTACCAAGCAATTCGTTCGCCAGGATCCGCAAGCCCTGCGGGTTGTTCTGAAACTTCACTACGTAATGCGACCCATCCGAACAGCGCATCAAGTGCGACTGGGCCCCGCCGCGCATTCGTCTGACCTGTTCGACCGCCAGCGCCATTCTGCGAGTATGCTAGCGGCCAATAGACGACTCGGCCAGAGAAACGAATCCAAAGTGGGAACGTACCGAAACAGTGCACTCACAATCTTCACCCTCGCACATGAGTGCTCCACGCGAGTGCTCCGATTGCACACACCACTTCGGTGACGTGAGACATCACGAGTTAACGCTGGGAATTGAGGGAGAAACCTGACCGCGGATCCGCTGCTACGGTGCCAAGCGACCGCTCGACCGTAGCGGCGCAAACGCGCGTCCGCGCCACTACGGCGACGATTCCAAAGCGAACCTCTGCGCTGTCGATTGCCGGCAAACCCGTCAGCGTTTCTTGCGCTTGCCGCCTTTTTTCGCGGGCTTTTTCTTCGCGGCCTTCTTCTTGGGCTTGGCTTTGGGTTTTTTCTTCTGCGCGGGCTTCGCTTTTTTTGCCTTGGGCTTGGGAGCAGGCTTGCGCGCGGCCGGAGCAGAGGGCTGTTCTTCCTCGTCCGGTTCTTCTTCGACGATGATTTCTTCTACTTCCTCTACCACATCGCCCTGCGGAACTTCCGCGCCCTCTTCTTCTTCCTCTTCATAGCGGGGGAGCTCGTCGTCTTCTTCTTCGTCGTGCATCTTGCCATTGAACATCAAATCCCTCCCTGGGTTTCCAGCCTTTCCACAGCTCTATTAGGCCCTTGCGCGCTTATAAACGGAGTGCCGGAAGTTTGTCAAGCGACAAGGGATAGAAAGCTTTAAATCGCCACGATCGGGTAACATGCTGTCGTAAAATCTCAGTAACAAAAAGTTACAACGTGATGCAAGTGTCCTAGAATTCTCTTGTTACGGGGACATGGAACGATGGGAAGGAAAGGGCTTAGGCCGCTAACGTTGAATCGTCAGAACGTCGCCAGCTTCCAGCGGACGGTCGCTCAAAAAGGGGTTCGCGTCCCGGATGCTCTCGACTGTAGTTCCGTACGCGTGCGCGATCGAATACAAGGTCTCGCCCTGCCGGACGCGATGCTGCCGGGGCGAGGTTTTCTCGCTTGAACTCCGCTCGGCGACGTCCCGCACCGCCGCGTCGGAAGCTTGCACTTGCGCCGCCTTGGCTTTGCCGCGTGCCGAATCACTCGGCGAGCCGCCGGCGTAAATTCGCAAACGCGAACCGCGCGGCACTTTCGCTCCGCGTATATTGTTCCAACGGCGCAATTCCGAGACGGTCACATCGAAACGTTCCGCGATGCCTTCCAAGGTGTCGCCGCGCACCACGCGATAATGCAGCAGCCGCACCGTCGGCGGCGCGGTCGGTACGTTCAGCAGAAAACCGGCCGGAACCGTAGCGTGCGCTTCCAGATGATTTGCCAGCTCGATCGACGGAACCGTCACGCGATAATGTCGCGCGATATCCGAAAGGGTTTCACCTTGTTCCACGGTGTGCAGCCGCCAGCTCGTCCACTTGTCTTCCGGTACCTGATTGATGGCGCTCAGCAATTTTTCTCCGTCGCCGGCTGGTAGCTTCAGCTGGAAATTCGCATCGTTCGGCGTGACGTTGCGCAGCAACTCCGGATTCATCTGCCGCAAATCGTCAATGTCCGCCCCGGTAGCATCCGCGACCAGGTGCAAATCAATCGAATGGCTCGGATGGATCACGTCCATCTGCGCCGGCTTCTCCGGCTCGATCTGCACGCCGTAAAGCGCCGGGTCTTTCGCCACCAGCGCCAGCGCGATGATGATCGGCACATAATTCTGCGTTTGCTTCGGCAGCGCGTGCAGCTTCTGCAATTGCCAGAAATCCGCGTAACCCGTGCGCTCGACGGCTTTCACCACGTTCATTGGCCCGGAATTGTATGCAGCCATCACCAGGTACCAATCGCCGAACATGTCGTAAAGGTCGCGCATATGCCGCGCGGCCGCGCGCGTGGCTTTTTCCGGATCGCTGCGTTCATCCACCCAGTAATTGCGGTCCAGATCGTATTCCTCGCCGCGGAACGGCATGAATTGCCACAAACCACGTGCTCCTGCACGCGACACCGCGGTCGGCTGAAACGCCGACTCCGCCTGCGCCAGATACATCAAATCCTGCGGCACGCCTTCTTCTTTCAGCACGCGCCGGATCATGTCGTTGTAGCGTCCCGAACGATCCAGGCCGTGCTCCACCACCGCGTGCCCGCGCGTCGTCGAGAAAAAACTCAAATATTGCAGCACCGAATCGTTCACCGTCAGCGGCAAATCGTGCCGCACGCGCATCAATTCCTCCTCCGCCGCGCCCGCCAGTCGCGGATCACCCGGAGGCAAAGTCATATCACTCAATTCATCAATCGGCGCCGGCGCGCTGGGATTCACTTCATCGTCGTCCGCGCCCTGTTCCGCGTTCACCTCATACGAATGTAAGGTTTCGCCGATCTGATCGAAAAGATCCGAGAGCCGCGGATCAGAATCCGCCTGAAAGCCGCTTGAGACGATCAACTTCACGGCATCGTCGTAATCCTTGCGTGCCTTATCGAACTCGCCCGCCTTGTATTCCTTTTCCGCGGCGTCGAAACGCACTTGCACTTGGTCAACAAGGACGTCAATCGCCGGACGAGTATCGTAGAGGACTGCGACGTGAATCGGCTGTTGCGGGAAGGGCAAGGATTCGTGGAGAGCGGCAACGTCCGGCGCCGGTGTTGCAGCCGGCGCATGCGCCTTCGCCTGCTTGCTGGAAACTGTGTCTTCACAGCCGGCGAGAAAGACAATTCCCGCCACAGCTACGCTCACCTGCAAGACTGCCCTCAGTTTCATGATCTCCGTCCGCCCTCGCGACGCGCAATACTTCTCCGCGAGTTTCTACGGAGCAAATCAGGGTCCGTAGCTCCTCGAGTTCAACGCGGCGCCGCGCAATTCGCCCCTTCTGCAGGGGTAACGGGCATCTTAAGGGCTGGCGACAACCGGGTCAATGGGCTTGCCGTACCAGCCATTGCCTTACCAAGGACAAGCTCCGAGAGATTCCGCTAACGTATTCAACCGATCAGCCGAGTCCGGAAATAGCTTAGGCGATCACTCGCCCTGCGGTTACCAAGTAAAACTGTCAGAACTGTTTGGACTATATGAATATGCATAATATCGGCAATTCATAAATTCCATTTTTCGTACGCCACACTCCTGAAAATTGTAGCTTTCCCTATAATCTATTCATAACAATAGTGATACATTGTTTTCGCCGCGTTGCGGTTGTGGCCGAAGGCATGCTAAAGAAAGCACTAGAGATAGTTTCCGCGAATTTTATCACTACAGGGGCGTGTCATGAATGACTTTGGGCGTGTGGTTCTGCGCGTTGCCGCTGTAATCATGTTTATGTCTGCTCTGATGGTGCCCTCGTTGGCGCACGCGCAAGGAACTGCGTCGATTAACGGTACTGTTACCGATCCTTCCGGGGCCGTAATTCCCGGCGCTTCGGTCAGCGCCACGAATGAGGCTACCAATTTGATCCGCGAAACGGCCACCGCCGGAGATGGTACATACAGTGTGGTGAGCCTCGCGCCTGGTATCTATAACATCACGATTGCAAAACCGGGACTCAAGACCCTGAAATTCGCGGCAGTTACTCTGACGGTGGATCAGGCCCTCACCCTGGACGCCAAGCTCGAACTCAGTTCGGCGGCACAGACTGTGTTGGTCGAGGGCACAAACATCGTGCCGATCAACACAACGGATTCCCAAGTCAGCAACGTGGTTGACGAGAAGCAAATTGCGGCGCTTCCCCTGATTCTCAGAGATCCCTATCAACTGGTTCTCTTAACGCCTGGAACCACCTATACCAACACGGGAACCCTCGGCTTCTCGGTCAACGGTGGCCGCGACCGCAACAATAACTTCCTGCTCGACGGCACAAATAATAACGACCCGGGTGTTCCAGGGAGCGGGCTGCTAACGCTGAACCCCGACTCCACCGAGGAATTTCGGGTGATCACCGACGGTTATCTGCCTGAATTCGGCCGAAACTCCAGCTCGGTCATCGACATCATCACACGGAGTGGAACGAATAGCTTCCATGGCGATATCTACTATTTCGGGCGCTGGAACGCTCTGGGTGCCAGGGACTTCTTTAATACCCCGGATACGGGCCGGCAGAGTCCGTACGTGCGCAATACTTTCGGAACTTCTATCGGCGGTCCGGTGATCAAGAACAAGGTTTTCTTTTTCTTCAATTACGAAGGCAATCGTTTCGCAACGGCCACCACCTCGGTCGCAACTGTTCCCGACGCGGCCTTTAAGACAGGTGATTTTACTTTTGTCGATCAGTCGCAAAATCCCCCCGTTAGCGTGCCGATCGACGTCAGTACACCGGGCTCAGCAAATAACCGTTTCGGTCTTGTGCTGGATCCCCAGGCGCAGAAGATTCTGAATTTTTATCCTGCACCGAACGGTCCAGATGTCGTCCAAGGTATCTCGTCACAATATTTCTTCGGGGACACGGATCTCAACAATGCAAGTAATTACCTCGGTAAAGTGGACTACTTGATTACTCCAAGAAACACCCTGAGCGTACGTTACCTTGCGAACAAAGGCAGTGACAATGGTGGCAGCACGAACGTTCTCCCCGGTATAGGGGGCGATTCGTTCTCCGGACTCACTCAGAGTCTTAGCGGCCACCTCGCCACCACAATATCTCCCACCATTCAAAACGACTTCTATGCGAGCGGAAACCGATCGTTCCAAAGCTTCACGTGCAACGGCATCAGCACAATTGATAGTTTGAGCCTCGCCGGCGTGGACGCCTTTGGTCGCGGACGCGACTGGGATCTTCCGGGATTCACGCAGGTCGGTTGCGTTGCTCTGGGCGACAGTAATGGCCAGGATCGACCCTTCGGGACCTACAATATCGGCGACAACGTAACCTGGACTAAAGGCCGCCACACGCTAAAATTCGGCTATGAGTTCGGCGACAATTACTCGAACGATTTCGACAATTTCAGTACCCGCTCCACTCCCAATTTTATGATTTTCTCTAACACCGGCACATCCTCGCTGGCGAATACCACTCCCTTTAGCAATCCCACGGTGGAAGATGCGGTTTGGGGATTGCTGGGAGGGGTTTTTAACGAATCTCAAACCCAGCTTTTCAACACAGCCGGAACGCGAATCTCGAGCGACGAGCGCGGATTCCGCGAGCGAGATATGGCCACCTTTTTTCAAGACCAATTCAAAGTGAAATCGAACTTCACTCTAAACATCGGCCTTCGCTATGAATGGAACGGAGTTCCTTGGGTTATCCGAGACCAACTCACCAGCGCGACGCCCGAAGCTCTGGCTGGTCCTCCGCCGATTCAATTTGTGCAGGTTACCCGGGGCGGACCGAACCCGCTATACGTCAACGACGTGAAGGGCTTCGAGCCACGTATCGGCTTTGCCTGGGACCCGTTCAAGGATGGAAAGACGTCCATTCGCGCTGGCTTCGGTTATTTCCGCGACCGTCAGTTCTTTAACCTCACCGGCGACACGCGCGCCAATCCGCCGTTTTCGCTGCCCTACGTAAATAGCGTTTTCAATGATATAGGACCGGGAGCTGCTGACCAGATTTCCAACATCCCGATTCCCCCAACGCAGCCGGCTCCAGGCTCCTCGTTGCCGCAATTCGCTCAGGCTTTTCCGGCGACCATTAGTCCTGATTTTCGCGTCCCTTACGTACAACAAAGAAGCTTCGGAGTGCAGAGGCAGCTCGGAGGGCATTTTGTCCTTGAAGTCAATTACGTCGGTAACAAGGCCAACCGATTACTCCGCGTCATTGATGGAAATCCCCCAATCCCGGCGCTCGTGGCAAAACTCAGGGCCTTTTGCAGCGTCCCGAATCCGTACCAGTGCGTTGATTCGCCAACTGCTGACCCCTCGGTCGAAACAGTTCAAGGTGCATTTCTCTATCTCGGCGCGGACGTAACTAATCCTGCCACGAACATGCCTTTTCTTCCGTTTGACGCCGTGAATAACAGTGCAGCGTTCCATTCCAACGAAGTCGCCAGCATCGCCCAATCGAACTATAATGCTCTCCAGACCACTCTGAACAAGCAGTTCTCGCATGGCATGTCGTTTCAGGTGAACTATACTTGGGCTCACGCCATTGACGACGCCAGCGACGCCTTCCTTCCCCAAGAAGGACAGACAGTTTTCCCGGCGAATTCAAATGAACTCAAACGGGAAAAAGGCAATTCGTCGTTCGACGTCAGAAACCGCGCGGTAATCAATTACATCGCGGAGCTCCCTTATGGCCGCGGCAAAAATCGCTTGAATAGCGGCTTCGTCGGCAGAGCTCTGGAAGGGTGGTCTTGGTCCGGTATCGCCACACTGCAAAGCGGATTCCCCTTCGAAATTTTCGCTCCGGGAATAGATAGCGACGGCACCGGCGCAACTCAGAGGGCATCCTTTGCTACGAACCCTACCCTGGTTCCGGTTACGTCGCCGATTACCCAGACCGGACCAAATCTAGGCCTGTTCACGTTTCCGCTATTCGGTGGTCCAGGCAATGTCCGCCGCAACACCTACTACGGTCCGTCGTATAAGAACTTCGACATGGTCATCGCCAAGAACACCAAGATCACGGAGCGCTTCACACTGGAATTTCGCTCCGAGTTCTATAATGTTTTCAACCATCCGAACTTCCAGCAGCCGGACAATTTCATCACGGATGGAGCGCTATTCGGGCAGTCGTCAGCAGAGGTCGGGCGCAACGATGGCACGACTGGCGCGAGACAGCTGCAGTTCGGCATGAAGCTCCATTTCTAATCGCACCAGCTTCGAAGGCAACGTCGCGGTTGTTGACGTGGGAGTTGTAGCGGCGCGCTTCAGCGCGCCATCAATGCTGCGGCGAGATCACACGAGTGGCTGACCGCGTAGGTAGCGCTCTCTACGTGAGCTCCGTCCTTGTTATTCGCTGCGTGCTCTGCGTTAGGTCTCTTGGAGTTAGCTTGGTTAGAGCACAAAGGTCACGCCAGCGACTGGCGCAGGTCCTCGATCAAATCGTCGGGATCTTCCAGCCCGATCGACACGCGCACGGTCCCGGGCTCCACTCCCGCCGCGCGCAATTCCGCTACTGACATCCGGTAGTGCGATGAATAAATCGGCAGCACCACCAGCGATTCCACTCCGCCCAGGCTCGCGGCCAGCAGAAACACGCGCGTCCGGTCGCAAAATCGCCGCGCCGCAGCAAGTCCGCCTTTCAGATCGAAAGCCATCATCGCGCCGAATCCCTTCATCTGCCGCTTGGCCAGTTTGTGGTCCGGATGCGACGGCAACCCCGGAAAATGCACGCGCGCCACTTTCGGATGCCTCTCCAGAAATCGCGCCAAGGCCAGCGCCGTCGCGCACTGCCGCCGCACGCGGAGTTCTAAAGTTTTCATCCCGCGGATCAACAGGTACGCGGCCTCGGGGTCCATCGAACCGCCCAGGTAAATAATCATGTCCCGGACTTTTTCAATCAGGCGGTGGCTGCCGGCCACCGCTCCGGCGATCACGTCCGAATGTCCCGCCAGATATTTCGTCGCGCTGTGCAGCACCAGATCGAATCCCATGCCGATCGGTTTTTGCAACACTGGGGTGGCGAAAGTATTGTCAATCAGCGCCAGCAAATCCCATTCTTTCGCAAACGCGACCGCTTTTTCCAAATCCACCAGCCGCAACGTAGGATTCGTCGGCGTCTCAATATAGAGCGCCTTCGTGCGCGGGCTCACCAGGCGTTCAATGCCGCCAAGATCGGTCTCCACGTGCCGCACCACAATTCCCAGGCGCGGGAAAATATCGCGCATCAGCCGATAACTGCCGCCGTAGAGTGCGCGCGTGGCAATCACTTCGTCGCCCGCCTTCAGAATGGATAGCAGCGCGCTCGAAATCGCGGCCATCCCGGATGCGGTCACGATCGCCGCTTCCGCCCCTTCCAGCGCCGCGATTTTCTGCTCCGCAACCGCCAGCGTCGGGTTGCCGTAACGCGTGTAGATATACGCCGGGCTCTTCCCCTGGGCCCAGCGCTTCATTTCTTCCGTACTGGCAAACGTGAAATTCGCAGTGCGCGCGATGGATGTCCCCACCGGCGCGCTGATGTGAAATTTATCTTGGCCGCCGTGGATGGCCACCGTGGCGTCCGCCCAGCGCCGATGTCCCTGCGCACCTTTTTTCATGGTGCGCAGCTTGAGGCAGCAGGGCGTGAAACCGCAAGCGCCAATTTGGCGAGAGCCAGTAGCGCCGGCTTCTCGCCGGCTCTTCGCTTTCGTGCCCGCGATCGCGAACCTCAATCTCGCGACAAGCGCCCAAATCTTCTTGACAGTCAATTCCACTAGTACAATACTGACACAGTCATGAATGACCTACTTCTCCTCGCGCTCCTCCTCGAAGGCCCCCAGCATGGCTACGCCCTCAAAAAACAAGCCGGCCTGATGCTTGGCCAAACCGACATGCATAACAACCTTGTCTATCCACTACTGCGCCGCTTCGTCCGCAAAGGTTTGGTCACGCAGAAAAAAACTGCCGGAGAACGTGGCCAGACTCGCCAGGTCTATTCCCTTACCGCGCGGGGCCGCCAAACGCTCGTCGCGCGCATTAACGACTTCAACGAGACCGCCGCGAGTTCCCGCGATCAATTCCGTTTGCGCGTCGGGCTTTTTCCCGTGATCGATTCATCCGCCCGCGCGGTCATCCTCGACAAGCGCGAAGCCTACTTGCGCAAGCGCGCCGCTCGGTTTGGCCCGCTCGAAAGTGAAATGGATATCGGCAAATACGGTCGCGAGGTTGTCCGCTTCATTCGTCAGCAAATAGACGCTGAGCTCGCCTGGATCGCACAACTTCGCCGCTTGGTTTGCGCAGAGAATCGAAAGGCACCGAAGAAAAGGGAGTGAACTGCGATGGGAACGAATCCAAATATCGTGTTGCAATGCTCGCGAATCGCCATGGAACTCTTCTGGTTGGTTTGGGTTACCACTACTGCCAAGGAGCCCGCTGCCATGAACATCACACCCACAGAACTCATATTCGCTTCATGGTGCCTGTTCGCGACCTATTGGCTCTTCGCTGCGCTGGGCGCGAAAAGACCCGCGAAGAAGGAAAGCGGCGGCGAACGCTTTCTGCACGTCGCCGTGATGACCTTAGGCTTTTTCATGTTCTACGGAGATGCTTTTCGTTTCGGAGTGTTAAACCGTCGCTTTCTGCCGGATGAATTGTGGATTGCCTGGGCAGGCGCCGCACTGACGCTCGTCGGGGTCCTCTTCGCAATCTGGGCACGCTTCACGATCGGCAACGAATGGAGCGCTGAGGTCCAGATCAAGGAAGGCCACCAGCTCATCCGCTCCGGCCCGTACGCTCACATCCGCCACCCAATTTACACGGGCATTTTACTGGCGTTGTGCGGAACGTCGATCACGATCGGCGAGTATCGCGCCATCCTGGGACTTGCGCTGTTGCTATTCGGCTTCATTCGCAAAGCCAAAAAAGAAGAGCGATTCCTCGCCGGTGAATTCGGCCCCGCTTTTGACGAGCACCGCCGCCACACCGGTTTCTTCCTGCCGCGGTTTACCTGAGCGTTAACTGGCCTTCGCCAAAAAACCTTCGCCTGCCGTTTGCTGATGCTTTCGCCTACCGCCTCGCGCGAGGCACTGGCACGCCTGCGGTTCTGTGCCATTATGTCACATAGGGTCTGTCCAGTTCTTGCGCGATACGAGCTCCTGAGGGGTAAAGCGATGAGCAAGAAGCTCAGCGGTATGCTGATTCTGTGCGTCTCGACGACGTTTTGGCTGTCTGGATGCGCTTATTTCCGAGCCACGGGACCATGCTTCGGCGTGGGATGCCCCGCTCGTACCGTTGGTTCGAACGGCCAGTACAAACCCGGCCAAGCCCCGAAAGCACAAACCGCGACGGGATCGCGTGGAACAGCTCCAGGCTCACAAACTGCTGCAAATACGGCTGTTACTTCAAGTCAGCAACCAGCAGACTCGCCACAAGCCAAGCCGCAGCCAACGCCCGTGCAGGCGAAAACCGCCAACGCGAAACCTTCGGTTGCCGATAAAGTCGGCGATTTCTTCGCCCGTCTGATCCCGCACCACAATAAACCCGCAAAATCCGCAGCCGCGACCGACTAAGCCGAAGCAGCCTCCGTCTCTTCGTCGCCCACATGATGCGGTTTGTGCGCCGCGATCACTTTCTCGGCGATTTCATTCGGCACGTAATCGTAATGCGAAAACTCCATCGAATAACTTCCGCGCCCCTGCGTCAGCGAAATCAATTCATTCGCGTAGCTCAACATTTCGGAGAAGGGAACCAGCGCCCTGATCACCACGTTGCCCGCCCGCGCTTCGCTTCCGCTGATTTTCCCCCGTCGTCCGCTCAGGTGTCCCATCAAGTCCCCTGAATATTGATCGGGGGCGTAAACCTCCACATTCATGATCGGCTCAAGCAGCGCCGGCCGCGCCTGCTTCATCGCCTCCTTGAATGCCAGCGACCCGGCAATCTTGAACGCCATGTCGCTCGAGTCCACGTCGTGGTATTTCCCGTCGTAGAGACTCACGCGGAAATCCACCACCGGAAATCCCGCCAGGTACCCGCGCTCAGCCGAATCGCGTATCCCTTTTTCCACCGACGGAATCCAGTTCTTGGGAATTGCGCCTCCAAACACATCATCCACAAACTCGACGCCCTTGCCCCGCGGCAGTGGTTCCATCTTGATGCGGCAAAGCCCAAATTGCCCGTGCCCTCCCGTCTGTTTCTTGTGTTTGCCTTCCGCGTCGGCCTTGCCGCGAATCGTTTCGCGGTAGGGAACTTTCGGCGGGTGAATCATCAGTTCGACGTGATAGCGTTTGCGCAGCTTGGCTACCACCACTTCAATGTGTTGCTGCCCCGCGCCGCTAAGCAGAAATTCCTTGGTCTGCGGATCGCGCCCAAACCGCAGCGCCAGATCCTCCTCCAGAATTTTGTGAATGGCCACGCCGATGCGGTCCTCATCGGCGCGGGTTTTCGGCTCGACGGCAAAAGTAATCGAAGGCTCCGGAATGCGCGCCGGCGGATGAAAAATCGCCGCGTTCTTATCGCCCAAAGTTTCACCGGTTGTCGTTTCCTTCAATTTCGCGATGCAACCGATGTCTCCCGCGCGCAATTCACTTACTTCCGTGAATGTTTTTCCCTGCATCACCTGAATGTGCTGCAAGCGTTCCTGTGAACCGCGGTTGAAATTCGTCAACGTGGCATCGTTCTTCAGCACGCCGGAAATCACCTTGAAATAATTGATGCGTCCCGCAAACGGGTCCGCCAGCGTCTTGAATACAAAAACGGCCAGTGGCTCGGTATGCGCAATCTTGCGATCCACCGTCTCGCCCTTGTGATCCGGCGTCTTGTGGCAGGCGATTATCGCGCGCGCGGCAGGCGATGGAAAAATCGCGACCATCAGATTCAGCACCGCGTCGCTCCCGATATTGTGCAGCGCCGAGCTCAGCATCACCGGGAAAAGCCGCTTCGCCATCACCGCTTCGCGTAAACCGATCACCAGGTCGTGCACCGGCAGCGTTCCCTGATCGAAAAATTCCTGCATCAATTCGTCGTTGCCTTCCGCCACCATTTCCACCAGCGTTTCGTGCCCCAGCTTCGCTTCCTCCGCCATCGCCTGCGGAATTTCCTCGATCTTCGCGATGCCGTTGCCGTCCGGCGTGTAGATCAAGGCCTTCATCGTGATCAGATCCACCACGCCGCGAAATCCTTTTTCCCATCCGATCGGCAATTGAATCGGCACCACGCCGCGGCCAAACACTTGCTGAACCGATTCGAGCGAGCGCTCAAAGCTCGCCAGGTCCCGGTCCATCCAATTCAGCAGGAACGCGCGCGGCAGATCGTACTCCGCCGTGTAGTCCCACACCTTCTCAGTCACCACCTGCACGCCCGCGGCCGCATCCACCAGGATCAGCGCGGCATCCGCGGCGATCAGCGATGATTTCGTCTCATTGATAAAAGTCGAATACCCGGGAGTATCCAGCAGGTTGATCTTGGTTTTTTCAGGCTGCGCCGGCGCTTGCCATTCCGCGTAAGCAATGCCGGTATTGATCGAAATCTTGCGCGCGATTTCTTCTTCGTCCCAATCGGTAGTCGTAGACCCCTCGGTGACTTTCCCCAGCCGCGGCGTCATCCCCGCCGTGAATAGCAACGACGACACCAGCTGGGTCTTCCCCGTGTCGCCGTGGCCGACAATGCCCACGTTGCGTATCCATTCAGTGTTGTAGGTTTTCATTTTTCACCTCGGTGGGATTAGATAGATTGCGGAAAAGCGTTTCCGTGCCCGCGCCGATGACTTTGTAGCGGCCACCTTCAGGTGGGCGCTTTTGCGTCGGAGGTTGTAGCGGTGCACTCCCGTGCGCCATCCGCGCACGTCAACCGCTGCTGCGGGTATTGCTAATTCATGCGGCTCGCAAACGGCGCGCGTTAAGACCGCCGCTCCAAAATCGCTGACAGCGCGCGGGTTAGCGCAAATTTCCGCTTGCAGATCGGCTTCGAAGCCACTCCAGATAGGCATTTCGTGCGCGGAAAAAGAGACCAGCGAATTCGAGATGTGCGAAGTAACGTGCATCACGGCGCCGCCCCCCGGGGCGGTTGCGCGCATGACCCTGCGGAAAAGCGGATGCTAGCACACGCACTAGCGCCGTTTCAACCGCAAGGCGTCGAACCAGCACATGGCGCGTCAGGCTCCATCGGCGCGGAAACAATAGGGTTGAATCGTGATCGGTCTGGATATACAATACAAATGTATATCAAGGAGAGCCCATGCAAGTATCGAAATGGGGTAATAGCCTCGCCGTCCGCTTGCCCGCGACCGTCGTCGAGGCTCTCGATCTCAAGGAAGGGGACCAGATCGAAATTCGGATTGCGGGCGAGCGCGCCTTTGAGGTGAGCCGCGACCAAAGCAAATCGCAAGCCCTTGCTCGTCTTCGTAAACTCCGCCGTCCTCTACCTCCAGGGTTCGTCTTCGACCGCGAAGACGCCCATGCGCGCTAAAGCCTTCTTCGATACGAATGTCCTGATCTACGCCGTAGCGAAAGACGATCCACGCAGCGCACGCGCCGAGGAATTGCTCGATGCAGGAGGAATGCTCAGCGTACAAATCTTAAACGAATTTGTCTCCGTCGCCCGGCGAAAAATCCTGATGCCTTGGGGTGAAGTCACAGAAGCGCTCGATGCCTTCGAGGTTCTCTGCCCGTCTCCGCTTCCCATCACCATCGAAACGCACCAAGCCGCGCTAAAAATCGCACAGAAGCACGGCTACAACATTTACGACGCTCTGGTAGTAGCCGCCGCGGCGCAAGCCGGCTGCGAAACCCTCTACTCCGAAGATTTTCAAGACGGTCAAAAAATCGACGCCCGCCTCACGATTCGCAACCCTTTCGCGAGATAGTCCCGCTAGCCACCGCAACACCTTGGCGCGCGCCGACTAACGCTGTTTCATGCTGCGCGGCGTCCAGGCATCGCGCGGAATGCGATCCATGCGGAACAAGTCTGATGTCCGCGCGTACCAGCCTGCCCCATGCATGCGGCCAATCAGCTTCAGCGCCGGCGTATCAATGTGATGCTTCGCGGCATCGAGCACGGCGTCGTCGCGCACGTGCATCGCCACGATGCGTCCGAGCACCAACGCATTCTCCGGACTGAATTCAATGATCTGCATCAGCTCACATTCCATGGACACGGGACTTTCGGCGATGCGCGGCGGCTTCACGCGAAAGCTCGGCGTCAGGGTCAACCCCGCCTCATGCGGCTCACTGATCTCGCGCTCGAATTCGATGGCGGTGATATTCATCACCTCGGCAGCCTCTTCGGAAACAAGATTCACGACAAACTCGCCAGTCTCGCGGATATTGCGCCGCGTATCCTTCGGCCTCCCGCGATCGTGACTGCCAATTCCAATTCCCACCACGGGGGATCGCCCGAAAGTGCGTTGAAAAATGAAAACGGCGCCGCGTTCAATTTGCCTTCCAAATCCTGGCTCACAATCCACGCAATCGGCCGCGGCACAATCGTCGAAACCAGAAGTTTGTAGCGCTCTCTCGCGGAAATGTGGGCGAAGTCGAACAGCATCTAAAAACCTCCTGGGTTCACACCTGAAAACCAACATGCAAGCGCGTTTCTACCGCAGCGGGTCTCCTAAAAGCTGCGCCTCCATTACACAAGAAACGTCGCGCGTGCTGAATTGTTACGCCGCAAATGGGCAGGGGCACGGCATGTCAGAGATCCGCCGCAGGAGGACCGTGCCCCCGTCTCCAGAACATTCCGGGACCGTCAACGAATTACATCTTGCCTTCGTCAGCCGAGGGGCCGTAGACGCTGGGCACCGGCACATTGTTCAAGCGCAGGTACACGCCCAATTGCGCGCGGTGATGGATGATGTGGTTCATCACGAAGCCGCGCAGGAAGGCAACGCGCGGCATCGCCATGATTTTCTGGCCGCCGCCGAGCAAGGTCCACGTCTTCAGCAGGTGTTCGTCGCTGGCGCTGGAGATTGCGGTCCGCGCTTCCGCCGCCTTCTTGTCGAAAATCTCGAGCAGCTCCTTGCGCGACGTCATCACCGTAGGCTGCATCGGCGGCGCGCCTACCGGACGGAAGTCGAGTTCATCTTGATTAACGATCGTCGCGGCCCAACCGGAAAGTTCGGCCACGTGCCCCGCGAGCCGTCCCATCTTCATCGATTTTTCGTGCGGGGCCCATTCCCCTTTGCCTTCCGGCACTCGTTCCAGTGTTTGTCGGGTGCTGATCATTTCATGGTCGAATTCCGCAAGAATTGCGTCACGCATTGGCATGGTTTTTCTCCTTTAGGCTTCCTTAGGGATGCTGATTTTAACTCAGGGATTCAACGAAGGGCAAAAGAACGTCGGCCGCAGTCCGCTCAAAAAAAGAGAAGGCCCGCGCGGGACGTCAAGGAGAGAGGATGGCGTTGCGCAGGCCTTAAGATGAAACTACCTAACCATATGCGCAGAGTTTTACCCCCATTCCGGCCGCGACGCAAGTATTAATTCGATTAATTTTTCGACCTGACTTGATGACGAAAGTTGAGGTAGATCGCGTTCCGATATAATAATTGATCCACGGGAGATACAACAGTCTACGGCGCAATGCGGAACGCGCCGGACTCTTCCACATAGCCGTAAGCCATGCGCGAAGTGTTGAACGCAGCGGCGGGATGACCTTCGCGATCGAGCAGAATCAATCCGCCAGTAGTGTGCACGCGATGCGCAAGTTTCCGGACGCACGCGTCGGCCACAGCCTGCGCCAGCCCGCCGCGCCGCGCGGGATCCGCATTTTCGCGATGTGGCGCCAGCGCCTGCTGGCTCTGCAAAAGATCGGTCGCCATTTTGGCCATTACGATCTTCATGATGCCTTCACCGTGCCCGGTGCAGGAAACGCCACCCGCTTCGGCATCCGCATAACAACCGCACCCAATGAGTGGGGAATCACCGACGCGTCCAGGAAGTTTGCAGCAAGTGCCTCCGGTGGAAGTGCCGGCAGCGAGATGCCCTTGCTGATCGAGCGCCACGGCGCCGACCGTGCCCGATTCGTGCCCCACATGATGTTCCGCAGCATGCGAATCCTCGAGGCAACGGCCCCACGCCACGCGCTCGCGCTCGTGGATCAATTCTTCCGGCGCGCACAGCGCGATGCCATGTTCGGCGGCGAATTTTTCAGCTCCCGCCGCGACCAGCATGATGTGTTCCGAATGCTCCATGATCTGCCGCGCCAGCCGAATCGGATTGCGCACACATTCCACGGCGGCGACTGAGCCCGCTTTTAGCGTGTTGCCGTCCATCAGGATCGCGTCGAGCTGTACGTGCCCTTCAGTGTTCAGGTGCGCGCCAAAGCCCGCATCGAAAGTGGGATCGTCCTCTAGAATCACAATCGAGGATTCCACTGCGTCAGTAGCGTTGCCGCCCGCGCTCAGAATTCTCCAGCCCGCCTCTAGCGCCCGGCGAATCCCGGCGCGGCAATCTTCCACAGCTTCGTCAGGGATATTCCACGCGCCGCCGTGAATGATCAGAGAGGGTTTCATCGTTCGCGGGATGCGGTGTGGTCCTCAGGAACAATGATAGCGCACGAAAGGGCGACCGGCAGCGGCGAACGGGACAATTCGTGCGGGGAAGTCACTGCCGTTTTTTGCAAGTAGGGGAGCGACGGCACAGCGCGCCGCGCGCGGATCATTCCTGCGTATTAGCGCACGACGGCTTTTTCGGCGCCCAGGCCCGTATTGGCGCGGACTTCTAGCTCCACAAATTTTTCTTCGCCGGCCAGGTCGGGTTTGCTGAGCACCGTGCCGAGGATCGCGCCGATAAACCCGATCGGGATGCTCAGCATCCCCGGATTTTCCAGCGGGAAAATCGGCGCGTGCTGGATCATGTGCCGCGCGGCGGGCGCCACAGTGGGAGCATCCACACCCAGGATGCTCGGCCCAATAAAAATCAGCACAATCGAACCAAGCAGCCCCGCAGCCAGCCCCATCACCGCGCCTGTGGTGTTGAAGCGCTTCCAGAAAATCGAGAAGAGGATCACCGGAAGATTGGCGGACGCGGCAACCGCGAACGCGAGCGCCACGAGGAAGGCGACATTCGCGGTAGGACCGAGCACGATCGCGATCGCAATCGAAATCGCGCCGACCACAAAGGCCGCGATTCGCGCCACGCGGCGTTCTTCACCGGGATTGTGCTCCTGACCATGGCGAATGATGTTGGTCCACACGTCATGCGCAAATGAAGTGGACGCGGTAATCGTCAGCCCCGCGACCACCGCAAGGATCGTGGCAAATGCAATGGCCGAAATGAACGCGAAAAAAATGCTGCCGCCCAGCGCGTTCGCCAGCAGCGGCGCGCTCATATTGTTGCCGCCGTTCTTCGCGATGAAGTCGCGGCCCACGATCGTCGCGGCCCCGAACCCGAGAAAGGTCGTAAGAATGTAGAACCCGCCGATGATCACCATCGCCCACACCACGGAATAGCGCGCCGTCTTCGCGTCCGGCACGGTATAAAACCGCACGAGAATGTGCGGCAGCCCCGCCGTTCCGAAAATCAGCGCCATGCCCAACGAAATCAGATCCAGCGCGCCATAAGGCGGCTTATAACGCAGCCCGGGCGTGAGAAAGTCCTTCACCACTTCCGTGCCGTTCGGTAGATGATAATGAACCTGCGTGACGGCGGAAAAAAACGCGCCGAGGCTGAAGTCATAGTGCGCCAGCACCAGAAAGCTCAGCAGAATCGTTCCCGATATCAGCAGAATTGCTTTGATGATCTGAACCCAGGTAGTCGCGATCATCCCGCCGAACACTACGTAAACGATCATCAAAATCCCGACGCCCACCACCGCCACCGTGAAGCTGATGCCCGAACCCTTTAGCAACAACGCGACCAACGCGCCAGCCCCCACCATCTGCGCGATCATATAGAACGTGCTCACCGTAATCGTGCTCAATGAGGCCATGGCCCGCACGGGGCGAGGATGCAATCGGTACGCGAGCACGTCCGCCATCGTGTACTTCCCGGCGTTGCGCAGCGGCTCGGCAATCACCAGCAAAACCGTAAGGTACGCCACCAGAAAGCCCACCGAATACATGAAGCCGTCATATCCGAAAAATGCGATCAACCCCGCGATGCCCAGGAAAGATGCCGCGGACATATAATCACCCGCGACGGCGACGCCATTTTGCCAAGCGCTGATCTGCCGGTTCGCCGCGAAATACGAAGCCGAGGAGCCCGACCGCTTGGCAGCCCAGCCGGTAATCCCGAGCGTGACCGCGATGAAAGCGAGAAAGAGAATCAGAGTGGTGGTCATCGGTCAGTTTCCATCTGCAACGATATGCTCGAGATCCTTGCTCACGGTCTTGGCGTAGGCGTCGAACCTGCGCGCGGCGCGAACGTAAAGATAAGCAATTAGCCATGCCACCACGAACTGCGAGAGAGCAAAAAGGTAGGCGATATTCACCGGTCCCCAAATCTTGCGCTCCATAAATTCCGGAAAATACCCGACGGATACCGGCAGCGCGAAATAATAGACCACGAAGAAAATTGTGGCGGGAATGACGAAGGCCTTCCTGGCGGCCAGGAGCTTTTTGAAGTCCTCCATCTGCGCCACGCGCTCCCAGATGGAAATTTCTCGCGATGGTATGCGTGGATCCGCGCTCGATGGTACTGGCATATTTCCTCCTCGCCGCGATCCGCAGGCCTGTGCATCCACGGATTTATGCAGGCTGTGTTCAGGGCCCGGAAATTGATGCCGTAGCGAAATAAAAGAGATGAACGCGGCGAGGCGCCGCGAAATCGCGTCGAACCATATATCACATTTGTGAACGGCAGGTAAACAATGCGGAACCGCCCGGATTGGCGATGAAAGACTTACAGCGCTAGAGGTGGGGGTAAAAAATCAGCGTCACGCCGACGGCGACCAGGATCGGGCCCAGCAGAAACGCGAAGCTGATGCCCAGCAGAAAGCGCACCGCACCATGGCGATTGCGTGCCACTTCCTTCGCGGCGAAATTGGGGAGTTCGGAATTGCGATCGCGCAGCAGCGCGCGAAAAAACGTCAGGTAGGCCGCGATCCAGAAGCGGATTTCGCGCCGTGATTGCCATAGCAGGTCAATCCCCGCGCAAATAACCAACATCCCGATGATCCCCAGCAGTTTCGGCACGCTTATCCTCCGCGCCGAGCCGTGCGGGTAAGCACCGCGGGCGAAGCATCGCGCGCGTCATTCGAAATTTTGGCCTGCAGAGAGGCAGGGGCGCCGGCATGAACGCCGACGTTCGGAGCTTTCGCATCGCGCATCGCCGTAGCCGCGCGAGTCGCATCCGGAATCGGCTGGTTGCCACGTTCGGTTTGTTTCCAGGTGTCGAGGATTCGGTGGATGACGGTGATATTCGGGCCGATCGCCAGAACCCAGAGCGCCCAATCCATCCGGTTCGTAAGCGCTCCCAGAATCATCAGCGTCAAGCGCTCGGGACGCTCCCAGAATCCCACTTCGGCAGTGGGCACCAGCGATTCCGCGCGCGCTTTCGCATAGCTGACCATCACTGAGCCGGCCATCGCCGCACCGGCCAGCATCGCGTAACCAAACCGGTTCACGTGGGAATAGTAGACAAGCAAACCAAGGAAGAGAATCAAGTCCGCGTAGCGATCAAAGATCGAATCCAGAAAGCCGCCAAACATCGAAACGCGGCCCTGGCGCCGCGCCACCGGGCCATCGAGCAGGTCGCACAAGCCGGCCATCATCATGATGCCCCCGGCCGTCACGAATCGCCCCGCAGCAAAGAAAACTCCCGCCCACAAATTCAGCAGCAGCGCCGTCCAGGTGATGAAGTTAGGAGGGATTCCCGTAGATGCGACCAGCGCCGCGATCCGTTCGATGGGCCAGACCAGAAACCGGCCGATAGTGCGCTTCAGCATGTAGTCAATATTACCTGCTATTCCTCATCGTAAATCGTGGACAGCTGGATGACTTCATATTCCTTCACGCCGGCGGGTGTGGTCACTTGCACCTCGTCGCCCACCTTTTTCCCTAGCAGCGCGCGGCCAATCGGCGACGTGGTGGAAATCAGCCCGTTGGCGGCGTCCGCTTCCTCCACCGTAACCAGCTTGTACTCGATTTTCGCGGACTTGGCAACGTCTCTCACGGTGATCCGGGAGCCGTACGCCGCGCGGTCCTTCGGTAAGTTGGTCAAATTGAGCATCGAGAGGTCGGCCATGCGCTTGTGGAGCTGCCCGAGGCGGGCGGAAACGTATGATTGGCGCTCTTTCGCGTACTTGTACTCGGCGTTTTCGGACAAGTCGCCGTGCGCGCGAGCCACGCTAATCTCCTTGGGGAGGTCAGTATGCAATTCGTGTTCGAGGACCGCGATTTCGTCCTTCAGTTTTTTCTTAATTTTCTCGGCAAGATCGGTCATTTTTTTGAGAGCGCCTGGAGGGGTGCGGGCTGGCGGGATCACCCCAATCGGATTTCTTCGTATACCCAACGATTATAGAAGATTAACGCCGCGCACCGCAAACTTTGCGAGCGCAGACTAGCAGAGCGGTTCCCGATTGGAGTGTGTGCCGGGACTTAGGCTCTAGTTGAGCCGGAATCCGAAGTCTAGTGACTTCAATGTATAGTGAGTGGACGCGACCTCGGTCCCTGGTTATGGCGAGCCAAGCAAACGACCCAGGGGCGTTGCGTGGGTTCCAGCTGCATCTTCCTGCGTTATATATACCTACCTCTACACTCAATTCTTGAGTTAGAATCCCTCGCGCTCGTGACGAAATATAAGCAGGAATTCGGAATTCTCATGCATGTGTGTGTCGGTTGTTGAGGTCTGCTGAAACTCGCCAACAAGGACAAAATCGAATGGCTCTCGTGAGAATCAACCTAAGCGGATTTTCTTCCTCCAATATCTCCTCGCAGACCTGTTGGAATCATGTTTTTCTTGTGCCCGTTCTCCTTTCTTGTGCGCTCGGTTTCAGCGCATGCGGAGGCGGCTCTTCTGCATCGCAGAATCCTGTGCCAACACTTAGTGGATTAAATCCGAACTCCGCCTCGGCCGGTGGTGCGGCGCTCACCGTGACCGCTTCGGGCACGGGTTTCGTTTCTGCATCCATGATTGAGTGGAACGGCACGGCGCTGGGCACCACGTACGCGTCAAGCACATCGTTAACCGCTCAGATCCCGTCGTCCGATCTGAGTTCGACGGGCACGGCGAGCGTCACCGTGCAAAATCCGGCGCCGGGCGGTGGCACTTCCAGCGCGGTCACTTTTACAATTTCTGCACCACCGAATCCAACGCCGACGGCCACCTCCATCTCCCCTTCCAGTGGCACAGTCGGAGGTGCCGCATTTATGTTGACAGTGACCGGAACGCAGTTCATTTCGAGCTCGCAAGTTTTGTGGAATGGGAGCCCAGCGACGACAACGTATGTGTCCAGCACATCGCTGACCGCCCAGATCCCGGCATCCGATCTCAGTTCTGCAGGTATGGCTACCGTCGCCGTACAAAATCCAACGCCAGGCGGAGGCACGTCAGGCAACCTGACCTTCACCATCAACGCCCCCGGCACGAACCTGACGGTACTGGACCTCGAGGGGACTGACCTCATCTGGAATCCAAGCGCGCAAAAGATTTATGTAGCCGTGCCGTCCACAGCGAGCGCCAACGCAAACACGATCACGGTGGTGGATCCGGTTGCGGGAGCGATTACAGGCGCCCAGCAACTGGACGTGGCGGCCAGCGGCCTCGCGATCTCCGACGACAGCGGATACCTCTACGCGGTGACCAATGGCGGCGCAATGGTGCGGCGCTTCACTCTGCCCGCGATCACGTCGGATATTTCGTGGTCGCTGGGAACGGATTCGAGTTCCGGAACGCCTTACCTTGCGGGAGATATAAAGGTGCAACCTGGCGCGCCGCACACTCTAGCCGTGCCATTCGGAGATTATGGAGCGGGCGAAATCGCAGTTTTTGATGACGCTGTCGAACGTTCCGGCTTGGCGGGAACTGGAGCAGACGCTGTCGGAGACTCGCTTCAGTGGAAGCAGGATGGGAGCGAGCTGTATGCCGCATATGCCACGGGTAACGACAGCCCTTATTTCACCTCGGGAGGCGGTGCGCTGTACGTGATGCCGGTGAACAGTTCCGGCGTCGGCACCGTAACCACGTATCCCTCCAGTTTTCGGGGTGATGGGGTACATCTGGAGTCCGATCCGGCGACGGGATACGTATATGACGACTCGGGGGAGGTCTTCAATGCGGCGAATGGAATTCCGGTGGGCAACTACCGATGGAGCCGTTCCAACCTAACGATCTTTCCCGGCCCGCTCTCGGTCGTGGATCCCAGCCTGCACCGCTACTACACACTGTTGGAAGTTAATCAATCGGACCAAAGTCTGGCGTTCCAGGTACAAGTTTTTGATCAGACCAACTTTCAATTGCTGCACACGATTGTCATTCCGAATCCGGTCGGCGAACCCACGAATTTCATTCGATGGGGCCAGTCCGGTCTAGCATTTGTTACGGGTTCCAGCAGCGGTACGGCAGGCAAGCTGTACATTCTGGACGGGAGTTTTGTGAACCCATCGGGCGTCCTGGACACCTCCGCGGGAAGCGGGATTAATCCCGTCCCAACAGTGACTGCAATTAGCCCTCTCACGGCCACCGTGGGCAGCCAGTCGGTCACGCTGACGCTGACGGTGACGGGACGTGATTTTATCGGGCAACCGACCGTGTTCTGGAATGGCACGGCACTGGTTACATCAATGTTAGACAGCACAGAGCTCACCGCGCAGATTCCAGCTTCGGATCTGGCCACCGTCAGTCAGGCAGCGATTACCGCGTCGAACGGCGGAACTCCACTGTCTGCCTCCACTGCGATGGCGTTTTCCGTGAACGCCGCCCCGCCAAGCGGTACTCAGATCTCTGTCTACGGCGCAGGCGGGAATGACCTGGTGTGGGATGGGATTGCGGACAAGATTTATGTCAGCATGCCGGGAGTCCAGGGCGATTCCGGAGACGCCATCGGGATTATTGATCCCATAGCCGGCACTGTTTCTAGCAGCGGGTTTATCGGCAGCGATCCCGCTGCGATTTCTCTCTCCGGCGATGGCCAACTCCTGTATGTGGGCCTCTACGGGCAGAATGCGATCCAGCAACTGAAGGTGCCAGGCTTCACGGCCAATGCGACATGGAACCTGGGAGGCGCCGGCACCTTCTTCGGACCATCCTACGCGCTTGATTTGCAGGTCGCGCCGGGTGCCCCGCAGACGACAGCGGTGACATTGGCAAGTTTTGGCGTGTCACCCTCGTCCGCTGCCGTCGTGATTTACGATGGGTTCACGCCACGTTCGACTCCACTCGAATCTAGTCGTTACGATTATTCCGGATTGAAATGGGGCGTGAGCGCTTCGACGCTCTACGCGGTCGATCAAAGCATTCCTCAGACCTTTTTGGTTCTTGGGGTTGGGTCGTCCGGCGCCGCACTTGACCAGCACTATGATGGCGTCTTCGACACGTATTCCCCGGGCATCCATTTCGACGCCGGAACGGGTCTGGTCTACACCGATGCCGGTCAGGCGATTCAGCCGTCTGATGGCACCATCGCCGGAAGTTATGGCGCGTCGGGGATTTCGGTGCCGGACTCGACGCTAAACCGTGTGTTCATCCTGGGACAAACGTCTCCGCAAGTGGGCACACCGAACTACACTATCGAGTCGTTCGACCAAACGCACTTCACGTCCGTCGGCTCGATCACGATTCAAAATGTGGTTGGAACGCCGACCTCGTTCATTCGCTGGGGAACCAATGGGCTGGCGTTTACGACGCGAGTGGGAGAGCCTTACGACTTTCAAGGCAGCGGCCCAGGGCTGCTGTATGTCATCAGCGGGACTTTCGTGAAACCCGCAGCAGTTGCCGGCCCATCCTTCGCCACCGCACAACTGCTGCCAGTCAAGCGAACCTGGGGCTTGGGAACTGGTTTGAGTCAGCAGTCACGCTCGATTGTTGTACACCCAAATCATTGAGAAAGTAATCGGCTAGGGTAGTTCGAGGTGGACACCGTGAGTTTCTACGGGAGTGCGTTTGGGTGTCCGTGCTTTGTATAACAAAGTACTTGACAATATGAATTAAACCGCGCAGCATGCCTCTGCGGCGGAGGTGAACACCTTACAGTCTCATCGGAGCCCTGCACCATGGTCAAACGCATCGTCGCGATTGGTTTCATTTGGACTTGTACTGCCATTGCTTGGGCCATCCTCGGCAGCACCATTTTTTATCGCACCTACTCTTCCGACGCGCAAGAGCTCAAGGCGCGCGTTGCCTCCTCTTGGGGCACGTCGCAGGAGCAAACCCCGCCCACCGCGGGCTGCGAAATCGTCTCCCACCGCCAAGTTCCCGGCACGAAAGACGGCGTCCCGGTAATCCGCGACGTCGAGGAAAAGACCTGGAACTCACTTCCCATTCAGAAAAGCCGCGTGAACGCTGCTCTCTGGCTCGATTACCGCCGCAAAGGGCTGCTGTGGTACAGCACCTACCAGGTGGATTTTTCCGGCGCATATGATTTCAGCAATCCCAGCGACCAACCGCAGCAAGTCACATTCAAGCTGAAGCTGCCCGCCGAGCAGGCGGTCTACGACAATTTGTCCCTGGCCGTAAACGATGCCCCGCTTGCGATCGCCAACGAAAAAAACGAAGCGGCCGCCACCGTCGCGTTGCAGCCGCACCAAACCGCCGAACTGAAAGTGGGCTACCACTCGCAAGGCCTCGACAACTGGAACTACAGCTTTGGCGATGGCGTCACACAGGTCAAAGATTTCCAGCTGCACGTCACCACGAATTTTCCGAGTTTCGATCTGCCCGAAAACACGCTGTCGCCCACTGAAGAACACAAAGGCCCCAATGGCTGGGCACTGGCGTGGAACTACAAGAGTCTCGTTTCAGGTTACCGGGTCGGCATTGCCCTCCCGCAGAAGCTGCAGCCGGGTCCGCTGGCGGGGCGCATCAGCTATTTCGCTCCAGTGTCCTTGCTGTTTTTCTTCTTCGTGCTTTTTGTGATGACCACCGTGCGCGGCATCGAACTGCATCCCATGAATTACTTCTTCCTCGCCGGGGCGTTCTTTTCCTTTCATCTCCTGATGGCGTACCTGGTGGATCACATCTCGATTCACATTGCCTTCGTAGTGTGCTCGGCGATTTCTATTTTCCTACTGGTGAGTTACTTGCGCCTGGTTGCGGGAATGCGCCGCGCCGCGCTCGAAGCAGGCCTCGCGCAGTTCGTGTTTCTCGTACTTTTTTCTTACGCCTTCTTTTTCGAGGGGTTCACGGGTCTCGCGATCACCATCGGCGCGATCCTAACGCTCTTCATCGCGATGCAAACGACGGCGCGGATCCAGTGGGCGGAGAAATTCGCCACGCACTGAACCTTCCAGATCATCTTGCGAGGTACTGCGCTCTCGACCCTTCCTCGTTACAATTGAGTTGCCGCACACGGCGAAAGGGCGAATGGACCATACGACTCTGAACGTTCTGGCAGTGGTGTTTTTCGCCACCTTGATTCGGTCGGCGCTGGGATTTGGCGAAGGCCTGATCGCGGTTCCGCTGCTCGCGCTCAGTATTCCTATAGCGATCGCTGCTCCGGTGGTGGTGTTGCTCTCCATCACCATCGCTGCGGTTGTTGTAGTTCAGGACTGGCGCAACATCCACGTCCGTAGCACTGGCTGGCTATTGGCGCCAACTTTTTTCGGAATTCCCCTGGGCATTGCACTGCTGACGAGCGCTCACCAAAATTTCGTCAAAGGCGTGCTTGCGCTCGTCATCCTCGCATTTTCCGGATATTTTCTTGTCGTCACCAAACCGCCTGAACTGCGCAGCGACAACCGCGCCTTGCTTTTAGCCTGTGGATTCCTTGCCGGCGTGCTGGGCGGCGCCTATGGAATGAACGGCCCTCCTTTGGCGATGTACGGAGCAATGCGGCGGTGGTCCCCACAGTATTTTCGCGCCACACTTCAAGGATATTTCTTGCCCGCGAGCATAGTCGCGATGGTGGGATATTGGATTGCGGGACTATGGGTTCCCGCGGTAACGCACTATTATCTGATTTCCTTGCTTGCAGCAGTACCGGCGATATTCCTCGGTAGAGTCATCAATGATCGCCTGCAGGGAGAGGCCTTTCTCAGGTACGTTTATGGCGGCCTCGTCTGCATTGGCTTGCTGCTACTGATCCAGTCAGTCCATCACCGGTAACCAACGAGGGGTTCACAGTAGTCATTCGTAGTAGTTGCGACGCCACGGACCAATCCACACGGACGCGGCCCAACGACGATCCCGTTTCTGGCGGTAAACACAAACGCTGGCGGGAAGGAAACTAGAGAACCACAGAAACCGTGACGCCGGCCGCCGCGAACACCGAAGCCATTTCCGCGCGCGCCAGCGGCAAGAAGCTATTCACTACTTTCGCGTCGAACTGCGTGCCGCTCGCTTCCAAAAGCCTGCGCTCGGCTTCTTCAAACGGCAGACCCTGGCGATAGGGCCGATTCGAAACCATAGCATCGAACGCGTCAATTACGGCGACGATGCGCGAACCCATGGGGATCTCTTCGCCCTTCAATCCGCCGGGATAACCGCGGCCATCATAGCTTTCGTGGTGGTGAAGAATAATCAGGCTGGCGCGCTCCATTCCCGGCACTTGGCGCAGCACGGCCCAACCGTACTCCGGATGCTTCTTCATCAGGTCGTATTCTTCGGTGGTCAGCTTGCCGGGCTTGTTCAAGATCGCGTCGGGAATTCCGATTTTGCCGATGTCGTGCAGCAGCGCCGCCACCTCGATATCACCCAGACCGCTCGCGTCCATCCCCAGTTCACCCGCCACGTGCAGCGCCCATTCCGCCAGGCGCGTGCTGTGCACGCCCGTGTTCAAATCTTTCAGATCGAGCAGCTGATTGAAAGCGCAAATCAGCGAGCTGCGCAGCGCCGAAATCTGCTCTTCCACTTGCTTCACTTGCAGCGCGGCCGGAAACCAGCCCGGCGAAGATTGCTTCGCGGCGCCGCCGGCAAATACCGATGCCTCCGCAAACGCTTCGAATCGAGGAAACGTTGGAGTGGCCCTGTTTAATTGCTTGTCATCCGTCCCCATTGAGTCCCGTCGAAAAAGAGAATAGGGGCGGGTCTCAGACCCGCCCCTTCACGGATACTTACCGCTAAGTTTCGCAGCTGTCCTACTGCAGCAATCCTAGGATCGGGTTAAAGGTTGAAAGCGTGCCGTAAACATCCAGCCGCCCGTTGCCCATGTTGAGGCCGATCCACTTCGCGTTTGCTGCTGCATACGCCGCTTGCGATGGCGTAACTTTGGGCTGCATGTTCCGCATCAGCGAAGCCGTTCCGGCTAGCATCGGCGAGCTGAAGGACGTTCCCCAGCCGGCGGCATACGAGCCGAAAGGATAAGTGGTGATGACGCCTTCGCCGGGAGCAGCGACCCACACGATCTTGTTGCCGTAATTGGAAAACGTGGAGCGCTGGTCCTGATTGTTGGTCGAAGCAACGCCCATCACGCCTTGCAGCGCCGCCGGATACACGATTTCCTGTTTGCCGTCGTTCCCCGAAGAGGCCACGCAGATCACATTGTTGCTGCTCGCATAATTGATCGCGGTGGTCAGCTCGGTGGAGCTGCTGGTCAGGTCGAAGCTCATGTTGACCACGTTCGCGTGGTTCTGCACCGCATAGTAAAGCGCGGCCAGGATGTTCGAAAGTGACGCGCTGCCGTTCGCCGTGAAGGCCTTCAGCGGCAAAAGCTGTGCGGTAGGCGCCACCAGGTGAATCACGCCCATCACCATCGTACCGTGTCCAAACGCAGCGTACTGCGAACCATCGAGCATCGCGGCGGTGTGCTGGTCGAGCATCGCCGCCGTGTGTTGATTCACGTACGCAGCCGCGCAAGTTTCGCAAGGCGGCGGCGCGGACAGCGAAATGTCGTTCAGTTCGGAGCCGCCGGGCTGGTTGCGCGTGAAATCGTAGCCGGGCAGCAAGTGTCCTTGCAGTGCGGGATGGTTGGGATCCACGCCGGTGTCAATGTCCGCCACGATTCCCGAGCCGGACACGTTAAACACATTTTGCGCCGACCCGACGCGAATGATCTGTGCCGCCGGCTGATTCACGTACCCGTGCGTAACCGTGGTTCCGTAATAGTTCACGGGCGTCGTATCCCACAATCCTTGTGGAGCCGTGGAAGCGGTCGCGCCGTTGCCGGTGTTCGGCGGAATCACCAGCACCTGATCGGGCTCGGCGTCTAGGATTCCCGTGACGAGCCGGAGAACATCTGCCAGCAGTGCGGGGATCAGACCCTGAGCCGGCCTCACCAGGAAAAGCTGATTTTGGTTGCCGTCGATATTACCGACGACGGTGCAGCCATTCGAGAGGCACGCATTCTGCAACCCGGCCTTTCCCAGATTCGTCCGGACGATCACTCCCGGTTGTGGACCACCCACGACCGTGGAAAGCACTTGTCCAACGGTGTTCAACAAGCCCGTCAACAGTCCCTGGGCCGAGGCGGGTTGGCCCCAGAGACTGACGGCGAGAAGTAGTGAAAGTCCGATTAGGCGTTTCATGGTTGCAACTGCTCCTTTGAGTACCGCTCAGCAGCCGACTTTGCTCGTATGACGGGACCATTCCAGTTTGGTTCAGCCCACGAATTTCGAGCAATGGTACAAGTGGCTACTTTCGGTACCGTGCGCATCACTCTTTCTTCCTAGTACCTTTCTCCTTGATTCGAGACTCACTTCCAAGTTCCTTAGTATCAGATGTTTGTGGATTCTCGGAGTCCAGTGTCGCGCCTGGCTCGATTAACGGTAACGATACTTCCCGCTGCCCCGGCAGCGTGATCATCAGCCGAAAACTCGAGTCCATTTCACACTCGATTTGGAACTCGCCTTGGTGGTTCGTAGTGCTCACGGCGAGCATTTTCCGGCCTTTCCACAAACTTACCGGCACGTCCGCGAGGCGCTCCTTGGGCTCGGCAGAGTTCAGAATCTGGCCGATCAGGACGACCTTCTCCGAATCAATTTGCGGCTCAATCCGCACGTCAATCCGATAGGTGGCGGTCCCGTAAAGCAATTGACGCGACCGCCCCGTGGAAGATCGCACTCCAGCCAAAATCGGAGCGCGAAAGCTGTCGAAAAGCAGCTCAACGATTGCCGCCTGCGGCGTGCGCTGCTTTGCCGGCCACTGGCTGGCGAAGGCGCTCTTCAGGATGCGCAGAGAGCCCTCCGAAGGCTGGTCGTTGGATGTGCGCTGTGCCACCTGATGCAGGTGCTGCCAGATGGCCAGCTCCTGCGAGCACTTCGCGCATCCCGTGTCTAAGTGGCTTTGCATTGCGTTCTTTACGCTGCCTTCGATCGTGTTCCTCGCGAAATCAACCCACTGCTCCTCAGAGTAATGTCTCATCGCGTTCCGTCCCCCGAATTTGAGCTACTGGCGGCCTGCCCAGGCCTAGCGCCAGTTACTTCCATCACCAACACATAAGGGTGACGAGCTGCTCCAAAAATATAGGGAGTGCAAAAAAAGTTCGGAGGGAGTTAAACCGTTGAAACCTTGCCAATTAGGGTGAATGGAGCCCAGTGGTAGGGATGAGGATGACGTTCCCGCAATTCGGCCATCGCGCCCCGCAGGGCAGATGGCTTCCCGCTTCCATCTTGCACCCGGCGGTAAAAACACTCCATGAACTCCGCAGTGGTCTGATCGTGTACGTCCCATAGCGTCAATAGCAATGATTGCGCGCCCGCGTAAAGCAAGCCGCGAATCAGGCCGAGCAACTCGTCGCCAGCCGTGACGACGTTCATTCCAGTGGCGCAGCCGCTCAGCGTCACCAGCTCCGCATTCAGCTTCAGTTGGTAAAGGTCGTAAAGGTTCAGATAAGCGTCACCCAGTCGGATGGCGGAGAACATCGGATTGTCCTGCCGGAACCGCCCGTGCGTCGCGATGTGAATCAACCGGCTGTGCACACCTTGCTCGCGAAGCACCTTCGCAGTCGCGCCTTCGCCGACAATCAATTCCGCGTCCGCCAAGATGCGCGCCACCGACTCGACTTCCTGCTGTATGAACGGCGCCTGCGCGTCCGGCACCCCCAGGATCAGCGAGCCGTGCGCACCATTCAGCGATTTTTCCTGGCAGTGTGCGAAGACGCTCGCGCTCGGCGCGTAGGAAATCGTGAACGAGTCAATCAAGTACCAGCCACCGTCGAACAGCGCGTGAAACGGAAGATAGTGCAGCACTCCGTGCGGCACGAAGATCAGGTGTCGCCGCCCGACCACGTGCTCGCGCAGCGGCGCAAACAACTCATCGTACAGCGCGCGCAAGTGGCCCAGCGCCGAATCCAGCATCGATCGCTCGAAGGTCTGTGTATAATCCTCGCCCAGTTTGAATTTTGAAATTTGAAAATGAAAAAGCCGCAGCAGATTCACGATGCGCGATACGGGAGTGAGCGGCACGATCTCCAGGCTTTCCTGCGTCACGATCGCCGCGATGAACTGGTCCTTCAGCGTGAAGTATTCCACCAGCGCCGAGTCCGGCGGCAACGCCGCGCGAATCGCTTCCAGCGGCCGCATCGCGGACCCGTCAGGCTGCACGATGTCGCCGGATTGCGGCACTTCGCGCAGCACGTGCAGCAGTTCATTCTCGTGCGCCAGCGCTTCCTGTTGCAGTTTTTCGATGCGCGCGGGCGAAGGCTCCTCGGCGCGCAATTGTTCCAATTCAATGCGCCGGTAATACCAATTGAGCTCTTCGCGCATCTCGCGAATACGCCGGACCAAATCGCTTTGCCCCGGATCGGCGACCGGCAGAGCCGGCCCCGAGCGCATCAGTAGTTCTGCCAGGCTTCGCGATTTCGCCATCTCGATGTAGCCGAATGACTCTTCGGTGGCCTTTCGTTTATCGCTGCCGAGCAGACAAATCTCGACCAGGCTTTCGTAAACCTCGAGCCGATTTTTCATGAAGGCGATCTTCAATTCATCGCCGCGCAGGCTGCTGCGCAAAGTTTCCAGCGCCTCACGCGCGCGCTGGCAGGAATCGTAAGCGCCGCCAGCATCGCCAGACGTCTGCTGGATCTGTCCCATCAGAAATTGCGCCTGATAACGCAGCAAAGGAGCCTCGAGATTCGCCAGGCGCTCGAGCGCGCGCGCGCAATCTGCTTTCGCGACTGCCAGTTCACCGGTGCGTAGTGCAAGACGCGCAAGCAGCAAGTGGCACAAGATCGCCTTGCTCGGCAGGAAAGAAGTATCGAAAAAAGTCGCGGCTCCCGCACACTGCCGACGCGCTTCGAATAAACGCCCTTCGTTGTAAAGCACCACAGCCTGGTACAAATCCATCAGCCACGGCCAAACCAGATTTTTCTCGCTCACAAATTTCGCGCGCGCCTGAGTAAATAATTCCAGCGAGCGCAGCGCCTTGCCCAGCTGGCTCAGTGCCATCGCCTCATATGCTTGGCACTTCGCTTCTTCGTAGCCCATCCCTAGCTTCTGAAAACGCAAATAACCTTCGTGCGCCGAATCCCGCGCTTCGGTGCTGAGATTCAATTCGAGATAGATTTCCGCAAGGTCCAGATAGCAAAGCGCCAGCACGTGCGCGTCGCCATTCTGTAGGCACTCCGCGCGCGTGGCCAGCAACATCTCGATCGCGCGGCTGTATTCCCCGCGCAGGTAGTAAAGATATGCAATGTTGTAATCGCTCTGCGTGACGAGCAGCGTCATGCCGTGCTGCACGCACATTTCCCGCGCGCGCTGATAGGTCGTCAAGGCACGGGGAAAATCATTCAAGGTAATCAGGCACACGGCCATGTTGTAAAGCGCCACCGCCAACCCTTCCGCATCGCGAAAGGGCAGCAGCATTTCGTAAGCCCGCTCGTAACACGCCAGGCCCTCCTCGAAACGATCCTGCCGGTGATAAATATTCCCGACGTTGATCTCGACGTGCGCCCAGCGCTTGTCATCTCCCAACGCGCGAAAGATTTTCTTCGCCTCTTCGGCTGCGGCAAAAGCCTGATCGTATTTTCCAAGTAAAATGAAAGGCTGGATGGAGGGAATCAGCGTGCGCGCTTCTTCTTCCGCATTGCCGATGGTGCGAAAAATCTGCAGCGCTTTCTGGTGAAAATCGAGTGCCTCTTGATTGTCGCCGAGCATGTAAAGCGCATTGCCCTTCGAACGCAAACTGCGGCCCAGCGCTTCCTGGTTTCCCAATCGCCGCGCAATTAAAACATTCGTCTCGCCCAGAAATAGCGCCTGCCGCGCGTTTTCCCGCAGCTTGCTGCGCACCACATCGTTGAGTTGTGCCACCACGGCATCGCGCACCATCCGCGGATGCGCCGCGATGTAGCGCTCGCGGCTGGGTTCATCCGCAAGAGCCGCCAATTCATCCAGCGTTTTCTCGGAAAGCGCCTCGGCTTTGTTCTCGGACGCCACTAGAAGCCCGTTTCCCGCAGACGTTTCCGCAAACGTTCCAGGCACCGCTGCCGAATGAACCCGATCGAACCGACCGCGATGCCCAGCGAAGCGGCGATTTCCTGATACGGCCGCGCCGGCTCGTCAAAAAAAAGCATGTGCACCAATTGGCGGCAGCGCTCCGGCAATTCAGCCATGGCTTGCCGCAAACTGTGCTCCTCCTCCGCCTGCCGCAGAATTTCTACCGCGCGCGATGGAGTGCTGCGCTCTAATACTTCGTCATTGGGACCGGAAAGTTCCACGCGTTGCTGCTGTTGTTTCCGATGGAAACATTTGTGCGCCGTGATTTGCATGATCCATTTCGGCAAAGCCTGCGCCTCGCGCAGCTTCGGCAATTCCGAAAGCAGCTCCAGGCAAACCGACTGGAAAATATCCGTCGCGTCGTCCTGCGAAAATCCATATTTGATGGGAATCGAAAAAATCAGGTTCTTGTATTTGTCAATCAGCGCGGACCACGCCTCTTCGTTTCCATCCAGGCATTCGCGCACCAGCCGCGCATCCGGCCACGCCGCGCGCTGAGCTTCGCGCGCCTCGCGTTTTTTTTCGGCCGTGGAGCTCGCGTTTGCCATTTAATGGATGTACAGCTCTTCGATATTCCAAAGCGCGTACGGCACCAGAATCGCCGGACGGAAATTCGCCACGCGGTTCGACGCCCCCACCAGTATGTTCGGGCTCACCAGGCAAATAATCGGCAAGTCTTCCGAAACAATCTCCTGCACGCGGTCGTAAAGTTTTTTTCGCTTGGCGTAGTCGAGCGTGGTCAGTTGCTGCTGCATCAACCGGTCAATCTCCGCTTCCCACGGCGTCGCCGGCTTCTGCTCGCCTTCGTGCCACAGATGCGTCTCGCCGCTCGATAGCCACACGTTCATGTCCGCGGTAGGATCCGCGTCGCCGCTCACCAGCCCCATCACCGCCACTTCGTAGTTGAATGAATTCTGCAGCCGGTCCACCATCGCGCGAAATTCCAGCGACACGACCTGCACCTTCATCCCCAGCCGGCTCAGATCGTCCTGGATGATCGTCGCCATCTTCATCCGTTGCGCATTCGACGAGCTGGTAAGAATCGAAAATTCCACAGGAGTCCCATGGGGATCAAGCAGCGCGCCGTCCTTGTTCCAGGAAAATCCCGCGGACTGCAAGAGCTGCCGTGCATGTTCGAGCGAACGAGCCGGATGAGGTATCGCGGAGTCGGCCCACAGCTTGTTTCCCGGCGTACCCTGATTCCACAAAGGCGTCGCGCGCCCGGAATAAACCAGCTTCACGATCCCTTCGCGATCGATCGCCGACGAAACCGCCTGCCGAAAATGCAAATCTTGAAACCATGCCTGCTTCTTCGCAACATCCGGCAGATTCTTCGCTCCGAGACCGTTCAAATTGAAAAAAAGAAAATTGTATTCCAGCCCCGCGCCCAGATCGTAAAGATGATAGCCCTTCGCCAATTGTTGTTTCTGCAGCACCGCAAAATTGTCCGCGCTGAAGCGGCTCAGGACGTCCGTCTCGCCGGATTGAAATCGAATCACCTGCGCGTCCTCGCTCGGCACAAATGAGAAAACCACTTCATCGAGGTAGGGAAGTCGAGCGCCGCTGCGATCCGCCTTCCAATAATAAGGATTGCGCTCCAGCACCACGCGCTGCCCCGGAACGTACTCCTTCAGTCGAAATGGGCCGAGTCCGGCAAATTGGCTCGTCTGCATCGAAAGATTCCACGCCTGCGCAAACGTCCCGTCGTGGTAAGCCTTCTCCAGCAAATGCCGCGGCAATATCGCAACGCCATCGAACAATCTTTCCGCCGCCGCATAGGGCTGCGCCAGTTCAAACCGCACGGTGTAATCGTCCACCTTCGCAACCGTGATCGGCTTTCCACCAACGACGAGCAAATCCCGCTGCGATGAATCCACCTTCTCGTCCAGGTAAACCTGAAAACTAAATACCACGTCGTCCGCATTGAAAGGCTCGCCGTCCGAAAAACGCAAACCGCGTCGCAACTCCAGCGTGTATTGCTTCCCGTCGCGCGATACGCGCCACGATTTAGCCAGCGCGGGTTCGGTTTTCAGCGATAAGCGATTGATGTGAATCAGATCGGCGCTCAGGCAGCGAATCACGTCGCGCGATGGTTCATCCTCAGCCAGCGCCGGATTCAAAGTTTTCGGCTCCGAGCGCAACGCCACGGACAGCCGTCCACCGGCGTGCCCCGGAGGGTTATTGGTAATCATTCGCTCTTCATTCGCCTGCGCTTGCTTCTGCGCACGCCCGGCCGGCGCGAAGGAGCACGCGAACGCCATGCCCAGTAAGAGGCCGACACACTGTCGCCTAAGAGGGGTCATTGCCATATCTCGAATTCTTGCAAAGAATTAACGGTTTTTACAGCGCCACGGATTTGTGAAGTTCCTGTAGTGCATCCGCCGCCGTGTAGAAGACCAGGAACAACGGAATCAGCAAAATCGCGGGCAGAAACATCCACCAATACGAGGAAAGCACCGAATATTGCTGCAACGAAGAAAGCAGCGCGCCCCAGCTAGGCATCGGTTCGCCAACGCCTAGGCCCAGGAAAGTCAGCGTGACTTCCGCCAGCACGTACTGCGGAATCAGCAGCGTCATCTGCGTCAACAGCACGCCGTACGTCTGCGGCAGCACGTGCCGCCGCAATAGATACGGGTCCGACGCACCGAACCCGCGCGCCGCCGTCACAAAATTACGCTGCTTCGCGCTCAACACCACGCCGCGAATCAAGCGCGCTGGCCGCGCCCACCCGATCAATCCCATGATCGCGACGAGCAGCAGAAAAACTTGCCACTGCGAAATGCGCAAAGGCAGCGCCGCGCGCACCGCAAATAATAAATAAAGCCAGGGCAGCGCAAGAAACAGCTCTCCACCGCGCATCAGAATTTCATCAATCCATCCGCCGTAATATCCCGCGATGCCTCCCACAATCACACCCAGCGCCACGGAAAGCAGCGCCGCAATCAATCCCGCCAACATCGAAACTTGTCCACCATAAAGAAATCGCGAAAATTGATCGCGTCCATAACCATCCGAGCCCATCAACAAAATCTCGCCCGGCGCCTCGACGCCAAAAAGATGTACGTCCGACGCAAACAGCCCCGCAAGCTTATAGCGCGACCCGCGCACGAAGAAATGAATCGGATGCGATACCTGCGCATTCGGTTCGCTGGGCGAGGCACCATCGTTCGAATCCTGCGCCCCGTAGACAAATGGCCGCGCGTGAAATGTTCTCTGAGCATCCACGAAATGAATCGCGGTAGGCGCTGCATAAGGCGTTTCGCGATTCTGCGTCGCAAAATCATACGGCGCAAAAAATCCAGCAAAGAGCACGAGGCCGTAAAACCCCGCCAGAAACGCCGCCGCCAACGCGAGTTTGTGCCGCTGCGTCAATTCATCACTCCACGCGAATCCGCGGATCGGCCGCAAAAAGCAGCACGTCCGCAAGAAAATTGCCCGCCACCAGGAACAAAGCCGAGAGCATCACCGTTCCCACCACCACGAAAATATCCTTCGCCAGAATTGCCTCCACCAGCAAAGGTCCGATTCCCGGCCAGCTCAAAATCACTTCCACCAGCAGACCGGCGCTCAGCATCGTCGCAATCGAAAATCCAAAAAGCGAAATCAAGGGATTGGCCGCCACCGGCAGCGCATAACGCAAAAGCACGCGGCGTTCCGGAATTCCGTGCGCGCGCGCCGCGCGTATGAACGGCGAATCCAAAACTTCAATCATCGCCGAACGAATGTGCCGCACCAAAGGCGGCAAAGTCGCAAGCGCCAGCCCCAGCGACGGCAGCAATAAATGATACGCAACGTCCTTCACCTTGCTCCAAAGACTCAGATCGCCGAACTCCGCGGAAATCATTCCGCCGGTGGGAAACCATCCGGTGCGCACAGCCAAAAGCAGCAGCGTGAGAAACAACACAAGATCCGGCACAGTTAGGAGCGTGGACGTCACGACGCCTCCGACGCGATCGCCCCATTTTCCCCGGCGCGCCGCACTCCAAATTCCAAAAGGAATCGCCAGCAGCCACGCCAGCAGCGTCGCTGTTCCGGTCAAAAGCAAAGTATTGCGCGCGCGCAAAGCCAGCAGCGGAGCAACGGGACTGTTGTAAGCGAATGAAGTGCCGAGGTCCCCACGCAGCACCGCACGCAGCCAGCTCCCGTAACGCACCGGCAAAGGCTTATCCAGGCCGTATTGCGTCCGCAGCGTGGCCACGCTGTGCGCGGAAATCTGCGGATTCATTTCGAGTGAAGTAAAAAAATCGCCCGGCGCGAGTTGCAGCAGCGCAAACGAAAAAATCGAAATCCCCAGCAGGAGAAAAGTCGCGTGCGCCAGTCGTCGTGCGAAATATCTCATCGGGGCGCCTAGGCGGAGCGCTCCAGCAATATGGATTCCACCGAATGCACGGTTGAAAGAAGCTCGCGCGTGTGAAAATGCGCGGGATGAGCGAATATTTCTCTGGTTTTCCGCTGCTCCGCAATTTTCCCCTGATACATCACGGCGACTTCATCAGCGAATTGCGAAACCAGGCGCAGGTCGTGCGAAACGTAGAGGTAAGCCAGCGAACGCGCTACCTGCAAGTCCAATAACAACCGAACGATCAAGTCGCGATTCAAAGCGTCAAGCGCGGACAACGATTCATCCAGAATCAGCACGTCCGGTTCGAGCGCCAGCGCGCGAGCGATCGCCAGCCGTTGCCGCTGCCCGCCGCTGAATTCGAATGGTTTTTTCTGCGCAGCGGCGGTTTCCAGTCCAACCTGTTCCATCAGCTGCACAGCGCGTTCGTGGCGTTCCAGCTTGGATCCCACCTTCTGCACCGCGAGCGGTTCAGCGATGATTTCGAGCGCAGTCAGTTGGGGATTCAGCGCGGACGCCGGGTCTTGAAAAATCAGCTGGATCCGGCGGCGAATCGGGAAAAGTTGCCTCTTATCAAGCGCCCGCAAATCCGTGCCATCAAGTGTGATCTTTCCCGCGCTGGGCCGTTCCAGCAGCGCAACACAGCGCGCAAGCGTGGACTTTCCGGCGCCCGATTCACCAACTAGCGCCAGAGTTTTTCCGCGAAAAAGCTGCAGGTTCACATCCTCAAACGCACTAATGAAGAATTTCGTGCGCGAAAAGTTCCGTCGTTGCACAAACTGTTTGCACAATCCGCTTACGCGCAGTAAAGGCTCGCGCAAATTCGCATCGGGTTGCAATCGCGACTGTGAACTAGCCGGGCTCATCTAAGTCACCATCTCCAGATCCATCTCCTCCACCGAATCCGCAAGCGAACTAGTCCGCAGCATCGCTCGTGTAATCTCGTGCGAAGGGTTCCGGTAGAGCTCGGCGAAAGTCCCGTGCTCGACGATACGGCCGCCGGCCATCACCATAAGCCAGTCGGCAAGATATGCCTGCACCTCCGGCGTGTGGCTGATCAACAAAATCGCGATACCCAGCTCGCGCTTTAGCTCGCGCAAGAGCGCCAGCATTTCACTCTGGCTGCGCGCGTCGAGCGATGCCGTCGGTTCGTCCGCAATGATCAATGCGGGCTGGCACGCCAACGCCTGTGCAAGCACCACACGCTGGCGCTGCCCTCCGCTCAATTGGTGCGGGTAGGCCGAAAAAATCCGCTGCGTGCCCGGAAGCCCCACGCGAACCAAAGCCGCTTCCGCCTCGGCGCGGCATTGTTTCCAGTTCAAGCCCTTGTGCGCGTGAATTACTTCCGCGACCTGGTCGCCCGCACGCATCACAGGACTCAGCGCAATCTCCGGCTCCTGAAACACCATCGAGATTCCCGACCCGCGCAGCGCTCGCAGCGCGCGCGCATCCATCGAGAGTACTTCCTCCCCGCGAAATTGCACCGAGCCGGAAACCTGTGCGTGCCGATCAGAAAGCAATCCCAGCAAAGCCAACGCAGTACTGGTCTTGCCGCACCCGGATTCACCCATCAACCCCAGAACTTCGCCCGGCGCAATCGCAAAACCCACGCCGTCCACCGCGTCGCGCACCTCAGCATCCGCGCCGCGATAGGAAACGCGAAGGTCCATCACTTGGAGGAGATTTTGCATCACACTCGGAACCTCAAAATTACTATACTATTACTACACTTCGCGTTTACCCACAAGGGCGCGCCTGCCGGCATATTCGACGCACCGGTCCACGATTGCGGAACACACGACACGCGCTAACTCGATTTGAAAAGTCCTTTGGCTGCAGATCTTAAGGTAGGCGGGCAATGCGCCTGTGTCGATAGCTCGCTGGTTGCGGGTCACCCTGTAAGCCACTGGTACTGAAGTACCAACCGCCCGTGAAAGCGTGTGAGATCGCCATGGCGTCCGCCCGCGAATGGCCAGTGCCACGTTTTCGTGCTATACCATTGCCAATAACGTTACGTGGTCCGAGCGAACCTCGCCGTCCCGCAAAAGGAAGGTGTCATGTGCCCGTTGCAGAAAATGTTGCGTTAATGCAGCGTTGGTTCAAAGAAGTGTGGAACGAAGGTCGCGTCCAAACGATCTACGATTTGATGGACAAAAACTGCACAGGAACAGGACAAGATCAGCCGGGCGTGGAAATTCACGGGCCTGCCGATTTCGTTGCGCTGTTCAATCGCCTGCATGGCGCGTTTCCAGACATTAAGATCACCGTGGACGACACAATCGGCGCGGATGACAAAGTCGTGGTTCGCTGGTCTGCTGTCATGACGCACACCGGCGATCATCTCGGAATTCCCGCGACCAACCGGCCAGTGCGAATCACCGGAATCACAATCGCGCAAATCAAGGACGGCAAAATTATTCGAGGTTGGGATAACTGGGACCAGCTGGCGCTGATGCAACAGCTCTCAGTCGCGCGTGCAGCGAATTAGTCGCACAGCGCTGGGGTCCGGCGCAGAAAAAAAGGAACTAGAAGTCCCAACAACTGTCGCCGGAGAGCTACGATCCCACGCGGATGTGCGCCAGCGAATTAAACAATCCAAAAACATTCAAGAGCCACAAAACCACCGCAATTACTACCACGGCGTTCAGGATCGACTTGATGGTCCCCTGCATCGGTATGAACCGGTTGATCAGCCAGAGCAACACGCCGACAACGATCAACACCAGCACAATATTAATCAACGGCATGTGGTCCTCCCCTCGCAAGCCGTTGTACCCCGCGAAGCCACACCCCGCCCATACACGAAACGGAGTAGACCAGCACAATAATCACGTTACGGCCGCAGCGATCGTTAGCAGGCGATTTCTTGGTGATCGACCAAATTGGTTATGAAATTCGGGAAGGGAAAGTCTTAGGCTTGGGTCCATAGACCTGGATGGATCGCTGGGCTTTACTGTACCGTGACGATGTCTTTGAGCTTTGCGTACTGCTCTTCGGACACAACATGCTTCGCGAGCAAATCTTCCCGGTCATGGTAGGGACGATTCCGAATAATCTTTCCCGCTGTACTCTCCGAAATGTCTGGTAACTCCATCAGCTCGCTCTTGGACGCCGAGTTTATGTTCACCAGACGGTGCCCGCCCTCGAGCCAGCCCTGCCGCACGCCATCCGCGAATGCGCGCGCTTCTCTCGCTGCCTCATCCGCGGCGTGGCCCAGTTCCCGCCCGGCTTCCTGGATTTCTGGCTTGGCGCGCTCGACGGCCCTGGCAGCATCATCCCGAGTCTTGTCTTCGCGCTCCTTTTGCTGCTGGTCGGGTTGGTTTGCAGAGCAGCCGGTAGTTGCCAGCAATGAGAGCGCAACACAAATCGTCGCGAACACCTTTGCCGCTCGCCAACAGGTCATCGAGATCACGGGACGCGCTTCGCAGAAATTGCTCATATCGCTGCTATGCATCAATACCGTAAGAGAAAGCGCGAAACCATACATCGAACGCGGTATCAAGAAATGACCATTCGGATCAGCTGAGCGCCACGGAATTCTTGTGGGGGATTTTCGGTGCTTCGTAAATATGGCGGAGAGGGGGGGATTCGTATCAGTGGCAAGTCGTCGCTGTTCGCGTTTGCAGTGTTTTGCTTTGCTACACAAAACAATCGGCTTATTTTTATTTCCTGTAAGTGGAAGAATCGCTGGACACTTCCGAAACCCTAAATCGGAGCGGCGGCGGTAGCAAATCGGGTAGCACAGTCCGACGGGGTGGCGAAGGCACACTCGAAAGCCACTGCAAAAGAAAACAAACGCAACCTAGATTTTAATTGACGCACTATGTGGCTCTCTGGTACTATCCAAATAGAACATCGGCGTGAATCGCAGCCTACCGCCGTGAAGTAACCTTCAGGTCTTAAGTGCTCCCCCAATGTCGGGGTCGCAGCCACCGAAGGGTTTCCTCCCTGCTAGTGCTCACAGAGGGCGTTCAATCCAAAAAGGATTGGTGCGTCCGATATGAGCAATCGGCGAAAGAAACTAACAGCAGTCACAACGCCTCCCGAAGTAACTCCATCACAATATTCTGTGCCGCCTCGAAGCGAAATTAGTTCGCCTCGGGGTCTTCGTGTGCCTGAAGCGGCTGCATATTCTGGCACCACGCCTTGGCATATCCGCACGGCGATTTGGACAGGCAGACTCAAAGCCTACCGTGCAGGCAAGGGTATCGTTGTTCTGCGCGAAGAACTCGACCGCTATTTAAGTTCTCTCCCTGAGGTCCAACCCAGCAACGCTAAATGGCTCACTGAGCGCCAGCAGAAAGCGGGTGCGGTGTGAGCGGGTCAGGCGGCGCGATGAACGTCACCGCTTACACCATCGAAGAAATGAAGGCGTTGGTGCGCCCGTGCGTTTACGCATTTCTTCGCAATGGCAAGGTCATGTACATCGGAAAGTCATGCAACGGAATTTTGCGACCGCTAAGCCCGAAGCACCATGTGCGCGGCGGCAGTCTACCAGCCTGTGAATCACTGTCAATCGTAGAAATCAGCGTTTTTCTCAATGTTTTCACAGTGTACCTGTGAAAGCAGGCTCAGGATTCGGACTTTTCTTGTCTTAAGTAGCAGCACTTTTTATATGGAGGATTTGACGATGCTACGCACAACCGTATTGCTCTCGCTATCCCAAGTGAAGGGACTGGCAGAAATTGTCAAGACCGACCCTGCGGGGTTGAAGTCCAGCCACCTGATTCGGCAGTTCATTGCCGATGGTATCGCACGGCGTAAACGACAAGCCGCAGAAGCGGCGAAGTAAATCCAGTTTGTTCACAGCAATGTGACAAAGGCAACAGAACCAGAAAGGCAAGCAGTTGCATTACTCCGCAAGTAATATCTGCGGAAAAGGGAAATACAATGAACAGCACACTCGCAGTCCCATCGCAACGCACACCAGGCAATAACCAGCAACCCAGCAACAAGCCAAGACCGCCGCAGTACAATATGCAGGAAATCAAACGGCACGCTGGAATCACACCGTTCGCCGACCGCCTTCCTCTACTAAGCAATGATGGTTTTTCAAAATGTCCGTTTCACGACGGCGACGGCGAGAAAAGTTTTCACGTCGTGCAGAAAGAAGATGGTGCTTTCGTCGGCACCTGTTTCTCCAGTTGCGGCAGAAGTTGGGATGCGATTGATTTCGTGAAGAAATACGACAGTGTGGACACGGGCGAAGCTATCCGCAAACTGCTAAGCCAGATTACCGTTCACGGTGCCGCACCCGCCGCCGTTATTAAGAAGCCCAGCCAGGCGTCCCCGATGTCGGTAATGCTGTGGACGAAATCAGGGCGGGAAGTTACCGATGCCGATGTTTCAATCTTGCGTGCCAGCCGTCCAAACAGCAAGACACCGTCCGCAACGACTCTCAACAAGATGGGATTTAAAATCGCAGAAAACTACGGACAGGTGTTTTTAGTTTCACCGTACCGCCTGGGCGACACCTTTTACACGCTGAAGGCACGGAACCTGAAGACGAAAGAATTCATTCAGCAGCACTCCGTATCGCAAAAAGGTTTGTTCAACATTGATGCAGTGACCGCAGGCAGTGATGTCTACATTGTTGAATCCGAACTGGACGCTGCGGTGCTTCACGAACACGGCTACACCGCCGTGTCAGTCATCAATGCCAAACAATCCCAGATTGAACCCGAAGTCCTGAAGCACCTGACGACCAAGGCAGGTCGCATTTTCATCGTCGGTGACCAAGATGCGGCGGGACAAATATGTATGGACAACATCAAACGTCTATTGCCGCCTGAGAAAATTCATACTCTATCTTTCTCCGAAGCAAAAGATGTCGGCGAACTGGCGGCAACCCTTCCAAGCGGTTTCAAGGAAAAATGGGACGGTCTCACGAAAGGCGCACTGTCATCTTGGGTCACTCACAATATCCCGTTTGCTTCGGACATTGAAGCCAAGCCGATGGAATGGGTTGTTGACAGGATGCTTCCGTACGGCGGTCTCCTACTTTTCTCAGGCAAGTATGGTGCGTACAAATCACTCTGGGCTTTCTTTATGGCAGCGGGAATTGAAGCAGGAACATCCGTCTTCGGACGCAAGGTGCTGCGAAAGATTCCTGTGCTGTACGTTGACCGTGAAAACCATCAACAGACCGTAGGCGAACGACGCACAGGTATCGGTCTTCCAGACAACGCCGTGCGCTATTGGGGAGACTGGATAGAAAACCAGCCGACTCCGAGTCTGGATGATGAATTCGGGCGACTGGCGGAATTCGCCATCAAGGAAAAAGGCGTCATCATCTTTGATTCCTTGACCGACTGGCTTGACGGTGCAAACGAGAACGACCCATCCGCTATGACCGACATTATGCGAAAGTTCAGGCGGCTGGCTAGGCTGGGTGCTGGCGTCATCGTGCTGCATCACGCCGACAAATACCGTTCAGGCTATCGAGGGTCAACGGCGATTCCTGCGGGTGCCGATATGGCAATGAAGGCAGCAAAGACCGAAGACGGTGTGCTGCTAGTTCGGGAAGAGAAATTCAGGATGTGCAAGTCTTGGGAAATGGATGTGACGTTTGACTTCAAGGGTCAGTACACATATCAGGTGCTGCGTGACCAAGGTTCGGATGACCGCCGTAAAACTGAGACCGCCGACGAGATAGGCATCGTGCGGGGAATCTTGACGACCTTTCATCAGGAGAATGATGGTGCGGGTTTCCCGAAAACCAAATTAATAGCGGCAATCCACGGACACGACATCACCAAGCCTAGGACTCTGGAGATTATGGCGAAAGGCGTTAGGGACAAATGGCTGCGGCTTGAAACATCCAACGACAAAACTCACGCAATCACCTATCACCTCGTCGGTTGGAAACCTGAAGCGGCGGTGTAAGTCCTGTGTTTGAGTGTTTTTCGGTTTCCGTTTTGGAGCGGAAACCGAAGGTCGCTTTTCGCTTGGCGGAAACCGACGAAAACCGACGAAAACCGAAGGTCAACGGAAACCGATAAGTCCTTTGTCTAGTAGTCGCTTGTCGCTTTCCGATGATGATTTTTGAGTACTCAGGAAACACATCGCTTTTCGCTTTCCCCCACACTTAGTGGGGGAAGCAGAAGCAGTGCGAGGTTGAAAACCGAAAACCGACCAGGAAGCACCAGACCTGATTCTTCAAGGAAAGGGAGGCACTAATCGTCAGCACCGACTGGCGGCGGTTCGTAAGGGATGAACTGTTCACGAATGTTGCCAAGGGGTGATAGATGCTAGGGGGTCGTATGGCGACACGCCGGGGATGTTTCATCATCAACGGTTGAGAATCGCCCAGGGGGTTCGGGCATTACCGCCCGATGCGGATAGGACACGGGAACTGCCCGCAAAGGGTTCGTACTAGAGTCCGACCAGTACCGACCTGGGACATGCTGTGGAGGGGTCTAGGGAACGCACGGGACGCCGTAGGGCAACGTAAAGCGCCCGAGGGGTGTACGAGGCTGCTGCAAACTGAGAGGCGCTACAGCAGGCTGAGAGTAACAGCAAAGGGTAAAGCTGATGCAGGACAGTCCAGCCGATAGAGCGGAGCTTAGGATGCAGTTTTGAAGTGGTTAGCGCACCCTTTGGGACGCACTCGGATGCGGTTTTGATGTCCTTTTGAACGCACGTTGAACGCCCATTCGGCTGAGACGCCAGTGTGCTCCAAAATAAGCGTGTTGGAAACACGGATACTTAGCTTGCTGGGCGGGCAGATGATGATTCTGCTGCTTGGCGCCTCGCACCCAAAGCACATTTTAAATTCGATTTTCCATTTTTCTATGACAAAAGGTAAAATATGAGCCTAAAGTTACTTATCTCTAATATTAACAGGTGGTTAGCCGACAAAAGGCACCCTGTGAAACCATTACTAAACCCTGACTTACAGCTACTAAACGCTGACTTACCGCTTCCTGTGAAATCAACAGGTCGCAAGCCCTTTACTTTCAAGGGAAGCATAGGAAGGCGTAAAGGTGGCGGTCGGAAGCCTGTGGAGTTCAACCTTTCCGAGGCGATTCGCCTGCGGTCACTGGGCTGGTCTAATCGCCGCATCGCTTGGGAGTTGAACTGTGGCTCCGAGGAAACCGTAAGGTTGCGGCTAGCCAAGTTCCAACCGTCTCCCGCAATCGTTGCGGCAGCGCCAGAACCGCCCGCCGTGGAGCCGCCGTCGCCCCTGGCGAGCGCAGCCATCGAGATGCCTGTCGAGACGCCTGAACTCGCCCAGCCGTCTCCTGTGATTCCCCAGGCGCATTCTGCTGCGACCATACCCACCCCTAGCCCAGAGGTGGAACCACCACCGATAGAAGACAATGCTTTGCAACTCCTGCGCCGACATCCGTGGCTGACGGAGGTGGACCAGTCCTGGCGAACCCAGATTTTCGTGGTGAATGCCGCCAACCCGTTGAACCTGCAGTATGCCAGCAATAACGGGCAGCACTGTGTTGCCCTTACCCGATGGCACGAAGACTATCGGCGGCTGGCGGTATTCAAGGATGCTAAGCACATCTGGGTCGTTTTGGATGCGAACGACGACAATGCGGTGTTTCTGGGTTCACTTGTGAACGATATCTGGATTCGGGAGAAGTGTTTGGTTGCCAGAGTGGATTCCGTGCTGGACGTCACCAAGTACAAGACGACCAACCACAAGATGTTTGCGGAGACTTTTGAAACGGTATTCCATTTCCAGCCGCTGCCGTCGCCGAACCACGTTGAACTCATCAGGAAGTTACTGGAGAAGCCACCTGTGTCGAAGTTCGCTCAGTTGCAGCCTTCCTTCGGCGGGGTAGTACCGTGGCAAACCAGTGGCGGCAGTGGCTATGCGCCGCCGTCCGACTGGAAACCTAAGATACCGTCAGGTGGTAACCCAGACGGAAATGACGGCAGCGGATTTGCGTTCTGAGTTCGACCAGGGCACCACAGATGATTATCGGAGGCTTAAACGCAAGGTTACGCAGCGGTGTGACACAAAATGGCAATCTGAGAATGAAGGGGTTGCAGCGGCGGTTCTGGGAATAACGCAAGGAAATGCAGTGGAGACTTGCGTCATCAAAATGGGGTTGATTCGAGCCCAGAAACAGAACGACCGCCCAGAGTGCGAGCGGTCGGTCAGCGGACGAGTTGTCAGAGTTAGAAGACATTAGCTTCGGCACGCCGTCCTGCTTTGGCGGCTTGCTCGTCCGTGGAATGAACATACCGCAGAGTTGACGATAGGCTCTTGTGCCCGAGCATCTGGCGTACATCAGCCAGGTTGGCACCGCCCGCAATCATCAAACTTGCCCGTGTGTGTTTCAGCGAGTGGCACGACCGACCCTTCAAGCCTGCGTCAGCCATCACGACCTTGAACAGCCGCCAGAAACCATTCTCGCTCAACTTGCCACCCTTCTGGCTTGTGAACAGGTAATCGCTGTTGTCGTGGCGTTCAGCGAGCCATAAACGAAGTGCGGTTCGTTCATCGAGAAGCGGCTGACCAGCAAGGCGTTCTAGCGGCTGCATTGATTTCATTGAGCCTTTGACTCGTTGAAAGGTGACGGTGTGGCATTTCATATCAACATCGGAGAGTGTAAGTCCGCAGATTTCGCTTGCCCGCATACCGTGACGATATGCAAGCAGAATCATTGCCCAGTCACGGTTAGACCGAGTCTTCGCTGCTTTCAGCAGTGCAAGAAGTTCGTTGCTTTCTAGGAATTTCATAAAGTCTCCTGATTACTAACGCAAGCGTAGAACGTAACCTTGCATCAGTCAATGGTACTTCAGTACCAAATTTCGCTCTACGCCCCGCCCCATCAAGGGAAATCGGCAGCCGAAGTTACAAATCCATTTCGTTTGGCACGCACGGTGCTATGCATTTTTTTTCTAGGGGCAGATTTTTTGGGCAGGGGCCCCTGGGGCGGAGGTGGGTAGATTTGGAGCCCCAAACCCCCGCTATAGCGCGCTGAGCCTGGCTGCACCCCTGTGTTTTGATTTGATTACGAACTATGTAAGTATTTGTAACGGTACCTTTGAAACCACCTGTGTAGATTTTTCCGCCCAAGTACCTTCAGAGGATTCGTTTTCATAGCACAAAGACCCAGGTAGGTTCCCCACCGACATCTCTGTGGACAGCCGAGCCTAGGTGTAGAAAAAACCTTCGTACCTTTGAAATCACCAGTATAGATTTTCCGCCCCGAGACTCCCGCCAATAGCCCTTACCTGTGAAAATGCACCAAAATAGGGCACACGACAAATCGTCAATGTTTATGCGGGTCAGAGAGGTATTGGACTTTTCCTGTCTATATCAGAGGTCTATATGCCATCACTTCAACTGGAACTAACTTCTTTTGACTGCGTCCCCGCCGATATGGTGAAGCTGTCGGAACTCGCTGCTGAGCGAGGTCTGAGCCGTTCCGCATTTTTACGCCAGATGATTGCAGATAAAGTTCGCCGAGCCGAAAGGGCGGAGAAAGAAAATGGTTGAGGAAATAGAAACGACTGAATATTTCGGCGATGGGCTTCCTGTGCGAACGGGTATTTCGCCGCAATGTCAGGGCGAGTCGCCGCAGCATTTTGCGTGTCACGGAATCAAGATTGAGGAAGATGGCAAACCGAGAGTGTGCGTTTGCAAATGCCATGTGCTGGCAAAGGTGATTTGAGAATGTCTACATCGAACATCGTGAGTATCGAAAATGCGGGCGTGCAAATCGGCAATGCCTTCGATGCCTTGGAGGCTGGCAACTATGGGCAAGCCGTCGGGGCTGCCGTCGGCGCTGGCATCATCGTGACATTCAAAACACATCGTGGCGGAGAGGTCAGATATTTGTACACAGACCCCGAAGCTGTGATTGCGATTCAGATGGGTGAAGACCCTGCGGGCTATTCGGGAACGAGGCTTGAATGAAGAGACGATGCCAATGGTCTAAAGGTTGCGCTCGTCCGAGGCACGGACTGGGAAGATTATGTCTGGCTCACCGACGAGAACAGGAAAGCAGAAAACTTTCTTCTCCGCACGATGATGAGATTTTGTTGCCCGAGAGAAAAAGTTGGGAGTACGAACCGAAGGATTACTGGGAGGATTGATGTCTATCGATTTCACTAGAGAGAATCCCGAACTTGAAAAAGCCATCTCTGCTTGCAAGAGTCCCCTAGCGATTCGGGAAGCGATTCAGAAATATCAAGAGAGCAACGGTCTGCCGTCTTTTGATAATCGTTATGCAGAACTGCCTGCACCCACTGCCGTGGCGTTTACAAATGTGGAAGTGGCTTCAGGTCGCTGGGTTCGGGTGGAAGGGTATACGTCGCTGGAAGAGTTGAACGGGATAGTGGAAGTGCTGCGACGTCGGGCACAGAAATAACGGAAAGATTTCATAGGAGAAAATACAATGAGTAAAGAACATCCAGCGACCGAACAAGAGTTTGAACAGGCGATTGCCGCACTGCCGTTGCACCTAGTGCCCGAGATGTCCAAGAAACTTGAGAAGGAATATTTGGTCAACAGCGGACGGTTCGTTCGTGACCTATTCAATCCTGACGTTTTGATTCCAGTTGAACCAGGCACTCAGCCCCGCCGTTTCGCAAAGGTTCTCACTGTGAACGGTCAGAAGAAAACATTTGAAGGCGAGTCCGAACTGGAGGTGGAGCGACAGGCGAATCAATATTTGTCGCAGGTTTTCACCGAGGCAAACCAGCACACGGATGAACCCACAAGGGACAGCAACGGACGATTTGCGAAGACCGCATCCGATGATGCCGCAGCACAGCAGCGATTCGTTGACGCAGCGGATTTGCAACTCCAGTTTCAGCGGGGAGAAATCAATGTGGAAGAGTATCTAGAGCGTAGCGGCGTGCTGGGCGAGGCGGTTGAGAAGGCACTTGATGAACGGGGGGTCTCCGAAATCGTTCAAGAGCGACAGGGACAGAAACTCCAGCAATCTTGGGAATCTGCTACCGCTGCATTCATTCAAGCGAATCCCGATTGGATTGGTGGCGAGGCGAATAAACAACTGATTGGAGAACTACTCGCAGAGAACGGGCTGGTTGATGCGGAAGATAAGTTGCAGGCGATGCAGAACTGTTATGACTATGCCCGACAGAATAATCTTTTGGTCAGAAATCCCGAAGTTGACCAGTATCGTGCGATTGAAAATGCGAAAACCAGGGAAGAAATGGACAACGCTCTGGGGCGAGCACAGCGTATGAATCAGATGTGGGATACCAGGTAAAAAGGGAGAACACAATGGACAGAGAACTCTATTCCCTGGTTAACAGCGGCAGCGGGACGCCCGCAACGTCATCTGTGCAAGATGAAGCGACGGCTCCAATCAACTGGGAAGATGAAAAAAGGACAGACCTGCCCCAACGCAGTCCCGAACGGATTCAGCATCTGCTGAAGTTTGAAAATCATCAGCAGACTCTCGCTCGAATCGCTAATGACCTCGCCCGATACGCTCACCAGAAATCGGGCAAGGGTTCAAATAATCCACAAACTGTGCAGGTTGACCCAGGGGCTGTTGTTCCGACTATTCACCAGTGGAGCAACTGATTTACCGAGTAACGGAGAGAAGTTTTAGAGCAAAGGGAGAAACAATATGCCAGCAGTTCGTAGACAAATATCAGGGAATGGTCCATTGACACTCGCCCCAATTGGAGTTGGGTCATTTGTGTTGGAAGAGTCAACGCCGACGGCTTTCCAAATGAATACCACCATCGGGTTGACTCCAAACGGCGGGGGAGTCATTCCGCTAGCCGCAGGAAACACAGGTCTGTATCAGGGAACTGGTAAGGTTCTGCACATCCGTGCGACTGGAACCGCAGGCTCTGATGAAGATGGTGCAACGCTCACTTTGACTTTGTATCAAGTTCCTGCGTCTGTGGTCGCGGCTGGTCTGTCCGCAACATCCTTCACAAACTGGAATAAAATCGCCCAATCCAGCGCGCTGACGATTAACGGTCAGTTCAATCAAGCCAGTTCATGGTCCTTTGACGCCCGAGTCCAATTGGGTTTGGTGGGAAGTCTTGTTGGCGAATTCACGGATGCAATTGATGGTGGAACAGTGGATGCGTGGCAGGCTACCAATACTGTTTTTGTCGGCGGGCAGGGCGGGAGCGGCAACTACCCTGGACCGTATGGTGAGCAAGATTTGAATTTCGTGATGGTCGCGACAGCAGGTAGCGCCAGCCTTGGACAGGTCGTTATGACTGAATTCGCAATCAATCTGGAAGACTGAGTCAGCACGGAGTTTCTTAACCTTGCCCGCAGTGGAAGATGGATGACGTTTCCTGTTTTCCCTTAGCGTGTTCATCTTCCTCGGGCAAAAGCAAGCATAGGAGAATAAGAAATGAGTCCGATTAAAATGGATGATTTGTACGGTGACCAGGGAAAGCTGGTTTCACCCGCTGTCGTGGGGAAACCAGAAACTCCCGTGGACCTCAGCGACCTCTATGAGGAACACGGCGGACTTGTCGCACATCCAGCGGAAAATGAACCGTCTCAGCCAGAACAGACCAGACAGCCTTGAGTTGGTGCGGTTGTTCCTAGGTCAGCCGATTGGTGTCAGAGTTTGACTTTTAGCGCCTTTGCGAGAGCGTGGACCAACGCTCCGATGTTGTAAAATTCCGTCACGCCGACTACCCCTCCACAGTTTGTGCACTGTGTAAAAAGCAATTTGTACGCGCTCTTGTTCGGCTCTTTTGCCACCGTTTCAAACTTGGTCCAACCGCATTTGATGCAAGTTGACGCAGCCATTTCTTGTTACCTCCGAGCGAAGTCTGGCAAAGAATAGCGGGGGAGTTCAAGGAGAGATTGCAGACTGCAATGACGTGGCTTTGAGTGCCAAGTCATTTTGGCGAATGCTCTTTGCCGTAGGCTTCGACCTCTCGGAGGAATTTGCTAGCGCGCTCCTGAATCTGTTTCTTCGTGACGCGCTCTCCCCCTTTCTGCGTAGCGATATCCTTAAAGACATCCTGCACAAGGGAAACGACAATCTTGTATTGCGAGTCGATTTTTCTATCGTTGATAACAGTCAGTCTCAAAGCCTTCTTGGGCGACTCAATCTTTTCGAGAAAGTTGATTTTGTCCCACCAAGATAGCCTGCGTAACTTCGCGGTTTGAATCTTCAAGTCGCGAGTAGATTGCGTTTGAACACCAACGTGACTCACCCACCCATCTATGTAAATCGTTCGGTACACCATTTCCTTCATTTTCTGATACGTCATCGTTTGACCCTGTGTGATTCTAGCACCATTGCGCCCGATTCTTCCCGAGCCACCGTAACGTGCCTGCACTTCCGCATCGCATGATAGAATCCGCGTACTGAGGAAGTCATGAGTCCTTCGCTACGCGACGAGTCCCTACTTCTATATCACTGCGCCCACAACAACGCTGTCGAGTTGCTTGAAGAGGCCGAGATTCTCTTTGCCAAGGGCGCGTTTCCGAGAGCCTACGCTCTTGCTTTCACTGCGCTGGAGGAGATTGCAAAATCGCAATTGGCAGCGGATGTGTTTACAGGCCACATCACGGAGGATGAGTTCCACGACCATTACCGCGACCACAAAAAGAAAATCGGTAGAATGGCGTGGGCAACCGAGGATGCGAGACGTTATCTGGACGGTCCCGAAGGCGACTATGTAGATGTTGAAGTGCCCACCTTCTCAAATCGAATGGACGCGATGTACGTGAGCATCAACAACGGTAACGTCAAGACGCCCGCAGATGTCATCGACAGCAAGGCTGCGCAGGGAATCATCCACACTGTTAAAGTTGCATTCGAGCGCATCTTTGAGATGACCGAGTTTTGGGGGCATCAAATCGGGACGAAGGGTTTCATGAAGTGAGGGCGGGGAGATTGCACATCCCGTTCCGACAAAATCGGCGAGTCCAATTGACCTCTCGGATTTGGGCGCGGTAGAGCACTCGCCAACGCATTGTGCTTGAACAACGGAAGAATGCGACGGATTAGCGCGGGGGTACGATTGTTCCTGCGGGTACGGCTCCTGCCTTTTTCTCTTGACGGTTCTATAGTTGAACGATTATACTCGCAAAACAGCAGGCGAAGGGAGGAGACATGCCAGCGCGTATTGTAACCATGTATGCAGCAGTCGCGGCCTTCTTTCGTCTCAACCGACACAAGGACGAGCCTGACGTTGAGAGATTACTTCTGGATGCCCTCAATAAGACCAATAGGAATTGGGCTACAAGGAACATGGTCGAAAAGTCGCACAGCACTAGCCGCGTTTAAGCCGAACCCCATTTTCCTTTCCAAACTGCCTGAGTCTCTCGTGGTCTGTCTGTAGAGAGTTGGCTAGGAGTTTTACAATTTTCTCCGCCGTGTCTGTTGACTGGTATGCCGTGGCGTTATTCAGAAGGTCGGTCAGAAAAACGTCGCGGCTATCTTCATCGGCAGTCGATGTAAAGTTGTACGCAAAAGCGGCTAGACCCTCTCTCAAGTTCGTGGCATCTTCCTGTGACTGCTCCGCGATTTTCACTAAGTAATCCCAGTTGAGAGCATCGCTGGCGCGCAGTTTCGGTGGCAATTCTTTCACTTTCTCTTCCGAGCCATTTTCTGAGCCATGAATAACAGCAACTTCACGTCGCTTTCATCGGCTCGACTCAGCAACCTGCGAAACCTGTGGAGCGTTCTGGCGTCACGTCCAGAACTGCCCCAGCCCATTGTCACCCGTGGTTCTGGAATGTTAGGCGCAGGCGGTTTCTCTCCATCGTAGAAAAGTTGGTACATCGGGATTTCCATTGCCCTCGCCATTTTCTCAAGTGTTTCGATGGCAGGAACTGTGTGGCCGTTCTCAACGCGAGAGATATAACAGCGGAGTAATCCACTGCGCTTTTCGATATCGCCCTGAGACATATTTTTCTGTTCGCGTATTGCTTTCAACCTGTCCGCAATGACCATTGTCGCACCTCCGCACGAAATGATACGACGACTCTGGAGAAGCGGCAATCACGATTGAAACGACTCCTCACTTACCGCTTGCGTCAATCGTCGGGAAGTCCTGCCATTAACTACGCCGACACCACGTACTATTGCGTACTTCTATCATCAATTAGATTCTATACAGGGAGGAACACATGAAAAAACGAATCTTGATTACCTTTGCTTTAGTCCTGTCAATAGCGGGACTAGCTTACGCGACGGCACAAACTGCCACATGTCCTCGGGATGGTGAAACCGCCGAATTCACTGGCAATAAGAAAATTGACACCGACCATCCCATGGATAGGTCCCGCGATGTTTGCGAGTACTCCCATCAACACACAGCTCAAGACGGGAGTGGCTTCCATACCGAAACGCACACGTTCTGGCAAAACTGCGGCGATTGAGAAAGCTCTCGCCATAAAGTGCTGAACGAAATTCCGTTGTAATAATCTCACAAGGAAGGTAGGTCGATATGCGAATCAAACTCATAATCGCGATGTTCGCGCTTCCGCTGTTCGCATCGGGAGCTATGGGACAGGTAAGCTGCTCGCCTAACGTGAGCAAAGAAATGTGCGTCGCCGTCGCCGAATTTATGACGCCCCTTTTGGACCACGGCGTGTTGCACGGCGTTGCTATTCCGATGGAGATCGTCACTCCAGCAGAGTACGCAAAGCGACTTGCTGACATGAAGGAACAGGAGAAGAGAGAACTCGATTACGCAGGTGGTCTTGATAAGGCGGCTCTCCACACCGACCAGTTTTCCCCCTACTATCGTCACACGTTGACGAATTTGTGGAGTGAGGACACCACTTTTTTCCGAGACAAGCCCTCTTCTCCTTTTGTGAGTGCCATACTGGTCTCATCCGTTGAGTTTGAGGGGGTGGAGGCTTACACAATCACCGAGGGAGCGGGCAAGGGCACTACGGGCTTTCGGTCTAACGGGCGATTTGAACCCAAGAACGTTTATTCGGTCGGTTCGTTCATTATGGGCTATCTTTGCGGCACGATGGGGAGGATGTGGGATGGTGGCATCACCGCCGACTACATCGTCAACAACAGGCATTAGCTCTCTCCGAATGCCGCGTTAATCTGTGGACGCAATTTGCCGCTGTCCGTCACGCCGAGGATTGCCGAACTTCACACGCTGATGGGTGAGCCGTGTTCTAACTCTTGAGCCACTGCCAAATTCCAATCGCCGCGAATACAAGTGCAGCACCACCGAAAAGGATTGTCGTCGTGCCGCCGTACAAGGAACAAACGTCGCAGACCCAAATTCCGCCGTCATCCCGCTTGCGACAGCCTATTAGCATGCCACGGAGAGCCAATCGCCGACCGATTCTGCTTTGGCAGGTGAGGATGCGCGAAAGAATCCGCCAGACAATGAGGCAGGCAACCGCGACCAAGAACATTTTTGGCACGTACATTGTCCGTTCTCTAACTCTTCTACCGCAAAAGAGCGATGACGAGATGCCATAACGCAATCAGACTTCCGATTCCGATTGAGATGTTGTGAATCAAATTCGGAATTGATAAATCATCTACCAGTTTTCTAGCCTCTGTGAGTCGAGAGATTGGCACTTTCAGTCTCAACGTGCGCCCGAATTCCCAGTAGATAACTTCGGCGGTATGGGCAAGGTAAACGACGCTCATGCCAATCGCTGAGCCGACGAAAGCCACTTGGCTATAAATCAAGACGAGTGCGGCGACGGTCACCGTTTCAAATCTTGAACTTGCTACGGAGAATAGGCTGAGAACAATCCCTAAATAAATGAGTTCACGCAATACCCACCACATCCACCGAACCTTGCGGAACCAATTGCGGGCCTTCTTTTCCGTCGACCTTTCTAGGGTTCGTTTGACATCTCGCAGGGTGCTCGCAACTAAGTCGCTCGGTGGAGTCCACCACCAGTTGTCGCCGATTCTCGGCAACGAGTCATACGCCAGTTTGTCTGCGATGTTTTGCTTGAATTCCTCAACGTCATCTTCGTCCATCGACCTGGTAAGAAAGTGGGTCATCAAATCGAAGTCCCGCTCTCGCTCCAACCTCGCCTGCTCCATCCGTTCGTTTGGGAACGACAGCGGTTTCAATACGAAACGGTCCCTGTGCTTGTCGAGAATTTTCCTAATTTCAGGCTTGAAGTCAGTCACGCGAATGCCCGCCTTGCACTACGTGACGCTTTTATCACAGCAAATCTATGCGCACAACGGCTGCGACGCTTGCGAGGACGGCAATTGACCTGCGTGTCTTGACAAAAAAGTAGATTCACCTCTCTAATACCCGCCAGCGGAGAGTCCCGACCAAACATGTTCGAGGGAACCAGAGCAATCGACTGGGTCATGCTGGGCGTTGAAGGATTGGTGGTGCTTCTGATTTCATATGAAGTCTTTGTTGGAGAGATGCGCCATCGCAGAGAGCGTCAGAGGCGGCTAACGGTTAGCAACATAGTCGTGGAACTATCAAGGTTAATGGACAAAGGTCGATGGATACAGTCCAGCGTCCCTGACCCCACGATAATGAACCCGCAATTGGTCGAGCCGTGGAGGAAATCTGCTCAAGCATGGACTGAAGAAACGAATACTTTTCTTGCCAGTCATTCGTCGCGTGCGTCGTCGGCGTTCATGCTTGTGACCGACGCTGGCAACATGGACAGCGTAGTTACATCAGGGGGCAGACAGTTTTCTCTAACTGGGGAGTTTCGTGAGTTCTACCAACAATTTGCTGCACGTCTGGCGAACCTGCGGAGGATACTGGAACAAGCCGACGCGTACTTCTAATGGTGTGGCTACAACTTAATCGTCTGATGGCGGATTTAAGCGCACTGAGGGGCACGCTATGAGAATCCTACTACCCGCATTCGTCGTTGCAGTGTTGGTTGCATCTTTTGCGTCTGCTCAGCCCGCGCAGAGCGTGGAACACGCGCCGACTGTCGAACAGCTGGTTTTCAAAACTCGAAGACACCCACGGCACCGATGACGTAACGTATGACACCCTGCAAGGTTGGCACAGGGAGATGGATATGTGTCTAGCGGTTGACCCCGCAAACCACTGGAAGTACTACAACACTATGTCAGAGTCAGATGCCGAAGTCGCTAGTCGGCTGATAAAATTTGTGAACCGCCACGACCTGTGGAAGCAATTTATAGCGGAAGACGCGGCGGGTGTGCGGTGAGCTTGTTGCTCTCGCGTTGTTGCCATTGCCCGCTTGCTCTTGACAGGCTAACGGAATTAACATTTGACGATGCCGAGAAAACCGCTCGTTATCACGCCGCACGCGCTGGCCGATATCCTTGAGCGTTTCTGTGGGGTGTTGCGAAAACAGGGTAAAGATGAGGCGTATCAAATCCGCTATGACGCGCCGAGCCCAGATGCCCAGGTACCACCTACGGCAGCAGTTTTGATTACGTTTGACCCAAGGACTTTGAAAGCCAAAACCATCACGGTAAGTTCGGAAAAGAAAATCGCACAAGCCTGGGTCAAACGACATTCCTGAAGACACTGCGGTGGGAAAACTTGGTCTGTGCCAGGGCTCCCAACCATTCCTGCCCGCGTTGGCGCACCTACTTCAGCAGGCAAAATAAAGTGTTCAACGATTTCGGGAGAGTGCGCCGAGTCGCGCTACCCCTGCGCTCATCGTTTATGGTCGAGTCGAAGGTGCTCTCGAATGTTGAAAAGGCCATCCGCGACTTCGTGATACATCTTGTCGTTGTGCGTCTTTTGACTGTACGCGATGGAACTGGCAGTCGAAGAGATGTTCCACAGTTGTGTTGGTTCAGCCTGAAATGGAGAGAGGGCGCTCTCCGTTAGTGAGTATTCCACCCTTCGGGCGGGGATTTCCAAGGTATCGATACGATCACCAGGCTATCCTTCAGCATGGTTGCGTCCCCGCAGAGCCCGCTTCCGTTTCGCCCAGCAAGATCATTGTAGCTCCACCACGTCCATCCGTCTCAACTTCCGGATAGCTCGTGATCCAGGCAGAATTGAGGAAGTGGCACGGGCAGAAGTTTCTGTAAGACTGCCGTTTGCTCCAAACCGCAAAGGCGCTTACGATTGTGGCTGCAACTCGACCTTATGGCAAATGGGATGCACGTGCTGTCGTCTCTGTCTGTCCTTCTTATTGTCTTGCAGGCCGCGACGCCGACCGACCTTCACATCCGAGTGCCGCAGACCTCTTCCGCGGTTATGATAGACGGTGTTTTTTCGCAGGGAGAGTGGCAGAACGCCATCTCTGTCGACGTTCCGGGCACTGCCAAATTGTATTTTCAACGATCGGGTGATTTTGTTTACATCGCCGTACAGTACACGACGTCAGCTTCCGGCATCGTTGACCTTTACCTGTCACCACGAGAGGGAGAAGTCTACGATCTGCACGCTTCGGCGAAACTGGGCGAACGCCAACTTCGCGGCAATACGTTCTCTGATTGGAATTGGTGGAACAATCGCGATTGGATTGCCAACATTTCTCACGTCGATTCCTTCGAGAAACGCACTTTTCTACCTGCCCCAATCCGCGAATATCAGATCCGGTATTCACGTTTTGCCTCCAGCGCTTGGCGTCTGCGTTTTGAGCTCACAGCCATGGGAGCCAACAACCAAACGCAATCGAACACCATTTTTCCGCGTGGTACAGCCGACAAGTCAACTACTGGCTGGCTGCGGCTAAGTCTTGAGTGACTTGCACAGCAATCCTGCTCGTCCCTCTGCGAGAGTTGTCGGCAATGCGGAAGTAATCCGTTTCATCCGTCACGCGGCCCGCTGGCGGCGATTCTTCCGCTGTTCCCTCGACGCTTCCAACTTCCGATCCCGCTCGGCCTGAATCTCCTGCTGATGCCCGGCGAGCAGGTCCTTTGGCGTGATGTAGCCGATGGCGCTGTTTAGATGAACGTTGTTGTAATGCTCTACGTAACCCTTAACCAGACGCCGCGCATCTTCGAGCGACAGCGGCGTCCCGGGCCGAATGCACTCCCCTTTGAGGGATTTGTGCCAACGTTCGATTTTGCCGTTCGATTGAGGGTAATACGGCGAAGTCCTGAGGTGCGTCATGCCCGAAATGCGAATGAACTCCTTGAAGTCCTTCGCGATAAACTGCGGCCCGTTGTCCGAGATTACTCGCGGCCTAACCCCGGGATACCGCTCCTTGGCCCGTTCCAGAATGATCTCAATGTCGGCCTCGGTCATCGATTCCCGCAGATCCCAATGAACCAGGAAACGGCTGTAGCCGTCCAGGATGCCGCAAAGGTAGTAGAACGTAGCGCAAACATTCAGATAGGAAACATCGATATGCCAATGCTGGTGCGGCTGCGGCGGTTGTTCAAAGCCCGTCCCTTTCTTCGACGGCTTCCCGCTCCACTTCCGCAGCAGTCCCGACCGACCGAGCACCCGCCACACGCTGGCCGGACTCACCGCCACAATGTCGGCGTCCAGCATCATGAACGTCAGCCGCCGGTAGCCCTCCAGCGGATTCTTCAGATGGAAAGCAATGATCTTCTGCTTCTCCCACTCCTCCAGCCAAAAGTCCCGGGGAACCCAGCCGTTATGCTCATTGACTTTGCCGTACCGCTCCCGCCAGCCGTAGAACTTGCTGGCCGTGATGTCGAGCCACCCGATGAACCGCCCGGCGCCGATCTCGGTCTTCCCAGACCAGCGCCGGACGAAATCCACGATCTGGTCCCGCATATCGTGCGGAACCCAGACCCCGGTCAGAGTTCCCCAACTCTTTTTTTTAGAGCAACATGCTCCGCCATCAGTTCACCCAAGACCTCATCTTTCGTCTGGATCTTCTGCTCCAGATAGGCGATTCGTTCCTGTTCAGGCTGATGGTTGGTGCGTCCCCTTTGTTGGAAAGCCGCCGCTCCGTTCTCGAAAAACTCCTTCTGCCAGCGGTAGAACACGGTTGGCTGGAGTCCCCGTTCGTCACACAGATCCGAGATCGGCACTCCTTCCACCAAATGCCGCCTCAGAATGGCAACCTTCTCTTCCGGCGTGTAGTGCTTCCGTTGCTTCTTCATGTGTTCGCTCCGTTATCTTAACGGATGAACGCTTTCTCCATTTCCAGCTGAGGCAGGACACAGTAACCCGACTATCACGCTGAGAAATACGAGCAGAATCGCGAATTGAACGACGCTCATCTGTGTCTCCTTGCTCTGACTCTGGCGCGATTATACGCGAGCAGTTGACCTGCCAGCCGACTAGCGATAGGCTCCGCGCTCGGAGGTGGTAGCAATGTCTAAAGCATCGAAAGGCAAGCCGTGGCATTCAAAAACATCGAAGGTCTATCACGACAACTCGAAATGTGGGGAAGGACAGAAGGCAACACCGCGACTCAGCGGCACAGGCGACAAAGAGCACTGTAGCGAATGCGGCAGGCTCAACGCTTCGTGAAGCATCAGTCTCCGAATGCCGAATCAATCTGCGCACGCAATTTGCCACTGTCCGTCACGCCGAGATATTTCTGCGTCGTCTCCAGATTCTTGTGCCCGAGCCAAGCCTGTATCGTGCGGAGCGGAATTCCGTGCTCCTGCCACCGAGTCGCGCACGTCTTGCGGAAGCGGTGAAGGTAAATATGCTCGCAGACGGGCTGCGTCTTGCAGGTGACTTCGCGCTTTTTCTTGCTCTCGTATTTTCCAACCGTGATGACCGTTCGGCACTGACCACAGTTCAATCCTGCGTGCAGAGCAATTCTTTTCAGTTTACGCAAGAAGTGGTTGTCGGGTTCGCCTCGCTCGTTCACAAAAATCCAGCGGTCTTCGGGGTGCCTTTTTCGTCGTGCTCTGAGAGCCTCAACGAGACTCACAGGGAGAGGAACAGTTCGGCTTTCATGTGACTTCGGCGTGAATCCCACATCCTCTTTGCGACGGATGTGATACTCGCGCTTCGTGAAGTCGATATCGTTCCACGCTGCGAAGGTCACTTCCTTGTCGCGGCATCCTGTGCCTAGAAAGAATTTGTAGCGGAGTCGCGATTCTTCGTCCATCGCGGCGAACAACTTTTTGATTTCCTCGTCTGTGTACGGCACGGCGGTTTCTTCCTCAACGGTTGGCATTTCATCGCGTGGCAGACGAGCCGTCACGCCATTCTTTTTGAGCAGGAAGTACACAATATTCAGCCGCGTGTCTATCGTCTTGCCCGCGTATTCTCGACCTTCCAAGAACGCTTTGTACTTTCGCAGCACCGCTTCAGTGACTTCATCGAGAAAGCGAATCTTGCAGACTGCCAGGGCTTCGAGGAACTCGGACAAGGTGCGCTTGTACTGCAACCGAGTCTTCGGAGCCTTCATCGCCTTCTGCTCAAGATACGTGTCCACGGCAGATTTGACGGCGATGCGATGGGCATTTCGCAGTCCATGCAATTCGTCCAGCGTAAGGTTCTTGGATTGCGCTTCGAGTACATCAGGGAGGCTTGCTGCGGCTTCCTGCGCTTCCTTCAATGTTTCGTAACGGTCGCTCCACTGCCGCTTGCCGTTGACTGTGACACGCACGTAATAGGGAGGGGCATCGGCGGGACGACGACCCCGCCCTAGGTTCACGCAAATGTACTTCCAGCGACCTTCGACTTTCTCGCGCCGATAGATGGATGCCACGGAGCCTCCTAAATCAGCGGCTCAACGGTCGCACGCGGTAGCATGCGCTGTCAATAGTGCGAATACGCCGTGTTTACAAGGGATTTTGAAGGGTAGGAAACTTTGGCGGAGAGGGGGGGATTCGAACCCCCGTCACCCTTTTGGGGTGAAACTGCTTAGCAGGCAGCCCTGTTCGGCCACTCCAGCACCTCTCCGCGGGAATCGCGAATGGCTTGGGTTGCTACGGCCTGCGCGAGTAAGTATAGCATCAACGTTTCAGAGCCGATATTGGCACTTGGCCGCCAAGCCCGCGGCGTAGATCCCTCCGGTCGAGTGCCGCAAAACGCTACTTGATCGCAAGATCCTGCACCGTAGCAGCGCGATCCTCGCGCGTCGCGCGAAAAATCCCTGACTCGTCGGTGTAATAACTCAAGTATCCGAAATTTCCGGGCCGCGCCGTAAGCGTGTAACTCCCAACGCGTCCTTCGGCATCAGGCCGCCCCGCAGTGTATTGCAAACTGTAACTCGAAGATTGCGCCGCCTGCGCAGCTTTGCGCACGGCTTCACCCAGGCTCTCCAGCGACGGCGGATAGCTCCCCTCGCTCGCCTGATACGCGTTAATAGCCTGTTGCACCGAAACCATCGCATCCCGCGCCCGCAATTCCGCGTCGGACTTCGATCCCGAAATCTTCCAGGGCACCGCAAACCACGCAGTAATCCACAAAATCCCAAGCAAGATCGCGCAAACCAAAATGATGCGTTTCGCGCTTTTCTTTTTGACGGGCTTACCGGCCAGCAGCGATTCCGCGTCAGCCAGCGCTTTCTGATCCGCGCCGCAATAAGGGCAGACGTCGCTCGCCTGATTGATAGACCGCTCGCATTCCGGGCAGCTGTACATTCGCGAACATCTTAGCAGTTTTCAGCGAACCAGTTTCCCAGCGCGGCCGCGAACCCGCGGGCAACTCCAGCCGTACTTCGGGTATCATCTCCTTAAGCAGTCAGGCCAAATAGCACCACGCAGGCGCGCATGCCGATCACCAGCCCGGCAAAACAATTCGTCTCGCTCGAAATGGCGCAAGGCCTGCTCCAGAAGGCCGCGCCGTCGGCGGAATGGCAACTGACTCCCGAGCGTATCCAGCCCACGCTCGAACGCAGCGTCGCACATCGCTTCGCCAACGCCGCGCCTTCCGACGATTCGCGCGCGATCCCAAATTATCTCGATTCGCTGCAAGCCGCCGATCTCGCGCTGGCTTGCGCCTGCAGTGACGGCAACTCCGCGGCCTGGGAATATTTCGTCATACGCTATCGCCCCGAACTCTATCGCGCCGCGCGCGCCATCGCCGGCGAATCTGCTGCGCGCGAGCTCGCCGATTCGCTCTACGCCGATTTGTACGGGCTGCGCGAAGTCGCCGGCCAGCGCAAATCGCTATTCGATTATTTCCTCGGCCGCAGCAAACTCACCACCTGGCTGCACGCCATCCTCGCGCAGCGCCACGTGGACGGCATTCGCCGCGCGCGCCACACCGAATCGCTCGATGACGACGCAAATTCCGCAGGCCGCCCCGAGCTCGCCGCGCCCGCCCAACTTTCGAGCGACCCCGAGCGCGAACGCTACCTCGTGATGCTGCAGGCCGTCCTGCAATCCGTGCTGGCAACTCTCGAACCGTGCGATCGCTTGCGCTTGGCTTACTATTATGTGGAGGGGCTGACGCTCGCTCAAATCGGCAAACTCACCGCCGAGCACGAAGCGACCGTTTCGCGGAAGCTCGAACGCACGCGCCGCGAAGTTCGCAGGCAGGTGGAAGCAGCGTTGCGCCGCGAAAAAAAATTCAGCGACGCGCAATTGCAGCGTTGCTATGAATACGCGCGTGAAGAATGGCCTTTTGATTTGACGCGAGCGCTTTCGGCGAGGGAATGACCACCGCGCCAGTGCAAGAAATGCGCGTAAGCGCGTTCTAATCTTGGAGAAGGAACGAATGGCTTCGCGAGAAGAAGACAAAGCGATAGCCGGGTTGCTGCAGAAAAGCCTCGCCGCAGGCTCGAGCACAGGCTCGCCCGCCGGCAAGGAGTGCCCCCCGCCGGAAATCCTCGCGGCCTATTTCGATCGCGCGCTCGATGCGCAAGAAACCGCGCGTTACGATTTGCATTTTTCGCAATGCTCCCATTGCCGCGAACAACTCGCCGCAATGGCGCGTGCAAGTGCCGACACTAGCGGCGGCAAAAAGTCGACGAGCGCCTGGAACTGGCTGTACACCCCTGCGTGGCTAATGCCCGCGGCCGCGGCATTCGCGCTGCTCGTCGTAATCGCAGGAATCACGCTGCACAAACAGCACGCGACTCAAGTTGCAAACGAACTCGCCATGGCCCGCCCGGAGTCCGCGCCGCTACCAACTCCCGAAACCCGCACGCCGGAATCGCTCCAGCCCACTCAGCCAGAAACAGGCGCATTGACGTCGCCTTCCTCACCCACCGAGATGGCTCGAAACAAGACATCTCGCCTCGGCTCGAAACGAGAAGATCTTGCGGAGCCGAAAAACTCGCAAGCCCTCACGCTGAATGCTCAGAAGAAATTACCCGAAGCGCCGAAGCCATCACGCCCGGGGAACGCGCCGGCTGCCTTGGCCGCAGCGCCCCCCACATCCTCAACCGACGAAAACGCAATTGTGGTCCAAACGCCTTCGTCCTCAAGCGCTGAGGCCGTGGAAGTCGCCCCGCGCAAATCCGCATCGGATTCAGCCAACGCCGATGCAGCCGCGAGCGAAGTCACGCCTGAGGTGGAATCCAAGCGGCCCAACCCATCGAAAGCAAAACCGTCGCCGCGCGCATCGGCATCTGCCGGAGCCACCGCAGCAAGCGGCTCGCACGCCGCCGCAGGCTCGAGCTTTGCGGCACACAACGCGCTCGAATCTGCTGAACGAGCGCGCATGCAACAAATGCAATTAGCCTCAAATCTCGCGGGGCTTACGGTCCGCACACCCAACTCAAATGTCCTCTGGCTGGTCTCGGATGGCGGCGAGGTCGGGCGCTCCGAAGACGGCGGCGCCACATGGAAATTCACATCGCTCGGACTACGCGGTCTCTTCGTCTCCGGTTCCGCGCCAACCGTCAAGATTTGCTGGCTGCTGGCAGAGCACGGCGCAATCTTCCGCACCACCGACGGCAAGACGTGGACGGAAGTTCCGTTCCCCGCCGCTGCGAACGATTCCGAATTCGAACACATCGAAGCCAAGGACGAATTGACCGCTACGGTGACGGAAGCCGACGGCCGAAAATTCTCAACCAGTGACGGCGGCAAGACGTGGACCCCCACGAAATAGCGCTCGATCATCGCTCCGGCATATTTCTGCAAGAAATTCCGGTGGTCCCGTTCTAAGGTTGAGAGGAATTGTATCTGGCAGAGTTGCAATGCGTGCGCGCATGCGTAGGTGCGCCGCGCAGATTCATCAAAGGAGACACCCATGCGCATACGCGCGTTGAAAGGTTCTGCCGCGGCGATCTTTGCCGCCCTCGTCGTGATATTGCCGCTGGCTGGATATTTGCAAAAGGTTTACGCGGCGCACGAGCCACAAGACGCCGCAAAAAACGCCGCCGAAGCGCTGACCACGACGGACAAAGATCAGGTGGACCTCGCAGTGACGGTCTATAACTCCAATGTCGCGCTGGTGCGCGACGTCCGCCAGATCCATCTTTCCGCGGGGGTTTTTCCGCTGAAATTCGAAGACGTTGCCGCCTCCATAAATCCTGCAACGGTCCATTTTCGTTCGCTCACCGAACCAGCGAAGCTCAACGTAGTCGAGCAGAACTACGAGTACGATCTCCTCGACCCGCAAAAGCTCCTGCAAAAATACGTAGGACGCGAAGTCACGTTGGTGCGCGCCGAAAAAGACGCCGGCTCGACCAAATGGGTCGAAACGAAAGCCCTGCTCCTCGCCGACAACAACGGCCCAGTCTGGAAAGTTGGCAACGAAATCGTCACCGGCATGGGCGCGGATTCCTACCGCTTCCCGGACTTGCCGGGCAATCTCTACAGTCGTCCCACGCTCGTGTGGACCCTCGACAATCGCGGCGCGAACGCGCAAAAGGTGGAAGCCTCGTACCTCACAAACAATATGAGCTGGAGTGCCGATTACGTCCTCACGGTCACGCGCGACGAGAAATCAGCGGACCTCGACGGCTGGGTCACGCTTGCGAACAACAGCGGCGTCGCGTACGACAACGCCAAACTCCAGCTCGTCGCCGGCCAAATTCATCAAGTGACTCCTGTCGTGCAGATGGAAGCGATGGGGAGGGCCGAAAAGGCGATGAACGCCCCAGCGCCGCAATTCACGCAGGAAAATTTCTCGGAGTACCACCTCTACTCGCTCGAGCGCCGCACCTCCATCCAAAACAACGAATCGAAACAGATCAGCTTGCTCAACGGCACCGGCGTCCCAGTTGAAAAATATCTGATGGTCGAGGGCCAGCCCTACTACTACCGCAATCCGCAGGGCATCGGAAACGCCGTTCCCGAGCCGGTGAAAGTCTATTACCGCTTCAAGAACGATCAAAAGAGCCAGCTAGGCATGCCGCTCCCCGCAGGCACGGTCCGCGTCTATCAAGCGGATTCGAAGGGCGGCGTTCAGTTTGTAGGCGAAGACGCCATCTCGCACACCCCGAAAGATGAAACAGTGAAAATCTATGTTGGCAACGCATTCGACGTCGTCTGCGAGCGCAAGCAAACCGATTACAAGAAGCTCGCCAGCAATCTCTACGAAATGGAATATGCGATCACCCTGCGAAATCACAAGGATCGCCCAGTAAACGTGGAAGTTCGCGAGCCGGTAGGCGGCGATTGGGAAGTAGTGAACTCGAATTTCAAGCCGGAAAAGTTGGACGCAACGACGATCGGGTTCGAGGTTCCCGTGGAAAAAGATGGCTCCGCAACGTTGACCTACCGCGTTCGCGTGAAGTGGTGAGCGGTGCCTAACCTAGCGTTTGCAGCACGCAGGATTTTCAACCAGCGCCAATTCTCGCGCGAAAACCGTGTTCCGCGGGAATTCCACCGCAAGTTCCGACAAAAGTTCCCGCGCCTGCGCCGGTTTGTGTTCGCGCTCGTAAGCCAGCGCCAGCATCACCTTCGCAAACGGCTGCAGGTAGTGGCCATGCTCCGCTGCGGAACCCATCTGGTTCATCCCGCGCTGTTTATCTCCGTGCAAACCGCCAAACCACAGGAACGCGCGCTTGTAACTCGGTAGGCTCCCGATCACGTAGTTGCTCATCCCCAGCGCGACGTTCGCGTCCTGTTGCGTGGGATCAATCGCCAGCAGCGTTTTGGCGTCCGCCTCCGCCTGACGCATCATCGAAAGCCCCGGCAACTGCTTCTTGATGACGATTGCGTCGTAGTCGGATTCCATCCCGTCGGCGATCGTCAGCGCCAGCAGTCCATGAATATCGTTGGGATTGTTCTTCAGAAGTTTCTTGGCTTGTTCGCGGGCCTGCGAATTCGCTTTCACAAATCCGGCATTGCGGTTTTCCTCGGCGGTTCCCGGAACGCCGCCCAGAAACGTCGCATCGTTCACAAAAAATTCGGAGGTTAAGACGCCGCGCGCATGGAATTGCTCGAATAGATAGCTCGCCGCTTCTGAAGCTTTCCCTAGCGGATCGTCAGGCCGCGCCTTTTGGTAGTCCATGAAATCCGTACGCGCGGCGGTGAAATTCAGTTCATAGAGATGCTTGTAGCCGCTTTCCAGCAGGTTCGTGGATGGATCGGACTCCACCGTCGCGCCTTGCGCCGGCTTCGCGGTCTCCTCCGCCACATTCTGCGCGGCCACCATCACCGGGTAGAGCGCGGAGACAGCCAGCAGTCCCGCGCCAATGCACACGGCACTGGCGAAACGTTTGCACTCGTGTTCGTATTTTCCGCGCATTAGCTACCACCCGGCAAGTTCGCCGCACGGGGAAGGCCCGCTGGACGAACCGTCGCATTATATTGGAAGTGTACTGCACTTCAACGGTTGCATATAGCGTCCCGGAATTAAAGATTCCCCAAGACAAATTCCAGCGTTCGCTGGATGGACAGCACGCGCGCCGCCGGATCGCTGATCCCGTGCCCGCGCCCCGGAAATACCATCAATTGGTCCGGATAGTGGAAGCCGTCAATCATGGCGTTCAGCAATTCCACGGAATTCGCGAAGTGTACATTGTCGTCGCCGGTCCCGTGCACCAGCATCAGTTTGCCCTTGATGTTCCCGGCTTGATTCACTGGCGATGAATCCTTATAGCCTTCCGGATTGTCCTGCGGACGACCCATGTAACGCTCGGTGTAAATCGTGTCGTAGAGTTTCCAGTCGGTCACCGGAGCATCCGCAATGCCCGCTTTGAAAATGTCGGAGGCATTGAATAGCGCCTCCAGCGTCATATACCCGCCGTAACTTCCGCCCGTGATCCCGATACGGGCGGGATCCACGTAGCCGAGCGACTTCAAATATTTCACGCCGGCCAGTTGGTCCTGCAATTCGATTTTGCCCATGTGATGGTAGATCGGCGTCTCGAACGCATGCCCGCGGCCCCACGAACCGTGATTATCCAGCGAAAAAATGATGTAGCCCTTTTCGGCGAGAATTTCGTGCCACAGGTAGCCCGCTCCGCCCCACACGTTGCGCACCATTTGCACGTGTGGTCCGCCGTACACGCTAATGAGCACGGGATATTTCTTGGTGGGATCAAAATCCGGCGGCTTGATGATCGAAGCGTTCAGCTGCGTCCCGTCGTCGGCCGCCACTTCCACAAACTCGATGGGCGACAAGCGGTATTCCGCAAGCTCGGGAATTTTGTCCTCATTGATCACCGCCACGCGCGTGCCGTCCATGCGCTCCAGGTCTTGGCGCGTCGGCGTCGTGACGTTTGAATACGAATCAATGAAAGTTAAAGCGTCCGGCGCGATTTTTACCGAATGGCTGCCGGAATCCTCGGTGATCCGCGTGACTGATTTATCGGCGAGCGTAACGCGATACAGCTGCGTCTCGCGCACATCATCCTTGTTCGAAAGGAAATAGACGTACCCGCGCGCTTCGTCCACCGCCGGGTGGTTCGCCGACCCTGGCCCGAACCCGCCCAAATCCGAAATCGCCCAGTCGCCACTGGTCAGCTGTTCGATCTGCTTGCCGGAATTTTCGTACAAGTAAAAATGCCGGTAGCCGGTGCGTTCGCTCGACCAGAGAAACCGCTTATTGTCCGAGAAAAAATAAAGATCGTCGCTGATGTTGATCCAATACTTGTCGGTCTCGGTCAGCACCGTCTTCGCAGCGCCGGATTTCTCGTCGCAAAAAAGCAAATCGAGCTGATTCTGCCCCCGGTTCAATCGCTGAATCGCAACGCTCCGGCTATCCGGCAGCCAATTCACGCGCGCCAGGTAAACATCTGTATTCGCGCCCGTCTCCATCCAACGCGTTTCCGGAGCCGCGCCTCCTGCCGCTCCGCCGCCCGTGACGTCCACCACTCCCACGCGCACGACCGGATTTGCTTCGCCCGCTTGCGGATAGCGCGTGTACTCCGTCGCGCCCGTCGGCGAACTCATATCCATGATCGGATAGCGCGTCACCGGCCGCTCGTCCATCTCGTAGTAGGCAATCTTCTTCGAATCCGGCGACCACCAATACGCAGTCCGCGCGTCGAGCTCCTCCGGATAGACCCAGTCCAGTTTCCCCTTCAGAACTTCCTCGCTGCCTCCACTCGTCAAAGTTTTGGTCTCGCCGCTCGCGATATTCACCGCGAAAAGATTCGCGCTCCGCGAAAAACTGATCCATTTGGAGTCCGGCGAAAACTTCGGATCTTCGATTTCCTGCTCGCTGCTCGCAATAATCGGCTTCGAAGTCATCGAATGCAAATCCAGTAGCACCAAACTATTGCTCCCGATAAAGAGCAGCGAATTTCCGGCTGGCGCCCACAGATAATTGTCAGCCTGCACACGTCCCAGGCCCGTCGCCTGCGTCGTCTTGACCTTCTCCGGCTGCATCACTTCCTTCAAAGTCGTGGCGTTCACCAGAACCTTGCGCTCGCCCGTGGACGCATTCATCGTCCACAATTCCGTCGCGGCATCGCGGCCCGCGCCCTGCCGATCAAGATATGACAACTCCTTGCCGTCGGGAGCCCATTCGATCCCTTGCGTCTGGCGCCCAAAAAGAAACGGCGGGCTGAAGAGTCTCTGCAGCGTAAGGTCCTTGCGTCCCGGCACAGTGCTCGGCGCTGTGGCGGAAGCCTGAGCGAATGCCGTAGAAGGGCTGAATGCTGCAATCACAAACGCAAAAATGGCGCACGCCAGCACGGCGCGCAGAATACGGTGCATCGCTACCTCCTGGATGAAACGCGCCATTCTATATCCCTGGAGCCGATTGCGGTATGGTTTGCAGCAGAAAATTCTGGAAGGAGGGAGAGCCAGTCTTGGCGGAACGTTAATCAGCGCGTTGAGGTGTGGAAACTGCTGCCGCCGGCGCCGATGTTGCATCCCCGCTGTGCCCGCGGCCGCGATGCAATAAGAATGCGCCGATGGTTACCGCCAGCCCAAAAGCCAGCAGCGACCCGTCGCGTAAAAGCGTCTTCGGCCCCAATCGTTCGCCCGGACCAAAGCAACCGCAATTGATCTCCAGCCCCATGCGATACGTGCGCACCATCATCGCGAAAAATGCGCCAAGCAAGAGCGTCGTCACCAGTGAAGAATAACGCAGCCACACTCCGCTCAAGAGCCACAGCCCCAAAAACAATTCAAACAAAGGCAGAAAATGCGCCGCCGGACTCACTAGTTGCGGAGGAAGCAGTTGGTAGGAATCCACCTGCATCGCAAACATCGAAAGCGACGTCCTGACGGACGCCCCGGACCACGGCATCGCCGCTTGCGGTTTCAATTTTGCATAAGCCGCAAAAAGAAAGACGCCTGCGAGCGCCAGCCGCCCCACGATCAAAAGGATCGGCCCAAGTCCGCCGCGTTTTTCCGTCGCAGTAGTCATTTGAGATTTCTGGCCCTACTGGCTCAGCAGCGAATCAAAAAATTGCTTCAAGATCGGCCAGGATACAATCCCAGACGACGCCGGGTAACTCTGCCCCTTGTAGCGCACAATAAACGTCGGAGTCGCCTTCACCGGCACCTGGTAACCCAAAATGATGTCCTGCACGATGTATTGGTCCACCGGGCACGCGTGATCCGCCGGCGGCGCCGATCCATCCACGCGCGACGTCGGCGGGGGCGAGGCGCAAGGTTTCAAAATCGCCTGCACGCGCTTGAAATCAGTGGGACTCATCGCCGCGGCCACATACTTCTCGATATCTCCGTTCGTGCTCCATGCGTTCTGATTGTCAAAGAGCGCCGCATCCACTTCCTGAAATTCTCCGATTTTCGCGGCGGCATTGGCCCAGCGCGCGGCATCCCCGGAATGTGTGTGCATCTGCAGCGGGAAATCGTGATGGATCAGGTACACCTTCCCCTGCGCCACGTACTCATTGATCATCGGTCGCAAAGTGACTTCGAAAAAGTTGCCGCAAGAAGGGCATTGATAGTCGCTGAAGACTTCCATCGTGATCGGCGCATTCTTATTGCCCAGCGATTTCATCGGCACTGCCGCCGCCGCAGGGTCGCTTGCCGAAGCCGGGCGCGCGTGCGCATGTACTGGCGTCTGCGCGGCAATCGCCGGCACCATTACGATCACGGCGCCCAGCGCAACTGTGGCTAACCAGCCCAAGGATGGGTGTGTGCGTGAAGACTCCGTTCGCAAGCTCAACTATTCCTCCTAACTTGGTTCAAAAAGAAGAGGCCACAATTGTAACTCGATTTTCGGCCAACGCGGCGGCGCCAAAAGCGCGATGTGCCGTTTTGATCGAGCCTCGTCTAGGATGCCACCACCGTTCCAATTGGTTCGATTAAACGACCTGCGCAAGTCCACAAATCGTGAATTCCCTCGAGCGCCGTGAAACCTCGCTCCGCTAATCTTCCGCGAGCCAGCAAAATGGGACCATACCCGTCTCAGGGCACATGATTGGCCACGACTAAACGAAGACCTACGGCATGCTGGCGCCAGATCGATAATAAGCCGCCCGTTTACAGTCGTATACGGGCATTAACAAGAACGTTGACAATGATACACTCAACGTGTATTATACCCCTCGCATTCAGCTATCGTCCCAGGCCCACGCCTGCAGGACGCGATAGGAGCACATTCCATGAGTAAGATTATCGGCATTGACCTGGGTACGACCAATTCGGTGGTCGCTGTGATGCAAGGCGGCGAACCCACCGTAATCCCCAACCAGGAAGGGGCGCGGACGACCCCGTCGGTGGTCGCCATCACCAAGAGCGGCGAGCGCTTGGTGGGCCAGGTGGCCAAGCGGCAGGCCATCACCAACCCCGAAAACACAGTCTATTCCATCAAGCGGTTTATGGGCCGCCGCTACGATGAAGTTCAAGAAGAGGCCAAGCGCGTTCCTTATAAAGTAGTCAAAGGCCCGCACGACGACGCGCGCGTGGAAATTTCCGGCAAGACCTACAGCCCGCCGGAAGTCTCCGCCATGATTCTGCAAAAGTTGAAGTCCGCCGCCGAAGATTTCCTCGGTGAAAAGGTCTCCAAAGTAGTCATCACCGTTCCGGCTTACTTCAACGACAGCCAGCGCCAGGCCACCAAGCAAGCGGGCGAAATTGCCGGGATGGAAGTCCTGCGCATCATCAATGAGCCTACGGCCGCGGCCCTCGCCTACGGCCTCGACAAAAAGAAAGACGAAACCATCGCGGTCTACGACCTCGGCGGCGGCACGTTCGACATTTCGATCCTCGAAGTCGGCGAAGGCGTCGTCGAAGTGAAGTCCACCAACGGCGATACGCACCTTGGCGGTGACGACATTGACCAGCGCATCATCGAGTGGATCGTTGCTGAATTCAAGAAAGAGCAGGGCATTGATCTGAGCAAAGACCGCATGGCCATCCAGCGCCTGAAGGAAGCCGCGGAAAAGGCCAAGATCGAGCTCTCGCAATTGATGGAGACGGAAATAAATCTCCCCTTCGTCACTGCGGACGCATCCGGTCCCAAGCATCTCGCGCTGAAATTGACCCGCGCCAAACTCGAACAATTAATGGAAGACTTGCTGCAGCGGACCGTCGGTCCGGTGAAGCAAGCTCTCACCGACGCGGGCGTCACGCCGGATAAAATCGACGAAGTGGTTTTGGTCGGTGGCTCCACGCGTATTCCGCGCGTCGTGGACATCGTCAAGGGCCTCTTCAACGGCAAAGAGCCGCACAAGGGCGTCAACCCCGATGAAGTCGTCGCAGTCGGCGCGGCCATTCAAGGCGGCGTGCTCGGCGGCGAAGTGAAGGATATCCTGCTGCTCGACGTCACTCCGCTTTCACTGGGCGTTGAAACCCTCGGCGGCGTGATGACCGTGCTGATTCCCCGCAACACCACGATTCCGACCCGTAAGTCGGAGACGTTTTCCACCGCGGCGGATAATCAGACCTCGGTTGAAATTCACGTGCTGCAGGGCGAACGTCCCGTCGCCAGCGGCAACCGTTCGCTCGGGAAATTCCATCTCATTGGAATTCCACCCGCGCCGCGCGGCATGCCCCAAGTCGAAGTCACTTTCGACATTGACGCCAACGGCATCTTGAACGTCTCGGCGAAGGACAACGCGACGAACAAGGAGCAGAAGATCACCATCACTGCGTCCACCGGCCTCAGCAAGGAAGAAGCCGAGCGCATGAAGAAGGAAGCTGACACCCACGCCTCCGAAGACAAAGCGCGGCTTTCCGAAGTCGAAGCCCGCAACCGGCTCGACAACCTGGTCTATCAGACCGAAAAGGTGGTCAACGATAACCGCGAGAAGCTGGCTGAATCCGACGTGAAAGCGGCGGAAGCAGCCGTCGAAGAAGCGCGGCGCGCTCTAGCGGAAGGCGGCCTCGATAAGTTGAACGCGGCAGCCGACAGCCTGACGAAAGCGTCGCACAACATCGCGGCGACAATGTACAAGCAGCAGCAAGCCGCGGGTGCGGCAGCCGGCGGTGCCACAGGCACGGACGGCTCCAGCCACCAAGGCGGCGGTTCGAGCGGCCCAGCGTCCGGCGGACAAGGCGACGTGGTAGACGCCGAGTTCGTAGATGTGGACGACTCGAAAAAACCAAATTGAAATCGCGCAAAGCGCGATTTCATTCCTCGGACCGGCTGTGCCGGTCCGAGGGATCTCGTGAAACATGATTGACGATTACTTCAAGACGGTAGGGGCGTTCGCCACGGCGGACGCCCCTATACGTATTTGCAAGACCTGAAATCTTAAAGATCATTCCGACATGGCCACAACCACCAAACAAGATTATTACGAACTCCTAGGCGTCCCGCGCAAAGCCCCAGTAAAAGAAATTCGCGCCGCGTACCGCAAACTCGCGCGCAAATATCATCCGGACCTGAATCCCGGCGACAAATCCGCCGAAGAAAAATTCAAACAGATTCAGGAAGCCTACGAAGTTCTTTCAGACACCAAAAAGCGCCAGATGTACGACCAGTTCGGCTTCAACGTTCCGGGACAGGGCGGTGCTCCGCCACCGGGCGCTGGCGGTTACGGAGGCGGCGGAGGCCCGCAAGACGTTCATTTCGATTTCGGCGGCTTCGATTTTGGCGGCGGCCAAGGCGAAGCAGGCGGCGGCACCAGCTTCCGCGATCTCTTCAGCCAATTTTTCCGCAGCCAGAATGCCGCGCAAGCTGCCAACGAGCGCGAGCCCGGCAGCGACCTGGAATTTCAGATCGAGATCACTTTCGCCGAGGCGATGCGCGGCGCGTTAAAAAAACTGAGCATCACCCGCCTGGACACCTGCAACGTCTGCCACGGCACCGGCGTCGAACCCGGCGATGAAAAAGTTTGCCCCACCTGCGGCGGCACCGGCCAGGTAACGCAAGTCAGCGGCAAGATGCGTTTTCAGGTCACCTGCTCGCGCTGCGGCGGCTCCGGACGCCTTCATACCGTCTGCCACAATTGCAACGGCGAAGGCCGCGTCCCGCGCGTCGAATCGCTCGACGTACGCATTCCTCCCGGCGCGCAGACCGGTTCGCGCGTGCGCGTCGCAGGACGCGGCAATGCCGGCCTCCATGGCGGCCCTCCCGGCGATCTCTACTTCGTAATAAAAGTTCAGCCGCATCCGTTCTTCGAACGCCGCGGCGACGATCTCTACACCGTCGTCCCCGTCACCGTGCCCGAAGCATCGCTCGGTGCAAAAGTGGAAGTCCCTACGATTGACGGCCGCTCACAAGTTCGCATTCCGCCCGGCACCAATAGCGGGAAGAAATTGCGTCTGCGCGAAAAGGGAGCTCCTTCCGCGCGCAATGCCGGAAAACGCGGCGACCAGATCGTCGAAGTCCAGGTAGTAGTCCCGAAACCCGAAGACGAGCGCGTGCGCAATTTGCTCAAAGAACTCGGCAAGCTCGATCCCGAAGATCCGCGGCGCGAAATTTTCGCCCACGCGGTGGTGTGAGGAGACGGCCCATGGCAGCGCGTCCCAGAAAAAAAGCCAAAGCGGGATACATGATCAGCGCGGTGGCCGAGCTCTACAAGCTGCATCCGCAAACGCTGCGCCTCTACGAGCGCGTCGGCCTGCTGAAACCTTCGCGCTCGCAAGGCAATACCCGCCTCTACACCGATCAAGATCTCGAGCGCCTGGAAATCATCCTCAACCTAACCCGCGAGCTGGGCGTCAACCTCGCCGGTATCGAAATCATCCTCAACATGCGCGACAAAATGAGCGAAATGCAAACCCAGATGGAATCCTTCATCCATTTCGTCCGCAGCGAAATGGCCCGCGGCTTCAACGCCGGCGACGACCGCAAATTCCGCAACGCCATAGTCCGCAGCACCCCCCGCCAAGCCATCCGCATCCACAAATAAGGCCGTCCCGGTAGTGAATCAGTTTCCGACAACGCGAACTTACCAGATGGGATGAGTTCTACATGTCGCCTCTGGCGTCACAACGATCTATGAAAACGGGATCGAGTTTACTAAGCTCTGCAAAGGCGTGTGGTCCAGAGGTCGTCAGCCTTACTGGTGCTTTAGAGCCCGTGGATGAGTTTGACTCGGGATGCGCCTTGGCACAACGGACTGTAGCCTCCTCGTGAGAGGAGAGCACGAGAGGGAGAATCATTCATCGGCGCGTCCTGGATCACAGGTCATAGGAGGTTTGATCATGGACGTGCTGCATCCGAGATGTTGCGGTCTAGATGTACATAAGAACTCGATTTCTGCTTGCATTTTGGTGCAGGAAGCGGGGCGAGTGAAGAAACATCAACGTCGTTTTAGCGCGATGACCCAAGACCTCCAGGAGCTTGCAATTTGGCTCAGGCAGTTCGAGGTGACGCAGGTAGCGATGGAGTCCAGCGGCGTTTATTGGAAACCGGTCTGGAACATTTTAGAGGGACAATTCACCGTTGTTCTGGTGAATGCACAGCACATCAAGAATGTGCCAGGTCGCAAGACCGACCAGAAAGATGCGGAATGGATTGCGCAGTTGCTGCAACACGGTCTCCTGCGACCCAGCTACGTGCCCTGTGAGGTCATCCGCGATTTGCGAGACCTCACGAGAATGCGCACGAGCCTATCGCAAGAAGCTTCGCGTATCAGCAGCCGAGTTCAGAAGGTGCTTGAGGATGCAAATGTGAAACTGGCGAGCGTGGCCACGAACACACTCGGGAAGAGTGGACGGGCCATGCTGGAAGAAATCATCGCCGGTCAAAATGATCCGGAGTGCCTCACGTCCCTCGCCTTAGGGCATCTCCGTGCCAAGGCCCCGCAATTGAGACTTGCCCTGGACGGAAAGATCGGTCCACATCACCGCTTTCTGCTCCGGCGCTTACTTGATCAATTGCGTTTTGTCGAGCACGAGATCGTGTTGCTGGATGATCGTTTGGAAGAGATCGGGCGAGAACGACCGGAGCTGTCACAAGCCGTGGCTCGGTGGGACACAATACCGGGCATCGATAGAGTCGCAGGATGGACCCTTCTAGCCGAAGTGGGTAATACCATGGCTCAGTTTCCGACGGCTGAACAGTTGGCCAGTTGGGCTGCCCTGTGCCCAGGTAACCACGAAAGTGCCGGCAAACGTTTGGGCGGTACAACGCGCAAAGGTAGTCCGTGGTTGCGTCGCATGGCATGTCAATGTGCCTGGGCTGCAGCGCGAACCAAGAACACCTACCTGTCGGCGCAATTCAGGCGAGTGGCAGCCAGACGTGGCAGCAAGAGGGCGATCATCGCGGTGGCACACAGCCTTGTCATCATTGGCTACTACCTGCAAAAGAACCAGCGCAACTACGAAGATCTCGGTGGAGATTACTTCGATCGCATAGATTCTGAAGGTTTGAAGCGATACTTCGTCAAACGACTCGAGAAACTAGGGCACAAGGTGACTTTAGTGCCGATCAAAGCCGCTTAACCTAGGCTTCGCATCAGTGTTTTCGAGGGAGAAGGCCGGTCTCCAGCGGGATGCGTTACGCTCCCAATGATCGAGGCGCTCGAAGCGCACGAGAAAAGGAGACCGGCAATGGAGAAGATTAGCACTGTGCAGGTATTTGGGAACGAAATTGTGAAGGAGCGAAAGCTAACCATCGGTGTGGATCTGGGAGATCGTTGGTCGTTCTACTGTGTTTTGGGCGAAGCAGGCAAAATCATTCTGGAACAGAAAGTATCGACGACACCAGAAGCGATCCAGCAGACCTTTGCAAAGATACCGCGAAGTCTGGTCGCCCTGGAGACAGGAACACATTCGCCATGGGTCAGCCGACTGCTAACGGAGCTGGGGCACGAAGTGCTCGTGGCGCATGCACAAAAAGTGGAATTGATCACCAAGAGCAATCGAAAAGATGATCGGCACGATGCGCGGACGCTGGCACGACTGGCAAGACTCGACCCTGAGCTGTTGGGGCCGGTGCGCCATCGCAGTGCCCAGGCGCAAATCCATCTGACAGTGATCCGGGCACGCGCTGAACTGGTGAGTGCGCGAACGGCCTTGGTGAACGCAGCCCGCGGGTTGGTGAAGTCTTATGGCGAACGATTGCCTAAGTGTGGCACGTAGCAGGTGAGCGAGAAGTTGGCCGCGGGATTAAGCACCGAGTTGCGCGAGGTTCTGGAGCCGTTGCTCAAAGAAATCGAATCACTGAACGAGCGCATCCAGGAATACGACGAGCGGATGGAGAAAATCGCCAAGGAAGTGTACCCGCAAGTGTCCTTGCTCCAGCAGGTGAAGGGTGTAGGAACGCAGATCGCGTTGACCTACGTCCTGACGATAGAGGACCCGTATCGGTTCGGGAAGAGTCGCGAGGTGGGCTGTTTTCTGGGGTTAAAACCTGGACGCAGGAACTCTGGGAAGAGCGAACCACAGAAGCACATCAGCAAAGAAGGAGATCGGTATCTGCGAACCATGATGGTGCAGGGAGCGCACTACATTCTGGGACCTTTTGGAGAAGACAGTGATCTGCGGAGATGGGGGCTGAAGCTTGCGGAGCGCGGAGGGAAAAATGCCAAGAAACGAGCGGTGGTTGCCGTGGCTCGAAAGTTGGCGGTACTGCTCCATCGGTTGTGGGTAAGCGGAGAGGTGTACGAACCATTGCGCAATAGTCAGAAGGCGATGCGGGCAGTGGCTTAGAGTTTCGATCCGGACAGCCGAGCTCGACCGCCGAGTCCAGGTGACTGCGACTAAGTCCTGGGGCCCGACTCTCACCGAAACGGTGGGAAGAGAGGTCGATTATCAGGTAGCAGCGCCTACTGAAACGAGAACACCCACCTTGCACCGAGCGAATATCGCTCACAAAGAGTGCGGATGGAAGGATGGCGACAGGGGCGGCTTGGCTGAATGGGAACTGATTCTAAGAAAGAAGAAAGTCAAAGTGTCTTGACATCAACCGGCCTTCTCATGGAAGGACTTAGCTTGCTCCTGCCGAGATTCCCGAGACCTGTCACTTCTGCCAATGGGACTTTTTGCCGTCGTGAAGTACTGTGTTGTCCGCTACATTTTTTTGACTTTGCCGACATCGGCAGCCGCTCCAAAAGCAGCACCGATCCCGGTCATTGATTTCGTTAGACCACTCACATCCGCAGAAGAGAAATAGTGGGCAGCACAGAATGACGAGATGGGAGTATCGGAGCAGCGTCAGGGGGGATCGATTACACGTACACACCAGCAGGCGGGACCGATTAAACTGGGAAAAAGGAACCGTCGCAACCTCGCTGATCTCCGTGGACTCTGTTCCGGTTGCAAGTCCGTTGTGCCCAGGGCAGGAGAACCCTCCGATCCACGAGACCAAGCTCCAAATCTGATTTTTCAGCGGCGAATCCTCAGACTAACCTCGCTGCCCCGTTGTATCCTTTTCTCCTTCGCGACAGTCGTTGCGTTCTTGTTTCTTGCACTTCCAGTGTTCTCTCAAGGGTCACAGGAAAGGCCTTCTTCGGACCCGACGGCCCTTTCGATGCAAGCCGAACCCGGAGACCAACCGGCAGCCCAGAATAATTCTCAGGACCAAAACAGCCCCGCCCCAAAAGAGCCAGAGAAGAACAAGAACGACAGGATGTTTTACGTGATGCCGAATTATTTGACTGTCGATAATCAGGCGCAAGTCAAACCGATCTCCTGGAAAGAGAAATTCGCCATCACGGCGAAGGGCGCCTTCGATCCATATGAATTCGTGATCGTAGGTATTGTGGCCGGCATCCGCCAGGCGGATAACGCCTATGACGAATTTGGACAGGGTATGGAGGGATATGCGAAGCGGTATGGAACAGCATTCGCCGATCAAGTGGACGGCAATATCATGGTAGGCGCCGTTTTCCCCTCGATCTTAAAAACAGATCCTCGCTACTTTCGATTGGGGCGGGGCGGGTACCGTCACCGCTTTGGCTACGCGATCAGCCGTATTTTCGTCACTCGTAAGGACTCGGGTGGAAGCGTGTTCAACGTTTCAGAGTTTGCGGGCAATGCAACGGCGATCGGCATCTCTAACTTCTATTATCCGGCAGCTGATCGGAGTCTTTCAGGCAATATAACCAACTGGGGAGTGCAGATGGGCATCGACGCCTTCGGGAATGAGCTGAAGGAGTTTTGGCCGGATATTCACAGGCATTTGCGGAAAAAGAAGAACTCTCCTCCGTAATCTAGCAAACTGTCCGGATTGATACTCAGCTCCTGATTACCGCTGCCCTTATCGGACATGTTCCCAGAGCCAATCTTCGGTAATATCCTACTTATGGGTGCCCTACCTGAAAAAGCAGTCCGAGGGATCGAACAGATCCATTCAAAGTGGCTTGAGTCCGAAACCGCCGGAGAGGTTCGCAGTTTGATGGCGTTGTGCGCCGACGACATCGAGTTGTGGCCGCCCGGCGCGCTGCCTTTGATTGGACGTGAGGCAGTTTCAGCCTTGATGACGCGTGGGACTGCCAGAATTCACAGTATCGAGATTAGCGAGCGCCGGATTCGAGGTTCACACGAGGTTGCTTACTTAACGGCGAGCTATAAGACGGAATTTTCCCTGAGCGAGAATTCCGCAACCGCTCGGTCATGCGGAAGCCATCTTTGGATACTGCGGCGGCAAGCGGGCAAATGGGTCGTCGCTCTCGTGAGCTGGTCAGTGTGGTAACGAGCGACGCCCTCCTGAAGCAAATTGATTCAGGTTCTTGGTAAACTGACCCACCACCCGCCGAGCCTCCCGCTTCGCTTTCCACAGGACCAACCATTTGCACAGCCGCCGAGACCTTGCGCGCAAATCCCACCCCGCATATCCTTCCAACATGGCACGCGCAGATTGTCCCCACTGCGAAGGCAGCGGCTGGAAAGTAGTCGAACGCGCTACCGAAGGCGCTCAGCCGTTGGCGGCAGATCGCTCAGGCGCCGGAATCGGCGAACCGAAAATGGTTTGGGCCGTCCCCTGCGACTGCACCACAGGTGATCGCACCGAACGCGCATTACAGCGCGCCCGCGTCCCAGAACGATATCGCCATTGCGATTTCGAAAACTACGAAACCGATAACGACATCGAAAATGCCACCCGCGAACAACTGGTCGCCTGGAATCGCAGCCTCGCGCAAGCGAAGCTACTAGTCCAGCGTTTCGCCGAAGAATTCACTCCCGTAGCATCCGCGCGCACCGAACACGGCTTACTACTCATGGGCCCATGCGGCGTAGGCAAAACTCACCTCGCGGTCTCCGCGATGAAAGCAATCGTCCTCCGCGGACTAAGCGGCCTTTTCTACGATTATCGTGAGCTGTTAAAAGCCATCCAGGACAGTTACAACGCCGAAAGCCAAGCCACCGAAATGAGCGTCCTAGAGCCGGTGCTGAAAGCCGAAATCCTGGTCCTCGACGACGTCGGCTCCAGCAAGCCGTCCCCGTGGGCGCTGGAAACGGTCGGGCACGTCCTCAACACGCGCTACAACGAAAAGCGCGTCACGCTGCTAACCACAAATTTCCTCGACTCAGATTCCGTCAGCGTAGGCGCCGGCGCCGGTTCCGCAAGCGCCACTCCGCCGCCTCGCGTGGCAGGCATGCGCTCACCCACCATGGAAGATTCCCTAACCGAACGCGTAGGCAAACGCATCCGCTCCCGCCTCTACGAAATGTGCCGCACAGTAGAAATCTCAGCCCCCGACTACCGCAAAGAAATCCGCCACGCCGGCCGTTCCCATTAGTAGCACGGCAGCCCGCGATCAACGCCGTCGCGCGCACGGCCGTGTTCGCCGACGAAACACTTTCGTCCCCTCATCATTCCGTAACATTAATTTGAACCATTACTTTCAATGTTTTCATATGTTTTCCGCGATGGTTTGTTGACAACGCGCAAACCCCGCGGGTATCATCCTCGTGATAAGAACGTCTAGCGTGGGCGCTCTTTCCCCTTCTTTGCTCCAAACCCCAGCGGGTGGAGTAGCCGAGTTCGAATCTCGGTAGCAGGGCTCGATTCCGTACGGAGGCCGCTCCCCAATGTCACCCGAACACGACCCGAACGTCCCTACTTCGACCGTTGAATCCGTCCAAACCGATCCTCCCGAGGAAAATTCGGCGGCGATTTCCGAGCCGTTTAGCGGCTCTGGGATGGTTGCAAGCGCCAGCACCGCTGCAGGCTCTCGCGGAGCTGCCACTGCCGTCGCACGCGCACAGGTGCCAGTGATTCAGGAACCGCCATCCGTCGAAGAATCCCCCGCGCCTGCAGAAACAGATGCGTTGGCCTCAGCCGCAACCGCCGAAGCGCCTGCAACTGCCGCGACGAGTCCAGAAATCGCCGACACCACGGAAGTCACCGCCGCAATTCACACCGGCGAGCCAATTGAATCCGTCGAAGCCTCTGAAACCACCGAATCCACGGAAACGATGGATCAATTGATGGACCAGTTCGCCGTCCCGGAACCGGTCGCCGCCGAAGGCGAAATTTTCGACGGCCGCGTCCTCGCCGTCACCGACGCCGGCGTAATCGTGGACGTCGGCGGCAAGTTCGAAGGCTTAGTTCCCGCGCAGGAATTCGTTGATTCCGGCAGCCCCATCGAATTCGGCCCCGGACAAACCATCGAAGTGGAGCGCCTGCACTCCCAAAAAGACGGCTACGTTCTGCTTTCCCACGTCCGCGCGCATCGCCGCCGCGTCTGGGAACGCATCGAAAAATCCTATCGCGAACACGCCACCATCACCGGCAAAGTCACCGAGCGCATCAAAGGCGGCCTCGTCGTGGACATCGGCGTGCGCTCCTTCCTGCCCGCCTCGCAGATCGAGCTGCGCCCAGTACACGATCTCGATGGCTGGAAAGACAAAGATATTGACGTTCGCGTCCTGAAACTAAATCGCAAACGCGGCAACGTGGTCGTCTCCCGTCGCGCCATCCTTGAAGAAGATCAAAAATCCAAGCGCGACACGCTGATGGCCTCGCTCTCCGAAGGCGCCATCGTCACCGGCAAAGTGAAAAACGTCACCGACTACGGCGTCTTCGTGGATCTCGGCGGCATGGACGGCCTCCTCCACGTCAGCGACCTGGTCTGGGGCCGCGTTCCGCATCCTTCCTCCATCGTCAAAGCCGGCGACGAACTCCAAGTCCAAATCCTGAAATTCGACAAAGACAAGCAGCGTATCTCGCTAGGCCGCAAACAATTGCTCCCCGATCCGTGGGCCACAGTCCCCGAACGTTTTCCGGTTGGAACACGCGTTCAGGGCAAAATTGTCGGCGTCACTGATTACGGCGCGTTCGTGCAAATCGAACCCGGCGTCGAGGGCCTCGTGCACGTCAGCGAAATGAGCTGGTCCAAACGCACGAAGCACCCTTCCAAAATCGTCAAGGAAGGCGACGACGTTGACGTCATTGTTCTCGAAGTGAAAACCGATCAGCGCCGCATTTCCCTCGGCCTGAAACAAACCCTCCCCGATCCCTGGGACGCCGCCGCTGAAAAATATCCCGTCGGCACGGTAATCACCGGCCGCATCCGCAATCTCGCCGATTTCGGCGCGTTCGTCGAAATCGAGGAGGGCATGGAAGGCCTCATCCACATCAGCGACGTCAGTTGGACCGAGCGCATCAAGCATCCCAGCGAAAAATTCAAGAAGGGCGACACGGTAGAAGCCAAAGTTTTGAAAGTGGACTCCCAGAATCGCCGTCTCTCGCTAGGCATCAAGCAACTGAAAGACATCTGGGCCAACTGGTTCACCGACCACAAAATCGGCGATATCATAAAAGGTAAAGTCGCGCGCACCACCGATTTCGGCGCCTTCGTCGAGCTCGCCGAAGGCATCGAAGCGCTCTGCCACGTCTCAGAAATCGAAGAGCGCCGTCCCAAGGGCGATCGCGACAAAGAAAAGCCCGCTCGCGGCGCGCGCGTCACTGCCGTCCTCGCCACCGGCAATGAATACGAATTCAAAATCTTGCGCCTCGAGCCGGAGCAGCACAAAATCAGCCTGAGTTACCGCGCCGCGCAAAAACAGGTGGAACGCCAGGAAATTGAAACGTTCCGCACGGCAACCGCCCGGCCGCAAAAATCCTCGCCGACCGCGACCATCGGCGATGCCATCATGGCCAAGCGGCAGTCGTCCTAGCTCGAAATTCTTCCGGCACACGGGGGGGGCGACGTCCGGAAAATGTCTCTCCTCGCTGGAAAGTCATTTACGCCGTGGTAGATTGGTGATATGCAAGGACATGCGGAGACCCGCCCCAGCCCGCACAAGGCCCAGTTCCGACCGAAATCTTAACGAGGAGGCTCTCACCCATGGCAGATGTTGCCGGAGAGCACGACAATAAAGAACACACGATGACGAAGGCGGAACTCGTCGAAGAGGTCACCCGCGTCACCGAATTGCCCCGCAAGGAATCCGAAGCCGTCGTCGAAACGATTTTCGAAAGCATCATCGCCGCCCTGCAGGCCGACGATAAAATCGAAATTCGCGGCTTCGGCAGCTTTCGCACCCGCCAGCGACGCGGCCGCACCGGACGCAATCCCAAAACCGGCGCCAAAGTCGAAGTCCCGCCGAAGAAGATCCCCTACTTCAAGCCCAGCAAGGAACTGAAAGACTACGTCAATAATCCGCGCTCCGCTGCCGCGCCTGCGGCCGGCTCGCCCGATCACGGCGCTCACAGTTGAGCAGGGGCTGACCCTGATGGATTATTTGTGGACGCCCTGGCGCTACCGTTACATCGCCGATGTCAAGAAGGACGACGAATGCATCTTCTGCGCCGCCCTCGCCGCCAAAGATGACGCCAAAACTCTAATCGTCCTCCGCGGCAAAAAGAATTTCATCATCCTCAATCTCTACCCGTACACCTCGGGCCACGTCATGATCGTCCCCTACCTCCACATCTCTGAACTCACTTCGGCCGAGCCGGAAACTCTCGCGGAAATGATGCAGCTAGCCCAGCGCGTGCAAGCCGCGCTGGAAAAAATCTATCGCCCCCACGGCTACAATCTAGGCATGAACCTGGGCCGCGCCGCCGGCGCCGGAGTAACCGGCCACCTCCACCTCCACGTCCTCCCGCGCTGGCCCGGCGACGCCAACTTCATGACCGTAGTAGGCGAAACCCGCATCGAGCCCGAAGACCTAGCCACCACCTACGAAAAGCTCCGCAATGTCCTCGGCTCTGATTAACGCGCAACTTGCGATACAATTTCGTCTGCAATAGGTCGCAGACAAGCGCGCATCACCGCGCCGTATCGCCAAACCGATTTTGTAGCGGCGGACTTCAGTCCGCCATCGTCTTATTCGCCCGGAGCAAAGCGTGAACCTGCAATTAACCGAAGAGCAGCAATTGCTGCAAAAAAGCGTCCGCGAATTCGCCGAAGCCGAAGTAAAGCCGCTAGCCAAAGAAAACGACGAAACCGGCAAATTCCCCCGCGCCCTGATCCAAAAAGCCGCCGAACTAGGCCTCACCGGCGTAGCCATCCCCGAAAACGAAGGCGGCTCGGGCATGGACCACATCAGCTACTCCATCGTCATCGAAGAAATCGCCCGCGTCTGCGCTTCCACCGCCGTCATTCTGTCAGTACAAAATTCGCTCTACTGCGACCCCATCCACCGCGTCGGCACCGATGAACAAAAGAAAAAATTCCTGCTTCCGTACGCGCGCGGCGAAAAAATCGGCTGCTACGCGTTAACCGAGCCGCAAGCCGGCTCCAACGCCGCCGCGCTAGCCACCAAAGCCGTTCGCAAAGACGATAAGTACATCATCAACGGCACCAAAGCCTGGATCACCAATGGCGGCGCGGCCGACGCGGCCATCGTCTACGTAAACACGCAACCTGAAAAAGGCGAGAAGGGCATCACCGCGCTGGTCGTCGAAAAAGGCACGCCGGGATTCGCCGTCGGCAAGGAAGAAAAAAAACTCGGCATCCACGCCACCGCCTGCACCGAACTCGCCTTCAGCGATTGCGAAGTTCCTGCCACCAATCGCATCGGCGAAGAAGGCGAAGGCTATAAAGTCGCGCTCTCCACTCTCGATGGCGGCCGCATCGGCATCGGCGCGCAAGCCACCGGCATCGCCCAAGGCGCATTCGAAGCCGCGTTAAGCTACGCCAAGCAGCGCCAGGCCTTCGGCCATCCCATCGCCGATTTTCAGGCCATTCAATTCATGCTCGCCGATATGTCCACCGAAATCGAAGCAGCCCGCCTGCTCGTCCGTCGCGCCGCCTGGAAACAGGATTCCGGCGCGCGTTTTTCGATGGAAGCGGCCATCGCCAAGCTCTTCGCCAGCGAAATGTCCACGCGCGTAGCCCACAAAGCTATCCAAATCCACGGCGGCTACGGCTACAGCAGCGAATATCCCGTAGAACGCGCCTACCGCGATTCGCGCATCACCGAAATCTACGAAGGCACCAGCGAAATCCAACGCCTGGTAATCGCCGCCTGGGTCCTGAAAAGCTATTGACGCGCCCGGCTCCGAACGCCCGTCCACGACGCCTCAGGGCGCATCCTTCAGTTCCACCTGTACGCCGCGAAACTCCGCGCCTCCCACATTCTTCACCCAATGCGGCGGCAGCGGCTCCTGCCACACAGGCGAATGAAGCTTCGGCGCTTCAGCAGCTTCGCGCGTATCCATCAGCACGTTACCCCGTTCGCCAAACCGAACCAGATCGCTCCGAGCGAAAACGAAAAGCACGCTAGGCCAGCGATGCGTATGCACCGGAGTCGCATCGCCCGGCAAGATCCGCGTTTGCACCACGCGCACCCGCTCGTTCTCAAACAACACGATGTGATTCTCGGGCGCCGCCACCAACGCGTCCAAAGAATCCGGCCAAGCCCAGCCGGCCTTCCCCGCCGCGGACATCTCAGCGCTCATCGCTTCTCCTTCGCGGCCGCAATCTTAGCATTGGAATTTTCATTTCTTCTCGAAGTCCGACGTAAACGGCGCTCGCATCCACAGTCTATCCGCCTATCGGCAGGTTCACGCACCACCGCGACGTCCCGTTGATTTTTTCAACTCGCGTTGAATTATTCACCGTTACATCACACGCACTTCCGGGGAACGGCCGCGCGCCCCCGCCGCTATCGCCCGGATTCTGAGCGCTCTAGCCTCCTCGCTCATTCGGCTGGACACGTGGCCCGCCCTTTGCATATAAATGCGCAACCGCCCTAGTGGGCAATCTTATCCAGAGGAGAGAGACCATGGCTTCAAAGAAGAAAGCGAAGAAACTCAAGGCGAAGAAATTGGCGAAGACTGTGACTCTTCAGAAACTTACCGAACACTAAGCGCAGCCGCACGATATCCGGGGCGTTGCTTCGCTTGACTTCTTCGCGGTCTCGGCGCTTCGGCCAGGAATAAACGACTCGTCAAAGACCAAATCCGGGAGGCTGCTGCTCGTTCCTCTAAATCGGCGGCAGCCTCACCCGCTCCTCCACTGCGATGAACACCGCGTCAATTCTCCGCCTCTCTCGCGATGCTCAGCACCGCATTTCCCAATCCTGCCCGTATAAACTTCGCGTCTTCCGCTCGGGAATCCATCGCCTCGGCGTGCGCGCGGCGCAGAATATTCCCGCCGGCCGCCAGGTCATCGAATACGCCGGCGAAAAAATCGCCCGCGTGGAAACGCGCCGGCGATTCATCCACGGCTCCCCCGGAAGAAGCCGCAAACAAAATTACCTTGCTCGACTTGACCCCTACTGGACGATTGACGGTTCCGTACGCGGTTCCGGCGCCGAACTGATCAATCACACCTGCGATCCCAATCTCCGCCTCAAAAAATTCCGCGGCCGCCTCTGGCTTTTCAGCCTGCGCAGGATCCGTGCCGGCGAAGAACTAGGCTACGACTACCAATTCGCCAAAAATGGCGAGCAAGTGATCTGCTGCTGCGGCTCAAAGAAATGCCGCGGTACCATCAACTGCATCTGACCGAACGCTCCACCCTCAACGAAATCCCCGACGCCTTCCGCTCACCACAGCGGTGCCACCGGCGCTTCCGCAAACACCGGCGCAGGCCCTCCCTTATTCGAAAGGTGGATCGAAGCCAAATAAGGCTTCGCCTGCGGATCGTACGTCACCGTAATGCTCCCGCCTCTGCCGGGCGAGCCATCAAACCCATTCCGTCCATCCGAGCCGGCCATCCCGCTGCTTCCGCTCGGCGATCCAATCCCACCCGATCCACCAGCGCCTCCGCGCCCGCCTCTTCCGCCCGATCCGCCCGGGCCCCCATCCGCATGCACGTTAAGCGCACCGCCCTGCGGATCCACTAGATACAGCCTCCGTTTTCCCGCCGCAGCCACGCTCACTTGCAGCAGCGCTGGCGGCCCAGGCCGCAACGTCACTTGCACCTGCACCGGCGGCGCGTTTCCTCCGTTGCCGCCATCTCCGCCGTCCGAGCCGTTCGTGCCGTTCCCGCCATCGCCACCCGGCGACGGATTATTCGGATCGGTGGAACCCATGCTCCCCGACGAGCCCGCCATCCCGTCCATTCCGTTCGAGCCGTCCGCGCCGGGCCCGCCGGAAAAATTCGCGACGAAGTTGTAATCGTATGTGATCGGAATATCGACATCGGCGTGCAGGTCCGGATGGCTCGGCACCGTAATCGCCACATGCGCGGTCTTCCCGTCGCTCACGCGCGGATCGTGCGGCAGCGTCAACACTCCCTTCTTGTCAACCTTCACGAGTGTGGGTGTAACCGTCAAATCGCTCCACAGCACCTTGCCCTTGCCCGCCCCTTCGGTCACCAGCACCTTGCCGTCCGGCTGCGTGAATTGCGCCACCAGCGGCGTTTTCTCTCCCGGAGCCATCGCCGGACCCTTCGGCAAGCTCGCCTGCATGGACGACACCAGCGTTTTCGCCAGGTAAACGCGCATCCCGAGCTTCACCCTCACTGCCGTGCATCCACTCAAAGCAAGCAACGAGGCCACCGCCACGCTTGCCGCCCACTTTGCGCTCGCCGAGCCGCACGATTCACACGTGGTCATCGCAAGTCCTCCCTACGTTCCCGGACCATTTCGGGAAAACGGGATGGGCTCAACGACCGCCATGCCTCCGCACTTACGACGTAGCAACTCACTGCGCAGTTTCACATCTAGCTAAGTCTTTGCCTCAGCCATACATATCGCCGCGCTCATTTTTACGCTTGCTTGACGGTAACTAATGTGTTATCATAGAATCGCGCTTTTATCGCGCCGAAGGAAGGAAACGACATGGCGAACCACGGACTGGCCAGCGTCGCACGCAACCGCCAACCTGCTCGCCTGCGCGCTCGCGCGACTAGTTCTAATCGCGACAGCACCTCATTCATAATCGCGTACAACTCGCTGATATAAACTCGAAACCAAATTCTAATCGCAACAGCAATGTCCCTAAATGGGGTTTCGAGGGTCACCCAGCGCGAGCCACAAATCACAACTCACCCGTAACGGGTCACAATTCGCACTCCACCAATCACCACTCGCCAATTGCGCCGTTCGCATTCCGGACGATTTCGCCGGACGCCAACCACACGCCGTGCCCGCCGATGTCACATTATTACAACCGCCCCGCCAACTCTTCTAGCCACTCGCCACTAACCACCAGCCACTGGCTTTTCACGGCCCGCGTACCGCAGTTCACCAATCACCACCCACCGATCGCTAATCACGCGAATCACACGCCGTTCCCGCCCATGTCACAATGTTACAGCGCCGCGAATCACCCCAAAATCAATCGCAAACCTCGGGGATTAGAAACTGTGGTAATTCATAGAAAACAAACGACCGAGACCCCAATCAATCGCCAACTTTCTGCTACTTCTATTTCGCCGACTTTCACGTCCGATTTCTCACGTTCAACTTCCGCACGGTGTAACATCGTACCGATGCTCGAACTCGATTCCGCCCTCGATTTCTTCCCCGAATTCGACGCTGATTTCTTCGCCGCGCTGCCCGCGCGCCCCGGGATCTTCCTTCTCGAGATGCACGAATCAGGCGCGCAGCCGTACCTCGCTCGTACCGCAGACATCCGCCGCGCCGCCGAGCGCCTTTTGAGCCGGCCGGAAACCCTATCGAAGGCTCTGAACCTGCGCGAAGTGACACGGCGCATCCGCCACCGCGTTACTGGCTCGAAATTCGAGCAATCCTTCGCCTACTACGAAAACGCCCGCGCGCATTTTCCCCGCCGCTATCGCGACTTAATGCGCCTGCGCCCTCCGGCCATGCTCAAAGTGAATTTACGCAATCCTTACCCGCGCTGCTACGTCACCCGCCGCATTCGCGGCGACGAAAGCTTCTACTTCGGCCCGTTTGCTTCTCGCCGCCTCGCGGAAGACTTCAGCGAAGGCTTTCTCGATCTTTTCAAAACGCGCCGCTGCCAGATCAAAATCCGCCGCGATCCCGACTATCCCGGCTGCATGTATTCGGAAATGAAAATGTGCCTCGCGCCCTGTTTTGCCGGATGCACCAAAGAAGAATATGACGTCGAAGTCGGCCGCGTTCTCGAAACGCTCGAAACTTCCGGTGCCTCTCTCACCGAAGAACTCGCGCGCGAACGCGAAGCGGCCAGCAGCGCTCTCGATTTCGAACGCGCCGCCGCGCTGCACAAGCGCCTCGATAAAGTCTCCGCGGCGCTGCGCGCGATGCCGGACATCGCGCGGCGAATCGAAGAACTCGACGTAGTAATCCTGCAACGCGCCGCCGAACATCAAACCATCGCCGTGTTTCCTGTCCGCAGCGGCCTCCTCGATGAACCGCTGTTCCTCCGCTTCGCTGAACTTTCCAGCGAACCGCGCTCCGTCGAAGCGATTTTAAAAGAGAAGCTCGAATCAGATCTTGCGATTGACGATGAAGATGCCGCGAAACCGGAAGATCCGCCGCGCGCCGAAGCCGAAGATCAACAATCTCCCGCGCCACCCGAAATCGCAGCGCCCGACACTGCGCCGCTCGATACTGCGAAGTTCTGGCGCTCCGGTTACGGACTGCTTTCCGCGCCTCCCGAATTGCCGGAACATCTATCACTGCTCGCGCGCTGGTTTTATTCCAAACCGCGCGAAGGCGAAATTCTCTTTCGCGACAAAGTCTGGCCCTATCGCCGCATGCTGCGCGCCTGCAGCCGGCTGCTCGCCGGCCCGCAAGCGACAAAAATTCCGCCGCATCCTCACCAGTAAACCGCCGCCAGAATCGAAACGAGTCTCGCGCGCATTGCATCGTACAATTGACCAGATGGCCTTCGCCGACACACCGATTTCCCCGTTGCCGCCCGCGGAAAATCGTTCTCGTTTTCGCGATCTCGTCCGTTCGCTGCGCCATCGCAACTTCCAGTTGTTCTTCAGCGGCCAAATGATCTCCCTGATCGGCACCTGGATGCAGAACATCGCACAGGCCTGGCTGGTCTACCGCTTGACGGGATCATCTCTGTTGCTCGGCATGGTCGGTTTCGCCGGCCAGATTCCCATCTTCCTTTTCGCGCCCCTCGGCGGCTTGGCCGCCGACCGCTGGAATCGCCATCGCGTGGTCATCGGCACGCAAACCGCTTCGATGATTCTGGCATTCATGCTCGCGGCCCTGACGCTGCTGCACATCGTTCGAGTCTGGGAAATCATGGTGCTAGCAGCGCTGCTCGGCGTGGTGAACGCCTTCGATGTGCCGGCCCGCCAATCGCTCCTGATCGAAATGGTGGTGCGCGAAGATTTGATGAACGCCATCGCCCTCAATTCCTCGATGTTCAACGGCGCGCGCGTCATCGGCCCGGCCATCGCCGGAATTCTGGTGGCGCGCATCGGCGAAGGCTGGTGCTTTTTTGCCAACGCAGTCAGCTACATCGCCGTGATCGTCGGCCTCTTAATGATGAAGTTCACCTCATTGCGCACCTCCTCCAAAGACACTTCTCCGTACGAGCACATCGTCGAAGGTTTCCGCTTCGTCCGCCGCACGAAACCAATTCTCGCTCTCGTGCTTCTGATTGGAGTCGTGAGCCTCGTGGCCGTGCCATATTCCGTACTGATGCCTATCTTCGCCGACCAGATTTTGCATCGCGGCGCTCACGGCTTAGGTATTCTCATGGGCTCGTCCGGAGTCGGAGCGCTTCTCGGCGCGCTCACTCTCGCCGTGCGCCGAGGTGTTCATGGACTGGGCCGCGTGGTCGGTTCCGCGGCCGCCGCATTCGGAATCTCCCTGGTCCTGTTCGCCGTTTCGAATTCGTTCTGGCTATCCGTGGCACTGCTGATTCCCGTCGGATACGCCGTGATGCTCCAGATGTCCAGTTCCAACACCCTGATCCAGGCGATGGTTCCCGACGAACTGCGCGGCCGCGCCATGGCCATGTACACCATGATGTTCATGGGCATGGCGCCGCTCGGTTCGCTCTTCGCCGGCGCGCTGGCGGATAGAATCGGCGCGCCTTGGACGGTGGCGATTGGCGGCGTCGGCGCATTCATCGCAGCGCTGGTCTTCATGCGTTATCTGCCGAGTTTGCGATTCGAAGCGCGCCAATTGATCGTCGCACAGGGGTTATCTCCCCTCGAACCGCCGGAAGAAATTCAGGCGCGTTGACCTCTTGCGCGTTCCCACGCAAAACCCAGCTGGAAGTGGGTTCTGTTATACTGCGCGGAATGCAATTTTGTTCCAGCCAAGAGAGGTTGAATGTCATCTGCCGTGCCGCTCGGTGACGAACGCAAGCCCGGGTCCGCCACAGCGGAAGGCACTCTGCGTTATGCGGCGCGATTTCAAGGCCGCGCCGCCGCCGGCCACTTCCGCGAAATTCGAGGCGGCCTCGTCCTTTCTTCCATCGGGATTGGTACCTACCTTGGCGAACCAGACGAAGCCACCGACGGGGCCTACACCGACGCAGTCGTCACTGCGATCGAGGGCGGCATCAACGTGGTGGACTCCGCGATTAACTACCGGTTCCAGCGCAGCGAACGCGCCGTAGGCGCCGCTCTGCGTGAACTCTTCCACAAAGGTTTCGGCCGCGACGAAGTAATGGTCTGCACCAAGGCGGGGTTTCTGACGCCCGATGGTGAAATGCCCGCAGACCCGAATACATATTTCTCGAGCGAATTTCTGGAGCGTGGCGTGTTTCGCGTGGAGGACATCGCCGCCGGATGCCACTGCATGGCGCCGGGCTACCTGGCGGATCAGCTCGATCGTAGCCGCCGGAATTTGGGCCTCGATACGATTGACGTTTTCTACCTGCACAATCCCGAAACGCAGTTAAGCGAAGTCCCGCCGGACGAATTTCGCCGCCGCATCCGCGAGGCGTTCCTGTTTCTGGAAGCGGCGGTAGCGTCGAAACAAATCCGGGCCTACGGCATGGCGACGTGGAATTCGTTCCGCGAGGACCCCAAAGCAGCGGGATTCCTTTCGCTCGCAGACATGGTAAAGATCGCGAAAGACGTTGCCGGCGACGACCATCACTTTCGTTTCGTGCAACTGCCGTTCAACTTGGCGATGCCGGAGGCGCTGACGCGGCCAAATCAAGTGGTCGAAGGGCGTTCCGTGCCGATGGTGCAGGCCGCACGTGCCGCGGGAATCGCGCTGGTCACCAGCGCGGCGCTGTTGCAGGGCCAGCTGATCAAAAATTTGCCAGCATTCGTCAGCAGCGCGCTGGGACTGAAAGACAACGCTTCGCTCGCACTGCAATTTGCGCGTTCAGTTCCCGGGCTGACCACGGCGCTCGTCGGCATGAGCCAGGTGCCGCATGTGAAGGCCAATTTGCAGCTGATTGGCGTCGAGCCTGCTTCGCGCGAGCAGTTCATGAAGCTGTTCGAACAGAGAAGCTAGGGCTGCGACGGGAGTGCTGTGGCGCGTGGATGGCGCTCGTCGAGCCACACGTCTATTTCAGTGGCGACTTTGTCGAGCTGGCCCGTGAAAAAATGGTCGGCGCCATTGACGATCACGAGCCGCTTAGGCTCAGGTAAAGTCTCAAACAATGCTTCGATGTTGGCACGCGAGCCGTACTGATCGTAGCCGCCCTGAAGAACGAGTTTTCGCTTGGTGCATCCCTGCAAGTAACTCAAATTCGAATTGTCCACGGGGAGCCCCAGTCCGATCAGTTCCACAACACGTTCATCCGCGCAGCCCACTCGCAGTCCCACCACCGACCCGAAGCTGAAGCCGGCCAGCAGGATCGGAGTCGCGGGGAATTCGGCCGCAAGGTAATCAAGCGCCACGCGAACGTCTTCTCGCTCACCAAGCCCGCGATCGTGCGCTCCTTCGCTCGTTCCCGCGCCGCGAAAGTTGAAGCGCATGACAGGTAGCCCGCGTTTGTGCAGCGCCTTTGCGGTCTGGTAGACGACCTTATTGTGCATAGTGCCACCAAAGAGCGGATGCGGGTGGCAAACCAGTGCGGTCATCGGCGGATTCGGACTCGGCGCAGTCCACAGCAAGGCCTCGAGCTTGCCGGCGGGACCGTTCAGAAAAAAATTGCGATGAAATATGTCAGCCATGGAATCGCGCGAATCAATGAGTGTAACGAAGAGCTACAACCGGCGCAAAGGGGACGAGCGTGGTTGAGGTTTCGCGGGTGAAGCCCAGCGGACGGCGACGCTGGTGAGCATCGCGCTGACGCCGGACTCCAGATCGGCCCGAGGAGCGGGTCCTCGCAGATTTTCGGCAGGCCCGACGCGCACGATGCGTGCCGGAATTTCGCCGGCATGTTCCCACTCGCCCCAGGGAATTTTGGCAAGGAGTGCGTCGCCGGCAGAATAGATCTGCGCGCTTTCAAAGCGAGCGCCAGTGCGCGAGATATTCTGAGTCATGGACTCTTCCGGCCATGGCGAACCCGGCGCGCGGACAAATATCGGAAGCGCGAACGACATCCTGGCGCAGGCTCGGCGTTCGTTTTCCGGAGGCCGCGGCGGTCTACGCGGAGGCAATTCCAGGTGCAATGCGACTTCGTAGCCGCCGCGAGCGGCGGGTTTTACGCGCACGACGTGCGCCGGCGTTTCCGGCGGCACGCTGGAGTTGGAATTCGCGTCAAAGGGAAACGCGATCCACACGCGGGAGCCAAGTACGCACGGCTCGCGGCGTTTTAAGCGAACACCATCGCGTGCCACGTCGAGCGTGCGCGCCGCTTCCAGGCGCATGCCGAGCGTGCCGCGCCAGCGCAGGCGCGCGGGCAAGCTGAGTTGTGCGCGAGGATGCTTACGGAGTTCGGTGGGCTTGGCGACCGAAACCATGGGAGCCCATCCTAGTCGTAGCGGCGAGGCAGGTCAAACTTTGCTTACGCTGAACCGAAACTTCGGCGAAGCGGCGCAGCGATATCCAAAAACTGAATGTGCGGGAGTCGTAAAAGCGGTTGCGCGGTAGCTCGCAGCGGTGATAGTTTGACGAAATCGGAAGCTTTCCTGGGAGGTCCGATGGAAAAGGCGGTCGAGCGCCGGGCTGCGCGGCGTTTCACTATGATGCTGCCCCTGAAGGTGCGATTTTCGGCCGAGGATCGCGTGTTGGAGCAGCAGGGAGAAACGCGCGACGTCAGCTTCCGCGGACTGTACTTCACGATCGAGGCGCGCGTCGAAGCCGGCACGCCGATTGAGTTTGTGCTCACCTTGCCGCAACAGATCACGCTTGCTGGGGATGTGCACATCCGCTGTTACGCGCATGTGCTGCGCGTCGAGCCGCAGAATGGACATCGCGGCGTCGCCGCGCGCATCGAGCGGTATGAATTTCTTCCCGCCACTGCCTGACGCTTCCCGCAAAACAGAGTAGAATTGATTTTTGCCTGACACGGAGGGCACATGTACCACTACGATCCGATAGTGGCGCTGGATGAATTGCGGGACGATGCAGTCCTGCCGCATCCCGTTCATTTGCGCGACATGATTTTGCGGACGAAGCTGGACCCGACGACAGCGCTGGATTTGAACCGCGAGTTTCAAGATTATCTGGCGCGCTTCGGCGAAACGCAGAAAATTGCGCGCGCCATTCTGGACCAGTTGTCTGTCGGTACGCGCAAGGTCTCAGCGTCTAGCTGAGTCTGCATCGCAGCCGTGACGGGGGTTGCGACGCTGGTTCAGGCGTGTGCTCGCCGTAAGACTCTCAGATACCTCGGAAACCGGGAGCGCAAGATTTCGAATGGCTCGGCATACTTTACTGATTGACGCAGACGACACGCTCTGGGAAAACAACATCTTCTTCGAGAAATCCATCGAGCACTTCATTACGCAGCTCGAGCATCTCGGTTACACTCGTGACTATATCCGCCACATCCTGAACGAAACCGAAAAACGCAATATTCGCCAGCACGGCTATGGTGTCCGCAGCTTTCGCCGCTCGCTGGAAGAAACGTACATGAAGCTGGCGGGAAACGCGGCGCGGCGCGAGCTGGTCCAGGAGATTGCGCGGATCGCCGCCGAACTGGAGGCGACTCCTCCACACATTCTGGATGGCGTTCCCGAGACTCTGGCGTATCTCTCGAAGCATCACCGGCTGATCTTGCTTACCAAGGGAGAGCCGGCGGAGCAGGCTGCGAAAGTGGAGCGCTCGGGCCTGCAGCCTCACTTCGACGCGATCGAAATTGTGCTGGAAAAAGACGCGAGCGTGTATGAACGCATGGTGGAGCAATTCAAAATCGTGAAGACGCACGGCTGGATGGTGGGTAATAGCCCGCGCAGCGACATCAATCCGGCTCTGCAGATGGGCTTGAACGCAGTGTTCATTCCGCATTCGAATACGTGGCATTTGGAGCATGCGGAGCTGGAGAGCGGCACGGGGAAACTGCTCATCTTGAATAGCTTTCGCGACTTGCGTGAACATTTCTAAATTGCAGGTTCCCGGGAGGTTGCAGTGAATGCATCACAAGGAAGCGCAATGAATGCAAAGCCGCGGGTTGCCGTAATGGGCGCCGGCGCCGTGGGTTCGTATTTCGGCGGGATGCTGGCTCGCGCCGGAGTTCCGGTGGTATTGATTGGAAGACCGGCGCACGTGGAAGCGATTCGCCGAGACAAGCTATTCATGGACACGCTTACATTTCAAGAGCGCGTGGCGGTGGAGGCTTCGTCCGATCCCGCCGCGGTGGTGGGGGCGGATGTCGTCCTCTTTTGCGTGAAGGGGCAGGACAACGAAACAAGTTCGCGGGCCATTGCGCCGCATCTGGCACCCGGCGCGATCGTTGTAAGTCTGCAAAACGGCGTGGACAACGTCGAATCCATCCGCGCGGCGTCGGGAATTGATGCGTTGCCGGCGGTGGTGTATATCGCGGCGGAATTGCCCGAGCCGGGTCATGTGAAGCACTTGGGCCGGGGTGAATTGGCAGTCGGAGAATTAACGGGTCGCGCCGCTTCGTCTTCGGCAGCTTCGCACTCTGCACGCGCGCAAAAAATAGCGGCGCTGTTTGCTTCGGCGGGCGTCTCTTGTCGCATTTCGGATTACATCGAAGCCGATATCTGGGCGAAATTCATCATGAATTGCGCGGGAAACGCGGTAACCGCGATCGCGCAAAGTTCTTATGCCGAGGCGGTGCGTAATCTCTCGTCGCGCGAATTGATGCGGCGATTGATCGAAGAAACCGTGGCGGTGGGGCGCGCTACGGGTATCCGGCTGCTCGACGTCGAAAAATTTATGGAAGAGGGGATCAAGTCACTCGGGAGTTTTGGCAACGCGACATCGTCAACGGCACACGATGTGACGCGCGGTAAGAAGACCGAGATTGAATCGCTGAATGGTTATGTGGTGCGACGTGGCGACGAACTTGGCGTTGGGACGCCTTGCAGCTTCTCGGTCTACGCAATGGTGAAGCTGCTCGAAGAGAGCGGTGCGCGGAGCGAGCAGCAGGTGAAACAGGCCAGTTCTTCGCACTAACAGTTCGCGCTGTTAGTCTTGCCGGAAGTGAAAGGGAATATGCACGATCGCTTCGAGATCCACGGGTTGGCCGTCGCGAAGAGCGGGGTGAAATTCCCATCGCGATAAAGCTTCCATCGCGTAACGGTCGAGTTGCGGGTCAATGCTGTGCACGACCTGGATGCTGTCCACCGAGCCGTTCTTGCGAATGATGGCGTAGAGAACCACTTCGCCATCCACTCTTTCCTTAATTAAATCCGGCGGATACTTGGGATCCACTTTGCGGACCAGTTCCAATCCGGTCAGGTCGCCTTTCGGCTTGATGTACGGAGGATTGCCTTCCTCCATCTGCGCGAAATTTATGATCCAGTTTGTGCCATTGGCGCTGGTGAGATTGGGCATGTCAATGTGCAGGGAATAAACTTTCGGGCCGGAAAGAAGCCGTTCAGGCGGCATGCCCGGATCGATCGAACCGATTACGCGGGGTCCGTTGCGCGATGCGGACATCGCGCCGGCCGGTTCCATCGGCTTCAAATTGAGTTTAGTGGGACGTCCACCGGAGGGAGTCAATCCGCCGCTGCCAGAGTGCCCGTTTCCTCCGCTGATGCTCACCGCGCCGGGAAACGAGCCGGCGCTCGCGCCTCCAGCAGCGCTGGCGCCACGTCCTCCTCGGCTGGATTCATCGCCGCCCGCCCCGCCGTTTCCTGCAGATCCGTTTTCTGCGCCTCCGGGAACGCCGGGCTGTTTGCCGTCAGGCGAAATCGCAACTCGTGCAGCGAGATTCCCTTGCGGCACGTTCACTTCGGGCGCTGGCGGTGCGGGCGACGCTGAAATCGCGATCAGACGGTGCAGATTCGCGTCACCTGCGGAAGCATTCGCGACCTCTGGAGCGGCGCCGGTATCTGCTTGCGCGGCGTGCTTCGCTGCAACCGCTTTCGACATGGCTTCGACGGGCATCCGCGGCTGCGCGTTCATCATGGGAGAAGCGGCGATATCGAGCGGCCCCGCATTCTTTTCCTGATTCACCTCGGGGGCGGTGAGTTCAGCTGCGGCGCGATGCCGCATTTCCGGAGCGGCCGCCGCGGAACCGAGGTGAAGCTGCGGCTTGGGAATCGCCGGCGTTGCGGCCCATTCGGCGATGTTCGGCAGCGGATTATCAATCTTCGGCGGAGTCGCCGGCGCGTCCGGTTGAATCAACGTTTGGCGTGGGTGGGTAACTCGAATAGGTTCCGACAAAATTGTTTGCCGGGGATGGAATGCGTCCGCGCCTTTACGGGGCAACGGTTTCGCAGGGTCGCCCTTGGGGCTCGGTTTGATTTCGTGGCCGGGAAGAGAAATCGGTGGCAAATCCTGCGACGGATTGGTCCAGGTGAGTTCGATGCGCACCGGCGCGAGATTCGGAGGATTGCTGGCGAGGAAATGCCAGATCGGCAGCAGGAGGATGGCGATAGCTGCCACGTGCCACAAAGCCGCGCAGGTGAAGGCGCGGCCCGGGAAGCGGCCTTCAATCCATTCGACGCGCAGATCGGAATCGGCGGGCAATTCGGCGTCTTGCGGTGCGCGCTCGCTACTGAAATAGGAGCGCAAACTGGAGCGGAATTCCTGCCAAGGCGAGCCCCAGTCCACGCCCAGGTCGAGCCGGGGCAGCCTGGAGTGCGACGAAAGCTGGACGAGCGTTTCCTCGGCGGGTTCAAGCGCGCGTTTAGCCGCGGATTGCATCGGTTCGGTCATTATACCTGAGCGGGTTGGATGCGCCGACGCTAGGCTGCGGCTGCCAACCTGTAAAAAGATAGCAGGGTATCACCTTGTTCGATTTCCCGGGTGCATTCCAGACGATCTAAACGCTGCGGCAACTCCATTTTGCTGAAGTGCTCGACTATGACGATGCCGCGGGGTGCGATCAGGTGCGAAGCGTCCAGGAATTCCAGGACGTCGGAGTATTCGTCGGCCTTCTCGTACGGCGGATCGAGGAAGATGAAATCGGCCAGCAGGCGGCGTGATGCAAGTCTTTCCAGACCGCGGACGGCGTCTGCTTCTATAACCTCTGCGCCGGTGCGAATTTCGAGCGATGCGAGATTATCGCGGATGAGCTTCGCGGCTTTGGCATAGGACTCGACAAAGAATACGTCGCGCGCGCCGCGGCTGATTGCTTCGATTCCGACAGCACCGGTTCCCGCGAAGAGGTCGACGAAGTAGGAGTCCGCGATCGAGGGTCCGAGGACGTTGAAAAGTGTTTCGCGGAGGCGATCGCTGGTGGGACGCACGCGCATCATACCGGGACCTTTCAACAGCCTGCTGCGATATTTTCCTGCAATCACGCGCATGGTCTATCCCACCGAAGCTAGTTGATATCGTTTGCGCCAGGCGGGGCTGAGCGCTTCGAGGCGCGCGATGATTTGAGCGGCGCGCTCGGGACTTTCCGCGAGCGCGAAGGCTTCGCGGCGCGCCAGTTCCAGGATTTCGTGATCGCGCAGCGGCTGCGCCACTGAGAAGGCGGCGTCGCCATGCTGGCGCGTGCCGAAAAATTCGCCGGGGCCGCGCTGCTTCAAATCTTGCTCCGCGATTTCAAATCCGTTGGACGTAGCCACCATGGTTTCGATTCTGGCGCGCGCTTCTCCGGCAATATTTTTACGAGCCACCAGGATACAACGCGATTTTTCCGCTCCGCGCCCGATGCGGCCGCGCAGTTGGTGCAGCTGCGCGAGGCCGAAGCGATCGGCGTGTTCGACGACCATGATGGTGGCGTTCGGTACATCCACGCCGACCTCAATGACCGTCGTGGCGACCAGGATTTGGATTTCATTCCGGCGAAATTGCTCCATCACCGAATCTTTTTCATCGTTTTTCAGGCGGCCGTGCAGCAAGCCCACGCGAATTCCTGGAAACACGTTTTTCGCCAGGCGCTCGTATTCCGCCGTGGCGGCTTTCAGCTCCTGCTTCGATTCTTCGATGACGGGATATACCACATAAGCCTGCCGGCCTCTCGCGATTTCGCGGCGCAGGAATTCCCACACGCCGTTCAGTTGCGTGTCTTCGGTCCAGCGCGTTTCGATGGGCGTGCGGCCGGGCGGCATTTCGTCGATGACGGAAATTTCCAGGTCGCCATAGAGAGTGAGCGCGAGGGTGCGCGGGATGGGGGTCGCGGTCATTACCAGCACGTGCGGAGATGCGCCTTTTTCAATTAGGCGTTTGCGCTGCAAGACGCCGAAGCGATGCTGCTCGTCCACAATCACGAGGCCCAATTTCTTGAAGGCCACCGGATTTTCGATCAGGGCGTGGGTTCCGATGATCATTTGAGCTTCGGCGCTTCCGACTCGCGCGAGGGCTTCGTCTTTTACCGCGCGCGTGCGGCCGCTTACGATCAGTTCGACGCCGTAGCCGGCAGGCTCGAAGATGCGGCGCGCGGAAAGATAATGTTGCGCGGCGAGAATTTCGGTGGGAGCCATCAGCGCGACCTGGTAGCCATTTTCAATGACGATGGTGGCGGCTTCGAGCGCGACGATCGTCTTGCCGCTGCCGACGTCGCCTTCGAGCAAGCGATTCATGGGGTAGGGGCGTTCGAGATCGGCCGCGATTTCGGCGAGGACGCGTTTTTGCGCGGCGGTGGGTTTGAAGGGCAGGATGCGTTTCAGTGCCGCGCGGACTTTTTCTTCGCGGACCCGCATGGCGATGCCGCGGCGGGTGTGATCGTTCAAGCGGCGCAGCGCGAGCGCGAGTTGATAATAGAAAAATTCCTCGAAGATCAGACGAATTTGCGCCGGGCTGCGGTAATTGTTGAGGAGCTCGATTTTTTCGTTCTGTGGCGGAAAGTGCGCGAAGACCAAGGCATCGCGGCGCGATGGGAACCGGTAGCGTTCCAGAATTTGCGGCGGCAGCGGGTCGGGAATACTTCCTTCGAAATCCGCGAGCACAGCGTAAATGATGCGGCGAAGCGTGCGGGAGCTGATGCCGCCGAGGGCTTCGTAAATCGGGACGATGCGGCCGACTTCGGTGGAATCCGCGGCAGCGCCGTCGGTGGCGCCGACCAATTCCATTTGCGGATTGACCATTTCCAGACGTCCGGGACTAAAAGGATCGGCGTCCACTTTTCCATGCAGCACGAGTTTTTGCCCGTCTTTGAGACGTCCTTCAAGATAGCCGCCATGAAAAAAACGGACGTACACCTTTCCAGAGGCATCTCGCACCGTGACGTGAAATATCGAGCGGCGGCTGCGCTTGAAGCGGACCGTGGTACCGCCACCTCCTGTGACTTCCGCGAAAATCGTGTGGACGTGCCCGGGAGTGACTTCGGCAATGGGCGTAAATCGCAGGCGATCTTCATAGCGGAAGGGAAGGTAGCCGAGCAGATCGGCAACCGTCAGGATGCCGCGCTCTTCAAGCGTGGCGGCGCGTTGCGGACCGACTCCGCGCAGGTATTTAACCGGATTAGATAGAGCGATGGGCATCAGGGCGAGGCGCGGAACGTGCAAGCGCAGGTACATCACTTTTATACCATCGGTTTGCTGGACGGAAGGCCGTTTGCGTGCGATTCGGCTGTGGCCTAAAATCGGTGAGCAGCAATCTTAGAGGTGAGGCTGCCCGCTGCGTCCCGAAAGGCGGGGCACGGCGGCCGCTACATAAACCGATCTCGACGCTTGAGATCGCGTGCGCGGAGTTTGGAAGAACCACTGCCCGCTGCATTTCGCAAGAAACGCGGAACGCGGCGGCCGCTACAGAACCCAACCGCAAGCGGCAATCTTTCGGGAATTCATGGCTCGCAACTTTCTTGGCACCCCAGTTCGACGGTGGATCGAATACCTCATAGCCATACTTTTGGGAAACGCGATCTATTATTCTTCGCTCGTGCCGCACCTCCCTCCCGTGCTGCGCCACCAAGGATTTTTGTTGGACTGGGGCAGCTTGGTTGATTTCATCGTATGCCTTGGAGTCTACGGGCTGATTCGGTTGGGTTTCAAGATGCGGCTTTCCGGAAGTGGCTAAGACCTTGCAATCCATTCATTTGCCGAGTTGCAGACCGCCGCGAGGATAAGCGAGGAGTATTCGCGGCGGGTCTAAGTGCTGCCTTTGCAACACCATGAGGCGTGCGCGCATCTCAGCAAGAGGTGTGCAGTGGCACAGTTGTCCGATAGTGGGAAAGTGACGTCCGCGGGTGCTCACCAACGGCCACAAGGCCCGTCTATGTTTAGGGAACCCGCAGAAAGGCTTGATGCCGGGAAAAACCTAATTCACGACCCGAGTTCCGGTGCACTGAACTCAGGCGTTTCCAGGCCAACGACGAATACCATGGGGATGAGCGTCGCACTCGAGGGGGAGGCGCGCCAGGCAGCGGCGGCGAAGCTTGCGGAAGAGCAGGCGCTCGTCCGCAAGGCGCAGGCGGGCGACCGTCTGGCGTTTGAAGAATTGGTGCGCAAGTTCGACCGCGAAGTATTGCGGCTGGCGTTGAATCTGGTGCATCGTCCCGAAGACGCGCGCGATATTTATCAGGAAAGTTTTCTGCGCGTTTACCGAAATCTGCACCGGTTCCGGTTTGAGTGCAGCTTTTACACTTGGCTCTACCGAATCGTGACGAATGTGGCGCTTGATCACCTCCGCCGCAAGACGAGCCGGCGGGAAGATCAAGCGCCGGTGCCCGAAGATGCCGAAGGCGGAACCAGAGATTTCTTCGACCGCCAGCCAGAACAGAGAGCCGCGGCGAATCCGGAAAGAAATTTGCTGGGGCAGGAATTGGGTCAGCACATTGCGTCCGCGCTGAACCGGCTATCGCCGCGCGAACGCATGGTCTTCGAGATGAAGCATTATCAGGGATTGAAATTACGTGCTATCGGAGACATGCTAGGCACGTCTGAAGAAACAGTAAAGAATTCGCTGTTCCGGGCGACGCGAAAATTGCGCGCGAGCCTGGAAGGCATGCGTTAAACGAAATCGGCGAGGACGGAAAGAATGCAGCAAGAGGGAATCGGGGGAATGAAGAGTCCGGCGTGCGAAGAAATCGAGCCGTTACTCATTCTCTTTGCGGCTGGTGAATTGGATGCGTCGGAAATGGCGGAGGTGGACGAACACCTTCAGCATTGTTCCGGCTGCAGCCTGGCGATGACGGGCGAAAATGAAATGCTCGCGCTGCTGGCCGCAAATCATCACGAACCGGACGCGTCGTTGCTGGCGAGCTGCCGCGCGACGCTGGACGATGTGCTCGATCAGCAGGAAGAGCGTGGCTGGCTGCGACGCACCGTTGGCGCGCTGCTGCCTTCGAGTTGGATTTCCCCGCGACCGGCGTGGAGCGCGGCTCTCTTGCTGGCGATTGGTTTTTCCGTGGGAATTTTGGGGCCGCGCCTGCTGCGGCATCCCGTTGCGCCGAGTGGCGCCGGTTCGCTGGCCGCGTCCAATATTTCGGCGCCGCTGCCGGTGGAGACAACCCCCGACGTCACTCCTTCCTCTTCTCTCAGTTCCCTCGATCTGCACACGGCTAACGTAGCGGGGATCAACGTGTTTCCAGCATCCGACAACGAGCCCCCTCGCGTGCAATTGCAGATGCGAGCAGAGCAGCCGTTCATGGTATCCGGCACTGTGAATGACGATGACGTGAAGCGCGTGCTGATGTTCGTGCTGCACAATAATCAGCGTTTCGATCCGGACGTGCGGCTCGATGCCGTGGATTTGCTGCGCGCGCGCAATAACGATCCCGATGTGCGCTCGGCACTCTGCCAGGCGGTGCACACGGATCACAATGCGGCAGTTCGGTTGAAGGCTCTCGAAGCTCTCAACGGCGCGGAGCCTCAGGACCTGATTCGCCAGACGCTGCTCGACGCCCTGGTGGATGATCAAAATCCGGGAGTGCGAGTGGAAGCGATTAACGCGCTGCGCGACATGGCCGCCAAGGGCCAAGTGGACGCCGACGATCATATGCTGGCGGTTTTGCGCGAACGCATGCGAAAAGATCCGAGCACCTACATTCGATTGCAAAGCGCCGCCGTCATCCGCGATCTCGGCCCGCGCCAAAAATTCTAAACATGCGTAGCAAATCACCCATTTTGCGAGCCCGTCAAATGCTCGGGAATCGGCTTGGTGTACCTGCGGACATTGTGCTGGTGGGCATCACTGCGGCATTTCTTGCGACGCTGCTTTTGAGCCCGCGGCCCGCGTCTGCAGACGGCCCGGAGAAAGCGCAGCGGGGAAACGCCTCGGCATCGCGGTTGCGCTCCGCGCTAACTGGCACAGTGGCAACTCGCGACGGCCAACGCCTCCATTTGATTACCGACCTCGGCAACATCATCATCAAGACGCAGAATTCCGGGAAAATAGACTACACGGTTTTTCTCGAAGCCGACGCTTCGCAAAACGATGCGAAACAACTTCTAAAGAGCTTCCTGGTCAACGCGCGGAAGACTCCCGAGGGCGTCTATTTGCGTGGACAAAGCCCGTCGCGTCGCGCAAGTGGACGCTTGTGGGTAACCATAGAACTGATTGTTCCCAAAAATTACAACCTCGACGTTATGACCGGAGGCGGAAACATCGAGGTGGAGGACGTCAACGGGTTCGCCACGCTCGCGACTGCTGGCGGGAATATTGTTGCCGGAAATATCGGTGGACCCGCGCGCCTGACGACCGACGGTGGGCACATTACGGTGAAGAACGTCGCAGGTGAACTGGTTGCCGCAACCGGCGGCGGGCACATCACCACGGGATCGATTGAAGGAAGCGCCACGCTGCACACCAGCGGCGGGCACATACGAGTAGCGTCGGTAAATGGAATTGCACGTGTTTCGACAGGCGGCGGCAACGTTTCGGTGGAACATTCCGGCAGCGAACTACTTGCCGAGACGTCGGGTGGGCAGATCGAAGTCGGCGAGACAGCCGGCTTGGTTCGCGCGAGGACGGGCGGCGGCGGAATTCGCGTGGTGCGCGTGTCCGGTCCCACCGACTTGCAGACCAGCGGCGGCAGCATTTATCTGACCCAAGTAGATAGCGCAGTGAAGGCATCCACGGGAGCCGGCGGGATTACGGCGTGGTTCGTGGCTCCCGCGAAGAAGCCGGACCAATGCGAGCTTCAATCGGGCGAAGGCGACATCGTTGTTTACATTCCCCGTGAATTGCCCATCACGATTGATGCGCAAGTGCAATCGGGTGACGAGCACCACGTCACGTTTGATCCGTCGTTTCCCATGACTGTCAGCCGCGACGCCAATGCCAATGGAGGTGAATCCGTTCGCGCCGAAGGCATTCTGAACGGCGGCGGTGAAGTCGTCCATTTGCGGGCGCTCGCGGGCAATATCCACGTCGCAGTCAGTGACGCGAATCAACAACTGAAACTTTACAGGCAGCAAATGGAGCAATTGCAGCGGAACCTGCAATTACAACTGCGGCTGCTGGAGCGTTCACAGCCAACCGCCGAAAATACGCCTTAGGTGAGCAGTTAGCGGACTGCGGTGCCTCAGGCAAAAGCGTTTACGTGACCGGAAATCGGCCGACTAGAAGCGGTCGAATGTCTAGTGAAGAGGGCGATTCACTCGAGGGGGCGTATCGTGCAAACGCATACTCAAGGCCAGCCGTTGAGTAGGAAATCCCAGGGGCATCAAGCGCGGATTGGTGGACTGATGATTCGCGCACTTCTGCTGCTGCTCGGCGCCGCTTTTCTTGCACTACCAGGTTTCGCGGCTGACGAAAATTTCCATCATATTTATCCCTTGCCTTCCGGCGGAAGCTTCGCGCTCGAAAACGTGAACGGCTCCGTGCAAGTCGAGGGTTGGAGCCGCGACGAAGTGGAAGTGAGCGCGGTGAAAACAGGTCAAAACGATGCGCGCGACCTCGACCAGGTGAAAATCGAAGTCGAGAGTCGCCCCGGGCAAGTAGCAGTGCACACTTGCTATCCCAAAGGGCAGGGCGTCGAAGTGGCCGTGGAATACCACGTCCACGTGCCTTATCGCGTGCTGCTGGGCAGCATCGAGACGGTCAACGGCAGCGTCACCGTGCGAGGAGTCGAGGGCGGCGGGGAATTGAAATCGGTGAACGGGAACGTCGAAGTGTTCGATAGCGCAGGCCGGTTCAGCGAGAAAACTACCAACGGAAATCTGCGCCTGGAACTGCGCCAGTTGATGGCCGGCGGTCCCATGAATCTCGAAACCGTGAACGGTTCGGTCTTGCTGGGGCTTCCTCCTGGAGCGCGAGGCGATTTGAAGGTTTTGAGCATGAATGGCGAGTTCTATTCCGAATTGCCGGTCATTTCATCAGCAGGCGCTCCCGCGGCTCGAGCATTTCACGCCAAGCTCGGAACCGGCGGCGGCGAGATTTCAGTCCGTACGATCAATGGCGGCATACGTTTGGTGGTGCAGCGACCAGGCGTCTGACAGGGCGAATCTACCCAAAGTGAGGACAACTGGTATGAAACCGATTGCACACTCGAAGTTTGCCGGCACGGGTTTGCTTTTGTTGGCGTTCGCGCTCGGTCCGAACGCTTTGTCCGGCCAAACCCAGAACCAAACCGCCAAGCCTGCCCCAAGTAGCCCTCCCGCTGCTGCTCCCTCAACGCCGAATGCCTCCGATACGCAGCGTCCGAATTCCAACCTTTCCCTGGAACAAATGGAGGACGCGGTTCGTAGTACTGATAGTAAGGTCAATCGAGAACTGCGGGAAAACCTCGCCGGCTTGAGCGAGCGAGTGCAGAAGGAGGTCGAGATGAATTCGCCGGAGCTTCAGCGGCTGCAGAGCCTCGCGGCGCAGCTGCGAAGCAATCAAGGGCAATTCGATGCCAGCGCAAGCGAGCTGGCGGACCGCGCCGCGGAATTGGCGGAACTGGCGCAGGAGAAAACGCAGGAAGTTCTGGGGCAGAACCCTGACGTCCTGGTGATGTCCAGCGACGATGGCAGCGGATGGCTGGGCGTCGAAATCGGCGAGGTGACGGCGGAGAAGGCGAAGAATCTGAAGCTGGCGGGAGTGCGCGGCGTGGTGGTGATGGACGTGGAGCCGGATAGTCCGGCGGCGAAGGCGGGCTTGAAGGAAAACGACGTGATCACCCAGTACGACGGCCAAAACGTGGAAGGCACAGTGCAGTTTCGCCGGTTGGTCCGCGAAACACCCGCGGGTCGTACGGTGACGCTTGGGATTTCGCGCAACGGGAGTACGCAGAATGTTTCCGTCGATCTCGGCGACCGCAGCGCGTTCTTCGAGAAAAAAATGAAAGGTAAGATGCGCGACTTCGATAACGCTTTTGCGTTTTCGATGCCGAACCCAGATTTCTCATTTGCCATGCCCGTGATGGAAGGGCGCAGCCCGCTTCTGGGGATTGGCGCGGAAGATCTTTCTGGACAGCTGGGAACTTATTTCGGAGCGCCGGACGGCAGCGGCATATTGGTTCGCGAGGTTCGTCCGGGGATGGCCGCGGAGAAAGCGGGGATTAAGGCCGGAGATGTAATCATCAAGATAGACGGCAAACCGGTGCGCACGCTTGCGGATTTGCGGACGCAACTGCGCGATAAGGGCGATCAAAAGTCGGTGAGTTTGGGAATACTTCGCAAGGGCGCGGAAATGAGCGTGGCGGTGACGATGGAAAAGCCACAGCCGGTGGAGTCAACCCACGTCATTCATCGCGCGCAGCTTTAGGTAGCAGTTGAGTCAGCGCTATTTCAACAGTGGCGCACTGAAGTTTGCCGCTACCAAGTCCAATACCTAGGCCCGGGGAAGTAGAACCCGGGCCTTTCTGTCACTTACCTTCGTGCGGTTCTTCTCGAATGATTTCCGCGTTGGCGGCTGGCGCGACGACGCGCATCAATTTTGGGCCATCGAGATAAAGATCCAGCTCGTTATCTTCAGTTCGAACGCGCAGTTCCTGAACTTTCTTGCCGCTTAATTCCTGTTCGCCCATCGAATCTACGGTGACGGTTCCCGGCGTCAATTCCTGCGGCACCAGCACGGAGAAGGATTGCGCTCCTTTTTTCTCCCAATCGTAAAGGTGTGCGAGAAGCTCGTACTGGTGGTAGAGATTGTTATCGAGGACTACGACCAGCGGCGACGTAAAGGTAAATTGCTGCGTGAAGGGCCGTGCGCCCTGGAGTTGCAACTCCACTGTGGCGCTCATGCCGCTGAACCCGATCACGGCGGACGCTTTCTTGGCGCCTTGCGTAGCCCATTCGTAGTGCACGGGCGTGCCGTCCGGATGAACCGTCAGAGTTCCGGTGACATGCGTATTCCCCTGCGGCGACTGAATCTCCGCTGAGCCGTGCGCGAGCCAATCGCTGCCGCTCGGTCCAATTTCAAATTCCTCTTTTCCCACCTGCTGGCCATTGGCCATGATGCGGAATTTGCCCTTATCCTGAGCAAACCCATTTGGCGATTTGTTATCTGCGTTTTTGTTGCGGTGAACCGCCGCAGCTGCGCTCTTCCCCCGCGCCGTGCCGGCCCGCGATGGCGTTTGAAGAAAAAACATGGAGACGCTGGCGGCAAGAATTCCCGCAGCCATCACCACCCCGGTGATCGAGCCGCGCGGATAAGAGTCCCGTCCGGAGTTCGTTGATTGCTTCATGCGGTCACCTTCGGGAAAATGCCCAACGCAACAATCTGCTCGACGACGCGCAGGGGTTCGATATTGGATTCAACGCGGTAATCCGCCAATTCGTAAAAAGGCAAGCGTTCCTGGTACAGCTTGCGGAAACTCATTTCGTCGCGAAAGAGGGGACGATCCTGAATGTGTGCGATGCGCTTGAGCAGATCTTCGACGGGGCAGTGAAGCCAGATCAAGGCGGCTCCGGATTGGCGGAGCAGCGACAGATTTTGCGGTTGGGCGGTGGTGCCGCCACCCAGGGAGACGACGCGAGGCTTTTGCTGCTCAACGGCTTCGCCCACGATGCGCGTGAGCTGTTCGTGCTCGATTCGGCGGAATTCCGGCTCGCCGCGCTTGGCAAATATCTCGGGAATGGTCTGGTCCGTCGCGTCCTGAATGCGTTTATCGAGATCCACGTGCTGCCAGCCGATCTGGCGTCCCAGCAGACGCGCCACGGTGGACTTGCCGCTGCCCATAAAGCCGGTCAAGCAGACAAGCGTACGAGTGCGGATTTCATTGGTCATCGGTCCGATTGCTTTGGCTGCGGCGAGATGGCCGAATCAATCACGTTTTAGAATGTTGATTGTACCATCGAAGGAGGTCAGCTCGACCTTGGCGCGTCCTTGATTGAAAGTGCCGAAGAGCGCGTTGCCCCATTTGGGCATGAAATGATGCTGGTGGGTCGAAGGCGTCAGCTTTGCTTCGTTGTTCACTTTTCCCTTGAGCGAAGTGGCGCTCATATCGAAGGAATCGTCGGGGGAAAAGCGGACTTCGATGACGCCGCTGTAATTCTTGAGGGAATACGTGCCATTGGGGAGAAATTCGCCATTGAAAAGAATGTTGCCCGTCGAAGTCTGCGCCCAGACGTGATAGCTGCGCAAATCAATCAGCTTGAAATTGCCGCTGATCGAGGAAACTTCGATCCGTCCGGCGCAGCGGAGGCATTGGAACGAGCCGCCCACCGTTTTCACCGTCAAGTAACCGGCCGCGTCTTCCAGATCCACGCCGGCGGCCACTGTTTCGACGTTCATATCGCCCATCACGTTGAATACGCTTACGCTGCCAGAATCGTTATGGATTTGAAGTTCGGCGTCTTCCGGTACGTTGAGCTGGAAATCAGCGCGCAAGTCGTCCGGGCTGACCGAATCCGAAAGACCGTGCGTGGAAACATCCACGCGATTGCCCATTTGTTCGGCGTCCACGGCGACTTGGTCACTGGCGAGCGTCGAAATCACCATGACTTCGGATTTGGTCCAGGCCTTCACGGTCACGAGGCCGTTGGGATTGTGGATGGTGATCACCGGACGTGCATCCACTTTGAAATGCTGTTCCTGGCGGCGCGGGGAAGCCGATACTGTGGCGCACAGGAGAAGCCCAGTGGCCAGGAATCCAGCGGTCTTGATGGCTAGTTTGCGTTTACAGTGCACGGGAACAAAGCGACGAGTGCTCATTGGATGTTTTCTCCGCGTTCGCTCATCTGCGCCAGCAAGTCCGCTTTTTGCCGGTACGCCTCGTACAGATAATCCCGCGCTAATTCGTTCTGGGGTTCTTCGTGTACGCTTTTCTCACACAATGCGATGTAGTTGTCAACAATGGCGAGGTTGCGATGCAAGGAAGCCGACACGTCAGAATCAGGCAAGGAAGAAATCGAGTTTTGTTCGGCGGTATTCAGCTCCGCTCGCAGGGGCGAAGTGGCGATCCGGGTGCCCTCCAGCCATTTCGCTTCATTCACCTTTTTGTTAATCGGTCCGCTCAGCGCGAACGCTACTGCGATCAATACGGCGAGATAAGCTCCGGCGAGTACGGGACGCGGAAAGCCACCGAATAAGCCGTGTAGCCAGCCTGAGTCGGCGGAGGGTTGCGCGTGATCGCGCGACGTCGAAACCGGAACTGCCTCTCGAATCAGGCCTTCCTGCTCAAGCTGCGCGCGCAACGACACCCAAACGCGTTCGGGCGCATCCGTCTCGAAAGCGCTCCAAGTGCGGGCTTCCGCCTGGATGGCGTTCAAATCGTTTACGATTGCGAGGCAGCGAGGGCAATTACGGAGATGCGCCTGCGCATCGGAGCTACGCTCACCGTCCATCCAGGGCTCGAGATGACCGAGAAATTCCTCGCACTTGATGATGGCCATGTTCTTCAGTCCTCGCCGCCGGCATCAGCGCTGGCAGCTTTGCGATCTTCGCGGGCCTTGGCACGGAGCGCTTCATGCAACAACTCGCGAAGCCGCATGCGCGCCTTGTGCAATTGAGATTTCGAATTGCCGATCGAGCAGCCCATGATTTCCGCAATCTCGTTGTGCTCGTAGCCTTGCACGTCGTGCAGGACGAACACGGACTTGTACCCGGGCGGCAGCTGCTCCACGGCGCGCTGCAGATTCACCCGGTCAATCGAACCACTGAGGCGCAAGTCCGGACCGCCAAAATCCCGTCGCGGTCCGCCGGATTCTTCATCGGGCTCGGTAATCTCTTCCAGCGAACTCTCCGTGCCGGATTTCTTGCGCAGCTTCATCAGCACGACGTTTACCGCGAGCCTGTGCAACCAGGTCGAAAACGCCGACTCTCCCCGGAATGTGGCGATCTTCCGAAAGAGCTGCAGGAACGCTTCCTGGGTAAGGTCCTCGGCTTCGGCCGTGTTCCCAACCATGCGCAGGCATAGAGAATATACTCGCCGATTATGTAACCGGTACAGGCGCTCAAAGGCCGGTGCATCGCCCTGCTGGGCGAGCCGGATCGCATCCGCCTCCGGCATCTCCCCAGTTTCGATTCGTCTCGTTCGGGCCACGCTACCCGTTGGGACGCGTCTTTAGCTGCGATGCGTCCGCCTCTCCTTGAGTTGTACTTATTGTCTTACCCAGTGTGCTATCGAAGCAATTAATGCGCAATCGGGCCGGCCCGCCAGTCTGAATGGGAATCGGGAGAAAGGTTCAGTCCTTTGGATGCGAGACTGGCGCCAAAAGCTCGGAGTATTCTCGTTGCAATCGCCACGAGCGTCCAGTACGTTCGCCGTGTCCGCCCATACCGACGGCCGCCAATAACAAAGAGTTAGCGGGAGTTAAGGATCGATCGGCCCACTATGAGGAATGGGGTTGCGAAAGGCGGACCATGCCTACCAATATTGGAAGCGGCTAGGCCGAGGCGCGAACCGCGCGCCCTCGCGTGCCCGTTTTCGCCCGCAGCCGGTCCACCGACGGCGCTTTAGAGACCTCCGAGGCGAATGCGGCAACCTGCTCGGGAGGCAGCGCGCGCAAGAACGACTTCAAGAGAACTTCCGACTCCCGCAAGCACGTGGTGAAATCATAGTGCAGGCATTCTAAGGCGTCCCAACTGCTGCTCGGCCGAACCGAAAGCCCGGCGAAAACGTCTTCCGCGGCGGCGTCAAATTCCCGAATCAGGCTTTCCAGGGCTTCCGACAAGATTCGTAGTTTCTGGAAAAACCGCGAGCGGTCCGCGAAGAGGACGTGATGGAGAAAATCATTCCAGGATGCTGCGGCCTGCGCGGTTTCGCCGCGAAAGAATTCAGTTTGCAGGGGCTGGACCCTCGGAACGTTATTCAGATGACGCCCGCGCTCGATGAGACAGTGGCAGGCGCCGATCAGTTCGGCGGCGAGTTGTGCGAGTAAATCGGCGGAAACCGACACATATTGCCGCGCGCAAACCAGTTCGCCGCGGGTGCGCACGGAAATAGCGTCATCGAGGGAAACGCTCAGCATCGCGTGGAAGGATTCCCAACGCTTAACGACTGCGTCGAAAACCCGTGCTTTTTCTCGCGGGAGTGCCGCGATCCAATCGTCCGAGACACTGCGCCGCAAGTGGGAAGTGCCTGGCTTCCTCTTGAACAACACGCCGCCCCCAAAAGGTGAGTGCGGATTATACCACTGGTTCCGCACGGCGGGGGTTTCTTGACGCTCGCAGAAGCCGACCGCTATACTGCCGCTCGGCTCTTCGCAAGTTCCTCGCCATTTTCGGGTGCAGGCCGCCGAAAGGATGTTGACCGATTGGAATTTGAACCGCTGGATCAGTTTCAACAACGACTGAAAAAGTTGAGTGAAATAGAAGCGCTTGGCCACGCGGCCTATCCGCGAAAATTTGCCTGGACGCATACGCCCAGGGAGGTGACCGAGAAGTTTGGGGAACAGACGCTCGAGCAATTGAACGCCGGGCCGGTGGAAGTGCGCGTTGCCGGGCGGGTTGTGGCGCTGCGGCCGCATGGCAAGGCAGCTTTTGCGCATATCGCCGGGGATGGCGGACGGCTTCAGATTTATGTGCGGCAAGACGTGGTTGGGGAAGAGGCTTACAAGCTCTTCCAACTTTTGGATTTGGGGGACGTGATTGGCGTCGCGGGCCATCTTTTCCGCACCAAGACGAACGAACTCACCGTGAAGGTGGAAAAGCTCGAGCTGCTGAGCAAAGCTCTGCTGCCGCTGCCGGAAAAGTGGCACGGATTGGCGGACATCGAGCAGCGTTACCGGCGGCGTTACCTGGATCTAATTGTGAACGACCGGGCGCGCGATATTTTTGTCCGCCGCGCGCAGATCATTCGCGGAATCCGCGCCTTTTTCGACGCGCGCGGGTACGTGGAAGTGGAAACGCCGATGATGCATCCGATTTTGGGAGGCGCGACCGCGCGGCCTTTTGTCACCCACCACAATACTTTCGACATGGATTTGTATCTGCGGATCGCGCCGGAGCTGTATCTGAAGCGCCTCGTCGTGGGCGGGATTGACAGAGTCTATGAAATCAATCGCAACTTCCGGAATGAGGGAATTGACGCGATCCACCAGCCGGAATTCACGATGCTAGAGTTTTACCAGGCCTATAGCGATTACCTCGAATTAATGGACATGACGGAAGAATTATTTCGCGGTCTTGCAGAGAAAGCCTGCGGCACCACGCGAATCAAGTACGGCGAACTCGAGATAGATTTCGGCCGATTCGAACGGCTTTCGATGCGCGAAGCGATCGTGAAATATTGGCCGGTTGCAGCGGGCGTAGCGCCCACCGTGGCCGAACTCGGCGCTGATGGCGGTCCCGCGGCCGTGGCCGAGCGCTACAATACTTATGCGCGGGCTCACGGTGCTGACGTGCTCGCGAATGTTCAGAAACTGTCTGATGGAGAAATGATCGGCGAGTTGTTCGAAGCGATCGCGGAAGTTCACTTGGTGCAACCCACGTTCGTCTACGACTTTCCGACGGCGATTTCGCCGCTTTCAAAGCAGAAGCCGGATGATCCATCGTCGACTGAACGCTTCGAGCTCTTCATCGCCGGGATGGAGCTGGCCAACGGCTTTTCCGAATTGAACGATCCCTTCGACCAGGAGCGGCGCTTTCGCGCTCAGGTGGAAAAAGGCGGCCAGGAAGCGCCGAAAGAAGTGGACATGGACTACATTCGCGCGCTCTCGCACGGCTTGCCTCCAACTGCCGGCGAGGGAGTTGGCATAGACCGCCTGGTGATGCTACTGACCGATTCGCACGCCATTCGTGAAGTGGTCCTCTTCCCATTGTTGCGCAAGGAATCGGATGAGCCGGCTGAACCCGAGTCCGCGGCAACCGGCGACTTGAAATGAGCTTCGAATGGCTCGTGGCGCTGCGCTACTTGCGGTCGCCGAACCGGCCTGCGGTGCTGCGAATCGTCACGTTGCTGGCGATTGTGGGAGTGGCGGCGGGCGTCACCACGTTGGTGATCGCGCTCTCGATGAACACGGGCTTCCGCCAGGCGATTCGCGATCGGTTACTCAGCGTCACCGCGCACGTCAACCTCAAGCCAATTGGACCGAACGGAATCCACGATTATCGCGGGTTGATGGCGCACCTCAGCGATACTCCTGGCGTGCGTTCGATTGAACCTGCTATCTACGCGACCGTGCTGCTCTCGTCGGGGGGGCGTGCGCGGGGAATTGTGCTGAAGGGCGTTGATCCGGATCTCGAGCAGCGCGCGAGCGAAGCGCTGCACCACCTGGTTGCGGGTAACGGAGATTTTGCGCCGGACGCGGACGGGATCCCGGCGGTGCTCGTGGGCCGGATTTTGGCCAACGATTGGGAAATAACAGCTGGCGACTATGTGACGCTTACCAGCCCGCAGGGGAATTTGACTCCGTTCGGAATGTTGCCGCGCTCGCGGCGTTTTCGGGTGACGGGAGTTTTTGATTCCGGCTTTTACGACTACGACGCGAACTGGGGATTCGTCACTCTGCCGGCGGCGCAGGCGCTTTCGGGGATCGGCGACGTCGTGAGCCTGCTCGAAGTGCGCGTGACGCACATGGACGACGCCAGCGCGATCGCTGGGGAATTATTGAACCGCGCGGGCAACGGGTACACGACGTCCACCTGGATGGACGAGAATCGCGCGCTGTTTCGCGCGTTGAGTCTGGAAAAGCTGGTGACGGCGATTTTCATAGGACTGATAACGTTCGTGGCCGGACTAAATATTCTGGTGGTGTTGACGATGACGGTAACCGATCGCGCGCGCGACATCGCTGTGCTGATGGCCATGGGCGCACGGCGGGAACAATTACGCAAGATTTTTATCCTGCAAGGCTTGGTGGTGAGTATTGCGGGGACAATCGCGGGCCTGCTGATCGGCTACACGTTCGCGGGCGTCGCCAACCGGTGGCGATTGATCCCGCTGAATCCGGAAGTGTATGCGATTCCTTATGTGCCTTTTCACACCAACGTGCTCGATGCAGTTTGGATTGCCCTAGCGGCGCTGCTGATCAGCATCGCGGCCACAATTTTGCCGGCACGGTCGGCGGCGAGCGTCCTTCCCGTGGAGATCCTGCGCTTCGAATGAAATGCCGCTCCAAACCACTCCAAAATATGGGAGTACCCGCCAGCAATTCACTGCGCTCCGTGTTAGAATCGAACAAGAAGCGAAATTGGGGAGGTGGCCAAGGTTCTGTTTCGCAAAGATAAAAGCGCTGCTAGAGGTAACAGTACGGCAATAAAGAGAAATTCTTTGGATTTGCTAATACTGGAAGCCGTTTCGGGAATACTTAGTTGTTTGCAAGAAAAGGACATACTGATTGGGCCGTTCGGCATCTAACGTGAAAGAGGCTTATCCCTAGGCGATGGGCACACAGTCCAATTCGAGCGTTGCTGTTCTGGAAGATGCTGGCGACGGGGTCGCGCCCGGCAGCGCCCCAATCGTGCGCGGCGAGGGATTGCGGAAGACGTTTCGTTCCGGCGCTCAGGAAATTACCCCGCTCGACGGTGTGGACTTCGCGATTGCGCGTGGAGAAATGGTTGCGATTGTCGGGCCGTCCGGCGCCGGCAAAAGTACTTTGCTGCACTTGCTGGCTGCGCTGGACACTCCGACGAACGGTAAAGTATACTTCGGCGGGAATTCGCTCGAGTCGCTTGCGCAAGCGGAACTGGCAGAGTATCGCAATCGCGCCGTGGGTTTTGTCTGGCAGCGTCATCACCTTTTGCCGGACTTCACCGCCGCGGAAAATGTGGCGATGCCTTTGCTGATTCGCGGGACCTCTTTGGGAGAGGCGTTGCGCACCGCGACGAACTGGCTAGGCGAAGTGGGATTGGCCGATCGAGCGGAGCAGCGTGGGGGTCAATTATCCGGCGGCGAACAACAGCGAGTGGCCATCGCGCGTGCTCTGGTGAACGGACCGCAATTGTTGCTGGCGGACGAACCCACCGGCGACCTGGACGAGCGCAGCGCGGAAAACGTATTCGAATTGATGCAGCATCTGCACAAGACTCATCAGCTGACTTCCATTCTGGCAACACACAATATTTCGATCGCCCGCCGGGCCGACCGCGTTCTGAATTTGGAACACGGCAAATTGGCTTCGGGCACAGCAGCGCTCGCAGGTTCGATGGTTCCTCTCCCGCGGACAGCGAGCGTTGGGGCGCAGACTCCGGCAGAGCGTGGGTGACCCGTGTTTGAACGCTATACAGAGAAAGCTAGGCGCGTAATATTTTTCGCTCGATATGAGGCCAGCCAGTACGGCAGCCCGTATATCGAGACGGAGCATTTGCTGCTGGGCTTGCTGCGCGAAGACAAGGCGCTGGCCAACCGTTTCCTGCGTTCGCATGGCTCGATCGAATCCATCCGCAAGGAAATCGAGGCGCGCATCACAGTTCGCGAGCGCATTTCGACCTCGGTGGAGGTTCCGCTGAGCCAGGAATGCAAGCGCATCCTGAATTTCGCGGCCGAGGAAGCGGAACGCCTGGGCCACAAGCACGTGGGCACGGAGCATCTATTGTTAGGTGTGCTGCGCGAGGAGAAATCCTTCGGCGCGGAGATCTTGTTGGAGCGGGGATTGCGGCTTTCAACCGTGCGCGAGGAGTTGGGACGCAGCGCGGGAGAGAAGGTGCCAGTGAACCGGCCAAAAGAAGCTTCGTTGTTAGCAGAATTCAGCCGTGATTTGACGCAAGCGGCGATGGAAGGCCAGCTCGATCCGCTGGTAGGACGAGATCGCGAGCTCGAGCGCGCGATTCAGATCCTCTGCCGGCGCACGAAGAATAATCCTGTGCTGATTGGCGAGCCCGGCGTCGGCAAGACGGCGATCGTCGAAGGCCTGGCGCAAAGAATCTCGGACGGTGACGTGCCGCCGTTTCTCGCGGACAAACGGATCTTGTCGCTGGATTTGTCTCTGATCGTAGCCGGCACGAAATACCGCGGCCAATTCGAAGAGCGCCTGAAGACCATCATGAAGGAATTGATGGAGAGCCAGAACGCCATCGTCTTCATTGATGAATTGCACACGCTGGTGGGTGCCGGTTCGGCGGAAGGCTCGCTGGACGCGGCGAACATATTGAAGCCGGCGCTAAGCCGCGGCGAAATTCAGTGCATCGGGGCAACGACCCCCGGCGAATACCGAAAGTCGGTGGAAAAGGACCGCTCGCTCGAGCGTCGTTTCCAGGCGGTGAAGGTTTCCGCGCCGAACGAAGAAGAGGCGATTCGCGTGCTGCAGGGCGTGCGCGATCGCTACGAAAAGTTTCATGCCGTCAGCTACACCGACGAAGCCATTCAATACGCGGTGTATCTATCGAACCGGTATATTCCGGACCGCTTCCTTCCGGACAAAGCGATTGACTTGCTCGATGAAGCCGGTTCGCGCGTGAAGCTGCGCCAGGCGATGCTGCCGGACGAAGTTTCCGAAGTGCAGAAGCGCGTGAAATTCATCACGCACCGGATGGAAACCGCGATCGCCAACCATGAATTCGAGAAGGCGCGTTTCTATTCCGAAGAAGAGCGCAAAGAGAAGGAACACCTGCGCCTGCTGCGCGAAAAGTTGAAGATCGACGATTCTTCGACGGGCGTCGTTACGCGCGAAGACATCGAGGAAGTCGTAGCGCGTTGGACCGGCATCCAGGTCTCCGCGATCAAGGAAGACGAGCAGCAGAAATTGTTGCGCATCGAAGAGGAATTGCATCGCCGCGTCATCAGTCAGGACAAGTCCATCACGGCTTTGGCACGCGCCATTCGCCGCAGCCGCGCGGGATTGAAAGCTCCGGGACGTCCCGTGGGCTGCTTCTTGTTCCTCGGCCCCACAGGCGTAGGCAAGACGGAAGTGGCACGGCGCCTCGCCGAGTTCCTCTTCGGCAGCGAAAAATCGCTCATCCGCTTCGACATGTCCGAGTACATGGAAAAGCATTCGGTGTCGAAACTGATCGGCGCGCCTCCGGGATACGTTGGATATGAAGAAGGTGGTCAATTGACGGAGCGCGTGCGCCGCACGCCGTACTCGGTAATTTTGCTGGATGAGATTGAAAAAGCTCATCCAGACGTGTACAACATCCTGCTGCAAGTCTTTGAAGATGGGCAGTTGACGGACGGGCTCGGCAACACAGTGGATTTCCGCAACACCATTATCATCCTTACGTCGAATCTGGGCGCGCGGCAATTGCAGAAGCAAAGCGGCCTCGGTTTTGCGTCGAAGGAACTGGATGCGATGGCCAAGAGCCAGGATGACATGGTGATGAGCGAGGTAAAACGGGTGTTTAATCCCGAATTCCTCAATCGTCTGGATGAAGTGATTTTGTTCAATTCACTCACGGACGACGACCTACTGCGGATTATTGACTTGCTCGTGGCCCAGATCAACGAAACGCTGGTGCATCGCCAGGTGCAAATTGCAATGACGCCTGAGGCGCGCCAGTGGATCCTCGAGAAGACCTGCAGCGATCGAAATTATGGCGCGCGGCCGCTCCGGCGCGCGTTACAGAAGTACGTCGAAGACCCATTGTCGGAAGCTTTGATACAGGGAGGACTGCAACGCCCCGCCACTCTCGAAATTTATCTCGGGAGCGAAGGCCTTGCGTTCCGACCTGTCGTAGAAGCAACCCCAGTGGCCCACTAGGAATCCTACGCGCAAGCCGGGCGGGAGCGGTCCGGCGGGGGAGCACATAATCTTGGGCGGGATACTGCGGCCTTGACCATGGCCGCGTGCAGGAAAATTTTTCTGCGTTTATTTCAACTTCTCGCCGGTGTGTCTTTGTTCGCCTATCCCTTCGCGCAAATCGTTGTGGCTCAACAGTCTCAGGGCGGTCAGGAAGGCAACGGCCCGCAATACGTAATCGAACGAATCGAATTTGTGGGCAACCGGCGCGTCCAACGCGACACGCTTTTGGCCCGGATTTTCTCGCGTCCGGGCGATCCATACAGCGAAGAAGCGGTGCGGCGCGATTTTCAAGCGCTTTGGAACACGCAATTCTTCGAAGATATCCGCCTGGAAGTGGAAGATAGCCCAGACCAGGCCAACGCGAAAATTATCGTTTTTTACGTGCAAGAGCGCCCGATCATTCGGCGCATCGAGTACAAGGGCAATAAATCAATCACCGAGTCGGACATCCTGGACGCGTTCAAGGATAAAAAAGTTGGTCTCTCGGTGGAAAGCCAGTTCGACCCGACCAAGATCAAGCGCGCCGAAGTGGTGATCAAGGAGTTGCTCGCCGAACACGGTCGGCAGTTCGCGACGGTGAAGCCCACTTACGAGCGTATAGCTGCCACCAATGCCGTGAAGCTAGTTTTCAATATTGATGAAGGGCCGAAGGTGAAGGTTGGGGACATCAAGTTCGTCGGCGCTAAGGCTTTTTCCGACCGCAAACTGATCCGCTCGATGCGCAACGACCGCCCCTACGCCATTCCGCTTTACATCACGGAAATTCCGGTCCTGAACAAAACCTACGACAAAGCCAAACTCGACGAAGACCTGGGAGTCGGAATTCGTGGCATCTACCAGGACCACGGATATTTCAAGGTGAACGTCAGCGATCCGGTGGTGAAGATCACGGATGACGTACGCAGCGGGATTCCCGGGCCGTGGCCGCTTATCGGCTCGAAGAACGGCAAGCGCGCTGATATCACGATTACGATCGAAGAGGGCGATCAGTACCGGATGGGCAAGCTGAATTTCCGCAGCGCCGATCCCGATCAGGGCCTGGTTTTCAAACCGGAGTTCCTCGCCGGCGCGTTTCCGCTGAAGCAAGGCGACATTTTCGGCGCAGACAAGATCCGCAAAGCTCTCGACAACTACAAAAAACTCTACGGCGGCTTCGGCTACATTGACTTTGTGGCCACGCCGCTAACGGATATTGACGACCAGAAAAAAATCGTCAATCTGACGATGGAATTCGACCAACAAAAACAATACTTCGTACGCCGCATCGAGTTCTCTGGAAATACCACGACGCGAGACAAAGTAATCCGCCGCGAACTACTTCTCGATGAAGGGCAGGTTTTCGACAACCGCCGCTGGGAACTGAGCTTGTTGCGGTTGAATCAATTGAACTATTTCGACACGATCAAGCCGGAGAACGCCGAGCTGAAACGCAATGTGAAGGCCGGGACAGTGGATATCAAACTGAAGCTGAAGGAAAAGGGCAAGCAATCCATCAGCTTCAATGGCGGCGTGAGCGGCATCGCCGGCACGTTCATCGGCGGCTCATATACGACTAACAATTTCCTGGGCCTCGGCGAGACATTGTCGCTTTCCGCGCAGATCGGCAGCTTCCAGCGCGATATTCGTTTTGGTTTTACGGAGCCCTACCTTTTCGACCGGCCGATTTCGACCGGCTTCACGATTTTTTCCACGAAGTTCGACTATAACCAGGCTAAACAGCTCGGTATTTTCTACGGCCAGCAGATCGCGCTGAACCCCGCTTTGGAAGAAAATTACACGACCAACACGAAGGGTATGACGGTATTTGCGAGCTATCCGTTGCGGAAGCTCTCGTTCACGCGCGTCGGCGTGACCTATGGATATTCCACCACAAACATTCAGACGTTCAGCACTTCCGCACAATTGCTGTTTGAGAGCATCAAGTTCACAGGTTTAGCGGGACCCTCGGCGCTGAACGGGATTGAGTCCAGCAAAATCACGCCGACGATTTCGTACAGCTCGGTGAATAATCCGCAAAACCCGACCAACGGAAAGAGCTTCTACTATGGATTCTCGCTGGAGGGCGGGCCGTTGCAGGGCAACGTCAACACCATTACGAATTCGTTCGTGATGACCTACTTCCATCCGGTGAATAAGCGGCGCAACGTCATCGGCTTCAAATACCAGACCGGAATGATCACCGGTTACGGCGGAAAAAATATTCCTCCGTACAACCGGTTCTACCTGGGTGGCGAGAATGACGTGCGCGGTTTCGATTTCTACACAATTTCGCCGTTCGTCGAGATTCCATTCGCCTCCACCCAGAGTGTGGTGTTCACCAACCCAACGGTTCTGAATCAAAGCGGCAGGCCGACGCAGCAGGTAATCAACGTACCGATGATTCAGTTCTATCCCACGCGGCCGGGAGGCGATTTCCAGAACGTCGCGAACTTTGAATACCGGATTCCGATCGCGGGACCGGTGACGATCTCACTCTTCAACGATATTGGTGTGAACGGAATTTTGCGTAAATCGCAGCTCGCGCTGGATCCGGCGGCGGTCACCCTCTTCCAGCAGCAATATCCAAATCCGGACTTTCCGAATTTGAAGGTTGCCAGCAACCTTCCCATTGTTGGAGGAACGAATTTCCGGCCGCATACCTCGGCCGGAGTCGAGCTGGACGTCGTCTTGCCGATCGTCAACGCGCCATTCCGAATCTATTACGCCTACAATTATTTGCGGCTGAATGAAACAATCAATGGTTTGAGCGGCGGTTACTATCTGAGCGACGCTCTCAAGAATGCGCTGCCTCCGGGCGTGCTGCAGACGCAAATCGCCCCGGAGTTGCAGACCCTGATCAACGCCAGCACGCAGCATATTCCGGCGCAATTGCTGGAGCCGCAGCATACCTTCCGTTTCACGGTAGGTAAGACGTTCTAGCGAATCGCACTTTCGAACTGAAAGTGGTACGGCCACGCAATTACAGATGACGCGATGGAATCATCCCAGCGCGCAACGATTTCAGCAGAGAGGGTGGAAGAAATGGGCAACAGGCATTTGAAGTTGGGCGCGATTGCGCTGGCTGTCTGCGTGTCGGCAATCTTATCCGGCTGCGGCGGAAATTCGACGCCCGTCGGCGTCACGATCAATACGCCCACAGTAACGGTTCCCTTCGGAGGACAATTCCAGTTCCAGGCGACCGTGACGGGCGCTGCGACCACCACGGTCACATGGCAAATTTGTCTGCCTCCCACTCCCACGAATGCGCAACCAACCACCTGTACCCCCGCCGCGGTCGGCCAGACGCAATTGCCGAGCGGCTACGGCACCATCACCACCGGACAAAACAATACTGGTGGTGGGCTGTACACGGCGCCGCAAGTCGCGCCGGCAACGAATCCGTTCGTGATAGTGGCCACCAGCACCATAAATACGACGGCATTTGGCATTGCGACCGTTACGCTGAAATCGGGTGCTGAGGTACACATCACGCCCAGCACTGCAACGATTGCGGCGGGCGACAATTTCCAATTCACGGCGAATGTGACCGGTACGACGAATACGAATGTCACTTGGGAAGTGGGTGGAGTGGCAGGAGGCACAGCGGCGGATGGCTACATCTGTCCCAGCTCGCAGATCACGGTGCCTTGTACGGCAGGGCAATATTTCGCGCCGCTTGGCGGTTCCACCGGTGCGGAAACGATTACCGCGGTTTCGGCGTTTGATCCATCGGTTCAGGGAACAGCCACTGTAACCATCGCGTCTTCGGATGCTCCGACGCTTACCTCTTTAACGCCGAATACAGTGGGCGAAGGGTCGCGGCAGCAAGACGTCTATCTCGGCGGAACAAATTTTAATTCAAATGATGTGGCGATGGTGGGGAACCCGCCTGTTGCCGTTCCCACGGTCTTCCTTACCTCCAGTTCGATGCGCGCCACAATTCCCGCAGGCCCGTTGTCGGTGGCCGGGTTGGTGCGGCTGGTCGTTCAAGCCCAGAACGGAGACGTGTCCGCAAGCCTGTCGGGACCGCAGGGATTGACGGTCGTGCCGTCGCGTCCAGCCGTGGTCGCGGTTACCCCAGATACTCTCGTATCAGGCGGGACGAGCCTCGGCGTAAATATCGTGGGCGGATATTTTTCGTCCCAGACCAAGGTGCAATGCAATGGCGGGAATGCGCCAGCCACGCTGACGAGCGGCCAGCAGTTGACGGTGACGATACCGGCTTCGTGCATACCTTCGCCGGGCCTTTATCCACTCGTCGTGCAGAATAGCGACGTCGTAGCGCCGAATCCCGGCATGTCCGCGATCAATATCGCTGTCGAACCTGGACCGGGCGATATCGCCACCGGCGTGGCCTCGAGCTTCAGCGTGGGAGCTTCACCGCAGGCCATCGCGATAGACCCGTCGTTGAACGTAGCGGTCGTCGCCAACACGGGCGACAACACAGTAAGCATCATCAATTTAGCGACGAATACTCCGGTACCCGGTTCACCCGTTGGCGTGGGCCATGCACCCACGAGTGTTGCCATTGACGATCAAATTACAACTTCGATCGGGACGCTAGGCCATCACATCGCCGCCGTCACGAACAGTCTCGACAATACCGTCTCCGTGATTGATCTCACAACCCTGGCTGTCGCGTCTGTGCCGCTGCCGAACAATAACACTCCGCCAAATCCGCAGCCGGTGCCGTACGCCATCGGTATCAATCCCTTGACCCATCGCGGTCTGGTGGTATTTCAATCCACGAATGCGGCTGTGGTGCTGGATTTTTCGGGCGGCGTCGGGAGCGTGGTGCAGACGGTGACCGGCACGATTGCAAGCATCGGCACAGGCTTGGCCCCGCAGGTGGCAATTGATCCGAAATTGAATTGGGCGATCAGTACGCCCGGTGGCGCGGGCTCCGTCGCGATTGTTGATCTCGGCCACAATTCCAGTGTGACAAACCCGACAGATCTGGCGCGGTCGCCGTTGCTGATCGGCAACCTCCTGATTTCTACTTCGGTTCGCGGCATCGGCATTAACACGGAAACGCACCAGGCGTTGCTGGCCGATCCAAACGGCCCCATTGCCGTGCCGATTCCGGGACCGAGTCTTTCAACTTTCAGTTTGTTGAACGGAGGAGTCAGCACAACGTCATTCACCTTGCCGGGCGGCGCGACATTCTCGCCGACTGGCTTGGTCGCTACGGCGGTGAACCCGCTCGCGAATATCGGAATTGCAGTGAACGGCGCAGCGAATAACGCGTACGTCGTAGATTTGAAAAACGCCGTCGTGCTGCAGACGATTGCAGGCTTCAACTCGCCGCAAGCTGTGGCAGTGAACGCGGCGACGAATACCGCATACGTCGTCAATCAAGGAAACAATTCCGTGTCCGTCGTGCCCTTGGCCACCACAACGCCGAACCCGTTGCAGATAGTCGAATCGAGCCCTGCGATCACCTACGCGCAGGATCCGGCGGTGGGAATAACTTTGTCTATCATTGGAAGTGGCTTTACCGGCAGTTCGCAGGTGGTGCTCGACGGCACCGCGGTGCCGACGACTCTGGTCAACAGCCGGCAAGTGACGGCCGCGATTCCCTCAGCGAGTCTGGCGACGGCGCGGCGCTACGTCGTCTACGTGCAAAATGGAACGGCGATTTCGAACGCCACGAGTCTGACGGTGATCCAGCCGGTGACCGTGGGTTCGAGTCCCGTAGGCGTGGCCGTAGATTCGAATCTCGATCAGGCGGTCGTGACGAATTCCGGAAGCGGGAACATATCGTTGGTGAACCTGCTCACCGGCGCGCTGATCGGCCCACAATCTCCGAGCTTTTTTAACACGGGCACCAGTCCGTACGGTGTTGCTATTCTCGGGCGAACAGGGCAGGCCGTGGTCGCGAATTTTGGTAGCAACGATGTCACGGTTCTCGACGAGAAGGGCCTGAACGGAGTGTTCAATAGTCCAATCACACTGCCGATCGAAGGAGGCACCCAGCCGATCGGAGTGGCGATTAATTCGGACTCCGGCCTCGCGGCAATCACCAACACGATTCCTCCCGGCCCTAACGGTAATCCTCCCGCGAATGAGGGCGGCCTCGGAACTTTTGTTGCCGCCGGGGCGACGACCTCGACTGTGGTTGGCAATGGATCGCCGATTGATTTTCAACCGTTCGCTGTCGCCATTGACCCCGCACCGAACAACGATCCCTCTCAAAATGTCGGCGCAGTTACGATTGGTTCGCAAACGAGCGCTATTGATCTGTTGGTGCTTCCGGGCGGCGGTATCCCGATACCGCCGGTGAGCGGCCTGCAGCTTCCGACGGGCGTGATCTTTGACGCCGCGAATCAGGATTTCCTGGCGGTGGATAGTTCGCTGAACGACGTCCTGATCGTGAATCCGTTGACCGGCTCCGTGCTAGGAACGATCCTGACGGGCATCAACCCGACTTCGCTCGATTACAATTTCAATTCCAGCACGCTGGTTACCTCGAACGCGGCCAGCAGCACGCTTTCGGTGTTGGACTATGTGTGCCCGCCGAATCCTAACGGCGCGACGAACTGCCCGGCGCCGCAAGTCCGCGACATCATTGACGTGGGTGGCACGATGCCGGCAGCGTCCCTGGTGATTGGCCCGAACTCGTTGGCCATTGATTCGCGGCTGAACCTGGCGGTGCAAGTGGATCAGACCAACAACCGCGTTTTGCTGGTGCCGCTGCCGCAGTAAGCGCGCGCAATGCGAGCTGACATTGCGCGCACGAGACGCGGGTGCGCAAGCTAGGGGGCCAACCATGCATCGTGGACGGGCATCACAAAATGACCGCCGCGGGAGCGCCCTTGTGGCGCGATGCTGGCCGAAAGCGATTGACCTGTTTCTCGGGCGACAGCTATAATCTCCGATTTGTGTTTTGCGATTTGTAGCCGGCGGTAGGTGCGGCAAGATTTTGGGAATCATGATGCGAACGAACATTCACTTTAAGGAGTGAGAATGAAGATTCGATTGGCAATTCCAGCACTGGCGGCGTTCCTGATGGTTCCCGCAGTGTGGGCGCAGACGGGCGGCGCGGCAGCGGCGGGTGCCGTTAAGGTAGGTGTCATTGACGTGCAGGTAGCGATCACCAGCACTGCGGAAGGCAAGCAGGCTGCTGCTGAGTTGCAATCGCAGTTTGCGCCGCGGCAAACCGAGCTCACCAACATGCAGAAGCAGATGGAAGATATTCAGACGCGCATGCGCACCGGGCAGACCACGCTCGGCGACGACGAAAAAGCGCGGCTCGATCGGGAAGGGCAGCAGCTGCAGCGGTCCTATCAGCGTAAATCGCAGGATGCGCAGGATGATTTCAACGAAGCGCAACGCGAAATCGTGGACCGCATCGGCCGCAAGATGATCGACGTCCTAAGCAAATATTCCCGCGAAAACGGCTACAGCGTGATCCTGGATCGCTCCGGGCAAAGCTCGCCGGTGATTTTCGCTGCGAACTCGGTGGACGTCACGCAGGAGATTATCCGCCTGTACGACCAAACCTATCCGGTGAAGACCGGCGCAACCAGCCGGCCGCCCGCGCAGCAACGGGCTCCCGCGCCGAAGCCGCAAACGCCCCAACAATAGCTGACTGCTCGGCCGAAACAAGGCGTCGAGCACAAGAGCCCCAAAAGGCCTTCCGGACCTGATCCGGGAGGCCTTTTTGTTTCCTGGCACTCGTTAGTTCGGGAGCCACTCGAACGGAAACATCTTTCCGGCAGCCTCCGGGCTCATGGTCAAACCGGCTAACTGAGCTGCGTGGGCAAGAGCCGGATCGCTGCCCGCAGCTAGGTCTTTCGCGGTGGGAATTACGACTTCGTCGGGCGCGACGCCGGAGTGCTCCAGGCTCTTGCCGTCCTTCATGATCAGGTCCGCTTCCGTGATCGAGAACCCGTAGAAAATCTTCGTATCCATTCCTTGCGAACCGGGATAGCGCTTGGCCTCCATTACCGCTCCAGCGGTCTGATCCCCCACGACGATGCCGCGATGTTCCAGTTGAATCACCCGTGGGAAAAGCTCGGCGGCGGACGCGGAAACGCTGTCCATCAGAACAATCAATTTTCCGCTGAACACGTCGTGGCCGCGGGTTTTCGCGATTTCCGGTTTCAGCTCCTTGCGGCCCGTACGGTCTGCAATTTTCACATCGTGATCGAAGACGTTCGCGAGCATGCGGTCCAGGGTGCTCACGGCGCCGCCGTGATTTCCGCGCAGATCCACGACGAGCGTCTTGTGTTTGCGCGCCTCGTCGAAAATGTGGTCAACGTCATGGTCCTCCAGGAAGAACTCCGGCATTTTCCAGAACATCACGTCTCCTACGTTCACCCAGCGCTGCCGCACGACGTGATCCGAATTTTCTTCCTCTCTGATCAAGTCCCCAATATCGCTTCCGCCATCAGCCCCGGTGAGGTCCACCACTTTTTTCAATTCCCGCACCTTCGCGTCAATCATCAGGCGTCGGCTTTGGCCGCTGGTGTCGCGCACTTCAAGAATGGAACCCTTCTGCGGCGCCAAAGTGCTGAAGTAGTAGCTCATCTTCCAGAAGTCGCCGCGGTTCACGGCGTAGTTGTTGTAGCCGAGGACTTGGTCGCCGGGATGGATTTTGGATTCTGCATCGGTTCCGGGACGCACTCTCGAGATGAAGCATTCGCTACCGTACATCTGCATGCGATAACCGTAGTCCACGCGATACGGCCGCGAGGGAGGGCTAAAGAACGTGTGAGAATCGTTCAAACCGTCTAGAAATCCGGCGATCACTCCGAACGCGTGGCTTAGACTGGCGGCATTGCGGACCTTGTCGTCATATTCATGATAGCGCGCATCCAGATCTATCCCGTGAAACTTCGGATCGTAGTAGTGTTTCTTTACATTGTCGTAGGCGTCGCGGAGCATTCCCTGCGCGCGCTCCAGATTGATCGAATCCATTTTCTGTTGCGATCGAACGGCTGGGATGGGCAAAGCCGCGAACACAATGGCCGAGGCGATTACGAGCTGCAGGATCCGACGCTGGGACATGGAATCCTCCAAGGGTACGTTTTGGGGACGTACCGCAGAGATATATACACGAACCAGTCGCTTCCACCAAGGCGCCGTTTGAGCCGAATTTCCAGCAGGACGGGTGGTCTTGCCTTTTTGCGTCATAGAAATTATACTGAGTTGCTTCCAGACAGGTCGCATGAACCAGTGGGCGCGAGCCCACTTTTTTGTTGGACGCGACAAATGGCGGAGCGCCGCAGCGTCGTTGCTAAGGGTGCCTGCATACGATGCGCTAGTACCGCTGGAACGCGCGTTAGAATGGAAGTTGAGGGATTCGGGTCGGACGGCGCCCGGCCCCGCTCTGGTCGTCGGCTAAATATCGCCGTTAGAATAGAATGGAACTGGAAAAGATTCGAGAGGCGGCCGAACGGGTGGCAGGCTCGCTGGGCCTGGAAATTTTCGACGTCGAGTGGAAGATCGGCAAGCAGCGATTGCTGCGCGTCTATATCGACCGGCTGCCCGGCCCGCAGAACCCGGAAGGTTTGGGTGTGACTCATAAGGATTGCGAGCGGGTGAGCGAGCAGCTCAGCGTGATCCTCGACGTGGAAGACCTGGTGCCTGGCCCGGCGTACGTCCTGGAGATTAGTTCGCCCGGGCTGGACCGCAAACTGATCAAGCCGTCGGATTACGAGCGGTTCGCGGGACGATTGGCGAAAATCTGGCTAAACGAGCCGATCGAGAAGCAAGCGTATCTGGAAGGGCGCCTGGCGGGATACGCGGACGGAGTCGTGAAGGTCAACGTGCGGGATCGGGAGTTGGACGTGCCGTACACGGGAATCAAGAAAGCGAATTTGGTGGTGGAGTTGTAAGCGCCGCTGCAACCGGCGGTAATTTTAATTTGGAACGGTTTTCATAATTTCATGGACGAGCAGTACGGGAGAAGCGCGAATGGCGAGTCAGCTGTACCAGCAAATCGAGCTGATCAGCCGGGAGAAGCACATTGAACCGGAGATCATCGTCGCGGCCATTGAGGACGCGATGGTGGTGGCGGCGCGGAAATACTACCGCACCGAGGAAGAGCTGCGCTCGAAGTTCAATCCAGATACCGGCCAGGTAGACGTGTTTTCAGTGCATACGGTGGTGGAGGAAGTTGCCGACCCTGTGCGCGAAATTTCCTTGAACGACGCGCGCAAGCGCCAGCCCGAAATTGAAGTAGGTGGCGAGATCACCGAAAACAAGCCCACGGACGTTCTGGGCCGCATTGCCGCACAGACGGCCAAGCAGGTGATCCTGCAGAAAGTGCGCGAGGCCGAGCGCGACACGATCTACAACGAATTTCACACGCGCGTCGGTGAGCTCATCAATAGCGTGGTGAAGCGCATGGAAGGTCCGGACATCATCGTGGACATGGGCCGCACTGAAGCGCGTTTGCCCAAGCGCGAGCAATCGCGGCTGGAAGCGTATAACGTGGGCGACCGGCTGCGCGTCACCATTCGCGCGGTGGAGCGGGCGGCAAAAGGGCCGCAGGTGGTGGTTTCGCGCGCCGATCCGGCCCTGGTGCAGCGTTTATTCGAAATGGAAGTGCCGGAAATTTACGATGGCACGGTGCAAATTCGCGCGGTGGCCCGCGAAGCCGGCGAGCGTACCAAGATTGCCGTCGAAAGCCGCGACAAGGACGTAGACCCGGTGGGCGCGTGCGTGGGCATGAAAGGCATGCGCGTGCAGTCGATCATCCGCGAATTGCGCGGCGAAAAAATCGACATCATTCCGTTCAACGAAGAGACCGTCGCGTTCGCGCAGAAAGCACTGAGCCCCGCGAAGGTGACGCGTGTGCAGATGGTTGATCCGGAAGAGAAGCGCCTGGAAGTGATCGTCGAGGATACGCAGCTTTCGCTGGCCATCGGCAAGAAGGGCCAGAACGTGCGGCTCGCGAGCAAATTGATTGGCTGGAATATTGACATCAAGAGCGAGGAAGAGAAGCGTCGCGAGATCGAGGCGCAAATGGCCGCGCTCACTGCCCCCGGAACCGCGCTGACGGAACTGGCGGGTGTTGGTCCAAAGACCATCGAGAAGCTCGAAGCCGCGGGAATTTCTTCGATTGAGAAGCTCGCGGACATGACGCCGGAGCAGCTCGTGGAAATTCCGGGCATCGGCGAAAAAATGGTGGAGAAGATCCACCAGTCGGTCGCCGCGTACTTCGAAGCACTCGAAACCGCGGCAACGTCCGCACCAGAAGCGGCGGCCGTCGGCGAAGGGGAGGGAGCCGTCGCCGAAACGGAAGTGGCGGCGGAAGAAGAAGCTGCCTCGGTGGATGAAGCGACCGAGGAAGCCACCGAACAAGTCGCCGCAGACGAAGTGCCGGGACCGCAAGAAGACGCTCCCGTGAGTCCAGCGGATGCCGAAGCCGAGGCGCAAGCTCTCGACGAAGCCACAGAAGAGGCCGGCGAAGAAGTACGGGAAGAAGCAATCGGTGAGACCGAAGAAGGTGCAGAGAAGCCGTAGGCGGCTTAACTCAGGCTTCGAATCACCGAGTGGCAGTTGTAGTAGTCATCGTACGGAGTATCGAGAAGGTCCAAGGAAGATAGAGGCGAATGGCAGATTCCAATCAAGTCCGCATCAATGAACTGGCAAGGGAACTGGAGATCAAGGCTAAGGTTTTGATCGAGTTCCTGCCGGAAGTCGGCGTCACGGAAAAGAAGACGCATTCGAGCTCGATTGACCTGAAGCACGCCGAGCTGGTGCGCAAGCATTTCCGCGACGTGGCGGCCGCCGAAGAAGCTGCGGAAGCGGACAAGTCCGCGAAGGCTGCGGGCAAGAAGCCTGCGCCCCGGCCGGGTGTTGCCGCGGCGCCAGCGCCTGCTACGATTGCGGCGAAGCCTGCGGCAATCGCTGCACCGGCGCCGACCGCAAGACCCGGAACTGTTCCGCCAAGTTCTGCACAGGCTCCAGGGATCGCGCGTCCCGTCGCAGCTCCATCATCAGCGGCGCCTGCTGGGGCTCGTCCTGCAACTCAGCCGGCCGGCGCTGCGCCGGCTGCTGCGCGGCCTGGAACTGTTCCGGCGGCGACGCCGGCATCATCGCCTACGGCTGCGAGGCCTACCGGAGCAGCGCCTGCGCCGTCAGCACCTAGGCCTGGTGTACCGCTGCGTCCCACAGCGCCTGGCGCGGTACCGGGCGCACCCGTCGGAGCACGTCCTGCGGCTGCGGCACCCGGTGCGCCGCGTCCTGCCGGCGCTCCAGCGCCCGGGCAACGATATCCTGTTCGTCCTGGAGCCCCTTCGGGACCCGGCCAAGGCCGGCCCGGCGCGCCGCAAGGCATGCGTCCCGGCGGTGCGCCACAACAATACCGGCCAAGCAGCGCCCCTCAAGGCCGTCCGGGAGGCGCGCCGGGTCAACGTCCCGGCGGGCCGCCTTCACGGTTCCCGTCGCGCCCTGGCAGTGGTGGCCCGGGTGGTCGTGACAATAAAGCTCCCGTTGGCGCGCAGCGTCCCGGCGCGGGAGTACCCAAGGCCGAACCAGGTAAGCCGCTTTACGCGCGCAAGCCTGCAGCACGCGGCCGGCCGCTCATCGAGAAGCGTTACGCGGAAGGCGAGCGCAAGCTGCATCCAGTTCGTCCGCGCGCAGGCATAGGCCCCGGCGGTCGTACGACAGCGATCGAACCGATCGCGCCCGTAAAACGCGAGCCGCGTCCTCTGACAGTGACGGAAGGAATCACGGTGCGCGAGCTCGCCGAAAAACTCGATATTCGCGCGAAGGATTTGCTGAAGACCTTGCTCGACCGCGGCGTATTCGCGAGCATCAACCAGGCCCTTGACGTGCCGACGGCCACGAGTCTCGCCGAAGCGTTCAATGGCGTCGTACAAGTCGTCAGTTTCGAAGAGCAGTTGGTGCAGGAAGAAAAGGTCAAAGAAGAACGCACCGGCAATGAGGTTCCACGCGCGCCCGTGGTCACGGTGATGGGCCACGTGGATCACGGTAAGACGAGCCTGCTGGACGCCATCCGCGAAGCAGATGTGGCGGGCGGTGAAGCGGGAGGAATCACGCAGCACATTGGCGCGTATGAAGCGCACGTGCAGGGAAAGCGCATCGTATTCGTGGATACGCCGGGCCATGAGGCGTTCACGCGCATGCGTGCGCGCGGCGCAAAAGTCACGGACATCGTGGTGCTGGTGGTTGCAGCGGACGACGGCATGATGCCGCAGACCGAAGAAGCCATTTCGCACGCGCGCGCTGCCGGAGTGCCGATCGTTGTGGCAATCAATAAAGTTGACAAGCCCGACGCGCAACCGGAACGCGTGAAACGCCAACTTTCCGACAAAGGCTTGATGCCCGAAGAATGGGGCGGCGATACCGTTATGGTAGAAGTTTCGGCCAAGACGAAAAAGAACCTCCCCAAGTTGCTGGAAATGATTTTGCTCGTGGGCGACTTGCGCGAATTGAAGGCGGATCCCGGAGTGCCGGCTAGCGGAACGGTGCTGGAGTCGCGCGTGGATAAGGGCCGTGGCCCCGTGGCTACTATGCTCGTACAGAACGGCACGCTGCACGTCGGCGACGTCTTCATCGTCGGCGCGGTCTACGGTAAAGTGCGCGCGATGTTCGATGATCGCGGCGGCGCGATCAAGCAAGCTGGCCCTTCGACCCCGGTGGAAGTTCTGGGTTTGCAGGGAGTGCCGGAAGCGGGCGATCAATTCCAGGTGGCGGACGAAGCGAAGGCGCGGCACATCGTGGAATACCGGCAGGGCAAAGCGCGCGAAGCGACTCTGGCGAAATCCGCCAGCGGCCGCCTGACGCTCGATCAGCTGCACGAACAATTGAAGATCGGAGAAGTGAAGGAATTGCCGGTGGTGGTGAAGGCGGACGTGCAGGGGTCTGTCGAGGTTCTCAACGAAATGCTGCCGAAGCTTTCGAACGACCAAGTGAAGCTGAAAGTGATTCATGCCAGCGTCGGTGCCGTGAACGAAAGCGACGTGCTGCTGGCCTCCACCTCAAGCGCGGTCATCGTAGCTTTCAATGTGCGTCCGGAGCGCAAAGCCGCCGAGCTGGCGCAGCGCGAAGGCGTGGACATTCGCACGCACACGATCATCTATGAGTTGCTGGACGAATTGCAGAAGGCTGTCGAAGGTTTGCTCGCTCCGGTAATCAAGGAGCAATTCCTGGGCCGCGCCGAAGTGCGCGACACGTTCCGAGTCAAGGGCGTCGGGACCATCGCCGGTTGCTCGGTGCTCGATGGCATCATCAAACGCGATGCCGAAGTTCGCGTGATTCGCGAAGGCTCGGTAATTTATACCGGTAGAGTAAGTTCGCTGAAGCGCTTCAAGGACGACGTGAAAGAAGTTCGCCAGGGATTTGAATGCGGTATCGGGGTTTCGAATTTCGCCGACGTCAAAGTTGGCGATGTACTCGAGTGTTTTGCAATCGAGAAGACTGCAGCGCTTCCACCGCCTCCGCCAGATCGTCCACGGCAGGATCGCGCTGCGGCAGCAGAACGCGTCAGGACCTAGTAGCGCAACTACTTGTTAGTTGTCGGGCGCCGGAAAAAGCTTCGGCAGTCGCCGCTGATGGGCGGCATGGCGCGACGCTTCCGGCTCTCCCGCAGCGCGAAAGCGGGTCTTGTTTCTTCGCGCTGGAGTTGTTCCGCCGCGCGCAGCACGAGTGGCTGCGCCATTACGACAATGCCGATCGGTCTTCTCACCCTGGAAATTCACATCCTCGATGCGCAGTCCCTTAAGGACAAACGGCAAGTTTTGCGCAGTTTGAAGGACCGCTTGCGCGCGCACTACAACGTGGCCGTCGCGGAGTTGGAGCATCAGGATACCTGGCAGCGTTCACGCATAGGTGTAGTCACCATTTCAGGTGACGTGGGATATCTAGAGAAATCGCTGGCTGAAATCGCGGCGGAATCCGAACGCGTGCTGGGCCGCGACCTGGTTTCGCAAGAAGTGGAATATTTCGAGGATGAGGAAGGCGTATGACGATTCAAGGGCATCGCTCGGAGCGCATCGCCGAGGAAATTCGCAACGAAGTGAGCCTGATGCTGGCAGGAGAGCTGAAAGATCCGCGCCTCGCGGCGCCGGTGCTCGTAACTGAAGTGCGCATGGGAGCTGGAATGCGCACGGTGCGCGTATTTGTGAGCTTGGCGGGGAATCCGGCGGAGCGGGCGACTACGCTTGAAGGACTCCAGGCTGCGAAGGGTTACGTGCGTCACGAGTTGGTCGAGCGCCTGCACATGCGGCGCGCGCCGGAGGTGCTCTTCATCCTCGATGAAACGGAAGAATACGGCCAGCGCATCGAGAACTTGCTGCGCAAAGCGAAGGCTTCGGAGGACCACACTCCGTAGCGCCGGGCCGCATTGCCGATCACGCCGCTGTCGCGGGAAGCATTGGGTTTCCCCTGCAAGAATACTGCGGCCTGCGATTCGCAGTCTGCAACGATCGCCAAGCGCTACCACTAAACCATGTCTCGTGTACTCAAAGCTCCTCCCTGCGACGGATTACTTGTCGTCAACAAGCCAAGCCACAGAACTTCTCACGACGTTGTTGAATCCGTGCGGCGCCTGATGGGATTTCGCGGTATCGGTCATTTGGGCACGCTCGACCCGCTAGCGACAGGCGTACTTGTCGTGGCGCTGGGCCGGGCCACGCGGCTTGCACGTTTCTATGGCGACCGCCGCAAGCGTTACACGTGCGCTGTGCGTTTTGGGTTCGAGACCGATACCTACGACGCCGATGGAGAAGCCCTCGGCCCGGACTCTGCGCCGGTGCTGAACCCCAAAGAAATTGCCGCGCAGGCGGCGCAGTTTCTCGGGAGAATTCAGCAGGTTCCCCCCGCATACTCCGCCAAGAAAATTCACGGGCGTCCGGCGCACGAACTCGCGAGAAAAAACAAGCCGGTGAAGCTCGAGCCCGTGGAAGTGGAAGTTTTCGAGTTTCACCTCACTGGCGTGGAAGGCTCGGTTGCCCGATTCACTGTGGAATGCGGCGCCGGAACATACATTCGTTCGCTGGCGTACGATTTGGGAAGGCTGCAAGGTTCCGGCGCGCATCTGGCGGAAATCGCGCGCACCGCGGTCGGCGAATTTACGTTAGATGACGCCCACTCGCTCGCTGAACTGGAACAGGATGCCAAAGCGGGACGCTTGCTCGAACGCGTGATTCCTCTCGAAAAATTATTAATGGATCTGCCGCGCGCAACGGTGCTGCCGATTGTGGAAAAACGCGTTCGCCACGGCGCGAAGTTCAACGTTTCGCTCGCGCAAATTCAGCCTGGGCAAACCAACGCGGCGCAAAACCTCCCCGCGCAGCTTGATTCAGGCGATTGGAAGCCGTCGCGGCTTCGCGTGTTCAATCAACAAGGGCAACTGATCGCCATCGCCGAACCCGTCGTACCGCGTACGTATCAACCGCTCGTAGTTTTGGAAGCCATGCCATAGCAGACGTTCGCGCGCCGAATCCGGCGGCGGATGGCGCGTTTCCGCGAATCCTTCGCCTCAAACACATTCGCAATGAGCGGTCGTATCCGATCGCTAGTTCGGAGGGTTGGGCTCAGGAGGCGTGTTCGCTGGAGGTTGGTACTGTTGTTGTTCGGGTGGCGGGGGCGGTGGTTGAGGTTCAGCCTGCGGCTGCTGTGGCTGTGGCGGCGGCTGCGGTTGCTGCTCGATTGGCTCCTGCCGCTCAGGTTGCGGAAGCTGAAATCCGCCGCGACGTTCTTGGATGGAAGGCCCCAACGAAGTCGGGCCGCCCAATTGGCCGCGACCGGCGTAGACCGCCTGATCTTTTCGCGGAGCCATTTCCACGAGCCGCGGCGTAACCAAAATCAATAATTCGGTATCCGAATACTGCGAGTTGGTGGTGCCGCCAATGATGCCGTTCAGCGGCAAGTCTCCCAGCCCCGGCGAACCGTTGAGTGAAGTCATGCGCTGCGGCGCGAGATAACCTGCGAGAGCCGCCGTTTGGTCTGTTCGCACCCGCACCGTCTGATGGATTTCCTGGTTGTTGACCACCGGAATATTGTTGAGGCTGTTACCCGCGAGACTGCTCAGTGTGAACTCAAATTGCAGCGTTACGTCGCCATCGGGGTGAACTCGCGGCGTCGCCTTCACCTTCAGCCCGATGTCTATATATTCGGCGCCGGGGAATTGCGTGCCGATACCGTTGCTGGACAAAAGACCGATGAGCGACGATGAATCCAGAATTACCGACACGCTGTTCGAGCCGAAATTTGAAATTGCGAGGTCAGGCAGCCCGTCACCGTTGAAATCGGCGGTCGCCGCCGAGTCCGGTGTGGTGCCTACGGGCACCTCAATCGGATCATTGAACAAGCCGCCGCCCGCGCCAAGAAGCAACGCAAAAGAATTGTCTCCGGTCGCGGTGACCGCGAGATCCGGCAGGCCGTCTTGATTAAAGTCAGCGATGGCGATGGATGTGGGATTTGTCCCGGCGGGAAAATCCATCCGCGTGGTGCCCGGTTTGATGAACGTGCCGTCACCATTGCCGAGAAAAATGGAGACGCTGTTTCCCACACCGTTCGCACTGGTGGCGACGCCGCTATCCGCGACCGCCAAATCCAGAATGCCGTCAACGTCCAGGTCCGCCGAGGCGACATACACGGGGGTCACTCCCGTGGCGTAGGTGACGCCTTTCTGAAACGTCCCATCTCCTTTGCCGATAAAGATTTCGAGCGTGTTATCAACGGAATTGGTCACGGCCAGATCTATGAGTGACGGATTACTGGGATTGAATGCCTCGGCAACGATCGAGGTGGGCGCGCTGCCGGTGACGATCGTAGTCGGCGGCTTAAATGTGCCATCCCCGTTGCCCAGGAAAACACTTACGGTGTTGGCCGCCATGTTGACGACTGCCAGATCCGCAAAACCATCCTTGTTGAAATCGCCTACTGCGATTGAGGTGGGGCTTGAACCGCTGGGCAGAACAAGCGGGGAGGACGGCGCCGCATTAAAGGTTCCATCTCCGTTTCCGAGCAGGATCGAGACAGTGTTGTCCAGTTGATTCGCAACTGCAAGATCAATAATTCCACTGGTGTTTGTCTTCGCGTTGAAGTTCCCAGTGGCAATCCACGTGGGTCCCTTTCCGACAGTGACCGTGCTTGGATTACCGAAAGCGCCCAGGCCAGCGCCTAAGAAAACCGAAAGGGTTCCGTCGGTAAAATTGGCCGCGATTATATCTTGAAAATTATCGTTGTTCACATCGCCGGTGACTACGAAATCCGGATTCGTTCCAGTCGTGAGCGTTGTGATGGGAAGGCTGGAAGCGGTGGGGTTTGAGACCGTGGGTGTGGCAGGGGCAGTGGCGCCGCTCTTAGAGCCGACCAGGCTGGAGGAGTACTGAGCCAGCGAAACCGGAAAGCGCTCGCCTACGAAGAAGGATGCGGGTTGGCCATCCTCGGCACGGAGCAGAACGCGGCGCCCCGCGCGAACAGTCGAAAGTAAATTCGAAAAATTTGCACTGGCTCCGGGCAGGGTATACAAGAAAGTTGAGCGTCCTCCGCCGAACGCCAAAATGGGCGGGATGGATGAAGACGATCCAAAAACTTGCTCCAGCAGCGCGTTCAGCGCTGTGGCGCCGCCTTCCGCAATTAGTTGCGCGGAGTTCGAGGGAATCGCGTAGATAGTAGCGTTCTGCGGCCCGGTGACGCCCAGGTCCAGGTTGTGGCTGCGATCCACTTCGAGGACTTCAATTTCCAGCACGAGCTCGGCCGGAGCCTGGTCCAGATTATCAATGATTTTCGTGGCGACCGCGATCGCTTGCGGCGAAGCGCGCATCGTCAACGTGTGGCTCTTGGAGTCAAGATCCGTGCGAGTGATCCCAGCAACTTCACGAACCATTCGAGACACTTCGGTCATCTGCTCGGGCGTCTCCGATGCAGACAGCAGCACGGTGCGCACGATCGAAACGTCGTAGTCCTTGCGCTTCTGCTGCGTATCTTGCGCCACAAAAAACAAGTGCTTGTTGAGCGGTCTCCAAAACGTTCCAGTCTCTTCGCCCAGCACCCGCATGACGGTTCCAAAGTCCACGTCTTTCAGATCCAGATGCACCGGCGTATTGCGCAGATCCACGTCAAAGGCCACTTCGACGCCAAATCTTTCGGCCACTTGTTGGTAGGCGCTCTGCGTTTGGCCACGAAGTTGAAAAGATTGAGTTCCGGGGCGGTGCTGCAGTTGCACTTCCGGAGCCAGCTCGGGTTCGGTAGCGACTTGCCTGGCGCGCGCCGGATCCAGAGCCTCCAGTTCGATCAGGCGCTCGCTGATCGTGCGATTGGAAGGATCCATTTCGCGCGCCTCACGCATTGCCTGCAGTGCGTCAGTAAATCGCCCGGACACCGCATCGCGCTCCGCCAAATCCACTTTCATTTGCACGACGTGGCCCTTGGCGACCGCCTGCCGCACTAAATATTCTCTAATGCTGGGGTCCCAATCGACTGCGTCGCAGTACGCGTCGTAAGCTGCCTGCCAATCGCCCTCGGCTTCGAGTCTGATTCCCTGTTTGTAGGCCTGCTTGGCCTTTTTGATGTCGGCTTTTCGTGGAGGTGACGGCAGTTTCTGTTCCAAAGGCGAAGCGCTCGCGACCTTCGGCGGAGGATTTTGAGCCGGCTTCGCGGCGGTCGAAGGCTGCTGAGTTTGAGCCTGTGGAGAGGCACTTACGGCAACAAGATTCGGCGTGATGAGCGAGGCCAAGATCACGGGAAGCGCCACGAAGGCGGTAAGAGAGAGGGGACTGGTGGCGGTCGTCATACGTCGCCGCGAGCGGCCGAGAAAATGGCGCAGGGAAGTCATTCGAATGTAAGATGCTATTCTACAGGGAAAGGTGAGCATGGTGTTGCGGCAGGTGAATTCGCTTGATTTAAGAGCAGGGCGGGGCTAAACTTAATTTTCCAGTTGTAAATGATTTGCAACTGGAAAAGTTATGCTCTCTGCGTTGCTCCTTGCTCTCCGGGAAGGCGTTGAAGCCGCCCTTGTCGTCGGCATCGTCCTCGTCTATCTAAATCGCACCGGCCGCCGCGCGCTCGCGGGCTACGTCTGGGCCGGCGTGATTTTCGCTTCCGCGGCGAGCGTTGCCGCTGCCATGCTACTGGATCGCTGGCAGGTCAGCGAAGACGGCTTCGAAGGCCTGCTCATGCTGATCGCCTCGATGCTCGTGATTACGATGATTATTTGGATGAACCGCGTAGCGCGGCATCTAAAGAAGGAAATCGAGCAGCGCGTCGAGGCCTACGCGCAAAAATCGACGCGCGCCGCCGGCTGGGGCATTGGCGCATTTGTTTTTCTCATGGTGGTGCGCGAAGGCGCCGAATTGGTATTGGTCTTGCGCGCCGTGGAGCTTTCCACTGCGGGCGTGCAAGTCTGGATCGGAACCGCCATCGGAATCGCCATTGCGATTGCGGTAGGCGTTTTCTTCTTTCAAGGCACACTGAAGATTCCCCTGCACCGTTTTTTCAAGGCTACCAGTGCGATTTTGATGGTAGTCGCCTTCCAGTTGGCGCTCACCGGCATACATGAACTCAGCGAAGCGATGTGGATTCCCTCGAGCAAGACGGAAATGTCCACGATCGGCCCGATCGTGCGCAACGAAGTCTTCTTTTTCGTTTTGATTCTGGGCGCCGCCGCTCTGGTCGTTCTACGGGAATGGTTCAGCGCGAAGCAGCCGGCCGCGGATGCCGCCGCCAATCCCGCCGATCGGCGCATGCGGGAGTACGAATTCCGTCGCCAGCGCCGTTGGAGCTTCGCCGCCGCGATTTTGTGCGTCGCGGTAGTGCTTTGCTTCGCCGGGGATTACGTCTACGGTCGGGTGTCCGCCGCTCCCTCGCCGGCAAAGACGTTGGTGGCCCAGGATAGCGAGGTTCGCATCCCGCTATCCGAGCTTACCGATTCCAGCCTGCATTTTTACAAGGCCGACGTGAACAACACGGTGATCCGCTTTCTTGTCATTCATAAGCAAAATGGCGATTACGCCGTGGCGCTGGATGCCTGCCAGATTTGCGGCACTGCCGGTTACCGCCAGGAAGGCCAGACGGTGATCTGCCGCAATTGCGGGGCTTCGATTTATATACCTTCGATCGGTCAATCGGGCGGATGCAATCCCATCAGCGTGAAATCTCGCGTTGCAGGAGGAGAAGTGATCGTGGACCTTTCGGCGCTGGGCGACGCCGCCTCCAAGATTCACTCCTGACGCGATGTTCGCTCGCCTGGTACGAGAATCCTTCGTTCGCAATCCACGCCGCAAACTATTGACGGCTGCCGCGCTGGTCGTAGGCATGGCTGTAACGACGGCCACGCTCACGATCGCGCTGGAAGTGGGCGACCGCTTGGCGCGCGAATTCCGCAGTCTCGGCGCCAATCTCCTGGTTACGCCCGCATCGGATACGCTGCCGGTGGAAATTGGCGGCGTGGACTATCGTCCCGTGGATGAAGGCGCGTACCTGAAGGAAGCCGACCTTGGCAAATTGAAAACAATTTTCTGGCGCCACAATATTTTGGGATTTACGCCGTTTCTTGATGTTCCCGCCTCGGTATCCGAGCAGCAAGGCAAAACGCCGGTTCCTGTGATTTTAATTGGGACGTGGTATGAACACAGCGTGCCAGTCCCGGACGGGACCACATTCAAAACCGGCGTGAGCGTTACGCATCCTTGGTGGAAGATGGAAGGACGTTGGTTCGCGGACGGCGCGGACGAATGCGTGTTGGGTGCGACGTTCGCCAAGACGATGCCGGGCATTAGGCCGGGCCAGACGATTTACGTGAGCGAGCAGGGAACGGACGACCCGAAGAAGAACGTGAACGTCACGCCGCTCGTGGTAACGGGCATTGTCTCCGCGGACGACGCAGAAGATAAGGGAATTCTGGTGCCGCTTTCGGTGGCGCAGAAAATATCCGACCACCACGGCGAATTTCGCCAGCTTTTCGTGAGCGCCTTGACCAAGCCCGCCGATGCCTTAGCAGAACGCGGCGAGCGCGCGCAAACGGACAAAAGTATTCAGCTCACTCCGACGGAGTACGATCGCTGGTTCTGCTCGCCCTACATTTCTTCGATCAGCTATCAGATCAAGACCGTGTTGCCCGACACCGACGTCCACGCGATCCGGCGCGTGGCCGAGACCGAAGGCCGCGTGCTCGACCGCGTGGGCACGTTGCTTTGGATTGTTACGCTCGCGGCACTCATTGCGGCCGCGCTTGCTGTCGCGGCTACGTCCGCGACAACCGTGCTCGAGCGGCAAGCGGAAATCGGCGTGATGAAGGCGCTCGGCGCGAGTAACGCGCTGGTGAGTGGGATTTTTCTTGCCGAACAAGTATCGCTGGCAATTGTCGGCGGAGCGATCGGATTTGTAGCCGGCACATTTTTCGCCAGATTCTTGGGCGCGAGCGTTTTTGGAAGTCCGGCGTCGCCGCAACTCATCCTGTTGCCAATCGTGCTGGGACTTGCCGCGATTGTGGCCATTGCGGGCAGTTTGCTTCCCCTGCGCCGGGCCGCGCACTTCGAGCCGGCCCTGATTCTGAGGGGCGGATGATGTTTTGGCGCCTGGTTTTTCAACTTCTGCGCGGGAGCCGTGGCCGGTTGGCAGTCGCGATTCTGGCGATTGTCAGTGGAGCTGCAGTGATTTCCGCGCTACTGAATCTCGATCTCGGCGTGCAAAACAAATTGACGCAGGAATTTCGGTCGCTCGGCGCCAATGTTGTTATTGCGCCGCCTGATTCTCAGCAATCGCTTGATGCGGGTTCGGCGGGCCCGGTGCTGTTTGATGAAGACGTTCTCGATGCAGGAATTCAGTCAGTGCCGGATCCGAATGTTGTAGCGTCGGCGCCCTATCTTTACGTTGTTGGCAAGACAGCTGAAACCCCCATCGTGATTGTAGGTACGTGGCTGGACGATTTTCGGAAATTGGAACCAACGGCGAAACTTGAGGGCGACTGGATTTTATCCCGTGATGACGAAGGGCAGTGTCTCGTGGGCAGGAACGTCGCTCGGCGATTCTCGCTGAAGCCAGGCGGTCACCTGGGGTTCGCCTATGCGAATCGCAACGTCACCCTGAGAGTTGCCGGCGTACTGGATACAGGTCGATCGGCGGACAATCAAGCGTTCGTGAATCTACCGGTGGCACAAAAGCTGGCGGACAAAAAGGGCGCCATCAGCGTCTGGCAACTAAGCGTCAGCGGCGCGCCTAAGATCGTCGCGGATTACGCGGCGCGTTTAGCGAAGGCGCTTCCAGTTGGTGTCGAAGTGCGGCCCATTCGTCAAATAACCGAAGCCGAAGGCGCATTGCTGGGCCGCATCCAGCTGCTGATCATCTCGATGGTGGTGTTGATCCTGATCCTAACGGCGCTATGCGTTCTGGGCACGATGGCCGCGCTGGCGATGGAACGCCGCAAAGACGTCGGCCTGATGAAATCGCTCGGCGGCTCGATATCACGGATTGTTGGATTATTTTTGGCGGAAGTGGGCTTGCTGGGCGCCCTTGGCGGATTGCTCGGCGCCTTCATTGGAGTCGCGCTGTCTTATTGGATGGGACTTCGCGTTTTCGGCACGGGAATCTCGCCGCGCTGGGAAATTTTCCCGGTGACGATCGTTTTGATGATCGCGGTGGCGATGGCGGGCGCTTTGCCGCTGCGCACGTTGGGAAACGTGAAGCCGGCGGTAATTTTGCGAGGAGAATAGGGAATCGTGGCCACGGTGGTTGAGGTCAAAAATCTACGCAAGGAATTTGGCAGCGTGCGCGCTCTCGACGGTGTTTCGCTCTGCATCGAAGAAGGCGAATGGATCGCCATCATGGGCCCGTCGGGATCTGGAAAAACCACGCTGATCAATATTCTTGGCGGGCTCGATTCTCCCACTTCTGGCCAGGCGATCGTGGCTGGCACCGACGTTGCGCGCTTGGACGACGCTGGGCTCACGCGTTTTCGCGCCGAAAAAATCGGCTTCGTGTTCCAGCAGTTCCATTTGGTGCCGTACCTGACAGCGCTCGAGAACGTAATGCTGGCGCAATATTTTCACAGCATCACGGATGAGAAAGAAGCGCGTCACTCGCTTGAGCGAGTGGGCCTCGGTGACCGCGCAGAGCATCTTCCTTCGCAGCTATCAGGCGGTGAGCAGCAGCGCGTAGCCGTGGCGCGCGCGCTGATCAATCACCCCAAGCTGATTTTGGCGGACGAGCCGACCGGCAATCTCGATGAAGCGAACGAACAGATCGTGCTCGATCTTCTGCGCGAATTACACCGGGAAGGGCACACGATCTTGATGGTGACTCACGCGCTCACCATCGGGCGCCTCGCCGACCGCCGCATTGAGCTTGCTCACGGCCGCTTGGCCAACATCCGTTCGGCGGCTCTAAAGCCTGAGCCGGTGTGAAGCTATCTTTACCCGCGGATATGGCACACTATTGTATGGGGAACCGCGCAGGATGCGTGACGGGTTAAATTCAGAATGCCAATAGCACAGGATGTTCGCAAGAAGCCGATCAGCATCAAGGTGCACGTCTCCACGGGTGAAGGGGTGGAAATTACCTGGGCGGATATGCACACTAGTCACTATGATTTCCCCTATCTGCGCGATCGCTGCCCCTGCGCGCTATGCAATGATGAGCGCGAGAAGAAATCGAAAGCCGGGCCCGCGACTGCGGTCCTACCGATGTACAAGCCGCGCGTCACGGCCAAGAGCGCAAACGCGGTGGGTAATTATGCGATCCAGATTCAATTTTCCGATAGCCATGCCACGGGAATCTTCAGTTTTGAGCATCTCCGCGAAATCTGTCCCTGTGAAGCGTGCGCCCGCGAATTCCGTTCAACCGCTGCCGAAACGACCGCTTAGCCTCCGGCCCACGCCGCCGGCACCGCCCTGCCTCTAGTTATCGACCTACAACAACTATCGTGCCGAGCCTTCCATTTTGGGCCGGTTTCAACGTATAGTTCATTCCCGCATCTCACGAGCGTATGGTTTCCAACTCCACGGGTCCCACATTCACGCCGGGTCGCATCCGCCCTGTAGCGAAAGTCCTCGTCGCCACCACGGCCATGTTGGCTTTCATTTCCTTCTGGCGCGCCGCGGCGATTGTCCTGAATGACTTGGCTTCCTCGGCCTATTACGCCGGCGGCGAAGCCGAGCAATTCATCGGAAAGACGGCGCCGTGGTTCATCCTGGGCATCATGCTGTTTTCCTACGCGGTGCGCGCCATTTACGTGGAAAGCTGCAGCATGTTTGTGCGCGGCGGCGTGTATCGCGTCGTAAAGGAAGCACTCGGCGGCACACTCGCAAAATTTTCCGTTTCCGCGCTTATGTTCGATTACGTCCTGACTGGCCCGATAAGCGGCGTTTCCGCCGGACAGTATCTGGTGGGCGTCATCAACGAGCTGTTCCATCACGCCGGCCTCGGTCTTCATTTGAACGTGAACGGCACTGCTGCCACGGTGGCTATCGCTATCACGCTCTATTTTTGGTGGGAAAATATTAAGGGCGTTCCGGAATCCAGCGGCAAGGCTCTGCGCATCATGGAACTCACCACCGTTATGGTGGTGGTGCTGATCACCTGGTGCGTCTACACCCTCTGGGTGCGCGGCGGCTGGCATTTGCCGCCGCTGCCCAATCCACAAAATATGAAGCTGGATAAAGGCTCCCTTGGTTGGCTGGACCGTTATCACTGGGCGCACGCGATCACACTGATTATCATTTTTGTGGGCTTGGGCCATTCCGTGCTGGCGATGAGCGGCGAAGAATCACTCGCCCAGGTTTACCGCGAAATCGAGCATCCCAAGCTGAAGAATCTGAAAAAAGCCGGGCTGGTGATTTTCATCTACAGCCTGGTATTCACCTCGCTGGTGTCGTTCTTCGCGGTGATGATCATTCCAGACAACGTACGCGCAAATTTCAACGAGAACTTGATCGGTGGACTGGCGATGCATCTGGTCGGAAGTTTCCCGGTGCGTCTGGCATTCCATGTCTTCGTGGTGGTGGTGGGCACATTGATTCTCGCAGGCGCTGTGAACACCGCGATTGTCGGTTCCAATGGTGTTCTAAATCGGGTGTCCGAGGACGGAGTGCTGACGGACTGGTTCCGACACCCGCATGCGCGGTTTGGCACCACCGATCGAATCATTAACTTGGTCGTTGCGTTTCAGATCATCACGATCATCGCCAGCCGCGGTGACGTGACCTTCCTGGGAAACCTCTACGCGTTTGGCGTGATCTGGAGTTTTTCCATGAAGGGCATCGCGGTGCTGGTGTTGCGCTATACACACCCGCAGGACCGCGAATACCGCGTGCCGCTCAATCCCGTGATTTTCGGCAAGGAAATTCCGGTGGGCCTCGGGCTGATCACGCTGGTGCTCTTCGCGATTGCGGTGATCAACCTATTCACGAAGCCGCAAGCAACCATCGCGGGCATTACCTTCACGATTCTGCTTTTCACGGTATTCGAATTTTCCGAGCATCGCATGCGCGTGCGCGCCGCTGGCGCCGCCCACGTGGAACTCGATCAATTCAATCTCGCGCCGGAAGCCGAGCTCACTCCCACGAGCGTCGGAGTTGCCGCCGGAAATATCCTCGTTCCAGTCAGCACGTATTACGCCTTGTATCACCTGGAAGCCGCATTGCGGCGGGTGCGCGAAAAAGAAGCGGAAATTGTGGTGTTGCACGTGCGCATGTTGCGCCGTGCGGCGTCCGGTGAATACGATCTCGCGCCAGACCAACTCTTCAGCACCATCGAGCAATTGCTCTTCACCAAAGTGCTGTCACTCGCCGAAAAAGAAGGCAAGCCGGTGCGGCTGGCGGTAGCCGCGGCCAACGACTTGTGGGAAGGCATCCTGCGCACGGCGATGAACCTGCGATCCAGCACCGTCGTGGCAGGCAGTTCCGCGAAAATGCCCGTCACTGAACAGGCGCGCGAAATCGGCCTTGCCTGGGAACGCATGCCCGAACCGCGTCCGCGCGTCACTCTTGAAATTTTCACTCCGTCAGGCAAAGAACAAATTTTCTACCTGGGTCCGCACGCTCCACGGCTCACGCCAACGGAAATTGACCTACTCCACAGGGTCTGGTTGGAGTTGAGCGACAAGCTCCCTGGAGAAGAAGTGCATCACCACGACGTGGTGCACTTTGCGCTTACGGAAGTCGAACGCGAAATGGCGCAGGGAGAAGTGGACGCCGTGGTCGAGCGGCTGCGCCAGCACTTGCGCGACATTGAAAATCGGCGCCAGATGAGCGGCGACGATATCAAGAAGCTGCCTGGGAGTTGAGCACCGTTTCCGCGATTCGCTGTTCGGTTTCCTCTACTGGTTCCCGCTGCGATTACGAAGCGATTAAGCCGGTACCGTTGACGTACAATTTGGGCAGCGTGTCGCCTTTAGCGGAATTTTCGAGACGCAATAGGGACAATCCTTCGTGGCCGGCGCGGCGACCGGCGCCGGTTTATTCCAGCGATTCACGATGCGCACCAATAGGAAGACTGCGAAAGCAACGATTAGAAAGTCCACTACGTTATTGAGGAAGACACCGTAATTGAGCGTGGCTGCACCCGCGGCTTTGGCCTCCGCGAGCGAAGCATATGACTTCCCGGAAAGGTTCAGAAAGAGACTGGAAAAATCCACCTTGCCCAGAATGAGTCCGATCGGCGGCATGATGATGTCTGAAACCAGCGATGAAACGATTTTGCCAAATGCCGCGCCGAGGATGAAACCGACGGCCAAGTCCATCACGTTGCCCTTCATCGCAAATTCTTTGAACTCTTTCAGCATGGTTGTTCTCCCCTCCGCGATTTCGAATGGGCGGCCGATTCCTAGTGATACAGCGCTGGGACCTTGCTTCGTTGGCGTCTCATGCTGCTGCGCGGGAGATTATCCGGAAGGCTGGCTACTGGCAAGGGCAAACGATAGATTCTTCGATACCCGCTAGATCGGGAGGTGCACTCTGCGTAGCGACGAGTTCCTTATCATCGGCCATGCGGCAGGTGCAGCGATTTTCTGCGAGGATTCAAGCGCGCCGTAACGAAAGTACCGCGCCCAAAAGCCCGCGCAGAACAAGCACCGAGCCCGCCACGCTCAGCAAGAGCGGCGCATACCGCACGGACAAAAAAGGAATTGCCAGCACGGCAATTCCCACTAGCGCCAGTGAGCCCGCGCGGACCCTTGCTTCGACGCGCGGAGTCTTTGGGTCCTTGCGCATTCCAGCGCGAGCTCCCCAATAGATAAATACGATTCCCAGGGCGACAAGAGCCACTGGGCGCTCCGGAAGTCCTATGCGGCCAGAGATCGAAAGTAGTATGAGCAGCGCGCCAAGAAGCAACACGATGAATTCGCTGAGAAGCTTGAAGAGGTTTTGCGGAATCGCCATAATCGCAGCCTGTCTGCGGCCATTATCCCGCAGCCTACGGAGCTGCGCAAACGCGGTGTGAATCGTCGCGCGCCAGCTTAGCCCGCTAGGCTGTTGGCCCGGGCCTGGAATGGTACAATAGCGGATTGGGCCTGTATCGCCGCGCGGCTTTTAGTCATCCAATTCTCGGGAGAGAAATTCAGTGCACAAGGTGATTATTATCGGTAGCGGGTGTGCGGGATTGACGGCGGCTATCTATGCCGCGCGCGCGGATTTGAGTCCTCTGGTGCTCGATGGCTACGAGCCCGGGGGGCAACTGGCGCTCACTACGCTGGTCGAGAACTTTCCCGGTTTTCCCGACGGCATCCTCGGTCCCGAGCTGATCGAAAATTCGCGCAAGCAAGCACAGCGCTTCGGTACCGAGTTTCGTTCGGGTGCAGTCACGTCGGTGGATCTTAGCCATCGGCCGTTCAAGATCGTTGCCGGAAAAGAAAATTACGAAGCCGAGACGCTGATCGTCGCGGCAGGCGCTTCGGCACGCATGCTGGGGATTGAATCGGAGCGCCATCTTCTGGGCCACGGCGTTTCCACCTGCGCCACCTGCGACGGCTTCTTTTTTCGGGGCAAGCAAATCATGGTAGTCGGCGGCGGAGACACCGCCATGGAAGAAGCCACGTTTCTGACAAAATTTGCGAGCAAAGTTACGCTGGTTCATCGCCGGAATGAGTTTCGCGCGACCAAGATCATGCTGGATCGCGCCCACGCCAACGAGAAAATTGAATTTCTCACACCGTACGTGGTCGAAGAAGTCCACGATATGGACAAGAAATCCGTGGAAAAAGTGCGCGTCCTCAACGTGGAGACTAACGAACCCCGGGAAATCGAAGTGTCGGGTGTTTTCGTCGCGATCGGCCACGATCCCAACACGAAAATCTTCAAGGGCCAGTTGAATATGGACGAGAATGGTTACCTGATCACCCACGACGGGCCGAAAACGAATGTCGAAGGCGTTTTTGCGGCAGGTGACGTACAGGATCATCATTACCGCCAAGCCATCACCGCAGCCGGTTCCGGCTGCATGGCTGCCATCGAAGCCGAGCGCTTTCTGGAAGAACACAAGGGCTGATGGCACGCCGTGCTTTGCTGCATAATCTAAGTTTCATGCTCTCGCCTCGTTACTCCCGAAAAACCACAGCGGTTCCCGTCTAATGCGCGCGCTCCTATTGCGTCTTTCGGAGAGCAAGCGACTCGCCCCGCTGATGATGCACAATGGCGTCAGTCGGCGCGTCGCTCGCCGCTTTGTGGCCGGCGAAACCCTTGATGATGCGGTGGTAGCCGCACGCGAAGTAAATCGCCGTCTCCAACTGGCCAGCCTGGATTTGCTGGGCGAAAACGTGTCGGATGAAGACGGAGCTCGCCGCGCTGCAGATGGCTACCTGGCGATTTTCGACCGTATCGCGGACGAACATCTGGACGCCAATGTTTCGCTCAAACTCACGCAGTTGGGCCTCGATTTGAGCGAGGAACTTTGCCTAGAACTGCTCGAGAAAATCGTGGCGCACGCCACCAGCCAGGGAAATTTCGTTCGCATTGATATGGAAGGCTCAGCCTACACCCAGCGCACCGTGGAGATCGCCAAACGAGTGCGCGCGAAATATACCGGCGTCGGCACCGTAATGCAGGCATATCTTTACCGCACCGAACAGGACGTCCAGGATCTGCTGGCAGCGGGGTGCCGGTTGCGCCTTTGCAAAGGCGCGTACAAAGAGCCGCCAGAAGTTGCGTTCCCGAAGAAATCCGACGTGGACGCGAATTATGTGAAGCTCATGAAAATGATGCTTCCGAGCGGGATTTACCATGGCATCGCGACGCATGATCCTGCCATGATCCAAGCGACCAAGGATTTTGTGCGCGAGCAAAATATCAAGCGCGACCAGTTCGAATTTCAGATGCTTTACGGGATTCGCACCGATTTGCAGGAAAAGCTGGTCCGCGAAGGATATCGCGTGCGCGTCTACATTCCCTACGGCGTGGACTGGTTTCCGTACTTCATGCGACGCCTCGCCGAACGGCCCGCCAACGTCGGATTTTTCTTGCGCAATCTGCTGCCTCGATCGTCCGGCAACGCCCCGTCTTAGTCTGCGCGGCTGTACTTCCCCGAAACACTTAGCGTGCTGGCGGCTCGTGCGTGTGCCGAATCTCCAAAAGATTGAGAATACGTCTCGCTCGAATTAGAATACAGCCGCGTCCCAGTCCAGCCCCCAGGTCTATTTCGATCCCACAGGAGCAGAAAATGCGCAGCAATCTCGCCGCTCGATGCCTCATAGCTCTGGTCCTATTGGCCGTTGCCGGGTGCGGCAGCAAATCCACCACTCCCGAAACAAGCAACTCATCTCCAAATCAGCCGAGCGGCGCGGGCAACACTGCTCAGACTCCCGCTGCGCCGGCGCCAGCTCCCACGCCGCCACCTCCTCCGCCTCCGGTAGTCATTCCGGCTGGCAAGGTGCTTACGGTGACGCTCGATCAAACGGTGAACTCCAAGGTCGCCAACAACGGTGACCTTTTCCCGGCTTCGTTGGCCGAGCCCGTCACGGTTGACGCCAACGTGGTGCTTCCCGCCGGCACCAAAGTTTCCGGAACGATCGTGCAGGCTCAATCAGCAGGCAAGTTCAACGGCCACGCGCTCCTGCAGCTGACCCTCGATTCGGTTCGGCTCAACGGAACACGCTATTCGATTCAAACTTCCGAGTTCGAAGATGTGGGCCAGGGCCGCGGCAAACGCACAGCGATTGGCGCGGGCGGCGGCGCAGCGTTCGGATTAATCGTCGGTGCTCTGGCAGGCGGCGGCAAAGGCGCGGCGATCGGAGCGCTGGCTGGTGGTGGTGCCGGTGCCGCAGGCGCTGGATTCACCGGGAAGAAAGATATCGTGCTACCGGCGGAGACCCGGCTGCATTTCAAGCTGGCGCAGCCGGTGTCAATCGCCGTCAGCCAGTAGCGTTTCAGAAGCAAATCGCTATGACTTGCGGCAGATAGCGACTCCATCGCGCAAAGGCACGATCACGGAAAAAAGCTCAGGCGAAGAGTAGACACTCTGGTTGAATTCCAAAATGCCGCGCGTCTGATCGTCCTTTGGCGGCTGCGTGACGCGGCCGGACCACAACACATTGTCAGTGATGAGCAGGCCACCGCCGTTGAGCCGCGGCAGCGATTTCTTGAGCGCTGCCGGATACTGATGCTTGTAAACATCAATCAAGATGATGTCGAATTTACCATCCACACGATCAATCAATTCCACCGCGTCGCCGGTCATAAATTGAATGCGGTCCGCAACGCCAGCTCGCTCGAAGTTCTTGCGGGCAAGCTCTGCGTTTGCCGGATCGCCGTCGGTACAGAATATTTCCGCGCCCGGTCCGGCCGCTCGCGCGAACCAGATCGCTGAATATCCAATTGCCGATCCCATTTCAAAAATCCGCTTGGCGCCGGAAATCTGCGCCATCTGTGAAAGCAGCCGCCCGCAATCCGGCCCGATAATCGCGATGTCATGCTGCTTCGCGTAACTTTCCATATCGGCCAGTACCGCATCGCGTGCCGGCAGCAGGCTCGACAAGTATTTCTCGACCCCTGGTTCCAAAATTCCGGGCATTTACACTCCTGATTTTCTACCCTTGAGATGTAACGCTCGACCGCAACTCGCCGATGGATTCGCCCGGTTTCAGCGCATGAATTTCCAGTCCGCTGATGTCTTGCGTGAGCTGGCGCACTTGTTCCGGCCTGCCGACCAACACGGGGAACGTCCCAAAATGCATGGGAATCACGTGGCGCACATTTAAGAAGCGAATCGCCCTTGCCGCCTCGCGAGGGCCCATCGTGTAATAGTCTCCGATCGGCAACAGCGCAACATCGGGCGCGTAGAGCTCGCCGATCAGCTTCATGTCTCCAAAAAGCGCGGTGTCGCCCGCGTGATATACGGTGAAGCCCCCCGGCAGCCGGATGATGTAGCCGCAAGCTTCGCCGCCATAGACGATTTCGTCGCCGTCCTTGATGCCGCAGGAATGCACGGCGTTCACCATGGTGACTTCGATCTCGCCGGTCTTCTGCGTGCCGCCCTTGTTCATCGCGTTGGTGTTGGGCACGCCCTTCGATTCCAGCCAAGCACACAGCTCGTAAATTCCCACGATTTGTGGCTTGAATTTCTTACCCAGGTCCACAGCATCGGCGATGTGGTCGAAATGCCCGTGAGTAATCAACATCGTGTCCACATGCTCGAATTTCTTATTCGCTTCAGGACACATCGGGTTGGTCTGAATCCATGGATCCACCAAAATTACTTTGCCGCTTGGCGTGTCAATGCGAAATGCGGCGTGGCCCAGCCAGGTGAGTCTATTTCCGCGGGTTTGCAGCATGGCGATGCTCCTATCGTATGAATTATGTGAAACAGAAATCGCTACTAGTGGCCCGAGCGGCTAACACTACCGGTCGAGTTTGCCGTCGGGGCCAGCGTCGCACGGAAAGCCTGCTCGAACTCCGCGCGCGGTCGCGTACCCAGAAAAAATCCGACGATATTACCGTCGCGACCGTAAAAGATCGTTTGCGGCATGGTTCCTTTCCATTGCGGATTCACGCCGTTGTAGAAACCGTCCAGATCGATGCCCGGCTTTTGCCGGTAGTTCGGAAACGGCGGCTGATTCTTCGCGATGAAACGCCGCACCAGATTCATATCCGAATCGTCGTCCATATCAATCCCCAGCACGGTGACGCCCTGCGACTTGAATTCCTTCGCCAGCTCCACAATCAAGGGATACTCATCACGACACGGCTCGCACCAGGTTGCCCAGAAGTTCACCACCAGCGGATTCCCGCGGTGCTTGGCAAGAAGGTGCTGATACCCGGAGAGATCAACCAGGGGAGGGTCCGCCGACGCTGTCGCTTTGCCGCTATGCGGCGACGCCTTGCTCGAAGGAGCCTGCGCATTTCCAGGGACGGCAGTGATGAGGGCTAAGGCTACGAGGCATGAGAAAACAAGCAATCGCCATTGGGCCATTCCGAGGCTCCCGATGCTACCCGGTCATTCTATCGGTTTGGCACGACTTCCAGCAACTTGGCGTGCCCCAGCGGCTTCCGGCTGAGGGCTATGGCGCTTGTACCCGTCCTGCTTTGGTGATATAAAAAATGTTCCGGGTCTTGAAGCAAAGAATCCCGGCTGATCGGCAGTACAACCTCTTCTTTGAGGAGAACTCGAAATGGCGTATGTGATTGCCGAGCCTTGCATCGGCACAAAAGACACCGCTTGTGTAGACGTCTGTCCGGTGGATTGCATCCACCCGCGCAAGGATGAGGCCGATTTCGAGGCTGAAAAGCAGCTATACATCAGTCCTGACGAGTGCATTGACTGCGGCGCCTGCGTGCCGGTTTGCCCCGTCACCGCGATTTTCGCTCTGGAAGATTTGCCGGAGAAGTGGTCCAGCTTCACGCCAATCAACGCGGATTGGTACAAGAACAAGAAAGCCTAAAGCCCGGTCGCCGCGCGGGCTACGCAGCACGACCGACCGAACTCTCGCGGGATTTTCAGTCGCGCGGATGTCAACTTCCGGCACGTTTCTATTTTTCAGGCTGCGCTTCACACTTCGAGGCCGAGCACCTGCCGCCCGTTGGGGCTGATCATGCTCGGATTCCACGCCGGTTCCCAGACGATATCTACCTTCACGTCCCGCACCTCTGCAATCGCGGCAACTCGGCTGCGCACCTGATCGGGAATTGCCAGGGCCGAGGGGCAGCCCTGCGTGGTCAGCGTCATTTTCACCGTGACGTTGCCGGCGTCATCGTGCACAACGTCGTAAATCAGGCCCAAGTCCACGATATTGATCGGAATCTCCGGATCGTAGCATTGCCGCAAAGCTTCCAGGATTTGTTCGCGGTCGAGCGACATGAATTCTCTCCTTCGCGGCCTGTACCAAACTGAACGGGACTTTGCGCCGGATTGTTCTTTCGACGTCCCGGACGTGTGCCATGACCAGCGTTCCACACACCTGCCAGTGTGTCAACAAGTTCAACATATGGCGGCCAGCGCTTCGTTGCTAGAATGATCGCTCGCGATGCGCTGCAAAATATTGCTGCGGCCTGCGATGCGTGTTCATTCATTGTTGTAACCTTGTGCCGGAGGCGAAGGCGTTGAAACGTATTCTCGGAATTATGGCTACGATTGTGATTGTCCTCACGCTTTTTGCGACGGCGCGCAGCGGTGCTCGCGCGTCCGCCGCGATAAGAGCTCAGGAACCCAATCGGCAACACGAAAAGCCACCCAGAATCGTGAGCGTCAGCGCCAAGAATTTCGAATTCGACCCTGCCATCATCCATATGAAGGTGGACGAGAGAGTGGAGCTGGATGTTACGTCTCAGGACCGCACACACGGAATCCGCATCAGCGCTTTTCCGGACGGCGCCAAGACCAACACTGCACCCGGCCTGTCTTTCCCCAACGGCGAGGATTGCTATAAGTTAAAAGCGGGCGAGATGGTCGCAATCGGAATTGTGCCGACGGAGCCGGGAACGTACACCTTCACCTGCTGCAAAACGTGCGGCAGCGGCCACAAGAAAATGAAAGGCCAGATAATTGTGGATCGCTGAAAGGACCGGCAATCCCGGGCGCGCGGACGGTCACCTTCTCCATTAGCGCTGGTTCGTTCCGTTGTCAGGCGAATGGCTTTGCCTGCTTAGTCACTTCCTCCCGCAATTGCCCTAATGATTCCCGCTGCTTGGGCGATACTACCCTCAGTGTGGCGCGCAAACGGCGCGCGTTCCGTCGGTGCTTCAGCACCATTTCGCCAGCATAAAGAACCTTCATGATCGAAATCGTCATGCATCCACAGCCATGAAAGACTGGCTCCCAAGATCGGTGCAGTCGCTGAGGAATTACAACGGACGAACATTCCTGTCCGATCTCGTCGCCGGCGTCACGGTCGGACTAGTCGCGCTACCGCTCGCGATGGCTTTTGCGATCGCTTCCGGTGTGACGCCCCAGGCTGGACTCTACACTGCCATCGTCGCGGGTTTCCTGATTTCGGCCCTTGGCGGATCAACCAACCAAATCGGCGGGCCCACCGGCGCTTTTGTCGTCGTGGTCTACACCATCGTCACAAAATACGGCTTGGATGGGCTCTACACCTGCACGCTGATGGCAGGAATCATGCTCGTCATTTTGGGCGTCACCGGACTGGGCTCTGCCGTGAAGTTCATTCCACGGCCCGTCGTCGTGGGATTTACGAACGGCATCGCTATCATCATCGCCAGCACGCAAATCAAGGATTTCTTCGGCCTGAAAGTTGACAAAGTTCCCGGTGATTTCACTTCGCGCATCGCGATTCTTGCTCGCAATTTCCGCACGCTTTCGCCCGTGGCCACCGGCCTCGCGCTTCTTGCGCTGGTCATCATCATTTTGTTCACGCGCTATGTGAAAAAGATTCCCGGCTACATTGTGGCGTTGCTCGCCGGAACTTCTCTCGTAGTGATCTTCAAGCTCCCGGTGGAAACAATCGGCTCGCGGTTCGGTGGCATTCCGTCCGGGCTGCCGCACGTCGCCGTGCCTCCCATTCGATTCGACTTGCTCCGGCCGCTGATTTCTCCTGCGATCACCGTCGCAATGTTGGGAGCGATCGAGTCCCTGATGTCCGCGGTCGTTTCGGATCGCATGAGCGGCTCCAAGCACAATCCCAACGTCGAACTGGTGGGCCAGGGTATCGCCAATATATTCTCGCCGCTCTTTGGCGGCTTGCCCGCCACCGGCGCAATCGCTCGCACCGCGACGAACATCCGTTCCGGTGCGAAAACGCCGGTAGCCGGGATGATTCACGCGCTCACGCTACTCGCGATCATTCTCTTCGCGGCACCGTCAGCACGCTTCATTCCGCTAGCGGTGCTCGCGGCGATTCTTTTCGTCGTCTCCTACAACATGGGCGAGTGGCGGGAAATTCCTGAATTGCTTAAGCTATCGCCCCTGGAAATTGGCACCTGGCTCGTCACATTCCTTCTAACCGTGTTTGCCGATCTTACGGTTGCGGTCGAAGCAGGCATGATCCTCGCCGCGCTCGTTTACATTCGCAAGGTCACCGAAACAACCACGGTCGCGCAGGTGACCGAGGAATACCTGAAGGAAGGTCACGCGCACATCCTGCAGCATAAGGAAATTCCGCCTTACGTCGCGATCTTCCGCATTCACGGTCCGTTCCTCTTCGGCGCGACGGACAAGATCAACGACATCGTCGCGCGAATCCCCGAGCTGCCTCCGATCGTCGTTTTGCGGCTACGCAACATGACCGCGCTCGACGCCACCGGCCTGCAGGCGCTGGAGAATTTCGCAGATGTGGTTCACCAATCGGGTCGCGCCCTGCTTCTGTGCGGTGCGCGTCAGCAGCCCGCGGAAATGATGCGCGCCGCGGATTTTGCCGAACACGTTGGCGCTGAAAACATTTGTCCGCACGTGGCGGAGGCGTTGGAACGTGCCAAGAAGCTGTGGTCGTTGCGAACCGATGAGGGAGCGGAGACAAGCGCGTGGAGAGACGCCGTGTTGGTCGCAAAGAGCTGAACTGCGGTTAGTGCTTCTTCGTCTGCAGCCCTTCAGAAATCGCCGCGGATTGGTGCGACCGCAAAATCAGCGGAATCTCGTCGTCGCCTGGTTTTTTGCTTTCACCGAGCCGTCGGGCCCACCATATCGTCGCGACGCGCAATTCCTCTACAGCCAGTCCGTGATAGTCATGCGCGAAACGCGTGATTTTCACAATTCCCGCAGCCAACAGGTTTTCCGCGCCCTCTGAATTTCCGCGCCGATAGTGATGAAACGCTGCTGCGATTTGAATTAACCCTTGCAGAAACGTTCTTTCAGGTTCGTCTTCCGTGAGCCAGATCTCTTCCCACACTTCGTGCGCCTCGAAGAATTGCCGCGCGTTGAAATACGTCAAGCCACGCTCGAATCGCTCTTGTTTCTCGTGGGGCTTCATGGTTCGCCGTTCCGATTTCCGTTAGAATTTCGAAGTTGCGTGCCATCATAGCAGCGCGTCGCGAGTGAGCCGCATGGAAATTAAAATCGAATTACCGGGAGTGAAGCTGGGCGTCGTGGAAGCGGACGACGTCGGCGTCGTCTCGGCGGATGCGGCCCTGGCAAAGCTGATGGACGAAATCTGCGCCCGCAAGCGGCAGGAATTCACCGTCGAAACTCTCGCCGAATCGGAGGCGGTTCGCGCCGTCCGCGCGATGTTTCGCGAGTGGGGCATGGACCCCTCGAAATATCGGCCGTCTTCCGAAGCGCTGTTGCGTCGGGTGGTGCAAGGCAAAGGGCTTTACCGCGTATCGAACACTGTGGATATCGGCAATCTAGGCTCGCTCGAGACGGGCTGGCCGTACGGCTGCTACGACCGGTCTAAAATCAACGCGCCGGTGTCACTGCGTCACGGAGCTGCTGGCGAAAAATACGAAGGCATCGGCAAACAGATTTGGCATCTCGAAGGCCGCCCCGTGCTCGCTGATCCGCAAGGCCCCTTCGGCAGCCCCATTAGCGATTCCACGCGCAGCATGATCACGGAATCCGCCAGGAAAGTGATGATCGTGATCTACGCCCCGGCGCGCACGGCCGATTCGTCGTTGAACGCGGCGATTACGCGACTGAAGGATCGGCTAACGCAGTACGCGGCTGGTTCAACCACGCGTTCCGATTTTTGCGTCCTGTAGCACCGCACCAACAACACCAATCGTGAACCGGCATGCTGTTCGTACAGGATGATGTGTATTTCGCGCTCATCCTGCCATCAGCGTTTGGGAACTCTCGCAAATTCGAGTTATCCTGTTAATGCTTCAGCGAGGTCCAGGGCCGTGAAGTTCCAACTAGTTCTCCTCATTCATGCGCATCAACCCGTCGGAAACTTTGACGATGTAATGGAACGCGCCTACGCGCAGTCTTATGCGCCGTTCGTGGAAGTCCTGGCGCGCCATCCTGGGATTCGCGTGGGATTGCATTTCACCGGTTCGCTGCTGGAGTGGATCGAACGAGCTCATCCTGAGTACTTCGCTGAATTGCGGGCCCTGGTGAAGCGCGGCCAGGTGGAACTGGTGGGAGGTGGATTTTACGAGCCGATCCTGGTAGCCATCCCGCCGCAAGATCGCCACGAACAAATTACCCGCCTCGCGGATTACGTCGAAAAACATTTCGGCAAGCGTCCCCGGGGCGCCTGGGTCGCGGAGCGTGTGTGGGAACCGCAGTTGCCGTCTTCTCTCGCGCCGTTCGGCGTGGAATATACATTGGTGGACGACAATCATTTTCTCGGTGCCGGCTTCGAGCTGAATCAACTGTACGGCTACTACCTCGCAGAAGATCAGGGCCACACGGTGAAAGTTCTCCCCGGTCTGAAATCGTTCCGCTACCTGATTCCATTCCGCGAGCCTGGCGAAACCATTCAACTCCTCCGCGCTGCCGCCGCCGAGCATCCGGGCGGATTCGCCGCGATGGGCGATGATCTGGAGAAATTCGGCATTTGGCCCGGCACGAACGATCTTTGCTATCGCAATGGCTGGCTGGAAAGATTCTTCGCGGCTCTCGATCAGAATCAGGACTGGCTGGAAACCGCTACGCCGGGCGCGGCCGTGGCTACGCACGGGCCTCTGGGTCGCGCGGACCTTCCTGCGGCCTCCTACACCGAAATGATGGAATGGTCTCTGCGCACGCCGGCGCGCACGCGCTATCACGCGCTTGTCACGGAGTTTGCGGCGCGTCCCGATGCATTGCCGTTCGTGCGCGGCGGCATCTGGCGCAACTTTTTCACCAAATATAGGGAATCGAATCTGTTGCACAAGAAAATGCTGCACGTCTCGCGCAAAGTCCACGCGCTCGACCACAGCCGCCGGCAAGACCCGGCCTTCCTGAAAGCGCGCGAAGAGGCGCGCACGCTCGTGTTGCGAGGTCAATGCAACGATCCTTACTGGCACGGCGTCTTTGGTGGACTGTACGCGCCGCATTTGCGCACCGCGCTGTGGCGATCGTTGGCCGAGGCGGAAACGATTGCAGACAGGCTCTCGCATCGCGCGCATCACTACGAGGACGCAGTCAAGCTTGATTTCGACGCCGACGGCCACGAGGAGATCTATTTCACATCGGACCGCTACGCCGCGTTGCTCTCTCCCGAAGATGGCGCCACGATTTCCGCGATCGAGTGTCGCCAGTCGCACGCCACGCTGATCAATTCTTTGGAGCGACGTCCGGAAGCCTACCATGCCGGAATCAAGAACATATCCGGCAGGCAGGGGCACGCGCCGCAATCCATCCACGAGCAGACGCGCACGAAGGAAGAGGGCCTCGACCGCTGGCTCAATTACGATCGCTGGGCGCGCAATTGTTTTCGCTTGCTGCTTTTCGGCCGCGAAAAGCAGTATCAGGATTGCGGAGCCGTGCGCCTGGAAGAAAACGCCGCGCTGGCAGCCGGAAGATATCGCGTTGTGGAAATGTCAGCGAGCAAGGCGAAAGTCGTATCGGATGCGAGCGCCGATTGGCCCGCCGAAAAGACTTTTTCGCTTTCGACGACCAAGGAAGGTTTTGAGATCGTTTGTGACGTCATCTTGCGCCGTACAGCTCCCGGCACCGCTTCGGTTTATATCGGAGTTGAAAGCGTTCTGAACTTTCTCGCCCCTTCGGCGCCGGACCGCTATTTTGAATCGGATGGCCAGCGCTATCCGTTGCGCTGGGGCGCTGCGGCTCCGGCGTCGGAATTGCGCGTTGTGGACGAGTGGCAGGGCATCAGCGTCACTCTCTCGGCGCCCGGCGCCAAGGATTTCTGGATCGCGCCCATCGAGACTGTCTCGGAATCGGAAGAAGGCTTCGAGCGCATCTATCAAGGTTCGCAAATCATTGCGGTCTGGCCTGTAGAATTGGCGCAAGGCGCTGAATGGCAATGCCAACTCGGTTTCAAAGTTGAAAATCTGCGCTAAGTTCCCTCTCGTGCGGTTCACGCTTCCATGCGGAACTTCCGCCGCCTGCTTGCTGCTAGCCGCGCCGTTCTGCTAGAGTGCCGTTGGAGGAATTGCATGGCCGTCTCGCAGGAACTGCTCGATATTCTCGTTTGTCCGCTGGATAAGACTCCGGTGAAATTGACGAGCGACCAGCACGGCTTGAAGTGCCCGTCGTGCCGGCGCGTCTATCCCATTCGCGAAGATATTCCCGTGATGCTGGTGGACGAAGCTCGCATTGAAGCCGAATGAAGCATCGCGGCTGAACGATTCCCTAGCCCTGCTTCCCAGCCTGCCACAGGGCGCGGAAATACTGATCATTCGCCTCCGCTCGCTCGGCGATCTCGTTCTCGAAACACCCGCCATTGCTGCCCTTCATTCCTGGCGCCCCGATTTGCGAATTTCCGTACTCGTCGAGCCGCGTTTGGCCGCGGTACTGGAAGGAAATCCGGCAATCGCGGAACTGATTTTCTCCGGCGGCAGCGCGATGGAAACCGCACGAAAGCTGCGCGCGCGTCACTTTCCTGTGGTTTTCAATCAACACGGCGGCCCGCGCAGCGCGATTCTGACGGGGTTCTCCGGTTCTCCGCGGCGCGTCGGCTGGACCGGCTATCAATATTCGTTTATGTACAACGTCCACGTTCCCGATGCGAAGGAATTCTACAGCAGGGAGGCCGTCCACACAGTCGAGCATCGCATTTCGCAGTTTTATTGGGCGGGACTGCCGCGCGGGCCTATTCCGAACGCACGCGTGTTTCCTCAACCCGACGCCGCGCAATCGATCGCTCGGAAGTTAGCGGAGAAAGGAATCGCGCCCACCGCGCCGTACGCGGTTCTGCAACCCGGTGCGCGTCTACTGGACATGCGATGGCCTGTCGCCCGATTTGAGGAACTGGCGCGCTGGTTGCGCGAACGTCACGGGGTCGCAAGCGTCGTAAACCTTGGCAGCGGCGACGCCGAAATTGGTCCTGAGGTTCGTCGCGAAATGCGGGATTGCGCTGTGATCCCCGACCCGCCGCTCGATATTCGCGAGCTCATCGCGCTGATCGCCGGCTCGCGGATTGTAATCGCCAACGATTCGGGACCCATGCACGTCGCTGCGGCGTTGCAGCGCCCCAGCGTTGCAATCTTCAGCGTGACCGATCCGGTGCAATGGCGTCCCTGGCAATCGTCGCACCGCATCGTACAAACCGGCGCGACATTCGATCTTCCACGCGGAGATAAAAGCATCGTCGCAAGCAATCCACGCAGTATTGCATCTATCGGGTTCGAAGAGATTCGCGACGCCTGCGAAGATTTGCTCGCTGGCCGCTAAGGATGAGTGGCGATAATCACTGAACGGGCGGAGCGGCGGGTGAGAAAGCCATCCACAAAATGAAAGCTATGGCGCGAATCCGAGGGATTGATCCTTGTATTCGACCTGCAGCCGTACTTCCTTCGTCTTGCCCCCCTTCAAGGCGTCGTGATCACCGGGAAATGGCTGGTACGGGCTTACTTCAACAGTGATCACCACTCCGGACGGGCGTTCAGGACCTTGCTTGATCTCTTCGGCGTGCTCGATGTGATAGCTCTTGATGGGGCCGTAGTAGCCCTGGGGACCGAAATCGTCAGTGAAGTCCTTGAAGGAATACGATGGCGCGGGCTTGTACATTCGATACGCGTCTTCCATTTGTCCGGCGACAACGTAGCTCATAAAATGGCGCACCGTTTTTTCTTCTGTATGGAACCGCAGTTCGTAGCCAGCCCAGAGCGCGATCAGCGCGACGAATACCACTGCAGTGATAACATATCGGAGCGCCTTGGACGGCGGGTGCTCCTCCGTCGAATCGAAAATGCCCACGTAATCTCCTCGATATTGTTCGATGCTCTGGCCGACGTTAGAGCTGCCGCTTGAATAGCAAGATGCTGGACGTCGTCATGATGGCTGCGATGCCCAGCAAAACTAGCACGTCCACATAGATTCCTTCAATGCCCGTGCTCTTGAGCGTCAAGTTTCGCAAGCCATGTACCGAATACGTGAAAGGATCAATCACCGAAACCCATTTCAACCACCACGGAAACGCTGCGATCGGATAGACGGCGCCCGACGGGAAAAACAGAAGCGTATTGAGCACGCCGAAGATAGCGCGCGGTACCAGAGGATCATCCACACGGACCATCAGTAGAAACATGAAACTCATCATCGCCAAAGCCGACGCAGCCACGACGACCACGAGATAAAGCAGTCGAACTGGATTCCAAATTTCCGGCAGGCCAACGATTAATCCGCCGATAATCGTAAGAACCATTCCGGTCATCAGCCCCTTGATCACGCCGGAGCCAATCAATCCGAACACCAGCTCCGATTTTTTGATTGGCGTTACCAGATAACCTTCATGAAGGCCTCGCGCCTTGTCGTCGATGAACGTGATGCCGCCGCCGATCATGGCCACCACAAACACCGATAGCGCAATAGTGCCGGCCAGCAAATATTTCACGTATTCCACGTACGGATAGATTTCCACCGTATTCAGCTGCACGGAGCCCTCCAGGCGCGGCGTCACGTCTGGAGCATTGAGCTGGTTCACCATCTGCTGCACACGCTCGAGCAGAGCGCTCGATATAAACTGATCGGTATTATCTTCAGTGAACGCGATGCGCGGCCGGTCCTTCTGATAAAAGCGCCGTGAAAAATCGTGCGGAATCACCACCAGCCCCCGTACCAGGCCGGTCTGCAAGTCGTGCGTAGCCTGCGGCACCGAATCGTACTCCACCACCTGGAACGTCCGCGGCCCCGCAGAGATGCCGTCGAACATTTCGCGCACTTTGCGGGATTCCACCGAGTGGTCCATGTCCACAAAACCAAGCTTCACGCCGGTAACCTTTCCCCCGAACGCATAGCCCAGGACGATCAGCTGCACCAGCGGCAGCACCATCGAAACCATCATGAGCGCCGGACTGCGGAAGAATTTCCGCAGGTCGCGTTCGATGAGCGCCGCAATGCGCTTGAAATTCATTGTTGAGCACCTCCGCAGTGCACCGGCCCGCTTCTGTCTAACGGTACAAGTGTCCGATGTCGTGCCTTGCGCCGGCGTCCACCGCATCGCGCAAGGCGCTTCCGGTGTAATGCAGGAACACATCGTCAAGCGTAGTACTTTGAACGCTTACTTTTTTTACGTGCACGCCGCGCGCACGCGCCAGATCCATCAATGCCGCCACCGTTGCTGGACCGTCATTCGAAGAAATATGCACAACGCCGTCGCGATGCGAAACACCCGCAGCCTGCGCGAGACTTTTCAGCTGTTCGTCCCAATCCGGCGGCGCACCCTCGAATTCCGCTTCCAGCGTGTCATTGCCCGGAACGCTATCCTTCAGCTTCGTAGGCGTATCCAGGGCCGCCAGTTTGCCGTGATCCACGATCGCGATGCGATCGCAAAGCTTGTCGGCCTCGTCCATGTAGTGTGTGGTCAGCAGGATCGTCAGCTCTGACCGCTCGCACAATCCGCGGATCAATTGCCACACGTTGCTGCGCGACACCGGATCGAGACCCGTGGTGGGCTCGTCCAGGAAGAGAATTCGCGGCGAATGGACCAATCCGCGCGCTATCTCCAGGCGTCGGCGCATGCCTCCCGAAAATGTGCGCACCAGTGCGTCCTTGAATTTGAGCAAATCTACCGATTCCAGCAGGTCGTGAATGAGTTTGTCACGCTGCGCGCGCGGCACTCCGTAAAGCTTCGCGTGAATCAGCATATTTTCCGTGGCGGTGAGCTCCGGGTCCGAAGTCAGCGCTTGCGGAATCACGCCCATCGCGTGACGCACGCCATCCTCGTCTGTGACGATGTCGTGTCCCGCGATTCGCGCGGTCCCGGAAGTTGGCGGCGTGAGCGTCGTCATCATGCGAATCAGCGTTGTCTTGCCCGCGCCATTCGGCCCGAGCAGGCCAAAGATTTCGCGGTGTGCGACGTTGAAGCTGACGTCATTGACCGCCACCAGATCACCGAACTTCTTCGTGAGATGGTCTACCTCGACCGCGTTGATAGGTTTCGGTTCCATGACGTCAGAGCCGCGCAAACCAACTCTGCGCAGGGGGATGCGGCAGCAGAACTGTGGCGGTCATTCCCGTGAACAGCCGTCCCTCGGGATTGGGTACCGCCACCTTGATCGCGAATGTCTTGATGTCGCGCTTGGTGCGGCTCACGTCTCTTTGCGTCGCAAAATCATTTTCCACGCCTTTAAAAATCACCGAACCTTCGATGATGTCTCCCGAGGGAAGCTTCACTTTCAGCTTCTGGCCGAACCGGATGGAATCAATGAGCGTTTCTTCCACGTCCGCGTGAACCCAAAGATCGTTGATGTCCACGACCACCACGATCGGCGAACCCTGCGCCACCACTTCTCCCTGCTTCGCCACGCGTACGGAAACGATGCCGTCAATTGGCGCGTAAATTTTGGTGTAGGCCAATTGCGCGGCCATCTCCGCTTCCGACGCCCGCGCTTGCTCAAGCTGAGCGAGCGTGGTGTTGATTGCGCTCTTGCGTGCGTCCACTTGCTTGCGATTGGCCTGCGCCACGTCCACGGCCGCGGATTCGGCGCGCACCGCCTCTTCCAGCGCTTCCACGTTTGCCTGCGAGATTCGCACCGCCGCTTCGGCGTGATCGCGGTCTTGCGCGGAGACTTCTCCTTTGGCGAAGAGTTCCTGCATGCGCTTCAGGTCTTGCTGGTCGCGCCAGAGCTGCGCGCGCGCCGGCGCAAGTTGCGCGTTCGACGAAGTCACCCTCGCGCGTGCTTCGGTCACGGAAGCGTCGGTTTGTCCGTTGGTCCACGTATAATTGTGGTTCGCTTCATTGACTTGAGCTTCCAGGCTGCTCACGTTCGCTTTCGTGGCCGCCAGACTCGCCTCCAGTTCCGTGCTGTCCAGTGCGGCAATCAATTGGCCCTTCTTCACCGCTGTTCCTTCGTCAACTGCCAGGTTCACGATGCGTCCGGTAATTTGTGGGCTGACGATCACTTCATTGCCGTCTACCACGCCAATCAACGGAATGTCGCTGCCGCGCGGCGTCGTGAAGTAGTACGCAACGGCCGCAATCACGAAAATCACGAATAGCATGGTGAAAAATTTCCGGCCGGTCATCGGCGCTTCTCCTGTGGTCGAAGTAGGCCATGATCCAGAAAATCCAGCAGCGCGCGCTTGCGTTCCACCAGCGCATCGTCGGCCAGCAGATCGCGCCCAGCAACACGCCCGAAAATCGCAGCCGCGGCGAAATAAGACGTTGTCATACCCATGATGGTGAACGCCGCGTGGTCGGGATCAATATTCCGGAATTCTCCCGCCGCGATTCCAGCCTCCAGCGTTTGCACCAAGCGCTTGTGAAAGGGCCGGAGAAACTGGCTCACGATCCAATCGAATGCTCGCGTCGCCTCCATCGCTTCGCGATGCACCAGCCGGGGATAATTCGGATGCGACGCCAGAAAATCGAAATAGGCGGTGATAAAGTCGCGCAACCGCACGCGGGGTGAGGCCTGTTTTCGCTGCGGATCGTACACGCCGGTTCGCAGCTGGCGGAAAAGATTTTCCAGCACGGCGCGATGCAGGCGCCGCTTGTTTCCAAAATAGTAGTAAAGCATTGCCTTGTTGGCGTGCGCGGCGGATGCAATCTCTTCCGTCCGTGCTCCGGCCATGCCCTGGGCCGCGAATTGGTGTTCCGCGGCGGCGAGAATCCTGCGCGCGGTGGCCGGGTTGGCGACTTTTTTTCTGCCCCGTTTCATCGTTCTCTACACTCCCACTCGCTTCATCATTTCCTGGGTATACCGGTCCCCAGCCGCCACTCCGCGAGGCGCAATTTCCTCGATGCGCGCCAAATCGGCCGGAGTCAGAGAAATCTCGAGCGCACGGAGGTTTTCGTCCAGGTTCTTGCGCTTAGTCGTGCCCGGGATCGGCACCAGATCCTTGCCCTGCGCGAGCACCCAGGCCAACGCCAGCTGCGCCGGCGTGCAGGACTTCTCAGCCGCCATCTGCTGAATGCGTTGGACGAGTTGCAGGTTCTTCTGAAAATTCTCGCCCTGAAAGCGCGGAGAACTGCGCCGATAGTCGTCCGGCGTGAGATCTTCGAATTTCTTGATCTGGCCGGTCAGAAAGCCACGGCCCAGTGGGCTATAGGGAACCAGCCCAATCCCCAACTCGCGGCACGTGGCGAGAACTCCGTCTTCGGGATCGCGGGACCAAAGCGAATACTCCGATTGCAACGCAGAGATGGGATGCGTGGCGTGCGCTCGCCGGATCGTCGGAGCGGCCGCTTCCGACAGCCCGAGATAGCGCACCTTACCTTCTTCAATCAGCCGCGACATCGCACCTGCGGTTTCTTCGATTGGAACTTCAGTGTCCACGCGATGCTGGTAGTAAAGATCAATCGTCGCAATCTTCAGCCGACGCAGGCTCCGCTCGCACGATTCGCGGACATACTCCGGCCGGCCGCTCACGCCGCGCTGATTGGGATCGCTGGGATCGCGGACGATTCCAAATTTCGTCGCGACAATCACTTCGTTGCGCCGCTTGGCAATCGCTCGACCCACGAGCTCTTCGTTGCGTCCCATGCCGTATACGTCTGCCGTATCCAATAAGCTGACGCCGCGATCGATCGCTCGATGAATCGTGGCAATGGATTCCTGCTCATCCGGATTGCCGTAAAATTCGGACATGCCCATGCAGCCGAGGCCCAGGGCGGAAACTACGAGCGAGCTTGTGCCCAGTCTGCGATATTCCATAGGACTACCCCCGGCAGAACAATAGTTAACTAACCGGTTAGTTTAATAACGATATGCGCTGAGGTCAAGCGCTTCGTGGCCACGGTGTGCTCATAACCTCCTCTCCTTATTACGCCGGGGAATGGAGTTTTATTACTAGGCGTCAAGAGCGCCGGAAGCGCCGCTGGGAAGTTCGATGGAGTATTTGGTCCGTGATTTGTCGCGATGCAGCTCGATAGCTAGCTCGATCAAGCGATCAATGAGCTTGGGATAAGGCAGTCCGGACGCTTCCCATAATTTCGGATACATGCTGATGGAGGTGAAGCCTGGAATTGTGTTCAGCTCATTGACGAAAATCTTGCCGCTGCGTTTTTCCAGAAAGAAATCGCAGCGCGCCATGCCGTTGCCGTCGATCGCACGGAATGCGCGGACGGCGTAGTCCTGAAAGACGCCCACTTGTTTCTTCGACAGCCGCGCCGGAATCAACAACTGCGTTCCTTGCTCCAGGTATTTCGCGCGATAGTCGTAATACTCGCGATGCGGCACGATCTCCCCGGGGATGGACGCGCTTATTTCGTCGTTGCCGAGCACGGAGATTTCGATTTCGCGCCCGGTTACGCCGCGCTCGACGATAATCTTCAGCGCGAATTCCGCGGCCAGGTCTATCGCCGTGGAAATTTCGTTAGCCGCTTTCACACGCGTCATTCCGACGGATGAACCCAGCGTCGCAGGCTTCACAAAAATCGGGAAGCGGAATTTCTTCTTGATTGCCTTCAGCACTTTCGCGCGCTCGTGTTCCCATTCAGACCGTCGAATCGCCAGGAACGGCACAATCGGCAGCCCAGCTTGCTCAAACAGCCGCTTCTGTACGTCCTTGTCCATGCCCACAGCCGACGCCAGCACACCTGCGCCGACGTAAGGCAAGCCAGCTAGTTCGAGCAGGCCTTGCACGGTCCCATCTTCGCCAAACGTGCCGTGCAGCACTGGAAACACCACATCCACGCTCACGCTTGGCTGGCCTGCGGCAGGTCCCAGCCGAACGAGCGACGCCGCGCTGGGGTCTGGAGGCAGCACCACGCGATCCCCTGATTTCAGCACTTCCGCGAGCATCTTCAACGAGCCGCCACCGACGAGCCACCGGCCATCCTTGGAGATGCCGATGGGTACTGCCTCATATTTTTCGGGATCGAGCGCGCGGATCACAGAGGCAGCCGAAGCGAGCGAAACCTCGTGCTCGCCCGAGCGTCCACCGAACAGCACGCCGATGCGCAACCGCTTTTGGGAGGCGTTCATAGCGGTCTCATCTCACCGAAGAATGCAGCAATCGCGCGCCTCACAGGATCTTCTTTCCAAGTCCGGAGAGCACCAACTCGACGCCCAGCGTGGCGGTTGTATTGTGCACGTCAATCACCGGATTAATCTCCACCAGCTCGAACGAAGCCATCAGTTTGCTATCGGCAATCATTTCCAGAGCAAGATGGGCTTCGCGGTATGTCACGCCTCCTCGCACCGGCGTGCCCACTCCTGGCGCATCCGTCGGATCCACGAAGTCCATATCCAGGCTGACGGCAATCCCGGCCGTATCGTCGCCGGCAAAACGCAATGCTTCCGCCATCACTTCGCGCATCCCGCGCTCGTCAATATCGCGCATGGTGAAAACATGCACGCCGGAATCCTTCACCAGCTTGCGCTCTTTGGAATCCAGATCTCGAATTCCCACAAGCGAGACGTTGCGCGGTTCCACCATCGGCTTAATCCCGCCCAAGTCGGTTAATTCCGGCGGTCCGTAACCCATGATGGACGCCAGCGGCATGCCGTGCACATTGCCCGAAGGCGAGGAATCCGGCGTGTTCATGTCGCCATGCGCGTCCAGCCAGATCATGCCGATTCGCTTCGAATTTTTATTGAAGTGAGCCGCCGCGCCCCCGGTAGTGCCCACCGCAATCGAATGGTCGCCGCCGAGCACCAGCGGAATCATGTCCTCATCTAGCGTTTTTTTCACCGCATCCGCCAGGCCTTTGCAGGCCTCCGAAATTTCGTCCAGATAACGCGCGCGCTTCTCGCCGTACGGTTGTTCTTCCGGCTGCGGAACAATCACGTTGCCGATGTCTTCTACCTGCCGGCCTAGTTGCTTCAGCCGCGACTGCAATCCCGCCACGCGCAACGCCGAAGGGCCCATATCCACGCCTCGGCGACTCGCGCCCAAGTCCATCGGCACACCGATAATGCGAATTTTTTCGGGCATATTTTGTGCTTTCGCGACCCCGCTGTGGGGAAGGGAATGTTAAGGATAAACTCGATACAGCATCCGAGGGAAGGGAATCACCTCGCGAATGTGCTCCGTTCCACAAATCCACGCCACGGTGCGTTCCAGGCCCAGGCCGAAGCCTGCGTGCGGCACGCTGCCATAGCGCCGCAAATCCAGATACCACTGAAAGGATTCTTCCGGCAGATTGTGCTCGCGCAGACGCCTAATCAGCGTGTCGTAATCCGCCAGGCGCTCGCCACCGCCGATGATCTCGCCATATCCTTCGGGGGCGATCATATCGAAACTAAGCGACAGCTCCGGACGGGCCGCATCCGTCGCCATGTAAAACGCCTTCATCGCGGCCGGATAACGATGGATGACCACCGGCCGGTCGAACTCCTTGGAAATGATGGTTTCTTCGTCGCCGCCGAAATCGTCTCCCCATTTCACGGGATTACCCGCCTTCTGCAGCACCTTGATCGCGTCATCGTAGGTGATTCGCGGAAATGGCGGTGTGATCTTCGTTAACTTCTCCACGTCGCGCTCGATCAATGCCAGTTCTCGTGTGCGATTCTTCACCACGGACTGCACCACCGCGCTCACCAATCCTTCGCCGAGTTGGATCATATCTTCCAGATGCGCGTAAGCCGCTTCGGGCTCGAGCATCCAGAATTCGGTCAAGTGCCGGCGAGTCTTCGATTTTTCCGCGCGAAATGTGGGACCGAAGGTGTAAACCTTGCCGAGCGCGGCGGCCAAAGCTTCCACATAAAGCTGGCCCGATTGCGTGAGATACGCTTTCTGATCGTCAATGTAATTGACTTCAAAAAGAGTCGTAGTGCCTTCACAAGCCGCAGGAGTGAAAATAGGCGCGTCGGTGAGCGTGTAGCCCTGCTCGTCCATGAAATTTCGCGCCGCGCGCTCGACCTCGGCGCGAATGCGCAGGATGGCAGCCTGCCGCGGTGTACGAATCCACAAATGGCGCCGGTCGAGCAGAAAATCAACTCCGTGCTCCTTCAGCTGGATCGGATAAGGCTCGGAATCCGCGACTCGCTGAATTACCTCGACGCTGGTCACTCCAATTTCAAAACCGCCGGGCGCGCGGGGCTCCGCGCGCACCGCCCCGGTAACAATGACGCTCGATTCTTGCGGCAGCCCCTTCAGAGCCGCGAATGCGTCGGGATATTCCTTCAGCGACACCACGCCCTGAATGATTCCGGTGCCATCGCGAAAAATCGGAAATAGCAGCTTCCCCGATTCACGCAGGTTATAGAGCCATCCGCGAATCATGATGGTGGCTCCTGCATGAACGCCTGCTTTTTCAATTGTGGTTGCCGAAATCGGAGCCTGTGCTTCCTGGGTCATTAATTTTTTCCGTAGTTGTAAAGTCACTGCGTGCGAGCTATCGCCGAATCAGAGCCGGGCCGCGCCGGTCCCCAGTGAGTCGAATTTTTCTTCGAGTTTGTCGCAAGCCGTGCGGATCTGATCGAGCGTTGGTCCCGCAGCCCCCTGCGCCTTAATTTCAAAGACGAAAGGAAGCGGCTGCGGCAATCCTGCGATTGCGCGTAGCGCCGCATCCCACTCGATCGTTCCATCGAACGGTAGAAGATGCTCGTCCTTATCGCCGTGATTGTCATGAATATGCGTGGTCACCAAGCGCTCGCGCATCGCTTCGAATCCGGTGGTCACGCCGTCTTCCACGTGGGCGTGCCCGATGTCGAAGCACAATTTCAGATCGTGCAAGTGCGTCTCGGTGATGAAATGCTGCAACGACGCAGGGGCGCCGAGTTCGTCCGGCGTATTTTCCAGCGCAATCGTCACGCCGCGCGCTTTTGCGAACATGGACAGATTTTCAAGCGAAGTAAACGCCGCGTTCAGCTTTCGCGGGTCCGCCATCTGGCGGCCATGCCCGATATGCTGCACTAGAAACTGAAACGGAATTCGCTCCGCGACGTCCAGTGCTCGTTTGATTTCATCCACGGCATCCAGCCTGCGAATCCTCTCCGGGTCGGAAATGGAAATCGGCACACCGCTCTCGCGTCCCGGGGCTAAGTCGCGTTCCGTCGGAGCATGTAAGGAATGCAGTCGCAAGCGATGCTCGCCCAGCGCGTCGCCCAGCTCGCGAATCGCCTGCGAATCGCGATAGCTAAAGTGTTGCGGCGCGCAGAAAACCTCCATGCCGGAAAATCCCGCTGCCGCGATCTCCGCAAGAATCGCCGAACCGAGTGGATGGTTGATAAACCGGTAAGTAGATAGGATGCGCTGCACTTTGTCCCCAGAGAAGGAACACTATCGTCAACGGAAATCGCCGTTACGTCAATAGCGTGTGACTGGAGTGTAGCGAAAGCAGTATTCGCGAATATCGGGCGCGTGGCGGCGGTTGGGCGGCGATAAGCGCTCGCGCCGCGGGTCCAAGCGTAGGTCTGTGATTTAAGTGATGTTGGCTTTCCTGTGGGCGCGTGTTCCTGAGACATAAAACCATCCGGAGTCGAAAGTGCACGCACATTCGGACCTGCTGCTAACCGGAACTCAGTACGAATAGCCCCGCGGCGATCAAACCACCCAAGAGCAACGCGATGAGTAGCCAAACCGGGAACGGCAGGCGCTTGTCCATGAGGCCCGGCGGCGGAGGCGTGGGTTCCTGGAAGTCGAGGATGTCAATCACGGTGCCTTTGACGGGAGGACGGGCACCTCGGCCGGTGGAGGACGGCGGCTCGGGCCCACGCGAATCGCTGTTCAAATTAAAAGCCATCAGGTGAATGTTAGCACCGCGCAAAACCACATCGCAACCGAACTTCCTCGCACTTTGAATTCTGAACTTTGCGGTGCAGCGCGCGGCTGACGCCGGCGTCCGAGCTGGCGATCTTGATTCAGCGGAGGAGGATTGCGATGAGACCGAAGGCAGCTACCGAGCCCGCGAGAATCGCTACCACGACCCAGCGGGCAAGCTGTGGATGAGACTTCGGAAGCCCCAGCATGTGCGCCGAGGGATCAGCGTCGCCAAACAATTTCGCGCTCGCAGATCGAGAGGAACCAGGAACTTCCGTCGCCGGTGCGCCTTCCGTCCTGGAGTGGGATGCGTCGACAACTACTCCGCTGGGCATTGGCGGGATAGTAGCACCGATCCCTGGAGTTCCGACAAGGGAATTCGAAAGAATAAATACTGGGACTGTTTCGATCTGAACCGCAACACGACGTAAGAATACTTAGTCGCGTAGATCAGCGGATCGCAAGTTGAACGAACGCCAACGCCACCACACCGCCAGCGCGATCTATCGCGAAAGTCCCTGATTGCGTTTGCGGAACTGCCGCACATGCGAAGATAAACCCCGCGCGGCGCGGGGAACCAATTCCTGCTCAGGGATGATGGGTACCACCTCTGGCACTGGTGTCGCTTCCTGGCCCGAAGGGGAATCCAGATGACGCCGTTTCATGGTTCGGATGCTAGCACCCTGTTTCGTAGGAATAACGGTGGCTGCGAGAAGCGAAATCCAAACCGATATTGTCACTTCGACTAAATGACGTTGCGGTAGAAGCGCACGAAGATTGAGGCCGTCAGCCGTTCAACTCCGTCAGCACTTTCGGGAGCATGGCGAATTTCGCGAATGCCGTATCGATCGAGAGATACTCCAGACCGCAAGACGGTCCCAGGTACGCGCGTCCTCCCTGAATTTGAGGGAACAAACGCTCCACCTGCCGAGCCACGTCCGCCGGGTTCTCCATGAGTTGGTTGCGACCATCCACCAGACCCAATGCGAGCGGTTTCGGAGATCCGATTGATGCGATCGTGTCAATCAATCCCGTGCCGCAAGTGAAGTCGATCCCCAGGATATCCACGGGCAATTCCACCAGCTTTTCATACATCGCAGCGCTGTCGTGGAAATAAACGTAGAGCGCGAGTTCGAGTTTGCGCTCGGCTTTTCGTACCTTATCTCGCGCTTGCAGCAACGTCCCCAACGATCGCTCGAATATTGCCCAGTCGCCGGGATGCCGCAGGATTGCCGGCTCGTCGATTTGTATCAGCTCCGCTCCCGATTGCGAAAGCGCTTCAATTTCGGGCGCCAGGATTTCTCCGTACGCCAGAGCCCGCGCCTCGAGAGTTGCCGGTCCATGCGCGCCGCCATTGTCCGAACGCGCGGAAAGCGAAAACTTCGCCAAAGTATACGGCCCGATCAGAACCGGTTTGATCGCGAGCTTCCCTGCTTTGTGTTTTGGCGTCGGCAGATGCCCCAGCGCATTACGCGCAAAGCTATACTCGGCGGCGATCAAATGTCCGCGCCGCAACGGTTGGCCGGTGAAGACTGGCTGGCGGCAGCAAACGTCCGTGTCAAAAAATGGGATCGTGCCTTGAAACTCGATATTGTCCAGTTTTGCTGCGAGATACGAAATCGGATCACTCCAGCGGATTTGTCCGTCGGTCACAATATCCAGCCCCGCCTTCACCTGCGCCGCGATCGCCAGGCGTGTCACTTGATTCTGCGCGTCCAGCAAGTCCGCGGTGGTGCGGTCGCCGGAACCGAGAGATAGAATCGTCTGCTGCAATAATTGCAGCTCAGCAGAGTCTCCGACGCGCGGATAGCCGCCGGTGCTGGAAAGATAGAGCCCAGGAGCAGTGGTGCTCATCAAGATGCCTCGGGATTGGCGCGAGAAACTGCAAGAAAGTTAGTCGAAAGGCGGAAGGGCGTCAAGGGCAACTGAAAATACGGGGCGTTACCAACCTGGCGACGAGGACCGTGGTTTCCTCTGCGCCGTCTGCGTCTCTGCGGTAAACGAATTTCGCGTGCGAAAAGGGCACTTTGGGACGCGGCGTCTTTTATGGTGCGGGCTGCTCGCCCACCGAAAAGTAATTGCAATCCGGATGATGAAACACCAGCGCGCTAACGCTCGCTTCCGGATCCATCATCATTCCTTCGGTCAAATGCACTCCGATTTCCTCCGGACGCAGCAGCATCCAGATGCCGGCCTGGTCCTCAAGGTTCGGGCACGCGGGATATCCGAAGCTATATCGCTTCCCGCGATAGCGCGAAGTAAATCGCTCCGGCATCGACAGGGAGGGCGGATCAGGAAATCCCCAATCTTCGCGGATGCGGCGATGCAGCCATTCCGCGCAAGCCTCGGCGGTCTCGATCGCCAGCGCCTGCAGTCCGTGCGAAAAAAGATAGCGGCCCGCCGCTTTCGCTTCCTCGGATCTCTCGCGCACTCCTGCTCCCGCGGTAACCACGAAGATCGCCACATGATCGCGCGTTCCGTTTTGCGGCGGCAAGACATAGTCGCTGAGGCACAACTTGTCGGCCAGCGCTTGGCGCTGAAAATGAAAAGTGTGAACCGGCGCTGTTTCCCCGGGCGCGAAAAGCGCAATCGAGTTGCCGCGCCGCTCCGCTTCGAAGAATTGCCATACGGCGCCAATTTTCATAAACGAAGCGGCTTCGCGTTTTACCTCTTCCATATTTTCATGCAATTCGAGAGCGCGTGGATCGCGCTCCGCGAGCGCCTTCTCGAAATTTCCGCGGAAGCCCAAATGGCGCCCGAAGAGCATGTAGGGATTGATGTAACTCCACACTTCGTTCAAATCCGGCACGGAGCGAACTTTTCGCTCGAGATACGCGACAGGCGGAATCGGCAAATCCGTACGAATTCGTGGCGAGCGCTCCTCACCCGCCGGCACCAGCGGCGCTGCCGCCGACTCATCCAGCACCGCAGTCCCCACGTGCGTGTGCTGCTGCAGGACATTCTCACGGCGCGCGGGGTCACTGAGCTCATTCATCAGGCGCAGGCCCGTCATGGCGTCCTTCGCATAACACACCGCCTGGCTGTACTGCGGCGCGATTTTCAAGCGAGTAAATTTGTCCGATAACGCGGCGCCGCCAACCAACAGCGGCACGGTAATCCCCGCTTCGCGCAGATCGCTAGCCGTAGTGACCATTTGTTGCGCGCTCTTCACCAGCAATCCCGAAAGGCCGATCGCATCCGGCTGATGTTCACGATGCGCGCGAATCAGTTCCTCCGGCGGCACCTTGATCCCTAAATTGATCACGTCGTAGCCATTATTTTTCAAAATGATTTCGACGAGATTCTTGCCGATGTCGTGCACGTCGCCCTTCACCGTCGCCAAAATCACCTTGGCGCGCTTTTCGGTATCGGCTTTCTCCATGAACTGCTCGAGATGTCCGACGGCGGTCTTCATCGCTTCCGCGGATTGCAGTACTTCGGCCACGATGAGCTCGTTGTTGTTGAAGAGCCGCCCTACCTCGCCCATGCCTGCCATCAAAGGGCCGTTGATCACGTCGAGCGGCGGAATTTTTTCTTCGAGCTTGCGATTCAAATCGTCAATCAAGCCATCTTTCGAGCCTTCGATGATGTAATTCGCCAGACGCTGATCCAGCGGCAAATCGGCCGCGCGCTCTTTCTTGCGCCCGCCGCTTCCGCGGAAATGCTCCGAGATCGCCGCGATGTGGAACTGATTGATGGCGGCCTTTTGTTCGCGAGTCTGTTGTCGCCAGTCGGCGGGCGCGCCGCGAAGAAGCTCCGCCTGTGAATGTCCGTCGGGAATTTCCGCCGGAGGCGTGTTGAAAAGCAAAGCTTCTGCCAGTTTGCGCTCGTGCTCCGGAATCGAACCAAACCGCTCGATGCGTTCGGCGTTGACGATCGCGAGGTCCAGGCCCGCTTTCGTGCAATGGTACAAGAACACGGAATTGACCACCTCGCGCGCGCCTGCCGGCAGTCCGAACGACACGTTTGAAATTCCCAGCACCGTCCGCACGTACGGAATCTTCTGCTTGATCAGCCGGATCCCTTCAATGGTCTCCACTGCGCCGCCAATGTAATTTTCGTCGCCCGTAGCGCAGGGGAATACCAGCGGATCGAAAATGATGTTTGCGGCATGAATTCCAAATTTCTCGGTCAGCAGTTGGTAGGAGCGTTCCGCGATTTCTAGTTTCCGGTCGCGCGTGAACGCTTGCGCCTGCACCGGATCCTCGTCAATGCAGCCGACAATCACCGCCGCGCCGTAAGACCTGGCCAAAGGGCAGATGCGCTCAAATTTCTCTTCGCCATCTTCGAGGTTGATTGAATTGATGATGCTCTTGCCCTGGCAATACGTGAGCGCTAGCTCCACGCCTCGCGCGTCCGTGGTATCAATCATGATCGGCGCTTTGATTTTGCGAATCAGCTGGTCATAGAAAGGAGGAATGTCGCTTAGTTCCTCGCGGTCTGTGCTCTGCAGGCAAACATCCACGATATGTGCGCCGCTCTTTACCTGTCGCCGCGCAATCTCGGTAGCCTCTTCCCACTGCTCGGCAGCCACTAAATTCTTGAACAGCCGCGAACCAATCACATTCGTGCGCTCGCCCACGATCAGCGGCCGCGTGCTGTCCTCGGCTTCGATAATGTCAATCCCGGAATAAACCGCGCGGTGATTCGGTTCCGGCACTCGCCGAGGCTTTTTGCCTTCGGCCATCTGCGCGATCGCGCGAATATGCTTCTCGGTCGTTCCGCAGCACCCACCCACAATATTCAGCCAGCCGCGTTCGATGAACCGGTCGAGCTGCTCCGCCAAACTCGTCGGTGTTTCTCCATACAAACCCTCTTCATTGGGCAGACCAGCATTCGGATAACACGAAACGGCGCGGCTGGTCAGGCTCTGCAGCGTACGTACATGGTCGGTCATGAATTCCGGCCCGGTCGCGCAATTCAGCCCCAGAGAAATCAAGTCGATGTGATCGAGCGACGCCCACAGCGCCTCGATGCCTTGGCCTGCTAGCATCGTTCCCATCGCCTCAATCGTCACTGAAATCATCACCGGAATTGGCGAACCCAGTTCGCGGCCCAAATCCTGAATGGCCAGGACTCCCGCCTTGATGTTGCGCGTGTCCTGGCAAGTTTCCAGCAGCAGAACGTCCGCGCCGCCTTCCACGAGCCCGGCCGCCTGTTCGTAATAATTATTGCGAAGCTGCTCGAAGGTAATTCCGCCGGTGACGCTGATAGCCTTCGTAGTCGGTCCCATCGAACCGGCCACGAACCGCGGCTTCCCACTCTTCGAGAATTCGTCCGCCGCCTTGCGCGCGAGTTCCGCCGCCACGCGGCTGATTTTCCGCGCATGCTCGCCCAGGCCATATTCAGCCAGCACCACAGGCGTGCTGCCGAAGGAATTCGTTTCGATAATGTCCGATCCAGCGTCCAGATATTTGCGGTGGATGCCCAGCACCACATCCGGCCGGCTCAGCACCAGATTTTCGTTACACCCTTCCAGGTGCGGGCCGCCAAAATCAGCCGCAGTCAAATTCTCCTGTTGCAGCATGGTGCCCATCGCGCCATCCAGCACCAGGATGCGTTCACGGAGCAGTTCGCGAAGGGCCAGGCCCTGTTGGATAAGGTTCGTCATCGGCTCAATAATTTTACCTGAAGACTGCGGGCAGGAAGCGCGGCAGCGGGCATCCGCAACCTGAAGGTACTGCAGCGGCCACCCGCGTCAACAATCAAAAATCCACATTCTAGGCAGATCGTGAAGGCGTTTCACTCACCGTGCTGCTCAAAAATTCCACCGGTACATCGCCGGGTAGCATTCCCGCCGCTGCTCCGCGCGCCAGCAACTCGCGCACCGCGCGGCGTCCATCTTCGCCGTAATCCAGCGTCCAGCGGTTCACGTACATTCCCACAAACTTGTCCGCCAGCACCGGATCCATATCGCGCGCAAACTGCAGCGCATAATCCAGCGCGGGCTCGCGATGATCCAGCGCATACGAAACGCTGTCGCGGATCACGCGCGAAATCTGTCGTCCCAAATCATCGCCGAGCGCGCGACGAATCGCGTTCGCGCCCAAAGGCAGCGGCAATCCAGTCTGCTCCTGCCACCACTGCCCCAGATCCACAACGCGATGCAACCCGATCTGCGAGAAAAGCAGCTGGCCTTCGTGAATCAGCAAACCGGCTTCCACTTCTTTATTCCGCACCGCATCAAGAATCTTGTCGAACGGCATCGTCACCGTCTCGACATTCGGCTCATACAATTTCAGCGCCAAGTACGAAGTCGTCAGCGTACCGGGGATTGCGATTTTCCGGCCCGCCAGGTCAGTCTTCTTGATCGGGTGTCCGGCGACGACGATCGGGCCATAACCTTCGCCGAAGCTTGCGCCGCAATCCATCAAAATGTATTTGTCGGCGACGAACGGGTACGCATAAAAACTGATTGCCGTCACATCATAGACTTCTTTTTTCGCGGCCTGGTTCAGCGACTCGATATCCGAAAGAATGTGCGTGAACTTCACGCCTGGCAAACGCACCTTGCCCGTCGCGAGGGCGTAGAACATGAACGCATCATCGCTGTCAGGGGAGTGCGCGAGCCGAATCTCCGCCGTCTTGGGTGAGGCTGCCGGTGTGGACATAGCCCGTCCTGGCTCTCACAGGAACCGCTCACCTGCCGCGGCCGGGCTGGGTAGACGATACTCCCACAAATGTCTTGCCCGCTGCGGTGATCTTGCCTAGGTGTGTACGTCTTCCGGCGTGAGCGCCGAATCTCTGCAGACACAGGATACCACACGCCCCCACCGCCCGTATAGGTGCTAGGTGCCTTGTACTCAGAGACCTCATGCCCCGCGGCGCAGTGTTGCCAGATTAGTCTCAACGGGGTCGCAACCGTCCGAAAAGTTACATCAAGTCATAGTACGCTCAAGTAATGAGGCACTCCCTTAAACGTGATTTTGTTTCTTGTCCTGTGCGGGATTTTCGTTTCAGGCCTTCGGATTGCGCGTGAGTACCAGCGCGCGGTTGTATTTAGGCTGGGTCGCTACAACAGCCTGCGTGGACCAGGATTGTTCTGGTTGATTCCACTTGGGATCGAAAACGAGACTCGTATCGATCTGCGCGTCGTCACCAACCCCATTGAGCAACAAGAAACGATCACCAGGGATAGCGTCACGGTAAAGGTAAACGCAGTTCTTTGGTTTCGGGTGAACGATCCCAAGAAAGCCGTTCTCACGGTCGAGAACTTCCGCGCGGCTGTGCAACAAGTGGCCTTGACAAGCCTGCGCAATGTCATCGGACAGCACGATCTCGACGAGGTTTTGAAAGAGCGAGACAAGATCAATGCCCTCCTGAAGAGAAACGTTCTTGAGAATACGAGCGCCTGGGGAGTAACTGTCGAATTGCTGGAAATGAAGGACGTGGAGATTCCGCAGGATATGCAGCGGGTAATGGCAATGGAAGCGGAAGCGATGCGCGAAAAACGCGCCCGGATCATCAAAGCGGACGCCGAATTAGAGGCATCGCAGAAACTAGCCGATGCCGCGCAGTTGATGGTGGGAAACCCTGCAGCGCTTGAATTGCGACGTATGCAAATGGTTGCCGAGGTGGGAGCCGAGAACAACAGCACTACGGTGATCATGATGCCAGCTGATTTTGTGCACTTCGCCGGGAGTTTATCGAAATTTCTGGAGGGAAAGGGCGGGGCCTAACGCGGTAGCGACGCCGCTACGGCGTTTGCTTCAAAGTTCCCGGTTTTTCACTCGGCAGCACCCACGTCGCGATCGTGTCAATCACCGCTTCCGAAACGTGTCCCGCCTGTTCGTACTCCGCCGGGGTGGAGTGCCCGCTGCCCGCCATGAAAAGGTGATTCAAATCCGGGTAAATCTTCATCGTGACGTTGCTGCGTCTCCCGATTGCAGCGGCCCAAGCCTCGTAGTTCGATGGCGTCACTTGGTAGTCGCGTCCACCTTGCAGAATCAGGATGGGGATTTTGAGTTTGCGCGCTGTTTTCACCGGATCGTACCCGCGCAGGTCGAGCCAGTAAGCGCCATAGGTCGTCGCGCCCAGAAAAGGAACCACGTCGCCGGGTTTCAGATCTTGGCTTTCAATTTGCTTCACCGCGTCCTCGACCGCCGTGATTCGTTTCTGCTCGTCTTCGGTCGGCGTTCCGTTCAACGAAGCCAGATAATGAATCTGCTCCAGCACCACTTGTTCCAGCGGACGCGTGTTCGCTCCCAGCATCGCAATTCCCGCAATTTGTGCGTCATCGGTCGCAATCCGCGGAGCCAGATACGCTCCCAAGCTATGTCCGATCAGAAAAACTTGCTTCGGATCAATGTGGGGTTGCTTCGCAACTAAAGCAACGGCAGCCCGCGCGTCGCTGATCACTTCGTCCTCGACCGTTAATTTCGCCGGGTCGTCGCTGCTTTGCAATCCGTATTGCTGAGTGCGCTTCGTGTATCGGTAGACAGCGACTCCCCGGCTCGCCAGTCCCCAGGCCAGGTCCGCGAAAGGTTTATTCGGTCCCACTGTTTCGTCTTCATCGTGCGGTCCGGAACCCTGCACCAGCACGACCGCAGGAAACGGTCCATTACCCTTGGGAATCGTCAACTTTCCTGGCAGTTCGAATTTTCCGTTCTCCAGCGTCAGCGGCAATTCGGTAAACGTACTTTCCTTCGCATATGCCGGCGGAGTCCACGCCGCCACTTCCTCCTGGTGCGGGCGGAAACCCAATCCCGCGATTTTGCCGTTGCTGTCAAACGCAACCGTGGCCTCCAGACTTGCATTCTGAAATTTGCACTCGAGTCTGACGACGTCGAGCCCCTGCACTTTCGACGCATGCGCGTTCGTGATGGATTGAAAAGCGCCTACTTGTTCGATCAAGCTCGGCCACGTAGCCGCGAGCTTTCCGGGAGGCAAAGCCGCCGCCATCCGCGCGTCGTATTGCGCTTCCACCTTATCGAATTGCCCCGCCGCCAATTCCTGGATGACCTGCTGCGCGGCGGTCACCGCCGCTGAATTCTGCTTGCCGGATTCCTGCACCGCACCGAAAGCGGCGACACTTGCAACAGCGCAAACAAACAAAATGAACGGCAAGACTCCGGCTTTCATCATCATCGGGGATTTCCGCCAAGGGCGATCTGTCGTGTATTTCTCACTGCACCGGGGAACGCGGGGAAGGTGGCAGTGGCGACGCGTGATGCGCCACCAGCAGCCATCTGTTTTCTTGCCGCAGGAAAATATTCGTGGTTTGGACGATCGCGTCCTCAAAGCCGTCAGCAAACGCGGTGGTCACGTGCTGCGTGCAGGAAACCCAGCCCACGTCGCCTTCAATCCGCACCCACACTCCGCTCAACGCAATGCGCACGCGCTTCGCATTCGCGAATAGCCGCGCCCACCGTTCGCGCACTTCATCCCACCCCAGCAGCAAATCCCAGCCCGGATGGACGCACGTCACGCCATCATCGTGCGACCACACCGCTTCCATTTCCGCTAGGTCCAGCGATTCAAAAGCCGCGTAAAACCCCGTATTCGCGGCGCGCAACGCATCTTCGGGAGTTTGCTTGTGCGGGGCAGTTTGTGCGGGCATAACGAGAATCCCAAAAATCGAAAAATAGAAATCAGCAAATAGCTTCGGCTGACGAAATTTAAACTAAGACCTTCGCCGGAAGAGCTGGAACCCTCCAACTGCCGCTACGAGCGTCGCAAGCTTGACGATTTCACCTGGAACGAACGGCAACACGCCCTGTTCCAGCGCAAGCTTCCAACCGAATCCCAACCCCACAGCCAACCACGCGCAACCTCCGGCGAAAATAATGGCCTCGCCTGAAATCAGCCCACCAATTAGAGGAAAGGCGGCGAAGCGAGAATTTCCCGCGCGTGCCCCTGCGATTTGCGCCCCGCGTTCCACTAGCCAGCCCGTCACGAAAGCCGCCACAGGATAAGAAATCAGATACCCAGCCGTCGGTCCCAGAAAACGCGCCGGTCCCACCAGCCCCAGCGGCTGAAAAACAGGAAGCCCCGCGGCGCCTTCCAGCAAATAAAGTACGAGTGCGATGCTGCCGCGCCGCGCGCCCAACAGCACGCCGACCAGCAACACGCCGAAAGTCTGCCCGGTGATTGGCACGGGCGTCCAAGGCAGAGGAATCGCGATATGCGCGCACAGAGCCAGCAGGATAGTCGCTGCGGCGATCCGCACCGTATCGGCCGCAATCCCTTCTTGGGGAAAAATCTGGTCAGCAAGAACTCTCGATTGTGACATCCAGATTCCTTTTTCGCAGGTTCACAGCAATCGCATCGGAAATCGCTGAAACTTCAAGGCATTATACCCGAGGCCGTGAAATGTCACTCTGACTTTTCAACCGGAGCTTTTTCACCGGCGATCAATGGATCCTCGTACGTCGCCACCGCGCCGTGCTTGTCGTCTCCGTGAACTTTTCCCTCGATGTCCATGAAAAAAGATCGCCGCCCCAGATTCCCGTAGGGTGCCGGAGTGGCCGCCAGTTCGAAATCTTTGTCGTTGCCATTCGCGTCGGGCGCGATGCGATAACGGAAGACGTAGCCGTCCTGTTTTCCAGCGGCGAGGCCCGCCGGTACCAGTGAGGCTTGTTCGGGAGAAACTTGGTTCGGCGGCGCCGGGCCAAGTTCGGCCAGCGATTCGGGCAGCTTGCCAAACGCATTTCGGTACGTCTGGATTGCTTCGGCGAGCGAATGAAGGGCGGCGACAATCGCGTCCTCGTGCGCGGCGAGGTCCTGCTGCGCCCATTCCTTCGACAGCTGCGGGACGTCTAGGAGCACCAAACCCAGCGAAAGCAACCGCCATCCGCCCGCTTCACGCACCAGTCCAAAATCGGCCTCTTCTCCGTTCACCACGTTCACCGGAATGAATGCCAGATTTTCGTGCACTCGCGCTGCGCCGAACCGGAACTCCACGGAGGTTTCCGGCGCGCGGCAAAACAGCACGATGTGATTGTGGTCATCGGAGGAAAGCAGTGGCCTGCCTGGGCTGTCCGCCAGCGAAAGTCGCTTCATCAAGGCGCTGCGTTGTGTCTCCGGCAGTGCGCGAAATGCCGCGCCGTTATCGCCCGTCAGATAATTCGAAAACTCGGTCTGGTTCGCGCGGCAGGCGGCTGACAGTACGTCAGCCAGCGCCGCGGCGGGGTCCTTGTCGGCAGGAGTTGCGCTGGTTTGCACATGCTCTTGCCCACTCGAATGCTGGCCCCGAGCATCGCCGGGAAGCGAGAGTGCCAATGCCAAGGGCACCAGGCAACAAACGATCCGCGGAAAGCGCAGATTTTCTTTCTTCATCACGATTGAGATTTCGCCTGCGCCAGGATGGTTGCAAGCTCCCGCGTGAATTGCGAGCGCGGCATCACCCGCGAACTTCCCGCCGCGCTCGCGCGCTGTGCGAGTTCCACTTGCACGTGCGAGAGAAACGAGATCAGCGGCACATCCGGCGCGGCAGAACGTACCGATTCGATCGCGTCCAGCGGTTTGTTGTGCGCATTCAGATCCACAATCACCAGCTTCGGCGTCTGCTTTCTGATTTCCGAGAGAAGCGCATCGGCAGTCGTAAACGTTCGCACGTCCACGCCCGCATGCTTTGCCGTCTCCAGGATTTTTGCCTGAAAAAATAAGTCATCCACAAAAGCCAGCACGGAAGCCATGACGAATCGCACCTCGCAGCGCCTGTTTTCGGCGTTGCATCATCGCTTTCCGGTGTACCACGCGCGGGTCAGCGGCACAAGCCCGCCTTCGACAACCTTCTCCGAGTGCGGTATAAAAGAAATTCTGAATGCTTTTCGGGAGGGTTTCATGGCCGCTTCTCCAAGTCCGGACGCTCTGCCGGGCCTCGCTGTTCTGGAGCAAACTCCAATCATCATCGAAAAAATCGTGTGGTCCGCCAACGATGAGCAGCTGCATTGGAAGCCCGCGGCGGACCGCTGGTCCATTAACGAAGTTCTCGCGCACCTGGCCGACGTGGAAGTCGTCGGTTTTCGCGAACGCGTCCAGCTGATGATGGAGAAAAACAATCCGACGCTCGTAGAATACGATCAGAACGCCGCCTACGCGGCAGGCAAGTATTCAGGCTCCAAGGCGCGCGAAAATCTGAAAAAATTCTGCCACGAACGCGACCGCACCCTCTCCGCGCTGCGCTACGTGCCGATCTCCGTTTTGGGACGCAGCGGCCAGCACAGCAATATCGGCCGCGTCACCATCGGCCAATTGATGAATGAGTGGGCGTTCCACGATCTCGGCCACATTCGCCAGATTGCCGAACTCTTTCGCTCGCGCGCATTTTTCCCGGCGATTGGCCCGTTCCAGCAGTTCTACACGATCAAGCCTTAGTCGATACAAGTCAGGCGCAGCGGGAACTCTCGGCTACCGCGAATCACATGGAAAGCACCGCACGACGAATACTCGCAGCCTTCGATCAAATCGAGCGGGACTCGCTCGATCTCCATACGTTATTCGAATTCGTCGGCGGCAACGCCCCCACGGAACGCGAGGCTGTGCTGGACGCGGTAACGGATCTCGTGAAGCAAGGACTGCTGAAGCCACAGGGGGGCAGCGATTTTTATCAGCGAACCGAGGATGGTCGCCTCGCAATCGTGGGGTCTCTCGACATCACCATGTACATGCGCGAAGGCTGCCATCTATGCGAAGAGGCCAAAGCCACGATGGTGCCGCTACTCGCTGAATTCGGTGCGAAGCTCCACGAAGTGGACATTGACGATGACCCGATCCTGCTGGACCGCTACACCAACGACGTCCCGGTAATATTTGTCGGCTCGCAATTTTTCGCACAGCATCGAGTGGATGTCGCGCGCCTGCGCCGGCAACTTCAAGACGCACACAAATAGTGAGGAAAGAACTTTCAACTGGATCCTACAGGGCGCGGCACAGACGGGAGGCGAACTTAGTGCTCAGCCTCTTCGTGAGCTCCCACACTTTCATCCGGCACATCGCCCGGCCGGCCCTTCACGCGATCATAAACGCTGTAAGCACAGGTTGAGCCAAGCGCTTCGTTGTAATAAGTCGGCACGGCCAGCGCCGTCCGTAATTCCTCATTGAAGAGCCGCAAATTCCGCAGTTGTCCCACGTGCACCGGAAATTTCTTGCCCTCGTGCCCAATCAAAAATTTCTGATAACCGGCGTCCCACAGCGTCGTGAACTGCCCCTGCATCATGATGCAGGGAATTTCGGTCATCTGAAATCGGCCCTCGGGCGTCTTGCGCAGCTCCCCGCCGCAATCGTATTTCTCGATGCGCACCACTCCGCCCGAATTGCGAACTAGAAAACCCTTGGCCGAAAGCGATTCCACTGCAGGCTGATCGAATAGTTTGTTGACGTACCACATGGTTGCTCCAGCATAGGGGTTCAACACGCTGTCTGTAAATGTAAAAATCAGAGCCTTCGGAGATTGCTCGCTCCCGGCTGCTGTGCGAATATATTGGCCGCGTGTTCCGAAACGACTCGCACACGCGCAGCGATCGCGGCGAACTGCTTCAAATAAGCTGAATACGTTGAGTTCTTCCCGCATCTAAAATATCCAGGGGCGGAGCTCATCCGGAACAATCTTGTCAAATTGCGGTTTTAGGTGCCACTGAATTTGAACGCTGCGAACAAATCGTCGGTCGTCTCCGCCTCCGATGCCGCGAAGGCCGAGGCGGGCGTACGCCTACTCGATCGTATCGGCAGCACGCCGCTCCTGCGCCTCGAGCGCATCGTCGCCGCCTTCCCGAACGCCGAATTTTACGCCAAAGCGGAATGGTTCAATCCCGGCGGTTCCGTAAAGGATCGCCCCGCCTATTCGATGATTCGGGAAGGCGAACGCACCGGCGCGCTGCGTCCGGGCAAAACGATTTTAGATGCCACCAGCGGAAACACCGGAATCGCCTACGCCATGATTGGTGCGGCGTTGGGCTACCGCGTCAAACTTTGCCTTCCCTCCAGCGCGTCGCCCGAGCGCAAACAAATTCTGCAAGCCTACGGCGTCGAAATCGTCTACACGCCGGGCGATGAAGGCACCGACGGCGCCATCCGGCGCGTGCAGGAAATATACCAGTCAGACCGCGAAAAATATTTTTACCCGGATCAATATAGCAACCCCGCGAATCCCGCCGCTCACTACGCCACCACTGCGCCGGAAATTTGGCAGCAAACGCAGGGACGCATCACGCATTTCATCGCAGGCCTGGGCACCAGCGGCACATTCGTCGGCACAACTCGCCGCCTGAAGGAGCTGAACCCCGCGGTCCGCTGCATCAGTTTTCAGCCCGACTCGGGATTTCATGGCCTGGAAGGTTTGAAACACATGGCCACCGCAATCGTCCCGCGCATCTACGATTCCAAGCTCGCCGACCAAGACATGGCCGTGCGCACCGAAGATGCCCAGAAGCTCGTCAGGCGGCTCGCGCGCGAAGAAGGAATTCTCGCAGGTGTAAGTTCGGGAGCAGCGCTGTGGGCCTGCATGGATATCGCGCGAAAATTGCCGCCGGGCGAGCGAGCCGTCATCGTCACGATATTCCCTGACTCGGGCGAAAAATATCTCACCGAGCGTTTCTGGAGCGAAGCGTGAGCGGCTTCGTTCTGAAAATTACCGAGCCTCTCGCCGGACGCATTCGCGCGCACGGCGTGGAAACCTACCCACACGAGTGTTGCGGTGCAATTCTCGGCCGTGATGGCGAAGACGCGCGCGAAGTCCTGGATCTAATGCCGCTGGCCAATCGTCGCGACGATTCGCCGCGGAATCGTTTCGAAGTGACGTCGGAAGACGTCCGCCTCGCCGAGAAGACCGCGCGCGCGCAAAATCTCGAGCTGATCGGCTGGTATCATTCGCACCCGGATCATCCAGCCCGCCCCAGCGAGTACGATCGCGATCATGCGTGGCCCTGGTACAGTTACATCATCATCAGCGTGCAATCCGGCCAGCCGTGCGATATGAATTCCTGGCGATTGCGCGACGATCGTACAGCCTACGACTCCGAGGCGATTGAATCCTCGGCGCATTCGGCGAGCATCTAATTGAGCTTTACGGGACCTTTTTCCGCAGGATTTGAATCATCAGGAGGAATGCGAATGGCAGTAAAGGTAATCATCCCGACGCCGCTGCGCGCCTATGCGGAAAAACAGGAAAGCGTCCAGTTACAAGCCGGCACTGTGGGCGAGGCTCTCAGCGCCTTGACGGATCGCTTCAAGGAACTCAAGAAGCATTTGTATTCCGATGATGGGCGCCTGCGCAGCTTCGTGAACGTCTATGTAAATGACGAAGACATCCGCTACATGCAGAAGGACCAGACGCCGCTGCGCGAAGGCGATACCGTAAGCATCGTGCCTTCGATTGCCGGCGGCGCGCGCGAGTAAACTCAGGGAGTTTTGCAATGGTCACAAAACCAGACATCTCAACGCAACCCGCGCCGGCCACCGCGCCGGTTACGTTATCGAAGGAAGAAGTCCTGCGCTACAGCCGCCACTTGATCATGCCCGAAGTTGGGATGGAGGGGCAGCTCAAGCTGAAGCAAGCCAAGGTCCTGTGTATCGGAACCGGTGGGCTCGGCGCGCCGCTAGGTTTGTATCTTGCTGCAGCAGGCGTGGGCCGCATCGGCCTCGTTGATTTCGACCGCGTGGATTTCACCAATCTTCAGCGCCAGATTTTGTTTGGCACCGGCGACGTGGGCCGCCCGAAGATCGAAGCGGCCGCCGATCGTTTGCGCGATCTCAACCCCGAAATTCAAATAGACCGCTTCGAAACTCACCTCTCCAGCGAAAACGCCCTCGATATCTTGAAAGACTACGACATCATCGTGGATGGCACCGATAATTTTCCCACGCGCTACCTTGTAAACGACGCGTGCGTGCTTCTCGGAAAGCCCAACGTATATGGTTCGATTTTCCGATTCGAAGGTCAGGTCACCATCTTCGGCTATCCGGACGGGCCGTGCTACCGCTGCCTGTATCCCGAGCCGCCTCCTCCCGGATTAGTTCCGTCCTGCGCCGAAGGCGGCGTGCTGGGAGTTCTGCCAGGAATCGTCGGCTCGATTCAGGCCGCCGAAACGCTGAAGCTCATCATCGGCAAGGGACAATCTCTGGTCGGGCGTCTCCTTCTCTTCGATGCCCTGGCCATGCGCTTCCGCGAACTCAAACTGCGCAAGAATCCGGATTGCCCGGTCTGCGGCAAGAATCCCACGGTGACCAAATTAATCGACTACGCGGAATTCTGTGGCATTCGCGGCGAAGAAGCTCCCGCGCCGCAGCTTTCGATTCCCGAAATCACGCCGCGCGAACTGAAATCGCGACTGGATCGCGGCGACGATCTCTTCATCCTTGACGTCCGCGAGCCGCACGAATATCAAATCTGCAATCTTGGCGGCCACCTGATTCCGCTCGGCGATCTCTCGAAGCGCGCCAGTGAACTCGATAGCTCTCGTGAAATCGTGGCACACTGCCGCAGCGGCAAGCGCTCCGCCGAAGCAGTAGATTTTCTGCAGCGCGCCGGCTTTCGCAAGGTCTTGAACCTGAAGGGTGGTATCCTTGCATGGTCGGACGAAGTGGACCCGACAGTCCCCAAATATTGACGTTCTTCGCATAGCTGGTGCATTCGCGCGCGCATTGCCGCGACAACTACACAGGTTTCGATCGGAGGATCGAATGGCAGAAATTAAGGTAACAGTCGTTAACAACGGCCCGTTGCTCATTGACGGCGAAATAGAAATCGTGGACCAGGAAGGCCACGCCTACGGTCTCGGCGGTCGCACCAAAATCGGCCTTTGCCGCTGCGGTTTTTCCGAGCGGAAACCTTTTTGCGATGGATCCCACAAGCGTTCCACCTTCCAGAGCGTCGTCCAGGCGCACGAGCTTCCGCCTCCGCCCGCCAAGTCCTGAAGGTTGTGCTTGGGTAGACCCGGCCATACGTTGTAACCTTTCTTCCCACCCTTAGGAGGCAACTCAGCGCTGAGAGATCGTCCCGCGCCACCGCGCTACCTTTATCTGCAAGATAAAAATACAGTTATATGGTACTAGAACTACCGAAACGATTGGCATCCCGTTTGCTCTCTTGTGTGCGGGGCAGTGTAAGCCACTTGGGGGCTTTGTGGGTCAACCGGGCCTGTTTTGGGGATTTCTCCATCGTTTTCGAGTCGTCTTGCTTTGGACGATTGTCACCGGCGCGTATCTGGCCACGCTCTGGATTCTGCACAGCTCCAGCTATACCGCTGACCCGCTGCTGGACACCTATTTGCAGATGGCCGGCAGCCTCATCGCGTTTACCTTCGCGGCCAATGCGCTCGTTCGTTTCCGCGGCACCCATGATCGAATCTCGCTGATCCTCGCTTTTGGATTTGTACTTTCCGGCTTGATCGAGGCAGGTACGAGCATGACGTTTTACCGCGGCATGCTGGTCACGCCCTCACCCGGAAATCAAATCTCGGTGGGTTGGCTCGCCGGCCGGACCCTTCTGGGTGTTGTTTTGCTCGCCGCACTCGCAGTGGAACGTCGCATTCCGGTAGCTCGTGACCCCGCCAAGGAAATGGCGGGCGCCACGCTCATCGTCGGTGGCGTCGCCTACCTGACCAGCGTCTTCTATTTCATGCTGCCGCACGCTCCGAAAATTCTGCCTGGTGCGCTCATTCCGCGTCCCTGGGATCTACTGCCTGCGGCAATCTACCTGGTAGCCGCGATCGGATTCGCCCGACGACTGAGCCGTGCCGGCGCGTATCTCGACCGCGCTTTATTCATCGCCGCAGGGCTCAACGTCGTCTGTCACGTCACCATGAGCGAGTCGCAGCATCACCTCGACGCCCCCTACACTCTCGCGCATTTCATGATGGTGACCAGCTACGTGATCGTTCTCGGTGGCACGCTCCTCGATAACGCGCAACTCTTCGATCAAGTCAGCCACATGGCTGCTTCGGATCCGCTCACCGGGCTAGCCAACCACCGGCGTCTGGTCGAGGTGCTCGAAACCGAAATCCAACGCTCTCGGCGCACCGGCCGCAGTTTCGCGGTATTGCTTTTCGATCTCGACGGTCTGAAGAAAATTAACGACAAGTACGGACATTTGGTCGGAAGCCGGGCCATCAAGCGCCTCGGCGCCGCGTTGGGCAGCGGCAGCCGCGCCATTGATACTCCGGCGCGCTATGGCGGCGACGAGTTTGCCCTGATTTTGCCCGAGTCCGGCGAAGCGGAAGCGACGCAAGCAGCCTTTAGAATTTGCGAGCAACTGAAATGCGACGGCCAGCAACCCGCGATCTCCGTCAGCGTGGGTCTGGCCGTATATCCGCAGGACGGCACGAACATCGACAAACTCTTGGGAGCAGCCGATACCGCGTTGTATCGGATGAAAGGAAAGGGCCAAAAGAAATTTCGTCTGGGGCATGTGGCGGCCTGTTTATAAAAAGGGGGCAGCTGAAATGCGATTTGGGATGGGTGTCCCAAGATTGGCCACAGCACCGCGCCGGGAAACGCGCATTCCCATGGAAGTTGGCGTCCAGATCACCGGACATCCTGCCCTGCCCGGAACGGAAACAACCTTTACCGAAAATGTCAGCCCGCGCGGCGCGCGCGTTCTCAGCACCCGACGTTGGAAGCCCGGTGATCGGCTGACCATCGCGACCATGACGGGCTCGTTTCGAGCCATTGCTCGCGTTGCTTACTGCCAGCTCGTTCCGGATTCAGGCTTCGCGGTTGGACTCGAGTTCCTCGAACCCAACGGCAAGTGGGTCGTCGCCGATTCGCTCGCGCATTAAATCACCCGGGCTACTGCACGAATCCGAAATTTGTATCGGGAACTGGCGCCGATCCTTCGGGCAGCGTTCCGAATTGCGATTCAAATCGCGCCACGTTCTCCTTCAGCGCCTGCAACAAGCGTTTCGCGTGGGCAGGACTCAGGATCACGCTCGAAACCAATTTGCCCTGCGGCACGCTGGGAAACAAGTAGATGAAATTCAGCGTGAATTCCTCGCCGTTATGATGGATCACAGCAAGATTCGAGTATTGCCCCAGCAACTCCTTTTCGTCTGCCTTGATTTGCACCTGCTGCTTCTGTTGCTGCGGCAATTTGGCTTGTTCGCTCATTAACAGGCTCCTCTTAGGATTGCTCGTTCACTATAGCAGAGCAGGGAAATCGTCTGGCTGAATTCTTGGGACGCCCCGCCATATCGGGGATTGACGCGCGCAGCTGTTAAGCGTAGTTTATACACAGAGTTCAACATGGTTAACCCATGAACGGCTCGCACAAAAATCCCAACATCTTGAGCGAACATACCGCGCATCCGACGACCGAAACTGCCGTCGAGTCCGCAGCGGCGCCGGAACTGATCGGCCTGGTTACTCACGAGGACGTAGACCGCGCCCGCGACCGCTGGGAGGTTGCCCAAGCCCGCCGCAAAGGCCGCTTCAAATCGTTCGGCGGCCTGCGGTTGCTTTGGCTTTTGGTTGGCCCGGGTGTGCTGGTCTTCCTCGGTGAAAATGATGCCCCCAGCATGCTGTCCTATTCGGCAGACGGCTCGCGGTACGGCGTCGGATTTTTCATTCCCTTCGTCGTGCTCACATTCCTAATGGGATTTGTGGTGCAGGAAATGACTGTGCGCCTGGGTGCCGTCACGCATCGCGGGCACGCCGAACTCATCTTCGATCGTTTCGGAAAATTCTGGGGTTTCTTCGCGATGGGCGACTTGATCCTTGGGAATTTCCTGACGCTGGTAACGGAGTTCATCGGCGTCCGTGCGGGGCTCGGCTTCTTTGGCATACGCCCGGCGGTGGCGGTTGGCGGCGCCCTGGTCGTTGTTGCTGGCGCAATCACTACCGGCCGATACTGGACCTGGGAACGAATCACGCTGAGCCTCGCAATCTTTAACGGTTTATTCATTCCAGCCGCGATTCTGGCACGGCCCGATTGGCATGCCGTCGGCCACGCCATGCTCACCTGGAAGCCGCTACCTACCGGCAGCCGCTACGAAATTCTTGTGCTCATCCTGGCCACTATCGGCGCGACGGTCACTCCCTGGATGCTTTTCTTTCAGCAGAGTGCGGTGGTGGATAAAGGCATGCAGCCGCGCGACATCAATGCCGGCCGGTTTGACACATTTCTCGGCGCTTTGCTCGCGTCCGTGTTTGCCATTGCCGCCATACTCGCTACGGTGCCGCTCTTTCATCACGGTATTAACGCCGCCGACTTTCAAGGCGCGCAGTTCGCGGAGGCGCTGGAGCCTTTGATCGGCCATGCGGGTGCGGCGCTCTTCGCGTTGGGCATATTCGAAGCGGGGATTGTAGCCGCGATTGCGATCTCGACGTCGTCAGCGTATGCGTTCGGCGAAGTGCTGCAAACAGGGCACAGTCTGAACCGGCCGTTGCGCGAGGCGTGGCCTTTTTATCTGACATTGCTTGGTTCCGCCAGCGCTGCGGCGGCCTTGGTGCTGATCCCGCGCTTTCCATTGGAGTTCGTGGTCTTGACGGTGAACGTGATCGCCGTCCTCGCAATGCCTCCCGCCCTGGCCTTTCTGTTGCTGCTCGTCAACGACCGCGAGGTGATGGGCGAGCACGTGAACGGCTATTGGACCAATCTTGCAGGCATCATTGTTACCGTTCTTTTGATCGTCGCGGGTTTGGGCTTTGGCGTCGCGACGGTGTTTCCGAAGTGGCTGGGAGGATGATCCGTTCCGCATTGATTCGGCGCGTTTGGAAATGTAATTTTAATCGAGAGGTTGGAACTTGAATCCAGCATACACAGGCGCTTCGCAAGACGAGCGCGCTCTCGCCGGCGCGGAAGTCAATTCCGAGCAATTGACGCTGCAGGATCCTCGCGCCGTGTTGTCCTTGCTGGAGGCCGACCAGGTAGTTGCGGCCAAGCGGCGCACGCATTTCGGGCGGCAAAAGCTATCAACGAAAACTCGAGTGCTGTTGTGGTGCTTGCGGATTTACGTGGTAGCAATGCTGGTGATTGTCGCGATTTCGGTGTTTCAGGCCATCCACACCGCTCGTTAATTCTCCCGCAAACGGTTGAAAATCGTCGCTCGCAGTGCGAAAATTTTGCGGTGGCTGAAACGCTCCTCAGGACGCTTCCAGAAGCATGACCCCCGACAAACCCGCTGAAGGCAAAGCTAAATTCCCGTCGCGATCGCAGGTACTGGGAATCTTTGTGATCTTCGTTATTGTGGCCGTTGCAGGCGGGATCATGGTGTACGCGTTGAGCGATTGGAGCGCGCCGCAACAGGCGAGGCAGATGCCCAATCCCGTGCCGGGGACGCCGCAAACGATTGCCGCGGGTATGAGCGTCTACATGGACCGCTGCCAAAACTGCCACGGGGAATACGGCAACGGAAAAGGCTCGCGCGCGGACAAGCTGTCCGTGCAGCCTTCAGATTTTACCGACGCGCACGCGATGAGCACGCAGACGGACGGAGAACTCTTCTGGAAAATTTCAGAGGGACACAAGCCGATGCCATCGTTCAAGAAAAAGCTGAGCGAGGAAGAGCGCTGGCAACTTGTGGATTTTATCCGCACATTTTCGCAAGGCGCGGGAGCTGCGCCGGCTCCCGCTGCTTCGTCTACCGCGTCGCCCGCCAAAGCTGCCGCGGCTAACTGACAGCGCGGCCAAACTATCTCTGGCCCCCCCGAGCCGCCGCAAAAGCGAATTCCACCGCCGCTGAACTAATTCAATTTCGCGAGCGCCTCGGAAACTTCCTTCAGATCCGGGACCGTGGGGATGTCGTAGTTTTTGAACCAGGCGACTTTTCCCGAGCGGTCAATGATCGCTATGGCGCGGCCGGTGATGCCCTTTTCCGCGAGATACACGCCGAATTTTTCACCGACGGCGCCCCGCGGCTGAAAATCCGCGAGCAGGGGATAGTGAATCCCCATTTTTTCCGCGAAGGCCTTGTGCGACCAGGCACTGTCCACGCTGATGCCGAGCACCTGCGCGTCGAGCTGTTCGAAGCGCTTCATGTCGTTCACGAAACAAGCGTGCTCATTGGTGCACACCGGGCTCCAATCGAGCGGGTAGAAAACCAGCACGACGTTTTTCTTGTCCTTGAATTCCGAGAGCTTCACTTCCTTCTGATTCTGATCCTTTAGCGTAAAATCCGGCGCGGCTGCTCCTACTGAGATTGCCATTCCCGATCCTCCCTGTTCGTTTAGCGAACGAAAAATTGCGAGCGCTTATTTCGTACCGAACTATGATAGCCGATGCTTCCGGCGCGGACAAACGCTGCAATGGTAACGGCGAAGGCTTAACACAGAGTGCACTGAGAAAAACAGGAGAGCACAGAGGAAACGACGGCGAGACTTGAATGCGGGTTTGCCACGCGCGCGCTTTATTGTGGCGGTCTGTTACTATACGGCGTTGGAGGCGCGTGGCGCGCGGAACATCTTGAGCCGGATTTCGTACGACGAGGCCTATCCCGGGATCGAAATTCTGCCGCGCAGCCGCAATTGGTGGGCGTGGTTGAAGGGTACGCCGCCGGAATGCATTCATCTGGGTGAGGAATGCGGCTGGATCGCGACGCTGCTGCCGGATACGTTGTACCTGAAAGGGAAGCGAGCGCAGCGCAGCGATGTGGTGCGGCCGGAAATCACGCTTTGCCGCGAGTGCCTGGAGAGCGCGGTGCTTGCGGACCTGGAATCGTTCGAGGGGCGTGTGGCGGGGTTCGAACCGGACCCGGAACTTTTCACGCAGTATTTTTTCGTGGGGCAGGCGGATTTCGAGGCAGCGGGGTTGCGGCCGGAAGTGGCGCAGGCGATTGCTGCGCGGCTGAAGCAGGATCATGTGGTATGCGGAGAGTGCGGGTTTCCGGCGAAGTGGCTGTGGCTTTCGCGCGAGCAGGTGCCGAGCCTGGATGAAGTGGAGCAGATAGTGTCGGCGCCTGGAGAGTGGTACTGCGCGAAGCATGGCGCGCGGAATTTGCTGGCGGCGTTTGCGCGCATCGGCGATGCGAATATTTTCTATATGAATTTGCCGTACGGCGAAGCCGGCGCGTACGTCTGGATCTGAAAATGGAATTGCGCGAAGTGGTGGATAAATATCTGGCGGTTGCGGGCGGCTACGGGAAGCTGGTGCCGATATCATCGCTGGGCCTGTCGCACGAAGAGGCCGAGCGGGCCTTCGACGTGCTGGATGAGGATTACCACATCAGCCGTTTTTTTCATTTTCATCAGGGAACCGGGGAGAAATTCAACATTAACGGATTTCCGCACACGGATATTTCGATTGACGAGGGTGTTCGGACGATACTGTAATCTGAGGTTGTTAGTTTGAAGTCTTGCATCCAAGTCTCTCATTGAAACCTTTCTCGCTCACTTCGATCGCCTCAGCGACTGTGATCGTGTAAACGCCGCCGCAGGCCCGTCGCCACTCGTCGTATCCCTCGTTAAAATCCGGAACTGGGCCATCTTCCTTTGCCACTTTCACAACGCTGCGCTCGATCGCATCACGCGTGAACGGCATGTGCGCAAAATTGTTGGGCTCGGGCCCTCCGGTACAGTTATGGAGCCGAATATCGTCCACGCGGATGTGGACGATGACCCCGAGTTTCGGTAACGATTCGATTTTCAGGATTGTAAGAGTTGACTTCTGCTCGTTAGGTCTCGTTTTGTAGTTCCATACTTGGCCTGGATGAAACTTCGAGTCCTTCGCCTCCTGCGGTTCCGGGCATGGGCGTTTCTCACCGCTTTGCGGCCTCGCACCGCCTGCCGGTAGCAGCAAGAGTGCTAGGAGAGCGAGATTCAGAATTTTCGCGTTCATCGCATTGGACCTTTGCCGATGTTCATCGCAGCACCGGGTGGAAGTCGAATTCGGGGTCTAGGTCTACCGGGATGTCTGTGGTTTTTGCTAGCGCGGCGCTTAGCTCCGGGGGCATCTGGCCGTATTTTTTGAACCAGGCTTCGGTGCGGGCGCGGTCTCCTGTGGCTTCCTGTTCGAGCAATTCCTTCGCTAGCGATGCAATCGCTCCGGGCATTTTTTCGAAGTCAATTTCGTACAGGCCCGTCGCGGGGTCGCGGCGGATGGCGCCTTGTTCCGTGTAGTAATTGAACTGCATGATTTCGCCCTGGCCGTGGGCTTCGGCGATGCCGAAACGCACTGTGCGGAAAATTCCTGCGACGTAGGAAGCGTACGTAGTGTTGCGCTTTTCTTTGGGAACTGCGCCGTGGTCAATCAGCCAGCCATAGCAAAATTCTCCGACGACGTCCGCCTTTGATTCTTCGAGGGCGGAATACGCGGAGCCGATGGCTTCATTGATCGGCACTTTACCCTGCGCGGTGCGGGCGAAGGTGGGGCCCAGGCCGTGCGAGATTTCGTGCATGATGGTGTCGGCCATGTAGCCTTCGCCGCTGGCCATGGCGGCCTGGTCGGCGCGCATGACGCGTTGCGCGAGCGGAAGAATGATGTAGTTGACGCGCGCGTCCATGAAATTCTTCCAAAACATTTTCTTCGAGCCCTTTTCCTCGTGGATTCGCGGATCGTTCGGCAGATTGTCGGCCACCGCTTGATAGCCGTGTAGAAGATCGCCCGCGCGATAGGGCGAATCCACCACTTCCATGGGCGCATGCTGTCCGCGCTGGCTGGGCAAGTCAGCGGCGGGCAGCGGGAGCGCTTCCTGCAGTTCCGGAACATATTTCTGGTAGAGCGCTAGTTTGTCGCTTTCGGCATCGTTGCGAATCATGACGGAGGCGCCGTAGGTGGTTTTCACGCCGAGGAGCGAATCGTCGTAGACCTCGTAGGGGGCGAAGACCATGTCGAATTTTGGATTTGCGAGATCGAGCCACGCGATGTCGCTTGCGTAGTAGTCGTCGGTGAGGAGTGCGTCGGCGCGGAGACGAAGGAATTTGGCGAATGTAGGGTCGTCGCTGAGCGCTGCCGCGTCGCGAAGATCTTGGGCCATGAGCTCAAGGAATTCGCGGTACTCGACGTGATACGGGATGGCAACCAAATCCGAGTCGTCGGCAGTGTGCGGCTTATCGCGGACGACGGTGTATGGCGAATACAGCGCGGTCTTCTGCTGCGGATGTGCGCCGACGTAGGCGTCGAACTTCTCCTTGGTCATGTCTTGCGGGAAAAATCCGCGGCCGGGGAGCATGGGTTGAGTGCCGACGAACGGTTTGTCGTCGTCAATCAGGTCGAAGCGGCTGCCGTTGATTTTGAGGTAGCGGCGGAGCAACTCGTCCTGCGGGTCGGTACTTTTGACGAGCGAGAGATAGAGTTTCAGGCCTTCGGGATCGCTTTGGCGCCAGTAGATGCAGTCGAGGAGGCCGGAGGCGTCAACGAGTTTCTGGACCATTCTGATTTCGCGCGCCGAGAGGCCTTGGGAATTGAAGGGCATGTGGACGAGTTTGAATTTGGCGACACGTTGGGCGAGATCGGGGACTACGTAGGGCTTGGCGGCGTCGGAACGTGCTGGGGAAGCGGTGGATCGAGGCGCGGGAGCGAGAGTGGCGACAGCAAGAACGATGCAGGCGCAGATTGCGGCGGTCAAGTCTTTGTTGAATTGTTTGGTCATGGGCTGGAATTCTATCGTGCGGCGTGAATCAGCGGTAGGCGAGAAATCTGGAAATTGCGGGGCAAAACACGCTGCACGAAACTGCACAAATGTTGGCGATTGAATTGGGGCGCAGATGTTTGTTTTGTGTGAGATACAACGATTTCTAATCCCGGGGATTGGCGATTGAATTTGGCGGGATTGTCGATTAGAAATGGCATGTAACATTGTGACGTTGGGGTGAATTGTGCGTTTGGCGGTAGTGTTTGTGGCGCGCGATCAGTGCGTGTGGTGACAGCGCTCGTTTTGTACGGCGTTGCGGCGGATTTTGTCGGGTTCAGGAAGTACGAGGTTACGAGGGCAGGTTTTTGAGGACAGAGGCCGGCAACGTGAGTGGCGGGTGGCCGCCCGTCTTGCGTAGCCGCTGGTGATGTTGGCTGCATGCTCTGTTCTCGGTCAGACGCAATAGTGACACGAATCTATTGTAACACACTGGTTAATAGAAGGCAACCGTAAAATTGCGGTTGTGGCATTCGCTCCAAACGTCACAAGATTCAACGCAGAGGGCATAGAGAAAAACAGGAGGGCACGGAGACGTGGGCACGGCATGCCGTGCCCCTACGGCGCCGAGGTGAGGTGGACGCCCGGGGAAGCTGGGGCGCAGCAATCAGTGCCCCTACCTTTGTGGATTTTGCGGCTCGGTGAAATTGTTATTTCGCGACTACCGTGGTGCGGTTTAGGCGGTTTTCCAGGCTTTTTTGTTCTTCGCGGATTTCCTTTGGGAGGCGGTCGCCGAATTTTTCGAAGAACTTTGCGGTGGCGGCGGCTTCTTCGGCCCAGTCGGCTGAGTCTACGCCGAGGAGTTCTTCTACTGTGTCGCGGGAGATGTCCAGGCCATCTAGCGTGAGCGAGCTTGGCGTTGGCACATAGCCTATGGGGGTCTCAGTGGCGGCGGCGCGGCCTTCGATTCGGTCCAGCATCCATTTCAGGACGCGGACGTTGTCGCCGTAGCCGGGCCAGAGGAATTTCCCGTTGGCGTCCTTGCGGAACCAATTCACGTGGAAAATTTTGGGCGGATTTTTGAGCTTTTTGCCCATTTCCAGCCAGTGGCCGAAATAATCGGCCATGTTGTAACCGCAGAAGGGAATCATGGCCATGGGATCGCGGCGCGTGACGCCGACGGCGCCGGTGGCAGCGGCGGTGGTTTCCGAAGCCATGGTGGCGCCGACGAAAACTCCGTGCTGCCAATTGCGCGATTGATAGACGAGCGGAGCGAGACGTTCGCGGCGGCCGCCAAAAATAATCGCAGAGATGGGCACGCCCTCGGGATCTTCCCAGTGAGGTGAAATCGAAGGCGACTGGCGCGCCGGGACCGTGTAGCGCGAATTGGGATGCGCGGCGGGACCTTTATCGGGCGTCCACGGCTCGCCTTTCCAATCAATCAGGCCGGGAGGCGGAGGAGTGCCCATGCCTTCCCACCAGGGTTCGCGGGCGGCGCTGATGGCGACGTTGGTGAAGATCGTGTTGCGGTGCAGCGCGGCCATCACGTTGGGATTGGTCTTTTCGTTGGTGCCGGGGGCGACGCCGAAGAAGCCGTTTTCGGGATTAATGGCGCGGAGCGTGCCGTCGGAAGCGATGTGCATCCAGGCGATGTCGTCGCCGACGGTCCAGACGCGATAGCCCTGGGATTCAAGAGAAGAGACCATCATGGCGAGGTTCGTCTTACCGCAGGCGCTGGGAAAAGCGGCGGCCATATAGGTGACTTTGCCGGAGGGATCTTCGAGGCCGAGGATGAGCATGTGTTCCGCCATCCAGCCTTCGCTGCGAGCCATCCAGCTGGCGATGCGGAGCGCGAAACACTTTTTGCCGAGTAGGGCGTTGCCGCCGTAGCCGGAGCCGACGCTCCAGATCAGCTTTTCTTCCGGGAAATGCAGGATGTAGCGGCGCTCAGGGTTCACGCCTGCGAGAGCGTGCAGGCCGGGAACAAAATTGTCCGTGTTGCCGATGCGGTCGAGGGCCGCTTTGCCCATGCGGGACATGATGCGCATGCTGGTGACGACGTAGCGGCTGTCCGTGATTTCGACGCCGAGGCGGCTGTACGGAGAATTTTCCGGGCCGAGGATGTAGGGCGCGACGAACATGGTGCGGCCCTTCATCGAACCTTCGAGGATGGGGCGGACTTTGGCTTTGCCGTCTTCGGGAGACATCCAGTTGTTGGTGGGGCCGGCGTCGTCCTGGCTGCGGGTGCAGATGAAGGTGACGCTTTCGGTGCGGGCGACGTCGTTGGGATTGCGGCGGTTCAGGTAGGAGTGCGGGTAAGTGGCCGGATTCAGCTCGGTGATGATGCCGTCGTGCAAGAGGCCGTGGAGGAAGTGATCGTTTTCGGCGTCGGAGCCGTCGCACCAGACGATTTTATCGGGTTGCGTGAGGCGCGCGGATTCCTCAACCCATTTTTCAAGTGGCGTGGACACCAAGCCTCCGAGAATTGCAGCGGGGAGGGCCGCCCGGCTGGCGGGCTGGGTTAGGCACTCTTTTTCTTATAGCTCAAATAACCACAATTTATGGCTATAAAAGTCTAGGTCACGTGGTGGGGAATTGCAAGGGGCCGCGGGAGGTGGAGGTTCGTTTAGCGCACGGGCGGGCGGTGAGGCGGGATACTGGATCGCCATGGGGTTAGGGATCCGAGATTTTTGCAGCGTGGCCAGCGGGGGTGCAGCTAGCAGCGCCTCGACGGGCCCGTGCGATACGTTATAATTCGTGCCTTATGTATGCGCGGAAACTTGCGGCTGAGATTGTGATTGGGGCTGAGCGGCGGCTGGCGCCTTTGGAGTGGTTGGATAGTTTTTGCATGCGGAATTTTACTGGGTCGGCGGAGTTTGACGATACTTTGCCTGTGGCCGAGGGCCGGCTGGAGGCTGGATTGGCAGTGAATCCCGCGCGGTTGGCTGCGGCTATGGGTGAATGGTTTACGAAACGCGGGAAGGGAAATGGGCAGGCGGTTACTGTGGAGTTGCGCGAGATTGGCGCGCGTTGATTTTGCGCTGGCGTTGCCTGGATATGAAATAGCGTTTTGCTACGAAATTTCGGACTTCAGTAAAGCAGATCCTTCCTAGCGTGAAACCAATTCCGGACAGGGTAGGGCTAACTTGGAATGGCTATCAGAAAAAGAAGAGCCGAACCCTTCCTGCGTATGATTGGGGCGTTGCAGCGGTCATCGCAGGAGAAGTTCGGCTCCTCACAATTCATTTGACGCCGGCGCGGAGGGTCGGTTAGCAGCGGTTTCGCGGCGCGGGGTGAATGACGAAGAGAGAGCCCTCGCTGCGCTGAGATGGCAAACGCTTGGCGCAGCAGCTAGGTTGGAAGTTCGGCTGCGGCGTAGGCGCGGCGATGGATTTATTCGGTGGTGCCGTAGGTGTCGCCGTCTTCTTCGCGGCGGTAGGGGACGCGTTGCAGCAGGGATTTGATGCGGGGCATGGCTTCTTCTGTGGCGGCTTGGCCTGCGGCAATCAGTTGCGGGGATTTTACGAATTCGTCCCAGAGGATGTGGTGGACGTCGGGCTCGAGCAGGACGTCGCTGGCGGCGCGCCAGGGTTGATTGGCGACCGTTTGAATGATTGAGAAGGAGCGGGAAATTACCTCGATCGTGTTGCGCGGCGCAACATCGAGCGGGCCCGGCTCGAGGTGGACGGAGATCACCATTTCGGCGCCCAGCTCGCGAACGGCGGGTGCGGGAACTTGTTCGGTGAGGAAGCCGTCCACTAGAAAATGATTGCGATACTCGACCGGGAGAAAGAGTCCTGGATAAGCGCAGGAGGCGCGCAGGGCCGGTCCGATTTCGCCGCTGGTGAAATGAACCGATTCACCCTTCAGAAGATCGGTGGCGACGATGGCGAGCGGAATGCGCATCTCATGAAAATATTTCGCGGTTGCAAGGCGTTGCAGAAAATCCTGCAGACGATCGTTGGAAGCCATCCCCATGCGGGAAAGGGTCCAGCGGCCGAAATCGCGGAAGCGGGTGAGGCTGGCTTGATGGGCCATGTCGTCGAGCGAAGTGCCGCTGGCGTACGCCGAAGCGATCAGGGCGCCGACACTGGTGCCAGCGATGAAATCGATGGGAATTTCATTTTGTTCGAGCGCGCGCAGGACTCCGACGTGCGCGATGCCGCGCGCAAATCCGCCGCCAAGCGCGACACCCACTTTGGGACGCTCTCCGGGGCCATAGGCAAAGTCCCGCAGTCCGCGGATCGCTTTGCCGAGCCATTTGGTGGTGATTCCCCTATCAGCCATAGCGCGCTCTATAGAACACTGTAACTCAGTTCGCGACTCGCGGTCTTTCCGGTTGACCGCTTCGTAGTGCTTTTGTAACCTCGCGGGGTTGCCCAGAGGTAACTAACTCATGAAGCGTCGTATTGAAAGAGTAGCGGTTTTGGGAGCCGGAACGATGGGTGCGCGCATCGCGGCGCACCTGGCCAATGCCGGCATCCCATGTTTTCTTCTCGACATTATTCCGCCTGAATTAAATGCTGATGAAAAGCGCAAGGGATTGACGCTGGAAAGTCCGGCGGTGCGCAACCGGATCGTCCTGGCGGGCCTGGAAGCCGCCAAGAAGTCGCGGCCGGCCGCTTTTTTCACGCCGGAAACGGCGCGGCTGGTGACGCCGGGGAATCTGGACGACAACATCGCATGGTGCGGGCAGGTGGATTGGATCATCGAGGCTGTGGCCGAGAACCTGGAGATCAAGCGGAATTTATTTGCGCGGGTGGAAGCGGTGCGCAAGCCGGAGACGATCGTCACGTCGAATACTTCCGGACTGCCGATTCACTTGATTGCCGAAGGACGCTCGGAGGATTTTCAGGCGCATTGGGCTGGAACGCATTTTTTTAATCCACCGCGCTACATGAAATTAGTGGAATTGATCGCGGGGCCGAAGACGCGTCCGGAAGTGCTGGAATCGCTGGATGAGATTTGCGATTTGCGGTTGGGCAAGGGAGTGGTGGCGGCGAAGGATACGCCGAATTTTATCGCGAACCGCGTCGGAACATTTTCGATGTTGAATGTGCTGCGCAAAATGCAAGAGCTGGAGATGACCATCGAGGAAGTGGACGCGTGCACGGGGCCGGCGATTGGCCAGCCGAAGTCGGCTACGTTTCGCACGGCGGATCTGGTGGGGCTGGATGTGCTGGCGCACGTCGTGCGGAATATTTATGAGAATGTGACGAGCGACGAGTCGCGCGAGATTTATAAGGTGCCGGCGTTCGTCGAGGAAATGCTGAAGCGCGGCTGGCTGGGCGATAAGACCGGCGGCGGATTTTACAAAAAAGTGAAGAAGGGCGGCGACAGCGAAATTCTGACGCTCGACTGGCAGAAGATGGAGTATCGCCCGCGTCAGAAGGCGAAATTCAGCTCGATTGAAGCAGGGAAAGGGATTGAGGATACGCGCGAACGCGTGCGCATGCTGGTGACTCCCGCGCTCGAAGGAAAGGGCGGCGACAAAGCGAATCGCTTGTTGTGGTCCGGGTTGAGCGAGACGTGCCTGTATGCCGCGCGCCGCGTTCCCGAAATCGCCGATCGCATTGTGAAGTTGGATTGCGCGATGCGCTGGGGATTTGCGTGGGAGCTGGGGCCGTTTGAGTCGTGGGACGCGATTGGAGTGGAGCGAATGGCCGCGGCGCTCGAGCGCGAAGGCAAGGGATTGCCGCCGGTGGTTCGCAAGGTTCTGAGCACGTCAGGAAAGACTTTTTACGAGTCCGAAAAGGGCACTACGCGCTATTTCGATTTGGCGGCGAATGCGCTGAAGCCGGTGGAAGAGCCCGCCGGGATCATCATTTTGAAGTCGCTGAAAGAGCGCACGGGTGTGGTGCAGAAAAACGCCGGGGCGAGCCTAATTGATCTGGGCGACGGAGTGCTGTGCTGCGAATTTCATTCCAAGATGAATTCGATCGGCGGCGATCTCGTAGCGATGATTCATGCGGGGATCAACCGCCTGAGTTCGGATTTCGACGCGATGGTGATCGGCAATCAGGCCACTAATTTTTCCGTGGGCGCAAATTTGATGCTGGTGCTGATCAGCGCACAAGAAGGCGAGTGGGACGACATTCACATGGCCGTGCGGCAATTTCAGCGCGTGAATATGGCGATCAAGTACGCGCCGCGGCCTGTGGTGGCGGCGCCGCAAGGGATGGCGCTGGGCGGCGGATGCGAAATCAGTTTGCATGCCGCGCGGATTCACGCAGCGGCGGAAGCGTATATCGGGTTGGTGGAGACGGGAGTGGGATTGATTCCAGGCGGCGGCGGAACGAAGGAGATGCTGATTCGCGCGAACGAGCATTCGGCGGGCGGCGAGGACCTGGATTTGTTCCACGCGTTGAAGCCCGTGTTCGAAAATATTGCTATGGCCAAAGTTTCGACGAGCGCCGAAGAGGCGCGGACGCACGGTTATTTGCGGCCTGCGGATCTGGTGGCGATGAATCGCGACCGGCATATTGCGGACGCGAAGCAAACGGCGCTGGCGATGGTTCGCGCGGGGTATCATCCGCCTGCACCTACGGAAATCAAGGTGCTGGGCGAGGAGTTTTTGGCGGCGGCGAAGCTGGCAATTCACACGATGGTGCGTGGAGGATTCGCGTCGGAGTATGACGGCGTGGTGGGTCGCAAGTTGGCTGCGATTTTGGCTGGGGGTGCGATCACGGCGCCGCAGAGCGTGTCCGAGCAATATGTGCTGGACCTGGAGCGCGAGGCGTTCGTGAGTTTGTGCGGGGAGAGGAAGACGCAGGAGAGGATGGCGCACACATTGAAGACGGGGAAGCCTCTGCGGAACTGAGGCGGGACGCCACGGAGGCACGGAGGCAGAGAGAAGCAACGGGCGCACCGGGAACATCAGCGGGCGGCAGGTCAGACTTCTTACAAAAACCTACAGAGCGAGATTTTCCATTGCAACTTTTCCGGGGGTGGCGGGTTTGACACCGCCGGAGAAACCAAATCAGGTTGAGCTGTATCTAAGGTTCTGACACCCGGGAAATTTGGATCGCCGGGTGTGTGGATTCAGGGAACTTTTTTCAGGAAATTCAGGAAACACGATAGCCATGCTCCGTTAATGCCGGTGTAGCGTCGCACGAGTGTGCGGCAGGAGCGCCAAGAATTCATCCGCGAACATTTCGAATGGAGACTTCTGATGCGAAAGAAAATTGGGCTGATTGCACTGGTAGCGGCGGCGATGGCGAGTTCCATGGCTTTGACGGCGTGCGGAGGCGGAGGAGGTGGGAAGCCGCCGACCACGAATGACCTGGTGATCGCGCCCGGCGCCGCGAGCATTCCGGTTTCGCAATCGGGCCAATTCACGGCGTTTCTGGCGGGCGTGGGGCAATCGGCTACGTGGACAGCGAGCGGAGGAACGATTGATAACACCGGTCTGTTCATGGCGCCGTCTGCTCCGGGAAGCGTGACGATCACGGCGACGGCCGGTTCGAATTCCGGGACGACGACGGTTCAAGTGGTGGCGGCGCAGCCGGTGGCGGTGAGTCCGGCGGCATTGACGGTGCCCGCGGGGGCGACGCAGACATTTACGGCGACGCCGGCAGCGGGAGTGACGTGGAGCGTCGCCGGGCTGCCGGGTGGCGACTGCGTTTCGCCACCGTTCAATTCGACGACGCAATGCCACGGAACGATTAGCGCTGCGGGGGTGTACGTCGCGCCGCTTTCACCGCCGTCGGGCCAGACGGTGACGATTACGGCGACGTCTGGCGCGAACTCGGGAACGGCCGCGGCGACAATTTTATTTTCTTCGGCTTCGCTGACAACCAACGGCACTGGCGGACAGTACGCGCTGGCTTTTACCGGCGTTGATTTCACGAATGGATTTCCGTTGGATGTGGCGGGAAGTTTTACTACGAGCGGATCGCCGACTTCGGCGTCGGGAACGATTACTGCGGGCGAGATTGATATCAACAGCGGAACCGCAGGGCCGTCCGTCGGCGCGGGAATTACCGGCGGGACGTTTCAAGTGGGGGCGTTGGATGGGCGCACGTCAATGACCGTTCTAACGAATTCGTCCATCGTTTCGTCGTTCACGCTGCAGGTAACTGTCGGCTCGAACCAGCACGCGCTGCTGATTGACTTTGATAATTTTGCGACGGGCAGCGGGACTCTGGACGCGCAGAATCCTACTACCTTCGGAACGCTGCTTGCCGGAAATTTTGCGTTCGGGCTATCGGGAGTTGATTCGACGACTCCGAATTTCTTTCCACTCGTCATCGCCGGGACATTCCAGGCGAACAACGGATCCATCCCGGTGAACTCGGTTACTGCGCCGGTAAACGTGCAGGACTGGGAAGACCTCTCGTTTTCGACTCCGGTGGTGACCAACGATCAAACACTGAGCGGTTCGTATTCCGCAGCGGATTCGAACGGGCGCGGCACGATGGCGCTCTCGAGCTCGACCCTGGGAACAATTACCGTCGCTTATTACCTGACCGATCAAACGCACATGAAGGTGGTGGAGATAGACACGGCCCAGACTTACATCGTTGCGGGGGATGTGTACAGCGCCCCACTGTTGCCGACAGGGTTGACCAATGGAGTGGCGCTGACTTTCGGCGGGTTGGCGAACAATGCGTCGTATGCGGGCGGCGCGGTGTTCGCGATCAACGGTACTTCTCTGAAGACGGGCGGAGCGATGGACATCAATAATTTCGGAGCCGGATCATCACAGAGCAACAATCCGATTACGAGCGGGAGCTATACGAACTCGACGGGTTCCGGGATCGTGCCGGCGCGCTACCTGCTTTCGCTGACGAACAACAAAGGCTCGAACCAATTCGCGGCGTATACTTTCACTTCAGGCGGGCAAACCGGCGCGGAAATCATCGAGATAGATAACAACAATAAGAACGGCGTGCAAGGCGCGAGCGGGATCGCTTATCAGCAGGGATCGCTGAGCACTGCGCCGCAAGGAACCTTTGCGCTGAATTTGACGGGCGTCGGGTTCGCGAAATCGTCGGGCTCATTCGAGCAGGACTTGACCGGACAGATCCTGCTGGCGACGGGAAGCACGACGATTGGCGGCACGCTGGACTTCAATAATCCGGCGAATAATGGATCGCCGTTCAGTGGATTGTCGGTGAGTACGACGAGCATGATTACGACGGCGGCTTCGAACGGGCGTGGGACGATGCTGCTGAAGACGTCAGCCAACGGATTGCCTGCGACTTTCAACCTGGTCTATTACATTGTGAATCCGACCACGGTGTTGTTGTTTGACTCCGACAACAATCGCGTGGCGAACGGAGTGCTCTCGCTGCAGTACTGACGGGATCTACTGGGCTCGTCGCTTGGCTGATTCTTTCGTCGGGGAGCCGCTGCCGCCTTTGCTGTTGTGTCCGCGCGGGCTGGGGCGGCTTTTCGCCGAACAATCCTCGCACCCGATGACGTTAGCACACGATACCGACCGGATTGAGTCGGGGCGACTCGTCCTTCGCGGGATTGAACAGACAGATTTCGAGTTCTTTGCTCGTATTCACGCAGATCCACTGGTTGCCAGATATCTTGGAAATGGAAGGGCGCGTTCTATTCAGGAGACGCGCGCATTACTAGCAACGTTTTTTGAGACTTATAAGAGCTTGGAACTAGGTCCTCTCGCTGTTCTGCGTAAGTCTGATGGAGTGCTGATCGGTCGCTGTGGTCTTAGCGATATGGCACTCGAGGTGAACACAGCATCTGGGAAATTGCCTCGGGTATGGTATCAACGGTCGCAAGTGCCTGCAGACACGAACGTCATTTTTGAGCAAGAACTTGGATATACCTTTGATCGACCCTACTGGGGCCAAGGATATGGAAGTGAAGCGGCGGCCCGAGTGTTCGAGTACGCATCCTCCACAATGCCGTTTCGACGCATCGTTTCCGTGATTCATCCCGACAATACGCCCTCAATTAAGATCGCAAAGAGATGTGGAGCGCGGCAGGAAAACAATGTCATGCTGATGGGACAAGAGGTTTTCCGATTTATATGGCCCGGGTGCTGCGCGTCAACTTAACGGGCCACAATCACAGCGATATTCCTTTTTAATCCCTGTTGGAAAATCTGGGTAACGCAAACGGCTTTCGCCCGTCTGAAAGCCTAGCGAGCGGGTGTGTTGGTCCGTGCGTCCTGGCTGAAGGTGATTTCCGCCTGGACAGCAAAAGTCTTGCATTCGCTGGAACCTGCCGATAGCATCATGCGCTTTCAGAAATTGAGGGCGTGGAACTTGCGGCCGCGCGATTTTTGATTGGATGGGTTGCATGCGGAGCGCGCGCCGCACGCTCTGTTTGTGTCGCGTGTTTTGTGCCAGATGAAGATGAAATTCAGGGGTGTGAGATGAATGATCGTGCGAATCGCCGCAAAATTTCGCTGGCCGCGATTTTGCTGTGCTGTGCCGGAGTGATTGGATGGGCATGTTCCGCGCGCGGCGAAGGAGGCGAGCCGCGATATTTCGCGATCAAGAACGCGCGGATCGTGCCGGTTTCGGGCGCGGTGATTGAGAACGGCACGGTGGTCGTCGCCAAGGGATTAATTGCGGCGGTGGGCACGAATGTGACGATTCCGCCCGAGGCGTGGGTGATTGATGGCACGGGATTGACGGTGTATCCGGGATTGATTGATGCGGGAACGAATCTGGGATTGCTGCCAGAAGAGGGCGGGGAGCAGGCTGCGGCGGCGGGCGCGCGACGACGCGCGGGGCCGTCGGGCGCGATTGCGGCGGGGCCGGAAGATCGTCCCGGGACTTCGCCTTGGCGCGTGGCGGCGGATGAACTGAAGACGGACGACAAGCGGATCGAAACGTGGCGCAGCGCGGGATTTACTACGGCATTGACGATGCCGGATGGCGGAATTTTCCCGGGGCAGGCGACGGTGATTGATCTGGCGGGGGAGCGCGCGGGGGATTACGTGGTGCGCGCGATGGCTACCGTGCCGATTTCGCTGAAGCCCACCGATGGATGGTTTACGTTTCCCGATTCGGTGATGGGGACGATCGGGTACGTGAGGCAGGTTTTCGACGATACGCGGTGGTACGCGGTAGCGGAACCCATTTACGACGATCATCCGACGACGCGCGAGCGGGTGCCTTACGACCGCACGGAAGTGACGCTGCATCACGCGCTGGAGCGCAAAGAGATTTTTCTGCTGCCGGGAAATAATTCAGTGCAGATTTTGCGCGCTTTGCGACTTGCAAATGAGTGGAAAATTCGCGCAGTGCTTTACGGCGGGCAGCAGGGGTACGCAGTGACTGAGGCGTTGGCGGCTAGCAAGGTTCCGGTTCTGGTCAACCTGAAGTGGCCGGAGCGATCGAAAGATGCGGACCCGCAGGGCGAGCAGACGTTGCGGGAATTGCAATTTCGCGATCGTGCGCCCGGAACTCCGGCGGCGCTCGCAAAGGTCGGGGCGAAATTCGCGTTTTATTCGGACGGGATTTCCGATCCGAAGGAAATTTTTAAGAGCGTGAAGAAGGCTACGGATGCAGGTTTGTCGCCGGAAGCGGCGTTGCGCGCGCTGACTTTGGATGCGGCGGATATTTTGGGATTGAGCGACCGGATGGGCAGCATCGCGCCCGGGAAAATTGCGAACCTGGTGGTGACGGACGGCGACATTTTCGGCGAGAAAACGAAAGTGAAGAATGTGTTCGTGGATGGGAAGTGGTTCGAGATTCACGAGGAAGCGCCTGCGGCAAAACCGGGCGACAAAAAGAACGGTGACGACGCCGAAGCTGGCGGCGCGGCGTCACGGGAGATCGAGGGGGTGGGGCGATGAAGCGGCCGAATTTGTTGAAGCTGGCGCTGGGTTTCACGGCTGCGATTGTGATTGCTGCGGCGCCGATTGCGACGCACGGGCAAAATCCGGGCACGATTTTAATTCAGAACGCTACGGTGATGACCGTGACGCACGGCAACATCGAGCATGGTTCCATTTTGATTCGCGACGGGAAAATCGCGGCGGTGGGAACGGACTTGAAGGCGCCAGAAGGCGCGGCGGTGATTGATGCGACGGGGCAGTACGTGATTCCCGGAATCATTGATTGCCACTCGCACATCGCGGTGGACGGCAGCGTAAATGAAGGAGCGCCGGCGGTTTCTTCGATGGCGAATATCAAAGACGTGTTGAATCCGGATGATATCGATATTTATCGGGACCTCGCGGGCGGCGTTACGACGGCAAATATTCTGCACGGCAGCGCGAATCCCATCGGTGGGCAGACAGTTGTCATCAAGCTGCGCTGGGGAAAACCGGCGAGTGAATTGCCGTTTGAGGGTGCCGTGCCGGGAATTAAATTTGCGCTGGGTGAAAATCCCAAACGCTCGAATTTCACGGTGCCACCGGGAGTTCCGGCGCGCTATCCGGCGACGCGGCTGGGCGTGGAGGAAGTGATACGGCAGGCGTTCACGGAAGCGCGCGAATACAAGAAGCAATGGGACGATTACAACCAGCGCAAGGCGGCCGGCGAGCAGAATCTGATACCGCCGCGGCGCGACGAGAGACTGGAACCGCTGGTGGAGGTGATGGAAGGGAAGCGCTACGTTCACGCGCACTGCTATCGCGCGGATGAAATCATGATGCTGATCCGCGTGGCCAATGAATTCGGATTCAAGGTGCGCACGTTCCAGCACGTGCTGGAGGGTTACAAGATTGCGGACGAAATCGCGGCTTCGGGCGCGGGCGGTTCGACTTTTTCCGATTGGTGGGCTTACAAGATGGAAGCGTTCGACGCGATTCCTTACAACGCGGCGCTGATGACGGAGCGCGGCGTGGTGGTGTCCGTCAATTCGGATGATGCGCAGGAAGCGCGGCAGCTGAATCAGGAAGCGGCGAAGAGCATGAAGTTCGGCGGGCTTTCGGCGAACGATGCGCTCAAGCTGGTGACGTTGAATCCGGCGATTCAATTGGGGATTGATAATCGAGTTGGATCGATTGACGTGGGCAAGGATGCGGACCTGGCGATCTACAATCACGATCCGCTGAGCGTTTATGCGGTGGTGCAGAAGACGCTGATTGACGGGCAGGTTTATTTCGACCGGCAAAAGGATATCGCGCAACGTCCGGAACTAGCTAAGGAAAAGCAGGCTTTGCTGGATAAGGAAAAGAAGGCGCAAGAGGAAAAGAAGCCCGAAGAGAAGCCGGCAACGAAGCCCGAGCCGAAGAAAAAAAAGCCGAAGGGCGATAGCGCGGATGGCGCGGTTGTGCGAGGTGCGCTGTGAAGATCAACGTGCGATTGGGGGCCCTGGCGTTGTTCATCGCGGCGTTCGTGGCGGTTCCGGCTTGGGCGCAGTTTGCAGCGACTGCTACGACCAACGCGACTTATGCGATCAAGGGCGGCAAGGTGTTCACGCTGACCGGAGCGCCGATTGCAAACGGCACGGTGATTATTCGCGACGGGAAAATCGCGGCGGTGGGAGCGAACATTGCAGTTCCCGATGGCGCGCAGGTGATTGATGCGACGGGGTTGGAGGTTTATCCCGGATTATTCGATCCGGTGACGCAGATCGGTCTTACGGAAGTGAGCGCGGTGAGCGCGACGCAGGATATCGCCGAGCTGGGTGATTACAATCCGGAACTCGTGGCGGCGACGGCTGTGAATCCGGCGAGCGCGCACATTCCGGTGACGCGCGCCAACGGAATTACGGAAGTGATCGCCGCTCCGGGCACTTCGGGATTCGACGGGCAGGGTGGCGGAATCATCACGGGGCAGGCATCGGCGTTCAATCTGGCGGGTTGGACGATGGAGGACATGCAGATTAAGCGTTCGGTGGCGATGGTGCTGAATTGGCCGACCATCCAGACGCGGACATTTGATTTTTCGACGTTCAGCGTGAAGGAAAAGCCCTACAGCGACGCGAAAAAGGAATACGACAAGAACGTAAATCAACTGAGCGATTGGCTCGATCGTGCGCGGCATTACGCGCAAGCCAAGGAGAAGGGTTCGCCGGCGCTTTACGAACGCGATTTGAAACTGGAAGCGCTGGTGCCCGTGGTGGAGGGAAAGCTGCCGGTGCTGGTGCTCGCCGATGACGAACGCGACATCCGCAACGCCGTGGAATTCTGCAGCAAGCAGAATTTGAAAATGATTCTGGCGGGCGGCGCGGAAGCCTGGAAGGTGACGGACCTTCTGAAGGAAAAGAAAATTCCGGTGATTTTGGGTCCGACGGAGCGGCTACCGGAAGAAGAGGATACGCCCTACGACAAGCCGATGACGCAGCCTTCGGAATTATTCGCGGCGGGAATCCCGATTGCGTTTTCGAGTTTTGGCACCTCGTTCTCGCGGCGGTTGCCGCAATACGCGGGGACTTCGGTGGCTTACGGTTTGCCGCACGACGAGGCGCTGAAGGCAGTCATGCTGAATGCCGCGCAGATGTTTGGATTGGCGAATCAGCTCGGGACAATCGAGCCGGGAAAGTTGGGGAACGTGATCGTCACGAATGGCGATCCGCTCGAGATTCAGACGCAGGTACGCTATTTATTCATCAAGGGACAGCTCACCAGCACGGACAACAAGCACCGCGAGCTTTACGAAAAGTATCGCAAGCGGCCGAAGGAAGCGGAGCAGGCCGCGCATTGAGCGGCGGCGCGTGCGACGCGAATTCGACGCGAAGGCAACTGCAAAAGATTTAGCACAGAGAACACAGAGGAAAGGCGGAGGGTACGGAGATATTGTGCCTTTGCGTCGTCAGTGCGCGGCGTTTTAGGATGCGTAGCGCATCCCAGTCTGCTTTCGTGCGTTCTGGCGGCTTCGCAAAAGTTTCGCCCGGCGATTGTTGTAGGCCTAATTTTTCCTGTCTCGACGTCGTTTGAAAATTCTTCAGTAGACACTGGGCGCTTGCATGAGCTTGGTGCCCAAAGCGTTCCCCCCAAGTACCAAAGTACCATTGCCGCAATTTGGCACCCGCCGTGAAAATTCACTTATTCATAGGAATTTAGGCATTTCTGGGGGAACGGCGTACTACGCCGAGAACTATGGCACCACTCACAAAAGATTCGGTAGAAGTGGCGAATCCAGGCGGCGAAGCGGCCGTGCAGCAGCCGCAGGCGGGCGCTCCGGCGAAACCGGCGGCCGCCGGTGGCGGTCATTTGCGCGCGGACGCGGTCTCCTTGGAAGTTCCGGTGAAAGTTCACGGCTCGCGCGTAACGGAAGTCGCGCGCGGAGTGGCGCCACGCACTGAACCCTTCGAAGAAGAAACCAGCACGATGATCGTGTTTCCGCAGGGCGCCGTGTTGAGAATGTCCACGGCAGTGAGCGCGAGCCAGATGCTGGTGGTGACGAACTTGAAGACGCGGCAGGACGCGATTTGCCGCGTGCTGAAAGTCCGGACGTTTTCGAATATGCAGGGGTATGTCGAAGTAGAATTCACGCACAAGCAGCCCGGTTATTGGGGCGCAATTTTTCCTGGCGAGGGCCCAGCCCCCTCGATTCCAGCGGCAGCACCAGTAGCGCCTGTTGTTGCGCCGACGGTTAGTGCCGAGAGTCCGGTAACAGCTACGCCAGCGCAGAATGCAGCGCCGATTGCGGCGAGCTTGCCGACCGTAGCGCCGCCGACGATTGCGCCGCCAGCGGTCGCGCCCACAGCGCCTGTAGCGCACGTTGTGCCACCGACACCCGTGGTTGCAGCGCCGCCCCCGGTCGCACCGCCTCCAGCGGGGTTTGTTGCACCAAGCAAGCCAGAACCGACATTTGCGCAGATCGGTACGCAGGAAGAAGTGCAGCCAGCTGCATCGGCAACGACTCCGGCCGCGGTTAAGTTCGTTGCACCGATGCGCCCTGTCGCGGCGACGCCAGCGGCACCGACAGTCTCAACACCGCCGACTGCGCAGACGCCGCCCGCACCAGTGCCGACGCCGGTACACGCCGAGCGCGTGGTGGAAAAAATTGTCGCCGAAACTCCGAAGTTGAGCGTCGCGGCGCAAGCGCTGGCGGACGCGCACATCGAGATTGCGCCCGAACCAGCGGCGCCAGCTTCGACGCTTTCTTTGACCGAACTGCGCGGCGATGAGCCTTCCGCGGCCGGAGTTCTCGCAGCGGTGTCGGAGACCCTGGCTGGTGAAGAGAAAGATGAAGAATCCGCCGCAGCGGGTTCGTGGAGCGGAAGCGCGCTTGGAACGTTCGGAAGTTTCAGTGGCGGCGCGGCGCTAGGCGGAAGCCGTGCGGCGTCTTCTGAAAGTTTCGGCGCGCGGCTCGATGGGAGCCTGGACGCGTCTGCGTCACAGGCGGGCCAGCCGCGCGGAAACAACTGGATGCTGATCGCGGCGTGTGTGGTCCTGCTTTTCGCCGGAGTGTTCGGTGGCGTGTTTTATTTCCGAACGCATTCGGCGACCCCAGCGAATAATTCAGCAGCGAAACCCAACGCGCCCGCATTGCCGCAGCAGCTGGCATTTCAATCGCCGTCAGACGCGCCGGAACAGCCGGTGCAGAGCAATGCGGCAACGCGCAACTCAGCGACGCATCCGGTTACGATTGTGACGCAATCGAATGCGCCGGCGGTGACGGTAAGCTCGAGTTCGGCGGCGAGTGGCTTGGGGCCTCGCGTGGTAAGCCCCGAAAAGCAGAATTCGAAAATCACGGCGGATATGATGCAGCAGCAGTTGCAGGAGCATCCAACGGCTCCGCAACGTGGCGACGCGGGGCAAGCGGAAGCGGCGCCCGCTTTGGATCCTGCCGCATCGGGAGACTCTTCCAATTCAGGCGCGTTGAATGGAATTGTTTCTTCGAACGTTCCCGCTCTGGCGGCACCGGAAATTCGGCCTGACGGAGACGGGCCAGTTAAAGTCGGGGGAAATGTAAAAGAGCCACGTCTGCTCTCCCGCGTGATGCCGGAATATCCGCTGGTGGCGAAAGAGGCGGGGATTCAGGGCGACGTGGTGATCAAGACTACGATTGATGCGAAGGGCAACGTAGTAAACGTGCAGGTTGTTTCAGGTCCGCAAATGCTGCGCGGACCGGCGTTGGCGGCGCTGCGTCGCTGGAAATATGTGCCGTCCACTCTGAATGACGAGCCGATTGCAGTGCAGATGCTGGTGACGATCAAGTTCAGCCGCTAGGAGTTCGCCGCTGATTGCGGGCCGCCGCTGCTGGTGTTGAGTGCACGCCGCAATTGATTTCTCGCCTATATTTTCACACATTATATGAGCAACAGCTGCTGCCGCGTGGTTGTTGCTTTTCCTGTGCCAGTGCATCCAATATACTCATAGTTCATGCGAATTCTTGTTTCATGGGCGATGCTGCGTTTACGAGGTGAAAAATGCGCGAAGCTGTGATTGTTAGCTCGGTGCGAACTGCGGTGGGAAAAGCGACGAAGGGAACTCTGCGCGCGACGCGTCCCGATGATTTGGCGGCGGCGGCGATCAAGGACGCGGTGTCGCGCGCGAAGGGACTCGATCCAAAAGAGATTGAGGATGTGGTTCTGGGCTGCGCGATGCCCGAGGCGGAGCAGGGAATGAACGTCGCGCGAATTGCTTCGTTGCGCGCTGGATTACCGGTGGAAGCGTCGGCGATGACGATTAATCGCTTTTGCTCTTCAGGATTGCAAGCGATCGCGATTGCCGCGGAGCGAATCATGGCCGGGCAGGGCGACGTGGCGGTGGCGGGCGGCACGGAATCCATGAGCATGGTGCCGATGGGCGGCAACAAAGTCGCGCCGAATCCGTGGCTGATGGACAACTATCCGGACGCGTATTTGGGCATGGGGCTCACGGCGGAAAATCTGGCGAAGAAATATGGGATCACGCGCGAGCAGTCGGATGAATTTTCGTTTGCGAGCCATCAGAAGGCGCTGGCGGCGATTGCGGCGGGAAAATTCAAGGATGAGATTGTGCCGGTGGCAGTGAGTTATACGGTGCTGGAGGCTGCGGCGAGCGCGGGAGCGCCGGGTGCGGCGTCCGGATCAGCGAGTGGCGGGAAGCCGAAGACGGTGAAGGTGACGTTTGATACCGACGAGGGGCCGCGCGCGGATACTTCGGTGGAAGTGCTGGGAAAACTGAAGCCGGCTTTTCACACGCATGGCGTGGTGACGGCGGGGAACAGTTCGCAGATGAGCGACGGCGCGGCGGCAGCGGTGGTGATGAGCGCGGAGCGAGCGCGTGCGCTGGGGCTGAAGCCGATGGCGCGGTTTGTAGCGTTTGCAGTGGCGGGATGTTTGCCGGAAGAAATGGGCATCGGTCCGGTGAACGCGATTCCGAAGGCGTTGAAGATCGCGGGGCTGACACTGGATCAGATTGACGTGATTGAATTGAACGAGGCGTTTGCGGCGCAGGCTTTGAGCGTAATTAAGGTGGCGGGGTTGGATCCTGCTCGGGTGAATGTGAATGGCGGCGCGATTGCGCTGGGGCATCCGCTCGGGTGCACGGGCGCGAAACTAACAGCGACGATTTTGCACGAGCTCGAACGGCGCAATGGGCGGTATGGTTTGGTGACGATGTGCGTTGGCGGCGGAATGGGCGCGGCGGGGATTTTCGAGCGGGCTGCGTAGGCTGCGGCTTAGAGCGCGTGGCGGCTTGGTTGTGATTGCTGCCAAGCACAAAAACACTTTCGGCGAGGCAAGCCTCGCCTCGTACAGGCGGAAGCGAGCTTCCGCACTCCTAGATTTAGGCCGCGCTTACTTTGCGGCTGGCTTCCAGAGTCCTACCGTGTTTCCTTCGGGGTCCTGCATCCACGCGAACGTGCCGGTGGGAATCGGCACTGGCGGGACGAGAGTCTTTGCGCCGAGCTTGGCAGCTTTATCGAGATAGGCCTGCACGTCGTCCACTTCCACGTAAAAAATTGTGTAGTGAAACGGCTCGTGACCGAGAGCCGAGATGTGTCCGGTGATTCCCTGGCCGGTGTCAATCATGGCGGCGGGGCCGGCCTCCGCGATCTTCCAGCCGAAAAGGCTGGAATAAAAGTTTTGAGTTTTTTGGCTGTCGCGGCAACCGATTTCGAAGTGAACAACGGGATTCCCCATGTGGCGCTCCCTTGACGTGAAGATGAATTGTGAATTCGGCCGCGCCGGCGGAGGGTACTCAGAGGGTTGCACGCCGCTGAGGCGACCGTGGTGCCGGGAAAACATAACTGACAATCGAAAGTTTGGCCAGGGTGTTTGCAGGTGAACCACGGACGAGAGACGTGCGGCGGCGCAAAAACGTCGCGGAGAAGGCGGTCAGGGCCTCTCGACCGGCAGCAGGCGAAACTGCCGTTTGCCATCGATGCGGTAAGTGGTGAAGTCGGCGTGATCCACCGTGAGAATCGCGGAGAGCGATTCGCGTTTGGCAAGGTAAACGAGCGTGGCGTCGGCGAAATCCATGGGGCGATCCCAATAGCGCTGCATCAGCGTGCGCAGGTAGGGCAATTCATTATCCTCGATGGCGCCAAGGACGACGGCGCCGGAACGCACGAATTTCCATGCAGCCTCCATTTCGGTGCGCGAATCGCCTACCAAGTGGAATAGTTCGGTGAGAACGGCTTGCGAAGTCAGCAGAGGAAGTCGGAGCTGGCGAAACGCTCGCACACAGCCGGCGTGCCAGCGATCACTGCGATCGAGCAGCGCGAGAATCGCGCCCGTATCTATCAGGGCGCTAGCGGACACGGGTGCGTTCGCGGCGGCGGCGTTGGATCCGGTCGCGGACGGACTTGCGCGCAGTTTCGGCGCGGCGAGAATTACCGCTGGCGATAACGCCCAGGCAGCGCTCGGCGCCGGCGTGCAGCGCGTGCTGCACTTCATCCCCGGCAACGTCGGCGCCACTTTTCTTCAACCAGTCACGGACTGCTAAATCCAAAACCGAAGAGACGGGCAACTTGCGCAAGCGCGCTTCGCGCTCCAGGTCTGACTTGAGTTCGCCGGATAGCCGCCAGCTGTAAACTTCTTCCTTCATGCACTACATTGTAGTTCATTAGCGCAGTTTTTGCAACGCCATTCGGGCGCGTGATGCCGCGAGCTAAACGGAACGGCGTTCGTACGGTACGGTGTTCGCACAGACTAACATTTGTGGGTTGGACGGGGTGTGAGCTGACATTGCGCGTTGCTGGGCTATTGCGCTGTGCGGCTTTGCGCGAGAGAATCCGTGGGAACGGAACGCCCGCACTTTTACGGAGAGAAAATCATGGCCACTACACCGGTATCGCAGATGCTGCATCGCGGCGGCGAATTTCTGATTGCGAGCACCCGTCCCGAGGACGTCTTCACTCCCGCCGATCTTTCCGATGACCAGCGCTTGATCGGCCAGACGGCCGAGGAATTCGTGCAGAAGGAAGTGACGCCGGCGATTCCGGAGCTGGAAGCGCACAAGGACGAAAATTTGATGGCGCAGATGCTGAAGAAGGCGGGCGAGATCGGTTTGCTGGGCGGCGGAATCCCTGATGAATATGGCGGTACCGGGCTGGATAAAGTGGCTGCGATCGTACTTGCGGAAAAGCTGGCGGGTTACGGATCGTTTGCGGTGTCGCACGGCGGGCACGCGGGAATCGGGACGGTGCCGATCGTTTATTTCGGGACGGAAGAGCAGAAGAAAAAGTATCTGCCGAAGATTGCGTCGGGTGAATTGCTTTCCTGTTATTGCTTATCCGAGCCACAGGCTGGGTCGGATTCTCTCGCGGCGCGCACGCGCGCGGTGCTTTCGCCTGATGGCAAGAACTACATTTTGAACGGCCAAAAGATGTGGATCACTAACGGCGGATTCGCGGACGTCTACGTGGTGTTCGCGAAGATTGACGGCGAGAAATTTTCCTGCTTCATCGTGGAGCGCGGCACGCCGGGATTTTCTTCCGGTGCGGAAGAAAAAAAGATGGGCATCAAGGGCAGTTCGACGACGCCGATATTTTTCGAGAATGCGCCGGTGCCCAAGGAAAATCTGCTACACGAGCCGGGGCGCGGCCACGTCGTGGCGTTCAACACGCTGAACGCGGGACGCTTTACTTTGGGTGCTTATTGCGTGGGCGGCGCTAAGAAGATTCTGGAAGCGTCGTCGAAATATTCGAAGGAGCGAACGGCATTCGGCAAGCGACTCTGCGATTTCGGTTTGATCAAGGCGAAATTGGGCGAGATGGCGATGCGCATTTATGCCATCGAATCGGAAGTGTACCGCTCCGCGGGAATGATTGATGCCGCCGTAGCGAATCCGGCTCCTGGGAAAGACAAGGTGCAGCAGGCGATGCAGGTGCTGGAGGAGTACGCGATCGAGAGTTCGATCAGCAAAGTGGCCGGCAGCGAAATGGTTGACTACGTGGTGGACGAAGGCGTGCAGATTTTCGGCGGCTACGGCTTTCACGAGGATTACCCGGTGGCGCGCGCGTATCGCGACAGCCGCGTGAACCGCATTTTCGAAGGCACCAACGAAATCAACCGGATGTTGATCATTCAGATGCTGATGAAGCGCGCGATGGGCGGTGTGCTGCCGTTGATTCCGGCGGCAATGAAGCTGGGCGAGGAAGTACTGGCCGGGCCGTCGTTTGAGGAAGCACCTACCGGGCCGTTTGCCGAAGAGGAAAAGTCGCTGGAGCAAGCGAAGAAGATTTTCCTGCTGGCGTCGGGGACGGCGATGCAGAAATTCCGCGAGCAACTGGCCGAGCAGCAGGAGATTGTGGCGTCGCTCGCAAATATCGTGATGGCGGTGTACGAGATGGAGTCTTCGCTGCGGCGCGCGCAGAAGGCTTCGGCCGCGCGCGGAGAAGCGGCCGAGGTGATGTGCGACGCGACGCGCGGGGTGATCTATGACGCGATGGACCGCGTGGAGAAAGATGCGCGCACGGCGCTGACGGCTACCGTGGATGGCGACACATTGGTCACGCAGCTGGCGGTTTTGCGGCGCTTCGCGAAACATGCTCCGCTGAATACGATCGCCATTCGCCGGCGCGTGGCGGAAGCGGTGCTGGCGCAGGATCGTTATCCGTTTGAAGGACGCTGAGAATTGCAAGGGCCACGCTTGCGGCGCTTTTCATGTTGGCGCGACGTTCAAATTTTTGCTCCTCGGGCGAAACACCTCGGAGAGATCCCTCACTTCGTTCGGGATGACAGACGTTTCTTTGGTTTGTGATGGTGTGTGATGCGTGCACTAGCGATTGAGCGCGTGAAAGAACAAGAAAGTAGCGCGCTGTGATTATTGCGCGCGCGCGAAACTGCGTTGCTTTTATTTCGCCACGAAACGAACGGTGATGATTATTTTTCGTGCGAATGGGAAAAAGCTGTAGACAAAAATCGTCCCTCGCTACGTTTCAGTTCGGACCATCGGCTTGCCTAATTCAGAGAAACGATTTTCCTCTCTGTGCGTTGTTCTAATCTTTCACGATTCGCCACCCCCTCATTTATCAATGACTTACGGGTGCGTCATTTGGGCATCCCCTTGCATCTGTTTAAGTGAGGGTAGGGAGGGTCATGAAAACGCAATTGGAAAACGTTAAGGGATTCGTTCTCGGGATCGGACAAAAGGCGAAGGTCCGCAAGGGGATGCTGTCGGTGGCCGCTGTATTTTTCATTCTGCAGATGTACTTCGTGCGCGAACTTCTCGCAGCGGAATTGCTGTTTGGCTTGGGCTTCGCGGTGTTGCTGATGCTCGGCCTGCTTTTTTACGCAGTGGGCACGGTCGGCGAGAAGGGCTTGGAGTGGGCTGAAGCAGGCGTGCGCGTAATTGGCACCTCGGCGCGCCGCGGCTACGCGGGCCTGGAAGAAATCAGTAGAAAGCCATTCCGCCATCCACGTTCAGAGTCTGCCCAGTAATCGCGCTGGACTGATCGGAAACCAGAAACAGGGCCGCGGCAGCGATTTCATCCGCTGTTTGCGGCCTTCCTTGTAAAATCCCCTGAAATATTTGCTTCGAGACCGTCTCGCTGTCCGCGCGGAAGTGCGCGGCGAGGCCTTCTCCTAATTCCTGAAACATTTGAGTTTCGTCCACAGGGCCGGGACTGAGTGCATTGACGCGAACTCCTTTGCGCGCGCCCTCGGCGGCTAGCGTGCGCGTTAATCCCATCAGGCCGGCCTTCGACGCGGCATAAGCGGCGTTCAATTGGAATGCGGCTTTGGCGGCGATCGTGGTGATATTCAAGATGGAGCCGGAGCGGCGTTGATACATTTCCGGCAGCACCAGCCGCGACAATAGAAACGGGCCGCGCAAATTCACGGCGATCACTTCGTCCCATGCGACTGGATCGAGATTTTCGACGGGTTGCACGGGGCCGAGAGTTCCGGCGTTATTGACGAGGATGTGGATCGCGCCGAAGGTCTGGCGCGCTTGATCGACGATTTTTTCGCAGTCGGATTCGCGCGAGACGTCGGCGACTACGAAGGCGGCTTGGCCTCCCTTTTCGCGGATATCGCTGGAAACCTGCGCGATTTCCTTTTCGGTACGCGCCGTGACGACTACCGAGGCGCCCGCTGCGGCAAACTTCCTGGCAATGCCGCGCCCAATGCCCCGGCCGCCGCCGGTTACAACGGCCACTTGTCCCATAAGCAGCATTTCCAACCTCCCGACCTGTCGGATTGCAGGGCATCTTAGCATCCCGGGGGCGTGGGGAGCGTTGACCTATGAATAGGCAACGGTTAAGGCGAACGAACTGGCAGGGAAGCGAGGCTTCAGGTAAAATAAAAGTCTTTACGGAGAACGAATTGACGCTGACGACGATTACCGGGACGAATCACGGGGCCAAGACGATGGTGCGGGTCCGACCTCGCGGATTTTGTGCCGGAGTAGTGCGCGCGGTGGATATCGTGGAGCTGGCGCTGGAGGCTTACGGCGCGCCGGTTTACGTCCATCACGAGATTGTGCATAACCGCTATGTGGTGGACCAGTTGCGGCGGCGCGGCGCCATTTTTGTGGAGACGATCGAGGAAGTGCCGGTGGGCGCGGTACTGGTATTCAGCGCGCACGGCGTGCCGCCGCGCGTACGCACCGAAGCGCAGGAGCGGCAACTGCGCGTGATTGACGCGACTTGCCCGTTGGTGACGAAAGTTCACCTGGAAGCGCTGAAATTTGCGCGTGAGGGGCGCACGCTGGTTTTGATTGGGCATCGCGACCACCAGGAGATTGTTGGTACTTCCGGCGAAGCTCCGGATCAGACCGTGGTGGTCGGCAGCGTGGAGGAAGTGGACGAGCTGGTGGTGCCGGATCCGAACCGCCTCGCGTTCCTGACGCAGACGACGCTTTCGCTTTATGACACGCAGGAAATTGTGGCGCGATTACGGCAGCGATTCCCGTCGATCGTAGGACCTGCTTCTGACGATATTTGCTACGCGACGCAGAACCGGCAAGAGGCCGTGGAAGCGTTGACGCGCGAAGTCGAATTAATTTTAGTGGTGGGTTCGGCGAACAGCTCGAATTCGAACCGGTTGGTGGAAGTGGCCAAGCGCGCGGGAGTGGCCTCGCGATTGATCGAAGACGCGAACGACGTAGATGCTTCGTGGCTGGAAGGCGTGAAGACTTTGGGATTGACGGCGGGGGCATCGGCGCCGGAAATTCTGGTGGAGCAGGTGAGCCAACGGCTTTCGAATTTTGGGTTCACGAATCAGCGCGACCTGGATTTGATCCGCGAGGACGTGCGATTTACGTTGCCACCGGAATTGGCCGCGCGGCAGAGCGCGCGCTGACGCGAGTACGGGATTCGCTGGATTGCTGACTGGGCTATTCGGCGAGAATTTGGAGTCCGATGGAAGGAAGCGAAGGAGCCACTGAGTGGCGGTGAAAATTGTCCGCCAGGCCAATAAGATTGCTCTGCTAGGAGCGCCCACCAGCGCGGCCGCGATGTCCGCGGGGCACGAAGGCGCACCCGCTGCATTGCGAGCCGCTGGCTTAGCCGAACGCCTGCGCGAAATTGGTTACGACGTTACTGATTTTGGTGACGACCCCGTCCAGCTTTTCAAACCCGATGAAGAAAGTCCGCGAGCGCGCAATCTTTCGCGCGTGATCGCATCGCTCGAAGCGCTGAAGCCGCGTGTGGAAATGGCGGTGAAATCTTCAGCGCTGCCGCTGATTTTGTCCGGCGATTGCTCGGTCGCGCTGGCCACGGTGGCGGGCGCGCGGCGCTATTTCCGCAAGGTCAGCATGATCTACATGGATGCCGACGCGGATTTGAATACGCCCGCGACGACTCCTTCGGGCTGCGTGGATGGCATGGTGGTTTCGCATCTGACGGGGCGTGGCGCCGCGGAAATGGTGCGATTCTGGGGCGAGCCGCCGCTGGTTCGCGAACCGGATCTGGCGATTTTTGGCGTGGCGCGGCTCGATCCTCCGGAGGAGCAGGCGCTGGCGAGTTCGCCGCTGCGGCGCTTTCTGGCCGCGGATGTGAGGCGCATGGGCGCATCGGCTGCGGCGCATGCCGCGATCGATCGCATCAAGGGCAATGGCTACCAATTCGTGCTGCATCTTGACCTGGATGTGATCGCCGGTTTTACGGCGACGAATTATCCCAACTCAGATGGATTGTCGCTGGAGGAAGTGCGCGAGGCGTTGCTGGTGTTTGCGCAGCAAAAGGAACTGGCCGCGCTGGAAGTTACTGCTTACAATCCCGCGAAGGATCCGGACGGAAGCGGCGCGAAACTGATCGTTGACCTGCTGGCGGAAGTGCTGGGAGCGCGTCTCGCGGCTTTGAAGGGTCCCGAGGCTGCTGTGGCTGCTCCTCCCGCGGCTGTTGCGGCTTCGGCGTCGCAGGGAACCGGCGGGTCTTCGTCCAAGAGTGCCGCGATTGCGCCCGAGCCGGAGGCCGAATTGCCGGCGGCTACGGCCGGAGAAGCGTGGTCTTCCGAGTCGCTCGAGGAATCGTCCGATCTGGCGACCCATTCGGATTCGTCGGATGATGACTCTGGTGAGTCGGCTGCGTCGGAAGAATCGAGTGGGTCCCATTCGTAGTTTGCGGTGTTCGCCGCAAGTGCGGCCGCCGCGGTCGAGAAGCCCTCTCATCAATAATCCGCCAAGAACAAAAGCCGTGGCTTCAGGGGCTGAAGCCCTTTTCTTCGTGCGCTTAACGGCGGGTCTGAAGCCCCGCCTTTCCGGGCAACTCATCCATCGGAGAGGTCCTCGTCTCCGGCTTCCCTTGATCCCATGAAGCCTTTCCCTTCGGTAATCATTTTCGATGTGGATGGCGTGCTGGTAGACACTCGCGGCTCATTTCAGCGCACCACGCTTGAGACCGTGGAATTTTTCACCAAGCAGCGCGTCACGGCGCGGCAGCTGCACGCCTGGAAGAACCGGCCCGGATTCAACGACGACTGGAGACTTTCCACCGCGTGGGTAAACGACCTCGGGCATAAATTCGCTTACGAGGAAGTGAAGACGAAGTTCCAGCAGATTTATTGGGGGCCGGACGGCCGGGGAAACGTGACGCGGGAAAAGTGGCTGCTGGCGAAGCCGAAGATCGCGCGCCTGGCGAAATTGGCGGAGCTGGCGATTTTCACGGGTCGCGTCTGGCGGGAACTGGACTATACGCTCGACCGCAACAAGCTGCGCGGGGTTTTCCAGACGATTGTGACCACGGAAGATGTCGCGAATCCGAAGCCGGCACCTGACGGTTTGCTGAAGATTTTGAACGAGCGCGATCCCGGCGAGGCGCTGTATATTGGCGACAATGTGGACGACGCGCTCGCGGCACGATCAGCAAAAGTGCCGTTCGTCGCCGTGCTGCCGAAAACGGGCCATGAGCGCCGCGAACGTAGTACCCGTCTGCGAGAGCTCGGGGCGCTTACTATCCTTTCTGATATCAATGAGTTAGAGCAGTGGCTGGCAAAATCCTATCGCCCCAAAAACTTCTCTGCCGCCCCTCGCCAGGCTCGGCCTATTACTAACTGTTAGTGCTGAATAGGGCAACCGTACCATTGTTCTATCCACTGTGCTCTTGCACACTTACAGGTAGAGGCGGGGCTTTGGCCCCAACACGATCCTGATGAGTGACAACACACGCACCGCGGCGGCGCGCGGCTTCGTCCGCAGCCTGAACATCCTGCTCAAGTTCGCGCGCATGTATGACTTCGGGCATCCACGCACGGCGAAACAATATGAAACCGCGTGGACCGAGCTGCGCACGGCGCTAGGCGCGGGCACGGAAGGCGAATCGGGCCTGCTGTTAGCGGTGTCCGGCGATCAACTCTTGCTGGATGGTACGGCGCTGGAAACGGCGCAGGCCGAGAAAAGTTTTGCGCGGATGCTTTCCGCAGCAGGTATTGCCAGCATTCACTTTTCTCCGAAGGTTACGCAAGCCAGCCTGGCGCGCTTTGTGCGCGCATTTCCGACCGGCACCGGCGCAAAGCCCGTGCAACTTGCCGAACAGTTGAAGGCCGCACTGCAAGGCGACCCGCACATTCACGTCAACGAAGTTTGTTTCGTTCCGGCGGATTCTGCTGTGGCGAAATCCACAGTTGCGGCGCAGCTTGCCGCGCGCACTTTGGGTTTGAATTCCGCAGCTTCCGACGAGCTCTTTAACGATCCGGAAAGATTGCTGCAACTGATTGTCGCCGCCGAAGGAACGAAAGGTAAAGGCGGCCCCGGCGATGGTCCGGGAGGCGGCGGCTCGGGAAGTGGCGGCGGCTCCGGTAGCGGCAATGGCGGAGGCTGGGGCGATGGAGGCTCCGGCGACGGCAGCGGAAGCGGTGAAGGTCAAGGCGCGGGCGGCCGCGTAGGCTCAGGATATGGGTTCGGCGGTTCCGGCGGCGGAGGTTCGCGACGTCAAGGCGCGGGCCCGGGTGGTGGCAGCGGCAGCGGAACAGGCGATGGCGGCGGCTCCGGCAGCGAGCATCCTGCAAACGCATCAGGCGAGGGCGGCTCGGGCAGCAGCGAATCCGGGTCTGGCTCAGGGCAGTGGAGTAGCGGTGGCTACGGGGCCGGGCACTACACGCCTGAGCCGGCAGAGATCGTGCGAGATCTGACGACTGGCGGCGGCTCCGGTGCAGGAGCACCGGTCTTAGTGGAAGGCTCGGTAACCTCGGGAACCGGGTCGGGTTCGAGCAGCGGTTCCGGCGGTGGCGGAAATTCGGGCTCCGGCGGAGCAGACCCGAGCACGTGGAATATTGTCGGCGGCAGCGGTGGCGGTTCGCCGCTTGCGCCAGATGCGGCTGGCTTTTGGTTTAACAAGGGCGGAGCCAGTGGCTCAGGCTCCGTTTCTGGGGTTGAATCTGGATCGGGCTCTGGTGCGGGAACTGGAAGCGGCAGCGCGCTCGACGGCATTGCAGTTCACGGCTCCGGCAGCGCAAACGCAACATCGGGCTCAGGCGCGGGTGCAGGAACGGGGTCTGGCGCAGGCGGTGCGGGAAACGTCGGTGCAGGCGGCGGTCCAAGCGGTCCACGGTTGCCCGGTTCGCGCCAGCGCGCAGGGCGAGGCGGTGCTGGGTCAGGTTCGGGCAGCGGCGCGGGATCTGAAACTGGTTCCGGTTCAGGTAGTGGAACAGGGCCGGGTGGCGGATCGGGCACCGCCAGTGGTTCGGGACGCGGTGGTGGATCTGGTCCAGGCGACGCTTCGGGCCCGGGAAACTCAGGAGGAGCGCGCCCACGCGGTTGGAATCCGCCGGGAGCTTTGACTGGCGAAGGAGATGCCGCGGGAGTGAGCCGCTGGGGCAATGCGACAGCCGGCATTCGCGGCAGCCGCTCAGCGCGCGCGGGCTCCGGTTCGATAGCCGTGGAAACCGGGTTGATGACGCTGCACGAAGACGAGCTGAAAGGCATCCTGCAGATGCTCGGGCAGATCGCGCGTACCAGCGAAGCCTCCGGCCAGAAACTGGATGCGGAGCCTTTTCAGTCGCGGCTTTCGACGCTGCCGCGACGCGCGCGTTTCACCGTGAGCCAAGCGCTTTCGGCGCTGGCGGCACAGGCGCCTTCGGACTCTTCGGATAAACCCACACTGCTGAAATTGGCCGAGCACATTGCGATTCGTTTCGCGATGGAAAGCTACGAGCGCGGCGATATTGAAGTGAACGCCGTCCGCCAGGTGCTGGACGAGATGAGCGAAGAGCTCGACAGCCTGCGCAAGATCATGGGCGTCTACGAAGAGAAAATGTCGCGCCACGGCATCGCCGTGCAATCGCACACGGACATCCTGGCGCAGCAATTTTGGGCACAGATACCCGACGAAAAAAGAAAAGCGGTGCTGGCATCGCACGAAGCGTGGTGCGTGCCGCCCGGGCAGGTGAAGGATTACGTGGAAGGCCTGCTGGCGCGCAAGGAAAACGAAGAAGCCGAAAAAGTTCTGACGAACTACGCGAACTGCGTGACCAATAAAGCCCAGGAGACGCGGCGCCAAACATCCATGGGCCTGGCGGAACTTGCCTCAACAATCGCGAAATGCGATGAACGCCTGCTGATGAACACAATTCGCATGGTCGGCATTCAACTCGCCGAGGAACGCGATTCCGAACTGCAGAGCTTGATGAGCGCGGCGTTTGTGCGCCTTTCGCAAGAAGCGGCCAACAAACGGTCGTATCCCGCGATCCAGCGCGCCGTGGAATTGGTCGAGTATGTGGAAACGGAGCGTCCCGGCCTGGGCAAGAATCTGCGGCCGAGAATCGGAGTGGAAAACCGGCTCCCCGAATTCATTGACGAAGCGCTGAAAATGGGCGAGGTGCCCTCGGGCCTGAAGGATTTGCTGCGCCGTATGCCCGGGGTGGCGACGGGGCATTTGGCCGGACGCTTCAGCCGCGCCGGCTTCAGGGAAGATTGCGACTTGCTGGTCTCCATGATGCAGGTGCTGGACGCTGAGGGCCTGGAGAGTTTGCGCGTGCTGCTCCAGAAAGGCGGCCCCACCGAAGCGATCGAAGCGCTCGGGCTGCTCACTCGATTGGATCCGGACATGGTCGAGCAGGTACTGCCGCAGCGGATTTATGAATGGAAGCGCGTCGCGCACGACCGGGTGGTGCGCCAGATTGCGTCAAGCGGTTCGCCGGAACGTGGCCGACTGCTGCTGCAGCTTTTGGATAATCTAGACCCGCTGATTCGTCCCCTCGCGGTAGATGAAATCGGCATGGCCGGCGACCAGGTGGCGGATATGCGCTTGCTGCGCATTGCCGAAGGCGATTTGCCCAAGGATGCCACGGATTATTTGCGATTGAAAGCCATCGAAGCGCTGGGCCGTCTGCGTACGACCGGAGCGGAAGCTGTGCTGCGCAAGATCGCGGAAACGCGCCGCGCGTTTCGCTGGGCCAGCCCGAGCGAGTTGCGCCTGGTGGCGTCGCAGGCGATGGAGAAGATCGATCCCGAATGGGTGCGCAGTTTCGTGCCGCGCAGCGGCTTGAGCGTGGCGGAATTTTCGATCGAGCCGCTCGATCCGGATCCAAATTCGTCGGCGATCCGGCAGCGGCGCTATCCGCGGCTGCGGCTGGAACGCCCCGTGCCGGCTATCACCACGAACTTAAAGGAAAATTGTCACATGGATATTCCGGAGCTCACGCTGGGCGGCGGTGTCGCGATTTGCGAACAGAGCCTGCACCCGGGGAGCGTCGTGAATATGAAACTGGCGACGGCGCAGAAATCCGTGAAGGTGCAAACTATCGTGCGCGACGCAAACACGCAGGCGCGCGCGTTCGAAGTAGTGGATGTGGACCTCGAAGAGCGCGCCAAACTGCGCAAGCTGTTGGTGCAACTAGGCAACGCGCAAAAGCAGACTTCTCCGAAAGAACGCACGCGACGCAGCACGCGGATGATTTTCTCTCAGCCGGTGTAGGCGCGGCTCGCGTTGCAATCGCAGTGGCCGCGTAGTAGCAAGGGCGCCGGTTGGAATTTAGACTTGCGCGCGGTGACCGCGCGGCTGAGTCGACTGCGAGCGCAGTGACGCCAGCCAGCCTGCCGCCGATAGCAACGCGACTGCCGCTGCAATCCCAACCATCGCCATCCGCTTCGCACTGCCTTGGGTTGCCAACCACGCTAGTCCTGCCAGTAACGCCGTCAGCAGATAGCATGTAATCGCGACTCGTCTCGTCGTCGATCCCGCCGCTAGCAACAGGTCGTAGAAATGCCGGCGGTCACCTTGGAATGGAGAACGGCCGCTTGTCAGACGCCGCAGGATTGCGAGGAGCTCGTCAGCCAGCGGCAGAGCAGCAACTAACAGCGGGAAAATCAGCGCGGTGGCGGTGCTTGCGCTTTTGGCGGCGACGAAATCCAGGCCAAGGAGCGCGACGCTGAACCCCAGCGCGGAACTGCCTGAATCTCCCATGAAAATTTTTGCGGGAGGAAAATTAAAACACCAAAAATGCGGTGCTGGCGCCGAGCAGGCTCCAGGCAAGAGCGTAACCGATGGCGCTGAGCGCTGGGCCCGGAAAAAGTATATAGGCTGCGGCGATTACGGCGGTGACCCCTGCGGCGAGTCCGTCTGCGCCGTCGAGAAAATTGAAAGCAAAAACACGCGCGGTGATGTTGCTGGCTTCACGCGAGCGCGAACTGGTGATCGAAGCATTCCGCAGCGGCGCGCACGGCGTGATCTTTCGCGATGAGCCGCTCGAAACGCTCTCGAAGTGCATCCACGCCGTGCATCAAGGACAGGTGTGGGCGAACAGCAAACACCTCGGCTTTCTGTTGGAAGCGCTGGGCCAGACGAAATCCCTCCAGCTGCGCGACGCGCGAGGCGTGAGCCTGCTCTCCAAGCGCGAGGAAACCGTGGTGCGTTTGGTGGCGGACGGCTTGACGAACAAAGCGATTTCGAGCGAGTTACACCTGAGCGAGCACACCGTGCGTAATTACCTATTCCGGATTTTCGACAAACTCGGAGTATCGTCGCGCGTGGAGCTGGTGCTCTACTGTTTGCAAGAGCGGCGGACGGGTCCGGTCGAATTCATCAGCTAAGGGCGGAATGATCGCTCGGCGGGACACTTCCCGGATGCCTCCGGTCAGGGAAGCCGCATCCGCGGCCATGGACAGCCCACCAAGCGCCACGATAAAGTACAAGGCGCATTGGGACCGACCCACAGCAAGAAACGTGCATTCCTGCCGGCCACGCTATTCCTCTTTGTACTGACCTGCGCCGCGGGCAGCGCTCAGAACACTGGTCAAACCGCGCGCGTTCCGAAGTTCGAAGATATTTCCGCGCGCGCCGGACTCACCGTCTCGCACATCGCCTCGCCGGAAAAAAAATACATCGTGGAATCCATGAGCGGGGGCGTCGGCTTCATTGATTGCGACAACAGCGGCACGCTATCGGCGCTAGTCGTAAACGGCTCGACGGTCGATCGCTACAATCAGGGCGGCGATCCCATGGTCACGCTCTATCGCCAGACCGCGCCGCTGAAGTTCGAAGACATTTCCAAGCAAGCGGGCCTGACGCGCAAAGGCTGGGGCATGGGCGTGGCCGTCGCGGACTTCGATAATGACGGCCTTCCAGACATCTTCGTCACCGGCTACGGCGGGAATGCGCTCTACCGCAACCTTGGCGATTGCAAATTCGAGGACGTAACGGACAAAGCCGGCGTGCGCGGCAGCGGCTTCATGACCGGCGCCGCCTGGGCGGACTACGACAAAGACGGCTTCGTGGACATTTTCGTATCGCGCTACGTTCACGTGGACGTGAATAATCCCGGCGCGTTCGGCACCTGCAGGTTTCGCGGCATCATTGTGCAGTGCGGCCCCTGGGGCATGACCGGCGAAACGGACCTGCTCTACCACAATCGCGGCGACGGCACGTTCGAAGAAGTCTCGCAGAAGGCCGGCGTGAACGACCCCAGCAAATATTACGGCCTGGGAGTCGTGTGGGGCGATTACGACAACGATGGCTGGCCCGACCTCTACGTCGCCAACGACACCGGGCCGAATTATCTCTACCACAACAATCACGACGGTACGTTCACAGACATGGGAATGCTTTTAGGCGCCGCGCTCAGCAGCGAAGGCGACGCCGGCGGTTCGATGGGCGTGGATTTCGGCGATTACGACCACGACGGGCGGCTGGATATTTTCGTCACGAATTTCGCCGATCAGGAAGACAACCTCTACCACAATCTCGGCGCGAAGGGTTTCGACGACGTCAGCTGGAAAGCCGGCGTGGCGAAGCCCAGCTATGCCTACGTGAAATGGGGCACGGGCTTTTTCGATTTCGATAACGACGGCTGGGTGGATTTATTTGTCGCGAGCGGGCACGTCTACCCGCAGATGGATAACCTGGCGGATCCGCGTTCGCATTATAAAGAGCCGCTGCTGCTGCACATGAACAACCACGACGGCACGTTCACCGATGCGACAGCCGCAGCGGCATTGGACGCGGTGCCAGTGCAATCGCGGCGTGGCGCTGCGTTTGGCGACGTCGCAAACGACGGCAACATTGACGTGCTGCTGCTCAACGTCGGCGAGCCTCCCACGTTGCTGCTGAATCATGGCGTGCCGGGAAATCACCGCGTGGAATTCAAGCTGATCGGCACAAAGAGCAATCGCGCGGCGATCGGCGCGCGCGTAACGGTGCAGGCCGGAAAATTGGTGCAATTCAACGAAGTGCGCGGCGGCGCAAGCTACCTTTCGCAGAACGATCTGCGCCTGCATTTCGGCCTGGGCAAGGAACAGAAGCTCGATTCGGTGGAAGTGCAATGGCCCAGCGGCGTGACGGAAAAGCTGCAAAATCTAGCGGCGGACAACACTTACACGATTATAGAAGGCCGCGGCATCACCTCCACAAAGCCGCTGCCGGCGCCCTAGTGCCGCCGCGATTGTCGCTGGGCTCGCCGCACTGAACGTGTGCGGCTTGTAGCATCCTAATGCGCGTCACTGCGAGTGGAGAAGCGAGATCCCTCGCTACGCTCGGGATGACAGTCCCATCCTTTTATACGCAGGTGGCAAAATGAAAAAGGGCGCGGTAACTTCCGACGCCCTGTTTCGCACTTCACACTTCCTACTTCCAGCCTGCGACCTTTAGAACAAGAACTTCAGCCCAAACTGAAAAATGCGGCCCAGGTGTGCTCCGGAGGGCTGCAAGAATCCAGCCCAGCCTCCGGAGGTGCACGACGCATCACCCGCGGAATTGTTAGCACCGCCATAACATCCAATGGAGTTGTTGACGCCATTCCAGTTCGTGTGATTGAAAATGTTGAAGGCCTCCGCCCGGAATTGGAACGCGTAGCTTTCCTTGATTGGGAAATTCTTGTACAGGGCCATATCGAAGTTCAAACGATTCGGAATGTTCAGCGAATTGCGTCCCGCGTCACCGAACGTCAAGCCCTGCGGCGCGACGTAGGCTGCCGGGTTGTAGAGCAGCGGTCCTGTTCCCGTCCCCAGCGACGAAAGTACGGCCGCGGGAGGAGCGGAATTTGGATTTCCCGTGACATCAGGATAGGAGCCATTGGTGCCGACGCCGTTTGCGACGCCAGCATTGTCGCCAAAAATGCCGTTCGTCACGCTAAAAGGCGTCCCGGTATAAAACGTGGTGATGCCGGAGTATTCCCAGTTGGCCAGCAGGATTCTGGAAATTCCTTCGAGATGTCCGGAAGGAATATCGTAAACGTAGCTGACCGTCAGGATGTGGCGCTCGTCGAAATTAGAACTGGCATAGTTCCCTTTCAGGTTGTAGGAGTTCACGAAATTGACATCCTGCCAGTCGGACTCGTCGTCGAGCGAATGGGAGTAGGTGTAAGCCACGGCCAAAGTGAGCGGAGCGATCGTGCGGCGCACCGAAATCTGCAGCGAATTGTAATTCGAGCTGGCTCGGTACTCTTTGCCGGTGACGTCGCCAAAGCCGAGGAAGTTCGGGCGTACCAGGTTGGGGTCAATGTTGCTGCAGGCCACGTTGAAATTGTTTTGCACGGATTGCGGCAGCGTGGTGACGTTCACGCCATTCGCAACGCCGCTGCTGCAATCACCATTGCTCAACGGCACACCCGCGGTGTACGGGTTTTGCGAAGCCGGGGTGGGGAACAACTGGTTCAAGTCGCGTTGATCGGCCAGATTGGTGCCTTTACTGCCGACGTAAGCAACGGACCCGATGATGTGGTTGACGAACTCGTGTTGAATACTCAAATTCCACTGCTGCGCGTACGGCCAAATGGATTTGTTCGGAATCGAAGTGACGGACAACGGGAACGCCAGGGGCGGTCCGCTCGCGTTTCCCACGCAGGTGTAGCCCGTGGGCTGGCCGCAAGTGTTGCCGGAAATATTCGACTGGCCGGGAGTGAGCACCAGCGGCGCGCTGCCCTCGAGACTCTCGGCGTTCGCTTCGTTTCCATTTCCGTGATCGAAGAAGATGCCGTAACCGCCGCGAATCGCGGTCTTGCCATTACCCCAAGGATCCCACGCAAATCCAACCCGCGGAGCGGGATTGAGCCAGTGCGACTTCAGGCATCCGTGGGGCTGGCCGGGTCCTCCGCACTGCACGATGCCGTTGAAAAGGTACTGCGCATCGCCGGGGTTCGAGTACGACAGCGGCTGGTGCGTATTGGGATTGAGCAAGGCCACGGTGTTGGGGTCGAGCGCCGGGGCGTTGGCCGGACTCCACACAGTGGTGTCGAAGTTATATTCGCGGTTGAATTTCTCGTAATAGGTGCCGAAGAAACTCATCCGCAGTCCGAGGTTCAGCGTCAGACGCGAAGTAACGTGAAAGTCGTCCTGGATGTAGGGCTCCACAAGCTGATAGCGATCGTAATATTTGATCTGGTTGTCGGTTTGCGAATATGACGCGACATTGCCGAGCAAAAGGTCGGCGAAAGCATTCCCCGTGCTCACCGACGTGTTGGTGGCATCGAAGGTGAGGGCGCCCTCGATTTGCGGCGAGTTCTCCTGATTTTTCTGCGCGATCACTCCATACGCGCCGAACTGCAGCGTGTGCTTGCCGATAATCTTCGTCACGTTGTCACGCAACGTGTAAGTGGGATTGGCGTTGTTCCAGGGCTCGTAGGACGGGTCGGTCTGAAACGCGTATGCATTATTTCCAGTGACGTTGACAGCGGGCAGCTTGCCGCCGAAACCGTTGTCGAAGAACGAAGTCATGGTCATGGTGGACGGCCGCTGGAAGGGACCGATGTTGGTCAACTGGATGTGGTCAGCGGTATAGCTGAACACGAATTCATTCAGCAGCGATGGCGACGCGGTGTAGGTGAGGCGCGCAACAGCGCTGGTGCCGGGGCCCACGAAATTGGTTTCGATATTCGGCAGAGTGGCGTTGGACCACAGCGTCGGAGTCACCACCGTGTTCCAGGAGTCGTGAATGTAGTGAAACGAAGCGCGTAGCTTGGGAGTGATGTTGTGATCCACACGCAATAGCTCTTCGCGCCAATCGGTGGGAGTTGGCTGAGAGGTGTTATAACAAGATTGTGTGGGCGATGCACAGCCCACGGTGCTATTGGCCTGCGGAATGGAGGCCAGAATTGCGGAAACGTTCGGATCCGTTGCGGGATTCACGCCGACGATATGATTGCCTACGATCTGCGTGGGGAGATTCGGATTATTTGTCGGACAGTCCGTGGGACCCAGCGAGCAAATATCCGTGAAGTCTCCTCCGCGCTCGGCGTTCGAGGGCACGGAGATGGCGAAGGTGTTCGGTACGATCTCTTTGCGCCATTCTTGCGACCAGAAAAAGAAGGTCTTGGTTTTGTCCGTGTTGTAATGCCCCGGGATGTAGAGCGGGCCGCCAATCGTGTAACCGAAGTCGTTCTTCTTGTATTCCGGAGCATTGGGCGAACTCTGGTCGAAGTAGCTGCGGTCGTTGAAAATATTGTTGCGGTTGAACTCGTAGACGTCGCCGTGGAAGTGGCTGGTGCCGGATTTGGTTTCTGCCTCGATGGTGCCGGAGGCGTTGCGGCCATACTGCGCGCCGTAATTCGAAGTGAGCACGCGCACTTCCTGAACCGCGTCAATGCTGGGGTAAACGTTCAGCGAGTTGTTGCTGCCGTTATCCATGTTGTCGCCGCCGTCTACCTCCCAGTTGTTGTTTTCGCCGCGACCGCCGTTGATGCTGTACACGACGTTACCGTTGACGCCCACCGTGCCCTCATCCTGCCCGGACTGGTTGTTGACGCCCGGAGTCAGGTTGATCAGCTGAGTGAAGTTTCGTCCGTTCAATTGCAGCTGGGTCATTTCCTTCGAAGTGACCGTGCCAGCGATTTCCGAGGATTGGGTTTCCACCTGCGCGACGTCCTCGCCGGCAACGACAACTTCGCTTGAGAGGGAACCGACTTCTAGGTTCACGTCCACACGCAGTTTCTGGCCGACGCGGATGACCACGCCGTTGGCCGAGTACTTCTTGAAGCCCGTGGCGGCGACGGTGATGTCGTAGGCGCCGATGGGAAGCGCCGTGGTGACCCATTCGCCGTCGTTATTGGAAACGGTGTCGCGGGTCACGCCGATGGAGGCGTTGCTCACCGTCACATGCGCTCCCGCCACCACCGCGCCGGAGGTGTCGCGCACCGTGCCAGTGAACGTAGCGGTGTCCTGGGCGAAGGCTGCCGCGGCGGCGCCTAGGATCAATAACAGCGTGCAAAACGCGATGCGTAGTGTCTTCATTGCTCGCCCCCTGGTAACGAAATTCGCGCCAACGTTAGAATGTGCAGTACCGCCTGTATCCGCTTGCAATACGGTTGGGGAGGAGAACACTTCGGCTCTGGCAGGAAGCCGAACGTCTAGCAAAAATAGGCCCTGCGACTGGAAACACGGCACGTTCTAGGCCCCACCCCAATACCTTTTATTAAATTTATTAAAACTCTTGTATCTTCGTGACGCCCATATGTCAAGCGAAAAACGGCTGTCCGGACCGCCCTCTCTTCCGCTTCGTCAACTGGCCGGACGCCAGCCAAAGCGGCGGCCTGCCGCAATTTCCGGCAGGTGCGCGTACACACACCCGCACGACAACGCACATACTCCTGTGCTACCGTTGTCCGTGCTTTTTGCACCCCACTCGGAAATCGCCGCAGGCGCCGTTGTTCCGCGCCCGCTGAGAAGGGCGGGACTTCAGTCCCGCGGCAAACGCCTTGAAATCTATGGCGCTTCAGCCTCCGAAGCGACGGTTTCAGGTCTCAACGCGCACTCTTTCACCGCCGCCGCTAAGCTGGCTGGCAAGCGGCGACCCAGCGCTCCGCGATCTCTAATCGCAACATCGACACGATTAGAATTCCCCGTAAACCTAGGAAAACAAAAGACAGTTCAAAGTCTAATCCCAACGGGAATCGGTATTTGGGACGGGAGCTGCTCAGCCCTCCGCGCGTCGCGAATTCCTCTCATTTTGGCTCTTTTCGCAGCTCTGGCTGTGCTGGTAAATCTCAGGGCTGTGCCCCTTAAAGCATCAGCTCTCGCCGGCTCGCAATCATCTGCCGTGCCCCGAGCGAGTCAGGCGCACCAATCCGAAATTCCAGCGCTTTTTGCGCAAGGCGAAGCGGAGCTGCGAGATGGGGAACTCGATACCGCCGAGGCCGACTTCAAAAAAGTGCTGGCAGCAGACCCCACCGTCGCCGGCGCCTACGCTAACCTGGGCGTGATCGCCATGCGTAAGCAGCAGTGGCAACGCGCGCTGGAACTGTTGCGCAAAGCCGATCATCTGGCGCCGCACGTCGCGGGCATACGCTTGAATATTGGCCTCGTCTACTACCGCCAGAATGAGTTCCCGCAAGCGATTGCGCCGTTCGAATCGGTAGTGCGCGACCAGCCGCAGTCCGTCCAGGCGCGGTACCTGTTGGGGCTTTGTTATTTTTTCACCGAGCGATATGGCGACGCGGTGCGGATGCTCGATCCTCTGTGGCCTCAGGAGTCGGACGATCTGAATTATCTCTACGTGCTCGGCAACGCGGCGAACAAGGCCGGGAAGTCCGACGTCGAAGACCGCGCGCTGGGGCGCTTTGTCGAACTCGGACAGAACACCGCGGAATATCACATGCTGATGGGCAAAGCCGCCCTGAATCGCGATGAGAACGACAAGGCGATCGCGGAGCTTCAGAAAGCTGTGGAGCTCGATCCGAAGTTACCCTACGTTCATTTCAACCTGGGCCTTGCCTACATAGCGCAAGCCGACTTCGAGCATGCCCGGGACGAATTTCAACGGGACATCGCCATCGAACCGGACGTCGCGTTCAATTACGACCGGCTCGGCACCACATATTCCTATTTGCAGGACGATGCGAAAGCAGAAGAAAATTTCAGAGAGGCGCTGCGGCGGGATTCACACCTGGCAAGCTCGTATTTTGGTTTGGCGCGCGAGTATCAGCGCGAGGGAAAATTCGCCGAGGCGCTTGCGGCGATCAATTCTGCCGACAAAATCGATCCCAACAATTCAAACTATCACAACCTCAAAGGCCAGATTCTGATTCGACTGGGGCGCGCAAAGGAAGGCCAGGCCGAGCTACAGAAAGCCACCCAACTGCTGGAAGCCAGCCGCGAGCGCCGTCACAATGAAATGAATGAAGGCGCGTTGCCGCAGCCCGAGCTAACCACGGAGCCGAAAGTTCAGTGACGCATCGCGGTGTATCAAACCAAAGAGAGATCCCTCGCTGCGCTCGGGATGACAGCGCAAATAACGTTTTCGAAAATCGTGCACGTTACTTCTGCGCTTTCAAGAATGCCGCCACTTCGCGCGCCGAAGGCATCGAAGGCTGCGCTCCCTTGCGCGTCACCGAAATTGCCGCCGCAGCCGATGCATAGTGTGCCGCTTCGTGTGGCTTCTTGCCCGAAAGCAAACTGACCGCAAACCCCGCATTGAATGCGTCACCCGCCGCCGTCGAATCTACTGCTTTCACCGGGAACGCCGGAACCATCTGGCGCACGCCATCGGCGGCTGCAAGAAACACCCCCTGCGCGCCCATCTTGATCAGCACATTTTTCGGCCCGCGCGCCAGCAGCAAATCGGCGCAGCGCGCGGCGGTAGCCGGCGTCACAGGCTCCTGCGTATCCAAACCGCAGAGAATGCGCGTCTCGCTCTCATTCGGCGTGATCCAGGTGATCACCTGCATCAATCCCGCCGGCAATTCGCGCGCCGGGGCGGGGTCCAGCATCAACGGGATTCCGTGGCGATGCGCGAAAACGCCGAGGGTCTCCAGAGTGATCAACGGAATTTCGAGCTGCGCCAGCAACATTCCGGCTTTGCGCAAAAGCACCGCGTGCCGCGCGATATCTTTCGGCAACATTTTGCCGTTCGCGCCAGGCACCACCACGATGTTGTTCTGCCCATCGCTCCCGATATTTATGAGCGCGACGCCCGACGAGCCTTTGACGGCTTGCACCGCCTTCACGTCCACGCCGGCTTTGCGCAAACCATTTTTCAGCGCCGCGCCAAACGAATCCTCGCCGACTTTCCCGACCATGCTGACGGGATAGCCGAGCCGCCCGACGCCCACAGCCTGATTCGCGCCCTTGCCGCCATTGAAGGTGTTGAAATCGCGGCCGGTAATCGTTTCGCCCGGCAACGGGACGTGATCGGCGGTAGCCACCAGGTCCAGATTGATGCTGCCCACCACCACGATCGGTTTCCGCATGTTCGAATACACCTCCGGCGCCAGCCGCCAAGCCTACCACCAACGCTCTTCGTGCGGTAATCGGGCGCAAGAATTCGTCCCGCCGGACAGGTGCCTCCGGTCGTTTGGCGTGATAATCTTTTCGCCGGACTTGCTTTACCCACGCCCGGGTGGCGGAATGGCATACGCGGGGGACTTAAAATCCATTTTGAAGTCCTTGCAGCACAACGCACCAAAACGCAGGGCAGCGAAATCGCCTGTATTTGCAATGTTTCCCCGCAATCGCATAACGCATTGCCGCGCAACGAAACGCATCAAATTGCAAACCCAACCGACACCACTACCGACACCAGCGAACCAGTAGAAGACACAGACTGCAGCGGTACCACGGGGCGACCGCCAGAAGGTGATTTCGCTATAAAGGGAAAGGCGAATTCCTGAAGATGGCAACAGGGAAAAAAACTCAGTGGAACGACGAACGGCTTGGTCGCCTCTTTAAACGCTACAACAGAATCTACTGGCGTGGTCGCTTGCCTCGCTATCGCGTCCGGGCTGCGGCACTGGATTCCACAAAACACAGTGCCCACTGCAACCCGAGCAAGCGGATAATCGAAATTGACCCAAGCCAGTGTGCAGGCGACCGCGTGGTTCGCTCCAAGCTTCTTCACGAAATGGTGCATGCCGCGACCCCATCGAACCACGACCTGAAGTTCTGTGAGCAACTGGAACGACTTCTCCGACTTGGCGCTCCGTACATCGTCGAGGCTTGGGATTGTTCAAACGTCAAAATCTCCGCCGCCCGCTTTCGAGCTAATCCCTTCAGCCTGAAGGAACTCATCCCCCGGCGCCTCCCGCTGCTCAGGCGAAGGATGCAGCGGCTTGACAATCGACGGACTGCGCATGTCCGACCCCCGATGCCGTGAAGGTCGAGGCCATGGGAAGGGGTTGAGGAGGTAAACCAGGACCGGGGCAAAAGGACCCGTCGATAAGCGCGAGAAAAATTTCCGCTGGCCAATAATTTTTTTCGCTTGCTGTTTTTGCTGAATCCTCCAGTCCCAATTGAGACTGTACGCTACCGATGTTCCCGCCAACACCATCAGCACCAGCGCGAAGCCCATGTAAATGTTCGTTGGGTTGTCCACCCCAACATTTTTACGATGGCCTGCTTTTCTTGCGCAGAGGGCGGCCAGGCGCGCCCGCATTTGCTGTCCATCACGGTGAGGTCTTCGCCGGTTTCAAGCCTCTGTTCTAAGGTGCTCGCGGGACACGTTGGTTCCTTGCACAAGCTCCGGGCATTGCGGGTAGTGGGCTACTTTGGATTTAAGTCTTGCGAGAGTCCGCCTTGTGGCGTTAGGCGCGCAAGAGGCGGCGACGAATCAACGGCCCGAGGCCGAGCAAGCCCGTGCCGAGCAGAAGCAACGACGATGGCTCCGGAGTCGGAGTCGCTGACAGTGACAAATAGGGGGTCCCTGGGGCTTCAGGTCCGCCGAGCTCTTCACAGAGCACATCGCAAAAGTATCCGCTGCCGGATAGGTTTGCAGTTAAATTTCCTTGGACGAGGGAAAAGGTCCCGGAGGTAAACGACATGCTATCGCCTTCCGTGACCGGTCCAAATGGGTATGCAATAAAATTAACCACAATCATAGCGTCTCCCGAAACAGTACCGTTAGCAAAAAATAAGAAATCCCCCGAAAAGCTTTCGGTTGCGCCCGGCCCGAAGAGATTTGGGATGTTGGAGATAGATATCCCGAGTTCCGTCTCCCCCGGAGATATTATTTCCAATGTGCCCGGCCCAGCCACTTGACCAACACATAGAACGTCACAGACAGATACACTGACATTGACGGGGTCAGCGGAAGCCGGCCTCGCCGCAATCAACCCGAGTACCACAAGAATCACGGGAGCCACGCGTAGCAATCCTCGCCGCATACACAGTAGAGAACCTTCGGACATAATTACCTCCTTAGCTCACGTGAGGAGCTGGCGCGTCGAGACAGGGAGGAAAAATGCCACGAGCGTGACAGGAAGAAAAACCAGAAAAAGACGACAAAGCGGCACAGTCCCCTTCGACCAACAAAGACTGCCGACACGCTTGGAGACTCCCCCGGTTTCTAGGAGCACATAGAGTGCCAAACTGCTATGTTCTCTTCTATCTTGTTCTGGCTGGACTTATCTGATTCGAATGAACTGTGGAAGCGTGCCGCTGTGCACCCTGACATACCGAAACCTGCAACTATTTGCACACTTTATACTTTACACTTTACGATAATACCGACGCTGCGTCGGGCGAGGAAGGGGGATTGACTACCTGGCCGACGATATGGGAATCCAAAGATGCGTCAACGCGGAGGCTTAATTCAAAGTAGCCCACTACCGTCACTCTCGGTTTCGACTCGGAATCTACGGCAAACCTCCAGTCCCAAATGAGACTCCGGCGGCCAAGTTCCGACTTATGCGCAAACCGCACGTGTGGTTCTCAGTTTTCGGTGACGCACGACGAATCGGGCACTGATAATTACTATGGGCTCTGGAGCGTCAATTTTGCGTGCTTTACTATCCCCGACGCCAATGCCAAAAACTCTGAACCGGTATCTACGCCAGGAAAACTGCTGAGAGTGATACCATGCGCTCCCATCAGAGCAATATGACAGAATCAGTCAATCCCACAGCGGCGTGGCGGGCGGTCTTCTGGACGACGTTCTCGCTCGGTAACGTGGCACTGGCGCTCTTTTGGTTGTTCGCACAGGTCCCGACTCCACTTCACAGAGACCTACGACCGTACTCTATTTTTTGGTCTTGCATTGCCGTGCTGATGCTAGGGTCAATCCTTGTAGCTCGCAAAATATGGAAGGGTAAAAAGGCCGGTCAATGGCGCGTAGGGCTCGTGCAAGCGATTGCTTGGGTCGAATTGGCGTTCGCTCTCTATGCGGTCGTCGCACTCGTATTCTTTCGCCACTAACAATCGGTCAGCCTCGCATATGTGCGCACCTAAAAGTTGTTCCAGACGCACCGGTACCGGAGAAGCAAACATCAACTGAAAGTGGTCAGTGTCCCCAAGTCATAATCAAGTACAGAAATGTAGCCAAAATTGTGCTCCACGCGGCGACCTTGAGTCCGAACCTGGGGGCAGGACGAGCACCAGGATGTGTCGAACGGTAGGTTAATGCAAAAAGAAGCACCCCGAGAAAGGTCGCGATGAATGCGAACACCTGAACCAGTCTCAGATGTTGCACAGAGGCAAGCGCATAGAGCAGGACACTTGCCAAAATCCACGGCACGAAGGCCATCACTACTCTTTTCGGTTGCCAATTCATCGTTTTTTGCCAAGCCAGTGCGCGGACGGACCGAGAGACGGCCCTCCAATCCCGGTCACGGCCGATGTATCCGCCAATCGTGTATACGCGATGGTCCTTGTAGCTCTCGTCAAAGTACCCTCGAATCACAACCCAGCATCCATCACGAGCCTTGCGTCTTTCATCGACTTGTACGACGGTGCTCTTGTGGCATTTTCTCAGACACCGAGCGCGGGCTAACTAATCTGACGGATTTCAGAAATCGTTGGCTCCGGAGGAGCCCACGATTTCTCCGCTTATGCTCGGATTTCTGAGATGGTCAGTTTTCTCTTCGGTGTGGGCGTGACCATCAAGTCCTCCAGAGGAATCTATTTCAGTGTCGCGTTCATGCGCTCTTAGGGGAAACGAGCAAGCCGGACGCTTACTTCCGCAAAAACGAGAAAACCGCCAGCAGCGCAAACCCCAACGCGATGAGCAACCCCGCATATTCTTTTCTGGTGACCGACCTGTAGGCCCACGCAAGCCCGATGAGAAGCCATGCCACCGCGAAGAACGTTGTCTCACTCATGGCCGGAATCATACGCGGCGATGACTTGCTGAGCAAGACACGCGATGGCAAACCCACAGTGCAGGCCATTGTGTTCTCGCTTTTCGTCAAACTTTACAGTGTCCCGCCGCGCCGATGTCGCGATAGACTCCGCCAAGATGACAACGCTCGACCGGAAAGCAGCGTTCTTCCATGTTATCGACTCTCACCGTTGGCTGGCGGCCAGCGGATGCGCGTGGAACCTTGTCGGAGCAAACGCAGCAAGCGCGACGAAGAATCCAGCCCTCCAGTTGATGCCAAATGTCAACGTAATGGTATGCGACTGTCTTTTATTGCACGCGCGTTCGCTAATAAAATTCTACAGAAACATCAATCACGGACGAACCGACATCGTGCTATCCGACTTTCGAGTTCCAGCAATCAAGCATTCACTCAATCGCGGATTGGAGGACTACGAACATTCCGTGGAGGTCCACTTACTTCACCTTACTGATTGGAGGGATGCTGGATATCGCAAAATTCACGCGAAGGGGAAGGACGCGACGCGAGACCGCCGTGATTGGGATAAAGACGCTGTCTCGATTGTGGAATCAATCCTCGAAACCCTGAAATGGGTCTCAGAACAGAGCGGTGCGTGGCAAACACCGTTCAGAGACTTGCACACTGCGTCCGCCGCGCGGTATCGAGACAAGACTTACGGTTGGCCCACAAATCTGTGCGAAAAATCTGACGTTGAACAATATCTGATAAACCTCGGGCTGTGACGCGTGGATGTAACGGAGGTCGTATCATGAAGATTTTCATGTTGGTGGCAATATTGAGTACGGCCGTTCCTTTGTCCGCACAGGAGAAACCGACCGTCACAACAACAACAAGTTTGCAAGAAATGTGTGAAGCCCATGACCGCATCGACGCAGCGAAAGCGGCCAATGATTTTTCGCATGTGAAGACCAATGACTGGGCTGCAGACGGATTTTGTTTAGGATATATTGATGGCGTTACCGCCGCACTAGACGGCTCGACGCGGACTATGAAGAACAGCAAGTATACCCTTCATTTTGTACGGGCGTTTACCGTTGGGCGCGTTGAAAAATTGTTCATGGCCTACGTGGCACAGCATCCGGAAGAGTTGGATTTTCCGCCAACCATGATTCTTACCCAAGCGCTCGCGGAGGCTGGCTTCTTGGAAGTCCAGTGACAGGTCAAGCCGCGCCATAACCTCGTTTTGCACCGCCAAAAGGCGCTCCAGACCCATTTCAGGCCGCACGATGCGACATTTGTTTCCGCCGCGCTGGTGGCCCTCGTCGCAGTTCAGCCCTCTGCGTGTTTTGCTCCCATGTGATATCGTCTAAGCGCCAGCAGTCCCACCATACCAACCAGCAGCAGGCCGTAGGTGGCTGGCTCCGGCCCATTGAGTGGCTGACCATTGGGGGCGAACTGCGCTGGGTCTATCAGGCCCAAGTTTGGAAAATCTGCCACGGGGCCGTATTCCCATATACCCCCTATGTTTTGGCCGTTCCCTAAGTCTACGAAGAACTGCTCCATCTCGACGCCATTGGGTGCCGTCCATTCGTAGTAAGCGTTGATGTAGAAATAGCCATCGGGCACCAGAGTATTCACAAGGGGACCGTTGGGGCCGAACTGCGCCGGGTCAATTAGGGCGAGATTCGGAAATTCTGCTACCGGGCCCGATTCCCATATGCCCTCCACGATTGGACCGTTTCCCAAGTCCAAAGAGAACTGCTCGTACTCCACGCCGCCCGGACCCGTCCACGAATAAAAAGCGTTGACATAGAAATAGCCATCGGGCGGTGGCACAGAATTCACAGAATCCGCGTGGGCTACGCCTGCGAACAACAAGGCGGTGAGTACTGCCATTGCGAATTTCATAACCGCCCTCCCTTTCGTTCCTTGCTAGAGTCCTGTGGCCGCAATGGTTGTGCGCCCCCAATTTTTCGGGCAATCGAGACGCCAACCCGCCCACATGCTCAATGGGCTGATTCTTAAACCGTTACGAGAGGCACATTCCGAGGCGAAAGTCGAACACAGAACCGCAGGGGCCGATAAGTACCTGGATATTTCCACAAAACGTACCATTGCCCAAGTGGGGACTCCATGACCTGCCGAGTGCGGAAAGGAAGCACGCACTTTTAAGGCCCGTGCCCCTAGCCATCGAGTTACGCTGCGCCCGACATCCAGGCTCCGAATTGCCCACAAATCCAACATGTGGATTGAAGGCGGCAACAATCCTGCTCAATGGGGCGGGCTGGACGGCAAGAAAAACTCCAGCCACAGGAAAGTATTCGCCTGACTCCCTTTATGGAACTCTAATCGGGAGTTAGCACGCTAACCCGCGCTGCTTCGCCGGTTACTACTGCAGCTTCGCGTATTCCGCTTTGGCTTCCTTCAGGATGTGCACGTCGCGGTCGGCGTCCTTCCAGACCACTAGAAAATCTTGGTAGCTTCTGATAGGCATTAACACGGGGTCAACGCGGCGAGGCACTCGTGTCGCGAAGGAGTACGGCGTCGGCATCCATGTGGTAGCGCATGACGCCGAGAGTCTTGCCGTCAGGCGAGAATTCGAGCATCGAAATCCCATCCGACGGAAAATTCGTAATTTGATGACCCCGAGAACCATTGAGTGGTTGGAGCCACAGATTGTCAACCCCATTCTCACTAATGGCGTAGACCACGTCTTTGCCGTCCGGCGTGAATACCGGCCCTCCAGAAATCCGCGGGTCGGGGTCGAGCAGGCGCCTCCGTGGCCCCTGCGATGCATCCAAACTCACTAGAACAAGAAAATTGGTTACAGCATTCTCTGCCGATTTTGAGTCGAGGGACACTACAAACGTACCGTCACGTGAGACATCAAACCCACCTCCGTGATTCATGCCGGACACATTCGTCCCAGGAACAATCTCGGACACCCCACCATTGATAGATACGCGCATAATCTGTCCATGATGCAAGTCGCTGTAGTACACCCACTTCCCACCAGGCGAGCATCGGGGCTGGGCATCAAGGGTGCCGTCCGTAAGCTGTAGTGGGCTTGAACCGTCCTTTCCTATACGCCAGATGTTAACCTTATTGCTCGCACCATGTCCTCCCCACACCAAGACAGCGTAAAGCCCACAGTCATCTGCCGAGATAATTTGAGCGTTGGGGTCACTTAGAATCGTTGTCTTGCTGCTGCCAACGGCTGAAATACGGAGCAGGCTTTCGGAATCGCCAAAATATAATTCGCTGTTGCTCGCCCACCCAAAAAAAATCGCGTTCCTGTTCTGGGCGGGCGCTGGAGTTGGAGGTTTCCCAATGAATCCCGTAGAGGGCAGCAGGTAAAAGGTCATCACATATTTTTGTTGCACGGTCGCCAGAGTTCTCCCGTCCGCCGAAAGCGTAATATCGTGATAACTGTTCGTGTCCTTTGTAATGGGCCGAACGTGACCAGCGCCGCTAGAGATGAATCCGACCTGCCCGCGCCCAAAGACCCAGGAGAAATAGTAAAACATGACGACCAGACCGCGACCGTCTGGAAGCCAAGCCATATCGTTCAATTGGACATCGCTGAAACGGGCGAGGGACCTCGCTCTATTGGAATTAATGTCCGCTAGTTGAACCGTGTTCGATACATCACTCACACCGAGAACAATCGAAGCGATGTCCCTGCCGTCCGGTGACCAGGCAAGGGGCGTCGGAACATAGCCGAGCGTAGGGCCGCTGGCCACAATTCTTTCGTTGGTGCCATCAGCATTCGCCATCAGCACCTGAGACTTTCCGACCTCCGGGTCATTCCAGCGCACATATGCCATCCGGTTGCCATCGGGCGAGAAGGTAATCCTGGTGTCAAGGTTTCGCACAATTACCTGCGGCGTACCGCCGAGCACGGGCACACGCAGAAGGTCAAATGCATTGACCTCTTTGTTTGCGGCTTTCCGAAAATAAATGTAGCTGCCATCCGGCGAAAATGCTGGGTTTTGGTAAAAGGCATCGGTCGATGCAATGACCTCCGTGTCACTGCCGGTCAACACGTGGCGGAGCCACAAGCTCTCTTTCCCATTCTCATGAACGACGTTGAGGAGATACTTACCGTCGGGAGAAATCGCTGTCGCAACCGTTTTTCCGTGGTGTGTCACCTGCGTCACGCTGAAATCCTGAAACGGTGAAGCGCCTTTGCTACCGGTGAGGGAATAAATGCCGTAAGCAGCTGCGCCGACGAGGACAAGCATCATCACTAGGCCCGCAGCGAGCCCAGCTCTGTGCTGTTTTGCCCCTGCCACCAACCCAGACGTTCCCGATAGGTGCCCCGAAGAATCGCGCATTGGTTCCGGGAGATGCACGGCCGCAGGTATCGGCATGGCGGAAATGCGGCCTGAATCCGTGTCCCGCCGCAGACGTTTCAGGTCGGTGCACATGTCTGACGCGGATTGGTAACGGAGGGCCCTATCTTTCTCGAGCGCCTTGTTGATGATGTCTTCGAGCTTTGGCGGAACATCGGGATTCAGCCGTACAGGAGCGACTGGAGCGCGATTCAGAATCGCCTCGGTAATCACTCCCGATGTGTCCCCACGAAAGGGCAGAGCGCCCGTCGCCATCTCGTAGAGGACAACGCCAAACGAAAACAAATCGGTGCGTGCGTCCAGTTCCTTCCCCCGAACTTGCTCCGGCGACATATAAGCCACAGTGCCCACTGCCGTACCAGGGCTGGTGAGCAGTTCTTCTGCCGTTGCTGTCGGCATTGCAGAAGCACCAACACCCGTCGCCACAGGATTGAGCTTGGCAAGCCCAAAATCCAGAATCTTGGCGTGACCGCGCTTGGTGACAAAAATGTTGGCGGGCTTGATGTCGCGGTGGACGATGCCTTCTGCGTGGGCTGCGTCGAGGGCGTCGGCTATCTCAATCCCCAACTCCAGCACTTGCTCAAGCGGCAGCGGCTCGCCGGAAATGCGGTGCTTCAGGGTCTGACCATCCAGAAACTCCATCGCAATGAAGGGTTGACCGTTGTGTTCGCCGATTTCATAGATGGTGCAAATATTGGGATGGTTCAGGGCGGAAGCAGCCTGTGCCTCACGGTCGAAGCGACTCAGGGCCTGTGAGTCTTGCGCGAAACCATCAGGTAGGAACTTCAGAGCAGCGAAGCGGTGGAGCTTGATGTCCTCCGCTTTATAGACAACACCCATGCCGCCGCCACCGAGCTTTTCGATGATGCGGTAATGGGAGATGGTCTGACCAATCATGTCTGGGAAGCCTTTAATTGAGGCGGATGTTAGGCTGCGTCAAGACGCAAGTCAATCGCGGCCGGTTGCAGGACCCATACGGGCGACGAGAAACCCAGCAGAATTCTGTTTCCCCGACCAGACTTATTTCTGGCTCAGAAGATAGAGGTCGGCGTGACCGCCGGGACGCGCATAGACGATGGTCGAAAGGTCCCTCGAAAAATCGTACGCGTTACCGGTGGCGTAAATCAGGGGGAAAGTAAAGGGGAGCTTCAAGGCGACTTGGGGCGTGCCGATAAGTTTACCGACGCTCCAAGGCTGACGAAAAATCGTGATTTGACCGCGAGAAGCAACTGCATACAAGAACGACCTCCCATCGCGGGCAAAAGTTACGTTGAACGTTGCTACGCCGGGAAGCAATGCGATGCATTTCCTATCGGAGATAGATACCTCGTAAATCCCAGACTTTTCTCCACTCAGTACGACGCCGAGCAGGTAATGGCCGCCGGGGTCAACATCGTCAACGATGCAGCAGTTGTCCACGAACTTCTCTGGATTCGAACCGTCCACCTTCAATTTCCAAACGGTCACTGTCTGACTGCCCTTCTCCGGGCCCGACACATAAACGGATTTCTGGTCAGGGCTCCATATTACGTTCCAGACGCTATTCTCCGTACGCAGAACCTGACGAAGGCCGCTACCATCGGCCCCGACGATGTAGGCTTTGTCCGCTGTGCTGGCTCCTGAGTCATCAAAAGACAAGTGAAAATTGTCCCTAGCCCAGGTTCCAGTTCCCAGGTTTTCTCCGGTGGCGAGTTTCGCTTTGTTGCCCCCGTCGATGTCAGACACCCAGAGTTCGTTCCTATCACGTGCGGGGAGAGTGATGTACATCACACGCTTCCCATCCGGCGAGATAATGGGCTGAGTTGCGTCCTCGGACGCGATGTCCGTCGATTCCTTTGAATGAACGTGGTAAGTGGTCAGGAATCCAGTCGCCTTGCCGTTCACAAAGTAAATCCCTTTTCCTCCCGAGTCTGGCATCGGGGAATAGTCAGGTCCCGCTCCGAAAGTAACCTGCGTCAGGCTCCGGTTGTCCAAGCTGTATTTCCAGATGTTCGTAAGCCCGTTTACCGCCCGGCTCAATAGCACGGTCTTTCCTGGTTCACCCCATACGGCGTCATAATTTCCGGATACCTCACCTAAATCGACCGCTTCGTGGTTAGCAAGGTCTATTTTGTAAAAGTGGAAATTCGGCGAGTACGCTTGATTGGCGGCAGCGAGCAGGCCTTTGCCGTCGGGAAATAGCTGGAGCGGGATGAAGAACCGGCCAGTGCCTTTGGGGTTGTACACTAATTCTTCGTTCAGTCCGGATTTTCCCGCACGAAAAATACCGGCGCTATCGGTCTTCGAATAGTAGATGAGTGCGCCATCCGGCGAGGGAACCACAGTGAAGGCAGATACCACACGGCGGGGAGGCCCACCGAGCGTAGGCACCGCCCAAACCTCATCGCGGCCGAGAAATCTCCCGTAGTAGACTTCTTTGCCATCAGGGGAAAAGGTATCGACATCCTTGTCGCCTTCGTCATTCGTGAGCTGAAGGGGCTCACCACCAGAGCTGAGCATGAGGAACACTTGCACGGTGCCGCCCACCGGTGAGGCGAATGCTACGGCGTGGCCATCGGGAGATAGCCTTGCGTTGTTCATCGGTTTGTTCCACTGGCTTATTTGCGTAATCGTTGCGGGCCCACTCGGAGCATTCGAGCGAGGCCAAAAGTGATACGCCGCCAAGGCTGCTGCCAGGAGTGCGACGCAAGCAGCCAAACCAGCGTATCGCTTCTGTGCAAGGCCCGCTGACGGCTGAGCCGTTGCGGTCGAGCGTGTCAGGCGCCCTGAGGAGACTTCCTGAACGGCTCCGCTCCCTGATGACGAAATTCGGCCCGAATCCGTGTCGCGTTTCAGCCGCTTCAATTCAGCTCGAACGTCCGAGGCGTGCTGATAACGGAGTTCCCGGTCCTTGTCGAGCCCTCGGTTGATAATTCGCTCTAACTCTGCCGGTACATCGGGATTCAACCTTACAGGAGCGACCGGAGCGCGGTTCAGAATTGCGTCAATGACCACTCCCGATGTTTCTCCGCGAAAGGGGAGAGCGCCTGTCGCCATCTCATACAACACAACACCAAACGAGAACAAGTCGGTCCGAGCATCCAACTCTTTTCCGCGCACCTGCTCCGGCGACATATAGGCGACTGTGCCCACTGCCGCGCCAGGGCTGGTAAGTAGTTCCTCACCAGCAGCCGTTGGCATAGCGGAAATGCCGACACCTCTCGCCACAGGAGTAAGCTTGGCAAGGCCAAAATCCAGAATCTTCGCGTGACCGCGCTTTGTAACGAAGATGTTTGCTGGTTTGATGTCCCGGTGGATGATGCCCTGGGTGTGGGCGGCGTCCAGCGCATCCGCAATTTCTATGCTGACGTCGAGGAGCAGTTCCAAATTCACTGGTTGCCCGGCAATCTGATGCTTCAGGGTCTGGCCATCGAGGAACTCCATCACGATGTAGGTCTGACCGTTTTCCTCGCCGATTTCGTGAATCGTACAGATGTTTGGATGATTCAACGCTGAGGCGGCCCGGGCTTCGCGTCGGAGACGTTCGAGTGCCTGCAGGTCTTTGGCCAATTCCTGGGGAAGAAACTTCAGTGCAACATGTCGGCCGAGATTCATGTCCTCGGCTTCGTAAACCACACCCATCCCACCCCCGCCGAGTTTCCCGAGGATGCGGTAATGCGAGATGGTTTGGCCAATCACGGCGGCAAGGAACCTGCTCTTGGCGGGACATGTTAGGCTGCGTCAAGAGGCAAGTCAATCGCGGCTGGTTCCACGACCCATGCGTGCGGTGACGAGAATCCAGCAGAATTCCATTTCGCTACGAGGCTTTATTTTTGGCTCGGAAGATAGGGGTCGGCGTGACCGCCTGGGCGGGCGTAGACGATGGTGGAAAGGTCCCTGGAGAAATCGTAGGCGATGTAATTTTCGGGATTTAGGGGAAACGCAAAGCGAAGACGGGAGAGTGCCCGCTAGGTTACCAAGACGAAAACCGGTCTGAACGTTTCCGACCCATGATTCACACTGAAGGCTATCGTTTATAGTGTTGCGGAAACACGTAGAAGACTTGGGGAGACTCCGGTGAGCCGCGTCTGGAATGCCCTGAAAGAAGCCGAACGAGAAAGGGCTCATGTAACTCAACGGAACGCCATACAGAATTCCGACAAACCTTGCGAAAAACCCTCCGAACGGGACTCCATCGAGCGCCGGGAAGGCCCGCGTCGGGCGAATCGCGTACCCTTGCTTGTTTATGGCTGGGATGCAGAAGAGCAGCCGTTCCACGAAGAGGCCGAGGCATTTGAAATCAACGAGAACGGGTCTCTGCTGTGGCTGGAGACCCGCGTCGCGCGCGGCCAACGGCTGTTCTTGATAAACATGCGGAGTCAAGCGGAGCAGGAGTGCCGTGTAATCAGGACTGAGAAGCGGGTTCATGGCAAGGCGCGAGTCGCCATCCAGTTTAGCCGTCCAGCTCCTCATTTCTGGCGCGAGGCGTAACCCGGTCGAGGTCGCCGTGGTAGGCGCGGCCATCGGATGGTGCTTCTGAAAGGTTTCTCCACCCATTGTTATGAGCGCATCTGACACCGCAGCAAAGCAGGTTGCGATGCACGAGGCCGCGCATATCTTGCATGCCGCTCGGCTGGGAGCGAAAAAAGTGGTCATCCACGGAGCACAACACCGACATGGGCGCGGATTTCATGCTCTGACCGAACCTGTTTATGAAGAGCCGCCGCTACAAATCGTTGACTCCGCCAGCTACTGGGCCGCGGGCGGGGCCGCTGAACGAGTGCTCGCGTCGGCCCCTGCTGGCGACGACCCCGTGGATTTCGAGGATTTTGTGACTCGCGCAATTGTTGCAGGTGTTGCCCCGAAACTGGTCCAAGAGTTTTGGAATGCTGCACGACAGGACATGGAAAGCTATTTTGCTCTCCCCGAGGTCCAACCGCACATGCACGCGCTCGCGGCCCGCGTTGAGGCTAAAATAAAAGAGGCCAACGAATCTCCACAGCGAGAAGTGCAATGCACAATATCAGAGCTAGCCGAAGTGCCCTTCCTGCTTCGACTTCTCGACCGACACTCCAAGCCTGCGTGAAATCCGGTCTTTCTCAATGGAGGATTCCCACAACCACCCGAATCGTCCGCCCATACTCTAACCATGAGCAGCTTTGCGTTTTTGGAATGCTTTGCACAGACAGCCGACACGGTCGGATTTCTTGGGGTCTGGATTGGGATGTGAGCCGTTGCAGCCGTAAGTTCTATGCAGCGACTGCGGATGGCCGCAAACGCAGATTTCATCGCTGGCCATATGACCCTCCCGCCAAGTATATGGGGGCAACAGTACCGTGCCAAAGGGTCTTTGCCTAAATAATTTCCCTTTGCAGTAATGTCACTACAAGGTATAGCTCCAAGTGTCTCTGGTTAACAAGGGTCGGACGCGCATATTCCACACCTCAGGTACAAGGATGGCAAGTCAGTCGTCCCAATTGGGACGCAGGACATCCAGGCTCCGAATTTCCCACAAGCCAACGAGTAGATTGAAGGCGAGGACAATCACTGCATCGGTTCATATTCTGTGCCAAAATCCCGATATGAACCCCTTCAAATTCTCTGATGACGCCTGGTCGCCACCAAGAAGTTGGGAAAGTTGGGAATGGCCTGCGGACTATCGCAGTGGTATCGGTTGGATTTTCGCGCTCACAATCCCGGCGAGCTTGGTAAACGTCGCGCGCGCGATTCTTCACCCTCACTCACGCACGCTTCTGCAAAACGTGCTCGTCGGACCGATGTTCCAGTCTGCAATGGCTGCCATGTGTGGAGTAGCCTTATGGGCCATCTGGAAGGATAAGTCTTGGGCGAGATGGTGGGCAGTCGCGGCAAGTTCTATGTATTTTCTAGACTTCCTCAAACAATTTATATTTCCGGTGCGAGCGGCCTGGGACCACTACCTAAGCGCGCTGATTGTGGCAGTAATCGGAGTAGTTGCATTCTCGTGGCGCAATAAACAGGCTGATGCTTCTCGTTCGGACCAGCCTCACAATTCGAGGCTGAGTGCCGTGAATCTAGCAGCCGCACCGCACAGCCTGAAATGTCCGGCCTGCGGCGTTACAGTAGGGTACCTTCGAATCAACATCGTCAATCCTTTTCCGTGTCCGCATTGCGGTCGCCAATTGATGGTTCCAAAAACCTATTTCAAACGGCTCCGCTTCTGTTCCGTTGTTCTAGCGGCAGCCGTCGCAGTCACTAGTGGCCTTAGATATTCGGCCACCGCACCCAGAACGGACGCGGGCGTGTGGCATACCTATTTTCTTTTGCTCTTTACGTTTGCCGTCACGTTTCTGGTATCGGGGACCCTGGGGAGCATTTTCGCTAAACGCATTTTTCCGCCACCGCTGGATGACTATGAAGAATATTCAAAACAGGCTCACTATACCGCGCTGTGAAAGCAGACTGCTTCGAATTCCGGTAAATGCATGGACCTCGGATTTCAAGCCTCCGATTACGCGTGCCGGCTCAACCGCCGGGCTAAAAGAAAGGACTGTCTGGCAATCAGTGCGTAGCATCTACCTGCGCGAGGCCCTGACGGGCGGGGCCGATGGAAGCCCACCAATAGCCTTCGCCCTGAGCTTCGGCCAGGCGTATCGATTCGAGATATTCGACGCGGGCCGCGGGCAATTGTTTAGCTAGTACCAGAACTTGGGCAAGCGAGAGGTGGGTATCCATCGCCTGCGGAGCCAGTGCGACGCCCATTCGCGCTTCGGTCAGAGCTTCCTCCATGCGTCCTTCACCGGCAAGAAGCTGCGCCATCGCCGAATGGCTTTCGGCTGAAGGCACCGGCAAGTCAAAATGGCCCTGGAAAACGAGGGAATGACCGCCGAGTCGCGCGACCGGCTGCACATGATGCAGCGGGCCAAACGGAACCATTTCCGGCGGGCCCCATGCGTATCCCATAAAATCCGCCACACTAACAATGAGCGTTCCTTCAAAGGGGAGGGGAAGCGCGCCGGCACGTTTACTTGGATACAGGGCCAACACTTTACACGGGACGCCGTAGTAGTCCGGGTCCAGAGGGCCATAATAATCAATCCAGCAATCGGTGATGTGGTTTCGCGCCAGATAATCGTGGTCGTCGACCAAGCCCTGCGCCCAGTCCGAGTTCGTATCCAGAAGATAGCGGTAGGTTTGCTGCGGGCCGCCAAAAGCTTCGTTCGAATAGGAAAGAGAATACGGAAACGCGCGCAGCGATGACGCGCAATGAAATGCTGCGAACAGAACGACGGCGTAAAGGCACACGCGGTTGCGGCTGGCGAGATAGCACGCTGCTCCCGCGGCGAGCACAATCAGCAGCGGAAAAATCGGAAGTATGTGGCGGATGCCGAAATTCAGCTTCGAGGTCATGCTCACGGCAAGAAAGAAAATAGCGGGAATGAGCAGGAAGAGCGTCTCGCGCTTTTTCTTGCGCCACAGATAACCCGCCACAGGAATTGTGAGAAGCAGGAGGAGCAAAAATCCCAGCGTGGCTTTGACCATGATTGCGGCAGGAAAGTAAAACCACTTACCCGTGGTATAGAGTTGGCCGAAAATGTATGCGGTGCGGCCCACGGAATTGTCGATGGCGATGTCCGCCATTCCGTACACATAGGATTTCGGCAACGCGTACGCCAATAGCGGAATCACGCGCGTCAGCATGAGGCCGTGGGCATGGCGATACTGGACCCCATCCTGGATGAAGGCCGAGAGTGATTCCGACATTTCGTACCCGCGCGGCCGGGGCGCGTGACGGAAGCGATAGAAACCCCACAGGGTCACAAACGCGGTAATAAAAATTACCGCCAGCGTCGCTGCTTGCCGCACAACTTGCATTTTCAATGCGCTTTCGCGGCTGAACATTTCATCCCGAGGCTCGCGACGGCGAAGCCAGAGGTCCGCTGCGGCCAGTAAAACGAGAGCGGGCAGCAGAAGAATCCCCGAGTGCTTCGCGGCGAGTGCGAGTCCCGTGGCAACTCCGGCGACAATCAAATGCAAGTTGGTGCGTTGTTGGGTGTAGCGGTAAAAGGCGTAAACCGCGGCAAAGTAACAGCACGTTTCGGCCAAGTCTGTGGTGACCAGCGTGCCGTGGCCGACGATTGTCGGCTCGAATACGACCAAGAGCATGGCAAGCAGCCCGGCCCACCCGCCAAACATCCGGCGCGCCGCTACGAAGACGAGTACGGCCAGCAACATAGGGAACAATCCGATGAACGAGCGCGTTTCGGTGAGGATTCTGCCTGCATCATTCGAATAGAGGAATTGGCGGCCCATCGCAAAATTGCCCGATTTGTCGGAATTATCTGAACCGCACGCGGGGCCGGGATTTTTCGGATGGTCGAACAGCAGAGGAATGGTGGCGACAAGCTTTGCGAGCGGAGGATGCTCAGGATTGATGCCGTAGTCGCCACACCAGTGCCGGTAGCCAGCGTAAATGTGGATGCCTTCGTCAACGGTCTGCGATTCGCGCCGCGCGGTAAATGCAAGTTCCGCCGCGAGAATCAGCAGCAGCAACGCGGCCAGCGCAGACTGGCCTCCACTGCCAGAAACTAAGCGGAAGTAGGTTGCTTTCATCGACAGTGACGAGTGGCTGGATTCTAGCATTATCGAGCATTGGTTGAGAGCATCGAGGCCCATTTCGGTCCGGATGGGACCTGATAAAAGCCCAAACCGTCCACGTGGATTTCGGTGGTTTCGCATGTCCGTATCCCGATGACGTGAAGGACGAAGCAATGGGAAGGGGTCACGGAGGTAATTCGCGACCGGCCCAAAAGGAGTGCCGGGCAGAGCGCCGCAAATTTTAGTTCTCGATTCCTGATTTTTCACATGCCGTTTTTTCGGGCGGATTTGTCGTCCCAATTGGGACACCATGCGCGGGGTGCAGTCAAACGCCTCACGGGGAAGCGGATTCCACGTGATTTCGTACTAATTGCCCCGCTGCCGCAGTTCAGCCCCGGGCGTCTTCTGCTCCCATTCGATATCGTCTCAGCACCAGCAGTCCCGCCATACCAACCAGCAGCAGGGCGTAGGTGGCAGGCTCCGGCGCATTCACCGGACCACCGGGGCCGAACAGGAATAGGTAACCATTCCAGACCGGAACTGGGTCGGTTATCCAAGGCACTGGAAACTCCGCGTTGACGTCCGCATCCCCTCCCCACTCAAATACGCCTTCATCCTCTGCCAGTATGTACGGGTCATCCGTTGCCGGTCCTTGGAGGATTAACTCCTCGTACGTGGTGCCTTGCGGAGTCTGCCACTCAAGGTAGTCGGTGATGTTGACGGTGGCAGGCGGCGGAGGGTTCACAGAGTCCGCGTGGACCACGCCTGCGAACAGCAGAGCCGCAAATACTGCCATTGCGAATTTCATAACCGTCCTCCCTTCGTTCCTTGCTAGGTCTTCTGGCCGCAATGGTTATGCGCCCCCAATTTTTCGTGCAATCGAGACGCCAACCTGCCCACATGCTCAATGGGTTGATTCTTAAAACGTTAGGAGAGGCACGTTCCGAGGCGATAGTCGAACAAAGAACCGCAGGGGACTATAAGTACCAGGATTATGTCCACAAAACGTACCATTACCTACGTGGGAAATCCATGAACTTCCGAATGCGGAAAGGAAGCACGCACTTTTAAGACCCGTGCCCCAACCATTCAGTTACGCTGCGCCCGGCATCCAGGCTCCGAATTGCCCACAAATCCAACATGTGGAGTGAAGGCCAAAACTTACCGGGCACTTACTGACCAATCGTGTGCCAATTCGTAAAACTGCGCGATAATGGAAGACGTTATGCCGATGCAGTAACCGGTGCCCCGTATGAGGCGGTCGATTCTTATCCTCGCTTTTCTGGTGTCCTCCCCGTTCCTTGCCACGACTGCGGCAGCGCAGACTACTGCGATTACCGGCCAGGTCATAGGTCCTGATGCCACACCATGGGCCGAGCTAACTGTCATAATCCTGAACCGAGACACTGGCCAGAGCTTTGAGGTAAGAACGAACAAAGATGGGCGGTACTTGAAGCTGGCACTGCGTCCGGGATTGTATGAAATCTCATTCTACGACCCGAAAGAAAGGTCAGTAATTTATTCCGTTGTAAGCGTGTTAGGCGGAGACCGGGAGAACGATATTTCCGCTGACTTCAGCAAGAATCCCCGCCCTCCTCATCGGCAAGCGCAGAGGTACGCGGAAGAAGCGGATAGCAACTATTCTTATGAGAAGGCACATATCGACGCGGGCCTTGGGGCTATGTATGATTCGTCCGCGCTACGCGAGCAACTGACCGCTGCATCAGCCAGTCAGAAAGGGCCACTTCAGGAAAAGCTCAAGTCCGATTATCAAATTGCTGTAAGGGAATTCCAGTTGGCTGAGCAACGCGACTCGTCTGCCTCGGTGAACACCCGTGCCACTATCCTGAGCCATCTCGCCGAAGCATATCTTTACAACGGTCAGTATGAGGCCGCCACTAACGCATATCAAAAAGCCATTGAGCTTCGTCCCGAAGCCGCGTGTTACCAGAATCTCGGCGAGGCACAGGCCAGGTCTGCGCTGGCACAAACCGACCGAAGAGAAATGGCGGAAAAATTAGAGGACGCCGAGCATTCGTGTGAAAGGGCTCGCGCGCTGGATTTGTCTATAGCAGCAAGGTGCTGGGAAAATATCGGCATTCTCTTAAGCAACAACGGTTATATGAAGGACTCGATTGGACCGTGGCAGAAGACAACAGAATTGGAGCCAACGAATGGCCAAGCATTGTTTATGCTAGGGAAGGCCCTCCTTTCTGAAATTCAAACAAAGCGGGAGGACAACGTCGTAGTGTATGTTTTAGCTGCAGGCACTACCGAAGCGTTCCAGAAATGCATTGATGCTGACCCGAACGGCCCCTACGCACCACAGGCTAAAGAAGTCCTGGATGAACTAGCTTCTATGAAGGATAGCCGACATCCCTAAGTCCTCTATCGGACGCGCGTTTTCTCGAAGAAGTGAAATTGGCCCGGTGCTCTGCGCGCGTTCGACAGAGCCGTCCATGTGGATTTTCAAGTTTCCGATTACGTGACGCAACCTGGCGTTAGCTTCGTTTGAGGCCACGCACGCTGTACACATCACTACGTTTCTGGGTATTGTGATACGACAGCTATCCAAAAGGCTCATATGGGGAAAGCGACTCAAAAATTGATTCTCGTCCTTCAATTGCTGCTCGTGACGGTCGGTGCCGTTTCGCTGCTGTTCGGTGTCTTCACTCTGGTGGGGAATTGGATTTCCCGAGGATTTTAGGTGAGTGCCCCGTTTGATGGCAGGCCGCTGCGCCTCTGCGCAAGTCGTACGCTGCCCAGAAAAGCTTCCCAACAGAAGGTGCGCGGTGTTTGAACGTTTTACGGAATCCGCAAGACGCGTAATTTTTTCGGCGAAACGTATAGCCCACCAGGTCGGAAGTCCCAAAATTGAAACCGAGCATCTCCTTCTGGGGCTACTTACTGCCGACCAGCGACTAGCATGGAGGTTCCTTGGTTCACCTTGGGCCGCGGATGAAGTTTGGAGAACGGTCGCGCTGAGCAAGCCCATTGGTGACAAAACTCCGTTCCCGAAGGAAATTCCTCTCAGTCCTGAGTCCAAACGTGTGCTGGCTTTTGCAGCAGAGGAAGCCGACCTGTGTGCCAGTCAGAACATTGGCACTGAGCACCTGTTGCTCGGCCTCGTTCGGGAAGCGAACTGTTTTGCCGCCCAGATTCTGGCTAAACGCGGTATGGACCTCGCCTCCACGCGCGAGGACCTAACGCGAAATCCATTTGATGATTCGGTGGTGCAGCAGTTCGTTCGAGAACGCGACCCGCTGCCGGGTGACGTAATTGAATTGCAGACCCGGATTAAATTAATCGCGAGCCGTGTTAAAGACGCAATCTCTAATCATGACTTCTCGAAAGCCCGCGAGCACTCAGACGAAGAGGGCCAGGAACGTGACAGACTGAATCTGCTTTATCGGCATTACGGACTCCCCGACTGGCTTTATGGGAAGGGGTGAGGGACGTAATTCCAGACCGGCCGAAAAGAAGCGATGGGCAGAGCGCGGCAAATTTTGTTTTCGATTCCAGATTTTTTCGCTTGCTGTTTTGGGGCAACCACCACCAGTCCCAAATGAGACTCCGGCAGCCAGGTTCCGACTAATCGGGAGTTGGCTCGCGTTGCACCACAACCAAAAGCACCACACCGACAATGGTAAACATTCGGAATGCCTCTTCCTGCCCATTCCATCTTTGCGACTGCCACATCAGAAACCATTCGCCCCCGACATCGAGGAATGCCACCAACCACATCAGCAGGCTCGTCGTCAGCGCAATCACGGCGACGTTCAGCGCAGCGGCGAATTGCGCCCTGTCCGCACGATACGATTTCAGCAACCGAACACCACCCCACCAGCATAGAACCATAGTGACTGATTCCCAGGCGATTATGCTGATGTAGAAGACCGTATGTACTAGCGGCGAGTTGACGGCGCGCCACATGAGGTGGTTTCCCGGAAAGGTTGAGTCCATCATCAGGACGTGGCGCACAAACTCGTGGTTGGAGCCGTAATCCGTGATGTTATTTAGGACCAGAATCGTGTAGAAAAGTGCGATTGCAAAAACGAGAACCGCTTTGGAAACGCGAAGCGCCATAACATGCCGTATAGGTTGTCGCACGCAGAAATTATATCTTCTCGGTGACTTACCGCGAACTTTCTTGGAGTGCGCACAAGTCCTGACGCGGTAACCATCCATGTGGATTCAAGTTTCCGATTGCGCCCAGGCACCAGAAGGCGACGACGCCAAATGGAATTGCCCAATAGGCATCATGGGCGTAAATGTCCAACCCAGGTTTGGGCGGAGCCCGGAGCGCAGAATAAAAGCAAATGCGATTAGCACGCCAATTCCAACGAGGTGCTTCATCGGAACCCTCTCCGGCGCGGAAATCATACGTCCGTGCTGAGCAAAAATGAAGATGTCCGGTCCACCCGTGCCAGCTCAACCGGTCGATGCAACACCATCCGATATAAAGGTCAATCAAGATTAGCGGGCGGGCCAATTTTAGTTACTTCCGCAAAAACGAAAAAACATGCGGGGTTGCTCATCGCGTTGGGGTTTGCGCTGCTGGCGGTATTCTTTCCTGGTGACTGACCTATAGGCCCACGCAAGCCCGATGAGAAGCCATGCCACCGCGAAGAACGTTGTCCCACTCATGGCCCGAATTATACGCGGCAGTGCCTTGCTGAGTAAGACACTCATGGTGTACTCTCACCGAATGAACCGCTGAGAGGCTGGTCATGCCGAATCAAAAGTCTATTAAGTCATTCTGGAACCAAGCCGCCGATGAAAATCCATACTGGTATGTCTCATCTTATGGCGCTTACGATGCCAACCGTAACCTTGACGAATTTTGGGCTAGTGGCCGCACGATTTGGACCGACATCAAGCGGGTGACAGGTTATACGCCAAGGCCGGATGACACGGTCGTTGATATTGGATGCGGCGTCGGCAGACTTACGCGTGCAATCGCGCCAGAAGTTGGGCGCGTGATTGCATTGGACATTTCAGAGAAAATGCTTGCCATCGCTCGGAAAGGGAACCTGCCAAATGCCGATTTCTGCACGGCACAAGGGTTTGCGCTGCCGGGCATTCCAGACAAATCGGTCAATCTTTCCCTGGGTTATCTTGTTTTCCAACATCTGCCGTCGCACGTCGCACTGAAGTCCTATCTGGGCGAGATGCACCGTGTTACGAAGGCGGGAGGCTTGATTGCGTTCACTCTGGTCCCACGGGATTGGACTACTTGGCTGTTGCCCGCTTTGCGAGTCAGAGCTTACTTGCGGGAGCAGTTTTCGAGCAGAGGACCAAAGGGTGTGTACCGAAAAGAATGGGTCGGCATCCGACCAAGCGCTTTCGTCGTATCCAGAATAAGCCCCATTCGCTTAGAACGGCGCACGCTCGGCGCTGGCCGGATGCTTTACTTCGGGCGGCGGTAGGAGATGTGATTGCGGCGCAGCATGTAAATTGGGAATTTCCGTTTTTCGCTTCAGTCCTAATTGGGACTGTGGGAACCGCGCCAGGGTGCAATCTGTTTGCCCGATGCTGCCAGAAGTGGAATTCCGGCGTCGTCTGGAAGAGAAGGTATCCCGAGCCGCGCGGCATTGGGTGCGCAAAGACCTCCAAGAGCGCCATCCTTCATTGTTGCCGTGCGTGAATATCAGGTCGAAGGGCTTGGGTAGGCTCACCCACCTATAAGGGTCGTGATAGACTTACTTCGATGGCAACTTGCATCTTCTGCACTAACGAGGCCGACTCCAAAGAGGACATGTTTCCTCGATGGATGCTTGCACGTGTAAAGACTCGCCAGAAGCTCTCCCGTCGCATAGGCGATGCGGAACCCGTTCTAACTGATGACCAAGAGGTTCGTATCCCATGCGTCTGCACCCCGTGCAATACCGGTTGGATGAGCAAGCTGGAAACGAAGTGTAAGCCGATAATGGTGCCCTTACTTGAGGACATATGGCATCCGCTTAATCGCGACCAACAGAAAGCTCTGTGCGAGTGGGCGTTCAAGACCGCGATGGTCAACGATTCGATTCAAGAGAAACCATTCTTTACCAGAGAGGACGGTCACAATTTCAAGGTCAACAATCGCGCTATTCCGCTCGGCACCGCGATATGGCTCGGTCGATACAACGGGGTCAGCCTGAGCGCAATAGGCAGCCGATTCAATCTATCGGGGAATGGGAAGATAGTAGTGAACGGCTGTGTCTTCACAATCCTGACCGGCCATCTAATCCTTCAGGTTCTGTCGCTCAAAGAGGTCGTGAAGTGCTCGATTCTCAAAGCGGATTTGGCACCATATGCCGGACCTTGGGAAAGCCTCTTGGTTCAATTGTGGCCTAACCTCCCTCCAAAGGTAATCACGATGCCAGCGCCCTTACATTTCTCTATGTCGAAAGAGTGTCATCACTACGGGAAATTGGTCTATCGTTGGAGCAATCCTAACGGCCACTCAATAGACCCGATAGTGAGTGTAACTCCCGTAGAGTAGGCGAGAAGTTTGCGCCAATGAACGCCCAAACACTAGAGAAAGCTTTCGCTCCGCTGCCCGAGCTCAGAAGCTTAATTCCATGAGAGATTTGTGCTGTGCCACCGACGACATGAATTCCCCTAGGAAAGTTCTATAATCGTCCCCTTGGGCGCGTGATAATCTCATTTTGCCCGCTCTAAGTGGCTCTAGCGCGCATTTTTGACGCTCCTCGCGACATGGTGCCTCACACTCCAAGCGCACTTAAGCAGGCTTGCCCGGATTCATTCCGACAGTCTGGAATCGCCCTCAGAAGGCGATAACGCGCGCTCTAATGAGCGTCTGAGCCCTGAAACGAGCCTTTACGCGGCAAATTGGTCCCCCGTGCAACGCAACGCTGTAAGCGTGCTTCTGCATGGATGACTCCACAACCCAGCCCGGCACTTTCTGCGCTAATCACCGATGAAAAAAACATAAACGCTCGGGTCGGAAAAAGTGAAGGCCATTTCGACCTATCGGGAGCCTAGATTTTCAGTTTTGATGCTGCCCATCGGACCAAGCTCATCTGACGTTCGCTTCTGGTAGTACACTTTCGTCTGTTCTGGCGCTGAGCCAGGAGGCGTCTTATTTCGATTAAACTATAAAATTTCCGGTGCCCAACCAGCCGAAATTTTGCCCTTCCGTCGTTTTCCATATAGCGAAGTGCGCGGCTTGAAATGCCTAGCAGCAGGGCGACATCGCACTGCCTAAAGACGCAGAGCCACTCAGACGGGTCCGCTGAAGTCGGTGGGTCTAGGCGAACCCAGTGCGGGTCAAGAATAAACAGCCGGCCCCACTTGCGTGGAGGCACGTGAATAAACTTAATCCGACCCAGCCGTGCCCAACGTCGCGCCGTAACTGGGCTTGTGCCATATATCGCGCAAAATTCCGCTACGCTCACCCAGCGGGCCGTGGGTTTGGAGCCCGGAGTCTCAGAAAAAAGGTGCGAACTGGGCACCTTAGACGTTCCAGACTGTTCCGTTGGACGGATTGTATCGTTCCCCATTTGAACTTCCTTACTTTCAAGGTTTACGCCAACCATAAGGTCCTTTTGTGGCAAATGACCCGACAAACGATACAAGACAGGAATTCGATTCCAGCATGACGCACTGAATCAACATTCTAAATCGCAAAAAAGCGTCAATTAACGTCGCAAACCAACCATTCCATGCATGACCGCTATCTGGTGATGAATTGCAGTTGACGCGCATTTGTTTCCTTAGCTGCCCTTCTCGATGGTATTCAGCCGCTAAGCAGAACGCAAAAACTGGAATTCGTTGCGCTCCAACTGGTTCCCGTTCACGTTTATTTTCTAACTCTATTTTGAGCACTTAGACCGATAGGAGCAGAGACATCGCTCACTTCCGAAAATGCGGCAGGGCGCAAATAATGTCCCGGAAACTGGTAATCAGACTCAGCACCGTGACGCTGGCTTTGGCCGTGTCCGGTGTTCATTCCGGTCCCGCCGGGGAAATCTCGCTAGGTGCAAAGCGTGCGCATTTGTTCAAATCGGTTTCTAGCAGGACCGTTACGTGTTCCGCGAAAACCTGAATTAGCGTGGCGGGACCGGCTGGTGTACGCACCTTACGTCCGATAAACGGGAAGAGCCGTGCGTGCGGCTGCCCGAATCGCCGCATCGCATCATCGGATTCTGGTGGCCATTTCACCGGATGCTCGTGCACTCGCTGGCGCAAGAAATCGGCCAATGTCTTGCGGTGTTCTCGTAGCTCCGCCACAAGTTCTTGAGCCTCTTGGTTGCCCCTGGGGATGGCATATTCTATCCGTTCGCCGTTTAGCGACAATTCGCCCCCTGCTTGTTCCAGGCGAGTGACGATTTGCAGCACATCCATCACAACTCACCCGTCTCGAAGATGCTCATATCAATTTCTTGAGCATCTTCGTCTTCACCATCGGCTGCTATCTGATGTATTTTCAGCCGCTTCCTCGAAGGCGCTCATGTCTGTATCTGGTGTTTGAGCACCTTCGACGTGAGCAGGTTCGAGCCGCCACTGCCATCCCCCGTGATAGCCGCTCTTTTCTGCGACTACGGCGAGGGACTCCTTTGCGCGGCGCACCGTCGCCCAGGACAGCCCGACTGATTTCGCTGCTGCCTCGATTTCTGGAACTGGAACCGGCCCTTTCGCCAGGATTTCTTGTAACCACGATTCCGCTTCGCGCTGCGCGTCCTGACTCTCGCGACCCTCCACGCTGCCAAGCACGTCGTTCGCGCTCAGAGTTACCGCACCCTTTTCCCAATTCAGGCGCGGCAGTCCGTTCTCTGCTGTTATCCGAAAGGCCAAACCGCCGACATCGGGACCTAGGTTTTGCTTGACCGCGAGCATCAATCGCCGCGCGGGGTCGGACGGGTCGGCAGCGACCGCCCAGGAAGCGCGGGCAGCGGCGGTGAACGCAATCGACGCAATGGCTCGATGGACTGCTGTTCCCGGTGATTTACGCAGGTGAGTCACGCAAAGAAATGCTACGTGGTGCCGGGCAGCCAGGGCAGCAAGTGGAGCCAGTAGGCCACGAATCTCCGCGTTCGAGTTGCTGTCAGAGTTTCCCAGATACGCGGAAATGGGGTCAATAACGATGAGTCGCACGCCCGACATTTGCGACAAAGCACCTTCCAGTGCTTCAATCCCCAATTCCAGTTGGAAGGGTCGCTCGCACGCGCTGCCGTCGCTCCGGGTCACGCGAACTCCTTCCAGCGTGTGAATCCGCGACACATCCGCATCGGCAGCATCAAGGCGTGGCCGGACCGTGTCGGCTGGGTCATCTTCGGCGCTGGCCATAATGACGGCTCCAGCCTCGCAGATAGCGCTATCCGGGAATGACACCCCCCGGCTGACTCGCGCAGCAATATCAATTGTGAGCAGTGATTTACCGAGACCGGGGTCTCCAACAAGAAGGGTTAGCTTCCCAAGGGGAATGCGACTAGGCCATAGCCACCGAAGCGGCTGAGGTTTGATGTCGCTAAATGCTCGCGTAATCGCGCTCACGGACAAGGAGGGGCGCACTTTCCATTCCGGGGCATTTCCAATCATTTCGATAAGAGCATCGCGTGTACCGCCGCGCTCAACCCACTCCGATAAATCCTTTGCGCCAGGAAGCTCCATCACCCTGAGCGATTGAACCTTGCCGGCAAGCGATGCGGCAATTTGCTCGGCGTCTTTTCGGCCCGGCACATCCGCATCTGCGATTTTGACAACGTGCTTGCCGCGCAAAATCTCCGAGTATTCGTCGCGCCACTTTCCCGCTCCGCCCGCGTTGCATGTCGCAACAAGCCCCATTTTGCGTGCAGTCTCGCAGTCCTTCTCACCTTCGACAATCACAACCGATTTCGCCTTCAGCACATCCGGTAAGTGGTACAAAACCCGGCGCACGCCCTCGATGTTGGAATTCCAGCGCCCTCCACGACCCGGTTGCCGCTGGCGAAACGTCTTCTCTCGTTCGCCGTTCTTAATTCGCTCGAAACGGCCCACCTGAAACAGAAGTGTGCTCGCTTCGTCGCAGTAGTCGTACACGGCAACTGGCTTGCCGAGTGGACCACCGTCCGGCCACGGTTTGCCCCATTCTGAATCTTGATTTCTGTTGCCGTGGTTGCTGTTCTCCGTGAACAGGTCACGCACGCTGATGCCGAGGGCTGCGCAGATGGCTTCCACCGAGCATCCAGCGTGGCAGAACAACAGAATTTTCCCTTCGTGCGCGGTGATCGAAAGGCTCGGGTTCCTGTCCTCGTGCGCCGGGCACAGCGCCTGCCAGCCGGTTCCGTTGCGCCGCACTCCGCTCAGCCTTGCAAGAAACGCCTCCGGGCTCATTGCCTCCTCCCAAGCCGTTCATGGGATGCCGATGCGATGCCCTTACTTCTCTTCGCCCGTTCTAGTGCCCGGTAGAGTCGCATTGCGAACGCCACGTATGCAGCATGCAATCGCCGAATCGTTCTCGGGCGAGCCCGAAATTCCGATTCGCAGAGTGGGGCGAGTACTTCGATTCCAAGCTCGAGAGCGCGCTGCTTCGCTCCAAGATGGTGCAGTGTGGACTGGGCCGGTTTATTTGACATTACTGTCGCCGAACAAACGGTCTTGTGGTCTCTCCGAGTAAATCTTCTGTATTCAATGTTAGGGGATACGCGCCTTCCAATCCGACGCGCTCGGAGTTTGCCTTCTATAATCAAGTTGTCCAATGTTCGAATGCTTATGCCTAAAGCGCGTGCTGCGTCTCGCCGGCTTCTCAGTATCGTCAAATCCATTTCATCACCTCGATTGCAACGTCACGCGTTGAATATCCGGTTGAACGAATGCCATCAAGAGAGATAACGACTGGATGGTTTTCTCTGGAGAGAAAAACTGGAAGGGTTTTCTCGCGCCTAGACGGCAACCTTCTTGCACTGTCTAGCGGCTTGCCGGAGCCTGTCAGCACATAAAGCAGAACACTTATGTCCTGGACCTTTTTGTGGGCAAATCTGGAGGGCGACCTTCATCCACGACCTTGGTGTGAGCGAATCGTACTTCTCTGAGCTTGCAAGACCCAGCAAGTAGTTTTCCGGCCGCCATGGCGCTCCGACAGGAGCCGGATTCGATTTCGTAATCCAAACCGATAGTTCCTCGGCTCTTTTTTCGCGGTCCGCCCCTCCTGCGGAAACGATATCCAATATTCTCGTTGCCATGTCCTGTTCCAACCATTCAGGGGGCGGTACTTTCGGTGGAGTTCGGAACACGTTAGGGATTTTGGCCCGGGCCAGTTGTTCGTTGCTGATTTCTCCTCTCGCAAATTTCTCGATGTTCGCCAGCGCGGTGTCCACATACGCCCATGCCCCTTAAAGTTCGCACCCTGGTTCTGAGCGCTGGTGAAGTCTTCCGGAAGAATTTTTTATCTCCGCTATCTCCGATAGTGATACTTCAAGCGTCGATGGCATAACTGTCGTACTGGACTTGGACTTCGTAACCGACGGTGACCGATGCCGAACCTTGCCTTTTCGCACCTCTACCTCCACCTGGTGGGCGCGACAGCATACTTTTCGCGATTTGCTCCGCCCGCATGCAACGATTCTTAAGAATCTCGCTAATGACAGTGCTCGTCAATGCTCGTCAGTGCGAGTCGGCATCTCTGCATGCGATATCAATTGAGACGCCCAGAGAATCGACTGCATGATTCCAATGCAAAATCCTTTGAACCGTGGAAGAAATTCTTGACAAACCTAACACGTTAGGTTTTTAGATGGCCGATGCGATGCCCTCTCCACAACGTGAAATTGGTTTGCTTTTGCCCCTCCTGTCGTGGCTCATCGCGCTCACGTCGAAAGGCGAGGGCATCGCGGCGGAACGGTAAGCTTGGTGGAAGGCCGCCGAAGGAAGGGAAGCGCGATGCAAAATGAGATTCCGGTTGCCACAGCGACGAAGGCTGAAGATAAAAAGCGCAATCCGCGTGGAGTTTACGAGAAAGTGCCCGGCTCCGGCGAATGGTGGATTCGTTATAACGACAGCAACGGACGCTTTCGCCGTGAGATAGCTAGGAGCAAGAGTATCGCTATAAAGCTGGTGGAAAAGCGCAGAATGGAGGCCCTGCAAGGTCGAAAGCTTCCTGAGACCCTCCGCCGCCCGACGATAACTTTTGGCGAGATTGCAAAAGACGCCTTGGCTTACTCTAAGGCGAACAAGCTCAGTTATCGTCATGATTCGGGCAGGATGGAAACCTTGCTTCGCTGGTTTCGGGAGTATCCCGCCGAAGGCATCACAGCACAGGACATTGAGCGTCGGTTCGAGAAAGAGAAGTGGTCCCCAGCGACGGCCAACCGCTACCGGGCTTTACTCTCGCTTACCTATCGACTGGCAATTCGAAATGGCCGGGTAACGGAGAATCCTGCCCGGTTGGTGCTTCACAGGCTTGAGGACAACGCCCGCATCCGGTTTCTGTCTGCGGAGGAAGAGACGAGATTGCGGACAGTTATTGCGGCATCGTGCCCCGAACACCTAGCGGAGTTAGAGCTTGCGCTCAACACTGGAGTTCGCTTGAGCGAGCAGTACACCATCCGCTGGGAGGACGTATCGTTCATACGCAGGACGCTAACAATTCGTCGTAGCAAGAACGGAACAACGCGGCACGTTCGACTCAATCGGAGTGCATTAAGCGCGCTCAAAACATTGCAAGCTCAGGGCAATGAGTCCAAGTTGGTTTGCGGCGGCACTAATACGCCCCGCTGGTGGTTCGACCCAGCCGTCAAGGACGCAGGCTTAGAAGAATTTACCTGGCACTGTTTGCGACACACCTTCGCTAGCCGTCTCGTCATGGCCGGAGTCGACATTCGCACGGTGCAGGAACTCTTAGGCCACAAAACCATCGCAATGACGGTGCGGTATAGCCACCTTGCTCCAGAGCACAATCTTGCCGCTGTCGAGCGGTTGGACGGCCCTACGGAGCAGCCAACCGACACCGCTACCGACACCTCGGTTTTGGCGGAAGTGCATTCTCAGGCAGCCATATTGCAGTAAGACTTTTGGTAGTATAGGTTTGCGTTCACAACGCCCGGGTGGCGGAATGGCATACGCGGGGGACTTAAAATCCCCTGTCCTTTACGGGACGTGTGGGTTCGACCCCCACCCCGGGCACGTCTAAATATGAATCGAAAAAATAGAGTGTATTCGTCGGTAGACGAATGCGTCGCCGATATACCGGACGGCGCGACCGTCATGTTCGGCGGTTTCGGCGGCGCCGGATTTCCCAATAATTTAATTCAAGGGCTGGCCCGGCGCGGCGCGCGAAATCTCAGCGTCATCAGCAATAATTGCGGAACCGGCGACGGGGAACTGGGGATTCTTTTCAAGAATCGCCAGATTCGCCACGTGGTGGCGGCGTTTCCCGGGCCGGGGGCTATTTATTTTCAGCAACAATTCGACGCGGGTGAAATTGATCTGGAACTGGTGCCGCAGGGCATCCTGTGCGAACGCATGCGCGCGTTCGGCGCGGGAATTCCGGCGTTTTATTCGCCGGTGGGCGTGGGGACTGATGTGGCGAAGGGCAAAGAAGAGCGCGTGATTCGCGGCAAACGTTACATTCTGGAGCAAGCGCTAGGCGCCGACTATGCGCTTATTCGCGCGCACTGCGCCGACCGCATGGGCAATCTTGTCTACCGCAAGGCCGGGCGCAATTTCAATCCGATCATGGCCACCGCCGCGAAGACCACGATTGTGGAAGTGGAAGAAGTGGTCGAGACCGGCGATCTCAACCCTGAGACGATCGTCACACCCTCGATTTTTGTGGACCGCATTGTGGTGGCGAAAGGGCTGCGTTATGTCTAAGCAGCGGCTGACGCGCGAACAGATCGCCGAGCGCGCCGCGCTGGAGCTGCCTGACGGCGCGTACGTAAATCTCGGCTGGGGCATTCCCAACTTGATTGCCACGTACGTTCCAAAGGACATCACGATTTATTTCCACAGCGAGAATGGAATTTTGGGCATGGGACCGCGCGCCCCGCAGGGGCAGGAAGATTTTGACCTGGTGGACGCGATGAAGGTGCCGGTGACGCTAGTTCCGGGCGCGGCGTATTTTTCGCAGGTGGACGCGCACGTGATGACTCGCGGCGGGCATCTCGATATCTGCGTCCTCGGCGGATTGCAAGTGTCGGAGAAAGGCGACCTGGCGAACTGGCGCGTGCCGGGTGCGAAAGGCGCCGGCGGCATTGGCGGCGCGATGGATATTTCGGTGGGTGCGCAGCGATTGATCGTCACGATGGAACACACCGCGAAGGACGGGCTGCGCAAGATCGTGAACAAATGCACGTATCCGCTGACGGCGATCGAATGTGTGAATACGATTGTGACGGATCTGGCGGTGATTGATGTGACGCCCGATGGCATGGTGCTGCGCGAAGTGGCTCCCGGATTCACGCCGGAAGAGGTGCAGGAATTTACCGAGCCAAAATTGCACTACGCCGGCAAGGTGCCGGAGATGGCGATCAAGCGCCGCTGAAAGGCTGTCTGCATTGCGGCGGCGCCGCGGCGCGCGTTCCGATGTATGATTTTTGAAAATGGAAAACGAACAAATCGAACGTAAAAAGACGATCACTTACTGGATCGGCGAGGGCGGCGGCTGGCTGTTGCGCCATGTGGTCAGTGGCCTCGCGGCAACCGGCATTACGCCGAACATGTTCACGTTCCTCGGCCTCGCAGTAAATTCCTGGGCAGCTGCATTTTTTGCGATGGGAAAATTCCGGCAGGCTGCCGCGGTACTTTTTCTCGCTGGATTTCTTGATATGGCGGACGGCCAAGTCGCGCGGCGGGTCGGGCGAGTCACCGCCTTCGGAGCGTTTCTCGATTCGACGCTCGATCGCTACTCCGATCTCGCTTTGTACATGGGCTTGGTGGTGCATTACACGCTGATCGGTCGATCGTTTTACATGGCGCTGGCGGCGGTGGCGATGGCCAGCTCGTTCATGGTGAGCTATTCGCGCGCGCGCGCCGAATCCATCATTCCGTCGTGCAAAGTGGGATTCATGGAAAGACCGGAGCGCCTGGTGCTTTTGATCATGGGCGGCGTGTTCAATCGCATGGCGCAAGTGCTGTGGGTGATCGCCGCGATTTCGACGCTTACCGTGATTCATCGCGTGGTTTATACGTGGCAGGAATTGCGCGCCGGCCGCGCACTGCCGGACGCGAGCGCGACGCAAACATTTTAGCCGCGATCGCAGCGCCTCGCCAAAATTCCGGCCGTCATCCCTTTTGCACTGGATTCTCCCGCACCGATTCCTCCACCGGAGCGGCCACGATTTCCTGCACGCGCTGCCTGAGGGCATCCACTTCGCCGCGGGGAATGTCCTTCGTCTCAATCGTGTCATGCACATAGACCGTGATTTTTTCCGGATAGAGCATCCAGTTTCCGGTTTGAAAAAATTGGTACGACCCGACCATGCTCACCGGCACGATGGGTATTCCGCACTTCTGCGCGAGGCCGAAGATGCCTTTCTTGAATGGTTGGACGTGACCGTCGCGCGTGCGCGAGCCTTCGGCGAACGCGATCAGGCTGATTCCAGAATCGAGCGCGGCTTTCGCGCGCTGAGTCATTGTTTCCAGGCCTTCGCGGCCAGGCGCGTCTGGCACGGGAATGTTGCCGAAGCGGCCCATCATCCATCCATAGATGGGAAGCTTGAAATGCGATTCCAGTTCGAAGCCGCGCACGAATTGCGGAATTGCGGAATAAACCACGAAGGGATCGAAGAGATTTACGTGGTTGCAGATGAAGATGCTGGTGCGCTTGGGATCGAAGCCGGGGGAGCGACGCACGTCGAATTTTGCGCCGGCCAATCGCAGAATGTTCCGGAAGAAAACGCGCTGCGGCCGATCGTTCTTTCTAGGATCAACAAATGCAGCTAGAACGATGAGGAAAGTGCAAACCACGGCGAAATGTATTCCGCTGATGGCCCAGAGCAGCAGCGAACGCACCGTCAGATAAGCTTTCTTCATACGATGACGTCCAGCGCGCCCGGCAGAATTTCCAGCGACTGGCACTTCAGCCGCATGCTTTCGCCGTCCACCATCACGTTTACCGGGGCGTCCAGATTGAAGTCGACTTTTGTAGTGGGTGCGCGGGCCGCCAGACGATGGTCGATGTGCGTCCCGGTGAAGAGGCGCGGCAGCGTCCAGATCAATCCCAGCCGGCCAATCGGTCCCCAGCGGACGTATTCGATTGCGCCGTCGCACGGATCCGCTTTCGGAGCGATCATCATTTTGCCGCCGGTGAATTTGCTGTTGTTGAACGAGAGAAACAGCGTTTTACCTCGATCCCAGTCCGCAGCGCCGGCAAGGCGGTGCGGAAACGCGAGATGCTCGAGCCGCACGAGGCGCGTGAAGACGGCCAGAATATAACCCAGTTCGCCCCAGCGCTTGAACCGTCGGTTGGCGGTGACCGCGACGTCGGCAGGAAATCCGAGCGTGAGCAAATTGTAGAAATAGAGTTCGCCTTGCGTGTGGCGGAGGCGAATTATATCGCACGCGCGGCGAGCGCCTTTCTGTAGCGCTGCGATCGTGTGTTCGATGCCGCTCGAGGTGAAATCTTTCAGGAATGAGTTTCCGGTGCCCAGCGGCAAGAAACCAAGCGTCGGGCGTCCCTGTGTGATGGCTTCCGGGAACAGGCCATTGATAATTTCAAACGCAGTGCCGTCGCCGCCGACGGCCAGAAAATTGCGCATGCCTTCGCTGTAGGACTTGCGCGCGATTTCGGTCGCTTCACCGGCACGCGTCGTCCGCGCGATGAGAAGTTCGATTCGGGCGCTGCGCACGCGATCCAGCGCGGCTGGCGCGAGTTGTCCGGAACGTCCGCCGCCCGCAGCCGGATTGACGATTGCGAGGAACGGGGATTTCACTAGAGCGCGAGCTCCCGTGCGAGTCTGCGCGCGCGGATCATAGCGGCACGACGGCGGAGCGGTCGCGTTGCCCGCGAATTTGCTCAGCGAGCTCGTTGCGTTTGATTTTCAGTGACGCGGTGCGAGGGAAGTCGCTCTCCCAAATCAAGTAGCCGCTGATGCGCTTGTAATTCAACAGGCGGCGATTGCGCTCGGCGATGCTTGCGACAGCGCTTTCGTCGATCTTCTGGCCCGCATCCGGATGCAGCACCAGGACGAGCTGTTCGCCGACCATCGTGCGCGCCGGCCACAGATAATTCGCCGCGAAGACGCAAAATTCCTTTATCGCGAGGCCTTCGAAATACGTTTCGATGTCTTCGGGGTAAATATTTTTGCCTTCTTCGGTGACGATCATGTTTTTTTTGCGCCCGAAAAGTTGCAGGTGGCCCATCGCGTCGAAGCGCCCAAGGTCGCCGGTCATCAGCCAGCCATTCACGATTGTTTCGGCGGTCATTTCCGGATCGTCGAGGTAATGCGACATGATCGTTTTTCCGCTGACCGTGACTTCGCCGATGCCTTCCGCGTCAGGATTCACAATCTTGACTTCCATTCCCGGCAGCGGTTTGCCCACCGTATCGGCGCGAAACGGCTTGAAATCATTCAGAGTGATCGAAGTGCCGGCTTCGGTGCAGCCGTAGCCGTTGCCGACCTGAATTCCGAGATCGTAGAAAAATTGCAGCGTGGCGGGCTCGGTGAATGCGCCGCCGACGAAGAGCGCGCGCAGTTCGCCGCCAAACGCTTTGTGAACTTGCGGCAGCAGCGCGCGGCTGATTTGTAGATGCGGGCGGCGGCGCGTGAGTGCGCGATTGACGCCGATCAGTCCATTCAGCATCGTGCGTTTCGCCGGCGGCAAATCGGCGAACCGTTGGCGCAATCCCTTTTCCAGATTTTTCAGCACCATGGGCACCAGCGCCATATACGTGATCTTGTACTTCGTGAAAGCTTCGCGAATGAATTCGGGGCGCAGCGTGCGCAGATGAACCACAGCAGCGCCGCACGTGAACGGCCCGATAAATCCCACCATGAAATCGATGGCGTGATTCGTTGGGAGAATGCTCAGGTAACGCACGCTGGGCCAGAAGGGATAGAGCGAGGTGAGTGCGACGCATTGCTCGAGGTAATTATCGTGCGTCAGGACGCATCCTTTGGGGCGGCCGCCGGTGCCGGAGGAATAGACGATGCACGCCGGATCCTTTCGTTCGCGTGGGACGAACGTGGGCTCGCCGGATTCGTGAAACTCGTCCCAGCGTTTGGCACCTGCGAGATCGGCATTTGGAGGCGCTTCGGTCACCAGGACCACGCGGGTAGCGAGATTCTTGAACTCCGGTGCCTGCATGATTCCGCGCCAGAGATGGTATTCGATCACCAGAAATTCGGCTTTCGAGTGCGCGAGAAGCATCAACTGTTCCGCGGGAGTGAGTTTGTAATCGAGCGGCACTAGCACTCCGCCACAATAAAAAATCGCATAGGCCGAAATCAGCCATTTCAACTGATTAGTCATGATGATCGCCGCGCGGGTCCCGTTCTGAAAGCCCGCGGATTGCAGAGCGCGAGCAAGCGGCAGCGCGGCCTCCTTGAACTGGCGGTACGTTAGACGAGCGTTCTCGCGCTCGCGGTCGGCTTCAATCAGGCAAGTTTCGTCAGGCCAACGGTCCAACGCAGCGCGCAGCGCAGCGCCCAAAGAATTGTATTGGCTGAGGTCCAGCATTACAGGCGTGATTGGATCCGTTCGGCGAGCGTTCGGAAGTCGTTTACACCTTGGAGTTCGTAGTCGGGCAGCTCGATGTGGAAATGCTGTTCGATGCGCGTCAGAAGATCGAGCGCCTGCAGGCTATTGATCCCCAGCTTCTTGAAAAAATCGTCGTCGGGAGAGAGTTGTTCCTTGGGGACTTTAAAATGGTCCGCAGCCAAACGCAGGACTTCGTCGGTTGTATTTTGGAGGCTATTCATTCTTTTCTATTTTGCCACAATTTTGGCGAGTTCGAATTTTGGCGTCATGCAGCTTCGGTCCGGCGTCGAGGCTGAATCCGCTGAATTTCCTTTGCCAATCGGCGGCGCGCGTTGCGCACCTCGAACGACGTCTGCAAGTTCATCCAGAAATCTTCCGTGGTGCCAAAGAATCGCGCAAGGCGTATTGCTGTGTCCGCAGTGATTCCGCGCTTTTCGAGCACGATGTCATTGATGCGCGGCGCAGGCACGTGCAGGTTCTTGGCCAGCTCGTACGAAGACATTTGCAGCGGCTTCAAGAATTCCTCGCGCAGAATCTCGCCGGGGTGAATCTTCCAAGCGGGTACATTTCGTAGATTTTGTTCGCGCCGGCCCATCGTCCCTCCCTCACCAAGTCACTAATGGTAATCGGTGATTTCCACTTCGTGCGGCCCATCCTGACGCCAAACAAAACAGATCCGGAACTGGTCATTGATGCGAACGCTATGCTGGCCTTTCCGGTCGCCCTTCAGTGCCTCGAGCCGGTTGGCGGGGGGAATCCGCAAATCCTCCAGCGTTGCTGCGCTATCCAGCATCAGAAGCTTGCGTAACGCGGATTGCCGAAGGTTCGCTGGTGGAACCCGCCGGCTTCTGCCAGTTATCCAGAAAGTGCGGGTTTCGCTGTCGGCAAAACTTCGGATCACACAACCTATACTAACATGTAGCGTTAATAACGTCTATCGTTAACTGGCCGTTGCTTCAAGGGAGATATGGCAGCGCGTCTGTGCTTTCGACGAACTTGCGGAGCCCGGCATATACGGCGGGCCGCGTGAAGAGCTCGCAGAAAATCTCGATTTCGCGGCGCAGCTCTTCGTAGGGAATCGGCTTGATGAATTTCTTCGCGGCGATGGCGGTGTCGCGATCAAACTTCTTCAACTGTGCGGCTGTGGCCCGGGCGACGCGCAGGGCATCACCCTCCGCAACGACTTGGCTCACCAGTCCAACGGCTTGCGCCTTGGTCGCATTGATGCTGCGTCCCGTGAGCAGCAGGTCACGCACAACCGCGTTACCGAGGTCGCGCTTCAGTCGCGGAATGCCGCCGAAGCCGGGAATGAGGCCGAGGCGCAGTTCCGGAAAGCAAAATCGCGCCATTTTGTCGGCGACGATCAGGTCGCAAACCAGCGCGAGCTCGAAGCCGCCGCCAAAGGTGACGCCGTGAACGGCGGCAATCGTTGTTAGCGGCGCTTCATCGAGCGCGTTCATCACTGCGTGGATCCGTTCCAGAAAATCGTGCAAGCCGGCGAGTTTTTCGGCTTCACGCAGGGATTGGCCCACGCGATACAGCTCCCGCAGATCGGCTCCCGCGCAGAAACCCTCCGTTCGCGCGCTGGAAATGATCAACGCGTGTGCATCGCGTTGCAGTTCCGGAAGTGCCGCGACGAACTTTTCCAGGTCCGCCAAGGTGGCCTGGCCGATTTCATTGCACGGCGCGCGATCGAGCGTCAGTTCAATCGCCCCGTCGAGCACCTGCCACGAAAGTGTTTTGCCTTGGAAGCTGTTCATTAGGATTTCTTTTGATAGAGCGTCTCTATCTCGCTCGCAAATCGCGCGGTGATCGCGTCGCGTTTCAGCTTGCCCATAGTCGTCAGCAAGCCGCTTTCAATGGTGAATGGTTCCGGCACGATATGGAACGCGCGAATTTGTTTGTAATGCGGCTGGCCGGCATTCACGTTTTCGATCGCGGATTGAATGCGCGCATCGGTGAGGCCGTTCGAGGCGGTGGCCGTCACCAGCGCTGCGAGAAAACTGCGTTGATTGCCGATCAGAACGACTTGCTCTGCTTCGGGCAGGAGCTTCGCCAACGTTTCCTCGAGCGGCTCCGGCGCGATGTTGTGCCCGGAATTCAGAATGATCAGATTCTTGATGCGCCCGGTGATGCGCCAGTTTCCCTTTTCGTCGGCGTCGCCCTGATCGCCGGTGTGGAACCAGCCGCCTTCGAGCGCCTTCGCGGTTTCCTCGGGACGTTGCCAGTAACCCGCGAAAATATTCGGACCCCGCACCAGGATTTCGCCGCTATCGGCGCGCGTCATTTCTACTCCGGGCATCGCTGGGCCAACACGCCCTGGTTCGACCGCGCGCGGATCGTCCGCGGTGCAGATGGCGGTCGTTTCCGTGAGCCCGTAAGCTTGCAACACAGGAATGCCAATCATCATGAAGAAAAGCTGCGTTTCCACCGACAACGGCGCAGAACCGCAAATCAGAGCTTTCAGATTTGGTCCGATGCTTTTCCGAATCGCTGGAAACATCAGCGAATTTGCGAGGGCGAGCCAAAAAGAATCGCCGAATGCGCTCTCTTTATTGTGGCGGCGCGTGAACGCCCGCTGCGCGCGCGGAAAAATTGTATTCGCCAAACCGCCGCGCTCTTTGACGGATTCCTGAATTCTGGCGCGCACGCGCTCGAGCAAAGTGGGGACATTCAGGAAATATTCAGGCGAAGCCAGCTTCAGTTCGTCGGAAAGCTTGCTGAGATCGGTTGAAAGAGCGAGCACGCTATTGCGCGAGAGCACCGTCAACAGCACGATCCACGACGCCGCAAAACAAAATGGCGTGTACTGAAACACCTGCTCCGGCTCAGTGCGCGTGCCCATCAGCAGATTGAGGCGGCCGTTCGTGCAGCCCAGCATGAAAGTGATGTTGGCTGCAGTGAGCACGACGCCTTTCGGCTCGCCGGAAGTTCCGGACGTGTAAATGATAGTCACCGGCTCGGCGTCATCCGCATGCCGCGGCGGCGCGAGTGCGGCCGCCTTGGCATCGTCCACGAACACGCTTTCCAGCAGCGAAATGTGCGGCGCCTGCGGCCAGAGCTTCTTGATTTCGGCCGCGAGCGCGGCATCGTGGCAGAAAACGCGCGAGGGAGTCGAATCCTCCATCATGCTGACGAGCTCCGCCACTGCCTGCCGCGCATAGAGCGGCACGACGATCATGCCTTCGGCCATCAGCGCCAGATCGAGCGCGATCCAGCGAATGCTATTAGACGCGAGCAGCACGCAGCGCTCGCCCTGCTGCATCCCGCGCGCCACGAGAAATTGCCGGGCCTGGTGGATCATGGCTAGCAAGTCGCCGCCGGTCGCCGCGACAAACTTGTTGTCGCGAATTTCTTGGACGACTGGCGCCGCGCCGGCGCGTTGCAGGCGATCGAAAAGCTGCTCGAGAAACGTCATCCGGCCAGCACTCCGTTGTGCGCTTCGAGCAGTTTCACGAGGGTGGGGCTGAGCGGCGGAAGATAGTCTTCCCAGCTCAGCACTCCCGTGCGCACGGGAAAGTGCGGATAGCGGCGCGCTACTTGCTCTTCGAAATATGTGCCCATGCGCGCCATCAGCTGCAGGTTGCGCGCGACGGTCTGGCCCATGGCGTCGCGAATTTCTTCGGATTGTTCATCGAGGGCATGGAGTGCCGCGACAATCTTGTCCGAAAGGCCGGGTTCGTCCACGTGCATCAGCAGATGCTCGTGGCCGCGCTCGCGCATCAAGTTGCGAATGCGCTCGTCCATGGTGACGCCCGCGGACGGCACCCCCGCCGGCATGGAAGTGACGATCGCGTGATACCGCGAAGAAAGCACGCGATCGGCCGCGCGCAGAATGCTCACCAGCTCGTACATATTGAATTGATCCGAGGCGAAAAGCGGCGGGCCGCCGAGCTTTTCCGCCACACGCTCGCACGCATCGCGATCCAGCATTTCCATCGCGATTAGAACAGGGAACACTTTGCGCGAAGACCGGTAGTTCGCCACGCCCGCGGCCATCTCCGAAAGATATTTTTCGTAAGCGTTGTCCACCTGTGCGCCGGAGCGATGAAAATAAATCGTCCGGTAATAGCTTTTTTTGTAAGCGCCGGCCACCGAGTGGGCCACCCATTTCGCGAGCGACGCTTTCACCGGCCACCAGAAGGGATTGATCGGGCACACGGCGAGAACGGGCGTGACGCCGTCCCAACCTGCGTCACGCAAGGCTTTGCGGCCATAATCCGGGCCGAGCGGCTCGAAAGTCCACGCCGTATCGGTTCCCAGTTCCGTGGGAACGCCAAGTTTGCCGAGAACCGCCTGCGATTCCACGTTGCGCGTGATCACCAGGGAATCGCGGCAATAGCGGCTGCACATTTTTTGTAGCACGGGATCCATTTGTCCGGCTTCGGCGCCGTACGCGACGCTTAACTTATTTTGTGCCGAGGCAATTCCCAGCGCGCCGATCATCATCGTAGTCAGTGCGTTGGCGAATTTGCTTTTGAACATCGAGCCTTCGCAAGCCACCACGCCGTCGTTGCGGCGCACTTCGGAATGCAGGAACGGCGGAAAGACGTCGGGAAGGTGCACTTGGCGCGCGTCGCCGAAATATCCGCGGGTGAGATTGAAATCCTGCGACATCACGCTGAGCGCCAAGTTCTCCTCGCCGAGGATTCGGCGCACCTGGCGCATCATTTCTTCGACGCGGACGTCGGAGCCGGTGTTGCGCGTGCCATTGTATCCGGCGAAAAGCAGCTTCAACTTTGTGCCGGGTTTCCAGGCGTCGCCCGCGCCCAGCATCCATTCGAACTTGTTCAGCTCGATCAGGCCGCTGACCCAGGATTCGAGCAGCAGGTCGGTCATGGCCGCGGATCCTCGGATGCGGCGGTTCCTGCGGGCGCGCTCGAGTTCGCGCCGCCGCTCGCCGCAGCCGCGGCATTTACTGACGTGCCGGAAGGCCACTCGCGATATTTGTAAACGAAATGATTTTCGCGGCTGAAGCGCAGCAGCGGCAGGCTGTACTGCGAGAAAGGCGCGGGATGCCGGCCAAGCTCTTCCACCGCGCGCGTGTTGTCGAACACCGTGTTCCACACCAGATACGGCAAAAACACTTTCAGGAGCGTCGCCAGGCCGCCGAGTTTCCCGGCGCGCCCTGCAAGCGCATCCACCATCTTCGAAGTGGATTTTTCGAATCTGGGCACAAACATCGGTCCGCGCTTGCCCTGCGCTTTCGCGAGCGAATCGGTCAATTCGACGAAGGTCTCCGACTCGCGGCCCGAGGATAAATGATAAATATCGTGTTGCGGCCTATCTTTTTGATGCAGCGTCGCCACCGCATCGGCCACAAAATCCACCGGCACGATATCAATGCGGTCTTCCGGGCGGAAGGGCAGCACCGGCAAGCCCGCCAAAAATACAAAGGCCCGCACCATGTCGAATTGGTTCGTCTCCGGCCGGCGGCTATCGCCCAGAACGATGCTCGGCCGGAAAATGGTGCGCGGCACGTCCGGCAGGAGCTGGCGCACCATGTGCTCGCAGAATTTCTTGGTGCGCGCGTAGGGATCGTAGTCGGAGCGATTCCAATCAATCGCAGTGTCTTCCTGCACGACTTCGTTCGAGCGCTGCCCGGCGACCGCAACCGTGCTGACGTGGCTGAAGCGGCGCAGGCCGTGCTGGTCGCGCGCGCGCATGGCCAACTGAATCACTTCCAGCGTGCCGCGCAAATTCACGTTCAGGCAGCTTTTTTCGGACTTGCGATTCAGCGACGCCGCGCAATGAATGATCGAGTCGGTCGTACGCACCAGCCGTGCGTAATCGTCATCGGCCAGTCCAAATTGCGCGTCGGTGAGGTCGCCGCGAAAAATATGGATGCGCGAATTCAGGAATTCTTCAAAGCGCGGAAAATCCAGATGTAACTGCAGCGAACGCCACAGGCGCTCGTGCGCTTCCTGCTCGTCGCGCGCGCGCACCAGCAGGTTCAGCGGATCGGCGTGACCCGTGAGCAAATTCGACGCGATATGGGCACCGATATATCCGGTGGACCCGGTCAGGAGGATGGCCACAGTGATTGAATGTCAGGACGCCGCCGCCGGAGTCGCGCCCTTCGCTTCCGCGGCGGTAGAGTCCGCGCGCGTTTCCAGCGGCACGGAACGCCGGGGACGAGCCTCCGGTTGACGCCCTTCGATGAGAGGATAACACCACTTGCGCAGCGCCGGAATGTGCACGTTGATCCAGTAATCCCACCAGTCGAGCGTACGGGCGTCGTAACCGAAATCTGCGCGTTCCGCGGGAGGCAGCGCGGCGCTGAGCCTTTCCACGTTGGCCGCTTCGAAAACGTGGTCGTTGTGCAGGATGAACGGCTCGAAAAGCGAAATCAGCTTGATCACTTTTTCCAGTTCGCGCTGCTGGCGCGCGAGAGGCGGCTTCGAAGCGAACGGCTCCATCGTGCGGTTAATGGCTTCGACGATGGTTTTCTGCGCCGGCGCAGAAAAAGCTTTGTAGCGTGTCTTGGAAACGGGGATGGCGTCGAATTTCAAGCGCAGGCGCTGTTGGATGTCCGGCTGCGCGCGATAAAATTTGCGGTGGCCGAGGCCGGTGAGCTCGATGGAGCGGCGCATATTGCAGGCGTTGGCGACGGAGGTCGCGAGTTGATAGACGCGTTCGTGGCGGCGCGCTACGAGCGCGGCGGAAATCAGCGTCATGCCGCGGCACACCAGGTCCACGGGGATCAAATCCAGGCACTTGGTTTCGTTGGTGGGCAGCTGGCGGAAAAATGTTCCGAGCAAGTACGAAAGGGAAGCGGAGGTGTTGATGCCCTCGTTCCAGCCTAGGAACGGCTTTTCCAGTGATGATTCCACGATCGCGGGTCGGACCACGGCGATAGCCGCGCTGGGATTCGCGTCCAGAAAATTGCGGATCAGCGATTCGGAGAGGCTCTTGGTGAATGTGTAGGTATTGGGCCAACCGAGCTCGACGGCGCGGCGTGAGGCGGCGTCGGTGAGCGTTTGCCGCAGCCAGCGCACCCGATTTTTGCGGATTTGATTGTCGAGGGCGGCGCCTTGTAAATCCTTCGCGGCATGTTCTTTTTTGCGCGCGGCGCGGCTGAGCTCTTCGGTGACTTCCGCGGAGTCCGCGCGCGCTTTCGTCTCACGCACCAGATTCTCGAGCGACTGCCATTCCTGCACCGCGTCGTAATCCTTGATTGCGTGTGGCGAGTAGTTCGCGGGCAGCTCTTCGAGCACGCGGCCATCGCGCTGGCCCACGACGTAGCAGGTGGAAAGATGTAGCAGCGAAGCGTGCTCGCACTCGCGCAGGAAATCGAGCACGTACGCGGTGGCGCGGACGTTCGTCGCCAAAGCATCGCGCAGGTCGGGATTGAAATCCGTGAGGCCGGAGCTGTTGACGATCACGTCGAGCGATCGCGCCAGGCGTTTTTTGGTTTCTGCGGCAAGCCCGAGACCCGGCTGGCTGACGTCGCCGTCCACCACTTCGACGCGCTCGCGCAAATATTCCGCGAAGCGCTCGCCGTGGCGTTCCGCGAGACGCTCGAATACGGGAGATTCTTCGATCACGCGCTGCAGCCGCTGCAGGGAAGTAGCCGCGCGATTGTGCCGCACCAGCAGGAAGATGCGGCCGATGTCCGGAAGATCAGTCAGCAGATTCGCCAACCACACTTTGCCGATGAAGCCCGTGGCGCCAATCAGCAGAATATTCTTGCCGCGCAGAGTTTCGCGCACCGAAAGCGACGCGCGTCCATTGCGCGATTCGAAGTGCACTACCGGAACGCAGGAGTTCGGCTTGGGCCGCCCGGCGGGCTGAATCGCATCATCGAGCACTTCAGGGTTTTTCTCGAAGCCAAGCACCTTGATCAACTTTTCGCGCGAAAGGCGGCCGTCCGGCTGGCCTTCGGTGAAGCGCGCGAACGCGCCGCGCGGGCGAATCACGGGATCGAGCAGGCGGCCCGTGGCGATGCCCTCGCGAAAATCCAGGCGATTGGAAACGAAGCGCGCGACGCCCAGATGCTTCGCAAGCGGACGCATGATGTGGTCCAGGCCCTGGCTCACCAGAATAATTTCGCCGCCCGCGGCCACCGCTTCGTTCAGTTTGGCTATGCCGCGCGCTTTCAATCGCGGCTTCAGAAAATATTCGAAGAATTCCTCGCCGAGCAGGTCCAGGCGGTCGCGGCTCACTCCTCGCAGCACTGTGTGAAGAAGCCGCGTGGCGAAGACGCGATCGGTGACGTAGAGAAAGGGCCGCGCGATGGCGAGCGTGGCCATCGCGCCGCGGCGCGTCCAGCGCTGCAGGAAACTTTGCGAATTCCACGCGAAGAACCCCACCGGGCGGACGGCCGTGAGATTCAGCAGACTGCCTTCCACGCGCCAGAAGACGGGTTCGCGCGTGGGCGTAGAAGCGTCTCGTTCGCGCCCGCCAATTTTCGGAATTTGGACGTTTGAATTCGACTGCGACATCGTCAGGTGATTTGCTGCGTGTGCTTACCGTTACCGAAAGACAGAAATTATCACGCTATTCCGCGGCAATCAAGCGGGCTCCGCGCCCTAGGTTGCAGGTTCATTCGATTCCGTTTTATCCCATCGTCGGCGTCGGAGAACCCCCGTGATTCGCAACCCTGCTTTGACGAGAAAAAGGATCGGATATCTGAATGGAACAAGGTACCAGTAATGTGCGCGAAAAAACTGGCGGCCCAGTCGCTTACTCCAATCTTCCGCAACATTCTCCTTGCCTTCATGCACCGGTTCGTGGACGGCGTGAATGTGGTGCCCAATTTCATGATAGAGAACCTCTCCAAATTCCGGGTAGCGCGCCATGGGAACCTTCAGTATCCACCCGGGCATGCCTTTCAAAATGTTATCCACGTAAAGCCATACAATGGCCGGCGAGGACCTTGTGGCGCGATAGTAAGCGCCTCGAGCCTCAGCCAATCGAATCTTGCGGTTTCGACTCCAGATTTTTTGCCGCCTCTGGTTACGAGTCAGCGCGGCCTGATTCGTGAGAATGATCGCTTTCAGTCCTCGCAAATAATTGGGCGACACGCAGTCGAGGAGGATGGAGATTATTTCTTTTACTTGCGGAGGAGGCTCGAAATCCTTGTAATTCTCAATGATCTCGGGCCGGGGAGCTCGAACGTCCTCGAAAGGATTCATCGAGGGGTGAGTATGGCAAGGTCGGCAATACTACGTCCATCGACGCTTTTGAAGAGTTGCGAAGAAGAGCCTGCGCGGCAAAACTCGGCGCTATTTCTCAGGTTTGAGGTAGTTGAACTGGAAGCTATCGCCTGCGGGCCCTGCCACGCCGCGTGTATTGTAATCGAGCAAGTATTTCAGGTGCGCCGGGTCTTCCGGATACGCGACGCCATTCGGATACGGGTACGGCACCGAAGTGTGGAAGGGCAGCGGCGCGACGGTATCGCCGTGCGCGGCGTAAAAATCCATGTCCTTGGCAAAACCGTCGGCGTAGAAAAAATAATCGCGCGTCCAGCCGTCGGGAATGTCCGGCAGATGTGTCGAATCGAAATCCACCGCGACTTCGTCGCCGGAACCGAAGACGACGAACTTGTCGTCCGTCTTGCGCACCAAATCGGTAACGTCGCCATAGCGCGTGTAGTTTCCGATTTGCCGCGAGTACGGCCCGGTGGCGCTCACTTCCGCGTACACGTAGCTCAAGTCATTCTTGGGATTGCCTTCGACGACGCGCGGGTAGCCCCGGAAATGCAGGTCGGCGCCCGCGAGCGGAACTTCCGTGAGCTTGTAGGGAACGTCCTCGGGCGAATTATCCACGCGGATGCGGTCCCAATAAACTCGCAGATTCGTGACCATTCGGATGGACCGCGTTCCCGGCGGCAATTTTCCGGTGAGGTCGGCGACCATGGTGCGCGAAAGCCCGGCGGGGAAGCCCATATCGTCCACCACGCGCACCCATTTGCCGGAATCGTCGAGCGCTTCGATATACGGCGGCACCGGAGTGATTCCCGCCTGCCACGCGGCGTACATCGAACTCGCGCTGAAATAATCGGTGAAGCCGTCGAGCAGCAGACGCAGCGGCTTCGCAGCGTCCCAGTCGCCGAGATCAAGCTCGATCCAGTGCATCGCCGCGAATCCTGCGTATGGCGCGAGCGGAAAATCGGTCACATATTTGTGATCGGCTTCGCGCAGCAGCGGCAGCAAATCGTGGCTGTGCTCGTCCCACACGCCCGCAGGCAAATGCGCTTCGCGGCTCGCGATTACCTTGAATTTCGGAAACGGCGGCTCGCTCGCGAATCGCTCATTCGGATAAACCTCGACGTCCACCGGATGGTCCACGGCGATCAATCGCGTCTGGTCGAGATAATCGAGCTCCTCCATCGGCTCCAGCATGCGGAAATGAATTTTGCCTTTCTGCGGCTGCACCAGCGAGCCAGTCACTTTCAGATATTCGTCCGGATCGGGAATATTGCGCTCGTTGGGGCCGGTCCAGTGCCCGACGATGCCTGGGCCGATCATGTCCGCGAGAAATTCGAATTTATCGCCGTTCCACACAAAAACAATGGGACAAGAACTGCCACGCCGGTCAATTTCTGTGACGATTTCATCTTTGTACGCGGGAATTTGCATTTCGTCTTGCAGCACGCCGGTGGGCCACAGCAGGCGTATCACGTCTGCGCTGCGCTCGGCGCCCAGGCCCGCGACAATCGAGGTTGGTCCCTGGCCGAGGTAGCCGGAAGCGCCGGCGACTTCCCATTTCTGCCGCAGCGCACCGGCGTAGAGATCCACTTTTGTGCCGATTCCGGATTTATTGTCGTTCTCGCCTTTGAATCCGATGCGGATCCAATTGAAGCGATTGCCGCCCTCATTTTTCAGAAGCACGGGCGGCGCATTATTTTGCGTGATGAGCAGATCCGGAGCGCCATCGCCATTGAAATCGAAAGCAATCACGCCGCGCGGATTGTGCAGCACCATTTTGTCGAGGCCGGTGGCTGCCGTGACGTCGCGAAAGCCGGCCGGGCCCTCATTGCGCAGCAGCACGATGTGTCCTTCGCCGTTAAAAGTTTCGCCGACGGCGACGAGATCCATCCAGCCGTCGTTGTCGTAATCCACCGCCGCGACGCCCCACGCGCGCATCCATTCCAGATCGGGCAGTGCCACACGCTCGAACGATTTTCCCTCGACGTTGCGCCACAGGCTGAGCCCCGGCGCGCCCCAGTGCGTGAAGGCGAGGTCCATCCAGCCGTCCTTATCGAAATCGAGCGCAACGACGCCTGCGGTGGGCGCGGGCATGTCGCTCGACCACGGCGTCACGGCGTGAAATGCTCCTTCGCGCGGATTCAAATACACCGTGGGAGATTTCTGCCAGCCGGTCACGACGAAATCAATCGCGCGGTCGTTGTTGATGTCGCTGCCGATCGCGCCGACGGATGGCCCGCTGCCCCCGAGAGCCGTCTGGCTGGTCCACTCAGTGAAAGTTCCGTTGCCATTGTTGCGCCAAAGAATATTGCCGGGCGGCGTGGCGTCGTTCGGGAATGCGAAAGCCTGGGCGGGATTTTCGAGCGGGAAAGCGTTGAAGCGCGTGACGTAGAGGTCGAGATCGCCATCGTGATCGTAATCAATAAAGGTGACGCCGAGCGCGAGCACGTCCGATTGCGGATCGGTCTTCAGGCCCGCCGCTTCCGTTACGTCCTTGAACGTCCCGTTGCCCTCGTTGTGAAAAAGCAGCACGCCGCCATTGATGGTGACGGCGAGATCGGGTTTGCCGTCGTTATCGTAATCGCCGACGGCGCAGCCCATCGCCGGGCCGCGGATTTCGAGTTTGGATTCGTGCGTGACGTTCACAAATTTGCCGTAGCCGAGGTTTTTGTACAACCCGGCGGTTCCGCGACCGTCGGCATCCACCAGGAAAATGTCCGGCTTGCCGTCGCCGTTGTAATCAATGATGCAGGCGCCGCTGCCGAGGAATCGCTCGAGCGCGTTGGCGGGGTTGTCCTCGGTAAATTTTGTCGCGCTTATTGTTTTTGTGGAGCGCCGAGTTCGCGCGGGCGCAGCGTCGAGTTTCGAAGCCAGCGGCGGGACCGTGATGCGCGGCGCGAACGCCGGCAAATTCGCGGCCGCCGTCACGTTGACGAAATGCACTGGCACCAGCGGTGGAACCGACTCGGGCGCGGGCTGCATAATTTCCGCGAGCGAATATTTACCTTGTTCGCCGTAAATAAAGCTCACCGGCTTGCCGAGTTTCAACGACGTCATGTGCTGGAAGCGGTCGAAGTGTTCCTTGGCCTGGGCGGTTTTGCTGGTCCGTTGCAGCGCTTGCGCCAGGCCAAATTCCGCGGAAACCTGAAAGGGATTCAGCTCCAGCGCGCGCTGAAACGCCGGAATGGCTTTGTCGTACTGCTGCTGCTGAGAATAAACCAAGCCGATGAAATACTGGGTGTCCGCGTCGTAGGAATCGAGCGTCGCAACCTTCACAAAATCCGCGATCGCCGCGTCGGCGTTGCCCGTGGCTTTTTCGAGCAGGCCCAGGTTGAACCAGGCGCGCGGATCGCGCGCATTGCGTTGCGCGGCTTTTTCCAGAATCTGGCGCGCCTCGTCGAAGCGCTGCATATTCAGCAGCGCGATGCCAGTATTCAGGCAGCCAACGTCACTCTGCGGATCGAGTATGCAGGCGCGCTGAAATTTGCCGAGAGCTTGTTCGAACTGCTGGCGGTTCATCAGCGCCACGCCGAAATTATTTTCGCGGATGATTTCCGCGCGCGGGTTGCCCTTTTCCTCGTCGGAGGCTGCTTCGGCCTTTTTCGCGGCCGATGCGTGGGAATGGGTGCGCTGTTGCCCGCGTGGCTCGGACGGCTGCGCCTGCTGATTCTGCTGGTCCTGTTGCGGTGGCCGGCTGGCTCCATTGAGTGCGCATGCAAAGATACCGGCGAAGAGCGCAGAACGCGCGATGCGGCTCATTCCAGTCTCGATCCTGACATGCGGGGTATTCTACCGTTTCGCGAGCGGCTTGGCAGCAATGCTGCCTTCTTTTTCTTTCACGGTGATGATCTGATCGGCGGCGACGTTCTTCAGATTATCCACTTGGCCGCTGGGCCAGTGGATTTCGATGGCATCGGCTTGCGGATGCGCGCCGAGGCCAAACGTCAGAATCAATTCGCTGGAAGAGAGGTAACTCGATCCACTGCGCAGCATCTTCGACTGCGTGTCGTTGCCGGCAGTCAAACGCACTGTTGCGCCGATGCCGTCGCGATTCGATTTCGTGCCGATCAATTTGATGCGCAGGCTGTGATTCGTCGCGCCGGTGTTGCGAAACAGCAGCGTGGGGCCATCGTTCGTGCCCACCAATAGATCAAGCGCGCCGTCATTATTGATGTCGCCGTAGGCCGCTCCACGCGCTACGCGGGGCGTCGCGAAAGCCGCTCCCGCGGATTGCGTGACCTCGCTGAATTTGCCATTGCCCAGATTGCGGAAGAGGTGCGGCGGCTCGGCAAAACGCACGCGCGGCTGCACGCGCTCGATCGCGTCCTCGATATGCCCGTTTGCGACGTACAAATCGAGCCAGCCGTCCAAATCGTAATCAAAGAAAAAGCAGCCGAAACCCAGCGTGAGCAGGGAATCGTGGCCCACTTCCGATTGCGGCGCTTCGTCCACGAAAAGGCCGTTGCGTTCGTTGTGATACAGCGAAATCATCTGATTCGAGAAATTCGAAATCACCACGCTGGGATATCCCGAGCGGTCGTAATCGGCGGCGTCCACGCCCATGCCGGCGCGCGCGATCCCGTCTTCGCTGTAGCCGATTCCCGCGGAAACGCCCTTTTCCGTGAACGTTCCATTGCCATTGTTGATGTAAAGCTTGTTCGGCTGCGTGTCGTTGCTGATCAAAATATCCGGCCAGCCGTCTTGATTCGCGTCGAGAATCGCAACGCCCAGGCTTTTCGAGGTGGGATCGTACAGGCCGACTTTTTGCGTTACGTCTTCGAAGGTGCCGTCGCCACGATTGTGCCACAGGCGCACCGACGTGCCTTTGTACGCCTCGGGCGTGCAATACGATTTCGTTTTGCCGTCGAGCGCGCAGTAGATATCGGTTTCCGGGGACCATTGCACGTAATTCGCGACCACCAGATCGAGCTTGCCATCGCGGTCGTAGTCCACCCACGCGGCGCTGGTGCTGAATTCGTGCGGACCTTCCAGCCCGGCGTGCTTGGTGACGTCCGTAAACGTGCCGTTGCCATTGTTGTGGAACAAATGGCTCTGGCCGAGCGTCGTGATAAAAATATCGTCGTAGCCGTCGTTGTCGTAATCGCCGATCGCCACGCCCAAGCCGTACATTTCCACGTCCAGTCCGGCCTTTTTGGTTACGTCGGTAAACGTTCCGTCGTGATTATTGTGATACAGCGCCATCGTGGAATGTTTGTGCGCGTGCCCTGGCCAATCCATTCCGTTGACGAGCAAAATGTCCTGCCAGCCATCGTCGTCGTAATCAATAAACGCGACGCCCGGTCCCATTGTCTCCGGCAGCCACTTCTTGCCGAACGCGCCGTTGTTGTGGACGAATTGAATTCCCGCGGCGCGCGTGATGTCTTCGAAATGCACTCCGGCGGACGTGCCAGTCTTCTGCAAGACCGCGTTAGACGATGTCCTCGCAGCGCCGATGGAGCAAAGCGCATGTCGTCGCCGCGGCCAGCGCACACGGCGAATCATCCAGATACGATGAAAGCGAAAGTTCATCAATCGGATTCCTTGGCGCGATGTGGTAGCGCGGCATATTTCGAGGCAACGCCGGCTGCCTTGGCGTGCACGCTCTGCTTGGCCGTCAAGAAAGCCTCCGAAACGTGCTCATGAATAGGCTGCCGCTCATTGTTGTCATCCGGATGCGTCCGCACGTATGGCCCGACGAGCGCTTGCGCAGATTCATCGGCCTTGAAACGCAAGTAACGTTTCTGAAATTCCGCGGCAGTTTCCGGCTTGCCCAATCCCGTGTACGTGAGCATCAAATTGTAATTCGCTTCGAGATCTTCCGGGTCAATGGCAATCGTCGCGTTGAACTGCTGCAGTGCGTCGTCGTAGCGCCGCTGCAGAAAATAAATCCGGCCCAGATCGTCGCGCACCACGCGGTCGCGCGGGTACTGCGCGAGCACCGTGCGCAAATGCTCCGCGGCCTCGTCGTAATGGCCCTGCTGGCGCAGCACTTTCGCGTAGAAGAAATTCGCGCGAGCGAGGTCCGGCTTGAGCGCAAGAGCCTTTTCCAGCACTTGCTGCGCGGCCGGAAGATTTCCTTCCTGCAAGCGCACGCGCCCGACGTTTGTCCAGCCATCGAAATTCGCAGGTGCCATCTGCGTGATTTTTTCGAACGCCCCGGCGGCTCCGGAAAGATCGCCTTGCAGGAAAAGCCCGATGCCGAAGTCGTTCCAGCGGGTCCAATCGTCGGGATTGAGGACCACTTTCGGCGCGGGCTGCGGCGCGTTGGCCGCGAGCACGCTTAAATCCGCGGTGTTTTCCGCCATCACCACGATCGGCAGATTCGGAATACCCTGGCTCCCGCCGGGAATCTTCGCAGGATCGCCGGTGAAAGAATAATGCTGATCGTCGTAATTCGGCGCCACGGCGCCTTCCTTCTGATGCGGGTCCAGCACGCCGGCGAATGCAAACTGCGTGTTGTACCACATGAATTTGCGGTAGTTCACTTTCGCTTGCAGATGGATTTTGTCTCCCGCATTCGGCGGAACCTGCAAGCGGTAATGAATCGTATCGGCCGCGCCGGGGGGAATCAGCCGCGCGTACACCGTGGATCGAGTGGACCAGGCATTGCGCTTATTGATCGGATTGCCGTGCGCGTCAATCTGCAGTGAACGGTAAAAATGCGCGCTGGGGTCCACCGGTCCTTTGCCATCGTCCTCCACGCCGCCGCTTTGAAATAGCACCCTTCCCTTATCGCCGGTAGCGGTGAGTTCCACCCAGCAATCGAACGCGTCCACCGTGCCGCCGGGGAAGAAATGGCCAAGCTTGCGCGTACGCACCACCACATCCACGCGATAAATGCCGCCGCGCCGTACCCCTGCGCCGGTGCGATTGAGCGGCGCCGTGAGCAGCGCAACGGGAGTCGCCGCGTCGGGCGAGGTGTTCACGGGAATCGAGGATTCCGCCTCCTCGCCAACGGCAAAGGTTGTTTGCAGCCCCGGCATGGACGGCGGCGCAACCGCGGTGCCCGTTCCGGCCGCCGCGCGTTCGGCGCTGCCGGTTTCCTTCGCCTTGGTTTCCGGCGAAATCGCGAAGATATCCACGCTCACAACGCCCTTCGTCAGGAAATCGTCGGTGGCCTTCAGTTGCGCTTCATCTTGATTCGCGGTGGGCAATGCCGTATTCGCGGCCGGGAAGCGATGCGAATGAATAAATCCCGCAATGTTTCCGGCGTCGGTGGATTTGGTCGCCGGCATGTGGCAATCAGCGCACATCTGCCCCTTCGCCGGATAATAAAACGAGCGCGCGCCCTGGAACGAAACGCCGCTCGCCTGCCAGTTGTCGTAATCATCGAAACCGCGCACCCAACGGTAGTGGTTCACCGGCACATCCAGATGGACTTTGTGGCAACTGGAGCAGAACTCCGCCGTCTGTGTGCGCATGAACGGCTTCAAGAATACGCGCCGGTGCGGCTCGGGATTCAGATTGGTAAGAAAATCGTGCAGGCGCAGCACCAGCGGATTCTTGCTCGCGGCCATTTTGTGCAGCGCGGGATATTCCAGGAAGAAGTCGGCTTGCCCCATCGTGCTTTTCACTTGCGCAATCGAATGGCACATCATGCAACCGAGGCCCGCCTGTCCCGCCGGCGTATCTTCAACTTCTCGGATCGGGCGATTGAACATTCCGCTGTAAAGCAGCGCCGGGTCGTGGCATCCGGCGCACCACTTGGATGATTTCACGCCGATGGTGTCCTGCATGTACTCGATGCTCTTGCGATACCACGCATTATTGAACGAAGAAAAATGGTGCGCGGAGCTTTGCCACTGGTTGTAGATATCTTCGTGGCAGCGCTTGCAGGATTGTGATTCCGTGAAGTAACTCGCGGGGATGTGCTGGCGTTCGGCGGTTTGCGCGGAGCTTGGAAAGAAAGGTCCCTCGGGCCCGTCGCCTTCGCTATCCATTGTGCCCGGAGCGATCGTAGGATTTTGAATCCGGTGCGATTCCTGCCAGGGAACCATGCGCAGCCACCACGCGCCCGCCGTGATCAGCCCCGCTGCCACTAGGCAAATCGCGCTGCGAATGATGCCGGAAGGGAACGGGCCCGCCAGGAAACCACGTCTGCACGCCCAGCCCGAAACCAACAGCGCGCAACCGGCCACACAAGCGCCGATATGCGCGTAAAGCAGCGGCCAATCCGCGCGCAGCGTTCCGGTGTAAATCAGGATCGCGCCCAGAATGCCGCCCAGCGCTAGCAACAGCCAACCGAGCCGCGAGGCTGTGGGCCCTTGGCGCAGAATCGGACGCAAAGTGAAAATCAGCAGCGCCAGAAACGCGACGCCCGCGAGCAAATGCAAAATGATCGCGCCGAAATACGGCACATTTGCGGAGGGCCACGCATAAACGTACGCCGCCGTCGCCACCAGAACGGCTAGGAGGATGTATGTGAGGCGCTTCATGCGCGGTCCGCACCGGCAGCGGTCAAGAGAACGTTTGACGCTCGCAAATGGCTTGCTCCGTTGATTTTGGCAGTCTGATGATGTGGAAAGCCGGGATTCTGTCCTCGGGTCGGGCGAGAGTCAATAATGCTTTTGCATTAGGCGCGAGCGGCGCGTTGACGCGCCGGGCCGACCGCGGCGGCACACGCCGCGTGTTAGACTCGTCGGCTCGCGAACCACGGAGGCAGGGAACTTGGAATTGGACGACGTCGTTTACAGCTCGCTGGGCGAGATGGCCGCCAATATTCGCCTTCGCAAAATCTCGCCGGTAGAACTGGTGGAAGCCCACCTCGCACGGATCGCGCGCCTGAATCCAAAATTAAATGCCTTCATCCACGTGGACGCCGAAGGCGCGCGCCAGCAAGCTCAGGTAGCCGAGGCCGCGCTCGCCTCACACGCAGGCGCGGATCCGCTCGGTCCGCTGCATGGCGTTCCGCTTTCGCTGAAAAGTTCGATAGACGTGGCCGGCTGGCCCTGCGAATGCGGCAGCGCTTTGCGCAAAGGCTATATCCCTACGGAAGACGCGACGCTCGTCGCGCGATTGCGCGCCGCCGGAGCGATATTGCTCGGCAACACCAACGTGCCCGAATTTTTGATGGCCTACGAGACTGACAACAGTCTTTACGGCCGCACGAACAATCCCTGGGACCTTGCGCGCACGCCCGGCGGTTCGAGCGGCGGCGAGTCGGCGGCGATTGCCGCGGGCTGCTCTGCAGGAGGCGTGGGCGGCGATGGCGGCGGCTCCATTCGAGTTCCCGCGCACTTTGTGGGCATTTGCGGACTGAAGCCCACGCCGGGCCGCGTCCCGGGCACTGGGCATTTTCCCGCGTCTGCGGGTCCGTTCGCCGAGCTGGGTGTGTTAGGCCCGATGGCGCGAACGATCCCGGACGTCACCCGGCTCTTTGAAGTGATGGCCGGCTACGATATCGGCGACCCGGCTTCGGCGCCCGTTCCGCTGCGGCGCTGGAGCGATGAAGAAATTCGCAAGTCGCGCATCGCGTATTTCGAGGACGACGGCGCTACGCCCGTCACTCCGGAAACCGCCGCAGCGGTGCGCCAGGCCGCGGATGCCTTGCGCGAGCAAGGATTTCAGGTGGAAGCGTGGCGGCCGCAAAACCTCGACCGCGTTTGGCAGCTCTGGTGGAATTTGTTCGGCCCCGGCGTGCAGATGGCGATGAACACCACGATTGAAGGCCGCGAAGCCGAACTCAGCCCGATGCTGCGCGCGTGGCGGGAGAACGTGCTGAAGCATCCGCTGCTCGATGGGCGCGATTGGCTGAACACCATGATTGGCCGCGACGCGTTGCGCGAAAAGATGCTGCGGCAGATGGAAAAATTTCCGATTCTGCTTTGCCCTGTGTGCGCCATCCCCGCGTTTCATCACGGCGAGCGCGCTTTCACCGTGCAGGGCCAAAAGGTGAATTACCTGAAAGCGATGAGTTATTCGCAGTGGTTCAATTTGCTGGGGTTTCCGGGAGCCGTGGTTCCGGTGGCCCGCTCGCCAGAAGGTTTGCCGATCGGAGTGCAGATCGTAGGCCGCGCGTGGGAAGACGAAGCTGTTCTAGCCGTAGCTGCGAAAATCGAAGCCGCAACCGGCGGTTTCCGCCGCCCGCCAGTGTGAGGGGTCGGTTTTGACTTTGTAGCGGCGCACTTCAGTGCGCCATCGATCCAGCGGCAACACCGATGGCGGTCTAAAGACCGCCGCTACAAAACCCCTTGCCTATGCTGCCGTATTCGCGCGCGCGATCAGCAAAATCGCCAGCACATAAAAAATGAACATCAGCGCCAAAAAGGCGCGTGCGCGCTTGTTCGCGCCGTCAAATTCCTTCCACGCAAAAATTCCCCACAGCGCCGCGACCATCGGAGCGGATTGCCCAATCGAATAGGAAATCGCGACGCCGGTATAATTCGCGGCTACCAGATTGAACACCGTCCCGGTGGCCCAAATGGCGCCGCCGAGCAGTCCCAGCGCGTGACCCATAGTCGGCGCGCGAAAGAAACCCCTGAACGCGACAGGCTCGCCCACCAGCGGTTTCTTCATGAAATAAATATTCCACAAAAAGCAAGAAAGCAGCGCACCGCCTGTGAGGAACACCGCGATGCTGTAAGGACCGAGCGTATGCCCGTGCGTAAGCGCGCGAGTGGAAAATGGCGCCCACAGCCCCATCAACACGCCGGAAACGATGCAGGTGACAATGCTCTTGCGCGACGCGGCCGCCTTGCCGGCGTTGATTTCTCCGTAGGCCTTGCCGTCCAAAATCACTGCAACGACCGCACACGCCACGCCCGCCGTCAGCATCGGCAAGAACCCGCGCTGTTGCTGCACGTAACTGAGCACGGTGCCCACCACCAGCGCGATGCCAATCCCGATAGGAAACGCAATCGCCAGGCCCGCCATATCAATCGCCGCGACCAGCAGCAGATTCGCCAGGTTGAAAATCACGCCGGCGAGCAGCGCCCAGCCGATGTTGGAAAGATCCGCGGACCGTACGTTGTGCAGGAAGCTCGACGGGTCGTTCGCGCTGGAGCCCATGGTGAAGGCGTACAGCAGCGACATCAAAAAAATTCCCACCGCGTAGTCCCAGTAGAAAAGTTCGAAGCGGTAGTTCTTCACGCCCTTATAGGTGTTGGCCCACGATCCCCAGCAGATCGCGGAAATTACCATCATCAAGAGCGCCGTCCCGGAATTCAGCGGTGTGAACATGATCTCCCTATTGGATTGCTTCGCCTGCGCACACGATTCGCGCAGCCCGACGGACCTGCGCCCTGCCATATTCACGACAGTCTGTTACTTTCTGAAATCTAAAATGTGGGAGCGCCTTTCGGCGCTTGCGCCTTGATCAGCGCCATTACTTCGTCGCGCTTGGCCATCGCGCGCGCCCCGACCCTGGTGCAGCACAGTGCCGCGCATGCATTAGCAAAAAGCCCCACGCGCTCGAAATCCCAGCCTTGCAGCAACCCGTAGGAAAGCCCGCCCATAAACGCATCGCCTGCGCCGGTGGTGTCCACCACTTCCACTTTCAACGCTGGCACGTGCGAAATCTTGCCCGAGCTGGCGATGATGCAGCCGTCCGCGCCCAGCGTCAGCGCCACTATGCTTGGTCCCAGCCCCAGCAACTGCCGCGCAATCTTTTCGTAATCGGCTTCACCGGTCAGCTCGCGCGCCGCCGCTTTGCAGGGCTTCAGCACGTCCGCCAGTCGCAGTGCGCTGCAAAGCTCCTCTTGTGTGCCCAGATTCGCCGCCGCGAAAAAACTGGGCGCCACGTCCAGATCGAAAATCACCCGCACCTTGGCATCGTGCGCCACCTGCATTGCTTGCTTCACGGGTGCGATCGGGAGCTGCGAAGCCTCCGTATGGAAATGCTTGGCGCTTTGAATCTGCTGCGCGAAACGCGCCAGCACCTGGTGCACGGAAATCTTGCCCGTGACGTTGGGAAACATGTAAATGCACCGTTCGCCGCTCGCGTCCACCGGAATCCAAGTCAGCGAAGAATGCTCGCCTCTTACAACTTCAATCCCGGAAAGATCCATGCCATCTTCGGTGAAAGCCTTCTGGATGATGCGGCCGTTTTCGTCGTCGCCGATCAACCCCAGCCAGCCGGTGCTCGTGCCGAGCCGCGCCACTTGCGTCAGGTTGTTGGCCGTGACGCCTCCAGCATGGATTTCCATCCGCGTGGCGTTGATTTTTTCTTCCGGTCCTAGCAGCCGCGGCACAATGGCGAAATAATCCACCGTGCAGCTGCCGATTCCCACAACTTCTACTTTCGCGTTCATTTGCAAAGTGGCCTCAATTCTTCTTAATTTCTGGCAACCGCCGCCGTCGTCGCTGCCGCCGCATGCGCGCTGGCAGAAGGCAGCGCCATCAAATCAATGAACATCTTGTAAAACTTGTCCTTGTTCAGCTCTTCGGGAATATTCACGAGCTGTTCGCCCAAGCCCGGCTGCGCGCCGGAGGTCCATACCAGCACGTTTCCGTAGCCTGCCGTATGGGAGATGTCTATGTCCATATAATATTGAGTCTGCTGCGTGATCACGCTGGGGTCGAGCCATCCCGCCACTGCGAGTTCATCCCACATATATTCTTCATCGGCATATTTGGCCAAATACTGCGAGGCGGGACTCTTCGATTTCGCTATTTCGGCGATCAGTTCTTTGGTCATTCGCGTTTTCACCGAGATATCCACTGTCGTGATCGTGACTTTGTGCCACGGCGACGTGAGCACGATATGCACCGCCTCCGGATCCCACCAGAAATTGAACTCCCGGCGATTTTCCGCGATCCACTCGTGCGGCACCACTGGCGCGATGCTGCCGCCCATCACCACGAGTTCCTGCGCCAGATCCGGAACTTCGGGATCGAGGCTGATTGCTTGCGCGATGTCCGTCATCGGCCCGCCGGCGTAAATCGTCACCTCGTGCGGATATTTGTGCACCATGCGAATGATGAAATGCGCCGCGTCTTCGGTCTGTGCCTTGATTGTGGGATTTCCTTCCGGAATATCCGGTACCACAAACGGCAAATGGTATCTGCCGCGCAGCCCGTCGCCCAGATTCATTCCCGGGCGATGCCCGTTCCACGCGCCTTGATAGTGCACCGTGCCGTAGAGTTTTTCCCAGCGCTCGATCATGTCCATGCGATTGATCAGCGGATACACCGCGCCGGGATAAACCGGAATGTCCGTATGGCCGGTGATTTCCAGCATGCGCAGCGTGTGCGCGATTTCCTCGTCGCGCCACATGTCGCCGCTCACCACCGTGATTCCCAGTGTCTCCACGTTCGGCGATTGCAGAAACATCAAAATGGACTGCTGATCGGTGGTGGCCGCGCCGCGCGCGTCCTGATCGATGATCACTTTGCGTTTTACTTGGCCCGGCGTAGTCAGCGCGAACGCAACAACCGCAACGAGCGGAAGAATATTTTTCAGGCGCATGGTGGTGGCAACTCCCCTGGTTTTCTGGCAATAAATTTGAATGGAAGCTCGCTTCCCCGAATCATTTTTGGCGGAAGGGTACGTGCAGTGCCGTCGCTGCTTATAGTTCGCTGTGTTGCACGAGTCAAGCGAAAACGGCGGGTTTTGGGCGCTTGGGAGCATTCCCGAATCGGTCCGAGTCAACACCGGATGTTATAATTCGCGAATGTTTTTGCGTCGTAGGCGTAAGCGGAGCCTGGAAACGCGCTGCAGTTCCTCCCGCGAATTGCGTTCTTCAGGCGCGTTTCTGTTGAGCGTGCTGATTGTTTTATTGTTTGTCGTTGCGACACCGTCAGTCGCGCACGTGCAGGCGCAGACGCACCCTCACACCGATCAAGCTGCGCGGCTCATCGAGCAGGGTCGTACGGAAGCTGCGGCCGCAAAGTTTCCCGATGCGATTGCCAGCTATCAAGAGGCGTTGCGCCTCGCGCCGCACAACTTGCAAGCCGAAATCGGCGTAGTACAGGCTTATCGCGGCGTGCACAATTTCGATGAAGCCAAAAAAATTCTCGAGGAGGCCCACCGCGAACATCCGCGGAGCGCCGCGCCGCTCGCCGTTTATGGCGATCTGGACATCCAGCTGCAAACCTACGACGCGGCCATCGCGCACTTGAACGCAGCGCTCGCGCTCGATCCCGCTGATGTGGACGCGCGCAACCGGCTCGCCGTCGCCTACAAGGCCAAAGGTGATGCGCCGAGCGCGCTCGCGCAGCTCGCAAAAATCCTGGCCCGCGATCCGCAAAATGCGCTGGCTCATTACACGCGCGCCGACATCTACGCGGACCACAACCAGGATTCACTCGCTCTCAATGACGCGGCAAAAGTGGTCGAGTTGCAGCCGGAAAACCCGCGGAGCCGCGTGCTGCTGGCAAAGATTCTGGTTCGTCCACCGGAGAAGCCCGCGCCGGGCGAAATTAAACAGCGCTGCGCGAAGGCCGTGGATGCTCTCGAACCGCTGGTTGGCGCGGGTTCAGGGACGGATTCAGCGCCGCACCAGCCCGCGCCCGATTCCGAAACGCTCTTTTTGCTCTCTCGCGCCTACCGTTGTGCTGGTGAGGACGAAAAAGCGCAGGAGACGCTCGCTGCGTTCGAAAAATCCTCGCAGGACGATCGCACCACGAACGAAAACAAGCTGCAAGCCAAACATCTGGTGCAGCACGCAGATGAGTTGGCGATGAAAAATGATTTTCCAGGTTCGCTTGCGCTGCTGAATCAGGCGATTGCGCTCGATCCCACATACGCCGCCAGTTATTCGCAACTCGCGAAGCTCTATTACTCCGCAGGCGAGATCGAAAAGGCGAGCGACGCGATCGGCCAGGCGCTCGCGCGCGAACCGTACCACCCGGAATATCTTTACGTGCAGGGAAAAATTCTGGAGAGGCAATCCAGGCTGGATGACGCGCTCGCGGCGTTCCAGGAATCAGCGCGCGTGAATCCGAAAGAATCCGACGCGTATTTCGAAATGGGCGCGATCTACCAACAACGCGGCGACCGAACAAGCGCACTCGCCGCATACAAAAAGGCCGTCGAAATCTCGCCGGACGATCCCGACTACAAACGCGCCCTCGCCTCGCTCAACAGCAACGTGTCTCCGTCCCCGTGATTCCGATCGGCAAGCGAAAATCGTGTGGAGTGCGGCGGCGCGCCGGCGCTTTTGCGATTGTGGATCGGGCGTGGATCACATCAGGCGAGGCACGCCTCGCCTAGGTGAAAGCGGGAGCTCGCTCCCGCACTCCATATAAATCTCGCCGGCTCTGCGAATTTGGCTTTGTAGCGGCGGTCTTCAGACCGCCATTGGTGTCGCCGCAAGATCGATGGCGCACAAAAGCGCGCCGCTACAAAATCTCAATCCAACCCCACGTCAATACATGATGGTACTCGTGAGATGATGCGGCCAGAACGTGGTGTGATAGTGCGTCCAGAGCCGCGCGTCAACCTGCGGAATGATGATCTGCATGTCCTTCGGCCGGATCTTGTTGATTTCCTCGCGCAGCAACGCTGTGGCGTAGAGGCAATGCGCGCGGATTTCGATTTCCTGCGTGCTATCGCGCGGAATCAATTGGTAGGAATTGATCGAGTGCTCGAGCGCCGGCGAATAGCTGGTGATTCCGAGCAGGCGCAGCGCCACCGGCACGATGTAATCCGCGAACGCCGTCATTGCCGGGAGATCCTCGATCTGAAAGCCATAAGGCTTGTGCAAATTCGCGTACAGCATCCAGATGCCCAACTGCGGCAGTTTGTAGAATTTGATTTCGTGGCCGTCGTATTGGCTCACGTCGTTAAAGCGCGGGAACTCCGTCACCAACCGGTCCACCATGCCATTGCCGTGGTCATAGAGTTTCGGCGAGCACGCATGAATGAAATTCGAAAACCGTCCATTGTATTTTGCGACGAGCACCGGCCCCACCTGATGCAGCACCGCGAGCTTTTCATCGAGCATGGGCATCTCGATATTGCCTGCAAAAATGGTGTTCAGCTCGGCGCGCGTCACGCTGGCCATCCATTTTCCGTCGAGAACCGGAATGCCGTTGTCCATCGCGCGTTTCAGACAGGCGAATTCGGCGTCGGAATCGGACCAGTGCTGCCCGGCATAGTCCGTTTGAAACTTTACGTGCGTGAAAAAATCGGTGAAGGCGGTGTCAATCGTGTCCGACGTCATGATGAAATCGATCGCGACGTTCACGTCGTGCGCGCCGATGCCGAAGGGCAAAGCGTATTCCGGCACGGGCAAAGCTTCGTAAGCCATCCAGCCCGCGACCTCGGTGATTTTATCCACGCGCGTCTGCACGTCGCGCGAATGTTCGATCACCGGACGCAGACTATCAAGGACAGGACTGCCAATCGGTTCAGGCCAGCGCAAGGTAGGACTCCCAGGCACGAATGCGGATGCGGCGTCGGCGGATGAAATAAAAGCACCGGCAGCGCGGCCCGCAACAAGCGAGCCGCCTGCCAGCATAAAGGAACCGCTCAGACCCCGCAAAAACTGCCTTCTTCCCAGGGGCCCCAAGTTCGTCAGAATACGAACTTGACGCCAGCCTGGAACGCGAAGGGCGTGCTGCCCGGCGCGATCTGCGTAATCGCGCGGAAGCCGTTGACGCCGACCTGTGGCATCGTTGCGGCTGTGAGCGGGGCGCAGGTGAATCCGATCGGGCCCGGCACCGATCCGGTGAAACCAGCGGATGGCGCCGCTGTATTCGGCGAGCAACCGTTTAGCGAGATAGTGGCCGTACTGGGGCTATTCGGATTGGAGTAAAGGTTGCCGCGGTTGGTCAAATTGAAGAAATCGCCCGACGCTATCACATGAAATCTTTCATGAATGGGGATGTCCTTCTGTAGCCGACCATCCCATTCGAAATATCCCGGTTGGTCGAATGGATAACGAGTTAGCAGGGACGTTTTGCCGTGGCTATTGGTAAAGGTTGGACGGTCGTTGTTGTGTCCGAGGTCGGAAACCCCGTCACCATTAATGTCTTGCGCGACGTAAAGGGGAAACGGCACACCGGTGTGGGCAATCACACTCGAGCTGACTTCAAAGCCCCACGGCAACTCGTAAACACCCGCAGCCTTGAACTGCTGCCTGATGTCCAAACCGTTGCGGAAGTAATCAATCTTCAGATTGATCGGATCCTGCTGCCCGAAGTACGTGTCCGTATCGCGCTCGCTCGCTCCGTTGTCCTTATTTTGCGACCAGATGTAATTGCCGAACACCTGGAAATGATTGGAGAAACGCTTGGTGACGTTCAGAACCAGCGACTCGTAATTCCCGTAGCTGAAGCTGGCCGTCTCATTGGTGGCATTGGGCAGGGTGGGGTCGAGCGGCGTGGGGCTGAAGCTTGTGAACGCGCCGTTGGTATAATTGGTGGCGCCATCAAGGACGGACCGCCCGAAGGGGTCGATGCCGTCGATGATGTAGTTCCGTTGCCAGGCTTCTTCTGAATCGTATCCGCCCGTCCGCAAATGCGTGGAGTGGACGTAAGAGAAAGTGCCGGTCACTACCAAATTATAAGGCAGTGATTGCTCGATCCCGCCGGTGAAGCTGGAGACGCGTGGGTTTTGAAACTGCGGGTCCACATATCCGCCTCCAGAGGTGGGAGCCGCGCAGCCGAATTGCGTTCCGCAAAGCTGGTTCACGCCCAAGGTTGTCGAGTTGGGGTTGAGATACGGAAAGCCAACAGCCCCGCTGTCCGGAAAACCGCAACTGCCTATGCAGTGGGTCAGGTTACCTGCTCCGGCCGTTGGCATGAAGATTCCCACGGTGAGAGCATAATAAAGTCCCCAGGCTCCCCGGATGACTGTCGGGTGCGGTCCCCGTCTCACATTCCAAGCCACGCCGATACGCGGCCCCCATTGATTGAAGTCAGCTGGCACTCGCTGCGGCACTGCGGAGTCGTGCGACCCTGCACCTTGCCCAACCATGACCGTAGTTCCCCACAGGGGCGTCTGCGGTTGAGGGTTCCAAGTGCCGTCCCAGCGCAGCCCGTAGGTTAGAGTGAGGCTTGGTGTGATTTGCCATTTGTCCTGCCAGTAGAGGCCGAGATCGGTCTGATAATTCGGGAAAAGCGTCGTAGCAGGCCCCAGAAACGACAGCGGCTTTCCATTCAGGGCTACGCCTTGGCTGAGAAGACAGGTGAAGGCATTAGGCCCGGTTGCCGCCGGCCCGCATCCCGTTGATCCGGCCGCGACCCCGCTATTGAAGGCCGCGAGGCTGAAGTAATCGTATTCACCTGCGCCCCAACCGACGAAGGAATCCTTGCGGTCCTCGAAGGTGACGACATCTCCGCCGAATTTTATGTCGTGTTTGCCGAACGAGTAATCGAAGTTGTCCGCAGCCTCGAATTTGCCGTCCTGGTTGTTAATCGGCAAATAGTAGCGCTGACCGATACCGTAATTGAAGGCGCTACCAATGGCCAGGTCCGGGATGCTCGAATCCGATATCGAAAGTCCCGGTGAGTTGCTATTCGCATGGCGCTCGCGAACCTCGTCCGCAAGACTGATACGGATTTCATTTACTTTTCTGCCCAGTACGGTATTCAGGCTGAAAACAGCGGACGCTCCCTTGTTGGTGAAGTTCTCCGTATTGTCGAACGCCTGGGGTATTTCATTCTGGCCTTGCGCGCCGCTAAAACCATTGGTGTGGTTCCGCGTGAAATAGCTCCGAATACTGAAATGGTTGGCGGGGCTGAACTGATAATCGTAGTGTCCCAGGATCGTGAACAAGTTTTGGAATTGATTATGCGGCCCCTCGAAACCAGCCAGTGAGGAAACACCATAACAATCCTGCAGGACGAGGTCCCCTGCCGCCGGTGTGCCGCAGCCGGACGGCAGTACCGTGCCAGCCGGAAAATTGCTCGGTACCGGCACTGTGCCCACGGCGCACGTTCCTGGTGCGCAGTTCGCGAATGTAGGTCCTGTGGAACTGGCCAAAGCCGCGAGGCAGGTCGCTTGGCCCGGACCCGCAGGACAAAACTGCGTGACGAGCGGGCCATTCTGCAGCTGAGTATCCGCGGCGAGAAACAAGAATTGCCGGTCCTTGTGAATCGGGAAGCCGACGGAACCGCCAAACTGGTTCTGGGTAGTGATGTTGGGGGGCTCGCCGACGGCGTCGTCCGCGGTGAAACGGCTGCCGCGATAGTAATCGTGGGCTTCGCCGTGAAGCTCGTTCGTGCCGGATTTGGTCACCACGTTGATCAAACCGCCTGTGGCACGGCCGAATTCCGGCGCAAACCCGTTGGTAACCACCTGAAATTCCTGCACTGCCTCGAGCGGAATCGTAAAATTCTTTGTCTCCAGCGAGCCAAAAATTTCGCCGAAGTAATTGTTGAAGGTGTCTTGGCCGTCAATCACCATGCCCAGGTAATCGCTCTGTTGCCCGCCCAGGCGGATGCCGCCACGCAGGCCGGGCACAACCTGCGCTGAAGAACTTAACTGCGCCAAGTCGCGATAATCACGGCCGGAGAGCGGAAGACTCTCCAAGTCTCTCTGGTTGATGACTTGATTGATGCCCGCCGTAGCAGTATCCACGGGACCAGTCGCCGCCGCCGACACTACGACCGTTTGCGTCTGGCCTTTAACCGGAAGGGTAACGTCGAGGTTCAGGCTGGCGCCGATATCGATGTGGACATCAGTTATCTCGGTCGCTGCAAAGCCCGGTGCCTCCGCTTGGATCCTATATACGCCCGGAAGCAACTGGGCGAAGTCGTACGAGCCGGTCGCATCCGTGGTGAGTTCGCGTTTATAGCCCGTCGAGGGATTGGAGATCGTCACCGTGGCGCCCACGACGAGGCCATGCGACGAATCGTACACCACGCCGCGGATTTCACCGCGCTCCAGCGATTGGGCGGGCGCGCTGGGTGCCGCGAGTAGAATCGTCGTGATCGCAAAGACGATTGTCGCTACTGCCAGAACCACACTCTTCCACATTTTCATCGACGCCCTCCCTCAGTTTGAAACCGATTACCTGGCGTTCCAGACGTCTGCGAATTCTGAAACTGCGCTATCAACTGGGCCCCCAACTTCCCTACTCGCCCATCGCTCGAAATTTGCGCGAGCCCGCCAATCACTTTCCCGCCAGCCGTGCATTCAAAAGCTGCAAAAATTTTTCAGCGTTCACTCCCGTGCATACCTGCACGTTGGGAGTGACGTGGTCAACGCCTTCGATAATGTAGCGATCGCCGTGCAGCACATTGCGTTCCACCGTGTTGTGGCGATTTGCCACTGTCTCGCCGCGCGTAAATTCGCCGCGCGTCTCCACGTCCACATGCATCGCCTCGGTTGTGACAATCGCCGGATCAACCGCCGTGCCGACCGCCAGCGGATCGTACATCGGCGAGCCGCCGCCAGCGCCGTACTTCGCTTCCTGCCCGATCAAAAACGTAAGTACCTTCACCGCAAAATCATTTTCCGGGCCGTGCGTCTTGGAAAGTTCGTTCAGATGCGCCTGGTCGTAGAGGGTCTGGTTGCCCACATCGAGTCCCACCATCGTCAAGCGCCAGCCCGCCTGGAAAACGATCTGCGCCGCTTCCGGATCGTTGTAGATATTCGCTTCCGCCGCGGCGTTCACGTTACCGCCGGAAATCGAACCGCCCATGATCACAACTTCCTTCACCAGCGGAACGATTGAAGGATCCTTCAGCACCGCCAGCGCGATATTCGTCAGCGGGCCCACCGGCACGAGGGTGATCTCGTGCGGTGACTCGTGCACCATCTGAATGATCAAGTCCGGCCCGAAGCGTGGGTCAGCCTTGCAATTGCTCGCAGGCAATTCCACGTTGGCCAAGCCATTTGCGCCGTGCCATAGCTCCGCAGTGATCAACTTCTGAAATAGCGGGTGCTGCGCGCCGCCCGCCACGGGGATGTCACAGCGATTGGTGAGCGACGCCAGCTTCAACGCGTTTTCCAGTCCTTGCCTGGCAGTCACGTTGCCGGGGACGACAGTCAATGCGCGCACATCCAATTCCGGCGAATTCAAAGCCAGCAGAATCGCCAGCGCGTCATCGGTGCCGGGGTCTGTATCAATGATTACTTTCTTGGGAGCAATGCGCGACGACTGGAACAGTGCGGTGGCTGCCGAAGCGTTTCTCGCGCTCGCTCGGGCCAGCGGCGCAACGCAAAGCGGCGAACCCGTCGCAAACAAAATTAAGACTGGGACAAACCTGCGAATGAAAGTCTTGAGCGGAGAACCGCGCAAATTCGTCCGATCAGCGCTGCTGGGCAAAGTGCCGGGTCGCTCGGCGGAAACGGGAATTGCTTCCGCAGCCGCACCTTGTGCGAATGCATGGGAAAATTTGTGTGGCACTTCTAGAAAAGGGCCCCCACCCCGCTCGAATGACGTGAAGGCTATAACCGACTTCGCCGGGAGTCAATACGAAACTGGCACTTACGAGAAGATTTCCACAGCGACCGCGATTCGTTTTGCGAATCAGCTTGATTTCCATTCACATCGGTCGCCGATGTGCGGCAGCGATCAATTGTTCGGAAGCGGAACGGAGCGCGAGCGCGCTTCGCGAGCACATCCGATAGCGCGACGTTTCGTCATACTGTTAGAATTTGTCCCGCAATGAACCGCAGCTCTTCCTCCGTGCAGCGTTCCGTTTTGATCGCCGCCGCAATTCTTTTCATCGCCACCGGCGACGTATGGGCTGGCTTCCTCGGTGCCTCTGGGCGCGCTGCGATGATTCGCTTCGCGCGGACGCAAGCGCAGCACGACGCGACGAAGCCGCCTAAGCCTGACGTCCGCGGGCAGGAGGACGAAGACACGATCAAGTTGCGCCACCGCAGCGAGATCACCAATCCGTATCACGTGGAATTCCGCGACGTCACTCACGCAGCCGGAATCCACTTCCATCACGAACGCGCCGCGTCGCCCGAGCGGCTCTATCCCGAAACGATGGGCGCAGGCGTCGCCTGGATTGATTACAACCAGGATGGCTATCTGGACGCATTTTTCGTGAATAGCGGCGACACACCGTTTTTTCATCCCCCGCAGCCGCCGCAACCCGCGCTCTATCGCAATAATCACGACGGCACGTTTACGGACGTCACCGCGCAAAGCAAGATCCATACCGACGGCACGATGTTCTTCGGCGTGGCCGTCGGCGACTACGACAACGACGGCTATCCGGACATCTATATGACCGGCTATCGCCATTCCGTACTGCTGCACAATAACGGCGACGGAACCTTCACCGATGTCACCGCCAAAGCGGGCGTCGGCGACGATGGCAACTGGGGCACTGCCGCGGGCTGGTTCGATTACGATCACGACGGCAAGCTCGACCTGCTCGTCACGAATTACGTGCAATACGACGTGGATCACCCCGTGCTCTGTGGAGATATTCGCCCCGGCCTGCGCAACGTTCCGCAAACCAGCGCGTATTGCCATCCCGATAGCTTCAAAGGTTCTTCCGCGAAGCTCTATCACAATAATGGCGACGGCACGTTTACCGACGTCACCGAAAAAGCCGGCCTGACGAACGCCGACGGCAAAAGCCTGGGCGTGGTGCTGGCTGACCTGAATGGCGATGGATGGACGGACATCTTCATCGCCAACGATACGCAGCGGAATTTTCTGTATTACAACAATGGCGACGGCACTTTCCGCGACGCAACTTACAAATCAGGCGCGGGCTTCAGCGAAGACGGCCGCACCGAAGCGGGCATGAGCGCGGATGCCGCCGACGTGATGAACAACGGCCTGCTCTATCTCTTCGTCAGTCACCTGGATTTCGAGCTTAACCGCATGTACCGCAACAATGGCGACGGCACTTTCACCGACTACACCATCGCCTCCGGAATCGGCCAGACCAATATCTTGAACAGCGCGTTCGGCGCGCGCTTCTTCGATTTTGATAATGACGGCTGGCGCGATCTGCTAGTCGTCAACGGCCATATTCTGGACAACATCAAGCTCTACCACCCGGAAGTAAACTACGAGGAAGAGAAAACCCTCTACCGCAACCTGGGCGAAGGCAATTTCGTGGACGCCACCCGCACCGAAGGCCCCGATTTTCGCGCGCCGCGCGTGGGACGCGGCCTCGCCGTCGGCGATTATGATAACGACGGCTGGCAGGATTTTCTGGTCAACAATAACGGCGAAGACGCGCAGCTTTTTCGCAACGAAGGCGGCGGTTCTCCCGCTGCGAAGAATAATCACTGGATCGCGGTGCGCCTGATCGGCGTCACTTCCAACCGCGACGGCATCGGCGCATCGCTGAAATTGACTGCCGGCGATTTCACCAGCTACGACCAGGCCAAAGGCGGAATGAGCTACTGCTCCGCGCAGGACCCGCGCATTTATTTCGGCCTGGGCAAGCACGACCACGTGGACTCCATCGTGATTCACTGGCCCAGCGGCTACGCCCAGGAACTCAAAGACATTCCCGCCGACGTAATCGTCACCGTCACCGAAGGCGTCGGCGCCAAAGCCGACCGCTACCCGCCTCCCCGGCCGCAGTAGGGCTTCCCGATTCTTGCCGCTCTCCGCATTCCTAATGCAAGTGGGGGATGACGAGCTCCAACATCTTGAAGAAAATGAGCGCGACTCTTCGCACCGGATTGAAGATTACCGTGATCAGAAAGGTCAGAAGAAAAAGGACGGGATAAAATGTTTGCGGGGATTTCTCGAGCCAGTGCATCGCCGGCCCTGCTACCTTTGCCCGGACCACCACGATTTTCGCCGTCGAAGCAATACCCACGCCGATCGCCGCCCCCGCCACGATGTCCGTGGGGTAGTGCATTCCCATGTACACCCTCGGCAGCGATACGACGAATATTGCATGCAACAGCGCCAGAATTCCCGCCCCGCGCGCGACGAAAAAAATACTCGTTGCCAGCGCGAAGAACATTGCGGCGTGATCGCTGGGAAACGAACTCCAGTCAATCATGTGGTCCAGGAAATCCACGTGGTAGGGAAGTTGAAAATGCAACGCGGGGTTCGCGAAAGGCCTCTCGCGAAATGGCAGGAAATCCGCCAGCGCCCGCGCCGCCAGCACAGCGACGAAACTCGCCAGGATTCCACAAAAGAGGTACTCGTGGTCCCTGGTTTTATTCTCACCCGGCCGGAACCATGCCCACCAGATCAACGCGGTGATCACTCCGCCCTTGATCAGTTCATTCGAACCGATGAGCATGATGAGGTAGTCAAGATCTTGCGAGCGGTGCGCAAAATGATTCAGGAACGCTATGATGCTGGCGTCAAACGAGTTCAAGCTCGCCTCCACCTACACTACAGCGCAACTCTCAAGACGTGCCTCGTTCGCAGTTTGTAAGGTATCTACCAGCGGCGTGGGCCCGGCACCGCTTTCGGGGGCATGAAGGCTAGGTAAATAGAGTATGACAGATCCACGACCAATGCAAGGGTCCGCGCAGCGGAAGCCCAATGTTTGCAGAGGGATGCGGCGATTATCGCGCGAGACTGCTCCTAGGGCGTTTGCACGAACCCGATGGCCACAATTTCGTCGCCACGGCGCTCCAAAATCACTTCCGGCAGTGGCTTAGGCGGCGGCCCATCGAGCACCTTGCCTGTCGTCGCGGAAAATACTCCGCCATGACACGGGCACGTAAACACGTTCTGTTCGGGGCGGTAGAAAACGGGGCAAGTGTGATGCGTGCACAACCGGCTGAACGCGGTATAAGTATCTTCCGCCGGACGCAGCAGAAAACACGGCCGGTCATCCTCCGGATAAGCGAACACCGCCGAGCCACCCACCGGAATTTCCCCCGCATGCCCGATCACTTTCACGGGGTATGCAATCTTGCGTTCGCGCCAATAAACCGCAAGAGCCCCGAGCGCAGCCAACGCGCTGGCGAAGCCCAGCCAACGAGCAAATCCGCGGCGGCTGAGGGGAGATTTATCCGCAGGCAATTGTTCAGAGGAACTCAATGAAGGTTTTCTTTCACCAGGTTTTATCTGTGTTCATCTGCGTTCATCTGTGGTGATTTTGACGTGACGGAACCTACGAAGCCAGATGCCCCAGCTGCAAGCGCGTCTGCAGCACGCGCAAAATCGTATCCCGCCCGATCATTCCCACGATTTGCCCGTTCGAAATCACCGGCATCTGATTGATGTCCTCCGCCTGCATGCGTTCCAGCACGCCGAGCGCCGGCTCTTCCGGTGTCGCCGCGTGGATGCGATCGAAGGGCATCATAACGGCTTGAATTGAAGTGTTCGACCACTCGTCCCGCGGCACCTCGCGCGCCGAATGCAAAGTCACGAGGCCCACGGGCCGTCCCGCGCCTGTCACCACGTGGCAGCGCCGCCCCGTCCGCAGCACTTCATGGACGTAATCTTCTACGGAAATATTGCGCTCGACGGTCGGCACATCCTGCGTCATCACGTCCGCAGCGTGCAAGCCCGTCAGCGTGCTCTTGATCGCCACCTGCGCGTAACTCTCGCGTGCCGCGCTCAGCAGGAACCATCCGATAAACGCGGTCCACAGCCCGCCGATCGGATTGCCGTTGAACGCTTCCCACACGCCGATGAAAATCATCAGGTAAGCGAAAAATCGTCCCGCATTCGAAGCGATCTTCGTCGCGCGCGTGAAGTCCTTGGTGATTCCCCAGGCGATTCCGCGCAAAATGCGCCCGCCATCCAGCGGAAAACCCGGCACCAGGTTGAAAATCGCCAGCAGCACGTTGATCTCCCACAGCCAGGTGCACGCCGCCACCACCAGCTCGTTGCCGTGAACGTAACGCGCCACCAGCCAAAAGCACCCTCCAAGAAATAAACTCGAAAGCGGTCCGGCAATCGCGATGTTGAATTCCTGCCACGCGTTCGACGGATCGCGCGAGATCCGCGAGAGCCCGCCGAACACAAATAGAGTGATGGAATCCACCGGGATGCGGTAGTGCTTGGCGATCACGCTGTGGCTCAGCTCGTGAAATACCACCGACCCGAAAAATAGCACGCTGGTGATGATGCCGAGCGCCCAATGCTGTTGCGGCGACCATGCGGGATGCTGCGAGGTGAACTGCTTCGCCAGCGTGATCGTGATCAGTAGGAAAATGATGAGCCAGCTGGCATGCAGATAAATCGGGATACCAAAAATGCGGCCCAGCATGAAACCGCTCGCCGGAGGTTCCGGCCGTACGGGCGGGCTACCAGGCGGAGGCGCTCCAAAACTCGGCGGCGAATCCGCCGCGTGCCCTCGATCGCCAGTAGGTGAAGGCGAAGCCATCGCAAGTCCCTGCATCCAGTCTAGCAGACGCAAGCTGATTTCGCCCGTCCACTGCCACGGCGTCCATTGGGCGACGTTCCGACTGCGCGATTTTACCGAGGCTTATTTATTCGTGACTGAATCGCTAACGGTGACTTGAATCGGCAAGCCTGGATTTTGCTGCTGGTAGAGCTGGTCGTCATGTAAATATACATTCGACTCAGAGCAGTTCTTAAAAGCCCACGATCGGCCAGTTAAGGTCCATTTGGCCATCAATTCCCAGTCCCCTGGTTTCAACCGCAAGGGCGGGATCGGAAATTCTTCTTCAAGTTTAAATTTGACCAGAGCCGTAACGGTTCCTCCTGGTTCGAGAATGGTTTGGCTTCCAGGAGAAGTCTTGGCCCCGTAGAGGGATGCAGTCAAGCTCTTGAGCCAGACCTGCTGGCCCTGCGCATCCTTCAGCCTGAACTCAAAGGTTCCCTCTTCCCACTGCAGTGCGTCTGGACCCTGTCCATTTCGGATGGTCGCGAAATCAGTGCTCCAGGGAATCTTGATAGGTCTAGCGTCAGTGTTGCGGAGTCGCACTTCCGCTGTTACTTTACTTCCCAAGACTGGTTTCATGTCCTCTATTCTCACCACTTCTGCGGCAATCTCTAGCGGCACGTGATTCTCAGGCTCAAGCCATCCGTCTGCAATCATGCCGCCGGAGGCTTTCTTGCAGTCATTCGGAAGGCTTTCAGCCATTTTTGAACTTTCTGGACCGCGCGTGAGGTCAACTGGGTCGATTCGCTGCGCAAACATGAGGCTCATCAAAAGAGCGACGAAGGGAGCACCACGGAGCGCTCGCATGAATAATTAGACACCGCCACGGGTCAGCCGGTGCCACACCCTTCATCAGCATACCTGTGCCCACACCACGGCAGCCTTGTGTTGACGTGTAGTTGTTCCCCCAGCTGCGATCATTGCTCACGCGTTCGTGCCACCGTCAACGGTCAGACTCGCGCCAGTGATGTACGACGCATCGGGACTGGCGACGAAAGCTACCAACGCGGCCACTTCGTCAACGGTGCCGAAGCGTTTGAGCGCGGTATTGGCCGTTTGCGGCGTCGCCCAATCGCCCGCGGCAGGATTCAAATCCGTATCAATCGGACCGGGCTGAATATTGTTCACCGTGATCCCCCGGCCGCCCACCTCTCGCGACAACCCCTGCGTGAAAATCTTAATTGCGCCCTTCGTTGCTGAGTAAGCCACCAGGCCGGGCGTCATCATGCGCTCGCCGACGCATGAGCCGATCATGATGATGCGGCCGCCGTTCTTCATGTGCTTCAGCGCGGCCTTCGTCGCAACGAGTGCGCCGCGGACATTGAGGCTAAACATGTGGTCGATATCTTCCAGTGTGGTCTCCTCGAACGGCTTCGGAATGGCCGTGCCGGCATTGTTCACCAGAATGTCGAGCCGGCCGAAAGTCTCGGCGGTCTTTTCCACCGCGGCGTTCATGGCGCCCGCATCCGTGGCGTCTGCCTGGATCGCGACAGCCTTTCCGCCACCCCGTTCAATATCCTTTACCACTGTCGCCGCCGCATCGGCGCCTTTAGTGTAAGTGATGGCCACGCTCGCGCCGTCCGCCGCCAGGCGCTTGGCAATTCCCGCCCCGATGCCGCGCGAGCCGCCCGTAATCAGTGCAACTTTCCCTTCGAGTTTCTTGGACATTGTTTTTCTCCTGTTCCCCTGACCTGGTGGCGTGGGATATGACTCTTAGACTCCGACGGGCATTTCGAGATCTATTATGTTGGGACTATTAGCCCTTTTGTCTAAAACAACCGTGCCAATTAAGGATGAAAATCCAGACAGCGTAGTCTTGAACATATAGGTGCCTTCTTTAAGATGGCGAAACTGGAACCGCCCTCGTGAATCAGTCTTTGTGGCTATGATTTTTCCCTCGGTATCTCGAAACTCAACGAGCACATTCGGGATCGCGTCTTTGCGTCCAGGGAGCAAGACCACACCCTTTGCTTCGCGCACTTTGAAAGGGTCCTGAAGTATGACAAGCGTGAACGCGGTGCACGCCATGAATCCTTTGTATTCGCCGGATTTGAATCTCCCGTGACACTCCTCTTGACCACCGCTGGTGCCTGATAGCATCAGCAGCGCGCCGATGAGAAGGGCAAATCGTGCTTTCATGAGCGGATTATATCTGCGATTCGGCCTATTCAATCAGGGCAGTAGCAAACTCCCGACAACTCGCTACCCGCCGACCGACCGCTCTATCCCTTCCATCGCGTGTCAATTTCCACGACGTGTTTGTGCCACCACGCATTCGTGCGCTATCCCTCGGCACAGGTCGCTCTCGCGCTAGGCAACTTCACTTCGCAACGCATTGAAAACATTGCCTCGCCGCGACGCCGTCACGACAAACGCGCCACTGCCGCGCATTGGCGCTCGTCCTGCATTCATCCCACACGCAGCCCAGCCGCAACGGAGGACACGACCATGGGATACACAATCGATTTCGTCGGAGCCGCAAGCGCGATCTTCGTCTCGTTCGCCGTAGCGCTGGGTCTGGAGTGGCTGAGCCTGGTCCTGATGATGCGCTTGATGCCAGCCAAACCAGAGCCGCGAACCGTGCGCCAAAGAATGGCGGCTGCCGCAACACCTCAAGCCGACGAGTCATACGAGCAGAAAGCGGCCTAGTGTGGCACAGCCACTCCTGGCTGTGCTCCTGGGTTTGGGCCACCGCCACTCGCTCGAGCTCAGCGCGATGTAAAGAGTGAGGCGCATTTGTAGCGGCGGTCTTCAGACCGCCATCGTTGCGTGCGCGCGAACGATCACGCAGCGCAACGCGTCTCGAGCAAGACGCTCGAACATGCCATCGGCGTGACTCGAACGAAAAGGAGGCTTCACATGCTTTTTCTGCGGTGGCTGTTGTTCGCGATCAGCTTCGGTTTTCTCGGCCTAGCAGCAATCATCGTCCTCTACGACGTCTACCTAGCATTTGAACTCAACCGCATCCTGCAACGCCGCGAGCGTCCGGCAGAAAAACTCGCAACCGATCAAGCCACCTTCACCGCCAACGGCGGCCCGTCGCCCACTGAAGGCACAACGCCAGCACCGTTCGCGTCAGTGACACCGCCGACGCCGCCCGCGCGCCCGAGCTTCCGACTCCCCCCACGCACGCCAGGACCACGCCGCGCCATCCGCTGGCACGCCGCCGCAAAATTAGTAGTGGCCGCCGCGCTCTGCACGCTGCTAGGCAAAAGCTTCCTCGTCGTCCCCGACGGCCACGCCGCCGTCCGCATCAGCCAAATTTCCGGCGTGCGTCCCGGCACGCTATATCCCGGCACGCACCTCATCGTCCCGCTCGTCGAACGCGCCACGCTCTACGACATCCGCGACAACGTCTATTCCACCGCCGCCTCCGAAAATCCGCGCGATAAAGGCCTCGAAGTCCTCACCGTCGAAGCCCGCGAAGGACTCTCGGTCGGCCTAGCCGTCACGGTGCGTTACCGGCTCGATCCCCGCCATCTCGATTACGTCCAGGCCAATCTCCCGCAGCCAATCGACCAGCAAATCGTCGCACCAGTCGTCACCAGCATCTTCCGCGATCTCGGCCCGAACTACGCCGTGCGCGACGTCTTTTCCACTAAACGCGAGGAATTCCACCAGCGCGCAACGCAAGCCATCACCGCGCGCCTCGCCGAAGACCAGATCGTCGTAAAGGAAGTGCTGCTGCGCAAAGTGCAGCTTCCCGAGGAGTATGCGCAAGGCCTTCAAGGCCTGCTGCTGAAAGAGCAGGAAGACGATCGCGTCACGGTAGACCAAAGCATCGAGCAGAAAAAAGTGAAGATCGCCGAATCGCAGGCCGAAGCCCAGAAAGTCCGCCAGATCAAGCACGCCGAAGCCGACGCGCGCACCCGCGTCCTGATGGCCCAGGCGGAATCCGATTCCATGCAATACACCCTGCCGCTGAAACAAAAACAAATTGAAGAATCGCGCCTCGAAGCCGAAGCCCGCAAGCAAACCACCATCGAAGACGCCGACGCCGCGGCGCAAGCGCGCGTGAAAAATGCCGAAGCCGAAGCTCAAGCCAAAGTGATTGACACCAAAGCCGAACAGCAACGCCGCACGCTGCTCGCCGAGACGCAAAATATAGAGACGATCAAAGGCGCGGAAGCCGCCGCGCAAGCCAAAGTGATTGACGGCAAAGCCGAAAAAGAACGCCAGAACCTGCTAGCCGACGCTGAAGCCAACGAGATTCGCCAAACTTCGCAAGCCGACGCCGAAAAATTGCAGCTCGAAGCCTCCGCGCTAAAAGCCAACCCAATGCTCGTGCAATTAACCGTCGCGCAGCGCCTGAGCGACCGCGTGCAAATCATGATGGTCCCCACCGACGGCAAATTTTTCTTCACCAACGACGTCCTGAAATCAGCGCAAGCCGCCGCCGGCCTCAACGACCCGCCCACCCGCGGAAGCGGCAGGCCATGACGCCATGACGCGCTGCCGCTGCAACTCGGGAATCTTTGTAGGCCGTAGCTTTAGCTACGGCATCAGCGACGCAAATTCAGTGCGGCTTTAGCCGCTATGGCGCAGCACAACGAAATTCCCGGCCGGGGCATCTCGCGGCCTGTCCCGCGAGGCAGGGCAGCCCGGCCCCGGGAGTAACGCCGGCAAAAACCCTTGCGGGTGGCACGGCCAAAATCATGGGCACAACGCGACGCGACCGCCGCAGCGAAGCTCCAGCCCAAGACCAAGCCGCAGCCACCCAGCCGGCGCGAATCACCAAATTTTACCAGCCGTGCCGACAAGCACGATCGTAACGCCGCGGGTGGCACAGCCACTCCTGGCTGTGCTCTTGGTTTTGACTTCGTGCAGAAACGCAAATGGCCTGACGATGCCTCCGAATTTGTAGCGGCGCACTTCACTGCGCCATCGAAGCAGCGCCACAAATCGCTCGCGACACCGGATCGATCGAAGCGCTCGATGCGAACGCACTCCGATGACTCGACGCAAAAAGCGAAGTGGCTGTCATCCCGACCGCAGGGAGGGATCTCTGTTCTCTCGCCGAACGGAAGGCGCAAAATGTTGCAGGTCCTCACACGATGGCGTGCCCATCCAACCTCGCCAAGGAACCGATGTGCTAATATGAAACTTCGCGAACGCATTTCACGATTCGCGCAAACGGATGCGCCTCTCCTTCCGACTCCTTCTCCCACTGAAAATCACCCTGCTCGCATTTTGCGTCGTCGCCTGCCCGCGTGCACCGCTCGCGCAAACGCCGGCGCAGCTACCGCCGCAATGGACTGACGCCGTGAGCCAGCTAGCCGATAAAATCGCCTCCGAAATCAGTCCGACCGCTGTCACGCTCGATGTCGAGAGCATTTCTTCGCTCGACCCTCCCAACGTCGCCGCGATCGGTACGGCTCTTCAGAGCCAGCTGCAACGGCACAGTTTCTCAGTGATATCGTCAAACTCCCAGGCGGCAGAATCCGCGGTTTCATTGCAGCTCACGCTCTCGGAATCCGTGGGCGAGTACGTTTGGGTCATCCAAATCTTCAACCATACCTCGAAGACGAGTGCGATTCCGGCGCTAATCGTCTCGGTTCCGAAATCGGATTTCACCGAAGCCGAAAAGAACGAGCAATCTCTGGCTCTTGACAAACGTCTCGTCTGGAAGCAGCCGGAAAGGTTCCTGGACTTCGCGATTCTGAAGCCTCCTTCCGGCCAACCCTCGCTACTAGTGCTCGAAACGAAACGGCTCGTAGTCTACAAGCTGTCCGGTTCCGAGTGGCAGCTCTCTCACACCACTTCAATTCCACAGGCAGGCGTTCCGTCGCGTGACCCAGACGGCACGATCAATCTTAAAGCGGGAAATATCTCGCTCAACGGCCTTGATTGCGTTGGCGATCCCGATCTCGCGGGAGTTGTAGTGTGCAAGGCCGCAAAGCCGAACAACCGTATTGGAACTCGAGTAAAGATTTCAGGCTTACCGAACAGCCTGGGCACTCTTGTTCAAGGAGAATGTCGCGGCGAAACTATTTCGCTATACACGGGCGAGGGTGACTGGAGTCAGAAGGACACGATTCAGGGATACTTGATAAATCTCAACTTGTTCTCAGCGGCTACCGCCGGCGACGCAATCCAGGTCAATGGACCCGTTATAACTTTGGGCCAGGAGCAAGATGCTGCTAGTGCCGCGCGCGCAATAGTCCGTAATCTGAAAACCGGCAACTACGAGGGCTATATTGTCACGGCGACTTGCAGCCATTAGCTTGGCGTTATTCGTCGTGCTCGCGGCGCTGCCTGCGCGAACCGCCCGCCGCCCGCGCTATGGTGGCGTCCTTCGCGTCGAACTCGGTGCAGCCATCGCATCGCTTGATCCCGCCCTCGCCGCCTCCAGTCCCGAAGAATCCGCCGCAAAATCCCAAATAGATGGACTCATCTACGATCATCGCGATCCCTACGGCACCTTCGCTGGCGAGCAGGGCAGCGGGCCATTCGCCGTAGCGTCATTCGAACCCGGCAAGCGCGCCACGCTCGCAGCCAACAATAATTTCCACGAAGGCCGCCCCTTCGTGGACTCCATCGAAATCACAATGGGCGTCTCCGCGCACGATCGCCTCCTCGATCTGCAGCTCAATAAATCCGATCTCGCCGAAATTCCGCCGCAAGACGCGCGCAGCGCCTCCGAGCGCGGAGTACGCATGAGCATTTCGCAGCCTGACGAATTGCTCGCTCTCGTTTTCAAGAACCCCGACAGCGCGGCCAGCCGCAATCCCCGCATCCGCGAAGCTATCGCGCGATCCATAGACCGCGCCGCCATCGTAAATTTCATCCTGCAGAAAACCGGCGAACCCGCCGGCGGCTTGCTCCCGCAGTGGTCGAGCGGCACGGCATTCCTTTTTCCCACCGCTGCGGACCCCGCACGCGCCAAAGAACTTTCTTCGCAAATCTCGCCCGCCACCAAGTTGCTGTTGGGATATGATTCCGCTGATCCCTTGGAGCAAAGCGTTGCGGAGCGAATTGTAGTGAACGCAAAGGAAGCCGGAATCTCCATCACGGCGCAAGCGATCCAGAATTCGGCAGCCGCGAACGCGCGCGCCGCAGACGGGCTCAAGCATCCAGTGGATGCACGGCTAGCCCGCTGGTGGATGCAGTCTCCGAATCCTGCGGACGCTCTGACAAGTGTGTTCGACCAAGCTTTTGCAGATGTGCTGGCGACTGCAAACATTCCAGAGCATACGAGCCCCCAAGGCATTTACGATCAGCAGCGCGCCATTCTCGATGGGTTTATTATCGTGCCGCTCGTCTGGCTTCCGCAGGTTTACGGGCTAAGCTCCCGCGTGCGAGACTGGACAGTTCCTGGACCCGGCGAAGAGTGGCCGCTAGCCGACGTCTGGCTCGACACCGGCACCGCCGCGGGGGGAGACAAGCAGCCATGAAAAATTTCGCTGGGTTCGCGCACAAGGGGAGAATCGGCGCGCCTATTCGCTGGCGAATAAATGGAGCGGGGTTTGTTAGCTTTTGTGACAATTCGAGAGTGCTTGTGGGTCGTGGCTTTCGCCACGACATTAAGGACCGCAGGTAGAGAGCGGCTTTAGCCGCTGAAGTTCCAGCGGCCGTCAACCACAAGCTTGTATGTTTTACGGCAATCGGTCGAACCCGAATAACGCAGCCACCAGCAGCTGCAACAAAAACGCTAAAGGCAAATCGTGACGTTTCGCGCCAGATTATTCGTCAGTTTCATGTTCGCGCTGCTGCTCGCTGTTGCGCTGATCGCTGCGGGTGTCACGCTCGTCAGCCGCCGCGCCTTCGACGAACTGAATCGCGAACATAGCGACGCGCTCCTCGCGCAATTCCAGAAAGAGTTCCAACGCCGCGGCAAGGACGTAGTAGACCGCGTGAAGGGCATCGCCGATGCCGAGTCCACCGTGCGCATGGCGATTGACCTGAGCCGCCCGAATGCCGACGTTTCCGTATACGTCAACGACGCCAACGGCGTCTCCCGCTCGCACCAGCTCGACGTCCTCGATTTCGTCAGCAACGACGGCACCATCATTTCCTCCGCGGAATCGCCCGCGCGCTTCAATTACAAAATGCAATGGGTCACCAAGCCCGAAGATTGGGCCGCCCGCGGCGCTTTTCTCATGAAGCTCGAGACCGAAGCGGGTCCCACGCTCGCGCTTTTATCCGTCGCTACCGTCCGCGTGGGTGATCGCGACCTCTACGTCGTCGGCGGCGAGCGGCTCGCCAAGGAATTTCTCGCTTCGCTCGTGCTGCCTCCGAATATGCGCGCGCTGTTGTACCTGAATCTCGATCCGCAATTCCAGGAAACGAGCCTGGTTGATTCCAACGGCCCCGCGCAGGATGCGAACCGCTTTCAGCCGCTGGTGGATGCGGAGATTGCCAACCCGGTTCCGCAAACGGCCAGGATTGACTGGAGCATTGACCCGGCTAACTCAGAGATGTTTCACGCGCTGCCGCTGCTTGGACGTTCCAACGAGTTGCTCGGCGTGCTCTTCGTGGGCACTTCGCAACGCACAGTGGTAACCCTCGAGCGCCGCATCCGCTGGCTCGCTCTCGGCGTGATTGCTGTCGGATTGCTTTTCGGGTTGATGCTCAGCTGGTGGGGCGCCGCGCGCGTCACGCGCCCGGTGCAAAAACTTGCCGAAGGTGCGCACGAGGTCGCGCAAGGGAATTGGAGCGCCCGTGTGGACGTTCGCGGCCACGACGAAATCAGCCAGCTCGCCAAATCGTTCAATCAGATGACCGAGCAGCTCGTCGAACAGCGCGAGCGGCTGGTGCAAGCCGAACGCGTCGCCGCCTGGCGCGAAGTGGCCCGCCGTCTCGCGCACGAATTGAAAAATCCGCTGTTCCCGCTGCAGACCACGGTGGAAAATCTGCAAAAGGCGCGCGAACAAAATAACGGGCAGTTCGACGAAGTCTTCCGCGAATCCACAGGCATTCTAATCACCGAAATCGAAAACCTGAAAACTATCGTTGGGCGTTTCAGCGATTTCGCGAAGATGCCGCAGCCCGAACTCGGCACCGTGAACCTGAACGAAATCGTGCGCAACGTCGTGAAATTATTCGAAGGCCAATTCAGCGCCGTGGGGCGCCCCGCCATCACTCCCGAGCTGCATCTCGAGGAAGATTTGCCCACGATTCAGGCGGACGCGACGCTCCTGCATCGCGCCCTGGAAAATCTGGTGCTCAACGCCATGGACGCGATGCCCGCTGGCGGCGTCCTGATGCTCCGCACCCAGCACACGCCCACCGAAGTGTCGCTCGAAGTTTCCGACACCGGCACGGGCCTCACTCCCGAAGAAACCGAGCGCCTCTTTACGCCCTATTACACCACCAAACAGCACGGCACCGGACTCGGCCTCGCCATCGTCCAGGCCGTGATCGCCGATCACGGCGGGCGCATCTCCATCGAAAGCGAAACGGGCGTCGGCACTTCCTTCCACATCGAATTGCCCATGAAGCCGCCGCACAAGCCGCAAGTGTTCCCGATGGTCTTCGAGAAAAAAGAAGACGAGGCGTAGTCCCCGGTGCCCTCGAAAGCCCACATCCTTATCATTGACGACGACGCGAACACTCTCGCCTCGCTCGCTCGCGCCTTTCGGCTCGCCGGCCACGAAGCCACCGTCTGCGACAACGCCGCGCGCGCCCTGGAACTTGCCAAAGCCGAGCGCTTCGATCTGATTCTTTCCGACGTAGTGATGCCCGGCCGCGACGGCATCGCGCTGCTCGAAGATTTCAAATCCATCGGCCTCGCAACGCCCGTGGTGATGATGTCCGGCCAAGCCTCCATCGAAATTGCGGTGAAGGCCACGCGCCTGGGCGCCAGCGATTTTCTCGAGAAGCCCATCTCCAGCGAAAAGTTGCTGCTCACAGTGGAAAACGCGCTGCGCGTGAAGCACCTCGAGGAAGAAAATCGCGACCTCAAACGCCGCCTGGGCCGCCATCACATCGTGTGGGCGAGTCCGGCGATGAAAGAAGTAATGGCGCAGGTGGAGCACGTCGCCGCCGGCGAAACGCGCGTCTGCATTCGCGGCGAAACCGGCACGGGCAAGGAATTAATCGCGCGAACGCTGCACGAAAAAAGCCCGCGTCGCGCCGAAGCATTTGTTTCGCTGAATTGCGCCGCCGTTCCCAGCGAGCTGATGGAAACCGAATTATTCGGCCACGAAAAAGGCTCGTTCACCGGCGCCGCCTCGCGCCACACCGGAAAATTCGAGCAGGCTCATGGCGGCACCTTGTTCCTCGACGAAATCGGCGACATGCCGCCCGCCATGCAGGCAAAACTGCTGCGCGTGCTGGAAGAAGGCGAAATCGAGCGCGTCGGCGGCGATAAGCCTTTTGCCGTGGACGTGCGCGTGGTCGTCGCCACACATCGCAACCTCGAAGATCAAGTGCGGCAGGGAACTTTTCGCGAAGATCTTTATCACCGCGTCTTCGTGTTTCCGATTATTCTGCCGCCGCTGCGCGAGCGCGTCGAAGACATTCGCGTCCTCGCCGAACATTTCGCGCGCCAGCTCGAAGACCAGAACAATTGGAAACCGCGAAGATTTTCACCGGAAGCGATCACAGAATTGGAACGCTATCCCTGGCCGGGCAACGTTCGCGAACTGCGCAATGTAGTCGAGCGCGTGCTGCTGCTCGCGACCGGCGAAGTGATTGACGCAGCGACCGTCACGCGAGCATTGCCGCGCGCCGCTGTCTCAGCCAATCCGCGCGCGTCCACATTCTCCACCGAATTGGGAACGGGCCCGCTAGCACAGCGCGTGGAAGCTTTCGAACGCGAAACGCTGCTCGAAGAATTGAAGCTGCATCATCATCACATGACCAACACCGCAAAAGCCCTGGGCCTCGAGCGCAGCCACCTCTACAAAAAATGCCAGCAGCTCGGCATCGACCTCCGCGCCATCCGCCAGACCGAATAACGCAGCGCAATCGCCGCCGACTTGGCTTTTGTAGCGGCGCACTTTAGTGCGCCATCGATCGAGCGGCAACACCGATGGCGGCCTGAAGGCCGCCGTTACTAAACCCGCGCCGCGCTACCGGTTCCCGGAACTAGCTTCCCGTTTCTTGCGCGCCGCCAGCGCATAACCTCGCACGATATAAAGCAGCAGCGCCACCCCCACAATCAAAAAAAACGCTTTCTGATTAATCGTGATCGCAAACACCAGCATCGCCGCGAAAAATCCCCACATGAACATCTCACCAAGAAACGCCTGCCGCCACTGTGGGCGCAATCCGCTCGCCGGCACTCGCGCCCGCAAAGCCGGCCACAGCCGCGGCACGCGCCGGCAAAATCCCAGATAACTCTCCCCTTGCTCGCGCGTCAGGTTCGCTTCCTCCAGCCCAATCAATCGCAAACAAAAAATGAACATTCCCACCACGATGAACGCAAATCCCAGGCGGCTCGCCAGTAGTCCCATCCCGATCGCCAGAAAAATATTTCCCAGATAGAGAGGATTGCGAACGTGGCGATATGGCCCGTCCGCCAGCACCGTCTCCGCGCGCAGGTTCGGGTCCTGCACCACGTCCGTGCGCAAATAAGCCGACGCCCAGGTCCGCAGCAGCGCCGTCAGCAAAACCAAAAATGCTCCGAAGAGCAAGAGCGATCGCACCAACAGGTCCGCGTGCGGCGAATGTTCGCCGATCGTCCGGTTCACCAGATACTGCGCCATGTTCAGGTGATCCACGTTGTAAAGCAGGAAGCCGAACCAGAAAATCGCGCCGATCAGCCAGAAGCGAAAGCGAAACTCGAATTCGGTGGCTTTCATATGTCCGGTGAACCTCCGCTGGAAGGTCTTGCTATCTATACGCATGGCTGCGCGAATTCATTACACTCAGCGCGTCGTCCGTGCCGCTCGAAACGCGAACTATGAGGCATTTGTAGCGGCGTCCGCCGCGGCGGACGCCATCGATCAAGCGGCAACACTGATGGCGGTCTAAAGACCGCTGCTACATAACCCGCTTCGCGCTATGCCTGTGGCCGCGCTCTTCTGGGGGACGAAACCACCGCCGGAAAACCACATGCGTGGGCGAATAAACGCCCAAAACGACGGCAAGATAAGTGATCGTCAAATGCACCGGCGCAGGACCAAGCTGGCGATGAAAAAATGGCGCCGTCTGCGCGAAATTCAAATTTTGAGCGGGAGTGACGAATCGTGACGCAATCACCACCGGCAGCGCAATCGCCGCTTGCAACGCGAATCCGCGCCGGTCATATCCCAACCGACTCAAAGACCACACCAGAACGAACGGCATCACGATGTGAAACAGCGAAAGCAGGCGGATCCACACGGGCATCGTCCCATCGAATAGATATTCCGTTCCGCCGATGAAATGCCGCCGAAAAAGCAGCCCAGTCACCACGTCCAGCGTCCACAGCGCATCAATCACCACCGACGAAATCGCCTGGCTCGATAGCAGCAACGCGTTGCCAGTCCACAATCCAATGCAAGCGAGAATCACTGCCACATCGCACAAATGCAAAAAATTCCCCGCGCCCCAAGCATGCCAATACACCGGAACCCACACCACCAGCCACAAAAGCGCCAGCCAGCGAACCCATTCTGGAATTTTTCCCCGCACGCGTATAGCTGTTTCCATTTCTTCGCGAAGACCCGCGTCATCGTAGCAAAGGTTCCAGCGAAATCCCACGCCACGCACCAGCGCTCCACATGTGACGACTGCAGAACCGGTTTGCCTTTGTAGCGGCGCACTTTAGTGCGCCATCGATGTTGCGTTACCGCACGATGGCGGTCTGAAGCCCGCCGCTACAAGACCCTCTTGCACTAGCCCTACTCCCTCGCCCATGCGAAAATTCAGCGTGCAATGACGATCCATCCAGCATGGTTTGCCGCCGGCGGAGTGTGCGCCGCCAGCGGAATATTCGCCTGGGGCGCAGTCGCTCCATCATCACAACTCTTCGGCCCCACCATCTGCCGCCTCAACGATCAATCCTCGATCGCCATCACCTTCGACGACGGCCCCAATCCCACGGTCACGCGGCAAATTCTCGACCTCTTCGAGCGCCACAACGCCAAAGCCACATTTTTTCTGATCGGCCAACACGTCCGCGCGTTCCCCGAGCTCGCGAAAGAAATCGCCGCCCGCGGCCACGCCATCGGCAATCACACCGAGACGCATCCGCCGCTCACGTTCCTCACGCCCGCGCAAACCGCGGAGCAGCTAAACCGCTGCGACGATGCCATCTTCACCGCCACCGGCACAAAGCCAAAGTGGATGCGTCCACCCTTCGGCTTCCGCAGTCCATGGCTCGGTGGAATTGTTCAGCGCCGCGGCGGAGCGGGCGTCGCCATGTGGAGCAAAGCCGCGCGCGATTGGAGCGTCCAGCAACCCGAACCAGTGATTGAGCGCCTGCACCGCGTGCACGGGGGAGACATCGTCCTGCTGCACGATGGCGATCACCGCGTCCTGGAAGGGAACCGCCAACACGTGCTGCATGCTCTCGAGCACTGGCTACCGCGCTGGAAAGATCAAGGCCTGCGTTTCGCGAAACTGGACGACACGCACTATAATGATGAAGAGGCGGCCTAAACGGAATGGACGAAAAACGCTACTACGACGAGAAGCCTGAAACCAAGCAGATGACTCTGGCGTGCCCGCACTGCCGCGAAGAGAACGTCTATCCCGTTCGCTGGATGGCGCGCAGCAAAAAAGCCCAGCTCCCGCCGGGCGGCAACGAAGACGATCGCGCCAAATTCGCGAAAGCCCGTTCCTACATGGTCCGCATGGACGACATGGTCGCCTGCCGCAACATCCGCTGCCGCAAACGCTTCGACCTGACCGGCCAGACGGTAATCCTTACTTAACTTAACGGCGCCTCGACCTCTAACAATTTGCAAAAAAAAATTTAGCGCCTGTCATCCCGCTTGTCCTGAGTTCGCGAGCCGCGAACGAAGGGAGCGAAGCGAGGGACCTCTCTTCGTGTCTAGTCCAAGCACGATGTAAGAATCAATCCTCGTCCCCATCGCCGCCCGAAAGCGCCCCAGCCGGAATCCCTTCCAGCACCTCACGCACCTTCGTAGCCAGCGCCTTCAAATTGAATGGCTTCTGCATGAACGACATCCCGCCTTCCAAAACCCCATGCCGGAATATGCTGTCGTCGGTGTAACCAGAAATGTAAAGCACCTTCAGCCCCGGCCGCGACGCCGAAACCTTCGCCGCCAAATCCCGCCCGCTCAGCCGCGGCATCACCACGTCGGTAATCAGCAACTGAATCTCGCCCCGATGGCCCGCGGCAATCTGCAGCGCCTGCACGCCGTCAGACGCAGCCAGCACGCGATAACCGCGCGCCGAAAGATATTCGGTCACAAGTTCGCGCACGCTGTCTTCGTCTTCCACCAGGAGAATAGTTTCTGTCCCCGGCTCGGGTCCCTTCGCCGCCTTCTCCGTCGCTAGTTTTTCCGCCGGAGCCGTCACTTCCGGCAAATACACTTTGAAGGTCGTGCCGTGATCCACTTCGCTGTACACCCAAATATATCCACCGCTCTGCTTCACCACGCCGTAGACAGTCGCGAGCCCCAGCCCCGTCCCGCGTCCTTGTTCTTTCGTCGTGAAAAATGGTTCGAAAATGCGCGCCTGTGTCGCGGCATCAATCCCGCATCCGGTATCGCTCACCGTGAGCATCACGTAAGGACCGGGTTCCACGACAGCATGCTGCGAAGCGTAACTGCTATCGAGGTCCACATTGGAAGTTTCGATCGTCAACCGTCCGCCGTCGGGCATCGCGTCGCGCGCGTTCACCACCAAATTCAGCACTACCTGCTCGATTTGGCTGGGATCCGCTTTCACGCGGCCCAGATTTGCGCCCGGTAAAAACACCAGCTCGATATTTTCGCCAATTACGCGCGAAACCATTTGAATCATATTGCCCACCACTTCATTCAAAGCCAGCACCCGCGGATGGAGCACTTGCATACGGCTAAACGCCAGCAACTGCCGCGTCAATCCCGCCGCGCGCTCGGCGGCCTGTTGAATCTGTTCCACGTTGTGCCGCACCGCGTCTTCTTTACCGGTCGCTCCGCTAAAGAGTCTTTCCGTCAGCATTTCCGCGTGGCCCTTCACTACCATCAATAGGTTATTGAAATCGTGCGCCACGCCGCCCGCCAGCTCACCCACCGCTTGTAATTTCTGCGACTGCCGCAGCTGATCCGTCAGGTGCTTCCGCTCGGTAATGTCCAGCGCGACGCCAATTACTCCCAGCAATTCTCCGTCGCTGCCGCGCAAAGGCTGCACGTGTGATTCCAACACCCGCTTCTGCCACTCCAGTTGATACGTGAGCGATTCCCCGGCCAGAGCCTTGCGGTGTGACGCAATCGACGGGAATTCCGGATTTTCCGTCTGAAAATATTCGAAGAGAGTTTTACCCAGCAGGTCGCCGGAACGCAGCCCCAAGGTTCCCAGTCCCGCGCCCACCGCGGAGGTGTAGCGCAGGTTCTTATCCGTCGTCCACAAAATCGCCGGCATTCGCTCCATCATCACGGCCAGCCGCGTACGGCCCTCATGCCGTTCGATCTGTGATTTCTCCAGATCCTCGAGCATTCCGTTGATCGCCGTCGCCAAAAACGCCAGTTCGTCCCGCCCCCGTACGTTGAGCCGTGCCGCCATGTCGCCGCTTGCGCCGATTTGCGTGACGTTGTCCGCCAAATCCCCAATCCGCGAAATCACGAACTTCTCCAGCAATTTCAGCGTCACAGCGCCAAATACCAGCCCCATGGCCATCAGCAACAGCAGGAATTGCAGCAAACTCGTGCGGCCCTGATCGTGGATCGTTCTCTGCAGTAGCACCCGCATCAGCCCAATCGGCCGGCCGTAAATGTCGTCCAGTCGCTGATAGGCCGCGAAAGACTCCGGATTCACCTCGTGCGTGAAAATCGGATGATCCTTGGAAATCCGGCCGGCGGCTGCGTGCAAATCCGCATCGCGCACAACATCGCCCTGCAATTCAATCTCGATGGGCATGTGCGTTATTTCCGAAAGATGCCCGATTTCCTCGTCGTCGAGCACCCGGCCCATCACCATGCTGCCGGCGATCGGTCCCTCGGAATTGCTGGTGAGGATCGGCCGCGAGACTACCAGCACCGGCCCATCCGGAAGCGAAAGCATTCCCGCCACTTTGCTGTCCAAACTTGAGTGAGTGAGCAGCAGTGCACCGGATTTCAACTCATCTTCGAGTCCCCGCGGGAGTGGAATTTCGCCGCCGTGGGTAAGGTCGAATCCCTTGGAGAAAAGTTTGCGGCCCTTGTCGTCAAAGATCGCGACGAAGCTGACTTTGAGTTGCTGGAACGTAGTGGAGGGGAACTCGGTCTTCACATACGTTGCGCCGTTTCCGTGCACGTATGCGTACGTGGCGTCCCAGGAGGCATATTCGCTGGTGGTCCGGTCGAGTGTATTCAGGTCATTGCTCAGTGCACTCGACGCGCGCTGCGCGTCTTCTCGCGCAAAATCTTCCTCTAGCCGGGTGAACCCGCTCATCAGCAAAATGTGCGATAGCCAATACAGCCCGCCGACCAGACCGATCATGGTAATGGCAATGATGAGCAGCGTTTTGCGCCGCAGCGAGGAGGGTACGTGGAGTTGGGCTATCTGCAGGGGTCCCAAGGCGAATGCCTCGGCATCAATTATATCGGCCCGGAAGTCTCGGCGGGGGTGCCGGTGCCCTAGTCGTACACGGCGTAGCCCGTCGAACATTGCCGAAAAATTGGCTGCCGAGCCTCGCCAGGGTTTATCCTGCAAGCATCTTGCCCGGCTTAAAAGGCATCCCTACTGGGGAGTCCGATGGGGGAGCTTATGACTGATCGCCTGACCCAATTTCGCTACGTCGCTGCGGTCTGCCTCGCCCTGGGATTGGCGCTTCCCGCCGCCGCGCAGGATGCGGGCCCAATGCCGCCCGCCCCCGCGAGCCAGCCCGCTCCAGCTCCGCCACCGCAGAACTCGCAGCCCGCGCCGGCGCCTCCGGCAGACGCGCCTGCACAACCGCCCGCGCCAGCCAATTCAGCCCCGGCGGCCGGCGCAGCAGCCGACAACACGACACCAGCGGCTCCGGCGGCTAGCACAACGCCCGCCTCGTCACACGCGGCTGCCGCCAGTAAAACCGCCGGCAAGATCGAAGTGCCTTCCGGCACGCACATCCCGCTCGTACTGCACAATTCGATCTCGACGCGCAGTGCGCGCCCCGGCGATCCAGTCTATTTTGAGACGCTCTTTCCGATCATGATTGACGGTAAAGTGGTCATCCCTGCGGGCTCCTACGTCAGCGGAGAAATTACCGAATCCAAACGCCCAGGCCGCGTGAAAGGCCGCGGCGAATTGATGATCAAACTCACTACACTCATTCTGCCCAACGCTTATATGGTCAATTTGAACGCCGTCCCCAGCAACGCCGGAACGGGCGGGAATGAAACCACCGATAGTGAAGGCAGGATCATCGGCGATTCCGAGAAGGGCCACGACATCGGCACGATCGCGAAGACCACCGCGGCTGGCGCGGGAATAGGGGGCGTCACAACGCGCAGCGGCTCAGGCGTCGGAATTGGCGCTGCAGCCGGCGCCGCGGTAGGCCTCGCAGCCGTCCTGCTAACGCGCGGCCCCGACGCCGAAATGCCGCGCGGCTCCACGGTCGAAGCCGTAATAGACCGCTCCATCTACCTCGAAGCCGATAAAGTCCAGTTCACTGGCCCCGGCCAAGCCTCCTCGCTAGCCGGTCCTCCCAATCGCGAACCAGTCCGCAACCACGACCCATTTTAGTTGAGTCGAAGAACCTACACAAATGTCGTCCCGAGCGTAGCGAGGGATCTGCTTTTGCGACGTGAAATCGGAATGCTGCGGTCTGTATACGTGCTCTCAAATAGGACGCTCCGGAAGGGCAGGGCTTCAGCCCCGCCGTCAAGCTCGGCAAAAACCAAGGGGCTTCAACCCCTGAAGCCACAGCTCTGGTTTTCCGCGAAGTCGTTCTAAGACGACTTCCAACCATATTAGACTGCGGGGACTGTGACGAAAACCGTGATCGTGTTCTTCTGTCTGATGCTCCTCTGTGTTGCGTTTGCACGCACCGATCTCATCGCGCAAACCACCGTCTGGCAACCCTCGCCGGGCCACACACAGTTGCCGATATGGCCGGGCGCAGTGCCCGATGCACAGCCCGTCGCTGGCCCGGAGACTGCGGAGACCGACAACAAGTCGCTGGTTGCCCGCTCTCCCTGGGTTTATGTAAGCCGCGTCTCGCAGCCGACGATGACGGTTTATTCTCCTGCGGGAAAAAGCACGGGCGCCGCGGTAATCGTGTTTCCCGGTGGAGGCTATCTAATTCTGGCGATGGATCTCGAAGGCACGGAGGTCTGCGATTGGCTCACGTCCAAGGGCATCACGTGTGTGCTGCTCAAGTACCGCGTGCCGGGCGAGAAAGGATATCCGAAGTCGGCGCCGTATCCAAAATCAGGACCGTACCCCGAATCAGCAATGGCGCTCGAAGACGCGCAAAGAACACTAGGCCTGGTGCGCTTCCACGCCGCAGAGTGGCACATAGACCCGCACAAGGTTGGAGTGCTCGGATTTTCTGCGGGCGGCCATCTGGTCGCAGCGATCAGCAACCATTTCGATCACCGCTCGTATCCCGCCGTAGATGCCGCCGACAAAGAAAGCTGCCGTCCCGATTTTGCGGTGGCGATCTATCCCGGACATCTGTCGCTGTCCGCGGCAGAGTGGGATGCGCAACAGGGCGTCAAGAAGCTTGCCGTCCCTCATCCGCCAAATGCCGATAAGGAGCTCGCCTTGAACCCCGATCTGCATGTCACCAGCCAAACGCCCCCGACGTTTTTGCTGCAGGCCGAGGATGACCACGTGGACAACGTAGACGACTCGCTCGCCTACTACATCGCCCTGAAGAATGCCGGTGTTCCCGCGGAGATGCATCTATACGCGCAAGGCAACCATGCGTTTGGCCTGCGCCCCACAAAGTTTCCGATCACAGGATGGCCGCAGCTAGTCGAGACGTGGCTGCAAACGATCGGAATGATTCCGAAGTGATTTGTATTTCGCGCGGGCATCGCTCAAGCGGCGTATTTTCCATTGCGTTCCACGCTCAAAAAAAGGGCGGCTGTCATCCCGCGCGCAGCGAGGGATCTGCTTTGGCCTTTCTCGGGTCCGCGAAACGCCTACGCCCCCGTCCGCGACCTCGCCGCCGTAAATCGCAGCGGCGAAAAACTCTCCGCCAGAAAACTCGCCCTCCCGCTGACAATCCAATCCCGCACAATCTTCGCCGTCACCGGTGCCAGCAAAATTCCATTGCGATAATGTCCCGTGGCGATCAGCAGACCCTTCATCTCTGTCGGCCCGATGATCGGCAAATGATCGGGACTATCCGGCCGCAAGCCTGCCCACTGCTCCACAATTTCCGCGCCCGCAAGCCCCGGCGCCAGTTCCTTCGCACCCTGCAAAATTTTGCGAATGCCCTCCGGCGTAACCTGTTTCACAAATCCCGCATTTTCCAAAGTGCTCCCCGCAATAATGCGCCCATCGCGCCGCGGCACCAGGTAACCGCGCGACGAACGCAACACCTTCTTCAGCTTGACGGTCGGAGACCGTAGCGCGACCAGTTGCCCGCGCACGGGTCGCACCGGCGCGTAGCGCGCCAGGTTCCCATCTAACCCAGAATTGCAATCCATGATCGTGCCGCAGAACGCGCCCGCCGCGATTACCACGTGCTCGCCCTCGATTTTTTCGCCGCCCGCCGCAAGCACACCCGCACACGCGCCGTGCTCGCACAGCAGCGACTCAACCGCGCAGCCCGCACGAACCACAGCCCCACGCCGCGCAGCCGCCGCAAGCACCGCCTCCGTCAGCAACCGCGGATCCACCGTAGCTTCTTCGGGCAGCCACGCCGCCGCGCTCACCGCAGCGCACAACGCAGGTTCCAACGCTCGCGCCGCTTCCAGCGAAATCGTTTCGATCGCGAGACCCAGATCGCGGTACTCCTCGATCAACTTGTCGCGCGCGCCTTCGCCGTCGCGTCCCGCGAACACCTCAAACGTCCCTTCCCGCGCAAAGCCCACCGTCTTGCCGGACGCTTCCTCAATCGCCGCCACAAATTCCGGATAAAGCCGCAGGCTCTCTCGTCCCAACGGCACCAGCGGCACAGCCTCCGGCGAATCCGGCCCCGGCGAAAGCATCCCCGCCGCAGCCCACGAAGCCTCGCGCCCCGGCTCCTGCCGGTCAATCACCAAAACGCGCTGCTTTTCGCCGGCCAGCTCAAACGCAATGGCCGCCCCAATCACACCACCGCCAACAATCACCGTATCGAAAGTTTTCACGCGTTCATATTATCAGGAAGAACGCTAAGGCGGGATTGGCTGCACTTCGTACCGGGGTTTGTGTAGCGGCGCACTTCAGTGCGCTATCGGTGTCGCAGCAACAAAGAATGGCGGTCTAAGAACCGCCGCTACAAAATCTCTTCTCCGGCGGACGAACGCAATGCAGCGTTTACAACGAATCCACCAGCTCCGCCGAAAGCAATCGCGCTTTCTGCGACAGATTCTGCGCCCGCGACCAATCCCCAGCCTTGCTGGCCTCGTCCGATTGATTCAAGAAGCTCCGAATCTTGTCCACCAGGTCGTGCTGCGCCGCGCTCAAAACCCGCCCCGACGATTGCTGCAGATTCTTCTGCGCAACGATGATGTCGTCTTGCGTCTTATGCTGGAGGCTGGCCTGATCGCCCGGAGAAAGCTGCGGCGAAATTTGCGGCGCCGGCGCGCGCGCAGGCTGCTCCGGCTGCGAATCCGCAGCTGATTCGACGGGCGGTTTGCGTGACGGCGGCGCTGGTTTTGTTTGCGCTGGTTCTACCGGCAGCGGCCCAACGGTCGTCGCTGCGGGGTTGGGAGGGGGCGGCACATTTTCCGGCGGAGGCAGCGCGTCAGTGTCCGGCGCAATATTCGTAAGCGGCTTCGCGTCCGAAGGCTCCGGCGCAGGCGCCGCGGCCACCGGTGCTCCGGCCTTCACGGATTTCTCGCAGCCAGTCAACCCAAACGGTAGCGCGCACACCAGCACCATCACTGTTGTCAGAGTGGTAGCGTCGAATCTGCGGCGGCTGGGCATTTATCGTTTTTCTTCCGCGAACGGCTGTCCGAAATCCCGCATCTTTCCGGCCAGAGCTTCCATCGAACGTGCCAACGGTAATTCCAAACGAAACGTGGTGCCGCGCCCGGGTTCCGAATCAAATTCTATCCGACCGTTATGCAACTGCACAAACCGAAACGTATTCGCCAGTCCTATCCCGGTACCTCCCGGCCGCGTGGTAAAAAACAGCTGGAAAATCTTCTTCTGGTCCTCCAGCGAAATTCCTTTGCCCGAATCGGACACCGCAATCACCGCGAATTCGCCGTTGCGCCGCAGGCTCAGCGTGATCCTTCCGCCCGCGCTCGTGAAATCGCAAGCATTCAACAGCAGATTCAGCACAGCCTGATGAATCAGCTGTGAATCTACCAGCACGCCCGGGAATTGCGACGGCAGCTCCACGCGCAGTTCGATCCCGGCTTTGCTGATGGCCGGCCGCGCCGCGTCCAGCACTTCGTCCAACAAAATCCGCAGATCGGTTTCCTCCAGCTTCAATTCCACCGGCCGCGTGAAATTCAAGAACGTCTTCACCGCGCGGTCCAGCCGGTCAATTTCGCTATCGAGCATTTTCACGGCCTGTTGCGGCTCGGGATCCACCGGCATATTAGCCTTCAGCACTTCCAGCCACAGCCGCATCGAATTCAGCGGATTCTTCACTTCGTGCGCCACACCCGCCGTCACGCGCCCCAGCGCCGCCAGCCGCTCGGAAACATGCAGCTGGCTGCCGATGCGCTCGAGCGATTCCACGTCGCGCAACGTGACCAGCGATCCCATGGGCGCGCCGTGCTCCCGAATCACCTGCGCGCTCAGCCCGATTCTCTGCGGACCGTTCGGGCCATCCAGCGTCACCTCGGCATTATCCACGAGCCCGATCTGGTCGCCCCGAATTCCCAACGCGTCCCGCATCGGATGCCCCGCCGGAAAAATCTCGCTCGCGCGACGCCCGCGCAGTTCCTCCGGCGGTACGCCCAGAAATTTTTCCACCGAAGGGCTTACCAGAACCGTATAGCCGTTGGCGTTGAAAAGCAGCAGCCCATCTTCCAGACCGCTCATCACCTGGTCTAAATTTTCTCGCAACGTGCTGAAAATTTCGCGCACGTCTCGCAACTGCTTTCCGATCCCGATGATTTTGGTGCTCACCGCCCCGAATTCGTCGCCGCGTTTCACCGGCTCCAGGTCGAATTCGCCGGCGGAAATCCTGTCCAATTGCGCGGATATGCGGTCAATCGGCGCGAGCGACGCCCGGCTCACAATCAGCGCCAGCAGAGTGGAGAGCAGCACCGAACCCAGCGCGTAATATCCCGCGGAAATCAGGCTCGGCGAAATCTCGCTGCGAATCAGCGCCGAGGAAAGTCCCACGCGGATATCGCCAAAAGGCCCGTTGCCCACATTAAAAGGAAGCGAGTCCTCATATACCAACGGGGGCCCATACAGCGTCCGCAGTTGCTGAAAGAATCCGCCGCGCACCAGCGAATTCACCGGAGGCCGCTGCGCCACCTTCTCGCCGCGCTCCGCCGGATCGCTCGATTTCATCACGATTCCATCGCGGTCGCTGATGCTGATCTCGTAGATCGTCGCTGAATATCCCACCGCCGATTCCATCACTGAATCGAGCGTGTTGCTCTGGTCGAGCGCCCGCTGCACGTACGCGCGCAAATCCGCGGCGCTATCGGACGCCGGAAAATCGCCGCGCGCGGCGGCATCGGTAAGCGAATTCTTGCAGGCGAGAAAAACTTGTTCGGCCACAAAGCGCGCCCGGTCATCCGCCTGCCGCAGCGTCTGGCGCGTAAGCCGCGCGATATAGAGCGCGGAAACCAGCGTCACCACTGCCAGCACCAGCAGCCCGGTCGCCAGCGTGAATTTAGTTTTCAGGCTGAGACGCATCTTTCCGCCCCGCCTCGTATTCTTTCAACTTATTGTGCAGCGTTTTCAAGCTGATGCCCAGCAGTTCCGCCGCGCGCGTCTTGTTCTGGCTCGTCGCGCCCAGCGTCTGCAGGATCAATTCACGCTCCACCGCGTCCACCGTCGTCCCGATTGGGAAATGCAGCCCACTCAGCCCCGAACTCGTCATCGCCGTCGCGTGCCCGAATTTCGACGGTAGATGCTGCCGCGTAATAACCCCGCGATCCGACGCGATCGCCGAGCGCTCCAGCACGTTGCGCAATTCCCGCACGTTTCCCGGCCACGGATAGGATTTGAATAGGTCCATCACGTCCGTACCCACGCCGCCTACTTTCTTCTCGTGCTTCGCGGAAATATCCGTCAGCAAATGCTCCACCAGCAGCGGCAAATCCTCTTTGTGCTCGCGCAAAGGCGGCAAATGCACGTTGAAAACATTTAGCCGAAAATAAAGATCCTGCCGCAAGTGACCGTCCGCCACGGCCTGCTCGGGATCCTTGTTCGTTGCGGCCAGCACCCGCACATCCACGGGAGTTTCCACCTTGCTGCCCAGCCGCCGCACCTTGTGATCTTCCAGCACGCGCAATAATTTCGCCTGCGTCGGCGCCGGCATCTCGCCGATTTCATCCAGCAACAGCGTTCCGCCGTCCGCCAGCTCGAAGCAGCCGATGCGCCGCTCCGCCGCGCCGGTGAACGCGCCCTTCTCATGCCCGAAAATTTCGCTCTCCATCAGCGATTCCGGAATCGCCGAGCAATTGATCGCAATGAACGGCCGCGACGCCCGCGGCGACAACATGTGAATAGACCGCGCCACCATCTCTTTCCCCGACCCCGTCTCGCCCGTGATCAGCACGGACGCCGTCGAAGGCGCGGCAATTTCCACCTGACGCATCACTTCTTGCATCGGCCCGGACGTTCCCACCAAAGTGCCCAGTTTTCCCGCCGCGCGCAGGTCGCGCGTCAACGCCACCACCGCTTGCTGGTCGCGCACTCGTCCCAACGCGCGTTCCAGCAAGGCTCGCAATACGGGAGGTTTCAGCGGCTTTTCGATGTACCAGTACGCGCCCGCTTCGATCGCCTGCACCACGCGTTCGTCGCTGCCGCGCCCGGTAATAATAATGACGGGGATGCGCAGTATTTCGTCGCCCAGCTGTTTCAGCAAGTCGAGCCCGTTCATTCCCGGCAGCTCGACGTCCGCCAAAATCAAGCTGGGCTGGAATTCCTGGAATTTCGCAAGCGCCTCTTCGCCGCTCGCCACCCCCAGAATTTCCCAATTCCACTTGCGCAAAAGCGCCTCATAGCCCTTGCGCGCGTTATCTTCATCCTCAACAATCAGAATGCGTTGCTGGTTGGGAGCGTCAGTAGCCATCAATCACTGAATCTACCAGCACTACCCCCGAAAACCAATAGAGCGAACCACGCAGCAGACGAAGCACGTCGCCGCTAGAGTCCGCGCGAATTGCCACCGACCGATCAATCATCCTCGAATGCAAGTGCGGGTCCGTAGGGACGCTGCTTGCTGCGCCCGCCTTAAAGTAAGACGCCGCAAAGACCGCTCCGCCCTCCTCAAATCTTCCCAAAATAAAGCGGCCGCGCGAGCGCCAATTCCAACTTCATATTCGGCTCCAGCGTCAATTCCTGCCCCAGCCCTGACGTCGCCATGAACGCCGTCGCCGCGTTCATCGCCGCCCCCATCGCCGCATCCTTTTTGTCTTTCTTCGAGAGTCCCGGCTCCGCCCCGACAAACGCCGCCTCCGCCATCGCCAGCATTTCATCATCGCGCTTGCTGCTGGGCGCCTCGATCTCACCCTCACGATCGAACAGCACCCGAATCGAATGAGTTCCCGGCGCGTCAATCAAATCCGCCACCAAAGGAGTCCATCCGCTAGCCGTGTGAATATCATCAAACGTCAGCCACAACCGTGCGCGCCCCACCTTGCCCGCGGACTGCACCTTATCAATGTGCCCGCGCACCTGCACACCCGCAGGCAGCATGCTGCCATCCGATACAGGAATTGGCTCGAGCGTCCGCGCAAATATCTGTTTTCCAGATTTGTCTACCTTGGTGGAAATTCGCGTCTGCAGCGCAACCAGAAAACGCGTGCCACGCGCGGCAGCATTGGGCGGCACATCCTGTGGTTGAGATGACGGTGGCGGCGCGGGGTCTGAATTTTGCGCACGCAGCGGAATCGACGAAAAAACGAAAAGCGCGGCCATAACGACAACAATCCTCCAGCAATTCATAAACTCCTCCCAAAATTTTCATTCGGCGTTTTCAGCTGGAGGCGAAAGCGCTTTACTCTTGCCCCAAATATACCAAAATTCCACCGGCTTGGCACCGGTTTTGTAGCGGCGCACTTCAGTGCGCCATCGATCGCACGGCGCGAGACTGTCGCGGACTGCGACCCACACGCCGAGGCCACCTCTCGACATGCCGTTCCGCACTCGAAACCGGAAGGGCGGGGGTTCAGCCCCGACGTCAAGCCGGTTAAAGAAGACAGGCTTTAGTCCCGAAGCGACGCCTTTTTTCGCGGAGCTCGATCAAATCACGTCCAAAATAAAATGAGGGCAGGGAAGTATCCCCACCCTCATTCCCCTGCTGCCGCAATCAACCCTTCACTACGGCTTCACCACCTCCGGCCCAGAATGCCCAAACGCCAACCGCCGCATCAACTGCTGCCGCAAACCATCCGGCACCATAACACTCGCAGCCGCCGACCACCCGCCATCGTCGTCATCTCCACCGGCCTTCGGTATCGTCAAAAAAGCCGGGATGTTGTTGCCGAGCGGGCACCCGCCATCCACCACGATGCAAGCTTCGCCCGTAATCTCGCCGCGATCGTTGATTCCATTCGCTTCAATCAAAAAAAGCGGCGAATCGTGCGCGATCAAGCCGTTCAAGTCCCACATTTTGTCGTTCTCATAAATGAACGCGCGAAACGACGGCAGCGACACTCCCACGATCTGCCCTTCATCATTAATATCCAGCGCCTCGCTCAAGGAATCTCCGGGCAGGACGCCCAAGTCCGTCATCCGCCCGGTTTCCTTAGTCCACAAAAACGCGTGAAAATTCGCATTCAGCGTTCCGCCGCTCACGTCGCCCGGCAGATCCGAAAATCCCACGATGTCTCCGCGCCGATTGATCGCCATCGGAGTGTTCCAACCCTTGCCGCCAAGGTTTCCCAAATCCGTCACAGTCCCGTTCTGCCAAAGCAGCGCGTGCGTCGCCGTAAACGCGCCCACCGCCACATCGCAAGTCCCGGAAATTCCCACCACCTGTCCGCTATCGTTGATCGCCGTAGCCGCTCCGTCCGGGTCGCCCGGATAATTCGGCAACTGCTGGATCTGTCCCAGTGCCGGACCGTACACCACCGGCTCAAACTGGAAATATTGCGGCAGCACACACGATGTGTCATGCGACGCATTTTCCGCCCAGCCCACAATCTGCCCCAGATTGTTCGCGCCAGCCGCAAACCCGTTCGGTCCGCCCAAGGTCGGCAGCGGAGACATCACGCCCCACTGCCACGAAAATCCCACGCAATCATGTCCGGTCGGAACAGCGGTGGGATTAAAAGCAGTGCAGCTCCACGCTTCGCCCTGCGGATTCATCTCCGCCGTCTCCGCCCAGCCCGCCACCAAACCGTGATCGTTCTTGATCGGCCACTGCACGTCGCTATTCGGCCCGCCCAGCGTGCCCAGATCAAATCGCAAACCGTAAATCCATACAGTCGCGTGCTCCGTCGTATTTCCCGCCTGGTCCGCGCTGCCCATCGCCCATCCAATATTATTGATGGTGTTGCCCGAGCTGGCCGTGCCGCTCAAATTTCCCAGATTCACGACGCGATAATGCTGCTGCTCCTGCGCGGCCAGCCGTACCGGCATAGCGGCGCATGCCAAAAGTGCCATCACGCTTACGCATAGCAAGATTCTGATTTTCATGATTCCTCCGTTTGTCTCGTGCAGTAGCCGATCGCGCGCGCCGCGGGCTTATGCATTTTTATTCCGCGCTCAAAACCTTCGGTTCTTGGACCGGCCAAACTCCCTGGGTGGGTGGCCGGTCCAGGCGCCGATTGCAAAATAGTTTTTTTGCGCGCACCGCGTCGGACGTTTCCGGACATCGCTCTACGCCAATCTGGACGTTTCCGGACCTCGCCCCTGAATCTCGCCGAGCCTTCAAGCAATCTCTCGCGTCCAACACCCATGCCCCGCAACGCGCAAATTCAAACGAGGCGTGATTTCACACTTTGCAGAAAAAGCGCTGTCATCCCGAGCGGAGCGAGGGATCTCTCTTCTGTCAGGGCAAGGCTTCAGCGTAGTGGTCACGGTGCCGGCAGCGAGGCGACTCCCGAACCTGGTCCGAAAACGTCCAGCGCTCCGGCCCGTTTCAGCTATCATCGCCTCGAAGGCAAAATGAACCTCGATTGGCAAATCTGTTCCCGGGCCCGCCTCTCGCGCGATGCGCGATTCGACGGCAAGTTCTACATCGGCGTGCGCGGCAGCAAAGTCTATTGCCGTCCCATCTGTCCCGCGCCCACCGCCAAAGAAAAAAATGTCCGTTACTTTCCCACCGCCGCCGCGGCGGCCGAAGCCGGCTTCCGCCCCTGCCTGCGCTGCCGCCCGGAATGTTCGCCCGGCACTCCTGCCTGGTCCGGCACCTCCAACACCGTTTCGCGCGCGCTGCGCCTGATCGCCGAAAGCGGCCTAGAGGATGGCGGAGTCGAAGGCCTCGCCGAACGCCTTGGCGTAGGCGCGCGCCACTTGCGCCGCCTGTTCCTAAAACATCTCGGCGCCACGCCCAGCGCCGTAGCCCACACGCGCCGCCTGCATTTCGCCAAAAAATTGATAGACGAAACCATTCTGCCGATGAGCCAGGTAGCCATCGCCTCCGGCTTCAATTGCGTCCGCCGCTTCAACGCCGCGATCCGCGTCACCTATCGCCGCACCCCGACGCAAATCCGCCGCCTCGCGCGTCCTTCCGCCGCGCAGCCCGAAAACCAATATCTGTTTCAATTGCGTTTTCGCCCGCCGTATCACTGGCCAGGCATGCTGGATTTTTTCGCGCGCCGCGCCATTCCCGGAGTTGAAATCGTCGAGAACGGCGCCTACCGCCGCACCATCTCGCTGCACGGCCAGCCGGGTTACTTCGAGGTTTCTCTCCACCCGCGCGGCGAATCCCTCGCCATCCGCATTCAGTTCGGCGATCCCTGCGCGCTTTTTTCCATCATCGAACGCATCCGCGCGATGTTCGACCTCAGCGCCGATTGGACAGACATCGCCCGCACTCTGCGCGGCGATCCGCAACTCGCGCGATTCGTGCAGGCCGCTCCGGGCCTGCGTGTCCCGGGCAGCTGGGACGGTTTCGAACTCGCCACCCGCGCGATTCTTGGCCAGCAAGTGAGCGTAGCGAGTGCCCGCGCCATCGCCGGCCGTATCGCCGCGCTTTTCGGTGCCTCATTCGCGAACGGCGGCAACCTCACGCATCTTTTTCCACCGCCCGCGATTCTCGCGGAAGCCGATCTCACCCGCGCCGGCGTCATCCCCGCCCGCGCCCGCACCATTCAATCGCTCGCTCGCGCTGTCTGCGAAAACAAAATCAATTTTGAAGGCGTGGTGGACTCCGAAACATTCCTCACACGCCTCTGCGAAATTTCCGGCATCGGCAAATGGACCGCGCAATACGTAGCCATGCGCGCCCTCGGCGAAACCGACGCGTTTCCCGCCGGAGACGCCGCGCTCCTCCGCGCGCTCGATCTGACAAATCCGCAAGAACTAGAACAGCGTTCCGAAGCCTGGCGCCCCTGGCGCGCCTACGCCACCATCTACCTCTGGCACAACCTAGGCGCCCGCTCCAACGCCGCGCCACCAGCGCCTTCGAAACGCCGTCTGATGCACGCGCCACGCACAAAAGAAAGCCGCGTCGTAGGGGCGGGTCTCAGACCCGCCCGCCTTTGAATTTGAATCTGTGAATCGCGCTGTAGGCCCGCGCTTCGGCCAAATGTTCCGCGGAATAGTTTGCTCACTGCGCCAATTTTTCGTGCTCTTCCGCCACCGGCGGCACCGCGGCCCCGTTCAGAATCATTTGCAGCGTCGCATACAGCTCATTCGTGCGAATTGGTTTCGAAACGTACGCATCCATCCCCGCCGAAAGGCACCGCTCCTGATCGCCCTTCAGCGCATTCGCCGTCATCGCCACAATCGGAATGTGCCGACCACTCGTTTTTTCACCTTCGCGAATCGCCCCGGTCGCCTCAAATCCGTCCATCTCCGGCATCTGTACGTCCATCAGCACTAGATCAAACTCGTCTGTCGCCAAACGAGCCAGTGCTTCACGTCCGTTGCCCGTCACCGCAACGGCAAAGCCTCATTTTTCCAATAGCCGCACGGCCAGCGTCTGATTCACCACATTGTCTTCGACCAGCAGAATGCGCGCGCGCTTGCGGCCCTCGCGCAAAGTATGCCGCGTCACCAGCGCGGTTTTCTCGCGCGGCCGATTCTGCAGCACATTCGCGAGCGCTTCCAGCAAATCACCCTGCCGCACCGGCTTCATCAGGTACGCCGAAATTCCCAGACTCCGGCAACGCGCCGCGTCGCCCAGATGTCCGGCCGAAGTCAGCATCATGATCGACGCGCCCACCAAATCCGGTTCTTTGTTCACGCGTTCCGCCAGCATGAATCCATCCATCCCGGGCATCTGGCCATCCAGCAAAATCAACGAATACGGCCGCCCGGCCGCTTTAGCGATTTCCAGAGCTTGCAGCGCCGATTCGCCCCCGTCCACCGCCGTGGGATTCATGTCCCAGCGCAGCAGCATCCCGTTCAGCACTTTGCGGTTCGTGAAGTTGTCGTCCACGATCAGCACTTTCATGTCGCGCAGTTGCTCGCGCTGCAGCGCTGCCGGCCGCCGGACGGACGCTCGTTGCACGCCCAGGCGCACCGTAAAGTGAAACGTGCTGCCTTTCCCGACTTCGCTTTCCACCCATACCTTCCCGCCCATCATCCCCACCAATCGGGTGCAGATCGTGAGCCCGAGCCCCGTGCCGCCATATTTGCGAGTCATCGAGCCATCGGCTTGCGAAAACGCCTCGAAGATTCTTGCTTGCTGTTCCTTGGCGATGCCCGCGCCGGTGTCTCTCACCATGAAATGCAGCATGGTGAAGTCTCGCTCATGCGATTCTTCGCTGACGCTGATGAACACCTCGCCGTGCTCCGTAAACTTCATCGCGTTCCCCACCAGGTTGATCAGTACCTGGCGCACGCGTCCGGGATCGCCGATCACCGCTTCGGCCACATTCGGCTGCACCTCGTACACCAGTTCCAGCCCCTTCTGATCCGCGCGAATGCTCAGCGACTTCATCGTCTCGCCCAAGCTTTCCCGCAAATCAAACGGAATAGCCTCAATTTCCATCTTGTTCGCTTCGATTTTCGAAAAGTCCAGAATGTCGTTGATGATCGCCAGCAGCGATTCCGCCGAAATCCTTACGAGTCCCAGATGTTCGCGCTGTTCTTCAGCATCGCAAGCTCCACGGTAGCCCAAACCTGCCGACCGTCCCGCAGCACGTACCGTTTCTCCATGCGTAGGTGCTCGCGTCCTCCATCCAGCATTTCCTGAAATTCCAGCCGTTGCCTCTCGCGGTCACCACCGACCCGATCGCCTTACCGTCGCGGTGCACCGGATGAGACCAATACTCCGACGGAAAGCTCGTTCCATCCTTGCGCCACATCAATTCGCCGTCAGCGTGCGTCCCTTGTCCCGTGCGGAACGCCTCAAACGCGCGGCATTCCTCCGCGGGATAAGCGCTGCCATCCGCCCTGGTGTGGTGAATCATGCCGTGCAGTTTCTTGCCCTCGATATCTTTTGCCGATTCGTATCCCAGCAACTCCAGGAATTTTCGGTTGCAAAAAGTGCACACTCCCTGCGAGTCCACTCCGTAGATCGCCTGCGGCGCCGATTCCAGGAGTAGCGCGACCAGCTTGTTACTCTGCTCCGCTTGCGCGGAAAATCGCCGGTCCAGCAGCGACGTCGGCACCGTGAACTCCAGCAAAATAAACGTGACCACCACAATCCCCGCCAAACCCAGCGTCGAAATGCTCAGTGCGTGTGACAAATCCCCATAGACTCCCGGCATCGCCGTGAATCTCGCCGCCGCCATTCCTGTGTAGTGCATCACCGGGATCGCCGCGCCCATCACCACCGCGCTCAACGCTTTCCGCCATCCTCCCGAAGTGGTTTCTCCGCGAAAATGGAAAGTCAAAAGCAGCGCCAGGAATGAAATTACGATTGTCAAGACCACGGACACCGCTACGATCGCCGCTGAATATCTGCACTTCGCCGGCAAGCGCATCGCCGCCATTCCGATATAGTGCATACCCGCGATCGCGCCGCCCATAAAGACGCTGCCGATCGCAGCGCGCACGAATCCCATCGTCGTTCGGCTCGCCACGAACAAAGCAATCGCCGAAGCGAACATCGCCGCCAGCAGCGATAGCAGCACCGTCGGCCAGTCGTATTGCACCGCAACCGGCAGCCGGAACGCCAGCATCCCCACATAGTGCATGGACCAAATTCCCGAGCCCATCGCCGCCGCGCCTCCAGTCAACCACACCACGCGCGCTACCCCTCGCGCTGCCGTCACTCTACCCGCCAGATCCAGCGCCGAATACGAAGCCAGCACCGCAATCAACACGGATAACGCCACCAGCGAGTAGTCGTACGAACCGACCATGATGTGTGCAGGCGAAACCACAGCCCCTCCTCTGCTGCTGAAACAATGGGAGCCGCGCGAAAATCCTCCACAAACAAAATTTCGCGAGGTCGCTCCGCCGGCCGGCGCTCGTGGCGATGAACAGACAAACGATCACGCCAAAGCTAGACCGGAGAGGGCAGTCTTGCACCAGTGGAGCAATACGGAAGGGATTCCAGTTTGACTCAGCCCTGCGCCAAGTCAAGCCCACTGCAAAAATCTCAACGCATTAGTAACCGGCGGCGCGCCGCTTGGGACCGCCAATCTCCCGATCGGCGGTCAGCCCCGGCAATCACTGCGTTCTACGCCGCGTCATCCGCGGCCCGCACCGCATCCTGCGCATCACGCGCGCCCACATTAAAAATAAATCCGCCGGCACTCACCCCGCACTTCGGATCGCAAACCGTCGCCACCTCAATTCCATAAATCCGCAAGACATCCCGCAGCGCCTCCGCCCCCACCGGCAAGCTGCCCGGCGACGCCACCACCATCGACAATCCCGCCGTCTCGCCGTTCCAATTCGCTACCGCTGCTCCTTCCTGAACGTCCCACCCAATCACCTTGAAGATCGTCAAAAAATCCTGCGCGTATTCGAACGCACCGCTCGCCTCCCGCTGGCAGCACACATTCACGCGCTGCGCGGGAAACGTCAGCAGCACCTGTATCAGCACCGCCTTTTGATGCGTGCTCAATTTTCGCGCGTTCGTTTCCATCGTTCGTCACGGCCAGTGTTGTCCCATGCGGCCGCCGCTGTCAACTTTTCCCACGAAAATAGCGCACGCGCCACCAAAATCCACGCTGCGCAAAATTACGCTGGCCTCAAACTGTTCGCGCGGCCAGTTGCCGCCTCCATCCTGCCTGATGCATCATCCCTTCGCGTTGCGGAATCGCCCAGCCGCTACAAATTCCACGGCCGCAACCCCGTGGAGTTGCGCGCCTACAGATCTCGTTTAAGGAGCCATCCAAATGACTATCCGTAAATCCCTGCGCCTAGGGGTGTGTCTCGCCGCAGCTTCCGCCGCAATCGCCGCACCGCCCGCTCGCGCGCAATCCTGCACCTCAGGACAAAACGCCGCCGTCGAATGTTTCGTCGGCAACGCCGTGCGCACCAATCTCGTCACCCTGCAATACGGCATGACCATGGCGCAATTCAAGCAGTACGGCGTCTCCGTCTCGAAAATTGTGCAAACGCAGCCCACCTCCCTCGCCGTCGTCGCCCTCGCCAGCGCCGTCGCCGACGCGCTTCCGCCCACCAACTCCGACGGCTCCGCCAACGCCGCCGCGCAAACCGCCGCCATGAATTCCATCGTGGACGCCGGAATCGCCAGCAACCTCATCACCGTCCCCGCCGACACCAATTCCCAAGACCTGAAATGGTTCTCGCTCGATCTCGTCAACGCCATGAACGCCAACAACGGCATCCTGCTCTCGCCCGGCACCATGCTCCGCGTAATCGATTCCTACGTAGTCAGCAACACCACCAGCGGCACGGTAAATTGGACCCAAGCGAATTCCGGCATCGCCACGATGATCACCAATCTCGCCGGCTCCGGCTTGCTAAAGCTCCCCACCAACATCACCACCGCCCAAGCCATCCAATTCGCGCAATCGCTAGCGCAAATCACCTGCACCTACAGAACCGCCACAAACCGCGCCTCGCTGTAATATCGGCACGCCTGAATTGTCCGAAGGACAAATCACCGTGAGACCCGCCAGTAGCGGGTCGCAGGGTTGCGTCTTCGCCTCTCTCCCGCTACTCTCTCGCGCATGCCGCCAACCGCCCCCATCCGCGTCGGCACCTCCTCCTTCACCGCCGCAGGCTGGCAAGGCTCCTTCTACCCCGCCAATATGCAACCCCGTGACTTCCTAACCTACTACTCCACCAAATTCGACACCGTCGAGGTTGACTCCACCTTCTACGGCACTCCCGCCGTCTCCACCGTGAAAAACTGGGCGCAGAAAACTCCCGCGAACTTCCTCTTCGCGCTGAAAGTCCCGCAAGTCATCACTCACGAAAAATGTCTAGCGGATTGCGCCGACGAATTCGCCGGCTTCCTGGCCGCCGCCGAACATCTAGGCGATAAACTCGGCCCCCTGCTCCTGCAGTTCCCCTATTTCAATAGCGCTACATTCAAGACCGGCGCCGACTTCCAGGCGCGCCTCCGCCCATTCCTCGAAAAACTTCCCAAGGATTTTCAAGTCGCGTTGGAAATCAGGAATAAATACTGGCTGGACCAACCATTCACCGATCTTCTGCGCCAGCATCAAGTAGCGCTAGCCGTAATTGACCAATCCTGGATGCCCGCCATCCAGGACCTAACCCAAAAACTCGACCCCGTTACCGCCGGCTTCACCTACATAAGATGGCTAGGCGATCGCAAAGAAATCGAAGCACAAACCAAAACCTGGGACAAAACCGTCATTGACCGCCGCGCCGCCCTCTCCCACTGGGTAGACTACTGCTACACCACCACCCACCGCGGCAAAAAAGTCTACGCCTACGCCAACAACCACTACGCAGGCCACTCCCCAGCCACAGTAGCCCTCTTCCTAGAATTGTGGAGTCGCAAGAACGAGCCGTGAGCAAGCGTGGCACAGCCACTCTTGGCTGTACTCTTCGCCGTTCGCAGGGGCGCTGCTTGCTGCGCCCGCAATTGCCGCTGACTTAACGGATCGCGTCACAACGGGCCTAGGCCGCGCTGGCGCAACTGCTAGGCCCCCCGCCACCGCGATAACCGTCGCGTCTCGGCCCGTGCCCGCACTGGGCGACCCGTAACACGAGAGCAAATAACCCCATGTTATACTTGCCACAATCGCATGAGGGGCATTCGTCCAATCAAATTGGTAGCGGATGGGCTAAGTCACGTGAGCCTCCCGCCGCTTTCTAGGCCGCGCGTTGCGCCAAAACAGCCTCGGACGGAAGAATTGGTGCAGTGGGGAACGAAGCTATATGCCTAGTCCGCGATCGCGCACATCCACAAGATTCTCGGTGGGTTAATACTTCTTGCGGATACTGAGAATGTCCCAGCGGCCACCATCGTTAGCAGGCACGTTTTTGAATGGACTGCTCACGCATGTTACATGAGCGGCAAGCTCAGGGATTGCTATCAAGCGAAAAACTGGGAAGAGGCGTGGACGGTCCTGACACCCGCCGCCATCGGAAATATGTGGGCGAAGAAGTACGGCGACAAGTACGCACCAGCTTCGCTGCAACCTCTGCCGACAGTACCAGACCCGATTCGAATCGGAAACGCAGTTTCGATGTATGAGGAATACCAGCGACAAGCGCATGGATGGGAAGCGGCCAAGGACACTTATGGATTGCTGAGCGAACTTTCCCATCCCAATGCGGCGTGCTTGCAGCAGTACCAAGACTTCAGGAGTGATGGCAGCATAGCTATCGGGTATATCGAGACCCACGGTGCAAATTCTCCTCTTCCGTTCGTAAACTGGTGCTTGATCGACGTTACGTTATTTCTTGATGCGCTGCTTCAATTGGCTAAGGAAACGACGGCTCGCGAGGCATGAGCCGCATTGTCGACGAACTCGCAAAGCTAGCTCCGAACAAGACTTCAGTGGCACTGTGAGGTGCCGCGCGATCGAACGGCGGTTGGGCCATCCTTCCAAGCCGCCCGAACGGGATGGCGGCTGCCCCATCCGTCTTAATTGGGCTGCGAGGTAGTTACTTCTTGCAAAAGTATAGTTGAACTATAATTAGGTTCGAGTTCAAACTACTTAGACGGCGGTCGCTCGCAGGTGTACGATGAGCGTAGTAGCTTCACGAGTAAAATTCACCCTCAGGATCATTGGATGCCAAAAAGCTACGTAAATCTCGATGGTTTGATCCCGCGAGAAGACTTTGAAGTTAGAGCCGACAAGTCGTCGGGCGCCAATCTTCCCGCAACTCAGACGATCACGGAGCTGGAAAAAGGAAAGTTCTTTTACAGTGTGTTGAAAAAGCCAGATTTTCAGAGGGAAACGCCTAATTGGGAACCAGAGACGGTAGCGGAACTGGTGAAGTCTTTCGTAAACGATGACCTGGTTCCCGCGATTATCTTATGGAGATCGCCAAGTAACGACGTTTTTGTGATAGACGGTTCCCATCGCCTTAGCTCTCTAGTCGCTTGGGTTCAGGACGACTACGGCGACGGCGAAATGTCGCACGAGTTTTTCGAGCACTCGATCCCTCCAGCCCAAGCTGAAGCCGCCGAGCAAACGCGAAAAATCATAAAGAAAGAGGTCGGTTCATATGCGGATTTGAAGTTTGCGATCGGCAATCCTACGAGAGCAGCGAAACCAGAGCACATTGACCGCGCAAAGAAATTGGGATCGCTCGCAATCAATGTGCAATGGGTAACCGGGGACGCTACTAAGGCCGAACACTCATTCTTCAAAATTAATCAGCAAGGTACTGCGATTGATCCGACCGAGCTGTCGATGCTTAAGGCGCGATCCTCTGGTTTGCTGTCAGGAACGATCCAAAGGACGGAGAGGATGGAGTCGTTTGGATTCTTCCGTTCTCGACTGACGATGTTGCGAAGCAAGGAACGGAATCACCGTTTGACGATGGTCGTACTAAAATATTCCAACCGAAACACATAACTAGGACAATCGTTGCACAGAGCGGTTGGTTCACTGTGCACAAGTATATCGACCCAGAAAACGGGTTTATACCGCTCGAAGACAACAAGAGCTATAAAAGGGATTGTGAGAAGTGTCGCGTCCAAGCGAACTACTTCCTACTTCCCGCTCATCAGAGGCCAACTGAATCAATTGGGAATCAACGCTTCGACGATGTTTCCGGACCTACAGGGACTCTGCGAATACTTGAATTTTACTCATCTTCCACGCATTGCCATAACTCGATTTTCACGCCTCTCATCCTCTAAGAAGGACAGCCGTCAACCGACGACGTAGGTCGCACACCCTTCCGCTGTTTCGCGGTAATATTTGGATTTTCGGGGTGTTGCCCTCTCGCCGCAGGCGAGTCTGTCTGGCTTGAACTCGAAAGTTTCCCTTCGCCCCAGCAAACTGACGCCCTAGCACGCCGGTTGATTCACATTCCGTTCCAGCGCACAGGTCAAATCGAGGCAAGGCACCAGCGCCGGAGGCGCGGCATAAACTTAGTCCGGCGCGGAAGCGCCCGGAAAAGACGGCGCGCAGCACCCTACCTTTCGCGGTGCCTTTCCCGCGAAGTTTTCGAGTTTCCCCGCCACACCTCGGCGTGACCCGCGTGCTCCCGCGCGATCCGCGAATCCGCTCGTTACCGCCAAGAAATAAGAAGGCGCGGATGTACTGGCCCGCGCCTTCCCGAGTTCACTTTACTCGCTTGCTCCTAGCACCCGTTACAGGAAGCGCAGCACTCGGCGGAATCGCAGCATGCTGTCTGCGCCGCCCTTACTGCTCCCGCGAAACCGAGTGCGATCACTGCCATCAACACAATTGCTCTCATTTTCTTCATGGATTTTCTCCTTTGAAAATCGAAATGGGTTTTGTCGGCCGACAGCGATGCCGTCAGCGGGAAAATCGGGGCACAATTCGTGGAGATGATTTCTAGATGCGAAGAAGGTGTGTTGCGAGGAGTGTGTCTCTGCCACCGTGCCACACGGAAGGAACACATTCCGTCGCGTGATAAACCCAAGTCGTCACTAAATCAGCGTTCGTGAGCAAAACGAAATCACGCGGGAGCGCAATTCCTAGCTTGGCGATGTCCGGCTTCGCTGCAACAGTAACTTCCACCGGACAGCACGGCATATTCCCGCCGTGCACGGGCTTGTCGCCGTTTGGTTTCGCCGGAGCACTCCCATCGAAATGATGATGAGGGCAGTTTTCCATGCCCTCCATCAGGTCCATCGAGTTTCGCTCGGATGAACTCTGATGCACGGAAGAAGCGTTGACCGCATCAGCGCTCGCAAGGTTCGGAAGTGTGCAGCCCATCAGGCACGCCAGCACTGCCAACCACACGGAAATTCCCGTGGCGATCACCGCTTTAAAGTCGAAACGCATCGGCTAGAGCCTATACCCGTCACTTCCTCAAAACAATTTGTTTCGCAGATGGCGCTAGCGCGCCACCGCGCCACCGCGCCCTCGCCCAACCCCTCAGCCTTTCCCATTTCGGGACTAGTAATCATACAGTAAATGTGATAAAATAGAATCGGGCCACTGTACCAGCCCACTGAGGACGCCACATGCACTCCGCTACAACGGCGACGGGCAGACCACTCCCACCCCCAGGGAAAACTCTACCCAAAAACCGCCTCGCGCCCCTCAGTTGTCGCGCCACTCACCAACTGGCCGCCCCAAAACCTCATGTAACGTCCCAACTACAATGTTACATCCCCGCTCCGCCGCTCACTCGCCACTCATCACGAGCCACTAGTCACTGCCAAATCACCACTCACGGGTCGCAGATCGCAGCGGCACTTCTCGATACAAATGGACACTTTCGCCGGAACAATAATTCGCATAACTCGTTCAAAACAAACGGTCGCGTCAATTCTTATTCGATACAAACCGCAACGCGTTTCGCCCGTAAACCTCTCAAAACAAACGATCGCATCCCGTTCTAATCGACACAAAAACGCAGTTATCAAACGCCAAAAATCTCACACCACAACCGTCCGCCACGAATCACGGTTCGGCTATCGCGTCGCTACATCAACGGCTGGAGATACTCGAAACTGATGCGCAGGCTCTCGAGCGGAGGCAGGTCGCCCGAATCGCGTTCGACGTAGAAATGTTTTATGCCGAGCTTTTCCGCGGCGGCCAGGATCGGCTTCCAGTGAATTGTCCCGGAGCCGACTTCCGTAAAATGTTCGGCGGCGGCGTCCTTCACCTGCGAGGTGGGGAATCCGGACTTGCGGTCCTTCAGATGTATTTCCTTGATGCGGTTGCTGTAGCGCTCCATCATTTTCAACGGATCTTCGCCCGCCTCCACGATCCAATAGCAATCCATTTCCAGGCAAACCAGCTTGGCATCCGTCTCATTCATCAAAGTTGCGAAGCCAGTAGTCCCGCCAAAGCGCTTGAATTCGTAATTGTGATTGTGAAAACCAAGCTGCATCCCGGCCTTCTGTACTTTCTCGCCCCAAACGTTCAATTGCGCGGCGGCGCTCTTGTAGCCGTCCAGCTCGTTCCACATTTTTTCCGGCAGCATCGGACAAATCATGTACTGCACCCCCAGAGTTTTTGCGTAATCAATCTTGGACTCCAGGCCGTCGTAATCGAAATGGCCGCTCGGCACGCGCAGCCCGTGATCGGTGATCATCCGCCGCAATTCCACGGCCGGATGCGTGTAAACGTTCCAGTAAGTCTCCACTTCGCGGTAGCCGATCTTGCGCACCGCCGCCAGCACGCCGGGCAGATCCCTCTCCGCGGCGTCGCGCACGGTGTAAAGCTGCACGCCCAGCGGACGATGCGCCGATGGAGCCGCCGCGCCGCGCGCCAATTTGCCCGCGGCCAAAGCGCCTGCGCCCGCAAGCGAAAACTTCAGAAATTCGCGACGGCCATGGATGGACAATGTCGTTGTCTCCCGTTCGAAATTTTTCAGCGCGCCGGTGCGCCCGAAGCAAGCAGCGCGCCAGCGCCGCGCGCTCTAGCAACGCGCCAGTTCACTTCGCCGGCAGCAGCTCGTAACTGACGAACGCCAGTTGCTTGCCGTCCGGCGACCACGACGGGACATTGATCGTCCCCTGGCCGCCAAATAATTTTGCCAGAACCGTGATTTTTTTATCCTCGAGCGACATCAGCCGCAGCATCACGTCCTTGTTCTCGGGATGCCCGGAGACGCTCTTGTCGTACGAGAGAATCACCATCCACTTTCCGTTTGGCGAAAGGTGCGGAAACCAATTGTTGAATTCGTCGTGCGTGATTTGCGTTTGCTCGCTGCCGTCGGGACGCATCCGCCAGATTTGCATGATCCCGGTGCGCACCGAATTGAAGTAGATGTATTTTCCGTCCGGCGAATATTCCGGCCCATCGTCGAGCCCTTCCGCCGTGGTCAATCGCGTCTCTTCGCCGCCGCTGACGGGGATGCTATAGATGTCGAAATTGCCGTTGCGCTCGCCCACAAACGCCAGCGTCTTGCCGTCGGGCGACCAGCCGTGCCAATACGAAGGCGAGTTCTTGGTGATGCGCCGCGGCACTCCGCCGCCGATCGGGACAATATATACAAGCGAGTTGTGCGGCTCCTGCGATTGGTCGCTGATAGCAAGCTCGGTGGCATCGGGCGAGATTCCGTGGTCGTTGTTGCACTGAATCGCAAATCCCGTATCAATCACTTGCGGCGTCCCGCCGGTCATCGGCAGCCGGTAGATGCGGCCTTTCTGATTAAAGAGGAATGAGCTGTCGTCGCGCATCCAGTTTGGCGCCTCAAAACGGTCTGGTGCAAGATACACCACGCGCCGATCGGTGGTTGCGACGTTGATCACTTCCAGCGCGCTGTAAAGAGTCGTTGGCGCGTTAGCGGCAGGCGTGGTCAGGGGTTGCAAATCCACATTCGCAAACGTCGCCTTCGCCACCGCGTCCTTATCGTGCGCACACACTCCGATGCCCACATAGAATTTCCCATGCAGCGGGATGCGCATGTCCGTGCCGGAAGGCTGCGGCTCGCCATCGCGCGCTGCGCTAAGCAGCACGTATGCGTACTCCCCACGCTTTTCAATCCGCAGCCTGCGTGGCGCAGAAATATTCGACTGGATCTCATGTGTCGCCGCGCCTTTTTCCTCGCGATATTGCAAAGAAGTTAGCCCGTTGCCGTGCAAAGCGACGTCCGCGTACACCGAATCCGCGTCCAGGCTTTGCCGCAGCATCAAGACAGCCTTGCGATGCTCATTGCCGCCGCCACCCAGAAAGGAAATATCGGCTGTCAGCGCGACGTCACCCGAAACCTGCTTCCAGGCGAATTGAAAATCGTCCGCGGCGAGCCACATATTCTCGCCGCTGCCGCTCACGGTGTAAGTCTTAGTCGCAGAGTCGTAAACCACCGATCCCGCATGAAGCACCGTGCCGATATCCTGGTGATTCTGGAACATCCCGACCGGCGCGGGCGTCGCCGAGCCCTGCGCTTTGTATTTCGTTCGCGCGAGCACCACCAACGGAAGAGCGCAAAGCAGCGCGGAGAGCCAGGCGACGCGTTTCGTATTCATCGAGCAATCTCCATTCTTCTCGAAACACCCTTTTCAGATACAGCGCGCCGCGCAAAGCTTACTGAGCGACGTGAACCGTCTGCGGCACAGGGCGGTTTGATCCGCAAGCGAATATTCTTAAAGAAGCCCATCGCCGAAAAGTGTTGAATTGGCAGACCGGGTGCCATGTTAGCAATCTTGCCTGCGGAACGGGAACCTGGCGATGAATTTAACGAACGCCGGCGACCCTGCACGGAAGCAGCGAAGCTAGAAATTGCGGGAAAGCCCACCGGGAGAGTTGGTACACTTGCCGTTTGAAGCTCGCCGGCGCGAGTAATGGTACCGTTCCCATGGAATCGTTTGAACTTATAGGCTGGTTGAATCTCTCGCGTCAACAGAATATTCGCGGGAATATTCGCGGCGTCCATCATTTCCAGTCGCTGCATCCCGGTCGCGTTCCAGGCCACCCAAACGCGGCTCCGGAATCCGCGCTCCGGGCGCCAACTTTGGGCGCAATTTTTCGCTGTCTTAGACGCGCGTCTGCCAGGATTTGCGCTATGATGGCGCGTTTCGTTGCCGCCTGGTTTCCAGGAGTTAGCGTGTCCGTATTGCGCTAGGGGAAGCGTGGCCAAAAAACCTAGTCGTCCGCCGACGATTGAAGACGTTGCTCGCGAATGCAGCGTCGGCAAGATGACCGTTTCCCGGGTGATCAACGGCGGCAACCTGGTGAGCGCGGCCACCGCAGCGCGAGTTCGCGCAGCCATCCGAAAGCTCGGCTACGAACCGAACGAAGCGGCTCGCCTCCTGAAGGGTCAGGCTTCGCACACCATCGGCCTGATTATCCCCGACCTGGCCGATAGATTCTTCTCGACTTGCGCCCACGCCGTGCAGCAGTTTGCCGCCAAGCATCGCTACGTCACGCTCCTCCTGGCTTCCGAGCGCGATAGTGACAGCGAGGCCCGCGAGCTAGCTATGATGAAATCGCGCAGCATCGCAGGCGTCCTTCTTGTTCCCACCAGTCCAGACAGCATCGGGCACTTGCGAGACGTTCGCGCCAGGGGTGTTCCGGTCGTGATGATGGACCGTACATTTCCCGGCCTGGATGCCGGCGAAGTGATGGTCGAGAATGCGCAAGGCGCCGCAAAGGCCGTGCATCATCTGGTGGAGCACGGACATCGCACTATCCTGTGCGTCGGGTACGACAGCCAGTTCAACTCCATCGCTGAACGAATCGAGGGCTACGAAAAGGCCATGGCCGAGGCCGGGCTGCACTCCGAATTGATGATTGCCGACGAACCGGCGGCCCTCGTCCCCCGACTGTTGAAACATTTGCGCGGCGCAAAAAAGCCGACTGCGCTTTTTTCCTTGAATGGCGTTACCACTGTGAATGTGCTGCAAGCTCTGCAGCGCGAAAACATCAGCGTCCCGGATGAACTCGCCATTATTGGTTTTGACGATTTCGAAATGGCAGGATTGCTCGGCGTCCCCCTGACGGCCGTGCGCCAACCGGCTGCGGAACTGGGCCGCACTGCCACTCGTATGCTACTGGACTGGATCCGGTCTGGCAGTCCCGATTTGCGTTCGGTCAACCAGCGAATATTGCTGCCCACCGAATTGGTGATACGACGCTCGTGCGGCTGCGAAGTAATTCGCAAGGCGCGGGAGTGAGAATTATTTAAGTAGTACCCACCGATCTAGGACCGCCAACGATTTGTAATGCAGCAGGTGCGAGCCATTTTGCTACGGCAAAATCCGTGGATAGTGGTATCGTTACCAGAGAGGAGCGTATGTTGGACTCTTCCCGCGCCCCTGTTTTAGTTTTTGACATTGGCGGCAGCCATATGGCTGCGGGCGTTTTTTATCCGCAATCTAACTGCCTTGGCGAGATTCGGGAACTGCGCCTGCTTCCCGACGGCGAATCTGAATCGTTCTTCACGGCGTTCGAATCACTCGTCGCCATCACGCTTCCTGCTCCTTCCACGCCTGCTGGAATCGCCATCGCCATCCCAAGTCCTTTCGACTACGAACACGGCATCAGCCACATGCGCCACAAATTTCAATCGCTGTACGGCGTGGATCTGCGCGGCGAGCTATCCCGACGGCTCGGTTGTCCGCCGCATCATATTCACTTCCTGAATGATGCCGCGGCGTCATTGTTCGGCGAGATTCACCAGGCTAGCGCGCTCGGTACCAAGCGCGCTGTCGGCATTACGCTCGGCACTGGAGTGGGCTCGGCATTCGCGGTGGACGGAAATATCGTGGTCGAAGGCCCGGGCGTTCCCAGCGGCGGCGAAATCTGGAACCAGGCGTATCGCGGCGGCATCGTTGAAGACTATGTTTCCTCGCTCGCGATTCAGGGGACTTTCGAGAAACTGACTGGTAAACGTTTACAAGTATGCGAGATCGCTGCCTCAACGCCGCACCGCCAGGAGGCACAAGAGGCATTCGAGAAATTCGGAAGGGAACTGGGCAGCGTGCTCCGTCAAGTCAGCGGAGCGTTTTTGCCCGATCGCATCATACTGGGAGGAGGAATCGCGCGCGCCGCGGACCACTTTCTCGCCGCCGCGAAAGCAGAATTGGGTGAATTTCGAGACCGGTTGTTTGTTTCGGAATTGTTTGAACGCGCTCCGTTGATCGGCGCCGGCATCAGCTGGCTCAATCGAAACGCAGAAGCAAGCGCCACGATCAAGCGGGAAGAGGCCTGATGCGCCTCTCCCCGCCACTGTCGTAATCGTCAGCGCAACATCCCGAGCAGGTACAGAATCAGCACGATCACCAGCACCGTGCCGACGATTCCCATCCCGCCGCCCGCGCCCCATCGCGAGTAACCGTAATAACCGCCGCCTCCGGCGAACAAGAGCACCAGCAGGATAATCAGTAGCAGCATCGTGAAGCTCCTTTCACTGCGCAAGACTGCGTTCACAGTTTGAAAACAAGAATCAGTCCAAGAATCGTCCAGCAGCAGAGCGAGAGACTACGGATTCGCGGTGCGCACCTTCGTTGTCGAAGGAGAAGATGCTTCGCCGGTGGACGAAATATCCTCCGCGCCGGTCCTCTTCATAATTTCCTTGGCGCGCTTGATCTCTTCAGACGTGTCGCAGTGCACCGAGAGAAGAATTCCGCCCTTCTGCAAGCGTCCTTCGTAGCGCTTCGCTTCGTATTCCGGAATGCCCATGCCAATCAACGCGCCGGTGAATCCGCCCACCGCTCCTCCGACTCCCAATCCTGCGAGCGCGGCCATAATCGGACCAGCCGCGATCAGCGGACCCACGCCTGGAATCGCCAGCGTTCCCATGCCGACCAACAAACCGAGCGCGCCGCCCAAAACCGCTCCGGAACCCGCGCCGGCTGCCGCGCCTTCCGGAGCCTTCGTGGACTTTTCCGTGGCGATAGGACGGTTGCCAAGGTTATCGGGAAGCAAAGCCGAAACCGCGGAAGGAGAGAAACCCGATTTAACCAACTCGTCGGTCGCCGTGTCGGCAGCCGCGAGGATCGTGTAAATCCCGAACACTGCCGTTTTCTTGTTTTCCATTTTTTGCATCTCCTGTTTGTGAAATTTGCCAGTTCGTGAAATTTACGAGGTTCTGAAACTCAAGAGTTCGCGCGTGTGTTTCTTACTGGTTTTTCGGAGGAGCGATCGTCAATTGATCGTCCACATTGCCGGCGCCCGCGATGGCCTCCGCTTTCGCCGAGATGGTGGCTTTTTCATCTTCCGAGCGGACCGGACCCTTCAGCGTGACGTGTCCGTCGCGCGTGATGATCTTGATGTTGTGAGCGTAAGTGGAAAGCGACTTATCTTTCGTCAGCGAGCCGCGAATCTGCTTAGTCGTTTCGCGATCGGCCGGATTCGCCTTCTGCTGCTGCGCCGTCATCGCATCTTTGCTGGCGTCTCCTTGATTCGTCTTGCTGTTGTCCGGCGCGGGTGATTGATCCTGTTGGATCGGTCCCGCCAGCAACGAGCCGGCGAAAAGCAGTGACGCTCCGGCTACGAGCAATCCTCTTCTGATCTGCATTGCAATCTCCTTTTTATTCGTGGCATAACGAATGTGCTGCATTCGGGCTCTCTGCGTTCGCAGATTCGTTGTTCAGCCATCCCACATTTCAAAGTTCTTGCGACAAAATCGCAGCGAAATCAATCTCGATTTTCTAGTGCAAGTGCCCATCGGTCAGGCACCGCGAAGGGCGGGACAGCATCACGATGTTCGTTATATCGTTCCCGAGACCGGCGCACCATACGGAGAAGCGCGTAGCGGAGGATAATGAAACCTGTAGTCGAGCACGTGAATCAATGGTCCCCAGCGATTTATGGTTGACGTTTGCAAAAGTTTGTCGGATATACGACCAACGCGGAGGCGGGGACTTCCTTAATGCGACCGCTGGCCCTTCGCGAACATCTAAACCAGCGATCGCAAAAGGAGAGCAAAGCCATGACCGCTCAACCGCAAGTAAGTTTAGTTCCGCCCTTCACTCGCGAAACGGCCGCGCTGAAAGTGCGCCAAGCCGAAGACGCGTGGAACTCGCGCGATCCGCAGCGCGTCTCTCTCGCATACACGATCGATAGCCACTGGCGCAATCGCGCGGAATTCATCAATGGCCGTGAGCAGATCATCCAATTCCTCACGCGCAAGTGGAATCGCGAGCTAGAGTATCGCCTCATCAAAGAGCTCTGGGCTTTCGATGAAGCCCGCATCGCCGTGCGCTTCGCCTACGAATGGCACGACGATTCCGGCCAGTGGTATCGCTCCTACGGCAATGAAAATTGGGAATACGACGCGCAAGGCGTTATGCATCACCGCCACGCGTCCATCAACGATCTGCCGATCGAGGATTCCGAGCGCCTCTACCACTGGCCGCAAGGCCCGCGCCCGCAAGAGCATCCCGGGCTGAGTCAACTCGGCCTATAAAGAATCATCGCGGCGTGGCGTCACGCCTCGCGCATCGCTCGCGCAAAGTTCTGCGTAACACGTTCGTAGTGTGTGCGTCGCACAATCACCGCTCGCCCGCGTTTCCTCGCATGGAATTCCGCAATCCCGTCCCTCTCGCCTTGACGCCTCCAGTGGGCCAGCCTAGCATGTGAAACAAAGGAGCAACCATTGATCGGCCAGGTCCTGGGCCATTGCCGCATCATCGCGAAAATCGGCGAAGGCGGTATGGGTGTTGTCTACCGCGCCCAAGACGAAATGTTGCACCGCGACGTCGCCGTAAAAGTCCTCAATAAATCCGCCGGCCCCGAACCATCCGCCGGCGGCCGCAATCTCCTCGAAGAAGCCCGCGCTTCTTCGGCGCTGGCTCATCCGAATATCTGCACGATCTACGAAGTCGACGAATCCGACGGCGAACTCTACATCGTGATGGAGCTCGTCGAAGGAAAATCTCTGCGCGCACTCAGCCGCGACGTGGGCTTGCCGCCCGAATCCGTCCTGCGTTACGGCATCCAAATCGCCAGCGCCCTTTCCCGCGCGCACGATAAGGGCATCGTCCATCGCGACCTGAAAGCCGCAAATATAGTTGTTACCGACGAAGGCCTCGTAAAAGTCCTCGATTTCGGTTTGGCAAAACGCGTCAATCCCGATTCACCCGCCGAAGCCGGCACGCGCTCTTTCGCCACGATGCAAGATAGCTCCAGCGTCAGCGGCACGCTTCCCTACATGGCGCCGGAAATTTTGCGCGGAGAACCCGCCGATTACCGCAGCGATCTCTGGGCACTCGGTGTCGTCCTCTACGAAGCCGCCGCCGGCCGCCTTCCGTTCGAGGGCCGCACGGGCTTCGAAACCAGCGCCGCCATTCTCCGCGAAACTCCGAAGGCGCTCGACCCCACTTTCCCGCTCGGCCTGTGGGCCATCATTCAACACTGCCTCACGAAAGAACCGCGCCAGCGCTATCAACGCGCCAGCGAAGTCCAGGCCGCGCTCGAAGCGCTCCAGTCCGCCGTGGTCGTATTCAAAGATCCCGTCGCCGAAAATAACGCCCCACGCACCACGGTGATGCACAGCATGCGCAACATCCAGGTGCGCAAAGGCGATTCGCTCCTGCTCGTGGGCACCACGAAAGGCGCGTTTTTGCTGCGTTCGAATCGGCAGCGCGCGCGTTGGGAATTAGGCGGCCCTTATTTTCACGGCCATGGAGTGAACGCGATGGCCTTCGACGGCCGCGCTGGCCGCCACCGCATCTGGGCTTCGACGCAAAGTATTTGGGGGACGCTCCTGCGTTTCACCGACGACTTCGGCAAAACCTGGACCAATCCGCAGGAAGCGCCAATCCGTTTTCCCGCCGATGCCGGCGTCTCGCTCAAAAATATCTGGCAGATCACGCTCGGCCCGACCGATGAGCCGGACGTTCTCTATTGCGGCGTCGAACCTGCCGCGCTTTTTGAAACGCGCGACGGCGGCGAAACCTGGTCGCTCGTACGCGGCCTGTTCGATCATCCGCATCGCCCGCGCTGGATGCCCGGCAATGGCGGCCTCGCGTTGCACACGATTCTGCAAGACCCGTCGAATCCGCGCCGCCTGTACGTCGCCATTTCATCGGGCGGAGTCTATCGCTCCGACGATGCCGGCGCCACCTGGACCGCGCAGAATCGCGGCATCCGCGCCGTCTTCATGCCCAATAAATATCCCGAGTTCGGCCAGTGCGTGCACAAAATCGCCATGCACCCGGCGCGCCCCGAACGTCTGTTCCTGCAAAATCATTGGGGCCTCTATCGCTCCGACGATTTCGCCGAAAACTGGAAAGACGTCGCCAACGGCGTGCCTTCCGATTTTGGTTTTGCGGTCGTCGTGCACCCGCAAAAACCGGATTGCGTCTATATCGCCCCGGTCGAGTCCGACGAATTTCGCTGCACCTGCGACGGCCGTCTGCGCGTCTATCGCACGCGCAACGCCGGCGCCTCCTGGGAACCGCTCACGCGCGGCTTGCCACAAAAAGGCGCGTACGAAACTATCTTGCGCGATGCCATGACCGCCGATTCCTTCGATCCCGCCGGAATTTATTTCGGCACGCGCAGCGGCCAGCTGTATGCCTCGCGCGATGAAGGCAAATCCTGGCAAAGGCTGCTGGAAGGATTGCCGCCGGTTGTCTGCATTCGCAGCGCAATTTTCGAGGAAGCTGGCGCCAGCCCAAGATTAGTCACGCCGAAATCGCCGCAGCCGCACAAGCCGTCGAAATCCTCATCGTCCTCGCGCAGCCATTCCCGCAGCAAATCGCGCGGGTCCCATAAATCGCGCCGCTCCGGAAAATAAACGTGCCGGCCACCTTCCACATCCCCGGCCCGCTACGCCAGTTCGTAGAAGGCCGCGACACAGTAGAAATCAAGGACGCACCCGCCACGCTAGCCGACGCCCTCTCCGCGCTCTGGCTCCTCTATCCCCCACTCCGCGACCGCATCGCCACCGAGCAAGGCCATGTCCGCGAACACATCAACATCTTCATAGGCGAAGAAGACGTCCGCTACACAGGCGGCCTATCCACCCCAGTCCCAGCCAACTCCGCGATCTGGATAGTCCCCAACATCAGCGGCGGAACCGGATAACGGTAGGACGGCTCCGCGCGGCATCCAAAAAAGAAACCACGATAACCGATTGCCGGGCGAACAACGTAACGTAGATAGCGCGGCTTTCACAGCCAAGTTGATCAAAAGCTAACAGCAGGATAACGTACGATTAGTGGTATAGTGTCCGCGCCCAGCGTCTTCCCTTGCAGGCATTCCGAAAAGCGTAGTGACCCGCGGATGTTTCACAGGAGGACCTATGCGCGTTTTCCGTCCCGGTACCTTTGATCTTCGTGGTTTCAATCCTCGTGCCTGCCATTCTCGTACTTTTGATCCTGGCCGGTTTGATCTTCGTGGGTTTGATGATTTTGATTTCGCGGCGGTGCGCCGAAAGGAGTGCTTCGGCAGGCTCGATGTGGCTTCACGGATGATGCCGTGGTGTGCTCGAGCGGTTTTGTTTTCGATTGTGGCTGTGATGATGGTGGCTGCGGGAGCGGTTGCGCAATCGGTGACGGGACAGGTTGCGTCTAGGGCTGCAGCACGGCCCGCGGAGTCGCCAACTGCAGCGGCGTTGATGGCGGATTATGGGCGATTGCCTTTGAGTTTTGAGGCGAACGATGGTCAGACTGCGCCGGAGGTTAAATTCCTGGCGCGGGGAAGCGGGTACTCGTTGTTTCTGACGGAGGATGCGGCGGTTCTATCGCTGACGAAGGCTGGGGCTGGTGTGCATGCACGCCGGAGCGGCGCAGCGGCTGCTGCTGTTGCGGCTGATGCGGCGAAGACTGATGTGATTCGCATGGAATTGGTGGGAGCGTCGGTGGATCCGAAAGTAAGCGAAGTGGAACCGCTGGCAGGGAAGGCGAACTATCTAATTGGGAATGACCCGAGCCGATGGCACACGGATGTGCCTACTTATGCGCGAGTGAAGTATGCGGGAGTTTATCCGGGCGTGGATCTCATCTACTACGGGAATCAGCGGCAATTGGAATATGACTTTGTGATTGAGCCGGGCGCGAGTACGCGTCAGGTGCGATTGCGATTTGACGGAGCGCGGAAGCTGCGCGTTGGTGCGGATGGCAATTTGAGGATTGTCGAGCGGAATGGCGAGATCGCGTTTCAGAAGCCGGTGGTTTACCAGATGCGCGATGGGCAGCGGGAGTTGGTGAACGGACAATTTGTGTTGAAGGGCAAGAACGAAGTTGGGTTTGCGCTGGGGCATTACGATACGACGCGCGAGTTGGTGATTGATCCGGTGCTGGCGTACTCGACTTATCTGGGTGGGAGCGGCGGCGATTCCGCGTCTGGGATCGCGGTGGATGCGGAAGGCAGCGCTTATGTGCCGGGGAACACCAATTCGACCGATTTTCCACTTAAAGGAAACCCGTACCAGACGACCAACAAGGGAGTGGCCAACGGATTCGGGAATGTGTTTGTGACGAAGATGAATACCGCGGGGTCGGGATTGGATTACTCGACGTATCTCGGGGCAGCGGGCACATCGCCGTCCCCCAAATGTCCGGAACACAAACTTCAGGTGGCGACAGCGCCGCCGGGATCGCGATTGATGCGCACGGGAACGCTTACGTTACGGGGACAACGTATTCCACTGATTTTCCGGTGACCACAGGAGCTTTTCAGACCACGAACAACGGCGTGACGCGAGGAGTCTCGAATGCTTTTGTGACGAAGCTAAATGGGAATGGTTCGGCGCTGGTTTATTCGACTTACCTGGGTGGCAGCGGGGCAATGAATTTTATGAATTCGGCATCAACTGTAGGCGACGGCGGGTCGGCTATTGCCGTGGATAGTGCCGGCAATGCTTATGTGACGGGGGCCGTCTACTCACAGGATTTTCCGGTGACCAGCGGAGCATTTCAGAAAGTGAATAATGCCGCTGGGGAGTATTCGGACAACGTGTTCATCAGCAAGATAAACGCGGCGGGTTCGGCGCTGATCTACTCGACGTACCTGGGCGGCAGCGCCCAGGGATTTAACTTCGTCGGAAATTGTAATATAAATTGCTACGGTGACAGTGGGGCGGCGATTGCGCTGGACGCTAACGGGAACGCCTACGTGGCGGGGACAGCAAATTCGACAGATTTCCCGGTGACGGATGGCGCTTTCCAGAAGACCAATAACGACGCTCCTCTTGAGGAGAGCACTGCCTTTGTGGCCAAGTTGAATGCCACGGGCAGTGCGCTGGTGTATTCGACGTACGTCGGCGGGAGCGGGACTGCTATGGCGGGGGAACCGACGGTGTTTGGCGATGATTGCGATTGACGGGGACGGGGATGCGTATGTTGCCGGCGCAACGTATTCCGCGGATTTTCCAATCACGAGTCTTGCTTTTCAGACTACGAACAAGGGCTTTTCTGGGTCAACCCGACTGTTTTTGTTACGGAGTTCAACCCGACCGGTTCGGGGTTGGTTTTCTCGACCTTCCTGGGCGGGACGGGGGGTGACGTCGCGACGGGCATCGCGCTGGATGGTACGGGAGAAGTCTTTTTGACGGGCTCCACCGGTTCAGCAGATTTCCCGGTGACGAGCGACGCATTTCAGACAACTGGCAACGGGACGTTTGTCAGCGAGATGAGCCCCAACCTTGCGGAACTTGTTTATTCGACGTTTCTGGGTGGATCTTTCGGGGCAGTTGGAATCGCAGTGGATCCTGCCGGGAACTTTTATGTGGCCGGGGGTACGGGTTCGGACTATTTTCCGACGACGCATGATGCGTTTCAGCACAAAATTGCGGGAAACGTGGCGTATGTTGCGAAGTTTGCGGTGAACTCGACGGTAGTGCCCACCTCGATGATTCTTGATGCGAACTTCAATCCTCAGTTCCAGGGCAAGACCATCACGTTTACGGCGCAGGTGACGACGGAGGGGGGTGATGGCCAGCCGACGGGAGAGGTGCACTTCGGCATTGATGGAGGTTTGGCTTCGGTGAAGGATTTGGATAGCACCGGTCGGGCGAGTTTTCAGACTAATACGTTGCCTGACGGCACGCACGCGGTGACGGCTGTTTACGCCGGTGACGGCACGTTTGCACCGAGCACCACGAATTATGTCGAAACTGTGCTGGGTACGTACATAAACTTGAGCCTGGTGTCCGGGGACAACCAGAGAAGCGTGTATGGGAAGACGTTTGCCAATCCGCTGGTTTTTGAAGTGACAGAGGGAGGGCTGCCTCGCGCGGGGATGGAGGTCAATTTCAGCAGCTCAGACATGCGCCTTTCGTCGCTCAGGGCAGTGACTGGGGCGAACGGCGAGGTGACGATTAACGCGACGCCTTTAGCTGTTGGCAATTTGAGCGGCACGGCGTCGTTGATGTTACCGGTATCGGAAGTTCTGCCGGTTACGTTTGCGGAGGCGGCGAACCCCGGCGTGCTGACAGTGACGGCGAAGAGTGAAAGTGTGCCGCAGGGAAAGCCGATTCCTGCGCTGACTTATTCGATTGCTGGATTTTTGAATGGAGATAAACCGACTGTTGTGAGTGGCGCGCCGGTTTTGTCCACAGTGCCCGAAGGTACGGCGGAGGGTACATATCCGATCACGGTCGCGATGGGCACGCTGGCTGCGACGAACTATGAATTCAAGTTCGTGAATGGGACGCTGACGATTGCGTCGGCGGGGACCGTGGCGAAGCCGGTGTTTACGCCGAACGGGAATGTGTTTAGTTCGCGGCCGATGGTAAAGATGATGGATGCGACGCCGGGCGCCGTGATTTATTACACGACGGACGGAACGACGCCGACGTCCAAGTCCACCTTGTATACTGCGCCGGTTACCGTGACGAAGACAGAAGTGATTGAGGCGATTGGTGTGGCGAGCGGTTACGCGAATAGCGCGGTGACGATTCAGAATTACCGGGTGGAGTGAGGAGGGCCGTCGTGATCAAGATGCCGAACCAACCAGTGGCCACCCCTTCGCACTACTTCGCCAGCTTCTCGGGTTAAGGCCGGTGGCTGACCCTCTTATTCATGTGTGCTTTCATAGGTTCGTGGCTTAAGTTCGCGGCATAACGAAGCCGGAGAACATCACTCCGCTACTTGACGGCGATCTTGATTATTTTTCGGTCTGTCGTTGTACTTGACGTTCAGGAGCTGCATCCCTTTGCATTGTTCGCAAAGGGTGCGTGGCGTCAATCACAATGCTGGTGGGTTAATCGTTCGTAAGCTGTGTCCGCTGCTTGCAGCTTGGTGCGACCGTCACTCCGCCTTTCCTTCCGGCAGCTCCAGGTTGTGGTCCAGCACCATGCTGCGATGAAGAAGTACTCGCGCCTGCTCGATTGCTTCCGTCGCGCCGATCTTGTCTCGTGTGGATTCTGGCAAAAGAAGAAGTGCGCCAACTAGCGACCAAATGGAATTTTCCAAATCCGCCATTCGCCTTGCGATCTGAGGTCCGGATGTCTGAGCCTTGATGATCCTGTCCAATTCGACTTCGCCCGGAACCTGCTCTACGACCTGCTCAATTGCCGCCGTGTCTTCATCGGCTCTGGGTGGCTGCGCCGTCGGGAACATTGCAATCTTGTCATTCATCGTCATCTTCCTTCTTGGCGGGCGACCGACCCGTTGCATACCGAGTCGCTACGGCGATCGGATGCAACTCAGATTTCGGGCGTCACGAAGCGAATGATAACACTGCGCGATTTGACGGTGAAGGTGAATGGTCTTGGATCTGCCGTGAGAGTTGCGGGTGGCGCATCCCTTTGCGCGGAGCATTCGTCACGCGAAGATTCGTAGAAGGCCCGCCACAGAAAGAAGCGTATTCGTGTCGAGGTCCCCTTGCGCCGGTGGCAAAGGGTGTGTGGCTTGCCTGGTGCGTTGCGGCGTAAGAAGTGGCGCGCCCGGAGAGATTCGAACTCCCGACCCTCTGGTTCGAAGCCAGATGCTCTATCCAGCTGAGCTACGGGCGCGTGCCGCGATTTTACCATTACCACGGCCCGACGGCGGGTGCTTCCACGCGAAGCATGGGCAACGAGGACTTTGCGATTGGTTCGCTCGAATCTCGCGTATTGGCAAGGATGCGAGTAGAACACATACCGGACAGCAGGGAGCGAATCGAAATCATTTCGAATATTCCTCGTCCCGAACACACGCTGCCGCCGGGCACGATCAGTGGGTTCTCGGTGGTCAAAAACACGAAGCTGACGGAAGGTGTCAACCTACAATTTCGCACCGAGAGATGCTCGATGTTTTTTTCAACCGTCGTAATTTCGGTGACCCAACGAACACGGTGACCAGTGCCGCGTTCGGCAAGATCCTAAGCACGCGCTTCCCGGTAGGAGATTTCGGCTCAGCGCGCCAAATTCAGCTCGCGCTGAAGGTCCTGTTCTGATCTGTCGGGCCTCCACCGAGCCATGGTGGGCTAGCAGTCGAGCCCTCGGCTTCGCTCCGGTGAATGCGTGGCAACAATTCTTCAGGCGGCAATCTTGGCTTGCGCGAGAGTCTGCGTTGCGCGACGATGGCGACCTGCCGTCCGTTACGACGCGCATTTGCTTCCTGCCTGCCCGCATTTCAGCTACAATCGCGGCCAATCAATCGGCCATTTCAAGTTCAACGATGGATGTACTCTTGTTGCCGTGCCATATCCCAGGAGGGGATCTCGTGCTCTCAATCCAGAACCTTACCAAGACTTATCCCGGGGGCGTGCGCGCCCTTCGCGGCATTAATCTGGAGATTCCGCCGGGCATGTTCGGCCTGCTCGGTCCCAATGGCGCCGGCAAATCCACGCTGATGAAAATCCTCGCCACGCTGCTTGAGCCGGACTCTGGTTCGGCGCATTTGGATTCTCTCGACCTGATCGCCGACAAGAACGCCACGCGCCGCCTGCTCGGCTATCTCCCGCAGGAGTTCGGTGTTTATCCCAAAATGTCCGCCACTGATCTGCTGAATCATCTCGCGATCATGAAGGGCATTACGAATCGCGGCGAACGCAAGCAGCTCGTCGAAGGTCTCTTGCAGCAGACTAACCTTTGGGATTTTCGCAAAAAGGCGCTGGGAGGTTATTCCGGCGGCATGAAGCAGCGTTTCGGCATCGCCCAGGCGCTGCTTGCGAATCCCAAACTCATCATCGTGGACGAACCCACCGCCGGCCTGGACCCCGCCGAACGCAACCGTTTCCTCAATTTACTCAGCTCCATCGGCCGCAACGTTGTGGTCATCCTCTCCACGCACATCGTTGACGATGTGCGCGAGCTCTGCTCGCGCATGGCCATGATCAGCAACGGAGAGTTGCTCATTGAAGGTGTGCCGGCGCAAACGCTCGAAGCCCTCAAAGGCCGCATCTGGACGAAAATCGTGGCCACCGATTCCGAGCGCGAAGCTCTGGAAAAATCCATGCAAGTCGTTTCGACGCATCTCGTCGGCGGCCGGCACGAGCTCCGTATCTATTCGGAATCCTCGCCGGGCGAAGGCTTCTCTCCTGTGGACGCCGAGCTCGAAGACGTCTATTTCCTCACGCTTTCGCGCCACCAGCGCAACTAACGATCGAGTTTCGGAGCGCCGCGAATGTTTCTGGATTTTTTCTTTCTCGAATTGAAGCTGCGATTCAAAAGCATCTCGACCTATGTCTTCTTCCTGATGCCTTTCCTTATGATGTTTTTCGCGGTTTCCGCGCGTGACTTCGGTCCCGTAGGCAACGGGAAGGTGTATCTCAATGGTCCTTACGCGCTTTCATTGACCTTCGTCCAGCTCACCGCTTTTGGCGCCATTCTGATTTCCGCCATCTTCGGCCCCGCGATTTTGCGCGATTTCCAGCAAGACACCTATCCGCTGCTTTTCACCAAGCCCATTTCCAAATTCGATTATCTCGGCGGGCGCTGGGCCGCGTCTTTTGTAATCTCGATTCTCGTTTTTTCCGGATTGGTCTTCGGCGCGATCGTGGGCGCCTTCATGCCCTGGGCTGACAAGGAGCGCATTGCCCCGATCCACCTTTGGACGCACCTGCAGCCGTTTCTTTCCATCACCGTGGTCCAGATCTTTTTTCTGGGCAGCTTGTTTTTTTGTGTCGCGGCTCTTTCGCGCCGCATTATCGTGGTGTATCTCCAGGGCGTGGTTCTCTTCGCTCTGTATCTCATCCTGCTCGTCTCCGTTGTTTCCACCAACAAGTTGGACCGCACCTGGCCCTCCATTTCCGATCCTCTGGGCATCGTGCTTCTGGACGGAGTCACGCGTTACTGGACCGTTGCCGAACGCAACTCCCAGTTGATTCATTGGTCCGGCGTCTTTCTCATCAACCGCCTCGTTTGGATCGGCGTCGGCGTCCTGGCTTTGCTGGTCACTTATATTTTCTTCCCGATGTCCGCCGAGGTGCTGGGCGCGCGACGCACCAGCCGCCGCGCGCGTGAGGTGCGCGCCGGGGAAGAAGCCGAGTTGAAGGCGCGCCCGCGCGGCGTCAGCCTGCCTGCGGTCACCCAGCTCTTCAACTCCGCCACCACGCGCGCGCAACTCTGGTCGCTCACGCGTCTGCGCTTCTCGAACATTTCCCGCGAAGTCGTCTTCTGGGCCATCGTGGTCGTGATGATCGTCAACACTTCCATCAACGCCTATTTCGCCGGTGAGATGAACGAAGTGTACGTCTGGCCCGTAACCTACCTGATGGTGCAGGCTTTGCAGGGCGGCTCATTTCTTTTCCTCTTTATCATTACGACGATGTACGCCGGCGAATTGATCTGGCGCGAGCGCGACGTCCACTTCGAACAGATCCACGATTCGTTACCCGTCGCAGATTGGACCGATTGGCTCAGCAAGTTCTTCGCCCTGGCGCTCGTCAATTTTGTGCTCATATCGGTAGTCATCTTTTGCGGCATCGCCGTGCAAACTTTCCTCGGTTACTACCACTACGAAATCCCGGTCTATCTCAAAGAGATGTACCTCATCGCGCTGCCCCAGATGCTCACGTTTGCGCTCCTGGCACTGGTCGTTCACACGTTGGTCAGCAACAAATTCGTCGGCCACGCGCTCCTGATCGGTTTTTTCATACTGATTCCGGTTCTCTACCGTTACGGCATCGAAAATCGTCTCTATCTCGTCGGCGAAATCACTCCTTATACCTACTCGGACATGAACGGCTACGGCCACTTTGTTCCGGGGCTGCTTTGGTCCATTTCTTACTGGCTTTTCATTTGTGCTTTCCTTGGCGTGATCGCGGTGGCCTTTTCCCGGCGCGGCACCGACCTATCGTGGGCTGCGCGCTTGCGGCTCGCCCGTCCGCGCATCCACGGCCTCATCCCCGCGGGTGCGCTGTTTCTGGTCCTGGCCGGGGCTTGTGGCGGCTGGTTCTACTACAACGCACACGCGCTCAATGAATTTCGCACGGATCAGGACGACCGGCATCGTGCCGCCGCTTACGAAACACTCTACAAAAAATACGAGCGCCTCCCGCAGCCCAAAATCACGGCCGTGGATGTTTCCGTGGACATCTTCCCCGAGCGCCGTTCCTTCTCCGCCTCGGGCCATTACACCCTCGTGAATCATTCCAGCCAGGTCATTGAAGATATCCACATCACTGACGGCCGCGACTCGGTTGACGAAATTCGCTTCGATCGCCCGTTCCGCGTCGCGACGTCCGACAAAAAGCACTTCTACACAATCTACAAACTGGATCAGCCCTTGCAGCCGGGCGAGTCCATGCGCATGGATTTCCGCGCTTCCTATACTTCCCGCGGTTTCCGCGACGGCCACGAACGCCCGGAACTCGCGTACAACGGCACTTTCTTCGACCGCGACTATTTTCCCTTCATCGGTTACAACAACGCCCTCGAGCTCGACGATCCGCGCCGCCGCCGCGAGGAACATCTGGGGCCTCTCGAGGAAATGGCGCCGCCCGGAGATCCGTACTACAGCAACATCAATCTCTTTACCACCGACTCCGAGTGGATTACCTTCCACTGCGTTGTCAGCACCTCCGCGGATCAGATCGCTATCGCTCCGGGCTATCTGCAGAAGGAATGGACCGAAAACGGCCGCCGCTATTTCGAATACGACATGGGCTCGACGCGCATCAACGACTTCTATTCCTTTCTTTCGGGACACTACAGCGTCCGGCGTGACGAGCACGACGGAGTAAAGCTGGAGATTTATTACCAGCCCGGCCACGAATACAATCTCGACCGCATGCTCGATTCGTCGAAGTCCGGCCTCGATTATTACGATAAGAATTTCAGCCCGTATCAGTTCCAGCAATTCCGCGTTCTTGAATTTCCCCGCTACCGCACGTTTGCTCAGTCCTTTCCCAACACCGTCCCCTATTCCGAAGCCATCGGCTTCATCGAAAAAATGAAGAAGCCCAGCGATGTGGATTTGCTCTATTTCGTCACCGCTCACGAACTGGCGCATCAATGGTGGGGACACCAGCTAATCGGCAGCCAGACGCAAGGCTCGAACATGATGTCCGAAACGCTCGCGCAATATTCCGCGTTCAAGGTTCTCGAGAAGAAATACGGCATGGACATGGTACGGAAAGAACTTCGCCACGAGCTGGACCAGTATCTGCGCGGACGCGCCGGCGAAGTCCGACACGAGCCGCCCCTCGTGCTCGTGCAGCGCGAAGGTTACGTCTGGTACAACAAGGGTGCGTTGGTCATGTACGCCCTCGCTGATTACATCGGCGAAGATCAGCTCAATACCGGCCTGCGCAATTTCCTGATGCAAAACCGTTATGCGGCTGGCCCCTATCCGGACACTCGCGGATTCGTCGCCGCTCTCCGCGCCGTCACCCCACCCGATTTGCAATACACCATCACGGACATGTTCGAAAACATCGTCCTGTTTGACGATAAAGCCGTTTCAGCCACCTACGCGCCCACCGCGGACGGCAAGTACAAAGTCACGCTTACCGTGAGCACGCAGAAACGCAAAGCCGATGGCTCCGGCAACGAATCGCCCATGCCCATCAATGATCTGATAGACGTCGGCGTCTTCAGTGGCACCAAGGAACACCTCAAGCCGCTGTATCTTGCCAAACAACACTTTGCGCAGGATTCCTCGACCATCGAAATCACCGTGGATGAACTTCCCACCTTCGCTGGTATTGACCCTTACAACAAACTCATAGACCGCAATCCGGAAGACAACTTAATTGCCACCGAAAAGAAATAGAACGGCTCAGCGTGCGTTCAAGCGGCAAAGCAGAATAAGTCTGTGACCTCAATCTCTACTCGCCGTTCACGGCATTCCTAGTTGTCGTCGGAATTTATTAGAAATCCACGCGGACGGCATCTGGATCAAACTAGCTGTCGAGGGTGTCAAGGGTGAGTCTACAAAAGCGAGCGGACCATGTTCGCGCACAGCGATGCGGCTGGTTTCCGCCCAGCAATGCGGTCGCAGAGTTTTCGTTTTCAGCGATCTTGCGTTGGCATTCGGCTTTGCGAAGCTACGCAAGCATGCGCTGCTTGCCTGCTCCGCCGCTCGAGCGCTTACAATTCATCAGACCAAGCAATGCCAATCCGAAGCCTAAGAGAAGAAAGCTCGCGGGCTCGGGCATCGGACAACAAAGACGAGACGTTCGCCTGGCTGCAAAAATGCTACGACGCGCGCTCTCCTCTCACTACCCTGAAGGTCGACCCGATGTACGATCCCTTGCGTTCCGATCCGCGCTTTCAGAAGTTTCTGCACGGTGTCCGCTTAACACAATAGAATTTGCATTGCCGGCCGGCAGGCTGACCGTTGGCTCGAGGAGGCATTACCGCCTTACCGAGTAAGTTCTGATAAACGCGGTGGTCTCAATGGATTGACGCAACACTAAGCTCAAACTCACTTTGCATTGAAAACAAAATCCAAAATCGCTCGCTAGGGTTAGCCCAACCGGAACGCTGCACTGGCTGGATATTGACTGGATATATTGGGCAGAGCAAGTGCAATGACAGGCGGAATCGTTAAGTCATTGGAAACATTGGTCGGGGTGTGGAGATTTGAACTCCAGACCTCCTGCGCCCAAGGCAGAGTTGCAGAAACATCTATCTTATTGGTCCGTCTAGCTTTGTTCTGCGTCATGGTACATGGTTTTGGACCTAATTTGGCATCATTTGGACCCAAGTTGGACTCAAGTTTTGGGATGAACCCCTGAAATGGCACAATTTTTTTGGGGCACAGCTTCAGCGATTGAGAGGATTTCCAAAACCTCTATCTCCGATTAGATTCCGAGTTCGCGATCAACCACGAGGGATAACCTTTTCGTCGTTTGGCACGGCTTAGCTTTATTCTTGGGACAAGGTCACCATGGAGGTGGCCCACATCCCGAGACCAATCCCCGCGCACGCGACTACATCGCGAACGCTGCCCTCCGGGAGTCAGAAGTGAACCGAGCACGCACACAATCATAGCTGCTCCCATTATGCAATAACGAGGCGCACTCAATAGCCTCGCGAGAGGGAGAAAATGCAATCCGATAATGACTCCCAGGAACTGCCGTATCAGCGAGTAACGGCGGAAGTGCGCCAGTACGATCACCGCACCGGCACTGAACACCCATTCAGCAGCCGTGTCGATCCAAGACAGTGGGGCGATGGACGCCCATCGTTCTTGGTCCGCGACGGAGTCCGGATACCGCCGAGCCGTTTAAACGTGCGTCACCGCGCGTCCGCCGATTAAGACCGTCATCACGGTGATAAGCATCAGCCAAGCGTTTCGTGCAGTCGGGGCGAACGTCGCGGCCCAAAACATCCATGCGCTGCCGGACACAGCGCAAATTAGCGCGCCTCGCGCGCGACCCTTCAATCTGGCTCCGCTTGACATTGGAGGCACGCGGATCGCGTTTGCTGCTTCAGGCATGCTTTCCCCGACTTTTGCTATACCGAGAACGTTCCGCCTTGAGTGGAGGCGGCGGAAGACGCGGGCCTCCAAAGGTCCTTGATTTTCTCAGTACATTCCGCCCATGCCGCCATGTCCTGCTCCCACCGCAGCCGTTTGCTCGTCGTCCTTGATGTCGGCGATCAAAACCTCAGTGGTCAGCATTAGCGCGACGATCGACGCGGCGTTCTGCAGCGCGAGGCGAGTGACCTTGGCTGGATCAATTACGCCTGCTTTTATCATGTCGCCGAACTCGCCACTCTCTGCGTTGAATCCGAAATTCTCTTCCTTCGAATCCCGCACACGATCAACGATGACCGCTCCTTCGTGCCCAGCGTTCTGGGCAATTTGGCGGCAAGGCTCCTCAAGAGCTCGCTTGACGATGTTGACGCCAATGGCCTCATCTTCGTGCAATTTGAGCTTCTCAAGCGCCGGGATGCAGCGAAGCAGCGCCACGCCGCCTCCGGGGACGATTCCTTCTTCGACAGCCGCACGAGTGGCGTGCATGGCGTCCTCGACGCGAGCTTTCTTCTCCTTGAGCTCTGTCTCAGTTGCTGCGCCCACCTTGATCACTGCTACGCCACCAACCAGCTTGGCCAGGCGTTCCTGGAGCTTTTCTTTGTCATAGTCGGAGGTGGCGTCTTCGATCTGTGCACGAAGCTGCCTAATACGAGCCTGTATCTCCACGGCTTTGCCAGCCCCCGCAATAATCGTGGTGTTGTCCTTGTCGATGGTCACCTTCTTGGCGTGCCCGAGCTCTTCGAACTTAACGTTCTCGAGCTTGATGCCGAGATCTTCGCTGATGGCCTTTCCGCCAGTCAGAACCGCAATGTCTTCTAGCATTGCTTTGCGGCGGTCGCCGAAGCCCGGAGCTTTTACCGCAACGCACTGCAGAGTTCCCCGGAGCTTGTTCACAACAAGTGTCGCCAGAGCCTCGCCCTCGACGTCTTCCGAGATAATCAACAAGGGTTTGCTCATCTTGGTAGTCTGTTCGAGCAGCGGCAACAGCTCTCGCAGGGAGCTCACCTTCTTTTCGTGAATCAGGATATAGACGTCTTCGAGAACGCACTCCATGCGCTCGGGAGCCGTGACGAAGTAGGGGGAGAGATATCCGCGATCGAACTGCATTCCTTCGACCACTTCGAGCGTGGTCTCCATGGTCTTCGATTCTTCGACGGTGATGACACCGTCTTTGCCGACCTTCTTCATGGCTTCGGCGATGATTTCGCCGATGTGCTTATCGTTGTTAGCGCTGATCGTTCCGACTTGAACGATCATGTCACCCTTCACGTTCGTTTGTAGTTTCTTGATTTCCTCGACGGCCACTGCAACGGCCTTTTCGATGCCGCGCTTCATCGCCATTGGGTTCGCACCGGCCGCTAGAGTCCTTACACCTTCGCGAAAGATGGCCTGAGCCAGCACGGTCGCCGTTGTGGTGCCGTCGCCGGCAACGTCGGAAGTCTTCGCAGCAACTTCTTTCACCATCTGCGCGCCCATGTTTTCCAGCGGGTCTAGCAGCTCGATTTCCTTCGCGACAGTTACACCGTCCTTGGTTATGATCGGCGCGCCAAACTTCTTCTCGATCACGGCGTTGCGCCCTTTCGGCCCGAGTGTGATCTTGACTGCATCGGCCAGAATATTGACGCCTCGCAAAATAGCTTGACGTGAGCTTGCGCCCGTTACAATTTGCTTTGCCATTTGATTTCACCCTCCTGGGTGAATGCACGTTTCTGCCCGGAGCAAACGATCTCAGCCGGGGACCTACTTTTTACCGCCTGCTGCTTTTGCGAATATGCTAAATTTCGCGAGGATTTCTTCTTCACGGAGGATCAGGTATTCCTGATCGCCGATGTTGATATCGCTCCCCGTATACTTGCCAAACAAAATCCGATCTCCCACCTTTACATCAATCGGCACTCGCCGACCTTTCTCGATTTTCCCGGGGCCGACCGCCACCACTTCACCCTCTTGCGGTTTCTCCTTGGCAGTGTCGGGAATGATGATGCCGGATTTCCCGACTTCTTTTGCTTCCAGTCTTGTTACCAATATGCGGTCGTGAAGTGGGGTCACATTCGCAGCCATTTCTTAATCCTCCATTGAGTCATTTTGAAAAGTTCAAAGTCAGATCGTGATGGCCTGAACCCATACTAAGGTCGAAAGGTTTTCATGTTTTTGAGCCGGGCTATATCAAGGTCATCGGCTACCTTTTGCTGGCGGTCGATTTCCTTTTGAGGCGCCTGTTCCTCGTCCAATTTCACGGATTCGGCGATGGCAGCCTCCGCCTCGGCATCCAGCCGTTTGGAAGACACCACGAGGCCGAAAGAATCCGAACTGTTGGCACGAAAAAGGACCACCGAGCTCTGCGGGTCTTCCCAGCGGGCGACGATTTTCTCCGGCGACATGTACGGATCGTGAGTAGGAAGGTCGATCTCAGGATAAAGCCTCGTCCCAGTTCCATACCGGGCGGAGACGGCTCGCACCATGTCGTCCTCGGTCATGCCTTCGATGGCGTTCTGGTCATAGGTAACCGCGATGCGGTACAGCTCCCCGTTGTAGAAGCTGAATGAAATCTGTGAAACCGGCTCCGCCGGCACCGCGGAATAAGAAGTCTCCACCGGCCAGTATTTCAACTCCTGGATCACAGCTGGGCTTTGGTGGATCAGGGTTGCCTGGTGCGGGTCCTGGCCGATCTGTTTCGAGAGTGCGGTTAGACTTGTTCCCAACGCAAATTTCCGGTACCTGGAAAGATCCTGGGCGGAAATCAGGGGAGTCGTAAGCAAAACAAGCGCAAGAGAAATTGCCGCTTTGCGAATCATTTTCATTTGAGTATCTCCTTCGAACGATTGCTGATTCAGGACGTTGCCACATCTGGCCGCGTGATGATTTCCTCCAGAGGCAGAACCTTGCCCTTAGCGCGCACCACACTGGGGTTCGCGTCACCGGAAATCTTTGTTTGCCCCCACTTCTGAACGTCCTCGTCACGGAAAAGGAACATGCTTTTCTGGACGTGCCGAGGGTGGGCATAAACCTGGGTGCAGGGCACTCCGAGGAAGTGTTTCGAGACTACTCGGGTAATTTCCAGGGAATTGAATTTCTCCTGCTTCAAGCTCGCTAAGATTCGCTTGACTGCTTTGGGTACCGCTTTTTGCGCGTCGAAACCAAAGATGGTCGCCTTGATTTCACCGGCCAAGTAGAAGAATGTCCATCCCGACTCGCGGATTCTTCGGTCCAGCTCATGTCCGTCAAGCTCATTAACTTGCGTCCAGCCGGTTACAAACGTCTCGCCATCGACCCACAGCGCTTCTGGCAAGAGCGTGCCGTCCTTAATGAGGGTCGTTCCACACTCAATTGCCTTTCGCATGTGATCTCTCCTCGCAATCCACACCGACGCGCTGAAGTGTCACTCTTCCACTCCTCAGTCTCATGCCGTTCTCCGCGAGCGTTTTCTTCTGCCTGAAGCACTTAGATTGGGCCGGATTGAGAGTTCGCGAACCAGCTTTAGTCGAATTCCCAAACCGGCACGCAACCTAGAGCCGGAAGCATTCGAGCGGCTAGTTACCTGCGGATTCTTTCGATTCATTCCGCGGCGAATTCTTTTGCAGTACGGCAACCAGATGGCGGCCGGACTTGGGAACACTGATGTTTCCACCCATCACAATTTCGCGCGCGGTGAGCTTGCGGCCATAGACGTCCGCGGTAGCATCATCGTCTGGGCGCAGGGTCGAGCCCTCGAGTGAAACACCGGCGAAGAGTCCACGCGTGCGCGAATAGCTGAGGATCTCGGCGCGCATGTACGCGTCGGTGTCCGCGGAAGCGTCACGCCCAACCGGGCCTGCAGCGACCGAAGCGTCTCCGCCTAACTTGACCTTACTATTGAGGATCGATTCCGCGCCGCGTTGATTCATCACCAACAGAACGAGATCGGTAGCTTGTCCGCCGATTTGAAATCCAATGCTGCCGCCTTCCAGGGCATACATCGCGGGAGCCCCCCACGGTCCCCTAAAATCCTTTCCAGTGCGGCAAACCATCGCTCCGCGGCCGTAACTAGCTCCGACCACGAACGCCGCCTTCAGGACCGAAGGAAACACGATTACGCACTCGGCCTTTTCGATCACGTCTTGCGGGATATTGTCCGGCACACTCATGATTTCCTGCATAACGACGCCGGAGTTCTCCAGGCGCTCTTGTTCCTTGTTCGCGGCATAGAGCACCGCGGTGGCAATCAACCCCAAACACAGCAATAGCATTGCTTTGCGCATCATCGCTGACCTCCATGATCAGAATTGCGGCTGCGGAATTCTGCTTTATCCGGAACCTTGGTGAGGGCGTATCAAGCCACGCCGTGAGCCCGGGTGAAACCATTCAGCGAAACGCGCTCACAAGCCAGCCCAAGCCGAAAACTTCCGTTAAACTCTTTGCCTCGCGCCGACGACCAGGAAAGCCACCCCTCCCAGCAGTGCCAAGCCTCCGAGAATCGGAGGAAGCGGTATTCGCTCCTGGGTATCTTTGGTGGTGTGAATCGGGCCCACATCAAAGACCTTTTCACGATGTGTGTAGGTGATGCCCTGATAGGCCAGGGCCAGCGCGCCCAGAACGACCAGCAAAATTCCTACCAACGATAGTGATTTCACGTGAGTTCCTCCAGGCCTAGGAAGCCCCCCTGAGGTCCTGAATAAATCTGATCAAACCTGTGACCACGGCCAGCGCCAGCAAAATGTGGATGAATCCGCCAAACATGCAAGACGTGGCGACTCCCAGAATCCACAGAGCCAGGAAGATTATGAAAACTGCCGCAAGCATTTCTTTCCTCTCTTGACGAACCGGCACAAAAAAAACGCTGCGCGGATCGAATCGCGGGTGCGAGCGCAAG
>CAWAED010000011.1:0-44918 GCA_963781105.1 uncultured Acidobacteriota bacterium | reverse complement strand
CGAACCAACACCGTCCTCATTAACAGTGAGGTGTCCTACCAATTGGACCACGCCCCAGCCGTGCTCCAATTGTAAACGCGAACGCGAAAAATCCTGCGACGCATTTTTCGATCGAATGGATACCGCAGCTCGAGGCTATCGAAGGTGCGCGCGGCGGAGGCTTCCGCTTGATTCAATATTCTGCGGCGAGTTGAGGCAGGCAATGAACGCGCCCCTCCCATTAGCACGCTCGTCGCACATTCTTTTTCACGCGTCGCAAAGGCACCCTACGGATTGAGCGCCCGGCGTTCCTTTAAGTTCGCCAAAAGCCGCTCGACCTCTTCATTCTTTTCCATTCGCTCGAAACGCTCGGTCACATCTTCGCCGGCAAGCTCCTTCTCCGCACTCGCGACGGCTTCCGCGTGATGCACTCGTTCTTGCATGCGCCCAAACGTGGATATTTTCGCCGGATCGCTCATCGCGCTTCGGCGCGATTCGCGCGGCTCGCCACCAGCGAACGACGGTGACGCGCGATCAACATGTCTCTTTTCGATTTCGCTTCCACCAACTTTTGTTCCAGCTTCTGCAGAGCCGTTTTCAGACCCTCCACTTGGGTGCGCTGATCGTTCAGCTGCTCTTCGTACCCGGGAGCCATCTGCTGAAAGCTGTGATAGCGCTCGAGGGCTAGCCGCGCCATATCGTCTTGCTGTTTATCCACGGCTTTTTCGGCCTTGTGCAGCCACTCCGCGCTCGCTGCTTCGTTTTCCTTCTTCTTTTTCTCCAGCATGTGCAGATCGGCGATGGCAATCGCCACCTGCGTTTTCACCTGCAGGTATTGGTTCTCCATATCGAGAATCACTTGCTTGATCATTTTCCCGGGATCCTCGGCGCGATCCACCAGGTCGTTCAGGTTCGCTCGAATCAACGTGCTCACGCGCTCCAGTAATGGCATTGCCTTGCTCCTTTCCAGATTCTCTGGGAACTACATTCGCGGCGCCCGCCCTTGTGAGCGAGCGCCGCGTTTAACGCTTAGCGCAAGTCACCGGTCGGCCCCGCAGCTCCAGGGATTGCCGGCTTAGGCGCGGCGTCACCGATATTCCGCACTTTCGAAAGCAGCTCGGACATCTGCATTCCGGAGAGTGCTTCGAAGAGCGCGGGAATTTGCGCCGCGATCTTGGTTACGTCGCCGGTCAGTTTGTAAGCGCCGGCGGCATCGCCATTTCCCGTCGAGACGATGGTCACCTTGCCGACGTTCGCCAGCGGAGCCGCGATGGCCTTCACGATCTCCGGCATATTCGCGAACAGCCGGTCCACGATCGCCGCCTGGTTGTATTCCTGAAACGCTTCGGCCTTCACGTTCATGGCTTTCGCTTCCGCCTCGCCTTTTTTCAGGACGATCTCCGCCTCCGCTTCACCTTGCGCGCGAATCGCGGACGCCAAGCCTTCTGCTTCCGCAATCCTCTTGGACTTCTCCGCGTTGGCGAGCATTTCGATGCGCTGCCGTTCGATTTCCGCCTGCTTCAACACCGTCGCGATTAGTTCCTTTTCGTGCCGCTCGATTTCCGCCTCCTGCACTTTGATCTGGTTCTCGCGCTCCACCTGCTGCACGCGAACGGCTTCCACCACTACTTGCTGCTGCATCTTGTTCGTTTCGATTTCATAGGCTTTATCCGCTTGTGCCTGTGCACGCTTCGTTGCTTCTAGGAACGCGGCCTTCTTTACTTCCAGGTCCCGCTGCGCTTCCGCTTGTTTGGCCATCGAGGAAGTTTCCGCGGCCACGCGCTCTTGATCCGCCTGCGCTTTCGCGACGGCCGACGCGCGAGTCGCTTCCGCCCGCTTGATCGCTGTATCGCGATCGGCTTCGGCTGCCGCTACGTCCGCGTCACGCCGGATTCTCGCGACGTCCGGACGTCCCATGTTGGTGATGTATTCGTTCTTGTCGCGGACTTCCTTGATCGTGAACGAAATCACTTCCAGACCCATCTTGTTCATATCGTCCGCGCAGGTAGCGCGCATCCGATCGCCAACCATTTCCGGCTCTTTGACGATCTGTTCCACCGTCAATTGCCCAATGATTCCGCGGAGATGGCCCTCCATCACCAGCCGGATCAACCCTTCACGCAGCGGCGGGGTCTTGGTCAAAAACTGTTCCGCAGCTGTGCGAATGGATTCCGGATCGGACTTCACCTTAATTTGCGCCACTGCTTCCACGGTCACGGCGACACCCTGCATAGTGTAAAGATCCTGCTGCGGAGCCACGTCGAACGACATCAGCTCGAGCGATAGCTCCTTGCAGCTTTCCACCATCGGGAAAATGATGGTGCCGCCGCCCTTCACAATGCGCGTTCCGCGGAATCCGTAGACGATCAGCGCCTCATGTGGTCCAGCTTTGCGAAACATCGAGGCGAACATCGCCATCAGGAATATCAGCACCAGTACCATGAGCCCCACGATTACCCATACACCGGTCACTGCTTGCACGGTCTTTCTCCTTTCGAGGCTTCTGCGCTCGATTCCAATTCAGCTGCTCTTCGAATATTTCGTTGGCGCTCCCCGAATGCTTCGGGCCGTTACTTCGACCACTCCTCCCACGGCGCCACGTACGCGATGCCCTTCTCCACTCGCGCAATCACCACTTCTCGGCCCTTCTCGAGCGCTTGGCCGTCATCGCGCCGCGCTCCGGCGCACCGCCGCACTCCGGCCTGCGAAAAAATGATTTCGCCCGTCCCGCCGGGGCGAATCGGGCTATTCACGCGCGCCACGGTGCCAACCAATTCATAGTCCGCATCCTGCAAAATCGTTTCATGCGGCAATAAAACCTTGATCAGGAACCACGAAACGATCGCCGCGCCCAGCACTCCAGCAAAAATGGAAGCCGCCAGGCCCAGCAAAAACCAAACGCGGTAATACTCCGTGAGCAGGTACCCGGTGCCGCCGAACCACGCCAGAAACGCAAACATCACAGGAGGATTCAGCCATGCGCCGACTCCGCGGGAAGTCGCGCTCGCCGCGTGCCCCGCTTGCGGCGTGCACACCGCGCCTTTCGCGCCGATCGATCCCACGTGGCGCGTGATTCCGTGCGGAAAATGCCACTTCACTGGAACGTGCCAGTGCAGCCCGCTGAAAACGAACGACAGCAAGCTCAACGCGAAGCCCACCACGAAGCAGATCAAATAAAAATCCGCGAACGTCATGGACGTACCTCCTGGCGCTGCCAGACTCACGCCACCGCGGGCTCGTGGGTTCCGCTCCGCAGCACGTCGTAAAGGTGATCCACCAAACCGGGAACCTTCAAAATTTCGCCTAGGAGTAACAGGGCTTTTCGCGTGTCCGGAAAATCGGCAATCGCCAGAAGCGACCGGCTAAATTCTGGATCGCTCGGAAAACTGTCCGCTGCCGCGTAGAGCCAGGAATCCATCTTGGCGTCCTCGACGCGCAATTCGGAGCCGAGGTTGGTCTGAAATCCTTCGGCATCGTCAATCAGAAAGCCGGGATGCACTTTAAAAAATCGCGCCAGCAATTCGCGCGTGTTGTGCGTCATGTGTGGCCGCGCGCCACTTTCGATTTGCGACAGATACGACTGGCTGATGGTCTTGCGCAGCTCGCGTTTCATCTCTCGCACCACTTCTGCCTGAGTCAAGGGCCGGCCGATGCCGCGGAGGTTACCTTCGACCAATCGCAGATGCCGGATTTTTTCTCCCAGAGTCATATTGCAATATGCGAAGACTATATTGCTATTTGCTATTTAATGTCAAGCGAAATAGGTGCAATATAATCAAATACTTACACGCCACTCCGGGATTTTTGGGTCTCACGTATACATGGATGTGATGCCGATCGGGATGCTCGTTCGAGCGCTTGGTCCTGACGAAACTATTTACGGTGCGGCGCTTGGCAAAGCGGTGAGCGGAGACTACGCGCGCGGACGCGATGATGATGCGGAGTGAAAGTTAATGTCGGGAATCCTACGAAGAATTGGCGAAACTCGATGTAACACACCCCGCCGAGAAGGGGTCGTAGGAAAAAAATGAAATCGGCGGAGAGGTCGAGGGAAGGAAGCCGGCCCAGCCCTCAATCCCCTAAAGGGATCCTCGGCTTTCCTTCCCTCTGACACCTTCTCCTATCGCACGCCGCGAACCAAAGTTAACTCGCTGAAAACAAACGCCCTTCTCGTGCCACAGCGCGTAAAAACTCCAAGCCCCCTGGTAAAATTTCCGTTGCGCCTACTGACCGCTCGGCGCTGAGTCATAATATCCCGCAATATCTCTGCACTCCTTGACCGCACGGAGCACAACTTGTTATGTTGAGAGTTTACCTTGGACGCATTTTCGCCGCTGTGCGTCCCTGCTATACCTGAAACACTGTAGAAGGCTTTCATTCACAACATGGCGTTGAAAAAAATTGTGATCCGGGGCGCCCGGCAGCACAACCTGAAAAATATTCACCTGGAAATCCCGCGGAACACGCTGGCGGTGATCACCGGGCTTTCGGGTTCCGGCAAATCCTCGCTTGCCTTCGACACGCTATACGCCGAAGGGCAGCGCCGCTACGTGGAATCTCTTTCCGCCTACGCACGGCAGTTTCTCGATCAGATGGAGCGGCCCGAGGTGGACTCCGTCGAAGGGCTTTCGCCTTCGATCGCGATCGAACAAAAGACCACGACGCGTTCACCGCGCTCAACCGTCGGCACCATCACGGAGATTTACGATTATCTGCGCGTGGTGTACAGCGCCATCGGCTCTCCGCATTGCCCTCGGTGCGGAAAACCCATTACACGGCAATCCACGGAACAAATTGTGCAGTCCGTCCTCGCGCTGAAGCCGGACGATCGCATCATGGTTCTCGCGCCGGTGGTGCGCGGCCGCAAGGGCGAATACAAAAAGGAACTCGAGAAATTCGCGAAGGCCGGCTACGTGCGCGCGCGCGTGGATGGCGACCTGGTGAATCTCGACGAGCCGATTCCGCTCGACCGCCGCAAGAATCACACCATCGAGATCGTCGTGGATCGTCTGCTGCTGAAAAATGGCATCGCGCAGCGCCTTGAACAATCCGTCGAAAACGCGCTGAAACTTACAGGCGGCTTGGTCACTATCGCCGTGGTCGGCGGCGATGAGCATGTCTACTCCGAAAAACTGGCCTGCCCGGATTGCGGCATTTCCGTCCCCCAACTTGAGCCGCGGTCGTTCAGTTTCAATTCGCCGTATGGAGCTTGTCCCGAGTGCCACGGCCTTGGCTCGAAATACGATTTCGATCCCGCGAAAGTGATCGTCGATTGGACCAAGCCTCTTTTCGAGGGAGGACTTGGCCCCGGTTCCGGTTCAGCGTATTTGCAGCGAACCATGCGAATTGCCGCCGCCGCTTACGGATTCGATTTGGATACGCCATTTGAAAAGCTTTCGCGCAAAACTCAGAACCTGATCCTGCACGGAAATCCCGCCAATGGCAAAAACACCAAGGAACTGAATTTCCAAGGGCTTTTGGCGCATCTCGAAAGCAATCTGGAAGAATCGAAGTCGGACAACTACCGCGAATGGCTGACGCAATATATGTCGCCGGTTCCATGCACTGCATGCAACGAACGTCGCCTGCGCGCCGAAAGCCTCGCCGTAAAAATTGCCGGGCTTTCGATCGCTGATTTCACGGAATTGCCGCTCACGCAGGCGCGCGCCGCCGTGGACAAAATCCGCACGAAGCTCACGGTACGGCAGATTAAAATCGCGGGCCGTCCGCTGAACGAAATCGCCGAGCGCCTGGATTTTCTGCTCAATGTTGGTCTCGGCTACTTGACGTTGAATCGCTCCGCCGCAACGCTCTCCGGCGGCGAAGCGCAACGCATCCGTCTGGCCACGCAGATCGGTTCGCGGCTGCGCGGCGTGCTGTACGTGCTGGACGAGCCTTCCATCGGCCTGCACGCGCGCGACAACGGCAGGCTGCTCAGCACTCTCGAAACTTTGCGCGACCTGGGAAACACCGTGCTGGTCGTCGAGCACGACGAAGAAACAATTCGTCGCGCGAATTACGTGGTGGATCTTGGCCCCGGCGCCGGAAAAGCCGGCGGCTATCTCGTCGCGGCTGGCTCGCCGGACGACATCGCCGCGAATCCCGCCTCACTCACCGGCCAATATCTTTCCGGCCAGATGAAAATTGCCGTACCCGAAACGCGCCGCAGCCCCAACGGAAAATCCATCGCGATTCTTGGCGCGCACGGCCACAACCTGAAAAATATTGACGTCACGATTCCGCTCGGACTGATGACGGTGGTCACCGGCGTCTCCGGCTCCGGAAAATCCACGCTGGTGAACGACATCCTCTATCGCGCGCTCGCCGCGAAACTCTACCGCTCGATGGAAACACCGGGCGCGCATCGCGCGATCACCGGCATCGAACACATTGATAAGGTCGTGCAGATTGACCAGGCGCCCATCGGCCGCACGCCGCGTTCGAATCCCGCTACCTACACCGGCGTCTTCGCGCCGATCCGCGAACTTTACGCGATGCTTCCCGAATCGCGCGAACGCGGCTATCGCCCGGGACGTTTCAGCTTCAACGTGAAAGGCGGACGCTGCGAAGCTTGCCAGGGTGACGGACAGCGCCGCATAGAAATGAATTTTTTGCCCGACGTGTACGTCACCTGCGAAGTGTGCCGCGGCAAGCGCTACAACGCCGAAACGCTGGCGGTGCGTTACAAGGGTCTTTCGATTTCGGATCTTTTGGATTTGCCAATCGAAGAAGCTCTGAAAGTGCTCGAGAATATTCCGGCAATCCAAATCAAGCTGCAAACCCTGGTGGACGTGGGCCTCGGCTACGTGCAGCTGGGGCAATCCGCCACCACGATTTCAGGCGGCGAAGCGCAACGCACCAAGCTGGCTCGCGAGCTTTCCAAACGCCAGACCGGGCGCACACTGTATATCTTGGACGAGCCCACGACCGGCCTGCATTTTGACGACGTCAAAAAGCTTCTCGATGTTCTGAATCGCCTGGCCACTCTCGGCAATACCGTCCTCATCATCGAGCACAATCTGGACGTCATCAAACAAGCCGATTGGATCATTGACCTCGGGCCGGAAGGCGGCGAGGAAGGCGGGCGCATCGTGGCGCAAGGCACGCCGGAACAGGTGGCGCGCGTGAAGAAATCCTACACTGGCCAAATTCTGGCGCGGGCGCTGAACGTGAATGGCGCCAACGGAAATGGCGGGGGCAATAAGCGTACGAGCTAGGCGTTACAGGCTACAAGCTGCGCCCGAATAAATGAATCTAGACGACGACAATCAGCTTCAGCAAAATTCCCTGGGTTCCTCCGAGCCGGATCCGGAATCACTGCCCTTGGCCGGCTCTTCCAGCGCGCTCGATCCGCCACCGGCGATGAGCGCGCAAGCGCAGATCCCGTTGCGGCCGGTCGGGAGGACTTTCGATCCCTCATTGCCGGATGATCTCCGCGTGCCTTGGGGCTGGTGGGATTTGTTTCTTCTGGTCGTGGTCGCTTTCGCCGGCACGTTCGTGCTCAGCATGGTCATCATCGTGGGGTTCGCGGCCTCGGGCGTCAGCTTCCAGCAATTGCAAAACTCGATGAACGACAAGAATTTGCTGCTCATCCTCAATCAAGCGCTCTTGTCCGTCGGGCTGCTGTTTTATCTGAGCGCGCAGACGCGCTGGCGCTTCGGCTCGCCGTTTTGGCGGACGACCGGCTGGCGCCCGCTCCTCCAGTTCCGCCAAGTGCCGCGACCGGTTGCGTATCTCGGTTTTGTACTCGGCGGATTATTGCTGTCGGTTCTTGTTTCACTGGGATCATCGGCGATCCATACCAAAACGCAGCTGCCCATCGAACAATTTTTCCAGGATCGCACAAGCGCGCTACTGTTGATGACTCTCGGTGTGCTGCTGGCGCCGGTGCTCGAGGAAACGATTTTTCGCGGTTACATTTACCCGGTGGCAGCGCGCAGTTTTGGCGTCACCGGAGGCGTGCTGTTCACCGGAACGATTTTCGGGCTGCTGCACGCATCGCAATTGTGGGGCGGATGGGGACAGATCGCGTTGCTGGTGGTCGTGGGTATTGTATTTACGTACGCGCGTGCGGCTACGCGGACCGTAGTCGCGAGCTACCTGATGCATGTCAGTTACAATTCGTTTCTTTTTCTGGCGATGGCTGTGGGGTCACACGGCTTCCGCCATTTTCCTGGCCCTTCCTAGACATTGCGGCGAGCGGAACAACTGGCACGCTGACTTGCACAGCAGCCTGAACAGGTCTTCAATTCTCGCCACTAGCCACTTATCACAGGTGTCCGGCTAAAAGCTGAACATTTGCAATTGTTTAGCGGCATCGGGGCTCTCCGATGTTGCTGCGTTTTGCGTAAGTACTTGCAGCAAAGGGATTTTTTCGAAAAGGGAGACGCTCAGAATTTGCAGCATGGCATGCAGTTCCAAGTCCAGGCGCAAGCGTTTGCGCACGATGGCCGCCAGCACATAGATGGCGATGGCCGTCCAGATTTGCGTCTTCACGGCGTTCTCGGAGAGGCCATAGAAGGCTTTGATGCGCAGGTGCTGCTTGATCCATTTGAAGAATAGTTCGACTTGCCAGCGGCATTTGTAGAGTTGCGGAATGCTGAGCGTGGGCAAGGAAAAATTGTTGGTGAGAAAGATCAGCTGGCGGGCATTCTCCTGGTCGCAGTAGCGGAGGCGGCGCAGCGCCTCCGGATAACCTTTCAAGGTATAGAAACTCTCCAAGCGGATCGTTTGGTCGCAGCGCAAGCCGGTGCTCTTGTCCACGGCCCGCGAAGTCACGCAGCGAAAGCGAAAATCTTTTCGCGCGCGAATGATGAAAAATGCCAAGCATTGCGTCAAGTGGTACAGCCGCGCGAAGTCCAAGTACCCGCGATCGAGAAGATAAAAAGCGCCCGGTTCCGGCAGCAGTTGATCGAAGACGCGAATTTCGTGGATTTTGGCTGGTTTTATGTCGATTCCCACCGGAATGCTGCCGCGCAGATCCAGCAGCGTGTGCATCTTGACGGCGGCGTTCAGCCGTCGGTAGCGCGCCCAGGGAAACAACGAAAGACACAGATCGATGGTCGTGCAGTCCAAAGCGTAGGCGGTTTCTTCCAGCTCCACCGCCAAAGGCTCGCCCGCATACAAAGGCCGCGCCATGGCGATGAGCACGCGCGCCAAATCGGCGAAGATGCGCCAGTCGCGGCTCTCGTTGGCGTCGGCCAGCGTGCTGCGCGAAACCTGACCGCGAATCCCCACATGGTACAGCTTTCCGCCGAGCGCCCGCAGGCACGTTTCGATGTCGCGCAAACTCTCGCGATACGTGAGTTGCGCGAAGGCCATGGCGAGGAACTGGTCCCAACAAGAAAAACTGCGCACGCGATACTGCCCGCAGTAACGCGCCACGCAACGCCGGAATTCGTACGTAGGAATGAAATCCATCAACTGCGCAAACACCGTCTTGCCGGAGTTCATCTCGCATCCCTCCCCGTGTCCCAGGAGCGAGAATGAGGCCTTTGCAATTCAAATCGAAAACTACTCTTTTCGCCGATAAATTCATATGCGTCAATAGCTTCCCAACCTTCTCGAAACGCTCAACCGGACAGTAGTGGCCACTTATCACTAGCCACTGCGTTTTTCAGTTAGAATAGATATTTGGACGGCGCTCACGAAGCCGCTCGTAACGGAGAGTACCGCGTTGCATATAACCGACCCGATCGAATGGACGCCTGAGGGCGTGGTGATGCTCGACCAGCTGAAGCTGCCGGGCGAAGTCGTGCACCACACGTACACCGATTACCGCGAAGTGGCGAACGCCATCAAAAACATGGTGATTCGCGGCGCCCCGGCCATCGGAGTGGCGGCTGCGATGGGAATTGCTTTGGGCGTGCAACACTCGCAGGCGAAATCGCTGGACGAATTGCGCGCGGAATTTCCGGTTATTTGCAAAACGCTGGCCGAGACGCGCCCCACGGCTGTGGATCTTTTTTGGGCGATCGAAAGATTCCAGCGACGTTTCGAAGGTCTCGTGTCAGCCACTGCGGCCGCCGGCAATGGCGCTGCGAATCTAGAAAATATTCGCGCTGCGCTGATCGCAGAGGCTCAGCTGGTACACGAGGAGCGTCGCGCCGGCGATCGCCGCATCGGAAAATTCGGCGCAGAATTAATGCCTCAATCGGGTCGCGTGATGACGCAATGCAATGCCGGCGCGCTCGCCACGGGCGGTATTGGTACAGCGCTAGGCGTAATTCGCGTGGCCATCGAGACAGGCCACAAAATCGAAGTGCTCGTGCCCGAAACACGACCATTCTTGCAGGGCGCGCGCCTCACCGCGTGGGAGCTGCACCAGGACGGCATTCCGCTTACGTTGATCACAGATAACATGGTCGGACATTTTCTGCGCACCGGCGAGGTGGGGGCGGTAGTAGTGGGCGCCGACCGCATCGCCGCTAACGGCGACACCGCGAACAAGATCGGCACCTACGGGATGGCGGTGCTGGCGAAGGAAAACAACGTGCCATTCTACGTGGCCGCGCCAATCTCGACGATTGACCTCACGCTGAAGACAGGCGACCAAATCCCAATCGAAGAGCGTTCGCAACGCGAAGTGACGCATCTAGCCGGCATCCGCCTAGCCCCCAATGTCTCGGCCGCGCACCCAGCCTTCGACGTAACCCCAGCCCGCTACATCAACGCCATAATCACCGAACGCGGCGTCGCCCTCCCACCGTTTGGCGAATCTCTTCGAGCATTACACCAATCCTGATCCAACGTCCGTCAATGGCCAATCCGCAGACAGCCGTGCCAAATCGTGGTGTCGGGATCACGAGTGGCCTGCTTATAGGTCCGCCCCCTTTTGATTCACCATCTTTGTGGGCTCAAACACGGCGTGCAACGTGGAATTCCCTAACCTGCAAGTAAATTCGACGCTTTTGTCGCTCGCGCTAATTGTATCTTGACCGTTCAGTTTCTTAGGGAAAAAGAAAACCGCGGACGTGATTGCGCCCTTGTCGTCGCGGTTGTAGGCCACGTGGCTCGGTGAGAATTTCTGCTTGGTCTTCTTCACTTCGAGCGCGGAGTTGACCTCGAAGAATTTCTCCTCATTATGATAGAAAGGCGCCATGTCCAGCCCTTGCACTACAATCTGATACTCGTCGACCGGTGTTTCCACATACTTGTCAACATCGGTTTCATTTTTTCCCGCATGAAGAACAGAACGGCGGCCCAACGCCGCACGCATCGTTTCTGACGACATCCAGTAGACGTTGAACGGCACACTCGGACCGCGTGTCCCGGCATTCACGTCCGCTTCGGCCGGCAATACTGTTGAGCTACCTCCCATGCCTTTTGCCCCGCCGCCACCGCCAGCGTTCAAACTTCCGTTCGCGGAATCAACTCCCCGCACGGGTTTCCATGTTCCTTCGACCGCGACCTTCTGCGACCACGGAGAAGCAGTAAAGACCTTCTGAATGTCCTCGTCGGTCCACTGCTGGTAAGGCTTCGTCTTCCATGGATCGCCCCCCGCCCATGCCAGCATCGCGACCACGAGGATCGTCACACCACACATCATTGCTTTCTTCATTGCGGTCTCCATTCAATTCGCTTTTCGCTCCTCCACTTGCCGCGAACGCTTACCGTCACCGTATTTAATTGTGGCACCAGCGCCTGCTTGACCGCAACTCGCGGTCCGTGAGTCGGCATAAAAAAAGGCGCCCCGATTTCTCGAGGCGCCTTTCTGTTTGAAATAGTTGCTTCCAACCCAACTCAGTCTAGAAGGTAAACGAGGCCTTCAACTGGATAATTCTCGGTGCAGCATCGCCGCCCAAGAACGCGCCCAGAATGCTCGTCGGTGTCGAGACCGTCGACTGAATCGTGCCGAAATAACCAGCTCCGCCTTCGACGTCATTAACCGGCTGATCGAAGTTTGGATGGTTGAACAGGTTGAAGAATTGGAACGCAATTCCCAACTTCGCGGCTTCCCAGTGAGGAATCGAAGTGTTCTTGTTTATACTAAAGTCGACATCCGTGTAACCGGGTCCTCGGAAATTGTTCCTCAAGCCGTTGACCCCGAAGGAAGTTTCATTGCCGCCGGCCTGCGGGAATTGTCCGACCGTGAGGCAACTTCCGGGCTCCACGCCGTTAACTCCAGCATATGCCGCGCTCTCCCCGCATCCAGAGGGCCCTCCCGCAAAGTTTGGATACACACTGCCAAAGTAATTGTTCAGGCCGGTGAAAGCGGAATCAATCGCCGTGTACGGAAGACCACTTCGGGCAAAAATCGCACCCGACACTTGCCAGCCGTCAACGAGGGGAGCCCACCCGCGCCCGCCTAGCGCCCTGCGTATTGGCAATTCCCAAACGTAGTTCAACGCGAGGTAATGCCGCACGTCGTAATCCGCGGGCCCGTAGTTGTTTCGATAGTCTCCCGGAATTTGTGGGGCGAGGGGACTGATGTTTGTGTCGTAAACGAACGGAAGCAGTCCGCCGTTTGAAACCTCGTCGAACGCATGACTGTAAGTGTAGTTCGCCGAGAGAACCCCGGAACCCCATCCAGTGAACCGATGCGTGAATGAAGCGGTGATACCGTTGTAGTTTGATACGGAATGGGTGTCTGCGAATTGCACTTCGGAGAACCGAGCATCCGGCACCGTCGCCGGAAGGACGCCTAAGCCGATGTCATAAGCGTTCACGGAAGGATCTACAATCAATTCGTGAATGCCGTGGTTACCATAGTACCCGACCGTAATGCTCGTATTTGCTCCAAACCCTTTCTGGATTTCGAGGCTCCACTTCTGATACTGCGGTAACTGCGTCCCTTTGTTGGCGGTGAAGATCCCCGGCGGCGAGAAGAACGGCGCGGCAGCTGAGATGGACGCCAAAGTACCCCCGCCTGTAAAGCCTGAGACGAAGGCCGCGTTATTCTGCGCCGCAATCGCGTACACGTTGCTAGCCGCCCCTGTCTGCGTCGGTGACACGGGAATTCCGGTCGCTCCAAGCGGAGTGATGACAAACTGGTTATAGAGTGGTGGGTTCTGCGAGAAATTATCCACGACCTGCCCCGGGAACTGGTCGTAGAAGATGCCGGCGCCGCCGCGCACCACGAAGTTTCGCGAAGTTCCGAACGGCTGCCACGCAAAACCAAATCGTGGCGCGAAACCGACCGCCGTAAGACCCTGAAGCGCCTGGTGCAAGTTCACGTTAATCGCCTCATTGTACGGCTCTGTCGGGTCGTGACTAACGTCAGCGAACGGCCCAGTCAGACGCGCGAAGCAATTCGTCTGGCAAACAGGGTTCGAGTAGTGCTCCAGGCGAACCGCAAACGTGAGTGTGAGGTTGGACCTCGCTCGCCAGTCATCCTCAACGTAACCCGCCAGCGAATACAGAGCGGCCGGTTGGCTCAGCCGCCCAACGCCCGTAGGGTTCGACAAGTCGCTTGGGAAATTCTGAATCATGTAATTGTTAAGGGTTCCGCCACTGTTAGTGTTGCGAACTAGGCCAGCCGCGAAGTCGGCCAACGTAACGTATGAGCGGCCGCTGGTGTAGACGCCGTAATCATGATCACTCACGTCGTTTCGGCGGAACTTGACCCCGAACTTCAGGGTTTGGTTGCTCAGCGTCTTGGACAAATCATCGCCGATCTGATATTGGGTAACGTTTCGGCCTTGTGGCCAGTCATACAGCGCATTGCCCATGGAACTCAGCGAGGCGGCTCCGACAAATGAAAGAGTTGTCGGGAACGCAGCTAATGATGCAGCCCGGTCCGAGTTGGTAAAGATGGCGCTATACCACGCCCCCGAAACGATTAATTGGTTAACGAGGGTTGGACTGAACGTATGCGTTTCATTGAACTGCCCTTGCCATTGCGGCTGATCGCTCTCTGCATTAAAGAGCGGACTGATCACGTTCGTGTAGCTCGCCTGCAGTCCGTGATCGTAACCAACACGCAGAAAGGCGCGGTCGTTTGAACCTGCGTTCCAATCCACGCGGCCCGAATACAATGCCTCGTGGGTGAAGTTGGGGTTCGTCGACTGATATTGCAACCCGCAGGGACTTGCGGAGCCAAAGGTACCGCCGCCAAGGTAAGCGGGAATCGTAGTCCCGGCTAGGTCGCCGCATCCGCCATTGGCCTCGACGTTCTGCGCATTCGACGCGCCTTTGGCCGCATTCCAGAGGTTGAAGGCTTGCTGGTAAAACGGCAACGAGGCGGAAAGCCCACTGGTTGCCAGAGTGCCGTTGGTTGGGTCCATGATGTAGTTCTCAAGCAGCGGAGTGGGAACGCGTGCCACAGCGGCAGTCGGCAAAATCACGCGCAGTCCTTCGGTATTGAAAAAGAAGAACAATTTGTCGCGCACAATGGGGCCGCCAAGCGAGCCCGCCCATTGGTTCGCATTGTCGAATGCTTTATTTTCGCCGTACGCGTGTACGAACCAATCGGTCGCGTTCAGAGCGCTGCCGTTCCAGAAATAGACAGCATTGCCGTGAAAGTTGTTCCCGCCTGACTTCGTCACGTAGTTCACTTGCGCGCCAGCGAGCGTACCGTACTCGCCAGTGTAGGCGCCATTCACCACCGTCGCTTCTTGCACTTCATTGGCGCCCAACAATAGGTTCGTCGCGCCCGAGTTGTTCAGGTTTAGAAACGGATCGTTGTCGTCCATTCCGTCGAGCGTAAAGAGGTTTGAGGTGCCGGGAGTGCCATAGCTCGAAAAATTCCCGTAGCCCGCCCCGGTGTTCATTACCGCGCCCGGCGAGAGCTGCGCAATGTAGCTCATGTCGTTGCCAGGATTGGGAACTTGCGAAATCTGTTGTTGACTCAGTGTTGCTGCCACGTTCCCGTTATCTACGCTCATCAGTGGTGCAGCTTCGGTCACCGTAACAGTCGTGCTGGACGAGCCGACCGAGAGGGTGAAACTCAGGGTCGCAATCTGCCCGACAGCGATGTCCGCGACGCGGGTCTGCGACGAGAAGCCGGTCGCCGTAACTGTGACAGTATAGGATCCGGGCGACAGCAGATAAAATCGGTACGCCCCGTTTTTGTCTGTCTTTGACTCTTGAACGTTGCCTTTCGAGTTGTCCTTCAATTCGACTTTCGCGTCAGGAATCGTCGCGCCGCTCGGGTCGGTAACCACACCCGTCACGTCGCCCGTGCTTTGCGTCTGCGCTGCGAGCCTTGTCGAACCAAGCGACATGGCTACCAGGAGCGCGAATGCCATCACAACAAAATGCTTCCAATTCATACACCCTCCTAAAAATCGGGCTGAGAATTCAGCTAAATTCCTGCGCGCATGCTTGCCCAACAGAAACTGAATCATTTGGCTACACGGCACGTGGCACGTTTATGCCCAAGCAAATATAAAAATAAGTGCTTATTTTTCAATCTAATAGAGAACATACTAAATCCGGTTCGCACAAAATAATACGCTTTCGCGTATACGTCAACAAAAATCTGTATTTTCGGATACGCGCGCTGGACTCTGTCGCGAGCGTCCGATACTGGCAATCGCTCCGCAATAGCGGCTCCGTCGTCCACCTCCGCACGTCCCGCATTGATCGGTGAACAACTATCCGAGTGCGTGTATATGCGGTTTCAGCGACATTCAAAAACTCGGAGACACGGTATATTTCTTCGCATAAATTCTTGAATAAATCCCTTATTTTCAATGCGATGAATGCATCCAGAAATGGTACGGCCATTGCAATGTCGTGTCTGGGAGTGGGTCGAATGCGCTCACAAAAGGGCATCGTTTCCAGTTTAAATCGCACAGATTCCGCAGCCTCAAATCAATTCGTAACAGGAGATAAGAAGATGAAATCGAAGCAGCTTACGGGGCTCGCCGCGCTCTTCGCGGCCTTACTGCTTTTGCTGCCATTTACCGCCGCGGCTCAAAGCATAGTAACCGGCGGTCTTGGCGGCACGGTGACCGACGCGTCCGGTGCGGTAATTGCCGGCGCCACCGTCACACTGAAAAACGCGGATACCGGCACCGTCCTTACTGCGACAACCACTACGAACGGAACCTACCAGTTCACGCTCTTGAAACCGGGCAATTACAACGTGACGGTTTCGCACGAAGGTTTCAAGCAGGTTTCGCAACCGACGCAAGTGCTGCTCGGGCAGATCGCCGTTGCCAACGTTCAGCTTCAGGTCGGCGCTACCACCGAGACAGTTACGGTGACTGAGCAAGGCGCGCTGCTGCAAACCGAAGATGCCAACATCTCTTCGAATTTCGACACGCAGCAGATTCAGAACATCCCGAACCCCGGCAACGACATTACATATGTCGCGCAGACTGCTCCGGGCGTGACAATGAATAACTCCACCGGAGGCGGCTACGGCAATTTCGAAGCGTTCGGCCTCCCAGCCACCGCGAACCTCTTCACCATCAATGGTAACGATTACAACGACGCCTTCCTCAACTTGAACAACTCGGGTTCGAGCAACTTGCTGCTAGGCGGCAACGAGCTTCAGGAAGTAGCGGTCGTCAGCAACGGCTATACGGGACAGTATGGCCGGCAAGCGGGCGCGCAGGTTGACTACACGACCAAGTCGGGCACCAATGCTTTCCACGGCGACGCAGTATACGACTGGACCGGACGCGAGCTTAACGCCAACGATCCTATCAACAAAGCATTCGGGCAACCTCGACCCTTCGAAAACAATAACCAGTGGGCCGCGAGTCTCGGTGGGCCGATCATCAAGAACAAGGCCTTCTTCTTTGTGAATACCGAAGGCATTCGCTACATCTTCGGTTCCACTCACAACGTAACTACGCCGACCACGGACTTCGAGAACTACGTCACGGGCAATGTGCCAAGCGACGCGGCTACTCAAGCGTTCTATAGCAACGTCTTCAAGCTATACAACGGCGCGCCCGGCATCGGCAACGCCACGCGAAACACGATCGCCTCTACCAATAACCCCACGGGGAGTTGCGCCGGCTTCAATCTCGCCGCGCTTCCCGGTTCGCTGCAGGATGGAGGTTGCACGCAGAGCTGGACGCAGTCTGTTTCCAACGGCAACAAGGAGTGGCTCCTCAGCGGCCGCGTAGACTACAACTTCAGCGACAACGACAAAATTTTCGGGCGCGTGAGATTCGATCGCGGCACGCAACCGACTTACACCGACTCGATTAACCCCGTGTTCAACGATCAGAGCATTCAACCCCAAAACGAAGGCCAGTTGAACTACACGCACGTGTTCAGCCCGAATGTGGTGAACAACTTCATCGGATCCGTGCTGTATTACTCGGCGATTTTCGGCAACCTGTCACCGGGACCGTCTCTCGCTTTGTTCCCCGGAAATCTGGCTTTCCCTGTGGACGGCGCCCTCACCGCGTTGGGCAGCGGTTCCGGCAACCCCGGTGGATTTGCTGCGGGCTTCCTGTATCCGCAAGGACGCCGGGTTACGCAATGGCAACTGGTGGATGACCTCTCCATCGCTCGTGGCAACCATAACTTCAAAGTGGGCGTAAACTTCCGCCGAGACGACATCACGGACCTCACCGCCGCCGAGCAAACCCTCTATCCAGCGATTAACGCCACATTGTTCGGCTTCGCGAACGATCAGGTTGCTCCCTCGGGCTGCAACACTCCGGGTACCATCCAGGCGGGTTGCGGCAGCGTGCAGTACAACTTCGCGACGAGCCCGGAACAACCCGTCGCCTACTACAGCGTTGGCTTCTACTTTCAGGATGAGTTTCGCGCAACTTCCAGGCTGAAACTCACGATGACGCTGCGCGCCGATCGCAACTCCGGCGGCGTTTGCCAGTCGGGTTGTGCGGGCCTGCCGGTTTCGGCATTTCCCAATCTGCCGCACGGAGGCGATATTCCCTACAACGCGGCGGACGGCGGATCCTTCCAGACCGGTAACCACACCATTCTTCCCGGCATCGAGAAGATTGTGTTCGAACCGCGCTTTGGCGCCGCTTGGACGCCATTCGGCCAGAACACCGTCATTCGCGGCGGAGTTGGTCTGTTCACGGACCTTTACCCCGGCACAATTCTGAGCGCTATTGACACGAATTTCCCACAAGTCAATCTCTGGAACGTTCCGGCGGGATCGTTGGCGTTTGACCTGCAATCGCCCGGCAGCACGGCATTCCCAACGAGCGGCGTCTCGCTGGTTCAAACGTGCAACGGCGCATTCACGAACAACTACAACACCGGCGGTAACCTGAACAGCTATGCGGCGGCAGCGCCCCAGTGCATCAACGTTCAGGGTGCTCAAGCGGTTCCAACACTTAGTGACGTGAGCCGCAACCTCCAGAATCCCAAATATGTCGAGTGGAACCTGGAAGTTCAGCACACTTTCGGCAACCGGGTGGTATCGGCGAATTACGTCGGGAATCGCGGCTATGATGAGCTCATTTTCAACAATGATCTCAACGGTTTCGGTTTTGCAAATCTTCCCACCACTGTGCCCGATGCTCGAGTGGCGCGCGTCAACTTCCTGCAGAACACTGGCGTCTCCAACTACAACGGAATCACTTTCTCCATCCAGCAGAACGCCTGGCATGGACTCACGGGCCGCGTGAACTACACTTACTCGCACGCTTTGGATGACATCTCGAACGGCGGCGTCTTGCCGTTCAGTGTTATCACCAGCATCCCGTCCCAAATCAACCCTTACAACCTGAACGCCAATTACGCCTCCGCCGACTACGACGCCCGGCACGAATTGACGGCCAGCTACGTGTACCAATTGCCGTTCAAGAGCGAACATCGCTTGTTGAACGCCGCGATTGGCGGTTGGCAGCTCTCCGGCACCATGTTCTATCACACCGGTTTCCCCTTCAGCTTTATTGATGGTGGAACCGAAGCGAATCTTGCCGGAAACAACCTCGCCGGCTCGACGATTCTGTTGCAGCCGAACTTCACTCAGCGGAATTTCTCGAACGTGGCAAGTTGCGTTCTGAATCCTTGCTGGGGTCCGGGCACCGCGAATACGTTCTCCCCAACAACGACGTTCGTCGGGACCGTGGGTCGCAACGCTTTCCGCGGACCAGGATTCCTCGGCGGCGATATGAGCATCAGGAAGGATTTTCGCGTCACCGAGCGTGTCAACTTCCAGCTCGGTCTCAACGCGTATAACTTCCTGAACCATGCCAACTACGGCACACCGTATCCGAACACGAACGCTCCGTTCTTCGGTGAAGTCGTGGCCATGCAAACTCCGCCAACTTCCCCCTACGGCGCGTTTGCGGCGGCAGCGACGGACATGAGAATGGCGCAGATCGTCGGCAAACTAACCTTCTAACCTCCTGCCCCAGGAGGGCGGAAGAAACAAAGAAGGGCGGCCCGCCGGCCGCCCTTTTTTTGTGCAAGCACGGGGCGATTTGCTTCCGGCGATTCGCGGAAGTATCAAACATGTCTGGAATTGCTGCAGTGGACCGAAACGAGATTCGTTGCGACACAGGAAGGGTTGTGCGCGCTGGTGCGTGGCACGGAGCCGTAAGCGCGGCCGCGTGGCGCGCTAACACCTTGGAATATCCCGGCGTTGTCGCGCGCGCCGGACAATGCCGCGCGCGGCACCTTCACACCCACTTCAAAATCAACTGCGCGTGAGCTTCACTGAACCAACCGCTACTTATTACTGGTTACTGGGCGTCGGTAACCTTGCCCTTCATGAACGTTACCTTCAGATCCTTATACACATAGATCTGCTTCGCGCCCAAATTGATGATCTTTTCCGGCTGCCCGAGTATCGCCGTCACCTGATCGGGCGTCTGGCCGATCTCCACGGTGGCTGGCGGAGCCGCAGGAGCTGCTGCCGGAGGATCAGCCGCCGGAGCTGCTGCCTGTTGATTCGCGTCACCCGCTGCCGGCGCCTGCTGTTGGTTGGCATCGCCTCCCGCCGCCTGCTGCTGATTGCCACTGTCGTCCGACTTCGTCGCATCGTCCGCATCAACTTTCAAGACTTCCGCGACTGTCTTCAGAACCTGATCGGAAGCGGGCACCTGCCCGTGCGGAAAAATGAATTTGAGCGTCGAATCGTAACGAACATCGTTATAAGGATCGCTGAAGAGCGTAAAAGTCACGCCGTCGCTCTCCACATCAATCCTCGTCACCCAGAATTTTTCTCCGGTAACAAAATTCCGCGGCGTCACTTGCGCCTGGTCCGGGAGCGGATGGCCGATGAAGCTGCCAAAGCTCTGCACCTTGTGATGCACGCCAAAAGCGCCCTCCGAGAGCTTTCCGTCCTTGTACGTATTTTGCGGCACCACCTGGTTCGAAGTGGGATACATGATCAGCTTGTCTTTTTCCAAAATCAGCACCGCGCCGGCCTTGACGATGTCGCTCTTGTCGTCGGTGGGCTTGGTGAGCGCGTACTGCGTCTCTAGCTGGTTCTGCAACGAGCCGCCCTGTGCCTTAGCGGCAAACCACGGAAACGCACCCGCTACCGCCAATACCGCAATCTGCAGCCAAATCTGGAATTTCACCTTCATAAAAAACTCCTCCTTGCGCCCGGGCAAGTCCTGCGGTTCCGTCTGGAATTTCACGTTCGGAGATTGCGACGCCGGTTCTCCGGCGCGGTACCGGAAGCGTCAACGGCGTTCACCGCTAACGCTTCCAGCCCGATTTTTTGCTCACGGCATTACGGTGTTTGTCTTTCGACGTTGCCGTCGAGACCCCAGTTAGTCGGTGCTGCCGGATGACGATGAATCCTGCTGCACGTCGGCTTGCGCTTTGTCGGCATCCGATTGCTGGGCCGCCAATTCGTCTTTCACCGAAGTATCCGGCTTCACCTGGCCGTCGGGATTGGCAACGGTCTTGGTGTCCGGCGCCTTCGGCAAGCCGTTCTTTCCTTGGTTGTCCGCCAGCGTTTTCAATCCGGAATCCAGCTGCTCGCGGAAGTGGTTGTGCATTTCCTGCAGGTCGTCCACCTTCATCGCCAGCATGGAACCGGAAGCGCAGTCGGACTTCTGGCTGGCGCTCACCAGCACCTGGACGCTGCTGTTCGAGTCCGGTGTGTCTCCGACGCGCGTCACCACGTCTCCGGAGGACAATGAACAGTCTTGCCCGTCCGCTCCCGTTTCGTTCAGAACGTCGCTCACGATGAACGTGCGGTGCGCAGGATCGAGCGCCGCGGGGGTTTCTTCGGGCGGGTTGGCGTCCGAAGCGGTTGAAGTGTTCTGAGCGGCAGGAGCGGCCGCAGGGGCCGGTGCCGATGCTGCCTGTTGCTCGGCTGCCAGTTGAGCCTTCACTTCATCCGCAATGGCTTGCTTCACTTCGGGGGTTAGCACCACACCTCCTCCGTTCCCGCCGCCTCGCGCCGAAGCATCCTGGTTGCCGGAATCATCCTGCGACTGCCCCGCTGCAGCATTGGCGTTGGCATTCGCTTCCGCTTGCGCTGCATAGGCGTTCTGCAAGTTCTGGCTGATCACGTAGTCCGTCATCCACAGTGCTGCGGTGGCGTATGCCGGGTACGGGTTGAAGTAGTAGCCGTAGTATCCGTACCAAGGTGCTCCGCCCCAGCCCCATGAATAAACGACGGGCGCGGCCCACGGATTGTAGGCCCACCCGTAGAATGCGGGACCGTAGTAGTAGGCGGGCACGTAGCCGTAGTAATAGCCTCCGTGGTAATAGCCTCCGCGATACCCATAGGCGTAGTAGTGGCCGCCCCGGTAGTAGGTCCGCCCCATGTAGCGGCGGCCATCGCGTCCGCGATAACCGCGCTCGCCGTATCCGCCGCGGTGTCCGTAGCCTACGAGACGTCCGCCGCCGCGGCGTTCTGACACGACTCTCGTCTGCCCGTGCGCGCCGCGGGTAATCGTCGCCCCATGCGCCGTATGGATAGAGGTGACTCGACCGTTCGATACGCGCGCGGTGTTCCCACCCTTCGTAGTGACTGTCTTAGCGGGGGCAGCATGAGTAGTGCTGGCGCCCTTTGTGTTCGTCGTGCCGGCTTTGCCGCCAGCGGTTGTAGCGCCCTTGCCGCCAGCGGTTGTAGCGCCTTTGTTTGCGGTAGTTGTGGCACCCTTGTTTGCGGTAGTTGTGGCACCCTTGTTGGCGGTCGTAGTGGATGCACCCTTGCTGGCAGTCGTCGTGGCGCCCTTATTGGCAGTGGTAGTTGTCGCGCCCTTATTAGCGGTAGTGGTGGTAGTACCCTTGTTGGCAGTCGTCACGCCTTTGTTGGCGGTGGTAGTTGTCGCGCCCTTATTAGCGGTAGTGGTGGTAGCACCCTTGTTGGCAGTCGTCACGCCTTTGTTGGCGGTGGTAGTTGTCGCGCCCTTATTAGCGGTCGTGGTGGTGGCGCCGTGGTTGGCGGTCGTTGCCCCGCTGCCATGATTCGCCGTTGTTACGCCGCTGCTGTGGTTGGCGGTTGTGGTGGCGCCGTGATTGGCGGTCGTTGCTCCGCTGCTGCCATGATTCGCGGTCGTCGCTCCTCCGCCATGGCTCGCCGTGGAAGCTCCGCTCGGATGCGAACCGCCGCCCGAAGGTGCCGAGGAGTGTGGCGCGGAGGCAGCCTTGGGCGCCGACCCGCCACTGCTTCCGTGTTTTTGGCCCCAAGCCACATTGGGAACCATGAACAGAGTCAAAACCAAAAGCCACCTTACGGCGGCGATCACATTGGGCCGGGTGAATTTCATCTTTCTCTCCTCCTGATACGAAACTGGTTTTGCATTCCGCGATTCAAAACCTGCCATTTCTGAATGATTCCGAAAAACCAAACCCTATTAGTCCGCCGCCCCGGGTCTGGCGCCCCGTCGGAAGCTGTGGCTTCCCCACTTCGCAATGCGCAAAACCGCTCGAAAAACCGTCATAGCGGGAGCGCCTGGCATGATCAGAATCGCCCGTCGTCCGTGGCGGTTGTGATGCCTCCCGCTGCCGGCGCGCTGCTCGCGCGGCTTACCTTCTCGTAAACCGAATCCCGGTCGAAAGAAACCTGCATCGCGTCTCCAGAACCCACACGCACAGCCTTGGCTGCTCCGCTGCCCGCCTTTAACGGGTAGTGCACGCCGCGAATTATGACGTCATTAATCACCACCGAAATCTCGCCGTTCTGGACGGTGCCTCTGCCGCGTATCTCCGTATCGCGGCCGAGCACCATGCCAATCACCGGAATCGCCGGCTCGAGCAAAGTGCCGCGGAATTCAAAGCTTCCGTCCGACGGAATACTGCCCGACATCAACTGAATGCGAATCGGCGTGCTTTCGAGAAGAGCAATGGAGGACGGTACCCGTCGCGAAGTGCCGTCGCCAGCTTGCGCTTCACCTGATGCCGAAGAAATCGCCGCTCCCACTGCCGATGCGAGTTGCGAAGCCGCGTGAGTCGCCGTGGAGAGTGCCGCGTCCGCCGGATCCGTCGCAGGTCTCCCGTCTCCTTGCGCCGGCTCTTGCCGCGCGGACGCTAATTTCGCGCCGTCGCGACTAGTCACTTCTTTACGCGCAGCCGGAGTGTTTGAACTGACTTTCGCGGCGGATTCAATTCCCTGGGAAGGCTTGACCGGGCCAGCGGCCAACGTCCCTGGCGACTCGATTTTGGCAGCGCTCTCGACGGCGCGGCTTCTAGATGGAGCTGGTGCCGCGTCAGCAGGGGGAATAGATTGCGGCGCGACTTGCGGAGCGGCTGCAGGGGGACCTTGCGATGCAACTTGTTGTTCACCGCGGTGCAATAACGCCGGAACGAGTTCCAATGCAACTACCGCGCAGGCCAGCGCTGCCAATCCCGCTACAGCGCCCCACGCCCACCGGAATTTCCAACCCGGCGCGTTCCTCACCGGCTCGCGGCTCGCTATTACCACCGCCGGTCTAGCGGGTCCGCCAACAGGAACATCGGCCGCATGAGTCTGCAAAAACGCGTCCATCCAGTTCTCCAACCGCTTCTCGGTCTGGCCCCACTCCGCCTGATTCGCCGCCACGCCAGCGCCGCTGAACTTCAGCAGCCGGTGCTGCAGCTCCGAACAATCCGCGCACCGCGTCAGGTGCTCCGCCACCGCATCCCAAACGAAGCCTCCCAGCCGATTTTCCGAGAAGGCCACCAGCAATTCGTCCTCCGGACACGGGTCTTTCTTCGCACTGCTCTTCAACTGCGTAGGAGGCATCAGCCGCTCCAGGAAGTTGGCTTCGCTCCAGGTGTTCATTTCACGCCGGACACTGTGCCTTCCATCTTTAGCCACAGCGTTCGCCGCCCATTTTGCAAATGCGACTTCACGGCTTCCACTGCCAGCCCGGTGCGCGCCGCCGTTTCTTCATACGAATACCCCTGCAATTTCAATTCGAGGCAGCGGTGCTGCTCCGCCGGAAGCAATTGCATTTCCTTGCATAGCCTCGCCACCGCGTCCTGCAAATCGCACGTCCGGTCCAGCGCTCCGGCGTCCGGCAGTTCGTTCAGCTCGGTTTCATCTGCCGGCGTTTCCGGACGCCGCTTGCGCCAATGGTCAATGCAAACGTTCTTCGCAATCCGCATCAGCCATCCGCGGAAATTTCCGTCGCGAAAGCGGCGCAAGTTCTGGTACGCGCGCAGAAATGTTTCCTGCGTGGCATCTTCCGCGGTGCCGCTGTCCGCAAAGAACCCGCGGCACGCCACATAAACTCGTTTGCGATTGCGTACAAATAACTCGGCGAAACATTCCGGGTCTCCGCCCTGTTGGAAGCGGCTGACCAGTTCCTCGTCGGATTCTTCCTTCGCCGGTTGGGCTCTTGATGACATAACGTGGGGCATCAGCGAATTCCATACGCCTTGCGAAAAATTTGTGCGCTTGCGGCGCAAGGCAATCGCTGGAGGTCTCCGGAAACTCCCTGCTGGACAGAGAAAGAAGACCGCGACAGCCTAAGCCACAGTTACTCAGGATCGCCGCTACGCCACCCAAGGCGCGCAAACGACCGCCATCACTTCTAATTGAATCCCCAAAATTCCGTGGTTTATATTGTGCAAGAACATAGGCCGGGCCGCCTCCGGGTGTCAAGCCCGGAAATCCGGTAGGGCGTCTGGAAATAACGGCGCTCGCCGATCGCGCCGGCGTTTCGCCGGGGCCGGCAAAATCCTCGTCAGCAACCTCTTTCGCTCTGGCGCAAATGTCGTAGAATGTCGCCAGCTTTCTAGGTTTCGCAGCCAATCTTTCGCGGATTTTCAGGAACCACATGCTCGAAGACGTCACTGGCGCGCGTAAAGGTGACTATCTCATCCTCGGCACTCTCGGCGCCGGCGGCATGGGCAAAGTCTACAAAGTCCGCAACACGCTTTCCGACCGCGTCGAGGCCATGAAAGTCCTGCTGCCTGATCTTTCCGACCAGAAAGATCTCGCCGATCGTTTCCTGCGCGAAATAAAAGTTCTCGCGAGCCTCCATCATCCGAATATTGCGGAACTGCGCACCGCGCTCACCATCGAAAATCAGCTGATCATGATCATGGAGTACGTCGAAGGTTCCACTCTCGCGTCGCGTTTGCTGCAGAGCCCCGTCCGCTACGCCGACGCGCTCTCATATTTCGATCAAGTGCTCGCCGCGCTCGGTTGCGCGCACGCTCACAACATCGTCCATCGCGACATCAAGCCCGCCAACATCATGCTCACGCCGCAAGGCATCGTGAAGCTGATGGACTTCGGCATCGCGCGCTCCGGCACCGATCACGGCCTCACTATGACTGGCACCACGCTCGGCTCGGTCGCGTACATGTCGCCCGAACAAGTCCGCTGCGAACCTCTAGACGGCCGCTCCGATCTTTATTCTGTCGGCGTTTCTCTCTACGAAACGATCACCGGCCAGCGCCCCTACGTCAGCGAAAACAATTTCGAAATCATGCAGGCGCATCTGCAAATTCCGCCCACGCCGCCGATTGATCTGAAGCCGGATATTCCGCTCACACTGAGCGAACTGATTTTGATGGCGATGGCCAAAGATCCCGCACAGCGCTTTCAGACCGCGGAAGCGTTGCGCGCCGCACTCGCGAGCGTAGCGCCGGAGTTCGGAGCTCCCACTTCAATTCCCCCGACGCTGCTGGAACAGACGCTCGACGTGACCGCCCCGTCCACATCGCGCCCGGTGGGAACTTCCACTCCTCGCTCCGTCACGGCTCGTCCAGTGACCGCACGTCCCGTCACAGCGCGGCCCGTCACAGCGCGGCCCGTCACGGCTCGGCCAATCACAGCGCAGCCGGCCACCCCCGCGGGGCACGGTGCGGTGGATCTTCCGCTCGCGTCAGCAGGGCGCGGTCTTTACCCGCCGTCAATGACGCCCGCTCCCACGATCCCGCTTTCGGGCTCGCAGCGGGTCGCGACGCCAATCGCACAATCGGGAATTGCTGATCGTGTCGCCGCGCCGGCGACGGCCGGAAACCGCCGCGGACTTTACATCGCAATCAGCGTTGTGGTCGTTGTTGCCGCGTTGATCGCCACGGGCGTCGCCGTCGTTCGCCTGGTGCGCACTTCGCCGGCAAAAAATGCAACGACATCCGAGCCAACCTCTGCGCCCACGGCGCCAGATACGCGTTCGGGCATCGGCGCCTTGAGTACTCAGCCTTGCCAACCGAATGATTCGCGCTGCTGGAGCCATTTACCGGATGGCACGCCGGGAAAAGCCGCCGCGCTTGCAGCCATCAAAGCGAAAACGGCCGCGCCGCCACAGCAGAATCTGGCGCCGCCGCAAGAAGTGCCGCGGCAAATCGCGCCGCAACAGCCACGCCAACCTGCGCCTCGGCAACCGAGCGCCGCGCAAGATTCCCGCGCGGCTGAGCAAGCCGCGCGCGCTACCGAAGATCAGGTGGCGCAGCTCGCCGCCGTCGAACACGAAGAGCTCGACGAGCTAAACACCAACGCGAAAGCAGTGACGGTGCGTGTCGCCGCGTTGCAACAACTCCAGCAAGCCCAAGGCAAGCAGCCACCCACTGATATCGCCGCGACCGAACAACGCATGCAGCGCGACATCGCCCTAGCCGACTCCGCACTACGCCGGGCCGACGTGCAAAACGCCCAGAAGTATATGGATCAAGCCAACGCCGAAATGGCCAAGCTGAAGAAATACCTGGGGCAATAGCTAGCTGGTAGTTCGCGCTCGAAAATGATGGGTTGGAAGCCGCGGGATATACCAAGATCGTCTTTCGATGAAAACGCGACTCACTTCCAATGGCCAGTGCGCGCCCCGTCGTGCTCGCAGAGCCAAGATTGTCGTTGACCCGCTGACCGGGCTGCCGGTGCTGAAGCTATCCAAGAAAGCTGCGCCGCTCACTTCGAAGCAGGTGGAAGAAATTCTCGCGAATTTCGCATAGCAAAGCCGGGCACAATCCTGCCCTTTGATTGTCAAATCCCCAAGAATCTTTGTAGGTCGTCGCTTTTAGGGACGGCGTAAATAATGCGGCAAAATCCGTGTGGCCTCACAGCTCGCGGCAAAAGGGAAGTTGTTGTCATCCCGAGCGCAGCGAGGGATCTGCTTTTCGCTCCAACTCTGATAAAAAAGCAAATTCCTCGGAATCTAGCGAATGCGAATTCCAGCCCCGCGCTAGTGCGTGAAGCTCACATTGAGCCCAGTGGAGAAAATCACGTCGTTCGATTTCGTCCCGATAATCGGCGGATTCGTAACGTAGCGATCGCTCAGTGACGTTTGCCATCCCAGCCAACTGTTGATCTTCGTCACCGAAGCCGCGTCCAGCGAAAATCTATATTCACCCGTATTGCTCAAGTCCGGATAAAAGTAAAAAACCTCGGTCACCGTCGTGGACTTCCCGAACTTGTGCATGAAATTCTCTCCCAGCGTCACGCCGGCCAGGTTGCGGTCCACAGACTGGGCCGTGGAGCTGTACGTTTCACGCGTGTAGTTCCCGCCGGCCAGCACATCAAAAACGGTATTCGGCGTATTGATCACGTGCAGGCCCAAGCCGCCGCTCCAAATCTGGCGCAAGTTCAAACCCTGCAGCTCGTCATGCGTGAAATCTCCGCTGACGAAGCCAAAAATGCGCTTCGTGAAATTGTGATCGTATTTCGCGCCGCCCACAAGGGAGTTTGCCGTGGTTCCGCCGCCCGGCAGGTCGTTGCTGGTGAATAGCGACGTCTCGTACATCGTGATCTCGTCGGTTAAAGTCTTGCGGTCTGCGGTGAATCCAGTGGTGAAGTTTGTGGTGGCGCTGTTGCCGCGCGCCAGCGCAAATCCCATGGTTACGCCGCCCTTCCATCCTTCGAGCAAGCCCGGATGCTGGCTCTTTTCGTACGCCGTCTCCGCATCCGAAGAGCGCACCACGGTCACCTTCTCCATGGGGACTTGCACCGGGCCGGCAGTCGCCGTGTGCACAACTAAATCCGCGCCTTCGGTAGTAACCGTGCCGCTCACCGTCTTTTTGTCCGGCGTCACCACATAGAGCGCCTTCTCGGTGGTCACCTGCGTCACCGCGGACCATGTGATCTTGATCTCTCCGGCAAAATCGGTTTTCAGTGTGAGGTCCTTGCCGTCCGAGACTTCCACCGTGCCGGTAAGATGGTCTCCGTTTTTCAATATGACGGTGTCCGCTGCCGCCGCCGATGCCATCGCCAACACGCCGAGAAATACTCCGGCCAAATGCTCAAATCTCATGATTTCCCCCATCGCGAACGCAATTTTAGGATGTCACACGAAACTACAAGGCATGCTGGGCGCCAGCATCATACGATAGGCACGTCGTGAAGCGAAGCGCTTCACCGCCGGACGCCCTGGAGTTTTGGTGCGTGGATGTAAACCAGGAGTGGCAAAGAAATTTGCGGGCGTCGCTGAAAATAATTTAGCAGCAATCCCGCCGGCGCAAGCCGTTCACGCTGCCTGCGCCGGCGGACCACCGTCTTGCCTGTAAAGCGTTGACCTACGCGCCGACGCCGACGCTCTGCCCTTTGATGAACGCCAGCAAATCGGCATTGATCTGGTCCGCATGCGTCGTCGGCATGCCGTGCGGATAGTCCTCATAGACTTTCAGCGTTGCCTTCTTCAGCAGCTTCGCCGCCATCGGCCCAGCCGCGGCGATCGGCACGATCTGATCGTCCTTGCTGTGCAACACCAGCACCGGGATGTCGATCTTCTTCAAATCTTCGGTGGTGTCGGTTTCGGAGAACACTCCGATGCAGTCGTAGTGAGCCTTGATGCTTCCCACCATGCCCTGCAGCCACCAGTGCTCCCGAATGCCTTCGGAAATTTTGGCGCCCGGGCGGTTGTACCCGTAGAACGGCATCGTGATATCAATGTAGAACTGTGGCCGATTGGCCGCGAGCTGCGCGCGCAACCCATCGAAAACTTCCTTGGGCGTGCCGGTCGGATTATTGGGGGTCTTCAGCATGAGCGGCGTGATAGCGCTGATCAACGCCGCCTTGGAAACGCGTTTCGTGCCATGCCGGCCCAGGTATCGCGCCACTTCGCCGCCGCCGGTCGAGTGCCCGATGAGGATCGCGTCCTTCAGATCGAGTTTTTCAAATAACTCGGCAAGATCGTCGGCATACGTGTTCATGTCGTTGCCGCCCCACGTCTGGTCGGAACGCCCATGACCGCGCCGGTCGTGCGCGATCACGCGATATCCAAGCTGGCCAAAGTGCAACATCTGCCCGTCCCAGTCGTCCGCCGAAAGCGGCCAACCGTGCGAGAAAACAATCGGCTGTCCTGTGCCCCAATCCTTATAAAAAACCTTGGTCCCGTCTTTCGTAGTAATCGTGCCCATGGCTTCGTCTCCTAAGCGTGTGGTGGTAATGCGGAGCCGTATTATGACGGATTGCCCTGCAATTTACGAACAGTTCGACGCCAAGATTCGCAACTCGCGCCCGGCCAAAAAGCATCCGCGTCCGCAAGAGTGCCCTGCATCGCAATACTACATGGAGCGCGGCGGCGAGCCGCCGCTTTTGCAACGTAATACGCGGCACGTTCAAAGCAGGCGAGTCGTCCATGTACGATCCGACGAAGGTAGGGGCGCTGCTCGCTGCGCCCCGACTTGCCCCCTGGTAAAACGCGCCTCGATCCGACGGTTTGTCTCCAAGATGCCTGTCCGCTTCAGCGACAAACTCATCCCACTAGCGGGCAAACCGATCATTCCTGTAAGTTCCTTACTCGACACTAACCTATCCCGCTTCAGTATCTTACAAGGCTGCGTCCACTGGCCCAAAAATTGCCACCCACACCGTACCCGTTTCTCCCGGGGGTGTCGTTTGACGTCGCTCTGGCAAGATCTCGGCTACGCGCACCGCATGCTCCGCAAGAATCCCGGCTTTGCCGCGATCGCGATTCTCACCCTCGCGCTCGGCATCGGCGCCAACACCGCGATCTTCAGCGTCGTCAATGGCGTGCTGCTCAACCCGCTGCCCTATCCGCATCCCGAGGAGCTCGTCACCCTTCACGAAAGCAAGCCGGCTTTCAACACCGGATCCATTTCCTATCCGAACTTTCTGGATTGGCAAAAAGAAAATCATACGCTCTCCGCCATGGCCGTTTCGCGCGGCCATTCTTTCAGCCTCACCGGCCTCGGCCCCGCGGAACAGGTGAACGGCCAGTTCGTCACCTCCGATTTCTTTCCGATTCTCGGCGTCAATCCAGTCATTGGCCGCGGCTTCCTCACGTCCGACGACCAGATCGGCGCAGCTCCCGTAGCGCTCATCAGCGCCGGATTCTGGAAGCGCAAGCTTGGCTCGGCGCCAGATGTCGTCGGCAAGAGCCTCACGCTTGACGGCAAAAGCTTCACCATCATCGGCGTCATCCCGCAGGACTTCGACCTGATGCTCGATAGCTTCACCACCAGCGACATCTACGCTCCCGTCGTGAACTGGAACAACGATGTGCTCTTCAATCGCGGCGCCGGCCTGGGCTTTCACGGGATCGGCCGCCTGAAGCCCGTCACCACCATCGGCCAGGCCCGCGCGGATTTCTCCGCGGTGACGCGCAATCTTGAAGCCGCGTATCCTGAAACCGACAAAGGCATCGGCGCCGCGCTGATTCCCTTCAAACAACGCATGCTCGGCAACGTGGCTCCGTTTCTGTTGGTGCTCTTCTGCGCGGTGGGTTTCGTCCTGCTCATTGCCTGCGCCAACATCGCGAATCTCATGCTCGCTCGTTCGACGGGCCGCGCGCGCGAATTTGCCGTCCGCGCCGCGCTGGGCGCGGGAAAATCGCGGCTGATTCGCCAACTCTTGACGGAAAGCGTTCTACTCGGAATTCTCGGCGGCGCGCTCGGACTGCTGCTCGCCAGTTGGGGTACGCGCGCCGCCTTGGGTGCCCTGCCCAGCACACTGCCGCGAGCCTCCGAAGTCGGAATTGACGGCCACGTCCTGCTTTTCACCGCAGCGATCGCACTGCTCGCCGGAATTCTCTTCGGGCTTGCTCCCGCGCTCAAAATTTCGCGCACAAACCTCCAGCAAAATCTTCAGGAAGGCGGCCGTGGCGCGAGTGGCGCTCGCCAGGGCGTACACGGTGTGTTAGTCGTCGTGGAAATGTCGCTCGCGCTGGTCCTGCTGATCGGCGCGGGACTCATGCTCCGCAGCCTCGTCCAGCTCTGGCGCGTGGATCCCGGCTTCAACCCGCAAAATGTATTGTCATTCGGCCTTTCACTATCACCCGCGACGCTGCAAACCAGCCCCGCCGCGATTCGCCAGGACTTCCGCAAGATCCACGACGCGATCGCTGACACACCGGGCGTGGAATCCGCGGCGCTCAGCTGGGGAGCCTTCCCCATGAGCGGCGACGACGAGTGGCTCTTCTGGAAAGAAGGCCAGCCCAAACCCACCACGCGCAACGAAATGAACTGGGTGATTGATTACGTCGTCGGTCCCGACTACCTCAAAGTGATGCAAACGCCCCTGCGCAGCGGCCGCTTCTTCACCACGCAGGACGACGAACATTCCCCGCCGGTCGTCGTCGTGGACGAAGTTCTCGCTCGCCAGTATTTCCCGAACGAAAATCCGATCGGCAAAAGTCTCTTCCTCGAAATTGGCCAGGGCACGATTCACGCGGAAATCATCGGCGTTGTGAGTCACGTCAAACAGTGGGGCCTCGATTCCGACGACACCGAGCGCCTTCGCTCGCAACTCTACTTTCCGTTCATGCAGCTTCCAGACGCCACCATGGCGCTCGCGCCCACCGGAATGGGCGTAGCTGTCCGCACCCACGGCCCAGCCCCAGGCATCTTCGATGCGATTCGCCACTCCGTGCAGCAGGTAAATAGCGAACAAATTGTCTATGGCGCGCAGACCATGCCGGAAATCATCAGCGACTCCACCGCGACCTCGCGCTTCTCCGCGATTCTGCTGGGAGCATTCGCTGTGGTGGCGCTGCTGCTCTCCAGCATCGGCATCTACGGCGTGATTTCCTACTTGGTGGGCCAGCAAACTCGCGAGATCGGCATTCGCATCGCACTGGGCGCGCAGCGTCAGGACATTCTGTGCGTAATCCTAGGCAGAGGCGCAAAAACCGCGCTGCTCGGCGTCGCCATCGGAATCGTAGCCGCGCTAGCACTGACGCGCTTGATGGCGCGCATGCTCTACGGCGTCACCGCCACCGACCCGCTCACGTTCACGGGCGTAGCCGTGTTGCTTTTCGCCGTAGCGCTAGCGGCCTGCTACATCCCGGCCCGCCGCGCCATGCAGGTGGATCCCATGGTCGCGCTGCGCTACGAATAAGAGGAGTCAATGAAAAATTTTCAGCAAGATGTGCGCTACGCGTTGCGCATGCTGCGCAAGAATCCGGGCTTCACCGCCATCGCCGTCCTCACGCTCGCGCTCGGCATCGGCGCGAACACCGCGATTTTCAGCGTCGTCAGCGGCGTGCTGCTGCGTCCGCTGCCCTATCCGAATCCGAACCAATTGGTCAGCGTCACTGGCTCCTATCCGCGCGGCGCGTTCGTTGCGATGCACCAGCAAATCCGTTCGATGGACGTCGCCGTTTACGCCGAAGGCTACGCGTTCAACCTCACGGGACTCGGCGATCCAGTTCGCTTGACGGCCACTTCCGTCTCCGCGGAGCTCTTTTCGATCCTCGGCGCGCGTCCCGAACTCGGCAGAACTTTGCGCGTCGGCGAAGATATCGCGGGACAAGACAGTTTCGTGATTTTGAGTCACGCGCTGTGGCAGCAGAAATTCGCGGGGGACCCCAACATCATCGGCCGTTGGATCACGCTGGAAGGCGCCGGCTACCAGGTAATCGGCGTCATGCCGCCCGATTTTCGCTTTCCCTCGCCTGAAACGCAGCTCTGGGTTCCGCTGAATATTGATTCTCGCCAGCCCGAAAAATATTGGGCGGGCGATTACATGCCGATGATCGGCCGCCTGCGTCCCGGCGCCACCATCGCGCAAGCCGCCGCGGAGGCGCGCTCGCTCCAACCGCAATTGCGCGCGCTATTTCCGTGGCCGATGCCTCCCACCTGGAATCCCGACGTAACGGTAGTCAGCCTGCAAAGTGGGATGGTCAGCGACGAACGCGCCCGCATGCTCATTCTGCTCGGAGCCGTTGCGCTCGTGCTGCTGATCGCGTGCGCCAACGTCGCGAATCTGATGCTTTCCCGCGCCGCCACGCGCGAAAGAGAATTTGCGATTCGCTCCGTGCTGGGCGCGGGGCGCCAGCGCATGATTCGCCAGCTGCTCACCGAAAGTTCGTTGATCGCCGTGATCGGAGGAGCGCTCGGCCTGTTTCTCGCCGTGAACGGCCTCTCGCTGCTCAAATCCGCGCTTCCGGCTGACTTGCCCCGGCTCGCCGACATTGGAATTGACTGGCGCGTGCTTTGTTTCACGGCCGCGCTCGCAGTTCTCACCGGAATTGTTTTTGGACTCGCTCCCGCGCTTCATTTTTCGCGCAATAATTTCGCCGAATCCTTGAAATCCGGCGCGCGCGGTTCCACCGTTGCGGGAATTCGCCGGCTGCGCAGCGCCCTCGTCACCAGCGAAGTCGCTCTCGCGGTGCTCCTGGTCATCGCCGCCGGCCTGCTGATTCGCAGCCTCTGGACGCTCTCGCACGTGAATCCCGGTTTTCGCCCCGAGTCCATCCTTACGGCGCGGATTAATCCCACTGAATCGTTCTGCGCCGAGCCGCAGCGTTGCGAGAGTTTCTACCGCGAGCTTTTGGACCGCGTTCGCGCGCTTCCGGGCGCAAACGGCGCTGCGCTGATAAGCACGCTGCCGCTCGGCGGCCGCGTCACGAAACTTTCCGCAGAAGTCGAAGACCATCCGCCTTCCTCCAGCGCGCCCTTGCCTCTCTTCTGGGAAAACATGGTCAGTCCCGGCTATTTCCACCTGATGGATATTCACCTGCTGAGCGGCCGCACATTCACCGACGCGGACGCCTCCGCCACACCGCCCGTAACAATCGTCACCGCATCAACCGCCCGCCGCTTCTGGCCGGGCCAGAGTCCCATCGGAAAACACATCAAGCCTTCGCGTGAAAATAATTGGTATACGGTCGTGGGAGTCGTTGCCGACGTGCGCGGATATAGTCTCGAGCGCAACATCCCGGACCAGATGGATGGCGCAGTCTATGTTCCGTTCGGCTCTTATGCCGAAGGCGAAGCCGGAAAGCCACCGGTGCAAATGACGTTAACCATGCGCACCTCCGCCGATCTAGCGCAAACCGCTAATCTTCTGCGCTCAACCGTCGCGAGCCTCAACCCCGAAGTGCCCGTCACCGAAGTGAAGCCCATGCGCTCCTTCCTCTCAGACGCGGTTTCAACACCGCGCTCCACCACCGCACTTTTCGTAGCCTTCGCGGCGCTGGCGTTGGCTCTGGGCGTCACTGGCATCTACGGCGTGCTTTCGTATTTTGTGGCGCAGCGCACCCGCGAAATCGGAATTCGCGTGGCGCTCGGCGCGCAGCGCTCGAATGTATTGCAGCTGGTGCTGCTCGAAGGCGCGAAAATGTCCGGACTAGGCATAGCGATCGGCCTAGCCGCCGCATTCGCGCTCACGCGCCTGATGCAAAGCCTCCTTTACGGCGTGGGAACCAGCGACCCGCTCACATTTCTAGGAGTAATAGTCGTGATCGCCGTTGTAACGCTGCTGGCGTGTTACGTCCCCGCGCGCCGCGCCATGCGCGTGGACCCAATCGTCGCGCTGCGCTACGAATGAAGTCTGTGCCGCAAACTGCAGGCGCGGCGAAGCAAGGAGCAAGATTCAAATGGCTTTTCACTCGAAAAGGAGCCACCCATGGCAAAGCTCGAACGCATTCGCGAAGCCGTAAAGGGCCCCCTGGATTCCGATTACATCCGCAAACGTGAACAGCAAGGCTGGCGGCTCGTAGGCGTCGAGTGGGAAGTCGAATGGGAGCGCGATTCAGAGACCGCCACTGCCGCGTCGCCAACGCCGCAAGCCACCTCCGACTTCGACGAAGCGCCGTTCGGCACGCGCGTCGCCGGCGATTGCGAACGCCTCGAGGAAAATCCCGCCGAGATGGAATTCCTGCTCTCCATGATGGAGCTGATCATTCAGGACATCTCCATCAGCAAAGTAGCCGAAGAACTCAATCGCAAAGGCTTCCGCACCCGCAAAGGCACCGAGTGGGGCCCAGTCGCCGTCTTCAACATGCTCCCGCGCCTGATCGAGCTAACTCCGCGCATCTTCGCCACCGAAGCCTGGGTCGAGCGCCGCAAACATCTCACTCTCATCTACTAAACTAATGCTACTATCGGGCTCACTGACTCGTTCGCAAGCGCCAATAAGGCGCGGTTAGCTTATACGGCCATTCAGAGTTTTTCACATTTTTTCAGCGTTTTCTGAAGGACTTCCCATGTCCGCACCCTGAGAATGTATCCCATCGGAATTTTAGGCCCTCTCAAGACGCCCCGGGAGGTGTGACCATGAAACGCTCTCTGTTGCTCGCGGTCTCGGCCGGAGTTCTTTGCCTCCTCAGTGCCTGCGGTGGTGGATCGAGCCCGATGAAGGTTCTGCCGCTAATGATCACGTCGGCTGCGCCGCCCGGTGGAACCATCCAAACCACGTATGACGCCGCCGCGAACGGGTTCTCTTTCACCGCTTCCGGGGGTGTGCCGCCGTATGCCTGGAGCTGGGCGGCCGCCGCGGGTTCTGCTTTGCCTCCGGGCTTGAGCTTGACTGGTGCTGGCTTGATCTCCGGGACGCCCACTTCCGTGGGCAACTTCAACGTGCAGGTCACCGCAAAAGATTCGGCCTCGCCTCCGTCTCAACAGACTGTGAATTACACGATCGACATCAGTGGTCCGTCTTTCGGGATCAATTCGTCGGCTCCCCCCAGCGGCATGACCGGAATCGCGTATGACGGGCGAGTAGGGTCGGTGTGTAAACCCGGCACTCCAAATTGCTTCTGTATCTTTATGCCGGTTCGCCCGTCGTGCCATATCGGAGAACACGGTTTCCAACTGACTGTGACGGGAGGAACGCAGCCGTATACCTGGAGCTGGTCGGCTGCGCCGGGGTCGGCGTTGCCGCCGGGTCTGACGCTGTCAGCTACGGGACTACTGGACGGAGTACCCTCGCAGGCCGGGACGTTTGCAGTCGTCGTTGCGGTTTCTGATTCGTCGATGCCGGCGCTACAGAACAGCGCGGATTACTCCATCACGGTCGCGCCGCCTCCGCCTCCGCAAATCAGCACGGTGAATTCGCCATCCGCGGTCGTAAACGTGGCGTACAGCTTTACTTTTGCTGCCGCCGGCGGCGAACTCCCGCTCATGTGGAGCGAAACCGGCGCGCTGCCGCCAGGATTATCGTTTGATGCCAGCGGAGTGCTCTTTGGCAAACCGACTGCCACTGGCGGATTCCCCATCACCGTGATGGTGCAGGACTCGGCTGGTCAGAACGCAACGCCTCAGAATTTCACCGTGCAGGTGACCTCGCACGGTTTCGCGATGACCGGCAGCATGAACTCGGAGCGCATTTCTCACACGGCCACACTGCTGAATGACGGAACAGTGTTAATCGTCGGCGGGCAGGACACCACCGGAACTCCGGTCGCGAACGCAGAGCTTTATGCTCCCGCGAGCGGGATCTTTGCGGTCTCGGGAGCGCTGGGAACAGCGCGTTATTTTCACTCGGCCGCGCTGCTAAGCACGGGTAACGTCCTCATTGCCGGAGGGGACGACATCAGCGGAAACGCCATCGCCTCCGCGGAGCTATACGATCCGGCCAGCAAAGCTTTCACGGCGCTCGGCAATATGGCAAACGCTCGCGATTCGTTTACGGCTACGGTCCTGAGCAACGGAAAAGTGCTCTTGGCGGGAGGCGGCAATACCAGCGGGGTCCAAGCCGCCGCGGAGCTGTTCGACCCGTCCACGGGAACTTTCTCGGCGACCGGAAGCATGAACACTGCGCGCGCGGCGCACACCGCAACACTGCTGAGCAGTGGCAAAGTATTGGTCACCGGCGGGATTGACAGCAACGGCGACGTTCTTAACACCGCTGAATTATATGATCCCGTTGGCGGTATGTTCACGCTCGTCACGAGTAACATGACCGACGAACGTTACACACACACGGCCACTCTTCTTGGCAACGGTCAGGTGCTGTTAACGGGCGGCACCGATGGAGCGAATAGCTCCGTGGCATCGGCCGAACTGTACAACCCCACCACCGGTGTTTTTGCGGCAACGGGCAGCATGAGCACTCCGCGTTCGGCACATCGGGCGATCGTGCTCAACGACGGTACCGTGCTGGTGGAAGGAGGGACCGACGAGAACGGAGTTCCTCTGGTGGCCGCGGAACTCTACGATCCGAGCACCGGGATGTTCGCGCTTACCGGCAGCTTGCAGTCTCCGCGTTTTCGTCATACGGCCACTTTGCTCAATAGCGGCGTCGTGCTTGTTACTGGAGGGGCCAACGCAAGCGGGACGCTCTCGACCGACGAATTGTATCAGTAGGGCAGGCAGCGAGCTGTTCGCCTGCGAGTTGCAAGCGGCATTGGCGACTCGGGCAGTAGTATTCGTTCCAGGTATGTACTTGAACGCTAGACGCCATCCATCACTTCAACAAAAATAGACGCTGATAAACCATCTGCAACCGGCAATCGGCTCCGCGAGCGGCGCGCTGAGTCCCTGAAACCTTGACAGAACCGCAACCTCTCAATAAAGTGGCGCGGCAGGATCACCACCGGGGGTACGTGTACGCGCAAAATGGGCGGCAATCAGGCACTTACTGAGGAGGTTGAGATGCGCAAGTCGATTCGGGCACTCGCTGTTTTTTTCACGGTCGCTATCCTGTTGGGATCCGTTCTTTCTCCGATAGCTCAAGGTCAAACCACCGCTTCCGTCAGCACGGTCGTCACCGTGCTCGGACCGAATTACACGCCGCCTCCGGCCATCAGCAAAGACGACATCAATCTTTACGAAGGCAAAACCAAGAAGGAAGTGAGCAGCTGGGAACCGGCGCAAGGCGACAAGGCCGCGCTGCAGCTCGCCATTGTGATTGACGACGGCACCAATTCCAACATCGGACTGCAATTCAACGACATCAAGAATTTCATCACCAACCAGCCACGGACCACGGCCGTCGGTCTCTTCTACGCCAGCAATGGCGATGTGCAACCCGCGTCGCAATTCAGCACCGACCACGATGCCGTGGCCAAGACTCTGCGCTTGCCCTTCGGCAATTATGGCGCATATACCAGCATCTACCTTTCGACCATGAGCCTCATTAAGCGTTGGCCTGCGACCCCAGGTTCGCGCCGCGAAATTTTGCTCATCGCCGACGGCATTGACCGCTTCCGCGGCGACCCTTTCAGCCCGGATATTCAGAGCACCTACGAAACGGCGGAGAAAGCGGGCGTCATCCTTCACACTCTCTACGCCAGCGGTGTCGGCCGCCTCACGCACAACACGTTCCGCGTGAATTACGGCCAGAGCAATCTTGCCGAAATCACCGACAAAACCGGCGGCGAATCTTTCTTTCAGGGTCTGCAGACGCCGATTGCGTTCGAACCGTTCCTCAAGCAGCTGGATATGATCCTCAAAAATCAGTACTGGCTGGGTTGGAATACGGAACGTCCCACCAAAGGAAAGGGCCAGTTGCGCCAGTTCCGGATCAAAACCGAGCTGAAGAATGTTGAAATTTCCGCTGCCGACAGCGTTTGGGTGCCCGGGCCGCCCAAATAGCGCAAACTCGTAATTCTCAACTCAAGGGCGCGCCTAAATCACTTCCAGGCGCGCCCATTTTTTTGTGTACAATCCGGGTTCGCCCGAATGCCGATCACCCGCCTCCACGGAGAACAATAGATGCCCAGAGTTTGGCTGCTTGTGTCTCTCTCCCTGCTCTTCAGCCTTCCCGCCGCGCAAGCCCAAGACGAAATTCCGAAGGTGGCTTGGCGCATTCCGATCGGCGTGCCGCCCGCGAATCCCGGGCGGAACAAACCCGAACTGGACAATATTGACGACGGCTACTGGCAAGGCGCGCCGGTCGGCGGCTTCGGTGCCGGAACTTTCTCGCGCAGCTATCGTGGCAATTTCGAAAGGTGGCACCTGCAATCGGGCGTTCACAAGTATCAGGACGTTCCCGCGAATCAATTTTCGGTCTTCGCGCAAAAAGAAGGAGGCGAGCCGGTGGCGTTCGTGCTCTCCACCGGTAAACCTGAGAAGAATGCACTCTCCGCGTGGAACTGGAATTACACGGCGGGCGGCGGAGATTATGCCGCGCTCTATCCCAAATCCTGGTACGCCTATCGAACGCCCCAGCTGCCCGTGGTTCTCACTCTCGAGCAGTTTTCCCCCGTGCTGCCGGACAACTACAAGGAATCCAGCTATCCCGTCGCCGTTTATAACTGGTACGCAAGCAATCCCAGCGACAAACCCATCACCGTCTCCATCATGTTTTCCTGGACCAACATGATCGGCTGGTTCCGCGATCAGACTCGCGGCTTTAGCGGCGCATTGAACGACTTGGACGCAAACAGTTTTCACTCCGAAAAAATCGCCGGCGGCAACATGCAAGGCATCGTCTTCGATCGCCTGCGGAACGGTCCAGTGTCTGAAGGATGGGACGGGCAATTCGCCATCGCCACTCTCGCCGGCGAGGGCATAGACGTCACTTACACCGCCGACTTCAACCCCGACGGCCCCGGCGCAGAAGTCTGGAAGCCATTTTCCACCGATGGCCGCCTCTCCAACTTCGATCCCAAAATTGCCAGCAGCGGCGAACAACTGGCCGCCGCCATCGCCGTGCGCTTCACCCTCGCTCCCGGCGAAAAGAAACTGATCCCCATGGCGCTCTCCTGGGATCTTCCGATCGTCCATTACGGCGGCGGACGCAAGTGGGTTCGTCACTACACAAAATTTTTCGACGCCTCCGGAAAAAATGCCTGGGCCATCGCGCGCACTGCTCTCGAAAACGGCGAGGATTGGAGCCGCCAGATTGACGCGTGGCAGAAGCCGTACCTCTCGGACGAATCCAAGCCCGCCTGGTTCCGCGCCGAATTATTCAACGAGCTCTACTACCTCGCCGACGGCGGCACGATGTGGGGCCACGAACTAGCAGGCCCCGCGAACCCGCATCATCCCGCATCCGAAAAATCCGACTCCTTCAGCTACATGGAATGTTTCGACTATCCCTTCTACGGCACGCTCGATGTCCGTTTCTATGGTTCCTGGCCGCTGCTCAGGTTCTGGCCTGAAATCGAAAAACAGGAAATGCGCGAATATTCGGACACCATCCCCGAAGTGAACGAGCAGCGCTCCGTATGGGGCTGGATGCTCGAGCGCGAGCACAAATTCGTGGCCATCCAGCGCAAAACCGCGGGCGCCGCGCCGCACGATTTGGGAAACCCGAGCGAAGATCCGCTCGTCAACATTAATCAGTACAGCTGGCAGGACGTCACCAACTGGCGCGACCTCAATAGCAAATACGTCCTGATGGTCTGGCGCGATTACGTCTTCAGCGGCAGCAAGGATCTCGACTTCCTGCGTTACAACTACAAATCCGTGCGCGAGGCCCTCGATTACCTGAAGCAATTTGACACCGATGGCGACGGCCTCATCGAAAACGGCGGTTTCCCCGATCAAACCTACGACGAATGGCCGGCCCGCGGCGAAAGCGCGTATTGCGGCAGCCTTTATCTCGCAGCGCTACGCGCAACATCGGAAATGTCGCGCGTGCTCGGCGATAGCGCTGCGGCAGACAACTACGAAGCGCTCTTCAAAAAAGCTCAGGCCACATTCATCAAGAAACTTTGGAACGGCTCCTACTTCAACTACGACACCGCCAGCCCATATAAAAATTCAATCATGGCCGAACAGCTCGCCGGTCAGTGGTACGCCGATATGACCGGCCTCGGCGCGCTCGTTCCCAAGGAAATGCGCCTGAAAGCCCTGCAAACCGTGTACGACAACAACGTAATGAAATTCGGCAACGGCCTAATGGGCGCCATCAATGGCATCGGCGCGCATGGCGAACTGCTGCACGACAACGAACAAGTGGAAGAAGTCTGGACCGGCGCCACCTTCAGCATCGCCTCCGAAATGATCTATGAAGGATTGACTACACAGGGTTACAACACCGCCAAAGGCGTGTACAACGTAGTGTGGGATCCCAAAAACGGCCGCGGCTACTGGTTCCGCACGCCGGAGGCTTATGATATCCGCGGCTACTATCGCGCCAGCATGTACATGCGCCCCGCGTCAATCTGGTCCATGGAAATGATTCCAACGCCGCGAACCGAAGCCGCAGCGGAGAAGTAGAACTCGATGCCGCACAATAGCGCAAATCCGATAACCGCGCCGCGCCGCAACAAATTTGTGGCGCGCGGAATCGTCGTTGCGGCAGTTCTGCTCTGCGCACCTTCCACAATTTTTGCAGGGACGCAGGCCGCTTTTGTAGCGGCGGTCTTCAGACCGCCATCGTTCGCTGGCGCAACACCACCGCGAGAGCAAGCAAGATTTTCAGATAGTAGGTTTTTAGGGGGTCGGAGCTTCACCTCCGACATACAGCCGCCTCTTGTATCAGGGGCTTCAGCCCCAGAGGACGAGCTGTTCAGCTTATCCACAAACGCTACCGTGATGACGCAACAAACCGCCAAACCATCTCGCCCCGCTAATGCCCGCATCACCGAAGTCGCCGTGTGGAATCCGTCACCAGACGCTCTCGCCGCCATTCGCACAAAATGCGGCGAAGCCGGCGATCCTTCTCGCATCGAAAATTGTTTTCTCGGAGAAATGAAATCCGCCGGAGCGTCCGCCGAAGCCGTCGCCTTCTCGCGCAGCGCCGCGGACATCGGCGTCATCTACATGCGCGCGTTCCGCAAGGTCGGCCCCGTGGACGTGGCTTACATCCAATACGTTTTTCGCGCCAATGAACTCGACGGCATCTTCCTGGTGAACGGCGATCCTTCGCCAATCGATGTGGACGATGACGACGTGCTGCCGAAAGCGCGGCTGCAAGGTAACGCCGCATACAGCCAGCTCGCCGGCCAATTTCCCAACGTCAGCGTCTGGCCCGGCGATCGCGTCGATGCGAAACTTCCCGCGCTTGTAGACACCGGCTGGGGCACGCAAACCTTCGCGGTCGATTATATCCTCCGCGATGGCTGCCACGCCTGTGCGACGATCGGAACCGCGACGGTTGACTTCGTGTTCGATACCGACGGAAAATTTCAGGGAGCGAAGGTCACGACGGTGAAAGCTTCCGAAGGCACGAGTGGATCATCGGGCGCCGGTAGTTTCGGAGCCGCGGGCGTTGAAGAGATCCGCGCGCTCGTCGGCAAGGAATTTTCGATCACGCTCCCCGCCAATCGCACCACCGGCTACAGTTGGCGCCTGGCCACCAAACTCGATCCCGCAACCCTCACGCTCATCAGCACCACCTACAACGCATCCACATCCGGCAAGGTCGGAGCCAGCGGCGAAGAAGTCTGGACCTTCAGCGCGCCAACAAAAGGAACGACGCAACTAGCTTTCGAATATGTCCGCCCCTTCGAAAAAGATGCTCCGCCAGCCAAAACCGCGAAATTCTCGGTAGTGGTCGAGTAAACGAAAAGTACTGGGGCAGGTGCGCTGCTTGCCGCGCCCCTTGTACGCAAGGTTGATGCCTCAGGTGCGCTGCCCTTCCGTACTCCCGGCACGATCCCGCTACTGCGCCGCCTTGCCTTCACGCAGCAGCACGACGTCGGAAATCAAATGCCCGCGCACAACGGCGAGAGTCTTCCCATCCGGCGACCACGAAAAATACCGGACGTGATCGGTAGTGAATTCGGTTACCTGATGCCCCTTCGAACCGTCCACGGGCTGCATCCAGACGTTGTCTGTGCCTTTGTCAATCACGCGATACGCCACATTCTTGCCATCCGGCGTGAAAGACACCGGAAACGTGATGGTCGGCTGCGAGGGGAAAATCCGTATCGAAGATTCGGTGTTGGCCGCCACGTCAATCAGCGCGAGCGCGTGCAGGTCCGCCTCGGTAACGGGATCAATCTGCGTCACAATCGCCGCCAATAATTTCCCGTCCGGCGAAATATCCCCCGCGCTGCCCACAAATCCATTCTTCATCCTGCTGGCCTTGATCAATTCCGGCGTTCCGCCTTCGATCGGTTCGCGATAGATCTCATAACTCTTCGTGTTGTCCGCGTAGTAGATCCATTTCCCATCCTGCGAACAGCCGGGTTGTTCGTCGTCCTTCCCGTGGGTGAGCTGCTTCGGGTGGGAACCATCCGCATCCACGCGCCAGATGTCCGACTGATTGCCGCCGTCCCGCGCGTACCAGCTCAAAAGGATTGGTCCGCCGTTCGGGCACGCCACCGCTCCCGTAATCATGGCGTTGGGATCGGTCAAAATCGTCGTCTGATGATTCCCGTCAGGCGAAGTTCGCAAAATCGCATGCGACGACACCACCAGCAGGTTCCCATCCTTGTCCCAAAGAACCTGCCGCACATTCTCGTTCGTCGGAATTCCCGCCACCGTCGTGGGATTTCCATGACCCGAACTCGGCAGCAGCACCACCGATTCCGAGCCTTGCCGCTGCATCGCAGCGATGGATTTTCCGTCCGCGGAAATGCTCAGTGTCTGGTATCCGTTCGTATCATTGGTGAGCGCGTGGAATTGGCCTTCTGGAAACGATACGAATCCGATTTGCGCGCGGCGGAATCCCGTCGAGCGATCCGTGTAAACGATCATCAGCCCGCGGCCGTCCGGCAGCCACGCCAGGCTGGTCGCAAATTTGTCCGTCAGCGTCGCGAGCGGCTGATCTTTTCCGGTCGCCAGCTCAATCGTTCGCACGGCGCCTTGCGCTTCCTGCCCGGCCGCGAGTATGTAGGCGATCAGCTTCCCATCCGGCGACCACCCCAGCCACACTGGAAACGGCGTCAACCCGGTGTATGCGACTTTCTCGTCGCTGCCATCCATCTTCGCGGTCAAAATCAAATACTTGCCCAGCACCGGATCGTTCGCCCGCAAGTACGCCATCCGCTGCCCTTCCGGCGAAAAAACCGGCCCCACGTCCACGTCATGCACCAGCAGCGCCGAATCGCCGCCCAAAACCGGTAGGCGGTAGAGATTGTAAGAATTCCCCGCTGCATCCGCGGCCTTGCTGTAGTAAACGTAATTTCCGTCCGGCGAAAACGCCGGATTCTGATACAGCGCGGATTCCGGCGGCAGCACCTGCGTGTTGCTGCCGGTGGGAATGTTGCGCAGCCACAAGCTCCGCAGCCCGCTATCCTCCACGATGCTGAGAACGTACTTTCCATCCGGCGAAATCGCCGCGTCGCGAACTTTTCCGGAAGTCGTCACCTGCGTGATCGTAAAGTTCTGGAACGGCACGGCCGCCGCTTTCCCGCGCAGCATGGAATAAACGCCAAATCCCGCCGCGCCCACAATCAATAGCGCGATCACTGCGCCGGCGATCATTTTGCCCTTGTGCTGCTGCGTCGCAGCCACAATCACCGAACTGCTCGAACCCGCCCCCGCCGGGGCAGGCGTCGCGGACGAGGAAACCGGCACCGCTGTTTGCACGCTCGCCACTCCTGACGACAACGTCCGCCCCGAATCGGTGTCGCGCTTCAGTCGCTGCAAATCCGCGCGCAAGTCGGCAGCATGCTGGTAACGCAGCTTCGGACTTTTTTCCAGAGCCTTGCTGACGATGTTGTCGAATGCCGCGGGCAAATTGGGATTCA
>CAWAED010000010.1:0-178207 GCA_963781105.1 uncultured Acidobacteriota bacterium | reverse complement strand
GCTGCCGCCGGCGGCGAACTCCCGCTCATGTGGAGCGAAACCGGCGCGCTGCCGCCAGGATTATCGTTTGATGCCAGCGGAGTGCTCTTTGGCAAACCGACTGCCACTGGCGGATTCCCCATCACCGTGATGGTGCAGGACTCGGCTGGTCAGAACGCAACGCCTCAGAATTTCACCGTGCAGGTGACCTCGCACGGTTTCGCGATGACCGGCAGCATGAACTCGGAGCGCATTTCTCACACGGCCACACTGCTGAATGACGGAACAGTGTTAATCGTCGGCGGGCAGGACACCACCGGAACTCCGGTCGCGAACGCAGAGCTTTATGCTCCCGCGAGCGGGATCTTTGCGGTCTCGGGAGCGCTGGGAACAGCGCGTTATTTTCACTCGGCCGCGCTGCTAAGCACGGGTAACGTCCTCATTGCCGGAGGGGACGACATCAGCGGAAACGCCATCGCCTCCGCGGAGCTATACGATCCGGCCAGCAAAGCTTTCACGGCGCTCGGCAATATGGCAAACGCTCGCGATTCGTTTACGGCTACGGTCCTGAGCAACGGAAAAGTGCTCTTGGCGGGAGGCGGCAATACCAGCGGGGTCCAAGCCGCCGCGGAGCTGTTCGACCCGTCCACGGGAACTTTCTCGGCGACCGGAAGCATGAACACTGCGCGCGCGGCGCACACCGCAACACTGCTGAGCAGTGGCAAAGTATTGGTCACCGGCGGGATTGACAGCAACGGCGACGTTCTTAACACCGCTGAATTATATGATCCCGTTGGCGGTATGTTCACGCTCGTCACGAGTAACATGACCGACGAACGTTACACACACACGGCCACTCTTCTTGGCAACGGTCAGGTGCTGTTAACGGGCGGCACCGATGGAGCGAATAGCTCCGTGGCATCGGCCGAACTGTACAACCCCACCACCGGTGTTTTTGCGGCAACGGGCAGCATGAGCACTCCGCGTTCGGCACATCGGGCGATCGTGCTCAACGACGGTACCGTGCTGGTGGAAGGAGGGACCGACGAGAACGGAGTTCCTCTGGTGGCCGCGGAACTCTACGATCCGAGCACCGGGATGTTCGCGCTTACCGGCAGCTTGCAGTCTCCGCGTTTTCGTCATACGGCCACTTTGCTCAATAGCGGCGTCGTGCTTGTTACTGGAGGGGCCAACGCAAGCGGGACGCTCTCGACCGACGAATTGTATCAGTAGGGCAGGCAGCGAGCTGTTCGCCTGCGAGTTGCAAGCGGCATTGGCGACTCGGGCAGTAGTATTCGTTCCAGGTATGTACTTGAACGCTAGACGCCATCCATCACTTCAACAAAAATAGACGCTGATAAACCATCTGCAACCGGCAATCGGCTCCGCGAGCGGCGCGCTGAGTCCCTGAAACCTTGACAGAACCGCAACCTCTCAATAAAGTGGCGCGGCAGGATCACCACCGGGGGTACGTGTACGCGCAAAATGGGCGGCAATCAGGCACTTACTGAGGAGGTTGAGATGCGCAAGTCGATTCGGGCACTCGCTGTTTTTTTCACGGTCGCTATCCTGTTGGGATCCGTTCTTTCTCCGATAGCTCAAGGTCAAACCACCGCTTCCGTCAGCACGGTCGTCACCGTGCTCGGACCGAATTACACGCCGCCTCCGGCCATCAGCAAAGACGACATCAATCTTTACGAAGGCAAAACCAAGAAGGAAGTGAGCAGCTGGGAACCGGCGCAAGGCGACAAGGCCGCGCTGCAGCTCGCCATTGTGATTGACGACGGCACCAATTCCAACATCGGACTGCAATTCAACGACATCAAGAATTTCATCACCAACCAGCCACGGACCACGGCCGTCGGTCTCTTCTACGCCAGCAATGGCGATGTGCAACCCGCGTCGCAATTCAGCACCGACCACGATGCCGTGGCCAAGACTCTGCGCTTGCCCTTCGGCAATTATGGCGCATATACCAGCATCTACCTTTCGACCATGAGCCTCATTAAGCGTTGGCCTGCGACCCCAGGTTCGCGCCGCGAAATTTTGCTCATCGCCGACGGCATTGACCGCTTCCGCGGCGACCCTTTCAGCCCGGATATTCAGAGCACCTACGAAACGGCGGAGAAAGCGGGCGTCATCCTTCACACTCTCTACGCCAGCGGTGTCGGCCGCCTCACGCACAACACGTTCCGCGTGAATTACGGCCAGAGCAATCTTGCCGAAATCACCGACAAAACCGGCGGCGAATCTTTCTTTCAGGGTCTGCAGACGCCGATTGCGTTCGAACCGTTCCTCAAGCAGCTGGATATGATCCTCAAAAATCAGTACTGGCTGGGTTGGAATACGGAACGTCCCACCAAAGGAAAGGGCCAGTTGCGCCAGTTCCGGATCAAAACCGAGCTGAAGAATGTTGAAATTTCCGCTGCCGACAGCGTTTGGGTGCCCGGGCCGCCCAAATAGCGCAAACTCGTAATTCTCAACTCAAGGGCGCGCCTAAATCACTTCCAGGCGCGCCCATTTTTTTGTGTACAATCCGGGTTCGCCCGAATGCCGATCACCCGCCTCCACGGAGAACAATAGATGCCCAGAGTTTGGCTGCTTGTGTCTCTCTCCCTGCTCTTCAGCCTTCCCGCCGCGCAAGCCCAAGACGAAATTCCGAAGGTGGCTTGGCGCATTCCGATCGGCGTGCCGCCCGCGAATCCCGGGCGGAACAAACCCGAACTGGACAATATTGACGACGGCTACTGGCAAGGCGCGCCGGTCGGCGGCTTCGGTGCCGGAACTTTCTCGCGCAGCTATCGTGGCAATTTCGAAAGGTGGCACCTGCAATCGGGCGTTCACAAGTATCAGGACGTTCCCGCGAATCAATTTTCGGTCTTCGCGCAAAAAGAAGGAGGCGAGCCGGTGGCGTTCGTGCTCTCCACCGGTAAACCTGAGAAGAATGCACTCTCCGCGTGGAACTGGAATTACACGGCGGGCGGCGGAGATTATGCCGCGCTCTATCCCAAATCCTGGTACGCCTATCGAACGCCCCAGCTGCCCGTGGTTCTCACTCTCGAGCAGTTTTCCCCCGTGCTGCCGGACAACTACAAGGAATCCAGCTATCCCGTCGCCGTTTATAACTGGTACGCAAGCAATCCCAGCGACAAACCCATCACCGTCTCCATCATGTTTTCCTGGACCAACATGATCGGCTGGTTCCGCGATCAGACTCGCGGCTTTAGCGGCGCATTGAACGACTTGGACGCAAACAGTTTTCACTCCGAAAAAATCGCCGGCGGCAACATGCAAGGCATCGTCTTCGATCGCCTGCGGAACGGTCCAGTGTCTGAAGGATGGGACGGGCAATTCGCCATCGCCACTCTCGCCGGCGAGGGCATAGACGTCACTTACACCGCCGACTTCAACCCCGACGGCCCCGGCGCAGAAGTCTGGAAGCCATTTTCCACCGATGGCCGCCTCTCCAACTTCGATCCCAAAATTGCCAGCAGCGGCGAACAACTGGCCGCCGCCATCGCCGTGCGCTTCACCCTCGCTCCCGGCGAAAAGAAACTGATCCCCATGGCGCTCTCCTGGGATCTTCCGATCGTCCATTACGGCGGCGGACGCAAGTGGGTTCGTCACTACACAAAATTTTTCGACGCCTCCGGAAAAAATGCCTGGGCCATCGCGCGCACTGCTCTCGAAAACGGCGAGGATTGGAGCCGCCAGATTGACGCGTGGCAGAAGCCGTACCTCTCGGACGAATCCAAGCCCGCCTGGTTCCGCGCCGAATTATTCAACGAGCTCTACTACCTCGCCGACGGCGGCACGATGTGGGGCCACGAACTAGCAGGCCCCGCGAACCCGCATCATCCCGCATCCGAAAAATCCGACTCCTTCAGCTACATGGAATGTTTCGACTATCCCTTCTACGGCACGCTCGATGTCCGTTTCTATGGTTCCTGGCCGCTGCTCAGGTTCTGGCCTGAAATCGAAAAACAGGAAATGCGCGAATATTCGGACACCATCCCCGAAGTGAACGAGCAGCGCTCCGTATGGGGCTGGATGCTCGAGCGCGAGCACAAATTCGTGGCCATCCAGCGCAAAACCGCGGGCGCCGCGCCGCACGATTTGGGAAACCCGAGCGAAGATCCGCTCGTCAACATTAATCAGTACAGCTGGCAGGACGTCACCAACTGGCGCGACCTCAATAGCAAATACGTCCTGATGGTCTGGCGCGATTACGTCTTCAGCGGCAGCAAGGATCTCGACTTCCTGCGTTACAACTACAAATCCGTGCGCGAGGCCCTCGATTACCTGAAGCAATTTGACACCGATGGCGACGGCCTCATCGAAAACGGCGGTTTCCCCGATCAAACCTACGACGAATGGCCGGCCCGCGGCGAAAGCGCGTATTGCGGCAGCCTTTATCTCGCAGCGCTACGCGCAACATCGGAAATGTCGCGCGTGCTCGGCGATAGCGCTGCGGCAGACAACTACGAAGCGCTCTTCAAAAAAGCTCAGGCCACATTCATCAAGAAACTTTGGAACGGCTCCTACTTCAACTACGACACCGCCAGCCCATATAAAAATTCAATCATGGCCGAACAGCTCGCCGGTCAGTGGTACGCCGATATGACCGGCCTCGGCGCGCTCGTTCCCAAGGAAATGCGCCTGAAAGCCCTGCAAACCGTGTACGACAACAACGTAATGAAATTCGGCAACGGCCTAATGGGCGCCATCAATGGCATCGGCGCGCATGGCGAACTGCTGCACGACAACGAACAAGTGGAAGAAGTCTGGACCGGCGCCACCTTCAGCATCGCCTCCGAAATGATCTATGAAGGATTGACTACACAGGGTTACAACACCGCCAAAGGCGTGTACAACGTAGTGTGGGATCCCAAAAACGGCCGCGGCTACTGGTTCCGCACGCCGGAGGCTTATGATATCCGCGGCTACTATCGCGCCAGCATGTACATGCGCCCCGCGTCAATCTGGTCCATGGAAATGATTCCAACGCCGCGAACCGAAGCCGCAGCGGAGAAGTAGAACTCGATGCCGCACAATAGCGCAAATCCGATAACCGCGCCGCGCCGCAACAAATTTGTGGCGCGCGGAATCGTCGTTGCGGCAGTTCTGCTCTGCGCACCTTCCACAATTTTTGCAGGGACGCAGGCCGCTTTTGTAGCGGCGGTCTTCAGACCGCCATCGTTCGCTGGCGCAACACCACCGCGAGAGCAAGCAAGATTTTCAGATAGTAGGTTTTTAGGGGGTCGGAGCTTCACCTCCGACATACAGCCGCCTCTTGTATCAGGGGCTTCAGCCCCAGAGGACGAGCTGTTCAGCTTATCCACAAACGCTACCGTGATGACGCAACAAACCGCCAAACCATCTCGCCCCGCTAATGCCCGCATCACCGAAGTCGCCGTGTGGAATCCGTCACCAGACGCTCTCGCCGCCATTCGCACAAAATGCGGCGAAGCCGGCGATCCTTCTCGCATCGAAAATTGTTTTCTCGGAGAAATGAAATCCGCCGGAGCGTCCGCCGAAGCCGTCGCCTTCTCGCGCAGCGCCGCGGACATCGGCGTCATCTACATGCGCGCGTTCCGCAAGGTCGGCCCCGTGGACGTGGCTTACATCCAATACGTTTTTCGCGCCAATGAACTCGACGGCATCTTCCTGGTGAACGGCGATCCTTCGCCAATCGATGTGGACGATGACGACGTGCTGCCGAAAGCGCGGCTGCAAGGTAACGCCGCATACAGCCAGCTCGCCGGCCAATTTCCCAACGTCAGCGTCTGGCCCGGCGATCGCGTCGATGCGAAACTTCCCGCGCTTGTAGACACCGGCTGGGGCACGCAAACCTTCGCGGTCGATTATATCCTCCGCGATGGCTGCCACGCCTGTGCGACGATCGGAACCGCGACGGTTGACTTCGTGTTCGATACCGACGGAAAATTTCAGGGAGCGAAGGTCACGACGGTGAAAGCTTCCGAAGGCACGAGTGGATCATCGGGCGCCGGTAGTTTCGGAGCCGCGGGCGTTGAAGAGATCCGCGCGCTCGTCGGCAAGGAATTTTCGATCACGCTCCCCGCCAATCGCACCACCGGCTACAGTTGGCGCCTGGCCACCAAACTCGATCCCGCAACCCTCACGCTCATCAGCACCACCTACAACGCATCCACATCCGGCAAGGTCGGAGCCAGCGGCGAAGAAGTCTGGACCTTCAGCGCGCCAACAAAAGGAACGACGCAACTAGCTTTCGAATATGTCCGCCCCTTCGAAAAAGATGCTCCGCCAGCCAAAACCGCGAAATTCTCGGTAGTGGTCGAGTAAACGAAAAGTACTGGGGCAGGTGCGCTGCTTGCCGCGCCCCTTGTACGCAAGGTTGATGCCTCAGGTGCGCTGCCCTTCCGTACTCCCGGCACGATCCCGCTACTGCGCCGCCTTGCCTTCACGCAGCAGCACGACGTCGGAAATCAAATGCCCGCGCACAACGGCGAGAGTCTTCCCATCCGGCGACCACGAAAAATACCGGACGTGATCGGTAGTGAATTCGGTTACCTGATGCCCCTTCGAACCGTCCACGGGCTGCATCCAGACGTTGTCTGTGCCTTTGTCAATCACGCGATACGCCACATTCTTGCCATCCGGCGTGAAAGACACCGGAAACGTGATGGTCGGCTGCGAGGGGAAAATCCGTATCGAAGATTCGGTGTTGGCCGCCACGTCAATCAGCGCGAGCGCGTGCAGGTCCGCCTCGGTAACGGGATCAATCTGCGTCACAATCGCCGCCAATAATTTCCCGTCCGGCGAAATATCCCCCGCGCTGCCCACAAATCCATTCTTCATCCTGCTGGCCTTGATCAATTCCGGCGTTCCGCCTTCGATCGGTTCGCGATAGATCTCATAACTCTTCGTGTTGTCCGCGTAGTAGATCCATTTCCCATCCTGCGAACAGCCGGGTTGTTCGTCGTCCTTCCCGTGGGTGAGCTGCTTCGGGTGGGAACCATCCGCATCCACGCGCCAGATGTCCGACTGATTGCCGCCGTCCCGCGCGTACCAGCTCAAAAGGATTGGTCCGCCGTTCGGGCACGCCACCGCTCCCGTAATCATGGCGTTGGGATCGGTCAAAATCGTCGTCTGATGATTCCCGTCAGGCGAAGTTCGCAAAATCGCATGCGACGACACCACCAGCAGGTTCCCATCCTTGTCCCAAAGAACCTGCCGCACATTCTCGTTCGTCGGAATTCCCGCCACCGTCGTGGGATTTCCATGACCCGAACTCGGCAGCAGCACCACCGATTCCGAGCCTTGCCGCTGCATCGCAGCGATGGATTTTCCGTCCGCGGAAATGCTCAGTGTCTGGTATCCGTTCGTATCATTGGTGAGCGCGTGGAATTGGCCTTCTGGAAACGATACGAATCCGATTTGCGCGCGGCGGAATCCCGTCGAGCGATCCGTGTAAACGATCATCAGCCCGCGGCCGTCCGGCAGCCACGCCAGGCTGGTCGCAAATTTGTCCGTCAGCGTCGCGAGCGGCTGATCTTTTCCGGTCGCCAGCTCAATCGTTCGCACGGCGCCTTGCGCTTCCTGCCCGGCCGCGAGTATGTAGGCGATCAGCTTCCCATCCGGCGACCACCCCAGCCACACTGGAAACGGCGTCAACCCGGTGTATGCGACTTTCTCGTCGCTGCCATCCATCTTCGCGGTCAAAATCAAATACTTGCCCAGCACCGGATCGTTCGCCCGCAAGTACGCCATCCGCTGCCCTTCCGGCGAAAAAACCGGCCCCACGTCCACGTCATGCACCAGCAGCGCCGAATCGCCGCCCAAAACCGGTAGGCGGTAGAGATTGTAAGAATTCCCCGCTGCATCCGCGGCCTTGCTGTAGTAAACGTAATTTCCGTCCGGCGAAAACGCCGGATTCTGATACAGCGCGGATTCCGGCGGCAGCACCTGCGTGTTGCTGCCGGTGGGAATGTTGCGCAGCCACAAGCTCCGCAGCCCGCTATCCTCCACGATGCTGAGAACGTACTTTCCATCCGGCGAAATCGCCGCGTCGCGAACTTTTCCGGAAGTCGTCACCTGCGTGATCGTAAAGTTCTGGAACGGCACGGCCGCCGCTTTCCCGCGCAGCATGGAATAAACGCCAAATCCCGCCGCGCCCACAATCAATAGCGCGATCACTGCGCCGGCGATCATTTTGCCCTTGTGCTGCTGCGTCGCAGCCACAATCACCGAACTGCTCGAACCCGCCCCCGCCGGGGCAGGCGTCGCGGACGAGGAAACCGGCACCGCTGTTTGCACGCTCGCCACTCCTGACGACAACGTCCGCCCCGAATCGGTGTCGCGCTTCAGTCGCTGCAAATCCGCGCGCAAGTCGGCAGCATGCTGGTAACGCAGCTTCGGACTTTTTTCCAGAGCCTTGCTGACGATGTTGTCGAATGCCGCGGGCAAATTGGGATTCACACGCGAGGGCGGCGGAGGCTCGCGCTCCAGAATCGCCGCAAAGATGACGCCCGACGTATTCCCCGCAAAGGCCTGCCGGCCCGTAGCCATCTCGTACAGCACCAACCCCAGCGAAAATAAATCCGAGCGGCCATCCAGATTTTCCGCGCGCACCTGCTCGGGAGACATATAACCCACGGTGCCGATCGCCATACCCGGGCTGGTCAGGTTGGGATCGCTGTCCATCGTCGCGGCGCCCACGGTCACCGCCTCACCCACGCCGCGCGCCACCATCTGCTTCGCCAAGCCGAAATCCAGTACCTTGGCTTGCCCGCGATCGGTCACAAAAATATTCGCAGGCTTGATGTCGCGATGAACGATCCCTTCCGAGTGCGCCGCATCCAGCGCATCAGCCACATCAATCCCGATTTCCAGCAGATTATCGAGCGGCAACGGCTGGCCGTTGATGCGATGCTTCAGTGTCGCGCCCTTCAGCAATTCCATGGCGATGAAAGGCGTGCCGTTGTCTTCGTCAATGTCGTAAATTGTGCAGATGTTGGAATGATTGAGCGCCGAAGCGGCTTGCGCCTCGCGCCGGAAGCGTTCCAGTGCGGCAGCGTCCTGCACCACTTCGCGCGGCAAAAATTTCAACGCCACTTGCCGCCGCAGCTTGGTGTCTTCCGCGCGATACACCACGCCCATTCCACCGCCGCCAATTTTTTCGACGATGCGGTAATGCGAAATCACTTGTCCAGCAGGAAGGTTAGCGTCAGCCACGAGCGCAAATTGTAGGTCGCGTCCACCGCTAAGTCAACGCGCTCCCGACTTGTGCCGCGCACATGACCGCTGCGATTCGCAACATCGAGCCGAGCCACACCTTTTCTGGGAGTGCGGCAGCTTGCTGCCGCTTTTTGCCAGGCGAGGCTTGCCTCGCCGCTTTCCAGCCCTTTGCGGGACGCAGCGGACAAGTTTCTTTGTACACGCCACTATGCGGCGAAGTGCCGTGCTACTCGCTTGTCTGATGTACCATGCTCGGTACGGTGATTAGGGAAGATAAAATGAAAACGAAAAAAAATCGCAAACCGGCCAACCACAGCGGTTCCACCTTCGACAAGTTTCTTGAAGAAGAAGGCATCAAGGAAGAAGTCGAGGCCGTCGCCATCAAGCGTGTAATCCTTAATGCCACCGAGGCAAAACTCAAGGGCGCATAAGCGGAAAATCTTGCCGTACACCATTCCACGACGCTGCGGAACATTCCTAGCAGTTCCAGTTTTACCCTCGCAGCCACAACGAACTGCTCCCTAAATCGCGCCCCGTCAGCAACGGAACGGAATCGCCGCCGCCCGCCGCAATGGCACCCGCCTTGCATTCACCGTTCCGAGGAGCGGCCAGCGTCACAGGGCGACTCAACAGTCCGTGAGAATCTTTGTAGGCCGTAGCTTTAGCTACGGCGTAAAGACAGCAAAATCAGAGCGGCTTTAGCCGCTGAAGTACGGTTTTTACAGTTCTCACACGGACTCTCAAGCCCTGCCGCGCAATGCCGATGACACCTATAACCGCGATGCACCTACCAACCCTTTTCGGACTGGCCGCCCTTTCGTACCTCCTCACCTACTGCGGCGTCAAAACTGTGTCATTTCGGCGCATGAAGCGCGCGCCTCAAAAATTTCGCCAGAGGTGAACTATGTCCATCACCGGAATCGCCAGCACCGCACTCAATTCCGTATTGAACGCCACGCCGACTTCACAGAACAGCCATGGAAAATTTCAGCAGATTCAAAGGGAGTTTCAGCAGCTAGGGCAGGACCTGCAAAGCGGCAATCTGACGCAAGCCCAGCAGGATTTTCAGCAGCAACAACAGCAGCAGGGCACCAACCAGGTCCATCACCATCATCACCACGGCGGCGGCCAGCAAAGCAATCAAATCTCGCAAGCCCTAAACTCCCTATCCGCCGCCCTGCAATCCAACAATCTCTCCAGCGCCCAAACCGCCTTCGCCACACTCCAGCAAGACCTGCAACAATTCGAATCCCCCAGCTCCAGCGCCAACGGCGGCACCACCACCACGCCATCCCACGCAACAGCCGGCTCCCTCAACGTAACCGCCTGACCTAACAGGTGGCCCGGAGTCTCGGTCTCGCACAAAACCCGCAATCCGCGGAATCGCCGCAGCTGCGCATAGCTCTGCATCTAACTCTCTGACCCGGCCCTATACACAAGGTCCAACAAGCGCTTTAGTTTCTCCAATACGCGAGCGCCAGCACTTCCTTAGGATTGGTGCGGCCATGGCACTTTCGCCCCAATTGCCAATACTATCGTCTTCTATTGTGGCGTAATTCCTGTTATTACCAGAACTGATCAAGTTATCGCGCCATTATCACTATGAGCGTCTTGGCAGAAGCGAAACCGCCTGATTTCATTGAAGGTGTGATGTGATCACTCTATCGCGGACAATTCGGCTTTCGGCAACCGACGCAAGCAATCACTTAGCCTGCAGACACCTCACTTCTCTCGATCTAAGCGTAGCTCGCGGGAGTCGTGCTGCACCAAAGTGGCGATCGCCTGACCTTGCTGTAGTGCAACAACTCGGTGCTCGTCACGAAGAAGCTTATTTGCATTCGCTCCTGGATCAGACTCTTTCATTCGCGGACCTGCGAGAACTTCGCGACGAGAACGCCTCGCTTCTAGCAACTGATAAGTTCATGAGAGATGGAGCGGATGTCATCGCTCAGGGCAGCATGGCCATCGGGCGGTGGTTCGGGCGGCCGGACGTTTTGCGCAAAGTGTCGCGGCCCAGCCGTCTGGGAAATTGGTCGTATGAGGTTTACGACTGCAAATTGACTCGTGAGACGAAGGCGGCAACCATCTTACAGCTTTCGCTCTACTCCGAGTTACTGGCCGAGACGCAAGGTGCAGCGCCGGAATTTATGCATGTGGTCTTGCCCGGAACTACGTTCGTTCTGCAGCCCTACCGTGTTGAGGAATACTCGGCATACTACCGATACGTAAAAGCACGATTGGAGAGCGCCTGCGATAGCGAGCACCGAGAAGAAACTTACCCGGAGCCCTGTGCCCACTGCGATGTCTGTAGATGGTTTCGTGAATGCGACGCGCGCCGGCGCGGTGATGATCATCTTTCGCTAGTCGCGGGAATCACCAGACTCCAGCGCAATGAACTGACCTCTTGGAAAACAGACACGATGACGAAACTGGCATCGCTGCCGGTGCCGCTTGCTCAGAAGCCGACACACGGTTCAAGAGAAGGTCTTGAGCGCGTACGGGAGCAAGCTCGCGTTCAAGTGGAAGGACGAACGCAGGGCCTGTCCATCCACGAACCCCTACCGATTTCAGACCAGATGGGTTTCTGTAACCTGCCGGAGCCTTCGACTGGCGACATGTTCGTTGATCTGGAAGGCGACCGGTACGTAGGAAATTCTGGGCACGAATATTTGTTCGGCTTCGCGTGGCTCAATCATTGCCAACAACACCCTTATGAAAGGCGATGGGCGTTCTCCGCAACCGACGAGAAGCGAGGATTTGAGTGGATCGTAGACGAGGTCATGCAGCGGTGGAAAGATCATCCAGCCATGCACGTCTACCACTTTGGAGCCTACGAGCCAACGGCGTTTAAGCGTCTCATGGGAACCTACGCGACTCGGGAGGACGAGATTGACCGTATGTTGCGGGCAGGATTATTTGTGGACCTTCACAGCGTCTTGAAGCAGGCGTTGCGCGCAAGCGTTGAAGAATATTCGCTGAAAGCGCTTGAAGCCTTTCACAAATACGAGAGAACGATCCCTCTCGCTACTTCGCGAGAGGCCATGCGGCGCATTGAGCATAGTCTGGAATTGGGGCGACAGAGCGAACTTCCCGAAAACGTACTAACTGCCTTAGAGGGATACAACAAGGATGATTGTCTATCGACTGCGTCTTTACGCGACTGGATGGAAGCTGAACGACAAAAGCTACTAGATCAGGGTGTCGTCATCTCCAGACCAGTTTTGCGAGACGGCGCTCCGTCGGAGGCTGTGGACGAACGTCAGAAGAAGGTTGAAGTCTTAGTCGCACAACTTGTTTCTGGCATTTCGCCCGATCCCTTGAACCGTTCAGAAGAAGAACAAGCGCGATGGATTTTGGCTCAGCTCTTGGATTGGCACCGGCGAGAGAACAAAGCAACCTGGTGGGAAGGATTCCGCCTGGCCGCGTTAGACGATCAAGCCTTGATGGAGGAACGAAGCGCAGTGGCCGGTTTACGGTTCGCGAAGCGACTCGCCATTGATGGCAAGATTCCGACCGACCGCTACACGTTTGACAAACAAGAGACTGAAGTGCGCCTGGATAAGGATTTGTATCAGCGAGGAGAAAAGTTTGGCTCCGTAATTGCCATCGATGTGGTGAATAGAACGATCGACGTCAAGAAAACGAGAAAGACAGCTGAACTTCATCCGACCGGCCTATACATGTGGGATCGGCCGCCTTCGGTCCTAAGTCATGAAGGGGCGTTGCTGCGAATTGGAGAATGGGTCAGAGACAACGGTATCGATCAAGCGGGTAACCATCGTGCCGCGCGCGATCTGCTGCTGCGAAAGCCTCCGAGACTTTTGCGCGGCGAAACCCTCATGCCGCGCGTTGGAGAAGAGACTAAGAGACTTGCCAGCCGCGTAGCTGGCGCACTGGATGATTCCGTGTATGCCATTCAAGGTCCTCCGGGTGCTGGGAAAACCTACACGGGCGCCAGGATGATCTGCAAATTGGTTCTACAAGGGAAACGAGTCGGAATAACCGCGCTGAGCCACAATGTCATTCACCTGCTACTCGAGGAGGTCATAGACGCCGCACAAGAGGAAAAGATTGACGGCGTGCGTTGCATGGAAAAGGTTAACGAAGTATCCGACGACGATCCGGCTGAAGGCATCATCATCGTCACAAATAATGAGGCTCCTCTTGGAGCGTTGCGCTCGGGAGCAGCCAACGTCGTAGGCGGCACATCGTGGCTCTGGACGCGGCCAGAGTATTTTGACGTACTCGATGCCTTGTTTATAGACGAAGCGGGTCAAATGTCTTTGGCCGACGTCCTCGCTGTCTCACAAGCGGCAAAAAATCTAATACTGATAGGCGATCCACAGCAGCTCGACCGCCCGCTTAAAGGTAGCCATCCGGATGGGGCGGAAAAGTCTGCGCTTCAGCATCTACTCGGACAGCACAAGACGATTCCAAGTCAAGTCGGCCTGCTTCTCCCCGAGACATGGAGGATGCATCCAAACATTTGCGGATTTACGTCGCAAATGTTTTACGAGGGAAGGCTCGGTTCGCGCGAGGTGTTACGCAATCGAGTTTTGGACGGGCACGATTCATTTAGTGGTGCAGGCTTGTGGTTTGTGCCGGTTGCTCACGAGGGTAACTGCAACTCCTCGGCTGAAGAGGTAGAAGTCGTCGCGCGCATCGTTCAAAGCTTGTTGCGGCCTGAAGTGAAATGGTTTTATGGAATCGGCAACAGCCGGCCGCTGACCTTGAATGACATTCTCATCGTGGCCCCATATAACGCCCAGGTAGCTGATCTATCAGCGCGGCTGCCGGGAGCTCGCGTCGGAACCGTCGACAAGTTTCAAGGACAGGAAGCTCCGGTGGTGGTCTATTCCCTCACCACGTCGTCGCCTGAGGAGGCGCCGAGAGGAATGGAGTTTCTGTACAGCCTGAACCGGCTCAACGTAGCAACGTCACGCGCGATGTCGAATGTGATCTTGGTTGGTAGCCCGCGATTGTTTGAGCCCGAGTGCCGCAGCCCCCGCCAGATGCAACTCGCAAACGCACTGTGTCGGTATCTGGAGCTCGCGACCGCTGTCGATCCGGCAACACTATAGAAACGTAAACCGCGCCAAGCTCCTCAAACTCTGAGATTTGTAGCCCATAAAAACAAAAAGCCCCGGCGCGATTTGCATCGCGTCGGGGCTTGCGTTTGTCTGCAGCAAACTCTTTTGACTTTATCGGATGAGACTTACCAGAACCCGTCGGGCTTTGAGAGCCGAGCCCGGTTCCGTGAGGAACCGGTGAAGAGCCGTACTCGCCATAAAGGCGAATCGTGCTCCCTTTTCTTTTAGAAAGGAGGTGATCCAGCCGCAGGTTCTCCTACGGCTACCTTGTTACGACTTCACCCCAATCATGAGTCATACCTTGAGCGCCTGCCTCCTTGCGGTTGGCTCGGCGATTTCTAGTACAGCCCACTTTCGTGATGTGACGGGCGGTGTGTACAAGGCCCGGGAACGTATTCACGGCGCCGTTCTGATGCGCCATTACTAGCGATTCCGGCTTCATGCAGTCGAGTTGCAGACTGCAATCCGAACTGAGCGCGCTTTTTTGCGATTAGCTCCCCCTCGCGGGTTCGCGACGCTTTGTGGCGCGCATTGTAACACGTGTGTAGCCCTGGACATAAAGGCCATGCTGACTTGACCTCATCCCCACCTTCCTCTCCGTTATCCGGAGCAGTCCTCATAGAGTTCTCCCTTGCGGGTAGCAACTATGAGTAAGGGTTGCGCTCGTTGCGGGACTTAACCCAACACCTCACGGCACGAGCTGACGACAGCCATGCAGCACCTCTACACAGGTCCCTTGCGGGAAGTCTCTGTTTCCAAAGATGGTCCTGTGCGGTTCAAGCCCAGGTAAGGTTCTTCGCGTTGCGTCGAATTGAACCACATGTTCCACCGCTTGTGCGGGCCCCCGTCAATTCCTTTGAGTTTCAGCCTTGCGACCGTACTCCCCAGGCGCAGGACTTAACGCGTTAGCTACGGGACGTGCCCCGTACAGGGCACACCCCAAGTCCTGATGGTTTAGGGCTAGGACTACCAGGGTATCTAATCCTGTTTGCTCCCCTAGCTTTCGTCCCTCAGCGTCAGTTGTGATCCAGCGAGCCGCCTTCGCCTCGGATGTTCCTACGGATATCTACGCATTTCACCGCTACACCCGTAATTCCACTCGCCTCTCTCACACTCTAGCATGGCAGTTTCGGCAGCAGCCTCTGGGTTAAGCCCAGAGATTTCACTACCGACTTGCCACACCGCCTACGGACCCTTTACGCCCAGTAATTCCGAGCAACGCTGGCCCCCTACGTTTTACCGCGGCTGCTGGCACGTAGTTAGCCGGGGCTTCTTATACCCGTACCGTCAAACCCTTGCGGGCTTTCTTCCGGGTCGAAAGGGGTTTACACTCCGAGAAGCTTCATCCCCCACGCGGCGTTGCTGCATCAGGCTTTCGCCCATTGTGCAAGATTCCCCACTGCTGCCTCCCGTAGGAGTCTGGACCGTGTCTCAGTTCCAGTGTGGCCGGCCAACCTCTCAGTCCGGCTACCGATCATTGCCTTGGTGGGCCATTACCCCGCCAACAAGCTAATCGGCCGCGGATCCCTCTTCTGGCGACTTGCGCCTTTGAAAACAAAAAGATGTCTTCTCGTTTTGTTATGCGGTATTAGCCCAATTTTCACTGGGTTATTCCCCACCTGAAGGAAGGTTATCCACGTGTTACGCACCCGTTCGCCACGCGCCCACAATCTGTATTGCTACAAACTGCTGCGCGTTCGACTTGCATGTGTTAAGCACGCCGCCAGCGTTCGCTCTGAGCCAGGATCAAACTCTCGTTTGAAATCTGGTGTTTCCAACCAGAAGCATCACGACTCGCGTCGAATGCCTCGATTGGGAACGAACTTTTTAAATCGCTCGGTTATCTCAAATGTGGTCCATACACCGGTACACCCGGCGCACAGACCGTAACCAAACGGGTTCTGGCATGTATCATCCGATTGTCAAAGAGCAGGTCAATCCAGGCCAGCTGGAAGGACTACAGACGAACCCCGATACTACTGAAAGGTGCTCTAAGTGTCAAGCTGTAATCCACAATTTATTTTGCGCTCACTCTGTGGAAATTTTCCAAGCTGTGGATTTCGAAGGTGGCACAGCCACTCTTGGCTGTGCTCTTCGTTTTCGCAGCTTGGAGCTGTAACCCGTCCCCGCATTGCGCGATCTGCTCATTGCGCCTACAATGCCGGTCAAGATTTCCAGGCCAAGGGCGATCCGGACAGCGCGGGGGAACTATGGCCACTGCTGCGGCATCCTCCGGGACAGGCGTTCGCACTGCGAACCTGCCCGGCCGGCGATTCGATCACGTGTTCTTTACGGGCATGGCGCTGGTCATGCTCCTCACTGTCTTCGTCGGTTTCGCGCACACCTATTATCTCGCCGGACTTTTCCACGCGCCGCTGCCCAACCGCATCATTCACATTCACGGCGCGGTGTTTTCCTGCTGGATTCTGTTGCTTGTCGCGCAAACTTCGCTGGTCTCCGCCGGCCGCGTGGATATTCATCGGCGCTTGGGCGTGGCGGGATTTTTTCTGGGATGCCTGATGATTGTTCTCGGTCTTGTGGCCGCCACCGATGCTCTGTCTCGGGGCGCGCCGGCGACCCGGGATCCACAAATGTTTTACATTGTCGGGCTCACCGATATCCTGCTCTTTGCCGTCCCGCTTTATTTCGCCTTCCGCAGGCGCTCGGACCCGCCCGCGCACAAGCGGTTCATCTACATCGCGACCATCGCGCTGCTCACTCCCGCCATCGCGCGCTTGCCGTTCGCTTTTGTATACCGGAAGTCTTCGGTAGTTGCTCTTGTCGCCGATTGCTTTCTGCTCGTCTTGATTGGCTACGATCTCTGGTCCATGCACCGCATCCATCGCGCCACGCTGTGGGCCGGCTCTTTCCTAATACTCGTGCTGGAAACTCGATTTCCGCTAGGAAGAACAGCGACGTGGCACGCGTTCGCCGCCTGGCTGCAACATCTGGTCCGCTAAGAGCGCAGATTGGGCCGCTGACGAAGGAAGCCGCGACACATCCGACCGGGAACGCCAAGATGCCGCCCGCAGGTGTGGCACAGCTTCATCCTGAGATGCCGCCAATGGCGACATCGAAGGACACTCTTGGCTGTGCTCTTGGCTGTGCTCTTGGCTGTGCTCTTGGCTGTGCTCCTCGCCTTTCACCACGATACCCGCGTTCGCGACCTGCATTCCTGTAAGAAACGAATCGCCCCGCATCGTCACTATAGAAATAACGGACGCCCCAATTCGCCAAGCGGCGGTGGCCATCGCCAGAAAACAAAAATCCCAATTTCTCAAACCGCAAAGAGGAGATTTGCATGAGCGACATTCGACCCATCACAATGGGCCCCACCCTGGACGGCTACTACCAACAATTGATCAATCACATCCACATCCTTCGCCTAGCGATCAACGCCAACGCCACAGGACAAGGCGGCGACCTAGCCGAGAAAACTCAAATGCTGGTCCACGAACTGGTAGACGAGTTAGACGAACTACAGCGCGTAGCAGTCCCCTTCATGATCGCGCTACGTCAATCGCTACCGAGCGCAGCCGGCATCCGGGCGGGGCACTAAGACCTTAGCGTCACGTCGTGAAGAAAGTGATGGCGAGCTCGCCCTCTTCACGATGCTTGCAGTCGCGAGCCGTATAAACCGTTCCCAAGAAAGCGCGTACTTCGCAGGCCGTTACTTGGCGGCCCTCGGCGAGAATGCGCCACCGGCAAATTCCTACCGCTCGTGTCAGATCAACTCGATGAGGACGCGACGGCCTACTATCGTGGCAGCGCGTTGTAGGGTCGAGAGCGTGATATCGCTTTTGGGAATGAGGAGACCTTGGCGGGTGGCCCATGCTTCCACTCCCTTCAAAGAAGTCCAGCTAGTACTGGTCCCCTCCCTCAACTGTACTTCCGTCCAACACTTCTTAGGTTACCGATGTGCTAACGTGGTTCGGGAGCAACGCAAAATAAAAAAATTTCGCAGGTCGCGCGACAACGGAACTTTCGCCCTCACCACGCTGCAAAATCCCAACCTCGAAGTTCGCAGCCTCCACCAGTTGATCGCCGCCGCGGAACAAGTCCCCGCCGAAGACGCCGCCGGCCCGCCGGTGCGGACCATTCCCGGCTCGTCATCGAGCGAAGTCCCGCCGCCGGAAGGGCACCTCAGCCCCGAAGCTGCGGCCCCAGGTCACGCACTCGCTGAGGCAGCTCTGCCCGAAAACGCTGAACCGACGCCCGAAACATCTCTCGAATCCGCCGAATCACCAGAGCCTCAAACTCGCCCACGGCGCAACACCCCCCGCCGCAAATTCGTGCGCTCTCGCCGCAGGAAACCCGCGAAAAAATCGCTCCACACTCTCGCCCCCCGCGTTCCGCGCCGCGAACTCACCGATCGCGAGCGCCACGAGCGCAAATGCTTCATCTGTCGCCATCCCAATCGCGCGGAAATTGACGACGACATCCTCCACTGGTGCAATCCTCGAAACATCACCTACAAATACAATCTCGGCGATTACCGCTGCATCTATCGCCATGCCCTCGCCACCGGACTAATGGACCGGCGCCGCACGCACATGCGCGATTCCCTCGAACATGTCATCGAGCACGCCGAAAGCGTCAAACCGTCCGCAGACGCGATCGTTCGCGCGGTTCGCGCCTGCGGCCGGCTAAACGCAAAAGGCGAGTGGGTGGATCCGCCGAGGCAAGTGGTCTATTCGTCCGAGTCGCCCAGGCGCGCCGTCAGCGCCCGGTTGACGCTCGAATCTTCCGAGAATCTCCCGCAATTGCTTCCCGCGATTGACCTCCAACCCGCAATTTCCAATCGACAATCGCAGATATTAGAAAACACCGTAAACCACTCAAAACAAACGATCGCAGCCAGTTCTAATCGACACTTTTTCGCAGTTGTGACGCGCAAAATTCGCGCGTTTCTCGATGCCTGATCCCGCCCCGGGAAGTCGCGGAACGTTCATCATTTGTTTACCGGAGTGTTTTTCTGGGGGGCTACGGTACTTGGGCATTTGTGCGAGTACCAATTATCCGGGAGAAAAAACATGAGGAAACTGAGCATGGCGGCATTCGTTCCAGCGGCAATTCTACTTTCCGGTGCAATTGCGGGGCCCGTCTTCGGGCAAGAGGCGGCGGCTACGGCGAAGGGGCCAACGGCAGTGGCGCCTTACCAAGTGAGCGTGTTTGCGACGGGGATTCCGGGCAAGTTGACCGCGCCCGATTCGATTGCGCAGGTGGGCAATCACATCTTCATCGGGTATGGAGACGGTCATGCGCCGGATGGTTCCGACGGACTGAGCACTCAGGTGGTGGAGTACCGGCTGGACACCGGTGCGCTGGTGCACATCTACACGGTGCCGGGACACAACGACGGGCTGAAGCTGGACCCGTGCACGGGCCCTTTGTGGGCGCTGCAGAATGAAGATGCCAATGCGAATCTGGTGATCATCAACACGGTGACGCAGCAGACCAAGGAATACAAATTGGGCACGAGTTTGAATGGCGGCGGGTACGACGACATCACGTTCCGCGAAGGCAAGGTTTACCTGAGCGCATCGAATCCGCAGCTGAATCCGAACACCGGTCCGGCGATCGTTACCGTCGAATTGGGGTCAGTCTCGGGGGACGTGAAGACCGCACTCGCGGGCGACGCGAGCGCAATTGATCTGGCCGCTGACGCGACAGTTCAATTGAACCTGCAGGATCCGGATTCGATGACTTTGGACCCGCTGGGCAACATCGTGCTGGATAGCCAAGGCGACCAGGAATTGATCATCGTGAGCAATCCCGGCGCTTCGAACCAGAGGATATTGCATCTGCCGCTGACGTATCACTCGAACGACGGAACGGCCGGAGTGGAAGTGGATGACACGAATTTTGCCACCTCGAGCAGCGGATATTTTCTGGTGGCGGACAAGACCTTGAACGCCACTTACGCGATCCACAAGAAGGCGTTTGCTCCGGGCGCGGCATACACCGCGGCAGATGGAGCGCATTTCGTGGGAGCGCTGGACATGAGCACCGGATTTATCACGCCGATCGTTACGGGGCTTCCGAATCCCGGCGGGTTGGTGTTTGTGGATACGTCCGGGGCGCCGCAGTCCACCGCGCTTGCGTGTGGAGTCCCGAGCAACCCGTCCAACTAATATCTCCCTACCGCGATATATTCGTTGATTGACGCCCCTCGGCGGGGTGGCCTTGCGGCCACCCTGCCGTTTGATGCGCCCCTTTCGCCTCGCCTGAATTGCCCTTCTCGAGTTGGTTTCGCAATCCGCTCAGAATGAAATGAAAAAGCAAAGGTGGGCGCAGTCCTCCTGCGGCGGATCCCCGACAAGCAGCGCCCGTACGGCATGAATCCTTGTGTAAGGGATTGAGTGGGCGGGATTTTGGTTGAAGCGTGGGTTGCGTGCGGCACATCGAATCTTGTGCAATTCCATTTGACGATTTCGGGGGAGAGACGATGAGCGATTCGGCGAAGGTGGCGTTTATTACAGGTGGAAACCGCGGACTGGGATTTGAGACGGCGCGGATTTTGGGGAAGCAAGGGATTACGGTGGTGATCGGATCGCGGGATCTGGCGCAGGGCGAGGCGGCGGCGAAGAAACTTCGCGAAGAGGGAGCACGGGCAGTGGAAGCGGTGCGTTTTGACGTCAACAAGCCTTCGGACCACAAAGAAATTCACGATTATTTCGCGGGCAAGTACGGGAAGCTCGATATTTTGATCAACAACGCGGGAATCCTGGACGAAGGGCTGGAGAGGCCGGCGAGTGGCGCGGGATTCAATTCGACTTCGCAGCTGAGCCCGGAAAGACTACGGCAGACGTTTGAAACGAACTTCTTTCAGCCGATCGCTTTGACGCAGACCTTGCTGCCGCTAATACGAAAATCGCCGGCGGGTCGGATTGTGAATCTTTCGAGTTTGCTGGGATCGCTCACGCTGCATTCGGATCCGGAGTCGCGGATTTACGATCGGAAGGCGTTTGCGTATGACTCGTCGAAGACGGCGATCAATGCGTTTACGGTGCACCTGGCACAGGAATTACGCGAGACACCGATCAAGGTGAATTCAGCGCATCCGGGATGGGTGAAAACCGCGATGGGCGGGCCGATGGCGCCGATGGAATTGAGCGAAGGTGGGAAAACCAGCGCGCAACTGGCGACGTTGGGCGAAGATGGACCGACGGGAGGGTTCTTCCATTTGGGCGAGGTGGTGCCTTGGTGATTCTGGCGCGGGCTTGCGCCGGGCGCGATTGATTATTTCTTCTTGTTGTCGGGGCCGGTTGGTTGGTTCGTTCGGGGTGCTTGAACGTCTTGATCGAGGAGGAGATCGTCGATCCGATGGGCGAGGCGGCGGGCGATGCGCGGATATTGTGCAAGTTTTTCGCGGATGCCTTCGCAATGTTGATGGAGAGCCTGACGCAACTCGGGGATGACGCGATCGAGTTCTTCGGACGTTTGCGCGGAGATGGCTTGGTCTCACAGTTCACGGATATCGCGATCGGACTTCATGAATTTCCCAGAATGGCAAATGGGTAGCGCCGGAAGCGATAGGGTGAATGTGGTAGGGGCCCTTGCGTAATATTTCGGTGAGGCGGAGGGAGGCGTTGAGGCGCAAGGGTTTGCAGGAAGCAGCGCGCGAATTCATTTAGTGTGTGCGGAATCGCCGGCACAGCAATGAGGCGGAATTTTGTGCGCGGTTAGACCTGCCGCGACCGGACGATGCAAAGTGGTGGGCCTGGGTAGACTTGAACTACCGACCTCACCCTTATCAGGGGTGCGCTCTAGCCACCTGAGCTACAGGCCCACGAGAGGAAGTGCTTCTCAGCGGTGATCAATGATAGGCGGGGCTTGGCATTGCGGTCAAGCCAAAGCGTGCAGGCGTGATGCGCAAGCTGGCTGGGAGGTGTCCTACTTGCCTCGTTGGAAATGCCTCCGATGTGAGGTCTGAGGCTCTGGCGGCGGAGAACGCTGGGATGCCATGGAATCAGTCGAATACAGTCAGTTACCACAAAGGACTTGCACCCACCAGTAATCCTTGGTAAACCTTCATACAATTGGAGTACCGCATGCCGGAGGCGGCCCCCAACAACATTTGCCCCGTGCAGAATAATGAGCGGTCCGTGTGGGACGCGCTTCCGTATCTTTATCTGTTACGCGTGCCGCTGCTGACTTTTGTGGCGCTCTTAACGTTCCCGTTCATCGCGCTGTGGTTCGCGCCGAATCTTTTGTTAGGAATTTTCGACGTGAGGCCGCTGGGGATGGTGTTCGTAACGCTGGGCGCGGCTTTGGCGAGCTGGACGGCGATGGTCACGGCGTGGCAGGTGCTGCTGTACGGGCCGGAGCGCTTTCACATCAGGGTGTTTCCGATTCGCTGGACGATCCTCACGCAATTGCCAACCCGCACAGGACATTCGCCCGTTTTTGCTGTCTTCGCGTTGCCCGTCGTGTGTGTGGCGATGTACGTGTCCAAGAGAGGCGGCACTGCCACTTACGGGCAATTACTGCTGGGCGTGCTGGGAGGCGCAGCGCTTGCAACCGGCATTTTGATAGCCGGCGGACAGTTCAAGAGGAGGGGCCGGGCGGAATCCAAATCGGTCACGACGTTGCTCACGTCGCTGGGGCGCGGATTCAAGAAGGATCAGAGCTCGGCTTACGAGGGCCACTACATGGCCCTGTGGTCGTTTTTGCTCTGCTTCCTGGTTTACGTGGCCATCGGGATCGGGAAATTCTTCCGCATCGGCGATCCCGCCGAGGTGCCCACTCTTGCCGATCTTTTCGTTTTCCTGATGATTCTCTGTTGGGGGCTGACAGCCGTTACTTTCTACCTCGACCGGTTCCGTGTGCCGCTTCTGGCGCCGTTTCTATTGGTCGCCATTTTCTCTTCGCACTTCCACGCTACCGACCACTACTTTTACATGTTCAATGCAAAGAACTCCGCCGATCTGACGCCCGCGCAGGTGATCCGCGCCGGTAAACCCGGCTCGACGGTGATTGTGGTGGCAGCCAGTGGAGGCGGAATCAAGGCCGCGGCGTGGACCGCGCGCGTCTTGACCGGGCTGGAAGAAGACAACCGCAAAAATCTTTCTAACAATCCGCGGATTTTCGGCGATTCCGTGCGGCTGATCAGCGCCGTCTCCGGTGGAAGCGTTGGCGCGATGTATTTCGTGAGCGAATACGACGCGAATGGCGCAGGATTGCCCGCGAATGTAAGCGACCTGGAAGGGACCGTGGCGCGCGCAGAAGCGTCCAGCCTTGACGACATCGCGTGGGGCCTGGTTTATCCGGATTTTCTGCGCGTCATTTTGCCCTTCTTCAAGCATCTGGACCGCGGAGAGGCTTTGGAAGCCGCCCTGACGCGCGAATTGCCCAACCGCAAGCATCATCTTTCCAGCCCACTGAGCGATTGGCGCGAGGGCGTCGCCGAAGGGTGGCGTCCCGCGGTGATCTTCAACGCCACCGTGGTGGAAAGCGGCGAGCGCTTTCTGCTCGGAACGACGGACCTGGCGCGAGCCACAGGGCGCAGCAGCCTGCGAGATCCAGAGTTTCCGCAATTTGCCGGTCACGATATTTCGCTGGTGACTGCGGCACGCCTCTCGGCTTCGTTCCCCTACGTGGCACCGGCGGCGCGGCCCGATATTGCCGGGACGCAAATCCACGCCGTGGACGGCGGCTACACGGACAATTACGGCGTGGCGACACTGGTGACGTGGCTCGACGAAGCGCTTAGCGCGAAGGACAATCCCGTCCGCCGCGTATTGATCATCGAAATTCGCGCGTCGCCTCCGGGTTCCGAGCCGCCGCCTCTTTCCTGGCACGGCTGGCCGTACCAGGCGTATGCACCGATTTCCGCGATGCTGAATGTGCGCGACACGGGCCAGCTACCGCGCAACACAGAAGAAGTCGACATCGTGCGCCGCTTTGCTAATTCCTGCCAGATTGACATCGAGGACGCGGTGTTCGAGTATCCGCCCGAGGACGCTCCGCTTTCGTGGCATCTTTCGCCGAACGACAAGAAGGAAATTGAGCAGAACTGGACATCACCTGCCATCGAGCAAGAGAAACAGAAGGTGCGCGAGTTTCTGGCTGCGCCGCCGTTGCCCGCGACACCCGGAGTGCCCGCCTGCGGTTACCGCTAGTTGGCCGGGGTGTCGAGGTGGAGGATTACCAAGGGAGAAAATGGTGGCGGCCGGGCTTGGATTCAACTTGGGTGATGGCTATCGAGATGAAGGCGACGACACCTAACACCGCCAGGCCGAAGTAGATATCTATGTAGGAGAACAGCCTGCTCTGGGTGATGACATTATTTTGAAAGAGTTGCAGGGCACCCAGCGTGGGATCGCTGGTAGCGCCGCCGTTGCGGTGAATCAGATTGGCATACTGGGCCAAAGTAGAGCGAGTAGTGGCGTCCAGACGATTGGAGACGTCCAAGAGGCGCGAGGAATGCAGCGTCATGCGGCGATCGAACAAGACGGTGGCCGCGGTGACACCAAAAGTGTTTCCGAGCTGGCGTACGAAGAAGTAGGTAGTGGAAATGTCATTGACCTGGCCTATCGGCGCATTGGCGGAGACAACATTTCCGGCAGCGAGGATAACGGGCCCGATGCAAAAGCCTTGCAGGAAAATTACTGGCGCCAAGACGATGGTGGGGGTGGTGGGGGTCCAGATATAGCAGATCGCGAGGTACGCCGCGACCAAGATCAGCAATCCGCCGGCTAGCGTGCGCACGGGACCCAAGCGGGGAATCAGCAAGTGCAAAGCGTACTGCAGCCCTAACCCAAGGCCGAGCGTGTACATGGAGATAAAACCGCCCGCCTGCAAGGCGCTGTAGTCCTGGACGAAGCGAAGGTATTGCGGCACGACATAAAGCCCGGCGCCGAAGAACGCTCCCACGATCAAAATCACCAGAAAGTAGGTGCGCAGCGCAGCGTGCCGAACGATGATGCGCAAGTGCAAGACCGGCGAGGGGTTCTGGGGGCTGTAATCCCACCAGAGAAACGCGATAAAGAAAATGACCGCCGCAAGCAGAGCTAGAGTAATCCAGTTCGACTGGAACCACAGATCGCGCTCGCCGCGACTGGTAGCAGTTTCCATGCAGGCGAGCGAGGCGATCAGCAAAAGGGCGCCCCAGATGTCAACCTTGGTTTCTTCCCGGTGCTCGCGCAAAAATCCCGGTGGGACAAGTTTCCAGATAAAAAAAGCGCCGATGGCCAGAAAGGGAAAATCAATCAGGAAAGCATAATTCCAGTGAAAATGATCGGTAATCCAACCCATGGCGGAGGGATACGGGACTTCAAACGCAGAAAGAACCAGGTAAAGCCGGGTGACCGCCGCCATCCTGGCTTTCCCGGGAAACAGCAGCCCGGAGAGAATGACGACGCGCACCAGAAACGCGCCGCCGCCAAATCCCATAATCAAGCGCGAAGTCAGAAGTTGCGCGAGACTACCCGTGCTCAGCACGCAGCCCATCGCACCCGTGGCATAGATCGCGATGCTTAACAGCAAGTGACGCCTGGCGCCCATGACGCGCGTCATCCAGGCCGCCATTGCAATGGAGCAGAGGTAGCCGACGTTATAAAGAATAATCACCCAGCTGATTTCATCGGAGCTGGCGCCTACGTTGCCCTGCATGTCCGGGAGGAAGACGTTGATGGAGAGGCGGTTGGAGATTTCGATGGCGGCAACCATGCCAACGGTCAGGAGGACGGCAATGCGCTGGCCGTAAGGCAGGCTGGGCACTACGCTGTTGAGGAACCGCTCCTCTTCGAGTTCCCAGGATTCTGGGGGACTACTGAGATAGGCCATTGCGCTTGTTCACCGTGAGCGAGTGTAAATAGTCGCTTCCACATTCATGCCGGGCCGCAGCACGAGATTCGGATTCTTGTTTGGCGTCACCAGGATTTTGACTGGAATACGCTGCACGACTTTGATGAAATTCCCGGTGGCGTTTTGCGGCGGCAGCAAGGCTTGCCGCGAACCGGCTGCTCCAGCAATGGAATCGACCCGGCCTTCGAACTCTTCGCGGTAGGTGTCCACGTGAATGCGAACTTTCTGACCGGGTGCGACGTTGGCGAGCTGCGTCTCCTTGAAGTTTGCGGTGACATACACCTGGTCGAGCGGAACGATGGTGAAAAGCAATTGGCCGGGAGAGACGTACTGGCCAAGATCCACGGACTTCTGGGTGACCTGCCCGGTGATGGGAGCGGTGATGTGAGTGTAGGCGAGATTCAATTCGGCTTGTTGCAGCGCGGCTTTGGCGCGCTCGGCGGTGGCCAGCGCCGATTTGTAGGTAGCTTCGGCGATGGGGACTTGTTGCTCGCGGGCCTTGGTCTCCATGAATTGAGACTCCGAGCGCGACACCTTCGCCTGCGCGGCATGCGTATTGGCGCGGGCGATCACGACTGCTTGTTGCGCGGCGGAAAGCTGTTGCTGAGCGGCGGCAAGGTCGCTTTTCGCGACGCGCGCGGTGGCTTCGACGGCGTCGAATTGATATTTGGAGACGTCGTCGGTGCCGAGCAGCGGAGTGTAGCGGGCGAGATCGGCCTGGGCGCGTTCGTTGGTGGCTTGTTTGGCGGCGACGTTAGCTTCTGCGACCTGAAGATTCGCGGTGGCGGATTGTTCGAGCTGCGCCTGGGACATGGCGTAATCGGCGGCATCGGATTCTTTCTGATGGACGGCGCCGCTGGTGCTTTGGGTGGTGGTAGCGCGCGTCAGGCCGATTTGAATTTTCGCGGAATTTGCCTGGGCTTCGGCGAAATCGAGATTAGCTTTGGCTTGTTCGACTTCCGCCTGATATTCGCGGGGATCAATTTGGACCAAGAGATCGCCTTCTTTGACCGGCGTATTGTCGTTGATGAGAAGTTGAACGACGTAGCCCGGAACCTGCGGGGCCATGGCGGTGATGTGACAATCCACTTGCGCGTCGTCGGTGGTAACGCGGCCGGAAAATATGTACCAAGCCACCGCAATTAAGACCAGAACCGTGATGATAACGCCCTTGGTGAGCGGGCTCAGATGGCGAATCCGTTCGCGCCAAGGGTGGGTCGGCGGCGGAGCAGCCGGTACGGCGGCGGCAACCGGAACGCTATCGGGTTGCGGCGGCGGTGTAGGAGATGAGCTCATGATTCAGTTTGCCTTTCATTTTGTATACATCGTTTCGATTGTGCCGGTGGCGCGGGCAAGAGCCGCGCGAGACAGGTTGAATTGATAGAGCGCGCCGATTTGGTTATCGTTCGCGCGCGCCAGATCGTCTTGCGCCGTGATGACCTCGATGTTGGTCGTGACTCCGGCTTGAAAGCGGCGTTGGGCCTGAGCCACTTCTTCCTGAGCCAATTGCAGACCCAGATTCGCGACGTCCACGGAATTTCGCGCGGCCGTGAGTTGATCGAGAGCGGATTTCACTTCGTCCACGATCTGCGCTTCCACTTGACGGCGAACTTCCGCCACGTGCTGCTCTTCCAGCTTGGCGCGCGCTTCTTCGGCGCGGATGCGTCCGCCGGTGAAGATTGGAAACTGCAGCGCGATTTCATAGGTGTAGGCCGGAATGCCATTGTTGAAACGCGAGCCCTGGTAGAACCAAAATCCGGAAAAATCCAGTTGCGGAAGGCGCTGCTCGCCGGCCGAATCCGTGGACAAATGGGCGATGCGTTGCTGGGAATCGAGCGAGCGAAGTTCGGGGCGAGTGGCGAAAGCCTGATTGAGCAGGGCTTGCTTTTCGAGCGCGGGCAGATCGTAGAAATCGAGATGGTCGGCGACGTCGAGATCTTGATCACGCGGGAGATCGAGAAGCTCGGCGAGGCCGTATTTGGTGGTGTGGGTCAGCGTTTCGGCGTCAATGAGATTTTGACGCTCGTTCTGCAGTTCGACGTTAGCGCGTACCGTATCAATATTCAAACCGACGCCGGTTTTTTGAAGCTGGGTGGCTTGCTCGTAAAGGCGCTGGGCGAGAGCGACGCGGGCATTGGCGGCGTCGCGGGTAGCCAGGGCGCGAAGAATGAGCAGGTATTGGTCAACCACGGCGGTGACCACGTTTTCGCGAGCAGTCAGTTCATCGGCGCGCGACTGGCGGGTCCCTTCCCTGCCGATCTGGTAGCTGCGGATCAAGGGGAGACTGAAAATGGATTGCGAAAAAGTGGGTCCGGCTTCGATGACCTGAAAGGGACCGGCAGCTTGCCGGTGGGTGCGCTCGATGCTCTGAAAATTGTACTGATTAACCGACCCTGCAGCGGCAATGCTTGCGTGGGGGAGGAGTGCGGAGCGGGCGATCTGGCTATTGCGATCGCTCTCGGAAATCAGCAGCCGGGCGATGACACGCTGGGGATTCTGTTGCAAAGCCAGTTGCACGGCTTGCTTCAGGGTGAGTTGAAGTGTTCGGGATGACGCTGGCGGTGGCTGTTGGGCGAAGGATGCGAGCGGAAACGGCGTCTGCAAAATCGCCAAGAGCAAGATGCACGTTCGCCGAAAACCCGCAGCCATGAGGACCTCCGAATCGAAAAAATATAAGGGCCGGAGAAGAGGCATTATACGGGGAAACGCGTGGAGGCAGACAGTATTCAGGGCGAGCGCGGGAGGAGGCGCTGGGACGCGATATCGCGGTGGGTTGTGGGCCGCTAGCGCGACGGCATCGGGGTGAAGTTTCTGGATGGCGCCGGATCTATGACGGTTGTGAGCGTGGCGAAAAACAGATTGCCGGATTCCACTGTGCCGGTGGAACCCGAGAGCTTCAGGATTCCGACTGTGGCTCCGGTGAGATCGTTGTTGGAGACGGTATTGTTATTGCCCTGGATGAAGACCGCGGCCTCGTCGCTGTTGCTGACGTCGTTGCCGTTGGCAGTATTACCGTTGCCTACCAAAGCGATGCCGTCGAGCGCGACAGAATGGAAAATCGTGCTGGAGCCGACGACGGCGTTATTAGCCGCAACAAAAATGCCAACCTGATTCACGCCGAGGACATTGTGTTGCATGTGGATGCCGTCGGATTGATAGATCAAAATGCCGGCGGCATTCGCCGGACAGTTCGTGGGGGAGTTGCAGGGCGAATAGACATTGTTCGCGATGGAGTTGCTGGTGATTGTGCCCTGCGCGCCAAAGCCGATCTGGATGCCGTTCTGGGCGGCACCGACGGTGGGGCCAACACCCGTCACAGTATTTTCGTTGATGGAGACTTGCGTGCCGGATTCATTCGCTGTGATTCCGTTCTTTTGATACGTGTCCACCGTATTGCTCGTGATGGTTACGCTGGCATGACCGCTTCCGCTGCTTTCGACTTCGATGGCGTTGCCGCTTTGGCAGCCGTCGAGGCTGCTCACCAGACGCATGTGGCGGACTTCATTGTGGGAGACGATGCCCGAAGCGTCCTGGTAGAGAATGCCGATGAGCCGCGGCGAACAGTCCATGATCCCGTTCGCGGAGCCGTCCACGATGAAACCTTGCAGCTGCACGTTGAGGCTATTTTCGGCGAGGATGATGGCCGCAATGGGATCGCCCGTGGGCCCTGTAGCGTTCGCCGAAACTGCCACGGGCTTGACGACGCCGTTGTCCGCTTGAAGCACAAGTTGGGTTTGTATCACCACTTGTTCGTCATACGTGCCGGCGCAGACACGGATGATGTCACCGGGTCTTGCAGCGTTCACGGCAGATTGAATCGTGGTGTAAGTCGCCGTCGGGCACAGCGCCTTGGTTTTGGCGACGATGATGTTGGGAGTGGCGTCAGCAGAGACGGCTTGTGCAGATGCCGGGGGAGTGTAGAAAGACAGTATGAGAGACGTGAGTAGCAGAAACGGGGAAAATTTTTTCATGGGGATCTCCTCCCTCAAGAGCGCGTCTAGGAGCGCGGCCATCTTGAGAGCAATGCACGAAAGTGGGCGGATTATACGGCTGATTGCTCTGGAATGTGAATAGTACCGAGGCGAAGAAAGAGGCGAAGGTAGATCGCGCTACGGGATGGCCGAACTCGGAATAATCGTCAGAAAAATCGCGCTTGCAAATTCAAGCAGAGGGCTTTTCGGGGACTGGGGCTGTGGCGAGGAAATCTTCGCGGAAGCGGGCGGCATAGGAATCGAGGAGCTCAGAGATGCGTTCGGGCTTGGGGGCGCGTAGAACGAACCCGGCGTGATGTTTTTTGGTGATGCGTTCGACGATTTCAGGGTCGCTGTAGGAGCTGGTGTCCGGAGTTTCCTGACGCGCGAGGGAAAGGACGATACCGGCGTAATCACGGCGGCGTTTGGGCAGGACGTATGGGGTGGTGCCGGAACCGACTTCGATGCGGGCCCATTCGCGCCAGAGATTGACGCCGGTGCTGGCTTCGATGGCGTCCGAGATGTAGGCGCCGCCTACGCGGGCGGCGATTTCGATGAAGTAGAACTTGCCGTCTTCGTGAGCGCGCAGAAATTCGGCGTGCGTGACTCCACGAACCAGCCCCAGCGCGACGATCAACTCGCGATTCATTTTCTGCAGCGCTTTCGATTCTGGGCTCGTGCGCGACAGCGTGCGCGTGGTGAAGACGCCGCCTTCGTGGGAAACGTTGAGCGGAGGCGCGCCGTAGGAGTGGACCTCGGCAAAGACGACCTTGCGTTCGGAGACGATGCTATCCACGTGGAAGACGTCGCCGGGAACAAATTGCTCGAGGAGGTAATTGGATTGCGCGTCACCGAGCTGATCGAGGAGGGGCCAGAGATCAGCGGGGGCTTGGATTTTTTTCATGCCGATGCCGGAAGCTTGCGAGCGGGGCTTCAGGAGCCAGGGCGGTTTTACGCGGGACATGAAAACGTTGAGGGCGGCGTGATTGAGGACGTGGATGAATTCGGGAACGTTGATGCCCTCTTCCTTCGCGCGACCACGCATGGCGAGCTTGTCGCGGAAATAACGCACGGTGGTGAGGCCCATGCCGGGAATACGAAGGTGTTCGCGGAGGGCCGCGGCGTTTTCCATGTCAAATTCATCGAGAGCGACAATACGGTCGATCGGTTGCCAGCGCGCGAGGTAGCTGACAGTGTTGATGATGGCCCACGTGGGAAGATCTTCGGGCATGTAGAAGAATTCGTCGACGGATTCGCGGGGCCAGTTGCCGTCGCGCAATTTTTCGACAGTGAGGAGGAGGACGCGGCAGCCTGCGTTTTTGCAGGTGCGGAGGAATTCCTGGCCTTTTTCGTAGGAGGAGATGCAGAGGATCGTTAGGGGACGTTGGTCGGGTTCGGGTTTGGGATTGGATCTGGGTGCGGGCAATTAGAGCCTCCGGAGATCTTGCCGAGCGGAGCGGCGGGCACGGCATGCCGTGCCCCTACGACTGAATCCTATACTGCGGAGTCGGCGGCGGGAAAGAGGAATTGCAGGAATGGGGAGACGCGCTGGGCCCAGGCGGACTCGTTGTGTTGGGCGCCGGGAAAGATTTCGAAGTGGAGGTCGCGGTTTTCCTGCCAGCCCTTTTGGACTAGGGCGTCGCGGAGCGAGGTGACGTTTTCGACCGTGCGCGTGCCGCCTTCGTTGGTGCCGACATCGAGCCAGATGCGCGGGCGTTGTGGTGGCAATTTGGCGGTGGCGACGGATTTGAGAATGGCGCGTTGATTCCACCAGACGGACGGCGAGAGGACGGCGAGTTTGCCGAAGACTTGCGGATATTGCATGCCGAGATAAATGGTGAGGAGGCCGCCGAGAGAGGAGCCGCCGAGACCTTTATTCGCTGGGCCTTGGGCGATGCGATAGCGCGATTCGATGAAGGGCTGGAGCGTTTCGACTAGCAGGCGGCCGTATTTATCGGCTTTGCCGCCGCCGAGCTTGCGGTCGCGCGTGGGAGTGTATTCGGCGAGGCGCTGTTTGCCGGTGTTGTAGATGCCGACGATGACGAGCGGCTGGATGGCGCCTTGGGCGATGAGAGCGTCGGCGGTTTCACCGACGCGCCAGTATTGGCCGGGGATGAAGGAAGTGGCGGGATCGAAAAGATTTTGGCCGTCTTCGAGGTAGAGGACCGGAAACTTGAGGTCGGGGCGCTTTTCGTAGATGCCGGGAGTGTAGACGATCAGGTCGCGTTTTTTGGAGAGGAAGCGCGAGGAGAATTTTTCGTGTTTGCGGAGTTGGCCGGGGCCGGCGGCGGCTAGTTCGGCGGTCAGCTCTGGAGCAAAGGGCAAATGCAATTCCTCCGGTTAAGTGTTCGTATGAATTCCAGTTGCGCGTGCGGCGAAAGCGCCCGTGACGCTGCTGCTGCCACTGAATGCCTGCAGCTATAGTAACGCGAGCGCGGGAGAATCAGACCTTGAGAAAAATGCGCTTGCGCCAGAGTAGCCACAGCAGAAGCCAGCAAAATAGTACGGCGCCGAGTGAATAGATCAGCGAGGCGTTCGGCGGGCTGGCGCCGAGTGCTTGCAGGCGGGCTTGGGCGGCATCGTGCCAGCTGATCGCGACGCCGCTGGCGTTCTTCACGGTGAAGCTGTAGCCGGGGCCGTAGACGAGCGAATCGGCAACGAAGCCCGCAATGGCATTCATTCCAAAGACGAGAATGGGCATGGTCCACGGGCCACGCCACTTTTTGATTTCGAGGATCCAGTAGAGCAAGGCAAGGAAAATGAGGGCGAAGCCGCCGGTGAAGAGGACGAAGGAGCTGGTCCAAAGATTTTTGTTGATGGGGAACCAGATGCTCCAGGCTTGGCCGGCGAGCAGGCCGAGAATTCCAGCGAGGAGCATGCCGAGTGTTTTTATTGCCGGGGATTTTTGGGCACGGAGCCAGTGTCCGGTTAAGACACCGATTAAAGTAGTGGCGACCGCCGGGATTGTACTGATAATTCCTTCGGGATCGCGCGTGCCTTCGAAGAGATGGCCCATGAAAAGTTTGCGGTCGAACCACGCAGCGATATTGCGATCGGGATCCATGAAGGGAATGTCGCGGCCGGGGACGCCGAGGCCAGGGACGGGAGCAAAACGCAGAAGCGCCCAGTAACCGAAAAGGCAGGCGAGGATGGCGAGGATTTGGGCGCGGCGGCCGGACCACAATTCGAGGAGGGCCGCTGCAAAATAACAGAGCGCGATGCGTTGGGTGACGCCTTCGAAGCGCCAGGAATGCAGATCGAGGCCGATGAACGGCGAGGCGTTGACGAGAAGACCGATGGCGATAAGAAGCAGGCTCCGATTGAACACGTGAAACAGGATTTGCCGGCGGGATTGGCCGGCGGCAAGGCGTTTTGCAAATGAGAAGACGAGCGACACGCCGACAAGAAATAGAAAGGATGGGAAAATAAGATCGGCGGGGGTCCAGCCGTTCCATGCGGCATGGCTGATGAGATGGTAGGCTTTTTCGTCGCTGCCGGGATTATCCACCAGGATCATGCCGGCGACGGCGAGGCCGCGAAACACGTCGAGGCACATCAGGCGCGCGGAGGAATTTTCGCTGACGGCTTCGCGATTGGATTTTGGCGCGGGCGGAGCGAGTGATTCCGTGGCGGGCATGATGTGGGCTCACTATAGATTGAAGCGGGAGCGCGGTCATCCGAAAAAGCCCGGCCGCAGAGAGGATTCTTTCCAATTTGCCATCACGCAAAGGCCGTATAATATCGCGCGCTCGCGGCGGGCGGCGGAGAACGAGGCGCATTCCGCGGCGCAGGAGCAATATGAAACGGGAATATCATCGCTGGTATTCGCACCGGCTGGGGTTGGACATGGGCGTGGTGGTTTACGGGCACTGGGGTCCGCCGCTGGTGGGTTTCCCGACGAGTGCGGGAGACGAGTGGGAGCTCGAGGGACAAGGAATGATTGGGGCGCTTGAGCCGCTGATCGACGCGGGGCGGGTGAAATTTTACAGCGTGAATTCGGTGAACTGGGCGGGATTTTACAATAAGGGCGCGCATCCATTTCATCGGAGCTATATGCAGGCTCAGTTTGATTCTTATATGCGCGAGGAAGTGGTGCCGTTTATTTGGGACAACTGCCAATCGCGGGTTGCGATTTCGACGATGGGGGCATCGTTCGGGGCGTATCACGCGGCGAATACTCTTTTTAAACGCCCTGACGTGGTGCGGAGATGTTTTGCGCTTTCCGGCGTGTACGACATTCGGGGATTCATGGATGGGATGTATGACGACAACACTTATTTCAATAACCCGGTGGATTATTTGGCGAATTTGTCGGATGGGAATGTGCTGGGGCAACTGGCGCAGTGCGACATACATATTGCAACCGGTAGCGGGCCTTGGGAGCACAGCGGGCCTTCTTATCGGCTTTCGGGAATTTTGAATTCGAAGGGGATACGACATTCTTTGGATGATTGGGGGCCGCAAGGGGGGCATGATTGGCCCTTTTGGAAGCATCAGATGTGGGAGTACGTTACGAGATTATTTTGATTGGCTGGGGCAAGGATTAGTGCGCCAGGGCGGCGCAGAGACGCAGAGTGCGCAGAGTAAGGTTGAGAACTTCAGCGGCTGTCGGAACACTCGGTGACGCGGGCGACGCAAGACAAGAGAGGTCCTTCGCTGCGCTCAGGATGACAACAACTTCCATAACGGCGTTTCAGGCTAGGCCTAGGGTGGCTAGCATGTAGCGGCCTTTTTCTATTACTTGGTCTTGGTCTATCCAGACGTTGCAGTGGCGGGCTAGGACATCTACGTGGGTGCGGCTGCTCCAGGCTGCGTGGGTTTGGCTGCCGTAAGGATCGCCGAAGGCTAGATGGACTCCTGGAAGTTTTTCGTCCTGCAGCAGAACACCGATCATGTCCGAGAGGCTTAGGTTGGTGCCGAAGGCCAGCTCGCCTACGCGGTCGCTGTTTTCATCCGTGTGGCAATAACTCCAAAATTCGGCTTCCAGATCTTTGCGATCGCAGGTGGCTTTCTGCAGGCGTCCGGCTTTGATTTCCAGGACTAGAGGAGTTTTTTGCAGGTCGCCATATTTTCCGCAGAAATGGTCGCCGGCGGTGCCGTCGCAGACGAAGGTGCCGTCAACCTTTGCGGGCGTGGTGAAAACTTCTCCGGCGGGAAGGTTCGACCAGTAGCGGCGGCTGATGAGGCCGCTGGTTTTCACCCAGTCGAGCTTGGCATCGAAGGTGGCGACTAGCGAAGTGCCCGCTTCCGTGCGTACGGTGAGAGAGCGCGCGGAGTGCATGCGTTGCAGGAGTTTTTCGCTGAGACGATCCACCATGGTGTAATCCGCGCGCATGCCTTGTTGCATGATTTCGGGAGTGACGCCGACCATGTGGGCGTAACGGATGTGGCGGCGCTCGACGACCGCGACGATATCTTTGCGCGCGCCGAGTTCGCCTTCTTGCGGCTGCATGCAGAGGATGCCGGCATCGGCGCGGCCTAGCGCGTCGAGGATTTGTTGCGGAGCGCGAGTGATTGGGCGCGGCGCGAAATCTTCCAGGAGGAAAGGTTCGCAGATCGCTTGCCGTTGATCGAGGGCGGCGGCCAGGCTGGCGGCTACGGTTTGGCTGGGGCGGTCGGCGATTAGTGCTACTCGTTCGCCGGGTTGGATGGCTAGGCAGGTTTCGATGGCGTTGCGCGCGCCGGGGAGTAGTTCTGGTAGAGCTGGGCCAAAATTCATCCAAGTATTGTAAAGAGGGTTGGGAAGTTTTGCTATGGGATTGAGTCGTGGGTGGTGGCTCAACTTCGGCTTAATGCTCTACATCGAGCGATTACGCTTGTCGCGAAGAAGCTGATTTAGGCGGTTGAACATGAAGCCGAGCTGTGGTCCCGTCCGGACAACTTGAAATCTGCCTGTGCAGATCCCCAAGAAATGAGACGCATTCGTATAAGTCGACGACATACGGCTCATTCGATGAGCCGCTCTCGGCGAATACAAGCGGTATTGGAAACGCGATGCATTGCGATCGTGTCGGATTCAAACCGCGCCCTTTAACAGCCTCAACGTCCGGTTCGGCAAACCACTCGTCTCGCTTCCCCTTCGTTTCGGCCAGTTCGCGAAATTCCGGCTCGGAACTTGCAACCCAGATCAGTTTGCCCACCGTGGTATTCAACCAAAAAATAGCACCGGTCTCATCCCGAAGAAATAATTCTCCAAATGCCGTCCGAGCGACAAGTTGGAGTCGGCCAGGGCAGAGCCATCGCCATTCTGAAAGAATCCGTTCAATATCGATGTGATCCACTGAAAACCACTCCCTCATTGGGCACCTACACGCGAAGCAACATAAATTTTACACCAACGGCATCATGTGAGTGCGTCGACGACGAACGATGGGACTTGGCCGCCGCCTGAGGTTACGTTGGCCAGACCTGTGCTGCTTAGGCGCGTTAGGCAGCCGGCCATTTTGCCGCGGAAGAGGTAGGGGGCGAAGTCTACCAGCATGTCGCGCATCTGGACGCCGGTTTCGGTTTGCATGGGGAAGATTTCGCGGCGGATGGCGATGCGTTCCTGGACTACCCAGGCGCTGGTGCGATCCGCTAGGGCGCGCTCTAGCGCGGCGTCCCATTGCGCTTCGTTATTTTCCCAGCCTAGTTGGACTCCGGTGCCGCCGTATTCGTCATTGGGCTTGAGGACGAAATTTTCGCGATTTTTGCGGACGTATTCGAGCAGGCCGAAGGATTCGCCGTCGCGGGTGGTTTTCGCGTCGGCAAGCAGGCGCGTCCAGGGAATGTGGCGGCGGATCAACTCGCGTTCGGTAGGACTGAAGAGCGCGGAATTTTGCTCGTCGGTGAGGACGGCGAAAAAGGCTTTTTTGTGCGGGATTTTGCAAGTGAGGGCGTTGGCGACGCAGACCGCGCCAGATTTGTAGGCTTCGACCAGAGCCGCACATTCGTTGGGACGCGCAACGATGTCATTGATGAGGACGCGGCGGTAGACGAGATCCACACGCTGGCCGTTGGCGGTGAGCTTGCCGGATTTGAAAACGAGATCGCGAGGATCAGCGAGGACCGTGGCGACGCCTTCGCGCTGGAAATGCGATTGAATGATTTCGAATTCGCTCCAGGTGGGGACTTCGCGCCAATCCACGATGGCGATCACGGGCGGCGGGGCGGAGCCGCCCCATTCGCGATAGCTGGCGAGGAGCGCAGCGAGGAGCAGCTTCATCAGCGGAAATTTGCGGACGGTGTATTGCTGCGTGAAGCGCTCCATGATCGGCAGCGCGAGAAAAACATCGGCTAGAGTTTCGGCGTAGCCGGGGCCGGCGGGAGATTCCGCGTTGTATTCGGCGAATTGGAGGGAGTTGGGCAGCAGAAAGGCGTCGAGGCGCGACGCGGTGCTGGAGGTGGCGTAGCGCGGATTGATGCGGGCGAGGCGCTTCTCTTCGGAGCTGAGCGCGGATTGCGCGAGAAGGCGCGGGTCGGCGAGAGATTGCTTTACGACGCGTTCGCCGAGAGCGGCGACGGTTTCGGCGACGGCGCGGACGCGCTGTTCATCTTCGGCGGTAAGGAAAAACGGGCGGAGAAACGGGCAGTGGATGCGCTCGCCGAAAACGAGGCGCTGAGCGCGCATGCGCGCGTTCAATTCATTGGAGAATGCGGGCGTGAGTTCGACGTCCGGGCGCAGGAGCCCGTGCCAGACTTCGGCGGGCGACGGTGGCTGCGTTTGCAGAGATTGCGAAGCCGGGGCCGGACCGTTCATGCAATTGTCGCTCCGGCGATTTTCTTTGCGGGGGCGCCGGTGAAGCCGGAGGCGGCGCCGATGCCGAGCATTTCTTCCCAGCGCGGCCAGGGATAGGAAGGATCGCCGCGGAGAGCGCGGTCAATGACGAGGTGGGCCATGCGATCCACTACATGCGTGAAATAGAATTCGGTGATGCGGTCGCGCTCGAAATCGGGGGCGGGGTTGAGGAAGTCAATGGCGTAAGGGATGCCATCTTTGATGGCGAATTCGATGGTGTTCATTTCGTAGCCGAGAGCTTGATTGATGGTTTGCGCGTCGAGGACGACGCGGGCGCCGAGTTCGGCGGAGAGGTAGTTGTGTTCGACAAGATAGCGGCGCTCTTTGGGATCGTAGACGACGGGAAGAATATCCATTTTGGCGAAGGTGAAGCAGCGGACGTATTGCGTGAAATCAATATTTTCCTGGAGCGTCATGCAGTAGGGGCCGGTGCCGTCATAGGCTGCTAGAAGCTCTTCGCGATTGTGGACTTTGTAAACGTGTTTCCAGCCGCCGCCGGAGTAAGGCTTCAGAAAAGCGGGGCGGCCGACGTAATCGAGGAGCGCGTCCCAATCGATCGGGTAGGTGAGATTGCGGAGGGATTCAGAATTGATGTCCACATCGGCGGGATAGGATTTTTGTGGGAGGAGGATGGTTTTAGGGATGGCGACGCCTAGTTTTGCGGCTACGGAGTAGTTGAAGAATTTGTCGTCGGCGGTCCACCAGAAGGGATTGTTGATTACGTAGGTGCCTTGGAGGACGGCGTGTTTTAGATAGGCGCGGTAGTAGTCGACCTCGTGGGAGATGCGGTCGACTATTACTTTGTATTCGGCGGGTTCGTTCATTTTGGTGCCGGCGAGTTTGACGAAGTCGGCGGTGATGTTGTGTTTTTTGCCGAGTTCGTTGACTTTGGAGATGAAGGCCGGAGGGAAGCTGAATTCGCGGCCGCAGAGGATGCCGATTTTCATGGTGTGCGAGTCCTTTCGCATGATTGCAACAAACCATCGTTTGTTGCCGCAAGAACGTGGCGCACTGAAGTGCGCCGCTACAAATTCAAGTGCAAAACCCAGGCAATGGCATGTCCGGCGTTGCGGACCGGCCGCCACAAAGTCAAAAGCAAATCGCCAATCAGGAGATTGGCGTTCTCGGGCGCTGCGCTATGACGATTGCGGCGCACCGGCGGCGGAATTGGCTTGCAGCGGGATGCCGCTGCGGGTTTCGTTTACTATGTGCTTTACGACCGCTTGCACGTCGCCGGTTTGTTTGTAGACGTTTAGTTGGCGCTCGGCGCTGGTGCCTTCGCGGAAAATTGTGTGGATGGGAGCCAGGGCTTCGCGGCTGCCTAGTTCGTCCAGGACGTCGTCGATGAATTCGAGAAGTTCTTCGGCCAGGACGCTCATGGGGACTTCGGCTTGCTTGCCGAAGTCTATTAGCTTGCCTTCGATGCCCCAGCGGGCGGCGCGCCATTTATTTTCTTCGATTAGGGCGCGGTGATACATGCGGAAGCCCATATTGGCCGTGTAGAGGCGATGGAGCTTGACGACGATGGCTTGTGTTAGCGCGGCGATAGCGATGGCTTCGTCCACGCGGGTGACTACGTCGAAGATGCGGAATTCGAGAGTGCCGAAAGTCGGATGCGGGCGAACGTCCCACCAGATTTTCTTGGCGTTGTCTATGCAGTGCAGGCGGACGAGCAGTTCGACGTAATCTTCGTATTGATTCCAGGAATTCAGGTGATCGGGGATGCCGGTGCGCGGGAAGCGGCGGAAGACGGTGGTGCGGAAAGATTTCAGGCCGGTGTCGCGGCCCATCCAGAAGGGCGAGCTGGTGGAGAGCGCTAGGAGGTGCGGGAGGAAATAGCGCGCCATGTTCATCAGGTCGATCATGGTGGTGCGATCGGGGACGGCTACGTGAACGTGCATGCCGAAAATCAGGAGGCTGCGGGCGAGCTGGCCCATTTCCTCGACGATGTTTTGATAGCGCTCGCCGGGGGAGATGACTTGATCAATCCAGGAGGAAAAAGGATGCGTGCCGGCGGCGGCTACTTGCATGCCGCGACTTTCAGCGGCGCGCACTAGTTCGCCGCGAGTGCGGCGCATGTCGGCGTCGAGCTCGGCGACGTTGGCGCAGATTTTCGTGCCGATTTCGATGATGGATTGGTGCATCTCGGCTTTGACTTGTTCGCCGAGGCCGGGGGAGCTGGCTTCCATGAGTTCGCTTACGTGGGAGCGGAGTTCTCCCGAGGCGGGATCAACGATCTGGAATTCTTCTTCGACACCTATGGTGAACCGGTGACTCATGCGAGGCCCTTTCCGGTCCGGAGTGCGGGAACGCCGAGGGGGTATTCTACATCGGGATGGTGAAATCGCGTCGATCAAGGAGAAAGATTTAGGGCGGACAAGGCGAAAGGCGAAAGATTTAGCACGGAGGGCACAGAGGAGTGCCGAGGACACGGAGACGACCGGGCTCGTGGGGATTTTGCGTGATTAATGGCGTTCACTGCGAAGAGAGATCCTTCGCTTCGCTCAGGATGACGACATAACGGCTAAGAGCCGGCGCGACGCCGGCGCTACTGAGGAACGCACGCCTCTTGGGAGGCGGGCCGGCTTACTGGGGGCAGGAGGCGCCGTTTTTTACCCATTCGCGGACTGCGCTGGCGAATACTGGGCGCGTGAGCGGAGGTGGCGTGCGGCCATCGCCTGGGTTCCAGGCCCAGCCTACCAGGTCGTCGGAGGAGACGTGGGTGATGATTTGGGCTAGCGTGCGGCCGCCGTTTTGCGCGGGGTCTTTTAGCTGGCGGCAGAATTGGCCGGGAGTTTCGCCTACGATTACCATTTTCATGTTCGCGGGAGGCAGACCCCATTTCGGATTGCCGGGAGGCATGTTGTCGCCGGGAGTGTTCGCGGTTTGATGGCAGGTGTTGCATTTCATGCCGTAGACGCCGTGGCCGTCGGTGCCGCGCTTTACGTTTTGAATGTGGACGTGGCTGTCGTCGCCTTGGAGAGGAGCGTCGCCGGAGGGATGGCAATTGCGGCAGCGCGGAGAATTGAAGACGGTCCAGGAGCGGAGGAAGGCGGCTTGTGCAGCTTCCTCATTTGCAGCGGCGGGAGCGTCGGCAGCGGCAGGCGGTTTTGCGCCGTCATTTTTGACGGGGGATGAAGCGACGGGCGCGGAAGCCGTCGTGGATGCGAAGGCGCGCCCGGTTGGCGGCGTGATGAGGAGCGCGGATTGTTGCGCTCTGACGGCGGCGCAGGCGAAGGCGATCGCTAGAATTGCGAGCGCTGCAGCGAGGATGCGGCGTTTATTTTTGGTGTGAATCTTCGCGGGATGATTGGCGGTGGTCATGTGGTCGGCTTCCTCGCGCTCGATCATGCGGAACGCACATCTTCCGGTTTGATGGGCAGGCGGCGAACACGCTTGCCGGTGGCGGCGAAAATGGCGTTGGCGACGGCGGGCGCGACGGGCGGAACTCCCGGCTCGCCAACACCCGTGGGTTTCTCGGAGCTGGGCACGATGTAGACTTCGATGGCTGGCGATTCGAACATGCGGACCATCGGGTAATCGTGGAAATTGCGCTGCTGGACGCGGCCTTTATCGAGAGTGATTTCCGTTTTCAGCGCGGCGGTGAGGCCGAAGACGATGCCGCCTTCGATTTGAGCTTTTACCGTGTCGGGATTGACGACGCGGCCGCAATCCACGGCGGCGACTACGCGATGTACGTGGACCGTGCCATCGCTATCCACGGAGACTTCGGCGACCTGCGCGACGTAACTGTCGAAAGAAAAGTGTGTGGCGATGCCGCGGGCGTGGCCCGCGGGATAGGGGCTGCCCCAATTGGCTTTCTGCGCGACGAGATCAAGGACGGCGAGCATGCGCGGCTGATTCGCGAGAAGAGCGCGGCGAAGTTCGTAGGGATCCTTGCCGCCGGCATGCGCGACTTCATCGAGAAAGGCTTCCACGGAAAATCCGGTGTGGGAGTGGCCGACCGAACGCCACCACTGGACGGGGACTTCGTTCTTGGGACTGTGCAGGTCCACCTGCAGATTGGGAATGCCGTAAATCATATCGGCGGCGCCTTCGACGGAAGTGGAATCAACGCCATCCTTGATCGCGAAGCTCGCAAATGCGGTGCCGTCCATGATGGACTGGCCGACGATCGTGTGAGTCCAAGCGACGGGATTGCCATTCGCGTCGAGGCCCGCGGCGAAATGGTCGTACCACATGGGGCGATACCAGCCGCCGCGAATATCGTCTTCGCGAGTCCAGACGACTTTTACGGGGGCTTTGGCGGCTTTGGCGACGTGAGCTGCTTCGGTGACGAAATCGCTGGCCGGATTGGCGCGGCGACCGAAGCCTCCGCCGAGGAGCGTGGTGTGCAGAGTGACTTGTTCGGGCTTGAGGCCGGCGACTTGAGCGGCGGCTGCGCGATCGCCGGTTTGAAATTGCGTACCGCTCCAGACTTCGGCGCGGTCTTCGTGAATATCGACGACAGTATTGAGCGGCTCCATCATGGCGTGGGCGAGATAAGGAACTTCGTATTCGGCGGTTATGGTCTTCGCGGCGCCGGCGAGAGCGGCGGTGGGGTCACCTACTTTTCGCGCGATATTGCCGGGAGTGTGCGAGAGCGCGGCGAATTGTTCGCGCATCGCGACGGTGGAAATATTCGCGCCGGGGCCTTCGTCCCATTGGATCTCGAGTTTTTCGCGGCCGAGCTTGGCGGGCCAGAAGCCTTTGGCGAGGACGGCGATGCCGGAGGGAACCTGGACGACGTTGACGACGCCTGGGATTGCTTTCGCTTTCGTGGCATCGAAGCTGACGACTTTGCCGCCGAAGACCGGCGCGCGCTGGACGACGGCGGTGAGCATGCCGGGGATGTAAACGTCCAGGCCGAATTGCGCGGTGCCGTTCGTTTTCGAGGGCGTGTCGAGACGACGGACCGGCTTGCCGATCAGCGTGAAATCTTTCGGATCTTTCAGCGGGATATCGGTGGGCGGAGTGATTTTGGAAGCGGCTTCGGCGAGGCTGCCATAGGAGGTGCGGCGGTTGGAGGCGGCGTGGACGATGAAACCTTTTTCGGCGTGGCAGGTTTGCGGATCCACGTTCCAGGATTGCGCGGCGGCAGCAATCAACATGATGCGCGCCATCGCACCCATTTTGCGGAAGCGATCGTACTCGGAGGCGGTGGTGGTGCTGCCGCCGGTCATCATGATGCCGAAGACGGTGTGGTTATAGACGGCCGCTACGGGAGCGGATTCGACGCGGACATTCTTCCAGTCGGCTTCGAGCTCTTCGTTGATGAGCATGGGGAGCGAGGTGTAAATGCCCTGGCCCATTTCGGAGTGATTGGAGATTACGGTGACGATTTCGTCGGGGGCGATGTGGACGAAAGCGTTCAGGGCGATGGGCTTGGCGGATTCGGCGACGGCGCTAGCTGGAACGAAATTCGGAACGTAGAGGCTGATGATGAGGCCGCCGCTGAGCGCGGCGCCTGCTTTCAGAAATTCGCGGCGTTTCATCGGGGCGGCGACAATCATTTGCCACCTCGTTCGGCCTGAATTTCGGCGGCGCGATGAATCGCGCGGCGAATGCGCGGATAGGTGCCGCAGCGGCAGATATTGCCGGACATGGCTTCGTTAATGTCGGTGTCGGTGGGGGCGGGATTTTCGCGGAGGAGGATCGCGGCGCTCATGATCTGTCCGGACTGGCAGTAGCCGCACTGCGGCACGTCAATTTCGATCCAGGCTTGTTGGAGAGGGTGTGAATCGTCGGGCGAAATACCTTCGATGGTGGTGACTTTTTTTCCTTGGGCGCGGGAGACGGGGGCGACGCAAGAGCGGACAGCTTCGCCGTCAATGTGGACCGTGCAGGCGCCGCAGAGAGCCATGCCGCAGCCGTATTTCGTGCCGGTGAGCTGCAGCGAATCGCGAATGACCCAGAGCAGCGGCGTGGAGGGAGGATCCTCGACGATAACGGGCTTGCCATTTACAGTGAACGAGATCACGGGGTCTCCTTCCAATTGAATGCGCAGTGACGGTTTGGATGTGTGAGGGCTTGGGCGCGATGCAGTTTTTTGCTGGCGGGCTGGGGGTTCATGCGCGCTGGAAGATTATGTTACGAAAATGGATTTGGGGCAAATTGCGGGCGGGGAAAAGGCTGAATCTACCGCAGAGAGCACTCCGAAAGGCAAAAGCTAAGGATTTAGCACAGAGCGCACAGCGAAAAGCGGAGGGCACGGAGAGTGATGGGCGCGGTGGATTTTGTGGCGTTGACTGGGCTCATCGCTAAGAGAGATCCCTCCCTGTGGTCGGAATGACAATGCACATCCGGCGGCAAGGTGGATGGCTGGACGTACCGAACACGCGATGAGTCGTGCCCCAGCACCGATGGCGCACTGAAGTGCGCCGCTACAAAACCGTTGCTCGCGCGACGGGCTAGAGTTTATTTAGGCCGTCTAGGGCGGCTACTTTGTAGGCTTCGGCTAGGGTGGGGTAGTTGAAGACTGTGTCGCGGAAATATTCGATGGTGCCGCCGTAGTAGAGGACGGCCTGGCCAATGTGAATGATTTCAGTGGCGCGCTGGCCGATGGCGTGGACGCCGAGAAGTTTGCGGGTATTGCGATCGAAGAGCAGTTTCAACATGCCACTTTCATCGCCGAGCATCATGCTCTTGGCGAGTTCTTTGTACTTGGCGAGGCCGACTTCGTAGGGAACTTTATTGGCGGTGAGAGTCTCTTCGGTTTGGCCAACCATGGAAATTTCGGGGATGGTGTAAATGCCGAAGGGAAAGAGTTCGGGCATGTGTTCGGAAGGCGCGCCGAACATACGGCAAGCGGCGAGACGGCCCTGTTCCATGGAAGTGCTGGCGAGCGCGGGGAAGCCGATGACGTCGCCGGCAGCGTAAATGTGCGGGACTTCGGTCTGGTATTGGGCGTTGACCTTGATTTTGCCGCGCGGGTCGGGCTGCAATCCGGCGGCTTCGAGACGAAGCTGATCGCCATTGGCCTGGCGGCCGACGGCGTAGAGGAGCGCATCCGCCTGAATTTTTTTGCCGCTTTCGAGTTCGGCGAAAACGCGATCGCGCTGCGGGTCAATGCCGACGCGCGTGACTTTTTCGCCGAGGCGAAACATGGTGCCCATCTGGCGCAGGTGGTAGGCGAGCGCTTCCATGATTTCGCGGTCGACAAAATCGAGAAGCGCGGGGCGCTGGTCTATCAGCGTGACTTCGGTGCCGAGCGCGGCGAAGAAAGAAGCGTACTCGAGACCGACGACTCCAGCTCCGACGACAATGAATTCGTGCGGGAGGCCATCCATGCCGGCGATGCGGTCGGTATCCACGATGCGCTCGTCGTCAAAAGGAATTTCGGCATTGCGCGCGGGACGCGTGCCGCAAGCGACGAGAATGTGTTCGCCGTGGAGAATCGCCTTATCGGAGTCGCCTTGCACTTCGATGGTATGCGGGTCGGCGAACTGCGCCGTGCCCTGGAAAATCTGGACGTTATTGCGGCGGAGCTGCGCGCGAATGACTTCCGTTTCGCGGGCGACGATGCTGCGCACGCGGAAGGAAAGATCCTGGACGGAGAAGTCGTTTTTGTCGCGAAGATTGTCGCCGTAGAAGGTTCTGACGGCGTTGCCAGTGAGCTGAAAGATGGCTTCGCGCACGCTTTTGCTGGGGATGGTGCCGGTGTGCACGCAGACGCCGCCGATCATGAGAGTGCGGTCCACGACAGCAACACGCTTGTGGAGTTTTGCGGCGCAGATGGCGCCTTTCTGGCCGGCGGGACCGCTGCCGATTACGATGAGGTCGAAATTGAGGTCAGCCATGCGTTCACCCGATATATTGACGGATTTTATTTGAAATTGAAACTGCGCGCCGGCGGAACTGTCGATGATTTGATGCCGCAAAACCGGCTGCGCACACGGGAACCGATTGCGATTGCAACTGCTGCCGCACGGAAGGGGGAAAGGAGTGCGTCTACAGGACGATTGTGCCGCGATACATTTACAAGAATAGCAACGCGTTCAGGATACTGGAAAAATCGGCGGCGCGCTATGGCAAGAGGATGGCGAGGTATTCAAGTCGGCATGGTGGCGAGGTGGGCGCGTACCATGCGGTGCTGGGCTATCCGGGAATACGGTAGTGGCAATCGCGAAAAACGTGGCGGCCTGAAGGCCGCCGCTACAGCGGCACGCGCCGCGCGTCAGGCGAGGGCGATCATGTCAATTTCGACGCGGAAATCGCGCGGGAGACGGGCTACCTCGACCGTGGTGCGGGCCGGCGGGTTGCTGGGGAAATAGCGGGCGTAGACTTCGTTCATGGCGGCGAAATCGTTCATGTCTTTGAGGAAAACGCCGAGGCGAACGGCGCGGTCGAGAGAGGAGCCGGCGGCTTCTACGATGGCTTTGAGATTCTGGAAGATGCGCTCGGTTTGCTGAGCGGCGTCGCCATCGAGAGCTTTGCCGGTGGCGGGATCGAAGGCGGTCTGGCCTGAAATGAAGATGAAACCGTTGGCTTTGATGGCTTGGGAATAGGGGCCGATGGCTTTGGGACCTTTATCGGTGGTGATTACTTCTCGCACAGCTCCTCCGTGCAGCGGAAATTAGAAAATCGAAAAGAGAAAATGGAAAAGCGGCTGCCAATCCTGATTGGGCGATTGGGCCTTCATCAACATATCACCATGGTTTGGGAGCACGGAAGACGGCGCTGACGGAGTAGAAGGTGCCGTTAGCGCCAATTTGTCCCTGAAGTGGAAAATGGAAAAGCGAAAATAGAAAAGCGGCTACGAATTCGTATTGAGGGCGGGGCTTCGCGATTTTCCATTTTCTTTACTCTATTTTCCATTTTCGTATTGGTTGCGGAAATCCTGGGGCAGACCCTTGTTGTAAAGCCAGGTGCGAAATGGGAAGGCTAGATCTTTTCCGGTGGATTGTTCGAGAGCTGAGCGGATGTCGTCGTAGCCGACGTCTTTTCCGCCGAGTAGCGCGACGACTTGAGTTAGTGCGTGGCGTACGTTAGTTGCGCCGTAGGCGTCTTCGAGCGAGATGAAGAAGAGCGCAGTTTTGATGCGAGCGATGCGGCGCTGCAGGATGGGATCGTAGGGCGTGACGTCTATGAGTGATTTTTCGGGATTGGGAGTGGCGGCGGCTGCTTTGACGGCTTCGTCGTAATGGTGGAGGAGTTCGAGGATACGTTTGCGGCGAGCGGATTCGCCGCCTTGCGCTTCGTCGGCGACGACGGTGGCGTAATCGGGGAGACCTTCGCCGAGGCCGACCTCGGCGTTTGTGGCGGGATACATTTGGTCTCCGAACCAGCTGTGCGCGAGAGCGTGCGTGATTTTTTCGATGAGTTCGTCATTTTGCCAGCCGAGTGCAATGGCATTTGTGCTGACGAGGGCGCCACCCGGGAAAGCCGCGACGGCTGCGGCGTCTTCGTCATCACCATGGGCGCGGAGTTCGGGTGATTCGATTATGTGCGGCTGAGCGATATTTTTATCGAGCGGGCCGAAAGCGGATTCAAGTGTGGACCAGGCCGCGTTGATGCGTTGTGCGGCGAGGGCGGAGTTGTCGTTGAGGGGCTGGAGAGTCCAAAAAGAAACGTTGGAGGACTTGCTGGCGCGAGAGGAATCCTGGTAGCGGCCGGCGACGACGTAGGGAGAGAGATCGTTCTTCGTCAAATCGAAACGATAGATGACTTCGTTGCCGTCTTTTTTGCGGCCTGCGAGTTTACCGCGGGCTAGCACTAGAAAATTTTCGGGAACGCGGATGGTGTACGACATTTTCAGCGGGCGTGCGGGATACGGGGCGAGAACTCGCTTAGGCGGCTGCGGCAGCGGAATCCATCCGCGATGGCCGAGGTGGAAATCATCGGGGCCGAGAGTGATGCGTGAGCCGAGATCAGCGGGCGAGCTAAAGCTGTAGTCAATGATCAGGTCGCGTTTTTGTTTGCGTTCCCAGGGAGGGTCGAGGGTGATGCGGAGGGCTTCGGGCGATTCCTGGCGGTACTCCCCGGGGAGTTCCGCGGGAGCTACGTCGCGGCCGTCGAGTTGGACGCGCAGATTTTTGCGGCCGTAGAGTTTTTCGTCGGGGAAGACTACGTCAATGAAGGAGAGGGTGGTGGTTCCGGAATTCAGAATTGTGTAGGTGGAATGGATTTGCAGTTCGGGGGTGCCGCCGGGGGTGAAGCGGACTTCGCGGGATTCTTTGAGGATTTGGTAGCCGGGGGCGAGTGGGGCGATGCAGCTCGTTGCGCAAAGCGTGAGGAAGAGGCTGAGGAGTGCTGCGGCGAGCGGGCGCGGCGCGATGTGAGTCAAGATGGGGAGATTCTAGCTGGCGGGGCCGGAAAATGGAAAAAAGAATAGAGAAAATGGGCAAGGCAAATCGCAAACGAAGAGCCGGCGGGACGCCCTTCGACGTCGCCGTCTCAGGGTAAACCGGCGCTACTGAGCCGGGAACTTGCGGAGGATTTCTGCGTCGGAGGCGCCGTGGCGGCGGAGGGCGATTATGTCTGGAGCGGCGGAATTGGGGATGCCGCGGCGGACTAGTTCTAGGAGCGTGGTGTTGTTTATGCGGAGATTGCGCATATTGCCTAGCGAGGCGCCGGAGAGGACCGGTTGGTTGGCGGCGTGGCGGCGAGCTACTTCCATGATGATCGCGTCGGAGAGGCCTGCTAGGTACATGGCCTGGAGTTCGCCGTAGCCGACGCCCAATTGACCGAGATTGGCGAGGCCGAGGATCATGCCTTCGGGCATGCGTGAGCCGCGCATGGTGGCGATTGCGTCACCTGAGGCGAATTGTTCGTGGCGGCTGTGGGACATTTGCAGGAGTTCGATGCAGTCGGAGTCGGAGAAGCCGGCGTTGCGGACTTTGGCGATTTCGGCGACTTCGGGAGCGGTGATGTGGAGAGCTTTTAGTTCTTTTATGGAGTCGTAACGCATGCCGGCGTTGTCGAGAGGAGAGGTATCGAGCGGCATGAGGGTTTGGCAGGAGGCGAGGAGCAACAAAGAGGCCAGCAGGAATGCGGCTGCGAGCGTGGCGGTGCGGGCTGGTTCGCGCGCGAACATGTGTTTGGAGGATGCTCCCCTGGATTCATTGTATCGGGTGACGTGGCGCGGTGGACGGCGTGACGCGGAAGGATTAACGGCTGCGGCCAGGCGAAATGCCTTTACCGCAGAGACGCAGAGGACGCAGAGAAAGGCGAAGGATAAAGATTTAACACAGAGGACCCAGAGAAAAGAGGAGGGCACGGAGACACCGAGTCACGAAAAAGCAGATCCCTCGCTGCGCTCGGGATGACAGCCTCGCTTTATTTGGTGATCAATATTGAGAGATCGAGTTTTCTGGAGCAGTTTTCAACGATCAATTCTGCGGAATCAGACGTTGTAGACGCGTTCGATGTCGAAGACGCCTGGGATGCGTTTAATGGCGCTTAGGATGCGTTCTAGTTGTTTGCGGTCCTGGACGTCTAGTGCTACGTCAATGCGGGCGCGGAGGTCTTGGCCGCCGCTTTCGAAGGTGCGGATGTTGGCGGCGTTGTCGCTGATTACGGCGGTGATGTTGGCTAGCATGCCGGGACGATCTTCCGTCAGGATGCGCAGGCGCACCGGAAAAGTGGCCTGGGTTTGGCCAGCCCATTCGACGGCAATGCGGCGCTCGGCGTCGTAGAGGAGGTTCTGCACGTTGGGACAATTCTTGCCGTGGACGGCGATGCCGCGGCCGCGCGTGACATAACCGACGACGTCGTCACCGGGTATGGGATTGCAGCATTTCGAGCGATAAACCATCAGGTCGTCATGACCGCGGACTAGGATCGAGCCGTCGTTCATGCCGAGCATGCGCTTGACGGTGTCGGTGATTTTTGGTTTTTCGTCGGCGGGTTCGGCGAGTGGCTGGCCGGACGCTTTGGCGAGAACTTGGCGCGCGGACCATTTGCCGTAGCCGAGGTCGGCGTGGAGATCGTCCATGCGGCCGCAGCCGTATTCAGAGGCGACGCGCTGCCAATCTTCGTTCGAGATTTTCTTCAGAGTGATGCCGGCCTGGCGCGCTTCTTTTTCGAGGAGACGCTTGCCGACGTCCTTGGCTTGTTCGCGTTCGTGCAGATTGATCCACTGACGGATTTTGCTGCGAGCGCGGGAGGTGTGGACGAAAGAGAGCCAGTCGCGGGAAGGTTCGTGGCCTTTCTGGGTGATGATTTCGATTACGTCGCCATTGGCCACGGCGTGGCGCAGCGGGACGATCGCGCCATTGACTTTCGCGCCGGTACATTGATGGCCGACTTCGGTGTGCACGGCGTAGGCGAAATCAATGGCGGTGGCGCCGCGCGGAAGGACGACGACTCGGCCTTTGGGCGTGAAGGTGTAAACCTCTTCGGGATACAGATCCACGCGCAGGGTGGAAAGGAATTCGCTGGGTTCCTGCATTTCCTGCACCCACTCGATCAGCTGACGCATCCAGACGATGCGCTGATCGTCGGCGGAGCTGGCAAGTTCGGTGCGGCCGTCTTTATATTTCCAGTGAGCGGCGACGCCTTGTTCGGCGATGCGGTGCATGTCTTGGGTGCGGATTTGGACTTCGAAGGCCTGACCGGCGTGAATCACGGTGGTGTGCAGGGATTGATAGAGGTTGGGGCGCGGCATGGCGATGTAATCTTTGAAGCGGCCGGGGACCGGCGGCCAGATCTGATGGATGACGCCGAGAGTGGCGTAACAGTTTTTTACGGTGTCGGTGATGACGCGGACGGCGAGCAGGTCGTAGACCTGGTCAATGGTGCGCTGGGCTTTCTGACTTTTCAGATGCAGGGAGTAGAGGCGCTTCACGCGGGCCTGGACTTCAGCGGGAATGCCGGTTTCGACCATTTTGTCGCGAATGGAATCCTGGACTTCATTGAGAAATTTATCGAAGACTTTTTGTTTGTTGGCGAGCTTTTTCTGGAGCTCGAGAAAAGAACTGGATTCTAGATAGCGGAAGGAAAGGTCTTCGAGTTCGCCGCGAATCAAGCCCATGCCGAGGCGATTGGCGACTGGGGCATAAATGTCCAGAGTTTCGCGAGCGATGCGCTGCTGGCGGTCGTGGTCGAGAAAATTCAGCGTGCGCATATTGTGGAGGCGGTCGGCGAGTTTGACGACGACCACGCGGACGTCATTGACCATGGCTAGCAGCATCTTGCGGACGTTTTCTGCCTGGCGGGTTTCGGGGGCGAGCAGATCGAGGCGGCTGATTTTGGTGGCGCCTTCGACGAGGCGGGCGACATCTGCGCCAAAGTGCTCGGTGATAGTGGAGAGAGGAATTTTGGTGTCCTCGACGACGTCGTGAAGGAGCGCGGCACAGAGAGAGGTGACATCGAGCTTCATGTCCGCGAGGATGTGGGCTACTTCGACGGGATGCGAGAGGAACGGTTCGCCGGAAAGGCGCGTTTGCGTTTTGTGCTGCTCGGCAGCGAAATCGTAGGCGCGGCGGAGGAGCTCGAGATCGTCGCCGGGACGGCTGCGGCGGACTTTGTCGATTAGCTCGACAAAACGCAAATCTACCGCACGACGAGCTGCTTGAGTGATGGCGGGCTTACCCGCGGATTCCATGAATAATTCTATCGCAAATTGGGCGGATGAGGGAGATGCGGGGGTGAAGCTCGTTTCGTGGCCGCGCCGGTCTATTTTGTTTTTTCCACCGGATAACCTTTGGCGATCCAGTCGGTGTTGAAGTCGTTGGGTAGGATCAGAACGCGGAGATGGGTGAAGCCCATATCGTGCAGGGCTTGGAAGGCTGGGCGGATATTGGGGCAGTGCGCTAGGGGACAGCAGCCGCAGTAGAGGACGATATTCGCGTTGCGCGGCAGCGGCTTGGCCCAGTCTTTCAGATTGTCGAGGCCCTGCGCGGTGGAGCCGGCGCCGTGGAAGGATGCGCCGGGAATGTGCGCGCCTTCGTACAGAGCGTGGAAGCCGACGCAGACGATTGTAGGTTTCGTATTGCTGGTAGCGGCGGAAAGTTCTTTTGCGAAGTCGGCGGGTTGCACGGTTTGCGCGGCGGTCCAGGGCTCGGCAGAATTATCGGCTCTGGCGCGATTCAGGTGCAGAGACCAGGCGGAGAAGAGAGCTGCGAGTGCGACCGCGCAGCAGAACAAAAAGAGCAATTTGCGGATTGGCGATATTTCGGTCGGGGGCATTGCTGGATTTTAGTTCATGTGAGAGTGCGGCGAGGGGGAATTCTCGAGCGCGGGAGACGGATTTTTATTTGCGGCGTGCGAGGCGGATCGCGCAACGTCATCTGGAACGCGAAAGGGGCGGGTGTGAGACCCGCCCCTACGAAAACCTCTGATGGCAGTGCCGTACGTGCTATGACGACGGTTGCGGGTTTTGCAGTTTTTGCTGCTTGATGGCCTTGACCTTTTCGACTAGCTCATCGGCGAGCTTAGTATCGGCGTCGCGGGCAGCCGGATCGGTTTCCATATCGGCCTTCTGGCGATAGAGGAGGTTCAGATAAGCCATGGCGTCGTCGTAATCAGGGCGCAATTGAATGGCTTTCTGCAAGTCAGTGATGCCCTCGTCAACGATAGGGCCGTATTTTTCCTTAAATTGAGTGGCCAGCGGGGGCGGCATGGGATCCGCATCGCGGATAGATTTCTTGGCCGTCTTGTTGTAGTCCTCGCGCATATCGCGATTGCCGCGGAAGGCGAGCGACCAATCGATGACGCCGATCCAGTAGTAAGGCTCGGGATCTTGCGGACGCAACTGCATGTGCTTTTCGTGGTAGGTCTTCGACTCCTCGAATTTCTTGGGATCGAAGGGAATGCCGCCCATGTTGTAAAGAATGGAACCGAGCCCATCAATCGCGGAAAGATTATCGGGATCGGATGCCAGGATGTCTTTAAATTCCTGTTCGGCCTGCTGACCATTGCGAACGTTTTCATCAGATGGGGCGCCTGGAATGTACTGAGCTGAATACGCGGTGGCAAGATAGAGGCGGGCATTGGTCAGCTTGGGATCGAGGTCCTTGGCAGTCTTGAAGTCTTCGATCGCGAGATCGGTCTGGCCGCCTTTGTAGGCCTGTACGCCCTTATTGAGCTTGTCGCGGGCGCGAAGTTTATCGCAGCCGACTCCCGCGGCGAGTGAGGCGACCACGACAGCCAGAAGAATACGTGTATGAGGCTTCCGCTGCATCCCTTGCTCTCCTTGATGAAAGCGAATCGCGGGCCGGGGAAATCGGGTTACTGGCCAGCTTCGATCTTCGCGGTGATTAGGCCGACGTTGTCAATGCCCGCGCCGCGCATGATATCAATGGCGCGTGCGACGTTGGCGAATTCGACATTGTCATCGCCTTTGACGAAGGCCACTTTTTCGGCGCGCTGCTTGAAGATGTCTTCCAGGCGGGGACCCAGGTCGTCCCAAGAGATCGCGTCCTGGTTGATCATCACTTTACCGTCGGAGGTAACCTGCACGACGATGGTTTTGTCCAACAGCTCTTTATTTTCCTGCTGATTGGGCGGAGTGGGTTGCGGCACGAGCGCGTCGAGCCCCTGCGGAGTGGTGGGCGTGATGACCATGAAGATGATGATCAGCACGAGCAACACGTCAATCAGAGGGACGATGTTCGGCTCGGACATCGAACCTTTACTGCCACCAACTGCCATTCCCATGGGAAGACTCCTTTACTGAATACTGCAGGCGCCGCGTGATCGCCGACTCCCGCGAAATTAATCGGCGGGAGGAGGCGGAGGCGCCGTTGGATTGCCCTTGGTGCGAATTTTTTCCGTGAGCAGACCGAGTTTATCCACACCGGCGGAGCGGACTTCGTCAACGGCCTTGACGACGTCGCCGTATTTCGCGCGCGCGTCGGAGCGGACGAATACGGTTTTGTCGAGGCGATTGGCGATCAGGTCTTTCACCTTGGTGGTGATGTCGTCAAGCCCCACCTGCGTGCTGCCCAGATACATTTTGCCGTCGCGAGTGACGGCCAGAATGATGGCGTCGTCCTTGTCGGCGTCCTGCATGTCCTGGGCGTTATTGACCTTGGCCATATCCACGGAGACGCCCTTCTGCAACATGGGCGTGACCACCATGAAGATGATGAGCAACACCAGCATGATGTCCGCCATGGGGATGACGTTCGGGGCGGCCATTACCGGTGGTGCTTTAGGCTTGTATGACATGACTTACTTCTTTCCGCCGCGACGGGTGATGAAATAGTTGATCAGCTCCATCGAGGAGTTGTCCATCTCGACGTCGAAGGCTTCGACTTTGTTGGTGAAATAGTTGAAGGTCCACACGGCCGGGACGGCGACGAGCAAGCCGAGCGCGGTGGTGACCAAGGCTTCCGCGATACCGCCAGCGACGGCCGACAGACCGGTGGCTTTCGAAGCGGAAATGCCTTTGAACGCGTTGATGATGCCCATGACGGTGCCGAACAGGCCGACGAACGGCGCCGTGGAGCCGATGGTGGCGAGACCGGAAAGGCCCCGCTTCATTTCGGCGTGGACGATGGCGACAGAGCGTTCGAGACCACGCTTGGCGGCTTCGATCACTTCTTCATCGCCGACCTGCGCCGAGGCCGCCTGAAATTCCGAGAGGCCCGTGGCCACGACCTTGGCGATGTGGCTCTTCTTGTTGCGCTCGGCGATGGAGATGGCTTCGTCGAGCTTGTTGTCCTTGAGGGCGCCCGCAACCTGCTGCACGAAAATGCGGGACTGTTTGCGAGCCGCGCTGTACATGAGGGCGCGGTCAATCATGATACCCACCGACCAGGCGGACATCGTGAAAAGAATGAGGACCACGACCTTCGCGGGCACGCCCATGTTGTGCCACATGCTGACCAAATCCCAGCCGACCTCGCCGCTCTGTTGCTGAAACATCACCATACCGGCCACAAGTAAAGTCGAAAACATTAGTTTGCTCCTCCGTTCCTGCGAAACGATCACGGCAGCAAGATTCTGCCGGTCGGATTTTATTTCGAATCAGCCCGGGCCCCGCGAGAGACCTGAACCATGCCCTGCTTAACCGCCCAAAGTAAACACAACTGAAATTGTGGTATCCACTTCCACCGGCTCGCCGTTAAGCAGGGTCGGGTTGTAGCGCCACTGTCGCACGGCATCCATAGCGTTCCTCATCAGCAAGGGCGGACCGGAGACGTACTCGAGCTGCTCAATCGAACCGTCCTTGGAGATAATCGCGTGAAGCGTGACGGTGCCGGAGATGTGCGCCGTCTTGGCGATAGTTGGGTAGATCGGAGTGACCTGACGGATCAGTTTCGCCGCGGCCACGTTGCCGCCTACACGGATGCGCGAGGGAGTCGCTTTCGGCGGAGGAGGCAGAGCCGCGCCCGTGCCACCAATAATTCCGCCAAGCACGCCGCCGGCTTGACCGCCCGGAACGCCTCCGGGTACGCCACCGACGACGCCAACCGCACCGACATCGGGCGGCATTTCTTCTTCCTTAATCATTTCAACTTTCTTGGGGATGACAGTGGGAGCCATCATCTGGCCATTGTGAATCAGGCGCGCCACGGGCTTGATCTTGACGGGCACGGCGGCAGCCGGCGGCGGAGGAGGGGGCGGCGGCGGCGGCGGCACCAGGAAAGTTGTGAGCATTGCTTTAGGCAAAGCTTCGGTATAGATGAGCGGAATCAAAATCAAGATGCCCAGAAGGCCCGCCTGAATCATGGCCGAAAGCACCACGGTCCAAGGCTTATTGGTCTTCTTCGGATTCGCACTGGAGACAACAAGATCGTCAAACATGGCACCTACCTCCTTGCAGCTGCCGGGACGCGCTTATCGGCTGCGGATCCGACGCGAACGGCAGTTCCCTGACCCCGATATTTATTCCACAACACTACGATGGGCGCCGCAATACCGAAACTGGAGTATGTACCTACCACAACTCCCACCACCATAGCAAAAGAGAACGCGCGAAGGACTTCCCCACCCATGAGGAAGAGTACCAGAACCGTGAGGAAAGTCAGCCCGCTGGTAAGAATGGTACGGGATAGGGTTTGGTTAATGGCCTTGTTCACGACGTCTGGAAACGATTCGCGGCGCATGATGCGCAGATCTTCACGAACACGATCGAAGATGACGATGGTGTCGTTCATGGAATAGCCGACGAGCGTGAGCAAGGCCGCAATCACCGTGAGTGATATTTCGAAATGAAACAACGAGAAAAAGCCCAGCGTAATGAGCACGTCGTGGAAAACAGCGATAACGGCGGCGGCTCCGTACACCCACTCAAATCTGAAGGCAATATATACCAGCATGCCCGCCAAAGCATAGAGAGTGGCAAGGATTGCCTGGCGGCGCAATTGCGCGCCGACGGTGGGGCCGACAATTTCGACGTTGCGGATGGTGAACTGGCCGAGGGCGAAACCGTTTTTAAGAGAAGAGATCACCGCGGGAGTGACGCCATCGACATTTTTCAGATCATCGAAATTAGTGAGGATGCCGCCGTGGTCTCGGTCGCGCGCATCGAGGAGGCGCTGCGCCAACTGATTGTAGCGGTCACCGGCGTTGGCGCCGAGCACGAGCGGATCTTTTTGCGTGAGGTACGCGGCGATAGCTTCTGCGGTGGCCGAGTTGAAATCAGATTTGCCGGCGGTGTCCGCGGTGCCGAAAGTTTTGTGCAGCACGTCAAGGATGGCCTGCTTGTTGGAATCGAGCGAGGATTCGTCCTGGCCCTTGCGCGCGAGGCCGATGACAACGTCGTTCTGCGAACCGGTATTCAGCACGGTGTCGCTGATGGACTGAATGGAGCTATCGGCGAGGCCGGCGGACGCCAGGCCTTTGCGGATCTCATTGACCGGAGCCGGACCAGCGAAGCGAACATAAACCAAAGTGCCGCCGCGGAAGTCGATGCCGTAGTCCAGGCCACCGTGCTTGAGAATGGAGGCCCACCCGACCGCTAAGAGGATGAGGGATAGCGTGACGAAGTATTTCGCCTTCCCCATCCAGTCAACGTTAACGCTCTTGAAAAATTCCATTCGGATACCTATCCGCCTCTATTGGACACCGCATATCGCGGGTTTGTTCCCGCTGGTAACGTTCTCAGCTTGCTGGGCAAAGGGCGCGTCTGAGATGCCCCTTGTAGCCTTTCGCGCCTAATCCGTTTACATACACACGCTTACGAAAACCAAGAGCACAGCAAAGAGTGGCTCTGCCACAAAAGCGGCTAAATGCTTAGTTCGGCCGTGCGATCCATGCGCGAAAGATGCCAATCGAAAATCGCGCGTGATACGTAAATGGACGTGAACAGGTTGGCCAGTAAGCCGATGACCAAAGTTACGGCGAAACCACGCACGGGGCCGGTACCGAAAAGAAACAGGAAAATAGCTGACACGATGGTCGTAACGTGCGTGTCGATGATCGTTAGAAACGCGTGCCCGAAACCCGCATCCACGGCGGAGGCCGGAGCTTTGCCGTTGCGCAATTCCTCGCGAATGCGTTCGAAGACCAGAACGTTGGAGTCCACGCCCATGCCGATGGTTAAGATCACGCCGGCAATACCCGGTAGCGTGAGCACGGCGCCTGCGTAAGCCATGAAAGCGATGAGGATGACCAAGTTCAGAAAAAGGGCCACAACTGCATTGACACCGCTGAGGCGATAATAGATCACAAGAAAAATCATCACCACGACGATGCTGCCGATCGAAGCGCGCACGCCTTCGCGGATGGAGTCGGCGCCCAGCGACGGGCCGACGGTGCGTTCTTCGAGATACTTGATGGAAGCGGGCAGAGCGCCCGCGCGCAAAACGAGCGCGAGATCCTGCGCGGATTCCTGGCTAAAATTTCCGGTGATTTCGCCGGTGTCGTCAATGCGGCCTTGGATGGTCGGCGCTGAATAAACCTTATGGTCGAGGACAATAGCCATGCGATGGCCGATATTGGCTTCGGTGAACGGGCCAAAACGCGCGGCCGCGGCGCTGGACAGATGAAATTGAACCTCGAACTGGCCGGGATTCTGGGTGCTGGGAGCAGGACTGGCGCCGCGCAGATCCGTGCCGCTAACTATCGGTGCGCGGTCGAGAACGTAATAGACCTGCTGGGCGTCCGAACCGGTTTGCGAATCCGATTTTCCCGGAACGATTACGGCGCCTTGGGGAAGGACGCCGCCCTTGGCAGCCAGCGCTGCGGCTTCGGAAGGATAGGTTTGGTCATCGGCGACGCGATTCAAAGTTAACTGGCCGCCTGCTTGAATGACGGATTTGGCGCGAGTGGGATCACCTTCGCCGGGAAGCTGCACGAGGATTTCATTGTCGCCGCGGCCAGTGAAGGCGATGGTCGGTTCGGTGAGGCCGAGGGCATTAATGCGACGGGTGATGGTTTCAAGAGCCTGGTCCATGGTGTCGCGGCGAACATCGGCGACAACGGAAGGCTTCAGGGTGAGCAAGTAACCGTTGGCGACTCCCGCTGCGGGGGCGATGGCCCACTCGGAAAATTGATTATTGATGATGTCGCGAAAGGCGCTGGAAGTGGAGGGGTCCACGTTGTCCACTTCAATGTGGGTATCGTCTATGCGGCGAATATTGCCGACGATTATATTTTTTTCGTGGACCTGGCGGGTGATCTCGTCCACGGCCTGATCGCAACGCTGTCCGATGGCTTCTTCGACTTGGACTTCCAAAACCAGGTGGCTGCCGCCTTTCAGGTCAAGGCCGAGCTTGATGCGGTCCGCGACATTTTGCTTCACCTGCGCGAGGGACGTGGGGAATTGCGGCAGGCCAAGCAGACCGTATATGCAAATCAATATGACGATCAAGATAAGAATGAATTTCCATCTGAGCTGAGGATTCATGCGGGCGGCCTAATTCTCCTTCGGCGGTTCGGACTGCAGGCCGGCGATGGCGCTGCGGGATATTTTCATTTTCACTTGGTCGGCAATGCGCAATTGGACGGTGTCGTCTTCCAGCCCGACGATGGTGCCGTAAATTCCGCCGTTGGTGATGACCTTGTCGCCATTTTTCAGGGCCTTGAGCATTTCGTTGACCTTTTTCTGGCGGCGCTGCGCGGGGAGTATCATCAGAAAATAAAAGATTACCATGATGAGAATCAGCGGGAGAAATAGCGCGATGCCGCCCGGTTGCGACTGCAGGGCGAACGCTACGCTCGAAAAAATGAGACTGCCAATGATCACGATATTTGCGCCTTTATCGTCTTCGCGTGCCTGAAACCACGACGACGGTCAACCCCACCAGGACGGGCAAGCTTGCCGGGGACGGCAGGCCGAAAGCTCGTACGCCGAAGATGCTGCTCCGCCCGCGACCGCGCCCAACACCTGCTTGGGTTGTCTTATTTCAGACGAGCCTGAAGATCAGAGCGGAACTTTTCGAGCTTCCCAAAACGGATAGCCTCGCGAATTTCGCGCATTATGTCAAGGTAAAAGTAAACGTTGTGGTGGGTGTTCAGGATCGTCGCGAGAAATTCTCCGGAGGCGTAGAGGTGGCGGAGATACGCGCGCGAGTAACGACGACAGACGGCGCAGCCGCAGGATTCGTCAATGGGACGCGGATCGTTGGCGTATTTCGCGTTTTTTATGAGCAGGCGGCCCTGCGAGGTGTAGAGACATCCGTGTCGGGCGCTGCGGGTGGGAAGGACGCAATCCATCATGTCTATTCCGAGCGCGACGTAATCGGGAATTTGTTCGGGTTTGCCGACGCCCATGAGATAGCGCGGCCGATCGGCGGGAAGGCGCGAAGCGGCGGCGTGCGTCATTTCACAGGTGGTCAAGTGCGGCTCGCCGACGGCTAGGCCGCCGATGGCGTAGCCGGGAAAATCGAGCGCGACGAGAGCGTCGGCATTTTCGCGGCGGAGTGCGGCATGCGTGCCGCCTTGCACGATGCCGAAAAGCGCCTGGCGCGCGGGATCACCGTGCTGCGCGAAATAATCGCGCGAGCGGCGGGCCCAATCGAGAGTGCGCGCGGCGGCTTCGCGGGCGCGTGATTCCTTGGAAGGAGCTTCGATGCATTCATCAAGGACCATGATGATGTCCGCGCCGAGAGCAATTTCGATTCCCAGCGCTTTTTCGGGCGAAAGAAAATGTTCGGAGCCGTCGAGATGCGAGCGGAAGGCGACGCCTTCGTCCGTAACTTTGCGCAATTCACTGAGGCTGAAAACCTGGAAGCCGCCGGAATCGGTGAGGATGGCGCGCGGCCAGGACATGAATTTGTGCAAGCCGCCCAGCTGGCGGATGAGTTCATGGCCGGGACGCAGAAAGAGATGGTAGGTGTTCGAGAGCAGGATTTGCACGCCGAGGTCCTCGAGGTCGTGCTGCGTTTGGCCTTTTACGGTGGCGGCGGTGCCGACGGGCATGAACGCCGGAGTGTCAATGACGCCGTGCGGCGTGGTGAGGCGGCCTAAGCGCGCACCGGTGGGATCGGTGGCTAGGACTTCGAACTTGAATCCCGCGTGGTGCGACTCCATTCGAACGAGTGTATCAGGAGAACGCGGCGGTGAGCCCGACCTTGATGGCGATGAAAAAAATCCACGGGATGATCACGAGGACGAAAGCTTTGCCGAACGAAAGTTTCTTGGGGTTAGTGGCGCTGTAGCCGATGGCTAGAAGCGCCAAGGTCCAGATGGCGAAGATGTCAAGCGAGCCGAGGAGCGAGACGAGCCATTTAGCCGCGTCGTCGGAGAGAAACGCTGCGGGATTGGACGCGACGATGTTTTGTAAGTCCACCGTGGACGCATCTTTCAGAAACAAGATCAAAATGCTGAGGATTGCGTGGACGAGCCAGGGCACCCAGGCGTAGGAAACGATTCCCAGTGAGGTCTTGAAATCAACTCTCGTTGCGCCACTGAGGTTGAAGACTAGCATGAGAACTGCGGCGACAATTACCGCAGCGATGGGAGGAATAATCACACCTTCGACGTAACCAAACGTGGGCGCGAATTTGACCTGCGCGTCCATGGTGCGGTCACGTTCTTCCCGGGACATGCTTTGCATGCGGGAACTGTTGGCGTCTTGCTTTTCAAAAAAGCTGCGCCATCCGCCACGTTGGGTGAAGATTGCAACTATCACGATGAAAAAAATACAGCCGAGGACGACTGGGACGATCCAGGTGGGGCGGCGGACGATGGACTCGAAGGTGGGCTTGGGGCTGAACAGAACGCCGAAGATGCGGCTGAAGGAATTGTCGGAGGTGGCGGGGGCTGGCGTGGGAGTTGCGGCGTCGGCCATTGGGTTTCTCCTCTTCGCGGCGATGGGTGATGCGGTGTCTCTTTGCTGGTACGGATCGCTTCTTTGAAAGTTTCAGCCGGGGCGATTCTATCAGGATTTATTCGAGGGGCGAGCAGATATCCTGCAGCTGCATGGGTTCACGGATCGTTCGCGATGCTGGTGACGTTTTAGGCGAGGCAAGCCTCGCCTTGAACCAAGGCGGCGGCAAGGCGGCGCAGTCCCAGACAAGGCGGATGGCGGATCGTTTGTGGTGCTTTTGACTTTGGACGCGAGGCGCGCCTCGCGTGAGAGAAAGCGGCGGCACGCAGCCGCACTCCCTATTGGTTGGCGAACCATTTGCGGCTCGTAGTGTGCTACTTAGCTTTCTTATTCGGGGATTTCGGGGACGGCGGCTAGCAGGGCTTGGGTGTATTGGTGCTTCGGGGTTTGGAGGACTTGGGCCGCTTGGCCTTGCTCTACGATTTGGCCGGCTTGCATTACGGCTACCGTAGTCGCTAGTTGGGCTACTACCGGGAGGCTGTGCGAGATCAGAATTAGCGTGAGCGAGAATTCGCGTTGAAGGCGAGCCAGCAGCTCGAGGATTTGGGCGCCTACTGACACGTCGAGCGCGGAGACTGGCTCATCGGCGATCAAGAGATCCGGGCGCAGGATCAGCGCGCGGGCTATGCCGATGCGTTGGCGCTGGCCGCCGGAAAATTCGTGGGGGTAGCGCGTGAGAGCTTCAGGGCCGAGGCCGACGGCGGCGAGGATTTCGACGGCGCGGTTGCGGCGCTCGTTGCGCGCGAGTTGCGGATCGTGGATGGCGAGCGGCTCGCTGACGATTGTGCCGACGCGCATGCGCGGGTTGAGCGACGCGATCGGATCCTGGAAAACCATTTGCATGCCGCGGCGCAGCTGGCGCAATTCCCCTCCGCTCGCGCTGAGCCAATTCTTGCCGCGAAAGATAATTTCGCCGGAGTCCGGCTCGATCAAGCGGAGCAGCATGCGGGCGAGAGTCGTCTTGCCGCAGCCGGATTCTCCGACGATGCCGAGACTTTCACCGCGGGCGAGGGAGAAGCTGACGCCGTCCACGGCAAGAGCACGCCGGCCAGTCGATTGCGTGAACAGGCCGGCGGCGAGCGCGTAGGATTTTCGTAGATTGCGCGCTTTGAGTAAGACTTCCGCGGGCATACCTACAATTTCTCGGCAGCGATGTTGATGGAAGTGTTGACCATGTAAAGGTCGGGCTCCGCGCCGGGTAGCGTGACGTCCGCGGGCTGGAAGCGCGGGTGAAAATTCGCGCCGTCGTCCGCGATGGAATCAACCATCAAGCGGCGGGCTTCGATGAATTCGGGATCGCTGGGTTTCCAGCCCGCGACCTGCATCCAGTGAGCAAAGACGCGCGGATGTTCGCGATATTCGGTTGCGGTGATGCGCAGGCCCGCGGCGGTGAACATCTCCGCGAATTCCGGCTGGGTGAGCGAGCGCGAGTGGGAATGATCGCGAATATATTCGATCCGGTGATTCAGTTCGCGAATTTTGGGGTCTTCGGGTGCGGCGATATCAATCACGCCGACGCGGCCACCGCGTTTTACGACGCGCGCCATTTCGCGGATGACGCGGGCGGGATCGGAAATATGGTGGAGGCTGTAGCTGGTGACGGCGAGATCGAGAGAGGCGTCGGCGAAGGGCAACGCTTGCGCGTCGCCGAGGGCGAACGCGAATTTTTCGAGCAAGCCTTCCGCGGCGGCTTTGTGGCGCGCGCGGGCGAGAATCGCGGGAGTGAAATCGAGCGCGCAAATCCAACGGACGTGTTTTGCGAAGCGCAGAGCGAGCGTGCCGGGGCCGGAGGCGAGGTCTACGGCGAGGTCTTCGGGACCGGCATTGACAAGGCGCGCGAGCAATTCGGCTTCGGCGACGCGTTCGGTGACGGCGTAATCGCCGAAAACTTCGGCGGTTTGCGTGAAGCGGTCGCGAACGCGTGCTTTCAGTTGCTGGTCGCTTATTTTTTCAGGCTGAGCGGGATTGTGGACCGAGTTCATGGGACGAGAATACACCTCGCGTGATGATTTGTGTTTACCGCGCGCAATTCCGGCACGGCTGCGTCGCACTGCGGTACGTGGTGCGGGCAGCGTGGGGCGAAAGCGCAGCCGGGAGGAAGCGCATCGAGCGCCGGAACGGTGCCGGGAATCGGGACTAATTTTTCGCGCGCGAGGCGGGGTGCGGCGCGCAGAAGCGCTTGCGTGTAAGGGTGTGCCGGCGCGTGGAGGACTTCAGAGACCGGGCCCTCTTCGACGATGCGTCCGGCGTACATGACCGCGACGCGATCGGCAACTTGCGCGACGACTCCGAGATCGTGCGTGATGAAGAGCATGGAAAGCTGGAGGTCGCGGCGCAATTTTGCGAGGAGCTCGAGGATTTGCTTTTGAACGGTCACGTCGAGCGCGGTGGTAGGCTCATCGGCGATGAGGACCCCCGGAGCGGCTGCGAGGGCCATGGCGATCATCACTCGCTGGCGCAGGCCACCGGAAAGCTGGTGCGGATATTGGCGCGCGCGGCGCGCGGGGTCGGAGAGCGCGGCGCGTTCGATAGCAGCGAGAGCGCGGCTGCGAATTTCGTGGGCGGCGACGCGCGGCTCGTGTACGCGGATGGCTTCCTCGATTTGCGCGCCGATGCGCAGGACGGGATTGAGCGCGGTCATCGGCTCTTGAAAAATCATGGCGATTTCGCGACCCCGGACTTCGCGCATTTTTTCGGGGGAGAGGGCGAGGAGATTTTCGCGCGGGCTGTCGCCGTTCGCGCTGGCGTTGCGCGGATGTAGCCACGCTTCGCCTTGACGCCGTCCGCCGTGCGGTTCGAGGCCCATCAGCGCTAATGACAACATCGTCTTGCCGGAGCCGGATTCGCCGACGATGCCGAGAGTTTCGCCGCGCGCGAGCGTGAAAGAGACGTCGTTCACGGGGCGCACCCAGCCGGAGGGCGTGGGAAGCTCGACGGTGAGGCCGCGCACATCGAGGCTTGTTGACATGGAAGCATGATAGCCGCAGGGGGATCACGCGGCGAAAAAATACGCTACCATTTTACATGCTTACAGGTCCCTGCCCCCGTTGCCACGGTGCGACTCGACTGGCGGTTAATACTCCGAATTGTCCTAATTGTGGGTGGAACCGCGATGTGGCGCTCACGAGTGCGCGATCGAGCCTTTTTATGTTGCCGGTCGGCGCGGTGATGATGTTTGGGTTCTTTTTTTTCATGATTCATTTCTTGCGGCTGCGAAACCCGATGCAAATTGCGATCTTTTGCGCGGTTCCCATCATTGGGATTTCGGTGAACTACGTCGTGGCCAAGCGGGCGATGAGCAGGCTGGAGGCGCTGCCTGCGCCGGTGATGCGGGCGGGTGGGGCGGCGGTGCTTGCGCCTGGGGATGATGCTTTTTCGAGCGGCGGCATGAGGGCCGGCAGCGGGCCGGATACGGGCTTCGAACCGAGCGCGCAGGACAAAGCGCTGTTGAGAACTTCACGGCCACGCGAAATACAAATGGCGATGCGCGGGAAGTTGAGCGTGACGGTAACGGCGCTGGTGGTTGCGACGTTCGGGACGGCTCTGGGAGTGCATCTTTACGGGGAATGGGCGCGCAGGCTTTCGTTTGCGACTTTTCATGGCAAGGATTGGGGCATGGCCGCGGGCTTTATTTTCCTGCTGCTACTGCCGGTGGGCATGTGGCGTTCGCAGGTGCGGGAATGCGATTTGCTGGAGAATGGCGAGGTCGCGATCGGAAAAATCGTGCGGCAGTGGAGGAACGACAAGAGTAATTCGTCGGTGGAGTATGAATTCAGCGACTATCAGGGGCAGACGCACCAGGGTGCGGGATTCGATTATTCGGGGAAGCTTTACGAGGGGATGAGCGTGCCGGTTTTCTACGACCGCGACAATCCGAAGCGGCAGATTGCGTATTGCGCGACGATGCATGAAATTGTGACGTAAGGGCCTTTTCCTTCCCCCAGACAAACTTTGCGCCCACCGAAGCGCTGAGATAGTTACTGATGCTATGATTGCCGCATGGGAGAAATAACCTGCCCGCGTTGCGGATCCGTTTTCACGTCCCCGGTTGACCCACCGTCATGTCCGCACTGCGGGCTGGACTGCGGAACAGTTACGGCAAGGGCGCGCATCGAGTCCCCACAATACGGACGGTTCGCGTTCGTGGTTGCGTGGTGCGCAGTGAGCGTGCCGCCGTTCCTTTTTCAAGTGGACTGGAAATATTGGGGCTGCGCAGCCGTGCTGCTGTTACTCGGGCTCGGTTGGGCTTATTTATCACAGAAAACACGAGTGGAATTTCGCGATTCGGCGCTAACGTTGAACGTACACGCGCCAAAGGTCGATGCCGCTGATCCGGCACCCTCGTCGCTGCGGGCGCCGGAAACTCCGCGACAATGGAAGGCGTTGACTGCGCTGGCGCCGCCGCACCAGGTCCACTGGCCTTCCTCTGCCAAGTTAAGCTTTTTGCTTTTGGTCATCGCCTGCTTCACGATGAGCGGAATTCTTTGGCACGTCGTGCAAAATCGTCAATCGGCCATTCACGCCATTTATTTGCGACCCGCAATCCTGCTCCAGTTGCTCTTCCTAGTGGTGTTGACGATCGCGATACTTGTGTCCCTCAGACGCGAATTCGCTGCCCGAACGATTCTTCGCGACGGCGAGGTGACAATCGGGTATTGGAACGAAGGCTTTTATCAGTATTGGACGCGCTCGGGGGAGCGTTTTGGCCGCACCGCAGGGATTGCCGCCCCTGAAGATGCCTTGACTGATTCGGGGCTGGTACCAGTGTTTTACCTTCCGCTCCGGATATCGCCCGAATCTCTGCGCCGTCTTAGCGATTCGCGCGAGGAATGCAGAAGCGCAGGGCTGTATGGGTGGCGGAAAAGCCGCAGACTTTGTTGTCCGTGAGGCCTGCGGATTTGCCCGCGGTGATTACGTCAATCTCGCGGATGTGGGTTTGCCCCTTTGGGTAGACGACCCAGATCGCGCCGTTTTGGGGGAGGGAGCGCGCGAGGGATTTCAGGTTCGTTAGATCTGTTATTGCTTCTGCTGAAAGGAAGATGAGGTCAGCGCCAGCGATGGGTTTTCCGCGCGAGTAGTCTGGCGCGCGGGCGGCGAGGTCTTTCAGAAATTCCGCGCTTTCCACTCCTAGTACCGCAATTCGCTGTCCTCGCTTCACACCCAATTTATCTATCAGCAAACGGTGCGAGTAGTCGCGTTCGGCTGGTCGAGGTTTCGATGTCTTATTCACGGGACCCGCGGTGCGTCTGGAACCCTCTGACGGGAATTCAAATGCAACGGCTGGCGGTCCCGGAAGGTCATCCGGGACGCAAAAACGCGTCTGAAGACCGCCGCTACAAAATCTTAGCCCGCTGAGGGCGCGGATTATACTGCAGTTTACGTTGCGCGGCGGCTGGCGGATAATCCGCTTCACTGTGGCGTAACAGGATTAGGAGGTGAAGACCGATGCTTCCGGGTATGAGAGCTGCGTTGAATTTGCATCCGATGTTTGTGCACTTCCCTATCGTGTTGTGGCTGGCGGCGCTGCTTTTTGAAGTGCTGGCGGTGTGGCGCGCGAGCGATGAACTCCAGCGAACTGCAACGCGACTGCTCTACCTGGGGACGCTGGCAGCGATTATTACCGTGATGACCGGCCTGGCGGCGGCAAATTCAGTGGCGCCGGGCGAGGCGCAGCGCGCGGTGGGAATTCACGAGACGCTGATGTTGACAGCGACGAGCCTGGCGATCGGATTGTGCATGTTCGCGTTTTTCACGCGCAGGGATTTCACAGCGAAACTGCGGAAGGTGCTGCTGCTGGGGCTGGTCGTGCTTGCGGTACTGCTGACGATCGGTACCGATCGCGGTGCGCAACTGGTGTACGGCTATGGCTCGGCGGTGAATTGGGCGACGGCACAGCAACAAAAATAGGAGTGATGCCGATGAAGAAGCCGCGGGAAGCAAAGAGGATGAGCGACGAGGCGGTGAAGGAGCGCACGGGGAAAACCTGGCTGGAGTGGTTCAAGATTCTGGACAAGGCAGGCGCGAAGAAGTGGCGGCACCAGGATATTTCAGCGTATTTGGCCAAGACGCACAAGGTAGGCCCGTGGTGGGCTCAGGTGATTGCTGTTCCGTACGAGCACGCGCGCGGCATCCGCGAACAATTTCAGAAGTGCGATGGCGAATTTGCGGCGTCCGGAAGCCGCACGTTGAGTGTACCGATGACGAAGTTGTACGAATCGTGGACGGATGAAAAGTTGCGGAAGCGCTGGCTGCCTGACGCGCAAATCGAAATCACTACGGCGACGCCGAACAAATCTTTGCGCGCCAAGTGGGACGGTGGAGCGAGCCGTTTGAGCGTGAATTTCTACGCCAAGGACGCAGGAAAGAGCCAAGCGGCCGTGGATCACATGAAACTTTCGAGTTCGAAAGAATGCGCGAAGATGAAGGCGTATTGGTTTGAAGCCTTGAACCGGCTGCAGGAGACCTTGGAGAGCTGAACGTTGCGTTTGCAATAGCTGGGGCGGGTCCCGCGAAATCATGCGGGACGCAAACCACGGGTCTGAGACCCGCCCCACGCCTGCAAAAGCCCTTCACGATTCAACCTGATTGTGAGCACGCCGGCTAGTAATCGTTGGCGGAGCCTTCGAGGAAGGCGCGGAGTTTGCGCGAGCGCGACGGGTGGCGCAGCTTGCGCAGGGCTTTGGCTTCGATCTGGCGGATACGTTCGCGAGTGACGGCGAACGATTGGCCGACCTCTTCGAGAGTGTGTTCGCTGCCGTCATCGAGACCGAAACGCATCTTGATTACCTTTTCCTCGCGTGGGGTCAAAGTCTTCAGCACAGAAGAAGTTTGCTCCTTCAGGCTGAGATTGATGACTGCGTCGGAAGGCGAGACGACGGCCTTGTCCTCGATGAAATCGCCGAGATGCGAATCTTCTTCCTCGCCGATGGGAGTTTCGAGAGAAATGGGCTCCTGCGCGATTTTCAGAATCTTGCGCACTTTCGCGACGGGAATGTCCATGCGCTTGGCGATTTCTTCGGAAGTGGGCTCGCGGCCGAGTTCCTGGACCAACTGGCGCTGGGTGCGCACGAGTTTATTGATCGTTTCGATCATGTGCACCGGAATGCGGATGGTGCGGGCCTGGTCGGCGATGGCGCGCGTGATGGCCTGGCGAATCCACCAAGTGGCGTAGGTGGAGAATTTGTAGCCGCGGCGCCATTCAAATTTGTCCACGGCTTTCATCAGGCCGATGTTGCCTTCCTGAATCAAGTCGAGGAACTGCAGTCCGCGATTCGTATATTTCTTCGCGATGGAAACGACGAGACGAAGGTTAGCTTCGATTAGTTCTTTCTTGGCCTGTTCGGCTTCGGCTTCGCCGCGAAGAATCACCTGAAGGCCGCGCTTCAGCTCGGTGGGGCTGACTTCGCTGGCCAATTCGATTTCGGCGAGTTCCTGGCGGCGAGCTTTCAGGTCCTTGCGAGCTTCGGCCTGGACGTCGGCCTTGGAGGCCTCGACGCGGCGTTCGAGCTTCACGATTTCTCGTTCGAGGAAATGGACGCGCTCGACGGTCTGGCGAATCTTTTCGATCAGGCGCTTTTTCTCGAGCGGATTGAAATCGAGATCGCGCATGCGATTGGACATCTCGACGCGGGTGCGAGCTAGGGCGTAACGCGCACGAAGGTAGGGGCGCTTTTTGGACTTCGCCATCTTGCTGAGCTTCGCGGCCTGCTTCAGCGCGAGAAGATAGAGCTTGGCGACCTTGTCAATTTGCTTGAGCGTGTCCTTGGTCTTCGCTTCAATCTTTTCTTCGGTGAGCTCTTCGTCGTCAAACTGAACGATTTCCTTGATGGAGCGCGAGCCGTTGCGAAGATCTTCGCCGACCTGGAGGAGTTCCTTCAGGATGAGTGGGGCGCGCGTGATCGTTTTCAGGACGAGAAGTTGTCCGCGCTCGATGCGCTTGGCGATGGCCACTTCGCCCTCGCGAGTGAGCAGGGGGACCGTGCCCATTTCGCGCAGGTACATGCGCACGGGGTCATTGGTTTTTTCGAGCGAGCCGGGAGTCAGATCAAGCTCGCCATCTTCCGAGGCAACTGCTTCCGATTCCTTCAGTGGTTCGGCGGAATCAGTGGCATCCGCGGCAGCAAGCGCAGCCTTCGCACTGGCCAGATCTTCGTACACATCAATGCCGTAACGTTCGAAGGTCGAGAGTAAATCGTCAATTTCTTCCGAGGAATGCACCTCGGGCGGCAGAATATCGTTCACCTCATCGTAGAGCAGGTAACCGCGCTCCTTGCCCATGGCGATGAGTTGACGAACCTGGTCATACTTTTCCTCAAGAGCAACCGTCACACTTCCTCCCTTGCAGAGGTCAGGCCATGCGCGTAAACGAGTCCGTAAAATGCAAAGCGACCGTGGTGAGACACCACGGCGCACATTGCGTTAACAGCATTTAAACGGATATTTTAAGACGAACTCCGAACCCGTCGCCGATTCCGCGCCCGTGCCAGCACCGCCGCGCCTGCCCTCACACACGTATATGATGCGCGAAGAGTGCCGCCCGTTTCCTCCAAAACCCTACAAATATATAACATGCGGTCTGGGTGAGTCAACGATGCGTCGTAAGTTATTGTGCGAGCGATGGTTTGCGGAGTCCGCGGCCCAAACCCTATCTCACTAGATGCGCGGGCCATGTGCGCGATGCGGGCAGTTCTTTGCCATGCGGGCGCCGGGTTGACAGATTTTGATTAGTGGCTGGCCAGCAACTTCTGCAATTCCAGGCGGCGGGTGACAATCCTGCGGAGTTCGTCTGGGGCAGGCTTGGCTTCGAGCTGCTTTTGCAAATCGGCGAGCTCCTGTTCGAGGTGGCGGCTGCGCAGAAAATCGAGGCAACTGGCCGCGTCGTCCCAGGTGGCTTCGGGGAGAGCTTCGAAGAGGATTTCGAAGAGCAGCCGGCGGTCCTTTTCTTCGAGTGCGGCGGCGAGGACTGCCGCGTCTGGTTTTTCGTTCTTGTGGATCGTGACGAATAGGGTGTCAAAGATTTTTGCGGTTTCCAAGCCGCGATGGAGATCGTCGCTGGCAATTTCGCGCGCCAGCTTTTCGCGGAATTCCTCGGCTTCGAAGAGCATGCGAATCAGCTGGCGTTCGGCACGCTTCACCGCCGGCGTGAGCAGCTCGGCTTTCGGTTTCACTTCGCTGCGACGCTCGTCTGCGGCGCGGCGCAAGGCAGCGCGCAGGACGGGCTCATCCACCCGCAATTCGGAAGCGATGCGCGTGGCCCATTCAGAGCGCACAAGGCGATTGGGGAGGCGCTGAACGTAGGGCATCAGGAAATTTAGCGCGGCGACTTTTCCCTGTGCGGTGGAGCGATCCATTTGGCGGGCGCGGGAGATGAGGTAATCGAGATAGGGCGGGGCTTGCATGAGGAGCTTCTTGTAGGCTTCGACGCCTTGTTCCTTTATGAATTTATCGGGATCGGCGCCGCCTGGGAGCGCGAGAACGCGCACATCGAATTCTTTTTCGAGCAGCAGCGTTAGCGAGCGTTCAGTGGCGGCCTGGCCGGCGGTGTCTGGATCGTAATTCACGACGATGCGGCGGGTGAAGCGCGCGAGCAGTTTTGTTTGCGGCTCAGCTAGGCTGGTGCCGCAGCTGGCGACTACGTTGCCGACGCCAGCGCGTGCGACGGCGATCGCGTCCATGTACCCTTCGACGAGAACCGCGAAATCGCTTTGGCGCAGAGCCTCTTTGGCGCGGTCGAGGTGGTAGAGCACGTTGCTTTTGGAATAAATCGGCGTTTCGGGGGAATTCATGTATTTCGGCATGTCGTCGCCCATGGCGCGGCCACCGAACGCGATCACTTTGCCGGATTCGTTCGAGATCGGGAACATGATGCGGCGGCGGAAACGATCATAGAAGCGGTTGCCGTTCTGGTCGCGCGAGACGATGCCGGATACTTCCAGAAGTTTTTCGGGATACTTTTGCTTCAAGAAACGGAACAGCGCATCGCCGGCCGAGGGCGCGAAGCCCAGACCGAAGTGCGTGATGGCTTCCTTATTCAGGCCGCGATCTTCGAGATATGCGTAGGCGACTTTGCCTTCCGCGCTGTCGTGCAACTGGCGCGCGAAGAACGCGGCGGCTTCGCGGTGCATTTCCACGAGCGCAGAGCGCTGTTGATTTTCCTTGCGCTCTTCTGGCGAGCGTTCGCGCGGCCTGGGGATTGCAATGCCGCATTTTTCAGCGACGGTGCGCACAGCTTCAGGGAACGTGGACTTTTCCAGCTCCATCACAAATTGGAAAACGTCGCCACCCTTGCCGCAGCCGAAACAGTGGTAGATCTGTTTCGTGGGATGCACGGCGAACGAGGGCGTCTTTTCTTGGTGGAACGGGCAGAGTCCGGTGAAATTCTGGCCTGTTTTCTTCAGGCGCACGTATTCGCCGACGACGCGGACAATGTCCGCCTGCTGCTTCACGCGATCCGCGAATGAGCCGGCTTCAGCGATGGGATCGAACCTCAGCTGTCAGGAAGTATTCTAAATCCGAGACCGACGTGTCTGAAATGTGCGTCGCCGGTCAGAACGTCGGTCACTTTAAGCTCGATCATGATGGCCATGGTACTCAGGTCCGTAAAGGAAATCCCCGGTTTGTCGCGGAATTTCTTGCGTAGCTCGAACGCCTGATGAAATCTCGATTCGGTGACCACTTCGATGCGAATGAATGACGATTGCAAGAGACCGGAAGAAAAACGCAATGCCTCGTGATGGGGGCGGCGCCCGAACAAGAGCGTGAATGTCTCATCGAGAACGAAGTTGGATGTTAAGACCTCGCCCGCGCCGCGGCTGAATTCCCGGTAGTAACGCACAGCCTGCCCATGGCAGGAGTCCCGAGGATCGGCCATCGCGAGCCATCCCCACGTATCGACGAAAATGCTCAAGCCGAGCTTTCCCCGTACAACTCTTTGTCAATATCCGACGACAACGTTCCGTCCCCAGTCGTCCCGATGACTTCCAGGAAAGGATCGCCTCTTTCATCCAAAACACTTCGCAAGCGACGGATAGCCGGTTCGGAAAAGACGCCGTTTTTCACAGCACTCGCGAACAGTTCGACGAAACTCGATTCCTCGATAACTAGATGAACGCGGTTATGGCGCCCATTGCGATTCTTGCAAAAGCGCAGCTTTTCGGAGACTTCGCCATCGAAGGCGAACAGGTTGCGTTCGATGCGGGCTTGCTCAACGTCATTCCAATTATAGGTTCCGACGGCGCGCTGCTCGACGGTAACCATTTTCTGCTTGGGCATAAGGCAACTCCAGTACCCTCTACTAGAATCTACTAGATTCTACTGGAATCTGCTCGTGTCGTCAAGCCTATGCTCTCAACTCGGCAATCGTGATGGCCGCGCCGCCGCGGTCTTCAGTCTCGTGGCGAATACTTTCCACCAGCGGATGTGTGGACAAGAATTCGCCCAAGCCGCGGCGGAGGGCGCCCATGCCGTGGCCGTGGATTACGCGGACGCTTGGCTTGCCGGCCAGGGCGGCTTCGTCAATGAATTTGTCCACGCGACGAACGGCTTCTTCGACGGTGCAGCCGATCACGTTGATTTCATCGGCGACCGGCTCATCGCTGGATTGCGCGTGGACCGTGATGCCTTGGCGCTGAGCGCCAGCTGTTGCTTCCGGCTTCGCGGTCTGCGGTTTGTCGGTTTCGACAGCGATCACGTCGCTTAGCGGGACGCGCATGCGCAGCGGGCCTGCTTCGATTTCGGCCATGCGGCCATCGTGGCGGCGGAAGACGACCGGTTGCTTGAAATTTTTCACAGTGATTCGCTGGCCGGCGGAAAGCCGCTCAGGAGCGACGGGCTTGCCGGCGGCGCTTGGCGAAACTCCCAGATCCTCTTGAGAGGCGGCGAGCGTTTCGACGACTGCGGCGTTGGCGTCCGCGCGGGCTTCCGCGCCGATTTTTGCAATACGCTTGCCGGATTGCTTTTCGATCTGCGCACGCAGGGTGCGGTCGCGAATCTCTTCGGCGAGCCGCGCGATTTCGGATTCCAGGCGCTTCTGTGTTTCCTGAAAATTGCGTTCGAGATCGGCAATGCGTTTTTTCTGGCGTTCGACCCATTCGGTTTGCAGCGAGCGGCGTTCGGCTTCCAGTTGCGTGAGTTCGTCGAGCGCTTGCTGCTTGATTTGTTCCATTTCGTCGCGGCTGCGATGGAGGTAGGCGATCAGGTCGCGGGCCTCCCGCGATTCGGGAGAAAGGCTGGCGCGAGCGTGTTCGACTACGCGGACGGGAAGGCCGAGGCGACGGGCGATTTCGATGCCACTAGAGGTGCCGGGGACTCCGACGAGAAGGCGATAGGTGGGCTGGAGATTTTCTTCGTCGAATTCCGTGGCGGCGTTGACGATGCCGGGTGTAGTGGAGGCGTAGGATTTCAGGCGGTCGTGATGCGTGGTGGCGATGGTGAGCGCGCGGCGCGCACGGAATTCCTCGAGCAGTGCGACGGCGAGGGCCGCGCCTTCTTCCGGAGCCGTGCCGGTGCCCATTTCGTCCACGAGAATCAACGAGCGATCGGTGGCAACGTCCAGCATCGATTTCAGATTGACGATGTGCGCCGAAAAGGTGGAGAGGTCCGCGGCGATGGACTGCTCGTCGCCGATATCGGCGAGGATGCGGTCGAAGACGGGCAACTCGGCGCGTTCGGCCGCGACGGGAATGGCGGATTGCGCGGAAAGCGCGGCGAGACCGACGGATTTCAGCGCGACAGTTTTGCCACCAGTGTTGGGACCACTGATGACCATGACGGTTTCGTCGCCGCCGAGCGCGAGCGAAAGCGGAACGGCTTTGCGGCCGAGTGGACGCAGCTTCGCTTCGAGCACAGGATTGCGCGCCGAATCAAGGCGCAGGAAATTGCCTTCCTGAAATGTGGGCATCACGCAATCAATTTCGCGCGCAAATCTCGCGCGAGCAAAAACGGAATCGAGATGCGCGATTTGCGCGGCTGCCGCGCTGAGCGCGGTACGGTCGGCTCGGAGGCGCTCGGTGAGTTCCGCCAGAATTCGCGAAATTTCGACGAGTTCTTCTTCGGAAAGCTGAACGAGACGGTTATTGAGGTCAATCGCTTCGAGCGGCTCGACGAAAACGGTTTGGCCGGTGGAGCTGGCGCCATGAACCACGCCGGGGACGTTGCGGCGCTCCGAGGCGCGCACGGGGATCACGAAGCGGTCGTTGCGCAGGGTGACGTAATCTTCGCCGGTGGTTTCACCGCGCACGCGGAGAATACTTTCGAGCGAGCGGCGAATTTTGTCGCGGCCTTGTGCGATGCCGGTGCGGATGCGGCGGAGTTGCGGCGAAGCATCGTCGCTGATTTCACCATTGGGAAGAATCGCGCGGCGAATCGCTGTGGTGAGATGGCGCAAATCGGCGAGAGCAGCGCCGCGGGCGGAAAGCTGCGGATGCTTGGCGGCGTCTTCTTTGAAAGTCTGGCGGACGACGTGGACCAGTTCCATCAGGGACGTGGCGTCGAGCAACTCGCCAACGGAAAGAACGGACGCGGGGACCTCCAGGCGTGCGAGCCACGACTCGGGATCGGCTAGCGAGCCAAAGCCAAGTTCAGAACCGGCGCGCAAGTACGCGACTGCTTCGTTGATTAGCGTAAATTCCGCGCCGAGCGCGGCGACGTCTTGCTGCGGTGCTAGTGATTCGATGGCACGTCGTCCGGGTGCACAGGTGGTGTAGCCGCTGACGATTTCTTTCAAGCGATCGAATTCGAGGACTTGTTGTGCTGAACGCGACACGAATGCCTCGTAACGATGGTCCGTTGATCGGAATATTGTAGCTTGGTTGGGTGTGGGAAAGCAGGATGCGGCGAGAACGCGGGCGCGGTCGAGACGGCGTGGTAATTCGGAAAGACTGGCTTCATGGGCTGAAGCCTCATCTAATCTTATGGCGTAAACGGCGGGACTGAAGTCCCGCCCTTCCAGAGATGCGATTGCGACGCGGAATTATCGGGAGCGTCGGGGGGCTTTTGGTTTGGCGAAAAATTCGGCGAGGAATGTGGCGGCGTCGGCGGGGAAGGTGGCGCGATGAATCAGCGATTTCTGCTTTTCGCCCCAACGGGTTTCGTGGCCTAGTTCGATTTCGCGGACGCGGTCGATGATGGGGTGCCAGAATTCTCCCAGCACGACCAGCGGCTTTCCGCTGACAACGTGTTTATTCAGCATTTCCCACACGATCGCCAATTCCACTAGCGTTCCGGTGCCACCAGGACAGGCAATGAAGGCGTCACCGCGATCAATGAGCGCGAAGAGGCGGTCCTGCCAGGTTTTCGTGCGAATTTCTTCGTCAATGAATTGGTTGGCGCGCGCTTTGAAAAAATTTGCGGCAATGCCGATCGTGTGGCCGCCTGATTCTTTTGCGCCGCGCGAAACGGCTTCCATCGTGCCGGCGTAACCGCCGCTGCAGACGATGAATTTTTGGCGCGCCAGTTCTCCGCCCAGCTCTTGCGCGACGGAATACTGAGCCTCGCCCGGATGCGGGCGCGAACTGCCGAAGACAGTGACGATTTTCCGGCGCGACGTCATTTGTTCTTGGTGGCTTTCTTGCTCGGGCGGCGCGGAGGAGGAGGGCCGAGCGTTTCGACCATGGCAACGGCGATCGCGTCCATGGCGACGACGGAATCGCGGCCGCGCTGCGGGTTATTGTTTCCAAAAATTGTGAAAACCAGGCGCTCGCCGTGCAGCGTGGTGGCGAAGCCGGATATGGCGCGGACGTGGTCGAGCGCGCCGGTTTTTGCCTGAATCAGCCCGGACGCGGGAGTGTCCTTGAAGCGGTTTTCCAGCGTGCCGTCAACACCCGCGATGGGAAACGTGGAGATGTAATCCGCGCCCCAAGTTTGTTGCGAGTCATAGCGGAGCAATTGCACCACGGCGCGCGGCGTCACCAGATCGTCGCGCGAGAGACCAGAGCCGTCAGAGAAAACTACGTCACCATCGGCGACGCCGATGCTTTTCAGAAAATCCTGCTCGACCCAGAGGCCGGCGTCGGTTACGCCGAAACCCTTTTTTTCTTCGGCGACGGCGCGCAGCAGCAATTCGGCGTGAAGATTCTGGCTTACTTTGTTAGTGACGCGGACGATTTCAGAGAGCGGTGGCGAAAGATGTTCGGCGAAGACGATGGCGGCCGGCGAGGGCGGGACGGGCGGCGGGCCGAGAACGATGGGCGCGTCAGGATAAGTTTCCGGTGGCGGAGCGTGGTGGACACGACCGGTGCCGGTGACCGGGACTCCGCGCGATTGAAAAATCTGCTTGAGCGCGACGGCTGTGGTTTGCGCAGGATCGGGCATGGCCAAATCGAGCACCATCGGCGAATGCCCAACCGGGATTCGTCCACGCAACAACAGAAACTGCTCGCCAGGCTGGCGCACGACGCCGAATTCGGGTTTGCCGTCCGCGGGGATCGTTTTCAGATCGTATCCAAAGGTATTCAACGCTGCGGCTGGGTCCACAGAAAGCGTGGCCGGAGCACCGACTTGCGCGCCAGCGATGATTTCGACGGACATACAATTGTCATTGAACGTGATAGCGCCTATCGGCGCGCCGAAAGTAAAGAAGAGGTCGCCAACGGTCCAGCCGGGAGGATAGGGATCGTAGGGGTAATAGCTATCGTCGGCAACGATATCGCCATCAATTTGCTTGAGGCCTTTGGCGATGGCCTCGTCCACCATCTGCGCGAGAACCTTTTCGGTGGGGCCGTCGTGTTCGACTTTTCCCGCGTAGGGAAATTTGCGATTGGAAATATCAGGATCGCCGCGGCCGACGAACATCAAATCGCCGGTAAGATGGCCGTCGGCGCCCAATTGCGCCTTGGATTCGAGCGTAGTGCGAAATTGAAAAGCGGGGCCGAGCGTGGCGAACGCGACGGAGGAGGTGAAGATTTTCGCGTTGGACGCGGGGGTGAAAAAACGGTCGGCGTTGAGTTCATATAATGTTTCGCCGGTATCGCGATCGGCGACCAGAATGCCCCAAAACGCTTTCGCGGCGCGAGCTTCGGCAAGAGCGGCGTCTACGCGGGCGCGGAAAAGGGCAATATCCGGCCGCGCGGCCTCGTGACGGGCAGCCGAGAGCAACGTGGGGGCCGATGCGAATTGGGCATGCGCGGCTAAGAGCAGGCGCTGCGCGCAGGCTGCGGAGGCGAGCAGTACGAAAACTAGAATTGCGCCTCGCCGCATAATCGGAATGGAGCGAGAAATACGGAAGCGCCGCGATGGAAGCGATCGATTCACTATCGAAAGAGCCCTCTGAAAAACAAATGATCGAGAGAGCGTTCGATTATATGACAACTTGCGCCGGAGGCTCGGGTTGCCGCCGAAAGGTTGCGAATTCAGCACGAAATTCATATGATGACGGTCCACCCATAGGAGGGTACATTCGATGAAAAAGATTCTATCGGCCCTACTTATCGCCGCGCTGATTGGTCTGCCAACGATGGTCAACCCAACAACCGCCCGTGCGGACGACAAGTCAAACGATGAGGATCGAATCCAGAGCGCCGGACAAGTCCTCAAAGAGATCATGGACATCCCGGACGACATTCCGCAGAGCCTAATTGATAAAGCGGATTGCGTGATCGTGTATCCGTCCGTGCTGAAAGCCGCGTTCATCGTGGGCGCGAGTTACGGGCGCGGGGTAATGACCTGCCGCAAGGGCGAGAACTTCCGCGGCCGCTGGGGCGCGCCGAGCATGATGGCCCTTGAGGGCGCGAGCGTGGGCTTCCAGATCGGCGGACAAGCCACCGACTTCGTTATTCTGGTGATGAACGAGCGGGGCGCGAGTTCGATTCTGAGCAGCAAGGTGAAGCTGGGAGGCGACGCCTCGGTGGCCGCCGGACCGGTGGGCCGCAACGCCACTGCGGAGACCGACGTCACTCTGCGCGCAGAAATGCTCACCTATTCGCGGGCACGCGGACTGTTCGCGGGAATCTCACTGGCGGGTTCGACGGTTCGTCCCGACAACGATGCCAACGCGCGAATCTACGGCAAGCAGATTCCAGCAAGGGATATCGTACTCAAAGCGGCGGTGCCACCTCCGCCGTCTGCGAAACTCATGCTGGACGTTCTGGAGAAGCACAGCCCGAAGCACAGGTAGATTAGCGTTCCTATTTGAGAATGGCGCGCCGGGGACGAACCAGCCGGCGCGTCCCCTCTTTTCCCTTCCGCCCACCGCGTCGTTTTGACTGCCCTCTAAAGTTGACTAATGGTCGGTATTGGTCTAAAGTCACTCTTGAGATAGCCTGCAAGATGCCACAACGACTCGCCGTTTCTCTCCGTGCAAAAGCTGCCCCTCTGGGCGGGCGTCGCGAACGCCATCGCACCGAAACACGCGATCGCCTGTACCGCGCAGCGATGGATTTGTTCGCGCGGCGCGGATTCCTGGAAACCACAGTGGAGGACATCACTGAAGCCGCCGATGTAGGGAAGGGGACCTTTTTCAATTACTTTCCAACCAAGGAGCACATCCTAGCCGAGTTCGGAGGTGAGCGTGTCGCCGCGGTGCAGCGCGCTCTGGATAAAGCCCGGGACAGCCAAGGGCCGGTGCTGGACGTGATTCGCGAATTGGCCGGCAATGCCGCGGGCCAATCCGACAAGAGCGCCGCACTATTGCGCGCGATTTTTGCAGCGCACGCATCCTGCGCGTCGGTCCGACAGGAATTGATCAAGCGGTCACAGACTGCCCGGCGAATCCTGACGGAAATTTATTTGCTAGGGCAGAAACGCGGAGAGTTGCGCGGCGACATTCCCGCCACTGAGATGGCGCGCCTGACGCAGATTGTGTTCATGGGAGTGACCATCAGTTGGTCGATGCGGCCGGACGCTTCCCTGCGCAAGACCAGCGAAGAAGTATGGGACCTAATCTGCCCAAATTGGGAAGCCGCCAGCGGGCGTGCGAATCGCAAAGTGCGACGGAGGTCTAAGGCATGACGCGTCACATCTGGCGCAAGTCTCAGTCAGTTACGAATTTGCTGAGTCCTGAGGGGCTTCGGGTTCATCCATACGGGGAACGCCTCAGGCAGGAGGTAAGGGTGTCCGCGCGCTGCACGACATTCATGATCACGGTAATTCTGCTGCTGATCGCGACAACACCCGTACGCGCGCAATTGGCAGCGGGTCCAGTAACTTCGCAAAGTGGAACTTCTTCGTCTTCTTCCAGCAGCAACGGAAATGGTGGACCGGCGGCACCCGCAACTCAAAATTCATTTCAGGGCAGCGTGCCAGGAAAGCTCGAGCCCGGTGTCGCGCAAATTTCGCTGCAGAATGCTATTGACCGAGGCCTGAAAACGAACCTGGGATTGCTGCTTTCGGGACAGGACGTAGTGACCTCGCGAGGCGAGCGGTGGAAAAAGTTGAGCGCGCTGCTGCCCAACGTCACGACGACAAGCTACGCGCAGGGCTCGCAAGTGGATCTGGCGGAATTTGGATTCAATTTCAAGGTCCCGCCCGCGAGCGGCTTCACCATACCGTCAATTGTCGGACCTTTCGGCTATTTCGATGCTCGCGCGTACGTGACGCAATCCATCCTGGATTTGAAGGCGATCAACGACACGCACGCCGCTACAGAAAATATCAAGGCCGCGCAATACACGGCCAAAGACGCGCGCGACCTGGTGGTGCTGGCGGTCGGTTACAACTATTTGCAGGCGATCGCGGATGAGTCGCGCATCCAAACCGTCGCCGCGCAGGTGAACACCGCGCAGGCCCTCTACGATCAGGCATCCGACCAGGTGAAGGCCGGAACTTCTCCGGCCATTGACGGCTTGCGCGCGCAAGTGGAATTAAAAACGCGCTTGCAGGAGTTGATTCAGGCCAAGAACGACCTTGCGATTCAGAAACTGACTCTCGCCCGTGTCATCGGCTTGGCACCGGGCCAGGAATTCGATCTAACGGACAAGTCACCTTACGAGCCCTTCACCGGGCTGACACTCGAAGCGGCGCTGCAGCGCGCCTACGCTTCACGCTCCGATTTTCAGGCGGCCAGCGCGACGTTGCGGGCGGCGGAATATACGAAGAAGTCGGCGCGCGCCGAAAATTATCCGAGTCTTTCCTTCAACGGAGATTATGGGCTCGCCAGTACTACCAGTTTAAGCACGCACGGAGTCTTCGACGCTCGTGGGACGCTAACTATTCCGATATTTCAGGGCGGCAAGGTGCAAGGCGATGAGCTGGAAGCCGACGCGCAGGTGGCGCAAAGCCGCGAGAAATTGGAAAACATCCGCGCACAGATTGACGCGGACGTGCGCACGGCGTTTTTGAATCTGCAATCTTCAGCGGAACAAGTGGAAGTGGCCAGGAGCAATATTGATCTGGCGCAACAGACACTCGATCAGTCGCGCGACCGGTTTGCCGCAGGCGTGACCGACACGGTGGAAGTGGTGCAATCGCAGGAGCAGGTTGCCAGCGCCAACGACAGCTATATTGCAAGTCTTTACAGCTTCAACTACGCGAAGATTTCCCTGGCTCGCGCAATGGGCCTGGGAGAAGAAAGCGTCAAGCAATACTTCAAAGGAAAATAAGCCATGGCGCAAGAAACCGAAGTCGAGATTCCAGTAAATCCTCCGGCGGCGGAAAAACCTGCGCGGGCTGAGAGCCATTCGGCGGCGCCTCCTCCCGCTCGCGCCGAGGGTTTTTTTCGCACGCATCCGCGCGCGCCGATGTTTCTGGCGATCGCCTTCGTGCTGCTGCTGATCGGCGGATTTCTTGCCTACCGCTATTTTTCGACCTACGAATCCACCGACGACGCGGAGGTTGACGGCCACTTGATGCCATTGAGCGCGCGGATTTCGGGCTACATCATGAAAGTGAACGTGGACGACAACCAGCACGTCGCCGCCGGAACCGTGCTGGCGGAAATTGATCCGCGCGATTACCAGGTGGCGGTGGACCAGGCCAAGGCGCAGCTCGCGGACGCGGAGGCGTCCGCCCAGGCATTGAACATCAACGTGCCGATCACGTCCGTGAATACCACCAGCCAAGTCTCGGTGTCCGAGGCTGACGTGGAAAATGCCCGAGCGGGAATTGTGGCCGCGCAACAGCAATATGACGCAACAAAAGCGCAACTCGATCAAGCACAAGCAAACGACGTGAAAGCGCAGAACGATTTAGAGCGTTACAGACAGCTGGTGGAGAAACAGGAAATCTCGAAGCAACTGTACGACTCGGCGGTTGCGGCCGCGCGGGCCGGCACGGCAACCGTCGCAGCGGCGCAAGCCTCCGCGGCTGCTGCAGCGCAGCAGGTGACGCAAGCCAAGAGCAAACTAGCGCAGGCGGATGCGAATCTGCGTTATGCGCAGACGGGGCCCCGGCAAGTCGCCTCCACGCGCGCTCGAGCTATTTCCGCCGACGCCACCGTACAGCAGCGAGAAGCAGCGCTCGAACAAGCGCAGCTGAACCTGCAGTATACGAAAATCATTGCTCCGGTAGACGGCGTGGTATCGAAGAACGTGGAAGTGGGCATGAACGTCCAGCCAGGACAACAGCTTTTTTCGATCGTGCCGCTGGCGGACGTCTGGGTGACAGCTAACTATAAGGAGACGCAGTTGAAATACATGCGTCCCGGGCAACCCGTGGAAATAAAAGTGGACGCCAACGACCGGACCTACAAAGGGAAAGTGGACAGCATTGCGGGGTCCAGCGGCGCGCGCACCAGCTTGCTGCCGCCGGAGAATGCCACCGGCAACTACGTGAAGGTGGTTCAGCGCATTCCGGTAAAAATCGTTCTCGATCCCGGCGAGAACAAAGACGACTACCTGAGGCTGGGAATGTCGGTGGAGCCGACGGTGAAAGTGAAATAACGTGGCTTCCGCCGCCATCTCGGCAGATTCGGCCTGGCAGCGCCCGGCCGTAAATCCCTGGATCATCGCGCTGACGGTGACGCTTGCCACCTTCATGGAAGTGCTGGACACCAGCGTAGCCAACGTTGCGCTGCCGCACATTGCCGGTAGCCTTTCGGCCGGCCAGGATGAAAGCACCTGGGTGCTCACGTCCTACCTCGTATCAAACGCAATCATCCTGCCCATGAGCGGATGGTTTTCCCAATTGATTGGCCGCAAGCGTTTCTATATGTCGTGCGTGGCCCTCTTCACGGTTAGTTCGTTTCTTTGCGGCCTTGCTCCCAACCTCTCCATGCTCATTGTGTTTCGAGTGTTGCAGGGAGTCGGAGGCGGCGGCTTGCAGCCCAGCGAACAAGCGATCCTTGCCGATACATTTGAACCGAGAAAACGCGGAATGGCCTTCGCGGTGTATGGCATGGCCGTGGTGCTCGCGCCGGCGATCGGTCCCACGCTGGGCGGTTGGATCACGGACAATTTCAACTGGCGCTGGATTTTCTTCATCAATATTCCCGTCGGCATCATTTCTATTCTGCTCACCAATATGCTGATCAGCGATCCGCCCTACATGAAGCAGGGGCCTCGCAAAGGATTCAGGGTCGATTTCGTCGGCCTGGGCTTGCTGGCGTTGGGATTGGGCGCGATGCAGGTGGTGCTCGACAAGGGGCAGCGCGACGACTGGTTCGGATCGCACTTCATTGTGACCATGACCGTCATCTGCGTGGTTTCGCTGATCGCGGTCGGTTTCTGGGAGTGGTTTCACGAACATCCGATTATCGATTTGCATTTGTTCAAAGAACGCTCCTTCGCGATCGGAAACTTGCTGATGTTCATGGTGGGCTTTGCATTACTTTCGAGCACGGTGCTGCTGCCGCAGTTTACGCAGGATTTGCTGGGCTATACGGCGCAACGGGCGGGCCTGGCGCTGATGCCCGGAGGATTCGCGATCATCATTTGCATGCCGCTGGTGGGGTATTTGCTCGGCCATACCGATGCCCGGCGGCTGCTTCTATTTGGCCTCGCCATGGTGGCTTTTTCGTTGTTCCACATGATGAACTTCGACGTCTCGATTGATTTCCGGACGGTGGCGACGGCGCGCGTATTTCAGGCGCTGGGTCTCGCTTTTCTTTTCGTGCCAATCAACACGGCCGCTTATGCTTTTTTGCCGCCAGGAAAAAATAACGCAGCCTCGGGACTGATTAACCTCGCGCGAAACGTGGGGGGAAGCGTGGGGATTTCATTTGTCACTACCATGCTGGCGCGGCGCGCGCAAGTTCATCAATCCTATCTTACGGCCCGGCTGAATTCGGGAAACCCGCAATTCCAGGCCATGATTACAAATACCGCGCATCTGCTCACGTCACACGGATCTAGCGCGGCGGAAGCTACTCGTCAGGCGTATGGTCTCATCGCTGGTAGCCTGAACCAGCAAGCAACCATGCTGGCTTACGTGGACAACTTCTGGATGTTGGGGATCGCGGTCACGGCGATGATCCCGTTCGTATTCCTGATGAAGAAAGTAAAACCGGGCGGCCCAATGGCGGTACACTAAGGCCATTGGGGTTAGGCCGTGCCGGTCAAGATCATCACCCTCGAACGCGAGTATGGCAGCGGCGGCACGCTGATCGCGAAGTCGCTCGCTGCACGCCTGGGCTGGAAACTCTGGGACGAAGAACTCACCGCCGAAATCGCCAGGGTCGCAAATGTGGATGCGCTCGCGGCGAGACGTTGCGACGAGCGCGTAGACCCGTTCCTGTATCGCCTGTTTAAGGTGTACGCGCGTGGCAGCTACGAGCGGGCTCTGGCGATCGGCGACTCCCGCGCGTTCGATACCGACTGCATGGTGGAAATGCTGCACCGCGTAATACAGGACGTGGCGTCACGCGGCAATTCTGTCATCGTGGGGCGCGGCTCACCGTACATTCTCCGCAATCACCCGGATGCGTTTCATGTATTCATCTACGCGCCGGTCGAGGAGAAAGTCCGGCGCCTTCGGTCCATCGGCAAGTCAGAGAAGGAAGCAGCACAACTGGTAAACGACGTGGACCGGGAACGCGCCGACTTCATTCGCCATTATTTTGGCGCGGAGTGGCCGCACCGGCCGCTCTACAACCTGATGATCAATTCGAAATTCGGCGACGAATTCGTGATTGATACCATCCTGCGAAATATCGAAGCGCTCGAAAAGTATCAGGCGCAACGGCGAGCCACCGCGTAGTGCGGCGCTGCTTCATGACTTCCGGGTTTGCCTAACTTGCTGCAGACTGGCTCTTTCCTTACTCTGATTCCTTCGGCCTCATGGGATACAAACTCCATTAGGGAGAGTGAATGAGTTGCCCGATCTGCGAGAAGCGGCCGCCGAAGCGATTTTGTCCTGCAAAGGGTGAAAAGATTTGCGCGGTATGCTGCGGACGCGAACGCGAAGTGACGATTGATTGTCCGCAAGATTGTTCGTACTTGGTTACCGCGCATCGTTACGAGGTGGAACACCGCCAGCCGATTTCGCGGGACGAGCTTCCCTACCCTAAGATCGAATTCCAAGTGGAATTTATCTACGAGCGGTGGCCCGTGGTCAGCGGCCTCGCGGCGACGATTCTGAGTTTTCAAGAGCAGAACAGGGATTTGAACGATGCAGCGGCGCTCGCAGCGCTGGAAGCTTTGGCGGAGACGTATCGCACCCTAGGAACCGGGATTTATTACGAGAGGCCGCCGGATTTGCCGGTGGCGCATGCTTTGTACGGCGCGATTGCGGAATTCCTGCAAAAAGTGGCGAAGGAGCAAGCAGAGCGCGGCGGCGTACCGTCGCTGCGTGACTCGGACATTTTGAATTTGCTGGTGTTTTTGTTGCGTGTGGGCAAACAGGAGACGAGCGGGAGGCCGCGTTCGCGCGCTTTTCTTGGTTTCTTTCGCGCGCGATTCCCTCTTCCCGCGGAAGCCGCCAAAGAAACGCCGCGGATTATTGTACCGTGACGCCGAACCGGCGGCGCAATCCCTCTATGCGCGACCGCGGCACGATGTAAGGCGGGCACGGCATGCCGTGCCCCTACCCTCGATGGGCGATGTTGCCTGTTATTTCGCTTCGCCGGGTTTGAATTGCGGGTTGTAGATGATCCCGATTACGTTGCCGAAGGGATCGCGCACTTCGCCGGCTAGCATCCCACCGCCTACGTCTTGAATTTCTTCAACTGGAGTGGCGCCTAGATCTAGCAGGCGCTTGTACGCGGCGTGGGCATCTTCGACTCCCCAATAGGCGACACCGGCCGGAGCGCGTTTTGTGGCCGCGTCCTTTGCTGGAACCAGGCCGAGATCGTAGCCACCGACGTTATATCCCACGTAGTACGCGGGCTCGTCGAAATACGGCGGAATGCCCAACGCTTTTGTGTACCACTCTTTGGCCTTCGCTACATCCTGCACTTCGTATTTCACTGTGCGCAAACCCAGAAACATGGGGTGCTCCTTCGCATCATTCACTGCGGCGGCCGGCGGGGCCGTTGCGGCGGAAGTATCCACGCGTCCCGCGAGATACGCAAGCAAACATAACGCCGCGAGAAACATGGTGAGCGCGGAGACGTGTTTTATCTTCATGCCCCGCGTGGGCTTCGTTTCTGGAATTACCGGCACCGATTCGACGGCGTGCGATGCGGTCTTCTTGCGCCGGCGGCTTTTTGAACCTGCGTTCGTCATGCGGGGCATCGCTATTCTCCATTCGCAAGCGAAAGTTGCAATTGCGGCGAACGCCACGACCGATTCACGGAGCGGTCGGGACGGGAACCGAGTCCGTACTTGGCGCGCAACTGCTCCACGCGCGCCGAGAGTTCCTTCTTGTACGAGGCCGGCGCGTTTCCGTGGCGGCCGTACCATTCGCGGTATTGGCGCGAGAGCTTCGGGAATTTCGCGTCGAGGAACGGCAGAAAATGTTTGAGCGACGTCGGTGTGAGAAAAAGCACATTGCCGGCGAACCATTGCGCGCGAGCGTCGCGTGCCGCGCGTGCTAGCGCGTCGAGATCCTCAGGCCGGTCGGTTATGCCCGGAATTACAGGCATCGCCAGCACTCCGGCAGCGATTCCGGCTTCGTTCAGCGCACGCACGGCTTCCAGACGCAGATCCGGCCGGGGCGCACGAGGTTCGAGCAAGCGCGCGAGCCGTACGCGGACGGTGGTTACGCTGAGATTCACGACCAGCGCGGAGCGTTCGGCAACGCGCTTCAGTAAGTCAATGTCGCGCAGGACTTGATTCGATTTCGTGGTGATCGAAAGATTCAGACCCTCGCGCTCGGCCATTTTCTCGAGGATAGCGCGCGTGGCGCCGAATTCGCGTTCGGCCGGCTGATACGGATCAGTAGCGGTGCCGATGGCGATGTGTTCGCCCCAGATCTTTTCCGTGCCGAGGTCCCGCTGGGCGAGCGGGCCAGCGTCCTTCTTCACGTAAATCTTCGATTCGAACTCGTTGCCGTCGAGTTCCATAAATTCGTGGGTGTAGCGCGCGTAGCAATAGTGACAGCCGAATTCGCAGCCGCGATAAGGGTTCACCGTCCAGCGGAACGGGACACGTTCAGAATCGCAATGGTTCAGTATGGAACGAACAGGCAGAAGGAAATACTCTGTCCCGCGTTTGGCTTCGGCGCGAGGGGAGGAAGCGGCGAGGCGTGCAATGCCGACCAGTTCCGTAGCGGGCTTCGTACTCCGGCTTGGCGCCGGAGGGGGCGCGGAAGCTTCGCACGGGGACTCACAGGTGCCGTGGCGAGCGGCTGTGGGGAAAAGGGTGAGACTGGTCTGCTTCGCACGGTTCCGGGGACGCTCAAGCGTCGCTGGGGTCGCACGAAGAATGGGGAAAGTGGCCATTGATTGCCTCGCCGCACGGGAGAGACTATATTCGCTTTTGTTTCGTCATGTCAATGATTATTTTTCGCTTTTGTTTCGCCTGTACAAGCGGGCAGCTGGCGCTCTGGAAACAGTGCGGATGGCCGGATGCCAGGGTTGGATGCAGCCGATATACTCGCTGGGAAAGCCCTGGCGACCTCTGGCGGGAGCAGCATTGGCCCAAATTGGCATTTTAATCGTTGACGACGACATCGTCAGTCAGCGCGCGCTGAAAAACGTCCTCGATTCAGAGGGTTGGCGCGTGCGCATCGTTCCGCTCGCTTCGGCGGCGATGCTGGAATTGGCGAGCGGCGAGTGGAATCTGGTGATTGTGAACGTAGCAATGACCGACGTGCGCGGCCCACTCTTCTACACGCTGAAAGACCTGGCGCAGGGCGCCGCAGATGCCCCGGAAGGCGCGGAAATCGATCAAGCGCGTCCGAAGGGCATTCGCGTTCTCTTTCTGGTGCCAATGCTGGCAGCGAAGCAGGCGCAGCCGGTTCTTGAGCGGGAGGGGCTTCCCTACCTGCTTAAGCCATACCATTTGCACGACTTCCTGGAAAAAGTGGGTGAGCTCCTGGTGGAAGCCGGAGCGCTGGCCGATCCCATCCGCAGCATGCGCGATTTTTCGTCCGGAGCGAAGAAGCAGCGCGGGGTTCGGACCGCGCGCAGCAGCCGGCGCAACTCGATGTTCGCCTCCCGCGATGATTACCAGATGTCCGAGGAAGAGCTTTTGGAGTGGGAGCGCACCGAGGAAGAGGAAAAGAAGAAGCGCGAAAAGCAGATTAAGGATCGCGAGCACCTTTGAGCTTCCCTGTTATTGCTTGAACGAGTGACTCCGCCGTCGAGTTCGTATTCCCCTTCAAGAATGCTGCAAGGAACTGGTGTGTGCGCGTTCTCAGTTTGAAGCCGCGCGGAAAATGTGTTGCCGGCGCGAGCGAACGAGGAGAACGCCATGCTGGCGAGTCAGAAGTTGATGTGGATTATTGGCTTGGGCTCGACGATTATGTTGGCCGCGATTTTGTTTTGGGTTTATGCCACTCCAAAGGCAGTTGTCGAAGCCGGGGGTTCCCCCATCGCCGGACCTGGCAAACTAATAGCGCCTGACTGGCGCGTGGGCCAGCCGGTGACGTATGAAACGCTCACTGTGTTTCCGGTGCTCTCCACTCAGGACGCTGATACGGATGCGTTCGAAACGCTGGACGCGGCGCTCGCTTCCGGCGACGCGGTCGTGACCGAGCAAGGAGAAGGCATGCGCCGGTCGCGCAATGGGGATGCGGAGCCGGTTCCGAATTATTCCAGCGGCGCGCAAGTAAACCAGCTGGTGCTGATCAATCGCGGCAAGCGGCCGCTGTTGCTGCTCGCGGGCGAAGTGGTGTCCGGAGGCAAGCAAGATCGCATCATCGGTAAGGATCGCATTATTCCTATTGGCGCGAAACCGCTGCCGCTGAGTGTGTTTTGCGTGGAGCACAGCCGCTGGACGAACGGTAGCGCCAAATTCTCTGCCGCGAGGACTATGGTGCATCCCACGGTGCGGGAAGAAGCCGCTGTCGAGCAGGATCAGAGTCAGGTGTGGGCAGCGGTTCGCGGCGACGTGGCAGCCGCCAGAGAGCGGAAGGACATGGCTTCAAATCTGGCGGTTGCGCCTCCACGTATCGCGTCGCGGGAGCTTTCGGGGGTTATGGCTTCGGCCGCTCCTACCGAAGGTTACCGGAACATTTATCAATCCGCAGAGGTGGGACCGTCGGTGGAATATTTTGCGCAGGAAATGCAGAAGCGTTTTGAGCGCGCGACATCCGGGCTTCAGGGCGAACATGTGGTCGGCGTGATTGTGGCGTACGGCGGCGAGGTGGCTTGGAGCGACATTTTTGCGTCGTCGGAACTTTTCGACGCGTATTGGCCGAAGCTGTTGCGCAGCTACGCGGTGGAAGCGCTGACGCGCCCGGCGGCGCAGGAAAAGGTTTCGCTCACGGACGCACAGGATTTTTTGCAGCCGCTAGTTGGGCATACGCGCGAGGAGACCGAGCCGGGCGTCTATCGCTGGCGCGAACGTAGCGAGGGCCGCGTGGCGGAAATTGAAATAGAGGCGCTGTCGCCGCGGTCGCTGACTTTGCACTGGCTGAAGGTCTTGCGCACTTCTTAAGAGTTTGCCGACAACGCTTAAATTTTTCTTAGGCCGAGGGCGAAAACAGATCCCTGCCTGCGGCGGTATGGATTTGAAGCGCGGCCGCGCTACCGATACAGGCGCACTTCGCTGCGGTCGGGCGTTTCGTCGAGCAGCTCGGCGATTGTTTTCTTGAGCACCGGATGGATCGCGCCGGCGGCGATCTCGGCAAACGGCACCAGAACGAAACGGCGCTCGGCCATGCGGGGATGAGGAATCTCGAGACCGCGCTCGTGCACGATCGTCGAGCCGAACAGCAAGATGTCCATATCAATAATGCGCGGGCCTTTAGGCGTGAGGCGCAGTCGACCCATCGAGCGCTCGATATCCAGCAGCGCTTGCATGAGCCGCTGCGGCGTCAGTTTCGTTTCGACTTCCACCACTCCATTCAGAAACCATTCCTGGTCGCGCAATTCGACCGGCTCGGTTTCGTACGGCGACGACTGCTGCACGACGTGCACGCCGTGCACGGGCAGCGAGTCAATCGCACGCGAAATGCTCAGGGCGCGGTCACCAATGTTCGATCCGAGTGAGAGGTAGATGTCTTTCATTGGCGCCCCGAGGCTTTCTAACTGAAGAGGCCCGGCTGGCGGCGGGGTTCGTCCATGCCGAAGTGTTTGTAGGCCAGGGCTGTGGCTACGCGGCCGCGCTGGGTGCGGTCTAGCAGGCCTAGCTGCATTAGGTAGGGTTCGTAAATCTCTTCGATGGCATCTTCTTCTTCGCTTAGTGAAGCGGCTAGCGTATTCAAACCTACCGGGCCACCGGAATATTTCTGAATAATCGTGAGGAGCAGGTTGCGGTCCACTTCGTCGAGGCCGTGTTCGTCCACGCCTAGCATGGCGAGAGCGTCGCGGGCCACTCCGAGATCAATGTGACCCTTGGCGCGGACTTCGGCGAAATCGCGGACACGTCGCAGCAAACGGTTTGCCACGCGCGGGGTGCCGCGGCTGCGGCGTGCGATTTCGGCGGCGCCGGATTCGTCCATGGTGATGCCGAGAATTTTCGCGGAGCGCTGCACAATGCGGAGCAAGTCTTCGGGCGAGTAAAAATCCAGGCGATGCACGATGCCGAAACGCGAGCGCAGGGGCGCCATGATCAGTCCGGCGCGGGTGGTGGCCCCGATCAGAGTGAAGCGATTCAATTGGTAGGGATGCACGCGCGCGCCAGGACCCTGGCCGATGATCAAATCCACGCGAAAATCCTCCATCGCGGGATAGAGAATTTCCTCCATAGAGGGCTGCAAGCGATGGATTTCATCGAGAAAGAAAAAATCGCTTTTTTCGAGGGACGTGAGCACCGCGGTGAGGTCGCCTTTCTTTTCCAGCAATGGGCCGGAGCTGACTTTGATCGCCGAGCCCATCTCATGCGCCAAGATTTGCGCGAGCGTGGTTTTGCCGAGGCCCGGAGGGCCATAGAGCAGCACGTGATCGAGCGCTTCGCCGCGCGTGCGGGCTGCTTCCACAGCGATCTGCAGATTTTCCTTCACGCGATTCTGGCCGATGTAATCGGATAATTTCGTGGGACGGATGCTGGCTTCGATACGCGCGTCGTCATCGAGGGCTTTGCCTGAAATGATGCGGTTATGTGGGTCGGTCATTTTCCCCGGCACCTGATTTTCCTTTTCGGCGGCTGCGTGGCCGTCTTCACGGGCGGCCGCAGCTGCGGCGGCTGAGCTATCGCGCGAGCCCGGCGCGGGCGTCATTCGCCGTGCGCCGCGCGCGATGATTTTTGCATGGCTGCGCTGCCGAGCACCTGCAGCGACGCCTTCAGTAGCGACTCAAAGTCATTGCCTACCGTGCCGCGCGATTTAGCCATGGCGCTTTCCACGGCGCGTTCATCGTAGCCCAGATTCACCAGCGCGGACGCGACATCCGCTTCGAGCTGCGAACATGTCGTGGGCTTCCCGGCTTCGGGCACGTCCACAGCAGCCAGTCTATCGCGCAATTCGAGGACGATGCGCTCAGCGGTCTTGCGGCCGACTCCGGGAATGCGCACGAGCTGCGCGAGATCGCCTTTGCGGATCGCAGGTATTAACTCATCGAGACCCATGCCGGAAAGAATTTTCAGAGCGAGCGAAGGGCCAACGCCGGAGGCGGAAATCAGCAGCTCGAAGCACTGTTTTTCGCGCGCCGTGAGAAAGCCAAAGAGCGCCAATTGATCTTCGCGCACGTGGGTGTGAATCAGCAGCGTGGTTTCGATGTGCAGAGCGCCAAGGCTGGTGTAAGTAGAAAGCGGAATGACCACCTGATAACCGACGCCGCCGACTTCCAGCAGCACCAGGTTTGGGCGCTTTTCAATCAGCTTGCCGCGGAGCGATCCAATCATGTCTTGCGATTATTGATTAGGGCCGCAAGGGTGTCAACGCGGTGCGCCAGTTGTCCCGTCGCACAATGAAACATTTTGATGCGCGGTTGCGTACCAATATTCGGAGCCTGGGATTTTTCCGCGCATTTGAGTCCCGCTTGTAGTGTTCGGTTTCGCGCGGACAGTGTTCACTTTCGCGTTGTTGCCGCGATTTATTTCTCTCTGATATTTTTTCGTTAAATCATTCGCGATCTTGCTCTCGCCCCGCAAACCTCCGCGTCTAAGCGTGTGCGAGGGGCAAACAAAATTCGAGGAGGAAGTAAAAATGTCGCGTCACTCAATGAAGCAGATTTTTGCAATTCTCGCGGCGCTGGTGCTTTTGGTTTCAATCACCGCGCGAACTGCTCCAGCAAAAGACACCAAGGCGGGAATCAGCACCGTGATGACACTGCTGAACCCAACCACGATCGCCGGCAAGGATTTGAAGCCCGGCGACTATGCAGTGAGCGTGGATGAAACACAGGTAAAGCTTTCGATGAACGGCAAGGTAGTGGCGGAGGCGCCGGTACAGTGGAAGGACGAAACGAGCAAAGCGAAATACTCCGCGTTCGTGATTAACAACAACAAGATCACTGAAATTCACTTCGGAGGCAAGACGCGATTCGTCAGCATCGCGGAGTGACATTTCGCAACCGTTTGCAGACCTCGAGCAATCACACAATAACAGGGCGGGCAGCGTTCGCGGGAGCGAGCGTTACCCGCCTTTTTTCTCGGTGGCGGCGCGGCGCAAAGAACGAAATATCTTCATAGAGAAGCCCATTCTGATGATTGATTGAGGCCGCCCGTTAAGTTTTTGTTTGCCATCCCCGCGATGCCCGTGATATCCGTTGTTCTGGCAATGGACTTCCAATCACAATTTCGGCCGGCGATTCCGCGGGATACTCGTTCCTTTGTTTTGGCCGCGGTCCGCCCGATCTTGTATTCCGCATTTGGCCGTCGTTACGCGCCTTTCCGCTCTGCCTCTGCTATTGCGCGCATTATTCCCATTATCAGGAGCGGATAGCGGCCGGCGGCGAATTCCAGTTCGAAACGCCAAAGGCCGTTACCCGGAAGGGCAACGGCCTTTGTTTTTTACAGGGGGTGCACATGAAATCCATGGCCGAACCGATTAAGAACTCCGCCGCGGGGGTCACACTGAAAATGATCCAGCAGGCTTCCGCGCGAATTCGCAGCTCGATTTTCGTCTCGCCATTTATGCGCTCAGAGACTTTTTCGCAATTGACAGGCAATTCCATCTTTTTGAAGCTGGAAAATCTGCAGATGACCGGCTCTTTCAAGGAGCGTGGCGCGCTGAATAAGATTTTGCTGCTGACCGAGGAGGAACGGCGGCGCGGAGTGATTGCGGCTTCGGCGGGAAATCACGCGCAGGCTGTCGCGTACCACGCGACGAAACGCGGGATTGCATCGCAAATTTGCATGCCGCTCACGACGCCGCTGGTGAAAGTCTCAGCGACGCGAGGGCACGGCGCGGAGGTGATTCTCTTCGGCGCGAACTACGACGAAGCTTGCCAGGAAGCGCTGCGCCGCTGCGAAGAGCAAGGCTTGACGTTCATTCACCCTTTTGACGACGAAGCGGTGATCGCGGGACAAGGCACGCTGGGAATCGAAATGCTCGAACAGGTGAACGATCTAGATGCGCTGGTGGTTCCCATCGGCGGAGGCGGATTGATCGCCGGAGTGGCGTGCGCGGCGAAAGAGATGAAGCCGAAGATCAGAGTCGTCGGAGTCCAAACTTCGAAATTGCCTTCGATGAAAGCGGCCGTGGAGAAGAAAAAGGTGGTCACCCTGCGCGCCGAGAAGACCATCGCTGATGGAATTGCGGTGCGTTCGGCTGGAGCGCATACGTTCCCGCTGGTTCAGAAATATGTGGATGAGATCGTGACGGTGGACGAAGAGGAGATCGCCAACGCAATTTTGCTTCTCCTGGAAAAAGAAAAAACGCTGACGGAAGGGGCAGGCGCGGTGGCCGCGGCTGCCGTACTGAACAAAAAGACCGCGCACTCCGGGAAGAAATTGGGCGTGCTGATTTCGGCGGGGAACATTGACGTGACACTGCTCGCGCGCATCATCGAGCGCGGGCTAGTGAAAGACGGACGGATGGTGCGGCTGCGGATTCATTTGCCGGATCATCCTGGCGCGCTGGTGAGACTTTCCACCGTGATCGCCGAGCAAAAAGTGAATATCGTGGAAACGCAGTTCAACCGGTCCTACTACGGCGTGGTGCTGGGAGATACGGCGATTGACATCACCATGGAAACGCGAGGGCCGGAGCACATCGCGGAACTGAAAGCGGCGTTGGATGCAGCGGGATACGCGCACGAGCGGGTGCAGTAGGAAGCGATCAGACGCGCCAGAGGATCTGCAGCAGCGTGACCCGGATTTCTAATGCAGGGCGCGGTCCTTCTTCACGGCTTCATCCACTAGCGCTTCCAATTCGCGGCGGGTGAGCGTGATGCGCTCCTTTTCCGCAGCGGTTTCCGAAGTGACCGGAAATTCCGGGCCGAAGTTAGAAGCCGTCTGTAGACCGTAGCGGGCGCGGGCAGCGACGAGCTTTTGCACGTCGCAACTGGAAAGCAGGACCTGCTTGCCGAGCATTTCGGTTACGAGCGCGACCCGCGCGAAGTGTTCGGTGGTTTCCATGCGGAAAAACGCGGTCATCAAGTCGTGGCCATAGGTGACCACGCCGTGATTCGCGAGCAGAATCGCGTCATAACCGTCCACAAAGGGCTCGATCGAATCCGCGAGCTCGGACGTGCCCGGTGTGCCATAAGGCGCGACCGGTACGCATCCGAGCGAGAGAATCAATTCACACAGCAGGGCTTTATTCAGCGGTATGCCAGCGGCGGCATATCCGGTGGCTACCGGCGGATGCGCGTGGCAAACGGCGTTCACGTCCGGGCGATGACGGTAAACCGTAAGATGCATAAGGAGCTCGGAGGAGGGATTGCGGCGCCCGGCAATTTTCTTACCGTTCAGGTCCGTGATGACCATGTCTTCCTCGGTCATCATTCCTTTGCAGATTCCAGTGGGCGAGGTGAGGATATGGTCCGGACCGAGGCGCACTGAAATATTTCCATCGGTGGACGCCGCGTAGCCGCGCTCGTAGGTCCAGCGGCCCACGGCGCACATGTCACGCCTGTGTTCTGCTTCGCTCTTTAATGCTCCGGGCAAAATCGATTCAGGAAACACGGTTCCTCCTCGACCAATTCCGGGCCCTCATCCCGTTTATGCGTAAATCCCACGCAGCTTCAAGGCACGAGCCACGCGATCAATCGCCACGATGTAAGCCGCGATGCGGTTGTTCACACCGTGCGTTTCCGCGTACCTTACCACCTGTTCGAAGCTGTGGTCCATCACATCTTGCAATCTTTCATTCACTTCGCTTTCGCGCCAGAAGAAGCCCTGGCGGTCCTGGACCCACTCAAAATAACTGACGGTGACGCCGCCGGCATTGCCGAGAATATCGGGAATAATGAAGATTCCTTTTTGCTCGATCACTTTGTCGGCGGGCCAGGTGGTTGGACCGTTCGCGCCTTCACAAAGGATCTTGCAATCAACCTGGTGGACGTTTTCGGAGGTGATTTGGTTTTCGGTGGCGGCGGGAACCAGGATATCGGTGGGGTGAAAGAGAACCTGTTGGGCCGTTTGCTTATCGCCTCCGCCGGGAAATTCCGGGAGGGGCTTGCGCTGCCCATAGACCCAGTCAACGAGTTTGGGAACGTCGAAACCCTTGTCGTTGTACAGGCCGCCGTGAATATCCGCGACGCCGATGATTTTGTAGCCGGCCTCCTGCATCAGAATCGCGGCCTGCGAGCCGACGTTGCCAAAACCTTGAATGATCACGCGGCAACCGTCGCGCTTCATCTTGAGTTTCGTGAGCGCGTTGTTGCAGCACATCATGAGGCCGCGTCCGGTGGCTTCCTTGCGACCCTGGGAACCGCCCAGTTCCAGCGGTTTGCCGGTGACGACGGCGGTGGTAGCCTGGCGCACGTGCATGGAATAGGTGTCCATCACCCAGGCCATGGTTTGATCGTTGGTGCCAATGTCCGGGGCCGGCACGTCGCGCTCCGGGCCGAACCATTCGCTTAATTCCGCGGTGTAGCGGCGCGTGATGCGCTCGAGTTCAGTCTTCGAAAGCTTGCTGGGATCGCAGATCACACCGCCCTTAGCGCCGCCAAAGGGAATATTCACTACGGCGCATTTCCAGGTCATCCAAGCGGCGAGAGCGCGTACCTCGTCGAGCGAAACGTCCGGCGCAAAACGAATCCCGCCTTTGCCCGGACCGCGCACGGAGGAGTGGAGTACGCGATAGCCGATGAAGACTTCCAATTTGCCGCTATCGAGCGCGACGGGTACGTACACCGTAATTTCCTTGCTGGGATATTTCAGATACCGGTAGATTCCCTCTTCCAAACCCAGTTTCTGCGCGGCGACTTCGAAACGCGCTTCGGCTGATTTGTAAACGTTCAGTTCATCGTGCGTAACCGCCGGCATAACAACCTCCCAAAAGAGCGGAAAAGTACGCGATTCTGCTCGCGAATAAAAAGTAGTGTTGATGATGGGTGGCGAAAGCGCGCGTCGAATTCAGCTGTCTTCGCACCTCCCTGCCGTCCGGACAGCGTCGGCAAGTATACGAACCTGGGCATAACGGTGCAAGAAAAGCATTTTAGAATTCACGGGCACAGACCGCAAAACAGTGACCTTTAGTTGCGGCCTTTCGTTTCACATGCGAACAATTCTTAGCAACGTCCATATTCAATCGCGAACGCGGCGTTTTACAAATTCTTCCAACAAGAGCTGCGTCAGACGTCCCTGATCGTGCCGGACTACGTGATTGTGACGCAGCAGGTCGCCGGTGATATAGCGCAGGCCCATGCGTTTGAGTTCCGCGGCGGAGGACTGCACCGGCTCGGCGCCTTGCTTGCGGTAGCGCTTGAGCAGAGCTTTGGGAATTGGCCGGCGATTGATGACCGCGAAATCGAAGAGGCCTTTGCGGGTGTGGTCGTAGATGGCACAGACGTGATCGGCAACGGAGTAGTGTTGTGTTTCGCCGGGTTGCGTCATCAGATTGGCGATATAAACGCGCGTGGCGCTGGAGTGCATGATTGTTTCGGTAACTTGCTCGACCAGCAGATTCGGAATGATGCTGGTGTAAAGCGAGCCGGGACCGACAAGGATTAAATCAGCTTCGCGAATTGCCTGGAGGACTTCCGGCAGCGGACGCACGCGATTAGGCACGAGGCGGACGCGGCGGATGCGTTGCCGCGAGCGGGAAATATTAGTTTCGCCGGCGACGATGGTACCGTCTTCGAGTTCGGCTTCGAGCGTGACGTTCTGCGCGGTGGATGGAAAAATCCGGCCGCGAATCGCGAGCACCTCCGCGGAGACTTGCACGGCCCTGGGAAAATCGCCGGTCACGTTGGTAAGCGCCGTGAGAAAAAGATTGCCGAAACTGTGTCCAGCCAGCGCGCGGCCTACCGGAAAGCGGTATTGAAAGAGCTTGCCGAGAAGATGCTCGTCCTTGGACAGCGCCACCATGCAATTGCGGATGTCTCCAGGCGGCAAGACGCGGTATTCACGCCGCAAGCGGCCGGAGCTGCCGCCGTCGTCGGTGACAGTGACGACCGCCGCGAGATCGGCGATGGGCTGATGCGTCAGGTCTTTCGGAGTGGCTACGTATTCTTTCAGCCCGCGCAGGACGGCAGAGAGGCCTGTGCCGCCGCCCAGGGCCACAATCCGCACAGGCTGGGTTCGAAGCTGCGAGGCTTTCATCACTGAAAGAATTTCACCGGACCATTTTGCGGACGAACTTAACAGAGAAGTACGCTGGAAATTTTCACCCTAAAACACGGAAGTCAGTTTGCTGAACCTTCCCGCTCGGGGTAGAGCAATTCAGTAAAGCGCGGATCTTCCTGCAAGAAAGCGAAATCCTCGTCGTTGCGCGCGTGATAGCGGTTTTCGGGACGGAGTTGAATCGCGATTTTCAGATTTTGCATGGCGGATTCGGCTTCGCCGGTAAGGCAATCGAGCGCCGCCATCGCGTAGACGATGTGGTCGGCCTTAGGCGCGGACTTGCGCGCGCGGTCCAGGTGCTCGCGAGCTTCATCCCAGCGGCCAAGGTTCATAAGCGCGACTCCTTGGGTATAGTGCTCTTCGGCGGACTTGAGTGCCGGAATGGGAGGCCGCGAAATGCGCTGGTCGCAAATGCGGATATGCATCTTGGCACGGTCGCCGAGCTCTTTGCTGGGGCCTTCGAGCACGCGCTCGAGGGTTTGCTTGGCCCGCTGGAACTTCTGCTGCTGAAAGTACTTAAGCGCTTCCTCGTAGAATTTCAGTTGCGCTTCCTTGGCAGGAGCGTCAGGGTCGGGCGGGGCGGACTTGAGCTTCGCGCTCGCCTTTATCGCCTTCTGTTTCATCAGCTTATGGCTCTTGCTGGCGGCTTGTGTGGCTCGAATCGCGCGACGCTTCACTTGGTACTCTCCGCAGGAAACTATAGTGGAAGATAGCAAAGTCGCGAAGGCGCGTCAATGCAGCGAATTATGGGGGTTTCTGGACCCTTGCGAGGGCGGTCGCGGCTTGGAGGCCGGCTACAGGCTATTGGTGATGGACACCCGGGCGGGCCCCGGGCAATTATCATGTGCGCTTTTGCTCACCATAAGCCCCCGGGATGACCGAAGAAAAATGAAACGTGAAAAACAGAATGCATCCACCGCTCTGGAGGAATCTCCGGCAATTAATACACGAGCCGAAGAAAAGAAAGTAGAAGAGCGCTTGGCGATCGGGCCGCACATTGTTTATGAAACGATCCGCCGGGAAGGAGAGGAAGAGTTTAAGCGCCCCTCAGCGGCGCTGGGTTGGTCAGGCCTCGCGGCGGGACTGTCCATGGGATTTTCGCTGGTGGCGGAGGCGCTGCTCGCTGCGCATTTGCCACACGCTTCCTGGACGCCGCTGATTTCAAAATTCGGATATTGCGTGGGATTTCTGATCGTAATTCTGGGCCGGCAGCAACTCTTCACCGAGACGACGTTAACAGTGATTCTTCCGTTGCTTTCGAAACAGAGTCTCGAACGGATCTTCAGCGTCTTGCGGCTCTGGTCGGTAATTTTGGCTTCAAATCTGGTCGGCACATTCATCTTCGCGCTCTGCATCGGAAAGATTGCGCTCTTCAGCCCCGAGTTCCGACAAGTATTTTCGGCGGTGAGTCAGGAAGGCGCGGGCAGCGCTTTCGGAATCGTGCTGGTGCGGGCGATTTTCGCGGGATGGCTGATTGCGTTGACGGTGTGGTTGCTACCCGGCGCGGAATCCGCGCGCGTGAGTATCATCATCATACTGACTTATTTGATCGGGCTGGGCGGCTTCAATCACATTATTGCCGGCTCGACCAAGCAGTTCTACCTGGTGGTGACCGGAGTCGAGAGTTGGGGCGTGTATTTCCGGCATTTCTTCGCGCCCACTCTGCTGGGAAATATTATTGGCGGTGTGTCGTTGGTGGCGTTTCTGGGGCACGCGCAAGTCGTAGCGGGCAAAGAAACACTGGTTCAATCGAAGTGACGACGTTGTAAGTCCGGCGCGCTCAGGGCTTCGCGGGGTAGACTCTCAGTTCGTCCCAGCCGCTGCCTTCGCGGTCTGTTTCGCGCGTGAAGCGCACGCCTTCAATTTCCGCGAGCGTTATTTCGCCCGTCGTGTATATCTTGCAGCCGGTCATCAAATGGCCGCCGATCATGTTGCCTTGTCCGGTGGCGATCGATAGGTGAATGTGTTCGCCGCCTTCTTCCACAGTTCCGGTAATGGAGACGATCTCGAAGTGTCCCGTGTGGATGTGCGCTTCCGGCTGATTTGCGTAACGTATCGAGGCCTGTGTGAGGCTGCCGACCGCGCTCAACAGAACCGCAGCCTGTAGGTGGTTCGCGTTAACGTAGGCACGGATTCCACCGAGCAGATCATCACCTGGCCGGAGCCGAAAAACGTGGATGCGCAAGTGATCGCTGACGATTGCTTCGTGGTGCGCAGCCAGCTGCGCGGTCCAGTCAGCGGGAAGAGCGGGAGCGGCGGGCGCCTCCTCAAGCGTGCGGCTTTCGGGCACCGGTTCCCCTGCGGGTTTGGCGTATTGCGGTGAGGGCGGTCTCTGTGTCTGCGCCGCAGCGCTTATTGCCATCGTCGTAAGGAACAGCAATATGGCGAACACTTTCACTATGGAGTCTCCTGGTCGAACGTATTCAGCTGCCGTAAGAGATGACAAATTGTGGCGGACGATTCTGCTTCATTTTGTGAGGGATAGAGACCCCTGCACGCGGCGACGAGAGGTGCCTGCCTCCGCCAAGCCTTTAAGGGCCGCGGCTGGGAGGGGCTGAGAAACCTGCGCCGTGCCATATTACGCCGCGTCAGGGTAGTTGTAGGCCTGCGCGGGGTGTCTATTCCGCAGCATGGTTCGCGGGGGCGCGTTGGCCGCGAGCGGGGGCGTATGCTATAAGTACGAGGCTGCCTAATCTGAGGAAATTGTGCCGTTTATAAATTTTCCCGCAAGAGAGATTAACTGCAAGCTTGTCTACTACGGCCCCGGCCTCGGGGGGAAGACCGCAAATTTGCAGTGGGTCTACGAACACACTGGAGCGAATCAAAAGGGAAAGATGGTTTCGCTGGCGACGGAAACCGACCGCACGCTTTTCTTCGATTTTCTTCCGCTGGACTTAGGAACGGTGCGTGGATTTCGCACGCGTTTTCATTTGTACACGGTGCCCGGGCAGGTATTTTATGAAGCTAGCAGACGGCTGATTTTAAAGGGCGCCGATGGCGTGGTGTTCGTCGCGGATTCGCAGGAGGAGCGGTTGGACGCGAACCTGGAAACGCTGGACAACTTGCGCGAGCACCTGAAGGATCACAATCTGGATTTCACGACGATTCCTTACGTGCTGCAGCTCAACAAACGAGATTTGCCGAATGTGCTGCCCGTGCCGGAATTGCAGAAACATCTGCTGGTGAAGGGCGAGCCGACGGTCGAAGGCGTGGCCGTGACGGGGCAAGGCGTGTTCGATACGCTGAAAGAAGTGGCAAAGTTGGTGCTGGCGGACCTGAAGAAGAACGCTTAGGCCTTGTGCTCCGGGCGTGGCGACCTCTAGATCGCGGATTTCCTTCTAGTAGAGGTGAAAGGTTATTTCAACCCGTTGGCGCACCGCCATCGGTGTTCCATCCGAAGTCTGACCAGGTTTGAGCCTCCACGATTTCACAGTTTCGATAGCGCTTTCGGTCAGCCCATAAGGAAGCGCTCTCAACGCTAAAATGTCGTCGGCATGTCCATCCGCTGTGATTACGATAGAAAGCAAGACCGTACCCTCGAAGTGATGTTGAACGGCAGCCCGCGTGTATTGAGCCTGCGGACAATAAATGCATGCAGGATAGGTAACGCCTTGTGTGCCCGCGTGTGCAACGCCTGGCTCGAGGTTCTTGCTAACACGCGTATCGGCTAGAGCCTTCATTTGATCCGTTAAGGGCAGCGTCGTCTGGAATCCGGCGATTTTTTTTCCGTCCTGAACGCGAAGCGCTTCCACCAGCATTTCAAAGTTGTCTTGCCCAAGCACAATTGCCGCCCAAACGTACGATTTGGCTTTCAGCTCCTTGGCCACTTCTTGTGCGTCACGCGGATCCTCCAGATCCGCGAGACTCAAATTTTTGTTCTGAAGAACGTCCGTAATCTGCGCGCGGTCCAAGATCACAATCTCTTTGTTCATTCGCGCCATGGCGGCGCTGAAATCGTCTGCCAGACTTTTTTCCGAAGCGCTCGTCAGTTCGTCCGGTCCCGCAAAATCAAAAACAATTACTGGATTTTCTTTCACATCCGCAATCGCGGCTGCAATTTCGTCCGCGAGTGATTCAAGGGTGGCCTGCGTATGCCCGGGTGGCTGCACCGGATGCATCTGAAACGCGCGAGCGGCAGGAGAAACGATTGCCAGGACGCACGCTGCGAACACGGCCAGGTATGACGACTGGACCCGCAAGCGAATCCGCGCGCGCGAACTATCATGAGCTGGAGCTAATCCGTTACGAAAGACATGCGGGGAGACGATTGCAGAAGCGCGAACTCCTTCGCCAAGAGCAGAACAGCAGGCCACGGCACACCTACGCGTGGGCGACGCCGCCGCGGAAGGCGGCTATGGCTTTGGCTTCGTCGGTGAAGGCGGGGATGGCCTGGATGAGGCGCGTCAGCTCGAGCACTTCTTTTACGTGGCCGGTGGGATTCAGGATCTTCAGGCCGCCACCCTGGCGTTCGAGCGTGACGAAGGAACGCACCAGCGTGCTGATGCCCGAGCTGTCAATTTGCGTGACGCCCGCGAGGTTCACCACGATTTCAGAGGGGCCGGCCTCCGCGTATTTGCGCAGCTCCGCGCCGAGGGAATCGTTGCTGGTTCCGATGACGATGCGGCCCACCAGATCAACGACGGTGACATTGCCGGACTTTCGCGTCGAAATTTGCAGGCCCATGCTCGCCTCCCAGGCCGCGCGCGCGACCGTGCTAAGTGGCCGCATTATAACCCTTTCGCGCTTCTGCCATACAAATTCTGAAGGGCCGGTTGCCGGTAAATTAAAACGGGAGGCAGATGCCAGGTAGCATCCACCTCCCGGGGTGGGTGGGGTGTTGCCAGAGCGTCGTGAAAATGGCCTGCGTGTGGTGGGCCTGACGCCCGGGCAATCCAGCGTTTCCGCCGGAATCCACGAGTGCTTCGTTCATTACCATGCGAAGAGAAACGGTGTCAACTGCAATTGGAAGCAACATGGCGAATAGCGGCGGAAACTGGTCGGCGAAACACACGCTTCGCTCGGACCTGTGCGACCCTGAAACAGCAAGCGGACACAACCGGACTTGCGCAACGAGTTGCACGGCCCGCGCGGTCTTACTATGACAATATTTGACCAAGGTTGATTGCGCCGCGCTACGCGCACCTAGGCGTGCGGGACTTTCGCCGGATGCCGGTCGAGAGTTTCGCGGACGCGGCGGGCGAGGTCTCGAGGGACGTAAGGCTTCTGCATAACCGCCAGGCCCTGTTCCTGTACCTTGTGCAGCAACGCTATATCCGCGCTGTAGCCGGTCGCAAAAATCACCGGGACGTCCGGCCGCTTTGCGCTCATCCGCGCGTATGCTTCCGGGCCGTCCATCTTGGGCATCACTACGTCGAGCAACAGCAGATCAATGCGGTCTCCTTGCTGCTGAAACTCGCGGATGGCTTGCTCGCCGTCGCACGCTAGAACCACGTCATAGCCAAGATTGGAAAGCGTCTCGCGCGCCAGTTCGCGGAGACCTTCGTGGTCTTCCGCAATTAAGATTGTTTCGGAGCCTCCGCGAACGGGATCTGTTTCGTCCGCGAAAACCTCGGCCTTTACCGAAGAGGAGGTTATCGGCAGGTAGACACGGAAGGTGGTGCCAACATTCAGTTCGCTGTAAACGTGAAGAAATCCGCCATGTTGACGCACGATGCCGTAGACAGTCGCGAGCCCCAGTCCGGTTCCTTTGCCCATTTCCTTCGTGGTAAAGAAGGGCTCGAAGATGCGGTCGAGCGTGGCGGCGTCCATGCCGGTACCATTATCCGTAACAGCCCACATGGCGTAATCGCCGGGACGAGCGAAGGGCTGCGCGGCGCAATAACGTTCGTCGAACGTCGCGGCGGAAGTTTCGATGGACAAGCGGCCGCCTCCAGCCATGGCATCCCGTGCGTTGATGCACAAGTTCATGAGTACCTGCTCGACCTGCGTAGGATCGGCGCGCACCAGCGCAAGTTCGGCTGCTAGATTGATTTTGATTTCGATGTTGCTACCGATAACCTTCTCCAGAAGGCTCCGCGTTTCGGTGACGCTTTGGTTGAGGTCAATGTTGCGCGGCTCGAGAATCTGGCGGCGCGCGAAGGCGAGCAACTGCTTGGTGAGCGCGGCGGCGCGAATGGCCTGCTGCCGGACTTGACCCATGTGCGTGGCCGCGTCGAGGATGCGATCGAGATACTTGAGGCCCTCTGCGGGAATTCCCTCGGAGTATTCTTCCTTCAAGATGCGCGTGAAGCCATCTACGTGCCGCAACGGAGCGCGCAGGTCATGAGAAACCGAATAGCTAAAAGATTCCAGTTCCTTGTTGGCGGAGTCGAGCTCGAAGACTCGCTGATGGAGCTCCGTATTTAGCTTTTGGATTTGGTCTTCCGCTGCGCGCCGCGCGGTGATGTCCCGGTCTATCTTTACGAATCCCACCAATTTGCCGGCCGGATCGCGCAACGCGGTGGTGACGACTTCGGCCCAGAAGCAGGAACCGTCCTTGCGCACGCGCCAGCCGTGGTCCTCGACATGGCCGGAGGCTTCGGCTTCGCGTAATTCGTCCTCAAGCCGGCCGGCGGTGAGCGTTTCCGGTGGGTACAGACGGGAGACATGTTCGCCGATGATTTCCTCGGCCGCATAACCCTTGAGGCGCTGGGCCCCGGAATTCCAGGTTGTGATCAGGCCGGCGGGATCGAGGCTGATGATCGCGTAGTCCTTTACGGCATCAATCAGCAACCGGAAGCGAACTTCCTGTTGTCGAAGTCTTTCCGCCCGTACCTTGCGTTGGGTTACGTCGCGGATGGCGCTGGAAATCAAAACACCATTCGGCGTTTCCAGCGGATTGAGACTGATTTCCGCCGGAAACTCGGAGCCGTCCTTGCGGCGCCCGAAGAGTTCCAGCGTGGCTGCCATCGAGCGGCGCCGCGGAGAACGCTCATAGCTGTGGCGATCATCGCGATGGGAATCTTGAAAACGGTTGGGCACCAGAACTTCCACGGGCTTGCCGATCAGTTCCTCGCGCGAATAACCGAAAAGTGTTTCCGTTTGCGCGTTAACGAGCTGAATGTACCCGGCGTGGTTCACAATCACGATGGCATCCGGGGCGGCTTCCAGGAGATTGCGGAATTTCTGCTGCTCCTGCTTAGTGTGGGTGATGTCGCGATTGCTTTCCAGCACGACGGTGGAATTGCCGTCGGTGCCGGTGCGTAATGCCCAGCGACTGTAGACGGTCACTACCGAGCCGTCACGGCGCTGGTGGATCAATTCGCCTTCCCAGGAGCCGCGGGTCAGAATCTCCGCTGCGATTTCATCGAACGGCTTCGGGAAGACGGTTTGCAAGAGTTCGTGGCTGAGCTTGCCACGCGCTTCCTCCGCGCCCCAGCCGTACAGCCGCTCCGCAGCGCGATTCCAATAGGTGATTTCGCTTCGGAGGTTTCGCACCAGAATTGCGTCGTGGGTCAAATCCAGAAGCTCCGCCTGGTCGCGGTAGCGCGCCTCGCTGATGCGCAAGTCAATTTCTAACTCGCGCCGTTCGTGGATTTCGCTTTCCAGCGCGGCATTCGCCTGAATCCACTGGTTGACGTCCGGTAGCTTTGCCGCCTTGGGGACGACCTGCACCAGAAGAATTGCCGTGCCCACGGAGGACGCCGCCGTTACCGCTTTCACGATGCCGGCAAGCCAATATTCCGCGTGCCACAGATTCCAAATTTCCATCGCGTGCGTGCCGCCGCAGGCCACGATAAACACGCCGAACAAAACAATCATGGAATTGAAGGGAAGATCGCGGCGTTTCCGGACGAGCCGGAGCAACGTGAACGGAATCGTGAAGTAGACCAGGGCGATCAGCGCGTCGGAAATTACGTGCAGCCACACTAATTCCGGGTTCCACAGATAGCAGTAGCCGTGCGGCATGAAATCGCCGGAGCTGAAAAGCTGGCGCAGAAAATTCATCGAAGCCCCTCGTTGGCCTACCCCGCTGCATTCCTAGCCGCGCTCGATTTGCCGCTCAACTCGTGCGCGAACGCGCGAGCGGACACCCCTCGCACAGGCGCGAACGAATGCAGCGCTTCTGATGTGTAATCGGACGAATCAGGAAAGACTTCTACCTTGAACCAAAATGAAACAGTTCAACCCGACGTATTGAAGGAGCCAGATGGATAAGGCTTTCCGAGAGATCAGTTCCCGGTTTGAGCCGGCGCGGGCGGATGGCTTTGAAAATACTGCGAAATTCCGGATGAAAGCTGCCCGAGACCGGCCCGGACGTTGCGATCCATCGCTTCGACGATGCTCGCCACCGTCTTGGCTTGCACCGGCTCGTCATGGGTGTAGGTTTGCGTCCAGACAATTGCGCGCGTGGAGGGTTGGAATAGCTCCAACTCGAGCGTAAAACGCGCCACGAGGTCCGGCTTGTCCACTCCGTACATGGCAATCAGGTGACCACGTACAATGTAATCCCCTCGCACGTTGGTGGAAACGCGCGACACGGAGCGAAATTGGCCGGAATTGCGCAGGTCCGCGATCAGCAGATTTTGCACCATGTCCACCGGAGGTTCGGCCCAGCGATCGTACTCGTAAGTGCCCAGCTCCACTGGACCGGAACCATAAACCAGCCGGTCATCACGATAGAGAGTTGAACAGGCGAAACGGCCGACCAACAGCGCGACGGGAAACTGTCCGCTCGAGGCGGGAGTCGTTGCGGGAGTGATGTTCGGGTCTATGACGTAGTACTTCACGGGACGCGGGGCGCCGCATCCGGCTACTACGATCGCCAGCATCACGAGTGAGATAAGTTGCAAGCGGCGGCTCAACACTCTTCGCTCCTTCCCGCGTTGTCTCCGTGCACTGCGTCCATGCGCTACTTCGGCAAACTCGATCCGGGCTGATGCTCTTTAGGCGCCGACGCGCGGATCAAGGTGTAAGGCCGCGTCTTGATCGTTTCAGTGAACTCATTCAAGTTGTCGGTCACGTGGCGCAGGTTATCAATAATTTCGTCCAAGTTCTCCTGGTTGGCGTTAACGGTGTCATTGAGCGACGCCAGCACGGAATTAGCGTTATCGAGCGCCTTGCGCAATTCGAGCACGGACTCGCGGATGTCCGGGCGGTTTTCCGTCAACATTCCATCCAGGTGAAGTATGGTGTCGTTGGCTTGATCCGAAGTCTTCTGGAAGCTGGCAATGAGAGGTTTCAGGTTTTCCGTCGCATCGTTTACATGACCCAAAGTGGAATGCACCAGCGGGCGATCTTCCTTAAGCATGCCGTGGACATCGCTCAAGCTCGCCGAAATATTCGCGCGATTCTGGTCGTTCAGCAGATCATTCACGCGGCTCAGCGTCACCTTCAGCTCCACCACGCGATCGTTCAAATTCGTGATGAGTTGCTGGGCGCTGGGGGCCAGGTCGTTGAGCTTGTCGGCGATATCGGAAAAGCCGGTGTACTCGACGGTCTTGAGCGTGTAATCGCGCGGCGCGCGCGGCGCGGCGTTCGTTCCCGGCCTAATTCCCAGAAAATTTTCACCGAGCGGGCTGGTGCTGGTGATCAGCGCGACGCTATCGGTTTTTACCGGCACGTTCGGATTCGCGGAAAAGTCCACTTCCATTCGCGTGGCGTCGTGAGGATCTACCTGGACTTTGCCGACGCGTCCGATCGGAGGGCCGCCGGCATAGCGAACTTCGGTGCCCGGTTCCATACCGCCGGCATTCTTGAAGAAAGCATGGTAGGGAATGTCGCCTTTATTGAAGCTGCCGTTGAGAATAAAAAGAGTGGTAATCAGTAAGGCCGCCACTACCAAAACAAAAAGACCGACGACTGCCTGTTCGCGCTTTGCTTCCATCCGTATCCTCGATGATTCCCGCGTGGTGGCTCGCGGGGGGACGCCACCTAAGTGCCGCGGAGTATATCACGGCGAACAAAATCCGCCAGGTTTTCGGCCTTACTGGCGCGCCGGTGGAACGTCCCCGGTCAACATCTGCAGATAGTCAATTTCTCCCGTCAATTCCGGTTCCGGTACTCGATCCAGAAATTGCCGTACGCGAGGCTGCTGGCTGGCCTGTAGTTCCTTGGTGGTGCCGTTGGCGACGATCACGCCCTTGTCCAGCACAATCATGCGGTCAGCGATCAAAAATGCGCTGGCCAATTCGTGGGTCACCACGACGATGGTGATGCGAAACGCTTTCTTCAATTTCAAAATCAGCTCGTCAATTCCGGCGGCGATGATGGGGTCCAGGCCCGCGGAGGGCTCATCGAAAAACAAAATTTCGGGATCCATGGCCAACGCGCGGGCAATAGCGGCGCGCTTTTTCATGCCGCCGCTCAATTGCGCGGGCATGTAATTCTCGAAGCCGGAAAGGCCCACCTGGTCGAGCTTCAGGCGCACCATGATTTCGATGGTGGAATCGTCCAGACGCGTGTGCTCGCGCAGCGGCAGTGCCACATTCTCGCCGACGGTCATGGAGCCGAAAAGCGCACCACCCTGGAACGACATGCCCATTTTCTTGCGCAATTCGTCGCGCTCATCTTCGGAAATCGAAGCAAAATCTTTTCCCTGAATCCAGATTTCGCCAGAGCTGGGAATTTCGAGGCCTACAAGCGTGCGCAGCAGCGTGCTTTTGCCCGAGCCCGAACCGCCGAGGATCACCATGGTTTCGCCGGCGGGAACTTCGAAATCGATGCCGTGAAGAATTTCACGCTCGCCGTATTTCACGCGCAGGTTGCGTACGGAGATGGCGGCGCCGCTGGTCACTTGCGGCGCGACCGGTTTGGGCGTGAGAGATGAAGTCATGGGAGCTTACCGTGGCGCCGTGATGTAAAAGATCGTGGTGAAAATCAAGTCCACCATCACCACCAGGAAAATAGATTTCACCACCGCCGATGTGGTCGAGCGGCCCACTTCTTCCGACCCAAGCCCGGTCGAAAAACCTTCCTGGCATCCGACTGCCGTAATCACCAGTCCAAACATGACTGCCTTGATCAGGCCGTTGACAATGTCAGGCTGTTTCAGCGAATCCAAAGTGGCTTGGATGTAGCTACCCCAAGTGAAACCGGCGGTGGCGACGCCGAACAGGCCTCCACCGAGCACACCCATAAAATCAGCCCAACACGTGAGGCACGGGACCATCAGGAGCATGGCAAGAAATTTCGGCGCCACCAGAAAATGGACGGGTTCCAGGGCCATGGTCTCCATGGCGTCAATTTCTTCGTTCACCTTCATCGTGCCGATTTCGGCGGCAAACGCCGAGCCCGAACGACCGATCACCACCACGGCCGTCATTAGCGGGCCCAGTTCGCGCGTCATGGAAACGGCCACGGCGCTGGCGACCATGTGCATCGCGCCGAATTTGCGCAGCTCGTAGGCGGCGTTGAGAGCGAGAATCGTGCCGATAAAGAAGGAAATCAGGGAAGTAATCGGGAGGGCTTCCACGCCGACGGACATGGCCTGGTGGATTGCGCGGCTGAGATGGAATTTCTTGCCCTGAAAAGGCGCTATGAAGACAGCACGCGCGGCGCCGCCGGACAAACGCGCCAAGCCGCCTAAATATGCAAGCCCATCGATGGTGGCCGCGCCAATGCTGTCTGTGAATGGCATCTGTGATTCCGGACGGGTGAAATCTTCAGATGGAACTTACGCTGAAACCGCCCGGAGACTTGCGTTGCATCTTATCGGGCGGGAGCTACGTTCGTGCTGCCGCCGCGCAACGCTTCTTCCTCGGTGTTATATACCTCAAAAACCTTAATCAGCCGAGTTAATTCGAGGACTTCGCGCGCGGTGCGGCTGAGACCGAAGAGCGCGAACGTGCTCTTCAGGTCCCGCGAAACCTTCAGCCCCTCGACCAGTGAAGCCACCCCGGCGCTATCTATGTACCGTACTTTCTCCAAGTTCACGATCACCCGCGGCGCTTTCTTGGTCTTCAAAAGGTCCAGAAGCACTTTGCGAACTTGCGGCGAATTGTAAAGCGTGATGTCGCCGATAACGTCCACAATCGTGGCTACACCGGATTGGCGCGTGGAAATGTCCATCAGGGTTGACCCCCCGCAGGGATTAGAGTGTTTTGCCAGAGAATCACCCTGGATGCAATCACTTTTCCGCTGGAAGCGGGCCGCATCAGCTACTTGCGGTTATCCAAGGAGACGTAGTTGCGAAGGTCATAGCCAAGATATACCTGGCGGGGACGGGAAATTTTCTGTTCCGGATCGAGCAGCATTTCTTCCCACTGCGCAATCCATCCGGAGGTGCGCGGAATCGCAAAGAGCACCGGGAACATTGTCACAGGAAAACCCATGGATTGGTAAATCAGGCCGGTATAGAAGTCCACGTTGGGATACAACTTGCGCTTGACGAAGTACTCGTCCTCCAGCGCGATGCGCTCGCATTCCAGCGCGATTTCGATCAGTGGATTTTTTCCCATCACGTCGAACACTTCGTACGCAATGTGCTTCACGATTCTGGCGCGCGGATCGTAATTCTTATAGACGCGGTGGCCGAAGCCCATCAACAATTTCTCGCCGGCCTTCACGCTCTTGATGTACGCGGGAATATTATTGACCGAACCGATTTCCAGCAGCATGCGCAGGACGGCCTCATTGGCGCCGCCATGCAGCGGACCGTAAAGCGCCGCGGTGGCGGCGGCCGTGGCGGAGTAAGGATCCACGTGCGAACTTCCCACCGTGCGCATTGCCGTCGAAGAACAATTCTGCTCGTGGTCGGCGTGCAAAATAAAAAGAACGTCCAGCGCGCGCTCCAGCGTCGGATTCGGGCGGTACTTCAGTTCCGTGGTGCGGAAGAGCATGTTCAGGAAATTGCCGCAGTAGGTGAGGTCGTTATCCGGGTACACGAAGGGCATGCCCAACGTGTGCCGGTAGGCGAACGCCGCGAGCGTGGGCATTTTGCCGATCAGGCGATAGGTTTGCTTGCGCCGTGAATCGGGATTGAAAATGTCTTTGGCATCGGGATAAAAAGTGGAAAGCGCGGCGACCGTGGAAATCAGCATGCCCATCGGGTGCGCGTCGTAGTGAAATCCGTCAATGAATTTCTTGATGCTCTCGTGGATGAAGGTGTGATGCGTGATGTGGTAGGTCCAATCCGCGAGTTGCGACTTGGTGGGCAGTTCGCCGTACAGAATCAGATAGGCCGTTTCCACGTACGTGCTTTTTTCCGCCAGTTCTTCGATCGAATAGCCGCGGTAGCGCAGAATTCCTTTGTCGCCATCAATGTAAGTAATCTTGCTGGAGCACGAAGCGGTATTGGTGAACGCGGGGTCGTAACCCATCATGCCAAAATCGTCGTCATGGACTTTGATCGGCCGTAAATCGAGTGCGCGAATCGTGTCGTTTTTTATGGGGAGTTCAAATTGGCGACCCGTACGGTTGTCAATCACGGTTAGGGTGTCGCGCTGCGTGGTCTCGGACGGCGAGTCGTTGCTGACCAGTGATCCTGGTTTGGTCGGATTCATTACCGGACCTCTCGAAGCGCGTGCATAGTGTCGGCGCGGTTCGCTTCTATCTAGAATGTACACCAAATTTGTGCAAGCGCGGAATGGGATTCGAGATTCGCGCGCGATATGCAACAACCGAATACCATACGGTGTCGTATGGTCCTCAAATGGAGCAAGCGCTAACGCTCTGTCCTTCAATAATCAGGCTTCCCTCAAGCGATTCGAGCCTGAGATGACTCGCTCGGCCGCTTGGAAGTCGCCTGCAAGTTGAGTTCGACGGCTAATGCTCGCGATTCATCGCGGCATCGCTCACAGTCCGCGCTTTGTCAGCGTTCGAACGCATCGCCTCAGAGGTGACGCGGTGACGATATTCAAACGTCCGCTTCAGCTTTGCGCGAATCATCCAATCGCCTACCAAATTCCCCAGCGTGCCAAACGGAAGCTCGTACCCGATGTGGTCTTCCAGACGGCAAGCCTTCTCGCCTACCGGGATAAACAGGTGCGTATGCTCCCAACGTCGGAACGGTCCGACTGTCTGCACGTCGCGGAACTGCCGCCCCTCCTGGTAATCGCTGTGCTCGAATTTCCATAGCAGCGGAATAGGCCCTAAATAAACGCGCAACACGCCGCGGTCGCCGTTGCGAATCCCCGGCGCTGGCTCGACGACTTCAATCTTTTCCCACGGCGGCGTCAGCCGTGCGAGGGCGCCGGGCTCGGCGTGCCAGCGAAACACCTGCTCCGCGGGGGCGTCGATCGTCGAACAGTAGACGAAGAGGTTCTGGCGCGGCATATGCCGAACATGATGCGGCAGCGATCTGCCGTTCGTCTACAAGCGTGATTGCCCGCTAATTTCCGTTTTGCAAGATCGTGCCGGCCCATGGAAAAAGTTTTTCTACTGCGGCACGATCTTGCGCATGGCGGCTTCCGCAGGAACGGGCGATGTAGTGGTCAAATCCTGCGGCGTGGCCAGCTCGCAACGGTTTCGTCCATGGTCTTTTGCGCGATAGAGCGCATCATCCGCGAGGCGAAGCATTTCCTGCGGATCGAGCGGACGCGCCGGCGTACTGGCGGCGATGCCGAAGCTCGCGGTGATCGCGATTGGAACGGAATCGGCGGCGATGGGCTCCGCGGCAATCAACTCGCCCGTCACGCCAGCACCTGTTGCGCGAGGAGTTGTTTAGCTGCAACTGAGGCTGCGGCTTTGGCTCTGGGCGCAATGGCGCACCGCACACAACTCGGCGCGGCAGCGAGCAAGCTGCTGCGTGCGATCGATGCAATCCCGACGCGAATTGCAAACAAGAGAGCCCCCTTGTACGAAACTGGTTCGAGCTATGTCCGAATCACCGCGATGGCTCTCGCTAACAGCGGGCTCAGCGAGTGGGCCGCACGGGAAAGCGCTCCGTCGACGCGTGGGCCGAATGCGTATGAACCGCGTGACCGTCGGAACCCGCGGCGGCGGCGGCATCCGCCAGCTTTTCGGTTGCGGGCGAAGCCATCGGGACAAGCGCGCCTTCGGCTTCTTTCAAGAACGTCAGGCCCAGCTCGCCGCTGTGCCAGTCAATCGAAATCACGTCGCCCAGGCTCACTTGCTCGGTCGCCAGCAAACTTGCCAGCGGATACACCACGTGCCGCTCGATCGCGCGCTTCAAATGACGCGCTCCGTACTTCATGTCCGTCCCTTCGCGCAGCAGAAAATCCCGCGCTGGCTGCGTCACACGAAATAGAAACCGTCCCTTGGCCGTCTCCAACACGCGCTGCTGCACCATCCCGAGCTCAATCTCCAGAATTTGTTCCAGCTGCTCGCTCCGCAACGGATGAAACACCACCGTCTTGTCAATCCGGTTCATGAATTCCGGCGCAAACTTTCTCTTGGCCGCTTCCGCCGCCGTCTTCTCTACCTTCTCGTCCAGACGCACCACCGTGTCCGCCCGCTGCACCGGAGCAAAACCCATCCCGCCTGTCATTAATTCCGTGATCTCCACGCCGCCCAGGTTCGACGTCATGAAAATCATCGTCTGCGACAAATCCACTCGGCGGTTGTCGCCCAGCGTGAGCGTGGCCTTGTCCAAAATCCCCAGCAGCAATTGCCACAATGCATCGCTGGCCTTCTCGATTTCGTCAAAAAGCAAAAATGAGATCTTCAACTTCTCGGTGTGATATTGCGCCAGCGCTTCCTGCGTGATCAGAGGATGCGTCTCGCGGTGCCCCAAATATCCCGGAGGCGAACCAATCAATTTCGCAATCTCGTGCGAGTGCTGAAACTCCGCGCAGTCCACTTTGATCACCGCGCGCGGATCGCCGAATAGCACTTCCGCCGTCGCCTCCACCACTCGCGTCTTCCCCGCTCCGGTCGGCCCGAGGAACAGCAAGTTCCCCACCGGCCGTCCCGGCGAATTCAAGCCGGCTCGAAACACCTGGTATAGATCCACCACCGCCTGCACCGCTTCGTCCTGCCCCACAATCTTCCGCCGCAGCCCCGCCTCAAAATCGCGTGATTCCACGCTGCGGCGACCTGGGTCCAATTGGCGAGCCTCAGACGCGTCCAAGTTTGCCTCCGGCCGGTCTTCCGGCGCCGCTCAAGTCCGCGCATACCGAGCGAATCCTTCACGGAATGAGTAACGGAGGATCGTGCAGCATGGGGGCCAAATCCGCGTGGCAAAAAATCAGGCAACCGATTTGTAATCAATAGGCTGCCGCATTGCTTTTGGCCGCCGAATCGGACCGAAACCGGAATCATGTTTCAACTGGAACGCACCGGACCGCTGTGACACGGTATTAATGGGGTGTTAAAAAATTTGCAGGCGCACCCAACGTCTTGCTTCCGAGGCCCTGTTTCCCGTATGGTGTGTGCGATTCCCCGAGAAGAAAATAGATGAAACGTGTGCTGGTAATCGAAGACGATAAAGACATTGTCGAACTGGTGCGCTATAACTTGGAGAAGGACGGCTACCAGGTAGCGTCCAGCGGCGACGGAGCCACAGGCCTCGCGCAAATCCGCAAAGCGGCGCCTGACCTTTTAGTGCTCGATCTCATGCTGCCCAAACTTTCGGGTCTCGAGATTTGCAAGGAAGTGCGCAAGGACGTGAGCCTGAACCGCATCCCGATCTTGATCCTCACCGCCAAGGGGGAGGAAGCGGATCGCGTGGTGGGGCTCGAGCTCGGCGCGGATGACTACGTCACCAAACCCTTCAGCCCGCGGGAGCTTGCCGCGCGTGTTAAGGCGCTGCTGCGCCGTGCTGAACCGGGCACGCCCAGTGAAAAACCGATCGAGGTCGGAGCGCTGCGAATTGATCCGGCGGCGTATCGTGTGACGCGGACCGGAAAACCTGTGCCGATGAGCACTCTCGAATTCCGGCTTCTTTATTTCCTGGCGGCGCGGCCCAATCGCGTTTTCACTCGCGACCAGTTGCTCGACGCGGTTTGGGGCACGGAAAGATTCGTCACGCCGCGGAGCGTGGACGTGTACGTCCGGCGCCTGCGGGAAAAAATCGAAACCGATCCGCAACACCCTGCCTTCATGAAAACGATCCGCGGCGCGGGATACCTCTTCGAAACCCGTGCAAGCTAGACTGTTCTGGAAGCTCGGGCTTACCTACGCCGCCCTGCTCCTGGTAGTCCTGCTGGTCGTGGACCTCTATTCCGTCCGCGTGGTTCGGGCGCAGGCGATTCGCTCCGCGAATGACGCGCTCGGTTCGCTGCTGAAACTCGCCCTCGCGAATCCTCCCGCTTCCGCTGACGATACGACTCTGGGAAACTGGACCGCGCGCATAGCCCAAACCGGCGTGCGCGTCACTATTATTGACGGCAACGGCCGCGTGCTCGCCGATTCCGTCGCCGATTCGGAAAAAATGGAAAACCACGCAAATCGTCCCGAGTTTCAGGACGCTTTGGCGACGGGTTCGGGGCATTCGGTGCATCGCAGCGTGACGCTGAATCGTGAATTGGTGTATCGCGCGGAGCGCTACCAACAACCCGGAAATCCTCCGATCGTTATTCGCCTGGCGCTGCCGCTTTCCGTGGTGGATCTTTCGGTGGTCGAACTGCAGCAGCGGCTGCTGACCGCCACCCTCTTGATGCTCGTCGTCGGCGTATTCGTGTCTCTGGCGTTCGCGCGGATCTTTGCGGCGCGCGTGGACCGGCTGAAACATTTTTCGCAGCGCATCGCGGAAGGCGACTTCCGACCGGTGTTGCGCGAAGGGCCACACGACGAGCTTTCGGATCTCGCCGACAGCATGAATCAGACCGCCGCGCGCCTCGATCGCGAAATTCGCCTGCTCAGCGGAGAGCGCAACCGCTCCGGGGCGATCTTGCGCAGCATGGTGGAAGGCGTAGCGGTGATTGATGCGCAAGAACGGCTGGTTTTCTACAACCGCGCCTTCTCCGAAATTTTCAACGTAAGCGGCGCGAGCGGCGAAGGCCGCGCGCTCATCGAAATCGTGCGGAATTCCGAATTGCTGGCGCTGATTCGCAAAGCGCTGCGTGGCGACGAAGGTCTGCAGAGCGATATCGTGATGGGCATCACGCAAACGCAAAGTTTCTCGGCCACCGCTGCTCCGGTGAAAGCGCTGGAAGCTTCGGCGACGGAGCGCGGGCCGGCAGAAAAACCGTCAGGCGCGGTGGTGGTGCTGCATGACGTGACTGAGCTGCGACGCCTGGAGCGCGTGCGGCAGGATTTCGTCGCAAACGTTTCGCACGAATTCAAAACGCCACTTACCGCGATTCAGGGCTTCGCGGAAACTCTGCTGGCGGGTGCGCTGGACGATCCCAGCAACAACCGACGCTTCCTGGAGATCATCCGCAACCATGCGATCCGCTTGGCGAGGCTCACGAACGATCTGCTCAAACTGGCGCGCATCGAAGCCGGAAAACTGGAAGTGGAGTATTTCACCGTGGGGTTGATGGAGTTGATCGAGGCGTGTGCCGAAACCACACTGCTGAAAGCCAGCCGCAAAGACATTACTCTCGAGATCGAAGTGCCGCCAAAACTTCCAGCCGTGCGCGGCGACGCGGGCTTGTTACGGGACGTGCTGCAAAACCTGCTCGATAATGCCATCCAGTACACGCCGCAAGGAGGCCACATTCGCGTGACCGCCGATGCCGGCGACCACGACGCCGTGATTTCCGTGGCGGATACGGGCATTGGCATCCCGCTCGCCGATCAAGAGCGCATCTTCGAACGCTTCTACCGCGTGGACGCCGCACGTTCGCGCGAAGCCGGCGGCACTGGCCTAGGGCTTTCCATCGCCAAACATATCGTCGAAGCGCACGGTGGAAAGCTATGGGTCGAAAGCTCTGTGGGGCAGGGCTCGCGGTTCTCATTCTCAATCCCCCTCGATCTGTAAATCCCCCATATCCCTTTGTCTTCAAATATTTACGTGCCGTTTATGCTCTCGAAATCCTCAGCGCCAATCCTGTAAACGGCAATGTCTTAGCAGCCGGGGCCTGCAGGGGAGGATGTACACAGTGGCGAATGCCAAATCAAATGGGGAAGGAATATTTCAAAGCGTGCTGGTGAATTACCTGATGTCCCAGGCACGCACAGTGGAAGCGTCGGTGAACCGCGCGCTGTGGGCGCTGCTCGAACGCAACGAGCGCCTGGCCAGCGAAGTGTTTCTCACCGAGCCGCGCATCAACGAAATGGAAATTTTGATAGACGAGCACGCCATCCGCATGTTGCGCCAAGGGAATTTGCTCGATACCGACGTCCGGCTGATCGTCGCCACGTTGAAAATCAACAACGACCTCGAACGCATGGGCGATTTGGCCGTGAACCTCAGCGAACGCGCCATCTCCCTTTCAGCTATGGGCGACGTTGACATCCCCGCTGACCTCGAACCGATGACGACCGCCGTGCGCGCCATGGTTTCCAAGTGCCTGGGGGCGCTGATTTATCAAAATGTGGACTTAGCGACGCAAGTTCTGGAGAGCGATGACGTGGTGGATCAATATCGCGACCAGGTGTTCGAATCCTTGCTTGCGGGTATGACTCAGAATCCAGCCCTGGCCGCGCCCAATCTCCATTACGTGCTGGCGTCGCGTCATTTGGAACGCATCGCCGACCACGCCACCAATATCGCCGAAGATATTCTGTTCTGGGTACGCGGACTGGAAGTCCGCCACGGGCGCGCGAAACAGATGGAGACCAATGCCGAGAACGCCAACGTGGCTGGAGCGCAGTAGTTGTCATGGTTAATTCACGCGCTCCTCATCGAGAGTTCAATTGCGCGCGTTAGAGTGTCGATCGTTTTAGTGTAAGTGTCGGTCAAAAACGGAACGCCAAGTTTATGGAGCTCCCGCGCCGGGGTCAGCGCGGTAACGAGCCCTTACAAGTTCCTGCGCTGCAACATTTGCGTGGGAAGCAACGCACCAAGTACCTCCCACTCGCGAGGCGCGGCTCGTCCACACCCCCGGGGCTGCGCCTCCACCCCTCTTTCTGCGAGCGCTTATTTCACTTCGAATTCGCGCTGATGTAACACGTCAGTAACATTGTAGTCAAAAAATGATATGGAGGAGAATCCGAAAAAATGAAAAAAATCATGCTGGTTGTGTCGCTCTTGCTCGGCGCTGCCGCCCTGGTAGCAGCAGATACGGGAACTGTGCTGCTGAACGCGGCTGGTGCTACGTTCCCTTATCCGATCTACTCGAAATGGTTCGACGTTTACCACACGGCGCATCCGAATATTCAGATCAATTATCAGTCGATCGGTTCGGGCGGCGGCATTCGCCAATTGCAAGCTGGCACCGTTGACTTTGGCGCGTCGGATGGGCCGATGAGCGATGAACAATTGGCGCAATCGAAGTTCAAGATCCTGCACTTCCCCACCGTTTTGGGCGCGGACGTGCCGAGTTACAACATTCCCGGCGTCACCGCGGAATTGAACTTCACGCAAAAAGCACTGGCGGACATTTTCCTCGGCAAAATCACCAAATGGAACGACCCGGAGCTTACTAAGGCTAATCCCGGTGTGAACTTGCCGAATGCGGACATCGTCGTCGTGCACCGTTCGGACGGCAGCGGCACCACCTACATCTGGACCGACTTCCTCTCCAAGGTGAGCGATGAGTGGAAGAACAAGGTCGGCAAAGGCACTTCGGTGAACTGGCCCGTCGGTCTGGGTGGCAAGGGCAATGAAGGCGTCTCCGGCTTGGTGAAGCAAACGCCTGATGCGATCGGCTACATCGAATTAGTTTACGCGGCGCAGAACAACATCAGCTTTGGCAAGGTGCAAAACGCCGCTGGCAAATTCGTCAAGGCGGATCTCGCCGGCGTCACTGCGGCTGCCGCTGGCGCCGCGAAGGATATGCCGGCTGACTTTCGCGTTTCGATCACCAATGCTCCTGGGGCAGCTGCGTATCCGATTTCAAGCTTCACTTGGCTCTTGATTCCCGCTCACATCGAAGATGCTGCCAAGCGGGACGCCATTAAGGGCTTCCTGAAGTGGATGCTGGTCGACGGTCAAAAGTACAATGAAGGACTGACCTACGCACAGCTTCCCAAAGCGGTCGTCGAAAAGGAACTGAAGGCCATTTCGCTGGTTCAATAGCCAATAATGTCGGCCAATGCCACTACCATTGCGCACGAGGTCCCGCCCAACGCGGGGCTTCGTGCGTTTGTTCATAAGTTGCGCGGCGGCGATGAGATCGCGCACCTGATCACGCTGGTTTTCGCCGCGAGTATTCTGCTGATCACTTCGTTGCTCGTAATCGAATTGTGGCGGACGTCACATCTTTCGCGCGCGAAGTTCGGCTGGATGTTTTTCTGGACGCGCACCTGGGATCCGATTTTTGACAACTTCGGCGCGGCGCCGTTCATATACGGCACGCTGATCACTTCGGCGATCGCGCTGGTGATCGCCGTGCCGTTGGGCCTCGCCGCCGCCATTTTCCTCTCTGAACTCGCGCCGCGAAAAATTAGCGACGCCGTTTCGTTTCTAATCGACCTCCTAGCAGCCGTACCCAGCGTCATTTACGGATTGCTGGGAATTTTCATTGTGGTGCCGCTCATGCGCACCACCATCGGGCCGGCCATTAAAAGCGTCTTGGGGTTTACTCCGCTATTTTCAGGTCCTAATTACGGGGTCGGGTTCCTTACCGCCGGGATCGTGCTGGCCATCATGGTCGTCCCATTCATCATTTCCGTATCACGCGAAGTCCTGCTCACCGTGCCGCGCGAGCAGCGCGAGGCCGCCATGGCGCTGGGCGCGACTCGCTGGGAGTCAACTTGGCAGGCGGTGGTGCCGTGGGCCCGGACCGGAATTATGGGCTCAGTATTTCTGGCGCTGGCGCGGGCTCTGGGTGAAACGATGGCGGTCACGATGGTGATTGGCAACGACCCGAAAATTACGGCGTCACTCTTCGCGCCCGGCTACACGATCGCCTCGGTCATCGCCAATGAATTCACCGAAGCGACCGGTGATTTATACCTCAGCTCCTTGATTGAGTTGGGGTTGGTTCTCTTCTTGATGACGTTCATTCTCAACGGTCTGGCGCGCATCCTGATCGTCGCCACGGAACGCGGGGGAGGCCGCCCGGCATGAGCGGCGCTCGCTTGCTCTGGCGCAAAGCGGTCAACAACGTCATGCTGACTCTCACGGGAGTCGCCGCGCTGGGCGTCGTCTCGGTGCTATTTCTGATTCTCGGCTACCTGATTTGGAACGGCGGCGCATCGCTCAACCTGAATTTCTTTACTCAGCTTCCCAAACCGGTGGGCGAGACGGGCGGCGGCATGGCCAACGCCATTGTCGGCAGTCTTAAGCTTCTTTTTTTAGCAGCGATCATGGGATTGCCGGTCGGGCTGTTGGCAGGAGTCTATCTGGCGGAATTTGGCGGTAAGACTTTCTCGTTCGTCATTCGGTACACCACCGACTTGCTCAATGGCGTGCCTTCAATCGTAATCGGCATCTTCGCTTACTCGCTCGTAGTGCTGCCGGTGAAGCACTTCTCGACGCTTGCGGGCGGCGTGGCTTTGGCCGTTATGGTTATCCCCATCACCGTGCGCAGCACCGAGGAATTTCTGCGCGCGGTGCCGGGAAACATGCGCGAGGCTGCCATGGCGTTGGGTGCGAGCAAATGGAAGACGATCGCCACAGTGGTGCTTCCCGCAGCCAGCGGAGGCATTCTTACGGGCATGCTGTTGTCTTTGGCTCGCGTGGCGGGGGAGACGGCTCCACTGCTGTTCACTGCATTCAGCAATCGATTTTGGAGTCAGGGTTGGGGGCAGCCCATCGCCTCTCTGCCGGTCATGATTTACACCTACGCGATCGCGCCGTACGACGATTGGCACCGCCAAGCCTGGGCAGCGGGGCTGGTTCTTTTGGGTTTGGTTCTTCTATCTAATTTGGGCGCGCGGTTTATACTGGCGCGCACCAAAGCGGTCTAACAAAAGGCAGGGATGCAATCGTGAGCGGTGCACCTCAATCTGCGCTAGCAGCAAGAGCACTGAGAGATCCAGCGCCTATGGAAAAAACGACATCACCAACGACCGAGCAGCAGGTGCGCCTGAAAATTTCGGACCTGAATTTTTTCTATGGCCCGAAGCAGGCCGTCTTTGGCTTGAATCTGAGCATTCCGACAAACCGGATCACCGCGCTCATCGGACCTTCGGGTTGCGGTAAGTCCACATTCTTGCGCACGCTGAATCGTATGAACGAGACGATTCGCAATACGCGGGTGGAAGGCGCCGTGATGCTCGACGGCCAGGACATTCTGAAAATGGATGTGGTGGGCTTGCGGCGACGCGTCGGGATGGTCTTCCAGCGGCCCAATCCCTTTCCAAAATCCATTTACGACAACGTGGCGTACGGCTTGCGGGTCAACGGATTCAAAGGACGCCTCGACGATCTCGTTGAAAAGAGTTTGCGTCGCGCGGCGCTGTGGGAAGAAGTTAAGGACTACCTTAAGAAATCGGCCTTCGCTCTTTCCGGTGGCCAGCAGCAGCGGCTGTGCATCGCGCGCGCTTTGGCAGTGGATCCGGAGGTACTGCTGCTTGATGAGCCTTGCTCGGCCCTCGATCCGGTGACCACCGCCAAGATCGAAGAGCTGATGTTCCAATTAAAAGATAGCTGCACCATGGCGATTGTGACGCACAATATGCAGCAAGCGGCCCGCGCCAGCGATTACACGGCGTTCATGCTCGACGGCAAATTGATCGAGCATACCGAAACGTCCAAGCTATTTACCACGCCGAAGGACCCGCGTACGGAAGCTTACATTACCGGCCGTTTCGGATGAGACGCAGGACGATTTGGCGCGACGGCGCCGAGCAGTGGCGCGAAGAACTGAGGAGCCATGGAACGACATTTTGTTCACGACCTGGAAGAGCTGAAGCAGCGGCTGCTGTGGATGGGAAGCCTCGCTGAGCGCGCGGTCCATCAAGCGGTCCATGCCGTGCTGGACGCCGAAGAACACCTCGCGGAAACGGTGCTCTCCGAGGAAGACGCCATCAACGAAATGCAGATCGAGATTGACGAGCGCGTGCAGCGCCTGCTCGCTCTGCAACAGCCCATGGCCGCCGACCTGCGGTTTCTACTCGCCGTTTCGCGCATCAATGGCGACCTCGAGCGCATCGGCGATCAGGCCGTGAACATCGCGCAATCCGCGATGCGCATTCTGCGTCATCCGCAAGTGAAACCTTACGTGGACTTACCGCGCATGAGCGAACTCGCCGAAGCAATGGTCCGCGATAGCCTGAACTCGCTGGTCCGCGGCGATCAAGATCTGGCGCAAAGCGTGCTCCGCCGCGACGATCAAGTGGACCGCCTGCGCGATCAACTTTTCCGCGAGCTGCTTACCTACATGATGGAAGATTCCGCGCAGGTTTTCGCGGCGTTTGAGCTGATTCTCGTGGCCAAAAACCTCGAGCGCATCGGCGACCACGCCACCAACATCGCGGAGGACGTAATTTACTTCGTCGCTGGCCGTGACGTTCGCCATCCAGCGCTCGACCGCCGATAAATTTTGGGGGGACAGGCTGCTGAGAAGTGTAATTTCCTCTAAATTCGCGCGAGTGCGGCGGCTTCGTCTTCCGCCAAATCCAAAATCGAATCTAGGCGCACCATTTTCAGCAGCATCATCACGCGTTTATTCGCCGCAAAATAGGTGGCCTTACCGCCGGCTCGTTTCAACGTGGTAAACGCCCGCACCAGCGCGCCGATGCCTGAACTATCCAGTTCCGTAACCCCCGCCAGGTTCACGGCAATGTGGGTGGTGCCGTTGTCCAGCAGCTGCTGTACCTGATTGCGGAAAGCCTCTTCGGCGTCACCGAGCTTCAGCGGCCCGTCCAGGTCCAAGATCGTCGCGTTGCCCGCTTTGCGGATCCCGATATTCACGTGTCCCTCGCTGCGCTGTGCAAAGCTAACCGAATTGCGCCCGTCAATCAAGAGGATGCGCGAAAGTCTTTTCCGCCCAGGGGTGTAACTCGATGCGCGATTGAAATGCGATTATGCGCGAGGTGCTTTCGCCCAGATCCACGGCCAGCGGGCCGTGGTGGGTCGTTTTATTCCGCTTCCAACGCGATCGCCAGTTCCTGCACTCCACGCCGGATTTCCCGCGCGTCCACGGCCGCGAAACCTAATTGCAGTCCTTCGCGCGCCATTCGTCCTCTGCTGTACCAGCTCAGCGGTATGACCTCCACATCGCGCTGCGCGGCCGCCGCCGTGGCGGATTCAGCATTGATCCCCCGCCGCAACCAGCCTACCGTTTGCAATCCTGCTTCAATGGTGGATATTTCCAGTACCGCAGCAAGCCGTTGCCGCGCGCTTTCCAGCAACACGGACAATCGCTCCGCATACACTTCGCGCATACGCCGCAGATGCCGACCGAAATGCCCTTCCGTGATGAAGTCGCAGAGCACGACCTGCTCGAGCAGTGGCGCGTGCCGGCTCGTTACGGATATCGCCGCCGCAAAATAATCCAACAGGTCCGCGGGAATCACAAGATATCCTAACCGCAACGATGGAAAAAGCACTTTGCTAAAGCTTCCCGCGAACAGTACCAACCCGTTGCGGTCGAGGCCCTGCATCGCCGGCACGGGACGCCCCGAGTAGCGATATTCGCTATCGTAATCATCCTCGAGAATCAGCGCGCCGGATTTCCGCGCCCACTCCAGCAATTCCAGGCGCCTCGGCAGGCTCATCGTGATTCCCAGCGGAAACTGGTGGCCGGGTGTGACGTATACCAGGCGCGCTCCACGCAAAACGGCGGCTCGCAGTTCCATGCCTTCGTCATCCACCCGCGCCGCGGAAACCTTCGCTCCCACTGCCTCGAAAGCGATGGCTGCCCCGGGATAGCCGGGATCCTCCATGCATACGCGGTCACCAGGATTCAGAAACAGCCGCGCCGCCAAATCCAGTGATTCCTGCACGCCGGAGACAATCGCAACTTGCTCCGGCGCGCACTTCACGCCACGCGACGCGCCCAGATAATCCGCTACCGCCTCGCGCAGCGGACCATATCCGAGCGGATTGCACCCGAGCAGCAGGCTTGCGGAGGCGCCACGACAGCGACGCGCCGTGAGCTGGGCCCATAAAGATGTAGGAAAAAGTTCTAACGCCGGCAGGTTCGCGCGGAAGGCGCGGCTGCGACGAATTTCGAAGCCCGTGAAAAGATCCACGCGCCTTCCGTAATCCGCCATCCGCCGCCGTTGCTTTCGTTGCGCTCGTAGCTCCGCGTTCGCATTGCGCGCCACTTGCAGCAACTCATCCGGGAGCACCTTGCTGACATACGTGCCCGAGCCCAAGGTCCCTTCGACATAGCCTTCGGACTTCAACTGCTCAAATGCGCTGACGATGGTTCCGCGCGACAGCCCGTATTGGCGGGCAAGGTCGCGACTGGCGGGCAAGCGGGCTCCCGCGCGCAAGCGGCCGTCCAGGATTTCAGCGCGCAGCGTGGCATACAACCAGCGATACGCAGGGGTTGCCGCATCTCTCGGAGGAAGCGTCAGCGCAAAACCTGTCGCTCGTTTCGCCATGTATGGATTCCAAAAGTGGTACAGCATAAATACTGTAAGTGGTTCTTTTCTGCTGGTCCACTATTGTTTAACTTAGTGCACGGAGGAATTGACCATGACCAAGCTTTCGAAGTGGGCGGGCTGGCTGATCGCGATTTTGCTCGCTGCCGCCGCAGGGAGCTATGCCGCTCGCGCCCAGGGGCAAACCGCGACGTCTGCGGCACAAGCCGACAGCGGGAAACAGGTGCGCGTGGCATTTACACAAGCCCTGCCACGACTCGATGGCAGCCACCTCAAAGCCAGCGTGGTGGAAGTGACCTACGCCCCCGGCGTGTCTTCTGCGCCTCATAGTCATCCGTGCCCCGTGATCGTCTACGTGGTCAAAGGGGCTTTACGGGCGAAAGTGAAGGGCGAGCCAGAGGCGGTCTATCACGCGGGTGAAAGTTTCTACGAAGCGCCCAACGGCGTGCATGAAGTTTCCGCGAACGCCAGCAAAACGGAAGCAGTGAAATTCGTCGCTTACTTCGTTTGCGACCATGACACCGAGATGAGCGTTCCCCCGCCGAGCGCTCAACCCGCAGGAGGCAAATAACCATGAGCAGCAACGCGCCACTCACTTCGACGGAAAATAAATCGCAGTCCGCGGCAAGACCGGTTCGCACGCTGAAGCTCGAACGTCTCGGCATTCTTTACGCGCGAATCGCGCTCGGTGCCGCATTTCTCTCCGGCATCGCCGACCGTTTCGGGTTGTACACCGGTCGCAACGTAGGTTACGGCGATTTCGCGGGATTCGAAGCGTACACCGCCAAAGTGAACTCGTTCATGCCGGCCTCGACGATCCCGTTTCTAGCGTGGGCCGCGACTGTCGCCGAATTTTCCTTGGGCGTCGCGTTGATTCTCGGAATCTGGCCGCGGTGGGTAGCGCTGGCAAGCGCACTGCTGCTCGTCCTATTCGGCACAGCCATGGCCATTTCCTTCGGGATTAAATCGCCGCTGGATTATTCGGTGTTCTCGGCGTCCGCAGCGGCAGTGTTGCTCGCGTTGTACGGATCAGGGCCAAAGAAGTGAGTTTATCGCTTCGGCCTTTTCGCCCCGTGGCATGAGGAGCCGGTATCGGTCTTTAAAGATGCATTTGAATCGCAGTCTATAGGTCCCGCACTACCAAATCGATTTAAAAAGGAGCTTCACCATGAAACGAAGTCTGCTGCTCACCGTCGTACTTGCAATTGCCGCCTGGGCCGGGCTGCGCTCCGCGGCCGCGCCATCACCAGATTCCGGGAAAGACCAACTTCTCGCCGCCCGCGAAGCGGTGTGGCGCGACTGGTTCGCGGGCGATCAAGCCGCCCTAGAACGCGAAGTCCCACCGGAGACAATCGCCATCAGCGCCAGCGAGACAGCCTGGCACAACCAGAAGGAAATACTGCAATCGGCCGCCGATTTTCACACCAGCGGTGGAAAGTTGACGCGCCTGGAATTTCCGCGCACGGAGATCCAGCGATTTGGCGATGTCGCCATGCTCTACAGCCAATATGTGCTGGAAACCGAATCGAACGGCAAGCGCTCCGAGGAATCGGGCCGCGTGACGGAAATATTCGTGTGGCGCGACGGCCACTGGGTCAATCCGGGCTGGCACACCGATGCAGTCAAGTAACACCATCAGATCGGCTCACGCGGGGGTCGGACAGAATCTCGGTTCGGCCCTCTTTCCCAGTCCTTATTCTTGCCTCCCCTCCTCTTGCTTCCTTGACGCGCGCTCGCTCCATTTGTTAGGCTGCGCGCATTCCCTTCGGCGGCCTGTTGGGGGTGTCGCTGTCAGCGGCGGCCGGAGACTGAATTTGCGTCCCTTCCCCTGGGAGAATCATGGAAACGTCTTCCGCGCTCTTCGAACTTGCGAGCGTGGCTTTAGCCTGTCGCGACCAGGACACTTTGCTGAAAACGTTCGCCGCGCGCGTGGGCGCCAGCCTCGGCGCGCGCGCTGTTTTTGTGTGGACGCACGCCGCGACTTCGAACGGTTCCCAAGGCACTAATGGCGACGAATCCGAAGGCCTGATCTGCCGCATGCGTTGGAACGAACCCGGTGAACGGCTCGCGCCGCTGGGCGCAGCCGTCAGCGAAGGAATGCTCGCCGAAATCTACGAATCCGCTGAAACTCGCCGGCTGGGCGGCAAGGAAGTGGCCGACGACGGCTTCGAGCATCTCGATGACGCCAGCCGTTCGCGCGTGAAGTCTGCGCTGTTCGCTTCGCTGCCCGGTGCGCAAAGTGCCGAAGGCGTCGTGGAAGTCCTCAATAAGCGCGGCGGCGAATTCACTGACGAAGACGCGCATTTCCTGGAAGAAGCCAGCCGGTTGGCCGGCACCGCGCTCACTAACCTCGATGCCATTGAGGGCGAGCGCCACGCGCAACTTTCCACCCTGGAACGCCTGACGGCGCTCTACGACCTCGGCCGCACTTTCACTTCTACGCTCGAACTCGGCGAACTGCTGCCGATCGTCGCGGGAAAAATTCGCGACATCCTCGGCGCCGGCTCCTGCAATTTGTGGCTGGCAGACGCCGGCTCGCAGGAGCTCTATCTCGCGCAAAAAACCGGCGAGGATCCCACCATAGAAGACGATGCGCGCGTCTCGCTCACGGAAGGTCTGCTCGCGGAAGTCGCGCAGCAAGCTAGCCCGAAACTTGTCGGAGATCCATCTGCGGAAGCCGGCTTCGCTGAACGGCTCAAAGCTGGCGGCGAATTTGAAATTAGTTCCTGGATCGGCGCGCCGTTGCGCAAATCGAATGAAGTACTGGGCGTCGTGGAGCTGGTGAATAAACAGGATGGCTCGTCGTTCGACGAAGACGACCTGTTTTTTCTTGAGACCATCAGCGAACAAGCTGCCGTAGCGCTGCACAATGCCAATCTTCTGGAATCCGAGCGCAAGGTTCACGCCCTCGACGCGCTGCTGAAAATTTCGCAGGAAATCACTTCCACGCTCGACCTCGACCACGTTCTCTCCACCGTCGTGCATCAAGCCTCTTCGGTAGTTCCCTTCGATCGCTGCGTGATCGGCTTCTTTGACCGCGGCCGTTTCGTGCTCGGCGCGCTTTCAGGAGAGCCTGAAGTCCCCAAGACGCGCGAGATGAGCGACCTGCGCTCACGACTGGAATGGGTGGCGGCGCAGGAAAACTCTGTTTCCGCGGACCTTTACGACGACGGTTGGCACACGACTCCGGAGGACGCACGCGCCCAAATTGTCCCCTTCCTTGAAGAGCACGAAGAAAACGGTTTTTACGCGCTGCCGTTGCGCGATGATCAGGGCACGCTGGGCGTGTTGGCGCTGCTCAGCAGCGACGCCGATTTTCTTTCCGAGAATAATCGTGAAACCGTGGCGATTCTCGCAAACCAGACCACTGTCGCGATCCGCAACGCACAGCTCTACCAACAAGTTCCGCTAGCGAATTTGCTGCAACCCTGGACGCAGCGCAAAAAGAAACTGATGGCGGCGGTGCCGCGCGGGCGCTGGATGGAGTACGCGCAGCGCGTTGGACTCGGCATCATATTTCTCGTGGTTGTTCCGTGGCCGATGCGCGTTGGGACGGATGCCACCGTGGTTCCCGCCGAGCGCCGTGTAGTCAGCGCGATTGATGGCGGCGTGGTGCAGCGTGTCTTTGTTCACGAAGGCGAGAAAGTGCAAACCGGCCTGGTGCTCGCGCAGCTCGATGATGGCGACGATCGCGTGAAGCTCGCTCAGGCCGAATCCGCCCTGGCCCAGGCCCGCCGCGAACTGGCCGACGCGGAATTCCGCAACGATCCTTCCGCGGCGGGTCAGGCCAAAATCCGCGCGGACCTGCACGAAGCCGAGGTGCAGCTCGAACAGCAACGGGTTGCCGAAGCGCAGCTGCGTTCACCTATCACCGGGATGGTGATCACGCCGAAGGTGGAAGAAAAGGCCGGTTCGCTCGTAAAACCCGGCGATGCGTTTGCCGAAATCGTGGGAGAGGATCGCATGGCCGCCGAAATGAGCGTGCCGGAAGAGGATTTGGAGCTGGTGCATCCGGGAAAAAATGTCGCGCTGAAACTGAACGCGTTTCCGACCACCACGTTCCAAGGCAGCGTGGAGCGCATCGGCGCACAGACGAAGTCCGCGGCCGGGGAACAATATTTTATCGTGCGCGCGGTTTTTGATAATCCCGGCGGGCTCGCGCGCAACGGCATGGTGGGCCGCGCGCGGATTCATGCCGGTGGCGGATGGTTTAAAAGTGGATGGTATCCGGTGGGATACACTCTTTTGCGCTCGCCTTTCCGCTGGCTGTGGCAAGAAGCATGGAGCTGGCTGCCCTAGCGATTCCGCGACGGCCGCAGCGAGGAACGAGGATCGGTCATGAAGAAATTTGCACTGGCGTTGTTCATCGCCGCAACGGCCATCACCGGCATCGGCTGCGACAATCCGACTGGGGCGTCCAGTCCAACGCCCGCGCCGCCTCCAGCGGTGGCCCCCCCTCCTCCCGCCGTGGCGCCCACCGCCGCGAAACCGGGCGACATCCTCAGTGTTCTGACCGTGGAGCATCAGGTGGACATCACCGCCCAGCGTGACGGCGTCGTAACCTCGCTCGCGAAAGACGAAGGCAGCGCCGTAAAAGCAAACGAAGTGTTGGGCCAGCTCGACGACCGCTCCTTGCAGATGGAACTCATCAAAGCCCGCGACGATCTGCAAGTTGAGGATAACAATCGCAAATACAAGGAAGCCGAGCTCAAAGCCAAGACCGCAGCATTTCACCGCCAGCAACAACTTCGCGCTCTGGGCCTCTCGAGCGACGCCGATCTGGAAGCCGCGGATTTTGAAGCCAAAGCTGCCGAATTCGATTTGCACGGATACGAAGCCCTGGTCGAAAGCGGCCACGCGGAAATCAATCGCCTGGACCTGGAACTTGACCAGACCCGCATTCATGCGCCCTTTGCCGGCGTCGTCGTACGGCGCTACATCCGCGAAGGCCAAGCCATTTCCAAGGGCGACAAATGTTTTCGCGTCAGCCAGCTCGCTCCGCTGCAAGTGCAATTCCAGGTGCCAGAGTCTTCCGGGCGTCGCCCCGCCGCCGGCGGTGCGGTGGAACTCTCTCTCGCGGACAACTCCAACCGCGCGCTCAGTGCCCGGATCGTAAAAGTCAGTCCCACGGTTGACGCCGCGAGCGACAGCTACGACGTGCTCGCGCAGCTCACCGGTCCCGGCCTCTCGGATTTGCGCCCGGGCATGGCCGTGCGCGTCATTTGGCCCGGTACGGCGCAACCCAATTCGCGCCCGAAACCCTGACGGAATCGTTCAATGCGTTTTGGACCCACCAGCCTGCAAGTCTCCAGCGTCGCGGCCAAAGGCTTGCGCCGGCCCAAGCTGCGCGAGGATCTGCGGATCAGCGAGCAGACCGTGGCGGGCGAGACCAGCTACGTCATCAAGAACTACGAAACCAATTCCTACAATCGCTACGGCAGCACGGAATACGAACTGCTCAAGCTGTGCGACGGCGCGCACACCGCCGCTGAAATTTCGGACGAATTGACCGCGCGCCATCCCGATTCGCCGCTTAGCGAAGCCGAAGTGCTCGACTTCCTCGACAGCATCGAGCCCGCCATGTGGGAACGTTCGGTGGGCGAGAAAAACCTGGCGGTGCTCGAACGTATCCGCGACGAGCGCAAAGGCCGCCTGGACCAATCGAGCATGCTCTATATCAGTTTCAAGGCTTGGGATCCCGACAAGACGCTCGCGAAGATTGATCCCTACTTGAGCTGGATGTTCACGCCGGGATTTGTGGTTTTCTCGCTTTTCATCTTCGTCATCGCCTGCTACCTGCTGGCCGGGGATTGGGCGCGCGTGCAGCAGGATACCTCCGCGCTCTACAATTTTTCGGACAAGAGCGCCTACGACATCTGGATGTTTTGGATCCTGCTGATGATTCTTGGAGGGATCCACGAATTCGGGCACGGGCTCACCTGCAAGCATTTTGGCGGCGACGTGCACCAAATGGGCTTTCTGCTGATTTATTTCACGCCCGCCTTCTACACGGACACCACGGACATTCTTCTCTTCAAGCGCGGCTCGCAGCGCCAGTGGGTGATCTTCGCTGGCATCTGGATTGAGTTGGTGCTGTGCGGGCTTTCGGGAGTGGTGTGGCACTTCTCGCCCGCCGGCTCGGTGCTGAATGATCTGGCCTATAAGATGATGCTACTCAGCGGCATTCAGGGCGCGCTATTGAATTTGAATCCGCTCATTAAAGCGGACGGTTATTACGCGCTTTCGCAGTTTCTTCAGGTGGATAACCTGCGCGAAGATTCTTTCGCGTTTCTCCGCGCCTGGGCGGAGAAATATCTGCTGCGCCAGGATATTGACTTGCCCGCGGCCAGCAAACGCCAGCGCCGCATCTTCTTTCTGTTCGGAGTCACCGCCATCATCTACAGCACGTCGCTGCTGATCCTCGTTCTGGTGTTTGCGAAAAACGTTTTGGTTTCCAAGCTCGGCGATTGGTGGGGCGCGCTAGCCACGCTCGGCGTGATCTATTTCTTCACTAGAAAAGGGATTCGGCAGGTTTGGCCGCCCACGCTCGCGTGGCTGCGACAGAAACGGGAGGATTACATGGCTTGGAAAATGACGCGCGCACAACAAGCGGGAGCCCTGGGCGTGGCGCTGCTGCTGCTTCTGCCGCCGGTAGGGTCCAACGTTTCCACTCCTTTGGTGCTCGAGCCGGGACGAACGGCGCACGTTCACGCTCAAGTGCCCGGTCAAATCGCCACTGTGGATATTCAACAGGGTCAAGCCGTCAAAGCCGGACAGGTGCTAGCTGTGCTGCGCAACCCTGAAATTGAGGCCGACGCCGCCATTCTTCGCGAGCAGCTAGCCCTCGCCAGCAGCGAACTGCGGAACGGCCAGGATCGCTCGGACTACGAGAAGGCCGCCGGCGCGGTTCGCGATCGCAAGCGGCTTCAGGAGGAATTTGCAGTCGCCGAAACTCGCGTCGCGGCGTTGCAAGTTCGCGCGCCGATCGATGGCGTCGTCTCGACCGTCGGTGTGAGCCAACAGGCTGGAGCGTTTCTTGACGCTGGCGACGAACTGACAACAGTGGTGGACCGCAGCACCATGAAAGCCCGCATACTGGTTCGCGACTGGGATCTTGAAGGCGTCCATCCGGGCGCAGCAGCGAAAGCAAAAGTGATTCCGTTTCCATATCGCACGTATAGCGGCAAAGTAGATCAAATCCTCCCTGCCGCAGCTGCGGATCGCCCCGTCTCCGAGACGCAAGACCTACAGCGCCTCGGCCAGCAGCTCACTAATTATTTTGCCGTGGACATGGAATTCGCCAATCCGGACGGCTCGTTGCGCGAGGGAATGACGGGAACCGCGAAAATCGCCGGCAGAAGGTCTTCGATCGCCCACCAGGTAACCCGTGCTACTTGGCGGTGGGTGCACGCACAGTTCTGGTAGAGGGTTACAAAGATCTGGGAATTGAGCAGAAAAAAGGGAAAGAGCCGCCGTTCCTGGGACGGCGGCCCTTTGGGGGGTGCTGCTACTGCAATCCTCGGCAGGCTGGACCTAACCGGAGGAACTTGTTAAGCGTCTTACGACAACCTGATCAAGGGCTTAATGCCCGGCAGGTCGGCGCGCTTCATTAGCGGCTTTACGTTACCGGTCTTCTTGCCCTTCACTGGCTTGGCATTCTTGGCCATGATCCAATCTCCCTTGATCTTATGTTTGCACTGCCGACCGTGCGGACTCTTGAAAAGGGCCGCCCCTCGACGGCATCAGCCCTTTTCCAGGCTGAAAATTTGCAACGCTCTCACACCGCGTTCCTGGAACAACGCCAGTCGCCGAGCGTCGCAGTGGGTACTTACCTTTTGCCGAATGGAACCATCAACGGCTTCGTCGCTTCGATCTTCTTTGCCTTCTTCAAAGTCTTCTTTGCCATTTTTGTTCCCCCTCGTTTGATTCGCCCTTGTGGGCGTCGCTCCTGTTATATGCAACGCAGTCGCCAAACTCGGCAGCCTAGCGACACTCTGCAAGAGCCTTTTTTTGTTGCAGATGCGGTCCGCGCACTTTATTCATGTCCTCGAACTCAGCGCTTCATGCGTTGAAATAATCACCGCCTGTTGAAAATTTCAACTGTGCCGTCCAGTGATCTCTCAAATTGCGGCTCGCGTTGTGCTGGATTGTTACAGAACGGAAAGTCCTTGATCGTTAGGCGAGGTGGGCAACGTCGGAAAGCGTCTCGGAAGGAAAAAAGGGCCGCCAGCCTCGCGGCGGCAGCCCTTTCATCACCTCGATCTGGCCGGCTGGCACGCACTATCTCTCAACAGGCGCGCGCAAGCAAAAAGGGCGCTTACTTGTACGCGATCGCTTTCATCAACGGCTTGGTCGGGTTGATCTTCTTCGATTTCTTCAAGGCTTTCTTAGCCATATTTTTCTCCCACACTTGATTTGCCCGGCTGGGCATAGCGTCTTATATGCAAAGTAGTCGCCAAAGTCCAGGCACATTACGTCGCTCCAACTGCCGTCTTTTGCAACACATGGCATTCGCGCGCAGCCGAGGCGACATCCCGCTAGTCCTAAAGAGCGTTGAATTAGTCATCAGCCGTTGATATTTTCAACGACGCTTTCGTTTGCGTTCGCCGTTGATCGTGCCGCGGCAGCTGGCCGAACCGCAATGGCACGGAATCTGTTCGGCGTCCGGGTGAAAACGATAGTCCAAGGTGAGTTCTTCGCCTTTTTTTATCTTGCGCCGACTGAAGAACAGCATGTGTACTCCCGCCCGGCGGTACGCAAGATTGGGGTCGCAGCAGTGATTGATGAGTTCAGCTCCATTGCCGCCCACGGCGCCGTTGATGACCCAGCGCTTGTTGAGGCTCGCCAGATAAACTGCCGTGTGCAGCGAGGATTTCCAGTGCCGCTTGTGAGCTTTCAGCACCCGGCTGTATGGGACCAGCTCGCCGGTGTACTCGATCACCTTGCGCCGCGCTGAAATCGCTTCTTCGGCAAAGACTCCCCAGCGATGGATGGGCGACCGCCGGACTTTCAGTCGGTAGCGGGACGCTCCCGGAGTGATCGTTCTGCGCATTTTCGGAGACGACGTTCGAGATGGCATGGTCAGCTCAAAATCACCCGGAGCGTACCGCGGCACCGTCGCGCTCCGCAACGGCAGCGAACGCGCTGGATTCTAATCGCGTAACGGTAACTCACGGTCAGTTCTTCGCCGGAGCGAATCTTCCGGAAACTGAATAGGTAAAGCCGGCTGCGGACGCATCGCCATATCAAGTTGGGTTGGCACGAATGGTTGATGAACTGAGCGCCGCTCCCGCCCATCCGGCCGTCAATGCACCAATCGGAATTCATCGCGGCGATGTAAATATCTTTCGGCGGGACTATCCTCGCTGCGTCTCCGTACGTGAGGCGTTTTCCGGTGTACTCGATCACGCGGCGCCCTCGCGGAATATCCTCGAGCGCAAACACTCCGCAACGATGCAGCGTGGAATCGGCGACTCGCAGCCTGTAGCAGGCCGTCTTCCGATTGATCTGGTGCGACTTGGTGCCGGGTGCGTTCATTTTATACCGAACGGTTGAGACCAGTGCGGGGCGGCCAGCTTCGAATTTTTCTGTTTTCGTTTCCGTTCCTTGCGGCGCGCACGTTAAAGCGTCGTCACAGATTATATTTGCGGCAGAGATAATTCAGCCGGTTGCGGTCCACACCCAACAGGTTCGCAGCATCCGCCTTCACGTGCTTGGACTGCTGCAGCGCCTCCTCAATCCAGCGCCGTTCGAAGGCTTCGATCTCCCGGTCGAGCTTGATGCCCGTAGCCGGCAGCCGGAACCGCCCGCGCGCGTCGCGGCCAACGGACTGCACGATTTCCGCGGGGAGATCCTTCAGGGTGATAGCATCTCCGTCCGTCATGATCACCAAGCGCTGAATCGCGTTTTCCAGCTCGCGGACGTTTCCCGGCCACGTATATCGTTTCAGCGCCAGCATGGCGTCGTCGGCGATCTGCTTCGCCGGGAAACCATTCGCGGCGGAATATACGCTCACGAAATAGTCCGCCAGCACGGGAATGTCTTCCACGCGCTCGCGCAGCGCTGGGACGAAGATCGGCACGACATGGATCCGGTAATACAAATCCTCGCGGAAATGGCCTTGCCGCACCATCTCTTCCAGATCTTCGTTCGTGGCGCTGACCAGACGGAAATCCACGCGGATCGATTTTTTTCCGCCCAAGCGCGTCAGCGAACGATCCTCGAGTACCCGCAGCAACTTGCTTTGCAACGCGGGAGTGAGCGTCGCAATTTCATCCAAAAACAAAGTTCCCTGGTGCGCCAGCTCGATGCGTCCTTCTTTCATCGCGACGGCGCCGGTAAACGCACCGCGTTCGTACCCAAACAGCTCTGCTTCCATCAATCCTTCCGGCAGTGCGGCGCAATTCACTCCGACAAACGCCCGGCTGCGGCGCGGACTTTGTTCGTGCAGCGCGCGCGCCACCAGTTCCTTGCCGACGCCGCTTTCCCCGCGGATGATCACGTTGGTCGTCGCACGGGCCATGCGCTTGATCGAATCGAATACATGACGCATTGCGTCCGTGGCGCCGATCAAATCTCCCAGCGTGTTCTTGCGGCTGATTTCCTCGCGCAGGATACGGTTTTCGCGCTGGATGTGCAGCTTTTCGATGGCGCGCTCGAGCAACAGCCGCAGCACGTCCGGATCAATCGGCTGGATGAAATAATCGTAGCAGCCCGCGTCAATCACTTTCAGCGCCGTGGATTTTGTCTGGTCCGTGCTGAGGACGATCACCAGCGTGTCAATGTCTCCGCACGCGAGGCGGCTCAACATCTCTGTGCATTCGCGCAGTCCGCCGGATTCCATCGGGAGCGCCAGCAGCAGCACATCCAGGCTCGCTTCCTGCAAGAGCCGGTAGGCCGTCTCGTAGTCCTCGCCTTCGACTACCTCGAAATCCGAACGCAGCTTCGCCACGATGCTCGCGCGCATGGCCGCGTCATCATCCACTATGGCAATTTTTGCTTTGGGAGCCCCGGGCGCGATGAGCCATCTCCTGCGCGAACACAGCGATCTCGCACAAAGCGTGCAGTAAAACGTATCCGGCGTTGCCGAGATTCTAGGTGTCCCCCGTCCGCATGTCAACGCCGCAAGCACTGAAATCGACGCAAAATCGCTCGAAAGCAGTACAATTTCGCGGACCCCAAGCCACCACGAAGGTGCACCCCGAGATGACGCCTCCGGATGAATCGCAAAGAGCGTCGACGCTTACTAGGCGCGCGCTCGCTCTTCTGGGCACCGCGGTTTTTCTCGTCCTAGCGCCCGGTTTCTTCGTCGTACTCGTCCCTTATCAGATTTCGCGCTGGCGCTTCCAGCCGCCTCTCTGGGGCTTCACGCCGTTTCGCGTACTCGGGGTCTTGCTGATGGCCGTGGGCCTGCCCGTGCTGCTGGAATCCTTCGCGCGTTTTGCGCTGCAGGGCCTTGGCACCCCGGCCCCTGTGTTCCCTACGCAACATCTCGTCGTCAAAGGCTTCTATCGCTATGTGCGCAATCCGATGTATGTCGCCGTCGTGTCCATGGTTCTCGGCCAAGGGCTTCTCTTCGGCAACATGCACCTGTTGGTTTATGGCTTTGGTGCATGGCTGGTCACGTTCTCGTTTGTCGTCACCTACGAGGAGCCCACACTACGCCGATCCTTTGGCGCCGAGTACGACACGTACCGCGCAAACGTGCCCCGTTGGATCCCACGCCTTACGCCTTGGTCTGGCGACGCCGAATGAAATCATCTGGGCGCGACTGCTCAGCGGCGTTGGCGGTTCGTCCGGCCGGCCGCCAATGAGCGCGACGCAACTTTCAAGCCAGATGAGTGTTTAATTAGATGGAAAAAGACGGACGACGATAAAACAAATCGTCTGAATGCAGAGTTGCTGCAAGGTTACATCGGCTCGGAAGGGGCCCAAATATGAGATATACCAAGTATCTTATGATCTTCGCTTTACTCGGACTTTGCTTGGCGATAGCGCCGAACGCACACGCGCAGCGCGTTGTCGTCGGCGTAGGAGTCGGGCCTGGGTACGTCGGCACAGCTCCCGTTTGTGCCTACGGTTACTACGGATATTACCCGTACGCATGCGCGCCCTACGGCTATTACGGCCCTAACTGGTTCTCCGGTGGCGTCTTCATTGGCGCCGGCCCGTGGTACCGTGGCGGCTATTGGGGCCGCTCAGGATACTGGGGACGTCCTGGATGGGGCGGATACGGCGGCCACGGTTATTACGGCGGTCATGGCTACTACGGCGGCCGCGGCTATGTAGGACATGGTGAGGTTGGGGGTGGCTATCACGGCGGGGGCGGTTTCCACAGTTCCGGTGGAAGCTTCCACGGTAGCGGCGGCTTCCATGGTGGCGGTGGTGGTTTCCATGGCGGCGGCCACGGTGGCGGCCACAGGTAAGCTCCAGTTTTAACCGCAGAATTCGAACGGCCGGCGGCACACGCTGTCGGCCGTTTCGTTTTTTGAGCCCTACAAATTTTAGCGACTTCGCATCATTTGTGGTCCTGCCCATTTTGTCTAAGCTTCCGTGAAACGATCTGCGCGCTTTTTGCACTATCCCATCAAGCGGACATACCCAGCAGTCGGCCCTACCTCCCCGGCGAAAGACGAGATTGGAGAAGACCATGAAAAGCGCAATCAGCCGCCGTGATTTCTTGGGTGCCACAGCAGGAGCCGCGGCTTCGGCAACTCTTCTCGGGATTTCATTCCTGGACGCGCTTCCCGCACAAGCAACGTCTTCCTTCGTGCGGCGCGACGTCGGTGGCATGAGCGCGACCGATCCGGTGCTCGTTTCCTACGGGAAGGCCGTCCAGGCAATGCAAGCGCTGCCCAACACAAATCCGCTGAGCTGGGCATACCAGGCGGCGATTCACGGCACCACGCTATCCGGGAGCAATACGGCTTGGGACACCTGTCAGCATGGGAACTATTTCTTCTGGTCGTGGCACCGCATGTATCTCTATTGGTTCGAACGGATCATTCGCAAAATGGCGGACGATCCGTGTTGGTCTTTGCCCTACTGGAATTATACCTCGACGGCCGAGCGGACCCTCCCGACGCCGTTTCGCGATGCTACTAGCCCGCTCTTTACGTCTAACCGCGGGGCCGGGTGGAACACGGGCGCGGCTTCGTTTCCATCAGGGGACGTGCAATATTCGGCGGCCTTGTCGCTCTCGAATTTCACGAACGGCAGTTCTTCCGTCGAACAATCACCGCACAACAACGTCCATGTCGACATTGGCGGATTGATGGGAGTGATAGACACGGCGGCGCAGGATCCTATTTTCTTCCTGCACCACAGCAACATCGATCGGTTGTGGGATATCTGGCTGGCACAGACTCCCGGAGCCGGCGACCCGCTGGGCGACGCGACGTGGAAGAGCACGCAGTTTACATTTTTTGATGAGAATGGGAACCAGGTGCAGATGACCGGCTGCGAGGTGCTGCGAGCTCAACAGCAATTGGGTTACAGCTACGAAGGCGAGCCTGCCCAGGTGAGCCCGAAGTGCCTGCTAATCGTCCTGCCGCCCTGGGTATTCACCGAAGAGGTTTTCGCGCAGTTGCCGGGTCCTCCGGTGGAGTTGACCGGTGAGACGGTGTCCTTCCCAATCAATCTTGCCGAATTAAGGAAGCGCATTGCCCTCGTACTCGAAGACAAGAACAAGACCATCTTCCTGCAACTGGACGAAGTCGAAACGGAAAAGCCGCCGGGCGTGGTGTGGGATGTGTTCGTGGGGCTTCCGGAGAAGGCCGCGCCGGATACGGAAAGCCCCTACTTCGTGGGCACCTTGGCGATGTTTGGTCCCGGAATTCGCAGTTCGAAGCATCATAACGAGCCCGCGCATTTTAGTTTTCCGGTCAGTCGCGCCCTCGCGGCGGCCTTGAAGACGGACTCGGAACGCACCGCGGTGACGTTCGTCCCCCACGGAGTGCTCATTAACGGCAAACCTTCACGTCCGGAAGTTAAGTCGCCGGTGCGAATCGGAAAAGCGAAGCTGATTGTCGAAACCAAAGAAGAGAACAAGAAGCAATAGCGGGCGAATCATTCGCAAGGACGCGCGAGCGTCCGCCCGAGGATCGCCTCGAGGTTCAGCGACGGCCTATGCCGGAAACTACATGATCACTTCGTCGCTACGAGCTTCCAATTAGAATTCCGACTGCGAATACCAATCCGCCTCCCACGATTACCTGCAGCGCGGAAGAAACGATCGGCGTCTCCATGTAACGGTGCCGCACCCAGCTGATGATTCCCAGTTCAATCACCACTACGATCACTGCAGCAGTGAACGCCAGGTGAAAATTTGGAATCAGGAACGGCAGCGTGTGTCCGAGCCCGCCTGCCGTGGTCATCGCGCCGGTAACCACTCCCCTCAGCGCCGGTTTGCCACGGCCGGTGAGCGAACCATCGTCCGACAGCGCTTCTGCGAACGCCATGGAAATCCCCGCGCCTAGCGATGCCGCCATGCCCACGAGAAAGGCGTCCCACGTCTTGTGAGTTGCCAACGCGGCTGCGAAAATCGGCGCAAGCGTCGAAACCGATCCATCCATCAGCCCCGCGAGCCCCGGCTGCACGATTTGCAGCATGAAAAGACGCTTGCGCGACTTGTCTTCTTCCTTGCGTTCGCCCGACGCCGCCTGCTTTTCTTCGATCGCGCCAGCCGCGGCGTAGTGTTGTCGCTCCACTTCCGCGAGGTCGCCGAGCAATTTGCGCGTGGACGCGTCAGAGACTACCCCCAACGCTTTTTGGTAAAAGCGCTCGGTCTCCAGCTCCATGATCTCCGCCTGTTTGCGTACCGTGGTTATGCCCAGCGGGCGCACCAGCCATTCTGGGCGACGCTCGACGAATCCTTTCACGTCCTGCCGGCGGATAAGAGGAATGTGGTCGCCGAAGCGCTGCTTGTACATGTCAATCAAGCTCTGGCGATGCCGGTTTTCTTCCGCCTGCATGTCCTCAAACATTTTCGCCGTCGCGGGATACGTTTCGCGCAGTCCGTCGGCGAAATCGCCGTATACCCGTCCATCTTCTTCTTCCAGCTGGATCGCCAGCGCTATAATCTCTTTCTCGCTGAGGTCTTTGAACCGCTTTTTTGCCATAGCCCCTCGCCCCCTGAACTTGTCCGCTGAACAGGGAATTATATCCGGGCTTAGCTATCTTTTGCCGCAGGATGCCGAACTAGCGTCGGCTGTGCAGCGTCTGGCGCGAAGCCGGATGGTGCGGCCGCGCATCTAACAAACGCCTGACTAGTGAGAGGATACGGTAAGGTGCCGCGATGAAAGCCTGCATCCTGAAATCCCCCGCGCCTGTAACCACAAATCCGCTGGTTTTCGCCGATGTGCCAGTTCCGCAGCCCCAAAAAGGCGAAGTGCTCGTGCGTGTGAAAGCCTGCGGAGTTTGCCGCACCGACCTGCACGTGATCGAAGGAGAGTTGCCGCCGCGCAAATCGCCGGTGATCCCTGGCCACCAGATCGTCGGCACCATCGAAAAATTGGGCGAAGGATCGCACCGCTTTCCGCTGGGCACGCGCGTGGGCATTCCCTGGCTGCACAGTGCGGACCAGACCTGCGAATTCTGCCGCGCGGGAATGGAAAATCTTTGCGACCACCCCACCTTCACGGGTTACACGGTTGACGGCGGTTACGCGGAATATGCCGTTGCTCCGGAGAACTTCGTCTATCCGATTCCCGAAGGCTTCCCCGACGAACAAGCGGCGCCATTGCTTTGCGCCGGGATCATCGGATTTCGGTGCTTGCGCATTTCCGGCATCAAAGCCGGCGGACGAATCGCCTTTTACGGCTTCGGCTCGGCAGCCAGCGTGGCGATCCAAGTGGCGCGCCACTGGGGCGTGGAAGTGTACGCACCCACGCGCGGCAAGAAACATCAGCAGCTGGCGCTCGAGCTGGGAGCGGTGTGGGCCGGCGAATCCGATGCGGCGCCCCCGGTGAAGTTGGATGCCGCGATTATTTTCGCACCCGCCGGAGAATTGGTACCGGTCGCGCTGAAAGCGCTGAAGAAAGGCGGGGTGCTGGTGCTGGGCGGGATTCACATGAGCCCGATCCCGTCATTCGATTACGATCTGCTTTACGAGGAACGAGTGATGCGCAGCGTGGCCAATAACACCCGGCAAGACGGCGAAGATTTCTTGAAAGTCGCCGCGGAAATTCCAGTGCGCACGCAAATTAACGTCTTCCCGTTGCAAGAGGCGAATCGCGCGCTCAACGCTCTGAAAGCGGATCGCATCAACGGTTCAGCTGTCCTCGACTGCCGGGTGTGATGCTGCCAACTTCGCGCTTCAAGCAAAACGGGAAACCCGAATGAGAATACGGTCCGTCAACGTGGCATTGCCGCGCCTGGTCGCATGGAAGGGTCAATCCTTCACCACGGGCATATTCAAAGAACCCGTTCAGGGCCCGGTGATGATGCGGACGCTCGATTTGGACGGCGACCGTCAGGCCGATTTGTCGGTGCATGGCGGTCGCTATAAAGCTGTCTACGCTTATCCAGTGGAGCACTATTCGTTCTGGCGAAGGGAATTGCCCGAAACGGACTTGAAGTGGGGCGCTTTCGGCGAAAACCTCACGACCGAAGGCCTGGACGAATCCGACACGCACATCGGCGACCGCTTTCGCGTCGGCGAGGCCACTGTGATGGTTACTCAGCCGCGCGTTCCGTGCTTTAAACTCGCCGCAAAATTCCGGCGCGATGATATCTTGAAACGATTTCTCTGGAGCGGGTGCTCCGGCTTTTATTTTTCAGTGGTGGAAGAAGGCCTGGTCGCCGCAGGGGACACGATCGAGAAAATCCACGAAGACGAGAGCGGAATTTCGGTGAGCGATATCAATAGGCTTTTCCGGCATGCGAATGATCTTCCATTGATGCGGCGCGCGGCGCAGCTGGAACCGCTGCCGAACGACTGGCGCGAGCACTTCATTGAGAAACTCGCCGTGCTGGAGCGCGGATCATCGTGACCGCCGGATGAAAGTGGCGCCCAAATTTATCCTGCACGAATCCTTTCGTGTGGGAATTTCGCTGAAGGGCGTCGGAGGCTTATTCGAAGTCTTTTCCGGCGTGGTGCTGTGGTTGGTCAAGCCCCAGGCCATGAACGAAATCGTGCGCAGAATCTGCGAGGCTCTGCTCGTGGACGCGCCGCACAGCACGATCGTCTTGCACGTGCTGAACGCCTCGCAAAAGATGGCTGATAACGGCAGCACCCAGTTCGCAGCCATGTACCTCGTCTCGCATGGCGTGGTCAAAACCCTTCTGGTAATCGCTCTCTGGCGCGACAAACTTTGGGCCTATCCGCTCACGATCGTCGTTTTCAGCGCATTCATGGGCTACCAGCTGCACCGCTTCACGCACACACACTCCTGGGCGCTCATCTGGCTAACAATTTTTGATGCCTTAATTATCTATCTGACGTGGAAGGAATATCAGCAGCTGCAAATAAAGCAGCGTGAAAAAACGTCTGGCGCCGCCGGAAATATCGAAGATTAATTAGTCGTCGAGCGGTTCGGCGTCAATGCCGATGTTCTTTTCGCCGGCAGCTTTCTTCTCGTTGTACTTCTTCACCCAGGCGGCGAAGCTCTTGCCCGCAGCGGTGTCGCGGCCGGTGAACGCGAGGCCGGCGATTTCGCTGTAGGCAATGGAAAGTTTGCCCGGCTTGTCTTTCGGCATCAGCCGGATGAAGCAATCGGTGAGCGCCGGACCCTTGATCTTGCGATCGAATATGTACCCTTCGACCTTCTGCCCGTCTTTCAGCGTAATCGTCAAATCGCCGCGGTAATCGAACGCTTTTTCCAACGCTTCGTGTATCTCGGACACAGAAGCCAGAGCGGGAACCCAGCCTTCGAGATTTTCGTGAACGACGCCGAGGTGTTCTTCAGCAGCTTCGGGCGAAATGGAAGTATTGGAATCGAGCATGGTGCTTGTGAAACGTCAGGCCTTCGGCGACATGGCAATCTGCACTAACTGGCCGGAGTCTTTTCCGGCGTTAGGTGAAGCGCCGCCCATCGCATCGGGATCCTTGTATTTGTTAAACAGTGTGCCGCGGACCGCGCTCAGAAACCCGCTCAGCGAACCGAACATATCGTCCACGGCGCTGGCTTCGTAGCCGCTGTGAACCATGCAGTTCGCGCATTTGGGATTGCCGCTTTCCGTGCCGTAGCGGTCCCAATCCGTCTCGCGGATCAGTTCTTCGAAGGTATCCGCGTAACCGTCCTGCAAAAGGTAGCAAGGCTTCTGCCAGCCAAAAATGTTGTAAGTGGGCATGCCCCAGGGCGTGCACTTGTAATTCCGCTTGCCCATCAGGAATTCCATGAAGAGCGGGCTTAGATTGAAACGCCATTTCTCGTGACGATTGCTCAAAATCTGGCGGAAGAGATCGCGCGTCTTGCGCTTGCTGAGGAAATGATCCTGATCGGGAGCCTTGTCGTAGGTGTAGCCTGGCGAGAGCATCATGCCCTCGACGCCCAGTTCCATCATGTCATCGAAAAACCGGCGGACGCTCTGCGGATCGGCGCCATCGAAAAGAGTGGTGTTGGTGGTAACGCGGAAGCCGCGGGCGAGAGCCAGTTTGATGGCTTCGACGGCTTTGTCGTAGGTGCCTTCGCGGCACACCGCGAAGTCATGCTCGTCGCGTTCGCCATCCATGTGCACGGAAAATGATAGATATTTGCTGGGTTTGAACTGGTCGAGCTTCTCTTTTAGCAGCAGCGCGTTCGTGCAAAGGTAGATGTATTTTTTGCGCGCGACCAAGCCTTCCACGATCTCCGCAATCTGCGGGTGCATAAGCGGCTCGCCGCCCGGGATGCTGACCATCGGCGCGCCGCATTCTTCCACCGCGCGGAAGCACTCTTCGGGGGTAAGCTGCTTCTTCAGGACGTGCGCGGGATATTGAATCTTGCCGCAGCCGGCACAGGCCAGATTGCAGCGCAGCAACGGCTCTAGCATCAGCACGAAAGGATAGTGCTTGCGTCCCTTGAGCCGCTGGCCGATGACGTAGGACGCCGTCGTCCACATTTGTGATACCGGTACGCCCATTCAGTCCATTCCCCCCGCTAATCCACTGCAAACACGACTACACGCGTCCTTATCCTTAGACTCTAATGGTACCGGATTCGATGCTTCCTGTGAACCCAAGACTCATCAGGAGGTTATCTATAGGCCCATGCCACCGGCACCGCGGACAGGGGCATGGCGCCTCACCTTCCGCTCCGTGGCGAACGAGAACCTTCGGTGCGGTCTCAGGCATCTATATTCGCACGGCAATCAGATATTCAGGAGGTGCCGCATGCCGGTGATTCGCACGTGCAGTAAGTGTGGCCAGCAAAACCGCGTTCCGGCAAAATTTCTCGCCAGCACTGGACGCTGTGGAGCTTGCAAATCGCCCTTACCGCCGATCGCTGAGCCCCTCGCGGTTGACGATCAATTGTTCGACGAAATCGTGCAGAACTCCCCGGTTCCGGTGCTGGTGGACTTCTGGGCTGCGTGGTGCCAACCGTGCCTCATGGCCGCGCCCGAAGTCGCGCGCACCGCTGCCGACATGGCCGGGAAAGCGATCGTGCTAAAAGTGGACACGGAAAAATATCCGCAACTCGCCGCTCGATTCAAAGTGAACGGCATTCCCAACTTCGTGGTACTGATGGGCGGCCGAGTGGTGATGCAACAACCGGGACTCGTGGACCACGATCAGATGGAGCGCTGGCTGCGGTCCGCTGCGCCAGTTCCGGCGTGAGCGAGATGGTCTGACATAACCTGCGCCGATGTTTTCATTTTCAACTTCAAGGATGGCCTCATGGATCTGCAGCTAGCGGGCAAGAAAGTATTGGTCACCGGCTCCACTGCCGGAATCGGCTTCGCCGCGGCGCTCGAATTTGCGGCGGAAGGCGCGTCGGTGGTGATTAACGGTAGGACCCAAGAGCGCGTTGACCGGGCCGTCGCCGAAATTCGGAAGCAGCACCGTGGGGCGCAGGTGTCGGGCGTTGCGAGCGACGTCTCGAACGCGGCTGGCTGCGCGAAGCTGGTGGAGGCGGTGCCGCAAGTGGATGTGCTGGTCAACAACATGGGAATTTTCGAGCCGAAGCCATTCGAGCAGATCCCGGATGCGGATTGGCTGCGGCTTTTTGAAGCCAATGTGCTGAGCGGAGTACGGCTTTCACGCCATTATCTTGGCGGCATGCGCGGGAGAAACTGGGGCCGCGTCATATTCGTCTCCAGCGAATCGGCGGTGCAAATTCCCACCGAAATGATTCATTACGGTATGACCAAGACGGCGCAAGTGGCCGTCGCGCGAGGAATTGCGGAGAGCGTGGCGGGAACAGGAATCACGGTGAATAGCGTGCTGGCTGGCCCCACCCGCTCCGAAGGAGTCGAAACCTTCATCGCGCAAATGGGAGCCGCGGGCGACTCGGCGGCATTTGAAGCGGAATTCTTCAAGAACATCCGCCCGACATCGCTTATAAAAAGATTTGAGACCACCGACGAAGTAGCGCACATGATCGTTTACTTGTGCAGCCCGCTCGCAAGCGGGACGACCGGCGCGGCGGTGCGCGTGGATGGCGGAGTGGTGCGCGCGATCCTGTAGTCATCACGAAATGCGGCCGCCGCGAATCTTTTGCGTCTAGCCGCGCATCTCACTTTCGTGTAGATTTTCTTACCGTGACGACACCAACAAAATTCAATGTCGGCCTGATACAGATGGCGGTCAGCCCGCAGCCGAAGGAAAACCTCGCGCGTGCCAGCGCGAAGATCGAAGAAGCCGCTCGCGGCGGCGCGCAGGTCGTCTGTTTGCCAGAACTATTCCAATCGCAATATTTCTGCCAGAGCGAAGATACCGCCAATTTTGATCTCGCGGAAGCGATCCCGGGCCCGACAACCGAAGCTTTGGGACGCGTCGCGCAGAAAGCAAAAGTGGTGCTAGTGGCGTCGCTCTTCGAACGCCGCGCGGCAGGCGTCTATCACAATACGGCGGCAATCATTGACGCGGACGGAAAAATCGCAGGCGTCTATCGCAAGATGCATATTCCGGACGATCCAGCGTATTACGAGAAATTTTATTTCACGCCGGGAGATTTGGGCTTTCGCGCTTTTGACACGCAGGCAGGAAAAATCAGCACCCTGATTTGCTGGGATCAGTGGTACCCGGAAGGCGCGCGCCTCGCGGCATTGCACGGCGCCTGCATTCTTTTTTATCCCACGGCGATTGGCTGGCACCCCAGCGAGAAAGAATCGAATGGCGCGGCGCAACGCGATTCGTGGCGCACGGTACAGCGCGGCCATGCCATCGCGAATGGACTTTACGTGGCGGCGGTGAATCGCGTGGGCCGCGAAATCCCCATAGCCGGCGGCGACGGCCTGGAATTCTGGGGCGGCTCTTTCCTCTGCGACCCGCAGGGAGTGATTCTCGCGGAGGCCTCCACCGATCGTGAGGAAATTCTTTACGGCACCGTGGACCTGGCGCATCTGGAAGACGTCCGGCGCAACTGGCCCTTTCTGCGCGATCGCAGGATTGATGCGTATAAAGGCATCGAGCAGCGCTTCCTCGACGAGAGACATTGAAGCATCATCCCGGGACAAATTCATGAATGAACAACTCACCCCCGCGGCGCTGGGCTTTTCCATGCCCGCCGAATGGGAAAAGCACGAAGCCACCTGGCTTGGCTGGCCGCACAATCCCACCGACTGGCCGGGAAAGCTCGAGCCCGTTCAATGGGTGTACGGCGAGATCGTGCGGAAGATTGCTCCCGGTGAAATCGTGCGCATCCTGGTGAACTCGCAGGCGCACGAATCTCAGGTTCGCAAGATTCTAAAACAAGTAGGCGTCCGCGCGAGCCGCGTGCAGTTTTTTCGCTTTCCTACCAATCGCGGATGGACGCGTGATTTCGGGCCGATTTTCGCGCGTCGCGCGAAGCCTCGCCGCCAAGTCGCTATCGCGCGATTCCGGTTCAGCGCCTGGGCGCGTTATCCCGAGTGGCAGAAGGACGATGCGATTCCGCCGCAAGTGGCGCGACGACTGAAGTATGAGATTTTTCCCGCGCGCTGTCTTGGCCATGAAGTCGTGCTGGAGGGTGGCAGCATTGACGTAAACGGACGTGGGACGCTGCTGACCACCGAAGAATGTTTGCTCGACCAGAAACGTCAGGTGCGAAATCCGCATTTCAGCCGCTCCGACACGGAAACGGCGCTGCGCGATAATCTCGGCGTGAAAAACATACTCTGGCTCGGCAAGGGCATCGCCGGTGACGACACGCATGGCCACGTGGACGATCTGTGCCGGTTCGTGGACCGCCGCACCGTGGTACAGGTGCGCGAGAAAAATCGCCATGACGCGAATTACAAGCCACTCGAAGAAAACTGGGAACGTCTGCGCGGAGCGCGCTTGGAAGACGGCAGCAAATTGAACGCAGTGGCCCTCCCGATGCCCGCGCCGCTTCATTTTGACGGGGTGCGGCTTCCCGCGAGCTATGCGAATTTTTACATCTGCAATTCGGCGGTTCTCGTACCGACCTTCAACGATCCGCAGGACCGAGTGGCACTCGGAATTCTAGGCGAACTGTTCCGTGGGCGCCCGGTCGTCGGAATCCACGCCGTGGACTTAGTGTGGGGCTTCGGAACGCTCCATTGTTTGACGCAGCAGCAGCCCGCGCTTTGAGATCGCACAACGCTACGTGAGGCCAGCCTTCCGCCCCAGCGAATTAAAAGCTTTTAATAACTCGCCTACTTTCGGCATTCTCATCGAAGTTGCTCCCCAATCAGTTCCTCAATGGTTCGCCAGATATCGCAAATCGTCGTCGGCCGATAGGAAATCGCGGCATTGCGACAGTACTTTTTCACTCACGGCACAAGGATTGCATATAGCGATGAGGGTCAGCTCAACCAGGGCGCAGCCGCGTGTCAATCAGCCGCCGGAATCGGAACCCGGCAATTCTTGCCGACTAAATGACCAACTCTTCGGAACATAGAGACCAGACTCCTGAGAGCAGGTGCATGCGAACGTGACGGAATCAACGAGCGCAACAACAAGTGCAGACGCGCCTCTGAATATCCTGGTGGTGCATGAAATGTTGCCGCACCCGATCGTCATGGCGCGGATGTGCAATGGATGCAAATGCTGCGGGAATTGCGCGCGCAAGGGCACAACGTGATCCACGTGGCGCGCAGCGGGATCAATCGCGAACGATATGCCGCGGGCGTCGAAGAGTTGGGTATTCGAGTTCTCGCACCGGAGGCCGAACGCATGCGGTTTCTGGGCTTCGATTTTCCCGTGGAATGGACTTTCGACCAACTGATGCAGGAGAACGAGTTCGATCTAGCCATCCTGTTCCACTGGTTCTGGAACGGGATTTCGATTCCCGAACATTACTTGCAAGAGATCCGACACTTATCCCCGAAAACTTTCATCGCGGTGCTTACCGACGACCAGCAGGGCGTGCGCGAAATGCAGATGGCTTCGCTGACTGGCTACTGGGCTGATTACGAGCGATCCTACGATTTCACATGCCGGGAGTTCGCCGTGTACCGCCGAACGGATTTAGTTCTGACGATATCGGAAGATGACAGCCGCGCGTTCTTGCGCGTAATTCCGGAATTGCGCACGGGCGGGATGCCCATGATTGCGGCGGCGGGGCCACCAGGCGACCCGCTCGATTTACGCAGCGGCACGATTTTTCTCGCGAACTTTGATAATCCCGCGAACCGCGATGCGGTGGACTGGATGCTTGCCGATATCTGGCCGCGGATTCGTGCGCAGCTTCCTTCCGCGGAGCTGCTACTCGTAGGCAACAATCTTCCAAGCGGTCTAGGCGTCGGCCAAAATGGAGTGATGCGCGTGGGTTTCGTCGCCGACCTCCATCCAGTCTTTGCGAATTGTCGCGTCGCCGTTTCGCCCGTTCGCTTCGGGACAGGGATTAAGACCAAAAACCTTTCCGCGCTGTCCCACGGAGTGCCGCTCGTAACCACCACTGTAGGCGCCGACGGGATACACCTCCACCACGACGAGACCGCGCTGATCGCTGACATGCCGCAAGAACTTGCCGACGCCGCCGTACGCGCCTACACCGATGAAAATCTGTGGCACCGGCTCGCGCGGCAAGGGCGCACACACATCACCGAATATTTCAGCGAAGAACGGATGCAAGAGGCCGTGCGCTGCATGGTGCGGCAAGCACGCACCGTGACGCCGAAGACGTATGATCCTGGATTCTTATGGCCGTACCTGCTTGTCGAAAAGCGGTTTCCTGAGGTTGTAACGAGTTCAGCTGCTTCTCAGCGACTCTTTCTGCGCATGAGCCGCTAGGTCACTCTCGCTGAGGAATTCCTCGTGTCTCGGCAGCCCGCCGAAGCCCTCGAACAATTGCGCTACATATTCAGCCACGTGCGAGGCCGCGTGCCGGCGAGCGGTTTGTACCTACGGGCCGTCGAATTGATGGCGCGCTGTTATCGCGGATTGGGTGACGTGGAGAAGGCCGCGCAATATTCCCGCCGAGTCGAGAAGCTTATATCGAATGGCAACGCTGCGGCGCGCACGGCCGCACAAATCAAAATCGGACCAACAGTACACTCACGGCCGAACACGCCGATGTTTTCCGTGATCATCCCAACTTATAACCGCAAGGGCGTGCTAACGCAGTGTCTCGATGCCCTCGCGCGCCAGTCGGTCGCGCCGGACATCTTTGAGGTGATTGTGGTGGACGACGGCTCTACCGACGACACCGAGAAGTTCTGCCGCAATTTTCGGGCCGCATTCCCATTTCAATATTTGCGCCAGCTGAATGCGAGTGCCGGTGCGGCGCGCCGCCGCGGCGTGCGGCACGCCCGCGGCGAGTTCCTCGTGCTACTCAATGACGACACGATTTCCGCGCCTGACCTGCTAGCCGAACATCGAAAGGCCCATCGGGTCTGCGCAAACGACCGGCAAGCCGTCCTGGGAGATTTTCGCTTTCCGCCGGCGGCGCGGGACCACGCGCTGACGCGATTCTTAATCGCCAGCCCGTTCTTTTTTCCGCAAGCAACTCTGCAGCCCGGCACTTATTGGGGGTACACGTACGTCGTCACTTGCAACTTGAGCGTCAAACGCGAGGCGGTGCTAGCTGTTGGGTCGTTCGATCCGCATTTTCGCGTCGCGGAAGACTCCGATCTCGGATTGCGCCTGAGCCGCAGAGGGTTCTGCGTTCGCTACGTGCCGGAGGCGCAAGCCATCCATCAGCACCTTCCGTTTACGGTTCCTGATCTGATTCGGCGCGCCGGTGTTTACGGCGAGACGCAACTGCCTTTCTTGCGCAAACATCCCGCGCTCCTCGGAGACGGCGCAACATTTTTCGGAATGCTGGACGAAGCCGCAGCAGACAAATGGCGAGCATTGATTGCTCAGCGCAAGCAGGAGATCGAGGATCTGGCGGCCATGCTGACGCGAATTGATTCATTGGATTTCGCGCCATTCCTCACCATGAAAAAGGGCGACGGCACGGTGGCGGACGAAATTACGAGGCTATTCCGCCGAGCCGGCCCCGATGTTTACTGGTATTATTATTTTTCAGGGCTGCTACGCGCATGGGACAAGGAAAAGGTTCATCCATCCATCGCGGCACTACGTGCGGCGAGCGCGAGCGACGAAGCCTACATTTGACGGCGGCGGTCCGCGGCCAGTCGTCACCTGCGCCGACGCTAATTCGATTCGCGTCGCTGCGGATAATCCACTCGGACGGACTGAATTTCGTACGGATGAATGGGCACGGTGAAATGTCCGCTCGCCGTGACGGGCAGCGGCGAGCCCTCCGGCGATTCCATGAGATTGGTGAGCGTGGCACTGGCGGCGCCAGCGGGAACGCTGATGCGCGCTTCTCCACTTTTTCCAGCCCACTCATAAAACCGCAGAATGAGCGCGTCGCTATCCTCCGCTTTCTTCACAGCCGTAAGCACAACATTTTCCGGTTCGATCGTCACCAGCGACTGGCGCGGCGGCCACTTTCCATCGTGCGCCTGCACCTGCATCGCTTGCAGTTTGTAATTGAAATCGTAACCCTGCCGTACGGTGAGAGCCTGCTTCCAATCGCCCGCATGCGGATAGAGCGCGTAGCTGAAATGATGATGCCCGCGATCGGCATCGGGATCCGGCCAGGCGGGAGAACGCAGCAACGAAATCCGCAGCACGTTGCCTTTCGCGTCGTAGCCGTATTTTGATTCATTGATCAAGCTGAAACCGTGATGCGCGTCTCCCAAATCCGCCCAGCGCAACGCGGGAACTTCGAATTTCGCCGCCTCCCAGCTGTTGTTGCGCCGCGTGGGCCGCCGGATCGAGCCGTAAGGAATTTCGAATGTGGCGTCGCCGCTCGAGGCCGCGAGTGGAAACGCCGCTTTCAGCAGGACGTGCGTTTCGTGCCAGTCAATGTCGTTCACGATGTCCACACGATCGAGTCCCGCATAGAGCGTGATGTCTTGTACGAATTCCGATTGTTGCCATTTGCGCTTCACGCGAATCACGGCGCGCAGTGGGCCGCGTTCAATCAATTGCACCGAGTCGGCTTGATCGAGCTTCGTGAAATGCTGCTCGAAGTCGGCATCAATGTTCCAGGCATCGTAATCTTTCGGCGTGTCCTTGAATGCCACCAGTTCGTTCCCGCACTCGCCCGCAGCGATGGACTCGAACTTAGCTTGCTTGTTGTAAAGGCTTGTGACGCAGCCGTTGTGCGGATCCACCGACACGCGAAGCAGCGAATTCTCCAGCGCCACACCGTCAGCGTGCAGATCGGTCGTCGCATCGTTGCGGCCGGGAACCACGTGAAGCACTTCGTATCCGAGCGACGGCACATTTTTCGCTTCGATCAGCAGCTGATACGTATGCGTTGCAGCATCGGAAGAAAGCACCTGATACAGCAGCGGTTTTCCCTGCGCGTCGAGCACGGATATTCCATTTTTATCAGTCCCGGGCATTTGCACATCGGCCGTGACCAGATCTGTTCGCTCCCACGCGAGCGGATTGAAGACGAGCACCGAGATTCCGCCGGCACTCGCCGAAGTCGTGTTCACTTCACTGGCCAGCGTGTGCAGTGCATTGGATGTAGCCTCGCCGGTGGCCCAGCGCACCACGTCGTAATCCTTCTGCGCGTCTTGATAAATCACGCCAATGCCCGAACCCGCCGCGAGATCGTGGAACTGGTTGAATAAAACCTTCTTCCAGGCCTCGGTGAGCTCCGTCGCGGGGTAGGCGGCGCCGGAAAGCCATGCCAGCGACGAGTACTTCTCGGCGTTGAGCATTTCTTCTTCGCTCTCCCGCATGTTGCGCTTGTGATTGGCTTGCGTGGTGAAGACGCCACGGTGATATTCGAAATACAGCTCGTCATTCCAGATCGGCAGACTGATCTTGCCAGCGGCGGCGGGCGCCAGATTCGTATTCGCAGTGACAATGGACTTATAGTTCCACACCGGCGAGTGTTCCGTATCCAATTTCGTTTCGACATCCGAGAAGAATCCCTGCGCGACGCCGAAAAACGCTTTGGGAAACACCATTTGCGGCTCGGTCCATTTTTCGCCGCTATCCAGCATAGCGCGCGTGGGGCCGCCGCCGTGATCGCCAACGCCAAACAGATGCATCATTTCCGTGGCGCCCGGATTGCGCTCGCGAGACGTCGTTACGTCCGCCGCGATTCGCACTGGATCAATTTCGTTCGCGTAGTCATGCGGAAAATACGTGAGCACGCGGCTGCCGTCCGGCGATTGCCACCAGAAGAGTTTCATGGGCAGCTTGTTGGTGTCGTTCCAGGCCATTTTTTGCGTGACGAAATAATCGATTCCAGACTTCTTGTAAATCTGCGGCAGTTGCCAGTTGTAGCCGAATGAATCCGGATTCCAGCCGATGCGCACGTCCACGCCGAACTTCTCCTTAAAGTAGCGCTTGCCCACGAGCAACTGGCGCACCAGCGATTCGCCATCCGGCATATTTAGGTCCGGCTCGACCCACATGCCGCCGACCAATTCCCAGCGGCCTTGCTTCACGCGGCTGAGAATTTCCTGGTAAACGGAGGGATATTTTTCCAGCACCCAATCGCTATAAGCCGCGGCGGATTGCGTGAACGTATATTGAGGATATTCGTCCATCAGCTGAAGCGCCGTGGAAAATGTGCGCCGGACCACGTCTACCGTTTCCGTCCAAGGCCACAGCCAGGCAGCGTCAATGTGCGAGTTGCCGGTCAAGCGCACGGAGGTTCCTTGCAGGCTGGGCTTCAGCACTTCCAGCAAGGCCTGGGATTTTTCCAGCGATGCGTCGAACGCTTTTTGATCTGCCTGGTGAAGCGCGTTCAGATCCACGGCGGCGGTCGCAGTTTCCAATTGCTGTTGAGTCGTCTGGGCAGCCACACCGAGCGAAGGGATCAGCTCTGCGGTGGATTCGATCTCTTCCAGCAATTGCGACGGATTGGGACGCGACGGCGTGAACTCGATGCGCAGATTTGCTCCAGCGAAATATTTCTGGTCAACCGTGTGCAGCAGTTTTATGGCCACCAGGACTTTGTCGCCGGGCTTCGCCTCATCGAATAAGACGATCGGTTCGAGGTCCTCGCCCATGGCCACGCGGCGTCCATTAAAGTAAATAATCTCGGGCATCGGCCCGTTCGCATACGCTACAAATTGAAACCACACGCTTGCGCCGGTAAGGTCATAGCCGTTGAGGGTTTTTGGAATTTCAATCCAGCGACGATACCAGACCGCTTTGGTCGGCGCGTGGGTATCTTTCTTCACCGTTTGCCAGCCCGAATCATCGAGATCGGTGGATTCGCCGTGCGCCACGTCTCCGGCATGGAAGCGCCAGTCATCTGCTGGCAAACTGACGAGCGAGGACAATTCCTTCACGGTAGTCTGCGTCGGGACAGAGAGCGACTTCACCGCTTTGCCCGCTTCGGACTGTGACCGAGCCGGTAAGCCCGTCAAAATAACGAATAACAACACACGGATCGCAACAACAATAGATGGGCGAGCGGCGTGCGAATGCTTTCCACGGCGAGAAAAGCTCATTGACCATCCTTCCTTCACGTCATGCGGCATGAATTACGGACTGCATGTCTCGAGCCGTATGTTGGCCGCACCTGCGGAACCAGCTTCTTGATTTGGCGCGCGGATTATAAAGCAACGCAAACCTCTTGTAGTATGGTTTCCGCCGTAGCGAATTGGCTGAACAAACCCTAAATGACGCAAGACGAATCGAAATGGCGCGACTGGCCGCTGGCGGAGCGCGAACGGCAATATTCGCCGAGCAGTTGCATTCCGGCGCTCGCTCCTTACCTCGAAGCATACGCCGCGCGCAGCCGCGAAGCGGAGCGGAGCTGCCGTTGCCTGAAGAATTTACGCTGGGGCGAGCAGCCGGACGAGACGTTCGATTATTTTCCGGCTGCCGCCGCAGATGCGCCCTTGCTGGTCTTTTTTCACGGGGGCTATTGGCAGGAGTTATCGAAAAACGAATCGTTATTTGCTGCGCCGGATTGCATCGCGAACGGGATCGCGTTCGCGGCGGTTGATTACACACTGGCGCCAAAAGCGACGCTTGGGGCCATCGTCGATCAGTCCCGCCGCGCGATTGCTTCCCTGCACCAGCAGGCTGCAACGTTGGGCTTCGATGCGCGCCGCATCTACGTTGCGGGCAGCTCGGCTGGAGCGCATCTCTCTGCAATGATGTTGATAGAAGGCTGGCAAGTCGAATACCGATTGCCTTCTGCTGCGGTCGCAGGCGCGATTCTACTGAGCGGAGTCTATGACCTCGAACCTCTCGTCGGGACTTACATTGACGCGGCCCTGCACTTGACCATCGCTGATGTGGCAACGCTCAGCCCGGCTCGCCTGACACCTGGATCGCCCGTGAAAACGATTGTCGCGTGGGGCGAGAATGAAACTTCGGAATTCAAGCGGCAGAGCGAGGCGTTCGCGTCGAAGTTGCGTGGTGGCGGCTTCCCTGTCTCGGAGCTTGAAATTACCGGAGCAAATCATTTTGATGTCGTCCTCGGTCTCGCCGACACCGCCACGCCGCTAGGAGCGGCAACGGTCGAGATGATTCGAGCCGGCGGCACTACGCGCGCTTGATAGCCAACAGCAGTTCAGAATGCGGCTGCGTGGTACACCTATGAAATGTTACTTTTCCATTTCTGCCAGAAACTTCTCCGCGAAGGTGTGAACGTCGAGGAAAGAGTTGTACAGTGGCACAGGCGCGACTCGGAGTATGTCCGGCTCGCGCCAGTCGCAGATGATTCCCTGGCGTGAGAGCCGGTCGCACAGTGCACGGCCATTCGATTTAATCTGCAACGATAGCTGCGCGCCGCGCTGCGCCGAATCGCGCGGCGTGATGATTGAGAAGCTCTCGCTCGTCGTTTGCTCCAGCAGAAATGCCAAATAACCCGTCAGTTCCACGCTTTTCGCGCGCAATTGCTCGATTCCCGCTTCGTCGAAAATGTCCATCGATGCCCGCAGCGCGGCCATCGAAACGATGGACGGATTGCTCAATTGCCAGCCCTCCGCTCCCGGGATAGCCTGAAATTGTGGCTCCATTCGGAAGCGCGCGGCCTTGTCGTTTCCCCACCAGCCCGCAAATCGCGGCAAATCCGGATTCCGCGCGTGGCGCTCGTGCACGAAGCATCCCGCGATGCATCCGGGGCCGCCGTTCAAATATTTGTAGCTGCACCAAACTGCAAAATCCGCGTTCCAATCGTGAAGCCGCAGGGGAATATTTCCCGCAGCGTGCGCCATGTCAAAGCCGACCACGCAGCCGCGCGAGCGTCCGGCTGCGGCGATCCGTGCGCAGTCAAACGCCTGCCCACTGTAGTAATTCACGCCGCCGAGGATCACAAGCGCGATCCGCTCGCCTTCTTCAGTGAGCAGGTTTTCAATGTCCTCGGTCCTAATGGCCTTTTCGTCCGGGCGCGGGCCGATTTCGATCAGCGAGCTTGCTGGGTCGTAGCCGTGATAGCGGATTTGCGATTGCACCGCGTATTGATCGGAAGGAAATGCGTTCGACTCGATGAGGGTTCTGTTTCGCGCGGCCGTCGGCCGGTAAAAAGAAACCAGCATGAGGTGCAGGTTCACCGTAAGCGAGTTCATCACGACGACTTCTTCAGGCGAGGCGCCCACCAGCCGCGCAGTGGGCGCCGCGAGCAATTCGTGGTACGGCATCCACGGATTTTGCGCGTGGAAATGGCCCTCCACGCCGAGCTTGGCCCAATCTTCCAGTTCCCTTTCGACGTAACCGCGCGCCGTCTTCGGCTGCAAGCCGAGAGAATGGCCGCAGAGATACACGCAATCAGCGCCGCCCGGGCCTTTAGGAATGTGGAACCGATCGCGATACGCCGCGAGAGGATCGCGAGCGTTCATCTCGATGGCAAAGTCGCGACCTGTTTCGAATTTGCTTCCGGCCACTTAGAAATTCTCCAGAGGCGTGAGTTCGCGACGAATCAACGCGTCGGCCTTCTGCCAATCGAGATCTTCGATTCGAGTGATCGAATCACACAATTCCGTGAGCAGGCGATCTTGAATTTGTCCACGCGAAAGAGCCATGGAATAGGGCACACGATGAAAAGTCACCATCGCGTATTTGGGAACAAAGAGACGCGGATATGTAGCCTCGAGGGCAAGTTCGACTTTCTTCCGGAACAGAAATCGGGGATCCGCCACGCGATCGCGCATTTCGATGAAATTCTCGAGGGCTAGATCGGCGATCGCATCTGTGTTGGTTTTGCGCGCGTGTTCGAATTCAGCAAACAGTTTCGCCCAATCGGGACCGTGGTTATCCAGAAGTTCCAGGAACGCCGTGCAATCCTCGAAAGCGCAATTCATTCCTTGACCGAAAAACGGAACGATGGCGTGGGCCGCGTCTCCAAGCAAAAGCGGCTTTCCGCCCAGGTGCCACGGCGAACATTTAATCGTGACCATCGCCCCGGTCGGATTGCTTGTGTAGTTTTCTTTCAGTTGCGGCATCAATGGAATGGCGTCGGAAAATCTCTCGGCAAAGAATGCCTCCGCTTTTTCAGCGGTATCGAGCTTCGCAAAGCTCTCGCTGCCTTCGAAAGGCAAGAAGAGGATGCACGCAAACGTTCCATCAACATTGGGCAACGCGATCAACATATATGCGCCGCGCGGCCATATGTGCAGCGCGTTGGGCTCGAGCAAGTGTTTGCCGCCGGGACCCGCGGGAATCGTCAGCTCCTTGTAGCCGTAGTCGAGATATTCCTGCGACAGATTGAAGCGGCCCAACCTTTGCATTTCCAGGCGAATCGCAGAAGCCGATCCGTCTGTGCCGATCAAGGTATCGGACTCAACAAGAGTCTCGCGTCCCGATTCTTCGTTGCGAAACCGCGCGGCTCCGGTGACGGCGTCGAATCCCATACAACGTTCGCCGAAACGAATCGTGACGCCGCCCGCTTCCGCCGCGTTCATCAGTGCGACGTTCAGATCAGCCCGCGAAATCGAATTGATCACCTCGGTATCGTTTTTTCCGTAGGGCTGAAACGTCAGTTCGCCCGCCAGCGAATGCATCATTCGTCCTTTCATCGGCACGATGATGCGGCGCATTTCCTCCCACAGGCCCGCCTCACGCAACGCGTGAATCCCGCGCGTGGAGATCGCAAGATTGATCGAGCGGCCCGCGCTGGCGCGCACGCGACGCATGTCTGGGCGCCGCTCGTAAATCTGCACGCGAAATCCGCGCTGCACCAGCGAGATCGCCAGCAGCGGGCCCGTGAGCCCGGCGCCAACCAGCGTGATGGATTGGGAGCGATTGTTCATATTCGGGAAAGGCGCGCGCGGCACAACGGTCGCGACGAGAAGAATCATCCTTCCAGATACGTTCGCGCTTCCCAGAGTTCCGGGAAGAATTTCTTATCCAGCGTGAGCTTCAGATAGGAAGACCCGGCGCTGCCGCCAGTGCCCATGCGAATTCCGATGGTGCGTTCGACCATCTGAATGTGGCGAAGGCGCCAGCCTACAACGAGCTCGTCGAATTCCGTCAAGCGCTCGCAAACGTCAATCCAGTCGCGGTGATTGCGCTCGTCGCGGTAAAGTGCGTGGATCGCTTGTGCACGCGCCTGAAATTTCTCGGCTTCGCTGGCGTTCGGCCCGCTGGCAGGCAGCGTGCCCAAAGCTTCCAATGCCTGGAAGAAAACGTCGCGCAGAGACTCTTCGCGCAGCCGACGATTCAGAATGGCATGCGTTTCCGGCGTGAGCTCATGGTAGCGCAACATTTTTTCGTCTTTCAGCCCGCACAAAAATTCGATTTCGCGGAATTGTTCGGACTGAAAGCCGCTGGCGGGCGCCAACTTTTCGCGAAACACGAGGAAATGGGTGGGCAGCATGGTTTCGAGGATAGTGAACTGCTCGACCAGCACACGCATGATTTCCGTGCAACGGCGTAGCAGGCGCGCGGCTTCATAGACTCCATCGCGCGTAGTAGGATCGGCCGCTGCCTCGCGCAGATTCGCGACCACCGCGTCCAGATCGTGCAGCAGCTCCTTGAACCACAATTCGTAGGTCTGATGAACGATGATGAAAAGCAACTCGTCATGATGCGGCGGGGACGATTCCGGATGCTGCAGCTTCAATAACTCGGGTACTTCGAGATACGAACTGTAAGTGAGCTTACCTGTGTTTCGGTCGCCGCTCTCCCGTCCAGCCTCTTCGTTATTTTCAGCAGCGCCGCGAGCCGGACAACCCACGGTCGCCGTTCGTTCTTCCGGCTTCGGTGGTCTCGCTGAACCGGCTTCTTTGCCCGCCTGTTCGCTTTTGCCGAGCCATTTTTCGGCGTTGCTGCCAAGCAATTTTGTTTTCACTGCCGACGATAGCCGGCTCCCGCGAATCAATGCACCAACGCGCTCTTCGCCCAGCGGGAATGGATAATCCGAGCCGAGCAACACGCGATCCTGCCCCATGATCTCGACAAGGAATTGCAAAGTACGCTCATCGAAAACCGCGGAATCCACGCAAAACCGTTTCACATAGTGGCTCGGCGGAAATTGCGAAACGCCGCGCGCCACAGGATGATGATGCCAAGCATTTTCGAGGCGTCCGAGAAGGAACGCAAAGCTGCCGCCGCCGTGCGCGAAACAAATGCGCAGGCTCTCAGGCAATCGGTCAAACGCGCCGCTCACGATTAACGACACCAGCGAAAGTTGCGTTTCGGCAGGCATTCCCACGGTCCACGGCATCATGTAATTCGGCATACGCTGCGAGGCCATCATGTCCCACGGATGGACTAGCACGGCCGCGCCCTCGTCGGCGCAATGGTGCAGAAAAGTCACGATGCCGGGATCGTCGAGATTCCTTTCGCCAACATGATTGCCGATCTCGACGCCCACGTGCCCAGCGCGCATACAACGCGTGAGTTCCGCACAGGACGCGTCCATATCCTGCAACGGCACCTGGCATAGCGTCTGCAGTCTTCCCTTTCCCCGCTGGCACATTTGTAAAGCAACGTCATTGAAAAGCTGCGCGCACTCGAGCGCATGCCTCGGCTCGCGGTTGTATGCAAAGAGAACCGGTGTGGCGGAAATAATCTGCTGGTCAATGCCATCGCGATCCATTTCCTCCAGACGCACATTCACATCCCAGCATGCCGAATTGATGCAGCGAAATTCCCGGTCGCCGAGCATGATTACGGCTTTGCCGGGCGCGGTGTGCTTGATCCACGGCCAATCGGGCGTGCCGAAGCGCGCCGCGAGATCCGGCCAGGATTCCGGGAAGAAATGCGTGTGAATGTCGGTGACTGGCATTGTTGTTGGCGATTCGCCGACCAAGTCTACCTGGGCGCCGGCTTGCCTGGATGAACCGTGCCGCAATTCGGGCACACTCGCAGTTTTTCGTTTTGGTAAAACCGCTCAAAAAGCGGTGGCAAGTCCGTGACGATGCTCTTCAAAAGCACTTCGGCGCGATGAACCAGATGATGGCATTTATCGCAATACCATTCAAAGCCGTCTTTCACTCCCTCGGGACGAGGAATTTCGATCACCAGTCCGATCGTTCCCGGCGCGTGGCGTTGCGGCGAATGACGCGTATGCTTTGGCAGTAGAAAAATCTCACCTTCCTTGATGGGGATTTCGAGCGGTGGCTTGCCCGGCTCTTCCATCACCCGAATGAAAATATCGCCCTCCAGTTGATAGAAAAATTCCTCGGTGGGATCGTCGTGATAATCCACGCGCTGGTTGGGCCCACCGACGACTGTCACGATGATGTCGCCATCGTCCCACACTTGCGCGTTCCCTACCGGCGGTTTCAGTTTGTCGCGATTCGCGTCGATCCAGTTTTGGAAATTAAACGCTTTCAGCGTCTTGATGGAAGGCATTATTTCTTCCTCTCCGCCGCAGCGAGCGGCTTATAAGCGATCGCTTTCATTTCGATCAAAAGATGCGGATGAGGCAGCTGATGGACTGCGACGGTCGTGCGCGCAGGGCCGCTTTCATCGAAATATTCGGCATAGACCTCGTTGTAGCCCGCAAAATCGTCCATGTTCACGAGAAAGGTTGAAATTTCCACCAGGTCCGCGAGCTGCGCATCCATGCTCGCGAGGATATCGCGGATATTTTCGATCAGCGCGCGCGTCTGCGCGCGAATATCCAGCTGCGTCGTCCCCAGCGAATCCACGTCCGCACCCGCGATGGAATTATCCGCGCGGCGCGAGCTTGTGCCAGAAATGAAAAGATAATCCCCGGCGCGTTTGACGTGCGGGAAACGCCCGCGCGGCTTTGCTTTGCCTTGAACGACTTTGCTTTCGGTCGTCATCATTCACTCAACTTAACGCAGATATTGTTCAGTTCCGAATAAAAGTTCAACGAGTACATTCCGCCTTCGCGGCCAATGCCGGAAAGGCCCGCGCCTCCGAAGGGAGTGCGCAGATCTCGCAGAAACCAGCAATTCACCCAAGTGATTCCGACGCGCAGCTTTTCCGCCACGCGGTGTCCCCGCTTCAAATTCGAGGTCCACACCGAGGCCGCCAAACCGTACTTCGTGTCGTTTGCCTTGGCGATGGCTTCTTCTTCGCTATCAAATGGCGAGACGTGGCAAACCGGGCCAAAAATCTCTTCCTTCACGCAACGGGCAGCTTCCGAAAGCCCTGTGAGAATCGTTGGCTCGACGTAAAAACCATTATCGCGGGCATCGCCGAAAGAAGGGAAGCCGCCGCCGGTAACGACGTTCGCTCCCTCCTCACGCGCCAATTGATAATAAGAGAGGACTTTCGAGCGGTGATCCTTCGAAATCAGCGGACCGGTCGTAGTGGTTTCTTCCATCGGCCAGCCGAGGCGCAAACCGTCTGCTTTTTGTTTGAGCCCTGCTACAAATCGGTCGAAGATGCTACGTTCCACATACACACGCTCGGCGCAAAGACACACTTGGCCGGTATTCATGAACACGGCATCCGCCAGCCCATTGAGCGTCTGCTCGAAATCGCAATCGGCAAACACAATCGCCGCATTCTTTCCGCCCAACTCAAACGAAAGCGGTTTAACCGTGGAAGCGGCAGCGCGCATGATCGCCGCTCCGGTGCGCGATTCTCCGGTAAAAGTCAGCGCGTCCACTCCCTCATGCGTTGTCAGAAATTCGCCAGCCGAATCCGGCCCAAAGCCGTGCACTAGGTTGAAGACGCCAGCTGGAACGCCAGCCGCATGCATCACCTCTGCCAGCAAGGTCGCAGTCGCTGGCGTCTCTTCGGAAGGTTTGACGACCACACAGTTTCCGCAAGCCAGCGCCGGAGCCACTTTCCACGTCAGCAGCAAGAGCGGCAAATTCCACGGCGTAATAATGCCCACCACGCCAAGCGGCTTGCGCGCGGCGTAATTCAGCGCGACGGCGCCATCCGGAGTTTCCGTGCGAAAGGATTCCAGGCCCGCGGTCTTGATAATGTCGGCAAACGCGCGAAAATTCGCGGCGCCGCGCGGAACATCAATGCGCGACGCAAGCGAGAATGGCTTGCCGGTATCCGCAACTTCCGCCAGCAGAAAATCCTGGAAGCGCGCTTCGATCCCGTCGGCGATCTTGTGCAGCATCTCCGCACGCTTTGCAACCGGCCAGCAGGCCCATTCCCGAGCGAGAGCGCCGCGCGCCGACGCAACGGCTTCATCAACGGCGGCGCGGTCTGCTTCGGATACTTGCGCGACAACAGAACCATCGGCGGGGTTGACGTCGGCAAACTCGCGCGCACCGCTCACAAATCGGCCGTTAATGTAGTTTTGCAGGAGCTTCACGGAGAATCCGCGCTCGATGGCTTCAGCAAGGGCTAGCATCGCCCGCTGAAACCCTTTAGCACCATACCAAAAAACGCAGGCGCGTTGGGGCGCAGAATTGGCCGCAATGCCCACGATCGCGACCCGCGGCGGGACTCTATCGAGGTGCTATTTGTTGGATGGCTGCGGAGGCGAATCCTGCGAAAGCACCTGGTGCGGCGTGGGAATTTGCGACGCATCCCAGCCTCCGCCGAGCGCCTCGACCAATTGCACGCTGGCCGTCATCTGCTGGATCCGCAGGTTGACGTCCGTTTGCCGATTGCTCAGCAGCGTGGTCTGCGCCGTGATCACGTTCAGGTAGGGGTCGATTCCCAATTTGTAGCGATCCGTGGCGATTTTCAAATTGCGTTCCGCCGACGCGACCGCAGTATCCTGCTGCTGTAATTCAACCGAAAGAATGCGCAGCGACGCGAGATTGTCTTCCACCTGCTGGAAAGCAGTCAAAACCGTCTGCCGGTAATTCGCCACGGTTTCGTCATACTGCGCGCGAAATTGCATCACTGTGGCCCGACGCAAGCCGCCATCGTAGATGGTCTCGGACAAGCTCGGCCCCGCCGAAAAAAATCGGCTTGGCCACGTGAACCAGCTCGTAAACGAACGCGACTCGAACCCCAAGGATGCACTCAGAGTGAGCGTCGGATAGTACGCGGCGTATGCGACGCCTATCTGCGCGTTGGCTTGTTCCATCAGCCGCTCATTCGCGGCGATGTCGGGACGGCGCTCGAGCAGTTGCGAAGGAACGCCAAACGGAATCGCGGGCGGATTTGACTGCAAAGGCTCAGCCGGTATCGAAAACGTGGAGGCAGGCTCGCCGACGAGCATGGCAATGGCGTGTTCGTACTGGGAGCGCAGGATCCCGAGGTTGGTATCCGCTGCTTGCGTGGTTTCCAGCTGCGTTTCGGCCTGCGCCACCGCTTCGTCGGAGTCTATTCCGGTTTCATACAGAACTTTGGTGAGGTTCAACGATTCCTGGTAGGCGATTACGGTGGAATCGAGCAACTGCTTGAGATCATCCTGGCCGCGAAGCTGGTAATAATCCACGGCGACTTCCGCTTGAGCGGTCAGGCGAGCGTTTTCCAGATCCGCCGCGCTGGCTTGCGCGGAAGCTGTGTTGGCACGAACCTGATTGCGAACCCGGCCCCACAGATCGGGAACCCACGTTGCGTCGAACGGCAAACTGTAAAACGTCGACGTCCCGGGTGTCACCTGTAGCGACGCGGCGGCACCTTGCCGAGATGACGTGATCGCCGGGCCGACCGAAACTGCTGGAAAATACTGGGATCGAGCTTCTTTCACCAAGGCTCGCGCCGCCATGTAGCTGGCCATCGCGGATTGCACATTTTGGTTCGAAATGTTCACTTTGTCTTCGAGCGCGTTCAATTTCGGGTCGCTGAACATTTCCCACCACTTGCCGTGCAGGACACTGTCGCTGGGCTGCGCTACCTTCCACCCATCCGTCTTGCTAAAGTCCGCCGGCGTGAGTTCCTTGTACGCGGCGGGAGCTTGCGCCGTTGGCTTTTGATACTTGGGACCGACAGTGCAGCCGACGAATAGAAGAGCGGCGCCAATGGACACGGTGAGCACACGAAAATGAAATTGTTTGGTCATCCTAATTTTATTGTTCCTATCTCCCGCGGGCTGGATGGCGGTTGGAGTAAGTAGCGGAATGCATTTCATCAATCAGCCGGCTCCTCGGTTGCAAGGCCTAGGGTGCGATGATGTGTACGAGCCCAGCGAACGCGCAAACGATCCAGATACAGGTAGACGACTGGGGTGGTGTACAACGTCAACATCTGGCTGACAATCAAGCCGCCGATAATCGTGATGCCCAGGGGCCGGCGCAGCTCCGAGCCGGTCCCGGTCCCCAAAGCGAGCGGCAAGGCGCCAAAAAGCGCCGCCATGGTGGTCATCAGGATCGGACGGAAACGCAGCAAGCACGCCTGATAAATCGCTTCTTCGGAAGTCTTATTTTCCTGGCGCTCGGCCGCCAGCGCGAAGTCAATCATCATGATGGCGTTTTTCTTCACGATTCCGATCAGCAATATCACGCCGATCAGCGCAATAACACTGAGATCGATGTGAAAGAGCAGTAGCGCAAGTACGGCGCCCACACCTGCGGAAGGCAGCGTGGAAAGAATGGTGATTGGATGAATGTAGCTCTCATACAGAATGCCCAGCACGATGTAGACCGCCATCAGCGCGGTGATAATCAAAAAAGGCTGTGTCGAAAGAGACTGCTGAAAAGCTTGCAGCGTGCCCGAGAACATTCCTTTGATCGTCGGCGGCACACCCATTTGTACTTGCATTTGGTTGATCGCCGCCGCCGCATCGCTGAGCGCCACACCCGGCGCGAGATTGAAAGACACAGTTACCGATGGAAACTGGCCCTGATGGTTAACCGAAAGCGGAGCGATTTTCGGCGCATAGTGCGCCACCGCACCAAGCGGAACTTCCTTGCCCACCGATGGGCGGATATAGATGTCGTTCAGGGACGAGGGATCCTGCCAGAATTGCGGAGCGACCTCCATCACCACGTGGTATTGATTTAGCGGCGTGTACATAGTGGAAACTTGCGCCTGGCCAAACGCCTCGTACAAAGTGTTGTCGATCATCTGCGGAGTGATGCCCAGGCGGGAGGCCGTGTCGCGGTCATAGACCAGAGCGGCCTGCAGACCGCTATTCTGCTGATCGGTATTCACGTCCGTAAGCATGCGCAATTTGCGCATTTTGGTCAGTAGCCGCGGGCCCCAGGCGACCAAATCATCAACGTTATCGCTCTGAATCGTGTACTGATATTGCGCGTTGCTTTGCCTGCCGCCGATGCGCAGGTCCTGGCCGGCTTGCAGAAATACGGTTGCGCCCGGTATCGAAATCAGCTTCGGGCGCAGGCGATCAATCACCTGGCTGGAACTGATCTTGCGCTCTGAAAGCGGTTTCAATGCCAGATACACAAACCCCGTGTTAACTGCGCCACCGCCGCCGGTGAATGCACCAACGTTTTGCACCGCCGGGTCCGTCTTGATGATGTCCACGAAGCGCAGCGTTAAACCTTGCATCGCTTGGAAGGAAATGTCCTGAGCTGCCTGAATGCCGCCAAAAACGGTGCCATTATCCTGCTGCGGAAAAAAACCTTTGGGCACAATGTAAAAGAGGAACCCGTTCAGGGCGATCGTCACGAAGAGCACGAAAAGCGTGAGTGCCGAATGCTGCAGCACCCACTGCAAAGTGCGCTCGTAGAATCCCAACATCGCGGCAAAGACTTTCTCGCTCGCCTTAAATACTTTCCCGTGTTTTTCTTCGTCGGGGTTCTTAAGAAGACGGGAACACATCATCGGCGTGGTGGTCAGTGAAATCCCAAGCGAAACCAGAATCGCCACCGAGAGCGTGACCGCAAACTCGCGGAACAAACGCCCTACGATTCCGCCCATCAATAGAATGGGTATAAAGACAGCTACCAGCGAAATGCTGATGGACAGCACTGTGAACCCGATTTCCTGGGCGCCTTTCAACGCGGATTCCATCGGACTCATGCCCTGTTCCAGATAGCGTGAAATGTTCTCAATTACGACGATCGCGTCATCCACCACAAAGCCGGTGGCGATGGTGAGCGCCATCAAGGAAAGATTGTCGATGCTGTAGTTGCAGAGGTACATCACGCCGAAGGTGCCGATCAAAGAAACAGGAACCGCGACGCTGGGGATCAGGGTGGCGCGCACGTTCCGGAGAAAGAGAAAGACCACTAAAATCACCAACCCAATTGAGACCGCCAGAGTTCGTTCCACGTCGCTGACCGAAGCCCGGATGGTCGAGGTGCGGTCGAGCACAATAGTGAAATCCATTGCCGCGGGAATCGAGGCCTTCAAAGACGGAATTGCGTCTCGAATTCGGTCGACTGTGTCAATAATGTTGGCGCCGGGTTGCCGAAAGACGATCAGCAGCACGCACGGCTTGCCGTTCAGAAATCCCGCCGCGCGAATGTTTTCCACCTCATCGTAAACATTCGCGACATCGGAAAGCTTGATGGCGCCGCCGTTGTGGTAACCGACCACCAAATCCTTGTAATAATCGGCTTTTAAGAGCTGGTCGTTGGCGACAATATCCGCAGTCGTTTGACCGTCGGTGATCTGCCCTTTCGCCAGATTCGCGTTTTGCGAGCTCAGCATCGCGTTCACATCTTGTAATCCGAGCCCGTAGCTATTCAATTGGGTGGGATTCAAGTCAACGCGCACTGCAGGCAACGAACTGCCGCCTACGCTCACTTGTCCGACGCCTTCAACCTGTGAAAGCCGCTGCTCCACGATCGTCGAAGCAGCGTCATACATCGGGCCGCGGTCGTACACCTTCGACGTCAATCCCAAAATCATGATCGGCGCGTCCGCCGGGTTTACTTTGCGATATGTGGGATTGGCCGGCAGGTTTGCTGGGAGGTAGCTTCGCGCGGCGTTGATCGAGGCCTCCACGTCGCGTGCGGCGCCATCAATGCTCCGGTTCAAATCAAACTGCAAGGTGATGCTGGTTGTGCCGAGAAAACTGGAGGAGGTCATCTCCGTGACGCCGGCGATGCGCCCGAATTGCCGCTCCAGCGGAGTGGCCACCGAAGACGCCATAATCTCCGGGCTGCCTCCGGGCAAACTGGCGGCTACGGATATCGTCGGGAAGTCAATCTGCGGCAGCGCGGACACCGGTAAAACCTGGAAGGCGACAGCCCCCGCGAGCGCGATCGCCACGGTGAGAAGAGTTGTCGCAACCGGCCGGTGAATAAATGGAGAGGAAATACTCATGGCTAATCCGCTGGCACCGACTCCGTGCTTCCCTGCCCGGCGCGATAGGTGGAAACTCGCTTCGCAAGGTCATCGAAGAAAATGTAGATGACGGGCGTGGTGTAAAGCGTGAGTACCTGGCTAAGCAAAAGGCCGCCGACCATCGCGATGCCCAACGGCCGCCGCAATTCCGAGCCAATTCCAGTACCCAGAGCCAGCGGCAATCCACCGAGCAGTGCAGCCATGGTAGTCATCATGATGGGGCGAAAGCGCAGCAGGCAGGCTTCATAGATCGCGTCCTCGGAACTCATGCCGTGCTTTCGTTCGGCTTCCAAGGCGAAGTCAATCATCATGATTCCGTTTTTTTTCACGATGCCGATCAGCAAAATAATTCCAATCAGCGCGACGACGCTCAGTTCCTGCCCGCAAATTAGCAATGCCAGAATCGCTCCCACACCCGCTGAGGGCAGCGTGGAAAGAATCGTCACCGGATGTATGTAACTTTCGTATAGAACGCCCAGCACGATATATACGGTGACCAGCGCCGCCAGAATCAGCAGCGGCTCGTTGCTCAAGGAAGCCTGGAACGAAGCTGCGGTGCCTTGAAAGGCGGCCTGCACGCTCAGCGGCAACCCGATTTCCTGCTGCGCTTTATTGATCGCAGTGGTGGCTTCTCCCAGCGACGCATTCGGCGCCAGATTGAACGAGATCGTGACGACCGGGAACTGGCCCTGATGATTCACCGAAAGTGGCGCCGTTCTTGACTCGAAATGTGTGAACGCGCCGAGCGGCACCGCGGCCCCGTTGAGCGCGGTAACAGCCGCGGGAGTTGCCGAGCCCGAACTCGGTCCAGACTTGGTGGCCGCCGGGCTCGGGTTGGAATTTCCACCGCTCGAACCCGTGCTAGACGTGACGATTGTACTGGTGGGCGAAGTGGTGAGCTGCGAAGACGCCAGCGCCGAACGCACGTAGATGTCCTGCAGCTTCGTGGGGCTTTTCTGGAATTCCGGCATCGTTTCCAGAATCACGTGGTACTGGTTCAATTGTGTGTAAAGCGTGGTGACTTGCCGCTGTCCGAATCCGTCGTACAGCGTCTGATCGATCGTGGAGGGAGTGATTCCCATGCGCGAAGCGGTTACGCGATCAATCACCAGTGCGGCTGCCAGGCCGCCCGTCTGTTGGTCCGTCGCCACGTCGCGCAGCTCGGGGATTTGCTTCAGCTTGTCTATCAGCTTCGCGGTCCATTCGTTCAGTTCGTTTATATCAGGATCTTCCAGCGTGTACTGATACTGAGTGCGGCTGACGCGATCCTCCACCGTCAAATCCTGCACCGGCTGCATATAGAGCGTAATGCCGTCCACCTTGGCTAGTTCTGGCTGCAGCCGGCGAATCACATCGGACGCATTAATTTTCCGTTCCTCGAGCGGCTTCAGATTGATCAAAATCCGTCCGCTGTTGAGCGTCGTATTCGTGCCGTCAATTCCGATGAAAGAGGAAAGGCTTTCGACGGCCTTATCTTGCAGAATAATGGCGCTGAGCTCTTGCTGCTTCTGGGCCATCAACGGAAACGACGTGGTCTCCGTGGCTTCTGATATCCCCTGAATGATCCCCGTATCCTGAACGGGGAAGAAGCCCTTCGGCACGATGACGTAGAGGATGACGGTCAAAACGAGAGTGGCCACTGCGACGACCAGCGTCGCCACCTGATGTTTCAGAACCCACTTCAGAGTGCGACCGTAAAAATCGATGATTCTCTGGAAAGCGCGCTCGGATGCCTGATAGAAACGGCGGTTTTGGGCTTCCGGATCGTGTTTCAGCAGCCGAGAACACATCATTGGCGTCAGTGTGAGGGACACGACGGCAGAAACCAGAATCGTCACGCTGAGCGTGATGGCAAATTCGCGGAAGAGACGCCCGACGATGTCGCCCATGAATAGCAGCGGAATCAAAACGGCGATCAAGGAAATCGTCAACGACACGATCGTAAATCCGATTTGCTCGGAGCCGATCAATGCCGCGCGCAGCGGATCATCGCCCTCTTCGATATAGCGGACGATGTTTTCTATCATCACGATGGCGTCGTCCACTACGAACCCGGTCGATATCGTCAGCGCCATGAGGGTCAAATTGTTGAGGCTGTATCCCGCCAGATACATCACGCCAAACGTCCCCACCAGCGAAAGCGGAACTGCGACGCTGGGAATGATCGTGGCGCGCACGTTGCGCAGAAAGAGAAAGATCACCATCACGACCAGCCCGACCGTAAGCATCAACTCGAATTCCACGTCCTGCACCGAAGCGCGAATGGTTACGGTTCGGTCCGTCAACACCGTCACCTGCACGGCGGCCGGCAAGTTCGTCTGCAGCAGCGGCAAGAGGGCCTTCACACGGTCTACGACCTGAATGATGTTCGCGCCGGGCTGCCGCTGGATGTTGACGATCACCGCGGGCGTTTCATTCATCCACGCGGCTTGCTTGATGTTCTCGACGTCGTCCACTACATTCGCCACGTCCGAAAGTTTCACGGGCGATCCGTTGTGGTAGGCGACCACAACATTGGCGAATTCCTTGCTCGTCAATAGCTGGGAGTTCGCGTCAATCTGATAATCCTGATGCGGGCCGTCGAAGTTTCCTAACGCCGAATTCAAGCTGGTGGATTGCAGCGCGGTGCGCACGTCTTCCAGATTGATTCCATACGAAGAAAGCGCCGTAGGATTTACCTGCACGCGCACGGCGGGCTTTTGGCCGCCGCTGATGCTCACTAACCCGACGCCAGGCAACTGCGCTATTTTTTGTGCCAGGCGCGTATCCGCCAAGTCTTCCACTTGCGGCAGCGGAATCGTCTTGGACGTCAGCGCCAGCGTCAGAATCGGCGTGTCCGCCGGATTCGTCTTGCTGTAGATCGGCGGCGTCGGAAGGTCGGCAGGCAGATACGATTGAGAGGCGTTGATCGCCGCCTGCACTTCTTGTTCGGCAACGTCAATATTCAGCTGCAACGAAAACTGCAAGACGATCACGGAACTACCGTCGGAGCTCGTGGACGTCATTTGGCTCAGCCCCGGCACTTGGCCAAACTGCCTTTCCAGAGGCGCGGTCACCGCGGAAGCCATCACGTCCGGATTCGCCCCGGGATAGAACGTGACCACCTGAATCGTGGGGTAGTCCACTTCGGGCAGTGCCGATACCGGCAGCTGCGTGAATCCCACGAACCCGGCCAGCAAGATCGCAGCCATCAACAGCGAGGTTGCGACCGGCCGGATAATAAATGGACGAGACGGATTCACGGACGATTGCCTCCGTTGCCGTTGCTCGAACCCGAACCCGCTGTCCCGCTGCCCGGCGCCTTGCGCGAGGAACCCTGGTTACCACCGCCTTTGGACCCATTGTTCGCTGATGGATTTGACCCGCCTGTGCCGTTGCTGATCTTTACCTTGGCGCCGTCCTGCAGTTTGTCGAATCCGCTGACGGCGATCACATCGCCCGGCTGCACGCCCTGCACCGCCGCGACGCTTCCATCGGTCGTGCCGACAGTGACGGTCTGCATCGCAGCAATGTCGGACTTAATGACATACACGAATGCGCCTTGCGCGTTTCGCTGGATCGCCGCCGTAGGAACCAGCGCTGCGTTTTGTTGCGTATCCACCAGAAGCCGCGCGTTCACGAATTGGCTGGGAAAGAGCGTCAAATCTTGATTCGGAAAAATCGCCTTCAATTTCACCGTGCCGGTAGTCGTATCCACCTGGTTGTCCAGCGTCAATAGCGAACCCTTGGCCAGCTCGTGCTGTTGCGCGCGATCGAGCGCATCAACCGACATTTTGCTGCCGGCATGAAGCTGTTTTTGAATCTGTGGCAGATAATCTTCGGCGACGCTGAAAATTACCGTGATGGGTTGCAGTTGCGTGATCACCACCAGCGGCGTGGTGCTTCCCGAGGTGACAATATTCCCGGGATCCAGAAGGCGCAGACCCACGCGGCCATCAATCGGCGCTTTGATCGTGGCGTAGTCCACGTTCGTGGTCGCGCTGGCGACGGTGCCCTGATCGTTCTTTACCGAGCCCTCGTATTGCTTCACGGTTTGAATCTGATCATCCAGCTGCTGCTTGGCGATCGCGTTTCTATTGAATGCCAGTTGATAACGGTCCATATCAATGCGGGCCTCAGCCAGCAGCGCTTCATCGTGCGCCAGCGTTCCCTGCGCCTGCAATAATGCTGCTTGATAGGGCCGCGGATCGATTTCGATCAACACGTCACCCTTGTGGACCATCTGCCCTTCGCGATAATTCACGCTGACGATTTGCCCATCCACGCGGCTGGTGATCGTCGCCGTGTAAACGGGCGTAACAGTTCCGAGAGCGTTGATATAGACGCCGATCGGTCCCTTGTTCACCGTCCCCGTCGTGATCGGCACGCTGCGGTTGGCCAGCGCTGCTTTGGCCTTTGCCGCTTGTGCCGCAGACTGCTGGTTCCGGTAATAAATCAGGCCGCCGACGCCCACTACGAGAATCGCGAGAATCCAGATCCACCAATGGCCCCGATGCTCCTGCGTCGGTGTGTCCGTTGTTTGCCGCCTCGGGGACGCCGCCGTTCCGGTCGCAGGAGCAGCCGTGGTAGTAGTGGTGGGGCTGTCGGAAGTTGCAATCTTGGGATGATTATCAGGCACTGTGTTTCCTCATTGAGTGAATAGAGCTAGATCGTACAGGTCGTCCCAATCCTGTTCGTGCGTTGGCTGATCGGACTACACTCTGCCAGCCAGAGGTGAAACGAGTAGCGGCCTGGTGGCCTTTCGCGGTCCGCATCGGATGCAAAAAGGATGCATTACGTTCCGACGAGGCGGGGTGGCATTTGGTTTCATCCCACTCCGGATTAGTTGAAGCGGCGACCGGTTCGAACGTCTCAGCTACCTGCTGCGCGGAAGCTTCTGCGGCAGGCTCTCATCGCGGACGGCAACCCGGGCAACTCCAGCCACTTATGCTGCCATGAGTTGGATTTCGAAGCTAGCTCTGGCGCGGCGCAAACCACTGCGCGGCCGCGCCCACCACCGCGGATTCCGATCCGAACCGGGCGCTCACGATCCGGACCTTTTTCCACTGCGGATTGATCGCCCACATATCCAGCTTCTTGTGAATGTGGCCGCGCATGGCGAGCATCACGGCTCCCAAACCGCCGCCGAAAATGATTATTTCCGGCTCCAGTACATCAATCATCCCGCCGAGCCAAATCGCCAGATACTCCGCCGCCTCATCCATGATTTCCTTTGCCAGGAGATCTCCGCCCGCTGCGGCTTTGCTCACAATCTCCGTGGTAACTCCGGAAACGTGCCCGCCGGCCATCTTCAGCATGCGCGAACGTTTGCTCGTAGCGCTCCCCAGTAGATTGCGCGCACATTTCGCGATGGCCGTGCCGGAGGCGTACAGTTCAACGCAACCTCGCTTACCACAACCACAAAGCGGCCCGCGAAAATTGATAGTCACATGGCCGCCTTCGCCGGCTCCGCCCGTCCGTCCCTCGTGAATCCTTCCTTGTAAAATCAGCGCCGTGCCGATTCCTGTTCCCAGGCTCACGTAGAAGACGCTCGCCTGTCCCTTGCCCGCGCCCCAGCGCGCTTCTGCCAATGCCGCCGCATTTGCGTCATTGATCAGCCGCGTCGGCAGCCGATAGCGCTTTTCGATTCGTCGCGCTAACGGAAAATTCCGCCAGCACGGCAGATTCGCCGTGCGCAGCACGATTCCGCTCTTGGAATCCACCGACCCGGGCGAGCACAGGCCGATCGCTTCCACTTTTTTCGCCGGAGCGTGAAGCATCACGGCGTCGATCGCGTCACACACCGCACGAAATCCTTGCTTCGCGCTTCCGCGCGCGATCATGGGAACGCGCGACGCACGCAGCACCTGGCCTCGCGCGTTGACCAATCCAGCGGCCACTTTCGTGCCGCCTATATCAACTCCGAGGACCAAATTTTCAGCTGTTCGTTGATCGGTCCGGCTATGCAAAGATGGAGTCCCAGTTGCTCAAGACCTGAATTCCGACGCAGCGGTCGGCAGACCTCACGGAAATACGCGCGTCACGCCGGCCCGATTTTATGGCATATTTCCTCGGCGCGTAGCAATGCCAATCCATCGCTCGCGCCGCGTCAGCAACTCACTCGGTGTGACTTTTTCGCGCCCGGCCCACCGTGCCCTCGCGGCCGCTCCGATTGGGTATCTGACTGAAATTAAATGAATTCGGTGTTAATCTCGATGCGCATTTTTGGCGAAGTCTCTGGCAGGAAGTGACGTGACTGCAACGAATCTCGTGCTGCAAGAAGCCCGGCTCCTCCAGGACCAATTCACAGAACTTTATGGGCAGAATCCCCGGGTCTATTGCGCTCCCGGCCGCGTGAACCTGATTGGGGAGCACACCGACTATAACGACGGCTTCGTGATGCCCGTGGCGATGGATATGTACACCTGGGTCGCCGCCGCCCCGCGCGACGACAGCCGCCTGCACGTTTACTCCAAAAATCTTTCACAGCACGCCGAAATGGATTTGCAGGATGTCAATCCGCACGGGCTGGGGCATTGGAGCGCGTACGTCCTCGGAGTCGCGGCCAGTTTGCGCCTCGCCGGACAAGAGATTCACGGCACAAATTTGCTGGTGGAAGGCAAAGTTCCCATGGGTGCCGGCCTTTCTTCATCCGCATCCCTGGAAGTGGCGGCAGGATATGCGTTGCTCGCGGCCTCCGGAACGTCACTCGATCCCGTTGAACTCGCCAAAATCTGCCAGCGCGCAGAAAATGAATTTGCCGGTGCGCGTTGCGGCATCATGGACCAGATGATCGCCTGCTGCGGACGGGCGGACTACGCACTTATGCTGGACTGCCGCTCTCTGGAATTTCAGCTGCTCCCGCTTTTCCACGATGCGCAGTTTGTCGTCTGCAACAGCATGGTGAAACACGATCACGCTGCCGGCGAGTACAATGCCCGGCGCGCCGATTGCGAGACAGCCACGCGAATTCTCTCCGCGGAAGTCCCCGGATTGCGTGCGTTGCGCGATGTCACGCTCCTGGACCTCGAGCATTATTCCCAATCCTTGCCGGAAATCGTTTACCGCCGCAGCCACCACGTCGTGAGCGAAAACGCGCGGGTGATCGCCGCGCGCAGCGCACTGGAACGCGGCGATCCGGAACTTTTTGGCCGCTTGATGCGCGAATCGCATCGCAGCCTGCGCGATGACTTCGAAGTGAGCTGCCCTGAAGTAGATACACTGGTTGAACTCGCCTCTGGACTGGATGGCGTCTACGGTTCGCGCATGACCGGCGGCGGCTTTGGCGGTTGCACGATTAGCCTGGTGCAGCGAAGCAAGGTCGACGAATTTGGTGCCGCACTGGCGCAGCGCTACCAGCGGTCCACCGGAAAGAAGCCGGACGTCTATATTTTCCAGGCCTCCGACGGCGCACGCGAGGCGCTGCAATGAGCACTGGACTTCGGAGCCAGGGTGAGAAAGCGAGAATCCTTGTAGGCTGCGGCGTAGGCATTGAAAATCAAGGCGGCTTTGGCCGCTGAAGTTCGGATTTTGCGGTTCTCGCACAGCGGAGCACTTCGTGGCGTCCATTGATTTCGAAAAACAATCCCATCGGCGGCTTAATCCCTTAACTGGAGACTGGGTACTGGTTTCCCCCGGACGCACCAAAAGGCCCTGGAAAGGCCAGACCGAGGCTCCGCCTCCCGCAAATGTCCCGGCGTACGATCCGCAGTGCTACATGTGTCCCGGCAACACGCGCGCGGGCGGAGAGCACAACCCCAAATACACCGGCACGTTTGTTTTTGAAAATGACTACGCCGCGCTGCGCTCCACTGGCGAGGCCGGCGAGGAGAATTTGGACGGCTTGCTGGTCGCCGCGGCCGAAAAGGGCATTTGCCGCGTCGTTTGCTTCTCTCCGCGGCACGATCTGACGCTCGCGAAAATGAGCGCCGCCGAACTTCGCGCAGTGGTGGACGTTTGGATCGAGCAATACCGTTCGCTCGGCGCAGAACCCTTCATCAATTCCGTGGTGATTTTCGAAAATCGCGGCGCGATGATGGGTGCAAGCAATCCGCATCCGCACGGTCAAATTTGGGCAAACGCTGCTCTGCCGAATGAGCCTGCCAAGGAACAAGCGTCGTTTCTCGCCTACCGGCGCCAACACGAATCATGTTTTTTGTGCGAATACTGGAAGATTGAAAGGAAGCGGGCGGAACGTTTGGTCATTGAGAACGATCAATTCGCCGCCATCGTCCCGTTCTGGGCGGTCTGGCCCTTCGAAACGCTCGTAATCAGCAAGCGTCACTTTGGCGGCATGGACGAATTCTTGGAACCCGAACGCGACGCGTTGGCGGACATCCTCCGCCGTTTAACGCCGGGCTACGACAACCTGTTCGCAACTTCGTTCCCATACTCCATGGGATTTCACCAGCGCCCCACCGACGGCGAGCCGCATCCCGAGTGGCATTTCCACGCGCATTTCTATCCGCCGCTGCTGCGCTCCGCCACAGTGCGCAAATTCATGGTCGGCTACGAATTGCTGGGCTCGCCACAACGCGATATCACACCGGAAGAAGCAGCCGGACGTTTGCGCGAGGTCGTCACAAGAACCTAGCCCAACTTTCCTACCTCACGCGAACTGTTTTCTCGCGCTCAACACCCTAATCCGCCAAAGGAAAAAAGCCACTTCCATCAGTGCAATGCGGACCGCAGCGGAACTCTTCTGGGCTGACCGGCAAATCTAGTGCGCCCAAATCTTCGCTGGATCGGTTTCGTAGGGATACACGTGAACCATCCAGTTGAAAATTTGCGGATACCAACGGCCGCCGGCTTGTTCGCAGGCGTCCTCGGTAGCGATGTTTCCGCGGAAGCCGAATTCTTTCTGGTCCACTTGCTGGAAAGTCGCGCCCCTAGGCGGGAAGCACAGGTTCACGTGCTTGTGCCAGCGCGCGACGCTTAGCGGAATGCGGGCATTCAAGTCGTCCAACGTCGCGCTTCGCGGAGCGGTGTACATCGCGCCCACCAACTCGTAGCCGTCAGCCGTTTTCTTGTAGAGCAGTGACGTCGGACGCGCCGGATCGAATTGATACCTCGCTTCAAACGCCGCGCCATAATTCGTGAAGTGATAGATCTTCTGCGGCACGTTCGGCAAAAAGATCTGGAAGCCTTCCGCGAGCGCAACGTGATAATCCTTATACTTCGCGATCGCGGGCCGCAGAATCGCGAGCACTTCGTCCGCGCGTTTTTCATCGGCGGCATTCGCGGGGTGCAGATCGGTCATGAACATGTGCGCGCCCATATCCATATCGTGGTCAGCCATGGCGTCGTTCGCCGCTTTCGCGACGTCCGAGTTGTTATTGTCCGCGCCGTGCTGCGCGCCGCTCATATCCATCCTGGCCATGCTGTCGTGACTCTGCGAAGCGGGCGGTTGCGGTTGCTGAGCACGCGCGGACAGCGCCAGCAGGCTCACTGCCGCCAGCAGCGCCACTGTGAATGCGTTGCTGCAAATCTTCGTTGTCATGATGAGGCTCCTACTAATTAAAACGCTGCGGCCCGTGGGAAGTTTCACCTGGATCGCCGGGATGATCATCGCTTGCAAACGGGCAAGCAGGCAGGAAGCAAGCGTACAGAATGAGAGAAGGCCCGGGGGCCCGAGCCTTCTCGTGGGGGTGCAGCGTTAAGACATATCTGGCCTGGAAGCCGGCATGTGTCCCAAAGAGGACGCCGAGCAACCGGCCACACCACTCAAACACGGGGTCGCGGCAAAAGTTGCAGCCCGGCCGGAGGCCTGCTCCTCGACGAAACTGAATCTTAATCTAGCAGCAACTTTGCTTCCATATCCGGCGTCCAATGTGTTCCACCGCAGCTAGGCGTTTATTTGCACTTTCGCGCCGTGTACTCTTGACGGCGGCTTTTAAATCTGTAAACTGCGGTTTTCCGTTATGGCGACGCTAGCCAACCCGATCGAAGAGACGCTGCCGGAATTCGAGCTACCGCAGCGGGAAGCGGCATTTTTCTATGGCCTATTCCTGCGCGGACATTCCGCAGAAGAATTGCGGAGGGATATCCAGGTGCCCCCGACCGTCCTCGCGAAATGGGACCGCGAAACGGTCCGCGAACCCCAACTGCGGCCGGTGCTGGAGCGGATTGTGCAGTATCGCCAGCACGTGCTGGCCATTTTCGAAAACCTGATCTGCCACGACGCCGCCACGCAGAAACTGCAGTAGCTTTCTTCATTCCCGCGCAACCCTCGCTACGACTTCTCCATTCCCAGCGCCTTCACGTAGAACTGACTTACGTATTCTTTCAGCATTCGTCGCGAACTGAATTGGGGCGCCACGCTCTTGATCGCCTCCTTCATTACGCGCACGAAGTCGTGGGGCACTTCGTCGTCAGGACGGTGGTAGTAAAGCGGAATGATTTTGTCTTCGAGCAATCCGTAAAGCGCCTCGGCATCCGCGTTGGTCCGGTCGCCTTCGATCGGCTCGCCGCCAAAAGCCCAGCCGTTCGTCCCGTTATATCCTTCCAGCCACCAGCCATCGAGCACGGAAACGCTCGGAACGCCGTTGGCTCCCGCCTTCATCCCGCTGGTGCCGCTGGCCTCCAGCGGAGGCAACGGATTGTTCAGCCACACGTCCACGCCGCGCACCATGCGCGCCGCCAGGTGCTGGTCGTAGTTTTCCACGAAAGCGATGCGCGCGCCGAAGCTAGGATCCTGGGCCAGATGAAAAACTCGTTGAATGAGCTGCGTCCCCGCGACGTCCGAGGGATGCGCCTTGCCTGCGAAAATAATCTGCACGGGGCGCAACGCGTGCGTCAAAAGCCGTTTGAGCCGATCGAGATCGCGCAGGATTAAATCCGGGCGCTTGTAACTCGTAAAACGCCGCGCGAAGCCGATCGTGAAAATTTCCGGGTCCAGCAAAGCTCCAAAGGCAATCACGCTTTCCGCGCGCACTCTCTTCTTTTGCCATTCCTCGCGCGCGCGCTCGTTGATCTCGTCCATCAATAGCGCCTTCAAGCGCATGCGCAGCCACCACAACTCCGAGTCCGGAATCTTATCCACCGCTTCCCAAATCTTTGGCTCGTCCTGGTCGCGTATCCAGCCTGGTCCCACGTACTTCTCAAGCACCGGCTGCAGCCAGATCGGGTCCATCCAGGTAAGCAGATGCACGCCGTTGGTGATCGCCGTGATCGGCACATCCTCCACTTTCCTGTCCGGCCAGACCGCTTTCCACATATCTTTGGCCACTTCTCCGTGTTTCTTGCTAACTGCATTGCAATATTTCGACATGCGCAGCGCGAATACTGTCATATTGAATCCGGCGTCGGGATTCGAAGGATTCGTTCCCAGGTGCAGCAGTCCATTGCGGTCGGTGCCGAATTTATCGTAGTGGCTGCTGAAATATTTCTCGAACAGCGGGAATGGGAAAACGTCGGTCCCGGCGGACAATGGCGTGTGCGTCGTAAAAACAGATGTTTGCCGGATTTTCTCGATGGCGTCCTGAAAACTCGAACCTTCCTCCACAAGTCCGCGCGCACGTTCCAGGAACGCAAACGCCGGATGCCCCTCATTGATGTGCACGGCCGCTGGCTGAATACCCAGTCGTCTGAGCACGCGCATCCCGCCAATTCCCAGCACAATCTCTTGCCGCAAACGCTGTTCGGGATCGTTCGTATAAAGACGATGCGCGATCGCGCGGTCCCACGGTTGGTTGCTCTCCACTTCCGTATCGAGCAGGTAGACCGGCACGCGTCCAATGTCCGCGCGCCACACCAGCACGTGCACCGGCGGATCGAAAAAGGGAACCAGCACTTTGAGCGGTTCGCCATCTCCGTCGCGCACCAAACGCGCCGGATCGTACGTGCGGTCCAAAGTCTTTTCGTCGTCCTCTTGCCAGCCATCGTCGCGGATTTTTTGTGAGAGGTAACCGCGCGAATAAATCAGTCCCACGCCGACCATGGGAATCGCCAAATCGCTACATTCCTTGATGTAATCTCCTGCCAGCACTCCCAGGCCGCCGGCATAGAGTGGAAGCGAATGGTGAAACGCGTATTCAGCGGAAAAATATGCGAGCGGCGAGCGTGGCGATCCGTACTCCACCGTGAACCACCCCGTCTGCGAAGCGATGTTCGCGTCGAACTCCGCCATCACTGCGTCGAAACGCTCGAGGAATTCGGGATCACGCGCGGCATCATCGAGGGTCTGTTGCGGCAAAATGGCCAGCATTCGCAAGGGATTGTGATCGCTCTCACGCCAAGCTTGTAGATCAATCGAAGGAAACATGTCGCGCGCCTGGCGGTGCCAACTCCACCACAAATTGTAGGAAAGCCGCTCAAGCCCGCGAATTCGTTCAGGTAAGTTAGGAAATTGCGAAGCAGGATTTGTGCCGTCAGCCATTAATCGTTGTACCTCACATTAGTCTCCGGATCACTTGCCACTCGATTTGGGTCGAAGTTCGGCGTGATTGTCTCCGCTTGGCGCCGCAGCGTGGGTATCGCGATTTCGACGCGGCATCCTTGGCGGCAAAAGCGCTCTCGAGACTGAGAATCGAGATGTTCGCGCAACGAATCATGGCCGTCGAGCAATCGTTTCCCTTATTGACGCCAAATCATTATCGCCCACGACTTCAAATTTAGAGAGGGTGTTTCTTACGCGGATGGTTCAGGGCATCTGCTTGTGAGGTGGTGAGACAGTGTGCCTGTCATCGCGAACCCCAAAAAAGACAAATCCGCGAGATCTCGAACAGTAGTCTGCCTATTA
>CAWAED010000009.1:0-193375 GCA_963781105.1 uncultured Acidobacteriota bacterium | reverse complement strand
AACCAGGCCGCCCAGGTCCCTTCTTCGAACGTGACGCGCACATCTCCGCGCAGCCCGTCGATGAACTGCAAAATGGTGCTCGCCTTGGTCTCGATGACGCATTCCATCGCCACCTTGCCGACCGAGTTCCTCACTGCAATCGAAATGCTTTCCTTGTGCACATCCATGCCGATATATTTAGTGCCGGTCATAGGGCGCTCCTTTCTTGTAGGCGTTGAGCCATGCACTCAAAACCTACCCCGAAGGGGCGCCCTTTCATAATGTGTGAACTCGCGGCAAAACCACTTGTGCGGTAAGGCGACTTATCGGAGATCTATGGTGGCGGGCTACTCATAATTGAACGAGTCGAATAAGACTTTCCATGAACCGTCCGCATCCTTTTTCCATACCGTCAGGTAATTTCCTTTCTTGGTGAGAGTTTTGCCCGATGTATCTTTGAATGTCAGGTCAGTCGTGCCGCTCGTATAGCCAAGTTCTCCCGAAAGGGCGACGCCGACCTTGTTCGGATGCCAGGTCGTATCGCCCTGTGCAAAATCACTCGCAATCGCTTTCGCGAGGGCTTCCTTCCCAGTTGCAACAGGAGCGTCGGGTACTGACATCGAGCCATGTTCGTCGCAGAACGCCACCGCTTTAGTGAGATCCTTCGCGGAATAAACTTTTTCCCAAGCCACGTCAGCGGCCAGGAGGCCGTCTTCTGCCTTTCCTCGTGCCTGCCCCAATGCTACGGAAGCGCTTACGACTGCGAAGACCGATCCCATAATGATCCGCTGTCGAAGTCTCATAATGGTTCCTCCGATCACAACGAACCTGCCTCTTTAACTCCAAGATCGGCGATGAGTCTACACCCAAATGGCGTGCGGGTAAGGCGGTCAAGAAGGCCAGCTTGCGGAGTAAGTCCCGATTAACGCGCTAACCGGACATCTAAAGTACTAGAACGGGATGTGTCCGGTTATCCGAATAACTATTCGAGATCCGGCCGGCTGCCCCTCGGGGTGGTCGGCCTTTTTTGTGTTTTACAACCAAATAGCCTCGGGTTGCGAGATCATCTCGTGGAGGGCGCGGATGACGATCCGACCCACTTAAAAGCGACTTTCTGGGTCTTATGCTTGCGGAGGAACTGATCGACCAACACAATTCTTCCAGTCCACGGCTTTCCTTTCTTTGCGACCACGGGCCCGACGATTGTCATTATCCGTTCTTTCACCATCTCTTCGGGCGGGATCGTAAATTCCTCCATAGCCCTGATCTGCGACGTTGTACCGACCGGGTAGGCGTCCACGATAACCATAGCCTGTTTAAGATCATCGTGAGTGATGTTTGCGGAGCACATCAATTGCATATATTCGGTCGCAGATGGCTCCGGTCCTGAACGAGCGATGCACCAGATACAAGTCCCCGTCTCGAAATGAACGTACAACTTCGGTTTCCGCCTGCCGATCCAAGTAGTCAAGCGATTGAAGCCTGCTTCCAAAAAACCGCCAATTGATTTGATCCAGCCAACGTGCTCTATCACGAGGCGCGTTTTCTCCTTTTTCCCACACACTCATCGCAGCGGGTTTCCCTCTCGGTGCCGTAGAAATCACAACCGCACCTCGCGCACTCCTTCAGGAACAAATGCCGCCCGTCAAGGATGACCGACTTGGCGCGCTGGACTTTCGTGAAGATTAGGGATTTCATATCGAGACGGTATTCTACGCGATTGCTCGGAGCGAGATGAGCGATTTTCAACTTAGCTCGGAAGGTCAGCGGGCGATCGAGCTGTTCAAGGAGCAGCTCGACGCGGTGCCAACGATGAGGAGTTTCCGTGGCATCACGCCAGAGTTCAGCCGCTGGAAGGATTCAACAGCAGGGTTGTTCATAAAATACTTGCCAGAGTCTTCGTGCTACAACCGATTCTGCATTATTCAGTTTGGATCAGCGCACGCGGCGCAAGAGCGCTACCTTCGGGGCTGCGATTTGGCGGAGCAGTGCATCCGGGCAGCGATTCAAGACATCGAGCGGTTTGACGTGAAGCCGGCTGGTCACACTTAGCGATCTCTTTCGCCGGCGTGCAAGGTCGAAATGGACGAGACAGGCCAAGAAGTCTGTGGAAAATGCGGCGCGAAATCGACCCTACCCGAAGTGTCGATTTCACGCTCAAAAATGGAACTCGCGTCTGCGATGGTTGCTTCGTGAAGGAGACTCCGCGAGCGACGCGACAGAAGAACGATTGGTCGAACTGAAATTTGAAGCCCGCCTAACCGCTCCGCAGCGCGCAGCATTTTCTCTTGTGTCGTTCATCTGTCGCGCATTATTCTCGTTTCGACAGCCCAGCCCTCCCGTAAAGGGAGCCAACGTTGACGAAGCAAGAACTGATGGACGCACTACTGGCCGAGGCAGTTCTGAAACTGAACGGAACCGATGAAATCGTCACGGTGCCGCAGGCCATTGCTGCGGCTGAGCATGCCGGTACAATCGCCGAGTGGCGAGAAGCCGTCGAGCGACTGGTCAAAGGTGGCTCGATCGCGGAAGCCCCATCCTCTGACTCCGCAACTCTATTTTCTAAGGTAGTCGCCGATGCCCGAGCCATGAAAGAGCAGTATCTCAATGACCCATATCGCTCTCCGGCCATGTGCAATATCACGTCCTATTGGTTTTACAAAGCCGAGACCAAAGAGATGACGGTGCCCGCGCAGGAAAAAGACACCATCGCGCCTGAAGATTTTAAACAACGATTTTCACAAGCGCGCCAAACAGCCGTCGTACGTGGCGAGGGCTTTGTGGTGGGCTTCTTGGAAGAGTTTGCTCCGCAAGGCGGTAAGATTACCGTTAGTGTGTGGCACGCTGCGTTCAGCAGTCGTTTTTCAGAGCCCATCCATGTTTCTCAACCTCGGAAATTTGTAATTGATTCGGAGACTGACAAGATTGTGTGGACAGAAGGCACCGATTGATCTAACTCCGCGACTTTCTTCTGCGCTGCGATGAGACGTTATAGAATCAAAATTACATCCGGCCAGTACGCAGGACGGTACGTCGGTCCTAACTTCAGCGATGGTCTAGTGACGAGTCCCGAACATATTGCCAGTCGTGACGTGGGAATCCCCGGCACTCAGTATTCCTTATACGAGCAACTGCGTTCCGCCACAGAATATTTGCCAGGGGCTGCCGACAGGGTGCAAAAACAATTGAAAAATCTGGGCTACGACTCAGAGCGGGATGCGGTAGACGTGCTGGATTCTCTTATCGGGCTGAACCTCAGCGTTCAAAACGTAGAAGAACGAATTTTGCGAGCCTGCAAACTCAAACTTACGGAGCCGGATACGGTTCGCGTGCAGTTGTTCTTCGGCGAGAGCACTAACGATTTGCTTGTTGAAAAAGACACGACCGTGGAAGTCTTGAAACAGGCGTTGGCCCTAATTCGCGCAAAAGGATACGACCGCGTTTCAAGATGGAGATGTTGACTTCGCGAGTTCGACTTCGGCAAGCTACGTCAGAGCGATCTCGCGTAGAGTTTCGACGTTTGCGCGAATATTGCGTGCCCGCTCTCGGCAAATCTTTGCGTTGTGGAGAAAGGGCACTCTGACCGCGTTGAACTTGGTTGCGCACTCTTCGAGGAAGTCGGCGTCGTATCCTTCTTCATCGGCGTGCCACTCTAAATAATCAAGTGCGGCTTCTACTCCCGGCGTTTTCATCGTCTCAAACCTCGCTTTACGTCATCGACTGTCGCGCTCGATTGTTACGACGGGTTTAAGCAAGAATGAAAAGAGGATGCCGGCAGCGCTATTCCGGGCGGCACAGTTCGTAGGCCGCACCCGTTGACACCGTGGATGACTAGGGCTAGCATCCAGCTAATCGAGACATGAAGTGGCTGACCTTATTTCTGTCGCTTTTCTTTGTAATCCCAGCGTCCGCTCAAAATCTAACTTCTGTGCAGAGGGAATGCACGCAAGTTAAAAGCGATTCCACCCGTCCAGAGCCTCCAAAGCTGAATGAAACCAAGATAGGCAGAGACATGGTGTGCGGCCCAACGCGTCAGAACTCGACACCGATGCAACCCGTGCTCAAGCTAGGTGCTCAGCCCGTTGATCACTCCACGGTGCCGAAGATTGATTCACCTCCTCCGCCACCGGTTAAGACAGCCTTTATCAATCGCGGGGGTTGACAAGGGAAACGCCGTCGGGAGGACATTGCTGAATCCCAACCTGTGACCGCGCGAGACAGATTGTAAACTCCTCCGATCATCACGAAGAACGCAGAGAAATGGCGGTCGCTGAAGCGGCTTTGCTCGCCATCAAAGTACACAAACTCTGCTGGCCCGCGGTGCCCATGCCCGTTGCTGCAATCGAATCCTAAATCGCCACTCGCCCTACTAGCAGTTTCCCACAGCGAGAGTGATTTCCCTTGTTCGTTAGACTGCGAGGCAGATTACACTCGCAAACAATCACGTCGTCTCAAAGCGCTCAGCGGCCACAAACTTGCGATCTACGTGGGGCTCTGAACGCAGCCCACCTGAGTGCAGCACACAACGCTTTCCAGCCGGGACACCACATGTCGGACAAGCGACGGACGATAACTGCTTTGGTGTGAGATCTTTCTTTTTCATTCGGACAGACTGCAACTACACCGGCCCGAAAAGCTGTACCATTTTGAACATTGTTCGGTAGCTATCTGGCCCGAAAGCGAGTACGGTCGGAATGTCTCACTAGCATGCGCCGTGCCCCGCCTTTTTATCCGGCCTCCTGCGACATCAGACAATCTCGGGACCAGACTCAAAGTTTGGTTGGAGGTGTCCTTTGTACCAGCAGGAGTTTTGGTGGAAGCTTTATAGGGCAGCAGTTCTAGAAACGGACGACGGAAAGCTACACGAACGTGTTCAAGCAGCACGACAGGCGATTGTGGCACGTTCATCGCCAGAGACACGGGTTGCTGCCGAAGAGCGCTTGGCGCTTCAGGAATCACGAGCGGCGCTGCAAATTCTGAAGCAGGAACGCGACGAGTTTCACAACCCTTCAGATCGGGATCAGTGATCTTACGTGTCCCATGAGTTCCTGGGCGTCACTCTTCGGCACCGTTCCACGCAACAGCTCCTTCGAACCAGCCCTATCGTCCCAATGGCTCAGCTTAAAAGGAGGGCGCAATGGTTACCAGGACTCTACACGAGGGCGCGTTGTTTGTGGGAGAGTGCGTGGATGGGAAATTCACGCCGGGTGAAGTTCGATGCTCTAATTGCGACGGACTGCTTGACGAAGAAATCGCAAAAGCAGGTGAGGCTTATTTGGTTTGCAACTCGATGCCAAAGATCTGTGCCAATCCAGTTAAGGTTTTCATGGGCGCCGCTGAGATGCACAGGTGGCGTGATAGAAGTTGGGAAGTAATCGCTAGAATTTGCAAATCGCGGCGTTCTGAATTGCACCGATAAAATGAAGATTGCGAAAGGAGCAGCATGACGGGAGACGCGCTTAGACGGGAAGCTGACCAGCACGACCGGAATGCTTCGATTATTCTTTCCGCGCGCATTCAGTCCTATGACGACGTAGAGTGTGCCGCCCGCGAGGTAGAGCAGGCGAAAGACAAGCGGGCGCTTGCCGATTGCCTCGATGCCGTTCACTAGCGAAGCGCCGCATCCAGGCTTACGCAAAGCGATAAGACGATTCAAAGCAAGGTTCCCAAACGGTTGCTTCGCGGATAAGCCCAAATTGAGTATCGCTACTTCTTCGAAATCTCGCGCTTGAAATGGCTTTCAACATCTTCACGACTAAGCGGGATTTGTATCTTGCTCAGTACGACTGAATAGACGACTTCATTACCTGCAATCTGCGCGGTGATGAACGCCGCGTCTTCCGGCAGTTCTAGGTAGGTGAATTTAACTTTTCCGCCGTCTTCAAGTGTCTTGATCCACGCTTCATCTTGCATTTCTGCATCTCTTCAGCCGAGACCAGTGTATGTCGCGAGGAGACCTTTCTCCAGCGTACGCTTGACCCAGTTTTCGGGCAGTCGCCGTGGGATGGCCACCGCCGAGAAGGCAGGAATAATACGCCGCTGGCGCGGGAGGATCAAACGCTGCGTGAAGTAGGATTCGGTTCATTGGACTCGCGAGCATGACACCTATGGTCCTTCCAGTGTTGTTCGAGGACTTTACGGGCAGCGAGGCATTTCTCGCGTGTCCGGTCAGTCTGCATCTTGGCTTCCGCAAATTCCTCATGCTGTCCTACAAGTGCAGTTAGCTTGTCGGTGGCGTCGAAGTGCTCCATCGTGGCCCTAGCGTAATCGTCAAAGAGAGTGTGAGCGGTCGGACACGACATGCGGAACATGGCAACAGGGATGGTGGTACACTGCTTGCCGGGAGGCTGTAATGCCGCACTCCTGTGAACCATGTAGTGCTAGTGAAAAGTTCGACTGGGAAATCCACTTCTACCAGTGCTTATTGTTGCCTCATACTGAACTTGCCGACCAAGCTTCCAAGGCCGCAGGCATTCTTTCCGAACGTCTCCGTCAAGCCAAAAGCCAAGTAATATCCGCTCCTGAAAAGGAAGCTCTTGACGATGCAATTCACCACCTGCGTCTAATTCAGGTTCAGCATCTCGGCTACCCCGCGACCGATGGCGAGATGCTTAGGAAGCCTTTTCGTTTGCCGGAGCACTGCGAACTTGACCAGCCGTCGCGCGATTTAACGGGCAGGCCAAAACCGCTGAGTGAGCTACGGAATTTGTGGAAGGTTCACGCAGAGTAGACAAAAAGTTCAGCAAGCGCAAAATTCTAAGCCGCCTTTGCCCGAGCGCCGCGCCTTTTCTTCTGCGACATTTTCTGGGCCATGAACATCAGCAACTTCACGTCTTGCTCATCTGCCCGGCTCATCAGCCTGCGAAATCTGTGGAGTGTCTTGGCATCGCGACCGGAACTGCCCCAGCCGGTAGCGACCTGCTCAGGGATAATTGGTTTCGGTGGTTTTTCGCCGTCGTAGAAAAGCACATACATTGGAATTTCCATAGCGCGAGCCATCTTTTCAAGAGTCTCGATAGCTGGAACTGTGTGCCCGTTTTCCACGCGCGAAATATAGCAACGGAGTAGCCCCGTACGTTTTTCGATATCGCCTTGGGACATATTTTTCTGTTCGCGCAAGGCCTTCAATCTATCGCCAATAACCATGTGCGTGTGTCTCCTGGTCGTAAACTTCGGATCGGTATCAAGGCCTAGAACGCCGTGCCTTGCCGTCCGTAACGGCTTTGCGGCATTGCGCTGTGGAATACTCTTGCAGGTCTTGCCATTTAGTTCCGTTCAGACTTGTGAGCACCACACGGCGCGCGCCCGGCTCTTTCTGTTGGACTAGGCTTGCCTGACGAAGAGTCCTGTGGCTGCTGAAGATTTTGACGCCTTCTCGTACATCGTAGAATTCCACGTTCGCTCCATTACCCGCGCGCTAGCGGCCGGACACGGGACGCCGGCTATGATAGCAGGTAGACGACCACGGCGTTGGAAAGGGAAGGGCGGAGGATGTGCAGGTTCGCTCGTTGACCGGCCGCCGATTTGATTCCCGCACCGAGTGCAGGTCTCTATTCTGGATTCAGGGATTCTAGCGCGGTGTCCCGATTGAGTGGTCGGACGGCTTCGGATGACGGCGCCCCTCCTGCCGACACAATTCATACTTCTCAGCCTGTTCTGATCTTGTCATCGGGTCCGCAACCCGCGATTCGGCCGGTGCACACGCTCTGCCCATTTTCATTAGTTCCAGGTCGCTGTACTTCATAAGCTGGCGTCGGAAAAGTTCCGGATCGAATCTCGCGAAGCCGATCATAGCGGGATTTTAGCGAAGGAACATAAAAAGCGAAAGTCCAAGGATGCCCATCAGCTTTGACTCGTTGGTAATCGCGTCAACCTCGCACTTCGGGAACGGAGCCGAAGCTTAAAGTATTTCATTAGACGAAATTTTATACAGTGAACACCTTATGGACCTGCGGAGGGTCTTGCGCTAGCGTCTCCCTCCCCTATATTTTAGCGCCATTTCTTTCCTGAAGATGAGGCGCAGATGTTTGACGGTAAAGTGGGTCCAGTCTCGCCAGATTCGATTCTCTTCACAGAGGAATTGGACCGCCGTCCTTTACGGCCACCTGATTATGAAAAGGAAAGCCGGGCGCTTGGGGCGTTGATGGAGGCGCTTGCCAACTCCCCGCAGACGGTGTTGCAGACATTGGCTGACACGATTCTTGACGTATTACAGTGTGGATCGGGTGGAGTCAGCTTGCTTACGACCCACGATGGCGGAAAGGCGTTTTACTGGCCTGCAATCTCCGGTGCCTGGAAACAACACATCGGCGGTGGTACCCCACGAGATTTCGGCCCATGCGGGATGGTTCTCGATCAAGACAAACCGCTCCTGTTCAAGCATGTGGAAAGGGTCTACACATATTTCGAGCCGGTGAAGCCGGAGGTCGAAGAGGCGCTTCTCGTTCCATTTTATTCGAGCAGAAAAGCGGTCGGCACGGTGTGGGCCGTCGCGCACGACGTGGGTCGCAAGTTCGATTCCGAAGACAGACGGCAGCTCCAGAGTTTGGCGGGATTCGCGTCAGCCGCCTATCAGGCTGTTGAGTTCTTTCAGTCTAGGACGCAGTTCGCGGCCATCGTGGAATCCTCGGACGATGCGATTGTTTCCAAAGACTTGAACGGTGTCATCCTGAGTTGGAACGCAGGGGCGCAGCGCATCTTCGGTTACTCGCCGGCGGAGGCCATCGGCCGGCCCATCACAATAATTATTCCCGTCGAACTGCACCGGGAAGAGCGGGAGATTCTGGACAAACTACGGAAGGGCGAGCGCATCAACCATTATGAAACGGTTCGCCTAAGGAAGGACGGAGAACGCGTGAATGTTTCCTTGACCATTTCTCCCGTCCGTGACAATCAGGGCCGCATTACCGGCGCTTCGAAAATCGCCCGAGACATTAGTGAACGGAAACGGTTTGAAGAGGCGCTAAGAGAGAGTGAGTTTTCAGCCCGGCTCCTCAAGGTCCAGGATGAAGACAGACGGCGCATCGCTCGTGAGCTGCACGATGGAGTTGGTCAGTTGCTGGCAGCCATCAGCATGAATGTCGGAATGGTAGCGAAGGAAAAGCACAAGCTGAGTTCGGATGGCAGCCGTCGCATTGAGGAAAATGGAGCTTTGATACAACAGGCGTCTACCGACATTCGCACGGTATCCTACCTTCTTCATCCGCCTTTGTTGGACGAAATGGGATTAAGTTCTGCCTTGAAGTGGTACATCGAAGGTTTCGCCGAGCGCAGCAAGATGAAGGTCGAACTGGAGATGCCTCCAGATATGGGACGACTGCCCCAGGACTCGGAGTTAGTCCTATTTCGAATCGCGCAGGAGTGCCTCACAAACATTCATCGGCACGCTGAGTGTTCCTCCGCCTTCATCAGACTATCTAATAACGGGGGCAAACTGGCGATGGAGATCCGCGACGATGGCCAAGGAATCGATAAAGAGCTTCAGAGCCAAATCGCTGCCGGCAAAGCTGGCGGAGTGGGCCTACGAGGAATGCGGGAGCGAGTCTGCGCCATCGGGGGTACATTCGCGATTGAGTCCAACGAAAATGGGACCTCAGTTCTTGTGACCTTACCGCTCCGAAACGAAACCGCTGCAACGGCATAAATCACGGTTCCCCTTCGCCATCCAGTCGCGCTACCGGATGCACTGATTACATGCGCGATTGATTCAGGCGATTCCTTTCTCTAAGAAGCTCTGAACGTCAGCTAAGTCGAACGAGTTCAACCCGACGATTCTTCCTACGCCCGGTTTCGGTTTCATTACTTGCGACCGGTTTATCTTCTCCGTAACCTTTAGTCGTTAGCCGGCTGCGATCAACTCCATGACCGGCCAGCCAGTTCGCGACCGCTTCCGCACGATCTTGGGACAGTTTCAAGTTTGCTGCCTTATCGCCGGCGCTGTCAGTAAAGCCTTCGACTTGGATCTTCCAGCCGGGATTGTCCTTTATCGCTTGTGCAGCGTTAGCAAGAGCAGCTTCAGAATCGGGGGTAATATCAGCTTTTCCTGTTGCAAAGTGGACGTTCTGCAGAGTTATCCGACCGCTTCGAAGGCCTTGGGCGACATCGACTTGATTCTCATTCATTCCAGAATAACGGTTTAGAGTAACTATCAGCTGCCGGCCAGCCGGTGGTACCGTAACATCACCCTCCAAAATCTCTTGATTGGAAATATCTCGGCCGTACAGCTTCTGATTCTCACTGGCGTCCGGCCGTAGAGTCGAGCCCTCCAGCGACAATCCAGCGAATACTCCTCGTGATCGCGACCAGGTCAGAATTTCTGCATGCAACAGCACATCGGTGTCCGCGCTAGTATTGCGCCCGACCGGTCCGGCAGCTGCGGCAGCTTCGCCACCGATGGTAAATTTATCGGCCAAAAGACGGTTCATTCCTCTCTCGTTCATGATTAACATGAAGACGTCGGTTGACGACCCACCGATTTGAAGACCATAACTGCCGCCTTCGATGCGGATTGCTGCGGGCGCTCCAAAACGGCGCGAGTCGCCTCGTCGGCAAGAGACGAATCCTCGGCCATACTTGCCACCGAATATGAACGCTGCCTTTTTGACACCCGGAATGATCACGATGCACTCGGCTTTATTGAATAGATCGAGCGGGATGCCTTTGTCCGGCGCATCCATCATTTCATGGAAACTAGCGTGCGCGTTTTGTAAGCGCTGATCAGGAGTTTCTTCGGAATCGCTCGCCCGAGCAGCGCCGGCTATCGCACATATAACGAGCAGTAAAATGCAGGGACGATATGTCTGAGTAGCAAAAGTTTTCGTGCGCATGTGCCCTCCGTCGAGTCTTTCGTTCGTGGACATCTGAAATTTTTTTCCAAGCGTCAGGGCGGGCGAAGTGGATGCATGGTCTGCAGCCACCCCGCCCTGAGTCATACGATGCAACGGTTCCGAACGCCTTACTTCTGTTGCTGCGATTTTTGATGAGCCGCTTTGGATGCTTCATGCGCCTTCCCAGAGTGCTCGTGAGCGGTGGCCGAATGCTTCCTTCCTTCTTCGTGATTTCCCTTACCGTGATGCTCCGCGGCAGTACGGTGCGACTTCGCCGCGTTTTCATGATGAGAAGCTGCTTCTTCGTGCGCGTTTCTAGCCATGACAGTTATCTCCTTTTGATTTACTGACCGAATGATGAATTGTTTGATCCCCGCATCGCCGTGTGCCGCGAGGGCCAGCCTACTTTTTGGGTCCGGCTTTCATCGCGAGTACAGTGTCGCCATTTGGGTGACGCGTGCCCTTTGACTCCGATTCAAATTCTTTGAAGGCTGGTGCCTCGACGATCTCCCAGTCTCCGCCCGTGTTCCAGGAGCCACGCGCGTTAGGTTCGCCTCTGTCGCCCGTTCCTGTCGAATCATCAAAATACTGATTGACCAGTCCCGGAGTAGGAGGAATGCTTCCGATTGAAAAGCGATCCTTTCCCAGACTTTCGAGAGCGGCGGTAAAGGCCTTCATATGAGTAATCTCTCTCGTCATCAGAAACTGAAGCGCTTGGATCGTGCCTGTATCTTCTGTGAACTCTATCAACCGCTCGTAAACGATCTTGGCGCGCGCCTCTGCCGCAATATTGCTTCGAAGATCGACATCCAGCTCGCCGGTGATTTTCAGATAATCGGCGGTCCAGGCATCTCCCATCGAATTGTGCAACGCAATTCCACCGCCGCCTGCGATCGCGATCAGTGGATCGACCTCCGCTGCCTTACGATCGTGTTTCAGCGGCTTCAGGTGCATACGCGCGAGAGTCCCCACTACCTCCAAGTGGCTCAATTCCTCGGTGCCGATATCCATCAACATGTCTTTTCGTTCCGGGTCGTCGCAATTAAGGCCCTGAACGGAATATTGCATCGCCGCCGCCAACTCGCCATTGGCCCCACCAAATTGTTCCAGTAGCATATTTCCGAACGCCGGATCGGGCGTTCCGACGTTGACCGAATACATCAATTCTTTTATGTGGTGGTACATGTATCCTCCATTAAGACTTGTTCTTTCTCGTCTTACTGACAGAGCGTCCGCCCACTGTCGCTGCGTGTGCCTTGAGATGCGCTTCCGGTTGTTCGGCTTTGGTCTGCCCAGGTTCACCCCACGGCGTTTCTGTCCCGCTCCCGAGTTCGGCCGAGGTAGCCCGTTGCAGCAGCGGTTTAGAAACCTCTGAGAGCAAGAAATCCGCAGCTTCCTCTTCTCCGAGAGTATGAGTAAGCAGTCTAGCTACTTCGCGTTCACCGATCTGCCTGGCCAAACAGCGCGCGGTGCCGTATCCCGAAATTTCGTAATGCTCCACTTTTTGTGCAGCGGCGATCAGAGCCAAATCCGCTGCAAATTCGTCAAGGTCTTCCCCGTCATTGATAACCTCCTTGCCTTCTTCAAGGAGTCCCATCATTCCTTTACAAGGCTTCGACTCAACCGATTCGCCCAATGTTTCGAGAGCCGTTTTGAGTCTCTCGACATGCCCTTCGGTCTGGGTCAAATGTTTCTCAAAACTTTCTTTGAGCTTCGGGCAACGTGCCGCTTCGACCATCTTTGGCAACGCTCCCACGAGTTGATTTTCTGCATGCAAGAGGTCTTGCAGTTCATCCACGAGAAGTTCTCTAAGCTGTGTCATCGCTCTATCCTTTTCGTTTTTGTTTTGGTTAAGCAGAAAGCGCTGATTAGGTATACCGGTCGGGGACGAAAGGGCTAATAAGGTCTACGCTGTAAAGCCCAGAACTTTAGCGTGTACGCTTCGGCTAATGTTTGATTCCAAACGCAAGAGAGACGCGGGAAGATTTCAACTTGCTGAATGGCCTGCAAAGTAGAGGCCGTTTGAACTAAGCTAAAGCGGCGACGAGCGGGGTTCGCGCCACGCCAGCCATGATATCCCTCGTTGAACACTGTCGGACATCCTACTGAATCTCGCGCCTCTATAAGCTAGACTGTGCACTCCCCGTCCGGAGTGTTTTGTGCAAACAGAACGATGGTGGACTCTGTATAGGGACGCAGTCTTAGAGACCGATCCCGCAAAGTTTGAAGAAGGCATTCGAGCGGCTGAGGAAGCAATTGAAGTGCGTTTGTCGGCGAACGGACAGCTGCCCGCCGATGAACAGTCCGCGCTCCAAGACGCACGAGTTAGAGTGCAAATTCTTAAGAAGGAGCGTGCCTCACAAAAGCTAGACGGGAATTAGTGACCTTACGTGTTGCATGAGCATCTGAACGTCACCCTTCTGCACTATTCCATCCACGAGCAGACCATCAGCGCGCAGTTGATTTCCAAGGTCGGCATACTCAGTGAACAAAACTATCGGAACGGCGGGCATTATCCTTTTCAACTCTCTGGACACTTCTAAGCCATTCAATACCGGCATGGACAAATCGAGAATGATGAATTCAGGACGATGTTTTAGCGCGAGGTCAATCGCTTCCTGGCCGTTGCTCGCTTCCGCGCAAATATCGTAGTCTTCTTCGTTTTCAAAAAGCTCACACAACATCTTGCGAATTAATGGATTGTCGTCCGCCACCAGAATCGTTCGAGCCATGTTGCCTGACGGCGAGGGCAAAATGACCTTGGCCTTGGTGCGTTTGTAGCATTACGGACGAAAGCTGACCATACCGTGAACGCTCTAAGAGGATCGTGCGAGTAGCACCGTCCTATAGTAAAGTTACCCAACCCTTTAGCCAGTCCATCGCCTCTTGCATGCGCCTACCCCTTACTGGACCACGGATTATGCACGAAAGGGCACAAAACGGTCTGTTCTTTGCATTACGGACGAAGGGCCGAAAGTTCTCACGGCTTCGGACACGACACATGCACGTTCAACTTCTTTAAGCGAACTGAATTGCTTTCCGCAGGCGGCGTATTTGCAGACCACGCCTTTTTAGACGCCTTCCCTGCTGAGTGTCTCCCGCTGTGGCCCGCCAAGCGGATGCATTGTTGGCCCAGAGCTGTGGACGCGGGGCATTCGTATTGTTCGTTCGCCATTATTGGCTTCCTAACGGCATCGTATCTGAGCGCCAGTCGTACGGGTCATGTCTTTTAGAAAACGGGCAGTGGATGTTTAATGTCGCGTTACCTTTAGGATAGCGATAACGATAACGATACAAGCGATTTCAGATCAGTTTCGAATCATCGCGAATCCTCATACCTTGCAATCCAGTCGGCGGCTGGATTAGTCTCAGCTTCCCATGCCCAGCGATAAGCCTTTCTTCCCCGATTTCCGGCCCGCCAAGAAAGTCATTACGCCCAGCGGCGAAGTGTGGGTTCGAAAGGAATGCAAGTGCGGCAAAGAGTTCGTTGGGCGAGAGGAGCAGGCGCGCTGTAATGAATGTCTTGCGAAGAGAGTAAAGCGGAAATGAAAAGCTTGGATCAGTGACGCCCAGCGGTTTTCAAATTCAGCGCCGCAACCAATCCGATCACCAGGAGCACGATCACGAATAATATCGTCATATATTTAAGCTCCTACCTATTAGACGCGCAAACATTCCGAGTGATTCCCGTCCCCGAATGGTTCGCTGAGATACATTCCGCAGAAATTGTCTCAGAAGAAAAAGCGTACTTCCTAGCAAACCTACCGACTATCAGGAATCCACGCGCCTTTGCATCCGTGTTCGTTCCAGTGTTGTTCTAAGGCGTGGGCGGAACGGGATTTCAGACGCTTCTCGTTCGCGACCTCCAAGGCTTCCGCAAAAGCCTTGTTCCCTCCCGTGAGCATAGATAAGTCGTCAGTCGCTACGAAGTGCTCGTGTGTGGCTTCCGCGAACTCTTTGAAGAGTTCGCGGGCGGTCGGACATGATGTGAAAATTCTCACGGCTTCGGACATGGCACGTGCGCCTCGAATTCTTCGAACCTTGTGAATTTTTGGCCGCATACCGGACAGTTGCAGACCGCATCCTGGGGCACTGGCCCTGCCGAGTGTCGCCCGCCGTGACCTTCGAAGCGGATACATTGTTGGTGTGGTGCCACGAAAACGGGGCACTGCAATTGGTCGTTCGCCATCTTTAATACCTTGCCGGCATCATACCTAAACGTTTACCAGAAGTCGCCAGGAGGCTACACTGCGGGAATGAAAGAAGCTCACCACGACCAGACTGTGCCTTGTCCCCGCTGTTATGCGAGGATGCGGGTTCGGTGCGCGTTGCCAGGCGAACGCGGCGGAACGTTTGAAAAGTTCATCACCTGCTTAAACGCGAAGTGCGGCCACGTTTTTGTGGCATCGCTGCCTGGACCGTACTTGGAAGGCCCGTTTGCCATCGGATGAGACCTCCGCCGTGCGATATCGAAAGAGAAATGAATTTCCGGCCGTGGTGAGCTAGGCCGCAGGCTCGAAAACCAATCGCGCGGTTTGTAGACGCTGTTGCTCCACTTGTGACTCTTGCGTGGCCGCCCGTGTTGCAAGCCGCAGAAAGTCCGTTCCCCGCAACCTTTCGTCCGTCGCGGCAACCACCGCGAGGGCCTGCCACAACGCCCATTTCCCGTGAATTCCGAGTTGCAGAAATTCGAGCGCTTCAAATGTACCGAAGTCGCTTTGACCCTTCCCTCCCAACTTGACCCGGCTTACCTTCTCGCTCAACCAGGCGGCCACCTCCTTGAACGCGCTGGACCCGGAGCCAACCTGGTCTGCTACGCGCCGCAACACGTCACGGTCTGCCTCGATGTCGGCGAGCAGGCTCTTCGCAAAGTGGCTGAGTGGCTCGCCCGCATTGTCCCGCTGCATGGATTTCAGGAGATCTATGGCAAGGGCCGCACCGGCAAGGTGATCGTGGAGATAAATAGCTAGCGGGTCGCTCATTGGAATTGTCCCTAGTTACATAGATCGCGGCGTCTTGATCCCATATTCGCTGTGGTCGAGACGGCCGCTTCGTCACTCGTTAGAAATTGCGAAGCGCCCGACCAGACGTACGCTACTTTGCGGATTTTTTCCGATTCCCTCGTTTGACACCGGCGGCTTGGCCATGCCGCCTCGAAACTCTGGGAAGGGTTCGCTGGCGGCCTTTAGACACCAAATTTCTCTTGCGGGTGCCCTTGCCGCCCGCTGGCCGCCGCCGTGACTTGCGAGGCGACGGATTTACTTTCGCTGCCACAGACCCAAGCGTTGACCCGATCGCGCGAGCCACGGTTACGAGGAGGTCTTCATTCTTTGCGGACGTACGTCCATTGATTTTCATTGTTTTCTCCTGAAGGTCACGCCGTCTGCCTTGGGCGACTAGACAAAATCCTTAAGCCTGGTTCTCGATGATTTCTACGACGCTTACCGCGACTCAAATTGTTACGACATCGAGTTCTTTGCCTCACGATAGGCTCGTTCACCAACCTCGGTCGCCTTCTTCACTCGACTCTGTACCTGGTCAACACTATCTTGCACGCGCTCCTTCACCGTTTCTCCGGCCGCGATTGCCCCGTCCAAGCAGTCTTTGGCGCTCTCCACGACAAGATCGCGCGTATCACTCCCCGGCCGCGGAGCAAAGAGAATCCCCACAGCTGCGCCCACACCGAGTCCTATTGCGAATGCGGAAGCCGTTTCCGCCCAACTGTTTCTTCCCCTCATCGTTCCCTCCATTTCGTTATGAGTATCGAACGGGAAATCGAAGACAAAACTCAAAATTGAGCTTCCCCCTCCGGATTCCCATCATTCCTCTCAACCTGCGCTGCTTCCAACGAGTTCTCATCTTCAGCACGGAGACTCGCGTTGCAGTTCCGAGCGATGATTGCAACTTTGCAGGCGGACACTCTTGTCGCTAAAACCAATCGACTGCCGCTGCGGAAGAAAGTTCATAACTATCAGTAATATGGCCAACCTGTGAGCGCCATACCGTGAAGCGGGTAGGGGAGAAGAGTTAAGCGTGTACCTCTTCAGAATTGTCTTGCCGCTTGCCGGGGTCTTGGGTGTCGGACTACTTGGCAAGGTCGGTGACGACACGATTAGTGATACATGGTAGGGCGGGATGGCAATCGAGCGATTCTCAACAGGTGCCGCGTTCGCACGTACACGCTGTAGCCTCGTTAAGGCTGGAGCGGATGCTTCGCCAGATAGTGTTTCGGATTCGGGTGAAACGTGCGGCCAATTTCAGGGTAATAAGATTTACTAAAAACACCGGCAGACTGCGGTTGAGGCACAGGGCGCGGTGTGAACTGACTTTGCATACGGATCTTTCGCCGGAAACGTGCAAGCAATTCGTCGCCAGCCGTTACGGGAGATTCCTTTGGCTCAATGGTGGGGAATTGCTTTTCAAACAAAAAATCGTCGTGATGCCAGTACGCGCTAGGCATTGCAAATCTCCGCTGCGGTGATAATAGCACCGTGGCAGCGGCTTGATTACCGCTATTTCGCGAGGATTTTCGAAATCGCATCAGCAACTTCTGCGGCGTTCAAATGGTTCGTCTCACCGAGCGGAGCGCCCTTCTCGTCTCGCCACAAGGATTCCCGGTGCCAATGGACGAAAGACTTCTTATGCGTCGGCAGCCAAATGTAGCCCGGAGACTCGATTTTCGCTGAAACGCCCTCGGCTTGTAGACGCCGGACCACCTCGTCTTGTAGACGAAGACTTGCGCGATGTGCGGCGTCGTCGTACGAGTTATAATTTCCCCAAATCAATCTCGCCCGCGTCGCGATAGTGATACTGCGATTGCGAGATACGCCACCAATTCCAGGATATCTTCCGGATTCCATCGCGCACAGGATCATTCTGCGGAACATCGGAATGTGTTTTCCGCCCAATTTCCAGGCGAGTTGAAGCCTGCGAAATCGCAGAACGAGCGCGCGATGCCTTTGCCAGATTTGCCGATGAGTCCATGTAGTTTCCTTTTGCGTGTGAATGCAGAAATCAAGTCCATTCCGTTCTTCGTACAAGTGGACTTCGCCGCCGGATAAAACAAGGTAGGTATCTTGGAAACGCGGCAGGCGGTAGGTCATGCGGTCGCCTCCGAAGGCGTCTTGTCGTGTCTTGCAGGGTCGGGCTGTGGCGCCGGTGACGCGGGGGCGTTGGGTTGCGGTGGAACAATTTTATCCTTCAGCGTGGTTACTTTTCCATCGGCGGCCGTGACGTTGCACGACACAAATCTAAATCCGCGGTCGTAAGCGTCGAATAAGAAATCCTGACGGACGAGTAATGTCGCCATAACCGAATCGCAGTCGCCGGGGTCGCGGCGATCCGGCATGAGGCTTATGTTTAGCGTGCGCGATCCCGAGCCACTCGAACTAAAGAATATCCCTGCGTGTTCGTTGGACAAGCTTTCGGCCCAAAGTTCGCGTTCCTTGTTCACGCTCGTCACGTGCTTGCCCGTGACATTCAGGCAACACAGCACCACGGCGATCGCTGCAATTGAAACAATGCCGCTACGGTTCATGGTCTTGTTAATCCTGCAAGTTCGTTGCCATCGGCTTGAGTTCCGCGGTCATTTTACTTACTTCGTGAAGCGTCCAAGCGGCGCATTGCGGCCACGTTCGCTTGGGGGAGTGGCTTCACGTAGTGGGCCATCGTTACCGCGAGGCTTGAATGACGCAGTAGCGATTGAATGATCTTGTCTTGAACGCCAGCCTCGTGGAGATTTGTAGCGAAGCCTCGGCGCAGAGCGTGCCAGCCATACCACTCAACGTCACTGCCTTTCAGCGCAGTCTTGATGGCTTTGCTTCCCAGCGTAGCAAGATCGATTGGCGTCTGACGCGGACCCTCGAAAACAAACGTGGTGCCGGGAGTCCTTTTGCGGTGCTCTTTCAGTGCCTTAATTACTGTCGGCAACAGGGGAATCGCAGTTTCGCCTCGCGCCTTCGTCTTTGGCGGGTTCTCATGTTGGTGCCAATAGGTTCGGCGAACAGTAAGCTGGCCGGCCTCCACGTCGGTCCATCGCAAACCCCTTAATTCTGCCAACGAAAGCCCGGTCCATGCAGCGACTGTCACGGCGGTGCGGGAGGTGCCTTGGAGTTTTTTCGTTATCAACTTGATCTCGTTCAGACTGTAAGCGTGCGTTGATCCTTCCGAGTGGCCTTTGGGTATTTCGGTTCCGACGATCGGATTAACGTCGATGACCCCTGTGCGTTTGGCGTAGGCAAATATCCCGCTCAACAGAGCTTTAATGTGAATGTGGCTGTTATGCGAGAGATTCGTTTCACTAGCGATCCTGTCGAGGAGTCTTTGCGCATCAACGGTTCGAAAGGAAGCGATTTTCATTCCGGTTACACGAGACGCAATTTGCGCGTTGTATAGGTTCACGTAGCCGCGATACGTTGAGGGTCGTTTATGAGCTAAGGCGTACGGAAGGTACGTTCGATCAACGAATTCTTGCACAGTCTGCGCACCCGTTGGTTGCCGGCCTTGATTGATAGGATGTAGAATTGTTTCAGCGAGAGTACGCGCGCTCTTCATCGTGCGGTATTGATCGCAAAATGGCGCCAATCGTTCGGACTTCTGTTTGCCGGCAACGCGGTAACGGACGTGCCATGCGCCGTTTGCTAGGTAGATGTAGCCTCGTTGCACGCTCAATCGTTGCACAGAACGTCAAAATGTGCAACAGAATGTGCAACGAAAACGCAGGAAACCCTTGTGGAGGGGTGGGTGAGTGGTTGAAACCGACGGTCTTGAAAACCGTTGGGCCTCAAAAGGGCCTCGTGGGTTCGAATCCCACCCCCTCCGCCAGCCAGTCTAGGAATTTCTCTCCGTTCCCAGTATTGTTGCCAAGAGTTAAACATTTGGCCCCAATTAGCTGGAATTCGCTAAACGTGCTTGCTCTCTCTCCGGCGGCGGTCCGCGAAAGTCCTAAACTGATCGGGACATTCTCCCAAACCAATCGCGAGATGCACTTCGTTGCGACTCCTTCGGGGGACGGACGCCGCTCGGGGCGCTGGGTTCTTCAGAGCCGTCGCATACTACTCCTGGCAATGCGCTCGTAGCTGCATTCGCATTTTGAATATTTGTGGGCATCATTGTGCCCTCCCTTGGTATCGCACTTACGTTGTTGCAAAATTTTCACCGTCGTCTGGAAGGCCGACCCGGCACGAATCGCTCGATTGCCTGTTGTCAGGGTCATATCTCCGCGTTGCCCTTCGCCGGTGTACGCAAAAAGTCCATCGTCCGTCCACTCGTCGGTGTAACCGTGCTGCTTGCCAGAATCACCTGTGATGAGCATTACGAAAGAGGCTTTTGCCGGAGTGCTGATTCCTCCCTGTCGTTGACCTCCGAATTGCTCATGCAGGGTTCTGCGGCGATACAGTTGTCCTGGCACAAATAGCCGGGCGTTAGTATCCACTCCGTCTTTGTTGTCCTGCAGGCCACGAATCCGCTGGACATGCTATTCCTGAGCCACTATCTGCGCCGCGCTTATCCCGAGGGCCGCATCGTCACGATCGGAGAGGATTCTCTGTTATCCCGCGAAGTTGACGAACCCAGGTTCCAGGGAATTCTTGCACTCACGACTTACCCCCTGCTCCCCGGCATCGATGATCAGGTGCCGCGGTACAAAGCCAATTCGGGTGCTGCTCATTCGGATCTGGTGTTCCCGTGGAGTCCTTCCGCCGGCGAGTTCAATGCAATGGTTGCCCTGTTAAGTGAACCGCCTCCGCTTCGCAGTTGCGACCGGCCGGTTCGCCGCTGCGAGGACTTACCAGCGGCCGGCTACGCCGAATATGGCTGGCCCACGGAAGGGGGCGACAATTCCGCCGCGTATAAGGAGCTTGCACCTCCCCTCTGGCTCAACGTGATCGGCAACAACGGTTATTGGCCCGTTGATTTATTCGACGACTCCCGACGTTCGCAGTCCACTCAAGACGTGCCTAGCCAAATTCATGCTGTCAACAACCCTTGCTCGCGGTTTGGCTGCATAGCCCTTCCGGGCGTCGCTCCCCACGACTGGAAAATGCTGTGCGTCTTGTTTTTAGCTGTGGTCATTCTCTATTGGTTTCTTCGTCGTAGTGGTTCCATCCTCGCCCAGTCGAAAATGGCTGCCAATTTCGCGCCCGTGGACGACTCCTATTGCAACTATGCCTTGTTCATCGCCGACCTCATGTTTTACGCGATTGCCTTTCTGTTGCTCGCCCCTTGGCGCTACGGGTCGTTTAAACTCACGGATCGGCCGCTGCACTACGCTTTGTGGTTAATCGTCATCGCCCTGGCGATTGTGTCGTTCCTGGATTTTCTCAAGCGGGGATCGTCTTGGCTCGCCGCTCTCTCCCTTCTATCGGTGGCCGTCCAATGGTGCATCAGCTACTACGTGTCGCGACTGGGCCCGTCGAGTTTCCAAAACCTCTCGTTTTACCGTTATGTTCACTTCACATCGGGCGTTTCGCCCGTGGTCTCTTTCCTGATTCTGGGGCTCGCGGGCGTGTGGTGGGCTTGGTACACATTGGCCGGTCTGGTCCTCACCGATAAGCGTGGTCCCCGCCTTCCCAGCGCAAAGGATTTTGCGGAACAGATTGGCGCCGCCGATCAACCGGCTGCCCGTCCGACGCGTTTCAGTTCGCTCACCCTTGAGAGGAATCAGGACCTGCTGCGGGTCGCTCACCCTGGCAGCGTGGACCGTCGCGTGACCTGGCTGCCGACTCTCGGGGTTCTTCTCTCGCTTTTCATCATCGACCGCTCCCACCCCGTTCGCAGCCTCGAAGGCCAAGCTTACGATCGAATCTACGCGCTGGCTTTCACCGCGGTGCTGCTGGTCTTGCTTTTCGATTTGTTCCGGCTCGCCGTCGTTTGGCTCGAATTGCGCCGCCCTCTCGCTGCTCTCGACCGCCTGCCCTTGCGGCGCGGATTCCTGCGCCTTCAGGAACTTAGAGGGAAACCGATCTGGCGGTTCGGTGGAAGCGCCTTCGATGATTTCTATCTTCTGCTGAGCCGAGAGATCGAGGCGTTGCGCAGCCTGCAAAAGTTTCTTAAGAAGCCAGAAGGAGAGGAAAAACCGGACCCATTGTCAGAGGCGATTCGCAAATTGGAGAAGACTGCCGGTGAGCTTGTCGTAATAGTCGCCGCGCTCGGGCATGCCAAAGAGGTGAGGGCCCGCGTGAGTCTTTGGCAGCGCTTGCAATTGTGTTTCAAACGCTGGAAACACCCCTTCCGAACGCTCCGGATCAGGTGGAAGGAACTCCACAACAAAGTCCACCGCGGCGTCAGACAGCTCAAGAAATCCGACGACTATAAAAACCGCAGCTCCTTGTGCCTCTATCTTAAATCACTGTCCGATGCGATCATGCGAAACTCCACCCTGATGATTCTGCCCAAGCTGGATGGGTTGCAGTCGGAACTCGCCACGGCCTGCGCGAAAGTCCTGCTATTCCTTTCGCCGCGATGGGCTGGGGAAACGCCGGCTCCCACGGTGCTCCCTGAATCGCCAGAACCCGTAACGGAATTTCGCCTGCAGAAGACATCGCTCCCGCAGTCCACGCAAATCGCCGAGGAATTCGTCTGTTTCTTCTACTACAATTTCATCGCCTCCATTTTTCTGCGGTTGCGCACTCTGCTAATGTCTGTCGCCGGAATGTTTATGTTTCTCGTTCTTTCCTTCAATAGCTACCCCTTCGAGCCGCAAACCTCCTGCCAGACCCTGATGATTTTCGTCTTCATCCTCATCGTAGCCTTTGCCGCCTTCGTGATCGGCCAGATGAGTCGCGACACTACCCTCAGCCACATCACCAACACCACTCCTGGCGAGCTAGGCTGGGAGTTCTGGTTGCGCATAACCTCCTTCGTCGCGATTCCTCTACGAAGCCTTCTTTCCGCCCAATTTCCCCAAATCGGCAGCTTTCTCTTTTCCTGGGCGCAGCCCGCGCTCAATACATTCAAATAATTCACGCGCACACGAGCACATTGGACACTGGCGGCAAGGGCTGAAACCTCTGCGTGCTGTGAGTGAGCGAGGAAATGGGTTGAACCCCTGTCAATGCTTGGGAATGACCCTTCCTCGGACGTGGTCTTACTTGGCCTTGCAGCGGCAATCGCGCCTTTCACTTACACCGTAGCGCGCGTTTCGTCTGGAATAAACCCGTAGCGCCAAGCCACCAGCACCACCTAAACATCGCAGCCCCGAACGTCCGCAACTACCTTGTCAATCGGAATGGAACTCTCCGCCACATAGTCTTCCATCGAAACCACTTCATGCCCGAGTTGTCGGAGCACACGGATGCAGGCGGCCCTATGTACCTTGAAGTAGAAGAAACTTATATACGCATTTGGTTAACACTTTCAGAAGTGATAGACGGGAGGCCCTTTGAATTTGCGGCTGGATGCCGGAGCCCTCATGTCGTTCGCCACTCCACTCCCAACGGGAACCCTGTCTGTTTTCAAACAAAAAGGCCGTTTGTGGACAATCCAGGCGACCTTCCCCTGGCTGAATTTTGTCCGACAAAGCCTCGCTATCCTCGGATTTCGGGATGAGTTCCGCGCCTACCTTGGACGCGATTGCTATACTCCGTCTCTAGCGCGCCAAGCTGCTCCATAATACTTGCCTGCGCCGGGCTTTCTGGCATCTTCTCGGCGGCGAAAATGGCCTACCCGACGCAGCCTGTCGCGACTTGCGATATTCACACAAGGGCTTCGAACTGGAATCGGTTTGGTTGTCCTGTCCATTTCATTGACTTGTTCGGACGCAGCCGCATGGCTTGATGAACGGTGAACAGGAGCGGAACGGCTTCGGTCTGACCTTGCTTGAATGTAGTGTCGCCAAGAGTGAAAACGTTTCAACCAAACAACCAACGGTTAACTCTAGAAATGCTATGTAGCTGATTCGTCTAGCCTCTGTGTGCTTCAAGTATGACGACATAGCGAGGTGTTCGGAGGGTTCTGTTCTCAAGTTCTGTCATGAACCTGGCATAAACCCTGGAATGAGACAAAAAATTGGGCCCACCTTGCAGCCTTTCATTCAGCTTTCGTTGCATCTTGTAGCAGGAGAAGGGGTCTGGGGAAGAGTACGGTCGAGTCCTCTTGCCTTTAGCATTTCGTACTTCAGAAATAATGCCATATTCAGAACTATATATCAGCATCTTCGCCATGACTCACCTTGTGGACACCTTTCAGGCTACCTATCGACGGGTAAGTCCCGGCGTGTATGCAGAACTACTACAACCTGCTCAACCGCGAGGAAGAACGCGAGACGTTGTCGCTGTGTTTATCGGAGGGAATCGAGGCCATTCCATGGTCGCCGCTCGCGCGTGGACGGCTGACGCGCCCCTGGTCTGACGAACCACCAACGGCTCGCGCGGAGAGCGACACCTATGCGAGGTCGTTGTTGACACGAACGGCGGCGATTGACAAGCCCGTCGTACAACGTGTGAACGACGTGGCTCACAAACGTGGATTGCGGAGCTCGCAGATCGCCCTCGCGTGGATGCTCAGCAACCCCGTGATCACCGCGCCAATCGTGGGTGCCACAAAATGGAACATTTCGACGGCGCGGTCGCGGCTCTTTCAGTCACGCTCTCGACGGACGAAATCGGCCAGCTCGAAGAGCTCTATCAGCCGCATTCCCTTCCGGAAGTGATGACGAGTTGTGGGTGAATCCATCCGCCCCAGTCGCCTACCACGACATGATCAGCGTCTGCGCATCGTGGTAGTGTTGCTCCGGGTCCGCCTCCGTCGATGCCGGCCAGCGGTCTCTGTCCAGCACCACCGACATTGTGTACACACCCGGCCCCAGTGGCACGGCGCCGGTGGGCAGGATCAGGAGCGAGGTTTCCGCGCCATTGCTGAGAATCGTCATCGGGACCGGCACTTGGATCGTCTCCCAGTGTCCGCGCAGGATGGGTCCGATGACACCCCCGTGAATGATCGCCGTGGAGCCGGAGGTCAATGTCGCGACCGTGCTCGCGCCAAACCGCTTCGTCGCCTGTGCCAGGGTGAGTGTCTCGACCAGCTGGCCGCCGCTCTCGGGCGCATCAAAGATCTGGATGGGCGTTCCGCTCGCGCCGCCGTCCACGACGCGCAGTACCTGGTCGTCGGTCGATAGTGTCGCCGCACCGGACGCCGTCACGCGGTCCGCGCCGAACTGCAACGCCGTCAGCGCGCTCAGATCATCCTGACTCGGCGCGGATTCAACTGGGGACGCGCTCGCGAGCGCCATCGCCGCGACGCGCGTCATGGAAAAGGGCACATGTGCCACCGGCTGGACCCAGACCGGCGCGCTCACCCACACGCGCGTGGCCACCGTCACGCTCAGCGTCACGTCGCGCGTGATCGAGATCGGCTCCGGTGACTCCATCAGGAATCCGAACGTGCCGTTGACGTCGGTCAGCCGCGAGAGGGTGACGCCGAGCCGATTCTTTCGCAGGCCGAGGGTGAGTTGCGTCAGGAACGCGTCGAAGAGCTTCTGGCGCGCCTGCGGGTCGGCCGACGCCTGCATCGCCGGGGCGATCGCGCTCGCGTTCGCCGTGTACACCGATGCGATCGACGCAGGCGTCCCGCCAAAGGCGCCGGCGTGTAGCACCGCCGTCGTGCCGTCGTACGTGCCAAGGTGCTCGGCAAACGAGTTGAACTTGCTGGTGATGAACTCGAAGCTGAAGATGTCGAGCGCCCCAACCGCGATGCCGGCGAACGCCGCCACACCATCGGCGACGAGGGCCACACGCCCCTCCCGGACCGCGTTGCGCGTCGCGTCGACGGAGACATCGCCCACGGCCGCGCGCACGACATCGTCGTAAGCCGTGACCGTCAGCAGCGCCGGCCCCGCCAACGGGACGGTCGCACGTCCGAGCTCGGTCTCGGTCGATCCGACACGCGACCGCACGACGAGCGCATGGCCGCCCCCGTCGATCTCGATCGTGCAAATGATCGCTTGGGAGACCGGGGTGCCACTCCCGACGCCAACCGCGATGCCGGCGGCCTGCGCGTTCCGCAGGTCGATCTTGGAGTGCGCCTGCAGATGGTCCCAGTCGCTATCCCCACAGGTCGCGTAGTGCCGGCCCCCGCTGTCCGAGGGCGCGATGAGATTGCCACTGCCGTCCACCGACCATACCGTGGCCGCGGCCGTCCCGTCGGCCTGGGCGGTGAAGGCCTCGGCGTCGTAGATGTCGAACCCCGTGCGCTCGGTGAACGCGCCGTCCGCTTGTCGCACGGTCGCGCGATATCCCGTCCCCGGTTCCCACGGGCCCGCGGCGCCGGTCGCGTCGATCGGTTCGTGCAGGAGCACCTGGCTGGCATGGTCGGTGTCCGGAGTGCCGCACGACGATCCGGATGCAACCTGCGCCGCCTCGTAGCGCTGCACGAGCAGATCGTTCGAGGGCGCGTAGCGGGTCTTGGCCTCGGCGAACCCGGGCACCGCGACGAACGTCAGGGGCGGCCGGGGGTGTGGACGGTGCGCCGCGATCCAGTCGGTGCTCGGAACGGTCAGGCGCTGCAACCCACTGAGCGACACGACCCGGTCGACGTTCAACTCCAGCGGGAACATCTGCGCCTTCTCGGGCGGGTCCGTCGGCCCCGGCGTCCGATCGATCGGCAGGATCGAACTCAGGGAGTTCTCGAAGGCCAGCACGCATGGCTCCTGCCGATAGAGCGGAATCGCGCGTTGGATCGGGTAGGTCGTGTCGACGTGCAGACGAATGTCATCGCCGACGTTGGGGCAAGCGTTGAGGCCTGGCAGCCCTTTCGTGCGGAAGTACAACGCTTCGCCAAGGGTCAGCTGTCGCGTCCCCTGCGACGCTGTGCCGAGCGTCACGGCCGTCGTCACCACGACCTCGTAGTCGTGATTCGGCAGAAATGCCAACTTGCCCGACGCATCCGATCCTGGCGGCCCGACGTTGGACCCATTGTGACATCCCTGGAGACTGGCGATGTACGCCAGCACGTCGGCCACGGTCATATAGCTGGCGTCCTGCAGCTCGATGCCGGCGTACGCGTTGTAGCCCGAGCTCGCATACGCGCTGGCACTCACACCGACGAAGACCGCCTCCGGGTCGATCTCCACGCGCAAGGTGATCCGCGTCATGCCGGCGATGGCCGCGGCATCCGACAGCGTGAGTGTCGCGGTCGTGCTCCCCGCCGTGCGGAGGTCTATCGCTTGCTGCGCGACTAGGGTCAGACCCAAGTACCCCTCGAGGTACAGCGTCCCCGGCATCGCCATCCATTGCAGTGACGCGCTGGCCGTGACCACCGGCGCGCTGCAGTCGACGTGCCCCAGCGTCATCGAGGTCCGTGGGATGACGCGCGCCACGTTGGTGCCCGTGACCGGCCAGCCCGGGCTCACCGTGGGCGTCGGGGCAACGTCCCACGTCCACCAATACCCGTTCGGCCGAGGGCCGATGAACTGCTGGCGCGCCGGCGCGCGCGTGCCGGGGGCGAACGCGGCGTAATCGATCTCGTAGGGACGCGGGAGCTTGCCGCGGCGTTCGTTGCAGCATGGGAAGCCCGGGTCGTTTTTCAGGCCCTCCTCATCGTCTTGCGGGTTGCTCGTGGTGAACGAGTATGGCGACGCGCTGTTCATCAGCAACCGCTTCGGCGCCAGCTTGCCATCAGCGCGGGAATCGGTGTCCCACACGAACGTGAGATACTCCGGCGCGACGCCGCCGATCGACAGTTGCGTTTGGGCGTCGGTGAGGAAGTCACTCCACTGCCCGGCCGTCGGCCCGAAACGGGGCGTGCGGCGCACGGCGATCGACTGCAGGCCGTATCGCGCGGTGATGTCCTGCACCTGCTGGACGCCGGTATCGGTCGTCCCGCCATAGGTCGACGTGGCGATGCCGCTGTCGTTCGACACCGGTTGGGTAAAGTCGATTGTGATCGTCGCGTCGACCGACACCAACGGCACATCCTGCGACAGCGTGTCGGCGATCCGCACGCCGCTCAGCCCATTCAGCGTGTTGAACGTGTAGACGTTCGTCGGATCCTGCTTCCCGTCGCTCAGCCCCGGCACCAGGAGGGGTTGGGCCTGGCTCTGCGTCGGATCGAGCCCCGACGACTGGGAGAGGCATTGGGTGAGCGTGGAGGTGTCGAACGGCTGCGGGCTCTGCCAGGTCTTGTCGAAGGCGAACGTGACGTCGGGCAGAAACCACGGCGTGTCGATCTTGACTTCGCCATGCAGCGTGATGTACCACGGCGTCTTCCCGAGGTAGGTGATCTTCATCCCGATCTCGGCGCCAAAACTGAAGATGAAGAATAGGTTGATCTTGAACCCGATCTGGATCCAGAACTCCACGCCGCTCGAATCGGAGCCCGTCTTCCACGTGCCGATGATCAGGCCGAATGAGCCGAACAGAATGAACGCCCCGATCCCCCACGTCGCGCTCGCCGTGATCTGAATGACGAGAGCGAAGCCTTTCGGGCCGCCATCGACGATCTGGACGCAGAGCGCGATCAACCCCTTTTCGACCATCACCCAGATGTCGAAGTCGATCTTGAGCGTGAGCCACGTGCTCTGGTCGGCCAGCTGTCCGATGGCGAACGTCCACGGCTGGTTGCCGACGTAGAGGGAGCCGGTCAATGTGGCGATGTTGGCCAGCCACGACGGGACGCTGCCCGACGCGAAGTCGCTCAGCTTCAGGCTGACGCCGATCATCACGCCGAACTTGCCCGTGCTGATGTCGTACTCGATGGCGACGAACGCGATCGGCTTCGGGTTCTTCAGGAGGTACAGGTCCCCGACGATGAGGATGCCCGTGTCGGCCACGCTCTTCGAGACGAAAATGAAGACGTCGATGTGCATGGCGCCGCCAGCGCCATTGAACGAGAATCCGACCCCGACCCCGACCGAGAAGGCGCCGTCCTCGGGGTTCCAATCGGCGAGCGTGCGATTCGCCGGGAAGTTGAGCGCCTGGTCATGTTGCTGATGCCACTTGAGCAACGCCATCCCCTCGCCGTCGGGGAACGTCGAATCGAGGTTCGGCGCCATGTTGTCGGCGACGAGGGCGCGGACGTCGTAGAGGCCGAACGGTCCGGCGGGGATGTATCCGACTGACAGAGCGGCGAGAAAATACCCGAACTGCTGCGATGGCGTGGCGATGTTCTTTCGGCTGCCTTTTACGAACTCCGCCGCCAGCTGGAACGTCCCAAACCCGAGCGCCAGCGACACGCTGACACCAAAGCCCCACTCGTCGACCGCCCAGCCGCTATCGGTGTAGTCGCTGATGTAGCCAAACCCGGCGACCGTCACCGGTCCGTAGCTCAGGTTCAGGAAAATGCCATCGAGCTTGACCAGCGGCTGCGACGCGTCGCTGTTCAACCGGAAGCGCAGCCGCCTAACTCGGATGCCAAACCCACTGCTCGACGAGTCCGAGCTGTTGCCCGAAGGCGTCGTGCGCTGTCCACCGCCGGCGCCGATCGCCACGCCGCCACTGAAGGAGAAGTACGGCGTCCCGTTGGGCTCTTCGACCCACCCGAGTTCTTCGATGATGACGTGGACGATCTTGGCGAAGATGATCTGCATGCCGTTGGGCATCTGCAGCCCTTCGAGCGACACGTTGCCGAGCTTCCAGCCGACATCGCGGACCACGATCTGTAGTTGCTTCCCCGTGAGCGACGCGATCTGGAACGCGCCGGCGGCGGCCGGCGGTTGACCGGACACGAACAAATCGCCCAGCAGCTCGAAGCAGTCCTTAAAATCGAGCTTCTGGCCGAGTCGGGTGATCGAGACGCCAAACTTGATCCCGACCACCCCGACTGTGGTCCCGGCGATCGTCATCTGCGCCGGGGTCGTGGTCGGATCGAGCACGATGCCCGCGTTGAGCAACCAATCGGCGTCGACGCCGACCGTCGCGCCAATCTTTTGGCCGCTGGTGGTCTGGTAGATCAGCGCGGTGTCGAACAGGACCTGCGGCTGGTCGTTCGGGTCGACGGCGTTGACGTCGCCGGTCTGAAAGAAGAAATCGTCGACTTCCAGCGTGAGGGCCGTGCCGCCATTACCGCCCTGGCCGCTCGAGGAGTACAGTGGGATCTGCAGCGGCGCATTGGTGAACGAATACGCCTGCTGGATGTCACCCCGGTCGGTAATCTTCCGCCGAAAGCCGAACGTGCCGTGCGACGGGATCGGCCCGAGCACGCCGAAGAGCGGGATGACGACATCTTCCATCACGAGCTCGAGCGTGCTGACGTTCACCGCTCCCGTCTGCAACCGATTGCGGAGGTCGGTGAACGGCGACTGCGAGAGATCGATGTCGATGCTGCGAAACCCGAGCGCGCCTTTGACGGGCGGATTGGAGAAGAACGAATCCAGGTCGTTGTGCGCCCATTCGTAGTAGTCGCGGCGATTGGGCGAGGGGATGAGCAGGATGTCGTAGACCGCCTTGGCCGGAATCCCGAGCCAGCGGCAGGGGCCCAGCGAAATCGGCACCGTCGGCTCGATGATGACCTCGCCTGCGGTCGTCACCTGGATTCGCACGAGCATGTCGAGTTCGGCGGGCTGCGTGTCGTCGTTCAACGTGTAGGCGAAACTGTCGATATCGGTCGGGTCGAAATCCCCCACCTGCACGGGCGGACTGGCCAGCGCGGTCGCCGTCCCCTCTTTGAGAAACACGGCGACCGGGAGCTTGTCGATGATCAGTTCCCATCCGCGGCCATCGCAGGCGAAGAAGACCTTGGCGGGATGGGCGGCATCGGTGACCTGTAGCTGGATCCCGACATCGGGCATGGCGCCCAGATAGAACGGCTGTGACGTCGCGGGGGCGCCGGTCACGGACATGTCGGCGGCAAAGGCGATCTGCCCCGGGGTGGTGTCAAAGTTCGCGGCGGGATCCACGCCCGGACGCACGTTCGTGAACGTCAACCCCTGCTGGAGATTGTTGACGATCGGTAACGAATCGTTGTTCGAGTGCAGGCCCTGCGTCATCGAGACCATCGTGCTCGGCCAGAGCGCCGCGGCGGCACCCGCACGATCGGCGGCGGCGGGATCGATGCCCAGGAGATCGAAGAAGCTGATCTTCACGGATACTCCGGTCCCGACACCGTCGCCGTGGGGTCGAGGATGGTCGTCGGATCGGCCATGAGCGGCCAGACGTCGGCCTTGCCGGCGGTCTCTCTCGCGATCCCGATCAGGATCTGCAGCAGGAACCCAGGGATCGACGACGAGGGGCCGATCGGCACGTCCGGAGGCGCCGACCCGAAGAAGCTCAGGGGCTGACGGTGCGCGCCTTCGTACCACGTCGTCGTGTTGAGATACGGCAGCGCCGAAATGGGATCGGCGAACAACGACTGTCCCATCTCCGGCGACACGCCGAGATGTTCGGCCATGAGGTGCGACCGAAGGATCCGGGCCGGGTTGGTGGGGTCGCTCCGCAGTCGTTGGGGAATCGTGAACGAGTTCATCTCGCCGTCGTGGTAGTGCCCGCGGCGATTGACGTTCGATGACCCGACGAACAGGAACACGTCGTCGATGATCATGACCTTGGCGTGGACATAGATCCCCGGGATCTGCACCGCGAGGACCGGCGTCGTGGCGGGGTGCATGATCGGCTTGGCCCCCCAACTGGGCGCGCCGCCCGGCCGGATGATCTCGACCATCTGTGACGTCGTCGAGGGCGGGCCAGAAATCGCGTACACGAGCACGAGCTCATTGCCAATGAACGCCCAGAACGGCGGCGCCGGCAGACGGCCGACCGGTTGCAACACCGCCGTGGTCGCCCCGGCCGCGAGGTCAGTAGCCAGAGAGAGGCGCCCCAGATTCGTGACCAGACCCGGGATCTCGTGGAGGTACCGGCGCACCGGCATGCCCGTGGATAGTCGCCCGCCCCACTTGGCGCTGAGCGCATTCAGCACATCGGCGCGCCGGATGCTGCCGTAGGGCTGATCCGTCGAGACCGGCATCGTGATCATGAGGCCCTGCACACCGTTGTCCGCCGCGGCAAGGAGCGCATTCACGTAGGCGTTCGACGGGGTGAAATACTGGTCTTCTATATAGATGAAGTCCTTGGCCTGCTGGATGGCTGCGATGATCGTTCGCGTGCTCGTCGTCTCACCCGCCGGCGCAAACGTCAATGCCGGAGTGGGACTCCCGGACTTGGGCGCGAAGTACGTGCGGGCGATCTGCACGACGTGCGATCCGGCGTTGCCGATGCTGCCGGCCGCGGGGAGTGGAATCGGAATCGGCGCGCTGTGGAGGGTCGCCCGTTCGACGTACGAGCGAATGAGTTCAATGACCGCCGGACCGGTCAGGCGGACCTGCACATCATGAAACGGGTGCTCGGCGCGGTGGATCGTCGTGTCGGGCCGGTCGGAGTTGATGTCAATCCCGCCCAGGTACCCAAAGACGTCACCGCTCGCCGGCTTGACGATGACGTATTTCTGGTGGTACACCCCGATGTGATTGACGTCGTCGAGCGTGACGCCCAGGATCGTCGGGGGCACCGTCACCAGTGGATTGTCCGAGAAGGCGCAGGGGTACGGTGTCCAGGTCGCGATCGTCGGGTCTAGCGCTTGCAGCGCGTCCATGAGCGGCTTTGAAAACTCGAGCTCCGTCTCGGCCAGATACTCCGTCGCGCCGGAGGCCAGCACGGCGGTCAGCGCCTCGACCATAAGAAATCCGACGACGTATCCGGCCGGATCCGTCTGGAGCTTGAGCAGCAGCTGGAGCGGCGACAGCGCGGCGTAGACGACGAAGAGGATCGGGACGATGAAGCCCGCATCATCGATCGTCGGGACGTTCCATTGCAGGAATCGGTTGACGAGCAGGTGCACATCGACGCCGGCGCTATGCAGCTCGGTGATCAGGTTGAGGATCGTCGTCGTGCCATCGCCGGGGACCAGTGGCCAGTCGACGGAGCTGTCCCGCAAGCTGCCCTTCACGAATGCCCAGCCGGCGAGGCCCACGGCGCCAGCGGGGTTGCCGCCCGACGGCTTGGCGCTCCGGATGTCGGTGACGAGCCGCGCGAAGTATGGGTTCCCTTCCTGGATCGTTTCGATGTTGCTGTTCGCGTGCCACCGCGCCACCTGCACACCGGTGTCGGGCGCCTTCAGCCAGAGATCCGCATCGAGCAGCTGGACGATCCGCTTGCCGGGTGGGAGCTGGAGTCCGGCATTGGCGAAGGCGTCGAATGCCGCCGTCGACGGCACGTCCAGCGCCGCCACGATAGGGTTCGTCATCCCGGAGGCGACGACCGTCGCCTGCGACGCGGCGGGGACGGCGATCCCCGTGTCTCCGTCGGTCGTGAGGGTCACGGTCTGCGGCGCGCCGGCGTCGATGGCGACGGAGAGAGTGCCAGTCGTCATCGGAACGCCGCGGTGATCCAGCACGCGCAGGTTGCGCGCGTTGGGCAATGCGGCCAGATCGAGGACGAACTGGCCCCACGCGGTGTCGCAGGCGTTGCTCGCGGCGATCGCCTCCGCCCAGCTGAGCGGATCCCGACACATGCGATCCTGAAAGGCGAACGACAGGAACACGGTCGATGTGCCTACACCGGGTGCGGTCGCCAGGGTGGCGCCGGCCACGAGCATGTCATCGGTCGCCGGAGTGCTCACCGTCCCCATCAGGATGACCATCTGGACCGGCAGTCCACCCTGGATGTCGTTGAACGCCATCATGTTCATCTGTGGCAGCGGTGACAGCTGGAAGATCGTGCACGGCGAGGTGGACAGTCCCGGCACGGTCGCGGCCGTTGTCTGCACGATGCCGCCCGTGGCAAACGCGGCGATCGCCGTGCCCGGGGGGAGGCCGATCCACATGAGCGGGTCGCCCGCAAACCGAAGCGCGGGCGTCGTGCCGACCGGCACGGGCACCGATGGGGTCAGGCGCTGCATGGCGACGCCGTGCATGACGGGCGTAATAAACGTCGTCATGCGCCGACTCCTGTGCTGAACGGTCCGCACGCGGCCGACGGCACGCCATCAGTGGTCATGGTGAAACACCACAGCGTGTCCCACTGTCCCTTCGTGGCCGGGATCGTGAGCGTGGCCACGCGCGAGCCGTCGGTGGCGACCGTGACATCCGGGTCGCTCAGCGCTTTGGCCAGCACCGGCGCCAGCAGCGTGCCATCGGACAGTTGGAGACGAATGCCATCGGTCGGGTACAGATCCCGGCGATTGGGGATGCGCAGCAGGTCGGCCTCGCCTTGCGGCGACGGATTCGTGCCCGCTGGCGTAATGTCGGCAAAGAGGAGCGCGTGCACGGTGTCGGCATCGCTCGGCACGGTGACCGTCAAGGACACGCTGGTGTTGGTCGTGCTCAGCGATTTGAGTCGCGGCGTCGCGCCGGCGGCGACCGACGGGACCCTCACCACGACGGGGAGGATGGCGCCACCGTCCGACACGTGACCCAGCGTGTCCGCCGCGCGGACACAGTAGAAGAACCGCCCCGGTTTTGGCGGGAGCCGGTCATCGAACGGACCGACCCGATCGATGTTGGCGCTCAGTCTCGTAAAGAAGGCCAGCGGATCGCTGGACGCGACCACTATGTGGAGCAGATATCGGTTGGCGAGTGTCTGGGGGTTGGCGGACGAGAGCGTGGCCAGGACCGCGGCTTCGTCACCGGGATTGGCGAAGGCGATCGTTTCCTGCGTGCCGTCGGCGTGGGTCAGCGTCACCGCGTTGGCGACGACGGACAACGCCGACGTGATGTCGTCGGATGAGCAGCGCTCGATGGCGATCGGTGCGCCAGTGGGCAGCGCGCCGCCCAGCAGCGCGGTGAGGTCGAGCGACGCCAGCACCTGGCGACCAGTGGGCTCGTCGGTGACGACCTCCGGCACGTCGCCCAGGGGCGGCGGAACGGCGAACACGGGCTGGCCGTGGTAGCGGACGCCGATCGTGCAGGTCGCGATCGCGCTCTCGTTGCCGGGCCGATTGGCGTTGGGCCCCGAGGTGCGCTCGTCGGGCACATATGGCTGACCGTCTGCCGCGGACACGCCGACCCACAGCGCGCCTCGGGGTTGCGAGGGGCTGAGCGAGAACACGTCGTAGAACACGTGCTGGTATGTGTCCGCCGACGTCAGCGGATAGATGGCCACGCGCTGGTCCCAGCCTGCCGGCCGCTGATGGAGCGGCTGCAGCGGTCGGCCAAAGACGATGGGCCCGATCACCGGGGTCGTGGTGCTCAGCGTCGAGGCGGCCACCTTGATCGTCGTATTCGTGCCGGCGCCGTTGTCGACCACCTGGAACGGATAGTTGTTGCTGGTGATCCATTGCCCGGCGAGCTCACTGGCGACCAGCGGGAGATCGGTCGTCACGGCGAGTTGCCAGTTTGGCGACGCCGAGACGACGCTCGTGACCGACGCGTGCACGGTGTCGAGCGGCGCGGTCGAGTAGACGCGGAACTCGGTCGTGGCCGGGTCGACGTCGCGTTCCTGCTGTCGCCAGCCCCACTCGAGCAGGATGGCATTGTTGTGCGTGCCCAGGAGGGCGATGTCGTCCGCGGTCAGCCCAGGCGCGCCCTTGAGAATGGCGCGGGCCCGCGGCCCGAGCGGCGCCGTCAGCAGCCCGTTGGAATCGAGGGGCGGCTCGGGCTGTGGCCCGACCGGGAGTGGCGGCGGCAGGTGTGTCTCGAGGCGCTCGATGTTGGAAAGTGTGGCCAGCGTCCCGACGCGTCCGACGGCGTCCATCGATCGAATCTGATACTGATGCCAGGAGCCGAGCGGCTGGGCGGGCCGTTCTTCGCCGGTGCTCGGATCGGTCTGTCCGAACACGTCGCTGAGGTGCAACGCCACTCCGGCGTCGGCCGAGCGCGGCCGCACCTCGGGAAACACGACAGCGAGGTCACAGCCATAAACGAGCGGCACATCGGGCGCGACGTCGTCTCGTGAGCCGACCGTCAGATTGTCCCCGCCCTGGATCGGCTCCCACGATCCGTAGGTCGACGGCGGGACGACCGTCCGATGATCGATGACGTACGCGATCGAGTCCAACGGTGGGCCGGCATCGATGTCGTCAGGCCAGATCGGGATGCCGCCAACCGTCGCGGGGAGCCAGTTGAGTTTCATGCCGACCGGCGGTCGTGGCTGCACCGGTGTCGATTCGTCGATCGGCCCGGTCAACGTTGCGAGGGGTTCTTGCAGGTTCTCGATGGTGAACGGCACCGGTGGCACCGGGAGCGGCTCGGGCGCGTAGGTGATCGGCGGGGTCACCGCGTACACGTCGATGGTCCCGCTCGCGCCTGACGGGACGCGTATGGCGTACAACGCGCCCGCGCCCGACAGGCGCAGTTGCGAGATCGGCTGCGCGAAGTCCAACTCGGCGAACGGTTGCGCGGGCACGGGCTGCAGGGTAGCAACCAGCGGCCAGCTCCAGGCCATCCCGCCCGCGTAGCTGAACGAATGATCGGCGCCGACGTCGAGAATCACTTTGGTGACGAGCGCTGGGAAATCGAAGACGGCGCTCCATGTATCGAGCGACGGCAACAGCCAGGACGCGTCGGCGCTGTTGGTCGGTATCGCTACGCCGCGCCGGCTGGTGTCCTGCAGATTGGTGGCCGACGGCACCGGGTCGAGCACGACGGTCACCGGGGTCGGAAACCGCACGCCGAGCGCGCCGATAGTGAATGCCGCGGGCAGCACCGTCCCCGACGGCACGAGGTGGAAATCGTAGATCGTGTCTGACAGATCCGCCGCATCGAACCGACCAGTGATTCGGTAGAGGTACGTCGATCCGTCGGTCAGTCCCTTGCGATCGGCGAAGCCGAACCCGAGGACGCGGCGCAGCTTCGGATGCATGATCAGGACCGAGAGCTGATGGTTGAGCGTCAGCTCCTCGTACGCCTGTGTGGTGTCGGGGCGCGCGAGGACGACGCGCTGACCGCTTCGCCCCAAGGTGGTCGCCGCGACAGGCCTGCGCACCGTGGCCACGAACGCGTCGAAGTCGCCTTGACTCAGGGTCTCCGTCCCTACCAATCGATGCTTTGCCGCCGCGTACTCGGCCGTCCCTGTCGTGAGCGACGGATCGGCCTCATGAATCGGGAGGGTGAGCCCCTTCACGATATACGGGGCCTTCGCCCACTCGGCGTCGGTCACGAGCGACTGCGCGACGCAGATCGTGAGCTCGTCGATGAGCCGCGCCGACTGGAAGTAGATGAGGATCGTATCGATCGACGGCGCGGTCAGCACCACAGACTGGGTCCCGTCGCCCACGCCAACAGCCACGCTCTTGCCACCCGAGAGCGCGATGACCAGGATCGGCTGCTTGCTCGCGCCCTCCACCGTGACGCGGTCCGTGGGCTCGGTCAGCTCTTGCGCGAGCAGATCGAACGACGGCGCCTCGTAGCTGGCGGCGCCGTAGACGGCCGAGTGCCAGGAGCTGAGCGTGGGGCCACCAAGGGACGGGTCCCACACCCGGCTGAATGTGGCCCCCGTTTGCAATCGGAGCGGTCCCAGCGGCGCCGGGATCTCGCCGAGGAGCAGCAAGAGATCGATCATGACGCGTGTGATCGTCTCGCACTGCTGGCGCCAATCCTTTTGGCGATATGCGAGGCGTTGGATGTCGTATCCGTGCGTCGAGATCGGCAGCACGTCCGGCCACGTCCAGAGCAGATGGATGCCCTTGGCGTCAGGGTCGAACCGAGGAATCCCAAACGCTTTCATGGCGATGGCGCGCTGTGCACTGGCGTGCTATGCGGCGTCTGGCCGATCGCGAGCCCGAATCCGGGTTACAGATCGATCCACGCGGCCCGCGCGAACCCCGCGTCGAGGAAGGGGTGGCGGAACTCGTCCGGCGTGTGGAACCCGATCCACCCGGGATTCGCCCATTTGGCGAGGGGCGACGATAGGACGCATTGACGATAGGACGCATCAGACGGGTGTCCCGAGTTAACGGAAGCCCCGTTCTCAGACCCGCCCCCTGCCACAGCGCAGATTAGCCTCCCTATCACGCGCGAATTATGGCTCGCGCCGACGAATTGTCAAGCTTAGCGTGCGGCGTGTGGCGGCGTGCCTTGGCGCACACCGCCCGCGAGCAATGCTGCAATCCAGAAGGATGCTCCTGATGGATTCGACGCGATGCTCGCCGGTAAGCGTTGACCGCACGCGCGTTCAACTGTCCCACGTATTCGGCAATCTGCTCATACCACCGCATGGGGTTCGAAGGATCGAATCGTGGCGGGACACTTTCAAATTCCACGGCCGGGCCGCCGACCTCTGGTGGCTGCTGCGAAAAGCTGGAGCCAAGCCGCACAAGGTCGCTCAAAAACCGCGAGCCAACCTCGGCGAACCGATTCGTGAATTCGGCTCCGTGAGTAACCGCAAAAATCGGAAAATGATCCTGGAAAATCGTCGCCGGCAGGTCGCCTCTTGACACCCGTTCCAAAGCCAGTTGGTAGAGATTCAGAGTTCGCGCGGAGATCGCCGCCGATCGTGCCAAATACTGCGAGTACGAGGTCGACCAGTCGATTGGGTCCATCTCCGGCGTCATAGTTCACCACAACGACGGCATATCGTGGAAACGCGCTACGTATGAAACTACGATAACACGAATTGTATCGCAAGACTAATAGCGCGACGCTCAATTTATTCTGTCCGCGCCAATTTTGTCGGGCGAACGATGCCGAGGAAAGGCGCCAGACAAAACACTGTTCACTTCAATCGAATTGAGGAAACGGTGGCCGAATTCAAAGATTTACGGACATCAGAATAACACGTGATGGGAGAATCGGTGCGCAAGACTAAGCGACAAATCCTTTCGAACTCATTTCGCCACGGCATCTCGGTTAACAGGGCATGCCATTCCTGTTCCGTCGCCAATCTTTCCCTGCTAAGATTATGCTCCGAGATTCAATTGTTTCGTTAAAGCGATCCGCCGCGTGGAGTTATCGTCGACAGCTCCAACTCAAGGCGCGAATTTCCCTGTAATGTTCCCTGTTAGCAGGGAATTTGGACCGGAGAAAGGTTTGCGAGCGACTGCGCCCTCCGCCATTCTCGTGAATGTCCTGTGTTCCGAAAATTCCAGCATGACTTCGCCGCGGACGCACCGAACTGCACGGTGACTCCACTATCGCGCTGCCGATCAGGAGAACTGCATGGGTCATCCGCTTCTTGATCTGAGGGGCAAGACAGCCGTAGTAATCGGTGGCACCAGTGGCATCGGCTTTGCTCTCGCCCGCGAGCTCGCCATCGCCGGAGCGGACGTGGTGCCCACAGGACGCCGCGCGGAACTCGCGCGCAAGGCTGCCGACGAAGTTGCGTCGCTCGGGCGCAGATCGCTCGCGCTTACCTGCGACGTGACAGACAACAGCAGCGTGGAACAGCTCCTGCAGTCAGTGTGCGAGGCGTTCGGCAACGTGCAAATCCTGGTGAACTGCGCCGGCCGTACCAAGCGTGCTCCGACGATTGATTTTCCCGACGACGAATGGAACGCCATCCAGGAAACCAATCTAAAAGGCACTCTGCGCGCCTGCCGCGTCTTTGGCCGTCACATGCTCGAACAAAAATACGGGCGCATCATCAATATCGGTTCGCTGACGTGCTTCGTAGGCTTGTTCGAAGTCGCGGCCTATGGCGCCAGCAAGGCGGGCGTGGCCGCGCTCACAAAAACTCTCGCGATTGAGTGGGCCAGCTCCGGAGTTTGCGTGAACGCCCTGGTTCCCGGAGTGTTCCGCACGGATCTGAACGCCGCGCTTCTCGACGGCACCGAGCGCGGACGTGAATTTCTGCTGCGCACGCCGATGAAGCGCTTTGGGAAAGTGGAGGAACTCGGCGGAGCTGCGGTATTTCTCGCTTCCGATGCGGCGAGCTTCGTTACCGGTCACTTGCTGGTGGTAGACGGCGGCATTCTCGCTAGCGGCGTGAATCAATAGCGCGGTTCGGAGTAATTTGTAGCGAAGCGAATACTCGAAAAGGAAGCCGCTCGCGCATCGTATTCCGAATTTGCGCACAGCAGAAAAGCGCATGACCTTTATCACCGAAGACTTCTTGCTACAAACCAAGACTGCGCGGCACCTTTACCACGCCTACGCCGAAAAAATTCCGATTCTGGATTTCCACTCGCATCTTCCTTCCGTGGAAATTGCAAATAACGCTCGTTTCGAAACCCTCACCGACATTTGGCTCGAGGGCGACCACTACAAATGGCGCGCCATGCGCTCCAATGGGTTCGCAGAAAAGTTTTGCAGCGGCAACGCGACTCCCTACGAAAAGTTCGAGGCTTGGGCCAAGACGGTCCCGCGCACGATGCGGAATCCGCTCTATCACTGGACCTATCTGGAACTCAGTCGCTACTTCGGCATCGACAAATTGCTCGACGAATCCTCGGCGGCCGAAATCTGGGCCGCAGCAAATGCTAAGCTGCGCAGTGAAGACTTGACCCCGCAGGGCATCCTGCGGAAGTTTCGCGTCGTCGCACTGTGCACTACGGACGATCCCACGGATACTCTCGAATCACACCAAAAAATCAGAAGTTCCGCGATCCAGACGCGCGTGTTCCCCACCTTCCGCCCCGACGGCGCGCTGCGCCTGAGCGATCCGCAGCGATTCAATGAATGGACGAACCGCCTGGGCTCCGTAGCCAACGTCGAAATTTCGCGCCTGGCCGATTTCCGCGATGCGCTGGCCCAGCGCCATGAGTTTTTCCACACGCAGGGCTGTCGTCTCTCCGACCACGGGCTGATCCATTGTTACGCGGACCCCTTCGCGGATCAGCATGCCGCCGAAGCCTTCAATAAATTGCGCGCAGGCAATTCTCTCGATGCGCAGGAAGCGGCGGGCTTGGCGGGACACTTGATGATTTTCTTCGGGCATCTCGACGCCCGCAAAGGCTGGACCAAGCAACTCCACCTCGGCGCCTATCGCAACGTCAATTCGCGACAAATGGCTGCGCTCGGTGCCGACGCCGGATTCGATTCGATCGGCGATTGGCCGCAAGGCGCGGCGCTTGGCGCCTATTGCGATCTGCTCGACCGCGAAAATTCGTTGCCGAAAATGATCGTCTACAATCTCAATCCTGCCGATAATTATATTTTTGCAAGCATGGCCGGAAATTTTCCGCAGGAGGGCATCAGGAGCAAAGTTCAATTCGGCCCGAGTTGGTGGTTCCTGGATCAGAAAGAAGGCATCGAGTGGCAGCTGAACGCTCTATCCAATTGCGGACTGCTCTCCAATTTTGTCGGCATGGTCACGGATTCGCGCTCGTTCATGTCTTTCACGCGCCACGAATATTTCCGTCGCATCCTCTGCAATATTTTGGGCAATGATATCGAAGAAGGTTTGCTTCCCAGTGACGAAACCATGATGGCGCGTCTGCTCCAGGACGTCTGCTACGATAATGCCGCCCGCTTCCTGGGCCTGCCCGGCCTCATCGATTGATTTTTCGAGCCAAACCTTTAGACTGCAACTCAACGATTCCGAGCTTTCGAGGGGCTGCATTGGCTGCAGGTTTATGCGGATGGATCGGTTGCAAGAGCCTGCCGGAGGCGACTCTGGATTCGCGTCCGTTGTGTCGCAAACATTTCTACGATATCGCCTCGCGCCGCCTTGCCGACTATCGCGAACGGTTCGCGGGCGCCGACCCCATCGGACGCGATCGTGTCGCCGCCTCCGCGTTTCTCTCGGCTCTTATCGGGCAGGCGGGCACGCTGGTTACGAGCGCCAAGCAACTCACGGACAAAGAGCGCGACAATTTTCTGGTTTTGTCCACGGATGCCGTGGAGATGTACAAGAGAGTGCAAAGGAATCCGCGGATTCCACTGCGTGTGCCGATTCGCGTTTACCGTGAGCCCGGACTACGCGGCAGATTTGAACTGACCGCGACGGTGAACGTCAGCAAAGTGGGAGCTTGCATCACGGTGCGTGATCCGGCCGCGGTTGGCGCCAGGCTGTGGCTGCAAAAGACCGAGAATGCGGCGACCGCCAGCGGGTGCGTTACTTGGGCAAAAGAAACGGAGGCGTCACAGTTTTTGATCGGTTTTGAAATTCTCGACCATGAAGATTTTTGGGATTTGAAACAGCAACTTTCGTCCGATTCTTCCCCGCAAAACACGCAATCGCCGTCCACCGATCCGAATGAATCTTAAGCAGCAATGAATTCACAGGGCGAGTGAATCGCCATCAGCCGAAACCCGTCCTCGTTCACCGACGTTTCTCGAAGGCTATCCGTGCCCAGTTCCGCCGAGTTCCCGCACGATGTCACCCACAAACGTTTTCGCGTCGCCGAAAAGCATCAGCGTTTTGTCGAGGTAATAGAGAGGATTATCAATTCCCGCGAAGCCCGGACTCATCCCGCGCTTGATCACCATCACCGTGCGCGCCTTGTCCACATCCAGAATCGGCATCCCGTAAATCGGGCTGCTCGGATCGGTGCGCGCCGCGGGATTAGTCACGTCATTCGCGCCGATCACCAGCGCCACATCCGTCTGTGGAAATTCTGGATTCAAATCGTCCATGTCCACGAGCTTGTCGTAAGGGATATCCGCTTCCGCCAGCAGCACGTTCATGTGTCCCGGCATGCGTCCCGCCACCGGATGAATTCCGAATTTCACATTCACGCCGCGCTTCGTCAAAATATCGTATAGCTCGCGCACTTTGTGCTGCGCCTGCGCCACCGCCATTCCGTAACCCGGCACGATCACCACGTTGCTCGCCGCGGAAAGTATCGCAGCTGCTTCTTCCGGCGTCGCGCTTTTCACAGGCGTCGCTTCTTGCCCCGTCGCGCTTTTCGCAGCCTGGTCCTGCCCGAACGCGCCGAACAGCACGTTGGAAAACGACCGGTTCATCGCTTTCGACATGTTCACCGAAAGAATGAACCCGGACGCCCCATCCAGCGCCCCGGCAATAATCAGCAGCTTGCTATCGAGCACGAATCCCATCGCCGCTGCCGAAAGTCCGGCATAGGAATTCAGCAGAGACATCACCGTGGGCATATCCGCGCCACCGATCGGCACAATCATCAGCACGCCGAAAATCAACGGAACGGCCAGCATCAGCGGAAACAAATGCGTGTGCTCGGGATGCCGCACCAGAATTACCGCCACCACCACCGCAATTCCCAGCACCACGAAATTCACAAAATTCTGGCCCTTGTACGTGATCGGCCTCTGCGGCAGCACTTCCTCCAGCTTTCCTGCCGCCATCAGGCTTCCCGTAAAAGTCAGCGAGCCCAGAATCACTTCGGTCGAAAGCACCGCCATCATGAACGGCGGCACATGCGGCGCGCGCAAATAAAATTCGGAAGTACCGACCAGCGTCACGCACAACGCGCCAAATGCATGGCTCAGCGCGGTTCGCTGCGGCACCGCAGTCATGTGCACCAATCCAAGCGGCACGCCAATGATCGAACCGAGCACCAGCCCCACCGCAATCCAGCGGTAATCGACGATCCCGTGGTGCAGCAAAGTGCCCAGGATCGCGAGCAGCATGCCCACTTCGCCTGCCCACACTCCGCGCCGCGCCGTGCTCGGCGAACTCATCCATTTCAGCGACAAAATAAAAAGAGTAGCGGCGATCAGGTAGGTAATTTGCAGCAGAAGGTCGGAACCGGCGAATGGCGTCATGGTTTCGCGGGGCGGCTCGTCTTGAACATTTTCAACATGCGATCCGTGATTAGGAACCCACCGACGATGTTGCTGGTCGCTGCGACGATCGCCAGCGTCCCCAAAATCGTCGCCAGCGTACTTTTGCCTTCGCCCGCCAGAATAATCGCGCCCACCACGGCAATCGCATCCAGCGCGTTTGTCAGCGACATCAGCGGCGTATGCAGCAGCGGGGAAACCCGGCGAATCACCTCAAACCCGATAAACGCCGCGAGGATGAATACGTAAAGATCCGTAACTAGGTCCGTCTGCACCATCAGTTCGCTCCGCCCGCCGTCGTCAGCGCCGGCAACGACAAAAATTCCCGCACGCGCTCGTTCACGATTTCGCCGTTGCGCGTCAGCAGCGTGCTGCGCACGATTTCATCATCCATTTTCAGTTGCAGCTTCCCGCCCTGCACCAGATATTGCAGGAACGCAGTGATATTGCGCGCATACATCTGGCTCGCGTGATACGGCACCGTGCTCGCCAGGTTGATTCGTCCGATCACTGTGACACCGTTCTCCACCACTTTCTCTCCGGGCCGGCAGAGCTCGCAATTTCCGCCGCGCTCCGACGCCAAATCCACAATCACCGAGCCCGGCGCCATGCGCGCGATCATGTCGCGCGTCACCAGCACCGGCGATTTTTTCCCCGGAATCACGGCCGCGGTAATCACCACATCGCTTTCGGCCACTACGCGCCCGAGCAGTTCGCGCTGTTTCCTGTAGAAATCTTCATCCTGCGCCTTCGCGTATCCGCCCGCGTCCTGCGCGTCCTTCGCTTCAATCGGCAATTCCACAAAGCGCCCGCCGAGGCTTTGCACCTGTTCTTTCGCTGCCGGACGCATGTCGTACGCCGAAGTCACCGCGCCGAGCCGCTTCGCCGTCGCGAGCGCCTGCAGTCCCGCCACGCCCGCGCCGATCACCAGCACGCGCGCCGGCGTAATCGTCCCCGCCGCGGTTGTCAGCATCGGAAACATTCGCGGCAACGTGTCCGCGGCAATCAGCACCGCCTTGTATCCGCAAATTGTTCCCATGGACGAAAGTGCATCCATCGCCTGCGCCCGCGTCGTCCGCGGCATCAATTCCACCGCAAACGAAGTCACGCCCGTCGCCGCAATTTCCTGGATGGTTCGCAGGTCGCCCAGCGGGCGCAAAAATCCGATCAACACTTGATCGCGGTGAAAAAGTGGCAGGTCTGCCTTGCCCGTTTTGTCGTTCGATCCGTGCGCGAGCACTTGTACGATAATGTCGGCGCTGCGAAACACCTCGGCGCGCTCCGCGATAATCTTCGCGCCCTTCGCCACGTAATCCGCGTCCGGATAACCCGCCTCGATCCCTGCTCCCGCTTCCACGATCACTTCGAGCCCTGATTTCGCCAGCGTCGGCACCACCGAAGGCACCAAAGCCACGCGCCGTTCTCCTGGAAACATCTCCCGCGGTACGCCAACAATCATTCTTCACCCTCGATATCAAAACGTGCGTTCGCTGCCACGCCGGACCTGAAAATACCACGACGCAAAACGCGCTTCGCAGCGCCAGCAGCATATTTCGCCGCTGCAGAACCAATTATTCTATCCGCAATCTCGCAGAAGTCTACCCGAACATCGGCCGCGAAGAACTCAACCTTTAATCGAAATTTGGTGTCACTGAGAATTACTGCCTCTTTCCGCAGGTGAACGTCACTTCACAAAAATCGGCGGCTAATGATCCTGCGGTGTTGCCACTGGTTTCGGCTGCATCATCGTGTCAGCAGTGAAACCGATACGCTTCAGCATTCGAGAAATCTCCGGATTAGACATAAAAAGTTTCCACAAGAGCCCCGTGCGATAGTTTTCGATCATCACCGTGATGGGCGCTTGGTTCAGTCCCATATAGATTGGCGCAAACCAATTATCGTCCAGGTTGAACGCATCGCGTGGCCCGTAGACGCCCCACAGTCGGTTTCCCAGATCACGATAGAAATGCTTCAGCGCGGCTATAGAAGCTTCAGGAGTGTAGGGAAATGACGCAAGCGCTCCGGTCGGCGTCATCGTGCCGGTGTCATCATTCGAGTCAGGCGCATTCGGAACGTACCCCTCCGGTCCATCGCTCGCCGTCAATCCCCAGGAATCGGGTCCGTATCCCTTGTGATGTTTCGGATTCTCAATGCAATAAGCGCGGTTGATCAATGCCAGGTTCCGGTTGTTTTCGAAATAATCCGTGAAGCGATCGCGGAACCCGCGCGGATCAAATCCCATATAGGAATAGTGCGCGAAGAAAAGCGGGTTGCCTTGTTTTGTGCCAACGTCTAGCTTGATTCCGAAATAGGTCTTGCCGTCGAGAAAATCATTTTCCTTGGAGCCATTTCCGGCGCCATCCGCCCAGCCCGTGTAGTAAAGGCTGCTTGGCGCGGAATGAGTGGGCGAAGCGATGGCCAGCAGATACACGATCATCACCTCGTTGAAACCCGTGAGGCGATGATTGATGTACCACGACCAATGAGGCGACCAGTGCCAATAAAGCGCGTCGCTCTGCGACGACCGGCGATACCAATCCCACTCCACGGTTTCCCAGAGTCGGGAGATGCGCTCGTCCAGCGATTTTTCTTGTGCGCTCGATTGATTCAGGTACTGCCGCGCGGTTAGGAGCCCCTCCATCAGAAAAGCCGTTTCCACCAGATCCCCGCCATCGTCGAACATGTTGAAGACCGGCAAACTCGCGCCCGTGGCGTCATCCATGAAATGCGACCAGGCTCCGTGATAGCGCGGTGCTCTTTCCAGAAAGCTGACAATCTTGGCGAGACGCTCGATCCCTCGCGCGCGAGTGATGAAGCCCCGATCAATCCCCACTACCAATGCCATGATCCCGAAGCCGCTCGCACCCGTCGCGATGATGCGGTCATCGCCCGGAATATTTTCACGCGCCATGCCGGAATGAGGCCCGGACGAATCCCAGTAATAATGGAAGCACTCTTCCTGTAGCATCGTGAGCAGCTCGTCGTCGGTGAGCGGCCGCGTCGCAGCGCTCACCGCCGCGGACATTGGCGAGATCACGCCCTCCCAAGAATCTGCCGCCACCTTGTACGATGCCGCTTGATCAGTCTTGCCAAGGAAATCCGTGTATCGCTCGAGGCCGCGTTCCTGAATTCCAATCGGTTGATACGGGCCGCCGTCGAGCGAGCGATAGATCACATAATTGCGAAGGTGCTCGGAAACGACCGGCCGCCATGCCACGTCAATATGGCGCTCATAACCCGTTGCGGTTAGTTCTTCGGGCGCCGCCAATCGGCGCGGTGCAGCCGCCTTTTGCGAAGCTTCGATGGTGATTTCGTCAACGATCAATGTGTGAGGCGCCGCGTCCGCGGAAGACTGCGAGAAAATCAGGCCGCCCAGGTGATTTGCTTCCAGAGGACGAATGGAAGCTCTGGCAAAATCTCGCAATGGGATTTTCACGTGGATCCATTGTCCCGCAGGCACGACTCCGGAGAACCTCGCCAGCGGGAGCGGACCGGAAAAATTCTTGCTGACATCCTCGATCCGTACGAGCGGCAAGTCGGCTGAACCGATGCGCTCCGGCGCAAAGCACCAAAAAGAAAGCACCTCTCCTTCAAATCCTATTTCACGATTGCGGAATCTCACCACTTTAATCTGCGCCACCCAACCGCCGCCAGGCTGAGAAGTCCATTCGAGGCGCAAGGCATTCGGCGGGGTGAAAAATCTCTGCGTTTCCACCGGAAGCTTCCCATCAAGCAGCGTCAAAAGACTCGGCGCGGTGGCTTTTCCGGCGCTGTAAAAGTAAGAGTCAGGTGTAAGGCTGTTGTCGAAAAAAACGTGCCGATAATACTCGGTGTCCGCGCGGACCGCGCCGGCAGCGACAAGCAACAGGAAGAGCGCAGCGGACCACCGCATCAACTGAAAGGACGCGGGAGTTGCCACCGGGGCTCGAAACACTTTTCTTCGAAGCGAGCAAATCATCGGCACGTCCCGTTTCTGTCGCCCAGGGCCATTGACCGCCCGCTCCTATGCACAGGCCGCCCACCAGATATCAGAGATACGAATCGTTGACAACCAAAAACCTGAAATCTATACTCCCGAACATAAGCAGTTAACCGATTTAGCTGGGGAAAGGCAGAAAAATTTGGGTGGACCAGACCCCGGCGCGGGGTGATAGATGAAAGTCTCAAGAATTCTTATCGCTTGGGCAATCATAGTACTTGGTTCGAGTCTGTTTTCCCCGGCGGCGAAAGCGCAGTATCGCGCCGGCTTGCAAGGAGTTGTACTGGACGCGCAGGGCGCCGCCGTCGAGGGCGCGACCGTCACACTTACAAATTCAGAAACCAACCACTCACAAGAAACCACTTCAGGATCGGGTGGCGTTTACACCTTCTCGAGCCTTCCTCCCGGCAACTATACGGTTGCCGTGGAAAAGAAAGGCTTTAAGAAGAACGTCCTCGAAAATGTCTCGATCGCCGGAGAACAAATCCAGGCGCTCAACGTCACGTTAGAGCTCGGTGAGGTTACCAGCTCGGTGACTGTGAATGCGTCGTCCGAGTCCGCAATTGATACCGAAACGGGACAAGTCAGCGGCACGCTTTCGTCAACAGAAGTGCAGGACCTCCCATCCTTCGGCCGCGATCCCTTCCAACTGCTTCGCCTAGCACCGGGCGTTTTCGGTGACGGCGCCCACAATAACGGCGGCGGGACGCAAGCCATTCCCGGTAGCGCCGGTCCAGGAGGCACCAGCGCGACCAGCAGCATTTTTCAAATCGAAAACCAAGTTCAAGCTTTCGCCGACGGCCAGCGCAATGAAGCGAATAGCTTTCAAATTGATGGCGTCTCGGTGAATAGCCTGGATTGGGGCGGCGCCGCGATCATTACGCCCAACGAAGAATCGGTTAAGGAAGTTAGAATTACCTCGAACTCTTACGATGCGGACCTAGGACACGGTAGCGGCGCCCAGGTCGAAGTTGTCTCGCAGAACGGCACCAACAGCTACCACGGGAGCGCTTTTATCAAGATTGATCGGCCTGGATTGAATGCCTTCCAGGCATACAACGGGCCGAGCAGTCCAGGCGCGAATGAACGCGTAAACGACCGTTTTAATCAGTTCGGCGGCAGTGTGGGCGGACCGATCATCAGAAACCACCTGTTCGTATTCTTCTCGTATGAAACACTTAGGAATAATTCCGTAGAAACGTCGAACCAGTGGGTGGAAACGTCGCAATACCTCGCAGCCGTACAGGCGTTGGGGACGCCGTTTCTCTCATCAGCTATTCTGGGCTTTCCCGGCGAAGGTGCTTCTTTCAGTAAAGTGCTTCCATCCACTTGCTCGCAAGCAGGTTTCACGACAGCGGCGAATTGCCAGCCGGCGGGGACGGGCCTGGATATCGGTTCTTTATCGACGAGCCCTCGCGGAACGCCTGACCCTACCTTCGGCACAGCCGCTACGCCCAACGGTATCGGTAGCGGACTGGATGGCATCCCAGACATCCAGTTCGTACAAGCGACCAACCCCACAAAAATTACTGAGTCGCAATATAACGGCCGGCTGGACTTCCAGGCGACAAGCTCGGATTTGCTGACCTTCAGCATTTACTGGGTTCCCACCGAAACGACCACCTATAACGGCAACATCCGTCCGGCGAATCTGTTTCACCACGCCCCGCTCAATTACTCCGAAGCTTTGGTGTGGAACCACACCTTCGGCCCAACTTTAATCAATGAAGCGCGCTTCAACGTCTCGCGCTGGTATTTCGATGAACTCGCCAGCAATCCGCAGGAGCCGTGGGGCCTCCCCGAAGGCACCATCACCGGGTTGCCTGGCGCCCTGACCGGAATTAACAACATCGTTTACGGCGCCAATCCTCCCGGAATTTTCTTCAAGACCGGATACAACATTCGCGATACGGTTACCAAAGTCCTGAATCGGCAGTCTCTGAAATTCGGCGTGGACATCTACAAGGAACAAAATACCCAGGTTCAAAGCTCGGGCGCACGTCCAACTTACAACTTCAACGATCTTTGGGACTTCGCTAACGACGCTCCCGTCCTGGAGAGCGGCAACTTCAATCCTGTAACCGGCATCCCTACCACCCTCACCAGCTACGTTCGTGACAACGACATTGCGCTCTTCGTGCAGGACGATTACAAGCTTAAACCGAATCTCACCGTGAATCTCGGCCTGCGTTGGGAGTATTTCGGCCCCTTCCACGAGAAGTACGGAAATCTCGGCACCGCTGTTCTCGGGCCTCCCCCCAATCAACTCGCCGATATTAGCGTCAAGCTGGGCGGAAATCTTTATAACGCCGACTACCACAATTTCGGACCGCAAATTGGTTTCGCGTGGAGCCCAAATTCTTTGCCGTATCTCCACCACGATTTCCAAAACCGTCTGGTAGTTCGCGGCGGATTCGGAATTGGCTATAACCGGACGGAGGACGCGATTCCACTAAACGCTCTCACGAATCCTTCTCCGATCTTCGCAAGCTTCGGCATCCTCGCCGGATCGAATATCGTCTATGCTGCACCGTCTGACCCGCATCAATTCGCTCCGTATCCAGGCAACCCGAACGCCATGCTCACCTTCGATCCAACTACAAACATCCCCGCAACCGGTGCGCCGATCACACTAAGCGCGCTTCCGCGGAACTTGCTCTCGCCCTATACCTACCGCTACTCCCTCTTGACTCAGTACGACCTCGGGCACAGCATGATCGCGACGGTCGGTTATCAAGGCAGTTCATCTCATCGCCTCCTCCGCTGGAACTTCAACGGCCAAATCCTCTTTGAGCCGCAGAATCCCCAGGTTAATAACCTGCGTTACTGGACGGATGATGTTGACGGCAATTACAACGCGCTCCTCACCGAGCTTCAGAAGCGTTTCTCGCATGGATTCCAGGTGGACGCCCAGTACACGTTCAGCAGAGCCATGGACGATGCTTCAACCAACTTTTATTTTGACGCATACCCTTTCAACTCCAAGGCGGGATACGGTCCTTCGGATTACGACGCCACTCACAATTTCAAACTCTGGGGATTGTGGAGCCCCCAATTCTTCCACGACCGCCAAAGCTGGGAAGCGAAGGTGATAGACGGGTGGACGTTCAGCGGAATTTGGAACGTGCATTCTGGTTTTCCGTGGTCGCCGCTCTACAACGTTCAAGTTGTCGGCGATCCCAATACCTGCAGTTTGATCTTCGAGAACAGCGGCTACTGCTCGGTAAGGCCGGCCGCTTATCTGGGAGGTGCTGGCACCAATTACAGCAACTCAACTTTCAAAAAGCAGCTCGGCAACTTCCCGAATGGTCCGACTGCCTATTTCACGCCACCGATCCTCTCAACCACAGCCATTCCTCCGGTGCCGGGCGTTGCGCGCAATTCGTTCAGAGGCCCGCGCTATTCTTCCGTGGACTTCACGCTTGCGAAAGCCTTTGGATTGCCCAGCGCCAGAGTCATTGGTGAACATGCTCAATTGGAGATTCGCGCCAATTTTTACAACCTGTTCAACCAGGTCAACCTGGGACCACTCGGCAATCAAACCATCGGAAACATAGCACTGACTACGACCGGCCAGACTGTCAGTGGAAACGGTACGTTCGATCAGGCTCAATTCGCCCTGGCCGGCCGCGTGATCGAAGCGCAAGCGCGGTTTAGTTTCTGAGCAAATGATTTGAGCCAGGGCGTGGGGCGCTGCGCCCTGGCTCAGTCGTACTCTACGCCATCGAAATGACCGCCGAATCTCGTTGGCGATTCGGCAACCCAGAATAGTTTCCGCGCCTTGCTCATCCCCGGCCGCTGTGCAAGGATGTGCGCTCAGGTGCTCCCATGCCGCGCTCGCCACGAGTCAAACCCAAAAATACCGCTGCCGCTCATCGCGAACCTCGCGCTGCCGCTGATCGTGATTCTTCGGCGGCCGCGCACCGTGATGCTTCCGCTGCGGCGCATCGCGAAGCTCCCGCTGCCAATTTGAAAGACGTTGCCGAATTCCTTGGCCTTTCCTCGGCCACTGTGTCCATGGTGATGAACCGCTCGCCCGCCGCAAAATCCATTCCGCAGTCCACCCAGGACCGCGTGCGCGCGGCGGCGCGGCAGCTCAACTACCGCCCGAACTTCATGGCCAAGTCCCTGCGCCAGAAGCGCAGCTTTACTGTCGGCGTGATCGTTCCGGAAATCAGCGAGGGCTATGGCGCGCTGGTGATGTCTGGCATCGAAGACCATTTGCTGCAGGAGGGATATTTCTATTACGTGGTCAGCCACCGCCACCGCAAGGATCTGATCGAAGAATATCCGCGCTTGCTGCAGCTGCGCTCCGTGGAAGGGTTGATCGCCGTGGACACTCCCTGCCAGGAAAATAAATCCCTGCGCATCGTCGCCGTTTCCGGCTATCAGCATGTTCCGGGCGTCACCAATATTCTGCTCGATCACGCGCTGGCCGCAAAACTCGCGCTCGAACATCTCTACGCTTTGGGCCACCGCAAAATCGCTTTTATCAAAGGGCAGGAGTTCAGCTCGGACACCGCAGTCCGCTGGAAGACCGTGCAGGAATCTGCCGCGCAACTCGGCCTGAAAATTGACGCGGCGCTCGTCGCGCAACTCGTCGGCGAAGTGGGCACTCCCGAACTCGGCTACTACGCCACGCGCCGCCTGCTCGAAGCGCGCCGCCCGTTCACCGCGCTTTTTGCCTTCAACGATATTTCCGCGATGGGCGCCACCCGCGCGCTCGGCGAAGCCAAACTAAAAATTCCCGAGGACGTTTCCGTCGTCGGCTTCGACGACATCCCCAGCGCCGCCTACCAAAATCCCGCGCTCACCACCGTCCGCCAGCCGCTCCGCGAAATGGGCGTGATCGCCGCGGAAACCCTGCTGCAAAGAATCACCTCGCCGGCCAACGCGCGCTTTCCCGATTCGATCATCGTAAAGCCCATGCTCGCGGTGCGCGCCAGCACCGGCCCCGTCCGCCGCCAGGCGTAATTCCCGGGAACGCCAATCTCCCGATTGGCGTTCGAGCAAATCGCCATTCAGGAGAATGGCGTTCCCAGGTTCCCGACTCCCGCACTCTTGCCAACGCATCCGCGAGGCTGATATCGCAAAAAAGTGTCGATTAGAACGTGGTGCGGTTGTTTGTTTTGTGTGAGTTACGGTGAATTCTAATATCTGCCATTGTCGATTAGAAAGGCAGTGATGAGTGACGAGTAATAAGCGGCAAGTGAGCGCCGGCGCGGAGAGCCGATTGTGATGATTGGAAGCGTCGCGATGCGTGTTGCACGAAGTGGCTGAAAGTTGGCGATTGATTTGCGTTGCGGGTGTTTGTTTTGTGCGAGATACGATGGATTCTAATCGGCGGGGTTTGCGATTGAATTTGGGGTGATTCGCGATGGAAGAAACGTGGATGTAACATTGTGACATCGAGTTACATGGCGCGGCTGGCGCTGCTGGGCGTCGCGGAAATGTGCGCGGTGCGCGAACTGCGCTGGTGGCGGGGGGCGCGGGGCGGTTTTTGGCGACACTTTTCCCGAGTGCTCGATTGGCTCGACCCGTCGCCGGTGCTGCGGTCCGCATGTTGCGTCCTCGGTGGGGGCGGAAAAGTGCCCCAATCTACCATATCATATTTACCTACTGATTACTACAGCTAAGTTAAGGCTCTTCGTTGCCGCGCGGGCCAGAGCGGAAGATGCCCGGTCAGGAGCGAAGTCGTCTATGGATAGTAAGCTGCAGCCGTCAACAAATGACTCGCCCTGTTAGCGTCAGTCGAACTGAGCTTCCAAGGCGCCTGCCTTCACTTCAATCCGATCCACATCGAGGACCTCGAAAAACTACTCGTATCTCAGTGCGATCATCGGGTCGACACGCATTGCCCGCCGCGCGGGGATATAACAGGCCGCAAGCGCCACCGCAGTCAGCAACAGGGTGACCGCCGCGAACGTCAGCAGATCCGTGGGGCTCACGCCATACAGCAGCCCTGCCATCAGGTGCGACACGATCACCGATCCCACCAGTCCCAGCGCGGCGCCCGCCATCGCCAGTCCCAGTCCCTGGCGCAGAACCATCGCCATGATCTTCCCCCTCTGCGCACCCAGCGCCAGCCGGATGCCGATGTCCCGCGTGCGCTCGCTGACGATGTACGAGATCACCCCGTAGATTCCCAGCGCGGCCAGCAGCAGCGCCGTCACCGCAAACGCCGCCACAATATCCATCGAGAATCGTCTCTGTTCCAGCGACGCCGTCACCGCATCGTTCAGCGTCTGCGCCCCGTAAACCGGTAGCTCCGGGTTTACGGACTGCACCATCGCCCGCACCTCTTCCGGGATCGCGCTCGCATTCAGGTCTCCACGCAGAAAGATGGCCAACTCCTTGGGCGTCTCCTGGTACAGGCTCAGATAGATTTGCGGAACGCTCGCGTTCGCCAGCGACTCGGTTCGAGCATCCGCGATCACCCCGACGATCGTGATCCAGGTCTTGCTCGCACGTTGGCCAACCCCAGCCCTCCCAGGGCCAAGCTTCAGCCGCTTCCCAAGCGGATCCTCGCCCTGCCAGTACGTCCGCGCCATCGCCTGGTTGATCGCGGCGACCGGCGGCGCATTCTCGTCGTCGCCGTCGTTGAACAGACGGCCCCGCAGCACCGGAATCTCCAGCAAATGAAAATATTCCGGCGTAACTTGCGACCGCTCCACCAAGGGAGTCTGCTTGCCCTGTGTCTGGCGTCCTTCCACGATCAGCGCGCTCCGGTTGCGGTCGTGGTGCAGCGGAATCGACGGCTCCGCTCCCAGCGCCGCCTCCTGCACTCCCGGCAGCAACCGGCTGCGCCGCAGCAATTCGCGCGCAAACACTGCCTCCTGAGCAGCCGTTCCATAAATGTCCGTCTTCGGATCGTTGGGGCTCGGCAGCCACAACTGAACCGACATCACATGCCGCGGATTGAATCCCAGCGGCGCCTGGTACAATTCCCAAAAACTGCGCAGCAGCAGGCCCGCGGCCACCATCAGCACCAGCGACAGCGCAAACTCCGTCACCACCAGCACGCGCCGCGTGCGCGTCTGCTCCGTGGAACCCTTCGACCCACGCCCCTCCATCCTCAGCGTACTTGCCAGATCCAATCGCCCTGCTTGCCTCGCGGGCGCCAGCCCGAAAATTACCCCGGCTGCGATCGAAGCCGCCAGCGCGATCAGCATCACGGTCCAGTTGATCGACAGGTCGTTCAGCCGAGGCAGGCTCTCCGGAATCAGCCGCAGCAAGAATCCCTTCATGCAGAACAGAATCACCAACCCCGCCACTCCACCCAGCAGCGAAAGCAGCAGGCACTCCGTCAGCAATTGCCGCACCAGCCGCTGGCGTGCCGCTCCCAGCGCCTGGCGCACCGCCATCTCCCGTGATCGCGCGCTGGCCCGCGCCAGCAGCAGATTCGCTACATTCACGCAGCCGATCAGTAGCACCAGCGCCACTGCGCCCAACAGCAGGACCAGCGACTGCCGAACGTTGCCCACCACGTTTTCCTTCAGGGGCACCAAGCGCACCGTCCACTTGCTGTCGGCCGGATAATCGTCCGGAAATTGCTCCCGCAACGTAGCAACCAACGCGTCCATCTGGCTCTGCGCCGCTGCAACCGTCAGCCCCGGCTTCAGGCGCCCGACCGTTTCCAGGGGGAACCGCAAACTGCGGTTCGGGGCCTGAGCCGGATCATCCGAAAAACCCAGCGCCGCCCACTGTTCCGTATTCCTCTCGCCCACGGTTCGCCCCGGGTCGTGAAAACCCGGCGGCATCACCCCGATCACCCGATACAAATCGTTGTCCGCCCGCAAACTTCTTCCCACAATGTGCGGATCGCTCCCGAAAGCCCGCTTCCACAACCCGTCAGTGATCACCACATCCAGCGTGAACCCCGGCGTTCGATCCTGAGGATCAAACGTCTGCCCCAGCTCCGGTTTCACCCCCAGCATCGCAAAATACGCCGGCGACACCCCCTCATACTGCATCCGCGATGGCTGCGATGCACCCGTCAGGTTCGCCGAACCGAAAATCTCCAGCACAACATACTGAAAAATTCCCGAACGTTGCAGATCCTTCCACTCCGGAATCGAGATGCCCACGTCCGTAGCGCCCGCACCAGGCAGATCGTCTTCGATGCGTACCAGTTCCTCCGGGTGCGGATAGGGCAGCGGATGCAGCAGCGTCGCATCGACCAGGCTGAAAATCGCCGTGGTCGCGCCGATCCCCAGGGCCATCGTCAGAACCGCGATAGCCGTAAACCCCGGCGACTTGGCCAGCATGCGTATCGCGAAGCGCGAGTCCTGCAGCAGGTTTTCAAAAAACGGCAGCCCGTGCTCTGCGTGGTAATCCTCTCTCACTGTCCCCAGCCCTCCGAACTTCAGCACGGCCTGCCGCCGTGCCTCTTCCACATTCATCCCCGCGCGCAGATTTTCCTCCGTCTGCCGCGCCAGATGCTCCTCCATCTCTTCCCGCAGCCGTTTGTCGTCTTGTCGCCCGGTGGCAAAGTTCTTGAGCCGCGCCAGAAACCTTCTCAGGAATCTCATGTCAAATCCTCCGCCTTCACCGCGAAGAATCGTGCGATGATCGCCGCCGTTTGCTCCCAGTCCCGGGTCTCGGTCTCGAGCAGCTTTCGTCCCGATCGTGTCAGGCGATAGAAACGCGCCCGGCGGTTGTTTTCCGAGGCGCCCCACTCGGACGAAATTGCGCCCTCCTGCTCCAGCTTCAGCAGGACGGGATACAAAGTGCCTTGGTTCACGGCCAACAGATCCCCGCTGATCTGCTCGATCCGCCGCGCAATCCCATAGCCATGCAGTGGACCGAGCACATCGAGCGTCTTGAGGGCCATCAGCGCCAGCGTTCCCTGCAGAACATCCGCTTTTTCAGTCATAGAGTCGCTCTTTGGGTTTCCCATAGGAATCATCATGTCGCACTTCCTTTTGGAAAGCAACAGGTAATGATCCGAAAACCCGGAATGTTCGCAACTTCCATGGTTTTCGGACGATTTGCATCCGCGAACGAAGAACAGCGTCGTGTGCGGATAGCCGGGAATCCGGGGATCAGAACCTGCCACTCCAGCTGAGTTCGTGATAAATCGCGCTCGGGATGACAACTTAAAGAAAGAGCACAGCCAGGAGTGGCTGTGCCACAAAACCACCTCACCAATTATTGTTCACTACTCACTGGTCACGACTCACTCATCACCAATTACTACTTACGCTGCTTGGCCCATACCTGCTAGGACGCCGCGCATGTAGGCGTAGCTGGCTATTACACCTGGCATGGGGTCGTCTTCTTGGACTTCGTATTCTAGATCTACGTAGCCTTGGTAGTTTGTTTGGAGCAGGGCTTCGAAAATTTCGCGGGTTGGGATTTTGCCTTGGCCTACTGGTACCTGGCTGGCTTTGTCTTGGAAATTGGTTAGGTCTTTCATGTGGATGTTGAAGAGGCGCGGGCCGACCTGGTGGATGGCTTCTACTACGTTGGTGCCGGCGCGGGCGGCGTGGCCTACGTCTATGCAGCAGCCGATGCGCGGGTCGAGATTTTCTACGGCTTTTAGGACATCGAGCGGCGACGGCCAGAGTTTGTCTTCGGGGCCGTGATTGTGGATGGCGATGCGGATGTCGTACTCGCGGACGAATTTTTCGAGGCGGGGGAGAGTTTCGAGGGCGGGGTCGCCGGCGACGATTACGGGGACGCCGGCGCGTTTGGCGTAATCGAATTTGGCGCGGATGTCGGCGTCTTCGTCTTTCTGGAAATAGACGGCGCCTACGGCGTGGAGTTGGATTTTTGCTTGGGAATAATCGGCGAGCGCGGCGGCTTCGGCTGGCGGGTCGTTCGGGAGGTGGTCTTTTACGTCTTTGGCGTTGAGCGCGGAGATTTGGAGCTGTTGCATGAACGCGATCAATTGCGCGCGAGTGAAATCGCGGAAGGTGTAGCTGGCTAGGCCGAGGCGGACCGGCGAGGCGTTCTTGGCTGGCTGCGGTTTTTGGGGTTGGGGCAATGCGAAGGCGCCGTGGGGCGCGGCGAATGTGGCGGCTGTTGCGAGTGCTCCGGTGCGGAGGAGAGTGCGGCGGGAGAAAATGTTTTTCACAAGCGACCTCCAATTGTTCCTGCGGCTGCAGCGAAAAGCAGATCCCTCGCTGCGCTCGGGATGACACGCCGCGTTACTATATTGTTCGCCGACGGCGCGGGTCAGACATGGGGCTCCCAGCCTTTCTCGTATTCGCGTGTCCAGAATTTCATGGCGTCGGGATCGTTCTGGATTTGGCCGTCTTGCGAGTCGAGCCGCAGTTCGCGGTGGACTTCCCAGGCGATATTGGAGAGCTGGAGCATGGTTACTGAGACGTTGCCTGCGGCGATGGGGGCGTTGAGTTTTTCGCCGGTGCGAATGGCGGCGATGAAGTTGGCGAAGTGGGCGTCGGTCATGGAATCGGCGCCGATCAGGTCGCTGGAGGACGTGGCGGCGGGGCCGCTGACTTTGTACTCGCTGGTTTTCGCGCCTTTGAGGTCGTAAATTTCGTAGCCGCTGCGATCTACCAGGACTGTGCCGGTGGTGCCCATGATCGTGGAGCCGCGATCGCGTCCGTAAAATTTCATGCCCTGGCAACTTTTGCCTTCCCAGGAAATTAACGCGTCGTCGTATTCGAAGCTGGTGACTAGCGTGTCGTAGAACTGCCAGTCGTCTTTGAAATGGTAACGGCCGCCGGAGGACGTGACGCGGCGGGGGTAGTCGAGGTTGAGGGCCCAGCGGCAGACGTCTACCTCGTGCGTGCCGTTGTTGAGCGTTTCGCCGGTGCCGTAAATGCGGAACCAGTGCCAGTTGTAGGGGTGGACGTTGTCGCGATAGGGGCGGCGCGGGGCGGGGCCTTGCCACAAATCCCAATCGAGTTGCGGCGGGACGGGAGCTTCGTGGCCGGTGCCGATGGATTTGCGCGTGTTGCTGTACCAGGCTTTCGCGTAATAGGGACGGCCGATGATGCCGGTACGGATTTTTTCGATGATTTCGATGGTGTGCGGGGAAGAGCGCTGTTGCGTGCCCATTTGGACTTGCTTTTGGTATTTTTTTTGGGCTGCTACTAGCATCGCGCCTTCGGCGGGATTGTGGCTGCAGGGTTTTTCGACGTACACGTGTTTGCCGGCTTCGAGCGCGGCGATGGACATGGGCGCGTGCCAGTGGTCGGGAGTGGCGATGGTGATGGCGTCTACTTCTTTTTGCTGGAGGATCGCGCGGAAGTCTTTTTCGGTGGCGGGGGACTCGCCCATGGCGCTTTGCGCGGCGGCTGCAAATTTTTGCAGGATTCGGCTGTCTACGTCGCAGACGTGCGAGATGCGCGCGGCGTTTTTATTGGCTTGCAGCGCGGAGAGATGCGCGTAGGCGCGGCTGTTGAGGCCGATCACTGCGAAGTTGAGGCGATCGTTTGCGCCTAGGATGCGAGCGTAACTTTTTGCGGCTGTGCTTACAGCCAGGCCTGCGGCGCTGGTGGCTAGCGTGTCGAGAAATTCGCGTCTGGTGATCATCGTTTCCTCTTGTTCGTTGCGTTTCGTGCGCGTTGTACGCGCGCGGCGGCTCGGTGTTACTGCTGCGCGTCGCTTACGGCGCCGTCAGCAGGAGATTCCCGCCTTCGCTAGCGTTTTTTTCAGGCCGTCCATGCTGATGCGTGTAGATTCTTCGGGCGTGCCGCCGCCGCGCCAGTGCGTTTCGAGGCATAGGCCGTAATGGAAGCCGTCGTGATGCAGGGCTTGCAGCTGGCCGACCCAATCCACGATGCCGCCGCCGACGGGAGCCCAGGCGTATTTCTGATCGGGCTTGCGGACTACGTCTTTGCAATGGCAGTGGCCGATGCGATTTTTTGGGAGCAATGCGTAGCCGTCGGGATACGGAGTGCTGCCGAGGGCCGCGGCGTTGCCGGGATCCCAATTCAGCATGAAATTTGTGTCGGGGATGGCTTGCAGCACTGCGGCGGATTCTTCGCCGGTGGCGGTGTTGCAGGACATTTCGTTTTCAAGGAGCAGGATGAGATTTTCCTTGGCACAGTGCTGCGCGGCTTGTTGCAGCTTGGCGTTGATCGCCGCGCGGTAGGGGGCGGGATCGTCGAGGCGCCAGAAATCGAAGCAGCGGATGCGGTCGGTTTCGAAAGTTTTGGCTAGGGCGATGCAGCGCTCGAGCAGTTTGTCTTGCGCGGTGGCGTCGAAATCGGCGTGGAATTGGTCGCGGCGTTCGCTTTGGCGGGAGATTGGCGCGCCGGGCCAGTCGGTTTTGAACAGTGGGCTGGCGATGTCTGTGACGCGGAGTTTGTGCGCGGCGAGAATTTTTCGCGCGTCGTCGAGCTGCTTGGCGTCCAGTTCGGTGACGTTTTTGTTCCACATCGAGCGCAGCTCAATCCATTCGAGGCCGAAATCGACGGAGACGATCTGGCAGGCTTTTTCGAAATCTTGCGTGATCTCGTCGTTGATCACTGCGAGGCGGAATGGGCACGTGCCTGCTCCCGATTCTGCTGCCGAGTGCGCGGCGCTTGAAAACGCTCCGGATTTGGCTACGAGCGGCGAGATCGTCGCTTCAAGTCCCACCAGACCGATGCCCGCCAAGAGCTTGCGCCTTGTGAATCTCATACACCCCGCCTCCCGTTACCCGGATGATGTTTCAGCACTGCCTGCTATCAACTTTCTTTATAGCCCCGCGCGGACCTTCGTGCCAATAAAACTCCGAAGGCCCGCGCTCGCACCATGTTGCTGCTGAGGGAGCAGGATGGCGTAACCGCTTCATATGATTGGAAATGAGGCCAACTTCAGATCGGCCTAATTGGTGGTTTCGCGGGCGAAGGTCAGGTTACGTTTTAGAATGGGTTTTGGAAGTCGGCGGCCGATTGCAGTTAGGCTACGGTAAAATTTCAGCAGGTGCCCTCTCGATGAAATCCACGCGATCATCCATGGTTATTGTGTGCGCGTGGGTGTTTTTTGTCGGCGGATACGCGGCTATATCCTTGCTGGCTCCCCCTGAATCGGCCTGGATCAGCTTCAGCTATTTGTTCCCATGCCTGGTTCCACTATTTGCAAATACCTGCCTGCTATGGAACGCCGCTTCACCCTACCGGCGGCAAAACGGGTTCTGGATGCTGCTGGCGCTGGGCAGCACCTTATGGCTCGCGGGCATCCTGGTTCTGGTCTACAACGAATTCGAAGTGGGCAACGCGACGCAATCCACGTTCGCCGCCGATCTGCTTTTCTTTTTGCACACGGTTCCGTTCATGGCGTCGCTGGCGCTTATGCCGCACGCGCGAAAAATGCGTGAGACGCTGCGCTTTGGCTTGATCGATTTGCTGTTGCTGGCGGTGCTATGGCTTTACGTTTACATTTTCGCAGCGATGCCTTGGAAAATTGTCGCGCCAGATCGCGCGCTCTTTCATTCGCACGACCTCACCAGTTACGTGATCGAGAACCTGGTGGTGGCCATCGGATTCGGGACGTTTTTCTTTCGGACGCGCGGCGCGTGGCGCAAGGTGTACGGCCACCTTTTTGGCGCATTCTCGTTGTATGTGGTGGGGATGTTCCTGGCGGATTTTGCGCTGCGCGGGGGACTGCTTTATAACGGAAGCCTGCTGCGGTTGCCGATGCTCGCGGCGTTTGTATGGATGGGTTCGGCGGGAGTGATCGCGCACGGTCTGGTGTTCGAGCCCGAGCCGCCTCCTGCGTTGCTGCGCCGCGACACGCAGTGGCCGGTGCGCATGGCGATGTGCGGTGTGCTGGCAGCGCCGGTGTTGGCGGTGTGGAACGAGTTTTTCAGCACGGCGCCTGATGCGGTGAAGAAATTCCGGCTGATCGCCACGCTAGCTGTGATTATTATCGGAGCCGGATTGGTTTTCTTCCGGCAGTATCTGGTTTACCAGGAGCGTACGGGCCTGGTGCACGATTTGTGGGAGTCACTCGAAAATATTAAGCGGTTGCAGACGCATTTTGTGCAGTCCGAGAAGCTGGCGTCGCTGGGCCAGCTCGCCGCCGGAGCCGCACACGAAATCAACAATCCGCTGACGGCGATTCTGGGCTACTCCGATTTGTTGACGATTGAAAATGAGTCCGGCACGCGCGCGCACTCGCTCGGTGAAAAAATCCGCGAGCAGGCTCGGCGGACCAAGGACCTGGTGAATAATCTGCTCAGCTTTGCGCGGCAGGTCCCGGTCGAAAAGCAGCTGCTGGATCTCAACACCGTTCTTACCGGGGCGGTGCAGTTGCGCAATCTGGACCTACGCGAAAAAAATATTCGCATCGAACTCGAGAACCGCAGCATCCTGCCGGCCGTGCGCGGAGACCCGAATCAATTGTTGCAGGTTTTTTACCATCTGATCAGCAACGCGGTGGATGCGATGGTGCCTGCAGGTGGCGGCGTGCTGCTCATTCGCACGTTGCGCGAACGCGGCAACGTGGTGATCGAATTTTCCGATACCGGGCCGGGCATGAAGGACCCGGATAAAGTTTTCGACCCGTTTTACACTACCAAGGAAGTAGGCAAGGGCACGGGCCTGGGCCTGAGCATTTGCTACGGCGTGATGCAGGAGCACGGCGGACGAATCAGCGGATTCAACCGGCCAGAAGGCGGCTGCACGTTCCGTCTGGAATTGCCGGCGGTGCTTGCTGTGTTTCCGCAACTTCCCACACCGCCTACTGCGTCAGTGGGTTCGCGCTAGGCAATTAGCGATAGCGTGGGCGCGAACCGCGGATCTGGATCAGGATTGCGGCCGCGCATCATCGTTCGTTCTTCGGCGCTTCGAGCCGTTATGTTAGAGTCGGAAAATTCATGGACTCTCCCGCGATTTCCGCAACACCTGCGATTGCCACCGAGCACTTGACGCGCCGCTTCGGCGACCTGGTTGCGGTGCAAGATGTGAATTTGCGCGTCGCGCCCGGCCAATTTTTTGGCTTTCTGGGTCCCAACGGCGCAGGGAAATCCACCACCATCAAAATGTTGACGGGCCTGCTGGCGGCGTCGTCCGGCCGCATGGAAATTTTGGGCGTGGATCTGGCGCAAAATTCTGTGGAAGTGAAACGCCAGATCGGCGTGGTGCCGGAGGGGATGGCTCTTTTCGGGCGGCTCACCGGCTCGGAGTATCTGAATTTTGTCGGGCGGATGTACGGGCTCGACCGCATGACCGCAGCGAAACGCACCGCCGAATTATTGGATTTCATGCAGCTCGTGGACCAGCCGAAGACGCTGGTCACCGATTATTCGCACGGCATGCAGAAAAAACTGGCGCTGGCCGCGGCGGTGATTCACGGGCCGAAGATACTTTTTCTCGACGAGCCGTTCGAAGGGGTGGATGCGATCGCGTCCAATACTTTGAAGGCGATGCTGCAGAGCATGATTGTTCGTGGCGCGACGATATTTCTCACGTCGCACGTGCTGGAGATTGTCGAGCGGCTTTGCAGCCACGTGGCGATTATTCATCGCGGGCAGCTGGTGGCGCAGGGATCGCTGGAGGAGCTTCGCGCGGGCGTGCAAGCGCAGGCCGCGGCCGCTGCGCTCAGCGCTTCGGGCACGGAAGGCGCGGCAGTGGCAAGCCCCGGGGAAAAACTTACGCTCGAGGAAATTTTCCTGCGGATTGTCGGCGGCACACGACGCGTTGATCAGGAACTTTCGTGGCTGGGATGATCTTTTCGAAGCAAGCGCGCGGCCAGTTTGCCGCGATCGCTTTTGTACGCTGGCGCCTTTTCATAAATTCCCTGCGCACCATTCGCGGACGCCTGGAAATGGTGTCGCGCGGATTCATTTTTTTGGGATTCGCCATGCTGGGGCTTGGCGGGTCGTTCGCGATGGGCGCCGGCGCGTGGTACTTCGCTTCGCACGGACGCGCCGAAATGCTGGCGCTCTTGCTTTGGCCGGTATTTTTGTTCTGGCAGCTTTTCCCGGTGATGGCCAGCGCGTTCACGGAAAATGTGGATTCATCAAACCTGCTGCGATTTCCGCTCTCCTTTCCTTCTTACTTTTTGATCCGCATCGCTTATGGCTCGCTGGATCCCGCGACGGCCGTGGGAAGCCTGTGGCTGCTGGGGATGGCGATCGGGATTGGTGTCGCCAGGCCTGCCTATTTTCTGGTGGCGCTGCCGATACTCTTCTTGTTCGCGGTTTTTAACATTTTGCTGGGGCAGATGATTTTCACATGGGTGGAGCGCTGGCTGGCGCGCCGGCGGAGCCGGGAAATCCTGGGCGTGGTGTTTCTCTTGGTGATGATCAGCTTCCAATTCGTCGGGCCGATCATGCGGCATTTCGGGCCGGCAATTGGACGGGCAGTAACTCGCGTCACCGCCGAGGCGCTGCCGATCGAACGCATGCTGCCGCCGGGTTTGGCGGCTGCCGCGGTGGCGCGCGCGCTGCAAGGCGAATATATCTTGGCGCTGGGCGCTTTTGCGTTGACTGGCGCGTACGCGCTCGTGGTGGGTTGGCTGCTGACCGTGCGTTTGCGCGCGCAATATCTGGGCGAGAATCTCAGCGAAGCCGTCGCGCGTACGGCGAAACCCGTGGCGAAACAAAAGATCCAGCTGGGATGGAATATCGAGGGCGTGCCGGGCTCGGTTTCCGCTGTGGTTGAAAAGGAGCTCCGCTATCTTTCACGCAGCGGGCCGATGCTATTCACGCTGGCGATGCCGGTGGTGGTGCTGTTGATCTTTCGATTTACACCCGGGAAATCGGATAATCCGGGAGGCATTTTCGCGCACGCTTCCGATCTGGCATTTCCCGTGGGCGCCGGCTACGCGCTGCTGATCTTGTCGAATCTCGTTTACAACTGCTTCGGCCCCGATGCGGCGGGCATTCAGTTTTTCTTCGTTTCGCCGGTGCGTTTCCGGGAAATTCTGCTGGGGAAAAATTTGGCCGCGGGATTTGTGCTGGGGGCGGAAATTGTATTGGTGTGGTTCGGAACGTGCTTGATGTACCGACCGCCTTCCTGGGACATCGTGCTGGCCACGGTGACGGGAGTTTTCTTTGCGCTGCTGCTTAATCTGATCGGAGGCAATTTTCTTTCGGTGTTCACCCCGAAGAAAGTTGATTTCGGCGCGTTCGGGCGGCAGCGCGCGTCGAACACCACAGCCTTTGCGAGTCTGGGGATTCAGGCGGCGGTGGTTGGATTGTGCGCGGTGGCACTGCTGGTCGCGCGTGCGTATCAGCATATCTGGGTGGCTGCTATCGTCTTCGTGATTCTGGCAGCGGGCGCGCTGGCGGCTTACTTCCTGATTCTGGATCGGATGGACGCGATAATTTTGAAACGCCGCGAAGTGATGATCGCAGAACTGTGCAAGGCTTGAAAAGATTCGGGCTTGAGCGCATTTTTCCGCCTTGCAGGGCTGCGAGCCTCGGGTTAGATTCGCACGGTCACAAATCCAACGAACCACCTTCTTTCGAGGACGACCTATGCGCTCCATCGTTCCTTTTTGCTATTTTCTCTTTTCTATATTGTTGCTGCACGCGCCGAACGTTGCCGCGCAATCGCGGATCGCGGCTGGCACGCATGGAACGCTTCCTTTGACGCTGGAGCAGCTCGTGGCGACGCCGGCTGTCTCGGGATACGAAAAACCGCTGGGGGATGAAATCAGCAAGGCGCTGAAGAATTTTCATCCGGTGACGGACAATCTGGGCGATGTGGTTGTGACCATCGGCAGCGGCGCGCCGCACCGGATGATCGTCACGCCGATTGACGAGCCGGGATTTGTGGTGAGCGAGATCACCGCGGACGGCTACTTGCGCGTGCAGCGTTTGCCGCAAGGTGGTTTGCCGCCGATCTACAACGAAATGTATTCGGCGCAGCCCGTGAAAATTGGAACGGCAAGCGGCAAGTGGATCGACGGCGTGGTGGCGGGGTTATCGGTGCATCTGCAACCGGGCCGGAGCAATCCGCCGAGCGCCGGCGACATCGAAAATATTTATGTGGATATTGGCGCGACGTCCGCCGAAGAAGTGCACAAAGCAGGCGTGGATGTTCTTGATCCGATCGTCATCAACCGCAGACTGATGAAGCTGAGCGGCGGGGAAATGGCCGGCGCTTCGGTCGGCGACCGCTTCGGAGCGGCGGCAGTGTTGGAGGTGTTGGGTACGATTGATCCCGCCAAAGTCAACGGGACGTTGACCGTTGCGTTCGTGGTGCAGCAGCGGACTGGAGCACGCGGCTTGCAGCGCATTCTTACCAAAACGCAGGCCGACGAAATGATTTACGTGGGAAGATTGCTTCCCGGCGGGCCCATCCCGAAAATGGAAAATTTGCATTACGCGCCGCGTCGCGAACCAGGCAATGGAGTGCTGGTGGGCGTGGAAAAGACGGACGGAGAGCTCACGGGATTTGAGGCGGAACTCAAACATCTCGCCGACACGAACAAGATACCCTTCAGTTCCGATTATTCCGCGAGCGTTTTTCCCCGGACATATTTGCCTTTGCCGGAATTGCCAGCGAAATGGGCGCACATTGGAATCGCTATTTCGTGGACGGACACGCCCGCGGAGCTGGTGGACGCAAGAGATTTGCGCGCGCTGGAGAATCTTTTGGGATTTTATGTTCAGGGCTCGGCAATCGAACCAACCGGAGGAACTAACACCACGGGCGATCGCACGTACGCTACTCACGCGCGCTTGCCGACCACCGAGGTTCTTACGGAATTGGTGCAGGCATATGGCGTGAGCAATCATGAAGACCCAGTGCGCGCATCGGTAATGCGCCTGCTTCCGGATTGGGCGAAGACTGAAACCGACGATGCGGGGAATTTGATTTTGTATTTGGGCACCGCATCGGAGGGAAGCAAGGCGCCGCGGATTCTCGTTGTTGCGCACATGGATGAGATCGGCTTCGGAGTGAAATCCATTTCGAAAGACGGGCGGCTGGAAGTGGAATGGCGCGGCGGCGGGGAACTAAGCTTTTTCGCGGGACATCCGGCGCTGGTGCATCTGGCGAACGGCGGCGATCTCGACGCGATCATGGAGCTGCCCAACGGTTGGGACACGCCGGCTTTCAAGTGGCCGGCGGAATCTTCGGATACCGCTCTGCGCGTGGATGTGGGCGCGCGCACGCCCGACGAAGTGGCCAAGCTTGGCATCAAAGTCGGCGACACGATTACGATTCCGAAGGCGTACCGGCCGTTGATCGGGACGCGCGCGAATGGCCGCGCTTTTGACGATCGCGTTGGCGATACGGCGCTGATTTCGGCGGTGTGGGCGCTGGGCGGGCCGCTGGAAGATCGCGACGTTACGTTTGTGTGGTCCACGGGCGAGGAGCTGGGGTTGGTGGGCGCCGCGAAATTGGCGAAGCGTCTTTTCGCTGAAGGCCACGAGCCCGATTATGTGTTTGCGGTGGATACTTTTGTTAGTGCGGATTCGCCGATCGAATCGAAACGCTTTGGCGACGCCGCGGTCGGCAAAGGATTCGTGATTCGCGCGGTGGATAATTCGAATATTGTTCGGTCGGACCTCGTCGAAAAAGTGATAAAGCTCGCGCGCGCGGGGCAAATTCCCGTGCAATACGGGGTCACCGGTGGCGGCAACGACGGCTCGGCGTTTGTGCGCTATGGATCGGTGGACGTGGCGCTGGGTTGGGCGTTGCGCTATTCGCATTCGCCGGCGGAAGTGGTGGATACGCGCGACGTGGATTCGCTGGCGCGCATCATCACCGCGATCGCGAGGTCTTGGTAGATCTGACGCGCGGCGGGCGGCGTCTGCGGGTGGGTTGCGGCGATTTACCCGCTGGGCGCCTTGCGCGCAGGCGTGGTCCTGGCTTGCACTTTGCTATAATCGCGCGCCGTGAGTGAACCCGCATTCAAAGCGCCCCGCCACATTGTGATCGAAGGGCCGATCCGCGTGGGGAAGTCCACGCTGGCGAAGGTGCTGGCCGAGCAGCTGCACGCGCGGCGCATTTTCGATGCCGACGATAATCCCTTCCTGATGGATTTTTACGACGAGAAGCCCGGATCGGCTTTTCGCGCGCAGATGTATTTTTTGTATGAGCGGCATCGCCGGCTGCTGGAGACGCGCCCGGAAGACAATCCCGCGCCGATAGTCAGCGATTTCCTTTTCGAGAAGGACAAGATTTTCGCTTACCTGAATCTGGATAATGAAGAGCTGAAACTTTACGAGCGGTATTTCGAGATGCTGGCGCCCTCGGTGCCAGCGCCCGACCTGGTGATTTATCTGCAGGCGAAGCCAGAGGTGCTGCGCAAGCGCGTTTCGAAAAAAGGCGATCCGGCGGAAACGCAGATTTCACCCGAGTATGTGGAGGCGGTGGCTAACGCTTACGAGCATTTTTTCTTCCGCTACTCGGGGTCGAACCTGTTGGTCGTGGATACCTCCGAAATTGATTTCGTGGAACGCAATCAGGACCTGCAAGAACTGTTGCGCCGCCTGCGCCAGCCGGTGAAGGGTACGCAATATTTTCTGCCGCTGGGGCAGGGTTAGGTTTATCCGTCAACTCGCTGCAGGAAGGAACGGTCTTCGATCAGGATACATTTCGATGCATCGGCTGCGGCAACATTGGCGATGGCGTCGGAATCTTTCATCAAGGCCTCGCGATACTTTTCATAAGCGGCAAGATCGGGAAAGTTAATCAGCGCGAGCGCGATGTTGGTCGCGCCGGCTAGTTTCGTCGGCGCAAAATATCCCACCAGCTGGCCGCCGCAGCGTTTGATCGGCTCCGGCCAGCGGCGCGCATATGATTCGAAATCTTTCAGCTTGTATTGGTCAATCGTATAGCGAATACAGAGTGTGACCATGACTGCAGCCCTCCTCGGAATTAACAGGCGTCACCGCTCGACCGATCCACTGCGCTTTTGCCTACGCCTCCGCACGAAATGTTTTTCCCAGTTCGTGTTCTGCGAGTTTGTAATAGTGGCGAAAGTTGTAGATCAGCGGCGACCACTTCGCCGCGTCAATGTAGTTGTCCTTGATCACAAAATCACTGGCGACGTGAACGCGGACGACTTCCACTTCCGCCGCAATTCCACCACCAAGCTGCTGCAGCCGCGCTCCGGACAATTCGTGCATCTTCACGACGCGTGCTTCCATGTGGACAGGGCATTCCTTGGCGCGCATCGGTTTCACGGCTTCGCTCGCAAGAGGAGTCAGTCCAGCAACGGGGAATTTGTGCGGCTCGAAACGGAATTGTTTCGCTTTAATGTCCGGCACAGGTGTTTTCCCCGTGAGAGGCGCGAGCTTTTCCACGCGTTCCCACATATCCGGCGACGGTAGATTTATTACGCACTCGGGATGCCGCCGCATGTTGTCCGCGGTCTTGGTTTCGTCCAGCAGGCCGAGGAGCAGAGTCCATCCCAATGCCCAGAAGGAGGACATGGGAGCCAGATTTGATTCTCCGTCGTCGTTCAAAGAACTGATCAGCGCTACCGGAGTGCCGAAATAGAGGATCTTTGGTTCGATGGTGCGAAAGATTGTCTCAGCCATTCGATATCACTCCATATGAATTGGAATGCAGCACGCGTCTCTCTCAGATTGCAGCAATGCTGTCTTCATTCCCAATGTAAGCCTTGCGGCGCATCCACGTTTCACTCGCGGATGAAATGTCGTTGCAGCGGCTGCGCTAAAATAGGGTCATGAACATCACTTATCCGATCGCGGCCGTGGCGGAGCTGATCGGCGAGCCGGCGCGCGCTGCGATGCTTGTCTCGCTGCTGGATGGCCAGTCTCGCAACGCGGGAGAGCTGGCAATGATCGCGAACGTTTCCGCGCAGTCAGCGAGCGGGCATCTTTCGAAAATGATCGCCGGCGGATTGCTGAAGGCGGAAAGCTCCGGGCGGCACCGTTATTACTGCATGGCCGGAGCGGATGTGGCACACGCCCTTGAGGCGCTCGGCGCCATCGCCACACGGCCTCGGTCCGCTGCTGTGGCTCCACTCCGAAGCGACCAGGAATTCCAACACGCGCGAACGTGCTACGACCATCTAGCGGGACGCATTGCCGTTGAAATGGTGCGAGCGCTCGAAGGCGAGAAGATCATTCGCGCGTCGGGCGAACGCGAGTTTGAACTCGGTGACAACGGCCGGAATTGGTTTTCAAATCTGGGGATTGACGTGGATGGGCTGCGGCGCTCGCGGCGTTCATTCGCGCGCCAGTGCCTGGATTGGACCGAGCGCAAACCGCACATCGCTGGCGCTCTGGGTGCGGCCATGTGCGTGCGGATGGTAACTCTCGGCTGGTTCGCGAGGAAACGCGACACGCGCGTGCTGCGCGTGACGCATCAGGGCAGCCGCGAACTATACACCCGCTTCGGAATCACCGCCTGGGGACGTCCGCCCTACGATGGCCGCAACGCGAACGCGCGACGCGCCAACAGTGCTCAGTAAAATAACTTTCGTTGATGGTAGATCAAGGAAGGAAGGGGGACGGGACGGGCAACCCCGCCAGGCTACCCGTCCCGCACTGCGCACGGGAGGATTTCGTTAGGCTGCTTTGTCTGGTCCGGTCAGCCGGTGGCGCAATCTTCCGAGAGTGCGATTCACCGGATGGCTGCGATGCAAGAAGGTGAGCACCGGAGCGCGGCGCACGCCGATTTTTTCGAGGGCGCGACGAATGCGGAAATCGCGTCCGGCGGATACCAGCCCTCGTTCGAGCGTGGTGATCGCCTCCGAAGTGCGTCCGGCCTGGTAATAAACTTCCGCCAGATTCAGATAAAGCTGGGCGTGATTGTGTTTCATTCCCAGCGCTTCGCGGCAGAGCGATTCCGCGTCGCCAAATCTTTTTTCGGCGAGCGCCGCGAGCAGACCTGTGTACGAAAGATAAAATGGATTTTTCGGTGCGATGCCCAGAGCGCGCCGGGCGTGTTGCAGAGCTTCTTCTGATTGGCCGTCGCGGAGATTTTTCAGGCATTCCTTGAAGTCATTCATTCCTGCGTCTGACGGGGAGGTAGTTCCGATCCAGTGGGACATAGGCTCCTTCCTTGCCTCGCGGACACATGCGAAGCGAATAAAGAAATCCTACAATCCGGCGAATGGCATGAAAATAGAGCGTGCGTACAGCTTTTGGGCTACTCCCTTTTCCTGTACGGAGTGACAGGCAAAGGAATTGGCAAGTTCGCGACGCCGGCGGGGCGCGCCGAAACGCAGGCGAAGGTGCCTAGGAGGGCCTGTTTTATTGGGTTTTCTGCAAGTAGCGATTGAACCAGGCAGCAGTGCGCTCGATCACGTCGCGGCTGTGCTCCGGATTGGCAAACGCGTGGCCTTCGTTCGGATAAATCACCAGCTCGGTGGGAACTCCGAGCGTCTTCAGCGCGTGCCAGAATTCGTAGGACTGCGGCGGCGGGCATTCTCCATCGCGATCGCCGACGACCATCAGAGTGGGCGTCTTTACGTTTTTGATGAACGTCATCGGCGCGCTTTTGGCATAGGCCATGGGTTCGTCGTACACGCTGGCGCCGAAAAAAGGAAGCATCCATTGGTCAATTTTATTTTCGCCGTAGTAGCTGAGCCAATCAGATAGGCCCGCGCCGGAAACTGCCGCGCCAAAGCGATTGGTTTGCGTCACGGCCCACATAGTCATGTAGCCGCCGTAACTCCAGCCGGTAATTCCCAGGCGATTGGGATCTATGGGCGCGGAGCGAATGGCCTGGTCCACGCCGGCCATAATGTCGAGAAAATCGCCGTAGCCGAAATCTTTCACATTCGCGCGGGTGAACGCTTCGCCTTGTCCATAGCTGCCGCGCGGATTGGGCTGCAGCAGAAAATGTCCCTGCGAGGGCAGCGCTCGGTAATAAGCCCAGCGGCTCGGCCATGAGGGCGTGACCGCGGAGCTGGGACCACCGTGGACGCACACGACCAGCGGATATTTCTTTGCCGGATCGAAATCGAGCGGATAGGTGAGCCAGCCTTGAACGCTTCCAATCCCCGTCGTCCAGTGCAGGCTTACGGACTTGCCCCACGCAGGATGGAGGCTCGCATTTTTGTGGGTGATTTGTTTCCATGTGCCAAGTTTCCCGGCCCAGACTTCCGGGGGATCATCGAATGACTGTTGAATCGCGGCGCTGGTCCGGCCGTCTGCGGAAATTGAAATTGCGAGCCCGTAACCGCCAGCGGAAACGTGGCCTGGAAACGTGTGCAACGTGTTTTCGCCGCCGGCGCTTGCGTCAATTACTCCAAGGGCGGCGAGGCCGTCCTTATTTTCGACGCACAGAATTTTTGTGGAATCGGCGGACCAAGTAATCGTGCTGGCTGACGCCTTCATGCCCGGCGTGAGATCGCGCGCGTCGCCTCCCATCGCCGGAATTGCATAGACATCGCCGCCGACGCTGCCTTCATCGCTCATCAGGCCGCCGATGAATGCGATGGTTCTGCCGTCCGGCGACCAACGCGGAACGGCAATTTGCATGGCGGGTTTTGGCATGAGCGGCGTCATCGTGTTGCTGGCCGAATCCAGCGCGAAGAAATTCGCGACGTACCATTTGTCGTCGCCGTTGCCGGGGGCGGCGGTGACTACCAGACGCTTGCTATCCGGCGCCCAATCGAATTCGTAGACGTAGATGTCCGCCGGGGAGACTTGCCGCACGCTTGCGGTGGCCGGATCGACGAGCGTCAGACGTTGCTCGAGAAAATTTTCCGAGACGACGCCCTCGTCCGGAGTTTCGGCCACCAACGGGCCTGCCGCGCGCGTGGCGTTTTCGGTGTAGAGCAGCGCGATTTGTTTGCCGTCAGGCGACCAGCCGGGATCGCTCACGAAACCTTTGAAGTTCGTTAATTTTTTAGCAGGAGTAGGTTTGCTCACGGGTGCGATGAAAAGTTGCAGCTGGCCTGTTTGCGCCGCGTCGGATAGAAATGCGAGAGTGGCGCTGTCTGGCGACCAGGCGATGTCGTGTTCCTGATACGCGGCCTTGGCGTTGCCCGCGGTGATTCGCCGTGGTGTGCCGGTGCCGTCGGCGTTCGCGACGTAGATTCCCAAATTTGCGGAAGGTCCACCGCCAGGGGCCGGAAGCGATTCCACCCAGACGACCATCTTTCCGTTGGGCGAGATTTCGGCCTGGTGGAAGGAGTGCACGCCGAACATCGCTTGCATCGCGTCATCCAATGCCGGCCGCGGTTTTGCTTCAGGCGTGTGTTGTGCTGCGGCGCCCGTGGCGGCGAACAGGAAAATCGTAGCCAGAAGCAGACCTCTCCCATTGCGATTCATCTCATCTCCCGTGTGGTGGATCTTTTTAGACGCGCGACTATCGGCGCGCGCGTGCGCCGCTTGCACTAGTTGCATTGCTCGTGTATCGGCTCAATAAGACGCCACGATGTTGAGCTTGTGAATTGAGAAAATCAAGGTCAGCGAAATCGGTGGAATGCGAGTTGGCACGGCAGTGAAACATTGACCGTTCCACGTGCGTACTTGAATCTTGGCTTGCGACACGGCGTCCCGGCGGCTATTCTCGGGCGTGTTTTTTTTGAGGAGTTACATGAAAACCTTTGAGGTCAAGCGAACGGGCCGCACTTTCTGGATCTCGTTTTTCGCGCTGGTTATTGCCTTCGCGCTATCCGCGCCGGCGTTTGCGCAGACGAGTGCCGCGCAGAGCGGCGCAGCGCAGGTCAGTGCGACGCCCGTCGAGCTGGGAAAATTTATCCTGCACAAATTCGAGCAGCCCATCGGCCAGGAAACCTACGAGGTGACCAGGGACGGCGACTCGCTCCGCGTGAAAATGGATTTCAAGTTTACCGACCGCGGATCGCCCGTTCCACTGACGGCTTCTTTTCGCGGCGCGGCGGATTGGACGCCGGAAGAATTCGAGATCAAGGGCAACAATTCGCGCAGCACGACGATTGATGACGCCGTGGAAGTGCAGCCGGAAAAAGTGCGCGTGCGCGACCGCGAAAAATGGACTGAGAGCGCGCGACCGTCGCAATTCTTCACGATTGCAGGCTACGCGCCGGCCACGATGCAGATGCTGATGGTGCGCTATTGGGCGACGCATGGGTCGCCTGCGCAACTGGCTACCTTGCCCAGCGCAGCGGTGAGGATTCAGCGGCGCGGCCAGGACACGATAAAGATTGACGGGAAAGAGCAGACGTTCGATCGCTACACAGTGCAAGGATTGATCTGGGGCATGGAAACTTTGTGGTTCGATTCCAGCCGCAATCTGGTGGCAGAAATCAGCACCGACGCGGAGTTCGATCATTTCGAAGCGATTCGGGATGGATACGAGAGCGGTCTTGGAACTTTTGTCGGCCGCGCGGGGGCCGACGAGATGGCTGCGCTGGCGGATATTTCGAAGGGGATATCCGGCAGCCGCGCGGAGAAAATCGCGCTGGTGGGAGGCACTTTGATTGATGGCACGGGCAGCGCGCCAGTGCCCGATTCCGTAGTGCTGATCGAGAAGGGCAGAATCGTGGATGCCGGGCCGAAGTCGCGCGTGAAGATACCCGGCGGCACGCAAGAGATTGATGCGCGAGGCAAATTCATTTTGCCCGGCCTTTGGGATATGCACTCGCACTTTGAGCAGGTGGAATGGGGGCCGATTTATCTGGCCGCGGGCGCGACGACGGTGCGGGACTGCGGCAACGAATTCGAATTCATCACCGCGGTGCGCGATGCGATCGCGAATGGACACGGGCTTGGTCCACGAATACTGGCAGCCGGAATTGTGGATGGCAGCGGGCCGCTCGCGATTGGAGTTGCCCGCGTGGACACGCCGGAAGCAGCCAAGATGTGGGTGGATAAATACCACGACGCCGGCTTCCAGCAGATGAAAATTTACAGCTCGGTGAAGCTGAAAGAAGTGAAGGACGTGGCCGCGGAAGCCCATCGCCTGGGGATGACCGTCACTGGCCATGTGCCGGAGGGTCTCACCGCCTACCAAGTGATAGAGGCGGGGCAGGATCAGATCAATCATATCCAGTACATTGCGGACATCATGATTCCACCGCTTCCGGAAAATGCTACGCGCACCGATCGCCGGAATGCGGAAGCAAATATTGACCTGAATTCGCCCGAAGCGAAAAAGGCGGTTTCGTTTTTGGTGCAGCACAAGACTGTGTTGGATCCCACCGTAGCGTTATTCGAATTTTTTACGGCCAGCAGCGCGAAGCCGCCGGTCAGCATTGAGCCGGGAGTCGTCAAAGTCGCGCCCGAGCTTCAGGCGATATTGGCGGAGGCCGGGCCGCCTTCGCCGAATGCGGCAGTTCAGGAAAAAATCGTGCAGAAGTACATCGCGATCATTGGCGCCTTGCATCGGGCTGGCGTCCCGATTGTGGCCGGTACGGACCAGACGGTGCCGGGCTACAGCCTCTATCGCGAGATTGAATTGTACGCGCAGGCTGGATTCACTCCGATGGAAGCGATTCAGGCCGCGACGATTGTGCCGGCGCGCGTGATGGGTCTCGAGAAGGAATTGGGGACTGTGGAAGCGGGGAAGCGCGCGGACGTGATTATTGTGGATGGCAATCCGCTGGAATCGATTCATAACATTCGCAAGGTGGAGTTCGTGATCACTAATGGAGTCATGTATAACTGCGCGGAATTGTGGCGCAGTGTGGGATTTAAACCCTGACGGAACGGTGAAGTTGTCGCGGGACTGCGGCGGCCAAGGCGCCCACCTGAAGGTGGCCGCTACAAAGTCAAAGGCTAAGAGCGGCGGGAAGCGGGCGCTACGGATCGCGATAGCTGCGGAATTCTTTCCTTGTGGACGCGCGCGCGCGGAACTATGCTCCGTTCGCAAACATTCTTGCGTGGCTGAATCCTGGGTCGGCGAAAGGCACACAAATGGAAAAATGGACGCGCAGAAAGTTTTTCTTTTCGACGCTTGCGGGCGGGGTCGCCGCTAGCACGCAGCGGCTTTTCGGGGCTGGAGCTGCTGATGTCGCGAAATTGCGTGGTACGCCGAGCGGCGAATCAGTCGCCGCGGCGCCGGCGGGGACGCGGCCGTTGATTGTTTCGGCGGCGAATGGTTTTCACCACCTTGATGACGGGATGGGCGTGCTCAAATCCGGCGGGGACGCGCTGGACGCGGTGCTCGCGGTGGTGACCAAGGTGGAGGACGATCCCAACGACGATTCGGTGGGCTACGGCGGCTTGCCGAACGAAGAAGGAGTCGTGGAGCTGGACGCTTGCGTGATGCACGGTCCGACGCATCGCGCTGGGGCCGTCGGCTCGATTCAAAAGATCAAGAATCCATCGCTCGTCGCAAAAACCGTACTGGAAAAAACGAATCATATTTTTATTGTGGGCGTCGGCGCCCAGCGTTTTGCGGAAGACGAAGGTTTCACGACGATGAATTTGCTGACGGAGCGTTCGCGCATCGCGTGGCTGGCATGGAAAGCGTCGTCTTCGGAAAATTGGCGGCCGGGGCTGGATAGTCCGGAATGGAAAGAAAAGCTGGCGGAACTGCTGGACACGCCGGAAAAGCTGGCGTGGCGCGAACACATTGAAGATGTGGTGATGCATCCGCCGACCGGGACGATCAATTGCCTGGCGGTGGATGCCAAAGGCGATATTTCGGGGACCACTACGACTTCGGGTCTCGCCTGGAAAATTCCGGGTCGCGTGGGAGATTCGCCGATCATCGGCGCGGGGCTTTTTGTGGACAATGAGGTGGGCGCGGCGGGCTCGACGGGGCGCGGCGAGGAAAATATCAAGATCTCCGGCGGGCATACGATCGTGGAAATGATGCGCCGAGGTTCTTCGCCTACTGATGCGTGCATGGAAGCGATGCATCGCGTGGTGAAAAACTACAAGGCGTTTCCCGACCGGCTGAAGCTGTTTCACATTCAATTTTACGCGTTGAATAAAAATGGCGAATATGGCGCGGCTAGCCTTTGGGAGAAACATATCGACGGCCGGCGGATGCAGTTTGCGGTGCACGATGGCACTAAGGCACAGCTGGTGCCGACGACGGCGATGTTTGAAGGTATCGGTGGAGACTACTGAAGCGTCTGTCGCGTCCGCGCTCGCGGCGGTCGCTATTGAACCAGCTGCGATGCGAAGACGAGGTGAATGCCGTTTGCTTCGAGATGCGGGACGCCGTCGGAGAGCGCGGCGATGGTGGCGGGGCGAGGGTGGCCGATGGCGATGGTGAAACCGTCGCGGCGCGCGTCGCGAGCGGCGAGTTCGAGTTGCTTCAGAATGGCTTCGCGCGATGCGACGTCATCCAGGAAGACTTTGCGCGAGGCGGCGCGCACGCCGTTGCGCTCGGCGGTGTCGTAGGCGACGGTCTTCGCGTCGGTGCGGCTATCAATAAAAAAAAGGCCGCGCTGGCGCAGGGCCGGCATCAGAGCTTGCATTAGCGCGGGGTCGGCGGTGGCACGCGAGCCTTGGTGATTATTTACGCCGACGGCGTAGGGCACGGTCTCCAGCATTCCTGCCAGAGTTTCGCCCACTTGTGCGGCATTCATTCCCACGCGCAGTTCGATGTCTTCAGGCTTGGCGCCATCCGCTTCGGATTCCATTGGTAGATGCAGCATCACTTGATCGCCGCGACGCTGCGCTTCTTCGGCTACTTCGTTCGAGAGGGGCAAGTGCGGCAGGACCGAGACCGTGAGCGGGAAGCCGAGCGCGAGAACGGCATCGGCGGCGGAGCGGTCGTAGCCGAGGTCGTCAATGATGATGGCAAGGCGCGGATTATCGCCACCGCTGCTGTTGCTACTGCTGCGATTCTGCGCTGCGGGCGCATGCGCTCGGGCTGCGAGAGGCGTCACTACATGAACGGCGTGCGTGCGGACACCGTGGAAGGAGAAATCGAAGCGGATGACGCCGGGGGAAGTGGTTTCGGTGATGGCGAGGTTGTGACGCTGCGCGATGGCGGTGAGGGCTTGTGCGAGGGCGGAGGCTTGCGCGGGATCGGTGAGCGAGATGTAGACGCTGTCGGCTGCTAGGCGAGTGGAGGCGCCATTCTTGGTTGGCTGCAATTCCGGGCGGATGGCAATTTCGGATTTGCGGCCGTTGATTTTCTGGGCGGCGGCGACGATTTCGCCGGTGACGGAGCGGAGTTCAGATTTGGAAAGTGATTTTTTGCCGCAGCCGGCGAGAAATAGAAGCAGCGCGGCGGTGAAGCCCGCAAAAATCCGGAGCGCTTTGCGCGAATGCAAATCTACGCGGCCAGTTGCGGCTGCCAGCGAATGAGCTTGGCAGCCTTTTTCTCGACGGCGGCGCCGCCCTGGAGAATCTCGATGGCTTTTTTCACCACCGGATCCGTGGGCGAAGCGCCGGGAGCGGCGGGCGGCTGGGTGAGATCGGCCTGCGCCATCAGATCGTCAATCGAAGGATGAATTTCGACGGTGGGGCCGACGCCTTCGCTGGCGATGTTCTTGTTGGCGGGCGTGAAGTAATTGGCGACGGTGAGAATCAGCGCGGAGCCGTCGTCGAGTTGAATCAATTTTTGTTGGGAGGCGGTGCCGTAGGTGCGTTCGCCTACTGTGTCGCCGCGCTTGTTATCGCCGATGGCGGCGGCGAGAACTTCGGCGGGGCCGGCCGTGCCGTTGCCGATCAGCACGCTGACGGGCTGCGTCCAGACAACTTTCGAAGGCTCGGCGGAATAGACGGTGGGAGCGACCGTCTGGCCCTTCAGAGTGGCGATGGTGCCGGACGAGAGAAAGAGTTGCGCGGTTTGTACGCCTTCCTGCTCGTCGCCGAGCGAGCAATCGCGCAGGTCGAGAATCAGCTTCTTCGCGCCGCCGTGCTGCAACTGCACGAGCCTTTCGCGGATCTGCTTGGACACGCCCGGAGTGAATTCCTGCACGTGGATGTACGCGATATCGCCGGCAATTTTATCTTCGATCAGCTTGGGGGGCGCGAGCTTGGCGAGAGTGATGGTCATGGCCTGGGGCTCGGCCTTGCCGCGGCGAATTACCGAGAGCGGGACGGTGGTGCCGGGATTGCCTTTCAGGAGGAGTTGCGCCTGGTCAATGGCCATCTGGCCGGTGGTGAAGCCGGCGATTTTTTCGAGGATGTCGCCCTCGCGCAGGCCGATTTTCGCGGCGGGGCTATCGGGCAGGACGCCGATTACGCCGATGTAGCCGAAGCGCCGGGTGAGAGCGAGTCCGGGTTCGCCGGTGGCGGTGGCGTCGGCGGTCTTTTCCTTGTAGTCCTTATATTCGAGCGGGCTGAGATAGGCGGATTGCGGGTCGAGCGAATCGAGCAGGCCGTGCAGGGCGCCGTTGGTGACGGCGTGCATGTTGGGATCGTCCACGTAATCGCGCTGGATGTGCTCGAGGACTTCGCTATAGACGGTAAGCGCGCGATAGGCTTTGTCGTCGTTGGAGCGGCCGAGCATGTAGCCGGTGGCGGCGTAGGCGACGACAAGGATGGAAAGCCCTACTACGATCTTTTTCCCAAGTGGACTCATGCGACCTTCCCTTTTGCAGCTTTGATGATGGCGCGACTCGTACAGCCATTAGACTGCGGTAGCGCGCAGATGGAAGCTTGATTATAGCGTGAGTTAGCGTGATTCGTGGCTTGTGATTTGTGATTCGTGGTCCGCGAGTGGTGGGCCGGCGATGCGAGTTTCCGTTTGGAAACGGCGAATTGTACCGGGTAGAAAATGTTTTCTCTTTTTGTTTCATGCGATTACGGGCGCGTTGAAGGGCTTCGCGCGCGGGCTAGATGGGGCGCGAGCACGTCAAAGTCTCGCGGGAAAGACGCCGCGAGAGGTGTGGCGCGCCGTTATCTATGTCGTTGGCTAAAGCCACGAGCCACAAGGCGTGAACTCGGAATATTCCGTGGGCTATTGGGGGGCGTGTTGGCGGCCGTAGGTGCTCCCGAACCAGCTGGCTAGCTGGAGGGCCATCAGCAAGCCGCCGGCTGCTGCGGCTGCGACGCTGGGGATTTCGCGGATGTGGAAGTCTCCTACGCGGGTCAGGAGCAGGTAGGCGATTAACAGGTTGAGCGCGCCCCAGAGGACGTTGACGATGGGCGATGATTCACCTTTGCCCGGAGGTTTGGCGAAGGGAGAGGGGAAGCGTCGGCCGGTGACGCCGCTGACGAAGTGCGGCACGGCGTTGACGAGGAACGCGCCGGCAAAGAAGTAGGCGAGGTAGACGTACCAGGGCATGGATGCTCCTTTATTGCAGGGTTGGTCAGGACTACAGCTGCGCGACTCGTGGAGGATAGCACGCGAGTGATATCGGTGAGTTCGCGACTCTCTACGATCATTGCCGAGGTAGAGCTTGAAGCCTCTCAGGGCGAGACTTCAGTGCTTGGAACGGGGCTGGGAGCGACTATTGGCGCGGCGGTTGTATTGCGGGATTCCCGGAAACGCCGGAACGGCCAAAGCAGTGACGCCCGCACAATCCAAACCGTGGCGAGAACGTAAAGAAAAGATCCTCCACTGGCGTGGAGGTCTCCGGCTCTCGGAGACGCGACGATTGTGTCCAGGATCGGAGCACGCAGTCCCCACAGGATCGCGACGCCTGCGGCTATGAAAGTGTCCCACAAAAAGATTCGGGCAAGGTGTCGGCCCGACGCCAAAGCGCGAGGCGAGGCGCTGGTGACAAGGCCGATGCTGGGAGCGTCGAAGGCGCCCTCCGGCGTGGAGTTTGTTGCTTGAGTTGAGAGAAGTGAGCCGTCCGAGAGTGGGATTCCGCGATGCCAGCGGTCCAACTCTTCGGTTAGTTTCTTAGTATTCCGTGCCATTGCGAGCACGGAGGCAGGGCGAAAGGGCCGGAGGTTGAAGGTGCGACTCGTCCCGGAGTCATCGCTCCAGGTCACGTAAGCAGAGAAAGTCTTGAACCACCCCAGAGACCCGGGCCCCAACGAAACCCGCGTGATCTGATCGCGACGGAGACCGAACCGTGTTTCCTCGCCCCAGTAATACAGGCGATCCGCGGAAGTGGCGAGGAAGCCGACATCCCATGCCCAATTGGACTCATAGATACGAGGAGCAGAGTGAGGCGCGAAACTGACGAACAAACCTTTTTGAAGCGCCGGCGGGGCACTTTGCTCCTGCAATCTGGTGCGTAGTTGTGATTCGAGCTTTGAACCGCCAACGAATGGCAGGAAATCGAAAACAAACAAGCAACAGGCTATGGTGAGGCCAAAACCCGCAAGGTCGAATAGCCAAAGGTTCCGACCGGAAAGGCCAAGCGAGGCAGCGGCCAAGGCAACGAAACAAGGTACCAGAGCGGTTACGATTATGAGAATCCAAGAATGGTACCAAGATGCTTGCGCTTTGAATTGGGTCGAGAACAGTTTTCCGGACTGCTGCGCGCTCGCGGGAATGGGATAGACGATTAGCGGTGGCACCGCGGATTGACTTAAGAGATCGGGGATTCGCGCTTCGGAGATTCCCGCAGAGCGGGCCAGACGCCTGATGCGCCGCATAGTCGACGGATGCGAAAGCATCTTTTCATCGAGCTTTCCCCAATGCATGGGCATGGTATTCAGGCGCGAAATTCTCGCGAGAGCCGTGATCATGGCTTCAGCGTCGCCGGTGAGCGCGACAGCGCCGGCGTCCGCCGCGAATTCGTTGAGCCGAGAGACGAAAAACATCATGAAGAGAATGACAGCGTAGACGACGGGGCCCATGGGAAATTCTCGGGGAGTCCATTGTTCGGACCATGCGGCGGCCACGGCGCCCGCTACAATCAGGGCGAGCACAACGATCATGCGTGTACGAATATGTTTTTTCTGGATGTGCGCCATTTCGTGGCCGATAACAGCATCCACCTCGCGCTTGTCCAGATTCTGCAGGAGATAATCCGTAAGGAAGATGTTGTGCGCCATATGCGCAAAGGCGTTCGCCATGCGCAGGCGCTCCGCCGGAAGTACATACAACTGATTCAGCTTGGCACGAGCCTTCTGTGCGATGGCGAAGGCGCGGTCACGAAGTTCGCCGGTAGTTACAGCCTGAAGTTTCATACCGAGAGCTTGGGCAAATTTTTGCCGCACAAGCCGCCCGCCGAAGATTGCCGCTGCGATCAGCAGGACGCCAATCCTAGGCGAGGAGAAGAGCTCGGCAACTCCGAGCAAGAGAAATGGTAATGGGAGGAAACGCGCGACGGTCCAGAAGGACTGGCCGATGGCTTGCGCCGGAGTGCGTGACATGCCGCGCAGGGCGTGAATTGGAGAGGATAGAGCGAGACAGAGAAAGTAAATGAGAAGCGGCGGCAGCCAGAGAAGAATCCAGGGAAGGAACATGGAAATTCCGAAGTCGTCCGAGTTCACAGCAGGTAGAACAAGTTGAATAAGGCTATCGGCATGCAGCAGGTCAATGGCAGTCCACCAAATGAGTGCGCCACCGAGTAAGGTCGCGTTGAGAAATCGCCGATAGGCGAAAACGACAGTGGGTCTGGATTCTTCCGGAACGCCGATCGCGCGGCGGCGAAACCAGATCGTAAGGGCAATGGGGATAAAGAGAAGAAATCCCAGGATCGCTGCGATGCGCAACAAGTGAGCCGAATCATAGCCAAACGAGAGGTAAATTATTCGCGGGCTGTCCGCAGTGTCGTAAAGGAAATACGTGCAGTCGAGACCATCTTCGGACCAGGCATCCTGTTTGGGAGCGGGAGTACAGGAGGGTGCCCCGTAGCGCGGCAGCCAGATGTCAACGGTCAGACCTACTACGCCCGCCGCTTTCAGTATGTTTTGTGCAGAGGACAGATCGATCGGTCCGGCGACCTGGAAGGTCTTGCGCGGGAGCTGAATTTCGCAGTCAATCTCCAGCGCTGTTAGCTCGTCATTCTTCTGAACCCGGTAGTCCGTGCTTTCCGGTTGGCAACCCACTGCAATCGGCAGCTGCTGACGCAAAGCCGGCTCGCTTGCGGAGGGAACACAGACGTCCAAGGTGAATTCCGCAAAGCCGTGCTTGTTTGTATCCACGTTGAGAAACCCATATTGGGGGGAGCCGCAATCGGGTTTCTCTTCTGGATACGAATGGGCGTCTTTGCTTTGCGCACGGATTGGCGCGGGGCTTGTCGAAAAGAAACCGAGGAGCAAGATAAAGGCCATTGTTCGACGGATTGATGACATGGAGAGGGGATGACCTCGGCGCTGGTCGCGCACTCTTATTTTAGCGGTGGACGGCGGTATAGAGATGACTAAGTGTCTTATAGATGACGGTTGCGATGTCTAATCTCGCACGTAGTGAAGAGGGAGCGCAGCGCCCAGAAACACGGTGGGGCGGCGAGAATGGACGACGGTTCACGGCGCCTGCCTGCCCTTCGTTCCTCAGGGTAAAAAGGTGGCTATAACGGCAGAGGACGGAGAGGTGAAAGAGTCGAGAAGCAGAGGCGCGCGAGAGAGTGTCGGCATTTCGACACGTGGAGAATGCGACGAGGAACAACGATTATTTCTTGATGCAACCGATTGCTTGCGAAAGCGTCTGATATTGTGTCGGCGATTGTTGCTCTTGACGCGAATTGTGGCGAAGAATTGAAGCGAATTTCGGCCCTCCCACCTCACCTTGATGCCGCTGGAGGAAAGCCTTGGATAATTATAGGCCCGTGATTTGGCAGGAAGCTTTCATCAGAGCCGTGGACGAACCGGACCGGGAAACTTTGGCTCGGTTGATCCATGAAGCGGAGATCGCGATATGTCTTCGCCGGCTGCAGCTGGAAAACCCCGCGAATTATCACGACGAAGTGCGCGCGATGGACATTGCCACGCAAGCTATGGATGCGATCAAAGTTCAGAAGCTCGGCGTCGGAAGGAAATTGGCGGCGTGGCATGACTGCCATGAATTTCTGAAAACTGCCTGAAGCCGACGAGTTGCGGCCTTCTACCACGTTTCAAAGCCTTGAGTGATTGCCTGCGCGAAATCCCGTTTAATAATTTATGGCTTGCGAAGAAGATACGACGGGTGCATTTGGCCTGTCGGTGGGCAGAGCTCTTCGTGGGTGTGGATGAAGGCTAGTTTGTGGAGCAATTGGCGGGAAGATTCGTTGGCGGGATGATGGCCGGCGAAGAGGGCTTGGGCGTCTTGCGTGGTGAAGGCGTAATTGATTACGGCGCGGGCGGCTTCAGTGGCCAGGCCTTGGCGCCAGAAGCTGCGGCGAAGATGAACTCCTAATTCATAGATGCGTTCCGCGGGGCGATAGGGGCGAAGGCCGGCGCATCCGGCGTGTTGGTCGCCGTCTCGGAGAAAGATCGGCCAGTATTGGACGCCGCATTCCTGCATTTGCGCGATTTCTTTGGTTAGGCGCGCGCGCACCATTTCTTCCGTGAAGGGCCCGCCGATGAACGCCGTCACTTCGGGATCGCCCCAGAGCGCCAGGGCGAGGGGTAGATCTTGTTCGGTCCAGTAACGAAAGCCTACGCGTGGCGTTGTTAGGAAGTAGTCCATGGGCGCGGTGCGGTCAGAGAGCGTCATGAAGACGTGAAATCTATGGACCAGAAGCGCGGGGAGGGGCGGAGGAATTCGAAGCCTACTAGCGTTTTGCCGGCTTCGGTTTTTGTTATGCGGGCTATGCGGCAGGGGAGTTCTTCGTTGGTTTGTTCGTTGGCCATCAGGAGTTTTTGCGCGGGGGAGACTTCGGCGTCGAGTGCCAGGAAGCCGCCGGTTGCGCTGACGTTTAGGGTGACGGCGTGTTCGGCGAAGGGCTCGTTGTGCGCGCGGCCGTAGACGAAGACTGGGAGGAAGGCGGAGACGCGGTGTGCGCGGCGTTTGTTGCGCTGATGCGGAGTCGCAGCGGTAGCGGCTGTCGCGGATGATGTGGCGGCGTTTCCAGGCGGGCGCGCGGGCGTCGTGCGTGTGTTGATTGAGCGCGCGTTTCGAGGATTTAGTAGGTTGCGCCAGCGCATGAGTTTCGCTTGAGCGAGACCGCCGCTGGGTATATCGGCGATGCCGCGAGAAACTTGGCTGGGCTGGAGGTAGTGTACCGTGCCGCGGTGGAACATGCGCGGCGGTGTGTCGATTCGGGTAAGCTGGGTGAGGCGGATGCGCGTGCACGTGTAGCGTGGTGCGATGAAGACTCGCGCGGTTTGCGCGGCGCGTGAAGAGAGGAGCGGCGGCTATGACTACGGCTGAATTTCGGCGGATGGCTTTGAGTTTTCCGGAGACTGCGGAGGACGCGCACATGGAGCATCCAGATTTTCGCGTCGGCGGAAAAATTTTTGCGACGCTGGGGTATCCGCGCGCGGGTTGGGCGATGGTGAAATTGATGCCTGATCAGCAACAGGATTTTGTGCGGGCGGAGCCGAAGGCGTTTATGGCGGTGACAGGGAAGTGGGGACAGCGCGGGGCGACGAACGTGGTGTTGAAGGCGGCGAAGAAGGGGCGCGTGCGCGAGGCGTTGGAGGCGGCTTGGCGGAACACTGCGCCGAAACGGATTGTTGCGGAGTTGGATGGCGGCGCGCGGAAAGATTGATGGTTGCAGGGCAGCGCGTGGATGGCGGGGGCGGCTGAACGCGATTTATTTTTGATTTCTTGCTGGATTTTTTGCGGACCTCGGCGATGAGTGGACGTCCTTTTTCCTACACACAACTGGGATTGGCTTTGGCGGCGGGATTGACGCTGCGGCTCTATTTTATTGTGCATTTTCCGTTTTATGCGGGGGATACGAAATTTTACGAAGAGCTGGCGCGGAATTGGGTGGAGCACGGGGTGTACGGGCTGTTTGTGATGGGGCAATTGGCGCCGGTGGACATGCGCACGCCGGGGTATCCGGCGTTTCTCGCTGCGATTTATTTTTTGCTGGGACGCGGGAGCCGGGCGGTGATGTTGGTGCAGGCTTTTTTGGATTTGGGGACTTGCGTTTTGACAGCGTTGATTGCGGCGAGATTGGTGGCGGCGGCGAGGCGTCGCGTGGTGGCGACGGCGGCTTTGTGGATGGCGGCGGTTTGTCCTTTTACGGCGAATTATACGGCTGTGGTTTTGACGGAGAGCTTGGCGATATTTTTGACGGCTTTGGCTTTGTTCGTGTTGGTGCATTTGTTGAGCGATCCGGAGGTGATGGATTGTTTCGGTGGCGATTTTGCGGCACGGCGCAGGGTGTTGGTGTTCGTGGCATGGTTTCTTTTGGCGGGATTGGTTGTGGGGGTAGGGACGTTCGTGCGTCCGGAGGCGCCGCTGATTTTGGCTGCGGCGGGGTTGGCGTTGTGCTGGCGATGGAGGCGGCGAGCGGATTGGGCGAAATTGATTTTGGCGGGATTGTGGATGGGCGTGGGTTTGGTGATTGCGCTGCTGCCGTGGGCGGCACGCAACGCGAGGACTTTGGGGCGAATTCAATTTCTGGGGCCGCGATACGCGCAGAGTTATGGGGATTTTATTCCGCGCGGATTTTTTGCCTGGACGCAGACGTGGATGACGCGGTTTGGCGAAGCATACCTGGTGAACTGGAAACTGGGCAAGCAGCCGCTGAGTGTGGGCGCGTTGCCGGCTGCGGCGTTTGATTCGGATGCGGAGCGCGCGCGCGTGGCGGAGTTGCTGGCGCGTTACGACCGGGATTTGCTGTTAACTCCGGCGCTGGATCGGGATTTTGCGCAGCTGGCGCGAGAGCGGACCGAGCGGCGTCCTTGGCGGACCTATGTGGCGATTCCTGCGGAGAGAATTTTCGCGATGTGGTTTACGCCGCGGATTGAATTACTGCCTTATTCCGGCGATTTGTGGCCGCCGGGGGAGAAGTGGCGGGAGAATCGCGCGGATTTTGCGGTGACTTTGGGATTCGGGATTCTCGGAATTGTGTATGCGTTGCTCGCGCTCTGCGGATTGTGGCGATGGCGTGGCGGGACGGCGGGGATTTTCTTGATTTTATTTGTGGCGATACGCACGGTGGCGATGACGCAGTTGCAGACCGTGGAGCCGCGCTATGTGATCGAGTGTTTTCCGGTGGTGCTGGCGTTTGGAGCACTGGCGTGGGCGATTCCGCGGCGGCAAGAGGCGGAGGAGCGGAAGGCGTTGCTTCCGGCGGCGGAAGCGGCGAGCGAGTAGTCACGGCAAAAGATTTCCAGCTGTTCTGTTCTCCCCTGAAGTCGGCGAGCCGCCTCTAGCGTGCTCGTCAAGTTGACGACGGTTTCCTGAATATTCCCTCCGCATACTTTTCGGACGAGACAAAAAGTCAACCTGCAAGGGACATTTAAATAACTTCTCCGTGACAACGCTCGCGGCGACGGTGCGTACATTTGTCGCTCGAACGGCGCTCTTGAGCGCAGTGCGATGAGCCGTCGACGACGAACGCGCTGCGAAAAAGCGTGCGGTCAGAAGAATGGGATCGTTGAGTCGTCGCCGGCTCTTCGACGGTTTCCGACTTGTGAAGAAGAGCGCCGGCGGGGTGTGCCTCTAGCTAGGTCGGGGCTTCGACCAAATCAGGTTCGACAAAAAGGGAGAATACAGTGAGAGCGATGCGAGCTTTGAGCAAGTTTGTGAAGAATACAGCGGTGATTTTGGGGATTTTCGTAATTGGCACGTCCGTGCGTGCTCAAGTCGCCGCGAACAATTATAAGCAGACGAATTTGGTGGCGGATACGGCGGCGGCTTCGCCCGCGCCGATGCACGTGGATCCGAATTTGCTGAATCCGTGGGGGATTGCGTTTTTCCCCAATAATCCATTCTGGATTTCGGACAACAACAGCGGGTTTTCGACTCTGTACGATCAGACGGGAACGCTCAACGGGACGTTTACGATTCCTCCGCCGGCGGGGAGCACCGCGGCGGCCACTCCAACGGGAATCGTGGCAAACGTGTCCTCGACCGGGTTTGAAGTTGGCGGCCAGCCCAGCCTATTTATTTTTGATACGGAGGATGGAACGATTTCCGGCTGGAATGGCGGCGCGAACGTAATTCTGGCGGTGGATAATTCGATGGGTGGGACCGGCGCCGTGTACAAGGGCCTGGCGATGGTCACGAGCAACGGCGCGAAATTCTTGCTAGCGACCAATTTCCGGAGCGGAAAAGTGGAAGTGTACGATTCCACGTTCGCGGCGGTGAGCCTTTCGGGATCGTTCACGGACCCGAACCTCCCGGCAGGATATGCGCCCTTTGGAATCCACAATGTGGGCAACAACCAGATTTACGTAACCTACGCGCTGCAGGATTCCGCGAAACATGATCCAGTGCACGCGGCGGGAGACGGGATCGTGGATATTTTCGACGATAACGGCAATTTCGTGCAGCGAGTTGTTTCGACGGGAGACATGCACACGAATGCGCCATGGGGAATCGTGATTCCGCCGGCGGGATTTGGCGCGTTCGGCGGAGACGTATTGATCGGCAATTTCGGAGACGGTGTGCTGAACGCTTACACTCCTTCCGGAGCATTTATTGATAGCGTGCGGGATGCCGGCGGAAACGTGATCACGAATTTGTCGCTGTGGGACCTGGTTTTCGGTGGTGGCGGCTCGTCGGGAGATCCGAATACGCTTTATTTGACCGCAGGCGGAATGAACGAAGCGCACGGAGTGTTTGCGTCTTTGGCTCCTACACAGGCCTCCGGCGGCAACACGCCTTCTTTTTCCGTGAGCGCTTCGCCGAACAGCGCGACTTTGACGCCCGGCGGTTCGGCGAACTTCACGATCAATGTTGCACCAACGAACGGCTTCAATTCCGCGGTGGCGTTTTCGTGCAGCGGCTTGCCGGCGGGGGCGAAGTGCGTGTTTTCGACGAACAGCTACAATCCCGGGGGAACCACGGCGCCGATGCTGACCATAACGACGACGGCCGCGGCAGCGATGAAAATGGCGGGAGTGCCGTCAGGAGTGGATTTACTTTCCGGCATGACGCTGTTGATGCGCGTTCTTTTGGCGATTGGAATCTTGATGCTGATTATCGTTGCGGTGCGCTCCGCGCGGAAATTGCGTTACAGAACATCGGCGCTGATTCCTATTGGCGGGCTTGCTTTGGTTCTAGTGGCGCTAATTGCGGCGGCGGGTTGCGGTGGCGGCGGGAAATCGAGCGGTGCTACGACGGCGACGCCGGCAGGGACTAGCATGGTGATTGTGACCGGGACGTCGGGAACGCTTTCGAACCAGGCTACGATTACTTTGACTGTGAACTAACGCGGCGTTCGAGGATGGGTGGTGGTGAATCTCTCCCGCTCTGGGGCGACTTGGGGCGGGAGAGAATTTTTTGTGCGACGAAGGAAGAATCGGCGGATCGGCGCGATTCGCGAACGGTGCGATAGCAGCGTGGCGCGCCTATGGCGCTCGCATTGTTTTTCGGACTTTTCCCAGCGCTCACGCGCTGGGCTATTTTCTGCCGCGCCTACGGCCCTGGGGTTTGCAGCGGCGAAGGAGCGGCCAGAGAGTCGTGGCCGCCTCGCGATCCGACTGTCGAATCTATGGACGAATCTGGGCACGCGCGATTTGCAAGGTCAAAGTCAACAGCGGGCGCAGCAAGCAGCGCCCCTAAAAATTCAAAGACGGGGACTAGCTGGCGAGACGTCAGAGTAGACGGAAGGGGCTCCCGCAGGCAACTGCCCCACGTCATTGCTCGAACATTGGAGCAGCGGTGCCGTCCGACCATTTGCCGACTGGAATCAGGATTACCGTGAGCCGGTCCGGCTTGTCCGGGGATGCGAGAAGCGGAGAGCCTGTCACGTTCGCGCCCAAAGTTGCAGCATCAATATCTGAAACGAAAAACATGACGTGGGGATGCCAGTGGCCGGCGCTGTCGCCTAAGTAACCCTGTTTCGAGAGCATGTAGGCCATGGCGCCGGGTTCGAGAGTAGGAAGTTCTTTTTTGTCGAAGCCAGCTTTGATGCCTTCGAACATTTCCTCTTTGGATTTTCCTGCCACCACCAAGTCAGTCTTCTTGATCGTGAGTGGGAGATACGTGCGCGCGGCGGGCGGGTTGAAACAGATCGGAGCGCGCAGCTTGGGATTCCAAAAATCGGGATCGTCACTATCGGCGGTCCAGGAGCGTTCCACGATGCAGACGAAGCCGTTCGTGCCTTTGGCGGCGGTTTCGTAACCGTGGCGCGTGAGAACCATGACTTCGGCTTCGCGCGCGATGGTTTCGGGGGCGGCGCTGCGCGCCAATTCGATTTCGGTGTTGCGATCCGTGATCAGGTATTGGTCGAGCGGGGCCATTTGTGGATAGAGTGTTTTGGCGTCCTGCGCTTGCGCCGGGCGCGGAGCCATGGTGAGAATCGCGAGCAGAGCGATGCCGGCGAAGGCAATCGTCCTTAGCACTTGTCGCTGCATTGATATCTCCTGAGTTGTCGGATCCCTTCGCTTGTTGCGAGTGTGACGCCAAATTCTACATAAGGGTTGCCGGGGATGCGTTTTGGATCGCGGTGTCCTCGGAGGCAAGGCTGCTCGCACGGCAGTTCGAGGATGCGCGGTGCGTCCCGCAATGCGCGGGAGGCGTCAGTCACACGGGGCGCAGGGCCGCGCCGGTTACACAGCCCTCTTCGAGGGCGGGTAAGTCAGGCGAATGCGCGTTTGCACGTGCGGGTAATTTATTCGTAACGCAACGCAACCATCGGATCCACGCGCATGGCGCGGCGTGCGGGGATGTAACACGCGGCGAGGGCAACCAATGTGAGCAGGACGGCGACGGCGATGATTGTGAGCGGGTCGCTGGAGCCGACGTCGTAGAGCATGGCCTTGATGTAACGCATCACACCGAGCGCCACGGCGATGCCTGCCGCGGCTCCGATTAACGCCAGCACAATTCCCTGACGCAATACCAGCCGCAGCACGCTTTCCGGTTGCGCGCCGAGGGCCATGCGAATGCCGATTTCGCGCGTGCGCCGCGAAACTTCGTAGGCGAGCAATCCGTACAATCCCACGCAAGCGAGCACCAGAGCGAGCAACGCGAAGAATGCGGAGAGGCGCGCGACGAGGCGCTCCTGGAAAAGCAGGCGATCAATTTGCTGCGATTCGGTGGTGACGTTGAAGAGCGGCAAGTCCGCGTTCACTTGCGCGACGGTTTGGCGAATCGCGGGGAGGATGGCTTGCGGGTCGGCGGCGGTGCGCAGTTCGAAAGACGCTCCTCCGACGTGCTGCGGCGAATACATGGTGGCGTGGATGTCGCGCCGCAGATCGCTATATTTCGCGTCACCTACGACGCCGACGATTTCGTACCCGGGATTGGCTGGGCCGTTCTCGTCCGCCGGCCCTCCGCCGAACTGCTTGCCGAGGGGATTTTCCTTGCCGACATATTTCTCCACGAATGCGCGATTCACAATCACGGGAGTGGGCGCCGCGGTGGGAGTGTCTCCGCTATTGGAAGCGGCCAGCTCGAAATCGGAAGCGTTGAAGGAACGGCCGGCGAGAAATGGGATGTGCAGAGTGTCGAAGAAATCCGGGCCGACGCCGAGGGTGTCGGCTTCGGATTGCTGATCCTGCGGCGTGCCGGGCCAGTGGAAAATGGTGATCATCAGGCCGTTGCTGAGCAGGGGCACCATCGAGTAACTGGCGGATTTCACACCGGGAGTTTGCGCGAGGCGGCCCTGCAGGTCGCGGTAGAAGCTGTCAATCTGCGCGCCTTTGTATCCGGCGAGGGTCGGATCGATTCCGAAGATCAGGATGTTGTGCGAATCGAAGCCGACGTTTACGTTGCGCAGGTTAGCGAGCGTGCGCACGAGAAGTCCCGCGCCGACGAGCACGACGATGGCGAGCGCGACTTGAGCGACGACGAGCGCGTTGCCGATGCTGAACCATTTTCCGCCGGAGTGGCCGGAACTTGCGGAGCTTCCTTCGCCGTCTTTGAGTGCGGGCGTCAAATCCACGCGCGCGCTGCGAAAAGCGGGCGCGATACCGAAGAGAATTCCGGTGAGCAGCGACACGGCGATGGTGAAGGCGAGGACGCGGAGATCCACGCCGGTGGCGAAGCCGAGGGGGCGAGTCTGATTGCTGGAAACAAACGAAACGATCGCGTGTGCTCCCCAGTAGGCGAAGAAAATTCCCAGCAAGCCGCCGAGCAGCGAGAGCATGACGCTCTCGGTTAGAAGCTGGCGGACGATGCGCACGCGTCCGGCGCCCAACGCGAGACGCACGGCCATTTCTTTTCTGCGCGCGGCAGCGCGAGCGAGCATCAGGCCGGCGACGTTCGCGCAGGCGATGAGCAGGATGATTCCGACGGCGAGCATCAAGAGGTAGAGCGGATCGGAAAAGCGGCTGCGTTCGCCGGTGAGGCCGCTTGTGGCGGGCGCGAGCGCCAATTCCGGATTATCGGCGGCGGTGGATAGAGTTTTTGGAGCGCCGGTTGGCGGCGGTGCAGCGGGCGATGCCGCAGAGGACGAAGGTGACGGCACGAATGTTGGCGCGCGTCCTGGACCCGGACTCAGATTCGGACCGGGACCGGGCGCCATCGCGATCGCGGGACCCTTTCCGTGTGGCGGCGCGGTTTGCGGTCCGCCGTAAACCATATCGTGGCGGACGGATGCGCCGCCCGGCGGAGGTCCCGGAAGCGGACCCGGGGCGCTCGCCATTCCGCCGGCGTGGAAGAGCGGCACTGTGCCGTGGAGCATTTCGTTGCGGAAGAGGACGGTGAGGGCGGCTTGCGTTTGCGCGAGCGGCACGGCTTCTTTGAGCCGGCCGACGACGGTGAGCCACCAGAAGCTTGGGTCGCCCTGGCGATCTTGCCAGCGCACGGGATCGGTGATGCTTTGCGCGGCGGAGAGCGGCAGCCAGACGTCGTAATCGCTGCCGGGAGTGATTCCGGTGAAGCGCGATTCGGCGACGCCGACGATGGTGAATGCGACGTTATTCAATTCGATGGAGCGGCCAATTACGTCGCGAGAGCCGCCGAAGGCGCTTTGCCAGTAGCCATAATTCAACACGGCTACCGGCGCGGCTGCAGGTGCATCGTCGGTGGATTCGAGCACACGGCCGGCGGCGGCTTGCACTCCCATGGTGCGGAAAAAATCGCCCGAAACAACTTGGCCGTTGATTACGCTGGCAGGGCCGTTGCCGGTCAAATCGAGCCGGCCGGAATTGGCGAACGCAGCGACTCCGGAGAAAACGCCGGCTTGCGCGATTTCGCGAAACATCGGCTCGGAGAACGAGCAGCCGGTGGGATTCGCGGTGTCGCGGCCTAGATTCGAGGGGCAATCGTTGGAAGACATGTAGCCGTGAACGTTCGGCGAATTGCGCGCAGCCCAGCGAAGGACGACTAATTGTTTCGGATTTTCCACTGGCAGAGAACGCAGCATCACGGAGTTGATCAGGCTGAAGATGGCGGTGTTGGCGCCGATGCCGAGAGCGAGAGTGAGGATGACGACGATGGTGAAGCCGGGGGAAAGGCGCAACATGCGCAGGCCGTAGCGGACATCCTGCCAGAAGCGCTCGAGCCAGACGACGCTCCAAACTTCGCGGGTGTCTTCCTGCACGCGAGCTACAATGCCGAATTTGCGCAGGGCGGCGTAATGCGCTTCTTCGGGCGACATGCCGCGGTCAATGTTGTCCTGCGTTTCGCGGGCGAGGTGGTCGCGGATGTCCTGATCGAGATCCGCGAGAATGCGCTGACGCTTGCGGCGGTTCATGGTGGAGCCTCCCAGTTCGCCGGCCGCGGTGCCGGCGTTCTTCAGTAGACATTCTAGGTGTGAAGAAGATACGGCACGCGAACGGAAAAGTCAACTGGTGCGGGCGCGCGAGGCCCGAGTGCGTTACGCTTTTGCGGATTGCGGGCGCAGCTCTGGCGGGAAGTCGGTGGGTGGTTCGAAGATCTGGTAGATGTCCAGGATGGCGCCTTGGGGCAGCGGGCAGCGCTTGGCCCATTCGAGAGCTTCTTCCTTCGATATATTCCAGAAGGATTTTGCGGAGTTCGCCTTCAGGCGGTTTCGAGCAGGCATTTGAGCGGCGCCAGGGCGGTCTCTCCGATGAATTCTCCTTCCAGAATGCGCACTTCGCGGCAGGAAGTTTCCGGAACATCTTTCAACACTTTCACGCGGGTGCCGCACGGGACCAAGAAGAGGTTGCGAGAGGCAAAGAGGAGAGAGAGACCGAGATCGTCACTTGCGGCTTCCAGTTTTTCCTTTTCCTTAAGGGCGAATTCGTCGGCGGGAAGAGAAACAAAGTTCGAATTACCTTCACCGCAGAGGATGAAAATGCCGCCGACCAGGTCGGTCGCGGGGGTGGCGACGGCCGGCGGAGCTGACGCCACGGACGGTGCGGGAAAATTTCCCGTGGGCGCTGCACCGACGAAACGATAGCCGCGCCGCGGAAGAGTTTCGATGAAACGCGGTGTATCGGCTTCGTCGTTGAGAGCGCGGCGAAGTTTCCGGATCGCCGTGTTCAAGCTGTGATCAAAGTCAACGAAGGTGTCTGCGGGCCAGAGCTTTTCGCGCAGTTCGTCCCGGGTGACGACCTGGCCTGGCGTTTCCAGCAAAGTTGCCAGAATGCGCAGAGGAAGCGCCTGCAGCCGGATCTTTCGGCCCGTCTTGTAGAGTTCGCCCGCGCGCTGGTGCAGTTCAAAATCTGCAAATCGCAGGACGTTCTCGCCTGGGGCAGGGGATGACATGAGGCGCGCCTCGTTGAGTCGAATATACCATCTCGGGTCCTTTTCGGCGCGAAGTCCTGCGCTGTGGGCGAGTTGCCAGGTCATCGAGAGATTATCCACGGCTGATTTGCAGTGCATTGTGATTGCGAGGGCGTGGCGCAAGACTGTGCGCAGCTTATGACTTTCGATGGAAGAAGCGAAGACATGAGTTGGTGGCGGAACGAATCCGAGCACCGCGGAAATTGAAAAGGAAAAGGAGAATTTCGATGAGAAAACAAATTATTTCTGTTGCAGCAGCGTTGTTGGTTTCGATCGTAGTGGCGGGCCGGTGTGGCGCGCAACAGGTTGGCGCGATCGACGTGAACGTCCCGTTTGCGTTCCAAGCGGGAGACCGGACGATGCCAGCCGGAGAATACCGTATTCAGCGGCTCTCCGCGGAGATGGAAGGAATCCAGCTAATCCAGCAGCACGATGGAAAAAATTCTACGACGGTAACGAGCCTGCCTGCGGAATCGAAGGACAAATCGGCGCCTCCCCGCCTGGTTTTCAACCGTTACGGAAACGAATATTTCCTTGCGGAGATCTGGGCGGACGGGACGCACGGGCGGCGTTTGCACAAGTCGGGTCGTGAAAAGGAATGGGCGAGCACTTTGGGAAGGACTGAGGTTGCGGTGCTGGCCCACAGGCTGTCGGCTGGGTTGTGAACAGCGTCAGCGGGTTGTGAAAGAGCGTTTTGGTTCGTGTGGGTCGACGGGACATTGAACCGGTGAAATTGGGAAGTGGGAGCGGACGGGAAGCCGAAAGCGAGGATGCGGCTTCCCGTTTGGCGCGTTTAGACTGCGGCGAAGGCTAGAGGATTGGCGAGCTCTATAGGATTTGGCTCAAGCGGCGGATGCCTTCTTCGATTTGGTTTTCTTTCATGCGCGAATAGCCGAGCATCAGGCCGCTTCTTGATGGACGGGCGAGGAAGTAGCGAGAAATTCCGTAGATGCCGACGTCTTGTTTTGCGGCTTTTTCGATCATTGCGGTTTCGGAGATGCGTTTTGCGGGCCAGAGGACGATGTGGGTACCGGCGCCGTCGCCGGTGATTTCTGTTTGGGCGCCCAAGTATTTGTGGATGGCTTCGAGGAGCGCGGCGCGATGCGCAGTGTTGCGGCGGCGAATGCGGCGCAGATGGCGTTCGTACATTCCGGTGGCTATGAACTCCGCGAGGGTTTCTTGTTCGAGCGTGGCGGTGTGGCGGTCGCAGAGCCATTTGGCGGAGGTGAAAGCGGCGCCGAGCGATTTGGGCGCGATCAGGTAGCCGATACGCAGCGCGGAAAAAATCGTGCGGGAGAATGTCCCGAGATAGACGACGCGGCCTTCCGTATCCAAGCCCTGCAGAGATTCGAGCGGTTGTCCTTCGTAGCGAAATTCGCCGTCGTAATCGTCTTCGATGATGACTGCGTCTTTGCGTTTGGCCCAATCGAGGAGCGCGAGGCGACGCGCGAGCGGAAGAATCGCGCCGGTGGGGAATTGGTGCGAAGGCGTGACGAAAGCGACGCGGGCTGCGTGTGGGAGCCTCGCGGGGTTGAGGCCATCGCGATCAACCGGGACAGGAAGCAGACGGGCTCCCGCGGCGCGAAATATCTCGCGGGTGCCTTGGTATTGCGGGTCTTCGATGGCGACCGGGTCGTTGCGTTCGATCAGCACGCGCGCGATCAAATCGAGGGCTTGTTGCGAGCCATTGACGACGATCACTTGCGACGGATCACAGATGACCGCGCGGGAGCGGCGCACATGAATAGTGATGGCTTCGCGCAACGCGAGGCTTCCGGCGGCGGCTCCGTAGTCGAGTTCGCGAACCGGAGCTTCGCGGGCATGGCGCAGGAGAATGCGACGCCACATTTCGAAAGGGAAAGTGTCCACGTCGCCGCGCCCGCCGTAAGCAAAATCGTAGCGCAGCGGAACCGAGCGGCGGCCGGGGAAATCCACAGTGGACGCGACACCTGCGGCCGTTTTGCCGTAACGCGAAAGCTGGAGCTTCGCGGATTTATTTTGTTTACTTGGCCTGCTGCCGTTTAGTCCCTGCGCAACGAAAGTTCCCGAGCCGCCGCGTCCGCCGGCGAATCCTTCCGCGACCAATTGATCGTAGGCGAGAAGCACGACTGTGCGCGAAATGCCGAGTTCAGCGGCGAGATCGCGCGTGGATGGCAGGCGATCGCCGGCGCGAAAGGTGCCGGAGAGGATGGCCTGGCGCAAGCCTTGGTACACCTGGCGGAAAAGAGGCTCGCCCTGTTTCGAAAGTGGTATCACGAATTGCATGCAAAGTGGCTCTATGAAAATACCACAGGCAGATGGATTCTTACATCCGCAAGAATGAGTGAGCGGGTGAATACGGAATTGGAGGAAATAATGAAACGGCTTCGGAGTATCGGGACTTATTTTTTGGCGTGCGCGGTGGGAGTGCTGGGGTTGACGCTTCCCGCACGAACGCAGACGGCGACGGGCGCGGCGGGCGGCGCGCAGGCAAGCGCACCGCGCGACGGTCAGCACGATTTCGATTTCAATTTAGGCAAGTGGCACACGCACATCCGGCGGCTGGTGCATCCGCTGACGGGTTCGACAAACTGGGTGGAAATGAACGGCACCGTGGTGGTGAAGAAAGTGTGGGACGGCCGCGCGCAGATTGAAGAGGTGGAGGCGGGCGGGGATGCGGGGCGTTTCGAGGGAATGACTTTGTTTCTTTACAACCCGGACGCACACCAGTGGGGCATGTATTTCGCGAACAGCAGCGGCGGCACGATCGACACGCCTTCGATCGGCGAATTCAAGGATGGGCGCGGGGAATTTTACGACCAGGAAACGTACCAGGGCCGGACGATTCTGGTGCGCGTCGTGTGGTCGGACATTACGCCGGACACGCATCGCTTTGAACAATCATTCTCGGATGATGGAGGGAAGACGTGGGAACCGAACTTCGTTGCCAACCTGACGCGAGACAAATCATGAGCGAGATGATTCTGGTGCGAAACGTCCAACAGCGGGATTTCGCCGAGTGGAAAGTGCTGTGGGATGGGTACAACGAGTTTTACGGGCGCAAGGGCGAGACGGCGCTGCCGGAAATCATCACGAACATAACGTGGACGCGGTTCTTCGACGGGTATGAGCCGATTTACGCGTTGGTGGCGGAGCGTGGCGGGAAATTGGTCGGGCTGGTGCATTACCTTTTTCACCGGAGCTCGACCGTGCTGACTTCGAATTGTTATTTGCAGGATTTATTTACGAGCGAGGCGATGCGCGGAAAGGGACTGGGGCGCGCGTTGATCGAAGAAGTCTACCGGCGCGCGGAACTGGCGGGGTCGGGGCGAGTGTATTGGCAGACGCACGAGACCAACACGCATGCGATGAAGCTTTACGACAAAGTGGCAGAGAAATCGGGGTTCATTGTGTATCGCAAGAATCTTTGAAGTGGAGACGAACATGGATTCTTTTCGGCGCAGGGGAGTTTGTTTTCTGCTGGGCATTTTGGGAGCGCTGGGGTGCCTATCGCAGCCACTTGTCGTGCATTCGCAAACCGCCGCAGCGGAGGCGTGCCCGGAAAAATTCCAAATCTTGCCTAAGGGGCTAAAGCCGCTGATTAATACGGTGGCTTTTGTGTCGGAGGCGATACTGCGATCCCCTAAGAATCAACTTACGTCGGCAGCCTCTCCGGACTTAGACGAGCAAAAGCAATCGCATGACGGGCAGCATGATTTCGATTGGCAGCTGGGGACTTGGAAAATTCACATGCATCGGTTGCAGCATCCGCTGACCGGTTCGACAACCTGGACGGACCTCGACGGCACCGTGACCGTGCGGAAGATTTGGGATGGGCGCGCGAATCTGGCGGAAATTGTGGCGGATGGACCTTCCGGGCATCTCGAGTTTTTGTCATTGCGGCTTTACGATCCCGCGGCGCAGCAGTGGAGTTTGAATTTTGCGAACACTAAAGGCGGAACTTTGGGCGTGCCGCTGTACGGCGAGTTCAAGGATGGGCGCGGCGAGTTCTACGATCAGGAGACGTACAACGGGCGAATGATTATGGTGCGATTTGTTTTTTCGAGGCTTTCCTCCGATTCGACGCGCGACGAACAGTCCTTTTCAGCGGATGGCGGGAAGACCTGGCAAGTGAATTGGGTAAATACACAAACGCGGGTGAAGGACGAGCCGGACAAAGAGCAGTGAAGTTCGCAGCGGGGCGCGGCGGATCGAGTATTGCGCGGAAACGGATGCACTTAGAGGAGGAAGAACGATGCGCAAGCGAATCTTAGCCGGTGTAGCGGTGATTATTGCCGCGTGCAGCCTGGGGTTCGCGCCCAGCGAGCGCGCGACGCAGCAAAACACGATTGATCCGGGCGCAAACCTCAGGGACTTTCAGGTTTATGAGTTTCGCCGTTACACGATCAAGCCAGGAGAGCGCCAGCATTTTGCGTTGGATTTCGATACGTTTTTTCCGGAGGCATTCGAGCAGCAGGGAGCCATTGTAGCCGGTTCGTTCCTAGAGCGGCAAAAGCCAAACGGCTTCACCTGGATTCGCGGCTTTCATACGATTGACGCGCGGGCGGTGCTGAACGCGGCTTTCTATTATGGGCCGCTCTGGAAGGAGCACCGGCAAGCGGTGAACGCGTTTATCGACGACTCCGATAACGTGATGCTGATGCGGCCGCTGACTCCGGAGCGCGAAATCCCGATACTGCCGGCTGTTGATCCGGTGGCGAACACGAATGGCGCGCAAGGAGTGATCGTGGCGCAGATATTTTCGGTGAAGCCGGACAGCTTCGAGGCGTTTGCTAAAGCGGCGGAGCCGACATTCGCTGCTTACCGGGCGACCGGCGCGCGCGAGGCCGGCGTGCTGGTTACGCTCGATGCGAAAAACAATTTTCCGCAGCTGCCTGTGCGGACCGACGGGCCTTTTCTGGTGTGGCTGGGAGTAGTGAAGGACAACCAGATGCTGGAGACGAGTTTCATTCCGGAGGAGCAGCGCGCGGTTCAGGCGCTGATGGCGACGGGCCTGCTGCGCGGAGAGCCTGAGCTCGATGTGATGGATCCGACGCCGCGGTCGCGGTTGCGCTGGCTGCAATGAGGCGCGGGATGAAGAAGCTCGCGGCGGTGGCGCACCCATATTGGCTTAGTTTGCGCGCGAGCAGCGGATATCTGACGCGCGCGGTTTTCATTAGCGTGGAGCGGCTGGAGAGGCGCAGATGAACTGGCCTAGGAATATTCAGACGTATCTATTGGCGTTTGGGCTGGTGGTGATTTTGCAGCCGCGGCGGGGACTGGCGCAGTCAAGTGCGGCTGCGCCACAGCAGGCTGACGCGTTGCGCGACGGGCAGCACGATTTTGATTTTGAGATTGGTAACTGGAAAACGCACTTGTCGCGGCTGGTGCATCCTTTGACTGGTTCTAAGACATGGGTCGAGTACGACGGCACGTCCGTGGTGCGAAAAATTTGGGGCGGGCGCGCAAATTTGGTGGAACTGGATGCGACCGGGCCGGCGGGGCACGTCGAGTCGCTGTCTTTGCGTTTGTACGATCCGCAGGTGCACCAGTGGAGTTTGAATTCGGCGAACGTGCGGTTGGGGACTTTGGGCGTGCCGACGATCGGCGAATTCAAAAACGGGCGTGGCGAGTTTTACGATCAGGAACCGTTTAACGGAAGGACGATTCTGGTGCGGAATGTGTGGTCGGACATTACCGCGAATTCGTGCCGGTTCGAGCAGGCGTTTTCGGATGATGGCGGGAAGACGTGGGAAGTGAACTGGATCGCGGTGGACACGCGCGTGAAGGATGATTCAGGCGAAGCCGCGCCGGACGCTCCACCGGACGGAGCGTCCGATGGGACGTCCGCGGGCGCGCAGCAGAGTTCGCCAGCTTCGCCTGCGAACCGCGAGGCGCTCGGAGATGCGTGGTGGACGGGGCCGATGCTGGCGAATTCGGCGGCTACGCTGCCGCAGGGACATTTTCTGGTCGAGCCATATTTGTACGATGTGATTGGAGCGCATTCGAACGGATTCGGATCGCTGACGTACATCGAATACGGACTCTTCAATCGATTTACGGTGGGACTGATTCCGACCGCGGGGTTCAACAAGATGAACGATGCGCTGAGCAGTTCGGGGGTCGGGCTCGGCGATCTGAGCGTGCTTGGCCAGTTTCGGCTGCGGCAATTTCATGAGGGCAGCTGGCTTCCGACGACGTCGATTTTCGTGGAGGAGACGTTGCCGACGGGGCGTTACGACAAACTCGGCGAGCGGTTGAGCGACGGATTCGGCGGCGGGGCTTATACGACTACGGTGGCGCTGAATAACCAGACCTATTTCTGGTTGCGCAACGGACGGATTTTGCGGATGCGTTTCAATGTGTCGCAGGCGCTTTCGAGTTACGCGAATGTGCAGGGCGCTAGCGTTTACGGGACGACTTCTGGATTTCAGGGGCACGCGAAACCGGGAGCGTCGTCGTTTGTGGATACGGCGTGGGAATACAGCCTGACGCGCAAGTGGGTTTTGGCGCTGGATGCGACCTACCGGCACACGGGGAACACGCGCGTGACGGGTTACGATGCGGGGGAAACGCCGCCGAACATCGGGCTGAATTCGAGTTCGAGCGATGCGGTGGGGTTTGCGCCGGCTATTGAGTACAACTGGAAGTCCACTTTGGGTGTGCTGCTGGGCGCGCGGGTGATTGCGATTGGGCACAATACGGCGACGACGATTACGCCGGCGATTGCGCTGAATTTTGTGCATTGAGGATGTGAAGGTTGCGGAAGAGCGCACAGAAACGTCATTCCGAGGACGAAGTTCCCGCGAGGAATTTGTTTTTTCTCTGGGTTCAGTGAAAAGCAGATCCCTCGCTACGCTCGGGATGACAGCCGCCTCAATTTTTCGGCGGAATGTGATACGGGCGGAGAATTGGCATGATCATTGAAATGCGGACTTATAAGACGAAGCCGGGGATGCGTGAGCGATTTCTGGAGGTGTTTCGCGCGAAGTCCATTCCGGCGCATGCGGAGATTGGGATGAAGATTTTGGGGCCGTTTAATTCGGTGGAGGATGCGGATACTTTCTTTTTTATGCGCGGGTTTCCGGATTTGGAGTCGCGGGAGCTGATGAAGGCGAAATTTTATGAGGGAGAGCTTTGGAAGAGCGATCTCGAGCACCTGTTGATGCCGATGCTGGATAAGTATGAGGTTGTGTTGGTGGCCGATCCGGAGGGTTTGGTGCGGTGGTGAACAGCCGTACTGAGGTAATGTTTTGGATCTCGCCCTTGGAGCGCAAAATCCCCACTCTTCAGAGGCGGAAGGGTGGGGCACCCGCCGTTGCTGCGATTTAAGATTTTGAGGAGGAGCCTACTGTGGCTGGTTCTTGCGGATGCACGAATTCTGGCTTGGCTGACGGTGAGCCGACTGGCGGTGTTGCGTTAGCACCTGCTTCCGGCGTGGCTCCCGCTTCTGGTGCGGCGGGGGCTTCGATTTCCCAGTCGCAGCCTTCTTTTATGCAGCTGCGGAAATTTCCTTGTTTGGTGCGCTTCTCGACTATGAATGGCGCGCCGCATTTCGGGCACGGCTCGTTGATGGGTTCGTGCGGCGTGGTGAAATCGCAATCGGGATAGCGGCTGCAGCCGTAGAAAATGCGTCCGGCGCCGCGGCCGCGGGAAATGCCGCGGCGCACGAATTCGCCTTCATTGCATTTCGGGCATTTGATGCCGAGAGTGATGGGGCGCGTGTACTTGCACTTCGGATAATTCGTGCAGCCGATGAAATCGCCGAAGCGGCCCTGGCGGCGGAGAAGCTGGGCATCGTCGAGCGGGCATTTTTCGTCGAGCGGGACGTCCGGCTGGCGGGCCATGCGCGTGCCGCTGACTAAGCGGCGGGTGGTTTTGCAATCCGGGTAGCCCTTGCAGGCGAGGAAGACGCCGAAACGGCCGCGTTTGATGACCATTTCCTTGCCGCAATTGTCGCAGTATTCGATTTTCGCTTCGCCACCATCGGCGGGAAGCTCGGGCGAAAGATCCTTGATGTAATCGCAGTCGGGATAGCGGCTGCAGCCGAGGAAAAATCCGTGGCGCGAGATGCGTTCGAGCAATTCGCCTTCGCCGCATTTTTCGCACTTCTGCCCGGTGGGGATGCCCGCTTTGTAAGAGAGCATCTCGTCATCGGCTCTATCGAGATCGGCGAGGAACGGCACCCAGAATTCCTTCACGGCCTGACGCCAGGGAAGCTTGCCCTCTTCGATTTCGTCGAGCTCTTCTTCGAGGCGCGCGGTGAAGCCGACGTCGAAAATATCCTCGAACGCTTTCACCAGCAGGGTGCTGACGCGTTCACCGAGCATGGTGGGCGAGAAGCGGCCCTGGTCTTTCGTGACGTACTCGCGCTCGACGATGGTGGAAATGATCGCGGCGTAGGTGGAGGGGCGGCCGATGCCTTTTTCTTCCAGCTCTTTCACCAGCGTGGCGTCGTTGTAACGCGGCGGCGGCTCGGTGAAATGCTGGTCGGGACGGATTTGATCGAGGCGCAGAGACTGGCCTTCGGTGACCTGCGGCAACGAGCGGCCCTCGCCTTCATCGTCCTTTTCGTCGTCTTCGCGATCGGCGTTGGCGACCGGCATCTGGTAGACGCGAAGGTAGCCGTCAAATTTCTGGACGGAGCCGGTGGCGCGGAAAGTGTAGTCGCCCGCGTTGATGTCAATGGTGGTCTGGTCGAAGATCGCGGGAAGCATTTGCGATGCGACGAAGCGCTGCCAGATCAGCTGGTAGAGCTTGAAGAGATCGTCTTCGAGAAACGGGCGAACGTCTTCGGGCGCGCGCATCACGTCGGTGGGGCGGACGGCTTCATGAGCTTCCTGCGCGTCTTTCTTCGATTTATAGAAATTCGGCTTTTCCGGAAGGTAGCTGGCGCCGAAGCGTTCGGGGATCAGCGTGCGGACCTGATCGAGCGCGTCATTGGAGACGCGCACGGAATCGGTGCGCATGTAGGTGATCAGCGCGACGGAACCTTCCTGGCCTAGTTCGACGCCTTCATAGAGCTTTTGCGCGAGGGACATGGTGCGCTTGGCGGTGTAACGCAGGCGGTTGTAAGCAGCCTGCTGGAGCTTGGAAGTGGTGAACGGCGGCGGCGGATTGCGCTTCTTTTCCTTTTGAGCGACGGACGAGACGACCCACTTGGCTTTTTGCACCGCCGAGACGACTTTATCGGCGTCGGCTTGATTATTGACTTCGATGTCTTCGCCTTTGAACTTATTGAGCTTGGCTTCGAAGATGGGTGGCGTGCCGGCATCCAGCATCGCGTGGATGGTCCAGTATTCTTTCGGGATGAAGGCGCGGATTTCCTGCTCGCGCTCAACGATCAGGCGCAGCGCGACGGTTTGCACGCGTCCGGCGGAAAGGCCGCGGCGGACTTTATTCCAGAGTAGCGGCGAAACTTTGTAGCCGACGATGCGGTCGAGGACGCGGCGAGCTTGCTGCGCGTCGACGAGATGTTCGTCCACCTGGGTGGGCTTTTCGAAAGCGGCTTTGATGGCTTTTTGCGTGATTTCGTTGAACATCACGCGATAAATTTTGGGAGGCGCGCCATTTGTGGCGGGCTCTTCCTTCTTGGCCTTGGCGGCGGGTTTGGCTTTCTCGTCGTCCTTCTCGGAGTCGCCGTTCTGAGCTTCTTGGGCTTTGGCGATCAGCGCGGCGTACTTTTTCGGCTTGCCGAGGATTTCGGCCAGGTGCGCGCAGATGGCTTCGCCTTCGCGGTCCGGGTCACCCGCGAGATAGACGGCTTCGGCGCCGCGGGCGGCCTTCTGCAGGTCGTGGATGACTTTGAGTTTGCCGGGAATGACTTCGTACGTCGGCTCGAAGATGTTGTCGGCGTTGACGACTACAGGCTTTACGGGCTTTGCTTCCACGGCTTTCGCGCCGGCTTTGCCCTTGGTCTTGCGCTTCTTCTTTTTCTTGCCGTTTTCTTCACCGGGCAGAAGGATGCCGATGGTCTTCTTGGGCAGGTCCATCACGTGGCCGTAGGAGGCCTTGACCGTGTAGTTGCGGCCCAGGTATTTGTTGATAGTCTTCGCCTTAGCGGGCGATTCGACGATTACGAGTGATCTTGCCATGCTTGTTCTGGTTCTCCCACCGTGTTATTGGATGCTTCTTGCTATATTGCGGAGTCTTTATCCTTATATACAAGATATTTCATGCATCTAAATTCCTTGGCGCTCGCAATTGATGCTTGTGCGCTAATACCCGGTTCGATGGACTCGATGTCGCAGTACAGCGTCCGGGTGTTGTAACCACGGTCTTTAGACCGGCATTGCTGGTTGCCGCGCCAGCGATGGCGCACTGAAGTGCGCCGCTACAACTTCCAAAACCGTTTTGCGCCGCCTCCCGCGTGCGGCGGCGCGTTACCCATCCTAGCTGCAATTGGCTTGGGCTTTACAACAGGACTTTCAGGAATTGCTTCCCTGGCAACTGGCGGACGACGCCTTTTAGCTCGAGATCGAACAGGGCGGCCAGAACTTCGGAGGAAGTGAGGCCGGAGCGTTCGACCAGCTCGTCCACGTGGAGCGATTCGTCTTGCGTAAGAAGATTGTACAAGGTCAGCTCGGCCGGAGCCAAACTCTCCTCGACGAGCATGGCGCGCTGTTCGCTGGTGGTGTTTTCCACCGGCAATAGCTCGGCACGGACGGCGGTGGGCAACTCTTCGATTACGTCCCCCCAGCCGGTTACGAGCTTCGCGCCCTGTTTGATGAGCTGATTCGGCCCGAAGCTGGTCGGCTGCGTCCCGTTGCCTGGCACGCCGTAGACTTCGCGGCCGAATTCCATGGCAAGGCGCGCGGTGATGAGCGAACCGGAGTACTGCGCGCCTTCCACGACCACGACGCCCAACGACATTCCGGCTATCACGCGATTGCGGATTGGGAAGTTCTGTGGACCGGGAAACGTGCCCATGGGGAATTCGGAAATGATGGCGCCGCGCGTTTCCATTTCAGCGAAGATCTTTTTGTTCTCCTTCGGGTAGATCACGTCAATTCCGCAGCCGAGGACGCCGATTGTGGAGCCGCTGGCGGCCGAGGTGAGCGCGCCTTTGTGGGCGCTGGAATCCACGCCTCGCGCCAGGCCGCTGACGATTACCAGGCCGCGATCGGCCAAGTCCCTTGCGAGGCGCTCAGCCATTTGATTCCCATAGGGCGTCGGACGTCACGAGCCGACGATGGAAATCTGGTGGCGATTCAGAAGTTCAATATTTCCGCGGACATAGAGCAGCGGCGGGGGGTCATAAATTTGGCGCAGACGCTGCGGGTATTCAGGCTCGTCCCAGGTGAGCAGGCGGATTCCGGCGGCTTGCGCCTGGGCGAGTTCTTTGGCGGCGGCGCTGAGCGGCTGACGCGCGTGGATAGCTTGCGCGACGGCGGCGGGCAGCCGGTGCGATTCCAGTTCGGTGAGCGAAGCGCTGAAAATGCGGTCGGGGCTGCCCATCGAGGTGAGAAGTTTTCCGGCCATGCGCGCGCCGAGGCCGGGCGTCAACGCGAGCGCCAACCATCCCAAGTATTGGTCGGGGTACATCGAGGATAAAGTGAGCGTACGTGTATCGTGGCGGTTGTGTTAAGTTATGGCGTTGCCGCGGCGGATAGTGGTGGGTCAATTATGGGCGATGCCGTCGAAGGCCAAGCTTGAGAAAAATTGGCTATAACTTTTTCTCTGGCGCCGCAGCGCTGGCAGATGCACCACCGAGCGTCTTGTATTCGGTTTTGGCTTGGCGAAGTATCGGGATCGCCGGGTCAGCATCTTTCCAGGTCGTGAAGAACTCGTCGTAGAACTTGCGGCTTTGCTCGACGTTGCCTTGCATGGCATAGGCTCGGGCGAGACCGAGTTGCGCCAGAGGAGCGTACACTTGCCACCAACCCCATCCGCGATGATCCATGACCTTCTTAAACTCGACGGCAGCGTTCGCGGCGTCTCTCGCAGCCAGGTATGCCTGCGCACGGCGGTAAAAAAAGTCTAGCGACCATTGATATTGCTCGGCGGGCTTAAGCAAGTCGCAGGCGTTGAGGGCGTTTCCCCGCTCACGCTCAACGATCGAGTGGATCAGCGGCAACTCCACTTTTTGTTCAATGGTATCCTCAGGATCCATCCCGCCTAATTTCGCCGCCAATGCTTCCGCTTGCGTGAAGTCGCCTGCGTCCCCGAATGCCTCGGCACAACGCCAAAGTGCGGTGGAGCTGACGTTGCCCGGCTCTGCAGCGTGCCGGCAGAGTTTGCGCGCCACGTCATAATTCCCCAGAAGGGATTCCATTTGGGCACGCAACGCAACCTCATTGGCGGCATTTTCTTTTTCGCCCGCGTGGATATCGTGGTTCACCAGGGTTTCGCTCAGCGAACGGAACTTGCTCACGTCTCCACGAAGGAATGCGAACTGCATCTGTAATTGGAGCCAGTGCATATCATCGGGCGGCGTCCCGCTGGCGAGATGCTCCATCGTTGCGGCGTCGTTCTCAAAAAAAGCGATTCGGTAGAGCACATCTCTTTCATATGGGTTCAGCGAGCCTTTCTCCTGCCAGCGGCCGAGTAGTTTTTTGGCCTCGTCGAAGCGGCCGAGATTCATCAGCGTCTGGCTGGCATTGGAGTAGTACTGAGCGGATGGCACGGGCGAAAGTTCGATGGCATGATTGAACTGCTGCAACGCCTCTTCCCTTCTGCCGATCGTGCCATAAGCAATTCCCAGCCGGTTGGCCGCAAAGGCGCTGCGCGGATAGGCTTGCTGGTACAGAACGAGCACGGTGGTCTCTTTTTCCAAATTGCCCGTTATGTAGAAATGATAGAGAGCCGTGGTTTGGAAATTCTCTTCCTGTGTGAGGCGAGCGTCCTTTAGCTCGTAGGCGCGGGCGAAATTCTTTCGAGCAGCTTGATCGTTGGCAACGCTGAAATACGCCGTGCCGAGCACGGCGTACGCGGAACAAAACTGCGGGTCCAGCTCCACAGCCCGCTCAAAGAACGGAATGGACTCGCTCTGTTTTCCGGAACGAAATAGGGTTTGTCCTGTCCGATATGCTTGCAACGCTTCGAGCGAACTTGTAGTGGCGAGGTCGAGTGGCGCATCGTACTTTTCGAGTGAGCTCAGACTCTCGCCCAATTGTCGTCGCAACTGCGATCCCGCTTTGCCAAGGGCGGCGATTACCTTGTCCTTGCTTTCGGCTACCTCTTGGCGCCTCGCGATGACCTTTTGGGTACGCGCGTCGATCGCTTCCAGCGTGATCAGGTAAGTGTTCCCGAAGGCGGCGATCTCGGGAACCACCAGGGCTTTCAGTCCCTGCCGTTTGCAGATTTCGATTCCCAGCTCCGGCGTGACTCGTTCGCTCGGATCGCGCCGCATCATCTGCATAGCCGCTCGGACGTCCGCTGTGGGAAACACACTCAGAAAGGGAGATTCGGTGAGTTTTACTTCGAGTGCTTTGTCCAGAGTGCCGTCGAAGATCGGGTCGCCGGTCTTGTTGACGAAGTTCGTCACGAGAATAACGTCGGTGCTGTTCAGCACCGGCCGAGCGAAATAGACGCGCCACGCAACGAGGGCGGCAACGAGGACGAACACCGCGGCGCCAGCTGCGAGCAAGACGTGCGGCCTGCGCCAAACTCCCGAAGGCGCGCGTAAAAGTGGAGCTGCCGCGGGCGTTGGCTCGGCAGAGACCGACGCAGCCGCGACCGATTCGGCGGCGACCGGGGCCGAGGCGCCATTCTCGACGAGAGCGATAAACCGGTAGCCGTGGCGCGGGACCGTCTCGATGTAGCGGGGATCGTCGGCCGAATCGCCCAGCACGTTGCGCAGCTTCATGATGGCGCTGTTCAGACTGGTGTCGAAATCAACAAAAGTGTCCGCGGGCCAGAGTTTCTGACGAATTTCTTCGCGCGTGACTACGTCACCGGGGTGCTCCAGCAGAAGTTCAAGTATCTGGAAGGGTTGGTCCTGCAGTTTGAGGCGGATACCGTGCTTACGGAGCTCGCCTGCTCGCAAGTCGGCCTCGAATGCACCGAAGCGCGCCTTACGGTTGCGGTCAGCTGTTGGCATGGCAGGACTTCCAACTGGCGGTTAGTCTAGCACTAACTGCCTACGTTTTAACTGTCATGTGCGGGAACCCGCTGCAAGTCACCTGAATTCAGCCAGCTGGATGATCAGAATTAAATCATCTGCAGATAACGCGCCCACCATTGCGCGAAATGCCACTTCGCGCGACTGTCGCGCCAAGCAGTCCAAACCTTCTGCCAGTAGACCACGCATGACGTGAGGGAACATGCAAAATTCGCGAACCCTTGAGCGACGTAATTCATTGAGGAAGCCAAGCATTCATCGGATCGCCAGCGCGCTGACTACGGCCGCGCTATTGGGAATTTGCAGCTGCGGGGGACAATCGGCCCCCTCGCTTCCCACCCCGCCGCCGAATGTAACCGTCACGGTCACTCCCAAATCCGCCACGGTGTTCCGGGATGCGACGCAAGTGTTTACAGCGAACGTGACTGGGACGACGAACACGGCAGTCACCTGGGGCGTGGTGGAAGGCTCGGGCGGCACGATAAACAGCGCTGGCGTCTACACGCCTCCGGAAAATGGGTTTGGGACCTTTGATATCGTAGCGACGAGCCAGGCCAATTCGACTGTCGTTGGCTCAGCGGAAGCGATTGTTCCGGCGCCCCAAGTAGCGATTTCTCCGGCGGCTGCGACGCTCCATCCTGTCGGGACACAGATGTTCTCTGCGACGGTCTCCGGGCTGACCAATACGGCGGTGAATTTCACAATTCAGGAGAGCCTTGGCGGAATGATCAACAGCGCCGGACTCTATACCGCGCCGACTGCAGGCGGCGTCTATCACGTCGTCGCCACTAGTCTGGAGGAAACGACGCTCACGGCGAGCGCTACGGTTACCGTGACGAACTCTTCGGGCGGATTTACGCCAACCGGGAACTTAGTCGTGCCGCGGGGCCTGCACACTGCCACGTTGCTGCCGAACAACAAGGTACTCGTGGCGTACGGCTCAAACAGTAGCGCATACACCGACGCAACTGGTTACGTGGGTCTCTCATCGATCGAAGTGTACGACGCTGGCACGGGCACGTTTACCGAAATCGTTGGAGACAGTGGCAATGGAATATTCGGTCATACCGCGACACTAATGCAGAACGGAACGGTCCTAATAGCCGGGGGCTTCGTAAACTCTGTTTGGGACTACGGAGGCAGTAGCTCAGACAACGGGGCAGGACTCTACGACTCGGCCACAGGTGTATTCAGCGGAGCAGGCAACATGACGGCCAACCGCGGCGGCCATACAGCGACTTTGCTGGCGAATGGCAAAGTCCTGGTTGCAGGAGGGGCCGATCAAGATCCAACTGGAATGGGCTTGGCCAGCGCCGAGCTTTATGATCCAAGTACTAACGCTTTCACGCTAACGGGAAGCATGGCTACTGGGCGCTTCCTGCACACCGCCACGCTGCTGAAAAACGGCAAGGTGCTCATCGTAGGTGGCGCTCTCACATCCACATCAAACCCACTCGCCTCAGCGGAACTCTACGACCCGGTGACCGGCACCTTCACGATGACCGGCGCATTGGCGACGGCGCGCGAACAACATACGGCAACGCTTCTTGCCGACGGCAAGGTGCTGATTGCCGGCGGCGCAACGTCCACAAGCTCAGGTGATTTGCAGCCCACCGCATCTGCGGAAGTTTATGACCCCGCCACTGGACTGTTTTCTGTTACCGGATCAATGGCAGTAGCCCGAAGCCTGCATACAGCAACGCTGTTACCGAACGGGACGGTGCTGGTAGCAGGCGGCGGCGACGAAAATTCCACCGCGGAGCTCTACGACCCGACGACCGGAACTTTCAGCATTACCGGCGGGATGGAGATTGGGCGCTCGGGACACACCGCAACGCTGCTCCCGAACGGAAGCGTATTGGTCGCGGGAGGCGGAATTTTTCTCGGTCTGGCATCCGCCGAGCTGTACCAATGAATGCGCGACGTGTGCGCTACGTCTTGGCATTCGAACGATGTTCAAGCACGAGTCTCGAACTTGGAGGTTTCCGCTGAGAGGCAAAACTTTGCGGTGGGCACTACGCATCGTCGCAGTCCTGGTGTTGGGAGCGAGTACCAGCGCGCTGGCACAGGCTCCGACGCCCGTACACTTTAGCGGGTTGATCAATGATTATTCGCCTGAAACCATATCGGGCAAGGTGGTTGGTCCATGGGAAATGCACGGGAAATGGTCGTTGGATTTGAAAGGCAGATCCGGTTTGGCCGACTTTTCCGCGGAAATGACAATGGAGCTATCGGATCACGCCCTGGAGGTCGCGATTGCCAACGCCCTCGCTGCGGGCACCGTTCCTCCGTCGTTTGACGATCCCGAAACACGCATTCCTCATACTCACCACATCACCATGAAGGACGCCCAGGTCAGCTACCCAGCTGCGGGCGTCTGCCCTGCCTACGCCGCCCCCGCTCCCACCAACCCTGGATTCATGGTGACCGGGTCGGCGTACATTACCGGCAACGGTGGCCCCGCTCCCTTTTCGAAAAATGATACCGTACTATCCATGCTGCAGGTCTGCGTCAACGGAGGAACGGACGTTCCGTTTTCCAACGTGACCCTGGTGTTCGGGGCTCCTGCGAGTGGCCATTTTGGCATGCAGGCGATCCACGGCGTGGTTCGTGAGCCGAGGACGCCCGATCGGGACGACGATCAAGATAACCGCCGCTAGGCTGAACGACGGGCGCGGCCGCCCGCAGCTGCCGTGTCCGCCTTCATCTTGCCCGCATGCGCTCTCTTCTCTGCCGCGCCGGAGGCAAATTCTGCTTCCAAGACGTTGCGCGATTAATCGCGATTCGATAGCGAATCGCCGCCTGCACTTGCTCCCGCCTGAACTTCCGTTGCGGCAGCTTCGCGCGTGAACTAACTGAGTCCCGTGCTTGCTGCCGTCCTGCCTGCTTTTCGTGCCATTAGGAAATTAAGTCGAGTGAGTCGGAAGCCGCGTTCTCGAATCCCCGATAACTGCGATTTGTGGAGTTGAGGCTGTCCCGGCCTCGCAAAAAGCGTGCTCACTTCGTCTTTGTTGTACAGTCTGAAGCGATATTGACAGGGGAAGTGCGCCTTGGAAGTGGCGCGCTAGCTTGTGCGTGGGGTCCGAATGCAGACAACCATTCTTGCGACATCTTGGGGGATCGACCGCACGGCGGTTGCGATGTGCGGTGCGGGCATCGTGGTTTTCTTTATTGCGCTGCGGGCTGCCAGGACCGATATCGCGCAGGCGCGGGGCCTGGACAAGTTCGTCGCCTTGAGCAATCTGTGTTTCGCTATCCCCTTGGCGGTGTTTGGCGCACTGCATGTTGTGGCCGTGGACTTCGTCGCGCCCGGGGTGCCCGCGTATATGCCGTGGCGATTGTTCTGGGCGTATTTCGTCGGCGTGGCGCTGTTGGCCGCGTCTTTGAGTGTTGCCACAAAAATTCAGGTGCGCTGGTCCGGCCTGCTGTTGGGCATCATGTGGTTGCTTTTTGTGGCGATGTTGGACATTCCGGGAGCTCTGGGGACTCCCAAAGACAGATTTGGATGGACGTTGGCAATCCGCGAAATGTGCTTCGCGGGCGGAGGCTGGGCTCTGGCGGGAAGCGCGATGCGCGGGCGCGGCGGAAGCAAGCTCATAACTGTGGGACGGGTGTTGATCGCGATCGCCGCGCTATTTTATGGCTTTGAGCATTTTCTGCACCCGCTGGCACGCCCGGGAGTCCCGCTGGAAAAATTGATGCCTGAGTGGATTCCGGGGCGCTTGCTGATCGGTTATGTGACTGGCGTGATTCTGGTGGTTGCCGGGGCAGGCATCCTGCTGAATAGGAAGACGCGGATGGCGGCTACTTATCTCGGCAGCTGGATTGTGCTGCTGGTCGTATTCATCTATGGACCGATCCTGATCGCTTCAGTGCGGGACCCGAGCATCGCGATCCAGATTGAAGGGATCAACTATTTCGCAGACACGCTGCTTTTTGGCGGAGCGATTCTCGCGCTCGCCAGCGCCACGCCACGCACGGATTGAAATATGGCCTGCCAATTTGCTGCGAAACCAGGACTGCCACAGACAATGGTCATGATTGATTTGACGCCCTCGCGGGATCTGTGGCTGCGGCGTTGCGCGGGTGACGCGATGGCTCGTGACGTAGGCTATGCGCCGGCGGGGGAATTCCGATGTAGACTGCGGTCCGGCTTTTCCACGAACAGCCAGGAGACTTGCCTTGAAGACTGCCCGGTTCCAGTTACGGTGTCGGTTCACGTTGATTTTTGCTTTTGCGTTTTTGCTTTTGTGCACGCCATGCGGCGCGCAGACGATTCAGGTGGATATCACGCCGGGGCACGCGACGAATCATTTCGCGCCGAATCAGACCTTGGGCGCCGGAGTGGACCGCATCCCGGCGGAGGCGATTGATCATGGCCTGGTGCAGCCGAGCCTCGAGCGCGTGCTGAGCGCTGGTTGGCAGCCGGTGAGTTTTCGGCAGAATACGGAACTGGCGGTGGAAGCGTGGCACTGGAATCCGCAGGGAACCTGGAGCGATGCAAGTGGCAAAGGTTATTTCACCGGCTCGGCCAATCCCACGGAATTTTTGCGATATTCGTACGGCTACGCGTTGCCGCATCGGGGATTCACGCGGAATGATGGCACGGACAATTCCGGATTTTCGCGGCTGACGGATGGAGACGACGAGAGCTATTGGAAAAGCAATCCGTACCTGACGCACGGATTCACCGGCGAGAGCGATGCGTTGCATCCGCAGTGGGTGCTGATTGATTTGGCGCAGGTACAAATGATTGACAGCATACGGATCGCGTGGGCCGCGCCGTATGCGACGCAGTATCTGGTTCAATACTGGACGGGCGACGATCCGATTCACTCGCCGACGAAGGGAATTTGGCAGACGTTCCCGAGCGGCGGGATTAGCGACGGGCGCGGAGGCACGGCGACGATTCGGCTCGCGGCTGGCCCGATGCCGGTGCGATTTTTGCGCGTGTGGATGACCGAGTCGTCAAACAGTTGCGATACGCATGGATCGAGCGATCCGCGGAATTGCGCGGGGTACGCGATTTACGAGCTTTACATCGGAACCACTACGGCGGACGGAGAATTTCACGACGTGGTGCGTCACACGCCGGACCAGGAGCAGACGACTACGTATTGCTCGTCGGTCGATCCGTGGCACGAGCCTTCGGATTTGCGTTCGACGAAGCAGGGGCAGGTGGGATTCGATTTATTTTTTAAGAGCGGAGTGACGCGCGGACTGCCGGCCATGATTCCGGTGGCGCTGTTGTACGACACTCCGGACAACGCCGCCGCGGAAGTGGCCTATCTACAGAAACGCGGCTATCCGGTTTCTTACATCGAGATGGGTGAGGAAGCGGATGGGCAGTATATGTTGCCGGAAGATTACGCCGCGCTTTACGTGGAGTGGGCTACGGCCCTGCATCGCGTGAATCCGGCGCTCAAGCTCGGCGGGCCCTCGTTTCAGGGAGTGAATAGGGATATCGAGGTGTGGCCGGATGCGAACGGCAAAGTTTCCTGGACCGTCCGTTTTCTGGATTACTTGCGGCAGCACGGACGGCTGAGCGATTTGGCATTTTTCTCCTTTGAGCATTATCCCTTCGATCCTTGCAGAATTTCGTGGGGCAGTTTGTACGAAGAGCCGGAATTGATGAGCCATATCATGCAGGTGTGGCGCGACGACGGCGTGCCGGCGAATATTCCGATGTTTGCGACCGAGGGGAATCTTTCTTCTTCGACCAGTGAGACGTACATGGATTTATTTTCGGGCTTGTGGCTGGCGGATTACATCGGATCGTTTTTGAATGCGGGCGGAAACGGCGTGTATTACTTCCATTATTTGCCTTTGCAGATGGAGCACGGCTGCAACGATTCGCCGGGGACGTTTGCGATGTTTACGGTGGACGCGAACTATCAGATAGAGCAGCCGCTGGCGCAATTTTTCGTCGCGCAATTGATCAATCTGGAGTGGGCGCAGCCGGGGAGCGGAGAGCACGAAATGTTTTCGGCGAAGAGCGACGTGGAAGATGGCGCGGGCCACGCGTTGGTTACAGCGTATGCGCTGAAGCGTCCGGATGGAGAGTGGTCGCTGATGATCGTGAATCGCGATCAGTTCCACGCGCACAAAGTGCGGATCGCATTCAAAGATGAAGCGAGTGGAGCGGCGGAATCGTTCGCGGGTGCGGTTGCGATTTCGGCATTTGGGCGGGAGCAATATCGCTGGTGGCCGGCGGAGACGCGTTTTATGGCGCATGACGAGCACGCAGGCGAGCGGCCTGTGGTGGTGAACACCAAAGGCTATGCCGATCCAGACGGGCCGATCAAACATTCGGAGGAAAACGCCGCCGCAGATACTTTATATGATTTGCCTGCGGCGTCAGTGGTCGTGATTCGCGGGAAGATTGGCGGCTGATGAATTAGGGCTGGTGAATAAACGTGGAATTGTGCCGCCTATTCGGCGTCGAGATCTCGCTGGGAAGGATGCTGGAGCGCAACCCAGCACATTCGCAGTCCGAGCGCGATTTCCAACAGAAAAACTGGCAGCGAGAAGAGTGAGACGTTCGGCAGCCAATCGTTAACCATTTTGAGAGAAGGGCCGATCTGGCGGGACAGCGAATCGAAGTAGAAGAACATTGACGCGACCCCGGCCAATTGCACGCCGATCACGAAAATTCCCAAACGTTGAAAGGGCGTGAACGGCCGGTTGCCTTTCAGCAAGAGGCCGTAGAACCTGCCTTCATTCCACGCGGTTTCGAGCGGAAGAATATTTTCCTGGCGCAGATACCAGTTGTCTTCCATTTCCACGAGGCCGCGTTCGAATTCCTCGGCGGAGGCGTCGTCATCGGGAGCAGGAGGCATTCTTGCGGATTATAAGTCAGGACGCACTGGGCGCGCGGCGTCTGTAACTAATATAGAATGTACTTCCTGTACGCACTTGGGGACCGCCCGTGCTCATTTTCAAGCGCCGTGGCGCGAAAGGAAGTGAAACATGAAAAAGGTGGTCTTACTGCTGGCTTTGTTGTGTGCGCCCACGTTGCTTGCGCAGACGGCGCCGGAGGGAATTTGGCAGGGTTACGACGGGGAGTGGCGGCACGTTTCGACCCAGTTGATCGCGCTGGCGGAGGCTACGCCCGCGGATAAATTTTCGTGGCGGCCGGCGCCGGGAGTGCGTTCCACCGCCGAAGTCTACATGCATATCGTGGATGCGAACTATTACCTGCTGAGCTTCACGGGGCCCAAAATGCCAGCGGATTTGACGGATGAAGCGGAGAAGACGACGTCAAAAGCTGCTGTGATTGCGTGGCTGAAGCGTTCGCTGGAGGCGGTGCAGAAAGCGCATCTGGCGGAGACGCCGCAAGACCTGCAGAGGAAAGTGCACATCGAGGACCGCGACGCCACGGTGGACGGGATTTATTTGCGCATCATTATTCACGCCAACGAGCATATGGGGCAGCTTGTGGCGTATGCGCGGATGACGGGCGTGGTACCGCCGTGGTCGAAGTGACGGGATGTCACGGGGGCAGACCGGCCGGTCATTTGTGATGCTTACCGGTTTTTCCGGCATTTTTCGTTAGATGCCAAGCGTCGCACCAAGAGCACAGATACGCGCGAAGATCCTTGGGCGCGTTCGCCGTGGCAATCTGGTGGGCGGCTATTGCTAGAGCCTCGCCTTCGCTCATGTATTTCCGTTTGCCACTCACCGCACATTTCGATTCGTCGTTCGTCATGGGCAGTTCCCAACCATCTAGCCATTCCAGTTACGGCTTCAGTCTCTGCAAACCCTTGACTAGCACGGTTACTGGAAACTAACGAAATGTCGAGTGTTTCGTTGACTTGTCGTGCTTTCCGGCGCTAAGGTTTGTTGTTACTCCCCAGCCGTTGCCACGTCGTTTCGATTGCACGGAATCCTGGAGCGCAGAGTTAACGCGGCCTCCGAAATTACAAATGTGAAATTGGCCTCGGGTGCGGAGCGGGATTTTCAGGCTCGCCTGATTGGAGAGGCACCGCGCAAAATCGCGAGGAATATGCAGGTTGCGTTCAGGAAACTGGACGCATCCAACAAGCGGTACATACGATCGCGTGAAAATGCTTCGTAATTAATCCAAATGAGGAGAGCAATGCTCGAAAAGAAGATCGGCCACGGAAATATTCGCGGGCTGTTGGTTCGCTACGGATCGCTCGCGCTGTTGATGCTCTTGTTGGTGTTGCTGCTTTTGGGCAGCGGGATGGTGCGCGCGGACAGCGCGGCGTTTGATTTGGCGGGGCCGCCGATTGACATGCGCGTGACACGCGGGACGAAGACTTTGCCGATTTCGCGCGCGGCAAATTTGCAGCCGGGCGACCGTTTGTGGATTCATCCCGACCTGCCGGAATCGCAATCGGTGCGCTATTTGCTGGTGGTGGCGTTTTTGCGCGGGTCCACGAATCCACCGCCGGAAAACTGGTTCACTCGCGTGGAAACCTGGAGCAAGCAAGCGCGCGAGGAAGGCATTGTGGTGACGGTCCCGAAGGACGCACAGCAGGCGCTGCTTTTTTTGGCGCCGGAGACGGGCGGCGATTTCAGCACGTTGCGCAATGCGGTGCGCGGAAGGCCGGGGGCGTTTGTGAGAGCGTCGCAGGATTTGAATCAAGCGAGCCTGGATCGTTCGCGGCTGGAAACGTATCTGGATGACGTGAAGGAAACGTCGGACACCGATCCCACGGAATTGCACGAGCGTTCGTTAATGCTGGCGCGCTCGCTGAGCATCAAGCTCGACTCGCAATGCTTCGATAAGCCCACCGAACAGCAGGCTCCGTGCCTGACTCGAGACACCGATCAACTGATTTTGGACGATGCGCACAGCCAGACCATGGTGACGGCGCTGACTTCGGGGCCTTCTTCGGATTTGATTGGGACGGCGAGCACGGTGCCGCTGGCCGGAGGGGGATATTACAGCGCATACGTGGGCGCGGTGGTGGATATGGCGCGAATCCTGAACAACATTCGCACCGCGGAGTATCAATATATTCCGGCGCTGGCGCTGCCGAAAAATGAGCAGTTGAATTTGAAGCTGAATAATCCGCCATCGTTTCGCAATCCGAAATCCGTGATCGTTGTCGGGCTGCCGGCGGTGGAGGCGGCACAATTGCCGCCGCTGCGGCCCGTGGATGCCAAACAGATTTTGTGCCTCGAAAAATCGCCGCTGGTGCTGCCGACGGAAGGCGCGCCGCTGGTTTTTTCGACCAACATCGCGCATGACTTTGTGCTGCATGTGGAAGACAAGACCGGCGGCCATCTGGACTTGCCGGCCACGGCGGAAGCGGCGCGCGGTGGATTTATGATTGATACACATGCCCTCGAGGCGGGGAAACTGGGGCCGGAGGTTACCGGAACGCTGCGCGGGCATTGGGGATTTGAGGCGTTCGATGGGCCACGATTTTTGTTGCGCTCGGCGCACACGGAGAAATGGACGATCCCTTCCACGGAGCAGGAAGCGCTGATCGTGGGGCGCGAGGACGTGCTGCATCTGACGTCGGAATGCGCGGCGTGTGTGGATAAGTTGACGGTGAAGGATCACGCCGGCAAAGATTTGAAGGCGACGTGGAAACTCTCGAAGCCGAATGAGCTGGAAGTGAAAGTTCCGCTGAAGGATGAAACGGCGGGACCGGTTACCGTGGCGATCAAACAATTCGGCTTGAAGGCGCCGGATGAATTTCCGCTGCTCTCCTATTCGGAGGCGGCTCATCTGGATCATTTCACGATCAACGCCGGAGACAAGCAGGGCGTGCTGGACGGAACGCGATTGGATGAAGTGGCCAGCTTCGAAATGAACGGCGTCCATTTCGTCCCGGCGAAATTATCGCGCGTGAAAGAGAAGGATGAATTGGGCCTCGCGGTTCCGGCGAGCGCGGCGGCGATGGATCTGCAGCCGGACGAAAAAGTGGAGGCGCATGTCGCGTTGAAGGACGGGCGCGTGCTGAATTTGCAGACAACGGTGGAAGCGCCGCGGCCGAAAGTCACTTTGGTGAGCAAGAGCGTGCAAGCGGGGCCCACGCCTTCTGCGGTACGGCTGGGAAGTCAGGATGAATTGCCGCTCGATGGACGCTTATCGTTTTTCGTGAAGACTGAAGTGCCGGACAAGTTTCCGCGCACGGAAAAGATCGAGGTGGCGACGACCGATGGATCGTTCGATGTGCTGTTAAGCGTGGCGGACGGCAATTTGATTTTGCAGGATTCGCAGAGCGTGCTGGCGGTGGTCGATCCGCTGAAAAGTTTTGGGCCTTCGGCGTTCGGGCCATTGCAATTTCGTCCGGTGGATGCGGATGGCGCCAAGGGAGATTGGCAGTTGCTGGTGAACCTGGTGCGTTTGCCTTCGTTGAAGGAAATTCGCTGCCCGGATAGCCCGGATAAGCAGTGCACTTTGAGCGGGACGAATTTATTTTTGATTGATTCGGTGGCGTCGAGCGCGCAGTTCACGCACACTGTGCCGGTCCCTGTGGGGTTCGTGGACACCACTTTGAGCGTGCCGCGGCCGAACGGAACGCTTTTGTACATTAAATTGCGCGACGATCCGGCGACGGTGAGTACCGTGGTGCTGCCGGTGTTGCCGCAGGATTGAGACGCGCGACCTTGTTACAATCGCGTGGCTTTGGGGACTAAAGCCCCTTTTCGTTGGAGTGTCTGACGGCGGGGCTGACGCCCCGCCCTTCCTTTATTCTACTGTCCTTGATGATTCTTCCTTCCCGCTGAACTGCTGCTAGAATGCGCGGTGTGCGACGCCCGCCTACGCGATTCCTTGCGATGTTTTCATTTGTTTTGGCTGCGACGATCTTCGTGTGCGCAGCTGCTACCAAGGGGCCTTGGTGGGTGGTGCAAACCAGCGGCTTGGATACGAATTTGCGCGCGGTCACGGTCGGCGAGTATGCGGTGCCGCAGCACTCCGACGTGCCCGTTATTTGGGCTTCCGGGTCGAACGGCGTAATTTTGCAATCGAAGGACGAGGGCAAAACATGGAAGCAACTGCACATACCCGGCGGCGAGAAGCTGGATTTTCGCGGCATTCCGGCGTTTGACGCGCAGCGGGCGTACGTGATGTCGAGCGGCGAAGGCGACAAGTCGCGGATATACGAAACGATAGATGGCGGAACGAATTGGAAACTGGAATACACGGGACAGCGCAAGGAAATTTTTCTGGACGCTTTGGCTTGCGACAATTCCTCGGCGGAGTGCATGGCATTGGGCGATCCCGTGGACGGGAAATTTTTGCTTCTTGCGGCCACGGACGGCGAGCACTGGAAGGAATTACCGCGCGATGGCATGCCTGCGGCGTTGCCGAATGAAGGCGCGTTCGCGGCGAGTGGAACTTGCCTCGTGTTTGGCGGTTCGGAGATAACTTTCGTTACCGGCGGGCCAGCGGCGCGAGTGTTTCGTTCTTCCGATCACGGAAAGTCGTGGACAGTGGCAGAAACGCCGATCGCTCACGGGAACGCATCGTCGGGAATTTTTTCCATTCTGCTGCACGGCGACGATGAGGTGGTGGTCGGCGGTGATTACAAGGCTCCCGACCGTGGGCGAGGCACGGCTGCGTACTCGTCGGACGGTGGAAAGACCTGGAAATTGGCGGGGCAGCAGCCGGGCGGATATCGTTCCGCGGTAGCTCGGGTGGATGGTGTAACGCTGGCCGCGGTAGGTCCGAACGGCGAGGATATCAGCGAGGACGGCGGAGTGCACTGGAAGCACACGGATTCGCTGAATCTGAACGCGGTGGCGATCCTGGATATCTGGCATGGCTGGGCGGTGGGACCGAACGGAACGATTGCGCAGATGAAGAATCGCGAGGAATACGAAATTCGCTATGAAGGCAAACCTGGCGGCGGCCAGGCTGCGTTGAATGCGCGAAATTCGAAGGCCGGATCAACGACGAAAGATTGAAGCACAGAGGGCACTGAGAAAGGCACGGATGAGGGCACGGAGAAATTGCGTTGCGGCGTGAATGCGTGAGGGGATAGTGAGGGGAGCGATGCGGACGAAGAGGGTTTTTGGTTGGGGCGTGGCAGCGATTTTGGCGGCGATGATTGCGACGTGCTGCGCGTCATCGTTAGCTGCGCAGGCGGCGCAGAGTGGCGGGACGGAGAATGCTATTGCGGGAACTTGGGCTGGAGTGCTGGGCGGGCGCTTGCATTTGGTAGTGACCATTACGCAGCGCAGTGATGGAGCTTTGGGCGGGACTTTGAACAGCGTGGATCAGCTTGCGGTGCTGGCTTTGAGCGCAGTCACGGTGAAGGGCGACGCGATGCGCTTCGAGGTGCCACGCGTTGGCGGAGTGTATGTAGGAAAAATGAGCAAGGACGGCGGCAAAATTTCGGGGACTTGGACGCAGACGGGAGAGCCGCCGCAGCCGCTGGATTTCGCGCGCCGCGCGGACGCGAGCACCGCGTCGGCGACCGCGGAGGCCGCTACTGCCGCGCAGACGGACGCTGCGGCGCAGCATACGCCGAAACCGATTGCGCCGCTGTTCGATCTGGTGGTGCCGACTTCGCCGGTGGCTTTCAAGGCAGACGGCAAGTGGCATCTCGTTTATGAATTGCATATTGCGAACATGGATCGCTGGGATTACGCGTTCACGCGCATTGATGTCTTGCCGGGCGACGCCGCGCAAACAGCGCTGGCAAGTTTTTCGGGCAGCGAATTGGACGGCATGTTTTCACATCCGGGACTTCCCGGTGCGGAAAAAGTGGCGAAGCTCGTGCCGGGAGAATTTGGCGCGGTTTTCATGTGGGTGACGTTCGACAAGCTGGAGGATGTGCCGGCTTCGATCACACACCGCATCAGCGTGAAGATCGGCGATTATCCGGAGGCGCTGTCGGTGGTGACACTCCCGACGAACGTAAATAAAAATCCGGTGGTGGTGATTTCGTCGCCGCTGACCGGGTCGGATTGGGTGGCGGCGAACGGGCCGTCGAATACTTCGCAGCATCGCCGCGCGCTGATTCCGATTGACGGGCACGCTCATATTTCGCAGCGCTTCGCGATTGATTGGGTGCAGATGAATGCGGACGGGAAGACGTACACGGGCGATCCCAGCGACAACAAAAATTATCGGGCCTACGGAGCGGAAATCCATGCGGTGGCGGATGGCGTGGTGACGCAGGTGAAGGACGGCCTGCCGCAAAATACTCCGGGAGCGAAGTCGCTGGCGGTGCCGTTGTCGCTTGAAACGATTGGCGGAAATCACGTGATCATGGAAATCGGCGACGGACTGTATGCGTTTTATGCGCACATGCAGCCGGGATCGGTTCGCGTGAAAGTGGGCGACAAGGTGAGGCGCGGGCAGGTGCTGGGACTTTTGGGGAATACGGGAAATTCCTCCGAGCCGCATTTGCATTTTCAGATTTGTAATGCGAATTCGGAGTTGGGATCGGAGGGGTTGCCGTATGCGTTTGCTTCCTTTGAGGTGTTGGGGAAGGGCGAGACCTGGAAGCCTGGAGAATCGCATGCGGCCGTGAAGCATGCGATGGAGATTCCGACGGAGAGTGAGATTGTGAAGTTTGAGGACAGCGGAAAATAGAAAAGTGAAAAGAGAAAATGGAACTGATGACATGCATCGGGCAAGTTGCAAGGACTAAAATTCCTGACTAAGGGGCGAGCAGACTTCGAATGTCAGACGATCAGGAGATTAAGGACGTTCGGGACGACGAACTGCAACGAGGCAAGCGGCATCCCGCGAGTGTTTCCGAGATGCGTCGGCGGGCGGTACTGCGGAAGAAATTCAGGGAAGCCCTGCAGAATGACAACGAAGCGGGCTTTATCGATGCAATTGTTAACGACCTCGGCCAGCTACCCGGTAGCCCCGAGTACGAGAACTCCTTGAAGATTTGGCGCGAGTTTCGCGGGCGGCGCTGAAGTCTCTCTGTGCGAACGCTTTCACACGAGCGTCTTGCTCTTCGCTTGGAAAGCGGGACAGGCTCTTTTCGGCGATTGCCGCTAACTTGGCGGCTGCCTCTTCAATCGAGAGCTTCTTTTTCTTAGCCATACTAGACATAGCATAACAGCAAGCGGGCAGAACGCAACCATAGGGGCGTCTGAGGTGTTTGTGCTTTCGCGCAGTCTCAGCTGCTCAAGTCGCGAAAGAACGCTACGCGCGCGGGCCCGAGGCTCGTGCCTGCGGTCGCTTCTGCGGAGTGTCGCTACATTTATGAAAGATTGGCTCTGCGTGCGGGCCTGCTCGGTCGCTCGTTTGAGCGTGCCGGGACAGCTTCATTCTTTGTGTTATATTGGCCGATGAGGTGATGTGAGCCGATTGATGAGCAAATTACGCATTTCGATTGTGGAGTACTTGAATACGGCGCCCTTGGTGTGGGGATTCACGGACGGGCCGCTGGCGGGGAAGTACGATTTGTCGTTCACGGTGCCGTCGAAGTGCGCGGACGCGTTGCGCGCGGGCGACGTGGACGTGGCGATCATTCCTTCGATCGAATATCAGCGGATTGAAAATGTGGTGGCCTTGCCGGGAATGGCGGTGGCGGCGAGCGGCGAAGTCCGCAGCATTCTGGTGGTGGCGAAGAAGCCGATTCACCTGGCTAAGCGCATCGCGCTGGATATGAGTTCGCGCGCTTCGCAGGCGCTGGTGCAGATTTTGGCGGAGGGGCACTGGGGAATTCGTCCGGAGTATGTGCAGGCCGCGCCGGACGCGACGGAGATGTTGAAGGACGCCGACGCCGCTCTGGTGATCGGCGATCCGGCGCTGCGCATCGCGCTGAAGATGGAAGCGCTCTCGGTGAAAGTTGCTAGCGGCGGAGATTGCTGCAAGGGCGATCCGGAAGATATGCCGGTGCCGGGATTCGAGACGATTTTTGTTTATGACGTGGCTTACCAGTGGCGCGAGATGACCGGGAAGCCGTGCGTGCTGGCGATTTGGGCCGGTCGGCGCGAATTGATGACGCCGGAAGTGGTGGCGGATTTTCAAGCGTCGAAGGAATATGGCTTGGAGCGCGTGCGCGATATTGCGGAAGCTGCTTCGATCAAATTGGATATGCCGCCGCGCGCTTTGAAACACTATCTGCTCGACAGTATTCATTTCGGCCTCGAACCGGAATACCTCGAGGGGCTGAATCTTTACTACGAAAAGGCAGCTGCTGCCGGATTGATTCCTCGCGTGCGTCCTTTGCAATTTGCCGCGACTAGCGAAGCGCCCGCTGCTTCGTCCACCGCTCGCCGCGGAGCCTGAGCGTTTGGAACCGGAACGCATCGGAACGCTCGCCTCGCTGCGGCGCTATCCCGTAAAAAGCATGGCTGGTGAAGAACTTGCCGCCGCGCGCGTCACGTTTGCCGGGCTGATTGGCGACCGCGTGCATGCATTCGTCGACGAAAACAATAAATCGCGATTTCCCTGGATGACGGCGCGGCAGGCGCACGACTGGCTGCTTTTTCAGCCGCGTTTTTTGGATCCGCCGCCGCTGGAGGAGGAAAACCCCGGCGTGGAGCGCTACGTCACCGAAGCGACCGCTCCCGACGGCGCAAAATTCATGGTGGGCGACGCGAATTTCACGCAATTTCTCGCGCAGCGGTACGGCCGTCCGTTGCGTTTCCGATTTTCGGAGCGCTCGATGATGGATGCGGCGCCGGTTTCGGCGATTGGGCTCGCAACGATCCGCGCGCTTTCCGAAGAAACGGGCATGGAGCTCGATTCGCGGCGCTTTCGCGCGAATTTTTATGTGCGCTGGGAACGGGATGAGCCGTTTTTTGAGGATCAACTGGTGGGCCGCGCGGTGCGCATCGGCGAGAAAGTAACGGTGCAGTTCGTCAAGAAAGATGAGCGCTGCGTGATGATCACGCTGGATCCGGACACTGCCGCGCCATCGCCTATCGTGCTAGAGAAGGTGACGCACCAGCATAACCGCTGCATCGGCGTTTATGGGGCCGTACTGCGGGAAGGCATCGTTCGGGCCGGCGATCCTGTATACTTGAAGTGAGCAGCGGCGGAGAAGAAGCCAGCGATGGGGATCACCCAGCAGGAAGCCCTCGATCTTTTCAATTCCGATGATTTGATCGGCATCGGCATGGCCGCGAATGAGGTGCGGCGCAAGAAGACCGATCCGCGCGTCGCCACCTACCAGATTGACCGCAACATTAATTACACTAATTTCTGCACGGAGTATTGCTCGTTCTGCGCGTTTTACCGGCCGCTGGGCGCGAAAGACGGTTACATTTTGCCGCTGGAATCCATCTACGAAAAAATCGAGGAGATGCTGGAGCTGGGCGGCACGGGCGTGCTGATGCAGGGCGGGCTGCATCCGGATTTGCGGATCGAGTTTTACGAAAACATGCTGCGCTCGCTGAAGCAAAAGTATCCGCAGGTGCATTTGCACTGCTTTTCGGCGCCGGAAGTCGGGTGCATCGCGGAAGTTTCCGGGCTGTCGGTGCGCGATACGATTGCGCGGCTACGCGATGCGGGGCTGGATTCGATTCCCGGCGGCGGCGCGGAAATTCTGGACGACGAAATTCGCGCGAAGATTTCGCGGTTGAAATGCAGGTCGGATGAATGGGTGGATATGCACCGCGTGGCGCATGGGCTGGGGATGCGCACTACCGCCACGATGATGTTTGGCTGCGGCGAGGAATATCGCCACCGCGTGAATCATCTGGAGACGATTCGCAGGATTCAGGAAGATACCGGCGGGTTTACGGCGTTCATCCCGTGGATTTTTGCGCCGGAAAATACGCCGCTGGGGAAGAAAATTCCAGAAGCTACTGCGTTTGATTATTTGAAGACACTGGCGATCAGTCGGCTGTATCTCGATAATATTGATCACATTCAATCGAGCTGGCTGACGCCTGGGATCAAAATTTGCCAGGTGGGATTGCAGTTTGGCGCTGACGATGTGGGCAGCATCTTGATCGAAGAGAACGTGGTGTATGCCGCTGGAGTCCGCAATCGCACGAACGAGGAAGAGCTTCGCCGGATTATTTCCGATGCCGGTTACATGCCGGCGCAGCGCGATACGTTGTATCGGTCGTATGCGTTGAAACCGGTTGCTCCGCTGAAACACAAGGCAGCTGCGCCCTTGCAGTAGCACGCCCCGCACTCCGAGTCACAACCGTAAATCCAAATCAAAAACGGGCGCAGCAAACAGGGCCCCTGCGGCAGCGAGAAAACACGTTTCGACAAGTGCTGGTGCTGGGCGTTACGCGGTGAGGATTGCTGCGGGTTCTGTGACTGTCGCGGGGAATTCGAGGGCTACGCTGGCGCCGTACGGTCGCTTGTTGCCTACTACGATCTCGCCGCCTGCTTCCTGCATGATTCCGTAGCAGATGCTTAGACCCAGGCCGGTGCCTTTGCCGACGGGCTTGGTGGTGAAGAAGGGGTCGAAGGCGCGATTGACTTCGCTGAAGCCGGGGCCGGAATCTTCGAAGCGGACGTAGATGCGGTCGCCGTGGCGCGTGGCGGCGATGAAGATGGAGCGTTGCGCGCTTTCTTCCACCGCATCAATCGCATTATTCAGAATATTCAGCAGCACCTGCTTCAGCTCATCTTCGCCGATCGAGAGGCGCGGAAGCGCCGGCTCGACGTGGACGTCCATGTTGATGCCGAGCTTGCGGATGTGGAATTCGCGCAACTGAATCACGTCGTGCAGCGCGGTTTCAAAATCGGCGGCGCGCGTGGCGGGATTATTCTGGCGCGCAAAACGCAGAAGGCCATCCACGATGCGCTTCATGCGGCGGGCTTCGGAGCCGAGTTTCTGCACGCGTTTGGAAAGCTTCTCGCCCTCCACTTCCTCGCTGAGCAAATCCGCGTAGCCCATGATGCCGGTGAGGGGATTGTTCAATTCGTGCGCGACGCCAGCGACGAGCTGTCCGAGGGCCGCCAATTTTTCCGAGCGCACGAGTTGATGATGCAGGCGCGAATTTTCTATGGTGACGGCAAGGTCGGAGGCGAGCACTTCGAGCTTCACTATTTCCGAGACGTCAAATTCTTCGCTTGTTTGCACGGGCAGCGACGAGCCACCGACGCACAAGCAGCCGAGTTGCGCGCCGCGCCCGGAGACCATAGGGATCAGCACCAGATTTTCCGGCTCGGGGTCGCGCGCGCCAAATTCTGGATCGAGCGTTACGCGGAAAGACTTATTTCCGAGCTGCTCGCCCTGTCTGGCGAGTTCGCGCAATTTTTCGATGGTCCAGCCTTCGGTACGTTCCTCAAAACGCGCTCGTTCCTTGGGCGAAAAGCCGGTGAGTCCGCCGAGGCGCAGCAAGCGATCCTCTCCCGCCAGGAATAGCGCAGCGCGCTGGAAGCTGCTGGCGCCGGTGACCGCGGCGGTGACTTCACCCGCGAGAGACGCGGGATCGCTCCCGGCCAGCAAGCGCGAAGTGATTTGCGAGAGCTGCACGAGCAATTTATTAGCGGCGCGCTCGCGTTCGCGAGATTTTTCGATGTCGCGCGACTTGTCTTCAATTAAGGTGAGGATCATACCGAACGCGACGAAGAATTTCGGCACGTTCCAGAGTTCCGGGTTGATACGCAGCTGCGGAGCAATGTGATCGAGCAACGCGCCAGCGGGGAAAACCGCTCCCCAAGCGAGGAAGCCGCCCGTCACAGCGAGCACGCCGGTCGAGCGGCGTGGAAAGCGCTTCCAGAAAAGGATGCCGCAGAAGGCGAAGCTCAGGGTCAGGATCGCGTTCGCGCCAAGGTCCGCGCTGCCGCGCAGCTGATCGTGGATCGCCCACACCGTGACGATCGCGAGGACGGCGGAGATGGCAATCGAGTCAGCCTTGGGGCGCGGGTGCGTGCGCAGCGCGAAAAACGCGCACCCGACAAAAATCGCGCCGAGCGCGGCGGCCATTAGCGTGTAAATGTGCCAGTCAAATGTGGCGGCGACGGCATGGAACGCCGTGGGGACTGACAGCACCAGCAGCATGGTCCGGCGTGTCTTGCGGTTCTCGAGGGCTTGGGTCATGGAAACGACAAAGACCATGCCGGAAAGCTCGAGGGCGCCAAGCTCGATGGATTCGAGAATTTGCTCGATGGTGCCGGTGTGCGTTTCGAAGGCTTGAATGAAGAAGTGCAGGAAGATCAGAGCCCAGGCGTAAACCCACAAGCGAGTGCGGGCGGAGGGGGCGTGCTTGCGCAGAGATAGGAATATCCCTACCAGTACGAAAAGCACCAAAATCGTGGGAAGTTTGTCGAGTAATGATGTCACGGATCGCCCCTGCCGCTATAGAGCCTACGGTCCGGGTACACCTGTGAACAATGGAGCTTTGGTACCAGATTCCGCGCAAATCGAAAGGAGGATGGGCGGCCTTACGCGGTGATAAGTGCTATGGTTTGTAAAGGATACGGACGTCAAGGATGACTTCGCTGCCTTCTGGCAAATCGACGGCCTCGGCTGGGACGAACGTGCTATTAGAGAATCGCGCGCGGATGGAGCGCGAGGGATAGCGGCGCGGGTCGGCCGTGGCTGCGGCTGGTGCAGGAGCCGCGCGCAGAGCCGGTTGTGACGGCTCGATACGCGTCTTGCGGTCTTCGAATTTGGGGACGCCCGCGGAGTCGAGCGCGACGTTCGCGAGCGCGTCGGCGTCGCGATTGAGTTCGCGGCGGACGTGCTCGATGGCGAAATATTGCAATTGGCGCGCGAGCTTCGTGGCGCGTTCGTGCAGCGGCTTCAGGTCGGCGCTCTTCACTTTGTAGCGGCCCTGCATCTGGCGCACCAGCAATTCGGAATCGCTGCGGATGCGCAGAGCGTTGATGTTGTGCGTGGTGGCGTAATCAAGCGCGGCGAGCAGCGCGAAATATTCGGCGACGTTGTTAGTCTCGCGGCCGATATTTTTTGCGAGCTCGAGGACGATTTTTCCCTGGGGATCGCGCAGCACGACGGCGTACGAAGCGGGCCCTGGATTGCCGCGCGATGCGCCGTCAATATTGGCGATGTGGACTCCTGCGGGCGGCGCCGACGGATGCGAATCGGCGAATAATCGCGCGCTGCCGGGAACCGAGGATTTAGTTTTCACTGGCCGAAGATGCCTGAGTGGAGGGCTGCGCTGCGGCAGCAGGCGCGGCCGCAGCGGCTGATGCAGAAGCGGCAGGTTCGACGTAATAAAGGATGCGCGTGCAAGTTTCGCAGTGGAACATTTCTTCGCTGGATGGGCGGCGCATGGCCTGAAACACATGCGGACGCACGCGCATGCCGCAGGCGCTGCATTTTTCATCGCGAACTTCGGCGAGGGCGACGTTGTTGTGCTTTTTCATGATGCGATCGTAGTGATCCATCATGTCTTCGGGAATCTGCGATGCGGCGCGGGCGTGTTCGGCTTCGCCTTCCGCCAGTTCTTTTTCCGCGACTTTCTTTTCGGCGTCTATTTTGGCGCGCTCGGCGCGGGCGACGTCTTCCACTTCCTTCAGCAATTTTTCGGAGGCTTTGATTTTGCGGTCGTATTCCTCGCCAGAAACCATTTGCTCGAGCAGGCGGTCTTCGGCTTTGGAGATTTCGTCTTCGGCCATTTGCACTTCGTGCTGCAGAGCCTTGTAGGCTTCGTTGGTCTTTACTTGCGAGGTTTGGTCTTTATATTTGCGGACGCGGTCTTTCCATTGTTCGACGTCCAGTTCGTATTTCTTCCGGTCTTTTACGGTGGCTAGCTGCGCGGCTTTGCTTTTTTCCACTTCGGCTTTGGCGGCGGCGACGTGCGCGTCCACTTCGGCGATTTTCTTGGGAAAAGCTGCCAGGCGCGAGCGCACATCCTGCAGGCGCGTGTCGACGCTTTGCAGGTCGAGCAGGTTCTGTAGGACCTTCAGCACTATGGGGCCATTCTAGCACATCGGCGCAAAGAGCTTGTTTCCCACCACAACGCGAAAGATCGGCCGCTGAGACGCGGGGGCCGCAGAGAAAGACGAAGAGGTTTAGTGGCTGCTATCCTGCTGGATTGATTGGATCTGCTTGGTGCGTCTTTTTCGGGGGTTGGTCCGTAGTATGGATATGATAGGCGGCACTGCAAGCTTCGGCTTTAGCTTCCTGAACGTGCATGGCGCGGCGGGACTGGGCGATTCAGCGGCTTACTGGGAGGGACGGGTGGCTCTGGAAAGCGACGTAGCGCGGCTTCGCGGCGGGGACTTGGACGCGCTTTCGACGCTGCTGACGCGTTACCAGAACCGGCTGTACCGCTACTTGCTGCGCCTGGTGCGCGAGCCGGCCGAAGCAGAAGATTTGTTCCAGCAAACGTGGCTGCGCGTAGCGGAAAAAATCCGGCAATTCGATCCGCAGCGAAATTTTGAGGCGTGGCTTTTTACGCTGGCGCGCAACTTGGCGATTGATCATCTGCGGAGAATCCGGCCGGAAAGCCTGGACCAGCCCGCGGGCGACCCAACCGGCGAAACCGCGGCGGCGCGGTTGCCATCGCACGAACGGCCGGCCATCGAAGGAATTTTGGCGCGTGAACGCGCCGGGCGGCTGGGCACGGCGCTGGAAACGCTGCCGCTCGCGCAACGCGAAGTTTTGACTTTGCGGTTTGAGGAAGAAATGAAGCTGGAGGAAATTGCGGAAGTGCTGGATGCGCCGCTCTCGACGGTGAAGACTCGTTTGCGGAGAGCGCTCGAACGCTTAAAGGTGACGCTGGAATCACAATACCCGGGAGAGAACTGGCAATGAACGATCACGAAAAAATCCGGGAACTGCTGACGCTGCTGGCGGCGGGCGTGCTGGAGCCTCGCGAGGAAAAGCAAGTGCTGGATCATTTGCGAACCTGCGAAGCGTGCAGCGCGGAACTGGAAGATTGGAAATTGCTGGCGGGCGGCCTGCGGCGATTGCCGACTCCGCAGCCGCGAGCGTTGATCGTGGAGCGCGCGCGAGCGCAAGCGCAAATTCGGCTGAGCGAGGAATTCGAGCACAGGTGGAATCGCACGGTGATGATTGGTCTAGTTGGCTTCGCGTGGCTGATGACGCTGCTGAGCTGGCCGGTGGTGCGGTTCGTGAGCGGCGGATTGCTCGCGATGCTCGATCCGCGATTCAGCCATACCTGGATTGTGTTTGCAATATTTACGGCGGGTGCGTGGATCGCGGGAGGCGCCGCGGCGGTGATCTTGTCGTTGCAGCGGCGCGAAAGGAGACTGGCATGAGCCGGTTCAGAGATGAATTGAAGGTGATTCCGCGCACGGCGCGGATCGTTGCGATATTCGGGTTCATCGCGGTGAACACGCTGTTCTTTCTGCTGGTGACGTTTGGCAGCCAGAAGGATATGGCCGACCTGCCGCACGTGGGCAAGATTTTTATGATGGTGTTCCCGGGAATTTTTGTGGCGGTCTGGATTCTGCTAATCGGCTACGTGTACGGCGACGCCCAGCGGCGCGGCATGCGCCACGTGATGTGGACGCTGCTTGCATTTTTCATTCCCGATGGGATCGGCATAATCGTGTATTTTATCTTGCGCGACCCGCTGATGAAGAAGTGTCCCGGGTGCGGGGAATCGGCGAAGTCGGGATTTACGTTTTGCCCGCGCTGCGGCACTGCGCTGCAGCCGACGTGCGCGAATTGCGGGCGCGCGGTGGAATTGGGCTGGGCCAATTGCCCGCATTGCGGGACGAAGCTGCCCGCGGGAACGGTGCAAGTACGCACGGCGTAAGCGACGCAGCCAAATGCGACTTGGGCAACCGGTGTTGCAGTGTAAGGGGACGGCATGCCGTGCCCTACGGTCGTGCGATCGGCGACTTTGTAGCGGCGACCGCCGCGGCGGACGCCATCGGTGTTGCATACCAAACGATGGCGGACGGAAGTCCGCCGCTACAACTGCAAACCCCGCGCTATCTCGGTAGAATGATTGCGATTCTTGAGGAGGTTTTCGATGCCTTACGTGCAGGTGACGTGGGTGGCGGGGCGGACGCCGGAGCAGAAACGCAAACTTGCGGAGCGGATTACGTTGGCGTTGATCGAAGATGGCCGCGCCAAGCGCGAAAATATTCAAGTGACGTTCGTGGATTTGCCGCCGACGGATTATGCCGAGGCAGGCGTGACCGTCGCGGATCAGAAGCGCACCCCGTAGTCTCTGCGGTGGACGCCATGTCCAGCGCAGGGCCGGCTGCGGGACGCGCTCTAATCAAGGCCGCGAGCCGTTCCGTTACGCCGAGGGATGCATTTCGCGGCGGACCAGCACGGCGTCAATGAAGTAGCCGATGCCGATGCAGATCGGGATCACGCCGAAGACGGCCGCCTGCGCCGCGTCAGATTCGTAGCGAGCCAGCATCAGGAACGCGAGCAGGTAGCCGAGGCCTCCAGCAGTGAGCAAAATTCCCGCCTTGCGCGAACGCGCGTGCGGTGGCAATTCGTCGGCCATTGGCACGGACACTCCTTTAGCGATCGCAGCGAGGCGCTCTTCGGTGCGCAGTTTGCGAACGCGGTACCAGGCATAAATCGCGGCCAGCGGAACGGAAAACGACATCACTACCGCAGCAAATCCAATTGGATCCATCTGATTTCTCCTCTCGATTTCGGCGCATGATTTCAGCGCATGATTGCGCCACCCGGCGCGGAGTCATTGCAGCTTCGGTTAGAGATACGCATAGAACCGCGCGGATGTTCCGCACCAAAAATTGTGTGGCGGCGTGTGTTGAAACGGGGCACGGACCGCGCAGCGGCCTTAACGCGTTGGGCGGATTTCCATCGTCTGGTCTATTTCAAGGTCAGTGCAGCCGGGTTGTGTAGCGGTAGGGCAGTGCGCGATCACGAGGAATGTGGCGTCGGATGGCTGCACATCGTAAACCCAGCCGTCGCGGCTGGTTTTCTTCATGCTTAGGGCGCCGCTAGAAACGAGCTCGTCGAGCGAGGTGTAGGTATTGTGTTCGACCTGATAGGTGCTCTCGGCTTTCGCGATGCCCAGAAGATCCGTGCGCACGCCGATTGAATCAATCTGTTGCGTGGGTGTGCTGGCGCCGGTTGCATCCGTCTTCGAGATATAGAATTTGTACATCAGCACACCAAGGAGGGCGAAAACCAGCAGGCCCACCATGCTCCCCAAGCTCCGCATCTTTTCCTCGTCACCCTGCGAAATTGCTTACTGGAATTGAGCTTATCTTTCGCGACAGGCGCAAGCAACTGATTGAAATCGTGATGTAATCGTTTTGATACGGTGTGCGTCTAACGTCCGTGCCCGAAAAACCCAGCAGGAAGCGCTTTCCGGAGCGCGGCGGTGGGCGCGACGCAAGGGCGACGGAGTTTGACACTCGCAAGCGCCGTCATTGATACTGGTTGTTGATATTGATCCTTCACTTCCAGCCGGCCCAGCTTCATGCAGTGAATCCCCTCGATGGGAGCAATCCAGAATGAGGACATGGCATCGTTCTAGCGCGGCCGGCAGTGCCGGTGCGGCCAGTGGCGCCGGCAGGCAGGTGCGCGCCATGGCAGCGATTATTTTGGCAGTCGCGATATGCGTTGCGCTGGTCAGTACTCCGCTTGCCGCGCAGGAAAAAACAGAGGAAGTTCGGCCGCCGAAGCTGAATTACACGACGCACAAGCTGGCGAACGGCCTCGAGGTAATTCTGCTGGAAGATCACGAAGTGCCCATCATCAATCTGCAGGTGTGGTATCACGTGGGCTCGAAGGACGAGCAGCCCGGGCACACCGGATTCGCGCACCTTTTCGAACATTTGATGTTCAAAGGCTCGGCGCACGTGGCCGCCGAGGAACATTCGCGGATTATCGAATCCGTCGGCGGATTCGACAACGCCGAGACCGGCGACGACGTCACGCAATTCTTCGAAACATTCCCGAGCAACTACCTCGAGCGCGTTTTGTGGCTGGAAGCGGATCGCATGGGCAGCCTGAACGTCAGCGAGGAAAATTTCAAATCCGAGCGCGAAGTGGTGAAGGAAGAGCGGCGCGTGCGCGTCGAAAATCAGCCGTACGGATATTTGCAGGAAGATCTGCGCGCGGCCGCGTTCACCGTGCACGGCTACCATCACACGCCGATCGGCAGCATGGCGGACCTCGACAAGGCGACGATTCAGGACGTTCGCGACTTTTTTAATACTTATTACAAGCCGAACAACGCGACGCTGGTGATCGTCGGCGATTTTGAATCCGTGCAGGCGCTGGCGTGGGCCAAGAAGTATTTCGACGGCATTCCGGCGTCGTCCAAGCCGATTCCGCGGCTCGATAATCCCGAGCCGCCGCAAACGGCCGAGCGCGTGGTGAAGAAGTCTTATTCGAATACGCCGCTGCCCGCGGTGGTGATCGGCTACAAAATTCCCGCGCGTTATGCGCCGGATGCTTATCCGCTGGACCTGGCGTCGAACATTCTGGCGGGGGGCGAGAGCAGCCGCTTGTATCAGACGCTCGTTTACAAAGAGCAGATCGCGGTGCAGGCGGCCGGATTTGGCGCGTTCTCCGAGGATCCGAATTTGTTCTGGGCCTACGCGATCATGAATCAGGGACATACGGCGGATGAAGGCGAGAAGGCGCTGGTGGAAGTGCTGGACGGATTGAAAACCGCGCCGGTGGAAGCAAAGGAACTCGAGAAAGCGAAGAACCAGGAAATTTCGGGATTCGTGCTGGGCCGCGACACGGATCAGGAGAAGGCTGAGGCGCTGGCGTCCGCCGCCGTCATCGGGAAAAATCCGGCGCTCGCGAATACCGAGCTTGGTCACTATTTGACGATTACGCTCGCGGACATCCTGCGCGTGGCGAAGGAATATTTCGCATTGCAGCACGCGACGGTGCTGATCGTCACGCCGGCTGCGCCCGCGCAGTAGCGCGGCTTCCATTCATGCGACCGTTCATGCGGAAAACTTATCGAGGAGTGATGATGAAGCGCGTAATGCATCGAGGCATTTCGTTTTGTGCGGCGGCGATACTCGCGATCGTGGCAAGCGCCGTGGCGTTTGGGCCGGCGGCCTTCGCGCAGGAGCAGCCCCCCGCCGCTTCGCGCAGCCAGACCGAGCCGCAGAGCGCGCAGGAACCGCAGAAAGCTTCCGGCGTTGTGCCACCGGGAGTGAAGCTGGCGCCGCAGATGCCGGGACCCGGAGCGCCGCGTCCTTTCCATTTTCCGAAAGCGGCGACGATGACGCTGCCGAATGGCTTGCAGGTTTTTGTGGTGACCGATCACAGCGAGCCGGCGATTGCCGCGCGGCTGGTGATTCTTTCCGCCGGAAGCATCAAAGATCCCGCCGGAATGCCGGGCGTGGCGCAAATGGCGGCGAATTTACTGACACAAGGAACCGAAAAACGCTCGGCGAAGGATATTGCCGAAGGGATTGATTTCATCGGAGGCTCGCTGAATGCGATGGCGGGCCGCGACGCGACTACCGTAACGCTGGACATCGTGAAAAAAGATCTGGCCACCGGAATGGATCTGATGTCCGACGTGGTGCTGCATCCCACATTCCGCGCCGAAGAGTTGGACCGGCAGCGGCAGCAATTGCTTTCCTCGCTGCAGGTTCAATATTCCGATCCGGACTACCTCGCGACGCTAGTGTTTGCGCGCGCCGTGTATGGAGCTTCGCCGTACGGGCTTCCGCCGGAAGGCACGCCCGCTACCGTGCAGAAATTTCAGCCCGAGGACTTCGTGAAATTTCACGACGCGAATTACGCGCCGAACCAATCGCTGCTGGGATTTGCGGGAGACATCACGCCGGAAGAAGCATTCGCTGTAGCGCAAAAATATTTCGGCGCTTGGCCGAAAGTGGATGTGCCGCTCAGCGAACCGACCGCACCCGGCGCGGTCGCCACGCAGCATATCTGGCTGATCGATAAGCCGGACGCGGTGCAGACGCAGATTCGCATCGGGAAAATCGGCATTCCGCGGAACGATCCGGATTACCTGCCGCTCGATGTGACCAATCACATTTTAGGCGGCAGCTACAACAGTCGGCTGAACACCGAAGTGCGCATCAAGAAGGGATTAACGTACGGGGCTTCTTCGTCGCTGAACCCGCACCGTTACACGGGTTCGATGGTGGTGAGCACTTACACGCGCACGGAAGCGACGGTGGAAGCGACGAAACTGGTGATGGATATTCTGACGGGCATGTCCAAGGGCGAAATCACGCAGAAGGAACTGGATTTCGCGCGCGATTATCTCGCGGGAGTTTATCCGATCGCTTCGGAAACGGCGGAGCAAGTGACGGACCGCGTGCTGACGGTCGCCGCATTTGGCTTGTCCGAGGATTACAACCAGACGTATCCGGTGAAAATCCGCGCGACTTCGCTGAAAGACGTGCAAGCGATGGCGCGGAAATATTTCACGACGAATGATCTGGACCTGGTCCTTGCTGGAAACGTCAGCGCATTTCGCGATGCGCTCAAGACGGCGTTTCCCAACGCTGTATTCACCGAAATTCCTTACGACCAGGTCAACGTGCTAGCGCCCGATCTGCGCGCGCCCAAACAGGAAACTGTTCCGGCACCATCGCCGGAATCGCTCGAGCAGGGCAAGCAAATCCTGCTGGCTGCCGTGCAGGCGGCGGGAGGCGCGGCGCTGCAATCCGTCTCCACGCTGGGCATTACCGAGAATGGGAAAATTCACGGGCCTGAGGGCGACCGCCCGTTGGACGTGAAGTGGCAGGTAGCGTATCCGGACCGCTCGTACGGCGAAGTGAATTTGGGCGGCATGACAATTCTGCAAGTGTGCGATGGGACTTCTTCCTGGCTGAAATTTCCCAGTGGAGGGCGTGACACTAGCAACGTAATCGGCGAATTCAAGCGCGGCATCGCCATGTTTGGCGGCGGCTGGGGACTTTACCAGCAAGTGCTGGCGGGAAAAATCACAGGGCAGGCGATCGGCGAAGAAAATATCGAGGGCAAGAAGACGCTGGCTGTGGCAGTCAACGCGCCCTTTGGCGCGATCAAATTATATTTCGACCCGGATACGCACCTGCTGGCGGCGGCGCGTTACGAGTCAGTGGGAGAGCACGGCTCCAGTTCGAACGAGCAGCACTGGAGCGATTATCGCGACGTGCAAGGCCGCAAGTTTGCCTATGCGACCGATACCTACCGCGACGGGAACAAACTATTTGATTCGGTGGTGCAGAACGTGGAACTGAATCCCAAAGTAGACGAGGCGCTTTTCACCAAGCCGGAACTGCCCGCCACGAAATAATGCGTGCCGGCCTACTTGACGTTCAATATCACTTTGCCGATGTTTTTCCGCTCCTGAATGTATTTGTGGGCGGAGGCGGCGTCGGCGAATGGAAAAGTCTTGCCGATCACCGGTTTCACTTTGCCCGCGGCGTACAATTTGAAAATTTCTTCAAGCTCGCCGCGCAGCATCGCGCCGCGAGCCGCGAGTTTCCCCAGGCTTATGCCGATCACGGAGATATTCTGGCTCATCAGCTTCAGCGGATGAAATCGCGGAGTCTGCGCCAGCGCCCGCACGCTGCGCAAGTTGCTTTTCTTTCCCTCAGGCCCGGCCGCCGCGGAGAAACCGTAAACCACCAGCCGGCCGGTGTGTCCCAGGCATTTGTAACTATTGGCGAAGGATTTGCCGCCGATCGGGTCCATCACCATTTCGATTCCGTCGGGCGCGAATTTGCGCACCACATCCAGAAAATTGTTTTTCTCGTAGTCAATGGCGTGGTCCACGCCGATTTTCCGCAAGTATTCCTGTTTCGAGGGACCAGCCGTGCCGAAAATTTCCAATCCGTGCGCGAGCGCCAGCTGCACCGCGGCGATTCCCACCCCGCCTGCCGCGCCGTGAATCAATATCCGGTCGCCGGACTGCAGGTTGCCCATCGCAAACATCGCATGGTAGGCCGTAATGTAATTGACCGGAATCGCGGCGCCATCCTCGAAGGGCATGCCCGCGAGCAAGCGAAAAACTCTCCCGGCAGGAACCGAGACCCACTGCGCGTAAGCATTGAACAGCGAGAGCGCCGCGACCGCGTCACCCGGCCGCACCGGCTCGCCTTCGCTGGTCTTGCCGCCCTCGGCTGCTTTTTCCACCACGCCGGAGACTTCGATTCCCGGCACAAACGGCGGCTTCGGCGTTCCGGGATAAATTCCCATGCGTTGCATGAGGTCGGCGAAGTTCACGCCTATGGCCTTCACCCGGATCAGCACTTCGCCGGGCTTGGCCTGCGCATCCGGCACTTCCCGCGGTTCAAAAACTTCCGGAGGGCCGTACCTCTTTACAACCATCGCACGCATCTAAAACTCCTTTTGCCGGATACTGCTTCACTAGGGATGATTATGGCAATGCCCTTCTTAGGATGCCCGCATATCGTGGCGCGACGCAATGTCCATTCATTAACCGCAGCGAGCTTTTCAATTTGGATTCAAAGGCATCCTATCTTAAACTAATCAATTCTGCGCAACGATGAAACCCACACATAGAGCAAGAGTCTTCATTACCGGCGTTACGATTTTGCTTGCGGCCTGCGCTTCGCTGGCGGCTGCGGACACGGCCCAGGCGCCCACACCGGCGGTGCTCACGGCCATGCAAGATGAGCTCGACCGGTCCATGGGGGCGATGTCCAAGGCCGACCCCTCCTCCTATTTCATCAGCTACACGGTAGCGGACCGCGACTACGTGGAAGTCTCCGGCTCGAATGACGCACTGCTCACCAGTACCGATACGAAGGCGCGCTGGCTGGAGGTGCAGACGCGCGTTGGCAGCTACGAACTGGACGATACGCACAAGCTCGCCGACCGCCAGCCCAGTTGGACCAGCCCCGGCACTACCGTGGTGCTCGACGACGATATTTCCGTGCTGCGCCGCGAAATTTGGCAGGAGACCGACCGGCAATATCGCGCGGCTACGCAGGCGCTTATCAAGGTAAAGACCAGCCAGCAAGTGCAGGTGCAAACCGCAGAAGGTTCCGCGCCGGATTTTTCGGCGGAAGCGCCGCGCGTCTCCCTAGGACCGCGCGTGGAAATCAAAGTGGACCGCACGCCCTGGGAAGAACGCGTGCGTAAGTACACGGCGGCGTTCAGCAAGTCTCCCGCGGTGCTGAATTCCATCGCCACTTTCACCGCGCTGGGCATGAACCAATACCAGGTGAATACGGAAGGCACCAAGATCGCGTTCGGGCAGGTCCATTACCGGCTCGAATTGTACGTGCAGAGCAAAGCGCCGGATGGCATGGACATCAATCGTTACGCGAACTTTGATTGGCTGGAGCCGAAGGACGCGCCGACGGATAAGGTGGTGTTTGCCCGCATTCAAGTGATGATTGCGGAGACCGAAGCACTCGACAAGGCGCCGCTGGTGGATCCATACGCGGGCCCGGCACTGCTCACGGGACGCGCTGCCGCGGTTTTCTTCCACGAAGTTTTCGGGCATCGCGCCGAAGGATTCCGGCAGAAGGACATCAACGAGGGGCAGACGTTCACGAGCAAGATCGGCGAACAGATTTTGCCCGATTTTATTTCCATCAAGGACGATCCCACCGAAGCGTCTCTTGGCGGCCAGATGCTGCTGGGTTATTACCCGTTTGACGATGAAGGCGTGAAGGCCGAGGACGTTCACTTGGTTGATCACGGCGTGCTAAAAACTTTTCTGATGTCGCGCTCACCGCTGGTGAATATTCCGCATTCGAATGGACACGGGCGCCGCCAGCTGGGCTACGTGCCGGTGGCTCGCCAGGGCAACCTGATCGTGTCCAGCTCGAAGACGGTGACGGATGCGCAGCTGCGCCAACAGCTGATCGAAATGGTGAAACAGCAGAACAAGCCTTTCGGCTTACTGATTGACGATATCGCCGGCGGATTCACGTTTACCGGGCGCGCGCAGCCGCAGGCGTTCCAGGTGCTGCCGCTGGTCGTCTATAAAGTTTACCCAGATGGACGCCCGGACCAGTTGGTGCGCGGAGTGGACATCGTGGGCACGCCGCTGGTGTCGCTGACGAAGATCGTCGCGACCGGCGACACACCGGATATTTTCAATGGTTACTGCGGCGCGGAATCCGGCTCGGTGCCGGTTTCCGCCGTGGCCCCCGCAATTCTGATTTCCGAGATGGAAGTGCAGAAGAAGGAAACTTCCACGGACAAGCCGCCGATTCTGCCGCCGCCGGCGCACGATCCCGAAGAAAAGGGGCAACACCAGTGAGGAAATTCACGATCATGGGATTGTTCTCCGCACTGGCGTTGGCGATTGCCTCGGTAATCGCCGCTCCGTTTTCTGTTGCGGCCGCGAACACGCCGAACCCCACGAAGCCTGCGGTGAACGCGCCTGCTGTGGTGCGGGCCGCGTTGGCGCTCGAACAGGCGCCGGTCTCTGAAGCCGAAAGCGATCAGACGCTGGACGCCATGCACGACGAAATGGATCGCGCGCGTACGCGTTTGCAGCTGCCGGGCGTGGAAAAGCCCTTTTACCTCGAATACCGCTTGCTCGACCTGGACGTGCGCACGGTTACTTCCACGTTTGGCGCACTCGTTTCCACCTCCACCACGCGCAACCGCTTCATGAGCGTGGACGTGCGCGTGGGAAACTATCATCTGGACAGCTCGAATTTCATCAGCGAAGACGGCTTCCAGGGCTTCCTCGGTTCCACCGGCGAAGTGGGCATTGACCGCGACTACAACTCGTTGCGGCAGGATTTGTGGCTGGCCACCGACCAAGCCTATAAGCAGGCCGTGACGCAGATGTCACTGAAGCAATCTTTTTTGCGCAGCCTCTCGAAGCCACCCGAGATTGACGATTTTTCACAAGAGCCGCCGCTGGTGAAGATTGACCCGCGCGTCGAGCCGGATTGGACTTCGCGCAACTGGGAAGATGAATCGCGTAAAGCTTCGGAAGTGTTGCGGAATTATCCGGAGCTGAATGCCACGCGAGTGAATTACTACCTGATTTACGTCACCTATTATTTGATGAATAGCGAAGGCACCACCATCCGCAGCTCGCGCCATCTGGCCGCAATCGAAGCGGCGATGGATACGCAAGCTGGCGACGGCATGCCGTTGCACGATTTTTATTCTGTGTACGTCGCGAAGCCAGCGGACCTGCCCGATCCCGCTACGGTGAGTAAGGCGCTCGCCTCGACCGCGACCGAGCTGATGACTTTGCGGCAAAGTCCGCTGGTTCCGGACTTCACCGGCCCCGTGCTGTTTGACGCGCCGGCGGCCGGCTCCGTGCTGGCGCAGACGTTGGCATCTTCTTTGTCCGGTGCGCGTCCGCCGCTCTCGACCATGGCGGCGTTCGACGAAATTATGGAGCGCATGGGCGGGCGCAGCGAATGGACGGGGCGCGTGAGCACGCGCGTGCTGCCTACGAATGTGTCACTGGTGGACGATCCCACATTGGCGGAATTCAACGGTCAGCCGCTGCTGGGAAGTTACGATATTGACGACGAAGGTGTAAAGGCGCAGCGCGTGGGCGTCGTGGAAGACGGCATTCTGCGGCACTTGCTGATGTCGCGGAGGCCCGGTCCTGATTTTTCATCGTCCAATGGCCACGCGCGCTCGGCGACTCTTTCCGACCCGCAACCGCTCGCCAGCAATCTATTTTTTCAGGCCACCGGCGGTCTGAACGCCGCGGACCTGAAAAAGAAATTCATAGACGCCTGCCGCGACGACGGCCACGAATGGTGCCTGGAAGTGAAGCGCATGGATAATCCCGCGCTTTCTTCGATTCGCCAGGAGGATTTCAGCGAATTCATCGGTGGGATTGCCGGAGGCGTCGCGAGCGGCGAACGCATGCCGTTGGTTGTCTATCGCGTCTACGTCGCGGATGGCCATGAAGAAATGGTCCGCGGCGGGCACATCGAAGGATTGCAACTGCGTGCGCTGCGCAATATCACGGCGATCGGCGACGACGAAACCGTCTTCCCCTACATGCAGAATCCGCAGGGAGGATTCGCCGGCACGGCGCTGGGCGCGTTTGGCTCGGCGCAGGGCGGCATTCCCAGCACGGTAGTCACGCCGTCATTCGTGCTCGATGAAATCGAAGTCCGCGGATTCCACGGCGAACCTCGCCGCTTGCCGCTGGTGCAAGCCCCACCACTCAAGTAAAACACCTCATTCGGAAACAAGCGGAAAGACAAATGTGTTGCAGGCGTGCTCCACGAGCTGTCTCGCGGTGGCGCGGCCCGGCGAACGGATTGTCCGCGGTTGATCCGTGCTTTGCGATGGCTTAGTTCGTAGACGGTCTCCGCGGCATCCTCGGCGGGCCGCGCCGTGCGTGCTGCCGGGCGGCGCGGAAGTGCTTCCTCGGAAGCATAATCACCGCCCGCCGCACGAGAGTTATTGCCGGCGCTCGGGTTTATCTTCAGTGAAGTTCTGTGCACGGGGCTGCAGGGTTTCCCGCCCTGGTTTTAACGGGTTTGATGTATCTTTCTTGTCCTCTTCTTGCGGGAAGCATCCACCGGCGCGCTGGAAACATCCAACGTTTGCCATCCGACGATCGCGTAGCGCGGATGGGGCTGAGGTCGAACCAACACTTGCCTGAGAGATTTCAGAACCTCCTCAACGCTCCCAATAGCGCTATCTGGATTCGGTACAACCGGAATCCCGGGAACCGTATTTCGCTCGTGCCTGCTTCCCGCAAGCGCTTGACGCAAGTCCGCTTCCCCGTGTGGCTCGGACTAGTGTTGATGGGACTCGTCTTCGGCTTGCAGGGCTGTGCGCACCGGCAGGCTGCCGTCCCGGAAGACGGTGCCGCACTCTTTTCCAAGAAGTGCGCGAATTGCCATCAGCCGGATCCCGACAATGACATGCGCGCACCGACGCCCCAGGCGCTGCGATTGATGTCGCGCTCGGCGATTCTGGCGTCGCTCGAGACCGGCCGGATGCGGTGGGAGGCGAAGTTTCTCTCCAAAGCCAAGAAGACGGCCATTGCGAATTATCTGGGCTCTCCGGACGATCCGGTTGTAGTGATGACCGGACTTTGTCCCGTGGACCTCGATCCGCTGCCGAATCCTCCGGGATGGGCGGGGTGGGGAGGCGGTCCGGAAAACAGCCGGTTTCAGCCGGCGAGCGCTGCGGGCCTCGATCGCGAGAAAGTCAAAAATTTGAAATTCAAATGGGCTTTTGGCTTTCCGGGAGCAGGCGCCACGTTTGGCCAGCCAACTTCGTTCGCGGGAAAACTTTTTGTGGGCAGCGAAGACGGGACCGTGTATGCGCTGGATGCGGCGACGGGCTGCCGGTGGTGGAGCTTCAAGGCCTCGGCCACGGTGAAGACCGCGATTTCCGTCGGCAATCAGGGAACCGCGGCGTTTTTCGGCGACACCAACGGATTTGTGTACGCAGTGAAAGTGGAGGATGGTTCGCTGGTCTGGAAAGTGCAGCCCGGCGCGCATCCCGCCGCGCGCATTACGGGCTCGCCACTGCTGGTCCGCGACCGCCTATACGTTCCGATTTCTTCGGGCGAAGAGGGCGCGTCCGCGGACCCGCTTTATCCCTGCTGCACGTTCCGCGGCAGCGTGGTGGCTCTGGATGCGGCCACCGGCAACCAGATCTGGCGCGCGTACACCATCGCGGACGCTCCCAAGCCTACGCGCAAGAGCGAGCAGGGCGTGCAGTATTGGGGACCATCGGGCGCCGCGATTTGGTCCTCTCCCACCGCCGATCTGAAGCGCCACGCGATTTACGTCGCTACAGGGAATAACTATTCCGATCCACCGACGCAGACTTCCGATTCCGTGATCGCGTTCGACATGCGCACCGGCAAGAAATTGTGGTCGCGGCAGTTCACCACCAAGGATATGTGGAACAGTGGCTGCGTGGCGGAGAAGAAGGACAATTGTCCCGCACAGCCCGGTGATGATTTCGATTTCGGCTCGCCTCCGGTGCTGAAGCCGATTGGCGGCGGGCGCAACGTCCTGCTGCTTTCGCAGAAATCGGGAATGGTGTATGCGCTCGATCCCGATCGCCATGGCGAGCTTCTTTGGAAAACGCGCATCGGCCGCGGGGGCCCTCTAGGCGGAGTGGAATGGGGCGGCGCCGCGGACGGACGCGCCGCTTATTTCCCGCTTTCCGATTTTGATTTTGCAAACCCGCTGTCGGGCGGTGGTGTTTTCGCGCTCAATCTTCGCAACGGGCGCCAAGTTTGGCATGTTTCTCCGCCCAAGCCGGCTTGCCTTGCTCATGACGGCTGCAGCGCGGCTCAGATGGCGCCGCCGACTTTGATTCCCGGCGTGCTCTTTGCCGGTTCGCTCGACGGGCACTTGCGCGCGTACGACACCCGCGACGGGTCCGTGCTCTGGGACTTCGATACAGCGCAGGATTTTCGTACTACCAACGGCGTGAAAGCCCACGGCGGTTCGCTGAATGGCGCGGGCCCGCTGATCGTCAGCGGCATGGTCTACGTGAATACCGGCTACGACAACGCCATGGCCGGAAACGTCCTGCTGGCCTTTTCCCTCGACTCAAAATAATCATCGAGACCAGGCAACGCGGCGGCTTCGGCGCCCGATTGCTTCTGACCTCACGCTGAACCGAAGAACTGCTGCAGTTCGTGGAAGGTTTCCTCGGGACGTTCCTCCTGGAGGAAATGGCCGCAATCGAGACTGCGCCCCGTAACCGTTGAAGCCGCTTTCGCCCGCCAGGTCGCAAGGACGTCCCACAACTGCCCCACGGAGTTTTTTGCCCCCCAGAGGGCGTGAATCGGTGCGACGACCTTCTTGCCCACACGGTCATCCGCTTCGTCCATTTCAAGACCGATATCCGCTGCCGCTCTGAAATCCTCGCACGTGGCATGAATCGTGGATGTGCAGCAGAAGCAGCGACGATACTCGCTCACCGCTTCAGGCGTGAGGGCTCCCGGCGTTTTGTTCAGCCCGCCAAGGACTTTTTCGAGATAGTACCGAGAATCGAGCCCAATGAGATGCTCCGGCAAGGGCGCTGCTTGAATAAGGAAGAACCACCACATGTACTTCGTCGCGAACTCTTGATTTGTTCGTTGGTACATCGTCAAGGTCGGAGCGGTGTCCATGAGACAAACCTTCTTCACGCTTTTGGGAAAGTCGAGGCATAGACGATGGGCGACACGCGCACCCCGATCGTGGGCACCCACGAGAAACTCCTCGTGCCCAAAATGGCGCATCGTCTCGACCTGGTCGAGCGCCATCGCGCGGAACGAATAATTTACGTGGCGATCTCCGTCGCTCGGGTGGCTTGAATCCCCGTATCCTCGCAGATCCGGCACGTAGACCGAGAACCGCTCGGCGAGTTTCGGCGCTACTTTGTGCCAGGTAGCGTGAGTCTCGGGATATCCGTGCAGAAGGAGCACAGGCGGTCCATCACCACTGTGGAGGACAGGAATGGTCGCTCCGCTCGTGCGAACCTCAGTCTCTTCAAATCCAGGAAAGAGTTTTGCCGCGCTATCTTTCGATGGCTTCGGCGGCAGTTCGGGCAAAGACACCGGTTTCACAGGGACAGTTTGAGTGGTCTGAGTTTTGCCGGGCATGGTTGATGTCCCGATGAAAGCGGCAGCCGATACGAGTTTGAGCAGCTCTCGACGGTTCACGGATGTTGCTGAGTCTTGCGCGGGTATAGAACGCCTCGCTCGTCCCGACGGCACAAACCTCAGTAAGCATGAAGCCGGCAGGAATTTCAAGGTATACTGGGACCACTCGACGTTCTTGTCGACATCGGCGTCCTCGCCGAGAAGGAGGTGATCCAGTGAGGTACGGTTTACGTTGAATTAGTTGAGGAGGCGCTTGTGAAGTCTCCGAGCGCCTCTCTCCTTTTTCCCGCCGCCGCTGATTTGGCCGAAGTCACCAATGCCAGAAAAATTCCAGCCATACGACGATTACCGCCAGATACAACGCAAACGCTAAATTGATCGTCCATCCCAGCCAAAACACCCATTTGGAATTTCGCAGAGAAATCAGCGCAAGTATCAGCACCGGAAGTTCGCAAGCCAGCACGTAGAGATACTGCCGGCGATTCGCCTCGATGGCCGCCTCGCCGATTCTTGGATCCTGGTGCGCTAACCCAAAGATGGCAACCGCGACCACCGTGCACGCGCCGGCCACGAGCGCCGGCGACCTGAGTTGAAACCGGCGCAGCAACGGCGCTGCGATCATGAGACAAACGCCGAGTACCAGGACAATCGCCAACCGTTCCCTCACTGAACCAGCGCGTTACTCCCACAAATAGCGATGTGAACTATACGCTGTTCCAGGCACTCGCAGTCTACTCGTAGCGCAGCGAGACCATGGGGTCCACGCGCGAGGCGCGCCGCGCGGGGATGTAGGTTGCGAACCAGGCGACGGCGCTTAGCAGCACGGCTACGGTGACAAACACGATGGGGTCCCACGTTTTCACGCCGTAGATCAGACCGGCCATGAAGCGCGTCAGGCCCAGCGCGGCGGCCACACCGATCACCACACCGATCGCCGCGAGGCGCATACCTTGCATCACCACCATCTTGCGCACGTGCTCTGGGCTCGCTCCCAGCGCCATGCGAATGCCGATTTCCTGCGTGCGCTGCTGAACGGAGTACGCCATCAATCCGTAGATGCCGATAGCCGCGAGAAACAGCGCGACGCCCGCGAAAATCGTGAGCAGCATCGTATTGAAATCGCCACGAGCGGTGGATTCGCCGACAACTTGCTCCATCGTGCGGACGTGCGCCACGGGAATTCCGCCCGACGCGACGCGCAGCTCCTGTTGCAGCTCCGTGCTCATCGAAAACGGCGCGACTTTGGTGCGAATCAGCCAATCGATGGGAAGTATCTTGCTTCCCAGCGCCGTGATGCCGTCCAAGACCTGCGGTTCGGGGATGTACATCAGGGGAATCGGATCGTTATCGAGACCGCCGTCGCGCGTGCTGCCGACGATTCCCACGATCTCGCGCGGCGGCTCTTCGAATTGCGGGCCAACGCCGTGGCCGATGGTGACGCGCGCTCCGAGGGCATCGCCCTTGGGCCAATACTGTTTGGCCATCGCTTCGTTGATCACCGCGACGCGATCCGAAGCCGCGTCATCGTTCTCCGTGAATGTACGTCCGCGCAAAAGTGGAATCCGAAATACCTGGAAGTATTGCGCAGAGACATTGCGCCACGACACGTCGCCGTTGTATGGCCCGTCGGTCGGCGGATGGCCCTCGATCGTAAACGGCAGGTCAATGCCGCCGGTCGTTGGCAGGCAGCAGGTGCTGGCGACGGCTTCGACGCCGGGAAGCGCATCCACACGCCGCTCCACTTCGCGCACCACCTGAGCGACTGCGGCGGTCTTCTCGAATCGTTCTGCCGAGAGCGACATTTCCATCGTGAGAACGTTGTGAGCGTCGAAGCCCGGTTTTTCTGTACGCATCATCGCGAAAGTGCGAATCAGCAGCGCCGCTCCGACCAGCAGAACCAGCGCGAGCGCGATTTCCGTCACCACCAGAATCGCGCGGGCTTTGTTCTGGCGGAAACTGCTGCCCGTGCGCGAGCTGCCTTCCTTGAGCGTGACGGTCAGGTCCGTGCGCGAACTGCTGAAGGCCGGCACAAGGCCGAACAAGATGCCGGTCAAGAGCGCGACGAACAGAGTGAACGCCAGCACGCGCCAGTCCAACGCAACCGCTGAACCGTGTTCACCGATGCGCGGAATGTCCACCGGGTTTATCGCCAGCAGTGCGCGCACTCCGGCGTAACCCAGCGCCAGGCCGAGCACGCCTCCGACAAGCGACAGCAGCATACTCTCCGTGAGCAGTTGAAAAACGATTCGGCGGCGTTCCGCGCCCAGCGCCGAGCGAATCGCGATCTCGCGTTTGCGCAGCGTGGCGCGCGCGAGCAGCAGGTTCGCCACGTTGGCACAAGCGATCAGCAGCACAAAGCCGACCGCGCCGAGCAGAATCAGCAGCGCGGTGCGCGCGCCCGAAACCACCGCGTCGCGGAGCGGAACAGCCGTGGCGCTTTCATCTTTGCCCATCAGGGCGCCAGGATATTTTCTGGCGAACTCCGCGGCGGAAAGTTTCATCGCGGCTTGCGCTTGCGCGAGCGTGACGCCGGGACGCAGGCGCGCTGCGCATAGCAGGTAATGACCTTGATTCGTGCTGTTGGGGTCCGGTTGCAGCGGCAGCCATATATCTGCCGGAGGATCGGTCTTGAACTGGGAGCCGACGACGCCGATGATTTGGTACGGCTCGCCGGTAAGTTCGATGGTCTTGCCGATGATGGCCGGATCGCTCCCGTAGCGGCCGCGCCACAGTCCGTTGCTGATCACCAGGACCCGCGGGCCGCCGGGGCGATCTTCCTCTTCCGTGTACACTCGGCCGAGCACGACGGGCGCGCCGAAGACTTCGAAATAGGAGGCGGACGCGTGAATTCCCTTCACCTGCTCGGGACGGTCGCCGCCGGTGAGATTGATGCCGGGGCCCGCGAAATCGTAGGCGGCGACAGCCTGGAACACTTGCGTTTGTTCGCGCCAAGTGGTGAATTTCGGAATCGAAGTCGAAGGACCGTTCCCCTCCGGAAAGCGACGCTCGAGTGCGACGAGGCGGTCCGGTTGCGGATACGAAAGCGGCTGCAACAGCACGGTGTTGACCACCGAAAAGATCGCGGTGTTCGCGCCAATGCCCAACGCGAGCGCGACAATTGCCGTCGCCGCAAACGCGGGGCTGCGCCACAGGATGCGCGCCGTGTACTTCACGTCGGCAATCAAGTACTCGATGAAGTTTCCGTTGGCCATGCGCCGGCGCTCCTTGGACCGATTCGGTTCACGCGATTGCTACGAGAGTGTATACGGCAACGGCGCGGAAATTGTTCCCCTCGGCGATGTAGGACCACGATTATTCATAGCGAAGGCAATCAATGGGATCGAGATTCGCGGCGAGGCTGGCTGGGTAGTAGCCGAAAAATAATCCCACGCCCACAGAGATGGCGAATCCGATCGTCACCCACAGATACGAAAGCGTTGCGGGAATCGAAGGCGCGAGAGTGCGCACGAGAGTTGATACTCCGGCACCGATCAAGATGCCTATCGTGCCGCCGACGAGCGTGAGGACTACGGCTTCCAGCAGGAACTGCAAACGAATGTCCGCGCGGCGAGCGCCAATCGCTTTGCGTACGCCGATTTCCTGCGTTCGCTCGGTGACGGAGATGAGCATGATGTTCATCACCCCGATCCCGCCGACGAGCAAACCGATCGAGCTGATCACCGTCGTAAGAATCACCAGCGCGCCGGTGAGCTGATTCCACAGATTGCTTAGAAAGTCCGGCGAGCTCAGCTCGAAATCGTTGTCTTTGTCGGCGGGAACCTTACGCAAGCGGCGCATGGCCTGGATCACTTCGCCTTGCGCCACGTCAATGTTCACGTTCTTGGGAACAGTGAACGCCATCACTAGCTCTTTCGATCCCGGGTATTCTTTTTTGAAGTTGCTCAGCGGGATGATGGCGAAGATGTCCACGCCTGGGCCGAGGAAGAGGCCCTGGTCGTGCTCGAATACGCCGATGACTTCATACAAGCCGCCATTGATGCGCACCGTTTTGCCGATCGGATCCGTGGTCGGGAAGAGCGATTCGCTGATGGCCGCGCCCAATACTACCACGGACCGCGCGTGCTCTTCGTCCGTGTTGCTGATAAAGCGGCCGCGCGCCACAGAAAACAGCGGAATTGCTTCGGTGTATTGCGGCTCGGCGCCGCGTATGATCACTTTCTCGACGCTACGATCGCCGCTGGTGATCATGTTGCTATCGCCGAAGAAAAATCCGCGCGTACCGATCGTCGTGACGATCTGCACGTCGGGAGCGGCCTGGCGGATGTAATCGGCATAGCTGTATTCGATATAACGGCGCGAGCGAATGCGCTCAGGCATGCGCGCGGGGTCCATCGCCGGCGGAAATCGCGTGAGAAAGTAAGTGCGCGAGCCGAGCGATTCCACTTTGTCCTGCACGAACTTGTTCAGGCCTTGAATGATCGCCGCCATGGAAATCACCGAGGACACACCAATGACGATGCCGAGCACAGTCAAGGCCGAGCGCACCTTGGACGAGCGCAGCGTACCCATTGCTGCGAGGAAATTTTCGCGCGCCTGCGCCAGCGTCATCAGCGCCATTATTCAGACCTCAAGGCGACTACCGGATCAAGCTGCGACGCGCGCATCGCCGGATAAATTCCGAAGAATAGTCCCACGGCGGAGCTCAGCAGCACGCCCATCACGGCAACCCAGGTTTGCACCGAAGCTGGGAACGGCGTGAAGCTGCGCAGAGCGAGCGCCACCAGGAATCCCAGCGACACGCCGGCAAAGCCTCCCACCAGGCATTGCACCACGCTTTCCATCATGAACTGGCGCAGGATGTCTTGTTTCGTCGCGCCCACGGCGCGCCGCACGCCAATTTCTCGCCGGCGCAGCGTCACGCTCACCAGCATCACGTTCATGATCACGATGCCGCCGATGACCACCGAAATGGCGCTCACCATAATGAATACGCCGAAAAACGCCGAGCTGATGCTGCGCCACAGCGCCATGTAGCTTTCTTTGGTTCCGATGAAGAAATCGTCTTCGGCGCTGCCCAGCAGATGACGCCGCGAACGCAAAATCAGGTGCGCTTGGTCCTGTGCGATCTCAAAGTTCTGTTTGCTGGTTTTGACGTTGATGGTGATGCTGGAATTCAGTCCTTGCAGCCGCAGGAAATCAGTGAGCGGAATGATCACGAAGTTGTCTTGGTCTTGGCCCAGGACGCTGCCGATCTTTTCCATCACTCCGACTACCAGGAAATCGTCGCTGCCGATGCGTACGGATTTGCCAATGGGGTCCATGCCGAGAAAGAGTTGCTGCACGATGGTATCGCCGATCACGCAGACGTTGGCTTTGTGCTCGGCTTCCGACGGAGTGAAGTAGCGGCCGAATTCGACGGTGCGCGAGTCAATATCCGCCATATTCGCGGTTTGGCCGTACAGATTCACGTCCTGCTGCTCTTTATTGCCGGACTGCGCGCGGACGGTGGCGCTCGCGCTGCCGCCGACTTCTCCGCAGGCGGTGCAACCCGCGGCGACGGCGTCCATATCGTCTATTTCGATCTTTCGGTACTTCAGCGCTTTGATGATGATGGTGAAGTCCGTCACCGCGAAAGGAGTGCGCGCGATCTGGAAAACGTTGGTGCCCATATTGGCGATTTTTTGTTCGACGTAGAGGTTAGCGCCCTGCACCACGGTCATTACGGTGATCAGCGTCGCGACGCCCATCGTCAGTCCCAGGGCGGTGAGCGACGCGCGCAGCTTGTGCCCGCGCAGGGCGGAGATACACTGCGCGAGATTGTCGCTGACGGCCAGCATGGCGATGGAAAGGGTTTCGTCATTTATCTTATCAACTCCCGTGCAAATGGGAAGTCTGGTCGCGGCAAGTTGCTCGAGGCATGACTGGCATAAATTCTGTCGTGTGCGCCCCAGATGCTGACGATTCGGATGGTCGGAAACTGGCGCAGTGCCTGCTCAGCGTATAATCCCCCGATGGCTCTTGAGCCTTTGGAACGTGCATCGCGTGAAAAACGGTTGGCGGCGCTGGCTTCGGTGGGCTCCGCGGTGCTGCTGGTATCGCTGAAAGTGTTTCTGGTGCTGCGCACCGGCAGCTTGGGCATTTTGTCTGAAGCGCTGCACTCCACCCTGGATTTGGTGGCTGCGGTGATTACCTATCTTTCGGTGCGCGTGGCCGATAAGCCGGCAGACGCGGACCATTTGTACGGCCACGGGAAAGTGGAAAACTTTTCGGCGTTCGTGGAAACGGCGCTGCTGCTGCTCACCGCGGTGTACATCATCTGGGAAGCTTTTCAGCGCCTGGTGTTTCACACGATTCACATACGTCCCAGCCTGATCGCGATTCTGGTGCTGGCGTTGTGCATGGGAATTGACGTGGTGCGTTCGAAAGCGTTGAGCCGGGTGCTGGCGAAATATCCCAGTGACGCGCTGGAAGCCGACGCGCTGCATTTTTCCACCGACGTGTGGAGCACGTTCGTCGTCATCCTGGGCATCAGCGGCGCGTGGCTGGGCATGCGATTGGGAATCGCGTGGCTGGGCCGGCTCGACGCCGTCGCGGCGCTCGGCGTGGCCGGCGTGATTATCTGGATTGGTTCGCGGCTCGGGAAACGCACGGCGGACGCGCTTCTGGATGTTGCCCCGCACGGATTGCGCGAACGCATCGAAACCGCCGTGGGCAAGACGGAAGGCGTCCTGCAGTCCGAACGCGTGCGCGTGCGCCGCGCGGGCCAGCGCTATTTTGTGGACGTGACGCTCAGCGTTCCGCGCACCGCGAGCCTGGAGCAGGCCCACGCCGCGAGCGAAGCGGTGGAAAAAAAGATCGCGCAGATCGTTCCGGCGGACGTGGTGGTGCACATGGAGCCGCGCGCCAAGAGCGATGAAAATATCTTCGAAGCGATTCGCGCGATCGCCCAGAGAAGAGGCATGTCGGTCCACGAACTTTCGGCGCACCAGTTCGATCACCGGCTTTTCATCGAGCTGCACCTGGAAGTGGACGAAGATGCGAGCCTGCGCGAAGCGCATCGTCGCGCCACCGAGCTCGAGCAGGACATCCTGAAGGAAACCGATCCGCGCGCGCTGGTGAATATTCATATCGAGCCGCTGGGAGTGAAGATCGGCGGCGCCGAGGAAATGAAAGAACTCGCGCGCACGGTGCAAAATTTCCTGAATTCATTGGAATCGGAGTATCACGAGCTTACGAATTGCCACGAGGTGCACGTGCGCAGCGTGGATCACAAAATCCTCGTCTCCTGCCACTGCGCGATGGACGGCAATTTGCCGATCACTGAAGTTCACGACATCACTGCCGCGCTGGAAGACCGTGTGAAAGAACGTTTCCCCCAGATTTTTCGCCTGACGATTCACCCCGAGCCGGTGGAAGAAAGTTAGCGTGGAGTGCGGCGCTGCTCCATCAGGGAGTGCGGGAGCTTGCTCCCGCCTTTTTTTGGGCGAGGCTCGCCTGCTTTGGTGCCAGACCGGCGTTCACTGCACGCGAACCAAGCTTCGCGCCGGAAAAGCGGCGGCAAGCGGCCGCACTGCCAGATTGACCCTGCCCAATCTGGCACGCAGTAGAGATTTGGGAAGCTTTTGTAGCGGCGCACTTCAGTGCGTCATCGATGACACTGCGCGGGTCGATGGCGGTCTAAAGACCGCCGCTACATCCGGTTCCCGACGCGGCGCGAAAACCTGTGCAGCGAGCGCGATCACTGCGGGAAAACATTCCAGCACGTAGCGCGGCTCGGGCGTTTCGACGAATCTCACGAAGAATAGCGTGCGCACCACGCAATACGTCACCATCAGCGCCACTCCGGGACGCCCACGCGCCAGCCACAAGCCGATTAGTGCGAGCAGGATGTAAATTCCGTTCGCGACCGTAACCCCGAGCGTGACCAGAAAATCCGGGCGGTCATCCTGCCACTCTTCGCGAAGAGGCCAGAGATGCCCTGAAGAGGGAAGCAGCTCAACGCGCGGCGTGAACCATAGCGTGAGGGTGCGAAGCAGCGGAACTTTCACGTAGGTACGCAACGGATGGCGTTGGGTACGCTCCAGTGCAATTTCACGAAACCCCTGATCGAGTGCAGGATCAATGGTAAGCGCCTCGTTGTATTCGTCGAGCAAATCAGCGATCCGCTCTTTCTCGTCCTGCGAATCGAATGCATACCCAGGAAGCTGACCAATTTCAATTTCTTCCTCGTTCACTTTCCATTGCGTCAGGTAAACATCGCGGAAACGCCACATCCAGGTGTTGGTCCAGTCAGAGAACCCCAAAGGCGCGTATTCGCCGGGCAGTTCGCTATATCGCGGCGCAAGGAATTGCACATCGTGCAAGGTATGCCAATTGCGCGCGGCCCACGGCACAAGCGGCAGCAAGAGCCCGAGCGCCATCAGCAATCCCGCGCGCGCCAGCTTCATCCAATCCGCCGGGCGCCACCACTTGGCTACCAGCACCAGACCCGCGGCGAAAAGCAGAAGCGGCGTTTCCGGCCGCACCAAAGTGCCGAAGCCGACGACAATTCCAGCCAGCAGCCAGGGGTTGGTCAAGAACGCCGCAGCGCCCCTCGTTTTCGCGCTGATTTCGCGCGGGCCGCCCGCATCCGTTTGCAGCAGAACCAGCATCGCCAGCGCCGTCAAAAAAATCACGAGCGTTTCGGTGAGCACCACCGCGGTGTAGTTCGCCGTGAACGGGCACAGAGCCGCAAGCCACAATCCCGCGATGGCCACGCGCCGCCGCGCGGGCTCCGGCGCAAGTCGCGCCGCGATCAGTGCGATAACGAAACACGTCGCGAGATCCACCACTACTTGCGCCAGCATCGCCGCTCGCGCGGACTGTCCCGCGAACGCAAACACCGCCGCAAGAAACGCCGGATAGCCCGGAACGCGCATGTCCACGGGCGTCAGCCGCCCGTACACCGCAAATCCGTACACTCCGTTCTTCAGCCAATTCCAGGCCAACTCCATGTAGAATGGAGCATCGCCGGTGTCCGTCACTGGAAATTTCAGGACGAGATATACACGCAGCGCCAGCCCAGCCAATACAGCGGCGACGACGTTTACGCGCATCCTAATACCTGGAGTCATTGACACCGCCTCATCGGACGGCTAGCTTGGATTGCCTGAATGCCTGAACGCAAGCCTATTTTCTATGATCAGGAGCGCCGCCGTTGGCGTCGCACGCGCCGCGTGCTGGAAATTACCGGCGGATTTTTCACTCTGGTACTCGTAATTTTTCTGGTGAACGTGTTTCGCAAGCCGGAACTACCGGATATTTTGCAGGCCGCCACGCACTGGGGACTGCACGCGGTTCCCACGAAGGTAAAATCCAAGACTCCGCCGCGCGGGCGCAAACGCAAGGTCGCCGCGCTCGGAAAAATCCCGCAAAATTACGATCCGCTACGCGCCGCGTTTTATGTTGGCGACGATCCCACCAGCTTCGCGTCGCTGAAACTGCACTACCACGATATTGACTTGCTGATTCCGGAGGCCCTCCACGCTTCTTCGCCGGATGGGCGATTGGACATTGATCAGGATCCGAAGCTGGTGTCCTGGATGCAGACGAACGGCATCGAGCTGCCGATCATGTCCATGGTGAATAACTACGACGGCAAGGAATGGGTCACCACGCAGATGGCGGAAATGCTCGCGAGCTCCGCGGCGCGCGAGCGCCTCTCGAAATCACTTGCGGAGTTTGCCACCTCGCAGCACCAGTCCGGCGTCGTGGTTGATTTCGAGCTGATGCCGCAGACGAGCCAATCCAATTTTTCGCGATTCATTCATGACCTGGCGATCGCGATGCACAAAGCCAACCTCAAGCTTATGGTTGCGGTCCCCGCGGCGGATTGGAGCTACGACTACAAATATTTGGCGGAGCAGGCCGACGCGTTGATCTTGATGAATTATGACCTGCACTACCCGACGTCGGCTCCCGGGCCCATCGCGCCCCAGGATTGGTTCGAACGCGACATTCAGAACGTTGTGAAGATTGTGCCGCCGGGCAAGATCGTGATGGGCATTGCGAACTACGGCTACGACTGGCCCGCTAAAACGAAGACGAATCCGCATCCCGTCGCGCAAGCGCTTACGTTCCAGCAGGGAATCATCACCGCGGTGGAATCCGAATCCGACGTGACCTTCGATCCCGATACGCTGAATCCGCATTATTCCTACGAAGACGAAAACAACCAGGTCCACCAAGTGTGGATGCTGGACAGCGTGACGGCCTATAACCAACTGCGCGCGGCCGAACGCGCCGGCGTGCGCGGCACGGCGCTCTGGCGTCTCGGCATGGAAGATCCTTCCATTTGGTCCATTTGGGACGCGACGCACGCGGACGACGCCACCCGCGCGAAAATCGAAGAGGTTCCTCCCGGCTACGACATCATTCTAGAAGGCGATGGCGATATCTGGCGCATCACTGCGACGCCGCAAAGTGGCCGGCGCACGTTTGATTACGATTCCGGCAGCGACGTCTTCGACGATGAGTCCTACCAAAGTTATCCGCTTTCGTGGCGTATCGAGGAAATGGGCGCGGCCCCGCACAAAGTGGCGCTCACGTTCGATGACGGCCCCGACCCGGATTGGACGCCGAAGATTTTGCAGACGCTGAAGGAAAAGAACGCGACCGCCACATTTTTCGTGATCGGCGATGTCGCCAGCCAGTATTCAGACATCGTGAAGCAGGAATACGCTCAGGGCAATGAAGTCGGAAATCACACTTTCACGCATCCGGACTTCGAAACCATTTCGAAATCGCAGCTGCAGATCGAATTGAACCTGACGGAGCTTCTGCTGGAAAGCAATTTGGGCGTGAAGACGCTGCTTTTCCGCCCGCCCTACGGAATTGATCATCAACCGGAAACCGCCAGCGAAATTCAGATGCTGCCGCTTCCGCAGTCCATGGGCTACATCATCGTCGGCGCGCGCGTGGACCCGCACGATTGGGGCGAAATCAATGGCGGCGCGCCACCCACGACGCAGACGATCGTCGAGCGCGTCCTGCACGATGCGACGCAGAACAAGGGCAACATCATCTTGATGCACGATGGCGGCGGCGACCGCGCCAATACCGTCGCGGCCCTGCCGCAAATTATTGATGGTCTGCGCGCCAAGGGCTACGAATTCGTTTCGGTTTCCGACCTGCTGCATCAGACGCGCGCGCAAGTGATGCAGCCGCTCTCGCAGGAGGAATGGCTGCTGGTACGCGCCGACGCTTTTATCTTTGAAGTTTTCCGCTGGTTCCGCGCGGGAATTGCGTTCATTTTCGTCGCCGGAATTTTGCTGGTCAGCGGGCGCGCGCTGATCATCGGCTTGCTGGCTCTCGTGGAAAAGCTGCGGCCTGCGCCCGCCGATCATCCCGAATACAAGCCCCGGGTCACTGTGTTGATTCCCGCGTACAACGAGCAAGCCGCGATTGTGGAGACGGTCACCGCCGCGCTTTCTTGCGATTATCCGAAGCTCGAAGTTCTGGTGGTGAATGACGGTTCCACGGATCGTACCGCTGAGCTGGTGCGTGCAAATTTCAGCGGCGACCCGCGCGTGCGGCTGATCAATCAATCCAATCACGGCAAGCCGGCTGCGCTGAATCATGGCTTGGCCGAAGCCACCGGCGAAATTATCGTTTCGATTGACGGCGATACCATCGTTGACGCCGAGGCGATTCCGCGGCTGGTCCGGCACTTCGCGGATCCCAAGGTGGGCGCCGTGGCCGGCAACGTGAAAGTGATGAACCGCAATCGCTGGCTCACGCGATGGCAGGCGCTTGAATACATCACCAGCCAGAATCTGGAAAAACGCGCGTTCGATTTGCTGAATTGCATTCCGGTGGTTCCCGGCGCGGTGGGCGCGTGGCGCACGGATTTACTCCGCGCGAATCATGGATTTTCCGGCGACACCGTGGCGGAAGATACAGACTTGACGCTGACCATTCGCCGCAACGGCTGGAAGATTTTGTATGACGAGGACGCCATCGGCCGAACGGAAGTTCCCGAAACTGTGGAAGCTCTGATCCGCCAGCGCTTCCGCTGGACCTTCGGCACTTTGCAAGCCGTGTGGAAACACCGCGACGCGGTGGGGAAGCCACGCTACGGCACGCTCGGCTGGGTAGCCATTCCGAATATTTTCCTCTTTCAGATTGTCTTGCCGCTGGTTTCGCCGCTGATTGATCTGCTGTTCCTGCTTTCCATCGCGCTGTGGGGACTCGCGCAACTGCGCATCGCGCGCTTGCCGCAATTGTGGACGCTGCAGGACGTCGAGCGCTCGCTGATTTTCTTCGCCATCTTCATGATGATTGACCTCTTCACCTGCGTGGTCGCGTTTATTCTGGAACGCCACGAGGATTGGACTTTGCTCGCGCCGCTGATTCTCCAGCGCTTTTATTACCGGCAGATGATGTACGTCGTGCTCTTCCGCGCGCTGAAAGAAGCCGTGCAAGGACGGCCGGTCGGCTGGCGCGGCGTGGAACCGCAAATGCCCGCTCCCGTCGGGCAGGCATCGGACTAAGATGCGACAAAGTTCGTAGTTTTCCCTACAGCGTATGACCCTACCCTCTCAAGCGAATACCTGATTGGGGCAATTCCGACCTCCGTATATCGTTCTCGTTAGCCAGGGATTCCCAGCGAGACCGAAATCGTAATCGTAATCCGAAGGTAGTGACACGAAGTTACAGGAGGAAACAGCGTCGATGCGAAATCGTTCGAACATCATTAATGCAGCGAAGCCCATCGTTGGTTTTGCAGTGCTGGCGGGAATGTTTGTGTTCACTGCCCCGCAAGTCCGTGCAGACGACTGCCAGCATGACACCGCGAAAATTGACCACAACCTGCACGAAGCCATCAAGCACAATGGCCCGGACAGCAAAGAAGCCGATCACTGGCGCCACGAACTCGCGGAACAGCGCGAACGCTGCTGGGACAAAGATCACAAGTGGTGGGACGAAGATGGGCATCGGTGGCGCACCGACCACGATTGGGACGAGCACGACCACGATCACTAAAGCCGCTGATCCAGTCGCAAGGTAAGTGTTTGTCTGGCTGCGTGGCCTTCTGCGGAGGGCGGCGCAGCCGTTTTTGCGTGTGGCGTTGTAGGGCAGTGCGGACCCGTCCCCGTCCTAGCCAGAATCTTTTGCAGACCCGCCGGGTCTTCTGGTAGCATCCAAGAATGTGATGGGCTGTATCCCGATTTCTGGGAACGGCACCGGAGGCCAAAATGAGTGTTGCACCGCGTGCGGGCAACGGCAAAGTGACCGTGCCTGACATTCTTTCCCGCAAAACGAATTCCCTCGCCGGGCATTTCGAAACCAAGCAAAAAATCACGTGCCTTACGGCCTACGATTACCCCACTGCGCGCTTGCTCGATGAAGCCGGCGTGGACATTTTGCTCGTCGGCGATTCGCTGGGCATGGTGGTGCTCGGTTACGACAGCACTTTGCCCGTCACTGTGGACGAAATTCTGCATCATACGCGCGCAGTGCGCCGCGGCACGCAGCGAGCATTGCTCGTCGCCGATATGCCTTACGGCAGCTTTCACGTTTCGCTCGAGGAATCGGTGCGCAATGCGGTGCGCTTGGTGAAAGAAGGCGGCGCAGAGGCCGTGAAAGTCGAGGGAGGCGAGCGGCGCATTGAATTGATCGCGCGGCTGGTGGAATCGGAAATCCCAGTGATGGGCCACGTGGGCCTGACGCCGCAATCCATTCACGCGCTCGGCGGATTCCACGTGCAAGGCAAGACGGCCGACGCCGCGCGGCAGCTCGAACGCGACGCGCGCGCTGTCGAAGCCGCTGGTGCTTTCGCTGCAGTGCTGGAATCTGTGCCGCGCGAAATCGCCGCGCGCATCACTGAAAAATTGCGCATCCCCACCATCGGCATCGGCGCTGGGCCCGACTGCGACGGCCAGGTGCTGGTGTTCCACGATTTGGTAGGCTTGACGCAAGGCCACAAGCCGAAATTCGCGCGGCAGTACGCGGATCTGACCAGAGAAATTTCGCGGGCGGTGGTGAGCTATTGCGACGATGTGCGCCGCGGCGATTTTCCCTCCGACGCCGAATCTTTTCACGCACCCGCGCAATCGCGCGAGCAACCGCTGGCGCGCCAGCGCACCTGATTCGCGCAAGGCGCCGCCTGAATCAACAATGGGAGTACGCCAATGAACGTGGAAGATTTTCGTCTGCTCTATGATTACAACGCCTGGGCCGATCACCGCACTCTGGACGCCTGCGCGGCGCTAAGCTCGGAACAATTCACGCGCGACCTCGCCTCCAGCTTTCGTTCGGTGCGCGACACGCTGCTGCACATCATGCAGGTCGAATGGCTCTGGCTGGAGCGTTGGCACGGCCGCTCGCCCACTTCTTTCACCCCGAACGGCGAGTATTCCAATGTGGAATCCATCCGCGCCCGCTGGCTCGAAATTGAACGCGACCTGCTTGATTACGTCGCATCGCTCACGCCCGCGGAAGTGCAGCGCGTCGTGCAGCACAAGACGACGGCCGGCGTGCCGCAAGCACAACCGCTCTGGCAGATGTTGCAGCACCTCGTGAATCATGGCACGTACCACCGGGGCCAAGTCGCGACGATGCTTCGCCAATTGGGCGTGAAACCGATCGGCACTGACCTAATCTATTTCTACCGCGAGCGCGCAGCCCAGGCCAAGGCATGACCACCCCGCGACGTTGCACTCTCCTCGCGGGATCTTGATGGAAACAATCCACACAATTGAATGGATGAAGCAGATCGCGCACGACGTTCGCGCGTCCGAGCGCAGTCTGGGCCTCGTCCCGACGATGGGCGCGCTGCACGAAGGCCATTTTTCGTTGATCCGCGCCGCAAAGCACGAATGCTCGCCGGTAGTCGTCTCGATCTTCGTCAATCCCACGCAATTCGGGCCGACCGAGGATTTCACGAAATATCCGCGACGGATCGAAGACGATCGCGCGGCCCTCGAAAACCTCGGCGTGGATTATTTATTCGCACCCACGGCACAGGAAATGTACCCACCCGGTTTTCGCACTTCGGTCACGGTGCAAGGATGGAGCGACCGCCTCGAAGGCCGCTCGCGCCCCGGACACTTCAGCGGCGTCGCGACGGTCGTCCTGAAGCTTTTCGAAATCGTCCAGCCGCGCCGTGCCTATTTCGGGCGCAAAGACGCGCAGCAGGTGCGCATCATCCGGCAGATGTCCGCGGATTTGAATCTGGATACCGAAATAATCGTGCGGCCGATTCTGCGCGAAGGCGATGGCGTCGCGCTTTCTTCGCGGAACGTGTATCTGCGAGGAGACGATCGCCGCGCGGCCACGGCGCTTTCGCGGTCGCTTGCCGCGGTACGTGATGAAGTTGCGAAAGGCGTGCGCGACGCCGCGCGATTGCTTACGGCGTTGCGGCATGTGCTCGATTCAGAACCGCGAGTGTCCCTCGATTACGCGGAAATCGTAGACGCCGAAACTTTCGAGCCGGTGATGAGTCTGCGCCGCACGTGCTACGTGTTGATCGCAGCAAAAGTCGGTGCGACGCGCCTGATTGATAATGCGCTGGTTGAACCGTTGGGAGAATCGTTCAACGTAACCGTGTAACCGTTTAGGCAGGTTGCAACGACAACCGAAGCGATTTCCAATCGGGGAGATAGGTCATCGTAGGTCTTCATCCAGGCCTGTAGATCGTCGGCCCGCCGCCATCAAACAAGGTTAGGCCGAGCGCCTTGGCCTCGCGTACCAGAAAAGGCAAAACCTCTTCGACGCGCGAGTAGGACATTCCCAACATAGCGGCGCGGTGGCCGAAATTGTTCCACAAGGGGCCGTCGCTCCAAACGCCATCATCGACTTCCTCGTCGCTCAACGAACAGATGCAGGGGTACTTCGCGGTTAGTCGATCGTATAGCTCTTTAAAAACCTGCGGCACCGGCCCTTGCGCCTTAGTCAGCTCATCCAGAGCCTGCCAGGCAGTTTCATCATCCGCCGGCATGGGCGGCGTACAGATGACGACGTCGTAGCTCACGAAGTTGCGACCGAAAGAATAGCCCCTCGGACGGCGGGTCGGAGTAGCTTATCCAATTCCACTACTCTTTGCCGTCAATTGCCGCCAGCACTTCGGCGGCGTGGCCCTTCGGCGTGACTTTATCCCAGATCTTCCGGATCTTGCCGTCCGGGCCGATCCAGTAAGTCATGCGCACGATCCCCAGGAACGATTTCCCCAGAAAACTTTTCATGCGCCGCGCGCCGTACGCTTCCACCACTTCGAATTCGGTGTCCGCGAGCAAAGGGAAGGTGAGCTTGTGCTTCACCTTGAATTTTGCCTGAGCCTCCACGGAATCGCCGCTTGCGCCGACGATGGCCGTGTTCAAATCTTCGAACTGCTTGAGGGCGTCACGAAACTCGGACGCTTCGTTGGTTCAACCCGGTGTATTCGCTTTCGGATAAAAATAAAGAATCAGGTTCTTGCCGTGGAAATCCTTCAGCGAGACGGTTGCGCCGCTGTCATCGGTGGCGCGAAAGTTCGGTGCTTTATCGCCTTCTTTAAGCAAATTGTTCTCCATGAGGACTGGACTAAGATTCCGCGAGCACGCGCTTGAGAATTTCGTTGACGATTTGTGGATTCGCCTGGCCGCGCGTTTCCTTCATCACCTGGCCGACGAAAAACTTGAACACGCCTTCGCTGCCGGACCGGTACTTTGCCACGTTGTCCGGGCTCTTCGCAACCACCGCGCGCGCAATCGCTTCAATCGCGCCCGTGTCCGAAATCTGCGCCATGCCTTCAGCGGCGATGATGTCCGCTGCTTTTTTGCCGGTATCGAACATCGTGGCAAACACTTTTTTGCCGCTGGCCGCGGTGATTTCGCCGCGCTCGACGATCGCCAAAAGCTCCGCTAACGCCGCCGGAGAGACCGGGCGATCCTCGATTTCCTCTCCGGCATCTTTCAGCCGCCGCAGCAATTCCACCGAAATCCAACTCGCCGCCGCTTTTGCCGGAGCGCCGGCGCGCACCACCGCTTCGAAATAATCAGCCAGCGAGCGCGTCGCCGTCAGCACGCCCGCATCGTATGTGGCGATGCCGTACTCGCTCACGAACCGCGCGTGTTTCGCGTCCGGCAATTCCGGCATGCTGCTACGGATTTCCGCCACCAGCGCCGCCGAAGAAATTAGCGGCAATAGATCGGGATCCGGAAAATAACGGTAATCGTGCGCGAATTCCTTCGAGCGCATCGGCTCGGTGCGCCCGCCTTGCACGTTCCACAGCCGCGTTTCCTGCACGATTGTCCCGGCTGCCTCGATCACACCGATCTGCCGCTCGATTTCGTATTCGAGCGCGTGCGCCAGGTAGCGAAACGAATTCAGGTTCTTGGCTTCAACCTTCGTCCCGAAGTTCGGGGCTCCGCGCAAGCGCACGCTCACGTTGGCGTCGCAGCGCAAAGAGCCTTCTTCCATGTTGCAATCGCTCACTTCCGTGTACTCCAGCACCTGTTTCAAGGTCGTCAAATATGAATACGCTTCGGCAGGCGTTCTTATATCAGGCTCGGAAACAATTTCGATCAGGGGCACGCCGCAGCGGTTGTAGTCAATGTAGCTCCAGCGATCGGAATCCGCGAAGCCCTCATGCAGATTCTTCGCCGCATCCTCTTCCATGTGAACGCGCGTGATGCCGATGCGCTTCGTCGCGCCGCCGTCCTCCACTTCCAGCCAGCCTTTGGTCGCCAGCGGAAGCTCGTACTGTGAAATTTGGTAGCCCTTGGGCAGGTCGGGATAAAAATAATTCTTGCGCGCGAAGATCGAGCGCTCTTGCACGTCGCAATGCAAGGCCAGCGCAGCGCGAATAGCCAGCTCGCGCGCCTTGCGATTCAGCACCGGCAACGCTCCCGGCAAACCCAGGCATACGGGGCAAGTATTGCTATTCGGCGGATCGCCAAAGCGAGTGGAACAGCCACAGAACGCCTTCGTCCGCGTCTTCAGCTGCGCGTGCACCTCGAGGCCAATCACGGCCTCGTACTTCGCCAAGATTTCCGGCGTCACTGTCACGCGCGATTCACCTTGTGTAGTTGAACCCATCGGGACCAAAGATTATATCATCCGCACCAAACCCTCGCTCGCAGCTCTGTCGAGCTTCGAAGAAACCCACGCGCGGGAGCGCAGTTTCATTCCGTGTGCCGACCGCCCGAAGGCAGATCCACCTTGAATCCGGCCATGAAATTCAAGCGCAAGGACGGAAAGCCAAAGGCCTCCTCGTATCTCTGGTTCAGGAAGTTATTGAGGCGCCCGTAGATTTCGAGGCCCTGGGGCAGATGGTAGGCGAAGCCCGCGTTCAACAGTTGATATCCGTGATTTCTGAAAAGGCAGGGAAGCATCAGCTCGCAAGCGAACGTCCCATCGTTCGGCTCGACGTCCAGCACCGCGCCGCGAATAGTTCCGTTCATGTTGAGCATCAACCGCTTGTGCGTCCAAGTCGCGTTGAATCCAGCAGCGTTGTGGGGACGGCGAAGCAGTGGTTCTCCGACGGTGAACGGATCCACGGGCTCCGTAAAGCCGCTCAGCGCCAGGATCGCGGTATTCATCCAGGTGTACGAGCCTGAAAACTCCAACGATTGAAACGGGTGAATGCGAATCGTCGTCTCCAGGCCATCGGCTCGGGACTTCCCGATATTCTCCGAATCAAAGTTAGTGGGAAGGTCGCCGGTCGTCACAATCTGATCCTTGAACTTGTTATAGAAGTAAGTCACGTCGAGAATGGCCCGGTCCCGCGCCATCCGTTGCTCGATGCCCGCGTCGTAGCTGATGCTTTCCTCGGGCTTCAGCGCCGGGTTATTCGTAAACGCGAGTTCGAATCCATCCGGCGCACGGAAGCCGGTTCCAAAACTGGCGTGCAGGCGGGTTCCGCCGAAAAAGCCGTCGCCATCTCCTTGCCGCGCCAGATACGCGGCGGAAATCCGCGGGGTGACCTTGACCAGGGTATTGGTGGGAATCCCGGGCTGGCCGGTGTCGTTGTTCACCGGAACGGAATCGGTTTGAATGTCGTCCACGCGCACACCCACGTTGATGAACCACCGATCGGAGGGATTCCAGCGGTTTTCCGCGAAGAATGCGTAACTGTTGCGCCCCAGTAGAAACGGTAAGTCGTCGGTTCCTTCAACAAACAGATTCTTGAACTGGTCGCGGTCATATTCGAATCCCGCTACGAGCGTGTCCCTAGAAGAAACCGCGATCTCGCTCCTGGTATTGGCCACCACGCGCAGGTTGTTGGTGAACGAATTGCCTTCCGACGGCGAAATAAAAGTGATGCGGTCCGTGGAAACGCTCACCGTGGTGACCTGCTGGAAGCGCGAAGAGAATTGTTCGATTTCTTGTGCCTGGTAGCCAAAAAGATTCTGATTCTGGTGACTGGCCGGATCGCGCCCGGGAAATAAACCGTCCGGGTCCGAGCCCCACGGGCCCGGGAGCCCCACCACTCCGGCGTCGCCGAAGAAATTCAGGTTGAATTTGCGGCGCGGCGAGCGCGAATAGCCCAGGCTTACCGTGGAAGTCTGATTGCGGTAACCGTCGTTCTGAATTTGTCCTCTGGTTTGTATACGCGACAGGCTGTAAGCCCAACTGAATCCCTTGTTCAATCCGGCTCCGGTGGTGGCCACCCGCCAGGTGTACAAGCTGCCGGCTTCGCCCAAAAACGAAAAATGCGGCGGACCATCGCCTTTGATCGTTTCGATGTTGATCACGCCCGAGACGGCGTTCGATCCGTATAGCGCGCTCTCCGGTCCGCGAAGCACTTCCACTTGCTGGACGCCTTCTGCAGGCAGCGGCGCCAGATCGAATCCACCCCCGAAATCGTTGAGCTCAATGCCGTCAATCATGACCAGGTTGTAATTCGAATTTCCTCCCCGAATGAAGGCGCTCGTAATCGTTCCGCGGCCTCCTGACTGATTGATCTCAGTGCCCGGCAGTCCCCGCAGCACGTCCACAGCTGCTTGCGCGGCGCGGTCGTCAATTTCCTGCGCGCCAACGACGCTGAAGGAAGAGGCGATCTGTGACGTCAGTTCACCGCCCGGCGCAGCGGAGACCACCACCCGATCGAGTAGCGCGCTCAATTTAAGATGGAGGTCCAGGGTATGCTTTTCATCGGGTTGCAGAGCTACGTCGATAGGGAGTTGGTCAAAGCCCGCAGCCGAACACACGACTTGATAGGTCCCGGCCAACAAGCCGTCAAATTGGAATTTGCCTTCTGAGTTTGTCTGGCGCGCTTCCAGCTGCGCCATGGCGTGGAGCAGAATGACTCGCGCGCCCGCCACCACGTGGCCGTCGGGATCAAAAACAGTTCCGGCGATTGCTGCGGCATTTTGGTCGCGTAGCGTGTTGGTGCTTGCCGCGGAAGGATTGGAATTTTGGCCCGGTGTGGCAACAGCAAAAAACAGGAAGAGTGAAGCTAAAGGCAGAAGAATCGTGCGCAGTCTCATTTTTCCCCCTCTCCCTCTCGCGCGGGAGTTGAAGGTTGTCCGAATGAATGTGCGCACCCTAAAGCGCGCGCATATCCGGATTGAGACTCCGCCGGTCTCCTGGCTTGGCGGCTTGCCGCGATTTCATCGCGAAATTGCGCGATGAAACCTGGGCATCAGCGCGGCCTTCCCATCCTGCACTGCGAATCGCCGGCCTGGCATCTAGCTGGTGCGTTGCCATTCTGCAATTCGCCGCTTTTGGACAGTGGTGCGCGCCGAAAAATTATCCGCCTTACAGTCGCGCGGCGGCGACGGTTTTTCACCGTCTTCCCGTGCGCGGAGTCTCCTGTGATTGTGGACGGCGCCGCGAAAATTCCGCGAACGCCGCTATGCAGTAAAGAACTAGTGATTCCCGCTCAAAATCACGCGTGGCCGGCCGCTCGAACGAATCTCCACTTCCAGCGGCGTCTCGAACACTTCTTCCAACACTTCGCGTTGATACACTTCCGCGGGCGGGCCCATGCGCAAGCACTTGCCTTTGTGCATCAACGCGATGCGGTCCGAAAATTCCGCCGCCAAATTCAATTCGTGCGTCACCACCACGACGGTGTAGCGGTTTTCATCCGCCAATCGCCGCAAACGCCGCAGCAATTCCACTTTGCCGCCGATGTCGAGATGCTGCGTGGGTTCATCGAGCAGCAACAGTCCCGGCCGCTGCGCCAGCGCGCGCGCCAGAATCACGCGCTGCTTTTCTCCGCCGGAAAGCTGGTCCATCCAGCGGTCGCGCAGCGAGTCCGCGCCCACTTGCGAAAGCGCGTTTCCCGCCATCAAGCAATCTTCATCGGATTCGAAGCGCAATCTTTTGCCGTAGGGATAGCGCCCTTGCAGCACGTATTCCCAAACGCGTAAAGAAAAAAGCAGCTCGCTTTCCTGCGACACCAGCGCTACTTGCTGCGCGCGCGCCCGCGGCTCCAGTTCGCTCACTTCCTTGCCGTCCACTTCCACGCGGCCGGAAAGCGGCTTCAGCAATCCCGCGAGCAATTTCAGCAGCGTAGATTTTCCGCTGGCGTTGGGGCCGAGAATTGTCACCAGCTCGCGTTGCTGCGCTTCGAAACTCACCGGCCCCAGCGTGAATTTTGGCGCGGAACGATCCGTCGCCGAATACGCGTAACTGGCCTGTTCGACTTTCAATCGCACGCGCAAAGGTGCCGCGAAAGGTAGCGGTTCGGGCGCGAGCGAAGCTCCGTTTCCCGCGGGGCTCATCGCATCCTCTTGCGCATCAGGTAAATGAAAACCGGCGCGCCGGCGAGCGCCGTCATCGCGCCCACGGGCAATTGCGTGGGAGCCACCACGGTGCGCGCAAGCGTATCGGCCAGCACGATCGCGATCGCGCCGCCGATTGCGGACGTAGGAAGTAGCAAGCGATAGTCCGTGCCAAAAAGAAGGCGCATCACGTGCGGCACCAGCAAGCCGATGTAACCAATCGCGCCGCTCACCGAGACGGCGAGGCCCGTCAGCACCGAAGCGGCGATGTACACGACCATCTTCACGCGGTTCACGTTCACACCCAGATGCCGCGCTTCCTGCTCGCCGGTAAGAATCAAATTCAAATCCGACGACGTCGTATACATCGCGCCCGCCGCCACCACGAATATCAAAAATAGAAATCCGAACCAGCCCAGCACGTTCGTCGTGGGAGGCCCAGCGGTCAGATCACCCATCAACCAGTACGTCATGCTGCGCAGCTCGGTGCCGCTCACCATGGTCAGCAGAAAAATAATAATTGCCGAAAGAAAGGACGCCGCCACGATGCCCGCGAGCAGCAGAGTCGCGCTGTCCAGTTGCCCACCGCGCCTGCCCAGAAAATAAACCGCCGCAATCGTCGCCGCCGCGCCCAAAAACGCCGCAAACTGAATCGCTCCCACCATGTGTGGCGCAACAATCAGGCTCAGCATCGCCCCCAGCGCCGCGCCGCTGGAAACTCCCAGCACGTATGGATCAGCCAGAGGATTCCGCAGCAACGCTTGAAATCCCGCGCCGGCGGTAGAAAGCGCGGCACCCACCAGAATTCCCAGCGCGATGCGCGGCAGCCGCAATCCGAACACGACCAGCTTGAACTCCGACGGAATCGCATCCCATTGCCCCAGCGCGCCGTGGTACAGCGTCGCCACGATATCGCGCACGCCGAGCGGGTAATCGCCCATGCGCAGCGAGATCACCACCTCGATGAACAGCAGCACGCCCAGCCCCGCGCAGATTCCCACGATGCGTTTCGGCGTCAGCGGGCGCATGCACTGCGCTCCTTGGTCAAGTTAGCGGCGGCTGCAAAGTACGGACCATTTTCTATTTTCACTTTTCCATTTTCCGGCTCTTTCGCATTGAAAACTTCCGGATGAAAATCATGCGCCAACTGCTCAATGGCCGCGATCAGTCCGGGCGAAGGTCTGTCCGTTTCGTCGCTCGCGACCACCACGTGCCCCAATTTCACAGCTTGCAAATCGCGCCACGCGGGACGACTGCTCAGGTTGTTCACCTGCGCGGCCCCTTCGGCCTTCATATGGTCCGGCGTCAACACAATATAATCCGGCTGCAGGCGCACCACTTCCTCCATGCTCACCTGCGGCCAATTTTGATCAGAAGTGATCACCGATTCCGCGCCGGCCCAGCGCAACGCATCGGCAATAAAGGTAGTCTGCCCAATCGAAATCAGCGGCTCCTCCCAAACCACAAAAAGCACGTGAACCATCGGCCGGTCTTGCAGCGCCGCGTGCAGAGCGTCGAGCCGCTTCTGCATATCGGCCACCATCTTCGCGCCGGATTTTTTCGCGCCCAGCAAGTCCGCGATTTCTGCGGTGGAATCCAGCATTGCGCGCACGGTGTGCTCGTCGCTGGTTGTGTAGACCGGGATTCCCAACTTCAAAAGCGCATCCGCCGTTATCGGCTGATTGATGGAAGTGGACGCCAGCACCAGGTCCGGGTGCATCGCGACAATCGCTTCGAGACTCGGCTCCTTCGGGGCACCCACGTGCGGCTTGTCTTTGGCGGCGAGCGGGATGTCGCAAAATGTTGTGTCGGCGACGAGTTTGCTTTCCAGGCCCAGCGCGTAAATCGTTTCGGTCAAGCTCGGCGCGAGGCTAACGACGCGCTCGACGTTGACGGGCACCGCCATGTGCCGGCCCGTTTCATCCGTGATCATTCGCACCGCTGGCTTGTTCGCGGCTGCTGCCGCGCGAGCTGCGGACGCCGCCGGCGGCGATGGGCTTGTAGGCTCGGACGAATTTTGCTGGCGCAATAAAGTCGCGCCAGACGCCGTGCACGGCACGCCGCACGCAAATCCGGCGCAGGCGGCGGTGATCACCCCTGCAGCCAGAAATCGCCGAGTTGTTCGTCCGCGCGGCAAAATATTCCCCCGCACAATAAAAAAGCCTCGCGAATAGAGCGAGGCATCTCGCCACACCCTTTCTCGCGAAGAGTGTCAGCTTCGACCAGATCGAGCAGGTTCCCTGACTTTCAGCCGAGCGCCGAGCGCGCCCACATTCAAAAGAGCGCATTCCAGCGACAGCCGATTACAGTGGCGGGACCGTGGCCGATTTTCACGGCCTTCCCTGAAAATTGAAAGCTGCATTCGCCGCTTGCAATTTTCACCCTGCCAGCGCGCTTCCCGCGCCAGCAAAGCTACCCGAGCCAGCTAAGTTGTCCTCGCCGAGTGTAAGCGCCCCGTCTTTTGCTGTCAATGAATTGGAAAATCGCAACGAGAAAATAGAAATTGGGAATCGCAGACGATCGGCTTGCGGCGGAGCTTTTTTCAGACTGCACACCGGTCCGGGTCTGGGGCACAGCTAGCGGTTCTTCCACTTCGGTGCGCGCTTTTCCACCAACGCGCGCAATCCTTCTTGCGAATCTTCCAGGTCGGCAAGCTCGTTCAGGAAAACTTTCATCGAATTGCGGACGCCTTCGCGCAAAGACAATCCCAGGCTGCCCAGAATCGCTTTCTTCGCCATGGTCAAGACCGGACCAGACTGCGCCGTGACGCGCGCCACCACGTCGTCCACTTTTTCGACCAATTTGTCTTCGGGCACCAGCCAGTTCACCAGTCCCACTTCGCGCGCGCGCTCCGCGGACATCGCTTCGCCCGTCAGCACCAATTCCAACGCGAGTTTTGGTCCTAGAATGTACGGCAGCACGGCCGCCGCAAGGGGAGGGAACGCGCCCAGCTTGATTTCAGGCTGCGCAAATTTTGCATTCGGCGTGGCGATCACCAGATCGCCGAGCGCCGCCAGTTCCGCGCCGCCGCCAAACGCCGGGCCATTCACCACCACCAGCACCGGCTTCGAAGTATCCAGCATCGCCGCGAACGCGTTGTGAAAGGCATCGAGCAATTGAAAGACGCGCCGCTGCGTGTATTCGCCCAATTCGATGCCGCCGGAAAAAGTCTTGCCCTCGGCGTCCAGCAGAATCAGTTTGATTTCGCGTTTTTCGCTCACCGAATTGATGCCCGCCGCCACTTCCATCAGCATGCGTTCGTTCAGCAGATTTTGCTGCGGGCGATCCAGCCGCAAGTGCGCCACTTCTCCTTCCAGCCGGAATTTGACGAACTGAAAATCCTCGATCAGCGGAGGGCGCGTCGCCAGCGTTCCCAGCATCTCCGGCCCACGCACATCCACGCCACGCCCGCGCGCTTCTCTGGTCAAAGCCATCGGTTTGGTCCTCGATACTTCGTCAAACTCGCGTCGCACCGGCGCGCCTGCCGCCAGGCGTCGCGTCGGCTCGGTTGAATTTTGGGGAATCGAAATCGCGCGGATTCGGCTTGATTAATCGCGCGTTGGCACCCTGCCCGCGGCCTTCATCCACTCCCGCGCGCGCTCCACCAGGATGTGCGTGAAGCCGCCCTCCAGCACAACTCTCACGAAATTGGCGTAGAACAGGAATCCCATTTCTGCTTCTCGTTGGCCTCGTATATGGTTTCGGTGCCGCGCTGTTATTAATCGCGAACGCACGCAAGCGAATCCACTGAATGAAACCGCGCGCGCAGCGCACCGACCGACTCTATGAGCGTAGACTATGTTCCGCGCCGCCGCCACGACGGACGCGCGCGCCTGCGTACAATCCGCCACGTGTCTGCCGGACAACGCTAACCTGTCCATTCGTACAGGTCGCTGCGTACCGGTCGCCCCAAAATGATGGGGGTGTCATCCCGAGCGCAGAGAGGGATCTGCTTTTCGCCGTTGAACTTGTAGCGGCGGTCTTCAGACCGCCATCGATCCCCAACGCAACATCAATGGCGCACTAAAGTGCGCCGCTATAAGAACCCGCGAATTGGCTCGGACTCCAGGCCGCCCGCTTGAACTTGGTGTCCAGCGCCAGAAATGGTTTTGTGCTACGTTTTTTGTCGCCAATACTCCGGGCCGACTACGAATGAAACTGATCCTCGCCTCCAGCTCACCGCGCCGCGCCGAAGTTCTGCGCAACGCCGGATTCACGTTCGAAATCCGCCCGGCCCCCGTTGACGAAACTCGCTTCCCGCACGAATCCGCTGAGGCATACGTCGAACGCGTCGCGCGAGCGAAAGCACAAGCCGCCGCGGCACGTGCGCGTCAGGCAGGCGAACCAGCCATCGTCATCGCCGCGGACACGACCGTGCTGGTAGACGGCCAAATTCTCGCCAAGCCCGAAGACGCCGCCGACGCCCGCCGCATGTTGCGCCTGCTAAGCGGCCGTACGCACGAAGTCCTCACGGCTCTCGCAGTAACCAGCATTCAAACCGGCCAGGAATCCCTGCACGTGGAAAAAACGCGAGTGGAAATCGTGAAGTTATCGGAAGAGGAAATCGAAAGTTACATCGCCACCGGCGAGCCCTTCGACAAAGCCGGCGCCTACGGAATCCAGGGCATCGCTGGAAGGTTTGCCGCGCGAATCAACGGCTGCTATTTCAACGTGCTGGGGATGCCGCTGTCGCGTCTGTGGACCACGCTGCACGCAATGGGCTGGAAAGAATCCGCGAAAGCTTGACGAGCGAGCCGCAAAAGAAAACGGCGGCCACCCGGGCCGCCGTCACAGTCTTGCCATCACAATTTTTTAAGCTCGAATCCCGCGGAAAATCCAAATGTGCCGTTACTTCTTTTCTTCCGTCGTACCTGACGGTGGCGCCGCTGGAGCAGCGGCTGGCGGATTCGCCGGCGGATTTGCCGCGGGCGTGCTCGAATGCGGGCCGTTCATCCCATCTTTAAAGCTGCGGATGCCTTCGCCAAGCCCGCGCATCACTTCGGGAATTTTCTTGCCCCCGAAAAGCAGCACGATGATCGCCAGTACAATTAACCAGTGGATTGGGCTGAACTCACCCATAAGTCACCTACCTTCAGAACTCCTCTGAACTTTGCAGGGCAGCGTCAGCTACACGGCTGCCAATCAACCGAGTATAACACGCTCATCCCCCACCCGGCGCGTCACCTGCTCGCGGTCCAGGTGCTCCAGCAAGGGAATCGCGTACTTCCGCGTGACGCCCGTAAGTTCCTTGAATGCAGTGATTGGCAGGCGCTCGCCGCGCTCTTTGCGGTATTTTGCCAGCATCTCGCGCAGCCGCTCGAGAGCGCTGCGATGAAACACCAGGTCCTGGGCGATCTTCACCAACACTTTTTCGCGCAGCAGGATTTGCAGAATTTTCTGCGCGCGCGGCGCGTCCACCGGCAAATTGGCCAGCACGCTGGCAAACGCCGGCACCGTGAGGCCGGCGCGCGCGAATTCCCGCTCGATCAATTCCTTCGCCCGCGCTTCTTCCGATGAAAGCTCGATTTCGCGGCCGGCCTGCCGCACCAGGTCTCCGGAAACGGCTAGCGTTCGCGCCTTCACCAGATCGTCCAGAGCCGCTTCAAAAATTTCCACGCGGCTGTCTCCAGCGCGCGCCCGCAACTCTTGCTTAGGAATTCCCGGCAGCAGGGGATTCGCGCGATGAAACGCGTCCACAGCCTTACGAATTGCCGTCGCGCAATTGGCCACCGTCTGCGCCGAGGTCACCAGCACCGGCTCCGTCGCCAGAATTCGCGCACGCTTTTCCACCGCGAGTTGGTGCGCCGCCGCGCGTGCCTCAGCGTCCGTCCAACCCGTCCGCGCCACGATTTCAGCAAACGTCATGCCGTGCGACGTAACTCCCAGCAGCGCGCCAAGAATTTCCTGCTGGTTGCCGTGCTCCCACGTTTCCAAAAACGGCAGCAAGCCCGCGTCCTTGCGCTTGTGCCGCAGCGCGTGCGCATCCAACACCGTGCCGCCGCCGATCGTCACGACTGGCGAAAATTGCCTCAGGATAAATCTGTCGCCCGGAAGCGCCAGCACAGGCCGGTCAAGCCGCAATTGCGCAAACGCTGATTCGCCCGCGCCAATTTGCGTCGCGCCATCCAGCAAGATTACCTCGGCAATCGCCTCCGCCGTGCCTTGATGAAAATGCACGCGCGCGCGATTTTTCAGAGGCTTCGCGGAACGCAGCAGCGTCAATCTCGCGTCCAATCGCTCGGTGGCATCAAAAACATCAACCGGCGCGAGAACCATGCCACGTTCAATTTCCTCGCGCTCGATTCCCGCCAGGTTCACCGCCGTGCGTTGTCCGGCCACCGCGCTCTGCGTGCTCTCGCCGCCGGAATGCAGCCCGCGAACGCGCAGCACTTTGTGCGAGGGGAGCAGCTCCACTTCATCTTCGGCATTCACCGCGCCGGAAATCAGCGTCCCGGTGACCACCGTGCCGAATCCTTTCATCGCAAACGCGCGATCAATCGGCAGCCGGAAATGCCGCGTCGCATCCTTCACCGGCACGGCTTCCGCCGAGCGCGCCAGCTGCCCGCGCAAATCCTCGAGGCCCGCGCCCGTGCGTGCGCTCACCGCCACCATCGGCGCCGCCTCCAGAAACGAGCCGCGCACGAACTCCTCGATTTCCAGGCGCACCAGTCCCAGCACGTCGGCATCAACCAGATCGGATTTCGTAATCGCAACAATTCCGCGCGGAATTCCCAGCAGCCGGCAAATATCGAAATGCTCGCGCGTCTGCGGCTTGATGGATTCATCCGCAGCCACCACCAGCATCACCAGGTCAATCCCGCCAACGCCCGCCAGCATATTGCGTACGAAGCGCTCGTGCCCCGGCACGTCCACCAACCCCAGCCGCGCGCCCGGCAATGCCAGAAATGCGAATCCCAGGTCAATCGTGATGCCGCGCCGCTTTTCTTCTTCCAGCCGGTCGGGATTCGTGCCGGTGAGCGCCTCCACCAGCGAGGATTTCCCGTGGTCAATGTGCCCGGCAGTCCCGACTATGATGTGTTTGATTGTTTCCATGAAACGCCGATGGGGGCGCACCGATGCTATCGAAGAAGCGAACAAACCGTCAAATTGCAGATGGCACCCGAAATTCGACGATCTCGGCTACTCGGCAGTACACGCACTTCGCGAATCCACATCGGAATCCGAAAAAAAGGCGAATCGGCGGCGCGAACAAACAGCTTGAGCTTGCCCGCGCCTCCAGCTAAGGTCTTGACCTGCCATTCATCCGCTGCTTGCAAAAGGACACATCGATGCGACGACTGATCTCGTTCGCACTCCCAGCTCTGCTGTTGCTCCCGCTCCTGGCCGCCGCACAATCAGCGCCGCCGAAGACGCCTGTGCGCGACGTCACCGAAGAATATTTCGGCGTCAAAGTGGTGGACCCCTATCGTTGGCTGGAGAACACCTCAGACCCGGGAGTAGTCGCTTGGATGAAAGCGCAGAACGATTACACACGAGAGGTGCTCGCGCGCATTCCGCACCGTGACGAACTGGTCGCGCGCATCACAGCGCTCGACAACGCCAGCGACGTGATTTCCGGCGTGCAGGTCTGGGGCGGGCGCTATTTCTATTACAAGACGGCGCCTGGCTCGGACAATCGCAAACTCTGCACGCGCGAGAGCCTCGCCGCGCCCGAACGACTTTTGATTGATCCCGAAAAAATGACCACCACCGAAGGCGTGCACTATTCGATTGATTATTTCCAGCCATCCATTGACGGAACCCATGTCGCGTACGGCGTTTCACCGGGCGGCTCGGAAAATAGTGTCCTGCACGTGGTGGAAAGCGCCACAGGAAAAGTCTTGAGCGATAGCATTGATCGCGCCGAGTTCGCCTCGCCCAGTTGGATGCCGGACGGCAAATCGTTCTTTTACACGCGCGCGCAAAAGCTCCCACCCGACGCGCCGCCCACCGCCAAATATCAAAAATTGAAAGTTTATCGCCACACACTCGGCGCTGATCCCGACGGCGAACCCCTCGTCTTTGGCTACGAAGCAAATCCCAGCGTCAAAGTGGACGAAAACGATTTCACGGTGGTGGCTTATTCGCCGGGTGCGCCGAAATTTTTGATTGGACTCGTGATTCACGGCGTCAAACGGGAATTCGACATTTATGTCCTGCCACTTGTAGATAGACTCAGCGCCGGCACCGTCTGGAAGAAAGTCGCGGACCAATCCGACGACGTGACCGGTTTCGATGTCCACGCCGATCACATGTTTCTGCTCTCCCACAAAGACGCTTCGCGCTTCAAAGTTTTGCGCACCAGCCTCAGCGCGCCCGATCTCGCGCACGCGGAAGTCGCCGTGCCCGCGAGTGAAGTCGTGATTACGGGAGTAGCGGCCGCAGAAGACGCGCTCTACGTGCAGGATCTCGACGGTGGCATCGGACGCCTGTACCGCTTGCCCTACAGTGGCGGCAGCATTCAATCCGTCAAGCTCCCGTTCGACGGCGCGATTCAATCGCTGGTCACGAATCCCACCGAATCCGGCGCCTGGCTCGAACTCACTTCCTGGACCAAGTCTCCGCTCTGGTATTCGCTCGATCCCAAGACCGACATGCTCACCGACACAGCGCTCGTGGCGCCATCCCCGGTTGATTTTTCGCAAATCGAATCCGAAGAAGTGAAAGCCAAAAGCGCCGACGGCACCATGATTCCGCTTTCCATCATTCATCAGCGCGGCATCGCTCTCGACGGTTCGCATCCCGTCTGGCTTTCCGGGTATGGCGCGTACGGCATCACCTACGATCCTTCGTTTTCGCCCACTTGGCTGGCGTTTCTCGAGCGTGGCGGAATTTATGCCGTCGCGCACGTGCGCGGAGGCGGCGAGTACGGCGAAGATTGGCACCAGGCAGGGCAGTTGCTCACCAAACCGCACACCTTCGAAGATTTTATCGCCTGCGGAGAATACCTGGTCGAGCACAAATACACTTCTCCGGCGCATCTCGCCGGCGAAGGCACCAGCGCCGGAGGAATCACCATCGGCGGAGCCATCACCCATCGCCCCGATCTCTTTGGCGCCGCGCTGATTCGCGTCGGTGATTCGGATTCGCTGCGCTCGGAAACCATGGCCAGCGGTCCCGCGAATATTCCCGAATTCGGCACGGTGAAAGACCCCAACGGCTTCAAAGCGCTCTTCGCCATGGACGCCTACCAGCACGTCAAACCGGATACGCCGTATCCCGCAGTTCTCTTAACCACCGGCGTAAACGATCCGCGCGTCGCTCCCTGGCAAGCCGCCAAGATGACCGCGCGCTTGCAGGCCAGCACAAGCAGCGGCAAACCCGTCCTGCTCCGCGTGGACTACGACGCCGGCCACGGCCTGGGCTCAACCAAATCGCAAAGGGACTCCGAACGTGCCGACGAAGTAGCCTTCCTGCTCTGGCAACTGGGCGTCCCCGGCTACGCGCCAAGCGCCTCCGGAGCGAAATAGCCGGCCGCAAAACTGGGCAAGGGAAGGATTACGGATCTACGCACGGGCACCGTACTTCGCGAACCATTTTCCTCTGAGCCCAGTAAAATCGAAGTGTCTCAATTCCATTTTCATTGAAGAGCGATTCCTTCACATCAAGCTGCCCGTGGAGGTAGTACGACTCAATCCGACGTTTTCCGTTGGGATAATACACGACGCAAGGCCCTTCGCGGATCCACGTGCCCGTAGGCTCCTGATACGCGTAATAAACGGACGCAAGACCGGTGGGGATTGGGATCCCGTAGCCGTAGCCATACCATTGCGTCTTTCGAGTTACACGCTGCCCGTTGTATACGGCGTGCCGTCCGTGAAGGAAGAGAAACAACAACACACAAATCAAAAGCGCCGAAATCGCCGCGAAGCTCAAAAGCAATATTCGCACGCGTTTCATCGGCGACTGCCACTCCTGATTGAACACTTAGAACGGGCTCGCGCTAGCCCCTTGCTCGCGCAAAGGCGGCGCAGTCGTTGATCCCTGGAATTTCGGCTTCCCCAGTTTCACAATCCATATCCCGCTATTGATATCGTTAAAGAAAATCAATCCGTTCGCAGGCTGCGCGCCCCACGTAAATGGCAAGTTCGCGCGATAGCCCGCCGAATCGCCGGTCCAGAAACTCGCAATCTCGCGTCCCTGCTGATACAAATTGCCGCGCAACTCGCCGGAAATATCCAGCACGCGTCCGCCGCCCGCATAATCGCCCAGATACAAAATATCGTTGTCCGCCCAGACGTTGTGCATCCCGCCTTCAGGCACTTCGTAATTGGCCACTTCGCGCGGATGCTCGATGTCGCTCACATCCACCACGTGCAAAATTCCGCGCACGGGAATCCGTTCTTTGCTGGCGATGTCGAAATAGCCCGGGAAAACTTCGTCGCCCACATAGACGTAATTCTTGTAGCGAAACGTCGTGTGCGTCCCCGCCAGCCAGCCATTCCCGTACAGCTCGTAGTGATTGAATTTGTACTGCGCCACCAATTGCGGATGCTCGGGGCTGCCGCCCTTCATGTCATTGCCGACGTCCAGAATGACCAATCCGTCGCGCCAGTAAGCCAAATACGCCAGGCCATCCTTCACGTACAAATCGTGCAGATAGCGGCCGGTAGTGATCATCCCTTCGCCCAGCGGCGAAGCGATCGTTTGTTCTTCGGATTTTTCCGTTTGCCAGCGCGCCACTTCTTTCGGGTGCGTGGGATCCTGAAAATCAATCACGCGCAGCGAGCCCGTGGCATCGTCCGTGATGTAAACGTAATGCGTATTGATGAACGCGCTGTGCACGCCGCCCGTAACCGTTTCCGTGTATTCCGAAAGCACTTTCAGATGCGCGGGGTCGGATGCGTCAAAAAGCACGATGCCATTTTTGCGGTTCGAAGCGCCTTCCCGCGTGAACACGCCCACTTTTTCATCCGGCGTGGTGCTCACGTCGTTGAAAAGCCGCGCGTCCGCTTTCAAACTGTCGAGCGCCTTCGGATGCGCGGGATCGGAAACGTCATACGCCAGTATTCTGTCGCCAAATGTCGCGATGTACAGGTGATTGCCGACCACCCACTCTTCCGTGGTTTGGATCGCCTTGCCGTCGGCGCCTTGCGTCGGAATGTGCGACACCACCTCCAGCTCCCGCTGCGCATTGCGCGGCGCCACCTCGACCGAAGCGACGGCGCTATGGCGTCCTATGGAGGCAGTGATCTCGTAAGTTCCCGGCAGCTCCGCCACGAACGCGCCATCCGGATAAATCGTCGCCCGCGGACCGCTGACGCTCCAAGTCGTCAGCAAATCTTTCGTACCCGCGGCTTTGCTTTCGGCCTTCGCCGTGAAATGGACTACATCGCCGGTTTTCGCTGTCGATGCGGCGGGCTCGAGCGCAATCTTCTGCACCGTATCCGCCACCACGCGCACGGAGACTTCGCCGCTCACAGGACCGCCGCTTGCATCCAGCGTCGCCGTACCAGGCGCCACAGCCGTCACCAACCCCGAATCGTCCACCTTCGCGATCGCTGGCGATTTCGAACTCCACTGAATCGCCACATCCGTGCGCGGGTCGCCGTTCGCCGAGCTAGCCTTCGCTGTGAGCAGAGTAGATCCGCCCACGGCCAGCGCCTGCGCGAGCGGCGCCACCTCCACTTTCGCCGGCGGAGGCGTCGCCACGTCCACGGTCGTGAACCCGGGCTTGCCCGCCACCACCGCTGCCACTGTCACCTTTCCCGCCGCGCGAAAAAGCACGGTGCCGTCGGCATCCGCGCCGGCCGTGTCCGGCGGCAGCGCCACCCACAGCATCGGTTTCACGTCCAGCACTTTGCCGGAGGCGTCTTTCGCCACCGCCGTGAATTTGATCTTGTCTCCCACCTTCGCGTGAACGCCGGCAGGCGTCACTTCCACGCTCACTGGCTTCGGAGGAGTCGGCGGCGCACCCACCTCCTGCGCGCAAATCACCGGCGCCGCGGCCAGTGCGCACACAAGAATCCAACCGGCTACGCACTTCGACGCAATCTGCATTGGGAACTCCCTCGCTGGAAGAAATTGTCGGAAGAGAACTTGTACTTTGCCAGCCGCTTTGTCAATAGCCAGCACCCGAAAACGAAAGCAGGACGGCCGCGGTTTCGCGTCACCCCAGCCCACGCCTAAGCGTTATGTAGCGGCCGCTGTGTTCCGCGGTTTGTGCGGAACGCAGCGGGCATCTGGGGTAATTGAGCTTGCACGGCGCGAGCGACGGCGCTATAAGGGGATTATGTGCGCTGTAAATGAAGTCGGCGGCAAAGGCCTGCCACGTGCGATGCCCGCTGAAGAACTTCAGAAAATGCTGGGAAGCAGCGCGGCGCTCTGCTCACGGCATGCCGTGAGTTCGACGACCTGCGACTTAATCACGCGTTGGCCGTTCTTGTTTTCACGCCCCCTGTCGATCGCCGTGAAAGGCCACCACCGGCCGAAATCTCTTTAACAATCGCCAACGCCGCCTCGCTGGGGTCCTTCGCCGCCGTAATCGGCCGTCCCACCACCAGATAATCAGCACCAGCACGAACTGCATCCGCAGGCGTCGCCACGCGCGATTGATCGTTCACTTCGGCCGAAGCAGGCCGCACTCCCGGCACCAGGATCTTAAATTCCGGACCGAACATTCGCCGCACAGCCGGAGCCTCGTAAGCGGAAGTCACCACGCCATCAAGCCCCGCATCCTTCGCCAGTTGAGCCAGAGCCAAGACCCGCGACTCCAAAGAGCCTTCCATCCCAATCTGCTGCAACGTCGCGAGATCGAAGCTCGTCAGCACCGTCACGCCCAAAAGCAGCGGCCGATTCTTCCGGCTACCCACAGCCTCCCGCGCAGCCTTCAACCCGGCAAGCCCGTTCGCTGCGTGCAAAGTCATCAAGCGCACGCTCGGAAGCTTGGCGGCAGCAGCCACAGCATGACCGACAGTATTCGGGATGTCGTGGAATTTCAGGTCGAGGAAGATGCCGAACCCGAGGCCCGCAAGCTTCTCAACCGCTCGCGGGCCCTCGGTGGTAAACAGCTGGCTCCCGACCTTGAACGTCCCCACCACCCCTTTCAGTTTCCGCGCCAATGCAATGGCGGAACTGAGGTGGTCTATATCCAGGGCGACGATCAGTTTCCGGGATGGCTTGTCGCGGGGCGTTCGGGCACCTTTAGGAGTTCGAGCCGGACTTTGGCGAGCCCGTGCTGGTCGAATCCTAGCTTACGTGCCACTTCGTAGGAAACATCTAATTCGCGTCCTTCCACATACGGTCCGCGGTCATTGATTCGGACCACTTGGCTGCGGTGATTGCGCGTGTTCACAACCCGGACGATGGAGCCAAGAGGCAGGGTCGGGTGCGCGGCGGTATCTGCATACATGTCGTACGTCTCGCCGTTTGCGGTCGAGCGCCCGTCAAAATCTTCTCCGTACCAACTCGTAGTGCACTCCCAAATCGCTAAAGGCTTGGGCTGGCCTTTCGTGCCGGCCTTATGGTTGGTCTTGAACGTGGTCTGCAGTGAGGCGGCATCAGCTGGCGGAGGGTTGCCCGGATTTCCTGCGACCGTGGGGTTCACGGACGGAGTCAGGACGAGCAAACCCACTCCTAAAAACACCGTCTGCAGCACCACGAACATTCTAACTTTCATGTTCACCTAACCCTTATTTGAATCAGCTTGAATTCTACCTGTTCCGAGGTACAGCTGGCAATCGGTTTAACGCTGTAGAGCTCCTCGTAACTTACTGATTTCAAATGTATTTTCGTCCCGGCACCACCTTTCGAGACCCGTTACAAGGCGTTCCGAAGCTCTTGGGTCCACGAAATGTGCTGTGCCTACCTCCACCGCTGAGGCTCCCGCGAGAAGGTATTCGGCCACATCCGCTGGTTTTTCAATCCCTCCTAGTCCGACCACCGGGATTTTGACTGCCCGGCAAGCCTCATAAACCAGCCTCATGGTTATAGGTTTTATCGCCGCACCCGACAACCCTCCCGTCGTACTACCAAGACGGGACTCGCGGGTGTGTGCGTCTATACACAATGCGGGGTAAGTGTTCGCGACGACCAAGGCGTCAGCTCCCTCCGCCTCGCACACCTTGGCTGTAACTCCAATCATGTTAACGTTCGGGGATAGCTTCACCCACAGAGGCTGCTTCGCCGCAGCCCGCGCAGCCCCCACCACAGCCGCCGTCAGGCCGGGGTCAGTACTATATTCGATCCCGCCCCGCTCCACATTGGGGCAGGAGATGTTCAATTCGTATGCGGCCAGCCCTTCGGCGGCTTCCAGAACCTGTATCACTTCCACATAGTCGGCGATCGTATGCCCGAAGACGTTGGCTATCACGGCTGTGTCGTATTGGCGCAGCAGGGGCAGCTTTTCGGCCACGAACGCGCGCACGCCAACATTCTGCAGCCCGATGGCGTTCACCATCCCGCTAGCCGTCTCGCATATCCGAGGAGCCGGCGCGCCCTCCATGGGCCGCGCGGAAAGACCTTTCACCACGATCCCGCCCAGCCGGTTCAGATCCACGAGCTGCGCGAACTCGACCCCATACGCAAACGTACCGCTGGCCGCAATAATGGGGTTCTTGAGGGAAACACGACCAACGCTGACGCGCAGGTCAACTGAAGCGGGCCGCGAGGAACCACTAGACGCCGCCGACGAACTCACACCCGAAGCTTACCATACGTCTCGAATCACTAGGAGCGCCAAGCCTATCCGAACGCCTTCGCTGGCAGCCAATCGTGAGTTGCGCTATAAGCCTGTGTAACCGACGGCGCGTACCGATCTACGCAGTGACAAAGATTCCGTGCGTCAGCTCAAGTTCGCAGGGTAAGCCACCGATAGTGGGTCCAGCATCGTACAATCATCCTGGGTTCGGGAGAACTCCATGCGCGCTAGTGTCGCTTTTCTCTTGATCTGTGTGTTTGCGTGCACAGCTTCCGGCCAGGACCCCGCCTCTTCTCAGCCTGCGCCAGGAGTCAAACCGCTTGCTGTCGCTTCGATCCACGTCGACAAGCATAGATTCAAATCAGGCGAGCGCATTGAAGTAACGATTCTTCTTGAAGCTGGCCCCGGCGGTGTTTACGTCCCCAAGTGGTGGGGACTCCTTGGTGGCGGAGTGCCTGGCTTCTCGGGGCAGTTGACGACGCTATCAGGCCGAGGAGCCGAAACGTGCGGTGTTGCAGGTGACGCATGGCCGACGCATGAACCGGACGCCAAGGTTGCGTTGAATAGGGACTTCATCTACCTTCCTGCTCAACAAGTAATTGGTCTAAAAACCTTGATAGTTTGCCCGACGACACGATCAGGCAGGTACCTTATCAACGGTTTCTACTCGCCATTTAATATCGACGCAGACAGAATAGCGCAACTACCAGAGACGCATGGCCTCGTTTTACGACAAGAAGTGCAGGCGAAACCGGTAGCGATCACTATTTATTAATTGGCTGCAGACCCGCTATCGGATTCCGCGCTGCGCGCTCCCGGCTCTCTGTGTTAGGATGAGGCGCCAAAATGCGCGTCGTAGAAAAAAGACAGCTCCTCTCCGCGGACGAAATCGGCCGTACCCTCCAGCGTTTGGCCCATGAAATCGTAGAAAAAAGCGGTGGCACCAAAGATCTCGCGCTAATCGGCGTCCGCCGCCGCGGCGTTCCGCTCTCCGAGCGCCTGGCGAAGACGATTCGAACCTCATCCGGCGTGGAAATCCCGGTGGGCACGATTGACATCACGCTCTACCGCGACGATCTTTCCACCGTCGGCCCCCAGCCGGTAATCCACTCGAACGAAATCAATTTCCCGGTAGACAACCGCGATCTCGTGATCGTGGATGACGTCCTGTATACCGGCCGCACCATTCGCGCCGCAATGAACGGCCTCTTCGATCTCGGCCGCCCCAAGCGCATCCGCCTCTGCGTCCTGATTGATCGCGGCCATCGCGAAATGCCCATAGAAGCGTCATTCGTAGGCAGCCACGTACAGACCAGCGACACTGAAATCGTAGAAGTACATCTGAAAGAAGTAGACGGCGACGAACGCGTCGTGCTCGTAGACCGCGTTCCCTAAGACCTGGCAATCCTCGCGGAGGCCGGAAGCTAACGAATCAAAGGGAAAAAGTGCTGCAGCGCCTGGAACACCTGCTCGGAATTGAAGACCTCACCCGCGAACAAATTACTTTTATTCTGGACCAAGCCAAACCATTTCAAGAATTCCAGCGTCATCCTCTAAAAAAATTAGCTACGCTGCGCGGCAAGACCGTCGCCATCGCCTTCTTCGAAAGCTCCACGCGCACGCGCATCAGTTTCACCACCGCCGCCGCCCGCCTCGGCGCCGATACCATGAATCTCCAGGCCGAATCCTCCAGCCTGAAAAAAGGCGAATCGCTGCTCGATACCGTCCGCACGCTCGAGGCGATGCGTCCCGACGGCATCGTCATCCGCCACAGCTCCTCCGGCGCGCCCGAATTCATCGCTCGCCGCCTCGGCATTCCCATCGTGAATGCCGGCGACGGCACGCACGAACATCCCACGCAAGCGCTGCTCGATGCCCTCACCATCCGCGACCGCAAAGGCAAGCTCGAAGGCTGGAATCTCACCATCCTCGGCGACATCCTGCACAGCCGCGTCGCGCGCTCCAACATCCACTTGCTCAGCAAATTTGGCGTGCGCATCACGCTGTGCGGCCCCGCGATGTGGGTCCCGCGCGAACTCGAAACTCTCGCGCCGAATATCCGCCGCGTCCCGCGCATCGAAGAAGCCCTCGAAGGTGCCGACGCTATCATCGCCCTGCGCGTGCAAACCGAACGCCTGCACGAACCCGCGCTAGCCGCCGAGGAATATATCCTCCGCTATCAACTCACGCCGCAGCGCCTGAAACTCGCGCGCCCCGACGCGCTCGTTCTGCATCCCGGCCCCATGATTCGCGGCCTCGAAATTGACGACGCCGTAGCCGACGGCCCGCAATCCTGCGTCCTCGAACAAGTAACCAACGGCCTCGCCATCCGCATGGCCCTGCTCTACCATCTCGTCGGCGGCGCGCCCGTCGAGCCACCTGCGGATAAACCGCAAACCAAGGACTGATCGAATGTTGCTAATTAAAAATGGGCGCGTGCTGGATCCCGCGAGCAAAACCGACGCGACGCAAGACGTCCTCCTCGACGCCGGACGCATCGCAAAAACCGGCGCAAATCTAGCCGCACCCGACGCCGAAGTTTTCGACGCCACTGGCATGATCGTCGCACCAGGCTTCATTGACCTGCATTGCCACCTGCGCGAACCGGGCCAGGAAATGTCCGAAACAATCGAAACTGGCACGCGCTCCGCCGCTCGCGGCGGCTTCACCGCCGTCTGCTGCATGCCGAATACGCAGCCAGTGAATGACAACGCATCAATCACACGCGGAATCGTCGACCGCGCCGCAGCCGCAGGCGGCGTACGCGTCTGGCCCATCGGCGCCGCCTCCATCGGCAGCAAAGGCGAAGCCCTCGCGGAAATCGCCGCCATGAAAGACGCCGGAATCGTCGCCGTCAGCGACGACGGCAAGCCCGTCGCCACCGCGCGCCTGATGCGCCAGGTGATGGATTATTGCAATACGCTCGGTTTACCGGTGATTGACCACTGCGAAGACCCGTCGCTTTTTGCCGGCGGCGTGATGCGCGAAGGGCCGCGCTCCATTCGCCTCGGCCTGAAGGGCATTCCCGCGGAGTCCGAATCCATTTGCGCCGGACGCGACGTGGAAATCGCCGCGCTCACTCGTTCGCGCCTGCACATCGCGCACATGTCCACCACCGCCGCGCTCGAACACGTGCGCCTCGCGAAAAGAATGGGCCTGCGCGTCACCTGCGAAGTCGCCCCGCACCATTTCACGCTCTGCGACGAAGACGTCCGCTACGACACCAATTACAAAATGAATCCGCCGCTCGCTTCCCGCGCGGATGTCTCCGCGCTGATCGTCGGCATCGCCGACGGCAATGTGGACGCCATCGCCACCGACCACGCGCCGCATCATCCAGCAAGCAAAGACGTCGAATTCGATCGCGCCCCCTTCGGCATCATCGGATTCGAAACCGCGCTAGCTCTCACCCTAGGCGAACTCGTGCATCCCGGAAAAATTTCGCTGATGCGACTGGTCGAACTTTTCACCACGGGCCCCGCGCAAGTTCTAGGCATCGAAAGAAAAATCGCCGCGAACGAGCCAGCCGACATCACCATCTTCTCCACGCATCACCCGTGGACGTACCGCGCCGCCGAATCTCCCAGCAAATCGCGCAACACCCCCTTCGACGGCCGCACCTTCCAAGGCGCCGCCATGGCCACCATAGTAAACGGCCGCATAATCTATCGCCGCGAACAAACCGCCGCCGCGTCTTGACGCGCATTAAGTGTCTGGCGTAGGGGCACGGCATGCCGTGCCCGCGTGTCCAGGTCACCTAGTTCAATTGTTCAGGGTGAATTGCAGTCAGGGACAGTGATCCATCATTCCGATCGCAAAGCCTGTATCACATCAATCCGCGCAGCCCGCGCCGCCGGCAGAAACGACGCCACCACAGCAGCCGCCAGCAGCACCATCGCCGACGCCACCACCGTCACCGCTCCCGGCATGCGCATATCGGCGAAGTAACTGGTGGCAAGCCGCGCGAGGCCATAACCGCATAAAGCCCCGGCGATAATGCCCGCGACCGCCATCGTCGCGCCTTGCGCAATCACGTTGGTCAGCAGATGCCGCGGCTGCGCGCCCAGCGCCAGCCGGATTCCAAATTCACGCGTACGCCCACTCACGGAGAACACCAGCACGCCCGCCACGCCGACGACGGAAATTAACAGCGCCACCGCCGCGAATCCGCCGAAGACAATCGCGTTGAGCTTGTCCGGCGTCAGCGCTTCAGCGCGGATGTCGCCCAGCGAAGCAGGCTTCTCGACAGGCTGGTCGGCGGAGACGCTTCGGATCGTTTTCGTGATCGTCGCGATCATTGGCAGCGGATCGCCGGCGGTCTTCACCAGCATCCGGCCGCTCCAGCCTTCCTGATCGTTGGGCTGATAAATCATCATCTCGGGCTGCGGAATGATATGGGCGTCGTCGAAGTCCGGCACGACGCCGACGATCCGGCGCGGTTTGTCGCTGATGCCGATGAATTTGATCACCGGATCGTTCCACGAAATGTGGCGGTTCACGGCGTCTTCGCCGTTCAATAGGCGCTTCGCCAGGCTCTCGCTCACAATCACTACCAGTTCGCTATCGTCGCGATCGGAGTCGCGGAAGTCGCGGCCGGCGAGGAGCGGAATGCCCAGCGTTTCGAAATATCCGGGCGAGACGCTGCGGAACTGCGCGCGCGGATAATCGGCCCCATTCTGCGGGGCCTGGCCTTCCATGGCGAACTGCAGCGCGATACTGAGGGGTTGCACGTCGCGCCACGGCACGCTGAAGCTGGCCGCGGCGTGCTCGACGCCGGGAAGCGCGGCCACTTGCATGCGCGCGTCGCGATAGAACTGCTCGACCTGCAGCGGCGTCCGGCCGTAGCTCATTACCGGAAGATTGATCGCCAGCACGTTCTTGGTGTCGTAAGGCGCTTGCGTCTGCTCGAGCGTGAGCAACGTCTTCATCAACGCGCCCGCGCCCGCCAGCAGCAGGAACGAAGCGGTAATCTGTGTGACGGCAAAAAGCCGCAGCCGGCGCGTGCTGCCGCTGGTGACGCGCAGCCCGCTGCTGGTGAGCGCCGTGCCTTTGGAGGCGTCCTGCGCCGGCAGGCGCGGCACAAACGCCAGGAAGAGAGAAGCGACAACGGCCAGCGCGACGCCGATCCACACCATGCTCGAATCGAGCGTCAAGCCCTGCGCACGTACCGAGAAGCGCGACGCATAGCGCGAAAGAATCGCCACCATCGGCCACGCAATCACCAGCCCCGCCACCGCTCCGCTTCCGCACAGAACCAGGCTTTCCGCCAGCAGGGAAAGCCGCAACGCAAAGGGCGTCGCGCCCAGCGCCGAGCGCACGGCCAGCTCCGACTCGCGGCGCACCGTCCGCGCCAGAATCAGGTTCGCGACGTTCGAGCAGGCAATCACGAAGAGCAAGCCCGCCGCGGCAAACAACACCCACAGAATCGTTTTGGCTTTCTCGTTGATCTGGTCGTGCATCAGCGAGACGTCCACGCGGGAGTGCGCGGCGGCCTTATAAGTCTCGGGATGCGCGGCCGTCATCGCGCCGTATACCTGGCGGACTTCGGCGCGGGCCTGTTCCAGCGTGGCATTCGGCGCCAGCCGCGCGAACACTTCGGTCATGCGGTGGGTGCGCCCCTGCACCATCGTGGCGGAAAGGTGGTGTGGGCTGGTGACGACGTTGGCGAAAAATTCAGTCTCCACCGGATAGGGAACCGACGGTTCCACCACACCCACAATCGTCGCAGAACGGCTGCCTTCGCTGCTCCCGAGCTGCAGTGTCTTGCCCAGCACGTTGGGATCGGAGTGCAGCACGTTGCGCCAGAAAGTGTAGGTGAGCACCACGGCGCCCTGCGCTTTCGGCCCGTCGTCGCCAGGCCCGATCAGCCGGCCGAGCACGGGCTGCAGGCCCATTACGTCGAAATAGTTGCCGTCCACCACGCCGCTCCGGACTTCACGCGGCTCGCCCAGGCCCAGCACCGTGAAGTCCATCTGCGAAAACGTGCCAAGTTCCGTGATCGTGTGCAGGTCGCGGCCGAGGTCGGTGATTTCCGGCACGGAGAACGCGCTGTCCTCCTCGCCGTAGCCCGGCGCGCTCTGGCGGATGTAGAGCAAGCGGTCTTCGTCGCGGTTGGCCAGCGGACGCAGCAACACTCCGCGCACCACACTGAAAATCGCGGCGTTCGCGCCGATGCCCAGCGCTAACGTCAGCACCACGGTGATGGCCAGGCCCTTGGCACGCGCGAGCGAGCGCACCGCAATTCTCAGATCACGCATTAACAAATCCAATGTCAGCATCGTCGTCCCGCCTCCTAACGATGTGGGATCACAAGTAGTTTTTCCGGATCCGCGGTGGCCGCGAATCCCGGGGTTTTGGGGAACCACTCAGACCGAAAGAATATCCCAAGTTACGTGTTTCAATCCTAGGGGTTTTGAAAGAGCTGGATAAAAATCCCGCGAAGATGCAGGCACGCCGCCTGCCGCATGGTTCTGCTCGTAAGCTACAGTGGAATAAAGCAGTTGTTCGACAGCGAACTGCGTCCGAACGCGCCCAATTGCGCGGATGTGGGACGAAGCTGTCGCGCTCCCGGACACCGCCACTCGATCACCGCGCAACCCCAATCCAGAATTTCTCTGTGTCTCCATGCCTCTGTGGCAGAAGTTCCCCTACTCTTGCCGCAAGGCCGTCATCGGGTCCACGCGACTCGCCCGCCGCGCCGGCACGAAACTCGCCAGCAGCGCGGCAATCACCAGCACGGGAATCATGATCGCAAAAGTCGCCGGATCGGCCCCGCGCATTCCTTCAACAAGGTGCGCCAGCAAATGCGCCGCCGCCAAAGCTCCCAAGAATCCCGCAGCCACTCCCGCAAAAATCATTCCCAGGCTCTGCCGCAACACCAGCCACATCACATCCCCGGGACGCGCCCCCAACGCCATGCGCACGCCGATTTCCGGCACGCGCTGCCCGGTCAAATAAGCCAACACGCCGTAAATCCCGATGCACGCAAGCAGCAGCGCTAATCCGGCGAATATACCGAACAACGCCAACAAAAAACGTTGCCGCGCCAGAGTGCCCCGCGCGAGCTGCTCCATCGTGCGCACCTCATACAACACTTGATCGTCGGTAGCTCCCCGCACCTCCTGCCGCAGCGCAGTCACCACACTCAACGGCTCCGCATTCGTCCGCACAGCCACGGACATCAGTTCGGACCACCGCCGCAAGAATTGGTCCGGAAGCTGAGCGAATGGATAATAAAATTGCGCGCGCACCGGAGCCTGGTCGTCTCCGGCGAGCCCCCAATGCCGCACGTGCCCCACGACGCCCACAATCGTAAACGGCCCATAGTCCATGTCCGGCATCCACAAGCGTTTCCCGATGGGATCCCGCCCGCCGAAAGCGCTTTGCGCCAAGACGTCGTCAATCACGATGACGAGTTCGCCGCCCGCGCGATCCTCGTCATTAAAAAATCTCCCCTCGCGCAGCGGTATTCCCATCGTCTTCAAATAATCCGGCGATACGCAGGTCGCCAACGCCACCGGTCGGCGATTCTCCGGCGGCACGTCCGCGTTCGTCCAGTAACCGATTTGATTGTTGCCCTCGCGCATCGGCACCGTGTCCACGATTGCGACGGACCGCACTCCCGGCACGCGGCTCGCGCGGCTCAAAACGTCCTGCCACGCCGGGCGAATCTTTCCCGGATCCGCCAGCACTCCCGGTGAAAGCGCCATGCGCGTCACCAACACTTTCTGTATGTTCAAGCCTGGGTCCAGCGACGACACTCGCAACAACATTCGCCCCAGCATGCCCGCGGCCACCAGCAGCACCACCGCAATCGCAATCTCGGAAATCACGAACGCGCTATACCAACGGCGCGCCGTTCCGGGCACCGTCCGCGCTCCGGCGCGCAACGCCTGATCCAGACCACGAGCGGGAGCGCGCAACGCAGGCGCGACGCCAAAAATAAGTCCGCTCAGCAGTGACACACCAATCGCAAACAGCATCACGCGCCAGTCGAGATGCACTTCCTGCGCGCGCGGCAAGCTGCCCGGCCACAACGCGACAAACGGCTGGATGCCAAGGTACGCGAGCAACACTCCCAGCGCCCCGCCCGCCAGCCCCAGCACCGCGCTCTCCGTCAGGCATTGCCGCACCAGCCGTCCGCGGCTCGCGCCCAGTGCCGCGCGCATCGCCAGTTCGCGTTCGCGCGATACGGCGCGCGCCAGCAGCAGGCTTGCGACGTTCACGCACGCAATCAGCAGCACCAAACTCACCGCGCCCAGCAGCAGCCATAGCGTGGACCGCACGTCCCCCACTTCCGGACGCAAACGCTCTACCAGAAATGTGCGCCCGCCATTTGTGTCTGCGTATTCCTTCGCCAGATGCTGTCCAATCAATCCTAATTCCGCTTGCGCGTTGGCCAGGGTCGCATCAGGCCGCAGCCGCGCAACCACATTCACGGGATGAGCCGCACGATTCTGCAGATAGTTCGCAGCGTCTTGCCCTATCGGCGTATAGACGTCCGCTTCATCTCCGTACAGCCTGAATTCCGCGGGCGCGATGCCCACCACCGTGTACCGCTTCTGATCCAAAACCACGGAGGTGCCCAGCACATCCGCCTTTCCGCCGAAGTGTTGCCGCCAGAAGCTGTAGCCCAGGATCATCACCGGCGCGCCGCCGCGGCGGTCTTCTTCCTGCATAAATTCGCGGCCCTGCGCCAGCTTCACGTCCAGCACGGAAAATAGGTTGGACGAAATCTCTCGGAGGTCCACATACTCGGGCTGTCCGTGCTCGCTGACTGTTCCTCCGTTGTAAAGCGCCCCGGCAATCTCCAGCGACCGGCTCTCGCGCTGGGAATCGAGAAAATCCGGATACGCAACATTTTGTTCGCCATAAATTTTCGAATTCCACGTGTCGTTGTGGCCGTGCACGGCTACCAGCCTGTCAGGCTCGGGATAGGGCAGCGGTTTTAGCAGCACCCCGTTGACCACCGTGAACATCACGGTCGTCGCACCCACTCCCAGCGCCAGCGTCAGTAGCGCCACCGCCGCGAATCCGAGATTCTTCCCAAGCATGCGCAGAGCAAAGCGTGCATCTTGCAGAAAATCGTCCACCCATCGCGTGCCGCGTGCGTCGCGACACTGCTCCTTCACTTGTTCCGCGCCGCCGAGCGCCAGCCGCGCCAGCCGGCGCGCTTCTTCGGGACTGCGTCCTTCCGCAACGAGCTCGCGCTCGTGTTGCTCCAGATGAAACCGCAGTTCATTTTCGAGCTGCTCTTCCATTTCCTTTCGGCGCCAGAGGCGCTGCCACCAGTTCATTCCGCACCTTCCTGGGACATTTTTAGAATCAGCCCGACCGCCGCCGTCAAGCGCTCCCAGCTCGCCGCTTCCGTTTCCAGTTGCGCACGTCCTTTGCGCGTCAGGCGGTAGAACTTCGCCTCCCGCCCCGTATCGCTCTCTTCCCAATCAGCGGCAAGCAATCCGCGATTTTCGAGGCGATGCAGGGCTGGGTACAGCGACCCCTGCGGCACCTGCACCACGTCGCGCGACACCTGCTGCAACCGCTGCGCGATCGCGTACCCATGTACGGGTCCCAGCGCCACAACTTTCAAGATCAAAAGGTCCAAAGTCCCCTGAGGAAGATCCGACTTCGCGCTCATCGCGACACCTCGCTCTTCTACATATCTATCACTCAACGTGTAGAAGCGCAAGGTATATGAGGGCGGAACGGGGATTCGTGCGCCTCTGCGCAAGTGTCCCATGAAATCTCTGCTTGACGGCTGCGAAGTGTATGCAGTATAGATACACGCGACACTCCAATGCTTCTGACCATCGCCACCACCGATCCGCGCCCGATCTATCAGCAAGTTGCCGACGGCATCAAGGAACTGATCGCGCGTGGAAAACTGGCGGAGGGTGCCGCATTGCCCCCCGTCCGGCAGGTCGCGGCGGACTTGGGCGTTAACCTCAACACCATCGCCACCGCCTATCGCGAGTTGCAGAAGGACGGATTGATCGTAATCAAGCATGGATCCGGTTCGGTGGTCGCACCGCGGACAGTCACGGACCGAAGTCAGGACGAACTGCTCCGACCCCTGCGCACGGCGTTGACCGAACTGGTCCTGGCCGGTCTGTCATCGAGCAAAATTCTCAGCATGGTCGTGCGGGAGTTGAACGTCGTGGGAAGAGCAAGCAAATAAATGGACATCAACCGGTACATCGTGGCTTTTTACATTTTGTTCTGGCTGATCCGCATCAACGGTTGCGTCCGCCGGGGACGACAGCCGCTACTGCGCGGCGCGGAGTGGTTTTTCAACATTCACGTGCTGCCCGATTTCGACACGGGCGCGGGCCGGAAGATTCTGCATCGTTACTGGATGCGAATGCTCATACCTTTCGCAGTGGACATCCCCCTCGCACTCGCCATTTTCCTCTCAGGGCGCCTTCTGCTGTTGCAATGGCTGATTCTGGGACTGTGCGCGCTGATCCACATCAATCACTCGTTCTCCGTGAATCTGGCCGAGCGCGAAGCGGAGCCGTTTGCGTCTTCCGAGGCCGAGCAGCCGGCGGTTTCCATGGCTCTGTCTTTGACGCCGAGGCGCTTGCGCGATTACACGAATCGCCGATTCGAGTGGGCCCTAGCGCTCTCCAATATCGTTGCCATGGCCGGCCTGCTCCGCTATTACTTCGCGGCGCCTGAATCTCATAATCTGCGCTTCGTGTTTGGTGCACCCGGTTTCTTGCTTTACGTGCAACTCGGTATGGTGTTTGTGAAGCACGTAGTCGTGGCGTGGCGTTCCCCGGTTCCAGAGACCCAGGCAGTCCAACGCCTGGAAGCGCGCGAAGAAGCTCGGAAGCATTACCTGCGAATCTGCGATTGGGGCCGGGCCGTCGCATCGGCGGGGATTCTTTTCTGGTTGATCGAGCTGAATGCGTCGCCGGCGGCCCTGAAACGCGTGGTGAGCGTTTGGCTCGCAGCCTTGCTGATAGTCGCGGTTGTAGGCACCGTTTGGGTTGAGCTTCGGCGAAAACACTTGGTGGCGGTGGCCCTGCGCGTGCGTCCAGTGAAGCTACCGGACTTTTTGCAACAGTCCGAGATCGCCCAGTGGCCGGTGTGTTATCAGCCCGCCGCGCCCATGTTGATTCTGAAAGGCGCACGGGGTTATTCGCTGAATCTGGCGAACACGCTCGCCTATTTCGGCGCAGCCTACCTGGCCGGTTTGATTGTGCTGTTAACCGTGCTGCCCGTCGACCCTTAACGAGTTAATCCTGGAAGCCGAAGAAGAAAAACTCGAGCCTATCGAGGCCGGAGGGGTGTGCCCCATATGAAGCTGCGACTCAAAAAAGAGCTGTTGCTGGCGGCCGCGGTTGTCATCGTTTTGCGGATTGCCATGGCCAAGCTGGGGTGGCAGCCACCTTCTTTGGTGGGAACCAGAGTATTCCCCTCTCTCGTTCTCTGGGTGGCATTCGGGTTCTACTGGGCAATCGCTGGGTTAAACTCAGCGCCCACCCAAAGTTCGGAATCGCCGGGGTCAACATACTTCCATCAACTCTTGCTTGGCGTAGCTCTCATACTCGCCTTATGGCCTGTAACCGGCCTGACGGGCTGGTTCCTGCCGCAACGATTTCATTTTCTTGTTCCCGTCGGTGTGATTATCCAGGCTGGATTTGTTCTGATGGCGGTTTGGGCGCGCCGGCATCTGGGCCGCAATTGGAGCGCGGAAGTCAGAATCGCGGTAGACCACCAATTAATCCGCACAGGGCCATACCGGTTTTTGCGGCACCCTATCTACACCGCGATGTTGGGCATGTTTCTTGGGACGGCAATCGCTTCCGGCCAGTACCACGCGCTGCTGGCGTTGGCGTTGTTGTTTGTAGCGTATCTGCGAAAAACACGGCTGGAAGAAAAGATTCTGCGCCAGACGTTCGGTGCTCAATACGATGCGTATCGGCGCGACACGTGGGCGCTGGTGCCCTTGTTGTTCTGACAATGGCGGTCAGGCAGGAAAAAGGCGCACGCAGGGACGCGCGCGTCGGCGCATTTCCCAGTTCAGAATTTCTCTGTATCTCCGTGCCTTTGTGGCAGAAGTGAAGTAAACGATCTAGTGCGCGGCAGGCTCCGCGGCAGGATGCATCCCGTGCTGCGGCACTTCGTGGACTCCTCGTAGCGGCTGTTCCTGATGAAATCTGAAAAGCTGATTCAACGGACCGGCGCCTTTGCCGATCGCGTACGATTTTTCGATGGCCTTCGTCACGTAAGCCTTCGCCAGAATCACGGCTTCGCGCAATTGCTGGCCGCTCGCCAGTTGCGCCACAATCGCCGATGAAAATGTGCAGCCCGATCCATGCGTGTTCGGGCTTTTCACGTGATCGCCGCCAAACGTTTCCACTTCCGTCCCAATGCACAGCACGTCCGTCGGCTTATCCAGGTGCCCGCCCGTAACGACCACGGCCTGCGCGCCCATTTCCACCAGCTTCAGTCCCGCTGCTTTCATCCCCGCGACGTCTTTCACTTCCATCCCCGTCAGAAATTCCGCCTCCGGCACATTCGGCGTAATCACGCTCACGCGCTTCAGCAATTCATCGCGCACGAATTTCAGCCCGGAAGTGTCCAGCAATTCCGCATTGCCCGCCGTGGGACGAAACACCGGATCCAGCACCACGTGCGCAAATTTATGTTTATCGAGAAATTCCGTAACCACGGAAGCATTTGCGCGATTCGCCAGCATTCCGATTTTCACGCCGGCGAGAACCACGTCCTCCGCCAGCGTATCCAACTGGGCGCGCAAGGTCGCCGAAGGCGTCGCGTGCACCGAAACTACTCCCTGCGTGGATTGCACCGTCAAGGCCGTCACCGCCGCCACGCCGTAGCGATTGTGCGCCGCAAAAGTTTTCAGATCGGCCGCAACGCCAGCGCCGCACGAAGGATCGAATCCCGCAATCGTCAGAAGAATTGGTGGAGCATGGCCTGAGCTGTTCACATGGTTACTCAATTCGAGGAGCCCTCCGCGCAAGGGGTCTGCAGACAACTACGCCGGCGCTGCCATTTTCCGCATTGGCGCACCGGCTAAGCAAAATGTACGCGCGTTCTTACACGATGCGCAAGAAAAATATTCTCACGTGAATGGCGAGTACGATGAGTGTGAGAGAAAACTTAATTACGAGGATTGATCACGGAAAAAGCCCGCGCACCAGCGTCGCATCCGCTACGCGCCCTACAGCCAGCACGTACGCTCCAGTCCGCAGA
>CAWAED010000008.1:0-316339 GCA_963781105.1 uncultured Acidobacteriota bacterium | reverse complement strand
TTGTTGTTTTTCCTAACGTTTCATGCGCTTTTCAGTGCTTTGGGTGTTCGTGCCGGAAGCACTTGACCCAAACTTGACCCAACTCTGGTCATCGCAGCCTGCTTGTCGCGGTCATCCGTGATGTCGTACCGCTGGAACACCGCGATGGTCTTGTGGCCGCTGATTGACATGGCCACTGTCTGCGATACCCCGACCCGAATCATATTCCGTACCGCCGAGCGGCGAAGATCGTGCGGGATAAGGCCATGGTACGTGCCGTAGTTTCCATTCTCTTTCCCTTTCACCCTCGTGCCGAGCCCGGCCTTAATGCAGGCCGAAGTCCAAGCTTTGCGGAAGTTCCCAACCGGGAACAACAGTCCCGCCTTCCTCTTCTTCTGTTTCCGGAGCATCGTCACAAGCGCGTCAACGAGCGGAAGGGTCCGGGGTGTTGCATTCTTGGTTTGAGTGCCAGTGAGCCGAATCACGCGCTCGTCTAGGTGGACTTGCTCCCACGTTATCTGTTTTGCTTCGCCTGTGCGACAGCCAGTAGTGTACAGGAACAAAATGAAAGGCCGCAAGCGGGCAGGCAGCGCCGCCAGAAGTTTTTTGAACTGGTTGTCGTCCACAAATCCGTCGCGCGGTGCCGCCTCTTGGAGCATCGGGAAGTGGGGAATGACCTGGAGCCTGCCTTCCTTCCGCGCAAGGTGGAGCATCCGGCGAAGCAACCCCATATTGCGGTTGATAGTCCCATGGCTCGCGCCTTGCTTCTTTCTGAGCGTGACAAATTCGCGCAGTAAATCTGTCGTGATTTGAACCACGCTCCGACTCGCAAAGAATTTGTCGAGATGATTCAAGCCCCAGATTGTTTCGGTGCCATCTGATTTGGTCACGAGCGAGTGACCGCGCTGCTTGCCGTTCCGATACTCGGCGAGAAGGGAATCGCGAATCTGTTCGTAGCGCAGCCTCCTAAGTTCTTCGGGAGACTGGATACCGAGCGAAACGCGCCCCATCCGCTCCTGTAGCTTCTTAATTGCTACGGCCTTGATGGGCGTGCCGGTAGCGATGCGTTTGCCATCAACCTTGATGTACCAATTCACACTGCCTTTAATTCTGAAAAGGCCGCCCTCGCCTCGCTCGCGCTTCTTCGTTTCGTTGTCCATATTCTTCCTCGGCGATAGATTGCCAGTTATATGGGGTCAAGTGACATGGGACCGAAGTACTAGACAACGAGCACCAATCGCAGGATATGATTTCGGCTATGACTTCCCCTTTCCGCCACAACAAGAAAACGCGCAAAAGATGGCGGAAGTCCGCGAAGCGAGCCGCTGTCCTCGCGGACCAGTTCGAGAAGGAAGGGACCAAACCGGAGTTCGTTCCTAGCCTTCGATGGCAAGCCGACTTCTGCAACCGATTGGCGGTTGCCAAGCGCCGGAAGAAAAAGTCCAAGAAATCGAAGTAGGGTGTCGGTCGGAGGATAGTTTTCGTGTGGGCGAACGCAATGACTGATTACGTTAGTGGCGGCTATTACGTCCTGAAAGCCATCCCTCGACCCGGCGACCTGTCGAGTATTCTCCCGGACAATCTGCTCACAGTGTCCGACTGCTTCACGAAAGTGGTGTGCGACATAATCCAACTCCAGTGGGATGACTACGACAACGTCCGTGACGCGATTGCAGATGAAGCCAGGGAGTTTGGAATCTCGGGGGCTCAGATTCCAGAGCTCGTGACCTGGGCCAAGGAACAGCACAACACGAATTACCTTGTCTATTCCGAGGTCGAACCCGCACTCGAATTGCGGCAGCGGTTCATCACCGACCCCTCAACGCACGTAATCGGCATCGGTTTGCACACGAGCCTTCTTGCATCATTTGAATCTCAACTGGATAAGGACATGAATCGAGGCTCGGGTTTGCTGGAATTGGTGAATGAAAAGCGCGCTCCGGCGGACGGTGGTAACGCGCTGGGGTTTGAGCCACTTGGATTTGAAGCGACGAAGTTCCATTCGTGGCTATGCCACTATGCGCCGGACGAAGTGTTCAACCGGCTCGGCATTCGCCCGAACAACCTCGGGTTAATTGATAGATTGGATGAAGCTCGACAAGTGAATGAATATCTTCTGCAAACCGGCGCGGAGCCAGCGATTTGGGAACCGTGGCTGCTACTGGATTATGCTACGATAAATACATAAGGTAAATGTCGGACAAGTTAACCAACTCATTGCGTTCCAATCTTTGTCCTTGCATTTCAGGCCGTTTTGTGGTAGGCTGGTTTTAGTCTTGTTCCCTCAGGGAACATGTGGTTTTCGATTCGGTCTATCGGCGATGGCAAAGCAGGTACGGTAGAACAGACCCGAATCGAAAGCAGTTTGCGAAGCCATCCGTAGCTAGAGAATCCGGCCTAACCCAAAGGGTCGGCGAGCTCACGTCGCTCATCGCGACCAATCTGAATTCAAAAGATTGGGAACGCAATGAGCGATTTGCATTTTAGGGCCAAGAAATACGCAGCATCCCCGGAATCATTTCCAGCCGTTCACCCCATAACGGTCACTTTGCCCGTTGGCGCAGCTATGCTCGGATGCACCGTCCGCGCGCTCCGCGAGCTTATCTGGGCTGGGAAAATCAAACACGCCAAGATTGGAAAACGCTTCGTTGTTGACCCAGCGGAGTTGCGTGACTTCATGCAGCGTCAATTGGTGCGCGCATGAGACCGAACCGATTTGTCCAACCGGTCGGAGGCATGCGGGAGCCTGCACGATTGACCGCTGAGGACTTCGAAGAGATGCGACGGAACTACGCTCTGTTGCATCGCGAAGAGCGTAGCCCGTTTGAAAGAGTCAAACTCAGTCCACGCGACCCGGTTTGCATTCCGTCGTACTTCCATCTGCGGATGCCGGAGTTCTTTGAGCCGGATGATTTTGTTCCGCCGTCCGCGTACCGGTGTTTCATTCAACGTACCTGGATTCGCCCTCGCGTGGACGCAACAGTCGTCGAGCTTGAATCGAATGCCGTAAATGATGATGACAAGCTCGCGCTGATTCAAACCGGGTATTTCTTCTACCGCGACAACCCGATTGACGCAGCCCGGTGGGCCGGTGAGCCGCCGCGGCTTGAGTATCCGCCGCTGTTGAGACCAGCGTTTGCATTCCGTGGAGTCAAAGACCGCAGTGTCGGGATGTCAACCTGGACTGATGCGGTCAGTGAGCGGATGTCACCGGCGGAAGTCGTACTCGACGAACCTTCCGTCGATACGTACTTGAAGAAAACCGACACCTATAAGAAAGCCGGAATCTACGGCGACGCCGGAGCGACCGCTATTCTCCAAATTCGTCGAGCCGCGATTCTCAACGCAACAAAGACCGAAAACGCGTTAGCGCAATTGAGCGAACTCGGGGTTCGAATCAAGTCGAGCGCGTGGGAACGAATGATTACCCGAGACCGCAAGGCAGTCCTGGCATCGGAGAAAACTCAAACGCTTTCGGTGCTCACGAAGGCGGGACTCTTGAGGCTCGGCGTCGAGCTCGGCGAGAGTTCACGAGACTTCCTCGAATCTATCGCCAACGGGTTTTTGCCGCGCACTGGTCGCACCGAAACAATCGAGGACTTCAAGCACCGGCACCAGGCTGTCTTTGACGCCAACGGACACTTCCAGGGATTTCAACGTTCGCAATTTGCGAAGGGGAGACTCGCTCGGCGGAATGATTTTCAAACCTGGGCAGAGAAGAAATACGAACCGGACCAGCTAACACACGCGCCGGTAGCCATGTCCGACGGGTACCGCGCGCCTCGGTCGAGCGACGAGTACGCAGTCTGGTGCGCGACTCTCGCGCCGTGGTTGCGTCGGTTGGTCGCCGCGCCGGAGCAGCCTCGGTGGCAGTTTCTGCCGCCTGAAAAGAATCTTTTGCCACCGGATTTGATGGCGGGATTGGATTTGCAGCCGTTGATGTCCACCTACCCGCAGTACAGTGAGAGGACTTCAACCCAGCAAGTAGTGGTCTCGTTGTCTTGAAAATTATAAGGGAGAAAATTATGACGTGTTCGGAAGCCGCCGAGATTGTCAAGGCACTGAAAATATCGAAGCCCGTAATCGCCCGGCTAAGCGCGGTACACGATTTCCAGGTCTACAACTATCTTGACGGAAAAGCGACGACGACGCTCAACGCTTACAAAATCACGACCACCATCGGAGAGCTTAGCCGCTGGATTCAAGCTCTACCGTTCCCGCCGGATATGCGAAATTGGCGCGCGGTTGCCGATGCTCTAGGCAAATACCGCATTGACCACTTGAGAGAAGCTGGTGCTCAAGCAGTGCGTGAGGAGTTCGGACCGGTGGTTACTGCGCTCCGCGAAGCGTCTAAAGGCGATTACCTGGAAGCAGCGACGCAGGCGCGATTGACGGAGTTGGGAGTCACGGCAGGTTCGGGTTCAAAGAAATAGCAGTGGCAGTGACAGACTAATAAGGACGAAGAAAATGATAGGCGTAATTGCAAATTATTCTACGAAAAAGCATTTCGGTTTCATCCGTTATCCCGAAGGTAAAATCTTCTTTCACCAACTCGAACTCGAACACTTCACTGAGTTACCGAAAGGTACGCAAGTCACGTTCGAGAAGGGCGACTATTACGGGAGGCCGGTCGCTAAGAAGGTCCGCGAGTATCATCCTGCCGGTGAGATTATTCCTGCGACTCCTGCCGAGATTGACCTGCTGAAATCTTATGGGGTTGATTTGTCCAATGGCGCGAAGGTGCGCGCCGCGTTATCCGCTATCCGTTCAATCAAAAAAGACGGTGACCAGTGAGCTCCGCCGCGGTTCTGCATGAAGCGTGGTGCGATGCCGGGGACATCCTCGACGCATTAACTGAGAAGGCCACTGAAGAATTCCTGGCCTGCCAGACATTCGATAACGAAATCGCGCGGTTAGATAATCTTATCGCGGCGACCGAGTGGCGAACATCAGCACATCAGGACGCTTGCGCGAAGATGCGAGAGCTCCAACAATTCATTACAGCGAAATTCTTTGAGACAACGGAAATAAAATCAGCAAGAGAAAAGATTGACGAACTTTCGAACACTATCAAGTTAATCGAGGACAATGTGACATCAGCGGCAACGGCGAAGGCACCAGAGTCTGAGGCCCGCACGCCGCAGGCTGAGGGCAATAAGTCGCAAGCTACTGGCGCGATATTCTACGGTGTTTCCGGTCGCGCGTCTGAAGTAAAGAAGAAAGCTGTTCGCTGGTTGTGGCCGAAGCGCATCGCCGTAAAGCTGAACCTAATTGTCGGTAATCCCGACGTCGCGAAGTCTCTAATCGCGCTCGACATCGTCGCTCACGTCACCAACGGCAAGCCGTGGTTCGATTCACCAAACGCGAACGAAATCGGTGAAGCTCTTGTGATGGCCGCTGAAGATGATTGGGACGATACAATCGCGCCACGTCTCGAAGCTGCTGGTGCTGATTTGACTCGCGTGCATTGGTTGAAGATGCAGCACTGCTTCAACCAGAAGAAATCAGAACGCGAGCTCCAATTAGACCAGGACATGAACGTTCTTGAGAACTATCTCGCGGCGAATCCCGGCATCAAGGTTGTTGTGATTGACCCAGTGTCGAACTATCTCGGGAACACTAAGATGGTTGACGAGCAGTCAGTCCGAAAAATTCTGACTCCGTTGAAAGAGCTCGCGAATCGCATCGGCGTCGCAATCGTTTGCGTGATGCACTTGAACAAGAAAGTTGACTTGGACGCAATCCACCGCGTCGGCGGTGCGATGGCTTTCGTCGGTGTGGCTCGTATGGTTTGGTTGTGTGCTCCGAAGCCGGTTGCTGAAGATGAAATCAGCGAAGATATGGTTATGGTAAAGCTGAAGGGCAACATCGTACAGCGCACACTCAAAGGCTTGTCTTACACGACGAAGGTTCGCATGATTGAAATCGAAGGTAGCGACGAAGCGATTCCGTTCGTGAATTGGACCGGTGAGATTAATCAGCAGGCTCACAACCTGGGCAATGGCGACAAGCCGAAGAATCCGCAGCACCGTCCACCAGAGCAAATGAAAACGGCGGCTGAATGGCTGGCGGAGTATTTGAAGGACGGAGCGAAGCCGCTGAAGGATATCGAACACGCCGGAAAGTCGCTGTACGGTTTGAGCCCCAGCACATTGTTGCGGACTCGCACCAAGCTGGGAGTCATCACGTTCAGCACCGGCAAGGAAACGGCAAAAGACGGTAAGTCGCGAGAGACCTACTCGTGCCGCTTACCATCATCTGACGTGGTAAATTTCTAGGTTCAACCGTCGTCAAAAGTCGCCGAATTTCAACCGTCGTCAACGTTTTCCCTTGCGCGAGTTACTTCTGACTTCTGACGACGGTTGAAGCCTTCTCAGCGAGGGAGTGTTTCCATTCTTTTGACGGCAGTCCTTTAGAATCAACGAGTTAGCCAACCCTTCTGACGTCGGTTGAGTTCAACCCCAACCATCGTCAGAAGTACACCCTTGCAGAGAAAGTTCAAATTTGACGTCGGTTGAAACGCCGAGCGCGAGCCGCGCGAGGGTGAAAGAATGGTGAAACCTCGGACTACGTCACTTTGCGGGAATCGCATGGGCGTCTGTGGACCATTCTACGTTTCCGTCCAAATCGTAGAACTCAAGCACCGGGTGACGGTCGCCATCGACTGTCATCTTGCCTCTCATGGTGCCTGCGGAGTCCTTGAGTAGAAAGGTCCGAGCTTCTACTGTACTAGGCGGCGGTGCCGGGAGAAGTCGTACACCCTCCGGTTTCGGAGCATTGGGAACAGATTGCTGCGCAGTGACGTTAGCCGTGAGCGAAAAGACAGCCGCCAAAAGCATCAGGAGTCCCGCGATTTTCCAGAACCGATTTTGTCTTTCGAGTTTCGTTACGCGACGAAGCAAGTCGTCGTAATCAGCATTGGTCATTTGTAGGTGCCTCCAAAGTTCGCAGGGCGCTTTCCGTTGGAACGAACCCGACTGAAATTCTAGTTTCGACAGAGCCCCTGTGCATTAGACGTCGAAGCCATGCTGTTGGTGCCCGCCGGTCCAAGGCCCAGCCGCATTCATGAGCGGCCAGAATCCGGAGCCCGACGGTTACCTGACCGGAATCCACGTCCGAACGTTCGCCTTCAGGATTCCTTCTTGCCGCTTTGGGCGAACTTCAGGATGAGAAAGATAACGACATCCCAGATGAGGACCGCGACGAGGATGGAGAGCAAAATCGAAGAAATCTGCTCCTGATTCTTCTCTACGAGGTATCTCCGACTTTCAACAATTTCTTCGTAAGTCCTCCGCCCGCAGCTCGAATAAGAAACAGAAACGAATCCCAGCAGAGCTGGGAACAACAATCCGAAAGGTAAAAGTCTTTTCAATGTCGAGGCGAGGTGCCTCCCAGACGCACTGTCTGCGACGCTGGCGAAGGGACGTCGCAGAAACAAATACACCAGGGTGCCAAGCGCAACAGACAGAGCAGCGCAGATGAAATAAGAAACGATTAGGTATCGCTCATTTGTCATCTTTGGTCTTTAGCGTGGCGACGAGAATGGTGATAAGAACCACGTAGATGGCAACAAACCAAAGCGACTTCTCCAGGGCTGACGATAGACCCTCCGCTCCCTTCCACACGTATTCCATGAAGCGAGAGCCTGGCTTCAAGTCGAAAGATGTTCCGATGGCGGCTGAGAGACCAGATAAAAAGAGAACGAGAAGGAAGGAACGGAGATAGAACGTAACTCCTGCCTGGAGCTTGATGGTCTGTTGCAACAAATCGCGAAGGCTGACGCGAAGCAGGAGAAACAGAATGATTGGGACAGCCAGCGAAAGTGCCAGCAAGACCAGAAACGCGGGCAGCTCTGGGTTCATTTTCCTCCCCTTTCAAGTCCAGGTTCGGAGCTTCTCTAGCTTATAAGTTCGCGGGTACGAAACGGTCTGGTTAACAAGCGCAAATCTATCACGAGTGCGCCTGAAAGCCACTTCAAAGTTAGGGGTCGTATAGTCCCGAAAGCTCCGCGCCTGCGCCTAGCCCACCCAATGCAGAACAGCCGCCAAGCGGCCACAGGAGACCCATGCCAAAAAACGACCGAACGGAAGCCCACAAAGCCCTAATCGCCGTCATGAACAGCCCGCTTGCTCCCGAGCGCGTTGTCGCCGCTGCCGTCAAAGCCGTTGGGGCTCTCGAATTGTTGTTTATGAAGCTCAAACTTGCCAGATTCAAAGCCAAGCAGACCCGTGAAAAGCAGAAGGCGACCGCTACCGCGAAGGACCCTGGAAGGTTTCGTCTGTGAAAATTCTGACGCCTCACGACGACCGTGAAAACGACGTAAATGCATCTAAACGACCCAGTTGTATTACTCTTAAGTTCATTACTTCTATGAATATCGTCGAGGACGCCTCGCGCTTCGTTCGCGCGAAAATCTTCGCGTTTTCAATTATAAAATTCAGCGAAAGGCAAAGGAATCTCAAATGACCGGCCCCGATGTTGAAGCAATTGAACGATACGTTGTTTTCTGCCAAACGCATCACAACCCATCCGCTGAACGAGTCGTGAAACACCACGTCATAATGCGTAAACTTATGCCTCGGCTCGCGAAAGACAAGAACAACATCGTAAAATTGTCTCCGGCTGACCATTTAAGAGCTCATGAACTTTTGGCAGAGGCGATGCCTAGTAATAGTTCGGTTTTAAAGGCTCTCAGATGCGTGGCTAACACTTTCGACGCGAATCGCGGCGCAAAATACGACGCGCTGGAGCACCAGCGAATAATCGATTCATCTTTTAAATCCAATGTTCGAAGGATACTCAGAGGGAACCAAATGGCATGGAAATCAAAGACTCCTGAAGAGCAGGCTCGAATGCTCGAACGTTGCCAAGCGTTGGCAAGGAAGTATCGCGACAGCGACGAAGGCACGCCCGACTCCGACGAGCTCACAGACGACGCAGAGACCACCCGCAGAGCCGACACGGAGCCCGCAGACGAGCCCGAGACGCCCCCGCGCGCGTCCGACCGGTATCCGGAGCTCTACAAGGGCAGTCTGCCCGAGTTCTAGCCTGCAGGTGACTTCCCGAGCCCGAAACGCAAGGTTACACAACGGTGTGACAGAAAACGGCAATTTGAGGATTAAGGGTTTGCGGGGCGCGAGCCCGAAATAACGCAAGGATATGCTGGAGAAACTTGCGTCATCAAAAGACGTTGGCTTCCGCGCGTCGCGCCGCTTTGGCGGCTTGCGCGTCGGTGGAGTGGACATACCGCAGGGTTGACGACAGGCTCTTGTGTCCGAGCATCTGGCGCACGTCGGCTAGGTTCGCGCCGCCTTCAATCATCAGGCTCGCCCGAGTATGCTTCAGCGAGTGGCAGGACCGGCCCTCCAAGCCAGCGTCAGCCATTACGACCTTAAACAGCCGCCAAAAGCCGTTCTCGCTCAATTTGCCGCCCTTCTGGCTTGTGAAGAGGTAATCGCTGTCGTCCGCGCGGCCAGCGAGCCACAATCGCAAAGCAGTTCGTTCATCGAGCAACGGCTGACCCGCAAGACGCTCTAGCGGCTGCATCGACTTCATTGAGCCCTTGACCCTCTGAAACGTCACGGTGTGGCACTTCATATCCACGTCGGAGAGTTTGAGAGAGCACACTTCGCTTGCTCGCATGCCGTGGCGATACGCAAGCAGGAGCATCGCCCAGTCGCGATTGGACCGAGACTTCGCGGCTTTCAGCAGTGCGAGAAGTTCGTTGCTTTCCAAGAATTGCATAACGCCTCCAGTACTAACGCAAGGATAGAACGTAATCTTGCTTTTGTCAAGCGCAAAGTCGGGGATGGTCGGCAAAGTCGCAAACACCCGTCGCTAACTCGGCAAAGTTTATTTCGTCCGTCGCAAGAATCCTCCCGAACATCCGCCGCTCGGCTATCCAGCGTAATTATTTTCTTGTCGCAAGATGTGGGGTCCCATGAGCCAAAGGGGGTCTCCGGTGGTGTGCCTCCCTTTAGTACCTGAGCGCGGACAATGCCGCCGCAGCGCATCGTTTCCGGATTCGGATTCCTATAGTTTGCATTCAATTTTTTGAAAATCAGAATCGACGCAAAGTTGTAAAAATTTCTAGAAGTTTCAAATCGAGGACACATGACCGACAAAAGAATCGAACTCGAAGAAGTCTATCGGGAGTGGAAAACCAGCACACCCGAAGGACGCGCGTTCTTTGAGTCTCCGTACAATTTAATGGTTTTCTATCAAGACGGCGTCCGCAAGTTTTCGTCAGTCACCGTCGAGAATCTTACACTCGCCTATCGGATTCTTGCTCGCATCTACGATTTCAGTAAGGACGCGAAACCGATGAAGTCAATCCCGCCGGACGCTCCGGCTGTCGGCGCGAGCGAAGCCAAGACGCCAGCCGCGGAGCCAGAACCTTACGACGAAACCAAAGAGTCCGGATATCCAGCCAGACATCCGCTTGAGGACGGATGGCGCTGGCAACAACGACTAACAGGTTGGCGAGAGAACCGAGCGCAGCAGGCGAACCGCGCGAAGTTGAATGCCGCGGTGCCGACTACCCCGCATCCTGATACCGTGCGCCGCACGAAATCTGATATCCGCATCGCAGCCGCCAAACTTGATTTGTACCGCAAGCGCAACCCGTAGTCCGTAGTAAATCCAACAGACCGGCTTAGCCGCTCAAAGGTAGAAGTATGTTCACACCAGAAAAGAAAGCAGCACGATTCGCAGAAGCCTCCGCGAAGTTCCAAACACAAGACTTGTCCGGAGAGGATGCCGAAGCCTACATCTTTTGCCATCCCGACGGCGACACCCGAGTCCGCAAGTCCCGTTGCAGTCCTCGACGTCTAGACCGTGTCGATATCGCCAAAATCGCACTCGTAACCCCTTAGTTTCTAACACCGAAAAATCACGAAAACGCCGTAGAGCGACGCAAGGTCCCCGGATGGCTCCTGCCCCCAAGAGAAGAGCCATGCGGGGCTTAAACGCTCGCGGTCAGCAGTAGCCTAAATTAAGGCACTCAGAGAAGGAAAATGAGCGACGTAAAAGAGAAGTTGATTTTGAGATATGGAAAGACGTTCCTTGAGGAATTGAACCGAACCCCAATCACCGCAGACGGTTACAGAACATCTGAGCCCGACGTACAGGAATACCTTTTGAACGCACGCGCCGAGGACGTTGACGCCGCGTTGAATGCTGCGCAACTCGACGCAGCAAACGAAAAACTAACCACACGTCTTGAACTCATAGATTTCTACTCCGCGTGCCGAAATGGCGAGTATTCGGAACGAAATCGCAAAATGGCTCGCCACGAATTTCGAGGAAGATTTCACACGCTTCAACGACAATTTCCCGCAAGTCGCGGCGGAACAAGTTCCATCTAACATGTCAGCCATTACGGCGGATTTATCCGCGCGTCGTGTCTACCCGACATATGCAGAACTTGTGACCAGTTTCGGACGTCTTGCCGTGCCTGCGAAAAGTTATCCGACTATCACACTGCTTTGTTCCGACGGCGAGTACCGCACAGGCAAGCCACTAGCCGACGAAATCCGAGAGTCGCCGCTCGAACTTCTCGAACCGCAATCCTCAACGAATCGGCCAGCACATGAAACACAATCCGCCGCGGAATTCCTAGCGACCGACCCCGTTCTACTGAGCGTCAAAACCGAGCAACCACTGCTTTTGCGAGAACGATTCAATCGCGAGTGGGGAAACTTCTTAGTCTGTGACATCGGTCGCAGTCTCTCGGCTCGCGCCGACCAATATGGTCTCGGGTCGTTCCTTCCAGGTTACATGTATGAACACATGGTTAAGAATCAAATCCCGTTCCACCAGAAAGGGTTCGAGCAAGCAGCCTTGGCAATCGCGGCGAAAATCACGATTCACACAAAGGATGGCGACGCGACGCCACTCGTGCTCGCTCACGAGGACATCGGCGGAGCAAAGTCCGGAGTCACAACCATTCACGACGGTGGCGGAGACCACCATAAGCAGATTCCGCTCGGGCTAACAGCAGCAGGACAATCTGTCTCGTCGCCTTACAATCCCGACCACGAATGGACAGAGCAATCTCTCCGTCGTGAACTTCGCCGATTGAATGCTGACCAGTACAAGGAACGACTCGGTGACCTTGCCTTCGTTCGAGCCCTCGATAAATTCAAAATGCGTTAGGCGCACACGCCGAAAGGCTACGCGCGGTTAACCGTTATTGATTTTGCGCGACTAGAGCGAAGGCGTGCGCAAACGGAATACCTCCGAGGATGCGCCTCGCTCAAAAATTCCGCAGGTTGGCGGAGTCTGCGCGTGCCACACTCTGACGTTTGCAACGGGACCAGCGATTGTTGCCAACCCGCCGGGAAGTTTCGCCGGTAATCAACAATTGTTGGCGAAGGGAGGTAGTGGGTCAGTTTCCGATTAATGCTGTCCAGGGTGGAGAATCACTCGGGAAGGTTCGGGCAGCCTTGAAATATGTTGAATCGAAAATCGACCGTCCCTCTCCTCACATTGCGATGGAGTTCGATATCCGATGGAGATATGTCAGGAGGCAACGCCGACGCGTTTTGCTTGAGAAAATCCTCCACGACTTGCCAATTATATACGTCGCCTGGTTTCAGTTTTGACTTCAAAAGAGTTTCCATCTTCAGGTCAAGGCCAAACACTTCAACGCTGGCCACTCGAAATTGCTTCTGCTGGTCTAGCTCCATTACGACCGAGATGCGCTGGCGACTATCGTCGATATCTGTCAAAGGCGTTGCCACAAAATCGATATATCCGTGGGAGCCATACAAGTCCCTTAGCGCATCGAGACCCTCCCGGATTTTCGTGGCAGAAAAGATGTCCCCCTCACCCATGGGAATCAATCTCCGCAATTCGTCCGGTCCGAAAGCCAGGGGTTCAACCGGCTCGGAACTCCGAAACTGCACGTCTCCTAACCGAAATTGCTGACCCTCGTTAATGTGAGCGACTATCCGAACGTGCTTGCCCATGGAGTCGTTTCTTATGAACTCCTCTTTTGCGGTCGCTTCCACCTTAAAATAGCCTTGGTCCTGCCACACGCTCCTGAGCCCCACAGCCTCTATCTCTCCCAACCAAGCGGACTCCGAGTCGGGGTTATCGTTGAAATTATGTTGTTTCAAATCAGAGACCACTTGCTGGCGAACGGCGTCTGAAACGTGTATCGGGCCGTCAAACTTGACATCGTCAATGATAATTCTTTGCTGCGGCTCATTCGTTCTCGTTCTTGCTGCCACCTCTTCATCCATTGCCTTAATCTCCTGCGCGTAAGTGGGATATGGGAGACACCGTTCAAGCCTCGGGGGTAGTTGGGCATGGACCGGCGGGGGGACAAAGCAGACGACACCAGCGAGAACCAAACGCCACATTGTCGCAGGGCGCATAACTCGAACTATAAGTTACCGTATCACTGGATGCAACAGATGTATCGCACAGCATTGACACGAGAGAATTGTTCGCAGGGCCATGCTTTCATCGTCGCCGTCAGTGCGTCGCGTAACCGGAAACTGACCCACTACCCGAAGGGATTCTACAAAAGCTGCAGTAAATCTAACCGGAGCTCTTATGACCCACAATACCCGTCTGCTTCAGCGCATCGCCGAACAGTACTTCCAAGGTGGCACGCGTCAGTACTTAATCGAATTGAACAAGAAAAGAGTTAGAGAGCCAAAGGAAAAATCAGATGACGAATCTAAGAGTTAAGCAAGTATCCGATTCCGTGCCGCTCGTCGAATCCCACCCAGCGAATCCGAACCGCAAAGCACCCGACGAAATCCCGCCGAATCCCGAGCACGGCGGCCTCAGAGTTCGTGACCACGGCAAGCACGAGTTGGTTCATGACCATCCCGCGCGCCGCGAGACCCGCCGACATCCCCAGAGTGAGCAACTGGCGGGGTTGGGAAATCCGCGCGAGCGGGAATGACTCCGCGTAATGACCTTCCGATTCTATCAACCGTTAATTGCTGATATGGAGTCGTCAAGCTTACGTTCGGCGTCATTTTCGGACTTGATTTCATCAATTAAGTGTAGGAATTCCGGATAGCGCGGCAAACGACTTACGAAGAACGGATTTTGCAGAGCATAGGTCTGCCGTCCCACTTGAGTCAGATAAGGAATCGCGTCGTGCAACCGAGACGGAGTCACCTTGTTCAGCGTACAAAGAATCCAATGTCCGGTCCGTTGAATCGAGTTTGTAGTTTTGTGTGTGGGTAAACTCTCGAACGCCTCCGCAAATAATCGTGACGCGTCAGATATACCCCATATTAGTTGCTGCTTCGTTGCCGACGGGCGAACAGCGTACGCGACCACAGTGTGGCGGGAGTTCCTTCGCAAAACATACGGCTTGCTTCCGTCGTAGCGCCGAAAGCCCCGAGCGCGGAGTTCGTCATCAACCAACTTTCTGATTCTGTACATCCGGTCCTGCATCGAAAGGCTTGAAAACGCCTCGGCGGCTTCTCTTTCCGCTGCGAGCTTGGCTTTGCTTTCAAACAAGGGTTCGGTAACTTTCCTGACCCTTGCTCCCAGTGCCTTCCGAAATGCCGCGTCCTTCGGAGTTTTCCACGCTACAATATTCCTCATCAAAAGGTCGAAGTGAACCGTTAGCCTGTCATCGTGGTCTTGCTTCTGCCCCGAACCTAGGTGGTCTTTGCGGCAGGTGTAGATGACCGGGACTCGACATTGCGCGAATCCCGCCTCGAAGTAGACGGATGGTCTTGCGAAGGTAAGGTCCGCAACGGCGAAGTCACAAACTTTCAGTTCCGATATAATTTTCGTGTCAATGTTCTCGTTGTGGTTAATCCGGTCAATCCTAATCGGCGTAATCTTCAGTTTCCGGAGCACAACTGCAATGACCTTATCGTAGATTTCGTCGGTCTCGCGCTCGCCAAATCGCATCGCAACAAAGCATCGGAGTCGGTTCAAGACAGTCTTATTGTCGTTGGCAAGGCTTAGATTGCGATGAACTGGCGGCTGGGCAGCCATGCGGCGACACTACCACGCGGAATGAAATCACTTCAAGCTGTGCTCCGGGGGGCCCCTCGTTTATCTGTGGATGGACTTGTTTTTCTCGTGATATATCTCCCGAGGTCGCATGGGGAGGAACTCGTGAAGAATATACTGTTGATGGCGGCAATACTTGTCGCGTATCCGCTTTTCGCTCAAAGTCATCCCATTCGGGTACAGGTAATCGCGAACAACATCGACCAACAATCGAGTCGAACTATCACCAGCATGCGTTAACTGGTTGGCTTCGATTCTCTAGCTGGCTCCCGCGTATCCAGAGGGTCACGATAAACATTGTCCGGGTCTTTGAGAAGCACATTCACCTCATACCCGCCTGATTCCTTACGAGGAACCAGCGGGCACTTCAATAGGCGTTCGACTTCATAGGTCTTCCCATTTATTTCCACGTCTTTGAAACCAAACCTTTCGGAGTTTTGGAGAATGTGAAGGTTCACGGTCCAACCCTGCAATGTCTTGTGCCAGTTACGAACATACTCGCGATACGTCGACAAAGTGCCGCCCTCAAGAAACCCGATGCAACGATGCGGACCGGCGACGTGAAATCCCCATCGCAAAAGTTCGAGGGCTCTTGGGGAACGGCGAAAGCTCCCGAGGTGGATGTGAATTGCCAGTCGAGGGTCGCGCGTGACCTCCACCACCATATTACCGTTCGCATCTTTCTTCCATTTCCCGTTTGCGTCTTTGACATAGCGTCGCTGGTCCCACGGCTCAATCCAATACAGCGCGCGTGCATCCGCGTCGAGTTCAGGCACTAGGGTAAACTCCTGCCTTCGTTTCACGTCGTACGCGATTGATTGAAGTTCGGCAGTTCTCTTGGCGCGCGCTTGTGCCTGAGTCGTCATTCTGGCCACAGGGTATCAGCCGTTATCGAGAGCGTCAATCATCGCAATCGACATCGGCATCGTGAGTATAAAGCGCACTGCGCGGAGACCGAGGCGTGCAAGACCACAGTGCAATTCAAGATGATGCGTCGAGGCTTGCTTGAATTTCAGGTAGAGCTTGCTCAAGCGTGGTCGGGAAAAATCGAAAGCGAGACTTGGCGAGGGGCCCACACAGAGCTTCGAATCTCGACAGGACGCCGGGGTCTGGATTTATTACCCAGAATCTTTTTAGTCCCGACCCTCCAACTGTGCCGAGCCCGTAAAGATACCGAAAAAATTGGTCCGTCTCTGGTAGAGAGTAACCGCAAATGATTATGTTTTCAGCGTCGCTCAGTTCTCGTGCCGCTGCCTGCCAAACGGACTCCAATTGAGTGTGATACTGCGTTTTGTTCCATGTCGGAGGTGCGATGAACGGTTGGCTTGAAAGCGAGCCGCCGCAATGCTGGACACGACCCAGCCCTGACGAAATGGAGATTTTGGCCTGATTACCGTCATGTGGCCAAAGTCTGTTTCCAAAGAATTCTTCGAGTCGCAGCGGCACAATCACCTTACAGGTGGGGCATTGGGACCAATTCAAAGAGCCATGAAGTTTCAAGAGTTTTGTCGTTCTTGGGAGCAGCGGACCAAGGCAATAGTCTGCGGGGAGAGTGTGAAAGAACAGGGAATAGTCGAGGCAAATATCGTAATTGAAGGTGATGAATGAAACCCTCGGCCAACTCCCTTTATTGCGCTGTTTCGCTAGCCACAATCCTAGATTTTCGTACGGCTGCGGGGGACGGACCACATGGCCCGACATTGGAAAGCTAATCGTCGTTTCGAGGGTGTACTGTATCAGGCGTGACATTGCTCCTGGCAAAGCGTCAATCTCCTCGATTGAAAGGGACCCAAGTCGGCGCAACAGCCTTGCCATTTCGAATGCAGCAAAGACCGATTCTAGGTTAAGCAAATCCATTGTGGCTTTCGACAGAACGGATTGCAGAGCGTCACGCCCGCGAAAAACCAAATCGAAATCAGCACCCGGAGTTGGATTTTTCCTCAGGCTGTCAGCCACATCCAAAAAGTCATTCATTAGCGGCGCGCCCGCCGTTTTCGATGCGCCCGCGCCAATTATGAATACGGTCTCGCTCATTCTTCTCCCACGGCATGGGTGTAGCTATTTTAGCGTCAGATATTACGCGAATCGTACTACAGAATCCTGTTAGCTAACGCAACCGGCAGCGAACTGGTTGCTTTGGACCGCGAGTGCGCCGGTTGAATCCAGAAGGGGCCGAGCGTACCATCGGGCAGGAGAGACCGTGTCAGTACCTCGAAAAATATTTCTCGAAAGCACCGCGCTATTCCAGCTTGGACCACGGCTCGAAAATGCTGACCTCGCTCGCCTTCTCGAAATTCGTGCTTCGACTCCATTCGAGATTCTAATAGCCGAAGTCAGCTGGATGGAGTTTCTTCGACACAGAAAGACCGAAGTAGCCGAAAGTATCGATAAGGTTAGAACAATCGCTAATGCCTTGCAAAAGCATGGTGCCTCACTGGACCAAATAGGCCACGCAGAACAGGCGCTCCAAGATTACCTCGCGCGGATTGGCGAACACTTCCACGAAAAAGCTGAGGCTCTCGGATTTCGAATCGTGCCGCTACCGGACAACATAACTGTCCGCTCCCTGCTTGAGATGTCAATCGAGTGCTTGCCGCCGTTCGAGTCCCGTGAGGCTAAATCGGAGAAAGGCTTCCGAGACTCGCTGATTATGTTCACAATTCTTCAAGAGATTCAGGGCCGCGCAGACGATAATGCCCTTCTTGTTAGCAATGACGACCTTTTGGTTGAAGGCATCTCGGACCGCGCCGGAGAGTTCGGTACGAGCATTCAAACACTGCCTGACCTTGCCTCCGCTGTGGAGTTCGTTGAAACCGGGATGGACGAAAATAAAAGGGCCGCGATTCGGGCCAGCGTCGATGAGGCCAAGCGAGTACTACGAGAATTCGAGAAGCAGATTGCAGACCGCATAAAAGAGATTCGCGAGTTAGACGACTCCGACCTCGGTCAAGGTGGCCCCTTCTATCGTTCTCCCGAGAGTGAATTGCCACTCTATGGGATTCTTGGGAAATCGCCAGACGAATATGTCGAGATTCATCGACTTGAAGCGGTCTCATTCGACGAACTTGTGACAGCTGTTTGGAAGGACAAACAACCGACGACCGCCCGAATATTATTCATGATTCGATGTAAGGCGCGAGTCCGAGCCCGCGCTCCATATCTCGCGACATATGACGGGGGCAAGAAATACAAGGTCGGCATTTCATCGTCCGGCCACATCGGCACCATTATCTATAATTCAGCCACCGAGCCTCCAACGGAAGAAAGGGAAATGCCGTTTCATCTTTACGGGGAAGCTCAGTTGCAGAAAACGGGCGAACAGTGGGAATTGGCATCCTTAAGAATCGATAAATCACTTTCTTCGGATGAAGATTTGGCATTGTTTCAAGAGGGATGGATTTCTCAGCAATAAGCGCGTGTGCGATGGTTGACTTGACCCAAACTTGACCCGACGAACCGAAAAACAAGGGAACAGAGTGAAACGGAGCGAACGGTAAGTTATTGAAAACGCTCAAAAGGCCAATGTTTCCGAAGGCCGGAACTGTTCCAAAGGCTGGCGTGCTACCAATTGCACTACCCCGGAACAGGGTACAAAAGTGTAGCAGACCTGCTGCCGATTTGTTACTCCGACGACGAGGATCAGATTTGCGGTTCGTGGCGAGTTTATTCGATGCGAAGAGTGGCATCTGCCGGTTTACCGCGGCAGTGCCGGGTTTGCTGCCGGGGCATCAATTTGTTAGGCTTCTCAAGCTCCGTCGGCGGAGAGATGTCCGAGCGGTTTAAGGAGCACGCTTGGAAAGCGTGTGTTGGGGAAACTCAACCGTGGGTTCGAATCCCACTCTCTCCGCCATCTTGATTCGGAACTCCAGATGGTTTGCAGATGCTAGGTGTTGCACGCCAGAGCACCGCCGATTGACGTTCCAGAGGCGAAAGACTACCATCGAAGTGTAATTCCCCTTCCTGTTGCTGCGCGTGGGCGCAGCGATCAATTTCTGACAACTAATTGCTTGAATTGCGTGTAAGCCCGCGTCTCGAGCTCGCGCAAAGTGTGCCGCGTCAAGCGCAGTATCATCGCCGCGACACTCGATGGTTTGGGTTCGCGACAAGCGCGCGCCCGCGCACAGGAGAATCGCATCTTGACCTCGCAACCTGGCCGGGCACGAATCATTGCGCCGGCTGAATATCTTGCTCACGGAAGACAATCCGGTGAATCGCGTGCTGGCACAGAAAATATTGCAGAAGCAAGGTCATCAGGTTGCTTGCGCGAACAACGGCAAGGAAGCAATCCAGCTGTGGGAAGAGAATGCGTCAGAGCAATTCGACATCATCCTGATGGACGTGCAAATGCCAGAGATGGATGGGTTACAAGCCACCGCCTACATCCGCAAAAAGGAAAAGGAATCCGGGGAGCACATTCCGATTGTGGCCATGACCGCTCATGCCATGAAAGGGGATCGCGAGCGGTGTCTTGAAGGCGGGATGGATGGATACATCTCCAAACCAATCACACACGGAGGATTGGCGAAGGTGATCGAAGGAGTCCTAGCGGTTTCGGCTCGCGCTGCGGGAGAACCGGAAGCTACGGCAAAAGGAGAAAGCATGGACGAAGAACTTCTCGCGCGGTTTGGAGGAGACGCCGGCTTGTTGCAGGAGCTCGCCGAGCTATTCATTCAGAGCTGCCCCAAAATGCTGGACGAGATTCGAGATGCGCTGCGGAAGCAGGATGCCAAAACGCTTGAACGCGCCGCGCACTCGCTGAAGGGATGCGTGGGAAATTTTTTTTCGCAGGGAGCGCGCGAAACCGCGCAGCGGCTGGAGTTACTCGGAAAGTCTGGCGATCTCGCGGGCGCTGAAGAACTCGCTCACTTGCTGGAAGAACAGATTGGCGAGTTTAATCGTGTGCTCGCCGGGAATATTGCAGCCGTGCTTCAACCGCATTGAACGGAAAGGGAACAGGGATACCAATCTTTGGCCGGATGCGCAGAATGCGTCGTTCGAACGATCGCGGTAATCGCGTCAGCTCAACAATTTCTTCGCAGCTAGTAACTCCGCATTGAGGATCGCAGCTCCCGCTGCGCCGCGGATAGTGTTGTGGCTCAATAGCACGAACTTATGTCCGAGAACCGGACACGCGCGCAAGCGCCCCACGTGCGTAACCATCCCACCGTCGCGTTCGACATCCAATCGGGGCTGTGGGCGATTCGGAGCATCCAGGTAAATGATCGGTTTCGCCGGCGCACTCGGAAGTTCCAATTTCTGTGGCTCGCCTGTAAACTCGCGAAACGCCGCTAGCACTTCGTTCTGCGTAACCTCTTTGTCCAATTCGACAGACACGCTTTCGGTGTGGCCATTTACCACGGGCACGCGCGTACTGGTCGCACTCAAGATGACGGGGTGAGGCTCGATACCGCCCTCCACGAAGCGCCCGAGGATCTTGCGCGGTTCCGATTCAATTTTCGGCTCCTCGCCGTCAATATACGGAATCACGTTCGCAGTTGCGTCCAAAGAAGCTACGCCGGGATACCCGGCTCCTGATAACCCTTGTAACGTCGTAACCAGCACCCGCTTCGGCTGGAAGTCTCGCAACGCTGCCAGCGCCATGACCAATGGCACTGCGGCACAGTTAGGATTCGTGATGATCGCGCCGCTCCAATCTCTCGCCTTCTTTTGCAGCGGAAGCAACGCGAGATGCTCCGGATTAACTTCCGGAACCAGCAGCGGCACCAAAGCATCCATCCGATGATTTCGGGAATTGCTCACAACGATGTGCCCGGCGGCGGCGAACTCCAGTTCGGCCTCGCCCGCAATCGAAGAATCCAACGCTGAAAACACCAACTGCGGTCCGGCACCGGGTCTAAGCGCTTCCACAGAAAGCGCGGCTGCGTCTTCCGGCATCTCCGAAGCCAAGCGCCACGCAAGATCGCCGTAACGTTTTCCCGAGGAGCGTTCGCTGGCCGCGAGCCACGTGACACGAAACCACGGATGAGCCGCCAGCAACGCGATAAATTGCTGACCAACGGTTCCCGTAGCTCCCAATATTCCTACGTCAATTTTTGTGGCGCCGGATGGTTTCGCTTTCACTTTTGGCGAGGGTAGAACCGTCACAGTTTTACTTGGCACTGGCCGCTACCGCCTTTTGCGACTTCCGCTGATGGTCGAGCAAGGTAAGGCCTTCGAGAAGATCGTCAACTAAGTCTTGCGCATTTTCGCATCCGGGCGAGAGTCGAATCAAGCTGTCCGAAAGCCCCAGTTCCGCCCGTGCATCAGCGGGAATGGAAGCGTGAGTCATGGTCGCCGGATGACAGAGCAGCGCCTTCACTCCGCCGAGACTTTCGCCCAAGGTGAAGAAGCGCCGCGAAGAGCAGAACGAGACAACCTCCTCGATCGAGCCGTCTAATTCGAACGAAACCATCCCGCCGAACCCGGTCATCTGTTTCTTCGCGATTTCGTGGCCCGGATGCTCGGGCAGGCCAGGGAAGTAGACGCGGCGCACCAGCGGATGCCCGTTGAGCGAGTTAGCGATGGCAATCGCGTTCTGTTCGTGGCGTTGCATTCTCAGTTCGAGCGTTTTCAATCCACGCAAAGTGAGCCAGCAATCGAACGGCGAAGGAACCGCTCCCGTGGCGTTCTGCAGGAACTTGATCGGCGCGAAAATCGCGGGATCCTTCGCGAGCGCGGCGCCCTGGATCGTGTCTGAGTGGCCGCCCAGGTATTTCGTGACGCTGTGCACAACGATGTCCGCGCCCAATTCGAAGGGCTGCTGAAAGTAAGGAGTCGCGAAAGTATTGTCCACGACCACAAGCGCCGATTTCGCATGCGCCAGGCGGCAAATTTCGACAATGTCGTAAACGAGCAGCCGCGGATTCGTTGGCGATTCGATCCAGACCAGCTTGGTGCGCTTAGTAATGGCCGCTTCCAGCGCCACCAAGTCCGAAATGTCAAACTGCTTGATGACCACGCCGATTGGCTGGAACACTTTGTTCAGAATGCGATACGTCCCGCCGTAGACGTCTTGCGGAATCACGATTTCATCGCCGGGACGCAGAAAAGCTTGCAGCACGGCATTCTCCGCCGCAAGCCCGGAGGCGAAAACTGCGGCGTGTTCCACGCCTTCCAGTTCAGCCAGCACGGTTTCGAGCCTTTGGCGCGTGGGATTATTCGTGCGCGAGTAGTTGAAGCCCTTGTCTTGACCTGGTGAGTCTTGCTCGTACGTCGAAGTTTGAAAAATCGGCGCGATGAGCGAACCGGTCTCCGGTTCCGAGGGCTGTCCGGCGTGAATCGTTTTCGTTGCGAATTTCATTTTCGTGCTCCTTATCTTAAATTGCGGTGCTTCTATAATCCCTTGGGCCCGATTCCACGAAACTCTCAGATTCTCTTGGCCATCAAGACGCTATGGCTTCAGTGCTTGCGGTTTCTACGCTCGCCGACATGATCTCGTGATTCGAAATTCGACTGACGTGGCCCTTCTTGCTGACGCTGCGGATCACAAGCGGCAGTCCCGACCGTGAAGCGGCCTCAATCGCTTTGCGCTGGACCAGATCACACCCGTCCGCCGCGAATTCAAGCGCTTGCGCGAAGCTGAGTTGCGGGATATGTGTGGCGGTGGGATCGCGATGCGGATCGGCGGTGAAATAGCCGGGTACGTCTTTAATCAGTTCACAACGACAGGCTCGCAATCCTTCCGCCAGCAGTACGGCCGTCAAATCCGAGCCGCCGCGGCCCAAGGAAACGATTGCGTGGGCCGAGTCAGTCGCAAGAAATCCTGGGACGACGGCGATCGAGTATTTTGCCAGGACGCCGCAAAGCCGCCCCGCATGCAGCCGGATTCTTCCTGCTTCATGGCCAGCATCCGGTATCGTAAGGCCAGCTTCGTGAATATTTAGGGCCGCTGCGGCAACGCCTATTGCCTGCAGATGCATGGCAAGCAAAGCTACGGAGCGGATCTCGCCCGTGGACCAGAGCAGATCAAGTGCTGCGCGCGCTGGTTCTGCGACGATTGCTCTTGCGCTTCGCTCGAGCGAATCGGTGGTTCCCTCCTGCGCCGATACCACAACCACCAGCCGTTCGTTTGGCGAGATTCTGAGGGTATCGCGGAGAAAAATCGCGGCACGCCGGTAAGCTCTCGCGCTCGTCAGGATAGACCCGCCTATTTTTACGACCGCTACGGGCCCTTTGGCCGATGAAGACTCCGACATCTACTTCCTCCCATGTGGCGGAATGGGCTCCGCCTGTGCGTCATGGTCTGACCGAAGCTCGATGGAAATGAGCCACGACCAGCGCGCCATGCGCTGCAATAAGCAAAATCAGCATCTGCTTGAGCAAATGCTGCGCTTCAGTTCGACTTCAGCTTGGGAGTTGAATCTTCAACGACCGGAGTGCCGGTCCATCGAGGATCTTATCTCTCCCCACTGGGCAGGAATTAGCACCTTGGCAGTTGCACCAGGTTGCTGTGGCGTCGCAGGGCCTGTCCCCTCAACCACTCTTGATAAGCGCTGCTGGTAAGGCAGCAGACGCAGCATAGCAAAACGCAGCGCGGAGTCAAGTCCTCTTTGCGATAGGCCGCGCAGTAGCGGCGCCGGGATCGATGGGGAGAGTTTTCGACGAACCGTCTTCATACTGCATTGCAGTTTCATATGGTCGTGTATGAGTTTTAGTATGAACGACTGCTTTCAATTGTATGGAATTCAATAAACAACATGAATAGCTAGTCAGTAATGCCTGCTAAGTCTTTGATTTACAAGCACTGCTTTCTTTCAGGAATATGGATATCAACGTGCGTGCAGATATCAAGATTTTGTCTCACTCGTTTGGGGGCAGAGGCTGGCTCGCACGGTTTTTCTCAAAGGCATGATCAAATTCTAGGAGGATGTATGAATTGGAAGCGCTTTCTCACGGCGGTGTTTGCGCTCCTGGCAGCCGTTTCGTTCGATTGCGGCCGATTAGCCGCTCAGGCAACCATTAACACAGGAAGCATTCAGGGTGTGGTGACTGACGCGCAGGGTGCCGTCGTTCCTGGCGCAAAGGTTACGATCAGCAATAAGGACACCGGACAGCTGATCAGTGCCGTCACCAGCTCGGCGGGCCAGTTCTCCGCGGCCGCGTTGAGTCCGGGAACGTATGTGGTCCGCGTTGAGGCTCCAAATTTCAAGACGTCTGAAACAACCGTCGTTGTGCAGGTCGGACAAATCGCTTCGGTGAATCCGAAGCTGGAAGTCGGTGTTTCCACTACGGTGGTCGAAGTCACCGGTCAAGAGGTGGCTGTAAATACAGAGCAGTCCCAGATCGCCGGAACTTTGACGTCGCAACAAATTGAAAACCTTCCGATCAATGGCCGCAATTTCCTGGACCTCGCACAGCTCGAGCCGGGCGTGCAGATTCAAGACGGCGGCAACTTTGACCCCACCAAGATTGGTTTTTCCTCGATTTCATTCGGTGGAAAGTTCGGCCGCAGCGCGCGTATTTCGGTGGACGGCGTGGACGTCAGTGACGAGAACGTCGGCACGACCACGACGGGCCTGCCCTCCAGCGCGATTCAGGAATTCCAACTCGCGCAGTCGAACCTCGATATTTCGAATGATTTGACGTCCGGCGGATCGGTCAACGTAATCACCAAGTCTGGAACCAACGACATCCACGGAGAGGCGTTTGGTTTGTTCCGCGATAACTCCCAGGCGGCGGCTTACCCGGCCGGCGCGCAATTCCAGCGCAGCCAGTACGGCGGAGACGTTGGTGGCCCAATCATCAAGGACAAGCTCTTCTTCTTCGTCGACGCGGAAAGGTTGCTTGCACATGACGCGGGCGGCGTGCTGGTGGCGAGTATTCCGGACGGAATCACGAATACCACGAACTTGAACGAATTCTCGGGTGTCTTTCCTGCGCCTTTCCACGATACGAGCACGATCGCGAAAGTGGATTATCAGATCGCCAAGAACATCAGGGCGTTCGGACGGTTCAGCTTCTGGCAGGCTTCGGACGTCGGTAACTTTGGAGGCGCAGCCAACTACTCGGTTTATGACAATAAGGATCGCACCAAGACTGTTGTCGGCGGTGTGGATATCAACGAAGGCTCCGTTACGCACAGCTTCCGCGCTGAGTATTTGAAATTCGTCAATGTCATCTCGGACGCCGTACTGGGAAGTGATTTGCCGTTTGCCAATTTTCCCGTCTCTCTCGTTCTTTCCGGCACCGGCTTTGCGACCGGTCCAAGCGATCTTGCTCCGCAGTCAACCATCCAGAGTGACCGGCAGGTAAAGTACGACGGCAGCAAAGTGTGGGGCTCGCACATCATTCGATGGGGAGTTGATTACAACCGGATCACCGGCTGGACGTTTGCCAGTTTCTTCGGCATCGCGCCAGTTGCCGAAAGTCTGACGCTTAGTGCTCCCGGCACGTTGACTTGTCCGGGCGGTCAAACCGGCGCCGCGTGCCCCTTGAATTACATCCCGGACCTCGGTTTAATCGGAAACGGTCAAGGTTCCTTCACCGAGTTGCAACGTTTCGGAAAACCCAATGGCGGTTTGGGACCGGATAACCGAGTCGGCGTTTATGCCGGCGATAGTTGGAAGATCAAACCGAATCTGACGCTGAACTACGGCTTGCGCTACGATCGGGATACCGGCCGAACAGACAACGACCTGGGTCCGCTCCCCGGCCTGAATGCATTCTTCCCTGGCGCAGGGAACACCGTGCGCAATCCAAACACCAACTTTGCTCCCAATGGCGGCTTCGCTTGGGCGCCGGGGAGTGATAACAAGACCGTCATCCGGGGCGGTGTGGGCATCTACTACGACAACATCGTGTTCAACGACGTTTTGTTCGACCGTTTACTACGACTTCAGAGCGGCGCCTTTAACATCGTGAACGCCGCCTGCGCTTTTGGTGGGGCGACTCAGGTTCCGTTCGGCGGAAATCCTGTGCCGCAGCTCATCGGCGGTGATCCGACCGGAGCGGCCGGGGGTGTGATCTGCAGCACTCCGATCGGCGCAACAGTCGGACCAGGCGGCGGCAACTGCGCCGGGATAACTTTTGCGACGTGCCTTGCGAACTTCCAGGCCGCCGATCAAGCTTCGTGGGCCGCAAATCCGACCGGTGCGAACTCGGCTTATATCCCAACCGCACTCAGCAGCGGCGCTTTGGCCACGACCGGCCTTCTGGACCCGAACTACAAATCGCCCCGCTCAGTCCAAATGAACATAGGCTTCCAACGAGAATTGCGGCCGGGCATGGTATTGAGCGCCGATTATGTTCGCAACGTTGGTTTGCACTACCTGTTGGCGACGGACATCAATCATTCGGGCGATGTCTCGTTGTTCAACGCCGCGAACGCGCTGACCGCAGTTGACGCGACGCTGTCCGCTTGCGGCGCTGCTTCAGTAACGGCTGCGGCTGCCCCAGGCGGCTGCACGCCTCTCCACCCGATTTCGGCGACTTCGAACGGTGCAGCCAACATCGGAGACTTCGCCGCACGCGGTCTCGATTCCGCTTACGATCAAGGCGCGGGTTCCGGTAACTGGGCGTTTCCAGGCCAAAACCCAGCCGTCGGCCCGCTATATATGTATCACTCGGGCGGCCGGTCGGTTTATAACGGTATGGATATCAAATTTACGCAAAACGCCAGACACCCGATGCCGGGTGTCAAGTATCTGAACTTACAGGCCACGTACACGCTATCTCGGTACGTGAATGCCGGTTCCACTGGATCGGGAACCGGTATCGCGGGTGGCGACTCGGACTTTGTAAATAACGCGATCAGCAACCGCAATCCACTGGCATACATAGGTCCGGGCTCTCTTGACCGTACCAATCAATTCAATATCGGTGGCTATGCGGACCTGCCTGCGGGATTCCGTCTCGGGTTGCTTTCTCACTTTTGGTCCCCGTTGGCTGCCACTCCCACGGTGCTTCCTGTCGCTGGCGGCTCGAATAGCGGCGCTCCGGCAGCGATATTCACCTCGGACTTCATCGGAAGCGGACAGGTGGGCAACCCTCTTCCGACGTCGCAAACTAGCTCGAGTTGCGGCACAGACGGCGGGGCTTGTAACTACGACCTATACAACGTCGGGGCGTTCATGCGTTCGATCGGTCCTGGTGGTCTCGCAACCGCAGTCAACAACTACAACTCGAACATCGGTGGCACTCTACCGACACCAGCCGGACAGGCCCTAATTAACTCTGGTCTGTTCACGCTAGCTAATCTGCAGGGGTTGGGTGGCGTAGCTGCTCCGATCCCGGCGGTTGTCCCGGGGCAGGTCGGCTACAGCTGGCTCAAGGCATTCGACATGGAGTTCAGCTGGGTTGGGCACGCGTTCCACGAACGGCTGGCGATTCAACCGAGCGTGAGCATATTTAACTTGTTCAACTTGTCTAACTTCGATTCGGCCGCCAATGCTCTTACCGGGCAGCTCAACGGCGGCCCAGGTTCGATCAACGGAACGGTGCAAGCCGGGCGTCCGGACCGAATCGGAGCGGGCACGGGCGTGTTTGCCTTCGGAGCTCCCCGTACTGTTGAGTGGGGCATGAAGCTCACTTTCTAATCCGAGATAGGCACGCAGGCAGCAGCGCGTGCTGATCCCGGCGTTTGGGTTTGGCGCTGGCTCCGGGAGACCGGAGCCAGCGTTTTTTTTGGACAACGATGGACCCACGCACGTGGCGCGTCCAACTCATTTCAGTGAACGAGCTTTGGGAAGGGAGTAAGATTAGGGCCAAAATCGGTTGCATAGGGAGGTCGCGATGCGATCACTCCTCTTTTGTTTAGGTGCGCTTCTGCTGCTGCCAAATCCTACATTCCCCCAACACGCGAAGCCTCCTGGGATCGTAACCGGGGACACAATGGCGAATCAGCCGCTTGAACCGCCTCTGGAGACACGCAATCACCAAATCAACATGGACCAGGTCAACGCCGAGACTCAAGAGCTACGTCGGCTCGCGGATGGTTTGCCGCCGCAAATTGATCAGGTAGGGAAGGGTCAACTACCGAAGGATCTCGCGGAGAATCTCAAAAAGATCGAGAAGCTCGCAAAGCATATCCGCGGCGAGATAACTCCGTAAACCCACTGCTGCTTTGGAAATGCCGCTCTTGCTCGTTATCGGGTGGTAGAAAGCAGGATTACCACCGAAATCGCGTCTGTTGGCAACGACACGTCCTGGATTGGCTTTTGATCCGAGACGTTCGCGGGTATCGCCTCCGGCGGCTCGCTTGCGCACTGAGCTGCCATCTTGTTCGTGTAGCGCCCACCGCTTACACTCTTTCCTCCATGCACAGTAAACGCCTGCGCGCCGACCTTGCTTTGGGATTTACGGCGCTGATCTGGGGTAGCACGTTTGTCGTCGTGAAGGATGCGCTCGCCGACGTTTCTGTCTTCACGTACCTGGCAGTGCGATTTGCGCTGGCGGCCGCGGTAATGGCGATTGTTTTCTGGCGTTCGCTGCGGGGACTGACGCGCGGCGCGATCTGGGCGGGCGCGCAGATCGGCTTTTTCATGTTTGCGGGCTACGCGTTTCAAACGACTGGACTGAAATTCACCTCCCCATCGAAGGCGGCTTTCATCACTGGTTCAAGCGTCGTGATCGTGCCGCTCTTGCTCGCGGTTTTTGGAAAGCGGCGCGTAAATGCCTGGATCTGGGCCGGGGCGCTAGCCGCGCTCGCGGGACTTTATCTGCTCACCGTGCCGCCGGAAGGGCTTGGCGGCCTGAATCGAGGCGATCCGATCGTGTTCGGGTGCGCGGTGATGTTCGCGATGCACATGATTGTGATCAGCCGCTATGTCGAGCATCACTCCGTCGGCGCGCTCGCAGTGATCCAGGTCGCGACGACCGCTGTGCTGGCCACAATCGCACTGCCCCTGCTCTCCGCGACGGGGATCGAACAACCTCGCTGGGTTTGGAGCGGCACGCTCGTCTTTGCGGTTGTGATCACGGCCCTCGGTTCCACAGCCTTCGGCTTTTCCGCGCAAACCTGGGCGCAGCAGTACACTTCGCCTACCCATACAGCAATTCTGATTAGCCTGGAACCCGTGTTCGCCGCTCTCACCTCATGGTTGGTCGCGCACGAACACCTCACGGGGCGCATTCTCCTGGGCGCTGCGCTTATATTCGTGGGCATCTTGCTCGCGGAATTGAAGGGCGCCGCTCCTATAGCCCCGGAATCGCCTGAGCCGGTCATTAGAGCGGCTGATTAAGGCGGCGGCCGTCTACGGCAAACAGGCAGCAAACCGAGAGGCACGGAAACGGGCGGGGAAGTTGCTGCCTGGCCTATTCGTCGCGGCCGGTGATGCGTTCGATGTTGGCGCCAACATCGCGCAGCTTGTCTTCGATACGCTCGTAGCCGCGATCGATGTGATAAACGCGGTCAATCCAGGTAGTGTTATCTGCCACGAGGCCGGCGAGCACCAGTCCGGCGCTCGCGCGCAGATCGGAAGCCGTCACCGGCGCGCCGCTCAACGGGGTCGGACCAGTGACGACAGCGAGATTGCCGTCAATCGCAATGTTCGCGCCCATGCGCATCATTTCGCTAGCGTGCATGTAGCGGTTTTCAAAAATGGTTTCGCGTACATGCGAGACGCCGAGCGCCTGAGTAGCCAGCGCCATGAGTTGCGCCTGCATATCGGTCGCAAAGCCGGGATATTCCTCGGTGGTGACGTCCGCGGCGACCAGGTTTTTCGCGGCGCGCACGCGTAGCTTGCCGTCACCCTCACACTTGATTTCAACTCCGCACGCTCGCAGCTTCTCGATAACTGCCTTCAAGTGCCCAGGTTCGCAGTGAGTGAGCAGCAATTCGCCGCCGGTAATCGCCCCAGCCACCAGAAAAGTCCCCGTCTCGATGCGGTCGGGAATCACGGCATGGGTCGCGCCGTGCAATTTTTCGACGCCCTGCACGCGCAAGGTCGAGGTGCCCACGCCCTCGATTTTCGCACCCATCTTGATCAAGAGTTCGGCGAGATCGGTCACTTCCGGCTCCATCGCGGAATTTTCGAGAACCGTTTCGCCCTGGGCAAGCACTGCCGCAGTCAAAATATTTTCCGTGCCGGTAACGGTAATTTTGGGAAATCGCAGCGTGGTCCCGCGCAGACGTTTCGCGCGCGCTTCCACATAGCCGTGTTCGACGGTGATCTCCGCCCCGAGTTTTTCCAGCGCCTGGATGTGCAGATCAATCGGCCGCGCTCCGATCGCGCAACCGCCGGGCAAAGAGACCTTCGCATATCCGAATCGCGCGACCAGCGGGCCCAGCGTCAGCACCGAGGCCCGCATCGTCTTCACCAGTTCGTACGGTGCTTCCCGCATCGAGACGGTTTCGGCTTGAATGATGAACTCGCTGGGCGGCAGGTCCGGGCTTTCCACACGGCAGCGCATATGCGCCAGCAGCTTGGCCATGGTGATGATGTCGCGCACGCGCGGAATATTCTGCAGGGTGACGGGGTCGCTCGTCAGCAGCGCAGCGGCCATCGCCGGCAGCGCAGCATTTTTCGCACCGCTGATCTGCACTGTGCCTTCGAGCTTTCGCCCGCCCTGAATCTTGAATCGGTCCATGCTATTTCCCCTGACCTCTCTTGGATGTCCACGTTTTCTCGTGCAAGTGCAATTCAAGCGCCCGCCGCACGTTTCCGCCGGCTGCGGCCAGCGACTTACGTGCACCATCGGCAGTTCCGCGTGTTTTCAACATTACCAGCGCTGCCGGCAAATCGTGTCCGGTCTGCCGCAGTGCGTGTGCCGCGGTAGACGCGCTCACACCCGCGGCTTCCGTTAGAATTCGCTCGCCTCGCCTCAGTAACTTCTGGTTTGTCAGCGCCACGTAAATCATCCAGTTGTCATAGACTCTGCCGAGCCGCACCATCGTCGTGGTGGAAAGCAGGTTCAATACCATCTTCTGGGATGTCCCGGCCTTCATGCGCGTGGAGCCGTAAATCGCCTCTTGCCCCGTTTCGGGCCGGATGGCAATTTTTGCCGCGCGCGCCAGCGGCGAGTTCCGATTGGACGTCACTCCGATTGTGACGCAGCCGCGCCGGTTCGCCCACTGCATCGCGCCAAGCACGTACGGTGTGGTTCCGCTGGCCGCGATCCCCACCACTACATCGCCGCGCGTTGCGCCCGCTCGTGCCAATTCTTTCGCGCCGTTTGATGCCGAATCTTCCGCTCCCTCCACTGCGCCGCGGAGCGCTTTCGGCCCTCCGGCAATCAATGCCTGCATCTTCTTTGGCGAAATTCCATACGTCGGCGGACATTCCGCCGCGTCCAACACAGCCAAGCGGCCGCTGGTGCCTGCGCCCACGTAGAAAAGCCGGCCGCCCGCGCGCAAACTTTTCACGATGGCATCCACAGCGCGGGCAATTTGTCGCAATTCACGCCGCACCGCGAACGCTACCCGCTGGTCTTCACGGTTAAGGATACGCAAGATTGCGAGCGTGGATTTCGTGTCGAGCCCGCGCGTCCGCGGGTTTCTTTGTTCCGTCCGTTGAGCTTTCACCGCGCCCTCAGGCTGTCCGTCGCGCTCTAATCTGCGAGCACTCAATTATACAGACAGCGTGCGCCCGCTATGCCATTTGCGGCGGATTCCAGCTGGCTTTGTGCCGAGGAAGTTATTGAGGCGTTGGGGAATTGAGCAGGCCGAGCGCCTGGATGATGGCATCGTGGACGGCCGGACGCACTTGCCGGATTTGTTCATTCGCACGCGTGGGATTCACGCGGTTCGTGAGCAATACCACAAAAAGATGCCGTTCCGGGTCAATCCACAGCGAAGTTCCGGTGAAGCCCGTATGCCCGAAGCTCGCGGAAGAAAAATAATGGCCGGCCGATGAGTTGGGCGGGGTGGGCACATCCCAACCAAGCGTTCGCGCCGAGTCGCCGACCGCCTGACGCTGCGTGAATTGCTGGATCGTGGCGCGCGCGATCAAGCGGTGATGGGCGTAAATTCCGCCATTTAGCATCATTTGTGCGAACGCCGCAACATCTCCCGCCGTGGAAAACAGGCCGGCGTTCCCGGAAATTCCGCCCATGGCCCAGGCGTTTTCGTCGTGCACCTCGCCGCGCAGGAGGCGCTTGCGGAAATCCGCGTCGAATTCCGTCGGCGCTATACGAGGCCGCAACGATACCGGCGGATTGTAGAGCGATTCGTTCATCCCCAGCGGCGCGAAGATATGCGACTTGGCGAATTCTTCGAGCGTCTCGCCGGTAAGGCGCTGAATAATCTCCCCGAGCATGATGAAGCCCAGGTCCGAGTATTCCACTTGCGTGCCGGGCTCATGCACGAGCGGTTCGGCCAGCACTTTCGCCAGCACCGCATCGTAACCCTTGGCTTCCTTGTAGAAATCGCGGTGGGCCGGCAATCCAGAATCGTGCAGCATGAGCATGCGAACTGTTATGCGCGCGCGCCACGTGGGATTGGGATCGGATTTTGCGGCTGCCAGGAATTCGGGCAGGTAGCGAGACACCGGCGCATCCAAATCGAGCCGCTTTTGCTGCACCAACATCATCGCCGAGGTGATCGTGACAATCACCTTCGTCAGTGAAGCCATGTCGTAAATTGTGCTGGCCGCCACCCGCGCAGCTTTGGCGTCGCGGGTGAAGCTGCCGAACGGGTGCACCACCAGTTGGTCGTTCAGTCCAACCGCCAGCACTCCGCCAGGAAAAGCTCCAGCGGTGACTGCGCTATCCAGCAGGCCGAACACAGGCGTGAGCTGGTAGGTCATATACGCCGAGCCGGGCTGCACCGTCATCGGATTTGCAGCGACGGCCATTCCGTCTCCGCGTTTTGCTGTGCCCGGAACGGTCACCGGGATCTGCCCTTGCATCGCCACCTGTCCGAAGAGCGCGCGGACCGCGGCACGTTGCGATACATCATTCGTGGCGAACTCCGCAAGCCAAGTGGGCGCGCCTGGAAATCGCTCGATCAAATAAGGACTCCCGAACGCCATTACCACGGTGGGTTTGCCCGCGGCCAACATCTGATCTACGAATGCGCGTTGGTCATCCGGCAGTCCTACATTTCCTTTACGGTCAGCGACACGCACGAAGAGGGCAGCGATCGCCACGTCATACGAATCCGGAGGAGGCAGTTTCAGCGTCTGGACATTCACGAACTGCGTATCGGCCCGCAGGGCTGTCAGCGAATCCACGCGCCAGCGGATTTCCGGCTCGATCGTTTCACCTGGATAGGGATCCGCGTCGGCGGAAAGCGATACCAATAAAACGCGCAGCGGTTTGGCCGCATCGAGTGGCAACAGGTGCTTGCTATCGCGCAGCAGCGTGACGCCGCGGTCGGCGATGCTCTGCGCTTGCGCTTCGAATTCCGGACGTCCGAATTTTTGATCCAACTGTTCAATGTCTGCGAAGCGATTTTTATCCAAGCCCAGTCGCGCTTTGGCTTGCAGGATCCGGCGCACCGATTGGTCTATCCGTTTTTCGGTTAGGCGTCCGGAGCGCACCGCTCGTTCCAGGCCGGCCATCGCCGCATCGGGCACGGGAGGCATCAGCAGCACGTCTGCCCCGGCTTCTACGGCGCGAATGGCCGCTTCGCCTGGAGGATAGAGCGAAGTGACGCCGCCCATATCCATCGCGTCGGTAACCACCAGCCCGTTGAATTTCATTTCGTCGCGCAGCAGTCCCGTCAGGATATTTCGCGAAGTCGTCGCGGGCACCGTCGTATCTGGCTCAAACGCCGGCACCGAAAGATGTCCCGGCATGACCGAATCAACGTCGGCTGCAATCGCAGCGCGGAACGGAACCAGCTCCGTTGCCTCCAGTGCTTTACGGTCCCCGGGAACGGTCGCCAACGCCAGATGCGAATCGACGCCCACGTCGCCGTGTCCCGGAAAATGTTTAGCCGTAGCCAGACCGCCGTTTTCTTCGATTCCGCGGATTTCTTGCGACACAAATTCGGCGACGCATTTAGGATCTTCACCGAACGAACGAATATTGATGATCGGATTGTCCGAATTGTTATTCACGTCGGCGTCCGGCGCAAAAATCCAGTGCACGCCTGCCGCCCGCGATTCCAGCGCAATCACCTTGCCCTCCACATACGCAAGCTGCGGATCGTTCGTCGCGCCTATGGCCATGGCCGAAGGGAACGAAGTTCCCTCATCCAGCCGCATTCCCGTGCCGCTCTCAAAGTCGGCGCCGATTAACAGAGGAACCTTCGCGCGTCTTTGCAGTTCGTTGGTTAGCACTGCTGTGGGGTACACTTGACTGCGCTCGATGCCCAGCGGACCGCGTTCGGTGGCCACGATGAATCCACCGACGTGATTTTCTTCCACCTGGTGCAGCAGCGCTTTATACTCGCCGCTTTCAGCCGACGTGAAGACGCCGAAATAATGGGGCATCAGCATCTGTCCCAGTTTTTCGCGCAAGGTCATTTTTTTGAGCGTGGATTCTACCCAGGCGGCATTGCCGGTGGCGGGGGCCTTGGGTTTGGTGGCGGGTTTCTTCTGCGAGCGAGCGTAAGAAGTCATGAGAAGAAGCAGGAGCAGAGTGGAGACCCCGAGTTTGCGCTGCACACTCATACGGAGCCTACCATGTTGACGCCCGCATCCCGCGGCTGTATATAGCACACGGTCGCATGAGGCACAACGAATCCTCCTCCATCATGTTTCGTAACCGTTTCCTCCCAGCATTCCTTTTTATCGCGATAGTAACGATAGCATTTGCGGCTGCACCCCGAAAAACGGCCGGGAAGCTTCCGCCGCAGTCCACGGAGCACGTTCAAACTGGGATTGACGTGCTCGAGGCGCAGAACTTCGCACCGCTGCGGGGTAAACGCGTCGGAGTGATAACGAATCAGACCGGCGTTGACGCCCAAGGGCGCCGCACGATTGACGTGCTCGCGCATGCCGACGGAGTGAAGCTCGTTGCTCTCTTCAGTCCCGAACATGGCATCGCGGGCAAGGTTGACGCTACCGTCGCCAACGCCACCGACGCCGCGACCGGCCTTACGATCTACAGCCTCTACGGCGATGCCAAGCGGCCCACCGATCAGATGCTCCAGGGCATCGACGCGCTGGTCTTCGATATCCAAGGCGCCGGAGTGCGTTTCTATACTTTCATCACCACGATGGGCTACTGCATGGAAGCTGCGGGGAAGCACCACATTGCTTTTTTTGTGCTGGACCGTCCCGACCCTCTCGGCGGTGAAAGGATTGAAGGTCCCATGTTGGATCCCTCGCGCATGTCCTTCGTCGGATATTTCCGGATGCCGCTTGTTTATGGCATGACGCTGGGAGAGCTGGCGCAAATGTTCAACGCCGAAAACAAGACCGGCGTTGAGCTGCACGTCGTGCAAATGAAAAACTGGCATCGCAGCGAGACGTACGAACAGACGGGACTGCCCTGGATTCCGCCTTCGCCGAATCTGCGCACGGTAAATGAAGTGTTCCTCTATCCCGGCATCGAAATCCTGCAGCCAGCAGGTGTTTCGGTGGGCCGCGGCACGGATACTCCGTTTGAAGTCGTCGGTGCGCCGTGGATCCACTCCGACGATTTACTGAATTCGCTGAATCCCCGGCAGATTCCCGGCGTGCGTTTTACTGCCGCCAGCTTTACTCCCGCCAGCGGGCTTTACAGCGGTCAGGCTTGCGCAGGCGTGAAAATTGAAATCACCGATCGTGACGCATTTATTTCTGTGCGCGTGGGCCTGGAAATTGCCGATGCGCTTCATCGTCTCTATCCCGAACGATTTCAGGTCACCAAACTGACGGATTTACTCGGCTCGCAGGCGTCCGTGGACGCGCTGATCGCTTACCAGTCTCCTACGGGCATTATTGCGAGTTGGGCGACCGATCTAGCGGCGTTCCGCCCGATGCGCGCGAAGTATCTGATTTATGATTGAATGCGGATGATCGGCGGCTGACCGCCGTCCGCAGCGCATGCGCGAATACGGATGGCTCAATGCGAATTGTCTCCCTGCTTCCTTCAGCGACTGAAATTTTGTACGCCCTCGGCCTCGGCGATTCCGTCGTTGGAGTCGCGCACGAATGTGACTACCCTCCGGCGGCTGCGAAGAAACCTCCGCTCATCCGGCCTCGTGTAGACCCGCACGCCCAGCCCGCGGAAATTGATCGTCAAGTCCGTGAACTCGTCGAGCGTGGCGAGAGCATCTACGCCGTGGATGCCGAGTTGCTCGCGTCTCTGGCTCCCGACTTGATCGTGACGCAGGATCTTTGTCACGTCTGCGCCGCCTCCCCCGACGATCTCGCGACCGCACTGACGCGCTTACCGAAGCCGCCTCGCATCCTGACTCTCACCCCTCATTCGCTCGATGACGTTTGGCAAGACGTCATTCGGGCCGGCGAAGCCACTGGAACGACTTGTCACGCGGAGACGCTCGCCGCTCAATTGAAGACGAAAGTGCAAGCGATCGAGTCCGCTGTTGAGAAAGTCGCGCGCCGTCCCCGCGTTCTTTGCCTCGAATGGCTAGATCCGTATTACGTCGGTGGGCATTGGGTTCCGGAGATGGTTGGCAAGGCAGGCGGTGAAGATGTTTTGGGCCGCGCCAGTGAACCTTCGTTCAGAGTATCAGCGGACGACATCGCGGAAAGCAGAGCCGAAATGATTCTCGTGATGCAATGCGGCTACGACGCGCCGCGCAACGCCGACCAATTCCGCCAAACGCAGTTACCGCGAAGCTGGAACGTGCTGCCTGCGCTCCGGGAAGACCGGATTTATGCGCTGGATGCCAATAGTTACTTTTCGCGCCCCGGTCCGCGTCTGGCCGATGGCCTGCAACTTCTCGCGCAGATCTTTCACCCGGGCTTGTTCGCGTTGCAATCGCCGGGCTGCGCGTTCGAGAAATTATAAGGCGCAGGCGGTGTTGATCTAAAAACGCGAGGCTCGCTTTGTAGCGCCGGCGTCTCGCCGGCTCTTCGAGCTTGATTTTTGTAACGGCGGCGCGCGGTCCGCCCTCTGGCCGCGACACTAAGTTGTGACCTCAGCGTGCTTACTCCAAATCCGGTAGAAAAACAGCCCCGAAAGAATCAGCAGCAGCCCGATCGACGAGCGCACCGGCCGTTCAATCCAGATGTTCACGGTCAACGCCAGCGCGCCCGCCACAAAAAGCGCCGGAACCACCGGGTAGCCCCACGCTCGATACGGACGCGGCAGATCCGGCGCAATGCGGCGCAAGCGAAACATCGCGACGACGGAAAGCGCATAAAAAATCCACGCCGCGAAAACGAAGAGTGACGTTAGCTCCTCGAACGTGCCGGTGAGCGCCATCAAGCTCGCCAACACGCCTTGAAAGACCAGCGCGCCACCTGGCGTGCGAAACTTCGGATGCACGCTTCCCGTCACCCGGAAAAATAATCCGTCTCGCGCCATCGCGTACGGCACGCGCGCCCCACTCAATACCGACGAATTCAGCGTACCTAACGCCGAAACGATCATCGCCAGCGTGATCCACACCGCCGCATCACGGCCCGCGAAGCTAGCTACAACGTCCGAAGCCACGTGGGGCGACGCCGCAACGTTTGCGAACGGAAGCCCGTAAAAGCAAACAGCGCTAAAGAGCAGGTACAGCGTGGCCACCAAGACTGTTCCGCCAACGAGCGCCAGCGGAATATTTCGCTGCGGATTCTCGATCTCGGAGCCGACTCGGTTCAGATCCTCCCAACCGTCGTACGCCCACAGCGCGGCCGCGAGCGCGGCGAAGAAAGCGCCCATCGCGCCTGCGTGCGAACCAGCTGGCCAAAAGGGATGGAAATGACTCATGCTTCCGTGGCCGAACCAGAATCCTGCCGCCACAATCGCGAGCACTGCACCGAGCTTCAGCACGGTCAAGGTAATTTGCACGCGTCCACCCAAGCGCACGCCCAGGTAATTGACGAACGTGAAAAGCGCAATCGTCGCCGCCGCCAGCGGTTGCGCCCACGTGAAAATAAATTCGTACGGTTTACCTGTGACCGGACTAGTGAGATGCCAGGAAAAAAGCGGCGTCGCAATCGCCGGAATCAGAAAACTGGAAAACAGCGCGAAGCCGGCGGCGATGGACGCGGCCGAACTCGATTCCCCCACGGTGGAATGCATCCAGCCGAAAAGAAATCCCCAGATGGGGCCGAGGCCTTTGCGCAAATAAGCGTACTGCCCGCCAGCTTCCGGAAGCGCAGCGCCGAGTTCGGCAAACGACAATGCGCCAAACAGTGACAACAGGCCGCCCACAATCCACGCGGCGTAAACCAGACTCACCGAACCGCCAACCCGAGCCATCTCGCCGGGCTTCAAGAAAATTCCGGTGCCGACCATCGTCCCGACGACGATCGCAGCCGCGGCCCACGCGCCAAGCGCGCGAACCAGATCCAGCCTTTCGCCCGGCTTAGAAGGCGTAGCGATGATTTTTCCTTTGGCGACGCGCTAGTCGCCGGAAGCAGGAGCGACATTCCTTTGGCGGCTCGTAAATTGGCTCGCAATCGCGCCCACAGTGTAGGTGATCACCGTGCCGACGAGGACGTACCACGTCCACGCCAGTGGCGTCATCCTCGCGATCAGGATCACGGCCGCAATCCCGGCGACAAAACCTATCAGCGCTCCGCTTTCGTTAGCGCGTTTATTCCACGTTCCCAGCAAAAACACACCGAGCAAAGCCCCGTAAGGGATCGAGGCAATCGTCAACCCCGCGACTAACACTGAACCCCACGGAATCAGCGCCAACGCGCCCAGCACCAGCCCCCACAGCAACGTCATCCGCCGCGAACGTCCCAGCGGCTGCGCCGAATCGCCGCTGCGCTTTACGCCCATGTCCATCATGCTCGATGAAGCCAGCGAGTTCAACGAACCGCTCGCATTGGACATCGCAATCGCAAATATGGACGCCAGCACGATTCCCGCAAGCCCAACAGGCATCGCATGCACGATAAACGCAGGATAAATCCGATCTGGATCGCCTTGCGGTACAGCCAAGAGACCGTTGCGCATGTAAACGAATAGCATCACGCCCACTAGAAGAAACAGAGTGAACTGCACGAAAATGATGACGCCACTCACCAGCAGCGCTTTTTTGCTGTCGCGCTCGTTCCGCGCGGCCAGAAGTCGCTGCACCATGGTCTGATCGGTCCCGTGGCTGGCCATCGTCAGAAAAGTTCCGCCGAGCAATCCCGACCAGAACGTATAGCTCTGCGTCAGGCTGAAACTGAAATTGAACACGCTAAGCTTCCCGCCGGCCGCCGCTGCTGTTTGGGTCACAGAAGCCCAGCCTCCGGGAATCTTGTGCAATAACAAGAAAAATGCCGCAACCGAGCCAGTGAGATACAGCACAAATTGCACCACATCCGTCCAAATCACCGCACGCATTCCGCCTTCGAATGTGTAAAACATCGTCAGCACCGTAATGATGAAAATGGAAAGGCGATCGCCCGTCCCAAACGCCACGCTCACCACTTTCCCGATGGCCGAAATGCGCACACCCTCTGCCAATGCTCGCGTCCCCATGAAAACGACGGCTGCGACAGACCTCATGCGCGCCCCGAAGCGCTTCTCCAGAAGCTGGTAAGCAGTGTAGAATTCTCCTTGGAAATATTGTGGTATAAGTACTACGCAAAGAATCACCCGCGCGACTAAGTAGCCCAGCACGAGTTGCAAGAATCCGAGGTTTCCGCCGTAGGCGATCGCTGGCGTCCCGATGATGGTGAGTGTGGAAGTCTCTGTCGCGACAATGGAACACGCGAGCGCCCACCATGGTGCGGTGCGGCCACCCAGGAAATAATCGCGCAGATTTTGCTGGCCGCGCCGGAAACGGGCTCCAAACAGCGTGATGCCCGCGAGATACAGCACCAAGATGCCGAAGTCGAGCCAGCTGATTTGCATTCCGTTGACTTGCGCTGAGAGCGGGCAGGCGAGTCGCGCGATGCTAACTGCCCGCAGGAAAGCCTGTCAAGGCCGGTGAAACTGAATGACTGAGAAAAAGCACGCAGCACACTCGGGATATTTTCTGGGACTCGATGGCGGCGGCACGAAGACGGACTGCTTTCTCGTTGACGGCTCTGGCGAAGTTCTCGCCCGAGCCACCGCCGGGCCCTCCAACCCGTTGCGCGCCGGCTATGCCAAGGCTTGGTTTGCGCTGAGCGACGCCGCTGATGTGGTGCTGGAACGTCAGCGCCTCAAGGCCGGCGATATTCATGGAATCTGCGCCGGAATTGGCGGAGCAGGCCGCGAATCTGTCGCGCGGCGCATTGCCACGTTCCTCGAACGCGGCTTTCCCGAGGCCACTGTTTCGATCACCACGGATTTGGCTATCACTCTTCATGCGGCAGTCGGCGACAAAGAGGGAATAATCCTGATGATCGGTACCGGCTCGGGGGCCTATGGCCGTGACGCCAAGGGCCACACCGCGCGCGCTGGCGGGCGTGGGCCGTGGTTCAGCGACGAAGGCAGCGGATTCGATATCGGCCGGCGCGCTCTCGCCGCAGTCGTTCGCGCAGAAGAAAAGCGCGGCCCGGAAACCGCTCTTTCGCAAAAGGTGCTGTCCTGGCTGGGATGCGACGACTGGACCCGTGTACTCGATTGGGTCGTCAAGAATCCGGATGACGTTTTCCCGCGTGTTTTTCCGCTAGTGGCGGAATTGGGCGATCAAGGTGACGCCGTCGCCCGTGAAATCCTATCGTGTGCAGCGGAGTCGCTCGCGGGCCTCGCTGCCAGCGTGATTGACCAACTGCACATGAAAGATCACGAAATTCCCATCGCCAAAGCTGGCGGCGCCACCGGCCGCAGTAAATTCTTTGATGCCGCCATTGATGAGGCATTGCAAAAAATCGCTCCTCGCGCTCGGATTACTTCACTGCAGATGAAGCCCGCCGAAGCTGCGGCACGGATGGCAATTCGCCTAGGGAAGCGAAAGGCTCATGCCGGATGATAATTCCGGGCGCACCGAGCGCGCTCCGGCCGCGAAAACTAGCGAACTAAGTTCGCTGATTCACGACACTGACGAGCAAGCGTTGCTGGCACTGCTCGAAAACCCCGCCGTCGAAGAGCCGCATATCATTCAGATGCTCGAACGCCTCGACCTCTCTGCGAACGTGCTTGCCGCAATCGCCGAAAAAGGGAAGTGGACGTCAAGCGAGGGCGTGCGCCTGCGCCTCGCGCGGCATCCACGGACGCCGCGCCGACATGCTCTGGCGCTGCTTCGGCAGCTTTACCTGTTCGATTTGGTTCGCTTGAGCTTGTTGCCTTCGACCCCGGCCGAAATCAAACGCGTGGCTGAAGAACTGATTGTCACGCGCGTACCGCACTTGCCGGTCGGTCAAAAACTAACGCTGGCGCGGCGCGGAACATCGCGCGTTGCAGGAGCGTTGCTCGCCGAAGGCCATGCGCAAGCCATAAAGTTGGCACTCGCGAATCCCTTTCTCACGGAGAGCCAGATATTGAAAGTTCTCTCGAAAGCGGGTGTTCCGGAGCGCGTCGTCGCGGCGATCGCGCAGCATTCTAAGTGGTCGGTCCAGTACAATGTTCGTGTGGCGTTAATTCGCAATCCGCATACTCCTGTCCCATCCGTGTTGGCGTTTCTTCCGAACCTCACGCTCCGCGACCTGAAGGAACTGGCTACGCTGGAAGGCGTGACGCCCCACGTCCGCAAATACATTCAGCGGGAGCTCGCGCGTCGCACCGGCACGGAGCGCGCTTAGCGAACTAACGTGGCGAGTCGTTCGAGGTGAATATGGCAGATCGCAAATTTCAGGTGCGCATGATTATCGTTGTAGGAGCGATCGTTTTGTTTGGCGTGCTGATCTATTCGTCACACCAACAAACGCAGAATCAGTACGAAGTCTGCGTCACTTTCAAAGGCGCCATGCACTGCGCCACGGCTTCCGGCGCCACTTCCGCAGAAGCTATCCGCAGCGCGCAAGATATTGACTGCGAAATGCTCTCGAACGGCCGCGACGAAAATATGGTCTGCCTGGATAGCCCGCCCTCGAGCGTGCGGCCGGTGAAGTAGGAACGATCATGCGAGTTGCGGTGTCTAATAGCCCGTACGCGTGTCTGTGTGCGTCAACATGTCAATAATTGACAGCCAACTCATCGCCGCATAGCATCAAACCATCGCCGGCCGGGAGCCAGATTTCACGATGACGCGTTGCTTGAACTGTGGAGCCGAACGATACAACGATACCTGCGACGCTTGCGGCCTGAATTCCTTCGCCGCTGAATTTTCGCTGCGGCGAAAGCTGCTCAATCGCACGGCCATGTTCCTGGTAGGCGCGCTGGCCTTCGTCGTGGCCAGCGGCCGCTATCCCGCCCTTGAACTCGACGGCATTTTGATCTTCATCGGCGTGGTATTTTTTCTTACGCTGGGCTTGGGCATGCTCGTCGAGCGCAGAGCCCTTCGACACATGGAAGTGGAAGCCCTGAAGCGCATTTATTACGGCCTGATTCCGCTGCCGTGGCTGCTCGCGATTCTCCTTTTCAGCAATGGAGCGCTCGATCGTTCGCCGCAGCATGTTGAAACAGCTCGTGTGATCGGCAAATTTTCAATGCCGGGCCCGGTACCTAGCCGGCGCCTTATCGTTACTTCCTGGCGCGAGGGGAGGCGCTTTGAGCGTATCCCGGTGGACCGTGGCGATTTCGATCGCTTCACCGACGGCGACATTGTGGACGTTCAGGTGCACGACGGCTTGGTGAGCGTTCCCTGGGTCTCAGGCGTATCGCGCGACTAGCAGCGGTGCGGACACACCCAAGCTGCGCCGTTGTTTTCTCTGCGACCTCTGCGTCTCTGCGGTGAATCGCGTTTCACAACCTCGCAGGATTCTCGCGCTTCAAAAATTCTCCCGCCCCGGCCTTGCCAGTGAACCGTCCGTTGTCAATGATCGTCCGTCCTCGCGAAAGCACGGTCTTGGTCACGCCCTTCACACGCGTCCCTTCGAACATCGAATAATCCACGCGCATGTGGTGTGTCTTAACGCTGATGATTTGCTCTTCGTTCGGGTCGAACACAAGCAAGTCCGCGTCGGATCCCACTGCCACCGTCCCCTTGCGCGGGTACAATCCAAAAAGCTTTGCGGGAGCGGTGGACACCAGCTGAACGAACCGGTTCGGCGAGAATTTTCCGCCGTGCACGCCGCCGTTGTAAACCAGACTCAAGCGATGCTCGATCCCTGGTCCGCCGTTGGGAATCTTTGTGAAATCGTCCTTGCCCAGTTCCTTCTGTTCTTTCATGCAGAAAGGGCAGTGGTCGGTGGAAACCACCTGCAGATCATCCTTCGCCAACCCCTGCCACAGCTTTTCCTGGTGCCACTTTTCGCGCAGCGGCGGAGTGAACACATACTTCGCCCCCTCAAATCCCGGTGCTTCCATGTTTTCGAGCGAGAGGTACAAGTATTGGGGGCAAGTCTCGGCGTAGACACGCAGCCCGCGGTCGCGCGCTTCGCGCACCTTCTCAAGCGCCTCATTGCAGGACAAGTGCACGATATACAGCGGAGTCCCCGCGATTTCGGCGAGCGCAATCGCCCGGGCCGTGGCCTCCGCTTCCAGCGTCACCGGCCGCGTCAAAGCGTGGTATTTCGGCGCTCGTTTTCCCTCGGCCAGCGCGCGCTGCACGATTACGTCAATCGCGCCGCCATTTTCCGCGTGCATGCAAATCATCCCGCCGCTGTTCGCCGCCGCGCTCATCGCCTTGAAAATGGACGCGTCGTCCAGCATGAACACACCCGGATACGCCATAAATAATTTGAAAGTGGGCACGCCCTCGCGCACGAACGCCTTCATCTCGTCGAGTTGCGCGCCGGCGATATCCGTGATGATGCAGTGGAAAGCATAGTCAATCACCGCTTTGCCGTCGGCCTTTTTCATCCAGGTGTCAAATGCGTGACGCAGCGTCTGACCTTTGTACTGAATCGCAAAATCAATCAGCGTGGTCGTACCGCCGTAAGCCGCCGCGATCGTGCCCGATTCGAAATCGTCGGCGCTCATCGTCCCGCCGAAGGGCATGTCCAGGTGCGTATGCACGTCAATGCCGCCGGGCATCACCATCATTCCGCGCGCCTCGATCAGTTTTCCCGCAGCACTCACGGGCAAATCTGCTCCGATCACTGAAATCCTTCCGTCCACGATGCCTACATCGCTCACGTAGGTGTCCGTCGCAGTCACAATCGTGCCATTGCGAATCACAGTGTCAAACCGCATGGCCTGGAGCCCTCCTCGAATTCTCGCGAAGCGTTGTAGCTTACACCTGTTCCGCGTTCGATTGCAGCGTGCCTGGGCTAGCAGTTGCCCAGCGGAGTTCCACGGCGCGATTCTGAGTTCCAGGCTGCACTCCACCGAATCCCTTCGCCAACTGGGCAAGCCCCAGTGCTAGAATGGCATCACTTTTCAAGATCAACGGATGGACGGAAACGCCTACGATGCTGCGCGAAACTGCCCCCAAACTTCCTCCCGAACAGTACGAAAAGAATTTTGCGGAAATTTCGCCCCGCATGACTCCGCGCCAGGCCGCCATCGAAGCCGCGCGCTGCCTTTTCTGCTTTGACGCGCCGTGCACCGTGGCGTGCCCGACCCACATTGACGTCCCTTCCTTCATCAAGAAAATCACGACTGATAATTTGCGCGGCTCGGCGCGCGTGATACTCGAAGCGAATATTCTGGGCCACAGCTGCGGCCGCGTGTGTCCCACTGAAGTCCTCTGCGAAGGCGCCTGTGTAATGCACGAGAAGGAGGAGAAGCCGATCGAAATCGGCAGGCTCCAGCGCTACGCCGTGGACCACGTCCTCGACAGCAATATTGAACTTTTTCATGCGGGGGCGCCGAACGGCAAGCGTGTCGCCTTAGTCGGTTCGGGTCCGGCGTCGCTCGCTTGTGCCGCCGAACTCGCGAAACTCGGTTATCACGCGACAATTTTCGACAGCAACGAACTTCCCGGAGGGTTGGACACTCTAGGCATCGCTGCCTATAAATTACGCGCAAAGGATTCCCTCCGCGAAGTGGACATGGTGCGCGGTCTCGGGGTCGAATTCCGGCAGAACACCACAGTGGGACGCGATGTCACCTTTGACGAACTAGAGAAGCAATTTGACGCGGTTTTTATTGGTGTCGGCCTCGGCGAGACTTGGGATCTCCAACTCCCCGGAGAAGATCTCACGGGCGTTATTGGAGCTATGGAATTCATTGAGCCCACCAAGGTCCTTTCATTGCCGGACGTCTCCATCGGGCGTCGCGTCGCGTGCATCGGCGCCGGGAATACGGCAATAGATGTTGTCACAGCCGCGAAGCGTTTGGGCGCCGAGATCGTTCACCTGATTTACCGCCGCGCCGAGCAGGACATGCCCGCGTTTCGCTACGAGTACGATCTCGCGAAACTCGATGGCGTTCGATTCCACTGGCACACACAGCCCGTCAGAATCCTCGGAGATGCTGGGCAGGTCGCAGCGATCGAATGCATTCGCACGCAGTTCGAGCCGGCCTCAGGCACAAGCTCCGGGAAGCTCGTCAATATCCCGGGCAGCGAATTCAAGATCGATGTGGATATGGTGGTACGCGCCATCGGCCAGAAACCCGTGACGGAATTCCTTCGCGCCGTGGCTGGAATCGCACTGCGCGAGAACGGCACCGTAATCGTCAACGAGCAGCGACAAACCGGCAACGCGAAGTACTTCGCGGGTGGAGATTGCGTCAACGGAGGCAAAGAGGTAGTGGACGCAGTTGCCGAAGGCATGGCCGCAGCGCGAGGAATTGACGCGTGGCTGGGCGCGCCGCGCGGAAAGAACTAGAAGCCGGTGCGTTTGCCCGAGTCATGGACCGACCGCGTCCCCGCGCTGGAAGATCTCGAACAAGACTGGGAACCGGTGCCCGGCGCCGCGTTGATCGCGTGGACGATTTTCTATTTGCTATTTCTGTATCAGGTCGCGCGCGGCTCCGGAATCTTGCTCCTGATGGACAACGTTTTCGTGCCCATTCACGAAGGCGGCCATTTGCTTTTTCGCTTTTGCGGGGAGTTCATCAGCATTGCAGGTGGAACTTTTCTTCAGCTCTTTGTGCCCTTCTCGCTGGCGGTTTACTTTCTTTTCCGCCGCCAATCTCAGGGCGTCGCATTTTGCCTTTTTTTCTTCTTCGAACAGTTCTTGCCGATCGCAACTTACATGGCCGACGCTCGCGCACAGGAACTGCCGTTGCTGACGGTCGGCGATTCCGAGTACGTCATTCACGATTGGAACTATCTGTTTGGCAAGCTCGGTGTTCTGGCGCATGATACGCAAATCGCTACCGCGTTTCGCATGATTGGCTGGCTGGGAATGATCGGCGTAGTAGTGTGGCTCATCTGGCACGGACTCAATGACGTGGCGCCCGCGTCACGACAGAAAAACAACGTGGCGGGAACCTGAATTCGACCAGCCGCCCGCTACAGCGCAATTTGCGAGCACGACGCGCAAACCCGTGCGTGAGTTGCAAGAGCTCGCCCTTAGAACTCTTATAGCCGTCATCTGTGTTCATCTGTGGTGAAGTGCTGTCAGCCTTGAGCGAGGTGACCCATGGCAGATCTGAGCGTCAACTTTTGCGGCTTGCGCTCGCCGAATCCCTTTTGGCTAGCGTCCGGTCCGCCGACGAATACTGGCGGCCAGGTGATGCGTGCCTTCGATGCCGGCTGGGGCGGCGCCGTGTGGAAGACGATCGGTGAGCCGATCCAGAATACTTCCTCACGTTACGCCGCCATCGATCTGAACGGCGTAAAGATGATGGGCTTGAACAACATTGAACTCATCAGCGACCGTCCGATCGCCGTGAACCTGCGCGAAATCTCCGAAGTGAAGAAGCGCTATCCAAAACACCTGGTAATTGCGTCGTTGATGGTGGAATCCAAGCGCGAGACTTGGCACGACATCGTCCGTCGCGCGGAAGACGCCGGTTCCGATGCTCTCGAACTGAATTTCGGCTGCCCGCACGGCATGAGCGAGCGCGGCATGGGCGCGGCTGTAGGCCAAGTCCCCGAGTACACGGAAATGATTACGTCCTGGGCGAAGGAAGTCGCCAAAACGCCCGTGATCTCCAAGCTCACGCCGAATGTCACCGACATCACTCACATTGCCTTGGCGGCCGAGCGAGGCGGCGCCGATGCCGTCAGCCTGATCAACACAATTAATTCACTGATGGGCGTTGACCTCGAAACATTTGCGCCGCGCCCCAATGTGGCAGGGAAGTCCTCGCACGGCGGGTATTGCGGACCGGCCGTCAAGCCCATCGCGCTGCACTTGGTTTCCAGCGTGGCCAAGAAGGTAAAGATTCCGATCGTGGGCATCGGCGGTATCGGCAATTGGATTGATGGGGCCGAACACATCGCGCTAGGCGCGACCTGTGTGCAGGTCTGCACCGCCGCCATGCACTACGGATCTCGGATTGTCGAGGATATGGCCGACGGCCTCGGCGCATACATGGACGATCACGGCTATCGCACGATTGAGGATTTCCGCGGCCGCGCTGTTCCCAACGTGATGGACTGGGGCGATCTTGACCTCAATTACAAGATCATCGCGAAAATTGATACCGGTCTGTGCATCGGGTGCCAGCTCTGTTACGTAGCATGCGAAGACGGCGCGCACCAGTGCATCGAACGCGCCCACGCGCAAAATGGAAGCGGCAAGCACAATCCGAACGGCGTGGAAGTTCACGTACCGAAGATCATCGACGAGGAATGCGTGGGCTGCAATTTATGCGCACTGGTCTGCCCCGTGCACGGATGCATTACGATGGCGGAAATTGATACCGACTTGCCGCCGATGTCGTGGAAACAGAAAACCAGCACTAGCCGCGCGAGCTAGGAGCGTGGCGCTACTCGCCCGTTAGTAGAACGCGCGCATGTCCGGCATGTGCGGCAGTTCCACGTATAGCTCGCGACCGTAATCGCTAAGAGTAAGTTTGATCAGCTCCGCAGGTCCCACATCGCGAAGACTCCAGTTATCGGTCGGCAGCACCCGCGATTTCACGAACAGATCGCCGCTCTCAAAATCTTGCCCGTTCGCATGTAGATCGGAAGGGAATACGTTATAGACAAGCTTGGCTTTGATGTCCAGAGCCAGGTAGCGATGGCCAATTAGCAAGAGCACCAGATTCGTTTCCTTCTTCTTGTCCGTTTGATAGACGTTCCAGATCAGCGGCGTCTTATCGTCCACCTTGCATTGCGCTCGCGACACCGATTTCCAAATATAACGATTATCCGCGGCGCGCGCGCCCGTGAAGCCCGCCAATGCAACTGTGCAAGCGAGCAGTGCGATTCCCACACTCGAGGGGCATGCCGCGAGCGGATTCCGGGGACGGCCCAGCGTAGGAAATCGCAGTGGTTTATCGGACGCGATGTTGCAGCGATTCAATCCCATTGGACGCGCACTTGCTTCGCCGAAATAATCACGTATCCCTTGGTCCGGCCGTGCTCGACCACTTCGCGAAACTACAGCGGCGAATCATGAATTGGTTTTCTCACCGGCTTGCCGGCAACAATCTAATAAAGGCGCGATTCGCGCTTGCGCCCGCTGTAGTCGATGTAAACGATCTTGGTTTCGGTGTAGAACTCCATCGCCGCATGGCCCACTTCGTGCGGTCCGACGCTCGACTGTTTCGTCCCGCCGAACGGGACATGCGCTTCGCCGCCCACGGTCGGCGAATTCACGTGCGTCATGCCGGCTTCGATCTTGTCCACAAACTCAAAAATCTTGCCGGGATCGGTCGAATAGATCGCGCTCGAAAGCCCGTAACGCACTGAATTCGCAACTTGCAGCGCTTCGTCGAAATCCTTGACGCGAATTATGCTAAGTACCGGCCCGAAGATTTCTTCTTGAGCCAGTTTGCTGTCCCACGTGACGTGGTCGAACACCGTAGGGGAAACAAACCAGCCCTGGTCGTATTTTGGGCCGGTCAAGCGGGCGCCGCCGCATAGCAACTTTCCTTCCTGCGTGCCGATTTCAAGGTACTTGAGGACGGTGTTGAATTGGTCTTCGTCCACCGACGGTCCCATCTCCGTGCCGGCATCAAGTCCGTCGCCGACGACGAATTTCTTCGCGCGTTCGACTAGCATCTCCACAAACTTGTCGGCGACGCTCTCTTCGATCACCACGCGGCTTGTCGCGGTGCAGCGTTGCCCTGTAGACCCAAACGCTCCAGCCAGCACTGACTCCATAGCCAGCTGCAGATCCGCGTCGGCCAGCACGACGACGGGGTTCTTGCCGCCCATCTCGCACTGGACTTTCTTCATCCGCTCGGCCCCGGCTGCATATATCTTGCTGCCCACGGCCGTTGATCCGGTGAACGTTAAGCCCTGTACGTGGGGATTCTGCACCAATTCGTCGCCTACATCTTCGCCGGCACCCAGGACCACGTTCAGTACGCCGGGTGGCAAGCCAGCCTGCTCGAAAATTTCAGCGATGCGAATCGCACATAGCGGCGTTAGCTCCGCCGGCTTTAGCACCACAGTATTCCCGCAGACGAGCGCGGGAGCGATTTTCCAGATCGGTATCGCCACCGGAAAATTCCAAGGTGTGATCGCGCCGACCACGCCGATGGGCCGGCGAATCGTGTACGAAAAATTTTTGGGTAACTCACTCGCGAGCGTTTCGCCATTCAACCGTCGCGCCTCGCCGGCGGCGAATTCCAGAATATTGATCGAACGCTGCACTTCGCCGAGCGCGTCCTTCAGCACCTTGCCTTCTTCGCGCGTCAGCAGCCGTGCCAACTCCTCTTTCTGCGCCTGCATGACCTGTGTCGCTTTGAAGAGGATTTTGCCGCGCGCTGGCGCTGGCATCTCGCGCCAAGCAGGGAACGCAGCTTTCGCCGCGACAATGGCCTGTTTCATTTCCTCGCGCGTGGAAAGCGCAATGCGCGCCACCACTTCATCGGTGTTCGCTGGGTTCCGCCGCTCGACAATCTTCGCCGACTTCGATTCAACCCACTCGCCGTTAATATAGTTCCTACAAAGCTGATCAGTCGTTGTTGCTGTTACCATCACACTCTCCGATCCCCTCGGCTCATCGTCGCGCATGCCACGCGTACAAGAGCAATAAAGCTATCGTTGCGACCACCAGAACACTTACAATTCTAAGCCAGTCGGGTTTCTCAGAGTTCGCCTGCTTCCTCCTCTTGTTCCATTATTTGTTCGACCAGATCCAAGGAATCCGGATCGGACATCCTGCGAGGGCGCGCTTTCCGTCTTTCAACAATGGACATCGCGCTACTGCCTTTATGTTCGAACCTCGCTGAACGACTTGTCGAGCAGCCGAATGGCTTCATCGACGTCAGTCTTCGAGATATTCATCGGCGGCGCCATGCGAATGACGTTTGCATACATCCCGCCCTTACCCACCAGCAAGCCGTTGGCGCGCGCGCGTTCTAGCACCTGATTGGTTTCCTGTGGGGCGGGCTCCTTCGTCTGGCGATCTTTCACGAGTTCGAGCGCCTGCATCATGCCCATCCCGCGCACTTCGCCGATCAGCGGATATTTCTCCTGCAGCTCTTCGAGCTTTTTCCGGAAGTAGCCGCCGACGACAAACGTGTTCTCGCGCAGGTTTTCTTCCTCGATCACTTCAATCACCGCGCGCGCCGCAACCGACGTAACGGGGTTCCCGCCAAAAGTCGCAATCGTCAACCCCTGAAATTTATCGGCCAGCTCCGCGGTTGTGATCGTCAATCCAACGGGAACGCCATTCGCCATGCTCTTCGCCGAAGTAATCATATCCGGCGTGACCTCCCACTGTTCGATGCCCCACCACTTCTTTCCGGTGCGGCCCCACCCAGTCTGCACTTCGTCGGAAATATACTGCCCGCCATAATTCTTCACGATGCGGTAGACAATCTTGAAATATTCTGGCGGAGGCGTGATGAATCCGCCGACACCCTGAATCGGCTCGGCGATAAACGCGGCGATCGAGCCGCTGGTCGTAGTCTGAATCACGCTTTCAACGTCATTCGCGCAAGCCACGTTGCACGATGGGTACGTCAAGTGCAGCGGACAGCGATAGCAATAAGGATTCACGGCGTGCGACACGCCGACGCTGATCACGCCGCCTTTGCGCCAAGCTGATTGCGCCGTAACGGATTTGGCCAACGCCGAGCCACCCGAATAAGCATGTCGCAACGCAACGATGTCATAACTCGGCCCAACCATCCGCGCCAGCATAATCGCTGCTTCGTTCGCTTCCGTTCCGGAACTGGTGAAGAAGCTCTTCTGCAACTTGCCGGGAGTGATTTCCGCGAGCTTTTCGGCGAGCGCAACAACGGCTTCGTTGGGAAATAGCGTCGAAGTGTGCTGCAGCTTATCCACCTGCGCTTTTATTTTCGACGTGACCTTAGGATTGCAGTGGCCCACGCCAATCGTGACGATGCCGCCGAAGAAATCGAGATACTTGTTACCTTCGACGTCCCACAAATATTGCATCGAGGCGTGGTCGGCCACCAGCGGGTGCTGGTAGTAATTCGTCACCGCCGGCCAAATAAATTCCTTGTGCTTGCGAACCACTTCCTCGCTGCGTGTGGTCGTAATCTTCGTCGTCGTCATTTACTTGACCTCTCGGCATTCAAAATCACCACAGATGAACGCAGATGAACACAGATAGCACCATGAACTATGTCAACAAACGAACCGTCGGTACTCTGGCTTCGGCCGCCCAAAGTTTATTAAGAGACCCACTCGGATCTTTGTAGCGCGCAGGTAGTTCATCAGCTGCGCGTTGTGGCTTGGATCGAGCGATGCACACGCCTTGAGCTCGAGGATTACCCGATTCTCCACAATCACGTCCGCAACATAATCTCCCACTATCACGTCCCGATATATCACCTGCAATTGTTGATTCTGTACGAACGTCAATCGCTGGCGGGCCAATTCCACGGCTAGAGCGTTAGAATAGACTCGCTCAAGGAAACCGGCGCCCAGCACGTTGTGCACTGCGAAGGCTCCGCGAAGAATATTGCCCGTGAGCTCTTTCTCAGGATATTCCGCGAGCGCTTCTTCAGTCGTCGCGTGGGTTTCAATCTCCAAGTTTTTATCTGTGTTCATCAGTGTTCATCTGTGGTGATTTTGAACTAATCCGCCGCCGCAGCGGAGCGAGTACGCGTAATCTCGCCGTAACTTTCCGGGCGGCGGTCGCGAAAAAATTGCCAGGTCTGGCGAACTTTGTCCATTTCTTCCAAATCCAAATCCGCGACCAACACTTCGTCCTTATCCCGGCTGGCCCGCGCAATAATCTTCCCGCGCGGATTGCAAAAATAGCTCTTGCCATAAAATTCGCCGATATTCCACGGCGCTTCCTTGCCCACGCGATTGATCGCGCCGACAAAGTAGCCGTTAGCAACCGCGTGCGCAGGTTGCTCCAGTTCCCATAGATATTCGCTCAAGCCGGCAACCGTCGCCGACGGATTAAACACGATCTCCGCGCCATTCAAACCGAGCACGCGTGCGCCTTCCGGAAAATGCCGGTCGTAGCAAATGTAAACGCCGATACGCGCAAACTTCGTCTGAAAAGTCAGGTAGCCGGTGTTTCCCGGCGTGAAATAAAATTTCTCCCAAAATCCCGGTGCCACCTGCGGGATGTGGTGCTTGCGATATTTACCGAGATATTTGCCGTCTGCGTCAATCACGGCCGCGGTGTTGTAAAAGAGTCCGGTCATTTCGCGTTCGTAGATCGGCACGACCATGGCCATCTCGTATTTCTTGGCCAGCTTGCGCATGCGCTCGACCATGGGGCCATCCGGCACCGGCTCGGTCATCTCATACCAGCGCGCTTGCTGTTCCGCGCAGAAATATGGTCCGTTGAAAAGCTCCTGCAAGCAGAGGATCTGAGTCTTCTTCTTCGCGGCATCGTGAATCAACTTCTCATGCTTCTCCAGCATCTTTTTCGAGATGTCGCGAATCGAGTATTTTTCCGGTGACCACTCGCAATGCACCTGAATCAATCCACAACGCACCAAACGAGGCATCAAAGACCTCCCCTTCGCCGGCCGGCACTCTCTCACCGTACTGCTGACTTTCTAAACGTGTTCTGTAGCCACCTCATTTTGCGTACGAGGCTAGCATAATCCGCGAAATTTTTCCGGCTTGCGCAACCGCATAGCGCGACATATTGGACTGCGAGCTGGCGGCACTCCGCGGCGTCGCTCGCGGCGCACGAATCACAGATCAGCGCCCACCGAAGAATTTCCCCGCGATACCCATTCACTGACCGTATAATCCCGCCGACGACATCCATGCATCGCATACTGAAACTCCTATTTCGGGGATTGGGCCGGATATTTCCGGACTGCGTCACACTCAGCCAGGCGGTGGCATTTAACATGTTCCTGGCCTTTTTCCCCATGCTTCTTCTCGCGCTGGGAGTTTTGAGCAGCAAGGCCGCGTTCCGAGACGCCTTGACGGAACTGCCCCAGCGGCTAAGGGTGATTGTGCCGCCCGGCAGCGAAGATATTGTGACGCAGTATTTCGTCCGCAAGGGCGCGCATCCCTGGAAATGGTTTTCGCTGGGATTAATCGGAACTCTGCTCGCCGGTTCGCAAGTGATGTCCGGCTTCATCGAGGGATTTCGCATCATCGAAGGAGATCCTGTCCGTTCTGAGTACTGGCGTACTTCTTTGCGCGCGCTGTTTTTACTGTTGCTCACGACCGTGCCGGCTCTTGTAGTGGTCCTGCTGACTGTCTTCGGAAAGCAGGAACGCGCTTGGCTGGTGAACGAATTGGGGCAGTCGCCTTTGCTGATACACGTCGTGGGTTTCATTATTCAAGCGGCGATCGTGTTTGTGCTTTCCATGGTGGTTCTCGTATCGCTTTACCGTATCGGCCGTCCGGGGCATCGTGGCTTGTGGCACTTGCTGCCAGGAGCCAGCCTGGCAACCGTTCTGTGGTGGTTGGCGGATGTAGTTCTTGGGTTCTACGTTCGGCACATGCCTTACGACGTAGTCTACGGCGGCCTGGCAGCTGCAATCGGACTGCTGATCTGGATGTACATCACCGCCGTAGTCGTGCTCCTGGGTGCCGCCTATAATGTGGAACTTAGTGACGCGCTGATCCGCGAACGTAACCCGGCACGCGCCCTCACCCGCTGACCTTCCGCGGTTGCCGCATTCAGGTTTCTCGCCGCTTATTAACGATTTGCGCCCACCTGCAACTTTTGCTGTTCCACAGGGTTAAACTGGACGCTAAAGGAAAGCCTTGCGGCTCTGCGCATTTGCTCACACCGAGGTCAATGCAGGTGAAGAAAAGACGAATTCCCCTAGGCGGCCAACGTTTGGATGTTCCGGGAACCGGGCTTCTGGCTGCGGCGCTTATCGTCGGTCTGATTTTGGCCGTGCCCCATGCGCGCGCGGCTAATGATGACGCAAGCGCTCCACAAGACCACGTGGTCCTCGATAAAAAATTCAAAGGCAAGCTCCCCATCACGCAGCTTACCGAAGATGAAGCGATCGTCCATGCGCTGAACCGCCTGGCGTACGGGGCTCGTCCGGGCGATGTCGAACGAATCCGCCAGATGGGCTTGGATAAGTGGATCGAGCAGCAACTGCATCCCGAAGCAATTGACGACCAGGCGCTCAATCAGCGTCTCCAGCGCTACCCGACGCTAACGATGTCCTCAAAACAATTGCTCGAGGAATATCCGCGCCCGAAGCAAGTGGCGAAACAAGAAGGACTCACGAAAGAGCAAGCAAAGGAGCAAGCGAAAGGTCAGCTGAAAGCCAAGCAACAAACGGCCGAATCACAAGTCATCGTCACAGGCAACGAAAACCTCGATAAAGCGCAGCAACAACTCGCCAAACTACAGGGCCCGAACCGAATCGTTGCCGAACTCTCCATGGCCAAAGTGGACCGCGCGATTTATAGCGACCGGCAATTAGAAGCGGTGATGGAGGATTTCTGGTTCAACCATTTCAATGTGTTCGCGAATAAAGGCGACGACAAGTGGCTGCTCACCTCCTACGAGCGCGACACGATTCGCCCGCACACCATGGGCCAATTTCAGGATCTATTGCTCGCCACCGCAAAAAGCCCGGCAATGCTCTTTTTCCTCGATAACTATTTGAGTGCTGATCCCGCGGCCGTCGCGCGCATGGAAGCGGAAAAGAATATGCGGCGGGGGCGATATCAAGGAACCTTTGTCGGAGGCTCGATGCCCACTCCGGGCACGTTCCCCGGTCCCGCGACTGGCCCCGCGCGAACCACGCCGGTTGCCGCCAAAAAGCAAGAACGAGGCCTCAACGAAAATTACGGCAGGGAAGTGATGGAGCTCCACACCATCGGCGTGGACGCCGGCTATACGCAGCAGGACGTAATCCAGATGGCGGAGTGCCTCACGGGCTGGACGATTCACGAACCGCGCAAAGATCCGCAGTTCTTTTTCGACCAGAAGGTTCATGCCGAAGGCAAGAAAGTAGTGATGGGCCGCACGTTCAACTATGGCGGTGAAAAAGACGGCGAGGAAGCCTTGAAAATGCTGGCCACCCGCCCGGCCACCGCAAAATTTATCTCCACCGAACTGGCGCGGCATTTTGTTTCCGACAATCCACCCCCGGCGCTGGTCGAGCGCATGGCGAAAAGTTTTGAATCGAGCGGCGGCGACATTCGCACGGTGCTGAAGACCATGATTTATTCGCCGGAATTTTGGTCCAGGGAAGCCTACCGCGCAAAGGTGAAGACTCCGTTTGAACTGGTGGCCAGCACGGCGCGCGCGTTGAACGCGGAAGTCACCATCACGCTGCCGCTCGCGCAGTGGGTCGGGCGCATGGGCGAACCGCTGTACCTCTGCCAGCCGCCCACCGGATACTCGGACAAATCTGAGACCTGGGTGAATACCGGAGCACTACTGAACCGCCTGAATTTCTCGTTGGCATTCGCAGGCGACAAGATGGGCGGCGCCACCGTGGACCTGAAGTCGATGCTCGGTGACGACGCTGCCAAGGATCCGAACGCAGCGCTGGCGCGCTCGCTGCAGGAGTTCCTCGATGGTCAGGTCGCGCCATCCACGGCGGACACCTTGCAAGCGCGATTGAAGGATCCGCAGATTTTACAGGCGCGTTTGGACGATCCAGTGAAGCAAGTAAATGAAGGTTTGATCGCGGGATTAGTGCTGGGCACGCCGGAATTTCAGCGGCGGTAATGTCGTACGGCGGCAGCTTGGCTCAAACGGGAGATTGGCAATGACCATTTCGCGGCGATATTTTTTGAAGAGTGGCGGCATCGCGATGCTGGGCATGGCGGCACTGCCGTCGTTCTTGCAGCGCGCCGTCGCCGGCACAGCCGCGCCCAACAAGAAAAAAATGGTCGTGCTATTCCAGCGTGGCGCGATGGACGGACTGAATGTCGTCGTTCCCTTCGGCGAACCGAACTATTACCATATGCGCCCGACGATCGCGATTCCCGCTCCTACGCGTGACAGCGCCGAAGCGGCGCTCGATCTGGATGGTTTCTTTGGCCTGCATCCGAGCCTGGAGCCGATGCTTCCGCTTTTCCGCAACGGACAACTTGCCGTGGTGCAGGCCGTCGGCTCGCCCGATCCCACGCGTTCCCACTTCGATGCGCAGGATTACATGGAATCAGGCACGCCGGGGCGAAAAGCTACCGAAGACGGCTGGTTGAATCGCGCGCTGCAAACGATGCCAGAGGAGCAGCCGTCGCCTTTCCGCGCGGTAGCTTTCGGACCTTACTTGCCGCGGACGTTGCAGGGCTCCGTTTCAGCAATCGCGATCCCGGACTTGAAGCAATTCAAAATGAACGGACCGCAGCAGACCACCGAAGGGGGCTTTGAAGCGATGTACGCGCAGACGGTGGATCGCGCATTGCGCGGCGTAGGCGCTGAAACTTTCGAGGCCGTCGATCAGCTCAAAAAAATCAATCCCGATACCTACCAGGCCGAAAATGGCGCACAATATCCCAAAGGCCGCTTTGGCCAAAGCCTCCAGGAAATTGCGGAATTGTTCAAGGCGGACGTCGGTCTGGAAGTCGCGTTTCTAGATAGCGGTGGTTGGGATCATCACGTCAACGAAGGCGGCGTGCAAGGCCAACTCTCAAATCTGCTTCGCGATCTAGGGCAGGGCGTTGCGGCTTTCCATCAAGACATGGGCGACCGCATGGGCGACGTAGTGTTCGTCAGCATGTCTGAATTCGGCCGCACCGCGCACGAGAACGGAAATCGTGGCACCGATCACGGCCACGCAAACTGCATGTTCGTCATGGGCGGCGACATCAGAGGCGGGAAAGTGTACACCCGCTGGCCGGGGCTAGGCGAAGGCCAACTCAATCAAGGCCGCGATCTCGCCATGACCACCGACTATCGCAGCGTGCTAGGTGAGATCATCGCCAACCACCTTGGCGACCGCGATCTGAACGCAGTCTTCCCCGGCTTCGCGAACGATCCGCGCCAATTCCTCGGCCTTGTGAAGAGCTGATTCGCGGTCGAGAAATCCAGATTAGTTGCCGGCCTTGATGCGCATCCCGTAGAACGATCTATAGACGAAGAAGAACGAAACGAAGAAGAACGCGGCGGCCAGAATATGCGTGAGGTTCCCGCCGGTCTCCGCTGTTAATTGGACCGCGAGTTCGACCGCGAGCAATCCAAATAGCGTAGTGAACTTGATCACAGGGTTCAGCGCCACCGACGAAGTATCCTTGAACGGGTCGCCAACCGTATCACCGACCACGGTAGCGTCATGCAAAGGCGTCCCTTTCTGCTTCAACTCCACTTCCACAATTTTCTTGGCGTTGTCCCATGCCCCGCCCGCATTGGCCATAAAAATCGCCTGATACAAACCGAAAATCGCGATCGAGATCAAGTATCCGATGAAGAAGAAAGGTTCCACGAACGCGAACGCCAGCGTCGCAAAAAACACAGCAATAAAAATATTGAGCATGCCCTTTTGCGCGTACTTCGTGCAGATGGCGACGACTTTCTTGCTGTCCTCCACCGAAGCCTTCTCCACGCCTTCCAGCTTGATATTGGCCTTGATGAATTCAACAGCCCGATATGCGCCAGTCGTCACGGCTTGCGTCGAAGCGCCAGTAAACCAATAAATCATCGCGCCGCCAGTGATTAAACCCAGAAAAAATGGGGCGTGCAGCAACGACAGCTTGTCCACATCCTGTGTAATGCCATTCGTCAGCGCCATGATGATGGAAAAAATCATGGTAGTCGCACCGACGACAGCCGTGCCGATCAAAACCGGCTTCGCGGTCGCTTTGAACGTATTGCCAGCTCCGTCGTTTTCTTCCAGCAATTCCTTGGCGCGTTCGAAATTTACGTCAATGCCGAAATCCGCTTTCAGTTCCTGCTTGATATTCGGCACCACTTCGATCAGCGACAGCTCATACACGGATTGCGCGTTGTCCGTCACGGGCCCGTAAGAATCCACGGCGATCGTCACCGGCCCCATGCCCAAGAATCCAAACGCCACTAGGCCGAAAGCGAATACTGGCGCTGCAATCATCAGGTTGCCGAGGCCCTGTAAGCTGACCAGGTAGCTGATGGACATCAGCAGCACCATCGCCAAGCCGATGTAGTAGGCCGAAAAATTCCCGGAAACGAACCCGGATAAAATTCCCAGTGACGCCCCGCCTTCTTCAGCGGACGACACAACTTCCTTCACGTGACGCGATTCCGTGGAAGTAAAAACCTTCACCAACTCCGGAATAATCGCTCCAGCCAGGGTCCCGCAGGAAATGATCGTGGCCAATTTCCACCATTGCGTCCAATCGCCGGCCAGCACCGGGATAATGACCGCCGAAATTGCGTAGGTCATCGCGATGGAGACGATCGAAGTGATCCACACCAGCGAAGTAAGCGGCGCTTCGAAGTTCATCTTATCGGCGTTGCCGAAGCGCGCCTTCGCGATCACGTCGTTCAAGAAGTATGCCGCCGCGCTGGCGACCAGCATGGCGATGCGCATCACGAAGATCCACACCAGCAGCTGCACTTGCACCACAGGGCTCTTGACGCCCAGCAGAATGAACGTAATCAACGCGACGCCCGTGACGCCGTAAGTCTCAAACCCATCCGCGCTCGGCCCCACGGAGTCGCCCGCGTTGTCGCCAGTGCAATCCGCGATCACGCCGGGATTGCGCGCGTCGTCTTCCTTGATCTTGAATACAATCTTCATCAAGTCCGAGCCGATATCTGCGATCTTCGTAAAAATGCCGCCGGCGATACGCAACGCAGCCGCGCCCAGCGACTCACCAATCGCGAACCCGATGAAACAAGGCCCGGCATAATCGCCGGGAATAAACAACAAAATGAAAAGCATCATCAGCAATTCCACGCTGATCAGCATCATGCCGATGCTCATGCCCGCTTCGAGCGGAATGTGATAAATCGGGAACGGTTTGCCGCGCAGCCCAGCGAAAGCGGTTCGGGAATTCGCAAAGGTATTAACGCGAATACCGAACCACGCCACGCCAAAACTACCCATGATTCCAACCATGCTGAAGGCGAGGATAATCACTACGCGAGCGGCTTCGTAATGCAGCAAGAGCCCGAAATAAAGCACGATGACGACCGCGATAAAAGCTTCCAGAAGCAGCAGGAATTTGCCTTGCGTGATCAAGTACGTCTTACAGGTTTCATAAATCAGCTCGGAAATCTCGCGCATCGCGCGATGCACGGGCAGGTTTTTCAGCTTCGTGTAAATCATCAAGCCGAATGCCAGGCCGAATACGCAGAACAAAATGCCGAAGAGCAGCAGCCGGTGGCCGTCAATCCCGAAAAACGTAACCGACGACAAATCCGGCAACTTCAGATTCGCTTCGCCGCCCACGGATTCCGGAGCCGTTTGCGCCCGCAACGTCGCAGCGCACAAAAGAATAGCTGGCACGATAGCGGCAGTCGTACAAATGCCGCGCCATCCCCGCGACCAGAGGTTGATAATCGCACGCCGCATTAGTTGCCCTCCGCTGCGCGCGCGTTTGCACACATATGAGTCCGAGCTGATTCCGACATTCTGCCTCCGGACGAAAAACTCCTTGATGGGGAGCCCGCTGATTGCGGTAAGTAACCGCACAGAATCGCCTTTTGTATCAGGAAAGCGCCTCCAGGTCAAGAACAGAGGCGCTCTCAAGCCCTACACTAAATCCTGTATTTTCATTATACTGTCGGCGTTGCGGGAGCCGCCTAATCGTGCCGTTACGTCAGAAAACTGCGTTGATCACCGGAGGCGGAAGAGGCATCGGCAAAGGCATCGCCGAGGGGCTGGCGCGCGAAGGCGTGCGCATCGCCATTTCCTATCGCATTAATAAGACTGCCGCGCAGAATACGCTCCGCCAGCTGCAAGCCCAGGGCGCGGAATGTTTCGCAGTGGAAGCGGACGCGACCGACGCGGAGAAGGTGCAATTTCTGATAGACACGGTTGTAGAACGTTTTGGCCGTCTCGACATTCTTGTGAACAACGTTGGCGAATTCAATTGGAAACCCGTCGCCGAAACCTCTCTGCAAGAATGGGAAGAAATTATCGCGTCGAACCTGTTCAGCGTTTTCTACGCCAGCAAAGCGGTGCTACCGGCGATGCGCCGCCAGCACTGGGGACGAATCGTCAATCTCGGCGCCGTCGGCGCGGAGCGCGGATTTGGGCAGGGCACGATCTCGGCATACGCCGCAGCCAAAGCTGCGGTAGTTTCGTTCTCGCGTTCGCTCGCGATCGAAGAAGCGAAGCACGGAATCACGGTCAACGTCATCAACCCTTCAAACATAGACGAGCGCGAACTCACCGCCGATGAAGCGCGCCGCATCCACGACGCGCGCTCACCGATCGGCCGCCCGCCATCATCGGAAGATGTTGCCGCCGCAGTTAAATTCTTCGCTTCCGACAGCGCCGACTACATCACCGGCCAAGTCATCAACGTGACCGGCGGCTGGATGCTGTAGGCCAAGGTTTTCTAGCGGCGCACTTCAGAGCGCTATCTGTGTTGCGCCGCACAACCATGGCGCCCTCATAGCCGTGCAGCACGCCGATGTGCCGAATTAGCGCAATTATTCCTCAGGTCGTAGCGCCGGGCAAGCAACGTAATGGAATGGATGATCGTGCGGCGCCGGAATGTCTCCGGACGAGCGCATGATAGAATTTGCTGCGGACGCAAATAGGCCGCCACAGCGTAAACAGAGCGCCGCGCTGGTTCCCGGGACGTAAATCGCGATTATGAAAATCCTCACGACAGAAGAAATGGGGCAAGTTGACCGCCTTACCACGGCGCGCTACGGCATTCCTGGCCTCGCGCTGATGGAAAACGCCGGCGCTGGAGTCGCGCGCTTCATCGCGCAGCGTTGGCCGGACTTCGCGCAGCGCCGCATCATGGTTCTTTGTGGCAAGGGCAACAACGGCGGCGATGGATTCGTAGTCGCGCGGCACCTGCGAGATTTGGGAGCCAAGCCGCTCATTCATCTGCTGGCGGCTCCGGAAGAAATGCGTGGCGATGCGGCGACGAACTATAAGCGTTGGCAAGAGACGTACGGCGAGCTTCACGTCATTCGCGATTCGAGCGCATGGCAAAGCGCCAAAGCCGCGCTGGCCTCGGCCGACATCGTCGTGGACGCGATCCTCGGTACCGGCACGCGCGGGGCGGTCGCGGGGCTTCTCGCGGAAGTCATCGAAGCTGTGAATCAGCGCCGCGGGCCAGCGCGTTCTGCTGTCGTCGCCGTAGACATTCCCTCGGGGCTGGTGGCCGACACCGGCGAGGCCGATGGGCCTGTCGTCAAAGCAGCGTACACAGTCACTTTCACGGCTCCTAAGTCCGGCATGATCGGCGGCGCTTCCGGAAACTTCGTCGGACAGCTCAAAGTTCACGACATCGGCTCGCCTCCCGAGCTGATCGAAGAAGTAGGAACGAGCGACGTTCGCTGGGTTGACGGGCGAGAAGTGAGCAAGTTTGCCCAGCCTCGCCGCGCGGACGGCAACAAGGGAAGTTATGGCCACGCGCTGATCGTTGCCGGCTCGGTCGGCAAAAGCGGCGCGGCGGTGTTGGCATCCTGGGCAGCGCTACGCACGGGCGCAGGTCTTGTGACCGTCGCGACTCCGGACGCGGTTTTACCGATCGTCGCTGCGCACACCCCAGAAATAATGACCGAACCAATGCCCGCGACCGAAGCCGGGACTATTTCGCTGCGCAGCTTCGAGTACGAGCGATTCGACAAAATCGTGAAAGGGAAGCGTGCGCTCGCCATTGGCCCAGGACTGACGACGCACGACGAAACGCAGCAATTTGTCCACGCTGTCGTTGCGAAGCGCGCGGTTCCCATCGTTCTGGACGCCGATGGCTTGAACGCCTTCGCTGGCCGCGCGCTGGAACTGAAAAACGGCACCGGCCCGATCGCCCTAACGCCGCATCCAGGCGAAATGGCGCGGCTCGTGGGATGCGAAATTAAAGATGTCCAAGCCTGGCGCCTGGGAGTTGCGCGGAAATCCGCCGCGGATTGGAATGCCTTCGTAATCCTCAAGGGTCATCAGACCGTGATCGCTTCGCCCGACGGACAAATCTTCATAAATTCCACCGGCAATCCCGGAATGGGCACAGGCGGCACTGGTGACGTCCTCACCGGAATGCTCGCGGGCCTAACCGCACAATTTGCAACGAGCGACTGGGTACGCGTCTTGGCGTTCGGCGTCTATCTCCACGGCCTCGCAGGAGACATCGCCTACGCAGACGCAGGCGAAGCTCCGCTGCTCGCTTCCGACTTGATTCACGCGATTCCGCGCGCCTACCAACATTTTTACGCCAATGCTTAACCGCGAGCCGCGCCGTGGCTAACGGCGAAATCCTCACGCACTCATCCGAAGAGACGATTGAGCAAGGCCGGCAAATCGGTGCGGCGTTAAAGCCTCCCGTATTGATCCTGCTTTCCGGCGACCTCGGAGCAGGGAAGACGACGCTAACGAAGGGAATCGCCGCCGGTCTGGGCGCCGCGCGCGAAGACGACGTTACCAGCCCCACGTTTACTCTCGTCCACAAATACGACGGCGCTACGCGCGTCTATCACGTGGACCTTTACCGCATTGAGGGCCTGCATGATCTCGAAACATTAGGCCTCGAAGATATATTTTCCGAGAAGGCAGTGGTAATCGTGGAATGGCCCGACCGGCTCAAGCTGCGCACGGGTTGGCCTACGGTCCAGGTTCAGCTGGAGCACGTCGCCGAAGGCGTGCGAAGAATTACAGTCGAACAGGGCGACGAATCGCCGACAGCAGGCTAGACACTGAAGGATTGGATCAGCGAGGCGGTTGCTTAGGCTCCCCGATTACCTGTTTGGTCTGGACTGAAAATAGCTGGAAGTCGGAAAAAGTGTGTTCGATGATTGTGCGGCGCTTCCCATAGTCCGTATAGGCGACGGCTGATTGCGGTAACCAGATTTCAAGACTTTGCGACTTAAACCGGACGGGGGCATAGTCAACGGAGATCGCGTTACTCTGCAGTTCAATGATCGGAATCCCCTGGATCAGGTTTGTTTCGAGGTGCATGAGTTGGCCTGAGTCTGCGGCGAGCCACGCACGGCCCTTCAGGCTCACCGGATAGACACTCGTTGCTGTTCCCATCGAGAGCGTGCGGACACGCTTTCCCTTGATCTGGCTAAAGTAGATTACCCAGGCGGGCACGTTGTTCCACTCGCTGAAACCTTCACACCGCATTTCGTAGTCGCTTTGTAGATTGGGATGAAAGATCAGCGCCAAGACCGGCAGGCCTTTATCCAATAGCGGTCGGACCTGTTGATCGTCGGTGCCGCTGAGGGGCGTGCGGGTCTCGTGTACTTTGAGCGCACCGGGCTGTTCTCCGAAATCAACCAGGTAGTCGAATCTCGCAGTGACCGCCATATTGGGAATCCCAAATCCGTCGGTCTGTTCGTAGCGAACCTGCTCATGAGCATCGAAGTTCTGCAGGTGGTTGATCAGTTCAGTAGCGCGCGCCACCGCTTGCTTTAGGACGTCCGGCAGCGAACAAGCCGGTGACGCGGAGATAGATGAAACGGGAACATCCACGTTGGGAGGATCCCAGCGTAACGCGCGCGCTTTTTTGGTGTTTTCTTGAGCAGGGTTAATGCTCGGTGATTTTGCGATCGCGAATAACGGGAGCAGCGCAATCACTGCGAAAAAAATGGGCAGGAGGAAGCATGAGCTGGTTCGAATGCGGATTGTCCCGCGATTGGGAGTGAACGCAGGTAGTGTGAAAATACTCACTTCGGTGCGGCAGGCGGATCCAGACCCATAATTTGAAAGCCAGCATCCACGTACATCGTGTTGCCGGTAACACCCCGGCCTAAATCGCTCGCAAGAAACACAGCTGCATCCGCCACTTCAGCGATGTCCGTATTGCGTCGCAACGGCGCATGCTGCGCCACAAATTCAAGCACCTTAGAGAAATCCTTAATTCCCCGCGCGGAAATAGTCTTAATCGGCCCCGCAGATATAGCGTTCACGCGAATCTTGTGAGCGCCGAGTTCGCTCGCCAGATATTTCACTTCAGCTTCCAGCGCAGCTTTTGCGACGCCCATTACGTTGTAGTTGGTCACCACCCGCGTCGAGCCAAGATAGGTCAGCGTCATAATCGCGCCGCCCGTGGTCATCAGCGGAGAGAGCGCCTTGGAAACCGCGACAAGCGAATAAGCGCTGACGTCCAGCGCCAGTTTGAAACCGTCGCGCGACGTGTTCAAAAATGGTTGGTTCAAATCTTCATGGTTGGCAAACGCCAGGCAGTGGACCACCGCGTCCAGCTTGTGCCCATGACGCTTGAGAGATTCGGCCAGGCCGTCAATATCCGACTGCTGTTGCACGTCGCAAGGATAAAATCCCTTCGCGCCAAGCTCGGCACCGAGTTCTTCCACCGTCGGTTTCGCGCGATCGTTCTGATAGGTGAGCAACAGAGTGGCGCCTTCTCGAGCGAACGCCTGCGCAATCGCGTACGCGATACTCCATTTGTTCCATACTCCCAGGACAATCGCCGTTTTGCCTTCCATCAATTTGGACATGGCCCGTTATTCTACCCGGAAACCTCGATTTCGGTTCGCAGTTCTGCCGTTCGCGAGCCGAACGCCGCCGCGCGCTCCACTCAGTGGGAATGAATCCAGCGCAGCACCTCACGAAGCAGATCGGCAAGAACTGGCCATATTGCGGCAAGTATCCCAACTCCGGCGGCAATCACACGGGAGACGCCTCGAGACGCGCTCTTTGCCCTGCCGAGCTCATCAGGCTGATGCCGCGCACAGAAGCCTCCCGAAAGGGCCTGATTGCCGCACCTCTGACCGTGAGGGCCTAAGTAGAGGCATGGGCCATAGTTAGGCGTCTCCAGAGAGCCCAGGCCGCTACCCGCCGGCCGCCAAGCGGAGTCGGGACCGGCATCCTCGATGCCGGGCTCCGGGTTCTCCGCCGGGTCAGCCTCGAACGGCCCGGACTCCGCCATACTGCCGGGAAAATCATTAACGGTTACGAACCGTTCCATTGCGCCCCACGCCTCGCCTCGCTAGAGTCAGTCTTCGTCTCGCTGCGCCCGTATGCCCGATCTCCGCATCGCGCCTTCACCCGACCATCCTGCCCGGATGAAGCTGGAGTCGTACTCCGCCGAAATCCGCCTGCCAAATCTTACGCTTGGTGTGGACAACATTCATTACGACGTTTTCCTCAGCCCGCGGTTCGTGGATTTCACCAGGAAATATCTGCAGGATCTGGTCCGCCAGAGCGTCAATATCAGCCTTTTCTACGGCAAAGACCGCAAGCAATCCGGCGCGCCGGAACACGGCGCATTCCGCAAACTCCTCACCGAGGTTTTGCAAGCCTCCGTCACTCGCGCGAAGTTTCAGCAATCCATCGAAAGCGACATACTCCACCAGCTCGCGCTGATCAAGCACCTCACTTCGGAAATCACTACGCAATTTTCCAGCATGCTCGTCGAGTGCAAAGACTGGATTCGCGCGCGTGGTGAGCATTTCGAGCACAGCGAACAAGCGCACGTCATGCGCGCAAAAATCGCCGAAATGCAGTCGGACAAGAAAAATGTCTACCGCCAGGTGGGCGAAACGCTCTGCCGCATTTGGCGCGAAGTGGAAGAAGGGACGCTTTCGAAATCGCGCCGCGCTCTCTTTGGCGAAGATTTTCACGATACCTACGAACTGCTGCAGAACCGCTTTCTCTTCGTCGAAAACGGCAATGACGATCACCTTTTTCTAGAGCACTACGTACTGGTAGCGAACTTCGTCAACGATCCCGACCGCTTCGAAGTCTTTGACACGCTCCTGCTGGACCTGGTTCGCGATTTCGTGCTCACCGGCGATAACGCTGACGATCTCAGCAAAGCGCGTAAAGCGCATGAGCGGCTGCTCGAGCAGGCACGCCAAAAACGCACCGAGATCGCTCGCATCGAAGAGGAACTCGAGGAAGCCTCGGGACGTTCGGGCGACGGCGACAGCTTGTTTCCCTCGATTTTCAAACGCAAGGGCGCCGCCGCGCCCGGCTCTCACGCTGAAATTTCGGAATTGCGCAAGAAGTTAGCGCTGGCCGAAAAGACGCTCGAGGAGCTGGGCCCGCAGATCGATTCCGCCAAGCAGCACATGAATTTCCGCATCGAGGAATACCGCAATCGTCTCGGCGATTACCTCAACCAGCCCCAGAACGCACGCCGTCTGTTTGACCCGCAAGCTCCCGCCGGAGAGGGTGAAAATACCCGGCAAACGCGTTCGCAACTTCTGGAAGAGTGGTTCCATCGCCTCGAGGAACGCGACCTGCTCTTTCACGTCCTCGCCGGCTACGAATTGCGCCGAATCTACGCCGATTACTGCCCCCCAATCCACTTGCAAGCCCTGAAAAAAGCGCTGGTAAATCGCGACGAAGCCAAGCGCGTGGAAACCATCCTGGAACAATTTCCCGCGCGAAAGATTTCGATGAAGCGGCTCGACGATGCTTCGCGTGCGATTCGCCGGCGCACGCGTGAAGAGCAATTAGCCACAGTGTTGCAATTCGCGGAAGACCTGATGCGCCTGCGGCGCGACCGCCGCAACTATCAACACGTGGCCACCTGGATGGAGCGCATCAACCTGGTGCGCTCGGAACGCGCCAGAGAGCTTTCGCGAGTCAATAAAAGCCTGTACGAATTTCTGCACGCCGACGAGGGCCGTCCCACCGACGATCCCGTCATCAACCACACCGTCATCAAGGCTGATGTGCGCGGCTCCACAGGCATCACCAAGGACCTGCTCGCGAAGGGCTTGAATCCCGCGTCGCACTTCAGCATGAACTTGCACGAGCCAGTGAAGCGAATGCTGGAACGTTTCGGCGCAGCCACGGTGTTCATCGAAGGCGACGCCATCATTCTCGCGATCTACGAAACCGAATCCACGCGCGCCACCACGCGCGGCGTAGCCCGCGCCTGCATTCTCTCGCGCGAAATTCTCGCGGTGACGCAAGCGTACAACGCGCGCACCAAGTCCACCGGTCTGCCCCAGCTCGAAATCGGCGTAGGCGTGGCATTCCAGGATTCCGCGCCTTCGCTCTGGATGGACGGCGAATCCAAAATCATGATTTCGCGCGCCTTGAATTTGTCGGACCGTCTCTCCAGCTGCACAAAAATCGCCAAGCGCCTGTTCTCAAACAATCCATCCCCGTTCAACGTTTTCTTGCTGCAACCGCTGATGGAAGACGCCGCGGAAGATGAAGGCGAAGAACTCCTAGTGCGCTACAACTTGAATGGCATCGAGCTAAATGAAGAAGGCTTTCAGAAATTGAGCGCCGAAATTGCCATGTCGCCCATGGGCGGCAATTTCCCGATGCCCTGGGGCAAAGAGCGCGTGCAACTCTATTTTGGCGAAGTGCCGCTCGGCGACACTCTTGAGCCAGTCGTCATCCGCAAGGGTTTTGTCCATCAACTCCTGCCCGGCGCCAAAGTCGGCGCACAGGGTACCCGCCCCTACTACGAAGTGTGCACCGATTCAAAGCTGCTCGACCTAGCCCGCAAAAAATTCGCCACAGTCATCCCGAAGACCTGATCGCCTGTAGTCGTCCAGCAGGGCCAAAGATCTCTTATTGCTGCGTTTTGCTGCCTCGCTTTTTTGTAACACCCGACACATCAAGAAGATATGGCGGAAGCGTGTGGGAGTCGAACCCACCATCCTGGCCGCGAAGGACAGGATCAATGGCTTTGAAGGCCACGAGGATCACCGGACCCTATTCGCCTCCATCGTTGACATGGAGAATATTGCAGCCGTCCCGGCGTAACGAAGGTCACCGCATTTTCTGACAGGCGCGGGCGTTTGCGCTGCTCTGCGCATTCGCGGAAATGATTATAGGGGCCTTCCGGGCAGGGCTTCAACTCTTCGCCTGTGGGAAGCTGGGCAGACCGCATAAAAGTGGGGAAACCTTCGCGCCACGATGGAACTTGCAAGGAGCCTTGCACGGTGACGCTCTTGCGCCGATTTAAATGGTGGCACGGACGGTAATTGGATTTCTGGTTCTGAATCTGCCCATGCCCAGAGCGAGACAAACGCTGTCCGCGAGGATGTGTTCGCCGCCAATAGTGCTCGAATCGAGGCGAGTCGCGGGCACAGTGCAGTGTGACCTTTGCGAGGGGGCGCGCGCTAACCTCGGTTATCCGACGATTGGAGTAGCGGATCCGGACTTGCTCAGTTGCTCGACTTACTAGGAGTTAGCCCCACTTCCGAACGCGCGCGACGAACTCGCGCAGCGAGTGCACCTATTCCTTGTAAACCAGGCGAGGTCCGCTAACTTGTTTTGCTTGGAGGGCGACATCAACTTCAACGCGGTCGGCAATTTTTATAAAGGGAATGCCGCTATTCATCCCGTAATCCTTACGATCGAACGCCATCGAGCCCTTAACACTGCCCGTGCCGGTCCCCTTGCCGGACAAAGTAAGGCTCAGCGTCTCGGGTCTCGACACTCCGCGAATCGTAAACGTGCCCGGAATATCAAAGGTGGTGGGACCGGTCTGTTCAATTTTGGTCGAATGAAACGTGATGTACGGATTATTTTTCGCGTCGAAGAAATCCTTGCCCTTTAGTTTGCCGTCCTTCAGACCGCTTCCGGTATTAACGCTCGCGGCATCGACCTTAATGTCCATCACGCCTGTCGTGACATCAGCAGACGCGAATTTCAGGGTGGCGTCCCACTTCTCGAAAACCCCCTCGATAGGCACCGACGCCTTGACGTTGAACGTAATCTTGAAGCCTCCCGCGGGCGGCGTTATCTCGAAAATAGGAACCTCCGCAGGAGCCTGTGCTCGACTGGGGAATGTAAACAGTATGGACGCTGCAAGGCACAGAACTGTAAGTCGCATGCTGTGGGCCCTCTCAGGAAACGTCAGCCGCCAGTCCAAAACCGTTTCGTGCTTGCGAGTCTACATCACGGCAGAGGCCATCCTCAACAACTCGGAACCGCACTCATCTTGACATGTGTAGTTGGAGGGACTTGCCGGGCAACGCGACCTTCCATGCTCTTAGCGCGCCCACTATCGAGCCGTAATGCCCGTTCCAGTTGCGGGAGAACATCGTCCGGAATGTGATTGCCGTTGAGAATTGCAGGAGATGTAATGATGTCGAAGCTGTTAAAAAAGTTGCTACACAACTATATAGCTCAACAGAAGCAGACTAGAACGAAGCCGCCCGTGCGGCGGACGCTTCGCGTGAGGCGAACGGAGCAGTTTATGGCGAACGGCTGAAGTAAGTTGTCGGGTCATAAGGAGGTCCTCATGACCCGACTTCGCAAAATGATGCTCGAAGAACTCGAGCGTCGTAATTATTCTGAGGCTACCACACGCTGTTACATCCGCACAGTCGAAGATTTCTCAAGACGATTCAAGCGTTCTCCAGATTGTTTAGGTCCGGAACACATTCGTGAATATCAGGCCGAGCTGTTCAAGAAGCACAAGTTGTCGCCGGGCACGGTTACGCAACGATTGGCAGCTCTGCGATTCTTCTACATCAAGACTCTCAAGAAAACCTGGAGCATCGCGGAGACGCCCTACCCGAAAAAAGCATTTCACCTTCCCGCGATCCTCAGCCGGGAAGAAGTCGCGCGACTCATCAACGCAGCTCTAACTCCTTTTCATCGCACTCTGTTGATGACCCTCTACGCCACCGGAGTACGACGCGCTGAATTGACACACCTGAAAATCAGCAACATCGATAGCAAGCGCATGGTGATTCACGTCCAGGGCGGCAAAGGACGCAAAGACCGGGATGTGATGCTCAGTCCAAAACTGCTCGAGGCATTGCGTGAGCACTGGCGCGGATTACGGCACAAGCCCAGCGCCTGGCTGTTTCCCGGCAACCGCTGGCATACCGGTGATGCACCGATCACCACCAAGGTGGTCTGGGACGCTTGCCAGAAAGCCGCCCAGCAAGCGGGCCTCCAGAAAGACGTGCACCCACATACGCTGCGGCACTGTTTTGCCACACATTTACTGGAAGCAGGCGCGGATCTGCGCACCATCCAGATGTTGCTAGGGCATCGCGATCTGGAAGAAACCACCATCTACCTCCATCTCTCTGAACGTCACCTCCGTGCGACCGCGAGTCCTCTGGACTCCCTGGAGCTAAAAGACAGGTCACCACAGGACGAGTAGATGGACCGGCCACCCCTCGAGGTGGCCGATCTGGTCCGCGCTGCGGGAGACGCCTTCATCGAACGAAGCCGTAAGTGGATCAGCTGGAAGCACGTCAAAGTGCTCCTGGCCATTGCGCGGTGTCGCACCGCCGCGCTCGGCGGACATCTCGATGAGTGCACTCGCTGCGGACATCGCGCCATCTCCTACAACTCCTGTAGAAATCGGCACTGCCCGAAGTGTCAGGCAGGAGCTCGCGAACGCTGGCTCGAGAAGCGTCGCAAGGAACTTCTTCCGACGCAGTACGTGCATGTGGTCTTCACGCTGCCTCGCCAGTTAGCCCCATTGACTCTTCAGAATAAGAAGGTCGTCTACGATCTGCTGTTCCGAACCAGTGCAGAAACACTGCTCGAAGTTGCCCGCGATCCCAACCATCTCGGCGCAGAGATCGGCTTCTTCAGCGTGCTGCACTCCTGGAGTCAGAAACTCGAACTTCACCCACATGTGCATTGCGTGGTGCCGGCCGGTGGACTCTCTACCGATCGCGCGCGTTGGATCAAGCCACGCTACGCTTTCTTTCTTCCGGTCAAGGTGCTCAGCCGAGTTTTTCGCGGCAAGTTCGTCGCGGCACTCCAGCGCGCTTTTCAGGACGGCAAGCTCAGTTTTCACGGAGACTTGCAGCCCCTCACTCAGCCGAAAACCTTTGCTGCCTGGCTGAGACCACTATTTCGAAAGGATTGGGTGGTCTACGCGAAACGTCCGTTCGGAGGTCCAGAGCATGTGCTCCGTTATCTGGGCCGTTACACTCATCGCGTGGCCATCTCCAACCATCGCCTGGTCTCGTTTGCTGAGGGGAAGGTCACGTTTCGTTGGCGCGATTCCGCACACAGCAACGAACAAAAGCTGATGACCCTATCTCTCGATGAGTTCTTGCGCCGCTTCCTGTTGCACCTGCTCCCGAAAGGTTTCGTGCGCATCCGCAACTTCGGCTTCCTGGCCAACCGCAAACGTGCCACCACCTTGCCACTTTCCTTCCAACTGCTCGGCCGGGCATCGCAAACCGAGCAAGAGGCCTCCACCGCCGGTCCGAGCGATCTTTGGTCTTGTCCCAAGTGTGGTGGGCCGATGATGGTCGTCGAAAGACTCACCGCTTCTGAAATCCAACTTCGTTCTCCACCGCTAGTCGCGGCTGCGGCATGAAGCGACTCTCTCCAATTCGAAGGTGTTTTTCCACGCGCTCCGTACCTCTGTGCCTTGCCTCGGAACGGACCTCCTTTTCCAGCTCTTCAACCACGCTACTCACGATCCCTTTTCGCATTCGGCCGGCTTCCGGCCTCATACAGTCACGTGTAGCGCTCTGCAGCACAGCCTCGGCACAGCTCGACGCCGCTCCTGCCCACCATTGAATTTGCATAGAGCCCGCGTCCGCCGCAAATCGCGGGCGACTTCCTTCAAGTCGTTGTATCGAAAGCGCGCGAACACACCGTGCTCGTGCAGGCGCATTGCCCTTCGCGCTTCCGATACAACCCTAAGACTTCTCGGTACGAATGCACTCCTTCAATGCGCGCATGATAACGATGTGCCACCAGAACCGACTTTCCGACAAATGCTGTCGCAATGTTTCGCGCATTACAACTCATGTTCGTTTCCGACCGGATGGCGTCTTATGCGATGCAGGGGGCCCGCGCGATGGTATTAGTGAACGTCATGCGGATTCCGTGCTTCGGCCGCAGAATGACCATGGGACGAGCTTCGATTATTTGGCCCGGAGCCAGCTGAAAATCGTACTTTCTGAGCAGATCGCTCAAAATCATGAGGATCTGCAGCATCGCGTAATTTCCACCGATACAGCCTCGCGGTCCACCCCCGAAGGGAAGGAATGTAAAGGGCGTGCGCAGCTTGTCGTTCGCTTTGGTGAAACGCTCGGTATCGAAATTTTCCGGATTCTGCCAGTAACGCGGAGCATGGTGCGCACCGTACACATACACAATGACCGTCGAACCACGGGGTATGGCGAGGTCGCCTACGCGGTCGTCCGCGACCGCCATGCGGTCGATCATCCAAAACGGCGGGTAGAGACGAAGTCCCTCCATAATGACCTGAGTGGTAAATTCGAATTTGGGAACGTCGGCGTAGCCTAGAGGCGCGTCGCCAAGCACGGAATCAAATTCCTGCCTTACCCGTTCGAGACAATCCGGACGCGAGCTCAAAAGATAAAAAAGCCACGATAGCGCATTCGAGGATGTTTCATGGCCGGCGACGAGAAGTTGCATGCTTTCACTGAGGATGAGCGCATCGCTCATGCCATAGCCATCGCTGTAGCGCGCATCCATCAAAGTCTGCAGCAGATCATTGCCGGGCGGTTCGTTGCGGCGCTTCTTGATGTATTCGAGCAGAACAGCGTCCGCGCGGGTGCGCATATCTTCGTGCCTGCGAAGTTCGCCCGAGACAGCGAACCAGGGATTCAGATAGGGCTGAAGGGTTTGCCGAACGATGAATTCCTGGACGGTGCAGATGGTGTGGCTAACGAGATCGATGTCTTCATCCTTCAACCGTGCGCCAAACAGCGATCGGGCGACCATCGCGAAAGTGATTTTCATCAGCTGGGGGTAGATATCGACGGGACCGCGACGAGCTTGAGCGTCGAAATCCCGCAGCGAGTCGGCGAGAGAGTCCCGCATGATTGAGGACAACGCATCGAGTTGCGCTCGATCAAAGCCTTTCTGGATGAGACGCCGCTGCGTGCGCCAAGCTTCTCCTTCCGTGGTGAGAAGGCCTTTGCCCAGAAAGTGGCCCATCCGCTTAACTTGAATATGGGATTTTTGGTAGTTCTCCGAATTGGTTTTTAGCACGTGCTGAATAACAGCGGGATCAATCGTAACGATCGCTTCTTTGAGACCGCCCAAATAGATCCGGAATGTATCGCCGAAGGTTTCAGTGTAGCTGGACAAAACCTGCACCGGATTGCGGAACATCGCGCGCGAATCCGCAAAGCAGCGAAATCGGGAAACAACGGGCACGGGCGTGGATGAGGTCATACTCTATCGCCCTGATACTTGCTTTGAACCGCAGGTGATTTCATGTCACTTCTAGGAAGTGGGAGCGGAGCCATAGGTAAAGATAAAATGCTCAGAATCAGTTTTCGTTCCCCAGTTGCTTCAAGAGTATCAGATGATGTCGGATTGCCTGAGTCATGGTGAGGTGCTGTCGATAGGGGACCCCAAACTCCTCGGCGGTCTCCTTTACGATCCTGGTCAGCGGAGCATAATGGGTGTGGCACACGAAAGGGCACAGATGATGGACGATATGATGGTTGAGCCCGCCCGCGAGCCAACCGACGAGAGGGTTTTCCGTCGCATAATCGGCAGTCGTCGCGAAGATGTGATACACGCCGTTGTCAAACTCACCACGGTCCGTGGGAAAGTAGGTGGTGTCAATAGTGTGCGTCGTCTGGAATACAAGCGTTACGGCTAAACCGACGAACAAATGGACCAGGAGGAACGCCCCGGCGACGAGCAGAGGTGATTTCCCGAGCACCATCACCGGCAAGACAAGCATGTAAGTGAGGTAGAAACCCTTGCCGGCGATGAGAATGGCATATTCGCGCAGAGGATGATTGGCGCGTTTCAGATAATCATGGGACGGGAAGAAAAAGCTCTCGAAGTCCCTGAAGAACACATAGTCGAGAGAGAACATTGCATAAAAGAACAGCGCATAGATGTGTTGGAAGCGATGCCACGGCGCGCGGGATTCATAGGGGGTAAAGCGAAAGATGCCGCGTCCCGAAAGCGCATCATCTTCGCCGTGGAGATTGATGCAGGAGTGATGGCCCCGATGATGGAGGATCCGCCACATGTACGAGCTGATTCCGCACAAATCGAAGACATAGTTCAGGGTTTTGTTGACGCGCGCCCGGGAGGAGATGGCGTTGTGGTTGCTGTCATGGGCAATGTTCAGCAGAAGGAATGTCTGCGCGAGGCCGCCTAGAAGGTAGAGGGCAACAAATTTCCATGAATCGGGCCTCAGAGCATACAGAGCGATCCAGGCGCCCAGGAGGACCGCCAGACCCACAGCGATCTTGACCCACATCGTACGGTCCGCTTTGTAGGGAATGTTCTGGTCAACAAAAAACTTATCCAGACGGCGACGTAAAACTTTCGGAAAGGATGAGGCACCGACGAGTTCGGTAGTGGACGCCGCAGAGGATTCCGATGGCACAAGATCCGGAGTCTCCGGATCTTGAGTGATCAATACTTCGGATTCGAACGTCACCGGCGCCTCCGCGATGATGCTAATTGGGCCCGAGGCGTTCCATACGCCGCATCCGGGGTCCTGACCCTAAGCGAAACCGGCGCCGCGCGGCCGACAGCCTCGCAGCACGATTTTAATGCGGGCTCGTAAAGACATTCAAGGACATTCGGAACGAACGGTGCCTAGTTGCGTGGTGTGAACAATGAGAGCGATGACGCATGGAATTGTCCATAACGCTTTGTTAATATAAAACCTTCGATGAACCATAATGAACCGGGCTTCCTGCGAGGGATCACAGAAGGTCGGCGGAGCTCCGAAATTTCCGTTCGCGCCGTTGTGCAGCAAAAAGGAACAAATCCGTTCGCCAAAAGCGTCGAGCGACGGCTATGCTGAGAAAAAAATACGCGTCCCACCGTCCGCCTACATTTCCGGCCTGCACTTTCAAACTCAATCGCGGATCAACTCGCACTCTAGGGAAAGAAGTTTCGTTTACCGGCTCGCGTTCTATTCAACATTGGAGGATCGCTGATTGATGGCGGCGTCAATTTTAGGCCACCTGGACAGGCTGGCAGATGAGCACCCAGACAAGCTTCTTTATTCGTTCCTTGATGTAAACGGCGATCCGATCGAAAGCTACACGTACGCGTCGTTTCTCCACCGAGTGGAGGCTATCGCCGGACATCTGTGGAAAGAGGGTCGTTTTGCGGCCGGCGACCGACTGCTGCTTGCCTACCCGCCGGGGCTCGAGATGATCTGCGCATTTTTTGGCTGCGTGCGCGCCGGATTGATACCCGTGCCGGTGTATCCCCCCAGTTCGCGTGGCTTCCAGAGCGCGCTATACAAGATGGTCCACATCGCCAAGGATTGCCAGGCGGCTGGGATCTTAACGAGCCGAGACTACCAGGCGTCCCTCAAGACGAATCTAGCCAGAAGTGGAGTCTCGGCCTGCGGGATTGACGTAGATTACATTTCCGGAGTGCCGTGGATCGCCACGGAAGATTTCGTGGATGCGATTGCCGGTCGGCCATCTGCCGAGCATTCGAAGATCTTGTTTCTCCAGTACACCTCGGGTTCGACGATGGAGCCCAAGGGCGTGATTGTCACGCACGAAAACATTCTGGATACATGTCCGCTGGTGATCGACCATTCCTCGCCGGTCGTCGTTTCCTGGCTTCCGCAGTATCACGATATGGGGCTGATCGGGTGCTACCTGTATCCGGCACTGAAAGGTGGCACGACGTACGGTTTCTCTCCCACGGATTTCATTCAGCGGCCGATTCTGTGGTTCGATGCAATGACGGCCTACCGCGCCACCGCGACGGCCGCGCCCAACTTCGCATACGACTATTGCCTGCGCGCCGGGAGACTTTCCAAGGAAAGCCTGGAGGCTTGTGATCTCAGTTCGCTTCGCGTTTTGATGTGCGCCGCGGAGCCCGTAAAGCCGGATACCTACACACGGTTTCTGGAAGCGTTTGAGTCCTATGGACTGAAGTCCGAGAGTTTCTATGTCGCCTACGGGCTGGCTGAGAATACGCTGGCGGTTTCACTGGGTGGTCGCAACATCGTTTCCGTAAACAAACGTGCCCTTTCCCTGGGGACGGCCCGCATGATTACCGAGGTCTCTGAAATCGGCGGGGCCACAAAGATTGTCAGTTGTGGAACGCCGCTGCCGGGTCTCGACGTTAAGATTGTGGATCCGGAAGGGCACTTCCCTCTTAAGCCCGAGCGCACCGGTGAAATCTGGGTCTCCGGAAGCGGTAAGTGCCGAGGTTACTGGAACAATCCTGAATTAACTCTGAAGCAGTTTCGCGCGCGGCTTGTGGACGATAGTCCTTATGAGGACGGCTACCTGCGGACCGGCGACATGGGATTCTTCCACGGCGGCGAACTCTACGTCTGTGGCCGCATCAAGGACATGATTATTCTGCGCGGGCAAAACTATTACCCGCACGACATTGAAAACGTCGTGGAGAAATCGTCCGGTCTGATCCGGCACAACTGCGTCGCCGCGTTCCAGATTCAGGAAGACAGCGAACCTGCGCTCGCAATCGTCGCCGAAGCGAAAAATCCCAGGGCGCTTCCCGACGCGCGAAAGATTGCCGCCGCGGTGCGGAATTATTTGAACGTGGAAGTGGCGGTGATTTCGATCATCGCGCCGCGGGCGATCCCCAGAACGAGTTCGGGGAAGATCATGCGCCATAAGACCAAGCAGATGTGGCAGCGAGGTCAGTTCACCGTTCTTTCGGACTTTTCGCGGGAGAAGGACGCCGGGAACGCCCTGTGCGATTCCGACATGCATTGTTCTTTTGCCGAATTGAAAGCCAAGTACAACCTGACAGGTAAGGAATCGTACAACCTCGTCGAAGCCGGGCTGGATTCCCTGGATCTTGTTGTGTTCGTTCACGAGCTCAAGGAACTCCTAAAAGATAAAGGCGCCGAGTTGCTGGCGAGGCAGGTGGATATTGGCGTGATTCAGCGTGTGGGCGTGGCCGAGCTGTTTGGACTAGCCGAAAAGTTAAAGCGCGCACCCGAAGAGGCACTGGTTCATCTGCGTCATTCCCTTGCGGCTTTCCGTGAAGAGCAGCGGGCCGCTGAGAAGCAGATGATGAGCAACGACAGGAAGCTCATTTTCGAGCCTCCGGTGCCTGTGCCCATGCCGGAGACGCCGGTGCTGAAGCGGGTACTGCTCACTGGCGGTACCGGCTTCATAGGGCCATTCCTCATGAAAAGCTTGCTGGAACAGACCCGGGCGAAGATCTATGTTCTCGTCAGGTCTTCCAACGAAAAGCAAGGTAAGCAAAGACTGAGGAACGCGATGGAGTCAATCGGACCGTGCGGGGTGGGCCTGATGGAGATGTTCGAGGCTCGGGTGATCCCCGTCTGCGGAGATCTAGGGCAGCCGAAGCTGGGCCTGACGCAGGACGAGTGGGATTTCCTCTCGAATGAAATCGACACGGTCTTCCACAACGGTGCCACCGTGAACTACCTCTTCAACTACGACCTGATGCGTGACGCGAACGTGCTTGGAACCAATGAGGTCGTAAGACTGGCGTTCGAGGGAAGGCCCAAAGAATTCAATTATGTCTCGACAACCTTCGTGTTTGGCTGGGCGGTCAAATCTGTCCTCAATGAGACCGACCTGAACGAGAATATGGAGCTGCTCGATTTTGGGTACAGCCAATCGAAATGGGTAGCGGAACAGGTGGTTGTGGATGCGCGCAACCGGGGACTTTTCGCGCGGATATTCCGGCCTGCTCTCGTGAGTCCTTCCGTCACGGGAGGAGGTAACAACTTCGATATCGCCGTTCGCTTAGTCGCCTTCATGGTGAATCACGGCATTGGCGTTGATACGCTCAACCAGGTCAGCTTTGTTCCGGCGGACATTGTGGCGAACAACATCGTGGCGATCTCTACCACTCGCGGTACAGCGAATAAGACTTACCATGTCACGCGCGACGATTATTCGAACATGATGGATATTACCGGGCTGATTACCAAAGCGACCGGCCGGCAATTCGAGACATTCAGGCTTCCCGACTTCGTTCCCGAGCTGATTCGCAGATGCCGGAAGGAAGATCTTCTCTTTCCGCTGCTGGATTTCTTGGTGGGCTCTGTCGAAAACATCTCCGCGATGGAGTTCAAACGCTACGACAGCTCTTCTTATCAAAAGGCCCGCGATGCTTCCGTCTGGGGCAAAGCAGATCCGTCCCTGGAAGATACGGTTAACGGCATTCTGAAATTCATGCATCGCAAGGGGATCATTTCGGTGGCGGCTCGTGAGGTCAACGCGGTGCCAGCGAGCGATGGGCTTGCGGACTGGACAGATGCAATATCGGCTACTGCTTCTTAAACGTGAGCTTCTCGGTTACGCGCTGGCCCGTTTCCCACGTGCCTGTGGTGGATCGCGTCATCTGCTGCCCGTCCGCGGAAACCACCCACCTATCCTTTTGCGTGACTTGATCGTCCCGCCGGTAGATCGCATCCACCGTATGCGGATCCACGAGTTCGAGCGTCACGGTATCGTTGCGCGAGTTCTTTAAATCATATTGCTTTCCGTCAAAACGGGCGGTATAGCTGAAGTCACCCAGAAAACGGACCCCGCCGCTTCCGTCCGTCTCGATTTTCAGCACCAAACCTTGCCGCATACGAGTTTTGCTGAGGTCCTGCGTCCACTCGCCTGCGAACAGGTCATTCGGGACCTTCTTGCCCCCGCTTCGCGTCCACACGGTGATCTTATCGGGGTGGCCCGCGCTTGCCGTCGTAGCGGTCAGCTCGTTCCCATCATTCGAAAGTTTTTCGCGAACCGTCGCCACCACGGCTCCATCCTTCTCTTGCTTCACCTCCGCCTGCCTCTTATTAATCCTGTGCAGTTCAATTTGATTGAACGCCAGGTTGCCCGGTGCGGGCGATTTGTGTCCGTTCGAGTTTGCGGTGAAATCCAGATGGGTTTCACCGGACATCACCACATGCGAGCCGTCACGCGAAGATGTAATAGTGAGCCGGTTCGGAGGATCGAGACTTGACTGCGCAGAGACGAGCGTCCAGGAGCCAAGGCGCGGGTCTGCTACTCCGGGTTGGATGGCGGCAAGTAGTCCGAGCAAAAGTAATGCGCGAATATTTCCTCCTAAATTGGTGGGGCAAAGTTTAGCAGATTGACGTAGCTCCGTAAGTGAGTGTTGCGCAGATTGTAAACTCGCGAAAACGAGCGCAAACGTGGGAACCGATTCCGGACGGAGCACGTTTTTCGCTCGTGTAGTCCTTAGGCGTCAGCGTAGAGTTTTGGCGACGACGATTTTGCGAGATGTGACATTATTGTGGCTATGCTTTTGCGCCGTTTTTTGGTGTCAGGGATCGTCCTCGCAGCAACCATCGCACTTCTTCCATTTTCTTTTCACGCGGAGCGCCGCCTGGAGACCGCAACCCGTGTGGAAGGGAGCCAGGATGAAATTGTCCGGGAGGAGCTGGCCAGTCGTTTTCGGTCGCCGTTTGTGGACCGCGTTGTCCTGGTAATCGAAGGACTGCCACCTGCGAATTCGGACGAGGGCGGCCAAGCGTTAGGAACCATCGTGGCAGCACTGAAAGCGCAGCCCGGCGTTTCAGGAGTCGTGTCCTATCTCGAGTTGCGCGATCCGATTTTTCTGGGCCGGGAAGGGAAAACGTTTGTTCTCGTGGGGCTCACTTCGACCGGCGGTCCAGTCGAGGCGCTTGTTCCGGAGCTTCATCAGCTGGCAAGCTCGCTTGAAAATCAACTACGCGGTCGTTATCCGGCGGTGAAACTCGAACTCACAGGCGAGATTCCATTGAATTTCGATATTCGGAAAGCGAGCGCCGCCGATGTACATCGCGGCGAAAGTCTGGTGATCCCCGCGACGCTCGCGCTTCTACTGGTGGCTTTTGGAAGCCTGATGGCCGCCGTGATTCCATTGGCAGTTGGCCAGCTCGCGATTGCAACAACTCTCGCAATTACGGGATTTCTGGCCCAGCGCTGGCACTTGTCCATACTCGTTCAGAATTTGGCCACTATGCTTGGCCTCGGATTGGGAATCGACTATGCGCTCCTCATGATCAGCCGCTTCCGGGAAGCGATTGCCGCCGGGAACGACGGACCCACGGCCGGGGTGATCGCGGCGCGTCAGGCAGGTCGGACGCTGTTGATTTCAGCCTCCACCGTAGCCATCGGATTTCTTGCCCTTTTGACGGTTCCGATCAGCGAAATCCGTTCCATCGGTGTCGCGGGATTCCTGGTGACGGGAATGAGCGTGTTGCTGACAAATACCCTCGTTCCGGCAGCGCTGGTATTGCTCGGCCCGCGGATTGATCTTGGCCGAATGCCCTTTACTCCAAAGTTGGATGCGCAGCGGGCCGCGCGTACCGGAAATCGCTGGCGGCAATGGGGAAAGACGATCGTCGCGCATCCCTGGCTGGCCCTCTTTTTGGCGGGTACTCCTTTGCTTCTGCTCGCGTGGCAGGCCAGACACCTGGATACCAGCCTCCCCCGAGGGGATTGGCTTCCGCAGGCGGCGGAATCAGTCCATGCGCTGCACACCCTTGAACGGATGGATCGGGGCGGCGTTGTTGAATCGTTGCGCGTCATCGTCGAACTTCCAACCGATTCCATCGCGCAATCCGACGCGGGGTGGAATGCGCTGGTTCGTCTCAGCAAGCGCCTCGCGGCCGACCCTCGCTGTGACCGCGTGATTTCTATCACTACGCTTGCGCAGAACAACCGATCTTCGCTCCTTGATCTTTCGCGGGAGACGCGTCGAACGTTTCTGAGTACTGACGGACGAGCGGCGCTGCTTGAAGTGTTACCCGCGAGTTCGGTCTCGCTGCGCGGCCAGGTCAACTGGGTGCGCGAGCTGCGTAAGACCGGCGCGCCAGCTCTCACCGGGGTCCCTGGCGCAACCCTTCTTGTTGGCGGCATCCCGGCACTCAACGCCGATTACGAAACGATTATCAGAAACCGCTTTCCGTCTGTAATGGCGTTGGTAGTGGGAGGGACGCTCTTCGCGCTGCTGTGCGGGTTCCGATCGATCTTCGTCGCCGTGAAGGCCATCGCACTGAATCTATTCTCGGTCGCTGCGGCCTTCGGAGCATTGGTTTTCGTGATCCAAGATGGACATGGAAGCAAGTTACTGGGAGTTCCCGAGGGAACCGGTAGCGTGTTTCCGCTAGTGCCGATCGTCGCGTTTGCCATCGTCTTCGGATTAAGCATGGATTACGAAGTATTTCTGGTCGCACGCGTTCTGGAAGCCAGAAGGATCGGGCTGAGTGAAATGGATGCAATCCCGGAGGGTCTGGCTAGGACCGCGGGCCTGATTACGAGCGCCGCCGCGATCATGATCGTGGTATTTGCGGCGTTCACTTTCGGAGATTTTCTGGTGGTCAAGATGATCGGATTTACGTTGGCGATCGCCGTGCTGATTGACGCGACACTGGTTCGTATTGTGATCGGCCCCGCGCTGCTTCGAATTGCAGGCGATTGGAACTGGTGGCCTGGCGGGCTCACCACCGCGCGCCCGGCGTCAGTGATGGCGAGTCGCGAATGATGTCTTTATGCGATGACACAAAACATCGACGAGACGTTGTCTGAACTCTGTTCTAGCACAATGAACTACTACCCGCAGGACGGATTGGGCATAGTTACGTCACTCACGACTTCTGTGGGAGCGTTGGGCAACGCCTACACATATGATTCGTTGGCAACTTGACGAGCGGGTGGATCATCGTTTGACGAAGAGGGCGCCGATCATTTGCGACTTCCGCAACGATCCGAGTTCTACGCCGTGTTGCCGACTTCTAGCGAAACGCCTGGAAGTGTAACCCTGATGCGATCTCCCCCGACGGAAAAGTTCTGAAATCGTCCTCTAGGGCGAGCCCTTCGGTATCGTAGCAGTTTCGTTGTGGGAGTTGTTCTATGGCCCAGAAAATAGGGAAAATCAACGGGACTTCAGTACAAATCCCTTCGGTTTTACAATAGACTAGGATTCCCGGAGTTGGCGAAGGTTCGGTCGATGCGGAAGCTATTCCAACAGATGGCGTGATCGATGCATCCAAAGAGTTTCAAAGGAGCTTCAAATGGAAACCATCACGGTAACTGAGACGACGGGACGGAAAATAAGAATACCGCGCGAGGCTGTCTGGCGGCTGGAAGGAAATTCGGTATTTGTTCCGGGGCCGCGTGAACGCCGCCGCACAAGTATCACTTTTCACCGCTTTCCGCGGCTTCGCCGCGGCTTTTTTATGCGATATATGGCTTTTCTGGAGGAGGTCCGGCGGATGACGATCGACCTGGATAAGAGGCTCAGTTGCTCGGTTGACGTACAAGAGAGCTACCAGGAATTGCGCGACCTGATCAGCAATCAAAGCGAGGCCAACTAGGACCGTATCTTCCGGCTCCCGCTACTTGATTCCTCGCGATTCCAGACCGAACTACTCGGTGGGGGTTCAGCGAGGTGCGAAACGGCGGAGCCTGGCGGATGGTTAGGACTCCATTGTCGGTGGAACACTGCCGAGCAGCGCGACCGGACAAGGTATGGTGGACATCGAGACCTCCTGTTCTCTGGGCCTTCTTGGCGCAGCGTCCTGTTTGCTTCGGCGATACTGTATAAAGGGGGATTTTAGTGCAGCGCGAAACCCCTCTGTTCTGCACTAAGTTCCGACGGAAATACACGAAGCTACGGCAGGTTCCTCCTCTTCTTGGTCGGCACGGGATTGGAGGGCATGTCCGAAGTCAGCCAATTACAGCGTGGACTCAAACGACTTGGGTCGGTTAACCGCTTGCTGCTTGCTCTCGATTCCCGGCAACTCCTTCAACTTTGCAAGATACTTCCGTGAGTTCCGCTCCTTCCATCCGAAGCGTCGGTCGGCTTCCTCGATCAGTTGAGGTTCGGCTGCTGGTTCGGGCTTGCTGAAATGCGGCGCTTGCTTCGACTTATAAGTGCAAAGTAAATTCGACTCCCACACCCTTCGGCCATGTCTTTTTTGATTGTGTCGGGTCTTAAGAAAAACGAGACGGCAAAAGGCGGCATTAAGGGAGATTCGTCCGGTCTTGTGCACAGTTTTGAGCGGCACGAGTGAACAACCGGACAATTCGGCCTTTGGGCGCGCCCAGTCCAAGCACGCAATGGATCTGGCGTACAAGGGCTAAGCGACTTAAGCATCGGCCTTCGGCGCCACCGGCGATTCGACGTGCCCGATAACAGCGCTTAACCAGGACCCACTTTTAAGGTCTAAGCAGTCGCGCATTGCCGCCGCAGCGAGTAATCCTAGGGGAATCCCTAGTAGCGCTCTCACCGAGTCAAACCTATTCTTGCGTGGCGAGAGATTTCGCAGAAACGTGAACAGCTGCAGCTTTAGCTCCCCAGGAACAGTAAGGATGTTGCTGCAAACGTGTCCGCGCACTCGGAGCCAATAACCCTACTTCGGAGCGAACAAAGAGTGGATATGAAGGCATTTTCTCAATTACTGGCAACCATGTCCTTGTGCTTGATGCTGGCGATATCGACGTCAGCGCAAAAGGTCGAATTTTCAGCCGACATGCGGGTGTCGGATGGCGCAGGGCGAACGCAAACCCTGAAACTCTTTGTCGGGAACATGCGGGCGCGATTCGATCTTCCGAAAGAAGGGGATGATATCCGCGGAATTGGGTCAATCCTGATCGACTTCGATCATCAGTTCATATTCCTGCTTCTTCCGCAAGCCAACTTGTATTTGCAAATTGAGGGTTCGGCAGGAACGCCTTTCTATAGCGGGGCATGGATGTTTAGACCTTACTCTCCAGAATATCCCTGCAACGACTGGGTGTCAGAAGCGGACCGGCGCGGACTAACACTAAGATGTACAAGCGGAGGACAGGAAATCCTTGATGGTCGACCGACGCAGAGGTGGGACGCTACGACAGTCGAGGGAGGGCACGGTTCTCTCTGGTACGACCCAAAGCTGAATTTCATCGTAAAGGTTTTGCGGGTCTCGAAGTCAGGCGTCCAGTCTGGGTATGAATTGCAAAACGCGAAGCAAGAGTCCCAACCACCGGCCCTTTTTGAAGTTCCCACTGGCGTTCGCAAGTTCACTCTCACCAGGTTTGCCGATGTGCTTGCCGGGCTTGGGCAATGGTGATGTGTCCGGTTACTGAAGTTCATCGAAAGCAGGCCTGATCCCGATCAATTGAAGGTCGGAACGCGAAGACCCAGACGACGAGTCACGCGGTTAGCGATTTTCTTCCTCTTAGCGTCCGCCGTTTCTCCGTCAGTCAGCCACGCGCAGGGAGTTCCTGTTTTCGAGATCTGCCATAGGGACTCAGGGCGTCCGCGCCATTGGTAGTAATGACGATGTTCTGCAACTCATTTCGCGCGTAATCTTCGCTAGTGGTGTTTTTGACGGTCTAAAACGGCGGGACAACCTCGTTCGACCGAGATCGCTGGACGCCCGATTGCATTTTTTGTAGGACGCACCGGTTCACACATTTAGCTTGAGCGATTGTTGGAGCGCGTTCCGATGGGCTTTTTTGCAAACTTGAGGCTGCGGCGGAAACTGCTGATTGCAATGGTTCCGCTGGTGTTGATGGTGGTGGTGGCGGGGGTCTATTCGTCGTTTGAAAGCAACATGATCGACGCATGGTATAGCGCGTTGATCGACACCCAGATCAAAGCGCTCAGAAACGTCGGAGAGGCGCGAGCGCAAACCAGTCGATTTGGTCTGTTTCTGTTTGAACTGGCTGACGAGAGCGACCCCGATCGAAGACAGGCGATCGACGGAGAATTGGAAAAGATTGGCGCCGACTACCACACGGCAATGGCAACAGCGCTCCAGGAGAGTCCCGAGCACGCAGACAAGATCAACGCGGCATCCGCCCTATTCGAACAGGCGGAAGCTGACGCTCGTCCCGTCCGCGCGGCGGCCTTAGTTGGCGACAATGTGAAAGCGCTCGATCTGTTACGTGGAGGCGTTAACCAGGAGCTGCAACGGGCGCGCGAGGCCACCATCGAGATCATGTCGGATCTGCAAACATATGTTGATCAGCGCTCCGACAATCTGACGCGGAATAGTCGTCATGCGATTTTGATCACCTGGCTCGTGATTGGCTTCGGGTTGCTGGCATCGTGGGCCGCCGCCTTCTACATCGTGCAAACAGAAGTGGTGAATGAACTGCTGGCTCTGCAAGGCAGCATTCAGGATTTGGCCGACGGGCGGCTGGATCAGAACATCCCCTACCTCCATCGCACGAATGAAATCGGTGAGATCGGGCGCGCGCTGCGGACCCTGCAGCTGGGCGCCCGCGAGCGCGAAACGCAAGCATGGGTGAAGGCAGAAGTGGGAGCTACGCTGGGTGCGTTGCAATCGGTTCAAGACCGTCCTGGATTTGGGAAAGCCTTGTTGTCACGATTGTCGCAATCCATTCCACTGATTTACGGAGCGTTCTACGTCGCAGACGAGAGCCGCACGCGATTCTCTCGTGTATATTCGTTTGCAAATTCGGATACCGGTAGCCCGAACGAATTCGCCCTCGGCGAGGGGCTGGCCGGGCAGGCCGCAGTCGAGCGGCGCATGCTTGAGGCTACGGCCGGGGATCAGGTTCGAATCTCCGCAGGCATGGGAACCTTGACGGTCGGGGAAATCCACTTCGTTCCAGTCTTGGATAAGGACGAAGTGACCGCCGTCATCGAATTGGCGACGAATTCGTCACTGTCGGAGCGCCAACGTGCCTTGCTCGACTCGTTGTTGCCCTCCATCGCTCTCAGCGCTGAAATATTGTCCGGCAACATCGCCACTCGAGAGCTTCTCGACCGCACGAAGGCCCAGGCTGAATCTTTGACAGTGTCAGAACGTCAGCTCGCCGCTCGCAAACAAGAACTGGAGAGCATCAATCAGGCGCTGGAGGCGTCCGGAGAAGAATTGCGGCGAGCCAAAGAGGTGGCGGAGGAAGCCACGAAAATCAAATCCGATTTCCTGGCCAACATGAGCCACGAAATCCGCACTCCGATGAACGCGATTATCGGAATGTCGCATCTGACGCTACGGACGGATCTGAATCCCAGGCAACGCGATTACGTAAGGAAAATTCAACTTGCCGGCCAACACCTGCTAGGCATCATCAACGACATTTTGGATTTCTCGAAAATCGAAGCGGGCAAACTTTCCGTGGAAAACATCGACTTCGATCTAGAGAGGGTGCTCGAAAACGTGAGCAATCTGATATCCGAGAAGGCTTCCGCGAAAGGCTTGGAACTGATCTTTGACATCAATCCTGCGGTGCCCACGCAACTCAAGGGCGACCCGCTGCGCCTAGGCCAAATCCTTATCAACTTCTGCAACAACGCGGTCAAGTTTACCGAACAAGGTGAAATCGTCGTTCGTGCGCGGATTCAGGAGAAAGATGATGAAGGTCAGTTGATCTACTTTTCGGTGCGCGACACCGGCATCGGACTTACGAAAGAACAAATGGGACGGCTGTTCCAGGCGTTCGAACAGGCGGATGCATCCACTACTCGCCAACACGGTGGGACTGGTCTGGGACTAGCAATCTCCAAGCGGCTTGCGCAGTTGATGGGAGGAGATGTTGGCGTAGATAGCGAGGAAGGTAAAGGCAGCACGTTTTGGTTCACCGCACGGCTTGGCAATGGCGCGGCGACTCGACGCCAGACCGTCCCGCCCGACCTCAGAGGCCGCAGAGTTCTGATTATTGACGATAATCCCCAGGCCCGTGCGGTACTTTCCAGCATGCTCGTCAGCCTGACGTTCGAGGCAGATGAAGCTCCTTCAGGATTGGAAGGGATTGAAATGGTCCGCCTTGCCGCGGAAGCTAACAAGCCATACGAAATAGTGTTTGTGGACTGGCAGATGCCAGGTCTAGATGGCTTCGAGACGGGCAAACAAATTCGGGCGCTGCCAAACCTGCGCGTTCGCCCGCATCTTGTGATGGTAACCGCCTACGGCCGTGAAGAGGTTTTGAAACAGGCTGAAGAGAACTCGTTCGCAACCGTTCTAATCAAGCCGGTGACGGCTTCCGTGTTGTTCGATTCAGCAGTCGAGGTTCTCGGTGCGAGCAGTTCCAAGAATTACGAAGTCGCAGCGGCTCCAGCCGTTGAACTCGGGCAAATACGCGGCGCGCGCGTTTTGCTTGTCGAAGACAACGAACTCAATCGCGAAGTCGCACTCGGACTACTGGAGGACGCGCACTTAGCGATTGACACAGCTGAAAATGGACAGATCGCTGTACAGATGGTCGCAGAACACAACTACGATCTGGTGCTGATGGACATGCAAATGCCAGTGATGGACGGCCTCGCCGCCACACGCGCGATCCGCTTGAAACCGACATTCCATTTGCTCCCCATCATCGCCATGACCGCAAATGTGATGGAAAGTGATCGCGATAAATGCACCGAGGCTGGAATGAACGACCATCTCGCCAAGCCCATCGACCCGCAGGCCCTTTTCGCCGCGTTGTTGCGCTGGATAAAACCGCGTGGGGAACTCGGCGCAGACGCACCGAGAGACACCACCGTAGCCGCGGATCATTTGCCGGAACCGACCGGCTCTCCTGAAGCCACCCCTTTTCTGATTGCCGGTGTCGACACCCAATCGGCCCTGCGACGAACAGGGGGAAATCCCAAACGCTACGAAATGTTGTTACGCAAGTTCGCGGAGTCGGCAAACGTTGAAGAAATTCGGGGAGGGTACGCTTCGGGCGACACAGCCACAGCGGCACGTGCAGCTCATTCGATGAAAGGCGCGGCAGCGAACCTGGGCGCGACAGCGGTAGCAAATGCAGCGGCCGAGGTAGAAACAGCGATTAAAGCCGGCCAGAGTGTGCAGCCCGGGCTGGACGTGCTGGCCGCTAAGCTTCGCGCAGTTGTGGAGGCAATCCGGTCGGCCCTGCCAAGTGAACAAGCGTCCGAAAACTCCGTCACCGTGCGCGCTGACCCTGCCTCCGTACTGGTGCCCTTGCGAAAGTTGACAACACTTTTATCGAACGACGATGGCGAGGCAGGCGATTTCATTTTGGATGCACGGCCGGCCTTAGCGAAGGTGCTCACAGGATCTGAAATCACCACCCTCCAGGCTTTCGTGGGCAACTACGATTTCAATGGCGCGCTGAAGTGTGTTGCGGAGATTGCCGGCCGTTTAGGCCTTGAACTGGAGAAGTCATGAATCTACCCTCGCCCCAAAAATCGATTCTGATTGTGGACGACACGCCCATCAACATCGGAGTTATTTCCGGCGCCCTGAAAGACTCCTTCGCGACGAAGGTGGCAACCAGTGGCGAAAAAGCTCTGAGCATCGCATCCGGGAAGGAGCAGCCGGATCTGATCCTGCTGGACATAATGATGCCGGAAATGGACGGGTACGAAGTCTGTCGCCGCTTGAAAGCAAATCCCGATACTCGCGATATTCCGGTGATTTTTCTTACTAGCCAGACGGAGGCCGAAGACGAAACCAAAGGTTTCGAGGTTGGCGCGGTTGACTACATTCACAAACCATTCTCGGCCGCCGTTGTAAAAGCACGAGTGCGTACTCATCTGATGCTTCGCGAAGCGCACGCTCAGATTGCGCGACAGCTCGTCGAAATAAACACCGAATTGGAAATGGCGCGACAGATTCAGCTGTCCATTCTGCCGAGTAGCACGCCGAAACTCACCGGCATGGATATTGTGGCGCGCTACATTCCGATGACCTCGGTAGCTGGCGATTTTTACGATTTCATCGTCGTCGACGAGCGTCATGTTGGCATCCTGATAGCGGACGTCTCGGGACACGGCTTGCCGGCCGCACTCATCGCGTCCATGCTGCAGGTCGCCCTCACCGCACAAGCCCGCCACGTTTCTGAACCGGGCAAAGTCCTGGCGGGTTTGAATAAAGCGCTCTGCGGCAAATTTCAGCAAAATTTTGTGACGGCAGCCTATGTTTATGTCGATTTGGAAAAAAACACTATGAATTACGCCGGTGCGGGCCACCCGCCGCTGTTACTTTGGCGCAAGTCAACTGGCCGTGCCAGCCAACTCCTGGAAAACGGACTGGTCATGGGACAGTTCGAAGAAGCCACCTACGACTCGCTGCAAGTACCAATTGAGACTGGTGATCGGTTCGTTCTTTACACTGATGGAATCCTCGAGACGTGCAATCCAGCGCAGGAGGAATTTGGAACGGATCGCTTCATGCAGTTCATGGAAACGAATAACAAGCTTACCGCAGGGCCATTTGCGGACGCCCTACTGCTCGAGTTGGCCCGCTGGCTGGAACAACCTCCAGGCGAAGGACACAAAGACGATATTTCGCTTCTGGCCATTGACTTCACGACTCGCTGATACGCAGTCTCTAGGGCAATTCCGAAGCAGGACCACCAACGACTTGAGTTAACTTGCGTCCTTTTGGGTTAGCCGCTTCCCACGTCCGAACTTTTCTCCGCGCTTCATCAAAGAGCCGTTCGTAATTTCCTTTCCTGACATCCTCGCTTGCCTGGGGAGAGAGCGCATTCCACAGCGGCTCGTATTGGTAGTAGACCCGAAGATACTTTTCCTGGTTTGGCGGAGCAACCTCGTCGGTTCCAAAGAGAAAGCGTTCCGGATAGCGGTTGATGAGATCGGCAGTGATTCGGAGAGACTCGGGAGTCGCGACGATATATTTCGCGACTTCGTTCCAGGAAATATCAAAGTAAACATTGCGCATTCCCGGATCACTAAGAATGGATTCCAGCATCGCCGTGTGTTGGTTCACCGGACGAACGATACGACCTACCCCACAGTGCGCCCAGATAATCGGGACGTTCGGATGTCGTTTAAGGAGTGATTTCATTTGGGCCAGATACGCCGGCTCCGCGCCTTCCTTGGGGAAAGGCACATCGACGTCATTGTGAATCAGGACAATGAGGCCAACTTCAGCGGCGAAATCAAGGATTCGATCCAGCGCTGGATTGGTTAGACTGGCGGTTTCGCCTGAAATTTTAGAAGAAACAAACTCTTTATGAATCGTGAATTCACCGATACCGGTGAAGACACCGGGAAATGTTTGCAACACCCGGCGGATATGATCGGCGGCATACATATCAGCGGGGTTGAATCCCGTGATCATTGGATCAAAACGAGCCTGCTCTTTAGGCGTGAGAGAGCGATAAGCCATCGCGATGTAAGCGTCCGTAAAGGAGTAGTAATAAAGAGGGGCGTCCGTTTGCAAATAATAGGTCGGCGCGAAGTCGCCCGAATTCTGATAGGACCATTGCTGCTGGAGTGGAATGCCGAAGAGAGCCACGCGGCCGACCTTCGTGCCCATAATGGCCAGGAAGTCGTGAATGTCTGTTCCTTCTTGAACGTAATTCGTTAGATGGAAGTGAGAGTCGTTTAGTTCGGGCTGACCTGAAGAGGATTGTGCCGCCGTTGAATAGCACAGAAGGAGTAGGAGAGCGGCCAGAGCGAAAATGAACTTGCCTCTTCCGTGACGCCAGAGATGAAATGTGTTGGGCATGAAAGACTCACTTTCCAAGACAGTCCTCGTCAGCCGTGGGCTCAAAAGGCAAGTTCGACAGTTGTGCTGAAAACCGGTCCCGTACCACCGAGTGCGAACGGAACGGCTGTGTAACCCACCGGAGATTTGTAGAGGTAAAGGAATTCCGTGTTCCAGCGCACGGCTCTGTTGTGCCAGGGGAACCAGTTTATGCCGGCGCGAAAGTCAAACGGATTGCCATACTTCCCGTATAGCGTTGATCCGCCGAGATAAACCTGAAAAGTCTTAGGCAGAACCATCGCTGAGGCTTGCATCTGGAAACCGTGGGAGAAAATCAGCGGAAGGCCAGCAGTACCTGGGCCGTGGAAATTGTCGAGCCATCGCAAGAAATATTCGGCGTCCAGGGAGTAGCCGTGGTACTTGACGCCGGCGTCAAAGTCGGCCATCCGGTAGGTCAGATCAGTGACCGTGATGCCAGGGCCGAGTAGATTGGGCGTGAAGATGACGCTCCCGTCTTCTAGCCGAATCTGAGTGTTCTCGAACTGGTTGCTATTGGGCTGCTCCTGCGTGTCCTCATTACTGCGGGTAAAATGCCCCGCAAAACGCGTGGCCAGAGTCTGATGATCTTCAAAGTCGCCGAAGCCCTTGCCGAATTCTCCGGTGGTAGGCATCCAGACAACTGCCGAGGAGAGAGTATCGAATTTGTTGTTCAGTTGTGCCGCACTAACTCCGAGAGTGCTGAGGTTGTTGCCTAGCATCACCTGATAAAAGAGGCGATCGGTAATCTGGCCCGTGGCCCAGATCCCCGAAGTGTAAGACGGACGGAAGAACTCGTCGGCAATCAGACGGGAATCCACGCCCAGCCAAAACGGGAAGTTGCCTTCGACACTCCGCGTCCCAGGCAGAGATCTAATCCCACCAGAGAAGGTGAAGTGTTTATTGAACGTGTAGTTTAAATTTCCAGCGACGACGACCTGAGCGCCCAATCCCTGTGAAGCATTGGAAGTCCAAGTGTAGAGGAAATAGCGAAAATCCGGATTGAAGAGCCAGCCCAGGAATTTTATCTGTACTTTATTAAGCTGGACGTCCTGACGCCTTTGAACCGGCAGGGTGGTCCCAAAATAGTTTGTGTAGGAGGAATTTAGGCCCAACTGGTTCAGATAACGAACGTACGTATAGATACTGATGTTCATGTCGCCGTGTTCAGTATTGACGACCTTGAACCCCAGGTTCGGAGTGTACGCACCCCATCGCGATGGTTGTTCTTGGCCGCTTGTGGAATCCGTACTGGGAACGGGACCGGCAGGGGGCTCGCCGCCGTTTCCGTCCGCCTCTAATTGTTCGGCACCGGGAATTGGTGCTTCTGCTTGAGGCTTTGCCGCAGTGGCGGTGGTTGAACTTTCTGGCGACTTCGCGCCCGTCTTAGGCGCGTTTGTGGGTGGACCGGCAGATTTGCCCAGAAATTGGCGCAACGAATTGATTTGATCTATCAGCTCATGATTTTGCTTTTCGAGCTGCTCGTTTTGTTGGACTAGCTGATCGATTTTCTTCAGGACTTCGTCGGTTACCTGCTTCTGGGAATTGGCCGTGGCCTCCTGCCCCGTCGGCGTCTGCGCAAAGAGAGGACAGCAACTGACGGTCAATACAAATAACAACAAAGGTAGCCCGAATTTTATTCGACCGAGTCGTCGTTGCATTCCGACCTCATCGAAATGGTCTTGCGCGTCGAGTAGAACGAACCGATAACTCTTTTTCGCGCACTTACTAAGCCTCCGGAAGATTCCCGTGGACCACACACCGTCCGCAAATCAGGTCTTAAACGTCAGCGGCTGGGACTACTTCAAGCCGACCGAGCTCGGCGCGAAAAGGTTGTAGTCCAGTTTGTCGGAAACGTATTCGATGACTTTTTGTGCTTTCACACTGTTTCCTGCCTCGTCGAGGCGTGGAGCGAATACGGCAATGGCGCCCTTGCCCGGGACAATAGCGACGATTCCACCGCCAACACCGCTCTTGGCTGGAAGTCCGACATGCCAAGCCCAAGAACCGGAACTGTCATAAAGTCCGGCCATCATCATGGTGGAGAGGATGAAAGGCACGTCTTCGACCTTGATGACTTGCTCGCCTGTCGCCGGGTTCTTGCCGTTGTTGGCGAGCACGGCGCCCATGCGCGCGAGTTGGGTCGCATTCACACCGACCGAGCACTGTTTTGTATAGATATCCACGGACTCAAACGGCTCGGCGTAGATCCGTTCGTATTTGGCGAGCAGCATCGACAGGGCCTTGTTGCCTGTATTTGTGGCGGCCTCCGATTTGTAGACCTCATCAATCAGAACCAGTTTTTCACCCGCCACCTTGCTGTAAAAATCGAGAATCTTGTTCCATTTCTCGTCTTCGTTCTTTCCGGAGATGAGACTTGTGGTGGCAATAGCGCCGGCATTCACAAAAGGATTGCCGGTGTGTGTGGGCATGTCCACGACAGCATTCACGGAGTTGAACGCCCTACCCGTCGGCTCGGAACCAATCCGTTGGAACACTTTGTCCTGGCCGAGCTCTTCCATCGCCAACGCCAGCGTGTACACCTTCGAAATCGATTGGATGGAGAAGGAGTACTTGACGTCTCCAAGTTCGAATACCTGATTGTCTGTCGTTACAACGGCCACACCGAACAACTTCGAGTCCACCTGCGCCAGGTAAGGAATGTAATCCGCATTCTTGCCGCTCGTGTCGCTCCGATACTTGTCAAATGCCTCTCGCACGGCGGCTTCAACTCGCTCGCGGTTAGGAGCTACCGGGCTTCTTTTGGCTTGCCCGGAAACCGGGACTGTCCACATGCCAGCCAAGAGAAGATATGTAGCCAAGACCAATGTCCCAAATCGAAAACCAATCCTGAACATTTGCTTCCTCCTGAACTGAAATGGGCTAAGTTCGCCCTTCCATGGACTCAACACGGGATCTTCCTCTGTGCACCGCCGCAGTTAGAACTCAAAGCCCTTACTCCAGTCGTACCGGAAGGAGAACTGCATCTTGTAGTCGTTCACATTGAAGCCGTCGGCGAAATTCACGCGCCTCCCAAACTCGAATTCACCGCCCACCGTGACTTGTTTTAAGGGATGGTAGAGAAGATTGGCTAAGGCGTAATGTCCTTGATGGAATGAGTCGGGCGTCATTGCATTCGAGTTTTCGATGTTCAACATGGAATAGCCGATCGAACTGCTGAACCGTTCGCTCCAGGTGTGATCCACAAAGGCAACAACTCCAAGAACTGGTAACGCCACGCCTTTGATGGGACTCGCAGGGTTCGAGAAATTGGTTTTGACGCCGATGTCAACCGGAGCGTCATTCATATAGTTTTCGATGCCCTTACCGTAGACGACCTCGAACCGTCCGACATCTTTCTTGGTGAAATTGACATTTGAGGTCACATTCACGCCCCAACCAATCGCGCTTCCGCTGAGATTGGGCAGGGCTCCATTGGTGTCGACCCAAGCGATTTTCCTCACAATGCCGGCCACCTGGACGTAACCCCAATCTCTGGCAAGACGGGCATGGCCGCTCAAATCGGGCCACTTAAACTGAGGGACAACGTTTTGGACGTCGATGCGAGCGGAGTAAACCCCGCCGTCCGCACTGGCTCCGGGACGTTCAAGCGCGACGACCACATTGCTCTTGCCCTGGATCGGCGTCCAGCGTATCTGCACATTTCGGAAGAACACCATGCCGTTGGGTCCCCAATACTCGAGTGAGTTTGGAAAAACATCGATGTCCATAAAGGGACTCCATGTTTGTCCGGCGCCGAAGGGACCGAGCTCGCCAAAGGCGTGGCGTAAGCGGAAGGTAGTCTGTCCGGCATCAACACCGGTGCCGAAGAGTTCAAATTCGAAGATGGTTTTGAGATCTCCGAGGGGTGTCGGAGTAAAGCTCTTCACGCCGAAGCGGGTTTGTCGAACACTGCCATATGCGGTGCCGTTCGGACCGAACTCCCCCGGGAAGGCAGGTAGCTGTGTGGGGCGTTCCACATCGAACCAGTCGGGGTTGATAGAACCGAAATTGTAGCCAGTGTCCGTCATCACGTAGCCGTAGAAATTGACCGAACTTGACAGCTTTGGTTCCTCCGAGTGTTCCTCGGCCTGGCGGGTGTCGGTAGTCGCCGGAACGCTTGGTCCGGGCACGGCTTGCTTCGATAGCGCGGCGGTGGCGTTCATCTGCTGCCTTAGTTCCAGGATCTCTTTTTCAAGCTGATCCAGTTTCTTCTGCATTTGCTGAATATCGGGTGTCTGCGAAGTCTGATCCTGCGCTCGAGCGGGCACTCCCCCAAACAGCATGAGCAACGAAGCCATCGACAAGCGAAGCAGGCTTCGTTGAGAAACTTGGAGGCGATTGAAGACCATGGGCGTACTCCTTGATTAAATAAGCGTCCAGCAAGGCCTGCGATACGCGATCGTCAACCTGCCTGCAGGACGCAGCGAGTGCTCATTGACCTCAGTTGCATGTGTCAATCCTGCGTCGTTTTTAGAGGAAGGAACCGCTAGTCACAACTAGGGAAATCCCTAAGCCGTGGGCGACGCAATGGATATGTCGGAGAGACAATTGGTCAGGTTCAGTCGCCGGAAGGATGCGGTTACGGGCAATGAGTTTTTAAACGTGCGAACGTAACCAGTCTATATCTTGCCTTTGAGGCTGTTTAGGAGTATAAATCCGCCAATGGGTTATCGCAGAATGCGGCCTCGAATCATATTCGTCAGGATGCTCCGTATAACGCTAGTCAGCCTTCTATTGTGTGGAATTTTTGCCTCGGAGTTGCCTGAGCTTCTTTCTCTAACCGATAACACAGCAAACGACTTTACGATGCGAAGCGCAAACCCGCTGGTCGCGCCCGTTCTCGATGGCGCCAGAAATGTCCTGAAAGCCACCATGAAGTTTAACAATCCCACGCAGGACTCGCTTTTCAGCCGCGCCGTCTCACCCGAAAAGATGGAGTTCGCTCCGTTGCTCCATTTCATCCTGTACTCCGTCCTGCGCACGTAACAACTCCTGTTACTACTTGCGCCCATTTCAGCCAAGCGACCTTTTCCAGTATGAGCGGAAGTCAGCCCATCCAAGGAATTGGATTTGGCTATCGGTATCCGGAGGGAGATTCCGATGAGTTACAGAAAAGGCGGACGATTCACAGACTGCCGTCAGGCGGGGCCACAGCCTATGTGTGTCTATTCTAGCGGAAGGGCGTAGTGAGGCAGATGAATCTCGAAAGGTGTCGGCACTTAGGTCGACCGAGACCTCTTTCGGGGAAATGCCTGCGTCTGATTTCGGTGCTGTCAGCCTTCCTCGCTGTCGCGTTGACAAGCGGGTCCACCAGCTCAACACGCGTGCCTCTGAAGAAAGATCTCCTGATTCTCAATGAGGTGGGCTTCTCGCATGCCCTAACCGACCTAGTCACCCAGCAGATCGTCAGCGGAGTACGAAACACGCCGGGCCATGACGTTGAATTCTTTACTGAAAACCTGGATTTACTCTATGTGGCTGATGCACCGTCGTTGTCTGAAAGGGAGGACTGGCTTGTCAAGCAGTACGGCGGTCACAAGTTCGAAGCTGTCGTAGCGATAGGACCGGACACAATTAGATTTCTAGCAAGCCATGCCCATAGTTTGTTCTCCGACGTGCCCATCGTCATTTGTGGGAGCTCCGTGGACCAAGCGGGAACTTTGAATTTGGATTCCCGATTCACAGGAACATGGCAGAAACTCGATCCCGAGAGGACTCTTGAAGCAGCTCTGCGTTTCTTTCCGAACACGCGGCACGTTTTCGTGGTTGGAGGCAGTTCAGCTTATGACCGAGTGGCGATTGCAGCTACAAAAGGACTGCTCGGCTCTTCCCAGGCCCAGCCGCAATTTTCCTATCTCGTTGACATGGAAATGTCGAAATTGCTCCAAGAGGTGAGGAATCTGCCCGAGAATTCCATCGTGCTTTATGTTTCTTTCTTCCAGGATTCCGTTGGAAACAAGTTTCTAAACGCGACCAAGGCGCTTCCTATCGTCGCTGCAGCTGCCAACGCGCCCGTATTTGGAATGTCGGACACGTATTTGGGACATGGCATCGTCGGCGGAGACGTGATGAATTTTCGAGAACAGGGAAGGGTCACGGCTCAGATCGTTTCGGAAATCCTCGATGGGAAAAAAGCCGAAGATATTCCCATCAAGTCTCTTCCGAGCATGTTCATGTTCGACTGGAGTGAACTGAAGCGTTGGCACGTTCCAGAAAGCCGGCTTCCTTATGGAAGCGTTGTCCTCTTTCGCGAACCAAGTTTGTGGGAACGCACCAAGTGGCTTTGGGTGTTTACGCTCCTCATCGTGCTGGCTGTTTCCATCTTTGGCGCCTACCTACAATACGTTCAAAGAGAGTTGAAACTAGCGCAAGAGAAGGAGAGACATCTGAGTAGTGAGCTGATCAATGCCGAAGAACAGGAGCGGCGTCGAATCGCTTCGGAACTTCACGATGACTTTAGCCAAAGACTGGCTGTACTGTCGCTGGGTCTGGAGAACGTGGACGAAGCAACGCCCGCAGCACTCGCCGATGTGCACGAGCGATTGCACGAACTTGTGAAATCCACAAGCGAACTCAGCGTTGATCTCCACACGCTATCTCATCAGCTGCATTCATCCACGCTCGAGAGCCTCGGTCTTGTCCCTGCCGTAGCCGCCTTGTGCAAGGAATTCACTACCAATCAAGGCATCAGAGTCGACTTTACGTCCACCGAGATTCCCCGGTCGGTCGATCCCGACACGGCCCTTTGTGTTTTTCGCATCGTTCAAGAAGGGCTTCGAAACTTAAAAAAGCATAGCGGCGCGGAGGAAGCGAAGGTCGACCTCAAAATGACCGGCAAGAGACTGGACGTCACTGTGCGAGATGAAGGTTACGGATTCGACTTGCAAGCCTTGCACAAGAATGAGGGACTGGGCATTCGAAGTATGGAAGAGCGGGCACGGTCGCTGGGTGGAAGATTCGAAGTTCATTCGGAATCTGGAAAAGGGACAACCCTGAAGGCCTACCTACCGCTCACACCTGACCCAGGAGTTGTCAAAAAAAAGCCTAAAGGTCGTAGTGCGGGAGCCGGGTAATCCAGGATCGCCGAGCACCACGCCATCCCTGCCCAGAGTTTGAGGGCGTTTCTGGAGTGGGAACACCCCCGGACCCCTATTGTTAGTTCTGACAATTGCCAGCCGTTCCTCTTTGGGCTACTTTGCGGCTCAGTGAGTCGAGGCATCAAGCCTCAAAGGCAAGCAAGCCGGCCGCAAGCCGCAGCGCCCTAGGCCGGTTGCGATGCTCCGCAATGGATTTTAAAACCATGGAAACTATGTCAACGGACAGGTGGCGCCCGCGCTTCCTAATCGCGGATGACCACTCAATCTTTGCCGAGGCTTTAAGAGTCTTCTTGGAACGGACTTACCCAGTTGTTGGCGTCGTGGCCGACGGTCGCGCGCTGATTGATGCGGCACTTAGGCTAAGGCCTGAAGTCATTGTTGTTGATGTGGGGATGCCCGTCCTGAATGGGCTGGACGCCGCCCGCAGGATTAAGGAGACTGCTCCCAACATTAAGTTCATCTTCCTGACGATGCAAGCGGATCCTAATCTGGCGGCCGCGGCCCTCGAACTTGGATTGATCGGGTTCGTCCTCAAACACGCGGCCGGGAACGAATTACTGAAGGCGATTGATCACGTGCTGCATGGAAAAGCCTACTTGAGTCCTCAGGTGAAAGCAAATGATTGGGTTGCCACAAAAGCGTGCGCGCGTCAATTTACCAAGGAATTGAGCCACCGACAGCGGGAGATCGTTCAGTTGTATGCGGAGGGGCGGTCCATAAAGGAAATCGCGGGTCTGCTCAATTTAAGTGAAAAGACTGTTGAATTTCACAAGCATCACATTATGGAAGCTTTCCACCTGAAAAGTAATGCAGGGTTGATACTCTACGCTTTGAAACACGGGTTAGTCTTTGCAGATCCCGAACCGTCCCGCGGGTATTGCTAAAGCCACAGACAACAAATCCTAGACAGTTCACACAACTAGTAGATTTGAGTTGCTAGGGATTTCCCCAGTAGCAAACCGGGTTCACGCCGCCTAACATCCCGTCGAGTTAGTCTTGCACCCTGGCTGCCTGCGTAACTGCAGCGAGTTCACGCGTGCGTTTCGGACGGAGGCGAACTTGATTCGCCCGCGCATATTTTTGGCCGATGACCACAACGAATTCCTGGAAGCTGAAATCGCGCTATTGCTACCTCACTTCGATATCGTGGGCATAGCAACCGACGGGGCCTTCCTTGTATCGGAGGTTCAGCGCCTCCGCCCGGACGTTGTTGTAGTTGACATTACGATGCCGCTAATGAACGGCATTGATGCCGTCCACATGCTGACGAAATCCGGTTCTGATGCCAAGTTTGTATTCCTCACAATCAATACGGGCGAAGAATTCGTTAAAGCTTGCCAGGACGTGGGCGCCCGCGGCTATGTCTGGAAATCCCGCATGAAAACTCACCTGATCCCGGCCATTCATTCTGCTCTACAAAACAAAACTTATATTTCTCCTTTAGTTTCGATGTGATTCGGAATGCGCGAGATGGGAATCTTTGGCTAGGGATTTCCCTAGTTGTTAGCTCGACCAGAAGCACTTAGAAACGTATGTGAGCTGCCCGTCATAAAGAATTCACGATCAGGAATGTCGGACGCTTGGCCACCCGCGAAAAGAGGAGGAGCCAGAGCGCTCCTCCTCACGCCGGGTGCTGACGAGCAGAGGGCAGACTCCGAACGGTGAGCGAAAGTTCAATCATGATAAAGAAAACTCTTGGTTCAGAAATCTTCCAGAAACTCCCGCAGAAGTGTATGGCGATTCTCTGTTCTGCGCTGCTGCTGCCGGGAGTAGCCGTGCCAGCGAGCCAGCCACAGGCGCAGGCGCCAGCACCGGCAGCCGCGCCGGCCCAGCCAGAAGCTGCCAACCTATCTCCGGATGAACTCGATTCTCTCGTCGCCCCGATCGCCTTGTACCCGGACCCATTACTCGCTCAAGTGCTCGCCGCATCGACCTACCCTTTGGAACTTGTTCAGCTGCAGCAATGGTTGGAGAAAAACAAAACCTTAAAGGACAAGGCGCTCGCCGATGCGGTACAGAAGCAGCCTTGGGACCCCAGCGTTCAGGCCATGGCCCCGCTGCCGGATGTGGTCAAGCGCCTGGTGGATGACATCCAGTGGACCGCGAGCCTCGGCAACGCATTCCTCGCGCAGCAAGACGACGTCATGGATGCGGTGCAGCGCATGCGGAAGAAGGCCCAAGAGAAGGGAAACCTGAAATCCACTGAGCAAATGAAGGTCGAAACGAAAGTAGTGGAAAGCAAGCAGGTCATCGTCGTCGAGCAGTCCAATCCGCAGGTCGTCTACGTTCCCAGCTACGACCCAGTGGTGGTGTACGGCGCTCCCGTCTACCCCTACCCGCCCATTTATTATCCCCCAGCTGGTTACTACGCTGCTGGAATGGCGATCTCTTTCGGCGTTGGCTTGGCTATGGGAGCAGCTTGGGGCGGTGGCTGGGGCTACAACTGCGGATGGGGCGGGGGCAACAACAACATCAACATCAACAATAACAATAATTTCGTCAGAAACTCGAATCGGCAGAATGTCAGTAATCGTCCCTCTCAGCAGCCCAGTCGCGGAGGAGGCAACAGCTGGCAGCACAATCCACAACACCGCGGCGGAACTCCCTATTCCAATAGGTCTACGGCCAATAAGTACGGCGGCACAAGTCGTGGATCCTCGGTTTCCGACCGGCAAGCCAATGCGCGGCAACAACAGTCTCGTCAGCAGGGTGGTGGCCGACAGCAGGCTGCCACAATGGATCGCGGCGGTGCTGGTGGCGGGAGACAGCCGGGCGCTAGCAACCGGGCAGCAGGGGGAGGCGACCGCGTAGGAAACCGCCAAGTCTCCGGCTCGGGCAGTTCGGGCGGAAGAAGCTCCGGTGCTTTCGGTGGTTCTTCCGGAAGCGGCAGCGCCGCACGAGCCAGCAGTTCGCGTGGCAGCTCCAGCATGGGAGGCGGTAGCCGCGGTGGCAGTCGCGGCGGTGGTGGCGGGCGCCGGAGGTAGGTCATGAAAAAGAAAATTCAAGAGACATCGAGAATGACGAATTGGTTAGTCCGGAATGCATTCGCTAGAGCTTCTGTGATCGCCGTTTCGTGCACCTTGGCGCTACTCTGCTCGTTGAGTTTGTTATCTCAACAGAGACCATCCGAAGGTTCGTCGCAAAACCAAAAGACTTTCACTACTCCGAACGAGGCTGCCGATGCGTTCGTGCAGGCCGCGAAGAGCTTTGATGTGCCCGGTCTGGAGCAGATTCTCGGCCCGGGTAGTGAAGACTTGGTTGCTTCAGTGGACTCTGTTCGGGACAAGAGCATTGCCGTTGCGTTTGCTGCAGAGGCTCAGGAGAGAAACTCCGTTGTTGTAGATCCCAAGAATCCGGACCGCGCCACCCTTGTGGTTGGAAACGAGGATTGGCCGTTGCCGATCCCCATCGTCAAGCGGGATGGGAAGTGGTCCTTCGACACAAAGGCAGGCCGTCAGGAAATTCTGTACCGCCGCATCGGAAGCAATGAGTTGGATGCCATCGAAATCTGTCGCGGCTACGTGGAAGCCCAGCACGAATATGCTTCGGAAAAACACGACGGCTCCAGAGTAAATCAGTACGCACAGCAAATTATCAGTACCCCTGGAAAGCGAGACGGTCTGGTGTGGCGAAATCCAGATGGGACACTTGGCGGCCCGATCTCCGAAGGTATTGCTGATGCCTTAGAAGAGGGCTATACGGATCACGCCAAACCATATCACGGGTACTTCTTCAAGATACTGAAAGGGCAGGGTCCCGCGGCGCCGCTCGGTGAGCTGAATTTCGTCATCGAAGGAGCGATGATCGGAGGCTTTGCTCTTGTTGCTGCTCCGGCGGACTATCGTGTCACGGGCGTTAAGACTTTTATCGTCGGCTACGAAGGGATTGTGTATCAGAAAGATTTGGGCCCGGATACGCTTAAGGTTTTCAAGGAAATGGAGCTTTATGATCCGGACAAATCTTGGAAACCAACGGACGACAACTGGCCGCCGAATGCGTTCGATGGGTCGACTTCGGTGGGGGATGACTGAATGGCGCGCCCCCCTCATCAACCACAGAAGATCGTGACCGCTCCTGCTCGTCGCTCCAATCTCTCGCCGTGAGGGCTCCCTCGCCCACTCGCCATGTCCGAGCCAACAATCTTGCAGGAACCGCCTGACTTCTCACTGGTCTTGGGGGGCCCTCTCTTCCAGATCTTCTGGCGAGCGCATCTCTCTGGCCCAGCACTGGAGCTCCTCCGACGTAGGATTATGGTCATCTCGCTCACGGCCTGGCTGCCGCTAGGAATATTGGCAGCGATCGAAGGTCATTTCCTCGGGCGCCAAACACTGAGTTTCCTAGGCGACATTGAATCGCATGTACGCTTTCTCGTGGCTTTGCCGCTACTCATCGCTGCTGAGCTAGTTGTCCACCGCCGCATCAGGCCCGTGATCAAGCTCTTTCTGAAACGCGGGATAGTTACTCCGGAAGACACGCCGAAATTCTATGCAGCCATCGATGCCGCATTGCGGGCCCGTAACTCTCCGTGGTTAGAGCTCGCGGTGCTGCTTTTCACCTACATCGCGGGGCACTTGTTCTGGCGGCATCAGGTCGCCCTTGAAGCGTCGACCTGGTACGCCAGCCCCGACGGGACGGGCATACACCTGACGCTAGCTGGCTACTGGTATAGCTTCGTAAGTCTTCCCATCTTCCAATTCATCCTTCTTCGCTGGTATCTTCGGCTTGGAATCTGGTTTTTGTTTCTGTGGCGCACCTCCAGATTGCAACTTCGATTGATGTCCGCCCACCCGGACCGTTCGGGCGGAATCGGTTTTCTCGGCGGAATTAGCTATGCTTTTGCACCGGTCCTGCTCGCGCAGGGCACACTACTGGCAGGACTGATCGCCAGCAGGATCTTCTACCAGGGCCAAAATCTGACGTCGTTCAAAGTGACCATAATTATGTTGGCTGGATTCTTCGTTCTGATGATTCTTGGTCCTCTTACCATCTTCACTCCTCAACTTTCCCGTGCCAGACTGAATGGATTGGGCGAATACGGGGACTTGGCTACAGCCTACGTGACCGGGTTCGATGAGAAGTGGTTCCACGGAGTTCCAAAAGGCAAGCTCCTGGGCTCAACAGACATCCAGTCACTCGCCGATCTTGCCAACAGTTACGCTGTGGTGAGCGATATGCGACTGGTGCCGTTCACGCTGAAAGACATGTTACGACTGGCCGTCGCGACAGTCCTGCCGATCTCGCCTCTGCTGCTCACGGTTATGCCATTCGAAGAATTACTGACTCGATTCGTCAAAATGATTTTCTGAAAAGAGCGCGTCGAATCCCTCCTTGACCTCCGACCCTCCATCCCGAACATTGCGACTGATTTACTTGCGCTCGAGCCCAGCATCCACCGCCGCCTGGGCATTCCTAGGGATTTCCCTAGTTGAGTACACATGGAGCCAGACCTAGACTCTCGGGGAACCGCCAGTCAGTTTGAAGACTCTCGGAGAACCGCCAGAAATGCCAATGGAGCGTCGAAGAGTGCCAGGTCAGGGTGTCTCTTCTGCCTCTCTTCAAACTATGACAAGAAGGCTGATCGAACGGATTTGAAATGGCTCTCTTCATTGTGCAGGAATTTCTTGCGGTGCTGCTGCTACTCGCTGCTTTGGCGGGAACAATACTGGTTTTGGGGATTGGCCTCATTTTGTTTCAGGAAGGTATCCGCCGGGCCGTCCACGGGAGACGAACGCATCTGATATCTCTTAGGGGCATGAGCGCAAAAGACCGATGGCTCCAAGCCCATGGTCGTTCCATCCTCCGCTAAAGGCTAGAACCGAGCCACCGCAGAAAGTACCATGTCGCGCAAGGAATGCAATTCGAGCAATCAGCGGAGCTTCAAGTCTGAAATGACGATTGCTTTTTGGGAACCTGAAAATGTGAATCACCCCCCGCTTCATAGTTGCGAAGATGTTTTCGTGTGTTTGAATTGTAGCCATATAGTACTCACGTTGCCTGCGGAGAAATTCGAGCAGCTCCAACAGGAGCGCTATTCCGTTGGGTTCGAGCATGCGAATTCTTCTGGTATGGGGCGCATATCTTCTTTTGACGCCGTCGACGGCGTTGGCACAGACCGCTCCCGAAGAACTGAGAAAGGCTGCGAGAAACCCATTCGCAGACGAGATCAAGCTTACGTTCGAGGAAGACTTCACCTTCAACCAAGGACCTTATGATCGCAGCGCGAATTCTCTTAGCATTCAACCGGTGATTCCGCTCTCGATCACGGGGGATTGGATTCTTGTAACGCGAACTGTGGCGACGGCGATCGCGTATCAGCCCAATTTACTTGCGAGGAGTGGCGGGACCACTGGGTTGGGAGACACTACGAGTTCCTTCTTCTTGACGCGGGCCAATACGGGAAAGCTGATTTGGGGCGTAGGACCCGCAGTCTTAATGCCGATGGCTACAAGGGACCAACTCGGCGCCGGAAAATGGGGCGTGGGTCCAACGGGCGCAGCGCTGGTCGAGCCGGAATGGGGCTCAATCGGAGCGCTGGTTCAGAATATTTGGTCCGTTGCAGGTGGCTCGAGCCGTTCACCAGTAAACCAACTTCAGATCGAGCCGATGTTTTCCTACAATCTGCCTCGAGGCTGGTACCTCACGAGCAATCCCACGATTGTTGCGGACTGGACGCAATCGCCGAGCGAGCGATGGCTCCTGCCAATCGGAGGCGGCGCGGGCAGAAGTTTCGACATCTGGAAGCAAGCGGTTGATTCGAACCTCACGCTGTATTGGGATGCTATTCGCCCTGCGAATCAGTTTTCGCCAAAATGGCAGATGAACCTGCAGTTCACCTTTCTCTTTCCGATCCCGAACCACTCAAAGGAGCATCACTGACGGCCAGACCTTGCCTAAAAAGTGACTGCACCCGCAATCTGTAGCGAGTATCCTTGAAATGTTGACCTGTTCTCGAATTCTCGAAAATACTTCACGCCGAGGCTGACTTTTCGTGCTGGCAAGATTACATTTGCCGAGAAACCGAGAGCATTAACCTTGTAATGGGCTGCAGCCTGTGCGGCGGTAATAGTTGGACCACTCTTGTCCGTGGTCTGCCATTGTCCGTAACCCACTAACCCGAGCTGCAGGCGTAAATCTTCTTGGAGAGAGAAAACCTGCGTTAGTGAATAGTCGAGGTCAAAATTCTGGCCAGGGTGAATGTTTGTGTCCTGCTGGATGGTATGAAATTCGTACATCTGAAACGCGGACACGGCCGTCGCTTTGTTCTTTGTGAGATAGAACGTTTCACCCGCAGACACCGTCTGGGTCCAGTATCCGGAACCCACATTGTTGCTCGCGTTTGCACCGAATCGGCCGGTGGGCGCCAAGAAACCGTATGCCGCGCGAATATCAGCGCGTTTCGTCCGCCAGCCGAGAATGAAAGGTTGATAAAAGGAATCCGCAAATCCTCCGCCACCGCTCAACGCGCCCTCAACATCAGAAGTAAGCGAATTGTTGGCGATCGGCAAGGTAGCAGAAAACGAAAATACCGCACCGCCCAACTTGCTTATCTTCTTCTTGCTCACAAAAACAAAACTATTCATGTCCATGATGATGGAGTTTTGACCAGTGGCGAGAACTTCGCCGTTGGGACCTTTCAGTTTGTCGCGCGCGTAAAGAATGAAGAGGTTCGCGTATGTGAACCCGGATTCGGGAGTGACTCCTGAGTTGGTAGCGCTCATTCCTACAGGGTACACGCCCCGAATCTGCGCGTGGCTGGGCACAGCAAACACGCAGACTGCCGCGACCACCCCAATAAACGCAATTAGATTTCGCCTGACGATTTCCGTCTTTCGCGTGTTGACCATGTCCGGTAAGGTCGCTGGCAGTTTTAGACTCGCCGCTCGCTGCTACGCCTGATTTGGTTTAGAAGTCCTCACATTGCGGCAAGATTCTTCCAGAACTTCTCGAGGCTGTCTGTGCCGCCGAACAAAGTCGTAAAGATCGTGGAGTCAGCCAATAAAATATGACCCGCGCGTTCATTCTTCGGGGGCATCCAGATGAAGGAGTTGAACTCCGTATTCCCCGCCGCGGTGAAGGGATGGGGCCGGTCAAGATCAATCGGCTGGCGGCTAAGCACATGGACCGATCTCGCGTCGTCGGTGGTTACGGCGTAGTGTGGCAGGTGCGGATGAAAGTTGAATGTGGTGACCCCATTCAGTAAGCCAAGTTTGTCCAGGTCCCGGTTGATCGTAAGTGGGGATATTTGCTGACTCCCCTTAACAAGTGCCGGGCGGAGCCCAAATTGATTCATGATCGGAACACCGAGCGCCTTCATCAAGGAACGCGTGTACTGTCCGAAACGCTGCTGGCGAGGGACGAGTGCGTCACCGTGGTGCAAATATTCCATCTGCCGCTGATTCATGTCGCTCGTGAAACCCACGTCATGATGCGGGCCTACCATCAGGCAGGTCCCTTCGCGTTTCATCCACTCCCGAATCGCAGCGATTTCCTCCGGTGCCGCCTCCTGCTCCGAAACTAAATGGTCGAGACCGAAAACCATGAGCGTGTCAGTGTCCTGCAGAATTCGTTCGTCTATCGGAAGCTTGTATCCCGCCTGATCAATCCGCTGGAATACAGCGACCGGTTGTGTAGTGACTTCGCCAACCACTTTCTGAAAGGAAAGTGTCGAGCGATGGAACAACTCCAAAGTGCCCGCGATACCTTGCAGGAAGTTTTTCGTGTCCCACTCCGTCGTCTCATACGCTGGCCAGGCCACCCTGCGGACCTCGGTCATCGTCGAAAAGCGGTTGTCCATTTCCGTGAGGTCCCGGTTGGATTCCCACGGATAGCTCCACGTCCAGTAGATGGATACCCTTCGTTTTGCCGGGGCATACTTGCGGGATATGTGGTTCTGGTTGTAAGTGCGGGGCGGCTGAACCGTGGTGCCCATGATTGTTTTCCTTTCCCGCTGCCCTTCGTTAGAGCAGGAGGGTTCTTGTCTTAGCGGCCATTTCCCAGCGATGCGAGGTATCGAAGTGCTTTAATGCCCGGCAGGAAGAAGTAAGCGCCGCCTCGTATGGTCGTGAAGGCTGGGAGACCCGTGATCTTCTTGCGGATGGGCCGCTTCGGGATCGTCATATCAAAGGTGCCATCTTGAGTGCCGAAGATCGGATCGCGCTGGTTGCCTAGTTCATGAAAGTTCGGATCGTTCGCCCACACGTTCATTGCAAATTCAAACTGTCGAATTAAGCTGGCGCAACCGATGAAAGCCGCGATGCCTCGCTCTGTGCCGTCTTCGGGCGCGCCTTCCGGCAGCGGTGGACCGTAGGTTCCTCCCCGCCGGATCATCTTGCGTCGCTGCATGTTCACCGCGGTGTCCCGCGGGTTCATGCGCCGTATGTGTGCACCCAGGGGACAGCCATAACCGTGTGGATCCATATTCGCGTAGCTGAAATTATTAGTGCGCTGGGGATCTGCACCAAGTTGGGGATCATCTTTCTCTGGCGCGAGGACTAGTGGAGCGCCGCTCCGCCATCGCCCCATCAGTTTGGCCGCGACTAATTCCTGTTCTTCGCTAGTTTCGCCATGCTCTTGGAGAAACGCTCGAAATGCGCCCACGTGCTCCTGCATTCGGAGATACGCCAGATAGCTACCGTTGCGGGAAAGGATCTCGGGTTGCGGTATCTGCGCGGGCGGACCTTCTTCGTCCGGATACCCGAGAAAAAATTCACCCGCTTCGATCGGCGGACCAGAGCCCGGCGTCGGCTCGACTCCCGTTCCCGCGATCACTGGCTGCGAGAGCCGATCACGGTAACCGAAGTGTTCGCGAACAGAGTTGTAAGGCGGTATGGCCTCGAGATCCAACGACGAGAGAGCCTCCACGCCCTCGCATTGCGACAAATACCGGGCATGTTCTTGCCTGCATCGTTCACGTTCCGCGACATCGCGGGCGAACAGTATCGCAATGGCGTGAAGGTCTGGACTCGCCAAGCCTCCCACCCAGCGTGAGGGGGCATTCGCTCCCGTTGCCCCCAGGATCGTTGCACGGGCTGCCATGCCCTGTTTGAACTCTTCGGGGAAGGTGGCCAAGGAAGCTTCACTCACCCCCAGCGCGCGCAAGCCATTCCAGGTGACGGCCACAGTTATCCACCTGGAGTCCAAGGCGTTGGAGCCAATCGCGCTCGCCGTACCTACTTTGTTGAGGATACCGTTCAACCACGCGCGTCCGCCTGCCGCATGCCGGAACGTCAGGAATTCGTACCGTGCCGCGAGGGCCGGCGGACGTGCAATCAGAAAATGCTGGATGTCGTCAAACTCAAGCACCGCAGGGTCTCCTCAAGCCGCCGTCTTCTCGACAAGCTCGGACTGAACGGTGAATGGCGGCGAGATACGAGGGACGTGGTTCCCTTCGCCCGCAGAAATGTCTCTACTGCATCAAGTCGAGCATTCCAGAAAATGCTGCCTTAAGCTTGAGGGCTTTCTTGACCTCATCGGCCGTAACAAACGGGTACTCCCCGTATTCCAAAAAACTCGGATACTGATGATCACGAACAAATTTGATGAAGGCCGGGGCGTTCGTCTGCCAGTCTGGAGGGAAGCCTTCTAGATTTTCGAACACGGTGCGGATGCCGAATTGTGTGAACAGAGACACTGCGTCTTCGGTGTACTTGTCGAAGTCGGTGTCGAAAATGCCCTGGTACATGAAGTACGTTTCACCTTTAATCGGAAAGAGTACCCACCGGAGGTAATGGAGCTTGAGCACGGCCAGACAGTCGGGCTGGTCGGTCACCGCTTTCTCGATGTTTTTTGCATACTCGTAGAAGACCGGCTCTCTTCCCGGGACAATCTTCGCGACGATCGAGAAGCCATAGCAGGCGGGCGTTCTGGGGAAGATCGGCCCATACCGCCCATCTTCCTTCTTGAAGAACCCTTCCTTCGGAATTGCCATCGCAGCCGGTTTTGTCCAGTCGTTATACCTGGATGTCGTCCCTTGCTTAGGATCGTCAATTGCGATTGGTTTTGTTGCCATCTTCATTCTCCTGTGATGGTTTGCAAAAAATATGCACGCGTGCCTTTACCTTCTCTCCAGGACAACTATTTAGGCTGGTCTGGGCCACACCAACAACTAGGGGAATCCCTAGCCCAATGACCCGACAGTCGCGATTACCGCCGATAGCCATCTAATTCCGGATTCATGGTCGGGAGAAAATTCGACGATCGGAAAGTCGATGTTGCGTCACTTTGACGAAATGGAAGACTGTATCGCGAAAGTCCTACAGAAGGTTTTGCTTCGTCAACTCTTTCACGATGAGTTTGACGAGCCCATCGATTACTTTTTTCGCCGATTTCGGATTGAATGAATCGCTGGTGCCGGTCCAGATGAGTTCTCCATCCGGCAGGTTCGCTGCATAAAAATTAGTTTCCACTCGAACCGTCGTATCTTCACGCAGGTAGTCGGGACTATAAACCTGCCGGTACGCCGTGTGGTAATAACCATAGAACGAGTGATAGTAACCGTAAGGAGCGACGTAGTTATGGCCGGGGACGTAGGTAGTTTTTTTATCCACTTTGACCAGCCGCGAAACAAGGACCGCATCGATCTTGAAGTCGCGAATCTGTCCTCTCAAATAGGCAGGTTCCAGCTTGGCAGAGTCGGGGCGGAAGAGGATCGTGTTACCGGGAATCACCTCAAGGCCGTCGTTTGCGAGTGCAGACGAAAGATCGTCTTCGAAGTCTGCGCGAACTTCCGGATTCTCGCTCATGCCGATTACCAGAATCCGGCGAGGCTTCGAACCGGAATAGTCGGGATTCTTCCAACTCACGAGGAGCGTCGTGCCTTTGGCATTCGCAACGGGCAAGACGGCGAGGGAGCACAATATCAGTGCCCACATCGTAGCGGCTGCGAACAGCGGTTGTGCTCGTGATCGTTTCATTTTCATTGTCATTTCCTTTGCGGTCCAGTCGCTTGTGCCGGGTCAACGGTGTGCGGCTATTCCCCTGATCGCGGCACTAACTGAGGCCAGCGAGTCGTCATTGGACCTCGTGCCTGCCTTACTTTCCGGACACGCCAAGATCACTTTTTCGGAGGAAAACCCTTCATCGTCTTTTGTATGAACTTGTCCACATTCTCTTGCAGTTTGCTCTTGAATTTGTTGGGGTCCCGAATCCTGTCCGACGCCGTCGCCTCCCACAGATTGCTCGTTGTCGCGGCATCCGTCACAGTGATCTTCACTTTCGCCAGACTGGAAACCCAAACGTCGGAGGAAATTCCGCTTACGTCGCCCCAGTAGTAGCCCACCATGTCCGGAGCGTACAAATATCGCTGCGGGCCCACATCGGTCTTGGGCTCTCCTCCGGCTTCATACGTAACCCGGAAATCTGGATTCTCATCATCTTCCACAAAACCTCTCGCTTGCAGATTCCGGTTGATGGAATCGACGATCGCCTTGTTGATGCGCTCCTGAACATCCTTAGGTTGCTGAGTCAGCAGGTAATTTGATCCCCACGTATATTTCTTGTATTTCGCGAAATCTACGGATTTGTCGAACGTAGACTTCACATCTTGCGCGACGGCGCCGCTGGACGTAAGCAGCACGCCAAAGCAAAATAGAAACACCGCAAGTTGTCTGCCCGACATGATCCGCATCCTCCCGTAGCTAACAGCGGCTGGGGCCCTCCCTCTGGACTCGATCCCGTTGCAGCCGCAAAACGTTTCAAAAAGACCATCCGATCCCCGTACTTGTCCCGAGTTCATTCTTCTTTGCCGTCGCCGGCGGCCGGCTATCGAAGTTATCCCAGAAGGTAAAGGCGAGATGAAAGTTGTTTCTAAGCTTGATCGTAAGCGAATTGTTTGTCGTAACACGCAGACGGCCGGTGTCGGTGAGTCCCGGGAATGCCAATACCTGAGAATTGAACTCTCCGAAATTGAAGCGCACGTAACTGTATTTCAATCCCACGACACCTTCCATGCTCTGACCCGACGGATTGCCCGCAGTAGTGCCGAAAGACTCGTGAATGTACACGAGGCCAGCCAGCCAAGCGAGATTGCTGGTCGTCGTACGTTTCACGTAGCGTCCATAGGCGCCTCCGAAAGTCGTGCGGAGGGTAAGATCCTGCTGGCTGCTGTGCAGAAAATCCGACAACCCCAAGATGTAGGAGTTTGTATTTAGAAACTTCGAGTACGTCCCCTGAAAGTCCTGGCGGTTCGTTTTGGATGCGCCGGACTGACCACTGAACGTCGAGTCGAAAGATGTCGCGGCCTCCCATTTAGGGGTCTTGTACGCCGCGCTTGTATTGGAGTTTAGCGACGACTGGCTATTGCCGCTGGTAAAGCTATAACCAAAATCAATGGCCCCCTGCAATTGCTGCCAGAAGGTGGGGCTTCTCGAGTCAATGCTCACAATTTCCAACGAAGGAACTTGCGTTTCCTCAGTCGCTTCACGAATCGAAAAGTCTTCTGTCGTCGCATGCTCACTGGAACGTTTTTCAATCTTGCCCTCGAGTCGTTTGCCGTTGGTCAACACAATTCGGTAGATAGCGGTGCTCTGCACCGATTGCACCTGATTCCAATCCAGCCCGATATCGCTGGACACATAGTCCGTTGACACATACAACAAGCCATTTTTCAATTTGCTCACTTCACCCGTGAAATGGTCGCCATTTTTCATGATGACCACGTCCTTTCGTTTCGCCTGAGCCGGAACACAGAGAAACGCCCAAAGCGCCACAAGGAAGACGCCCTTTTTTACTCGAATAAGCCCCTGCGTTCGAATCATCATTTCTTGACTCCTACGATCCGCTCTCATCGAAATCGGTGATGTAGAGGGCGGCAGCATCCAATTCGGGCAAACGCAATTTCCGCACGTCACTGGCGAGGTCTTGCCGACGCCATTTCTTGAGATCTCCTTCCCGGAGAGGCTTTCCGGGAGCCGCGTCGGAACACGGGATTGGGCTAACAACATTGCTTGGATCAGAGCGATACGTTCTGCTAGCGCGAGGAGAGCGACGAGGCTGATCATCGCGATCAAGAGAATCGACTAGAGACGGCCTGCTCTTCATCTCGTCCTCGCGGTCTGGATACCAGTTGTCGCCTCGCTCTCGAGTTGCAGTACTTTGCGATTGTTGCTGGACCCTGGCGCGACGGCGAGCACAGCAAATCTTTCGGTGGAGGGGTCGGGACTCGGGCAGCCATGACGCCTGGTGTTCGCTGCCCGAGTCCCGTTGGGGTATTCCAAGTCGGCAGGGGTAGTACCGACCGCGCCCATATGGGGTTGTTCTTCCTTTCTTTTAGACCTGGCACCGTCGCCAGACAACTAGGGGATTCCCTAGTGGAGTCCTAGAGCTCTGGGATCATGATCTGTCTGTTTGACGAAGTCACCGAGTCAGTGCAGACCGCAACAGACCGATGCTCCGCACGTCTCCATGGGAATGAATGACGGAAATGTCCGGATGCCCAGTCGCAGACATGCCACAAGCGGCGTGTTCGGCGCAACCCTAGCGGGCAGCGTGTCGTCTTGCGAGCTGACGTGCGCGCATGTTGTTTCGTCTTAGCCATTGCGCCCGTCCTTGACGTTCCAGTTCCTTCAAACCATGTGAGGCGGCTCTCCCCGGCGACGGGGAGAGCCGTTTTATGCGCGAAGCAAACCCTTGCAGCCGCTTCTTGCGCGGGTTCAGGCTACGTTTTCGGCAACTCGTCGCGTACTGATCGGGCGTAACTATGCTGCAGCGACCTTTGCGGCTACCTTGGTCGCGACGAAATTCCGTATGAGACGTCGCGTTCGTTCGACAAACGCGAGCTTGTCTGCCAAACAACTCTCGAGCAGAACGCCAACGGCATAATGCCCAGTGACGTCGGCCGCTGCTACCAGCGCTACGTACTCGGCAATCCGAAGATGGATCAGGTGGCTAACCTTGGCTAGGATGAAGAGATGCTTGGCAACCGGGTGCTGTATCTCCGCCAGTTCTCTGCGGAAATCCTCAACGAACACCTCTTGGAGACGGCCGCTGAGCTTCACAGGCTGCTCCCCGATCAGTTCGAAACACCGATCAATCGCGCTCAGGTCCTTTCCCGCGATCCACGCACGCGATTCGAGTGCTTCTTTTATCTCTGGATCCTGGGCTGCCTGGCCGATCTCCTGATAGATTTTGGTCGAACGCTCCGTGCTCTGTCGTGCGTCACTAAGCAACATCACGAAAAGTTCCTTCGGGTTTTTTACTGTCATAACTTTTCTCCCTACCAGCGTGTGTTGGTCGCCGGTCCAACGTTTATTGTTCTCCGAGAATTTGGAAAGACCTCGTGGTCGTATGGGCTGAAGTCAGAATCGTCAGTTCGACCGCGACTGACAACGGCTCGGTCCGTCGTCAGGTGCGGCTCTTGCCTATCCGAGGGTAGCGCTCTGCGCCAGTAGAGCGTTCCTAGGGATTTCCCTAGTTGTGATCGCATCGAGGCAGACCTAGGGTTGATGCAGAAACGAGGCCTTGGCCCTAGTTTCTTCCGAGTTCGGCTAACAAATTCCTCGGCAGTTCGTGTCGCGTCGTGATTGGCAATTTGCCGAACAAAGACTTCGCCGGAATTAGGGCTGTTTACAGTTTTTTCTTCCGGTGCGGTTGTCCCGTGCCCCGAGGGTGTGGGCGAGTCATGGAGAAGGGAAAAAGTTCGCTAGCCGGGAACAAATGTGGGTTGTGGAGGCGGTGGGGACAGCCCGGGTAAGGAGGAAGGCGATGACTCACAGCAATCCGAGCGAATCCAGAGTTCGCGAATTTTGCTACGGCGGTTTACTACTCGTAATGCTTTTCCTGGCGGTCGCTCTCGTCATTTCTGCGGATGACAGAGGTGCAGAGGTTATCGACGCAATTGCAATGGGCACCAGCACGCAGCTCGGTCAGACAGTCAGCGTGAAGGTGACCGTCTATGAATTCTCTACAGACGAGGATCGAGCGATCCTCGTCGACGCCTTTAAGCAAGGCCAGAATGAAGGCCTGGTGAATGCGCTCACCAGGATGAAGTCCGTAGGTCGCATTGCCATCACCGGAACGGTAGGTTACGACCTCAGTTACATTCGCCTGATCCCCACGCCGACCGGCCGCAAGGTTCGGTTCGTCACAAACCGCGAGATCAGATTCGGGGAACATTACTACAACACCCAAAGCAAGTCATACAACCTGACCGCAGGCGAGATCGAGATAAACGACTCCGACAAGGACAAGAACTCAGGCGTGCTCTTCCCCGCTGCCCAGTTGATTATCAACAAAGAGGGGCAGCTCGAATTCCAGCTCCGCCAAAATGCCTGGAAGCTCACTAGCATCATCGACTGGCACAAGGTCGGCGTTGGAGACTAGAAGTCGTGGAAAGGTTGGCGTTGGCACGGTTGTTGAATTCGTCTTGTAAGGAGTTTCCTCGTGAAAATTCAGTCCAAACCGGTCCTGTGTCTTGGTGGACTCCTGTTATCACTATCTCTGGCGAGCCTTCTAGTCGCCAACGCGCAAAATAAAGGCTCCGGCAAGTACGTTTGCACGGAAACAAATCCAGAGAGTATCTGCACTGCCTCAACTCGTTGCGGATCCGATTCGAATCCGTGTGTGGTGGATCTGAAGCGAAGGGGTGGGAGTTCGGCTACAGTCACGCCAGGCACACCGAATTCGAAGTCGAATTCTCCCTTCTGTGTGAAAGTCGGAACAACGGTTAGGTGGCAAAGTTCAGCGAAAAATACAGGCTTCATTGTTGATTTTGGACCCTCGTCTCCGTTCGACGGCTCCGGCGCAATTATCGGAGGATCTGACAGGACGATCTCAGTCGTCGCCAAAAGGCCAGGGTGCTACAAGTTTTCTCTGGGGGCATGTATTGCCGGCACCATCTACGGAATGTGCGGATCAACGAACTCGGAGATTGTAGTTACGAGTGCAGGCAATTAGCGGACAACTCGATGAGCCGTCTCGGGCTGGACGCTACTAGAAGTCGTAATGTATTGCGCGGTCTCAAAGACATTGAACATCGGTCTAATTTCCAACTGCTCGGTTCTAGCCCATACACCGTCAATGGGTCTTCAAGTTTTTTGGTTTCCACCATATTGCAATCCTGCCGGTCTGTAGTTTAGTCGGGCGACTGAGCCCGAAGGGATCGCAGTGGTCCCCGTTTATGAGTCTCCGGCCTGAGACGAGGGCCGGACGAGGGTCGGCGCAGGCTTGCCATTGAGGACCGCGTCTACGTTGTCCAGGGCCAGCATGCCCATTGCTGTCCGCGTTTCGATCGTGGCGCTGCCGATATGCGGCAATAGAAATGTATTTTTCAGCGAAACATATTCCGGGTTGAGTTTTGGCTCGCCTTCAAACACGTCGAGTCCCGCTGCGGCGATCCGCCCGCTTTTGAGAGCAGCGATGAGGTCGTCATCGGCCACCAATCCGCCGCGAGCGGTGTTCACCACGATGGCGCCGGGAGGCAGAAGGCTTATTGCTTTGGAGTTCAAGAAATGGTGGGTCTGGGGAGTTTCCGGGGCGTGCAGGCTCAAGAACTGACTTACGCGGAGCAGATCCGACGGATCCTTATGGTAGACGGCGTCTCCTACGATTTCCGCGGGTAGCTCGGAAGTGTTGCAATAGTGAATCTTCATTCCGAATCCTCGCGCTCGACGCGCCAGGGCTTGTCCCACGCGCCCCATTCCGAAAATGCCGAGGACCTTGCCACCAACTTGCCATCCCAAAAGCATGTCAGGACTCAGTGGCCTCCAAGTTCCTGTGCGAACCAGTTCCTGGGCTTCGTAAGCACGGCGCGAAGCACCAAGTAAAAGCAGCATGGCGATGTCCGCCGTTGCGTCATGGTTTACACCTGGGGTGTAAGCGATCGGAATTTTCCGGCGAGCGGCGGCTTCGAGATCGATATGCTCGAAACCCACCGAGTACGTGACGATGACCTTTATCGTTGGCGAAACTTTCTGGAAAAATCCAGAGTCCAACCGGTCTGCCGGCGTGATGAACAGCGCGTCGGCTCCTTCGGCTGCGGAGAGCAACTGCTGCTGGCTGAAAGGATCCTGGTTCGGATTTCGCCAAGCGTTGTAATCGCGGTTGATGCGATCTTCAATTTCCTTTGGATATCGGCTGGTTACCACCAGAATGGATTTAGTCACACTTAACCTCCTGCCGTCGGATGAACGATGTCGATCCTGTCGCCGGGGTAGACCAAGCATTCTTCAAAGCTTCCGCGCAAAACAACTTCTTCGTTGACAGCCGCAGCGAACGGAGCCGGCGGAGACAGTGAAAACAGCAACGCTCAATTGGGGTAAGGTACGCGCAGCAGGGTGCCTGATGTCGAAGGCAAAACGTAGCGTATGCCGGCATAGACCATGCTTAGATGCGCGATCCTGGGATTCTCCGGAGCTACAAACCAGGGAGCGCGGCTTAGATAGGAATACTGTGTGTAGTACTGCAGCGCACCAAATCTCTGGCTCTTCCAGAAAGTCAGCAGCCAATCGAACGTGGCCTGCTGGATGAAGCGATTATTTGTATTGGGTGATCCGGGACCGCCAAAGCCGATGACCGTTCCTGGATTGGTGGTGTTCGTCGTGTCGGGAAAGAAATTGCGTCCGAAGTAATCCACGCCGTAATAGACCGCGAATGCCTCCTTTTCGCTCGCTCTCCACTCGAAACCGGCAGAACCGGCGCCAGCGTGCACCATGGAAAGGCTGACGTCGGTCCCGGCAAAGTTAGGGCGAACCACGAGTTGCGGTCCCGTTCCTACCAAGTAGTGAGCACCACCATCACTCCAAAAAGCGTTTGCGAGGAAGACGAGTTTGTTGGGCAACAATTCGTAGTTTCCGGCGATTGTGCCCCCTCCGCCATACGCGGTACGCGACCTGAACGCCGTCGATCCAGTGGGCATCACCGAGGCGTGTGCGCCGGTAAAAAAGCCGGCAGCTTCCACATGAAAGTGCCTCTGGAGGAGGTTTGTGTCGTAGGTGGTCTTGGCGAGAATATCTGGCATAAGATTTGCCGCTCCCGCGTTGACATTGTTATCGAACTGCGAACCAATCGAGCTGAAACCCGCCGGAAGAGCCACGTAGTTGCCGATATATTGGTTGGGGTTTTCAATTCCTACGCCCATGGCCCAATGCTCATTGACGTGGTAAGCGACTCGAAACTCGGCCGCCCGCGTGTAGGGCACTCCGACGCCGAGGTTCTGATCTTCGTTGTACGTGATGGCCAAATCGGAGGGTATTGGGCCGATCCCCACGCGGTTCGGCGTCAACCAGCTCCACGTTTGTCCGCCTAGAACCTCCAACTTGCCGCGCTTTGCGTACCCAAAGTAAAGCCGCAAACGATTCGTAAGGCCGTTCACGCTTTGATACACGTTGGGAGCGCTATTACCGCTGAAATCGCCCTCGACGTAGCCCAGGAAATCAGTGTTTCTGAAATGGTCCTCGATCTTAAAATTTAGGCGGGAGAACTGCGCCGTACTGCGGAATTCAGTCACACTTCCCTGAGGAGTATTGCTGAAAGGTATGCCGGCGAAATTGGTGGCGATGTTGCTCTGCGTATTCGTGGTTCGAAACACATTCTCGAAATCGACGAATCCTCCGGGCGTTAGGACAGCATCGCCGATTTTGATGACTCCTAGCGCAGGTTGCTGTTCACCCTGCGTCTGCTGATCACCAGATTGGCTCGAGGAGTTGATAGTGCCACTGTTGATCTCACGCGGAGAGCCCGACGGATTCGCGGTGGGCGTCGGACTGGGCCGAACCACTTCGGATGTTGCTACGAGCGCAGCGGCGCCAGATTGACCGCCTTTCAATTGCGCCTTCAGGAGCTGGATTTCTTGTTGTTGTGCCGCCACTTGTTGCTGGGTTTGCAAAAGTGCTTGGCGGAGAACGTCCAGCTGAGTCCCGACGTCCGAGGTGTTCGTAGAAGCATCTGCCTGATGCGCGGCAGCTTGGCCAAACGCAAGGCCAGGTACCATCAACAAAAACCATACCGCTCGCAAGAAAATTCGCATCGTAAACCTCAATGTCATTAGGTGGGTGACACTCGCTGAAAGTCGTCACCTACACCAGTCCGCAGGATTGCCACACACCCACCCGGACGTGTGGCAATCCGACGGTAATTGCAGTCCGCTACCACGAATACCGGTCTAGATGGACTCCAGTGACTCGCCGATATGTCGAATATTGCCTTCAACCGTGTCCACAACTTCTTCGAGGTTCCCGGCGAGTACCATCTTTCCCAGGGCCAGCGCGAAGCCCACGGCTTGCGACCGGTCGGCATGAGACGGTATTGAAAGAGCATTGGGATCGGTTACTACATCGATGAGCGCGGGCCCGGGATGCTGGAGCGCCTTCTTGAGGCCCGAAGTCAAATCGGCGGGGTTTTCGATTCTCACACCCATCATGCCGACGGCCTCGGCAAGCTTCGCGAAGTTCGGATTCTTCAGGTCCGTTTGATAGTCAGGGAATCCTCCGGTTTCCATTTCGAGTTTAACCATCCCTAGAGCGCTGTTGTCGAACACAAGCACCTTAATAGGCAGGTCGTACTGCGTGATCGTCAGCAAATCACCCATGAGCATCGCGAAACCACCGTCTCCGGACATGGAGATTACCTGGCGTCCGGGATAGGCACATTGGGCGCCGATGGCTTGGGGGAGCGCGTTTGCCATGGAGCCGTGGTTAAAGGATCCGATGAGCCGCCGGTCCTTGCTGGCCTTGATATATCGGGCGGACCAGACATTGCACATGCCAGTGTCGGCGGTGAAAATCGCGTCGGGCGCCGCAATTTCGCTCAGCGCCGCGGCCACGGGCTCGGGGTGCATGGGCAGGCGTTTTCCCACGTGGTCAACGTACACATTCATTTTTCGAAGCTTCTCTTTGTGTTTGGCGAGCGTAGCAGCCAGGAATTCTCCGGCTGGCTTGGTGTTCAACATCGGCAGCAGCGCCTGTAGCGTCTCGCGCACATCGCCCCAAATTCCGAGATCGAGTCTGCTTCGCCGCCCCAAACGCTCAACCCGGATGTCGATTTGCGCGATCTTGCACTTTGTCGGCAGGAATTTGTCGTACGGAAAATCAGTGCCCAGGAGCAGCAGAAGGTCGCATTCGTGGATCGCCTCGTAACACATGCCGAAACCAATCATGCCGGTCATTCCCACGTCATAAGGATTGTTGTACTCGACAAACGGCTTTCCTCGGTAGGAGTGCCCGACCGGAGCTTTCACTTTCTCCGCGAGAGCGACCACTTCATCGTGAGCGTCCTCGCATCCAATTCCGCACAACAGCGCGACTTTTTTTGAGGAATTGATCAGGTCCGCCAACCGCGCCAGGTCCTTTTGACCGGGGCGCACGGTCGGCCTGCGAGCGACCAGAGAACGGGGTGCGCCCTCGGCAGGTAGATCGGCACCAGCCACGTCGCCAGGCAGCACGATTACGCCTACCCCTCCTTGTCCAATTGCGTTTTGCATTGCGATGTGAAGAACACGCTCAAACTGAGCCGGATTCGAGACCAGCTCGCAATAGTGGCTGCATTCCTGAAACAGATTTTGTGGATGGGTTTCCTGAAAATATCCGGTGCCGATTTCACTGCTGGGAATATGCGACGCAATTGCCAGCACTGGAGCATTGCTGCGATGGGCGTCGAAAAGGCCGTTGATCAAGTGAAGGTTGCCGGGGCCGCAGCTGCCGCCGCAGGCCGCGAGCTTGCCGGTGAGCTGGGCCTCCGCGCCGGCTGCAAACGCGCCGGCCTCTTCGTTGCGCACATGGATCCATTTAACTTTGTTGTTCAGCCGTAGGGCGTCCGTCACTGGGTTCAGGCTGTCTCCCACTACCCCGTAAATCCTCTCCACGCCCGCCTCGGCCAGTCTGCGAATCAATTCGTCGGCAACTCTGTGTGGCATTTTTTCCGCCTCCCTTATTCGTCTCCGTATTTTTGCAACGAGATGAATTCGATTTGCAGTCGCGAAGTCGGTTTCACGCCGCGCTGCACTTCGTGACTATTTCGATTGCACCTGCGCATGCGCCGCGGGGCCCGTCTCCCGGACAAAAAACGTAACAACCACCGCAGCGGCACAGCATGCGACCCAAAAAAATGCACCCTTCTGAAAATGCAAGTGCAGGTTCGCCGAGTTTCCGATGCCCCTGCCGACGTGCTTTGCATAAACCGGGCCCAGAAACGCAGTGATGGCGAAAACGAGGAAATTGATGCCGCCTGTGGCGCTGCCCTTCACGCTGTCGGGGTTGACCTCTTTGATTACGCTGTAAGGGATCATCGCGGCGCCCGACCCAACGCCGAACAGAAACATTGCGACATGCGGCGGAATTGGAAGGGGCTTCAACGCGATTTGGACGGCCGCCGCGATCATGAATAACGCGCTTCCAATAATTACCGGTTTCCGCTTTCCAACGCGGTCCGAAAGCCATCCAAGAATTGGGCAACCGAAAACCCATCCCAGGGGGACCATCGAAGCGATGACGACGGCGTTGTGATAGGTGAATTGAAGATCCTTCTGAAATGCTGCTACGCCCCAGATCATGTCTCCGATCGTGGTCGGGGCGAATAACAATCCTGCAACAATTCCGCAGAGATATGACTGAGGGTTCGAGAACACGATCTTGTACGGCTTCAGGAGAGAGCCGAGGCCTCCTTCTTGAACATGGGGTCCAAACTGTTCCCTGGGAGTCGCCAAGTACAAAAGCACGGCGACCGCGAGGATGATGACTCCCAAAGAAACCCAGAGTGTATGGACTCCAACTCCATGCTCGATCATGGGCCCGACTACAAACTGGCCGGCCGAACCGCCCAGCATTCCAACACATTGCGTGACGCCAATTGCCGTCGCGAGATAGCGTGCGGAGAATCCGTGCGCGGCGAGGTAGACGGCGCCGGTGAATGCAAAAGCTGAGCCGGCTCCCTGGAGCAGTCGACCTACATCACCCGCAGATACGGCGCCTGCGGTAAAGCAGAGGCATCCGATGCCCAAAATGGCAGCGCCAACAGGCACTGTGCGCTTGGCCCCCAAATGATCGAGGGCCGCTCCGGCGACCAAGCTCATCGTGGAATAGGTGTAGTAGTAGGCACCGAGGATGGCACTGATGCCGAGCGCTGTGGTATGAAATGAGGATTCCAACTCTGGAATCATCACCGCTGGGCAAGACCTTACTGCATACTCGAGGAAGTAGAAAACAACAGTGAAAGCCCAAGCAATGACAAATGCACGCGTTGGGGTCCCGGTCTGATTTCGCTCTGTCGCAAGTGTGCTCATGAGTCCTCTGAACCTCTACTCCGCAGGAAGGAGAGATGAATCTCCCATCCGGCTGCGAATCCTTGCCCGTTGTCGCCTAGCATTCAGGCGGCGAAGAAGCAAGACACACAGACAAGAGGCACTTCATTGCCCAATTGGCCATTCGTTCAGAGCGATGAATTAGCGCGGTTTACGTCGTTCGCGCGAAGTTCAGGGCCGATGTTGTTGTTAGCCCGCTCGCAAGTGCTCAGGCACTGACACTCGTCCGGTACCTTAGTGCGGAGTAGAAAAATGGCGAGTGGTATTCTCGGAGTTGTCTGTGGCAGGAAAGAATTGATTGGCTCGAAATCAAGGCGGGCAAGCGGGTCACTGAGTCGAGCCAAGAAAAAACCGGACGTCGGGCGTGCTCAGGCCTCGTCGCTGTTCAGGAGCGGATGTCAAGAGCTCGGAAAAAGTCTCGTCTGAAGTCTGGATCGCCTCAGTCGTCCGCCGTTCGCGATTGCCGCAATTTGGTCCTCGTTAGCCCGACAGTCGTTGACGGTCCGCAGGTCGCACCGCACATCACACCGCACATCGTACTCATAGGTGGCCTTGCATAGAATCGAGTTCCTCGCGGCAGGTCTCGCTGAATCGTTTCAGCGGATCGTTGCCGTTCAAGGCTCTGGACCGGATTTGGTCCGGCGTCAGATTCGGCTCGCTGTAGTTTTTCACGATCTCCCTTACCAGTTCCTCTGCGCTCGCGAATACCTCTTTGGAAGCAGTAAGTCGAATGCGATTCAATAGAGCGTACGCAGGTATAAGCTGGTTGGGATCCTTGAAATTGTTTTCCAGCGCGTCGACCAAAACACGGGTGCTTTCGGTAATAAATTCGGAATACAACTGTACGCGGTAGAAAATCCTTCTTGCGAGCAAGTCACGCTGGTCTGCATGTCGCTGCGAAATCCAGGTGCTAGCACTGGAGCCCAGCGCCCCTACAAGGGAACCAAAGAGAGCAGCCATGGCTGGACTCATTGTCACGACTTGCATCGGCGTCATTTCTTTTCGAACATCAACAGGGTGAACAGCAGCGGAAGGTAGAAGATCGAAGAGGCCAGGAGTTGTCTCGCCGTGATGCTCGATCTGTGAAAAGCAAATCGCCAGCTAAAGTAAAGTAAGGCCAAGCTGAGCACCGCCGCACCGGCTGAGTAGGCCACGCCCAAGCCTCCCGTGATACTCGCGAATCGGGCAACAGGCACGAGAGCGAGTGAACAAACTAAGCTCTGCCAGGTCACAAAACGATCTCGCAATGGCTGCGTAGGCAGGACGTGATAGCCAGCCCGGGAGTAATCGTCGCGGTACATCCAGGCAATCGCCATGAAATGAGGAAACTGCCAAAGAAAAACTATGACATAGAGCACCCATGCGTCTGCGTCGATCCGTCCTCGTGCCGCAGCCCAACCAATCAAAGCAGGTGCGGCTCCCGGGAAAGCCCCAACGAGGGTGCACAGCGCTGTCCTCCGTTTTAGCGGCGTGTACACGAGCAAATAACTCAGTAACGTCAGCACGCCTATCAGAGCCGTCAGCACGTTTATCGTTGCTAAATACAGCACTCCTGCCACGGACAAAGAAATTCCGAACCAGAGGGCGTTTGAAGGCCTGAGCCTTCCAGCAGCTAGAGGCCGTCGTGCAGTTCGTCGCATCTTCGCATCGAAAGAGCGCTCTACGAACTGGTTTAGCGTCGCGGCGCCGCTCGCTACAAGCAATGTGCCGACGAGCGTGTGGACGGCAAGCGCAATGGGAGCAGCACCGGAACTTGAGGCCAGGTGGAAGGCTACAAATGTGGTGATAAGAATTAGGAAATTCACCTCCGGCTTTGTGAGAGCCCAGTAGTCGAGCACGGTCGCATACACGGCGGCCGCCCTGTTTGATGCTGCAACTCGTGCCCTCGCCACGACTGCAATCGTCGGTTCGGTTGCCACGTTCAGAGGAGCAACGAGGACACCCGTCGCTTTGCTCACCAGAATCCGAGTTTGCTCGCTGCATCTCATTTCTGCCACGCTTGCCCAGAGCCACTCCCGATCTCGATCAATGAACTCCGCCCGATCACGAGCAAGAACAGTGGAACCACAGGCTGTGCAACGCCGAAAAACGCTCGGCAGCCGACCGGCGCCGAATGCCACCTGTGTGCGGTTGCTTCCAAGTGCTTACGGGCATTTGTGAAACCAAAGCCTTGAACGCTGAAAGCATGCGTTTTGGGACATTCACCCTTACCCGCAGCGTTCGACGTGGTGACAGCATCCTCGCAGTTGTGCAGATACTGACATCGAGCTTTTCACCGTGATGGAATCCGGAGCCGTCGTTGTGAAGACAACTAGCCTGCCTGGAACCGAGCAACGGCGAGAAGGTTGAGGACTAAAATGCCCGCAACGCGTGACCGAGCTTGTTTCGCTTTGTGGTCAAATAGCGAAGATTCGACGGTGACGCTTGGATTTCAAGCGGTAACCATTGCGTCACGGAAAGGCCATAGCCTTCAATGGCGACGAGTTTTCTGGGATTGTTGCTGAGAAGTCTCATCGAAACAATTCCGAGTTCCCGCAAGATTTGTACGCCGACGCCATAATCCCGCTGATCCGCCTTGAACCCAAGCCGTTCATTGGCCTCCACGGTGTCGAGCCCTTGGTCTTGAAGGGCATAGGCGCGAATCTTGTTCGCCAAACCGATTCCGCGGCCTTCCTGGTTCAGGTAAAGCAACACACCTCGTCCTTCCGCAGAAATGCGATGCATCGCCTTGTCGAGCTGGCCGCCGCAGTCGCATCGCACTGAATGAAGGACGTCTCCAGTAAGGCACTGCGAATGCACCCGAACGAGCACATCCTGGCCATCTCCGATGTCCCCGCATACAAGAGCGATGTGCACCTGTTTGTCGATCTGATTTTCGAACGCGTGCAGATGAAACTCGCCGTACTCGGTCGGCAGCTTCGCAGACGCCACTCTATTAATGATTGATTCGGTGCGCATCCGGTATGCCATCAAATCTGCCACAGCTATCAGCGGGATGCCGTGGTGGCGCGCGAACCGAAGGAGTTCTGGCACGCGCGCCATTGTGCCATCGTCATTCATGATTTCACAGATTACTCCGGCAGGTTGCAGACCGGCCATGCGCGCCAGGTCCACAGCCGCCTCGGTTTGCCCAGCGCGAGCCAGCACTCCCGCGCTCCGCGCACGTAATGGGAAAACGTGGCCCGGACGAGTCAGATCTGCGGGCGTTGTCGCCGCGTCAATCGCTGCGTGCACCGTTGCCGCTCGGTCGGCAGCCGAAATGCCAGTTGTCGTGCCTGCCCTCGCCTCGATACTTACACAGAATGCCGTTTCGAATCGGGAGTTGTTCTGTGACACCATTAGGGGAATTTCAAGCTCATCGAGCCGCTCGGGCGTCATCGCAAGGCAAATAAGTCCGCGGCCATACCGCGCCATGAAGTTAATGGCTTCGGGCGTGATTTTTTCGGCGGCCATGGTGAGATCACCTTCGTTCTCCCGCTCCTTATCGTCGGCGACGATGACCATCTTGCCCGCACGTATCGCCGCAATTGCGTCCTCGATGCGGACGAATGAATCCTGCCGCCCGGACGAACCAGCCACGATTTGAGGTTGATAACTCAAACTTGCCTCCTTGGGAGTGCGCCCGCGTGCCAGCTCCGCGCCTCCGGATGATTGCGGTGCAGCTCCCATCGCCTGAAGCGGTTCTTCATGTGCCTGGAGATAACCAAGCACATATTGCAGGCACGTCCGATGCCGAGGCAGCTTGAGCTGAATACTCATGAAAAAAGGTTGCTTACAGCCGCCAAGGGGCAGTGGTCTCCAGCGTGGGTGCTAACATTCCGTCATTTGCAAAAATGTGGACAGAGCGAGCCGGCAGCCGCAACTCAGGAGGGTTAGAAACATTCAAAAGGAATATAATGCGCGCCATGGCTTCCGCAGGACAGCAACCCGGGTCGTTGAACATTCAACTTCTCGTCGATTCGATTCCCGCGCTCATCCACACGGCCACGCCCGACGGCTACCTCGATTACTTCAATAAACCCTGGTTGGAATATCTGGGCGCCACACTGGAACAAGTGAGCGGCTGGAATTGGAAGGATTTCATTCATCCCGAAGATCTTGACGGGATTGTTGAGAAATGGCTGGCCTGCCTCGCGTCCGGAGAGGTCTTCGAATACGAGACTCGTGTCCGGCGGGCAGATGGAGAATACCGCTGGATGTTTCATCGCAAGGTGCCGCTTCGGGATGAGCGCGGCAACATCGTAAAGTGGTATGGATCGAGTCTGGATATTGAGGAGCGCAAGAGCGCGGAAGAACAGCTCCAAAGAAATGCCCGAGCGCTGCAAAGAAGCGAGTTTTATCTCGCCGAAGGGCAGCGTCTTGGCCACATGGGAAGCTGGGCCTTCAGTACTGAAGGCTTCTACTATTGGTCTCCTGAATTATTTCGGATGCACGGACTCGATCCGGCCAGCAAACCGCCAAGCGTGAAAGAGTACCTGGATCGCGTCCACCCTCAGGACCGCGAATCTATGGCGGACTTGATCGACGGCCTGGCGGTGCAAGCGTCGCCCTTTGACGCCATCAAGCGAATCGTGCGACCTGACGGTGAGGTCCGCCACATTCGCTGCGTTGGTGTACCGCTTGCCGATAGCCAAAGCCTGAAAATATACGTCGGCAGCGCCATAGACGTTACCAAGCACCAGCTCCTGACCGAGGAGCTGCGGCGGCGCGAAGCCGATCTGGCGGAGGCGCAGAGACTCAGTCAGACAGGCAGTTGGGCATGGAGTCCAGACAAGGATATTAGATACTGGTCGGAGGAATGCTACCGTGTTCTAAGTTTCGACCCACAGGATGGTTTGCCTCGATTCGAAGAATTCTTTCAACGGGTTCATACCGACGATCAACCCGGCTTCACGGAAGTAATTCAGACGGCTATCCGCGACAAGGCAGAGTGGGAGGCGGACTACCGCATCGTGCATCCGGATGGCCCTGTCAGGGACATTCACGTCATAGGTCATCCTGTTCTGAGTGCCTCTGGGGACCTCATTGAATTTGTGGGCACTGTGATCGACGTCACGGAGCGTAGACGAGCAGAGGAGGAACGGCGCAGAAGTGAAATGGAACTCCGTCAGATTCTGGATCTGGCGCCCCAAATTATCGCGGTATACGGGCATAACCGGCAACGCCTTTACGCCAACCACGTCATGCTCGACTACATCGGCCTTAGTCTTGAAGAGTGGCAAGGGTCTGCTAGCCATAACCTCGGCGTTCATCCTGACGACTACGGGCGGATCGACGTTCTTTTTGATCGTGCTGTCGCTCGTGCCTCCGCTGACGAGTTGGAATTGCGACTACGCAAACATGATGGAAGTTATCGCTGGTTCTTGGCTCGTTTTAACCCATTGCGCGACGAGTACGGACAAATTACACGTTGGTATGTTACGGCGACGGACATCGAAGATCGAAAGCAGGCTGAAGACGGGCTTCGGAGCGAAAACGTCGCTCTCCGTGAAGAAATCGACAAGGCCTCGATGTTTGAAGAGATTGTTGGAACGTCTCCCGCTTTGAAAAGCGTGCTCTCGCGCATCTCCAAGGTCGCCCGAAGTGACTCGACCGTTCTCATCATGGGCGAAACGGGAACCGGCAAAGAGCTCGTCGCACGCGCCATCCACCGACGATCGAACCGAGACTCGCGCGCATTCGTGAGCGTGAACTGCGCGGCAATCCCGCGTGACCTGATCGCTTCGGAGTTGTTCGGCCATGAGAAGGGGGCCTTCACCGGCGCCACTCAGCAGCGCTTGGGCCGCTTTGAATTGGCAAATGGCGGCACGATCTTCCTCGACGAAGTCGGAGATCTTCCAGTCGAGACTCAGATTGCCCTGCTGCGTGTCTTGCAGGAGCGAGAGTTCGAGCGCGTCGGCGGCGCTCGTCCAATCCGCGCCGATGCACGGGTCATCGCAGCCACCAACCGCGACTTGCAGGCTGCCATCGATGCTGGGTCTTTCCGCAGCGATTTGTTTTACCGCCTGCATGTTTTCCCGATCGAGATTCCACCTCTTCGCGAGCGGGGAGAGGACATTGCCCTGTTGGTTGAATACTTTATCGATCGCTACGGGCGAAAAGCCGGTAAGAACATACGGGACATCAGCAAGAAGACGCTGGAGTTGCTGCGGTCCTATGCTTGGCCGGGAAACATACGCGAATTGCAAAATGTCATCGAGCGTTCGGTGCTACTTTGCGAAACGGAGAGTTTCTCGATTGACGAAAGCTGGTTGCCGCAGCAACCGTCGCAGGCAGAACCAAGAGGCGAAATTCAGCTGCCTCTAAAACTCGCAGCACGAGAGAAGAGCATGATTGAGGTTGCGCTGAAAGAAAGCCGCGGGCGAGTGTTCGGACCCGGCGGGGCTGCAGCTAAGTTGGGCATCCCGCGGTCCACGCTCGAATCCAAGATTCGGTCGCTCGAAATCGACAAGAATCGCTTCAAGGCTCAAGCGGAAACTTGAAACGATCGTCGTGGCATCCGTCCAGAAACTTATCACTCATCAAAAGTCCCTCAACATCAAACTGGACGCGAACACTCTCGGCTCCGTCGCCGAAATTGGCGCCGGCCAAAACGTACCGCAGTCGTTCTTGGTTGTCGGGGACGCTTCCGGCGCCGTCGCCAAATCTATCTCCGCGTCTGACAAAGAAGCTGGCAATGGCATACATTCTTGCGGGCAACTTGTACTACGGATGCAGACTCCGGCCGCCCTCGCGGCAGACGCGTAGGGCAACGTGAAAGGCACAGCACCGGCAACCAGCGTCGGCGCGTCAATGATCCCAAGCTCCTCGGCCAGGGCTCTCTCGTAAGGACAAAGAGATCCATGGAATTAATGATGGGAACTGTCCCTCCAACTACGGACAACCTCACCCGGAGATTTGGCGAGTTTTCGACGTTTGGCGAGAACTCGCCATCAACCATCCGCGTAACTGACCTCTTTTCATCCGGAAACGTTGGCTATCGCTTTGCACTTGTCGGTACGTGTTCAGAATACTTCGGAGCGCAAACGGGGAAGTTGTTCTCACGCTTATCGGTCGAATGAGCGACGGAAACCTTGCGGAATTGAAGTCATTGATCGCGTCGGAGCGGAAAATCTCTCGAATCATACTGGACTTGAAGGATTTGACTTTAGTCGATCGCGAAGCCGTTCACTTCCTCGGGCAGTGCGAAACGGACAAAATAACACTCAAGAATTGCCCAGCCTATATTCGAGACTGGATTGAAGGAAGCCGAAAGCGAAAACCTAGGCGAAAGAAGTGATGCTCGCCAAGTTCTTGCAGGGCTTTCAAAGTGGACGAGGAGGGTGCTGCCATGGCATCGCACAGTTTTGTGCTTGAGGACATTCGTCATCAAGCTTTTTGCTTCGACAACGAGTTGGCCAGCTTCGATGTCGTCAGCGAATTGCCCCCAAGTGATACTGGATTCGAGGGAATTATCGGCCAGAGCTCAGCGCTGCGAAGAGTGCTGCAAATGGTCGAGCACGTCGCACCGGGCGATTCCACTGTGCTGCTGCTCGGCGAGACCGGCACCGGCAAGGAACTCATCGCCCGCGCGATCCATAATTGTAGCCGTCGAAAAGACCAAGGCTTTGTAAAGCTGAACTGCGCCGCGATCCCGAGCGGCCTGCTCGAAAGCGAACTCTTCGGACACGAACGCGGCGCCTTCACCGGGGCCATCACGCAGAAGGTCGGACGCATTGAGCTTGCCGATCAAGGCTCGTTATTCCTGGATGAGATCGGCGATATTCCGCTCGAACTTCAGCCAAAACTTCTGCGCGTGCTGCAGGAACGAGAATTCGAACGACTGGGCAGCACTCGGACGAGGAGGGTGGACGTTCGCGTTGTTGCTGCGACGCATCGTGACCTAGAGGGGATGATTCTCGAAAAAGAGTTTCGGAGCGACCTGTACTACCGCTTAAATGTTGTGCCCATATTTCTTCCGCCATTGCGCAAACGCCCAGAGGACATTCCACTCCTGGTGCAGCATTTTGTGCAGAAGTTCGCGACGAAAGTCGGCAAGACGATAGAAATGATCTCGTCGGACACGATGGAGGCGTTGAGGCGCTATCCCTGGCCAGGCAATATCCGGGAATTGGAAAACGTAATCGAACGCGCCGTAGTTTTAAGCGCCGGTCCTGTCCTGCGGATTGCACACCACGACCTAAGCAGTCGCATTGCGCCTAGCCGATACACAGACCGGTCGCAAACCCTGGAAGAAGTTGAGCGCAACCATATTTTGACCACACTGAGAGAGACACGATGGGTACTCTCCGGACCCGCTGGGGCCGCAGCGCGCTTGGGCCTGAACCGATCAACGCTTTACTTTCGAATGAAAAAGCTCGGTATCGCTCGAAGCCTGGATGCCAGCTTCGACCCATAAGAGATGGGCCCAGAGCGCTCCTGCTGCCTTGTCGCGAATCAAGGTTTCATACAGGTTCTGCCCTTCTTGACAACGACGCGGATCGCTGACCATCCCGACTTAAAGGCTAATGCCGATGGCGGCATTCTCCTCCGGCGAAGCGATCCAGTATCCATACCTTGCAACGATGCCAAAGAAGGCTTGCATTGCTTCGGGTGTTGGACGGGCGGGGCGCTGGGTTGGATCAAACGGTTTGCTAACTTCGCCAAAGAACAAAGCGTTGCAACGAATTCGGGGACTATTTCGCCATAGCGGTGTCGGAGGAGATATACCGTGCTATGAGTATGCTGACGCCGGCCGCTACGAGAAGCCAAACTGCAGCGATGGCGACGAAACCGATGATGGCCCCCGTCGATCTTATTTCTTGTTTCCTGCGCATTTCGGCGGCATCGGCTAACGCGCGGCATTCGGCGAGCACCTCCGGAGGAATAATTCTTTGAAGTAGCCTTGCCGCCACGAAGAGAACCAGGAAGTCGTCGAGAAATCCGATCACCGGAATGTAACTCGGAATCAGCTGAATCGGACTAAAGAGGTAGGCCGCGCTGCACGCTGCGACCAGTTTCGCGTACCAAGGCACACGGGGATGTTTGAACGCAAAATAATAGACATACGCCTCACGTTGGACCCGTTGTGCCTGAACCTTCCAGTTCATTTCAGACGCGGTTTCGAAGCGCCCGCCGTTTTCTCGATTGCGGCCAAACAGTTTGGAAAACACATAAGGGACCGTACGCTGGTTCTCGACAAGCGAGACTCAAGCCAGCTACTGCGATGCATCGAACACCACTTGGTCATACCACCAGAGCCGCTCGAAGAAGGCTCGTGTTGTGTCGCGCTGCGGTTTCTGGTGCGAGGATGACAATGCGCTGTCCATGATGTCGCCGATACACCGGCTCCCGTCTATGGCATCAAACAGGCGCTTTTCCGTGGAGTCTATTGGCATGAACAGATCCGTATAGGTGTGGCTCTGGTTGATTAAAACGCCCACAGCCCCGGGCGGCAGCCCCTTTTGAACGCAGATGGTATCTGTCATTCGAATGGGCACAAAGCCGAGGCAGGCGTCATCGGCAAAACTGACGGCCGGCGCGTTGCGACAGGTATCGTTCCGATAAGCAACCAAGCTGTGGCGAACCATCGTGCCCCGGAAAAGCTCGACGGCAGCAAATTGTACCGCTAAAGAAAGCTGCGCCATCCGGCGAGCTTGCGGGACTTTGGTCATGATTCCGCAATGCGCGGAGTACGGCGCTTGTTTCAGCCACCGGCCGAATTTCAGCCCGCCTCTCTCCAGGAAATCGAACAATTGCGGGACCGAATACGCGCGGTCATGCGGGTGTAGAAGCGCATCGGCGAGCGCGGCCTCTTGGCGAAAGTCTGGAGCCTCGCGTAGCAGGTTTTCCAACGGATGTCCCGGTGGCAAAGCCCGGAGCGCAGAGATAAGGTCCCGGATGTCGGCGTCGTTCGCGTGGATGCCGATGCGTCTGCAGAACTCCTGCAGCATATAGACGCCCGTTCGACCGTAAGGTGCATACACCATGACATGTATCGCCCCGTCCGGTTTGAGCACGGCGCGCAAGGCTGCGAGCCCCGCATCAGGGTCGGCCATATGGTGGAGAACGCCAGTGCACACGATCTGATCGAAGCTCATCTCCAGGTCGTTTGCACGTTCGATGGGCAACTGGTAGACGTGAAGGTTGTCTAGATTGTATTTCCGCTTGAGATCCTCGGTGCACCGCACGCTCGTTGCGCTAACGTCGATGCCTATAACTTGCGCCGTAGGCCAGCGCACGGCATGCTTTGCCGCCTGAGTGGTGCCACAGCCGGCGACGAGGATGGATTGATTTTCGGAAAAAGACTTAGAAGGCCAGAATAAATGAAAATCGGCACGGCGTCTTTGCGGGTCTTGCCAGAGGCGACGATATTTTTCCAGACTATCGGTCGGCGGAGGATACGGATAGCGGTCGTAGAAGGCGCGCACTTCTTCTGCGACATCCAGCAAGGCCGCATCGTGTAGCTTTTGCGCGATCATTGAAGATTAGCCGACTCTCTAAACATCCAGATGTCCAGCCCATCGCCATCAGCGCTGATGGCACAAAAAGAAGCACGTCACTCATAAACAGATCAGAGATCCCCGGCAGATGCATGATCCGCCGGGGATCTCTGTTTCGCTTTCAACCGGGTTATCGCAGCTCAATCGCCCTTGGCGCCTGCTGCAACTGCTACCGGCGCGTGGCCTGCCGCAGCTGCTGCCTTGGCGCTCGCCGCGTGATCGAGCTGCCGCATTACCTCGTCGAGGTTGAACGAGGCCGCCTTCTGGCGCGGCGGGTACTTCACATAGTTCTCGATTTGGGCCGCCACGATTGCCTGACATTGGTAGAGCTGGGGCACGTGATCTATCATCCAGTCGAAGTAGACGTTGGAGTTGAAATCAGCGCGCTCGAAAGGATCACGACGCAGGCTGAAAATATGGGGGAGCCGCATACTCACCATCGGCTCTGCCCAAACCTGCGTTGAGGTTGCACGCTGTTCTGCAAACACCAACTTCCAGTCGCCCGTCCGGACCGCCATTATGCCGCCATCATCGCTGACATAGAAGAAGGCGTTTCTCGGGCTGTCCTTCGCCTCGCCTGTCAGATAAGGCAGCAAGTTGATCCCGTCGATATGGACTTTAAAGGTTTTGCTCCCGACCTTGTAGCCATCCAAGAGCTTCTTGCTCACGCCCGGATCGCCCGCCGCCGCCAGCAACGTCGGAAGCATGTCCTGGTGCGAGCAGATGCCGTTCAGGACCGAGCCGGCCTTGATCTTGCCCGGCCAACGGATGAAACACGGAACGCGCCATGCGCCCTCCCAGTTGGTGTCCTTCTGGCTGCGGAACGGCGTGTTGGCACCATCGGGCCAAGTGTCGTTCTCAGGGCCGTTGTCGGTGGAATACATCACGATGGTGTTATCCGCGATGCCCAGCTCATCGACTTTGTTGAGGATCTCGCCGATTTGCTCGTCGTGGGTGACCATCCGATCGCTGTAATCGTCCTGTCCGCTCTTGCCCCTGTTTTTTGCGGCAAGGTGCGTCCTGAAGTGCATGGCCGTCGAGTTGTACCAGAGGAAGAAGGGCTTATTCGCTTTGACCTGTTTCTCCATCCAGCCGATAGCGCCTGCGGTGATCTCCTCGTCTATGGTTTCCATCCGCTTCTTGGTCAGAGAGCCCGTGTCTTCAATCTTCTGCTTGCCTACTCGCCCCCAACGCGCATCGGTTGTTGGGTCATCGGTTTCAGTCGCCCAGCTATGCATTACTCCCCTGGGCCCAAAGCGCGCCAAGAACGCAGGATCCTTTGGGTAGTCGGGCAGTTCCGGTTCTTCTTCGGCGTTCAGGTGATAGAGATTGCCGAAGAACTCATCGAATCCGTGCACTGTAGGCAAGAATTCGTTCCTGTCGCCGAGATGGTTCTTGCCGAACTGACCCGTGGCGTAGCCGAGCGGCTTTAGCAGTTCAGCGATAGTCGGATCTTCCGCCTGAAGCCCGACGGTGGCGCCGGGCATGCCAACTTTGGTCAAGCCCGTGCGGAGCGGGTTCTGCCCGGTGATGAAGGCGGCACGTCCGGCGGTGCAGCTCTGCTGGCCGTACCAGTCGGTAAAAGTCACTCCTTCGGTGGCCACGCGGTCAATGTTCGGCGTCCTGTAGCCCATCATGCCACGACTGTAGTGGCTGACGTTCCACATTCCGATGTCATCGCCCCATAGAATCAGGATATTCGGTTGCTTCGAAGCCATGGTTTGTTCCTTCCTTTTGTTCAAATTTTGTGGTGCAGTTGCCCTTCTTCTCGAAGAAGATCGCTTTGAAGCCGAAATATGAGGTCGAGTCTTCATTTGGCTGCTCCGTGTGCATCGCCTGACTAGGCTCAGGACGGGTGGCCCGAGTGCGCGTTATTGAGGGTCCTATCGGGTTGCGCGGTGGTCGCAGGGTTTACACCGCTGAATTGTGAGCCCGGCGCGCGGTCGCCGTGGCAGAAGCGGAACTTCTTGCCACTTCCGCAAGGACACGGATGGTAGGGTCCTCGCTTGAGGTCCTCGGCGGCGGTCAAAGCCATCAGCTCGGAAGGCGGACGGCCGTGCTGCAATAGTCGGGCCATGGTCTGCATCGCCGGGCCGGTGTGTGTGAAGAACAACTCCAGGCCCTGGCAGAGGTAGTTCTGGCCCGGCTCGCCGTCGCGTGAAACTGCGAAGCGGTCCTTCGGGCAACCGCCGTTACACAGGGGCTTAACCGCACAACTCCGGCACTGAGCGGTAAGCGAATCGCGCTTGTCGTCCCCGAATTTGCGCTGCTGCGCCGAGGCAATGAGCTTTAGCATGTGGTCCTGGTGGATATTTCCCAGCAAATAACGCGGCTCGACAAAATGATCGCAAGAATAGAGGTCGCCGTTGTACTCGAGCGCCGGGCCATAGCCGCACGTCGGTGCGTGGATGCAAAGTAGATGGCGGCCGAAGTAAGCCTCGAGCGTCACATCGAAGAGCTGAACGTAAACGCTGCCAACGTCGTGGCGCACCCACTCCTCGAAGACATCGACGAGGAAGCGGCCGTATTGTTCCCCGCCGACCGAGCGTTTCGTTACTAAGTTGCCGGCCTGCGTATAGAGCAAGCGCTTCTGGCCGGGTTGTTCGCTCCAGCCAAGATTGGCGATCTGGATCGTCGCCTCGCTGGCGCGTTCGATGATCGGAATGAACTGAACCCACTCTGCCTTCAGTTCGTCACGAAAGAAGCGATAGACCGTGCGGCCGTGTTTCTCGTTCGCGGCGTTAACGGTGCACAGAATATTGAAGTCGACTCCGTGCTTGCGCAGCTGTCGCCAACCTCGCATCACCTTATCGAAAGTGCCCTGCTTGCTGCGGTCAACGCGGTATGTATCGTGAAGCTCGCGCGGGCCGTCGACGCTCAGGCCGACCAGGAAATTGTGCTCCTTGAAAAATTCGCACCATTGATCATCGAGAAGGATGCCGTTGGTTTGAAAAGTGTGTTGGACGGCCTGGTCAGGCCGGCGGTACTTTTCGACGAGTTCGACGGAGCGCTTGAAAAAGTCGAGCTTCATCAGCGTCGGCTCACCACCCTGCCAAGCCACGGTCACCGTGGGCGTGCGGTGCGACTCGAGAAGTTGACGGATGTAGATCTCGAGCGTGTCGTCGGACATCCGGTTCTTTTCGTTCGGATACAGCGACTCTTTGGACAAGAAGAAGCAATACGTACAGTCAATATTGCAGGTAGACCCGCTGGGCTTGGCAAGCAAGTGGAAGGCCGGAGGGGCGTTGGTTGGCAATGGATCGGCAGTTACAGGAAGCATGTTGGCAGTACCTTCCTTTTGTTTTGAGGCTGTAACCAGTGTCGCGTTGTCAATCTCAAATCTGTTTATCGCCCCGCAATTTCAGTGTGGTTAGCCTATCTACTCGCGTGGCGGAGCAACGTCGGCCATTTTTGCGTTAACTGCATCTCCGCGAACTTGTCTGCGGAACAGCCGGACGATTCGATTCACCGGACCGCGCACCACCAGGTACGGCACAATCGCCAGGGTGAACGCCACGATAAGCAATTCCCCCGCGTAAATCGTCGAATGAACTTCCATCTGGTAGACGGAGTCGAGAATGATCGCGAGGATAAAAATCTTGCCGACCGACTTCCAGCCGTGCTTAACCAGCTCATCGCGAGATTTGGGAGTAAAAAGCACGGCCCAGAAATATGCGGGCTTCCCAGCTCTTGCATCTTTGACACCGTCGACAACCCCCAAAATAGTTGCCATCAATGGCTGGAACACGAACCGGAAGTGAAGGGGGCCGTCCAAGCGAGCAATGAGATTCTCGATAATTCTTTCCAAGACTCCCATGCCTCAAGCCCCCCTGCTGTTTGCGATTTGCCAGGGCAAACACCCTTCGATTTCCACTGTGATGGACCAACTCAGGAATGTTCGCACCAAAATCAGCAACCCCAGCGACACGATCCCATCCCTGGTGAGGTTGACGGTTACCGTCTTCACAATGTCCGCAGCGACCAGGAATTCGAGTCCGAGTTGCAACGCTTTTCCAATGAAAACTTTTAGTTGCAGATAGGCGTCCGGTCTACGCTGCCTGATCTGCACAAGTCCCCGAATGGTGGCGTAAGGGAAGGCAATGCCGATCACCGCGACTCCCAGAATCTCAAGCCCGCGAACGATCAGTTCAATGGCTTGGGGAACTGCGGACGATTCCATGGGCGCTCCGCTACAGATATCTTCGTGACGGCAACTAAGTTTCTGCGGGTCCTGATTACCTATTTCGACCAGAGAATAGGCGACGGGCTCGGATTGTGTAATTGTCAAAACTAACAGGCGAGGACGTATACGGGGGATAAACGGTTTCCGGGGGCTACCCATAGCTCGGCGCTTTTTTGCTGTTTAGCAGGCCTAACGCTATGAATTCGCATCACTTGCAGAAGAGAAAATCGCAAAAAAGCGCAGCCAACCGTAAACTTGGGCGCAGGAGGTCCCGAGTTCAAATCTCGGCGCCCCGACCACTAACTCACTGAATTACTTGAGTCTCTTCCTGCGCGGTATTTCCACTACTATCCAACTTGGGAACATTTGGGAACAATTGGTCTGCGAGCATGTTCACAGCGTCTCTCTAGGCACTCCCACTTGCGTGCGTATAAACTTCCAGAGTTGTTGCCATGTGAGAATGTCCCAGTTGAGCTTGTGCAACTTTGAGCGGCGTTCCTTGGGCATGCAGTAGCGTGCCATGGGTATGACGGAGCGCATGCCAGTCGATCCGCTGCAAGCCAGCCCGCTTGCATGCAGTCCGAAGCGACTTTTTTCTTAGGTTGTCCGCGGCAAGCGGAGCACCCTCGCGAGTCGCAAAAACCAAGGCACTCGGAGAATGGTCCGCTGAACGGATATAGCGCTCTTTCAACTCACGTACGACTGCCGGAGCCAACGGAACTTCGCGTCTACTTGCACGGGTCTTAGGGGTTCCAAAATGCCCTTTGTAGCAAGTTTCGGCTACAAGCAAGGTTCCTCGAAGCAAGTCGATCCGCCCCCACCGCAGTGCAAGGATTCCACCAATTCGCAAACCGGTCATAGTCGCAAGCATGACGATTGTGCGGGTTGGTTCCTTGCTTGATGCAATGAGTCGCTGGACTTCCCCAGCCGAGAGAAATCTGTGGGGGCGTTTCAATGTCCTTTCGGGCATCTTTACACCACGCACAGGGTTGTTCGAGATGTATTCCCAATTCACGGCGGTACCCATGACCTTGCTCAGGAGATGCCGCAAATGGTTGGTGGTCTCCCATGCGAAGCCCTGCGTGAGCCGCCGACCCTGCCGGCACCAGTTTCCCTACCGCGATCATAAGAGTCGGACTCCCGGAAATCGTCCATTCCGAAGGAATCGAGATCAAACCCGCGGGACATGGTCGCCTCCTTCCGGCGGAAAGCGCGGCGAACGGTTCCTACAAATGGCCGAACAGAGATCAACAGCGACAGGCACAAGAGGCCGACCGAAAGAAGTCGGAGGTACAACGCGATGCTCATTGGACTGGACGGGGCTAGCTAGACGGCGGGAGTCGTCGTTGCTGGTTGTTCGTTCTCCTGATAAAGAAAAACCTCTTCCACGCTTTTGCCAAAGACGCGGGCGATCTTGAAAGCGAGCGGAAGACTGGGGTCGTACTTGCCGGTTTCGATGGCATTGATGGTGCCGCGAGCGACTCCCACCTGGGCGGCAAGCTCAGCTTGCGACCATTCTTTTTCCGCTCTCAATACGCGTAGCCGGGTCTTCATCGGTACCGCCAGGAATACAAAATCAATCCGATGCTCCACAGAGTGATCATGAGCGGGGGGATACCGAGCCAGGAGACGGAGTGAAAGCCGAACTTCTGGAGAAAACCGATTGCAGCAGAAAAGGCCAAAGTTCCGACAAAAGCAAACGTCAAGGCAAGGTAGTTGATCTTATGATCTGCCTTTCGTGCTCATCATTCGCCGTCAGAAAACGCAGCACGAATAGGATAGCCGTCCCTGCTCCCGCGAGAGCCAGAACGAATAGGAACGTGCGGAGAGACGGAATTCTTGTGGCAAAACTGACGGCAATGACGGACAAGAGGGCCGCTAGGTAGAAGAGCAAGAGCGTGGTTTTACGGCGGTGGGCTAGCTCATCTCGAAAGGGCTGCTGAGACAAGGTTGACCTCCCCGAAGACACCCTTAGAGTACGCTATGACGTTCTGTGTATCAAGTATAGATTACTTTATGTGTTGTATAGCGTCATTGTAGTGGCAAATGCACCGGTTCACGGGCAGATGTCCTCACCATCTCCTGAGAGCGGCTCTCACCCATCTGCGAAAGGGTTTACTTACTGTTGTCGATCCTGATCGGCGGTCGCCGCCGGGCATTGCCTCTATCTCGGAATCGGCTTCATGTACTCGCGAATGACTTCATAGTCGCCGGTTTTGGCATCCAGATAATCAGCCCCAACGATGAGCATGTCGCATCCGTAGCGGAGCGAGAACACCGTCTTGTCCGTGAAGCGAATGCCGACGTAGACGATTCCGTCTGAGACGGATTGCTGTACGAAGTCCACGACCTTGCCGTGGATTTCCGGGTACTTGTTGCGAAGCTTGTCGTAAGTCCGCTCGATCTTCTTCTGGATTTTCTCGCGTTCCTTCGTCATCGAAGAGACGGGCGTCCGACTCGTCGGCACCGCCTTCCAACTTCTTCTCTTTTTAATCATGGTGTTCCTTACTCGGCGCCGCAGTACCTTCCGCGTCTGGGTTCGGCTTCGGAGGAAGTCCTTCGTGAATGCGTATCTCTTCCTTGCTCAGGAACCGTACTCTTGGCCCCTTGCCTTCCATCCAACGGCGTTGTTCAAGGAGTTCTAAGTCTTGATAGACCTGGACTTCGTCCAGATCTTTCCTCCGATACTGTTTGTAATTCTTGTGAAGCTGGCAGGCGTGGGCCTCCTCCGCGGAATCGAGATGATTGGTGAAGTAGCCGTTGAGAGAGGCCCGGTGCATCTCGAATTCGATCAACTTCTGGTCCAGAAATGCCGGAGAAAAGCCCGCGTCTTTGGCCTCTCTGTTGTTTTTGAGTCGTTCGAGTGCGCTCACCGCATCATCAATCCCGCGATTCACAATGAAGATTGCTTCGTAAATCAGAGCCTTTTGCATCGCTTCCTCCTCTATCTTGGTCGTGTTTGTCGTAGTTGAATCTTGCGAATTCAGCCACGCTGCCGCTACTCGCGGCCGCTTTTGTTTTCAACAAAAACGCAGATTTGCCGGAAGTTCCCGGTTTTCCAGTCGCTCAGATCGGCTTCCTCAAGCAGCGTGGAACTGGTGATACGCCAGCAGAGCTCGGTGTTGTCGGTGAATCTGATGCGAACGTAGAGAATGCCTTCCTCAAAGGCGTGGTCTGCCCAATGGACGACCTTCCCCGTGATGCCTGGATATTGTTTGCCCTGCATTACTTCACGCGCCGACAGTTTTGGGGTGGGCATTTTTCGTTTGGTCACGACTGAGCCTCCGTCCCTCGTGGTGCATTCGCTTCCGCCCCCGACGTAGAGTCGCCGGGGCGCTGGCTTCTCTTTGGTTTGGGCTTCAGTACTTTCTTACGACGCTTCTCGGCAGCTTTCTTTCGACGCTCAATCTGAGTTTCGTCGTAGCGTTGTTCATCCCGCATGTCCCAGTCCGGCAAGAAAACTACTCGCGGCGGGAGCCCCTTCTTCTTGCGCGCCTCCTCCCGTTGTCGCACTCCAATGTAGTCGTCTTCGGGATCGCACCGTTTTGCCAGACAAGCTCGCTGGAAATCAGCGGCCCATTTCTCGTCTCTCTCATAATCCTTTTGGAAATCCCCGAAGAACAACCGGTTGAAGTCGATCTGTGCAAGCACGACTTCGGCACGATCTTCGCGGACCATGGCTGCCTTTAGGAAGGACACTTTCTCCATCCGCTTGAGCCCTTCGATCACACGCTCAAATGCTTGGTTCAATTCGATTACCTCTTGAAGTAGTTGCACGTTCATTTGGCGTGTCCTTCCTACGGGTGGTTCTCCGATGCTGGCGCACCATTGGGTTTGCGAGTGGGATGGGTCGCTTCGGTTACCTCTTCGGTTACCTCTTCGGTTTTCTTTGAACGCTTTCTCGAGGTGAGAAACTGCACCAACGGCGGTTTGCCCTCATATTTCCGTTGACGTTCGACCTCGCGCATCAACCGACCGACTTCGTCATTGGTCAGAGGTTCGTCGGAGAGCCAAACGTTGAATTCCTCTTCGAAGTAAGACTCGTCGTTTTCTTCCAGTTCGCGCATTTCGAGCATGAATTGCAAATTGATAAGGGAACGACGGCGTTCGAGACCAGCCATAGACTTGTGGTAGGTTTCCATGAAAAGTTTGGGTGATTTCTTGAGGCGCTGAACTCCCCGATCGGCTTCGTCAATGCCGTGGTTCACCAAATACAGTGCTTCATATAAATGTGCTTTTTCCATGAGTGAGCATCCTTTCAGCGGCGAAGTGGCCGCAGGTCGGAGGTTAACTGGGCGCGTCGAGGCACACTTCCCCGATGCAGTCGAGAACTGACAAGCGTGGACAAACAGACCTAGTTGGACAAGACTACGGCGGGGGTGTGCGACCGGCAGAGGGATGGCGCGAGCGACGGAAATCAAACAGAGATGGGCGGGTTGCACCCAAAAGGGGAACCCGATAACTTTGATTCCAGCCATTGTTGCCTCTTAACCAGGCGACTTTGGTCAGGGACGTGTCCGATGTTGATAGCATCGGCGCGTCCCGTTAGAACAAGAGCCTAGAGCTGTCGCATCATCTAGTCACTCACACAGTCCCGGACAGGATAGCGCGACCGCCAATGCCAAAGGATAAGCTAAATAGGTTGAATAATTCAACTACTTTATCGAACAAAAAGATAGTAGCAAAAGAATGGGTATCGCAGTCCGAAGCAGCTCGCCTTCGCGGCGTCTCACCGCAAGCAATCGGACGCTTGGTCAAGAAGGGGCGATTCCGCACATTGCAAATAGGTGGCAAGGTACTGCTAAATCGCCGCGAAGTACTAAATTACAAAGCTAAGCCGACCGGCCGACCACGTAAATAATCTGTCGTTGGATCGTTGCATAAATTCGTTGAGGACTGCATCGTGCGGCTGTTGCCGCCGTCGCCGTTAGGACGGCGTCTGGTTCGGCTGTGAGTTTGTCATCGAGGCGCGAGGCCGGACACTGCTGGATGGCGTGCAATAAGTTGTAACAAAACCCCCTCAGGGTGGGGGTTTTGTTACATTGTGCTGTTGACTTAGCCAACTGAAAATGCAATACTTTTCATCGAAACCCCCTCAAACGGGGGGTTTTGTTACAAGGTGTAGCGTGGAAAATACAACGCGAACCCTATCGGTCCAGGAGAGCAAGGTCATACTGGCGCTGACCGAAAAGCACCGCCGCGAAGCGACGAGGGCCGAGATCGCCGCGCTGCTGGGTGCCAACGAGAAAGCTGCCGATCATGTCATCGAGTCCTTGCGTCGCAAGGGCTGGCTGGAGCGTGCGACCTGGGGCGAATATTTGCTGGTCCCGCCGGAGCAGGGGCCGGACGTTCTGGGGAACAGTAATCTTCTCGCGCGTGCGAGTCGGGTCGCCGATCCTTACTATATCGGCTTTGCTACGGCCGCCACGCAATACGGGCTGACGACACAGCACCGCAATATCATCTTCGTGGTGACACCGACCAGACTGCGGGCTCGCGAAGTTGGCGAGTCACGCGTGCGCATTGTGAATCTCTCCAGCAAGAAGTTTTTCGGCTTCGCGCCGGTCGACGTGCTTGGCTACAAGGTGATGATGTCCGACCGCGAGAAGACCGCTCTTGATTGTGTGGAACGCCCTGATCTCGCCGGCGGCGTGGGAGAGACAGCCGTAATCCTTGCCAATGCCACTCGCCGCCTCGACTGGAGCAAGGCCAACGACTACTTGGAACGCATCGGTTCGGGAGCACTGGCGCGTCGCGTCGGCTGGCTGGCCGATCATGTCAAAGCGGATGTTCCGCCCGCCGCGCGCGACCGGCTGCTTGCGCAGGCGTCGCGCAGCCGCAACACATGGCTCGGACCCGATCCGGTGCGCGCGCGCACCGTGGAAGGCGCCCTTGGCTATGACGAGACCTGGAAAGTGTTCGTCAACGTCCGCAAGGACGAACTGCGCGCGAGCGCGGGCGTCGGGCATCGCAAGGCGCTGAAGAGGGATGCGTAGGATGTTGACGCAGGCGCAGGTGCAGCGTTACTCGATGGAATCGGGACTTCGCGACATCATGATCGCGGAGAAGGAAGTCGTGCTGACGTTTCTGCTTCAGTTGCTTTCGCAGCGCGGACTTCTCAACCGGATGGCTTTCAAGGGCGGGACCTGCCTGCGCAAGATGGTCATCGGCAGCAATGGCCGGTTCTCGACCGATTTGGATTTCACGGGACTATCGGAACACGACCACGAGGACGTGGTCCTCGAGATGATGGCGGCGTTTGAGCAACCCTTTCACGGAATACAGTTTGCCATTCCCGATAGCGCATACTACGAGACACAGGACGGCTTGTCCTGGGGCGTCAATCCAACTTACGCTCACGAATGGAATGCGAGTGGCGAAAGCGAGGTCAGGATTCAGATCAGCCGCCGCGAAACGCCGACGCTGCGCACGGAGCCACTCGCGCAGATCGAACAGAGTTATTTCAAATTCCTCCCGTTTGTAACTTCGGAAATTACATGTCTCGCGCTGCCGGAAATACTCGCAGAGAAGTTACGGGCATGCTATCAGCGCAGCAAGGCGCGCGACATTCATGGTCTGGGAGCCTTCGCCCGTCGCCCGCTCGATCAGCCCTTGATCCGGCGACTTCTTGTTCTGAAGCTCTGGCAAGCCGGCGACACTTTCGATCCGGCGCGGCTGATGCAGAAATTCACAGACGGGCGCGAATTCGACTGGGATGATCTGCGCCAGCTTCTCAACCGAGCGGCGGTGATCGAAAAAGAGAAAATATGTGAGGAATGTGTCCGAGGGTTTGGATTTCTGGCCGACCTGACGGACGATGAACGAACGCTCGCCCGGGATAAGTATCAGCGGGAGCAGGCGGCAGCGGAGAAAGTGCGGGCGGCGCTGCGTTAGAAAAACAAGAAGGCACACCAGTTAAAGTCTCAGAAATCCCTTAAGTTCCGCGCGGTCAGCATCCCATCCCGGTGGCACGCCTCCGTTGAGCGCCGCTCGACTGAGCAGATTGTTTCCGGCGATACATGTGACCTCCGGCGCCATGATGCAAGCGGGACAGGCTCCTCCGCGTCGGTCGCATAATGTGCCGCTATCACACTTCAGCGTGCGAGCGGACAGCAGCCGCTCAAATATTCCGAGTGCCTGGTTCCTCCACATCGCAGAGAGATTACCCAAATCCGGAGTCATACCCTTGCGATAAACCAGAAAAGCAAGGTCGCCGGGAAAAATATATTCTCCGATTGAGCCATGTTCGAGCCCGGAATACTCCACAACGGCATGAGCGAAATGATGGGCCATCGTGTGCAACAGCAGGTAAACATAGTTAGGAATGGAACGTGGTGTGAGCGGCGACGAGCGCTCGCGGTACCCTTCGAGAAACCTTCCAAAATCCTGATACTGCTCGATAAGCAATCCCCCGAGACGCATGCCGTCGCGTGGCGGTAGTTGATCCCCGAGGCCATTTTGGGAAAGCCACTCGATAACGCGTCTTTCGTTGAGTCGCAGATAGAATCCTTCGTTTTTCTGTTCGAGCAGATAGATCGGTCGCTTATTTTTCTCCACATGGTCAAAAGCGCAAAGCTTGACGGGCATTTCCAAATCTTTTTCCTTAGTGGAGGGTGTCGAACTTACACGCGTGAAGCCGAAGCTGAACTCGCATATGTCGAGTCCACGAAGAAAAACAAGTTCGTCCAGTCCTAAGCGCCGCATGTAGTTTTCTACAGCGGAAACATAGGCCAGGCGTTCATTCGAGTCCTCGGGATCGATATTGCACACTTCGGGGTTCAAAACCGAGATGGCTGGCAGATTCGGGTTGGTGCTTTCTCTTTTGACAACTTCGCTGCAGAACGAGTCATGCTCAATGCCAAGCCGAACGGGATTGTATCGCCTGGCCCATTGTGGATTAAGCTCCACCTGCGAAGACAAGAATGATGATTGTTGATGTTGGACTCGGATGAGACCTTCGTCTTCGTAGGCTTTCTTCTTTCCTGAGAGTTCAGTTTCTATGGTCGTCTTCATGCCGGCTGGCAGCACGTTGAGTACGTCTACCATTTTCTTATAGGTGCTAGCGTCAGCATTTCGGCCATACTCTTCAAGCTGCCTGATAACGTCCTCATGCGTTAGCGGAATTCCAGGGAAGTCGTAAAGCTTCATGAGTTTTGCGATGAGATCGGGTCGACGGGCTGCTGCCAACAATCCCGTAACCTCGGCATCCTTGAACAAAATGAAACTGTCGGTCTGAGGATAGAAGACGGAAGAGGCCCGGTATGACACGGGAAGCATGTTCCACTCTTTTGGAAGATTGCCGTGGCCAGCATCCATTCGAGGCTTGAGGAGTTCGAGCGTTTGACGATCAGCCTGAACTACTTCTTTTGCAGTTGCGCATTGGACGCACTGAAAGCGCCAGTCGCTGAAGAAAGGTGAGCCTTTGGTTACAAGCCGGTACTCGCCGCCTCGGCAGTTCGAGCATTGCTTGACCTTATTGACTCTGCCATCGCGGCCCATGACGTAACGATGAGGACTTAATCCTTCATAGCGCCCAGACCAATGTGCAAAAATCACATCGAGCTGGCGCTAATTGTGGCGGCCCGGCGCACCGTTCCGGCAATCGTCCCGATTTTCCGTCTGCGTCCATCGAACGTGGAGATCCTCAATGTTCTCGAACTCCGCTAGCAAGCCGCAGTCCGAGCAGACGAATACTAACGGGTCGGGAAAGAAACCAACCCGGCTGGGCTGATTGAGGGTGAAAATCCCCGGGTCTACAGCAAAACTCATGGGAAAGCTGGTTTTTCCTGGCCGTGAAAGATGACGCCTGAACAAGCTGAACAAATCGCTGCATTGCTAAATTCTCGGAACCAGTTGCAGGTCGCCTATACGGCCGCGCGGGTCCAACAACACGTTGCCGACTATCTGTTCGAGATTATCGCCGAAAAAGTCGTAGCCTGCGTGGAAGTGAAAAAAGTGCAATGGTATCAGTCCGAGATTTGCCATCTTTCCGTCAACGAGTCGCATGAGAATAAGGGATTGGGCAAGCGGCTCATCCGCCTGGCCGAGGCCAAAGCGTTCAGAGATGGCGCCAGGATCGTCCAATGTACGATACGCATCGGAAATGAAGCCAGCGAGCGTGCATTCCGGCGCAGCGGGTACGCCGAAGTGGGCCGTTTCTTCAACGAAGAAAGCGGCAACTACGTCGGCATTTAGCAGAAGGTCCTGATCAACAAAGTTTAAGTGTGATAATCATTTTTATGGTGAGTATTGCTTTTCGGGCGCGCGATTACTTATGTAATCCAGCATTCGCATGACGTCGGTCTGATAATTTCGTCTCTGGTCCGCCAAGTCCTCGGTTCAAATTCGGCAAGAAGTGCAAGTGTGCCCATCGAAACTGTCTCATCCAGGGGTGCAAGATTTGGGAACAACTTGGGAACAAACATTGACGAATACCGTGCAAAACCGTGATGCATGACATAGGAAAATGCTAGACGAACCAACTACTTAGCGTTTCTGCTCTTGCCTCGGCAGCAACCGCTCGAAGGCGGCCGAAGCGCCTCCAGCCGCGAGATCTAAGACGTTCTGCCCTTGAAGATTATCGAGAACAATTCGTGCTCCCCGATGGCTCGGGCCGTCTCCATGATCGCGAAGAAAGGTATCAATACGATGAACGCCATCACGGTCAGAAGCAAATACCCCTCCACTCCGCCTCCTAGCTCTGACGCACTTTGGGCGATGGATCTATGGTGAAACACTCCGATCAACACTTTTTCCAAAGTGTCACAACATGTCAGGAGTACGGAAAAGACGGCGGATTTAAATAGAATCGCCCAGATCAGCGCTTTATCCTTAAAGTCGTCCGCTAAGTGAAACGCGTCTGCAATCAGGATTATCTTACCCAATACCAGCGCATTGATAAGTGCGAAACCAACCCGGTAACCGGCCGGGGACGCTGGGTTCTGCTCTCGCAAAATCGCGAGTCTATGGAGTTCCAACAGAACAAACAGCATCGCAAGATAGCCTACAATCACTGCGAGCTTCTTCGCTTCACTGACTGCTTTCGTTTTCAGTTGCGCTTTGCGTTCATCCATAATCACCTAGTTTGACCAGTCGGCCCGCCGGCCTCTCGCACGAAGTCCTTCTTGGCTAGAACGGCCCGTGGCGCAGCAGAACGCCGTAAAACGTGATGAGTCCAATAAGGATTACAAGAATCGCCACTGTGAAGGAGATAGACCACAGGCGCCCCACACGGGACGGCGCGATCTCTTTAAGAAAAATCCGGTGCTGCCAAGCTGCTGCAGCCAACGCCAGAGTGCCGAGGCCTATAAGGGTCAACCCCAGATTGCGCGGGGCCTGGGGGCGCTGGATATTACCCGCGGCGATCTCTTCGGGCAGGTATTGAAAGAACTTGTAGATGCTGAAACCGAATCCGATCATTGAAATCGCGGTTCGTATCCATGCCATCAGCGTTCTTTCGGCCGCCATCAGCGTGCGTCGGATGCCCAGATCAGTTCGCTCTTCGGCGAGGACTGTTGCCCTATCCTTCGGCGCTTCTTGTACCAAGCTCATGGGGCACTCCTCTTATATGCGCGTAAAGTTGATTCGCGTCAGAATTTCAGCTGGCAAGAGGGCCAGCTGCGGCGAGAAGGCGTTCACGGACGCGCGACCGGGCCGGCGGCGGGCGTATCCTCGGGTACGATCGACGGCCAGTGGTCGCGAACAGCAAACACGCGGAAGACGAACGCAATGGCTACTGCGATCAGCGTGACGGGAAAGAAAGAGAGGCTGCCCTTCGTCAACACTGCCAGCGCCGTGTAGACCGTGCTGGCCAGCACCGCGGTGGTAACGAGTTGCTCTGAGGGCCTGACGAGTTCCGGCGTGACGCCGGAAAAGAGGTCAATAAACACTCCTCCCGCAGTGGTGGCAATCATCCCGACGATAATCGCGGCGAATATCCCGAGATTGTGATCGAGCGCCTTATGCGCGCCCAGGATCGCAAACCAGGGAAGCGTGAAAGACTTGAAATACGCCAGCGTCCTGGTACGGAACCTCTCCTCCTTCGAGGCGGAATATTGGTAAATCGCCAGGCCTAGCAAACCCATCAGAACGCACACGAAAAGATACTTGGGATCCCTGAGGGGTGCGGGGATGTCATTGAGCAGCAGGTCGCGCGCCACGCCACCGCCGATACCGCCGAAGAAGGCCATGATGAGCAACCCCGCGGCAGTGTAGTCACGGTCGTGCGACGGCTGACGGGCGACGAGCACTCCGTACAGCGCGTTGATACCGGCGGAGAACAAATCGACTGCCGGAAAGTTTGGCAGATTCATTTCAGGTTTCTCCTCAGAGCGGCGCCTGGTCGCCTGCGATTAGGTGCGGGCCGGTGATCACCGATCATGACGCGAGCCCGTCGCGCACTGAATGCACTGCCTTTGCGAAGAATCGACATCTTGATACATGCAAACTGCCTCAATTTTGTGGCTGGCCGAATCAAAATCGCTCTAGCGGCACCGAAATTCAATTGTCAAAAGTGACAGCCTACGATGCTCCCCTTGCATCCGCGTTGCCGGCACAAACTGGCACTATTACCAGTACCCGTCAAACCGACTCCGTACTAAAACTGTGGCATGACTCAAGCTCCATTCACTACTGGACAATCCATCTCGCGCTACCGTGTCTTGGAGGAGTTGGGGAGCGGTGGCATGGGCGTAGTCTATAAAGCTCAGGATAATGAACTCGGCCGGTTTGCCGCTTTAAAGTTTTTGCCTGATAACGCAGCCCGAGACCCCGTTGCCTTGGAGCGTTTTCGCCGCGAAGCACGACGCGCATCTGCGCTCAATCACCCGAATATTTGCACCATCTATGAAATTGGAATCCACGAAGGCCGCGCCTTCATTGCAATGGAGTACCTGGACGGTGTGACCCTAAAATACTGGATAGCCGCTGGTACGCTCGATACAGAGCGGGTTGTTTCGATTGCCATCGAGATCGCCGATGCTCTTGATGCAGCTCACAGCGAAGGCATCATTCATCGTGACATCAAACCCGCCAACCTTTTCATCACGAAGCGAGGACGCGTAAAGATTCTCGACTTTGGCTTGGCGAAAAGTATGCGTCCGGAGAGCCTGGCAACCCAGAACGCGATGCAGCCCACGCAATCTCTGTCCTATCTCGCTGAAGAACACCTCACTAGCCCGGGGACGGCTATGGGAACCGTCGCCTACATGTCTCCCGAGCAAATTCGGGCCGAGCAGTTGGACGGTCGCACGGATCTGTTCTCATTCGGTATCGTGCTCTACGAGATGGTGACGGGGAGGTTGCCATTTCAAGGAGGCAGCTCGGGCCTCATCACGGAAGCGATCCTCAACCGCAATCCCGTAGCTCCCGTACGAGTCAATCCCGATACTCCCCTGGCGCTCCAAGAGGTGATCCGCAGAGCCTTGGAGAAGGACAGCAAACTGCGTTTTCAGCGTGCAGCCGACATGCGGGTCGAGCTCCAGCGGCTGAAGCGAGACAGCGAGTCCGGCTGGAGCACCGAAGAAGGCAAGACAGAATCGATCGCAACGCCAATCCCAAGCCGTTTATCCTCGACCGGCAAGCGGAGGGCGCGCTCCTCGGTGCGAGCGGCTGCCGTTCACCCACAGCGAGTCTCCAAGATCATCGACTCGCTTGCAGTTTTGCCGTTTGAAAACGCTAGTGGTGACCCTGAGCGCGAATATCTCAGTGATGGGATTACGGGAAGCCTGATTAATAATCTGGCGACCGTACCGAAACTGCGGGTAATGGCGCAGAGCACGGTATTTCGGTATAAGGGCCGAGAAATTGATCCTCAAGCCCTCGGTCGCGAACTTAATGTGCGCGCCGTGCTCACGGGAAGAATAATGCATGCTGGCGGCTCTTTGCGCATTGGGGCTGAATTGGTCGATGTAGCTACAGGTACTCAACTATGGGGCGCGCAATACAATCGCAAACCCGACGACATCTTTGTTGTCCAGGACGAGATTTCCAACGAGATATCGGGGAAATTGCGGTTACAGTTGACACGGGCCGAAAAGAAAAGACTGACAAAACACCACACCGAGAATGCCGAGGCGTACCGGCTTTATTTAAAAGGTCGTCATTATTGGAACAGGTGGACCGAAGAAGGGTTTTACAAGGCGATCGAGTACTTTCAACAGGCAGTCGAGAAAGACCCCAGCTACGCGCTCGCCTACGCCGGTTTGGCTGATTCCTATGTGCTCCTGGGATGGAACAGCTATCTGCCACCGAAGGGGGTACTCCCCAGAGGCAAAGCGGCGGCAATGACCGCCCTGCAACTCAACCCGGATCTCGCTGAAGCCCACACGGCTTTGGCCGCCCTGTTGTGGCTTCACGATTGGCGGTGGGAAGAGGCTCAGAGAGAGTTTAAGCGCAGCCTCGAACTAAGTCCAACCTACGCCACTGCCAACCACTGGTACGCCGAATATCTGATGACCATGGGAGGACACCCAGAAGCTATAGCTAGGATGCAGAACGGCCAGGAGCTCGATCCGCTGTCTCTAATTATCAACGTCGCCGTCGGATGGGCCTTTTACCATGCCCGGCGATACGATGAAGCCATCGAACAACTCCGGCGAACTGTCGAATTGGACCCAAACTATCCGGTCACATACTGGATTCTCGGCCTGTTGCTCAGGAAAACGGGTCGCTACGAGTTGGCTATCACCGAGGGTGAGAAGGGCGTGAAGCTGTCAGGGGGCAGTCCTCTGATGCGCGCGGCGCTCGCGCACACTTTGGGCACGGCTGGCAGGACAAACGAAGCAAGTCAGATGCTCGATGATCTGACACAGCTAGCAAAACAAAAGTATGTCGCACCTTACTTCTTCGCCGGAATCCACATCGGGTTGGGAGAGCACGACCGCGCGATCGAATACTTGGAGAAGTCCTACGAAGAGCACTCCCACTGGCTCATCTATCTTCATATCGATCCGAGCATGGACGAGCTGCGCGACAATCCGCGTTTCCAAGACCTGCTTTGGCGTATTGGCCTTCCGCACTAACGATCGTTCGCCAATACGGGCGACAAATAGCGTACGCGTGCAACTTCTCGAGAATCGCTCGGCGGTAACTTACCCCCGTATCAAAACCCTTTAGTTCAAACGGTCGGCGGCTAGCGAACGCGTATTACCTAGCGTAAACGGTTGAATGCGCTGCGCAGATTCTTTGGAAGATCGCACGCTCCTCTTCGCTGCGGAAGCCTTCTAGGGGATATCCGCACAAGACATCTACGTCATGTGCGCGGGCAAATTCATCGAATAGCCGTTCTATTTCAACCGCGGCTTCCGCTTTGCCTTCCGCGTACAAGAGGGCAGAACATTCTCCGCAAGCTGCAACGCGAGGATCGTTCCCGCTGGCTGCCTTGAGCGCGGTCTCAAAGAGGTTCGTGACAGTTTTTATAAATCGAGCCGAATCGGGATGGTCATTCACAAGAAACTCGGAGAGCACGCACGCCGGTTCCAATACAAGATAGCGTCCCCGCTCTGTGGCCTCAGCGACGTCGCAGCCTTCCGACTCCAATCTCTGGCGAAGGGTATTGGCGTGTGAGAGAGTCACGGCAAGTATCACGGAATCACCATTCGCAAGGGCGGTACCCATGAAACGCGCGCAGCGGTCGAGGAAAGATGCGTCATTGCGGTAGAACTCAACCTCGTGACAATTACCAAATGTGTTATCGGAAGGTGAGCGCGGCCCCGCTGATTCGATGCTCTCATCCAAACGATGCTGAATTGGGGGTTGCGCGCCCCAGACGCGAGTGCAATCCTGACTCGCGAATTGGCCACTCACAAATTTTTCCCCTGACATCACCGCTTCCACTGCAACGAGCAGTTCGCCTTCAGCGCTGGACTTGACAACGTAACCGGATCCGCCGGCGTCGAGAGCCGCCCGGACTACGTCGCGATCACGGTTCTGGCTCACGAAAAGAATTTTTGATTTGAGCGAAAGTTCGCGAATTCTCCGAGCCGCGCCAATGCCGCTCAGATTCGGCAGGTTGATGTCCATTAGAATCAAGTCTGGTTGCAGCTCAGCCGCTTTCTGAACTGCTTCTAGTCCGTCGGACGCGAAACCAACAATGTGCAAGGCGGGATTTTCCGCCAGCTTGGCAATGACGTAACTCCGCCAGGGGACAAAATCATCGACCACGAGAACATCGAACGAGGTGTTGATAGCTATCCCCTAGTTAAAGTGCGCAACTAATGTTCAAACACGATGACCTCAAATTAGTCGCGGCTACAAAAGTATCCCATGGTGGAACAATTCTGTCTTTGCTCGTCAGCATCCCTGGACCTGCGCAAGAGCAATTACGCCCATGCAGCATCCAGTCAAACGTCCGCCGTTGACCGATAGTCGGCAGAGAAATCAGACAGCCAGTCTCATCGAACGCTGACTCACAGAGCACCAGTTATCGCGATTTGCCGGCTAACGATCGGTCAGCCTGCCATGCTTTTTGACCGGCCGCATACCCTGTCACTTCTGACAATTACATGCAGTCGTGACAAAGCGTAGGAAGAGAGTGCTCGTTTCACTGAAATGCAACCTACGAAAAAGGCGCGACGGGCAGAACAGGCCCTCGGACGTGAAGGTTGCTGTCGAACAGGGGACTGAACGAGCATTAGCCGTTGTAAAAAAACTTGCTGGCAAAACAGCTTCGGAAGGAGATCAGATGCGACATTTTAGGGGCGTAATAACCGAGATGCACAAAGTTGTCGTCGGCACGTTGCTCTTGAGCGGGCTGCTGACGGTGGGGAGCAATCCCGCATTCTGCCAGAAGGCGGAGACCATTGAGGCCACAGCTATGGGCACGGGCACCCAACTAGGACAGAATGTCGAAATTCGGCTCACCATATACGACTTCTCGACGCTTGAGGAGAGACAGGTATTGGCGGATGCGTTCGCGAAAGGTCAGAACGAGGGCTTGGTCAATGCGCTGAAAAAAATGAGAGCGGTGGGCCGCATTTCGCTTACTGGCACCGTGGGGTATGACGTTAGCTTCATCCGACTGATTCCGACGCCGACCGGAAGGAAGATTCGTTTTATAACGAACCGACAGATCAGATTCGGTGAGGCTTGGACCGATTCGCAATCCATGTCTTTTGACTTGAGCGGCGGCGAGATTGACTTGAACGATACCGATAAAAGCAAGAGCACCGGCGTTCTGTTTCCCCGTGCCCAGCTCATCATCGATAAGCAAGGACAGCTGCAAATTGATCTAGCTCAGAACGCGTGGAAGCTAGTGGATGTGCTCGATTGGAAAGGCACGCCAGGCGTGAACTAACGGAGCAGTGGTTCCAGCACACCGATCATTCGGAATCATCGGATGAATCGGAAGGCTTTCATTTCATATCGCATTGAGGTGTCTCATGAAGATGACGAAGCGCAGTATGGCGGTGTGGTGTGGTTTGGTCTTGTTCCTGGTCACTCTGACGGCCGGTTATCTGACGGCGAAAGATTTGCGCGCTGACAACGATAAGTACGTTTGCTCGGAAACAAACCCCGGGAGTATGTGCAACGCCAGCACCACGTGCGGATCCACTTCAGCTCCATGCGTTGCGGACGTCAAGCGCACCAGCGAATCCGCCTCGGTCACTCCAAGCATTCCTGACGCTAAAGCAAATGCACCGTTCTGCGTGAAAGTCGGCACAACTGTAACTTGGCAAAGCTCGTCCAAGAAAACGGGTTTCGTCCTCGACTTTGGCGCTTCTTCTCCGTTTGACACGCCGGATGGAGCTATCATCGGTGGTTCCGATCGCTCTGTTTCAGTCGTGGCGAAGAGGCCGGGATGCTTTAAGTATTCCGTCGGGGCTTGCGTCGCGGGAGCCATCTACGGGATGTGCGACTCGAAGAACGCAGAGATCGTCGTAACCAAGTAATTGATCGCACGCGATTTCATCGCCGATCATCCAGGCGAGCAAGTAAGCAAAGCCCACGACAAGCGAGTTTTTGAGTTTCGCCGCGCTTGGCTGCCTTTCGCGAACCCACGCTAGAAGCTATATCCGAGGGAGAAGACCAAGACCGGGTCGGTCTCTCCTGGGTTAAAAATCTGCGTCGCAAACGTAACCTTTTTGCGCGTGAACTCCACGAGCAGACCGCGCTGGATATCGAGCTTCGTTTGAAAAGTCCGGGTCCGCTGCACCACGTATCCCGCTGAGAACCACGGAACCGGTGAGTATGTCAGTTGCGTCCACGTATAGAAGAAATTGTCTGCCTTTGTGCTCGTATCGAAAATGTATTCGTTCGCGCTATAGAGTTGAAGCTTCTTGTAGGTGACGGTGAATTCCAGTCCGGGCGCTATTCCAACCACATTTCCAAACACCCCGCCGATCATGGGTGTCGCCTCCAGGAATAACTTTTTCCCCGCTTTCAGGTTGTACCCGGCCCAGAGTGACCCCGTTCGCAAACCTTCGTAGTTGTATCTTGCTTCTAGGTGCAGCGCGTCGTGGTCTGCCATAAAGGTTGGCGAGGCGTAGGATTCTCCATGGGGCACGTCATACCCGCTCACACTTAGATTGAATTCCCAAGGATTTGCGGGCGCTAACGGAATCGGCGGCGTCTTGTTCGCGTCCGTTTGCGCAAGGAGCTGACTGCTGCAAAGAACGACCACGACGAACATGCCGATGTGTCGTGCGGCATTCATTTTGCGAAAGTGGAAACTCAGGGGCGCGGTGGTCGTCCCGCTTGGTTATCCGGCCATGCCCTTTGAATTACAGCAAAAAGAAATGCGGTGGTGAGACCAAAGAGAATCCAGCCGCTCAATGCTTCCAGCGCACCCAACATTCGCCAATGTGGCGCCAAGAATAGATTCTCGTGCCCGTAACTCGTCATCGCCTCCAGAGAATAGAGAACGGCAGACTTGAGGTCCGGGGATGCGCCCAAGAGTCGGTAAACGGCCGCCCAGACGGCGCCCTCAAAACCGTGGAGAATGGTGGCCGCAAGAGCCGTCCCTCCAACAATAAGGATCGGGATAGGCAAGAAATGCCGGCGTGCGTGCTTGCTATCCAGTCTATAGGAAACATCCTCGACGATGCGGCTGAGGCAGTAAGCGTGAAACACAACAGTCAGCAGGATGAGCGGCACGCCCCACGCCCAGTCCGCCCCCCACGCAGGTGCATCTCCAGGTTCCATAGACGCTCGTTCAAATCCCCGTGTTTCTCGAGTGAGACTAGGACGTTGCGCTTGAAGATCATCGAGAGCAGTTCGTTCTCACCGATGACCCTGGCATTGGCGTCGAACCGGGCGCACAGAGTCTTGTCCCTTCAGAGCAGGGCCTCATTCGGGCGGGCTTGTTCTGATCGTTGTTGTAACTGCTGCTTGCCGCTACTCGCCGCATTACGACGTCGAGAGATCAATATCATGCATGCCTCCGCGAATGTTTCACTCTGAATATGCGGCCGCCTGAAGGGTACGGGGGCAGGCGAGGCGTGGCTATTGTCATTTGTGCCAGTCCGCCAAACGGACCGGGGCCTTATGATTGCGCGTTCACTGTTTTTGTGGTTGCTCCTGATTCATCTGTTTCAGTTTTTGCTCGAGCAGCATCCTCTCCTGCTCCTTGCTTAGCTTGGGGAACAGCAACACAAACTGTAGCCGCAGTCCCCAGGGAGATGTTCCGGCGGGATACACGGCGTTCCCGTAGAACTGCGCGGTGATGTTCACGGGCTGGAACCCAAGCTTCATGATTCTTCCCACCCCTCCGCCGAAGGGCACCGTCCACACGTTGCCGTCAGTTGCCCTCCAGTTAGCGGTGATAATGGGCGAGGTAGTGAGGTACCAGCCCTTTTTCATGTTGTAGTTGACGAACCACTGCAGCAGGAATTGGTTTACGGCCGGTTTGTCAATATCGGAATGACCAGCTACAGACCAGACGTTGTTCGCAAGAGCCCCAATCGTCCAATGCTTGGGCTGCACCAGCACGACCGCCGATGGCCCCACGCTGAGTTTCCCCTGGCCGAGATAAGTTGTATTGGTTGCCGTTGGCAATACCAAACTCGGCCCAATTCCCCAGATGATCTTGCTCTTCTTCGGCACCAGGAAAAACGAAGGGTTCATGTCTCCTAAGCCGTAGACGCCGGTGGTTTGCACGGGCGGGCCGGATGCCTGCGTAACGGGAAGCGGTTGGTAGATGATCGGCGTAATCCAACGGACGATGAGGTTCCAGTTTTTCGACAGGCTGAGCGGAATCACCGGCTGAATGTTCAGGACATTCTGAGTGCGGTCGGACGGCCCGATATTGAAGTTCCAGTTGTCCTGGATGGGAACGCTGATAAGGCTGGCTACGGGATTCTGAGACTCTTTCCTCAGTTCCTCGGCGTTCGTCGCTGCCGCTGGCGTCGCCTGTGTGGCAACCTCAGCTCCCACCGGGCCAACAGGCGTATCTTGTGCAAACAGCGGCACTGATAACAATAGAAAGAGTTCCAATCCCCACAAGGCAGGCTGCAATCTAGAAGTCTTCATGAACGCTCCCTTGTCGATTTTTCACGTACCGTGCGCCCTCTTCACGCGGGAATTCGGAACGGGCGCCCGGGGTATGCAGCCCTTGCCAAGGGGCCAATGTCAGAGATGACGATTGCCTTTTAGCAGAGGGCACCGAAGACGGGTATTGTCAAAATTTACAGCGGACTATCCGTGGAGTTGGAAGAAGATTGAAATCGGAGCAGCTACTGAGTGCGATCTTAAACTTCGACGCTCGGAGAAGCACTCAACCCGGCCAGTTGCCAAGCCAGTTTAGTGCATCGTCCTGGTTGGAAAATACTTCGATGATCAAGTTTCGATTTTGGGCGACGCGCACGCCGAAGCCATCGGTTGTGGGTAGTTTGCCGGCAAAAGCCACCTTTGGATTCATCTCATGCAGCCTAAGATATGCCACTACCTCTACTCCGAGCGTATATCTCTCGAAGGTAGAAAGCTCTCCGCTGACCGCAATAGTGTTCACCAGAATCTTGCTAACTTCTTTCTCCTTCGCTGCATCGAACGCCCGCTTGAGACGCCGCAAGGCCGCGTCCAATGCAACGGGACCGCTCGCGGTGACCAGCAAGACTCTTCCCTGAAATTCGATATTCATGTGGAGATCCACGTTTGGCCACCGGCGGCATATGCTATCAAAGCAACAGCATCAACTCCACGCTTCGCTATCGCCAGCACACTGGGCGACCCGGCTGGTTCCTGCAAGAGAGGTCAGATGAGGCAGGCTTAGCTTTGACTCGAGGCAGATCAGCGCAGGGCCTTTAGCAGGCCGCTAAGGAGGACGATGAATGGGACTTCTGCAAGAATCGCGGGTAGCGCGGGAATGAAGACGGCAGCCGCCAGGGTATAAAGCGCTCCCTTGTCTGCCGGGAACGAGTTCATCTTTTCAATACTCTCGTAAACTCGACCAAAACCGGCCAGGGTATTGCTCTCGCGAGCATCAAGAAGGCCAGTTTCATGCCCAGCACGATGCATGATCCATTTTTCGTGGAACTCAGTGCTCTGCAGCTGGCCCAAAATTCCGTATTCGAGGATTCCTCTGCGACGGAGCCCCGACAGGCGCGGAACAAAGAAGGCGAGAGGCCCGAGCGCGACCAAGCCCGTAAGAGCAACCAGCACAATCGAGGACAACTTGAAGTTTGTGAGGTGAGCGCCGTGATAAAGGATCTCGTTACGCCAGGTCGCCGCGATTACAGCGGTTGCGCTGAACGCGATTGGCGCGAACGCGGCTGAAGTTAGACCTAGGAACCCTAACCCACCGTGCTGGTCGGGATGAGTGGCGACCAACTTCAAATTCCGTCTCGACAATTTGAATGCGAAGAAAGTCCAGAGCAGCCATTTCCAAAGCATGACGCCGAACAAGAACTGGAAAATTGACGTACTAACCAGAACGGCATACCACCCTGCCGCGGTTAAATGCAATCCGGTGTCGGCTGCACGCGAAAGCCATGGCGTCGCGTCTATCAAGCCTTTATACGAAGTTACAGTGTGTAAAATTAGCAGCAACAGGATCGTGAACTCGGGTAGAAGAGAATCGCGTACGCGGACCAGCGCGGCGATTGCGTTATCGACGCGAGCCAGATCCGGCGCGTCCAGGAGGTCTGTTTGGTGGATATGCGCGATAATGGCGCGAAAGCGCGATTCCATAAGCATTTCGCCAACCAGCAAAGCGGGAACAGCAATAAGCATCCGGGCGTGAACACGATAATCGCGTATTAAGGAAGCGAGCCCTGGTAGGTTCAAAAGTGCACTGATTAGCAACAGCGGCACCCAACCAACGGCAATCAGAAAAGTAATGCGGCGGCCGAGATTCCATTGATTCGGGCGGATGAGACCAATGGCGCGCTGGGCCCGATAGAACGGTCCTCCGCGGACGAGAGAAACCTCGGCGCACGCAGGAGTGAGAGGGAGTTCAGTAGTGGCGTCCATAAGAATCCTTCTTGAGCCGCCGCCCCTGCCGCATTTCGTTTGGGAGTCGTAGTGAGCGGGACAGGCCGAAGCTCGACGCCGTTTCCGCCATTATTTTCTTTGGCAAAATCCGTGCGAGGGTTCAAGCACTCCCACGACTCACCGAGGATTTTTCCCTCGCAAGGGCTCGGAAAAATCTCGCCGCTTAGGTCAACAGGGGCAACGGATGGCGTTGCCTTCGTCGACGATGAGTTGCTTGCGTTGATCGAATGGGGCTGCGCCCGGGTGACCGTGAACTCGAGCAGCAGACCGATGAGGAAATGCGGGCCATCGCCGATCGATTCAATCTGGCATGGCCCTATTCATTCCATTGCCGGAATCTGAAACTGAGATCCGCAGGCAGAACGGCCCAGTAAAACGGCGACGAAAAGACACCGACAAGGCCCGACGAGCCAGAAGACGCCCGCGTCTACTTGCGCGTTGGAGACGCTTTCGTAAGCTCCTCATCTAGTGGTTTGCCAGCTGGCGGAACTGTTACCTGGCCGCCTTCGATGATGTCCTTCGCCGTGATCGGTTTGCCATATAGAGATTTATTGGCGTCATCATCCGTGTCCATCGATGCGCCTTCCAGAGAAACGCCAGCAAAAAGTCCTTTGCTTCGTGAGTAGGTCAGAACGTCCACGTGCATCGAAGCGGCGTTGTAGCCTGTTGCTTGAGCACCCGTGGGGCCGGCGGCGGCAGCGGCGTTGGTTCCAAGCTTTGCCTTCCCGTTCAGGATTTGCTCTGCGCCGTGTTTATTCATAACGACCAGCACGAAATCCGTCGCCGTCGAACCAAGCTGCACGCCAATGCTGCTCTGATCGAGCTTGTACATTGCCGGCGGACCCCAGTCACCGTTCATATCCGCGCCTTGACGGCAAACCAGCACACCTCTTCCGTAGCTGCCGCCGATTCCCACCGCTACTTTTTTGACGCTGGGGAAAATGACCACGCAACTGGCCTGGTCGAGAATACTCGTCGGCAAATTCCCGGCGAGGATTACGCGCAATACCGTGGCTGAATTCGAGATACGTTGCTCTTCCTTACTCTGAGCGAACAGGGGAGAAGCTACCGCCAGACACAGGGCGCAAATGATCATTCTCTTTTTCAAGTGTTTATCCTTTCCCGCGAAGATGTGGTCGTGCTAGCCCGACCGCTGATGCGTTGTCCGCCCGACATCTTACCTCAAAACAGCCGTGATTATGGTCGTGGTCTCAAAATGGTTGGTACTGTCAAAAGTGACAGTCTTTAGCTTTCGGGTGAAAGCGGTTAGTCGGAAGCGGTTATAGGCGGGCTAATCACGGCAACAGGGCCTTTCACTGGCTGCCGTTTCCGGCACAAACAATTCGCTAGAAACTCCCGGTTCCCGGAGAGGGAAATACAAATGCGACGATCATGTGAGAGGCGATCGGCGTCTCCTGATACGCAGCCGGAGCGAACGTCCAGGCCTTCACTGCTTTTGCGGCCTGCTGTGTCAAGCTTTGCACGTCACGGACAACGTGCACCTTCGCGACTTTGCCCGTAGTTCCGATCGTAACGTCGAGAACGACCGCTCCTGAAGCAATGCTGGCCACCGGATATGTTGCATATGACGCTACCGTGATCTGCGGCGGGTTGTATCCCGCGGTCGCCGCAGGAGTCGTCTGGGAAAGCGAGATTGTCTGCGACAGGTTTCCCACGCCACCAGGGTTAAAGGGATTGAAAACGACGGTGACCGGAAGGACCGAAGGCACGGCCTGGCCATCCAACGAGGCCGGTCTGAAGCTCCAGCTTTTTACCGCAGCGGAAGCAACACTGGTCAGCGGGGGATGATCGCGCAACACATCCAGATTTTGCACGTTGCCCGAACTGTCCAGGTTCACCATCAGCGTCACAATCCCCGGTGTCATGACGTTGGTTGGATATGTGATGTTAGCGGCGCTGGCTATACCGGGAGGCTGGAATACGGACCCCGACCACGCCGACTGAATTATCAAAGCGGTCAGTAGAACCGCCAAAATCGTAGCGTCTCGGACTCGGCTCATTTGATGTCACCTAGTACCGCGCGCCTTCCGGAGTCAGACCGTAAGCAGGCGACCAAAGCTGAGCATCGCGCGGTTTCGCAAGTCTGCCGATTGTCAGTTTTGCCAGTTTTGGCGCCGGCGGTCTTCTCGATCCGCGCCAGCCCGCCTGCGCCGGCAGCTGTCATTTCTGACAGTTCCAACCAAACCACATGCAGGATAACCTCCAAGCGAGCCGAGACTCGGAGCATTAATTCGCGCCGTAAAGTCTCGGCCTATTCAGGAAGCTTATTGAGAGGCCGTTTCGCCCATGGGACAAATTCGTAGTGTTGCGGCGTGGCTGTTATTGGTCGCACTCCTCGTTCTCGGGATGCCTAAGCTAGCTCCGCCGAAACACGCGTCCCAGCCCCAGATGTTTCAGGATCTTCAGAATCTGGCGCAGGAGTTCTCAGTCGACCACACAGTGCACTGGAAACATACTGTCCCTCATTTTGGCGAGGTGATCACGTCAATGTCGGTGGCGCCGACGAACTTTGATGGCTGTTCTGTGGTGTGGAGCCAAACGCAAGAAGGCACCAGGCCCCGTCAGCTCTTTTACGTCGAAACTCACCGTTTTGACGTTCCGCTAGCAGCTATGGACGCGAAGCAAATCACCGTGGCGCCCGTGAGTGCGGGGCAGAGCGAGCGTCCCGGAATCGAGCCAGGCGACTACTACACGGTTCTTCTCCAATCGTTGGGTGGAAAGAAGTCCGTGAACTCGCTCGACCATAACATTGTGTTCAACGAGAAAGAGGGCCCTATCGCTTCCGTGGAGCAACTCATGGTTTCCAGCGCGTGGGTCAGGGTCCGTCACGAAGAGCAGGGTGAGACCTTAAAGACGCAATTTCAGCAGGCGATAGCATCGTGTATCGCAGCGGGTCAATGATTTGATTCGCCCAGCGGAACGAAATTTCTATTGCATTGCGTGCCATGCTCGCAGCCCTGAGGTTGTTTCGATCTCTTTTGGCTTCGGACATTCGTTGGTCCTGATGCGGCAGAAACCCTTGTCCATGGCGAATCATCAGGTAGCTGCCCGAACAGCTGAGAGCCGGCTTGTTTGCATCTTAGGGAGAATCACCGATGGCTAGCTCAGGAATTGCGGCCGTATCCGCGGATTGGAGATCGAGCTTTTTCGATGGCCTATCCCTGCAAGACCGCAAGAGAATCCTGGCCGCTGCAAAGCCGCGCCGGTTTGCCGCCCATTCTGTGATCACTAACCAGGGGCACCTCGCCGACTCTTTGTTCATGCTTACCAAGGGTCGCGCCAGATATTTCTTCGATGAGCAGGGGGGGAGGCACATCCTCCTGCACTGGCTCACACCAGGAGACCTTATTGGTGGGAAGACGCTGTTAGCAAAACCCTCCACGTACCTGCTAAGTTCTGAAACGGTAAGAGAGTGCAGCATGCTAGTGTGGGACCGAGTCACCATACGAAGTATTGCCGCGCAAAATCCAATCCTGATGGAAAATGCATTGTCCACCGCCTCGGACTATTTGTCCTGGTATCTTGCCGCTCACGTTGCGCTGATCTGCCATTCTGCGGAACAGAGATTGGCAGGTGTTCTAGAGAGCTTAGCCGGGGTGATCGGCCAAGAAGTTCCCGGCGGCGTCGAACTTGATGTCACCAACGAGGAATTGGCCAATGCCGCGAACGTGACGCCTTTCACCGTCAGTCGTCTGTTGGGCGCGTGGCGGCGTCACAACGTAGTGAAGAAGAGCCGTGGCAAAATCCGGCTCCGCCAGTCCTTAGGACTTTCTCTGCACGAACTTTGAGCGCTGTTACGTTCGTCCTTTCTTCTGGGGATTTGCCTCCCGTAGTTGCCTGAGATCAAGTTACAGACTGCTTCAGGACAACGACAGCCTTTGTTCCCAATGCCATGCTTTGCTGGCAGTCCCATGTTTAGGACATCAATTTGTGTCTATGGGGACCTGAATTGCAAAGGAGAAAGCTATCAGCGATCAGAGATTCGTCCGGGTTCTCGTTGTAGACGATTTTACTGCTTGGCGACAATATGTTGTTGAGAAGCTCAAGGAGAATCCAAAGCTGCGCGTCGTTGATTTTGCGTCCGATGGACTGGAAGCGGTTCGCAAGGCCGAAGAACTGAAACCGGATTTGATTTTGTTGGACATTGGACTCCCAAGGATGAATGGAATCGAAGCGGCCCGCCAAATTCGCAAGCTTGTCCCGAAATCTAAGATCATCTTCCTGACCCAAGAATGTTCTCCTGACGTGGTGCAGGCAGCGCTCAGCGTTGGAGCCGAGGGCTGCGTTCTAAAAACAAACGCTGAGAGCGATCTCTTAGCTGCGGTGGAAGTCGTTACCTCGGGGAGGCAGTTTCTCGGTTAGCATTTGGACCACCGATAATTTCTGCCTCCTGCCGAAAGCGCGGCGGAGAGCGACATCGTCAGCATTCTCTGCGGACATAGAGGGTCTGGCTTTAACAAGCTCAAGATTGCTCTGAGGCAACGACGCAGTCATTCCCGCGTGTGATGCTCAAACTTCGGCGGTCAGTTCAGCGCCCTCACTCTATCTATTCAGTCTGCAACTCTAGACGGAATAAGCTACTGCCCCTTCAGGAGTCGAAAGTGATCGAAAGTCAATGGCGGGCCTTATACAGAGCCGCGATTCTTGAGCTCGATCCCGAGCAACTTCAGGCTCGCGTCAAAGCGGCTGAGGACGCCATTAACGCGCGAATATCCGCTGACGCCCGAGTCCCTCGCGACGAACGAAGAGAGATGGACGACGCGCTGTCCACCTTGCGGCTTTTGAAGCGGAAGCAGTCTTAGCGGTTCGCGGTTCTTGCCTAAGATTCCGGGCGCGATCGGAAATAATTCCACGTTGGTCTGATGCTGCGTTGTCATAGGGTTCGAAGCGGACGTGTTTCTTAGACGCTCGCGCTTGCGACTTGTCGTTTCGCTCCACTCCGTTGCGTCGATGGCAACGAGACGCCTCTGCTTTCCTGACGGGAGTCGGATTTCACTCCGGCATCGGGTTACGGCGAATAAAGCCGCGAGCAGGGCGCGATCCAGCTGCCTGCTGTCCTGCAATCCATAGGTATCAGCCTGTTACTTTTAACAATTGGGCTTCCGCTGCATTAGCCGGACAATCACGCCAAGGCGGTGAGATGTTGCGGCGCCGAGAACGAGACGAGCAGAATATGATGAAACGGGGCTGCCTATTCGTCCTGTTGGTTTTCGCGATTGCTCCTGGCGTATTTGCTCAAGACGATGCGCCCGTCATTAAATCAGAAGTGATGAGTGCGTTTGTGTGGGGAGAGGACTCCCCCTCAGGCGCGATCTCCTCAACCATTCAAGATCCACTGACTGGCAATGCAATACACGCGTTGAGCTACAACGGAATAGAAGTGAGTTCGCGCATGGGATTCGAGCGTGTCGGCCCTGACGAAGTAGGGATTTTCCTTAACTACACAGCAACCGTCGTCAATGGCACAGACTCAACCCTGTCGGTGCGGTACGGTGGAATCAGCGTTGACGGACGTGCGGCATCACCTTTTTGGATTGTGCCTCTGGCCAAGAAGCTTAGTAAGAAGGAACGCAAAAGCAAGCCAGACGCGGTGGAACTTGAAAAAATCCATTGCATCACGAGCGGTTTTCTTTCCAGCGACAACTTCTTTTCGGCAAACACCTCATCTCAAGTTTTTACCGTCGCTCCCCGATCCGCGCTGACAGTTTCATCTGTAATCCGAGATCCTCGCAACTATCATTCCGTCCTCTGCTCAGTCGAGGGTTGCTACCCAACCGGCACGATGCGCTATTACCTCAACGTTCGAAATCAGGATTACGTGTTTGTGTGGCCCGGTCGATCTGCAGTCTATTGCGGAAAGTGAGGGCTGCCCCGCGTTGCTTGTTTCTATTTGTTACCTACCGCCTGTCTGGGCCCTATTGGCAGTTTTGACAGTTCCGCACGGTTTTTGAAACTGTCATAAAAAGACTGGCTTGATGGGGTTTGAAATGAATCTTTACATGATGCAGGAATTTCTTGGAGTGCTGGTAGTACTTGCAGCTGCGACCGGAACAATACTTGTTTTTGGGATTGCCTTCATTCTGTTTCAGGAAGGAATACGCCGAGCGGTTCATGTGGCGAAAGCCCGTCTCATACACTTTAAAGGCTCAAGCGCGAAAGACGAGTGGCTTCATAGAGCTCCTAGTCGATCCGCCCTCCGCTGAAAGGGAAGGCTCCAGAGTAGCAGCCGTGAATTGCGTGAAAAGGGAATCATGGATAGATTTTTGGGGCCGCAACGCACAGGGCTCTATCGTCGTCTGTCGGAGTTTGTTCCGGCTAGGCCTGTTGTTACTGCTGTGCTCCTTTCCGGGACTGGCTCTTGCTGGCTCTCCGCAGCCCCCTGTCTCGCAGGAAGGGCAGAGTGGTGTACCTGTCGCACGGGGGACTGGAGCATCTGCAGGCCTGCCTGATCAGCAATCGCTAGGAAGCATCAGTGGAAAAGTTGTCGATCAAACCGGTTCCATCATCGGCGGCGTACAAATTCGACTTACGCGCGAAGATCAATCCGAAAGCCAAGAAGTATTTTCAGACACCGATGGACAATTCTCCTTTGTCAATGTCCCTCCCGGGTCCTTCCAACTCGCAATTACGTTGGAGGGGTTCGCGACGCAAGTAGTCTCCGGGACCGTGGGCCCGGGGGAAACCTACATTGTCCCGCAGATCGTATTAGCTGTTGAGACCCAGGTGACGCAGGTGACCGTTGGACTCACGCAGGTCGAACTGGCGGAAGTCCAGATCAAGGACCAGGAGAAGCAGCGGGTGTTAGGCATCATTCCGAATTTCTACGTCAGTTACGTCCCCAACGCAGTCGCTCTCACGCCGAAACAAAAGTTCGAGCTGGCTTGGAAGTCTTCTGTCGATCCATTTACCTTCGTGGCGGTTGGCGCTGTTGCGGGAGCATCGCAGGCGGGAGACCAGTTCAGCGGATACGGGCAAGGCGCACAAGGTTACGCAAAACGCTACGGCGCAGCCTATGGGGACGTTGTTATAGGCACCTTCCTGGGAAGCGCCATACTGCCATCGCTCCTGAAACAAGACCCACGTTATTTCTACAAAGGAACCGGCAGCACCCGATCACGGGTGCTGTACGCCCTCGCCAGTCCATTTATCTGCAAGGGCGACAACGGGCGATGGCAGCCAGATTACTCCTATGTTCTTGGAAATTTTGCCGCAGCCGGTATCGCAAATCTCTACTATCCATCAAGCGATCGCGATGGAGCCGGCGCGGTGATCGGAACTGCACTGATCAGGTTCGGTGAGAATGCCGTCGCCTCGGTTTTCCAAGAGTTCGTCGTACGGAAGTTGACACGCAATCTTCCTGCGCGTGGTACAGCGCAGCCATGAGCCGGAGCACACTACCTCGGGTCGTTCGCGCCGGCCGCACGAGCGCGGTTGCTTTTGACACTGGTCGAAGCCTCTCTGCCAGATTAGGCTGCTCCACGTCTGACAGCGATATCGACTACTGGCAAGAATTGAATCTGCAAATTTGGTGAACACGAAACATGTTCCTGGCTAGGAAGCGCTACGCGACAGGGCTGTTTGCGGCGTGTGTCTCGTCGGGGCGTTGTGCGATGCTCAGGAAGGCGCAACCAGCCCTCGCGGGAATCCTGGTCGACGACGCGCACGATGCACCGACATGCCTTCACAGGTGATCCCACCGCCGATTCAACCGACTTGCCCGCAGGAACGCTTCTCCTGACGATCGCACGAGGAAGGGAAATCCGCTATTGGCGTGCTGGGGTCCAACTCGGATCGGGATCGAACTCAGTCATTGCGGCAGCGATTTGTGCGGTAGCGGCGCCCAAATCCTTCTGAAGCAGGACGCCATCCTGGTTGATGATGAACGTCATCACGCCGGAATTGCGGTATTCAGCGGGATAGGCGACGAAGGCGAACCCACCGGTCATTTTTCCGTTTACCACGTAGTCCTTCGCGCCGCCTGATGCGTGACTGCCTTGCCGAGTAAGCATATGGAAGAAGTAGCCGTGGAAGGGCGCGTGCGAATCCGGCTTTAGGCTATATCCTTCGTTCGTGGCGAATGCCGCCAGTGGTCCGAGCGGGCTCTTGGGCTGACCTTCTGGCGAATCCCAGTACAAACCGTTTTGCTTGCCACTGTCGCTGATGAACTTCACAGCAAACTGATGCGTGCTTCCGTCATCGTGACGCTCTGAGAAGTACTCGGCCTGAGCGTTAGCCAGCGCCATGCAAACGTCCATAACAGAGAGTTCATTGCGGCCGATACGGCGGGCCAGAATCTCTTCCCTTCCCGCAGCTACGTCGAAGTACCACTGTCCCGCGGCATTCCTTTTCAACGGTATCGGAAACGGAAAATTGTCTGCTCCAATCAGCAGGATTCGAGATTCGTCGGGCATCTTGCGCCAACGATGCATCACGCCGTAGGCGGCAACAAATTTGTCGTCGGTATTCTTATCCTGCACGGGATCGCCGGTCACAATGATGTCTTTCGAGTCCGGACCAAACACTGCGATTATCGTATTTGGATCGCCTGACTTTGCCGCATTCAACAGCCCGTTGCCCGCGTCGTCGGGTGAAGCGAACACTTGGTACGCAGGCTTGGCGGCTTTGTTGCATCCGGCAAATAGGATGAGTATCCCCGGAAGAACGAGATGACTCGTAATTGTCATCCTGCGGGTTGCTTGCGACATAGCGATCCTCCAAACCTGAACTATAAGCATTTCGTCAGCGCAACAGAGTTCATCTCATTTGCAGCTATGCAGTCAGCGTTAAATTTACCTGCGGCCACCCCAGCCACCGCTGCGGCCCATGCTTGAAGAACCACGAGCGCTTTCAGACCTGGACCCCCAGCCGCCGCCCCCACTGCTCATCGCCGATGATCCGCCGCTCTTTTCCTGCCCGCCCCAGCCGCTGGAACTGGATTTGTTGTAACTTGACGGACTTCCGCTCTTCTGATCCCAACCGCTGCCGGTATTGCTGTAAGTTTTGCCGTTTGCCGCGGCGTACTTGTTGCCATTTGCGCTTTCGCCCACGGCCGCGCTGTTGCCGTTCTTGCCTGTCGCGCCATAAGCCGAGGCACCGGTGGAGCTGTGCGCCTGGGCAGTGGTTCCGTTGGCGTTCGTCTGGTGCTGGCTGTCAACGGTGGTGCCATTTTTCGAAGCCGTCGAGGCCCCATAGCTGCCATACGCATTGGACCCTTGCACTGTCGAGGCAGAGGCCCCGGTATGCGGGTTGTACGCTTGACCGGCACTTACGCTGCCGTAACCGTTTGAGGCTGTGGCGCCACGCGCGTAAGTCCCGGTGGAGGGGTTGTAGCCGTTCGAGGCGTGGGCGCTGCCGCCGTACGCTCCATAGGCGGACGCGCTGGAACCGTAGTAGCCGCCATGCCACGCACTGTTTCCGTAATATGCTCCGCCGTGATAGACCACCGTTGTGCTGCCGTGCCAGCCACAGTTCCAACTGCTATATCCCCAAGCGTAAGTGCTGCCGGCCATCATCGCCCCGACCGCAACGCCAACTCCAAACGCCACGACTGCGGCACCGGCGGGAGGTGGGACGTACACGTACGCTGGAACCACGTAGGGATACCCGTAGACCACGGCAGGGTTGTACACGGGAACGTAGACCACCTGGGGGTTCACCGGTTGAATCACGATCACCTGCGGCGACTGCTGCACGACAGAGAGTTGCGGTCCTGATTTCAGGTTCCCGGCAGCCAAGGCTTTCGCGCGCAACACTTGGACGGCCGCCATCACGTCGGCAGCTTGCGTGTGATACGCCTCTCCAAGCGACGAAGTCCAAGTAAGGTTCGTGGCGAGGTTACCCAGCACAGAGGGGAATTGGGTCAGAGCCTTCACAGCGGGATCCCAAGGTTGCGCATCGACGGCCGCCATCAGGGTTGCTCCGGTGAGATAGCTGTGCTGTTGCAGCCAGCTCGCAGCGCCAGCAATCTGGTCTGGATAGGTTGCAGATGCGAGGACCTGCGCTACCAGAGCGTCCGGGTAGAGTGCGATGGGCGCCACCAGCTGTTGCAACTCGTCCGCAGTTAGCGGCACGCCTTGTCCCGAATACCCCGATTGCTGAGCTCGAGCTTCCGATGGCATCGTGCCAATGACCAGCAAGAGAGATAACGCCGCCGACAAAAGCTGCTTCGTGAAGGTCCTGAACATTTTTTTCTCTCCATCCAAGCAGCGCAGCCGCGCTCGTTGGCAAACCGCGGCTCCACCGCATTGGCCGATCGCGACAAGAGGCAGCGCGAGCGCTCCTGGCCCGCGCCCTCGATAGTCGATTCGGTCTTTATGTTTTCACTCACCGCCGCCGGTTGCCATTGTCAAAAATGACAGGCTGTTGGACGCCTAAAGCGCGTTGGCCCGAGCTCACCGCCGGCCGATGCTCATTGGTCATTGGTAGTTTTACCAGTTCACTACCCAACCTCTCGTCACTAAACTGCGGCAGGCTCGAGCGGTGGCGCCTCGTTTCAACGCATGGGAACTGTCAGACAAGTGAAGATCGCCCAACCCAATTGCGGAGAGCCGGGCGTGGTGATCTAAGTAGCAGCACACTTGAAACCGGGTTACGGCCTTAGGAGGACGAGATGGAACGCATTGAGAGGATAATTTTCGCGCTGCTTTTGATGGCACTGACGGCGGGATTCTGCATGGCGCAGATAGAGCCAACGGAGCCGTCCGCAAACGTAATCAGCGGTACCGTCGCGGCGATCGGCTATCCCGTTGGCGGCGGTGGCACCAAGGTCACCATGGTGGGAACTCTCTCTGCCTCCCAGGCCAGCGGCGAAGCCAAGGTGCAGGCCAAAGTCGGCGGCACGGAAGTTTCGCTAAAGGTAGCGGGAATGCCGCAACCAACCGCGCTGGGCGCCGAATTTCTTACCTATGTGCTGTGGACGGTGACGCCGGACGGAACCACCACGAACCTTGGGGAGATTCCCATCGACAAGAACGGTCAAGGCAAACTGGACGCAACCGCGCAGTCGCAGACCTTCGCGTTGATCGTCACTGCGGAACCGTACTATGCGGTTCACATACCGAGCGAACTCATCATACTGACGAACGAAACGCGTAAGAATACGAAGGGCAAGATCTATCCCGACAACAGCTACAAATTGATGAGGCGGAGCGAGTACGCCAAGCAAGGAAATCCTCTGGCACTGACGCCGGATTTGAAGAAAATACCGCTCGATATATACGAAGCGCGCAACGCCGTGGAAATTGCGAAGTCACGGGGAGCCGAGCAGTACGCTCCGGAAGTTTTTTCGAAAGCGCAATCCAGCTTGCAGATGGCCGAAAACGCACTGACTCAGGACTCCGGCAAGAATCAGATAATCTCGTCGGCTCGCCAGACGATCCAATTTGCGGAAGACGCCCGCGCACTGGCGGTAAGGCGCGAGACCGCAGAGCGCATCCAGAAAGAAAAGGAAGAAGCGGCGGCCAACGCGAAAGCGGAAGCAGACGCGCGGGCGGCCACGGAAGCAAGCCGCCAGGCAGAATTGACTGCAGCAAGAGAAGCGCAAATGAAGGCGGAGGCTGAAGCCCAGGCAGCGCAAGCTTCAGTCCAGCAAGCAGCATTACGAGCTAAGGAACAAGCAGCCAGGGATGAAGCGGCGCGCGCGCAGGCGGCAACAGCGGCATTGCGTGCACAACTCTTGCGGCAACTCAACGATGTGTTGCAGACAACCGATACCCCGCGTGGTTTGGTTGTGAACATGGCCGACGTGCTGTTCCAGCTGGGAAAGTACGAGTTGAGCAGCGACGCGCAACTGAAGCTAGCCAAGCTTTCCGGCATTATTCAGGCGCATCCAGGTCTGAACCTGTCGATCGAAGGCTACACGGACACGACGGGAACAGCCGACTTCAACATGACACTTTCGCAGCAACGAGCCGATACAGTTCGGCAGTTCCTCGTCACGCAAGGATTGTCACCCGACAGCATCACGTCGAAGGGACTCGGGGAAGCTGACCCGATTGCAGACAACAGCACGGCCGCAGGTCGCAAGCTAAACCGGCGCGTAGAAATCATCGTCAGCGGCGAGGTGATCGGCGTACGGATAAGCAATTGAGAAGGGAAGCGGTGCCCAACCGTTCATTTGAAGGATAGGCTCTCTCGAAAATAGTCCTCAGAGTACCTGTGGAGCGGGTGTGAGCGTGACTTGGAAGCCGAGGCGTTGCAGTCTACGGACAAGTGTTAGGGAGAGGCTTGGAGCGCGTAGCTGTCGGTAGTAATCGGCGCCGAGTTCACGAAAGGGACAGTCGTGTTGAAGCAAGTAGTGGGCTAAAACAAGGATCTTATGTCCGATGGCGACAATAGCTCGCTTGCTTCCACGTTTCGCCGCTAGTCGGTGAAAGCGTGCAGCAAAATAGGTATTCTTGGTGCGAGCAGCGGCCCAAGCTGCCTGGTTCAGAGTTCGGCGGAGCCAGCGATTTCCCTTGCGTGTCCTGCCGCTTTTGCGCTTGCCGGCGCTTTCATTGTTGCCAGGGCACATCCCCGCCCAAGAAGCGAGGTTACTCCCTTGGGGGAATTGTTCCGGATTGGTGCCAATCTCAGCCACCATGCTCCAGGCGGTGGTCAGGCGGATGCCAGGCATCGAGGTCCACAATGTGATCGCACGGTGGTAAGGACGCATACACTGCTGAATACGCTGCTCAAGTTCGCTGATCTTGTCCTCAGTAAACCTCAGTTCATCGAGAAGTTGGCGGAGCAAGAAGCGATGATGTTCGCGGATATGTCCTTGCAGTGCCAACCGTAGCTGCGGAAGTTTTTTGCGCAGTCCTTTACGCGCCATTTGCGCTAGCTTTTCGGGTTCATCTACTCCGGCCGCGATGGCTTGTAACATGCTGCGTCCGGAAGCTCCGAGCACGTCGGTGGCTACGGAAGCCAGCTTGATATTGGCGTCTTCCAATACCTTCTGGATTCGGTTCGCTAACCTAGCCTTGTCCTCGGTGAGTCTCACCCGATAGCGGGTTAGGTCGCGCAGGTCTCGTTGCTCTTGCTTGGGTACGTAACTTCCTCGCAGAAGACCATGCTGTAAGAGATCCGCAATCCACTCGCAATCCCGAATATCGGTTTTTCGTCCAGGTACTTGCTTGATGTGTTGGGCATTGACTAACAGAAGTTCGAACTGTCCCTCCAACACATTCCACACGGGCTTCCAGTAAACCCCTGTCGACTCCATGGCCACGTGGGTCACGCCTAGTTGCTCTAGCCATAAACTCAAAACCTGCAAGTCCCTTGTCATCGTGCCAAACCGGCGGACTTCTTTTTTTGCTCCTCCCTCTTCTACCAGCAACACACACACCGAGATGCTTTCCTTGTGAACGTCGATTCCACCGCAACGACGATAGACTACTTCCATAGTCCCTCCTCTTGGCGCAGAGGACAGAGGACGCCGACATCGACTACAGAATCTCTCTCACATGCTCCTCGAATGAGGGCGATAGTGTGTGTTTCCTCGCGGCATCCGGGTTCAACTCGGGAACGGGCTCAAGCGCGCCAGCCAGTGACAACCTCGTCTGTCGATCCGCGCAGGACTCAATTTAGCTCATTTTCATGGTGCGTGCTGACCGGACGGTCATGAGGAACTCGGGAGCATGTCCGATTGCATCCTTAACGGCGTTCGAGGGCGAGCGCCTGGGCTTCACAGCGTTCCGGGCGGGAAAATACAGGAAAACACCGATAGTCTTCGTTTGATGCCCTACATAAACTCGCTCACGCGTTCGCCGGCCCCCGCGGCCCGGCTGCGACCGGAGGTTTGAGCCCGATGGCAACGTGGCTTTTGACCTGCAAGAATTGCAGCGAGGCTTTTGCCTATTCTCTGATACCGGATCCGCTGACTGATTATCATCTCCCCTCGCGACCTGCGTTCCCAGCGGAAGGTAGAGTGCGCGAGTGCCCCAATTGCAAAACCAGGTCTCGCTATCAGCAAATTGATCTGAGCTTTCAGGCCGAGGGCTGGAGTCGTCCCCTCGGATAAACGAAATGGACAGATCGAAATTGACTTCGCCAGGTTCATTTCCTGGTCGCGGATTCTTCTAGCGTGAGCTTATAGGCGACGTAATATTTGTAGATGTTGCTCACGTACTGCACGGTTTGCTGTCCCACGTCCTTGGCCACCACGAGTTCTACGTTCCCGAACCACTGATCGGGATCCAGACCTTCACTTGCTGCCTTCTTGCGCAGACGAGCAATTCTGCTTGGTCCCGCGTTGTACGACGCAAAGGTCATAAGAGTTTTGTTCAATGCGTCCAGCTTGTCGTCGTTAAAGTAAGTGTCCGCGATGTGGCGCATCATCTTCGCGCCGGCGCGGATGTTGTTTTCCGCGGTATCCACGTTGGGAACGCTGATGGGCGGAGCCGCCGCTAAATTGGGAATCACCTGCATTATGCCCACCGCCCCACTCGGATTCTTTAGGCTTTGATTCAGCCCGGACTCCTGATATCCCTGCGCCACCAGCATCAGATAGTCAAAGTCATATTCGGCGGCGTACTTTTTGAAATACGCAACATACGCCTGAAATTTCTGCATTCCCCCGGTCGAAGTTGCGTCCTGCACCCACTTGGTATTTTGCAGGTAGCGTCTGAGCAAGGTATTCCCGAAAGACGTTCCAAGCTCGTGAGTCTTGATGAACTCGTCCAGCAATTTTCTTAGCTGCGGACTATCCTTGCGCGTCGCAAAAGCCAGTTGCCCGTCTTCCGCCAACACAATGTTGGGATGTAGCGTTAAATGGGGAAGTACTTTCGACCAGAACTGGGCTCGGATATTTATGGTCACAGTTGCCGGAACGAGCCCGGCGTTGACCATTTCGAGCAAGTCCTCGTCTGTCAGGTTGGTGTCGGCTTTCCTCAACAGAATTGGCGGCCTCCCCGCCTTTTGGAACGATTCGCTAAGACGTTGGAGGTTTTCGTAATAGACCGTTAGCGGATTGACGTAGACTTCTTTCCCGCTTAAGTCGTCGAGATTTGCTATCGGCCGCGGCGTGGGTCCGCTCACGATCACTTGCTTCACGTCGGAGCCGATAGGAGTGGTGAACAGTACCTTTTTCTCTCGCTCCGGCGTGACAATCACTCCATATGCGACGACGTCGCCCACGCCTTCCAAGAGCGCAGATTCCAACTGCTCGGGTCTCACCGGAATAAACGTGACATTCGTCTTTAAGTTGCCCGTTTTCAGTTTCGTATTCACGAAACGCTGAAACTCATCGAGTGCTTCGTAATAGATTCCCCGCGGCTGGCCTTTATCGTAGAAAAAGCCCGAATGGCTCGGGACGACGAGAGCGCGAATCTCGTGCGTCTTTACCATCCCATCCAAATCGCCCAATCGTCGTTCGAATGTGATAGGCAATTCCAGTGAGGCGCGTGGTTGCGAAGCACTGCTCTGAGGAGTCCCCGAGGTGACCTGCCGACGAGATTCGGGGTGCGAAGCCCCGTGAGCGTTCTGAGTTGCAGGATGGGTCACCAGAAGCGCCGCTAGCGTTAAAGCCAAAACCGCCCGCGCATGCAGAATTGACATAATTCACGGCAACCAGACGGCACCGTACTCCTCGCTTAGGATTAAGAGTTCAGCCAAGTTTCGCGAACGCTGCCCTACCGTCATGACCACGGCATCAGTGAGGGCTGGGAGTGAGTGCCCCGGTCGCTGGGTCAATGAGGAAGCGGGAAACTTCGGTGCCCGGCAAATGTGCGACGGAGAGCCCTGCGCCATCGGAGTCGACCTCGATACTGGACGGTTTCGCGCCGACTGGAAATGGCGAAGAAACAACGGCCCGGAGTCCGCCGCTTTTCCAGTCAATCGTGAACGCAGAGATACTTTCGGAAACGAGATTCAGCACATACAGATACTTTCCCGAAGGATCGATCGCGAGCCACGCAGGCCCTCGTTCCGGAAGAACGGAGACTTCGACGACGGTAACGTCGTCGCGGTTTAGCGAAGTCATAACGGAATCGCCCAAACCGTTCGCAGCGAATGTCATCTCCTGCCCCGTGTGCAGGTTCGTGACTTCTAGAACGCGCGAATCGCCCTGCAGAGCGATGGCGACATTCGAGGGTGCAGTTACCGTCAGAACTGTCGTCGTATCGTTGCCGTGGTAGCTACCACCGATATTCGCGGTTCCGGCAGCAATGGCTGTGGCTATACCCGCTTTGCTGATCGTTGCCACTGCGGCATTGTCCGAAGACCAAGCCGTGCTGCTCGGTGATGGGTGATCGGTTTGGCCGTCCACATACGTCACGACCAAACTAAATTGCTGCGTCGCGCCGGTCGCTATCGTCGGATTCGCGGGCGTGATCTTGACCGACGTGATGAGTAGATCTTTCACGAACGAGGAGACGCAACTCGACAATCCAAGAATCGAGAGGATGGGAAGAAATCTCACGAGGCGCTTGAACTTGATCAATAGAACTCCGCATTTGCCCGAACGGAAAGCTCAAACCTGACTTCTCTAAGAGTTTCAATGGCAAGCACCCAGTTCGGCGCACCGATTAAATGATTTTTTGTTTCTCCAGCTCTTGCACGATGATTTTAGAAACGGCATCAATGGCTTTAAGGGGTGAACGTGGATTGATTGTATCGCTTGTTCCGGTCCAGATAAGCTCGCCATCGGGCTTGGCCGTCGAATAGAAATTTGTTTCGATTTGCGCGGTCTTATCCACCTGGAGGTAGTCGGGAGAATAGACCACTGGGTAGATCGCTCCATAGTATCCGTAGAAGGTGTTGTAGTAATAGGGAAAAGGAGTAATGGGTTGCCCCGGAATCACTGTGACTTTCTGGCTCACCTTTACCAGCCGGGAGGCCACGACTGCGTCAATATTTTGACCCCGAATGACGTCCTTCAACTGATTCATATCAATTGGCGTCGAATTCGGCCTGGGGAGAAGCGAATAACTGGGAATGGCTTGAATTCCGGGTCTCGCTATCGCTGCTGAGAGTTGGTCTTCAAATTCAGCCCGGTTTTCGACCTTCCCGTTTATGCCGAGCACAAGAATGTTCACGAAATGTGCGCCCGCATAACTCGGGTTCGTCCACGTAAATACAAACTTTGTGGATTTGGCACACACCGACGTGAGCGCAGCCAAAATCCCTAGAGTAAGGATCGCGTATTTTCTCAAGTTACGTCTCCAATGCGCGTTGCCGGCTACGCCTCCACGCGCCTCCGGGCAGAACTTTTACGACCAGCGACAATGCCTGAGGAATGGTGATAACCCACCCCGGTCCTCACCTCCAGGCAATCCAATGCCAAAGATCACAACGAAAATCGGCTTCAGCTCGGCGCCGGAGCCTAGAGATCGATGGTTGATTCTGACGCCAGCGACTATGACGCGTAATTGTCAAAAATGACAGCTCCAGAATGCTCGTGCAGCCTCGTGCCAAACATCGCGTCCGCCACGTAATCGTCTAGAAAGACCAGCCGATCCCTGAGCTCACGCCTAGCTCATTCTTCTTCGCGGTCGAAGGGGGTCTGCTATCGAAGTTATCCCAGAACGTGAACGCAAGATAAAAATTGTTTCTAAGCTTAATGTTGAGTGAATTATTCGTCGTTATTCGAACACGGCCTGTGTCCGTCAGTCCTGGAAATGTCAACAGTTGCGAATCGAATTCTCCGAAATTGAAGCGAATCAAGCTGTATTCCAACCCGACCAGAGCCTCAGCGCTTTGGTCCGACGGTTGCGCGGCAGTAGTATCAAAGGACTCGTTAACGAAGACAACGCCGGCAAGCCAGGAAAGGTTGTTATTGGTCGTCCGTTTCAAGTAGCGGCCGTAGCCGGCGCCCAGAGTCGTACGCAAGGTCAAATCTTGTTGGCTGCTGTGGAGAAAATCGGACAGAGCCAGGACGTAGGAATTCCTGTTCAGATACTTGGTGAACGTCGCCTGTAAATCCTGACGATTCGTCTTTGACGCTCCAGCCTGACCGCCAAATGTCGAGTCGAAAGCGGTCGCGGCCTCCCATCCCGCCGTCTTATACGCCGCACTCGTGTCGGCGTTCACCGTCGTTTGGCTATTCCCGCTGGCGAAGCTGTAGCCGAGATCGATGGAGCCCTGCAACTGCCGCCAGAAGGTAGGTTTCTTCGTTTCCATGCTCACTATTTCCTCCGACGGGATCTGCACTTCTTCCGTTGCCTCACGAATCAGAAAGTCCTTTTCCGTGGCCTTTTCGCCGGAGAGCTTTTCGATTTTGCCTTCTATTCTTTTGCCGCTGTTCAGAACGATCCGGTAAGTAGCGGTGCTTTGAACGGACTCCACCTGATCCCAATCCAGTGCGATGGCGCTGGATACATACTCAGTCTCGACGAATAACAAGCCGTTTTGCAGTCGCTTTACTTCGCCTGTGAAATGGTCTCCGTTGTTCATGACGACTGTGTCTTTTCGTTTTGCTTGAACAGGAAAACAAGCACACACCACCAGAAGCGGTACGAACAAAGCGTGGCTAGCGCGAGAGAAGGCAAGGATTCGAGCAATCATTTTCTGGCTCCCGTGATCAAAAGGATCCCCGGACTGTAGAAGATGCTGCGACTGAGGATTCATGGGCCTCCCGTGAATCCGGCGGCGCGCTCTAGAAAGAGAACCCCGGTTCTGGATGAATCAAAACGCCTCGCCGACACCCATCCCAAATGTGTGGCCGTCCCGACCTTGGGCAATATCGGCTCGAAGATTGACGTGGTACTTCTTACTTAGCTCAAATCGCAATCCCCCGCCTCCGGCTGGCAGAAAGTGGCTGCTCTGTACCATCTGCGACAATTGACTCCCCGCGGGAATTACTCCACCAAGACCGCCGAAGACAACCAGGCCAAACCTCTTTGGCAAGGCCAGCCGATACTCCAATTGAGTTGCGAGCGCGTAGCGAGTGAAGTATCGCCCCGCCGTGTACCCTCGCAATTCATTGCTTGTGCCATAGACGCAATTCCCATAGAACGGAGGTTCTCCGCCCGTCGCGCAGAAATAGGCATCATAGGCAAGGACCTGACGCGCGCTTAAACTCAAGTATTTGTCGAACTGAGTTCTGTACGATTGGAAGGAGTACTTGCTGCCTAATCCCTGAGAAAAGAAATCAGACGTGAAAGAAAAATAAGTTCCGCCAGTCGGGTAAAAGTGGTTGGGGCGCGTATCGCGGAGCAGCCGTGCGCCGATAGATCTGAGATTGGTGTGCAGTCCAGCTTCCGGTGGGATCGGGATATTCATATCATCATTCGGCCTGACCACAATAAAAGAGTTTCCCGTAATAAATCGTGGACCGACAAAGAATTTCCATCCAACGCGACGCAGGGCTTCCAGCATGAATGCCTCGCCAGTCTGGTTCAGAGGTAACTTCAGCCCCTCGGCATCGCCACTGCCATATATGTCGTAGTTCACGTTGCCGCGGGCGAAACCGGTTGTGATCTGGTAGGTGTTCTCTTTAAAGAAGAGCTGCGCCCCTACGACGAAGCCCCGGCTTCCGTTGTTGGTAATGAGCCCAGCTACGCCAACTGTGGAAGGAGGAGAAACCTTGTCCTTGGTGCTGAAGGGAAAGATATAGCCCAACACTGGCACAATTCCCGAACCGATCGCCGGGCTCGAAATCGGAAGGGGCGCGACCACGAACGCCCCTCGTCCACCCAACTTTTTCTTTTTTTTCGTCTCCGTATCAGGCTGGGCGGGTGCGCTTGGCTTTGCGGGAGTCGTTGACTGCGCGTCCTGCGCTCGTATCTTCGGGAAATCCGGCATCGTCTGTGAAGCTGTGTCTGATAAGGGTTCCTCAAATCGCTGGTTTTCTTGACCGGAACACGAGAGACCGACAGAGAAACAGGCCACGCAGAGAAGCAGAACGCAGAGCGCAGATTCGGTCAAAGGCTTACGCCCGCGGCCAGCTTTCGGGTTCTCAAGTCGTCCAGCTTCCAATTCCCAAATGATCTTCGCGCCGGTCTTCGCCTAGCCAACCTTCGATTACAACGCCGGCCGACGATCGAGACAGTCCGCATGGAAGTCACCGCGAAGTCTCGCCCAAGCTCGCGAAACCTAGGGATTACAGGTAAATGCTAGAGGGGGGAGGCTCTGCCGGGTACTGGCAAAACTAACAGTTGTCCTTGGAATGATGCGAACGTTGGCTCTGCCTCTGCGGACCTAAGGGCGATCATATCGATATTCGGCCAGCAGCCGCCGCCCAAACGCGAACCGCCCCGTTTGATCGTCTATTGTCATTATTACCAATGGCGAGGCCTTCGCATCCGGGCGAACATTCGACGGACTTGATTCAGCGACGCGCGAAGACATATAAAGAGATCCGGCCACAGCAGTTCGACTCCTTCGGGGGAAGCATTGCATGAAAACCTTTGTATCCGATAAAGATTCGTCAAGGCGACAGCTCCTGCGGATGGCGATGGCAGGGATAGGTGCTGGGTTGGGTACAGCGGCGGGCATGGAATTCGCCGCCCCGCATTCCGTTCTCGCGCAGAGCAAACTCAGCCCTGAAGGTGCGCTCCAGGAGCTGTTGGATGGCAATCGGCGCTTCACATCAGGCCGCCTAACTTCGTGCGAACAAGACCTGGCGATCCTCAAACAGAACACAATAGAAAAACAGGAGCCATTTGCCGCAGTGCTGTCTTGCGCCGATTCCCGTGTCCCCGTCGAGTTCGTTTTCGATCAGAGCATCGGTCAGATCTTTGTGACACGGGTCGCCGGCAATATCGTCACCCCGGAGATTATCGGGAGTCTTGAATATGGAGCGGCTGTATTAGGTACAAAGGTGATCTTGGTGATGGGGCACGGCAATTGCGGAGCGGTGAAAGCGACGATTCAGGCCAAGGAAGTTCCCGGCCAGATCAGCGCGCTGTATCCGCATATTCAACCTGCCGTAGACCAGGCCGGATCCAATCTTGAGGCAGCAACTAAAGCAAATGCCAAGATCCAGGCCGCTCTACTGCGAGAAGCTTCTACCGTCATCGCCGGCTTGGTGAAAGAAGGCAAGCTGAAGGTCGTCGCTGCGTTTTACGACATTACGAGCGGTAGCGCGACTGTATTGGAGTAGACGGACACGAACTGACTCTAGGCCATGCATCTTGGGGCAGTTCCAAAAAAGGGGGAGGAAATATGAATGCTGGAAAAGTACTTTGCGGTTTGGTTCTAGGGCTCGTGTGTGCCGTTATTCCAAGCACGTCGTACGCGCAGGCCACTACGAGTGACAACGCCAGTGTCACCGGCCAGTTGAACGACGCCAAGACAATCGTGGCCAAAATCAAAAAGGATGCAGTGCAGATGCAGTCTTACGCGCAAACCACCGGGCTGAGCTGGCAAACGCATTCTACGGCGCTCGAGAAAATTAAGACTGACGTAAATGCATTGCAACAGAACATGCGGGGCTTACAATCGCACCGGACCGTAGCCAGTCCCTGGCAACAGGAAGCAATCGATCGCATAACCGGGCTCGCGAATGATTTGGCTACCAATATGAACGTCACCATTGATCGCCTGAACAAAAGCAAGAGCCGCCCGACTGCTCCCCCGTATCCTGAGTATCTGAAGGCAAATACCCAGATCGCCAGCGATCTCGCCGATGAGATTGATGCAACGATTGATTACGGCCAGAACAAAGCGAAGCTGGACAGTTTGGGTCAAAAATTAGACTCTGGCGGGAAATAGCTAGCCGAGATATTTGGGGAGGGTCCGCTCTTCCGTTGTCTGGAGCGATGAGTCAGAGAGTGCGGATAGTTTTCGGAGCATGGAGCGCTTCGACATCCTCGCTGGAGAGACGGTTCAGTTTGCCTCGCGGCGGCAAACCATCGAGGGTGTTTTCAACCGGCATACCCGTTACCGATCGCATTTTGCCGGACACTCCGCGGCATAAATGAGCTTTCAGCGCGTCAAAGATCCCGAGCCTGGGATTGGAAGCGCAGACTTAACGACCACCATCGCAGCGCCCATCTCGGTTTGTCCTGTGTATTGTGCTGCATGCCGTGAAGTAACCGGATCGCAACAGGGAGCATAGGTATGAATATCCGATGAGATCGCCATTCCTTGTTTTCATTTTTTCGTTCGTGCTCCTCGAGTTATCGGTGTGGATCGGCGCACTCTGGCGCAAGCGAAGACCCCTGGAAGAAGACCTGCGCAAGGATCTCGATATTATCCTGGCTGCGACCCTCACACTCCTCGGCCTAATTATTGGATTTAGCTTTTCTATGGCCATCAGCCGGTACGATCAGCGCAAAAACTACGAGGAGGCGGAGGCCAATGCTATTGGCACCGAATACATCCGGGCAGACCTTCTGCCAGGTTCGGATGCCACGAAAGTGCGCGCGCTGCTGAGGATCTACCTCGATCAGCGTGTTTTGTTCTATCAAAATCGCGATGAGCGCGAACTTCAGAAGATCAACGACTATACTGTTCAACTGCAGACTGAGCTGTGGTCGACGGTCCAGGTTTCGGCGGTCGCGCACCCGACACCCGTGATTGGCCTTACCGTTTCGGGTATGAACGATGTATTGAACTCGCAGGGATACACACAGGCCGCCTGGTGGAACCGAATCCCAACTGCGGCATGGGCTCTGATGGCGGCCATCGCCGTTTGTTCTAACCTCCTGCTCGGTTATGGTGCGCACCGCGCTAGAGCTGGAGTCATTAACTTCCTGGTTCTGCCGCTTGTCCTGTCCATCTCATTTTTACTCATCGCAGACATTGACAGCCCGCGTAGAGGCGTTATTCGCGTGCAACCGCAAAACCTAATAAGCCTTGTTCAGAGCTTGCGTACTCAGTAGCCGGCTAAAAGTTGAAGAGCCCGGACGTGCCTTTTGGGGAAAGGGGAGCACAATCCGGGCCCTTCCATCTGGTATTTGGCAACCATACCGCGAGGCCTGCATTCCGAGAACTGTCAGTGTTGACAGTCTTACTCAAATTTCTGACAACTGCAGTTCCGACCTCCTGCGCTGCTGCTTGAGCACGACAAGTGCCCGCACTGTAAAAACTGACAGTTTATGGAACTCCACCAAATCTCTAAACTGATTTCAAGCGCCAGACGTCAATACGTCCAATCTGTTGCAGATTGTGGAGCGCCGGACCACTTTGCAGGAGTTGATTCCATGATTCGTGACCTTGCAGTGATGATGAGCCAGGGCAAACACATTGGAAGGGAAGTGCAGTACCGGCGAGAAATCTGCAAGGTTGGGCGCTGGATGTACGGACAAGGATTTGTGGTCGCGTCGGAGGGGAATCTATCTGTGCGGCTCGACGGGGATCGAATTCTAGTGACTCCGGCCGGAGTGTGCAAAGGCAGACTTGCGCCAGGCCAGTTGATGATTACCGATCTTGAAGGAACGGTGGTCTCCGGAGCGGGAAATCCCTCTTCGGAGCTGCAAATGCACCTGCTTTACTATCGCCTAAGACCAAGCGTGCGGGCTGTGTGTCACGCCCACCCGCCGACGGCGACGGGTTTTGCGGCCGCGGGGCGCGCGCTTGAAGAAACAGTCCTTCCGGAAGTAGTCAGCACTCTCGGTAAAATTCCGCTGGCTCCGTACGGGACGCCGGGCACCTGGGAACTCTCCGCAAGAATCGAATCTCTGGTACCAGGCCACGACGCAATCCTACTCGAGAATCACGGCGTCGTGACTTGCGGCCCAGACCTTATTACGGCATATCAACACATGGAAACGGTGGAGCATTTTGCTCGCGTGATGCTTACGGCGGCATCGCTCGGCGGGCCGCGCCTGTTGACGCGTGCAGATGTACAGAAGCTGACGGCCGCGAAGCACGGCTCCCGAAATTTCGGGCTAGGAAAGCAAAACGATGTTGCTGCCGAAAATGGCAGAAAACTATTGCGGTTGACGCTAGAAGACGAAGTTGAGGTCTCTAATTCCTTGCCAATCTCCTGAAACATTCGCCGCGGCGAAACAGAGAGTCGACCGCAAGAGGACTGCGGCGACTCCGATTCAATCAACCTAAGCGGCACGCGGCAGCGGTGCAGGCTGCTGCAGGCGGAATTCAAGTAGCGTTTCGCTCGGTATCGTGAGCTGCTGGCCTTTTTTGGAGGCTGCAACTGCCGTTCCAGCACCAGCGCCAGCAAGCGCACCGATTCCAGCTCCCTTTCCTCCGCCTGCGATTCCCCCAATCAGCGCGCCCAGACCCGCGCCCCCGACAACTTTCTTGGCTGTCTTCTTGCCTTCTCCTTGTCCCTTCACCTCATAGGTACTGGTCAGAAGTGGATAGGCTGTGCCGTTGATCATAATATCGGTCAACTCGAGAGTTAGCTCGGAGCTGCCTGACATTCTGCCGGCGGATTCGGCTGATGTGAGGCGGCCGTACACCGTCGTGCCTCTGGGCGCCACCACTATGTTGTTCACTTGGAGATTTGTTTCCAGGCTCGCGGTGAAGCGATAACCCGCCTTTTGTTTGCTCGAATCGATGGAGTCAATCATGCGAATTAGAATGCGCGTTCCCGCCGGCACGCTGACCTCTTTGGTACTTTGCGCCGCAGGAGAGCTAGCTCGAGCGGGGGCCGTTTTCAAACCGGCCGACGAGGCCGCCCCAAGAGAATTTGCCGGTGCAGATGCAAGTGCCAAAAAGATAGCCACGGCGCAAACAATTACGTGTCGCATACCTTTCCTCTCCTTCGTTGCGTTCACGAGCCTTCTCCAACAATCGGCAGAGACGAAGCTATCTGAAGATCGATGATCAAGAGTAATTGGTGCTCGACCATAAGGAAACGCGCAGCCGTGATAGCGCCCAGTGCTTCCTTCACACGTCCATAATATTTTGTGAGCAGCTCGGCACGCTGCTTCTGGTAGTCGAATGTGCTTTGAATCAGTTCATCCGCCTTTTCGTCGGTCATTTGTGAGTAGTTGTCCGCATATTCTGTAATATTGTGCACCCTTAGATTATTCACTTTGGTTAATTCGGCATCATACTCGCTGTATATCGGCCAGAATTTCGCCGCATCATCGATGTTCAGCTGCATGACGGACCCCATAATTTCCGCCTTCTGGTCACGCACATCGGCTCGCATAAGTTCGACGTACGCCTGAATATTCTTTTTCTGGTCATCGGTCATCGCCGATGGCGCGGATTGGTCTTTCGTCCCTTGCGGCTGTGGCTTAACCTGTGCCAGCGCCGCGGGACAAGTGGCTACGAAAATGAAAAGCGAAAGCCACACGGCGAATCGTGTCTTCATGATGACTCCTCCTGTAAGGGGCGCGTCGATTGACCGAAAATGGCTCGCTCTCTCCACAAGCCAGAAATCGCACCAACCCGCATCCGGTCAAGAAATCCGAAGGATTATCGTTCCATTACATTCACAAGCTTCCATGGTCCTGAACCATAGCTTTCAAAAACGAACTGGTTGTCCTTATCCACCTTCACTCGCAACCCAATGATCAAGCTTCCTGAACTCTTCGACTTATCTTTGTTGATATCGAATTCGAGAGCGGAGATGTCATAGTCCGTTGAGCGCCCGTTCTCACGAGCCTCGGCAAAGCGAATCGGGCGATCGGTGATTAATCGAACTCTCCGGCCCTCGGCGGTAGGAAACGTGCGGACGTACGCGACGCTGTAACCCAGAGTGCCGGTGACTGCTACTCGTCCCTTAGATTGCATTTTAGATAGGGATTTTGAAAGCGCGGCCTGACCACCTTGATTGAAGGCGCTAATCAATTGCTTTTGATCGTCTGGCGTGGAATACGAATCGATGGAGACTGTCACATTAAAGTTCTTGCCTGCCGCCCTGTTCTGGCCCATAGCCTGCGCTTGAATCGTTTCCCGCTTGGGCTTGTCCTGCGCGCCGGTTTTGAACGCCGCGACTACCAAAACCACCGTCATGAAAAGAGTAGCTATCCACGTCCGACCGGAACGAGAAACTATCATGGTTGTGGCGTCACCCCAACGCTGGCGCAGAGTGACACAAGGTTCCATGGCTTCTGTATTGTCAAAAGTAACAGGTAGACCCTGCGCCGCCGCAGTACACAGCAAGACTAATCATTGGCCGTAGCCGTTAGTTCCTTCTTCGCCGTCACGTACTCAACCCGCACCTGCTCGATAGTGCCGTTGAACTTGAACGGCATCTTGTCGTAGTAGTCTAGCGACACGGGCGAGCCGTGGGCGATGCCGATGTCGAGGCAGTCGTTAGCTGTGAAGAGCAGAGGAGCGGATATCGGCACCTGACCTGTCGCAACCACCTCACCATTGACTTTCATAGTGATGTCGAGCGGGCCACCGGGTCGGGGCACTGCGTACTTCGTTTCGACCTCGATCTTCACCTTCCCAACGGAAAGTTTCTGCTTTGCTCGGATCTTCGTGCGCTGGATGATGAAGAGGTTGTATTCGTAACAGAGAACGCCGTCCTCCACAAAGCAGGTGAGGCCGCCGGAGTTTGCGCCCAGCTTATAGAGCACGCCGTTGGCGTTGGCCGGGATTTGCGCGTCAATGCTGACGACGTTGGGTTTGTTGCCCAGAGCCGGCGCACAGAACTCGGGCATGCGAACGGTGTCGCCGGAGAAGGTCCACTCCATATAGGGAGGAGCTATGCGCATCTCGGGGTGTAGTAAGGGGACCCAAAGGCCACCTCCTATGGGCAGCACCTTGTTTTTCGTAGCCTCGATGAGAAAGATATCCTTCATTTGCGCCAGCTTCTCGGGCATGCTTGCGGCGAGGTCGTGCGCTTGGGTCCAATCTTCCTCCAGGTTGTAAAGTTCCCAGGCATCTTTGTCCGGCGTCCAATCCCGGATGCCCGCCGGCACGCCTGTCTCCCACGGAGCACGCGGCCCGAAAGCAGAGGCCATCCAACCATCGTGGTAGATTGAGCGGCTGCCCATGATCTCGAAATACTGGGTGAGCAGCTGGCCCTTGGCTTTTGGGTCGTTAAGGCTGTAAGCGAAACTCACGCCGTCGATTGGGTCCTGAGGAACGCCGTTGACCTCCAGCGGCGGTGTGATGCCCAGAACTTCGTAAATCGTCGGGACGATGTCGTTGCAGTGATGGAACTGCGGGCGCGGGGTCGCGTCGGGTTTGATCTTGGCTGGCCAGCGGATGGCCATCGGGTTGCGCGTGCCACCAAAGTGCGAGGCGAGAAGTTTGGTCCCTTTGTAAGGAGTGCTGCCAGCCCAAGCCCACCCTGCGTGGTATTGGTTGTCGGCCTTAGGTGAGCCAAGCACATCCAGTCCGCCAAGTTCATCGAGCGCTTTGATGTGCTGCTTGACAGTCGAGGGAATACCGTTTTGCGCGAGCAGCTCGCTGATTGTGCCGTTCTGTCCTTCCGAAGAGGAGCCGTTATCGCCCCAGACATAGAAGATGAGAGTGTTGTCGCCGAAGCCGAGCTTGTCGATTTCATTGACGATACGGCCGACCTGTACATCCACGTGTTCGGCGTAGCCGGCGGCTACTTCCATCAAGCGACGCTGGAACGGCTTCTCATCGTCGGGGATGCTCTCCCAGGACGGCATTGTTTCGTGCCGCGGCGTGAGCTGCGCATTGGCGGGTATCCATCCTTTTTGCTTGGCTCGCTGAAAGACGCGCTCACGGTAAGCGTCCCAGCCGTCGTCGAACTTGCCCTTATATTTGTCGGCCCACTCCTTCATGATGTGGTGCGGGCCGTGGATCGCGCCGCTCGCCCAATACATATAGAACGGTTTATCCGGCTGAAAGGCCTTGTGCTTGTTCAGCCATCCGATGGCGTCGTCCGCTAGGTCCTCGCTGAGGTGATAGCCCTGCTCCGGGCTCTTGGGTGGCAGGACGACAGTCGTATTCCGCACGAGGTTGGGCTCGTATTGCGAAGCCTCGCCTGCCAGAAATCCATAAAAATATTCGAAACCCACCTCAGTAGGCCAGTTCCCGAAAGGGCCAGCGGCAGTCGTTTCCTCGGCTGGCGTGTTATGCCACTTGCCAAACGCGGCCGTGCTGTAGCCATAGTCCTTGAGCACCTCAGCTGCAAGCGCGCTACTCTTCGGGATGTGGCCCGAGTATCCGTCCCAGTCGTTCGCCAACTCTGCAATCTGCCCGTTGCCGACGCGGTGATGATTCCGACCGGTGAGCATGGACGCCCGTGTAGGAGAGCACATGGCCGTAGTGTGGAAGCGATTGTAGGTGATCCCTTCCTCAACGATGCGGTCCATTGTCGGAGTTTGGACCTCGCCTCCGAAGGTGGACGGCAGGCCAGGACCTGCGTCGTCAATCAGCACGATGAGGATGTTCGGAGAACCGGCGGGAAGGCGGCGCGGCTCAACGCGCCGCTTGTAGACCGATTCCTGCATCGTACGGCCAGCGATGCTCGCCGATGGTGTAGGAGGGAATGGCAGAGAATCCTGTCTGATTGCTTTGTTATCCGCGCTCATAGCTTTACCTCTCTGATGTTCCTAGGTCAAGAGCCAACGGGCCCACAGTCGGGTCGAGCAAATCTATGAGCAACTGGCCCATCTCCGTAATTGTCAAAACTGACAGTTCCCAAGGAACTCGTCTTCCGCCTTGCGGAAGGTCTTCCGAGTCACGGGTAACCGAAAGAAATCGCCCTCAGCCGCTACTTCTTCGCAGGAGTCGCCTCATTGACGGTGGGAACCCAGACACTGTCAGCCGCCGCAATTTCGAAATCCGTCGCTGCGGTTGAAATATTGACGCGCTGCAAACCAGCCTTATTTTTCGGGACGGCTCCGAAAACCAGGTAATACTGATTGTCGAGCACCCGCTGCAGGCGATCCAGATAGGGCTTAAAGCTGACGAGATTTGGCGTTCCGAGAGAGAAATATTCTCCTCCGCTCTCGTCGGCGATCTTGCCGACGCCCCCTTGACCGAGCTGCGCTTCCCAGGCATTCCGGCCCGCGCGCCCTACGCCGGTAGCGTAGATTCCGTGAACGATCACGCCATAGCGCTGCGCCGTTGTGCTGGCGGTATCCACGTCTGGACTCATGGTTGCCATGCCAGTGGACATAGAGGTGGTGGGCATTGCACCGCGAGTCGCGCGGCCGTAGCTAGGCGAGTATGCAGCGCGCGTCGTCGGATCGCTGCGCAGTCGGTCAATACCATCGCTCACCATCAGGACTTCGCGGCGGACTTTCTGCACTGGCCAGCCCTTGATCAAGCTGATCAGCGACAAGTACGGACTATCCATCGACGACACGCTGCCTCTCGGCAGGCGGATAGCCTTGGCCGTCGCAGCATGATCGGCCGTGAAGTTCTGCACGATCTGGACGGTGGCATTGGACATGTAGGCGACGCCCACAACCGTCGTCGCGGGCTGCGCGTTGACGAAATCGCGAAGGTCGTTGAGGTTGTTTCCGATGCTTGTGTCGCAGGTGTCGTCTATCAAAATAAAGAGTTGTAGCGCAGCGTTGTCCCCGCGGGCGGGAATCACCTGGCTGACTTTGAGGACATTCTTCCCCTGCTTGATCTGAACATTTTCCGGATGAAGGATCGGAATTTCAGTGTTATCGCGAACGGCCTCGTCCGTGATGACCATGTGGACCTGGACGGTGCTGGAAGCGCCGGGATTCTCTTGCGAAGAAGCAATCTGCGCTCCGGATCCTACGAGAGTCAGAGTAATCAGCAATGCGAGCAAGTGCCTAAGACTGTTCATGCGTCCTCCTATGCGACAGAGCTGAATATCATATTTTTCGGTACTTCGGATGATCGGATTTTAAAGAGTTACAGTATGCGGCTAGGGCTTCAAGACGAATTCACGCACGTTCAGTGCTTTCGCTTGAACATCCCCGTGATCTCTGGCGCAAACTCTCCGATAAAATTAATGCCCATGCCAATGGGAACCTGGGTGATCACCGCTTGAACACCTTTCTCCTGCCACCTTACGTTGCCTGGCTCCCATGCCGTTCCCGTTGCGCTTCCGGCGAAGGCTCCCACGTAAGGAAACAGCTGAGGCCGCAGCGATTTTTCCGTGCGGTCGTAGGTAACGAAGTTTCTGACAATGGCATGACGTGTGCGCGGCCAGAATCCACTGCAACGACAACGGTCGTAGCGCGGCTCCCACCCAAGTAGTCCGTCACCTAGAGAAATAACCGAGTTTTGAATTATGAATTCGGCCTGCCGCGTGCCGAGCCGCTTGGCAAACGCGTCGAAACCGTCTCCCCATTCGGGATAGGTATTGTGAATCTGATCGTGGACGGCAAACAGGGTGGTCTTGACGTAGATTCCGGGAGTTGTGTACGTCTGTCGTAGGTACAGTTTGAACCTACGGTTTGGGTTCAAAGACTCCAGCGGAACGTCCTTCGGAACATAGGAGCCGTAGATCCAGTTCACATTGATCTGATTGTCTTTTTTCGGCTCAGGACTGTTGGGCAACTGACTCTGCGCTGAGCACAACATGCCGCAGAATGTCATAAGCACGCTCGCGGCAAGCGCACGTAATCCAACACTGAAATTGCCGCGGCAGACCTTGGGCCTGCGGACAGCACGCGTTGATTCGCTCGATTTGGTCATGTTCGCGCGACGCGCTCATGCAGGATTCTTTCCTCTAGGAAGTTTTGGTATCCACGCGATGGCAGACAGAACAGCGCACTCTCGTCTCAGTCGCGGGCGATCGGCATAGCGGGGACTCCGTTATTCAAACCAGACAGCTATTGCTTGAAGACCACCGGAGGCCCGCTGACTCGCTTCCCATGGAGGTTAACGGTCACCTCGACACGATCAGCGATCTTGATGAACGGAATGCCGCTATTCATGCCGTAGTCCTTGCGATCGAAAGCCATCGTGCCCGTAATCGTACCCTCGCCAGTTCCCTTGCCAGTAACTGCAAAAGTCAGCTTCTCGGGCTTCGTCACTCCGCGGATCGTAAAGTCGCCCAGCAGGTCGAAGGTCGTGGGGCCCGTCTGCTCAACCTTTGTTGACTTAAACGTGATCAGCGGGTTATCCTTGGCGTCGAAGAAGTCTTTACCCTTCAGCTTGCCGTCCTTCATGCCGCTTCCCGTATTCACCGAGTCGGCCTGAATCTTGACGTCCAAAACGCCTGTTTCGACCTCAGGAGACGTAAATGTCATTGCGGCATCCCACTTGTCAAAGGTGCCTTCTATGGGTACCGAGGCCTTTACATTGAATTTAATCGAGCTTCCTTCATGACTAACCACGAAAACAGGAGCTTCCGGTGCTCGGGCTGCTGATGCTGCTAGTCCCAGCACCGCGACAAACAGTGCAACTGATGTAGCTCTTGCAATCCAGTTCATACCCGCTCCTCTTCGATTTCCTGATTTAATCGAAAGACGTTACTGTCGCTGGCTTCACGCAGCCGGCGAGGCAAGTCCGCCGATGCTACTTCCCCCAGAGCCGCTCCGTAACTGTCAAAACTGACAGTCCGATTTGCCCGGCAAGAACGGTGTAAGCTGATCCATCTGCGGTCAGCATCGCGTAACTCTCGACGACCGCGCCTCTATCGAGTAAACCCATACCTCGGCCTAAGTGCCCAGCTGTGCGAGAGCAGCACGCAACGGAGCGCTCGAAACGTGAATCAGGCCCGCGTAAGACGTGTACATCTCCAAAATCAAGAAGATCGCACTGGAAACAGAAAGCGCAGATACCAACAAGCTAGCAATCACGGTCGCATTTAGAGGAGCGAAGAGGCCGAAGCTGATGAAAATTGCAGTAATCCAAAAAACGAGCACGATGAGCAACGGCATTGATATCGAGGCGGCCCGTTGTTCATAAATCAACCAGCGGATTTGGCCGAGGGCCATTACGACAGTCAAAGCCTGCACTTTGACTGAGCGTTGCACTTCGTCCTTCGGCGAAAGCCCCTCTATTTTATCGTACAGAAACTCGGAGCCATGGGACCACACATTCAACTCTCGAGAGTCGGTACGTTCTCTCGGCCACATCTCGTAGAGCGCCTGTTCGGCGGAGGTTCGCAGTTGTTCGCGGGCTTCTTTCGTCTCCGGCCCATAATGGTTCAGGATGCGGTCCAGCAAGACGATCTTGCTGGACATGTCCGTTAGCTCCGCACTCTGCGTATCGAGTGAAGTCTTGGCGGAAGCGATCAGTAACCCGAGCACAAGTGCTGCCATCGTGCCCACCAGCCCCATGCCCAGCTTCACAACGTCCCTCGACTCGCCATTCAGATGCCGCTCAGGCAGTGCGACACGAAGAAGGATACCCAACAGGGCTCCTGCGGACACGCACGCGAATACGACCGAGCTAATTGCAATCGAACCCAATTGAGGCAGCTCTCCACGAAAATTAATCTTGAGCAGATCGCCACGAACTATCGGGATTGTAGGCGGTGATCTTGGATGCGAGGTCACTCGTCTGTTCACCCAGATCCTGCTGATATACAACACCGTCTTGATTCACAATGAAGGTCATGATCCCAGTTGCAGCATAGTGCGCGGGATACGCGATCAACGCGAATCCTCCCGTTAATTTTCCATCAGTGATATAGCTCTTCGCTCCCCCGGCTGCGTCGGGCCCCTGCGCAGTGATGATCTTGTAAAAATAGCCGTAATAAGGAGCGGGCCCTCCCGCCGGCTGCTGCGACGGGCTCTCTAGCGCTGCGCTTGCGACCAAAGGACCCATCGGGCTCTCCGGCTCACCTTTAGAAACGGCCCAATAAAGGCCGTCCTGCTTGCCTGGATTGCTGAGAAATCGCTGCGCATAGATGTCGCGGGAATCGCCATCGTGTCCTTTTGAAGCGTAGTCCTTCTGACTCTGCACGTACCCTTCACACACCGCGATTGCGCCAAGTTCGTTCCGGCCAACTCGGCGATCGAGGATTTCTTCGTTGCCTCGATCAATGTCGAAATACCACATCTCGCCATCGCGCACGATCGGAAAAGGGAACGGCCAATCGCCCGTGCCGACTTGTAAGAATTCGAAGCCCTGCGCTTCAGCGGAAACCGAATGTCTCTGATCGTAGGCTTTGACGAAGTTTGCGAGGACCTGCTTCGCAGTGCCCAAATCTCCCGAGGAAATAAGGTCCGCCGCCTGGGGACCAATGATTGGAACGAGTTGTGCCGGATCACCCGAGCGCGCTGCGTCGATCAGATTTTTCACGGCTTCCAGAGGCGAAGAAAAAGTTTTCTGTCCGTTGATTGCCTGGGCAGCCAAGGGTACGGATGTCAAAAGCCCCGCAAGAATCAGCAACTCGATGACTGCCAGTTTTCGTCTCCGAATTTGAATGAAAACCCGAGTCGTCATTGTTTTTTCCCTCTGCTTCCCTGCGTGCTCGCCGCGCCACGCTGGCTCGCCGTCTTTTCTGACCGGCCGCTATTTCCCGCCCCTTCGAATGCTCCCGCAGGCCGCGTTTGGGCGGCAGGTTGAGCGGGCGATCGCGACTGTGATTGAGCGGCAGAGCCCGAGGAGTAGCCCCGGTCCGGTTTCACGGATTGAGTCTTGGCCTGGGTTGAATAGTTAGCCCGATTGTTGGTGGTCGAGGGATTCCTGTTGGCATTGTTGGCCGCGTTGCCGTTGTTCGTTTTGCCGCCGTTGTAGGTTGATTGCCCCTTCCAATTCGGATTGGACTGAGCGTTACCGGTCTTCACCGCCGTGTTTCCGGTCTTGTTGACCTGGTTGCCGGTGTTGATCGTGACGTTGTTTCCGCTGACGTTCCGATTGATGGTGTTATTGCTTTTGTTTTGATTGTTCGTGTTGCCGCGATAATTGTTGTAGTAGTTGTTCGAATTGTAGTGAGTGTTACCGGGGTAGGGCCGGTTATACGCGTAAGGATAATTTGCAGGCCGATGATACAACGTCGCGCGATGGTAGTTCGGGCCATAGACAGGACGGTAGACGTAACGATGGGATACCCAAACGCCGCCGCGGTAATACACCCCACCACCGTATCCCCAGCGCGGGTAATAGTAATAATTGTTGCTGCTGAACATCGCTCCGACGGCCATCCCGACGCCGAACGCGATAATCACACCAGTCGCTGGCTGGCTAGGTGGGGGTGCGACATAGACTTGCACAGGATTGTACTGCGGCACATAAATGACTTGAGGATTGGTGGGCTGGATTACGATCACCTGTTGGCCGCTAGCCTGTTGCGTCACCACCGTCTGTTGCGGAGTAGTTTGCAAGTTTCCGGCTTGTTTCGCCTGCAGCCGAAGCCGCTGGACCGAGTCAAGAACTGCACTCTGGTTTGCATTGAACGCGTCTCCGAGCTGGCTTGTCCAATCCATCTCCGAGCACATCATGTCGACGACTTGCGGAAAGTGCATCAACGCCTGCATCGCCGGACCAAATCCCGCCGCTTTTGAGGCCACATCGAGTTGGTCGCCTTGCAGTGTCTTGTTCTGCAGCAGCCAATTGCCCCCATCCAGAACTTCCTGAGTGTTCACCGAGGCTGCTAAAACCTGCATCAGCAAAGCATCCGGATAAAGTGCGATTGGGGCAAGAAGCTTATCGAGCTGCTCCGGCGTCGTTGCAGATGAGCTCCCGGTCTGCGAGAAAGTCGCGGCTCCATTCGCCAGACTGAGATTCATGCAAAGCGCCAGAAGCAGCACGATGCACTGTTGAATCAGCGAGCCGCGTCTCTTCACAATGGCCTCCTGAACGAGTGCGACAAGATCACTATCCGCCAAGTTTCTGGTAATTGGAGTTCGTGGTCGTCACGACGAGCTGTTTGGCGCTGGCGTTAAGAATCGTCTGCTGCGCGTAGTTAGGACCTCCAGGCAGGCTGGCCATCTGCACCTGCAACGTCACCGCGTCTTTCGCTTCACCCATATACGTATTGACGTTCAGCGATACGATCTTTTTTGTGGCGGGGTCAAACGTGAGGGTCATTTGATCGCCAGGCTGGGCATAATCAGTGAAGATCAAATTCATGAGGCCGCCGGCGGGATTGAACGAAACTTTGCCCGCCTGAAAGGCTAGTTGCATTCTCTGAGGGTCAGGCGGGACGTACATACTGAGCAGGCCTTTCACATCAGTCATGTAATCCTTCATCTCTGCTTTTTTCTTTTCAACTACTCGTTGCTTCACTCTGCCACCGCTCGGTGGTTGCGGCGGAGGACCGATCGGAGTCTTCTGCACCTGCCCGTCAGGACCGTATTGGCATAAATTTTCAGTTACGGGCTTCGGGTCACCCTTCAGCGTAAGCTGCGTGGTTTCTGTCCATTGATACTGGCGGAGTTGCTGCTTGTTCTCAGCAGCAGCTTGCTTCACGGCCGCGAGTTTTTCCTGCAGCGCACCACTCTGCGCGACGACGGCAATACTGGCTACCAGGGCTATCGCACCAATAGCGATCACCCGCTTACTAAGCGCAACAACCGTCCCCGTGATAGCGGGCATTCCGTTCGACATTGCAAAATTACGATCCATGGGATCTCTCCTTGGTCTCAAAATACTACACGGTCAACGCCCATGCGCGCCGCAACTGCGAGTTACACGTGGAGCGTCGGAACTCACGTGAAAAAATCACGAATTTGGTGATGTACAAAAAGCCTTGATCGAGCTGGGCGTCCGTCCCATCGCGCGCACGTCACGTCGAATAGATTCACCAGACGACGCCACCGAGAGCTCTTTTAGCGTGAGTTATCAGAGGACCCGGAAAAGAGTCTTTAGAGAGGTGTTGGCGCCCCTCTTCAGAACGACGGACGGAGCAATCTCCACCCGGGTCCTCCACCCTAGCCGCCAGCAGATTACGATTCGGTCCGGTGCCCGTGTATTGTCAACATTGACAGGTCTCGCAAAAAGCCTCGGGCAAGAGAGACCCACCTTGGTCCCAATGGATCGTGACCGGCCTTCTTCAGTCGGTCGCGGACCCGTTCTGGGCAGATGGAAGGCTCTCTTGCAGGAACATGGATCTGCAAATTGAGCGGCAAAACAAGAAATCTCGAGAATTTATCTACTTCAGGGTAATGCTTACGCCGGCGACCACGCCAGACGTGGCGGCGTTAAAGTAGAGTCCCGAGCTCTTACGATAATCGAAGTAGAGATAGCGGTAACCGACCTGCAGCGCGATTGCGGGCTTAATGCGGTAGCCGACGGCACCAAATATCTGGTAGTCGATTTGCGAAGCGGCGCCCCAGCCGCCTACGTCGCCTCCAATGTTCACTGTGAATTTGGGAGTGAGAATTCCGGTGATGCGGCCTCCAACCACAGGATCCACCCAATTCTGCGAGCCGGAGAAATTTAGCGTGTTGGTAGTGAAGGACACGCTCTGGCCGAAGTGCCAGTAGCGAAATCCCGCGAGCGCATCTATTTTGATTTTCTCCTGGTCAATCACGCGGTATCCGACTTTCTGAGTTAAAAAGAATTCGGTCGCTCTTAAGTTCGCGACGCCTTGGCCAGGAGTGTTGGGAAGCGCTCGATCGCTACCGAGCCGGATCCAAAAGATGTCGAGTGGCATTACAATTCGTTTGTAACGCGGCTCCACCACTCCCATCAATCCAATACGAAAATGCGAAAGCAGATCGCCCGGCGACGCACTAAAGCCGACTTCCCCGCCGTTCGGGCCACCGACGTTTCCGTGCGCTCCTGCGAACCACAGATAGGGAGTTACCGCGAAGTGCCAGTTGCTGTCAGAGGCGGTACTGTCGGCGGCGAAAGTGGGGGATGCCGATGCAGGCTCGACGGCCGAACCTGTCGGTTGGTCTGCGCTCGCAAGATTCGCCGCTGCGGCAATCGAGCTTGAATCATTGGTTTCAGCGACATCCGCGTTGCGCTGCGGAGGAGTCGCTTGAGCGCGACACGGGTACGCAATCTCCAACGACAACAGTCCCACGAACACTGCGATTGCCGCCAGCTTCTGAGTCGATTTCAAGAGAAACTCCCTTGGCGCAAAAAAAGATTGATGTTCACTGCTTTAATGGTTGCGCACGCGATGTCCGCGGGTTCGGTGGCTGCTGCGCCGCAGCTTCTCGGATATTGAGCATGCCGTTCCGCGCGTGCGTGGAATATTGTCAAAACTGACAGTCTTTTCCGGCTTGATTACTGCTTCGGCAGACGTCCCTCATCCCTTGCCGAATGGCGACTCGGCGATTCCGCCTCGCTTTCCGACACCTTGCATTGAATCTGGGGATTTGTCCTCGGAAGCTCGTTGTTGAGGGTGCGTATTCTTGGGCCTCTCGTGCAGAACCTAAAAATAAAGATTGAGTACGAGTCCCCCAGCGTTCACTTGTTGATTAGGGTGAGGGCCGGTATTGTTTTCGTGCTCATAGTACGGATCGAATTCGACGTGCTTGCCCACTGGCAATAGGCAGCCTGCGTAGAGATTCGTGGAGCTCCATTTACTGTACTTGCTTTGGTAGAAGACCTCGGCGCTGACGTACGGCGCGGGATGGTAGCTGTTGATCGTGAAACGCCGTTCGGCCGTCAACTTGTTGCGATAGCGCCAGGTGAACTTGCCATTGGACCAATCAAGATCGCCGCGGTTTCTGTCAGAAATTAATATCCGAGCCGTTATGGGAACGTGAAACGTGAGGACGGGTTCCAGCCGGTTTACCGTTGCCTTGTCAGGTGAAGGTACATACCGATATCCGACCGCCAACACTAGCGGCCTGGATTTTGCGTCGTTCAGATCGAATGCGGTCACTTTTTTCAACCTGACGAGAGGCTTCAGGTAAAATTCGATGCTAGGACCCACCTCCGCCTGAGTAGGATCGCCGCCTTCTCTCGTCTGCTTCGCCTGGAAAACAAGCCGGACATTCGAATTCAGTTTGAAATACGTATCGACCTCAGGCAGGAACTCCGCAACCGATGTTTGTGCACGCGCGGGTGGACAGACCAACAACAGCAAAGGAGCTACCCACAGCCATCTGCCGCCATGACTCATCTGCTGGCAGTCTCCTTGCTATGTGAACAGGCGACCCTAACGTTGTAGCTTTGACGGCGTTGTCTTTTGCGAAAGATGACGATCCCATTTCGCTTATCTATCCGTGAGGCATACACGCAAGAGGGATCGCCTCTGCACTCTCCAGCCTACCCAGCCCAGGAAGCCGGAGAGTGCGAGGTCGCCCATCTACTACATCTGCGCGTTTGCGTTTAGCCCCTTGTTCACCAAAATCTTTACGTCTACGCGGCGGTTCAGCGCACGACCCTGAGCATCGGCGTTTGAACCGGCCGGGTGCATCGCTGCATAGCCCGCCGGAACAAGAATTCGCCGCATCGGTATGTTCTGCTGCGCGCGGAGATAATTGGCGACTGTTGCGGCCCGTTCATCGCTGAGTTTCTGATTCGAGTCATGAGTGCCGGTGCTGGACGTATAACCAGCGATCTCGATTAAGTAGCCTTTGGTTGACAACGCGACGGCAGCCAGCTGATTAAGGTCCGCCTTAGCCGCATCGTCGAGGCTGGACTGATTCGGCTCGTAATAGATTCCGGCTTCGGCCACGAGGGTGTAGTCACCCAAATCTGATACGCGCTGATTGACCTTCGATATGGCGACCGCGTCCATCACTCCGATGGCGCCAGCTGTCCCTGCAGCCGCGGCAGCCTGATTAGCCGAGACCTGCGCGTTATCGGCCGAGCTCTGAGCGTTGTTTGCTGAGGACTGAGCAGCCTGGGCTTGTGACACGCCCTGATCGGCCGTGGATTGAGCCTTCTGTGCGGAGGCCTGATTGGCCATAATTTGCTGTTCTTCAGCTATTGAGATCGCGAAATCATCGGGGCTGAACGAGATTTTGGTCGCATCAAGTTGTCCCTGCGCATTTCCGACGCCTTCCGCCTCGATGCCCAAACCAGGCACCATAGCTGTGACGTCCATGTCTTCGCGGCGAAACTTGAACGCACCCTTTTTTCGCTCGAATTTCGTGTCGTCTGAGACGCTAACCACAACAACCAAGCCGGTCTTCGTGTCCTTGACCTTAGCTTTCTGGCCCGTCTCAAATTGACCACTGAAGAACCCAGATGCATGTCCGACGCTGCCAAGCAGAATGAGACATATGGCATAGCAAAGGATTTGCACGCCATTTCGTACTTTTGGTTTCACGGAAATCACCTCCGCGGCAATTTCTACAATTCGCGACGACTAGATTCCATTGTCACAACTAACAATTTTTGCGGGCGCAGCCACGATTGACATGCACAGAACTGGCTTCGCGCCCGCTGTAGTCCCTGACGATGCTGCGAGTTTGCGATGGTCCTGCGCGATAAAATTGATTTCTACGATGACGGATTTCCTGCTGACGGTTCGGTGGAATCAACGATGAAATGGTCGCGGATTTGCGGGCGCGACGAATTGTTCCGACGGCTGAGTTGTCGACTCTCGCGTGACACGCTTTGCTTCGGCGCATCCGCCTGAGCTTGCCAACGGGCCAGTACAGCGAGTAGCTCGCGCTTACGAGTTTGAATGACTTAATAATTTAGGATGGATATTTTTTGAACATCTTGGCGACCGCTTTGTCTAACTGCTGCATGTTTTTCTGCGAGTTCTTCTGGTTCAACGTGCCTTGAGCGACGCCGCGCCAAACCATTTCTTTGGCTTTCACGTCGTAGATATCCACGATCAAAGTCCCGACAACATTTTGTTCTGGGGTGATCCCTCCCATTCCACCACCGATCCCGCGCATGCCCCAGGCATTGTAGGAGGTCTGCGTCTTCAGCCCGCCGCTGCCGACCACGACCACATCCGGATTTTCGGTCTCTTGAACCAACTTGAGGCCCTTGATCTGCAATTGCGTGTTGATCTGGTTCTTCGCTTCCTGGGCCAGGATTGAATTGGCGATCTGGTTGGGGTTCTGCTGTTGTCCCCAAGCATAGGTATGATACTGGGAGAAATTTCCACTGGGGCTCGAAGTTACGTAAACATCTTGCGCCGAAGCAACTGTAAAGGTGAGACCAATCAGAAGCGAGAGAGAGAGGAGGAATCGTGTTTTCATGGGATTTCCTTTCACAAATCGAGTTTTTGCTGAAGCTGCCACGGAATCATTCCGCATTCGAACATTTTATTGGCGATGGGAGCCGCTACTTTGTTGATCAATGCGGCGCGCATCTGGGCATCCTCGTGAAGCAACTGAATTACTTTTTGTTCCCCCGCACTCGGTGGAGCTTTCTGGCTTTTCTTTTCCCACAACTGCTCGCAGGTCGAAGTCTGATACTTCTGGACGATTTTCGCTGCCACCTTGTCTAAGATGGGGTACTGCTGCTGAGCTTGTGCTTTCTTCGAGTAAGCACCTACGGCCAAAAGTGACAACAGCACGACCGATGCTGTAAAGTGGCTTATAGATATCTTCATTGTTTTCTCCCCATCTTTTATTCGCTGCGAATCGCCACGTCCGCCGCAGAGTGGCGGCACTAGCCTATTTTATTTGCTACTCTTCTCGGCAACTTGATTCAATTGTCAAAAGTGACAGCCTTTCGTGACGCCCAACCAGGGCCGGCATACTGAAACTACTTGCTGCACAGCTATCCCGCTCAAGGTGTGTCCTGTTGAGAAGGGAAGCGAGAAGTGAATATATGCCCAGCCAGCGCCTGATTCATTGCCGGTACCAAGTCCGTGTCCATGAGTACCTTGATGACGTACCCCAGCCCCCCTGCGGCGCGGCAGGTTTTCAGGATGTCATGGTCCTCGTGAACCGTGAGAAAAACGACCTTGGCTTTATTGCCTTGCCTCTGAAGCTCCTCCGCAACCTCAATTCCACTCATTAGCGGCATCGAAATGTCTAGAACGACTAACTCAGGTTCGAGCTTCAGCGTTGCTATCAGAGCCTCCCGTCCATCGGAAACCATGCCAACGACATCGAATGACTCGCGCAACAAATCGGCGACAGCGTTCAGCACTGGAGCGAGATCATCCGCCACTAACACACGTATTCGAGTCATGAACACTAATCCCTGACGCTGTCGTCTAGTCCTCCGCCAAGGTTTTGAGCGCCGGTGGAAGGTCAAAAGGCCCATCAGTCGCGGCCCTCGAATTGTTTTCGCTCGGCGTGGAGGTGGGCATCCACACTCATAGTGGGCGTGATTCCATCTGCTGGATATTGGCAAAATTAACAGGAAGAGAAAAATCGCTGAAACTAGACGGAGATGATCCGGTGTTTGATGGCGTACTGCACCACCTCGGCGCTCGTCTTTAGTTGTAGCAGTTCCATTACCGCGTATTTGTGGGCGGCAACGGTCCGCGGGGTGATGTACAGCAGCCGGGCTATTTCCTTCATGGTGCGCCCTTCTGCCAATAATTGAATGACTTCCCGCTGACGTGCGGTGGGTTCAGGCGCAACCTCACGGTTCTTCGGTTCTCGCAGGGAGATATTGTCCAGACCTTTCGCGGCACTAGGCGTCACGTAGGAGCCTCCCTTCAGCACCTCTGTAATCGCCTCGTCCAACTCAAAACCTGCGGCCTGCTTGAGCAGATACGCCGAAGCCCCTGCCCGCAAAGCTTCCCCCACCAGATATGGGTCTTCGTTCATCGTCATGAAGATGAGTTTTACGCCAGGCATGGATTGCTTCAGTTGTCGGCCGGCGTCCAGCCCGTTCAACTGCGGCATGGCAATATCCAGTACGATGATGTCGGGTCGCAGCTTTTCGGCGACTTTCAGAACCGCACGGCCGTCAGTCACCAGGCCAACTACCTCATACTTAGGTTCCAGAAGTTCTTTCAGCGCGTCGAGCAACATCTGATGATCATCTGCCAACAATACACGTGGGCGTCTCATGATTTTATTCCTCCTGCCGTCATTAGCTTCACGTGCGGCTCGTTAGCGGAGGCCGATAGGGGGACTTCGGCGAGAATCTCTGTCCCCCGCATGGGCGCGGATTGCACCGAAAGCCTTCCGCCAATAAGTCGAAGCCGCTCGCGCATACTGATGAGTCCTAATCCTGCGTCTTCGTTTCGGAGTGCGGGATCGAAACCAAAACCGGTGTCCACGATCCGCAGGCGAATTTCATGCGTCGTGCTACAAAGCTCAGCCCGGGCATGCGTCGCTCCACTATGCTTCACCACGTTGCCCAAGGCTTCTTGGGCGATTCGGAAAAGACACAGCGCCACATCTTTCGGAAGTCGGGAAGAAAACATCTGATCAGTAAATTCAATTTGGATCTTGAACCTCGAACTCAACTCTTCACAGAGACCCATAACAGCCGGCGCCAGACCTACATGTTCGAGTTTGCTGGAGTGCAGCTGATGGGAGAGCGAATGCATATCGGAGGATATTTCTTGGATTCCTTTCAAGAGCTGCTGAACTTTAGCGCGCTCCGCTACTTCTGACTCCGGCATTTTCTTCCATAGCTGCGCAAGGCCAATACCCTGAAGTGCTAGGCGCTGGCTGAAGTCGTCGTGGAGTTCCCGCGCGATACGCGTGCGTTCTTCGTCCTGTGCGGCGATCAGGCGTCCGCTCAACTCTTCGAGCGACTCCGCCGCCAACTTGCGGTCCGTGATGTCAACGCACGAGCCGATGTAGCCACAGAAGGCGCCATCAGCCTCAAATCTGGGCACACCATAATCAACGATCCAACGATATTTTCCATCGAAGCGCTTCAGACGATACTCCATCTCGAAGTCAACCCGGGCGTCAAATGCACCCGAGTAGATTCCGAGACAACGCGCTAGATCCTCTGGGTGCACTGCTTCGGCCCATCCATGCCCTAGCTCTTGTTCCATTGACCGGCCGGTGAAATCCAGCCAGCACTGATTCAAAAAGGTGCAGAGTTTGTCCGTGTCGGCCATCCAGATCAATACCGGGGCTTTGTTCGCCACCAGGCGAAAGCGCTCTTCGCTTTCTCGCAGAGTCTGCTCGGCTCGCTTGCGAGCCGTAACATCCAGCACTTCGGCAACGAAATACTGAGGCTTGCCGTGGATATCATGAATCAAGGAAGCACTGCACTCGCCGCACAGCACTTGTCCATTCTTGTGCAGGCAGCGCTTCCCCACTCCCTGGAAGCTGGCTCCAGTCGCGAGCGCTTGATCTAACCTCTGCGAAAACATGGGCCAGTCGTCCGGATGAGTGACGGATTGGACCGTCCTGCCGATAAGCTCCTCTTCTGTATATCCGATGAACTTCGAAAATGCCTCATTGCCGGCAAGAAAACGGCCTTCTGGTGAAACGATCGCCACTCCCATGCCCGCGTCCCGAAAGACGCTGCGGAATTTTGCCTCGCTTTCCCGTAGTTCCTGTTCTGTTCCCTTGCGCTCCTCCACAATGACTGCGAGCACCATAAAAGGTGCCGTTGCGAACAGTAAAAAGAGTTGCAGCGACAACACATCGTTCAGTGGATCTGGTCCGGCGAAAGGACCGCGTCCATGGACGACGCCCCAAATAGACAGCAGGGCAATAACAATCATGGAAGTGCTGACCCCTGTTGATCCGAAACGCAAAGCGGCCCAGAGCAGAAAAGGAAGGAGAGAATAAACCAGTGCGGGCGGGCTGTTTCTTCCAAAAGCGACGAAAGTGAGAAAACCAAATAAAGTTAACGCCGCAAGCAGCGCGGCAGCTTCGAAGTAGTTTGGACGTCCTTTCTGGACCTCTGCCGGTCGTTTGCCTGCCCAACCCAAAATAGCCGGCACCACAGTGAGGAACCCCACCGCTTCCGAAAGGAAGCTTGTCGTCCAATTTGTCCAATAGTTCCCGCGCGTGGCAAGCGCACCGACGAATGCTCCAGCGGCTGGCGCCAGAATCACCGCAAAGAATGAATACGTAGCCAGGGCTTTTACACTGTTGAGCCGAGGCAGGCCGCGGAAGGAATAGCTGAGACACAACGCGGCGATAAGGATTTCAATCACGTCGGCTAAGATCAGCCAACCAATCGAACGAACCGGCACACCGTGCTGCAGGTCATAAAGAACGAAAGAGGCCAATCCCGCTGCGATGAGAATTGGCCACATCCTCTTTGGAACCAGAAGCAAGACTGATACCAGAAGCACACAGCCGGGCCAAAGAGGCGAGAGCATCTGGGGGCGAAGCAACAGTGCGCCCCCTAGCTCTGAAACGGCGTAGGAAAGGGTGGCGACGAGGCACACGATGATCACAGTATTGAACCGGGAACCCAGATGCCACCAGGAACGACGAGGTGTGGAGTCCATCAGCGACCTCCGATGCAGAAAGCAGCAAAGTCGCAAATCACGACTCTCTCCACGAGATTTACCTGCAAGCAGTGGACACCGCTGCCTCTAGTGGACACTCCCGCCGCTGCGATTCGTGGTGCTTGCATTTTTCTCTCGACGTAACAAACCGTGGGCGACTGGGATCGCCCACTAATTTGAAGAAACCTCGGTTAGGTGTCGCGTCCGAGCCTAAGTTATAAGTTATAAGTTGTAAGTTGTAAAGTGTAACCACCGACAAAGGTCTTGCTGTTCAAAATGGAACACCCCGCGAGGGAGTCCCTTTGTCACGGCGTTTTAATGATAGAGAATGACAGTAGTGGTACCCGCATACGCCGATCCTGGGTTACTCGTGGAGCACAACACTGAGCAGGGAACTATGTACTCTCAAGCCACCGTCGTACTCGATGAAGCCAAGCTTTTTGAATTTGTTGAGGAAAACGTTCACATGCGAGCGCGTTGTACCGATCATCTCCGCCGAGGTCTGCTGACTTATGCCTGGGATCAGAGCCTCCGACCTGCCTTCCTTCCCAAGGCGAGTCAGCATCAAGAGCGTTCTTGCTAGCCGCTTCTCCGTCGAATTAAACAGTTGATCAACCAAGTCCGACTGTGTGCGCTTGTGGCGACCGACCACGTACGCAACAAACATATCCGAGAACGTGTGTTCCTGGTGCAGCGTTCGGAGCATCTCTCGCTTTTCGATCCTCAGGGCTGAGCACTTAGTAATTGCAGTTGCTGTTGCAATGCGGACGGGCTGATCCGAAGCGATGCATCCCTCGCCCAAGAAATCGCCGGCGCCGAGTAGGGCAATGATCGCTTCTTTGCCGTGTGCGGAGACCACGCTCAGCTGGGCCGTGCCGCCGTGAATGTAAAACACAGTGTCCGCGGGTTCTCCCTGCGAAAAGATAGCTTGTTTGGGCCTGTAATGACGAAGCGTCCTGCCCGCGCCGACCTTCGCTAAGAAGGCTGAGGGATCAAAAGGCTCACTTGACTTCTGGGCACTGCGTTGTCGGCCCGGCAACCGGCTAGGTAATGGCATAGTAAACTCCCGAAGGCCCTAGCGCGCAGAGGCTTTGCGGCACGGTATCACAAATCCCCCGGCAGGCATAACCCCATCTCCTTGCGTGTCGTTAGCACACGATGTGTCCGGTGTAATTAGCACACGATATGTCCGCTTTCGTAGTAGCGGCCAGGGAGCAAGATGCATGCATGAACTGCTACCCGATGGCCGCCCTGGAGCGGACGATGAAGATTCAAGAAGTAATCTTGCGAGCTTTGGCGAAGAAGATTACCTGGTGGCAAGCAGCCGAGATCATCGGGATCACCGACCGACAGATGCGGCGGTGGCACTGGCGCTACAAGGAGTATGGCTATGACGGGTTGCTGGATCGGCGCCTGGGGAAGCCCAGTCCCAAGCGGGTGCCGCTCGCCATGGTCGAGCAGGTGTTCCGCCTGTATCGGGAGAAGTATTTCGATCTGAACGTGCGGCACTTTCACGAGAAGTTGGGGAGCCAGCATCAGATTCGCTTGAGCTACAGCTGGGTCAAGAAGGCCCTGCAAGGAGCGGGCCTGGTGAGCCGGGAACGCAAGCGCGGGGTGCATCGACGCAAGCGGGAGCGCCGCCCCCTACCGGGGATGTTGCTGCACATCGATGGCAGCCGACATCACTGGTTTCAAGATGATCGCTGGTATGACCTGCTGGTGATACTGGACGATGCGACGAGCCGGATCTATTACGCGCAGTTGGTGGAAGAGGAATCGACGATGACGGTGTTGGGGGCTTTGCGGAAGGTAGTGGAGCAGGAAGGGATTTTCTGCGCCCTGTACAGCGACCGCGCCAGTCACTTCTTTTGGACACCTCGCGCGGGAGGGAAGGTCGATCCGGAACGGCTGACCCAAGTGGGACGAGCTTTGCAGGAGCTAGGGATTCGGATGCTCCCAGCCTACTCCCCGCAAGCGCGAGGGCGTTCGGAGCGGGGCTTCGGGACTTGGCAAGGACGCTTGCCTCAGGAATTGCGCTTGCGCGGGATAGGCACGCTGGAGCAAGCCAACGCTTTTCTGGAGCAGGAGTACACGGCCGAGTTCAATCAGCGCTTCCAGGTGCCGGCCTTGCAGGCGGGTAGCGCGTTTCTGCCGTGCCCCAGGAAGGATCTGGATGTTCTGTTCTCGGTGCAGCAGGTGCGGGTGGTGAGCCGGGATAACACGGTGGTGGTGGGTGGGAAAACGCTGCAGATCGAAGCGACGCGCTGGAGAGGAACACTAGCGGGATGTTCGGTCACCGTCTGCGAACATCTCGATCAGAGCTGGAGCATTCGCTATGGGCCTCACGCGGTGGGTCGCTACAACGCGCAGGGATGCCCTTGCCTGCCAGAGACGAAGCGAAACGGGCGGGGGAAGACTGTGGAAAAGACGCTCCGTGGAAAAGTCCTTCGGACTTTCCCACCGCGCTTGGGAATCCCGCCTAAACCGCGGGATTCCCACTTTCCCACAGTCACGACGGCGGTGCTCTCTCAACCTCAAACCGGACATATCGTGTGCTCTAAAAAGCGGACATTTTAACTTGCTAACGACAACCCCATCTCCTTGCGGTAACGGTTGATCTAATCGGTTCCTAACTCTCCGGCTGTCGCGTTAGCGTCAAGTTACCAGCCCCGTAGCGGAGCCAACACAATGCCAAAACTTCTTAACACCGAGAGACTGAAGTTTAGTAGCGTCAGCATGACGAAGAAGGCCACTCCGCACGAATTTATAATGGACGGAGGCCACATCCCAAGGCAATTGAGCGGGCTCGATCACGCTTAAGGTCGAGGCGCATCTTTTCTTGGGAATCTTTTCTTCGTGATGGAGCGCTCGAAAGACATAACTCGCAATTAGCGAGTGACATCTGAGGAGGACCGGGACGATCCTTCGAGGAAAGGTTGAGGACACATCTCTGCTTTCGGGGGTAGAGCCCCCGTCCGGGTCCCGTATCGCTAACATGCCGGGAATATCAAGTGAGTCAAAATCTCAGTGAATTGTCAAAAATGACAGATCCTGAACAAGGCATCGTCGCGAATCATTCCTAAGGCTGGGCAATTACAGCGAGAACGATCCAAGGATTCACAGTTGCGGGCAAGATGCGGTGTCGTGCCAGAATGATCCTGGCATCGCAGTTCTGGCATTACTGCCACCAGACACCGGCAATGATGGCTCTGTAATTTCTTACAATTACGCCGACCACAAATGGCAATAACAATTCTACGACTCGTGCTGCGACGCGGCGCTGACTATGTGGAAAAGAAGCACAAGACTTAAGATTGCTTTCGTCCTCGGCATCCTGGCGCTATACATCACCGTGCTGTTGCGAGGGAATACTGAGAGCGCGCGAAGGTCGCTGCAGCTTCGCGATGAAACATCGGCGCAGGATCGCGTTGCTGTGTCGGTGGTGGTGACCAACGTGAATCCGGCAACCCACGAATTGACTGCGCAGTTGGGGTTCCGGCTCGCCGGAAATATCGCCCAGGACGAGGTAACTCCGGCAAAGGACATGAAGCTGCTGATTAATAACGTGAAGGGCCAACAGGAGTTCGATTTTCCGCCAGGGAAGAGGATGAATCGCCTCGAGGCGGTCTTTCCTTTAAATGGGGACTTTAACAAATACCCGTTCGATCGTTACGCAACCACGATGTGGCTGTTGATTACCATTCCGCCGGCCACCGATAAGACGCAGGTTTCGAAGCCACCCGACGAGATTCAACCACAAGGAGCTCTTGACGCGGAGCAGCTGGCCGTCGGCGCCGTCACTTTGCGACAAAGCACGCCTATACCTCTATCTCTGGTTATGTCGGCATCCATCCCCGGTATCAAGTTCCAAGGAAATGTCACTCGCAACGAGAGTACGCAGGTCACCGGGATTGCCATGAATCTGCGGCGTGCGGATAATTTGATCGCTGTATCGCTCCTCATCAATGCAATGATGACCGGCCTCGCCGTGAGCGTGCTGGCCATGGCGCTGCAGGTTACCACGGCGAAAAGGCAGTTTGATCTCCTTCCGCTATCGATGTCCATGACGCTGATCTTTGGCTTGCCTGCGCTAAGGAATGTCCAGCCCGGGGTTCCACCCATTGGAGCGTTCAGCGACTATGTCACGTTCATTTGGGCGGAATTGATTGTTGCGGTGTCGGCCGTGTTGACGGTTTGGCACTGGCTGCTACGAACGCCAAGAAGAACAGACTGAATCGGCTCGGATGTGGATCTATCGCATTTCGTCGGTGGATCGCCATGCGGCAGTCGTGAAATCGAAACCGTTGAATGTGCTGCTGACGAACCGCCTGCCCTGTAGAACGGCTCCTATCGCCACTAGCAATTCGTTTTCGCTGTCCGATTTGACTACGTAACCACGCCCGCCGGCGCTCAAGGCTGCTGCCGCGACGTCCGAGTCACGGTTTTCGCTCAAGAACAGGATTTTTGACCCTGGAGCAACCTTGCGGATTGATGGAGCGGCTTCAATTCCACTCAATTTTGGAAGGCCGATGTCCAGCAGGATCAAGTCGGGCTGAAGTTGCTCCGCTTTTTGGATGGCTTCTAATCCGTCCGACACTTCGCTGACGATCTCCCATTCAGGGTTGTTTTGTAGCAGGGCAGCGACAAAACCGCGCCATGGTTGGAAGTCATCTACGAGCATGACCCGGACGGTGCGTGTCATCTCTTTCTTTTTAGGATGGGCGGCGGGGAGACGGTCAAAATCTGTGACGATCATAACCGTTCGGATTTTGAGAATGAACGTGTCGTCATTCGCGTCCCGGCAAGTTTCGTCTTACACTTTCCGTCCGTCAAGTGTTAGTTCTACCAGTTGCCTATGCGACAGTTACTCAGACACTCTTAACGTGGAGCGGCAACTCACGGCGGCGGGATGTTCCATTTGCTTCTTCTCATTTCTGCGCCGCGACGGAGACCACGTTGAAAGTGCCGTTGGTGTCGCGCACTCGAGCGGTTTTTGGCTACCGTGTACCGGACGCTGCGTACTGGCGCCGCTACAGCGCGCCTCTTTTTGCGAACTCTCGAAGACTCGCCGCGGAGCCGTACTCCAAAACCTTGATATTTGAGCTCCTAGCATCTTAAGTCTGTTCCCCAGCGGACCATCCGAGTGCGGCCACCCGCTGCTCCAGTTCGCGAGCTATCTCATTCGGATCCATATTGGAAGGAAACTGAATCGGTGCGCCGATGGAAACGCGAACCCTTCCGGGACGGTGGACAATCCGGTTTTCTATTTTCATATCAAAGAGGCCATCCAGGCGAACCGGTACAACAGGCAGCTTGAGCTGCTTTGCCAGCAAGCCGATTCCCGCGCGGAAGGGGTGGAGTCGCCCGTCAGGCGTCGTAATGCCTTCGGGAAAAATCAGGGCGCTCCATCCACGGTCCGCCAAATCTCCGGCAAACGCAAAACTGCGACGGAAACCCGATTCCCTCGGCAGTGGGAAAACATTGAAAAGCGCGAACACAAGAAAATAGCTCAAGCGCTCGCTCAGCCGCTCCAGTAAGCCCATTTCCGCCGGTGGCTGCAGCATTGTTGCGATGCGTTCGCCTCTCATCGCCGTCGCCAGCCGGTGTCGAAACCTTGCCGGAAGAGCCGCCAATATCCATCCTATGTCCACGTAAGTCACATGATTGGAGACGACCAGCACAGGGCCGGCAAGACCGCGCAGATTTTCTCGCCCGCGGATACGCGGCGCCGCAAGTAAGTAAGTAGCCGGCCGAACCAACGAGTAATAAACGGCGATGCGAATAGCAGTGATGAGCCAATTCTGCGGCCAGCGCGAGTACTTGATCTCCACCGTGGATTTGGGAGGATTGCGGATGAGCTCTTCAACCTGACCGATGGTCGTGGCGTCGGAAAATTTCACGTCGCTCAAGTCCACCTGATAGCGCTCCTCCAATTCGCCCATCAACTCCACGCGGTCGAGCGAATTCAAATTCAATTCCTGGTCGAGCACAGATGTCGCCGCCAAAGCGCCAGGCGATCGCCCCGTGATTCGCGCCACCAGGCTTGCCACGGAATTTGTATCGCGAGGCGCCTCGTGTCCGCCGCCGACTTTTCCTTCGACCGCGGCGCGGATTCGCTGCAAAGCCGGCTTTTGCGTGGGCGTCCGGGGAAAATCCGGCTCCGGCCAGACGAACCACCGCCGCATTCGCTGAAAATCCGCCAGCGATCTATTCGCCGCCGCCACGATCGGCGCCGGATCCATCGCCGGATCATACAGAAGCAGGACGGCGCAAGGCTCAGCATTTCCATCGCGTTCCATTCCCAAGACCACGCAATCCTTCACGCCGGCCTGCTCCCTCAACGCTCGTTCCAGGTCTTCCGGATAGATATTCATGCCCGCCGGCGTGACGATTACGTTTTTCTGCCGGCCTTTGAAGAACAGCTGCCCGGTCTCGTCCAATTGCGCCAGATCGCCGGTGTGAAACCAGCCATCCTCTTCCACGACCGGCTGCAGCTCCTTGTTGCGCCAATAGCCAGCAGCAATATTCTCGCCGCGCACCAGAATTTCGCCGCCCGGACCGACTTTCATTTCGAGACCAGGAAACAGCTTGCCGATCGACCCCTTTCCCAATCGGAACGGATGATTCAGGCTGATCAAAGCGGTCGTTTCGGTCATTCCGTAACCCTGAATCACCGCGTAGCCCAGACGATTCCAAAACGATTCCACTGCGCCGGGCAAAGCAGCGCCTCCTGAGATGAACGCCCAGAATTTCCATCCCAAAAGCCAGTGAATTCGCCGAAATCGCCACCAGCGCCTCAGAAAATGTTGGCCCTCGGCGGCGACAAAGTCCTTTCGGAATTGTTCTTGTTTGCCGTCCATCTCCAACCGTCGTTCTACTTCGCGTTCGAGCGATTCAATCAGCCGCGGAACCGCAACCAGCACCGAGACGCGCTCGCGCCGGATTGTTTCGAGCAGATCGGCGGGACTAAATGTCTCGAGGAAGATAGTTGTCGCGCCCAAAATCGGCGAAATGAAAATTGCAAGCAATTGGCCAAAAACGTGGCTTAGGGGCAGCAGATTTACAAATCGCAGAGGATGGAAGATTCGCTCGTATCGCAGATACTTCTGTATTTCCGGTTCCAGTGGCTCGATATTCGCAAGCACATTCCCGTGCGTAATCACCACTCCGCGGGGTTCAGCGGTCGTGCCGGACGTAAAGACAATTTCCAAGGTATCTTTGCGAGTGAGCGGCGGCGAAGTGTAGAGCAGGGGCGAATGTCGCGCGATCGTTTCGCAAAGAGATTCGATCGCCAGAGACGGAACCCCGATGCCAGGCGCTGCAATGGCCTCGGAATAAACGAACAGCTTGGCCTTGACTTGCTGCGCCACCCGCGATGCAAACTCAGCCGTCGAAATCTTATCGATCGGAACGACGACGGCGCCGCGCAATACGCATCCCCAGAACGCGACGAGCCATTCGGGACAGTTCTCCACCCACAGCAGCACTGCGTCGCCCGAACCCACGCCGCGCGATTCGAGCTCTCGCGCGAAGCGGCAAGCCTCGTTTGCGATTCGGCCATAGCTCCAGCGCTCAATACGGTAACCTCGGAAGAACGCAATCGCGATCTCATCCTTCTGACGGGAATATTCGGAGAAGAATTCGACGAGAGTTTCGCGCCCCATAGTCCCTCAAAGTGTGCCTGAACCGAATGGACATTGAAAAGGGCCCGGTTCCACCGAACCGACACTGTGGACGGCGAACCGTCACTGCGACCATCGAGAATCGCGCGCATCGAAAGAGGGAGTCTGCCTGAACGCGAAAATTCGCCAGCGCACCTCGAGAGGCTCAAGGAAAATTCTAATCTCCTCGCAAGAAGTAAGGTTGCGGAACAATTCGAGACATTTCCTTAGGAGTGGTATTTTTAGCTATGGGCGTAATGCGGCGTGTAATCGTGATCGGCGCAGGAATCACGGGGCTAGCCTGTGCACTGCGCCTGCACCGTTCGGGAATCCGGGTGATACTCTTGGAAGCCTCTGAGTCACCTGGCGGAGTAATTGGTACCTGCGAAAAAAACGGCTTTCTCTTCGAAGCTGGGCCCCAGTGTCCGCGCTTTGCTCGTCCGCTCTGGGACATCGTCCGCGAGGTCGAACTCGAGGACGAATTCCTGCCCAGCCGCCCGGGTGCGCGCCGCTTCATTTTGAAGGACGGACAGCTGCACGAAGCGCCATTTTCAGTGCGGCGTTTCATCTCCACACGCCTTGTCGGGGCCTCGTCCAAGTTCCGTCTTCTCACCGAGGCCCTCCGCCGCGACAATCCCCCAGCCGGCGAGGAATCTTTGGCCGAATTTGTGCGCCGCAAATTCGATGACGACGTTCTCTCTTACCTTGTCGACCCGTTCATTTCCGCGATCTACGCGGGCGATGCTGAGCAAATGGGCCTCGAAAGCGCCTTTCCTTTTCTGGCTCGCTGGGAACGCGAACGGGGGAGCGTCGTGCGCGGCGCTATTCGTTCGAGGAATCCTGGCTTGTCGGCCAGCCCGCAAGCGGCATCCTCACCAGCCGGCCGCAAGACCTTGGATCTAACAGAGTCTCTGCCGCGCATGGGTTCCTTTCGCGCGGGGCTGGCCGCTCTTCCGAAAGCAATTGCCGCAAAGTTGGGAGATTCGATATCCTTCGGGACGAGAGTAGAAAGCATCGAGCCCCTTGCAGCGAACGGCGGTTCAGCTGGCGGCTGGCGGCTCCGACCCTCTGGCGGAGAAGAAATATTCGGCTTGGCGGTGGTGGTCACTGCACCTGCCTACGAGTCTGCCCGTCTCCTGCATGCCTCCACACCCAAATTGAGCACGATGCTAGCGGAGATTTCTTACGCTCCAATGGCGGTTGTCTCGTCGGGTTACGATCGTGCGCAAGTTCGCAATCCGCTCCGTGGCTTCGGGGTGTTGATTCCGAGGCGCGAGAAGCTCAACACATTTTTCAGCGTGTGGAATTCATCGCTATTTGACGGACGCGCTCCCGCCGGCAAGGTCCTGATGACGAGCTTTACCGGTGGCGCCACAAATCCGTCAATTGTCGGCCGCGACGCCGCGGAAATTGCCGAAATCGTCGAGGAGGAAATGGCAGTCGTGCTAGGAATTGACGGACCTCCCGTCGAGCGTGCCGTTTGGAAATACCCCAGGGCGTTGCCTCAGTTCAACCTCGGTCATGCGAGGAGAATCGCCGCCATTCGCGAGGCGCTGGTCGAGCTGCCTGGACTATACCTGGCCGGAAACTATCTGCAGGGCCGCTCGCTGGGAGACTGTGCCGAGCTGGGGTCGCGTACTGCGGATTTGGTGAAGCGTCATTTATGGCGCTCGGGCATCTAAGGAACCAGCGGAATCGGCACGCGGTCGAGGCCACCCTTACTAACGAAGGAGACGCAGTTGCAGTCCGCAATCTTCATTGTCGTCGCTGTCGTCGCTTTAGTGGCCCTAGCCGGGTGGCTTTACCAACAGGCAGGAGTGCGCCGTGATCGCAATCGTTACCCAGCACCCGGCGAGCTTGTGGATCTGAACGGCCACGGTTTGCATTTACTCTCCGCAGGCCAAGGCAGTCCCGTCGTTGTTTTTGAATCTGGCCTGATGTCCACCGTTCTGAGCTGGTCAGAGATACAACCGGAAATCGCCAAGGCAACTCGCGTTGTCTGCTACGACCGTGCGGGGCTCGGCTGGAGCGATCCTGGAACCCCGCCGCGAGACGCGGAGCACATAGTTGAAGAACTCCACCACCTGCTCGATCTCACTCGTGTCCCCCCACCGTACGTCCTTGTCGGGCATTCATTCGGAGGCCTCACAACTCGCCTCTTCGCCGCGAGGTACCCGGAAGAAGTTATCGGGCTCGTTCTGATCGATCCGGTCGTCCCAGGCGAGTGGAATCCGCCGAACGGCCAAAACCAAAAGCGGATTCGAACCGGAGCGAGAATTTTGCGACGGGCCACTGTGCTTTCACGGTTTGGGCTGATCCGATTTGTCTCCTTCTTGTTGCGGGCGGGCGTCAAACCAATCGCCGAGCCGCTGGTGCGGCTGATGAGCAAGGGCGCACCAAGAGGTGACGGCACAAGCAGCAGCCCGCTTTTTTGGAATTTACCTCCTACTGAACGCGCAATGGCCCCCGTCTTCTGGGTTCAACCGAAATTTACGGAAACGATCGCCGACCAGCTTGAGAATTTCCCGAGGAGCGCTGCTCAAGTAGCCGCTGCGGATAAACTGAAAGATTTGCCGGTAACCGTGATTTCGGCGGCGAACGCTCCCGAGGAACGAAAGAAGGAACACATCGCCACGGCCCAGCTTTCCAAGTGTGGAACCCATCTCACCGCAACGCGGAGCGGACACTGGATCATGACGGACGAGCCAGCGCTCGTCCTCAAAGCGATTCACGAAATGATCGAACGAGCGCGCACGCCGAGCGCTATGAGCGCCGGTGTCTGACGGGGCACACAAGTCGGAGATGTTGCTGAGAAACTAAATGAGGACACAATTGCGATTCGCAACGAGCGTTCTTATAGGCGCAATGTTCGCCGCGTCTGCATGGATGGCATTGCCTGCGCTTGCGCAGGAACCCGCTCAGCCTGCCAACAACCAGAATCAATCGCAACAACCAGCCCCGCCCGCAGAACATCCGGCGCCGCCAGAGCTACCAGCCGCGCCACAACCGGCGAGCCAAAAGCAACCCGGTACCACCACGAAACAGCAGCAAAACATCCAACACGAGAAGGACACCGGCACGTCCAAGGATCGGATTTTCTGGACACTTCCAAATTTCTTGACTCTCGAGGAAGCGGATAATATTCCGCCACTCACGAGCGGCCAAAAGCTCAAGGTCGTGGGTCGGTCCTTGATCGATCCGTCCGAATTTGTGCTCATCGGCTTCGTCGCCGGACTCGGCCAGGCCAGCAACATTGATGCATCGTACGGCCAGGGAGCCGAGGGTTACGGAAAGAGGTAGGCGACCGCCTACGCTGACAACGCAATCGAAAACTTCATGGCGAGCGCCGCACTACCGTCACTTCTTCACCAGGACCCGCGTTACTACCAACTGGGTCACGGCGGATTTCTCAAGCGCGCTGGGCATGCGATCAGTCGAGTCGTGCTGACTCGTTCCGACTCCGGTCAAACGCAGTTCACCTGTTCCGAAGTGTTCGGTGCGGGAATGGCGGCTGCCATTTCCACCTACAGCTACCATCCAGCGGGAGATAAGAACTTCTGCACGGTTGTCAGCGTTTGGGGCACACAGATCGGGTGGGATGTTGGCACATACATGCTCAAGGAATTCTGGCCGGACCTTCGCCGCAGACACCACAAGAGTGCCGCCGACAATCAATAGGAACGCAAACTGATCGTCTGCGTGAGAATCTTTGAACCTAGTCGCCTACGAATGTCCTAGTGTGAGGTTTCTTCGAGACCACGATCTTTCATCATCGGCTCGACGCTCGGTGCTTTCCCGCGCCACGCTGCATAGAGCTTAGCCAAATCTTCCGTGTTGCCTCGCGACAGGATCATCTGCCGGAAGCGATCGCCATTCGCGCGCGTCAATCCTCCGTTGTCTTCAAACCACTGATACGCGTCGTCATCAAGCATCTCCGTCCACAGATAGGCGTAATAGCCCGCGGAATACCCTCCGCCCCATATGTGGCTGAAATAGCTGGAGCGATAGCGCGGCGGCACGGCGTTCAGCAAGAGATGAGTTTTCTCAAGCGCCTGCTTCTCGAATTCGTCCGGTTGCTGCAGCGGCGCGCTGGCCGGAAGCGTATGCCACTGCATGTCCAGTTCGGCGGCAGCGAGCAACTCCGTCAGCATGTACCCCTGATTGAACGTCCGCGCCTTCCTCACCTTAGCCACCAACTCGGCCGGCATAGGAGCACCGGTCTTATAGTGCTTTGCGTAATGTTCAAACACGGAAGGATACAACGCCCAATGCTCGTTGAATTGCGAAGGGAACTCAACGAAGTCGCGTGCCGTGGAGGTGCCTGAAAGGCTCGGATATTCGGTATTCGCGAACATGCCGTGCAGCGCGTGGCCAAACTCGTGGAACATCGTCGTCACATCGCTGAAGCTGATGAGCGCTGGTTCGCCAGGCGCGGGCTTCGAGAAGTTCGCGACGTTGTAAACCACCGGCAGATCGCCCAGCAGCTTCGATTGGTCCACGAAGTTGCTCATCCACGCTCCGCCGCTCTTGTTGTCGCGCTTGAAATAGTCGCAATAGAAAAGCGCGAGCGGCTTGCCATCGGCGTCCGAGACTTCGAAGACGCGCACATCGGCCTGGTACACGGGGATGTCTTTCCGTTCCTTGAACGTGATTCCATAAAGCTGATTGGCTGCGTAGAAGACGCCGTTTTCGAGCACGTTATTGAGTTCGAAGTAGGGCTTCACCTCCGCGTCGTTCAAGTCGTACTTTGCTTTGCGCACTTGTTGGGAATAAAAATTCCAGTCCCAAGGCTCGAGAGTAAAACCGTCTTTCAGCGCGTCAATCAGATCCTGTATGTCCTTGCCCTCGCTCGCCGCTTTTGCCGTGGCACCCGGCACCAGTGCATCTAGGAACTTCAGCGCGGCTTCCGGCGTTTTCGCCATCTGGTCCTGCAGTTTCCACGCCGCGTGGTTTGGGAAGCCGAGCAATTGCGCGCGGCGCGCGCGTAGCTGAGCAAGATGCGCGATCGTATCGCGCGTATCGTTGGCGTCACCTAACTCGGCACGGTTCCACGATTTGTCGAAGAGCACTTTGCGTGTAGCCCGGTCGCTGAGTTGCGCGAGGTCCGGCTGTTGCGTCGTATTCTGCAACAGCAGCACGTAGCCTTCCTGCTTGCGCGCCCCCGCTGCCTGTTGTGCAGCGGCAATCTGCGCGTCGCTCAATCCAGCCAGCGCGCTCTTGTCCCTCGTGACAAACGCTCCATCCTTGGTAGCCGCCAAGAGCCTGGTCGAAAAGGTATTTGAGAGTGTCGAGATTTCTTCATTCAGCTTCTTCAATTCGGTCTTGTCTGCATCCGAAAGATTTGCGCCCGAATGCACGAACTCGTCGTACGTGATCTTAAGCAGCCGTTGCGATTCCGGGTCGAGTTTCAACGTCCCACGTTCGTTGTAGACCGCGCTCACGCGCGCAAACAGCTTAGCGTTCAAATAGATGGCATCGTGGTGCGCCGCGAGCTTCGGAGCTTCCTCAGCGCGAACCTTCAGCAGTACTGGATTGGTATTCGCTTCGCTCACCGCGCCGAATGCCGCGGACGCGCGCTTCAGCAGTTGCCCGGTCTTCTCCATCGCCACGAGAGTGTTTTCGAAAGTCGGCGGAGCCGGATTGTCGGCGATCGTTTGAATTTCGACGATCTCCTGGGCCATCCCTGCCTCGATGGCCGGCTGGTAGTCCTCGTCCTTTATCTTGTCGAACGGAGGAGCGTGAAATGGCAGCGAGCTAGGCCCATAAAAGGGGTTCGAAGGCCCGAACTTCGTATCTTTGGCGTTCGCCGGGCTGAGGCTGCTGCCCGCCGCGACGGCACCGGTAGTAATTAGGATAGTCATGTGTTTGAGCAAAACCTTCCGAAGATGTGATGGCATAGGTTGGATCGGCACCAATTGTTTCAGCGATTGATTGTACGGGAAACCCCGTGCCCGTCACAAGAACTCGCGCTGCCGGTCACTTGCTCGGCAAAGCCGCTTTTGTGCCGCACGATGTCCCAAAGCGGGCGCTAGTTCCGCCGTCGCCTGCGCGTTCGCTCTGCGGCGGCAGGAACTTCGGAGCCACGCCGACTAAATATTTGCTGCAATGCGACCGCCATCAGCAGCAACACAATTGGATCAATCGGCAAACGGTAGCGCGGCAACGACAATGTAAGGTAATACGCCCACGGATAAACGACAGGGAACACTGCGACAGGGAACCAGAACGTGTTGTGGCTGCGAAGAAGAACGAAAATGCCGCAAAGTGCGCCGAGCGCCGCGAGCAAGTTGAACGCCAGAACGAAGCGGAAACCGAGCGACGGCGTCTCGACAAAATCCTTCAGCGGATACGGTGTGCCGCCCGACCAGATCGAAATGAACCGGTAAGCGATCAGCCGAACTTCGCGCCCGGGATGCGACAGCATGTATCGCACAGCCTCTTGCCGTTTCTCGTGCATGTAGGCAATTTCGCCCATCGCAATGTATTTCTCGCGCTCGCCCGCGTTGTAGATGGGATGCAGATCGCCGCGGAATATGTCCTGTGTTCGATCGTTGTTTCCCAGCCACAATTGCAATCCGAGCACGGAACGCAGCGGAACGAAGTGGTGAAATACCATGTGGTTTCGGATCGTCCAAGGTACGGAGCAGAGGACCACGATCGCCAGCGTCGCGGTGGCCCTTCCAAACCACGACCTTTTTTGTAGTTGCTGGCGGTAAGCCCGCCATCCGAGCAACAACGGAAGCAGCGCCGCCAGCGTGGCATTGACCATCAGAGTCGCGCCCCAAAGCAGGCCATAAGCGCACCAATCACGCATTCGATCCGATTCGGCCAGCGCCAATGTGGCCCACAGTATCGTCGCCACCAGCAGCGCCGAAACGGACGCGTCCCACATGCTTTCCACCGGTATCAAAATCGCGTTTGGAAAAATCGCCCAGAGCCACGCGGCGCCAGCCGCCAAACCAACCTCGCCAATTCGCTTCCCAGCATAAAAAATGGGCACGCAAGCGAGCATGCAGCACAAAATATTGAATAGCACGATCGCTTCCCACGCGTGGAATGTGTAGGCCCCGAATAGACGAAAGATTCCGGCGAGCAGCAATGGGAACGCGGGAGTCATCCACGCTGTGGGCCCTGTATCCACGCGAAAAGGCGAGCTGAATCCGTGACCCGTAGCAAGAGAGTGGGCAATGTTGCCCGATTCAAAAAGGAAGGGGATCACACTCACTGCTTGCTTCGGATGACTCGACTGGTACTGCCACATAAAGCCAAGCCGCACTGCCAAGGCGACGAAAAGAATTATCCAGATTGACGTAGCCGCGGACCGCAGAGCTTTGTTCATGCTTTGGAAGCGTTGCATTCCTTGGCCTTCGACGCAAGCCGCTGCCGGCGAGATTCGCACATCCGTGACGCACGCTGCGAGTGCAAACCGAAGAACCGTGATAGGTTCATAGCGTCAATTATGGCTAAGAAGGAAAAAAATCGGTTGCGTGCGCACAAAGAGGCGCGGCGGCTCGCGCGTCTGGGTATTGGCATGCCTCCAGGCGAGCGCGTCATCCCCGACAAACGCAAAAAGCCTCCGAAGCATAAGAAGAAATTCTTAGACTCCGACGTGAACTAACTCGCGTCGTTAGTCAAATTCCGATTCGAAACCAAAACGCGGCGCCCTAATTCAATTTGGAACGCGGCGACGCCCGCTGCAAATTCCCCGCAACTCTAAGTCGAGCCTTTGCAATCGGACCAGGGTTCACCGAAGACTTTCGATTGTGAACCGCCCCGGCACATCGCGTGCCATACGCGTTGCATGAAAACTACACGCTGCTTCTGCCAGATTCGAAAAACGGTCGGCGCCACTCTTAGCGCGATAATCGTGGCGATGACGTTCATCCTCGTCACCGCCTTCGTGGCAGCTCCGGCGGCACGGGCCCAGATCGTTCCCTTCAGCCTCACGCATGAAGCCTTGCCCGATTCCAAAATTCCGGCGCGGCCCGCGCTGTTGCCGCTTCCTCGCTTCGAACCGCGGAAGCCGGTGAAGGACGAGCACAAACGGCTATTTTGGATGATGAGCGCGGGCGTCTACACCGCCGCAGCATTCGACATGCAACAAACAGAGTCTCTTCGTCCCCATTTCCGCGAATATGATCCGCTCGCCAAGCCGATTGTAGGACTGCCTGCTCCAGCCTATTACGCAGCCGGAGCTTTGTTCGCGACAGGAGTGAACTGGCTGGGCTGGAAAATGGCGCGCTCACCGCGCTGGCACAAAATCTGGTGGGTTCCGCAAGTAACTTCGATGGCGGGCAACTTAGCGGGGTACTCGTACACTCGCGCGCATTAAAGAGCTGACAGGGCGAACTCAGCCGTCGACGCACGCCGCCCAGTGCCCCCCCCCAAATAAAAAGCGCTCCGATTTCTCGGAGCGCCTCAGAATCTCAACCTTTCCAAACGCCTGCAGCTACGCCTTCTTCTTCGTCTTCAGCGCATTCAACGCCAGCGTCAGGCGCGACTTGTAACGATTCGCGGTGTTCTCTGAAAGCGTCCTCTTGCGAATAGCCTTATCCAGGTCGGAAAACGTCGCCGAAGCGAGGCTCTGCGCCGTCGCCGCATCACCCGCCGTCAGGGCTGCGCGCATCCGGCGAATGGAAGTCCGCACACGCGTGCGATTCATGCGGTTCACCGCCGCGCGGTGCGCCGATTGCCGGATATTCTTCAAAACCGATTTCGTCTTCTTCTTATGCTTTACAGCCGCACCCTGAGCCATTCAGTACTCCTCCATGGTCTATTTCGAATCATCAAGAATATCCGACGCGCAACTTCCTGTCAATTTTGCCCGCCAATCGGCAGCGGGCTACTTTGCGAGTGCAGCGTTCACCAGAATTTCACAGTCAGAGCAGGGAGCGTCCACTTGTTTTGTCGGGCCACGAGAAAGCTAGCATTCCGACTACTGCCGCAATCAGCGAGCTCAGGTAATGATCCCAGGCCGGACGAACCGGAATCATAAATTGCTTGACGAAATCTAGAAAATACATAGCGCCAGCCGCGACCGCCCACAGTCTCGCCCAAGACTTATCCTTCCAAAGAGCCCATAAGGCGACTCCGCACAGAATGGCAAATACACAATAAAATATTGGCCCGTGGAGCATGTTCTGCACAAGCGTGCGTGACCCAGGATGAAGCGTCGCGCGCACAATGTTTACTAAGCTCGCTAGGACTGTGAGCGCAAAAAGCCAGCTCATGCTACTACGAAAGTCTGCAGGCCATCTCCACTTTCTTGCCCGTCGTGGGAACCCCCACTGCACCCTGGAGGGATTGGCGTACGGTGGGGACCAACCGTCATCGCCATGCGAGAATTTGAAAGGATTCACTGCTGGATTGTGGCACAGGTTTTGCCCCCAATGCATTAACACGATCGGGGCCTGCAGTGAGGTCTTGAAACTTTCCACTCCGGCGAGCGTAGTGTAAATAAGAGGTACACCCAGCATGGCTCAAGACGATTGCTCTCGACGAGGCTCGTTTACCGGCGCTCTAGTCGTCATCGCCATCGGTGTTTTCTTCCTCGTCGTCAACCTGCGCCCTGGGCCGGACTTGTGGTGGTACGTCCTTTCGCATTATTGGCCTGTGTTTCTGATTATCATCGGATTAGGAAAAATGTGGGACGCCTGGATGGACCGCGCTCGCCCGACTGGAACTGCGCCGCGCGATCATTTTGGCGCTCCGATCGCTGTGCTGATCATCGCGCTCTTGCTGGGGCTGGCTCTGTGGCGCGCCAGAACAGTGCGCGGCAATCTTCATGATACGCAAGAGATTGCCCTGCAAGGCGCGCAATCCGTCACCGCCAATATCGAAATTCCTTCGGGCAAGCTGGATCTGAGTGGCGGCGCCACTCAGTTGCTCGACGCAGATTTTAACTACGTCGCCGAAGACGGGAAGCCCGCCGTGGATTATTCCGTTGCCAACGGACGCGGCGACCTGAACATCACGCAGGACAGCAAACACCACATCCAATTCGCCACCAGACCCAACAACTGGGTTCTGCGTTTTGCCGATAACGTGCCCATGGACCTGAACGTCCGAGTGGGCGCAGGGGAAACCAATCTACGGCTGCAGGGCCTGAATGTGTCGAGTCTCGACGTCAACATCGGCGCCGGCCACTTGCGTTTGGATCTAACCGGCCTGCGCAAGACGAATCTCAACGTGGTGATCCACGGCGGCGTGGGCGCAGCCTCGATCCGCTTGCCCAAGGATGTCGGCGTACGAGTCCACGCTTCCGGCGGGATCGGCGCGGTGACGTCGGGCGGCCTCACCCGCGATGGCGACGATTACGTCAACGCAGTCACCGGCAAAACCCCCGCCACCGTTGACGTCACCATCGAAGGCGGCATCGGCGCAATCAACCTGCAACTCGAATAGCGCACGCGCCCCCCTTTTCGTGAATTTCTGCCTCTGCCCGCGAGTCACCAATCACTGCACCATTGACACTTTTCGCCTTCGCCTTTAGGCTAGCGCCACTGGCCGCTTGCCCCGGTTGCTCGGAAGCGTGTCAGACAGGCTGCCATGCAACGCGACGAAATTCTCAAACTCCTCGAACAAGTAGGCGCCATCCGCACGGGGCACTTTGAGCTTTCCAGCGGACGCCACAGCGGCACCTACATACAATGCGCGCTCGTACTGCAGCATCCAAAATGTGCCGATCAACTCGGCCAAGCGCTCGCTGATCGTTTCAAAGACCACTCCGTCGCTTGTGTCGTGTCGCCCGCACTCGGCGGGGTCATCATCGGCCATGAAGTCGCTCGCGCATTAGGTGTCCGCGCGCTATTTGTCGAACGTGACCGCTCCGGCCAAATGGCACTGCGCCGCGGATTCGAACTGAAGCCTGGCGAGCGCGTTCTGGTAATCGAAGACGTCTGGACGACCGGCGGCTCCACTCGCGAAGCCATCGGTGTCGTCGAACAGGAAGGCGGCCTCGCGGTCGCCGCCGGAGCGATCATTGACCGCAGCGGCGGCCAGATCGAACTCAACGTTTCCGCGCGCGCGCTTCTCGAATTGGATGTCCCCAGCTACGAGCCCGATGATTGCCCGCTCTGCCGCGCTGGCGGCATGCCCACTCGTCCCGGCTCCCGCTTCTCGCGCGCCCAGATGTAACCGCGCTTGGCAAGCGCCGCGGTGTCTTCCAATCTCGTTCTACCTTCATCTACCTTCATCTGTGTTCATCTGTAGTACCTTCTCGCGTACATGAGATAATCTCAGCCAGCTGATGCAAAACATCAAACTCACCATCGCCTACGACGGTGCGGATTTCCACGGCTGGCAATTTCAGCCGGGCATTCCGACGATCCAAGGTGCGCTGCACGACACGCTGCAGCAGATCACGCAGGAAAAGCTCACGGTCCATGGCGCCAGCCGCACCGACGCGGGCGTACACGCAATGGGCCAAGTCGCACATTTCAAGACGCACTCGACTCTCGCTGCTGCCGAAATTCAGCGAGCCATGAACGCGCTGCTGCCGCCTTCCGTGCGAATCATCGCTGCCGAAGAAGTGGGCCAGGATTTCCATTCACGCTGGATGGCGCAGGGAAAGACGTATCGTTACCGGATCTATCGCGGTCCTGTTCTGCCGCCGTTCGACCACGGACGCGCGCTCCACTATCCCTGGCCGCTCGATGAATCCGGGATGGAGGCCGCCGCACGCCTTTTCGAAGGCGAGCACGATTTCACGTCCTTCGCGGCATCCTCCGGCTCCGAAGAGGATGACAAAGATCGCGACATGCAACGTCTGATCCATTCGTCGCAAATTATCCGTGAGTCGGACCGCGACGAAATCTCGTACATCGTCCGCGGCCGTTCGTTTCTGCGCTACATGGTTCGCAAAATCGTAGGCACGCTCATAGAAGTCGGCAAAGGCCGCCTCACCCCAGCTGATATCTCGCAAATTTTCGAAGCCCGCGATCGCTCCCGCTCCGGCTCCACAGTTCCGCCTGAAGGCTTGTGCCTGGTGGCGCTCGAATATCCTGATCCCACCGATTCCCTCGCGTCCTTCGCCACGCACCGCCGCCAACGAACGAGATAACTGCCGTTTCGTGGCACAGCCACTCTTGGCGGTGCGTTTCGTGCTTCAATTCAATCGCAAAACCTCAGTCCGCATCGCCCAATTCAGTTACAATCACCCAAGAAATGGCGGTCCCTTCACAGCTCGCCGCACCACCTCTGCGCGCCGCGGCCACCATCGAATCCATCAATCCGGCGACGCAAGAGGTAAATGCTCGATTTGAAGTCACCCAAACCGGCGACCTGTCCGCGATCTTTACCCGTGCCCGCGAAGCGCAAAAAGAATGGTCCGCCCACCCGCTCCGAGAACGCGCCGCCACGCTGCGTGGCCTCCGCGATGCGATTTTCGCCCGTCGCGACGAGATCGCCGATGTAATCACGCGCGAAGCAGGGAAGCCGCGCGTCGAAGCCATCTTCGCTGAAGTGCTCCTAGCGCTGGACACGGCAGATTTTCTCGCGCGCCAGGCTCCGCGCTGGCTGCGGCCCGAGCGGGTGCCACATCACAACATTGCCATGAAAGCGAAATCCGGCTGGATGGAATTCAGTCCGCTCGGCCTCGTTGCGATCATCTCGCCGTGGAATTATCCGTTTTCGATTCCGATGGCGCAGGTGATCCCGGCGCTCGTAACGGGAAACGCGGTGCTGCTGAAGCCTTCCGAATTAACGCCGTGGTGCGGCCAACTGGTAGGCGAGCTGGTCGAACGGGCGAAATTTCCGCCGGGGCTTGTGCAAGTGCTGCAAGGGGGCGGCGAAATCGGCGCGGCGCTGATCGAAGCGGGGCCTGACAAGGTCTTCTTCACCGGCAGCGTCGCTACCGGCCAACGCATTGCCGAGGCCTGCGCGAAGAAATTGATCCCGTCGGTTCTCGAACTGGGTGGCAAGGACGCAATGATGGTCCTAGCAGACGCCGACCTCGACATTGCATCGAGCGCCGCCGTCTGGGGCGGATTCATGAATTGCGGCGAGACGTGTATTTCCGTCGAGCGCATTTACGTCGAGCAATCAATCGCTGAGCGCTTCACGCAGTTTTGCGTCGCCAAGACCAAGAAACTTCGGGTAGGTCCCGCAACGGATCCCGATACGGAAATTGGCCCAATGATTCGCCTGCGCCAGCTCGAAAAAGTCGAGGCGCAACTACGCGACGCTACAGCGCGCGGCGCGCAAATTCTGACGGGCGGAAACCGCCGGCCCGATCTCGGCCAGAATTTTCTGGAGCCGGCGGTCGTCACCCAGGTGGACCACTCGATGCAGCTCATGCGCGAAGAAACCTTCGGTCCCGTGATCGCGATTCAGCCCGTGGCAAACTCCGAAGAAGCCGTCAAGCTGGCAAACGACTCACCATTCGCATTAAGCGCCAGCATCTGGACAAGCGACATGAGCCGCGGCAAGGAAATCGCCTCGCGCATTCGTGCGGGTTCCGTGATGATCAACGACGTCGCCAGCTATTACGGCATCACCGAAGCTCCGCACGGCGGACCCGGCGCCAGCGGTTGGGGCCACACGCATTCGCGCCTTGGACTGCTCGAAATGGTTCAAGTAAAATACGTAGATGTGGACCGGCTGCCGCGAATCCCGAAATCCTGGTGGTTCGGCTACACAAAAGAACTGGCCGCAGCCGCAGGCCGCTTCGTCGAAGCGCTGTTTGCGCCAAGCTGGAAACAACGTCTGGCGGCGGCAACGGGAAAACACGGCGCACGCGGCGTAATTTTTCGCCGCGACCGAATTTAGGGCAGACGCAGGGAAACTAGTTTGTTTTGCAGCAGTAATGCGTCACATGGAGCAACCCGAATGAGCGAAGCCACTCCAGAAACGCCAGACGTCGCAGCCGCACTGGAAGCCCCTGCGGCTCCGAAGATCAAGCCCAAGAAACCCACGCAGCGCGCCTGCGACGAAAAAGACGCCAAAGGCAAGCTCTGCTGCGGCCACCTGAAGCGCTGGTACGACTATCCGAAAGAAGTCGAAGCACTCATCGGCGAAAAAGCCGAAATCTATCGCTGCGAATTCTGCAAGACGCTTTTCAAGCCCAGTTTTTCGAAAGCGCCTCACAGCTACACGATCCGCTACTGATGCAACACGAGCTCATCCACGATTGGAACACTTTCACCGGCGCCGAAATTCCGCCCGGCCGCCGCGTCATGCTCAATGACGAAACTCTCCGCGACGGCCTGCAAAATCCTTCGGTCCACGATCCCAGCATCGGCGAAAAAATCGAAATCCTGCATCTGATGGAATCGCTCGGCATAGACACCGTAAATATCGGCTTGCCAGGCGCCGGGCCGCGCGCCTATGCGGATACCGAAGCGCTCGCGCGCGAAATCGTGAACGCGCGCATGAAAATTCGCCCGAATTGCGCCGCACGCACGCATAAGAACGACATCAAGCCCATTATCGAAATTTCGGAAAAAATCGGCAGGCCACTCGAAGCCGCCACGTTTCTCGGCTCCAGCCCGATTCGCCGCTTAGTCGAAGATTGGACTGTGGATCATCTTCAACGCACCACCGAAGAAGCCGTGAAGTTCGCCGCCTCCGCCGGCCTGCCCGTCATGTACGTCACCGAGGACACTATCCGCACCGACCCGTCCACAGTGATCACGCTGTATTCGACGGCCATTCGCGCCGGCGCGCGCGCCATCGTCCTCTGCGACACCGTCGGCCACGCCACTCCGCGCGGCGCCTACAATCTCGTGAAGTATGTCGAAGACGAAGTCGTGAAACCTTCCGGCGAAAAAATTCGCGTGGATTGGCACGGCCACAACGACCGCGGCCTGGCCATCGCCAATTCGCTCGCTGCAATTTCAGCCGGCGCCGATCAGGTTCACGCCGCCGCTCTCGCTCTCGGCGAGCGTGTTGGCAATACGCCGATGGAACTGATGCTGGTAAATCTGAAACTCCTCGGCCTGATTGATCACGATCTCTCCAAGCTGAAGCAATATTCCGAAGCAGTCTCCAAGTCCACCCACACTCCGATCCCGCCGAATTATCCCGTCGTCGGCCGCGATGCATTTCGCACTGCGACCGGCGTCCACGCGGCCGCGATCGTCAAGGCCTACAAAAAAGATGATCCCGAGCTCGCCAATTCGATCTATAGCGGCGTGCCTTCGCATCTTTTCGGTCTCGAGCAAATCATAGAAATCGGCCCACTCAGCGGCCGTTCGAACGTAATCTACTGGCTCGAAAAGCGTAAAATTCCTGCCGCCGACGAGCTCGTGGACCGTATTTTCGCGGCCGCAAAGCAGGCCGACCGCATCATGACTGAAGCCGAAGTCCGCGCCCTCGTGGGCCCCACAACGGCAAGCGCGAAATCGCGCTCGAACTAGCCCCAGGCCATCACTCGTCTGCGCTTTGCTGAAACCAGCAACGAGACAGCCGCCTCCCCGCCAGTTACAATCGAACCGGAGTATTAATTTTCGATGAACGACTCGAAAAGCCGCCGCACGTATCTGGTGAAACTCCCGCTCATCTGCTGTATCTTTCTTACGATGGCTACCGTCTACGCGCGCGCCGCCGGCGATTCGATCGAGAAGCTTGCGGACGATCCCGCCTGCACTCGCGGCCTAGCGTGGATAGACAAGAGCGCCTCCTGGGTCACCGACCAGCAAGTTCGCCTCACCGAGATTCCCGCGCCGGAAACGAAGGAAGCACAGCGCGCCGAATATTTCAAAAATCTCCTGGAATCCGCGGGCCTGAAAGTTCGCGTGGATAAGACCGGCAACGTAATCGCCGAGCGTCCGGGCGCTGATGAAAAGAGCGTCATTCTGCTAGCCGCGCATCTGGATACGGTTTTTCCGGCCGGCACCGACGTCCGCGTCAAACGCAACGCGAGCCGCCTCGCCGCCCCAGGCATCGCCGATAACGGCGCGGGTCTGGCCGCGCTCGCGGGCCTCGCTCGCGCCCTTTCCGAATCTCGCATCCAAACGACGAAAACCATAGTCATCGCCGGAGACGTCGGCGAAGAAGGCGAAGGCAACTTGCGCGGCATCCGCGCTCTGGTAGAAGAATACAGTTCGCGCCTCTCGGCGGTAATAGCCGTGGACGGCGCTTCCACCGAGCACATCACCACGCAAGGAATCGCGTCCCACCGATTTGAAATTTCCATCACTGGCCCGGGCGGACACAGCTGGTCCGATTTTGGCGCTCCCAATCCCATAACCGCTATTTCGCGCGGCATTGTGAAATTTTCAGCTCTGCCGATACCAGACGAACCGCGCAGCTCCTACAATTTTGCAGTCATCGAAGGCGGCACCTCAGTGAATTCGATTCCGTCTCGCGCCGCCGTAAAAGTGGATCTGCGTTCCGAGGACGAATCGCAAGTGGACAAAATGGAGCGCGCCTTGCGCGATGCCATGCAAGCCGGCGCGAAAGAGGAAATGGCCGACGCTCGCGGCAGCAATGATTCTTTGCAAGTGGAATTCCGCTCGCTAGGTTCGCGCCCGGCCGGAAAGCTTCCAGACAATTCGCCGTTGCTCGAAACACTCCGCAGCGTGGATCGCTTTCTCGGCAATCGCTCGCGCCTCGAACGCAGTTCCACGGACGCAAACATCCCGCTTTCACTCGGCATTCCCGCCGTTTCGCTCGGCGGCGGAGGACGCGGAGGCGGCTCTCACACGCTCACGGAGTGGTACGATCCCACCGGGCGCGAATTAGGTTTGAAGCGGCTTTTCCTCGCTACTGTCGCGCTCGCCGGGGTTCAATCCTAGGATGATTCGCCGGTTTTGCCTCGGTCTGCTCGCCATCAGTATCGTTGTCGCAATTGCCGTTTCACCGGAAGCAGCGGTACTGTCCACGGCCTCGCCAAACGCGCGAGTAAGAAATCAATCTCAACCTTCGTCTCCGCAAGCCCCTGCCGATCTCATCCTCACGAATGCGCGGATTGAGACAATGGACTCCGCCCACGAATGGGCTAGCGCAGTCGCAATCCGGGGCGAATTGATCGTGGCCGTCTCTTACACCGAAGCGCCCTCTCGGGCTCTCGACGATCCCGCGATAAAGCCCTTGGTCGGCCCGCAAACTCGCATCCTCGATTTGCACCAGCAATTCGTCATGCCCGGATTCAACGACGCGCACGTTCACATCGGGCAATCCGCTCTAGCCAACCTTACCGTCAGTTTCGCCGGCGTCCGCTCGCTCGAGCAATTCCAGCAACGCATCCGCGAAAGTCTGAGAGATCACAAGCCCGGCGAGTGGATTAGCGGATTCGGATGGGATCAAACGTTGTGGCCGGATAAACGTGACCCGACGAAAGAAGACCTGGATGCCGTCTCGAATCAAAATCCGATGATATTCACGCGAGTGGATGGCCACGTAGCCGTCGCCAATTCGCTCGCGCTGAAAGCGGCCGGCATCACGATGCAAACCGCCGATCCCTTCGGAGGCCGGATTCGCCGCGATCCGCACACAGGCGAGCCGACCGGCTTCCTCGAAGAAGACGCGGCCACCAGCCTCGTGTACTCCAAGATTCCTCCGCCGGCGCTGGAACAGCGGCGCCACGGAATCGAATTGGTGCTCGCGAACGCCGCGCGCAGCGGCGTCACCTCGCTGCAGGATTGTTCCGTCCTCAAGCTCAGCACGGATACGTCGTTCAGCCCGGATAATTTCCTCGTCTACGAGCAACTCCGCAAGGAAGGGAAGCTGACCGCGCGCATCACCGAGTGGCTGGACTTCACTCTGCCGCTCGACAGACTCGAGGAACTCCGCAGCGAATGGGGCTCCACCGATCCCTGGCTCAAGACCGGTGCGCTCAAGGCCTTCATGGACGGCTCGCTCGGTTCGCGCACGGCGGCAATGCTCGCCCCATATTCCGACGCTCCTGGCACTTCCGGCATTCTTCGCATGGACCCGGAAAAACTCAAGGCCATGGCCATCGAGCGCGATCGCGCCGGATTCCAGCTCGCATTTCATGCCATCGGAGACCGCGCGAATCGCGTCGCTCTCGACACGTTCGCAGCCGTCGCGGCAGCCAACGGCCCGCGCGACCGCCGCGATCGCGTCGAACATGCGCAGGTAGTAGCGCCGGACGATTTCGCGCGATTCGGCAAGCTCGGCGTGATCGCTTCGATGCAGCCGTCGCACCTGCTCGACGACGAGCGCTGGGCCGGCGACCGCCTCGGTCCGGAGCGCTCGCGCGGCGCCTACGCCTGGCGCACCATGGAGCAGGACGGCGTGCACCTCGCATTCGGCACGGACCATCCCGTCGAGCCGCTCAATCCGCTGCGCGGCATCTATGCTTGTGTCACGCGGCAATTGCCGCAGGGTAGTCCGAGTTGGGAACCTCAGGAAGCCCTTCCCATAAATGATTGTCTTCGTGCGTACACCGTCGGCTCGGCCTACGCGGAATTCGAGGAGAGGAGCAAAGGCATCATCGCGCCGGGAATGTTTGCCGATCTTGTGGTGTATCCGGTGGACCTGAACAAAGTCCCCGCGCGAGAATTGCTGGCGATTCCGGTGAAGATGACCATCGTCGGCGGTCGCATCATCTATCAACAGCCTCCGCCTCGACCGGATTACTGAATTCCTCGTGCGAAGCCGGCGGCCTGTTTTCGAATCTCTTTATTTCAGAACTTCGACCGACTGAATTTCTCCGTCATACGTCTTGCCAGCGATCACGACAAAGGTAACCTTCGCGCTGTGTCCCTGCAGCTGAGAACATATCTGAAAATCGCGCGCGTCAAACGCCACATCCTTCTCTACTGGCACTCTCGACGCGTCGCGCGCGTGCAGCGTGATAGACGAGTCGCCTGCGGCCAGCTTCATCAGCATCTCGTTGCCAGTACAGCTCACCTGCTCCACGGTGCCCTCAGCCGAGCTGGTCACTGTTTGGCGACTTGTCGCGCCACCGCCCATCCGCCGCGCTCCCGGAAGATTCGGCGCGCCGCCCGCGTCATCCGCCGCTCCCAGCACGGTCACCGACTGCAACGATCCTGTTTTCCCGCTTGCGTCCGTCGGTTCATATTCCACGGTCACGCGCTGGCCTTTCAGCGCCGTGCACGGATTGAAGGGGCCCGCGGGTCTTGACGCCAGGCGAAACCGCAGCTGCGTCCCCGCAGTCAATTGCAGCGTAAGAGGCCCCGCGGCCGTCTCAATTCTGATCTTCAAGCCGTTCATACAACTCAACTCCGTCACCACTCCCGTTGCCTCGCGCAGATTTCCCGCACCGTGAGTCGCCGGCGGGGCTGTCTCCTGCGCCTCCTCGGCCCCCGACGGGCGAGAATTCTCACTTGCATCGTTATCATTCGCAGCCGAGAGATTGTTTCCTACGTTGCGCTGTGCCGCCTGCAAGAATGCGAAGAATTGTTGCACTGCCTCTCTCTGCTGAGGACTTCTGGCAGTCTCCCTCGCCTGCTCCGCAGCAACTCGCGCGTCGGCGTAACGATTCATCCGCGCGTACACCTGCGCCCGATCCAGCCTGTAAGTCGAGTTGCCGGGTTCGAGTTCCACTGCCTTGTTCGCGAGCGCCAGCGCTTCGGGCAGCCTTTCTCCTTGCACCGCGAGATATACCCCCAGCACTCCATACGGCGGCGCGAAATTCGGGCTGGCCGCAATCGCTGCACGCAAGTCTTCTTCGAGCTGCTGATCGTTGCCAATCGTCCCGGCTTGCGTGGACGCCAGATACGCTCGCAAGTAACGCGTCAGCGCGTTCTTGGGATCCAGTTCAATCGCGCGCGTGAAATCGGCCAGCGCCTCGGATTTTTGCCCATCTTGATATTCGGCGAAGCCAAGGTATTGATAACCCAGCGCCAGCTTCGGATCGAGTTTCACCGCGTCCTCGAGCAGCGGCTTCGCCGTTTCCGTCTTGCCAGCCACCGCGCAGAACCCGCCGCGATAAGCATCCGCTTCCGCCTCGGAAAGCTCACGCACCTGTATTTCGCTCGCGGGAATTTCCGGTGGCGGCGGTGATTTTAAATAGTAGAAGGCCTGATTTCTTACGTAAGCGCTGAGCGCATTCTGCAGCTTCGTCAAATCTCCAAAAGCTTTGGCTGCGGCTTGGTCCTGGCTCGCTCCATGAGAAAGTGCCTCGAGATATGCTTGCAGCGCGGGCCGGTGCGCGGCCTTATCTCCGATCATCAGGTAGTGAATCAGCGCCCAGGATTCCGCATAAAAAATCGAAGTCTTGTGGTCCTCGTTGTAATACGGCGAGCTTTGATCCACCTTGAAAAGCACGTCGAGCGGTATCAAGCTGCTCTGCTTCAGCTCCTCAATCAAATCAGCGTCTGCCTCACCCATCTTCGTTCCTGAATCGCTCACCTCCGTGTTTCCCCAGAATTCCGCGAGACCCTCCGCCACCCACAATGGCAGATTGGGGAAGTAGGGAAGCGTGAGCGAATGGTAATATTCGTGGTAAATCGTGTTATAGGGATTGGAGCCCGGGGCGTCGAGTTGCACCAGCGCGAAATATTGGTTCAGGTTCTCGACGAAAATTCCGGCAGGATGCACGTGCCCCTTGGCCCAGTATTCGGGCAGCAGCGCCCGCATGGAGTCCTCATCCTTTACCGCGAGAATGGTGATGGCCGGACTGGGATGTGCGCTGGCCACCGCAATGGATTGGCGAAACACCGCGCGAATTTGCTCGAAGCGGATCGCCGTTTTCCTCGCCTGCTTTTCGCCCGCGTTGCTCACCACGATGAAATTCGAGCTGCGCACCTCTACCCAACTCTCGTGCTTCGCTCCTGAAACGGGAAAGGCGAAGAAAACCGCAATACTGAGGACAATCAGCGTGAGAGGGCGGACCATGGGTAACTCTTTCTGTACTATAGGCTAAATCGCCAGTCAATGGCCCTGACGCGGTGATTGTGCTGTTGGCGACTCTAAAACGCCATCGTTCACTGTCCCTGCGAACAGGTGATTCCCTCGCGGCACACTCCATCAAACGTATGGACATGGCCTTCCGCTATCGGTCACAGTTAACTCAGTAGGCGGGTGAGCATTCCTTCGTCTGGGGGAAATAGACGATGAAATATATCTCTGTTTTGGCGGGCGCCCTGTTGTCATTGGCTTTAACCGCAGGGGCCCAGACAAATTTTGGCAACTATGTAACTTTGGCAGCGCCTTCGTTCATGACATCGTCGCCTTCGCCGGCCACTCCAACCTCCAGCGGCACCACAATGTTCGGCGCACCGGCATTCGCTACTTCATCGCCTGTCTTCGCACTTCCGACACCTATCCCGCCTCCCCAGCCACCCCCGCAAGGCGTCCAAGGTGTTTTTGAAAAGTATAGTTACGATGTGTCCGTCGGTTACACGTTCTTCCGGTTTTATGAAGTACCCGGTATCCGTTCAAACATGAATGGGGGGAATGCGTCGATCGTCTACTGGTATCGCGACTGGCTGGGTGCAGACGGGGAAGTTTTTGCCGTTTATGGCAGTCAACCGGGACAAAACTCCTGGCTGGTTTTCTTCGGCGGCGGGCCCCGCCTCCGCTATGTCGGTCCCAAAGGTATGGATTTCTGGGCGCATGCGCTCATTGGGGTCGTGTTCATCACGCCGCAGACGCCTTACGGCAACCAAAGCGCTGTCGCTGGGGTCGTTGGGGGCGGCGTTGATCTGAACGGCCACGCGCGGCACATGGCTCTGCGTTTTGCCGTTGACGCCGTCGCCAGCAATTATTTTGGCACGTATCAGGTCAGCCCCAAGGCTTCTGCCGGCGTCGTATTCAAGTTCTAAGTCGCTTCTGTCGGAGCCGGGCGGCACGTCCGGTCAGGCTCTTTTCCCAAGTTCGGCAAGCCGAGCCGCGACGCCTCCGTCCTGCCATTCATTGTCGCCAGCGCTCTCATGATCACAGTGGCGTCCGCGAAACTTGCAATAATGGAATTTTACGTGCACGCCGATACTTAGTTGGATGTGGAGCATCCAATCACCGTCGCGCAGCAACGCGGCGGCGATTAACCGGCCGAATCGAGACGCCAAAGTGCTGATTAGGTCCTTACAACAGGCGAAGCGCTTCCTGAAGATTCTCTTCGGGTTCACCCTGCTAGCGCTCGGGGTTCTCATGATCATGACCCCCGGCCCCGGCTGGCTCACCATCATGTTGGCGCTGGGCGTCCTGGCAGCCGAGTTTGTCTGGGCTCGCCGCCTCCTCGAGCGAATGAAGGAGCAGGGAATCCGCCTTCGGGACTCCGTCCTCCCCCGCGCCAAACCCGGCAGTGCCTGAGCCAAGCCGACTTATCCCGACGTTCGCCCTTTAGATTCATCACCCTCCGCCCGTCCGTAGGCGCTACTATTGTTCGGACCCGAGCTCTATTCATCCACTCGCGGGCACCCGGAGGTTTCGTGGCGGAACGTTGGAAGCAGGAGTGGCGCGGCAAGTGGGCGCTGATTACCGGCGCGAGCGCCGGGATCGGCATGGAGCTGGCAAAATTGCTCGCTCAGGGGGGCGCAAATCTAGTACTGACGGCTCGCCGCGTGGACCGTCTTCAGCAACTGTCTGCCGACCTAACCGCGAAGCACGGTATCAAAGTCGAGGTTTTCGTCGCGGACTTGACGCAGCGCGAGGCGCCGGCGGAAATCTATGCCTTCACCACCGGCAAGAAGATCGAAATCGAGCTGCTAATCAACAATGCCGGCTTCGGCGCCTTCGGCAACACGCACGAAATATCCCTGCAGAAGATGCTGGAGATGGTTCAGGTGAATTGCGCCGCTGTGGTGCATCTCACGCGCATCTATTTGCCCGCAATGGTTGAACGTCGGCACGGCGACGTGATGATCGTCGCGTCTCTGGCAGGCTTTCAGCCGCTCCCTTACAGTTCAGAGTACGGCGCGACCAAGGCCTTCGATCTGATTTTCGCGGAAGGCGTCGCCGAGGAGATGCGCCATTTCGGCGTGCGCGTTTCCGCTCTCTGCCCGGGCACCACCACGACGGAATTTCAAACAGTCGCCCAACAGCCGGACCGCATCTTCCGCAAAGCGGAAACAGCCGACAAAGTCGCGCGCGTGGGCCTAGAAGCCCTGGCCAACGGAAAACCCTACGTAATTTCCGGCTTCATGAACAAACTGATGAAAGAATCGCAGCGCATGGCCCCCAGAAGCCTTGTAACAAAAATCTCCGCCAAAATGATGCGCGGCGATAAAGCCTAAAAAAGAATCAGATGATGAAGGGGCACGATCTGGGAGTGCGGCGGCTTGCCGCCGCCTGTTGCAAGGCGGGGCTCGCCCGCCGCAGTCAACCACTGCGACGCGTCAACCCAACGAGAGGCTTTGGAACACTCTCGAGCGCAGCGCATCGCCGTCAACGGCGAACCCGCTACTGGATCACGTCCGTATCGAAAACACCCGTCTCTATCTGCCCCCCGCGCTTCATCTGCACAAAGATCCTGTACTCCCCGGCCTTCGGAAAGCCATACGGAAACGACACTTCGGCGGCTGCTGGGTCCATACGCAAGTCCATATTCATGCCCAGATCGGTCGCCGCTTCACCAGGGCGAGTCGAAGGATTCCGCTGAGTCAGTTCCAGGGCCGCCATCGCCACGGATCCATCCGGATGGATATGCGCGAAGACCGAGCGATCCGACCGCACAATTTCCGCGTGTCCCGCCATTCCCATGTAAGGCTCCATATCCATCACCGGCTTGCCGCTCGGCGTTTCCAACCGGAAGCGCAGCCAAACGAAGTGATTTGCCACGAGCTGAGCGGTCCCGCGCTCCCAGACGATGCGGTACTTGTCGGGCAGCACCATCACGGATCCGTCGGAGTTGTTCGCGCCGGCGGTGGTCGAGGCCGCTTCCTCGGTGTGACGTGCGAGAGGCGACGCAGCAGCCTCCGAATTGTCCCCGGCAAGCGGAACTCCCGGGACGTCTGGCAAATCAATTTCTGCCGTCATTGTGTCTGGAAAGCCCGATTCCCGCACCACATCCGCAAAAACCTGATAGCGTCCCGCAGGCATCGCCGGCAAATCAAGCGCGAAGGAATTCGTGCCCACAGGCCGCACGCCCGGTTGCAGCTGTGGATGCAGATGGTAGAAGCGGTCCAGACCAGGCTCGCGAATCAAAAACAGATGCATCAAGTGGCCATGATCCGGAATCAAGTTGGTCATCACGGTCTCTGGCCGTGTCCGGTGCCAATCGGAATCACCCATCTGCAAAATCAGTTTACCGCCGGGATCGAGCGAAACATTCAGTGGCGGCGCCTTGTAAATCATTTGCCGCGCTTTGGCAAAGGCCTCGGAATTCCACCACCAGTTTCCGAAAAGCAGCAGCGCCAACACCACCACGGCAGCGCCGATCATCACCCGGCGGCCTCGCCGCATATGCTCAGGACCGGGCACTTGTCCCGGCTCAAGCATCCCCTCGCGCCGCGCGGCTCCCGCTATCGCAATAATCGCCGAGACCAGAAGCACCATCAGCGCGAATAGCAGCATGCCCAGCGATTTTTGCATCGGCAGCGTGCTCCGCGCGGCGGCCGGCACCGGCAGCGAGAGTTCACCCGCGCCTTGCGCCCCGTCCACCTGCACGCGGATTTGCCACGAGCCGGATTCCATCAGCCACACCTTGCCCGAAAAGGACTGGGGATCGTCTTTTGATTGGATCAATGCGTCGCCGACCGGAGGGTATTTCGCGCCAGGTCCCACAATGTAGGTCGGCACCGCGATGATTTTCGAAATGCCAGGCGTCGCGCTCAAAATCTCCACATCCGCGATTCCAGGAATCATCTGCGGCGTGCGCACGGTAATAATCAGATGATACGGCCCGGCAGCGCCCTGAAAGTAAACGTCAGGACTTCCCACGTGCGCCCGTACTGGAACGCCCAGGAAGGCAATGATCGCGCAAAGCGCAGCGAAGCGCCGCATGAAGAGTGCTCTTGGAGTCCAACGCATCGTAATTACCGCCGTAGCCGGCGCATCGCGTCACCAGCGCCCAGCCCAATGCGCGACCCAAGGATCGCCGTGGCAAGCGCAATGCCCATGCCACGCAGAAAGAGCGCGGTCGTCGGCGCGCGATCCACGAACTCCCACTGGTAGTGATAATCAGAAGGAGACTGCATGTAAGGAAAATAATTCTGGCCGAAGACCCAATTGCGCGCCGCAGGCGAAATCATGAAATCGCCAAAAGGCCAGTGCGCCGCCAGCATGATCGCCAGGTAAGCCGTGCCGAGCACGAACGCCAGCAGCCATTTGTTTTTCGCACCGAAATGATTCAGCAGCCAATCGAGCGCAATTGCCGGCACAATAATGAGCGTCGGAAATTCCAGTGGTACCATGTGCGTGATGTTTGTGAACACCGGCCCCAGCTTCGGCGTCGCGGGAAATAGCGGCATGATCCACAATTGGCCCAGCACCAACGCCGTGTAAATCGCCGCGATCACTGTCGCACCCCAGCGGTATCCGCTCGCGCGCGCCAACGAAACCAAGATGAACGGAACTCCCAGGCACAGCGCTCTGTAAAACTCCGGGCTATGCATCTGATCGCCGCCGGCGTATTCCGAAAGCAGCACCCAATGCAGCGACAAAATCACACCACCGAGATAGAGATAAAGCCTGCGCAATTTTACGTGCGCGTCACCCTCGGCGCGATTCATCCAACTCACGAGCAGCAGCAACGCCCCAATTGCCACCGCCATAATTCCCAGGCCAAGGACCATGTGCGGCGGGCTGACAATCTCCACGTCCAATCCAAACGAATTGTGCCACCAGTTATCGAAAGGCGCGGACGTCACCATCATCACGCCGCCCCAGCACGCCAGAAAGGCGCCCAGCGGCCCGCAAAATCCCCACACCTTGATCGAAGCAGCCTTCGCCGCGACGTCGTGACTCCACGTCGTCCAAAAAATCAGATACGCACTGATAGTCCCCACCAAAATGCCGCCCAACTGAATAGCCAAGTGCGCCGGAGTCCAAAACGTGTCGCGCCCGATGCTCATGTGCCACGAAATATCCCAGTACAGCCCGAACACAATGGAGGAAACGCCAAGCACTCCGCACCAGATGTACCAAGTCGCAGCAGTGCGTTCGCGGACGCCAGCTACGCCGTAGGGAATCGCGGGATGTGCGCTCTGCGCCATGAATGTACCTCATGCCCAGCAAAGGATCGTGTCGCGAGAATATCAGGTTGCCGCACGATGTGACAGCCTACGTCGTGCGTGGATGGATGGCGCCTACGCCGAGAGCGGAAGTCCGCCGCTACTCTTCGTCGTCGGCCTGAGCCTTCACCAGCCGTTCGATCACGGCCATATCTTCAAGCGTCGTCGTATCGCCCGAAACCGCCCCTTTCGTCGCCAGCTCTCGCAGCAGACGCCGCATAATCTTCCCACTACGCGTCTTGGGCAATAGCGGCGTAAAACGCAAGTCCGCAGGCCGCGCGATCGAGCCAATCGTATTCGCCACGAAGTCCATCAATTCGCTGCGGAGCGCCTTCGAAGGCTCGTGCCCGGTCCGCAGCGCGACAAAACACACAATGGCCTCGCCTTTAATTTCGTCCGGCCTCGCGACCACCGCCGCTTCCGCCACCGCCGCGTGGCTCACCAGCACGCTCTCGATTTCCATCGAACTGAGCCGGTGCCCCGCAACCTTGATCACATCATCCACGCGCCCCAGCACCCAGATGTAGCCGTCCTTGTCACATTGCGCCGCGTCGCCCGCGAAATACACACCAGGAATCCGCTGCCAGTACTCGCGCGCATAACGCTCATCGTCCCCGTAAATCGTCCGCAGCATCGAAGGCCAAGGTTTCTGTATCGTCAAATACCCCGTTTCACCCGGCCCGACGGGCTCGCCCCTCAAGTTCACAACCTTTGCGACCACGCCGGGCAGCGGCAAAGTAGCCGAACCAGGCTTCGTCGGCGTCGCACCCGGCAACGGTGAAATCAAAATGGACCCGGTCTCGGTTTGCCACCACGTATCCACAATCGGGCAGCGGTTTTTTCCAATCGCCTCGAAATACCATTTCCAAGCCGCGGGATTAATCGGCTCGCCGACAGTCCCAAGCAGCCGCAGGCTCGCCAGGCTATGCGGCTTCAGCCAATCCACCCCCCAGGCCATGAACGCGCGCACCGCCGTGGCCGAACTGTAAAAAATCGTGACTTTATACCGGTCAATGATTTCCCAGAAGCGATCTCTCTTCGGAAAATCCGGCGCACCCTCGTACATCACAATGCTCGCTCCGTTCGACAAGGGTCCATACACAACGTAACTGTGCCCCGTCACCCACCCGATATCCGCCGTGCACCAATAAATATCGTCATCATTCAAATCAAAAACCAGCCGCGTGCTCCACGTACATTGCAGCAAATAACCGGCGGAGGTGTGCAATACGCCTTTGGGTTTCCCGGTCGTGCCGCTGGTGTAAAGAATGTACAGCGGCTGCTCGGAATCAAACGGCAGCGCTTCATGTTCCTTGGAAGCTTTCTCCTCCAGCTCATGCCACCAAAGATCGCGGCCTTCTTGCCACGCCACATCTTCCTTGGTGCGTCTCACCACGACGCATTTCTCAATCGTCGGGCAATTTTTCATCGCTGCATCCGCTGTTTCCTTCAGCGGAACGATTTTCCCTCGGCGATAACCTCCGTCGGCAGTAATCAATATTTTCGCTTTCGCATCCGCGATGCGATCGGCCAGCGCCGTCGCGCTGAATCCCCCGAAAACCACGGAATGCACTGCTCCGATCCGCGCCGACGCCAGCATTGCGATCGCCGCCTCGGGAATCATCGGCATGTAAATCGCGATGCAGTCTCCCGGTTCCACCCGCAGGGCTTCCAGCGCATTGGCAAACCTGCAGACTCGCTCGTGCAGTTCGGCAAAAGTGAACTGAATCGTTGAGCCGTCTTCCGCTTCCCACATCAGCGCTGGCTTGTTCGCGTTTTTCTCGAGGTGGCGATCCAAGCAGTTGTAGGCGACATTCAGCTTTCCACCCACGAACCACTTGGCGTGAGGCGGATTCCATTCCAAAGTCTTCTGCGGAGCCTCGAACCAGTTCAGCAGCTTGGCCTGCTCCCCCCAGAACGTCTCAGGATCAGCCTGCGCCGCCGCATACATCTCGCGGTATTCTTCCAGCGATCCAACACGAGCCTCCTTGCTGAATTCTTCCGGCGGCGGAATCGGCTTTTCTTCCAGAACGTGCGGATCGAATTCCTGCATGACGCCTCCATGGTTGCGAGCTGTGCAGCGGTAAAGTTGCCCTTCAGCGGCCGGCGCAGGTGGCGGGCTCCGGCGTCAGCGACCAGCCTGTTGCGCCCCTACGTTATTGAACTAAGGTGGTTTGGTCAAGAACCTGCGCCAGCGTCCAAACGGAGCAGGTATAGCACTTGCGTCCTGACAGTGGTAGATTCGCACCACGTTCGGCGGGGCCCGCACGCCACAGCGCTCCGCTGCGGACTTGATCAGAATGGGCTGCTGGCTCCTGGTGGCTTACAATTCCGGGAACTTTTTGAACCCCTTCCCGGAATATGTAACGAGAGTTGCGCCGGGCCGTCCAACCGCTTGACATGACCAGGGGCACAGAGTTGATTGACGACGGTCTGCTGCTTCGGCGGATGATTGCCGGGGACGAGGATGCGTTCACCTTGCTGTACCACCGCAAGCACCCTGCCATCTACCGTTTCGCCTTGCACATGAGCGGCAATTGCGCCGTGGCGGAAGACGTGACCCAAGAGGTTTTCATGACTTTGATTCGCGATGCCAAACGATTCGACCCAGCACGCGGGACGCTCGGCGGGTTCCTCTTCGGCATCGCGCGCAATCACCTTCGCCGTCGCTGGGAACTCGAACGAAACTCCGTTCCATTGCCCGAAACCGCCGATGAGTTGGACGCAATGTTATCGCGCTACTGTGCAAGCCGCTCGAACGGTAGCCATCGAGTTTCCGCAAATGGGATTGGGAATGGCAACGGCAACGGGCATGGTTCCGGCGTCAGCCCTTTTCCCATCCATCGCGACGAATTTGTCGCGCAGGAAAACGTCAACCGTGTGCGTCACGCCATCTCCACGCTTCCGGAAAATTATCGCGAAGTAGTCGTTCTCTGCGAACTGGACGAAATGAGTTATGAAGATGCCGCAACGGCGCTCGACTGCCCGGTGGGAACGGTGCGCTCCCGCCTGCATCGCGCGCGGGCGCTTCTACTTGAAAAATTGCGTGACGCTCAGCCCGTGCGGCGCGCCTCGGCGGTGGGTGAATGAAGAAGGACCCTGACAACGAAAACATCGGTCGCGATAGCATGCCTCGCATGGATTGCTCGCACTTCGCGGAGGCCTTGCATGAACTCGACCGGCCCGGAACGCCGGGTGCGTCTGTTCGCGAAGGTGCGCTGGCTCACGCCGAAATGTGCAGCGATTGCGGCGCGCTGGTCACCGAAGCCGAGTCGCTCGATTTTGCTCTTGGTCAGATCTCACAAGAGTCGTCCGAATTGCAAGCTCCGCCCAGAATCGAAGCCGCGCTGCTACGGGAATTTCGTCGTGAAAAATCCGTGGCAGCGTCGCGCCGGCTGCGCGTGCAAATGGCGGTCGTCGGCATTGCGGCCGCTGTACTTTTGGCCTTGGGCTTCACGTTGCGTCGGCCGCAAATCGTCACCCTCGTTAAAACGCCTTCGGTAATTGGATCCGTCGCCGCGCCCATTGCCGCAATGCGGTCGCCGCGCAAACAGCAGGCATCAACAGCCGCTGCGAATGTAGCCGTTGAACCGAGGGCTACTCGTTCACGCGCGACAGCCGATAAGACCGCTGCACCGGATAGCGGCCCCACCGAATACGCCACGGCCTACATGCCGCTGCCGTATTCCTACGATCCTTCGGATCTCGAGGGTGGCGCGGTCGTGCGCGTCGTGTTGCCGCGTGCCGCTCTGATTTCCTATGGCCTGCCCGTCGAAGCAATGGGAGTGTCCGATCAGGTGACCGCCGACATGGTAGTAAGCGAGGACGGCACTCCGCAGGCCATCCGCCTCGTCGCACAAGGAAGCCCGGCAACGGATGACTAGTTTCACGAATTTCTTGGAGGAGCGCATGAAAACGACCCCAGCGTTTTTAGCTTTGGCGGGCACCGCCATGTTGTTCGTCACCATGAGCCCGAGCCTTCGCGCTCAAGATGCCGCGGAACCCCCGCCTCTTCCTCCACCGAATGCGGTTTGGGTGCAAGAGGCAGGTGTCGCCAGTCCCGGACACGTGCCGGAAGTCCGTGAAGGCATCGGCTTCCTCGGATTTGAAGCGGGTCTCGGCGAAAAGACCGTCACGGGTGCGCCCTTTACCGCCAATTTTTCCACCGAATCAAGCCAGACCCTCGCCGACGGCAATCAGATTCAGCTCAGTTCCACCGGCTCAATCGCCCGGGACACCCAGGGACGAACGCGCCGCGAAATGACCCTTCCCGCGATCGGTGCCTTTGCGGTTGTGAATGGCGAATCTTTGTCGCATGTCGTCTTCCTCAAGGATCCCGTCGCCGGCACGCGCTACATTCTCGAAGAGAACAAAAAGATCGCCCAGCAAATGCCCGACCCTTCCGTCGAAAGGGGTGCGTTCAGGACCAAGGAATTTCGCAATCCCGAAGCCGTGGCGGAGAAGAGCGAAGTAGTCATCACCTCCCTGGGAACGCAAACCATCGGCGGCGTTTCCGCCCAAGGCACGCGCTATACGCGCACCATTCCTGCCGGCGCCATCGGCAACACCAAGCCGATCGTCGTCGTTAGCGAGCGCTGGTATTCGCCCGATCTACAGATGGTCGTCATGACCAAGCGCAGCGACCCGCGCTCCGGCGACACGACCTTCCAGATGACAGACGTTCAACTCGGAGAGCCTGCGGCATCCCTCTTTCAAGTGCCCCCGGATTACGCAGTCGCTCAGCCGCCGCAGCACATCGTAGGCACGTTCCGCGTGGCAGGCCCGCCGCCTCCTCCGGAGCAATAACCCCGGCACCGAAAGGTATCCAGTTTGCAGTGTGACGTACTTGCGGGCGGAGCTACCCCACCGCCGGCCCGCAAGGTTTCTCTCTCATCCCACGCTTATTTCTTGAACGATCGTGATAGCCCCTCGCGCGATCGCGCAGCATCGGCCTTTGTAGCCGCGGTCTTCAGACCGCCATCGGTTTCAAATGCGCCACCTTCATACGCGTGCGCGAGCGACTCGGAGGCAAGGCGTCAAAAATATGTTCGGCGTTAAGCTAGGGCGCGATCCAGCAATTCCACGACATGCAAAACTTCCTGTCCCGTCCTGTGCATCGCCACTCCAGCGCGCAATTGCAAAATGCATCCAGGATTCGCGGTCGCAATCACACCAGCCTTCGTTTGTGCCACGCACTCCATTTTGCGTTCTAGAATTTCCAACGAGGTTTCTGTCTCGGTAACGTTGTAAACTCCCGCTGACCCGCAACACTGCTCCGATAGCGGCATCTCCACGAATTCGATTCCAGGTATCGCGCGCAAAAGCTCTCGCGGAGCTTCCCGAATCTTTTGCCCATGCACCAGATGACAGGAATCCTGGTAAGTGACTCGCAAGGGCAGCGTCCGCAGCGGCGCGGTCATTCCAAGCCCCACCAGAAATTCCGTCACGTCCTTCATCTTCGCTGTGAATTGCCGCGTGCGCGCCTGGGCGGCATCGTCGTCGGCGAATAAATGTGTGTATTCCTTGAGAGTCGATCCGCACCCAGCCGCGTTGGTAATAATCGCGTCGAACTCCTCGCCCAAGAACGCGTCGAAATTTCGCCGCGCCAAATCCCGCGCCACGTCGCGCACTCCCGCATGCGCCGCCAGCGCCCCACAGCAAACTTGCCCCGCCGGCACCACCACTTCGCAGCAATTCGCTTGCAGCACGCGAACGGTCGCGCGATTCAATTCGCTGAACGTGACCTGCGCCACGCACCCCGCAAAAAATGCCACCCGCGCGCGCCGCGGGCCCCGCGCCGGGAATGTCTTGCCCAATTCGCCGAAGAAAAACTCCGAATCAATCCGCGGCAGCAGCTTCTCGCGGTCCTGCAAACCCAGTAGCCGCAAAATTCCCGTCCCGCGCGCGAGCGCCGCCAGCCCCGACCGCTGATAAACCTTCAGTCCGCGCGCCGCAGCCGCAATCCTGCCGGGGTAGGGAAGCAGCCGCCCGTAAACCAAATCGCGCAGTACCCGCGAAACAAACGGCCGCTTATATTTCTGCTCGATCTGCGCCCGCGCCAATTCCAAAATCTTTCCGTATTCGACACCCGAAGGGCACACCGTCTCGCAATTCCGGCAATTCAGGCAGCGGTCAATGTGCGTGACGAACGCCTCGCCCAATTCCAGCCGCCCCTGATCCACCAGCGCGATCTGGCGTATCCGCCCGCGCGGCGAATCGGCTTCCTGCCCCCACAGCCGGTACGTCGGGCAATTGTTCGCGCATAAGCCACAGTGCACACACCGCGAGTAATCCACATATTCAGGTTTGTCAGTGGCGCTGAACCCGCTCAGCGTGAGCGCAAACTCGCGCTGCGCGTCATCGTGCGAGAGTGGCATCGCGACAGGCGCGGCACTCGATTGCGGTGTATCGGGAGCCATCGTTTCAAATGCCTCCCACAAATCGTCCCGGACTCAAAACGCCCTGAGGATCGAATACCCGTTTCAATTTTTGCATCTGCGCGAAGTCAGTTCGCGGCAATCCCCATATCTTCAACTTGCTCTTCCATTCCGCCGGGCACCACGGAATCGTGGAATGTCCTCCAAGCTCCGCGCACGCCAGGTGGATAGCATCCGTCGCCGTGGCAGCCCGCACTTCCGTGGTTTCGTCGCGTGCGGCCGGCAGCAGCGCAAAATAAATCACTCCGACTCCGCGCGCCATCGCCACCCAAGGCAGTGCATTACTTTCGGCAGCGCGCACCGCGTGATCCAGCGTCTCCGCCATGCGCGCCGGCAGCAAGCTGATTGTGACGATTGAAGTAGCCGGCGAAGACTCCAGCGCAATCGGAATAAATTCCCGCTTGCGGTTGAACGCCGGCTGCAAATTCTCCGCGAGCACCGCAACTCCCGTCGCGCCGGATTGTTCGGCCATCTGCTGCAAATCCACGGCATAGCGTTTCAGCACTTCCTCGTTCCCCGCATAACCTATCGTCACCGCCCATTCCGTGAGCGAAATCACGCCTTTGGGCATTGGTGTAGGCTCGTACCGCGAAGCCGCTTCGCTTTCAAACAGTTCAGCCACGTGCTGGCTCAGGATGTCCATCGTCAAAGGCGTCAGCACGGAACGCGCCACTCGATCGCGCATGTCGAATGCGCGCTCGGCTGTAGCAAATCGCGCGACGAATCCACGCGATCGCATCGGCATCGGAAAAGTCTTGAAATTCACACGCGTGATCACGCCTAGTGTACCCAACGATCCGATCATCAACTTATGAATGTCGTAGCCGGTAACATTCTTCACCACGCGCCCGCCGCTTTTCGCCGCCACGCCCTCGCCCGTCACAAATTCCATCCCCAGCAGAAAATCGCGCGCCGTGCCATAAAATTGCCGCAGCGGTGAATCCACGCCGGACGCAACCGACCCGCCAATCGTCGTCTGAGCCAAAAATGGCATCGCCAGCGGCAAAAATTGCCGATGCTCGGCCAGCGTCTGTCCCAGCGACTGCAGCCGCACGCCCGCCTCGACGCTCAAAGTCAAATCACCCGGATCGTAAGCAATCACGCGATCCATGCGCGTCATATCCAATGCCAAATCCCAGCGAGCGGGCGCGAAGCCCATGTCCAGCTTCGTCCGCGCGCCGCATGCAACGATCGCCAATTTCTCCGCCGCGGCAAATTTCACGATTTCGGCGACTTCCGCCGCGGAGCCGGGCCGCACCACTGCACCGGGCGTCTTTCCGCCAATCACGTAATCCGCAAGCTGTGTGGGATCGCTGACGACGTTCGCGTTTCCGACGATATCGCCGAGCCGCGAACCGGCGCTGGTGTCTGCGGGATTCATGCGACGGGCGCGCCCGCCATGGGCAGCGGACGCACGTGAATTTCGCCGCAGCCTTTCGACGCGGGGAAAATCTTGTCGGGGTTCAGCACGCCGCCCGGATTGAATGCATCGCGCACGCGCCGCATCAGATCGAGTTCTGCTTCGCTGAATAGCAGCGGCATCAGGCGATCTTTCTCCATCCCTACGCCGTGCTCGCCGGTAATCGAGCCGCCCATCTCAATACAGAACTGAATGATTTCGTCGGACGCCGCGATCACGCGGCGGAATTGCGGTTCATCGCGCGCGTCGAAAAGAATCAGCGGATGCAGGTTCCCGTCGCCCGCATGAAAAATATTACCAATCTGAAAGCCATACTTCTCTCCGATCGCGTTGATGTGCCGCAAGGTAGCTGGAAGTTTTGTCCGCGGAATCACTCCATCTTGCACGTAATATGTGGGCGAAAGCCGTCCCACCGCGCCAAACGCATTCTTGCGCCCCTTCCACAACAAATCCCGCTCGCGCGCATCGCGTGCCACCCGCACCTCGCGCGCGTGATGCTCGCGGCAAACGTCAGCAATCTCTTCGGCATGTTGCTCCACTGCTTCGCGCAAACCATCCGCTTCGAGCAGCAGCACCGCCGCACAATCCAGCGGAAATCCCGCGTGAACATACGCTTCCACTGCGCGCAGCGTCCAACCGTCCAGCATCTCGCAAGCAGCTGGCGTGATCCCGCGCGACGTAATCTCCACCACCGTCTCCGTCGCATCATCCAGCGTCTCGAAAATCGCCAGCAGCGTCTTCACCGCTTCCGGCAATCGAGTCAATTTCACCGTAATTTCCGTAATCAGCGCGAGCGTGCCTTCCGATCCCACGAAAAGTCCCATCAAATCGTAACCGGGCGCATCGAGAGCCGAACTCCCGATCCGCACCAGTTCGCCGGTAGGCAGAACCACTTCCATCGAAAGCACGTGATTCGTCGTCACGCCGTAAGCCAACGTGTGCGGCCCACCGGAGTTTTCGGAAACGTTTCCGCCGATGGTGCAAGCTTTCTGGCTCGATGGGTCAGGAGCAAAATGCAAACCGGCATGCGCCACCGCCGCGCTCAAATCCGAATTCACCACGCCTGGTTGCACCGTCGCGCGCTGGTTCTCAATATCAATCTCTAGAATCCGGGTCATCCGCGAAAAAACCGTAAGGATCCCGCCCTTCCGCGAAAGCGCCCCGCCCGAAAGCCCCGTTCCCGCGCCGCGCCCGACCAGGGGAATTTGATACTGGATCGCCAATTTCACAATGCCCAGCACATCGGCAGTCGTCCGCGGAAACACCACGCAATTCGGCCGCGCCACTTCCACAGACCCATCGTATTCGTACAAAAGCAATTCCTCCGGCCGGTGCAGAACGCCGTCGGAACCAAGCAGCGATTTCAGATCGTGAAGGAGTCGTGAATCCATGAGAGTGGGCCACGCGCACGCACAAAAGGCAGCGCACACGCTTCAACGGCCACTATAGCCGTGTGCAACGATAGGCGTCAACGAGGTGGAACCTAGACGGGACGGCTCTGAACAGTGTGACTTGCACGGCGATCGCTAGCCGAGCCCCCTCAGCTTTCGTATGCGCTTGATAATTTCCTTCGCCGTAGCATTCGCGGCCTGGTCATTTGTCGCACGTCCGTTGCGCGAAAATTCGAAAATCTCCGCACCCGAGGGGTCGAAAACTTTCGTCACCGAGGCGCTTCCGCCCGCAGGTCCATACGGCGTCATAGTCGCGCCGCCCGCGGTACCATACGCAACGCGATAATCGAAATCCCGCTCCACCATCGCAAAGTGCATGTGGTGATCCGCGCCATGGTCATTCAGCTTCTGGAACAGCAAGCTGCGATCCAGATTCGATGCTTGAATTTTTATCCGGATCGTCGTCTGGCCTATCGCGAGGTGAGCGAAACAGAAACTGAGAATTAAGAGACGAGCAGTCCTTCGTAAAATCTTCATCAATCTCTCTCCAGAGACTCAATTTTTCAAGGCCGTCGCCCCGCCAGCGGGCCCAAAGCCGCGCCAGCGCAAAGCCAAGCAATTTCGAGCCGTTTCCTAATCCGGCAGTATATGCTACAAATTCTGAGTAACGATGTTTTGCGAGGGTGCGTTGACCAAACCGAAAATACTCTCCGCGCGGCCGCTTTTTCCCGCCGCACGCGCCATCCTGGACCAGCACTGCGAAGTGGAATACTGGACGCGGCCCGAGAGCATCTCGCGCGAAGAGCTGCTGAAGCGCGTTGCGGACAAGGACGGCCTGATTTGCCTGCTCACGGAAAAAGTGAACGAGGAACTGCTCTCAGCCGCGCCCAAGTTGCGAATCGCCGCGACGGTTTCGGTCGGCTACGATCATATTGACGTCGCCGCTTGCACACGCCATAAAGTAGTCGCCACGCACACTCCCGGCGTCCTCGACGACACCACCGCCGACTTCGCATGGACGCTACTAATGGCGATTGCCCGACGCCTGCTCGAAGGCGACGCTTGGATGCGCAGCGGCACGTGGCCGGGCTGGGATCTCGATCAACTCGTCGGCGGCGACGTGTGGGGCAAGACGCTCGGCATTCTCGGCTTCGGACGCATCGGCCGCGGCGTCGCGCGCCGTGCGCTCGGTTTTCAAATGCGCGTCCTTTATAACGACGCCGTCCGCGCGCCGGCTGAGGCCGAAAAAGAGTTGCACGCTGAATTCGTGGATCGCGACACGCTCTTCCGCGAGTCCGACTTCATCAGCCTACACGTGCCGCTGCTCCCCGACACGCGCCACCTGATCTCCACGGAAAATCTCGAAAAAATGAAACGCACCGCGTTCCTCGTGAATACTTCTCGCGGCCCAGTAGTGGACGAAGCCGCTCTCGCCGACGCGCTCGAAAATAAAAAAATCGCAGGTGCCGCGCTCGACGTCTACGAGCACGAGCCGCAAGTTCATCCGCAACTGGTTTCGCGCCGCGACGTGATCCTAACCCCGCACATCGCCAGCGCTTCAATCGATACGCGCACAAAAATGTCGGTGATGGCAGCCAATAACGTAGTAGCGCTCTTCGCAGGCCAACGGCCGCCGAACGCGCTCAACGCCGACGCACTGGGATTAAAATGACTCCGAAAGGCAAGACGCCGCAGACTCACAGAGACGCACAGGACATCGAGTCAAAAACCGCTCTTGCCATGACTCCTCTCTGTGCCTCTGTGTCTCCGTGGCCAATCAGGAGTTTCGCGTAAACGCGATGAAGCAAACCGCCGAACACGTTTTTCGCCACACCCTCGAGGCGATCGATGTCTCCTCGGCTCTCGCGCGCAAGCTGCAGCGCGATAATTCCCACATCTGCGCCGGCGCCACCGAAATAGATCTCAGTGCGTTCAACGAAATCGTAGCCATCGCCTTTGGTAAAGCCGCGTTCGCCATGGCTGAGGGGCTAACGTCAATCCTCGCGCCCGAATTTGCGCCGGACGGCATCCTCGTCATGCCCGTCCCCCCTCCGCGTGCGCTCGACGGATGGAAAACATTCGTCAGCGGTCACCCGATACCAACAGCGGAGAGTTTCGCGGCAGGCCGCGCCATTCTGGATCGGCTCGCGCGCTGCGACGAGCACACGCTGATTTTCTTCCTGATCTCGGGCGGCGGGTCCGCCCTGGTCGAACAGCCGCTCGATCCCAGCGTCACGCTCCAAGATTTTCAGCAACTTCATTCAGCGCTGGTCACCTGCGGCGCGCCCATCGAAGAAATTAACGTGGTGCGCAAACACCTTTCCGCCACAAAAGGCGGACGCCTCTCTGCCGCGGCCCCCAACGCGATGAAGCTCACCTTGGCGATCAGCGACGTGCCGGAAGGCCAGGAATCCGCGCTCGCGTCCGGGCCCACCGTGCCCGACCCAACCACGCTGCTCAACATGCAGGAAATCATCCGCGGTTACGGTTTGCTGCGCAAATTGCCTGCATCGCTGCGTGAATTGATCGAGCAAGGAAAGTTGCCGGAGACTCCGAAAGATGCAGACCCGGCATTCGCGCGCGCGCGTTTCGAGATTCTTCTCGGTGAACACGAGTTGCTGCACGCCGCCCATCATTGCTGCGAAGCCGAAGGCTATGTGTGCATGGTGGACGTTGAAACCGACGGCTGGCCGCTGGAAAAAGCCGCTGATCACCTGCTCCGCGAGCTCGAAAATCTGAAAAATCAATACCCCGGGAAGCGCGTAGCCATCTTTTCCGGCGGAGAACTAAGCTGCCCGGTAACGGGCGAGGGCGTCGGCGGCCGCAATTCCGCATTCGTTCTGACGTGCGTACCGAAAATTGCAGGGAAGGGAATCGCAGTCTTAAGCGCAGGCACAGACGGAATTGACGGCAACAGCCCCGCCGCAGGCGCAGCGGCCGATGGCGAGACTCTGAAACGAGCCATCGCAGCAAACCTGGATCCCGCCGATTTCGGAGCCCGCAGCGACGCTCACAATTTCTTCGCAAGCCTGAATGACGCAATTATCATCGGTCCCACCGGCAACAATCTCCGCGATCTGCGGATATTGCTAGCCTACTGACACGCCCGCCTACTTCTTCGTATCGCTCAGCCGCGTTTCGATCTTCCCCAATCGCGTACTAATCTCGTCCATCTGCTTCTGTAATTGCTTCAACGCATCCAAAGTCATTTCCAGCCCATTGCCCGAAGCCGAAGGCGTAGCGCCGTCCGCAGCCGAACCGCCGCTCGGGCCGTTCCCGGCGCTCTTGCCGCCACCCGACACCCGCTTCTCTGCAGCTTTCTGTTTCAAAGCCTGAATCTGCATCTCCACATACGGCGCATCGCCCAAATTTAAATCTCCCGACTTGACCAACTCCTCGAGCGGCGCAATCGCATCGGTATCGCCGCGATGTCCCAGCGCAAACAGCGCCCTAAATTTCACGTCCGTGTACGGCTCTCGCAAATACGAAATCAACGCGCGGGTAATCGCCTTGTTCTTGAGATCCAACTCCGCAACCGCCTCGATCGCTGCCCCCCGCGATTCAAAATCCTTGCCGGGCGCCGACCACTCCAGCAGCGCCGGGACTGCGCGGTCATCTCCCAGCGAGCCAAGTCCTTCCAGCGCGCCGTTGCGAATCGTGTCATCGGGCGAATCCGTCTTCAACTCGGCTGTCAGCAATTCGTACGCGTTCGGCGCCTTGATTTCCCCAATTGCATTCAACGCAGCGGCGCGCACGCCGTAAGCCGTGTCCTTGGACGCAATCTCAGTCAATTTCGGCGCCAGCGAAGGATCGTCCGTGAAATTGCCAAGCTGCTGGACGGCCACCTTGCGCACCCAAGGTTCCTCATTGCTCAGCGCGGCCAATATTTGCTTTTCCGCACCGCCGCCGCCAATCTTGCCCAACGCCTTCAAAGACTCCACCCGAACGCCCCAATACCGGTCGTGCACCGCGGCGTAACCAAGAACCGCAACCGCTTCGGGATTGTCCCGCATCTCACCCAACCCCACGGCCGCGTCCGCGCGATCCGGCACCGTCTCGGCATTTTTCAATTGATAGATCAGCTCGGCTGCGCCCTTCTTGAATTCCACCGACTTCAAGACGTTGTCGCCCTTATCAAATATCACCATCAAGGGCGCGCTATCCGCCGGCAAACTAAACGTCTCTTCCGCCTTGCTCACCATGATCGGATAAGTTTTGTGCCCGCTCGCTGTCGCAATTTCGATATCCACCGGCATGTCAAACAAATCCACCATGCCCTCGACCTTCTGCGTCTGCTTCACATTCAATTTCACCTGGTGCGTCGCATCGTCGTACGTGTAACTCACCTCATATCTCGGCGCGCCCGCTCGCCAGATCCACTGATGGAAAAAATGGTCCACGTTCGTGGACGTGGATTGGTCAATCGCTTTCTCCAAATCGCCCGTGACCACATTCTGATTGCGATTAACTTCCAGATAATGATGGAGGCCGCGGAAGAAATCCTCGTCTCCCAATTTCGTCCGCAACATCTTCAGCACCCACCCGCCCTTGGTGTAAACATTCCCCGAGTACTCGATGCTGTCCGTGAAATTGCGCGTCACAATCGGCACGGGATACAGCCGCTTCTGCCGGAACCAATTCGATTGGTCGCGCCAGAATTCATAGGCAGCTTCATCCCCGCCATAATGCTGCTCCGCCCAATAGTGTTCGAAATACGTTGCGAATCCCTCGTTCAACCAGATATTCGCCCAATCCCTGCAAGTAACCAGGTCGCCGAACCACTGGTGCGACAGTTCATGCGAGTCCAGATCGTCCGAACCGCGGCGCTCTTCCGGCACGAGTTTCGGATTCACCAGGCCCTGCGTCGTCAGCGTCGTCGCGCTGGTATTTTCCATTCCGCCTTCGACGAAGTCGTTCACCGAAGTCTGCGCATACTGCGCCCACGGATATTTCACGCCGAGCTTGTCCGAAAAAAGATCGAGCATCTGTGTGGTCCGTGCGAACGTCGGATCAATCGTGGCTTCGTCGCCGCGGGGCACCACAAAACGTACCGGTATCCCGTGCCAAATGTCCTTCTTCTCGACGAATTCTCCCGCCACGGCGCTAATCAGGTATGTTGAGAGCGGCTCGGATTGCTTCCAGTCCCACGTCTTTTCCCCGTTCGCTTCGTCTTTCACATTCACCAGCTGGCCATTCGAAACGGTGATCCATGTCGCCGGAACCGTCAGCAGCATCTCCGAAGTGGTGCGGTCGTTCGGATAATCGTAAATCGGGATGTAGTAGCGCGTGTCTTCCGCCTCGCCTTGCGTCCACACTTCCTTCGGACGATTCGGATAATTTTTATCCGGCAGCACGAAATACAGTCCCTTTTTAGGATGGCCTTCGTAACGGATGAAAACCTCGTGGCGTTCGCCGCGCTTTGAGGGATGCGCCAGCGGCACAATCAAATCATTTGCCGTCATGGAAAAGTTCGCTGTTTTGCCGTCCAGCGTTACCGTCGCGATCTTCAGGCCCACGGAATCGAACTTCACCTGCGACACATCATCGCGCAGCATCGCGATGCTATGTGTCACCTCGCCGCGCACCTCGCGCTGCTCGGTATCAAACCAGAGATGCGTCTTCACGTTCTGCAAATCGTAGTCGCGGCTCCGCGCATAAGGCTCGTCCGCGCGCCCCCGCGCGGAAACCAGCAGCGCCACGGATAACACCGCGGCGCACAATATTTTCGGCACGTGCGGGCGAAACCGCCCCAAAATCTTAATCATCCTCTTCTCCTCAGTCGAATAAACGCTAGCGGCCAAACAAACAATTATAGTATGGCGCGCGTGAATTGCGAATTTCGTATTGGTCCTGGAAATTGGCGTGCTCGGGATTAGACGGTTTCAATCACAGCTAGATAGCGGAAGCCCGGCGACACTGAAACGCACGACCACCGGACGCGAAAACCAGACGAAGCTTAGCGCGATACACCAAACCTTGGATTGTCACTGGAGGCGTTTCTTCAAATCAGGGCCGATGCGCTCGATAATCGGCACATCCGGATCATCGCCCACGTATTGATTCACCACCGCGCCGTCCTTGCCAATCAAGACGTAAGTCGGCAAAGCGCTCGCTCCATACTGCCGCATCATTTGGTGGTCACTATCCAACCGCTGCGTCCACGTCATGTCGTTTTGCGCGACGAAGTTGTGCCACGCGTCTTCATCGTCGTCCTCGCTCACGCTGATAATCTCCAGTTGGTCGCCGCCGTAAACGGACTGTATCTGCTTCAAGCCCGGCAATGCGTGGCGGCAGGGTCCGCACCAAGTCGCCCAGAAATCCAGCAAGGTCAGTTTCCCGGAACTGGATGAGCCTTGATCCCCAAATCCCGGCGCTTTCTCTCCCGTGCTGACCGGCGCTCTCGGCATATTTTCATCATCAAATATTTTCACCGACTTCGGCTGGCTGCTCTTTCGCGCCCGCTCGCGCCGCGCCAACTCGCCGAGCGTCATCGGCTGTTCTGGCTCTATGAATTCAGTGCTGGTCGCACCCGCGGCGCTTGCCCGCGCCGAGGAAGACACCGCCGGCGACGCAGAACTGGACGCCGACGAGCTTGACGATGGCGGCGACGGCGGCGAATTCTTAGCAACAGTCTGAGCTTCCTGTGGGGGCGCACTCTGTGCACGAACAGGGCCCACAAGAACCAGCGACACCATTCCCGCAGCCACGATCACAATTCCATTCCTCGTGAATGCCACTGGGGAGACCTCCGAATCCAACTTTCCCGCTTCTTCAAAGTATGTGGGCAGCCGGATAGGAGGGCCGGGTTATTGCTCGGGTGAGTAGTCGACTGACAAACTGTACCGACGGACAGGGACCGCGGATTGCCGTCATACCCCAAGCGCGAACGTATTCATTGATATTTAGAGGAGGCCCTTGGCCGTGCCTCCATCAACCGCAATCGTCGTCCCATTGATGGAACTCGCACGCTCCGAAGCCAGGAACGCAACCAGCGCCGCAAACTCATCAGGCCGCGCAAAACGCCCAATGGGCACGCTCGCCGCCGCCTGCTTCAAAAGATCTTCGTACTTCGCGCCCGAATCCTTCGCGCGTTTTTCGAAGAGTTCTCCCAGCCGATCGGTCAAAGTGTAACCGGGGCACACATTGTTCACGGTGATGCCGTCCGCGCCGAATTCATTCGCCAGCGTCTTAGCCATCCCCGTCACACCTGCGCGCAGGGAATTCGATAGCAAGAGCCCGTCAATCGGCTGCTTCACAGAGATCGAAGTAATCGTTATGAGCCGCCCCCAATGGCGCCGCTGCATGCGCGGCAGCACTTCCCGCGCAAAATACACGGCGCTCAGCAAAGTAAGATTCACCGCCGTGCGCCATTCATCGAGTGTGATTTCCAAAAACTTCTTCGACGGCGGACCGCCTGCATTCGTAACGCAAATATCAATCCGTCCGTATTTCTGCTCGACCGCATCAACAAAATCGCGCACGGCCTCGGCGTTAGTCACGTCCAGCGCGCGCCAGAAAACTTCCCGCCCCGCCGCCGCGCCTATCTCTTTTGCCGTACGCTCAACGTCTGCAGCGGTACGCGCGCAAATCGCCACCTCGCATCCTTCCTTCGCGAACTCCTCCGCCACGGCGCGGCCCAGCCCCTTGCTAGCCGCCGCCACAATTGCCACGCGTCCCTTCAGCCCGAGGTCCATGCGTTCAACCCTTCGCTGCGCCGCCGCGCAGATACGCGTCATTCTTCGAAATCCAGTCTTCCCGCCGCGGCGCAAAGAAATCAATATCCACCGTGTCTTCCAATGCCTCCGCCTTGTGTGGGACATGCGCCGGAATCAGAATAATTTCGCCCGCGCCGACTACCGTTTCCCCATCATCGAAATAAAACTTCAACGCGCCAGAAATGATCCACGAAAACTGCTCGCTCCGGTGCGAATGCCGCGGCACGATCCCGCCCTTCGCGATAAAGATCCGCGCAAGCGTGGCATCTTCTCCGCTCAACATCTCGCGCGTGATGTGCGCGTTCAAAATTTCCTTCTCCACTTTCTCGAATGACGTAGCCGCTGGCATCGAAACCTCCCAAACGCAAAGTTAAGCGCTCAAGAATCGTCCATCGAAACCACAAAATCGTCAATGCCGGTGCGACGCAGTAGCTGAATTCCGGCTTCGGCCTCGACCCGTGATGGCTGGGACGGCGTAGTGCGGTTGCATTGTTCCGAATTGCTCCATGTCTCTGTGCCTCCGTGGCCAATCCGTTCTCACGTCGCGGCACACGAAAATATTGTCGTCCAGCCCGCCCTTCGACTAAGATGCCCGCGTGACGCCTCTCGGCTGGCTCGCGGCAATCGTCCTTTTCGCACAATTGCCGATTCCGCTCTACTGGTTCGTAATCCATCCGCAAGTCGAATTCTGGCGCAACCATCGTAGCGCCGGCTACGCCACGGGGCTTCTGCTCGCGTGGCTGCCTGTCACCGTATTCCTCGTAATATTTCGCCGCGGACTTTTTCTGCAAGTCTGGCCGCCGCCGTGGCGCGCGGTGCTTGGTTTCGCACTTTTAGCATTGGAGTTCTGGATTTTCTGGCGCGTGAAACGCGATCTCGGCGCGGCCCGGTTCGTGGGCCAAACGGAATTAACCGGCGGTGGGGAAGTCGCACGCCAAGGCATTTACGCGCGCATTCGCCATCCGCGCTACGTTGGCTCTCTTGTCGCGATCGTTGGCGCATGTTGTCTGGCCGGCACACGCCTGATGTGGACCGTCGCAGCCGCCTGGACCGTGCTCACATTGCTCGCAATCTCGTTCGAAGAGCGCGAACTCCGCACCCGTTTCGGCGCAGCTTACGAAGACTATTGCCGCGAGGTCCCGCGCTTCGTCCCCATAGGCACGAAGCCGCGCGAAGGCTAACGATGTACCAAAAAGCTTGTCGCTCTACCGAACGTCGTACGGGAGGTGAAACATGCATCGTCTGACCGCTTCGGTCCTCATGTTCTTCGCGCTCGCAATCACCACGTCGGCCCAATTCGGCAAGAGCGTCTCCGTCGCAGCCGGCTCGCCCGAAGACAAAGCTCTCGCCGAAATCTATGCCGCGCCGGACGGCCCGGACAAAATCGCCCTGCTCGATAAATTCATGGCCGACTACGGAAAAGGCGATCTCGAATTGCTAGGCGATCAGCTCTACGTCCAGTCCTACCTCGCGCAAAAGAATTACGCCAAAGTCTACGAATACGGCGACAAAGCCCTGGCGCTCGACCCCGACAACTTCTCCACCGCAGTCAGCATGGTCCACGCAGCCGACGAGCAAGGCGACGCCAGCAAAGTATTCGACGAAGGCGAAAAAGTCGCCGCCATCGTCGCGCGCTATAAAGCCGCGCCTGCGCCGGAAGGTGTGACAGCGGATCGCTGGGCTACGCAGAAGGAACAAACGCTGAAAAATGCGGAAGGCGACATCAGTTACGTGCAATACGCTATGGTCAACGCGGCGTACAAGACAACGGATCCCGCCGCGCGCGCCGCACTCTTCGAGCGTTTCGTCGCAGCATTCCCGGATTCCAGTTACGCCACGTCCGTCCGCGAACAGACCGCCGTCGCCTATCAACAAGCCCACAATCAGGCGAAGATGCTAGCCACCGCGCAAAGCCTTCTGACTTCCGATCCCGACAATATCTCGATGCTCTTGCTGCTCGCGGATACCTGGTGCAACGATCCGCACCAAGTAGATAAAGCCGCAGCGGATGCTCAGAAAGCGCTCGACTTGCTGGCCCAGGCGAAAAAGCCTGATAACGTCTCAGATGATCAGTGGCAGAAGCAGATTTCGCTGCAGAAGGGACTAGCCTATTCGTCATTGGGCGAAGCGAACGTGAACAAAGGACGCAACCCGCAAGCGATAGACAACTTCAAACAAGCGGCTCCGCTGCTGAAATCCGATAAATTCAGCTATGCACAAAATCAATATCGCCTCGGCTTCACGCTGGCGAAGATGCAGCGCATCCCGGAAGCTCGCACAGTGCTTACAGAAGTGCTCTCATTCGACACGCCCTACAAGCCGCTGGCGCTAGACACGCTAAATAAAATCGGCGGTCCAATATCAAACAAGCCGGCACACAAGAAGTCTTAGTGCGGAGTCTCATCACCGCTCGGTAGAAAAACTCGAGCCTCAGGGCTGAGTCGAACTACTGGACGCAGGTACTGGCGCCGTCTGCGGCTCAGCGGGCGGAGTGAACTCCTTCAGCTCAGCCACTTCGCGCATCACATCCGACCATTCCTTCTTATGCTTCTTCGTCGTGATGGGCGCATTCGGATCACGATAGAACTCCAGAATGGTCGCGCGCAGTTCAGGAGTGATCTGCTTGAAATGGTCCTTGGCGTGGCGATCCAGTAAATCGGCGTACGTCTTGTCGGCCAGCGGATATTCTCCAGGATTGGTGACCGTCCCGGTATCAAAATTGTCGTTCACCAGCACAATCGCGTCCGTGGCCCTTTTCTCGCGCAGAAACTGTTCATATTCAGTGACCGACCCATTGAAGCTCGCCATGAACAATTTCTCGGCCTCCGGAGTCGGAATCTTGAAAGTAAAAACACTGAACGGTCCGACCTTCGGAATCAGCCGAAACAGAAACGCCAGGAACTTCGTGCCAAATCCGGGTTTCTCGTAATGTCCGCGCCACTGCTTTTCGTAGCTGGCGCGCGAAATGTGATAAAGGAATTTCTTCTTCGTGATTCCGGGAATATCCTTCTGAATTTCATCTTTCTTCGTCTGCCACGCCACTTGGGTCATCTTCGGGATCACTTCGCTAACGCCATAGCGGTACGTGCTCAATGCCAGATCGTAGTCCGTAAAAATGGATTTCAAATCCAGCGAATATGTTTCCATAAACGCTCGATCCAGCAAGTCGTTCGACACTTGGAAGCCGATATAATCGTGATAAGCATCGGAACCGTAATGCCCGCGCGCCACTTGCACCACGTCGAATCCAAACTCCGTCTTCAAATGCGCCGGCGGCGATTGGTCGTAAGTCACCACGTCTCCGTACTTCCTGCGAAGGCGCGGATACAGCATCGGAACGGATTTATTCACCGCCAGCCGGTGCCCTTCATTATCAGCCGCATAATGTGCCAGAGCTCCCAGCGCGAACGCATATTCATCGAGGTTCGATGAATCGCGCAGCAGCGCCTGGACAAAATCTCCCGTGCGCACATAGTGCACCAGATCGCTGAAGAAGTGGCTACCAAACGGGTAGTAGCCCAGATCCTGAATCACCGACCCGCCGTACGCATATGAGTGCGCTTCCTTCAGTTGCTCATGCGTGGCATCGGGAAAGCGCTGCAAAAGGAGAGGCTTTATCGCGTCATCCCACGCGGAATCCACAATGGCTTCATGCGTAAGCACTGAATACCCATTGCACACCCCCACGGGCCCAAGCAGGAGAACCAAAATCAGGCCAATTGCTTCGAACCGAATCCTTGCTGATGTATTGCTACTGCGAAATAAAGACATAAAGCAATTAAGTATGTTTGCTTAATTCGCGGCGTACATAGTTCCTCAGAAAAAAATGCGGTGTTGCCTCAGATTCATTTGGCGGCGTCAGCTACCTCCAATCTAATCAAGACTTCTTTTTCTGCCGTCTGCCTCGGCCCAGCCTCTGAGTACCAGCGTCACCATCGAGGTTCGCATTTCTAGAATAATGCAGCATGGCACTTCTTAGAAGCCAGTTGGCTTTTGTCTGATAGCCGCGGCCATCAGCCTTGAGCCATTCGATCACATCCAGATCCAACCGCATCGTTATGGGCTTCTTCGCGGGTCGGTAAAACTTGCCCATTTCCGCCGCTTTCCAATCGGGAACCGGCGCCATATCCGAAAAATCAATGTCCGCGTCTGCCTTTGCGGCGATCGCGGCGATGTCTCGTTTTTGTTCCTTCGTGAGCTTCCTCATAAACCTTCCTCTCGTGGGGACCCGGCTGCTCGTGCAGGGATGATTCGAATGTTCTCCTCGCCGCCTGTTTTATGGAATGTGTACACAACCAAAAGTATGGAACCAGGACCGACGGATCCGATCGTGACCCAACGTTCCTCTTCCTCAGACGCAGAGTCCCGCTGCGTCAGCGCGTGGGGATCGTCGAAAACCAGTGCCGCCGTTTCAAAACGAGCGTCATGCTTGCGGAGATTGCGAAGGCTCTTGGTTTCGTCCCATTCGAATCTCATAAAACCCAACGCCGAGCATACGATGACGCGTCCAGGGTGTGTTGTCAATACAAGCGTACATACAACATGTCACAGCGAGATGCGAGGGGGCTTATAAGGATGGCGGAGAGGGTGGGATTTGAACCCACGAGCCCGGTTTTGCCAGGCTACCCGCTTTCGAGGCGGGCTCTTTCAACCGCTCAGACACCTCTCCGCGGTCGCAGCGTCAACAAGCTTAACAAACGCGTCGCGCGGTCACAACCATGCGAGCACGCCCCGTGCCGAGAGCCGCAAGACTCTGCGATGATCCGCCGCGCTCGACTTCAAGGACCGGCGCCGCAGGGGCGGGACTTTAGTTCCGCCGATTTTTCCGCACCTGCTTCAGGGCCTTCAACTCCTGAATCACCGTAATGACGTCTCCCATTTCCTTGCGACACAGGCTCGCAGCAGGCCCGTTCAATCCATCTCAAACGTGATGTACATGTACTTGCTGTCGCGCTCCACCTGCAATACTCCCGCAGCGCCCGTCGGAAGCGCCTTCAAATCCGCACGCAATCCATCCAAAGTCGTTACGGGCTTGCCGTTGAGCGAGTGAATCACGTCTCCAGGCTGGAGGTCCGCCTCCACTCCCAACGAATCTGCCGCCATCGCCGCCACAATCACGCCGGAAGGCTGCCGCAAATCCTCCAATTGCTTGGCGAGATCATCATCAATCTGCACCGCGAAAACCCCGAGCTTCGCCACCAAATCCTTCTGCGGATCCACCAAGTCGCCCAATTCATCTACGTCGTTTTTCTGTTCGGTAACCGGAATCGTCAGCGTCAGCGTCTGGTCGCCACGCATCACCACTGTCTTCACCTCCGCTCCCGCCGGCCGCGTGGAGACGATCATCTCAGCGAGCGGGACGCTGCCGATCGCGCGACCATCCAAACTCAGCAAAATATCCTGCATCTGCAAGCCAGCTTTATCCGCCGGGCCATCCGGATCAACGTCCGCAACCACCACTCCCCGCGCCTTTTTTAACCCAAGCCCCGCCGCCAGGTCGGGCGTGATTTCCTGCAACTCCGCACCGATCACGCTGCGATGCACGCGCCCATATTTGCGCAGCTCGTGATACACAAACTCCACCACGCTGCTCGGAATCGCGAAACCCAGCCCTTGGCTGCCGCCCGACTCCGTCAAAATAAAAGTATTGATGCCCACCAATTCACCGTTCGTATTCACCAGCGGCCCTCCGCTATTTCCCGGATTGATCGGCGCATCCGTCTGTATGTACACCGACGGCACGTCCGGGTCGGCCTGCCGCGCGACGGCACTCACCACTCCCAACGTCACCGAATTTTCCAGCCCCTCGGGATTTCCAAACGCCAACACCAGCTCACCCTTTTTTAATTGCGTGTAATCCGCAAAGCCAATCGCAGGAAGATTCTTTTCTTCGACTTTCAGAAGCGCCAGGTCAATTGTCGGCGCAATTCCAATAATGCGCGCGTCGATCGGAGGGCTGTGCTCGCCCAATCCCAGGCTCGCGCGCACCTGCGAATCTCCTGCCGTCGTTGGAGTGAGCACCACGCGCACGCGTTGCGCCCCTTTCACCACGTGTGCGTTGGTAATGATGTAGCCGTCCGGATCCACGATCACTCCCGAGCCCAAGCTGCGCTCGCGCCCGATCATGCTCGTGTCGTCCTGGCTCTTATCGTTCAACGCTCGATAGCCCGTCACTTGCACCTGCACAATCGCCGGCGAAACGCGCGCCGTCAGCTCCTGCAACGCGTCGTTGAATTGCGTCAGCAAGTCCTTCCGCGCGCTTTCCGCGGGCGTTTTCGGAGTCTGTGTGCTCTGCGCGTTGTCTGAACCTTGCGAGCTCTGTGCGTTCTGCGGTGCCTGCGCAAGAAGGGAAGTCGCCGCGCAAAAGGAAATCGCCGCACCCATCAACGAAAATAGCGCCACGCTTCGAACCATCTCTCTACCAGTACCAATCATTGCCAGTCTCCTGAAAACAAACGACCGCGCCCTTTGCCAATTTTGCTCGGCCACTGCGCGCAAGTCTCTCCAATCGGTCAGCTGATTCACTACCGCCGCGCCGCAAAAAAGTCCCTCAACAATCCAGCCGCGTCTTCCGCCATCACTCCCGCCGTTACCTCTACCCGATGATTCAGCTGCGCGGAGTCCAGCACATTAAAACAGGACCGCACAGCCCCGCCCTTCGCATCTTCCGCGCCATAAACCAGCCGCGCAATCCGCGCCTGAATCATTGCCCCCGCACACATCGCGCAAGGCTCAATCGTCACGTAAAGCGTGGCCCCCAGCAGCCGATAATTCCCAATCTTCCGCGCTGCCCCGCGCAGTGCCACCATCTCCGCATGCGCAGTCGGATCGCAATCCACAATCGTGCGATTAGCAGCCCGCGCCACAATCGCATCATCCAGCACGATCACCGCGCCAACGGGCACTTCGCCCCGTTCGCCAGCAGCGCGCGCTTTCTCCACCGCCGCCCGCATGAAAAGCGTGTCCCGATCATCAATAACGTTCATTTTTCGCAGAATAACACGGATGCTCCGCGCACCTCGCGGCTACAAACCGGTCTTGTTGCGGCCTCTTCACGTCATGCCGTTCGGCAGAGAGCAGGCAGCCTTTCTCGCAATCATGCTAGCGCTTGCGACCACGGCGCTATTGACATCCGCAAACCGCCCAGTCACAATCCAGAAAATGAACGAACTTCTTCGTCGCGTCTTTCTGGTAGACCTCTTAAAAGGCATGTGGCTCACCTTTCGCTACCAGGCGCCCAAGAACATTTACACCGAACAATATCCGCAAGAGCGCCCCATGGTCGCCGAACGCTATCGCGGCGCCCCGCGTCTGAATATCAACCCCGAAACCGGCGAATCTCTCTGCATTTCCTGCAATCTCTGCGCGCTCGCGTGCCCTGAAAATCTGATCGTAGTCGGCTGGCTGCGCGACGACGCCACCCGCCGCAAAGTCCTAACCACCTTCACCTACGACACCTCCCGCTGCATGTTCTGCGGCCTCTGCGAAGACGCCTGCCCCACCGATTGCCTCGAACTAACCCAGGATTTCGAGATGGCCCATTACAGCCGCGAAGGCGCCATCTGGGACCGCCATCGCCTAGAAGTCGGCCCCACCCCCACGCACTACACGCGCTAGGCTCCCTGTACTGCAATTCACTGAGAAAGAATGGACGGTTCCGTGAAATATTTCTGCGGTCCGCGCGCACGTCGTTAGAGGGACGACGCACCAAATCACCCCAGGATCGCCCCATTCCGCCAAAATCGCCGCGTTTCGCCCGATTTCTTGGCGAAAAAACCTTTTTATGCGAATGGAATCGCGCTTGCCTTGCGCTATGGAACCCGCCCATATCCGAGGAGGTGTTCACCTTATGATTCGGAAGTTTCTCCTTTCAGCGTCTCTGGGCGCTCTACTGATTTTGGGAGTTTCCACCCAGGCGCATACGGCATTGCAGCAATCCCAGTCCGGCCAGCAGGCCGATCAAGCCAAGCAAGTGAATGGAAAAGTGACCGCCATTGGCAGCGACAAGAAGTCTTTCTCGCTGGACGTGAACGATGGCAACAACAAACACACCATGCAGTTTGTGCTGGATCAGAGAACTCAAGTTCAAGGCAAAGTTGGCGTTGGAACCGATGCCACCGTTCAGTACCAATCAACTGACGACGGCAAAAACGTCGCCCTGAACATTGCTCCACAAAGCCCGCAATAGCCTCGCAACCTGGGGTTGCAGAGCCTGTGTGAGAAACATGTGATATCCGTCAGGGCACGGCTTTAGAGTCTGTGTGAGAACTCGGGTTGACGCGTCTCTTATACTGCAGGAGAGAGGAGACGCCATGGCAAAATTTCTGGATTACAATCCGGAGCAGGCGTATTTGCTGCCACCGAGCGTGCGCGACGTGCTGGGAGCGGATCACTTGTGTTTTTTCCTGCGGCGCGTGGTGGCGAAATTGAACCTGGACGGTTTCGGCGACGAGTATGGAGCCGAAGGCGGGCCGGCGTACGCGCCCGAGATGTTGGTGGCGGTCTGGCTGTACGCCTACGCGCTGAGCGTGACCAGTTCGCGTCGCCTGGAGCAGCGCATTCGCGAAGATTTGGCGTTTCGCTATCTGGCGGGCGGAGCGACGCCGGATCATTGGACCCTGAATGCCTTTCGGCGGCGACACGGGAAGGGACTGAACGATCTGTTCACGCAAGTGCTGGAGCTGGCGCGGAAAGCGAAGCTGGGCAAGCTGGGGCACGTGGCGATTGATTCGACGCGCATCGCGGCGAACGCCTCGCGCAACCGCATCGACACCGAGCAGGCGTTGCGGGATGCGCGGGCGCGCCTGCGGCGAGACATCCGCCGCTGGCAGCGACAGTGCGATCGGGAAGATCCGAATGAGGGGGCCGGAGTGGCCGTGGGTCAGGCGGTGCTGGAGCGGCTGGAAGAGCAGCTGGAGGCGATTCCCGAACGGCTGGAGCGCTTGCACAAAGCCGGGTTGAAAAAGATTTCGCGCACCGATCCGGACAGCCGTTTTTTGCGGGAGCGCGGCGGATTCACGCTGGGCTACACGGTGGACCTGGCGGTGAGCGAGGATCATGTGATTTTGGCGCAGCGGGTGACGCAGCACACCAACGATAACGAGTCGCTGCTGCCCATGGTGCAAGCCGTCGAGCAGCAGGTCGGGAAAAAGCCGGAACGAGTCAGCGCGGACAGCGGTTTTTTCTCCCTCGCGAATTTGCAGAGCTTGGAGCAAGCGGGCATCGATGCCTACGTTCCGGATTCGACCTTGGCGCACGAGATGAACTTCGGCCGTCGCGTGCGGGGAGCGGCGCCGGCCCGGGAGCGGTTGCATCGGCGGATGCGGCAGAAGCTGCGCGATCCGGTGGGCCGGGCGATTTACCAGCAGCGCAAGGCGATCGTGGAACCGGTGATCGGAGTGCTGAAGGAACAGAGAGGAATGCGGCGTTTTGCTCGTCGCGGGCTGGCGCAGGTGGCGGTGGAGTTGGCCCTGGCCGCCACGGCCTACAACCTGACGCGGATGTAGCGCACCCGCTAGTCGCGCGGCCGCCGCTAAACGAGAAACGTCATCAAGCAACATGTTCTTTCACCCGAATTCGCAATCATTAATCGCGCGGCTCCCGAGTCTTCACACAGACTCTTTAGCCGTGCCATATCCGACGCAAAATCAGAGAGGCTTCGGCCCCTGAGGGCGTGACTCTTGCGCTCTCTCACAGACTCTGCTGCCTTCGCACCAAGAGAACCGGCCACGGCAAATTCACGCTCCACGCCGTGGCCGGTTCCGCTTCCTCACGATCAGTTCACGTTAGCTTTGCCCTCGCCCGCCTCGCGGTATAAGATGTCGCCTTCGCATTTGGCTTTCGGGGAATGATGGAACTTCGCAAAGATCCAATCACTCGCAGTTGGGTTGTGGCTGGGCATCCGGAGCGCGAAAAAATTCGCCCTGATCCCTGTCCGCTTTGCCCCGAGAGCCGCCTCGAAACAAAAACGCTTCTCGATCTGCCTCCTCAAGGCAAATGGCAAGTACGCGTCTACCCGCATTTCCGCCCCCTCTATCGCATCGAAGGCGATCCCGGACGCAGCGCCGAAGGCATTTACGACCGCATGGCCTCGGTAGGCGCACACGAAATCGTAGTCGAAACGCCCGACCACACCCGCACCCTCGCGCAAATGACCGACGAAGAAATCGAGCGCGTTCTCGACTCTTGGTCGCGCCGCATCGCCGATCTGAAACGCGACGCGCGCTTCAAATACGTCACCGTGTTCAAGAATACCGGCACGCAGGCCGGTGAAGAATGGCCGCACTCCCATTCGCAAATCACAGCCACGACTTTCGTCCCGCGACGGATTCTCTACGAGTTGCGGTCCGCCCGCGAATGGTTCCGCGAACGCGAGCGTTGCGTCTTCTGCGACATCCTGCGCCAGGAAACGCGCCAAGCCAAGCGCATTGTGGATTGCGCCGGCGATTATTATGCCTTCTGCCCCTACGCTTCCCGCGTCCCGTACGAAGTCTGGATTCTTCCTCGCGCCCACAATCATCAATTCGAAAACGTACTCGCGGGAGAAAATCGCAGTCAACTGGCCAGCCTGCTCGGCCGCACTCTCAGGCGACTCGTCCAGGTTTCACCCAGCTATCACCTCGTGGTTCACACCGCACCCAACACGCTACAAACCAAAGGTGAACTGAGCGCCTACTGGAGCACCATCGCCGGCGATTACCACTGGCATTTCGAAATCCTGCCGATCGTCGAACAGCGCAGCAAGTCCTACAGCATCAAGGAAGTCTATTTCAATGGCACGCTTCCCGAAGAAGCCGCCGAACGCCTCCGCCAGTTCGATCCCGCAAAGCAATGACGAACGTCGCCGCAGCACTCCTGGCGGAACCCGATCCACAGCGCGGTGGAATCATCTTCAAGCTTCTATTCCTGATTTTCGTCGTCGTCCTGCTTGCCATCTTCTATCTCGTCCGCATCCCGCTGCTTCGCTTCGCGGGTGAATTCTGGATAGTTGACGACGCGCCCGAAGCCTCCGACGTCATCATCGTCCTCAGCGGCGATAATTACGACGCAGTTCGCGCCGCCCGCGCCGCCGCGCTCTTCAGAGCGGGTCTAGCCCCGCACGTCGTCGCCACCGGACGCGCGCTGCGCTCCTACGCCTCCACCACCGAATTGATGAAGCGCGATCTTGTCGATCACGGTGTTCCGGCCGCTGCCGTCATTCCGTTAACGCATCACGCCAACGACATGCGCGAAGAAGCCGCAGCCGTCAGCGAATTCGTAGCCTCGCACCGCTGGAAAAAAGTTCTGCTCGTCACCTCCAATTACCACACCCGCCGCTCGGAATATATCTACGAACGAACGCTGCCACCCGGCACACAGCTCCGCGTAATCTCCGCTCCCGACACCGAATACGACCCACAAAGCTGGTGGCGCACGCGCGAAGGCCTGAAGTTATTCCTCCACGAGGCCGGCGGATACATAGCCGCCCTATGGGACATGCGCCACAACGACGTCCGCACCACCTAACGCGCCGCCCATCTAGCGGCGCACTTCACGCGCCATCGGTAGCCAATAAGGTAAGCTGCATGTCATCCCGCTTGCCCTGACGCAGGAAGGGAGCGCAGCGAGAGATCTGCTTTTTGCCGAATCATCGAGAACAACGACCTCTTCCCCTGATCGAGCCGCCATTCCACGTACCCACCTTCCTCACAACTCGTTATCACTTAAGTACGCGCGCCTCTTTCGCTTCGATACTCTCTGTACTATAGTGTCCGGGGAAATACTTCAGGACATCTGCCGCCTGGCGCAGGGTCCGCGAATAACTGGGGGAAATTATGATGTGGCGTAAAAACGAAGAGGCCAAACCATCTTCGCCGGGATCGAAGTCGTCGGAACTAGCTGCTGCGGCACCAAAACAAAATCCAAACGCAATTTCGTCTGTCAGCACGCCGGAACCATCCGCGCTCGCGGCAACATCTTCATCCGCGGTACCGGCTGCCGCCACGCCTGCGACCGAGTCGTCAAAGGCAGCCGCAGCTCCCATCACCACTTCACCCTCCGTTGCGCCGGCATCCGCAGCTCCCGCCGCCCCAACTTCCAGCTCCACCATCGGCGCCGGTCTGAAAATCCGCGGCGATGTCTCCGGCAATTCGAATCTGGTCATCGAAGGCGAAGTGCAAGGCAAAGTTCAAATGACCAACGGCCGCGTCACCGTCGCCGCCAGCGGTCACGTCAACGCCGACATCGAAGCCTCCGAAATTTCAATCGATGGCCACGTCCAAGGCAATCTCATGGCCACCGAAAATGTGCGCCTCGGCGCGACCAGCCACGTGCAGGGCAGCATTCTTACGCGGCGCATATCGATCGAAGACGGTGCGAGTCTCCGCGGCAAAGTCGAAATGATTCGTGCGAGCGATGCAGCCGCTCCCTCCGTCGGTGCCGCGGAAGCGGCCTCGAAATCTACGTCTCCCAAAGCCGCCGCTGCCGGTAAGCAAGGGAATTAGCGCCCGCTATGAACTGGATGGCGAAAACTCGGCCCAACGCAGGTCTCCCCACCAGAACGCCGGCGAAACCTGGTGCCGCATCCGCAGCTGCGTCCGCGGCTCCGGCGTCCGCCAACACGCGCGTCTCCAACGGCCTCAAGGAATTTCTCTGGCTGATCACCGATAACGGCCAGGGCAAGATTCTCGACCTCGGCGCCGTCTTTCAATCCACCGTGATGTTTTTCATCGAGAAGGGCTTTCGACTTTCCACCGAAGATTTGCTCCGCTCCTGGAAGGAATTTCTTCTCGCCGAAGAGGAAAGTCTGCGCAACGCCAAAGTCGGCGACGAAAGCGCGCGCGTCTCGCAAGGTATGCTCGCCGGAAAATTCCTTGATACCAATCTCCAATATCCCGAGGACACCTTCCACGGCGTTCTGGCGTGGGATCTTTTCGACTATCTAGACTCGGAGTTGCTGCCCCGCGTAATGGAGCGCCTCTACACTTTGATGCGCCCCGGCGGCGCGATCCTCGCGTCGTTTCACAGCCGCGCTCCGGAACGATTCCACCGCTACAAAATCGTAGACCCGCAAACCATCGAACTCGTGCCCGCGCCCACGTTAGCAGTTCACGCCCGTGTGTTTCAGAATCGCGAAATCCTCGACATCTTCGGAAAGTTTCGCTCCTCCAAGACGTTTGTAGGCCGCGATCAAGTCCGCGAAGCGCTGTTCCTGAAATAACAGGCCCGCCGTTGTAGCGGCGCACCGTAGTGCGCCATCGGTGTTACGAGGGGCGCAAAAATTCTTGCGCACAATTGATGTTGCGGCACGAATGCACGGTGCTTCGAATCCACCACAGCGTTAGGACTCGGAAGGAGAGCATCTGGCATCAACCTAGCGAGCGCTGAGCCTCCCGAAGGGCGGGACTTCAGTCCCGCCGGAAGAGCGCCAAGATGTGGTGAGCCCCTGAAGCCATTCTTTGTCGACGCTCGGTTCTTACGCTCAATTTTCTGTCTACTGCCGCACGACGATCCACGCGAAATGTCGTGCGTTTTTTTCCATCACTTTCCAGTTGCATTCGCCATTCCACGGGAGTACAACGGGCTTGTAAGTCGCTAATGCGCGGAGGATGTTGTATGACGCCACCGGGCAGGAGACTTTGAGCTAATCACCGATTACACACCGCTTTTGCGGTGCGCAACCGCTGCGATGCCTTCGGCACAACAGCGGCCTTCGGAAGAAGCAAGCGGGGAGCCGCCAGGCTCCCCGTTTTGCATTTCAGATGGCACGAACTCGCAGTAGCACGTCGAAGCGCAACGCTAGTTGCCAGCTTTATTCTTCCTCCGGCTGCGGTCCCTTCAATCCACTCGCACCCTTCTGCGTTCGCGCTTTCCACGCTGAGTAAATAGCCGGAAGCAAAGAAAGAAAAATCACAATAGCGATCACATAATGTATCCGCTTATCTATGTTCGGAATCGTGTTCCCCAAGGTATATCCCAGCAGGATCATTCCCCAAACCCACAAAAGCCCGCCGAAAATGTCATACACCAAATATTTCGTATAACTCATCCGCGCCGCGCCTGCCACCGGCGGACAAAAGGTGCGAATGATAGGAATGAACCGCGCCATAACAATCGTCTTCGCGCCATGCTTCTCGTAAAACTCGTGCGCCTGCCTCAAATGCCGTTTCTTGAAAAAGCGCGAGTCTTCGCGCTGGTACAACTTATGTCCCATCGTGCGCCCGATCAAATAACCAAGCTGGTCTCCCGCAATCGCGCACAGCGTCACCAGCGGCAGCATCCAAGCAATCTTCAATCCTGAATACGGGTCCGCCGCCACCACCCCCGCCGTCACCAGCAGGGAATCGCCCGGCAAAAAGAACCCCACAAAAAGTCCTGTTTCCACGAACACAATCACGCACACCATCAGCATTCCGCCTAAGGCCACCAGGCCGCGGACGTCCATCAGGCGGTGCAAAAGCTCTTTCAAAAGCTCAACCATCGGCACGGGTCCTCGTCGTCAACCGACGCTCAAAACGCAGTCAAAAAATCGCCGCAAACACGATAACAGAAAACCCTTTACTACCGCGCCCCAAAGCCCCTGGGACTGCTGGTACCTTCCTCCTACCAGCTTTAGCCCGCTGTACCATTGGCCAGTCCGGCCCCCTCCGCCACAATCGCATTGTTCGAGCGAGCCAGCTTCACCAAGGGGGATTCAATGGAAGGCGGTTTCGCAATCTGGATGGGGCAGCCGGTGGTTCTCAGGGTAATTGCAGGTAATTTGCGCGTCCCTCTGCGCGGACGCCTGGTTTCGGAAACGACCGAAGTAGTGCGCTTGCGCATCGCCGACAGCTGGGATGTGGACATCTTTAAATCTATGGTTCTCGGTGTCGAGCACGACAATCCTGTTTACGTTGTGAATTAGAGGCATCGGCATGAGCACGCTTTCCAGCATGGGTTGGAAACCGGCCACTCGCACCGCAACTGCAGTTCACGCGATGCCTTCACCTGATTCCGCGGAGCCATCGGGCATGCGCCAGAGCGTCGTCGCCTTGCGCGACACCCTGATTGTGCTGGCGATTCAACTCGTGTTTCGCGCAACACTCGCAATGCGCCGCTGGAATCATTAATCGCGGCGAAGTTCTAACAGTTTTCGGCCCAGCGTCCCTCACCCCCGCCCCGGGTCTGCGCCCCCAGACCCGGGGTCCCCTTTTTTGGACCATGCAGTTTTGGTGCTTTCATCCACCGCATAATGCGTTATCATGGAGCTGGTCATATTTTCGCCGATCGAGGTCTAGGCGGGCTGCACGGTTGCTATGGAAGCTATTTTTCTAAAGCCTCTTGATATTCGGCATTCTCGCGATACTATCCGTCGGAACGTTTAACACACAAATAGGAGCCCCCTTCGATGAGGATTGCTAGCGTTGCGAGTGCCTTCCCTGAGTATTACTACAAGCAAGAGCTCTTAACGGAGGCATTGAAGAACGACTGGCGTCACCGCTTGACAAATCCCGATATTCTCGACCGGCTCGACGAAAGCATGCAAGTCGAAGGCCGTTATCTGGTCGAGCCCATCGATTACTACGAGAAACTCACCACCTGGGGACAAGCGAACAACACCTGGATCCAGCACGCGCTCGAACTCGGCGAGCAATCTCTCTGCAAGGCGCTCCACAAAGCCGGCATCGGCCCGAAAGACCTCAGCGCGATCTTCGTCACCTCCGTTACCGGCATCGCCGCGCCCTCCCTCGATGCGCGCCTGGTGAACCGCATGGGTCTCTCCAACAACATCAAGCGCATCCCGATCTTCGGCCTGGGCTGCGTCGCTGGCGCCGCCGGCATCTCGCGCGCCGCTGATTACGTTCACGGCTATCCCGATCAAGCCGCTGCTCTTCTCTCCGTGGAATTGTGCTCGCTCACCCTCCAGCGCGACGACCTCTCGATGGCTCACCTGATTTCCGCCCTGCTCTTCGGCGATGGCGCCGCCGCCACGATCGTCGTCGGCGACAATCGTAAATCCGATGGCCCCGAAATTCTCGCCACGAAATCCAGCTTTTATCCGCACAGCGAGAAAGTCATGGGGTGGGACATCTCCGAAAAGGGCTTCCGCATCGTATTGTCTCCGGAAGTTCCGGAGATGGTCACCAAGCATCTTGGCAAGGACGTCGACGCGTTCCTCGCCGAGAACGGGCACAAGCGCTCGGACATCACGTCCTGGATCATGCACACCGGCGGTCCGAAGGTGCTCGAGGCAACTTCCGCCGCTTTGGGAATCACCGCCACCGATCTCGCCGCTTCATGGGATTGCTTGCGCCGTGTCGGAAATATTTCGTCCACGTCGGTCTTGCTGGTGCTCGAGGACGTCTATAACAACAAGCGCCCCAAGCCGGGCGAATTAAGCATCCTCGCCGCCATGGGTCCGGGTTTCTGCGCTGAGTTAGTTCTCTTACGGTGGTAGAAACGGGGGCCTGTGGCCGAATACGCGGATGTCCTTATCGTGGGTGCGGGCCCGGCGGGGCTGGCAACCGCGATAGCGGTAAGACTAAAAGGACTGAGCGTAACGGTCGCCGACTCGCGCAGGCCGCCAATTGAAAAGGCGTGCGGCGAAGGACTTCTTCCCGAAGGCGTCGCCGCGCTCTCGTTTCTCGGAATCCACTTAAATTCGAACGTCTTAAATTCGAACGTCGCATTCCCAGTTGCAGGAATCCGTTTCTGCGATGAAACCTCGTCGGCAACCGGCAAGTTGCCGCAAGGCGCTGTATCATTCGGTTTGCGCCGTACCGTTCTCCATTCGTTGTTGCTGCAACGTGCGCATGAAGTCGGCGTCTCATTCCGGTGGGGAACTCGCGTTTCCGATTGCACAACCAATACTGCTCGCCTCGATGGCGCTCCCGTCGGCTTCCGCTGGTTAGTCGGCGCAGACGGTCAAAAATCGAACGTACGAAAATGGGCGGCTCTAGGACCTCGCAGCGTGCGCTCTTCGCGATTTGGCTTCCGTCGTCATTTCGCGATCGCTCCGTGGTCCAACTTCGTCGAAGTTTATTGGGGACACCGCTGCCAGATCTACGTCACGCCCACTGGCTCGTGCGAACTCTGCGTCGCTCTCCTCGCCAGCGATCCGCAAATGCGCATCGCACAAGCGCTGCCGCAATTTCCAGAATTGGTCGCTCGCCTGCACCATGCGCAGCCGCTAACCACCGAACTCGGCGGCGTCACCACACTCGATCAATTCGGCAAAGTCGCGCGCGGCAACGCAGCTCTGGTCGGCGACGCTTCTTTCACGGTAGACGGAATCACCGGCCAAGGCCTCAGCCTCGCATTTCAACAAGCACTCCATCTCAGCGACGCTCTAGCCACTGAAAATCTTGCTGCTTACGAAGTCGCGCACCGCGCCCTGATACGCGCACCGGCGCGAATGGCCCGCTTGCTCTTGCTGCTGGCTCGCCATAACTGGCTACGTCGCAGAACTCTCCGCATCCTTGCCAAAAATCCAAATCTGTTCGCAAGCCTGCTCTCATCGCACTCAGACAAAACCGTCTCTCACCACGCCGAACCGATTGAAGTCCTCGATCAACCCTGCCAGGTTCTCCGCGCGTGAGCGCCGTACGTTCGGCACTCCTCTCGCGCAAGTCACGATTGAAGGTCGTTCTGGCGCTCTCTGCGATCTTTTTCGCCGTGACGGCGACTTCGGTCGCCGCTCAACAATACGCGGTCACGCTCGATCCCGCGCAAACCACGATCGTATACGCCCTGGATTCCACGCTGCACACCGTTCACGGTACGTTCAAACTAAAAAGCGGCGAGATTCACTTCGATTCCAGCACTGGAAAAGCGAGCGGCGTTATTGTGGTCGACGCCACGACCGGCGACAGCGGCAACGATTCCCGCGACAAGAAAATGCATCAGCAAATTCTGGAAAGCAAAAAGTATCCGGAAATCACATTCACACCGCAAAAAATCACCGGCACATTCAATCCCCAAGCCGCATCTCAACTCACACTCGACGGAATATTCCAGCTCAAAGGCCAAGACCACCCGCTCACCGCCACGATCGCGGTAGACCTGCCCCAGGGTGCCGCGCTTCACGCGACAGTCCATTTCACGATCCCGTACGTAAAATGGGGCCTAAAAGACGCCAGCACCTGGCTCTTAAAAGCCAGCGACACAGTGGCTCTAGAAATTCAAGCGACAGCCAAACTCACCCCAGACCAGCCGTCAAATTGAACGCGCTAGAAAATCACTCGGCCCGCTCCGAATTCACAATGTCTCCGTGAACTCTTCATTTTTTTCTCCGTGCCCTCTGTGTTAAATCTTGAGTCTCGGTTTTCTCTGCGAACGGCGTTTACCCCGGCGCAGTCGGGGCGTCTCTGCGGTAAATCCTTTTGTCTTCGAGAGCGCGCGTCCTAACTCTCCTTATCCGTGAACATCAATTCCTTAGCCCGCTGCGAAGCCTTCACCACCGCCTTGATCAAAGTCACCCGCAGCTTGCCTTCCTCCAATTCCAAAATTCCGTCAATCGTGCATCCCGCCGGAGTAGTCACCGTATCCTTCAAAAGCGCCGGATGATGCCCGGTCTCCAAAACCACCTTCGCCGCCCCCAACATCGTCTGCGCCGCGAGCAACGTCGCCAGTTCCCGCGAAAGCCCCATCTTCACGCCGCCCTCTGCCAGCGCCTCCAAAATAATATAAAGAAACGCCGGCCCGCTGCCCGATAACCCAGTGATCGCATCCATATGTTTCTCATCCACCACCACCGTCTTGCCCACCGCGTCAAAAAGCTTCCGCGCAATCTCCAGATGCTTCGCCGTAGCATGCTTGCCCTTGCAAACCGCCGTGATGCCCTCGCCCACCATCGAAGGAGTATTCGGCATCGCCCGAATCACTGGCACGTTCCCGCCGATCCGCTTCTCGAAATATTCCGTAGGCACCGAAGCAGCAATCGAAATCACCAATTTCTCGTCACTCAATTCGCCGCGAATTTCATCCAGCACATGTCCCACCTGCAACGGCTTCAAACAGACCAGAATCACATCCGACTTCTTCGCCGCAGCGCGATTGTCCGTTCCCGGCGTAACCTTGCCGCTCGAAATCGCGCGCCGTTCAGACGACGTCTGCTGCACTGTCGCAAAAATGTGCGAAGGCGACACCAATCCGTGCTTCAAAAACGCCTCAATCAAAATCCCGCCCATCTTGCCGGCCCCCAAAACCGCCAGCCCCTGCTGAATAGAAGTATCAGTCACGTCGCCTCAACCCCCTTTAATCGCTCCCCGCAGCTTTAGCCCTTCGAGAAGCCCACAGTTTACATGAGTCACGCTCAGCGCTTCCCAACAGTCTGTGATCAACACTCGCGAAAGACAAAACAAAGACACGAAAATTACCTTTCGCTGACTAACGTCTGACAACTCCGTTCTCCGCGTGCCATACCTTTGTCTCGCCCAGCCAAAACAAACGTCCCGAAGTTGCTGAATGCAAGCCTCGAGGCCAGTTCAGAAGGAGCCTGTTGGATATGAAAACGAAAACTGTAGTGCTCATGGCCGCTTTGCTCGCAGTGATTTGGACCTGCGGCCGCGGATCGGTGAAAGCGGCAAATCCTCCCGCCGCGGCGAGCGACGCCGCCGGCACTGCCGCCGTCCGCGGCAAAATCAAATACGAAGGCAAATTGCCCAAACAAGCAGCGATCAACATGGCAGCCGATCCCAGCTGCTCGAAACAACACCCGAGCCCCGTAGCCAGTCCTGATGTTGTAGCCGATTCTCAAGGCGAACTGGAAAACGTCATCGTCTTCGTCGCCGATGGCTTGGGCGACCGCACCTTTAACCCGCCCACCCAGCCGGTCGTCATCCAACAAAAAGGCTGCATGTACGAACCGCACGTGCTCGCTGTTCGCGCGAACCAACCGTTCGAAGTCGTCAACGAAGATCCCACCAGTCACAACATTCACGCCATTCCCGCCAACAATCGCGAATGGAACAAGGCCGAGCCTCCGGGCGCCAAAATCGACGAAGCATTCGCGCGCGAAGAAATCGCTATCCCGGTGAAATGCAATGTGCATCCCTGGATGCACAGCTACGTCGCCGTTTTTAAACATCCCTTTTTCGCGGTCACTGGCAAGGACGGCAGCTTCAATCTGAACGATCTCCCGCCGGGCACTTACACCATCGAGGCTTGGCACGAAAAGCTTGGCGTCGCGAAGCAGACGATCAAAATTTCACCGAACGAAACGAAATCGCTCGATTTCGTTTTCAAACAAAAGCCCGGAATGTAGTGGCCGCGCCGCCCTCGGCGAACGCGCGGGCAAGGAGCAAAAATATGAAAAAGTTCTCGCTGTACGCGATCACGATCGCTCTCACTTGTGGCGCGACGGTGCTGCTTGCCGCCGGCAAGGTTCATCGTTCCAGCATCGCCGGCGCCCAACCGGAGCCGCGGATGGATGCCGCGTTCCGCGACGGACTTTTCTTGGGCCGTCGCGACGTCGAAGCTGGAAGAACGCAGCACCTGATCACGGGCCGCTGGAGTGGCGTCGCAGACCGGCGTCTCTTCGTCTCCGGATATCTCCAAGCGTATCGCGAAAAGTACGGACCCGCAGGTGTCGATGAGTTTGGCTCCTCATTGCCCGTTGAACGCGCCGGATATCGTGACGGTCTCGACGACGGGTTCAAAGACCGCCTCGAAGCCAGGCCTTTTCGAGCGGGCGCTACTGACAGTTACACAAAAGCAGAATGTATCTGCCCAGCAGACGGAGGAGATCTAAACGAGTTCAAACGGTCGTATCGCGGCGCCTATAGCGATGGATATCAGCAGGCCTACTACGCACAAACGGAGTGACAGGCGCCGGCTCACAATCACAATCACAACGACAATGACAGAAGTCGGTGCGTTTCCAGGCTAAGTCCGCACAGGATGACGCGCCTCACTCCGGAATCGTGAAGTCGTACACGCGGCCGCCGGCGTTGCCTCCCGACGATGACGAAACCCGTCCCGCGGACATATTCGCCTGATCGCCGGTGCCCATGAAAAAAGCATACTCGCCGGGCTTAAAATCGCTCGCGAGCGTGATCTTGTAGGTTCTGATGGCCACGTGCTCGGAGGTATACGGAATCTCCGTGTCGCGCTTCACTCCGGATTTTCCACCGCTGACGCCACCGAATGAGCCAACTTGAAATTCCCGGCGGTCGCTTTTCTTTTGCAGCTTAATCAGCACGAAATCCGCCGCGCTCGTCCCATCCGGCACATAAAAATAAAATTGCGGCCGCCGGTCCTTCAAGCGGTTCTTCGAAGTCGGCCCTTCCAACGTTGCGTCCCAATGTTGCCCGCGCATCCCGTAAGTGAAATAACTCGCCGCCCGTCCGCCAGCCTTCTCGTGGCTGATCGCTTGACCCTCGATCAGAATAAAATTCGCTCCGTCCTTCCAATACACGCCGACCTCCGGTGGCGGCAGATTCGGATCCAAAGAAATCGCTGTGCTGGCCGCAATCACCGGAGCCGGAGGTGGTGCAGGGTTGATCATCACCTTGACTACCGAATCCGGCACCTTAGCGGCCTTCAGCGCTTTCAGTCCATCCACGCTCGTATCGAATTTCAAAGTATCCGGACTCGTACTGCGAATTTTCGTGATGATCACGTCTTCGGAAAGTCCCAGCCCCACCATGTCAATAATGTCCTGGTTCGTCAACCGCTTCACCAGTTCCTGGCCCCAGCTGACCGCCGCAAGAAACATCCAAAGAAGCGCCACAACGCAATGCCGTTTCCTCATGCAACCTCCGTTAGGGGTCTCGACGTTGAGGGCCGTAGTTGGCGGGATTATACACCCCGAGCAATCCTTCGTTCTTCACCGAGGGCTCGTGCGACGGCATCGAATCGTTCCTCAAGCCTTCGCTCGCAATCAAAGGGTCCAGCCCGCTTCCTGGGCGCAAGTGTGAATGATGATATGATTCTTATGGAATCTTGGATTCACGCAACGCAGCGAAAAGTAGTCCGATTCTAATCGCCAATTCCCGAGGTAATCCTGTGGGAGAAGTATCGCGCGACTGGCTCGACGGTGTCGTCGGCATTCTCGAAACGCTCAATCAAGGCGTCATCATTAACGACGATTGCGCCCACGTCATCTACGCCAATGGCCATTTTCAGAGGATGATTGGCCTGCGCGCCTCCGAACTGATCGGCACCAAAGTCACCGACCTGTTTCCGCCCGAAGACCGTCCCGCGCTGATCAAAGAAATCGAGCGCCGCCAAAGAGACGGAAACAACCTCTTCGAATTTTTCCTCCCGCAACGCGATGGCGGCCGCCTGCCGGTCATAATCACCGCGCAGCAATTGGAAGATCCCGACGGGGCCATCTTCGCCATCGTCACGCTCACCGACATCTCCGCGCAAAAGCGCGCCGAAATCGCACTGCGCGAAGCCAACGTCCAGCTCGAACAGCGCCATCGCGAAATCGAAGAGGATTTACTGCTGGCCGCGCGCGTGCAGCAAAGCCTCGCGCCGGGGAATCTGGTCTGGGGCGGAGTCGCCGTCGAAACCTTTTACCAGCCGGTGCGCACCATTGGTGGAGATTTCGGACTCGTCGCGCCCCGCCCCGATCATCTCAGCCTGATGATTTGCGATGTCTCCGGCCACGGCATCGGCTCGGCCCTGGTTGCCAACCGCATTTACACCGAGACGATGTCGCAAATCGAGCGCGGCGTCGCGCTCCATCCCATGATGCAGCATCTCAATCGTTTCGTGATCGGCAGCCTGCGCAGCTCGGTGTTTTACTTCACTCTGGTCGCCGCCCGCCTCAACCTCGGCACTCGCGTGCTGGAATTTGCCGGCGCCGGCCATCCTCCCGGCATGATCGTCAAACCCGGCGAAGCTCCGCGCCTGCTCGAATCGCGTAGCTCGGTGCTCGGTCTTCTCCACGATGCCGTAGACACCGAAACGGCCATGCAAATTCCGGTCCTCTCCGGCGAGCGCGTGATTCTCTATACCGACGGCTTCACCGAAAGCTTTAACACTCAGGACGACATGCTAGGTGTCGAAGGCCTAGCCGAAATCGTCCGCGAAACAGCCCTGCTTCCGCTCAACGAAATGACCCAAGAGATCGTCAATCGCGTAGCCGCATTCCGCCACGGCCCGCCAGCCGACGATATGTCCCTGGTCGTCGTCGAAATCCCGTAGGTGACCGTAAGCGGCACGGGAAAATCCGTCGCGCGCCCGACAGACTGGCCTCAACCTCTTGGTTTACTTTGCGCTGGCACGCAGTCCATCAATTGTTCTATGCTTCGCTACCAAAATGCGGTGGAGGGGTGGTATGTCTCGAATAGAGAGAATTTTTAGCTGGCTCAATGACGACATTCTACGGGCGGCAGTAATTGCAGGCTTGGTGCTCTTCGCTCTCAGCTACGTTTGCGACGCCATAATGTATTACTTCGGAGTCGCCGCCGCCAAAACTCTCCTCAACGACCTTGCCGTCGCCGTTGCTGGCGCCGTGCTCTTGGTAATTTTTCTCTCGCAAAGCCGCAAGAACCAATTGGTTGCGCAAGCCAAAGCTAGAGCGCTCATCGTACAGGAAGTCAGTCACTATGTTCGCGACGCCTTCACACCTCTCGCGCAGGCAATGTCTTCGCCAGACGCAGCCGAGCGCCTGCGCATCCTCGATATCGCTACAGACCGGGTAGATTACGTCCTCTCGGAAGTTCTGCCGACGGTAGGAACCGCCCACGAAGCCCGTTATTTCTAGTTTTTGGCGTAAGGGCATTTCAATAGTCGCTTTTCTCCGTGTCTCTGTGCCTCTGCGGCCTTTGCTGCAGTCAACGCACCTTCAAAGCCACCGCATACCCGGTCAGCAACCCGTGAAAGAACGCCTGCCACTTTCTGATTGGAATCCCCGTAATGCCGGGCGGCGTCATCTAACGCTCGCAATAATTTCGCGCGGCTGCCTTGCTTGCTGCCGTTTTTCGTTAGCTTGTTAAGTAGCGCGTGTGCGGCCGCGTCATCCCCAATCGTGAATTTATGCGCATGCTGTGCCATAAGTATCCTCGCGTCATCCAAAGATGCGAAATTCCAGCCACATCACCATTCAAACTCTCTCCCGTTAGCATAGCGCCCGATACCGACCTCGTGGATACATAGATTCCCGTATCTCACTTGCGCATCACGACCCAATGTCCCGATGCGCATTCTCCGCGTACAATGTCGCGGAGGAGATCCGATGCAAATATCTCGCGTTCTCAGTTTCCCGCTACTGCTGGCGGTGCTCTCCATCCCTCAACTGCTATCCAGTCCCCCAAGTCAGTGTCAGGCGGATCGCGTCGCCTTGCTGCCTAACATTGCGGCGCTCCAAGCCCGCAGCACCGCGATTCCCGTGCAAGTCCTGGTGCAAAGCCCCGCCGAAACGACCACGGAATTACAGATCATCTGCGTGTTCCAGTCCGCTCCAGAAAACACGCTTCACGGCTCGCTCGTGGAAATTAATCAGAAGCTACAAGGTTTGCTCGAACAGATTCGCAACCCTGCGCTGTTTCGCGGCGACCTCGGCGAAACCCTCTTGATCACTCCATCCACCGGAAACCTCGCCGCAAAAAATCTGCTGCTCATTGGGCTCGGAGACTCCGAAACATTCACTCCGCAACGCATGGAACTCGTCGGCACGATCGCCTATCGCGAATCCGAGCGCCTCAATATTCGCCACCCATATTTCGCATCCACGATCCTCGATGGTGGCCTGGCGCGCTACAAGACCGGCGAAATATCACAAGCATTTATGACTGGCTTTCTCCGCGCAGCGCGCACTGAAAGAGTACTGGTGGGCGTAGGCGCTTCCGCACAAGAAATCGTCCAGAATCTCACTTTTCTCGCGGGCGCAGCCCACGCCTCGGACACCAAGCAGGGAATTGAGGCCGCGCTAGCCACGAACGGAAAGCAATAAGCCGTCCAATGCGCCGGCTTTCGTAGCAAGGTCACCCGGAAGCCCGACGAAATTCCGCGCTATTTCTTTATCTCCGCGATATATACTGCAAACGGCTCCAAAGAAATCTGCTTCACAGTAGTATTGCCCTTCAACGACGTCTGCGTCGTCAGCAAAGTCCGCGTCGTCCCGTCGCCCAATCCCTTTTTCGTCAAATCGAAATTCATCGTCTGGCGCGCGGGGGACAAATTAATCACCACAATCACCGTATCCCGGCTCGTCTTTCGCAAGTAAGACAAAACATTCGGATCATCGCCGTTCAACTCCAAATACTCGCCGTCCAGCAGCGCTTCATTCCCGCGCCGCAAAGCCAGCAGCCCCTTGTACCAATTCAATATCGAATCAGGATCCTTCAATTCATCCGCGACATTGTAAGTCTTGTAGATCGCCGGAATCGGATTCCAAGGCGTGCCGCTTGTAAACCCGGCATTCGACGCGTCGCTCCATTGCATCGGTGTCCGCTCGCCGTCGCGTCCCTTTTCTTTCGGCCATCCCTTGCGCCCGATCGGATCCTTCACATCCTCGCGCCGCTTCGGATCATTGTTCTGCATCCCGATTTCTTCTCCGTAGTACATGATCGGCGTCCCGCGCAACGTCAGCTGCATCGCCGCCATATCCTTGGCGATTGCATCGTTATGCTCACCGTCGCCGTAGCGGTTCCACGAACGCACGATATCGTGGTTCCCGATCACGTATACCGGCCACTCGCCCGACGCCTCCACCGCCGCGATATGTTCCCGGAAAACCGCCGCCGAAAACTTCAGCTTCGTCAACATCAAATCCATCGGCATTTGCAGTTCGTCATATCGTGCGCCGTAATATTCCTTCAGTTGCGCGACGTTGTCCGTCCACGTTTCGCCAATAAAAACTGCATTGTATTTATTCGCCACCGATCGCAGCCCCTTCAGCGCCATATGCACCTCCGGCAAATCGCGCGTGTACTTGTTCTCGATATTCGGATCCCCGAACGCGTTCTTTCCCGGCAGCACTGGATTATCCGTGAGCTTCGGATCCTCAAAGAGCGTGTCCACTGCATCGAGCCGGAATCCCGCTACGCCGCGCTTGTACCACCACTCGGTCGTGCCGTGCATCGCATCCACCACCGCGGGATTCCGCCAATTCAGGTCCGGCTGCTGCGGATAAAAATAGTGGTAGTAATACTGTTTCGTTTTGCTGTCCCACTGCCACGCCGATCCGCCAAATTGTGACGTCCAATTGTTCGGCGGGCCGCCATCCTTGCCGTCCCGCCAGATGTACCAATCCCGCTTCGCCGCAGTACGCGATGAACGCGAATCCAGGAACCACGGATGTTGGTCGGACGTGTGATTCACCACGAAATCCAGAATGATCTTGATGCCGTGCTGTCCGGCCAGCTTCTGCAAACGGTCAAACTCAGCCAGCGTGCCGTACATTCTGTCAATGTTCTCGTAGTCCGATACGTCGTAGCCGAAATCCACCTGCGGCGAAGGGAAACACGGCGCAATCCAGATCGCGTCGACTCCCAGCGCTCTCAAATAATCGAGTTTCGCCGCGATGCCATTCAAATCTCCGATCCCGTCGCCATTGCTATCCATAAAGCTGCGTGGATAAATTTCGTAAAAGACGGCACGCTGATACCAGGGTCGCTTCTGCACCACGTTCTCGTTAGTTTGTGTAGCGAGCGCAAGCGTCGCGATCCAAACAACGGCAATCCCGATGACGGCCAGCATCAGCACCGCGATCACCAGCTTGTCGCAAATGAATGCGCATCGTCGTTCGCCCATACGCTACCTCTCCGTGCCTCCGCTTTTAACTCTGTGCCCGGCGTTTACCCCGACGCAGTCGGGGTGTTAAATCTTTTGACCGTGGCCACCTTTGCAGTTAACCATCTCATCGAGCCTCAACGTTCGCGCGGCGCTCCCGCCACCTTTTTCCCAGAACTTGTTGTACCATCGGCGGCGGAGTCGCGTCATCCTCGTCCATGACGAATAAATTTGCGTCCGGATATGAGTCCGTCACCACGGGCCGCCGCTTCTTTCTGCTTTTTCTGTTTCTCTTGGCCGTCCTCCTCCTCTATCCCTACGCCGACACCAGCCGTTTCGGCTTCTACGCTCTCCGGGTAGTCGGCAGCGTGGTAATCGTCATCAGTGTCTACGCCATCAGTTTGCGCCGCAGCGTCCTCATCTTCGCCCTGATCCTCGCCGTCCCCGCATTAGTCCAACGGTTCCGCCTTCCCGAACCGACTGCCAGCACATTTTCCATCATGAACATCGTCCTGAGCTTTGTATTTGACGTCTTCGTTGTCGTTGTCATCTTCCGCCGTGTGTTCGCGCACGAACAGACCAACTCCGAAACCGTTTTCGGCGCCCTCTGCATCTACCTCCTCGTCGGGTTCAGCTTCGCCAGCTTGTATGGCATGCTCTCCGTCCTCCAGCCCGGCGCGTTCTACCTTGACCCCCACACCAATCTCCACACTGTTGCCAACCGCTTCGATTTCATTTATTACAGTTACGGCACCATGACGTCGCTAGGCGCCGCCGGAATCACGCCCGTCTCCGCTCAAGCCCGTTCACTCACCGTCGTTGAAGCGATCGTCGGCGTCCTCTATCTCGCCGTCTTAGTCGCCAGATTAATTGGCGCCTACCGCGCCACCCCCGGCCAAGATCTGTAGCCATGCCGCCCTGTTCGCGCTACCCAGTTTCATTCATCTAGCAGTAACACACATGCGTTATCACTCTTCTTCCCATGAGCAGCACCATTCCGCCCGTACCGAAATCGGTACGCACTTCAAACGCACCGTCCAGCGAGGACGATCCGAATGCAACGCTATGATCTGATCGTTATTGGTTCCGGCCCCGGAGGCCAGCGTGCCGCCATCCAGGGAGCAAAAGCCGGAAAACGCGTCGCCGTAATTGAAAAGCAAAACGCCATCGGTGGCGTTTGCATCAATACCGGCACCATCCCCAGCAAGACCATGCGCGAAGCCGTCCTGCACCTTTCCGGCTTCTACTCCAAAAATTTCTACGGTGCCAACCGCGCCGCCTCGGAAACCACCACCATGTCGGACCTTCTTTTCCGCGTCCAGCGCGTCGTCGAAAACGAAGTCGGCGTAACCCAGGACCAGCTCAAGCGAAACGGCGTGGACGTCCTGCACGGCGTCGGAACATTCATTGACGCGCACCACATCCGCGTCGAAAACGGCCACGGCTTCGCCGAACTGCTGGGCGAGTACATCGTCATCGCCACCGGCACCAAGCCCGCTTCCAATCCAAAGGTTCCCATCAACGGCCGCAACATCATTGATAGCGACCAGATTCTCAGCATGCCGCACATTCCGCGCACTCTCATCGTCGTTGGCGGCGGCGTCATCGGCGTCGAATACGCCTGCATGTTCGCCACTCTCGGAGTGCGCGTCATCATCGTCGAAAAGCGCCCGCGCCTGCTCGAATTTGCGGACACCGAAATGGTCGAAGCGCTCAGCTACCAGATGCGCGATCACCGCGCCACGATGCGCTTGAACGAGGAAGTCGAAAGCGTGGAAGAAACGCCGGAAGGTAAAGTGGCCGCAAACCTCGTGAGCAAGAAGCGCATCAATGCCGACGCGCTGCTTTATGCCGTCGGTCGCCAGGGAAATGTCGATCGTCTCGATCTCCCAGCCGCCGGAATCGAAGCCGATGAGCGCGGACGCATCAAAGTTGACGCCGACTTCCGCACCATTCAGCCGCACATCTTCGCCGTGGGTGACGTGATCGGTTTTCCCAGCCTAGCTTCAGTCTCCATGGAACAAGGCCGCATCGCCGCCGCACGCGCCTTCGGCCTGCCAGTTCAAACCGATCCCGCAAGCTACCCCTACGGGATTTACACGATTCCACAAATTTCTTTCATCGGCAAAACCGAAGAGCAACTCACCGACTCCGACGTCCCCTACGAAGTCGGCGTAGCCTACTATCGCGAAATCGCCCGCGGACAAATCGCCGGCCACACCGACGGCCGCCTGAAAATCCTCTTCCACCGCGAAACTCTCGAGCTGCTGGGCGTCCACATCTTCGGCGAAAACGCCGCCGAACTTCTCCACATCGGCCAAGCCGTCTTCAAGCTAAAAGGCAAAATCACCTACTTCATAGACACAGTCTTCAACTACCCCACCCTAGCCGAATGCTACAAAACCGCCGCCTTCAACGGCCTGAACCGCCTCAACTGACAATCGTCGCGATTCGTCAGGGCGCAGCCTCAGCCGTACCAAAAAGCAAAAAAGCCTCAGGGGTCTTAACCCCTGAGGCTCGCACTCAATACTTCAAATCGCTCACCACTAGTGATGAGGCTTGTCCTCGTGATGCGCTTCGTGGTGTTCCTCATGCACCGCATGCCCTTGGTGCGCCGCATTACGCTCCGCCTCGCTGCGATGAACCAATTCGTGATGCTCCACCTCATGGTTCGTCGCGTTGTAACGATGAACGGCCGGATAGGGATGCACATAAACACGCCGGTTTGCCCAATCGCGATCCCACCGCGCGTTGTTTATGAAAATCGCGTGCGAACCCCAGACAATCCGTGACGTACCCCATCCCCATGGATGGAACCAAGTGCCCAAAGTAACACCGAAGCCAAAACCAATCGCGCCGCCCACAAAAAATCCTGGCCGGGGCGCAGCATACACCACCACCGGATCATATGCGGGCACCACGATAAAGGCCGGATTCGCAGGCTCAATGTCAATATATGGCCCACCGGTAACCACGATTTGCGCGTTCGAACGCAGGTAGCCATAATCCATGGCCTCCTTGCGCATGTGTTGCACCGCGTCCATCACCGCGTCGCGGTCACCCAGCACCGCATTTCCCAAGTCATTAGTCCAGGACATGTCCCCAGCCATCGTGCCCAATACTGAAGGAAACGGCAGCAAGGCCTGCACGCTCGGATCCCACGGTAGTTGATCTTGCTGAATCGCATCGGCCAGTTCCTGCCCCGTCAAATAGTGATGTTCATCGGCCCACTGCGCCGCATCGGGAATCTGGTCGGGGAACGTCGAAGCGGTCAAAACCTGGTCTACGGAACCATTGGCGTGCCTTCCGCGAACAACAATCCCGGACCGCGGCAAACTCCCGCCACCTGGACCGACTCCTCCGGAAATTTCTGGCTCTTCGGCGGCTACCTCTTGACGCCTCAAACCTACGTTCTTACGAACGACCTCTGGAAATTCAGTTCCGGCCAATGGACTTGGATGGGTGGTTCCAGTAGCGGAAACCAGGCCGGCACTTATGGCGCCCTCGGTGTTCCGGCAATGTCAAACGTTCCCGGAGGTCGCTACTACGCCGCAACTTGGACGGACACGTTGGGAAATCTCTGGCTCTTTGGGGGGACGGGTCTCGATTCTGCGGGCAACGATGGCTCACTTAACGATCTTTGGAAATATAGCGCGGGCGAATGGACTTGGATGGGAGGGTCTGACCTCGAGGGGCAACCCGCGACATACGGCACGCTGGGCATTGCGGCCACAGCCAATATTCCCAGCGCACGATTCGGCTCCGTGACTTGGACCGACTCCTCCGGAGATTTTTGGCTCTTCGGCGGGTTCCGCCGCGCCGCGAACCTGATGAATGGCAGCATGCTCAACGATCTCTGGAAATACAGCAATGGTGAGTGGACATGGGAGTCCGGATCTCAGATGAGGGATCAACCCGGCGTTTATGGCACGCAGGGTTTACCCGCGCCCGGCAACATTCCCGGTGCTCGATTCTGGGCCGTTGGCTGGACAGATTCGTCGGGAGGCCTTTGGCTTTTCGGCGGCACCGGCTACGCAGTTACATCAAACGGATTCCTGAACGACTTGTGGAAATACAGCAATGGTCAGTGGACGTGGATTTCCGGCTCCCCACAAGTGAATCAGCCAGGCAGCTACGGTGTTCAAGGAAATCCCGCCTCGGGCAACACTCCCGGCTCGCGACAGGAAGCAATCAGCTGGACCGATCCGTCCGGGACTTTCTGGCTCTTCGGCGGGAATGGCATGGATTCCGCCGCGGGCACTGGATTGCTGAACGATATGTGGAAGTACAGCAACGGAAAATGGACCTGGATGTCCGGGTCCAAATTAATCAATCAAGCCGGCGTCTACGGCATGCAAAGCATGCTCTTCCCAGGAAATATTCCTGGCGCTCGTACTGAAATGGCTAGCTGGCTCGATGCGAACGGGAACCTCTGGCTCTTCGGGGGCTACGGTGTCTACACCAGCAACTCAGAAAGTGATCTCAGCGACCTCTGGACGTACACGCCCTAGCTACCACTGCCTGCGCGCGGCAACAATATCCATACCCTTCGGATCCCGCTCCGCCCATTTCTCAGGTCTGCGGCGAATACGCAGGCGATCAAAGAGATATAGCGCGGCGATTCCGAACGGTGGCAGAAGCGCTATGTACACCATATTGAACACGCCACGGAGCAAGCCGTTCCCAGTGCCTGATGACCGCTCTTGAGATCCCATGTACGCCTTGTTCTGCGTTCTCCCCTGATGCCCCGCCGCGCAACTGAGTGGCAGTATCATAATCCCGATTGGTCAAATTAGCCCCACCGGCCCTAGAAACGGCGTCATCGAAAACTGTACCGGGGAACTGTGCGCTTTGCAGTTTCGCAGCCTTAGAAACCTCAACTGGGTTTAGAATCCTCGGACGCCGGCAGCGCCTTGTCCCGCCGGGCGCGCGCCTAAAAGAACTAGCTCATGCACATACTGGGAGTTTCCTGCTATTACCATGACGCAGCCGCGGCACTGCTCCGCGACGGCCAGTTGATCGCTGCCGCTCAAGAAGAACGCTTCTCCCGCATCAAGCACGACAACAATTTTCCCGCGCAGGCGATTCAGTTTTGCCTCCAGTCCGCCGGAATTCGCGGCCCGGAGCTCGACTACGCCGTCTTCCACGAAAAGCCCTTCCGCAAATTTGGCCGCATCATCGCCAGTGTTTTGCAAACGTATCCGCAATCGCGCCAACTTTTTGCCGAGCTGATGCCCGGCTGGACGGCCACGAAGCTTCGCATCGCCGGCCGTCTGCAATCGGACCTCGGCCTCCCAAGAAAACAAATCCTCTTCTGCGAGCATCATCTCTCGCATGCCGCCAGCGCGTTTCTATGCTCTCCCTTCGATCAAGCGGCGATCCTCACCGTGGACGGCGTCGGCGAATGGCCCACCGCCACGTGCGGGTCGGGCCACGGCAACGATATTCGCTTGCACAAGCAGATGATGTTTCCGCACTCCCTCGGTTTGCTCTATAGCGCCTTCACCAGCTTCCTCGGTTTTCAGGTCTGCGAAGGCGAATACAAAGTAATGGGCATGGCCGCCTATGGCCAGCCACGCTATGTGGACGAAGTCCGAGAACTGATCCAACAAAACAAAGACGGTTCGCTCTCGCTCGACATGGATTATTTCTGCTACCACTATTCGCTCGACGGTATGTTCAATCAGCGGATTTTGGACCTCCTGGGCGAGCCGCGCCCTCCCGACATGCTCTTTTTCACCGAAGCCACCGGTTTCCCGAAATATTTTGGAGAAAAGCCTTCCAACTATCTCGATCTCTGCCGCCGGAACCAGCACTACGCAGACATCGCCTCCAGCATCCAGCAGGTAACCCAGGAATGTATGCTGGAGATGGCTTCAAACCTTCAACGCGAAACTGGGCACAAAAAACTTTGCATGGCCGGCGGTGTCGCCCTCAATAGCGTCGCCAACGCCAGAATCCTCCGCGAGACTTCCTTCGACGAAATCTATATTCAGCCCGCCGCCGGCGACGATGGCGCCGCGCTGGGCGCTGCTCTCTGGGCGCACCACACGCTCTTTGGTAACCCGCGCGCCTTTCACATGGATCACGCCCACTGGGGCCGCGCCTACTCGCCCGCCGAAATCAGCGCGTTTCTCAAAGACACCGGCATCGCACACGAACCTCTCGACAACGAAGACCAGTTGCTCGATAGAATCGTCAGCCGTTTAGTTCAAGGTCAAGTCGTCGGCTGGTTCCAGGGACGCTTCGAATGGGGTCCGCGCGCGCTCGGCAACCGCAGCATCCTCGCCGATCCTCGCAATCCGCACATGAAAGACATCGTCAATACAAAAATCAAATTCCGCGAACCCTACCGGCCGTTCGCTCCCGCAGTGCTTGCAGAATGCGCTGAGACATATTTCGATCTGCCGAACGCAGCGGAACACACTCCGGCGCGCTTCATGCTCTACGTGGTGCCGGTCAAACCGGCTCAGCGGGCCACCCTGCCCGCAATCACGCATGTGGACGGGACCGGCCGCCTCCAGACTGTTTTCCGCGACCGCAGCCCGCGTTTCTACAACTTGATCGCGCGATTTGGAAGCGCAACTGGCGTCCCGGTTTTGCTGAATACTTCTTTCAATCTGAAGGGTGAGCCGATCGTCAATACGCCAGCGGATGCAATGGGGACGTTCTTGAAAAGCGAGATGGACTGTCTTGTTTTAGGGGATTTTGTAATCGAGAAGAAGGCATTGCGCTAGACGGGTGCGCCCCACCGAGTGTCGCCGTCTCAACGCCTTCCTCCCTGGAAGTAAAACTCTGTCATCGGGTGGAACACCTTCCAGACCACGCGCGTATACCTTCTGGCGGCGTCCGCGTGCTGGGCCCACCACCACTAGTGCAGTTTGTACGCGTCGCCGAGGAGCGGCTTCGTGGCCGCCAGTTTCTTGGGCTTCTTGAGGCCCTTGGTCTGCTTCTTCTTTTCCGCCATGATTTCTCCTCTCAGATTGCCCTGAATGGGGCGTTGTCTTCCGAACGTGCAAATGCGCTGCCAATCCTAAACCCGCGAAGGCCAAAACGCTATGTGTTTGCCACACCTTGAGATGCCGCGAGGAGAACCACTTGGACCGTCATTCGGCGTCTTCTCGATGCGTTGAGTTTGTCAATGAATATTGAAATATTCAACGCCTTCGCCTTCCTCAGGCGCTTCCCCGTGCCGCGGCCCCTCGCTGGATCATGCACGCACGATGTCTGCGCGCAGCCTCTCCGCCTCGAACCTCCGCCCACCGCAGTGTTATCATTAACGTCTTATCGCTCGTTGCACGCAAATCTTCCGCAGGAGGCCACATGCCCACCGCAAAAATTCTGATGATCGTCGGTGATTATGTCGAAGACTACGAGGTGATGGTTCCTTTTCAAGCGCTTCAAATGTTAGGCCACACCGTTCACGCCGTTTGCCCCGACAAAAAGTCCGGCCAATTCGTCCGCACCGCCGTCCACGATTTCGAAGGCGATCAAACCTACTCCGAAAAGCGCGGCCACAATTTCACGCTCAACGCCACCTTCGCCGACGTCCATCCCGAAGCCTACGACGCGCTAGTAATCCCCGGCGGCCGCGCCCCCGAATATCTGCGCCTGAATCCCAAGGTCCTCGAATTCGTCCGGCATTTCGCCGATGCCGATAAGCCCATCGCTGCGCTCTGCCACGGCCCGCAAATTCTCGCCGCCGCCCGCGTCATAAAAGGCAAACGCCTCAGCGCCTATCCCGCCTGCGCTCCCGAAATCGAAAACGCCGGCGGCACCTACGCCCCCGTCGAAATGACCGACGCCATCGCCGACGGCAACCTTGTCACCGGCCCCGCCTGGCCAGCCCATCCCCAATGGCTGGCAAAATTCCAAACCGTCCTGGAGCATTACCTAACGAAACACGCGCCCTCGAAACAAGCAGCAGGGAAGGCCTAGCCGTAACCTGGGCACGCCAATCTCCCGATTGGCGTGTGGTACAGCCGCTCTTGCCCGCCCTGAGTACCTGCCGGCGGCAGTGTCGAAGGGTCTGTGCTCTTCGCCGTTCGTAGGGGCACGGCATGCCGTGCCTGCTTCTCGCCGGCACCGCGCAAGACCTACCGCCTCACAATCGCTCTTTGAGGGTTTCTTCCAGATTCCGCCGCCCGTGCAGGATCGCAGCAATCTGCAATGGCGTCGTGTCCGGGCGATAGACGATCAAATAAGAATAAACGGGGAAAAACTTCACATTCTCGTCGGTCAAATCCTTGCGCCAATGTCCGCCGCCGGGAACGCCAGCGAGGAAAGCGATGCGCTCCCGGATGGCCGATTCGACGTGATCTGCTGCGGCACTACTGGTGTGTTCCTTCACATACAGCCAGATTTCGAAGAGGTCCAGCGCGGCCTGCGGCGCAACAACGAATCGCGCGCTCATTTAAGGTTGGCGTTTCAGTTTTGCCAGGTGCGCATCCAACTGATCTTCCGGAATTCCTTCGCCGCGGTCCAGTTCAGCGATCCCGCGCCCGATCTGCGCGTTGATAGTTTCGCGATTCTCCAGAAGCCACCGGTCCTGTTCTTCCTGCGTTTCCAGTAACCGCACCAACACTTCCTCGACGCTCCCCGACCCAGTCGCCTGCAGCTGTTTTCGGAGTCGAGCTTCCAGGACCGGATCGCGGATTTCGATGTTCACAGCTCAATCCTCCCAACAGGAACGCGTTGTTTCTCAGAGTAGCCGACAGCCAGCAAATGTCAAGATAACCGAGCCGACGAAGGCAAAACACGCATCCTCGGCCACGGCCCGCCCGCCGTCGCAGGGGAAGCCTCGGCGTAAGCACCGGGTGTGGCACAGCCACTCTTGGCTGTGCTCTTCGCCTTTGGCAGCTCCAGCGTCCTTCCACCCAATCCGCATGCCAATAGCGCGTCGCGCTCGGGATGGCGTGCCCGCCCCACTCCCTAAACCCTTTCCAAAGTGCTACGCTGCACGCCGAACATTGTACGGAAGAATGAAGTCCACCATGTATAGCTGCGCGCCAACAAACGCAAAAACACGACTCGGAAACTGTCGCCCGAGCAGGAAAACATTTCAAAACCTCAAGGAGATTGTGCAGGACTACATCAACAACTGCAGCCGCGAAGCCAAGGAAGAATTGGGTTACTTCGGCGGTCAGCGAAATTTACCTACTGCCATCCGTGTGGCGGCCCAGTCCACCGTAGACTGTAAAAGGCACCCGCACCAGCGAAGAATTCACGGCGATACCTTGAAGGCTTTCGGTCGTGCCCTGTCACAGAAGAGTAAGGCACTTCGCGCCTGCAAATCGTTCCCCGAACTCATGAATATCTCCCACAAGGTATCCAAAGGATTTTGGAAGCATTCCAAGCTAACCGTTCATGACACGACACTCCGCATCGGAGCGCATCTCGGCATCATGCCAGATCGTGTCTATCTTCACGCGGGCGTAAAAGAGGGGGCTAAAGCGCTGGGCCTCCGCGGAAGCCACGGTTTTCTAATGCGCAGCCAACTCCCCAAGGAATTTCAAAAGCTCAAGCCCTGGGAAATCGAGCATTGTCTCTGCCTCTACAAGAAACAACTCAAACGCCTCAGGTTCCGCACAACATAGGACTACCGGGCGGCCGTGCCTTCGCCGCAGGCAGAACCACCGCAAGCGGCAGAAATGTGTGGCGGGGGTTAATTAGCAGCTTGTTGAAAAACCCATTTCTTCCGCAACTTTAATTGAAAGAACTCGTCTGAAGTACAGAAGGTCAAGGAGGCGAGTGAATGCGCGGAGACGATAACCAGCAGGAAGGAATGTTCAGCTACGTTTCGCCAGAGAAGAGAGTCCCGGCGGACCATCCGTTGCGACCGATCCGCAAGATGGTCGATGAGATCCTGAAGGAAATGTCGCCGCAGTTTGCGAAGTTGTACTCCGACGTGGGGCGGCCGTCGATACCGCCGGAGCGGCTGTTTCGGTCTCTGCTGTTGCAGATTTTCTATTCGGTCCGCAGCGAACGAATGCTGATCGAGCAACTGCAGTACAACCTGCTATTCCGGTGGTTCGTGGGGATGGAGATGGACGAGGTGGTGTGGAATCACGCGGTGTACAGCAAAAATCGGGAGCGCTTGCTGAATGAAGAGGTCGCCGAGACGTTTTTCCAGCGGGTGCTGGAGAGAGCCAGGCCGTTTATGTCCGATGAACATTTCACGGTAGATGGGACGCTGATTGAGGCCTGGGCCAGTCACAAGAGTTTCCGACCGAAGGATGGGAGTGGGAAGCCCGCTGGACCGGGAGGAGACGTCGACTTCAAAGGGGAAAAGCGAAAGAACCAGACCCATGAATCGACCACGGATCCCGATGCCAGGTTGTGGACGAAGTCCCGAGGAAGCCAGGCGAAGCTGAGTTATATGGGGCATGTATTGATGGAAAACCGCAACGGACTCTTGCTGCAGACGTTTCTGACGGAGGCGAACGGAAGAGCGGAGCGAGATGCTGCGCTGCTCATGGCCGAGGCTGTCCCGCCGGGAAAGCGAGTGACGTTGGGAGGAGACAAGAATTACGACACCCGAGAATTCGTGCGAGAACTGCGCGGGATGAACATCACCCCGCATGTGGCGCAGAACACGAGCAATCGCAGGAGCGCGATAGACGAGCGGACCACACGGCATGCGGGGTACGAGGTGAGTCAGCGGAAGAGAAAACGAGTGGAACAATCTTTCGGGTGGATGAAGATGGTTGGGATGCTAAAGAAGGTGAAGTTGAGAGGAATCGACAAGGTGGGGTGGCTGTTTACCTTCACGGGGGCGGCCTACAACCTGTGCCGATTGCGAAACCTGATGGCCAGAGCATGAAGGAAGTCTCGGTTCGGATCGGCTGAGCAGGCAGAACAAACCCAAACGACTCCCTTACAATTCAGCGAAAACTCAAAACTGCGAACGAAAATACTTCGAAATCTAAATTTTTCAACAAACTGTTAGTGGCTCTTTGAGTGGTAACGTGCGGCCGCCGCGGATCAAGCGAAATTTTGATCCCACTTTACTCGTGATTCAATTTCAAACCGCATCTATTCTCAGAACGGTTACATAGCATGGTAGAGTAATCAGTAGGTAAATGTGATATGGTAGATTGGGGCGCTTTTCCGCCCCCACTGAGGACGCAACATGCGGACCGCAGCACCGGCGACGGAGTCAGCAAACCGAACACCAGGGAAAACTGTCGCCAAAAACCGCCCCGCAGCCCCCGCCATCAACGCACTTCTCGCACCGCACACCTTCCCGCGACGCCCACCAGCGCCAACCGCTCGATGTAACCGCACTGCACGATGTTACATGGATGTTACATCCCCCAAATATCGCACCAAAATCAATCGCCAACCCCGCCGATTAGAATCCATCGTAACTCACACAAGACAAACACCCGCACCCCAAATCAATCGCCAACAAATGCGCACTTTGCATCCCGCGTTTTCTGCGGGACTAGCAGCTCCGCAAAGCACGAATCGCGTCACTTCTAATCGTCACACTCGACACTCCGCCCCGACTCTCACACGCCGCTTATCACTCGTAACCCATCACCGCCGTTCTAATCGTCACACCTCGCGATTAGAAATGATCAAAAACCCAACAAAAACGCACTTTTCTGCCGTTCTAATCGTCACAAAAGCGCGCTTTCTGCGTCGCGGTCGGCTTCCCGAAATCAGCGCTCGCGGATCACGGTCCACGCGTCCCGTGATTTCTAATCGACGATGGCAGATATTAGAATTCACCGTAACTACCACAAAACAAACAGTCGGACCTCGTTCTAATCGGCACTATTTTGCAGTTGTGAAAAGTCAGAATTCGACGCTTCATCGCACGAAGCGGTCGGCGCCGAAGACTAGGCCTAGGGTCAGGACTGCGATCACTATTTCGCCTAGCGCGCCCACGAAGAACGGGCGGAAACCTTGTTTGCCTAGTTCGCGGATGTTGGTGCGGAGGCCTACTCCGGCGAAGGTTAGTAGGAAGGCCCAGCGGGAGAGATTGGCCAGGCTTGTGAGCTGGTCTTTGCTGAAGACGTGGGCTGTGGCTATGGCGGAGATTACCAGGAAGCCGAGGACGAACTTCGGGAATTTTTGCCAGAGGAACTGGGCTTTGTTGGTTACGCCGGCGGTGTTTTCTTTGCGCGCCCAGCGGATGGCGTAGGCGAGGACTACGAAGCCGATCATGGCGTTGCGAGCGGTTTTGGCGAGGACGGCGACTTTGGCGGCGGCGTCGGAATAGAGCGCGCCGGCGGCGGTGACTTCGGCGGTGTTGTCAATGCCGAGGCCGGCCCAGAGGCCGTAGCTGGTGTCGCTGAGATGCAGCGCGTGGCCGACGAGTGGGAAGATGAAGAGGCTGATGGCGCCGAGAGAAAGAATGGCGGCGATGGCGTAGCTGGCGTCTTCGGCGTCGGCGTCAATGGCGCCTTGCGCGGCGATGATGGCGGAGACGCCGCAGATGGAGGAGCCGACGGCGAGCAGATCGGTGAGTTTGGGTTTGAGTTTGAAGGCGCGGCCGAGGGCGGTCATGAAGGAGAGCGAGACGGCGATTTCGATGGCGACTAGGACCAAGCTGACGCCGCCGAGTTTGGCGACGTCTCCTAGGAGGAAGCGCGAGCCTAGCAGGACTATTCCGGCTTTCAGCCAGAATTCGTACGTGGCGATGCCGGCTTGGAATACGCGTGGGACGCCTACTGTGTTGGCGATGGCTAGGCCGATTACTATGGCCCAGAGGACGTATTCGATGTTGGGGAGCGTTAGGTGGTGGGCTTTGCCGTACGTGGCGATGGAGTGTTCGATGACTTTTCCGGCGTAGCCTACCGCGGCTAGGAGGGCTAGGCCGGGGATTAGGCGCGCGAATTGTTTGAAGGCGTTATCTGTTGCCGGTTGGGGGATTGCTATCGAGCTGGCCATCTGGTGTTTCCTCCGCGGAATTTTTTGCGCTGCGTTTGGTGCTAGTTCGACGTTGCGAAACTGTTGCTGTCGCGGCGAGGTTGTCGCCATTTGCGTTTTTGCCGCTACACCGATGGCGCACTAAAGTGCGCCGCTACAAAGGCGTCTTGCGGGCTGCGCGTTACCAGGGAATGTGTTTGAGCAGGCCTAGCCAGACGGCTGCTGAGAGGGCCAGGGCTACCAGGACGGCCCAGGTGTCCAGCGAGAATTTTCGTGATGTAGGTTGCGAGATTCTGGTGGGGCGCGTCGTTGTGGCGATTGTTTCGGACATTTGCTGAGGCTCCTTTTTGGTGCTTCGTCGTTTCTTGCCTGCGTGCTGATTTTTGGCGCGCAAAAACAAAAAGCCCGCCTGACAGCTTGCGCTGTTGGCGGGCTTGAAATCCGTTTATAGGATTACTGAGCTATTCGGATCGCACCCCGCCCCAAGCGTCTGGTGGACAACAACAGAGAGCGCATTGGTTGGAGCAGGTCGTGCGATGCATGGCGAAATCCTAACCTGAGTAGATGCGAATGCAAAGGAAAAGATGCGAAGGAGTTAAGGCCGTTCCGCCGGGAGTGGAACCCGGCGGAACGGTTGGCTCGTTTGCTGGTTACTCGGTGTTGCTGCTGCTGAAGGTGAACATATCCCACAGGTCGCCGATGGCCGGGCCGTTTGTGGGCACGTACGGATCACTCGGAGCCGTGACGGGGTTCGGATAATTATCGCGGCTGCGCGTGGTGATCGGACCAAGGCTCCAATTGCGCTCGATGAATTTGTCAATGGAGACGTGATCCGTGTAGACGTGCGAGACGTATCCGGGCTTGTTGTAGGCTGAGACAACGATGCACGGGATGCGGGTGCCGTCGCCGAAGAAGTCCAGCGGCTGAACGTAACCGGAATCATAGTAGCCGCCGCCTTCGTCGAAGGTGATGAAGATGGCCGTGCTGGCCCAGAGTGTCGGGTTCGCCTGCACTGCTTCCACGATTTTCTCCGTGAAGCCTTCGAACAAGTTCAGCTTCGAGGAGGACGGATGGCCGTCCACCAAGCCGCTGGGCTTAACGAAGGAGACTGCGGGCAGAGTGTTGTGGGCGATGTCGTTGTACAGGTCGAGCGTGTCCTTCATGTGGTAGGTGCGGGCGTCGGTGCTGGCCATGACTTGCGAATCGTACTGGAACGGGTTGCAGATGTTGCAGTACTCGTCGGTGGTTCGGCCGATGGCGCCGTAGTTGAGCTGGTACGGATCAGGCACGTAGTTGTCCCACTGGTCGCCGTAATACTTCCACGTGACTTGCTTGGTGTTGAGATCGTCGCCGATGCTCTTCACATTAGAGGGTGGAATGGTGAACACAGTGTTGTTGGCATTGGTATCGGTGAAGGCGTTGTCGCCGTTACCGAAGAAGCCCGGATTGTAGTTGTTCAGCAGGTAGTAGTGGCCCGGATCGCAATTGGGCTTCACGGGATGCGGTAGCGATTGTAGGTAATTCACGATGGGGGCAACGCCCGGCTGAGTCATGTCCGCACAGTCCGTGTAGGAGCCTCCGCCGTACGACGGAGAACCGAAGGAGCCACCGCCGTAACCGTCTTCCGTGTACCAGTTGTTGGTGCCGATGGCGGGATTGGGATTTTCGACTTCGTCCACGACGCCGCCGTTCGCGGTGCCCTTGTCAACTTCGACGTTGTGCGGAGGAACCAGGGCTTTGCCGTGGCCGTCGCTGAACCAGATCGCGTCTGCGTGACCCAGCATGATGTGATTCGCACCGGTGCCGCCGTTGACGGACTGATGGAAGTTGTCGCTCATGCCGTAGGTGTCGGCGAGGCTCTTAAAGTACGGTACGTCGCCTTGCTGGACGTTGTAGAAGCCGAGCGCTGTGGAACCTTCACCGGTGGTGACGGCAGTGGGCGAGTATTCGGTGCTGAAGTTCGAGGGCTGTTGCAAGCCGTTCGTTCCAGCGCCGACGGTGACTTCCACCCATGAAAACAGCTTCGCGTTACAGCCCGAGGGGTTCGTCGCAGTCGAGTTTTTCGCGGAGCAGTTCAACTGTTGCCACATTTGATAGAAGCGGTGAACCGGACTCGCAGCATAGGAGTTGTAGGTGAAGAGATTTCCGTTGGTGAGCTGGAATGGACCCGCAGGCAAAGAATTGACGTCGGTGATGCGGGTGTCTGGAGTCTTGGAGGTGAGGCCGGTGCCACCGGAAATCAGATACTGATAATAATTGTCGGGCAGCATCTGGTATTCAGACGCCTCGGCAAGGGACAAGCTATCGCCTTCGACGTAAGAATCCTTCGCACCGCCAACGAGCGGGGCGGGGAGGACGGTGCCGGGAAATTCGGTCAAGGGCGGAGCCAGCAGAAACACATCAGAGCTCGTGGTGCCCTTGTCGGTGGCGGCAACTTGCTGCGCTGCGTGGAAATTCGGTCCGGGAGTGCCGTCCGAGTTGATGATTTTTTCCGAGAGCAAGTTCCAAACTTTTTGGTTGCCCTTCGGAACGTACGTGGCGAAGACGTGATCGAAGCTGCGGTTTTCGCCGATGATTACGATGACGTGTTTGATAGGAGACGCTGTGGTGGGGGCAGCGCTGGCTTCCTGGGCTGGAGCCGGAGTTGGAGCGGCGTCGAGCAAAGACGCGCCGAGCGTGAACTGGAACATTGCAAGGGTCGCGAGCCCGATGCGCAGACAATGAAGCGAATTTGATGCAACATGCTTGAAGGACATTCACCCTCCTGATTGTTTTCGAAATCTACTTCAAGTGGAGCTTGAGAGTAATAACCGCGATTTGTTGCGGGGAGATTTTTCTTATGTGAATGGAATAAGAAAGAGAAGAAAAACGAATGAAAAAGAATACGTTGCGAGGCGTCGCGCAAAAATTTCGTACTGGCACTGATTCGCAAGGGAGGTGTCGCGCCTCCTACCTAAGGCGGGGGCGCGAGGCACGAATGATGCCAGACGAACAAATTTAATCGGTGCTGGATGATCGAGCTGCGGATTTATGTCGTGAAGTACTGGGACTTTTTTCTTTGGGTGGTGGCGGCGCATCTTTTGGAAGGACTTGGACGGTGCCCATCATTCCGCCATCTTCGTGTTCGAGAAGATGGCAATGATAAACGAACGTGCCAACGGTGTTGGGGTCGCGAAAATCCATGCGCAGAGTGACGCTCGGGTATTCCAAAGTCTTCCCGTCGAAATAGGGCACGTTGACCGTATCGCGCAGGAAGGGTTCGTTCACAGGGGTGTCTCTCCACGCCACCATCAGGAAATGAAGTTGGTGGATGTGGAACGCGTGCAGCTCGGTGGAACGGTTTTCGATGATCCAATCCTCCACATCGCCCTGATGGACGATTATATTCGGCACGGCGGAAGTGGGATCAAAAGGCTTGGGAGTTTGACCATCTACCGTCAGATAGAAAGTCGTAGCGCTATTGGGATCTTTGGGATTTTCCAATTTTTCCGAGAAATATAGCCTGCGTGTGCGAACCGGCGCGACAGTGCCTAACCATGGCAAAGCAGGGGGAGGAAGGGGAACTGGGGACGACGAGAGTGTTGAACGAGGCTCGGGCGCGTCGTTAGAGGCTGAGATCGTGGCCAGCATGCGATTGGTATCATTTTCTCCGCCCGCTCCGGTGTCCAGGGTGCGCGTTACGAGAAGCCCCGGCACTCCGGGAGGCGGACCGGTGACAATAAATTCGACGCGGCCACCCGGAGGGATCCCGATGTGCGTCTGCCAATCAATGAAATCTCCATTCATGCCGTTGGCGTTGAGTGGAACGCCATCGAGGGCGACGATTCCTAATTGTTGCGGCTTGAATTTATAAAGAACTTCCAGGTTGAGATACGTGATCGCCGACGCGTTGAGGACTCGCCAGAACTGCCGTTCTCCCGGCTTCATTTCAACTTTGGCGGGCGTGTAATCCGGATAGGGCACCGGGACATAGTTGATGGAAAGATCTTTCGCGGGTTTGCCGAAGCCAGTGCCGTTGTTGGCGGCGTCTCCATCGCGATCGAGCAACATCTTTGGGACAACCGGTTCGGATTTTGCGGGTGGGGCGTCAGGATTGAGCAAGTTCTGATCGCGAATGATCAGAACGCGCTCTGGAAGGCCCGCGACTTCTTTATTGGCGCGTTCAATGCCTTCGATAATCATTGCGCCGGACAAGCCACCGAGAACTTGTGGCGTACTGAAACCGTGAATGTGTGGGTGATACCAGTAGAGGCCGGGAGGCTCATTTTTCGGGATGTAAAAACGATATTGGAACGGTGGATCGCTGGGTTGGATCGAGGTTTTCAGGACGTCATCCTGGTGACAGACGGCCGGCACCGTGAGGCCATGGAAATGAAGATTGGCGGAGGTGATGGACATGAATCCGCTCGTGCAGGGATTCGCGCCTTTTTCGGGCTGCATGTGATGTTGGGCCGTGGTCGTTGGGGCACGCTGAGGGTCTTTTAGATCGTTTTTCAGATTCAGGATCAGGAGGTCGCCGGGGCTGAGGCGGAGAGTGGGGGATTCGACGCCGTTGGGAGTTAGATAGCAGTAGCGCGTGGTGCCATCGGTGTTGGCGTAATCGTGGACTGTTAGATCAACCTGGAGAACGCCGCTTTTGGCTGCGAAGGTCTTCGGGTTCGGCGACCGGGCTGCCGATGGCTGGGCGAGGGCAAGTGTTGGCGGGCGGTTCCTGCGCGTACACACCGGGACGGGCGTGGATAAAACAGAGACAGGCGAATATTGCTAGGGTGATTCTGGACATTACAGATGATAGCCTGCGGATTTTTTCCGCGCTCCCGAAGACACAGAGATTTTATAATAGGAAGCTTGATTCGTCGCGACGTGAGTTAGCGTCCCACAATTTCGCGCCGCGACGCGAATGGCGCACTGAAGTGCGCCGCTACAAAGTCAAACCCAACTCAAAACGTTTTGAGCTAGCCGATTTTGCTGAACGCCCAGAACAGAGTTGCTGCCAGGCAGATCGAGGCTGGCAGCGTCAGCACCCAGGCTAACGCTAGATTGCGGATTGTGCTCATCTGCAATCCGCTGTGATTTGCAGCCATGGTGCCGGCTACGCCGGAGGAGAGCACGTGCGTGGTACTGACGGGTAAGCCGAACCAGTCAGCTGCGCCGATGGTGGCCATCGCCGTGATTTCGGCGGCTGCGCCTTGACCGTACGTCAGATGATCCTTGCCGATTTTTTCGCCGACAGTGATTACGATGCGCTTCCAGCCGATCATGGTGCCCATGCCGAGCGCGAGGGCTACTGCTACTTTCACCCAAGTGGGAATGAACTTGGTGGCATTGTCAATGTGCTTCTTGTAGTTCGCCAGGATTGCGGTGTCCGCCGTGGAGAATGCCGGCTGGTGCGTTTTGTTCATCAGGCGGAGAGCTTCGCTAACGACATACATATCGTTGCGGAAATTGCGAACTTTGTCTTGCGGGACGGCCTTGAGTTCCTTGTAGAGAGCCATTTCGGTGCCGATGCCGTTGATGGTTTCGCGTAGGGCGAGCATGGTGTTGGGAGTGAATTGCTTGGTACGAATGTAGTTCGTGAGGTCGTCGCGGGCGTCACCGATGACAGCGTTGGGCGAAACGTAGTGGTCGAGCATGTTGGCGGTTTCTGTGGAGACGGCAACGAAGTCCTGAGTCTGCTGAAAATTGACGGCGTGATTGACGGCGTACGCAGTGGGAACCGTGCCAATGAGGATGAGCATGATCAGGCCCATGCCTTTTTGACCATCGTTCGAGCCGTGGAAGAAACTTACTCCCGTGCACGTGAGGAGCAACAGGCAGCGAATCCAAAATGGCGGCGGCTCGGTGCCCTTGGGAGCTTCGTAGAGGGCTTTATTGGGAATTAGCTTTTTGCAGGCGATCAGCAACAGGGCGGCGCAAACGAAGCCGACGATCGGAGAGAGAAGCAGGGATTTTCCAATGTTGGTGGCTTGGCCCCAATCGACACCGCTGGTGCCGGACTTCACGGACATCAATTGGTTCGCGATGCCTACGCCGATGATGGAGCCGATGAGAGTATGGGAACTGGAGGCGGGTAGTCCGAACCACCAAGTGCCCAGGTTCCAGATGATCGCGGCGACGAGGAGAGCGAAGACCATGGCGAAGCCGGCTTTGCCACCGACTTGCAGGATTAGTTCGACGGGGAGCAGGGAAACGATCCCGAAGGCGACCGCGCCGCTGGAGACTAGCACGCCGAGAAAATTCCACATTCCTGACCAGACCACTGCGACGTGCGGCTCAAGGGTGTGGGTGTAAATCACGGTGGCGACGGCGTTGGCGGTGTCGTGGAAGCCGTTGACGAATTCAAATCCCAAGGCGGTGAGCAGCGCGATGCCCAGCAGGATGAATGGCAGTGCGCTAGTGGTTTGCACGCCGGACAAGTCGCGGAGCAAGTGCGTGCCGGCATATACGAGACCGACGACCAGAGCTACGCCGAAAATCCCCATGCCAATTTTGGCCGGGGAGCTCACGGTCATTTTGGTATCTAGAACAGACGTGCCTGCCGCCATTCAGCACCTCATCGAGAAGATTTGAGATTTGCGACTGAGAGGCGTGACGGTACTGCGCGATTGTTACCCGAGCATGACAATTGGGTGAACAGTGCGGGGTAATGGTGTTCGACACGATTTTCTCGCGCTGGAGGAGGCAGGGAAGCAAAGAGGCAGGAAGTAAGGGACGCGGAATTGGTTTGAGTTTCACCCCGGGGAGCGAATCAGGTGGCTGGATAATTTGGTGTGCGTGGTGTTGAAGTCGCGGGCGTGGTGTCGTAATCTATTCGGACCGCACGTGTGGTTCCGGCGCGCCCGTAGCTCAGCTGGATAGAGCGTTTGGCTACGAACCAAAAGGTCGGGAGTTCGACTCTCTCCGGGCGCGCCATACTTTTTCACTTCGTTCAGCTAATCCAAAATCAGACCACCGATCGCTTTTACTCTGGCCACACTCGAGATCCAGAATAGCGCGGCGCGTTGGCTACGGGTTTCGCTTGCAGCGATTCACTGGCTGAGGTGCAAACTGAGCCTCCTGGAATTCTTCGGGCGCGGCGGCCGAGGCGGGAGTTTGACACTGCGTCGAGCGTGAAACGGAACGGCTGACTGGCGGACTACTTACTGTGTAGGCATTAGATGAGCAACTGTTCTGGCCTGGGCAGCCGTGAGAAGATAATTGCATATAACGGGCATGTATTTACGACTTTGCTCTCCGGTGACAAAGAGATAACGTCCTACTTTTCAATGACTTCCGTCTTGGCGGGGTTGGGTATGCGAAGGCAGGTAATGGCACTACCAGCCGTAGGAGTTGGGCCATGAAGACGAAACTGGCGCTTGCGTTTGCAGTTCTGCTATTCGCAAGTCTCGCGCATGCCGATCAAATAGTTACTAGCACCGGAGTAGAAACTATCCCGGACGGCAGCACGGTAACTTCCGTTACCTTTATCCCGTATCCACACGGAATAGAATGGGGAAACACCTCTCTGGTGGACTATAGCTTCGCGGGTGGAACTGGGGATACGGAGGGAAACTCCCTACTGGGCTTTAATGGGACGATTGATTTTACTTCCCCAGTAGACGACCTGTCGTTCACCTGGCTCGGCGTCACTTTGTTCACGGCGAGCGACAATGCGGGGGACAGTTTCCTCTGCGACGTCATCTGCCCATCGGGTACCGAAGCGTTTTCAGGAACCGGCATCACTCAAATAACTTGGCAGGCTGGGGACGAACAAGATGGAATCTCTTCGTTGACATTCAGCCCTGATCCGCCGGACCCGCCAAGCGTGCCGGAACCTTCCTCGCTGTTGCTTTCGGGAATGGGGCTGGCTGCGTTGATTGCGATGCGGACGAGGCTCCGGCAGTCTGCGTAGTGGATCGAAAAATTAGCCGACACGTGCGGATTCTTCTGATACTGCTTCGCCAGAAAACCGCAGAACTTTGTTTTGTTAAAGGCTTCGTTATTTTTACGTTCCGCCGGCGGTTTCCAACAATCCTTCCGTGAAACGTCATTAATGAGGAACAGCTGGCTGCCCAACTTTCCTTGCTACCCTTGGCATCCCCCAGTGCAAATTGGTGGGATTGTTGTTACTTCCTGTGCGGGAGTTGAAGCTCGGATGCTCCGAATTTTGCTGCGATAGTGCGGGAAGGTTGGATGCAACTAGGGATATAATCTCGGCATTCCTGCTGCGAAGTTGATAAGTGAAATGGTGAGTGCGGAGTAGCGCGCGTGCGAGATTGTAGATCCCGGAGCGGTTGCGGAGGTTTGGGCTGTGGCGTTTGATGTGTTCATCAGTTATGCGTCGAAAGACAAGATTGTGGCGGACGCGGTGTGCGCGCGTTTGGAGGCTTCGGGGATTCGTTGTTGGATTGCGCCGCGGGACATTGTGGCCGGGAGGTCGTACGGCGAAGCGATTATTGAGGCGATCCACGGCGCGAAGGTGATGGTGCTGGTTTTTTCTTCAAGCGCCAATGCGTCTGGGCACATTCCGAAAGAAGTGGAACGTGCGGTGAGCAACGGCGTGGCCGTGCTGCCTTTTCGGATTGAGGATGTGGCGCCGGGGAAGTCGCTCGACTATTTCATCGGGTCGGTGCATTGGCTGGACGCGATGACGCCGCCGATGGAAAAGCATTTGGATAATCTGGCGGCGACGGTGCACAAGTTGTTGCCGGTGAAAATGGGTGAGACAGCACCGCCGACGGATGCGACTGTGATGTGGCAGCGCAATGCGGCGGGTGGCGCGGCGGCGACGGCCGGTGCAGCAGCGGGCGCGGGAAGCGACGGTCCACGAGCGTCGTTTCTGACTTCGAAGACAGTGTTGATTGGCGCGGCTGCGGTGCTTGTCCTTGCTGCAGTAGTGGTGGGAATGATGCTGATGCGCGGCAGCGGGAATTCGCAGGGTGCCGGGGACTCGCCAGCCGCTACAAATCCTTCCGGAGGCAATGACGCCGTGAGTGATCCGAATTCCGGAGACAACGCGGCGACGCCGGCTCCAAAAGCGGTGCCATCTTCGCACCGGACGACGTCTTCTGGAGTGAACGGTCGCGTGGATCCCATCGTAGGCTGCTATCAGTGGTTCAACAACACACCGGTCACAATTCACGCAGATGGCACGGTGACGGGGGGGCCGTTCACCGCGCACTGGAGGCTGGTGGATGCGGAGCGGCGCGCGTACACGTTTACCTGGCCGGTGATGATTGAAACTCTCACCGTCTCACCAGACCAACGCACGATGAGCGGAGGGAATCAATACGGCTATCCGATTTCGGGCGGGCGCGTTTCGGGAAGCACGGGCCTGGCGGGAACATGGCACTGGGCAAACGGGTGGAATGTGTCCGTCGCGCCGAACGGGTCATTCACGAGCGGGACGTTTCGCGGAACCTGGCGCACTGTGGACGCCGCGCGAGGAATTTATGAGATGAATTGGCCGAGCCCGGTGGATAGCGTTTTGCTTTTGGGAGGCGGCACGCGGCTCTCCGGCGCGAACCAGTACGGCGTGGCGATCTCTGGCACGAAGACCGGAGCTTGCGGCGGGAATTAATTCGCGCGAGCATACCTCGATTGCGCGTTTGTCGCCGCGAGCCCTCGAAGTCCTCTGAACAAAATACTCAGCTCGATTGTGGAATTGCGGTCTGCATGAGCCTGCAAGAATAGTTGTGTGATTATTTCTTGCGGAGCGCTTGCGAGATCTTTTTCAGGTCGGTGATGAAGCGCTGCATTTCTGCGTGCCGGGTTTGCTCGTCCGGTGCGCGCAGAATGGATGATGGGTGCACGGTGGCCATTGCTACCGGCGCGAGCGCGGATTTCAGGAACTCGCCGCGATGTTGGGTGACGCGAAAGTCGCGGCCTAACAGGGATTGCGCCGCGGTGGCGCCCAGGCAGACGATCACTTTCGGATGAAGCGCGGCGATTTCAGCGTCTAGCCAAGGGCGGCAGGCGGCCATTTCCGCGGCGTTCGGCTTTTTGTGGATGCGGCGCTTGCCGCGGGGTTCCCACTTAAAGTGTTTTACTGCGTTGGTGACGTAGGCCTGCTTGCGATCAATACCCGCTTCGGCGAGAGCTTCGTCGAGGAGCTTGCCGGCCGGACCGACGAAAGGTTTGCCTTCCAAGTCCTCCTGATTGCCTGGCTGTTCACCGACAAGAATAATTTTTGCGTTGGACGGGCCTTCGCCGAATACGGTTTGTGTGGCGTGTTTCCAAAGATCGCACGCTTGGCAATTCTTTGCGGCTGCTTGCAATTCCTTCAGCGAGGCATTGGGTTCGATAGATGGTTTGGCGGATTGTGTCGGGCGCTTCGGCATGGTCAGGTAATTCCAGCCATTTTTATCCGAGTGGAGACTTCCAATACATACCGGGATGCCTGCATTCCTGTGGGCGGCGAGGTTGACAATGCTTGGCAAGATGTAGAAAATTGGGTAGGCGAAGAAAAGGCGAAGATTGATGCCTTCGCTTTGGCGCCTCGCGTTGCACTATTGATGAACTATGGCCGCTAATTTCGCTGCTTTGCGCTCGCAGGTGGAACTGGCTTTGGCCGGGCGCGTTGCCGCGCCTTTTACTTATCGCGACCGCAAGATCGTTACGACGGTTTCCACGGGTATTCCGGAAATTGATTCTTTGACGGGAGGTTTGCCGCGCGGAGCGCTTACGGAAATTTTCGGGCCGGCTTGTTCGGGGCGGACCAGTTTATTGCTTTCGGCTTTGAGCGCGCGCACGGCGCAGGAGGAAGCTTGCGCGTTGATTGATGGAGGGGATGCTTTTGATCCGTATTCGGCGGAGGCGGCGGGAGTGGAGTTGCGGAAACTTTTGTGGGTGCGCTGCCGGAACATCGAACAGAGTTTGCGGGCCACGGATTTGGTTTTGCAGGGTGGGGGATTTGGATTCATTGCGGTGGATTTGAGCGATATTTCTCCGCGGTTGGTGCGGCATGTGCCGCTGGAATCGTGGTTCCGTTTTCGGAGGGCGGTGGAAGATACGCCGACGGTTCTGGTGCTTTTGGAGCAGGAGTCGAACGCGAAGACTTGCGCTTCTTTGGGATTGCGGATGGAGGCGGAAGGGGCTTCTTGGGCCCGGGCGGTGCCTGTGCCGGATGCGGATTTTGTGCGGCATTCGTTGGGGTGGTTGCTGGATGGATTGAGCGCGCGGGGGGAAGTGTCGCGTTCGCGGGGGCGGATGGTGGAGGAGGGGAATTTTAGTACGCGGACGGATTGGGATTATTTCAGTCGGCCAAATCAAAAGCAAAAGCGAAATCAAAAGATTTAACACAGAGGGCACAGAGTAAAGGCAGAGGGCACGGAGAGAGACAGCTTCATTGGACGTTTGGGCCGCAGAGAGACCGCAGAGAAACCGCAGAGAAAGGAATTCCACTGCAGATTGCAGGGAGTGAATGGAGATTCAAAAGCCGTGGCATTCGCTTCGATTCATGTTCCGAATTTTATGGTGCAGGCGGTATTGCGCGGCGAGGTTCGACTGCGCGAGCGGGGGATTGCGCTGGTGGATGGGACTCCTCCGTTGGTTCGCGTGGTGGCGGCTGATGAAGCGGCTTTGCTTGCCGGGATTCAATTGGGGATGGCGAAACTGCAGGCTGAATTGTGCGGAGTGGAAATTCGTGCCTGTTCGCGGGCGCAGGAGAAGGTGGCGCATGTGGCTCTGCTGGATTTAGGGTGGTCCATTTCGCCGCGTGTGGAAGAGCTTGCGGCGGACACGATCGTTGTGGATGTGGCGGGACTCGGTTCGCTATTTGGTTCGGACGAAAATATTGCGCAGGAGATGGTGCGGCGGGCGGAGGGGTTGGGATTGCAGGTGCGTGTGGCAATTTCAGCAAATCTGGAAACGGCGGTGCATGCGGCGCGCGGTTTTCCGGGGGTTACTTTGATTCCGGAGGGCGAAGAAGAAAAGTGCTTGAGCGGTTTGCCTGTTGGCGTGCTTTCACCTTCCATGGAGGCGCTGGAAACTTTCGGGCGCTGGGGAATACGAAACTGCAAGGGGCTGGCGGCTTTGCCGGTGCTCGAGCTTTCGGAGCGATTGGGGCAAGAGGGAGTTCGTTTGCATGAACTGGCGCGGGGGGCTCGTGCGCGGGCGATGGTGTTGGCTGAACCCATCGAGAGCATGGAAGAAGAGATGGAACTTGAGGATGCGGTGGAGGATTTGGAGCCTTTGTCGTTTTTGCTGGGGCGTTTGCTGGATCAGATGTGCGCGCGTTTGGAGGCGCGTTCTATGGCGGCGGCCGCGATTCGAGTGAAATTCGTTTTGGGGGATTTGTTTGCGAAGGACATTCAAGTACAGGGAGAAAGTGCTTCGGGAAATTCTGCTAATGCGGATGGCGCGGAGGCGCAGAAACTTTATGTGAAGGTGCTGCAGCTGCCGGTACCGATGCGGGATTCCAAGATGCTTTTGAAATTGCTGCGATTGCAATTGCAGGTGGATCCGCCGGCTGGGGACATTGTGAAAATCACTTTGGTTGCGGAGCCGGCGCGGCCGCGGTCGGCGCAGGGTGGATTATTTGTTCCCGGTTCGCCGGACCCGGAGAAATTGGAGCTCACCGTGGCGCGACTGGCGAAATTGGTTGGCGACGCGAATATCGGGTCGCCGGAATTGGTGGATACGCATCGTCCTGGGGAATTTCGGATGAAGCGATTTGTGGTGGAGGGTGATGTGGCGGGCCTGCGTGCGCGAGGCAGGGTTGCGCGCGGGAAAACGGCGTCTGACGGCGGTGGCTCGCGGTTTTTGCGACGGCCGGCTACTGGGTGCCGGATTTTTCGGCCTTGCTTGCCGGCTGCGGTGGAATTGCGGGAAGGTTGTCCGGCGAAAGTGTTTTTTCGCGGTTGGTGCGGGCGGGTAGTGGCGGCTTCGGGGCCTTGGAGGACTTCGGGGGATTGGTGGCGGGAAAATTCTTGGCATCGGGATGAGTGGGATCTGGAGATTGAATTTCAGGTGACGGCGGGTGGAGCGGGAGTTTATTGCGTTTATTACGATTCGGAGTGCCGGGGGTGGTTTGTGCGAGGTGTTTACGATTAGAGGTTTCATTTGGGAGCAGCAAGCTAGGTCAAAGATTTAACACTGAGGGCACAGAGGAACTGCGGAGGGCACGGAGAGTTTTGTAGAGAGGGCGATTTGAGTTTCATTTTGCGTTTGGCCATCGTCCGGGGATCTTCTTTTCGCGCAAGGCCTGAAAAAAAGCAGATTCCTCGTCGCCTGCGGCTCCTCGGAATGACAGTTGCTTGCTTGTTGGCTGTTTTGTGAGCTGCGTAGCGTCTCCTTTACCCATGTATACGGAATTGCATGCGCGGTCGGCTTTTAGTTTTTTGGAGGGCGGAGCTTTGCCTGAGGAATTGGCTTCGGTGTGTGTGGGGCGTGGGATGGCGGCGATGGCCTTGCTTGATCGGGATGGGGTTTATGGCGCGCCGCGTTTTTATTTGGCGGCGCAGAAGATTTCGTTGCGGGCGCATATTGGGGCGGAAGTGACGGGAGCGGGCGGGTGGCGTTTTCCTTTGCTGGTGGAGACGCGAGCCGGTTATCAGAATTTGTGCCGCTTGATTACGCTGATGAAATTGCGGGCGCGTAAGGACGAAGGGCACGTTACGGATTTGGAGATGGCGGAAAAAGCGGCGGGGCTGATTTGCCTGACGGGAGGAAGGGAAGGGCCGCTGGCGGATGCTTTGGGGCGCGGGGGAATTGAAAGTGGGAAGGAATGCGTGCGGAAGCTCTGCGAGATTTTTGGGCGCGAGAATGTGTATGTGGAATTGCAGCGGCATTACGACCGGGCGGAGGAAGCGCGCAATCACGCGGCGCTGGAAATTGCACGGAAACTGCGTTTGCCGCTGGTGGCGACGAATGGCGTGTGCTATGCGCTGCCGGAGCAGCGGGAAGTGTTGGACGTTTTTACCTGCATTCGCAATCACCGGACGCTCGAGACCGCCGGGCGTTTACTGGCGCGCAATTCGGAACGATATTTGAAATCGCCGGAGGAGATGGCGCGTTTATTTGCGGATATTCCCGAGGCTATCGCGAATACGGAGCTGGTTTCTTCGCGCTTGCAATTCGATTTGAGCAATTTGGGGTACGAGTTTCCGAAGTATCCGGTTCCCGACGGGAAATCGCAGGCGCATTTTCTGCGCGAGCGGACGCTGGAGGGGATGGTCACGCGTTATGGGCGGGACAACGAAAAAGCGCGGGCGCAGATCGAGAGGGAATTGAAGCTGATCGAGAAACTGGAGCTGGCCGGATATTTTTTGATCGTCTGGGACATTATTTGCTTTTGCCGCGAGCGCAATATTTTAGTGCAAGGGCGCGGATCGGCGGCGAACAGCGCGCTTTGTTATGCGCTGGGGATTACAGCGGTGGATCCCGTCGGAATGGATCTGCTTTTCGAGCGATTTCTTTCCGAAGAGCGCGGCGAGTGGCCGGATATTGACCTGGACCTGCCGAGCGGCGATCAACGCGAGAGCGCGATTCAGTATGTGTACGAGCGCTATGGAAAGCTGGGCGCGGCGATGACCGCGAATGTGATCACTTATCGCGGGCGTTCGGCGGCGCGGGAGATTGGCAAGGCGCTTTCGTTCGATGCGGAGACTATGGGACGTTTGACCAGCCTGGTGGGCGCGTGGGAATACAAGGACGAGAACGATACGCTGACGCGGCATTTCGAGGATGCGGGACTGGATTTGCAGCATCCGCAGATCCGCAAATTCCTGGAGCTGTGCGTGAAGTTTCAGGATTTGCCGCGGCACCTGGGGCAACATTCGGGAGGGATGGTTGTGTGCCAGGGGCAGCTCGATTCCGTTGTGCCGCTGGAGCCGGCGACGATGCGGGGGCGCGTGGTGGTGCAGTGGGACAAAGAAGATTGCGCGGACATGGGCATCGTGAAAGTGGATTTGCTGGGATTGGGAATGATGGCGGTGCTGGAAGAATCGTTGAAGATTATCCGGGACGATTATGGCGACGAGATTGATTTGGGACGATTGCCGGCGGACGATCCGGTGGTTTACGAGACTTTGCGTAAAGCGGATACGGTGGGCATGTTTCAGATCGAGAGCCGCGCGCAGATGAGTTGCTTGCCGCGGCTGCGGCCTGTCCGTTTTTACGACATTGTGGTGCAGGTGGCGATCATTCGGCCGGGGCCGATTGTGGGGAAGATGGTGAATCCTTATTTGCAGCGGCGGCTGGGGCGCGAGCCAGTCACTTGTTTGCATCCTGCGCTCGAGCCGGTGCTGGAGCGGACATTGGGCGTGCCGCTTTTTCAGGAGCAATTATTGCGCATGGCGATGATTGCGGCGGGATTTACGGGAGGGCAGGCAGAAGAACTGCGGCGCGCGATGGGATTCAAGCGGTCGGAAAAGCGGATGAAGGATATTGAGTTGAAATTGCGCAGCGGGATGACGCGGAACGGAATTACTGGCGCGGTGCAGGATACGATCGTGCAGTCTATTACTTCGTTTGCGTTGTATGGATTTCCGGAATCGCATGCGGCGAGTTTTGCTTTGCTGGCTTATGCCAGCGCTTATTTGAAATGCCATTACTTGGCCGCGTTTACGGCCGCGATGCTGAACAACCAGCCGATGGGATTTTATCAGTCGGCAACTTTGGTGAAGGATGCGCAACGGCATGGTTTGCGGGTGAAGCCGATTGATGTGACTTGTTCGGAGTGGTTGTGCAAGTTGGAGAAGGAGCGCGAGGGTTTCAGCGTGCGTTTGGGATTGCGTTATGTGCGGGGATTGCGCGCGGATGTGGGTGCGGAAGTTGTTCGCGAGCGGAATGTGCGGGCCTTTGCTTCGATTGCCGATTTGAAATTGCGCGTTCCGGGCTTGCGCAAGACGGAACTAGCGACGCTGGCGGAGATTGGCGCGTTGAATTTTATTGGAGGCGCGCGGGGGGCGCATCGGCGGGATGCGTTGTGGCAAATTGAGCGGGTGGCGCGGAATGCGGGACCTTTGCTTGAGAGATGTGATGAGGCGGAGGATGAGGCGATCGCTATCGCGGAGAATGAAGCGACAGACAGCGCGGCGCGCGCGGGAGCGGCTGTGAGTGTGGAGTCACCTCTACTGCCGATGACGGCGGAAGAGCGGTTGGTGGCGGATTTTCATGGGACGGGGATGACGGTGGGGCCGCATCCGATGAAATATCATCGCGCGCGGATGAGGCGGCGGGGAGCGGTGACGGCGAACGAGCTAAATCGTATGCCGGATGGGACGTATGTGCGGTTTGCGGGGGGAGTGATTGCGCGGCAGCGGCCGGGAACGGCGCATGGGTTTGTGTTTCTGAGTTTGGAGGATGAAACGGGGATTGCGAATGCGATTATTACGCCGCAGTTGTTTGCGGAGCAGCATGTGGCGATTGTTAGCCAGCAATTTTTGTTGATCGAGGGACGATTGCAGAATCAGGATAATGTGGTTTCGGTGAAAGTGGAGAATGTGCGGGGGTTGTTGATTACGGAGGCGGAGACGGCGTCGCATGATTTTCATTGATGGGGCTGTGTGAGCACTCGAAATTCGCTCCCTCAGCGGCTAAAGCCGTCTCATTTTGTGTCGATTACGGCACGGCTAAAGCCGTGCCCTGACGAAATTCACGGACCTCACACGGGGGCTAAGCCCCCCAATCCGGTGACCTTCACATCGGAGCTAAAGCTCCGACCCCCTAAAAGCCGTGGCTTAACCACACCTGCTCAGAACGCCGCCGTTGGTTGCGGTAACGCCGATGGCGCACTAAAGTGCGCCGCTACAACTACTTGCCGCCGCTACAACTGTGAAGGGCTGGATGAGATACTTATGGTGCGTGATGGGAGGTTGCGATTTCTTTGCATGGACATTTTCGGGTGCTTTATCTTTATGATGTTTCGGAAGCTGTAAATCTCGATAATCTTCGGGCGATTCTTGAGCCGCATGCCGTGCAGGCTCCTGCCAGCCGCACTCCTCCGATTCCGCATTATTTGAAATTTGAAAGACCGCCTGTGATCGAGCCGATCGGGCCCGTGGTATTGAATACCGGTGAAACCATCGGCGGGAGCACGAAATATTATGACTACGGCGTGGTGAGCATTGAGATGGAACTCGGGTTCGCGGGCGATTGGGACTCGCTGGTGACGCAATCGAGTCACTGGATTGGAGCGCCGGAGCTGGAGGCCAAAGCGAACGAACTGCTGCGTGGCGCGCTGGACCGCGCCGCAGGCGCGTTGGTGCGGCCTTACAAGACTTGGTTGAACGAGGATTATTTCATCGTCCATCTGGAGGAATTGCCGGGCGCGGACGGAGCGGCGCTCGGCGCCCGGGATTTGCTGGCGGGGCACGGCCGGGAAATCGCGCAGCTGGTTCGCGGCGAATCTGTCTTTTTGTCGGACGCGGAGACGCAAGAAATTCTGCAGTCGAATATTTCGTACTCGCGTGCGGATTTGCTGGTGGTGGGCTGGTCGGGGGCGCTGGTTTATGGCAGCACGGAGAGCGCCGCGACGACGATCCAATTGCTGGAGTATGCGAACACGCAGCTGCTGGAATTGCGGCACTATGACGGCTTGCTTACCCGGCTGCTGGACGATGTCTACCGGTCGCTCGAGCACAAGAGCGGAGTCGCGGCCGCCTGGCGGCTTTCGCGCGAAGCGGCGCGGTTGAATACAATCCGGCTGGACGTGATGGAGTTAACGGAGAAGGTGGACAACGCCATCAAGTTTTTGAGCGATATGTTTTACGCGCGACTCTACGGGCTGGCGGCCGCAAAAGTGGGAGTGACGGATTACCGACGGTTGGTGGACCAGAAACTGCGGACTGCGGGAGAGCTGTACCGCTTCATGGTAGATCAGTTCAATCAGACGCGAAGCTTCGTGCTGGAGTTATCGGTGGTGATTATTCTAATTATCGAGATTATTTTCTTGTTTCGTGGAAAATAGGCAATTCCTTCGGGGCAAACCACACCTCTGCGGCGTCGTTTTAACCCACGGATCCCATTTTTAGAAATTTCGGTCCGCAGCGCTAGCTAGCGGTCACGCTCTTGCGCATGGGCGCAGGCCGCAGATCGGCGGCGGGCGCTACCCTGGCAGCTTCTGCTTCCTCGGCGCGTGCCATTAGTTCTTCTTCGGCCGCGAGCCAATTGGCGACGTCGTCGCCTTCTACAGCGCCGCGCTCAATGTAAATTTCGTAGGCGCGGCGTTCGATCGCTTCGTGTGATGGAATCCTTTTGGTCGTGCTGGGCATAGTCATACCCTCCCTCGGGACGAAGATACTTCAGTTGGCGAGAAGTGCAATACAGGAAAAAATGTAAAGGACGCAGAAAACGGCCGTCACATTAAGAAAACTTAACAATCCGCGAGCGTTTTACTGCGGAGCGGTGGGAAGCGAGCGCAGATACGCGATGATGGCGAGCGCGTCTTCATGTTTCATGTGATAGATGTGCATGGGAGGACGAATCGGCTCGCCATTCGCGCCAATTCCTTTTTCGAGAATGTTTACACCGTCTTGATCGGAATAGCCGCCGAAGCCGGCGATGGTGGGGGCGCGTTCGGCCCATTGCGGATTGGCGTGAACGGGCGTGATCCAGATAGAAGCGCCTTGCATCCAGTGGTCGTGGTCAAGTTGGCCCTGGGCGTCGCGCGGCGTGTGACATTCGGTGCATTTGGCGACTTCTTCCACGAGATATTTACCGCGTTGAATGTCGGTGTCCTTAGGGGCGGCGGAGGATTTACGGATGTGTGTAGTGGACACGACAAATGCCGCGGCCAGTAGGAGAATCCCGCAGGATGTGACACGAATAAAGGTTTTCATTATGAGTTGCTCCGTTTTGTGGAATGGCCGCGCGAGTCTGGGGGACCTGGCGCTCGGTCGTGTTGCAAAAATAGATTTTGGTGCCGGAGGCGCTTGGGAGTCAATTAGCCATTAATGGACTGGAATCGTGGTGAAAATATGCGGGTTTCTTGAGAGTAGCTGGCAAATTGGATGACTATTTCCGTTTTTTCGGTGCGCGGCGAGTTGTGGGGCGATCGAGAGGAGGGAAGTCCGTGGCGCGACGAGGAACAAGGGAGTTGTGAGCGAGAAGTTAGAGAGAGTTAAATGATAGCGGAAGCGCCGCTGTTCCGTTTTGGTGCAGCACGCCTAGCGGTTTGTTCCGTTTTGTTCGATGAAGGTGAGCGCGTCCATCACGGTGCGGAAGCCGCCGCGCGAACCGAGCGTGTTGCTTTCCGACTTGGAATACAGTGGGCGGCGATGTGAAGAGAACTTGGACGGATCGAATGCGCCGCGCGTGGTGTGGAATACCCAGACGTATTCGTGGTGGCTCTTGTCGGCTTCGGAGGGAGTCATGAGCGCGGTGTCCACGGTGCTGAGCGGCGTCCAATCGGAAAAGCCATTTTGCTCGACGTGGATGGCGTCCGGCATGGTGACGTTATAAAACGCGACATCGTGCGTGAAGATGACGACGAAATCCACCATCGCGGGAGTGGGAGCAGGGCAGACGCTGGGGAAAGCTTTGTGGCGGTTCTGCGCGAGCCATTTGTATTGATTGGGCGACAGGCCGTACGCGGAAAAATAGTGCGTGCAATTGGCGGTGTCTTCTTCGAGTTGGCGGACGGCGGTGTCGTCTTCGTCGTCGGGATTTACCGGGGGCTTGGCGCGAGCGGGCGCTGGCTGGTCCGCGGGACTGGAGACGGGCTGCAAGCTCGCGGAGTCTTCCGCCATGGCGGCGTTTTCGGTTGGTTCGACTCTGCTCGCGACCATCGGCGCGGATTGAGAAGTGGCGTCTGAAGAAACTGAGGCTCGGGCGACGGGAGCGGCAATCCTGGCCGGTGGTGCTGGGGGCGCTGGCTGAACTGGGGCCGTCTTTGCCACTACCGTGGGTTGTGACGTTGAAACCGCGGGCTGAACCGGCGCTGCTTCAGGAGTTTTGTGTTTCTTTGCGTGCGCGGGAGCGATTGGCTGCGGGTTGCTGTACTTGGCGGCGACCGTGGGAGCGGGCGGCGCTGGTTGCGCTGGCGCTGATACTGTCTCCACCTCGACGCTGGACGCGTGTGTCACGGTTGGGGCGCTCGTGACGGCTGGAGCAGGTGCGGGAGCGCTGACGGGTTGGCTTGCGTAAACAGGCGCCGAAGCGGGAGTAGCGGTCGCGGGTGCAGGCGCGGCGGGAGCTGGTGCCGGTGCGGCTATCGCAACCGCTGGTTGAGTGGGAGCTGGTGCGGTGCTCAAGGGCGCTGCGGTTGCGACTGGAACGGTGCGCGCCGCGACGGCTATTGGCGCGGTTGAAGTGGAAACGGCGGCGGGGGCCGGCGCGGTTGGCGCAGGTGCCGAAGGCTCGACCGGCGGAGTGCGGGCTGCGACGACAGCGGGAGCGCTGGAAGCGGAAACTGCTTCCGGAGTGCTAGAAGCCACCAGCGCGGCAGGCGCTGGCGAAGGGGGTGGCGCGGAGCTCACGGTGGGCGTTGCGGACTTTGCAGCACGCTTCGCGGCAAAAGCGAGGGACGCAGCTTCGACCGTAATGGGTTTTTCTTCGGGCGCGGGAGGCAGCGCGGATTTCGGCAGCGCCGAATCCAGTACGAAACCTTCGGTGCCGTCCGCAGTTTGAATTTTTACGTAGCCCTTTACGCGTGATTCGACTTGCACCGGGTCGCCGCATTTGAGTTTGGCGGCCAAGTTGAAATCGTCGAGATTCTCGTAGACCCACACGCGGTCTTCGTTCACGGCACACTTCACGTTGGTGCTGGTCCCCGCTTTCGCAGGCGATGCCGAGCCGAGGATGACGAGCGCGAGAGCAAGACCCAGCGGACGAATCATTTTTCCTCCGACTATCGAGGCTCGCCGCGTCGCGCCATGCGAATTTGTGGCGCGCAGCGACGCCGACGGAAGTTCGAGAACCGCGGAATTACGAGCGCCACCGCGATGAGGGACTCCGAGATGTGGGTGCGCGAGCAGTTGCGTTCCGAAATGTGGGAAGCGAAAGAAAAATGGGCGTTGCACGGCGTTCCCCAAGAGCCACCGCTTGAAAACACAGGTACCAGCTGCACCTCCAGTATGGGGACAAGCGAAAGTCGGGCACAACTGGACGAAGGTTCAGAAAACGGGCAACGCGGGACAGTTCACCTTTTCATCGCCTTCGATGGCGAAGGCTGCCGACGAGCCGGGGAGCTATTTCTTGTGATGGCCGGCGCGGCGTTTTTTGTCGTAACGCGCTAAAGCGCTCTCGATGACCGGATAGGCCGCGGCGGCTGGTTGGATGGCGTCCACTTCGACGATTTTGCCTTCGAGCTGCTTGTAGTCCTGGAAAAATCTGCGGACCATGGCGAGTTTGTGCGGCGGGAGCTCACTGGCCTCGTGGTACGAGTTGTACTCGGGATCGGCGGTGGCGACGGCGATGATTTTGTGGTCGATCGTGCCGGAATCGATCATGGCCATCAGGCCGATGGTGCGGGCGTACATGATGGTGAGTGGATTCACGGGGACCTGGCAGAGGACGAGGACGTCGAGCGGATCGTGATCTTCGGCTAGCGATTGCGGGATGAAGCCGTAGTTTGCGGGGTAGTAGACGGCGGAATAGAGGACGCGGTCCATTTTGATGATGCCGCTGGCTTTGTCGAGCTCGTATTTGACGCTGGAGCCGAGGGGGATTTCGATTACGGCGTGGAATTCCTGCGGGACGTGTTCGCCGGGGCTGAGGTCATGCCATGGATGCATCGTTTTCTCCAGATCAATTGTAACGGACTCGGGAGGTTGTAAGGTTTCGAATTGTAGAGTTCGGCGCCGGTGTGATTGTTCAGCGTGGAGATTTCGTATTTTCCGTTCGCTTACGGTTGGTGGGGAACGCCGCATTGCGCGTCCACTTGCGTTTGCAGCGTGGCGTCGAGTAGCGCGCCTTGCCGCGATTTTGCCGAGCAGACCTGGTTCGCAGCTAGTTGCAGGGCGCCGCGCAGATCTGCGCCATCCAGATCGGCGTTCTGCAGATTCGCGCCATTGAGTACCGTGCCATTGAATTGCGCGCCGCGCAGATCCGCATCGCGCAGGTCTGCGTCAATGAAAATTGCGGTGGCCAGTTGGGCCTTTTGGAGATTTGCGCCGGCGAGTTTTGTGGACCAGAGATAGGCTTGCTGGAGGTCAGCGCTTTCGAGATTGGCGCCGTCGAGATGGGCTTCGCGCATATCGGCTTTTTCGAGATTGCCGCGAATCAAAGTGGCATTTTCGGCGTGGGTGGCGTAGAGGCTCGCGCCATCGAGGCGCGCGTCCACCAGGACGGCATCGGTGAGCGAGGAGTAGGAAAGGTTCGCTCCGCGGAGATCCACGCGCGCGAGGTTGGCTCCGTCGAGCTGAGCACGGTCGAGATTGGCGCGATTCATTTGCGCGCGATCGAGCACCGCGAATTTCATGTTGGCTTGACCCAAGTCGGCACCGCGCATGTCGGCTTCCGAAAGGAATGCGCCCTGGAAATTGGCGCGGAACAAGTGCGCGTTGGCGAGAAAGATTCCGTAAGCCTGGGCGTAACGGAAATTAGTGCCGTTCAGATGCGCGCCCTGGACGGAAGGCAGTTGGTCATCCGCGCCGTTCCAGTTGGACGGACGGCGCGAAATGGCTGCTTCCGTGAGTTCGGCGTAGGGGTCATACCCGAGAGCCCAAAGGAAGCTCGGGACCCAGCGGCGAACGCTGGCCGCGGCGAATTGGGGAGCGCGAGCTTTATCGTGCGGAACGCCGGCGACCGTGCCGGCGGAAATCAGCGACAGAACGACAAAAAGTGAAGCGAGCATTGTGGCGGGCTTCAAGAACTTCAGCCGCGCGAAGTAGTCCTTGGTGGGCCGACCTTGCGCCGCCCAAATCTCTGGGGGACGGCCAACGCTGGTGGTGCAATAGAACGCGACGCCGACGGCGACGAGCGTTACGGCAATTTGCAAGAATGAGCCGTGGATTTCCTGGAGAGTGAGATAACGCGCCCAGAAGAAGAGGAGCACCACAGGCACCAGCCAATAAGCGAGGACGACGGAACTGGCTTTCTCGATTACGCGCGTTGAAGGGGCATCGGGATTCATCCAACGGAAATGGGTGCGTAGCAAGCCGGTAATGATTCGTGGACCTTTCTGGGCTAAGACACGTCCATCGGGAAAAATGGCAGGCAGCTCGAGCGCCGCGTCCCAAACGCGCTGTAGGTTGTAGAGAAACCATAGATAAATGACGAGCAATGCGGCAGGAGCGATGAGATAGATTTCGTCCGTGGGTACGGCCGCGGCGGCGCCGGACGAGCGCAAGTACGGGATGATGGCAGAATCGGCGAGAAGCTGGATGTCCTTGGTCTTCCAAATCGCGAGACAGGAAATCAGGCTTAGGGCCAGCGTGGTGCTGAACAAGCGCGCGGCGGTATTTGCGGTGCGGACGAATTCGGGCAGAGCATTGAATTCAAGAATAGGTGCGGGCAATGATGTTTCGTGGAGATTGGCGCCCGCGAGCTGGCGGGGAAGCAGGCCCATGGCGCTTTCGAGGGATGCGCCTTCGAGGTTTGCGCCTTCCAGATTGGCACCCACAAGACATGCTTCCTGCAGATTGGCGCGGACCAGGCACGCGTCGCGCAGATCGGCGAGCAAAAGATCCGATGATTTCAGGTTGGCGTCCTGCAAATCGGCGTAGCGCAGGTTGATTCCGATGAGTTCGGTGTCTTGGAGCTTGGCGTTGCGCAGATCGGCTTTGGCGCCGACGGCGGCGTGTGAATCGAGCCACTCTTTGTGGTTTGCGAGAGTTTCTTCGAGCGCCCATTCGTGAGGCGCGACTTTGGGAGGAGCGGGCGGCGCAGTACCTGCTGCTAGTTGCGCCTCCGCTATTACTTCCTGGCTTTCGTGGAGGTCGGCGAGGGTGATGGAGTTGGAAATCGGCTCCGGGTCCGGTTGCGGCTCGGACACAGTTTCCGTCTTGGGGGCTGCTTGGGGCTCCGGCGCGGTTTGCGGCGCGGCCTGCGAAGCTGATTCGACCGGCATTTCCGGCATTGATTCGGTGGCAATCTCGGGTACAGATTCTGATTTTGGCGCAGCTTTGGGAGCAGCGTTCTGCGCGGGCGGAGCGGCGGGAATTTTCGCAGGAGCAGCTGCTTCGGGAGCCACGGTCTCGGTCGGCTCTGTGGTGAGGAAATTCTTGAGCAGGAATTCCTGCAACTGGGCCTCGTCAACGGGCGCTGGCGCGGGAGGCTGCGGTTCGGCGCGTTTTGGTGTTGCGGCAGCGGCGGCGAGTTCGACAGCTGGGCCGGGTTCGGCGGTGGCTGTGGCGCTTGCGTTTGCTGCGCGATCACGAGAAAACGCAAATTTGAATAGAGAGGCCATACGATCGTGCAGTCCCCCAAACAGTGAAGCAGAATAATGGCGCGATGAAGAGAATTAGGTCTTCGTCCGCAGTGACAATATTAATCTGTTTTGGAACTCGCCTGAGAGCATCGTAGCGCGGACGTTTCTGAAATCATGCCTGTACGAAGGTCCAAGGCCCGGACAGCTGACCGCGGGTCCTTGTAGCAATTGCCAGGCCAGTAGGTGCAAAAGGCTGATCGGCGAGAGGCTTCAGAGTTTGTGTGAGAACTCGAAATTTGTGCCCTCAGCGGCTAAAGCCGCTCTAAATTTGCGTTCGTTATGGCACGGCTAAAGAGTCTGTGTGAGAACTCGGGTTGACGCGTCTCTTATACTGCAGGAGAGAGGAGACGCCATGGCAAAATTTCTGGATTACAATCCGGAGCAGGCGTATTTGCTGCCACCGAGCGTGCGCGACGTGCTGGGAGCGGATCACTTGTGTTTTTTCCTGCGGCGCGTGGTGGCGAAATTGAACCTGGACGGTTTCCGCGACGAGTATGGAGCCGAAGGCGGGCCGGCGTACGCGCCCGAGATGTTGGTGGCGGTCTGGCTGTACGCCTACGCGCTGAGCGTGACCAGTTCGCGTCGCCTGGAGCAGCGCATTCGCGAAGATTTGGCGTTTCGCTATCTGGCGGGCGGAGCGACGCCGGATCATTGGACCCTGAATGCCTTTCGGCGGCGACACGGGAAGGGACTGAACGATCTGTTCACGCAAGCGCTGGAGCTGGCGCGGAAAGCGAAGCTGGGCAAGCTGGGGCACGTGGCGATTGATTCGACGCGCATCGCGGCGAACGCCTCGCGCAACCGCATCGACACCGAGCAGGCGTTGCGGGATGCGCGGGCGCGCCTGCGGCGAGACATCCGCCGCTGGCAGCGACAGTGCGATCGGGAAGATCCGAATGAGGGGGCCGGAGTGGCCGTGGGTCAGGCGGTGCTGGAGC
>CAWAED010000007.1:0-88974 GCA_963781105.1 uncultured Acidobacteriota bacterium | reverse complement strand
CATTATGAAAGGGCGCCCCTTCGGGGTAGGTTTTGAGTGCATGGCTCAACGCCTACAAGAAAGGAGCGCCCTATGACCGGCACTAAATATATCGGCATGGATGTGCACAAGGAAAGCATTTCGATTGCAGTGAGGAACTCGGTCGGCAAGGTGGCGATGGAATGCGTCATCGAGACCAAGGCGAGCACCATTTTGCAGTTCATCGACGGGCTGCGCGGAGATGTGCGCGTCACGTTCGAAGAAGGGACCTGGGCGGCCTGGTTGTACGACTTGATGAAGCCGCACGTGACGGAAGTCGTAGTGTGTAATCCGCGAAGGAATGCCCTGCTGAAAGACGGCAGTAAGAGTGACCGGATCGATGCCCGCAAGCTGGCCGAGCAGTTGTACATGAACAACATCAAGTCGGTCTATCACGGAGAGCACGGCTTGCGAACGTTGAAGGAGTTGGCGCGCAGTTATCTGACCATCACCAAGGATCTTACGCGGGTCATGAATCGGCTGAAGGCGTTGTATCGCGGTTGGGGCATTCCGTGTTTCGGCAACCAAGTGTATGCACCGCGTTACCGTGCGGAATGGCTCGGTAAAATCCGCGAAGCCGGCGTCCGGCGACGCGCCGAACACTACTACCAGCAGCTCGATGCCTTGCAACTCTTGCGCCAGGAGGTGCGACGGGATCTGTTGGTGGAAGCCAAGAAGCACAAGGCCTGGAAACTGCTGCGCCAGATTCCGGGGGTCGGTCCGATCCGGGCGGCTCTATTGGTTGCGCTGATGCAGACGCCTCATCGATTCCGCACCAAGCGACAACTTTGGACCTACAGCGGCCTGGGATTAGAAACGCATGACAGTGCCCAGTACCACGTTCGGGAAGGTCAGCTGCAACGTTCCAACAGACCGGCGACGCTGCGTGGCCTCAATGAGAACCACAACCACGACCTCAAAGACATTTTCAAGGGTGCGGCGATGAGAGCCAGCACTGCGGCCGGACCGCTACACGATTTCTATGAGAATTTGCTCGTCAAAGGGAGGAAACCCACGATGGCGCGCCTGACCTTGGCGAGGAAAATTGCCGCGATCACGTTGATCGTCTGGAAGAAGGAGGTACGTTTCGACGCCAACTATTTGAAACCACAAGCAGTTTGAGCGCCTCTGGCTGAGAGTCCGTTCCGTCCCCGGGGGCCATTCCCGGCGGTGCTGTCGGGTTCTTGAGACGCTCGATTTCGAGGGGAAGTATCAACCGGAGAAGTCAGGCCCGTGCGGGAAGCGCGTGAGTCTCCGACTTCACCCTATGCCCCCTCGGACAATCGAAGAAAGCCATAGGCTGCGAGTCTCCAATAGGACCATGTGTTGCCACTCATCCAGTGGACAACCGTCAGGCTTGTTGTTTCAGAAAACGATTGGCGCCGCCACGACAGCGAAATGGAACCACAGGGGAGAGGAAACATATCTCCGCTTCCTGCGCGGAGACGAAACAGGACACGCAGCCTGAGTAAGACCACTCTCGAAGCGAGGGGGCACGTTCAAACAGTTGGGCTGAATGCCGAGAGAAAAAACGACCGGCATCGAGCCGACGGGGAGATTTTTCTGTTGACATTCCCTTTTATAGGACTTCTCCGGTAACGGCGTTAATCAGGAGTTAGCCTGACTTCGAAATCCCATATAGTGGGAAGTGATTTTAATTGATCGCCATATTGTGTATCGGCCGCATGCGCGAGCGCGACGAGCAAATTCTAAACACTCAGTCCATCATCTGAACGCGATAGGTTTCCGATAATGCCGACTCCACAATTGTTTATCGCAAGAGAACAGTATCGTCAGGAGGGCAAGCTTTCCCGCGCCGCCTCGAGGATCACGTCGACCACAACGTTCGGGTCGGCGTACATCGGAGTGTGGTCTACGCGATGGGAATGTATCTTCGCTCCCATGCGCTCGGCCATGAAATGCTGTGTCTTCGGATTAATCATGCGGTCTTCTTCGGCTACCAGATACCACGTCGGTTTTGACTTCCACAGCGGCTTTGGGGACGGGTCCTGAACACATTGAACGGCGATGGGCCGTTGCACGGCGGCGGCAATACTCGCCTGCTCCGCGGACGCTTTCTGGGCGAGCGCTCGGCCAAATGCATCTTCCGGCATCCAGACAAGGTTATGGGAGTCGGGAACCATCTTCGGCTGATCTGGATGCGGTTCGTCCCGGTAAAAAACTTTCCCAACGGGCTCGCCTTCATCGGGAGCGAGGGCAGCAATATACACCAAAGACTTGATTCGCTCTTCCCGTATCGCGGCGATCACCGCACCGGAGTAGGCATGCCCCACCAGCACTAAAGGTCCGCTGGTCCGTTCCAATACTCTGCTCACCGCCGCAGCATCGTCGCCTAAAGTCGTCATCGGTATGGGCGCGCAAATCACTAGAAGGCCGCGCTGTTGCAACGGCACAATGATGTTGCTCCAACATGAGCCGTCTGCCCATGCCGCGTGTACTAAGATGACCGCTGAGTGTGCGGGAAATTCGCTCTTCATGGCTCTCTCCTGTTTCATTTGTGGGGAAGAACGGGAGGGCGGCCCGACTGTCCGCAGGCCGCCCCGAATTGTGTCCGATAAGCCAACTATCCAGCCCTAGCAACATTCGATTTCGTTGTAAGTCTACGACGCCGCGCGATTAGTCTTGCCTTGCGCCATCCACTCGGCGATAGCCCTCCCGATTTCGTCCGGCGAATCTTCTTGAACAAAATGGACTCCCTTCACACTCGTCTCAGTAAGCGCTGGCCAGCTCCGCACCAGATTCACCAGCTTCTCACTCGCGAGAATTGCGCCCGGTTCAGCCTTCAGGAAAAGCTTGGGCACATTGCTCTGCCCCAGCCAGTCCGCGTATGCAGTCGCGATCGCATGCACGTCAGCCGGTTCGCCTTCGATTGGGATCTCTCGCGGCCATGTCAGCGTGGGTCGTCGTGATTCGCCAGGCTCGGTGAACGGCCGTCGATACTCCGCCATTTCTTCGGCGGTAAGCTTGCGCAGAATTGCGTTCGGCAGGATCTCTTCGATAAAATAATTGTCCTGCAGAACCATCTTGTCGCCGGCCTCCGAACGCACCGCCTCCAAGGCTTCGCGCATTCCCATTTTGTCCCAATGGTCTTTGCCCTGCGGCGCCACGATCGCTTCCATGAACGCGATTCCCTTGACGGCCTCGCGATGGCGGTTGGCCCAGTCGAAGCCGAGGCCCGAACCCCAGTCATGAATGACCAGGGTCACGCGTTCGCGCACATTCAGCGCGTCGAGCAAGGCGTCAAGGTAGCGGCGGTGCTCGACGAAGCGATACGAGCCCGGGCCACTGTTCGAAAGCTTTTCGGAATCGCCCATACCGATCAAATCGGGAGCGATGCAGCGGCCCAGGGGCTCCAGGTGGGGCATCACGTTGCGCCACAGATACGACGAAGTGGGATTTCCGTGCAACAACACGATCGGGTCGCCCTGTCCTGCCTCTACATATGCCATTTCGTGGCCGAGCACCTGCTTCCGTTGTTTCTTATACCTAGAAGTTGCAGCAATCATGTGCGTGTCTCCTTCAGGTTTGAACGATGGTCGCCTTGCGGGCGGCCTTTTTTTTGTCCTCGCGCGGTTCGTCCCAGCCGAACAAGCGCTCGATGATCCAGCGCATCGTCTCGAAGTAACATAGGTTGTGTCAATGCCCGATAAGTCGCCTAACCGGACAAGTCACGTACCGGAACTTCGAATGTCCGGTAGGAGCCATTGACACCACATATTCTTAAGAATAACGTAGCCGCCATTTAGCGCTCAAACGCACCTAAAGTTGGAAGGAGGATTCCGATGAGAGTAGAGACGCTATTTCTCGTGTTCCTGACTCTGTGTATGGGCGTTGCTCCCCAAGCACAGCTGTCTAGGTCAGACAAAAAGACCATCAGCTCGCCTGATTTTCCTAAGGCGCTGGGACCCTACTCTCAAGGGGTTGCAGCGGGTGGCTTTGTTTTTGTGGCCGGGCAGGGACCTATAAATCCCAAAACTCAGCAGATGGAGCTTGGGGACATTCAATCGGAAACCCGCCTGGAGCTAACCAACATCTCGAACATTCTGAAATCGTCGAACAGCAGCCTGGAAAATGTAGTCAAGGTCTCGGTTTTTCTTGCGGACCTAAAAGACTTTGAAGCTATGAACGACGTGTACCGGGAATTTTTCAAGGACAATTTCCCCGCGCGTACAACCGTTCAGGCCGTGCTGCGGACGGGACGGAAAATCGAAGTCGATTGCATTGCGCGGGTAAATTAATAGCAAAATCTAGCGCATCGAGACAATCCCGCATCGCAGCAAAAGCCGAGTACGCAAAGCTAAAATAGTTTTGAGGCAATCCAGAGTGCTCGGCCAAGCGGCCAAGTCCCGATTAGTCGCATAACCGTCCATTTGAAGTGACGCTTCACTTCTCGAGGATGCCCCGCCTTTAGTTGAACCTTGAGAAGAAGAAGCAGCGGCTCTCGCCCGAACTCGGATAGAGTTCGGGTTGAGAATCCCTTTTTAAAGGAGAGAGCCGCCGTGAGAAACAAATACCAGAGCAAAGACCACAAGTCCAATCCCAAGTTTGAGGTCGTCGGTGGGCAGGCGTTGCTGGTGCAGGTGCCGTTGCCGATCGCCGAGGTGTGGAGCGAACTGCAAGCGCAGGTGGAAGAGCTGACGGGGCAAGCCGGGCTGCAGATTCTGCGTGCCATCTTGGAAAACGAAGTGACGAGCCGAGTCGGACCTCCGCATCGGCCAAATCCTAGCGCCGGCTGTGTGCGCTGGGGCAAGCAACCGGGTTATGTAGTTTTTGCTGGACAGAAAATTCCACTGGAACGACCGCGCGTACGAACCCGCGAAGGGCGAGAAGTGGAATTAGAGAGCTACGGTCAGTTGCAACAGGACGGAAAACTGCAACGAGCGGTGCGGGAACGCATGGTGGCCGGGTTGTCCACACGGAACTACCGGCGCGCGGTGGAGAGTGTTGTGGAAGGCTACGGGATCGAGAAAAGCAGCGTGAGTCGGCAGTTTGTAGAGGCCAGTAGCAATCAGTTGCGGGCGCTCTGCGAGCGACGATTGGAGGATCTAAATCTGGTGGTGCTGATGATCGATGGCATTCACTTTGGCGGCCAGGTGCTGGTGGTGGCCCTGGGCATTGCAGAAAGCGGAGAAAAGCACGTGTTGGGAGTGTGGCAAGGAGCCACGGAGAACACCACGGTGGTCAAAGGGTTGTTGGAAGATCTGGTGGACCGCGGACTGGATCTGCGGCGGCGGTATCTGGTGGTGCTGGATGGATCGAAAGCACTGCGCGCCGGTGTGGAACGTGTCTTCGGAGAGCAAGTGGAAGTCCAGCGTTGTCAGATCCACAAGCGACGGAACGTGAAGGAGTACCTGCCCGAGAACTGCCAGAAAGACTACGATCGGCGAATGCGCAATGCCTACGCGATGAGCAACTACGCGGAGGCCAAAGAGGCGCTACAGAAAATCTTCCGGCAACTGGAAAGAATCAATCCGAGCGCTGCCCGAAGCTTGGAGGAGGGGCTGGAAGAAACGCTGACGGTACATCGCTTGGGAGTAGGAGCGGTGTTGCGGCGGAAACTGGCCACTACCAACCCGATCGAATCGTGCTTGTCGACCGTTCAGCGGGTGGCGCGGAACGTAAAACGTTGGCGCGAAGGAAATCAGCCGCTGCGCTGGACCGCCACAGGACTGTTGGAAGCAGAAAAGAAGTTCCGACGCATCAAAGGCTATCAAGAAATCTTGTTGCTGAAGGAACGACTGAATCCGTCGCGCATTCAGCAGAAGGAAGTCCGGGCAGTAGAAGTCGCTTGAACTTGGTTGTAGGTAGACTTACAGTGCCGAACATCGAGAGTCGCTGCAATCAACTAAAACTCGGACATCCTCCACACATTATGAAAGGGCGCCCCTTCGGGGTAGGTTTTGAGTGCATGGCTCAACGCCTACAAGAAAGGAGCGCCCTATGACCGGCACTAAATATATCGGCATGGATGTGCACAAGGAAAGCATTTCGATTGCAGTGAGGAACTCGGTCGGCAAGGTGGCGATGGAATGCGTCATCGAGACCAAGGCGAGCACCATTTTGCAGTTCATCGACGGGCTGCGCGGAGATGTGCGCGTCACGTTCGAAGAAGGGACCTGGGCGGCCTGGTTGTACGACTTGATGAAGCCGCACGTGACGGAAGTCGTAGTGTGTAATCCGCGAAGGAATGCCCTGCTGAAAGACGGCAGTAAGAGTGACCGGATCGATGCCCGCAAGCTGGCCGAGCAGTTGTACATGAACAACATCAAGTCGGTCTATCACGGAGAGCACGGCTTGCGAACGTTGAAGGAGTTGGCGCGCAGTTATCTGACCATCACCAAGGATCTTACGCGGGTCATGAATCGGCTGAAGGCGTTGTATCGCGGTTGGGGCATTCCGTGTTTCGGCAACCAAGTGTATGCACCGCGTTACCGTGCGGAATGGCTCGGTAAAATCCGCGAAGCCGGCGTCCGGCGACGCGCCGAACACTACTACCAGCAGCTCGATGCCTTGCAACTCTTGCGCCAGGAGGTGCGACGGGATCTGTTGGTGGAAGCCAAGAAGCACAAGGCCTGGAAACTGCTGCGCCAGATTCCGGGGGTCGGTCCGATCCGGGCGGCTCTATTGGTTGCGCTGATGCAGACGCCTCATCGATTCCGCACCAAGCGACAACTTTGGACCTACAGCGGCCTGGGATTAGAAACGCATGACAGTGCCCAGTACCACGTTCGGGAAGGTCAGCTGCAACGTTCCAACAGACCGGCGACGCTGCGTGGCCTCAATGAGAACCACAACCACGACCTCAAAGACATTTTCAAGGGTGCGGCGATGAGAGCCAGCACTGCGGCCGGACCGCTACACGATTTCTATGAGAATTTGCTCGTCAAAGGGAGGAAACCCACGATGGCGCGCCTGACCTTGGCGAGGAAAATTGCCGCGATCACGTTGATCGTCTGGAAGAAGGAGGTACGTTTCGACGCCAACTATTTGAAACCACAAGCAGTTTGAGCGCCTCTGGCTGAGAGTCCGTTCCGTCCCCGGGGGCCATTCCCGGCGGTGCTGTCGGGTTCTTGAGACGCTCGATTTCGAGGGGAAGTATCAACCGGAGAAGTCAGGCCCGTGCGGGAAGCGCGTGAGTCTCCGACTTCACCCTATGCCCCCTCGGACAATCGAAGAAAGCCATAGGCTGCGAGTCTCCAATAGGACCATGTGTTGCCACTCATCCAGTGGACAACCGTCAGGCTTGTTGTTTCAGAAAACGATTGGCGCCGCCACGACAGCGAAATGGAACCACAGGGGAGAGGAAACATATCTCCGCTTCCTGCGCGGAGACGAAACAGGACACGCAGCCTGAGTAAGACCACTCTCGAAGCGAGGGGGCACGTTCAAACAGTTGGGCTGAATGCCGAGAGAAAAAACGACCGGCATCGAGCCGACGGGGAGATTTTTCTGTTGACATTCCCTTTTATAGGACTTCTCCGGTAAGAGCGTTCTATAAAGGGGAGAGTCAAGAGAAAAACTTTCCCGGCGACTGGAAAGAGCAAAGATTTTTGCCGGTCTCTCCAGCCCAGGTAATGTTGGGAGGCTCTTGGGTTTCTCTTTTTTCGCCGATTCATGTTGCGGTCGTGACGACGCCTTCGGTTTCTGATGCGACAAGCAGTGCGGTTGCAAAAATGCCAACCATAGTTCTATCTGAGGCTCGAGGCCTATAGCTTTTTCTGGTTATCCGAGGGGGCATATAGTTAATCAAGAGATGGATGGTGCTCGAAGCACACTCTCCAGCTAACGCCCTTATGGATACTCACCCTCGAACCAGAGCGCCAGAAGAACCGACAGATCGCCGCCAGACCTAAATTCAGCGAGGAAAAGAGTTCTTACCAGCCGCTCAAGCTGCTTGTTGCTTTAACTGTTTAGCGTCGAAACGAACTCCTTTCTTCCAAACGAGCAAAGTGATGGCTGCGATCTTGCGCGCCAAGGTGAGGCGCGCCATCGGTGGTTTCATGCCGCTGGCCAGGCGAGCCTCGTAGAAATTCTGAAAAGGTCCGACGGTAGCAGCCGCTCGCGTGGCCGCTCCCTTAAAGATATTCTTCAGATCGTGATTGTGATTTTGGTTCAGTCCGCGGATGGTCACCGCTTTCTTCGAGCGTTTGAGTTGGCCTCCAACGAAGCGATATTCCCCACTTTCGTAAGTTCTCAGCGCCAGTCCGCAGTAGGCCCACAGCTGCCGCTTGGTACGGAAGCGATGAGGCGTCTGCATCAGAGCAATCAACAGAGCGGCGCGGATGGGGCCGATCGCGGGAATCTGCCGCAGTAATCTCTGGGCCGGATGTTTCCGGGATTCCGCTAATAGCTCTCGGCGCGCTTCCTGACGCAAAGCCGCTAAGACGTCGAACTGCTGATAGTAGATCTGGGCGCGTCGGCGCACGCCGGCCTCCGCGATCTTCGCGAGCCATTCGGCACGGCAGCGCGGTGCATACACTTGCTGGCCAGCACAAGCTATCCCCCAACCGCGATAGATCGCCTTCAGGCGATTCATCACGCGGGTCAGATCGCGGGTGATCGTCAGATAGCTACGCGCCAGTTCCTTCAGCGTGCGGATTCCAGTTTCGCCGTGATAAACCGAATGGAGCTTGTTCAGGAACAACAGTTCGGACAGCTTGCGTGCATCTTCACGATCGTTCTTGTTTCCAACTCTCAACAGGGCATTTTTACGCGAATCACAAACCAACACTTCGCTGACGTGAGGTTGCAAAAGATCGTGCAACCAAGCGGCACAAGTTCCTTCTTCGAAGCTCACCCGCAAACTGCCGCGCAGACCACGAACAAACTCGAGGATGGTTTCGGCTTTCGTTTCGAGTGTGGCTTCCATTACTAGATTTCCGCTCGAATCCCGCACCGCCGCACAGATCGTTGCCTGATGCACATCCATCCCAATATACTTGGCGTCATTCATGAGGGCGCTCCTTGTTGTAGACGTTGATGCGACGATCAAAATCTACTTCGAGCGGGCGCCCTTTTATAATGCGTTAATCAGGCACTAACCAAAAAAAACAGCGTCATTGCACACCCACGAGACCTTTGATTGCGCCGAATAGTTTTGCGGAGCTGTAGCCGATACCTTTGCGGAAAACCAGATCCACATTGCGAATGTCGGAAATATTTGTCGATGGATCTCCTGCAACGACGACCAAGTCCGCCTGCTTGCCTTTTGCGATTGTACCGACTCGATCGCTTTGGCCGAGCGCCTCGGCGCCATTTTGTGTTGCGATGTGAATTGCTTCCACCGGTGTAAAGCCTGCCTTCACGAGCAATTCGATTTCACGCTGATCGGCATAACCCGCCAACGTTCCACCGTCGCCCGTGGGATCGGCGCCCGCGAGCAACAGGCCGCCCGCAGCGGCGAAATCACGCTCGAATTGCATTTCTTTGGGCATCAGGTGATGCATAACAATTTTCGGCAAGACGAACGCTCGTAGAATTCTGTATATGAGAGCGCTCTTGAAGCAAAGCGCGCGCATCTCGCGGTCCTCAAGGGCAGACATGGGCTGCGCGTCATCTGTGACATCAGCGAAGACAGCCATCGTCGAGGTGATTGCAACATGCCGCTCCACCAGGTGATGAATCATCCGCTGCACTTCCGGACTTTCGATATCCAGTCGATCGTTGATGTCTTTTCCAGCGGCGCGATCCGGAGGGCAAATTCCAGGCTGCTTCCCGGGGAAAAATTCCGTGTCGACTCCGATGCCGTGCTCAAGACCATCGATTCCCATGTCGGCCGCTTCCGTAAATCCCACGGAGCACAGATGCCCAGTAATTTTCAGGCCCTTACTATGCGCTTCGTCGATGGCTGCTTTGAGTTCTTCCGGCGTTAGATGTATGTACGCTTTGAAAGAAGTCATGCCCTCCGCGGCGCCTTCGTCAACCGCGCGACGAGCTTCGTCCGGACCGGCGATCGCATGCATCTGCGAAAAAGTGAGCGGGTTCGATTCCAGGTATGGCGCAGTCAAAAACATGTCCGGCCCGGGGCGCTGGCCAGAGTCGATGGCGCTCTTTATCGCGAGGTCGGCTTGCGGAAATATGCTTCCAGTCGTACGCAAGGTGGTCACGCCCGCGGCGAGATACATCAGCGGAAACGAAACAGGCTGCTCAACGACCAGAATCGTCTTTGGCGTGCTATCAGGCGAAATGGTGAAGAGATGTTCGTGAAGCATCACGAGGCCGGGAAAAACGGTCTTGCTGGAAAGATCAATGACACGCGCACCCGCCGGAACCTTAATCGACGACGACGGACCAACATCGTTGATCATTCCATTTTCCAGGATCAGCGTTTGGTCATCCTGCGCTGGCGACGCGGTGCCATTGATTACGCGTGCGTGAATTAGCGCGATGACCGGTGCGCTTTCGACCATGAAAGCCGAGGGCGGCTGTTTCGCCTGCCGGAGATAGTAAGCACGTGAAAGGTGCACGCCCAACCACGTGAATGCCACCAGGAAAATCACTAGAAGGCAAAAGCGGAAGAACCACTTCCGAATCGTGCGGAGGGTGCTCATCAATCGAACCTCTATTGCGAGCCATTCTACTACCCGCACCGCTTACGCCCGCAAGTATTCATTAGTGCGATGATTCATCCGCTGACCTTCGAAGTGGATCGTAAGTCCTGGATGAAAACCGCTGGCAAAGAACACCCAAAGCGCTGCCGGAAGGAAGCAGCGTCCCGAGTTCTCGGAACGGAAGGCCAGAACAATCCTGCTCAAACGGGGCGGGCTGGACGGCAAGAAAAAATCCAGCTGACGGAGAAGTGTTCTTTCTTGACTTCTACCTTTATAGAACTTCGGGAGTCACGACGGCCAGTCCGGGCTCTGTTGTCTTTATTTAATAAGATCGTGCCTGCCCAAGTTGCGGACGTGGGCGAAGAACTTCCGTTATGAAACTTCCACGCCTAGATAAAAGTCTCGCATCAACACCGCTCGCTTGTTCAGCCTTCTATATGAAACATGTATCCGAGGGATCGGACGTTCACGATGTAGATCGGCCGACGTCGGCCAAATTCGATCTTATCGCGCAAGCACCGGATTTTGACGTCCAGTGAATCGGATCGATGATGCGTGTGGCGCCAGACCTCGTGGACCAATTGATCGCGCCTGCAAACGGAGTTCGGATGTGATGCCAGGTAGTACAACAGGCGGAATTCTAGCGGGCCGAGCGGGATTGCTACTCCATCACGAACTACCTTGTGTGCAGCCGGATCGATGATCAGATCATCGACTCTGATAACGTTGCGGGCTTCGGTTGAAGGCTCATGTTTTTCAGCGAGGAAGTTAGCGCGCGCAACGAGCTGAGTTGGGTCTAGAGGTCGTGTCAGATAGCCGTCAGCACCAGTTGGGACTCGGAGCGAAATCTCGTTCCCGTCGGTTCGCATCAGAACCAGGATACCGACGTTAGCAGAAGACGATTTAATGCATTTGATCTCTTCGCAGATATCTTCGATCGATCGCGTCGGCACGGCGGAATCGACGATCACCAGGTCCGGTCGTAACCGTCTTATTTGTCGAGGCGAGGAACCGGGCTGCAGCAAAGACGCAACTTGAAAGCCCTCGCACTTCAAAATATATCGCACGAGTCCGAAAAGCTCATCGTCCCCGCTTATAATCACAATTCGTGACATTAGACGGTACTGGCAGTGAGAACTGATTCCGCGATGATCTTAGCAGCATTTGTGAACCACGCCCGTACAATAAAACCGACGTATCCGAGTTCCGCGGTGCCTATACCTTAGTCCTCCGTGAAACCGCGCTTTGCAACGGGGCAGAAACGGCATTCGCAGTTCAAACTGATAAGGAGAGAATTCGTCAGTTATGCCTTTGTCTTGAACAACTTACCGGAGCTGAGAGACGAAACGTTAGAACCCTACTGAACGAGTCTGGGAATTCATAAACAATTTATGTAGTAGGAATGGGAGAGAAATCTGGGTGGCGCAGCCTCCATAGCCACGGAGTCTTCCTGCGGATTCCCTTGATGAAAGAGGAGGAAATGCATGTCCCTAAAGAATCGTTCCATGACAGTCCTGCGTGGTGCACGTTTGGGTTTGGCGACCATCGCTCTGATGCAGTTCAGTCTGTTAGGCCCTCTGGCAGACAGCGCAATAGCGCACGATCAAGACGGTAAACGCACCCCGATCAAGCACGTCATTGTTATCGTTGGAGAAAATCGAACGTTTGACCACATATTCGCGACCTACCAACCCAAGGACGGCAACAGCGTAAACAATCTTCTTTCGGAAGGGATCATCAATGAGGATGGCACCCCTGGGAAGAATTACTCGAAAGCGCAGCAGTTTTCTGCAGACGTCACCGGAAGCACGACCTTTCAATTGAGCCCGACGACAAAAAAGAGCCTTTATTCCTTTTTGCCGGCACCGCTGAACGGCGGTCCAACAGACGTCTGCACGGATAATGGAATCTGCACCCTTGCGGAAGCTACGTCGTCTGAAAACGGCTTGGCGAACGGTTATTACCGGTTTTTGTTGACCGGAGGGTCGGGGTTAACTGGCAAAGTGCCAGACTCGCGGATCACCGGAGTCCATAACACCGCGCCGTACACGACTCTGCCGCCAGGACCGTTCCAGCTCACCAATTCCCAAACGACTAACACGTTTCCTTACGATTCCTATGCCGCGAGTCCAGTCCACCGCTTCTATCAGATGTGGCAACAGTTAGATTGCAACGTGAAGTATGCAACAAAGGGAAATCCTGACGGTTGCAAATCGGACTATTTTACCTGGACCGAAGTGACCGTGGGGTCGAACAACAACGGGAAGGCGCAACCGATTCCGTTTTGTACGGATTACGCGCCGGGTTGTGCTACGACCGGTGAGGGTGCAACCGCCATGGGCTTCTACAACATGCTACAAGGTGACGCCCCCTATACGAAAAAGCTCGCCGACAAATATGCTATTAGCGACAACTATCACCAGCCAGCGAAGGGCGGTACGGGCTTGGATAGCATTATGCTGTTCTTTGGCGATGCCATATGGTTCAGTGACGAGAATGGTAAACCACTCGTGCCTCCAAACCCATCCGATGCCAAAAAGGGGATGACATTCGCCGGCGGTCCAGTCGACGAAATCGAGAACCCGAATCTGATGCCGGGTACTAACAATTTTTGGATTCAGGACGGATACGGCGGATTTGGAAACAATGGCAGTTCGACAGGGGTCTACGGCGGCGGTTCCTACAGCAACTGCTCGGATCCCAACCAACCCGGCGTCGGTCCTGTCCTGAAGTACCTGAGTTCGCTGTGGCCTCCCATTAAGCCCAATTGCGATGAGGGGCACTACTACCTGTTGAACAATTACAACCCGGGATACTTTGGCGATGGGTCTGATGCGTATACGGATAGCAATGCGGACAACACTCCTTTCACCATTCCCGGAACAACTCAGCACAGCATTGGCGACGTGCTTCTGGCGAATCACATTTCCTGGAAGGGTTACAACGACCAATGGGATAGCTACGCGTTTGGCTTTCCCAATGCCAAGCCGCCAATCCCGCCCGACCCATATCAGCTGCGGTACGGGGCGGTTGGTCAGGGAAGCGACCAGTACTGTAACATTTGCAACGGCTTCCACTACCAGAGACAAATAATGACCGACGAAAAGGTCCGCACCGAGCACTTAAAGGACACAACCGAACTGTATACGGATATCGCAAACGGGACGTTGCCGGCGGTATCGTTCGTGAAGCCGAGCGGGTGGGTAGACGGACACCCAGCTTCCTCTAAATGGAACCTGTACGAAGGCTTCGTGAAGAAGATCGTGGATGCCGTAAAAGCGAATCCCGAGCTGTGGAAAAGCACGGCGATCTTCATTACGACCGATGAAGGCGGGGGATATTACGACTCAGGATACGTTCAGACTCTGGACTTTTTCGGAGATGGAACGCGCATTCCTCTGATCGTTGTTTCCGGCTATACGAAACCAGGGTACATCTCGCACGATTACACCGACCATGTTTCGATTCTGAAGTTCATCGAACGAAACTTCAACCTGCCAACCATCAGCGAGCGCAGCCGCGACAATCTCCCCAATCCCAAGGTAGACGACGAGAACCCCTACGTGCCAAAGAATCGCCCGGCAATCGGCGACCTGTTCGACTTCTTTGATTTCGAACATTGTCACGACTAGGGAACAGAGATAGCTCAGATCAGAACACGGAAGTAGCCCAGGTCCCCGGCGGTTCAACAGAATCGCCGGGGACTTGCCTTTTTGCGGGCGCAAGTGAGGGAGGCGAAGGATGGAGTTCTGGGAAGAGGTGATTTCCGCAAACTCGGATGCCCTTAGATCAACACCTCAGAAATGCGTGAGTGTGCCAGTAATAAAAACTCCTATTGGCAGTGGCCCAGAAGATGTCGCAAAGAAGGGATGGTCTCAATGGGTCGACGCAACACTAAGCTAGGACCCGCCTGGCATTGAAAACAAGAGCTAAGATCGCTTGCTAGAGTTAGACAAGCCGGAATGCTGCCCTCGCTAGGTTTGGACCGCGCACAGCGAAACGGATAGTTCGCCCGCGGAAGCATCGTCGAATCAATGCTCTGGATGGTGTCGCATCGATCGGTTGAGCTGACAGCCCTTACCGGTAAAGCAAAGTGCTAGTTCAAGTGTCAGGCAAAGTGACTCCTCAGGAATTAACTAACTTCTCTAGGCGCTCCATGGCGATTGCCAAGTGTATACTGCCCGCACGAGGAGGGGATATGTTGCAACAATCGAACCACACCGGTGCCCGAAACCGCGAATGGTCCTGTGAGGCATTTCGCCCATGGCTGAGCCCTGTGATTCTGCCGCAACGTCCCACTGCGGCATTTGCGGGCGGTGGTTTTGCGCCGTCCATGCCGAGGATGAGACTTGGCACAGCTGCGCCCTCGAACGGGGTGAGGAAGGGGGCGAAGGTTAGTTACCTTCGCCAACAGGAAAGAAGCAGGGCCAACTATTCGAGTAGATTTCCCGCACGGGTGTCGGACTCACGCCCGAGCGGCTTTCGCGGCCTTCATCATCGTTTTCTTCATGCGGTTTTCTCCTGCCCAGTACAGACTGATCTCGTGGCCATCGGGATCATTGAGATAGGCATGGCGCCAACCCCAGGGCATCATCCGTGGCAGTTGGGTCATGTGGAAGCCCTTTTGCTGCAGATTGTGGCAGAAGTCATCCAGCCCTCGGACTTCGAAATACAGACGTACACCGTCGCTCAAAACGGAATTTTCTGGACCCACCTGATGCAGAGCGATCGTGCCATCGCCGCCCGGCGCGCGCAGGCGCGCATACACTGGCTTTTTCTCATACTGGAAATCTTCGATGAGCCTGAATCCCAGCAAATCGCGGTAGAAGGTCAGTCCGCGCTCCACGTCTTTCACGTAGAGCATAGCGTGATTGAAAGTAAGCTTCCCGCCAGTATCTAGGGTGACGGAAGTCTTCTTCCGTTGTGACGCGGACTGGTTGGTACTCGCGTGCCGCGCGGTGCGAGGCGCCAGTGTCTTTTTCGCAAAGGCTTTCCTGTGTGTTGGCTTATTCATTGAATAGCTTCGGCTCAGCAGCGCAAGTATCGATGGGGGTATAGCAGCTGTCAAGTTTCTGAATCATTCCGACACAGAGACGGCTCTCGCTTTTCCGTGAGTTGCAGGTCACTCGCTTTTTGTGCCCGAAAAACGCAGCCACCCGTAAAGTTGGTCCTTGCACCCAAGTTACCAGTAACTAATCGGGACTTAGCAAATGTGCGCGCCACGTCGGCCATGATAGTTCTGTACCTGAATTCGATGTTTGGGTGGCCGCGTAATGTCAGAACTCATGTTCATTGAGGTTTGATCCCAGCCTCCTTGATGATCCGCGCTGCGCTTTCGCTCTCGCTCAGCACGAACCGCGCAAACTCCGGCTGCGGCATGCTCAGCGGGTCAGCACCGTGCTCTGCAACCCATTCGCGCAGAGCCGACGTGGACATCGCGACCCTGATGTCCGTCGCTAACTTGTCTACGACTTTGGCGGGAGTTCCAGCAGGTGCCCATACACCGTACCAAATTCGGAAATCGTAACCAACAACGCCAGCCTCCGCGATTGTCGGAACCTCCGGCAGCAGGGACGAGCCATTCTTGGTGGTCACGCCCAGCGCGACGAGCTTGCCAGCACGGATATCCGCGAGCGCGAACTGGATGGGCGACATCATGTATGTAGTGCGGCCTGCGACCGTATTGGCAACGACGTCGGCGATTGCCTCGCCCGGTCCGGCGGGCACGTGAACGGCTTTGATGCCCGCTGCTAAATTGAATTCCTCGAGTCCCAAATGCGTGCCAGTGCCCATCCCGGTCGAGCCAAATTTCAGTTCACCCGGTTTCGCCTTCGCCGCCGCGACAAGCTCGCGGACACTCGTTATACCTGCCAGCTTGCTTGCGACGATCACGTATGGCTGGCTGGTGAGCGGAGCCACCGGGACGAAGTCCTTCAACGGGTCATAGGGCAGGTTCTTCAAGAGCGCGGCGCTGTACGCTTGAGCGCTGGTGCTCACGAGCAATGTGTAGCCGTCGGCGGGCGATTTCGCGACGAGGGCCGGGCCCGCTGTACTTCCCGCTCCTGGGTGGTTCTCGACTATGACGGGCTGGCCCCACGACTCAGAAAGCTGCTGGCCGAGCGCACGGGCTATTAGGTCGGGTCCCCCACCGGCCCCGAACGGTTCGATTAGCCGGACAGGCTTTGTTGGATAGTCTCGTACGCTTTGCGGCATCAGCATCAGGCAAAAAATAAATCCCTTGATCATTCGAGTCAACATGATTGACTCCCACGACTATTCTGAGGCCAGGATCGCATCTCGAGCATATCCCGATTCTCTAAGCCGAGATCGGCTAGGTCAATTGAGATAAGTCCCGATTAACGCGCTAATCGGACAATTGAGGTAGTGGTTCGCTTGGGCGAGTTATCGAGAGTCACGGTCGGCTGAACCAGGCTGACCGTTGATATGCGTATTTCCAGACAATTATCCCCCGCGTTTTTTCTAAGCATTGTGGATGCAACTGGAAAGGGCTATATTCCGGTCAATTCCCCACGGCCAAGCTAAATCCAACTTCGATCCAAAGGAGGATTAAAGCGATGAAAAAGCTGCTATGGATTGGGCTGCTGGTGTCACTGTTGGTGCCTGCTGTGGCGACGGCGCAGAGCGCCTTCGATGGCACATGGAAGTTTAACCTGAATCCAGCCGAAGCGCCGAAGAAGCCGGACGTTTTCCTGCTGCAAGACGGGATGTACCAATGCAAGACGTGCGTTCCGCCCCTCAACGTCAAAGCCGATGGCCAGGACCAGAAGGTCAGCGGAGATCCTTACCACGACAGCGTCAGTGTCAAGGTGGTTGACGATCACACCATCGAGGAAACGGATAAAAAAGATGGAAAGATCGTCACCACGTCGAAGGTGACGGTCTCGCCCGATGGCAAGACAGCAACGTTTGAATTTAGCGACAGCAGTGCCACCAACGCAGAGCCAGTCACGGGCAAGGGCGAAGCGACGCGCGTGGCGAAGGGTCCCGCCGGGTCACACGCAATTTCAGGCTCTTGGAAGTTTGGGAAGATGGAGGATCTCTCAGCGAACGCGCTTTCTCTGACCTACAAGGTGGACGGCGATACCTTGACCATGAGCAATCCGACCGGGCAAGGCTACACAGCCAAACTGGATGGAACGGACGCACCGTACAAGGGCGACCCCGGCACCACGAGCGTATCGGTGAAGAAACTGGGCAAGAATTCGATCGAAGAAACCGACAAACGCGACGGGAAAGTGATCGGCATATATCACATGACGGTCGCTCCCGACGGGAAGACGATGACCATCGCAATCACTGACAAACTCCACGGAACCACGAGCCAGTATGTGGCGGAGAAACAATAGGTGACCCTTCTTCCTTTTCCACTAACTTTCGCGTGCGTGGCGCCTGGATCGGGCGGCATGCGTGTATTGTCTACGTGACGTCCGAACAGTGCGCAACTTCCAGATAACTCCCGCGGCTAGGGATCATCACCCGCTAATCGGCTAGTGCCTGATAAACGCTGCCAGCTCAACCGGTCGCTGCCCTAGCCAGGGCAGCGTTCCGGCTGGTCTGGCCCTTGCGAGCGATTTTAGCTTTTGTTTTCAATGCAAGGTGGGTTCGAGTTTAGTGTTGCGTCGACCCATTGAATGCACCGCGGTAATCGGACATTTGGAGTTCCAGGACAGAACTTGTCCGATAACGCAACGCAATATAAAAGGGCGCCCCTGATGGAGTAGGTTTTGAGTGTCGGCTCGAACCTACCTCAGAAAGGAGCGCCCTGTATGGATAACGTGAAGTATATCGGGATGGATGTGCACAAGGAAGCGATCTCCATCGCAGTTCTAAATTCCTCGGGCAAACTGGTGATGGAGTGCACGATCGAAACCAAGGCCAGCAGCATTGTGGATTTTCTGAAAGGACTGCGCGGAAGTTTGCACGTGACGTTGGAAGAAGGCACTTGGGCTGCCTGGTTGTATGACTTGATCAAGCCGCATGTTACTGAACTCGTAGTGTGTAATCCGCGCCGGAATGCTTTGCTCAAGGAAGGCAGTAAGAGTGATCGCATCGATGCGCGCAAGCTGGCCGAGTTGTTACGCGCGAACCTGGTCCGCTCGGTCTATCACGGAGAGCACGGTGTGCGGACGCTGCCGTGAGCTGGCGCGGAGTTATCTGACGATTAGCACGGATCTGGTACGGGTGATGACACGGGTGAAGGCGATCTATCGCAGCTGGGGGATTCCCTGCAGAGGAAAACAAGTTTACGCAGAGCGCTATCGCGCCCAGTGGCTGGGCAAGATCCAGGAGGCCGGCGTGCGCCGCCGGGCGCAGTTCTACTACCAGCAGTGCGATGCGTTGCGGGTGCTGCGCCAGCAAGTGCGGCACGAACTGCTCGCGGAAGCTCAGAAGCAGGACGCCTGGAAATTGTTACGCGAGATTCCATTCATCGGCCCGATCCGGGCGGCTCTGCTGATCGCTTTGATGCAAACGCCGCATCGCTTCCGTACCAAGCGACAGCTCTGGGCCTACAGCGGATTTGGCATCGAGACGCACAGTAGCGCCGAGCAGCGGTTCGTGCAGGGAGAGCTGCAGCGCGCCAAGAAACCGGCTGCGATTCGCGGACTGAATCGCAATCACAATCACGAACTGAAGAATCTATTCAAGGGTGCTGCCACCGTGGCCTCTGCCAAGGCTGGCCCGTTCCAAGAGTTTTACGATGCGTTGGTGGCCAAGGGCATCCGGCCAGAAATGGCACGTCTGACTCTGGCGCGCAAGATGGCCGCGATCACGTTAATCGTCTGGAAGAAAGGAGTGCGCTTCGACGCCCAACATCTGAAACCACAAACAGCTTGAGTGTCTCAGCGAATCCGTTCCATCCTGGAATTTCTTCCGGTGGTGGCCAGTCGGGTTCTGGAGACACTCGGGTTCGAGGGCGAGTCTCAGCTGATAAGTTAGGCTCGGCGTGCCTCGGGCACGCGGAGTCTCTCACGCGACCCTAGTCCCCCTCGGACAACCCGAAAAAGCTATGGGCTACGAGTCCCCAATAGAACCATGGTTGGCACCTGACAACCGTGCTGCTTGTGGCTCTCCGAACGGACTGACTTCGTCGCGCAAAACCGATGAAAACCGCTGGCAGTGAGAACCAAACCGCTACGCAACGGTGCGTAGGCGTCCCGAGTTCGCGGAACGGAAGCAACAACAATCCTGCTCAACCGGGGTGGGCTGGACGACAAGAAAAAATCCAGCCGCAGGAGAAGTGTTTTCTTCTTGACTCCTTTTATAGAACTTATCAGGCACTTGGAGCGAGTCTGCTCCTATTACAGAAGACTGCTTGGGTTTCCTGCTGCATTCTGTAGAGATAGAAATATCGTGCTTCTGGTCATGGGCCTGATAAATTGGAGCAGCTAGCATTGCGCGTGACAGAGGCAGCAAACTCTCATGACGGAACTGGGCCAAGAATCAAAATCGATGCCACCGCGTGTGGGATGGGTACTCTACGATGGCGGATGCGGGTTCTGCTTTCGTTGGGTCCACCTCTGGGAGAACGTGATTGAGCGACGGGGTTTTTCTCTCAAAGACTTGCAATCCGCTTGGGATGACGGGAGCTTAAAAGTCTCGCAAGAGAAACTGCTGGATGACATCCTTGTACTGACCCGCGATGGCAAGTTGGAATCTGGGGCCGATGCATATCTGTTCGTGGCGCACAGAATCTGGTGGGCATGGCCCTTCTATGCGGTTTTCCGGCTACCCGGTTTTAATTGGATGCTTTGGCAAGGTTATCGTTGGTTCAATCGAAATCGATACCGCATCTCTCGCCACTGCGCGCTACCCCAGCAAGCGAAATCAAGCCAAGCGTTGAAGGACAGTACCTGAGTATCTCGGGACGCCTAAGCAAGCTGTTTTCGAGGTGCTAACTCCCGATTAACGCGGTGCATTCGATAGGTCGAAGCAACACCATTTGATGTAAATCTGCTCGGTAAAGGTGGTGTTGGCATGAGACCAGGGATGCGGTTTGGGCTTTCTGCAATCGAGAAGCGTGACGTTTGGAGCCGCTGGAAGGCGGGACAGTCGCTGCATGAGATTGGGCGCGCTTTTGACAAGCCACACAGCTGCATTCGCGCCGTGTTGTTACCTCGCGGAGGGATTCCTCCCGCTGCTCGTCGCCGCTCGCGATTGGCGCTCACCTTCGCGGAGCGAGAGGACATTTCCCGAGGGATCGCTTCTGGTTCCTCGATTCGTGAGATAGCACGAGGTCTGGACCGAGCGGCCTCGTCGGTGTGCCGCGAGGTCGCTCGCCATGGCGGCCGTCCTGCCTATCGTGCCCAGGATGCCGATCACCAAGCTTGGGTTTCGGCCTTGCGGCCGAAGAAGTGTTTGCTGAGTGTCAACCGCAAGTTGCGGAACCTCGTTGCGAGTAAACTGATCCTGGACTAGTCGCCCGAGCAGATTTCCGGGTGGCCGAAGAACCAGTATCCAACGACGAGAGCCTGCGCGTGTCCCACGAAACGATTTACCGTAGCCTGTTCATTCAGGCTCGGGGCGCATTGAAAAAAGAGCTGCTAGACCATCTGCGGTCGAAGCGGCGCATGCGCCGCTCGCGTCATGCCAGCGAGCATGGACAGTCCCGCGGGCAGATCGTCGATGCCATCTCGATCCGCTAAAGGCCTGCGGAAGTGGAAGACCGAGCGATTCCTGGTCATTGGGAAGGTGATCTGCTGGCCGGTGGAAAGAACAGTTATATTGCGACTCTGGTGGAACGTCATTCGCGCTTTGCCATGCTGATCACTACTTCTGCGATCCACAAAGTCCCTGGCAACGCGGCACCAACGAAAACACCAATCTGCTCCTGCGGCAATACTTTCCGCGAGGCACCGACCTGTCTGGATTTTCGCAAGCGCAGCTCGACCAGGTCTCGCTGCGCTTGAATCAACGACCCAGAAAAACATTGGGATTCGAACCTCCCGCGAGTAAACTTCGCGCCAGTGTTGCGTCGACCATTTGAGCCGGCAGCGTTTATCAGAACTGACCAACTTTGATTTGCAGCCCAGCCTCACCTGCTTGTTTAGACCCAGGTTTGCCGACCCACATCACGCGGCACGTCACTGTATTAGAAGTATGCTCGTCCAAAATCAGCTCGACAAATTGTCCTTGTTTGAGACGAGAGGCCCCTACGATCTTGAAACCATGCTGCGAGTCATCGAGGACGAGGCATGGAATCCTCTGCGCTTGCCGCCCAAGTTTGACGATCAGACTGGCGCGCTTTTTCAGAACTGCTCGCTTCAATCGTCGGCGCTCGGAAATGGGACGGTTGCGCATTTATGTCCTTCCGCGTCCCTAGATAGTAACGCTGAATCCCCGCCTCCGCATATCGAGTGGGCGCGCACTTTTGCTTCAGCACCCACGTTCCAGTACGCGTGTTAACCCGTCGCAATGTAGTTGTCATCTACTTGCTAGCCGCGCGTGACTTCGAGCTTCTCCTCCGTGGCACTCCGTCGAAGGTTTGAACATCAGTGATGGCGTAAATGCTCTCGTGCTCGCACAGCTTGCAGCGAAGTGTGAATGTGCGGATGGCGTTCGTCTCGTTGTAGTCGAGTTCATCTTGCAGACTCGCGATCTTCGCGTAAACGGGAATCGGTTCTCTACACCGAACGCAGAACACCCCGCGGTAGCTCTTCGTCAATTCGGCAATCATTTGGACCTCACGGAAGACTCTGCCGGAAGGCGGAGAGTAACACCCCACGGAGGCCAAAATCTACTGGCTTGCTTTCCCAGTGCCCGTTTAGTTCCATAAAGGGAGTCAAGAAAAAAACACTTCTCCTGTGGCCGGAGTTTTTCTTGCGTCCAGCCCGCCCCATTGAGCAGGTTTGTGCTCGCCTTCCGTTCCGTGAGCTCGGGACGCTACGTGGTTGCTGTAGCGCTTTTGGTTTTCTCTCCGAGTGGTTTTCATCACTTCTTCGCGACGAAGCCAGTCCGTTCTGAGACCAACAAGCAGTACGGTTGTCAGGTGGCAACCATGGTTCCATAAAGGGAGTCAAGAAAAAAACACTTCTCCTGTGGCCGGAGTTTTTCTTGCGTCCAGCCCGCCCCATTGAGCAGGTTTGTGCTCGCCTTCCGTTCCGTGAGCTCGGGACGCTACGTGGTTGCTGTAGCGCTTTTGGTTTTCTCTCCGAGTGGTTTTCATCACTTCTTCGCGACGAAGCCAGTCCGTTCTGAGACCAACAAGCAGTACGGTTGTCAGGTGGCAACCATGGTTCCATTTGGGACTCGTGGCCCATAGCTTTTTCGGGTTATCCGAGGGGGACTAGGGTCGCGTGTGAGACTTAGCTGCCCGAGGCATGCCAAGCCTAACTAATCAGCTGAGACTCGCCCTCGAACCCGAGTGTCTCGAGAACCCCACGGCCACCGCCAGAGAAATCCCCAGAGATGGAGCGCACTCGGTCAGAGACACTCAAGCTGTTTGTGGTTTCAGATGTTGGGCGTCGAAGCACACTCCTCTCTTCCACACGATCAGAACGATGGTGGCAATCTTCCTGGCCAGGGTCAGCCGCGCCATTTCCTGTCGCAGGCCCTTAGCCAACAATTCCGCATAGAACTCCGCGAAGGGGCCGGGCTTGGTCGCCGCGACGATCGCTGCGCCCTTGAAAAGATTTTTCAGATCGTGATTGAAATTTCTGTTTAATCCGCGAATCCCGACTTGCTTCTTCTTCCGTTCGAGTTGTCCCTGCACAACCTGGTGATCAGCGCTGCTGCTCGTCTCGATGCCAAAACCGCTGTAGGTCCACAGCTGCCGCTTGGTGCGGAAACGGTGCGGGGTCTGTAGAATACCCAGCAGTACGGCTGCCCGGATCGGACCGATCGCAGGAATCTGGCGGAGTCGTTTCCAGGCCGGGTGTTTCTTGCTTTCCGCGAGCAGCTCCCGCCGCACTTCCTGACGTACCGTCCGCAGGGCATCGAGTTGTTGGTAGTAAAACTCCGCCCGCCGGCGTACTCCTGGTTCCGTGATCTTCCCCAGCCACTCGACCCGATGGCGCGGTGCATAGACCTGCTTGCCGCTACAAGGAATAGCCCAACTGCGATAGATGGCCTTCACCCGTGACATGACCCGTCCGAGATCTTTGGTGATGGTCAGATAACTGCGCACTAGTTCCTTCAGGCTGCGGAGGCCGTGTTCCCCGTGATAGACGGGGCTGAGATGATTGAGGCGCAGCGGTTCGGCCAACCGACGCGCGTCGATCCTGTCATTCTGGTTGCCTTCCCTCATGGCGGCATTTTTTCGCGGATCGCACACCACCAATTTCGCCACGTGCGGTTTCAGCAAGTCGTACAACCAGGCGGCCGAGGTTCCTTCTTCGAACGTGACCTGCAAATCTCCGCGCAGCCCATCGATAAACTGCAGGATCATGCTCGCTTTGGTCTCGATGACGCATTCCATCACGATCTTTCCCGCAGCATTCCTCACCGCAATCGAAATGCTTTCCTTGTGCACATCCATACCGATATACTTTTTGCTATCCATGGAGGGCGTTCCTTTCTGTAGAGGTTGAGCCGAGCACCCAAACCCTACTCCAAAAGGGGCGCCCTTTTATATTGCGTCGCGTTACCGGACATTTGCAGTACCGGTACCGCCCCGTGCTTATAGGTGAAATCTTGGATCGTCAGAAGCTGCGCCCGCCGGATCGATGGGGATTCACGGAACACTTATGAAACTTCACAGCGCAAGTTGGCCGTTATATATCAACACTCTTACATTTTCGATATTGTGATACCAGTGCCAAATTACGCGCAATTGACCGTCGAGGATATAGAACTTCCCGGGTTGCCGTTCTCGAACCAGAGGCGGCGGTATTGGCTCTTGTGGCCACGGAGCACGAATCACGGAAGAAAAAGGAAATAAATCAGAATCAATCTGCTCGCGCTTGTCCCGCATGAACTCAACAAAGCTTTCATCTCTGCGGAGTTTGCACAAACAGTGAAAATCCGTATGCGCGAAATAGCATCCATTTACAGGGATTTCCCTCGCGAACCAGCTCTCTTCTTGATAACTGGCATCGTCCGGAAATTTACACTTCACCCACGCAGCCAGTAGCTTGGAAAGCGGCTCGCCGGAATGGCTCGCTTGTCGATCGAGCCTAAGGCGAATCGCAGCCGCCTCGCCCTTCCCGTGTACGATTACGAGATGGGGATGGAAGTCTTCGAGCGGGATTGGGGTCTCTGAGTCTGAATTCATTAGGCGCCCAACTTAGCACAAAAGAGAAGCGCCCGCCGGATCCCGGGCGTTCCTTTAGGTTCGGCCGGTTGCCTGAGTGGAAGATCCGTACTTCACCGGACGAATGCGCAGGCCTTTGAGTGTTTTCTTTTTCAAGATTGTAGGTGCGCAACTCCACGGGGTTGCGTCCGTGGAATTTGTAGCGGCTGGGCAATTCCGCAACGCGAGGCGATGATGCTACAGGCGGGATGGAGGCCGCAACTGTCCGCGCGGACAGATTGAGGCCAGCGTAATTTTCCGGAGCGTGGATTTGTGAGTTTTTTTCGGCGCGCGCGCGCAAATGAGAGGAAAGATTGACAGTGACGCTTGCGTGGGTCAAATGCGCCCACCTAAAGGTGGCCGCTACAAATTCAACGTCAACTGCGCGACGCAGAAAGCGGCGTCCCATTGCACCGATTCTACTTCGCGACGAATTCAACGATTTCATTCCCAGGGCTACAGCCTTCCAGGTATGGGCGCGGTGCGCGCAGGCGGTTAGTCTCCATGAATTATTCCTCGGCTAGGGCTATCTCAGCACTTCGACGAAACTTTTGGTTTGGAGGGACAGTTCTTATGGAGCAATCCGTGATGGATGATTCGAACGCGTCGGGCGTCTCGTGGGCGGCGGTGATTGCCGGGGCGTTTGTGGCCGCGGCGCTTTCTTTGATATTGCTGGCGCTGGGAACGGGGATCGGATTTTCGGCGATGTCGCCGTGGGCGAACAGCGGAGCGTCAGCGACAGCGATCGGCGCTGGTGCGATCATCTGGTTCGTGGTGATGGAAATTATTTCTTCGTCCATGGGCGGGTACCTGGCGGGGCGGCTGCGCGTGAAATGGGCGAGGGTGCACACGCACGAAGTTTATTTTCGCGATACGGCGCATGGATTTCTGGTGTGGGCCGTGGGCGTGGTGATCACGGCGGCGTTTCTCGCGTCGGCGGCAGCGGCAGTGGCGGGCGGAGCAGCGCGCGGCAGGGCGATGATGGCGGAAAATTCCAGCAGTGGGCAGACGGCGCAAGAGAATGCCGGTCCTAGCGCATATTTCGTGGACATGCTCTTGCGGCCGAGCGCGATTTCTGCCACCGAGGATACTGCCGCGTTGCGCGGCGAGGTTGCGTTGATTTTTGCGAATGCCATTCGGCAAGGGAGCATGCCGCCGGGAGACAAGACGTTCCTCGGACGTGTGGTGGCGGCGCGAACGGGAGTGAATGAGCCCGAAGCGGAGCGACGAGTGGAAGAAGTTTTCGCGGAGGCTCGCGAGGCCGCCGACAAGGCGCGCAAAGCGGTGGCGCATGCGATGTACTGGACGTTCTTAGCGCTGCTAGTTGGCGCGTTTTGCGCGAGCTGGGCGGCGACGATCGGCGGCAGACAACGCGATCGGGTAGTGGCGGTTTGAGGCGAGATTTCAGGGCGAATTTAAGCGAGGGAGATTTCACATGCGATCCATCTTGCTGTTGCTGCTGGGAGTGCCGATTCCTTTCATTATCTTGATCGGACTATTCAGCCACTTCTGAATCAGCAGGAGACGCGGCGGCGCTAGAGCGACGCGCGGCCTGTGGCGGTTCTGTAGGGGTAGGTGATTTGCGCCATGGATTGCGCGAACTGGATGGCTTGAGCTGTGCTGATGGCGGCGGGGAGCTTTAGCAGGCCGGAGCCGGCGAGATTCGTGATCATGGTTGCTATGCCGGAATTCGCTTGGGTCCAGTTCACTGTGCCGCTGGCGGTGTTGGTGACTACGTAGGGATCAATTACGCGGAGCATGGTGCCGGGCGAAAGCAGGATTCCCGTTATTGGCGTTCATCGCGCTGACGAGATCCAGCGAGAACCATGTATTGCTTGAATTGCGCCATGGTCATGCCGCATTGCAGTGTGACTAGATTGGTGCGGACAGCGTTGCCGACAAAACATTCGACGGCGGCGTTTTGTCCCGAGGCGCAGGATTGCGCGCGAGCAGCCGGTACGACGATTGCGGCGGAAGTTGCGGCGAGACACACCCCTGGCAGCAGGGATTTACGGATAGTCATTTAGAAAAACTCCTTAACCGAGATATTGTGGCCGCTCCTTCCACCCAAAAACTCGGCCCTCGCCGCCTGCGAATTCAAAAATTCCCCGAGCATCCCCTATCGGGTATTCGACAATTTCGCCGGCATCGAAGGCATCACTGATTTTCTCCGCGAATTCGGGCGCCGTGGTGATTTGTAGTTCGCCGTTTTCGTCCCGCGAGTAGACGACGCCCTGCTCCTCCCGTTGCTGTTGTAGCCAGCGGCGGTGCTGCAACTCGATTTGAGCAAGCAGTTCTTCATCGATTTCGGTACCCGCTGCTTGGAGCTGCGCCCGCAGTTGCAGAGTGGATTCCGGAAGCGATTCGGTCTTGCGGGGACGCCCGGGTTTGCGCTTCAGTTCGATGATTCCATTTTCATTCGTGCAAATGTGTTGTGCCATTGCTCCGTCCTTGGAAAAATTGGGGAGAAAGGCCGCCGGGGAGACGGCCCTGTTGGTATGCGCGAATCCGTCGCACGCGGTTAGCCGGTTAGTCGGCCTGCAAGATGCGATTGATCGCAGGACTTCCCCATTTCGCCACAATCGCCTTGAACCTAGGCAGATCTCCGGGGACACCACGAACCTGTCCCGCCAGTTTCAGGAGCTCAGCCTTGGTGAACGGTGGCGCCGCTTGCTGAGTCCGGTATTCGTCGGCGGCACGACTCGGTTGATCCCGGAAAAGATTCCTCTCGTTGCCGTTTGCTGACTTCCGTTCACCTGTTTTGTGGGCTGGGTCAATGGCTTTCGGCAGCGGGGCTAGCTGTCCCGTGTCCTTGTAATGCGCAAAGGCTTTCTCCAAAGTAGCCGGAGTAATTCCCTCCGCGCAGTTAGCCTTTGCCCAGTCCATCAATAAATGTTTGTTAGCTTGGACGTCTGAAACCAGGTTGGCTAAATCAGGCTTGCCGGATCCATTGGAAAGCAGCCCGTGCTGGCCGCTGTGTTCCCGCATAAATGCGTACCAGGCGCTTTCGCTGAATGATGCATGCTCCACGAGTGCTCGTTGAGCGTCTTCCCGGAGTTGTCGATCCGAACTCTCCTGCAAAATCTTTTCCGCTTCTGCGATTGATAACATGGTCAGATTCCCCTCTTCTGAGTTGCTGCGGCTTCTGTGGCGGCAGCTTTCTGCTCTGCATACTTCGCACGGGCTTGCACATTGTGTTCTTTTGCTGCGGCTACCGCGCATTGCGTCTTATAATGAGCAACACGCCCGCCGATGTAGACTTCGTTGCCGCTCCAACTTTCATCCTTCAGTCCGGGAATCTGTTGAGTGGTATCCGTACGCGCGAGGAGATTTTCCATCTGCTGCATACGCTCGGCCACGGGATTCCGTTTCCTGGCGAATGCGGCGTCAACTTGATCGTTGTGCTCTTTAAGCGCGTCTCGTTCCGCGAATTCGTTGATTACGTGAGTCGGTTTGTCCGGTTCGTCCTTTTTGTACATGACGCCCATGTTGCGGCGCGCTTCCAAATCGGCGGCTGCTTGCGCTTCCGAGGCTATTTCTTCCGCCGTCTTGACACGTTGTGGCAATGTGCCGTTCGCTTTCATCATCCCCAAAGCCATCGCGTAGACTTGTGCGTCCGCCGTATCTCCAGGATTCAGAAAGTTATTCTCCACGAGATACCGACGCACAGCGATGTGCGCGTCCCGATTGGGATATAGCTCGGGATAGCCTGCGGCCGCTGTTTCAAATCCTTCTTTGTCAATTTGGTATGGTGTCTTTGACATTCTTATTCTCCCGCCGCGTATATGGCTTCGACCATCTGCTTCACAAATGGATCTTTGATCATTTCTCGTAATTTCGCCGGCGGTGTAGCATCAATCTTCCGCCTTGTCCAACCACGAGACCGCGCGTGCTCTAGTGGCGTTTCCGGTTCCCAGAGCTTTGCAACAGTCGGCGCGATGAGTTTGGAATCCACGCACCACTGGAAAGCGGCCGCCAGATTTTCAGGCGAATAAACACCGCCGTACTTCTGGAGAATTGCGTGATGCAATGCCGCGCCGTTCTCTACGCTTGGGATGTAGCGCGGCTCCGATGCCATGAAATCCTGGCTGGCAATGTGAGCGGCCTCATTCGCCAGTCGCTGGGCCTTCTGTTGCTCCGGCGTGAGCTTGGGGGCGCTCGCTGCCGCGACTTCTGCCTGATGGCGAGCGTCCCGTTCTGCTTGGGTTTCTTCGTGATATTGCTTTGTAGTTGACATGAAACTATTCTCCTCAAGTTTTTCGCCGATTCTCGGCGAAGATTTTTAACGTCCCCGAAAACAGACGTGATTCCGCGTTTCCGCGTCTCCTTCCTCCTTTGTTCTTCTGGATCAAAATCGTTGTGGGGCACGCGGAACCAAATTGGGAGTCGGCCAATAAGCCTTCTCCTTGCGAACACGGCGCTCCTTCTCGATTCGTTTTTGTCTCCGCCGTTCCTCGTGTTCCATATCACGCAAAATTTCTTCCACCGGTGTAAGTTTCCTTTCTTCACTCATCAAATTATCCTGAATGATTTTTTCGCAATGCATCCGCTGGCTGCGGGTTTTCCTCCTCTATTTTCTGGGCCCGCGAACTGGGCCGAGTACAAACCTCACGTAGCGATCGTGCTCCGAGAGCTCCGGATTCTTTGCTTCCGGATAAACTCTGGTGGGCTCGGCAACTATCGGCTCCTCGTCCTCTTCATCCGATTCCTGCACCTGGGCAACTTCCGCCGCGGGTGATGGAACCGCGGGCACCCGGCGGCTGTCCTTGCGGGTGCGTGCTTCCGATTCACTTTCCCCAACCATCGCTCCCGTTTTATCCACGATGCGGTGTTCCCGGGAGCCGTCAGAAAAACACTCCCGGTAACGGCGCTCCGGAAATAGTTGACCGCAGCGTCGGCAGCGGTGCGGCGTGTCGTCCGGGCAAGGCTCCACAATTTCGTCTGTAGGCATTGGTTGTCCTGGGAATTTGCCCGCCGATGTTTGCCGACGGGCGACCCGTGGTTTTAGTTAAAACAAACCGAACTGATAGCAATTCGCCGTGTTCCCAGCGTTCGATACGGTAAAAGCGACTCCTATCACAAGACCGTATGGGATTGAATTGCTGAAGTTAATCCCTGACAAGCCAGAGACAATACTGCTGGGGGTGCCGCCCGTTTGCCCATCCATCAGACCGAAAGCAGCCTGAGCTTGCACCAAACCGCTACCTGTATCGCCGCACAAGTCAATGCGCAGCATCCAAGGATACGGAGTGTTGATATTGGCTAGCCCAACGGCAATCAGCGAAAAGACTGGCACTGGGACAATAGATGCGGTGGAAAAGTTGCTGATGAACGTGACGGGAAACAGACTCATTCTGACCGCGGACGTAACGTCTCCGACTGCAAAGTTGCCCGCGGCTCGCACCGTGAATGACTGTCCGTTGGAAACGTTGTTTCCCGGGATCGGAAGATAGCCGTTGTTGAGTGACGGTACACCGATGGACGCACCTGGAGTTGCGGGGAAATATTTGAAATTTGTGCCAAGGCCACCGACTGTAGATGGATTGCTTGGACCGACTTGCATGACTGTAGACATCTTTTTCTCCTGCCGCTCTTAGAGCGGATGCACTACTGCGCTTGCCGCCGATGGCGGGACGCTTTGAAAAGTTTTTGGATTTCCTATTAGGTTCAGGGGTATACAAATGCGTCCGTCAAACGGATGATCTGGAAAACTATTTCTGACTACTTTTTGTTTGCTGAGCGAAAATCTTAGACCAGCAATCGACCTTGAAAATGAAACGCCGCCATTCCACAGACGTCCAACCCGTCGTCTTTTTTCCAAGGCTTCAACGTCGTGAATGATTCACCCTGCTCAAAAAGCGCGTTGATGTAATCTCCGGCGACGAAGCGCACACGATCTGCTTCCAGCAGGCGATGAAATTCTGAAATGCGTCCCACCTTCGCACCTTTGCAGTTGGAGGCGCGAAAAAAATGCAAGCGGGAACTATCGTTGTTCTTTTTCACTTCTGCTTCGACTGCCGCTTGGAAGGTTTTCCAGAAGCCCGCCTTCTCCGCGTACAGGGCGGTAGGCCGATGCTGATGTAAATACTTCGCAATCTGATATGGCATTTCCAATTCGTCCCAGCGCTCCAAGAAGACTTCCAACACCCAGAGGCATAGCGGGGGCGTTGCACCCGGTGCTACCTTTACGTTCGGATCCGGGGCCACTTTGAAAAATCCCAAGCTGGAAAAATCCGAAGTCTTCTCGTCGGACAAAGCGGGATCGAAAATTGCGAAGCTACCACCAGCTGGGACTCGTGACGGATGCACGAGCAAATTGCTCAGGCTCGATTCCTCAAACTTGATCTCTGGCATGGGACTCCGGAAATAAAAAAGGCGCCCAAAGAGGCGCCTCAGTGTCATCACATTTGTATGGGCACGCTCAAATTGAGCATGCGTGTTTCAAGCCTCAAATCCCGACAGGCTTTATTCCCACTAAAGCTTCAGGGGGTTGTCACTTTAACGCCGGCATGGGCACCGTACTGCGGCTGGGCGGCTGTACCCGGCTTCCCGATCGTAGAGACGAAGGGGTGGGCGGGCTGGTACAGCATGGGCGGAAAAAAGACGGAAAAACTCATTCCTCTTTGTTGCTAAACGTGATCTTTTGCGGTTGCTTGACGCCGGGGGCGACCCGAGCCCGGCATCGGCTTTCGCCTTACCTCCCCTAACCCACTTTCGCCAAAAGCACGACGCAAAATAACAAACTTCAGCGACCCAGTAAGATCTCTACCGGCTTTCCGGACTCACACGTTCCGAAACGGATCTCAGGCAGAATCACAAGCTTGGTTTTGTTGCAGAGGTTCGCCGATTGTTGCGCGGCCGGCTGCGATAAGGCTGCGATTATTGCTTCGCGGGATCCTACGACTTCGCGGACGCTTTGGCGATAGGCGCCAAGGTCTTTGAACGATTGGCTTCGATGAAGTCCTGGATTGCTTTGCGAGCACACCAGGAAACGCTGTGATCGAACTCCCGCGCGATGCGCTCCAGCTTCTGGTAATCGCTCAGTTCTATGCGAATGTTGAACTGCTTTTGATCTTGGTCCATCATGAATCAAATGTATCCCAGACTATGCTCTATGTCAAGCACGACATTGCGCCGTATCATTCTGCGATACTTTGCGAGAGCGCTGAAAACAAGCTGCTTATACAGTCCCAAAATCCACTACTGGGACTGTGACGATTTCGCTTGACAGCAAATTCCATTTGGGATACATTGTCGCTATTGAGACCACAATGAAAAGCGAATACCTCACAACCGACCAACTGCTTCGAATCCTACAGGTTGCGCGCGACGAATATGGCACTCGGGAACATGCGATGTTTTTATTCGCTGCGATGCATGGCCTGCGGTCCAGCGAAGTCGCTCACCTGAAAGTCTCCGATGTGCGCAACGGACAGATCGATGTGCGCCGCTTGAAGGACTCCTTGCACACGGTTCAACCGCTGCAACCTAACCCCAACCCGCTACTCGACGAACCAACAGTCCTGAAAGCTTGGCTGCGCGATCGCGGCGATGACAGCTCGATCTTTCTCTTCACTAGTCGGCAAGGCTCTGCATTGTGCCGGCGCCAAGTCTACCGTTTGTTCGAAGCGATCTGCATTCGAGCAGGCATTCCGGCCGGTCTGCGGAACCCGCACCAATGCAAGCATTTTTTGGCTTCCACACTCATCCGAAATGGCGTCGGGCTCGCGTACGTTCAACAGGCCCTCGGCCACAAACACATTTCCTCGACCGTGCGCTACACTCACATTTCCCAGGCGGAAGCGGCCGTGAAGGTCGGCGATGTGATGAATGCGGTGTTCGCTTAACCGGAGACGACATGGCAAAAGAACTGAAACTATCACCGGAGTTGGCAGAAGCACTCATCAACGCATTCAAAGAATTCGACACCGAAGTACAAGCATTGCGACTCACTCTCGCGCTCTTCAAAGAGCTGTTTCAACAGTTTCCGGAGATCGCGCAAGCCGGGCTAGATGCTGCGTTTTTAGACGCTGCACTAGCTGACGCAAAAGCGAATCCTTCTCTTCTTGACTCGATGAATCAGAAATGGAGCGCAATTCTGGATACGATGCGGACAGAAGTGATCGACACTGAGATTCAGAAAAAGATCGACCAACCGATTGCGCGGCTGCGACCAACAGATCTCCTAAACTAGCCATCTAAATTCTCCTCCTAAAAACAAAAGGGCGACGCGAAGGCGCCATCGTAAATCCAATCTCGTTGAGCGGGCCTTGCACGCTGCCGTCCGCCCGCTAGTGAAGCCTCGCGAACGCGGCGCGCGTACGGCGCCGACGGCGTCAAAATGTCAAAAAGAACATCAAAATCAGGCCTCAAAAGGACGTAACCGGGACAAAAAACCACCGTAACCAGGGACAAACACCGTTTTCTCTTGTAAATGCTTCAGTTTTAACGATTTATGTGAGATTTGAATCGATTTCGCCGCGCTTTCGCTCACTCCGCGACCATGGGTTTTGCCCGACTACAATGATGAGCGTTATACCAAACCCAACCGTATTTCGTCCGCGATCCCATCGCCAGCGCCGATAGTCATTTCGGACGCGTCCATCAGCGTCTGCCGCGCTGCCGGATCCGAGGGTAAATCCTTTGCGCTCTGGAGCTGAGCAAAAGTCCAAGACATGCCCCAAAGCTTGCCTCCATTCTGTCGCCAGGTGAGGGCGCGATAGACGCGCGCGTTTTCGATGCCGTCCGGCGACAACGTGTACCGGTTCAAATGGAAGTTATGGCGCCGACACAGCGCTGCGATCCCCTGAATGTACCGCTCGGCGACTTCGGGCTGATTTGGGACGATCTTTTCCCGGACGTACTTCAGCGCCGTCTCCATATCCATGGAAGGCGCGAACCACTCGCCGATTACCGAGGCTGGGACTTTGTTTTCGTACTTGGCCTCCTCGATCGCCTTTCGGGTTGCCTGTTCAGCCAATTCACGGGCTGAATACGGATCCAGTCCTTTGGCCTTACGGCGCTGTCGATAGGCCTTCTGACGAGAGGCTGGCGTTCCGGGTGGCGGAAGGCCCAGCGCTGCCCTACGGGCTACCAGGCGCGCACGGCGTGCAGCTTTACGGGCCTGCTTGGCCGCCAATTCAGCCGCTTCCCGGGCGGCGCGCTTTTTAGCCCGGTGTTTCTGGACCCGTGCGCGGATACGTTGGCGCCGGAGAAGGATGGCCGGCGAAACTGGTATTGTGTCGGCCATCGGCCCTCCTTTAAGGTCCTCTAGCGACGATTCAACCTCCACCATGGGAGTATTTTGAATTTCGCGGTTAAAAAAGGGGGGTCCGCGAACCTCTCCTTGTGCGTCTGCCTATTTTCGCGGTTGCTCTAAAACGCACCTTTTGATGATTATTATTAAGTCTATTTTTTTCATAGACTTGACTTCTTTACAGGGATGTGCGAGGGCCCCTTTTTTAACCGCGAAAATAGCTTAATTCATTTTTGAGGGTCCCTGGCACTCCTCTTGAGGCCTCTCTAACCGCGAAAATACCTTCCATGATGGAAACCGAATCGATTTCACTATCGAGAATCCCCTAGTGGCGTTACGCCTCCGTACCCTCCGCTCTGGGGCTTCGAACGCCATTCTTGCTTCCCGGCTGCCAGTCCAACACGGCTGGATTGATCTCCCAGCGTTGCGTCGGGCGCCCGCGTTTGCTGGTATCGGCGATTTTCTCCCGAAGCCAGCCTTTGTCCTCCAGAGCTTCCACGGCGAACTTGACGTGATCCGCTTCGGTCAAATCGTTCCAGTCGTTCCGCGTGATATCCCGAATGGAGAATCCACTGCGGACTTCTCCCTCCCGAACCTTCTTTGCGAGCGCAAATACTGCGCGCGTGTTCGGTGTGCGGTTCAAACCGTAGACGCGATGCATGTGGCTTTCCAGGTAGCTCAACAACTTGATGGCGCGCTGTAAATATCCCACACTGATGTAGTGCGCCCCAGTGATTGCAGCAGCAGTATCCCCATCGTCTCTAGCCAGCACACCGGAAGGCAGGCTGCCCACTAGGTCGGCAAGTTGCAGGAGTCCAGCGAGCTTTGGCAGCAGGCCTCGGTATTTCGAAATATGCGACTTCTTCCCGGGGTGTTTTTCATTGTCAATCTTGACTCGCAATTCCTCAAACCATTGGTCGAAAAAGGGCTGGGCGGCATCATCGAAGTGAAGCATAACTTGCTTTGTCTCCATTTCCGCCAGTGTCCGGAGAACTTTACGAGCCACCAAATAAGCAGCTTCGTTTGCTTCCCGGTCTGCTGTAGGGATGAAAACTTCATCCGGGTACACCAGCAAGCCGAGGCGCGCGAGAGTGCCATCCCAGATGTTGCGCTCGTCATTGATAAAGTTCACCAACAGGGGCGGTTGAATTCCCCCGTAAATGGACAGCGACATAATGGCAAACACGTCGTCTCGACTAATGCGCTCGACGCTGTGCGCGTCATCCCCGTTCATAGCCGCCAGGAAAAGCGATCGCTGTCCTTCGCGTCCCGGTTTATCCAGTTCTGCAATCCAGCCGGACAGTTCGTCCCGACCGACGAACAAACCAACCGGATTTTCCGCCAGCATCATGTGCAACTTTTCCGGCGTGGAGTCATTTGAGATTAGACGACGGGAGGGAGCCGGTTTTTCGGGCATATCGAGCAGCAGCGATTCGCTATCTTTCCGTTTTTTGTTTTCTTCCTTCACGAGCTTGGCCGCTTGTTCGTATTTCTTCATCTTTTCCTTGTGGATCCCCTGCCAATCGACTTGCTTCTCCACGAGGATATTAGTAAAAATTTTGAAGGTTGGTGTTTTCAACCCGCCGGATGGAGTCACCAGAGCCCCGGATGCTGCAAGCGCCTCCCGCCACTTCTTGTAATGTTTCTTTGGAAATACAAATGCCCGCCGGTTGACGCAACCCGCAAGCACCGCAAGAAGGGTGATGCCGGTGAAGTCCAGAGGTACGGACATCAGGGCTGCGGTATCCACTATGAATGCCTGCATGCAGTTCGGCACAAAACTAATATCGAACGGCAGTACGGGAGACAAGCCATCGTTGATTTCTTCCGGTATCCCCCATTCTTTCGGCTGTTCCTCGATAACCTGTTGGACACCCGCCAGCGGATTCGGCGGAGCAAAGATGATAGACGCGGGAGAATCGCGTACTGGATCCCCTTCCTTGTATTTCGCCACAGATCTTGCAATCGAATCAATCTCGTGCTCAGGCAGCGCCGGGTCACATCGTTCCTGGTTGATCCGATCCAGGACCATTCGGATCTCTTCCTCGTTTAATCCCTTTTCCCGGTAAGTTCCCGCAATGCTCGTGAGAGTCTTGTTGCGGTACTCGCTAATCAGATCCTTACTGCGCGGATCCGCGGGAGTATTCCCCTTCTTGATTTCGGATACTTTTTCCGCCGGCAGATCTTTTATGAGATCAGCCAGCAGTCCCCGCAGTGTTTCTTCAGGGACGACCGGTATACCTTCCGGCACATCAACCAGCGCTGATGTGCGCCACGGCCGTTCCGCCGTGTGCTCGCCCTTCCGGGCAACTGTTCCGTAAATCTTCAGGATGCGGGATGGATTGTAAACAGACGTATCGATATCGACTTCCGGTGTCCCGAATATCTTGGCGAGCACAATCAGCAGGTTCTTAACGAAATCTTTGGAAGTGTCATCAACAAGCAAATTGATGCGCACAAGAACATGGTATCCGTTGCCGCTGTCCGCCAGAATGGATTCGATCCCGCGGACCAACAGAATATCCCGAATCTCCTGGGCAACGTTGTAGGCGGCAGCTTTCTCCGCATCCGTGCTGCTCGTGCCTGCGGGCCGTACAGGATCACAATCTATCGGCAAATGTAAAAAACGTTCGACTTGTTTATCGTTCGTTGTGTTGATTACGTTCGAAGCAAGAATGTTTTCTGTGCCAGGTTGTAGTACTTCGCGTGTGATCTCCTGGATGGTCCAATAAACATTCGGCGTTGTTTCCTGTGCGGACAAATCGTACACAGCCTGAATGATAGTCGAGTCCGTGAAATATCCGGACCAAGTGCCTTGCGGCGTATTCAAAGCGCGGACTTCGACAACACGGCCACGCTTGGCGCCGCTGACGATGATTTTGCAAGCGCGCGCAATTTCTTCCAAGTTCGGTACCGGTTTCGGCGGTACGGGTTGTGTGAAGGGAATAGGCTGTGCAGTCATTTACGCACCCGCCTTATCATCGGGAACAATGATATCCGCGCGAATAGCCCGCGCCATTTTTCCGTCGGGCACTGGCTTGGTTTCGTCAACTTCGAAAAAGACTTCCATCCCGGGTTCCGGCGTAGCCGTTCCCGAACGGATAGACGATACGTGAAGAAAGTATTGTTCCAATGAGGATTCCGGCCCCACACGAAGACGGCCGAATCCCCGGTCCTTGTGCCATGCGCACACAATTCCATGTTTACGTTCCGACATGTTAATTATCCTCGAAAGCAGTTAGTTAGATCCGGCGGAGGCCGGTCCGCGAATCGTTGAGGCGTTGCCGGGGAACAACTTTGGCTTTTGCCTACTTCAATTTCTAAGACTTGTTACTGAAGTCCCCAATCAATCCGTCCGATCACGTTCTCCGCGATATCAAACGCGGTGACGGTAGTTCCACATCCACTGGCGAGAGTGGTTGCTGTTTCATTCGAACTATGTGTCTTCACACTTAACGCCAGAAACTACACGCTCTGGCTGAAAAGAAACGATTTAGCTACTATTAGTGTGCAAAATCATTCTGCGGACTACTTTTGATGCCCTTCCGGATCTGTCGCGCGTATTCGTGAATCCGCCTGAGCGGTATGCCGTGTTTTTCTGAGAGTTCCGAAGGCGAATGTCGTCGGTAGACGATGTCAAGAACGCAAGACGACGTAACATCGTCCCAGCGGTGCCTGGCGATTTCCCGCGTCACTTGAAACAGCGGAATTCCACCGCCTGTAAGCGTCCGACGCGTGGGCGCCGTGGGGTGGTACGGATGTAGTGGATCTTGGAATGCTGCTATGCCCCTTGCGCTAGCCTTTGCGCCCACCTTTTTAGCGCCGGAGTCTTCGTAATTGTCCTTGGGGTTTTTCGGCACAAACCTGTGTCGGTCCGCCGAACAGGTGAATGGTTTATGAGAACGCATCAAGCAAGCCTGAATCGCGGCCGCCGGATAATTGAGCGACGCGAGACGCCGCAAGTACGCGACGGACGGGAACTGCGTTTCAATGGCGCGCCGTCTGTAGCCGGACGGGAATGGCGTGCCTTCCCAATGAGGCGGAGCGAACGGCGTGTAATGGCTGCGACTTCGCCGGACGCGCTCAACGTTGATTTCTTTTCGGTCCGCAGACCGCCGACAAACCCAGAACGGCATCCGTTTATTTTCAAAATCGCCGGCAGTGAAGATGCGACGCAGATATTTTGTCTCGTCTAACACGATCGCCGGCTGTTCACGATGAGCGACGGTCTTGACGCAGCCGTTATACAGGCACAGAAGGAGACACACGGATATAAAAGGATGTTTAGCGAGCGGGAAGCTGGCGCCGTTCTGCGAAGCGTCTTAGCAAATAGCGAGCGGCGCGGGCGGATCGGGCAGAGTCAACAAAGCCGCCGAGCTCACGCTGCCCTCTTATTAGCTGCGACGGTGCTTTGCTGCCTTAGCCAAGCTGAAACATCAATCCAGTCAAAACGGAGAAACCGCCCGACGCGAATGCATGGCAGAGGGGTTGAGCAGCGAGAGCGCGTTTTCTCGTAGCACCAGCGCTCGGTAACTTTTAGTCGTTCGGCGACTTCCGCCAGCGTCAAAATGTTTGCGGGATCAACAAGCGAAGCGACAACAGGAGACGGTGCAACGGAGGGTACAACACGCCTAGTTTTAGCCATGAACACACCTCACCGATTAATTTCGGCGTGTTGAGGTGGTTCAGGTCCTCACTTACCGGCTCTCGTTGCCGGCACGTAGGATACTCCCCTTGACGGTTCGTCCGATAACGGCTGTGCCGCTAACCGATCAAAGGTTCGACTCTACATCTGCGGCCCTCTGGTTATCAGGGCATTTAGGACGCCCTTTATGTAGCCAGTTAGGTCCAGCCGCGGCTCACCGAGTCGGAGTACGTCGGGACTACAAGCCTAGACACAAACTTACGCGTTCAGTCTAGCGAAAATAGTACTACGCGTCAAGCGTATTTCGGCGCAACCGGCGCAACCCGCCGTCATCGGCGTTATTCCAGGTCAAAGCGTCTGTTGCACACGATTGTTGGCGTTGCACATTTTGTTGCACATTTTGCCGCCAACGACGCCCAAATCAGGCTAAATCGTGGTACTGGAACGTAGGCTAAAGTATTGATTTGTTTAGGGTCCGGAATACGCGAAGGGATTTCAACACCGTCGGTTTCAACCACTCACCCACCCCTCCGTCTTCCAGTTTAACTTGCTAGCGCGACGCCGCCAACGGAGAAACGACGCGCGTATGCTTTGCATCGCCACGCGTGCATCTTGCGCGGTGGCTGGTGCCTCCTGCAGCACGGAGTATTTCCTTAGCGAGGGGATTGGCTACTTGGCACCCGCGGCTTTGGCCAGCTGCTTTACTTCCTTTTCGTCAAGCTGCAATCCAGCGGCTGCGACGTTTTCTTCCAGATGTGCGACGCGCGAGGTTCCGGGGATCGGCAGCATGACGGGAGAACGCGCGAGCAGCCACGCGAGAGCTACCTGCGATGGCGTGGCTTTCAATTCCCCGGCGACGCGACTGACCGGGCTCTTTTCGCCGGTCAATTTACCGGCCGCGAGAGGGAACCATGGAATGAAACCCATTTTTTGTTTTTCGCAGTATTGCAAGACGTCTTCGGAGCCGCGGTCGGCGAGGCTATAGCGATTCTGCACGCTAACAATGGGAACAATCGTTTGCGCGTGCTGAATTTGCTTCACGCTGACCTCGGATAGGCCGATGTGCTTGATTTTGCCCTGCGATTGCAGCTCTTTCAGCGTGCCGAGTTGCTCCTCGGCCGGAACCTTGGGATCAATGCGATGTAATTGGTAGAGATCAATGCGCTCGAGACGGAGGCGCTTGAGGCTGCCTTCGCACGCGGAGCGCAGATGCTCAGGCTTGCCGTTTTCGACCCAGCGGTCGGGGCCGGGCCGTTCGAATCCGCCTTTGGTAGCGATCACCAGATTTGCGGGATACGGGTAGAGAGCCTCGGCGATCATTTCCTCGCTGACGTGCGGGCCGTAGGCATCCGCGGTATCTATGAAATTGACTCCCAATTCGATGGCGCGACGCAGAACGCGGACGCACTCCGCGCGGTCGGCCGGCTCGCCCCAAATTCCCTTCCCGGTAATGCGCATCGCGCCGAAACCCAGGCGGACCACTCGAAGATCGTTTCCAATCAGAAATTCACCGGCCTTCGCGGCTGGACCGGGTCCTGATTGCATTGCGGATTTAGTGCCTGACATGGATTCCTCCTTTTAATTCACGCAATTGAAATTACGGTCTCGAAAACTATTGATCGGTGTAGATCACCCCGGGGCTGAGCGAAGAGGGTCACCTCATCATAATTGATGAGGTAACGGGGCGAGAAGTTCCAAGGCAGGAGGGCGCTGGGATTGAGGAGCGCCGCTGCTTGGCACTTTTTTCTGTAGCAATTAGTCCGTGGGAGTTGGAGTAAGGGTAGGACCTGTGACCTGGCCGTCCGTCGAAATTTCCACGGACGCTTTCAGTAAGCCCGGGCCGCCTTCCGGATGTCGTTTGTCGATGTCGGAAATCGTCAGAAACGTAACAACATAACCCGACGAAGTCTTCGTAGCGATCGGGCCGAGAGTCTGCCGGAGCAGCCCCTTCCGTTCGGCTTTCCACCACTCGTCAAAGCGGGCTTCGGCGCGGTTGAAGTCGGGATAAAAGGTGTAATAGAAACGCTTTTCCGCCAACTGCTTGAGCTCCAAATTGCTGTTCGGTAATTCCAGCATTAAATTCGTGGGTTCAAGGGCTCGGTAAAGCTCGACGTAACGCAATGCGTCCGATTCATCGGTGACGCGAATGCTAAACGCTTTGGCCATCCTGTTGAATTCGTCGCGCGATTCCTTGAGTCCCTCAATACGAAAAATATCGCCGGAGTCGCGAGATACCACGACGTAATAGCTAAAAGGACCGTGTACGCTGAACCGATAGTTCACTTTTCCCTTCTTAAAGACGCAGCTCTCATCCGAGAGTTGGAATAGAAATGCACACGAGGGATTTGGATCCGTACTGGCTCCGAGCATGATGAACCGGCAGAGGCTGTCCTCCAGGTCTTCCCTGCGGTGCACGCTATAATCTTCCTCGGCGCGTTCGGTGGCACCTCTGGCGAGATCCCCTGGCTTGCGATTCCGAGACGGGAGCGGCCTGGGCGTGAGCAGAACTGCCATACAGCAATGGCACGAGCGCAACGAGGCAATAATTCGCGAGTCTGAATCTGCGCGGTTTCATCGCTATCTCCTCAACTTACTCAAGGTCGAATTCCGTGCAAGATTCCGCGCGCCGGCGCTTGCAAGTGGATGTCCCAAAGGCATGCTGCGAGCGAATGATACCACTGCGATATGTATCAGAGCAGTTGATCGTTCGTTTTGAGCCGAGGATCAATGCAAAACTCACGGTGCGAGGGTATACGCTTTTCTTGATAAATCTGCGGGAGAAAAAGCGCGACGGGGCCGGGGGTTGGCCCCGTCGCTTACTGCTTGAGCAACCCGTCAGAAGAGTAGCTTCAGCGCGAACTGAATTTGGCGCGCAGAGCCGAAATCTCCTACCGGGAAACGCGTACTGAGGATTTTGCCGAATGCGGCGCTGGTTGCGGTGTTGGTCGGATCGCCGAAGTTCGGATGATTGAACAGGTCGAATACCTCGGTGCGGAATTGCAGATTAAACCTTTCCGTCAACTTGGTGTTCTTGACGATGGAAAAATCCGTGTTGACGAATTTGGGCCCCGGGAGCGAATCGCGGCCGGCGCTGCCGGGATGGCAGGTGCCCGGAACGATCGGATACTTACCGGGAGAAGTTGCCATGGTCTGAAATGTGCAGGGAACGGCAAATGCAGCGTTCGGCGTTGTGGCGCAGTCCGGAATCGTCGGGGTGCCTATCGGCGTTCCGTCAAACGGCTCGCACAGCGTCGTGTTGCTGTAGAACTGGCCGGGTTTGTTGGTGGAGGAAACGGGCAGCAACTGATCGGGCCGCACGGTGAGCGAAGAGCCCGGCGCCGGACCGATGACCAGCAGCGGCGTGATCGGATTGCCGCTCTGAGCCATGGTAACGAGTCCCAGCTGCCATCCGGAAACCAGCCGGTTCGCTTTGAACGGAAGCTGGTAGAAGCCACTCACGACGATGCGATGGCGCGTATCGAATTCCGACGAGCCGTAATCGCCCCGGGGGTTGTAGACATTCTGCACCGGAACCGCGTCACCCGAACTGACGGAGCTGTAATCGAGCGAGTGCGAATAGGTATAAGCGGCTAAAAACTCGAGGCCGTTGGAAAGATGTTTATTGAGCGTGACCCAGAGGGCGTTGTAATTGGAGTTCCCGGGACTGAAGATCCGGGTGATGTTCCCCACGGAACACGGCACGTTGGGCGGCGCGCATTGCGTCGGCAAAACAGGGCTGGAGAGCGGCAGCGTGATGTAGGGACGAGTGGGATCGTAGAAGCCGTTGGTGACGAACGGCTGGTTAAAGTTGCCGGTCATCTGCAGGTGAGTGGCCTTCATGCCGACATAGGCGACCTCCAATCCCATTGCCGAGGTGAGTTCGCGCTGAACTGTAAGGTTCCAATCCTGCGAGTACATATTGTCGAAACCTGGATCTATCGCGTTGGGACCCAAGCCGAGTCCCGTGATCGCAGCCGAAGGATTCTCGAGCGTGATCGCGTTCGTCGCAGAGTTGACGCTAACGGGAAAGGCGAACAGCGGATTGCCACTGAGAGGACTGACAATGTTGGTGGTGGGATCCTGGCTCAGGATCGCATAGGCCGCGCGAACGGAGGTCTTTCCGTCCTTGAAGGGATCCCAGGCGAAACCGATGCGAGGCTCGAAGTTCTTGTTGTTGGTGTGGAAGGGCTGGTTGGCCGGAAAAAGAGTGCCGGTGGTGAGGTCAAAATTCGTGAAGCGGCCCATAGCCTCGGAGGGCGTGGAGTCCCATTCGTAGCGCAGGCCGAAGTTGATCGTAAAGTTGGATTTCCATTTGAAGCTGTCCTGGGCAAATACGCCGACGGAAGGCTGCAGAATCCGGTCGTTGCCGGCTCCCAGCAAGACTGTAAAGGCCGATGCCTCATCCGCGATGAAATCCTGCATGGTGGGAAATGTGAAGCTGCCAATGTTTTCGGCGATGTTGTTGTTGTAGGCGCGGCGGATTTCTCCGCCGAACGCCATGGAGTGGCGGCCTTTCAGCCAGCTGAGGGTGTCGTTAAGCACGACAGTGGTATCGCCTCGGCCCTGGGGCTCGTTGACTGGTCCGCCAAAATTCACGTCCCCCAGCACGTTAATATTCGGTATGCCCACCCCAACCGGGGCCCCTGGCGGTAAGGTGATGTCAAAATCGGCCGGGTTGAGAGCAGTGGGAGTAAAGGTGAGATGAATGCGGTTATAGCCGAGCCGCACGGTATTGGCCAGTGATGGGCTGAAGATGTGATCCTCACTGATGGTCATCAGCTGGCGGAATCCGTCACGGGTGTCGCCGAACCCGGGAATATTCGCGTTTTGGGTCGGCTCTTCGCGCAGGTCCTTCTGCAGCACGTAATAGAAATGGAGCCGATCCGCTTGCCGCAGCTCGACGTCTATGTCTCCTGAGCCTTGGTTCAGGCTGACGTTGGCGAGAGCGGCGCCAGTGAATCCGTTATAGTTTGCGGGATTGCCAGTGGTGTCCGTACCGGGAATATTGGCGGCCGGAATCAGCGTCAAAAGTTTCTGAACGGCGGTCGACGTGACAGTGGCGATCTGGTTCTGGCTGGGAACAATCGTCTCGAGAGTCAAGCCCTGATGCTGGCGGATGCCCTCGTAGGCGACGAAGAAGAAGATTTTGTCTTTCTTGATCGGGCCGCCGACGTCCCCGCCAAATTCGTTGTGCTTGAAGGAGGCCTGGGGAGTGCTGGTCGGGTTGAAATAGTTCCGGGCGTCCAGGGCGTTGTTGCGGAAAAACTCAAAAGCTTCGCCGTGGAAATCGTTGGTGCCAGAGCGGGTGGCGATATTGACGATGGACCCCGCGTTGCGGCCATATTGCGCCGGGAAGGTGGAGTTATCCACCTTGAATTCTTCGAGCGTATCAACCGGCGGCTGAAAGGTGACCTGGTTCTGCACGGGATCGTTTAGGTTAATCCCATTGATCAGCCAATTGGTGGTGTCTTCGCGCTGACCGGCGGTGTTAATGGCGAAGGAGCCTTGTCCGCGCAACGGGGCCGTGAGAAAGCCATTGGCCGGAGGAGTGACGGTGCCGGGAGTCAGGAGGTTCAAATCCACGAAATGGCGGCCGTTAAGCGGAATTTCCTGCACGGTTTTGGAGTTGATGACCTGGCCGACGCCCGTGGTGGAGGTTTCGATAAGCGGCGCCGCAGTGGTTACTTCCACTTGCTGGGTGACCGCGCCGACCGTCAACTGGAGATCCTTGGTTACCGACATGGCAACATCCAGATGGAGATCCTTCACGACCAGCGTCTGAAATCCGGAGGCAGTGACTGTGATTTGATAATTGCCCGGCTGCAGCGAAGGAACAACATAAAGCCCCGCGCTATTGGTTTGTGCGTTCCACTCCACGCCCGTGGCTTGGTTGGTAACTACGACTTTGGCGTTGGGCACCGTGGCACCGGACATATCCGTGACGGTGCCGTTCAAATTTGCCGTCGATTGCGCTTGAAGACCTAGATCGCAGCAGGAAAGAAGAAGCAAAAGTAGAGCAACACGAACTATAAATGAACCCGGCCCAAAGCCAGCTTCGTCCGTTCCTTTCATCATGCCTCCAGTGAAAACTGCGTGCCCTGACTGGTTTGAAAAGACCTGCCGATTTGGCAGTTCTCATGGCCTGAACGTCAGCTTGGCTGGGACAAGCAAGGACTTCCGCAAACGCAGTACAGGACCGCGTGTTCGCGATTAACCACACCCCATATCGCCGGGACTTTTGGAAGACCCGACACTCACTATTTTACCGATATGCAATTGCATAGCCGGAACGACATGCAAATTGTAAACATTCAAATGCCTGAACCAATTGAATTTAGCGCACGAGTTTCTTTTGCGAAAGCGTGACATACTCGACTTGCATACAATTTTGCGTAACTGTTTTCGGTTTATTGTAGACCGGTTATGGAGATTTGTTGATGCGGGTTGGTGCGCTCCTTGCCGAGATTTACGGAGCGAGAGCGGGAGGCGCTGGCAGTGGAGCGCCAGTGGAAAACGTGCGTGATGTGCTAGAGTGCGCCGGTTGGAGGTGCGGACATGGTAGGTCGGATCTCGATGTTCTGTCTGCTGTTCCTGACCTTTGGATTAGCGTCAGCGGCGTGCCGCGCGCAACAAACTGGAAATCTGCCGCCGGGAGTCCCGTCGCCGCAGGAGGGCGATTACATCGCCCATGATTTCCACTTTAAGTCGGGGGAGACCTTGGCCGAGCTGCGGTTGCATTACCTTACCTTCGGCAAGCCTGTCCGCGACGCAGCCGGACGCGTCACCAACGCGGTCCTGATCCTGCACGGGACCGGCGGCTCGGGACGTCAGTTTCTTGCGCCGCAGTTCGCGGGCGTGCTGTTCGGGCCGGGGCAATTGCTGGACGTGAGCCGCCACTACGTGATTCTTCCAGACAATATTGGCCACGGAAAATCGAGCAAGCCCAGCGACGGGATGCACGCTCACTTTCCGCAGTACGACTATGACGATATGGTTGCGGCGCAGCATGAATTGCTGGAGAAGGGGCTGGGCGTCAACCACCTGCGCCTCATAATGGGAACTTCGATGGGCTGCATGCACTCGTGGGTGTGGGGCGAAACGTATCCCGATTTCATGGACGCGATGATGCCGCTGGCCTGCCTGCCCGTGCAGATCGCAGGACGGAACCGCGTGTGGCGAAAAATGGTGATAGACGGAATTCGTCAGGACCCGGACTGGAAAAACGGCGATTACACCACCGAGCCGCGCGCGGCTCTGCGAATCTCCGCCGACTTTCTGATCATCGCCGGCGGCGCGCCACTGCAGATGCAGAAGAGCATGCCGACGCGAGACGACGCCGACAAATTCCTCGCGGAGTCCATGCCCCGAATCACGTCGCATCTCGACGCCAATGACCTCTTGTATGCTGTGAGCGCTTCGCGGAATTACAACCCGTCGCCCGGGCTTGAGAAAATCACCGTGCCGGTGATGTTCGTGAATTCCGCCGACGACTTCATCAATCCGCCGGAGTTAGAGATCGCCGAGCGCGAAATCAAGCGGGTGAAGAACGGCAAGTTTGTGCTGATTCCGATATCCGATCAGACGCATGGCCACGGCACGCACACTTGCGCGGCCGTGTGGCAGCAATATTTGAAGGAGCTTCTGGAAACTTCCCAACACTAAGAATGCACGCAGAGCTGCTCGACGACTGCGCGGATTCGTTGCTTATGACTTCCCCGGCCGAGTTGTGGATTTTGGCGCGCGAACTTCTGTCTCGAGATAATCGTCGAGGTAGCGACAGGTCACATCCAACGGTTCATCGGTACGCTGCAGCCGGCCGAGCATCAGGCTTCCTTCGAGCGTGCTGACGATTAGCGTGGCTAGTTTTGTGGGGTCTACGCCGGGACGGACTTCGCCGCGCTTTTGGCCTTGGCTGGTGATCGTGGCAAGACGATCCAGCCATTTATCCAGGGCGCGGCGGGCTTGCTTGCGCAGCTGAGCATTTCCATCGTCGGAGTCCACGGCCGTATTTAGCAGCGGGCAGCCACCCGGGACCAGACCTTCGCGGCGTTCGCGAAAATTCCGCACGATCTGCTGCAAGCGGTCCACCGAGTTCGCAATTTCCTCTGTGCCCTCGAGGCGCGCATCGATGGCCTTGCTCCACGCGTAGTCAAAAGCCTCGGAGGCGAGCTGCTGCTTGCTATCGAAATGGCGGTAGATGCCGCCCTTTTCGAGGCCGGTCGCCTGCATCAGTTCGGACAGCGCCGCACCCTCGTAGCCGCGCTGATTGAAAATGGGCGCGGCCTTGCGGATGATTTCCTTCCTGGTGTGCTCCCCTTTGCGCATACGAGTGCTCCCGCCAACTGGCCTTGCGACCAACTGGTCTCTAAAGGCATTATAGCGCACATTTATGAGACCGTACGGTCTCTTTTAACATCTAAACAGCCGGCATCCTTTATGAGCGCAATCACCGCTGCCGTTCCCATCCCCAGAAGCGTGGCCGACCGGCCCGCCATCAATCCCTGGATCATTGCAGCCACCGTCACCCTCGCGACGTTTATGGAGCTGCTCGATACGGCCATCGCGAACGTCGCCCTGCCGCACATCGCCGGCGGCTTGGCGGTCAGTTATGACGAGAGCACTTGGGTTCTTACGAGTTATCTGGTGTCGAACGCCGTGGTGCTGCCGCTTTCCGCGTGGTTGAGCCGAGCGTTTGGGCGCAAACGCTATTACATGCTCTGCGTCCTGCTTTTCACCGTGAGTTCCCTGCTGTGCGGACTCGCGCCGTCGCTTGGGCTGCTGATTTTCTTTCGCGTGCTGCAGGGCGTAGGAGGAGGCGGTCTCGCTCCGGTGGAGCAGGCGATTCTGGTGGACACGTTTCCGGCGCACAAGCGCGCCGCGGCTTTCGCGCTGTACAGCATGGCAATCGTCACGGCGCCGGCGATCGGGCCGCCACTCGGCGGATGGATTACGGACCAATGGAGCTGGCGCTGGATCTTTTTCATCAACATTCCGATCGGGATCGTGTCTTTGATCCTGACCAGCCGCGTGGTTTCCGATCCTCCGGAATTCAAACGCGAGGTGGAAGCAGCGCGCGCGGGCGGCAAACTGCGAATTGATGGGTTGGGAATTTTTCTGGTGGCGCTGGGATTTGCGTGCCTGGAGGTTGTCCTCGATCGCGGACAGCAGGACGACTGGTTCGAAAGCCGCTTCATCGTATGCTTCTTTTCCGTTGCGGTGCTTGCTCTGCTGGTAGCCGTTTTCTGGGAGTGGAGGCATCCCGACCCGGTGGTGGAGATTCGCCTGCTGGCGGACCGCAACTTCGCCATCGCCAATTTCTATTATTTTCTATTTGGCTTCGCTCTTTTTGGTTCGACGGTGCTGATTCCGCAGATGCTGCAAAGCCTCTACGGTTACACCGCGACGGACGCGGGGCTGGCGCTGGGGCCGGGCGCGCTGGTGATTGTTGCGCTGGCGCCGCTGATCGTGAGAATTTTGCCTAAGCTCGGCGTCAAAACGTTAATTTTCGTCGGATACATAATTTTTGCCATGGCCATGTGGCACTACGCGAGTTTCGATCTGGGCACCGACTACCGACACATGGTGTTGGCGCGCGCGCTACAAGGCCTGGGGATTGCGCCGCTATTTGTTCCCGTGAGCCAACTGGCATATTCATTCCTGCCGAAAGACAAGAACAATAAGGCGTCGAGTCTTACGAATCTAGCGCGGAATCAAGGCGGGAGCGTGGGCATCGCCTTTGTGACTACCGTGCTGGCGCGAAGGACGCAGTTTCACCAATCTATTCTGGTGGAATACGCGAATCCGACGCATGCGCGCTACCGCGAGGTGTTCAATACCATGACGCGCTATTTTGCGGCGCACGGTCTTTCGCCGGCAGACGCCACGCTGCACGCCAAGGCACAGATGGCGCAGATTGTTGGCCAGCAGGCTGCCCTCCTCGGATTCCTGGATTGTTTCTGGCTGCTGGGCTGCGCTTGCCTGATCGGCGCGCCGCTGGTTTTCTTCACGCGAAAATTCCATACCCACGGGCCCGGGGGAGCACACTGATCGACGCTGCGAGTTCGGAAGTGGTAAGATTTCGGTGCGCCACAAAACCCGGGAACAACCGACGGAACCGCCCGGGCATGGAGATATTCGATGCTCCGCAAACTTTTCGTCGTGATTGCAATTTTTGGATTTGGAATTGCCGGGCTTGGCGCGGGATCTGCACGCGCGCAAGATTCCGCCACTCCACCCGCGACACCCAGCAAGACCCCTGCGCATGATCATGACCACGCTCAAGCGACCGGAGCCACGGGCACCGCAGCTAAGACGAAGGCCGACATTCCCGCTTACCACGCGGAAGCGCCGAAAGGTGCTCTGCCCGAAACGCTTGACCCCCAGCAATTCCTGGACGCGCAGACACGAAACATTTACGCGCTAGCTGCCAAGGAAAAGCCCATCCTTTATCAGCAACCGTGCTACTGCCGCTGCGACAAGGAAGTCGGCCACAAGAGCCTGCTCGATTGCTTCACGGATTATCATGGCGCGCACTGCATGCTGTGCAAGAAAGAAGCCGTCTTTAGCTACACGGAATCGCAGCAGGGAAAGACCGCCGCGCAAATTCGCCAGGAAATCATGGACGGCAAGTGGAAGGACGTAGACCTGACGAAGTACGACGATCCGCTACCCTCGAATTAGTTCGATTGCCGAACGATCGTTGCCAGCAGCGAAAAGGCTGCCTCCTCGTACTTCCGCGCCGCGTTCGCGATCCATGTTCGGAACTGTCCCGCTTTCAATGGCCATCCGTTCTCCATTGAGTCCCTTTCCTTGCGAGTAATGTTGTGTGGCGAGAACGCTGCGAACTGTGACTCCTGGTCATTTCCGGAGGTGCGCTAAGCCATGGCAGCGCACAACTTTCCGAAAACTGGGTTAGTGCCGTGGTATGAGTAATCTGCGAGGGGGTGTACAACGGTGTGCCGAAGGGGAACGTCTAACTCCGTGGAAATAACGCTAGTGCGATGGGTGGGCGGCTGGCCGCGCGGGCCAGTCTTGCGGCGCGAACTCGACGCCCCAGAAATGTGGGCTGGGCGAGAGAAATTCGACGCCGACCCGCGTCCCTTTGTCAGACATGTCGCCTAGATAAACCACCCGGCATTCCTGCTCCTCTTCGGTGACGGGATTTATCAGGACTACTTGTGCGCCCAGTTCCAGCGGTGCGTGCAGGTAGAGCAGGCCGCCGTGCGCGTTGATCACGATGGTCTGGCTGTTCTCGCGGAATTTGCGGCCGTCCGTATTCTTGCCGGTGGCACGGACGGGAATGCGTGTGAAGACCCGCGAACTGCGGCGCTGCGCGCTTGTTTGTGATTCGATCATGGCCACTTCGTATCGTGCAACGGGCAGGAACGCGAGTCAACCATCCGAGTTTTGAAAGTGTCTAAAAACACAGTCGCAGAAAGTTTGCTGAAAATGCACAAGGTTCCGTAGAATCGCAAACCGCTTCGTGGTAGGGTTCCAAAGTCTTGCGCACGAAGCGGCATTTTTACCGGCCCGAAAACGTAAATTCCTGGCGGAGCACGGAATGAATCTTATCGAATCCATAGAAGCAAAGCGGGAAGAACACCTGAACGAGCTGAAAGAATTTCTGCGCATACCGAGCGTCAGCACCAAAAGCGAGCACAAACCGGATATCGAGCGCGCGGCACATTGGGTGGCGGAGAAATTGCGCGCGGCGGGATTGGAAAATGTGGAAATCTCGCCGACGAAAATGCATCCGCTGGTTTACGGGGAGTCGCTGCACGCGCCCGGCAAGCCGACGATTCTTTTTTACGGGCATTACGATGTGCAACCGGCCGAGCCGCTGGATTTGTGGACGACTCCGGCATTTGAACCCACGGTGCGCGACGGCAAGCTCTTCGGGCGCGGCACGGCCGACGACAAAGGGCAGGTGCACATCCACATCAAGGCGTTGGAAGCGCTGAAGAACCAGAAAGGCAAACTGCCGCTGAACGTGAAAGTGATGATTGAGGGCGAAGAAGAAGTCGGCAGCGTCAGCCTGTGGGATTTCGTACAGCGCAATCGCGAACGGTTGAAAGCCGACGCGTTGGTAGTTTCGGATACCTCGATGCTGGCGAAGGGCGTGCCTTCGATCACTTACGGATTGCGCGGCCTGAATTACTACCAAGTGGAAATCACCGGGCCGGCGCAGGATTTGCATTCCGGAGTGTTTGGCGGCGCGGTGCCGAATCCGATCACGATTCTTGCGGAAATGATCGCGAAGCTGCACGACAAGAATTTCCGCGTTACGGTTCCAGGATTTTACGATGATGTCGCCGCGGTTTCGCGGCAAGAGCGCAAAGCGCTGAATGCCCTGCCCTGGAAAGAAAAAGAATTTCGCAAAACAGTGGGGGCACCGGCGCTGGACGGCGAAAAGGGATTTACGATCGTCGAGCGTCTCTGGATTCGTCCGACGCTCGAGCTCAATGGCATTTGGGGCGGCTATCTGGGCGAAGGTGCTAAGACGGTTATCCCTTCGAAAGCGTATGCGAAGCTTTCGACGCGCCTGGTGCCGAATCAGGATCCCGCGAAAATCGCAAAGCTCGTTGAGCGCCACATCCGCAAATTGCTGCCGAAGTCGGTGACTTGCAAATTCGAAGTGCTCAGTACCGGCAAACCGTGGGTCGCGCCGTACTCGCATCCGATATTTCAGAAAGCAATTCATGCGCTGGAATCCGGTTTCGGAAAGAAAGCGGTTTTCATTCGCGAAGGCGGCTCGATACCGTTTGTCACGCAAATGCACGATACATTCAAGGTTCCGTGCGTGCTGCTCGGCTTCGGGTTGCCGGATGAAAACGCGCACGCGCCCGACGAACACATCGCGCTGGAAAATTATTTCGGCGGCATCAAGTCCGTGGCGCTATTTTACGAGCAACTCGCCGCGCAGTAAAAATTTATCCCAAATTGGGAGCTCGCCGGAAAAGCCCGTTTTATCGGGCTTTTTTGAAGGTTTCCCTTGCGTTCGCGCGGCACTGTAGCTATAGTCCCGAAGGCATCCCGAACCCCGGGGCCAAAAAGCATTTTAATCTGAGGAGGAAAACGTAACTCGATGGCAAATCCGCTGAGCAAGTCCAAGATTATTGCGTACATCACTGACAAAGTAAGCACCCCGGAGAAGCCGGTCTCCAAGAAGCAGACGGTGGCTTTCTTCGACGAATTGTTCAAGCTGGCCGTGAAGGAAGCGAAGAGCTCGGGCAAATTCGTGATTCCGGGCATCGGCCGCGCCGTGAAGGCGCACCGCAAGGCGCGCATGGGCCGCAATCCGGCCACAGGCGAAGCCATCAAGATCAAGGCCAAGACCGTGGTACGTTTGCGCGCAGCAAAAGCGTTCAAAGACGCCGTCCTGAAGTAGTCTCTTCGGCGCAGAGTTTGAAGACCAACCCCCAGGCATGCCCGCTCTGAAGGACGGAACGGACGCTTGGGGGTTTTGTCTTTTCAGCCTTCTCGCAAGGTTCAAAGACCCTTTGTTTTATTGATGAAAACGCGTTTTTCTTAGCGTGGCATTCGAGGGGATCATGACCTCGCAGTATTGGGATGAAGCTCAGGCCGCGGCGTACCGGCAGTTTCGGTACGACTTTCCAGAGCGCGCACTGGCGGGCAAGACGGTGATTGTGGCCGGAGGAAGCGGCGGACTGGGAGCGGCTACCGTGGCGCTGCTGGCGCGTGAAGGCGCTCAGGTAGTGGTTGGCTATAGAGCGAACCGCGAGCGGGCTGAGGCTTTGCGTGAGTCAATGGAAGCAAGTTTTGGCTGTGCCATTGCCCTAGTGGCAGGCGATATCGCCGCGCCTGAAGTGCGCACCGCCTATCTGACGGCGGCCGAGAGGACTGGGGCCCCGCTGGCCGGTGCTGCCATCTTTCCCGGCGACCCCGCGCGCGTCGCTTTTGCCGACGTGAATCGTGAAACTCTGCTCGACTCCATGGAATCCAACTACGCGGGTCCCATATTGCTAGCGAAAGAAATCGGCGAGGCGATGGAGAGTAGCGCGGGCAGCAGTATCGTGCTGTTGGCAACCATGCAAGCGCTGGCCGCGTTCCCCTCTAGCCTGAATTACGCTGCGCCGAAAGCGGCCTTGGTGCACGCGGCGAAGATTCTGGCGCAGCAATGGAATCGCGTGCGAGTGAACGTGGTGGCGCCGGGAGCGACCATGGTCGGGATGGCGACCGCCAGCGTGCAATCCGGAAAATATGACCGGCGCATTGCGAGCGGCGCGATTGCACGGTTTGGGCGTCCGGAAGATGTGGCCCGAGCCGTGCGATTTTTCCTGGAGCCGGATAATTACATCACCGGACAGGCGCTGGTGGTGGACGGCGGTTTGACGTTGCGCCGCGACCGCGGCTAGGAATCCGCAGCAAGATCCCGAAAAATAAAATGCCAGAACATTCCGGGCTACTGACTGATCTATACGAACTGACGATGGCGGCCGGTTACCTGCAGACCGGCTTCGATGCGCGCGCCACGTTCGAGCTGTTCGTCCGCCATCTTCCTCCCCACCGCAATTACCTGGTGGCCGCCGGACTCGAACAGGCGCTGGACTTCCTCGAAAATGTGCACTTCACCGCGAAGGAAATTGATTTTCTGCGGCGGCATCCCGTGTTCCGGAATATTCGCGGGGAGTTTTTCGATTACCTGGCAACGTTTCGATTTACCGGCGACGTCTGGGCGATGCCGGAAGGTTCGCTGGTATTTCCCGGCGAGCCGATGCTGCGCACCACGGCGCCGATCATCGAAGGGCAGATCATGGAGACGTACCTGCTCGCGACGCTCAGCTACCAGACGATGATCGCGAGCAAAGCTGCACGCGTGGTGACTGCGGCGAAAGGCCGGCAGGTGGTGGAATTTGGCGCGCGGCGAGCACATGGCAGCCAGGCGAGTTTGCTGGCGGCGCGCGCGGCGGCGATCGGCGGCTGCGTGGGCACGTCCAACGTGCTGGCGGGGCAGCAATTCGGCATGGAAACGTACGGGACGCAAGCGCACTCCTGGGTGATGGCGCACGAAGATGAGACGGAAGCGTTCGCGAAATTCCTCGACGCGTTTCCCGAGCATGCCGTGCTGCTGCTCGATACCTACGACGTGCGCAACGCCGTGAAGAAAATTATCGCCATGAATCGCAAGCCCGCGGGCGTGCGGCTTGATAGCGGCAACCTGGCGAAGGACAGCCAGTGGGTGCGGCGCGAACTCGACTGCGCGGGATGGCAGGACGTGAAGATTTTCGCGTCGGGCGACCTCGATGAGACGCGCATCGCGTCGTTGCTCGCGAAACATGCCGCGATTGACGCTTTCGGAGTGGGCACGGCGCTCGCTACACCTGGAGATGCGCCGCACTTGAACCTGGTTTATAAGCTTGTGGAAGTGGAACGCGGCGGCATTATTCGCGAAGCGGCGAAGCTCAGCGCGGCGAAGGTGACTTACCCCGGGCGCAAACAGGTTTTCCGCTACTCCGCGCCTTCCGGAGAATATCGCCACGACAAAATCGCTCTCGACGGCGAATCGGGCGATGGCGGCGAGCAGATGTTGCGCGAAGTGATGAGCGAAGGACGGCGCACGACACCGCCGGAAGCTGTGGCGGATTCGCGAGCGCGCTGCCTCGCGGGCCTTGCGCGGCTGTCGCGTCCATTGCGGCAGATCAATCGCGCGGCGGTGTATCCGGTGGAATACACGAAGCGGCTCGAAGTGCTGCTGGAGAAGCTGCGCCGCAGAGTGCGTCGTGCCGCGCTAAAATAGCGGCGTAGCGGAAATATGCCCGGTGAAAAATGACATTGGACCGGCAAGAACAAGCTTGGGAGCTGTTGCGCGAAGCTTACCGGACGCAGATGGAGGGCGACTACGACCGCGCGGTGGCGCTCTACAAGAATTCTCTGGAACTTTTCCCGACGGCCGAAGCGCACACGTTTCTTGGCTGGACTTATCATTTTCAAGGGAAGATTGAAGACGCGATCGCGGAATGCAAGCGAGCGATCGAAGTGGATCCGGATTTTGGCAATCCCTACAACGACATCGGTTCGTATTTAATCCAGCTCGGTAGATTCGACGAAGCGATTCCCTGGCTGGAGCGAGCGATTGTTGCGCCGCGCTATGAACCGCGGCATTTTCCGCATTTCAATCTAGGCCGGGCTTATGCGGCGAAGGGCATGCTTACGCGCGCGGGGGAGTGTTTCAAGGAATCGCTGCGGATTGAGCCGCGCTATGCATTGGCGCGGCAAGCCGTGGAAAATCTGCGCCGTATGGTGAATTGAGCTTATTCCGTGGCGCTTCGTCCTGGCTTTAACACGCGATCGTAAATCCACAGCAGCAGCGCGGTCGCCACGCCCACGCCTGTTACTGCCCACCAGATGCGCTGCGGTTGGTGCATTTCTTCGCCGAAATGATGGATTAGCCAGCCGCCGAGCCAGCCGCCGATCAGCGAACCGATGCCGATCGGCAAAAACGCGAATCCCATGTAGGTGCCTTGCTGCCCGGGAGGCGCGAGGCGCGAAATATATTCGTAGTAGCGCGGTGATTGCGTGATTTCGCCGAGCGAGACGACTACCAGCGTCGTGATCACCATGGGCACTGTTGGATGGATGATCAAGATGATCCACGCCAGCGCGGAAATCAGAGTGCCGATAGTGACCGCGCGAAAGGCGGGGACTTTCTGCGTCAGAAAACTCACTACCATCTGCAGCGAGATCACCACCAGCGGCCCGGTGATCAGCATCAGCTCCGTATCGGTGTGCGGGTTGATGTAATTGTGGACGTACAACGGAAGAATGATGAATTCCTGCCAGTAGACGATCCAATAGCCGGAAAAAATCAGCAGAAACAGCATGAACTTCGGGTTACTCAGCACCGTCAGGAAATTGCGCGCTGCAACTCCCAGGCTGGCGGCTTGCGCTTCGTTCGACCGGCGCGGTTCGCGAAAAAAGATCAGCACCGCAAAAAACATCACGAAGACGCTGAGCGCCGCTGCGCGAAAAACGCTTTCCACACGCATATGCTGGTGAACGTAGGAAGCCATGTACGGGCCCGCGGCGCCGCCGATATTTACGAGCGTGTAGTAGATCGAGTAGCCGATTGAGCGGACATTTTCTTTCGAGGCGCGCGCCGTGGTACCCACCACACAAGGCTTTACCAGCGCGATGCCGAGCGCAGGGAGCATCAGCACCACGGTCACCAGCGCGATCAGTGGAACCGCTGCGCGCAACGGCGCGAGCCACGGCGATCCCAGTGAGCCCAGCAGAAAGTAGGAACAGCTCAGAATCAGGTAGGCTAGTGAAAGCGAGCGCCGGAATCCGAGGCGATCGGCGAGCGTGCCGCCGAACGCCGCGAGAAACCAAACCAGGCCGCCGAAAAGTCCGGTAAGGCTGCCAGCCTGTTCGACGGGAAAATTAAGCGTCTCGTGGAGGTAGCGCGCGAGCGAGGCGAACGCCGCGTAATACGAAAGGCGCTCGAAAAGCTCGCTGACGTTGGCCACCCAGAAGGCCGGCTCGAAACCCGAGCGAATTTCTTCGAGGCGCTGTGAAAAACTCAAACTCCCTCCCTGTTTGGTGTGCGATCGCCGCCGCGATTGTAACGGAAGGAACGTTTCCGCGCTGCCGATTTTTGCTTCGCTGAGCCGTGTGCTAAACTTGCAGATTTGGCGGCGCGTTGACTGGCCGTCTGTATACGATGCCGACATCCACGATGCAGGCTTTGCGCAAAATGCGCCCCGAGCGGGGCGCGCAGCTCGAATCCGTTCCTATTCCCACGCCGGGACCCACGCAGGTTTTGGTGCGCGTGCGTGCGGCTTCGATTTGCGGGACGGACCTGCACATTTACGGCTGGGACCGCTGGTCGGCGTCGCGCATTCACCCGCCGATGACGTTTGGCCACGAATTTTGCGGCTACGTGGAAAAGATTGGCTCGGAAGTGACGTCGGTGAAGCCCGGCGATTTCGTGAGCGCGGAAATGCACGTGAATTGCGGGCATTGCCGGCCGTGCCGCATGGGGCAAGCGCACGTCTGCCAGAACGTGAAAATTTTGGGGATTGACGCCGACGGCTGCTTCGCGGAATACGTCCTGATTCCGATTCGCAATATCTGGAAAATTGATCCGGCGATTCCGGAACATTACGCCGCAATCCTGGATCCGCTGGGCAACGCGGTGCACACGGTGTTGGCCGGTGAAATTGCCGCGCAAAATGTGGTGGTCACCGGGGCGGGGCCCATCGGATTGATGGCGATCAACGTGGCGCGGGCGTGCGGCGCGGCGATGATTTTCGCGACGGAGGTGAACCCGCACCGCCGCGAGCTGGCGAAAAAAATGGGCGCGGACGAAGCGCTGGACCCCGCGCAAGGCGATATTGTGGCGCGCGTGCGCGAAGCCACGGAAGGCGCGGGCGCGGACGTGCTGCTGGAAATGAGCGGGCATCCCGCGGCGATTCACCAGGGATTTGAAATGCTGCGCCAGGGCGGGCGCGCATCGTTGCTCGGGATTCCGAAGGATCCGGTGACGTTTGACCTGGTGAACGATGTGATTTTCAAGGGCGCGACCGTGCAGGGGATTTACGGACGCAAGATGTTTGAAACCTGGGTGCAGATGACCGAGCTTCTGAAGCATCACCGGTTGAACCTTGAGCCGCTTTTTCATGAGCGTTTGCCGCTGGAGAAATTTACGGACGCGTTTTCTCTTCTGGAATCCGGACAGGCAGGCAAGGTCTTGTTCTACCCCAACGGCTCGCCGAAATAGTTGTTAAGCGGGCGCCCCGCTCCCTCAGGCTCCTGCAAAATGTCGCTCTTTCTTGCACTATTGCCCCGCCCGTGTTCTACAATGGGATTTCGCCCCCAACCCTCACAATTAAATCTTCGGAGGACTCATGGCATCTACCGCGCCACAAACAATTCGTCCGCAACTGCAATATCTGCACGACGCAGTCGAAGACCTGAAAGCCAAGCATCTCTACTTCAAGCTGAAAGTTCTGGAAGGCGAACAGAAGCCCATCGCCAATTTCGACGGCAAGGAAGTGATCAACCTCAGCTCGAATAATTATCTGGGGCTGACGACGCATCCGAAGTTGCGCCGCGCTGCGATTGACGCGACGCGAAAATTCGGCGTCGGCTCCGGCGCGGTGCGCACGATAGCCGGAACGATGAAGATGCACATGGACCTGGAGGAACAGATCGCGCGTTTCAAAAAAGTGGAGGCCTGCGTCGTCTTCCAGTCGGGATTCGTGGCGAATGCCGGCACGGTGTCCGCGATTTTGGGCAAGGACGACCTGGTGATCTCCGACGAATTGAATCACGCTTCGATCATCGACGGCTGCCGGCTTTCGCGCGCCACGATCAAAGTGTTCAAACACAAGGACACCGCGGACTGCGAGCGCGTCCTGCAGGAAGCCAGTGGCTGGAACGGCAAAAAGCTGCTGATCAGCGACGGCGTTTTTTCGATGGATGGCGACATCGCCAATCTTCCGGCGCTTTGTGACCTGGCCGAAAAATATGGCTGCATCATGATGGTGGACGACGCGCACGCTTCCGGCGTGCTGGGCAGCCGCGGACGCGGGACGATCGATCATCTGAATTGCCACGGGCGCGTGGATATCCAAGTGGGCACGCTCAGCAAGGCCATCGGATCGGTGGGCGGCTACGTCTGCGGCTCGCGCGACCTGATTGATTTTCTGCACCAGCGCGCGCGGCCGTTCCTTTTTTCAACGTCCGAGCCGCCGTCAGTGACGGCTACGTGCCAGGCCGCGTTTGAATTGCTGGATTCCGAGAGCGGCGACAAGCTGATCAAGAAATTGTGGTCGAATACGAAGTTCTTCAAGCGCCGGCTGAAGAAGCTGGGATTCAATACCGGCAAGAGCGAAACGCCGATCACGCCGATCATGGTGGGCGATGCGGCGAAGGCGTTTCAATTTTCGCGCGAATTGTTTGATGAAGGCGTCTTCGCCGGTGCGATTGGATTTCCGACGGTTCCGGAAGGCAAGGCGCGTTTGCGAACGATTGTCACGGCGACGCACAAACGCGCTGATCTGGAACGCGCGGCAGAAACGATTGAACGGGTGGGAAAGCGATTAGGCGTCGTTTCTTAGCACACGCATTGCGATTATTGCGACGAACGGGCGCCACGACGGTTTCGGTTCGCCTTTGTAGCGGCGCACTTGAGTGCGCCATCGATCTAGCGGCAACACCGATGGCGGTCTGAAGACCGCCGCTACAAAACCTGGAAACCTGCTGCTTTGGTTTCGCACACGTCAGACCGTTGCAGCGGTCGTCGCGATTTGCGGGCGCAGGTGCTTATACACCGCCAGGGCCACCGCGCCCATTCCCCATACCACCACAGCGAAGGAAATCCAGCCGCCCAGGAATGGCAGCATCCCCAGGACGCGCAAAATCACGAGGCCGAGAGCCAAACGCCCAAGCGCCGCACCCGCGCCGGCGCCTGTTCCGAGAATTTTTTCCCCCAGCCACGCGCCGACAAACACTTGCGCGGCGTAGAGGGTGATCAACCACAGCATGAAGGATGTAATTCCGACGCCCAATCCCACCACCGTGATGCACGCGATGACTGCAGCGATGGGCATCGCAAACAGGAACAGCACGCCGAAGCCGATGGCCGGCGCGGTCTTATTGCACGAGCTGACTGCTTCAAAGAAAAAGACCGGCATCAGGAACAGCAGCACCAGCCCAAACAAGAAACTCGCGCCCCACTTCAGACATTGGTGTACGTAATACCGACCGGACGAGTACATCGGCCCGTGCTCGTGCTTTTGAATGGTCACCTCGATCGGGCTTCCTAATTTTGCCGAGGTTGCAACGTCCGGTTGCTGGCGCAGCATCGCTTTGGTTTGTCCGGCGATGACGGCGTTCGAGCCAATCGTGAGATGTCCGGCGCGGATCATGGCGTTGCGTCCGAGCGAACCGTTGATGTCCAGATCTCCCAAGAACGCCAGCAGATCGCCGGTGAGCGCGCCGCGCAATTCGGCGTGGCCGGCGCCGAGCGTCATCGTCCCTCCGACCTTTGCGTTTTCATCTAGATTCACGTCGCCGGCCCAAGCCATCACGTTGCGGCCGACAGTGCTATTGAGCTGCAGCATTTGCACGAACGCGCGCACGTTGCCATCCACCGGGCCATTGACGCGCAATTCCTGGCTGAACGCGATTACATCGCCCTTGACGTGGCCGTTCACCGTGACGCTGCGTGAGAAGGCGATCAGGTCGCCGTCCACGTCGCCGTCAATGCGCGTGGAATCCGCGGAGACGATCAAGTCGGTGTGCACGGTTTCGCCCGATGCGAGCGTGTAATTGGGATCGCCGTGTTTCAAGTCCGCGGCGCCGGCGGAAGGAGACAGGACCAGCGCGCCGACGACTGCGCCCATCACCACGGCGACAGTCATCATGCGCCGCAGGCGACGGCGCAGCAGCCACATCACGATCAATCCTAACGTGGCCATGGCCAGAAATTCGGTTAAGCTACGCATCGCGTCCCATCCTTTCCAGAATGCACCGCTGAAAAAAAGCATCGTCAAAAGATTTCCCTGGGTGAAGCCGGCTTGGGCCGCCTGCGCGCGCCACGGTTCGATGAATCCGCTCCACAAGGTGTACGCGCCTCCAGCGCTCAAGCCCAGCGCGGAAAGCCATCCCCACGGCGCGCCGCCATGCTGCGGAGCGTGCACCAGGCGGGCAGGAACCGGTTCGTCATCGGCTTCCAGCGATTCGCGCAGCCACACGCTTTCAGTTTGCAGCGCGCGCAAAAGGCCGCGGCATTCCGCGCACGAGGCGGAATGTACGCGGACTTGCTCGGCGTGATCGTTGTCGAGCTGCCCTTCGAGGTATAGCAGCCCCGTCATTTCGTCGAAGTGATTCATGGCCTTCCCCCAGCGGTGGCTCCGCGCATTCCGGCGCCGCCGCCTCCGCTTTCCGCCAGCACATCGCGCAATTGGTGGCGCGCGCGCAATAGCAGCACGCCCACAAACGCGCGGCGCACGCCGAGCGTGTCCGCAATTTCGTCGTAACTCATTTCCGAGTAGTACCGCAGCACCAGCGCCATGCGCGCGCGATCCGGGAGCTTGGCGAGTCCGGCGCGCACGTGCTTGCTATCGTGATCGAGCTGCAATTTTTCCAGCTGGCTGGGATCGGGATGTTCGAGCGGGAGCGTTTCCAGGTCGCCGGTTTCCAGGTCCTGACGAATGCGGCGGCGCCGCAACAAGTCCCAGCAATGATTGCTGGCCACTTTATAGAGCCACGCGGTGAATGGCCGCGTCGAATCATAAGTCCCGAGTTTTTGCTGGACCTTCATGAAAATTTCGGTGGTGGCGTCTTCCGCGTCCTCGCGCGTATGGAGCGCCCGGCGGCAGAACCGGAAAATTGCCGGGGCGTACAGGCCGTACAACTCGCCCCAGGCCTCCGAGTCGCCCGCCCGGACCTGCGTAAGCACATCCGCTAATTCCGCGGCGCTCATCTCTCCGGTGGTCTTGCGTCGCTCCATATGTGAATACGTATCCGCTCGGGGAAATATTTCAAATCTGTGACAACCAAAGATTTACCGATAACCGCACAGATGCGGGACAATATCTGGGCGTTTGCTTCGCTTTTTGTTCGCATGAGGCGAACCGAAACGAACATTGGCGATGCCTTCGGAAACCGCTGCTAGAGACACCTCAGCCTAACAAATCGCTGCCGCGTTTGGGAGACTGGCCGCAACTGGAAGGCGGCCCGTCGCGAGCGATGACCGCGCGACCAAGCCGCTCAATGCGTTTCGGGGCTAGGTTGAACAAGCGTCGTCCCCCGCCCAACCTTAGAAAGAGAACTTCGCTGCCAGTTGGATGCCTCGCGGCCCGCCGCCTCCGAGGAACGGATTGCCAATGCCAACGTCGCCCGTTGCGGTGAGCGGATATCCCGCGACACCTGTTTCGCGATTTCCGTTGGTGGCGAATCCGTTGACTCCAGGATCGGATATGAAAGTCGGCAGGAAGGGATTGGAAAAGTTCGGATGGTTCAGGAAGTTGAAGAATTCCACACGAAGTTGCATTCCGAGCCATTCTGTAATCTGGGTGTTTTTATAAATCGCGAAGTCCCACTGCTTAAAGCTGGGGCCGCGCAGCGCATCACGCCCTTCGTTGCCGAAGTGCCGCGTTCCCGGCACACAATCCTGCGCGGTCCCAGTCGCGCCGTTTGCCTGAGCATACGCCGTCACCGTACACGGAATCGCAAAGGCACTGAGATCTACGAAGTTCGACGGATCGTGAGAGTGGTACACAATCGGCCCGACGATATCAGGACGATCGAATCCTTCGCCACTTCCGCTGAAATCGTCTTCGAAATTGTAGTTCAACTGAAATGGCTGCCCGTCTTGAAGCGTGACTGTGCTATTCAAACCCCACCCGTTTTTCAATTTTTGCCAGCTACCGCCCATGTGCGGCAAATCGTAAGCAAAAATCCATGTGAAGCGGTTGCGGATGTCGAAGTTCGAATTGCCATATTCCAGGTTCGGTCTAGTGCTGTCATTCGGTTGAGAGGCGTTGGGCTCGAAATCAAAACTGTCGCTGGCGGTATCCAGCGAGTGCGACCAAACGTAGTTGACAATCGAGGTCACGCCGTGCCAGCCGTTTACACGCAGACTGGTTTGCAGCGAGTTGTAATTGGACCGTGCGTTGGCCTGCAATTGGTTGATATATTCCGCGCGATAGGGATTATTTACAAAGTTGGTGGGCACGCCATAGCTCGAAATACACCCGGGACCGCCGTTCGGAAAGCAGGGGGTGGACGGAACCGTGGTTGTAGAGTTCGCTTGAGCGAAAGCGACGTCGAAAGCGGTTATCGCCGCTTGGTCGGGCTGATTCACGTCCAGGTAGTGGAAGAGCCGGTGTCCTTGCGAACCAACGTACCCGACCTGCAGCACAACCTTGCTTGAAATCTGCTGCTGGATGTTGAGGTTGTAGTTCTCCATATAGGGCGTGGGAAGGTGGCGGTTAATCGCGAAAATGCTTCCACTCGGCGTGCTGGAAAGCGTCGTGAACACGGGTACACCTGTGGCGATTGATCCAACCGTTCCAACTGTGAAAATCGGCGCTGGCCCCGCCGGGTTGTAAGCAACCCCTGGACAGAAGCTGCAGTTATAGGGTAGCTCTCCGAGAAACACGTCCTGAGAGACAGCGTCGAAAAACAGGCCCCAGCCAGCGCGGATGATTGTGCGCCCCCGTCCGAACGGATCCCAAGCGACGCTCGCCCGTGGCGCAAAGTTTTTGTAGTCGGGCTTGTAAACTTGATGCAATCCCGGTTGGCCTAACTGGGTCAATGTAACGGTCTGGCCTACTGGATCGAAGTTCGTGATGTTCGTGAACAGATTGTCCTTTTCACCGACGACGCCGTAATAGTCCCAACGCAGGCCGTAATCAAACGTTACTCGCGGATTCAGCTGGAAAGTGTCCTGAGCATACAATCCATGATTATTCTGGTATGTATGCCGGATCGAATCACCCAAGGACTGTGCGCCACCGTCCACAGTCCCTGAAAGAAAATCGTCCAAACTACTAAATACCAATCTTCCGCGGTAATTTACGCCGAAGAACTGTTGAATCGTTGTGCGCCGGTATTCATATCCAAACTTAACGTCGTGCTTCCCAATCTTCCAGGAAAAATTATCCAGCGCCTGCCAGTTGGAATCCACGCGGTGCCGGGGATCCGAATGATTCGCGCCCAGCTGCGAGAAGCCACTCACGGAAATCACCGGCAGTCCCTGGTTTGAGGTTACCGCGCCGGTGCAGTCGGCTGTGGCGGTTGCGGCGCAAAGCCCGACGGTGCTGGGTTGGAAACTCTGGTCCTGCGGAAAGAAACCCTCCGCGAAGCGGTTCCAGCCGAGGCGCGCTTCATTGACTTTCGTTGGCGACAGAATGCTGACGTAGGAGATCGAAACCAGTTGCACCCTGGTCGGAGTGTAGGTGTTGAATCCCGGCAACACTCCTCCGCCCGTCAGAGCGAGCGGAAAGCTCTGTACGCTGTCTCCGAAGTAATAGCGCCCCGTGATGATGTTGTTTTGATTGATGTTGTGATCCACTTTAGCGATCAGGCTGGTCAATTTGTTGAACGAAGGCGCGATCACCGATGCCGATCCCGGCGCGCAACCTGTGCCTACGCCCAAATTCGGCAGCGGCCAGGGATCATTATTCGGATAGTGAGCCAGCAGCGCCTGGATCACGGAGTTGGAAGCCACTAAGCACGAAGGATTCGGCACGGCGGCCACACTGACCGTCCCTACACGCTCCTGTTGCCCTTCATAGTCCACGTAGTAAAACGTCTTGTCCTTGATAATCGGACCACCCAAGGCCGCGCCATACTGGTTGTTGTGAAAAGGCGCTTGAGCTGTTCCGACGGGATCAAAATAATTTCGGGCATCCAGCGCGTTGTTGCGGAAATACTCGAAAAAATCGCCGTGGATTTGATTTTGCCCGCTCTTGGTCACGATATTGATCACGGCGCCGGCGTTCCGCCCGTACTCCGCTTGGTAGTTCGACAGCACTTTCAGTTCGCTGACCGCGTCAATGGGCAGGATGGTCGCCGGCGTGCCGAACACACCTGCTTCGTTGATCGCGGGATCGTTGCGGTAGCCATCGTTCATGTCCGTGCCGTCAAGCAGGAAGTTGTTGGCCCGACCGCGCGCGCCATTCATCGAAAATGTTCCGTACGAGCCGGGAGAATCGGAAATCTGGTCCGGCGAGCCCGCAACGCCGGGCGTCAGATAAATCAATTTCGTATAGTCGCGGCCATTCACCGGCAAATCTTTCACGGTATTCTGCGTGAGAGTACCGCCCAGCGTATCGTTGGTGGTATCGACCTGGGGTAGGTCTTCGCCCTGGACCACAATTTGCTGATTCACTTGGCCGGGTTTCAACGTGGCGTCAATGCGCTTTTCGGAGGCGACGTCCACTACTACGCCTTTGGTCACGGTCTTCTGGAATCCGTTCATCTCCACGGTGACGTCGTAAGTGCCGATCTGCAGCTCGGGCACGAGGTAACTGCCGTCCACGTTCGTTTGAGTAATGCGGTCAATCCCAGTTGCGACGTTGTGAATCGTCACGGTGGCCCCGACCACCGCCGCGCCGCTGGTGTCCGTCACGGTGCCCAGAATCGAACCGCGAAACGTCTGCGCGTAGGACGACACCGCTCCAAGGAGCACCAGCAGCAAGGCAAACGCAACGGCTACACCCCATCTACGAAGGCTATTCATGTTCTTCCCCCTGGTAAACACTTATACGACGCAACCGGCAGGCATGTCCCATAGAATCAGCGAATAACGGCGATAGCTTTTGCGAACGTCCCCCGCCCATCACCCCGACCGTTTAAACGCTGCTATAGCTATAAGCCGCAAGCGGATACTGAGTCAAGGAAGAGTTGCGAGAAGCGGAAAATTCATCTGAAGAGCTAAGCTGCTAGGGCTGAAGAGCGCGGATTCTGAGCGCAGCGGCTCCGCCTGTCAGTTTAAGTTCTGCGCCACGGCAGCCATATTCTGCACTTCCAACTGGAAGTGGACTTCAACGGTGTTGGCAACCTTGTTGAACGGCACGTTGTGAACCATCCCGAATTCGCGGCGGTTGAAGGAAAACTGCCCCTCAACCCGCTGGTGGCCCTCCTCCTTCGGGCGCACAACGATCGCGACTGAAACCGGCTGCGTGATTCCCCGCAGCGTCAGTTCTCCCTCCATATGGAACTTCGTGGGCTCGCCGTCGGGAGTGACGCTCTTGGATACGAATCGAATTTGCGGATTTTCTTTCACGAAGAAAAAGTTCTTGCCCTTGATCTCTTTATCTTTCATTCCGCTGCCGGTGGCCACGCTGTCTGCGTCAATCTCCAACACCAGGGCGGCACCGTCGAATTTATCGCCGGGCATTTTCAAATCGGCTTCCCAGGAATGAAAAACGCCCACTACTTTCGAAAACGTGGCGCTGGCGTGAAATTCGATCAGGCTGTCAGTCTTGACGACGTAGCGCGAGGAATCGTCGTTGAGCCGCGCGCTCAGCGAGTCGGCCGCAAAGATCAACGCCAAGATCAAGAGGATGCATACGCCCAGCGTCCTGATTGTGGAAATGCCTCGAAACACAGATGCCACCTGCCCTTTAGAGTTCCGCCATTGGATGCAAATAGTTCCCCGCGCGCACTAATTCGCGGCAGCGCTAGCGGCTGCCTTGCTGATTATGAGATTTGCGAGGGTGACGCCTTGGCACAACATTAGCACAATCACGGAAAAGCGCGGCTTCAGACTTGCCGGTTCGGGCCCAGCGCGCTAGTGGGGCGGTTCCTGGTGCTGTGTGGGGCCTTTGGCATCGAGAATCACTTCGAAGTATTGCGCGGGACGAGTTCCGACGTTTTGAATCTGGTGCTCGTCTTCGGAAGCAGCGTACGCCGCTGAGCCGGGACCGAGCTTGGTTGATTTGCCATTGATGGTGACTTCCACTTCGCCTTCGCTGATCAGGAATAGCTCTTCTTGCTGGTGGTGGTGCGCATGATGCGGCGTGCTGCCCGGCAGGAGGAAAACTTCGTGGACGTCCACGCGCATGCCGCTGCGCGTCAATCCATCGAGGATAGGACGAAACGTCGCGTTCTCCTGCTTCTGCGAGGTGAGATCCTCGAAGCGATAGGTTGACGATTTCAGTGTGCTTTGACTCGAGCCGGGCTTGGGAAATAGCAGAAGAAGCGCACACACCAGCAGCAGTTTGTAATTCATCGCGGTAAAGCCTCCTGTTAAGGCCCCTGTTAAAGTCAGTCTAGCTGCAGCTTCCTTGCTCACCTAGCGCTACGGCAAGAACCTGTGCAGTCGCAATTACCCCCTGGGTAGATCGGGCTCTGCCGTCTGCTATACTTTATTTTTGGGTTGTACACGCCCGACAAACCAGTATGGCTCCCACTACACGAAAGCGGTTGTTCCTGGTTGACGCGATGGGCTACATCTTTCGCGCCTATTTCGCGCCCATGGATCGCCTGCAGACTTCCACCGGCATCCCGACCAAAGTTCCCTATCTTTTTGCGACGATGATGCGCCGCTTGCTTTCGAATAAAGATCGCCGGCCCGATTACGTAGCCGTGGTGTTTGATGTGGCCGCACCGACGTTCCGCGACAAGCTTTTTGCGGATTACAAGGCGCAGCGCCCGCCCATGCCGGACGATCTTGCGGTACAGCTGCCATTTGTGCGGCGCTACTGCGAAGCCATGCGCCTGCCCATCCTGGAATATCCGGGTTACGAAGCCGACGACGTAATTGGCACGCTTTCGCGGCTGGCCACGAAGAGAGATCTCGAAACTTTTATCGTCACCAGTGACAAGGACCTAATGCAGCTCGTCAATAAAGATGTGACGGTCTTGAATCCGGCGAAGGGCGACCTGCTCGTGGACGAGAAAAAAGTGGAAGAACTGATGGGCGTTCCGCCCGCACAGGTCGCGGACGTGATGGCCTTGATGGGCGACTCCATCGACAATATTCCCGGCGCGCGCGATCCCAACGACAAACCCGCGCCCGGCGAGCGGCGCAAAGCAGGGATCGGCGATGTGGGGGCGCGGCAATTGATTCAGCAATTCGGCAGCGCGGAAGAAGCTTTGAAGCGCGCGAGTGAAGTGAAGCGCTCGAGCTATCGCGAGGCACTGCAGAATTGCGGCAAGTTCGTGATGCTAAGCAAGCAACTGGCGACGATTCCCACCGACGCGCCGGTTCCGCTGGATTTGCCAACGCTGCAAATGGGCGAGCCGGATTCTGCCGCGCTTCGCGAGCTCTATGCGGAATTGGGCTTCACTTCCCTGCTGCGCGAACTCGCGCCGGTCGCCGACGCACAAAAAACCGATTACGCGCAGCTCGATTCGCCGTCCACGCTGGAGAAATACTTGCACGAAATTCCGCGCGGCCACGAAGCCGGCGCGTGGCTTTCGCTCGACGCGCAGGATTCCGACGAAGAAGGCTTCGGCACGCGCGTTCTTTCCGTGGAAATTTCCACCAAGGCCGGGCAGGCGCGCATCGCGGCTAACGACGTAGAAGACAAGAGCCTCGCCGCAATGAAGGAGTGGCTCGCCGATCCGAAACGTCCGAAAATCGTCCACGATCCCAAGCTTTTTCAGCTGCTGACGATGGGCGACTCCGACCGGGAGGGCGCTAGCGCGGCTGCGAGCGGTGGGGTCGCCGGGATTCGGCACGCCACGATGCTGTATTCCTTTTTGCTACGGCCCACCACGGCGAATCACGAATTCGCCGAAGTCGCCTTGCGGCATTTGAATCGCACGCTCTCCGGTGCGCCCGGCGAACGCGCCGATTTCTTGTTGCGCCTCGCGCCGATTCTTCGCACGGAAGTGGAAAGTCAGGGCCTGCTCGAGCTTTACGAGAAGATTGATTTACCGCTCTCGAGCGTTCTGGCACGCATGGAAGCGGCCGGCGTGCGCGTCGACCCTGTGGAGCTTGAGCGCATCTCCACGAAGACGCTCGAGGAGCTCGGCAAGCTTGAAAAAAGCATCTGTGGCATCGCCGGATTCGAATTCAACATCAATTCGCCCCAGCAGCTCGCCGAAGTCCTCTTCGATCGCTTGGGCCTGCAACCGCCGCGCCGCAGCCGCGCCAAGGCGCGTTCCACAGCTGCCGACGTGCTGGAAGAGCTTGCGCTGCTGCACGAACTACCGAAGAAAATTATCGAATATCGCGAGCTGTCGAAGCTCAAATCCACTTACTCCGACGTGCTTCCGCGGCTGATCCATTCGGTTTCTGGCCGCCTGCACACGCGCTTCTCGCAGACCGGCGCTGTTACCGGCCGGCTGAGCTCCTCGAATCCGAATTTGCAGAATATCCCGATACGCACGGAGCTCGGCCGCGAAATCCGCGCCGCATTTGTTTCGTCACCCGGATGTCTGCTGCTTTCCGCCGACTATTCGCAGATCGAACTGCGCATTCTGGCACATCTTTCCGAGGACCCGGTGCTGGTTGAAGCTTTCCGCCGCGGTGAAGACATCCATTCGCGCACGGCGCAAGAAGTTTTCGATGTCGCGCCCTTCGCACAGACCCGCGAGCACCGCCGCGTAGCGAAAGTGATTAATTTCGGCGTGATTTACGGCCTTTCGCCATTCGGGCTTGCGCAGCAGCTCGATATTGACCAGAAGGAAGGCGCGAAATTCATCGCCAAGTATTTCGAGCGCTATCGCGGCGTGAAGGAATTTCTGGACCGCCAGATCGCCGAGACGCGCAAGACCGGTGTCACCAAGACTCTATTTGGGCGCATCCGCCAAATCCCGGAAATCAATTCACCGCAGCCCAATATGCGCAATTTCGCCGAGCGCACCGCGATGAATACGCCCATGCAAGGCGCCGCCGCCGACTTGATCAAGCTCGCCATGATTGAGCTCGACCGCCGCTTGCCCGAGGAAAAATTCAAATCACAGATGATTCTGCAGGTCCACGACGAATTGCTGTTCGAAGGCCCCGAAAAGGAAATTCCGCGCCTGACCAAGCTGGTGAAAGAAGTGATGGAAGGCGTTCATAAACTCAGCGTCCCAATAGTGGCCGAAACCAAAGTAGGCTCCAATTGGCGCGATATGAAATAAGCGCCGAAGCGCTCGCCGGCTCTTTTTCCTTCCCCCTCGCTCCCGTGCTCTATGCTCTTCTCTGCGCGCGGCGTTTACCCCGACGCAGTCGGGGCGTCTCTGCGGTTCAGCTGTTCTCGCGCATCCTCTCCGTTGTTCTCTGTCTTTCTCCGCGTCCTCTGTGTTATGTTTTTGCCGTAAGTCACAAGTGAAGGTGAAATCGTGAGCCACTCAAATCATCCCGAAGGTTTCCTGCGGCTAGTCGCTGAAGCGAAAAAGAGGATTAAGGAAGAAGACGTCCACGCCACCAAGAAAAGACTCGATGCCGGCGAGCCCGTCATTCTGGTGGATACCCGCGAGGAAAGCGAGTGGGCCCGCGGCCACATTCCCAATGCCGTGCACCTCGGCAAAGGCATCATCGAACGCGACATCGAGAAAACCATCCCCGATAAAGGCGCGCCCATTGTGCTCTATTGCGGCGGCGGATTCCGCTCCGCGCTGGCTGCCGAAAATCTGCAGAAAATGGGCTACAGCAACGTGCTCTCGATGGACGGCGGCTGGCGTGAGTGGACCGCAGCAGGTTATCCGACGATCAAAGATTAGTCCCTTTCAAACCTGTGCAAGCGTTCGCTGAGTACCTCGCATGAGAGCGAGCTCCGCGTATCGGTGGCACGAACTGGGAAAACGAGGTGGCTGGGGCGGTTGGACTCGAACCAACACCGTCCTCATTAACAGTGAGGTGTCCTACCAATTGGACCACGCCCCAGCCGTGCTCCAATTGTAAACGCGAACGCGAAAAATCCTGCGACGCATTTTTCGATCGAATGGATACCGCAGCTCGAGGCTATCGAAGGTGCGCGCGGCGGAGGCTTCCGCTTGATTCAATATTCTGCGGCGAGTTGAGGCAGGCAATGAACGCGCCCCTCCCATTAGCACGCTCGTCGCACATTCTTTTTCACGCGTCGCAAAGGCACCCTACGGATTGAGCGCCCGTCGTTCCTTTAAGTTCGCCAAAAGCCGCTCGACCTCTTCATTCTTTTCCATTCGCTCGAAACGCTCGGTCACATCTTCGCCGGCAAGCTCCTTCTCCGCACTCGCGACGGCTTCCGCGTGATGCACTCGTTCTTGCATGCGCCCAAACGTGGATATTTTCGCCGGATCGCTCATCGCTGCTTCGGCGCGATTCGCGCGGCTCGCCACCAGCGAACGACGGTGACGCGCGATCAACATGTCTCTTTTCGATTTCGCTTCCACCAACTTTTGTTCCAGCTTCTGCAGAGCCGTTTTCAGACCCTCCACTTGGGTGCGCTGATCGTTCAGCTGCTCTTCGTACCCGGGAGCCATCTGCTGAAAGCTGTGATAGCGCTCGAGGGCTAGCCGCGCCATATCGTCTTGCTGTTTATCCACGGCTTTTTCGGCCTTGTGCAGCCACTCCGCGCTCGCTGCTTCGTTTTCCTTCTTCTTTTTCTCCAGCATGTGCAGATCGGCGATGGCAATCGCCACCTGCGTTTTCACCTGCAGGTATTGGTTCTCCATATCGAGAATCACTTGCTTGATCATTTTCCCGGGATCCTCGGCGCGATCCACCAGGTCGTTCAGGTTCGCTCGAATCAACGTGCTCACGCGCTCCAGTAATGGCATTGCCTTGCTCCTTTCCAGATTCTCTGGGAACTACATTCGCGGCGCCCGCCCTTGTGAGCGAGCGCCGCGTTTAACGCTTAGCGCAAGTCACCGGTCGGCCCCGCAGCTCCAGGGATTGCCGGCTTAGGCGCGGCGTCACCGATATTCCGCACTTTCGAAAGCAGCTCGGACATCTGCATTCCGGAGAGTGCTTCGAAGAGCGCGGGAATTTGCGCCGCGATCTTGGTTACGTCGCCGGTCAGTTTGTAAGCGCCGGCGGCATCGCCATTTCCCGTCGAGACGATGGTCACCTTGCCGACGTTCGCCAGCGGAGCCGCGATGGCCTTCACGATCTCCGGCATATTCGCGAACAGCCGGTCCACGATCGCCGCCTGGTTGTATTCCTGAAACGCTTCGGCCTTCACGTTCATGGCTTTCGCTTCCGCCTCGCCTTTTTTCAGGACGATCTCCGCCTCCGCTTCACCTTGCGCGCGAATCGCGGACGCCAAGCCTTCTGCTTCCGCAATCCTCTTGGACTTCTCCGCGTTGGCGAGCATTTCGATGCGCTGCCGTTCGATTTCCGCCTGCTTCAACACCGTCGCGATTAGTTCCTTTTCGTGCCGCTCGATTTCCGCCTCCTGCACTTTGATCTGGTTCTCGCGCTCCACCTGCTGCACGCGAACGGCTTCCACCACTACTTGCTGCTGCATCTTGTTCGTTTCGATTTCATAGGCTTTATCCGCTTGTGCCTGTGCACGCTTCGTTGCTTCTAGGAACGCGGCCTTCTTTACTTCCAGGTCCCGCTGCGCTTCCGCTTGTTTGGCCATCGAGGAAGTTTCCGCGGCCACGCGCTCTTGATCCGCCTGCGCTTTCGCGACGGCCGACGCGCGAGTCGCTTCCGCCCGCTTGATCGCTGTATCGCGATCGGCTTCGGCTGCCGCTACGTCCGCGTCACGCCGGATTCTCGCGACGTCCGGACGTCCCATGTTGGTGATGTATTCGTTCTTGTCGCGGACTTCCTTGATCGTGAACGAAATCACTTCCAGACCCATCTTGTTCATATCGTCCGCGCAGGTAGCGCGCATCCGATCGCCAACCATTTCCGGCTCTTTGACGATCTGTTCCACCGTCAATTGCCCAATGATTCCGCGGAGATGGCCCTCCATCACCAGCCGGATCAACCCTTCACGCAGCGGCGGGGTCTTGGTCAAAAACTGTTCCGCAGCTGTGCGAATGGATTCCGGATCGGACTTCACCTTAATTTGCGCCACTGCTTCCACGGTCACGGCGACACCCTGCATAGTGTAAAGATCCTGCTGCGGAGCCACGTCGAACGACATCAGCTCGAGCGATAGCTCCTTGCAGCTTTCCACCATCGGGAAAATGATGGTGCCGCCGCCCTTCACAATGCGCGTTCCGCGGAATCCGTAGACGATCAGCGCCTCATGTGGTCCAGCTTTGCGAAACATCGAGGCGAACATCGCCATCAGGAATATCAGCACCAGTACCATGAGCCCCACGATTACCCATACACCGGTCACTGCTTGCACGGTCTTTCTCCTTTCGAGGCTTCTGCGCTCGATTCCAATTCAGCTGCTCTTCGAATATTTCGTTGGCGCTCCCCGAATGCTTCGGGCCGTTACTTCGACCACTCCTCCCACGGCGCCACGTACGCGATGCCCTTCTCCACTCGCGCAATCACCACTTCTCGGCCCTTCTCGAGCGCTTGGCCGTCATCGCGCCGCGCTCCGGCGCACCGCCGCACTCCGGCCTGCGAAAAAATGATTTCGCCCGTCCCGCCGGGGCGAATCGGGCTATTCACGCGCGCCACGGTGCCAACCAATTCATAGTCCGCATCCTGCAAAATCGTTTCATGCGGCAATAAAACCTTGATCAGGAACCACGAAACGATCGCCGCGCCCAGCACTCCAGCAAAAATGGAAGCCGCCAGGCCCAGCAAAAACCAAACGCGGTAATACTCCGTGAGCAGGTACCCGGTGCCGCCGAACCACGCCAGAAACGCAAACATCACAGGAGGATTCAGCCATGCGCCGACTCCGCGGGAAGTCGCGCTCGCCGCGTGCCCCGCTTGCGGCGTGCACACCGCGCCTTTCGCGCCGATCGATCCCACGTGGCGCGTGATTCCGTGCGGAAAATGCCACTTCACTGGAACGTGCCAGTGCAGCCCGCTGAAAACGAACGACAGCAAGCTCAACGCGAAGCCCACCACGAAGCAGATCAAATAAAAATCCGCGAACGTCATGGACGTACCTCCTGGCGCTGCCAGACTCACGCCACCGCGGGCTCGTGGGTTCCGCTCCGCAGCACGTCGTAAAGGTGATCCACCAAACCGGGAACCTTCAAAATTTCGCCTAGGAGTAACAGGGCTTTTCGCGTGTCCGGAAAATCGGCAATCGCCAGAAGCGACCGGCTAAATTCTGGATCGCTCGGAAAACTGTCCGCTGCCGCGTAGAGCCAGGAATCCATCTTGGCGTCCTCGACGCGCAATTCGGAGCCGAGGTTGGTCTGAAATCCTTCGGCATCGTCAATCAGAAAGCCGGGATGCACTTTAAAAAATCGCGCCAGCAATTCGCGCGTGTTGTGCGTCATGTGTGGCCGCGCGCCACTTTCGATTTGCGACAGATACGACTGGCTGATGGTCTTGCGCAGCTCGCGTTTCATCTCTCGCACCACTTCTGCCTGAGTCAAGGGCCGGCCGATGCCGCGGAGGTTACCTTCGACCAATCGCAGATGCCGGATTTTTTCTCCCAGAGTCATATTGCAATATGCGAAGACTATATTGCTATTTGCTATTTAATGTCAAGCGAAATAGGTGCAATATAATCAAATACTTACACGCCACTCCGGGATTTTTGGGTCTCACGTATACATGGATGTGATGCCGATCGGGATGCTCGTTCGAGCGCTTGGTCCTGACGAAACTATTTACGGTGCGGCGCTTGGCAAAGCGGTGAGCGGAGACTACGCGCGCGGACGCGATGATGATGCGGAGTGAAAGTTAATGTCGGGAATCCTACGAAGAATTGGCGAAACTCGATGTAACACACCCCGCCGAGAAGGGGTCGTAGGAAAAAAATGAAATCGGCGGAGAGGTCGAGGGAAGGAAGCCGGCCCAGCCCTCAATCCCCTAAAGGGATCCTCGGCTTTCCTTCCCTCTGACACCTTCTCCTATCGCACGCCGCGAACCAAAGTTAACTCGCTGAAAACAAACGCCCTTCTCGTGCCACAGCGCGTAAAAACTCCAAGCCCCCTGGTAAAATTTCCGTTGCGCCTACTGACCGCTCGGCGCTGAGTCATAATATCCCGCAATATCTCTGCACTCCTTGACCGCACGGAGCACAACTTGTTATGTTGAGAGTTTACCTTGGACGCATTTTCGCCGCTGTGCGTCCCTGCTATACCTGAAACACTGTAGAAGGCTTTCATTCACAACATGGCGTTGAAAAAAATTGTGATCCGGGGCGCCCGGCAGCACAACCTGAAAAATATTCACCTGGAAATCCCGCGGAACACGCTGGCGGTGATCACCGGGCTTTCGGGTTCCGGCAAATCCTCGCTTGCCTTCGACACGCTATACGCCGAAGGGCAGCGCCGCTACGTGGAATCTCTTTCCGCCTACGCACGGCAGTTTCTCGATCAGATGGAGCGGCCCGAGGTGGACTCCGTCGAAGGGCTTTCGCCTTCGATCGCGATCGAACAAAAGACCACGACGCGTTCACCGCGCTCAACCGTCGGCACCATCACGGAGATTTACGATTATCTGCGCGTGGTGTACAGCGCCATCGGCTCTCCGCATTGCCCTCGGTGCGGAAAACCCATTACACGGCAATCCACGGAACAAATTGTGCAGTCCGTCCTCGCGCTGAAGCCGGACGATCGCATCATGGTTCTCGCGCCGGTGGTGCGCGGCCGCAAGGGCGAATACAAAAAGGAACTCGAGAAATTCGCGAAGGCCGGCTACGTGCGCGCGCGCGTGGATGGCGACCTGGTGAATCTCGACGAGCCGATTCCGCTCGACCGCCGCAAGAATCACACCATCGAGATCGTCGTGGATCGTCTGCTGCTGAAAAATGGCATCGCGCAGCGCCTTGAACAATCCGTCGAAAACGCGCTGAAACTTACAGGCGGCTTGGTCACTATCGCCGTGGTCGGCGGCGATGAGCATGTCTACTCCGAAAAACTGGCCTGCCCGGATTGCGGCATTTCCGTCCCCCAACTTGAGCCGCGGTCGTTCAGTTTCAATTCGCCGTATGGAGCTTGTCCCGAGTGCCACGGCCTTGGCTCGAAATACGATTTCGATCCCGCGAAAGTGATCGTCGATTGGACCAAGCCTCTTTTCGAGGGAGGACTTGGCCCCGGTTCCGGTTCAGCGTATTTGCAGCGAACCATGCGAATTGCCGCCGCCGCTTACGGATTCGATTTGGATACGCCATTTGAAAAGCTTTCGCGCAAAACTCAGAACCTGATCCTGCACGGAAATCCCGCCAATGGCAAAAACACCAAGGAACTGAATTTCCAAGGGCTTTTGGCGCATCTCGAAAGCAATCTGGAAGAATCGAAGTCGGACAACTACCGCGAATGGCTGACGCAATATATGTCGCCGGTTCCATGCACTGCATGCAACGAACGTCGCCTGCGCGCCGAAAGCCTCGCCGTAAAAATTGCCGGGCTTTCGATCGCTGATTTCACGGAATTGCCGCTCACGCAGGCGCGCGCCGCCGTGGACAAAATCCGCACGAAGCTCACGGTACGGCAGATTAAAATCGCGGGCCGTCCGCTGAACGAAATCGCCGAGCGCCTGGATTTTCTGCTCAATGTTGGTCTCGGCTACTTGACGTTGAATCGCTCCGCCGCAACGCTCTCCGGCGGCGAAGCGCAACGCATCCGTCTGGCCACGCAGATCGGTTCGCGGCTGCGCGGCGTGCTGTACGTGCTGGACGAGCCTTCCATCGGCCTGCACGCGCGCGACAACGGCAGGCTGCTCAGCACTCTCGAAACTTTGCGCGACCTGGGAAACACCGTGCTGGTCGTCGAGCACGACGAAGAAACAATTCGTCGCGCGAATTACGTGGTGGATCTTGGCCCCGGCGCCGGAAAAGCCGGCGGCTATCTCGTCGCGGCTGGCTCGCCGGACGACATCGCCGCGAATCCCGCCTCACTCACCGGCCAATATCTTTCCGGCCAGATGAAAATTGCCGTACCCGAAACGCGCCGCAGCCCCAACGGAAAATCCATCGCGATTCTTGGCGCGCACGGCCACAACCTGAAAAATATTGACGTCACGATTCCGCTCGGACTGATGACGGTGGTCACCGGCGTCTCCGGCTCCGGAAAATCCACGCTGGTGAACGACATCCTCTATCGCGCGCTCGCCGCGAAACTCTACCGCTCGATGGAAACACCGGGCGCGCATCGCGCGATCACCGGCATCGAACACATTGATAAGGTCGTGCAGATTGACCAGGCGCCCATCGGCCGCACGCCGCGTTCGAATCCCGCTACCTACACCGGCGTCTTCGCGCCGATCCGCGAACTTTACGCGATGCTTCCCGAATCGCGCGAACGCGGCTATCGCCCGGGACGTTTCAGCTTCAACGTGAAAGGCGGACGCTGCGAAGCTTGCCAGGGTGACGGACAGCGCCGCATAGAAATGAATTTTTTGCCCGACGTGTACGTCACCTGCGAAGTGTGCCGCGGCAAGCGCTACAACGCCGAAACGCTGGCGGTGCGTTACAAGGGTCTTTCGATTTCGGATCTTTTGGATTTGCCAATCGAAGAAGCTCTGAAAGTGCTCGAGAATATTCCGGCAATCCAAATCAAGCTGCAAACCCTGGTGGACGTGGGCCTCGGCTACGTGCAGCTGGGGCAATCCGCCACCACGATTTCAGGCGGCGAAGCGCAACGCACCAAGCTGGCTCGCGAGCTTTCCAAACGCCAGACCGGGCGCACACTGTATATCTTGGACGAGCCCACGACCGGCCTGCATTTTGACGACGTCAAAAAGCTTCTCGATGTTCTGAATCGCCTGGCCACTCTCGGCAATACCGTCCTCATCATCGAGCACAATCTGGACGTCATCAAACAAGCCGATTGGATCATTGACCTCGGGCCGGAAGGCGGCGAGGAAGGCGGGCGCATCGTGGCGCAAGGCACGCCGGAACAGGTGGCGCGCGTGAAGAAATCCTACACTGGCCAAATTCTGGCGCGGGCGCTGAACGTGAATGGCGCCAACGGAAATGGCGGGGGCAATAAGCGTACGAGCTAGGCGTTACAGGCTACAAGCTGCGCCCGAATAAATGAATCTAGACGACGACAATCAGCTTCAGCAAAATTCCCTGGGTTCCTCCGAGCCGGATCCGGAATCACTGCCCTTGGCCGGCTCTTCCAGCGCGCTCGATCCGCCACCGGCGATGAGCGCGCAAGCGCAGATCCCGTTGCGGCCGGTCGGGAGGACTTTCGATCCCTCATTGCCGGATGATCTCCGCGTGCCTTGGGGCTGGTGGGATTTGTTTCTTCTGGTCGTGGTCGCTTTCGCCGGCACGTTCGTGCTCAGCATGGTCATCATCGTGGGGTTCGCGGCCTCGGGCGTCAGCTTCCAGCAATTGCAAAACTCGATGAACGACAAGAATTTGCTGCTCATCCTCAATCAAGCGCTCTTGTCCGTCGGGCTGCTGTTTTATCTGAGCGCGCAGACGCGCTGGCGCTTCGGCTCGCCGTTTTGGCGGACGACCGGCTGGCGCCCGCTCCTCCAGTTCCGCCAAGTGCCGCGACCGGTTGCGTATCTCGGTTTTGTACTCGGCGGATTATTGCTGTCGGTTCTTGTTTCACTGGGATCATCGGCGATCCATACCAAAACGCAGCTGCCCATCGAACAATTTTTCCAGGATCGCACAAGCGCGCTACTGTTGATGACTCTCGGTGTGCTGCTGGCGCCGGTGCTCGAGGAAACGATTTTTCGCGGTTACATTTACCCGGTGGCAGCGCGCAGTTTTGGCGTCACCGGAGGCGTGCTGTTCACCGGAACGATTTTCGGGCTGCTGCACGCATCGCAATTGTGGGGCGGATGGGGACAGATCGCGTTGCTGGTGGTCGTGGGTATTGTATTTACGTACGCGCGTGCGGCTACGCGGACCGTAGTCGCGAGCTACCTGATGCATGTCAGTTACAATTCGTTTCTTTTTCTGGCGATGGCTGTGGGGTCACACGGCTTCCGCCATTTTCCTGGCCCTTCCTAGACATTGCGGCGAGCGGAACAACTGGCACGCTGACTTGCACAGCAGCCTGAACAGGTCTTCAATTCTCGCCACTAGCCACTTATCACAGGTGTCCGGCTAAAAGCTGAACATTTGCAATTGTTTAGCGGCATCGGGGCTCTCCGATGTTGCTGCGTTTTGCGTAAGTACTTGCAGCAAAGGGATTTTTTCGAAAAGGGAGACGCTCAGAATTTGCAGCATGGCATGCAGTTCCAAGTCCAGGCGCAAGCGTTTGCGCACGATGGCCGCCAGCACATAGATGGCGATGGCCGTCCAGATTTGCGTCTTCACGGCGTTCTCGGAGAGGCCATAGAAGGCTTTGATGCGCAGGTGCTGCTTGATCCATTTGAAGAATAGTTCGACTTGCCAGCGGCATTTGTAGAGTTGCGGAATGCTGAGCGTGGGCAAGGAAAAATTGTTGGTGAGAAAGATCAGCTGGCGGGCATTCTCCTGGTCGCAGTAGCGGATGCGGCGCAGCGCCTCCGGATAACCTTTCAAGGTATAGAAACTCTCCAAGCGGATCGTTTGGTCGCAGCGCAAGCCGGTGCTCTTGTCCACGGCCCGCGAAGTCACGCAGCGAAAGCGAAAATCTTTTCGCGCGCGAATGATGAAAAATGCCAAGCATTGCGTCAAGTGGTACAGCCGCGCGAAGTCCAAGTACCCGCGATCGAGAAGATAAAAAGCGCCCGGTTCCGGCAGCAGTTGATCGAAGACGCGAATTTCGTGGATTTTGGCTGGTTTTATGTCGATTCCCACCGGAATGCTGCCGCGCAGATCCAGCAGCGTGTGCATCTTGACGGCGGCGTTCAGCCGTCGGTAGCGCGCCCAGGGAAACAACGAAAGACACAGATCGATGGTCGTGCAGTCCAAAGCGTAGGCGGTTTCTTCCAGCTCCACCGCCAAAGGCTCGCCCGCATACAAAGGCCGCGCCATGGCGATGAGCACGCGCGCCAAATCGGCGAAGATGCGCCAGTCGCGGCTCTCGTTGGCGTCGGCCAGCGTGCTGCGCGAAACCTGACCGCGAATCCCCACATGGTACAGCTTTCCGCCGAGCGCCCGCAGGCACGTTTCGATGTCGCGCAAACTCTCGCGATACGTGAGTTGCGCGAAGGCCATGGCGAGGAACTGGTCCCAACAAGAAAAACTGCGCACGCGATACTGCCCGCAGTAACGCGCCACGCAACGCCGGAATTCGTACGTAGGAATGAAATCCATCAACTGCGCAAACACCGTCTTGCCGGAGTTCATCTCGCATCCCTCCCCGTGTCCCAGGAGCGAGAATGAGGCCTTTGCAATTCAAATCGAAAACTACTCTTTTCGCCGATAAATTCATATGCGTCAATAGCTTCCCAACCTTCTCGAAACGCTCAACCGGACAGTAGTGGCCACTTATCACTAGCCACTGCGTTTTTCAGTTAGAATAGATATTTGGACGGCGCTCACGAAGCCGCTCGTAACGGAGAGTACCGCGTTGCATATAACCGACCCGATCGAATGGACGCCTGAGGGCGTGGTGATGCTCGACCAGCTGAAGCTGCCGGGCGAAGTCGTGCACCACACGTACACCGATTACCGCGAAGTGGCGAACGCCATCAAAAACATGGTGATTCGCGGCGCCCCGGCCATCGGAGTGGCGGCTGCGATGGGAATTGCTTTGGGCGTGCAACACTCGCAGGCGAAATCGCTGGACGAATTGCGCGCGGAATTTCCGGTTATTTGCAAAACGCTGGCCGAGACGCGCCCCACGGCTGTGGATCTTTTTTGGGCGATCGAAAGATTCCAGCGACGTTTCGAAGGTCTCGTGTCAGCCACTGCGGCCGCCGGCAATGGCGCTGCGAATCTAGAAAATATTCGCGCTGCGCTGATCGCAGAGGCTCAGCTGGTACACGAGGAGCGTCGCGCCGGCGATCGCCGCATCGGAAAATTCGGCGCAGAATTAATGCCTCAATCGGGTCGCGTGATGACGCAATGCAATGCCGGCGCGCTCGCCACGGGCGGTATTGGTACAGCGCTAGGCGTAATTCGCGTGGCCATCGAGACAGGCCACAAAATCGAAGTGCTCGTGCCCGAAACACGACCATTCTTGCAGGGCGCGCGCCTCACCGCGTGGGAGCTGCACCAGGACGGCATTCCGCTTACGTTGATCACAGATAACATGGTCGGACATTTTCTGCGCACCGGCGAGGTGGGGGCGGTAGTAGTGGGCGCCGACCGCATCGCCGCTAACGGCGACACCGCGAACAAGATCGGCACCTACGGGATGGCGGTGCTGGCGAAGGAAAACAACGTGCCATTCTACGTGGCCGCGCCAATCTCGACGATTGACCTCACGCTGAAGACAGGCGACCAAATCCCAATCGAAGAGCGTTCGCAACGCGAAGTGACGCATCTAGCCGGCATCCGCCTAGCCCCCAATGTCTCGGCCGCGCACCCAGCCTTCGACGTAACCCCAGCCCGCTACATCAACGCCATAATCACCGAACGCGGCGTCGCCCTCCCACCGTTTGGCGAATCTCTTCGAGCATTACACCAATCCTGATCCAACGTCCGTCAATGGCCAATCCGCAGACAGCCGTGCCAAATCGTGGTGTCGGGATCACGAGTGGCCTGCTTATAGGTCCGCCCCCTTTTGATTCACCATCTTTGTGGGCTCAAACACGGCGTGCAACGTGGAATTCCCTAACCTGCAAGTAAATTCGACGCTTTTGTCGCTCGCGCTAATTGTATCTTGACCGTTCAGTTTCTTAGGGAAAAAGAAAACCGCGGACGTGATTGCGCCCTTGTCGTCGCGGTTGTAGGCCACGTGGCTCGGTGAGAATTTCTGCTTGGTCTTCTTCACTTCGAGCGCGGAGTTGACCTCGAAGAATTTCTCCTCATTATGATAGAAAGGCGCCATGTCCAGCCCTTGCACTACAATCTGATACTCGTCGACCGGTGTTTCCACATACTTGTCAACATCGGTTTCATTTTTTCCCGCATGAAGAACAGAACGGCGGCCCAACGCCGCACGCATCGTTTCTGACGACATCCAGTAGACGTTGAACGGCACACTCGGACCGCGTGTCCCGGCATTCACGTCCGCTTCGGCCGGCAATACTGTTGAGCTACCTCCCATGCCTTTTGCCCCGCCGCCACCGCCAGCGTTCAAACTTCCGTTCGCGGAATCAACTCCCCGCACGGGTTTCCATGTTCCTTCGACCGCGACCTTCTGCGACCACGGAGAAGCAGTAAAGACCTTCTGAATGTCCTCGTCGGTCCACTGCTGGTAAGGCTTCGTCTTCCATGGATCGCCCCCCGCCCATGCCAGCATCGCGACCACGAGGATCGTCACACCACACATCATTGCTTTCTTCATTGCGGTCTCCATTCAATTCGCTTTTCGCTCCTCCACTTGCCGCGAACGCTTACCGTCACCGTATTTAATTGTGGCACCAGCGCCTGCTTGACCGCAACTCGCGGTCCGTGAGTCGGCATAAAAAAAGGCGCCCCGATTTCTCGAGGCGCCTTTCTGTTTGAAATAGTTGCTTCCAACCCAACTCAGTCTAGAAGGTAAACGAGGCCTTCAACTGGATAATTCTCGGTGCAGCATCGCCGCCCAAGAACGCGCCCAGAATGCTCGTCGGTGTCGAGACCGTCGACTGAATCGTGCCGAAATAACCAGCTCCGCCTTCGACGTCATTAACCGGCTGATCGAAGTTTGGATGGTTGAACAGGTTGAAGAATTGGAACGCAATTCCCAACTTCGCGGCTTCCCAGTGAGGAATCGAAGTGTTCTTGTTTATACTAAAGTCGACATCCGTGTAACCGGGTCCTCGGAAATTGTTCCTCAAGCCGTTGACCCCGAAGGAAGTTTCATTGCCGCCGGCCTGCGGGAATTGTCCGACCGTGAGGCAACTTCCGGGCTCCACGCCGTTAACTCCAGCATATGCCGCGCTCTCCCCGCATCCAGAGGGCCCTCCCGCAAAGTTTGGATACACACTGCCAAAGTAATTGTTCAGGCCGGTGAAAGCGGAATCAATCGCCGTGTACGGAAGACCACTTCGGGCAAAAATCGCACCCGACACTTGCCAGCCGTCAACGAGGGGAGCCCACCCGCGCCCGCCTAGCGCCCTGCGTATTGGCAATTCCCAAACGTAGTTCAACGCGAGGTAATGCCGCACGTCGTAATCCGCGGGCCCGTAGTTGTTTCGATAGTCTCCCGGAATTTGTGGGGCGAGGGGACTGATGTTTGTGTCGTAAACGAACGGAAGCAGTCCGCCGTTTGAAACCTCGTCGAACGCATGACTGTAAGTGTAGTTCGCCGAGAGAACCCCGGAACCCCATCCAGTGAACCGATGCGTGAATGAAGCGGTGATACCGTTGTAGTTTGATACGGAATGGGTGTCTGCGAATTGCACTTCGGAGAACCGAGCATCCGGCACCGTCGCCGGAAGGACGCCTAAGCCGATGTCATAAGCGTTCACGGAAGGATCTACAATCAATTCGTGAATGCCGTGGTTACCATAGTACCCGACCGTAATGCTCGTATTTGCTCCAAACCCTTTCTGGATTTCGAGGCTCCACTTCTGATACTGCGGTAACTGCGTCCCTTTGTTGGCGGTGAAGATCCCCGGCGGCGAGAAGAACGGCGCGGCAGCTGAGATGGACGCCAAAGTACCCCCGCCTGTAAAGCCTGAGACGAAGGCCGCGTTATTCTGCGCCGCAATCGCGTACACGTTGCTAGCCGCCCCTGTCTGCGTCGGTGACACGGGAATTCCGGTCGCTCCAAGCGGAGTGATGACAAACTGGTTATAGAGTGGTGGGTTCTGCGAGAAATTATCCACGACCTGCCCCGGGAACTGGTCGTAGAAGATGCCGGCGCCGCCGCGCACCACGAAGTTTCGCGAAGTTCCGAACGGCTGCCACGCAAAACCAAATCGTGGCGCGAAACCGACCGCCGTAAGACCCTGAAGCGCCTGGTGCAAGTTCACGTTAATCGCCTCATTGTACGGCTCTGTCGGGTCGTGACTAACGTCAGCGAACGGCCCAGTCAGACGCGCGAAGCAATTCGTCTGGCAAACAGGGTTCGAGTAGTGCTCCAGGCGAACCGCAAACGTGAGTGTGAGGTTGGACCTCGCTCGCCAGTCATCCTCAACGTAACCCGCCAGCGAATACAGAGCGGCCGGTTGGCTCAGCCGCCCAACGCCCGTAGGGTTCGACAAGTCGCTTGGGAAATTCTGAATCATGTAATTGTTAAGGGTTCCGCCACTGTTAGTGTTGCGAACTAGGCCAGCCGCGAAGTCGGCCAACGTAACGTATGAGCGGCCGCTGGTGTAGACGCCGTAATCATGATCACTCACGTCGTTTCGGCGGAACTTGACCCCGAACTTCAGGGTTTGGTTGCTCAGCGTCTTGGACAAATCATCGCCGATCTGATATTGGGTAACGTTTCGGCCTTGTGGCCAGTCATACAGCGCATTGCCCATGGAACTCAGCGAGGCGGCTCCGACAAATGAAAGAGTTGTCGGGAACGCAGCTAATGATGCAGCCCGGTCCGAGTTGGTAAAGATGGCGCTATACCACGCCCCCGAAACGATTAATTGGTTAACGAGGGTTGGACTGAACGTATGCGTTTCATTGAACTGCCCTTGCCATTGCGGCTGATCGCTCTCTGCATTAAAGAGCGGACTGATCACGTTCGTGTAGCTCGCCTGCAGTCCGTGATCGTAACCAACACGCAGAAAGGCGCGGTCGTTTGAACCTGCGTTCCAATCCACGCGGCCCGAATACAATGCCTCGTGGGTGAAGTTGGGGTTCGTCGACTGATATTGCAACCCGCAGGGACTTGCGGAGCCAAAGGTACCGCCGCCAAGGTAAGCGGGAATCGTAGTCCCGGCTAGGTCGCCGCATCCGCCATTGGCCTCGACGTTCTGCGCATTCGACGCGCCTTTGGCCGCATTCCAGAGGTTGAAGGCTTGCTGGTAAAACGGCAACGAGGCGGAAAGCCCACTGGTTGCCAGAGTGCCGTTGGTTGGGTCCATGATGTAGTTCTCAAGCAGCGGAGTGGGAACGCGTGCCACAGCGGCAGTCGGCAAAATCACGCGCAGTCCTTCGGTATTGAAAAAGAAGAACAATTTGTCGCGCACAATGGGGCCGCCAAGCGAGCCCGCCCATTGGTTCGCATTGTCGAATGCTTTATTTTCGCCGTACGCGTGTACGAACCAATCGGTCGCGTTCAGAGCGCTGCCGTTCCAGAAATAGACAGCATTGCCGTGAAAGTTGTTCCCGCCTGACTTCGTCACGTAGTTCACTTGCGCGCCAGCGAGCGTACCGTACTCGCCAGTGTAGGCGCCATTCACCACCGTCGCTTCTTGCACTTCATTGGCGCCCAACAATAGGTTCGTCGCGCCCGAGTTGTTCAGGTTTAGAAACGGATCGTTGTCGTCCATTCCGTCGAGCGTAAAGAGGTTTGAGGTGCCGGGAGTGCCATAGCTCGAAAAATTCCCGTAGCCCGCCCCGGTGTTCATTACCGCGCCCGGCGAGAGCTGCGCAATGTAGCTCATGTCGTTGCCAGGATTGGGAACTTGCGAAATCTGTTGTTGACTCAGTGTTGCTGCCACGTTCCCGTTATCTACGCTCATCAGTGGTGCAGCTTCGGTCACCGTAACAGTCGTGCTGGACGAGCCGACCGAGAGGGTGAAACTCAGGGTCGCAATCTGCCCGACAGCGATGTCCGCGACGCGGGTCTGCGACGAGAAGCCGGTCGCCGTAACTGTGACAGTATAGGATCCGGGCGACAGCAGATAAAATCGGTACGCCCCGTTTTTGTCTGTCTTTGACTCTTGAACGTTGCCTTTCGAGTTGTCCTTCAATTCGACTTTCGCGTCAGGAATCGTCGCGCCGCTCGGGTCGGTAACCACACCCGTCACGTCGCCCGTGCTTTGCGTCTGCGCTGCGAGCCTTGTCGAACCAAGCGACATGGCTACCAGGAGCGCGAATGCCATCACAACAAAATGCTTCCAATTCATACACCCTCCTAAAAATCGGGCTGAGAATTCAGCTAAATTCCTGCGCGCATGCTTGCCCAACAGAAACTGAATCATTTGGCTACACGGCACGTGGCACGTTTATGCCCAAGCAAATATAAAAATAAGTGCTTATTTTTCAATCTAATAGAGAACATACTAAATCCGGTTCGCACAAAATAATACGCTTTCGCGTATACGTCAACAAAAATCTGTATTTTCGGATACGCGCGCTGGACTCTGTCGCGAGCGTCCGATACTGGCAATCGCTCCGCAATAGCGGCTCCGTCGTCCACCTCCGCACGTCCCGCATTGATCGGTGAACAACTATCCGAGTGCGTGTATATGCGGTTTCAGCGACATTCAAAAACTCGGAGACACGGTATATTTCTTCGCATAAATTCTTGAATAAATCCCTTATTTTCAATGCGATGAATGCATCCAGAAATGGTACGGCCATTGCAATGTCGTGTCTGGGAGTGGGTCGAATGCGCTCACAAAAGGGCATCGTTTCCAGTTTAAATCGCACAGATTCCGCAGCCTCAAATCAATTCGTAACAGGAGATAAGAAGATGAAATCGAAGCAGCTTACGGGGCTCGCCGCGCTCTTCGCGGCCTTACTGCTTTTGCTGCCATTTACCGCCGCGGCTCAAAGCATAGTAACCGGCGGTCTTGGCGGCACGGTGACCGACGCGTCCGGTGCGGTAATTGCCGGCGCCACCGTCACACTGAAAAACGCGGATACCGGCACCGTCCTTACTGCGACAACCACTACGAACGGAACCTACCAGTTCACGCTCTTGAAACCGGGCAATTACAACGTGACGGTTTCGCACGAAGGTTTCAAGCAGGTTTCGCAACCGACGCAAGTGCTGCTCGGGCAGATCGCCGTTGCCAACGTTCAGCTTCAGGTCGGCGCTACCACCGAGACAGTTACGGTGACTGAGCAAGGCGCGCTGCTGCAAACCGAAGATGCCAACATCTCTTCGAATTTCGACACGCAGCAGATTCAGAACATCCCGAACCCCGGCAACGACATTACATATGTCGCGCAGACTGCTCCGGGCGTGACAATGAATAACTCCACCGGAGGCGGCTACGGCAATTTCGAAGCGTTCGGCCTCCCAGCCACCGCGAACCTCTTCACCATCAATGGTAACGATTACAACGACGCCTTCCTCAACTTGAACAACTCGGGTTCGAGCAACTTGCTGCTAGGCGGCAACGAGCTTCAGGAAGTAGCGGTCGTCAGCAACGGCTATACGGGACAGTATGGCCGGCAAGCGGGCGCGCAGGTTGACTACACGACCAAGTCGGGCACCAATGCTTTCCACGGCGACGCAGTATACGACTGGACCGGACGCGAGCTTAACGCCAACGATCCTATCAACAAAGCATTCGGGCAACCTCGACCCTTCGAAAACAATAACCAGTGGGCCGCGAGTCTCGGTGGGCCGATCATCAAGAACAAGGCCTTCTTCTTTGTGAATACCGAAGGCATTCGCTACATCTTCGGTTCCACTCACAACGTAACTACGCCGACCACGGACTTCGAGAACTACGTCACGGGCAATGTGCCAAGCGACGCGGCTACTCAAGCGTTCTATAGCAACGTCTTCAAGCTATACAACGGCGCGCCCGGCATCGGCAACGCCACGCGAAACACGATCGCCTCTACCAATAACCCCACGGGGAGTTGCGCCGGCTTCAATCTCGCCGCGCTTCCCGGTTCGCTGCAGGATGGAGGTTGCACGCAGAGCTGGACGCAGTCTGTTTCCAACGGCAACAAGGAGTGGCTCCTCAGCGGCCGCGTAGACTACAACTTCAGCGACAACGACAAAATTTTCGGGCGCGTGAGATTCGATCGCGGCACGCAACCGACTTACACCGACTCGATTAACCCCGTGTTCAACGATCAGAGCATTCAACCCCAAAACGAAGGCCAGTTGAACTACACGCACGTGTTCAGCCCGAATGTGGTGAACAACTTCATCGGATCCGTGCTGTATTACTCGGCGATTTTCGGCAACCTGTCACCGGGACCGTCTCTCGCTTTGTTCCCCGGAAATCTGGCTTTCCCTGTGGACGGCGCCCTCACCGCGTTGGGCAGCGGTTCCGGCAACCCCGGTGGATTTGCTGCGGGCTTCCTGTATCCGCAAGGACGCCGGGTTACGCAATGGCAACTGGTGGATGACCTCTCCATCGCTCGTGGCAACCATAACTTCAAAGTGGGCGTAAACTTCCGCCGAGACGACATCACGGACCTCACCGCCGCCGAGCAAACCCTCTATCCAGCGATTAACGCCACATTGTTCGGCTTCGCGAACGATCAGGTTGCTCCCTCGGGCTGCAACACTCCGGGTACCATCCAGGCGGGTTGCGGCAGCGTGCAGTACAACTTCGCGACGAGCCCGGAACAACCCGTCGCCTACTACAGCGTTGGCTTCTACTTTCAGGATGAGTTTCGCGCAACTTCCAGGCTGAAACTCACGATGACGCTGCGCGCCGATCGCAACTCCGGCGGCGTTTGCCAGTCGGGTTGTGCGGGCCTGCCGGTTTCGGCATTTCCCAATCTGCCGCACGGAGGCGATATTCCCTACAACGCGGCGGACGGCGGATCCTTCCAGACCGGTAACCACACCATTCTTCCCGGCATCGAGAAGATTGTGTTCGAACCGCGCTTTGGCGCCGCTTGGACGCCATTCGGCCAGAACACCGTCATTCGCGGCGGAGTTGGTCTGTTCACGGACCTTTACCCCGGCACAATTCTGAGCGCTATTGACACGAATTTCCCACAAGTCAATCTCTGGAACGTTCCGGCGGGATCGTTGGCGTTTGACCTGCAATCGCCCGGCAGCACGGCATTCCCAACGAGCGGCGTCTCGCTGGTTCAAACGTGCAACGGCGCATTCACGAACAACTACAACACCGGCGGTAACCTGAACAGCTATGCGGCGGCAGCGCCCCAGTGCATCAACGTTCAGGGTGCTCAAGCGGTTCCAACACTTAGTGACGTGAGCCGCAACCTCCAGAATCCCAAATATGTCGAGTGGAACCTGGAAGTTCAGCACACTTTCGGCAACCGGGTGGTATCGGCGAATTACGTCGGGAATCGCGGCTATGATGAGCTCATTTTCAACAATGATCTCAACGGTTTCGGTTTTGCAAATCTTCCCACCACTGTGCCCGATGCTCGAGTGGCGCGCGTCAACTTCCTGCAGAACACTGGCGTCTCCAACTACAACGGAATCACTTTCTCCATCCAGCAGAACGCCTGGCATGGACTCACGGGCCGCGTGAACTACACTTACTCGCACGCTTTGGATGACATCTCGAACGGCGGCGTCTTGCCGTTCAGTGTTATCACCAGCATCCCGTCCCAAATCAACCCTTACAACCTGAACGCCAATTACGCCTCCGCCGACTACGACGCCCGGCACGAATTGACGGCCAGCTACGTGTACCAATTGCCGTTCAAGAGCGAACATCGCTTGTTGAACGCCGCGATTGGCGGTTGGCAGCTCTCCGGCACCATGTTCTATCACACCGGTTTCCCCTTCAGCTTTATTGATGGTGGAACCGAAGCGAATCTTGCCGGAAACAACCTCGCCGGCTCGACGATTCTGTTGCAGCCGAACTTCACTCAGCGGAATTTCTCGAACGTGGCAAGTTGCGTTTGAATCCTTGCTGGGGTCCGGGCACCGCGAATACGTTCTCCCCAACAACGACGTTCGTCGGGACCGTGGGTCGCAACGCTTTCCGCGGACCAGGATTCCTCGGCGGCGATATGAGCATCAGGAAGGA
>CAWAED010000006.1:0-77110 GCA_963781105.1 uncultured Acidobacteriota bacterium | reverse complement strand
AGTTCGCCGGCAGCGTCATTTTCAAGCTCATCGTAACGTCGAGCGGGCTGCCCAGGTGGATGGGACCGGTGGAATCGGGCGAAACGTCCGGCATACCGATGGCGAGAAGCGGCACTCCAACTCTTGATTTTTTGCTGGCCCAATCGAGATAATTCGGCTGAGCGAACTGCAGCTCGAGCTCGAATGGTTTCGCGGTGTCCGTCGGGTCGCTGGGCTTTACGTCGGTGATTTCGCCCTTGATGCCGTCGAGTGCGGCGATTGTCTGGCCCAGCTCTTTCCATTGCGTCTGCGGTGTGCGGCGAAACGCGACGCGCAGAGCATACTCATTATCGCCACGGAGGTAATACCGCAATTTGGCAGTGAGTTTTCCCAAATCGCTTACTTGCGCGTCAATTTCCACGCGCTGCGTGGAAAGAAACGGCGGATCAATGGGCGTTTCGACGATTTTGCCGTTACCGTCGGGCTGCACGAGGAGCGCGGATTTGTTACGCAGCGGCGCGGAAAGCATGCGGAAGGGCGCAACCTCGGCGGTGGAATCCATCCAAATGAGATCCGTGCCATTGGGGACGGCCGTGATGAGGTGATCGAACTGCGAAGGCGAGGGAACGGAAGTATCGAGTGCTCGCGCAAAGGGAATCAGCACGGCGTCGGATGGAATGTCCGCGGCGGCGAGCATCGCGGCCAGCAGGGTATGCTTGTCCTTACAGTCGCCATATTGATTCTTGAAAACGTCTGCGGCGGAATGCGGCTGATAACGGCCGAGGCCGAAGGAAAGACTGACGTAGCGGATGTTTTGGGCGACGTAGGTGTAGAGCGCCTGAATTTTCTCTAATTCCGTCCCGCGGCCTTGGATGAGTTGCTGCGTCTTGGCGCGAATCTCAGACGTTGGATCAGTCCGGCCCTTTTCGAGGTCCGCGTACCAAGCTGCGACTTCTTCCCAGTCTTTAAATGTCGTGAGTTGCACATCCGGCGGTTTGGAACGTGGCTTCCCAGGCTTGTCGCTCGCGTCGTCGTTCGCGGGATGGGTGAGATTTGCGTGTTTCCAGCGATAGATCGTGCGGCCGTCCGCATCATGTTTTGCAAACGGTGAGTTGTCGTCGTCCACGCCGTCGCCGTTCGCGGCGAGTTTTACCTTACGAATTTCCTGGCCGCTCGCATTGGAGTAGTCCTGCGAATCAACGATAAGCGCGCGGCCTTGCGGGACGCTCACTTCGAGGCGTTCGTCCAAGACGATGGCGCTCGCAAGAAAATTTTGTTCGTACCAAAATTCGTTGGGCGCCAGCGCTTTGACGATGCGCGTGACAATTTCATATTCAATTGTGTCGCCGGCATGGAGCGACGGGACCGTAATATGTTTCTCTTTGTAGTCGGTGTACTCGGGAGCGTCGCGTGCGACGGCGGCGGTCATTTCCTTAATAGCGTCGGGCGCGGCGTTCACCACGGAACCGTCCGCTTTGCGCACGCGCATGGTGCGTACATCCATTTGTTCGTTGGTCGAGCTGTAGCCGAAGACGAGTTCGCCTAGTTGCTGGACTCCGGCATCGCTTTGCACGCGGATGCGCGCGGTAACGTCGCGTTCTCCCGTGCCGTCATTTTCAAACCGCACCGTGGTGTAATATTTCTCTACGACGAGTGCTTCCTGCGAATAGTCGGCGGGCTTGGATTTTTGTTCCGCGGGTTTCGCGGTTGATTCGGGTGCGGCCGGCGCGGCGCCTTTTTGGTGAGCTGCGGCGGCGAATGAAAGTGCGAATGCGCAGAGGGCAGCGATCCAAAAACTCTTCATTCCTACTCCCGATTGAAATTAGACGGGACTAGTGTAGGAGCGTTGGCGTACTGGGTAAAGCAGTACGAGCGCAACGGTTGAGCAATTGCGAAACGTCAGACTTTGGATTGCACGGGACGAGCCACAGTAAGGTATAGCTAAGCCATATTGCTTGCAGCAGCTCGGAAGCTGTAAGGGGCGCATAAACTGCATGTTACGAGCTGCCGGTCCATAGTTTTAAAATGAGCGTCAAGGCGCGCGGCTCTGGCTGAAAGTGATGGGAGGGCGGAAAAAGTCGGCTCGGAGGGCTTCACAGAAGACCGGCGATTTGGGCAGCGGCCAGGTGGTTCACAAGAGCACGGTTTCGGCCAATCGCTCAGATTTATTTTTCACAGGGAATCGAGTTGACAAGACCTATTGATTCTCCTATACTTCTGCGGTTGTCTTAGGGCCGGTGGGCCCAGTGGTGATTAGGGAAGTCTTTCGTATCCCGGAACAAAGAACGACGGAACGGGGTAAGAAAGAGCGGCCGAAATGGGGCGCCAGCCCCGCAAAGCCGTGTGAGCCTCTCCGCAGATCAGTAGAAGATGCAGTTCACTCCTTGGGGTGAAGCGTTTTCGCGGAGTACCTGGTAATTCCTTCGGGTGTGGCGACCTTTTCTGTTCATTCACTCGCCGAATTTTGCGCGGGTAAATTTGCCTTGCGCGGAAATGCGCGCGCGGAGATTTCTCGCGTGCGTGCTTTTTTTGCAACGAGTTTTTCGAAATAGGGGGCAAGCGTGCCGACGTTTTCACAGCTCGTGCGTCATGGCCGGGACAAGATCCGGATGAAGACGAAATCACCCGCGCTGGAGGGCTGTCCTGAAAAGCGCGGCGTGTGCGTCCGCGTTTATACGCAGACTCCGAAGAAGCCGAACTCGGCGTTGCGGAAGGTGGCGCGCGCGCGGTTGACCAACAGCGCGGAAGTGACCACTTACATCCCCGGCATTGGCCACAATTTGCAGGAGCACTCGATCGTACTGGTGCGCGGCGGCCGCGTGAAGGATCTGCCCGGCGTGCGTTACCACATAATTCGCGGCACTTTGGATGCAGCAGGCGTTGAAAATCGCAAACAAGCGCGCTCGAAGTATGGCGCCAAGCGGCCCAAAGCCGCGCAGAAGTAGGAGAGCGGAACGATGCCACGCAAAGGATGGGTTCTCCGGCGCAAGATTCCAGGAGATCCGGTTTACGGCAGTGATCTGGTGCAGAAGTTCATCTCCAGCATGATGTACGACGGCAAGCGCGCCACGGCGCAGGCCATTTTCTATAACGCGATGGACCAGGTTGGAAAGAAATCCAACGACGACGCGTTCAAGCTGTTCAAGAAGGCCGTGGAGAATTGCAAGCCGGTGCTGGAAGTGAAGACGCGGCGCGTGGGCGGCGCGAACTATCAGGTTCCGGTGGAAGTGAATCCGTTCCGCAAACAGTCGCTGGCGATTCATTGGCTGGTGCTTTATTCGCGGACGCGCAGCGGCAAGACCATGACCGACAAGCTCGCCGAAGAGATTTTGGACGCGGCCAACGGCCGCGGCGGGGCAGTGAAGAAGAAGGAGGACGTGCACCGCATGGCGGAAGCCAACAAGGCTTTCGCGCATTATCGCTGGTAGCACGGGAGAAAGTTTCGCATGGCACGTCAGGTACAAATCGATCAGACCCGCAACATCGGGATCATGGCGCACATTGACGCGGGCAAGACCACGTCAACCGAGCGGATCCTTTTTTATACGGGTGTGACTTATAAGATCGGTGAAGTGCACGAAGGCACCACGGTGATGGACTGGATGGAGCAGGAGCGCGAACGCGGAATTACGATCACTTCCGCGGCGACCACGGCTTCGTGGGCGCGCTTCGGCAAGAAATATCGCATCAACATCATTGACACACCTGGCCACGTGGATTTCACGGTGGAAGTCGAGCGTTCGCTGCGCGTGCTGGACGGTGCCGTTGCGATTTTTGATGCTGTCGCCGGTGTGCAACCGCAATCGGAAACCGTATGGCGCCAGGCGGATAAGTATCGTGTTCCGCGCATCGCGTTTATCAACAAAATGGACCGCATCGGCGCCGATTTCGATCACTCAATCCGCTCGATGCGCCAACGCCTTTCGGCCCACCCTGTACCTCTGCAATATCCCATCGGACGAGAAGACAATTTTCTGGGTGTGATTGATTTCATCGAAGAGCGCGCGATCGTCTGGAAGGACGAGACGCTGGGCGCGGAATACGAAACACTGCCGCTGGAAAAGCTTTGGGATGTCGAGTATTTGAAGGCACACCCGGCGCTCGAAACCGCGGTGAAAGCCTCGGCGCTGACGCCGGAATTTTACAAAGAACATCGCGAAAAAGTGGTCGAGTACATCGCTGAACACGACGACGCCATTCTGACCAAGTATCTCGAGCAACATAAGCTCGAGCCAGCGGAGTTGCGCGCTTCGATCCGGCGTTCGACGATTGGCCTGAAACTGGTGCCGGTGTTGGCGGGTTCGGCGTTCAAGAACAAGGGCATTCAGCCGCTGCTCGATGCGGTGGTGGATTATCTGCCGTCGCCGGCGGATGTGCCGCCGGTTGAAGGCACGGACCCCAACGGCGACGAAGCGATTCTGCGGCGCGCGTCGGACGATCAGCCGTTTGCAGCGTTGGCGTTCAAGATCATGACCGACCCGTTCGTCGGCCACGTGACTTACATCCGGGTTTATTCCGGCGTACTCAAAGCCGGGCAGAACGTTTACAACTCGACGCGCAAGACGCGCGAGCGCATCGGACGCTTGCTGCGTATGCATGCGAACAAGCGCGAAGAGATTGAGTCCATCGAAGCGGGCGACATCGCCGCATGCGTCGGCTTGAAGAATGTAACCACAGGCGACACGCTGTGCGATGAAGACAAGCCGGTATTGCTGGAAAACATTGACTTCCCGGCGCCCGTGATTTCGGTGGCCATCGAACCGAAGACCAAAGCGGACCAGGAAAAAATGGGAACTGCGCTCGGAAAGTTGGCGCAGGAAGATCCCACTTTCCGTGTGCATACCGATCACGATACCAACCAGACGCTGATTTCGGGTATGGGCGAATTGCACCTGGAAATTATCGTGGACCGCATGATGCGCGAGTTCGGCGTGCAGGCCAATGTGGGCCGGCCGCAAGTGGCGTACCGCGAAACGATTTTGAAGACGGCTGAAGGCGAAGGCAAGTACATCAAGCAGACCGGCGGGCGCGGACAATACGGCCACGCGGTGCTGAGCGTCCATCCGCTCGCGCATTCCAATCACGAAGACATGCACGAAATGTCCACCGACGAAATTGACGAGCTCGCGAAGCAGGTGTCGGGCGGCAAGGGCGGCAAGTGGCATTTCGACAAGGAACATCGCCTGCTGTTCGTGGATAAGGTTGTGGGCGGAGCGATTCCCAAAGAATTCATCGCGCCAATCGAAGCGGGTGTGCGCGAAGCGATGGAAACGGGCGTACTCGCTGGCTACGAAATGGTGGACGCCGCGGTGGTGTTGACTGACGGCAGCTACCACGATGTGGACAGCTCGGAAATGGCGTTCAAGATTGCGGGATCCATGGCATTCAAGGACGCTTGCAAGCGAGCGAACCCCAAGTTGCTTGAGCCGATCATGCGCGTGGAAGTGGTGGTGCCGGAAGATTACATGGGCACGGTGATTGCGGACCTGAATTCGCGGCGCGGGCAGATGCAGGGACGCGAGTCGCGCGGCGGGACCGAGATTATCAACGTGCGCGTGCCGCTGGCGGCGATGTTCGGTTATGCCACGGAAATTCGCAGCCGCACGCAGGGGCGCGGCAGCTTTACCATGCATTTCTCGCATTACGAGCCGGTTCCGGGGAACATCGCGGAAGAAATCATTGGAAGCGTGAACGGCGAGAAATCCAAGAAGTAGGCGCGGCCACGAATTTAGCGGTTTGAACTGTACGATTTGAGGAGCGGATAGAGAAATGGCGAAAGAGAAATTCGAGCGGAATAAGCCGCACGTGAATATCGGGACGATCGGTCACATTGACCACGGCAAGACGACTTCGACGGCGGCAATCACGAAGGTGTTGTCGAAGAACAATCCGAAGGTGGCGTTCCGGGCGTTTGATTCGATTGACAACGCGCCGGAAGAGCGCGAGCGCGGAATTACGATTGCGGTGTCGCACGTCGAGTATGAGACGGCGAACCGGCACTACGCGCACATTGATTGCCCGGGGCACGCGGATTACGTGAAGAACATGATCACGGGAGCCGCGCAGATGGACGGCGCGATTCTGGTGGTGGCGGCGACGGATGGACCGATGCCGCAGACGCGCGAGCACATTCTGCTGGCGCGGCAAGTGGGTGTGCCGTACATCGTGGTGTTTTTGAACAAGTGCGACATGGTGGACGATCCGGAGTTGCTCGAGCTGGTGGAACTGGAAGTGCGCGAGCTTTTGAAGAGCTATCAATTTCCGGGAGACACGTTGCCGGTAATTCGCGGCTCGGCGTTGAAAGCTCTCGAGGGCGATGCGAAGTGGGAGAAGTCGATTCTGGAATTGATGGAAGCGGTGGACAAGAACATACCGCTGCCGGTGCGAGACATTGATAAGCCGTTCGCGATGCCGATTGAAGATATTTTTTCGATTTCTGGCCGCGGCACGGTGGTGACGGGAAGAATCGAGCGCGGCAAAGTGAAGGTCGGTGAGGAAGTTGAGATTGTGGGCTTCCGTCCGACGATGCGCAAAACGGTGACGGGTGTCGAGATGTTCCGCAAGTTGCTGGATGAGGGGATGGCGGGCGACAACGTCGGATTGCTACTGCGCGGCACGGAAAAAGATGAAGTGGAGCGCGGGCAGGTGTTGGCGAAGCCGGGATCGATCACGCCGCACACGAAGTTCAAGGCGGAAGCGTACGTGTTGACGAAGGAAGAAGGCGGGCGGCACACGCCGTTCTTCACGGGCTATCGGCCGCAGTTCTATTTTCGTACGACGGACGTGACGGGCGACGTGAAGTTGCCGACGGGAGTGGAGATGGTGATGCCGGGCGATAACATTTCGTGCGAGATCACGCTGATCACGCCGGTGGCGCTGGAGAAGGGCTTGCGTTTCGCGATTCGCGAAGGCGGCCACACGGTCGGAGCCGGCGCGGTTGCCGAGATCATCGAGTAAACATGGCCAACGGAGAAAAAATTCGGATTCGTTTGAAGGCTTACGATCACCGCATTCTCGATCAATCCACCAAGGAAATCGTGGACACCGCGAAACGCACCGGCGCGGACGTAGCCGGGCCGATTCCACTGCCCACGGTGATCAACCGCTGGACAGTATTGCGTTCGCCGCACGTGGACAAGAAATCGCGCGAACAATTTGAAATGCGCACGCACAAGAGGCTGATTGACATCCTCGAGCCGACGCCGGACACGGTGGATGCGCTGATGAAGCTCGATTTGCCCCCAGGCGTAGACGTCGAGATCAAGGCTTTCGGACGGGAACACACCGCGAAGTAAGCAGCGGCTGGTAACCAAGAACTGAAACCGTCTTCGCAATTGGGAGGCGGAAGGAAAGAGCGGACGAAATGGCGGTCAACGGCATACTCGGAATCAAGCTGGGGATGACCCAGGTTTTCGCGGACGATGGCACGGCGGTGCCGTGCACCGTGCTGCAGGCGGGGCCGTGTGTGGTAGTGCAGCGCCGCACAAAAGACAAAGACGGCTACGAAGCGGTGCAACTGGGCCTGGTGGAATTCATCAAGCCGCAACGCGTGAACAAGGCGCGCACCGGGCACTTCAAGAAGGCAAATGTAGCGCCGCTGCGTTACCTCAAAGAGATACGCATCGAGGACTCGAAGGACGAAACCAAGTCCGGCGATCGCGTGCTGGTCGAGAATTTCAAAGTCGGCGAAATTGTGGACGTAACGGGCATCAGCAAAGGCAAAGGATTTCAAGGCGGCGTGAAACGCTGGCACTATCGCGGCGGCGACGCCAGCCACGGTTCCATGTTTCACCGGGCGCCCGGCGGTATCGGCGCGAGTTCGTTCCCTTCGCGCGTGTGGAAAGGGCAGCATTTTCCGGGACACATGGGCAACGAGCGCAAGACGTCTAAGAATTTGCGCGTGGTGAAAGTGGATTCCGAAGAGAACTTGCTTTTGGTGCGCGGCGCGGTGCCGGGACCTTCCGGCAGTTACATTTTTATTCGCAAGGCGAAAGCGGACCTGTAACCGGAATTGGGTTGCGAGTTTTGTAACGAAAGTAGATTCACAAGGCCAAAAAGGCCGGTAAAGAGACGACGACAATGCCAGTAGTGGACGTGATGAATCTCGAGGGAAAGAAAGTCGGCCAGATTGAACTGGCGGACGACGTGTTTGCCGCGAAGGTCAACCAGAACCTGCTGCATGAAGCAGTTCGGCATCATCTGGCGGGCGAGCGCGCCGGAACGCACAAGACCAAGGACAAGAGCGAAGTCTCCGGCTCGGGCAAGAAGCTCTGGAAGCAGAAGGGTACGGGGCGCGCGCGCGTCGGCTCGATCCGGTCGCCTCTATGGCGCCACGGCGGCACGGTTCATGGTCCAACGCCGCGCAGCTACGATTACGCGTTGCCGAAGAAAATGATTCTGGGCGCGCTGCGCTCTGCGCTTTCCGCGAAATTTGCAGAACAGAAACTGACGGTGGTGGATGGCTGGAAGCTGGATTCGCACAAGACGAAGCCGTTCCGCCAAGCTCTCGGTAAATTGAACGGCGAAACGAGTTCGTTCTTGCTGGTGGAGAGCGGCGCGAACGTAAATCTCGAGCGCGCCAGCCGCAATATCGCCGGCGTCACGCTCGTTCCTCCGACGGGGCTTGAGCCGTATGACCTGCTGCGTCACGAACACGTAATGCTTTCGCGCGAGGCGGTGGCGAAATTGAGCCGCTCGCTTTCGGCTACCCGGCCAGAAACGCCGGTGCAAATCGAGCCGGCCGCGGCGCCCGCGAAGAAGGCGTCATTAGAGAAGAGTGCAGAGACGAAAGCGTCGGCAAAGCCCGCCGTGAAAGCGGAGAGCGCGCAGAAACCGGCGAAGAAGCCGGCAGCCAAGAAAGAAGAGAAGTCCAAAGCCAAGCCTAAGGCGAAGAAGGACTAAGCGATGGAGAACAGGGTCTATCAGATTATCCGGCGTCCGATCATCACCGAGAAAGGCCTCGGGGTGAAGGAACTGCAGCACACGGTGGTATTTGAAGTCGCGAAAGACGCCACCAAGACCGAAATCAAGGAAGCCGTGCAGCGCGTCTTCAAGGTGAAAGTGGACCACGTGCGCACCGCGATTTTTCACGGCAAGTTTCGCCGCCGGGGACGCGCCGAAGGATTTCGCAGCGACTGGAAAAAGGCGTACGTCCGATTGGCCGAAGGCGAAAAGATGATCGAGTACGCCGAAAATATTTAGTTCGGCGCAACTTCGCGGCGCAAGCGGCCGTTTGCCGCGATGCGCAAGCAAGATGGGCAAGTAAAAGGGAATCAAGCTAGAGGCAACAATGGCACTGAAAACATTTAAACCGTACACACCGTCAAGACGCTTTCTGACCATGCTCGATAAGAGCGAGATCACCAAGCAAACACCGGAAAAGTCGCTGGTGGAAACACAGAAGCGCACGGGCGGACGCAACGCCCATGGCGAAGTCACTTCGTGGCACCGCGGTGGCGGCCACGCGCAGAAATACCGCAAGATTGATTTCCGCCGCGAGAAGACCGGAATCCCGGCGAAGGTTGCGGCCATCGAATACGACCCCAACCGCTCGGCGCGCATTGCGCTGCTGCACTATGCGGACGGCGAGAAGCGTTACATTCTGCAACCGGTAGGCCTGGAAGTAGGAATGACGGTGCAGAACGGCGAAGGCGCAGACATTCTGCCGGGCAATGCGTTGAGCATCCGCCACATTCCTCCCGGCACGATGGTGCACAACCTCGAGCTGTATCCCGGCAAGGGCGGGCAGGTGGTGCGTTCGGCGGGCGGCGCAGCGCAGCTGCTGAGCAAGGAAGGCGATTTCGCGCTGGTGAAGCTGCCCTCGGGCGAAGTGCGAAAGTTCAGCGTGGATTGCATGGCCACGGTCGGCCAGTTGGGAAACCTGGATCACGAGAACGTGACCTACGGGAAGGCGGGACGCACGCGCTGGCACGGCAAGCGTCCCACAGTGCGTGGTGTGGCGATGAATCCGGTGGATCACCCGCACGGCGGCGGTGAAGGCCGTGTGAAAGGCAACCACCCGCAGACGCCCTGGGGATTTCCGACTTTGGGCGCGAAGACGCGGAAGAAGCGTCCGAGCGACCGCATGATTGTGGAACGGCGCAAGTAACAAGTAGCAAGTAACAAGCAGCAGCAAAAGAAAGGAAGCACCCTTCGGTTTCCGAAGGTGGAAACGAGGTAGAAAAGAAGAGCATGAACCCGGCGCGGCGGGGAATTAGGAGTTCGACGATGACAGCCACACGAACGTCTAGGCGCTCACCCAGGCGCGCGACGCGTGCGCGGAAAGCAGCTCCGCGGCGCGCTGCGAAGCCCGTGGTGAAGACCGCTTCGAAACTCGTGCCCGCGCCGCAGATTCAGTTCCGGTTGTGCCGGGCAGGTTGGGCCGTAATTGTGGAAAAGATTCCGAATGCGCAGGGGACGCGGTTTGTTTGTCCTTTCTGCCCGCTTTCGCACCGGGTACCCGGGCCGGTGCGCGGATTCAAACGAGTACGACGCGCGCAGTGGGTGAAGCTGCGCCGCGTGGAGGAATAGGAAAGCCGATGGCGCGATCGCTCAAGAAGGGACCGTTCGTTGACGGCCACCTGCAGAAAAAGGTGGAGGCGCTGAACACGCGCAACGAGAAGAAAGTTTTGAAGACGTGGTCGCGGCGGTCCACGATTTTGCCGGACATGATCGGGCACACTCTCGCGGTGCACAACGGCAAGAAGTTCATTCCGGTGTACATCACCGAGCAGATGGTGGGACACAAGCTCGGCGAATTCGCGCCGACGCGGACGTTCAAAGGCCACGCGGTGAAAGCGGCCCTCGAAAGGGCGGCTGCGGCGGCAGGCACGCCGGCAGCAGGAGCGGCTCCCGCAGGCGGAGCGGCACCGGCGGCAAAGTCTTAAATCGATCTTAGAGGAACCAGACGATGGCAACGGCACTACAAGGTTCGACGCAGGTTTCAACGCAGATCGAGGGCATCGCCAAGGCGCGCTATACGCGGGTATCACCGCAAAAGGCGCGGCTGGTGATCGACCTGATTCGCGGACAGCGCGCGGAAGATGCGCTGCATACGCTGCAGTTCACGAAGAAGCGCGTGGCCAAGGAAATTGAAAAGACGCTACGCAGCGCGATCGCGAACGCCGAACGCAAGGCGGAGGATTCTGGCGAATCGCTCGACGTGGATGAACTGTTCGTCACGCGCTGCTACGTCAACGAAGGCCCGCGCTGGAAGCGCATGCGTCCGGCGCCGATGGGCCGCGGTTTCCGTTACCAGAAACGCACCAGCCACATCGTGGTGGAGGTTTCCGAGCATCACCGCGCCGCGGCCGATCGCGTCGCCGCAGCGGTGGCAGAAGCGCAGGCATCCAAGGGCGTGAAAGGCGCGGTACGCAAGGCTCGCAAGGCGCTTGAACAACGCACCAAGCAAGGCCAGAAAAAGAAGAAGTAGGCAAGAGCGGCAAAAGAGGAAGCGGGAGGACAGTTTGGGGCAGAAAACACATCCGTACGGTTTTCGGCTGGGCTACAACAAGCCTTGGAAGTCGCGCTGGTTCGCGAAGCGCGATTATGCCGACCTGTTGCATGAAGATGTCCAGCTGCGCAAGACGTTGAAGGAAAAACTCAAGTCGGCGGGCATCAACGGGATTGACGTCGAGCGTGCCGCCAACAAGCTGGTCATCAGGATTTATACGGCGCGGCCGGGAATCATTATCGGGCGCAAAGGCTCGGAAATCGACAAGCTGAAAGCCGACGTGCAGAAGCGCACCAAGCGCGAAGTGCACATTGACATCCAAGAAGTGCACCGTCCGGAACTCGATGCGCATCTGGTGGCGGAATCGATCGCACTGCAATTGGAAAAGCGCGTGGCCTTCCGGCGCGCGATGCGCAAGGCCGTGGACTCGGCGCTGCGTTTTGGATGCAAAGGCATCAAGGTGCGTGTGGCCGGCCGCTTGAACGGCGCGGAAATCGCGCGAAAAGAATGGTACCTGCAAGGACGACTGCCGTTGCAGACGTTGCGCGCGGACATTGATTTCGGCACGGCCGAAGCGCACACGACTTACGGAGTCATCGGTGTGAAGTGCTGGATCTATCAGGGCGAAAAAATTCCGCAACGCGGCCCGAAAACCGGAACGGCGCCGGCAGCGCAAAATAATTAAGAGTTCAGAGCGTAAGGACACGAGCGAACGATTATGTTGATGCCGAAAAAAGTGAAGTACCGCAAGCAGCAGCGCGGCCGGCGCACGGGCAAGGCCTGGCGCGGCGGCTCGCTGGCGTTTGGCGAGTACGGATTGAAGGCGCTGGAGCCGGCCTGGATTACCGACCGGCAGATTGAAGCAGCGCGCGTCGCGATCACGCGTTTCATCAAGCGCGGCGGAAAATTGTGGATTCGCATTTTCCCGGATAAGCCCTACACCAAAAAGCCGGCTGAAACGCGCATGGGTAAGGGCAAAGGTCCACCGGAGAAATGGGTGGCGGTGGTGAAGCCCGGACGAGTGATGTTTGAGATGTCCGGCGTGGATTTGGCGGCGGCCACGGAAGCCATGAAATTGGCGGCGCACAAACTGCCGATCATGACGAAGTTCGTATCACGGGCGGAGGAACTGTAATGGCAGAACGTGCGGCGAGCCGCATCGAAAAATACCGCGACATGACTAAGGACGAGCTCCATACGCAGCAAACCGAGCTTGCGGAGCAGATTTTTCGCCTCCGCTTCCAGCTTTCCACCGGGCAAGCGGAAGGTCTGCGGAAATTGCGGGAAGCCAAGCGCGATTTCGCGCGGGTGAAGACGTTGCTGCGCGAAAGCGAATTGAGGAAAGCGTAATGGCCAACGAAACAACAGCAGCAGCCGTGCAGGCGGAATCGCGCGAGCGCGGCGTGCGGCAGGAACTGACCGGCATCGTCACTTCCACGAAGATGGCGAAAACCATCGTAGTGAAGGTGACCCGCGCGGTGCAGCATCCGCTCTATCAGCGGGTCGTGCGTCACACCAAGAAATACTATGCGCACGATGAAACGGGCGAAGCGCGCGTGGGCGACACGGTGCAGATTGTATCCACGCGGCCGCTCTCGAAGCTGAAGCGGTGGCGGCTGAAGGAAGTATTGCAGCGTTCGACGCGCGTAGCCTAAAGCGCGGCAGTGACTTAACGGGGAGCAAGACGATGGTACAGATGCGAACATGGCTGACGGTTGCCGATAATTCCGGCGCGCGTCAGCTGACCTGCATTCTTCCGATTGGGGGAGACACGGGGTTGACGGCCGGGTTGGGCGATGTGATTACGGCGGCGGTGAAGGAAGCGCAACCCGATAGCCAGGTCAAAAAAGGGAAAGTGGTGAAAGCAGTGATTGTGCGCACCAGAAAAGAACAGCGGCGCAAGGATGGCACGTATATCCGGTTTGACGATAACGCCGCGGTGCTGATCAACGATGCGAACGAGCCGATTGGAACGCGCGTTTTCGGGCCGGTAGCCCGCGAACTGCGCGATAAGAAGTTCACCAAGATCATCTCGCTCGCTCCGGAAGTGTGGTAGCCATGAGAAAAATAGTCGAAAAACCGGCGGCATTCAGCATCAGGCACGGCGACACGGTAAAAATCATGTCCGGGCGTTCCAAGGGCAAAACTGGAAAAGTGCTGGCGGTAAATCCCTGGAAGCTGACGGTGACGGTCGAGCACGCCAACATCATCAAGAAGCACACGCGGCCAAACCCGTCGAAGAACATCAAGGGCGGGATTTTGGAGAAGGAAGGCCCGGTGCATGTTTCAAACGTAATGCTGGTTTGTCCGGGATGCGGCAAGCATACGCGCGCGGGACACACGACACTGCCGGATGGAACCAAAGTGAGAAGCTGCCGGCGCTGCAATACGACTTTTGAGAATTAACGATTCCAGAGGTAAGGGCGAGAAATGATTACGCGTTTGCATGAAAAGTATCGCAACGAAGCAGTTCCGGCGCTCTCGAAGCGTTTCGGCTTCAAGAACACCATGGCCGTGCCGCGGGTAAAGAAGATCACCGTGAATATCGGCATGGGTGAAGCGAGCGCCAACGTGAAATTGCTGGATACCGCCGCGGCGGAACTCGGGCAGATCACGGGACAGAAGCCGGTGATCACGCGGGCCAAGAAGTCCATCGCGAATTTCAAGATTCGCAAAGGCATGGCGATCGGCTGCATGGTCACGCTACGCGGCGAGCGGATGTACGAATTTCTCGACCGGCTTTCGGCAATCGTGCTGCCTCGCGTGCGCGACTTCAAGGGCTTGCCGCCAAATTCGTTCGACGGGCGCGGCAATTACACGCTGGGTCTGAAGGACCAGCTAGTGTTTCCGGAAATCGATTACACGCGCGTGGACAAAATCAAGGGCATGAACATCACGATTACGACGTCTGCCCGCAACGACGAAGAAGGGCGCGAGCTGCTGAAGCTGCTCGGCGTGCCGTTTCGCGCGTAGGCGCGAAGCGTAAGGAGAAAGAGCGAGTATGGGACGTACCGCGCAGTTCGCGAAGCAACGCAAGAAGCTGAAGTTCAAGATCCGCCGGCGCAACCGCTGCAGGATCTGCGGACGCCCGCGCGCGTTTCTGCGCAAGTTTGAAATGTGCCGTATCTGTTTCCGCGGTTTGGCGCTCAAGGGCGAAATCCCCGGCGTCACCAAGGCCAGCTGGTAGGTTGCAAGCAGGAATTAAGGACAAGGACGAATGACGACTGATCCGATTGCCGATTTGTTGACGCGAATTCGCAACGCCGCGCGCGCGAAACACTCACGCGTGGACCTACCTTCTTCGAAGCTGAAAGTCGAGCTGGCGCGCATTTTGAAGGAAGAAGGCTACCTCGCGAATTTCAAAGTGGTGGAAGAGCAGAAAACCAAGAAGACTTTGCGCCTGTTCTTGCGCTACACACCCGATCGCCGCAGCGTGATCACGGACCTAAAGCGCGTTTCGCGCCCCGGTTCGCGGCGCTACGTGGGCAAGACGGACATTCGCCAGGTGGTGGGCGGCATGGGAATTTCGATTGTGTCCACGCCCAAGGGATTGATGACCGGCCAGTCGGCGCGCAAAGCGGGCATCGGCGGCGAAATCATGTGTGAGGTCTGGTAATGTCGCGAATTGGAAACAAAATTATTCCCGTGCCGTCCGGCGTGAAGATTCAGATTAAGGACAGCGCCGTTGAAGTGCAGGGTCCCAAAGGCAAAATGCAGATTGCCGTGCCGCGCGGCATCCACTTCGAGCAGAAGGACGGTACGTTAACGGCGAAGCGCGATTCTGATGAGCAGCGCGCGCTGCATGGACTCGCGCGGGCGCTGGTAGCGAACGCCGTCACCGGCGTGACCACCGGCTTCAAAAAAGATTTGGACATCGTGGGCGTCGGCTATCGCGCGGAAGTGAAAGGCAAGAACGTAGTTCTCGCGCTCGGATATTCGCACCCGATCGAATTCGCGATTCCCGAGGGCATCACGATCACTGTCGAAAAGCAGACGCACATGGTGGTATCCGGCGCGGACAAAAATCAAGTGGGCCAGGTCGCGGCGAATTTGCGCAGTTTGCGTCCGCCTGACCCCTACAAGCAGAAGGGCGTGCGCATTACCGGCGAGCGGCTGAAGAAGAAGGCCGGCAAGGCCGGCGCGAAGTCGGCGGCCGCGTAGGCCGGGAGGAGAAAGAACGTGGCAGCACCGGTTCGAAGATTATCGAGTGAAGCGCATCGCCGCCGTATTCACGTGCGAATGCGCAAGACGTTGGCCGGAACGGCGGAGCGTCCGCGGCTATGCGTGCATCGTTCTTCGAAGCACATTCGCGCGCAAGTGGTGGATGATTCAACCAATCGCACCATCGTTTCCGCGAGTTCGCTCGATGGCGAAGTGCGCAAGACGATCAAGGGCGGCGGCAACATTGCTGCCGCGAAAATAGTCGGCAAGGTGATTGCGGAGCGCGCCCGCGCGAAGGGCGTCGAGAAAGTGGTGTACGACCGCGGTGGATATCAATATCACGGGCGCGTGAAGGCGCTCGCGGAAGCGGCCCGGGAGGCGGGCCTGAAGTTCTGAAAATTATGTCGAAACAAGAGCTCAAAGACTCGCTAGCCGTTCGCCGTCCGGTGGAAACCAACCAGGCGAATTTGAAGGATCAGGTAGTCTCGATCAACCGTTGTACGAAAGTCGTGAAGGGCGGAAAGAACCTCAGCTTCTCGGCGCTGGTAGTGGTGGGCGATCAGGGCGGCCATGCCGGTTTTGGCATGGGCAAGGCTCGCGAAGTGCCCATGGCGATTCGCAAAGCGATCGAATCAGCCAAGAAGAACATGGTCAAGTTGAATATGAAGGGCTCGACTATTCCACACCAGGTCCTCGGCCGTTATGGCTCGGGCCAGGTGCTGCTGAAGCCCGCTCCGGAAGGGACGGGAATCATCGCCGGCGGCGCAGTGCGCGCGGTGATGGAGGTTGCGGGAATTCAGAACGTGCTGACGAAGTCTCTCGGCACTTCGAACCCGCACAACGTGATCAAGGCGACTTTCGACGCGCTGATGCACTTGAAAGACGCCAACAAGGTGGCGGAAGGCCGCGGCAAAGTGGCGGAGGAAGCGGCGGCGTCCTAAGACGGCTGCGGGCAACGAACATGACGACAACGACCAAGAAGAAATCGGGAACGTTAAAAATCAAGTGGGTGCGCAGCTTTATCGGCTGTCCGCGGGACATGCGCCAGACCGTTCGCGGGCTGGGCTTCCGGCGCATGCAGCAAGTGCTGGAAGTGCAGGACACTCCGTCGATCCGCGGCATGATCGCGCGCGTGCACCATCTTGTGGTGATTGAGGGCTGAGAATGGCACAGAAACCGACATTATCGAATTTGAAGCCGCCGCGCGGCTCGCGTCATCGCAAGGTGCGCGTAGGTCGCGGCATGGGCTCGAAGATGGGCAAGACTTCCGGCGCGGGAAACAAAGGCCAGCAGTCTCGCCGCGGTTATTCGCGACGGCCGGGATTTGAGGGCGGCCAGATGCCCCTGCACCGGCGACTGCCGAAGCGCGGATTTTCGGCGCCGCATTCGAAGACTTACGCGGTGATCAACGTCGAGAGCCTCAACGTATTTTCGGCGGGTGACACGATCTCGCCGGACCTGCTGTACGGGCTAGGCGTGCTGCGCGTCAAGCGCGAAAGCCTGAAGATTTTAGGCGATGGTGAACTGAAGGTAGCGCTGACGGTGCAAGCGCATGCGTTCAGCAAGTCGGCGGAAGAGAAAATCGCGGCCGCCGGCGGCAAGGTCGAAGTCCTGCGATGAACAAGCTGGTTCAGGCATTTCGGAACATATTCAGCACGCCGGATTTGCGCAATCGCGTGCTGTTTACACTTGCTCTGCTCGCCGTGTACCGGCTGGGCGGGCATATTCCGACGCCTGGAATCAATACGGAATTGCTGCAGCAGCTTTTCCAGCAGGGACAAGGATCGGTCCTTGGACTGATTGACTTATTTAGCGGCGGCAACCTGCGCCGCCTGACGATTTTTGCGTTGGGCATCATGCCGTACATCACGGCGTCCATTATTTTGCAATTGATGGTGGTGGTATGGCCTTACCTCGAGCGTTTGCAAAAGGAAGGCGAACTGGGCCGCAGGAAGATCACGCAATACACGCGCTACTTGACGATCATCCTCAGCGTGTTCCAGTCGTTCACGATTGCCAAGACGCTGACCCTGCAGAACATGAACGGTCAAGCGCTGGTCTATCATCCCGGCTGGCGATTTGTGCTGATGACCGTTCTTACCCTGACCACGGGTTCGGCGTTCATCATGTGGCTGGGCGAGCAGATCAGCGAGCGCGGTATCGGCAACGGCATGTCGCTGATCATTTTCGCGGGTATCGTGGTGGGTTTGCCGAACGCGGTGCGTGATCTTTACCTGAAGGCCACCACACAGCAGTGGGGCTCGTTCACCCCGATCGCGATCGTGGGCTTGATCATACTGATGTTTGCGGTTGTCGCGTTCATCGTGTTTGTGGAGGGCGGGCAGCGGCGCATTCCGGTGCAATACGCCAAGCGCGTGATGGGACGCAAGGTGATGGGCGGGCAGATGACGTATCTGCCGCTGCGCGTGAATTCCGGCGGCGTGATTCCGCCGATTTTCGCCAGCTCCTTGCTGACTTTTCCGCAGACGCTGGCGCTGTTCTTTCAGAACAAGTCGCCGTTCTTTACGCGCTTCGCGAACATGATCAAGTGGGGCGAGCCGCTCTACACGCTGATCTATGTGACGCTGATCATATTTTTCGCGTTTTTCTACGTGGGCATTATTTTCAATCCCACGGAGCTGGCGGACAACATGCGGAAGTACGGCGGATTCGTTCCGGGAATTCGTCCGGGGCGAAACACTTCCGAGTACATCAACCGCATCTTGACGCGGTTGACGTTCGTGGGCGGCGTCTACCTCGCGGTGGTTTGCTTGCTGCCCGAATGGATGATTTCCGGCATCCACCTGCAGCATTTGTGGCTGGTGGGAAACTGGTTTGACACGCACATGTGGCGGTTCGTGCTGGACGGCCTGAACGTGCAGTTCTATTTCGGCGGCACTTCGCTGCTGATCGTAGTGGGTGTGGCGATGGATACGGTGCAGCAGCTCGAAGCGCAGCTGGTGATGAGGAATTACGACGGGTTTGTGCGCAAGGGCCGGGTCCGGGGTCGCCGCAGTTAATGACGATTTTTCGGCGGTGAGGATGGCGCTCAAACGGGCGTTGATTTTCTTAGGGCCGCCGGGAGCCGGGAAGGGCACCCAGGCTAAGCGCATGGCGCAGCAGCTGAGTGTTCCGCATCTTTCCACCGGCGATATGCTGCGCGACGCCGTCACGCGCGGTACACCGGCGGGGCTGCTTGCCAAGCCCATTATGGAGCGTGGTGATCTGGTGCCGGACCAGATCGTGCTTGGAATGGTCGAAGAGCGGCTGTCGCTCCGGGATTGTGCGAACGGTTTTATCTTCGACGGCTTTCCGCGCACGCTGCCGCAGGCCGAAGAACTGAACGCGATTCTGCAGCGGCGCGGGTTGGGATTGCCGCTGGTGATCGAGTTTCGGGTAAGCCCGGAGACGCTGGTGCGGCGCGTCGCCGGCCGCTGGACGTGCTCGGTAGGCGGCGAGACGTACAACGTTCTCGAACGGCCGCCGCGAGTGCCCGGGGTTTGCGATAACGACGGCGGCAGGCTGGTGCAGCGCGACGACGATCGCCCGGAAATCGTCAAGGAGCGCTTCGCCGCGTACGAGCGGCAAACCATGCCGCTGGCGGATTACTACCGGACGCATGGCGTGCTGGAAGTCGTGAACGGCGATGCAAACGTGGAGGAAGTGACCCGCGCGTTGAACGATATTCTCAAGCGCGCGGAAGGACGCGATGGTTATCTGTAAGTCGCCTGCTGAGCTCGAGAAGATGTACCGCGCGGGACAGATCGTCTGGACGGCGTTGGCCGAAATGCGCACGATGATTCGGCCGGGCATTTCGACCAAAGAGCTCGATGAGTTCGCCGAGAAATACACGGCGAAGCAGGGCGCGCGGCCAGCGTTCAAGGGCTATCGCGGGTATCCGGGTTCGGTGTGCACCTCGATCAATCAGGAAGTGGTGCACGGGATTCCTTCGCCGGCGCGGAAGCTGCGTGAAGGCGACATCCTCTCGATGGATTTTGGCGTCGAGCTGGAGGGCTACTTCGGCGACGCGGCGCTCACGGTGCCGGTGGGCAAGATTACGCCAGAGCGCGAGAAGCTACTGCGGGTGACGCGCGAATCGCTGGAACACGCGATTGACAAAGTCCGGCCGGGAAACCGCTTGGGTGATGTCTCTGCCGCGGTGCAGCAATGGGTCGAGAAGAACGGTTACTCGGTAGTGCGCGAGTTTGTGGGTCACGGTATCGGCACCAAGATGCATGAAGACCCGCAGCTCCCGAATTACGGCACACCGGGACAGGGGGCGCGGCTGCAAGAGGGCATGGTGCTGGCGATCGAGCCCATGGTGAATACGGGCGGTCCCGGCGTGCGGGTGCTGGATGATGAGTGGACCGCGGTAACGGCAGACGGTAGTGATTCGGCGCACTTCGAGCACACCGTCGCGGTAACCAAGAACGGCCCATGGATTCTGACGCGGCCGAAAGAAGCGGCGGGGCCGGTTTGGTAAAGATCGAGTAGCGGGAATTTTCGGAAGTCGCAGACAGGAGCGCATGAAACCAAGGCCAGAGCAGGACAAGAAGAAACCGGGCGAAGGAAGCGGAAAAGAAGACGCCATCGAAGTGATGGCCACGGTGATCGAACCGCTCCCGAACGCCATGTTTCGCGTCGAGCTGGAAAATAAGCACCAGGTGCTGGCCCACATTTCGGGAAAGATGCGCAAGAATTTCATTCGCATCCTGTCGGGAGACCGCGTGGCCGTTGAGCTTTCGCCCTACGATCTCACGCGCGGCAGGATCGTTTACAGATACAAGTAGTCCGAAGCAAGAACAGGAAACAGGGGAACGGAGTCGAACATGAAGGTACGTGCATCGGTAAAGAAAATCTGCATGAAGTGCAAGATCGTGCATCGGCGCGGCGTGGTGCGGGTGATCTGCACGAACGCCAAGCACCGCCAGCGCCAGGGATAAGGGGAAAACTTTATGGCTCGCATCGCAGGTGTGGATCTACCGCCGAATAAGCGACTCTGGATTGGGCTCACGTCCATCTACGGTATCGGACAGGCGCGCGCTCGCGAGCTCGCCGATAAAGCCAAGGTGGATCACACCAAGAAGATCAAGGAATTGACTGAAGATGAAGTGACCCGCCTGCGCGCGGCCATTGAATCCGAAGGCGGCATCGAAGGCGACCTGCGCAAGGAAACGCAGATGAACATCCGGCGCCTGATTGAAATTCAGGCTTACCGGGGACTGCGTCACCGGCGCAATCTGCCGGTCCGCGGGCAGCGCACGCACACCAACGCGCGCACGCGCAAAGGTCCGCGCAAGGGCGCTGTGGCGGCAAAGAAGATCGCGCCGCGCAAGTAAGCAGTAAAGCCGGCGAAAGAATTAAACGGTTAAGAATGACAGGAGAGAGACAAGCGTGGCAAAAGAACCCAAAGACGCAGCGGCAGCACCAGGAGCAGCGCCGGCAGCGGGAGCGAAGGCTGCTTCCAAGCGCAAAAAGGAATTTCGCAAGAAGCGCGAGAAGCGCGTGGTGCCGCATGGCGTGGTCTGCATCCAGGCGACGTTCAACAACACGATCGTGACGCTCACCGATCCCGACGGCCGCGCAGTGAGCTGGTCTTCGGCCGGCTCGGTGGGCTTCAAGGGCTCTCGCAAAGGCACGCCCTATGCGGCGCAGCAAGCGGCCGCGACGGCGGCGGGCGTGGCGCGCGATCAATACGGCATGAAATCGGTGGAAGTGCGCGTGAAGGGTCCGGGCGCCGGACGCGAATCCGCAGTGCGCGCCCTGGCTTCTTCAGGCTTGCACATCAATGCGATCAAGGACGTGACGCCGGTTCCGCACAACGGTTGCCGTCCGCCCAAGCGCCGCCGCGTATAACCGGCCCGCAGGTTTGAAAGTTTTGGAGCTGAACCAAAGGAGAGAAGGACTTGGCAAGACATCGTGAAGCAGTCTGCCGGCTGTGCCGAAGAGAAGGGCAAAAACTCTTCTTGAAAGGCCTGCGGTGTTTTACAGAAAAGTGCGCGATCGAGAAGCGCAATTTCGTTCCCGGGCAGCACGGCCAGGCCCGGCGGGCAAAGATGGTGGGCTACGGCGTGCAGTTGCGCGAAAAGCAGAAGGTGAAGCGCACCTACGGCCTGCTCGAGCGGCAATTCCGCAACTATTTCGAGAAAGCCGTGCGCACCAAGGGCCCCACCGGCTCGAACCTGATGGTGATGCTGGAGCGCCGTCTGGACAACGTGATCTATCGCATGGGCATTGCCGGCTCGCGTTCGCAAGCGCGGCAGCTCGTGCTGCATGGGCACATTCGCGTGAAGGGCCAGAAGGTCAACATTCCCAGCTATCTGGTCAACGTGGGCGATGAAATCGCGCTGAAAGACAACATGCACGAGAACGCGATGATCCTCGAAGCGCGCAATCTGGCGAAGAGCCAGGGTGTAGCCCCGTGGCTGGATATCGACCCGGCGAATTTCAAGGCCCGGGTCGTGGCGCTGCCGCGTCGCGAAGACGTGCAGACACCGCCGATGAACGAACAGCTCATCGTCGAACTTTACTCGAAGTAGTGCCAGGAAATTATCAACGTTAAGTGGTTTGTAGGTCCGCCGCGGGCGGGCCAGGAGGAATGTCGAAGATGTGGAAGGGCTTCCAGAAACCAAAGCGGTTGGCAGCAGAACCGGAAACATTGACGGACAAGTACGGGAAATTCTCAGCGCAGCCTTTCGAGCGCGGCTGGGGAACCACCGTCGGTAATTCGCTGCGGCGCGCGCTGCTCAGTTCGATTGAAGGCGCGGCCATCACCGCGGTAAAAATCGAAGGCGTGTTGCACGAGTTTTCGCCGATTCCGGGCGTTGTAGAAGATGCCACGGACATCATCCTGAACCTGAAACAGGTTCCGCTGAAGTTGAACACCGACCAGCCGAAGACGATCACGCTGATCGTTGATACGCCGGGTCCTGTGACGTCTGCGAAGATCGAAGAAGATGCGGACATCGCGGTGCTCGACAAAAACGTTTACATCGCCACCGTCAGCGAAGGCGGCAAACTCGAACTCGAATTGCGCGTCAAGAACGGCCGCGGTTACGTGGCTGCCGACCGCAACTTCGACGAAGACCTGCCGATCGGTTACATCCCGATTGACTCGGTGCACTCGCCGGTTCGCAAGGTGAATTACGCCGTGGAAGCGGCTCGCTTGGGACAGATGACCGACTACGAAAAGCTCACGCTCGAAGTCTGGACCAACGCCGCGATCACTCCGCAGGATGCGATCGGCCTGGCGTCGAAGCTGGTGAAGGACCACATGAGCATCTTCATCAACTTCGAAGAAACGCCGGACCTGCCGGAAGAAGTGATCGAAAACTACAGCGATCCGCGCCTGGAGTATCTGGACCGGTCGGTGGAGGAACTGGAACTTTCGGTGCGTTCTTACAACTGCTTGAAGAACGCCAACATTCAGAACCTGCGCGAGCTGGTGCAGAAGACCGAATCCGAAATGCTGAAGACCAAAAATTTCGGGCGCAAGTCTCTGAATGAGATCAAGGACATCTTGCACAAGATGGGCTTGAGCCTCGGCATGAAGTTCGACGAGCACGGCCGCATCATCTGGCCGCCGCTGCCTAGCCAGACCGCGCCTCCGCCTTCTGAGGGGGACGCCACGGCTCTTTAACCCCGCTGCACGCGGCCGGGAGCCAAGGTAAGCGACTATGAGACACCTTAAGTCCGGATCGAAACTGGGGAAGCAGCCGGCGCATCGTCGCGCCGTGCTGCGCAACCTGGTGACGAACCTCATCGAAAAAGAACGCATCCACACCACCATCCTGCGCGCGAAGGCCACGCGGCGGCTGGCGGAGAAGATGATCACGCTAGGAAAGCGCGATTCGCTGCATGCGCGCCGTCAGGCCGCTGCGTTTCTGATGACGCCCGCGGCAACCGATAAGCTCTTCGACGTGCTCGCCCCGCGGTTTGCCGAGCGCCCTGGCGGTTATACCCGCATCATCCACGCCGGTTGGCGACTGGGCGATGGAGCGGACCTCGCGATTCTCGAGTTCATCGGTTCGGAGCTCAAGAAGAAAGAAAAGAAGCAGCGTAGGAGAGAGGAAGTCGAGGCTCCGGAAGAAGAGAAGGAAGCCGTAGCGTCAACGAAGTAATATTCCGAGCAGTTCAAAATTACGAAGGCCCGTTTCGAACAATCGAAGCGGGCCTTTTTATTTTACCCGGGCTCATATGGAGTGCGGCGGCGCGCCGCCGCACTCGCGATGTCGAACGCGCCACGAAAGCAAGCTAGGCGAGGCGTGCCTCGCCCGGCACGTTTTTACTGCTTTATCCCCAGCCACGAATTGTAGATAGCCTTCTGCTGATCCGTCGGATGCTCCATCGACTTAAGCGTGTAGGTGGGATACGGACTCGCTGCGAGCGTGACGGGAAATTCCTTGAACTCCCCGAGACGCAGCACGGTGATCTTCACCGTGTCACCAGGCTTGCGCGCGGCGATTTCCTTGGTGAACGCATCGGAGGAATCCAGGGCGCGGCTATCTACCGCGTAGATTACGTCATCGCGATCAAGTCCGCCCGTTTCCGCGGGGCTGCCGGGAATAATGTTGCGAATCTTGGCGCGGCCGTCGCCGTCATTCTTCGCAGTCTCCATGCCGTCCCAGGCCTTGCTCGCGTCGAGTTTCTTCTCCACCGCAATCCCGGCGTACGCGAAATATTTCTCGTAGGGAATCGGATCCTTGCCGGAAATATAATGGGTAAATAGATCGCTTTCGTCTGCGCCGGCAACTTCTGACGCAGCCTTGATCGGATCGCCCGGCTGGAAACCGGGTTTCGGCAGCGCATAGCGGGAATAAAGCAAACGCATCCAATCGTCGAGCGATTTCTGGTCGCTTGTGTTCTGGCGAATCGCGAAATCGAGGATGTGGCCCATGATTTGTCCACCGTCGTAATACGAGTACCAGGTGTTCTCCAGATTGTTGGCCTGCTGAATCACTCCGTTGCGCGGGAACCAGGTATCCCAGCTGGTGTCCTCGATGCTGCGCTCGGAACGTCCCGGCCTCTGTTCGAACTTGGTGATCAGCACGCCGATGCTCTCTAGATATTGCTGTGGCGTAATCAGCCCGGCGCGTTCGAGAGCCAACTCGCCGTAATAGCTGGTCAATCCTTCGGAGATCCACAAGGACGGCGTGTGCACCATCTGCGTGTAGTCAAACGGCCCCAAAGGCAACGGGCGCAGGCGCTTCACATTCCAGGCGTGGAAGAATTCGTGCGCGGCCACAAAGAGCTTCAGATTATATTGCGTGCCGACGCCGGGTACGGGCTCCATCGAATCCCAGTCGGTCGAGAAATCTATTTGCGTGGAGTTCAGGTGCTCCAGGCCGCCGCCGGTCTTCGGCCAAACGTGAAAAATAAAATAGTAATCCGCGAACGGAGCAGCCTGAGTTGAATTGCCGGCTACCGGTTGGAACATCGGAACGATCGTGGCGACGGCTTTGTGCAGATCAGCGACGAATTTCGTGAAGTCCTTGTGGCCGATCACATCGTCCACGATCACGTGATACTTGGTGCCCAGAACTTCGAAGTCCTTCTCGGCAAAATCGGAAATCTCCAGCGGACAATCCCCAAACGTATCGTAATTGGTCGCTTGAAACGTGCTAGCCGAGGTGTGGCTCATGCCCGTCGCCACGCGCCATCCTTGCGGCACGGCGATTGAAAGCGTGGCCGGCCGCTCCTTCGCACCCACCACGTACATCCACAGGGATGGTCCGCCGATGAATGCGTGGTGCTCGTTGTACTGCGCGATATTGTTCTGCAGCGTGTTGGCAAAAACTTGATATTCCACGGTTACAGCCTTCGCGCCCGCGAGCTCGATGCGCCATGTCTGGCTGTCCGTTTTGCGCCAGGAAAGCTCTCGCCCCTCGCTGCTGTGCGTGCGGAACTGCTGCACGTTGGCCGCATAGTTTTCGATGTAGTAAGAGCCGGGCGCCCAATCGGGGATCGCAAAATCTACGGACGCGCCAGAAAGAGAATCGACGTGGATCGTCACATCGAGCAAATGAGTATTAGGACGCTCGAACTTCAATTCGTAACTGATCGGATCCGCCGCTGGCGAAGCTGAGGCAACCGGCAAGCCGACAACACCAATCGCAGCGACCAACAAAGCGGCCACAAGCAAACGATGTGACATGGGCACGTCCTCTCGAGATTTTCGGAAACTCAATGCATTTCCGGCGAAGTGGTTTTGACGGCTGCCAGTTCATTCTGCCGGCGTTTATCACGTGCGTGGCCCAATAGCACCCAAAGCGAAGCTACGATTTGTGCGGCGGTTCCACCAGACGTGTCGATCAACACATCGGTGACGGCAGGAGTGCGCCCCGGAACAAATGACTGATGATATTCGTCCATCGCAGCATAGCCCGCAACAATCAGAATAGTAACCAGCGCCCAGCGCAGATGCATGCCCTTTTCGCCGGCGCGCAATCCGCGCAAGATCAGCAAACTGAAAATGAAATATTCGGTGAAGTGCGCGCACTTGCGGACGATGTGATGCATGAAAGCCAAGGTGTCCGGGGAAGCGTGCGGAAAAAGAAAATGCAGGACGGGGATGATGATGCGGCTGGTATTTTCAGATGTAAACGCGCCGGTAGAAAAACCCGAAATCGCGATTGCCCATACGATGGCCGGCCACCAACGCTTGAGCCAGGGCATCCTAGCAGGCCCACCCGGCACGAAGCGGCGATGATGCGGCGGAATCTTTCAAATGGGCGCTCTATTCCAACCGGTAGTTTGGCGCTTCGCGAGTAATGATCACGTCGTGAACGTGGCTCTCGCGCAAGCCCGCGGAGGAAATACGTATGAATTTGCTGCGTTCGTGAAGCTCGGTGAGATTTGCTGTGCCGCAGTAGCCCATGCCGCTACGCAGGCCGCCGACGAGCTGGTCCACAAGACCCGAAAGCGGTCCTTTGTACGGCACCTGCCCCTCGATTCCTTCGGGAACAGACTTGCCGCGCGGAGCGCCTTCTTGCGCGTAACGGTCGGCGGAACCTGCTTCCATAGCACCGAGCGAACCCATGCCGCGATAGGATTTGAAAGTGCGGCCTTGATAAAGGATTGTTTCGCCCGGCGATTCTTCGGTCCCGGCGAAAAGCCCGCCAATCATTACGGAATTCGCACCGGCTGCGATGGCCTTGGTGATGTCACCTGAAAATTTTATGCCACCATCCGCGATGATCGGCACGCCGGTGCCTTTCGCGGCGCGCGAAGCTTCCATAATGGCCGTAATCTGCGGGACGCCGGCGCCGGTGACGACGCGCGTGGTGCAAATCGAGCCCGGTCCGATACCCACTTTCAGTCCATCAATCCCGAGAGAGATCAAATCTTTCGCGCCTTCGGCGGTAGCCACGTTGCCTGCAACGATCTGAATTTCCGGGAACTTCTGGCGCACCGCGCGAACGGCTTCCATTACGCGGGTGCTGTGGCCGTGTGCGGTGTCAATCGCGAGCACGTCCACTTTTTCGCGCGCCATTTCCTCCGCACGTTCCAGGTAATCCCCCGTCGCGCCGATGGCGGCGCCCACGCGCAGGCGGCCGTGCTCGTCCTTCGTCGCGTTGGGAAACTCAATCTTCTTTTGTATGTCTTTTACGGTGATCAAACCCTTGAGGTTGAAATCAGCGTCCACCACCAGCAGTTTTTCGATGCGGTGGCGCTGCAGCAGGCGCTCGGATTCCTCGAGCGTCGTACCTACTGGAACGGTAACGAGATTGTCCTTGGTCATCACTGCGCTGACCGGCTGATCCAGATTGCGTTCGAAGCGCAGGTCGCGATTGGTCAAAATACCCACGAGTCGCGAACCGCGCGTTACCGGCAAGCCTGACACGCGGTACTTCGTCATGATGTCGAGCGCCTGGCGCACGGAAAGCTCGGGCGAGATCGTGACGGGATCAACGATCATTCCGCTTTCCGAACGCTTCACGCGGTCTATTTCTTCCGCCTGCCGGTCAATCGTCATATTGCGATGGACGAAGCCGATGCCGCCCTGGCGCGCGATGGCAATGGCCAGGCGAGCATCCGTGACGGTGTCCATCGCCGCCGCCACAATTGGAATATCCAGCGAGATTTTTCGCGAAAGGCAGGTTCGGGTGTCCGCCTGCGTCGGCAAAATTGCCGATTTCCCCGGCAGGAGCAGTACGTCATCGAACGTCAGCCCTTCGGGGATAGATCCTTCAATCATTTCCTCTCCTGTGAGTTCAAATCGTCCCTAAATACACCGAAGCCCAGCATCGTGCGCTGGGCTCGTAGGAAACTCATCTGTAGCGGCAAACCTTCATTATTGAACTTTCATTTTATGTGCATCAGCGAATGAAATCAAGCAGGCGCAACAACACTCCCGCGCGTGCTAGAATTGTTCATTCCACCCAGGAGGTCTGCCATGCGAACCATCCATAACGAAGACCAATCCTGCTTTCGAGCGCAGCAGTAAACGCCGCAAGGGCTATCCGTCCGAAAAGCAGGTTAAGCGAGGCTCTCGAGTCGTTCACGGAGAAAAGGAGCTTGTGGAAAAGCTCGGGCGAAATGACTTGTGTCCGTGCGACTCCGGGCGTCGGTTTCAAGCGCTGTTGCCTGAAAAGTGGCAAGCTTGACGGTGCCAGTCGCACGTATTTCTTTTAGAAAATGACGACTACCCGAGCGCATAGAGCAGCGCTGCCCGCTCTATGCGCTTTTCCTTTTTCGCGAATTATCGTCGCGGGCATACCGAGCCTTCCGGCGCGCCAAGAGGAGCTCATTTCACTGTTGCGATTATTCGAACTCTCAGTTACGACTCTAGCGTGAGCACGGCGCAAATTCACATTCGGCAGTTGGCTCCTTCAGAGGCCGCCGCGTATCGCGAGATCCGCTTAGAAGCGCTGCGCTCCAGCCCGGAGGCATTCGGCAGCACCTTTGAAGCCGAAAGCGAGCGACCTCTCGAACGATTTAGGGAACGCTTGACCAATTCTCCGGTTTTCGGCGCTTTCCTTAATGCAGAGCTTGTGGGTATTGCAGGATTCATGCGGCGAGAAGGCGCAAAGGACGCGCATAAGGCGATGCTGTGGGGCATGTACGTTCGAGCCGGATCTAGAAAAGCGGGCGTGGGCCGACGTCTGGCGGAAGCGGTGATTGATTTCGCGCGGCAGCACGTGGAAACACTCCAATTGACCGTCGTGAGCGACAACGAACCAGCGCGACACCTCTATGCTAGCCTGGGCTTCGTGGAATACGGGATCGAGCGCAACGCCTTGAAGCAAGACGGACGCTATTACGACGAGGTTCTGATGGCCAAGGATCTCAGGCCTGAATCGAAATGAATTTTCAACGAAGTCCGGTGGACGGTTGCGCGAAACGCCCGGACTCCCTACCATGTAAGCGGTGAAAGAATTCGTCCCACTCAGCCTGCTGCGCAATCCCCACGCGATGACCATTGCCGCGAATTTCTGGCCGCGCTCCGTGCCGATGCTGGGCAAAAGTGTGTCGCGGCTGTTTGAAATCGAGCCGGGGACACAGGTGCGCGGCGAATGCCATTGGCAACAAAATCCGCGCGAACATCCCACGCTGGTGCTGCTGCACGGCCTGGAAGGATCCTGCGAATCGAATTACATGCGCGGAACGGCGGAAAAAGCTTGGCTGGCGGGCTTCAACGTAGTGCGGTTGAATCAACGGAATTGCGGCGGTACGGAACAATTGACTTCCACGCTGTACCACTCCGGCTTGAGCTGCGATATAAACGCCGTGGTGCTGGAACTGATCGAGGGTGATGGGCTACCGGAAATTTTCGCCGCAGGATTCTCGATGGGCGGGAACCTGGTCTTGAAGATGGCCGGGGACATGGGCGATTCGGCCCCGGCTGCGCTTCGCGCGGTGATCGCCGTAGCCCCCGCGCTCGATCTAGCCTCTTGCGCGGACGCGCTCGCCGCGCCACGCAATTTCATTTACGAGCATCACTTCGTGACGCGGCTGAAGCGCCGCATGCGTTATAAAGCGAGTCTATTCCCGCAGCTTTACGAACTTCGCGGCGTTTCCGGTTTTCGCCGGATTGGCACCGTAAGGGACTTCGACGATGTAATCACGGCGCGCTATTGCGGGTTTGCCGATGCGAGCGATTACTACGTGCGGTCAAGCGCCGGGCGCGTGATCTCCGAAATTCGCGTGCCCACGCTGATCATCACGTCGAAAGACGATCCGTTCGTGCCCTTCGAGCCATTTCAAAATCCCGCCATTCACGCCAATCCCCGCATCACGCTGATCGCCACAGAGCACGGCGGTCATTGCGCGTTCATCTCGCGCGAAGACGGCGGCGAGCGGTTTTGGGCAGAAGCGAGAATTGTGGAGTATTGCAGGAATCAATCACATCTAGGTCGTGGCTTAAGTGACTCGAACCCGAACGAAACTCTTGCGGCGGAAGAATCAGCTCGGTAGGGTGCGCACTGCGTTATGCAATCGGAGTTTCGAGGGATGGTTGGAAGCCGCGCGTCAGAAGCTGCGCTGCGCCGGATTCCGAGATGACCATGTCGTCTTCGCAGCGCAATCCATAGTCGCCCACCACATAGATTCCCGGCTCATTTGAAAATGTCATGCCGGGTCTGAGGATGGTGGGGTTACCGCGCACGAGATACGGCCATTCGTGCCCATCCATGCCGATGCCGTGGCCCAGGCGATGCGAAAAATATTTGTACCCCGGACCAAATCCAGCGTCGGTGATCACTTTGCGTGCCGCATCGTCCACCGAGCCGCATTCACGTCCCGCAACAGCTGCGGCTAGCGCCGCATTCTGAGCGCTCCGAACAATTTCAAATGCATGCTGCAATTTTTCGGGCGGCTTACCGAGAACACCCATCCGCGTGACATCCGATTGATAGCCCTCGACCGTGGTGCCGTCGTCAATCATCACGCCCATGCCTTCACGCAGAACCTGTTCGTCGCGCGAGCCATGCGGAAGCGCCGAAGAGGCTCCAAAAAACACCGATGCCTCGCCGCGCAATCCCATTTGAGAATATCCGCGCACCACTAAGTCGGAAACTTCACGTTGAGTCATGCCCTCACGCAGTGACGCGAAAGTCGCCTTGTACACGTCGAAAGTTGCGGAACAGGCCAGCCTCATCAATTCCAATTCGTGCGCGCTTTTTTGCGCGCGGCAGCCGACGGTGATGGGATCGCCGCTCGCATAGTCAAGCGAGCTGGCCGCACAGCGCAGGCCGTCGAAGAACACGTAGCGCGTGGTTTCTTCGACGCCGACTTGACCGGCGCGAATCCCACGTTCCCCGAACCATTTCTCAATTATCGCGTAAGGGCTCTCATCTTCCTGCCAGACGCGAAGCTCCATCGGCCAGCGCATCTGCTCGCGCAAACGGCCTTCCTCGAACGCGGGAGAAACCAGCAAGGGATCGCCCTGGCGTGGAATCAGCAACGCTAGAATCCGTTCGCTGGGCCACCAGTGGATGCCGGTGTAATAGACGAGCGTGGTGCTAGGAGTGACGTACAGTGCTTCGAAACGCGGCTTCGTGTCCGTCATTAATTGCTGTGCGTGCGCGATGCGCGCCTGCAGTTCTTCGGTGCGAATCGGTTTCACGCGATCGCCGAACGGTTTCAACGAACCGAACGCGGGTGGAAGCGGTTCAGCAGTCTGCTCGGGCGCCCTCCGCCGCGGAATCGCGCGACTGAAAGTCGTCTCAATTGCGACGCCACCAAACGCAAACGACGCGTTCTTGAACACATCACGCCGCGAAATTTTCACGAGGTTCTCCGATGAAAGATCAGTGGAAGTGCGAAATAAGGACGGCATCAGTGACGTGGCGGCCATGCGCATAGACGATTTGTTTGCCGTCAGGAGACAAGGCGTAAGCGCCCCATTGGAAATCCGGACCCAAGTTCATCACCTGTTTCGCTGGGGCCGAAGGGCTTCCCTGCGGTCCGACAGGCTGCGCCCAGAGCGTCACCACTCCGTCGTTATTGACCGGATACAAAATCGCGCGGCCGTCGTTTATCCAGGCGAGTTTTTGGCCGCCGTCGCCGTTGATGGCTTCTTGTGCTTCCACAGGGAGGTTATAAACGTTGCGTACTTCGCCGCCCGCTAACCCTATAACCGCCAGACTCGGATGCTTGGATGGGTCTGGTTGATAAAGAGCAGCCACCGAAGCCCCATCCGGCGAGATGACGGGGTTAAACGCATCGGCTTTGGAGATTTCGCTGGCAGCGCCGCCGTCAATGCCAACTTTCATGAGGCGCGTGGAATTGCCCACTACATTCACGTAAACCACGAATTTACCGTCGGGTGAGCAGTTGGGGTGCACCGCTATCTGGCTGGTGCTCAGTTGCGTGACGTTGGAACCGTCCATGTCCGCGCGCCATATCGCGCTGCCCCCCGTGCCACCGCCCATGCTGAATACGAAGTGTTTTCCATCACCGCAGTTCGAAAGCCAACTGGGGGTGACGACGCGCGGAGCGATATCGTGGACATCGGTGCCGTCCGGCGCGGCGCTGGCGAGTTGAATGGTTCCAGAGGTGTAGTACGAATAGATAAGCTTGCCGTCTGACGTCCAGATAATCCCGGAAATACCATCGGCGCGGCTGATGCCGCTCGTAATCTCGCGCGGCGGTGAGAAGGAAGCGGCGCTGCCGAAGCCCGCCACCCACAAGTTGCCGGTGAGAGTCACCTGAACAGTCGCGAGATCGGCGCCGTCGGACGTGATGCTGGTTCCGCTGTAAAAGTTCAGATCGTTCGTGATGCGACGAACTTCGGCGCCCGGGTAGCTCAGCTCAAAAAGTTGGGCGTTCAGGGAACTCTTGGCGACGCGCGCATTGAATAGGATGGCGGACCCATCGGGCAGCCATGCCATCTGGTCCGGGGCGATCCAGTCGGCAGAGCCAACGCGAGTTTTCGCTTTGGACTCAATATCCACGACGTCGACCGCGGACCTATCGAATTCTCCCGTGGGATTGTCCGCCACTGCGATCCGCTTGCCATCGGGAGACCATGCCGGTCCATCACTGGAAAAGCGCGGCGGGTTCGTCAGGACTTGCAGGTTTTGCTCTCCCGTTCCGTCTGCGTTCGCGATGATAAGATTCGAAGTCTTCGCCTTACTGACCTGCCTCACGAAGACGAAGCGCTTGCCATCGGGCGAAAAACTGATCGGGCTATCCACATCCACCATAATTTGCCGCGGCGCGCCGCCTAGCGACGCTACTTGAAACACGGTTCCCACTCCTGCGGCCTCGTCACGCTTGACGAAAAATAAATAGTTGCTATCCGGCGAAAAAGTAAGCCCTTCGATCTCACCCGGAGAACCGATCTCCACTTGAGCCGTGCTGCCTGTAGCCACTTGGCGAATCCAGATGCCGTGAGAGCCTTTCACGTCCGCTACGTAGGCCACCCATTTGCCATCCGCGGAAATGGTGGCGGAGTGGATGTTACCGGTGGAGGTGAGCGGAGAAATTACCATCTGCGAAAAGGACGGGGTCGTCTGGTGCGGCTGCGGCGTGCGCAAATGCAGCACCAGCGCAACAAAAGCCGCGATCACAATCGCCGCTCCCGCAACTTTCATCCACGGAAACGCCTTGCGCAGCGGAATCGCTGCGGTCGTTGCCATCGGACTTTCCGCCGGGAGTTGCGTCGAAGCGGGTCTCGCTCCTGAGGACGGCGCGGATGGCGGGAGGCCCCCTGCTGCCGGGCTCGCCGCGGCCCACGAGGTTGTCGAACCGCTGGCAACGCGTCCAGAATCGGTGTCACGTCTTAGACGCTTTAGGTCGCCGCGCAGCTCGGCAGCCGTCTGATAGCGGTAGTCGCGATCCTTTTCCAGAGCCTTGCCGATGAGATCTTCCAGCTTGGGTGGAACATTGGGATTGATGGACGATGGCGACGCAGGCGTGCGATTCAAAATTGCATCGAAAACAACCGCAGAAGTATTTCCGTTGAACGCAGCCTGCCCTGTGGACATTTCGTACAGCACTGCGCCGAGGCTGAAAAGATCGGTGCGTGCGTCGAGGTCTTCGCCGCGCGCTTGCTCCGGAGACATATACGCCACGGTCCCGATCGCCGAGCCTGGGCTAGTAAGGAATAGGTTGTCGGTGGTTGGCTGCGTCACCGAATTGCCGGCACCGACGGCTTCGCCGACGCGGCGCGCGGCAGCCTGCTTCGCCAATCCAAAATCGAGAATTTTCGCCTGTCCCCGCGACGAGATGAAGATATTGGCTGGCTTGATATCGCGATGAATGATTCCGCGGGAATGTGCGGCGTCCAGCGCATCGGCAATCTGGGCGCCGATATCCAGCAAGGCGTCGATCGCCATGGGGCGGCCGGCGATTCGCTCGCGCAGCGTCTGCCCTTCGAGTACTTCCATCACCAGGTACGGGCGGCCGCTGTGCTCGCCCACGTCATAGATCGTGCAGATGCCCGGATGATTCAGCGAGGAAGCGGCGCGCGCTTCGCGCTGGAATCGTTCAAGCGATGCGGGGTCGCGGGCAAGCTCTACGGATAGGAATTTGAGCGCAACTTGGCGTCCGAGGCGGGTGTCTTCGGCGCGAAAGACTTGGCCCATTCCGCCGCTCCCAAGCGGGTCCAGAATTCGGTAATGGGAAATTGTTTCGCCGATCATTCGTTACATTCGCGCGATGCAGTCCACAAGCAATCGTAAACAACTGCGCGCTGACGTGCAAGGCAGGAAAGCAATGCGATTCCCGAAGTGTCGCGGCGGCTAATCGAGGACGGCGCGACGGTGGTCGAGAAGCGTCTTGTGGTTCGAAGTTCACCATTCGCAGTGCGCGCGTTCACTCCGTCGGCACGTCAGTACGCGGCATCACCGTGACGGTAACGGGCTGAGAGAGCTGAAAATCGAGCTTGGTTTCGGCAGGAATTTTTACTTGCTTGCCCTTGGTCGCTCCTTGATACACGGCGCCTCCGCCGGCGCCAACGCCCGCTCCAATCGCGGCGCCTTTCGCGCCACCGAGGAGGCCGCCAAGAAGCGCGCCCGCAATCGCGCCACCGCCAACCTTTTTGGCCGTGTTCGCGCTGCGCGAGCTGCCCACTTCCGTGTAAGTGTCGCTCGCAAGGTCGTAGGAACGCCCTTGAAAGTCCATCTTCAATAGTTCGAGATGCAGTTCGCTCTTTCCCTTCAGATGGCCCGCGGAACTCGCGGACGTGAGCCGCACGTAGACGTCCGCGCCCCTGGGAACCACTACGCTATCGCCTACAACCAGCGGCGCCTCGAGCGATGCGTGGAAAATCTCGCCCGAACGGTTCACTGAGGAATCGATGCCATCGATCATGCGAATTGACACCGTGGAAGATGCCGGGATGACCACGTTTTTCGGCTGCGGAGCGGGCGCGGGTGCAGGCGGTGCTACAGGCACGACGCTTGACGGCGCGGAAGGTTGCGCCGCATTCGCTTCAATCGCGGTTGGGGGAGGAGGGGGAACCCCGTCCGCGGTCTGTGCGGGTTCTTGCGGCGTAGCGTCCGCCGGAGCAGTCGGATTCTTTCGCGATGAACTGGCAACCTTCGGCTTTCGAACCGGCACGGCATCAGACGGTGGAGCTTGCGCCACAGGCTGTTCGTTAAGCGCAGATGCATCTGCGGCGCTCGGAGGCTGCGCAGGCGCGACGCTTATCTGATCGGTGACTTTCGTCACCCCAGCCGTCTGTAAAGCGAGCTTGTAAGCGTCCAGACGAGCTGCGTCGCCGGGCACAGTGCCACTGAGCGTCACTTCTCCATCGGTGGAAGTCACTTTCACGTCCGAACCCTTCAGTTGCGGGTCGGAAAACATCTGCGATTGGATGTTGGTGACGATCGCTGCGTCGTCTGCCTTCTTGGCGCAGCCAATGGCGAAAAAAATGGAAAGCACCGCGATCGCGAGCACAAGTCTATGGCCCATGAGAACCTCTCCCTGGTCGAATCGACGCTCGCGCGGCGCACACCCCGTACGAATCAAAATAATTCCACAACGGTGCCAGCTATTCTACTACGATGCAGGCGCCCGCTTAAGTGCTGCATCAGCAATGTGCTGGGCCGCGAGGTATCGCGGCGCGACATTCGCTTCACTTTCGGCCCCCACCTACCTGCGAAATTCCCGCAACTTTTCCAAATCGGTTGGGTTCCACACACAAGCAGAATTACGGGGCCTGGCTCCAAGTAACGATCAGTTGCTAATAAAAGGAGAAATTCAATGGGGAATCCTAAAGGTATGGGTGTGTTCGCAGCTCTTTTTGCCGCACTGGTGCTTTCCAGCTGTGGCGGAGGGGCTGGCACCGGTCCGACAACGTCTCAAGATCAAGCTTCGATTTACACCGTTGGAACTGATGCGCCGCTGCCCAGCGTCATCTCTTGCGAGGTGAACGTGAGCGGCATCACGTTGAACAACGGCACCACCAACGTGAGCGTGCTGTCGCAGCCCCAGATTGTAGATTTCGCTCAATTGAGCGGTTTGCACCAATTACTCGATCTGACGGCCGTGCCGACCGGCACTTATACCTCGGCGACAATCACCATTGCTTCTCCCGTCATCGGTTACATCGATACAACCAACAATCCGCCGACGATCAGCACAATCAATGGCACGTTGACGCAATCGAGCGTCACGGTGAACTTCGCACGGCCGGTCGTAGTTTCCAACGCGGACCTGTTCGGTTTGCGCATGGAGTTTGACTTGCGCAAATCGCTGCAAACGGACGGCAACGGCCAAGTGACCGGCGTAGTGAATCCCATGTTCGAAGTGGCGCTGCTGAATTCCACCGACGCGCAGGTTTCGATTGACGACTTTCACGGCGGCGTGGTCGGAGTCACGGGCGACAACACGTTCACGATTCAAGGACCGCATGGACGTCAATGGATGGTGACGACGGACGGCAGCACGATGCTTGACGATCCCAGCACCGCGATTAATTCGTTCACCACCAATACGATTGTGGAAGTGTCCGGCACGCTGGATCCCGTGACTGATGCCATCGATGCGTCGGAAGTGGAAGTTGTCTCGAACGATGATTTCTTCATGGGCGGACTCTTCACCAGCATCCGCCCGGCCACGGGCCCAGCGACGGCAGCGGATTTGTATGTGCGTGAATTGCTTCCCGCGGTGAACGGTGTCTCGGACGGACAGATTGAAACGTTTGCATTGAACGGCTCCGAAAAATACATGATTGAGCACATCAATCTTCCCTTGACCACACTACTCTTCAACAATTCAGAGTTGGCTCCAGGGCAGCGAGTGGGAATCGGCGGCAAACTCACCACGACAAACGGCACATCCACTTTGACTGTTCACCGCGTCGTTCTGCGGCGTCAAGGACAGGCTGGCACGTGGGTCCCGGGCAGCACCGTGATTCAAAACGGCAATGCCGGCGCGTTCCAATTGAACGACAACTGGACGGCAGGCGTTCTTTTGCCCAGCCCGCCGACGGTGATGACCACCAACGACACCAACTTCATCAACTTGAGCGGTTTGTCAGCTTTGCAGGGAACTCAGCCGATCTCGATTCGCGTGGTGGGATTCATTCTGATCAATCAGGCGACGGGCCAGCCGATGATGGTGGCGCGTTCGGTGGAGGAACTGACTTCATAACGATTCATAACAGTCATACCACGTCATAACCGTCGCGGAGAGTTCCCGGTGACGGCGCCACTGTCCCGCCTCAATACCAGCGGGACAGTGGCATTCTTGTATCAACTCGCGGCGCGCCGTGGTGTGCGTTTCGCGCGTGAGGCGACGGGCTTGACGCGCATCGGGCGGCCGCGTGCTGCCGTTCCTGATTTGGCGAGGCTTTTCTTCAGCGCGGTCATCATGTCTATCACTGGAGCGCGCTGCGGGTGCGGAATCGCCGCTACTTCGCGGCCCTTCTGTTTCGCGGCAATCAAGGCGCGGAGGCGAGTTTCGAACTCGTCGTGATATTTCTTGATGTCGAATTCCTCGGATAAACTGTCCACCAGTTGCTCCGCCAGCTTGATTTCCTTTGGATTTAGTTTTATGCCATCAGTCTTGCCGTACCCGGGAGCTTCGCGGATTTCGTTTGCGAAATACATGGTGTGAATGGCCATGCCGTGATCGTAGGGCCGCAGAAAAACAGTGTACTCGCGCTGGTGCATCGTGACTTTGGCGATCCCCACCTTGTGCGTATCTTCCAGAGTCCTCACCAGAAGCTGGTAAGGCTTCTTCCCGGCGTCCTCGGGAACCAGAAAATAGGATGAGTCGAAAAAGATCGGGTCAATTTCAGCCATCTTCACGAAAGCTAGAATTTCCATGGCGCGCCCGGACTCGGGAGTAATCTTGTTTATTTCTTCCTTATCAATGAGGACGTATTTGCCGTCTTCATTCTCGTAACCCTTCACCACTTCGGAGCGATCCACCAGGCGGTTGCAAGTGGGGCAGAAGAGCGGCTGGCGGAGTCGCGTGTGGCAAACACTATGCAGTTGATGCAACGCGACCCGCGAGGCGCGTGCCGCGGGGAACAATCGCACCGGAAACGAAATCAAGCCGAACGAAACAAATCCGCGCCAGGCAGAAGGCATAGGATCCCCCTCAAAGTACCTAATCAGCTTAGGTTAGAGGTGCGCAAGCCACAGCGCCATCCAGTCAAAGCTGTACTTAAATACTTACCATAAATCGGGGGGGCGAGCGCGGGATAGGCGGATTACAGCTTCAGGAGGAGTCGCTGTCAGGTTCAGTGCGTCGGTCGTTACGGCTCGATGCGGGTCGCCACTACTTCCTTGCCGCGCGCCCTAACTTCTATGGCGATGGGAGGCCGTATGCCTTCGCCTTTCACAATCGCGCCGCGCACAACTCCATTCGGTCCCGAGCCGTACCGCGTGAGGTCATACACGGTGTGGCTGCACGAATCCGCGACCATTGGATGATTCGCAGTGAGCTGATATTCGCTGGCTAGCTTCTGCATATTTGTCACATACTCCAGGTCGCAAGTGCCGAAAGGCGCGCGCATCGAAATCGCCCATAGAACGTCTCCCGGAAGCTTTACGACCATCGCTGGTACGTCATCCGCCGTCTGCGGAGCGCGAAATAAAAATCGCTTCGACGACCAGGTTTTGCTGAGCTCCGCCGTGGTGGCAATCGGACCGGGTCCGAGTGGCAGGTTGGCGGTCGCCTGCGCTGGCTGTGAGGGGCGAAGGTCCGTCGGGTCAGGGACCGCCGCGGTTTGCACTTCGCTCGCGGGGGCAGGGCGTTTTCTAGAATACATTCCAAGCGCGATCAGCACGATTACGATCGCCGCAATCCCCATCCACATTTGAGGCGAAACCGCGCTCAACATGCTCGGCGTTGCTGGCCTGATGGATTGCGGCAGGACGACTCGCGGTGGCTGCGGCGCCGGCCTGGATCGCGCTGGGTTACCGGTGACGCCGGGAATGGTCGGGTCCGCGGGTTTGAATGGATTGTGCTGCTTGGGCTCGTCTGACACGATGTATTTCCGCGAGAATCGGGAATCTCCAGCTTGAGTCGCTTTCGAGGATTTTGCAAGCAGGTTATGCCTTAGAGGTTAACGCCCTGGGTGTGTACGAATCGCGATGACCGTAGCGAAAACCTGGAAGTAATGTGGAAGAATTCTCGCTCGCTGCGGTTAATTCAAGCCGGGCGTTCGACGCGCACGGAATGATGCGCCACATATTCGTGAAGATTCGCGAGGATCAGCAATAATTCGAGCATCCGGTCGCGCTGCTCCGGCTGCGGTTCGTCGGCGCTCTCCTCTAGATTTTTCACGGTGGCCAGCGCATCCGAAAGCAGCCATTCGAGGCTTTCTTTAGTTAGCGCGTCGCCCTCGCGGCAGCGCGTCAGCGCTTGATCCGTGCGCAGAAACGCTTCGTCGAGGAAATGATCGAGGCAGAGTTGGGTGGTAGCAAGCGCGGAGGGCGAAGGCTTCGCACACCCGGGCCGCTGGCAATTCGCGGAACCGGCGGCTGGCATTTCGCACCCCTGTTCCCCGGGTCATTACGACCCCGAGGTTGAGGAGAGAGTAGCGCACACTTTTTTTGTATGCAAGTTAACGTGAGGTGTAAAGATCAACACGACCCCGGATGCTTCGCCGCACGCGGCACTCGATAGTACAAGGCGAAAAATGCATGAGGCGGCGCATCACCGCCCCATGCGTCGCTCCACAAAAATATTCTTAGCGAATTTGAATGCTGCCGGAGCTGGTGCTCAGGTCCACCGTCGGGCCGCCGCCTCCGACTTTTCCTTGCAGTTCGCGCGGGCTCAGCTTGCCCTGCACGGCGATTTCACGGCTGGAGTCAATGCTGCCGGAACTCGTGCGCGCAACCAGATTGAACGAGGCTTGCTGCGGCAGCTCGACGGAAACGTTGCCCGAGCCAGTGTGCAATCGCCAATCTCCAACGGGCTCGCCCTGTGCGGTGATGCTCCCGCTGCCAGTTTGCACCTTCACCGCGCCTTTGGCGCCCTTGATTTCCACGTCGCCTGATCCCGTGCCGATTTCCACATCGCCCGCGGCTGTCTGCTCGAGTCTCACGCTGCCACTGCCGCTCGAAGCCGTCAGGCCTCCCGCGATGCCGATTGCGCGAATTCCGCCGCTGCCCGCCGTGGCGCGCGCCGGGCCGTGAATCGCGTTGAGTTCGATATCTCCCGATCCCGTGTGGACGTGCGTTTCACCGCCGATGTTCGAAAGCCGCGCGTTGCCGGAGCCGCTGCTGGCATCCGCTGGACCGCTGATGCCCTCCACGACTTGATCGCCCGACCCCGATTCCGAATGCAATTTTGTTTGCGCCGGAACCACAAGCTCATAACTGATCGAAATGTTGTTTTTCCAGTCCCGGTTTTCGATATGTCCCACGCGGATGATGTTGCCGTTCTGTTCGATTGGCGGATTCGCCTCGATTTCGCGAATATGCTGCTCGACGTCGCCCCCAAACAATCCATGGTTTGCGTGGATGCGGCCGTGGACTTCCACCTTCGCGGAATCTCCAACGCGCACGGTAATTTCGCCGGAGCCGGTTTGTATGTCCAAATCCACGGGTCCAGTAACCGCGAGTGTTCGGTCAAAATGGCCTTCGTCGCTGGCCAGCGCCGGCCTCGACGCCATCGTCGCGGCAAGCGACAACACCAGTGCCAGCAGAGCAGGGAACGCGCGTGCACGAATTCTCATCTTCTCTCCTCCTATCCGAGTTGGGGCCTATTCGATCAGGAGATACGCAAGAGGCAGCAGAAAAGTTCAGACACCTCGCAGGGTTTCTTCCCCCGTCTCTTGCCGGACAGCTTGCGTCTGTTTCCACAGCCAAACTGTAAGCGTGCCGAAAATGATAGCGACCGCGGGAAAGTACACAGCGTTATTCACCGCATCAAGCCAGCTCTGGCCCAAGTAGCCTTCGGCGATCCTTCCGGCGAGTCTAACCGCGTTTGCAATAAATGCGACTGCCACGATGCGGTTCCAGCGATCGCCATCCCATGTAGCTATGGCGAAGCACGTGGATGCCAATAAATGCCCGGCGAGCAGCACGAAGTAAAACGCGCCGACGGAGTCGGCCCACAATTGTACGCGGCCCGCGATCATTTGTTGTACTGCGGGCGACGTTGCAGCGTGGTACTCCACCGCCCACGTTCTGCTGACCAGGAATAGGTCAATGGAACGCGTGCTCACTTCTGACGTCACAAACACGAAAGAAAATGTGAAGCCCAGTAGCGACGCAGCGGGGCTCGACCTCATCCGGCGCAGAGCCACCGCCGCGAATGCGACCAGAATGGGGAAGAAGCTAATCAACATGACGGCTAAACGAAACTGATCGAACGGCAATAGGCGTTGCAGAATCCCTGCTTCTCCGGCAGCCGCATCATTGATTCCATACCGGAAGGCAACCTCTTGGATCACCTGGGCGACGACGTAACAGGCACAGCACGCCGTAGCAAGCCGGTAGAAGTTCACGGACGGTGAAAGATTCGGGCGAGGGTTCATTCAAATGCCGCTTTCCACCGATGAGGGATTGATCCGTTGACAGGCTAATTGGACTCGGGAAAACGGCGATCGTGAGCGCAGAGCAGGCGGGCTATTAAGCTGCTTGCCCGTGGCACTTCTTGTACTTCTTGCCGGAACCGCAAGGGCAGGGATCGTTGCGGCCGACTTTCGCACCGGACCGCACGGGCTTGGGAGCCTCGACAGGAGCCGCACCGGCCTGAAATTGCAGTTGCTGCTGCTGCCGCCGCTGCCGCCGCTCCAATTCTTCCGGAGAGTATTGCGTAAGTCCGCGTGGCGCCGCGGGCTTCGGCCCTGACGGAGCCGGCTGAGCGGATCCCGCCGCCGGCGGTTCCGCGGGCCGAACCAAAAACAGGAAGCGCACGGCTTCGGTGTCAATGCGATTCATCAAATCATCAAACAGCACGAAAGCTTCTTTCTTGAATTCGACCAACGGATCCATCTGCCCGTAGCCGCGCAGCCCGATGCCTTCCTTCAAATGATCGAGTGTCAGTAGGTGGTCTTTCCACTGGCCATCCACCACGTCCAGCAGAATGTGTCTCTCAAGCCAACGCAGCGTCTGCGCACCGAATAGCTTTTCCTTTTCCTCGTAGCGCGCGCGGACCTTCTCGATCATCACTTCGCTGACGGTCTCATAATTCAGCGCCGCGAAATCCATCCCCACGGCTTTCGGATCGAATCCAAACTGGTTTAGTACTTCGTTCGAGAATTGCGTAACGTTCCACTGGTCCGGATGCTGCTCGCGGGGGCAATAAGTCTCGACCAATTCGTTAGCAATGGCGTCCGCGCGCTCCAGCACGAATTCCTTTTGGTCGCGGCCTTCCAGGAACGAGCGGCGCAAGTTGTAGATCGTCTCGCGCTGCTTGTTCATCACATCGTCGTATTCCAGCAAATGCTTGCGGGCTTCGAAGTTTTGCGCTTCCACGGCTTCTTGTGCGCCTTCAATGCGCTTGCTGATCAGTCGCGATTCGATCGGCACGCCTTCCGTCATGCCGAGCCAGTGCATCATGGCCTTCACCTTCTCCCCGCCGAAAATACGCAGCAGATCGTCTTCCAGCGAAAGAAAGAACCGCGAAGAGCCGGGATCGCCCTGGCGTCCCGCGCGGCCGCGCAATTGATTGTCAATGCGCCGCGCCTCATGGCGTTCAGTGCCGAGAATATGCAAGCCGCCCAGCGCTACCACTTCGTCATGCTCGGCTTTGCACTGCTCGGCGAATTGATCGTAAATCGGCTTCCACTGTTCCAGAGGGACCTGAAAGATTTTGCCTTCAATCTGGAAGAGCACCATCGCGGGGCTGCTTCCTCCGTTGGAAGACGAGCCATCCGTGCCGTTGCTCCCCGCGGCAATCGCGGCATCCGCTTGCGCGGACGTTTCAGAGCCGGGCAACGCGCCAATCACGCTGCTAGCGGGAGCGTACGGCAGCGCCAGCTTGTTTTTCAGGCAATAATCGCGCGTCATAGCCTCGGGATTGCCGCCCAACAAAATGTCCGTGCCGCGGCCGGCCATGTTCGTGGACACGGTTACGGTATGCTTGCGGCCTGCCTGCGAAATGATGATCGCTTCGCGCTCGTGCTGCTTGGCGTTCAACACCTGATGCGGGATGCCCGCCTTCTTCAGATGTGCCGCGATCTTTTCCGATTTTTCGATGGAGATGCTGCCGACCAGCACGGGCTGTCCGCTCTCGTAATATTGGCGCACGCCGCCCGCGTGCGTGCCGTCTTCTTGCAGGATGCCGTTGACCGCCGCTTCGAATTTCTCCGCTTCGGTCCGATAGACGACGTCGGAAAACTCTTTGCGGATCAGGGTTTTGTTCGTCGGAATCGCAACAACTTCCAGCTTGTAAATCTTGTCGAACTCGGGTGCTTCGGTCTCGGCGGTTCCGGTCATGCCCGCGAGCTTTTTGTACATGCGGAAATAATTCTGAAACGTGACGGTCGCCAGCGTCTGATTTTCACGCTCGATCTTCACGCCTTCCTTGGCTTCCACCGCCTGGTGCAAACCGTCGGACCAGCGGCGACCGGGCATCTGGCGTCCGGTGAATTCATCCACGATCACCACTTCGCCGTCTTTTACGACGTAGTCCACATCCTTCGTGAAAAGCGTGTGCGCGCGCAAACCCTGATATACATGGTGAATGATTTCCATGTGCGCGGGATCGTAAAGATTGCCGAGGCTCAGAAGCTGTTCGCACTTGGCCACGCCTTCTTCAGTCAACGTCGCGGTGCGATGCTTCTCGTCGAGCGTGTAATCAATATCGAGGATCAGCTTGGGGATAATTTTGTCGATGCGGTAATACTTGTCGGTGGATTCCTCTGCCGGTCCGGAAATAATCAGCGGGGTACGCGCTTCGTCAATCAGGATCGAGTCCACTTCGTCCACGATCGCGTAGTGGTGGCCGCGCTGGACGCACTGCGCCAGGTCATACTTCATGTTGTCACGCAGATAGTCGAAGCCAAATTCGTTATTCGTGCCGTAAGTGATGTCCGCGGCATACGCAGCGCGCCGTTGCACGTCGTCCAGGTCGTGAACGATTACGCCGACCGAAAGTCCCAGCATCTTGTAAATCGGGCCCATCCACTCCGCGTCGCGGCGCGCCAGATAATCGTTCACCGTGACGATGTGCACGCCCTTGCCGGTCAGCGCATTCAAGTACGCCGGCAGCGTGGCGACGAGCGTCTTTCCTTCGCCCGTCTTCATTTCGGAAATTTTGCCCTCATGCAAGACGATGCCGCCGATCAGCTGCACGTCAAAATGGCGCATGCCCAGCGTGCGGCGGCCCGCTTCGCGCGCCACGGCGAACGCCGGTACCAGCGCCGGCTGCAGCGCCTCTTGCAAACGCCGCTTGTAGTCCAGGTCGTCGTTCTCCAGGCCTTCCATGCGCGCCTGTACTTCGGCCTTCAGCTCGGCGGTTTTGGCAGTGAGTTCGGCGTCAGAAAGCTTACGCATCTCCGGCTCGAGCGCGTTGATCTCCTCGATCAGCGGCTGCAGAGCTTTCACGTCGCGCTCGTGTTTCGTCCCAATGAAGCGCGCTACGACGCTATTTATGATCTTTTCAACGTCCATATTTTTGGATTAGACGCATGCGAGCCCACAATAGGGGCGAGAATGCTATTCCTACTCCCATGAATAGGGAACCGGGGCCTGCAGGTGTGGCGGCTGCGAGGATCGCACGTCTCCCTGTTTAGTATTGTAGCCGCTTGCGCGCTTCCGTGCAAAGCGCGACTGCGCGTGCAATTTCCGCAGCGTCGCTAGGATTTCAGGTTCAGCGCGGTCGGATGCCGCGGCTCGTAGAGTCCAACCTCGCCGCCTCCGGGCACCTTGATTGCAGTCACCAGGCCCCAGCGCTGGTCTTTCACCGGACCGGTGAACTCGACGTTTTTGCCCTTCAATTCCTTCATCGTCGCCTGAATGTCGTCGCACATCATATAGAGCTCGTGATGCGGTTTTTCTTCGGTGGGATGAATCGCCAGCTCCGCGGGCGGCAGCGCGAAAATCAGCCAGCCGTGGCCGGCGTCCACGGAGCCGAGCTTCAGGGTATCTCTGAAGAAAGAGCGAACTTTGTCTGCGTCCTTGGCATAGAAAAGCGCGTGGACTCCATTGATCATTTCTATCTCCCTCGCGGGTGCTCCGGGCAAAGTATCGATTTAGCCGACCGCTGCGGCATTCTAGGATTGCTGGGTTGCCACCGCAACACAATGCGTTCACAGCGGCGAAAGCCGCGGTCGCCTTGCCGCCGGACGCCCGGCAGTCTATGATTTAACTTGATCATACGCATTGGCTAGCCTTACCTCGTACGGCTTTTGCCGAAAGGATTCGCATGCCTCCTGGACACTCACACGGACCTGGACCCGAACCTTCAATGGAAAAGAAAGCGCCGATTCCTGGCGTGAAAAATCTAGTGGCCGTCGCCAGCGGCAAAGGCGGCGTCGGCAAGACCACTGTCGCCGTAAATCTGGCGATCGCGCTCAAAAGGCTCGGTTCCACGGTCGGCCTGCTTGATGCCGACGTTTACGGGCCCAACGTTCCGGTCATGCTCGGCACTAACGAGCAGCCCCGTGCGATGGATGAAAAGACCATCATCCCCGTCGAAGCCTACGGCGTGAAAATGATTTCGATGGGGCTGCTGAATCCCGGCGATAAGCCGCTCGTCTGGCGCGGCCCCATGCTGCACAGCGTGATGCAGCAATTTCTGCGCAGCGTGCAATGGGGCGCACTCGATTATTTAGTCGTCGACTTGCCGCCCGGCACCGGCGACGTCCAGCTTTCGCTGATTCAAAGCGTGTCGGTCACCGGCGCGGTGGTAGTCACCACGCCCTCGATCGTCGCGCTCGCCGACGTCCGCAAAGCCATCGAAATGTTCCGCCAGGTCAACGTCGAAATTCTCGGCGTCGTCGAGAACATGAGCTACTTCAACTGCCCTCACTGCGATGGACGCATTGACGTCTTCGGCCACGGCGAAGGCCAGCACATGGCCAAGACCTTCGGCGTGCCGTTCCTCGGCGAAATTGAAATTGACCCGCAGATTCGCATTGGCGGCGATACCGGCAAGCCCGTCGCGTCGCTCGGTGAAGAGGCGCCCGGCGGCAAGAGCATGTATGCGGTGGCGCGCAACGTCGTTGCGCGCCTCGACGTAGTGAGTTCCTCGGCCGGCGCGCCGGTGGTGCAGATTCTGTGATCGCGGCACCGCGCTGCCTCAATTCAGGAGCTTCCAATTGATTCGCAGCTATGGCGGGCGCTTGCCCCAAATCGCGCTCAGCGCTTACATTGACCCGCAAGCGGTCATCATCGGCGACGTTACGATCGGCGAAGATTCCAGCGTATGGCCCTGCGCCGTCGTACGCGGTGACGTGCATTACATCCGCATCGGCGCGCGCACGAATATTCAAGATGGTTCGGTGCTGCACGGGATGCGTGGTACCAATCCGGTGGTCCTCGGCGATGACGTTACCGTCGGCCACAGCGTCACTCTGCATGGCTGCACCATCGAATCGCGCTGCCTCATCGGCATGGGCTGCATCATCCTGAATGGCGCAATCATCGGCACCGGCTCGATCATCGCGGCGGGAACGCTCGTGCCCGAGCGCACCATCGTTCCGCCCGGCAGCCTAATGATGGGCCAACCAGCCAAACTGCTGCGCGCGCTTGCTGCCGAAGACCTCGATTCGATTGACGCCTACGCCCGCCGCTATGTCGAGTACAAGGAAACGTACCGGTCTGAGGCCGCGCAGTGAGCGAGAAGAAGCAGTTCCGCGCCATCAAAGGCACTCGCGACATCCTCCCGCCCGATTCCGCGCTATGGAATTGGTTTGAAGCGATGGCGCGCGAAGTCTTCGAATCCTACAATTTCCGCGAAATCCGCTTGCCGATTTTCGAGCAGACGGATCTTTTTGCGCGCTCCGTGGGCGCCGAAACCGATATTGTTTCGAAAGAAATGTTCACCTTTCGTTTGGGCGAAGGGTTCCAGGGCGGCGCGGCAAAAGATGGGGAAGACGCGTCGCTACAAGGTGAGCAAGTGTCGTTGCGTCCGGAAGCGACGGCTAGCACGATGCGCGCCTACATCGAGCACAACATGCAGGCGCTGCCCGGAGACGTGAAGCTCTACTGCATCGGGCCGATGTTTCGGCGCGAAAGGCCGCAAAAGGGCCGCTACCGCCAGTTCTATCAGGTGAACGCAGAACTTTTGGGCCAGTCGGACGCGCCTGCGATTGACGCCGAGCTGCTCGAAATGCTGCTGGTGTTCTTAAAGCGAGTAGGACTGACGCGCACGACGCTTTACCTCAATTCCATCGGCGACAAAAATTGCCGGCCGCAATATGTGGAATTGCTGCGCGAGGAATTGCGCAAGGTGAAAGACCAACTCGGCCCGGACAGCCAGCGGCGCATCGAAACGAACCCCCTGCGCGTCCTCGATTCCAAATTGCCGCACGAGCAGGAAATCATCGCCAAGCTGCCGCGCATCTCCGATCACCTCTGCGCTGACTGCCGCGAGCACTTCGCCAAACTGAAAGACGAGCTCAACTTGCGCGGCATCACGTACGAAGAAAACTGGCGCCTCGTCCGCGGCCTCGATTACTACACGCGCACCACGTTTGAAGTCACCGCCGAGGGCCTCGGCTCGCAGAACGCCGTCTGCGGTGGCGGGCGCTATGACGGCCTCGTCGAATTGCTCGGCGGACCGCCAACGAAAGGCATCGGCTTTGCCATCGGCAGCGATCGCGCCATTCTCTCCATTCAGGAATCTGGCAAGTTGCCTCAGCTCCCCGGAATGGATGTTTTTGTCGCGTGGATGGACCAATCAACCTATCCCGCCGCCGTGGCGATCGCCAAAAAGCTGCGTGGAGAAAGCCTCTCGGTCGAGCTTCCCGCCGAAGAAATGAAATTCAAGAAGTCGCTCAATCTCGCTGATAAACTCGGTGCGCGTTACGCGCTAATCATCGGCAGTGACGAGATCGCCTCCGGCACGTTTACACTGAAGCGCCTCGCGGACGGCGATCAGAAGAAGCTTTCCGAATACGACCTGCTAGAATATCTGGAATCCGAAAAGCGCGGCACGCGGGGCTGATAGGGCGTCACCGGCGTCTGATTGCTGCGGTAAGCCCGCACAAACGGAAGGGAACACAATCTTGCTCGATACTCTCGGAAACCTGAAACGCACCAACTACTGCGGCGGCTTGCGCGCATCCGACGCCGATAAAGACGTGATCCTGATGGGCTGGGTGCATCGCCACCGCGATCTGGGCCAGCTGATCTTTATTGATCTGCGCGACCGTGCCGGAATCGCGCAAATCGTCTTCAATAAAGAGCTGGATCCCGACGCGCACAAAAAGGCCGAAGAGCTGCGCTCGGAATTCGTGGTCGCGGTCGAAGGCAAAGTACTCCGCCGCCAGAAATCGAATCCAGAAATTCCTTCCGGAGAAGTGGAAGTGATGGCCACGCGCCTGCACATCCTGAACAATTCGAAGACGCCTCCGTTCCAGATTGAAGACGAAGTAACCGCCAGCGAAGAAACGCGCCTCCGCCACCGCTATCTCGATCTGCGCCGGCCACGCCCGCATCGCAATATCGAATTGCGCCACCGCATTCTGTTCGAGATGCGCAAGACTCTCAACGAGCTCGGTTTTTTCGAAATAGAAACTCCAATGTTGACGCGTTCGACGCCCGAAGGCGCGCGCGACTACCTCGTCCCCAGCCGCGTTCATCACGGCCAGTTCTACGCGTTGCCGCAATCACCGCAAATCTTCAAACAGATATTGATGATTTCCGGCATGGACCGCTATTTCCAGATCGTGCGCTGCTTCCGTGACGAGGACCTGCGCGCCGACCGCCAGCCTGAATTCACGCAGCTGGACCTGGAGATGTCGTTCCCGCGCCAGCAGGACATTTTCGAGGTAATCGAACGCGTCATGATTCGCGCGCTCGAAGTTGTGGGAGCACACGTCCAAGGGCCCTTCCGCCATCTCGATTATCAGGAAGCGTTGCGCCGCTACGGCTCAGACAAGCCGGATCTTCGTTTCGGAATGGAGTTGCACAACGTCACCGAATTTTTCGAGCCGGCGCGCGCCACGATTCATTTCGAAGGCAATGTGCAAGCCTTGGTCGCGCCGGGCGCCGCCGCGTGGTCGCGAAAACAGCTCGACGAACTCGGCGAAATTGGAAAGGCGGCGGGAGCGCGCGGCGTCTACACGGTCAAGGTGACGGCCGAAGGAATCAGTTCGCCGCTCGAAAAGACTCTCGGCGCCGAAGGGCTGAAGAAACTCGCCGAAGCTGTCGGCGCGAAAGCGGGAGATTTGATTGTCGCGGTCGCCGCCAAAGAACAAATCGCGCACAATGATACTTCGCTCGCCGTTGCCGGCCAGATTCGCCTCCATCTCGGCGACAAGCTGAACCTGATAGATCGCAGTAAATGGGAATTCGCCTGGATCACAGGCTTCGCGCTCTTCGAATGGAGCGAACACGAAAAGCGTTGGGTGAGCGCGCAACATCCGTTCACCGGCATCTTTGAGGAAGATTTGGACAAGCTCGAAACCGCGCCGTGGGAATGCCGCTCGAAGGGCTACGACCTGGTCCTCAATGGCGTCGAACTCGGTTCCGGCAGCATCCGAATTCATCGCCAGGACGTGCAGGCCCGTATGTTCAAAGCCCTCGGCCTCAGCGACGAGCAAGCTCGCCAGCGCTTCGGCTTCTTTCTCGATGCGCTCACCTACGGTACGCCGCCGCACGGCGGCATCGCGCTGGGCCTCGACCGCGTGGTGATGCTACTGGCAGGCGAAAAATCCATTCGCGAGGTAATCGCATTCCCGAAGACCACAGCTGCCCAGGACCTGATGGCCGAGTCGCCGTCGGAAGTAGGCACCGACCAGCTAAATGATTTGGGAATCGCGATAAAAGAAACACCCGCGGGAGCGTCGTCGAAGAAGGGGGCCTAATGTCATATCCCTTGCTCATTGGCATTTCAATTGCCTCGCTCTTGTGTGTGTCGCTACTTGTGCGTGGCATGCACAAACTCAGCCTGCGCGTGCAATTCATGGTCTTGCTCGGCATGGGTGTCACGATTGGCTTCATTTTTCTGGTGATCGTGCAGATGCCGTCGTTTCCAGAGTGGTTTGGAGTTTCGCTTATCGCGGCGGTATTCATGGCCAGCTTATTTGGCACGCGCATTTTTTTGCGTAGCATGGCGCGGGAAGATAAAAAGACGGAAGACGACGCCCGCGCGGATTATCTTTCCGGCCGCTCCGACCCCGGCGCTTCGCATCCGCATTCGGCTGGACACACTCCGTGAGCCGCATCCGCATCCTGGCCGAAAATGTAGCCAATAAAATCGCAGCGGGTGAAGTAGTCGAGCGGCCCGCCTCCGTCGTGAAGGAACTTCTCGAAAACGCTCTCGACGCCGGCGCGCGCTCGATTCGCATCGAAACGGAATCCGGCGGCAAGCGCCTCATCCGCGTCATTGACGATGGCTGTGGCATGAATCACGACGACGCGCTGCTTGCCTTCGAGCGCCATGCCACTTCGAAATTGCGTACGGCCGACGACTTGCTCTCCATCGCCACTCTGGGTTTTCGCGGCGAGGCGTTACCCTCGATCGCCGCAATCTCGCGCCTGCTTCTGGAAACCCGCGACGCCGAAGAAAACGAAGGCACCCGCATCGAATTCGCCGGCGGCAAACTCCTCGGTGTGAAGCCCGCTGGCGTGCCGGTGGGAACCTCCATCAGCGTCGCGGACATTTTCTACGCCGTTCCGGCGCGGCGCAAATTCCTGAAGTCGGAAACCACCGAGCTGGGGCACATCGCTTCGCTCGTCACGCATTACGCCCTCGCACATCCCGACCGCCAGTTTCTGCTGAAGACTCCTTCGCAGGAAATCCTGAACTGTGCGCCCGTGGAAAAATTGGCGGACCGCGTATATCAAATTTTCGGCCGCCAGGCGCTCGATGAACTCACGGAAATTCCAGCCGCCGAAGCCCCCGTGCGTGGCGCCATCACGGAGCCGCCGCTCGAGGCCGGCGAACGCGAAGCCACTCTCCGCGTCAGCGGATTCACTTCGCGGCCCGAGGTACAGCGCAGCAATCGCAACGGCATCTACATTTTTGTGAACCGGCGCCTCGTGCGCGACCGCCTGCTGCTCCACGCCATCAGCGAAGCCTATCGCAACATCGTTCCGCCGGGAGTTTTTCCAGTGGTGCTGCTCTTCCTCGATATGCCCTACGAAGAAGTGGACGTCAACGTCCACCCTGCAAAAATTGAGGTACGTTTCCGGCATCCGCAGTTCATCCACGATTTCACGCGCGATACGTTGCGCCAGGCGCTTTCCGCCGCGCGGCCGATTCCCGGATTTCCCGCCGCGCGCGCAGCCAGTGCCACAGCGGTCGCGTCGCCGAATGGCGGCACCACCGCGTTTCCAGCAGGAGCAGCAGCGATCGATCCTGCCTTCCTCGCGGCCCGCGCTCTCGGCGCCGTACCCGGAGGTCCGCAAGGCCCTCCGCGCGCCGTGATCCCCACTTCGTTTGGCGATGTCACCGGCGTCGTCGAGCGCTTCGAATTGACCGGCGCGCCAGATCGCCCGATTCCACAGCGTCTGCAATTCGATCCCTCTACCGCGTCGGATTTTTCCTTCGGCACGCCGGGAAACACGCCGCCCATCATGGACGTCACTGCCGACGCGAATGGCGACGTCAGCGCCGCCACCGCGCCCGGAACACTACCAAGCGTCGAAGACATCGCCGACCTGAAGCCGCTCGGCCAAGTGAGCAGCAGCTTTATCGTCGCCGTGAATAGCGAAGGCCTATGGATCATTGACCAGCACGTCGCGCACGAGCGTGTTCTCTTCGAACAACACTTGCGCGCGCGCCGCGAAGGCGAACTGGGCGGACAACGTCTGCTTGTTCCGCTGATCGTCGAATTGAACCCGCGGCAATTGGCAATTTTCGAGCAGATCGCCGAAGAGCTGCGCGCGAACGGTTTCGAAGCCGAACTGATGGGCGCGCGCAGCGTCGCGATCCAAGCCGCGCCCGCGGGAATCACCAGCGGCGACGCGGAAAAACTGCTGTACGAAATCCTCGACGGCATCGCCCGCGAAAACCAAGCGATCTCGATTGATTCGCTGCAAGCGAAAATCGCCGCCTCCACTTCCTGCCACGCGGCCATCAAGGTCAACACTCCGCTGGACGTCACCAAAATGGAGTGGCTGCTCGGCGAACTGGCTAAGACCGAATACCCCATGAGCTGTCCGCACGGGCGCCCGGTCGTGCTGCGCTATTCCGTGCGCGAGATCGAAAAGGCGTTCAAGCGAATATGAATTTGCCGAAACGCCGGCAGGCGGCCAATTGCAAAAACTAATCATCGCGATTGACGGTCCCGTAGGCTCAGGCAAAAGCACTCTCGCGCGCCGCGTCGCCCGGATGCTCGGCTACGTCTATGTGGACACCGGCGCGATGTACCGCGCTCTCGCGCTTAAAGCCTTGCGCGGCGGCATCCACCTGGATGACAACGACGAAAATCTCGTAGCGCTGGCCCGCGATACCCGCATTGATTTGCGCGCGGATGATGGCACGCAGCGCGTTTTTCTCGATCACGAGGATGTGACCACCGCGATCCGCACTCCGGAAGTTTCGCAAGCCGCTTCGAAAGTCGCGGTGAACCCGGGCGTCCGGCACGTGCTGGTCGCCGAACAGCGCCGCGCGGGTGAGCAAGGCGGAGTAGTAATGGAAGGCCGCGATATCGGCAGCGTCGTCTTTCCTGATGCGCAGCTCAAGATTTTCCTTACAGCATCGCCGGAAACGCGCGCAGAGCGCCGGTGGCGCGAACATCAGCAGAAGGGCGATGCAATTGATTTACGGCGCACTCTGGAAGAGATACACGAGCGCGACCGGCGAGACCAGGGCCGGGCTACCTCGCCGCTGGTTCGCGCGGCCGACGCCGTAGTAGTGGACAGCACGGCCATGGATCCGGAGGAAGTAGCGCGTCTCGTGGTGATGCTGGCGCAAAACCAGGCGGGAGCGAGCGCCAGAATTGCCTAGCGGGTATCTCGCCACGCTTGCCGTCCCGGCCTCACAGCCCCAGCTCTAGCCTGGATTATTCACGATTTTGCTGGCGGAAAAAGAAAAGGTGCTCTAAAAGATTGATGAACACTGGGTTTTAGCAGAACCCAGCATTCTCTTTCGGAGCACCCAGAGATGACATCTTGTATATCACAGCTGTGGTTTTCCTTCTACCGACACCGACCCATTCGAGCTGATTTTTCTGGGGGCCAGATCAGTTCGGACGCCGGTCTTCTGCCGTTGCGGGCCTTTGATCAGCGCTATGGACTCACTCGCGGACTGGCAGAACGCGTCTGTGATCCTCGCGATGAAGAACGTATTGATCATTCCGTGTTGTCGCTATTTCGGCAACGCCTCTACCAGATCATCGCGGGCTACGAGGATGCCAACGACGCCGATCGCCTGCGGCACGATCCGGCTTTTCAGATTCTAGCGGATCAACCGTTGGGTGAACCTTTGGGATCACAACCAACTCTCAGTCGCTGGGAGAACTCGCCCTGGCCTCGCGATCTCCTCAGACTGCAGGATGCTCTGCTGGATTGGTTTGTGAAGATTTGCGGGAAACAAGTCCGCCAACGGGGAGAGATCCTGCTCGATGTCGATTCCACCGACGATCCTACTCACGGACAGCAGCAGCTCAGCTTCTTTAATGGTGGCTATGGCCAGCACATGTATCACCCTTTGCTGATCTTTGAGCGTCACACCGGTTGTTTGTTGGCCGCCCGCTTGCGGCCGGGCAGGGTTGTCAGTCACGCCCGCATCATCCCCTTGCTGTTGCGTATCGTCCCGCGACTCCAGTGTGAATTTCCTCGCGTCCGAATCCAGTTACGCGCCGACGCTGGTTTCGCCACGCCCATGCTCTGGCCTGCAGTACGCCATTGGGATAGGCAACAACTCCCGGCTGCAAGCGGGAGCGCAGCCCCTGCAGCGTCGTCTGGCTAGACGGTATCGTCGAACCGGCCAGCCGCAGCGCTCCTTTTCCAGCTTTCGCTATCGCGCTCACCCTTGGTCTCATCGGCGGCGCCTCTGCTACAAGGCCGAACACTCCACTGCCGGTAGCAACCTGCGTTTCCTGGTCACCAACCTGCCAGGCCGCAGCCGTTCGGTCTTTTCCTTCTATAACGATCGCCGGGAATGTGAGAACCGCATTGAAGAGTTTAAAAATGGCTTTGCTGCGGACCGCTTGAGCTGCCACCGCTTTCGAGCCCATGCCTTCCGCTTGTTGCTGCACAGTTTCGCTTATAACCTGGTCAACCTATTTCGCCGGCAATTGCCACCGGCGCTGCGCTCAGCGCAAATCGAAACTCTGCGCACGCAGTTGTTCAAGATCGGTGCGCGCATTCGCCAAACAGCTCGTTGTATCCGCATTCACCTGGCCAGCGGCTGGCCGTTTCAACAGATCTTCCAAGCCGCCTCGTTCTGCAATTCTTCTTAGATTGTTTGGGCTGATCGACAACACAACTTTCGGAAGGGCCAGGCGGAGCTGTCCCAAAAAACAGTTCGCGGAATCAAAGAGCGACACGACAGACCTACAGAAACGTCCCAAACAGTGCGCGATCCGTATGCCGCGTCACCGTCAACCCATCTGCGCTACGATTTCAGCTTCTGATGAATTAACCAGGCTAGGCCGGCTTCAATTCCCCAGCGCTATGCCCCGACAAAACTTGTTGCGCCCAATCCACCGATTCCAGGTATCGCTCGGTGATAACTTCATCCGCGATTCCCAGAGCCGCGGCCGCTCGGCTGATTTCGTTCCAGTTGGCGCGTTCGTAATTCAACACCAGGTCCAAAATCTGGCACAGCGCGCTCGATTTTCCCAACAACGCCTTGCGTATGTCTTCGCCAATGGTAATTTCCTTGAGCACTTCAGACATGGGCATGTCCAGAATGGCATCCATCGCGGACAAAAGCCCCAGCAAAAAAAGATCGTTGGCTGATTCCCGTCGCCCCGCGCCAACGCCCAGAAGCTCGCAGAAACGCGCACGCAGCAGCAACACCAGTTCCGTAGGTTTGCCTTCGGCCATGCAAGCCACCGCAATCATGGAAACCCACTTGCGCGCGCCGCGCTCGCCCAGCAGGGACAAGGCGTGCGGAATGGAGTGTACTTCCACGATCAAGGGAAACGCAGGTGAGTTCAGATATCGCAGCAGACGGAAACTCAGCGACGCTTCGGCTTTGATTCTGACGCTCACGTCGTCAATGTCCATTTGCTCGCGATTGACGGCTTGCAGAACCAGCAGGTAATTCAACTTATTGGCAGGGATATCCCGCCGCGAGAGCATTTCCGGGCGGCTGAAGAAGAAGCCTTGAAAATAAGTATAGCCGCATTCTTGTGCGCGATGGAAATCGGCGTACGTTGCCACTTTTTCTGCCAGCATGTGGATCTTCCGGGGCGCGTATTCGCGCGCCAGGCGAAGCTGATCGTCAACCGAAGTGGCGAGAAAATCCACTTTGATGAAATCCGCCAGCGCGACCAGCGGCTTCCACTCCGGGTGGTCCAGGAAATCGTCGAGCGCGAGAAGGTAGCCGAGTTGTTTCAAACGCCGGCAGGCTGCGAGCACTTCGTCGTCAATATCGATCGTCTCCAGCATTTCCAGCACTACGCGGTCTTTGGGAAGCATGGTTGCGAAATCGCGGACCAGGAAATCGCGCGTGCAGTTTATGAACGAGCGGCATTGGGGAGTCAGCCGGTCAATTCCGAAAAGCAGCAGGCTATCCACGGCGGAGGCGGACGCCATATCAACGCTCGGTGCGTCGTAGAAGTTTCCCGCACCGGAACGGTACAGAAGCTCGTAGCCGTACACTTTGCGTGTGGCATCGAAGATGGGCTGTCGCGCGAGGAATCGCTTCAAGTGTGCTTCTCCTTCCCGCGCGAGGCGGGTCAATTATTGCGGGAAGGGGAAAACACGGGGCCCAAGCCCCTTAAAGCACTACAGCTGCGAGCTAGGCAGGACTCGACATCGATGCCAGGAACTCGCCATTCGTCTTGGTCTTCGAGAGGCGGCCTAGGAGCAGCTCCATGGCTTCGACAGTGGAAAGAGGACTTAGCACCTTGCGCAGCACCCAGATGCGATTCAATTCGTCCGCGGGCAGCAGCAATTCGTCCTTGCGCGTTCCGGAGCGGTTGATATCAATCGTCGGGAATACGCGCTTATCCACCAGCCGGCGGTCGAGGTTGATTTCCATGTTGCCGGTGCCCTTGAACTCCTCGAAAATCACGTCGTCCATGCGGCTGCCGGTGTCAATTAACGCCGTGGCGATAATCGTGAGCGATCCACCCTCCTCGACGTTGCGCGCCGCCGCAAAGAAGCGCCGGGGGCGCTGCAAGGCGTTCGCGTCAATACCGCCGGAAAGCACTTTGCCCGATGGCGGCGTCACGGCGTTATAGGCGCGGCCCAAACGCGTCAGCGAGTCCAGCAAAATCACCACATCGCGCTTGTGTTCCACCAACCGCTTGGCCTTTTCCAGCACCATTTCCGCCACTTGAATGTGCCGCTGCGGCGGCTCATCGAACGTCGAGCTGATCACTTCGCCCTTCACCGTCCGCTGCATGTCCGTGACTTCTTCCGGCCGCTCGTCAATCAGAAGCACGATCAGGGCCACTTCAGGATGGTTCGTGGTGACGGAGTTGGCGATGGACTGCAACATCATCGTCTTACCGGTGCGCGGCGGAGCAACAATCAATCCGCGCTGCCCTTTGCCGATGGGACAAAGCATGTCCAGCACGCGCCCTGTCAGATTTTCCTTGGTCGTCTCCAGGCGAATGCGCTCCTGCGGGTACAGCGGCGTCAGGTTGTCGAAGAAAATCTTGTTGCGCGCGACCTCCGGATCCTCGAAATTGACAGCTTCCACCTTGATCAGCGCGAAATAGCGCTCGCCGTCTTTTGGCGGTCGCACCTGGCCCGAAACGGTGTCGCCGGTGCGCAAGTCGAATTTGCGGATTTGCGACGGCGATACATAGATATCGTCCGGACCCGGCAAATAGTTATATTCCGGCGCGCGCAGGAACCCGAAGCCGTCCGGCAAGCATTCCAGCACGCCTTCGGAGAAGATCAACCCGTTCTTTTCCGTCTGGGCGCGGAGGATCTGGAAGATCAACTCCTGCTTGCGCATGCCCGAGGCGCCGGGAATGTTCAACTCCTTGGCGATCTTCGCCAGGTCGGTAATATTCTTGTCTTTCAGTTCTGCAAGGCTAATGCTCATCGAGTTCGTTCCTTCTCAAGCCTGGTTTTCAGGCAGATTGATTTCTGAATGGTCCACGGGCGGGCGCAAAATCGAACCAGCCGCACTCTCTAAATCACAAACGGGAAAACCACAGACAATCGCAATCCTCTGGCCGCGGACTGAGCCTGCTGATCAATATGTGGAAGGACCAGAGGGTTTCAATTGGTTAGTTCGTTGTCCTGCGCGACGTCCGCGCCGAACTTGGGTTCGACTCCTGCAACCGGTGGGTGGCCGGGAATCGGCAGCGGATGCTCCAGCGCAATCTGCAATACTTCGTCCATGGATTCCACAAAGTGTATGGACATTTGCGCCTGGATTTCCTGCGGGATATCCGCAAGATCCTTTTCATTATCTTTCGGCAGAATAATGGTGCGCAGGCCGAGGCGGTGCGCCGCCAGCAGCTTTTCCTTCACGCCGCCGATCGGCAGCACCTTGCCGCGCAAGGTGATCTCGCCGGTCATGGCGATATCGCAACGCACCGGAATCATAGTGAGCGCGCTGACGATCGAAGTGCAAATCGTGATTCCGGCGGACGGGCCGTCTTTCGGTATCGCGCCCTCCGGTACGTGCATGTGAATGTCAATGTGCCGGTAGAAATCTTTGGGCAGGCTGAAAAGGTGGCTGCGCGAACGCACGTAGCTCATCGCGGCTTGCGCCGATTCCTGCATCACGTCGCCAAGTTTTCCGGTCAGCGTGAGCCGGCCCTTGCCCTGCATCAGCGTGGCTTCGGTCGAGAGCACTTCGCCGCCCACTTCGGTCCAAGCCAGACCAGTGGTCAAGCCGATTTCGTTCTTCTTCTCCGCAAAGAAGTCGCGGAATTTGAGAATTCCCAGAAACTCGTTCAGGTTCTCGGGAGTCACTTCCACGGCGACGTTCTTGCCTTCGGTCACCACTTTGCGCGCGACCTTTCGCGAAATGTTGGCAAGCTCGCGGTTCAAATTGCGCACCCCGGCTTCCCGTGTGTAATGGCGGATCGTGTTCTTGATGGCTTCGTCGCCAAATTTGAGCTGTTCCTTGCTTAGGCCCGTGGCTTCGAGCTGTTTGGGAATCAGGTAGCGCGTAGCGATCTGATGCTTTTCTTGTTCGGTGTAACCGGGGATGCGCAGCACTTCCATGCGATCCTGCAACGGCTGCGGAATCGTGTGCAGCACGTTGGCGGTGCACACGAACATCACCTTCGAAAGATCGTATTCAACGTCCAGATAGTGGTCGGTGAAGGCGTGGTTCAGTTCCGGGTCCAGCACTTCCATCAGCGCCGCCGACGGGTCGCCGCGGAAATCCATGGACATCTTGTCTACTTCATCCAGCACGAACACGGGGTTCGTGGTTCCGGCTTTGCGCATCATCTGGATAATCTGGCCGGGCAGCGCGCCGATGTAAGTGCGCCGGTGGCCGCGGATTTCAGCCTCGTCGCGCACGCCGCCCAGTGACACGCGAACGAATTTTCGTCCCGTGGCCCGGCCAATAGACATCGCGAGAGACGTCTTTCCGACTCCTGGAGGCCCAAGGAAGCAGAGAATCGAGCCTTTCGGGTTTTTCACCAACTGGCGAACCGCGAGGTATTCCAGAATGCGATCCTTGATCTTTTCCAGGCCGTAATGGTCTTCGGAAAGAATCTGCTCCGCGCGCTTGATGTCGCGAATTTCCTTGGAACGCTTCTTCCACGGCACGGCCAGCAGCCAATCCAGGTAGTTCCGCGAAACGGTGGATTCCGCGGACATCGGCGGCATCATTTCCAGCCGCTTCAATTCCTGCATGGCCTTTTCCTGCGGCCCTTCGGGCATGCCGGAAGTCTCGATCTTCTTCTTGAGCTGCTCGATTTCGTTGGCTTCGCCGCGGCCCAGTTCCTTCTGGATGGCCTTCAGCTTCTCGTTGAGGTAATACTCTTTCTGCGCGCGCTCCATCTGGCGCTTCACGCGCGTATTGATCGAGCGGTCCACGTTCAGCTTTTCGATTTCGACTTCCAGAATGTCCGCGATGCGGTTCAACCGCTCCAGCGGCTCAAAAAGCTCCAGCAACTCCTGCTTTTCTTCCACGGGAATCTGCAGATTCGCGGAAATCGCATCGGAAAGCTTTCCCGCATCTTCGACGCGCACGGCCGCAATCATCGTGTCGTAATTCAAGCTCTGCGAAAGCTTCACGTACTGCTCGAAAAGCCCGGTAACGCGCTCGGAAGCCTGCTGCAGTTGCGGGGAAGGCTCAGTCTTGGAGGTCACCACGCGGATCGAAGCGCGGAAGAATCCCTCTTCACTTGTGATTTGGACAATTTTGGCGCGCTCGGTGCCTTCCACCAGCACTTTGATGTTGCCGTCCGGCAGCTTCACGCTCTGCACGATATTCGCAAGCGTTCCCACCTGGTAGATCTCTTCCGGCTTGGGATCGTCCACCGACGCGTCATGCTGCGTCACCAGAAAAATCTTCTTGTCGCCTGCCAGCGCGTCTTCCAGCGCGCGCACCGAAGCTTCGCGCCCCACGATGAATGGGTGCATCATCTCTGGGAAAATTACCATTTCCCGCACCGGCATCATCGGCACGCGTTTGATTTCGGATTTTTCCCGGTTAAACATCAAGTCCCCTTAATTCCTTTGAAAGTTAGCCAGCCTTTTCCAGCAAGCTCCAATTAATTTCGCGTCCCTTCACCATGTCCGCCGTCACCACAAAGTCGCGCAATTTCCGCTGCGCAGGCAGGTGATACATCATCTCCAACATCAGATCTTCGAGGATCATGCGCAGACCACGCGCACCCACTTTGCGCTGCAGCGCCAGTTCCGCCACGGTATCCAGCGCATCGTCCGTAAACCGCAGCCGCACATTTTCAAACTCAAAAAGCCGTTGATACTGCCGAACCAGCGCGTTCTTCGGTTCCGTCAGGATCCGCACCAGCGCCGACTTGTCCAGATCGCTCAGCACGCCTACAACCGGCAAGCGCCCGACAAACTCCGGAATCAAGCCGTAACGAATCAAGTCGGTCGGCTGCGCCTGCTCCAGCATCTCGATATTGCGCCGCGAGGTCGTCGTTACCTGCGCGTCGGCCTGGAACCCCAGTGACTTATGCCCTACGCGCCGCTCGATGATTTTCTCGAGTCCCACGAAAGCCCCGCCGCAGATGAACAGGATGTTGGTCGTATCCACCGGCGTAAATTCCTGGTGCGGATGCTTGCGGCCACCCTGCGGCGGCACGTTCGCGACCGTGCCTTCCAGAATCTTTAGCAGTGCCTGCTGCACACCCTCGCCGGAAACATCGCGGGTAATCGAAGGGTTTTCGTCCTTCTTGGATATCTTGTCGATCTCGTCGATATATATGATGCCTTGCTGCGCCTTTTGGACGTCTCCATCGGCGGCCTGCAAGAGCTTCAAGATGATATTTTCGACGTCTTCGCCGACATACCCGGCTTCGGTCAGCGTAGTTGCGTCCACGATCGCGAACGGCACGTCCAGCATGCGCGACAGCGTCTGCGCCATCAACGTCTTGCCCGTGCCGGTAGGACCAACCAGCAAAATATTCGACTTCGCCAGCTCCACGTCGCCCGGCTGCTTATTCAAGAAAATCCGCTTGTAGTGGTTGTAAACCGCGACCGCCAGCTTCTTCTTGGTTTTATCCTGCCCGATGACGTAGCCGTCGAGGAACGCCTTGATCTCAGGGGGACGTGGCAGCCGGCGATTTGCTGGGCTGGACTGCTCGCGCTTCTCGTCTTCCAGAATCTGCTGGCAGACGCCCACGCACTCGTTGCAAATGTACGAGCGTGGATATTCCGATGGAGAACTGATCAGTTTCTCCACCTGCTCCTGCGTTTTATGGCAGAAGGAACAGCGTAACGGCTCTTCTGGTGTGAACCGTTTCACTGATTAGGCTCCCTTGAATCGGATTGCACCACACCCCTGACCAAAGTATTCACCATTGTAAAACGGAATGCACGCCAGAGGCAGGGAATCATCGGCTTCGATACTAACCCTTTGGAACGCAACTACCTGTGCTTCGTAATGATTTCGTCCACGATGCCATAGGCCTTGGCCTGCTCCGCAGTCATGATGAAATCACGTTCGACGTCGCGCTCAATTTTTTCCAGCGGCTGGCCCGTATGCCCGGCCAGCAGCTTGTTGAGCGCTTCCCGCGTCCGGATAATCTCTTTCGCGTGAATGTCAATGTCCGTAGCCTGCCCCGACAGGCCGGACATCCACGGCTGATGAATCAAAACGCGAGAATTCGGCAGCGCATAGCGCTTTTTCGGCGTCCCGGACGCCAACAATACGGCCGCAATTGAAGCGGACTGGCCGATACAGTACGTCACCACGTCCGGCCGGACGAATTGCATCGTGTCGTAGATCGCCATCCCGGCCGAAATCGAACCGCCCGGCGAATTGATGTACACCGAGATATCCTTTTCAGGATCCTCGGACGCCAAAAACAAAAGCTGGGCCGTCACCAGGTTAGCGACGTGGTCGTCAATCGGCGTGCCGATGAAAATGATGTGGTCTTTCAGCAGCCGGGAATAGATATCGTAGGCTCGCTCGCCCCGGTTGGTCTGTTCGACCACCATCGGGACCAGCGTTGTGGCACGCGGACTTGCGTCGTCTGTTGGTCTCATTGGAAGTATCTTTGCGCGCTGAGGAACCCGAACCAGGTGTTACGCTTCACGTTTGGCTGTCGTCTCGATTCGGGTATTGCGGTAGAGCCACTCGATTGTCTTGTCGCTACGTAACTTCGATTTCATCCTATCGAGCGCTCCTTGCTTTGTCAAGCGAGCCCGCAACGCCGTTGCCGATTCGCCACTGCGTTCCGCCAGCGCACTAATCTCTTTCTCGACGTCTTCGTCGGTCGCTTCGATTTTTTCCGCATCGGCGATGCGGTCCAGCAGCAGCTCCGCCTTCACGTCATCCACCGCGCGGTCATGCTGGCGACGCCGCAGCGAGACCCAATCCACATTCACCGCCCGCGGATCCACACCCTGTGCCGTCAGCGAGCGCACCGTACGCTCCAGCCGCACGTCCATCTGATGCTCCACCAGCGCTTCCGGGACCGGAAAATCGTGCTTCTTCACCAGAGCTTCCAGGATCTTCTCGCGCCCCTGTGACGATTGCTGTTCTTCCTTGGCCGCTCCCAGGTTTTCCAGAATTTTCTTACGCAGTTCCGCTACGGTCGTCACTCCGCCCGTTTCTCCCGCCGCATCCTTCGCGAATTCGTCATTCACTTCCGGCAGCTTCTTCTCTTTGATCGCGAGGACTTCCACGGAGTAGTCATACGTCTTGCCCGCCAGTTTCTGATCGGGGTAATCGTCGGGATATTTCGACTGAAACTTCTTCGTCTCGCCGGGATTCGCCTCGCGCAGGTTTTCCGTAAAGCTCCCCAGCGTCTCTTCGGCGCCGATGTGGCACATGATGTTGTCAGCTTCCACCGGTTCGCCGCCGCCTTCCGGCATTCCCGAAAGCTTGATCAGCGCAAAATCGCCGTCCTTCGCCGCGCGTCCTTCCACCGGGACGAACGTAGCCGCGCGATCGCGCATCTCCTCCACCACTTTATCCACCTGCGCGTCGCCGGCTTCCACCGCGTCCACTTGTACTTCCAAACCCTTGTAGTCGCCCAGCTCGAACTCCGGCAGCACTTCAAACACCGCGCGGAATTTCAGCGGCTCGCCTTCCTTGAATTCCACCTTATCCACTTCCGGCCGCGTCACTGGCACGAGTTTCTTTTCGTCGAGCGCCTTCTCCAGGTATTCCGGCACCAGCGATTGCAGCACTTCCCCCTGGATGTCGTCCGCAAATCGCCGGCGAATCAGGGTCACCGGGGCCTTCCCAGGACGGAAGCCGGGAATGCGCGCCACGCGCGCCAGATCGCGCGCTACTTTCTCCGTGGCCTTCGATACATTCTCGGCTGGAATTTCCAGCTCGATCTCACGCTTGCAAGTTGTCTCTGTCATGGGATCTTTTCAGGGGAGCACTGCGGTACACCCTGGTTCCAATCTGCCTTTCACCGGTTCGAAGCTCGCGAGCGAGGCTGGCAGGGAAGTGCGGCGGGAAACCCCCGCAGTTGAAACCTAAGTATAAGGAAATTATAAACCCGCGTCAACTTCGATCCCGCGCATTCGCCGACCAAGAAATCCCAATTAGTCCGCAGGAAAATTCACGTTTTCGTGAACAAGATGTTATGAGCACGAACCGGTTTGTGTTGCGGCCGTTGTGTCCCGCGATTTCCGCGGGAGACAGCGGGCAGCCTTACCGGCTTTAAGGTTTCCATTCTCCGCGGCTGCCCCAAAAGTGCAACCGCGTCGCGCGGATCCCTCGCATACCGCCTCGTCTGCCGGTTCAGGCCGACCCGCGCTATACTCTCCGCCAGGAGAAAATGATGCCAGCCGAAAAAGACGAATCCACAGAACGCCTGCTGCGCGAGCACGAGGCCATGACCAACAAACTCGCCGCACTGCGCGAACAAGCCCGCAAACTAGGTCACGAAGTCGAAGAAAAGCTGAAGCCGGAAATACTCGAAGCCGAGGTAGAACTAACGCGCCTAAGCGGCATGCTAGGCAAAATCGGCCTGTAACATGGCATGCTCGGCGCCGCGTCACGGGTTGAATCATTGACTCTACTGGTTCTTACGGAATCTCAAAGACCTCCAGAAAACCATGGTAGATCCGCGCGAGCGTCCGGCCATTGGGCGAAAGCGCGGGGGTTGCCAGACGGTCAATATACGGACGAGGGTTTCCGTGCAACTCGAAGAGAACCTTTCCAGAGTCAGTCGAAAGCACTTCAATCCTCTCGGAGTTGAAATTTTCGTCTTCAAAACCCAGGTTCGCTGCGAGGTTTAGTGTGGTCCATCCCAGCACCTGAAGACAGAATCGATCAGCGGCCGCCGCCGGCCGCATTTCTACACGTCCATTGCCGTAGACGTGCAGCGGAACGCGAAATAGGACCGTGCCGTCAGTTTTCTCAACTGCGAGGACCTTGTTTGATTCGAAGCCCGCGATCGTCGTGTCATTTAAGAATGAACCCAAGGGCTGGAAAGCACAGCACGCGAAAGTAAGCTCTCGGTCAGGCTGTCCGACGAGTCTCAGGTACGGCTTTCCGCGCTGGCTAGCAAGGAGCCCGTCGTCCCCGGGCGAGATAATTTCAGCCTCTGGAGGGAAGCTCTCCAGTATATGAACTGACGCGGCATCATAAAGGAGTTGCTTCGAACTACCATAATTTCCAACCGCGAACCTTGTTTGTCGCGGTGACACAAGGACGGACCCTGATGCGGGCGTAGGCGACCCACATTCAAGGTCGCTGGTGCAGACGCGTAACCCTGATTCATTAAGCAGGACAAACTTTGCACCGGCGATCGCCCTGACCGAACCCTCGGACTTCTCCACCGGCATATATTTGCTCTTCAGCAAGGCCTTTTGCGAAACACTAAACAACAGAAGCCTCGAAAGCGGCTGGTCACCCAACGGGAATCTGACAATCCGGGAGCCATGGTAATCAAATTGATTCACGGTAACTAACAACAGGTCGTTCGAAAGAAAACTAATATTCGTAGAGCCGCCTATGAAGCTTCCACTTGTAAGGAAGCCATAAGGTCGCAAGTCTTCACGAAAGGAGGAGGCCTGTTCAGCGGAAAATATTCTTGTGGCGGAAGCAGCGAAGACTACGAATATAACTGCGAGAATTATCAAATTCGCGTAGCGGCGAATTTTCTTCGCAAATGGCGACTTATTTACCAGCGTCAGCCTCGCCTGTCCCGCGGGGTCCCTGGGCATATGGTCGCACCTGCAATCACAGCAAGATTTTAGTAAGGAAGCGTGCATCGAACACCCGGGTATCGTGCGGAAGAAGGGATTCCGAGCCTACTAATAGGAAACGCACGCCTGCTTGACTAAACGCAAAACCTTGACAAAATGCTACCAGTGATGCTACCATTCCTTATGGTCAGAACAGCCATAACGGAGGCGGTCATGGAAAACACACTGGTCGTGTTCGATTCAAAGAACTGCTGGATGGTTGATTTCAAGCACACTCCAGAGGCCGCAAAGATGCAGCGGCTATTCGGCACCACAGCGATACCCCTGCCTTTCACGTTGCTCGCGCCAGTGTCGGATGTTATGGCGGATGTGAAGCGTCACAACCCCCAGTATGCCGTCGTGGCCGATGCCGCGAATGGACTGCGCTAATGGACATCGTGCTGGAAGCGATGAAGAAGAACAACATCCCACTGACCCGCCAGAACTATCTGGACATCGCATACATGGGCGCACCACCGGACGAAATCGGCGGCGAGATAGAGGCCAGCATTCCGCAGGAAGTCAGAGACGCCGAAGACACTATGTGGATGTCTGAACTGGGCGTGCAGTGGACACCAGAGTCCGAAGAAGAGGAACTATAACATGCGAGCAACCGCAACGCTCTACACACGAAATAGCGGCGAGCCGTATCAGAAAGTTGAATTCAAAAACGGCAAGCCTGTGCCGCCGAAAGGCTATGACGGCGCGTACTATCTGCGCGTATCAGAGAGTGGGAAGCGGACGTGGAAATATTTTGCGTCCATTGACGAGGCTCTGATTAGCCAGTCCAACATCGTGACGAATTTGGACCGCGAGCGCAAAGGTATCCCGCTCCTGCCCGCGACTCCCACCACTGCGCAGCCAGAAGGAACGATTGCCGCAGCCGTGGCGGAATTCATCGCGTACAGTGAGAGCCGCGAGAATGACTGGCGAAACGGCGGCGACAATGGACTCTCACCCAATTCTGTGGTCGCGTATCGCAAGGCGATGCAAGATTTTGCCGCGTCCTGTGAAGCGTTCGGTGCCGTCAAGGTATCGGAATTCCAGAACGATTCACGCGGCGAAGCCATCCTGCTCAATTTCAAAAATTGGTTGCGCGAGAATGTAACGCGCAAGAAAGGCAAGGGCGCGTATTCGGACAGTCGCAAATTCACAGTGGTGGGCCAGTTCCTAGCACGCAACGGCATCAAGATGAAAACCGACCGTACGTTCAATCCTAACGATGCGGGACTGGTGGACCGCGTTGATGTTCCTCGCGTAAAGAAACCCGGCATCGCAGACGTTGTGTTCTACACGCCCGACGACATCAATGCGATGCTGAAGGCTGCGGATGGTGTCCACGAGAAGTCCAACTTTCTTGCGGATGATTTGCGCGACCTAGTTCTGCTCCTCCTCTGCACTGGCATGCGCGATGAAGAAATTCAGCACCTGACATGGAAAGATATCAACTGGGCCAACGGCGATGGCAAGATGAAAATCACCGTTCAGGACAAGCCGCAATTCGACTGGCGCGTTAAGGACCACGAGAAGCGCATTGTGTCGCCGGACAAGAATGCCATGCTCAAGGCGCGTCTACAGGCGCGGCAGGCTGGCAAGGGTGAGCGTGCAAAGCATAGCGGGAGCGAACTGTTGTTTCCCACGCGACTGGGAACGCCGGACCAGAACTTCGCGGACAGAATCAATGCGTTGCAGAAGCGTGCGGAGACGACCGGCAAGAAGCCGTACGCATTCAGCCGACCGGAGTGCCGCTCACACATTCTGCACAATTTTCGCAAGTCGTATGCGACCTATCAAATGTTGCAGGGTGTTCCTGCCCGCAACATTCAGCGCGACTTGGGCCACAGTGAACTGAGTACGACCGAACGCTATCTGGCCATCGTGGAGGAGCCAGAGACAGTGCGCAAGGCGTACGAGGCGATTAAGTAAATGCTACCAATGCGCTATTCTGAACCCCAATTGACATGTCCACCGTTGTTTTGATATGATTAGTGTGCTCGACAGTCCCACGGAAACAAAGCGATATCAGGCTTGGTGGTGAGCGGGTCTGATGTGCGTAGTCAACTATTACTCGCCGTAGGGTTCCACAGGTGCCTGAGTAGCGGCGAACGCCGACCTCGGGACAATAACGGACGCCTGTTGGAAATGCAATGACCGCTAGCTTAGGCTAGAGTTCCCGCCGAAACGGCATGGAACAATCCGAAACAAGGATTGCTCTATGTCTCCACAATCGAATCACCTTACCACACAGGAAGCAGCCGCAGAATTGCGTGTGAGTACGAAGACCCTCCAACGTTGGCGGCTCGCTCGCAAAATCACGTACGTCCGTCTAGGTGGAAAATTCCTGTATCCACGCATAGCGATTGAATCATTCATCGCCAAGCGCACGTTGGTGGCGGCATGAGTGCCACCATGCTTGCGACCGTCCCACAGGATTCCTGTGTAACGTTTGGCGACCCCGCCACGATGACCAACAAAGAATTGGTAGCCGTGGCTATTCAAGCCTTCGCCAAGATTCAACAGTACGTGCCGTACATCATGGAACTGCGAAAGCGATTTGAAGCGGGTGAAAGAAACAGCGAGAACCGGCTGCGGGAACCCATCGAAGGGTGTCACTCATGGAAAGAATTCTGCAACAGTATCCTTAATCGAAATTACGAATCTGTCCGTGCTGCGCTTGCCGCTGCGAAAAATCCCAAGAAAGAATCACGCCAACTCGCTGATGCTGACATTGCTGTGTACGAACAAGAACACCCTGACATTCGCAACCTGACTCGAAAATTGCTTGCACAGATGAATGCAGCGGACGCTGTTCTGGCTCTCGTTGGAATGGAGACTCCCCCGCAGATAGCGGACGCCATTGTGCGAATTGTAGTTGCCGAAAACAATGAGTCACAACAACCATCAAAATCTTCCGAGTTGAAGACCGCTCTTGAACAGCAAATCGCCAAAGCCAGAGAACTGACGAGTTTGTTTACTGACGCTGAAGTGTCCAGAAGTGCCGCCGAAAATCTTTTCCATCTTACGCTGCGGAATCTGACAGAAGAACAGGTGAGACAAATCGCCGTAGGAGTCAAACAGTGATGCTACCCTACCAACAATATCCAACGTTTTTCACAAAATCGGAAGCAAATGAATTCTTTGAATTCGTCAAACAGATTCCGCGTGTTCGTCCGCGCAACCCGATGAACTCCAGCATGGTTCTGCACCGAACATCTGTTGCGCATTGGAATGATGCTGGCAGTTTTCGGGGTCGTCCAACCCACCTCAATGAAAAGTATCCCACGATGGATGACGCATTTCTGCCAATCAAACAAATGGCTATCAAGTTGTCTCTGTTCGCTACCAAGCCTGTGAATTACTTTTCCTTGCTGGGCTACGAGAGTGAGACAGACCACATCAATTTCCATCAACACGCCGAAGACCGTAATCGGGATGCACGAACCTTTATTGGTTCATTTGGTGAGACACGCACCCTTGCCTTGCGGGAAATTTGTCCTGCCTGCCGAGTCTGTGATGATTGCAACGAAGCAGCGTGTGATGGACATCAACGAAAATGCATCGAATGCATCGTGGCGAAACAGCACCGTAAAAAGTGCCGAGTGATTCGTGATGAAAGCCGCTGGATAAATCTGCAACCCGTTCATGGGTCACTCATTGTGCTATCGGATGATTGCAACTGGACACACGAACACGCCATTCTTGATGACACGACGCCGAAAGGTTTGCGAATTTCTTTCAATACGAAGTGCTTGCCAACCGATGAATCGCTGGAAGAATTTATCGCGCGGATGAAAACAGGAGTCAAAACCCAACCCGTATTTGCGCCGCGTGTCTATGATTGCCACGCGGGACAGAGTTATCCACCCGATGCGGTTTACGTGGGTTGCAAAACGGTGATGTACGGAAAGACGATTCGCGAAGGCACCGTTTTCGGTAATGCGAAGAACCCATTCGCAGACCCCAACCATCCTGATTCGCATCGCCGCTCACCGATAGCCAAAGCCGCGAGTGACTTTCGCGCATACGCCGTGCACCGAATGGCGTCCGATGAAACATTTCGCAGGCAAGTGGAATCTTTGCGTGGCAAAGATTTGCTCTGTTGGTGCAAACCCGATAATCCCAACTGTCACGCGAAAGTTTGGTTGGAACTAGCCAACGAACAGGAGAAAGCATGACAACCGCACTTGCCAAGCAGAGTAAAGAAACTTTACTCGCGCCTGACTGGAAACATGCCGTCAAGCACCGTGAAACTTTGTCCGACGATGAATTGGCGGCGCACATTGAACACGCCGTGCTGACGTTGAAAATGGTTGCGCCGCTAGTGACCGAAATGAAACGACGCTTCCAGAATCTCGACCGCAGCAAGCGGACAGATGGAAAATACAACACGATTCGCGGATGCCGCACATTCCAAGATTACTGCCGCACAGTTCTGCATCGCACCGAACAAGCGGTGTATCTCATGCTGCGCGGCGATGAAGCGAAACCCAAGCCGCCAAAATCCGAACCGAAACCCAAACCAGTTCATGAGTATGACAAGTTAGTGGACATGGTTCCTGTGATTCGCGTAGGTGGCGAAATCGTGCCGCCATCCGAATACAGCGCGGCAGAAGCAACAGAAACCGCAACCAAATTTGTGGACAACCTTGTGGCGAATCTCACCGATGCGGACAAAGCAATCGTGTACCGCAGTTTGATGTTGCACTTTCAATCTTTGCTGACAGGAGAATTGGCAGCATGAAACCTGCTGACCCGCGCTACGAATATATTCACCCATACGTGTCCGCCGAAGAGACCGCGCAGATAATCGCATTCCTCGATGCCACGCCAAACTTCATCATGGAGACGGGACAGTGTGATGCGCCACCAACTCATGCAACGATTCAATGGGGACCGCGCCAATCCTACACCCCATGTGTACCACGCGCCTTTCGCGTGAAATCATCGGGTGATATTCCCGAATTCCTCCTGCCGCTTAAGTTGCGCTTGGAAAAGCACTACGATTGCTATTTTAACTCCATCCAAGTGAACAAGCATTTCAACCAAAACGCTGTTGTGCTTCCGCATAGCGATTCACCTCCAGGTCACATCTGTATGGTTAGTCTAGGTGCTGAACGCAATTTTAAATTGGCAGCTTGTTATACGTGGAAACCGCTCGCAGACCTTCGTCTTGCCAGTGGGTCTTTGTTGACCTTTTTTCCAAAAGACCAACACAGGCACACCCATGCGATGCCACGCAGCAAGACACCGTGCGGTGTTCGCTATGCGCTCGTGTTCCGATATATCACCGCCGACCTAGTACGCGAAGGTTCTATTGGAAAACCTCGTACTCTTGAAGAGAAGCGCGAACGCGCCAGACGAAAACTGGAAATGAACGCAGAATACGCCGCCGTGCAGGCTGCGTACCGAAGTGGCGGCTATGCGGCGGTGGATGAATGCTTGCAACAGAAATCATGGGAGAAAGCATGACAACCACACTCGCTGTGCAATCTCCGACTGATTTGGTTCGAGTCATCTTTTCACGGAGTGCTTTGGATTCGTACCTGCAAGACAACACTCGTGGACATCGCATGGTCGTTCGAGCGTTACAAAAGACTGTCCTGACGAACAGACTTTATTTCGTAACGTGGAAGCGCGGCGGGTTTTTTGTTCATCGTTCGCGGGTCGCAGTCATACCGTGTTCCCCGTCTGTGATTGGTCGTCCCCGACTCTATCAAAGCAATGCCGACAGGCAACGAGCATATCGGATTCGCTTGAAAGCGGCGTTAGCATCCAAAGATAGCGAACAGCCCAACGCGGACAAAGGAAACTGACCCCGGGTGGCGGCTACCACAAAATGACAGGTGTGTCAAGATTTTTCTTGACATTCAAGTCAGATTGTGGTAGACTGTATGTGCATGTCGGGAGTCCGTTTCGCGCTTGCGCCTACCCGTACCGCTTCCACATATGGACAGTCATTTGTTGGAAAGACCCAGCCGCCAAGTGCGGCTTTTTGTAGGATTCAATCTTTTAGGAGTTGTACTAAACATGCTTAAAACCACCCTTGAACGCCGTATAGACGCACTGGACGTGCCGCGCGTTCTGCTAGCCGATTTGGCGCAGGTCGGGCCGAATGATGTCACCGCTTGGCTCAAGGGCCGTCCTGTGTCCGAGCATCGCCGGGTAGCACTGGAGAACGCATTGGCCGACGTTGAGTCCGCGCACAGCTACGTCCAACTCGTCATAGAAAACGATGGCGTGCCGCCAGCACTGACCGTGGAGAATGTTCGCGCACTGACGGCAATTCGTACCGATTCAGAACGTATGACCCAATCAGCACAAGTTTAATCGCACTAATTAGTTGGTACGCCTCTCCCATACAACAGAGGACATAGCGAAGACTCCGCTGCCGCCAGAGTCAGGCCATCCCGCCACCTGTAAGGGAACTAATCTAAAACGCTACATGGAGACAACTATGCGTGGAAGTATTCTGTTTATCTCCCCGAAAGCACCGTGGGGATTCATCAAGCCTGAGTGGCACACCGATGGGCGACCTGCCGTCGGCCTGCCTGACATTTTCTATCACGTCAACAATTTCGTAAGCGTCAATCCGCGCGATATCGCGCCTGGTGTGCTGGTTGAATATGCCGAAGGACGCGGAAACGGTAAACCGTGCGCGGTGAATATTCGCATCATCCCGTTAAACGCGCCACAAGCCGCGCCAAAGGGACAGCCAGAAATACCGTACGAACCGGTGTTAGTCGCTGCGCCAATAGTTGCGCCGAAACAACCACGTATAGCCGGACAGGCCAAAGCAATTCTCAGCACTGATGACGCGCCGCGTCCTGCATCTGCGCCAGCATCACCGGGCCATGCGGTCACAGCAGCCGCAGCGCTGGCCGAAGGCGACGGGCAGTTAAAATTTGGACTGACTGCGCCGAAGACCGATGCTCCGCAGGACGGGGGCACTCGTGAGTAAGCCGACTAAATTTCAAGCGAACAATTCGGAACTACGCCAGCCGAAGATGTCGCATATCCGCACGATTAAGCCGGAATATTTCATACATGAAGGTGTGAACGACATGTCCGTTGCGGCGCGTCTGATGCTTCCCGGGGTTTGGACGTGCTGCGATAAGCATGGCCGATTCGAGTGGAAGCCAAAAACACTCAAGCTGAAAATTTTGCCTTTCGACGCGCTGGACTTTGAAGCACTCATGCTTGAAGCGGTCGCCGGGGGATTCATCACGCGCTACGAAGTCGGCGGTCAGAAGTACGGGCTATGCATGAACTGGGCCAAGCACCAAGGCATCGGGACGCGCGAAAAAGATTCCAAGTTTGAATATCCTGCGCCGCCGCCGAAGACCGACCCAGAACCGCCGTCCGGTAACACGCCTGCGCCATTGAATGAGCCAGTCCAGGCTCTGCACAGTGCAGACACCGTGCGAGCACAGGACACGCACAGCGTGATGTCAGTAGGTTTAGGTGTGGGTTTAGGTGTGGGTTTAGGTGTGGGAGAAGGAAAAGGTGTGGATGAATCAACCCTCCAACCAAATACGTTGGCGGGTGGGTCGGTGGATGCGCCACAAAATTTGCCTTCGGCAGAACCAACACCAAAATCTGCGGGCAGTGAAAAAAGTTTGTGGTCGCAATTGCGCGATGCTTATCAGGAACTGTATGACGCGGACGCAGGGATGTGTGACCACTTCGCGCCGACTTCTCTGCCGAAATTTGGCGTGGAGACTTTGGAAGGAATTCTTCCCGGGCTTCATGCGGCTGGCGTCTCTCTGTCCGATGTGATTGCGGGATGGAAGGTGTTTGTGCGTGACAAGTACGCGCAGAGTCCGACGTGGGGAACCGGAGTGATTAAACTTCCAGTTGCGTTCTTTGTTGCGGACGAAGTCGGTTGCTATATCGAGCAAGCGAAACGCGAAGCCGCACGAGAAGCGGAGCGTGCTCGCACAGTGCAACCACCGAGTGAGAAATCACTGGGCGCGATTGCAAGCGAATTGTTAGAAACCAATGCGGTGTGACCATGACCGACGAACAGCCGACATCAAAGCCACGACCGCGCAAAGAATGGAAATCAGCCGCAAACCCGGGCCGAACGCGAGACGACAATTGCCGACCGGTCGAAGCCATCGCGAGGAGTATCGCAGCCAAACGTCGCGCCGCGCAGCCGACCAAGATTTCCCAGTGAGGAGACAAAGCAGTGACTGATTCATGGAGCGAAGTTGAAGAACGAGATTTTGCCAAGGTGATGGAAGCGGGAAAGCTGGAGCGCATGCCTGCGATTCGTCTCTACCGCAGATGCCGGGGCAACTTGGACCTCGCCTTAGCAATCGCGACGGCCAGTGCACCGAGTGAGACTGAAATTGCTCGAACCGGGCCGTTGGGAATGCCGCAAGAATGCGCCACGCACAAAAACGGGAAGAGGCACAGTCCCAAGCCGCCGACTAAAGTGGCTAAAAAGCAGGTTTCTGTAATTGGAAAGTGGTTTCTAGAGGGCGTTGATTCACGGTTAAAGACTGACGTAAAACCGCACGCATACCAATCTGCGGCGAATCATACGATGCACCAAAGCGACTGTAAGTAATTGCAAGAGCCATCCTAGCCGTAGGGATTGGGTTCAAAATAGATTAAGTGGAATTCGTAGTCCGTCGAATCCGCGCCAACGGTTTGTCTTTCTCTTGCCCGCAGGTTTACTCCCAAGCCCAGAGCGCAAGCAGAGAGAGTGTGACAGCAGCACAGAGGAGCATAAGAGAGTGAGTGGAATCGTGGTAGGCATCATCGCGGTGGCCGTGGCGATTGTGGGCGTGCTGAACATGCGTGCCAGTCGTAAATCAGATTGACCTTGTCTGCGAGGAGCGTCATGTCTTGTTGAACGTCAAGTAGGCATTTTATCTTCGTCTGTTATTCGCTTTTTGATGGCCTGAAAACAGACGGTCGTGTGGGCTTCGTACGGTGGACGCCGATGTGACTGTCGGCCCGACGGAACATTTTGAATTCCAAAAATCGCGTATCAGTACGAAAGTCCGGCGAAAACAAGCGGCGAAAGTCGGTAAGTCGTGCATAATCTTCCACTTGCCCGAGTGCTCCGCTACCAGTGTTGGCGATTATGCGGAACACTACAGTCCGCATCTGTACACATAACAAATGATTTAACTGGTACTGGTAGCAGATATCGCGAGTCCGGGACGGTGACCATCCGTTCAAACCTCAGCCCCCACCACTCCGCACCACCAGTTTTCGGAGCGTGATTTTGGCTGCGAGTGAAATATGGTAAGGGTATTATTTTCAGCGCTTTGGGAGGGTATTTTGCTCTGGCGTATAGCATGCGAATGGGACCCTTTGACCCGCGCCGTATCCACCCCCACCCATAGCGACTGCTTCGGCTGAAAAGTACCTTCAACATACGAGCCTACGCACAAACGCTTTTCGTACCGAAACGGTAATCGCTAGGGTAACCTAAGTGATAGGATGGTCGCACTTACGGAATTTTGTTCCATCCAAATGGCGTACGGAACCGAATGGGACGCATAAATCCCCCATCAGGGGCTGTTTATTCGGGCCACAGCGGCCACCGGCATTCTGAGCGCTTTCTGGGCACCACTTTTGGCACCGAGACACGCACCAAAATCGCATCACGATTCGCGCCAGTTATTGACGCACAGGGGAACCTAAGGCACGGGTGGCTTGCGAGCCAGAACTTGGTTCCATCTGCCCGACGTACGGAGCCGCAGTGCGCAGCAAAAGTTTTGTCACTTAGTGGAGGAGATATGCACGGCATCGTCAAGAGTGTGGATGTGACGCGGGGAATTATCCTTATCGAGTCGTGTGGCATGCAGGCAGGAATCGTGCCTTATATCCCAGCGGAAGCAGCCACCGCCGCGCTGTTCACGCCGGGGCAGACGGTCGTGTATCAGGAAGGCAAAAGAGCCATCGGGGTTGAGTTGGATAATTCGCTGACCGCTGTTGGCACTTTGGTCGAAGCGGACGGCAAGACCGTCAAGGATTTCTAGGAGCCAATATGGCCAGCAAGTCACCAGCAGACGAAGTAGCCAAGCGCAAGGCCGACGGAGCGCACAAGACCCGAGGCAGACAGAATCCGTCAGCCGAGGCTAAGACGACATCCGCATTCGCTGTGACCGCGCCGCAGACCTTGGCCAGCAGGAAGCTGGAGCGCCGCGAGTTTCAGAAGCGCGTACACCGCAAGAAAAATCGTGACGCCCGGGAGACGGAGTAAGCCATGGCAAAGAGTTCATCCGCCGTTAAGCCGTTGAAGAAAACCACGCCGCGCACTGTCCGCGTAACGGCCAAAGCTCCCCACTGCGCCGACACCCAGCGATTTTCCGATTCCCGAGCAGCCCACGCAGCGCAAGCGAATCACCGGACTGGCGAAAATCTAATGAGCGACGAAAAATCAGTCAAGCCGTTGAGTGAAGAGGAGTGGCGTTTGAAGATTTTGCCTCTGTCTGCAAAACGTAAGATATCTCGGTTGAGCGCATCGCAAACGCAGCCAACGCCAAGTTGCCACAGGATGCCGAGCAGTGAGTGCGTACGACGAAATGATGCAGCATGCCGCCGAATTCGAAGAGCGCTGGCTACAAGATTACCAAACCAGAGGAGAACACGATGTCCGCAGTCGCCCGACCAGTTTCAGCAGCAATAAATAAAAGCGCAGGTTCGATTCTGGCCAAACCACACAACTGCGCCTCGCAGCGCGGCCCGCGTCCCAGCCTATGTGCCGCCAGCCGCTGCTCGCTCGACCGCCCGTGCCTATTGACCCGTCGGATGTTGAGGATTTGTATTCCATCGGTGAGCGGGATGGAAAACTTTGGCTCAAGTTCAGCAGCGTTCCTAAGACGGTATTCGTGTTCGCAGGCGTGCCTGCTGAATTGATTCAGGGTCTGCGCACAAGCATTGACCGAGACGACTATTTCGCGGGCCACATCAAGGACAAGTTTCCGGTTGAAGTTGTGACCGCAAGCCAAGAAGTAAATCCATCCTGAGGAGAGCGCTGTGGCGAGTTTGAAATCATAGCAGACAACGGGCGGTTTGTTGATTCAAGTTCTGTAACGCTGATGGGAATGAGATACTGGGTTCGCCGTTCCCCGCGTCCAGCATATAGGTGGTGGGGTGTTATGAAACGTGCAGCGTGAACTTCCGTGCCAAGGAATTAACGTGCAGCACTTCGCTCGCGCCGAAGAAATAAAGCCCGAAAGAAGAAATCAAGGAGACAGATGCAAGGCCCGAGCAGAAAATCTCCGTACTCGTCTACAAGCGGTGGTCGTGGATGCCAACTTTGACCCCAGCAACAGCACCGAAAAGTTCACGCGCTACTCGAACCCCGAGAACGCCTCGATGCTGCCCGCAATATTTTTCGTTTCACATTGGGACTCGACCCCGACCAAGTATCCGATGACGCCATGAATCCAAGTGCGCGAGGAAATAGGAAAGGTTTTTTATCCCATTCTTGGCCGCTTCATATCCGGCGAAAACGTTGACGTGCCTGTGGCACTGCCTCCTGCGCCACCAGAAGTGGTGAACGCTACTTACGCGCAGCAGAAGGCGGACATCGCAAGACCTTGTCACAGGCGCGTTGAAGTGCGCCAGACATCCCGCAACGTATGAAAGAGGCGGCAGAACGCATTTTCGAGTGGATAAGATCTAATGCCTAGAGTAAAAAGCGCAGCAGCGTTTGCCCGCGAGAGACTACAGACGGGTAAAGACGTGACTCCCAAAGAGCGTGTCACACGATTGAAAATTATTTCTGCGGATGACCGCCAGAAGAAACAGTTGCAACGCGCGAAGTTGGATGCGGGCACCACCAATCGGTACACGAAAAAGCCGCAAGACTCCCAAAACTCAGCAACCGAGATACGTCTGAGGACAAAGCGCAGCGTGTCTTCGGGCCTGATGTCGTGACCAAACAAAAAAGTGCATTGGAAAATTTCTTAAGTGCAGTCCGAAATCCTGATCGCCTTTCCGCGCCTGTTGCCGATTCTGAGTCTGTTGACCGCCGCCAGTTGAGCCGACTGCACCCGTTGCGAAGCCTGCACCAGTCGTCATACCGATTCAAGCGGACAAATTCCAGTATTAGACCCGCTCCTGTTTCAAATTT
>CAWAED010000005.1:0-192021 GCA_963781105.1 uncultured Acidobacteriota bacterium | reverse complement strand
CAGCAAGCCACGAAAGGAGCAAAAGGGTTGGCGCAAGTAGAAAAGCCTACAGAAAAGAAACACAACTAGATCCGGCTTGTGGTTGCGCTGTTCGTGCTGCGATTCAAGAAGAACTAAAGCTCGCTATCTCCGAATCAAATTCAAGGATTGGCGGATGCCACAAATCTGAAAGCGTCTTCGACGGCCTTGAAACCTGCCTTGGAACCCAGCGAGTTTGTTTCCACCTTCGAGAATTGATACTCGCGGCGCGGAGAAAAACGCCCCGGATCGAAAGTGCCCTTCGCGAATCGGAATATCCAGACATACTCTTTGTGTGCTTTGTCCGAGTCGGATTCGGGCACAAGCGCTGTATCGATCGGCGTCATGGGCGTGAAATCCGAAAACCCGTTGTTCTTGTGCACCGGCTCGGGCATCGTGGTGCTGAAGAAATCCACGTCATGAGTGAAGATAATCACGAAATCCACTTTAGAAGGATCGGGAGCCGGACAGACATTGGAGAACAGCCTCTTCCTATTTTGGGCAATCCATTTCATCTGGTTGGGAGTCAGGCCGTACGCGGAAAAATACTTCTGGCAGGCAAGATCCGCACTGTCACTCCTCGGCTGTAGATCGGAAATTTCATCGGAAACGCCGGTCCGTGCTGCCGAATCGGTCGGCCGATTGACAATTCTGGCGGCCGTCGCATCCGCGACCAATGTGTGTGGCGACGAAGACGGGCCCGCGTCGGTTGGCGGAGTTGCAGGTGTCTCAGTTTCCTTGACTGGTTGAGAACCTGGCGCCGGATTCATTTCGGCGAGCGCACTAAACGGTAAGAGGGAGTCCTTGGAGGGCAGTTTTTTCCCGGTTGTGTCGTCCGCCGAAGCTGGGGTGACTGCTCCAGAAGTTGTCGAGAATTCTGCATGCCCCGAATTAGCAGGAACAGGAAAAGCATCAGTGGCCGCCGCCTTGGCGATTTCCTTTTCCTGGACCTGTTTCGCGACGAACCCGACGTCATGAGTCGTGTCCGGGCGAATTGCCGTAGGTGGCAGATTAGCTAAGTCATCCTCCGGCACGTAGCCCTCTAATCCGTTTTGAGCACGAATCTTGACATAGTCACGAACGTGCTCAACAATTTCGACGTCTTCTCCACATTTCAGTTTGGCTTCAACGTCGAAGGTATTTAGGGAATTGTAGACCCAGATTTGATCGCGGTGGGAATTACACTTCAGGCTCGCCGTATTGGCCGACGCTGGCCCAGCCAGAAGCGAAACGGCTATCACGGCGGGCACGAGCAATAGAAATCGCGCCCTTCTGTTCATTTCTCCCTCCATTGGTTGCTCGAGTACGAGGCCAATGGTCTAGTACTGGCAGCCAAGCGAACAACTGTCCGATACTACATAGAAAGGGCAGACGGAGACAACGCGGATTTTAGAAGTTCTCTTAGTCCCTGCGAAGCGAAACCCGAGTCGAGCGTAAAATGATGGTTCCGGCGTGCCGCGGCAAATCCACGACCCGATGGCTCGAAAGGTCAGGCGGAAGGAATGCCCGGTTGGGACTCGCCGGGTCGTATGCCGCGGGGAATTCGTGGTTCTGCATCGCGCAGGCGTAGGCGTCGGGCAGGGCTCATTGGTGGTGAAAGGAAACAACAAGCCCCTTCGCTCAGATAGGAGACCAAGCGTCATCGAACCAAAGTGGAGCGTTGCCAAAATGGCCGTCCTGCGCTCACAAGTCGAACCCCGCGACAGCCTTGACATGGAGATGGATTTCTCGATGGCATCCACTGCAAAGCGTAATGAGATTTTCTTTCACATCGCCTCCCAGATGGCTTCGCGGCTGCAGATGATGGACCTGAAGATCTTTGGAACTTCCGCATCGTTGGCATCGCCAACCATCGCGCCGGAGCACTTGCTGGCAAAGTCCCCGGTAGGAATCCCGGGATAAGCGACGCCTGGGCCGTGTGGAGCCTGATGAATTCATGATGCCTTCGGGATCCGCAGCAAGAACTCCTGCCGTTGTGAGGTCGGGAGCAGCAGGTAAGTTCGACTGAGAGCCAAGAGAAGGGATTCAGCGTTGCCGGAGTCGTGCAAGCTTGCACCGGCCAGAAAATCAGCGCAGATCATCTCCAGACAGTAACCCCGCGCCTTTTGACCTCCCAGCATTAACGAAGCGGTCTCGAGCGCCTGCTCGATCACCGCCAGCTGGCTCTTGTACATCTTGAAATAGAGCATTTCCCAAGGCTCGGTTTCCTGGCCGGTCAGATGTCGTTCCACCTCCCGCTTGAACTCCTCCTTAGGCAGTTCCTGCGCTTTGTGCAACCAGGTTGCACAATCGAATTGCTGTCCGTCCCGGCGAGCGACTTTGGCTAACTCCGCTGCCTTGGTCCAGCCGACCTGTTTCAGATCGTGATGGGTTTGCCGCGGCAGTTGCTCGTGAATCGCCATCAGGTAATAGGCCTTCCGCCGCGACTCGGGGAATTTCTTCTCCAGAAACTCATCAAAGGACTTCAGATTGTCCACGCGCCAATACTGCCCGGCGCGGGTTTCACAGAGATAGCGGCCGAGCTCGACAAATCGCGTGTCCCGTTCCTGCTCCGTCGTCCGTTCCCAGGACAAGATCTCGTCAATCCTTCCCAGCACGAACAGAGCCCGGCGGCGGTTGAGTTTGGGAGCCATCGGTGGCGGCCCGCTAATCCTCAAATTGGTCAAGCCAATCAAGGTCGCTCGCTCCCGGACGGCGAATAAGTTTGGAATCCATCAGCTGCTGATCCCCCAAGCAGATCCCCAGATGCGGGCAACTTACACAGCCGTTCTGCGGGAAACGGATCCCGCTGTGCGGTAGGAATTGGCCCGCTTCGATCTGATTGACCGTGGTCTCCACCAGCTGGCCAAACTCCCGGCGCTGCTGTTCATCGATGGATGTCCTCAGATACTGGATCTCCGGTGCGTTCTTTCGCACGAAGACAACCAGGGCAACCTCGGAGATTCCCGCCATCCAGGAATAGCAAATCAGCTGTGGATCGAGGGCCAAGAGACCCTCTGGCTGTTCGGCGTATCGGGATGTCGTCGTTTTCCAATCGATAATGCATTTCGTCCCAGCCACTTCGCCGATCGCATCGATGTAGGACACGAAATCACCACCGCACGGGAGCGAACGTGTCAATTTCACCTGCAGATTCTGCTTCGGACGTCCTATCCGAACGCGATCATCCTGGGCAAACCGTTCGAGCAGGTGAATGCCTTGGTGATAGAGGCGGTCCCAGGAATCGTTCTTCGCATATGCCAGGGAGGCGTCCTGGTATTTGCGCCATTCCTGAAAGAATGCGGCCGTCGAGTCTTCCCGGGCGAAATAAGCAGCCAAGGCGTTCTCGAAGCAGCGGCCGAAGATCATGGACGCTTTGTCTTCCTTTTCGCGCCAACCATCGAGATACTTGTAGCGATACTGGCGCGGGCAGCGCAGATACTGGTTAATCTGCGTGAAGCTGTAGGTCATCGGAGCCTCCCGGCAGCACCCCTTCGCGGGCATCCTTGGAGATGAATTCCCATTCGCTGGAGGGTGCAAACGCATCGAGGTTGAGAAACATTCGACCGGCAAAGGACTTGCGAGTGGTGCGCAGAATGCCCGTGAGCCCGAGCAGAGCCTTTTCATCCACCTCGTCTCGCCCGAGCAGATCGGGGTCATAGCCGAAATCCCGCAGGAACCAATTCAGTTTCCAGAGGGACTTCTCGGTGCAATAGAGCCGGCCGGCAATCTTGCGGGAGGCGAAGTCCTCGGGCGCAAGGACCGTGAAGCTGAGAATGAAAAAAGGCTTCTGTGGATGCCAGCGATAATACGCTCGGTCCACGCGCACGAGGAAGATGCCTTCGAGGAAATCGTCCTTGCGCGTCGCTTCCGCATGTAAACCCGGAAAATGCCGTTTCATGATTTCACCTCCTCAGGCTGGCTGTAGGTGTTTAACTTGCAGATCAGCGCCGCACGATTTTTGGCAGCTTCCCCGGCCACGGTGGAAATGAAAGCCTCGACGAGGTCGCGGCCAGCGTCGCGGAGAGTTTCCGTACCACAAAAATCCGCCGCATAGCGTTTTATTAGGTTGGGATCGAGTTCGTACTTTCGAATCAAAAGGCAGAGCTTGTCGCGGAGTCTAGGCTGGCCGTTGGCAGAGCCGTTGCCATTTGGCGGATGGACCGCCTTTCCTTCGCGCAGAGGCGGAATGGAGGATGGTTGTGAACTAAGTTCCTCGACTGAACAAAGACCGATTCCATAAGCCTTGCGCAAAGCGCGATTCACGGCGCGAGTTTCGGCCACACGCATCTCGGCGCCGCGAACCAGAGAGGACGTATTCGAGGGATCGGCATCGCCGTAACCTACGAAGCCTTTCGAATTTGGACCTTTGTAAACGACAGCTCGAAATACCCAACGATTCGCTGCGGGATCACAGAGTCGATCCTGCAAGGATGTCCTAATTCCATGGCATTTCCTCCGCGAAGCCAGATAAAGGAGACCAGAGTGCGTAACATACCAACGACTGTCGATCCGAGTAATTTCTCCGAGAATAACCGAGAACTTGTATCTCACCAACAAAGAGCGGAGACCCCTCAATCTAGGCGCTCCTAGATCACACCAAGTCTCTCTCGCAGCTCTCATCTCCTGTCGAATTGAATTGGCGGCTACTTTCATGAATGACCTCCAGTCATATGCTTAGCGTTAAGCATATGCTTGGCGCTAAGCAGTGTCAAGCCATTTCTTGCTTTCCTACACACACCGGGATAACTTCTGAGATCGCACATGGCCAAGAAAGAGGACAAAGATGCAAATGCCGTCGCATTGGGACGGAAAGGCGGGAAGGCTCGTCGCAATAAGCTGACAGCAGAACGACGGAAGGAAATCGCCCGTAGGGCGGCAAAGGCTAGATGGTCGGGAGAGCGACCAGGCAATGTAAAGCCCGGTTAGGCGAGACGAATAGAATAGGTGGAAGGATCGTCTTGTTGGGAGTGAAGGATCAGTTCGATCTCTCAGACGAGGACGATGTTTTGTTCGTCATGGTGCGGAGGTGGTGAATAAATCGGCAGGTCTATTTCGAGTCCAGCGAACTCAATTGGAATGAACCACTGGAGAAACCAGGATTCAATCGCTTGATAGCTGGTTCAATCCTTCGGTTCCATCGCTTCCAGACCGCCTGGGCCGAAATCCCAAGCTCTCTTCCGACTTGCTTGAACGTTTTTTGTTCCCACCGTCCAAAGAGTATGCGGGTGTCTGTGTTGTCAAGCCCTTCCCCTCGCAGCCGAAATATGTGCCCGGAAGACAGAGGGAACTGCCGCAAAGTTGGCTTCTTCGGATGCCCGGTTCCACGCGGCCGGCCTCTCCTCTCGACCAGGCAAATCTCATCCCATAGGCGCCCCTCAAGTTGCCTTGAGTCCATTGGGTCAACGCCACGATCTCGCTCTACGCTAGAACGCGCAATAGGTTGCCAAGCCTCTCCCTCGCTATCATAGGGTGCGTCGAGCAACACCACCAAGCGGACCTGCGGCTGTGCTCGTACGTAAACAACCATTTTCCTCGTTGCTCCAAAGCTGTAGCTCTTGCACGTTCTAGGAGCCCCCGGGATCTTCGAGGAAATGTAGAGTGGCAACTCGCGCTCCTCATAGGGGAGTTCCCCTTGAGAGGACCAGCATTCGCGCACGATTTCCGGATTGATTCCTTTCACCCAGAAGACCTTCGGTCGACCCGGGGCTGGCGACGAAAACTCAAATGAGCGGGGGACGCTGCCGACGATTCGAGGCAACTTCGGATTCATCAGCATCTCTCCGCCGTCTTTGGTGCTCTTTGCCATCTTCCACGACCCGGATTAGTTTCGACTTCGCTACTGGATTTGGGCATTGTACTACCGTTTCTCCCGGCACAAAGATTTGCTGAGAAAGTGCGTCGTGCACCTCCTGATTTTGTTGAGGGCCTCAATGCGATGCCCTGTGGACCACATGCGGCAGTGAAGCAATCCGCAATTCTCTTAAGGCTCATTCAAGCTGCCTTCTCTGCACTCGAAATAAACCGACCGAATTATCGTAAAACGATAATTTCATAGGTAAGCCCCTTTCCCATAGATATTTACAAACACATTGTAGGCATGTCGGTTGAGTTTCTACGTAGGGTGAGAGGAGAAGGAGACCACAATACGCCTTCGCCCACCGGGAGGAAACATGAGCGACAGGAAGCGCGCTGCAAACCGCGAGAATGCCGTCCAGTCAAGTGGGCCGAAGACCGCCCATGGAAAGGCCGTATCTTCGAATAACGCCACAAAGCACGGGTTGCTCTCAGCAACTCCTATCCTCCCAGGAATAGAAAGTCGTAAAGCTTGGGAAAAACACCGCAATGGTGTTTTTAAAAGCATCGCGCCCGTTGGCTACCTTCTGGAGCTACTCACGAACCGGCTTGCAGCACAATCGTGGAGACTAGGGCGTGTTGTCCGGTATGAAGCGCAAGTGGCGGAAGCTGCCGTCGTTACCGCGGAGGCGGACTTGGAGCGTCGCCAGGAATTTGGGTTCGGCAAACCGTCAGATCCCGCAGAGGCTCATGCGAAGGCTGAGGTAGCATCTCTCATCGTAGAATTGCTCAAGACTTTAGCCAACATGACCGACGAGGAGAGGCTCGACAAAGAGCTCGCGGTAGCCACACTGTGGGCTCTTTGGCGGGAGCTCCCCAAGAATATCAACGAAACTTCCATTCCCGGTATTCCGGACGATGACGCGGAATTTGATGCTTTCGACCAGTGGACGGCTGGCCTTCTGCGCAAGGCTGTTGAGGTATACGCTGCCGCGGCAGGAATTACTCCCGAGTCCCTGATAATCAAATGCGTCTTATCCACCTCAAATGAACGCGAAGAGGCCGAGGAGGAAGTGCGGAATCTTGCGGAACAAGGTGTACGTTGGAAGTTGCTTTTGGAGCGAGAAAACCGCAGTCGAATGCTGTTGGAGCCGGATGTCTTAGACAAAGTGGCTCGATACGAAGGCAATCTCGAGCGGTCCTTTTTTCGGACCCTTCACGAAATCCAAAGACTTCAAGCATTTCAGTCCGGCGCGGCGGTCTCTCCCCCTGCAGCGATAGATGTGGATGTGATCATCGATCCGGGAGGTACCAGTTAGCTGCATTTGTAGAAGCACTTGCGATCGCGGAATCGTGGCAACCAAAATGGGACACTGTCGGCGTCATCTGATTTCTGAGCCGCCGAAATCGTTTTCGGCACCGTGTGCTTCGAATGGGTCTCGTGACTCAGACGGCGCGAAAAACCGCGACGTTGCGCAACTGGTTTCGGAAAAGCGAAAGATGAAATTACGAAACGAACCCAGTGAACTTCCTCAAAAACAAGCAGATCCTATTTCTGTCAAGTCCGAGCACGGGAGACTGGAGATTGGGGCGACGATTCTCGATCACCCCTCCCGTGGACTAATAAAATGAGACCGCACGCGGGCAGCTTTGGGCGAGAGATGCAGTGCGGAGGAACGAGGGAAAACGGCCGAAGCAGCGACCGCGAAATCGATGACGAGGCAGCAAGCGGGGCTCGCCCGACGGGTAAAGCAGATTGAAGTAAAAATCGCAAAGAGTCGGGGATGCCCACCTCGTCGGGCATCATCGCCCGTGACGAGGCGCAACAACTATGCCGTGAGTGGTTTTGAATTTAAGGATGGCCGGTGACCCGGCATAACGAACGCTACAATCACGAGGATCGCACTTTTGGGGACCCCGGAGGCGCGGTTCTTGGAAGCAGCCTGAGCATGATTCAGTTTTTTCCGCCGAACAAGCGTGAGATTAGCGCCGAAGGTTTCTCATCTGTTTCCTCGGCATCCAGTGCGGCCAGCCGCTCGCAAGCCTTCGCGTGCGTGGGGTTGATTTCGATAAGCTTGGAGTAAACGGCGCGTGCGCGCACCGGAAGCTGCATGGTCTCGAGCAGTTCAGCGAACTGAACGTAGACCGGCTCCTTCCATGGATCGAGATCGATCGCCTTTTGGAAATGTTCGATGGCCTCATTGTGATATTGGGGTACGGTCCCGAGGCTGCGTGCCAGCAAGGCATGGTACAAAGCCTGTTCCGGCGCCGCTTCAACGCATTTGCGCAACCAGACAATCGAGCCAACGAAGTTTTGCGCGCGCAGACATTCGTTAGCACGCTCGTGCCATCCTTCGATGGATTCCGCCGTATCTGTTTTTTCTCGATGCATGCTGAAACCGCCCATAGCGGCCAGACGCTTGTCATACGCCGCCCGTTTCTCTTCGTTCCCGATCGTCTTGTAAGCTTCCGAGATGACGACCATCAGGTCTTTGAGCGGTGCGGCCAACTCGCGGTTACCCATGTGATGGTCCGGATGTAATTTGCGGGCCAGCGCGTAATAGCTCTTCTTGACTTGGCTGCCTGGCGATTCGGAAGTGACTCCCAGAAGCTGGTAATAGGTCGCCTTGCTGGTCAGAGTGATCAATTGCCGCATCTCCCGTTCGAATCGAAGCTGAGCCGCCTTTTCGCTTTCGGGCGAAATCGCGAGCCGCGAGTTTGCGGACTGTGCATTGACGGGGCGTGAGTTTGCAGCTGGGGCGACAGCGGGAACCTTTTGGGATACCTTCTGCCCGGATAGAAACCGATCCAGCTTCGCTCGGTCCTCCGGCCTCATCTGAACAAACTGTACACCCATGCCCTTCCCAGGCGTTACGTTGCGCACAATCGCGCGTCCGCGAACCTCTCCGGTCGGCAAGTCGAAAATCAATTCGATCGTGGAACCTTCACTCGGGGGGTTCGCGGCGTGCAGATACAGGCCTCCCAGGCCCATGATCCCCGCGTGCGAGGCGCTGGTTTGGCCGGTCGATTTCCAGCCGACCAACATCCCTTTGGGCGCGCGGATGCGAGGATACTTTCGATGGATCGCAGGTTCGGATGTCATGCTCAGGGGGTACTTACTGCCATAGGTAAAGTTTATTCGTTACGAGGCCCAGCGTCGACAAGTTGGGCGAAGATCCGCGTCAATGAGTAACGGAAGAAACGCCCGCAGCCCCGGGGGTGGGGATCACCATCGACGCGCCGACGCTCACAGGCTTCTGTTGCCGAACTCCCGACCAATGCGATGGACCGCAAGTGCTGCGCAGTTGGTCAATGCTGGCGTAAGGGTCAGTAGACTTCCCAGTGAGAAACTCTCTACAGTAGGAGAGCAGCTGAGCATTTCTTGCCTGAAGTCTCGAGGAATCTCGGATTGCCAACGGAGAACGCGATGGCCATTGTCGAAGTCGATCTCGTTGAGGAGTTTAAGCAAGGTATCAAGGCGCTCAAGAATGGGCATCCGCAGAAGGCCCTTGTTCACATGCGGACGGCATTTGAATCTGAGAAGCATAACCCGTTCTATCTTTCGTTTCTCGGGCTGTCGATCGCGCGTGCCGAACGCAAGTGGGATCAAGCCGCGGAGCTCTGCGAAATCGCTGTACAGTTGCGACGAAACGAATCACAGTTCCATTTGAACCTGGCAGAGGTCTACGCGTCTGCGGGCCGGCGGGAAAAGGCACTCGATACGCTCGACGCGGCTCTGGCATTGTTCGGCGAAGATGAGCGGTTGAAACGCGCGCGAAGCAGGTTGGAGAAGCGCCGTATTCCGTTGTTGCCGTTTCTCACGCGCGACCATTTCCTGACCACATTTGGTAAGCTACGACACCGCACATTGAGACGCCTGGGCAAAGAGAACGTCCAAGACGAAAATCCGTCCCACCAAAACAAATCACGCACTGTATCCACAAGCTGATCGACCCAGTGCTTGCTACGCTTGGTACACAGACCGCCGTTCAACCCCGCAGAGATGGACGGAAAGAATAGAATTAGAAATTGCCTCTTAGTTCCGAGTGTCATTCATGAAATCGGCGTATTCGGTCGCCCGCTCCTGAGCTAGAGTGCCGCAGAAGGTCGTCCAGGTGATAGAACCGGTCCCAGGAGTCAGTCTTCGAATACCCCAGGGAAGCGTCCTGGTAGTACAAGAACTAACGTCAGAAACCTCGGAGAGGTTCACACGGGCTCAGGCTCTTACGGATGTCGGCAGCTTGAAAAAAATTCCCACGCAACAGACCATTGAGAGAATCCCGGCACGGAATATCCTGCGAACTCGTTGGAACTGAAGTTCCATAACGACGGGAATGTCCTGCGAACTCTTTGGAACTGAAGTTCCATAGCAATGACGCCCGCCGAAACCACCTCATTGAAAAAACGGCACTTACCCTTGGCATGTGAGTTGCGTATTCCTGGTTGGGAGAGGAAGTCAGCATGGAACCAACTAGGCTTGGCTGCGACCGAAAACACCGATACGGCATGTGCTCAAAACACCGAACGTGAGGAGAAATCAGATAAGCGCCAAGCTGCAATATCTTCTGCTACTTATTGCATGTCTTTTGCCTTTTTCGAGCGACGGCTGGTCGTGCACGGCCGGCCAAGCTGCCGTTACGGGGAGTTCGCCGTCGGGTAGCCAAATGGCGGATGCGCACTGTTCCTCTTACATTTGCGCGTACGGCGTGTCCATAGCGCAGTCTCAGCGAATAGAAAACAATTGGAAGAAGTTCCCGACCGTCTGCCCAGCCCCTGCGCCAGCGAGCGTCGATTTCGTTCTAATTTTTACGCATGATGTCGACTACTATAACTACACCATGCCGGTACCCGTTCATACCGATAGTTCAGGTTTTTCAAATTGGTCGGCGATAGTTCTTTTGGATAACACCCAGGCGACAGAAAAGTACAAACGCGAGTATGTGTGGGCTTTTCGAATCAAAAGAGGCAGTTTTGACCCAGCGCATTTCTCGGGAAATGCCAAGCCTGATTATTCGGAGGTCGAATCCGGGTCTCACGCGAGCGATCGCGCAGTTGACGCCGCTTTCAAGTTCATCGCCGGCCAGAAAGAATAAAGATCGGACGAAGCCTAGGAGTACGAGCGCAAGAAACGTACGGCACTCGTTTTTCGGCGAGTCTTATCATCATAAAGCTGGAAGCGAAGAGTCCTATACATGTCCATGTGCAGTAGGTCTGGGTTATTTGGTGAAGTTCAAGGCATTGCAGACGGCTCCAAGTCGCGGCCGACTACACCATTTCGACGATATTCTACGCGGGAGAAATCTGATTTCCTGGCACTGCGATTGGCCATGCTTCGACAAACAAAATATGGCCTGAGTGAACCGTCGATGTCTGCTTAACCCAAGATACCATGCTCGCCAATCGCGGGCGCGACTCTCGGTTATCAGGTCTACTCCGATTCTCCGAATCCTTTGGGCCAGCTGGTTCTCACGAACGATCCAGGGCTGTGTCTGTCGATTGGAAGGCCGTCGGGCGGAGAATCAGGGAACTTCGAGGGTTTGACATGTCACAGGCAGATCTGGCGAATCGGATTGGAGTTAGCCAGGGCTACTTATCTACTGTCGAGCACGGTCAGGGAGAAATCGGCGCGGAAGTTCTTCTCGCATTCAGTCGAGAATTTGATAAGTCATTGGAATGGCTACTGACAGGCGAGGAATAGATCCATTTGAGATCTGCACTGAATCGACTGTGTCGCGCGCAACCTGTTTGTATAAAGCGGGCTTGAGATCCCGAACGAAAATCACCATAGTACGGTTCGAGAAGATCGGACCGCTCATGTAAGTAATTGGACAGATGGCGCGCCCAAGGGGACGATTTTAGAACTTTTATCGGCGATTTCGTGGCGTCGCTGCCGCAGGTTGATTTTCGCGCTGTTTTAAGCTTGTAGTTGGTTCAGGAATCCCTGTAGTGCAACACCACCCGGTGCATTGATTCGACCATACTTCCGCGGGAGAACCATCTGTTCGGATGCACTCGGCGAAAACCTAGCCAAGGCAGCGTTCCAGCTGGTCTGGCCCTAGCGAGCGATTTTAGCCTTTGTTTTCAATGTAAAGTGGGGTTCGAGCTTAGTGTTGCGTTGACCCACTGAGATCACCGGACCAATCGGGACTTGACCAGGGCTTCGTCCATAAGATTTCAGGTCCTCATTGATCTCACTTAGACTCAGCGGCGTCGAGCGCCACCACTTGTGCTTTGGGTGCCGGTGCGGGCGCTACCGGTCGAGCGTTGGTAAGTGTTGGCCTGTGCAGACCCTATCTGGCGATTCTGCTTGTCCGAATTGAGGCTTTGGGTAGTCGTCGTGGTCGACGAGCGTTCCTGTGTTGTACTCTGGGGCCGTTGTTGGGTGGTGGAAGGTTGCGGACTGGAAGGACGCTGCTGCTGGGCTTGTTGTGCGTTGGCTTGGCTGCTGGAATTCTGCTGTTGATACGACTGCTTTTGTTGCTGCGTTTTCTGTTGGGCTTGCTGCTGGTTTTGAGGGGTATTGACGGTGTTCCAGGATCCGGAACTGTCATATTTTTGCCAGCCCGAGCCCGTGTTCTTGTAAACGTTTCCGTCTTTCCCAGCATACATGTCTCCGCTTGAAGTCTTGCCCACCGCAGCATTGCCGTAGGCGGTGGAAGCTCCGACTGCCTTTCCGCCCTGCGACCCCTGCGCGGATGCTACGGTCCCTTGCGCGGTCGAGTAGTGCTGCGTGTAAGCGGATTTATTTCCGTTCGACACGTAGGATTGACCCCACTGCGCCGTGGGGCTCGACCCTTGGTGCGTCGCGGCGTAGGTTCCGGTATAGGGGTTATAGGCCTGCCCAACGCTTTGCCGGCCATAAGGAGTTGCAACGGAAGCGCCCTGTTTGTACGTGCCTGTGTACGGATTATAGGAAGCCGCCCGCGTTGCCGAGCCATACGGACCGTAAGCGGTCTGATAACGACCGTAGGAACCGTTCGCAGTATTGTAGAAAGATCCGTATCCGTACGGCATTGGATACGGCCGATAAACGGGATATCCATAAGGTGGGCGATAGATATACGGCGGATAGTAATACCCGGTTCCGTTCGCAACGATTGCACCAACGGTAACTCCTATAACAAAGGCGCCGAGATATCCAGCCGTGTGACTGCATTCTACGCTTCCACTGGAGGTCGTTGTTTGCGTCACGTAAGTCACGTTGTAAACCGGCGAACTTGGCGGGATTGTGTAGATCACTTGTGGCACAGAACTGGCCGTGGTCCAAGGCCCCTGAGCGTTCGGCGACATGAACCACACTCCCTGTAAACACAAGTAGTAGACATCGCCCACCTTAATGACTTTGTCCGCGGTGTTTGTCGCGTAGGAGAGCGAAGTTCCTACGATGGGTGCGAACTGCGGATCGCCGCTGTAGCTCACTTTGGCCTGCGCTGCGGCGGACTTGGGATCAATCTCCATGACCGCGGGAATCTGTGCGATCAATACCGCATTTTTAGCTTCTTCCGTTCCGGGCACCGAGGACAATATGCTGCTGGCTGGGCTGGATAGTGGAATCTTGGCAAAGTCTGCCGGCAGATCAGCGGAGGCGAATGTCCAGCGGCCCTGCAAGTCCTTGGAGCGGAACCAGCGTCCCGCAGCCAGAAAGAAATATTCGTTCGTGGGCGTGTACAGAAAAAACGCGCTATCCGTGTTGGTGGCGTACTGAAGCTGCGTTTGCGGAATCTTTGCATAAACCGGTTTTCCGTCGAAGAGAATGACTTCAGCCGGAAGAGTGCTATAGAAGACCTTTGGAATTGGACCGCTGGATTGCGCAGGCAGTGGAATCACTTTCTTCAAATCCGTCCATTGGGGATCCATGGGAAGCTTTTCCATGTCCTTCGGCAGCATTGTTGCAGCGGACCAAGGGCCACGCAGATCGGGCGCAGTTAACCAGCGCGGACCGGCCAGGAGATAATATTGCGATTTGCCGGTGTCCAAAAACACGGCCCACTGCGTATTGACGACGAATTTCAGTTTCGTGTTCGGAATTGGCGCGAGGGCAGGTTCGCCATCCACGGCCAGGAGGATGGCGGGGCTGTAATTCACGAAGACAACGGGCGGATCATTCTTTATGTTCACCGCCGTAACGGATTGCGGTTTTGGTATGTAGGCGACGACGCGCTCAAGAGCAATGTTGACGACTTGCGGAACGAAGGTCCTGAGGAGCTGATCCATCTTTGCAGATGAGGCCTCATCGAGTGACGGAAAGTAAGTATTCGTGACCTTGATCCCGTAGATGGTGACCATGTGCTTATCTTTGTCGACGTTTGTCGTTCCACTGAAGGTTGCGGCGCCAATCACCTGCTTGCCGCCCGTGGGAGTCAGTTGAAACGCTTCGCGCCAGGTGATGTCGGTGAAATCCTTCCACTCATCGACCTGTGGCTGGTACGCGATGACAGTACCGCCAGGCTTCTCGACTTTGCGCGGCCAGCCAGGATCCTGCGCAAAGCAAGGCGCGGTGCCTATCAGCAGGAGTACTACGAACGCGGCAAGAAACGTCATGTTCTTCATGGGGATCTCTGCCCGATATTCTCTGTGGGTTGCGCTGACAGCGTAATTGGCAAAATTAACAAGAGGAATCGCAGGGTCGTGTTGTCTCAAGATGAATCTGCCAGCGTCGTTCAATGAAATTCATCGAAAACCGGCATGTTTGCAGATAGGTGTTGATTACAGGGACTATCACCAGCTAATGGGCCAGTGCCTTATCTACGCCAGCTGAGTCCTTCTGAATGTACAAGTCCATTCTGCTCGTCGTGTGGATTAGTAAATGTGTTCTATTGCTTTAAATTCACCGGAGGTCCGCTGATCCGTTTTCCGGTGAGATCGACGGTTACCTCTACACGGTCAGCAATTTTGATGAAGGGAATGCCGCTGTTCATGCCGTATTGCTTTCGGTCGAAGGCCATAGTCCCTTTGACGGTACCGACGCCTTTCCTGTCGGCGGGAACCGTAAATGTCAGCGCCTCCTGCTTCGTGACGCCGCGAATCGTAAAATCGCCGTCGAACTCAACCGTGTTAGGACCGGTTTGCACCACCTTTGTTGAGTGAAAGGTGATCAGCGGATTGTGCCCGGCATCGAAGAAATCTTTGCCTTTCAGCTTGCCGTCTTTCATGCCGCTGCCGGTATTCACGCTGGCAGCCTGAATCTTGATGTCCAAAACCCCTGTAGAAAGTTCTGGCGACGTGAATGTGACAGTGGCGTCCCACTTGTCAAAAGTTCCGGCTATATCAACAGAGGCGGTTACTTTGAACTTGATAGAGCTGTTTGCGTGATCGATCTCGAAAACCGGAGCCTGCGCTCGCCCTACTGAAGGAAATATGGTAAACGCCAAGAGGCAGAGGATGGCGGCCCGCATAGCCCCAAGTTTCCGCCTTTACCATTTAATCTGTCAAGCGTCGGGAGCCACCCTAACGCCCTATCGTACGTGTGAAGTGCTGCTTCACATCTCCGATAACGCGACTATACGCCACGTCCAAGTGAATAATTCCATCCTTCGAGATTAACGGTACTGGACAATCGCGGTGTTACGTCTTAGGACGTTCCGGACCAGAGGGGTACGTGCTGCGAGACCCGTTACTCGCGTTCAATGTTTTTGCGGTTGCTCCTGTTTCATCTGTTTCAATTTTTGCACCAGCAACATCCTCTCCCGCTCCTTACTCAGTACTGTTTCCGTTTCCTCAGATGTCACGATTAGCCGGCCATTGCTCTCTTCGCACGCAGTTCTTGAACGGCTGCCTGTGCCTCCTCGGTGAGGTTGGATTTGCCGACCTGAATGGTCACTTTGTTAATCTTACCGGTGAACTTGTTGTCGCCCACCTTGTAATCGTTGCTGACAGCAGTATAGAGGTTCTCGCCCACGTCCGTCGTTTCCGCGCCGAACGCGTTCGGGTGAGTGTTCGCGATTCGCCCTTCGGCGACCTTTTCACCGTTGACGAAGATCGAACCGTTACCGCCTGCGCCCGGCTTACCTCCGTCGTAAGCAAACTCGAAGCGCAGAGTCACGCGCCCGGCCGGCAGGCGAGCGGGGCCAGCAATCTTGTAGGTCTCGCGACCTAGAAAGTTGTAAGCGAACTTCGGTTTACCGTCCTTGGCGTAGAGGCTCCAGCCGCCCATTTCCCCGCCCTGGGCGATGACCACCCCCTCGGCACCGGCGTCCGGGACTTGTAGGTCGGCCGTCACTACGAAGGAGTGGTTTTTCACATTGATGAATCCATTCTCGGGTATTCCCTTCATCCCTTCATAGACGGTCATCTCGGTGCGACCTTCGAGCAGGTCCGGACGGCCCGCCAGGGCGGCGTTGAAGCGCTCCCAAGAGCGGTCGTCGAGCGGGAGCACGTTGTACTTGACGGCCTCCTGCAGGAAGACTCCCTTTAGCTTCTCAAGCTTGTCGGGATACTTCTGGGCAAGGTCATGCGCGCAGCTGAAATCTCTCTCGACGTCATAAAGCTCCCACTTGTCGTTCGCGTACGTGGCGCGCGGTTTGGCCTCCCACGGCGCGCGATGAACCGTGGTGGCGAACCAGCCGTCCTGGTAGATACCACGGTTGCCGGCCATCTCGAAATATTGTGTAGTATGGCGCGACTTCGCCTCGGCGTTATTAAAGCTGTCAAGCATGCTCACGCCCTCGAGCGGTTTCTGCGGGACGCCATAGACGATACCGGGCTCGGGCACTCCCACCGCTTCCAATACGGTCGGGGCAATGTCAATCATGTGATACCACTGCGTACGCAGGCCGCCTTTCTCCTCGATGCCTTTCGGCCAATGAACCACGATGGGCTGGCAGATGCCACCATAGGAGGCCACTTGGTGGCCCCAACCAAAGGGCGTCGCGCCAGCGAAGGCCCAGCCATTGGGATACAAAATATGCGACTTGGGCCCACCGATCTCGTCGAAGTTCTTCAGCGCAACATCCAGCGGCTCGGGCAGCCCGTTAAACACGGACAGCTCATTAAAGGCGCCGATAGGACCGCCCTGGAAAACCGAGCCGTTGTCGCCAGTAATGTAGAAAATCAACGTGTTGTCCATTTCGCCCAGGCCCTCGATCGCTTCCACGAAGCGCCCGATTTCGTAGTCAGTCACTTCAGCAAAGGCGGCATAGATTTCCATGTACCTGGCAAAGACCTTTTTCTCGTCGGCAGTCAACTGATCCCATTCCTGGATCCCCGCCGGTTTGGGCGCGAGATCGGTTCCCGGAGGCACGACGCCCATTTTGATCTGCCGGGCCAGCGTTTCCTTTCGCACCTTATCCCAACCCTGGTCGAACTTGCCTTTGTACCTGTCGCGCCACTTGTCTGGAACTTGGAACGGGCCGTGGGTGCCGATGGCGGAGTAGTAGACGAAAAACGGCTTGTCGGGAGCCAACGAACGCTGGGAACGCACCCACTCGATGGCCTTGTCGGTTATGTCGGTGCTGGCGTAGTAATCGGCGTGGGGATGCATGTCCACCCTGTTCATGTTGTCGTAAATGACGGGATGAAAGAGGTCGGCCTCGCCGGCCATGAAGCCGTAGAACCGTTCAAAGCCGCTATGCAACGGCCAGCGGTCGAACGGCCCGACAACGCTAGCTTCCCACGGGCCCAGCTCGTGACACTTGCCGAACATCGCAGTGTTATAGCCGTTGAGCCGCAAAATCTCGGGCAGCGTCGTGACGCTGCTGGGACGCATCGCGCTGTAGCCTGGGAAGGCGGTGGCAATTTCCGAGATCACCCCGAAGTTTGCGCTATGGCTGTTCCGGCCGGTTAAGCAGGCAACACGGCTGGGCGAACACAATGGGGGGACTTTGAAATTGTTGTAGCGCAATCCGGTCTCGGCCAGACGGTCCAGCGTTGGCATCTGGATCGGTCCTCCGAAGGTGGATGGGTCGCCGAAGCCGAAGTTGTCGAGCAGAATGACGACCACGTTAGGCGCGCCTTTGGGGGCTTTCACTTGGAACCGCGGCGGGGCTTGTGCATTGTGCACATCGAGCTCGGTGATCGGAGGATACTGAGGCTCAGGCACCGGCAGCACCGTACGGTTCATGGGTCTTTCTCCTTCAGTGAAGTTTCTGTCTATTGCGATTACCGGCTTAACACAGCGAAACCCAGATGATTCGTGCCTGTGTCCGGCTCGCCTTTGCCACGGCCGGCAACTGTGTAGCGTCTGAAGAAAGAGCCGCCACGGGAGCACTAGAGGCTGTCATCGAAATCGCTCCGACCTCAGCTACTAGAGGACCCGGAAAAGAGTCTTTAGAGAAGTGTTGGGCAGCCCGCTCAGAAAGAGGCGCGGAGTACTCCCTACCCAGGTCCTCCACCCTAGCCACCAAGAGATTACAATTGGGGCGCATTCCCGTGTATTGTTAATATTGACAGGGGTCACGCAGAAAAAGTTCGCTGCAAAACTCCTTCTTCGATCCCTTCCTAAGAAGTAGGAACGGTGCCGGTTCCTTGTTCGGATAATCGCCCGCGCTTGAAGGAACTGGGAAGGCCCTCTCGGTTCTCTCTTCTAGGGCCTAGAAGTAAAGACTTAGTATCAGTCCCACAGCGTTCACCTGCTCGAATCGGTTCAACTCGATTGGACTCAAGTGGAAAGGTTGGAAAGCAAAGACTCTACTGCTTCGGTGGTACTGGTTTGGGAATGCGCAATGTATATGACCCGCCAAAGACAATCGTGCGGCCTTCCGGGCGTGCAAAGGCGCGGTACTCATCTTCAAATTTGAAAAAGAAATTAAGGGCTTTCGCTGGCAGGAGAAAGTTGGTCTGGAATCCAATCGCGTGAACCGAGTAATATGGCACCGTACTGGCCGCTACTTTCGGCGTTATGAAACCGCCGTTATCGCTGACTTGCCACTGATCGTAGCCGATTACTCCGAGCTGGAGCAGCCTGCTAAAATCCTTTTTTAGGGGAAGTACTTGTCCGAGCCCCCACTCCGTTGTGAAGGCCTGACCGGGAGTAACCTTTGTGCCTGTGGCAATGTTCTTCGATCCGTGAAACTCCCAATCGGTGAAAAGATTGGCGGTTGTCCCCTTGTTCTTCGTCAAATAGACAGTCGTACCCGTAACAAAGTGATCGCCCCAATAGCCAGACCCGATGTTGTCAGAGGCGCCGGGCGTGTACCGTCCGGTGGGAGCCATAAATGCGTATCCAGCGTACACGTCCGCGCGCTTCAGATTCCAGCCCAGCGTCGCCGGTTGCACCCAAGTATCAGCTATACCTTCTCCGCCCCCATTGAGCGACACGTTCGGGAAATTGATGGCGCCGAGGGTCAGAGAGCCGTTCGCAGGCGTCACCACCACCATAAATGCAAGCTTTGCGCCCAGAAATTTGAACTTCGGTACATAGAAAAAAACGTTCTCGATTGCCCAGATGTCGTAGGACCCCGTCAAAGGAACGGAGTTTCCGTTCGCGTTCTTAAGAGTGTCCGCTGAGTAGTTGATCGTCAGATTCGCATAAGTAAATCCTGGATCTGGGAGTACGCCCGCGTTTAATCCCTGCTGCCCTGGAATGTACTGTCCTTTTTGCTGCGCATTGGCCGGCACCGCGCCGAAAATGATCCAAAGTACGAGGACCAGGCCTAACTTGATTCGCACGTTGTTCCTCCCTTTGGCGTGCCGGTATCTGGGTTTCCTGGCGCAGTCTTACCAGCTCACCCGCGAATAACGTATTGTCAAAACTGACACTCGCACTCGGTAAAATTGCAACGTCAGCGCTCACGGGTGACTGTCGTGCACACCGGCAGAAGATATCCGTGTCGCATGTTAGGATCGCTCAGGAGCACTTAGAACCGCCGGTTCCATTCCGGGGGGAATGCTTTGACAATGCGAGTTCGCAGCTTGTTCAGGTTTTCTGGGAAATGCGGTTTTCCGCATGGACAAACTGCGTCAAAACAATCCGCTAGTTCTATCGCGGTTAGATTCTCCACTCCCAGGCCGAGTCCAGCCGTGATGAGTTCGAAATGGTCCCAGTCGATCTTGAACTTCAATTTGTTCGGATCAAGCTGTCCGAATCGCCATGCGTCGTATTCAAGGCTCAGCTTGTGAACTTGTTTGGTCGCCTTCATATTCCCTGATTGGTACTCACGAAGAAGTTGCGCAAGAGTTTTGTTGAAACGCCAGAAACATAGCCAGCAAAATAGGATAGCTTCCTTGGGTATCTCCGACCCTGGCGGCAAGTTGTCGGCCCCATAAATCGAGAGCGATGTCGAGTACAGAGGCTTTCCTGCTGCCTTTAGTTCATCATGCAGCAGATTGGCTTCTTTATAAAATCTGTAATTCAACGGAGAAACAAGCCCCGATATCGCAAGCATGATTTTGCGTTCCGGGGATTGCTGAAATGTGCGTATGACCAATGCCTGGTCACTGCGGAAATCAAGAAATCGAAATACACCTATTACCGTTGCACGGGGTCTCGCGGTAAGTGTGAGCTGCCCTACTTTCGAGAGGAGGAACTGGGTGAGCGGCTCGGCCAAATTCTGAAGGATATTTACATCCCGGATCGTGTTCTGTCCGAACTTGAAGAGTCGTTGCTGACGAGCCGAGGCCGCGAGGCAAGTCTTCAACAAGAGCAGGAGCAAAGATTGCAGCAACGCTTGACCGCCGTTCGTAATCGCCTCGATCAAGCTTACCTCGACAAGTTGGATGGGAAGATCACCGAGGAATTTTGGAGCCGAAAGAGTGCAGACTGGCACGTGGAAGAAAACCAGATTCGCGTGGCAGTTCGCGGCTTAGCCGAGATCAAACCGGAAAGAATGCTCGACGCGGTAGAATCTTAGAACTCGCGAATAAGGCTTATTCTCTATACGTTAAGCAACCCCCCACCGAAAAAGCAAAATTGCTCAATTTGGTGCTTTCGAACTGCTCGATAGATGCCGCAAGTATTTATCCTACATACAGAAAGCCCTTCGACCTGATCTTTGCCAGGGCCAAAAATGACGAGTGGCGCGCCCGGAGGGATTCGAACCCCCGACCGTCTGCTTAGAAGGAGTGGCGGGTAAATTCTAAGTCGTGTCTTCGCCGTCGCATCCCGGGCCGCCACTTTGCTTCATGCGTTCCAACTCTGTTCCAAGACATCGAGGGAATTTCTAGTCTACGCCAGCCCCTAAATCCGACCGCCCGCTGCCATGGTCCTTCCTGTTGGTCCGAAGGCTCCGAGAGCCTTTTTGACTACTGCCACTAGCGGTTTGGTGGGTGTTCGAGACTTGTCGAGACGTGATGGATGGTACACTCGTCGCTAAAGTAGGTCTGCGATGGAAACAAGAAGACGAGGTCCTGAGTTCGAGCCGCTTGCCGACAACAGGAATTGTGAAGCGCAACGTTGTCCGCGAGAGGCGAAATACGTTGCTAAGTGGCCGTTCGTGGTCAAACGTGTTTGTAGCGGACACATGGCCGAGGTGGACGGAAAACCGTGGGATGAAGCGCAGCCCACGTTCGGAACTTCAATACCGCCGAGATAGACGTCCCCCGGTGGAGGCGACGAAATCAACAGCCTTGCGTGGCAGCCGGCAGGTTTCAGTCACCATTGACCGTCCCCTGTCCGGGCACGATAGCGGCACAGATGCACCGATAGGATTACCATGCAAACAAGCACCGCGCAGCCAACGACGAGTCACTCCGGCAGGTCGGGACACACAACTGCGTCGAGAACGCGCACCAGAAACGGTCCGTGTGCTGGTTCGATGCCTGCGCGAGTTTCAAACCTCGTTTCAGCCACGGTGAGCGGGCACGGCGGCCAAGGGACTAGCTCGATGACGATGGCGTAGAAAAGCGAAGCGATGTGCAGTGTCCGCAGCAAGCGGCTGTGGCGTGTGACTGTCCACTCCAGCAACACCCAGACGCACCAAAGCAGGTGCAGGAACAGGACAACTTCCACGAGAACAGATGCCGCAAGAATGGATAGCCACCTCTTCGTCACCAGCTACGGGCTAATTATCCGCTGAACTGGATTCAGCGATGCGAGAGAATGGCAGGGTGAGGAGACCGGCCACGCCACTTGAACTCGCGTTGGTACGGCGTTGCTTCGTGATAATCGAACGACGATGCGAAAAGAATTACTGAATGTCATCTTAGTCGCGCTCTTGTCGCTCGTACGAGCGGCTCCGATACAGGTGAAAGTAGAAAACCATTTGCTCGGGGAGACAGCCGAGCAGTTTTTTTCCGAGGGTCGCGAAGGAGTTCTGCTCAATGCTTGCGGGACGAAAGATTTCGCAAAGGTAACTCGTGCGATTAAGAAAACAGCGAAGGAATATTGCGCGTGGCTCTCTAACGTCCGGCAGAGCATGGTCGGCGGCGAGAATGGCAGCTACAAGGACGAACTCAGCGCCGACGACACAAAGACGACGACCTATGTGTTTGCGGCCGGTAAGTTTGTGGGCGTCGAGATTCTTTTTATTGCGCCTGACTCGGCGAACAACAACCAAGGCAAGTCATTTGCGGAAATTCTCAGCGGGCTGAAAGGAACCTACGGAGCACCGACCAGCGAAACTATCGTGCCGTATCACAACGTCTATGGTGTGCTCTTTGACCGTCATCAGAGTCTCTGGTTAACCGAAAGCTATGTTATCCAGATGGATGAGCAACCAGGTGCCCACGGCTGGACGAAGGTAAATGTTTCAACGCGGGAACTGTACGACAAGCAAAAGACCGAGAGCGCCACGAAGCCGTCCCCCAGTCCCCTGAACTAAGACTCCTCCAGTAGCCCTCCCTAGCACAAATAAAGTTTTCTCATGGCCAATGTTGGCAGGCCTTGCATCAGAAAGGCGTCACAGGCCGGGAATATAGTATGGCGAAAGATTCTACGGTTCACCTCGACGCAAACTGGATTATCTGCGAAGGGTTGCCTTACACCGGGTCGGATGGAGCAACAAATCCAGACCGTTCACGATACCCACGACGAAGATGTTCGCATTTTGCATCGCAAGGGTCGAGCAACCTTCGCCGTTGTCCACCGCTACTGCCAGTCCCTTAGCCTTGCTCACAGCTTTCAGGAGCAGTGTATCATTATTGCCATTGCCGAAGGCGGCTATCTGGCTAGGATTATTACGCTCTGCGTGCCTTTGCTTCAGAACGTCGTGCGGCCCATCCTGGTTATGTATCTCCGGCGTCAAAGGCACCGCAGCCGATTGTGCACTTGCCGTACCGAAAGAATCGGCGGAAAGCACATCAATTCTGACAAGCTGCTTGAGACGTCTCAGTCGGTCGCACGGAAATGGAAAGGAGCACCCTATCTTCCGCAGTAACCTTCTCGTGGTAATCCGTGAGCACTTGGCCGTTTCCAATTCGATTCGCGCGCATACCGCGACGAAACGAGATGCTTGACGCTGCGTCGGGCGTTCAATAGATTGTGCGCGCGAAGTCTAGTCGCCCGAGGGCCGGCTCGGGGACGTCCCTGCCTGCGAATGGCAAATCCGCCGGAAATAAAGCTACCTAATCTTTTGAGCCGATGGTACGCGAGACCATGCATGGTTGTAATCATTTTTGAGGTCTCGGACGGCAGGCACTGAACCCAGCTCGTTCAGCTCGGCAAGGGTTTGGAATGCACGGAACGCGCAATAATGCGCGGCACTCAGTGCTTCGGCGCAAAGAGTCATCGACGGTGGCATCGCGGGCTGCCAGTTGTCGCCGACCAAAGTCTCCACGTGTTGCGCGAGGCCGCCGAGCGAGCCGTGGGAAAGTGCGCTAGTGGAGGTGTATACATCGTCGTATATCTTGAGAAAGCCCGCCTTCTCCGCTCGCAGGCGCAGGTTCGACTTGCACCATGTTAGCCGCATTGTTCCTTGCCGAGACAGGAAGTAAGGCCTGACAGCCTTATAGTTTTTGTCCGTGTCGGCGATAAATTGGGGGTTAAGAGATGTAACCGCACCTGGCAAGTATTTTCGCACATAGACCAGCCTGCGGTACTGCTCGACGGCACTCCAGTCTATGAAGTCTTTAAGTTCGGAGGGATTGAGACGTAGATATTCTGCGTTGATTGCGGATTCGAGCGCCGTGCGGGTTATCTTCATCGCCGAGATGCCGCAACCATTGCCCACGAGAAGGGCAACATCTGAGAACGACATTCCCGTTATCAGGCACAGATTTCGAACTATGCGCGGGTGTGTTTCTTCCGGCTTGCCCACGTTCAGAGTGAACGCGTTAAGCGCATCCAAGAGACGAGTGCCCACCTCCCAGAACTCTAGGAACGCCGGGTAGGCGTGATTCTCAAGGAAGTCCGCGTAACCGAATCTTATCTGCGAAGGCATAAAGCGGTTCTCCACCTCAGCGTTAAAATCATTTCGACGTGAATCACAACTGCCAGCCGCAACTCTCACACCTGAATCGTTCTTGCGGCTTCGCCTTGGTCGCTGTACTTCCGCAGTGTGGACACTTCATGGTGCAAATGTGAGTCATAACGTCAATTTCTCCCAACTTCTGACTTCCTTCAGGAATGGTGACATCGGTTTGAATTCTTGCCCAATTGGGAAGCGTTGCGATTTACCTGCTCGTGCGATTTTCATTTGCATTTCTGGTTCCACGACGCCGAAGGAGGAGTTGCTGAATAGAATCAATCAGTTGAAGTTTTTGGGCAGGTGGTTCAGAAATTCCGCTGCGTAAAGTGATTTCTTTCGGTGACACTGTCACATGTCGCCGCGGAACCAGAAGGCTCCGGCCCCGCACAAGCTGTGCACAACATTGCGCATGTCCGGAAGCTGAATGACCTTGCTTGACGCAATTCGGCCTTCTAACCGCCGTGCAATCTTCGCGAGTTGTTTGGACTCCTAATTGCGCTTCGTCCCGCAGGTCATCGGAGGGCTGCCCCTCCCAAGCGAGCCCGATATCCTTTTTTGGGAGGGCCTCCTCCGACGGGCAATGCCTGTGCGCTGGACTCATGGCGGGCACAGCTCCCAAGAGCGACTAAAATGCGCAAACCAACCTCCTGCATCAATGAAAGAGAACATCCGGCGCGGTTCCGTGTCTGGATGAAAAACGGCGACCCTCAGTCTGTTTCTTCTACCTTTACCTGTTTTGTGCCCATGATTGATTGGGAGAGACGCTGGCGGAAATTCGAAAATGGGGATGAGCCAATTTGTGTTTGTGAGGATGCCGCCAGGGAAATGGGCATCGTCCGATAACTTGGCGACATCTCCTGCGTCGGGCCTTCCGAGGGGAGGAAATTTAGGGCGGACTTTCGACCCTAACGAAGAGGCGGCTCAATTCACAGTAACAGGATTTTTCTGTATTGAACGGAAGCGAATTGTAGAATTTTGTATTAAGGAAGGAAATCGCAGACCGCCCTCTGAGTGAAGTGCCTCTTCAGCCCTGAATCGCGGAACTCGGAAAGCTGGGCACAATACCTACGCTGCCTAGGGGTTTCCCCGACATGTTATGCAGTGTTCATCGTATTAACGAGCCCTTTTCGTCTCTGTAGCGTATCGAACATCGGCGATGCCCACGCCGTACGAGCACTGATTGCCGGCGACAACGAGGTAGCCCCGCCTCGCTGAACTAGTCAACAGTCCGTTCCCTGTTCTCAGCGAGTCATTGGTTAATGTCCAAGCGGATTTTAGTGGCGGATGACAGCGACATCGTTCGCCGGGCCGTGCATTCATATCTCACCCAGCGAGATTTTGATGTTTGTGGCGAGGCAGTCGATGGCGAAGACGTTGTCGAGAAAGCTCGGAAACTCAAGCCCGATTTGATTCTCCTGGATGTGGCGATGCCTCGCACGAATGGCATTGTTGCGGCGTCTGTCCTGAAAGAGATGATGCCAAACGTCCGGATAGTTCTATTCACGATGTATAGCGAAGCGGTTGCCAAAGCATTCCCTCACAAAGGCGTTGCTGCTGATGTGGTAATTGCCAAAGCGGACGGCGTGTCATAGACTGGCAGAGTGTGTTCAAAGTTTGCTGCGTTTGTAGATGTGTATGGTGCTCCGATGATTCCTGACGAAGTGAAACCTCTCGACCCTGACCCTTCCGCGAAGAAGCGAGGAAGCCCAACCGGAGGACCCCGATACGGCCCGGGGCGAAGCATTCAAGCGAATGTTTCCCGACGTTCCCAGAAAGCCTACTAAACGTCCTAAGAAACCTTCCGACTGAACGCGCTGGCTCCCACGAGACCAGTTCGTGCGCTGGATGGTTACGTAATCGAGCCGTAAGGCTACGCATCCGCATCCTGTCAGTATTGACAGTACCTTTTACAGCGGACCAAGCGAAGTATGGCAAAGCCTGATGAATAAGGCGGGGAGGCGCAGATGACCCGATTCTGCATGCGACGCGACCAAATCATCGGTGAGAAGTGCGCCCAGTGTGGGACGGAAGTGACCGTCAGCTCAAACGGCCATGCGGTTACCGGCGCGGACTTCGACTGTCCATCCTGCGGGCATCACTTCCTGCAAGGCGACGGCGGCGAAACAGGCGGAATGTGCGAGCCGTGCTTTGATGCTGAGTTGCAGAAAGCGCACGAGCAGGCCGCGAAGCTTGGCGAAGGGAAAATCGTCACTCTGCAAACGACTCATGCTCCGTGACAGCGGACTAGCGAGAGCCTGAAGGTTCATCGCGCTGCTTCCTACGACTGCCCACAACAAGCTGCCGCAGCTCCAAGCAGCTCAGATATATCTTGACGAGTTCCACGCAAGAGGGTACTGCTGGTAGTCAGACCAGCATGATGCATCACAGGTAGCAGCCGGAGTACTGAAGAAACCCTTCAGCCAAGGCTGGCCATTCCCACCTACCTCTTCTGATTTCGACTCAGGCAAGGCGGATAATCCTAGCATTAGACATGTGACCGTTTCGGGGGCTGCTGCCTTTCGACTTCTAACTTCAAGGGAAGTCCGAGAAGGAGAGCGTCTCGTGGCCTATCAATTTGTCACCAAGTGTGTCAATTGCGCCAAGGAATTCGGAGTTCTCTGGGTGATGGACGCGACTCGAATTGGCCCTAAGACTGTTGCCAGGATAACCTGTCCACTCTGCAGAAGGAGATTCTACCAAAATGCCAAAGACCTTTTTCCAATCGGGTCTCAGATAAAGAACTTCCTCGTTGGTCGTCCCGTGCGCAGTGTGGAAGTGGACTACGATTGCCCTCAATGTGGCAATCAGGCAATCTCGGTAGCGCTTCTGCACACCGATTTATCGTGGGATGAACTGTCGAAAGAACATGTGCAGACGGCTGTCTGTAATAATGGCCTTTGTCCACAGAAGGGATTACTTCAAAAACTGCAGCCTAGCCGCGTTCTACTGGGCGCACTGAATCCAGCTGAACCATCGTTTCAGCTGTAACCATCTCAGTTCGACCAATCCCTCTTGGGTTGCGTGGGCCGTGGAGTTTCTTTGACCAAGCACGGCTTGATTGCGCACACATTCGCCCCGCCACCCTATGCTACCCGTGCTTTCTTACGCATGAAAAAGGGGCGCTCCCGCATCAACATTGGCCTTCCCACGATGTCGTAAAACGCTTCCTCAATTAGCTCTTCTTCGGAACGCATGTTCGCATTCTGAGCCGATGTCTCTATCGGCGGATATTTCAACTCTTGCACTTGGAACCTTCGCAAGTCAAACAGACAATCATCCATCGCGCTGCGTTCCTCGTTCGACATTGGAACAGTCTCGCTTATGCTAAGACGGGCAAACGCAATCGATTCCGCAGCGACACAATTTTCGCCGGGTCTCGTCCGCCTAACAGGGCCTCGTAAAACTGCTCTTCCCAGTTGAATTTTTCTCGGTGCGTAACGTGAAGTAATTCGTAGGAGTCGAACATAAAACCCTCTTCGGCGCTCTAATACGTCTGGTCGAAGCTATTAGCTTCGGTTCTTTACCGTCAAGGGAAATCACTCGCCCTGTGGGAAACCGCTAGCAGGGCACACCGCGATTTAGGGTTCGATTGCGGCGCAGGGCATCGGAACGGCAGGCCAGCCGAGTTTGTGAGTCTTAATGGAAAGCAAACTCGCTTTGGCGATGGCCATCTCGGTGCGCTACCGCCAGCGATGCTCGTAATCTCGCCTGCGGGCTACGGACTAAGCAAACGCGCAGCTGCTCTCAGGTTCCCCGTATTGCATTTCCGGGCAGCCATTCGTGCTTCCCTTCGCGACATTCCGCGCGGGATGGTCTCTGACGCGAATTTACGCCGACCGTGCTTTCGCCATCCGAGTGGTGTTCGCGTATTTATCGAACAACTCATGTTCCGCTTGCAGCCAATCATCCGTTTCGTGTCCATGAGCACCGCCACGCTCGATGTAGATTTGATATGCGCGCAGCTCGATTTCTTCACGTGAGGGGTGGGCTTCGGCAGTGAGTGGTTCGCTTCCGACCAGAGAGGATTTCTCTGTAGGTCTAGACGTAGTCCACATATCCTTTGCTCCTTTCGGAGGATTTGCCGGAGGGTGGTGGATTCGCCGGACTGGGGAACTACTCCGGCTTCAGATTATTAAGACGCCGTGCGCCTACCGTGTCAAGTTGTTCCGTGCATTATTTTTCGCGCCGTCGAACTAACGTTCACGACTCATTTCGGAGTTTGCGCACGGATTTGCAGACCGCTCGGTGTGAGTGTTACCTTGGAATTTGCCCGCCCGGGAGGTTTCCCCAATGCCATTTCTCTCTATTTCGCATTTGTCATTATGGATGAGCGTTGCAGCAATCGTGGTGCTCCTCGCACTTCTCCTTGTGGTGCGTGCCCGTCACGGACGTCGGGAAGACAACGCCCAACCCGAAACCGGGCGCGAAATTGCTCACCAACTCGGGCGTATAGCGAACGCGCTTGAGCGTTTATCCTTGTCACCAGAAACACAGCCATCCGAAGTTCCGCACGAGGGCTATGAAAAGCCGACGAGACACGTCAGCATGTCCATATTCGGGCGCTAGCGGACGGCTCGTGATGCTGGCGCGAGCCACAGTTCGACAGGATGGAAGCTGAGGTTGGGCACGATGAGTGCGCTCACCGGCTCTGGATTTCCAGCTTCGGTGTCCTCCGTCGCACTTATTGAACAGAGCTTCCCGTTTTGACGTGAATCACAACTGCCAGCCGCACCTGTCACATCTGAATCGTTCTTCGGGCTTCGCCTTGCTCGCTGTGCTTCCGCAGTGTGGACACTTCATCGTGCAAATTTGAGTCATGACGTTCTTCCAGAATTTCTCATTAAGACGGTTTGTTACTCGTAGAGCGTTACTGATTTAGGCGGGAACCCGAGAATGCCGTCAAATGATGTCGGCCCATTCTTGGGATTGCCTTGCCACGAGGCCCTTTTCCTCCGAGTAAATGAAATATTCTCCGGGAGAAATTAGGGCTAAGCGAGCCATCCATGCCTTAGCTTCCCTCAAACCTAGGACTGTTGTTACCATCCGCAGAGTGCCCCCAGGACGTACTTTGAAAATATCGAATGTGGAATCCATCGTGGTTTCCTCCCAAACCGACATCTCAATGTGACGACCCTATCCAGCAGGATATGCATTTCCGGTTCCACGAACCCTAATGGAGAAGTTAGCCCAGCACAATCAGTCAGTTGAAAGCCCAGAGCAGTGTCTCGAACTCAGAGCGGACGTCAGGAAATGGGGTAATTTTTTTCTGCGAGAGTGCGACTTGTCGTACCGGAACCAGGACGACTCAAGGGAAAACCCCATTCAAGCTACAGTAAACACCTTATCCCGGTGCCCTACACAGATGTTATGCGGTCCTCAGTGTGGATTCTTTAACTCAGGCTCTTGCGGCTTATCCTTCGAAAGGAACTCGACGAAAACGCGATGTTGGTCACTGACAATGCCGTCGAACACCATGACCGTGTCGCCGTTCTTGAGTGCCCAGCTCGCCTCCTCGCAATGCCACGCGCCGATTCCGTTCTGAAATTTGACCGTGTCCGTTTTCGTCGGCTCTCCATACTTCTGCGCGAGCATTAATCGTTGGACGTCGAACGATGTCTCGTCTTGCTTCCAGGCCATGCTCAGCTCATAAACCTTGCCGCCGTGAAATTTGACCGTGACGTCTTGTATTGCTGGTTTCAGTTTCTCTTTCGGAACCTTAAATTCTCCGTCCTTACCCGCGCGAAAGTCGGCGAAGGCTCTGCACATGACCAGCGTTGCGCCTAGCTCGTCACCGACGTAATAACTCGGGTCTCTTAGCGGCCACTTCGGGATGCTCGCAGCGTACTGCGCTTCGGCCTGAGGACAAACTGTGTCTATCTTTTTCTGTGCGTCGGGCGGGACTATTTCGTTGTACGTCTCACCGAGTTCATACTCGCCGATTTTCGTGCGTTCCGTGTGTTGTGCGTGCTGAGCTGATGCACCATCGGGGAGGCACACAAGGCCAAGCAGCACCAGCCTGAGCGCCCGCCTCGGTCTCATCTTCGTTCTCCATTGACCCGAGTATCCTGAGACAACGAGCACAGGCGTACCTGTCCTAATGGGCAGGCACCACCGAAGAGTTACCGACTGCGGGTAGGCAAGAGAATCCGTGTGCCACAATCGCGTCCCGTGTAGCTTTCCGTAGTAAACTGCCTATCGTTTGTGGCAAATGCAGCCCGAGATTCGCGGACCCGAGTCATGGTAGGCATCCGACAGAAGTTAGGTCTCTGCTTAGTCCTTCTGATGATGTCTGCTGTCTTCTTCGCCTTGGGTTACTGGACCCGAGTTCTGCGCGAAGGAGCCGACCGGTACGACTTCCATGCTCGTCCGAAGACGCCAGCCAACGCCTCGGGGAGCGCTAATCAACCAGACGCGGCGGCTCCTAGGGCCAAGGTTAGCCAGACGTTGTCCCAAGGAGCGTCACTCTTTCCCCCTGGCGCCACCTTGTTGCAGGTAGCAGCTTCGCCACGTGAAAGTGATGCTTTTGCGTTGGCTGGCGTGCTTCGGCAGAAAGGGTTCGCCGTTCTCATCCTGGAACCTACCGCGGACAAATTCTATCGTGTCGAAGTGGGACCGTACACTGACGGCCAATCCGTGCATCAGGCCAAGCTGGCGCTCAACCGCGAGGGCTTTCAGGTCATCGTAAAACGCTACTGACCGCGGGAGACGCGGCCGAATTAGATGCCATGCTCCTCCTGCTGCTCGGGCACAAGGAATTGCATGACACTGTAGGCCTTGGTAGGGCCGGTCAATTTCGCAATTTCCCCGCGCGAGAGGCCGAGCTTCGTAGAAAACCTGGCGCGAGAATTTATTTCATTCCCAGTTCGTTTCATAGGCGAACGTGCGAAGCAGTTTCAGGGTTGTTTTGAGTCGAAAATTGCTGCCGATCGTTTTATTGTGAGCGCTTCTCGAGAACACCCGGACAAAAGGTACCGGGTTGAACAGTGCGAACATCCAGAACACAGGCGCAGCAAGGCAGCGACCGCATGATCGAACTCGGTGCTTCCATGGGCTCGCAGAACCAACGATGTAAAATCTGATGAGAAACACCGGCAGCTACTTGTGCCGATTGGAGGAACGATCGTTGGTCATTGGCAACGAATTGAAGCCTCTTTGCGAGAACAGAAAAAGCTGTCACAAGGTGTAGAGCTTCATTCGTGCGCCTAGCCCATCTTGGTACCATCCCCCGCTTTGTCACGGATCTCGGCGGTCTTCCTTTGGGTGCTCGCGTCCGGGGTGCGTGTTCTAGCTTTCATCGAGTACAATGCTGCATCTGCCGCGGCCAAGAGAAAATCTACTGCTTCGCCATCTCTAGGATAAACAGCAACGCCGATGCTGACCGACAGCTTTGGCTCCTTTCCATCATTCGCAAGACGGCAGCAAATCCGCCCGGCAACTAGGTTAGCCTGCACCCGCCTTGTCTCGGGCAACACCAGTGCAAACTCATCTCCGCCGAAACGCGCCGGAGTATCGATCTTCCGGCTACAGATGCACAAAACATCAGCCACCCTGCAAAGCGCCTGACTGCCAACTAAGTGGCCGAAACGATCATTAACTTGCTTCAACCCGTCCAGGTCAAGGAACAAGAGAGCGAACTCACGCGCCGTGCGTTCGGAACGCTTGATCTCAGCGTCTACGATTTCCACCAGGTGGCGGTAGTTGGCCAGTCCGGTCAGAGGATCTTTGGCCGCCTGTTGACGCAAATGATCCTCGAGCTTGCGCTGTTGAGTGACGTCCTCGACGATGATCTCGTAACTATCCATCGCGCCCTCATTGTTGACCTCGCGTCCGCTGAGCCGAACTTTGAGGGTCGTGCCATTCTTCCGCTTCCACTCAATTTCCATGGGATCGGCGCCGTGCGGTTCGACGGAGTGGCCCAGTAAATGCGCTCGTTTGGAGGGATCGCAAAGTACGCCAGTTGCAAGGTTCGCGGCCAGGAGTTCTTCGCGGGAAGGATAACCAAGCATGGTCACCAACGCCTGATTGACGTCCAGGAACTTTCCTTTGACGCTGCAACGACACATTCCATAGGTCAGGTTTCCTACAAGAGCGCGGTAGCGCGCTTCCGAATGGCGCAGCTTTTTTTCCGTTTGATCGCGCTCCTCGCGCAGCTTGTTCTCATTGAGGGCTCGACGAACGGCTACGGAAAGGTGCCCCAGGTGATCCATTCCAACGCAATCCGCGGCGCCCTCTGTAATAAGTTTCGCCACGGTTTCCGGTTGCATTGTGTCGGTCAGGAAGATGCAGGGAATCTGGCGATCCCGTAGATGCAGGATTTCCAGCGCCTGCGGTCGTTGCCAGTTCGGCGCTAGGTACTCGGCTAGCACCACATCATAATATTTTGAGTTCAGACGTCCAACAGACTGCGCCGGAGTTAGAACCACGTCCGCGCTGACCTTGAAATACGCCCTCCTGAGCTCCTGTACGCAATGCTGTACTTCCGCGGCCTTACTATGAACAAACAGGATGCGCAAGGGGAGCCTTCTGGCCGCCGGTCCGTTCAAGACCGAGAGCTGGTCGGCTTGCTTAACGCGATCTCGTAAGGTTGAAAGTATCGAAAGTCCACCTGATTCACGGGAGCCAGTCCCTTCGCGAACTGACCCCCGGAATTCGGCCAGAAATCAACCGATCACAACCATATTGAGACAGGGCCAGAGGTAGCTGTTCAAAACGGGACACTATGCATCCACGTGTTAACTGATTGGGCACAGTCTCACTTCGGACAGAGGCTGCAGGCCTTAACGATCTGGAGGTATGGCAGCCCCGGTTTCCCGCCGCCCGACACGCGAGGGGATCCGCTGAAAGTCATCTTGAGCGCGACCTCGACAGAACATTGGCCCAGCTCGAACGGCTCCAGCGAATGCGCCTGGGCCAGCCCGTCGTGCCGCCCAGTTGCGGCGCGCCCGGGGCTGCGCCAGCTCGACAGCTCGGCATTGATCGGGTGAAGGTTGAGACGAGACAGCTCCATCGATCTCGGAAAGCGCTGCGTCGCCTACAAACATAATGGATTTTGAAGTGCTGCGTTGGGCCCAGGCCTAGAATGCTCTCACATTCCAGCCTCGACTTACGTTGCGCAGACGTGTTGACGAATCCATCTGTTCGATAACACTTGCAACTACGCATGGATGAGCGCGTGCTCCCTAGTTGGCGATAAATCGCTTTATCACAAGTAATCCGGTTTGTCGTCCGGAGCTGCTCAAGCAAGGTCGAACGTGGCAGACACGACAGCACTCCGTCAGGCGGGCAAACGCTATAAGAACGAGATAGGGCTCGTTCGTATTGCCTGCTACAATCCCTGAATCAACCCAAACTGGCGGGGCTCTGCATCGAGAGGAGGTTGCGATGGCCTCGAATCCCGGTCCCTCTTCTGAATTGAGATTGACCGTCAACGAAACGCCGGCTGACGCAATCGTGCAGTGCAGCGGAAGGATCACGTCAGACTCATCCGAGTCGCTAAAGGCGAGAGTCAAGCCGCTGTTTTCGGCCGGCAAATTTATTGTGCTGGATTTGTCGAATGTAAGCTACCTAGACAGCTCCGGGCTCGGGACGATTGTCGGATTGTATATCTCGGCGAAGAGAGCAAAAAGCGAGTTGAAGCTGATGCATTTGAACGAGCGACTGAAGGAACTCTTCAGTCTCACAAGGCTCGGGGAGTTTTTCGCAGCAGGGCGCGACCCGAACGAAAAACTGCCGCCCTAGTTTGCGTGTACCCCGTCGCTCGGACGTCCGAAAGCAAGCTGGAATCGGTAGTTGACCTGCCCCGCGCCCGATAACCGTTGATAAATCGCTATTACACTCATTGACCTGAATGATTTGGCTTCGAGAAGTTCCGCATTGGTACTTAGTAGTCTCGCTACCGATTGGTTGGCCACTGCTGGCGCGTTTATCGTTACGAATCCTCCAACGGACGTCAAATTACCGGAAAAGATGTCATTTTTACAAGTTGGCATTCCTTAGTCTAATCGCATGAGCCCGCGAATCGCTTGGGCTCACTTTTCCTTTTTGAACTCCCCCTGAGTCGCCGTATGATTCGCCCAACGCATTTTCCCTGCAACTTCGAAAGGAACACATCTCTACAGAGACCTCGACTCAATGGGTGAAAAGCAAAATCGTTTCATGGATCGTCTTCCTCTCTTCCAAGGGTTAAGGCCGTTTCGATGGTCAGCGGTATCGAAGAATCTCCTCGCCGGACTTACGCTTGCGGCCATGAACATTCCACAGTCACTGGGCTACACCAAGATTGCTGGCACTCCCATCGTCACGGGCCTCTACACTCTTCTGTTTCCCCTCGTCGCGTTCGCCCTACTTGGGTCTTCGCGTTTTCTCGTCGTGGCTGCGGATTCCGCCACGGCCGCCATACTTGCGGGTGGCCTCGCGGGGTTGGCTCCAATCGCCAGCGCCCATTACATCGCCTTGGCGGGCTTGGTGGCCCTCTTGACTGGCATCTTCCTTCTCGTTGCGCGCCTGCTCAAGCTTGGCTTCCTTGCGGATTTTCTCTCTCAAACGGTTCTCCTCGGTTTTCTTACTGGTGTCGGCTTTCAAGTCGGCATTGCCGTTCTAGGTGAAATGCTTGGGATCGACATTCACAGCCGTCATACTCCCCTTCAATTCCTCGAAGTGCTTCGCTCGCTGCGGGACGCTCACCTCCTCACGATGGGGATTTCATTCGCCGTTGTAGTCTGTATTCTCCTCTTCCATCGCTTTGCTCCGAAGTTGCCGGGGGCTCTCTTTGCAGTTGCAGGAACGATCGTGGCGAGCGCCATCTTTCACTGGGCGCAGCGGGGCGTGGCCATTCTCGGCCCGGTGCCCGGTGGTTTACCTCATTTGGGTTTGCAGGATTTGAGTTGGAGCGACGCGGCAAAACTAACTCCCGTTTCCCTCTCCTGTTTTGTCATGATCGTTGCGCAGAGCGCTGCAACATCCCGCGCATATGCCTCTCGCCATCACCAGCAACTCGACGAAAACAGCGACTTGGTCGGTCTCTCCGCCGCCAATGCCGCTGCAGCTTTCAGCGGCACCTTTGTTGTAAATGGGAGTCCCACACAGACCTCTATGGTCGAAAGTTCTGGCGGCACCAACCAGTTGGCGCACCTCACCACCGCTGGCATCGTTGCTCTGGTTTTGCTTTTCCTAACCGCTCCGCTGCAGTTTCTTCCGCAATGTGTTCTTGGGGCTGTCGTGTTCACCATCGCCCTCCGTCTTGTCGATCTGCGGGCCCTAAGCGCCATCCGGCGTGAGAGTCCCGGTGAATTCGCGCTGGCCATCACAACCGCCGTGGTTGTTGTTTTCGTTGGCGTGGAACAGGGCATTCTCCTTGCAATGATCTTGTCCCTGCTCCGCATTGTTCATCACAGCTACCGTCCGCACACTGCGGTGCTGGAAGAGACTCACAACGGAATCTGGCGCTTAAATCCAGTGGTTCCCGGCGCGATCACCGAGCCCGGCCTGGTCTGCTATAGGTTCGGCGCGCCACTGTTCTACGCCAACGCCAATCGTTTTTCCGAGGAAGTGCGGATGCTGGCCACTTCGGCGCCTTCACCATTGCACTGGTTGATCGTTGATGCTGGGGCCATCACCAACGTGGACTTTTCGGCCGCTCGTGTCGTGTGCGAAATCCAGAAGGACCTTGCCGCTCAAGGCACGGGGCTTGTCTTTGCTCACGTGCAGTCGGATCTCAAGCCTGATCTGGACCGCCATCACCTGACCGAAGCCATTGGTCCCACTCGCATTTTTGATACCCTACGCGAAGCGCTCGGCGCCCTTCGGGGCGCGGGCACTCCTCCTAGTCCCTCAACGGGAATATAGCTGCTGCCCAACACGGCTTCGAGAATCGTCAATGGGATCCCCATGTCTTCCGAGATGTTCAGGGCCGCGGCCGTCCAAATCGAAAGGCGCTCAGGCGGTACCGAATGTAGTCCAAGAGAATATCTCGTGCAGGCGGCGCGACTTATGAATGGTGCACAGGGCATAACGAGAGGCTGAGGTTTCACGCATTTTACATCGTCGATGCTCAGGGCCACCGGTCCCTGCACTGAACCGGGCCATTCTGACCGTTTACGCAAGTAAAGGTGTCCGAAGGAGCGGCGACCGCCATCTTTGCAGTTGAGACACCTACCCTTCAGTGCTTGCCTCAGAAGCCGCGTCTATGTATGGATTGGGAGCAACGGACCAGCAGCCCGCGACTCCTGTAACCTACTCGTGGGCGGTTACTTCGAATCTGGTTGCGCAACGATCGCAGTGACAAAGCGGAAATCCAGCGCAGGACTATTGATGTTCAGGGGACGCAACGGGCAACTGCATGAAATCGAGGAGCGAAACGAAACCCGGTCCATTCTTGCAACGAAGGCAAGTGCGCCTGCATCCTGCAGCGCACGTGGTACGCCGCCCGCGCTATGGCGCGATCGATGCGAGAGCAAGGTCGGACCCTTCCCCACAAGGTCCATTCATGGCTATAATAGCCATGAGGAAGGAGGGCCTGTATGCGCAGCGTGAATGTCGCGGAATTAAAGAACCGGCTGAGCAAGTACCTTACATTCGCCAAGGGCGGTGAAGAAGTGCTGATCCGAGACCGCAATCTCCCAGTAGCGAAACTGGTTCCGTTTTCAGCGGAAGGCGCCGACGATCAGGAGCTAGTGCTGGTTGCGGCTGGGAAATTGCGTCTCCCCAAGGTGCGACTAAATATAAAGGGACTTTTGAAGATCCCGACGGGAAGTGTTGCGGGAAACAAGGCGATTCAAGCCGTTCTCGCCGACCGAGCAGAACAGTGAAGAGAGCCACGGCGTTCTGGGATGCCAGCGCGTTGGTTCCCTTGTGTATTCACGAAGCGGCGAGTCGTCACGCTCAAACCCACCTGAGGAGATTCGGCCCCGTGGTGTGGTGGGGAAGCCTAGTCGAAGTTTATAGCGCGATTAACCGCCTCCACCGCGAAAAGGAGATTACAGACCTCGATAAACAGGGCGCGGCGGCACGTCTGCGATTGCTAAGTCACGGATGGAGGGAAATCCTTCCAGGCGATCAAGTTCTCGAATTGGCGACGCAATCGTTGGATAAGTTTTCTCTGCGGGCGGCTGACAGCTTCCAGCTCGCGGCGTCCTTGATCTGGTGCGAACAGCGTCCGTCAAGGAGAAGCTTCATTTGCGGAGACCACCGATTGGCTGAAGCTGCATCGTCGGCCGGATTCTCGGTCCTCGAACTTCCGAGGTCGGTTCTCTGAGCTGTGACTTTTCCAAGGAACCAACCTCGGCACAGTGCAGCGTAATGTCGCATTTCCCCGCCGGTGCCAAGCTTATTCTTGTCTGCCACATTCAATGGACCGCACTGGCGCAAAGCTTCGGTTGTTGTTGATTCTGTTTGGTGCGCGATTCAACGTGGGATACCGAGCGGATAGCACTCCGATTGCGGTTGCGAAGTCTGAAGTCGAGGGAGCAGGCTTCCCCTTCAGTTCCCTGTATGTCACCCCGCGGAAGTAGTCGCTGTTCGTCTTGTCTCGATACTAGACTCCTTTCGCTTTCGCCTTGGCAGGCAGGTCGGCTTTGGCGGCCTCGTCCAGCTCCGCTGCAATTTGCTCTTTCGTCTGGTTGACCAATTCCTTCCCGTGCTCTACCACGTCTTCAGCCTGCTCCCTGAGTTTCCGCGCCTTTTTCCGAGCGTGCTTGCTCCCCTCCTTCGCTTTTTCCGAGAGGAATTCGCGAGTTCCTTCACCGGATTTCGGCGCAAAGACGATACCTATCAGCGAGCCGATTGCCAGCCCTGCGAGGAAATAGCCGGCCCTCGATTCGATCTTTTCGGTCATGGCTAACCTCCGATTTCAGAAGTTACGGCAAATTTCTGGCTGGAGTTGACATGCTAAGCAGACTGATCTCCAGACCCAGATTGTACCGGAACCGCTGGCGAGTCTTCTGAGAATCCGCCCGAGTCTGCGCTGGCCCTGACGGCGCCACAGGCTAGCTCCTGCCGGCCTCATCGGCTTAGAATCAGTGGCGGGGGTTAGTTCTGCTTAGGCAAGCAACGGACCAGCAGCCCGCGACTCGTGTAACCTACTCGTGGGCGGTTACTTCGAATCTGGTTGCGCAACGATCGCAGTGACAAAGCAAAAATTCAGCGCAGGACTATTGATGTTCAGGAGATGCGACGGACAACTGCAGGTGTTGCTGGCTCATCCGGGCGGACCCTTCTGGAAAAAGAAGGACGAAGGGGCTTGGTCGATTCCCAAGGGCGAATACGACGAAGGGGAACATCCGCTAGATGCCGCGAAAAGGGAATTCGAAGAGGAAACTGGCATCAAGCCACACGGAGAATTCATAGCACTCGATCAAATCAAACAACTAAGCGGGAAAGTAATTACTGTCTGGGGATTCGAAGGCGATTGCTCCCCAAAGGAGGTACGAAGCAATACGTTTTCGATGGAGTGGCCTCCGCGCTCGGGCCTCCAGCAGGAATTCCCCGAAGTGGACCGCGCCGATTGGTTTACCTTGAACGATGCCCGTAAGCGCATCGTGAAGGGGCAGATTGAATTCTTGGATCGACTTGTGGCTCGCCTCCGTTGACGTCCGATAGGCTAACGACTTTCTTGACATAGCTATCTTAGATAGCTATGATACAGAGCATGAAGGTGAGCGTAGCAGATGCCAAGAACAAGCTTCCTGAGCTGATCAAGGCAGCCGAGGGCGGCGAAACCGTGACCATCTGCCGTCGTGGCGTGCCTGCGGTGGATATTATCCGCACGAAAAAGCCCAGTCGCAAAAAGCGAAGGCTCGGAACCCTCAAAGGCAAGATTCAAGTGCTCGAATCGGAGTGGTGGAAGCCCCTGTCGGACGACGAAGCCGAAGCTTTCGTCGAAGGACGAGACTAGGTGCGGCTGCTGCTGGACACGGTCGTTCTGATCTTCGCTGTTGAGTCACCAGAACGACTCACTAAACGCGCTACTACGCTCTTGCAGAATACGGAAAACATCCTAGAACTGAGCGCAATTTCTCTTTCCGAACTCGCAATCAAGGCGGCCCGCGGTAAGCTACGACTTTCCGCCGCAGACACCCAGCGCGCTCTTGAGGATCTGGACCTTCGTATCCTGCCCTACACGGCGCATCATGCGTTCTATCTTTTCGACCTCCCGCCACACCACGCGGACCCGTTCGACCGCCAAATTATCGCCCAGGCTGTGTGCGAAAGGATCCCGGTGATCACTTGCGACGAGAAATTCGCCCTGTACAAAAATCTCAAGGTCCTTTGGTAATTCCTTAGCTTTGGTTCGCAAAGGAGCAGAATTGCCTTACCGGCCGGTCGGGCAACTGCACGGTCACGTACCCGATTAGCGAAGAGGTTTAGCCCTCTTGATGTCTCCGCGAGAATTCCGCGCAGCAATCACGACCTGGGCATCAGCCGGCTGAATTTCCAATACGAATTCGGCGCCAAGCGTTCGAGGAATGCCAGGAACTTTGCGTCGTTGCCGATCAGCACACGCGCTCGATATTCAATTCTGATCGAGAGTGGCAAGGAGCGTACCGGTACTTGCGTCGTCGCCGAGAGCTTTGCTGACGTGGGCGAAACGAGCGACATTTCCCGGTGCGTAGGTAAATTCACTGCCGGATCATGACTTCATTCGGTCCAGACGGCAGGCTAAATTTCGCACTCCGCTCCCGATTCAGTTGCAGAGTCGCCGGAACATCCAAATCAGCAATCTGAATCTTCCGTGTCCACGAACTGCCGCTCCAATCGTCCGCGCTAGTGTAGATGGTTGCACCCACGATGATATATTTTGCGATTTCTTCCTCGTGCCCATCACGGAATACGAGCACCGCTCTCGGAAGCACGCTTGAGGGCTCGTCAGCCTGAGTTCGGCGAAGGGTGGCGGAAGGTGTAGCGGACAGCGGATTGGATACTCGCTCCGACTGGGGAAGGCTCGATTGTCCATCACTCTGGGACTGACCAGAATTCGTGATCCGCACCCAATGATCGTCTTGCAGCTCGAGCACCAGCGCCCCGGCCTTATTCGGCAGTAGCGCCGGAAGGCTTGGCTGAGCGGCCTGCCCGACGACTTGCGCCGGAGGCGGCTCGACTGCTTCCGGCTCGGAATCGTAATCAGAATAGAAATACGGCGCAAATGCCGAACCAGAGGAAAAACCGCGCGCACCGCGCAGGGAACCAATGAAGCGAGTTCTCACGGCGCCACGGCGCGCGACGGTCGTTCCGGGCCGACCCACTGCAGCAGACACACCGTGCCTCTGCGCTTGCGCCGGCGGTCCAAAGACCGTCGCTCCGAGCACGGCAACGGTTAACACCACTAAGCCGTTATTCATGCGCTCACCACATCCGTTTTAGGCCGGGAAATTCGCGTGTTCCTCTTTCAGGTTACATGTAGTCTTACCGGGTGCGAGAGTCAAGTTTGGGTGACAGTTAATCAGCCATGGCCTTTCCGTCCATGCTTGATGTCCGAGTATGAAATTTTCACACCGGATTACCCTGTAGCGTTTTCCCGCGTGTCCATAAGCACGATTTTCGACGTGGACGGGTCACTTGGCGCGTGTAGGTCATGCAGCTAATGTACGTTTGGGCGAATAGCCAGCTTACTCCGTGGCCGCAGCAATCCGTGATCCGCCGAGTGCAAATGACCAGACACTTCGCTCCGCTGCTCAGAAAACCACAGAGGACGAAGACTATCAAGCGGACGTCGCGTCCATCAGCATTCGTCGCTAGCCAGCTTTCAAAGCATCCAAGCCGACACCGGCCGAAATTTCAGCGATTCGCGGCTGCTACAAATCGGAAAGCGTCCTCGATCGTCTTGAGAATTCCCTTAGAACCCAGCGAGTTTGATTCCATCTTCGAGAATTGATACTCGCGGCGGGGAGAAAAACTGGCCGGATCGAAAGTACCTTTCGCGAATTGAAATATCCAGACGTATTCGCGGTGCGCTTTGTCTGCCTCCGATTCAGGCACGAGGGCTGTGTCGATTGGTGTTATCGGCGTGAAGCCCGAAAAGCCGTCGTTCGTGTGAACTGGCTCGGGCATCGTCGTGCTGAAAAAGTTCACGTCATGCGTAAAGATCCAACAAAATGCTCTGGCCGGTGGCACAGACGCACGCTCGGTAGACGCCGACAGAGCTGCTACGCAGGGTCAATTCTTCGACCGTGTTTTTTGGGTGATTTCTGTGGAGCACACATTGGTATCCGGCGGTTGAGTAGTTCCACAATCTTATCGATATCAGTTGCCTCAAGTGCATCATCGCCTGCTTCTTGCCAAACAAAAAACATCGCCGTTGGAATCTTTAGTGCGCCCCCAAGTCGACGCAAGACCGCGACAGTCGGATCGCGCCTCCCGCTCTCGATGAAGCACAAGTAGTTTCCGGATATTCCGGATTCCCTGGCCAAATCCTGTTGTTTGAGACCTCTCGCCTTCCTAATTACCCTGATTACGGCCCCTAAGTCCATTTTCGCCTCCAATATCGAAACGCGGCGCTACCGACTGAGGCGCAGCACAAATTCCGCGATCGTCAAAATTGTCGTGTGGCAGTACCTTCCGAAGCTTCCTAGAGGGAGGATTAGGCGTGACGTCATCGCTTGACCAGGTCGATTCGGTCATGTCGCTCGATCGCGTATCGGTCACAATCCAGCATTAGTCGAAGCCCTCATTGGTGCTCACGCGCCACACACCTTGCTAACGAAGGACAGACAACGCCTCTTCTTCGCCGGGGAGCCTATGGCGATCGCACCAAGATTGCCATCATAAACTGCGTCGGCTAAGCGACTCGCACCTTTCCAATCTGCAAGTTCTTTGCGCTGCTCCCAACATCCGCACCTGTTCGAACGGTCAGCGTGACCGATTGGGGTAGTACCCTTTGCTTCGGCTCTTGGCGGGATCTTCGCTGTGGCCTACTGAGTGTGAGGCCAAGCTGTAGCGAAGGAGCACGTATGACGAAGACAATTTTTGTCGGCAGCATCTTGTTTTTGGGCGTTTTGATTTCTTTGACCGTGGGTGTGGAGCCAGTCGCGGCGCAAGGTCCGGCGGGCGCCGGCGCGGCCGCTGTCGCGCAGGATAGCTCGCACAGTTTGCATTCTCTCAATCCGGTCACGTGGGTGAAGAAAGATTCGAAGAATTCCACCGATGCGCCAGAGGCCAGAAGTGACGCAGAGCGAAAGCTCACCCCCATCCTACAAGCCCAGGGCGTATTGGCCGCTAACACGACTGCGACCGATGCCTGCGCGCCATTCACTGCATTGGACGCATGTCTCGCCGCCCTTCACGCCAGCCACAATCTCGGACTGGATTTCAATTGCGTCCGCGCGGTCTCGACAGGCGTACACACCGGTGCGGATGTGTCCGGCTGCAAGGTCGCGGACGGAGACAAAGCTCAAGGCCTGAACACGGCTGTCCATCAACTGAAGCCCGATACTAACGCCAAGCAAGCCACGAAAGAGGCGGAGCAGCAGGCGAAGGACGATTTGAAGGGAATCGGCGGCTAGCTCCGGTGACCGCTGAGGGTTCAACCAGTCGCTGCAACATTAGCCCAGCGAGGCGAGCTTTTTCTTCGAGAAGGGAACCGCATACGCTGCGGCAGGATTGTGAGAGATGGCTCCCGAAGCTTTACCGTAGAACTCGATTGCTTTGTCCTTGTCGCCTAGCTTCTCGTACGTCTGACCAATCATGCATTCGATGAACGGGTCGTTCTGGTTCGCCTTCAGTAGTTCGTCGAGCGCCGTCTTGTAATCTCCACTGTAGAACGCGACGTACCCTTGAAGGTAGGGAAGAAATTGCGCCTGCTCGGGATTGGTACCCTTATTGAGGAAGGCTTTAGCGGCAGCGACATGCTTCTGCGCTTCGGGCTGATTCCCACGGCGACGGCGTAAATTCACGTCACAGACCATTCCGCGCGGAACGTCGCGAAGGGAAGCACGAATGGCTGCCCCGACAGAAATGCGAAACGGGGAACCTGAGAGCAGCTCTCCGTTTGGCTTAGTCCTTAACTTTCGAGTTGCCCACAATCCCTCCAGACTCGATGTAAAGGACGGAGATCACTTCCTAGAAGCGGACTTTTGGCCCGCATCACTGTACCTTCTTCCTGGCCGATTACTTCAGAGTTCGGCTTCATCTGTTCGCATTTATGCATGCCAGTACCAACACGCCGTATTCATCTGCCGGTCGAGCACACAATCGAGTCCCAAACTCATCATGGTCGATGGTGATCGAAGAGATGTTTGGTGGGCAACACTGAGTCGATGAACGCAAACGGGCCGGGCAAGTTAGGGTGACACAGATGAACAGAAGCGACAGAAAAAGACGCAGTTCGTGCGTCGATGACGAAGTGTGCACAAATTCAATGATAAGCAAAAGAAAAAGACCTAAAAAACTCTTGACACGGCCGGCGTCGTTAGAGATACGGCGTTAATCGTCCAAGTGGATTACGCAAGCTCACTGTCAGTGAAGCAGTTCGTCGATCAGCACAATGGCAATGCCGCTCAACAGGCTGAGGAGATATATACCTACAGCTTTGGCGGTGGAGTGCTTCACGAAGTCATAGAGGCGCGCCACCAATACTGTCAACCAGAGAAATACAGCAAAAACGCCCAGCAACAGGATCACTCGTCCCGCTGGATTTGTCATTATCGCGATCGCTAGATTGCCTTCATCAGAGAACGGCGCTGCCTTCTCGAACACCCGAAGTACGTCCATGATCAATGGAAACAGCCTGAGCGTGGCGTTTGTGAACGCGGCTGTTACCCAGAAAAAGCTTGGACGGCGCCGTGCCAGGACCAAACATACAACGGCGGCTATCAGGCTGAACGCAGGCCCAGCAGCCAGTGCCAGGTCGTTCAACGGAGCGCTCACGTTGCCGATCGGTCGAACACTCTGCAAAGTGATCCGAACCGGACAACCGCCGATCCAGTACACGATGAAATGTCCGAACTCGTGAAATGCAATCGCTGCAATTGTGAGCAGCACGACGAGGCCCGCGCGTTGTGCCATTGTTGCTGGTTTCAATCTCAGTTCCTTTGGGGACGACTCTGCTATGAAGTAGTACGCGGCTTTGGCGTGGCAAGTTCCCTTGTAGTTCTGAAACTTGAAATTGAGCCCACGGCATAAGTCGCCCAACTGGACATGTCCGGTTTCGGCGTTTACCAAGTTCAGCTCCAAATTGCCGACGCTCCACGAAGTGGGCTGACCGCATGGCAGGTGTGATGGCGATTTTTCACCAGCTATATTGCTGGCTTCGGAGTCAGGCGTCCGCTGAGCAACAGAATTCCGAGCGAGCATGCCAGGATCTCGAACTCGACAAGGCCAACGACACTTGCGTCAAACCAGAAAGTCCAAACACTCGCTGGCGTCATGAAAACATTGTTTGGAGCTGCATGCAGGAAGTGCTCGTAGAGATCGGCGCCCAAGACGGCCAAAAGTCTCGCCCCGAATCGCGATATCAGATTGACGATCAGCGAGGAGGCTTCTGATGTGCGCCGTCAATTCCGTTAGGCCATTCGCCTTGGCGAGCACCGCATCGTCTTGCCCGTGCCCACTTCGCCGGTGAGCAGCATCAGCCCTTTGCGCGCGCGGATGCCCTGATAAGCTGGTCCAAGGAGTCTTGCGTTTGCTGCGTAAGGTATAGATAGCGCGGATCGAGATTGGCCCGGAACGGATTATCCCGCAAACCAAAAAAGCTAGAAAATACCCCGGTCATACCGTGTTCCTCTGGGCCGGGACTAGTATTCTAGGCAAACCCCTGTATCAAAGGCGATGCGGTTAAAACTGTGGGGCCCACGACACAGCCCTGGCTAAAGGGGACAGTTCCTCGGGCGACCATTCGCACAGCGACAGAAATTCCGGCGTTTCACGCGGCCCAATCCTATATTCCGGCAATGCCTTTGTTCTGCAGAACGCGCACTACTACGCGACGATTCTCTGCCTGCCCTTCCGCTGTCTTGTCGTTGCCAACCTGGTGACTCTCCCCCATCGCACCCGGGGCCAGCATTCTGGGGAGAGGAATGTGTCCCTGCTGAACCAGGATATTGGTAATCGCGTAGGCGCGGTCTTCGCTGAGCTGTTGGTTTAGGGCCACGCTGCCCACGGAGCTAGCGTAGCCTTTCACCTCGATCATGTAGCCGTCGATAGTTTTGGCCTTATCCGCTAATGCCTGCAGTTGAGAGTTGTACTTCGGATCCACTTTGACCTTGCCGTTGGCGAAGTAAACGGTTACCTCGTCAAAGATGTAGTAATCGTCCAGTTGGCCGAAGCGAGCGATCGCAGCATCAACGGCCGCCTTATTTGCAGCGATCTTGGCCTGGTGCTCGGTCAACTGCGCCTGCTGTTGTTGCAAGGCTTCGTTCTGCGCTTTCAATGCCGCGTTCTGTTTTTCCAACTCTGCCTGGCTCTGCTGCACCTGCACCTTTGTTTCGTGCATGCCAGCTTCAATCTTCTCAGCGTCCTCAAGATCGTTGCCCTTGAAAGACACGGACTTCGCCACCAGTTGGTTCTCGCCGTTGTAGGTCCCTTCGACTTTAACAGCGAGCCCAGGAATGAGCGCCGCCATCGACATTTGCTTCCTGCGCGCTTTGAACACACCCTGGACTTGTCCCACTTCAGTGTTATCAGTCAGCAGAACGGTAAGATCCGGAGAGTTGGACGTCCTGATGATCATTATGTCGCCGTCGCGAGCTTTGATAAGACCTTCAACTTTGGTGGACTGAGCCGCGAGGATCGGGCTTAAAAATGCGAGCCCGACAAGGGACAGAGCTACACGATGCGCGATCCTACGCGCATTGAGCTGGGACATAACCTTCTCTCCCTTATTGGTCGAGACCAAAATGTGCAAGGCCAAGCCTCGGTTTCTGGAACAATTTAAGTCTGGCTCCGTATCGACTCAACTAGGGAAATCCCTAGGAATGCCCAGGCGGCTGTGGCAGCGAGGTTTCGCTGCGTGCTGGGTTCGGGCGCAAGTAACCACTGCAATCACCAACGGTCGCACGAAGGAAAGATTCAGGCGTGCTCTTTCTCAGAAAATCGTCTTAAAATCCAATTTCTGTTGTGGCTGCAATCCGCCTGCGCGTTGTGTGAGAGATGTTCTTGACAAATCAAATGGGTAAGGGAACACTTCCGCGCATGGGATTGATCAGCCTTTTCCTAATTACGTCTGCAGTGTTCTTTTCACCCATCCCTACGGAAGCAAGCGTAGTCCTATCGCGATGCGTTAATCAGAAGGCTCTCCAGCGGGATGCGTTACGCTCCCAATGATCGACGCGCTCGAAGCGCACTAGAAAGGAGACCGGCTATGAAGAAGATTAGCACTGTGCAGATATTTGGGAACGAGATTTTCAAAGAGCGAAAGCTAACCATCGGTGTGGATCTGGGAGATCGTTGGTCGTTCTACTGTGTTTTGGATGAAGCAGGCAAAATCATTCTGGAACAGAAAGTAGCGACGACACCGGAAGCGATGAGGCGGACGTTTGGAAAGATACCGCGAAGTCTCATCGCCCTGGAGACAGGAACACATTCGCCATGGGTGAGCCGGCTGCTAACGGAGCTGGGACACGAAGTGATCGTGGCGCATGCACAAAAAGTAGAACTGATCACCAAGAGCAATCGAAAAGATGATCGGCACGATGCGCGGACGCTGGCACGACTGCAGATATCGACCCTGAGCTGTTGGGGCCGGTGCGCCATCGCAGTGCCCAGGCGCAAATCCACCTGACAGTGATCCGGGCACGCGCTGAACTGGTGAGTGCGCGAACGGCCTTGGTGAACGCAGCCCGCGGGTTGGTGAAGTCTTATGGCGAACGATTGCCTAAGTGTGGCACGTAGCAGGTGAGCGAGAAGTTGGCCGCGGGATTAAGCACCGAGTTGCGCGAGGTTCTGGAGCCGTTGCTCAAAGAAATCGAATCACTGAACGAGCGCATCCAGGAATACGACGAGCGGATGGAGAAAATCGCCAAGGAAGTGTACCCGGAAGTGTTCTTGCTCCAGCAGGTGAAGGGTGTAGGAACGCAGATCGCGTTGACCTACGTCCTGACGATAGAGGACCCGTATCGGTTCGGGAAGAGTCGCGAGGTGGGCTGTTTTCTGGGGTTAAAACCTGGACGCAGGAACTCTGGGAAGAGCGAACCACAGAAGCACATCAGCAAAGAAGGAGATCGGTATCTGCGAACCATGATGGTGCAGGGCGCGCATTACATTCTGGGGCCTTTTGGAGAAGACAGTGATCTGCGGAGATGGGGGCTGAAGCTTGCGGAGCGAGGAGGGAAAAACGCCAAGAAGCGAGCAGTAGTGGCCGCGGCGCGCAAGTTGGCGGTACTGCTCCATCGGTTGTGGGTGAGCGGCGAGGTGTACGAACCACTGCGCAATAGCCAAAAAGCCATGCCTGCCGTGGCCTAAAAAGTTTTGATCCCAACAGCCGAGCTCAACCGCCGAGTCTAGGTGACTGCGACTAAGTCCTGGGGCCCAACTCCCACCGAAAAGGTGAGAAGAGAGGACGCTAATCAGGTAGCAGCACCTACTGAAACGAGAACACCCACCTAGCACCGAGCGAATATCGCTCACCAAAGAGTGCGTATAGAAGGATGGCGACAGAGGCGGCTTGGCTGAAGGGAAAGAAAATCATGGCACGAACAGCAAACCCAAAAGTGCGCCTTGACATCGATCGGCCTTCTCATAGAAGGACTTGACCGACAAGCTGTCCCTCTTCGTTGACTTGTCTCCCATCGCAACTTAAGATGTGCGCGGCGTGCCCAGCTCTGATTCGCTCATTGGCCAAACCATATCGCATTACCGCATCGTCGAAAAGCTCGGCGGCGGTGGTATGGGTGTGGTTTACAAGGCCGAGGACACATCCCTGGGGCGTTTTGTCGCTCTAAAATTCCTGCCTGACGAGGTAGCAAGCGATCCGCAAACGCTGGAGCGCTTCCGCCGCGAAGCGCGTGCCGCTTCCGCACTGAACCATCCCAACATTTGCACTATCTATGAAATCGCCGAGGACGGCGGGCGCTCGTTTATCGCCATGGAATTTTTGGATGGCGTGACGCTGAAACATCAAATTGCCGGGCGGCCGATGGAAACAGCACTAACTCTGTCGCTGGCCATCGAGATTGCGGACGCGCTCGATGCTGCCCACGCCGAGGGCATCGTCCACCGCGACATTAAGCCTGCCAACATTTTCGTCACCAAGCGTGGCCACGCCAAGATTCTCGATTTCGGTCTGGCGAAGCTGCAAGCAAAGGCCGGAACGGATGCCGATGCCACGCTGACTCAAGAGGCGCAGCAGTTAAGTACCCCGGGTGCAACCATGGGCACGCTGGCGTACATGTCGCCGGAACAGGCGCGGGGAAAAGAACTGGATGGGCGCACGGATATTTTTTCTTTCGGTCTAGTGCTCTATGAAATGGCGACGGGAAAACAAACATTTTCAGGAAGCAGTTCAGCCGAAATTTTCGATGCCATTCTGAATCGCACGCCCGTAGCTCCGGTGCGGCTGAATCCCGCGCTGCCGCCCAAACTGGAAGACGTCATCACCCGTGCGCTGGAAAAAGACCCGAACCTCCGCTATCAGCACGCATCGGACATTCGATCGGACCTGCAGCGTCTGAGGCGCGACACGGAATCGGGACGCTCAGCGGTGGCGAGTGGAATGGCAGAGCCGGCCACCCCTGACCAAACCTATTTGCACGCAGCGGCGTCGCCTGAATCAAAATCTGGCGCCGTTTCAGCCGCGCCGGTCAAAACCCATCGTGCGAAGTGGCCTGTCGTTATCGCCGCTGCTCTCGTCATAGTCGTGGCGGGTGTCGCTGGGTGGCTATACTTTACGCGACATGCTCAGGCCCTAACCGACAAGGACACTATCGTTCTCGGCGAGTTCGCGAATACCACCGGCGATCCTGTCTTCGACGGCACGCTGCGCCAGGGACTTTCAGCGCAGCTGGACCAGTCTCCGTTCCTCAGCCTTATTTCCGATGAGCGTATTGCACACATGCTTATGCTGATGGCCAAGCCAAAAGACGCGCAGCTTACGCCAGACGTGGCACGCGACGTTTGCCAACGCACCGCCAGCGCCGCCACCATTCAAGGCTCCATTTCCAGCTTGGGCAGCCAGTACGTCTTGAGTTTGAAGGCGGTGAATTGCCGAAACGGCGACCTGCTGGCGCAAGAGCAAGTGACGGCCAGCGGGAAGGAGCAAGTTCTAAACGCTCTGGGCGACGCGGCGACCAAGCTGCGCGGAAAAATGGGAGAATCGCTAGCTTCGGTGCGCAAGTACAACGCGCTTCCGGAAAACGTCACCACGCCTTCGCTCGAAGCACTGCAAGCCTACACGCTCGGCAAACAAACAATGGATGTGGCAAACGACTACGCTGCCGCGATCCCTCTCTTCGAAAGGGCCGTTTCACTGGATCCAAATTTTGCCATGGCTTATTTGCGCTTGGCCCAGAGTTATCAACCTCTTAGTGAAAACGACCGCTGTGCCGAGAATGTGCGCAAGGCTTACGCATTGCGCGAGCGCGTCAGTGAGAGCGAAAAGCTGGGCATTTCCTCATTCTACGACCTCGTCGTCACCGGAAATCTTGAGGCTGCCCGCACTTCCTTTCAGGCATGGGCGCAAACTTACCCCCGCGATGAGGACCCTCAGGTGTACCTATGGTTTACATATACGTCCATGGGGGACTACCCGAAAGCGAATGCCGCGGCGCTGCAAGCGCTGCAGCTGAATCCCGGCAGCGGTAACAACTATGTGAATCTGGCTTACACTTATCTGTGGATTGACCAACTCGATCAAGCCAAGGCCACAGTGCGCGAGTCACGCGCGCATAACATTGATTCGCCCTGGCTGCCTCTCGTTCTTTACGTAGTGAATTTCCTCCAGCACGACGTGGCCGAAATGCAGCAGCAGGTCACCACCGCGACCGGAAAACCAGGAGTCGATGATCAGATCCTTTTCCTGGAATCCGAAACGGCGGCATATTACGGCGAGTTCGCCAAGAGCCGCGAACTAACACGCCGCGCCGCCGATTCCGCGCAACGCGTCAATGAAAAAGAAGCGGCCGCGGAATACAAGTCGCACTCCGCGGTCCGCGAAGCATTAGCCGGCGATATGCCTTCGGCGAAGCAAGATGCCCAAGCCGCCCTCGCTCTAGCCGCCGGCAGACAAGTTGAAGGCTTCGCAGCCGTTGCACTCGGACTGGCTGGCGATTCTACACAGGCCGAGCGACTAGTCGCCGATTTGGGCAAACGCTTCAGCGAAGACACCGTCGTAAAGTTCAATTATCTTCCGATGATCCGAGCTGCAACCGCGCTTCACAGTGGTGACGGTAAGCGAGCCATCGACGCACTGTCTGCGTCTGCCCCTTATGAACTGGGAGAAACGAATACTTCCTTCACCTTTGCCCTCTATCCAGTTTACTTGCGCGGCGAAGCGTACCTGGCAGAGAAGCAGGGGGCCGCGGCGGGTAACGAGTTCCAGAAAATTCTCGACCATGCAGGCCTGGTCGGAAACGAGCCGCTGGCCGCACTCGCGCATCTTGGGCTTGGCCGCGCGTATGCCTTGGCTGGCGGTAGCGCGAAATCAAAGACCGCTTATCAGGATTTATTCGCGCTGTGGAAAGACGCCGACCCCGACATTCCCATCCTGAAGGAAGCCAAAGCAGAATACGCGAAACTGCAATAGCTATCTGAATCGCTCGAAAATGGTCAGCAAGGTTGGCAAGTCCCGATAAGGGGAAGTCAAGAAAAAACACTTCCGCATCGGCCGGAATTTTTCTTGCTTCGCAGCCCACTTGATTGAGCAGGATCTGTTCTGACCGTCCGCACCATGTGCTCGGTTGCTGGACACCTTGGCCCAGCGATTGGGTTTTTCTCTACCAGCGGTTTTCATCGCTTCTGCGCAACGAAGCCTGTCCGTTCCGAAACCAGCAAAGCAGAATGCGGTCAATTGTGGCGACCATGGTTCTATCCGGGACTCGTGGCCCATCGCTTTTTCTGGTTGTCCGAGAGGGCCTAGGGTCGCGTGTGAGACTCGGTGCCCGAAGCACGCAGGGCCTAACTAATCGGCTGAGACTCGCTCTCGAACCAGAGTGTCTCGAGAACCTGACAGCCACCGCCAGAGAAATCCCCAGAGATGGAGCGGACTCGATCCCAGACACTCAAGCTGTTTGTGATTTCAGATATTGGGCGTCGAAGCTTACTCCTCTCTTCCAGACGATCAAGACAATGGTGGCGATCTTTCTCGCCAGGGTCAGGCGCGCCATCTCCGGCCTCATCCCTTTGGCCACCAAGGCTCCGTAGAATGCCTGGAACGGACCCGGTTGGACCGAAGCGATGGTCGCGGCACTCTTAAACAGGTTCTTCAGATCGTGCTTGCAGTCTCGGTTGAGTCCGCGAACCGATATCTGCTTCCTGGATCTTTGCAGCCCTGCTTGCTGATGTGCCCCAGTCGTTGATGGCCGGCACTGGAGTCTTCACTGGGAATGAGCCCAAGGTAGCTGCCGATCTTCTTGCCACAAGGAAACCGATCCGGAGTCCCGATGACCAGAACATAGACCAGCCCGGTGATGGGTCCCACACCAGGATGTGTCATCAACCGCACCACTTCGGGACGTTGATTGGCTTCTTGCTCGACCGCTGTCGTTAACTCCGCAATCTTGGGGTCCAGCTGGTCCAGCAGCTCCAATAATTCTTTCCGGCGCCGACTGGCCCAGGGAGCCAACGAAAGTTTCTCTAGCAGTCCTCGCCCCTGTGCACTGAACAGCTTTTTCTTCCAGCGATAGCCTTCGTTCATGGCCACCGCCTGCAGCTGATTCATGATCCGCGTCCGCATCTGCACCAGCCGATGCCGGTGCCAAAGCAGTTGCCGCAGATCACGATTCTCCGGATTCGGTATCCAGATTCGCGGAAAGCGATTTTCCAGCAGCAACTTCAGCAAAAGTTGAGCGTCCAGGCGATCGCTCTTCTGCTTGCGCACTCGCATCTTCTTGATTTCCGCCGCATCGCCAATCCACACCTCAAAACCCAACTCTGCCAGTAACCGCTCGAACCAGCGTGAATATCCAGTGGCCTCCATTCCCACGCGCACGCTGACTCCTCTCTCCTTTAGCTCCTTATAGAACCGCTCGGCTTGTCCATCGCTGTGATTTAATCGCCGATCTCCGCACTCAGCAGTTTCCTGATCCATAAAAGAGATTTGCTGAAAGCTCGGGTGATAATCTACGCCTATAATCAACATGTCCGGCTCCTTTCTCCGAGCCTTTGGTCGTCGAACAACCACTGTCTACTCGGGTAGAGGGGCCGGCATTGTTATGCGATCACTAGACCGCGAATCCTGGGGAGTCAAACTGCGCGAGAGTATTCAGGTTTGGCAACTTATTTGCCCGGGGAGTGTTGTTGTATAGTGAGGCGATAAAGAGACACCATTTTGATTAGGTCCAAGGGTCGGGCAACCGTTGGCGTCAATTCTCATAACTGATGATTTCGCAGACTGGCGACGCCAAGTCCGCTCGCTGCTTCAGGCGCGGCCAGAATGGCAAGTCATCGCCGAGGCGTCGGATGGATTAGAAGCTGTTGGGAAAGCCCAAGACCTAAAACCGGACATAATTCTGCTGGACATCGGTCTCCCAAAGCTGAATGGAATCGAAGCCGCCGGGCGGATACGACAAGTCTCCCCTAGCTCCAAGATCATCTTCCTCAGTCAGAACAATAACCTCGACATCGTCCGGACAGCTTTGAGCACAGGCCGCGGTTACGTTCGCAAGACAGATGTCAAAAACGAACTATTGCCTGCTGTGGATGCGGTTCTTCGCGGCAAGCATTTCGTTAGTAGCAGTTTCAAAGGCCACGAGTTCACTGAGACCTTAATGGAGAAAGCCACTCATGGCCACGAGGTTCAATTCTATACCGATGACGCATTCCTTCTAGACAGATTTGCTCGCTTCATCACTGAAGCCCTCAAGTCCGGACGTGCGGCTATCGTTGTCATTACCCAGTCGCGTTCGGACGGTCTTATTTCGAGATTGAAGGCACAGGGCTTAGATGTTGATGCTGTCACCCAACAGGGAACTTACATTCAGTTGGATGTGAACAAAACGCTCGCCACATTCATGGTCAATGGTATGCCTGACTCGACTCGATTTTTCTCGGTTGTAGGTGGTCTCATTGAGGCAGCAGCCAAAGCGGCAAGGCACCAGCATCATGGCGTTGTGGCGTGTGGAGAAGGTACATCTGTCTTGTGGGCGGAAGGTAAGGCCGACGCCGCGATTCGAGTAGAACAACTCTGCGACGAGGTAGGCAAAACCTTCGGGGTGGATATCCTCTGTGGGTACGCCTTGAGCAGTTTTCACGGGAAGGAAAACGAGCACGTTTTCCAGAGGATCTGTGCGGAACACTCAGCCGTTTATACTCAGTGACAAGTAAGACTCGATCTTTGGTTAACCTGCCGCGGCAGCGTCTCCCTTTTCGAGTTGGCGCAGTGCGGCCTCAGGAACAGCAAATTCCGCGGTGCCACAATCCAAGCAGACGATGACCTCGGGGAACACCCACACCGTGGGTTTGTCGATGTTTTCCGCCCGGAGAAAATGGATGCCCATCTCCGCGCTGAATTTCTTCTGATTGAGTAACCCACACGACTTGCAGGGCATACCGACTCCCCGTCCCTAAATCCGAAGTGATCGCGCAAGTCGGCTTTTCGCCAAGGTACTTCTGCCTATCACTACTTAGGGATACTTAAGGAAGCAGTTACGTAGTTTACACGCAATACCCTAATCGCTGTAGGCAGCTTTGCCCCTGCGATTCCACCTGGACGTGTAGTCGCGTAACCGCCCATTGAAGTAACGCTTCACTTCTCCAGAAACGGCATTAATCGGGACTTACGCAAGCGTATGGCGGCGAAGGCCACCAGCGGTAGGACCGAGGCCCGAGTCGAAATGATTCGGGCCATTTGCTTTGTGCTGGACTGCGCGATGTTTCGTGGCCCCAAATGTGTTCACAACAGTACAGATTTCGGTCGTTTCGCTCGGTAACCTGATGTCTACGCAGAATTTTGGTAATGGAGGCAACACGCATGAAAGTACTTGGAGTCATCAGCGCTACAGCTTTGTTATTGCTTCTCGGAGCGACCGTTCCTGCGTTCGCGCAGGAAGAGCACCACGAAGAGAGCGCAAAGCCAGCACAGCATGAGGAACAAGCTAAACCTGCTGCGAAGCAGGAAGAAGCCAAACCTCAAAGACAAGAACAACAAGCAAAGCCCGCAAAGCAGGAACAGGCCAGACCGGAGAAGCAGCAACAGCAAGCTAAGCCACAGAAGCAAGAGCAACAGGCGAAGAGCCAGGAACAAAACCAGCAGAAGCACACGCAGCAACAAGCGAAGGCCCAGCAACAGCAAAACGAGAATCAACATCAGCAACAGGTCAAGACTCAGCAGAACGAAGAGAAGAATCAGCAGCACCAACAACAAGCCAACGGCTATGCGCAACAATCACAGGGCCAGTACGCGCGAAATGGTCAGAAGGATCGGTACGGACACGAATATAACGAAAGTCATTTTGGTCCTAACCATCACGCCCGCTTTGAGGAAAACGGTGGGCGCTACTACGAGGGACGCCGGGAATACTCTTACGGCGGCTATTGGTTCTATGCGGGAAATTATCCAGCGTGGTTTTACCAGCAGGACGTGTACTTCATCATGGGAGCGGATGGGCTATGGTATGCAGTGGCATCCGGCAACCCTTCTCTGACCTTCCAAGTCAATATCGGTTAATCAGAACCCGAGGATCGTGTTGTCGGGTGGCTACAATAATTGGATACGGACTGATCGGCACCATATTACTTACATTGCGTTTCTGTGTGATCGCATGAGTTGTGGGCGCTTCGTCAGCGGAATCGCATCGGCGAAAGCTCCGGACGCTCCACGCGAGATAAATCTGCTCGCGTGGACATGCTCTTTCGGATGCGCACTTTTTGCAGCCAGACGGGCCGGTTATTTTGGTGGGGCGGTTTTTTCGCTCTCGGAGACGCCGCGCACCCACACATTACGCTAACGTCGAACTCGCCGAATCGAATGTGGGAATGAGCGGCGGCCGAGTTTGTAAACGTTGATCGTCATTAAGGCCGCTATCGCAACATGCATTTCGCTGCGCTCTTCGTGGTGGTCCGTGGAATTTTTCAGTTCCCGCTGCCGAAGGACGATGGCATGTTCCGCCGCAAGAACCAGTTCTCCTAGCACCCGTTCATCCGACTCACGAAGCGCTCGTAGAACAGGCTGCCTCCACGACGAAGCGTATCCTGGTTCATTCATACCTATCCTCACGTCCGACGTAGGTTGGTCGCAAGTTCCCAAGGGTGAGTGCGCAGCGTAGAACCGGTGAATCCAGAAAACTGTTCTCTTTTGCACAGTGCTTCTCAAGCTCGCGCATCCATCTGCGAACAAAATGCGAATCGATGGATGTGTGCACAATTGAACGGTAACGCGTTTGGGGCGCCATTTACTATTCAGAACGGATGGCATCCTTGCCATTCATCCTGGGAACAAACTTATGAGCTTTAGACCAGCCTTGCTGCTTTGCGGAGCAGTCCTTACCTCCGCGTTGCCGATTTGGGCCGATAGAATCCCTTACGATGGAACCGCGGATGAGTTTCCGAACATTGAAGCCCCCGCGACGTGACGCGCACTTCCCATACGGCACTCAAGCCACACGTAAACGCGGGATTTTCACTGCAGCCCTCCTCACCGATAGCGGTTGGTTGGGCCAATCCAATTCCTTCTCCCGGTTTCGCGGAAGAATCATCCAACATCGCAATCACCGCGAAAGTAACTGCCATCTCCGCCTTGGGGCTGCCTGCGCCGGCGAACGACGAATTTGTAATAGAACCCGATTCGGCCATGATGCTGGCCGACGGATTTGGGACAATCAACTCCCTTGCTCCCGGAAACTTCAGGTCCTCATCAATTCGCGACACGCTTTTTCCCTCGTCATTGGACTCGGACATCGGGACCGCCGCCCTGACGGACGATGATTCGTCCAAGGGTGCTTCCGCCATTTCGCACGACGAAAAAGCATGGCATGTGGGGACAACGGAATTGGGCGAGCGCCGCACTGGTGAGCATGAAAGGAAGAGGAACCTTGCGCCCATCCTCGTTCCGGAACCGGGCTCTCTCTCGCTCCTGCTGCTCGGGCTCGCCGGCCTAGGATGCTCGGCACGCCGGCGCAGAGATCCGCCCACGACAGCTTAGTCGCGCAAAAATTAGTCCATTCGTTTGAGAAAGCCCACAAGGCATTCTTCGGAGCGGCAACGACAACATCGAAGCTGAACCTGTCTCCAACCGAATTCCTCAAACCGCCAGACGCGGCATCGCGGTACCAGAGCCACCGGTCTCTCACGCACCACTCGCCGCCAAGTTTTGCTGAAAGTTGGAAGCGGGCGTCGATGCGCCCTAGCTGTTCAACTGCATTATCGATCGAATCCGGATGTATACTCTCGCCGGCTTCGCGAATTCTCGTCATTCCGTCTAACACCGGGTATTCGGTTTGGACGGATTTTCCTTTTCGACCGGGCTATAAACAGCCTATCCTTCTGATGAGATTGTTCTCGGACTTAACCGTCACGAAGCCGCCGATTGTCGATCACCAGGACACGTCGTGTGGAGCTAGGAGTATGAAGTTATTGTGCGAAAGTGTGCACAACGGGACAGACTTTCCATATGCCTGTGACTAATCTGATGTGCTCGCAGTATTCTTCCGGGATCACGCCAGCTCTGGCAACTTCCCGATCCCTTCACACTTAAGGGCAAGCGAGATCGAGCGATTCTCGCGCTGCTACTGGGTTGCGGGCTGCGTCGGCGAGAGTTGACGGAGCTGAGCCTGAAATACGTCCAACGACGTGAAGACCACTGGGCCATCGTCGATCTAATTGGAAAGGCTGCCCACGTGCGAACGATTCCAATGCCTGACTGGGTGAAGCACACGATTGATCTTTGGTTGCTCGCGTCGAGCGTGGCCGATGGCAGACTGTTCCGGCGCGTTTGCCGAACGGGTTCGATTTGGGGCGATGAAATGACGGAGAAAGTCGTCTGGCACGTCGTTAAGCATTACGCGCGAATGCTCGGGTTGACGAAACTTGCGCCGCATGACCTTCGACGTTCGTGTGCTCGCTTGTGTCATGCATCCGGCGGCGAACTAGAACAGATTCAGTTTCTGTTAGGACACGTCTCGGTGCAGACCACGGAAAGATATTTGGGTTGTAAACAGCGGTTCAGAGAGGCCGTAATGATTGCATAACAACGCCGGCTCCTTTCTCCCGAGTTCCTCATGACCGTCCGGTCAGCACGCACCATGAAAATGAGCTAAATTGAGTCCTGCGCGGATCGACAGACGAGGTTGTCACTGGCTGGCGCGCTTGAGCCCGTTCCCGAGTTGAACCCGGATGCCGCGAGGAAACACACACTATCGCCCTCATTCGAGGAGCATGTGAGAGAGATTCTGTAGTCGATGTCGGCGTCCTCTGTCCTCTGCGCCAAGAGGAGGGACTATGGAAGTAGTCTATCGTCGTTGCGGTGGAATCGACGTTCACAAGGAAAGCATCTCGGTGTGTGTGTTGCTGGTAGAAGAGGGAGGAGCAAAAAAAGAAGTCCGCCGGTTTGGCACGATGACAAGGGACTTGCAGGTTTTGAGTTTATGGCTAGAGCAACTAGGCGTGACCCACGTGGCCATGGAGTCGACAGGGGTTTACTGGAAGCCCGTGTGGAATGTGTTGGAGGGACAGTTCGAACTTCTGTTAGTCAATGCCCAACACATCAAGCAAGTACCTGGACGAAAAACCGATATTCGGGATTGCGAGTGGATTGCGGATCTCTTACAGCATGGTCTTCTGCGAGGAAGTTACGTACCCAAGCAAGAGCAACGAGACCTGCGCGACCTAACCCGCTATCGGGTGAGACTCACCGAGGACAAGGCTAGGTTAGCGAACCGAATCCAGAAGGTATTGGAAGACGCCAATATCAAGCTGGCTTCCGTAGCCACCGACGTGCTCGGAGCTTCCGGACGCAGCATGTTACAAGCCATCGCGGCCGGAGTAGATGAACCCGAAAAGCTAGCGCAAATGGCGCGTAAAGGACTGCGCAAAAAACTTCCGCAGCTACGGTTGGCACTGCAAGGACATATCCGCGAACATCATCGCTTCTTGCTCCGCCAACTTCTCGATGAACTGAGGTTTACTGAGGACAAGATCAGCGAACTTGAGCAGCGTATTCAGCAGTGTATGCGTCCTTACCACCGTGCGATCACATTGTGGACCTCGATGCCTGGCATCCGCCTGACCACCGCCTGGAGCATGGTGGCTGAGATTGGCACCAATCCGGAACAATTCCCCCAAGGGAGTAACCTCGCTTCTTGGGCGGGGATGTGCCCTGGCAACAATGAAAGCGCCGGCAAGCGCAAAAGCGGCAGGACACGCAAGGGAAATCGCTGGCTCCGCCGAACTCTGAACCAGGCAGCTTGGGCCGCTGCTCGCACCAAGAATACCTATTTTGCTGCACGCTTTCACCGACTAGCGGCGAAACGTGGAAGCAAGCGAGCTATTGTCGCCATCGGACATAAGATCCTTGTTTTAGCCCACTACTTGCTTCAACACGACTGTCCCTTTCGTGAACTCGGTGCCGATTACTACCGACAGCTACGCGCTCCAAGCCTCTCCCTAACACTTGTCCGTAGACTGCAACGCCTCGGCTTCCAAGTCACGCTCACACCCGCTCCACAGGTACTCTGAGGACTATTTTCGAGAGAGCCCATGGTCTTCGACAAACCACAGTCTACTCGGGGCTAAGGAGCCGGCGTTGTTATGCAATCATTGGGGCTAGCAGACCCGATTGAGCGCGTTTAGTCAGTCCAAAGTGACGATATATGGCATCCTTTGAGATCGCGGATCCGCCTGAGCTAACTAAGGCGCATTCTCGCAACACGCATCACGATGATTCCGGGTGCTATAGCGAGATATATCGGACGAGTCATATTGGTGTTCCGATGGGTGCCTTACGTGCACCATCCTTGCCCGTAGCTCGTATGGGCAATGCGTTTAAGGAGAGTAGATGAATCAGAAACAGAAGGGTTTTTCGTTAATTGAGTTGCTGATCGTCGTGGCGATTATTTTGATTATCGCGGCCATCGCAATTCCGAACCTGCTTCGCGCCAAGATTGCGGCGAACCAAGCCGGGGCAGTCGGCACGCTCCGTACGATTTCATCGGCCGAGGAAACGTTCTCGTCCACGTATAGCGACGGCTTCACGCTCACCCAGGCACAATTGGGCGGCGCGGCCGGTGCGGCTGGGACTTGCGCTGCTGCTCACTTGATCGACGAAGTGCTCGGCAACGACCCGGCCACCAAGAGCGGTTACCTGTTTACGTTCGCTAACAACGGTATCGCAGCCCTGACCACGGGTATTCCCGCGGCCTGCGGCGGTTCTGGCGACACCGGCTTTTCGGTTACTGCGGCTCCGATCTCTTTGTCCACCGGTACCGCGGCATACTGCATCGATGAGACGGGTGTCGTTCGCGTTGACTCAGCAGCTACAGTCGGCGAAGTCATGAACCCCTGCTCGACGTCGGGCAAGCCTCCTCTGCAGTAAGGTTGTGAAATCAGGGGGGAAGCCATCGGCCTCCCCCTTCTTCATTTCACTCATCTCGAATCGGCACCCCTTGCAATCTACTCGGCGGGTGGATCAGTCTCAGGCTTCCCATTCTCACCAACGAGCCGTTCTTTCCCAATTCGCGACCGGTCAAAAAAGTCATCACTCCTGACGGCGAGATTTTGCCAGGCGGACACACGGTAGAGTGGGTCAGTGATTTCCGATTAATGCGTTTACCAGATGGGAGAAGGCCGGTCTCCAACGGGATGCGATACGCTCCCAATGGACGACGTGCTCGAGGCACAAAAGGAGACCGGCGATGAAAAAGATTAGCACTATGCAGGCATTTGGTAATGAAATTTTGAAGGAGCAAAAGCTAACGATCGGTTTGGATCTAGGAGATCGTTGGTCGTTCTACTGTGTTCTAGAGGAAGCAGGCAAAATCATTCTGGAACAGAAAGTCGCGACCACACCGGAAGCGATGAAGCAGACATTTGGAAAGATACCGCGGAGTCTGATGGCCCTGGAGACCGGAACACATTCGCCATGGGTCAGCCGGCTGTTAACGGAACTGGGACACGAAGTGATCGTGGCGCACGCGCAAAAGGTGGAATTGATCACCAAGAGCAATCGAAAAGATGACCGGCACGACGCGCGAACGCTGGCAAGACTGGCGCGAATCGATCCCGAGTTGTTGGGGCCGGTGCGGCATCGCAGCGCGAAAGCACAAATTCATCTGACGGTGATCCGGGCGCGAGCGGAACTAGTAAGTGCGCGAACGGCCCTGGTAAATGCCGCGCGCGGGTTGGTGAAATCTTATGGCGAACGACTACCTAAATGTGGCACGTATCAGCTGAACGAGAAGCTGGCCGAGGGAGTGAGCGCGGAGTTGCGTGATGTCCTGGCGCCGCTCTTGCGCGAGGTCGAATCGCTGAGCGAGCGCATTAAAGAGTACGACGAACGGATGGAGAAAATCGCCAAGGAAGTGTACCCGGAAGTGTTCTTGCTCCAGCAGGTGAAGGGTGTAGGAACGCAGATCGCGCTGACCGATATCCTGACGATTGAAGACCCGTATCGGTTCCCAAAGAGTCGCCAGGTCGGTTGTTTTCTGGGGTTGCGACCTGGCCGGAGGAACTCCGGGGAGAGTGAACCACAGAAGAAAATCAGCAAAGAAGGAGACCGGTATCTGCGCACGATGATGGTGCAGGGTGCGCACTACATTCTGGGACCTTTTGGAGAAGACAGTGATCTGCGGAGATGGGGGCTAAAGCTTGCGGAGCGCGGAGGGAAAAATGCCAAGAAACGAGCGGTGGTTGCCGTGGCTCGAAAGTGGGCGGTACTGCTCCATCGGTTGTGGGTGAGCGGAGAGGTGTACGAACCACTGCGCAATAGTCAGAAGGCGATGCGGGCAGTGGCTTAGAGTTTCGATCCGGACAGCCGAGCTCGACCGCCGAGTCCAGGTGACTGCGACTAAGTCCTGGGGCCCGACTCTCACCGAAACGGTGGGAAGAGAGGTCGATTATCAGGTAGCAGCACCTACTGAACGAGAACACCCACCTTGCACCGAGCGAATATCGCTCACAAAGAGTGCGGATGGAAGGATGGCGACAGGGGCGGCTTGGCTGAATGGGAACTGACTGAAAGAAAGAAGAAAGCAAAAGTGTGCCTTGACATCAACCGGCCTTCTCATGGAAGGACTTGGCGCTTGTAGGTAATCGGTGTCACATAGGAAATCAGTGCAGGGCGCGGAGCAAGTCCTTCAAAACGACGGCGAGCGGGATCTGGGCAAGGACCGCCGGGAGCGCGGGAATCGCTACTGCAGCGGCTAAAGTATAGAGAGCTCCTTTATCCGCGGGGAAAGGGTTCAAATTTTCAATCTTCTCGTAAGTCTTTCCGAAATTAGCGAGAGTGGTGATCTCGGCCGTCTGGAAAAATTCGGTTTCCTGTCCGGCACGATCACGAATCCATTTTTCGTGGAATTCGGCGCTGTGCATCTGGCCCAGAATGCCGTACTCGAGAATTCCTTGGCGGCGCAGAGCAGACAGACGCGGAACAAAAAAAAGCAGGGGCCCGAGTCCAACGAGAGCGATGATCGCCGCCAACACAATCGCGTCTAACTTGAAATCCACCAAGCGGGCTCCATGATTGAGGATGTCGTCCCGCCAGGTGGCGCCAATGACCGCCGTGGTGGCGACGGCGATTGGCGCAAAGGCCGCCACAGTCAGGCCCAGAAAGCCGAGTCCTCCGTGCTCGTCCGGGTGCGTCGGGAGCAGCTTCAAATTCCGTCGAGACAATTTGAACGCGAAGAAGGTCCACAGCAGCCAGGTCCACAGCCCGAGACCGAGCAGGAACTGGAAAAGGGGCGCGCTCACGACCACGGCATACCAGCCTGCAACGGTTAAATGGAGCTCGGTCCCGACTCTGTGCGTAAGCCACGGAGTAGCGTCGATCAGGCCCCTGTATGAAAGTGCGGTGTGAATAATCAGAGCCACCAGGACCACAAGCTCGGGAAGGAATGCATCGCGAGCGCGTACTAAACTGGCGACCACGCCATCGATGTACGCCAGGTCCGGAGCTTCCAGAAGGCCCGCTTGGCGTGTTTGGGCCATGACTAGGCGGAAACGAGACTCCATAAAATATTCGCCGAACAGCAACACGGGAATAGCAATCAGCAGCCGGGAATGAACGCGATATTCCTTTAAGAGGGATAACAAGCCTTCGGGATTAGAAATGGCGGTGAGCAAGACCAGCGGCAACCAGCTCATGGCTATCAGCAGAATAATGCGGCGGCCGAGGTTCCAGCGATCCGGGCGGATGAGTCCGAGCGCTCGCTGAGCCCGATAGAACGGCCCCCCACGAACGAAAGAAACTTCGCGAGGTGCGGGGATGGGTGCAGGATCCATGTGCGGTCCTTCCGCATGAAGCAGCGAATCTCCGATGCAATTAATTTCTAGAGATGAGCGAACACGTGCGCGATAGCCTTCCCGGCGTCTTCGGTAGAGTATACGGTGACATGCGCGCCCTTCTTCACACCGTCGGCGCTGTAGACTCCGACGTCCTTGCCCGCGTCCATGGTAGCGTGACCGGCGACGTCAAAAGTTTTCTCGGTGCCGTCCGCGGTCTTAATCGTGACGGTCTTGCCGTCCTTGCCGATGTCTTCGACAGTGCCTTCGGTGGCGTGCACGGTCTTGTCGCCGACATAGTGGATCGAATGCGCGACCTTTTCGCTGCCTTCGGTGGTGCAGTGAATGATCACATGCCCGCCTTCCTTACCAACGAGGTCGGTGGCGTGCGCGAGGGACTTTGCGCCATCCGCGGTGGTCTTCCCGGTGTACTTCACTACGTCCTCCGTGCCGTCCGCAGTTTTCACTGTAACGGTCTTCGCCCCTGTGTCCACTTTTTCCAGCGTACCAGTAACGACATTGTCTGCGCGCGCACACGGCGCAGCAAAAACAAACGAGAAAAGGAGCAAAGGGAGCACTGTTCGAAGATTTGATTGAATGGAACTAGGGGGCATGAGTCCTCCTGGACCAATTTTTACGCCGCGACTTCTGATTTCAAGTGCTTTTCCTAGCGGAACCATACGACCGCGGCGCTTTCGTGTCAATCGCGAATGGCCATAAACGCGTTTATGATGCTGCTCGGAGTCGGGTTAGTGTTTGTGATGCGGAAACGTATTGGTCAGTGCCTTCCACAGGCCAGTTGAACGAACGCAGCGTCGAGTGTATTGCCCAATGTGCCGCCGAATTTCCTTCTGTGGCGCATTTGCATTTTTCCCCAACAAATCCCACTTGGATGGCAAGTCGCGTAATCGGAAACTTGAAATCCACCGCTTGTGGTCGGGTCTTGAACCTGAGTTGGTCAAGCCCAACAATTCTCAAAACGATTGTGACCGGTAGCGCACTAATGCGGCCACGCCGAGCACAGCAAGGCTCAAAATCAGTACGACGGCTGAAGCGTGGGGAATGAGGTAATCAAATTTCACTAGGAGAAAGAGCAAGCAGCCACTTGCCAGCGAGCCGATGTAATTAGTTCGGTCTCGTGCTGCCGAAGATTCTCCTCGCAGAAAGGATGCGCCGACTCTCAGAAGAAAGACGCCAAGTGCCAACAGGCTCCCCAGGAATACTGCTTCCCCTGTTTCGGTGTCCAACATCGCCAACGTCTGTTGGCGAGCGTGCAAATCACATCCTATAATCTGCATCTCGGCCTCCTTCGGTCCGAGCACTGTTGGGGTGAACACCGAACAGTTTACTCAGGCCGTAGCGAGGCCGACGTCGTTATGGCATCAATCAGGAGTTTCGCCCACTGAGACGTTTGACCGCTGATTCCGAGAAACCTACCTTTCCCAGCTTTTTTCTCTGGCTCGAAATGGAATTGTCCTGAGGCACGTCGTTTGCGTACGTGTCGTTTGCGTACGTGTCGTTTGCGTACGTTGACATGCCTCGAAGCGCGGCCTAACATGCCCGCTCAGAGGCGTTCCCCCCTGTGCTTGCGCGAACCATATTGCACAATTGCTGTTTCGCGTTGAAGAATTCCGGGAGCAGATAATGAACACGGTCCGGGAACCGAATGCTACCGCGCCGTTAGAAGTGGCCCATGTATTGTTCATGGACATCGTGGCCTACTCCATGCTGCCGATGGATGAGCAGATTCGGCTCCTCGACCAACTACAGAAAATCGTTCGTAACACCGCTGAGTTCAATCGCGCGTGTAAGCGTCGCCAATTACTGCGGTTGCCTACCGGCGACGGTATGGCCTTGGTGTTCTTCGGTGATGCGGAAGGGGCTGCGCGTTGCGCTCTTGAGGTTGGCCAAGCATTGCGAAGTCAACCCGATCTGAAGTTGCGCATGGGCATTCATACCGGGCCAGTACGGCGCGTCGAGGACATCAATGCCAATCGAAATGTCGCCGGAGGAGGAATCAATCTAGCGCAACGAGTCATGGACTGTGGCGATGCGGGCCACATTTTGGTTTCCAAGTCGGTTGCGGATGTCCTCGGTCCGATCGCCAGTTGGAACGCTACATTGCACGACTTGGGGGAAGTGAGGGTCAAGCACGGGGTGGGAGTCCATCTATTCAATCTGTACACGTGCGATGCGGGCAATCCGAATCTGCCGCACAAGGTGCAGACAACCGCCCAGACCAAGGCGATTCATACATCCGCAATCGTGGGAGCGGCGGCAGCCGTCCTATTGACAGGCCTCGGTACTTTTTATTTTTTAACTCGTCCCGAACGAGGACACCACGCTTCGGAGGTATTGAGCAGCGCCCCTTCTGCACCGGTACATGCACGCCGCTCCGTCGCGGTACTCGGCTTCAAAAATGTCTCGGGGCGCGCGGATGAAGCCTGGCTCTCCACTGCGCTTTCGGAAATGCTCGTCACAGAACTGGCTGCAGGCGAGCAACTTCGCATCGTACCCGGCGAAAATGTTGCGCAGATGAAAATCAATCTGGCCTTGCCCGATGAGGATAGTTATGGACGGGAGACGCTGGCGAAAATATACAAGAACCTCAACGCCGACGACATCGTTCTTGGGTCTTACATTCCGTTAGGCGATGGCAAGCTCCGCGTCGATTTGCGCCTACAAGACGCAGTGCAAGGCGAAACTCTCGCATCCGTGTCCGAACAGGGAAGCGCAGGAGAAATTGACGCCTTGGCGAGCCGCGCCGGTGCGGCGCTTCGCGCAAGACTGGGAGCCAGCGCCGTTTCCGATGCGGAAGCGGCCGCGGTAAAGGCCTCTCTGCCTTCCGATCCTGAGGCCGCGCGCCTCTATTCCGAGGGCTTGGCAAAGCTGCGACTCTTCGACGCGCTCGCTGCTCGCGATCTCCTTGAGAAATCGGTGGCGGCGGACGCAACGTATCCTCTCGCGCACTCGGCCCTCGCCTTGGCTTGGTCCACGTTGGGCTATGACGCAATGGCGGAGCAAGAGGCCGAGAAGGCATCCGAGCTTTCCGGCAATCTTCCACGCGAGCAGCGTCTGTGGGTCGAGGGTCGTTACCGCGAGACGACGCATGAATGGCCCAAAGCCATCGACGCTTACAAATCGCTCCAGGACTTTTTCCCTGACAACGTGGAATACGGCCTTCGTTTAGTCGAAGTGCAAACCACCGCCAGCCAAGGCAAGGATGCCCTCGAGACATTAGCGCAACTTCGAAGACTCCCTGCGCCGGCAGGCGAGGATCCGCGCATTGACCTCGCAGAGGCAAATACAGCAATGGCTCTCGGAGATTTTCGGCGTGCGCAGGAAGCCGCGGGACTCGCTGCAACAAAGGGGGAAGCTCTCGGGGCGTTTTCATTGATGGCCCGTGCACGACTCACGGAGGGCACCGCATTGCAGAACCTCGGCAAAATGAAAGAAGCCGTTCGGGCGGCGGAGGAGGCCAAGAAGTTTTTCGCCGATGCGGGCGACCGAGGCGGTGTCGCTTCGGCTCTCCTCAACCTAGGAACTCTACTGTATGCCACAGGAGACACCGCCGGAGCGAAGCGCGCATGGGAGGAATCGCTTTCGATCTCACGGTCAATCGGTTTCCAGGCTGATATCCAGTTAGCTGTCAACAATCTCGCGACCGTGCTGTGGCACAAAGGAGATTTGGCAGGGGCGAAAGTTCTTTTTAGTCAATCGTTAGAAATCTCCAAGAAGAGGGGCGATGCCCGTGGCGAAGCGCGGACAATGAACAACTTCGCAGGTCTGCTACACCAGCAGGGTGATTTGCCGGCTGCACAGCAGATGGAACAAAGCTCTCTGGATGTCTATCGCCGGATCGGCGATAAAAGCAGCACTGCCAGCGCCCTCTCGAATCTTGGGATGTTGCTCAGCGAAGAAGGAAATCTGCCCGAGTCGCGCGCGAGATATGAAGAGTCGCTCGCACTTTATCGCGAAATCGGCGAGGCAGCGGGAGTCGCCTCGGTCACCAACAGCCTCGGCAACCTGCTTTATATGCGTTCCAACTTCCCGGAAGCAAGAGCCATGTACGAGCAGTCGCTCGCTGCATACACCGGACTCGGCGACAAAACCGGAATGCTGGAGGTTCAGGACAATCTCGGAAGCGTGCTCTACGATCTGGGCGATCTGTCGGGAGCGGGGAAGCTGTACGAGCAGGCGCTCGCTTTGGCCCGCGAAACACAAGACAAGAGTGCAGTAGCAGAAGTGCTGGCGAGCATCGGGAATCTACGCGAAACCCAGGGGGACTTGGCGGGCGCGGGGAAATCATATGAGGAAGCTCTCGCGCTACGAAAAGAAATCGGTGAAAAGGGAGGAATCGCGGACAGTCGCCTCTCCATAGCGTCTCTTATGATTGAACAGGGCCATCCTGCCGCGGCTGAGTCATCCGCAAGAGACGCAGCGCAGGAATTCCATCAAGAGAACTCAACCGTTGAGGAAGAGGCAGCCCTTGGCGTTTTGGCCCGGTCCCTGTTACTGCAGGGGAAGACTCGTGCAGCTGCGGAGACAATCGTGCAGGCTCAGAAACTTGCCGCAAAGAGTGAAGAGCGCGCTTCACGAACCATGATCGCCATCGTTGCGGCCCGGATCGACGCTGCGTCGGGAGCGACCGGAACAGCTGAACAGAGTCTGGCGTCACTTCTAAGCGAGGCCGTAGTGCTTGGCGACGTTCCCACACAGCTTGAAGTTCGCCTCGCTTTGGGCGAAGTGGAGATAAAATCAGGTAAGGTCGATTCGGGTCGCACCAGCCTCGCCACCCTCGAAAAAGATGCCACGGCGCAAGGCTTGCTTCTCATCGCACGAAAAGCCGCCGCCGTTCAGAAGTAAGGTCGCAGCCCGCTTCGTTGGCTCGGCCATGTGGGAACCAACCCCATTGTCTTGGCCTCATCTGGACGCCCCGCCGGGAGCTATGTCGGACTGATTCCATGCGAGGACTCCGGTGCGGGCCATCGTTACTCTGACCAGCTAAACAAAGTTTGCGAACTCTCCTAGGCTCCAGACGGCTGCGCACTAAACCTTCGCCGACGCCAGAGCCGAGGAACGCGCACCCACGCCATTCGTCTTCGACCAAGTCTTGCGAAGCTCTTCGGCGCGGCGGATCACATGGTCGATTACCTCATGTGAGGACGAACCTTCTTGGATTTCTCTGGTTTTGCCGGCAGCTGGAATCTCCAGCGCCTCTAATTTCTCGAAGATAGGTTTCATCGCACGAGCGGGATTGCGGAGAAACTCCGAACTGCGGATGCGTGTGAAAATCCAACCCATGCGTTCGAGGATAGACTGCCGGTCCATGTCTTCTGACAACTTCTCAAGCGGCTGATAGCGGTCGCCATCGCACTCGATGGCCAGACGCTTGCCCTCGCCTTCGACAACGAGATCGATGCGAAATGTTCCGATCCTCCAGTGCGGCGTGACACGGTAGCCCGCTGCGGCGAGGCGTTTCATCACTTCCCGTTCAAAGGTCGATTGCGTCCGTTTGTCTTTCTCTTCGAGCGCGCGCATGAGTCGTGCGGGGTCTTCGGCATGCTCAATCAATTGCCGGCGCAGGTCATCGGCTTTCAGGTCGTTGTGCGGACTGAGCGAATGCACGATCCACATCTGGTCGCGGGCGCGACTAGCTGCGACGTTAAAGCGCTGTTTGAAGAGTTCCTGATCGCGCAGGGAAAGCGCGCCACGTTCGGCAGTATCGACGAGCGAAATGAACACCACGTCACGCTCATCACCCTGGAATTGCGCGGCGTTGCCGCAAAGAACCCGATGAAGCTCATAGCGGTCAGGCGAAACACTTGCGTGGATAAGGTTGTCGATTTCGATGGCCTGTTCGTCACCGACGAGGGATACCACGCCGATGCTCAAAGGCTGGCCCGCGTCGTTCTTGCGGTATTCAGGTTGCTCCATGGCGGCGGCGACGAGCGAAGCGATCGTCAGAGCTTCCTGGCGATTGACCTTACCATCGCGGCTGGAACCCGTCACGCGATGCGCGATGGTGTGCGGACGCAGATGGACGCGACTCGCATCGCGCAGAGGCTTGATGCGTCCGTCGTAAGAAATCATATTGCTGAACTGAATGATTTCGGGAACGCAGCGGAAATGTTCGACCAGACAGGTGGTCCCGCCGAAAGACTGGCGGGCGAGATCGTAAATAGAGATTTGTCCGTCGTAAAGGTCGGAGTTCGGGATGCCCCGCAGATATTGGAAAATGAGGTTCTGAATGACGCCCAGGTCCTGCCCGACGGCGGACGGGCTGACCTGTTCATGGTCGCCAACGACGAGGACGGTTTTGCCCAGATACAGGGCGACCAGTGCCATCACATCGCTTTGGCTGGCTTCGTCAATGATCACCACGTCGAAGCGAGTCGTGCGCGGGTCGAAGTTTTCTACCACGTGCGAGAGCGGCATGACCCATACGGGCACGGCTCCGCGGCACTCGCTCATTTTCCTGGCGGCTTCGGTGCGCAGAAGAGAAACGCGAATTCCGTGACCTTTGCCGATGCGCCGGATGGTGTCGAGCCATCCGACGAGCGCCTGGCGCTGCCGTGAAGAGGTGCGGCGGGCTTGCGAACCCCAGGAGAGTTTGTCAATGAGCTCGACGGTCGAGCGACGCAACTGCTCGCGCAGTTTTTCGCTCTTGGTTTGTAGAGCCTCAAGTGAAACACTGCTGCGGCGATCGAGCTCGTCATGGAGCTGTCGCCAAGTCCAGGCGGAGGCGACGTCGCGCGGTGGTTCGCCTCGTCCATGCACACCAGTACGATTGCGAATCGCTCCGGCCCAGGCCGGGGCAGCGGTTTCCAGTTTTGCAAGCAAGGTGCGGCGCAGGTCAAGGTCCGCCTGCTTGCTCTTGAGTTCGAGCAGGCGCTCGTGGGCTTGACGATAGCGATTGGGATTCTCGTCGGTCACACCAGCGAGGAGTTGGTTGATGACTTGGGAAGCCTTGGCTACGCGCGCAGCGAGTTTGAGCCGGCCTTTGAGATCGCGAAAGTCTTCATCGAGTTGGAGCAGTCTCAGTTTCTTGTAGCGCGAATCCAGAATGGGAAGCAGGGCATCGGTCACCGCAAGGTGAATACGCGCCAATTCGCCCTCCGGACCGACGATGGCTGGCTGTTCGGCGAGGAACTTGTCCCACCGGAAGGCAAGGTCTTCGAGCTCCCGCTGCAACGCGAGCCAAGTGTTTTTTTGCCAGTCCAGACATTGTTCGATGGAGTCGCAGAACTGCATCAACGTTTTCTCGATCTCCTCACCCATTTCTGCTGAATGAGGAGTGCCGAGAGCCGCTACTTGCCGGTCCCACCGCACGCCGAGATCCTCGCGGAGTCCCTTGAGCCGGAAGAATTGGCGCAGTGCCTGGAAATGTTCGGGCAAGCGTGGGCGCGCCCTGTTCACCTTCGTTTGTTCGAGAAATTGACTCCAAGCCTTATGCGTAAACAACGTAATCGAACCCAGCTTGCCGCCTTCTTCGAGGTGCGAGAGGATTTCGCCGGCGATGCACTCCTGTTCTTTCACGGCGGAAGCACTGTTCGCCTCGGGGCCGTATTTGACGAATGATTCTTGCGCGTTTGCGGCTTCGCGATGAACCAGCCGCACGAAGCTAACGAGTTGATCCCAGGGTTGCCGGTGCACGTCACCATATTTGCCGGCGTACACAGCGGCGAGTTTCCATTGGTCTTTGCCGGAAAGAGGCTCGACTGCCTGAACAAGAGCAGTGGATAGTCCTTCGATTTCTTCCGGTGAGCTCTGTGCGGCATGCGAATCCCACAGATCGGAGCGTAACTCGAGGTCTTCCGTGCCGAGACGATTGCGCTCGCTCACACTCGCTTCGAAGTCGTCGGCTCGCGGAAGATCGTTAAGCTCTGGAAGATGACCGGAAAGCTCATTCTCGTCTTCGCGGGAGATCGAGACACTCGTTCGGTAGAGGTCGGCCAGCTCGCCGGGGGAAAGAGGCAGCGGCGCTACAGCAGCGACGGGGCCGGGAATCCAGCCGTGTGCTTCCTTCGCCTGCACGACGTGGCGTGCGCCGTCGGCGGGCGTCCACGACTTTCCACCAATGGCAATCTCCCGGTATTCGTCGGCGCGGGCGTCGGCGAGTTGGTTTCGGATTTCGCCGAGTTTCTTCAGCACATCCAGACGTTCGGCTTCCAGTTTCTTCGCTTCCATCTCGAGCGAACGGGCATCGGCGCGCGACAGTCTTTCAGCAATGGAACCCACGGCGCTTTCCAGCTGCTTGCGGCTATCCAGGTCACTTTCCAGCACGCTGACGCACAACGGGCGCAGCTCCGGAACAATGTGATGGCGCACCATCCGCAATGCTTTGGTTGTATGACTGGTGACCAGCACGCTCTTGCCCTGCGCGAGCAAATGGCCCACAAGATTGCCGATCGTGTGCGTTTTTCCCGTGCCCGGAGGGCCCTGCACCAAAACGCCTCCGTGCTCCTCGAGTTGCTGAGCGATTCGGATCTGCTCTGGATTGGCTGGTTTGCTGAGCAGCACTTCGCCATCCGCGGGAATGGTGTTCGTGGGCAAGTGCTGAGTCTCCAACTTCAGAAATGGGCGACTCCTCTCCCACGATATTCAGCAGGGACCACGGTAAATCTTCCCGTGTCCGCAGGTCGGCGAGGATGCCCTCGATGGCAGCGGCAAACCCCAAGTTGCGCGCACGCAAAAACAGCACTGGGTCGCGGCCAACACACGGGTCGCTTGCTTCCTTGTTCGGTGCCTGGTCTTCCAGGAACTCTCCGCGCGGAGACAACTGGACAACGAGGCGCTTCAGAAAGCCGGATGTCGATCCGTTGATGAGCGGATGGAAGCCGCCTTCATCCAATTCCTCGCGGCACCGGCCGATCACTCGTCCGTCCACATCCGACATGGACTGGAACAAGGCTGAGTACAATTCGACTGGATGGTCCGCTTCGGAGAGGGTGAACTCGGGTACGGAAGCATCGAAACGCAATTGAAGACGCTGGAGCAGGATTGGATGGAAGATGCTGCCTTCGGCGCGCCGCCAACTCAGGATGCCATCTCCGAGAATGAGTTCCACGCGCTCGGCTTCTCGATCGATACGGCCGTAGAGGGCGTAGAACGTTTCGAAGATTTTCATCGCTGCGCGAGCAGGCTTTTCGCTCTCCACCCACTGGTCGCGTATAAGCTTCCACCGCACCAGAGCTGCGCTTCTGGCAGGATCGTCGGCAAACTTCACAATCCGTGGTTCGGCGCGGTTCTCGGAGTCTTCTTGTGTTTCCTGGGCGGCGACCGAGTTCCAAGGGTCGTCCCACCCGTCCTCGAGCCATGCCGAAATCTCTTCAGGCGGGTCGGGCGGGCGCGTCAAGCGGGGACGCCGAACTTTCAAAATGTAACCCGGGTCTTCGATGGTCTGGCCGTTCTGGGCCTGGGCCTTTGAAGAGCTGGCCCTGGCAGCGCCCCTTTGAACGGACGCGTGATCGGGGAGGTCGCCCATCCATAAGGTCCAGGGTTGTTCGCGAAGCTGGCGTTTCGCTGGATTGCGGTGTTGGTTTAGCGCTTCGAGATAGCGGAAGACGCGTGTAAGCTTTTCCCGCGCGACGCGGAGTTTTTCGGCATCCATGGCTCGCCGCCTTTACAGAGACACTTCAACGGGTCTGAGGGTGGGTAGGGCAGCCTTCAGAATATCAGTTGGGCATGGATCGTCTCAATGGTACGCGGATAGTACTCCGTGTTTTGACGCCTCAGATCGTGCCGCGGCAGAGCAACGACCCAAACGAAAGGCCTACTTTGCTATCTGGTTGAAAATTCAGGCCTGATACCAAGGCGAATTGCGCACTCCCGCTGCAACCATGGGAGTCGCCCAAACATCTTAGTTAGGCGGGTTCACGGCCGCCAGCCTCAAAGCTTCTTGTTAATTCCTTCCCAGCCCAACAAAAAAAGGGGACCTGTACCGCCGGACGGTGTTGTCTTCGCGTCATGGCCAGTGCGGCTTTTGCCGCGGTCTGTCAGACTTACAAGATGATGGGTCGATTCATCTTCGCAGCATTGTGGCTGGCGACGGCCTCGACGGCGCTCGGCCAGAATGCCCACCCAGCCTCTGCGGAAACACACGGACCTCGTCCCATCGCCAGAACGGAGGGTCGGAAGATTTTGGCCGCCATTCCGAAGGTAGACGTCGGGTCGGAATCCGAAACGGACTGTTCCCACCTCGTTCACGATACTTACGAACAAGCGGGCTTTCCCTACGAGTACGTCAGTTCGCGCGAACTCTACATCGGCAGCACGAATTTCACACGCGTGCGCGTGCCTCAGGCAGGCGACCTGGTTGTCTGGCGCGGCCATGTCGGCATCGTCATCGATCCCCAACAACACTCCTTCTTCAGTTTTGTGAGTTCCGGTCCTGACACGCAATTTTATGACTCGCCTTACTGGCGCTCGCGCGGTATCGCTCGTTTCTTCCGCTACGTGACCGACAGGCCGCTCCATGCGGATCGCACGCTCGAGGCTGCGGATCACCGGGATCGCAAACCTGTTCAGGTTCATGGCGACAACCTCAGTTCGGAGAACCATCCGCCTTCCGAACTGTCGAGGCCGGTACCTGCGCCCGCATTGCACCCGGTCCCTGCTTCCGACGTCTCCAGTTCAATAACAGTCGAGGCTCCTGGCAAAATCGTTCTTCAAGTGGCAGGGAAAAACCCGTCACCAGAAGAAATCGTAGCCGCATTTGTCGAAATGAATCAGGATTTCGGCGAGTCCCTGCGGACGGGCAGCCTGAACAGTCCCGGCAAATCCATAGTCGTTTACCGCGAGCTACGTGTGTTAGCAGTGCAAATTAAGGGCAAGCGCGGAACTGCGCTCCTTCAGGTCGAATCGCTAGCCGCTGCTGCAGATACGCAAACGGGCTCGCAGCTTCGCTGGCGAGAAGAGTCTTTGGAATTCGAGAAGACCAAAAGAGGCTGGGTGATGACTCCCCTCAAGGACGCTGCTTACGTCAATCGTGAGGTTGCTTTGCGAGTCTTGTCCGCCCGGCTCGCGGACCTCGCGAAAAACACGTACGCCACTCCCGAACAAGAACGCGAGCAGACACAAATCATTCGCTTCCTGAATTTGCTGGTCATCGACAATTCCGCCATCGCGTCAGCGCAGAGTAATTGATCGGTTTCTCCGGTTTTCGAAGTCAAAGAGGAATTCCGGTTGAAGATGGATGGACTGAACATCGGCCCGGTTGTAGGCGTCGCATTCGGCTGCGTTTGGGGAGTTGCCGGTGCGACAGCTCTGCCGCGTTCCTGGCAGGCATGGGCTATCGGTTCCAGTAGTCACTATTTCAGCTGTTCTTATCGTGGCACTCGCGTTGCGCCGCAAACAGCGTCACTCGGTCACCTTTCGCGGTTACATTTATGGAATTTCAGTCGCATTCGAGGTGGCCGCTATCTTCGGGACGATCTGGATGCTAAGACATTTCGCTTGGTCGCAGTTTTTATTGCCTGCCATCGGATTCATCGTCGGGTTACATTTCCTTGGGTTGTGGAAGGCGACAGATCTTCGGGTCTTTCTTCGGACCGCGCTGGCGATGTGCTTTGTGTGCGGCGTCGCCGCATTCCTGCCCGGCGCAACTGAGAACGGCAACGTCGATGTGCGGCGAGTAGTGAGCGGACTGGGCACCGCGCTAGTGCTCTGGGGAGCAGGCGTCAGTACTTTGCCCTGATAGATTCGCATGAATGCGGTACTCGGAAACGGTCGGGTAAGTTCCGGATCGCCGACAAACCGCTCGTTATCCGTACACCTAAGGACGGCTGAGTTCAGCTCAGGGTAGCTTATCGAAAAAGAGATAAAGGGCGGCAATCCGGCCATCGCGGGCAATGATGAAATCAGTCCCGGCGTAAGCTGGCGCCTCACCAGAGCGGCCCGCTACCCATCGGACCCGCCCGCCGTTGCCCGTTTCCTCGGGTTCGGCAATTGGCTGATACCGAAACTCAAGGTGGGTAGCCCTGATCTCGCCCGCGATACGGTTGATCTCGTCGCGGCCACGATAGACTCCCTTGCTGGGGTCGTAGAACACGCCATCTTCGGTGTAGAGCTCTTGAACGGCCGCGCGCCGGCGAGCTGGGTCGTTCTCACCGAAAACTTCTTGAAGATTGCGGGTCAGCAAGGTCGATATGCTGTATGACATGGCTGGTCTCCCTCGTTTGTCTCAAGTTGCGTTACGAATCCCTATCGACATTTTTAGATGAGTTACAACGATATTCGTTGCAACAAATACGTCGCTCTTAACTTACCTGGCGAACGCAAACTGCGCAGCACTGCTGCTTTGGCCTGGTCGAGATCCAGCAAACGAAGCGTCGTTGTCGGTTGGTTCTGTTGTCTCTGATTGTTCTTCATAAGCAGCCGCTCCCCGACGGCAGCTTATGAAATTACGGCCAAAAGGGCGAAATGCGCGTTTTTCGTCGAAGTGAAATGCGCACCATGGCGTCCGGTGCCTCGCAAGATCTATTCAGTCCGCTGGAGGGATTTGGTCAGCATTGCGCTCTTCCTCGGATTGAGCTTACGGGCGTAGTGCTCGACCCGAGCCTGCCCGTCGCTGCGTGATTGGATTGCCAGCCCCTGCTCAACCTGGGCACAGGTTATTCGCGAAGAAGTTGATGGACCAAGGGAATCGCGATTGAACCTTCGCCTACTGCCGACGCAACACGCTTGACGTTCCCGCCGCGCACATCACCGGCGGCGAACACACCCGGCAGACTGGTTTCGAGCAGGTACGGCCGGCGCGCAAGTGGCCAGTTCGCGGTACGCAGCTCATCCGCGGAAAGATCAAAACCGGTCTTGATGAATCCTTTTGCATCCAGCACGACACAGCCCTCAAGCCACGTGGTGTTCGGAATAGCTCCCGTCATTACGAATAGATGAGCAATGCTCTTCTCGATGGTCTCGCCGCTCTGCCCGTTCCGCCAAGTCACACGCCCAAGGCGTTCGGTACCATCGAGCGCGACAATTTCAGTATGTGGAAGGACCGTGATGTTCGGAGTTTCCTCGATCCGCCGAATCAGATAGCGCGACATAGTGTCTGCCAACCCGTCGGATCTAACCACCACGAAAACATGTTTTGCGCTTTCAGCCAAAAACACTGCCGCTTGACCGGCCGAATTCCCACCGCCAACGACGCTGACCTCCTCGTCCTTGCATAGCTGAGCCTCGATAAACGTTGCACCGTAATAGACTCCAACACCTTCAAACCGTGAAAGATTCTCGACGGCCAGTTTTCGGTATTTCGCACCGGTAGCGATCATGACGGCGCGCGCCGGGACTCGAGCGCCATCTGCTAATTCGACGACATAAGGCTTATGCTCGCAGATGAGCCGCGTCCCTTTCGCGAGGAGCATTTGCGCGCCGAACTTCTGTGCCTGTGCGTAGGCTCGGGACGCCAGACTATTTCCCGAAATACCTGAAGGAAAGCCAAGATAGTTCTCGATTCGCGAACTGGAGCCAGCTTGGCCTCCTGGCGAGTACGTTTCCAGCAGCAGGACATTGAGGCCTTCAGATGCACCATAAACCGCGGCAGCTAGGCCCGCTGGTCCTGCGCCCACTATAACCAGATCACGCACCTCGGATTGGTCTACAGCCTGGTTAAAACCGAGACAGTCGGCAACCTCCTGGTTGGTGGGATTACGCAACACAGTTTCGCCTCGGCATATCACCACTGGGATGTCGGACGCAGAAACGTGGAAGTGATCGAGCAGGCTCTGTACGTCAGCATCGCGATCGAGATCGATGTAGGCACAAGGGTGGCCATTGCGAGCCAGGTATTCCTTAATGCGGAGCGTGTCAGCTGAGTGGCTGGACCCCACAACGGTGACGTCGCCTAGGCCCTGCGCGAACAATTCTGCCCGGCGAAGAATGAAAGCACGCATCAGGATCTGGCTCAACTCTCCATCGGTCTGCACTAGTGCCAACACATTTTCGCGGCTGACTTCGATGACCTCACTGGCTACACGGGCCCGGATGCGGTTCAGGGCGCGCCGTCCGGAAAGCGTGTTTACTTCGCCAGTGAACTGCCCCGGCGGTACACGTGCGATCAATGTTTCATGAGCACCAGAAGGGCGCACCGTCTCCAGTTCGCCGGAAATTACGACGAAAATCGGTATGTTCTTGTCGCCTTGCTCAAGCAAGACATCTCCCGCTTTGGTTGAACGAGCGTAACCGTGACTTGCGATTCGGCCGATTTGTGCCGACGTCAGCGTCGGGAATACCTGATCAGCCCGCGAAGCAGTCAGCGGAAGGTGAATCGTTGGTTCGGTCATAATGCGCAACAAAACAGAGCGAAATCCTCAGTTGGGAAGTATATGCCTGTCAGTTTTTTGCTCAAAATCCAGAGCTCGCGGTCAAATTCTCGATCCCGCCGATAGCCCGTGGTCGTGCGTGACAATGGCTGCGGGATGGATCCGGCAGGTAGTTCGGTCAAGCCGGCATCCGCACTGGGGTCTTCTGGGGATGCGCGCACGGGTAGCAAGAGTAGGAGCGGAACTCCGGGTATGGAGCAGGCTAGGAGGCGGGACGGAGGTGGAAATCTCGTGTTCCGATCCACATATCATCAACGTTGCCGATGTCCACAGATAATCCTATCCGAAAGATGATCCTTCCTAGATACGTCTAATTGCACGGTCGGAGCTTCGGGGTCTTCAACCCGATTGCCAACCCTTCTGCCGCAGAGCGAGAGTTGCTACAAGTCCCGATTAACTCTGCCGGTTCAAACGGTCGATGCAACACCATCTGGTATAAAGCTGTTTTTAAAGGTGGTGTTTATGAGACCAGGGAAACGGTTTGGGCTTTGCGTGGAGCAGAAACTTGACGTGTGGCGTCGTTCTCTTGACTTCGCGTAAAGCGCTGCTATCGTTCCTTGCCAAGAAGGGAGGACTACATTGGCGCTTAAACGACTGTTGATGCTTGGTCTGGTTATTTTCGGAATCATTGTTGTTGTCCCTGCGCGTGGCCAACAGGGACAGTGGGCGGCAGCCGACAACGCAACCGCTAAGTTTATGGTGGACGCGGAGCGGCAATGGGCCGAGGCTGCGTGCAACCACAACAGAATTGCGGAAAAGATTCTCGCCGGAGATTTTCAGGGAACGTCCCCGGAAGGGCAGCGCTACCCTAAATCGGAAGAAGTAGCAGAACTGGCTGATGTCTCCAAGACGGCTCAGGATTGCCAATTGCTCGATGCCAAGGTCCGTTTTTTCGGTGACGAGCTCGCGATTGTCTACGGCACCGAGAGTTCGCTCCGAAGAGCGAAAGACGGAACCGCCAAAACTCGATGCCTGATTTGGACGGACACTTGGTTGAAGCGGAAGGGCAACTGGCAAATCATCGCGGCGCAGGATACGCAGTTCGGCTGCAAGTAGAGCCGACCACTAGCGCCCGAATATGGACATGCTGACGTGTCTCGTCGGCTGTTTGTAGCGCTCGTGCGGAACTTCGGGTGGCTGGGTTTCTCGTGGCAAGGATGAACGCTCAAGTGCGTCCGCTATGCGCCCGAGTTGGTGAGCGATTTCCCGCCCGGTTTCTGGTTGTGTGCTGTCTTCTTGGCGTTGGCGACCAGCACGCACCACAAGGAGAACCGCAAAGAGGACCACGATAGCCGCAATACTCATCCATAACGACAGATGTGGAATAGGCAATGGCATTGGGAAAACCTCCCGGGCGGGCAAATTCCAACGTAGCACTCACACCTAGCATTCCGCAACTTCTTGTGCATACCGAAAGGAGTCGTGAACGGTAGTTCGACGGCGCGAAAAATCATGCACGGAACGACCGGCATCCTCGACTAAGGGTTATTTTTTCTTCGCGGCCCACCTCCGCTTTTGTGCTATCGAGATTCGTTTGCGGCCTGCCGCCGATATCCTTCCCGCGACCCATTCGTTTGGCCCCACGCTTCGCGCCTTTCTCGAACGCATCAATCAGATGTTCTATTTTCGCTATCTCAGTCATTAGAGAGTGATGCCTTTTGCGGAGTGCCTTTTCAAACTTATTTACGAAGTCCACATTCTCTCCTTGGCTTGGTTTCGACCTAGCCGAGATGCTAACCTGACCTACGCGACAAAGCAAAAATACTTCGTGCAGCCAAGACTGCGGCTGCAAGAACTCGGCGCGCGATTCCCGCAAAGTGATGTCGGTCCCGACTCCGGTAGAGGTGAAGAAAATGGGAGGCACAGAGAACAAGCAGCTGCTGCAGCGAATTTTTGAGGAACTCTCGAAGGGCAACTCCGAACCTTTCGTTGCGAGCATGGCGGACGATTTCCGATGGACCGTTACTGGCACGACGAAATGGTCAAGGACATATGAGGGGAAGCAGTCCGTCTTAGTGGAATTGTTCGGTCCACTGCGCGCCAGAATCGACGGCAGAATCAGAACGACGGCGCATCGGTTGATTGCAGAAGGAGACTATGTCGTGGTGGAAGCGCGGGGAAGCAACACGACAAAGCGCGGAGCAACCGTACAATAACAACTATTGTTTAGTTTTTCGTCTCTCCGGCAACCAGTTGAAGGAAGTCACCGAGTACTTCGACACAGAACTGGTCACTGCTGCGCTGGGGCATGCAGATCACCGAAAACGATGTCCAACAAATATGGCATTTCCAATCAAGATGAGCGAGAGATTCGAGCAAGAGACAAAGCTTGCGTGTATTGTCGCATCTTGATGAAGCCCGCATCTGATATATTCAGGATGCTCCTATCGGAAAAGCGAACGGTATACGCAATTGCGCGCGAATTGAATCGGAGGGGAATCGCATACAGCGGCACGCAGTGGGACTATCAGGCTGTCTACAGTATCCTCACTCACCCGAAGTATTGCGGATGTCAACTATTCGGCAGGACTTCTCGCAAGCTCTGCACTCGCACAGTGAAATTGCCGAGATCGCAATGGTGCTTCGAGTTCGCGGACGCGTCGTTTGGTCTGGAAGCAAGGAACCCACTGGCTTTCACAAGCTGGGTGTTGAATTCGATTCTGCCGCGCCTGATTTCTGGGGTGATCAATACGACCCTCAGAGCGAAAATGTACCCCACCCGACGACGTGACTCTTATTTGATATGTACCGTTAGGGTACATACCTTCCGTAATAAGTAAGACGCTTGTAGAATTGCGTCTTGTGGCACATATCACACAGCCTCCATCGCAACCCATTTTTCAACAGGACTTCTCGGAATACATGCTGGAAGTTCCGCGGCGGCGACCGCGGTTCGATTGGTTTCTGTTCGCGATCGTCGCCGGAGCCGCTGTGGGCCTGCTCGCAATTACAGTCTCAAATTTGATATTTTAGGGGCTGGCGCGGTAAGTACGCGGCCTTGCATCAAGGGGTGGAGGCAAAGATATGCAACTTTCGCGATCCCTTGTCGTGCTGTGTTTTTGTCTACTGACCATTTCTTGTCTTCAGGCTCAAACCAAGAAGGTCACTGCGACCGAGGCGAAGGATCACGTCGGTGACCGGTCAACGGTCTGCGGTAAAGTCGCGAGCACGCACTATGCAAAAAGTTCCAAGGGCGAGCCGACATTTCTGAACCTGGATGAACCCTACCCCAAGGAGATTTTCACCATTCTGATTTGGGGATCGGACCGCGAAAAGTTTGGGACTCCCGAAGTCGAGTACAAGGACTTACGGGTATGCGTGACAGGTAAGATTACGAGTTACCGCGGCGTGCCCGAGATCGTCGCTACCGAGCGTGGACAGATCGAAATTCAGAAGTAACGGCGTCCACCTTCGATCGACAGCGGCTCAGCAACCGCGATCTGCTCGCAACCTGCCCTCTCAAGCGTTTCCAATCACGCGTTCGGCGAGCCCGTCGACCGAATCAACTCGACCAGCGTTCCGCAGACTTCCTGGATTTCTTCTTCCCGAATGCGATTGAAGAACGGCAATGCGAGCGCTCGAGACGCCTCGAACTCTGTCACCGGGAGCACGCCTTTCCTGCTCACGCATCGCTGATAAACGGGTTGCAAGTGAATGGGCGCAAAGTAGCGGCCCACGGCGATCCCGCGAAACTTCATTTCATTGACGATCCAATCGCGTTGGACTTCGCTGAACCGGCTACTCAATCGGACCACATAGACAAACCAACTGATTTTGCGGCGGGGCAAAGCCAGGGGAGGAAGCTTCAAATCTGGATCACCGCCTAATATTTGGCAGTAGGTACGGGCAATGGACTCCCGCCGATCCAAGATGGTGTCGATCCTCTTCAGCTGCTCATTTCCAAGTGCGCAATTGATGTCCGAAATGCGGTAGTTGTATCCCAATTCCGAATGCTGGAACCACTCTTCGGAATCGTCTCTGCCTTGATTGCGAAGTTTTCTGACCTTAATCGCGATTGCAGAGTCATCGGTGACGACCGCCCCGCCTTCTCCGGTTGTAATCTGCTTGTTGGGATAAAAGCCAAAGACGCCGGCATCCCCCAAAGTGCCGACTTTTTGTCCTTCATATTCTCCGCCGATGGCCTCACACGCATCTTCGATGACGTGGAGGTTGTGGCGCCTGGCGATTCGCAATATGCTCGAAAGCTCTGCAGGACATCCAAAAGTGTGTACGACAATGATCGCTCGTGTTCGCGGAGTGATTGCCTCTTCGATCAGTGTCGGATCGAGGTTCAGCGTTTGCGGGTCGATATCAACGAATACCGGAATCGCCTTCTCGTAGAGGACTACGTTCGCGACCGCGATAAACGCGAAGGAGGGGACGATCACTTCATCCCCTTCGGAGATACCCAGGGCCCGAATACAGAGGTGTAGACCGCTGGTTCCCGAACTGACGGCCACGGCATCCGAGGAGCCGACATAACGGGAAATGGCGCGCTCGAACTCCCCGACTTTGGGACCCAAACTGAGGCTCGGAGTGCGAAGAACGCCCGTCACCGCCTCGATATCCTGTTCAGTGATGTCGGGAGATGACAGCGGTATCCTCATTACCGTTGGGAACTGCGAACAACAGCAGGCGACGCAGAAACGCCTAGGTGACGTTTCATGAGGAGTTCCTGCGACAGGGAAATGCTGGTGAGTACGCGGACGATGGTTTCGGAAGCGAACCCTTCTCCGTACGGATTGGTCATGCCCACCAAGGATTGGCCGAACTCGGGCGTTCTGGCTGTGCAAATGGCTTCGAGAATGGAACTCGCATGAGCGTCGGCGTCCAGTACGTTCCGTGCGCGCTCGCGCCCTTGTTGTCGTAACCCCACGTTGACGGTCGGAAGCGAAAAGGAAGCGGCTTCCATTATTCCGCTGCTCGAGTTTCCAATCAGCATATCCACCTGACGTAACAGACTCAGGTAAGTTACCGTGTCGAGGTTCGTAAAGAGTTTTCCACGTCCTCTTTGAGCAATAAACAACTTCGTGCGATCGATCAACGCCCTGCTTCCGGCATCTGCGTTCGGATAACAGAACAAGATTTGGTCCGTAAGACTTTCCAGGGCCGCGAACAAGGCATCCACTTCTTCGAGCGTATCGCGCGCGATGGTCATCGGGTGGTATACGACAAGAATGGTAGGCGTCCGCAGATCGAGCCCGAGCCGTTCTTCAACTTGTTCTCGGCTCAGCAGCGCTCGCCTGCGGAGGTGATCTAGTGACGGAGCCCCAGCGCGATGCACCCGCCATTCTTCCTCGCCCATTGCAATCACCCGTTCGCGGGCAGCTTGCGTAGAAGTAAAGTGGATATGGCTCAATTTTGTAAGAGCATTTCGCACGGCATCGTCAATTGCGCCCTCACTGATCTCTCCGCCTTCGATGTGGGCAATCGGAATGCGCAAGGCAAGAGCCACCGAGGCGGGAGCCAGCATCTCGTAGCGATCCGCAATCAGCAAAAGCAGATCCGGCCGCATCTGTCCAAAGAGGTCGGCAAGGCTCAGTGTCGCGATGCCGATTGTCTTGGCCATTCCTACATCGCTGTCTGAACTAAGCAGGCACTCGACCCGGGCGTCGATTTGAAATCCGTCGTCTACTATTTCTTGAACCGTGTTGCCAAATTCAGGTGACAGATGCGACCCGAGAGTAATGATTTTCAGATCCACATTTTCGTTGTCCGACAAATCTCGCAGCGGCCAATACAAATGGCTATAGTCGGCTCGCGAGCTCGTGATTACCGCAATCCTTCGCTTCATGACGCTAAACCGGGGATCCTTCCGTTGAGCGACATAGTAACTCTGTCGGTCGATAGGCGGGGACGATGCGGCAAAGAGTTTCGATCATGGAAGGAAGGTCGCGCGCAGCCACACTCCTTGCGAGATCGCCCAACTGAACGGCGAATCTGTCAGCGGGAATTTCTCTTGTCTTAACCCGACAGAGTCTGCGATCGACGGTCGGCTCTGCCGATTCGTCCTGCTCGAGGAACTCCTCTGACATCTTGTCTCCGGGACGAAGCCCTGTAAACGTAATCGGGATTTCTTTGGAACGCTCGGATCGAGCGTGACCTGCCAGTTCATAGGCAATGTCTAAGATTTTTACCGGAGCGCGCAATTGTGGAATGAAAATGCCTCCGCCTTCGTTAAGGCTGGATGTCAGCAATATCAGTTCAACCGCCTCGTCGATCGTTAAGAAGTATCGGGATACATCCGGATGCGTGACGGTCACTGGACCACCGCGAGAGATTTGGCGCAAGAACGTCGGGACCACGCTGCCCTGGGAGCCTAATACATTCCCCAGCCGCACTGCACTCATTTGGTTTCTGGCGTCGTTCAAGCTCAGCAGCGCAAGTTCCGCTACACGCTTCGAAGCGCCCATAATGCTGATGGGATTGACGGCTTTATCCGTCGAGACCATGACGAAAATCGCGACGCCTTCCGCTTGAGAGATCCGCGCGAGACTGGCGGTTCCTAGAGCGTTGTTGCGAACTGCCGCAAAAGGATTGTTTTCCATGAGCGGAACATGCTTGAAAGCGGCTGCGTGGTACACAATCTCGGGGCGGTAACGGTGAAATATTTCGGATAACAATTTCGCGTCACATATATCGCCGACCACAGAAGTGTGTTGATCGCCATCAATACTCGCTATGTCTGAATCGATTTCGTTTAGATTTCGTTCCGAGTTGTCGAGAAGAATCAGGCGCCGAGGACCGAAACGCAGGACGGCCTTGGCCAGCGCGGAGCCGATGGAACCTCCCGCTCCAGTCAGCAGGATTGTCCGACCTGAAACAATCTTTTCGATCTTATCTGTCACGTTCGTGGGCAGCAAGACAGTCACTTCAAAAAACAATCGTATCGTCTATCCGCACTTAGGTCCATCCCAACCGTGATTGCATGGCCTCCTTATCTCCAGCTTTTGTATGTAGATCGGGCTACAACGTCCGGAGCACGGAAGATGCAAAATCCTCGAATGCACGGCACCGTCAGTCCGGGCCGATAGTTCCATTTGTACTAGGACGCCAGAGACATTCGTCCACTAGCGCAGCAATGGAATTGGGGGTACGGTCGGCCGCCACTTGCCTCGAAAAACGAGGTTAGGCGGGGAAAAACGCAAAGTGCGCACGGTAACTCAATCGTTCCGTCATGAAGATAGGTGAACGTCACCACAGGCAGGGGGGGCCAGAAACATCGGAAACTTGTCGATGAAGTAGCGAACGCTCGATCGCGCAGTGGTCCGGCTGAGGTAGAGCCGGGCGGGAAGCGAGCCCGGAGGGACCGCCAGTTTCTCGCAGAAGTACGTAACCTTTTGCGGTTCGGTTTCGGGCTACCGAGTATCTCAGTTAATACCATTTGCCATACAACAGAACGAGCTTGTGACAAACACCCAACTCGTTGTGTTCCTCCCGGGGCGGGTCTTATTGACAAGAATCTTAGCAATTTGCTAAGATTCCTCAGTGCAGATCATCGGCAAACATCTGATAGAGGCTGCGCAGAAGAAACACGCGAACTGGAAAGGGTCTCTTGGTTCTTGGGTCAGGATCGTGGAAGGAGTGGAGCCGCCCTGGAACAACTTGCCCGCCGTCCGGCGGACGCGCAAAGATGCGGACCCGGTTGGAGTCTGCGTCGTGTTCGATATCAAGAACAACGAAGCCAGGTTGATATCCTACATAAACTACGAGATGGGAACGGTTACGGTGTTGGCGGTGTTGACCCACAAAGAATACGACAAAGGAGGGTGGAAAAGTGCCTGCAACTGCTGAACGGCTGCCAGCCAAATATCTTGTCAAAGAAGAGGCTCCGAAGATCATCTCTTCACCCGAGCAACACCAAGCCTACATTTCCCGTCTTCTAGAACTGCAGCGCAAAGCGCATCGCAGCGCAGAGGAAACGGAAACCGCTAAACTGCTCGTCGTTCTGATCGCCGACTACGAAGCGAAGCATTTCGTGGTCGAAAAGGCCTCGGGCGTCGAGGTGCTGCGAGAATTGATGGCGGCCAATGGCCTCAGGCAGAAAGACCTGGCCGACGAGTTGGGCGGCGAGAGTATTGTGTCCCTAATCCTGCAGGAAAAAAGGCAGCTCAACCGACAACAGATGGAAAAGCTCAGTCACCGCTTTCACGTTTCTCCTGCAGTATTTTTCTAAAGTTAGCGGGCAGATTGTAATGATAGTCCACCGAGCCGACTGGGCTGTCCGACGAGTCGTTACAACGCGCTGAAGTTCAAAACAGCAGTTTGAGCGCAAGCTGCAGAGATCGTGGTCCGCCGGTTGCGTGAAGCGAGTTGAGGTTACCGCCGGACCGATGGAGAGGACCAGACGTCAACGTTGCGTGCCGTGAAGAGTTTGCTCTTTTCGCAAGTCTCGTGCACAGCGGAACGAGACGACTCTGGAATATTTAGCAGGGCGATCGCAAAAAACAAAATCGCCAGCGCGGGCTTCATGGCAGAGTCATTGTCTGAGGCCAGCAAATCGGCTGTCCCTTATCGTTACTGGCACCAACGTCAGTCTCAGGATCGAAACCCGGCGCCGCCATCTGTCGGCCAATAAACCCGCGTTCTTGCGGCCGGTCATACGCCCGCAGCTTTTTCAGCGACGCTGCGCTCAAGCACTTGCAGAGACTTCGCGAGCCAAACCGGATGCGCACGCCAAGCACGGGCCGTTACCAGGTTCCCGTCCACATGAGGATCCGTCATCGGAATGCTTAAGTACTTGCATCCCGCTATGGTCACTTCGGGTCCAACCGCCGGATAGGCACTGATCGATCTTCCCCTCGTTACTCCCACCGTTAAAACCCGGATTTCCGATTTGAGTCTCCCCTATCAAATCTCTGCTGATCGGCAAGATTTTCTTCCCTGCTTCGCTAATCAGCACGTTGAATGGGCATCGAGCTCGGCTGCAAGCGAGTATTCGTGGTCGAGCCGAGGACGAATCTGAGGTGACGGCTGTTCGGCGGCGAGTGCAGTTGCAAGGATCGGCGATTGAGAGGGGGAGCGCCTGCCTCGTGAGCAGGTGTACTGGATCTTGTACGGCTGCAGGGTTCGTGCATAACAGATGTACGGAAAGCCGACTATACGTCCAAATGGAATTGAATTGGTAAACACAAGCGCGTCTGTCAGGACTGATCTTCTAATCATGACGCACGTAGAGGTCTTATTCATCTCTCGTCGTGTGATTGGCGGAGAGCTGCGCATGGCACGCCAGAACCACGCTTCGCATACGCCGGGTCGTCCTCCGCCCAGTCATCGTTCGTTACCACAACCTTCACCGCCTCCGTCTCCGGAGTCAGCTCCACCTTCACTCTCGACATCACCGCCCTATCGCCCATGCCGAACTTGTACTCAAACAGCTTCGGCGGCTCCGCCCGCAGCACCTCACCCGTCACATACCGCATTGGCTTCCCATCCTTGCTCGGCCCCGACCAGGTCATCGCCCCGCCAGGCTTCAGGTCCAACTCAAAGTCCGCGCCCATGAAGATTTTCTGATTCGCCTCCTTCGAAACGAACCCATCCCAGACCTTCTCCACGGGGGCGGCGATGTAATACGTAGAAATCAGTGGGGCCTTTAGCAACGAGATCGCACCAACGTTCGCCGCGGACTCGCCGCTGTTTCGATATATACTCAAGCTTCCCAGCCTTATCCGTCGTTTTTCTTTGCCGGTTGGATATTCTCTCAATGAATGGAACCGGAGGGTTGGACTGACTCGATGTGTGGAATTTGCGGCGCCATCGGATTTGACTCCAAGGAAAACGGCGAGGCCGTGGTCCGGCGCATGCTTCCCGCCATCGTTCATCGCGGCCCCGATGAAGAGGGAATTCTTGTCGCTCCACCCGTCGCAGCGGGCACCCGACGCCTCAGCATCATTGATCTGCCCGGTGGCTCACAGCCCGTCTGGAACGAGACCGGCACGCTCGCCGTCGTCTACAACGGCGAAATCTACAATTTCCGCGAACTCCGCCAGCAGCTCGAAGCGTCCGGCCACAAATTCCGCACGCGCTCGGATACCGAAGTAATCGTCCACGCCTACGAGCAGTGGGGCGAAGATTGCGCCGCGAAGCTTCGCGGCATGTTTGCGTTTGCAGTTGTCGAACTCCCGCAAGGACGCACCGGCCGCGCCGCCTCCGTCTTTCTCGCGCGCGATCCGCTAGGCATTAAGCCGCTGTATTACACGCAAACAGGCGAAGCCTTCTTGTTTGCCTCCGAAGTGCGCGCGCTGCTCGCCAGCCGCTGCGTTCCTCCGCAGCTTTCCGCGGAAGCCGTTCCGTCCTACTTGCTCTTCGGCTCTGTCTGCGAGCCCGCCACCATGGTCCAAGGCGTCCTCTCGCTTCCGCCCGGCCATTCTCTGAAAATCCGCGCGGACGAGCCGCTTCGCCCTCCGCAGCCCAAACTCTACTGGGATTTCACCAAGCACTTTGCCGAGACGGCACGCGCGAAAGGAAAATCCGCGCCGCCAGATTCCACCAACGCTGTCGCGAAGGTGCGCTCACTTCTCGAAGACTCCGTCCGCGGCCACCTGATCGCGGACGTTCCCATCGGCGTCTTTCTCAGCAGTGGTTTGGACTCCACTGTCATCGCCGCCCTCGCGAGCCAGGTGCAGAAGGGCGTTCACACCTTCACCGTAGCATTCCCCGATTCCGAATTCAGCGAATCCGAAATCGCGCGCAATACGGCCCAACGCCTCGGCACCGAACACAGCGAGCTAACTCTGTCCAGCGTCGAAATGGTCGCGCGCCTCGATGAAGCCGTCGCCTCGTTCGATCAGCCCAGCATGGACGGCATCAACACCTTCTTCGTCTCCTGGGCCGCGCGCCAGTCCGGCCTGAAAGTCGCGCTCTCAGGTCTCGGCAGCGACGAACTTTTCGGCGGCTACACCTCCTTCCGCGCCACGTCCCAAGTCGCGCGCATCGCCGCCATGGCGCACGTCGTTCCTGGACTGCTCCGCGAACTCGCCACCTCCCTCTTTAAGCGCACGAAAACGTACCGCGGCAGTCCGGACGTCTTCCGCAAAGCGCTCGCCGCCTGGCTCGATCCGAAATTATTTCCGTCGCCATATTTTTACACCCGCGCGCTGTTCACTCCGCGCACCGTCGCCGGCCGCCTCGGCGACGACACCTCCGCGTGGCACGCCATGCCCTGGATGCAATGGCTCTCCGACGCCGCGCGCGAAGCCCAGCCGATGGATCCCTTCACGCAAATTTCCTGGCTCGAGCTGCGCTCGTATCTCGTGAACACGCTGCTGCGCGACACCGACGCCATGAGCATGCGCCACTCCCTCGAAGTCCGCGTCCCATTCCTCGACGTCCCGCTCGTCGAGTACGTTCTAGGCGTTCCGGAATCGCTCAAGCGCAATCCCGCCAAACCAAAATCCCTGCTGATTGACGCAATGAAAGACTTGCTGCCGGAAGAAGTGATCGCACAAAACAAGCGCACGTTCACATTTCCCTGGGAAACCTGGCTGCGAGGAAAATTGGGCGAACGCGTAGCGGTAGGCCTCGGCGATTGGTCGCCCGCACTGCAAGAGCGCTTCGACGGGCACTTCGCCCTGGCCGTCTGGCGCGACTTCCTCCGCGGCCGCACCACCTGGTCGCGCCCCTGGAGCCTCTACGTCCTAAACGAGTGGGCCAAGCGCAACCTAACCGTGACCGAACAAGCCGCCGAGCCAAATCACAAATCAGCCGCAGCCCACGTCGCCTGAAGATACGCGCAGCGCCGCGGCCGAATTGTTTCGCGCCGCAGCGCGCAGCGCGCGAGATACCTTGTCGCGAACCTCAGTGCGTTGCCTTGTATACGCGCACGTAGTCCACGAGCATAGTTTGCGGGAATGTAGTCGTTGCGTCGGGAGGCCCGGGCCAATCGCCGCCGACGGCAACGTTCAGGATGATGAAGAACGGATGATCAAAAACCCATTTCATCCCGGCGGGCAGGCGCGTGGGCGTGAACGTCGCGTACAGGTCTTGATCCACAAAAAAGCGCACGGTCTTCGGTTCCCATTCCACCGCGAAAACGTGGAAATCGTCAGCGAAGTGTACGCCGCCCGGCAGCTTGTATTCCGACGTATAGTCGCGATCGCCTGAGTACCCAGGCCCGTGCAGCGAGCCGTGCACCATTGACGGCTCTTTGCCGATGTTCTCCATGATGTCAATCTCGCCGCTGCCAGGCCAGCCGATCGTCCCGATATCGTTTCCCAGCAGCCAGAACGCGGGCCACAGCCCGCGCCCGCGAGGAATCTTGATGCGCGCTTCGAACCGTCCGTAGGCCTGATCGAAAAGCCCTTGCGTCGTGATTCGCGCGGATGTGAAGTCGCGCGTCACGTGGTCGGGCCCGGTGAAATTTTCCTTCAGCGTTTGAATCACCAGATTGCCGTCGCGGATTAACGAATTCTCCGTCCGGTTCGTGTAGTACTCCAGTTCGTGGTTGCCCCAGCCGTTCCCGCCAACCTCAAACTTCCATTTCGCCGGATCCGGCCGTGAACCGTCAGGCCCATTAAACTCATCGCTCCAAACCAAAGTCCACGCGGATTTGTCATCTTGCGGGAACGCATCTCTAGCCGTAGCTCTGCACACGCCCAGCATTGCAAGCAACAAAGTAAAGACCACCGCCAAACGCGCAAAATGCAACCAGGATCGTGTCATGTTCCTCCGCCACCGAACGAAATCGCACAAGGGCTCGGTCAACGCCGCCAAGAGTCTCACCGGACAATTCTAAGACGATTGTTTGCGTGGTGCGGAAGGATCGGCCACCCGCCTCGGCTTGTAGTATCCCGTTCCATTAGTCAGCCGATTCTCACGAGTTTCTTTCAGGCAGCAATAATATCGTGCAACGCACGCCAAATCGCGTACATAGCGTACGAATCGCGCAGCGCTTTCTTGCCCTTCGAGTCTGCCAGCAGCAGTCTCATAGTGACTTTTTGCAGTGCATTTACTGCGTGTCTTCGAGTTGATCGCTCCGGTATGCTGTCAAGCCAGCGTTGAGCGCCGCGGCCGCTCGTCAGCAGAAAAGCTCCGCATACCTTTCGAATTTATTCCTGAGACAGCGCGGGGGATTTCCGCCACAATATTGCGGATGGTTATTCTAGGGATCAACGCTTACCACGCCAACGCCTCCGCCGCGATTGTCGCGGACGGGCGGCTGCTGGCGGCCGTCGAGGAAGAACGGCTGAACCGCGTGAAATATGCGGCTGGACTTCCGGCGCGCGCGATCCAGTATTGCCTCGACCAGGCCGGCGTAAAGCTCTCCGAAGTGGACCACATCGCCATCCCGCGCGATCCCTGGGCGCGCCTGCCGACCAAATTGCGCTTCGCCATGCGCATGCCGAAATTCGCGCTCGACCGCGCTCGGGTGATGCGGCGCTTCGCCGGGATCAATGAAGATCTCGCGAGCGCCTTTGAAATTCCCGTAGAAAAAATTCGCGCGCAATTCCACCGCATCGAGCATCACACCGCGCACCTCGCGAGCGCCTATTTTGTCTCGCCCTTCGAACGCGCCGCCGTCCTTTCCGCCGACGGCCTGGGCGACTTCGCCAGCTCCATGTGGGCGCTGGGCGAAGGCCCGCGCATGCAGCCGCTCGGCGAAATCACGTTTCCGCATTCTCTGGGCATGTACTACACCGCGCTCACGCAATACATCGGCTTCTGGAAATTCGGCGACGAATACAAAGTGATGGGCCTGGCCGCCTACGGCGAGCCGGAATTTCTGGAGGAATTTCGCCGTATCGTCTACGCCGACGGCCCGCTTTCCTTCCGCCTCGGATTGAAATATTTCACGCATCAATCGCAAGGCGCGGAAATGAGCTGGCGCGAGGCCGATCGCACTCCCGTCCTCGGGCGGCTTTTTTCGGAATATCTCGAAAAACGCCTTGGGCCCGCGCGCCAAGCCGAGGAGCCGCTCGAACAGCGTCATCGCAATATGGCCGCCAGCATGCAAGCCGCGCTCGAAGAAGTGCTCGCCGCGCATTGGGGCGCGCTGGCGCGGAAAACCGGAGACAAATCTTTGTGCCTCGCGGGCGGCGTCGCGTTCAATTGCGTCGCCAATGGAAAAATCTTCGACCATTCGCCGTTCGAGCGCGTTTACGTGCAGCCCGCCGCGGGAGACGCCGGCCTCTCGGTAGGCGCGGCTTTCGCCGTGAATCATCATGTTTTAGGACGCCCGCGCGAATTCGTGATGGAGCACGCCGGATGGGGACCGCAATTTTCGCCGCAGGAAATTCGCAACGCAGTGGAAAGCGCCGCCGCCGCAAACGACGATCTGCAAATCGCGCAACTCGACGAAGCCGCTCTTCTGCAAGCCACCGCGCGGCATATCGCCGACGGCAAAGTCCTCGGCTGGTTTCAAGGACGCGTCGAATGGGGCCCGCGTGCGCTCGGCCAGCGCAGCATTCTTGCCGATCCGCGCCGCCCGGAAATGAAAGACGTGCTGAATCGCCGCATCAAGCACCGCGAAACTTTTCGTCCCTTCGCGCCCTCCCTCATCGAGGAAGCCACCGGCGAATTCTTCGAAAAGACGCACCCCTCGCCGTTTATGACCTTCGCTTACAAAGTGCGCCCCGAAAAACGCGCCGTGATTCCCGCGCCCACGCACGTGGACGGCACCGCGCGCCTGCAAACTGTGAGCCGCGCCGCGAATCCGCTCTACTGGAAACTGATCCGCGCCTTCGGCGATCTCACCGGCGTGCCGGTGGTGCTGAATACTTCGTTCAACGACAACGAGCCGATCGTCTGCCGCCCTGAAGAAGCGCTCGATTGCTTCGCGCGCACGCAGATGGACGTCCTGGTGATGGGCAATTTCATCCTGGAAAAGAAATCGGCCGGGGTGGCGGCACCGGTGGGAGAAGAAACCGCCACGCGCGGCGCGAAACGCGCAACCTAGCGGTCACACTCGCGCGCAAACGCGCGGCCAGCACTCACTCGCATGCACATCCTGCTACTGAACGAATACTATCCGCCGGACACCTCGGCCACCGCAAAGATGGCCGCGCAAGTCGCCGAAAAATTGGCCGAACGCCACGACGTCACGGTCGTCGCCGGGCGCCCCTCGTACGATCCCGAACTCAGCGCAGCGCATGATTACCCGTTTGCGCTGCTTCACCGCACCACGCGTAATAAAGTCGCCGTCGAATGCGTCGGCTCCACGATCTACTCGCGCCACCAGATGCGCCAACGCGTCACGAATTACCTTTCGTATCTCGCGCTCGCGGTACCGCGCTCGCTGGCGCTGAATCCAGACGTTGTTTTAGCGATGACCGACCCTCCCGTCGCGGGGCTCGCCGGCGCCTTCATCGCGCGCCTGGCCGGCAAGCCGTTCGTCTACAATATCCGCGATCTCTACCCGGACATGGCCACCGGCGGCGACATCGTCCGCCCGAACCATTGGGTCGAGCGCTGGGAACGCATGCATCGCCGCGCGCTGAAGCAAGCCGCGCGCGTCATTGTCCTCGGCGACGACATGCGCCAGCGCATCCTTTCGAAGGGCGTCGCCGCCGAACGCGTAGTGGTGGTGCGCGACGGCGCGACCTTTCACGCCGTATCGCCTCCGCAAAACGATCCGGTAGTCCAGGAAATCCGCGGCGGCTTTCCCTTTGTGGCATTGCACGCAGGCAATTTGGGATTTTACGGCGCGTGGGACACGCTGCTGAAAGCCGCCGCAATCCTGCGCGACGAAAACTCCGCCCTCGTGTTCATAGGTGACGGCGCAAACCGCGCCGCGCTAGCAGCTGCCGCGCACCCGCAAAACGCGCCCAACGTGCGCTTCTTGCCGTTCAGGCCGTTCGAGCAGCTGCCGCACGTCATGATGGCAGGCGACGTGCACATCGTCACAGTGAAGCGGGGCCTGGAAGGCATCGTGGTGCCCAGCAAACTCTATTCGATTCTCGCCGCCGGCCGCCCGGTGCTCACCGTCGCCGCGCCGCAATCCGACGCTGCGCGCATCGTCGTCGAATCCGGCTGCGGTCTAGCCGCCGACCCCGACGATCCCGCCGCCGTCGCCGCCGCCATCCGCGAACTTCGCCGCGACCCCGCGCGCCTCGCCGATATGGGCCGTCGCGCCCGGGAAACCGCCGCCAAATATGCTAGAGTGAACGAGCTGGAAAAGTTCGCGGCCATCATAGAGGACGCAGCGGGCATCAACTAAACGTACGCGGCACACGCCATGTCCATCTTCACCAATCACGCCGAAATTATCGCCTTCGCCGTGGCCCTGCTGGCCTCGCTCTCGCTCACCATCCCCGTCCGCCACCTGGCCCTCCGCTACGGCATGGTGGACAAGCCCGGCCCGCGGAAAGTCCACGTCAATCCGATTCCGCTCCTGGGCGGCACCGCGATTTACCTCGGCTTCGTGCTCGCGATTCTCCTCACCCGCCACGGCGTCTCCGAGCAGCAAATCGTCGGCATCCTCGCCGGAGCCACCCTGCTCGCCATCGTCGGCTTCCTTGACGACGGCGGCCTGCTCCACCATCAAGTCAAACTCTTCATCGGCATGCCTATCGCCGCCATTTTCCTGATCGCTTCCGGCATCCGCGCGCAGCTTTTTTCGCAGTTCGTTCCCGGCATCGCCGGCCTCGCGCTCGATTGGTGCCTCACCGTCGTCTGGGTCGTCGGCATCACCGCCGCCTTCAGCATTCTCGATCACATGGACGGCCTCTGCGCCGGCATCGCCGCCGTCGCCGCCGGCTTCTTCACCATTTCCGCCGCGATGAGCGGTCAGACTCTCGTCCGCACCCTCGGCGCTGCCACTCTCGGCGCCGCGCTCGGTTTCCTGCGCTGGAATTTCAATCCCGCCAAAATTTTCATGGGCGATGGCGGCGCGATGTTTCTCGGTTTCCTGATGGCCACGCTCGGCCTGAAAATCCGCCCGGACGGGACGCAATTCCCGCACACGTGGCTGGTGCCCGTCCTGATTCTCGGCGTCCCTATCTTTGACACTACTCTGGTCTCCATCTCCCGCGCCCGCCGCGGCCTGCTGCCCTTCACCTCGCCAGGCAAAGACCACACCGCCCACCGCCTCTCGAACCTGGGCCTGGGCCACAGAGGCGCAGTCCTCGCGATGTACGTCCTGGCAGCAATCCTGGGCGGGATAGCGCTGCTAATTCCCGACCTCTCGCCCACAACGGTCTACGCCGTAGCCGGCATCCTGGTGGTAGCCGCCCTCTGCGCCATCTTCCTACTGGAAGGTCTCCCCTACGAACGCCAAGTAAAACTCCACAAACCCTCCTCCGCTTCCTGAAACCGCCTGATTCTGCTCAATCCGATGAGCCGCCACACTTTCATTAACCGAGGGACACGTTTTCGCGATAGACTTGGGCACCATCAGTTCCTTAAGGCATAATATCTAGGTTCGTACTATATTCGGCGCCGCGGCTGGTGTTCTGTGTATCCAGTGCCGCGCAGAAACGGCTACATGCCCTACCTCAAAAAGATAGTATGCCTCGCCTATCGTTTAAGATAGACGGCAGCTGTATCGCGGGGCGTGAGGTTCTCAAAGATGGAAAGCACGCTGGCTCGATTAGACCCGTAAGTTCGCGGCCGGCTGCTTGGTCAAGCTCACGCAGAGGTAGACATCATCCAACTGATAATTGCCAGCATCCTTTGCCGCAAAAACAATCGATGTCATAAGCTGGTGGCTGCAATCATGATGAACCCGCCACTGTAAGCGAAGCCATGCAAGAAACCATATTCACGATCGGACATTCGACACATTCTCAAGCGCGCTTCGTCTCCTTGCTTCGTCAGCACCGTGTCACCGCGCTTTGCGACGTGCGTTCACAACCCTACAGCCGGGTAAACCCTCAGTTCAACCGCGAGGAGTTGAAGAAATCATTGCGCGCGTTCGAGATCAAGTATGTTTTCTTGGGCAAAGAACTGGGCGCCCGCACGCAGGACCCTACATGCTACGACGATGGGAAAGTTCGCTATGACCGTCTGGCACGCACGGAACTGTTTAGGCAAGGGCTGGAGCGCGTCCTGAAAGGAGCAAAAGTATATCGCGTTGCTCTGATGTGCGCTGAGAAGGAACCACTTGAATGTCATCGAACGATTTTAGTTGCAAGGCATCTCGCGGAGCTTGGCTTCGAAATTCAGCACATCCATGCGGACGGCACTCTCGAAAGCCACGCCGACGCGATGAACCGGCTCGCGAACATGCTCAAATTGGGTGAGAAGGAACATCACCTCTTCCGGTCCAGTGAAGAACTGCTAGTCGAGGCCTACCACCTTCAGGAAGAACGCATCGCGTACGACGCCGGTGCCAACGCTTCCTCAAACGTTCGCACTCTTAGAAGCGCCGCCGGATGAAAGTCGGCTTTACGAAGAAATCGGCAGAGACGTTCTTCACCAGTTTGAAGCGTGCTGGCTTAAAGCGCCTGGTTAATGTCCCTCTGAGCTACGCGTCTCAGTTGGCAGGCTTCACAAAGAAGGACGATTTGCGCTACTTCACCCAGGCCATCTGCAATCCGCGCCCCGGCGCAAGCCTCGGCGCAAAAGTCTAACCGCAACAGACCCGTATTCAGAATTTGTGCAAACCCATGAAAACAAACGCCGAAAAAATTCCTAACCGGTACAAAAACGCCCATGTGCATTTTGTTCCGCTGCGGCTTGCTGTGACGAACGCCGCCCGCGTTGTATATAATCCAGCGCACCCCGGCCGTCAGCGGGAAGCAAGAGGTCCAATGGATTTTGAACCTAGCGCCCAGACGAAAGAACTACAACAACGCCTGCAAAAGTTCATGGACGCCCACGTGTATCCGAACGAACGCCGCTTCGACGAGGAAGTGGCGCGCAATCGCTGGCAGCCGACGCGAATTATCGAAGAGCTAAAGCCGAAGGCCCGCGCCGAGGGAATTTGGAATTTGTTTTTGCCGCGCGATCCACACGGCGCAGGCCTGACTAACCTTGAATACGCGCCACTCTGCGAAATCATGGGGCGTAGCCACATGGCGCCCGAGATTTTCAATTGTTCGGCGCCCGACACCGGAAACATGGAAGTACTGGCGCGGTACGGCACTCCGGAGCAAAAAGAAAAATGGCTTAATCCGCTGCTGGCGGGAAACATTCGTTCGTGCTTTGCGATGACCGAGCCGGACGTGGCGTCTTCGGACGCGACCAACATCGCCTCGCGGATCGTGCGCGAGGGCGAGGAGTATGTCATCAACGGACGGAAGTGGTGGAGTTCAGGGGCGGGCGATCCGCGCTGCAAGGTTGCGATTTTTATGGGCAAGAGCGATCCAGCTGCGGCGGCGCACCGGCAGCAGTCCATGATTCTGGTGCCGCTGGATGCGCCGGGAGTGAAGGTCGTGCGGATGCTGAGCGTATTTGGTTACGATCACGCGCCGCACGGGCACGCGGAAATTCATTTTGAAAATGTCCGTGTACCGGCGTCCAACATGCTGCTGGGGTCCGGGCGCGGATTCGAGATTGCTCAGGGGCGCTTGGGGCCGGGGCGGATTCATCACTGCATGCGCTGCATTGGCCTCGCGGAGCGGGCGCTTGACACCATGTGCAAGCGCGTACAGAAGCGAGTGGCCTTTGGCAAAACGCTCGCCGAGCAGGGGACGATTCGCGCGAACATCGCCGAATCGCGCATGGAGATCGAGCAGGCGCGGCTCTTGACGCTGAAGGCGGCGCACATGATGGACACGGTGGGAAACAAGGCCGCGCGCACGGAGATCGCGATGATCAAGGTGGTGGCGCCGAATGTGGCTTTGCGCGTATTGGACCGAGCGATTCAGGCGCACGGAGGAGCGGGAGTTTCGCAGGATACTTTTTTGGCTAGCGCGTGGGCGATGACGCGTGCGTTGCGATTGGCTGACGGGCCGGATGAAGTACACGTGGAATCCATTGCGAAGTGGGAACTGGCTAAGGGCGGAGCGGCTTGATTTTGGTTTGGTCGGGTGAGCGCGGGACGTAGACGCGCGTAGGTTTTGCGAACGCTGCCAGCGCACTGCGGGAGAAAATGATGGCGCCAGTGGTGATTGATCGGCCGGAGCGATTGCGGGAGATGGTCGGGCGGGAAATTGGCACGACGGAATGGTTCCTGGTGGCGCAGGAGCGCATCGAACGTTTCGCGGAGGCGACGGAAGACCGGCAGTGGATTCATGTGGATAGCGTGCGCGCGACCAAGGAATCGCCCTACGGCACGACGATCGCTCATGGATTTCTCACGCTTTCCTTGATCAGCCGTTTTGTGCAGGAGGCAATTCAAGTTCAGGGCGGTGTGCGGCTGGCAGTGAATTACGGATTGAACCGCGTGCGCTTTCCGGCGGCGGTGCGGGCGGGCTCCAATATCCGCGCACGAGTTTCGCTAATGAACCTGAAAGAGCTGCCGGATGCCGTGGAAGCGACGTATGGCGTGACGATGGAGTGCGAAGGATCGGATAAACCGGCTTGCGTTGCGGAATGGATCGTTCGGTATTACTTGTGACCGGCGAGGGGCTTGATTCGCAGGGCGCGGTGGCTCGTGTTGTGGCCGGCGCTAGACTCGGCCCGTTTGAGCGGTGTGCAACGAAGCGCGCAAGAGCATTTGGACTTTTTCGGGCATGGATGCGAAGCGCTCGTCTTTGGTTAGGCCCTGATGATAGCGGTAGTAAATTTGCTGGACGATGACGGCGAGTTTGAAGCGCGCGAAGGTGAGATAGAAGGCGATTCGCGATGCGTCGGAGCCGGTTTTTGTGGCGTAGTGGTGCACGATTTCCCCGCGCGTGTAACTGCCGGGCTCGGTGGTGGGTCCCCAGCGATTTTGCTGCACTTCTTCCGGGTCCGTGGCGTCCACCCAATACGCTAATGCTGTGCCGAGATCGGTGAGCGAATCTCCGATGGTGCACATTTCCCAATCGAGTACGCCGACGATTTTTGTGATGTCACGCACATCGAGAACTACGTTGTCGTATTTGTAGTCGTTGTGGATCAGCGAGACGACTGCTGTGTGCGGCATGTGCTGTTGCATCCACGAGGAGATCTTTTCGACTTCTGGGCAATCGTGGGTCTTTGAGCCGTAATAGCGCTCGGTCCAGCCGCGAACTTGGCGTTCGAGGTAACCCTCCGGCTTGCCTAGGTCGGCGAGACCCGCGGCGGCATAGTCTACCCGATGCAGGCGGATGAGATTTTCGACGAACGATTCGCTGAGTGCCCTCGCTTTTTCGGCTGAGAAATCCAAACTTGGTGGAAGTTTTCTGCGCAGGATGACTCCGCGAATCGGTTCCATCACGTAGAAGGGCGCGCCGATGACGTCAGCGTCGTCGCAATAGAAAAGCGCCTGAGGAGCGGGCGAGTACACGGAGTGGAGCTTCGAAAGAACGCGGAATTCGCGGCTCATATCATGCGCGGATCTGACCTTGCTGCCGAAGGGTGGGCGGCGAAGAACGAGTTCCGTCGTACCGAGATTGAGAGAATACGTGAGGTTGGAGTGACCGCTGGGAAACTGGCGCACCTGAAGCTCGCCTGCTGCCGCGGGAAAATTGCGGCGCAGATAGGGTTCGAGTTTGGCGAGATCCAGCTCTTCGCCGGATCGAATTGCTGCCGGATGGTCCAGCAAATCGCTCATTCGATACTCTCCCTAGCGATAGGTGAGCATTGCGGGATCTTCGATGTGAGCATGAATATTGAAGCTGCTGAGCGTGAATCGCGTGGCGCTATAGAGAAATTCGCTCCAAGCGGAATTTCGCGACATCCAGGTGAGCTCGAGTGTATCTTCCGCCGTTAGATGCAAAGCACGCTGCATGCCGATCGCGACGGGGCCTCCGGATGTGAAAATCGCGACGCGTTCGCCGCGCGCACCGGAGCTGAGATACTTTGTGAAGCCGGAATTCACTCGCTCGGCAAACTCGCGCCAAGTTTCCGCGCCCGGTACGGTGAAAGCGCCACGAACCCAGCCGCCAATGATGGCTGCGTAGAGCCTCTGAAAATTCGCGTGCAATTCGGTATCGTTCGCGGACGACACAAATGCGGAGTGGAAATCGCGGATTTGTGGATCGGTCTCGAGCAGTTCGGTGAGGCCGTGTTTGAGCACCGCTTCTCCTGAGTACTCGTCGAACTCCGGCAGCACCAGCGGCTCGGGAAAAGCTACGCCCGTGGTACGGTAAGCGGCGCGAACCAGTTCGACGGTATCTTTTTGGCGCTCGCGCGGACCGACGCAGACGCGGTCGAACGTTATGTCGCGGCGCGCCCAATACTCGCCGAGAAGACGGGACTGCGTTTCGCCGAGCGGAGATAATTTGTCGTAGTTCTGCTGCAAAAATGATGCTTGGCCGTGACGGACGAGATAGAGGGTTCCCATTGTTGAGATGGCCGCCGATGTAATGCAACGGCGCCGACCATATTGTGATGATGAAGGGCACGCAGTTCCACAACTTAAATGCTTCGTGGGCAAAAATTTACGACGCTTGATCTAGACCGCCGCAGTTTCTACTTTGCCGAGCTGCGCGAACGTCTTTCCCGAAGTGGCGAGGCGCTCGAGAAGCGGCGCGGGCTGCCAATTTTCACCATGCTGCCGGTGGAATTCGGAAATGCGCTCGTAAACATGTTTCAGGCCTATCGTATCGGCATACCACATCGGGCCACCGCGCTGCGCTGGGAAGCCGTAGCCATTGATATAAATAATGTCTACGTCCGAAGCTCGTAGCGCGTAGCCTTCCTCGAGGATGCGCGCGCCTTCGTTCACAAGGGCGTAGACGCAGCGGTCCACGATTTCGCTGGGAGATATTTTGCGCTGCGGGATGCCCGATTCCACAGCCCACTGGCGAAGGAGCGCGGCGACTTCCGGATCGTTTGAGGCTTGGCGCTTCTCGTCATACTTGTACCAGCCCGCGCCGGTTTTCTGGCCGAAGCGGCCCAGTTCGCACAGGCGATCACCGGCGAACGACTGACGAACGCCCGGCTTTTCGAGATGGCGATATTCCTTGCGAATGCGCCAGCCAATGTCGAGGCCGGCGAGATCTCCAACCGCAAGCGGGCCCATGGCCATACCGAAATCGTAAAGCGCCTTGTCCACGTCCTCGACGCTCGCGCCTTCCTCAACGAGGAAAACGGATTCGCGTACGTACGGATGGAACATGCGATTGCCCACGAAGCCGCGGCAATTGCCGACGAGAACGCCGATTTTGCCGAGTTTCTTCGATAGCTGCATGATCGTGGCAATCACTTCCTTGCTGGTGCGCTTGCCGCGAACAATTTCGAGCAGACGCATCACGTTGGCGGGGCTGAAGAAGTGCGTGCCGATGACGAACTCAGGGCGTGACGTAGTTGAGGCAATTTCGTCTATGTCGAGCGTGGAGGTGTTGCTGGCGAGGATCGCGCCGGGTTTGCAAACGCGATCCAGTTCGCGGAACACTTCCTTCTTGATGGCCATGCCCTCGAAGACGGCTTCGATGACCAAATCTACGTCTGAGAAGCCGTCATAGGCAAGCCTCGGCTGGATGAGCTTGAGGCGCTCTGCGGCGAATTGCTCGGTGAACCGCCCGCGTGCCACGGAATTCGCGTAGTTTTTCTGGATGTTGGAAAGCCCGCGATCGAGCGCGGCCTGGTCTGTTTCTTTCAGAAGCACGGAGATTCCCGCATTCGCGAGTACCATGGCGATGCCGCCGCCCATCGTGCCCGCGCCGACGACCGCTGCGCGATTGATGGGAATGGTGGGCGCGTCTTTGGGAATATCTGGAATTTTCGAAACCTCGCGTTCGCTGAAAAAAACGTGGATGAGCGCTTTGGACTGATCTGACTGGAGACACTCGATGAAAAGCTTGCGTTCGAGCGCGCAACCTTCCGCGAAGGGAAGTTTCGTTGAAGCTTCGACGGCGTCAATCGCTGCGAGGGGCGCCATCATGCCCCGTTGCTTCTTCCGGGCCGTATCGCGCGCTGCCGCAAAGACGGCGGCATTTTCGGCGGGAGTGCCGAGCTTTTCGCTACGGTCTCTCGTTTTGCGGATGGGTTGATGGGCGACTTGGCGAGCGAAAGCGATGGCTCCGGCGAGAAGGTCGCCTTCGATGAGTCGGTCAATAATGTCGAATTTGAGCGCCTCGTCGGCTTTGATGAGGGCGCCGCCTGCGCACATCTCGACGGCCTTGGCGACGCCGGCGAGGCGAGGAAGGCGTTGCGTGCCATGCGCGCCGGGGATAATGCCGAGCTTCACTTCGGGTTGGCCGACTTGCGCGGTGGGGATGGCGACGCGGTAGTGACCGGCCATCGCAAGTTCGAGGCCGCCGCCGAGCGCGTTACCGTGAATGGCCATCACCACAGGCTTGCGGCAATCTTCGATTCGCGGCAGGAGATCCGGAAAACTCATCGTGCCGGGCGCCGCACCCGACCGCATTTTCGAGAATTCCTTGATGTCAGCACCGGAGACGAAGGTGCGTCCGCCGCCGATGAGTACGCAGGCTTTCACGGTGGCGTCGTTGTTGATTTCCTCGATGGCGCGCGCGATGCCTTCGGGGACGCCGGGGCTGAGCGCATTCACCGGCGGATTATTGATGGTAATGACGGCGATGCCGTTTTCTTTCGTGAGTTGCACTAGATCAGTCATGGGAGGCTCGTTTGTTTGAATTTTTACGCGCTCTCTGCGGAGACGCAGTCCGAGTCAATCACCAGCGAAGCGATGCGCTCGCGATGAAATGTGGCATCGCCAAAAGCTGTTTCCGACGCTTTCGCCCGGCGGTAGTAAAGGTGAATATCATTTTCCCAGGTGAATCCCATGCCGCCGTGAATCTGAATGCCGCGATTGCCGACGGTGCGGGCGGCGTCACTCGCATACATTTTGGCGATGGAAACGGCCTTCGTTGCGTCCGGCGAATTTTCTTCGAGCGCCCATCCGGCGTAGTAAACGGCGGAGCGGGCGCTCTCAGTTTCCAGATACATATCCGCGCATTGATGCTGGACGGCCTGGAACATGCCGATGGGCTTGCCGAACTGCTTGCGGGTCTTAGCGTATTCGACGGTGAGATCGAGAGTCCGTTGCATGCCGCCGACCAATTCGGCGGCTAGCGCGGCAGTGGTGATATCGAGAGCGCCCGGGAGATTCGACGTATTGCCGAGTTCTTCTGCAGAAGCGTTATTGAATTCGATCGCGTGGAGTTTGCGCGTGAGATCCATGCTAGCCATGGGGGATATTTTCACCCCGCTGGCTTTGGGATCCACGACGAAGACGCCGTTGCGCGCTACCACGATGATGAAGTCGGCGATGGCGGCATCCGGAACAAAGAATTTTTCTCCAGTGAGCTTTCCGCCGTTGGCGCTGAGCTGCACGTCCTGCGGATTCCAGCTTCCGCTGGCTTCCGGGATCGCGACCGTGGCGCGAACTTCACCGCGGCAGATGGGTGCGAGGTATTTGCTCTTGTGCGCGGGGCTGGCGACCGCATCCAAAACCGACCCTGCGAGAATCACCGTAGAGAAAAATGGTCCGGGCAGCAGCGCGCGTCCTGCTTCTTCCAACAGCAGCATCAGTTCTACTTTGCCGAGGCCGACTCCGCCGTACGCTTCCGGATAAATGATGCCGGTGTAGCCCTGGTCGGTCAGTTTGGACCACAACGCGGCGTCGTACGCCGTGCCGGTTTCCATCAGGCGACGCATTTCCGCGCTGGGACATTCGCCGGCGAAGAACTTGCGAGCGCTGTCCTTAAGAAATTCCTGGCTTTCACTCAAACCGAATTGCATGGCGTGTCCCCTTAATAGCTTCTGGGAAGTCCGAGCACGAAATGGCCGATGATGTTGCGCTGCACTTCGGACGTGCCGGCCTCGATGGTATTTCCGCGAGTGCGCAGATAGGCGTACGACCAGAGGCCTTTATCAATCGCGCGCGGATCTTCGCCGAGCAATTGGCCGTACGGTCCCAGCAACTCTTGTGCGATTTGCTGCAAGCGTTGATTGAGCTCGCTCCAGAAAATTTTCTGAATCGAACCTTCGGGGCCGGGGACTCCCGTGGCGGTGAGACGGCTGAAGGCGCGCATCTGATTGAAGCGCATGATTTCGATTTCGGCGCTGCATTGCGCGAGCTTCTGGCGAATAATGGGATCCTCGGCGGCAGGGCGGCCGTTGCGCTGAATCTTGCGGGCGAGTTCGATGAGGCGAGTGATGTAACGCTTGAAGGTGAGATGGAGGCGGGCGCCGTAGGAACCGCGTTCATACATCAGGGTGCTCATCGCGACGTTCCATCCGTCGTTCACTTTGCCGAGAACATTGGCGACCGAGACCTTTACATCTCGGAAGAACAGCTCGTTGAATTCGGATTCTCCGGTCATCTGGCGCAGGGGGCGAATTTCGACGCCAGGAGATTTCATGTCTACCAGGAGAACGGTGAGACCTTTATGTTTCGGCACGTTCGGATCGGTGCGGACGACTAATTCGCACCAATTGCCGACCCATCCGTAGCTGGTCCACACTTTTTGGCCGTTGACGATGTAATGATCACCCTTGAGGACCGCTTCGGTTTGCAAGCCGGCGAGGTCGGAACCGGCGTTTGGTTCGGAAAAACCCTGGCACCAGATTTCTTCGGCGCTGAGAATTTTTGGAATGTACCGCTGCTTTTGCGCTTCTGTGCCAAAGGCGATGATGGTGGGGCCGATGAGTCCCAAACCGAGCGAATTGGCCATGGGCGGGGCTTCGACGCGCGCCATTTCTTCCCAAAAGATGGCTTGCTGCATGAGGGTGGCGCTGCGGCCTTCGTATTCCTTGGGCCAGGAAACCGCGGCCCAGCGGCCTTCCTGAAGCTTTCGTTGCCAAGCGCGCAGATACGGGAAAGATTCTTCGATCGGTTTTTCGCGCCACTCGGCCCAGTCTTTGGGGACGTTGGCGGCCAGCCAGGCGCGGAGTTCATCGCGAAAGGCTAACTCGTCTTCGGTTAGATTCAGATCCATGGATTCGACTCCTTTGCTTCGTTCCTGGAGTACTCACGCGCTGGATTTCGACTTTGGATCGGTCGCCTGCGCAGCGAAGTTCGGACGCATCGTTTCTTTGCCCTGCCAATATTTCTTGCGCAGATCTTTTTTCAGAACTTTTCCAGTGCCGGTCTTGGGCAGAGCGTCCACGAATTCGAAAGAACGCGGACACTTATAGTGCGCGAGGCGAGAGCGGCAGAAATCATTCAGCTCGGCTTCTGTGGCGGCAGCATCCGGCTTCAATACCACTAGCGCTCGGGGGACTTCGCCCCACTTGGCGTCTGGAACCGGAATCACCGCGACTTCGAGGACGGCGGAATGCGCGAGGATGGCTTTTTCCAGCTCGAGTGAGGAAATATTTTCACCGCCGCTGACGATGATGTCTTTCTTGCGGTCCACGATAAGGAGGTAGCCGTCTTCGTTTATGGTGGCCATATCGCCGGTGTGGAACCACCCTCCGCGCAGGGCTTCGGCGGAAGCGTCCGGTTGGCGCCAATAGCCTTCCATGACGCCGTCACCGCGGGCGACGATTTCGCCGACGGAGTGGCCGTCGCGCGGGACGTCGCGATCATTGGGATCCACGACGCGCAGCTCCGTGCCGGGAATCGCGAAACCCGTCATCGCCTGGCCCGAGAAGCGCTGCTCGCCTTGCCAATCCACACCGGATTTCATCGGCGAAAGCGAAAGCGCGGGGGAGGTTTCCGTCAAGCCGTAACCGGAATAACATTCGCAGCCGAGTTTTTCTTCGACTTCGCGAATCAGGGTGGGCGAGGAAGTGGCGCCGCCGATGACGATGCGGCGCAGGCTGCTCAAATCGTAATTTTGACGTTCCGGACAATTCACCAGCGCCGTGGCCATGATGGGGACGAGGCTGCAGGAGTAGACTTTTTCCTTTTCGATGAGCCGAAAAACTTCTTTGGTCTCGAAGCGCTGGATCATTACGTGAGTGCCGCCGAGCAACGTGAGGAAATGCGCGACGCCCCAGCCATTGGCGTGAAAAAGCGGAATGGTGTGGAGTTCGACGGCGCCCTTTTCGGTGTGATGCCCTAGACAAACGTGCAGCGCGTGGAGGTACACGTTGCGATGCGTGAGCATCACGCCCTTGGGGTTGGCGCTGGTGCCGCTGGTGTAGAAAAGTTCGGCGACGGAGTTTTCGTCGATGGTCGAGATGTCCGCGCGATGAGGGGTGGCAGCCGCTAGCAGGGCCTCGTAATTCTGCGCCGTGAGCCACGGTTCGGTGTGCGCGCCGTCCAATTGACAAATCATTCCCAGCGACGGAACGGCCTTACGAAAGGAGTCGGCTGCGCCTAGAAACTGTTTTTCGACGAATAGGAAGGTGGCTTCGGCATCGTTCAGGACGTAGCCGAGTTCGTTCGGCGTGAGCCGAATATTCAGCGGCAGCAGAACGGCGCCTGCCTCCAGCACACCGTAATAAGCTTCGAGCAAGCGGTGGCAATTGGTGCTGAGGAAGGCGACGCGATCGCCTGACTGGACGCCGGCTTGGCGCAGCGCGCCGGCCAGACGTCCGACGCGTTCACCAAATTGTGCGTAAGTAAATCGTTCGCCGTTGCAGACGACTGCGGTTCTGCCCGGATATTGCTGTTCCGCGTAGCGCAGGCAGCGGAGAGGAGTGAGCGGGATGTTCATGGCGCGTGGTGCCAAATCCGAATGACGAAACGGATCAGGCCGACTGACCTCCATCTACCGCGAGAATGTGACCCGTGACAAAGTCAGACGCACTGGACGCGAGGAAAATGGCGGCGCCTTTCAAGTCGTTTGGCCCGCCAAAGCGGCCCAGGGGTATTCCCGCGAGCAGCGTTTCTTTGTTTCGTTCGATCACTTTTTCGGACATATCCGTGGGGAACCATCCCGGCGCGATGGCGTTCACTTGAATATTGTGCATGCCCCATTTGCAAGCGAGGTCCTTCGTGAAGGCGATTACGCCGCCCTTGCTGGCGGTGTAGCCGATGGCGGAAAATTTCGGCGATGAGCCGCGCAGACCCGCTACGGACGCAATGTTGATAATTTTTCCGCGGCGCTGGGTGATCATCGTCTTGCCGACCGCTTGCGAAAAGAGAAATGTTCCGGTGAGGTTGGTTTCGACGACTTTGTGCCATTGTTCGACCGTCATTGTTTCCACCGGTGCGCCCCAGGAAGTTCCGGCGTTGTTAATCAGGACATCGATTCGCCCGAAATGCTTCACGGTCGCGTCAGCAACCGCCTGGATGCTGGCGGGATCCTTGACGTCGCAGGCGAGCGCGAGGACTTGAACGCCCAACTTTTGCAGATCCTCGGCAGCTTGCCTGCAGCGCTCTATCTTGCGCGCGCAGAGGACCAAATCCGCGCCCATCTCTGCAAGGCCTTCGGCCATCTGACGGCCGAGGCCGACCGAGCCGCCAGTGACGATGGCGGCGCGGCCATGCAGATCGAAGATGTTTGAAGCATTCACCCGGTACGCGGCACTCCGAAATCGATTGATGATTGCGGCAAACTGACAGTGTATATCATGTGTTAGCCACTAACGCTATATCGGAGCACGGAGCATTTGCCCTTGTATTGCGACTTCCGGTTGCTTCGCGAACCGCGCCAGGAACGGAGCTCCGCGATCTTGAGCGCTCAGGCAGTTCAGTGCGTTGACGAAAATACGTCGTCGCGACAATTTCGGTCGCCGCCTCCGGGATCGCATTGGCGCGTAAACGCGTCAAAGGGCCGGAGATAGTGGGCCGGAGTGAAGTCAATGAAGGCTGGCGAAACCGGGACAACCACGCCATCCACGCTGAAGATGTTGAAATCGGGCCCGAGCGCCGCGGCGTCGCCGTTGAGCAAATTCGCGTCAATCTCCGGCCATCGGCCAGTCTCCAAACGTTTGAGGAGCGTCTCCACCGCGGCGATCGTTTCGGCGGGAGTGAACGCGCAGTGACCCGCGCGATCCACGAAAGTCTGGCGCAGGAATCGGCGGTTATCGTCCACGCGGTCCACCACATCCTTGTAGGCGGTTTCGTTCTCGACGACGACCAAGCCATCGCCTTTGGTGTGCAAGGTGAGGACTGGGATGTCAATCTGTCCATTGAAGATAATATTTTGCTCGAGATATTTGACTGCGTTTGGATTTTCCTTGATGCGTGCCGCCTGATTCAGCTCGTCCAGGTCGCGTTCCAGGCTGAGACCCGCCGTTTGATAGAGCGCCCACACCTCATCGCGATTAATGGATTTTTCGAACTGGCGATGATAGTCCACGCCAGTATTCCAAGAGACACTGCCGCCGGCGCGGAGTTCCAGTTCAGCGCGGAAAGCGAAGACGAAAGGAAAATCAACTTGCTGGTCCCAAAGGAACTGATTCGCTTCCTGGCTGGCGAAGTCGGTAGAAGCAGGCTCGGGCGAAGTAGGCGTGAACCAACCCGGCGTGTCACTTAGAGCGGCCCCGAGGGCGATGCGCGCTCGGCCCTGCGGCGTGGCTTGCGCGGCGGCGAGGACTTCTTCAGCGAGCTTCAAGTTTGCGTCGGGATTCGTGATGTTGACGAGTTGCAAGCCGATCCCGGGGGCCAGCAGGGTTTGGAAGGCGAATGCACCGTCAAGCGCGGTGTTCCAAGTGGCGACTCCGCCCGCCAGCACTCCGCACATCGGCTGCGCGGCGGTAAAGCGCTTCGGATTTCTCTGAATCAAGCCCGCCGTGATAATGCCGCCCAGCGAATGTCCCCAGGCGATGGTGCTGACGGGATGGCCGAAAATCGAATCGAAGACGTCGAGCACAGCGATTTGATCGGTCAGCGCTTCGTGAATGGCCCAGCCGGTGGTGGCGTACGACGAGCCGGCCAGAGCGAATCCATTCGCGAGCATGAAAGCGCGCGTGGCGGGATCGCCAACGTCTGTGGCGGGGTTCGGGCTGCCCGGCGTGACGTAGCCGTGGCTATAGAGAAACAGGGTGCCGTTCCAGTCAGAAGGAACTTCGATCAGGTACGTTGCGCCGTCGCTGAGGGTTCCGGTCTTAGTGGTAAGACTGGCTTGCGCGCGCGATGATTGCGCGGCGGCGAGAATTAGAACCGAGGTTAACAAGATAAGAAACGCTGTTCGTGTGGATCGTGGCCGCATTTGAATTCCTCCCTTCACTTTGAATTTCGCGAGTCTTTGGGTAATGCGATGAGCCCATCAAATTTTGCGAACGGCGGCGAGGTTCACAGTCCCCCAGCGGCTAAAGCCGCATTTCTTACGTTCGTTTATGGCACGGCTGAAGCCGTGCCCTGACGAAAGCAAGAGAAAGATGGCGGCCTACAGGCCGCCGCTACAAAGTTAAATTCTCCTTGTTCCTATACTGCGGAGTCTGTGAAGTCGAATCGCTTCCTTGGACCTTCTCCGAATTAGAAACTCATCCGCACGCCTAGCTGAATCTCGCGCTTGGCGAAGTCAGAGGTGAAGCCTAGAGGCGTGCTGGGCGATAGCGCCGAGCTGCCGTGCACGTTGAAGGTAGTGAACCCGGGTGTGAGTCCGAACAGCGGACTCACCTCGTTGTTCACGCTGGCGTAGTTCGTGCGGTTGGCGATGTTGAATCCTTCTGCGGTAAGTTGCAGAGTGGCTCTTTCTCCTATTTTGTGCTGCCAGCTCAAACGCATGTCGAAATCAATGTAATTGGGACCGAGTCCGGTGTCGCGAGGAGAGCCGATGGGACGCTCGTTGGTGATGTGGTTGTTGCCGTTGACCTCTCCGCCGGCCAGTAGGTTAAAAGGATGGCCGCTGTGGTACTGGAAAATCGGAGAGAGTTGGAAACCGGACAAGAAGGCGTTGTGGGAAGGGCCGCTGAAGACTCCGGCGAGCACGACCTTGTGGCGTTCGTCGAATTCGGACAGGGCGCGGTCCAAGCTCAAATCCGTGGGATCTTGCGGACCAAAGTCGCTGTTGAAATCGGTTCCGGTGTCGAAGGCCTTGCTGTAGGTGTAATTTCCGAAAAACGTGAAGTTGTCGCTGAACCGTTTGTGGACTTCCAGAATGCCACCTTCGTACAGTCCCGACGAGGCGGAGGTGTACTGGTTGTTTTGAACGATCAGCGGATTTACAAAGCAGTTGAACGGCTGATTCGGGTTCGCCGGCGTCGCGGCGCAGGGGAGACCCTCGGTCCCGAAGAGCGGGTCGGTCTGCGGGACTAGGTTCCAGTTGCGGTAGGAAACGGACTGCCCATTCGCGAGGGTCACCGTGCTCATCGGTGTTGTGGGCAGAAGATTCGTATCAATCGCGACTGGCAGCCGGAGCGTGTGGGAGTAGATGAAGCTCACGGAAATCGAAAAGCCGGGCGTGATTTCACGTTCAATTCCGAGCGAAGCCTGTTGCGAGTAAGGAGGCTTGTAGTTGGGCGGGTTGCTGAACAACACGGTCAGGGGCGAAACTTGACCGGTGTTCTGGACGAAAATGCCGTAGTTGGCGATATCAGCCGGCGTAATGCAAGCGCTCGTCCCCGGCGCCGGAATTGTGCAGGAGATCTTGTTTGCGCCGGGCGCATTCCCCGGAGGCGCTGGCGTGCCGAAAAGACCCGCAAATACTTGTCCTGCAGACTGAATGAATGGAAGAACGCTGTAGCCCGGATCTACGTAAATGGAAATGTAGCGGTTGCAAGGGCTGGCGCCTGTGCCCGGGAAGATGACGCCGGGAGGCCCAAAGGCGGTGACGCCAATTCCGCAAGTACCGACCACATTGTTGACCTGATCGGGAACCTGCGCTTTGTTGTTCTGGTTCTCCACGGTGCTTTTGTTCTTGTTAAGGACGCCAAGGCTCAAGTCCACCTGAGGAATCTGGGCATCGATGGGTCCGTAGAAAATGCCGTACCCGCCACGGACGACGGTCTTGTGATCTTTAAATGGATCCCACGCGAAAGAGAGGCGGGGGGCGATGTCGCCGTAGAAGGTGTTCAGAGGACGATATTGCGAGTCGATTTCGTAGCGGATGCCATAGTTCAGAGTGAAATTGGACCATATTTTCCAGGAATCCTGTAGATAGATTCCCGATAACGGCCGGGAATAGGCGGGATAGTCCGCTTCGCCGAAGCCCTGTTGATAAACCTGAGGCGCTGCGAGGGACGCCGCTTGCAGCGAGTTGATCTCCGACGAATTCAAGGCGCCCGGAAGACCGCAACCGGAGGTGGCTGGGTTTCCAGTTATGGGCCCGTTGGGGTTAGACAGGCAGGAGCTAAGATCGAAGCCGGGAAGCGCGCCGAAGACAAAGCGGCCCGGGAAGAACGTGTGGGACTCGGTGTGGTTGCCGCGAAACAGCACGTTGCCTCCAAATTTAATTGTGTGGCTGCCGCGGATCATGGTGACGTTGTCCGCGAAGTCATAGCGGCGGAGAATCGTAAAATTGGGCAGGAATATATTGGTGCCCAGATTGTTCGCGAACCCGGCGATCTGCAGTCCCACCTCTCCCGGCTCGTTGGGGATTACATTGAAGCTGTTGTAATCCCATTGAAAGCGGAACTCATTCTCGGTGCGCGGACTGAAGACGTGGTACCAGGCGGCCTGAAGATTATTGTCATAGTTGTGGATTGAGCTGCCGGCGGAAAAGCCGGTCAGCGATTGCACGTCGGGATTCTCCTCCAAGTCGTGCCCATACCGGTAGCTCAGGGAAATGGAGTCCACTTCGCTGATGTGATGATCGAGGCGTCCGGAAAACAGGTACTGGCGCGTGTTGTAATTAAACAATCCGCCGTTCGATTCCAGCTCGTTCACGAGGAACCCGTTGATGGCGCTTTGCCCTGGGGTCAGGCCCGTCGATTGGCTGACCGTCAAGGCTTGCTGGAGTTCAAACGCGCAGGCAGGGCCAGGCAGGGTGAGCACCGTACCATTCGGATTATTCAGGCACGGAACCATTGTGGCGGTGGTTTGGAGCGCGCCGATAACAGCGTTCTGATTGGCCGTGGGACGAAAAATATCGGTGCTGGTCAGCAGTGGAACGGCATTCTCAGAATTCTGGCGCAAGCCTTCGAAGGCCAGGAAGGCGAACGTTTTGTCCTTGTGGATCGGGAAACCGACGTTGCCGCCGAACTGATAGCGCGCGAGAGAGTTCTTGACCGGCGAACCCGTGGAATCCGGTGCGGTGGGATCGAAGACAGCTCCTGGTGCGAGCGCCTGGCTGAAGGCGAAGGGGTCGCGGGCATCCATACCGCTATTGCGGAAATAGCTGTAGGCGCTGCCGTGCACGGCATTAGTACCCGACTTCGTGACGATGTTCACGGAGGCGCCAGTCGCGCCGCCGAGGTCTGCCGCATAGTTGCTGCGGTTCACCTGGAATTCCTGCACGGCGTCCTGGCTGACGGTGAGGCGCACGCCCCCGGCGTCGTCCTGGGTTTCGCCGCCGTCCACGGTGACGCTATTGCCGCGGCCATTGCTGCCGTAGAAAGAAAGGCCGCTTTGCGGAGTCTGCTTGACACGAAAATCCTGGTCGTCCGCGAGGCGGGTGGAATCGGAGACGCCCGGAAGCAGCAAGGTGAAGTTGAGGTAGTCGCGGCGGTCAATCGGCAGATCCTCGATGTAGTTCTGAGTGATGGTGTTCGCCTGGCTTCCGCGTTCAGTTTCCACGACGGGCGGGGCGGCAGAGACTTCCACTACCGAAGTCGTTGTCGCGACCTGCAGATGAAAATCCAGATTGGCGGCTTGTCCGACGGTGACGACGAAGCCCTTTTGCACTACGGATTGAAAGCCGGGGATTTGCGTGGTGATGTCGTAAGTGCCCGGAGGAAGATTGCTAAAGCGATATTGGCCATTGGCGTCTACGGAGACAGTGAGCTTCACGCCACGAGTAGTGTCCGATGCCGTCACGCTTCCCTTGGGGATCAACGCGCCTGACGGATCCGTGAGGGTGCCGCTCACGCTGCCCGAATCACCCACACCTTGGGCGTGCGCTGCCGGGACTGCGGGCAGAGAACAGATCATCAGCACCAGGACACCTACGAATGAGATCAATGCTCTCATGGCTCCTCCTTTGGAATCTTCGGACACCTCTGAGATTGGGCCGTGTGACGATTGGCGCGGACAGAATTTCGGAAAACGCCTGCGGCTTCAGTAAAATTCGATGAACTGCTTGCAGGCGACGCGGCGGACCGGTGGTTCGGCCTTGGGGACGGCGGCAACGGGACTGAGATGCATGGTCCATTCGGAGTTCCGCTCGAGAGATTTTTAGAGACGGCTCTTCGCGGTATCGGCGCTGCCTTTGCACGGCCACCCCAGCCGTTCACACGAATTGTGAGTGTAGGTATCACATTAGAGTTACTAACGTCAACACGAAAACGGATGGGGCATATCAGCAATATCGATGGTGGTGCCTGGGGTTTTGGACTAGCAGCCAGCGCAAATCAGACGTGCTCGGTGAGGGGAGGCCTTAGCAAGGTGTGAGGACGATGCGACCGGAGACCGTGCCTTTTCGCAATTCAGCAAGCACTTCGTTTACTTGCGCCAGCGGGCGGGAGGCAACTTGGCATTGGAGTTTACCGTTCGCCGCCATGGCCAGTACATGACGCAGATCTTCACGCGTGCCGACCGAGGATGCCCGGATGCGAATCTCGGACGCCGCCATCGAGATGGGGGCGAAGCAAATGGGCTCGGACGGCAGTCCCACGACCAAGAGCATTCCGGTGGGCCGGACGGATTTGAAAGCGGTGTCGTACGCCACTCTGGAGGCAGAGGTCACCAGCGCGGCATGCACGCCGCCCGCACGCCGCAGTTCCTTCACGACATTTACGTTGCCCGCGTTCAGAGTTTCGCTGGCGCCAAGACTCGCGGCTTGGGCGAGTTTTTCATCGGAGACATCCACGGCGGTTATGATTGCACCCATTTCTTTGGCGATTTGCACCGCAAGGTGACCGAGGCCACCGACTCCGAAGACGGCGAGTCGCTGGCCTGCTTGTATGCTCGCGTGTTGCAGAGCACGGTAAACAGTGACTCCGGCGCAGAAGAGAGGCGCCGCGTCGGCACTGGAAAGCGCGTCAGGAATTTTTATGGCGTGCGTCGCCGGGGCTTTGACAAATTCGGCGTAGCCGCCGTCAACAGTGACGCCCGTGATTTTTTGTTTGACGCAGAGATTCTCATTGCCGTCGCGGCAGAAATCGCATTCGCCGCACGACCAGTGCAGCCAGGGAACGCCGACACGATCGCCCAGGTTGAGACTTTCGACGGATGCGCCCTTCTCGACTACGCGACCGGCTATTTCGTGGCCGAGGATTAAGGGACGTTTGGTGATGGGAACGAGCTGCGGCCAATCGCCGTCGGCGAGATGCAAATCCGAATGGCATACGCCGCAGGCTTCTACGGCGATCAGAACCTCATCGGCGCCGGGTATTGGCTGTGCGACTTCGTCGATGGTGAGCGGCTCTTTGAATTCGCGGAGGATGGCGGCTTTCATCGCGTGTGGATTACGGCATCTCTGACGGTGCGGACGACTTTACGCCGGTCGGACGCTGAGCGTGGAATCCGGGCGTCACTTGCAACGGGATTTCCGATCACGGCCGCGCGCCGCGCAGGAAAAATTCAACTGCGTTGCGCACTCGCTCGGTGAGCTTGTGAGGTCCGGTAAGATCCACGGCCCACTGGCGGACGACGGTGTTGAACAGTCCCTCCATGAATTCGGCGAGGTGGACTACGGGAAAATCTTTGGTAATCTCGCCGTTCTTCTGGCCCTCCGCAATAATTTCGCGCAAGAGACTGACGGCTGCTGCTTCCGCTCCGCGCAGTTCCGGCGAGCGGACTGGATCCATCGCGCCCGCGAGAATTACGGCCTGCCAAAGCGGGCGACCAACTTCTGTGACGTTTCCCAGGCTTTCGTAAAAGCGGCGCAAGCGCTGTTCGGTGGTGGCTTTGGAGGATAGTTCTAATTTCAGGCTTTCGGCTTGCCGGGCGAAAGCGCGGCGCCCGACTTCGCGCAAGACGGCATCTTTGCTGGGGAAATAGCGGAAAAACGTGGGTTGACTGATTTCGAGACTCTGCACAATATCGTCTATGCGAGTGTTCTCATAGCCGCGCTGGCGAAAGAGGTGCAGGGAGGTTTCGACGATCTGCTGGCGGAGGCGTTCCTTTTTGCGTTCGCGAAGGCCGATCGCTTGGCCCTTTATTAAGGAAGGACGGCGATGCGCGGTTTTGGGCGTCTCGGTGCTGGCGTCTTCAGACGTGGGCGCGTTTCGCAGAGCATTTTTGGCGCGGCGCATGATTCCGGCCCTCCTGCTTGGTGCGCCGCCTGGAGTGGGCGGCATAATTTCGATAGTGGCCCTTACATTATAGTGACTAACGAAAAGTTGCAAGTGCCGCAGTGGGGTTTCTTCGGCGATATGGCCAGCCTGTACTATTTCATAATTCCATTATTGCGCTAGCAGCAGGAAATCACTTACGCAAACGCGCACGGCGCTGAACGCAGCGGAAACCTGAAAATTAAACGTCAGATCAAGTTCCGAGCAAATTCATCTGAAGTTTTTCGTAGCCGTGTTCGCGGGCCCACAGGTCGAGGGGTATTGTGGCTAGTTCGTCGACGATTGGAACGGCGAGACCCATTTTGGTCAGATCTACGCTCTTCAAATAAGTGTGGCAGGTATCGCAGACGTCCACGCGGACATGAGCGATTTCCGGGGCTGAGTAAAACGCCATCTGCGGCTCTCTTTCCTCTCCACACGCCGGGCAATAAATTCTACGAAACGCCCATTCGTGCGCGCATAACATGCAGACGAGCGACTTCTTCGCACCATCGCCCTCGGGCCGCAAGACGCCAACAATGGGCTTTCCACCGCAGAGCGGGCAGGTCGAAGGAGTGCCGTCCAAATGCTCGGGTTCGCGGGAATCGGCGAGATACTCGGCGTAGGGCTGGAGAAAAATCCAGGCCAACAATCGGTCGGAGACGGTCGGCCCGGCGGGGCTTTCAGATTGATCATCATCGAGGTTGCCTGCTGTGAGTACCGGCATATCCAGATCGCTGTGCCAAAAATCTTCGATCACGCGCTGCCACGCCGCCGGACCCTGCTGCGCTAATGCGGCAGCGGCATGCGCGAGGGGCGGTGGCGAAACTTGCTGAACAATAGATAGAAACCCAGAAAATTTTGGCAGCAGGAGAAAGAGGTCCAGCTCGTCGCGCAGGGGGCGGTCGGCGGGAGCCTTCGTCGCGCCTGTCAGAGCTTTTTGAATGTCCGCGTAGAGGCTTCTCTGAAACGTCGCAATCCGAGTGTAAAAGCGCAGGCCTTCGGCGGCAAATGGCTGCGTTGAGGCTAGCTCGGTGGCGCGACGGATGCGGCGGTCCCACTTCGCATCGGTCATGGTTTGGGACGGGATCTTCCAGTGACCTCGTAATACCACGTGCGGTGGAACGTCCAGGCCCAGGCGCGGGTGACGTATCCGTGAACCATAGAGCCGAAGCTGCCTTCTTCCAGGATTGCGCTCATGTACACGTGAATCAGGAAGAGTCCGATGGTGATGAGCGCGACGCTCACGTGAATCAGGACTGCGGTATAGCGCAGAAATCGCAGGTCCCACGGAACCAGGTCGGTTTCCCACAAGACGATTCCGGAGAGGACCAGGAGAATTACGCTGTAGAAAATTCCCCAGAAGAAAAGTTTCTGGCCGTAGTTGAAACGGCCCTGCGGAGGAAGTTTATCGTCGTCGTTCTCGATGTAGTAGGGGATCGCCTTACCCCAGCGGCGATCGTCTTCGGTGATCTGCATGTCGCGATGCCATTCCTTGAACGTCCAGAACAGCGACAGAGTGAAAAGCAGCCCGATCCAGGGATGCCAGAACCGAGCCGTCGGCCCGCCGCCGACGACCAGGGCCAACCAAAAAAGATACGGCGACCAAAAGGCCAGGCCAGTGATCAGCAGATAGATATAAGCGAGTGCGCCGATCCAGTGATTCGCACGCTCGGCAAATGTGTAGCGCGGAACCATGTCCTCGTTGCGGCTGGCGGTATTCGGATGCGAAACGGCGCCACTGGTCATGGCTGCCTCCGGTCATCCGGTTTGATCTCTTCTTCTTTCTTGGGCCCGAAGCGCATGTAATGCCAAGCCAGTCCCACTACTCCGCCGACGATCGCCAAGTTCCCTAACCACTTCAGCGGTCCCTTCCAAAGTTTTACGGACCAAGGAATGTGCGGATCTTTCGGCAGGCCGCCGTAAAGCTCGGGGTTTTTGGCGTCGTGCAGGACGTAAATGACGTGCGTGCCGCCCACGCCCGACGGATCGTAAACGCCGGCATCGGGGAAACCGGATTGCGAGCGAAGTTGCTCCGCGCGTGTTTCGGCAAGTTCTTTCATTTCGGACTTCGTACCAAAATGCAGACAGCCGGTGGGACACGTCTTGATGCAGGCCGGTTCGAGTCCCACGGACACGCGGTCGTTGCACAGTGTGCATTTGAAAACTTTATGCGCCGTAGGGCTGAATTTTGGAATATTGAACGGGCAACCCGTGATGCAGTAGCCGCAGCCGATGCAATTGGCTTCCTGGAAATCTACGATGCCATTCGCGTACTGCACGATCGCGGCATCCGCAGGGCAGGCCTCCAGGCAGCCGGGCTCTTCGCAGTGCATGCACTGATCTTTGCGCATCAGCAGCATCATGGTGCCGTCGTCGCGCTCGTGCTCGTTGAACTTGATCAGGTTCCAATAGTTCCAGGCCGTTTCCGGCATGGTCTGATAAGAATTGTCGAAGGTGGTTTCGCTAAAGGTGTAGCCGTTCCACTCCAGGCACGCTACTTCGCAGGCTTTGCAACCGATGCAGGTGGTGGTATCCACCAGCTTGCAAACCTGGAATTCGCGGTTCAGGCCGGCACCTGGAACAGTGCCGGCGTGGCCTGAAATTCTGACGATCTCTGTGGATGCCTGGCTCATCTTCGCTCCCTACGCCTTTTCGACCTTTACCAGGAAGCCCTTGGATTCCGGGGTGTGCGCGTTCGGATCGGTGACGGACGGCGTCAACAAGTTTGCAGGGGTGCGCGCGTCTCTTCCTTCGTCCTCGGTAATCCCGCGGTAGCCTTGGTGAATCGGCAATCCGATCTGGTAAACCTTTTTGCCGTCAATCATCATCGGCTTCAGGCGGCGCGTGACGAAGGCTTTGGCCGTGTAGGTTCCGCGCGCGCTGATTACGTGGATCATGTCTGTGCCGCGGATACCCTTTTCCTGCGCCAGCTCCACGGGGATTTCCACGAACGGCTCAGGGATCAACTGTACGTTCACCGGGTTGTTCTTCGTCCAGTAGTGATATTGCTCGGTGAGCCGATAGGTGGTGCATACGATGCTGAATTCTTCGGGGGTTCCGAACTTGTCATACGGTGTCTTGAATTTTTTCACCAGCGGGTTATTCGACTGGTCCGGATGAAACAGATTCTTCGTGGGGCTTTCGATCGGCTCGTAATGTTCGGGGAACGGCCCATCCGCGAGGACTCCGATGGGGGCGAACAAGCGTCCGACGCCTTCGGGGTTCATTATGAATGGACCCAAGTGGTCTTTCGGATGGGAGTCGGCTTTGAAGTCCGGCACGTCATTGCCCACCCATTTTCCGGCGGCTTCGCTCCACCAGACTTGTTTGCGCTCGGGATCCCAGGGCTTGCCCTCAACATTGCAGGAGGCGCGGTTGTAAAGGACGCGCCGGTTGGCGGGCCAGGACCAGGCCCAGTTCTGATAGACACCCATACCAGAGGGGTCTTCAGTGCCGCGGCGCTGTATCTGCGACCCGGCTTCGGTCCACATGCCGGAGTAAATCCAATTGCCGCACATGGTAGAGCCGTCGTCTTTGAGCATCGCAAAACCGGGCAACTGCTGGCCTGCTTTGAGCACTACTTGTCCGGTCTTGTCGTCTTTCAGGTCCGCCAGCGCTCTGCCATTGAGTTCCATGGCGGCTTGCGCCAGAGGCGGGTGCTCCGCGTCCGCGTACGCCCAACTGAGATTCAGGATGGCGTCGGGGAATTTGCCGCCTTCTTTCTTGTAGAGATCCCGGACGCGCAAGAAAATCTGCGCGACGATATCCTGGTCGAGCCGTGCGTCTCCCGGGGGCGGAACTGCTGCATATTTCCAGGTGACCCAGCGCGCCGAGTTCGTCATGCTGCCGTCTTTTTCGGCGAAGCCAGCGCACGGCAACCGGTAGACTGTCGTATTGATCGTTTTCTGTTCGTCGGCTGTGATTCCCGGGGCTCGCCAGAATTCGCTGGTCTCATCGGGATAGATTTCACCGACCACCAGCCAGTCCGCCTTCTTCAGCGCGTTGATATTTTTGGTGGTGTCCGGGCCGATCATCACGCCGTTCATGCCAAAGGCAAACATACCCTTGACCTTGCCGTTGTACATGTCATCCCAGATATGGGTCCAGGAATAATCGCGGTCCGGCTTCGGCAGGTAATCGAATGCAAATCCGTTTTCCTTGGTCGCCGAGTCTCCATACATCGCCTTCATGAGCGACACGAAAAATGCCGGGGTGTTCGAGTAGTAGTTCCACGAATTCCACGGCCCGGGTTTCGACGCCGTCGGGGTGATGCGCTTCAGGAATGAGGCCAGATCCGTGTCCGTCGGAGTCGGCACTTTCAAGTATCCAGGCAGGCTGTCGAACAAACCGGCCATGTCCGTGGCGCCCTGAATATTGGAATGGCCGCGTAGCGCGTTTACTCCGCCTCCGGCTCTGCCGACGTTGCCGAGCAGGAGCTGGATCATCGCCGCGGTACGGATGATTTGGGTTCCGAAAGTGTGCTGCGTCCAGCCGACTGCGTAGATGATGGTGGCCACTTTTTTCATGTCGCCGTCCTTGCGGATGGACGTGAACATGTCAACGGCCTTCAGGTACTGATCTTTCGGGATTCCGGTTATGCGCTCGACGGTTTCCGGGGTGTAACGCGAATACTGCTTTTTCAACAATTGGAAGACGCAGCGAGGATGCTGCAGCGTCAGGTCGTAAGCGACATCTGGCGGCAGAGTTGGAGGCGCCGCCGGCCCGCCAGCTTTGCCTGGCGCCGGTTCGGGCGCGTGGCCCGACGCACCCGATGCGTCAGACTTGCCGCTGAAGTCTCCCCCTCCCTCATAGTTCCAAGTGGTCTTGTCGTAGGTGCCCGAAGCGGAATTGAAGCCGGAGTACAAACCGTCTTCGGGAAGTTTGAAGCCTTCCTTGACGATAAACGGGGCGTTTGTATAGTTGACGAGATACTCTTTCGCGATGCGATTGTTTTCGATCGCGTAGCGGATCAGGCCGCCGAGGAAAGCGATGTCTGTGCCGGCGCGGATTTGCAGGAAGAGGTCGGCGGTCGAAGAAGTGCGGGTGAAGCGCGGGTCTACGGAAATCAGCTTGGCGTTGCGGTTACGCTTGGCCTCCATCGCCCACTTGAATCCGCAGGGATGGTTTTCGGCGGGATTGCCGCCCATGATCAACATCATGTCGGTGTTCTTGATGTCGATCCAGCCATTGGTCATCGCCCCGCGTCCGAACGTTGGTCCCAAACTTGAGACCGTGGGGCCGTGTCAAACACGGGCTTGGTTTTCTAAATACACCAAGCCCAGACTCCTCATTGCTTTCACTACCAAATAATTGAATTCGTTGGTGTCCGTACATCCGCCGATGAACGAGATGCCTTCACAGCGATTTACGGTGTGGCCATTCGCATCTTTTTCAACGAAGGAAGCCTCGCGCGTCTTCTTGGTCCATTGCGCAATTTCGTCGAGCGCGGTGTCCCAGGAAATGTCCTGCCAGTCTGTACCGCCAGGGCGCCGGACTTGCGGCTTGGTGAGGCGCCGCGGGTTGAGCATGTCCTGCTCGAGAGAAGAACCTTTGGGGCAGAGCGTGCCGCGATTCGTGGGGTGGTCTGGATCGCCTTCGACGTGAACCACCTGCGGTGTAACGTTCTTGGCCCCATCGCCGATGGTGTAGATAAGCACACCACAGCCCACCGCGCAGTACGGACACGTCGACCGTGTCTCTTTGGCGCGGGCGATTTTCAATTCTTTGAGTTGGGCGTATGCAGGCTTGAGGTCAAATCCGAAAACGGTGGCGGCAACACCGCCAACAGCTGCGATCTTGAAGAAGTCTCTGCGAGACGTCTGCGCCACGAGAACCCCCCATGTAGTCCGCTGCCGCCAGACTCTTATTACTTAGGCTTACGAAGATTGTTTGTCAAGAACTATGAAGTTTCTGGCCGATTAGCGCACGAGCTCCATTTTGAAATTTTCAACGATTAGAAATGCTTGAGAGTTCCTTGGAATTACACACATTACTGCGCCGAATCTTTTGAATACTTTCGATTTCTCACAGTGCACACTGCACGAATTAGACGCTCAGGCGATTGGCAGCAGCGACGCGCGCATGCATGGAGGACGGCAGGGAGCGAAGGCCGCGTCGCGCAATGGTTGCGCCTCCCGCGATCGCGAGCAGGTTGAGGAAGTGGCGGCGGTCCATATTGATTAGCCGGGTAAAATCGCGAACCCTAGTGATCGTAGATCACGACGAAGCTGCTCTACCGAATCAAAGCGAATGGTGCGAATTCCGGCGGTGCGCGCTTCTTGCAGGTTTACGTCGCGATCGTCGATGAACAGCGCTTCCGACGGCTGAACTGCAAGGGCGTCAAGGCAATGTTGGTAGATCGCCGGCTCCGGCTTGATGCTGCGCACTTCGGCGGAGAAGATGTGGTGATCGAAATGATTGACCCACGCGAAATTGTTTCGGACGTGGGAGACCATGTCCAACGGCATGTTCGATAGGATAGCCGTCTTAAATCCCGCCGCGTGAATTTGCTGCAGCCAGCGAATCATTACTTCATTGATCTGGCTCCACAGGTCGAGGTCTATCCGGCGAGCTTGTTCGACGGCATTTGCATCGAGCTTCACACCGTGCTGTGTTGCAAATTGCTCCCAGTATTCAGCGGGAAGCAGGTCTCCCCGATCGTACGGACCGCGACTCTGAAGATAAATCGGAAAGAAAGTTTGCGAATCCATTTGAAACATACGAGCCAGGGGAGCGACGGCTTCGGGAGTGGGAAGATGACAGAGGACTTCGCCAAAATCCAGTATTACGGCGCGGATTTCCGGCGGATTATTCACAGTGGGAGTTTCAACAGTCATCCGTGCGCTCCAATTTTAGCCTGAAACTGTGAAAGACATTTATCAGATGACGCGGCGCCGTATTGGGTGCGGAGAAGCGTGCCCGAAAATCGCGGCGCTTGGCCTCGCGCTTGCAAAATGGGGTGAAACTGCTGGCACACGTTCCGTTCAGGTTGCCGGCGGGGAATCGAGGGCCAGGTTTTCACCGGTGAGCTGGAGATAATCCTGCAGGACGGCCACCACCAGGTTGTGGTCATCGCGCTGCGGTAGGCCGGACGCGGTGATCGTACCCACGCATCCGGTTCCGGCAAGGGTAATCGGGAAGCAGCCGCCGTGCGCAGCGTAGTCTTTCAGGTCGAGGCCCGCCTTGTCTTGCAGATTGGTCTGATTGCGCAGATGGGTGAGGCCAATGGCAAAGGAACTCCGATGATAGCGTTGGACGACGTTGCGTTTGCGGCGAATCCAATCCCAATTGTCGGGCGTGATTCCCGGCATCGAATATGAAAACATCGTCTGGCCATTGAGTTGGATATCTATGGCTACCGACACGCCGCGCTTTTCAGCTGCGGTTTTAAGCGCGGTGCCCAGCGCCCAAGCTACGGCGGAATCAAAATGCTTAAATTGCAGCCGCTTTTCCTGCAGCGCGATTTTTTCAAGATCTTGATCTATGGTCATGAATTTTCCATACAGAAAAAGTGGTCTGGATGCAGATGCTATCGGCGAGCCTCCGACGCAAGCGAGCGTCGGCAACAAATCATAGCAGATTCAGTGGCAACCAAGACTTGGATTGGAAAACGCTTGCCGTACCGGCGGCCATTATCTATTCTCTAGCCGCGTCGGATCACCGAAGTGAACGCGACGTCATAATGAGGTGGCGTAAAACTTGTCCCGACTTACGAGGTGTTTTTACTGCGCAGTATCCGTAGCCCTCTTTATTTTCATAGTTCCCAGCAATATGGACGCACAAGCGACTTCGCGGATTCTCCAAGCCAAGTGGGAATTTCACGCGGTCAGCAATACCGATAACGCGCAACTAAAGGAGTGGCATCCGGCAGAGGTGCCGGGGGTAGTGCAAACCGATCTGCTGCACGATGGCTTGATTCCCGATCCGTTCTATCAAGATAACGACACGCGCCTGCAGTGGATCGGTCTGACGGACTGGGAATACCGAACCACGTTCGATGCAGATGCCGCGACGCTGGCGCACGATCATGTGGATCTGGTTTTCGAAGGGCTCGATACGTACGCGGACGTTTATGTGAACGAGCAACTCGTCTTGCACAGCGACAACATGTTCCGGCACTGGCGCGTGCCGGCGAAAACTTTGCTCAAGGCCGGCCCGAACACGCTGCGTGTGGTCTTCCATTCGCCCATTGAATCCATGATTCCGAAAGTGAAGGCCCTGCCCTACATATTGCCTTCGGTTACTTCGCACATGACCGGAAACGAAGAAGACATCGCGACAGCGCCGTACACGCGCAAGGCTCCTTACCAGTACGGCTGGGATTGGGGACCGCGCTACGTGACCGAGGGTATCTGGAAACCGATTCGCCTAGAGACCTGGGACGCGCTGCGCATCGAGAACTTTCATATCCAGCAGCAAAGCGTGACCAGGGATTTTGCGACGCTCGATGCCGAACTTGAAATCGAAGCGAGCCACAGCGCGGCAGCGAGCGTGGAGATCGATTACGCAGAGTTGTCCGGCGCTCCGTCAGCGCCTATCCGGCAAAGCGTGCAGCTGGAGTCGGGCATCAATCGGATCGGCGTTGCAGTTCACATTGCGAATCCCAAGCTGTGGTATCCGCTCGGCGTTGGGGCGCAGGACCGCTATCGTTTCTCGGCCACGGTGCGGATGGGGCGAAGCGTGGTAGCGGATGCGTCGTTGAAAACCGGTCTGCGCTCGATTGAGCTGCGCCGCGAAGTGACGGGAGCCGATACGAGCTTCGCTTTCGTAGTGAACGGCATTCCTATCTTCGCCAAGGGTGCGGACGTAATCCCATTCGATAGTTTTCCGAACCGAGTCACTCCGGAAATTCACCGGAAGATTCTGGAATCGGCGCGAGACGCTCACATGAACATGGTGCGCGAGTGGGGCGGCGGCTACTACGAATCGGATGATTTTTACGATATCTGCGACGAATTGGGAATCATGGTGTGGCAGGAATTCATATTTGGCGGCGACATGGTTCCGGGCGGCCGGGATTTTCAGGATAACGTGAAGCAGGAAGCGATCGAGCAGGTCGAGCGCCTGCGCGATCATCCGAGCATCGTGCTGTGGTGCGGCAACAACGAAATCGAAACGGGTTGGGTGCACTGGGACGACCGGAAAATTTTCAAGGAATCGGTGTCACCGGCCGATCGCGAAAAAGTGTGGCAGGACTACGTGGTATTGTTCCACGGCATTCTTGCGGGAGTCGTTGCGCGCTACGCAAATCCCGTGCCCTACTGGGCCAGTTCACCGAGCGCCAATTTCGAAGCGCCTCCGGACAGCCAGAACAACGGAGACATGCATTACTGGCAGGTCTGGCATCAGCTCGCGCCGATTGAAATGTACACGCAACAATTCCCGCGCTTCATGTCCGAGTATGGATTCCAATCTTTCCCGGAAATGCGCACCATTCGCACGTTCGCGCAACCCGGCGATATGGATATTCACTCCGTGACCATGCAGGATCATCAGAAGAACCATGGCGGCAACGAGCGGATTCTCAGCTACATGCTGCGATGGTATCCGGAGCCGAAGGATTTCCCGTCTTTTGTATATCTGAGCCAGGTGCTGCAGGCCGAGGCTATCAAGGTCGGCGCCGAACATTTGCGGCGGCAGCGACCCAACACGATGGGGTCGCTCTACTGGCAATTGAATGATTGCTGGCCGGTCGCCTCGTGGGCCAGCATTGATTACTTCGGGCGCTGGAAGGCGCTGCAATATTACGCGCGGCGATTTTATGATGACGTCATCGTTTCACCCTTCGCGCATGACGGTAAGGTGGATGTGTATGTGGTATCTGACAAACTGCAGCCGCTGACCGGCCAGGTGCACACGCGCCTGCTCGATTTCTCCGGAAAAGTGCTTTCGGATAAAACTCAGGATGTGCAAGTGCCCGCGCAATCCAGCGCCGTATATTTCACTCTGGATGATAAGGATCTTCTGGCGAATGCTGATCCGAAGAAGTGCTTCCTGGTATTCGACCTCGCGGTTGGCGGAGCAGAAGTATCACGCAATCTGATCTTTTTTGACACGATGCACAATCTGGATCTGCCGACAGCAGTGCACATTGATACATCGCTGGACAACTCGAACGGAGCGTACGCGCTGACGCTGCGTTCGCCAGTACTTGCTCGCAGCGTTTACATATCATTCGGCGATCTGGACGTGCAAACTTCGGATAACTATTTTGACTTGCTGCCCGGCGAGGCGGTCACTGTAAAGCTTAAAGCGCCTTCAACGGTTTCGCTCGACCAATTGAAGAGTTCGATGCAGGTGATATCGCTGACCGACGCATTTCCCGCGGCTGCGACGATGCACTAAGTCCGCCGAGGAGTGTCGTGTCGGTCGCTATTTGTCGTTCGCGGAGGGTGTCGCGGCTGCCGGCGGCGTAACGCCACCACGCAGCTGAATGTCCTGACTGGAGCGTCCCACGAGAATTTGATACTCGGTGGCATCGGTGCGCCATTGTTTCGCCGCCGTGTCGTAATACGCAAACGCACGACTATCGAGAGTGATGGTGGAAGTTTTCGTTTCACCCGGTTGGAGGTTGATTCTCGCGAAGCCTTTCAATTCCTTAGCGGGCCGGGGGACTCGCGACTGTGGGTCGGATACGTAGACTTGGGCGACGTCGGCGCCCTCGCGCGTGCCGGTATTGGTGACGTCGAACGAAATTTGATAGAGGGGCGCCGCTAACCCGTTGCTTTTCGTGGTGGAGTCGGCCGGCTTGATTGTGAGATTGGCGTACTTGAAAGTGGTGTAGGACAGACCGTATCCGAAGGGAAACAGCGGTTTGGTGCCGTTGTGCTCGTAGCCGCGATAGCCGACGAACACTCCTTCCTTGTAGACGACGCGGTTAGTGGCCTCGGCCGGGTAATAGCTATCGTGGACGGGATTATCGGCCCAATGGCGCTCGAAGGTTGCCGGCAAGCGGCCCGACGGATTCACTTCGCCGAAAAGGATTTCGGCAGCAGCCTTGCCGCCTTCCTGTCCCGGATACCACACCTGCAAAAGAGCGGGAATCTGTTCGAGCCACTCGTTCATATCTACACCACCGCCCGCAGTGAGTAGCACGATCACGTTTTTGTTCGCCGCGGACATTGCCTGGATGAGTTCATCCTGTCCCGGCGGCAAATGGAAGGTGCGATCAGCGCCTTCCGCTTCCGAGTCGGGATCGAATCCGGCGGCGATCACAACTACGTCGGCCTGCGCCGCCAGTTTCTTGGCATCCGGAAGCACGTAGCTGCCTTCGGCGACGATTCCCATGCGAAGATGCCGGCCGTGCCAGCGGGAGTGGCCGTGATGCTCGAGAACTATTTTGTGCGGATTGGTATCGAAAGCTAACGTTGCGACGCCGAGCAATTCCTTAGAAACCGTCCAATCATCGAGGACGAGTTTGTCGTCCACGTAGAGGCGGTAGGAGCCGCCGTCCTCTCCTGTCGAACCGACGAAGAGATCGAATTTACCGGCGGCACGGGGAGTGTAATATCCGGTCCAGCGAGAAGACACCGACTCTTCGGGTAAATTCGCTTGGCTGGGTTGTCCGAAATCAACATGCTGCTCTGTGCGCGAGAGGTAAGGTTTTCCCTGCAGATCCGGATTCGTGAAGTATTCCGCCTGGAGACCGGGCTGATCGCCTGACGCAGTCGTCGAGAATGTTGTGTCGTGCGCCATTTGCTGCACGGTGCGCAGTCCAGGACTGTAATAAACTTTCCCCGCGCTGCCCACGTAATCGCTGATGCCCTGAAGAAAACTGACGGCCTCGAACGGCACGGCGCGAGCGCTGCCGCCGCCGACCGGCACTGCAGGATATGCATCGGGACCGACCACCAGGACGGATTTGATCTCGTTCTTTTTGAGTGGGAGCAAATTCCCATCATTCTTCAGTAGCACTGCGCCTTCGCGTGCAACTTGAAGAGCTACCTGATCGCCTTCGCGGTTGTAACGCGAGATGCTAGGTCTTCCTGCTCGCGGTCGAGCCAGCCGAACTCAATCGCAACGCGAAGAATCCGGCGGACTTTGTCGTCAATCGTCGCGACAGAGATCAGCCCCTTTTGGATCGCCGGAAGCAACTGCTCGCGGTTCATATGTTTTCCGGAGGGCATCTCGATGTCCAGACCTCCGTTGCCAGCCGCGACAGCGTCGTACGTGGAAGTCCAATCGGACATGAGAATGCCAGTGAAGCCCCACTCTTTTTTGAGGATGTCAATATTGAGCGGAGCGTTCTGCGTCATGTGGGTTCCGTTGGTCAAATTGTAGGAATCCATCACCGCGCGTACGTGTGCTTCCTTCACTGCGGCCTCGAAGGCGGGGAGATAGATTTCGCGCAGAGTGCGTTCGTCAACGATGGAATCCGTATTGTGTCGATCGAATTCGGAATTATTCGCGACGAAATGCTTTGCTGTGGCGCTTACGCCCTGGCTTTGCATGCCCTCGATATATCCGACGGCGATCTTTCCGGCGAGATAAGGATCTTCGCCCATGTATTCGAAATTGCGGCCGTCCATGGGAGCGCGATAGATATTGAAGGCGGGGCCAAGCATGAAGTGGACGCCTCTGGACCGGGCGTCTCTTCCAATCTGGACGCCCTCTTGCTCGGCGAGCTTGGTATCCCAGGAAGCCGCCAAAGAAATTCCGCCGGCCATCAAGGTGGAGGGCGGTTCCGCGTTGCGTACTCCGAGCGGACCGTCGGCCATCCTTAATGCCGGCACGCCGAGGTCTGGGTACGCGCGGACGTAAAAATCTTCAAATCCGCCGATCATGTCTACTTTTTGTTCGAGCGTCATCTTGCTGAGGATGGCCTGAACACGCTGCTCGACGTCGCCGTCGCTGTTGCCCGGCGCGGAATGGGCGAGAGGAGCGGCCAAAACGATCGCGGCGAGAACCACAACTGCCAGTGCCGCGCCGAACCTTCGTGCTGCTGAACCCGTGGCCGTACGTCTCATCGTCATGAGCGTTCCTCTCTGGGATTGATCCGCATTATTTCTGTGAATCGTCCTTTTGCGCCGCGGGGCTTTGCAACTTGCGAAATGCTTCCATTTCGCGGTCGGCTTCCGCGGTCTTTCCTTGCTTGCGATATATGCCGGACAAGCCAAAATGCGCCTGCGCGGCAAGAGAAGTGTTCTCTTCCAGCTTCAGCAAGTGTTCCCAGGACTTTTGGGCGAGCGTCTCGTCTCCATCGAGCAGCGCGGCCTTGCCGAGAAGGTACAACGTTTCGGGCATGTCCGTTTTCAATTGGTCCGAGCTGACCAGCGCCTCGCGCGCTTCATGGAACTTTCCGAGCTGCAGCAATGATTCGCCGAGACGGTAGAAAGCTTCGGCGCTTCCAGGCTGAACCTGCGTCTCGAGTTGAAATTGTTCCGCAGCTTTGTCCCATTGCTGGGCGCGCGCGTAGAGTTCACCGAGCTGCAAGTGCAAGCCCGGAGTTTGCGGACGCAATTTCAGCGCTTCCTGGAATTCGCGTTCGGCACCCGGCACATCGCGCAACGCGGCATAATCTTGCGCCATCATTTGATGGGCGCGCGCGGAATCCGGGAACCGGGCTTCGAGCTCGTCAAATACCTGCTTGGAAAGCAGGCCGCAGGCGCGGCCGTAGTTGTAGAGCAAGTCTGGATCATCGGGATTTTTCGCCAGCGCCTTTTGCAGGACGGCGACTGCTTCCGGCAATCGATCGGCTTCCAGCAAGGCGACGCCTAGCGCGCCCTCTTCGTGCGCTTTTTCCAAGTGAGGGACGGCTTCCGCGGCAAACCCCTGCGCCAGCAGCGCGTACCCTAACAAGCGGTGGGCGCCTTCAAGGTTTGGGCTTAGCGCGACGGCGCGCTTCAGCGGCGGAACAGCTGCTGCGTAATCATGTTTTTCGATCAGCGCTCCGCCGAGGTCCACAAATGCAGCGGCTAGCTTGGGATCCAATTCAGTGGCCTTTTGAAATTCGGCCACCGCTTGATCCACTTGTCCGGACTGGTCTGCTTCGACGCCGGCGTGCAGGTGCTGGAGTGCAGGCGACGCCGACGACGCCTGCAGCGCTAGAAGAATTGCGACTGAGGCGGCGGCGATCATTTTTCCGGCTCGCGGACTTCGAGAAACTGATTGGATTTTACATTTTCAAGGACCTGATGGGTGCCGGAGGGCCAGCGAATTTCTAGTTTGGCTGTTTCCGCATCGCCGAGACCGAAGTGGAGGCGCTTGTCGCTGGCGGAAATGTAGCTGCCCGCGGTGGTGGCGAAGCGCGTCTGGCCGTTGACCTGGACGCGCGCGCCGAGGCCGTCGCGGTTGCTGCGCGTGCCGCGCAAAGCGATCGAGAGCCAATGTCCAGTACTCGGGTGACCGTACAGCACGAGAGGCTCTCCGCCGAGCGCAGTGACGACCACGTCCTGATACCCGTCATTATTTATGTCGCCGAACGCGGCACCGCGACCGGCGATCGCCGCAGTGACGCCTGAATCGGCGCGCTCGAATCGGCCCGCGTGATTGAGAGCAAGCAACGGCGGTTCTTTGTAGTGCAGCATGTGGTCAATCTCTTCGACGTTGTCCAGCACATGGCTTTGCGCTACGAACAGGTCTTTCCAGCCATCGTTATCGAAATCCTCGAGGCCGACGCCCCAGCCGGAGCTTGCCGCCGTTAGCACACCCAGCCCCGCTTGCAGGCTGCGATAGCTGAATAGACCGTTGCCGTCGTTGTGAAAAAGCGCATAGACCTCGCGCGGAAGGACGGTGATCAGAATGTCGGGGCGTCCGTCGTTGTCATAATCTTGAAACACTGTGCCCATACCTGAAAGAGGCTTGCCATCGGCGGTGAGGGCCGCGCCGGCTTCGAGAGCGCGTTCAGTGAACGTTCCGTCGCCATTATTGTGGAAGAGAAACTGGCGCATGCCGTCGTTGGAGACGAAGATGTCGGTGAAGCCGTCGTCATCATAATCCGCGAAGCAGACGCCCAGGGCGCGGCCCTTGAGCGCGGCGATGCCGGAATGCTGACTGACGTCTTCGAAGGTGCCATCGCCGCGATTGCGGTAAAGAATGCTAGTGGTCTGCGGGAATTCGGCGGGAGGGCAGTATGTTTGCCACTCGTTGCCACAGATTTTGCTGTGCTGGGTGTCCCAGAGCATGTAACGGGTGACGAACAGGTCGAGATGGCCGTCGTTATCGTAATCGAAGAAGCCCGCGGAACAGCTCCAGCCTCCGCCTTCCACGCCCGCTTTGGCGGTTACATCCGTGAAGGTGCCGTCGCCATTATTGTGATAGAGGATATTTTTTCCGTAGTTCGTGATGTAGAGATCGGGAAAGCCGTCGTTATCGTAATCGCCGACCGCTACGCCCATGCCGTAGTTGGCGTCGCCAACATTTGAGAGGCCGGCTTCTTTGGTGACGTCTGTGAAGCTGCCGTCTGGATTCTGGCGATAGAGACGATTCCAATTGCGGGGATCATGGCGATCAAAGGTCTCCGGCGGATGCATCGGATTCGAGAGATGGCCGCTATTGACGAGAAAAATGTCGAGCAGACCGTCGTTATTGTAATCGAAGAGCGCTACGCCGCCGCCCATCGTTTCGATCAGATATTTTTGCGGCGTGGGGGAATTCACGTGCTCGAAATCGAGGCCGCGGGGATGTTTTACATCGAAGAGGGCTTGGGGCAAGGGTAGCGCGAGGCCCATGAGTGCCAGCGATTCGAGGAAGTTACGGCGGCTGATCCGAGTCATGCGATTTAGCGGGGGCTCCGATGCTGCAATCGAAAGATTAGCAGAAGTGAGGCGGGGACGCATTTCGGGTGCGGCAATCGTTGGTGGGAGTTCCGACCGTCATCGCGTTGAGGCCTCCCGAGCTTGGAGTTGAGCGCGAGAGCGGAGGATGGATAACCCTGGGAACCGATGCACGAGGAATTCGCTGAAGTGATCGTCCTGGGAGTTAGAACGAGAGGTGGATGCCGAGCAGCGGCATCCACCTTCGCCCGGACGATCGCTAGAACAGGAACTTCAGAGCGAACTGAATCAGTCGCGGGTTGTTGAGCTGGTTGTTTACAATTCCGAAGCTCGCCCCGCCGAAACCGGTGTTTGGTGGAGAAAACTGGACACGATTGAACGTGTTGAAGAACTCCGTGCGGAACTGGATGCCAAATTTGTCCTCCGGACCGAAGTTCGTCGTCTTGAATATCGCGATGTCCCAGTTGTTGATCCCCGCGCTTCGAAGAGTTGGATCTACGCGAGACTCGTCGCCGAAAGCCCACGCCGCCGGAGCTGTGAAGCAGTTCGCGTTGAACCAAGTAATTCCAATAACCGGCGTTACCAAGGATATGCGACATGCCCTTGTCGCATCCTGCTACAACATCCGGACGCAGTGCTAAAGTTTTGCGTGAAGCCCGCGCTCGAAAGAGCCGTGGATCCAGCAAAACTGATTGGCAGGGGGAAGCCCTTTTGGAACGTGGTGACGCCATCTACACCCCAGCCGGAAACGACTTTGTTCATTGCGCCGGAAACATCGGACATGTACTTCTGGCCGTGACCAAACGGCAAGTCATACACATAGCTGATCACCAGACGCTGGGAAACATCCTGCGAGGAGAGCGACTTCTCCGCCTTCAAGTTGTTCCAGTCCTGAGGCTGGCCGACCCTGCTTTCCAGCCAAGTTGTCAGTGTATCGGTGTTGCTGAGCAACTTGGCGTTGGTGTAGGCGGCCAGGAAAGTCCCGCCATCCTTGAACCGCTTGTTTGCCGTGAGTTGGAACGAATTATAGTTGCTGCTGCAGCAGCCATCGCCAACGAGTGACATGCCGGTGTACTCGGATAGGGGCGGTCCAACTGACCAGCGAGAATCGTCGGGTTCCCCGTTGGGTTTAAGCCCGCTCACAGTGGTAATTCCCTGGAATGGGTTCGGAATCGCCGTAGTGATTGTGACTGGCTGGCCAGCTAGAGATCTGTTGTTCTGTGCCTGGGCGTAAAACGAGTCCGGAATATTGTTGATAGAAACGTTGTTGGAACTCGGCAAATGCACGCCGCGGGAGCCGGCGTATGCCGCGTCCACGAAGATGCCCAGGGGCAATTCTCTCTGAATATCCAAGTTGAACTGCTGGACATACCGCGGGGAATAGGCTCTGTAGGGTGCCTCAAAGGGGTTTGCTCCAGCGTCAAAAGCCGAGATATTGCCAGACCGAGTTAGCGGAGTATTGAGATTCGGACCGAACGGGCCATTCGTCGGGCAATTCAGGGAGCCTGAGGGCGCACCCGGAGTGAAAGTACAGTTCGTCGCCGTCAGCGAGCTGTTGGGAGTGATTCCGCCATTCGTGGTTGCCACCCACAGAGTTGAGGACAGGTTGAGCGGATCATTGCTGGGGTTCAGGTTAAACAGTATCCAGTTCGGGATGAAGAAGATTCCGTAACCGGCTCGGATCACGGTCTTCTGATCCCAGCTATAGGCAACTCCCAGCCGCGGCATCAATTCTTTCTTGTAAATAGGCACGGCGCTGCGCCCGGGTTTATGCCGGTCTTGACGAAGAAGATGTCGCCCGGGCACGGGCTGCCAGCAATCCCGCCAGACCGTGGATCGAGATCCTGTTGACAGCCGGTAACTGTGCGGTTGATGGCAGACGGATCCCAATAGGTGGATAGGTCGTGACGAACCGACAAGTTACCCGGCAAATCGTAACGAACACCATACGTGAACGTCAGTTTTGATGTGACTCTCCACGTGTCTCCAAAATAAAAGCCCCGATACGTTTCCTTCTGCGCCACGAGCGCCGGAATCTGCGCTTCACCGTAATTGTGGTTGAAGACACTCGATTGGTTCAAGCCGTAACCCAGCAGGAAATCGGCGAAGGAAATACCGCCTGCCCGACGTCGGAGCCACAGCATTATCAGACTGGTCCAGCTGCCATTAAAGGCGAAAGCGCCGCTGGCGATGTTCGTTTGGGCGTAGTTATCGTAGGTCTCTGTTAGCTGGCCACCAAACACCCAAGTATGTCGCCCCTTGATCCAAGTGAGGCTCGGAGAGACATTCACTTGGGTGTCGTGGTCGGTGATGAAGCTTTGGCCCTGGGAACAGGTAATTGACGGGTCCTGTGGGAGAGAAGCAAGGCGTAAAAGGCGAACGACCGGCAGCGGGAATTTGCGAATTGTAAGACGCAGGCCAGCCGAATTGAGTTAAGTCGAAGTTCGAGTTCGTCGGCGAGCGCAGATAATGGAACCGGCTGCCGCTAGCGTTGATGTTCAGAATCAGTTCAGGTTGAATCGCATAGCTGTAGTCGATAGCGAGAGCGTTGGTCTGATATGTTTCGGCACACCGTCAGCGCACAACCCGGTGCCGAATGGATCGAGTCGGCAGATCCAGCAAGTTGAAGAAGTTGTAGCGAGCAAAAATATGCTGCTTGGCGTTAATGTTCTGATCCACACGGCCTACGTATTGGTTGGTATTGCCGCCCGACGCCCCGGCCGCTGTGAAGTTCTGATTTTCACCGCTGTTCGTCGGCATAGCGAATGAACTTCAACTCGAGTGCCGCAGCCGGATTAATGTTAGGTGATTGTGTTGGCGGGAAACTGCGTACGCTTGCAATCCGCTGCCACCGTTGGATTCGCTAGGCAAGTCGAAGTTACGCTGAGTGGATCGTAGATGGGAACATCAGCCGGGAATACTCCACCCCTCTCAGCCACGGTCGGGACTGTAGTAGTAAAGACGGACGAAGCCCGCTGACGGTATCCGTCATACGCGAAGAAGAAAAAGGTCTTGTCTTTGATTATCGGGCCGCCGAAGGTGCCGCCGAACTGGTTCTGCACATACGGTGGATTCGAGGAGTCGAAGTACGGTCGAGAATTGAGAACCTTATTGCGCAGATACTCGTAAGCCACGCCGTGATACTGGCTCGTACCGCCCTTGGTGCTCAGGTTCACGATGCCGCCGGCGAACTTGCCCCATTCCGGACCGAGGTTGTTGTACTGTACTTTGAATTCCGCCATCGCGTCCTGGTCGGGAATTAGAACCGGCAAATTGATGTAGCCAATGTTGACGGGCTGGCCGTCAATGTACTCGACGCTCTCGTTCCCGAACGAACCGCCGACCTGGTAATTGCCCCAGCTGAACGGATTCGGGCCAACCTGCGAACCGCCGTGAACCGCGCCGTTGCGCACTCGACGGCCGCCGGAGAAAGCGTGATGAGGTTGAAAACGTTGCGGCCGTTCAGAGGAATCTCGTTGGTCGCACGCTGGTCAATCACTTGACCCAGCGACGCATTGGTGGGCTGAAGCAGCGGGGTTTCCGCGGTCACTTCGATGGTCTGGTTGACTGCGCCGAGTTCCATGGGCACGTCAATACGGACTGCCTGTTGCACCTGCACGATGACCGACTCGCGCTTAAAGTGCTTGAAGCCGGTCTTCTCGGCTTCCAGGCTGTATTCGCCGGGATTCAAATTGACGAAGGAATAGAGGCCGTCGGGACCGGTGGTGAAGGTTTGCTTTGCGCTGGTGGCGACGCTGGTCAAGGTGACTTGCACGTCGGCGATAGCCGAGCCCGAGGCGTCCAGGACGGTTCCGGAAATCGAACCGAAGGTGGACTGCGCCGCGAGCGGCGAACTCAGCAGCATGGCAGCGAAGCAAAATAACAAGCTAATAGCAAGCACACGCAGAAAACGATCCGACGAAGTATTCATAAGTCTATTCCTCCCCACAGAGAGGCGTGCTAGGCCTACCCACCCCGCAATACGAAATTAGGCACACGACTACGAACTCAAACCACGATCGGTTTAAGAAGTCGCGGCGCAATAGTCAGGAGATTTGGGCACCCCGAAACACACCGTTTTCACCCAGACACCACCCTTAAACACGCACTGCCCTCAATCCACAGCCCATTCGTTCTTTCGATACCAGTGGGGAGAACGTAGGAATGAGAGGCAATTTTGCCAAGCGCTCATACCCGATACTCCAACCCCACCCTGGCAACGATCTGGTATCGTTCCCAAAAACTTGATAGACCTTATAGACATTTTGAATATACGTTGTCAACAAAATATTCGCATTGGGCCAGAAGTTTCGTGCAAAGCGCCAACCGCATGGATTTGGCGGGCTTCATCGCTCGATCTGGCGTCCTCGCGAGGTTCCGTTTTTTCGGATAGACGCAATGGCGAACTGCGTAGGACGACGATCCGGGCATTCACAATGCCGGCGATGAGGTGGATGTAGTAATTTAGTACTTATTCAGAAGGTTTATATTCTAGGACGGTACGAGCGCAGCGACACAGGACGTTGCCCGCGCGATGGTCCTAAGCGGCGTCAGCGAGGTTTGTCAGTTATCGCAACGGACCAGGCGCAAGTGCATGGCGCCATCCGAAAACTCAGATACAACGTCTACGAACGGGAGCGCGTAACCGAGCTTGCCAAGCAAACGATTGGTCTGATCATCTTCGACCTCGTGGGTGCGGCCTTGCCAATTTGCAAATGGTCCCGACCGTTTCGCCTGGGCGAGAACGAGCGGGACCATTCCGGTGCGTGGTGAAGTCGCGACCAATCACAATTGACGCGTGGCGGCATCCGCTTCTTCTGCCAGTTGCTTCAACACCTGGAAGAACTCGGCTTTCTGCCCGGTAAACAGGCCGTCGTTCGTCAGCGCTATGACGGCCGCGAGCGCGCCTGCGAATTTATCGTCGGTCGGGCGAATTACAGCGCAACGGGGCAAGCTTGGGCTGATGAATTCGCACGGAACGGGAAAGATGAGATTGGTCTGAAAATGGGGACCACCCGGGGTTGTGTTGAAATTCGGAAACGTAAGGCCGTTGTCCGTCACCGGCGTTTGTGAATTTTGGAAGTTGAAAGGAGGACCTTGGACGGCGTTGCCGGCAAAATCGACCCATTCGAGGAAGTGTGCGATTTCGTCGCCGCCGATTGCAAGCGTGATTTTCAGGACTTCCAGGCTTGAGACCTTCCGGCTCAACGCCTGATAGAGACTCGATCCACCTTGTTCGATCATTCCGAAGTGGAACGCGGCCGTATCGGCGATTGCCTGGATGTGATTGGCGCCGTCGAAGTCGGCGTCTGTTCGGGGAATGGCGGGGCGGTTAGCAATTTTGATCGCTTGCTGGAACGTGGCGCCGAAATCCGGATTGGTCGTGCTGCGATACCGAATACACCAACTGGTGTCCACATTGAGGTGCATGAGGTTCGTAAGGCGGCCGAGGTTCTGCGCGCCGGTGGCCTGGCTGACTTGCAGGATGCGAAATTCATCGAGATTGACTGGATCCGCTCCCTTGGATTCCGGTACCCGTTGAGAAAGGTTGCGTGGCTGATTTCGTCAATGGTGTTGCTGGTGATGTACTGCGAACCATCGCCATCGAGAAACTGGAAAGCCTGCTGATAATTGTTTTGCGTTCCTTCGGTGACGCCCCCAAGTTCCGCGTACTGCTGCCACAAGTCGCTTTCCAGCAATTCCGCCGCGGCGAGGAAGCGTAGGATGGCGATGTCTCCGTTCGTTAAGCTCCGCCACTTTCCTGGCCGAATGCGGCTTTTCCCGCGCCGAAAAGTCCCGCGCCGATGGTGACCGCGCCAGCCGCCAAAGCTCCCTTTTGCAAAAGGGAGCGCCGATTTACCGTGTGCTTCATCAGATTCCTGGTGTTGTCCATAAGTCTCCTGTGCTTTCGAATTTCGGTACGTGGGCCGAGGGATGACGGTAATGGCGGTTGAAGCGGAGCTTGTCACAAGGGAGTCAAATGAATGTCCGGTTCGTGTAAGAGTTCGGACGCCGTCAAAACGCGCGCTGTCGGCACGCGGATGGAAGCGCTCTTCGGAAATTGGTCACGGAAGCGACTCGAAGTTGGTGTGTGTTATAAGATTCTCACTGCTAACTCAGGCAGTAACTTCAGGTCTAGCGCGACGATCAACGGCTGCGGCGAAATTCTGAAGTGGAATGACAAGAACAAGCGATCGGCGTCGCTGGCTACCCCCAAATGAGACGTCCAAGAAGCTAGGAGTCAGACGGAGTTCCAAGGAGGTCCGCAATGCAAAGGAATCCACACTCCCGAGTTTATTTCAGGGCACTGGTGACAGCGGTTCTGCTTGTCGTTGCGCCTTGCGTGGCGCGAGGGCAGAACGCTTCAAGCCCGCCTGCGACCGACTCGGCGCCGGACCTGAAATCTCTGGCGGAGTCCGTGCGCCAACTGCAGTCGCAGGTGCAGACGCTGAATTCTCAGATGAACGAGCTCCGGGCTGGACAGCAGCAAGCGTTGCTGGAAGCCGCTGCGCTACGCGGTGAATTGAATCGCACCAGGGAACAATTGGCGTCGCGGGAGGGTGGAGAGTCCTCAAGCTATGGACCCTCTTCCGCGCCCGCCCCATCCGCATCGGCTGACTCGCGCGTGCCGGCAGCGCCGCAACAATCGGGGGCGTCCTTAGCTGCACAGGTGTCGCAGCTAGAAGACGACCAGCGGCTGCTGAACGACAAGATTGTGGAACAGAGCCAAACGAAAGTGGAGAGCGGATCGAAGTACCGCGTACGCTTGTCGGGAATCGTGCTGTTCAACGCGAATATCACTCGCGGCGCGGTGGACAATCTGGATTTTCCGCAGATTGCGACTCCACCCGAAACGCCCGGAACATCAGGGGCGTTCTCCGGATCGCTCCGTCAGTCCCAAGTCGGGATTGAGGCTTTTGGACCAGACATCGCTGGAGCGCGCACCAGCGCCAACTTGAAATTTGATTTTGCTGGAGGTTTCCCTAAGACCCCCAATGGAACTGCCTTCGGCATCGTCCGGCTGCGTACCGGGACGATCCGCCTGGACTGGGAACACACCTCCATCGTGGCGGGACAAGATTCGATTTTCTTTGCGCCTCTCACGCCCACGACGCTATCTTCTCTCGCGATCCCTGCTCTTTCCTACACCGGCAATTTATGGAGTTGGACTCCACAAATCCGCATCGAGCATCGAATCAGCTTGTCCGACACATCAAATCTGCTATTGCAGGCGGGTATTTTGGACTCGCTGACAGGCGAAATCCCCTCAGGAGACTACCGTTCTCCGACGGCCGGCGAACAATCGGGGCAACCGGCCTACGCGGCACGCATCGCGTGGAGCAGGCGCGAGTTCGGCAGGGATATGACGCTTGGGCTCGGCGGTTATTATGGGCGGCAGAATTGGGGCTTCGGCAGAAACGTGGATGGGTGGGTTGGAACAACCGACGTGACTGTTCCGCTGGGCGATTATTTTGATTTGAGCGGCGAATTTTATCGCGGACGCGGCGTCGGCGGGATGGGAGGAGGCATCGGCCAAACGATTCTATTGTCCGGGCCCATCACCGATCCCGGAACTACGATTCGCGGGCTTGATTCGATGGGAGGCTGGGTGCAATTGAAGTTCAAACCGAAGGCAAATTTTGAAGTGAACTTCGCATACGGGCAGGACAATCCGTTCGCGAGCGAATTGCGCGCTTTCCCGGCCAGTGCGTATTACTATGGCTCGTCCCTTTCACGAAACCTCAGCCCCTTCGTGAATTTCATTTACCGCGTGCGCTCCGACGTGGTGTTTTCCGTCGAGTACCGCCGATTGCAGACATACACCTTGGATAGCAACGCGAATAGCGCGAACCAGATCGGGACCAGCGTCGGATACATTTTTTAGCGCGGACAACGTGATGAAGGAGCCATGCAAAATCCATCTTTGGCTCATCTTGCTAATGGCGTGCGCGAATTGCGCGCAGCTAAGAGCCCAAGAGAGACCCGTTTCCGTGGATGTTGTGATTACCCGGGCCGCGATAAAGAGCACCAAGACGTCCAAAGGCGCGAGTCCGGACGAATCGAATGTGGCAGTGTGGCTGGTACCTCTCGACCGAACCGCAGTAAATCCCTCGATTTGGGCGAACAAGGGTAAGCCGCCGCGGTTGGTGCAACGGAACAAGACATTCGAGCCACACGTTCTGATCGTGCCGATCGGTACAGTGGTTGAATTCCCTAACAAGGACCCGTTCTTCCACAATATTTTCTCGCTGTACGACGGCAGGCGATTCGATCTGGGCCTGTACGAATCAGGATCGAAACGAACTGTCACATTCGACCGGCCGGGCGTGAGCTTTCTTTTTTGCAATATTCACGCGGAAATGAGCGCGGTGATCGTGGCGGTGGAGACGCCGTATTTCGGGCTTTCGGATCGTTCAGGGCGCGTCATCATTCCGAATGTGCCGGACGGGCGCTACCAGATAAATGTTTGGTACGAAAGGAGTTTGCCCGAGGCCCTGAGTGGTTTGACGCGCACGGTAACCATTTCAAATGCCACTCGCGCCTTGGGGCAAGTGCACGTCCTAGAGAATCTCAATTTCACGCCGGCCCACAAGAATAAGTACGGCCTGGACTACGTTCCCCCACCGAATCCTGATTACGATCACCCCTAAGATCCCATCGCCACATGCGGAACCGACCGGTGTGCAGATGCGAACTCGCGTGATACCAAACCTCCTGCCTGGCCGATGATTTTACGTGCTTTTGACAATTCTTAGACAACTCGCTGACAACGCACTCCCCACGCTGCTTTAATTTGGCCCTGGAGAGAATCGCTAACCTCAGCCAGCCTTCCCCCTCCAAGAGAGTCCGGCTGGGCTTCCGATTTTGTCCCTCGCACGACAGGCCGAAAATCGTGTCTCGGTCCCCCCGACCGGGACACGATTGTGGCCGCGGAAAATTAGGGAGATTAAAATGCGGAATATTGCGCGTGCTTTAGCCAGGGTCCTGTGCGTGGCGATGGGGGCTTTGGGCTCCCAGTAATCAGGACGTCAATCCGTACGGCATCGCCTTCGTGAAGAATCCGGAATCTGACGGAAGGACACACGAGCCCTGATACTGGGGCTCCGGCGGCCACGCAGTCCGATAAGCTATATAATGGATACACGGCACTCATCCGAGGAGGCCTTGCTCGGTCGCGGACTCCGCGCTCGCCCAAGGACAATCACATGGATACCGTATTAGTCGTTGAAGACAGCCGGCCGATGCAGCGTACTCTGCAGCGCTTGTTCGAAGCAGATGGGCTGCAGGTGCAGATTGCCGCGGACGGCGTGGCAGGACTCGATAGTTTTCGCAAACAACTACCCAGCGTGGTGGTGCTGGACCTGAAGCTTCCGCGGCTGCCCGGGAAGGAAGTTTGCCGCGCGTTGAAGGCACACTCGCCGATCGTGCCAGTGGTGGTGTTGAGTGCCAACAACGAAGTAGAAGACAAGGTGCTGTTGCTCGAACTCGGAGCCGACGATTACGTTACCAAGCCGTTCAGTCCGAAGGAATTGCTCGCGCGAGTCAGGCGTGCCATGCGCCGCGGCCATGTGACGGACGCGGCCAATCCGGCGAGCTCGGGCGCGCCACACGACGTTTTGGCGTTTGACGACGTCCGCATCAATTTCACGAGCATGGTGGCCACGCGCGGCTCCAAATCCCTTACGTTTACAGCGCAGGAATTCAAGCTGCTGAAGTACTTCGCAGGTTCTCCCGCCCGGGTGATTTCCAGAGAAGAACTATTGAATGAAGTGTGGGGATACGAAAACTATCCCACGACCAGAACCGTGGACAACCACGTTCTGCGATTGCGGCAGAAACTGGAGCCGGACCCGGCAAACCCGCGCTATTTTCACACGATGCACGGCGCCGGTTACAAATTCTTGCCCGGCGATTCGAGTTGCGCTCCCGCGCAATAACAGTGCCTGCCGGGGGGTTCATGGCGCGCCTGCGACTTCGCACCCAGCTGCTCATAGCCACGCTTTTGATTATCTGTGCCTTGCTGGGAGCGCTGCTGCTGATTGTCCGTCATACGGTGCGCTCGGAAATCGCGGAGGGCGTGCGACAAAGCACTGCCGCGTCGCTGCACGCCTTTGAAAACGTCCAACAGGATCGCGACCTGCAATTTTCCCGAACCGCAGCGATGCTAGCGGAGATGCCAACGCTGAAGGCGATGATGGCGACTCAGCATGCCCTCACGATTCAGGATGCATCCGAACCGCTTTGGAAACTGGCAGGAAGCCAACTGTTTATACTTTCCGGCGCCGACGGGCGGTTTTTCGCTTTTCACGTTTCGACACTTGGCTGGGACAGCGCTCTCGCCGAACAGGATCTCAAGCGTTCGATTGAACAGGGTGATGATGCGGCATGGTGGTACGGCAATGGACAGCTCTACCGCGTCTTTCTACGCACCATTCTGGCGGGCAGCGAGGGAAATCAACGCCAGCTCGGCATCATCGCGATCGGATATCAAATCGATTCAACTGTTGCACAACAATTGGCTCTGGCATCGGGAGGTCAAATCGCGTTGACCACGGGCGGCGAAATCATAGCGTCCACGCTGTCTCCCTCTGAAGAGAAAACTTTGCAAGGCGAGATTCGAAAGCGGCCAGACACCGCGAACGGATCTCGCGAGATTGTTCTGGACCATGAGCCATTCCAGGTCGACACGATTCTGATCCATCAAGGTCCGCCGGCTAGCGTGAAATGCTACGTGCTGATGTCGCTGCAACCCGCCAATGCGTTCCTCAGCCGGCTGAATCGGAGAATCCTGATTCTGGGTCTTTCGGCCTTTCTGCTGGCGGGTCTACTGCTCACTTTTGTATCGCGGACTATCACCCATCCGCTTGACGATCTGGTGGCGGGCGTACGAGCGCTTGCCAAAGGAGATTATGCGTACTCGATCCGCCCACGGGGCAGCAGCGAGGTGGCCGAACTTGGCGATGCCTTTTCCAAAATGCGCGGTGAATTGCTTACTTCCGAGCAACGCCGGTTTGCCATCGAGCGGATCGCTGCGTTTGGAAGGGCTGCGAGCTCCATATCCCACGATTTGCGTCATTATCTCGCAGCTGTAGTGGCCAATGCAGAATTCCTGTACGAAGCGGAAAAGTTGAAGCTCAATCGTGACGAGATTTACGACGAGATCAAGACTGCGTCGGAACAGATGACGGATCTGCTGGACTCACTCAGGGAACTTTCCCGCGAGGAAGGCAATATTTCGCCGCGCCCGGCGGAAATTGACCAGACGATACGGCACGCGGTAGACGCGGTGCGCGCGCGTTCGGAATTGCGAACGCGAACCGTCTTGTTACGCACGTCGGGAGACATGGCGGGAATTTTCGACCCCAAAAAGATCGAACGTGCCTTCTTTAATCTCGTGTTGAATGCATGCGAGGCGTCGTCGCAAACGCAGCGCGAAATTGAAATTGAGATCCATTCGTTAGAGAACGTATTCGAAATTCGCGTAGCCGACCACGGGACCGGAGTGCCCGCGGCGGTGCGGGCTACGTTGTTTGATCCCTTCGTGAGCTTCGGGAAATCGAACGGAACTGGCCTGGGACTTGCCATCGTAAATAAGGTGATTCACGACCACGGCGGTTCCACCACCCTCGAGCACACTTCTCCGACGGGGACAACCTTCCTTGTGAAATTGCCGCGTACGGTGCGCGTTTTGAACGAGCCGACGCTCACCACAGCTCGGACCATTTGACGCGGCAGACTTCCTCACGCGATCGCGGGGACGTGTATCCGCCGAATAGCGGTTTCGTAGTTGCGATGAAGTCGGGCCCGCGGGCTCTGGCACGGTCCTTTGTGCAGTTCATTCTTTTTGAGAAGGAACGAGCTGAAAAACATAAGTGCGGAGCACATCGAAAGCAGCCAATACGCGTCCACATAGGAGAGAACTGCAGCTTGGGACTGGAGCAAGGCGTACACCCGTGCAAGTGCCTGCTGTTGAGCGGTATGTACGCTCAAGCCGGCACGGGTTAGGGTCATCGCCAGGCCCGTCAGAGCACCGCGAAACCGGCCAGTGCCCGTGCACTCCGCCAGGACATTTTGATGATACTGACTGCGTCGAGCAATGAGCGTGGTGACCGCGGATGTTCCGACGCTCTGGCCGATGTTGCGCATAAAATTCATGAGCCCGGCGGCGGCATTGGTTTTTTCCGCCAGCAGGCCGACGTATCCAGCAAGCGTGAGCGGCACCGAGCCGACTCAACTACGTTGACTGCAACTCTCACCTCTGCGTCACTCCTTGTTTCTTTTGATGCTTGTCTCTACTCGTTTGGTGCGTTCTTCATCAGGGCCAAAGCGCTAGACGAGGACCGCTCCGCCATCCAGCACCACGGTCCGACCTGTGCTGTATCCCTCCTGCATCAGGAAAAGATAGGCGCGCGCAATCTCAGGGGCTTCGCCCACCCGGCCCACGAGCAAATGACTGCCCACGTTCTCGTACAGGGCTTCACGCTCTTGCTCCGGCATGTTATTCCAAAGGTTCGTTCGCACCACGCCAGGACATACGGCGTTGACGCGAATCGGCGCCAACTCGACCGCCAAGGCACGCGTCAAGGCTTCGATAGTTCCGCAGACGCTTGCGGCCACCGTCCATCCCTTGTGCGGGCGCCGGCCCGCGACTCCGGTTGTAAGCACGATCGAGCCGTCCTTGTGGATGTGCGGGCTTGCGTACTTCACCGCGGCCAAGGCAGCCCAATAGCGCAACTCAAAAGCTTGCCGGGCTTTGGTAAGGTCCGTCGCTGCCAGCTCATTCAATTGCAGCGTGTCGCCGGCAGTGAAGACCAAGTGATCGAAATCACCGATCTTCTGAAAGAAGTTTTGAATGTCGCGCTCGTTCGAGAGATCAAGCGCGTGCCCTTCCGCTTTTCCGTCGAGCGTGGCGACCGCTTGCTTAACCCTTTCTGCGTTACTCGACGCGATGATTGCTCGCGCGCCTCGTGCCACCGCCTGTTGCGCCACCGCCAACCCGATGCCGGACGACCCACCGAGCACCACAATTCGTTTCTCGGAAAGCTCCTCGTGGTTCTCAATTTGTTGCTTTTGTGCCATCGCGTTCTCCTCTTTTGTGGCTTGGAATCGCTGCCGTACTCCAGTAGATGGGTTTCATTCAGCATACGGCTCATGCATAATGGTCATAGCTTGTATGCGTCTAGAGAAACTGCGGCAAGTCGATCTGAACCTCTTGATCATCTTTGCGGTGATCGCCGAGGAAGGAAGTGTCACCAAAGCATCCGCTCGGCTATTGCTCAGTCAACCGGCTGTCAGCCGCGCCCTTCAGCGCGCGCGTTCCATGTTTCAGGACGAGCTGCTGATTCGCTCGTCTTCAGGGTTTGAACTCACCTTGCGAGGGCGCAAGATTGTGCAGGAACTTGAACAGCTCCTTCCCAGAATCGAAGGCCTGGTTGTCCCCAGCGTCTTCGATCCGAAAAAGGAGCGGAGCAATTTCCGCATTTCTGGCCCGGACAATGTTTGCATGGCGTTGCTGCCGCAGCTGTGCCGCCGCTATACGACCGAAGGCTATAAGGTGAACTTTGATTTCCTGCCGTGGCAGGCTGATGCTGTGGACATGCTGGAGCGCGGAAAGCTTGACCTGATTCTCCACATTGACGACGGCTTGCTGCCATCTCACTTCAGCTCAGAGAGACTTTACCGCGAGGACTGGATCTGTGCTGTTTCCCGCCAGAGCAAGTTTGGCGACCGCCTCACACTGAAGCAGTACCTGGCCGCGGAGCACCTTACGATCACGACTCTTCCAAACGTGCAGAATATCCCGGACAAGCAGCTTGCTGCGTTGGGTCGAAAGCGCCGCTCGTCTGTCCGCATGCCGTATTTTGGCGCGGCCCTCAGTTGCCTTCATGGCACGGAACTCATCCTCACGCTGACCGACGGCATGCGGCAAATGGTGGAACGAAATTCCACCTTGCGGCTCGTGAAAGCCCCACAAGAGTTGCGTCCATTTCATTTTTTGATGGTCTGGCACCCGAGGCTCACCACGGACGCGCGGCACACATGGCTGCGCGAGGCGGTGCGCCGAGTCTCTCCCCAGGAAGCATCTCGGCGCTTGAGCCTCTCGCGAACCTGTGGCCACTCCTCCGGTGAAAACGGCCTCGCTGCACCTTCGGGCGGCGTGTCCGGATGAATCTCGTAAGGAAGCCAGCGCAAATCAGCTTGCAATTCTCGCGCCGCTTGTTCGGCCCAAACTGAGCCGAGATAGCAAAACGGTCAAATAACGTCAGCCCAGATCTTGATGACGCGACTCATCATCTATACGATCGCCGAGAAACAACTCTACTCAAGTCACTACTTCGAGACGGCGCCAGATCTGACGTTCTGCGCCCCCGATGCTGCCGACCCGAAGCAGCCCGGATTCTACTTGATCATGGCTATGGGCTCCGAACAGGCGGGCCTCACAGGATTCAAGGGGGCAATCGTCCGAAAGGTCGCAGTTGACCGGTCAGCCTCTTCTCTCCAAAAATCGCTGACCGCCATCAAGAATGCTCTGGAGCACGACGAATGGGCGCCACTTTGAACCGACGCCCTTACGTAGTCAGTAGTGCTCGTGCTCACCGGGCAGTCTATGTTCGTGCACACTTCGTCGATCGGACAGACTTCGACGCAGACTACAGACTGAACCCCTTGTTGAGACAAAATTGTGAATCACAGCCTTCAGCAGAATGCGTTAGGCGACGAGCGGTAGCGGCGCTAATGAAAACCCACGCTATTTCGGCAGGTGACTTGGAAACTCATCCTGACCGGACTAATCGTGTCTGACAGGCAACCCGGAAGTTAGCAGCTCGTCCGTCGGATTAGTACCGTCAAACGCGCGTGTCGTCATTGACGGACCGACTCTCGGATTGTCGGAAATCCGGAGGCAACCCGCGCTTCCCAAGGTGTGCACGACCAAACTGTCTCACTCTATGGGTTCACTCCATGATGTGCGCTTTGCGGATCTGGTTTAACGCTGGCGGCATTTACAGAGCGGCTGGATATGTAGGTTTGGCACTTTCAGAAATAATTGTAAGGGTCTGATAGGTATGATTTCCTGAGGTCGAGACAGGTTTGGGCGAGGACCCGGAGTTTGCTGCGTGTGATCTCCAGTGGTACGTGTCCGAAACCGCACTCGCTGGTGAGCAAGAGGCGGTCGGGAGAGAAATATGCGAGCGCTGGAGCGAGCCGTTCGCGAATGATTCCCGGAGTTTCCAGAGCATCGCCGCGCTGGTCAATCACGCCGAGCGCCAGTGCGCCTTTGAAATCCCACAGTTTCCAGAGCTCCATTAGATCGTAGCCGAGCGTACAGTGCTCGAGAGAGACTTCGTCTATCTTAATGGTGCGGAAGGCCGGCACGAGGTCGGTATACCTGGTGAAATAAATCCGTTTTCGCCTGGGGTTTCCGCCACAGACGTGCAGCCCGAAGGTGACGCGCGGAAGAGAGGCGATCAGTTCGTTCAGAATTTCCGCGGCCCATACACTATCTTCGGGTGACTCGGTCCACATCGGTTCGTCGAACTGAATGTAATCGCAACCAGCGGCAATCACCTCGCGCAGTTCGTCCGCCAATATCCGCGAGTACGCGCGGCAGAGAGCTTGTTCATCGGGGTACAAGTCCGGACGCTGATTGACGCTGAAGCGGGTAAGCACATGCGGGCCGGTAACGGTTTGCTTGACGCGGCAATGAGAAGGGGCTGCAGCACGCGCGAGCGTCCAGTTGCGAGCCAGTTCGAACCGTGAATTCGTGATCTCTCCGATCACGCGCGCACATTCGATGCCAAACCCGGCGGTACCGAAAGACTGCCGGATCATTCCATCGAAAGTGATTCCATCGAGCCGCTTCTGATAAAAATAGTACATGTTTTCGCGATAGCCTTCGCCATCGGTGATGACGTCGAGCCCGAGGTCGGCCTGATCGCGGGCCGCCCATCGAATGAGCTCATCGGTTTCCCCACGATTGAGCGAGGGTTTCTTCATCGTATCTTCCACGCTGGTATTTCGCGGGTAACTGCCTACGACGGTGCTGACAAAAGGTGGCATGGCTAGTCGTCCAATCTGTTAGACAGCCGGCAAGCCCGCAGCGAAGCGAGCCTCGTTGATGTGCGCCCGTACTCCTTCTTCCAGGGGACGCGGTACAAAATCAATCTCGCGGATCAAACGAGTACCGTCTTGATGGTCAATCAGCGGCGTGCCTCCGTCGGGAGCAAATTCGAACTGAGCGCTGGGGATCCATTTCTTGACGATCGTCGCGAGCTGGGCGGCGGTGACGCAGTGTCCGCCATTATTGTAAACGAAGTGGGAGATCTGGGGCTTCAGGGCAAGGCGCACGAGCTGTTCGGCGCAATCGTCTTTGTAGATCCAAGTGTCGCGCGTTTGCGCGCTGAATGGCAAAGCCGCGGGTTCGCCGACAGCCGGTTTCGAGGCGAAATGCTCGGCCCACATGACCGCGCTGCGCTTACGGCCGTGACCAAAAACAACGGGCGGTCGCGTGCAGGCGATGCTCGCTCCATATTTCTGAACGTATCGCCGGCCCATATGTTCGTTGAGAAGCTTCATGACCGCATACGTGAAGGCGTGAGCAGCAGGATCGCAGAAATCGTCCTCGGTAACAGGGCGGTCGCCGTAGTGCTGTTGCGACGGGCCCGATACGGTCTCGCTACTGGTGAAGACGAGGCGCGTGAGCTTACGCTGTACGGCAGCCTCGAACATGTGGGTCATGCCGAGAACGTTGACGCGAGTGGAGAGCGAAGTATTTTCGTCAACCAGAGGTCCCATCACATAGGCGAGATGAATTGTGTGCGTGATGCCGGGACGCTTGTGAAAGACGGCCATCACATCGCGGAAATCGCTGACATCAAGAGGAGTGGCAGCGAACTCGGCGCCGGTGCGTTCGGCCACCTGCTTCAAGATCGAGATAGCGGCGGCATCCGCTGATTGATCGGCGGCCACCGTGGGGATGCCGCGCTCCAGTAGGTTGCGCACGACGGATTTGCCGATGAAGCCCAAGCCACCCGTAACCAGGAATTTTGCACGCGCATTCATTTGCTAGTCCTGCGCCGGCACTAGAGCCAGCTTATATCCACTAAACGAGAAATACATCACCACCGCGTAACAGAAAAATGGGACTGCGAACGCCGCCTGGATCGAGCTGCGATCCGAAATGTATCCCATGACGGCGGGCACGATGGCGCCACCGATGATGGACATTACCAGAAGCGAAGAGCCGAGTTTGGTGTAAGCGCCGAGGTTCTTGATACTCAACGCGAAGATCGTCGGAAACATGATGGAATCAAAGAAGCCGAGCAGGACGACAGCCCAGACGGCCGCAGTCCCGAGCATGAAAATCGCCACAATCGTGCAAGCCGCAGCCGCGACGGAGAAAAGGCCGAGCAGCTTGGGGGGCGCCACGCGTTTCATGATCGCGGAGCCGACGAAGCGGCCGATCATGAACCCGAAGAGATGCCACTTGAGGTAGTCCGCAGCGGTTTTTTCTGGAGTGCCGGGAAGTGCGTGCTGAGTGAAGCGAATCACGAAGCTGGTGACGCCGACCTGGGCGCCCACGTAGAAAAATTCGGTGATGACGCCGCGAATCAGATGTTTGTGGTGCCAGATGCCTTTATGGGTTTGCGGTGCCGCCTCTGGCGCCGGCAGCGCCTCGCCGCTGGATTCACGCACTTCCGGCAGACGCACAAAATAAATCAGGATCGCGACAAACAGGAAAATTCCCGCGATCACAAAATACGTACCACGGACTCGACTGGCCTCCGAAGCCGAATAGGCCTGCCATTGCTGCGGAGTCATCGCGGTTACTGTGGCGGCGGAATATTCGATCCCCGAAAGAATAAAAGCGCGGCCGATGAAGGGAGTGACCCATGCACCCACGGCATTGAAGGATTGCGAGAGGTTGAGGCGGCGCTCGGATGATTCGGGAGGACCGAGAATCGTGACATAAGGATTGGCGGCGACTTCAAGCATGCCTTGTCCGCAGGCCATCACGAATAATGCGAAGAGGAAGAAGCCGTAGACGCGAATCGAAGCGGCAGGGATGAATAAGAGCGCTCCCAAGGCGCATGTTCCGAGCCCAATCAGAATGCCCCTACGATATCCGATCCGCTCCATGATCCATCCCGCGGGCAGCGCCGCGAGAAAATACCCACCGAAAAACGCGGTCTGAATCAGCGACGACTGAAAATCGGTGAGATTGAAAGTCTTTTTCAGGTGTGGAATCAGAATATCGTTCAGGTTCACCCCGAGCGCCCATAGAAAGAACAGCGTGGTGACCAGCACGAACGGAACCAGATACTTACGGTCTGTAATCGGCGCAGAAGACTTTCCCATGCGTCTCCGTCAGCTCAAGGCTCAGTCGAGATTCGCACGACCGCCCTCAATATCAATGTACGGTCCGATGATCTGCGCCACCTGCGTGGAAATAAACATGAAAAAGATCACCGCAAACTTTTCCGGGATCAGCCTACCCACGGAGGTTGAAAAAACCTCCGTCGAGAGGGTAGTCCACGCCGGTTAAGAACGATGCCGCGTCGGAACAAAGAAAGAGAGCTAAAGACGCAACCTCGTGCGGTTCGGCCATTCTGCCGATGGGCTGCGAGTGGGCAAGCTTGGTGAACATTTCTTCTTCACGGCCGGGATAGTGCTGGCGCAGATAGCCGTCTACAAAAGGCGTATGGACTCGGGCGGGCGAAATGCAGTTGCAGCGAATATTACAGGCCAAGTAATCCTTGGCCACCGAGTAGGTCATGGCAATCACGGCGCCCTTGCTGGTCGAATATGCGAAACGATCCGCCAGACCGGAGGATCCCGCGATGGAAGCCATATTGAGTATCACGCCGCCGCCGTTTGCTTTCATATGCTCTACCGCGACGATCATGCAGTTGTAAATGCCTTTAACGTTCACCTGATAAACACGATCGAAATCGCGCTCGGTGGTCGCTTCGAGCTTGCCGATGTGAGAGATGCCGGCATTATTTACCAAAGTGTGGATTGGGCCGCGCTTAGCCAGCGCTTGAAATAGGGCGTGCACATCCTTGTGATTGGTCACATCACATTCGTGGGCAGACGCGTCGCCGCCGGCGTCCCGAATTTCCTGGGCCGCATCTTCCGCGCCTTTTGCATGAATATCGAGAACTTGCACACACGCGCCATTGGATGCAAAAAGGAGAGCGATCGCTCGCCCGATGCCGCTCGCGCCGCCCGTGACGATCGCCGTTTTGCCGTCGAGGCGAAACCCGTTTGAATTCTGACTTTTCAGAGAAACACTCCTGCTTCGCATCCACGGAGCAGCGAGAACTCCCGCGAAATCTTGCAAAGTGGTGTCCAGCGATATAGCAAGGGCGGAAGGTATATTCAAGATAAAAAATTCACTTTTCACATTTCAAAATGTTCGATATATAGTGCTGGCATTGGAAGCGGCCCGAGAGCTCCGCTTTTCGAGCAGGCATCCCGAGATTCGACAGGGGGAAAGTATGATTCGAGCGCGCCAGGCGAAATCAGCTCCGGTGGGAGTCGTCTCCAAGGTATTGAGGGTGTTTGAGGCTTTGGGCGGTGCTCCGGAAGGCTTGGCGCTAAAGGACGTTGCGCTGCGAACTGGAATTAACAAGAGTACAGCGTACCGATTCCTCGCTCATTTGGAATTCGAGGGCTATTTGTTTCGAGACGATAAGGGCTCATATCTGGTCGGCCCAAAGCTGGTGCGATTAGGCTCCGGAATCAGCTTTCAAACGTCTCTGAGAAAGATCAGCCGTCCGATGCTGCAGGACTTGTGGAAGGTGACGGGCGAAACAGTCAACCTGGGGACGCTTGACGGACAGGATGTTTTCTATTTGGACGTGATCCAAAGCCCTCATCCTTTTCGGATGGCGTCGCCCGTGGGGGCGTGGCGGCCACTCTATTGCACAGCGATGGGGAAGGCGTTGGCCGCGCACTTGCCCCCGGAAGAAAAAAAACACGTCCTTGATTCGCTCAAGTTTGAACGGTTCACGCCGCACACAATAACGCGGCTGCGGCGGCTGCGACGCGATCTCGAGAGCATCCGCCAGCGAGGTTATGGCCTTGATGACGAGGAAGCCACTTTGGGCGCGCGGTGCATCAGCGCTCCGGTGTTAATCGAGCCGGGAAAAGTGGTCGCGGCGATCAGCGTCGCGGGGCCGGTTACGCGGATCGGCCGGGACAAGATCCCGTTTCTTGCGAAGGCGGTGATGACGAGCGCGAAGGCCATCTCCGCCTGCTTGAACGCGTCGGCCGTCATGGAAATGGAGTTTGCCAGTCAAGATCAGCCCTAGAGACACACCGTCAGGAAATCTCGACCACTTCACGCTGCACGGAAATTCATGAAACTCATCCGATTCGGTGATCACGGCAAAGAAAAGCCTGGACTTCTTTTGGAGGACGGCACGCGCGTGGATGTTTCGGACGCGGGGTTCGACTACAATGAGGAATTCTTTCACGCGGGCGGGCTCGAAAGGCTCCGCCAGTGGGCCGAGAAAAATCGCGGCAAGCTGCGCCTCGTGGAGCCGTCTGTGCGCCTGGGAGCTTCCATCTGCCGGCCGAGCAAGATTGTTTGCATCGGGTTGAATTACAGGGACCACGCGGCAGAGACGGGGCAGGAGGTTCCGAAGGAGCCCGTTGTTTTTTTCAAGGCAACGAGTTCGCTATCGGGTCCGAACGATGCGGTGATGATACCCAAGGGCGCCTCGAAACTCGACTGGGAGGTGGAGCTCGCGTTCGTCATCGGAAAGGAAGCTCGCTACGTCGCGAAGCGCGATGCGCTCGATCACATCGCGGGCTACGTGTTACACAACGACTACTCCGAGCGAAGCTTCCAACTCGAACGTGGCGGCCAATGGGTGAAGGGCAAGAGCGCGGACACGTTTGCGCCGCTGGGACCGTTTCTCGCGAGCCGCGATGAAATTCCCGACCCGGGTCACCTGAGCTTGTGGCTCACAGTAAATGGGACGACGCGACAAAAGAGCAACACGGCGCGGATGGTTTTCGACGTTGCCGATCTTGTCAGCTACTTGAGCCAATTTATGACGCTGCTTCCGGGAGATGTGGTCAGCACCGGAACGCCACCGGGAGTAGGACTGGGCATGAATCCGCCGACTTACTTGAAGGCCGGAGATATCGTCGCGCTTGGGATCGAACGCCTCGGCGAGTCGCAACAAAGGGTTGTGGCGTACCCGGGATGAGCTTTCACATGCGGTGCTTCCACTCGCGCCAAAACGTTATGCTGCGAGATCGGCTCCCAGACTCCAAGAGGGCTGCATGAAAGGAACGGTTTTACCTTTATTGCTTACTGCCGTAATTGCGACTGGCAGCCTCGCTAACCTTGGTGCTACACAATCCGCTCGGTCCACGCAACCGGCCTCACCTGCCGACGTAAAACCCGGCGTTGTGCATTTCGAAGACATTGCTAAGCGCGCAGGCATTGCCATGCAGAATTTTTACGGGAGCGACACGCACAAAGAATTCATCATTGAAACAACCGGGAACGGCAGCGTTATTTTTGACTATGACAACGATGGTTGGCCGGATATTTTTCTTCCGAATGGGTCAACCGTTGAGGGCTTCGCGAAAGGCAAAGAACCGACCGGACATTTGTATCACAACAACCATGACGGAACGTTTAGCGACGTCACCGAAAAGGCTGGAGTCGCGCATGCAGGGTGGGGCCAGGGCGGCTGCGTCGGCGATTTCGATAATGATGGCAATCTCGATCTATTCGTTACCTATTGGGGCCAGAACGTCCTGTATCACAACAATGGCGACGGCACATTCACGGATGTGACCGAAAAAGCCGGGCTGCGCACGGCGCGCGACGAGTGGAACACCGGCTGCAGCTTTATTGATTTCGACCGCGATGGAAAGGCTGACCTGTTTATTGCGCGGTACGTGGACTTCTCCTACGATTCAGTCCCACGTCCAGGCGAGGGGCAATGGTGCCACTGGAAGGGTTTGAATGTGATGTGTGGCCCGCGCGGGCTGAAAATTCCGGTCAACGCGCTGTACCACAACAACGGCGATGGAACTTTCACGGACGTGTCCCAGAAATCGGGAATCACGGCGACTTCCGGCTGCTACGGATTTACATCACTCACAGCGGATTTCGATCAAGACGGGTGGCCAGACGTTTACGTGGCTTGCGACTCGACGCCTAGCTTGCTGTACCACAACAATCGCAACGGAACTTTCACCGAGATGGCTAAGGCCGCCGGCGTGGCCTACAACGAGGATGGCACACTGCAGGGGAGCATGGGCGTATCGGCAGACGACTTCACTCATTCGGGCATGCAAGACATCGTCAAGACGAATTTCAGCGACGATACGTCCACTCTTTACCTGAATCGCGGCAACAATTTATTTGATGACGTTACCCAAATGGCGGGGCTCGCCAAGATCACACAATTGCTGGGCTGGGGCGTGCAATTTTTCGATTTTGACAACTCTGGCTGGCCGGGAATTCTGATTGCGAACGGCCACGTCTATCCCGAAGTAGACGGAAAAGGACTGGGCACGAGCTACCGCGAACCCAAAGTGGCCTACTACAACTTGCGCAACGGACGGTTCGCGAATATTACCGCGGAGGCCGGCGCTGTGCTCAGCGAGAAACACTCCGGACGGGGTATGGCCCTCGGCGATCTTTTCAATAACGGACGCGAGGAGGCGGCGGTGAACAACATGAACGAGACGCCCTCGCTGTACTACAATACCGCGCCCGTCGGCAATTTCATCAGCCTGCAACTCGTCGGCGTCAAGTCGAACCGTGCCGCATTGGGAGCAGCGGTTACGCTGGAGCGAGGCACGGACAAGCGTGAACAGGAAGTTCGCAGCGGCGACGGCTATATTTCCCAGAGCGACCTGCGATTGCATTTCGGCCTGGGCGAGGCCACAAAGGCAGACAAAATTGTAATTCGCTGGCCGAGCGGCTTGGTGGAAACGTTGAACGATTTGACCGCCAATCAATACTATGTCGTGCGCGAGGGCAGCGGGGTGGACGCGAAGCAAACTCACGGATTGAGCGGGGTGACCATCCGGAACGAGAGTGGCCGATCGAACTGATTCGCTCAGGACGCGTTGCCAATTGAAATCAGGACAATCGCGAGTATCAGCACGCCGACCCCGGCCCAACAATACGCCACGGCCTGACGGCTCGCCTGTTTCCATTCGCCGGTAACCGCGCCCCAGAAAATTCCGGCGATGATGTCCAGTGTCATGAACACCGGCCATCCCACGATTGCACCAAGCTTGCCCAACGAAGCGGCGCCCATGCCGTAGGCCACCACGCCGCCATACCAAAGAAGGCCGGTGAGGCAACCGAAAAGCCAATAGCTCGAGGGATTTCCCTCACGATACACGCCCCAACTTTTATTTTTATTGAGAAGGTACACGCAGTAGAGAAGGTTCGAAAGAAAACCGCCAGTAACCGTCAGAGACCAGATCGGATTCGCGGCCATCGAACTGCTCGCTCCGGCGGCGAGAGCACGGACGCGAATTTCGTCGCCAAAAACGAAGCTGAAGTTCAGCATCGAAGAAAAAATTCCCGAAAAAATGCAGATGAGCAAACCGAGCGCAAATCCCGAGCGTGCCGTGCCGCCGGCCCCGCTGTCGCGTTCGCGACGCTTGCCTGCGAACGCGAGGAACACCAGTCCCACTATCATCGTCGCCGTACCCGCGATTAGGGCGGCGCCGCGCCGGGTGTGCAGCTCCTCGGGATGCAGCACCGCGAGAGGAAACAACGAGCCAAAAGACGCCGTGATCCCCAGAATGATTGCAAATCCGAGCGCCATGCCGACACGGCTGATGCCAATTCCAAAGAGCGTGGAGCCTACGCCCCAGGCAATTCCGAAAAGCACCACCTTCTCCAAGGTCGGCGAGGAGGATCGCGAATAGATCTGGTCGACGTGCGGCACGGTCAAGAAAGTAATGAGCCACGGGAAAATCACCAGGCCCGTGGCGGCAAAAATCAGCCAGCTGTTTTCCCAACGCCAGGCCGGCATCCGATTCATGGGCGCGGCAAAACTGCCATTCAAGAGGCCGGCCAAGATGACCAGGCCAAGCCCCACCACGAGCTGTTCAGACATCAGACCTCCTCGCGCGCCGTGAACCTTGCGAATGCGGAAGCGCGCACAAAATGAGCCATGCCGAAGTGAACGTCAAGGTAAAAACCGAAGCGTTTACCACCGTTTCAAATTTTGAAATTCGGAGTTCATTGACGAGCACGCCGCGTTTCGCTAGATTTGCGTGGCGTTGCGCGATAGTTCGCCAGGAAATCCAATGCCCGTCAGTGAGAACCCGGAGGACTCGTGCGAATAACTTCCATCGAGATTCGCGTTTGCCAGAACGCCCGCGCGGCCATGTCGGATTCGGAGATGCGCTCTGGCGGCAAGTCCACTTTCGATTTTCTGGTCATTACTATGAAGACGGACGAAGGGATGGCGGGACATTCCTTCGGCTTTGCGGGCCGCGGCGCGGAAATGGCCGGGGCGGTCGCGGCTTCGGCGCTGAAACCATTTTTTCTCGGCAAGGATCCCTTACTACGCGAAAAACACTGGCAAGACTTTCGCACTTACGACCGCTGGTGGAATCACGTGCCGATTTATTCGTACGGTCCTTTTGACATTTGTCTCTACGATATCGCCGCGCAGAAGGCGGGTTTGCCGCTTTACAAGATGCTGGGGGCGTTTCGCGACAAAGTTCCGATTTACGCCAGTTCGTTTGTGCTCTCCAGTCCCGAGGAATACGCCAAGCAGGCGATCGAGGTAAAAAAGCGCGGTTGGCACGCCTACAAACTTCATCCGCCGGGCAAGCTGGCTTTCGATCTGGAGGCGTACCACGCTTGTCGCGAGGCTGTGGGTCCGGATTTCAAGTTGATGGCCGATCCCGTGGCTGCGTATTCCTATGAGGAAGCTTTGCGAGTGGGCCGCGAGCTGGAGAAGTTGAATTACTACTGGCTTGAGGAGCCGTTATTCGATGTGGATTTCAGCGGCCTGCGCAAGTTGACCGAGAAGCTCGACATTCCCATCTGCGGAACCGAGGTGCTGGCCGGCTCGCACTACTCGACGGCGGAATGTATCGCCGGGCGCGTGGTGGACATCGTGCGGACGGACGTTTCGTGGAAGGGCGGCATAACCCCGGTGATGAAGACGGCGCACTTGGCGGAATCGTTCGGAGTGCACTGCGAATTGCACACGACGATTTATCATCCGCTGGAAATCGTGAATTTGCATTGCTGCGCGGCGATTTCAAACTGCGAGTTCTTCGAAGTGCTGTACCCACTTTCGTACATGGACTTCGGAATGAAAACCCCGATTGACGTGGACGCCGAAGGCTACGCGCACCCGCCGGAGTCTGCGGGAATTGGCGTTGATTGGGACTGGAATTTCATCGAGAACTGCACCACCAAAACTCTGTGAACGGAGGAACTTGCGGTAGCGATTCGAGCGGATGAGGAAATCATCTTGCGAGTCTCGGCCCTTCGGTCCAGGATGCAGGTCATGCACAGCCGATTCCTACCGGCGATTTCCCTGGGGATCCTGCTGATTGTGCCCGCCCCCGCCGCGGCTCAGGATATTGATACGGTCGTCACCATGACGAGCCGCAACCCTTCCACCGTTGCGGATCAGATTGTCGATCCCGCCGAGAAAGCGGCGTTTCTTCGCCTTTACCAGCACCGGGACCCTGCGGAAATGTTACAAGCAGCCAAATCTTTCCTTCAGGGCTTCCCGCAATCCGCGTTCCTGGCGCAGGCGTACGAAGTTGCGGCCGACAGTAGTTTCGATCTGCGCGACTACCCCCCAGGATTGGAATTTGCGAAAAAATCTCTGACGTATCTGCCGGAGAACCCGCAGTTGCTCGCGGCCGCAGCGGATGTTCAAGCAAGACAGCACCTCAACGGCGACGCGATCAGGAGCGCACGAGCCGCACTCTATTATTTCGAACGAATCGGCCGTCCGGGTGCGATCGCCGAGGCCGAATGGCCGGCTACGAAACGCCGCTTGCAAGCTTCAGCCAATTTCGCGCTTGGGCGGGCGCTGCTGCAGGAAGCGGTCAGCGAGCCCGCTAGGGAGAAAAGAATCGCGTTGTTGCGGGAATCCGAGCAGGCGCTTTCTCAAGCACGAAGCTTCAACCCCGGCGACGAAGAGATTTTGTACACTCTTGGCTTAGTGCGGCTCTCCGCGGGCGATTTTCCGGCGGCCGCAAGCGCCTTTGCCAAGGTATACCAGCAAAACGGCGACCTCGCGCCCAAGGCGTTGGAACATTTGCAGACGATTTACAAGACGCTCGCTGCGAATTCCCGAGGCGACTTCGAGTCGTTCGTGCGGCAAGCTGCCAGCGCGAAAACGATGGAGCCACAGCCGGCGTCGTCTGAAACATCCACCGCGGCGCAGGCGATGCCGGCCTATGCGGGTTCAGAATCGTGCCGCACGTGCCATGGGGGAATCTATCTGAACTGGTCTCACTCGGGCATGTCCAAGATGCTGCGCCCTTACGCGCCGGAGAACGTGATCGGCGATTTCACGCAGAACAATCAATTTTATGCGGGGGATGATGCGGAGTATCGTGATGGGAAGCTAAGAATCGTTCGCGGCGCACAACGAACACTGTTTGCGCGGATGATAATCAAGGACGGTAAACACTACTTTGACATCCATGAAGCCGACGGCCAGTGGCATAGCTACCCGGTGGACTATACGATCGGGTCGAAGTGGCAACAAGCCTATGCCACAAAGTTGCCGAACGGCGAAATTCACGTCTTCCCTATTCAATACAACGCGCGCGAAAAGCGGTGGCTGAACTTCTGGAAAGTGATTGACTCCGCGGGAAGTGAGCGCGCGGATTTGCGGTCCTGGCAAAAGTTCGAGCCCGCGACCAGCTATCAGGCCGTTTGCGCGGTGTGCCACACCAGCCAATTGCGAAACGTGAAAGGCGGCGGCTTCGGCACCGAGAATCTGGAATTTCGCGAGCCGGGAATTGATTGCGAAATGTGTCATGGGCCGTCTGCCCGGCACGTGGCCGCGATGAATAGCGGTGACGAGTCCGGCAAGACGCCGCTTGATCCGCCGGTGGAGTTCGCGCAGATCGGCAACCGCGAGTTTGTGACGATCTGTTCGCAGTGCCACATGCAGTCGGCGATTCGCACGCCCGGAACCCATGGGGAATTGAACTACGCAACCACGGGAAGTTTCTTCATGCGCAACCCGATGATTCCGTTCAGTGAATTTTCACGGAAAGGGTTCTACAAGGACGGCCGTTTCCGGCAGACCACGTTTATCGTGGAGGCATTGGAGCGCTCGAAGTGCTTTCAACAAGGGCAGGTGAGTTGTGGATCTTGCCACAATCCGCATATTCACGACGAGACGTCGAACCCAACAGCGCTGAAGTTTCGCGACGATCCCAACAAGATGTGCACCGGTTGCCACACGTCGTTCCAGGACAAATCGAAGATCGCCGCGCATACGCATCATTCTCCAGAATCGGACGGCAGCCAATGCGTCTCCTGCCATATGCCGCGCATCATGGACGCGCTTTTGTTCCGCGCGCGTACGCACCGGATTGACGATATTCCGAATGCGGATATGACGGAAAGGTTTGGGCAGTCCGAGAGCCCCAACGCCTGCCTGCTATGCCACGCCGACAAAAGCGCTCAATGGGTGAAGCTACAAATCACAAGCTGGAAACCCGCCAACTAACGTGCCCATCGGGAACAGGAAGTCGGACGAACCAATTCCAAACAACACGCGCACGCGATTGACCGTGTGTCTGTGCTTCCTGGTGCTCGCACTGGCAGCCGCCTCGTTCTCCGCGAGCCGCGAAGCTGTCGCGCGCAATTCGGTGCACGCGAGTCAACCGCCGGCTGGACTGGTCCAAGCGGGAAGCGAACCCAAGGGAAACGGCTACGTGGGTTCGCGAGTTTGCGCGCAGTGCCATACTCCAATCTCCAACAAGTACTCGAGGACGGACATGGGCCGTTCCATGTCCGAGATCATACCTGGGCTGCTTGAGAAAATCCCTACTTCCGCTTCGCTCTTCGACGACCGGACGCACCGCCACTTCGATATTCATGCTGAGGATGGAAAGCTATTTCAAAGCGAGTACGAAATAGAAGGCGGAAAGGAGCTTTTCCGCGAAACACACCCGGTAGACTGGCTCATCGGATCGGGCGCGAATGGTTTCGGCGCGCTCATCAGACGCGGTGACTTTATTTTTGAGGCGCCACTTTCCTTTTATTCGAAAACACAGAGCTGGGCTTTATCGCCCGGGTACGAGTTTGGCGACTACGGCTTCGTTCGCCCGATTCTTCCCGGCTGCATCGCGTGCCACAGCGGGAGGCCACAGGCGGTACTGGACGGAAACGGAAAATTTCTGGATCCGCCATTCCTGGAACTCGCGATCGGCTGCGAAAACTGCCACGGGCCGGGGGAAGCACACGTGCGCGAAATGCGCGAAGGGGATTCGGGCGAAAGCAGCGCGACGCATTCCATCGTGAACCCTGCCAAGCTGAAACCCTGGCTCGCCGATAACATTTGCATGTCGTGTCACCAGACGGGTGACGCGACGGTGCTGAAGCCCGGACGGAACTATCGTGACTTCAAGCCCGGAACTCCACTGGACGACACGCTGGCGATTTTCATGGTGCCGCCCAGGCGCGATTCGACGCAGACGGATCTTCTTGAGCATTATTTTTCGATGACGCTCAGTAAATGCTATCGCAGCAGCGGTGGACGTCTGAGTTGTATCAGCTGTCACGATCCTCACGTGGAACCTGCAAGGGAGGATGCTCCTGCCTACTATCGGGAAAAATGCCTCGCCTGCCATACCGAAAAAAGCTGTGCGTTGCCGCTCGGAATCCGTCAGCGCAAGGCTCCTCCCGACGATTGTGCGGGTTGCCACATGCCGAAGCGGGAAGTGCCGGTTATCGCGCATGCGGTATTGACGAACCATCGAATCGTCGCGGAAGCCGAAGAGCCTTATCCGGACGCCGCCTTTCACATGACCACGCCGCGGTTGCCGGATTTGGTTCACCTGACCGAAATCCCGGGTCAGCGCGACGATTCCATCTTGCCGACGGTTCTTTTGCAGGCCTATGGGCAATCCATGGAGGCACATCCGGAATATCGGGCGCAGTATTTCGCTTTGGCCAAAAAGTTGGAGCAGACGGATGCGAGCAACATTGATGTGCTGGAGGCGTTGGCGGCTCTAGCGATCGAGCAAAACAGCGACGAAGCGGCAATGCGTTATCTCGAAGGAGCCGTGAAACACAATTCCACTTCCCCGAAAACGTACGAACAACTGGGGACTCTTATGATCCGCGCGGGGCGATATCAGGAAGCTGTGCCGGTGCTAGAACGTGGGATCCAGCAGATGCCTTACGACGCCATTCTTTACAAACTGCTAGGCTCCGCCTATCTCTCGCTACACAAGAATCCCGAGGCCACTACTCTGCTGCAGCAAGCCGTACAACATTTTCCGCAGGATAGGACGCTGCGCAAGCTGCTTGAGGATTCCGGGACGACGGTCCCCACCACGAACGCTCCGTAAGCAAAGCTCGATGAATCGTCGGCGGAATTTTCTTCTAACATCTTGATTCAGGATCCTACGGACTGAAGCTTCCTGCTTGGTTCGAGTGCGGATGGTTGCTGATGAAATCCCATCGCGCCCGAAATAGCCTTGGCCGCCTGAACAACTGCTTCCGATAGGGCGCTGACCTGTTCCCGCCCAACACGAGTGACCGGACCGGACACGCTGATCGCTCCGACCGCCTCACCGTCTGCACCCAAAATCGGCGCGCTGACGCAACGCGCGCCTAGCGTTGTTTCCTCATCATCGACGGCATAACCTTGCCGTCGGACTTTCTCAAGCTCCTGGCGGAATTGCACCAGGTTCATGATCGTGTTCGGTGTGAGCGGCTGGAAATTCAGTCCGCTCAAGATTTGTTCTCGATACTGTTCGTCCAGAAATGCCGCGAGTGCTTTGCCGAGCCCGGTGGCGTGCAGCGAACGCCGGCTACCTACTCGAGAAGAAAGCCGGAACTCATGCGGGCTCTCCAGCACCTCGAGATACAGAACTCCTCCTTGGTCGAGCATCGCCAGGTTCACTGTCTCACGCGTTGATTTCCATAGCTCCGACAAGATTGGCCGCGCTACCGCCTGTAAGGTTGCGCGATGATCGGCGCGCGCACCCATTCGTGATAGCTTCGGTCCGATCAGGTATCGGCCGCCGTCGGCGCAAATCAAATATCCTTCCCGCTTGAGATGTTTGAGAAATCGGTGCGCGGTGCTCTTGTTCAGGTGCGTTGCATCGCAAATGGACTTGAGCCCGAGACCGGCTGGCGCCGCCTCAATTGCTTCAAGGATGCGAAACACCTTCGAAATCACGCCGACTGTCACAGAGCGTTGTCCTTTCCGCTACGCATTCGACTATTGTACCGCGATGGCGTCAAGTTTCAATATTTGAAACCGACCGTCCAGGCTATTAGTCGCCAACTCTGAAAAAACAGCGGTTTGAGGTGAACTGACGCACCTACTGGTATCACAAGTTGAAACGACGTTCAAAAGAATAAAAGTTTTTTATTGACACCATCCAAAATTGTTGCTAAGAGACGTGCGCATTGGGTGGTCCGTTTTGCGTGAGACGGGGTGCTGCCAACCTATCTGAGCTTTTCGGACCGGCGCCAATTCGACCAGTAGCACGTGCGGACGGGGATGGCTTGTCTCACCTTAGGCGGGGGGGAAGCGATGATGACGTCTAGAAGCGAATACCGGGTTTCGATGTATTGGTCTTGGCGCTCGATCTTCTTGCTCTTGGTTGGGTTGAGCCTCTTGCTGCCGGGAATCGCCCGCGGGCAGGCGACCGCCACTATAAACGGGACCGTGCGCGACGCCAGTGGCGCGGTCATCCCGGAAGCTTCCGTCATCCTGCACAATCGCGGAACAAACCTCGAGCGAAATGCGACCACGAACGGGGTTGGCTTCTACGTGTTTCCCGACATTCAGCCAGGGGAATACGACATCACCGTGACCAAAGACGGTTTTAAGACGGCGGTCCGGTCCGACGTTCCGCTGGTCGTGAATCAAACGTCAGCGATCGACTTCACCCTCGATACCGGAACGGTCAACCAAAAAGTGACGGTGGAAGCAAATGCGGTGGCTCTGGAAACATCGACTTCCGAACTAGGCGTGGCCATCGTCAGGCAAGAGGTGAACAACCTGCCGCTGAACGGCCGCAACTTCACTCAGTTGCTGGATCTGACGCCGGGTGTAAGTACGATCAACGTTTCGCAAAACAATAGCGGCGGAGGAGTGTGGTCGAATCCGGTCGGCTCTTTCAGCTACCCGGCGGTCAACGGGCAGACGAATCGCAGCGATTTCTTTTTGCTGGACGGCGTAAACAATCAGGGTTCGTTCGGTAGCACCTACGCGGTCGCCCCAATTCTTGACGATATTCAAGAATTCAAGGTGCAGTCTCACAACGACGACGCTTCGTTCGGCGGTTCCTTGGGCGGAGTCATCAACGTCGTCACGAAATCCGGAACAGCGCAGTTTCACGGAGCGGGCTGGGAGTTCTACCGCGGAGCAGGATCGACAGCTTTGCCTACGTTTCAGCCAGTCGGCACCCCCTTTCAATTCACACAGAACCAATTTGGTGGCGCCGGTGGCGGTCCTGTGATTATTCCGGGGCACAGCGATAGTGCACCTAAGACGTTTTTCTACGCTGCCTACGAGGGATATCGCTATACCCAATCCGCCAACAATCTCTACAACACGCCGAACGTTACAAGCGAGCTGGGGGGTGACCTTTCTTCCTTCCCCAACCAGATTTACAACCCCTACAGCGCGGTTCCGAATGCCGGTAGCCCATCCGGCTTCTCCAACTCCCCGTTCTTGTGCACCGGAGGCGTCCCTTCTCCGCTATCGGCAAACAATACGCAGGCCAGCGGCACGCCCTGCAACAAAATTCCTTCGGCCCTGATTGATCAAAATATGGTGAACTACGCTCAAACGATTTTCCCAACTCCGAACCTAACTGGTGTTGCGAATTTCAACGGTGTGGATTCGACTCCATCAAACGTCCGCCAGGACACTGGGTCACTGAGGATCGATCACCAGTTCAGCCCAAGCGACAATCTTTGGGCCCGCTATGTGGGTTTCTGGCAACCTGTTACTGGCTCGGGCGGTTTCGTCGGGCTCCCACACTCGCAAAAAACTGATGGCTTCAATATAGGCGTTGGATACAGCCATGCATTCTCCAGCAGCAGTTTATTCGAAGCCAGATTCGGGCGGGTGGTTCTAGCGATTAATCAAAACTCCAACCCGTCTGGCGCGCCCGCCAGCTATGGGCCCACGATTTTTAATCCCAATTTCGCCGGCAATTTCAGAGGCGGCGCCGAGATGATACCGGACGTCGCGATTCTGGGCTTCATCGGCAATGCCAATGCCAGCGCACACAACGCGGCACAAGTTGACTACACCAAGGCGTCCAACATTTGGGAAGGTGGAGGCGCCTTCACCAAGACGTGGCAGCGTCACACATTCAAGATGGGCGTGGACTTCGCAAGCAACAACGCCAACGCGATCTATTTGAATTCCGGTGTGGTTTTTTCGGCGGCGAACACATCGGCGGCGGATACGGCTGTCTTACCGCCGGATGCCGTCACTGGAAACGCGCTTGCCTCTTTCTTGCTCGGAATCCCCAATTCCGGAACGCGCCGAAATGTGGTCGAAACCGAGCACGGAGGCTGGGTGGACGGCGCCTATTTCATGGATTCATGGAAGGCCACCGACAAGTTGACGGTGAATTTGGGCCTTCGATACGACCTGACGCTGATGCCGATCTACGGAAACAATGGCGCGGAGAATAATTTTGTGGGCGACTTGGATGCCCGGCACGGGATTTACTATATCGAACGAAGCGCTCCGGCTTGCGATCCTCCTACCGTAGGAGCGCCGTGTATCCCGGGAGGAGCGCTTCCTGCGAACGTATCTCTTACACCGCTTGGCAACGGAGCGATCTATCACAATGATTTGACCAATTTCCAACCTCGCATCGGTCTCGCTTATCAGCTCCGTCAAAACACGGTGATCCGGGCAGGGTACGGCAGGTTCTACGACAACTGGGCGGCGATTACGCAAACGGCGCAAAACTTCGAAGGAACTTGGCCCAGCTTGGACCAACTCGGTGCGAGCAATACCAACCCGATTACGGGCGTGCCGAACGTGTTCGCCTTCGATCCGCTAAGCCAAGGGACAACACCGCCGGTCACGGGCCCGACCCCGTTTAACCAGACGACCTGGTTCGCAGATCCTTACCTGAAGAGGCCGTATGCCGATCAGTGGAACTTGGGAGTGCAACAGCAGATCGGAGCCCACTCGGTGCTGACGGTGAACTATGTGGGTTCGCACGGAGGGCGTCTCGATCTCGGTCCGTACGCGAACACCGTGAATCCTGCGACGGGTGAAAAGCCATTTTCGTTTATCACTCCCACGCCTTGGGATTACAGCGGCGGGCGGAGTCACTACAACGCGTTGCAAATCTCTCTGAACGGCCACCAATATAAGGGCCTGACCTACCTCATTTCCTATACTTGGTCCAAGAGCGTGGATATTGGGTGTTCCGGCTGGTATGGAGTCGAAGGCTGCGGCATTCAGAATCCCTACGACGTCAACGCGGACAAGGGACCATCCGCGATTGACCTGCCCCAGATATTTGTTGCTTCCTGGACGTACCAGCTACCCCTTGGAAGTGGCCACCAGCTAGCATCCAATAACAGCGTGGTGAATTATTTGATCGGAGGCTGGGAATTTAACGGCATCCTCACCCTGACGTCGGGGCAGCCGTTTGACGTCGGCGAGGGAGGCGACCCCGCGCTCACACAGAACTTTGGGTGCTGCAACGGATACTATGACCGCTTAAATGTGGTGAGTGGCCAACCTTTGTACGCTTCCCACAAAGGCCCGGGCGGGTGGCTCAATCCAAATGCGTTTACCAGTCCACCGACCGCGCTCGGATCGTTCGGTGACTTGGGTCGCAACGCGTTGCGCGGAGACAATTTCAAAAATATAGACTTGTCTTTGTTCAAGCAGTTCCCCATCAAGGAGAGTTACCGGTTTGAGTTTCGCTTCGAGATGTTCAACTCGTTCAATACTCCGACCTGGGGACTGCCGGACCAAAACATTCTCGATCCTACGTTCAATATTATTTCAAACACGAGAAGCGTATCCAGGCAGCTGCAGTTCGGCGTAAAGTTTTACTTTTAGCGCCTCCAATAGCATTCGCGCCGGCACCGATCGGATGCCGGCGCCAAATTCCGGGAGTGCAGTCGCTAGTTGCACGTCGCGGCGTGCCCATCAAACGCGCGTGAGGTCAACCCCAACCGCCCCAGCGGCGTCACTCCCGGTGTCCTCCTGCAGGCGACGAGCTCGCCTTTTGGCTGGAAGGCGTCATCCCAACCGTAGTTGCAGTCGGGTGGACCTGTCTGCTTCCCGGTTCGTTCCACACGGGACGCCCGTTGCGATGGCACGGCGATACAACCCGGAATATACTGGTCACGAATTCAGTCATGGGCGGAACTGTTTCAGAGGTACTCGAATGCTTGGTGTTGGACGACGTCGCTTCTTTTGCATGCGTGCGGGGATTGTGGTCCTCTGCCTGGCGGCAGGGCTGACCGAAGTGCTGTCTGGTACGGCAGCTGCGCAAACGGCTGCGCCTTCACGGCGAGAAAACTCACCCGGGGCTTCGGCTATCTCGAACACGCTTCCGCAAGCCTGCCTCACTTCGGCACATGATTCCGAGCAGATCGTGAGCTTGCTGGAAGCGATAAAAGATCATCCTACTGCTGGTGCATACAACACTCTGGGGGCGCTCTATGCATCGGCAGGACGTGTGCACTGCGCCATCCCGGTGTTCCAGTTGTCGTTGCGCCTGGATAGCAAGAACTGGGAAGCCCACTACAATCTCGCTCTCGCGCTCCTCACTGCCGGCGACTCGGCGCGCGCTGCTAACGAATTGCGCGCGGCGATCGCCGAAAAGCCAGATTCGCCGAGTGCGCATTTCGCGCTGGGCACACTACTTTACAACGAAAGCAAATTCGCGGAGGCGGCGACGCAATTTGACGCGGTGCTCAAGATCGATCCCAATTTCCCGGGCGCGTCCGTCAGCCTGGCCCAGGTTCTGGTGGCGCAAGGCAACTCGGCGGGCGCTATTGCTTTGCTGCGAATATCACTCGCGCAGCCTCCGCCCTCCGAACAAATCGTGCCAATCACCGTAGCTCTGGCACTGACGTATTCACAAACGGGGGAGCCGGCCAAAGCTGCCGAGATAATGCAACAGCTCGTGGCAGCGCACCCGGATTCCGCAGAAGCTCACACAGGGCTGGGCGTTGTGGCAGCCGAGGCACAGCCTACCAACACGGAAGGGGCAATCGCCGAGTTTCGCGCGGCTTTGCGTCTGGATCAAAATCAGGACCAAGCAAGGCTTGGGTTAGGACGCGCGCTCATTTCACAAAAGAAGTTTTCCGATGCGGTGGCTCTGCTGCGGGAGTACGTTGAACGTCAGCCGCATGATTATCAAGGCTACTTTGCGGCGGGCCAAGCTTACGAAGGCCTTCAGCAGTGGACTCCTTCCATTGAGTTATTGCTGCGAGCCGCGCGGCTGAATTCCGGGAGCTACGACGTCCATTACGAACTTGGACGAGTGCTTGCCGAAGCCGGCCAAAAAGAGCGCGCCATTCACGAATTCCAAGCGGCGGAAAAGATCCGTCCGTCCGCAGCCAAGGTACACGACCAACTCGCCCGATTACTCGAGGACACGGGTCATAGCGATCTTGCCAAAAAGGAGCATGCCGAATCCGCTGCCCTCGTTTCGCGCGGTGATCCGCACGCGGAAGCGAATAAGTTGAACGAGCAGGCCAACCAACTGCTGGCTGGGGGCAATGCTCGCGGCGCGGCAAATGCGTATCGCGAAGCGCTCCGTGCCGACCCGAAGAATCCGCATCTGCATTATAACCTGTCCATCGCTCTCCACCGGCTTGGCGATCTTGCCGCTGAACAACAGGAGCTGCAAAAGGCGATCCAGCTCCAACCGGACATCGCCGTCGCTCACAATCAACTGGGAGTGCTCGCGCTGCAGAGCAATCGGGACGCGGAAGCCGAGGCGGAATTCAAAAAGGCGATTGCAAGCGATCCGCGGGATGCAGAAGCGCAGAACAACCTCGGCGTCCTCTACAACCGGGAGGGCAAGGATAAAGATGCCGCGTCGCTCTACCAACAAGCCATCGCAAGCGATCCGAAATACACAAAGGCTTATGTGAATTTGGGCTTGTTGCTCGCCCAGCACGCACAAATGACTCAGGCCGAGCAACAATTGCGCGCGGCGATCCAAATCGACCCCAACGATCTAGGCGCTTACATGGCGCTCGGAATGATCGAAGGCAAAAGCGGGCGAGGTAGCGAAGCGGTGGAAAGCTTCCGCAAGGCCATTGCGCTGGAGCCCGGCTCGGCCGAGGCGCACCTGGATCTGGGGATTGCCTTGGTGGATCAGTACGACCGCACAGGGGGATTCAAGGAGTTTCAGGAGGCGGCGCGCCTGGATCCTCAATCGCCCGGCGCTCACTATAATTTGGGACGCTTCTATTTCGAAATGGCGAATTATGACGCCGCCCGCCAAGAGCTTGAGGAAGCGCTGCGCCTGCAGCCTGACGATGCGCCGGCTCTTTACTTCCTGGCACTCGAAGCGAAGCAGAATAACGATCTCTCCCGTTCCACCGAGCTTTTCGAAAAGGTGATCGCGTTGCAGCCCGGAAATGCGGATGCACAGTTCCTCTTGGGACAGAACCTGGAGCATGAGGGCCAGACCAGCGAGGCGGTAGCCCATTGGAAATCAGCTCTGCAGGCAGACCCCAACTATTCGCAAGCTCTCTACAATCTGGCGCGGGCTTTGAAGCGGACGAACGACCCCGAAGCACAGAAATATCAAGACCGCTATGACGCGCTTCAAAAGGATCAGCAGATCAGCGACCGCGTGGAGCAACTCGGAAATTTCGCTCTCGCGGCGTCCAACGCTCAAAACTGGCCGCAAGCCTTTGCACAGATGCAAGAGGCCATTCAACTTTGCGGATCATGCCCGGAGGCGGGGCACCTACACAAGAATCTCGGATGGATGTATTTCCGCACCGGAAAATTCGCGGAAGCTGAAAAAGAAATGGGAATGGCAGTCAATTTGAATCCGAGTGACGGCGACGCGAAACAGACTCTGGCCACGATCGAGAGAGCGCGCTCGGGGCAGGCGCAACAGACGCAATAGTGCGTTTTCGCGGTGAGCTGTCCGGACGTGCGCCCGAGCCGCGTTTTTCCCGATTGGCCTGATTGAGCGCGGCAAATGGCACTCTAGCGAAAAAAGGTGATGGCAATGACCGAAGTCTTTCCGCATCTCGATTACAAACCAAAACTGCCGCGCAGACTCGAACACGGAATCGGAATCATCGGGACGGGCGGGATCGTCAATTACGCGCATTTACCGGCGTACAAAAAGGCTGGATTCAAAGTCGTCGGCGTAACTGACAAGAATCACGCCCAAGCGGAGAAAACGGCGCGCCAGCACGGAATTCCAAAAGTGTATGCGAACGCGGCGGAATTGCTGGCGGACCCGCAAGTTGAGGTCGTGGATGTCGCGGTGTACCCGGACGTCCAGGTCGGTATCGTCGAGCAAGTGACAGCTGCGAAAAGGCACTTGCTCTGCCAGAAACCGTTTGCCGACGAATATGCGAAAGCGGTTCGCTGCGTGGAGTTGGCACAGAAAGCAAACGTCAAAATTGCGGTAAACCAGCAGATGCGCTGGGATGCCGGAATTCGCTGCGCGCGATTGCTGATGGATGAAGGCTGGCTCGGCACTCCGTTCTATGGAACGATTCAGGTTCACTGCAAGACCGACTGGAGCTTGTGGCCTTGGATCTATGCCGGTAAGCGCCTCGAGGTTATGTTTCACAGCATTCACTACATTGATTCGCTGCGTTATCTTTTGGGCCAGCCAAATCTCGTCTTTACGAGCGGCAGCCGGGCTCCCGGGGAAACGACCCCCGCTGAAACAAAGACTCTGACGGTCTGGGAGTACGACGCGGGACTTCAGGTGCTGATTGACGTCTGTCATTCGACATGGACGGACGACCCTTATGCGATTTTCAGAATTGAAGGAACCGAAGGTGTAATTAAGGGGACGATCGGATTGATGTACAACTATCCGGCAGGACGTCCGGACACCTTGGAATTCATGTCCAAACGCAACCCGGGTTATTGGTTTTCGGCGCGACTGGACAGCATGTGGATACCGGACGCATTCGTCGGCCCGATGGCCTCGCTGATGCGCGCAGTAGAGGATGATTCCGAGCCCGAAACGAGCGGCCGAGACAACCTCCGTACACTCCAGGTCGTCTTCGCCGAATACAAGGCCATGGCGGAACACAGGGCTGTGCGTCCCGAAGAAATCACCGCGTAATAAATTCTAGGCGGGCTCCAATTCGCGGATGGAAAGGATCAATTTTCATGAAACGGTACGGCTCAGTCATCAAGGTAAGACCGGAAGCTATCGCAGAATACAAGCGATATCACGCGACCGTGTGGCCCGACGTCCTGAAAATGATTCAGAAATGCAACATTCGAAACTATTCGATTTATCTAAAGGATGATTTTCTGTTCGGCTATTTTGAATACCACGGCACCGACTATAAGGCGGACATCGCTGAGATGGCTGCCGATCCGCGAACCCAGGAATGGTGGGCCGTCATGATGCCGATGCAGCAGCCGCTCGAGACGCGCAAAGAAGGTGAGTGGTGGGCTGAGATGGAGGAAGTATTTCACACGGATTAAATTTTCCCCGAAGCCTCAGAGCGTAAGGTGTTAGGCGCGCGATGTGCTCACGGCTCAGGCGTGGCAGCCGGCGTCCAACGCAGGCGTGTCCTGGTGCTTGTACATCAGAAAATATTCGCGATGTCCCAGCGCTTCCGGTTTGCTCGGCGTTCCGGACGCAACCTCCGCCACTAGATCTGTCAATTCCCTCGCCGCCTCCTCAATCGTTCGCTCACCCAGCAATACGCGGCCCGCGTTGAAATCCATATCGTCGCGCATTCGTTCGAAGGTCCGGTAGTTTCCGGTAACTTTGATCAATGGCGCGATAGGACTGCCGATCACGCTTCCCCGGCCCGTGATAAAAAGAATGATCTGCGCCCCCGCGGATATCAGATCCATGATGCCTTCGGTATCGTTCGGATTCGTGTAGCCAAACTGCATGAAGTGGTCATCCGGAACGGAATCGAGAATCCACAGTCCGGGGCGCGGCGGCTGCTGAGCCACGCGGATGACTCCTTGAATTGACTTCCTGCCGCTCTTCGCAAAAGCGCCCATGCTTTTTTCCTCGATCGTAGTTAATCCGCCCGCAAAATTTCCAGGTGCGATCGAAAATTGGCGTACGGACTGGCAATACCGGACGGCTTTCTCATAAGTCGCTTGCAACTGCTTCGTTGCTTCCGGAGAAGCAGCGCGGCAAAGCATGATCTCTCGCAGCCCGATCATTTCGACCGTTTCTTCGAAGATGGCCCGACCACCGAAGTCCACGAGCGCATCATAAAACGCGCCAACGACCGGGTTGCCGGCCAAGCCCGAAGTGCCATCCGATCCGCCGCATTCGGCGCCGACCGTCAGGTCCGGCCAACCCATCGGAACGCGCATGGCAGAACGCCGGGCCTGTTCGCGCAACCGCGCCAGGTGGCTTTTTCCAAGGGCAATGCTATTGGGCGTTCCGCCTTTATCCTGGATGTAGAACCACTCCACAGGCCGCCCGGACTTGGCCACGACCTCTGAGATGCGTTTCGGCTGCGTGTACTCGCAACCCAATCCGATCACCAAAACGGCGCCGATATTGGGATGCGTCGCCAGAGCCAGCATCAGGCGAATCGCGTAGTCGTTGTCGTAGCACCCCGGAAATCCCAGCACGTGCGCGTCCTCTTCTCCGCGCGCAACCTCTTTGGCCACGTGGCTGGCACATTCCACCGTGTAAATCACCAACACCACGTTGCGGACGCCTTTGCGGCCATCCGCTCGCAGGTAACCAGTCCAGGTGCGTTCACTCATAGCGGGTGTCCGTAGCTGCTCCCGAGTGGGGATCCATTGCAGCCGAACGCAAATCCACTTGGCTCTGGCAATTCTGCAGATGGACCCACTCACCTTTCACAATGTCACGCGTTGCCACACCGATGGGCACTCCGTATTTGACGATTGCGGTGCCTGCCTCCATGTCGCACAGGGCCACCTTATGACCCATCTTCACGAGTCCACGCACATGTAGAGAAGCGCTCCGCCCGGCACCCAGTATTTCGAGGGTTTCGTTTTCAGCATCGTCGAGCAGCGTAGAAACATTGTCGCTCTTGTCCACTTGGAAGCAGTGTTTCATTAACCGAAATTATACACTGGCGCGTCCCACGCAGCGCCAAAATCACTACATTTTGCGTGTTGAAATGCCAAAAACCTTCGCTTCAGGCGGCGGACATTGTTGACGGCTCACCAGCATTTCGGTAGATTCAGCCGCGGCCTACCGGACGCTTCGAAGAATCCATGAAAATCGTGGACACGCACCAGCATCTTTGGGACAAGGACCTGTTTCACTATGCCTGGCTCCAGCCGTTGCCCACTCTCGACCACTCGTTTCGGCTCAACGACTATTCGGATGCCACTCGCGGCCTGGACATCGTGAAAACTGTCTTCGTCGAATGCGATGTAGATGAGGTGCAGGTGCTAGACGAAGCCCTGCACGTCCTGCGCCTGGCGAGTGCCCCCGGCAATCGGATCGCGGGCGTCGTGGCCTCCGGTCGGCCCGAAAAGGATGGATTCAAGGCCTATCTCGACAAAGTGAGCGGCCATCGGAAGCTAAAAGGCATCCGGCGAATTCTCCATACGCACCCCGACGAACTCGGCCAGAGAAAAATGTTTATCGAAAACGTGGCGCGCCTCGAATCATACGACCTCTCTTTCGATCTGTGCGTTCTCGCCCGCCAGCTTCCCATCGCGATCAACCTCGCGTCGAAATGCCCTCGTGTTTCCTTCGTCCTTGATCACTGCGGTGTTCCGGAAGTGAAGGACCGGGTCCTCGAACCGTGGCGCGAACACATCCGCGAACTTGCAAAGCTCCCCAACGTTTCCTGCAAAGTTTCCGGACTGGTTGCTTACGCGGATCCAGCGACCTGGAAAGCCCAAGATCTCCGGCCCTTCGTGGCGCACGTGATTCAATCGTTCGGCTGGGATCGCGTGATGTTTGGAAGTGACTGGCCTGTCTGCAACCTCACTGCTAGTTACCAGCGGTGGGTGGAAACGCTGTTGTCCCTCACGGCGGCCGCTGGAGAAGCGAACCAAAGAAAGTTATTTCACGATAACGCGGTGCGAATCTACCGGCTGACCTGATAACGGCAGCGGAGAACGACGAAGGATTGCGAACTCTTATGAGCGAACAGAAAACCACCGAGCTTGTCGAGAGACTTTCCAAGATCCCGTACGCAGGGGCCATCAGCGACATCTTGGACGAAATGGGCTTCCATCATCAGGTGCTCCCCAAGGAAATCCAATCGCTGCATCCGGACCACGTTGTGGCGGGCAGGGCGTTGACGATTCTCGGCGAGCCCACCGAGAGCGACGATCCCGACGTGATTTTCATTCCGTTCCTCAAAATGTTGGGGGGCGTGAAACCCGGCGACGTGCTTGTTAACCAGCCCAATGACAATATCGCGGCTCACCTGGGGGAATTATCTTCTGAGACGGCGCAACATCGTGGCGCCCGCGGCGCGGTCATCGACGGCGGAGCGCGCGACACGGATTACATCTTGAAGCTGGGCTTCCCCGTGTTCGCGCGTTACAAGACTCCCCTTGACATCGTCGGCCGCTGGAGACTCGTCGCTCACAATATCCCGATTGAGATCGGTCGCGTCCACATCGAGCCCGGCGATTACATTCTGGGTGACCGCGACGGCGTTCTGTGCATACCGCAGTCCATCGCCGCAGACGTCATTACCAAGGCCGAAGCGGTTGTGCAAACCGAAAATCTCGTTCGCAAATCCATCCTCAAGGGTACGCATCCGGTCGAAGCCTTCCGGCAATTCGGAAGATTTTAAGCGCTGGCCTACAGCGCAAACTCCTGCGTAATCGCCTCGGTGTGCTCACCGACTTTGGGAGCAAACTTCTGGTTTTTCAATACCTGATGGTCCAAACGAAACGGGCATCGGGTCGTAAGAATTTCGAGTCCCTTACCGTTCGCTAGCGCTTGCAGCATATTGAGCTGCTGGAAGGCTTCGCTCCCGAGAAGCTTCGGCCAGTCGAGCACTTCCGAACACCAGATGTCCGCAGCGTCCAGAATGCCAAGCCAGTGCTCGGTCGTCTGTTCCCGCAGCCGGTCCGCGATCAAACGCTTCACTTCGTCTCGCCGCTTGAAGCCTTCCGCCGAATCCCTGATTTGCGTGAGTTCCGGGATTCCCAGCAAGGAGCCGAGTGATGGAAGATGCGACATCGCTAGGGCCAGATGTCCGTTTTTCGTGTCATAGACCCCGTAAGGTGCAGAGAGATAGGTGTGCGCATTCCGAAATGCGCCGCGCCGCGGAGCCCGCCGGCCGTCGTTCAAATACGTAGTGAGAACTTCGAACTGGAAGTCCATCAACGATTCCAGAAGGCTGGTCTCGACCAGCCCTCCGCGCCCCGTGACTCCGCGCCGCACCAGGCACGCCAGAATTCCCTGGCAGAGATTGTGCCCGGTGAGCATGTCTGCGATCGCCAGTGAGAAGGGTGTCGGTGGATCGCCTTCGTTGCCGCTCAACCACATAATCCCGGAACGTGCCTGGGCCAGAAGGTCCTGGCCAGGCCGGTCGCGCCATGCCCCGGCATCGCCGTAGCCGCTAATGGATCCGTAAACGATGCGCGGATTCGATTGGGCTACACTTTCATAGTCCAGCTTCAGCCGTTCGATTACGCCAGGCCGGAAATTCTGAACCATGACGTCGGCGCGGGCGATCAACCGGCGCAGTTTTTCCAGGTCACGAGAATTCTTCAGGTCCGCCGCCAGACTCTCCTTGTTGCGATTGATTGCGTGGAACAACGTGTTCTCGCCGTTGATATCCGTGTCGCTCAAATAGAGCGTGCGCCCGAGATCGCCTGATCCTGGCCGTTCGACCTTTATGACTCGAGCGCCCAGATCCGCGAGTCGCAGCGTGGCGAGGGGCCCGGAGAGAAATTGGCTGAAATCAAGGACCAGCAGGCCGTGCAAGGGTTGATCGTTCAAAGGCTCGGTCGCAGATCGCATCGTCGTCATCTCAGAGACCTCATCATTCAGGTTTGCGGTATGGAGATTATTGCATATATGAAATATAACTTTCATTAGAGAAATTATATTGTAGACTACCTCTCGGGTGTCATGAGAGCCACACGACTCGCACGCAGACCAAAGATCCCCGCGCGCCCGGCCACCGCCCGTTACGCGGCTCCAGCCCTCGACAAGGGCCTGGATATCCTGGAACTCTTTGCCTCGGAACCGGACGGGTTGACCACCAGCCAGGTAGCGCGCGGTCTGGGTCGGACGGTCGGCGAAATTTTCCGCATGCTCGTGTGCCTCGCCGAGCGTGGTTATATCTCCCAGGTCTTACCCGACGAACGTTTCCAGCTCACGCTGAAACTTTTTGAACTCGCGCACCGGCATCATCCGCTGCAACGAATTGTGGCGGAGGCGCGCCCGCTGATGGAGGAAGTCGCACACAAAACGCGCCAATCCTGCCACCTGGCCATGCCCAGCAACGGAGAAGTAGTGGTCGTTGCGCAAGTGGATGCCTCCAATAATGCCGGTTTCGCATTGAAGCTTGGCGCCAGGATCGACCTCTTGAACACTGCGTCGGGGCACCTCATCCTCGCATTTCAGCGAGCTGAAATCCGGGCTCGGTCACTCGCCGCGTGGAGACGACAAACTGAACGTCCGATTCCTGGTGATCTTGAGGAGCACCTGGCGCGCATTCGCGAACGCGGCTACGAAGAGATGCCGAGCTACCAGGTTTCAGGCGTGGTGAATGTTAGTTTTCCGGTTGTGAATCAGCACCACGAAGCGATTGCGGCGCTCTCCGTGCCGTTTTTGCCTCGCATCGGAGATCGCGTGGGCCCTGTTCAGGTCAGAGCGGCGCTTCAGGTTGCGAGCGGGGCGCTATCCATGGCAATCGGTGGGCGAAGAGCTCGCTGATGAGCGCGGGAGACTGAACGATGGTGAAAACGGAATACTTCGAGGATTACATCGTCGGCGCGCAGCGGAATACTTCCGGTCGAACGATCACGGAAACCGACGTTGTACTGCACGCCGGCCATTCCGGAGACTTCTTCCCACATCATGTGGACGCCGAATTTGCGCGCCAGACTTCATTCGGTCAACGAATCGCGCACGGCACGATGACCTTTGCCATCGGAGTCGGACTGACGGCCAGCCAGATCAATCCCGCCGCTTTCACCTATGGATATGACAAATTGCGTTTTCCCAAGCCGGTTTTCATCGGCGACACGATTCACACGCGCGTCACGATCAAAGACAAGCGGGAAGACGCCAAGCGTCCTGATTCCGGCCGAGTGATCGAAGCCTGCGAGGTAATCAATCAACGCGGCGAGGTCGTCCTTTATTGCGAACACATTCTGATCGTGCAAACGAAGGCGGCCTCGAGCAAGGCGTAAAACGTCCGGCAGAGCTGCGCTCCTGAGGGAACTGTGGCAATCACATTGCGAGGACTGACCTGGGACCATCCCCGCGGCTACGCTCCGCTGATCGCAGGCGCTCACGAATACGAGAAATCTCACCCGGAAGTCGTGATCCACTGGGATCGCCGGACCCTTCGCGAGTTTGGCGAAGCCCCCATCGAGCAATATCTTAATCTCTACGATCTGATCGTGATGGATCACCCATTCGTAGGGTTTGCAGCCGCACACGGTGTGCTCGTTGACCTGCATCCCTTTCTGAGCGCGTCGGAAAGCGCGGCGTTGGCGCGCGATTCCGTGGGACCCTCCTGGGCATCCTACGGTTATGCCGGCGGCTTCTGGGCGTTGCCCATTGATGCCGCAACCCAGGTAGCGTCGTACCGCCCTGATCTCCTGGAACAGCTATCGTCGAAACCTCCCCAAACCTTTGAGCACCTCCTGCTGTTGGGACGCGAGCTCCGCGCAAAGCAAAAATTCATAATTGTTCCGGCGTGTCCGATTGACGCCATCAGTCTTTTCTTCACGATCACCGCGAATACGGGTCACCCCATCGCTGACAATGCTGATCCATTCGTCGAAGCGCCGGTCGCGCGCGAAGTTCTCGAGCGCCTGCACGCGCTCATCGCCATCGCTCATCCCAAATCCACCGATTGGAACCCGATTCAGGTGTACGACCACATGGTCGCGGAATCAGACGCCGTGTATTGCCCGTGGGCCTACGGCTATTCCAACTATTCCCGCCGTGGACATGCGGTCCCGCTGAAATTTACGAATCCTCCGGCCGCCGGCGAAGTTGGATGCGCTGGGACGCAACTCGGTGGAACAGGCGTGGCGGTCAGCCAATTCAGTTCTCATCGCAACGAAGCTGCGGCGTACGCCAAGTGGCTCGCGAGACCGGAGCACCAGCGCGGAACGTACGTGCGGGAAGGCGGCCAGCCTGCCAGCCTCTCGGCCTGGCTCGATCCGGAAATCAATCAGGCGGCGGATGGATTTTTTTCCGAAACGCTGGAGTCACTGCAAAAAGCCTACGTGCGGCCGCGCTTTGATGGCTTCGTTCGTTTCTTTGAGGCTGCCGGAATCGAAATCAACCGCTGTTTGAAGGGTGAGACCGGCGACGAACAATTGATCTCCTGGCTCAACGAACGGTTTGCGAAACGTCTGGCTTTGGCGCCCAACCGCGCCTGAACAAATCTCATTCAGCTATACAGAGGATGTTACGTGACCAATCCGAACCCTGACCCGGCTAAGCACGAAGAAATTCGAATTTGGAATCAGGAAGACTGGCTGTACGAGGATTTCGAAGTTGGCCTGCGCGCCCGCTCGATCCGCAGAACCATTTCGGAAGGCGAGAGCATGGCGTTCAACGCGCTCGTTCTGGATATGCACCCGTATGTTGCCGACGAAATTTTTGCCAAGGAGCAGGGCATATTCGGAAAGCGGCTCGTCGCCGGCGCCATGGTGTTCAGCGTGGGGCTCGGGCTGATGGCGCACAATAACATCCGTACCTTCAGCTACGGTTACGATAAGCTTCGTTTCATAAAACCCGTTTTTATCGGAGACACGATTTATACGATCCGCACCAATCTCGAAAAACGGCCGAAGTATCCGACCATGGGCATGGTCAAGGTCTCCTACGAAGTTTTCAAAATGCCGGGCGAACTGGTCTTGTACTGTGAACATTTGCAGACCGTGAAGTATCGCGATCCGGCCCGCTTTGAAGCTCAAATCGAAAAGAAGTAATCGCCGCCGCAGCAGGGAGCCCAACGAAAATGACAATGGAAGGGCGCGTGGCGCTCGTAACCGGCTCGAGCAGCGGCATTGGCCGCGCCATGGTGGAAAGGTTCGCGCGCGACGGCGCCAAGGTCGCTGTGAACTATCGCCACTCGCGCCAGGCGGCGGAAGGCCTGGTCTCGCAGATTCGCTCGGCAGGAGGAACGGCGATTTCGATTCAGACCGACGTTTCGAAGGATGCGGAAGTGCGCGGCATGGTCGCGCGAGTCGAGCGCGAATTCGGGCGCCTGGATGTGCTGGTCAACAACGCGGGTTGGAGCACGTGTGTACCGCATCGCAATCTGGACGAACTGACCGACGAAATCTGGGACCAGACCTTCCAGATCAATCTGCGAGCTGTTTTCTATTGTGTTCGAGCGACGGTGCCGCTGCTGCGGAAGGAGCCCGGCGCCTCCATTGTAAACGTTGCGTCCGTCGCAGGTTCCGCCGGAGTAGGAAGCTCGCTCGCTTACGCGGCCGCCAAAGCAGGCGTGCTTACCATGACTAAATCGCTTGCGCGTGCGCTAGCACCGGAGATTCGTGTCAATGCGATTTCCCCGGGTCTTATCCGCACGCAATTCGCAGGACGTCCTGATTCCGATTCCGCGTTCAATGCCGAAGCAGGCGCGACGCCGTTGCAAAGGCTGGCGACAGTTGCCGAATGCGCCGAAGTGGCATTTTTCCTGGCTTCCGCTGCCACCGCATGTACCGGACAGACAATTCTTGTTGAAGGGGGCTTGTACGCACTGGGACCCAATCGCTAGAAGCGGCGACAGCGAAACGTATTCCGCCGATTTTCCAAAACCGCCTGGTGCGCGTGGCGAAAGGGTATGTTTTCCGCTTCAGGCGCGTCGACGAAGTCGAAAGCGCTCGCGTTCGTTTACGCGCGACGCTTCGCGCACCAGCCTTCCGGCACCTCCACCAGCGAAGAATTCAGTTCCGCCACCGACGCGCAACCGAGCAGCCTTACAGTTCGCTCCACGTCAGACCGTAATATCTCGAGCGCTCGCGCGACTCCTGCGTGCCCCGCGGCGCCGAGCCCATACGCGTATGCACGCCCCACCAGCACGGCTCGCGCTCCCATGCAAATCGCTTTCACGATGTCGGAGCCGCGGCGAACACCTCCATCCATCAGCACTTCCGCTTGCCCATTCACCGCCGCAACAATTTCCGGCAAAGCACGCAACGTAGGCGCCACGCCATCCAGTTGCCGGCCCCCATGATTGGATACCACCACGCCGTTGGCGCCCTCGTCGATCGCCCGTCGCGCGTCGTCGCCCGTCAGTACACCCTTCACGACGATCGGCGCGCCCCACACCTTGCGCAACCAACGTAAGTCCTCCCAGGTCACAACGGCCCTCGCCAACGCAGCCGCCACATCCGTCATCAGCATCGCCCCGTGCCCAGGCGTCACGATGTTCTCCAGTTTCGGCACCCCGCCATCGAGCAGAAACGCAGCGAGCCATCGAGGATGCGCCAGAAGTTCGGGAAGCAACGGAATCTTCGCCAGCAGAGAGTCGCCCATCAATTCTTTCACGCCGTTACGCACGTCGCGCTCGCGCATTCCCGCCACCGGTGTATCAATCGTGATTACCAGCGCGGAAAATCCGGCCACCCGCGCACGCTCGATCGCCGCCTCCGCCGCTGCGTGCCCTCCCACCAGATAGAGCTGGTACCACACAGGCCCGCTGGACGCCGCCTTCACTTTCTCCATCTTGTGGCCCGAGATCGTCGAGAGAATGAATCCAGTCCCGATCTCGCCGGCAGCGCGCGCCGCCGCCACTTCTCCGTCGGGATGCATGAGCCGGCTGTAACCAACGGGTGCCAGCATCGCGGGAAAGGAAATGTCATGCCCCAGCACGCGGGTGCGCAAATCGCAGTTCTCGTGAGCCACCGCCTGCCGCGGCCGTAACAATACCTGCTCGAACGCGCGGCAGTTTTCCCGCAGCGTCACTTCGTCCGCGGCGCCGCCGTCCAGATAGTCGAACACCGCCTGCGGCAGGCGCCGGCGGGCCAATCGCCTCAGATCTTCGATATTCACCACATTCCGAGAACCCAACCTAGCCATCGCCATCCTCGCGTCCCGCGTTCACGCAGCGCGCAGTATAAACCCGCTCCGTGCCCGGGCCTCAGGCTACTTGCGCGTTAATCCGAACCATCCGCAGGGGTTGCGTCTTCGAGGTTTTTTTCGTCCCATGTGGCCAGTTGCCTTAATCCGGCTGAAGTCGTTCGACCTTCGTTACCGCTGAAGGTCCGGCACCTAATCGCGCCATCCGTTGAATAGTTACCCGGACGCACGGAGCAGAATCGCGGAACAAGAATTACCGACATCCGATCACGTATCGGCTAACAGAATCCGCGCCGATCGTCTTGGTACCCACAGGAACACTCTCGCCTCGAGCAAACAAACCTCGGCGAGCTGATTTCTTGGAGGGCGATCTATGACGCCGTCGGAACTCATCGCCGTAATAACGCAACAAGGCGGGGAGCTAACGCTCGAAGGCGAACGTCTTCGGTATCGGTTACCCAGCTCGGCGGCACCGATTCTCAAGGAACTGCATGCGCACCGCGACGAAGTAAAAGCTGAGTTGCGGAAAAAGCGATCATCTGAACGTCCGGATCACTTCTTTGGATGGGATCGAAATTGCAAACGCCGTGATTACTATGGATGGCGAGCAAGCCTCGCCGTTGATGCTATCTGCAAAATCGCCGCACCGCCAGGAGTGATCGTCTGGTTGAGCGAGAACTCACCATGCCTGCAACGAGTACTAACGGATGAATTGCCAAATGAAATTTTGCGCCGCGTGGAACAATCGCGTTCCGCCTAAGGACTTTGATTGCCTTTGCTTCGAATTGGTGGACACCTTCATGCGTGCAGTGGAAATGAGGCGGGCTGGGAGATGATTAGGAAACCGATTCAATTCGCGAAGAACTTTGAAAGTGGCAAATGATCTCACCAGGTCGCACAGCCGAACCTCCTGACTGCCAACGAGGTTGCGGCACAAACTGGCTTGTCAGTAGAAACTCTGTCGCAGTGGCGAAGTCAGCAGCGAGGTATTCCCTACATAAAAATTAGCCGCAACTGTGTGCGCTACCGCCAGTGTGACTTTGACGATTGGTTGTCGGAGCGTATAGTCCGCACGGACGAGAACCGGTTCGACCAGAGGTAGCCCAGGATGGCTGTTTATCGCCGAGGCAAGACTTGGTGGTACGTCTTTGAGTTTGGAGGCCGAAGGATTCAAGAATCGTCCGGCTTCCGAAACAAGACGGCCGCAGTGCGCGCTGAGTCGAGACGCAGGATTGATTTGATGGAACGACGGGCGGGATTCGCGAAGCCTGGGCCGGTTCCAAAGTTCGACGACCTTTGCAAGCACTTCCTCGAGTGGTCGACGCAGCAGCACAGACCGAAAACATACGCACTCCACAAGTTGAATTGCGAAACACTGAAGCGGTTTTCCGCGGGAAGTACCTCGACGAGATCACGAGCGAGATGGTTGAGGATTTTAAGTCCGCGCGAAAGCGGGAGCGGATTCAGTGGGCGAAGAATCGTTCCGTTACGGGCGCAACTGTAAATCGAACCCTGACGACGCTCAAGCTTCTATTTCACCAGGCACAGCGCTGCGGCTACGCTGTAAAGAGTCCTGTCGTGGGAGTCGCGATGTATCGGGAACCACTCGATTCTATGCGGGTGATCAACTTCAAGGAGCAGGCTGCATACCTGGCTGAGACGAGCCAACCCTTGCAGGACATCGCAAAGATCATTTTGGATACCGGTATGCGGCCCGAAGAGGTCTTTCGGATGCGCGCTGAGAATCTCGATTTCAAGCAAAAGTCGATTCTCAATCCTTACGGGAAAACAAAAGCAGCACGCCGAAGCATCCCAATGACGGATGACATTTTCCGTCGCGCCACGATGACCAGAAACCCATTGGAAGTGTCAAGAAAGCACATAGTGCAGCCGTTAAGCGATCCAAGATAGAGGGCCATTTTCGACTCTACGATTTGCGCCATACGTTTGCGACGAGGGCGTGGCCTCGGGCGCGATCTGCCGACGCTGAGCGCATTGCTGGGGCATGCCAATATTCTGATGACCATGCGGTACGTTCACCCGGCAGCGGAACAGAAACGAGTGGCGATGGAAAAGTTCGAAAAATTTCGCACGGAGCAGACGATTGCAGCTGCAACAGTCCAAGGGAGTCACGGAGTCACTACAAAAGTCACTACAGTGGAGAGAGTGAACTAATGCCAACGCATTGTAACTCATTGAAAGGATTGGTGGACGTGACCGGGATCGAACCGGTGACCCCCTGCTTGCAAAGCGAGCACAAATTCAAAGTAAGTCGTTGCTTCGGTTGCGCTTAGCGGTTTCGAGCAGTTCTTAGGTTGCTCCAAAGATGTTCCAAAGTCCCAAAACATGAAGAAGGATTTCTAGGAATCACGGTTGGCATAAACTCAACCCTGCAAGAAGCAGACTCGATTAGTCCAGTCCCACTTTGAGGTCTTTCGCGAAAGATCACTCAGGCTCCGTATGAGGCCACCCGTATCCGACGGCAAGATGGTCTTTTCGTCAACAAAGATCACGCCACCGTGCTTTCGCTCTTCTTCCCCCCAGGCCTTGAGCAGCGGGGGAATTGTCCTCCGATCGTAGGTGACAAGGGTCAACCGTTGAGCCGCTGCTTGTCGCAAGCAGGCGGAATCTTGCTGCCCTAAGAATTCCCCGTCTTCCCATTCGACCAAACAAAAGACTACTAGCCGCCGATTGCGACGGCGAAGACCGTCCGCGACCGCCGGCGAGATATGCTCATCCAAGAGAAGCTTGAGCATCTCACCTCTTTGAGGACCCTCTGGAAACGAATTCCCTGGCCTGCGGCAACATCCGCTTCAGTGCCTCAAAATCCGTAGCAGCGTTCTCGGACAGTGCGCCTTCGATCTCTTCTGGAAAGGCCTTCGCGTAATTGACGGCGGCCTGGACTTTTCCTTCTGGCCATTTGAGATGTCTCGCGACCGCGGAGACATCGGCCCGATAGCTCTGCACGAGGAGCAAAACTTCCCACACGGCTAGGGTGCTCCCTTGGATGTAAGACTGTCGGCCCGCACCTGAATCGCGAAAGTCGATGTATGCGAATTCCGACCTCCTGAGACCCTCCTCAACCAACCGAGCGCTTGCATCGCTAGGCGTCCATCCGTGCCGGTTGGCCATTCGCTTGAGACGGTTGCCGCTCTCTGCCGGTAGACGCATGCTGACGACGACGGGGCGAGTCGTTCTCATGGAACCTCTCTTTCTACAAGGTAACTATTGTAAGCATTGTAGCATTGTTTGTAAGGAGAGGCGAGAGTAAGATTAGCTGCAGTGTGAATTACAGAAGGGAGAGGACTGAAGTTTTGGTGGACGTGGCCGGGATCGAACCGGCGACCCCCTGCTTGCAAAGCCGGACAATCGCCTCCAACGGCTCCGTTCCTTTTCTTTAACCACTAACGTTTACAACAAATCGGGGAATCTGCTTTCGCTCAAAAGCTAACCCCGATAGGCTGAAAACGATCCTTTCGTGCACAGTTCGTGCACAGAGCGCCTGCCTTTGGAAACTGCGCGTAGGGAAAGTGTGCGCCGACCAATTGGCAGATTGCGGCTCCAATGTCGAAATCAGAACAGGCTACGAAGAAAGAACTGTGTCGTCAGGAATCGAGGAGACGGCATCCAAAGGCAGAATCAGGAGGAGAATGAAATACACGCGACTGGCCGCCACTCCTCGCCCTGAGTCGCGGTTGCTTCAACGTGTTCGCTGCCGGGGCGCGAAAACTCTGCGGCAATGCTATTTCTTGCCGGCGGCAGCAGATTTTTTGCTCGCTCCCGCTTTCCGCAGCTCAATTTCCAGCAACGCGCCGTGTTGCCGAAGCTTCGGGCTATTTGGATCGCATTCGTTTTTCAAAGCGTGGAACCTGTAGACGTAAGGGTCTTCACCGGAGGGGGCGGCCAGCCTTTTTTTGCCCACCACAAGCAGCCGGTGAGGCTCGACGCACACTACAATCTTTTCCAAATTCAGCGCAGCCAGCGCGCCGAGGTGAAGCTCAACCACGTAGCCATCCTCCGACCTTAGAATCCCGCAGGTGAGTGGGACAAGGATCTCACATTCCGCTTGGTGCCAATTTTCTTGATCTTGTCCCGGACGGCTCCCATGGCGCTGGTAAATTTCGTAGGCACGCTTCTTTACCGCCGCCGAAATTGCCTTGCGATAATCCGCTGCATTCGCGATCTCTACATGTACACCGTGTTCTCCAAGAATGGCATTTTCCTGTGAATTTTTCATTTTCGCCACTCCTTGCTGTTCACATTCCGGTTTCCTCCCTGCTCGCCATAGCAACTGAACGGGCAGCTTAGGAATACAATAGGCGCGAAGGACGCAGTTTGAAAACATCAAAATGGTTTCGCTGAGTACCGGCGGCAGGCACGCTGGGCAGCTGATCAACGAACGTTCGCCCAAGAATGGCGAAGCAGCTCACTCTTGGCAGCCTGCGGAATTTCGCGTTTCTTTTCGATGTCCATAACGAATGACATCAAGCGCTCCGCTTGCCGTATAGAATCACTTTCCCGTCAGCTACGACCGCCACGTACCGCCCGCCTTGAATAAATTGCATAACCTTTTTCCCCGAACGCGTCATCTGAGCCCATCGCGATTTGGTCTTCGGATTCTGCTCGATCGCCATGATCGTGTTGCCGGCCGAACACGAATGCGACTTGCCGCAGGTGCTTCGCCTTACTCCTGGTGACGGGATAGCGTTCTCACCCGATCTTCACGAAATCGGCTTTCTCTACCAAGGCCTGTCGCCAGACTGTCTTCAGCACCTCATCGAAAAGAAGCCGCGGGCATGGCGAAAACTGCGACACGATATCCGGATGGTTAATTGCTCGACCCGTTTGCTGCCCAAGCGCCTGAGGCGTATGATTCCAGCCGGAGGAAATAAATGGTTATCGGTGACAAACTCAAAGAGATTCGCGAAACCAAGAAACTAAGCCAAGGCGACATTGAAAAGCGTACGGGACTTCTGCGCTGTTATATTTCGCGCGTCGAAAACGGCCACACAGTTCCGAGCGTTGACACGCTCGAAAAGATGGCCCGCGCGCTAGAAATTCCGATGTACCGGCTCTTCACAGACGATGAGCGCGTAAAGAAGCCGAATATTCCTATCTCAAACGGAGAACCGGCGCACAATAAAAAGCAGGACGCCCAACTTCGCCCTTTTGCCAAAGCACTCTCGCGAATGAGCGACAAGGACCAGAGGCTTTTACTTCACATGGCTTCCAAAATGGCGAACCGCGCGTAAGCCTAGAGGCGGACCGCCTACTTTTGCGTACGTCAGGCCCGGTTCGGTTCGCCAGTTGTCTACGCTTGCGAGCTTGCAAGAGATAACATCATCCAATACCTAACTCTCGGAGCAACAACGAGCCTCGTGGCTGCTCCGCTTCGCTCATCCGCGGACGGAATCGAGACAGTCGGCAAGCGCTCGCTTGTCTTTCGCGTGCTCCACCTCGCAGGCAGCACGCTCCACGTCTTCATAGGATGGAATGCGTGCGGAAAGAATAATCGACGCATTCTGGTCGTGTTGATCAGCTTCCTGTCTAAGTGCGTCTCCAGTCATCGCTACTCCTTTGTCGTTCAATCCCGCGTTTTGCAAATTCTAGCTATTACTTCCCAACTTCTATCACGCCATCGGTTCATCTCAGCGGCGCCCATGAACACCTTAACTGGATGGACGCAGATGTTTGGTATCGAGTTGCAAACCAAATAAGCCCGTTGCAATTCGAACGTCGAATTTCGCCAGGTGTGAACTTCCCATCTGAACACTCCCCCACGAACAATGCACCGTGGCGTAGGGTTCTGGTGACCATTACGATCTCCTTTTAGGCTGAGTGTTTTAGCGCATGGAACGGACTTTCCATGTCTCGTCGTGGGCGTCATCCGTAAAAGCGCGGGCCTATGCGGTGGGAATTTTCCACAAATGCCTTCGTTCACTCAATGGTGTCGGTCTGCCCGTTGAGTCACGCGAAGGCTGATCAATCTCGCTGTTTCTCAATGCCAAAGAATGGTCCTTGGCGAACTCACCAACAATTTCAGGAAACCCGAGTTGGAATATCTGTATTTTTCGTAAGTGCTGGAACGCTTCGTCAAAAGCCTCCTGTTCCGCAGCGGATATTACTCGGCTTTTGGATTGACGGACACGTTCGGAGAGAATACCACCGGCTTCCAAAGCCCGGTCGGCAAGTTCAGTGTGGGGCAGCAACAAGCACTGGTAAAAGCGGATTTCCCAATCGAATTTTGGGCTGCTACTACATGGTGCATCGGAGTGTGGCATTGCAGGGTCGTCCCCGTTGCGAGTATACCACTGCTATTATATTTGGTGCGTCGCTCACGAACAGTGGACGACCTCAAGCCGCCGCGCTGCCAGCGAACGGCGCGTGATCGTAGAAAAAAATGAGCAGAGTTGTCTTACTCGCAGTCGCGTATTTTGGGCTGTCCATCAACGTCTCAGCCCAAGTCCCACAAGGCGCCCCGTTCACTATCCATGTCTCGAAGATTCAGCGCGTCAACGGGGGCTGCGCAGTTGACGCTGAGTCTACTAGCATCCGCTTCAAACTACGCTCATCAGTTCCTGCGGCATGTGCGATGCTCAGGTCAGGGGAAAGCTATGAGGCTTTCAGAGCCATGACCAAGGTTAACCCGAAAGATGAAACCAAAGACACGTCCAGCCTTGTCATTACCAACAACGTGAAAAACGGCCGCAGGCCGAACGCGGTTTTCGCCATCGATTCTGAGGAATCAATCCCGCAGAAGTTAGAAAATAGTTGGACGGGCGCACGCGGCGTATGATACCCGCGGGGAGCAGCGATGGTCATTGGTGAGCGCCTAAAGGCTCTGCGACAACACAGAAATATGTCCCAAGGGGACGTCGAGAAGCGCACGGGACTCCTTCGAGTCTACATTTCGCGAGTTGAAAACGGCCACACGGTTCCCGCAATCGAAACACTCGAAAAGTTCGCTCGGGCGCTCGAAATTCCGATCTACCAACTTTTCTATGACGGTGAGAATCCGCCGGCGCCAATCATCCCACTGCCGCAAACGGATAAGGGCTGGGGCAGTTCCGGTCGCGACGCCCAGACACTTCACAGGTTTCGCAGCCTAATGAGCCGGATGGACCAGGGCGATGTGAAGCTGCTGTTGTTCATGGCTCAGAAAATGTCGCGGAGGAAACAGCGCGGCTCTCGGGTGTAGGTCGGCGGGCGGTCTCAACGGCGAGTCGATAGCCGCTTCGGCGCCCACTCCGGGAAGTGCATCTTCCAGAAGTTTGCGACGGGTTCCACCAGCTCGATCCCCACGGTCCATTTGCCGTCCTGCAATGCGCCCACATCCACGATCCGGCATTCTTGCTCTTCGCCGGTGCTCTTGTTCACAACCAAAACGCTCTGGCCCGCTCGCACCCTGGCGGCCAGAGCAAGCGCGCCTCCATGAGCGTTCACGGAGAGCATGTGGGTGAATTCACTGAAGGATTCCTGGAATATGTCCTGCCCAAAGACATGGACGCCAATAGACAGTACGATCCGCTTGCTTCTTCGGAGCGGTCGGTCTGGCCGAATCCGTACGCTCATGACACGCCAAACGTAGAATCACGGCCAGTCTGGACACAATAGTACTGACGGTCCAGTAATCTACGGCTGCTGCGGGTGACGGCCTTCCGGCGCGATTGCATCCGCCATGCGGAAAATCGCCGCTAGCACCTCAAGAACGACGCGGCAATAGAGAATCCAGAAAAAGTATCCGACGAGAGCACCGAGCAGTGCGAGCAGGCCCTGCACTGGAGCTTGTTGGAATGACACGACAACCCAGGCGACCGCAGCGACGAGTCCGACCAGCAGATGCATCGCGTAGAGGAATTTCAGCATTCGCGGCGTTGCATACGTGTGGAAGGAAAAATCCATCAAGCCTTCCCACATCCCCTTGGCTTCGGGCATCAATGCCTCCTTCGGATGAAGACTTCATCTGTTCAATTCTTAGCACTGTTCTGCCAGCTATGTCAGTGCATGCGAGCGGAGGTGTGCCCAAAAAGACTTCGCGGGCCGCGCCGCACGCCAGTCGAGTTTGTGAACCTTGATGGGGAGCGAAGTCGCTTCAGCGACCGCTAATTTCACTGCGTTCTTCGTGAGGTGGCCAAGGAAATATGGCTGACACAATAATAAATTATAAATCGTGCAGCAAGAATCTCTCGGTAACTGATCTGCGTCTCCGAGAGCGCCTACTCACCAGGCAGGTGCTCTTGCTAGCACCTGGATTACTTCCGGTTTGCCGACCGTCCGGGAGCTACCGGAAAAGCATCGAACCGTCCGTAGATTCCCGGCGAACTCGCGCTTGTTAATCTTCACAGCACTGAGCTAAATTTCCAGCTGTAGGGCGGGTAGGTATGCCAAGCCCGCGCCGATCACCATATCCACCGAGCCAATCGGTAGTATACCGAGGCCCTTTGATCTCATCGAGAGAGTCGCAGAAGGCGACAGGGAGGATGCCAACTTCGCTCCTCGCTATGAAGCTGCCTTTCGAGACACCACTGAGCGGTTCGAAGCCACGGGCTTCGAACTCGGCAAGAATTGGCGCCGGTCCTAGGAAGACGGTTGATTTTTAATTGAAGCGCGGCTCGACTGTTCCGCGTACCAATCGGATGGAGTCAAATGGCTGCCGTGAACCTAGTTGGCTCATACAACTACGCGCTCGTGGCGCTTTCGGTGTTGATCGCCATGTTTGCGTCGTACGCTGCTTTGGATCTCGCAGGTCGCGTAACGGCCGCGGGCGGTTGGACTCGAGCGGTTTGGCTGCTGGGCGGGGCTGGTGCGATGGGGACTGGCATTTGGTCTATGCACTACATTGGGATGCTCGCGTTCATCCTACCGGTTCCCGTGGCCTACCATTGGCCGACCGTTCTGATGTCACTGTTTGCAGCCATTCTCGCTTCGGTCGTGGCGCTAGGGGTGGTGAGCCGGCAGAAAATGGGTGCGTTCCGAGCGCTCGCCGGAAGTGTCCTGATGGGTGCGGGTATTTCGAGCATGCATTACATCGGCATGGCCGCCATGCGTTTACCTGCCGGATGCCAGTTTAATTCCTTTCTCGTCGTTCTGTCCGTCGTGTTCGCGGTTCTGATTTCTCTCGCCGCGCTTTGGATTACCTTTTACTTCCGAGATGAGAAAAAGGGGATCGGCTGGGAAAAGTTAGCCGGAGCCGTCGTGATGGGTGCCGCGATCCCCGTCATGCATTACACTGGCATGGCCGCTGCCAGTTTCACACTCTCCGGCACGCCGATCAACCTGTCTCATGCCGTAAGCATCTCCACGCTTGGCACCGCCGGAATTGCCGCCGTCACCTTTATCGTCCTCGGGCTGGCTCTGCTGACGTCCTGGATGGATAGGCGATTCGCTGCCCAGACCTTGGAACTGCAGGAAGAGAAGCTGCAGCAAAGCGAGGCGTATTTATCGGAAGCACAGCGATTAAGCCACACGGGCAGTTTTGGATGGAGGGCTTCCACCGGCGAGATCATCTGGTCCGAGGAATCCTTTCGAATTTTCCAATATGACCTAACGACCAAACCGACCGTGGAACTTATTCTCCAACGGGTTCACCCTGAAGATGCGGCACTGGTGAAACAGACAATCGAGAGCGCGGCGGAGGATGGGAAGGATTTTGATCATGAATATCGCTTGGTGATGCCCGATGGTTTTATCAAATATGTCCGTGTTGTGGCTCATGCTTTAGGCAACGAATCGGGAACCATCGAGTTTGTTGGAGCGGTGATGGACGTCACCGAACGCAAGCGGGCCGAAGAAGCGCTGCGTCAAGCCCAGGCGGAACTCGCGCACGTGAATCGCGTCACCACCATGGGAGAGCTGACCGCTTCCCTGGCGCACGAGGTGAATCAACCGATTGCCGCGGCAGTCACCGACGCCAATACCTGCTTGCGTTGGCTGACCCGCGATCAACCCGATTTGGAAGAAGCACGCGCGGCTGCTCTGCGAATGGTGAAAGACGGAACGCGGGCAGCAGAAATTATTAACCGGATTCGTTTGCTCTTCAAGAAGGACGCTCCGCGCTTGGAGTTGGTCGACGTTAACGAAATTATTCCAAAGATGATCGTCCTGGTCTACGGCGAGGCGACGCGATACAACATTTCAGCGCGAGCGGAGTTGGCGGCAGATCTTCCCCACGTCATGGGAGATCCCGTGCAATTGCAACAGGTCATAATGAACCTCATCGTGAACAGCATCGATGCGATGAAGGATGTGAATGGGGCCAGAGACCTCGTCATCAGATCGCGACGAACGGAAAACGAGCAAGTTCTGGTTTCGGTGAACGATACTGGTGTGGGGCTGCCCCAGCAGCACATGGGCCAGATTTTCAATGCCTTCTTTACTACCAAGAGTTACGGCACCGGTCTGGGCCTTCGGATCAGCCGCTCCATCGTCGAATCGCACGGAGGGCGCTTGTGGGCAGCCGACAACTCTCCGCACGGTGCAAGTTTTTGTTTCACTCTACCTGCCATGTCGAGGCACATGAATGATGTCAGCAGCCGCTCTCACGGTGTCCATCATTCATAAGGTTGCCGCTCTGCGTGCGACCATCCAGGGGCGCGCGACGTATCGCTGGACTCAACTATCGGACAGATTTTGTAACCGACTGCTGATCAAAGGTGTCCGCGTGAGGAGCCTCCTGGGTTCAATTTTGGAACGAATCTGTACCGCTACGCGTATGACTCGCCTACAAATCTCGTCGACCCCAGCGGAGAAGCAGCGAGCGGCGGCGTCTTGCCGGATTGGCTCGGGAACAACATCAATTGGAACTACGTTCCTGCAATTTGCAGTGCAGACTCATTCTACTTCTACGGGGGCGGACTCGGAAGCGAGAACATCAACGGCGGAGCGTATCGACTCAACGACGTTCACTACCAAAACACGAGTGACCAGGGATGGCACGTTGCAGGGATGGAAACCGACTCGCTATTTGAATTTAGCTTGGAAAAGGCGGGTGGTGTGGGTCTAGTTCTTAGTGGCAGAAAGCCCCATCTGAAGGAAAGTCTCTGGTTTCCGCCTAGCCCGTACAAGGTTGACCGAAAGGCAGCCCTGGGCCCACTAAAGGGCCACGTCGAAGTCGGACTCGCTCCGCTCATCGGATACGACGGCGATCATTTCTCAATCGGCTTCTTCGGTGACCTTGCGGGTGAGGGAGGAGCGGGCAACTTTGGCGGCGGTGGCGGGGGCGGAGCGGGATGGTCGCTAACGTTTTCGTCTGCTGCCTCTTGCGCTGCTCAATAGGAGAGATCATGTGGGGAGAAGTTGTCTGTTTGGTCCTCGGCGTGTTCCTAGTCCTTGGAGCCATCTTCGGTACGAGGTTTTTTGCTGGTTTGTCCACGGGAATCAAAGTGCCTATTCCGGTGTCGCAGGGTCGGAGCTGGTTACTTATTTTCGGATTTTGGCTACGAGCTATTCGGAGGCATCATCGCCGTGTTAGTAGGATTAGTCTTCCTTTTGGCTCGCAAGGACAAAACCGATCTTGCAGGACGACTGTTGGGAGCGGGCGCAGTGTTCTTGGGCTTGGCGCTGATTGGCGACGCGATGTGGAAAATGCATAGGTAACCAAGTTTGGCGACTAGGAGAAATCGGGCGTTACGTCAAAGCGTTAGGACAAGGCAAACTCTCGATCGAGCGGTTAGAGACTGAGATTTCGGGACTAGAGGCAGACAAACGCGCACTGCAGCAACAATCGGATGATCTTCAACGAAGGATAAACGAATCAGCGGCTCGGGATTTCAATGCGGAACTCTTACAGCGGACACTGCGGGGCTTCGGAAGTGCCTTTACTGCTCTTACTGCCCCGGAACAGTCCGAAGCTCTGCAGTGTGTGCTTAAGAGCGTGACCGTCCATCCCCAAAAACTGGACTTAGAGATATTCGAGCTGCAGGAGTTCCTGCCAGGTTCGCAAAATCGTAAGGAATGGCTCCCCGGGCTAGATTCGAACTAGCAACCCTTCGGTTAACAACCACTTGAGCAACTTAACCACGATTTGCCGGAGCGGGATCTTTCCGAGGAGGATCAGCAAGTTGCGATGAAACTCGATGAGTCAACTTCTCTTCTCTATTTACCTTTTCTTCGCAATTAATTTTTTCCTTTCTTTTTCTTTTTTATTTTCTCTGTTTATGAGTTTTTGTTTTTTCTCTTTCCTTCCGTCCTTGTCTCTTTTCATTTTCTGTCATCAGATTTCGCATCTGCACAGGTTGTTGCGCTCCAGTGAAGGTAAACAGCCATCCCACCTTGTCGATTCCTCTCAACTTCACTTTCTTTAGCATCCCTACCATCTTCATCCACCCTAACGATTGCTCCACTCGTTTTCTCTTCCGCTGACTCACCTCGTATCCCGCATGCCGCGTGGTCCGCTCGTCTTCGCTCTCCTGCGATTGGTCTTGTTCTGCGCCACATGCGGGGTGATGTTCATCCCTCGGAGTCCCGTACGAATTCCTGCGTGTCGTGTTCTTGTCCCCTCCCAACGTCACTCGCTTTCCCGGCGGGTGCTTCGGCCATCGCACGCGCTCTCGCTCCGCTCTTCCGTTCGCCTCGGTCAGAAAGTCTGCACCAAAGCCCGTTGCGGTTCTCCATCATTACATGTCCCATGTAGCTCAGCTTCGCCTCGCTCCTCTGGACTTCTGCACAGCCGGCATCGGGATCCGTGTCGATTCATGCGTTCGTTCTTTCGCTTTTCCCCTTTGAAGTCGACATCTCCTCCCGTCCGCAGCTTCCCAGTCCCATCCTTGGTCGGAAACTCTTCTGCTGGCCCAGCCTCGATCAGCGTTCCATCCACCGTGAATGTTCATCCGACATGAACGGCCTGGCTCGTCCAGCACCCGCGCGAAAGACTCGCGATCTCTTCGTTCAGCAATCTCTCCCGGTTCTGCTGTACACCGCGTGATTCCACACGCCTCGTCCATCTCCATCCCCACGAACCACCGGAACAGCAGGTTGTACTGCAGTTGCTCGATCAGCATTCGTCGCTGCGTACCGAATAGAAGATCTGCACACAGACAACCGCTCCGGCGCTTCGATGGCCGTCCCACTCGGAGTACACTCGCAAACTGCGGGACATCTCCACTCCCACCATCTCACCCATACCCTCTCTACTACTACACCTCTTACCCCCCACCCCCTACCTCGCGAATTGCCGCAACTACCGTGACATTTTCGTGACAGGCGAGCATTCGGGTAGACCGAATGCTCGGACGCTTCTTAGGCCAATTATCCCAAGGTTATCCAGATTGTTTCCGGATACGCCGTCGCTCGGAAGAGTCGCTTCAATTGGCCTCGGCCAACTTCCCAGAAGCCGGTACTTATCCGCGCCAGGTAGCTGTGTCACAGGGCTTCAATAAAGCGAACGGTCCGTGTTGCCGCGCCCCCGGTGAGTTGTAGGCGCGGCTCGGTTGGTAGGATCAGTTATATCCCCACGCGGCCCGTGTTCCCGCCCGAAGGTCTAAGATGCGAGTGCCCTAATTGCAGGGCCGAATCGCAATGGAAAAGACTGAGGATTCTTGGCAGCCTTACTTGCTTCGGGGACGTTCGTAACCGCAAGCGCACCCTCCGGATGAATCGAAGACACGCGAGCCGGGCTGGCCGTTGCGCCGATATTTCTTGCACGGCGGATGCAATCTGGGACGGCCACCCTGCTTGCCATACTTCGCGCTATCTTTTGCCGTAGCCTTTTGCGCTTTGCTGCGG
>CAWAED010000004.1:0-252969 GCA_963781105.1 uncultured Acidobacteriota bacterium | reverse complement strand
ACATCAGGCTTCAATTGATGGATAGCCCCACCGCAATGACCGCTCGCTACACCGACTTTAGCCCTGCCCGCAAGCGTCCATCACCAACCGCACGACGGGTCGCCCGGTGACGAGAGGCTGCAGAGCGTTGTAGCAGTTACGCATCTTCACGTCCGCCAGTTCGTACGTCGTCCAGTTCGCCAGAACGGCGGCCTGCGAAGTGTCGTTCAGAATGTTCCACAGATCGACGCCGATGAACTGCTGGCCCCAGAACATCACCGTTGGCGTCGTCGCCGCCTGACTCCAGATAGCGTCGCCGATGAAGATGCCATCGGTGTTCGCATCCTCCGACGCGTACAGATGGTCGAACAAGATGCCGCGACCGCAGAACGAATGTTTGCCTTTCATCAGGAAATTTCCGGTGCAGGACTGGCCGTTCGGGATGCCGGGGTTATCCGACGAGCGCAGCCAGAGCGCGGGAACCGGCGGTCCCCAGCCGCCGACGAGGGGGCCGCTGAACTCAAAGTTGCTGTCTGCCAAGATCGCAAACGAACAGCCTCCGTTGTAGATCAGACCGATGGCATCCCCATACACAGGAGGCGCTGAGAACGAACAGTTGGAAATCTTTGTATAAGACGTGCTTCGCACCATTACCGCGTTCTGTCCATTCGAGTAGCAGGTGAAACCGAGGCCCTCGATTTCAACTGCTCCTGAATTTCCATGGTCTTCGCCAATAGAAATCATCGGGTTGCCGAGTCCACCGATGTCGAGGTAATTCCGCTGGGCGAACTGCGCGCCTTGTTTCATGCTGGGCGCACCAAATTTCGCGTTGAGTTGGTTGTAGGCGGTGAATGTCATTGTCTCGTTAATGATGCAGTGGCAAGCGAATATGAAGTTGATTCCTTCGGGCAGGGTAATCGGACTGTTGAAGAGATAGCCAGCGAAATTCAGAGGGCTTCCCGGTGGCGAGATCAGAACGGATCCCGACGCGCCGCTCGCTGCAGCGGCCGCTGCGGCGAGCAGATTCGGTCCGTCATCGAATAGGATCGTCGAAACCACGGACGTAGGAACGGGCTGCGCGAGCACAATCGAAGTACTCCCGCCGCCCCCCACCACGGTCCCTGTGAACATTCCGCTCTGCGCGCTGGTCGGCAGAATCGTCGGGACGTAGCCAGGCGCCTTATAGCCAAGTGCAACCATAGGGCCCCAATCGGTGAAGTGGCATTCGCCCTGAATTGTCTTGCCGATGAGCACCAGCTGGCCCCCAGGATTCGGCGAATCGGAGTAGACGTAATATCCGAGAGTCGCGCCTGCGAGTGGCGGGCAGGAGACGGTGACGAAGGCCCACACAGTGGCCGTCGAGTGAGGCGCTGCGATTCCCACTTCCGCAGTCAACATGCCCGTCTTGCAAACAATCGTAGCGGGACCAGGGATTGAATCGATCGCAAATGTTCCGTTCATGGCTAAAGGGCTGCAGTTCTGGACGGCAACGATCGTGGGATTCCTTCCGTTGCCCGGAGCTGTGCGGCCGTACTGAAGAAGGAAATCGTGCGGCTGCTGCGTGACGATCGTCAGTGTGCCGTCCACCGCGCGCGATATCGAAGCAATCGCTTGTGCGTTAGCGCCGAGGATTGCAGGGGCGGTCCCGACGCTGGCGATCGGAGATGCTGGCGTCAAACCACCGCAAGCGTCATACCCCACGCAAGCATAGCGCACGGTCCTGCTGCCCCGAACGGCCGGACTGATCGCAGTCGGTGCTGCGGGTGTAGCCTGCGTCGTGGGTGGGCCTGCCTTCCAGATACAAACGCCCTGTCCATTTTTCAGCAGTTGCGCAAATGGTCCCGGCGTTAGAGCGACGTTCTGGGATCCAGCAACGACTCTAGCTTCCGCTGTGTATTCGGTGTATCCGTGATACGCGTACTCCTTCGGTGTCGTGCCAAAATCCTGAATGTCCGTCCAAGGCAGGATCATGGCGGGTCACCTGGATTCTTCGGCGCATCGCAATGACAGCGAATCACTCGCTTCGGCAAATTCGATCCGCATCAGTCACCACATCCATGCACCAGTTGAACTGGAAGGCGGGGCGGTCTACAGATACCACTGCAAGCGTTGCGCGCCAATTTATGACCGGTTCGCCATTTTGAAGCCATCTCGAAGCAAAAGCCCACGGTCCTTGTCATTCACTCGCGCGAGCACTTTAACAAAAGGGCGAAGCAGAGGGTCGATTTCGTTGTTGCGCGCTGTCTCGCCTCTTGAAAAGCTGATGTCCGGCTTCCGTACGTGAGCATCGTCCGTGAAAAGGCGGTACATCGGAACTTCCAGCGCGCGGGCCATAGCGTTTGAAGGGACCACTTTGTTGAAAACGCTGCGCTTCACGTACAAACGATCGAACGCGAATTTCATTCCCGTCTCCTGTCGACGTCGCGCGAAGGAGCAGCGCTTACGTCTCTACGCCAGAGGTTCACGAAGCGAGCCGCCAAAACACGCAGTTTGAACAAACTAGCGGCTGAAAAATTTCGCAGTCTCGACAGCGGGGTGCTCCAAGGATCCGAAGGTCCGGGCACGAATCGCATTTGGTCCCTTACCAGCGCCAAGTTAGGTGCTGTTAAGGCGACCTTCGACGCCACTAGCATTGTGCGCAGTCGTTTCCTCCAAAGCGTTCTCGTATAAACCTTGTGGACTGGCAAGCGCTCGAAGCGATATACGAACGGAAAGCCCGCCCGGTACAGCATTTTGATGAGACTCGATTCTGATGGATAAAACGCCGCATAGCTCAGCCCTTGCTCTTCGCAGTACCCTTCATCGAGCAACTCCATCGTGGTCTCGGAGTCGGGAACGCACATCGTCTCAATCAAAAGAATTTTTCCAGTCAGAGAGTGGAGATTACGGATCACGCGAAAGGGGTTCTCCAGTTGGTATAAAAGGCCGAAGCACAGGACCAGCTCAAAAGTACTCATTTCGGCTACCGGCAGGTCCTCCACATTTGCCGTGCGGAAGGCGATTTCTGGGTACCGCCTTTTGGCCTCCTTGACGTTTTCCTCTCGCCCGTCGACGGCGATTACACGGAAGCCCATGTCGGATAGAAACTTTGAGGAATTGCCGACTCCGCAGCCTACATCGATCGCCGAACCAAGGCCCATTTGTGGTTGCACGTTTTCAAGGAATTCGACAACGAACTTCTGCCGAATTCCGGTAAAGTCTCGAGTGCTCTGCTTCTCCAACACGCGCATTTTTTCCATTGTTCCACTCTGCCATTAATTTCAAAGCGTAATGGCATGTCGGGAATTCTCTTCAGTGATCCTATTGGTGCTGATGAGTCTGTTTGTCCATGTCAACCGTCTCGGCCGTGATCCGTAGTTTCTTTCGAACGTTCTAGCATCCAGTATCGAACTTTTCCTCTTCCGACAGATCGTTCACTTGCTGTAGAAGGGATGGCCTGGCTACTTCCCTCGTCCCTGGTGGCTCGTCCACAACGTTTCTGTGGCTGTGTGCGCCTGGGAGCTCCCAACCCCATCGCGACGCTTATCTATGGGATTCTACATGGACTTCCGTAGCGATGTCGCCGACAGTGTGTCGTCATGACCGCCACTTCTTCCGGCCTAGGCCCAAGGTAACGTTGCGGCCTATCTTGATAGCCTGGCGCAACCCACAGAGCCGCGGAATGGCGCTAGCAACTGAAACGCTTTTGCCGAGGGTCTCTTCTTCCAGAGAAGGGCAGATGTTGATTCCATGGCCGTCCGCCTAGCGCCTAATCTGGTTGTAAAGAGCTGGAGCCAGAACTGGGACTAAGTCACTGGAAGGGGGACGCGCCGGCGTCCCCGGCGGCTCCGCGGAATGGCTAAGATGACCCGCGCAACCACCCCAAAAAGTGACCAGGACGACTTGCGGTTGATTCGACGGGGCAGGAAGCTCAGGATTTTGGGCGAAGGGAAGTTCAACAGAGAATTACCGGAACTATTGCGAATTTATGACGGAAGTTATACAAACAAGTGGGCTTGATGTTACCGCGGCGACACGATTTCGTATGCTGACAAACGCAAAAAAGACGGGATGCGAGCCTGAAGCCGAATATGAAGCGTCGGGGCGCGTCTTCTGGATTACCGGGTTATCCGGTGCCGGTAAGACGACCGTCGGGCGAGAATTGCGGAATAGGCTGCATGCTGCCGGTCGTCCGGTCATCTTCCTTGATGGCGATGGCCTCCGTACTGCGATCGCGGAAGATCTTGGCCACAGCCCAGACAATCGGCGCCGATCGGCGATGCGCAATGCGCGGCTGTGTCGGTTGCTGGCTGAGCAGGGCCTCGACGTCGTCTGCGCGACCATCTCGCTGTTTCATGAGGTGCAACGTTGGAACCGCAAGAACATTCCCAGTTATCGCGAGATTTACCTTCGAGTCCCGATAGAAGAACTGCTGCGTCGGGATAGCAAAGGCATCTATGCGCGGGCTCAACGCGGCGATGAGCGCGAAGTCGTCGGCCTTGACGTGCCGGCGGAGGTTCCCGAGACGCCCGACCTGGTCCTTGACAATTATGGTTCGCTAGACGCTGCCACGGCCGCGGACCGCATCTTGGCGATATGCGCCAGGCGAGATAGCGCACGTGCGGCGCAGCCAGCGCGCCTCGTTGCCTTCAGAACGAAAGCAGAGTCTCTAGAAGCGCTGATGCCCTTGCTGCGTAATGGGCGCGTCCTGCCGCAGGTTCGATTCTCGGTTGGCGATTGGCGCTCGGACGGCACGGGCGTGCTCGCCGCCATTGCCGCTGCGCCCTGGGGTTCAGATCGGCTCATCGTGCGTAGCAGTGCGCGGGGCGAGGACAGCATCGCGAGCTCCCAGGCTGGGAGGTACGATTCTATACTCGGCGTCGTCGGCAGCGCAGCAGTGGCAGAGGCAATCGACCAGGTGGTCGATTCCTTCGCCAATGAAGGAAGCGACGACCACCAGATTTTCGTCCAGCCCATGCTTGATCGCGTGACGATGGCGGGGGTAGTTTTCTCGCGCAGTCCCGCAGGCGGACCCTATTTCATTGTTAATTACGACGACCGGTCCGGTCGAACCAATCGCGTGACCGCCGGTATCGGCGACAATCTGAAGACTTTTCTTTGCCTCAAATCGCGGCCTGATGCCTGCCCGCCCTCGCTGGCACCGGTCATCGCTCTGGTCAGCGAGCTCGAAACGCTTCTAGCGAGCGATGCAATAGACGTGGAATTCGCTGTCGGCGACGACGGGCAGCTCTATCTTCTGCAGGTCCGCCCGCTCGCCGTCGACCGCTGGGGGCAGGCGGCGGACGCGGCGGTCGACACCGCGCTCGCCGATGTCGCGCGCAAGGTCGAGCTGCTCAGCCGCCCGCATCCCTATCTACACGGGAGCCGGGCGATATTCGGCGTCATGCCGGACTGGAACCCGGCCGAGATCATCGGCGTGCGGCCATTCCCACTATCGTTGTCGATCTATCGCGAACTAATCACCGACGCGATCTGGGCCTATCAGCGGGACAATTACGGGTACAAGAATCTTCGCAGTTTCCCGCTGCTGGTCAGCTTTCACGGGCTGCCCTACATTGACGTGCGTGTCAGCTTCAACTCGTTCGTACCGCGCGATGTTTCCGACGGACTCGCCGGGCGTCTGGTGAATTACTACATCGATCGCCTACTCTCCGAACCGCATCTCCATGACAAGGTCGAATTCGAGATCATCTTCTCGTGCTACACGCTCGATTTGCCGAAGCGGGTGGGCAGGCTCACGGAACACGGGTTTTCTTCAGAAGACCTCGCCGAACTTTCGGGCGCCTTACGGCGTCTTACCAATCGCATCATACACGGCGAGACCGCGCTGTGGCGGCGCGATCGTGCGAAGATCGACCTGTTGACACAGCGATTTGCGACAATCTGCAACTCGGAGATCGACAAGGTCAGCCGCATTTACTGGCTGATCGAAGACTGCAAGCGATACGGCACGCTGCCGTTCGCCGGTCTGGCGCGGGCGGGTTTCATAGCGATTCAATTGCTCCAGTCCTTCGTCGCCGTGGGCGTTCTCAATGCCGAAGAGGCTGCGACATTCATGTCGAGTGTCGACACCGTCGGGTCGCGCATCGGGCAAGATTTCGCGCAACTTTCGAAGGCAGATTTCCTCGCGCGCTACGGCCACCTCCGGCCGGGGACCTACGACATCTTGTCGCCTCGCTACGACGAGGCGCCCGATCTCTTTTTTGACTGGTCAAGTGCCCGATCCACGGCGTCCGTGCCGCCACGCTTCGCGCTTTCCATCGAGCAGTTGCGGCGCATCGAGCAGTTGATCAAGGAACATGAGCTCGATATTGACGTTTTGAGTTTGATCGAATTCATCAAAGCCGGCATCGAGGGCCGCGAATACGCGAAGTTCGTCTTCACGCGAAGCCTGAGCGACGCTCTGTCGCTGATCAGACAGCTGGGTGAAGATCACGGTCTTTCCGTGGAGGATTGTGCATTTCTGGACTACGATGCCATCCGGACGCTCTATAGCGAGAGTGCTCCGGTGCGCGAGGTCTTGCTCGAGAGTGCCGCGCGTGGCAGAGAGCGTCACTCGCTGACGCGTAACCTCGTGCTTCCGCCGATCATTGTGTCGCCCGACCAAGTGTTCGCATTTCACCTTCCTCCGAGCCAGCCTAATTTTATTACGCGAAAAAGTGTGACCGCACCGACAGCCTGGGTTGGCGACGCACCGGAGACCTTCGCTGGACGGATTCTTTTCGTGCCCAGCGCGGACCCTGGCTTCGACTGGATCTTTACTCGCGGTATTAGTGGATTCGTAACCGAGTTCGGCGGCGCCAATTCGCACATGGCGATTCGTGCCGCCGAACTCGGCATCCCCGCTGTAATCGGCGCCGGCGAAGCCCTGTTCCAGCGATGGCAGATGGCGCGCAAGCTGTGCCTCGATTGTACGAACCAGAGGGTCTTGTTCATCGCATGAAAGCGGTCGCCGTCACCCAGCGTGTATCGGTCGTTACGGCCTGTGGCGAGCGCCGTGATTGCCTGGATCAAGCATGGACTCGATTCCTGGCGGCTAGCGGGCTGCTTCCCGTGTTACTCCCCAACGTGTCCGAGGTAGCTCTTGACTTGTGCGAGGGGTCCGACATTGCTGGGTTGGTGTTGACCGGTGGTAACGATCTTGCTGCGTTGGGCGGCGATGCCCCAGAACGCGACGCCGTCGAAAATGCTCTGCTCGATTGGGCAGAGCAGCGCGGGCTGCCGGTCCTGGGTGTTTGTCGCGGCATGCAAGTGATTCAACAACGTTTCGCTGTTCGGCTACATCGCGTCCAGGGCCATGTGGCGCAACAGCAGGTCATCCGAATCAACGGCGAGTCCCAAAAGGTCAACAGCTATCATCATTTTGCCGCCTTCGACTCGCGACCGCCGCTCGATGTCTGGGGGGTCGCCGATGACGGTGTCGTGAAAGCGATTCGTCATTCGGCGCAGCCTATAACCGGGATTATGTGGCACCCGGAACGGTCCGCCCCGTTCTCGCCCGCCGACGTGGCGCTTTTCCGCCGGGTCTTCACGGTCGAATGATGCGCGCAGTTATTCTCGCGGCCGGTCGCGGCAGCCGGATGGGGCAACTCGGTGACGACCGCCCGAAATGCTTGGTCGAGCTCGCAGGGAAGCCGTTGATCGAGCGCCAGATCACGGCGCTTCGGCGGGGTGGGGCGGACGAGATCGGAGTCGTCCGGGGTTATCGCGCCGAGATGATCGATTGTCGCGACGTTACTTATTTCGCGAACGAACGATGGGCTGAAACGAATATGGTGATGTCGCTCGCCGCGGCCGCCCCTTGGCTCCGCTCGGGGCCAGTCATGGTGAGTTATGCCGATATCTTCTACCGCGGCGAGTTAGTGCGCGGTCTGGCCGGTGCTTCAGGCCAGTTGGTCATAAGTTACGACCGGGCCTGGCGCAGTTTGTGGGCGCGCCGTTTCACCGATCCTTTGGCCGACGCCGAAACCTTCCGGCTCGATGCTGCGGGCCAGTTGCTGGAGATTGGCGGCAAGACGAGACGGATCGAAGATATCCAAGGGCAATATATGGGCCTGTTGAAATTCACGCCACCGGCATGGAGTGCCGTCGAGGTGCTACTGGGCACACTCGATGCATCGACGCGCGACCGTCTCGATGTGACCGGATTGCTGCGCCGATTGCTAAACGGAAAGCTGCTCTCGATCGGCACCTTTCCAACCGATGGCCAATGGGGTGAAATTGACAATCCGGAAGACGTGGCGCTTTATCAGAAGATGGTACGGAAGGGCGAGCTAGTGCTTGAGGATGCGCCACCCGGCGCAGAGTCGACCGCACCATGACGGCGATCGAACCGCGCGCCGCGTGAATCTTGCATTTAGCGCAACCGGGCTGGAGGTCGGTGATGATGAAACACGGAGATTCACGGAATTGCCTGGCGACTACGCGGGGTTCGGACTGGGCGAGGAGCGCTAGCGAGTTTCTTCTCAATAGCCAGAGGAGCAAACCATATTCGAGTCGAATAAGGGACAGCGATGACTTCATAATGCATTAAGAGCTCCTGAATACGCCCCAGCACTGCTGCAAATTGTTGGCCTGCTTGTCGCTCGAGAGTTGCATGTGACTTCCAGCCATCAAGAAATAAATTGGAAGGCACTTCTACTTTGAACTCCTGTTCCAGGTAACTCACCTGCCCAAACAATTTGCTCTCGTTGATTATTGCGGTGGGATCCTCACGGCGGCTTCCATAATTATAATCAGGAATCATTTGTCGAATGATCTCTTCAATTTGATTCTGTAAAGGATCGTTCAGGTCCCGGTGATTCCACATACACGCAAAATATCCATCCGAAACAAGTATTCTGGCGACTTCAGAGAGAGTAGCCTTCTGATCGAGAACGTTGAAGGAAGATCCAAAGAAGGCGGCATGAACCGACGATTCAGGAAGACCTGTGTTTTCGCCCACTCCCTTGATCCAAGTAACTGACATACCTGCGGTATTCTTAACTCCGATAGCCATCATGGCATCATTGGGCTCAACCGCACGAACCGTAAGCCCATGCAAAGCCAGAAGCTTCGTTAGTTTGCCTGTACCGGCTCCGACGTCCGCCACTGGTTTCGAAGGGACGGCGCCAATTTGCTGCAGGAGTTTCCCGATGACTTCTTTCGAATAGTCCGCCCTTTTATCATAATGTTCAGCCCGTTCCGTGTAATTCCATTCAACCCTAGTCATCCCGAACCTTTTCGCTATTGATTATTGATATTGCCTAGACCTTCACATCATACCCGATTTTCTCAATCCGACTTTTTGTGTCCGCATCCAGCCCGTTGATGAATTCTCTGAATCGAGGAACTCTTTCTTTAACAGCTAAATATCCATAGGGCTTGGCTGCCGGAAGGGCTAAACGTAAACGACTCAAATCGAGATCAACCGACATGACCTCAACGATCTTAGAAAACTCCTTTAACGGATCGATCATGAAGTCCTCAAGGCGCAAGGAGAGCGTAGCAGATTGAAGGAAAAGCTCAGTTTCCTCAACAAATTCCGGAAAGGACAAAAACCGCGGGCCGGGTAGGGTCGCGAAAAAATCAGGGTCGCCTTCAGCAAAGTTCTTGAATTCAAAAAAGTCTTGCTCCAAATCGGTCGACAGATCGTCTCTATTCTTATAAACGTGCGAGATACCGGGAACCGTTCTGTTGTCGGAAATATACGTCCGCCACCAAATCCAGTTTGTCAGCAACGAATCGAGAGGATGACGGTAGACAAAAATCAAATCAGCAAATCCCGATTTGACCGATTCCAATATACGGCTGGTTACCGCCGGCAACGCTTGGGCGCGAGAGACATGTTTCATCGTGGCATGGCCACTGTAGATCATAGATGTCGGACCAGGATGGAGACGGATTTCATCCCTAACATATTTCGCCCTTTCCCCAATATGCTGCTCCATCAATACATTGACATACCGCCGGCCAGTTCCGAAAAGTCCAATAATGTAAGCTGTTCGGTCGTTCCCCAGACAGGGGACCTTCAAGTCGCCTTCTACTAGATCGTAGCGGTCCATCGTTCGGGCTGCCTGCAATTGTTCGCGAGGGAATTTTCGCGCGAATCGCATGAACTTCTTTAGTAACTGCATCTGACTCCAATGAGGTAGTTGAGTGTTGTATTTGATTTCCGTCATCAGGTCGTGGCAATCCGGCTGGCGTCAGTGATGAGAGCCGTCGACACCACCCCGGTACGCGCCGGCCCTTTCGATAAATAAGCAATCGACCGAGCGGAACGACATTTAATCCGGCCTGCTCCTGTATTGGTGCTGTCGTAAGCCAGTATTCTGAGTGTCAAATGGAAGCCGGAATCCCAGAGTTCTTGTCGACAAGCCGTGTTCGTCATCCTGGTTTTCGGATCGCCTCGGAGATGATCGCGCCGAGAATCACATCGCCCTTTGCATTTAATGTCCCGAAGGCACTCACGGCCGCGAAGGTTCCGGAACGAATACGAAGACAGTCTAAGGGCCGCGACGTGTGCATCGATCGAACCGACCGCCGTTCCTCTGTGACACCCGCTGTCTTTCGAGTATTGCTAGAATTAGGCACGGCCCCGATTTCGCCTGAGGTTGTCGCGCAAGGGACTTTCTGCAAAACGAAAGAATGCACGTTCGCACCGCGATTCTCGTTATAGCGAAGCACCTGCGCTCCCGTTTTCGCACACCAATCTTCGATCAGCTGCCGAGGGAGAAAGGTGACGCAAGGTGTGACGAAATAATCGTAGAACAGGTTTCGTGCCGCGGCCCATGTCCGTTTACCTTTGGACCGAGCAAAATGCACGAGAAAGTAGGGACCCAGGGCGAAGATCTTTACGAGCGGTCGAGACCAGCCGTGTTGCAAGCCAACGCGTATCATCCAGCCCGGATACTTGTAAAGAAATGGATAGCGGCCGAAAGGCTTGTAAACGGCAAGGTACATGCGGCCACCTGGTTTTAGGACGCGCAAGTTTTCGGCGAACGCGGCATGAGGATCCTCGGTGTGGTGGATTACGCCGTCGGAAATAATCACGTCGGCAACTTCGTCGGGTAGCGGGAGTTGCAGGTTGTCTGCGACAGCACCGGGGCGGCCATATCGGCTCCTAGCCAGCCCGAGAGAAACGCGGCTTCGGTCGATTCCGATGCAGCGGAGGCCGCGCCGGGCAAGAAGGCCAAGGACTCGTCCTGGACCGCAGCCAATATCGAAGATGAGAGAGTTTGAATCGAGCGTGTCGATCAAGTCGGCAAGCGGACGCAGGACCGTAGAGGTGATTTCGGCCGCACTATCGGGAGAAGCCCAATCAAAGGGGTGCTCGTCGTAAAATGTCACGCGCTCAGGAGACGCTCCGGCTCCGCGCCAAAATTTCTTTGTAGTAGCCTTCCATCTGATCAGTCAAATGATCCCAGCTGAATTGCAAAGCGACCTCGCGGCAACCTTCCTTCAGGCGGCCGTAGAGTGACCTATCGTGCAGCATGGCTTCGAGCGCGGCGGCGAACGCCTTCTTTTCGGGGTTGACCACCAAACCCGCCCTGCCGTCAACCAGCGAACGGATTCCGCAAAAAGGCGTGATGATCACAGGAACTCCGCACGCGATGGCCTCTGCAACAACATTAGCGAAATTTTCGTAACGCGACGGGAGCGCGAAGACGTCGGCGTCCACCAAGACCGAAATCTTATCTTCCTCGTACAAAGGGCCGGTGAACAGCACGCGCCCTCTGACGCCGCAATCTTGTGCGCATTGTTCAAGCTGCGCTCGATATCCGGGCTCGCCTTCAGGTCCCACGATCACCAGACGGCCCCACTCGGGGCACGCTGCTGCAAATGCTTCGATCAGTACATCGGCTCCTTTCCGAGGGATTAGTCGACTCAAAAAAAGGATAAGCGGCTCGTCTGCCAATATACCCCACTTCAAACGGAACTCGCCACGGGGCGTGGTTTTAGCGCTCAGATCGATCCCATTATAGCGTATGGCAATTTTTGCTTGGGCAACGCCATCCTCCTCCAGCTCCTGCTGCTCAAGTTCTGAAGTGGCAATAATCTTTGCGGCGTTTCGCCAGAACGCCCCTCCGACTGTGCGATGCCAAATTTTCTTCATGCGAATCGCTCGGTCAATCGGCCGGTACATTCCCATCGGCTCAATCACGTAAGGAATTCCTTCGCGCCTGCAAAAATAGCCAACCATAGGCCCAAGCAAATCGTAGAGGCCGTAGAAATGCACGAGATCAAACCCGGCGAGAAGTCCCCGGCAGAATCGTATCACCCGCGGATTTATCGTAAGGACGCGATAACGCGCCAAGGTGGGCAAATAAATCGCGACGATGCCATTTTCTGTGGACGCGAGGCCCATCCGAGTTTCTTCGGGCTGATGCGCCACTCTTAACCATTCGGACATCCCAAGGTTGGCCGTAAGGACGGTGACGCTATGGCCATGTTCGGCGAGCTTGCCAGAAATGGCACGAACCTTGGCGGGACGGCCACCCTCGGCGGCATAGGGGAAATAGGTCTGGGCTACGTTGAGGATGTGCACGCTAGCACGGGCCTGATTGCCAGTGGACCATCGGTTGCGACCGCTTGATATATTTTCGCCACCAGACGTCGAAAAGAATGCACGCAAACAACTCATGGGCATTGTCGCGCTTTCCCTGGCGGTGCTGCAGGCGAAGCTGCTGTAGAAAATTCAAATCGAGGATTCCATCGTTCCAGGCGGCGCCGATGTCTTTACCCAGTCTCGCTCGGAGCGGATGCGAGTTGTTGAGACTGGCCTCAAAGTAGGGATCGAAGAGGTTCCCGGCCCATAATGCAAGAGGAGCATTGAAACCTCGCTTGGGAGCATTGCACGCTTCCGGCGGAAAAAATTCCTCGAACGCATCGACGAGGATGGCCTTCGATGCACCGTTCCGAATTTTATACGCGAACGGGGTATTCAGGCTCAATTCGACGAACGCAGCGTCCAGAAGGGGGACGCGTACTTCGAGCGCTTTGGCCATGCTCATTCGATCGGTGTAGTCGAGGATGTTATCGACCAAAAAGGTTTTGAGGTCCATCTGCAAAATCCGATTATCTTCGTCGCGCAACTGGGATTGGGCGTAGGCCGAGCGCAAAACATTGACCGATGAATGTGAGTTGCCGCAGTGCGAATGTCCCAGAAGCAGGCTGCGCTTCTGATCCTCGTTCATAAAATACGTCCAGTTCGTATATTGGACGAAGAAATCGGGGTCAAGTCCTCCAAGGAATTTTCGGGCGCGACGGAGATACGGCGTCTGGTGGGAGTCACGCATGAGGGACAATGCATTCGCTCCCAGGCGCAGCAGCGGCCGCGGCATCCAGGCCAGGCGGCGGGCCAGACGCACGCCGGAAGCTCGAGGATAGCCGGCAAAGAGTTCGTCACCTCCGGCACCGCACAGAGCGACGGTGATGTGCTCCCGCGCTTTTTGGGACAACTGATGCATCAGATAGGAGGTCGGATTGGCGAAGGGCTGGTCAAAGAATTCGATGAGATCAAGCATTTCAAGAAGGTCAGGAAATTCGAGCGACAATTCGCGGTGTTCGGTGCGGAGGTGGCGACTGACGGCGCGGGCGGTTTCAGTTTCGTCGAAGAAGCGGTATTCGTGTCCTGGGAGACCCAGCGTATATGTTTGAGTGTCTTTCTTTTCTCTTTTCGCAAGGCCCGCGACGATCGTCGAATCGATTCCACCGCTGAGAAAAACGCCGAGCGGAACGTCGCTGACCAGCTGTCGCTTGACCGCCGCCGCCAGGGTCTCCTGAATCTGGCATTTCAGCTCCTCGTAGGACATCGATTGAATATCTTCGCGGCGAGAGACGTCCCAGTATTGATCGAGCGCGATCGAATTGTCCTGCAAGTGTAGAGTAAGGGTGTGGGCGGGAAGAAGCTGCTGGACGCCCGCAAACGCGGTTTCCGGCCCCGGGACGTACAGGTAAGTAAAAAAGTCAGAGATGGCTTGCCAGTCTGGCGCCGCCGTGAGAAGCGATGACGCAAGCAGCGCCTTGATTTCCGATCCAAACAGGAAGTGATGCGGGATGACCGCATAAAACAAAGGCTTCACGCCGAGAGGGTCGCGACCGAGCAAGAGCAGATCACGGCTCAGGTCGAGAATGGCAAAGGCGAAGATGCCGTCGAGCTGCTTCACGCAGGCGGGACCAGCCTCCTCGTAAAGATGGATGATGACTTCGGCGTCCGTGTGAGAATGAAAACGGTGACCGCAAGATTCCAGACGTGAACGCAATTCTACGAAATTGTAAATCTCGCCATTGAACACGAGCCAAACCGTGCCGTCTTCATTGGCCATCGGCTCGCAACCCGCCGGAGAGATGTCAATGATGGCAAGTCGGTTGTGGGCCAGAGCAACACTTTGTGAAATCGCGGGCGGGACAAAGCAGCGGGAATCGAGGCCGTCCGGCCCACGATGACGAATCGAGCGGGCCATCCGGTCGATCGAACGCTCGAGATCGGCTCGTTCCAGGCGTCTTGTCGCAATGCCAGAGATTCCACACATATACTCAGACCACCGCGGACGGCAACTGGCTGACAAGTAGGTCCATCACCCGCACCGCCTCCCTCCCTTCCTCAGGGGGCACCGGCGTAGGCAAATCGTTCTGAATGCTATCGACGAATTCCCGGACAAGGCGGTCGTGCGTGTTTTCGTACTTTCCTGTGACGTAGCGAAAGCCGATGTCGAGCGTGCCGCGGAGCATTTGCCCGGCTTCCTTAACCGCAGAAAGACCCAGCGTAACGGGTTTCAAATCGGCTCGGCCATGAACGATCAGAGTCTGTGTTTCGAGATCGAATTTCATGTGTCCCTCGCTGCCCCAGAGATCGAGCTGCACAGCCCAGCGATTGGTGGCGTACGTCAGGGCCACACTCGAGGAGGCTTCATCGCCAATGAGATCGAGACGGTAGTCTTCGTAGGGTGACCATGGAAATCCCTTTAGTTGCTTGCGTGCGTCGACTCGCACAGCCCGAATGGGATTAATAAATGCCAGAGTCATATAAATCACGTGCGGGCCTGTCTCGCCGATGACGCCGCCGGGCAGCTTATGGGCCCAGTGGTCGGGTTTGGAGGTAATGTAGTCCATGGGGGTGGAAAGGAAGATGCGCATGCCGCGGAATGCACCGATCGTTCCCGCTTTGATCATCTCACGGGCTTTGAGGAACGAAGGGTAAAACAGGTCCGAATGCGCGACGCAAATCTTGCGCCCGCTCTCACGGGCGGCGGCCAGAATGCAGTCACACTCTTCAGTGTTAATGGCCATTGGCTTTTCAATGAGAGCGTGCGCACCGGCTTTGAGCGAGCGGACCGCGAGCTCCGCGTGGGTGCGCGGCGGAGAGCAGATGTCCACAGCGTCGAGTCGCTCGGCTTCGAGCATCTGCTGAAAATCCTTGTAGACCTTCGGGATCCCGTGCACTCGGGCAATTTCTTCGGCCTGGGCCTGATTCGGATCACACAAAGCGACTACTTGGGCTTTTTTTTGGGCCTTCTCCCAACCAGGCAAATGCTTCTGCTTTGCGATGAATCCCGAACCAATCAAGCCAACTCGTAGACGATCCAAGCGTTTATCCTCCGTCTGAGACATTACTACAAGTGATGGCACCTCATTCATGCAGCGCAAGACGCCAAGCCGCACTCCTTCAGAATACGCGCCAGTCCGGATTCGAAGACGTCGAAGCAGCACTCGCGCAAGACTTTCTCAGATCCATGGCGGCCTAGTTCTGCGCGAAGCTGCTGGTCGGCAAACAATCGAGCAAGGGCTCCGGTAAGCTCCACGATATCGTGGGGCGCAACAAGAAGACCGTTGACCTCGTTTTCAACCAAATCGATCGCGCCTCCGACCGCGGCTGCCACCACAGGTTTGCCGAACGACATGGCCTCGAGAAACACCAATCCGAATCCCTCGCCCGTGCTAGGCAGTGCGAAAACATCGGAATGCGCGTAGCAGGCTCCCAGCTCTTCTCGCGACAGGCTATCGAGGAAGTGCACCCGATCATGAGCACCGATGTCGAGGACGAGCTTCTGAAGCCGTGGCAAATCGTCACCACCTCCGACAACTACTAGATGCAAATCCGGAACCGCGGTCCGAAGTTGCCAGGTTGCGCGAATCAAGTCATCGGCCCCTTTGTAGCGCTCAGACGCGGACCAGCGAGCGACGGTCAAAATCACGAAGCCCGTTGGAAAACCTTGCGGCAACCGTAGGAGGGCGGGTGTCTGTGTCATTTGAACAATATCCGGGCTGAGGACCCAAGGTAATCTGCGTGTCCTTTGCAAGGAAACACCTTGCACCGCTACGAGTTTTTCCGCGGTATCAGAACTGGGTGCCAGCACAACATCGGCGCACAGAAGCGCGCGGCGACGAACCTGTGACAGAGGCGACCACACCTCCACACCGTGCGCCATAACGATCATGCTCGCACCTGAGAAAGCTTTTATAAATGCCGCTGGAGGAGCTAGATTCGGATGAGCAGCAAGGACGATACGGGTGTTTCCGCGCAGCAAGGTCGCAGCGGAGAGGAGGAAAGGAATTTTCGCGCGCCCAAAGCCTCGAAACGACACTTCACGCCCGCCCCACGCGAATCGGCAGTCGCCCGTCGGATCATTGAGAGCGAGGAATCGAGTCCGCCATCCGTTCTTGCTCGCGATCGCCTCCAGAGCAGTCGCAGTTTGCCGGCTCGCCTCCTGAACGCCGCCAACACCGAGAAATCCGGGAAACAGTCCGATGAGTCGTTTTGACAGTTGCATCGATCGCGACCCGTGATTCCTCGTTATCGACGAAGGCCTAAAATTCCTGCGTAATGGTTTGCCCAGACGACCGTGTCGTCTTTTGACGCAGGATATCTTCGAAGATTTGCCCTAAGTCGCGACCGTTGCGTTCCCAGGTATACTGCCGGGCCGTTTCGGCGGCTTTTTGAGCGAGTCTGGTCCGAAAATCGCTATCTTCATAGAGCCTTCGAATCATTGCGGCTAGAGTGTCGGCGTCGTTCGGATCATTCAGAATCAACCCATCGGACTCGTGTGTGATGATCTCGAAAGTACCGTTCTCTGCCGACACGATCACCGGCATCCCACAGGCCATTGCTTCTGCTGGGGGAAGGGCGAAGGTGTCCTCGAGGGATGGACCCGTATATGCATCAGCGGCCGCATAATAGAACTCAATGTCCTTGCGCGGAGGTAAAAAGTGCACTCTTCCCCTGAGCCCTCTGTCGCTGACCATACCTCGAAAAGGACCCGGGTCCTCCCGGCCCGCAACCATTAGATCCACCGGCAAATCCCGCAATTTCGATATCGCTTCGATTAGAACGACGATCCCTTTTTTCCGCAGATCATTGCCAACCAGCAACAAGATAAATCGGTCATCCGCAATGCCGAGTTCGCGGCGCGCGCGTTCCCGCAACTCTGCTCGCCGGATCGGATTAAACGCGTCATGATCGAGTCCGAGATAAAGAACCGGCAAGCGATCGCGCCGGGCGTAAAATCTTTCAAGGTCCTTGGCTGTTTTTTTTGCGTACAGAACCAGCGATACTTGCGGATTCGCGTAAATGTGTCGTTCCAAGGTCACAATCAAACGGTAATAGAGCTTCCGGTGAAAGATGTGAGGCCAAGAATGCAGTTGCTTCCATCCGAGATCCCGGTGTGACTCAAGCTGACGAAGATATTCGGCGAACACGATGTGGACAGAAATTACGTCTGCATCAAAGCAATTGATACCGGGACTGTAGACGAGATCGTGCTTGAGACCTCGCAAGCGATCGACAGCCCGGCAAATGTGGTTTGCGGCGAACCACCAAAGAAAATTGAAAAGATGGGGACCTGGAAACTTCGGAATTCGATGCCAGATGAAACGTGCGCCCTCCAAGTCCTCCACGCGTTGGCTGTACAGGTGGATTTCAAAGACCTCAGGCAGATGAGTGAGCCATTCGATGACCGTTCGCTCCGTGCCGAAGCTCTTGCTGAGGAACGGGGAGACCACCGCCAGTCGATGCTTTTGCTTCGGCTTGCTCATGCATTCGGCTCTGATTGCCGTGCGCTCATGAAAACACTCGGCCTTCTGGCGAGACGACCCCTGGAGAGGGCTCGGCGGAGTGAGGGCTAGGGCTTGGCAGCAAGGTGGGCAGGCGGAATAGCACTCCTACCATGAGCCAGAGATAAACGTTGTTAATGTAATTCAGGTAAGAATTCAAGCTTCCGAACGTCAGCGGAATCAGGAACAAGAATACATACCAGAGAACCCCTACCCCGATCGGGCAAAACCGGGTTTGACGCAGTCGCCTGACAACTCGCCAACAACTGAGTAATAGCGCGGCTGAGCAAAGGATCCAAAGGAACGGCGCCACGATCCCCATTTCGACGATCATGGTCCCGAAACCTTCTTCAACGGTCATATTCGGGGGACTCTTGCCAATGATCCTTGCGACGTATTGAGTTCCGAGCGACGCGGTACCGATTCCGTTTCCAAGGACCCAGTTAGGATTGGTAAATGCCAGTTCAAGATTCTGTATTGGATAGTCCCAGCTCCGATAGGAGCCTTCGTAGGCAGAGCTGTTCGGCGAAAGTGTCTCGGTGTAATAGGCGATCCGCGAACCTGCTTCATTCGGGAAAACCAGCAGAAGCGCCGCGAGGCCAAGGGACGCCACCATGGCCGAACGCCGGATCGTCTTGACCAAACGATGTGCCTGTCTTTGACGCCACGGAGCTCCCCAAAGAAACCCTACAGAAAGGATCAGTGCACTCGCCATCGCGTTTACGACCGCGCCACGCGATCCGCTGAGCAGCGTGGCCACGCCGACAAGCGCAAACGCAAGGTACATGATTCCGCGGCTGCGCTTCGTATAGAGGAGCAGGTAGCCCACGCTACTCATGGTCAGGATCGCGGCGACCACCAGGAAAAGGGAGAATCGACCGGAACTGACAAAAACAGCATCCGGGAGGGAGAACACTTGATTCGTGAGCGGGGTGACTTTTTCAAGATTGCCGAGCTCCTGTAGTTCCGGTGCAAGGGTCGTTGGATTCAAGAAGCTGTTTCCGAGAATCGCCTGGATGATTCCGATGGCACTGATCACGCCAGCCAGGATTCCATTGGCCACGAGAAACTTTCTCAGGTCCTCGTCGCCGCGAATCAACGCGTACCCCACAAAAATCAAGGGTACGTAGTAGAAATACACTTTGAAGCCGATCAGACCGAAGAGGATGTGCGGGGAATTGGAGTTAAAGATCTGGATCACGCCCAACCATAGCAGCAAACTCAAGGGTAGTAAGAATGGCGGGCGGAAGGTCTTTGCGCGGCCCTTCCGAATTTCAATATACAGGGAGATGTAAACAAGCCCCACCAGCATGTCCTTCCCGAAATAAATCACCATATTGTTACCGAGAAATTTGCGGATTAGGTCTTCAAAGAGTAGCCAAACGAGAAAGAAGTAAAATCCCAGACGCCAGTTGCGAAGGATGGTGAGGGCCACAACAAAAGCCGCGATGCCAAACGCGGCAAAGGCTATCGGTGTCAGGTCCTCCGCAGCAATCCAGCCGCCAATTTTCCAGGCTGCGCAAAGGCCAAACAGAAACACGGCCAGCCCAATTAGCGTCTGGCTTTTTATCGCCGAAATGCGTGTGCTGCGCATTTGACTTTGGATTTCTAATTCCCTTTATTCCCGCATGCTTTTCGGGGCCATCGCGCAATAATATGAGCGGTGATGCAGACGTCGCCCAGCCATTCCACTTCGTAACCCAACTTCCGAAGGTGCACAACAACTGGATTGCCCGCGTCCGGTGACACTCGGTCGTGGAGCTCGATCAGCAGGCCAGGGTGGAAGTCTCTCAGTACTCTCTCGGCTCCTTGCAACGCAGCCCATTCGGCGCCCTCAATATCCATTTTCACGAAGTCGATCGGAACCTTCTCCCTCAGGGAGATATCGTCCAGCGAGATTCCCTGCACCGTGAGAATCCCCAGATTGTCATCCTCATGGAGCGGCCCGGCCACCAGAGATTTCTCGTGATGAGGAAATGGAAAACTGAGCTCGCCGGAATCTCGCGCCACGGCTTCGTGACTGACGACAACATTTCGCAAGAGATTCAAACGTACGTTCTCATCGAGGAGGCGAAAATTTGCTGGTAGGGGCTCAAATGCAAAAACCCGGCCTGCCGGTCCGACAAGCCTCGATAATAGCAGTGTGTAAAAACCGCTCTGCGCACCGAGGTCTAAAACATTCATTCCCGGGGCAACTTCCTGCTGTATTGCTCGAACGACTTCGGGCTCCCAGGTTCCGTAGGCGAAACTTCGATGAATCTGCCAGTCCACTCGCATTTGAAAGCCCTCGAGTACCCCCGCACACGGCAAAACGACGTAGCGTTCGGCTGGGATTCGATTCAAAATCGAGTGAATCGCGTTTGCGAGGGGGTTAGGAGAGCCGCGTTGACCCCGCAAAGCGACTTTGAAACTCTGCGGCAGCCATTCAACTACACTTGTAATGATTCTCTGTAGAGTCATTTCTGCGGGACCTGGAAATGCGTGTACTTCCAAACTGTAACTGTCTCAAGAGCACAACAAGCGATCGTACAATGAAATATGGCGTTCAATCATACTATCCTGATTGAAAAGTTGCATGGCGCGTGCGCGCGCTGCGGACCCAAGCGACGCCGCCAAATCGGGCCTTTCCATTAACCGTTGCATACAGCAAGCAAGGGCTGAAGCGTCGCCCGCCGGGAAGACCAGGGCCGTGTCGCCCACGACTTCGCGCAGCGAACCTATGTCCGAAACAATTAGGGTTTTTCCCTGCAACATATTTTCGACCACAACTAATCCAAAGACTTCACCTGCGAGCGATGGTACGACCAGCGCTGCAATGTCCGACAGTCTTTGCTGCGATTGTTCGGTCGAGACATAGCCAAGGAAATGGACGCAGTCCTTGATTTGCAGCCCCAGCGCGAGCATTTCGAGTGCCTCGCGCTCAGGACCTTCGCCGATGATCTTGATTTGAAAGACGTAACCCTTCGCCTTCAATTGATGGGCCGCTTCAAGCAATACACGCGCTCCTTTCGAGCTTACCAAGCGCCCCATAAATGCGAAGGTTGGGACTGCCGGTGCATCGTTGCCGGCTTGGCGGCTTTTGACAGCAACAAGCCCGTGGTGAATCGTTACCGTATGCTGCAATTGCAGGACGGTCGTGAGCCAGTCGGTCGGAAGAATGTTGGCTGACACGCGCTGACAAAGCCAACGGCGCGGGAATGTTAACAGCCACATTTTCAAGCTCTGCAGTTTTCCATGCGCACGGTTGCAACGAACGCATTCGCGGTATCGCTTCGCCATGAAATGGCCCGGACATGGAGTTTGGGTCGGGTTATAGAGGAGCTGGCCGTTCGGGCAAACCGCTTGAAAACCGTGATGCTCGATCACAATGGACCTGCGCAACAACAGTCCAACGATCATAGGGACCAGAACGGGACCGGCGAGATGAATGATGTCGGCCCAGCGCAGCAACTGGACGAGCGCCACTAGCGTCGGCTGCCTCACGACTCGGAATGGTAGCTCTGAATCATTGATTCCTTCAGCGGGCGTCGGTGTGACGAGGGTGAGCTCGAAAGGCGTACTCGAAGAAAGACCGGCGTGTCGTGCGAGCCCCTGCGCCAAAAGCATTACCACGGTCTCCGTGCCCCCCACTTTCGGCAGAAATGCATGCGAGTAAATCAAGACTCTCATTGTCGCTGGCCGTTTTGGGAAGTACCGCGAAACTGTGCGGCTCTCTCGATCGCCTCCACCAGCCCTGCGATATTCTCAACCGGCGACCAATTCGCCATCCGCTGGCGTGCCGCGTTCGCCATTCGTTTCAGCCGATCACGATCTGGCAATATCTCGCCGAGGAGCCTGGTCAAAAATTCCACATCGCCGACTGGGAAGACAAAACCTGTTTCGCCATCACGAACCAAGTCGAAGCGCGCCCCCACACGGTCACTCACGATCACCGGGCAGCCGCAGAGCATGGCCTCGTTCACGACAACGCCGAAAGCCTCGTACTGCGAGGAAAGTACGAACAGGTCGGAGGAACAGTAGACCGCCGGCAGCTTCGTTTGATTGACGAAACCGAGAAAGCGCACCCGTTGCGCCAAACCACTGGATCGAGCCTCTTGTTCGAGTTGCGTGCGCAAGGGGCCGTCTCCTGCAAAGACAAGGTAAGAGTTTTCCACCGCGGCCTTCGAAAACGCACGCAAAACATCATGCGGCCGCTTCCATGGTTGCAGCTTCGCGCAAAACAGAACAACCGAGGCATCTTCCGGAACCCCCCATTCGGCACGCACAGCACATCGGTCGACTCGTGCGGATTGCTCTAGCCACCACTTATTATCCACCGCGTAAGGAGTCAGCACGATCCGTTCCGTCGGGATTCCCAGTGACCGCATCAAATTTACCCCGCCACTGGAAGGCACAACAACGACATCGGCGAGCCGGAACAAACGCGGCCACAGGCGCTTCTTAATGGACGTCTTCCATAATTTGCCGTCGCGCGGGGCAATTTCGTGCGCATCTCCGCCAAAAAGCACGAGCTGTCTCTTCGATTTTGCCGCGGCAAGGGCAATCCAGAATGTGGCATGCACGTAGCCCGTCAGCGGAACCACTGCATCAAACGCGCCGTCCCGAATCAAATTCCAGAGGCCTGGGTTAATGAGTCCGAAGAATCGGCCCACGCCAGGCCAAGGCGAGCGGTTCGGGACATGGACCCACGGATAACCCTCGAGAAGCGGAACGTCCCAGACAATCTCGACACCGAAATCCGGGTCCCGTTTGCGCTGAGCGCCTTCGAGGCTGCAATAGGCTACCGTAAGATCGAGCTTTGGGTGCTTGGCAGTCTCCCGGAGAATTGGGCTCATGTACTGGATTGGGTGAGTGAGCACAATCAAAGTCTTGAAACGAGCTTCACCCATTCGAAAGCTCCGTCGCGAAACTCTCGGCGATCTTCTCCCAAGAAAAATATTTCGCATGAGCATGCAGACTCCTATCACTCAAGTGCTGCCATAGATGATTGTCCGATAGCACGCGGCTGAGAGCTTCTCCGAGAGCACTCGGCTGCCCATACGGGACTAGTTCCAGGCCTGCTTCGGTAATGGGAGAGACTGTCTCGGGTCCACGGTAGCCCACGATCGGCAGCCCGCAAGTGATCCCGGCGATCACACTTCCCCGGCGAGGATAGACCGTCCCCCGGGCGCAAAGCATGGCGTCCGACCTGAGAAGTGTTGCCGCAATTTCCGCTGTCGGAAGAAGCCCCAGGATCGAAACCTCGATGGGCATATTGCAAAAGGCACGCCCGATGTCCTCTCTCGCTTCGTCCGTACCCCGACCAAAAAATAAGAGACGAATCTTTGTTCCGCTTGCAACCACCGAACGCATGGCCTCGGCGATCTCCTGCAACTCTCGGTGAAAATGCGGAGCGCCCGTTAAGCAAAAGATCGCAACTGTCCTAGTCGGGCTCTTACTCTCAAAACTACTCGTCGCTCCGGCCAAAGGCTCTAGAATATTAGCTCCGATGGGAATGAAGACTGCCTTGGTCGAACCTTTCGGTAACCATCCAATCGTTTCAAGCGAATCGGGAAAGATGCTCTTCTCCGCCGTGCGGTACATGGCGCGGATCACCCAATCCTGACAAGGAGTGAGCAATCTTGCTAGCCCGTGCCGCGCTCCACCCTGAGGATATGGCTCGTGGAACATAACCGCGCAGCGAGCACCTCGGCGGCGAAGAAGAGCAAGCACGATCAGCAGCGCGAATGGAAATCCGCGCCGCGACCAGGACATCGCCGTGTATTGCAGGATGACGCGCTGGTCCCGCCAGCCGACACCGTCGCGCCAGAGTTCGCGTAGGGCCCTTAACCAACCCTTCTGTTTCCACTCGACGCGAACGATTCTTAATTCGATGGCACGGCGCTCCAGTGCAGATCCCAGAAACTCGCAATAATCTTGCACGCCATCGGTCGGAAAATCTTTCGACCCGATGATTGCGATCCACGTTTTCGGTGGTGCGATTGGCTTTGCGTCCGTTTTCATTTTGAGCTGTCCGCTTTCCAACGCGACGCATGCATAGCTGACGTCTGCGAAGCTTGTTTCAGAGCCCCGGTTTCGGTACTGCCAGCGCATGGTTGCCATCTAAAGCTTCGACGGTATACCCAAAGCGAGTCAGGAGCTCACGTGAAGCCTGCTCGTTTGATTCCGAATGCATTTCGCAGATCATCCATGGACGGTGAGTCCGGAGCAGTTTCTCTGCCCCTCGCAACGCTTCGACCTCAGCGCCCTCCACATCGCACTTAATCGCGTCCGGTGGTGGCGTATTGCCAATTAGATCGTCCATCGCCAGGCACTGCTTTGCTATCCCGGTTGTTTCATTCCCTCCGTCGACGAACTTGCCGAGGCCGTGGTCGGGCGACGACGAATCGGCCGGCACGAAATTGACGTATCCGCTTTTGGACCATACCCCAGCCTCTATAACCGTTACATTCGTGAATTGGTTCTGCTCAATATTGCGCCGTAGCCTTGCCGCGGCGTCTCCATCAGGTTCAAAGCTGATTACCCTTCCTGTGGGACCAACCAGACGCGCGGCCAGAAGCGTGAACAACCCGATGTTGGCGCCGAGGTCGTAGAACACCATGCCCGGATGCAACCGTTCCGCTAGAACCTTCTGAATTGACGCCTCCGCTTCGCCGCGAACGTAGCTTTGTCCGGTGCGCGCGTTGAGCTCGAAGCGGAGGCCGGCGGCGGGACCGGCTTCAATGCTCGCCCAAACTCTTTCGTCGGTGGGGAGAATTCGATGGCTTAAGCGGTGAATCAAATGTCCCAGGATCGGCACATCGCGCAGGGAACGCAACGATGCAGGCGAGTTGAGCAGCAGCTTGCCGATCCATTTACGGCCTGCGGGCAAGCTATTTCTCCACCACGAAGCTGCCGATGACGAGCGCATCCATACCTGAGCTGAAGAAGGTGCGGACCGCATCGGTCGGGCTGCATACAATCGGCTCACCGCGCAGGTTGAACGACGTATTCATTACGACGGGTACACCGGTGCGCTGGCCGAATTCCTGGATCAGCCTCCAATACAGCGGATTGATGCTGCGCTCGACTGTTTGCGGACGGGCGCTACCGTCCACATGCGTGACGGAGGGAATAACGCCCCGCTTCTCCGGTTTCACCTGCGCCGTCAGAATCATGAATGGCGAGTCGGTCGCCGATTCGAGGTATTGATCCGCTACTTCGGCGAGTATGGATGGAGCAAACGGGCGCCACCACTCGCGAAACTTAACGGCGTTATTTACTTTCAAATTCATTTCGGGGTCTCGCGGGTCGGCGAGAATCGATCGATTGCCGAGCGCGCGGGGACCAAATTCCATCCGCCCCTGAAACCAGCCGAGGATCTTTCCATCGGCGAGAAGCTCCGCCGCTGCGGCTGCAGGATCGGCAGATCGAGTTGCGCGCAGTTTATAAGTTTGTAGGGTTTTCTCAATCTCTGCATCAGAACTTGCGCAGCCGAGATATGCATGGCGCATTTCGTGGACTGGCAATTTCCTGCCGCTTTCCATGTAAGGCGCGAGCGCGGCGCCGAGGCAGACGCCGTCGTCGCTCGCTGCCGGCTGTACGAAGATGCGGTCCACGATGCCCGACGCCAGAACCTTCCCGTTTGCCTTCGAATTGAGCGCGACGCCTCCGGCGAGGCAAAGGTTGCGGCAGCCGGTCTTTACTACGGCCGTGCGCGCCAGCGTTATCATGGCCTCTTCGCAAGCATCTTGTACGGCGAAGGCGAGATTCTTGTGCCGCGCGTCAATCTCGGATTCGGGAACGCGCCGGGGGCCAAGTCGAGACACAATTCCGGCGAGCGGCGACCGATTGCGTCCCAACAAGAGACGAGCCGAGACCTTGTATGGATTGTCGTCAGGAATAATAAAATCACTCAAATCGATTCCCGGCTCGCCATAGGGAGCGAGCCCCATCACTTTCCACTCGTCGCTGTAGGGTTGAAAACCAAGATAGTCGGTGAACTGAGCGTAAAAGAGCCCGAGCGAATTAGGCCACGGAATTGTCCAGACGTGTTCGAGTTCTCCATCACGGCCGTGCCAGAGCGAAGTCGCCTCCCACGCACCGCGTCCGTCGAGAACCAGTACCGCAGCATTGTCGAACCCGGAAAATGCATACGCGCTGATCGCGTGCGCGAGGTGATGATCGACAAATCGAAACTTGGCCTTTGTCGCCGAAAATCTCTCGAGAAAAGGCTTTTCGCCGTTGTGTTGGCGCGTGAAGCCCAGGTTCCGACGCACTGTACTTACGATATCCGCATAGACCAGGGGCAGAGTGCCCGTGGCCATGCATTTCAGGTCGTGTCTGAGAGCTGCTGTTGCCGGCGGCCAACCAAAACAAACAAAATCCAAGTCGTCCGACCGAACACCGGCAGAAGCAAGCGATGCCTCAATCGCAGACGCAGGAAAACGTGCATCGTGCTTCGACCGGCTCAAGCGCTCCTCCGCAACAGCAAAGAGCACTTCCCCATCTCGCGCAATACACGCTGACGAATCATGCATCTGCGAGAAGTTGATGCCTAAACTGATCACTGCGTGGTCCCTTGATTCTTTTCGAGGGAATTTAAGACCTCTGCGAGACGCAGCCCCAGAGCTTCGGTCGAATGTGCTTGTGCCACCTCCCTGCGAAGAGCACGCTTTGGGCTGTCGACTGGTTCTTCCAGTGCGCGAACGATGGCGTCCGATAGTTCCTGTGCCGTCTCTCCCAAGTAAACCAAATCCTTGAACTCCGCGAGGGCGAGGAGGGGAGTCGCGACGACCGGCAACCCCGCCAGAAAATAGTCATATAGTTTCAGAGGAGCACAATGAAGATTCTTCTTGTCGCTAATATCATACGGCATCATGCCCACGTCGAAGCAGGCCACAAACCTCGCCAATTCTTCCGGCGGCTGCCAAGCCACTGCATGTGCATTCGGGAGCGGCAGGTCTTTCGATTCGCCGAAATACACAAAATGCCAGTTTCGATTGCGACTGAGGATTTCGCGTAGCATTGCCAGATTCAAACGGGCGAAAATCGGTCCAAGATAGCCAAGCCGCGGGCGCGGCACCGCCGCAAGTTGCGCCAGTTCCCTGCGAGACCCGTTGTTTTGCCGCGTCCCCGTCGTCAGATGAATGGATTGGGGGATCCACTGAATCTTATCGCCATACGTCGCCCTGAGCTCATAAAAAACGGATTTCGGAATAACCAGAGTTTGGTCGGATAACTCGACGAGCTCGTATTGATAGGGCTCTGGGTAATCCATGCAAATGTGAATCAGAGGCAAGCCCGCCGCTCTCATCTCTCGGCAGAGAGCGGTGATCCCGTCGACGTGCGAGTAGAAGAAAGCCTGGTCTTGCAATTTCAGCGATGTCGCATGCGCGATGATCTGCTTCGCAACCATGCTCCACTGGAATTTCCCGACGATGGGCACGGAGCTTAGCTTGGCGCCGAGATATTCCGGGCCAAAACGGTAGATGCCTTCAGCCACTTCGTGCAGCGGTTCTCCCGCGCGACGGAATCGGCAAACCGGCATTTCGCAATACAGCACGCGCGCTCCCCGCGACGCGAGTGCGAGCGCGATGCGCTCCGGGACGTTAAACACGTCCCAGGACCATGTCGAAAATACGACCGCATCGCCCAGAATAGCCGTTCCTCCCTCTCGAACTGCTCATCTTCGAGTCTAGTAGCCTTCTAGCTTTCCCCTCGGCTAGCCGGCAGTTTTTCTTTCGGAATTAAGCTCCACTGTCGTCGGCAGGTTGCGGATTTCTGCGTTTGGAACCGGTTCTCCGAGCAAGCTTCGGACCCGACGCCAACCGCTGCGACTGTACCATTCTCGAAGCTGATAAAAATTCCGGGGAGGGAGGGCGAGAGTGCACGCAAGAACGAATCCTTTGAAAAGCCAGTATGCCGGGCTGCCTTCTTTGTATGCGATCCGAAACCCGGCTCGTTCCGCTTGAAACGTCTCCCAGGGTCTTCCTCCATCCAGCATTAGGCGACGGCGCTTACTCTCCACGTCCAGTGGTTCAACGATCGCATCAATGATTTCCGGTGCGATACCGGCCGAATTTAATCGAATTCGGAGTTCTTGGGCCAACGCAGTTAAGACCTTTTGAATCCGTCGCTGCTTGACCTCGTCTTTGGTTCTCACCTGGAACAAATTGTCGGCATGCAGCCGGTAAAATGTTAGCGGCCGCTGAATCAAAGCGGATGCCGAATAAGCGGTACTCATAATTGACATGAACTCATCTGCTTCGACTACCAACGACTCAGGAACCGGAAGTACATGAGACAGGACCTTCCGGCGTATCGTTACTCGGCTGGTTCCAAAGAAACACATCATCTGCCTGAAAAATCTGCCATTCGAAACTGTATCCAAGCTGATTTCACGAGCGTGTTGGGGAACCGTAGCGCTTGTTCGGCCCGTGTCGGAATCAAATTCCTGGATGCCGTGCCCGACGGTTCCGACATGCGGCCGACCGGCTAGATACTCCATGACGACACTCAGCTTTTCTTTCGCCCACCAGTCGTCTCCGTCGAGAAACGCAACAAATTCGCCTCGCGCCTCAGGAATGCCCACGTTGAAGGCGGATGCTTGCCCGCCATTTCCTTTTCGGAGCAAGCGTATGTGCGGCTCAAACTTCCGGACGATTTCGGGCGTGCGGTCGGTCGAACCGTCGTCCACGACAAGGATTTCGATCTCTGCTGGTGGAAAATCCTGTTCTCGAACACTTACGATGGCTTCTTCAATGAAGCGCTCGTGATTGTATGTATCAATTAGAACCGTGACGGTCGGTCTCATCAATCCCAAGGTGTTCACCGCCTACGCTGCTCTTTTTTCGAGCCGCCAGAATGATTTTGCTCCGCCCTACCGCGGCAAGATGTTCGGACCCATTGCGAATACGATTGTCTGCTTTATTATAGCTGGCCTCTTCTGAAGTGACCATTAATCCAAAATGCACCGGTCGCGCCATCCTGGCGATGGTTTACGCGTGAATGTGAGTCGAACACTCGAGCTGAGGGCATTTCCTCCTCGTTCCGTCCTTTTCGCGGCTGCAGCTGGGAAATTTCAGAAGCACTCGAATCAGCGCACCGGCGTGCTTCACCACATCTCCCCATACCCCTGATCGGCGTGCGGCACCGCCGCAGTGCGAAACAGCGGCGTTCTAACGTTTCATGGCACGAGCAAAAACTCGTATAGGCGCGGATCGCGCCGGACTCAATAGCTTGGATTTCTGTGCTCTCGCGAGCGCAAACGGACTCGCACACGAGGACGGTCAGCGAACACTGCTCCGTGGTCTTGCAATCGAAGCTGGGAAATATTCCGAGACGAGAAGGTCAATCTGGATGGCCGCAAAGAGCGCGTTTCGCAACCGGTTGCCGCCCAAAAAACGTCGGCGGCACTTTCGGCTCGGGTTTCCCCAAGATGTTCCGAAAGCGCTTGATATTGTTCCTGCTATACCAATCTAGAAGCTGGTAAAAGCTGTGCGGAGGCAGAAGGAGGGCGCAAGCGCCCACCGCGCATTGGAACAACTTATACCCTGGGCTTGGACGCTTGTAATCCGTTTGAAACCTCCGGAATTCGGTACGGAAAACCTCCCAGCGTCCCCCTTCGCCAAACTGGAGCTTGGCTCGTTCGAAGCCGATTCGGGGAGATTCGATCAGTGCCTCAATCACTTCTGGAGCGACTCCAAACTCTGCGAGCCGTGGCGGAACGTAGCTGAGCAGGAATCCAAGTCGCTCAAACCTCCGGCGGAGAGTGGCCGCGTCCATCGCGATAGGCGCGTACAAGTTATCTGAATGCTGACGATAGTAACAAAGCGGCCGGTCAAGGACGATGGCGCCGCCCAGCGCCAGTGCAAGAGTGAAGATGGGGGCGTCGAAAAAAACGACTTCATGGGGAACGGGACCGATTCGGTTCAGGACTTCGCGGCGAACAGAAAGCCGGCTTGTACCGAGCAGAGTGAGCCCAGCGTCCGCAAAGCGGGCGGCTTCGACGCTCGTCAGATCAAGCCGGCAGGTCTTCGCGGGGACGAACATCTCTTGAGGCGGTTCGTTGTCGCGAACCTCGTAGAATCCATGCCCTACAGCGGCAATCCCCGGATTTCGCTCGAATGTTTCCGTGATCACCGCTAGCTTCTCTTTTGCCCACCAATCGTCTCCGTCGAGGAAGGAAACAATACTGCCATGCAGTTCCGGGATAGACGCGTTGAACGCAGACGCCTGGCCCCCATTCTCCTTGCGCAGATACCGAACTCGAGGAACGAATTTACCGACGATTTTAGGTGTGCAGTCCGTCGAGCCGTCGTCCACCACGAGGATTTCCATTTCCTCGGCAGGGAAATCCTGTTCCAGAACGCTCATGATGGCTTGCTCGATGTAGCGCTCTTGGTTGTATGTGTCGATCAGTACCGAGATGACCGGTGTCGTCATTATTATATGTCCAGTGGTAGTTAGGTCGGCTCAGGGATTACGGCTCCAGGCTGTGACGGCCCGGTCCCGCGGTCAAGATGTTCCACGGCCTTCCTGACGCGATCAGTTCCCTGTTGCAGCTCATGAAACGGGGTTTCATACCATCCTAGAAGAGACGCAGTCATTCTACCCGGCCGGGATATCTTGCGTGAATACAAAAAAATGGAACTCCCTCTATCATCCGTGATAAATAAGTGTGCCGAGTTCTGCTTCTCGGTGTTCGGCAATTGTCCTAGGAGGACGGAATGATAATCAAGGAAACCCACGTATGGGTGTGCCTCGTGGCTGCTATTTTCGTAGCCGGCTGTGCCTCTTCGCCCCCAGCACCTCCTTCTATTTCTCCAAGTTCCGCCGCACTTTCTCCCGGTCAGACAATGCAGTTTCACACTACGCTAAACGGCAGCGGGACGATCTGGTCCGTTAACGGCATTCCTGCAGGCAATTCGACGATTGGCACCGTCGACGCAAGCGGGAACTATACGGCGCCGTCCGCTGCCCAGAGCGTTGCCGTAACAGTTAGCGCAGCTCGAGGCTCAAGTTCCACTTCCTCCGTTTCTGCGCAAGTGTTCGTTGTCGCACCGGGAACGGTCGTGCCAACCAAAAACCCGCAAGTGGCGCTCTACACGATCACACCGCCGGCCGCAGCCAATGTGACCGTTCAGTTCGGGCCGACCACCGACTACGGCCTATCAACGTGGACGCAGCAGACTCCAGCGGGTGGCGGCTCGGTTGGAACCTTTGTCGCAGGAATGCTCTCCAATAGCACCTACCACATGCAGGCCACTGTAAAGTTCAGCAATGGCGTCACTTTCGATGACCTCGACGAGACGTTCACCACGGGAACCCTGCCTGCGGCCGCGCTTCCTTCCCTGACTGCCACGACTACCGCTGGGATGACGCCTCAGACCGGCGTTGAGATGCTGGATTTGATCAGCACTGGGCCTCAAGTCAGCGTGGCCGTGACCGACCTAGCCGGGAACATGCTTTGGGGGTACAACGACCCGGTACCCGGAACTTATTCGAATGGGGCCAAGATGATGCCGAACGGACATTTTCTCATGGATTTCGCCGGAACTGCAGTGGACGGAACAGATTCTGTCCTTCAGGAAGTTGACCTCGGCGGAAATCTGGTATGGCAGATGACCGCAGCGCAACTGAATCAGGCGCTGGCAGCTGCGACCTGCGCTGGCTGCAACATTACGGTCATTGGCACGCATCACGATTTTGCAATCCTGCCGAACGGCCATTTGATCGTGATCGCCTCGCAGCAACAAGTGGAGTCTGGACTGACGGGCTATCCCAACCCGGTGACCGTGCTAGGCGACGTGCTGATCGACCTCGATCAGAACCACAACCCGGTATGGCTCTGGTCCGAATTTGATCATCTGGACCTGAACCGTCACCCGTTGGGGCTACCCGACTGGACGCACACGAATTCCGTCGTATATTCACCGGATGACAAGGCTTTGATTGTTTCGATGCGGAACCAGTCCTGGGTCATAAAGGTCGATTACAACGATGGCCAGGGAACCGGGAACATTCTTTGGAAGCTGGGCTACCAGGGAGATTTCGCGCTCGAAAACGGCACGGACCCGGTGGACTGGTTCGCCGCGCAACACGACGCCAACATCATCAGCAGCAACAGCAGCGGCACATTTCAGATAACACTATTCGACAATGGGGACAGCCGCGTGCTGGACGCGAGCGGAACGATTTGCGGGACGACAACGCCTTGCGCAAGTCGCGTGCCGATCCTTCAGCTCGATGAATCGGCGAAAACGGCGACGATTGAATCGGTGGACAATCTGTCCCCCGTTTTTTCGTTCTTCGGCGGGAATTCCCGCCTGCAGGCCAATGGGAACTTGGAGTTCGACGAGTGCGCCCCTGACTTTCCGGCCGCTGCTTCCGCCATTTATGAGGTGACGCAGACCACGTCGCCCCAAACCGTGTGGAACATGCAGATCCCGAGGCAAAACGCCTACCGCGGATTCCGCATGCCGAGCCTGTATCCCGGAGTGCAGTGGTAAGGCACCCCCTAGCCAAATGCGCCGTCAACGAGGGACTCGAGCTGGCGGATGAAATCGCCTGTGGGGTCTGGGGACACCCATTGGCGAACGTCTCTCGCCGCAAATTCACCCATCTCCCTGAGGCGGTGCCGGTTTTCCCATGCGCGATTCATCGCTTCATCCAGCAACTCGACCGTGGGAGCTTTCGCCAAAAAGCCGGTTATGTTATCGCGGAGTAGCTCACGGTGACCTGCCACGTCGGTCACGATGCACGGACGGGCGCAAAGCATCGCCTCCACGAGGGCCAACGGCATACCCTCGAAGCGTGACGGAAGCACCAGGGCGTGATGGCTGTTCCAGAGTCTTTCGATATCGTCGACGAACCCCGTGAACTGGATATTGGCTACCTTTAGCGTGTCAGCCAAGCTACGAAGCCCGCGCTCGCACGCGCCACTTCCAACTAAGGACAAATGGACGTTGCGGTCGCGCCAGTGAGAGAGGCTTAATACTTGGATCAGCAAATCCTGCCCCTTCTGGTGCGCGTCCAGCCGACCGACACAGGCGAGAATTAATCGTTCCTCGGGATCCGCGGGCCATGTTGTCAGGACGCCGTACCGGACATTAAACGGATTGCGAGTGACTCGTCCCCGAGGCAGGGCGGTAGCGAATTGCCGACGGGTCAGCGCGAGATTTGCCTCAGAGACAAAGAAGGCGCAGCGGGCGCCCTCATAAGCCTCCGCCAGTTTTTTGGCCAATTCATCTTCGGGCCACCACTGCTCCGCCGCCGACTGCACGATCACGGCGTACGGAAAGGCACAGGACCGCGCTGCTTCCATCCAAGAAAGTCCGTCTAAGTTTCCGCCTTGCGAAATGACGACCAGGTCCGCGCCCGTTGCAATATGTCGCATGTATTGCGAGGCATACCCCTTCGGCAAAAAAAACCTGCGTCTAAGACGCTCTGGTAACGATGGATGAGGACGATGAAAGATCCGACATCCCACGGAACGAAGGTATTCCACTTGTTTCACAGGCTCCCCCCAATCCCTTACGCTAACGTGGACTTGCACGTCTCGCTGGGCGAGCCTTCCCGCCGCAGCACTCCAACAATGTTCGCTACCGCCCCAGCGGTGCGTCTCGTTGGAGGCAATAAACACGATCTTTCGTAGCGTCTTCAAATAAGCATCTCAAGGCAGGTCGTGCGGCTTTCAGGTTCTTTGCCGCGCGAATTGGAAATGTCGTGCTAGTTTCAACTGAAGAGTCATGAGCACCGGGCGAACCACTCTGCGCAGCACATGCGGGTCAATCGCCTTCACATCGCTCAGGATCGACCGCTTCAAGTCAGGCGGAACGTGCCTGCTCATTATAGCGGGAACCCAATAGAACGAGTACAGCTTGCAGAGTCTTTCGCGCGCGACATCAGTGGGGGTTACTCGTTCCAAGATCCAGCGGATTACCCGAAGGCGTTCCGCCACGTCGCGCGAAGCTTGTGTGCTTCTACTTCGAACGGTTGCCTCATGAAAACGAAAGAAGTTGAGGGGCTCGGCGACGTAGGCCACCTTGCCCGTTAAGGCCATCGCCGCCCACAGCTTCCAGTCGCCGCATAGACGTAGGCTTTCATCCGCTCCGCCAACGCGCTCGTAGATTTCCTTGCGAAAAACTACGCCGCTCGCGTTTGGCACCGCGTTCTGATGTATGAAGTAGTCGCGGCACTCATCGCGCCCATCCGCGCAGTAGTCGGTCGTCCATCGAGATGCATCGAGATAGGCCAGGTAAAAGTCGCCGAACCCATCTTTTCGATCGTCCTCGGTTACTCGCCATGATCGGCAATATGCGTAGGCAATGGCAGGATTCGACTCAAGTACAGCCACCAAACGCTCGAGTAGGTGGGGATCAGCATAGTCGTCGGATTCGGCGATCCAGACGTATTCTCCCTGCGCGAGGCGGATGCCTTTATTCCATTGCTTGAATGCGCTGCCGGAATTGGCGTCGTTGAATTCGAGCCGTACGCGGGGATCGGAGGCGTACTCGCGCAGGATCGACCGGCTTCCGTCAGTGGAGCAATCGTCGAGCAGAACCAATTCGAAATCCTGAAAAGTTTGCGCAAGGATGGAATCAACACGTTGCCGCAGAAAGCGGGCGTGGTTGTAGTTCGGCACAATGACGCTAACTTTCGGCATAGCTAGCCCGATTCCTCCGTATTTTGCCGTTCCGCCCTCTTCGCTATTAACTTATGCTCGAACCGGGATTTGAGCAATCTACGAAGATTATGTAAGGTCCATTTCAAGGATTGCTGCTGGCCAATCAGTTTCAGTCTCTCGCATTCGGATTGTGACCAGGCGTGCCGGTATAGCGCACCGTGCTTCGTTGCGATGAATTGCTCAATTTGCTTTTCGAATCCGCGTGTACGAGTAATCATCGATTCCTTCATTGTTCGATAGTCGAACAAGATCTCAGGCACATACGCAAATTGCCACTCATGCTCCAAAGCTCCCAACCAAAAATCCCAATCTTCCAGACCTTGAACCGGCATCGTGCCATCATATCCGTTGTTCTCCTCCCAGACAGGACGCCGATAGACGGCGCAAGCGTCAATGTAATTCCATTCCAGCAACCGATTTCGGTTAAACCGGCCAACGTGCCAGCGACCTGTACGGACGCCGATGTACTCCGCATCACCGTAGACGACGCCGATTTTCGGATTGTTATCCAAGACTTGGACTCCATGCTCGATATAGCCAGAGCGTAGGCGGTTGTCGGCGTCAAGAGGAAGAATATATTTTCCGTTCGAAGCGCTTATGCCAGCATTCCGTGCAGCGGCGAGCCCTCGATTCTGTTGCCGGATAACATGAATTCCTTGCGCAACCAATAAGTCTATCGCTTGGCGCGTTCGAGCATCTGTGGAACCGTCATCCACAACGACTAGCTGCACATCGTCCCTATGAAGGTGCATTACGCTAGCGACCGCCTCAGGAAGGAAATCGCCATGATTGAAACATGGAATCACGACCGAAACATTGCAAGGTCTACTCATCCTAATCGCGAGTAGAACGCCTAACGATCCCGTAATATCCTCCATCGTTAAGCGCCAAGTTAAAGTTCGGCGGGTTCTGCATCGCCTTGAGAGCTGTTTTTTTTTGAGTCAATGCGGAAAGTCGCCTGAGAACGGCGTTCCGAAGGCATACTCGAAGCAACTGTAAAACCGTTCTCACGGTCCAGTCTGGCGGTTGAATCGGTACGAAAGCTTCCAAGTAGTTCCGAGGATGCACTAAACGGAGTTGATTGGGGCTGGATTGTTGAGACTCAATCCTCAGTGTTGGGCTCCCCTGTAAGACGGTCTTGTGCGCGAACACTAGTATGTTTTGGGCGTACCACCATTCAACCTCGTCGTTTTTCCAGATGCGTTTTCGAATGAAATCTATGGGCAGGAAATCGTGGTGCTTGAAGAGTTCCGCCCACTTGTCCGGCCATTGCTCGTTTACGTGGCGGACTCCCCCCTGGAATGGGATCGCCGCCGAGAACAAAATCACTGGCGCCAACCGCGTAAGAGACTCAACGAATCCTGTAGCACACCCCTGCGGTATATGCTCAGCGACCTCCAGCGAAACTGCCAAGTCAAATTTTCGCGGCAGGACGAGCGGTCTCGACAAATCAGCTGTTTGGAAAAGCTCCTCAGGAATTTGCAAAATGCTGCGATCAATGTATTCGCCATCGATCCCAAGCAGGTCCTGTATTCCAAACCTGCGAAAGACAGCTAGCCAGGTACCGTCGCCACATCCGACATCCACGATACTGCGTGGCTGAAGAAGATCTAGGACGAGTGGGACTATAACTTGCGCGGATCGTTCGACACCGCCCCGAAGTCCGTCAAAGAAGGTCCTTGTGTAATTTCCGCTGTTCATGGGCTTATTCTAACCTTTGGTTTGGATCCAAACGCCCAAATTACAATCGGGAATTGCGGCTCATTGTTGAGCGTGTGAATGCTTGGATTGTAGCTCGTCCACTGCATCCCAGGCGAAAGGTCAGCAAGCAGACACTCCCTGTTGCCCCAAGACCCCGTGCCGATCACGCTGAAACCTGCGGTTTCAAGGAGCAGTCGCATCCCGTGCTCGGTCCAGCGGTAGAGATCGGAGGGATGGCCATGAATCTTCAACAGAAACGGTGTGCTAACGACGAACACGCCACCTGGTCGCAGCATTTGGTGCACGTGTACCGCCGCCAAGTCGGGCCGCAGGACGTGCTCAAGGACCTGCTCGGCAATAATGAGATCGAATTTTTCCGGCGCCAGAGGGCCCCTGCAGACGTCATAATCGGGGAACGAAGCTGTCTGATAACTTCTGAAAGGATATCGTCCCTGCGAGCCGGAGCCGCTGATTTCCAAAGCGTCAATATGAGGACAATTCAGCGATCGAATGAATCGGTCGATTTCGCCATTCATCACGACCCGACACCATTGTTCGCCTTCTTCGGCTCGGAGCCATTTTCGGACTGTCGAGCGATAGCGAGGCGGAATTAAAGCTCGCAAGACTGAGCGTGCGTATTCTCGCCTGTATAAGGAAACCAAAATATCGGCTGGCTTATTCACAGCAGCGCTCTTTTAAGGCAATGTGATCGGATTAAGCTTTTCACTCCCGGTACCAATCGCTTGAATTTGACTTGTTGTAAACGTAAATTTCGTCGGCCACCAGAGCGAGGAACACGATTTTGGCGGCAGAATACCATTCCCCCAAATGTCTTTCTCTTCGACAGTGAAACGCAGAGCGTCGTCTACGTGATGTTGTTCCTGCGGATTGCGGCATAGCCAAAACGATATTGAATAACTACCGGCCATTAGAGGCAGCTCGCCCAAGTCGCAGATGATCGTGCCCTCCATCACTGGCCTGTCGTAACTGGGGGAGGGCAAGAAATAGTTATTAGCATTCACCGCGTTTTCTCCGCGAGAGGAACGAATTAGATAGCCAATGATGGGTTTTTGGATTGCCTCAGATGAACGGAACTTTATCTCGAGTTTGATTTTGTCGCCGGTTTCCAACACCGAGCTGGGCGTGCCGTTGCGCAGGACGGCAACTGACTCCATCCAGACTTTGCAGCGCTCCGGCGGTTTCGGCAGGCTTACGGTAGGTCCGCCAGCCATTTCTGAACCATCATCCAAGTAATCGGCGACGATCGTTTCAATCGGGCCGGATTCTACAAGGGCTCCGTCCCGAAGGAGCAGCCCAATGTTGCAAAGCGTTCTCACGGCACCCAGGTTGTGGCTGACAAAGATAATTGTGCGGCCGTCCCTCGATATGTCACTCATTTTGCCGAGGCATTTTTTCTGGAAGGCGGCATCGCCGACGGAGAGGACTTCGTCCACGAAGAGGATTTCGGGTTCGAGATGGGCTGCTACGGCGAAGGCCAGGCGCATTTGCATGCCGCTGCTGTAGTGCTTCAGCGGAGTGTCCAGGAAGCGCTCGACTTCGGAGAAGGCCACGATTTCTTCGAACTTGCGGTCTATTTCGGCTTTGCGCATGCCGAGAATGGCGCCGCTCATGTAGACGTTTTCGCGGCCGGTGAGTTCGGCGTGAAAGCCGGTGCCGACTTCGAGGAGGCTGCCGACGCGTCCGTGAATTTCAGCGTGACCTTCCGTGGGGCGAGTGATGCGGGCGAGGATTTTCAGCAGCGTGCTCTTGCCGGCGCCGTTGCGGCCGATGAGGCCGACAACTTCGCCCTGACGGACTTCGAAATTGATGTCTTTAAGCGCCCAGATGAAGCGCGAACTTCCGTTGGCGGCGATGCCTGGGTCAGCCGAGGCACCGCCGGCGGGCAAGCTCGAGCGCGGAGGCTCGTTCGCCGCCCGGCTTGAGCCGGCGAGGAGGTGCAGGGGCGCGCGGAGAGCATCGCCGAGCAAGTTGCGTAGCGCGGTGTGGCGCAGGCCTTCACCGAGGCGATAGCGCTTGCCCAGGGCTTCGACGCGAATGACAGATTCGGTCATTGGCCAGTGCACATAGAATTCTGCGACATCGAGTTAGACGACATCGGCGATCGTGGTTTCCATCTTCTGAAAATACATGAGGCCGCAAACCAGAACCAGTACAACAGCAACAGCAGATGCCAGCGCCATGCGGCCGGGCGGATTACCGGTTCCGGTGAGCGACCAGCGGAAGCCTTCGATCACGCCAACCATGGGATTCAAACCGTACAGCCAGGCCCATTTGGGCCACTTGGCCGAGACGAGAGAGCTGGGATAGACGACGGGCGAGGCGAACATCCAAAATTGCACGAGAAACGGGACGACGTAACGGACGTCGCGGTAAATCGCATTGAGGGCGGAAAGCCAGAGGCCGACGCCGAGAGCCGTGAGCACGGCGAGCAACAGGAAAACCGGTAGCATCAGGAGCGGCCAGCCGGGATGAATGTGGTAATAGAACATGATGGCGACAAACATCAGAAATGAAATCGCGAAATCCACGAGTCCGGAGACTACTGCGGAAATCGGCAAGAGCAGTCGGGGGAAATAGACCTTAGTGATGACGTTTTGATTTTCGACGATCTTGCTTGTAGCGTTCACGAGAGAAGCCGAGAAATACATCCAGGGAAGCAACGCGCTGTAATAGAAAACAGGATACGGCAGCCCACCCGACGGAATGTGAGCCAGTTTTCCGAAGAAGAGGCTGAAGATAAGCATGGTCAAGAAGGGCTGAATGACTGCCCAAGCAGCCCCGACGACGGTCTGCTTGTAACGGACCTTTAGCTCACGCCAGACAAAGAAGTAGAGCAACTCGCGATAGGCCCACAGTTCGCCAACTGGAATTACCCACCAGTGACTCGGCGGGGTGATGCGGAGGACCGGCACGTCCGTCAGACAGATGGTTGGTTCACTGGTTGTGATAACCGCACTCACCGCGAATCCTCCGTCGGCTGGGACTTGAGGTGTTTCACGTCTTCTTCCTCGATCTGGCGCATCAATTCTCTCCGTTGGGTCAGGTAATTTGCAAGGGCATGAGTTGCTCGTACCGGTACGACGACAACCTGGTTATAGGCTGCGTCGCGCCAGGAGATCGGGCCGCGCGCCGGTATTAGGTGTATGCCCCACTGAAAGACGAGTCCCAGGTTCCACAAAATCAAGATGCCCGTTGCCATCGGCACAAGAACCCGGGCTCGCTGTTCATTCCAGCTCTGTGCAACCCAATCAAAAAACGCCGCAAGTCCCAGGACGAACAAAACCGTAAGAGACACAAAAAATCGATTCCCAAATGACGAAAGGCCATTCCAATCCTGATAGCAGCCAATTACGTAAAGGTACGCAGCGAATACACAAATTGAGTACAGCGCCAGAACACGATCAAATCGGCGAAAGAGAAATAATCCGATCACAGCCAAGAACACGATCGGAGTCCAGCTGAACAACCCGTGTTCGGACGAGAAGCATACTTTCAAGAGAGCCGGCGAATCCCAAAACCACTGCTCGCCATAGCCGAAATTGAGATAGCTGCCATAAATGACTTTCTTAGTGACGAAGGTCGGCAGAAATGCCGCAAAGGTTACTCCGGCGAAAAGGACGATGTTCAGTAAGAGCGGACCGATCGTCTTTGTCGGTTCGGCACTGGCGACACCTTTCCGACACATTGCCGTTGATTCGAGCAGGGGGAGCAATAGCAAAATCGCGTTCGGATAATAGACGTCCATCATCAGCCCAGCGATCGCACCAAGGACCACCCATTGCAGCGTCGTGCGGCTTCCGCGCGTGCGATCCCAATACCAAACAAATAGAGCCACCATGAACGCGGAATGGGCGTGCGACCAGGAAGGGTTAAAGTACATGTAAACAAGCAGAGAACTCGCGAACCAGATACCCAGAGTCCCAAGAAAAGCCCAACGTTCCGCGAGATACTTTCGCGAGAGTCGGAAGGAAATCCACAGAGACAGAAAGCCGTAAACAACTGTACCGAAAGCCATGGCCAAGAGGTACGGTCTGGAGTAACCGTCGGCTGCAACATGGCCCCCTAGAGAGTCGTACAAGCGAACTATCGCATGAGCCGCGACTAGAAAGGGGGACCAGAGAATCGCCGGTCCAATCGAGAAATGATTATCGAGATGTCCCGTAGAAGTGAACTGTTCGGCGAGAATGCGGCCACTCGCGTCCGTTCGGCTCATCCTAAATCCGGTGTTGGCCGCGAGCCAATCTTTCTGGAAGTTCAGGTTATGCTCGATCAAAAGCGACCGGCCAAACGCGTAATACCCGACACCGTCACCGCGTACCCACGGATTGCTGAAAGGAAGTGAGAGGAAGAAAATCACCAGCAGAATTTTGTCGTACTTGCTGAGCCTAGCCACTGGATGTCGTCCTCCCGACGGACACCAAACTACTTACGGTCAGAGAACGCCGTCCGCTTTCGAACTAGTCTTCACATTCAACACATGTGCGCCAGCCCGATCCTCTTGTTTTCGCAGGATTGCGATGATTGAAAGTGGCGGAAGCGGAAGCCATGAATCGATGCGGCGAAAAATCGGCGTCAACACATTCAGAAGCCGAATCTGTCCGATGCCGAAAGTTCTTCGCCGCAAGATCCTTCCATTGAGCCACCAGGCCGGAACTCCAGGGCGATTAAACTTCAAGATCTGTTCCAGGTGAAAACCCGCCTGTTGGGCGACCTCGGCGAGTTGCTCCTCTGTATACCGCCGGCAATGCCCCAGAACCTCATCCAGGCTTCCATAGAACTCGGGACCATACGGGACCAGGACAATGGCTGTACCCCCGTCTACCAGCGCCTCGCGCACATTTCGCAGGGCACCGACGTCGTCAGGAACGTGCTCGATAACATTGAGACATACTACCGTGTCAAAATCTTGCCCCTGGGGAAAGGATTCGGCCTTCATGCCGTCTGTGTAACCCACGCGCATATAGGGGCGGGTCGGACGAAGCGTATCCAAATAATTCAGGTAGTTAGGATTTACATCCGTCGCCCAATAAATCGAACGCGGCATGAGATGCACGGACATATTGCCAATGCCGGCGCCAATTTCGAGCACGCGATCGCCTACGAACGGCCGGACGACATCTGCCATCCATTGAGTAAAACGTGGCGCACGGTTGAGCCTTTCCAGGATTTCTCCACCATGAGCATCCTCCGTGTAAATACGGCTTGATGCGGCGTAGCGAAGAATTGCCCAGAGAGCGCGGACTCCATCGTTCCAATTGATTTTCTTTCCTTCTTGATAGGTTCGGCCCGAGTAGCTAATCGGCACTTCAAAAATTCGACCTCCTCGCTTGGCCAATTTGATGGCCAGCTCCGGCTCCACGTCAAAGGTCGAACTCTGCAGCGGGATACTTTTGAGCAAGTCCGCGCGCACCATCTTATAGCAAGTTTCCATGTCGGTAAGGTTGAGGTCGCTCACCAGATCGCACAGAAAGGTGAGCAGCTTATTGCCCATCGCGTGCCGGAAGAACAGCGCTCGTTTGTAACCGCCGGACATGAAACGGGAACCGAAGACGGCGTCCGCGTCTTCATAGAGGAATAGTTCCACCATTTGCAATAGGTCGCGCGGGTGATATTCCAGGTCGGCATCGTGCATTACCACGAGCTGCGTGTCCACGTATTCGAGCGCCGTGCGAATCACCGCGCCCTTTCCCATGTTCTTTGCGTGCTCCAGCCAAATCCAGGCAAATTTCTTGAAGTCGTGGCTGGATTCCAGATGGCTCTGAAAACGACGAATGGCTTCCGCGGTGGCGTCGGTGGAACAGTCGTTCACAACGATCACCTTAATTTGTTGCAGGCGCGGAGATTCATCGAGCACCGCCAACCCCTTAAGGCTGGCCTCGATCAGATACTGCTCGTTATAGGCGGGCACAATGACGGACAGGGTGGTGCTAGAGCGATTCTCGCCCGGCGCTCCTCTGGGGAAAAGAGAGCTGTGCGCCGCAGGTCGAACGGCACTGGCGTTCTCGAGTCTGTTTTTGGACGGCGTCTCGCTCATCGAATCTTCCGTTGTAATCCTGTCCCAGGTAACAAGAAACGCCAAACTGCAAGCAGAGCTTGCACGGCCGCCAGATCAGTTCAGCTCCCTAGTTGCCGGTTCTGCCACGTCGCGGGCCGACCGCAACAGGATATCAGCGATGAATTCGCGCTGCTGCGCAGTCAGCGTCAACATCATCCCGCCGCATGGCTTCCGAGACGTCCTGGGATAGCGCGACGTGGGGGAACCGGGCAGCCGCGCGCCGCAACTGTTCCTCCTGAGTGTCACAAACGAACGTCAGGTTTACGTCCGGCAGCTCGGTCAGCGCACGCGCGTAGTTGGGACCCCAATAGCCATAGCCAATCAGGCCTACACGGATTTTGGAAAACAAATTTAGGGCCTCCTTGGGCTTCGTTTGGGGGCAAGACACAATGTATCGCACACGTAACTGCCGGGGAGGCAATGATCAAGCGAATCGCGAAACGTCAATCTGCTGGCAACCCTGCCGCCGTCCGGCCCGCCGAACCAGCGGCCGTCACCGACTTCGCCATCCCCGCTTCTTGCTTCTCGCGAAAGTAGGCTATGACCCCGTCCACGATGTCGTCGAGCGGAATCGCCGGACGGAAACCCGTGAGCGCTTCGAGTTTTTCCAGGGCTGGCACGCGTCGGGGCATGTCCTCGAATCCGGGTTCATATGCTTGATCGTAGGGTACGCGCGTAATCGGCGAATTGCTGTTGGTTCTCTGCTTCACGCGATGCGCGAGGTCCTGAATGGTGACTTCTTGCGTGCCGCCGATGTTGACGACTTCGCCGACGGCCTTTTCGTTGGTAATCAACTGCAGCACGGCGTGCACGCAGTCACGCACGTCGCAGAAGCAGCGCGATTGCTGGCCGGTGCCATATACGGTGATCGGCTCCTCCGCCAGCGCCTGGCGGACGAAATTGGGAAGCACCATGCCGTAGCGGCCCGTTTGCCGAGGGCCAACTGTATTGAAGAACCGCGCGATCATGACCGGCAGCTTTTTCTCTTTCCAATAAGAGAGCGCGAGGAATTCATCGAGGGCCTTAGATGCCGCATAGCTCCAGCGTCCTTTACTTGTGGGCCCTAGAACAAGGTCGGCATCCTCGTGGAATGGGATCTTGTCGCTCTTGCCATACACTTCGGAGGTCGAGGCGGTAAAGACCAGTTTCTTTTTCTTGGAGGCAGCGTCCAAAACATTTTGTGTGCCGTGCACGTTGGTGGCAATGGTGCGCACCGGACTCTCGACGATCAGGCGAACACCGACGGCCGCGGCAAGATGGAAAACCACGTCCGATTCGTCGACGAGCTCGGCCAGCAGATGCTTGTTCATGATCGAATCGAAGATGTAATGAAAGCGACTATTAGTTTTCAGATGGCGGATATTCTCAACGCTGCCCGTGGAAAGATCGTCCAGAACAAATACTTCCTCTCCCTGCGCGAGCAATGCTTCCGACAAATGTGAACCAATGAATCCAGCCCCGCCGGTTATGAGATAACGCACAATCGCCTCCTAAGCTGAACGTTTCCCGACTTCGCCTGATCCGGACGTAAACGGCACCGTGCTGTCGACGTCTTCGCCATACCCGTAGCTGTAGGCGTATGGATAGTAACGGTATGAGTAGTAATAGTCCGGAGCGTTTGAATCCACGGCGTTTAGTACTACACCCAGTATGCGTCCCCTGACGGCACTGAGAAGATCCCGTGTCCGCGTGAATGCTTCTTTGGGCGTTTCGCCGCTCCGTACCACAAGCAGAACACCGTCTGTGAGCGATGACACGATGACGGCGTCAGTGGCGGCCATAACAGGCGGTGAATCGATCACGATGAACTTGAAGCGTCGACGGAGTTCTGAAATTGCATCACGCATCCGATGGGAGGAAAGCAGGTCCGCAGGGCTTGGCGGAACCGGACCGGTCGTTATCGTCGCGAGATTACTGATGATGGGGTGAGGGACGACGATCTCATCGAGGTTCGCCACGCCAGCGAGATAGGAACTCAATCCAGTTTCTTTGCCAATGGGGAGGCTCAAGGCGCGCCGAATTCCCGGCTTACGCATGTCGGAGTCCAACAGCAACGTGCGGTCACCGAGTTGCGCCAGGGTGACGGCGAGGTTTACGGCTGAAGTGGTCTTGCCTTCGCGAGGCAACGCGCTTGTCACTAGGATCACTTGAGGCGGATGCTCGGCTTGGGAAAGCAGCAGGGAAGTACGCAGCGCCCGGAAAGCCTCCGATATTTGCGACTTCGGCTGTGTATGTGAAAGGGTCTCGATTTGTGGTCCGTCTACAGTCTGCGGTGCCTTTTTGTGCGCGAGTCGCAACCAATGGCGGTGGTGGCCGTTCGAACCCGACAGAGACGGCACCACAGCTAGCGAAGGGAGGCCCGCCAGCGACTCAATATCATCCGGCGATTTTACAGTATTGTCGAGGTACTCACGGAAAAGCGCCAGGCCAATGCCTCCCACAAGACCCACTAACAAACTCATCAGAATGTTACGTGTCTTCTGCGGCCCTGCAGGTGTGTTGGGAACCAGGGCCGGATCCACGACGCGGATGTTGCTCGAACGCAGGCCCGCCGTAATCCCCGCCTCTTTCAATTTCTGCAAAAGACTGTCATAAAGCTGCTTATTCGATTCCGCGTCATGCTCAAGGATGTGGTATTGAACGAGTTTTTCGGCGAGTTCGTTCGACTCGGTCTTCTGCCGATCGAGCGCCTCTTGCAGGAGTTCCAGATGCTGACGCGCCGTATTGTAATCCTCTTCGACGCTGCCTACCATGATCTTCTGCGCGCGGGCCAATTGTTCTTCGACTTCCTTTTTTTGCTCCGCTATTCGCTTAACCTTGGGGAAGTTGGGCCCATATTGGTCGAGGGCGGCGGCGTATGCATCATCGAGTTCGGATTTTCGCTTCGTCAAGTCCTGGATCACGGGACTATTGCGGACCTCAGGGAGCAAATCCACATTCCCGGAAACCGCCATTCGGTAGAGAGCTTCGTTCGACGCCAGATTCGTCTGCGCTTCCGTGACGGCCTTATTTAGGTCTCCCAGAGTTTGCGTAGTGATGTTCTGCTTCTCGTCAATCTGCCAGATCTGATTCTCCCGCTCGTAGGCCACACGAGCATCTTCGGATTTTTCAACTTTAATACGTAGCTCTTCGAGTTCTTGTGAGAGAAAGCCCGACGCTTGCGTGGTGGCGTCATACTTGCTGCGAAAGTTTTGTTCGATATAGTTCTGGACATGCCCATTGGCAATGCGGGCAGCGAGTTCAGGGTTTTCGGACTCGAATTCCACTTCGACAAGGCGGCTGTTCGGCACACGCCTGACGGTCAGATGTGCCAAGAAGGCACCGAGTATAGGGGGGCGCTCCGCGTTCACGCCCACATGCGGTAAGGCGAGTGGACCCGATACTCGACCGAACTCGGGATATTGACCCAGGTTGAGTTCATTGATCGTCTGCAGTGCGAGAGTTTCGCTCTGCAGGATCTTAACTTGCGTCTCGATGTAGTCTTCCATATCGACATATTCATCGTAGTTCACTCCTTGAAACGGAAGGGTGTTCTGGGATTCTTTATCCACCTCGACGCGCGCCGCAGCCCTATAGACCGGCTTCATTTTGAATGAAGCAATGGTCACAACGGTCACGACAGTCAACAAAAAGGTCGCGATCAGCCACTGGTGCTTGCGCAGGATGACAAGGTAATCCAGCAGGTGCGGCTCCCGCGGCATGTGTTCCCACGGGAGGACCGATGGAGCGGAAATAACAGCCAACGATTCTCCGGTCCTAGGGTCCCGAGCAACGGGTCTGGATGGTTCTTCCATTTAGCTAGCAGCCCTCAACTGTGAATCGGATTGATCGAATGTCTCGTCGGTCGCCAACATCAAGGGTTCGTGGCCGATGAACGATAGACGAGAATACCCGTACCGATGCTGATCGCCGCCTCGGTGGCTCGGGCAGCAATCCTAAGACTCAGATTGTCTGGCACATATAGGATGTCATTTGACTTTAAGGCGACATCATCAGCTTTGTTTTTTTCGATCTGTTTGATACGTACTGGAATCGCTTCGCGCTGTCCGGTTTTCGGATTCACGCGATAGATTACGGAGTCATCCGGCTTTGAGAAACTGGCAAGTCCGCGCGCCAAGGCGAGGGCCTTCAAGACGGTGACCTGTTCCCCGCGACTCTGCAGAACGTAGCCTCCGGGTTGCGTAATCCCGCGGCCAAGGACGTAGACCATCCCAGCGGGCGGAACGTTAACAACATCTCCCCCATAAACAAAGATGTTAAATGGCGTATTCCCAGCGTTGAGCAGATCTTGCAACCGAATTCTGATCGTCTGCCCTGCAGAATCGGGACTGCCATTTGTCGTGTCGGACGTAGGTTTAACTGCTTCTTCCGGCAGTGTCGGCCGGGTAATCAAGATGACAGTTCCGGCGGTGTCGGTGATTCCACCGGCACTCGCCAGAAGCTCGAGCAACGTCGTCGGCCGGAGTGCTTGGTACGTCATCGGATGCGCCACCGACCCGATAATCGTAACTGGCTGGCTCACTTGCTCTTTGACGAAGACAGAGACCTGTGGGTTCGAAACCAACCCATTCTGAATAAGCAGTCCTTGAATCTTATCCTCCAATTGAAAAGGGGTAAGGCCAGCCGCCCTGACTCTCTCGTGGATAAGCGGAAATCCAATCTCCCCAGAAATGCTGATGCGGAGATCGCGAGATAATTCTGGGACGTCAAATACCTCAATATGGATTAGATCGCCCGCTCCGAGCGGGACGTCCCCGGAAGGGGGTGTTCGCAGGCTGGCGAGCCCTTGGATTCTCTCGTTTGTCTGCTGTGTGGTTTCTTCCTTATCCTGACCGTAAGTTGCCTGCACACTAAGCAGTATACCTATCAGAACTGCCCAACGGACTGTTGATCCCATGAGACCCATAACTCCCTGAATACTATGCCTAGTAGGGCGTGGGTCTGTCAACGGCAGGATTCGCTGTATCTTCATTCCGAGGAGCTTCCTAGGATATGAAAAACAGAAGACGTGCTTACGCGGCAAGCGGATATTTGATGTTGGATGAGTGCGGCAATACAGAAACTGCACCGCGCTCACTGCTCTGCTGGGACGCGTTCGGGTGTGCGGATACGCTGGCGCTTCCTCGCTGCCTCCGAAGGCAGAGGCGGCGATGTGGCGATGTAGGCTTGTAACAAAAACAGGAGTGTGTTTGCTGGGATATGAAGGTTGAAATCGACCCAGCTGTGGAGCAGCAGACCAGAAACCGCAGCGATAGCTCCTGCGTGAAGCGCTCGTGAAAAATGGCCTTGTTCGGCCACGAAGGATTTCTGCGCTCCTCGGTACAATAGCCAGAGAAACGCCAAACCGCACAAACCGCCTGGGAGTCCTGTTTCGGCCAGACCTTCGATGTAATCGTTGTGCACATGATCCACTATCAGCCCGTCGTAGATGGTTTCATAGCGCGGGTACACGCTGACCATTGTGCCCAGGCCGGCACCTTTGGTTGGGTGGTCAAAGAAAACATGTTCCGCGCCCCGAAACATGGACGCGCGGCGCGTGAGGGTCACATCGCCAGCCCGCGTCTTCGAGAATCTCTCGATGGCGGTTCCCGCTCCTAACCAAGCAATTAAGACGATAGCTGCCAGGGCCACGACTCCAATAGCAATTATCCGGGTGCCTTCTCGTCCTCTCCGAGTGCGGGCCAGCAGAACGAGCACTGCCACCTCAAAGGCGAAGGAGACAATTCCCCCTCGCGAGCTGGACAGAATGAGGCCACCCACGGGAATTATCGTCAGCAAGCCGACCATAGGGAACAGGTCCCGACGCACCCCGCGGAAAACAAGCAACGAAAGGCCGACCGGCGCCACGAGCTCAACGAAGCCGGCAAAGTGGTTGCGATTCACATAGGGGCCAAATACCTCGCCTCCTTCGGCGAGCTGGCGAAACCAGTAGATGGTTCCTTCGGAAGTGAAATGCTGGATGATTCCGAGCAGAGCGACCGAAAAACCCAGAACTAGCAGGAACCAGGCCAGCTTCACAAGATCGGGCCGCTCCCGGAATGCCTGCGCGCTTAGAAAAAACACAATGAAATATGCGCCGAGCCTAAGTAATTCCAGACGCGTAAGGAATGGATTGAGGGTCCAACGAAAAACTAGTTGAGCTATGCCGATTGCGATAAGCCCGAGCAGGGGCCAATTGAGGGAGCTCCATTGAATCGCGGACGGCTTGTCCCGGTATACGAGTACGGCCCAGTAAATCAGAAGGATCGAAGCTCCGATCTCCAAAAGCGACTCGGCCCAGACTTCGACCGCACCGAAGGCGAAGACGGAAAACGCGAATAGAAACAGCAGGCCAACGCGGATCACTTTCATTGCGAGGGGTTCCCCTGGGCTTCCGCAGGGACCAGCGAAACATCCGCGATCCAGACTGAGCCGCGCAGCTTGTTATCAAACAAACGGCTGTCCTCGCGCAGCAGCCGAACCAGCAGGAAGTGAGTTTCCGGGCCGGTCGTGACGTCCATATCGAGAGTGGTCCATGGATGGAACCCCGTAAAGTTTTCCGTCTGCGCATCTACCGCATTGCCATGATTGGGATCGACGATCGAAAAGCGCATCCCGCTTTCGGTAGTAATTGCCTCCGTCCGCATATAAGCACGGAAATGATAGATGCGGCTGGGCTCGACCGGAACATATTGCGCGGGCTCAGTCAACCCCAGGTTTCTGCCACCCGCAAAATCCAGTCGAAGGGCGCGAGCGCCGTATGACGAAGGAGCGGATTCAAAATCGATCGTCACACCCCAGGGAGAGTCCCATCGCCAGCCCAGTCCTCCATTGTCGAAGTCGCGCGAAAACCCGCCGTTCCATACCAGCGAATGATTTCCCGGTTCATCGTGGGGAAGTCCCGCCGCTGCCAGGGCCTGGGTCCACACCTGCTTCGCATCCGCAGAGCGGTCGTCCAGAATCAATTCGTCGAAGAAAGGAAACGTTTTTTGCAGAGGGACTGGTTTCCCCAGCGATATCAGCCGGCGCCATACGGATAGCGCCGCATCTGTTTGCCGAATCGACGCGAAAAAATTCAACGCCTGGATATACGCGTTCACATCTGCAGGAAGCACCTGATCGAGGAGTACGTTCACGTCTTGGCGCGCGCGCCACACCCGGGAGACGGCGAGCCTCAACAGACGTGGGTCTGATTGCACCGCCTGGCGGATTTCGGCGTAGGCGGCAGCATCCTGGCCTTGACGAAGCAGGAAGTTTCCGTAGTTCCAAGCTACCTCGGCGGAGATTGGGTAGACAGCACGCGCCTGGTCGAATGCGTGCTGCGCGCCATTTAGATCTCCAATGGCTTCGTAAGCGCCCGCAAGATTCATCCAGTGATTTGCGGAAAGCGGGTCATCGTGGACGGCTCGTTCGTAATCCGTGACCGCCTGCACGGGATCCGGATTTGCAAAATCCAATTGGCGATGGCGCCCGAGGATGTCCCAGGCTTCGGCGTCGCCGGGCTCCAGCGCGGCGCCACGTTCGATGACTTCGAGGTCGCTCGAATGGATGCGATGGTCGGCGAGCCAGAGCGTGGCCGCCTGGTAGCACAGAAATATTCCGCATGCGACGGCCGCAAACAGAAATAGCAGCGGCGTGCGGTTTCCACCAATGGTTTGCTCCACGGTGCCGTAATCTCCTACGACTATCGGTCCTTTCGCAAGACCAATCTTAAATCAGAGCAGGCGTGGAGTTCTTGCATGTTCGCGGCCAACCGGCGCGGAGGCGCAGACATGCGAAGCGGTGAACTACGCGAGCGCTACTTGACGCCAAAGCGGTAAATTACACCGACAGAGACACGATAATTTCCCTGGCTGGTCCCGCCATAGCTTCCCGTTCCGACGTTGGCGAAATGGGTGATCTCGTAGTTCGCGTCAATCAGGCGGATGGTCCAGCGCTTCTTGAACCGGACGTCCAGGCCGCCGCCAGCCATCCACATGTAGCCGTTGTCCCAGTGACTCACGGGAGCAAAACCGCCCTGGCTTGCAAGGTTGTAAACGGAAAAGCCCTCACCAAAGAGGACGTGGCCAAAAGGAGTGAACTTGTGCCGGTGACCGAGAGGATACAGCTCGGGACCGAACATCAGGGTGTACATCTGGGTGTTGCCGTTTATCGAGCTGATGTTGTAGGCGCCGGAAATTTCGCCAGCGGCGCTGAGCCAGCGGAAGATGCGGTATTCGCCGTGAACGTTGAACCCGTTCATGTTCAGCCGGTTGCTGAGATTGGGCGGGTGCGGGGAAGGCTCCAAGAATGAGCGATAGGTGTATCCGGCGCCGAGTTCAAATTTCGCGCGGTCCGGCTTGCGCGGCTTGAGCTTCGAAAGATTCGGCTTGAACATCGAATTCTCCTGGGCCATGGCGTGGCCGCAGAAAAGCGCCGCCAACAACAAAATCCCCGCTACTTTTTTCATCAACCGCATCCTCCAGTGAATGTGGTGGTTTTGAGTGCTTCGTTCCGCGAGTGTTTCAGATGCGAGTTGCCCGTAATTCGTTGGCGCGCGGCGGCACTTAGAATAGATGGAAAGGCAGGTGATGGGTAGTGTGCCGGGCGAAAAACTTCGATTTCGCGAAGGTTCGGCTGGCTGGGCAAATCTCTCGCGGACCGAATAACCGGAAAAAATCGAAAACATTGCGCGAGCTGGTTGAGATTGCTAGGAGAAAGAAACAGGCCGCGCGCCCTGGAAGACCGGAACGCGCGGCCTGAGTACTTTCGGGAATACTCGCTACGACGTTATGGTGACGTTCACCGTGATGGCCGGCTTGGTGACGCCACCTGACGATGGCGTAACTGTCAGCGTTGTGGTCTTGGGCTTCGGCCGGTTTCCGGTGCAGCCAGCGACCATGATGAACACTAGCATCGCTCCAGCCATCCCCATGCGTGTGCGGAAGCGTCGTGTTGCGGGGATCATGAACAGCAGAGCGATCGCGAGCATCACGAGAAGCAGCTGTTGCCTGGCGGTGGGCGGAACCTTCATGGACTCCGGCGCGACGACGAAGGAAGCAGCTGTGAGCGTTCCATTCGCCGTGGCTCCGGGTGCAGCAGCCGCGTTGGTGGTTGGCACGGCACACGCGGTAACGAGCGTGCTGCCGGGCGTGCAGGTGAAGGAGACCGCGCCGGTAAATCCACCGAGTCCGGTGATGGTCACGGGGAAAGTGCCCATGGCACCTTTGGCGACGCTCGCACTGCCGGCCGAGACCGAGAAGTCCCAGGCAACTCCGGTCAGCGAAACGGACTGCGGGCTTCCGTTGGCGTTGTCTGTGATCGTCAGCGATCCTGTCACTTGCCCAGGCGTTGTGCCTGCAGCGGGAGCGAACGTCACACTGACCGTGCAGCTCGCGCCGACGGCCAAACTTGTTCCGCATGTTGTCGTATTGGCAAAATTGGTTGAAGTGCTGGGGGGGCTGGTAAAGTTTAACACCGCGTTGCCGTTGTTGGTGAGGGTCACTGGAGGTTGCGGCGCGCTGGTGGTCGTCAACAACTGGCCACCAAAGGCCAGACTCGAGACAGAAATTCCAAGGACCGGCGCACTGCTGGTTCCGGCTCCGGTTAGCGCCACCTGGATTGGATGGGACGGACCGTCCACCATGTCCACAATATTCAGAGTTGCGGATTCGGCCCCGGCAACGGATGGTGTGAAGACCACTCCGATAGTGCAGCCCGGTGTTCCCGGAGCGAGTGGTGAAACACATGGCGTCGTGCCGCTGGCTGTTGCCACAAAGTCTGCGGCATTAGCACCAGTGGTCGTGGGCGGAAGGGTTAAGGGGATGGGGGATGACGTGTTATTGGTAAGAGTGACGAACTGCGCCGACGTGGGCGCGCCAATCAGCTGAGTGCCGAAGTTGAGGCTGGTCGGAGATACCGAGATCGTCGGAACCAAAGGCAGGTCCGCGACAAACGCGTTCGTCGCTGCTGTGCTGTTCAAGGTCGTCTGGAATGCGCCAGTACTCACCGGTAAATCTGGTGAAGAAGTCTGACCTGTGATGTACGCATTGTCAGCGGCGGAAACGGCGATCCCATAACCAATATCAGGGTTGCTCGAACCGTTTCCACTCCCTCCAAAGTAAGTGGAGTAAAGCAGGTCGGCTAGCCCGTTTCCACCTGGGTTAATTTTCGCAACGAACCCTGTACCAGCCGGGTTCTTGTCCGTCGCAAGAATCGCGCCCTGAGTAATTGGAAAATTGGGAGAAGCCGTGCCGCCTGTCACAAAGGCGTTGCCTTTCGCATCCGCGGCGATTCCCAAACCGATGTCGCCGACGGTTCCTCCTAAAAACGTTGAATACTGGTTAGGAGTTGCGCTGGTGGTGTTGAGCAGTGAGACGAACGCCACCCCGTTCGATACAGCTCCCGACGGGGGAATCGAGTTCGCGGTCACTGGAAAGTCGGGCGCCAAGGTTTGACCCGTGACATACGCGATATTGCTCGGGCCCAGCCCGATCCCAGCGCCCTGGGTCTCTGCCGTCGCGCCCCCCAAACAAGTCGAGAACGTCTGCGCCGGAGTGGATGTATTGATGACAGTAACGAAAGCGATTCCGTTCGTGTCAGTTAGGCAGGAACTAACAGGATGTGCTGTTGCAGGGAAGTTGGTCGAGGTTGTTGTACCTACAATGTATGCGTTCGAACTAGTGTCGATCGTCACACCAAACGCGGCGTCCCCAAACAAAAAAGCGTTTCCTGGACCGTTGGTCCCGCCAAAGTACGTGGAATACACCTCTGACGCCGGTCCGGTCGTTGCATTGGTATCGATTTCCGTCAGAAAAGCACTTCCATTCACGTTTAGTAGCGAAGCAGAAATCGCGTTTGTCGTCGTCGGGAAATTCGTCGATTGCGTCACACCCACGACGTATGCGTTACCGCTGGAATCCACAGCAATACCGTTGCCTTCATCCAGCGTGTCACCGCCGAGGTAGGTCGAGTACCCGAGTTGAGCTGTACCGGCATTGCCAGGAATGAGCTTGGTGACAAACGCCGATCCGCCAGTACTGGTTCCCGCCGGCCCGGGCTGGCCCATTAACGCATTTGCGCTAACCGGGAAATCCGGTGAACCTGTATAGCCGGTCACGTAAATATTCGGAGGGCTCGCAGTGTCCACTGCGATCGCATTTGCGCTTTCTCCGAAGGATCCATTCCCGCTGCCACCGAGGTACGTCGAATAAAGAAGTGCCGTTCCGGTAGGGTTCAGTTCGGTTACGAACGCGGTCCCGAGCGAAAGATCGCCCGGCGCCGTGGTCGACACTGGATTCATCTGCGGAAACTTCGTCGATTCAGTAAGGCCGGCGATGTAGGCATCGCCGGACGAGTCCAGCGCGATGCCAAAGGCAGCATCCAAAACCTCGCCGCCGATGTAGGTTGAGTAGTTCAGCACGGGGTCAATGATCAGAGGCTGCGTATGATCATATGCTGCCACCGCAAGGCGGATTTGACGACCGTCCGCAATCGAATAATTGCCCGCAATCTGACGGCGCTGGCGGTTTACCTCCTGATAGATGACTGGTTTTTGCAGGGCGACTTTGCCGTTCGCCACACTCATCACCACATCGCCCCGCGAATTGATTTCCAGCTTGCGCGCGCCAGCAACGCTCAGCGCGATGGCTTTAGGGTCGGCTCCCGGCGCGACGATGAAATCGTATTCCAGGCGTTGCTCCCGTCCATAAAACAGTACGTCCACGCCGGGATAAATTCGCTGGTAGCGCACCGCTTCGTAGGAGGGAATGTCCGTGTGCCATTTGTGGGGATCGTTGCCAATGAAGTAGTTCACTTTCCCGGGAAGCAGTTTCGTTCCGACGATTTCAGGCGCCGGATTCGCTCCGTCCAAGTGCATGCGCAGAACGGAAGTCTTCAGCGCGATATTCCTCTTCCGGCGTGCTACGAACAAAGCCGCGCCCTTCGCAGCTTTCGTGCTGGCTGCCAGCGGATGGCGCAATGTGAGAACGGCTCCCTCGGTCGTCAGAAACAATTGATACCCCTGGCCGTGCGCAAGGAATCGCACGTCGGGAGCCGTCTGTCCCTGATTGGGTTCGAACGCCAGCGGTAGCTCGCCGTAAGCATTCGTCCAATCGCGTTTCAGCGGTGCGGCATTTGGCGCGCCCAAACCGGCCGTCACGCCGGCGCGTTCCGCCGCCACAGCAAGCGACGTTTTTCGCACATGGTGAATCTCGGCAAATATAAGGAGCGTGAGAATCGCCATTGCGATTGCAACGCGAGCTGCGATTCTTGCTGCTGGCGAATTCGTCTTCATAGGAGTTCTCCTCAAGTTCCGTTCGCCCAAGTGATACTTCGCGAGCCAAAAAGAATTTTGGCAGCACCCGGCTGGAGGCTGATTGCGAAATCTACGTTTCGTGAGCGCAGGGTAACCCACGGGCTCGCACAACGACGCCGACTCGTGGGGCACGGACACGCCATTTGAGGGGGAATGGTAACACACCTGCAAATTGCGGGCGAACGTTGAAGGGCTCTCTATTCTACTGCAAAGTATTCAAAAAGGTAGTCGGCGTGGAAGGCACATAAATCAATCAATTTTCTGCTTCGGCGGGGCCAGAGTTCCTCAGGTTTATCACTTCGATGTCATCGCAAATCCGAGCGCAAAGTTCTTGAAGCCGGCTCGCGTCTTGGTGAGCGCGGATCTGGCGGATCATCACTCTCGGGACCAGACGCCCCAAGGTTTCGAATTCCTTGGCGCGCATGCCGCTATCAAGGATATTTGTCGCGAATGTGTTGGCTACGAGGGAGAGAAATGCGTCTTGCGGCGCGATCTCTTGCACCAGCGGCGCGGGATCGCCCCGGCGTTCTCCGAGAATATAAATCGCGCCCAGTGGTAAGGCTCGTTCTGCGAAGCGTAATTCTTGTTTCCCAAGCGAAAGGCAGCGCTTTTCGTAAGTCGCACTGAACGGCGGCAGTGCTTGCGCCGAGCCATAGATCGATTCCACGGATTCGGGCCACAGGCACAGATAGGGGTACCCGGGATGAACCAGGAACGATCCGTTGCGTTCGGCCAGCGTCACCACGTCATCGGACAAGATCGCGTGGCCGCGCCGAGCGAGTGCCGCCGCCGTCGTCGATTTTCCTGCTCCCTCGGACCCTACAAACGCCACGGCTTTTTCGCCGAAAGCCACAGCGCTAGCATGCAGGCAGGTCACACCGCGCAGCCGCAGCAACAGCCCGAGAACTGGACCTAGCAGATAGGTTGCCGTGTCTTCGATCGTAAGATTCTCGGGCCAAGTCGACCAAACTTCGCTGCCTTGCCGATCCACCCAGAATTGAACTCCGTCCGAATAGGCAAGCCGGCTAAAATCGCCGCTGCCAATTTTCCACATTTTGAGAGCTGGGTTGCCTGCCGCATCCTTATAGGCGCTGATGTAAGTCAGTACTTGCGGATCGGACGGGACGATCCCGGCCCCCACAGGCGAAACGTTCAGGTGGATGGCCACAACAGGATCTGCAGATGACTTTCTTGTGAGCGGCAATTCAGGGATCTGCTGATTCGATTGAAGTGACAGACCGAAAACGCGATAAGTAAAATTCAACTCAGTCAAGGGACGAGGCCCACCTGATCCAAACAGGCGATCAGCTTTGCCTCGACTGCAGAGAGTCTTCCCGTCATGGCGATGCCCTTCGCGAATCACCTACAGCGAAAGCGCTTCTGTGTGAATGAGCTGCATTGCCTCGCTTCGAACGAAATTATTCAGAAGCCAGTGCGATTCCTCGGGGCACCTCCATGGTCGTGGCCTTTACTTCCGGGTATGTGTCGCGTGAGCTCCTGTACCGGTCCGTACATGGTTATGATAGGAGATGAATAAGGCTTCTTAGGCTCCCGTTTTACGGGCTTAACCATTGCGGACCTCCGCAGCCAAGTTATACCGGACTCTGCGCGCTGACTGCAACCAAAAGTTGAAGCAGAGAGCGCGAACATTCCTCTCCACGTTCGCCCAATTCGTCTCGTGGCGAAGTCCGATTAGTATAGATGTTTCAACATAGGGTTCAATCTCTTTGCTCCAAGCTCGCTGATTCATCCAATCCGTCGGACGTTGTCGAAAATGCGCCATCAAGGGGTCGCCGGCCAGCGGACTTTTCCGGCGCGTGCGAATGCTCTCGGGCAGCCGCCCCGCGACCGCCTCCCGCAAAAGCTTCTTCTCAAAAAACAAGGGGAAGGGCGGAAGCGCAAGAAGATAATTGACGATCCGCAGATCGAAAAACGGATGTCGCACCTCCACCGGGCAGTGCGTCATGCCGGCGTTTTCGAGTTCGAACATTTGAGGCCAATGTGGCGGTGAGAGCGAAGCATGGCCCTCGGGAAGGACGGGATGGGGCGGGGAAACGGGAGGAAGCCGATTCCATTGTTTCGCGCGTTCTGGTAGATTCAATCGTCGAGCAAAGTCAGGTGCGAGCCAACGCGGGTACTCCGGAGTAGTTGCATTTTTCCTGAAGAGGTTCCTAGTCCGCCGCCAAATTCCCGGCAGAGGAGAAGGCCGAATCCAGGCGTAGTGCGAAGTCTCGGCCACCAGCCGTCGAAACTCTCTGTTGCGCACCATGTCCTTTACATAGGGCCACATCCGAAAGTGCATTAGGCTGTCATTACCTTCTCCAGTAAGCACGACACGGCAACCGGCCGAAATCGCCCGAAACTGATCGAAGAGTCCCGCGAAACAGGGATCGTCCACCGGCTCGGGCATGCTCACGTCGGGATCATCCCAGCGCTCGAATGGTTGCACGTTATCTAGGGGGATGATCTGAATCGGAATATTGAGAAATCTGGCGGTCTCCCGGGCGTACGCGCCTTCTTCATCGCGAAACAGCGACTCGTACACTACGGTGTAGGCAAGCAAATCTTGGGCACCGCCGGCGCTTCTCGAGATCTCGCGCGCGGCGGCTGCGACCGTCCCCGAATCCAGGCCTCCGCTTAGCAAGATTCCGGTGCGGTCCGGAGCCATGCGGTCCGATACCGCCGCTTGCAGCAAAATCTGGAAATGCTCGACGTAATCTTCCGCACGCTGGTAGCGAATGCGTCCTTCCGTGGGTGGCGACCAATAGCGACTGAGGCGCAGACCTTCGGAAGACACCGTCATAGAGTGCGCCGGAGGCAAGCGCCGGATATCGCGGAAGGCGGTGGTGGCGACGTCGCAATTCAAACCGAAAAGGAGGAAATCGCCGATGGCGGCGTCGTTCAGTTCCGCGGAAACCTCGGGATGCTGGCGAACGCAATTGAGTGTATTGCTGAAGAAAAAAAGCTCTCCCAGTTCGGAATAGTAGAAGGGCTTGATGCCGAAATGGTCGCGCGCGCAAAAAAGGAGCTTTCGCTGAGTGTCCCAGATGGCAAAGGCGAAGTCGCCTCGGAGATGCTGCACGCAATCGGCGCCCCATGCTGCGTAGGAACGCAAAATCAAATCGGAATCCGTGACGCCGCCGCGAGGTCTGCCGGTCTCCAGCTCGGCAAGTTTGCCCTGCAGTTCTGCGCGGCAATCAATCCTGGCGTCGGCCGTAATCCAGAATCGTCCGCCGAGGCTGGCCGGCTGGCGCTCAATTTGCGATTCGCGGCTGGTGCGCAACATCGTGTGACCTAAGCCCACGGGACCGTGGGACCAAGTGTCCCGCGCGTCCGGCCCGCGATAGGAAAGAAAATGAGCGAGGGCCCGCAACAGCGTCTGGTCCACCGGCGCGCCGCTGCGATCGTACATGCCGACGATGCCGCTCACTCGATGCGCGCCTCCATCGAAAGAACCGGCTTCTCGAAAGGAACAAAATGGCGATGCTCTGCGGTGGCATCGTTGAGCACCTGGGAATTGAGTTCCACCCAGGCATGCGCCTCGAAGCGGTCGGAATCCTTGCGCGCGCCGATGCGTAGATCCGCGGCAGTTCCGCGCCGCCGCAACAGCCACCACAGCACCAGCGATTGTTCCAGGCAATTGGTGCGCAAAAAAAGATTCCGTGCTGCCGCTGCTTCCATCCGCGCGATCAAGAGCGCTGGTTCCTCGACCGATGCATCCTGGGCGGGCCCGGTTGCGTTCGCCGGTGGCGCAAACACGGCCAGCACACGCCTCCAGCGGCGAAACCCGATCAGCCGCAAGCCGACCCAGGTCGCGAGAAATCCGCCTGTGGCCTCGAGGACGAGGCCTCGTTCGAGAGAACTCAGCCGCTGAAATTTTTCCCAACGCTCGATCATGTTTCTCCGGCCCAACGTGCCCGCTTGTTTTCCAACCCGCATCGCGCGACAAAGTCGCGCGCAGCCTCAGCTAGCCGCCGCGCACACTTCGATTAAACCTTCATCCCGCATCCTGTGGAGCAATGCCAGCAAGTCCTGCGCGCAACGTTCCTGATCCACTTCGTATTCGTCGAGCAAGACATCGCGCAGTTCGCGGACGCTCTTGGGCTGCTTCAATAATTCCCAAACGCGCGCGCCCACGGGATTCATCCCGTAGTAAACGCTGTTCTTCAGATTCAAGATGGCAGCTTCTTCACCGAGAGGACAGGAAACCTGTTCGGCGGATGCGACAACCACTGCGTGTAAGGAAAGAGGTGCGTCCATTTCGGCCGCTCCCATGGTTTCGGGCTGGGTAGGATCCACCGCTCGGGTTGACGACGGTGGTTCGTTTCGATAGGCACGCGTCGTGCTTATCAATCTGTCCGCCGCTATTGTACATGCCATTGGCTGGAAACAGCAACGACGGAACTGGATTCGCCACGGCGAATTCGGTTATAACCAGCGGGATGTCAGCGTCCGCCATTTCCGTGGAGTCGCTTGAAAAGTATTTTCCACCGGCTCGCACCGGCTGGCGTGCGTTTCTGCAGCCAGTTGTTCGGCCCACCGAAAGGGCGCTTGCTGGAATTTCCTTTTCCGTCCGGCCCGCAGAGGCTGTAGCCATCGTCGGGCCGAACGGCGCAGGGAAGTCTACCCTCCTGCGGGTACTTGCTACCTTGATAATTCCTACGCGGGGCCGCGCATCGATTGCGGGGTGTGACGTCGAGCGCGACGCTTCCCGCGCGCGGTCCCAGTTTGGCTATCACACCGGAGGTGACGAGGGCTTTTATACGCGTCTGAGCGGCCGCGAAAATCTGGCCTTCTTTGCGGCGATGAACAATATTTCCCGTGCGGAGGCGCGTCGCCGAATCAAGTTGGTCGCCGAACGCATGGGCATCACCGGCGAACTCGATCGCCAGGCACGCACGTTCTCTACCGGTATGACGCACCGGCTGGGCTTGGCGCGCGCGTTGCTGCATCAACCCGCCATTTTGCTGCTCGACGAACCCACGCGCAGCCTTGACCCGCTGGCCGCTGCCGATTTCCGCCGGCTGCTGAAGGAGGACCTGGTGCACCGGCAGGGGACGACTCTGCTTTTCGCCTCGCACACGTTGAGCGAAGTCGAACAGATCGCCGATCGCGTGATACTGCTCGAGGAAGGTCGCATCATCGCGTTCGATTCCCCACGCGGGCTGTGCGCGAAGGCGGGGGTCGCAACGTTCGCGGACGCCATCACGCGTCTGGCGCGACGCAGGGTCACAGTGGACGCACAGCCATGAAGCCGGTGCGCGCCTTGCGGAAGGTTGCCGCGTTTTTCGCGCGCGACTTTGCGATTGCTCGCGGGTATCGCGGAGCGTTTCTGCTGGAAATGCTGGAAGCTCTATTCGGCGTAGCGACCTTTTATTATTTATCGCGTTTCGTGGAGAGCCCCGAGCTGACGAAGGCGCTGCCTGCGGGAGGAAGCTACTTCGAGTTTGCGCTGGTTGGCTTCGCATTCTTCGATTACCTCAGCGTATCCATGACGGCTTTCGACTCGAGCATCGAGGAGGCGCGCCAGAACCGCACCCTGGAAGCCTTGCTGGTCACGCAGACGCCGCTTCCGGTGATCCTCGCGGGTTCCGCGGTGTATCCATTCACTGCTTTGGCGCTGCGGACGTGCGTCTATCTCGCTTGGGGCGCGCTGCTTTTCGGGTTCGCGCCGCGGGCGGCAAACTGGGCGGGAGCGGTGGTGATACTGCTGGCCTCCATTCTCGCGTTTGCAGGGCTAGGAATATTATCGGCCAGTTATTCGATTCTCTTTAAGCGGGGCAATCCCGCAAAGTGGGTGGTATTGGGCGTCTCGAGTCTAGTGGGCGGGATGATGTATCCGGTGAGCGTCTTGCCGGGTCCGTTACAGGTCTCTGGCGCGGTTGATTCCGGTGACCTACTCGCTGCAAGGAATGCGCGCCGCGTTGCTCGGCGGTGCCGGATGGGGCCAGCTTTGGCCGTCGATCGCGGCACTGCTTACTTTTGCCGCCATCCTAATCCCGCTATCCTTCATAGTTTTCGCATGGGCGCTGCGACGCACAAAAATTACCGGCACGCTGACGCATATTTGAGCGATGGGAACAAGACATGTCCGAACGCGAGGTTTTCGAGAAGGCCGAGCGACAAGCAATACAAGCGACAGCAAGAATCCATTGGCATCGCGGATGAAACCTAGTTAGCCAGTGACTTCGAGCCGGCGCTTCAAGAAAAGCGACAATAGACCTGTTCCCAACAATAAGATGGACGTGGGTTCAGGCGTCGAGACGGGCGTCACTGTGAGTGTGTAGCCACCAGCCCCCGTATTAAAATCGGAGAGTGATATGTTGCCGGGAATGCCGGACATCGTAGGATCGTTTTCGGGACCGGTATAGAGTTGTGGTCCGGTCAAATTGACGAGACCATCCCAATCTTCGAAGGCGCCACCCATGCTCGAACTACAGAAAATTAGAAAGTCGCCGCTAACGGGTGATCCATCGATCGCCAAGTCAATCGGCGTTACGAAGAAACCTTCCCCGAGGCCGTAATCGCCACTAGCAACAGTGAAATTAACGGGCAGCTCAAATGTGGCATCCACCGGCCCGGTCAAATTGTACGCAAGTAGCGATGTGCCATCCGCCTTGGCCGTACCAACTGAAAGCAGCAAAAAGAAAGCAAAAGCTAACGCCGCCGGCACTCGATATTTCATAGAACGCTCCCGTCCCTGAGTTTCTTTACCCGGGAGCTCCTGCGGAAAGACCAGCCCGACACTAGATGACATTGCAAGAGGGCGGCCAAACTCGTTCAGCTATAACCCCTTTGATTTCATCACGGCCAAATTTCGAAAAGTGACAATGGGAAATGTTTTCTCGTTAACGAACTACAATTGTATGACATCTTTTGTCATTCGCTCTGCCAGGATCTCTACCGGATTCCAATATCGGTTAATTTTTAGCATGATTTGCCGAGGGCGGAGAGAGCGCGAAGTCTTCCGCTTGTAAGTTTTTTCCCGCGCAACGAACAGGTGGCGACCTGGAGTTCTGTGCTGCGCAGCAGAGTTTTTCTCAAACAGAAAGGCCTGCACGGTGAAGGTTACCCTTTTGGATTCGAAAGCCGAATACGCGGATCTGCGTGACGAAATTTTTCCGGCGCTCGACTGCGTCTGCCAGAATTCGACATTCGTGCAAGGCGAGGCAGTGCAAGCCTTCGAGCGCGAAGCCGCTGCTAGCGCCTTCTTATCCAGCGACGAGGAAAGTAGGCGATAATGTGCTGCTGCGGCTGACCCGCACCCGCCATTTCCGTGGAGTCGCTTGAAAAATATTTTCCGCGGGCCATGCTCCGGGTGGCGCGCAGTGCTGCAGCCGCTGGCTCGCCCGACCGAAAGGGCGCTCGCCGGAATATTCAGTCCAACCGGCAGAGGCGGGGGCAAACGTCAGTCCGAATGGTGCGGGAACTCCACACTTATCCGGGTACTCACCACGTTGATTATCCCGACGCGAGAGCGCGCATGTTAACGGAAGGAATCCAAGAGTTGGGAAATCTCGGAGAAGGCCAAGTGGAAGGGACAAGGCGAAAGCGAAGGCTGCCGACGCGGCTTAGTGTGCAGCCGCGAAAGAGAAATGCTTCCCGCGATAGGGAACCTGTTCTGTATTCATGTTGACAGTTTAGGCCGTTTTTGCGACGATTCGCCTACTCTCGGGGCGGGCCTAAGCTCCTGCGTTCGCTCTAGATATCCGCAGTTTTCCAGCCGGGCAAGCCCATCGCTAGAGGGACGCGCTTGAGGAAGCTGGGTAAATACGAAGTTCATGGAGAGTTGGGCCACGGGGCCATGGGAGTGGTGTACCGGGCGCGCGACCCCATCATTAACCGGATGGTTGCCCTCAAGACGATCACCACCGGTCTCGCCGAAGACCCAAATCTTCTCCAGCGGTTCTACCGAGAAGCGCAATCGGCCGGCGGATTGCAACATCCAAACATCGTCACCATCTACGACATGGGTGACGACCAGAACACTCCCTACATCGCGATGGAGCTCATCGAGGGCGAAAGCCTCGAACAAACGATCGCTCGACGGACGATTGTGCCTCTCGCGTTGAAACTTACTTACGCGTTGCAGGCCTGCCGTGCCTTCGACTATGCCCACAAGCGAGGTATCGTTCATCGCGACATCAAGCCCGGCAACGTGATGGTGAATAAGGAAGGGGTCGTAAAGGTCGTCGATTTCGGGATCGCGCGCGTCTTGGACAAGTCGAAAACGCAAACCGGAATGCTGATCGGCACGTTCGCCTACATGTCTCCCGAGCAATATCATGGCGACCATGCCGACGAGCGGTCGGATATTTGGTCTTTTGGAGTGCTGCTGTACGAACTGATGTGTTACGAAAGGCCGTTCAAGGGCGACAATCCTGCCAGTCTGATGCACAACATCTGCTCACAGGAGCCGCGTTCCATAACAGAGCGAGTCCCAGATTGTCCGCCCGCGATGGAGGCCATTATCTCAAAGGTTCTTCGGAAATTGCCGGAGGATCGGTTCCAGTCAATGGAGGATCTCCTGCTGGAGCTCGAACCAGTCTACAAAGAACTCCAGTTGCACTCGATTTCCGAGCTGATTGATCAGAGCCGCCAGCTCATCGAGCAGGGGGAATTTCCCCAGGCACGCGAGCTTCTGCGGGAATCGCTGAAAGTTGACGCGGCAAATTCACAGGCGCGAGCCCTTCTGGAGAAAGTAAATGCTGAGTTGAAGCGGCTCCTGATCCGGCCGAAAGCGCAGCAACACGTTGATAAGGGACGCGCCTTACTGGCGGAAGGGAAAATCCAAGAGGCGCGAGCGGAGGCGGAAAATGCTCTGCAGTTAGATGCGGCCTTTGATCAGGCGCAGGAGCTGGAAAAACAGGTGCAACGCGAACTCGACCGCGCTCATCTCGTCGCGGAGTGGCTCCAGGCTTCCAGACAGCGCCTCGCGGAGGGAATGCCAGACGAAGCCGAGGAACTGTTGGCGAAGGTGCTCGAATTGGAGCCTGGTAACAAGCAGGCAGCAGTTCTTCAGCAGCAGGTCCTCGTGGAAAAGGCAGAGCGGCTGCGGCGATTGCGGCTCCTCGAAAGAATGCAGGAAGCGCGTGGGTTGTGGACCCAACTGAACTACAGCGACTGCATCGAAATCCTCAGCGAACTGCAGAAAGAATTTCCAGCCGAGGAGGAGGTCCAGCGGCTGCTGGATACGGTGCAGGAGGATCAGGCCGAGCAACACAGGCAGAGAACTCTGGAGGGAGCTCGAAACCATCTGGCGGTAGGGAATTTTGCGGAGTCCAGGGCCCTGCTGGTCGATTTGCAACAGCAGTTTCCGAGCGATGAGGAGATTCCTAGGCTGTTGGAGGACATCCGCATTGACGAGGCCAAGCAGCGCAGGATTCAGGGGCTGGCCGAAGCCAGAATCTACCTCGCGAACCGGCAGTACGAAGAGTCCATCGTACTGCTTACGACGCTAGAAAAGGAATTTCCAGATGATCGGGAGATCTTGCAATTACTAGAGGCCGTGCGGGCGGATCAAGCTGAGCAGCAGAAGCAGCAGGATATCGCGGAGGCCCGCACTCTGCTGGCTGCCCGGCGCTACGACGAGTGCGCGGTGCTGGTGGCGAAATTACAGCGGCGCTTTCCAATCGACAAAGAGCTTCCGGAACTTCAAAGGGCTATCCGTCACGCTCAGGCGGAGCAACGCAAGCACGAGAGTTTGGCGAACGCACGGAACCTGCTGGCGTCAAAGAACTACGAAGAGTCCATCGCGATCCTTACGCGGATGGGGGAAGAGTTCCCGACAGATGAAGAAGTTTCCAAGCTACTGCAGGCGGCTCATGTGGAGCAGGCCGAAGAGCGGAAGCAGAAGGATATCGCGGAGGTCCGGAACCTTTTAGCGGCGCAGGGTTATGATGGATGCAACCTGCTGCTGGCGAAGTTGCAAAAGCAATTCCCCGACGATTTGGTAGTGCTGGAGCTTCAGAAAACCGTCCAGGCCGATCAAGCAGAGCAACAAAGACAGCAAGGCATCGCGCAAGCCCGGAATCTGCTGGCGGTGCGGCGTTATGACGAATGCAATGCGCTACTGGCGGAATTACGGAAACAGTTTTCTGACGATTCCGACGTTGCCCAGCTTCAGAAAGCCGTCGAAGAAGATCAGGCGGAGCAACGGAAGCACGAGAGTTTGGCGAACGCACGGAACCTGCTGGCGTCAAAGAACTACGAAGAGTCCATCGCGATCCTTACGCGGATGGGGGAAGAGTTCCCGGCAGACGAAGAAGTTTCCAAGCTACTGCAGGCGGCTCGTGCGGAGCAGGCCGAAGAGCGGAAGCAGAAGGATATCGCGGAGGTCCGGAACCTTTTAGCGGCGCAGGGTTATGACGGATGCAACCTGCTGTTGGCGAAGTTGCAAAAGCAATTCCCCAACGATTTGGTAGTGCTGGAGCTTCAGAAAACCGTCCAGGCCGATCAAGCAGAGCAACAAAGACAGCAAGGCATCGCGCAAGCCCGGAATCTGCTGGCGATGCGGCGTTATGACGAATGCAATGCGCTACTGGCGGAATTACGGAAACAGTTTTCTGACGATTCCGACGTTGCCCAGCTTCAGAAAGCCGTCGAAGAAGATCAGGCGGAGCAACGGAAGCACGAGAGTTTGGCGAACGCACGGAACCTGCTGGCGTCAAAGAACTACGAAGAGTCCATCGCGATCCTTACGCGGATGGGGGAAGAGTTCCCGGCAGACGAAGAAGTTTCCAAGCTACTGCAGACGGCTCATGCGGAGCAGTCCGAGGAGCGGAAGCAGAAGGATATCGCGGAGGTCCGGAATCTGCTCGCTGCACGGCGCTATGACGAGTGTACGGCGCTGCTGGCCAAGCTGCAAAAACAGTTTCCCAGCGACTCCGAAGTTTCGCAGCTCCAAGGGGCTGTCCGCGAGGATCAGGCCGAGCAGGAGAAACTGGGGACCTTGGCAAAAGCGCGATCTCTGCTTGCGAAAAGAAACTACGATGAATGCATTGCGCTATTGAGCGAATTAGGAAAAAGATTTCCCAAGGACGGAGAGATTCCGAGACTCCTTACAACGGCTCGTGACGGGCTCGCTGAACAGCGCAAATCGAAGAGTCTAACCGAGGCGCGGAGTCTTCTGGCCGCACGACGCTACGATGAGTCGATCTCGCGGCTGACCGATTTGAAAAACGAGTTTCCTGACGAGCGCGAGATTTCCCGGCTGCTGTCCAACGCGGCCAAAGAGCAGGCGGAACAGCAGAAACAGACGAAGCTGGCCGAAGGAAGGTCGCTTCTGGCAGCGCAGCGGTTCGGCGAAGCGCTGGAGTTGCTCGATACGCTGCGCGCCGCGCATCCCAAAGACTCCGCAGTTCAAAAACTTCGCGCGCTCGTTGAGCGCGAGCGCGAAAAGCAGAGCCGGTCCGAGGGGCTGCAACGCGAACTAGAGGCCCTCAAGAAACTCGTCAGTGAGAAGAAGTATCCGGAACTCCTCGCTCGGGCAGAGCCCCTGAAAGTAGAGTTTCCCGCCAACGGAGATCTGCTGCGTCTCATCGATTTTGCGCGTAACCAGCAGGCACAAATTGAGAGCGAAAAACGCCTCCGGGCAACGATTGACGCTGTAAAGGCGCATATGCGTGAGGATCGGTTCTGGGACGCCATTCGTGCCGCCAACGCGGCACTGAAGTCGTTCCCCGACCACGCTGAATTGGTGTCTCTGCGCGAGCAAGCGGAAGCGCAGGACAAGAAACAGCGCGCGCGTGAAATGATCGAACAGCGGATTCGCGAGATCAAATTCAAAATCAATCGTGAGGATTTCAGCGATGCGATCGACCTCGCAAAAGAGACTCTCGCGATCACCGGTCCGAACACGGACCTGACGCAGTTGCTGCATTCAGCGGTTGTCGAATTTCAGGCTCGAGCTAAGAGGCGTCAACAAGAGCAAAAGCTGCAGGAAATACGGGCTTTGACGGAGTCTGGAAACGTCGATGGGGCCGCGGAAACCCTGCGCGTGGCCGTGCAGGCCGAAACTTTCGACGCGCTCGACCCGCGGGTGAGCCGCGTGGCGGAGGAAATCGACGCGGCCAAGAGCACGCCCACTGTTGTATCGCCGACGTCCGCGCCCTCGGCGCCGGCCAGTTTCTCGAAAGAGTACGCGTTTCTGCAAGGCAGACCGCTTGACGCCGAACCGCCCGCGGCGGAGAACGCCGGACCAACCGAAACCGGCACGCCGCAGGCATCCGCGACTCAACCCCCCATTTCGTCGCAGCCAGCGGCTCCGATGCGTCCACCGCAGTTTAAATCGGCTCCTCCTGCACCGAATGCTCCGGTCGTGTTTCCGCGGACTGATACCGCATCCGCGCCAGTCGTACCTGCGACGCCCAAAAATCCAATGGGGCCCGCGCGCGTCCCGGAGCGGATGCGGGACATTGCGACACGGACGGAGGCGGCCGCGCCTCCGCGAGGCTTCAAGAAAACGGCGATGCTTGCGGCCATAGCGATGGGGCTGATTCTGGGCGTGTGGGCTACCGTGCATCTGATTTCACGTCATAAAGCCGAAGTGGCTGACGTTCGTTTTGCTCAGCCGACTAACTCACGTGCGGGAACGACAACCAATGCCAACCCGCCAACGACACCTGTTGTGCCTGCAAGACCCGTGGTCAGTCCGGAGGAGGCGCAGCAGCGAAATGCGATTGCACTTTCGGACAAGCTCGTCGCGTCGGGAGACTTGCAAGGTGCGCTACGGGCCCTTCAAGGTGCGGACCAGCTGAATGGTCCGCTGACGGCGGAAATTAAGAACAGAGAAACTACGGTGGGCGAATCGATGCGAAACGATTCGCTTGCGAAGTTGCGGCAGCAGGAGGCGACGCTGTGGCAACGAGCAACGAGCGAAGTGGAGAAGGGGGAGTTCGACGCCGCGAAACGGGATCTCCAGAAAATCTTGGCGGCGGGCGACGGTGGCGTTCGGAGAGCGGATGCCCAGAGATATCTCAACGATGTGGTCCCGAAGCGCCAGAAGGAAGAGAGCGTCTTTCGTCAGGCGCAACAGAGCTCACGGGCAAACGACCAGCAAGGGCTGCAACGCGCGTCCGACCTTTTCGGTCAAGTGATCGCATTTGAGGGGCCGCGAAAGTCGGAGGCCGAAGAGCTTCAGCGCAACGTGGACGCCAAGCTCGCCAGTCTGAAGCAACAGAGTGCAAACCGGCAGATCGCTGCTCTTGAAGCGGCGGCCCGCTCGGATCTCCAACAAGGCAATCTCGACTCCGCGCGCCAATACGCGGAGCAAATCAAGCAGGCCGGTGGCGACTCTGCCGCGTTGTTAAAGGAGATTGATCAGGCTCAGGCGAGCCAGGCTCGAACCGCGCAGCAACAAAGGGAATTCCAGCAAGCAGTACAAGCTTACAATGCCGTCGGCAGCCGAGATAAGGTCGGCCTCGAGAAATCCCGCAGCGATTTCGTGGCGATCGTAAGGGAAAACGGGCCACAAGCCGCTGACGCGCAGCGATACCTGACGGAAATCAGCAAGAAAGTGGATGCGCTCAACCAGCCGCCGTCCCCACCGCCATCGGTCAAGACGGAAGCATCCAGTGTAGCAGTCGACGAAGCAGCAATTCGAGACGTCATTCAGCGGTTTATCCTCGCTTTCGAACAGAGAAGTCCCGACGGCGTGAGCCAAGTTTGGCCCAGCATCCCAGCAAAGACATACGCCGGTTACAAGCGTTCGTTCGAAGACGCGATCGCGATAAGGATGCAGATGCTCGATGAAACTGTGAAAATAAATCCGGACAGAGTTACCGCAACGGTCTCAGCTCGAGTCGCACAACAGTACACTCCCAAAGGCCAGAAAACCTTGGATCGAAGCGATCTTTGGGTTTTCGAGTTATCCAAGAAGAGCGGAACTTGGACCATTACCGATGTAAGGTGAGAAGCGGGGAAGCGAATACGTGTCTTGACAACCGATATGAAGGGAATAGACTCGCTGCAACAACGGGCGGTTCAGCCCGCCCCGCAGCGGTAAACCAACGATCGGAAACAAACGGCCCCCATCCCGACTGAGGAGAACCGTAATGAAGAGGATCGCGATCGTTGGGCTCGCAGCCCTGATGCTTCTTGTTGCGGGTACGGCTTCGGCGCAGATATGTCCTTTGAACGGCACGGTAAACAACAAACTGGTTTGCCTAATTCCGCAGGTCTACGGTCCGTTTGGGTTTGGCTCTACGCCGAATCCTGCGCAGTCCGTGTTGTTCACGGGAGACCATCACGAGGCCCATTTTGGGAGCGACTTCCTGAGCACGTTTGCTCCTATTAACGAAGCAGTTGGTGTTCAGGTCGCGCAGCTGCCGCTTGCTTCACCTTCTTCCGGCATTACCTTCATCTACGATCCGTCGCTGAAGACATTTGCTCCTTCGACGGATGAAAGCCTTGGTCCAATTCTCGGCGATCGCGCGACCACTATCGGCAGGCACAAACTCTTTTTGGGTTTCAGCTACCAATATTTCAATTTCAGCACAATCGACGGAAAGAGCTTGGGTAATATTCCAACCATCCTTCAGCACCAGCCTTTTACTCCTATACCTCCGAACATACCGGCGTGCCCGGTCCAAACCGGGCTGACCGGCACACAATATGCGGGAGATCCTTGCTTCGTTCGCGACTACATCCAAACATTGAACAATATCGACCTGACCACAAATCAATACACGATTTATTTGACTTACGGAATTACGAGCCGTCTTGATTTCTCGGCCGCGATTCCGATTTTGGATGTGCGAATGGCGGTTACTTCGCAAGCGACGATTGTTCCAAATTCCGTTGCACCTGCATCGGCCATGGCGCCCGGCAACGTGTGGCATTCCTTCAATCCAAGTAATCCTGCGCTCGCCGCGCAATGTGCGCCGCAAGTTCCGTGCCTCAATGCCACGTTTTCCGATTCGAACAGCGCAGTGGGCATCGGCGATGTGGTGCTCCGCGGAAAATACACGGTGTACAAGGGGGAGCGTCTGGCAGTCGCCGCAGGGGTGGATGTGCGCCTGCCTAGCGGAGATGCAAAGAATTTCCTGGGTTCTGGCACGACGGGAGTTGAGCCGTTTGCCGTGATTTCCTACCATGCGCGGGTCACGCCGCACGCCTCGGTGGGTTACGAGGTAAATGGCGATTCCATTCTCGCCGGTACGAACATCGTGCCGGGTGCCACAAATCCGGTGGCCAAGGGCGCGCTGCCCAACCGATTGCTCTATATTGCGGGGGCCGATGTTCGTGTGACAAGTCGGCTAACGGGAGCATTCGACCTGTACGGACAACGACTCTTTAGCAGTCCTGTGCTCATCTCTCAAACGTACACGGATCACGGCAATTGCTCCGGACCGACCAATGCCGCGGGTGTTGCCTGCGCGGTCTATACGCCAGGGACGACGCATGCGGACATAGCTCAGAAGCTTGCAGACGAGAATATAATCGATGCGTCGCTGGGCCTGAAATTTCGTCTGTGGGGCCATTTAGTCTTGACTGGAAACGTGCTGCTGAATTTAGACAATGGGGGCCTCCGGAGCACAGCGGTGCCTCTAGTGGGTATCTCGTACACCCACTAGTGCTGCACCGGCTGGTTGTTGCAGCTTGCTATCGATGTTGGGAGGGCCATTTCGCAGGCCCGGCTTGATTTGTACATTGCCAGGCACATCGCCTGGACGAGGGGAATCGAGCCCATACGCTAGAGATGGAGGGTTGTTTAGTCGCTCGGCGAAAGAAGTAGCTTCGTTGAAAAGGAACGGGAAGGTATCGCAGGGGTTTGCCGTGACCGGGAATGCGTGCATACAGCTAGAAATCGGATCCAAGACCGACATTGGCCGGGTTCGCAAAAACAACGAAGATACTTGTCGAGTGCTGCCCGAGTTGAAGCTGTTCGTCGTGTCCGATGGCATGGGGGGCGAAACGCACGGGGAGTTGGCGAGCAAGATTGCGGGCGATGTGATCGCTGCGCATTGCTTGGAGAATTCGGAAAACGTTTCTGTCCCGTTCGGCGAAGTACTACGTCCCGACCTTTCCGAAAAAACCAACCAGCTGGCTTCTGCCGTTCGACTCGCGAATCGCCGTATCTACGAAGCGTCGACCGACAATCCGCTGTTGCATGGAATGGGTGCGACGGTGGTGACGGCGTGGCTGGAGGGCGCCCGCCTTAGCCTGGTCCATGTGGGAGATAGTCGGGCCTATCTGCTTCGTTCGGGTGTGCTGAATCGGCTCACCACGGACCATAGTCTGGTCGCGGAACAGGTTCGGCGCGGTCTGATTAAGCCGGAGGAATCGCATTTGAGTAAGATGCAGAACGTCCTGATCCGTGCCTTAGGAGTGCAGGAACAAGTGGAGGTGGATGCAACAGAGCACATTCTGGTGAGCAACGATATAGTGCTGCTCTGCACCGACGGGCTGACACGCATGGTGAGGGATTCGGAAATCGCAGGACTGCTTCTCGAAAATTCCGATGCACAAACGAACGCAGATCGTCTTGTCCGGCTCGCAAACGAACATGGTGGAGAGGACAATGTGAGCGTAGTTGTCGTACGCATAGGCGATACGGTTTGATGTTCGGTGCAAGTGTCTCTCCCGGCCGGTCACGCCTCCGAAGCGGGCGCGTCGTTTGGGAAGTCGATCACGGATAGGAAACGCAGTTTATGTGGATTCCGGAACGAGTTAACTTTGAGGATTAGCATCACGCGGTCGTCTCCGTTCGGGCCTTCCGCAGAAAACCGATGTATTGCGGAGTGCACGGCTCTGACGATCTCGTCTGCGGGCTCGGTCCGCCGCGTGGGAACGAGATCCGCGACGGTTTCAGGCTAAATTGTACGCGATGATCGTCCATCGCCTCGGCTACACCGTCAGTGCAGGCGGCAAAGATAACTTCGCTGCGGTCGTGGGGTTTCATGCTTATCACTAAGCTCCGCAGCGGCGAGTGTCGCAAACTGCTCGCTCGGGTCGGCTTTGGCCGGCTCGCTTGTGCCTCCAACAATCGACCGTACATCGTTCCCATTTATTTTTCCTACGAAGCTGAATGCTTGTACTGCTTCTCCACGCTGGGACGGAAGATCGAGTGGATGCGGGAAAATCCGTTGGTCTGTGTGGAGGTTGACGAAATTGTGGCCCACGACCACTGGGTGAGCGTTGTCGCTCTAGGGCACTACGTGGAGTTTTCTAACTCTCCCAAAGACGCGAAAGGCCGGGAGTACGCCCGCTCACTGATAGAAGGGAGAGCCCTGTGGTGGCAGAGCGGCTATACCGCGGTCCAGGTTCGCCGCCAGCGAAAACCTGTGGTCCCGGTGTTCTATTGTATTCAGATCGAGGAAATGACAGGCATTCGTGCCTCTCCCGACACACGCGAGATAGCAAGAACACCGCGCAGCACCCTTCTACGGGACTAACTTTGCGTAGCTGTTAGGACAGAATCAGGTCAACGGTTGCGCGTTTTGCATTGTTCGTACACGCGCACCGACTTGCAAACTCCCCGGCCACCTTGTCGATATATTGCCCGGGAAGACCGCCAGTTCAAGCTAGATTGACGTCTAGCTCAGTGACGCCCTTGCCTGTCGCGCCCATAATCGGCCTCCGTTGGTCGCTGGTAAGGTTCAGCTTGGTAATAGTTCCCGCCATGAGGATTACTGACCGGATCGTGCTGGGAATTTTCGGCCTGCTCGGCGGGATGATGTACTCCATCAGCGTGCTGCCCGGTCTGCTGCGATTCCTCGCGCGCTTGATTCCCGTCACTTACTCACTTGAAGGAATGCGCGCGGCGCTGCTTTCGGGGGCGGAAGGGAATCAACTGTGGCCTTCGATCGCGCCTTTGCTGATATTCGCGGTGATCCTGATTCCGGCGTCGTTCGTGGTGTTTTCTTGGGCGCTACGCCGCGCCAAAATTGCCGGCACGCTGACGCACATCTAGACGCACGTTCGCTGGTATGCAATTCCCTTCCGTGAGGCAACACCTGCCTTGTAGCCTGGCTCGCGGTACAGTACAGTTTTCACTGCCCGAAAGGCGTGCGTGGATGAAAGTTCCGCTCCTCGATCTAAAGGCTGAGTACGCAGAATTGCGCGATGAGATTCTGTCGGCGCTCGACCGCGTCTGCCAGAATTCGTCGTTCGTACAGGGCGAGGAAGTGGAGGCGTTTGAGCGCGAGTTCGCCGATTTCTGCGGGACGTGCCACTGCGTCGCGCTGGGCAGCGGAACGGCGGCGCTCCATGTAGGGCTGCTGGCGCTGGGAGTGCAGCCGGGCGACGACGTGATCACTACGCCGAATACGTTTATGGCTACGGCCGAAGCGATTACGTATTGCGGCGCGCGTCCGGTATTTGTAGATATCGATCCCGCCACCGCAAATATTGATGCGAAGTTGATCGAGCGGTCTATCACGCCGCGCAGCCGGGCTATCATTCCCGTTCATCTTTATGGCCGCCCGGCAGATATGGACGCGATTCGCGAAATCGCGGCGCGGCGCAACTTGCGGATTCTGGAAGATGCGGCGCAGGCGCATGCCGCCCGATACCATAACCAACGCGTGGGCTCTTTGGGCCACGCGGCTGCCTTCAGCTTTTATCCGACCAAAAATCTGGGCGCGTACGGAGAAGCCGGCGCGCTGACCACCAACGACGATGCCGCAGCGAAATTCGCGCGCGCGGCGCGTTCGCACGGGCAGACCGCGCGCTACGACCACGAATTCCCCGGCTACAACTATCGCATGGACGGATTCCAGGGCGCCGTGCTGCGCATTAAGTTGCGCCGCCTGCATGGCTGGACGGAGAGGCGCCGGGAAATCGCGCGCGAATACCGTCGGATGCTGGAAGGCGCGCGGCTCAAGATGCCGGTGGACGATCCACAAGACGAATGCGTCTATCACCAATTCGTGATTTATGTGAGCAACCGCAACGCCGTGATCGCGCAGCTCGCTGAACGCGGGATTGAAACTTCTGTGCACTATCCCAAGCCGGTCCATTTGCAGCCGGCCTATTCTTCGCTCGGCTATCCTGCCGGAACATTCCCCAACGCGGAGCGCGCCTGCGAACGCGTGTTGAGTCTGCCGATCTTTCCGGGCATGACGGCGGAGCAAATCAACTACGTGGCTACTTCGGTGATGGAAGTCGTCGGGAAAAAGTAGCGGGGCCGATTACTCGTAGCGCAGAGCGATGGTTGGTTCGATTCGCGTGGCGCGCAGGGCTGGAAGATAGCAAGCCACAATTCCCACCGCGAGCAAAAACGCTGAGATCGAAACAAAGGTCAGCGGATCTCCGGGCTCGACGCCGAACAGTAGCGTTTGCATCAAGGGCGTGACGGCGAACGACACGCAGAGTCCCACAAGCAGCCCCCCAATTACTGGACGCAGGCTTTGGCCGAGAATCATGCGGACAATTCGGGTTGGACTGGCGCCCAGCGCCATGCGAATGCCGATTTCATTCGTGCGCTGCGCAATCGAAAACGCCGTGACGCCGGCGATGCCGATGCACGCGAGCAACAGCGCGGTTCCGGCGAGTGCGCCAGCGAGGAAGGCCACGAAGCGGTTCTGCGCGCGCGCTTGCTCCACGAGCTCATCGAGAGCGATAAGCCTTGCGACCGGTGCGCTCCTATCCACTTGCGAGACCGCCGCGCGAATCGGGGCAGCTAAAGTGGGGAGCGGCGCGCTGGCACGCAGCACAAATGAAACTGGGCGTGGCGCGAGCTGAAACGGAACGTAGATTTGCGGCCGTACCATCATGGTGAGCGAGTGATATTGCACGTGCTTGACTACGCCGACGACTACCACCCAATCCCGTTCGAATTGGTAAAAACCCTTTGGTGAATCGGAGATGTTCAGCCGGCGCCCCAGCGGATCCTGGCCGGGCCAGGTTTGCTTCGCGAGCGCTTCGTCAATAATGGCGACGTGCTGGTGCGCGGCGTCGTCCGCGTCGGTGAAGTCGCGTCCTTCGATTAGGGTCGCCCCGATGGTCTGGAAATAACCCGGCAGAATCGAACGGTCATCGGCCTGCAGAGTGTTTTGCTCTGACGGCGGAGCACCTTCGGGATAGTAGGCGTCGTACCAATTCGGATAGCTGTCGTCGAGCGGTAGATGAGAGACGATCGAAGCGGACTGCACGCCGGGAATCGCCAGGAGTTTTTGTTGCAGCTGATGCACGAAATTGTAATCGCCTGGCGACGTGGTGAACGTGAGTACATGAGCGGACTGGAAGCCGGGATCCACATTGAGCACTGCGAGGAAAGTGCGGACCAGAAGGCCTGTGCCGGCGAGCAGAACCAAGCTGAGCGCGACTTCGGCAGCGATCAGTACCGCGCGCGACAATTTGCCGCCCGTGCCGGAGATGCGTGCGCCGCTCTTCAGCGATCCACTGAGGTCCACACGACTTGCAGTGAATGCCGGCGCTAGACCGAAAACGATGCCCGTGAGAACCGAGAGCGCAAGGGTGTAGGCAAACACGGCGGGATCGAGCCGAATCGAACCAAGGCGCAAAAGCGATTCAGGGCGCAGCGCCAGCAGAGCCTTTAGCGCGAGCCAGCCGACTCCAATCGCGGCCATTCCGCCAGTGAGACCGAGCACGACGGTTTCGGTAAGCAATTGCCGAATGATGCGGCGGCGTGGCGCTCCGATGGCTAGACGAACCGTCGTTTCGCGTATGCGATAGCTCGAGCGAGCGAGGAGCAAGTTGGCAACGTTAGCGCACGCTATCAGCAACACAAAGGCCACACCGCCGAACAGCAGTATGAGAGTGCGGCGCACGTTGCGCACGTCGTCGTCCTGCAAGGGCGCTACGTGTAGGGAAAGCTTCTGGTCATCGAACGCGGGCACGGTGCGGCGAAGTTGCGTGGCAATTTCATCGAATTCGGATTGTGCTTGCGAGAAATTCGCGCCAGGGCGCAGCCGTCCAATGGTGCGAAGGTAGCTTGGACCGTCCGGCGTGGCGGACGCGAATCCTAGCGGCGTAAAGAGATCAACGTTCGGCGGGACGCTGGAGTCGTCTGGAAAAATCAGGCGGAAATCCTGCGGCAAAACTCCGACGATCGTTACGGCGCCGTCGCCGACTCGCAGCGCTCGGCCGACGATACCGGGATCGCCGCCGAATCTGCGTTGCCAGAGGCTATAGGAAATGACCATCGTGTCTTGCTTGTCGGCGAGAACATCTTGCGCGGTAAACACGCGGCCCAGCGCGGGTTTCGGGCAGAGCAACGAAAGGAAATTCTCCGTCACCACGCCGAGTTTTACCTGCTCGGGTCGGCCTTCGCCTGGAACTACCGAATTGCGCACCCAAATTCCGCCGATCTGATCGAATAGACGGGAGCGCTCGCGGAGTTGCACGAGTTCGTATTCCGAAGCGGGCGCGCGGAGCTCGTCGCCGAGGCCCGACCAGATGATGGCGAGGCGGTCTGAATTGGGATAAGGGAGCGGCTGCAGCAAGATCGCGTGAACCACCGTGAAGATTGCGGTGTTCGCACCGATGCCGATGGCGAGAGTGAAGATGGCCACAAGGGCGAAAAGCGGGCTGCGACGCAGCAGGCGAAATCCGTAGCGAACGTCTTGCAGGAGTTGTTCGAACCAGGCAGTCGCCCAGACTTCGCGGGTCTCTTCTTGCACTCGGGTGACATTTCCGAATTTGCGCAGTGCCGCATAACGCGCTTCGTCAGGCGGCATGCCGCGCGCGATGTTGTCCTGCGTCTCGCGTTCGATGTGGTCGCGAATATCCTGGTCGAGTTCTTCGAGCATGCGCTTGCGGCGTTTCATAATTTGCTCTCCAGCTCGGTCAGCCTCGGATTGCGCGCAATTGCTCGCGCGAGCTCGTTCTGGACGCCTTGCAGATGTGCGATGCGCGCGGGATGCTCTTTAGTAGACATTCTAGGTGGAAGATACTGCGCTGCCTGTAGGATGTCAAGGTAAGGCGGCGTCAGCGGACATTGCGCGGCGAGGTCAATTTGGCGGGAGACTGTGACGAGTCGGCGCTGTATTCGATTGCGGCGCCTGCGCAAAACCTGTTTATGATAGTCGGGGGCGCAAACGAAAACGAGGTGGAGAGATGAATCCGGGCGAATTTCGCGAAGTTGGGCATCGAGTCGTAGACATGCTGGCCGAATATCTCGAGCACATCGAAGAGAAACCTGTGTTCCCGAATGTGGAACCGAGCAAGCTGACGAAGTTTTTTGCCGAACCGTTGCCGCAAGATTCCAGCGCTCCGGAAAAAGTGCTGGCAGAACTGGAAGAAAAACTTTTGCCGTATTGCACGCACGTCGGGCATCCGGGTTACATGGGGCTGATTACTCCTTCGCCGAATCCGGTGGGAATCATCGCGGATTTCATTTGCTCAGCGCTCAATCAAAACATCGGCGCGTATTCGATTGGGCCCGCGGCCGTCGCGATAGAGCGACGTACCGTGCGCTGGCTCACCGACCTGGTGGGTTACGACGCCGCTGCGGGGGGAAACCTTACCAGCGGCGGAATGATGGCGAATTTCGTTGGTCTGAAGCTAGGGCGCGATTCCGTTTCGCGCGACCGCATACAACACGATGGAGTACACGATCGCTGGGCCGTCTACGCCTCGGAAGAGCGGCACGTTTCGGTCGATAAGGCGGTCGACGCGGTCGGCCTGGGTCGCGCGGCGCTGCGGGCCTTGCCGACCGACGCTAAATTTCGCGTGCGGCTGGACGCGCTGGAAGAAGCGATTGCGCTCGACCGCAAAAATGGCATTCGCCCGATGTGCATCGTGGCAATTTTTGGCACCACAAACACCGGCGCGGTGGATTCAGTGCGGGAGCTTCGAAAGATTGCAGATCGCGAGGGAATGTGGCTGCACGCGGACGCCGCTTACGGGGGCGGCATGCTGCTCTCTCACGAATGGCCAATGCGCAATCTTGGACTGGAGCTCGCGGACTCCATCACGATCGATCCGCACAAATGGTTTTACGCGCCGCTCGATGCGGGAGCGATCCTAGTGAAAGATGATCGGCGTTTGACCGCGTCTTTCGGGATGAAGCCATCGTATCTTACTGACGAGTTCGATCGTGCGAATGAACGTTACCAGTATTACGTGCACAGCTTCGAGCAATCGCGACGATTTCGCGGGCTGAAAGTGTGGATGAGTTTCAAGCGTTATGGCGCGAAGCAGATCGGCGAGTGGATTGACAATAACGTGCGGCAGGCGAAGCATCTTTATTCGACTGGTCGCCAAGAATTCCGAGTTCGAAGCTGCCAGCGAGCCACCCATGTCTGCCATTTGCATACGATATCGTGGCGCGGACCTGGACGAGGCACAATCGAAAGAGTTGCATGCGGAGGTTGCCCGCCGCGTAGAAGAAAGCGGCAAATTCTGGATCTCGACCACGGAACTAAAAGGCAAGAGTTGGTTTCGAATTAATCCGGTAAATTTCCGTACGCGCAAAGAACACATGGATCAGTTATTGGGCTTGCTCGAACAGGAATGCCACGCCGTGCAGCAAAGCAGGAAGTCTACGGCGCAGTCAGGGCAAGGCTAAGCATTTGTGTGTATGCCACTAGGGCGGGATCACGGGCAATATGAATTGGCTTTGACCTTGAAAGAAAATCGGACGTACATCGTGGTATGTGGCAGGTCCCGTGCGGCACACGCCTAAAGTTCAGCGGCACGAAACAGAACAGCGCCTTGGATGCAAGGTGACCGGGCGAACTCTGGTCATTCCCAAGGATGTCGAACGAACCAATATCACCGTCGGCGGCGACGAAGTAGCGCTGACGAATCTAAGAAAAATATTCTGGCCGGACTTAAAGCTAACGAAGCGGGATTTGCTTCAATATTATCTGGACGTTTCGCCGTGGCTCCTGCCGCATCTGCACGATCGGGCCATGGTGATGAAGCGCTACCCGAACGGGATTGCGGGCGAGTTCTTTTTCATGAAGCGTGCGCCGACGCCCAGGCCGAGCTGGATTCACACCTGCGCCATCGAGCATCATTCGGGCAACGTGATCGATTTTCCCGTGGTCGAGAATGTCGCATCGCTTCTGTGGGTGATAAACCTCGGATGCATTGATCTGAACCCCTGGTACGCGCGTTGCGATGATGTGGACCGCCCGGACTATCTGCTATTCGATCTCGATCCGGTGCCGGGCAGTTCGTTTAGCCTCATACGCGAAACTGCACTGGCGGTGAGGGACGCGCTGGCCGAGCTGAAAATCACCAGCTACGCCAAGACCACGGGATCGCGGGGCATTCACGTGTACGTTCCGATTGTGCGCGGCCCCGCGCAGAAACAAGTCTGGGCATTCGCCAAGGCGTTTTCCGTCGAAATGGCGAGAAGACATCCGAAGCTGATTACCGCCGAGTATCGCGTGGCGAAGCGCCCGCGCGGTCGCGTGCTGGTGGACTACAACCAGAACGCGTGGAATCGAACGCTCGCTTCGGTCTACTCGGTCAGGCCAATTCCTTCGGCGGCCGTTTCGACTCCTGTGACTTGGGAAGAGATCGAACGCGGGATCGCTATTGACGATTTCACGATGAAATCCGTGCCACCACGCCTCGCAAAGATTGGCGATCTCTGGAAGCCTATCCTGGCGAAACGCGGCCGCGCCGACCTTGCGAAATTCCTATGAGCCTGCCGCTCCCGAAGACCTATGCGCCGATGGAGGCGGAGCCCGCGCGGAATTTGCCGACGGGATCGCGATGGCAGTACGAGCCGAAATGGGATGGTTTTCGCTGTCTTGCGTTTCGGGACGGGCAAACGCGTTGACCTAGAATCCAAGTCCGGAAAGCCGCTCACGCGATACTTTCCTGAATTGGTCAGCTCTCTCGTCGCCCTTCGAGCGAGCCGCTTTGTCTTGGACGGCGAAATCGTGATTCCCAGAGACGGGAATCTTTCGTTCGATGATTTGTTGATGCGCATTCATCCAGCCGCTAGTCGCGTAGAAAAACTGAGTAAAGAGACGCCGTGTTTGTTTATCGTGTTTGACCTTCTGGTGGACGCGGCCGGAAAACAGTTAACTCAATTGTCCTTTGCGCGAGCGGCGAGAAGCTTTGGAAACTTTTCGCGCGGAAAGTTTTGCGCGGCAGCAAGACGGTTCGTCTTTCGCCGGTTACTAACGACATTTCCGTGGCGCGAAAGTGGTTTCAAATGAGTGTTAGCCTCGACGGCATCGTCGCAAAGAGAAGCGACCTGCCTTACCAGAGCGGCAGGCGCATGGGTATGCAGAAGATAAAGAAGCAGCGAACTGCGGACTGCGTTATCGGTGGATTCCGCTACCTCGAGAAAAAGCATCTGGTCGGTTCGTTATTGCTAGGCCTTTATGACGATGAAGGAAAGTTGGATCACGTCGGCTTCACTTCTGCCATCCACGACGACGAACGACCCGCGTTGACGAAAAAGCTGGAACGTTTGATCAAACCACCCGGCTTTACGGGTAAAGCGCCCGGCGGATTGAGTCGTTGGAGCACCAAACGGTCCGCGGAATGGGAGCCGCTCAGCCCGAAACTTGTGGTCGAGGTTGAGTTCGATCATTTCACGGGCGGGCGCTTCCGGCACGGAACCAGGCTGCTCCGTTGGCGGCCGGATAAAGATCCAGGCGCCTGCTCAATGAAGCAAGTCGAGCAGGAAAATCGCTCCGCACTTGACCTAATCTAGATTCACGACTTCCGTTTAACGCCGCGCCCGGGTGCGGGCAGCTTTGCGGCCCGCCCGGCGCAATGTGGCACGGCCCTGCGTGCTTCAGGAGCGTGGCCATGAGCGATGACGCGAGCTACGAGATCTTCAAGAAGGAATTGGATAACACGACTTTGCGGATCGAATCCGTTAAGGGCTTGGAACAGGCTCAAATGAGGATTGTCGAACTGAGCCGTAACGGGGGCGGGCGAATACTTCATTTTCGATCCGGCCAAGGCGAGTGTTGTCGAAGCGTCCAGTTCGTCGGCAGTCAAGGATCCGCTCGCCCCTTGACCTTGGTATTTTTCGGCGTTCCTAACGCGCTTCGTTGTGCGGACCGGAATTCTCTGACGTGTCACGACTGGGAATGGCCGCGAAGCCCGCGACGTTTCCAGCTCCAGCGGCGTTGGAGGCGCGTTCGCGCAGCATTTCCGCCAAGCCTTCGAAAACTTTGGAGCACGAATCGCGCAGGGCCTGATCAGCGGAGCGCAGTAGGGATTCGATGCTGTTCTGGCCGTGTTCGTTGAGGCGGCGTACCGAACCCACCACCCACGAATCGGCGGTGTTCTGCAGCTTTTCCTGAAATCGGCCGGCAGCCTCTCCGCTCAGGCGATCGAGATTCGTCAGCCATTCTTGCTGATGCGAATCGCGTTCGGCGCGATAGCCTTCCATTGACGTTGCGAACTCCGCACTCAGCGCCGCCCGTCCTTCGTTGACGCTCGAATCCACTTGCGACGCCATTTGCGAGCGGAAGCGCTCAACGGTCGACCAGGCATTGACGTCCAGTTGGTGCAGCAATTCCTGCGTGGAACGGTCGAATTCCTCGGTGCGCTCGCGCCGCGTGGCGCTGGAATCCGCGGCGAACTGTGTGGTTTCGCGCTCTGACAGCTCGTGCAGTACCTGCCCAAACGAAGCGGCTGCGGCTTCGGCCGCGCGATCGAGTTCCGTGCGCGCACGACCGGTCACTTCACCCGCGACATTTTCCACTTGCGAACGGATCTGCGCAAGATGCCCTTCGGTTTGCGCGGCGAGTTGCGCTTCGAATTTTTGTGCGGCTTCCGCGGTCTTCTGTTCCAGCCCGGCGCTGGCTGTGACAAGCGACTGCTCGACCTGCGCTTGCAGGCGGGCGCGCGCTTCCTGTTGGAGCCATTCGGACGTATGACCGATGGATTCGCCGGCGGCATGCGCGGCGCGAACTCCGCTGGCGTCGAGTTCAGCGGCCCACTTCGTGAGCGCTTCCTTGCGCGCCGTCTCAAAATCTTCCTGGACGCCACTCAGGGTCGTCGCCATGTGCGCGGCCACTTCGCGCTGATTTTTCTCGGAAACTTGGCGCAAGCGTTCGCGGTGCAGGCGCAGGCTTTCTTCGACTTCCACTTCGCGAGCCGAGAGTTCGTGCAGCAGCGCGGGCACGCGCTCCATATGCGGCGCGAGCTTCGCTTCCGCGGACGCGGACATGCGCTCCAGGAAGTGATGGCTGAGGGAATCGAGCGCCGGTGCGACGCGCTGCGGAATTCCTGCCGAAATGCCCTCGGCACGGCGGTTCATTTCCGTGGTCTGCGCGTCCAGGATCTTCTCCAGGCGGCGATGGAGTTCATTCACCGTGTCGTGACTGGCGGCTTCCAATTGTGCGGAGAGCTCCTTGGTACGGTTGGCCACCAATTCAACCGCGGTGAGAGACTCGCGAGCTCTTGCCACTTCCTGATCGAGCGAAGATTGAATGCCCGTAAATGTGTCGCGCGCTTCGACGGCAGCTTGCGCAAACGGTTGGCGCAATTCTCCCAGGCGCTCGGTCATGCGCTGTTCCGCCGCTTGCAGGACTTCCTGCGAACGCTGGGCGAGTTGCTCGACCATTCGCCGCAGATTGCTGTCCAGGGATGATTGCAAGAGCTCGTTCCACTGCCCCTGCGCGACAGCCATTTCCGCCTCCAGCCGCTCGCGCCATTCGCCCGTTGCGCTCTCGCGAGCCTCGAAATCCGACTTGGACGATTCCGCCGGCCGCGATGCACGAGCGGCGTCCACCGCTTCCAATTGCAACAGCGCCTGAGCCACTTGCATGGTCGCTTCGCGGGCCGCGCCGGTTTCGGAGCGCAATGCGTTAGCCTGGTCCGAAATCTGGCCCATCAACTCGCGTGACTGTGCGAGTTTTCCTTCGAATTCGGAATGCAGATCCCGAAGAGCCTGTTCCTGCTTTGTGGATACCTGCGAGAAAAACTCTTCCCGCGCGCCGGATTGTAGCTGTTCGATCTCGGACTTCCACTTGGCGAAGAGTTCTTCCGCGCTGGCGGTGCGCCTGCGGTCGGTTTCCTCCGCGGTCCGCAACACTTCCTCGCGCGCTTGATCGGCTGCGGCTGCCACCGATTCCTTCGCCTGCCGGTCCAACTCCGCGCGCAACTCACGCAGAAGCGGACTGTCAGACGTTGGGATCGCTTCGGTCTCGGAGGTCGGGGCTGCAGCTTCGTGCTCAGACGGGATCGCGGCGGAATCAAACCTTGGGTCGGTCATATGGGTATCCATAAATGCATGGTGACTTGCTACCGCGGTGTTTTGTTGGGACTGCTCGGACGGATGCACGTGCGTTTCGGCGCCGGCAGTCGAAGATAGCGGAGCATGAGCCGCCTGCTCCGCTCGGATCCAATCGGCAGGAGGATTATCGAGCCCCCAAACGTTGGCCGGACCTTCCAGCTCGACGGCAATCTGAAAAAAATCGCGGATCGAATGGGGCCGTTGCACCCAGGCGACTCGCGCTCGCAAAAGCGTCGGTTGCTCTGCACCCGTTCGAGCGTGCGGCGCCGCGGCGCTTTGCGACACGTCCAACGTGACCCAGGTATTCCGCGGAAGATGATGTTTGGAAGTGTAACGGCAACCGTGCAGATTGAACGCGAGAGTGGTGCTGCGTTCTTCGAAAGGCTGGCCTAGAAGATCAATTCCGCGGACCGTCAGCGGCAGTGATTCGAGGATACGTTCACTGCGGCGGCGTTCCGTGCTGGGTTGGTTCGAATCCACTTCTCCACCGGTTTCCTTGAAGCTTGCTCGACGCCGTGCCTGATTTGCTCTGACGATGGGCGAGAGAATATCACTGTTGCAATCGCGAATCGAGAAAAGAAAGCGCGGCGAAAATAAATATTGTGGAAAAAGGAGTGAGACGGCACCCCGTCGGTTCCGAGTGCCGTCTTCCTTCCAGAAAGTGGTTTATTTTTTCTTTCTTTTGCCCATTGAAAGATCCTGGCCGCCGTTCATAGCCACCAGTCCGTCGAGTGCTTCCTTGCACTGTTTGCCGACCGGATTGTCCGCTCCCAGATCAATGCACTTTTGATACGCGTCGCCGGTGCCGGGCGGGATGATATAGTTCATCTTCCCGCCTTCTTCTTTGGTGTCAATCGTCGCCGTCAGCGCGCTGCCCAGCATGTACCAGGTCAACTGATCCTTGGGATTGGCTTGGCTCGCTTTTTGGAGTGGCGCGACAGCTTCCTTCATGCGGCCTTTGTTGCTGAGAATGATGCCCAGATTTTTCCAACAAGTGGCGCCGGCGGCGGGATCGAGCGCGATGGCTTTATCGCACGCTGCATTGGCATCCGTGAACTTGGCCGCGGCCGCAGTCGCATCGGTCGTGGATGCTCCTACGTCGGCAAGGTTAGTCGCCAAGCCCGTGTAGTAGTTGGCGCTGGGCTTCAGGTCGGAAGCTTTTTGAAAAGCCGCGACGGCGTCCTCGTGATTTCCAGCACATTCACTAGCTGCGCCCAAGTTGCCCAAAATCATCGAGTGGTTGTTGACGTCCTTTTCTCCGACGCCTCCTTCAGCCTGCTTGAAATCCGCCGCGGCAGCTTGGCAAGCGGCGGTTCGTTGCGATTGCAGAGTTGCCTTCTGATCGGCCGGCGCTGCTTTCAATTGCGTCTTCAGGTTGTCGGCAGTGGCCATGGAGGCTACGCCCGCGTCGAAATGCGCCTTCATTTCCTTGAACTTGTTTTCGGTTTCCTCTTTCTTCTTCTCCGCGTCCGGATTGGCCACGGCTCCACTGGCGACCAATGCTTTGAGATCTAGCTTGTAATTATTTTCCTGGCCGTCCTGCACTTGATACTTCTCGGTATAGTTCAGGTCCGGCAACGTGACGACGTAGACGCCTCCTCGCATTCCCAACTGCACGAATTTTCCGTTCTTGTCCGTTTTTTCCGTGTAGGTCTGTCCCGTATCCGGATCCTTGAACAGGACCGTGGCGCCAACCATCGGCTTGCCTTCTTTATCCAGAATTTCTCCGTTCAGTCGGGCCGTCCCCTGCGCGTGCGCGGCGCCGGCAAATAGCGCCACCAGCATCCAGGCTCCCAGAACGAAAATCATCTTTCGCATATGTGTGGTTCCTCCAACGCTAAAATTGCGGCGGCTATTATTGCTCAACTCGCACTCGATAAGCGATAGGGTCGGGCAATCCGGCCTCGGCAAACGCCCGCAGGCGCAACCGGCAACTATCGCACATTCCGCAGGCTTCGTCTTCGAATTGATAGCAGGACCAGGTGCGGTCGAGGGGGGCACCGAGATCCACGCCACAGCGTACGATTTCCTTTTTTTTCATCGCGATTACCGGCGTGACGATTTCGATGTGCGTTTCCGGCCGCGTTCCTTGCTCAATCAATTCGGCGAATGCGCGGTAATACTCCGGGCGGCAATCCGGATAGCCCGAACTATCTTCCGCCACCGCGCCGATAAAAATTGCGGTGGCGCCGATCACTTCCGCCCAGCTTACTGCCGCGGATAGAAAATGCGCATTGCGGAAGGGCACGTAGGTGATGGGAATTCCGGCATCGTCGGCGAGCGCGGCGCCGGATTCGGGAACAGTGATTCGCTCGTCGGTTAACGCGGAGCCGCCGATTTGTGCGAAGGAATCTAGGCGGATCGCCAAGCGCTCACGGACCGCATAAAAATCGGCGACGTCGTCGAATGCGCGGCGCTCGCGACGTTCAGTGCGCTGGGCGTAACTCACGTGCAGGGCGGCAAGACGATGTGTTTGGTTCGCAATAGCCGCCGTGACGCAGGAGTCCATGCCCCCGCTCAACAGCACCACCGCTTTTGGTTTTTCGGCCATAGTTAATTTTCAGTCCACTAGACGCCCTTCATCGCCGGGTCCCAAATAAATTTGTGCAATTGCAGGCCCAGGCGCACCGGCAAACCGTCCGCAAGAATCCATTCGGCGAGATCGCGCGCGTTCAGCCCATCCCATTTTCCCGCAGGATCGGGAAATACGGGCGAGAAAAGAACCTGACGGACGCGTCTTGCGAGGAGATTCTCGAGAGTGAAATGGCGGGCAAATTCGTAGTCGCGGCGCGTTGAAATCACGAATTTGATTTCGTCTTTCTCATCCACGGCGTCCAGATTCGCCAAGTCAAACGTGTCCGGCTCGCCAGAATCCGGGCACTTTACATCCACGATCTTGATTACTTCGCGCGGAAGCACGCCGACCGGTCGTTCGCCGCTGGTTTCGATCATCACCGTGTAACCCGCTGTCAGGAGCTTCTTGGCCAGCGTGGGCGCTTCGGGCTGCAACAGCGGCTCGCCGCCGGTGATCTCCACCAACGCAACGCGATTTGCGCCATTGCCCGCGAGCGCGTCCACGCGATCGAGGACTTGTTCAATGGATTGCTTTGTGCCGCCATGAAATGCGTAGGCCGTGTCGCACCAGGTGCAGCGCAGATTGCATCCCGTAAGCCGCACGAAAATACAGGGCAAGCCTGCGCGAGTGCCCTCGCCTTGAATGGATTTGAATATTTCGGTGATAACCATGGCAGAAATTCTTGCGGCTAGCGGCTCGCGGAGGAATCTCCCGATCCAGTATTCGCCCGCGCGGCCTGGCGCCGCGAGATGAAAATTACAACCGCAACGGTGATGGCGATCTCCAGGCAGCCGCCAATGACGGCGGTGTGCCACCCCCAGCCCAGCGTCAGCCAGAAGATCGTAACCACAATGAACGGAACCAAGATGATCAGAAATGCCCGGTTCATTTTCGATCGCTCTTTCTTTAGCCCGCGCGATTAAGGACGGTACGTTGCAGCCGTTACGTCCGACTCCCACACCGTGATGCTTGAGATGGCCGCGCCATTCGGCGTTTCGCGCATCTGCCGCGCCGCCTCGTCGTAAATATGTTTCGCGATATTTTCCGCCGAAGGATTCAGCACGTCAAACGGCTGCAATTCATTCAAGTATTTATGATCGAGTGAGCGGATCACGCCTTGAATTACTTGCTTCAAATGGACGAAATCGTAGAGCAGCCCCACCGAATCGAGTTCCGCGCCGGCCAGGGTAACGCGCACTTTGTAATTGTGCCCGTGCAGGTCCTCGCATTTCCCTTTGTAGCCGCGCAGATTGTGCGCCGCCGCGAATGTTTCGTCCACACTGACTTCGTACATCAGCCATCCTTATTGAATTACGCCCCCTAGAGCATGCCCGGCCGTGCCGTTTTCAAGCGCCCGTCACCGCCGCGGCGTCGAGGTCACGCATCAGTCCGGATGATTTTCCATGAAGCGCACGACTTCGGCGATGTCCTGCGTGGTCGTATAGTCGGGCAGGGACTCAAGAAAAATTCTACCATACTGCATTCGCGAGATGCGGTTATCGAGGATGGCCAGAATGCCGCGATCGGTCTTCGAGCGAATCAGCCGCCCGAAGCCCTGTTTCAGCGCCAAAACGGCTTCCGGCACCTGATATTCGGCGAAGGGATTGCGTCCGTCTTCTTGAAGCGCGCGGACGCGCGCCGCCACAATCGGATCGCTGGGCACCGCGAACGGCAACTTATCAATGATTACGCAAGAAAGTTGGGTGCCGGGCACGTCCACGCCCTGCCAAAAGCTGGCGGTGGCGAAAAGCACGGCGTTCGGCGTGGTGCGGAAGCGCTCGAGCAACGCGGATTTCGGCGCCGTTCCCTGCAGCAACATAGGAAACTTCACGCGGGCTCCAACCAAGTCGTGCACCGCGCGCATTTGAGCATAGCTGGTGAAGAGGCAGAAGGCGCGGCCCTTGGAGATCTCCAGCAACTTCGCGATTTCCTGCGCCGCTCGCGTGGAAAATGTTTCGTGGCGCACGTCCGGCATGGACGTGGGAATGTAGAGCAATGCCTGCTCGCGGAAATCGAATTCCTGCGGCAACACAGTTTCCTTAGCGGGCATCACGCCGAGCCTTTGCTTCAGGAAATCGAATCGGCCGCCGACGGCGAGCGTCGCGGAAGTGAGCACCACGGTGTCGAAGCGTTCGAAAAGCTGCTCGCGGAGGATTTCGCTGACGTCAATCGGCGTGGCCGTGAGGATGATACCCTTGCCGCGGCGCTCATACCAATAGACGTAACCCTTCTCTTCGCTTTCCAGCAAGAACTCGAATTCACGGCGCAGCTCGGCGGTTCGCCGCGCGAGCGTAATCACTTCTTCCGGCTTCGGGTTCGTGGCCGACAGCTCGGTTTCAATGCGCTTCAGCGCCGCGCATAAGTCGTCGAACGCTTCGTGGTTGCGTTCGAGGAACGATTTACGCTCCGCGGCGCCGAAGGGAAAGCGGCCTTCGCGTTCGGGAAAAGTTTCGAAAAACGTACGAGCCCGTTCGCGGACGCGCATCAGATGTTTGCGCAAAGGAGCGGCTTCAATTTTCAGAATGCGCAGCATTGCTTCGGTGTCGCGCATTAGCTCTTCGAATTGATAACTCGAAACGCGGCGGCCGAAATAATCGCTGGCGACGTCCTCGATTTCGTGGGCTTCGTCGAAGACCACCGCGGAATATTCCGGCAGGATGGAGCCGAAATCATCCTGGCGAATCGCCAAGTCCGCAAAAAACAGGTGATGGTTCACGATGATCAGGTCGGCTTCCTGCGCGCGCTGGTGCATGGCGGTGATGAAGCAGGTGTTGAACTCCGGACATTTTTGGCCGGTGCAGAGGTCGCTGCGCGCGTCAATGCGGTGCCATAGGTCGGCGTCGTCCGGCAGAAAAGTAAGCTCGGAGCGGTCGCCGGTTTCCGTGAGCTTTTCCCAATCTTTGATCTGCGCAAACCAGTCCACTTCATCAATGCCTTTCAGCACCGTTTGGCCTTCGATTTGGTGGACTTTTTGCCGGCACAGAAAATTGTTGCGGCCTTTCATCAACGCCGCTTTCAGGTTCGGAGCGAAATGTTTCTGCAGAAACGGCACGTCCTTATTGAACAGCTGTTCCTGGAGGGATTTGGTCGCCGTCGAAATCACCACGCGGCGCCCGCTGCGGATAGCCGGGATCAGGTAGGCGAGAGTTTTCCCGGTGCCGGTGCCTGCTTCGATGATGGCGTGCTGATGCTTCTGAAAGGCGTCGTCCACGATTTCGGCCATGGCCAGTTGCGACGGACGGAACTCGTAGCCCGGATGCCGGCTTTCCAGCAGTCCGCCGGGGCCGAAGATTCCCTCGATGGTTACTTCTTCAGGCTTCGCCGCGGCTGCGGATTTTTTCGGCACGATGGTTTCAGCTCTGGCTGACGTGTGAAGCTAAGAGGTTAAGATATCACACGGGCATTGGTGCTGCCTTTCAAGCGCAGCGCAGAGCCGGAGCAGCGGCAAGACGATGTTTAGTTTGTCCAAACCGAGTCCAGACGCTATTCGCGCATTCCTCTCAGCGCAGACCGATCGAGAATTATCTTATGAGCACGTCGGTTCGTCGCGAACAACGGCGCCGAATGGTTGCGTCGTGGACCACAATCGCGTGCAACTGGGCGTCGGACGAGCGGTTTTTGCGCGCGCGAAGAACGCGGTCAGGCAATGGAAGATGTTCGACATGACTTGGCTTGAGCTGTGTTGGCCTGACGTGCCGACTGAAACAGGCGCGACGGTGGCCATCGTGGTCCGTCACTTGGGATTCTGGTCGCTGAACGCTTGCCGGATTGTCTATACGATCGAACAAGGTGGTACGGTCGAGAAGTACGGGTTCGCATACGGCACGCTGCCCGATCATTCGGAGATGGGCGAGGAACGCTTCAGTGTTGAGTTTCACGCCGAAAATGAAACAGTCTGGTACGACATTTACGCTTTTTCCAGGCCGCGCGCGTTAGCTCGCCTCGCGTATCCGTACACTCGTGCATTGCAGAAACGGTTCGCAGAAGATTCGAAAAAGGCGATGAAGCGAGCGGTGGAGAGCGCCTGAGCCTTCGCGTGGATCGCGTGAGGGATGATAGAGTAGTCAGCCTGCCCAACGGCACATTTGTGAAATGACCGCCAAACTGCCATCCATCGTAATCGTCGGGCGCCCCAATGTGGGCAAGTCAACGCTCTTCAATCGCCTTACGGGCACGCGGCGTTCGATCGTCACGAACGAACCGGGCATCACGCGCGACCGCATCTACGGGACCGCGCACTGGGAAGGGAAGACTTTCGAAGTAGTAGACACGGGCGGAATCGTTCCGGAGGACAAAGCCGGAATCCCCGGCGAAATTTTACGCCAAGCGCGTGTTGCCATCGAAAATGCGACGCGCGTGGTGCAGGTGGTGGACGGCCGCACCGGCCCGACGCCTCTCGATCAGGAACTCGCGCTGCTCATGCGCCGCGCGGGGAAGCCCCCGATCCTGGCGGTCAACAAGGTCGACACCGCGAAGCAATCCGAGTTCGCCGCGCAATTTTACGAGCTGGGCGACGAAATTTTCCCGATCTCGGCGGAACATGGGTTCGGCATTGATGTGCTGCTGGATGCGCTCACTGAAGAGATTCCTGCTGGCGAAGCCGCTGTCGCTCCGCCGGATGTCAACATCGCAATCATCGGCCGGCCCAACGTGGGCAAGTCCACGCTGCTGAATCAACTGGTGGGAGCGGAGCGCTCGATTGTTTCCGCCGAGCCTGGCACCACGCGCGACGCCGTGGATACGGTGGTGGAGCGCAACGGGAAAGCGTACCGCTTCCTTGACACCGCCGGCATCCGCCGGAAAGGCAAGACAAAACTCATCGCCGAAAAATTGAGCGTGATCATGGCGCGGCAACATCTGGAACGCGCCGACATCGCGCTGCTCGTCGCCGATTCGGCGATGGGCATTACTTCGCACGACGCGACGATCGCGAGTTATGCCGAACAATCCGGCCGCTCCGTGATCATCGTGATGAATAAATGGGACCTGGCGCTCAAGGCCGCACAGGAAAAATCGGCTGACCAAAAGAAGCGCGGCGGCAAATTTGTCGCATTCAATGCCAATAAGCTGGTGCAGGATTACGAGCCTCTCGTCCGGCAGCGGTTGAAATTTCTTTCCTACGCACCGGTGGTTTTTCTCTCGGCGAAAACCGGCGAGAATATTGACAGACTATATAAGCTGATTGACCGCGTCGTGGAAGCTCGCCGCAAACGCATCTCTACCGGCGAGCTGAACCGCTGGATTTCTAGCGTAGATCTCGATAAGGGCACGTCACCGGCCAGCCGCGAAGTGAAGATTTTTTACATCACCCAAGCTACGACGGCGCCGCCTACATTCGTGCTGTTTACTAACCAGCTTAAGCCGCTGCACTTCAGCTATCAGCGCTTCCTGGAAAACCAGCTGCGCGCGAAATTCGATTTCACCGGTACGCCTATTCGCTTCACGCAACGCCTGAAAAAGCGCGGTTCGCGGCAACGCGAGCGGCGCGACCCGCGCAAATCCTGAGCGCCGGCGGCGCCGAGGCACGTGGACAGTGCGGCCGCGAACAGGATCCACAGGCCGGTAGGGGTTGACAGCGCGAGAAATCGGCCTACGATAAGCAAAGAGATACGAGAAGAGACGCGTAAACAAATGGCCAGCGCCGCTCCTACACCCGAACCCGCGAACGACGCGGAGAAGAGTCTTTTCCGCATCGGCGAAGTCAGCCGTCTGACGGCTACAAAGACGTTTGTCCTGCGCTACTGGGAAACGGAATTCCCCATGCTTGAGCCGGTAAAGAGTCCGAGCGGCCATCGGCTCTACCGTCGCGAAGACATCGAGACGGTTTTCGAAATCAAGCGCTTGCTCTATGAAGAAGGCTTCACAATTGCCGGGGCGCGCAAATACCTGGAAGGCCACGGAGACGAACCGAATGGAGCGGCCGAAGGCGCAAGCGGCGAGAGCCGGGCTGAGGCGCGTGCTCATGCCCCCGCGCCGCGCCGAGAGCCTGCTTCGCGCCAACAGCGCAAGTTCCTGCTGGATCTGCACGAAGAACTGCTCGCCGTCTTGACCCTTCTCGAACGCGAGTGATACGCTCCCTAATGCTTGCGAACGGTCGGGACGTGGCGCAGCCTGGTAGCGCGCACGCTTGGGGTGCGTGAGGTCGCTGGTTCAAATCCAGTCGTCCCGACCATTGTCCTCTCCGCAGTTCTACCGGAAGGGATCCATCGGAAGGCGTTGCGCCCGCGCTGAAATTTCATGCCACATATTCTGATTACCAACGACGACGGGATTAACGCCCCGGGCCTGCGCGCGCTCGTAGAGGCGCTGAAGGACGACGCCAATCTGACCGTCATTGCGCCTTCGCACGAACGTAGCGCCAGCGCGCAATCGCTTACGCTGCGCCAGCCGATTTATATGGATCAGGTGGCGCCCAACGAATACTCGATCGAAGGCACGCCAGCGGACGCCGTAATTCTGGCGTTCAACGCAATCCTGAAGGAGAAGCCGGACCTGGTGGTTTCCGGAATCAATCGCGGCGGAAACATGGGCGAAAACATCTATTATTCTGGCACGGTGGGCGCCGCCATGGAAGGCGCGATCAACCGCGTGCCGTCCATCGCAATCTCGGTGGCCAATCGTAGCAGGGATTTCGATTTCAAGCCGGCGGCACAATTTGCGCGCACGCTGATTCCGCTGGTTCTTTCCGAAGGATTGCCGCCCGGCATTTTGTTGAACGTGAATGTCCCGCAAAAGTGGACTGGCGCGGTGCGCTTCACGCGGCAATCGTCAAAGATCACGCGCAACGTGTTGCAGCCCGGCGCCGATCCGCGCGGGCGCAAGTATTTTTGGCTGCACGAACAGCAGCTCGTCGATGGCATCGAGCCGGATACCGATTTGGCTGCCGTGCGCGACGGCGCAATTTCCATCACGCCTCTCGAGCTCGATCACACTCACACCGAATCGCTCGATCACCTCTCGCACTGGACCAAACTTCTGGAATCCGTCGTCCGCAAGTGATTTCGTTGCTCAGTTTAATTCGTTGTTGCTTGCGGGATCGCGCGGCAGGGTCACGTCTTTCGCCTTCAGTCGCAAGGACGGCACGAGCCAGCGGAAAACGAGCGTCGCGGCGATTCCTCCTGCGAATTGGGCGACGATGAAGCCGGGCGTATCTGCCGGACGTATCCCGGCGAATGTGTCGCTAAGCGCGCGCGCGATAGTTACGGCAGGGTTTGCGAAGGACGTCGAAGCCGTGAACCAATACGCAGCGGTGATATACGCGCCTACCGCAAAGGCTACCGCGTTCGAGCGGTGACGCGCGCATCCCCAAATCACGGCCAGCAAACCGAACGTCGCGACGAATTCGCTGAACAATTGAGCTGGACCGCTGCGTTCGTGCCGCGAAAGCGATACCACGTGCAGGCCGAACATGAGGTGCGCGGCGATTGTTCCGCTGATCCCGCCGGATATTTGTGCAAGAACGTAGTGAGGAGTTTCCCTCCAGGCGATCCCGCCTTCCATCGCGTCCGCGACGGTCACTACCGGATTCAGATGCGCTCCCGAGATCGGGCCAAATGCAAGAATCAGCGCTACGAGCGCCGCGCCGGTTGCGATCGTGTTTGCAAGCAGCGCGATGGCCACGTTCCCACCAGCCAGCCGGTCGCCCATGATTCCCGACCCGACCACTGTGGCCACCAGGAAAAGCGTTCCCAGGTATTCTGCGGCGGCCCTTCGTGCAAGAGAGGTCCGTCATTGCTGGCCGATGCGATCAATTTCTTTTTTGATCGCGAGCGCATCGAGGCTCGAGAGCGGGAGCGCGAGAAACAAACTGATTCGGCGATCGAGCATGAGGAATGCTTCGCGGAACGCGCGTTCGATCTGCTCAGGCGTGCCGGCGACAGACGCCGGGTCCGGCACGCCCCAGTGCGCCGTCATGGGCTGGCCCGGCCATAGCGGGCAGGCCTCCCGAGCGGCGTTGTCGCAGACCGTGAACACGAAATCCAATTGCGGAGCGCCGGGTTTGGCGAATTCGTCCCAGCTTTTGCCGTGCAAACCCTCTACCGGCATATGCGCAGATTCGATTTGAGCTAGCGCTTCTGCGCGCACGCGCCCCGAAGGACGGCTGCCAGCACTGTATGCGGTGAATGTCGGCCGCCCTTTGCGATTCAGTATCGCCTCAGCCATGATCGAGCGCGCTGAATTTCCGGTGCAGAGAAATAGCACGTTGTAATGCGATTTCACGGCCGCACCTTGGTAGCTGTCTCAGCAGGGCTGCAGCATGCCGGTCCGCAGCAGTCGTGCTGCGCAGCGGCCGCCTTTGCGACCGGCTTCTTCGCGCGCACGAACGCGCTCACAAATTTTCCTTCCACTTGCGTGCGCGATCGCGTCCACGTCAATCCCCTGCGTGGTGAGAAATTGCCGGGCGTCTTCCACGCTGTAAACGCGGGTCGGTTCGACTTCAATTTCTTCGAAGCCCGCCGCGGCGAGTTTCGTGCGGTATTCCGATTCTTCCATCGCCCCGGCCACGCAGCCAACCCACAGTTCAACGTTTCGGCGCACATCCGCAGGGACCTCGCCACGCACTACCACGTCTGAAACTGCAAATCGGCCGCCGGGACGCAGCACGCGAAACGTTTCACGCAAGACGCGGTCCTTGTCCGCTGAAAGATTGATCACGCAATTAGAGATCACGACGTCCACGGAATTTTCCGGCAGCGGAATGTTTTCAATCTCTCCCTTCAGAAACTCCACGTTGTTTGCGCCCGCTTTGCGCTGGTTTTCACGCGCCAGAGCGAGCATGTCGTCGGTCATGTCCAGGCCGTACGCTTTGCCGGTAGGCCCGACACGCTTGGCAGAGAGCAGGACGTCAATTCCGCCGCCCGAGCCGAGGTCCAGGACCGTTTCTCCCGGATTTAGTTGGGCGAGCGCCGTGGGGTTGCCGCAGCCGAGCGATGCCAGGACCGCCTGGTCCGGCAAACCCGCTGTTTCGCTCGCAGCGTAAAGATTGGATGAAATGGGGTCGCAGCAAGGGATCGCGCTTGATTGACAGCCGCAACCGCCCGTTTCACCCGCCGCCACGCGGCGCGCTGCTTCGCCGTACTTGCTTCTTACTACTTCCTTGATGTTTTCGCTTGTCATGGGTGTTCTCCTTTAATCTAATATCGTCAATATTCGATGTTGCTAGGCACAAAAGGCGCTTTAAACGATCGTTGCTTCCATGGGTTATACGTCCATGATCAGCCGCGCCGCGCCCGGAAATTCTGCCAGGCACTTGCGGTTCACGCTGTAGTACATGAAAGTGCCGCGCCGCTCCGAGAACACAAAGCGCGTCTTCTTCAGGATCTTCAAATGATGCGAAATTGTCGGCTGGCCGATCGGGAAATGCTTCACGATGTCGCAGACGCACACCGGCTCGCGATTGGCCGCCAGCAGATTCAAGATGCGGACGCGCGTGGGATCGGCCAGAGCATTGAACCATCCGGCATATTCCCGGGCCCGCGCGACTCCCAGCTTCGGAGGCAACGCCGGCCGGCAACAATCTCCGTTGGAGGTGTTCGACGTCTTCCTGCTTGCCATCCTGCTGGATCTCCTCTTTGCGAACTCCATGCTACCCAATTCATCGACGAATATCAATGAATAAAAAAGCCAAGAAGCTGAGCACGATTGCGGTCACGGCGCCTTACGAAGGAGCGCCTGATTCCGGCGAACCGCCGCACCGGTCGCGGCGCTTGTGATAACCTCCAAGGCGAAAATGAAAAACTACCTCGAATGTTTCGTGATCGCGGTTGTTTCGGTATTCATGCTGGCCAGCTCTGCTGCTGAACCTGTTGCCGCACAAAACGCCACGCAGCCTTCTAGACCGTCCGCGTATTCGGCAATAAAAGTGGCGCGGGCGTGGATACCGATGAAAGACGGCGTGCGACTCGCAGTGAACCTCTACATGCCGGACGAACCGTTGCCGCGCGCAGAGTCCGGCGAGAAATTCCCCGCCATCCTGGAATATTTGCCCTACCGCAAAGACGATTGGACGCTGGCGCGCGACTGGGACTTGCACTCCTATTTCGTGCGGCGCGGCTACGTCACTGCGCGCGTGGATATTCGCGGCACTGGAGCGAGCGAAGGTACGCCGCCGGACCGCGAATACTCAGATCAAGAGCAGCAGGATGGCCTCGCCGTGATTGACTGGCTGTCGAAGCAGCCGTGGTCGAACGGCAACGTCGGCATGATGGGAATTTCCTGGGGCGGCTTCAACGCGATCCAGATGGCTCGCCTGCATCCTCCCGCGCTGAAAGCCATCATCGCCATGTGCGCCACCGAAGATTTATTTCACGACGACATTCATTACATTGACGGACTGATGCACGCCGATGAGTACGAACTGGGCATGGATTTGCAATTAGGGATGACGCGCGCGCCCGATTTCCCCACCGACGAAAAGTCACTCGCGCCGCGTTTCGATGCGACCCCCTGGTTTCTGCTTTATTTGAAACAGCAGCGCGACGGCGAATTCTGGCGCCGCGCTGCTGTCGCGCCGAATCATTATGCAGAGTACACCGTGCCCAGCTTCATGATCGGCGGATTTCTGGATGGCTATCGCGACAGCATCCCGCGATTTTTCGAATATTCCAAAGCGCCGATCAAAGCGCTGCTCGGCCCGTGGAATCACACGTTCCCGCACGAAGCCGAGCCGGGTCCTTCAATCGAATGGCGCGCGGAAGCCACGCGCTGGTGGGATTACTGGCTCAAGGGCGAGCAGAACGGAATCATGGACGAGCCGCGATTCGAGGTTTACATGCGCCACTGGTATCCGCCCGATCCCAACATCGCGGAAATTCCCGGCGACTGGCGCGCGGAAAAAACCTGGCCGCCAGCGGACACGCATACGCAGACGCATTTCCTCGAACCGAACCATACATTAGGTAACGCACCGCCGCCGGCTCTGACGATTGGAGGCGACACATTGAAATATGTGCCGTCCGTCGGCGAGGAAGCCGGATTCTGGTGGGGCGATTTGACCGCCGACCAGCGGCCGATTGATGCCTACAGCCTCGTTTACGATTCCTTGCCGCTCGTGCAGGACACGGCTTTGCTCGGCTGGCCGAAGGTTACTCTGCAAGTTTCTTCGAGCGCGCCACTGGCGGATTGGTTTGTGCGCCTTTCGGACGTTGCGCCCGATGGCACGGTGACGATGATCACCGGCGCGGGGCAAAGCGGCGCACAGCGCGATTCCCCTGCGAAGCCCACTGATCTGGAACCGGATCGCAAATATGTAATTCCCGTCGAGTTGCACGTCACCAGTTGGCGTTTTCCGATCGGCCACCGCATTCGCGTGGCGATTTCGAACGCGCTGTGGCCGATGATTTGGCCGACCCCGTATTCCATGACGACATCGCTGTGGTACGGCGGCCCGAATGCGTCGCGGCTGGAACTTCCGCTCGTTCCGCTGGAACCGCCGGCGCGTCCGCAATTTACAGCACCAGAAAAGGAAGTGCCGTTCGCTGGAGTCAGTTCCCAAGGCGATACTTGGCCGCCGCAGGATTGGACTGTAACGCGCGATGTGCTGGCCGGTTCGACGCGCGTGGCCTGGAGCGGCAACGATTCCAGCACGTATCCGTGGGGCAAGATGAAGGACCATGAGGAGATGAGCTACGTGATTGCGGATGCCAAGCCGGCTGTGAGTACGGTGCATGGCGAAGGCTCGACGACTGTGGAACTTTCCGGTCGGGTGCTAGTTTGGAGCGTCGTGCTGAATCTGCGCAGCGACGAAAAGAATTTCTACTATCACTTCGAGCGCCATCTAACCGAAAATGGCAAACCGCTGCGGGACAAGATCTGGGAGGCCACGGTTCCTCGTGATCATCAATAGTCTCCAAGGCTTAGGGTGTCATCCCGAGCACAGCGAGGGACCTCTCTTCTGCGTGCGTGGTCGCGGCGCGGGCTTTCAAGCGCGTGTTCCCATTCAGAGTGCCGGATGAAGAACACCGCCATCCTGCTGGTCAGCTGTCCCGATCGAAAAGGCTTGAACGCCGCCATCCACGATTTCATTTATCGCGGTAACGGCAATACTCTTCACGCCGACGAGCATCAGGACGCCGACCGCAATTTATTTCTGATGCGCGTGGAATGGGACCTCGCGGATTTCACGTTCGATATGCGCGAATTCGCGAAGCATTTTCAGCCCGTGGCCGACCGGTTTGGCATGCAGTGGCGCGTCGCGCTTTCCAGCTATCGCCCGAAAATTGCGATTTTCGTTTCGCGCTACGATCACTGTCTGGTGGATCTGCTCTATCGTCAGCATAGCGGCGAGCTGGCCTGCGAAATCCCTCTCATCATCAGCAATCACCCGGACGTCCAACGCTGGGCGGACTTTTACGGCGTGCCGTTACACGTGATTCCGGTGACGAAGGAGAATAAAGCCGAAGCCGAGCGCAAACAGCTCGACCTGCTGCGGCCGCATGGCATCGATCTGATCGTTCTCGCGCGCTATATGCAGGTGCTATCCTCGGACTTCATCCGCCAATACCCGCCGCACCACATCATCAATATTCATCACTCTTTTCTGCCGGCGTTTGTGGGAGGCAAGCCGCACCAGCAAGCATTTGACCGCGGCGTGAAATTGATCGGTGCGACAAGCCACTACGTCACCGAAGTGTTGGACGATGGGCCGATCATCGAGCAGGACGTGGTGAGGATTTCGCACCGGGATACGCTGGACGATTTAATTCACAAGGGCCGCGATCTGGAAAAAGTGGTCCTCTCTCGCGCCGTCCGCTGGCACATCGAGAATCGCATCCTGCTGTACGGCAATAAAACCGTGATTTTCGACTGAGCGATACGCGCCCCAGTGCAACGAACCGACGCGTCGCAGAGCGCCCGCGCTTCGCTCTTATCGCGCGATGGCAGTCCGCGTGTCTTGCAAGTCAGCTGCCAGCAAGCGATGGAACAAATGCTCGCCCGCTTCACGCCGCACCGACAGCCGGCCCGCCTGATACGCCCGCGAGCTCAAGCCGCGCTGCACACCGTCACAGATGACGATATCTTCCTGCTGCACGCGTTCGCTGACGCCCATGCTCTCGCGGATATACGGCATTTGCGATTCACTGGTATCGCCAAAGTAAAAATCAAAGATTACTTCGCAGCGGTCCACTCCCAGCGGAAGGACTAGGTTCGTATCGAGATAGCCCTCGTACCAATTCAGCATGAAATTCGGATATTGCCAGAAATAGTAGGCGCGATCGCCCTTGCGCGTGGCCGCCGCGCTCGCTTCGGAACTCTTATCCACCGCGACCGGGCTGGACTGCACGCAGCAGCGGTTCACATTCTCAATCGTATAATTCGTGTAATCGAGCACGCTGTTCAGTCCCTTATGCATGTGCGGCACGTGGTAGCCGCCATCCAGAAAATTGTCCACGTAAACTTTCCAGTTGCAGTTCAGCGTGTAGCTGCGGCGTTCGACAAACTGCAAACCTCCGAAACCGAGCGGCTTCGCGAGCCCTACCAGAGCTCCGAGGAATTCCTGAAGCGAGCCCGCATGCATATCCAAATTGACAAAAACAAAATTCTCCCAGGTCTCGACGCGAATCGGGAGCAGGCCATTTTGCGCGCGATCGAAATTGCAGACTCCCTCGAACTCCGTCATGCCGCGCAGCGCGCCTTCCAGGTTGTAGGTCCACCCGTGATAGGGGCAGCGCATATGTTGCGTGTGGCCGCAGGGCTCATTCATCACGGTCATCGCGTGATGCCTGCAAACGTTAAAGAACGCGCGCAGCGTCCCGTCGCTGCCGCGCACGGCAACTACTGGCTCTCCGGCAACGCTCGCGGTGACGTACTGGCCCGGCTTTTCCACCTGCGCCGTCCGGCCAACCACCTGCCACGCGCGCGAAAAAACGTTTTGCAGCTCGAGTTGCGCGACTCGCGGGTCGGTATACCAGGAGGCCGGAATCGTATGCGCATCAGGCAGCGGCGCGGCTGCGTTATACGAAGCGAGAATTTCCTTCAGCGTCGGTTCCATGCACCTCTCTCCTCACTTTTCTTTGCAATTTTCCTGATCTAAAAGTGTGGCGCGCGCTTCACACTCCGATCGCGCCGCGCAGCACCAGCAAGAATTGATTGATGCGGGCGTTATTCTTTTCCGGGTCGGCCGGATGCGGAAATAGGCCGGGATCGAGCTCTTCGGTCAGCAACGCATCCTGAAACCGTTCCATCGTCCAGTCCATGATGGAAACGATCAGCGCGGGATCAATGTCCGAACGCACTTCTCCGCGGGCGATTCCCAGGCGCACGAACGCGGTGCTGCCGTAAGGATCTTCCGCAAGCAGGAAGCGATTGATTTCGCGCTTCAGTGCCAAATCAACGCCGTAATTCCCCAGCAGCGCGACGCGGTACGGAATCCAATCCTCTCGCACCAAGCGTTCAGTGCGCAGCAGCCAGTAACGCAACGTTTCGAAAAATCCTTTTTCGCGAATTTGCGAAGGGCAATCGAGGTACGCCGGAAAAGAGCGCACGGCTTTCTTGTAAACCTCCACGAAGAGGCCGCCCTTGCTGCCGAAATATTGGAAAATCGAGCCTTTGGCGACGCCCAGTTGCGCCGAAAGATCCTCGATGCGCGCGGCGTGGTAGCCATGTTCGGCGAAATGACGCAGCGCAGCGTCCACGATGCGCGCGCGCTTGGCCTCCAGGCGCGGAGTGGCGGACGGCCGCTTTGCGGATGCCTGGGAAGCAAGGCGCAGGGTCTTCGTGTGGCCGTGTGACTGATGGTCATGACTGAAAGCTCTCATTGAAATATTTCTCCCAGTTATGCTAAGTATTGCGCGCCAACGAGTTCTAAGGAAGGCTCGTGACTGGCGGTCATACTAATCCTGCATGCCTCCTCAACGCAAGTCCTATGATGCGATTATTATCGGCGCGGGCCACAACGGCCTGACGGCCGCCGCGTATCTTTCGCTCGCCGGATTTTCATCCCTGGTTGTGGAACGCCGCGAAATCGTGGGCGGCTGCTGCGTGACGGAAGAGATCGCGCCGGGATGCCGCGCGTCCACGACTTCCTACATCGCAAGCATGCTGCGCCCCACGATTATTCGCGACCTGGGTCTTGGCGCGCATGGGCTGCGTATGGTGCCCTGCGATCCCGGCTTGTTGGTTCCCTTTCCCGACGGGCAAGCGGTGCCGTGGTGGGCTGACCGCGACCGCGCCATCGCGGAGTTTCGCAAGCTTTCGCCGCGCGACGCGGAGACCTTCGTGCGCATGGACGGCCAGCTGAAAAAGCTGGCGCGCTATCTGCAGCCGTTTTTCCTGGAACCGCCGCCCGATCCTGGGCGCCAGGGCGCAGAGGGTTGGTTCGAACTGTTGCGCGTGGGAAAGAGATTTCGCGGCATGAAGGGCGAGGAAGTCGCGCAACTGGTTTCGTTTCTCACTGGAAGCCTCGGCGATTTTCTCGATAGAAATTATGAGTCCGAGAAAATGAAGACGATGTTTTTGGCCAGCAATGTCTACGGCAAGCACGGCGGGCCGTACGACGCGGGCAGCGCTCTCGGATTGCTCTTTCATTTGCTGAGCGGTGGCGACGGAGAAATTCAGGGATTCTATGGCCACGTGATTGGCGGGATGGGAGCGATCACTCAAGCGCTTGCTTCCGCGTGCCGAAAATCGGGCTGCGAAATTCTGACGTCAGCACCGGTCGCGAAGATCAATGTCCAGGATGGACGCGCGCGAGGCGTGACTCTAGAAGACGGCGCTGAAATTTCTGGCCGGATCATTCTTTCGAACGCAGATCCTAAGCGCACATTTCTCGGCCTGCTGGACGAGCGCGAGCTTCCCGACGATTTTCGCCATGCGATTGGCGGAATCAAGATGGACGGGCCGTGCGCCAAAGTGAATTTCGTGCTGAGCGAAGAGCCGCGCGTGATCGGGATGCCGCGCGATTTCAACACCTCGCAGCGCTCACTTTTCACGCTCGTCCCTTCATTGGAATTTGCAGAGCGCTGCTACGACATCGCCAAATTCGGCGAAATCCCTGAAGAGCTGTGGGTTGATTGCGTGGTGGCGTCGAACGTGGACTCGACGCTCGCGCCTCCCGGCCGGCACATCATGACTACGTTCGTCCAATACGTGCCGTACAAGTTGCGCCGTGGCACCTGGGACGAGAATCGCGAGTTGCTCGGAGATCGCGTGGTGAAAAAAATCGCCGAACATGCACCGAACGTGCCGAATTCGATTGTCGCGCGGCAAATTCTCACTCCGCTCGATCTGGAACGCACCTACGGCCTCACCGAGGGCAATATTTTTCACGGCGATCTATCGCTGGAGCAGCTTTTCTTCATGCGACCGGTGTCGGGCTGGGCGCAGTACCGCACGCCGATCGAAGGGCTCTACCTCTGCGGCGCCGGGGCGCATCCGGGCGGAGGAGTGACTGGAGCACCCGGCTACAACGCCGCGCACCGCGTCCTGCGCGACCGCAAAAGAGGAAAGATCAAGACGGCGCACGCTTGACGTGTAGCCCGGAAGGAAGCGAAATGGCAAACGACATGAAGAAAGGGATTCTCGAACGATTATCCGAGGGGATCGTTCTAGGTGATGGCGGGTACTTGCTTGAACTGGAAAAGCGTGGGCGCGTCCGTGCGGGCCCCTTCACTCCGGAAGTGGCGCTGAACAATCCCGAAGCGCTGCTGGAATTGCATCGCGAGTTTCGCGACGCGGGCGCGGAAGTTTTGCAAGCGCTCACTTTCTACGCCAGCCGCGACAAGCTCGCCACCGTGGGCATGGAAGAGCGCGTGGAGGAGTTAAATCGTGCGGCGGTGCGCATCGCGAAGCAAGCGGCGGGCGACAAATGCCTGGTGGCCGGCAATCTGAGCCTCACCTGGATGTACGAGTCGAACAGCAAGACTGCGGCCGATCGTGTGCGCAAGACCTTCGACGAACAGCTCGACGTGCAAGTCGCCGAAGGCGTGGACTTCATCATCGGCGAGACATTTTCATATTTAGGAGAGGCGCTACTGGCAGTCGAACGCGCAAGAGCCACCAAGTTGCCGGTGATGGTCACCATCTGCTTTGAAAATGAAGACATCACCACCGACGGTAGCACGGCTGCGAACGCCGCACGGGCGCTGGTCGACGCCGGAGCCGATGTGGTGGGCATTAATTGTTTACGCAGTCCCGAACACACCCTGCCGCTGATGGCCGAAATGCGCAAAGCCGTGAAGGGTTATATCGGATGCCAGCCCGTCGCGTATCGCACCACGCACGCCCATCGCGATTTCACGAGTCTGCCCGCGTTTCCGGATCAGCTCGAACCTTACCAACTGACCCGACGCGAAATGGGTGAGTACGCAGCGCAGGCGCGCGATCTCGGTGTGAATTATATCGGCGCGTGCTGCGGCGCCGTTGCCACACATATTCGCGAAATGGCCCGTGTGCTGGGTAAAGTTCCTGCCGACGACCGCGTGTGGAAAAAGGGCGGCGAAAAACCGATGTCTGCCTACGAATATTACAGCCACGACGCAAAGACCAAGGCACAGCCGTAGCGCTTCATGGAGTAAATGGCGGGCAAGATGCGGCGCGCTGCCGCACTCCACAGGAAACTTGCCGCGCAGCAGATCGGCGTAGACACTCGTGCTGGGATTCTCGCAAAGCTTGCGAAACGTACTCGCTTTTCCGTCTAGCTTCGGAGCATGATGTCCGCCTCATGGCGACATGCTGCAGGGATTTTCAACGATGAGCGACACCACAGGTCCTGATCGCCCGCGGCGCGCGATGGGTTTTCGGGATCTGGTGATGTTCTACATCGTCACTGGGATCAGCCTGCGCTGGATCGCCACGGCCGCGACAGTCGGTGCGAGCGCCGTGGCCATATGGCTGATTGCCTGGTGCGCGTTTTACCTGCCTCTTGCGCTTTCGGTGATGGAGCTTTCCGCGCGATATCCGCAAGAAGGCGGAATGTACGTCTGGAGCAAGCGTGCATTCGGCGAATTCCCCGGCTTCATCACCGGCTGGACCTATTGGACCAGCAATCTACCTTACTTTCCTGCCGTACTTTATTTTGCCGCGAGTAATGCGCTTTATGCCGGACCAGCCCGCTGGCTCGCGCTATCCGACAACAGGACGTATTTCTTTTTATTCGCGATACTGGGTCTCGCGATTGCGACATTTTTGAACGTCATTGGACTTTCCGTCGGCAAGTGGCTGCACAACCTCGGCGCGATTGGCACGTGGCTGCCGATAGCGATCCTTTTCGGCATCGCGGCCGCAGCGTGGCATCGCTTTGGTTCCGCTACCAGCTTCACTCCCGCCACGATGACTCCGCACATGCATTTCCGCGACGTGCTGTTCATGGCCACAATCGTCTACGCACTGGGCGGTTCGGAATCGGCGTCATTTCTCGGCGACGAGGTGAAAGACGCGCGCAGGAATTTGCCGCGAGGCTTGCTCGCCGGAGGCGCGTTTGTCACCACGGGCTACATTCTCGGTACCGTGGCTGTGCTGATTGCCTTGCCCGCCCATCAAGTGAGCGGCCTGGAAGGCATCATGCAAGCGATTTCAAGATCCGCGGAGCGCGTCGGCTTCCTGGGAATTGTGCCGCTCGCCGCGTTGTTGATCACGATCAGCAATCTCGGCGCGCTGGGAGCTTGGTTGGCCGTTTCGGCGCGGCTGCCGTTTGTAGCCGGCCTCGATCGTTATTTGCCTGAGCCTTTCGCGCGCGTACATCCGAAGTGGGGCACGCCGCACGTGGCGCTTTTGGTCCAAGCAATCTGCGGCGCAATTTTTATCGCGTTGAGTCAGGCAGGAACCAGCGTTTACGGGGCTTACGAGGTTCTCGTGAGCATGGGAATCATCACGTATTTCGTTCCTTATCTTTTTGTTTTCGCTGCGCTGATTCGCTTGCAACGGGAGCCTGTGGCCGCGGGAACGATACGAATTCCCGGCGGGCGGCCGGTGGCAACCGCGCTCGGCGCACTGGGATTCATGACCACGCTGGTCACGATCATATTTTCAATGGTGCCGGCCGCCGACGAGCCGCACAAATTCGTGGCCATAGCGAAAATAGTAGGTTTGTCCGGTGTGCTGCTAGCGGTCGGAGCGCTTTTATATGCGGTCGGTAGACAGCACGCCGCGAAACCCGTTGCGTGAGGATCTCGCCGTGCAATGCCAAGTTCTCCGCACATTCACTTAGCTATTGGCGGGTTTGCCATCGGGATTGTGCCAGTCTCCCACGCATGCGGCGAGTTGCGCTGCTTCGGGCGGTCCCCACGATCCGGGTTGATATGGCAGAGCCGGCACTGCATTGCCAAGAATGGGATCTACGATAGCCCAGGCCGCTTCCACGGCATCCTGCCGCACAAAGAGCAGCGAATCGCCCTTCATCGCGTCTGTCAGTAGACGTTCGTACGCTTCCATCTCGTTTTTTTCGTCCGATGAGACGGCGGAGAGTTCCGTGCTCACTGTTTGCAGTGTGGGTCCGGGTTTCTTGACACGCGCGCCCAAGCTCAACGACAGGTCGGGGCCCAGCCGAAAGCGAAAATAATTTGATCCCGGTGGCAATTTTGTCAGTGGAGGCTGGCGCAGTTTCACAAACACCTCCGTAGCCGTAACGGCCAGGCGCTTCCCGGCGCGAATGAGAAATGGGACGCCCGCCCAGCGCCACGAATCAACTTCCAAGCGCAGCGCCGCAAACGTCTCCACTTGCGAATTCGGCGCGACGCCCGGCTCATTGTGATAGCCAACGAATTGCCCGCGAACCAGGTGGGACGGAGTGATCGGCGGAATCATCCGGAAAATCTTCACTTGCTCATCGCGCAAGGATTCCGGATACATGTTCGTCGGAGGTTCCATCGCCAGGAATCCGACAACTTGCAGCAGATGGTTCTGAATCACATCACGGATTGCTCCGGTTTCGTCATAGAACTTGCCGCGACCCGCCACGCCGAATGATTCCGCCATGGTGATCTGCACGCTGTGAACGTAATTGCGGTTCCAGATCGGCTCAAGGAACGCATTCGCGAACCGGAACAAAAGTAAGTTCTCGACTGCCTCCTTTCCGAGATAATGATCGATGCGAAATATTCCAGACTCGGGGAACACGGATTGCAGAATTGCATTTAAGTGCTGCGCCGTGGCCAGATCGTGGCCAAAAGGCTTCTCGATGATCACGCGCGCGCCGTCTGCGCTCCCCGACTTTCCCAGCGCTTCGACGACCGTGGCGAACAGGCTCGGGGGTATTGCCAGATAGTGGGTGGGATGCTCGGCCTTGCCGAGGACGGTACGCAATTTTTGAATGTGGCGGGATCCTGATAATCACCGTCAATGTATTTCAATAATTGCACCAGCTTAGCAAACGCCGCTTCGTCCACGCCTCCCCCGAACGTGGCGATGCCGTCGCGAGCCCGCTGCCGCAATTGCTCGATCGTCCATCCCGCCTTGGCGACGCCAATCACCGGAACATTCAGGTTTCCGCGCTTGGCCATCGCCTGTAATGCGGGGAAGATTTTCTTGTGAGCTAGGTCTCCGGTGGCGCCGAAGAACACCAGGGCATCAGAAGGTATTTTCCCTGTCAAAATGGGCACTCCGGCCGGGTTCGCGGCGCTGGTATCGGCTGCCGCCGGGTGTGGAGCAGTTGTTTCTGGCATTGGTGACTTCTCCCTCAGAAAAATGCGTTGGGCTAAAGATTAGGATTTCTTCTCGTGGTGTCCGCCAAATTCGAAGCGCATGGCGGAAAGAAGCTTGTCGGCGAAATCGGATTCGCGACGTGACGTGAAACGCTCGTAGAGAGCTTCGGTGAGCACGGGTGCCGGCGTCCCTTCTTCGATGGCTGCCTGAATCGTCCAACGGCCTTCGCCCGAATCGGATACGCGTCCCGAGAAATCAGCGAGCGTCGGCGATTTCACCAGGGCAAGCGCGGTGAGGTCCAGCAGCCACGAAGCGATCACGCTGCCGCGCCGCCACACTTCGGCCACGTCCGGAAATTTAGGTCGTAGAGATAGTGCTCGGGATTACGCAGCGGGGTGGTCTCCGCGTCGTCTGTCTGTTTTATTTTTCCCACGTTCGCGTGGTGCAAAATATTCAAACCTTCCGCGTAGGCGGCCATCACTCCATATTCGATCCCGTTGTGCACCATTTTCACGAAATGCCCTGCGCCGGAAGGTCCGCAATGCAGATAGCCTTCCTCGGAGGTGCCGCCCATCATTTCGCGACCGGGCGTCCGCGCAATGTCGCCGCGGCCGGGTGCCAGCGCCTTGAAGATCGGATCGAGGCGCTGCACCGTTGCTTGCTCCCCGCCGATCATCATGCAATAACCGCGCTCGAGTCCCCACACGCCGCCGCTCGTGCCCACGTCCACGTAGTGCAGGCCCTTCTGCGTCAGCTCCTTCGCGCGACGAATGTCGTCAATGTAATAGGAATTGCCGCCGTCAATTAGGATGTCGTCTTTCTGCAGCTTCGGCGCCAGTTGCGCGAGGGTGCTATCCACCACAGCGGCCGGCACCATCAGCCAAATCGCGCGAGGCTGCTTCAGCTTCGCCACAAAATCGTCGAGAGAACTTCCGCCGGTGGCACCTTCTTTCGCCAGCGCCTGTACGCTGGCCTGCGACATGTCAAACACCACGCATTCGTGCCCGGCCTTCATGAGGCGCCGGACCATGTTGGCGCCCATCCTTCCGAGACCAATCATTCCCAATTGCATTTTCGTGCTCCTCTCAAACAGATATGATTCCCGCGGGCGGCGTAAGGTGGCAAGAATGGACGAAATCGCGTTGAGGAGAATTCGCTAACCCTACGAATCGCCTGCGGCAAATTCCCCATAATATTAGGCCACATTTTCCGCCAGCCGCATAATCTCAATCTCGGCGCTCCGCCGCCGGCCCTCCTTCCGTGTATCACAGGGAAGTTACGCTTTCAACATGTTGGCGTGGTTGTGCCGCGGATGGGCCCTCGGATCGAAGTACACTTTCTCTTCACACTTTCTGCAAAGGAATTACGTGCGCTGCCGCTGATTTGGTGTCTGACGTGACGGATGATTCGAGGTTCTTGATTTGAGTGGCCAGATCGAAACGCTTCCCGCAACGCCATCGGCGCCTTCCTCGCCAGCGCAGGCCGGACCGTCTGCGCCCACAAGCCCGTGGATCTATCGTCCCTGGCTCGATCTGCTGGTGGGTTGCGGCGCGTGGTCTGCGCCACTACTGGGCGTGGCGATGTGGATGAATCCCACGCACGCGCACGGTTGGGCCGTGGCGTTTTATCTGCTGGCAATCGTCTTCAATTATCCGCATTTCATGGCCACGATTTATCGCGCGTATCACACGCGCGCGGACTTCGAGAAATACAAACTCGTCACGCTGCACGTCACGCTTCTGGTGGTGCTTACGGGAATCGTGCTGCACGCGTCGCCGCGCCTCTTTCCCTGGGTCTTCACTCTCTATATTTGCTGGAGTCCCTGGCACTATTCTGGGCAGAACTATGGGCTGCTAATGATGTTCTTGAGGCGCAGCGGCGCGGAGATCACCGGCAGCGAAAAGCGCTGGCTGCGCGGCGCGTTTGTTGCTTCGTATCTGATGTTGCTTGCAAGCTTCGAAACGGGCGGCTCGGCCGATCCGCTGATCCTTTCGCTTGGGCTGCCCGCGAAATTCACGCTGCCGATGCGGCTCGCGTTCGGTGCGGCGTTTCTGGTGTTTACGCTGCTAGGCTTTCAGCGATTGATCAGAGAAAAGGGCCCGCGCACTTTGGTGGCGTCGCTCACCCTGGCCTTCACGCAGTTCCTGTGGTTCGTGCTGCCGACTTTGCTCGAATTGACTTCCGCTTCGCAGGTGCCGCAGACGCGCTACAGCAGCGGCATTCTCGCCGTGCTGCACTCGGCGCAGTACATCTGGATTACCAGCTACTACCAACGCCGCGAAGCGCGCGCCGCGGGGCAGCAAAGTTGGCATATGGCCGCATACTTCGCGACGCTCATCGCGGGCGGGATTGCTCTCTTCATTCCAGGGCCGTGGCTGGTGAGCTATCTATTTCATTACGATTTCACGACGAGCTTTCTGATTTTCATGGCGCTGGTTAATATTCATCACTTCATTCTCGACGGCAGGCTGTGGAAATTGCGCGATTCGCGTGTCTCGTCATTGCTTGTGGATCGAAGCGGCAAAGCATCCGTATCCTCGGCCGTTTCGCTGTCTGCGTCTCCGCGCGCGGCGGACTCTCGCCCGAGCGTGGCTGCGCGCGTTTTCTCCGCTCCGGCGTTTCGAATCTCGCTCGCAGGACTTCTCTTCCTCTGGGGCGGCCTCGACCAATTGCATTTTTCGCTGCGCACCGATGACGGCAATCTTTCCGCCCTGCTGCGTGCGGCCAAAATAAACCCCTACGACAGCGCCGTGCAAGCGCGTATCGCGCGCGCGGAATCCCAGTCGGGCAAGCGCGATGAAGCTGTCGCTGCCCTCACTCGCGCCATCGAAATCAATCCCAACAGCATCGCGTTGCAGCAGGCCTGCGCGCGAGCCATGATCGAAGACGGCCGCTACGCGGACGCTTACGCGCATTACCAGAAAATGCTCGAACAATTTCCGCACGACGCCGACTCGCTCGTCAATTACGGATTGCTAGCGGCCCGCCTGGGCCATCCGGACGAGGCCATGGACGCCTGGGAAAAGTCCGTAGATGTGAACCCGAACCAGCCGAACGTTCATTTGTATCTCGCGGAAGCCTTCGACCAGCGCGGCGAATTTGCCGCTGCCTCACGTCATTGGGATTCGTTTCTGCAGCTTGCCGGCACTCAAGCCACCGCTGCATCCCAGGATCCTGCATTGGGCCGCCAGCAAGTTACATCGGCCACAATTCAGCTGGCGGACGACGAAGCTCGGACAAATCACGCGTCGGCTGCGCTGGCGGAATACAACTCTGCGATTGCCCTGGCGGAGAAAAGCAAAGACGCGAAGCTGGAGGCCGTCGCTCTCGCGCATCAGGCCGAATTGCAGGACAAATCAGGTGACGTCGCGTCTGCCGCGCAGTCCTATCAGCGCGCCCTTGCCGTAGACGCGACGAGCGGAGACGCGCGCAGCGAGGCCTTCGATTGGTTCAACTACGGCCAATTGTTGCGGCAGCATAACCAGCCCGATGAGCTTGCTTACGCGTGCTTCGTTCGCGCCGAAAAACTTCTCGCTGGCACAAGAGGCAGTGATCTTGAGACGACGCAAGCTGCCCGGCGTGCAGTGGCTACGAGGCTGGGCGATAAAGCCGAGTTCGTGCAAACGCAGCTGCCGGAGTTTCTCGCGCGAGCTACGAATCTCAATTTGGCGTCGCACTGAAACGAAATAAGCTCGTATCTATCGGTCGCAATCCGTGTAAGATTCGCAACGAACTATGGGCACCCCAGTAGAACGTCAGGATACCCGGCTGATGCGCGAAATGTTCAGCGCCATCGCGCCGAAATACGATTTCATTACGCGCGTAATCTCCTATGGTATGGATCGCCGCTGGAAAAGGCTCGGCGTCAAGCGCGCCGCGCTGCCGGAAAACGCCATGGTTCTGGATCTCGCCTCGGGCACCGGCGATTTTTCGCGGCTGGTCCTGGAACATTTGCCTGAGGCGCGTTCCGTCGCCGTGGATCTGACGGAAGGCATGTTGCGACTGGCGCGCGCGCACGGATTGAATGAGGCAGTGTGCGCCGACGCCACGGTGCTGCCTTTTGCCGACGCGTCGTTTGATTGCGTCTTCATCGGCTACGGCCTGCGCAATTTTCCATGCCTCGGCACCGCTGTGCGCGAAATTGAACGCGTTACGAAACCCGGGGGCTTGATGGTAGCCCTCGACTTCTTCCTCCCGCGCAATAAAATGTTCAGCCAACTTTATCTGGGGTTTCTCTACGCACAGGGCGCTTTCTGGGGCACTTTGCTGCATGGCAGGCCGCGTACCTACACCTACATTCCGGCCTCGATTCGCAGTTTCGTTTCGGTAGCCGATTTTTCATCGCTCGTGCAAAGTATGGGCTACGAACGACTGGACGCGCGCGAATTCATCTTCGGCGGCATAGGATTGCACTGGGCTGTGAAACGATAGTTGGCTCAGAGCAGCCGCTCTGACGGATCGCCGAGAGTCTAACTCTCCAGCCGGAAGCGGGTCGAAGCCAAATTGTATAGCCGCCGCCACACCAGCCGGTTGATCGTCACCACCATCGCCGCCATCAGAATCGTCGCCGCCAGCAGCACGCGAAAATTCCCGCTGTCCGTCGCGCTGCTGATCACTGCACCGAGCCCCGTTGTTAGATACGTATGGCCCTGAAACCGGAAATATTCCGCGATGATGCTCGCATTCCAGGCGCCACCGGACGCGGTCACAAACCCGGTGATCAGAAAGGGAAAAATTCCCGGTAGCAGCAGTTCCCGCCAGCGTTCCATCCTGCCGAAACGAAAAATAGAGCAGACTTCCTTCAAATCCGTCGGAATGGCGATGGCCCCAGCGATCACGTTGAAGAGGATGTACCACTGCGTTCCCAGAAGCAGCAGCACGATGGAACCAATCCCCAATCCGCCGCCCGCGCGAATAAGCACCAGCAGAATTATGGGAAAGAGCGCGGTTGCCGGCACCGACGCTGCCACTTGGGCGATCGGCTGCGCGATGGCCGAAAGTTTGGGTTTCAACCCAATCAGTACGCCCACCGGGATCGTCCATAGCGCGGCGAGGAACAAAGTGAACGCGACGCGTAGAAAAGTAGCGCCCGCACCGAGAAAAATGCTTTTCAGCTCCTGCCGTGTGAGATGCACAAGTAGGAGGACCATTTTGCCGAATGCATATACGACGCCGACGAACAGGGCCAAGAGCAGCAGGCGCGTGATCCATCGGAAAATCTTGCGCATGACACTTTCGGGGGCAGGTGCCGCATGTTTCTTCGCGAAATGCAGAGTGAGCGCCTCGCTCGCGGGCCGGACGGTGAATCGCGCGACGAATGGCAGAATTCTCGAGCTACGGAGCAGATCCAGCACCGGAGAGCTCGGCGCATCCACCGATTCCACTTGTTCGAATTTGAATTTTTCAGCCCAGGCAATCACCGGCCGCCAAATGATCTGGTCTATCAAAATGATGATTCCGATCATCACGCCGAGACCCCAGAGGATCGCATGAGTGTTTCCGGCATTCGCGGCGGTTTGCAAATAGGAGCCGAGGCCCGGCAAACGCAAATCGCGATTGCCCAGCGTAAACATTTCGCAGGCCATCAAAAAAAACCAGCCGCCCGCCACGGACATCATCGAGTTCCAAACCAGCCCGATGATGGAATAAGGCAGCTCCATCTGCGTGAATCGCTGCCACCAGCTCCAGCGGTACACCTCGGCAACTTCACGCATTTCGCGCGGAATGCTTTTCAGGGAGGAATAAAAACTGAAAGTCATGTTCCAGACCTGGCCGGTGAAGATCAGCAGGATGGAACCCAACTCCACGCCCATCTGCCGGGTGGGAAATAACGCGACCATCGCCAGCATCACGCCAGGCAAAAAACTGAGCACCGGAATGGATTGCAAAGTATCCAGCAGTGGCACCATGAACTTTTCGGCGCGTGCGTTGTAAGCGGCGATGTATCCGTAAACCAGCGTGAACGCCAAACTGATGAAATACGCGGCCGCGATGCGCAACACCGAAAACATCGCGTACTTCGGCAGAGCGCTGGGTTCCAGATGAATTTCGGTCGGCGGGCCCGCGGGCGAAAGCCAGTAGTGCGTCATGGACAACACGGCATAGAAGAGCGCCAGCGCGGCGAAAAGAATCGGCAAATCGCGGAAAATCGAAGGCACGGTCGTCGGAATGGATCCCCAGGTCAGTACACCGGGCGACGATTTCTGTGATTGCGATGGCATCAGTGCAGGGAAGCGCTCTCAGCGGAATTTTCGTCGCGGTGGTCGAGCTGATGAAGATGCACGGTGTCTGCTTCAGGGTCGTAGGTGAAGAGTTCGGCGTAGCGGCCCCAGTTCAGCGCGGTTTCGATTTGCTGATCCACTTCCGTTTCAGCAAAGCGTTCGTCGAGAAGATCGCGAAAAAATTCCATCGGCATCGTGTGATCGGATTTCTTTTCGAGCGCCGTGTACATCTGCTGCAGCAACGAGACGTTCTCTAGGACCGCTTTGCGGAACAGCTCCTTGCGCGTGGGAATATCCGCTTCCGCGAACGCCCGACCGGCGGGCGTGATGCGTACGTCGCCTTCGTGAGCGGTCGCGAAGCCCAGCAGCGTCGCCGCGTCCAGAATCGGCAGCAAGTCGTCCACTTCCAATAGCAATTCTTCCGCGACGTGGTAAAGATCCTCCTCGCCGCCGCGATCGTTCAGCAGTTCCACCAACCCCGCTACTCCGCCCGGTCGCGAGTGCGGCAGCATCTGCGCCGACGCTCGTTCTTTCCGCTCGGACTTGGAGGGAGGCGCCAGTTCGAGTTGCGGCTGTGTCATCACTTTGTAGATATAGTCCACGTACAGAACGAAAGCCGCTGATTTGCGGTCCCGCGGGTGCTGCAGCGGCACGTGAAAGTCCGCGCGGATTTTAGCCGGGTTACGACCCAGCACAATTATGCGGTCCGCCAGTAGCACAGCTTCTTCTATGTTGTGGGTGACGATAAAAATGCTTCGCGTGGGAATTTTCTTGGCCAGCCACAGCTCCAGCAATTCGCCGCGCAGGTTTTCCGCCGTGAGCACGTCGAGCGCGGAGAATGGCTCGTCCATGAACAGGATTTCCGGTTCCACGGCCAGCGCCCGCGCGAATCCGACCCGTTGTTTCATGCCCCCGGAGAGTTCCTTGGGATATGCGGATTCGAATCCATGCAGACCGACAGAGGCCAGGGCTCGCAACGCCCGGCGATGACGTTCGAAATGCGTGCTGCCGCGCGCCAGCAAAGGCGCTTCCACATTGTCCAGCACGGTGAGCCACGGAAAAAGCGCGAAGCTTTGAAAGACGATAGCGACATTCGGGCTCGATTGGCTCATCGGCTTGCCGTGCCACAAAACTTCTCCCGCCGAAGGCGCCGCAAGCCCCGAAAGAATGCGCAAAAGAGTTGACTTGCCGGAACCGGACGGTCCCAGCAGCGCGATGATCGTATTCGGCTCAACCGAGAAATCCACCGGAGCGATTACTTGAATCTGCCGGCCGTCGGGTTGCTGATAGCTTTTCTCGATTTGTTTGGCCTGAATGATCGGCTCGACATCGACGGCTGTGGGCACGAATTCCGTGGTTACTTCGGCGGTCTGTTCTCCCGGAACTGCACAGTAAGGTGCACCGGATCCCGCCGCGGCCAGTTCGTCCATCAAGCACTGCCAAGCTTCCTCTGGCAGCGCGTCCAGAAAGTGATTGCGTTCGCCCGGGCTCATCGCATCAATAATGATGTTGCGCATGTCTTGCGATGGCCGCGAATGCAGCAATACATAAGCGTGGTAATACGGCAGGTGAACGATCAGCGATGCTGCAAGCTCGATGGGCATCTCGTGGAACAATGCGCGCTGCTCGTCATACGACACGGTCATGAAAAAGTCCGCAGCGACGCCGGGGCCGAGTTTCTGCAATTGCTCGATGAGCGGCGCCCATTGGCGTCGCGTCAGCAGACTGCGCAGTTTTTGTGTCTCTTGAGTATTCATCCCAGCCCGCAAGAGCCTACTACGTTTTCGCGGCGACTGCGAAGGTGCACAGTTCACAAATTGTGCGCGAATATTACGGAATTGTGACTCGAACGAAGCCTTCCTGCCGTCCCTCAAATCTGACACTTTGCAACTACCCAGGAACCAAGACCGGGTCCAAAACCTGAATTTACAAATTTGTGACAACTCAGCGACACCGTTATGACAATGCCGCGGCTCATCTCGCTCAATCTTTGCCGCGCGAGAGCTTCAAAGAACGGGCAGCCATCCGCTCCCCCCGGCTAGGCTGTTTTTTTTGCGCGATGCTCGCAGCTCCGTTGCCAAACCGTGTCCCAGCGGCGCCGAAATTCAGAAGAACCTGCTGAGAAAAAGAGGAGAGTTCCATGACAAAACGATCTGTGATTGCTGTCTCTGGCATTCTATTCTGCGCCTTGCTTCTTACAGTGGTCGTCACGTCTGTACGCGCAGGCGGTGATGACGACGCTATTCTGAAGAATCTCCACAAAATCAGGACGATAACTTCCACGGTTCCCTCAAACGGCGATGTAAATCCCTACGGCATCGTCAGGGTGCCGCGCACCACCGGGCGGCTCACTGCAGGTGACATCCTGATCAGCAATTTCAACGGCAGCGGCAACCTACAAGGCACTGGCATCACGATTGTTGAAATCGCTCCGAGCGGAGGACTCACGGTATTTGCCCAGATTAACGCTGCGACGCTGCCGGGTTCTTGCCCTGGGGGTGTCGGACTCACGACGGCTCTTACGGTGTTGCGCACAGGATGGGTGATCGTCGGCAGTTTGCCCACGGCGGATGGCACCTCGAAAACGGCGCAGGCAGGGTGTCTGATTGTGCTCGATAACTCCGGCAAGCCGGTCGAGACCTTCTTCGGTTCACTAATCAGTGGACCGTGGGATATGACGGCTTCCGACGAGGACACTCATGCCGAATTGTTCGTCACGAATGTCTTGAACGGCACGTTAGCGGCGAGCCCGAATGTGGTGCAGCAAGGCACGGTAGTTCGAATCAATCTAGAAGAAACCGAAACGCAGATGCCCTCGATCGAATCGATGACCGTCATCGGTTCTGGTTTCTCGGAACGCACCGATCCTGCGGCGCTGGTGATCGGGCCAACCGGTGTCGGCCTAAGCCCTGCATGCAATGCCAGCGATCCGGATGATTGCACGACGGTGGTTGGGAACAGCGAGCGAGCGCTCTACGTAGCAGACACGCTCAACAATCGAATCGCGCTGATTCCCAACGCCATCGACCGAACCACTTCCGCAGGCGCCGGTACTACCCTTTCCCATGGTGGGAGCCTGAACTTTCCGCTCGGTCTCACCGTCGCGCCCAACGGCGAGGTTCTCACCGTCAATGGCGGAGACGGTTTTATCACGGAGATCACTCCCGGCGGCGTACAGATAGCCAAAACACTCTTGGACAATACCGGTACACCTCCGGGAAGCGGTACGCTGTTCGGATTGATTTATCAGCCAGGATACGGGCTGCTATTCGTTGACGATGGAAGCAACACCTTGAATCTGCTGCAATAAATAAAGGTAACCAGCGGCCTGTTCGCCGCACCATTGGGCCGGGCAGCTATTCTTAGAGTCGGATGCAGCAGCGGCCTGCGATCATTGCGCGCGTCCTCGCACGCGAGCCCCTAAAATCGCAGGCTGCTGCTCGTTCGGCGTTTTCGCATGGCCCCACTGCCAAGTGCAGACGATACTTGCCTTAGATCACCTGGAGCAAAGTCCCGGGGTTGGCAACGCTCGCGTCCCCGGCTATGATGAGCGCTTTGGAGCAATTGACATGAGCGCGCACACGCAATTGTCGCAACAAGATCAGCGGAAGAAAGAAGCGGGCGAAACCGCCGCTCAGCTAGTACAGGACGGCATGGTTGTCGGTCTGGGCACCGGATCCACGGCAGCGTTTGCCGTAGCAGCACTTGGACGTCGAGTGAAGCAAGATGGCTTGCGAATCGTCGGAATCCCCACTTCCGAACGCACAACCCAGCAAGCGAATTCGCTTGGAATTCCGCTCACCAGTTTTGCAGAGCACACGCAAATTGATTTGACGATTGACGGCGCGGACGAAGTGCTTCCCGGCTCGCTGTATCTGATTAAGGGACATGGCGGCGCGTTATTGCGGGAGAAAATTGTTGCAGCAGCGAGCAAGCGCATGGTCGTGGTTGCGGACGACACCAAGATTGTCGAGCGCCTGGGGCAACTCGTCGCCGTCCCGGTGGAAGTGGTGCCATTCGGGTGGGAAGCGACGGCGAAGAAATTGCGCGAGCTCGGTGGAAATCCCGCGATGCGGGTCGGAGCCGATCAGAAGCCCTTCATCACTGATGGTGGACACTACATTCTCAATTGCGCTTTCGGGCCGATGGAGGATCCGAAGGAGATTGCGCATCACCTCGATCACGTGGTCGGACTGGTCGAGCACGGATTGTTTCTGAAATATGCTTCGGAAGCGGTGATCGCGGGGCGAGACGGAGTTACGGTGCTGAAGAAAGGCGGTTGAGAGTTAACCAGAAACTCCGCGCAAATATCTCGCCGGATACCTTCAGGAATTTCTTCTAATTCGCAAAAAATCGGCAGTGGATAATGTGACTTAGTTTTTCGACATGCAGCCTTGCGGATAGACGGCGTCGAGCGCGCCCCATAGGGCCTTCAGGCTGCGTTCGGCGGCGCAAAGGACCCCTACCGTATCTACGTTGTTCTGGCTTGCGAGCCATTCGCGCCAGGCGGCGCGGTGGCGGACATCGGCTTCTTCGTGGACCGCAAAGTAAGCCAGCGCACGCGGTTCGGTGATTCCATAGAAGCGGCGCAGGCCAGAAATTTTCTGCGTGGCGATTTCGGGAACCTGCGCTTCGTAAACGTAGAAAGCGGCGACGGCCTGCGTCATGGAACCTTGCGCAGCCACCTCGTCGTAGGTGTCCAGCAGCGCGGCAACGCCAGGCTTCGGTTGAGCGGCTTCGAGCGACGCGTCACTGACGCCGAGCGACTCCGCGAACTGGCGCCAAAGTTGCGGGTGCGGCGCCGAGGCATCCAATTCTTCGGCGAGATTTTCCTTTACGATGGTTTTCAAGGCGGCATCGCCATTGGTGCGAGCGGCGAGCTGCTTTAGGTTTTCGGGGAAGGAGCGGACGTGTTGATAGTACTGCTCGGCGTACAAGCCCAGTTGCTGCTTCGATAGACGGCCTTCAGACCAAGCCTGGTAGAAAGGGTGCTTGAGCAGGTGGTGCTTCTCGACCAAAGCATCGAGCGATTCGAGCAAAGTCTTGGGGCCGCTGGGTTTCTTAGTCATCCTTTTTTCCTAACCTTTCCCTGAACCATGGCGCCGAAACAAAACCACGGCATCCTACCGGAATCGCCCGTAAAAATCCAGTGTGCGCTTGCTTGAACGTGCTGTCACTAGTTAACGCGGGCTTGTTTCCAATTAGTTGAACAGCTTCTTTCAAATTACGACAGACCTCTGCGAGCGTGCGGCCCCGGCGAATTAGCGCCGGGAAGCCCCTTCACCGTGCCTATGTACCAGCGTCCTTTTTCTGAATGACAGCGGTGAACAAGCAATTAGCAGCTTTTGTTGTGCTCATTTTGTAATCGCGGTGAGGGCTTTGTTTCATAGCGGGATGTTGCCGTGCTTTTTGCGGGGGTTGGTGTCGCGCTTGTTTTCCAGGGAGCGGAGGGCGGTGATTAGCTTGGCGCGGGTTTCGGCGGGTTCGATTACGCCGTCAATGTAGCCGCGTTCGGCGGCGACGTAGGGGTTGGCGAAGCGTTCGCGGAAGTCTTCGATTTTCTCGCGGCGGAGATTTTCGCGCTCGGCTTCCGGGGCGCGATCAATTTCACGTTTGTAGACAATATTTACGGCGCCTTCGGGGCCCATCACGGCGATTTCGGCGGTGGGCCACGCGAAATTGATGTCGGTGCGAATGTGTTTGGAAGACATGACGCAGTAGGCGCCGCCATAGGCCTTTCGCGTGATAACCGTGATTTTCGGGACAGTGGCTTCGGCGAAGGCGAAAAGCAATTTCGCACCGTGCTTGATGATGCCGCCGAATTCCTGTTGGGTGCCCGGAAGAAAGCCGGGGACGTCTTCAAACGTGATCAACGGGATATTGAACGCATCGCAGAAGCGCACGAACCGCGCGCCTTTTACGGAAGCGTTGATATCGAGGACGCCGGCGAGGAACGCGGGCTGGTTGGCGACGATGCCGACGGAACGGCCATCGAGGCGCGCGAAACCGACCACGATATTTTTCGCATAGTGCTCGTGGACTTCGAAAAATTCGGAATCGTCGGCGAGCGCGTGGATCACGTCTTTTATGTCGTAGGGCTGCTGCGGATTTTCCGGGACGAGCGCGTTGAGCGCGGGCGTCGAGCGGTCCCAGGGATCGTTCGAGGGCTTGCGCGGCGGATCGTCCAGATTGTTCGACGGGAGATAGCTGAAAAGCTCGCGGATCATGGCGAGGCATTCGGCATCGTCGCGGGAAACGAAATGGGCAACGCCGCTGGTGGCGTTGTGGGTCATCGCGCCGCCGAGTTCCTGCTTGGTGACTTCCTCGTGGGTGACGGTCTTGATCACGTCCGGACCGGTGACGAACATGTAGGACGTGTCGCGCGTCATGAAAATAAAATCGGTGATCGCCGGAGAATAAACCGCGCCGCCGGCACAGGGGCCCATGATGGCGCTGATCTGCGGAATCACGCCGCTGCAAAGAGTATTGCGCAGAAAAATTTCCGCGTAGCCTGCGAGCGAGACAACTCCTTCCTGAATGCGCGCGCCGCCGGAGTCGTTCAGGCCGATGACGGGCGCGCCCTGGCGCAGGGCGAGATCCATGATTTTTGTGATTTTCGCAGCGTTGGCTTCGGAGAGCGAGCCGCCGAAGACGGTGAAGTCTTGCGCGAAGACGTAGACCAGGCGACCGCCGATTCGGCCGTAGCCGGTGATGAAGCCGTCGCCGGGCGGACGCTGCGTTTCCATACCGAAATCGTGGGAGTGGTGGCGGACGAATTTATCGAGCTCTTCAAAGGAACCTTCGTCGAGCAATAGGTCTATGCGTTCGCGGGCGCTGAGCTTGCCTTGCTTGTGTTCGCGCTCGCGGCGCTCGGCTCCGCCGCCGGCTTCGGCCTCGCGGTTGAGCTTGCGGAGCTCGTCGAGGCGGTCGTGGTGCTTGCGGTGGGCTGGAGTGGTCACGGGCGCGCCTCTTTCGGAGAAGGGCGTGATTGTTGAGCGGTGAGTGGTGACTCGCGAAATGCGAACGCCCGATTCGTTATCTGCGACCGGTGGCGTGTGAAACGTCGCGCCGTGTGGTTCTTGTTGCAATTAGAATTTGGTTCGGCTTTTATTTTCATGAAGTTAGCCAGGATTTTGAATGCGATGTTGTTGCGGTTAGGAAGGGCGGAAAAGCCTGGAGCTGAGGGATTCGGCTGATTCATTCCTTGTGCCGGTCGCGAGTTTTCGTTGTGAATCACAGGGCACGGTAGCATGTTCGCAAAAAAATTGCGAATCGGGTGTGTATGCACGTTTCGGGGCGGGTCTGAGACCCGCCCCTACGAAAATGCAATGACGTTACGGTTGGCAGGCGTCGGCGGACGCGGCGTTTGATGGGGCTGCGGTTATGGACATTACTGTGGCCGTGGGGAGCGCAGCCAGGCCGGATTTGGCGATTGTGGTGTTTGTGGCTGGCACCGCGTTCGCGTCCAGGTCGTGCCATGCGGCCAGGTTTTTGTTCAGCGCGGAGCAGGATTCATCCAGCGCGGATTTGGCGGTTTCGCTGGGAGCCGCGTCGCCGGATTGGATGAAGAAGGAAGTGCGGGCTAGGTCGCGGTTGACGGGACCCACCCCCGGCGCTGTGAAGGTTCCTTCCTGAATTTCTTCGGCCTTCTTGTCCAGTTCTTTCAACGCGTCCGCGGATGCCAGTGCTTGTGGATTGACCGTGGGAGCTTGCCCGGTCGTGCTGCCACCGGTCTTCGCGGTTGTGTTGCTTTGCGCCGCAGCGGCGCCTGCGCGTTTCGCGGCTTCCGCGTCTTTGGCTTTTTCCTCCGCTGTTTTTTCCTTGGCATTCGCTGCGGCGCCAGAAGCGCCCTCGGCTGCCGGCTTTTCTTCCGGCATCGGACCGAGCGTCTTTAGGCGATCGGCGATGGCGTTGCGGAGCGACGTGATCGAATCATACGCTTTGGAGCTGGCTGCGAGACCGGCGTCAATGCGCTTTGTGGCGACGAGTTGGAGATCCAGATCCGCTTGTGAAACGTGGACGCGCGGGTCGAGTGTGATGGTGAGGGGTTGTTTCATCAGTGAGCCGTTACCGATCAGAAAGACTTCATATTGACCGGGAACGGCGATGGGGCCGAGGGTTTGTTCGCGCGGCGTATCTCCGGGTAGCGCGTGGTCGGAGAGCGTGTACTCGATGTAATCGAGAATCCCGCCGTAGTAGCTGAAATTCAGAGCGTGGGGCGGATCGTAATGCAAATCCCAGACGAAGCGGTTCAGTCCGACGTTGGTTGAAAGATGAGGCTCTGGCCCGAACCAGTAGTCTGGAACGTTCTTGGGGGTGGTATCGGGCTTAGGCGGCAGGCTGGTGAAGCGACGCACGGTTTTTCCCTGCGCGTCGTGGATTTCGAGCGAGAGCGGAGTGGTGGGGGCCGTTTTCAAGTAGTAGTAAAAGACGGCGCCATCGGGAGGATTTTTCGCCGTCGGTTCTTCGGGCGGCAGCGGAGTTTCCTGATCGTTGTCGTATCGGACGCGGACGGTTGGCGCGGGTTTGAGAAGATAAGCGCCGGCACTCAGGACTTGCGGACCGGCCTGGCGGAGGGGCGAGAGGTCGTCGAGGATCCAAAGGCTGCGGCCGTAGGTGGCGGCGACGAGGTCATTGCCATGCACCGCGAGATCGCGAACGTCCGACGCCGGGAAATTGAGCTGCAGCGATTGCCAATGGTCTCCATCATCGAATGAAACGTAGAGAGCGTCTTCGGTGCCGGTGTAGAGCAAGCCTTTGCGCACGGGATCCTCGCGAATAACGCGCGCGATCCAGCCGGGATCGAGTCCAGCGGTAATTGGCTGCCAGGATTTGCCGCCGTCGTGCGTGCGGTAAATGTAAGGATGCGGATCCTGGCGCGCGGAGAGCACGGCGTAGGCGGTGCTCGCGTCATAGTGGGAGGCTTCGATGGCTTCGATTTCGCTGTTTTGTGGCAGGCCGGGCGGTGTGACGTTAGTCCAGGTGTGGGAAGCATCGCCGGTAATTTGGATCAAGCCATTGCTGGTGCCAGCCCACATGACTTCGGCGCTGAGCGGCGAGGGAGTGAGCACGGTGAGCGAGGTGCGGCGCGGGCGTTGAGCGTTTTCCTCGAAGTCATCCTTGCCGCCGGCATCGCGATCTTCGAGTTCCGCGGCATTCTCATCGTCCGCCAATGGAGCGTGGCCATTTGCGGAGCGCTGTGCCGCGCTGGCGGGAGCCGGCGTTACGTTTTGCGAATGGGGCTGAGCGGCCGGTTGCTCGGAGGACGTGGTGAGATCGGGACTGATCTGGCTCCAGTTGACTCCGCCGTTGGTGGTTTTCATCACGTACTGCGCGCCGAGATAGAGCGTGTGTGGATCCTGCGGCGAAAACACCAGCGGAGGCATCTGCGACATGCGGTCGTTTGCCCCGCGCACGAAAACATGCACGATTTGGCCGGTGGTTTTATCGAAGCGAACGACGGCGCCGTACCAGCCGCCGGAATAGACGATATTGGGATTCGCGGGATCGGGCGCGATGTAACAGAATTCGAAGCCGCCAACGGAAAACCAGTCGCGGAAGCTGATTTCGCCGTAATCGCTGCGATTGGGAACGGCAACGGTGCCGCTATCCTGCTGCGGGGCGTAAGAAATGTACGGGAACTGGTTATCGGTGATGACGTGATAGAACTGGCCGGTCGGTTGATTGTACCAACTGCTCCAGGTGTGGCCACCGTCGAGGCTAATGGTGGCGCCTTGATCGACGCCGAGAATCATGCGCTCGGAATTTTGCGGATCGATCCATAGGACGTGGTAATCGTCGCCGCCGGGCGCGCCTTTATAGGCGATGAAATTTTGGCCGCCGTCGGTCGAGCGATAAGTAGTGGTTTGCATCACGTAAACGACGTCTGGATTTTTGGGGTCCACGTAGACGCGGCAAATGTAGAGATTGCCGGTGATACGCGGATCTTTCGTGATTTGGCGCCAGTTGGCACCGCCGTCGTCCGAGCGGTATAGGCCGGGATCCATAATGGCAAAAACGCGTTGACCCTTCGTTCCGGGGGCGACGGCCAGGCCGACGCGCCCGCGCGGCTCGGTGGGCAGGCCGGAATCCGAGACCGGTTTCCACGTGGAGCCTTCGTCGGTGGATTTGTAAATCCATGAGGACTGAGTTTTAGCGTCGGGCGGACCCGTGCGGAAATCGAAGGGTTTCCAGAGCGCGGCATAGAGGATGCGCGGATTGTTGGGGTCGGCCGCCATATTGGAAACGCCGGCCATGTCGTCTTTGTAGAGAGTTTTCGTCCAGGTCTTGCCGCCGTCGGTGGTTTTGTAGACGCCGCGATTTTCGCTGGGTTTGGAGACGCCGAGGATGGGATGGCCGAGTACGCCAACGATGATGATGTCCGGATTCCGCGGATTGATGATGACGGTGCTGATGTAGCGCGAATCTTTCAGGCCGATGTTGGTCCAGGTGGCACCAGCGTCGGTGGATTTGTAAACGCCATCGCCGTCAGTTTGTTCGCCGGTGCCGACGATGATGATGTTGGGACTCGATGGTGCGATGGCGAGGTCGCCGATGGAGGCGACGCGCTCGTCGTCGAAGATGGGCTTCCAGATCGTGCCACCGCTGGTGGTTTTCCAGACGCCGCCGCCGGGTGTGCCCATGTAATACGTGGTGGGGTCGCCCGGGATGCCGGCGACGGCGGAGACGCGTCCGGCACGGTAAGGACCGATGAGGCGCCAGCGCATGGCGGAGTAGAGGCTGGGATCAATCGTGGGCGCGGGTGGCGCAGAATTTTGCTGCGCTGGCGGCTGAGTTGCGGGTCGCGCGGAGAGCGGCGCGACGGCGACTGTTGCGGTGATTGCGATTGCTGCCGCGGCGAGGATGAGGAGAGCGGCGGGCTGTAGGCGCTGAAGTCGAAACAATTTGTTCCTCCGGGAAACCACAAAGTTTATCACCGCTGGTTGCTACGTTTCTATGCGCACCGGCGTGAATGCAAAGTTGATTTCAAATGCGAGGATACCAACGCTTATAGCGCACACGGTGAAACACGAAGATGCAACATAGAAAGGCCGCCGGCAACGCAAAGGCAAGCATAAGCATGCCTAAAGCAAAGTTGGCCCCTGCATCATGCTCAAAAGCTTGATCGTCGTGAATTGCTGTCTGAACTTGCACCACAATCAAAGACGTGACTATTAGGCCGGCTAGCCCAGCAAGCAGAGAGAGCAGGATCTGTCCGACTAGCTTCATCTCCACGAACCTCAGAATGTCAGGGTTCGAAAGATTACGTTGAATAGCGGTTGAACTGCGTTCATCGATCGACCAGAACCTATCAATCGTCCATCAGCCAAGATTCAGTGTAAACCTGACCAATCATCGGCCAGGAGGATCGAATTGCTCGGATTCGAGGGGTCATATTTTACGCTGGCGGTTTGGCCTGCGGCGACGCGTCCCAGGTGCGCCAGTTCTTCGAGGCCGGTGATGTCCTGGGCGGTTTCGTAGGTGACGCCGGAAATGGAGTAAGTGTAATAGAGAAGTTTTTGCGCGCCGTTCGAAGATGGCGACGCTGGCGCGCGTTTCGGCAGGATGCCGGATTGTTTCTCGCCGGGAACTTGAGTGTCGCCAGGGCGATGATCAACGATTTCGAGGACCTGGCCTTCGACGATGCGGCCGACGCGGTTCAGGTAGGCGCGGCGCTGGCGTTCGATGTCAGATTCGGTTTCGGGCGTGCGGCGCAGCCACAGGACAATGCCGACGAGGGCCAGCACTGCGATTCCGGCTAGTGGAAGCCATTCGTGCCAATCGCTGAGGAGTTCTTTCAACTGGCGCCTTTGCATCCGCCGCAGTGAAGCTGATGCTGGACGGAATCTTGGAACAGTCTAATTTGAGAGCGCGCGACGAGCTCCGATACAGCGGCGGGCACGGCATGTCGTGCCCCTACGCACTCTCATCGGCGACCGCTCTGCATCACCAACAGAAAAACATTACGAGCCGGCGAGACTCTTGCCTTCCGGCAGGCAAGCCGGCGCTACTATTGCGTGGCGATGACTGGATTTCTTAGCGTGCCGATGCCGCTGATGCTGACTTCGACGACGTCGCCATCGGCCAGCGGGCCCACACCTGAAGGCGTGCCGGTGGCGATCACGTCGCCCGGTTCGAGCGTCATCACCTGCGCAATGAAGCGAATTATAGCATCAACGGAAAAGATCATTTCCGATGTGTGTCCAGACTGTTTCCTATTTCCATTCACGAAGGTTTCAAGCGAAAAGCCGGAGGGAGGGAGTTCGGTTTCGAGGATGGGGCCGAAGGGGCAAAAGGTGTCGAAGCCTTTCGCGCGGGTGAACTGGACGTCAAGTTTTTGCAGGTCGCGCGCCGTGACGTCGTTCAAGCACGTGAAGCCAAGAATGTAATCGGCGGCGTTTTCTTCTGACGGCAGTTGGTAGCAGCGGCGGCCGACGATGACGGCGAGCTCGCCTTCATGGTCCACGCGCTGCGAAAGCGTCGGCAGAACGATCGGTTCTTCCGGCGCGATGATCGAAGAAGGTGGCTTTAAGAAAATCAGCGGCTGTTTGGGAGCCTCGTTGCCGAGTTCCTTCGCGTGTTCTGCGTAATTGCGGCCGACGCAGACGATTTTGCTGGGGGTTGCCGGAGGCAAGAGCTTTACTCCGTCGAGTGGCCAGGATTGTCCGGTGCGCTCGCGTAGTCCCCAAAGGTCGCCCTGAATTTCGGCGATGCGATCGCCTTCTAGGATTCCTGCGCGCGGGACCGGATGAGTTTCCCGCGCCGAACGGGTTACGTTTTTCGCGTCAATTTCTAGGGGCTGGAAACGGCAGAGCTTCATCGGTGATGGGTGGAAAAAAAGTCAGAGCGGCGGCGGCGCGGCGCGATGGGCTGCTGGCGCGCTTGCAAAGCCATGCCGCCAACCCACGAGCCTACAGCGCAGACACCGTACACGATCGCTCCTTCGATAAAGGCGTTGAAGGGCGTACGCAGAGCGTCGAAGAGATTGTGGAAGAAAAATCCGGCGATGTTGTAGGCGATGACGAACATGGACCACGCGATCATTGCGGAGGCGAACATTTTGACCGGGCGGTTGAGGAAGCGGCAAATCGGAATCAACATGAAAATGACGAACAAGCCGTAAGAAGCCGCGTTGCGCTCCAGGGCGCGGTTATCCAGCCAAGACAAACGATTGGCGGCGACGAGCGAGCCGGTCATCACAATGATCAGCAGCGCGCCAGTGTACAGGCCGGTGCGCAGCGCCGGACTCGCGACTTTTATCGCCTCGTGCACTTCAGCCACGGCGGCTGCCGAATTGGTGATCGGTTCGTTCATAATCTGGGCGGAACTCGCACGGGCACTGTCGCAGGTGTCAGTCAGGAACCACGGCAGGCATGTCGCCCGATGCCGCCGTGCTTGCAGGGCTCTCGTTGCCGGCGCGATCCACTGCAGTGACGGTGAAGAAGTAACGGTGACCGGACACTACATTCATATCGCGAAACGAGGGAGTAAGCAACAGTTGGGGATTTAGCTTGCTCCCAGGAGCACCCTCCTGCTCCGTTCTATAGATGTTGTAGCCGGCGATATCGTTTTCCGCGCTGATGGACCAGGAAAGATCGAAATAGGCAGGCGCGGCATCGTGTGCGGGAAAGTATACCACTACTAAGCCCTGCGGAGCCGCGGGCGGAAAGGTGTCACGCGGAGTGACGGTGACGAGATCGGAGTCGCCGGATTCCAATTGCACGTCCTGATATTGCACGACGCTGCGAACGGAATAGGTATACGTGTTGCCGAACGTAATCTGAGGGTCGCGGAAGGGCGGGGCGGAGATGTCGCCGATACGTACAAACGGCGCATTCACTTTGGAATTTTCTTTTGACGGGTTCAGCGCGCCGGATTCGCCCTGCGACTCGGGTTGCGAGCGGTAAACGCGATAAGACGCGAGGGGAGGCGCCGAGCCGACCAAGTCCTTTTGAGGAGGCGTCCAGTGGAGCACCACGCCCTGGTGCGTGACTTGCGCTTGCAAGTCTGTGATCGCGTCGGCGGCGGGTTCGATGCGCAGCGTTGCGACGTTCGAATCTGCCGATTCTTTCTTAGGGGAAGTGCGGGTGCGCACGATGTAGAGCGCCTGTGCTCCCGGATGTTGCGCAAAATCCTCGGGCTTGAGCGAGTCAACGTAGCGAATGTGGCCGCGGTCGTCGTATTGGTCCACCATCGCGGATGGGATTGTGACGAGCAGAGTGGGATTCGTGGGAGCGCTCGGCGAGGCGTTGGCGGCTGCGGCACCAGACGCGGCGGGTACGGCAGCGAAATCGCGATAAATTTCGATAGTGGGCGGTTGCTTCAACGGACGACGGTCCACCGATTCCTTCGGAAGAGTAAAACTGAGAATCGTGTCGTTGCCGCGCTGCGTGGCGGCTAGATCGGCGACGGGCGTCGGGGCGCGCGGCTTGCGTTCGACCGGCTCGCCGGGAGCGGCACAGCCTCCAACGAAAACTGCAAAGGCGAAAATTGAAAGGAGAAAACGGAAAATAGAGGCCGGCAGAGTCGAAGCTTGCGCAGGGTGCGAGGGCGGTCCCCCTTTTCGATTTTCCATTTTCTATTTTCTAGAGTATGTAGCGGCTGAGGTCCTGGTCCTTCACGATGTTGGCCAATTGCTTTTGCACGTAGGCGGCGTCCACTTTAAAGGATTTCTTCTTCATTTCGGGGGCTTCGAAGGAGATTTCCTCCAGAACTTTCTCCAGGATGGTGTGCAGGCGGCGCGCGCCGATATTTTCGGTGTGCTCGTTCACTTTGGCTGCGAATTTCGCGATCGTGGCAATGGCATCTTCAGTGAAACTCAGCTTGAAGGGCTCGGTATCGAGCAGCGCGATGTACTGCTTGATGAGCGCGTTTTTGGGCTCCGTGAGGATGCGGATGAAATCGGCTTCGGAGAGCGAAGCGAGTTCCACACGAATCGGAAAGCGGCCCTGCAGCTCGGGGATCAGGTCCGAGGGCTTGGTGGTGTGAAATGCCCCGGCAGCGATAAACAGAATGTGGTCGGTGCGCACCATGCCGTAGCGGGTATTCACTGTGGTGCCTTCAACGATCGGCAGAATGTCGCGCTGCACGCCTTCGCGGGAGACATCCGGTCCGTGCCCCGATTCGCGGCCGGCGATTTTATCGATTTCGTCGATGAAGAGAATACCCATCTGCTCGACGCGATCCACGGCGATGCGCGTGACCTGGTCCATGTCAATCAGGCGATTTTCTTCTTCCTGAATCAGGTAATCGAACGCCTCGGCCACCGTCATTTTGCGCTTCTTCTTTTGTTGGCCGAACATGCCGGAGAGCATGTCCTTGACGTTGATGTCCATTTCCTCGACGCCTTGATTGGTGATGATTTCAAACGAAGGCATCTGGCGTTCGCGGACTTCCACTTCCACCATGCGCTGATCGAGCTTGCCTTCGCGCAGCTGGGCGCGGAGCTTGTCGCGCGTGCGCGCGATTTGCTCGCGACGCTGCGCTTCGGTGGTGGGATTTATTTCCGCGGGCATCGGCGAAGGCGGCAGTAGCAAATCGAGCAGGCGGTCTTCCGCGGATTGTTCGGCGCGCTCGGCGACTTCGTCGAGCTTTTCCTCGCGGACCATGTCAATCGCGGTTTCCACCAGGTCGCGGACCATGGATTCAACGTCGCGGCCGACGTAGCCGACTTCGGTGTATTTCGAGGCTTCGACTTTCACGAACGGGCAACCGGCGAGACGAGCGAGGCGGCGCGCGATTTCCGTCTTACCCACGCCCGTGGGGCCGATCATCAGAATATTTTTCGGCAGAATGTCTTCGGCGAGTTCGGGCGCGAGCTTCTGGCGGCGGACGCGATTGCGCAGGGCGATCGCGACGGCTTTTTTGGCGAGATTCTGGCCGACGATGTATTTATCGAGTTCAACGACGATTTCGCGCGGCGTGAGCTCATCGAACGAGGGCAGCGGCTCCGGTTCGGGCGTCTGCGACTCACTGCCGGACAGATAGATAACCATGTCTTTCTCCGATTTTTCGGTCATAGCTCTTCGACGCTGAAATTGGCGTTGGTGTAGATGCAGATTTCGCTGGCGATGCGCATGGCTTCGGCGGCGATGTCTTTCGCGCTGAGCTTGGTGAACTTGGCCATGGCGCGCGCGGCGGCTACGGCGTAAGAGCCGCCCGAGCCGATCGCGCAAATGCCGTCGTCGGGCTCGATCACGTCACCATTGCCGGAAATCAGGAAGGTGGCTTTAGCATCAGCGACGAGCAGAAGAGCATCCAGGTGGCGCAGTGAACGATCCGTGCGCCATTCCTTCGCGAGTTCCACTGCGGCGCGGGCCAAGTTGCCGTGGAATTCCTGCAATTTTCCTTCGAAGCGGCCGAAGAGCGAGAGCGCGTCAGCAGTGCTGCCGGCGAAACCCGCGACGATCTTGTCGTTGTACAGGCGGCGCGTTTTTTTCGCGCTGTGCTTGATCACGCCGTCACCCATGGTCACCTGGCCGTCGGCGGTAAGGACGACTTTGTTGTCCTTGCGCACGCATAGGACCGTGGTGCCGTGCATCTGTTCGCTTTTGTACGTCATTGACATCCGACGATTATACTCCGGTAGGGCTGCAAGCGAAAAACCGCCACGGAGGCACAGAGAAAGCGTGCGGGACCCGATTGAGAAGTCTCGCCAGTTCAGCTTGACCGGACTCGCTGGAATCGAAGAGAGATCCTTCGCTGCGCTCAGGATGACGTCAAAACCGATAACCGAGTTCGTTCGAGCACGGGCTGGATCAGTTTTTGTCGTTGTTATTGCTGCTGGGTTTGTCTTTGGACTTTTTGTCTTTCTTGCCGACTTTTTCCCAGCGTTCGTCCAGCGATTCTTTGGTGAAGAGGGCGTCGGATAGGTTGGTGTTGTACTGGCAGTTATCGAAGAAGACTTGATACATCTTCATGCCGTTGCGTTCGCGTGTGATCTGAAAAGGCGTCTGGACGCCGTCGACCGGATGATAGTTGGAGTAGTACTCGACTTCCTGGGTGCGCATGCGTGTATTGGCGTCGCGCGTGTCCACTGTTTTGCGGATGGGCAGGTGAGTGTTGCGAGCGATGGCGATGCGGATGGTGCGATTGTCGCTGTCCACCAACTCCACCCAGTCGGCCTCCTGGTAATCCACCACGTCGATGCCTCCGTAACGGAAAATCATCCCAGGTTCGTGAATGCGGTGGCGCAGAATGTTGTCTATGTCCTTCTTGATGTCTTCCTGGAAGGTGGCGATATCGGTGATGGTGGCTTCGGAGACGCCTCCGCGGTCGAGCGTCCAGCCCTTGTCGCCGTTGTTCACGGAGATGATGTTGCGCTTGGGAAGATTTTCGGTGCGGTCTTTGAAAGGCGGCTGAGCGTAATCGATAAAGGTCTCAAAGCCATTTAGATCGCCGGAGTGTCCGAACTGGCTGAGGCGCCCTTTGCAGGTGACGTCGTGAACATTCAGGTAGGCTGGGCCACCGAGCCCGTCAATTGCCTGCTGAAGCAATTCCTTCGCTTTGGCGGAGCTTTGCGCAGGAAGCATCACTTCATCCTGCGCGAACGTGACCGAAGGCGCCGCAAACCAGCCGCACACTAGCAACAGGGAGAATGTGAGGTAGCGTCGGATGGCCGCGCTGGGAGCGAACATTTTTCGGGAAATCATCCGCAGAGTACCGAACCTCCATTAACGTTGATCACTTCACCGGTGATAAAGGTTGCCAGGTCGGATGCGGCGAAGAGGATGGGCCCGGCGATTTCTTCAGCGGTACCGACACGCTTCAGCGCAATAGGCAGAATGGCGGACTTCAAACCGTTCTTGGTGCGCAGCACCGAAGCCGACATGTCAGTATCGACCCAGCCCGGCGCGACGCAATTTACGAGAATGTTGTGCGGGCCGAGCTCGCTGGCAAGCCCCTTTACGAAGCTTATGACACCGCCTTTGGTGGCGCCGTAATGGGTGTGGAACGCCTCGCCGCGCTGGCCGGCCGTGGAGCTGATGGCCACGATTTTTCCGCTCTGCTGCGCGATCATATGCGGCGTGGTGAAATGAATCACGGAATATACGCTCTTCAGGTTCACGCGGATCATTTCGTCCCATTCGCGCTCGGTCAACTTTTCGATCGGAGCGTCGTGCTCGTTCCAGATTCCGGCGTTGGCCACCAGGATATCAATGCGGCCGAGCCGCTCGCGCGTAAAGTCGATGAGCTTTTTGGCATCCGCCATTTTGCCCAGATCGGCCTTCCACGATTCGATGCGTGTACCGTGCTTGCGGGCTTCCTGAGCCACCTGCGCCGCCGCTTCTTTATTGCGGTTGTAACTAAAGACGACGTCCGCACCCGCCTGCGCGAAAAGTTTTACGGTGGCGGCGCCAATGCCCCGCGAACCTCCGGTGATGAGTGCCGCCTTACCCGCCAACGAAATCATGTGACCCCCGGAATCCGTTCGTAGTTAAGAATTTGAAAGTTTAAATTTGAAATCAACACCGGACGATTTGAGAAGCCGCGCTGATAATGGCCGTTTGCTCCCCTACGAATGCACTGGCGCCTTGCGGGCCGACGCGACCAGTTCGCGGAACAGCGCTCGCGCTAATTCATCGTTGCCGACCATACGTTCGGGATGCCATTGCACACCGACGATCCAATTGGCGTCGCCTGTCCATTCAACGGCTTCGACTACGCCGTCTGGAGCGCGGGCGACGATGCGAAGGCCCTTGCCGGGCTCCAGCACCGCCTGGTGATGCGAACTGTTCACCCGCGCTTCTTGCGCCCCGGCGAGTTGCGCCAAGCGCGAACCCTCTTCAAATGTGGCCTCGTGGTGAGGCTCAGGCCCTTCGTGGCCTGGCCAAGAATGCTGGAAGTTGGTGTGCAGCTCGCTCGGTACATCTTGCACGAGCGAACCGCCCAGAAAAACATTCAGGCTTTGGGTACCGTAGCAGATGGCGAGCACAGGCTTGTGTTCGGCAATGGCCTGATTGAGGAGGGCAAAGTCTGTCTCCTCGCGGTGCGCGTCGGCCTCGGCGGATTTGGGGTGTCGTGCGGCATCAAAACGCGAGGGTTCGACGTCGGCGGGACTTCCCGGCAGAACTATGGCGTCGAGATCTTGCGCGATTTTCATCAGCTCGGGAGTGGGGAGGCCAAGAGAGATTTCGACTGGTTCGGCGCCTGCCGCCTCTACGGCCGCAACGTATTTGTCGTAGGCGTCGCGCTTGTTGCTAAGTTCTTCTTTTCGTGTGCGATAGGGGATCCCTATGCGCGGTTTCGGGGCTTTTTCAGCGCTCATGAAGTGCACATCCTACCATTGCGCGTGAGGCGCGGCAATATTGGCAAATTGGGCCAATGCCCGAGTCAAGCGCCCACAATTTCGCGAAGGCGTCCATTTGCGACGTCGTACACGAACCCACGAACGGTGACGCTTTTGGGAATCCAGGGATGAGTGAGCAGCTTTTGCAATTGGTGACGGACATTTTCTTCGATGTTCTGAAATGCGTAGAAAAATGCCGGGGCAACGGCCGCCGTTCCGGTGCGATTCTGGATTCTGGCGCGCAAGTCTTGCTCGCTGGTGTGCATCAGGCCGCAGTCCGTATGATTGATGACCATGAATTCCTCGGTACCAAGCAGATAGTGCGAAACGATCAGCGAACGCAAAGCGTCGTCGGTGACGATCCCTCCGGCATTGCGGATGATGTGCGCGTCCCCCTCCCTCAGGCCCAGAGTGCGAATCGAGAGGCGGGTGTCCATGCAGGTGAGGACGGCGAGTTTGCGCTCCGGACGTGGCGTCAGTTTCCGGAATTCATGCGTGCGCGAGTAGATCTCATTGGCGGCGAGAACTTCGTCAATTTGGCTCATGGCGGGCACAGTTTAACCTAGCCACGCGCGAGCGGTACGATGAAGACAAGCCATGGACGACTGCCGGGAGAATCCATTCTGGCGCGATTTTTTCAGTCATTTGTGTACGCGTCGGTCGTGAGCGTGTTGGTTCAGGCGCTGATCGCAGACATGCTGCAGCGAAGAATAGCAGGCTGAGATGCGATTGAATCGTATGTGGCCCCGGGATGAAGCGGGCGGGAAAAAAGGCAGTGCGGCTCGCGATCCACTAGCTAGCGTATTGGGCCGACGCCCGGAGGGGAACGCGATCGGCCCCTTTTTGATGCCGCAGCTGCGACGCTAAACGCCCTCGGCGGACATCGAGACGAAACGCCCTGGCATTCCCGTAACGCGGGTTGGAGAAGGCCGCCGCCGGGGAGGATGCGTTTTCAGCCAGGCTTCAAAATTTTCCCGCATTTGATCAATGTGGTGCGGAATGTGCCGCTCCTGAATTTCCACCCAGCGCTCAAGGCTCACCTCGCCGTCCCGCGGGTGAGCGACGGTGCGATCCCACACATGTTCCGGAAGCGCGGCCAGCAATTGGTAGGTCATTTTCCGCAGGCGGCGGATTATTTCGAGCGCCTCGCGCGTGCTTTGATGGAAGTATCCCAGCGAGCTGGCCCAGCGAGCGGCATCAAACTCAGGAACCTGGCTGCCCGGTTCGGCGATGAAACGGCGGCAGTGCAGGTACGCGCTGGCTTCGCTATCGGCGAGGTGCAAAATAATTTCGTGAATGCTCCAGCGTTCGGCGGACGGCTTATAGAGCCACATTTTTTTAGGAAACTGGCGAAGCGCGCCGGATAACAACGCGGGCGCACGGCCGAATGATTCCACTTTTTGCCTTCGATCATCGCGCTTCATATGGGTTCTCCCGGTTCCACTGCTTAGACGTATGAGCCATAAATTTGTTCCATCCCTTATGTAAATAAACGCAGAAACCGCTGAAGTTGTTCACTGAATATACAACTTCTCCGCAAAAAGCCTTGGATGCGTGCGGACCTGGGAAAGGTGTCCGAGGGTGGGATTAAATTTGTGTTCGCAACTGGACTGCGTGGACGGTATTGGGAGCAAAACTGGGCTGGATCCAGCTTCGGCGTTTGAGAGGCTATTTGCCTACAAATTGCGGGAGAAATCTACACAGTTTGGGATGGCAAAATATCGTCACGGTTCTTGAGTGGCGCGCGCATACGTTTATGCCAATAGCCCCTCAGGTCGCCCACCAGATAAAGCGAACCCGTCGCGAATACCGCGTTCGTTGTATTCGCCAAATCTATGGCCATTTCCAGCGCTTTTGCAGGATCGCGTTCAACGAGTATGCGTTTCGCGTGATGATTGGTCATTTCGGCCAGCAAAGGGGCAGAAATGGCCCGCGGCTGGCGGGGTTCCGTGAGAATCACAGTGTCCGCGCGAGGAAAAAGCAGCCCGGCGATCTCGTCTACGGCCTTGTCGCGCATAGCGCCATATACGAGGAAAATGCGGCGACCGGCGTAATTTTCATCCCAGAATTTCAGTAATTCGCGCGCGCCGGAGGGATTGTGCGCGCCGTCGAGATAAGTGTCGGGATGGGTGCCGAGACGTTCGAGGCGGCCGGGCCATTTCGCGGACGCGATACCGCGTTCGATAGCTTCGTCATTGATTGGGAATCCGCGCTCGGCGAGCAGGCGGGCAGCGATGGCGGCGGTGAGCGCGTTGCGTAATTGGAAACGTCCCGGCAGAGCGGGGGAGAGAGTTAGCTTTTTGCGCGAGTGGGTGAGCACGGCGGTTGCTCGGTAAATCCCGTCACGGTCTTGTATCTCCTCGAGGTGCGCCGTCGCGTCCAGCTCCACCAGACGCGCATCCATTTCGGCGCAGCGCTTCGCAATCACAGAGCGAGCCTCCAGCCGTTCACTGGCGCTGACGACCCATGCTCCGGGCTTGATGATGCCGGCTTTTTCCGCGGCAATTTCTTCGATGGAGTGGCCTAGAAAATTCTCATGGTCAAAATCAATCGGTGTGAGGACGGCGACTTCCGGCACGACAATATTCGTCGCATCCAAGCGGCCGCCGAGACCGACTTCGTACACGGCAAAATCCACGGTGTGCTGCGCGAAAGCGAGAAACGCCATCGCTGTGACGCACTCGAAAAAAGTGGGATGCGCGGCGAGTTTTCCAGCAGCCATCAGCGATTCGATTGCTGTGTGTAGGCGAGTCCACGCCGCGGCGAAGTCTTCATCCGAGATATTTTCGCCATGGATGCGGATGCGCTCGTTGATACGTTCGAGGTGCGGCGACGTGTACAGGCCGGTGCGCAGGCCTGCTGTTCGCAAAATGGCTTCGAGCATCGCGGCCGTGGAGCCTTTGCCATTCGTGCCGGCAATATGCGCGCACGGAGCGGCGCGCTGCGGCTGGTCAAGTTCCTCCGCAAGGATGGAAATATTTTCCAGACCGAATTTCTGCACGCGCGCTTGTTGCGGAGCGGCCAATTCCCTGCCGAGCGAATAGAGCGCGCGAACGGATTCGTCGTACGTCATGCGGCTAGCCGATGAAAAAATCGAGGGCGTTGCTGATGTAGGGCTTCAGTTCCTTGCGCGGAACGACGGCGTCGAGGAAACCGTGCTCGAGAAGGAATTCGGCGGTCTGAAATCCTTCCGGCAATTTCTGGCGGATGGTTTGTTCGATCACGCGCGGTCCGGCAAAACCGATCAGCGCGCCGGGTTCGGCGATATTCAGGTCGCCAAGCATCGCGTAACTGGCGGTGACACCGCCAGTGGTGGGGTCGGTGAGGATCGAGATGAACGGGAGCTGGGCTTCGTCCAGGCGTCCGAGCGCTGCGGAAACTTTCGCAAGCTGCATCAGGCTGACGACGCCTTCCATCATGCGCGCGCCGCCGGAAGAGGAAACGATGATCAGCGGCTGGCGCTGTGCGAGGGCGCGTTCCACGGCCCGCGCGACTTTTTCGCCGACCACTGCGCCCATGGAACCGCCGATGAATCCGAATTCCATCGAACAGCAAATCACCGGGCGTCCGTTCAGGCGACCTTCGGCGGTGAGGATCGCGTCTTTCATGCCGAGCTTGTGCTGCGCTTCCTTCAGGCGCTGCGCGTATGGCCGCGTGTCGGTGAAATGGAGCGGATCGTTCGAAGCGAGGTCGGCGTCGAACTCGACGTAGACTTCATCGTCCAGGAGCATTTCCAGGCGGCGGCGGGAGCCTAGGCGGAAGTGATGATCGCACTTGGGGCAGACTTCCCAGTTCGTCTCAAGATCCTTTTTCCAGATGATCGCGCGGCAGGAGCTGCATTTGGTCCACATGCCTTCGGTGCGAACGCGGCGTTCTTCGACGGGCGTAGGATTTTCAATCGGTTTTTTTTCGCGTTTGAACCAGGTCATGACTTGTTAGCTCGTCTCGGAGCTTTATGCTTGCCGCTAATAATCAATGCCGCGCTGCGCCAAGATGCCTTTGGTGTAGGGATGCTTCAGCTCGCGCATTTCCGTGACCAGGTCGGCGGCTTCCACCAGCTTTGGATGCGCGTTGCGGCCCGTGCAAATCACGTGAATTCGTTCGGGACGCTTCTGTAACGATTCTACCACGCGGTCGGCATCCAGCATTTTATAGCTGATCACGTAATTGATTTCGTCGAGGACGACGAGATCGTATTTCTCGCTGTAAATCTGCTCGCGGCCGAATTCCCAGGCCTGCTCGCACATTTTCACGTCTTCGGGATCGGTGTCCGCGCCGCCGACTTTCACGAAGCCTCGACCCATTGGCCGAATTTCGAATTTATCGTCGCCGAGCATTTTAGCGGCATCCAGCTCGCCATAGTGCCAGGAGCCTTTGATGAACTGCACCATCATCACGCGCAAGCCCTGCCCCACGGCGCGGAAAGCGGTGCCCAGCGCGCAAGTTGTCTTACCCTTGCCCGGCCCGGTGTAGACGATCAGAAGACCCTTGCCTTCCGGCATGTGGTGAAGTCCTTATGCCTGCCCCAAGGAGGCGCCGAAGAATGCAATCCAAAGAAACCAGCGCTGCAAGCGCAGTTGAGAATAGTGAGCGTAGCGTGTAGAAACGTCAAGGGAGCGCTCTCCGAGGGATTCTTGAATAGGGCGCGATTTTCCGCTTCGCGCCGGACAGCAGGCCAAGCTAGTGGGCCATACCGCCCAAAATTGCAGCTGCTCGCGGAATTACGATCGTCTCGTATTCTATCGGCTTGCCGTCGCAGAGCATCACCGGCATAGTTGTGTCGTGAAACCATGTCTCCATGTCGCGGTCAACCGAGCCGCCACTGGCAATCACCGCCTGGGACTTCTGTGTACGACCGTCCGTTCCAATGAGAAGGTAGTACGCGGGAGCAGCCTTGGGATGCATTAATTCCACGGACGGAAAATGCGGCGATCGTCCACTCATCTTGGTGTTACCGGGGTGACAGGCGTCGTGGACCGTCGCATGCTGAGGGGCTTGGAAAACCGAAGAAGCGAAGGCCGACACCTCTTCGAGCTTTTCGATTCGCACATCCACAAATTGGCCTAGCACATTGCGCTGCCATCGCCGCGGAATCCTCTTGGTCTCAAGCGGAACAAAATCACTGAGCTCCAACGAGAAGCCAGGAGAAGGAATTGAACCAAACCGCGGCGGGGGTTCTTCCCCGTGGATCGAAATGATCTTTCGGGTGGAGACATCGTAGCAATACCTCATCTTACCCGCAGCTTCATCGGCGCCCTGGTCGACGTCGACGTAGAACTGTTTAGAATCTCGCTCAGCGTAGACCCGTTCTATCTTCGGCTCATAATCTCTTACCTCCGGAAATGGCTCTGCCAGGAGGCTTCGCACATCCCAGAGCTGGAGCGTCAGGATCGGTGTCGTTCGCAGGACATATCTCTTATCCCCTAGAACGAGGTCCGTTTCACCGATCTTGCCCATGCGAAATTCTTCCCGATACTGCTCGGAATTCAGCCACAGAACTTCGTAAGTACCGTCAAAAGATTCACCGGCAATTTCGATGTGGAACACGGCGGTCAGGTGGAAGGGCGTGGTTCCGAGGGTTGGCAGCTTCATATTGTCTCGTACTAGCTGGTTCATCTCGGCGGCTTCATCCTTTGTCGGAAGGCCCTGGGCGCGGCACGCCGGGGCTGAGATTGTGACGAGCAGCGCAATCTCGGCGCCAATGAGTGCTCGATGCATAAAATTACGCAGAAGCTATCACGCACATTCTCTGGAAAGCAAGGCGTGATTTGCGACGCGCAGAGGCTTCACTGGCTCCCGAGGAACTGGACGCAGGCGATCGCTTGCGATGACTAAGCGAGGAAGCGGTAGCCGACGCCGCGGACCGTTAGCAAGTGCTGCGGTTTCGAGGGTTTTTTTTCGATGTAGCGGCGGAGGCGGACGATGAAATTATCAATGGCGCGGGTGTCAGTGTCCTCGTGCAGGCCCCAGACATCTTCGAGGATGGACTTGCGCGAGACGGTGCGGCCTTTGCTGCGAATCAGATGTCGAAGAAGCTTCGCTTCCATCAGGGTGAGTTGAATGACGGTATCGTCCACGCGCAATTCGAGCGTGCCGAAATCGATCGTCTTGCCATCGAATGAAAAAACGTCCGCGTCGGCAGCGGCGCCAGATGCGGCGCTTGGACTCGCGCTCGCTTCTTTTTCAGCACCGTTGCCGCTACGGCTTTTCGGCTCCTTTTTTTCGCCGCGGAGCCACTGATTGCGGCGCAGCAGGCCTTGCAGGCGCGCGAGAAAAATCGGTAGCTGGAACGGCTTTGGCAGGTAGTCGTCTGCGCCAGACGCAAATCCTTCGAGTACGTCTTCTGGGCGGCCCCGCGCGGTGAGAATCAGCACCGGAATATAGTTGCGGGCTTTACGCAGCGCACTCACGACGGTGAAACCGTCTTTGCCGGGAAGCATGACGTCCAGCACGACTGCATCGAAATTTTCCTTCTTGGCCAGCAGACGTTCGAGAGCGGTTTCTCCGTCTCCGGAAACCTCGACGGAATGTCCTTCGGCTTCGATATTGAAACGCAGCCCCTTGGCGAGGTGCGCTTCGTCTTCGACCACCAGCACGCGGCTCATGCCAGCTTCCTCGGCAATTCCATGGTAATGGTGGTGCCGTGGCCTTCGCCTTCGCTCGCGGCGTAAACCTTACCGCCGTGTGCGCGTGCGATGGCGCGCACGATGAAGAGGCCGAGGCCTGTACCCTTCAATTGGAAGCTGGCGCGCCCTGGCACTCGATAAAAGCGTTTGAAGATGCGTTTCAATTCCGGCTCAGGTATTCCGATACCACGGTCGGTGACGCTCAACACCACATGGTCGTCTGGAGTTTCGATGCGCACTGCGACGTCCACATTGTCGCCGGAGTATTTCACGGCATTATCGAGAAGATTGGACACCGCCGTGCGCAGCTCAGCGGGATCTCCGTGCAGCAGGATCGGCGCACTATTCTTGCGTTTACGGCCGGCGCCGCCGGGCGCCGAATCGAAATGCAGAACTCCAGGCGCCAAATGATGGCGCACGCGGGCGAGTTCGATGGATTCGCGGACGAGTTCGGTGAAATCCACTTCGATGTGATGGCGTTTGCCGCGCTTGTAGCCCACTTCGCCGGCTTTCAAGACTTGCTCGACGGTCCCCAATAGGCGGTCAGTATCCAGCAGCATCAGATTGTAAAACTGCTGGCGTTGCGCTTCGTCTACTTCGCGGCGTTGCATGGTTTCAAGGTACAGCCGAATCGAAGTGATGGGAGTCTTCAATTCGTGCGTGACTGCGTTGATGAAGCTGCCGTGCTGTTCGTTGCGGCGAATTTCACGCACCAGAAAAATAGTGTTGAGGATCATGCCGGCAATAATGGCGAAGAAAAATATCACTCCGAAGAAGAGCAGGACGACTTCGCGCCGGTTGAGGATGATCCACCCGACGTTCAGGGCGATGGCCAGGGCCACCAGTGAGCTGCCCAGCACGACGAAAAAGGCGATCGTTTTTCTGCGGCTCGCGATTTGCACGGTGTCTAAGGGAATTGTACCGCGAAGCGAGGTGAGTTAGAGCTTGGCTGTGACGCGGATGGGACCGTCGCGAGGTAAGGCCTAAGGTGGCGAATCGGCATCTCAGGGAGTGGGCTTCAGCGAAAAGCAGATCCCTCGCTGCGCTCGGGATGATACCCGCGTTACTTTGAGGTGTGAAGAAAGACTCTATAGTTCGACGGAGGCTAGCTCGCGCTGGACGTCCGGCGTGAGCGTTCTGCCCACGATGGATTCGTTCGCGCGCTTGAGCTCGGAGATCTTGGCGATGTGAACCTTCTGGGCGATGCCAATTTTCTCCAGCAGCCAGATTGCATACCAGTTGAAATCAACTTCATACCAGGCGAGACCGTGGCGCGCGGAAACCGGATGCGCGTGATGGTTGTTGTGCCAGCCTTCGCCCCAAGTGACCAGCGCGACCCACCAGCTGTTGGTCGAAAGGTCGCGAGTCTTGAATCGGCGTGTGCCGATCGAGTGTGTGGCGGAATTAACCAGCCAGGTAAAGTGCAGTCCGACGACAGTGCGCAGGAAGATGCCCCACAGAACGAACGGAATGCCGCCCACCGCGAGGAGAATCAGGCCGAGCACAACCATCGGTACGTAATGATATTTGGTGATCCAGACGTAAAACTTGTCTTTGGCAAGATCAGGGACGTAACGCGAGAGCGTTGTTGTGTCGTGATGCATGGACTTGCCGGTGAGAATCCAGCCCATGTGCGACCACCAGGTGCCATCCACGGGAGAGTGCGGATCGCCATCCTGGTCGGAATATTTGTGGTGAATGCGATGCGTGGCTACCCAGAAAATCGGGCCGCCCTCGAGAGCCAGCGTGGCGCAAACCGTCAGAAAATATTCAAACCACCGGGGAGTCTTGTAGCCGCGATGAGTGAGCAGGCGGTGATACCCCATGCCGATGCCCAGGCTGGTGGCTATCCACCAGAGAACTGCGGCGACGGCAAACGCTTTCCACGAAAAGAAAAACAACGCGGCGATGGCGCCGACGTGAAAGAGGCCCATGAATATGGCGGTGACCCAGTTCACTTCGCCGTCGTTTTTCTGCGTCTTTTTCAGGACGTCGAGTCGTGGTGTGATTGTCTGGAACGATGGCTGGGTCATCGGGGCCTCTGTCGGAACATTTGCGCTGCTCATCGAGATTAGACTAGCAGTACCGGGCCGAGGTGTTTGTAATAGTTCTGTAATACCGAAAATGCGCGCGGACTATGAGTTAGCTGTCCTAAAAACCGATGGCAATCCTGTGCGTAAGCGGGTCTTATTTTGAGAAGTTAGCGGCGTCTCAAAATGGTTCACATAGGCGACGGTAAATTCAACGCTTGCGCTGCCCGCGACAAAAGTCGGCTATGATATGGCCGCTACACTAGTACGAAAGGACAGGTCCGATTCTTATCTCCAGGAGGAAAAACATGCGGCGAGTTTTCATAGTTTGTAGCGCGATGGCCCTGATGGTGGCGGCGATGACGGCGACTAGCCACGCGCAAGAGCAGGATAAGAGCAAGCGTCCTAGCCCCGCGGCGCACGCGGAATTTCAATTCACCGACGGCAAGACCATTATCGTGGACTATTCGAGTCCGCGCACGAAGGGACGCAAAATTTTTGGCGGCCTCGTGCCGTACGGAGAGGTTTGGCGGGCAGGTGCGAATGAAGCGACGACGTTGGTGACCAACACGGACGTGACGATTGGCGGCAAGACGGTGCCCGCAGGCGACTACACGCTCTTCACGATCCCCGAACAGGGTAAGTGGACCTTGATCATCAGCAAGAAAACCAAGAACGCAAAAGGCGGGCCGTTATGGGGCATTCCGTATCCGGGAGAAGGCGATGATCTGGCGCGGGTGGATATGAAGGTGTCGCAACTTCCCTCGCCGGTGGAAGATTTTACGATTGCTCTGGACAAGATGGGCAACGGATGCGTCTTGCGGATGGATTGGGAGACGACGCGGGCGTCGGTGGAAATTTCGGGGAAATAGTAGCGGCCGAAAGCAAAGAAACATCCACCGCAGAGAAAACCCTTCGTTCAGGAAAGGTTGAAAGTGGCGCGTAGCGTCTCCGCTATTGCGGTGATGCGCTGACGCGAGGCCGGAGACATTTCTTTGGCATCTTTCGCCGCGTCGCGTTCGCGCAGCACTACCCAAATCCCGGGATGGTAGACAGCTTGGTCGTGACTGATCGCGCCTGTAATCTGGGTGAGTTCAAGGTTGCTACCGGAAAGCTCGCGGTCGAGTGTGGCGCGGACTTCGTCGAGTAGGTCCTTAAAGCCTTGCGAGGCGAGGATGGGGTCTATATCGCGTGGGATAGGCGCCTCAACTTGCTCCAGATCGTAATCTGGCAGCGGTTGCGTGATCATCAGTTCGATAGAAGCGGTGGGCGTGCCCGCGTCTTGCGTGATCTTGATTCCCATGATTCCTTTATTCTCCCACAGTATTGCCCGAGGACCATTTCAAACCTGAGCGTGAGCGGGAAAGATGCTTGGCGGTTCACTTCGGATAGGGATGGCCGGCGAGGATGGCGAAGCCGCGATAGACTTGCTCGGCCAGGATTACGCGCGCGAATTCGTGGGGCATGGTTAGCGTCGAGAGCGAGATTTTCTGTTTGGCGCTGGCGCGGATTTCCTCGGGGAATCCTTCGGCGTCGCCGCAGAGGAAGACCAGTTCGCGTGTGCCGCGGTCGCGCAGGTCGCCCAGCCAGCGGGCAAATTGCTGCGACGTGAATTGCTTTCCGGCGGCGTCTAGCAGGACGACCGTCGCTGCGGGATCGGTCTTTAATTTGCGCAGCGCGGCGGGCCCGGTGTCGCGCAATTCGACGATTTCGGCATCCGCATAGTTCTGGATGCGATCGACGTAATCGTCGATCAGAGAGCGGGCTTCCTCACGGCGGGTCTTACCGAGCATGATCAGACGGATTTTCATTTATCGAGAGGCCGCCTCGCCAGTTTACATCCGCTACCGACGAACCGGCGAGACGCCTGCCTGCCGGCAGGTCGGCGCTACAAGAGGCCGAATTTTTTGCGCTTCTCGAGCAGCGTCTTGCGGCTGATGCCCAGAATTTCGGCGCAGCGGCCAATTTTGTAGTGCATAGCATCGAGCGTGGCCTTGATTATTTCGCGTTCGAAATCTTCGAGCGAGCGCAACTGAGCATTGCTGCCGTGAGTCTTGGTTCCCGCGCGCATTATTTCCGGGAAATCTTCGGCGCGCAGTTGCGGCTGTTTGGCAAAGACGAGCGCGTGTTCGACGGCGTTCTTCAGCTCCCGAACATTTCCCGGCCACTCGTAGGATTCGAGCAGCGAGGCGGCCGAAGGTTCGAATGCGGCATCGGCGCGGCCGTGCACTGGGCCGAGGCGCGCGAGAAAATGTGCTGCGAGTTCGGGAATGTCCGAGCGGCGTTCACGCAGCGGCGGAATCACGATCGCGAGTACATTGAGGCGGAAAAAAAGGTCCTCGCGAAAGCGTCCATCGGCCGCGGCCTTGGCCAAATCGGTATTGGTCAGGGCCATGAGGCGCGCTTCCATGCGCAGGGTTTCGGTGCCGCCGAGCCGTTCGAAGGTGCGCTCTTCGAGCACGCGGAGAAGTTTCGCTTGCATGCCGGGAGCGAGCGCGGCGACTTCGTCTAACACAATCGTGCCGGTCTGCGCCATTTCCAGGCGGCCGAGCTTGCGCGTGACCGCGCCGGTGAACGCGCCGCGTTCGTGGCCGAAGAGTTCGGATTCGACTAGTTCGGCGGGAAGGCTGGCGCAATCAATTTTCAGCAGCGGAGCGTCGTGACGAGTGCCGTGCTGGTGAATCCAGCGCGCGAGCTGATCTTTGCCAGTGCCGCTCTCGCCGGTGATCAGCACGGTGGTGGCGGCATTGGCGACTTTATCGGCGAGTTCGAGGACGTGACGCGAGGCAGGGTCGGTCGCAATCCAGGGGATAGTCGCAGCGGCGCTCATGGGTTAACGCTCATTTTCCGGTTAACGCCGCAAAACATTTTCAACGACAACAACGAAGAGCACAGCCAAGAGTGGCTGTGCCACAAAGACGAATCGCACAGCCGGACTCGGCTGTGGCGCGAACTGAATGACACGGTCATTGCTGCGTGACGTTGCCTTCGGACTCGCTGCGGGGCTCGTTATGCGAGCCGCTGTGAGATTTTGCGGCGCCACCCTGCGCTGAGGCGCCTGGATTTACCGGCTCATGAAAATCCACGCGCTCGGCGTTGCGCCAAAGGCGTTCGAGATCGTAATACTGGCGCGCGCGCTCGCTGAAAATGTGCACGACGAAATAGCCGTAATCGAGCAGAACCCATTCGGCGCTCGACTTGCCTTCGCGATGGGCCACGTGGCGGCCCTGGCGGCCGAGTTTTTCTTCGATGGATTCGCCGATGGCCTGAATCTGCGGCTGGCTGGTACCTGAGCACAGCAGAAAATAATCCGCGAATGCGCCGGAGCCGCGAAGATTTAGTACGGAAATATCCAGGGCTTGCTTGTCCTGGGCCGCTTCTACGGCCAACCGGATTTCGGGATCGAGAGAGTTAGGTGTCACCGATAAAGGGCCTGTCCCAGAATGTATTCCTCTACGGGCGCGGGCACAAGCCCATGGATTGTTTGTTGGCGGTCGAGCCGCTGGCGGATTTCCGTGGAAGAGATGTGGCTAGAGACGGTGGTGAGCAAGTGGATCACGGATTTGCGCAAGACAATCTTCTGCGGGTCATCCACTTTCGTGCGGCCAAGCTTTTCCGGGGGGATGATCAGGCGCAAAGCGTCCAAACGAAAGCCGGGACGGCTGGCGATGATGAAGTCGCAGGAATCGAGCAGCGCTTCGTAATTCTTCCAAGTGGGAATTTCGAGGAATTGATCGGCGCCGACGATGAAGTACAGATGATCGTCCGGATGTTCGCGCTTATAACGGCGAACCGTATCAATCGTGTAGAAAACGTGCGGCGCGGCGCCGTCAGGCGCTTCAGCGAGCGACGGATGCAGATACGCGTGATTGGCGCAGCCCAGCGCGACCATGGTGTAGCGATGCAGGAAGGGAGTGAGCGCGGGCTTGTGTTTGTGCGGCGGGCGCGAGGAGGGTACGAAATAAATTGCGTCAATGTGAAAGCGCTTTTGCGCGGCTAGCGCGACGGCAATGTGGCCGGAATGGATGGGATCGAACGTGCCACCAAAAAGCGCAACGGTGCGACGATGCGCGTGTCCGTGGGTTCTGGTCACGGAGTGAGAAGTCAACTATCCTCCGGGCGAGGCGCGGCGTGCGCTGCTTTTGTTGCCCTCGCGCCGAGCTCTGAATCATGCGGCGCGATGTGCGCTGCAGAATTCGACGCCGCATCTGACGCAGGGTGTCCTTCTTCCGTTTCAGCCACGATTGCCGGCTTGGGGATGCGGTCCAGCGCATCGGCCATGGCGCGCACCAGTTCGACGATGCCTTCGCCGGTGGCTGAAGATACGGCGTGAAATTCCAGACCGCGCTTGGCCGCGAAATCGCGCAGTTCATCCAGGTGCGCGCGATCGGTGGTGGCGTCGAGCTTCGTAGCGACGACAATCATCGGCTTCTCCGCCAGTTCCGGGCTGAACGATGCCAGCTCGTGCATGATGATTTCGAAATCGCGGATGGGGTCGCGGTCGTTGGCATCGCTGGTATCCACTAGATGCGCGATCAGGCGCGTGCGCTCCAAATGTTTCAGGAAACGCGTGCCGAGCCCTGCGCCTTCATGGGCACCTTCGATCAGGCCGGGAACGTCCGCGACGACGAACGTGCGGCCCTGCCCGGGCGTGGCGTCGGGATCAGCAGAAACCACGCCCAGATGGGGCTCAAGAGTCGTGAAAGGATATGCGGCGATTTTGGGGCGAGCCGCAGAGATGCGCGAAATCAGGGTTGATTTGCCGGCGTTCGGGAAACCGACCAGACCCACATCGGCGAGTAATTTTAATTCCAGGCGCAGATTGAGTTCTTCGCCGGGCTTGCCATCTTCGTGCTCGCGGGGAGCCTGATGCCAGGGACGCACGAAGTGCGGGTTGCCGTTGCCGCGTCCGCCGTGCCCGCCGCGCGCCGCCAACACACGCTGGCCGGCCTGCGTGAGATCGAAAAGCTGGTCGCCAGAATTGGCGTCAAAGACGACGGTGCCAACTGGAACCTTCAGCACCAAGTCTTCGGCGGATTTGCCGTGGCAGTTCGAGCCTTCGCCGTGCCCGCCACGACCCGCTTTGAATTCGCGATTGTAACGGTAGCGCAGCAGGGTGTTGTCGTGCGGATTGGCTTCGATGTAGACGTCGCCGCCGTTGCCGCCATCGCCGCCCGAAGGGCCGCCGCGCGGGACGTACTTCTCCCGACGAAATGCGACGCAGCCGTTGCCGCCGTCGCCGGCCTTGATTGAGATTTTTGCTTCGTCCGCAAACACGTGTCACCTGCTGCTCGAGAAATTAGCTAGAAATCATACGCCAGGGCTGGGAGTAAAAATAAAAATACGCGCCCGGGAAACGAAGCGCGTATCGGAAATTGTTACGTTAGTTGGCTGCCGCAGGTTCGGTGGCGGACGCTGCGCGGTCCGCACCGCCGACCGCGGATTCTTCCGCCGGGAACACGCTGATGAACTTGCCCAGCGCGCCTTTATCTTCAAAGCGCACGACGCCGGTGATGGTGGCGAAGAGGCTGTCGTCCTTGGCGCGGCTGACGTTCTTGCCGGCCTTATAACGTGTGCCACGCTGGCGAATCAAAATGCTGCCGCCGGTGACGAGTTGCCCGCCAAAACGCTTGATTCCCAGCCGCTGTCCGTGCGAATCGCGTCCGTTTGTGGAGGACCCGCCGCCCTTTTTGTGTGCCATTGCAGACCCCTAGGAAATTTGGATGTCGCTGACCTCGACAGAAGTGTAATTCTGCCGGTGGCCGCGCTTGATGTTGTATTGACCGCCGGTCTTGTACTTCAAAACCAGCATTTTCGGACCACGATCCTGCGCCACGATCTTGCCGATCACTTTGGCCTTGGCCACGTCGCCGCCGGATACGAGTTTCTTGTCGTCGTTGCGCACGGCGATCACTTCGTCAAAGGTGACCTTACCGCCGACCTTTCCTTCGAGCCGCTCGATGCGCACCGTCTTGCCCGGCTCGACGCGGTACTGCTTTCCCCCACTGCGAATTACGGCGTACATGCTGCCTCCTGAGGCGAGTGACAAACCCCTATTATAGGGGCGGAAAAGGGGATGCGTCAACGAAGTCCTTTTGGTCGTTTTCGCCGCACCGTCTGGCTGCTCGCTTTTTGAGGTGTCAATAATCTGCTGGTCGGCATTGCAGGCCGGCCGATCGGAAGCTTGGAGTCTCGCGTCGGTCGGATGTATATAACGTGCATGAAGAGAGCGAGTCCGTTCCCGTCATTTTCGTTGCTGCTGCCTGACGATGTCTCCGAAGACCGTGACTCAAAGGTGGCGAGCTATTGGAAGCCCAACGATTCATGCCTCTTGCAGCTGAGTAGCTTCCTTCGGGAGCAAGGGCCACAGCTTTCTGCGATACAGCGTCTGTCGGAACGAATGCGGACAGGAGGGGAGTGGCAACCAGTCAGCCTGACGCATCCGATTAAGGGTTGCGATATCGCCGCCGCATCAACCAGCGACGATGAGGGCATTTCCTGGGTTCATGTTTATCTGGTCTGGGAGTGGCTGGCAATCCACGGTACCGTGGCCCGCAAGGACGACCATTGCTTTTGCGATTGGGTCTGGGATTCGCTGCTTAGCATTCGGCCTGTCGTTACGTGAGGCCTGGCAAAGTCCAATAGCGATATGGAAAATAAACAAACCGAAGACGTAGCTGTGCATCTTGACGCGGACGTCGCGCTCGGCGCTATTCCAAATCCAAAAACTCGTGCTAGATTACTGCGCGGAGGTGAGCATGAAACACGGCATCGGTCTTCTCGCAGTATTGTTGCTATTTTCAGCTCCTGCTTTTGCGCAAGGGAAACCTAGCGGTGGTGAACATGGTGGTGGTGAGCACTTCGGCGGAGGGAAGCCTCCGGCGCATGGTCCGGCTCCCGTTCATAAAGCTCCTGCAACTCCTCCTGCGGAACATCGCACGTTCAGCGACGCGCCCGGTCATCCTGAAGCTCCGCACGTCCACTCGAATGGCAAGTGGGTCGGACACGACACCGGCCCGAACGACCCGCACTATCACATCGATCATCCTTGGGAGCACGGCCACTTCACCGGCGGATTCGGACGCGGCCACGTATGGCATCTTGCCGGCGGCGGTCCTTCGCGCTTCTGGTTCGGCGGATTTTATTTCAGCGTCGCGCCGTATGACATCGGATACTGTGGCGATTGGAACTGGGGCGGGGATGACATCGTGATCTATGAGGATCCGGACCACGTCGGCTGGTATCTGGCGTACAACGTGAGGCTAGGGACTTACGTCCACGTAGAATTTCTCGGCAACAGCTAACGAACTCGAAGTTCCAGGCAAATTAGATTAGCAGCAGCGGGAGACGCTGGAATAACGACGGCGAAGCGCGTCCAGGTAGAAGTCCGCCCGTGAGAGCGGCGCAGTGTGCGCTCGCGTTGGCGCCGGTGAATCGCACGCGTCTGCGCGCCGTAGCGAGTGCAAATAGTTGTCGTACGCGGCGTCCCCACTCACTTGGCGTAACCAGACCCACGCACTGCGCGCAAATCCGAAGCCGTGGAATCGAACGGTATTCATTGTTTTGGCGCCTCGCTCTGCGGAATTTTTTCGCCGGGGCCCGGCCGCGGCGGGGCGATGCCAATCTGCATCGCGGTATTCTTCGGAAAGACGAGCTCGGGCCCTCGCGCCACGAAGTTCGTATAAATTGAACGGACGGCGCCGAACGAGCCCATGGCCATGCCCAGAGCCTGCGAGTGCACTGCCAAGCCGATCGCGATGCCGATTAGTTTGTAACCGCCGGCGCCGCCAGCCGCGCGGGGGCCGGTATCGCCAAATGTGTCGCCGAGGAAAGATATGGCCCCCAGTCCAACGGCCACCGTGGTGGTCAGGAAGCGCGTTTTGGGAGGAGCGGCTTGCGCGCCGCCTTCGGCATCGAGAGTCACGTTCTGCGACCGGCCCGCCTGGACGCTCTCGAGACTCGCCTCAATTTTTTCCTGCACGCCGTCTTGTAGCACCATGTCATGGAACGCGATGCGGAGCTGGCCGCTACGGGCCAGGTGCGAGGCCGGCCGCACTTGCAGAACCGAGCCTTTCAGCCGAGTTCCCTGCGGGTAGATCAGGTGATTACCGGCGAAGAGCGGCTGGGTGACGATGGCCTCGACGTCATCGCCGTTGTGCGATGTGGCCGAGCTTAGCGGAGTGAGCAGGCGCGCGTGCACAAAACTGCCCGGCGGAGGCGCTGCACCAATGGAAGAAGCGAGTTCGGGCGTTAGAGGCTCGCTCCCGAAATTCAGAGGTTGTTGTAGTTCCGCGAAATAGACCGTGCCGGCGTCAATGTATTGCGGATGCACGGGCAACTGCGCCACGGCGTATCGTTCGAAGCGGTGGAATTTGCCGGGTTGCTTCACTTGTTGCATGGCGGCTTGCCACTCCTGCTTCGCGGCTTGCTTGGCCTGCTTGGCTTTTTCCGCGGCGACGTCTTTTGCCCCGTTGGAGTTTTTGGCGCGCTCATCGGCGCTGGAAACGAAATCGAGGACCTGGCCCGAGCCGGGCGTGATGCCGGCTTCAAACGGAATATGCTTGCCGTCGGGAAGGATCAGTTCATTGAAACTGACCTGGAATTTGCGAGACGGAGAAAAATTGGCGTCGAGCGCCGCGGCTGTGCGTTTGCCGGCCGAGACCGGGTCGATCGCGGTGACCTTGCCATTCACTTCCGTGCCGACTGGGACCACCAGCTTATCGAACGCGTAGACCGGCTCGACGATGCGGCCGTGGAGCGCTTGCCCGGCCGTTTTCAGCCGGACTTCTTTGTCCAGCGCGATTTGCAGAGGTGTGTCTTTCGCGACATTTAACTGAATCGTGGGCGCCAGCGAAGCCACCTGCGCGGATGGTGTGGTTGGCATCTCCGCGTTGTTTGCGGCGGGTGGCGGCGCGGTGTCCTGCGCCTGCGCACACGCGACGCTGCAGAATGCGCTCGCGAGGAGCACCGATTCCAGCGTGTACACTAAAATCTGCCGGCCGTTCATGCTGCAGCGATATCTCCGCGCATGAAGGGAGGGATGCGCGCGCCAGTGCGGCAGTTGCACGGTTCGGCTCCGTGAGGGCTGTCTTCTGATTTTAGTCTCCTTCGGCCCAGCGTGTCGCGATATAAGGCGATTCATGCAGCACTGCTTTTTTGCGGCCGCTAAGAATGACGATCCATTCGCCGATGGCTTCGACGAGTAGCACGAGAATCATCGCAGCAAGGACGGCGGTGACGACGGCGTCCAGACGGTTATTGAAAATGAGCCGCTGCGTCGCTGCGATTTTTTCCGCGGGAATCGCACCGGAGGCGATTTGCGCGGTCAGCACGCGGGCTTGTGCGAGAAATCCGATGCGCGGGCTCGCGTCGAATATTTTCTGGTAGCTCGCCGTCATCGTGATCGCAACCAACCAAACCATCGGCGCGAGGGTGATCCAAATCCAGCGGGCGCGGCCCATCTTCAAGAGGATTGTGGTAGCCACCACCAGCGCCACAGCGGCAAGCAACTGATTGGCGATGCCGAAGAGCGGCCAGAGCGAATTAATTCCGCCGAGCGGGTCCTGCACTCCCTGCCACAAGAAATATCCCCACGCGCCGACCATCAGCCCGCTCGTGGCAAGAATTCCGAACGTCGAACTCGACTTGCCGAGCGGTTTCCACACGTGCCCGCCGAGTTCCTGCACCATAAAGCGGCCGACGCGCGTCCCGGCGTCTAGGACCGTAAGGATGAAAAGAGCTTCAAACATGATGGCGAAGTGATACCAGATGCTGAGCAGGCGTTCGCCGCCTATGGTGCCGCTGAATATCTGCGCCATGCCGACTGCCAGTGAGGGCGCGCCGCCGGTGCGGTCGAGCAAAGTATGTTCGCCGACGCGCTGCGCGAGCGACGACATGGTTTGCGGGTCGAGCGCGAAACCCCAGGAACGAATCGTTGCCGCGGCGGCATCGGCCGTCTTGCCGACTATCCCAGCGGGGCTATTGATCGCGAAATAGACTCCGGGCTGCAGCGCGCACGCCGCCACCATCGCCATCACGCCGACGAAAGATTCCATCAGCATCGCGCCGTAGCCGATCATGCGCGCGTGGCCTTCGCGCAGGATCATTTTGGGCGTAGTCCCAGACGAGATCAGCGAATGAAAGCCGCTGATGGCCCCGCAAGCAATCGTGATGAAGCAGAAGGGAAAGATTTTTCCGGCGAAGACGGGACCGTTGCCGTCCACGAAGCGCGTGAGCGGGGGCATTTCGAGCGTTGGGCGCACGATGATGACGCCAAAGGCGAGCGCGGCGATGGCGCCGACTTTGATGAAGGCGCTAAGGTAATCACGCGGAGCGAGCAGCAGCCACACGGGTAAGGTGGACGCAGCGTAGCCGTACGCGATGATGGCGAGTGCCAGTGCGGGCCCCGTGAACGTGAACGCGCGCGACCAAGCTGGTGATACGTTGACCCATTGTCCGGCGACGACCGCGAGCATTACGAGCGCCACACCGCCCAGCGATGCTTCCAGCACGCGGCCGGGGCGCAGATAGCGCAAGTAAACACCCATGAGCAGCGCGATGGGAATCGTCATCGCCAATGTGAAAGTGCCCCACGGGGATTCTTTCAGCGCTTTTACAATCACCAGCGCAACGACAGCGAGAAGAATGATCATGATGGCCAGTACAGCCAAAAGCGCAATCATGCCGCCGCGCTTCGAAACTTCCTCGCGCGCCATTTGTCCCAGCGATTTTCCGTTGCGTCGAATCGAACAGAAAAGAATCACGAAGTCCTGGACGCAGCCGCCCAGCGCGGCTCCCACGATCAGCCACAGTGTTCCGGGCAAGTAACCGAACTGCGCGGCGAGCGTGGGGCCGACGAGCGGACCGGGTCCCGCTATCGCTGCGAAATGATGGCCGATCAACACCCATTTATTGGTGGGCACGAAATCGCGGCCGTCTTCCAGGCGCTCGGCTGGCGTGGCGCGGCTATCGTCGAGAGCCAGCACCTTCGCGGCGATAAAATTGGAATAGAAGCGATAGGCCACAAGATAGGTGCAGACGGCGGCCACTACGAACCAGACGGCGTTCAGCGGCTCGCGGCGTTCGAAAGCGATGGCCGCGAGTGCGCCAGCGCCAGCAAGAGCGAAGGCTATCCACAGAATTATTTTCCAAGGTGATTTCATGCGGCGAATCGTACGCAAGGGTAGTGGACGCGTCAATCGAGACTTGGGATGGCTTACGGCGGCTACGCGCTAGATTTCAGGCGTAGGCTTGGCGGCAGGTTTCGTGTTCGCGGCAAGATGGCGGGCAATTGGTTTTGTCGATGAGGATGTAATTGTGGCAAGTGGAGCAGACGACGCCGTAGATTGTTTCGCTGAACTGATCGTGGGTCGTGCTGGCAGTGTGTTCGGTGCGCGCTTGTTCGCGGCTGATGGCCATGGTTGGCTCCGATTCGACGGCGAAAACATTCTAACCGAAAATCGGGGCACCCACGAACAGCACCTTGCGCGGCAGCTATTCTCTGCCGCGCAGGTGCGCAGTTTCGTCTTACATGCCACTTCCGATGTAGCCATTCTCCGCGGTGATCAGGCCCATCTTCGGCATTTCGGTCTTCACCTTCACGGGTTCAAGAGCCGGTTTTCTTGCGCTCTTAGCAAGGAATACAAGCTCATATTGGTGCTTGAGGTTGTAGGTTACATCTTGCAAATACGGAGTGATATCTACCGGAGCGCCGTATGCGAGGTAGTAAGTCGCTCCGCCGGTCTTCTGAGCCAGCACATCCAGACCAGTTTGCGCCAGATCGGTGCGAAGCAAACCGCGGCCGAGGCGTCCTGATCCGGGCGCGTAAATTGAATAGACAATAAATCCACCTCGTTGCGCTTGTGCGGCAGCCGCATCGAGGTAGGGATTATTGAATGGATCGTTGAAAAAGCCTCCGCCCAGAGGATCGGTTCCGCTGGTGATCATTACGATCTCGCGACGATCCTTGGTCGCCGGCCATTTCTTCATCAGGTCCGAGAGCGCCAGGTAAGGGCTGGTGTATCCCGCCGAAGCCCCGATCGGAAGCCGCAGCGACTTTTCGACCAAGGCGCGATCCGTCGTCAGATTTTGAGCCGCGAATACCGCGCCATTCCGCATATAACCGACACCGATAGCCGTCGAAGCTGGTTGTTCGTCGACGAAGTCCTTGATGCTGCGGAATTGCAAGGCGAGGCTGTCTCGCGAGGTATCGTCAATCAAAATGAAGAGCTGCAATCCGGCGCGGTCTCCCTGCAGCGGAACCCAACTCGTCACCGTATCCAGCTTGCCCTTCTGATACACCTTTACATCGTCTGCAGCGAGCGCCGGAGCTTGCGTGCCGTGGTGCGGCTTCGCCGTTACCACCAGGTGCACGGGTACATCGGTTGACGAGCTCGCTTGCTGAGCAGAGGCCGGTGTCGTTGCAAAGATCATGCCGAGAACTAGACCGAGCATCGCTCCCAAGCTTACGGCGTGTTTCGTTACCTTACTTGCGTTTTGCATTCGCTTCATCCCTTCTCTCGGAATCCGAGAGCTTCAGATGGCGTTGGTCTCATTCGTGCCGAGACTTATGTCGCCATCCAACTCACAACATCGCCTCCCCCCAATTAATAAGACGCTGTGTCGGAGATGTAGGGTACGGCCGTGTATGCCGCTAACTAAATGATTACAGGGTATTTGCGCGAGAGCTGCTTTTGGATGTGCAATGGGTCAACGCCTTCAGACAGAGCGGAGCAAAATTTGAGCGCGCGGTGCTGCAATCTTCTCATGTGCTCTAAGGGCAGTTATTCGTTCGCTGGTGCCTCGGAATCGCGCATTTCTGGCTGCTGATAAGCACGCGAAAACGAATCCACTCGTCAGATCATTGCTAGCCGGCTATCCCTGATTGACAAGTCTGTGCTAATTTTTCGCCTGCCCGCACAGGAATTTAGGGTTCAAAGGAACGTATGAAAAAGATCGCGTGGATGATGCTCTTATTCGCGTTTGCGGTGGGTCTGCATGCCGCCGCTGGTGATGAAAAGAACGCAGAGACCGCCAAGAAAAATCAGTGGACGCCCGAGGACGTCGTTTATCAGGAGGACGCTGGGCAGTTTCGGATTTCGCCAGACGGGAAATTTGCGCTGTGGGTGAAAGGAACGGCGGACAAAGACAAAGATCTACGCGTGGGCAATTTGTATCTTTCGAATTTGAGCGATGGAAAAGCCGTGCAGCTCACGCGTGGGACGGACGAGATCTCAAATCCCCGTTGGTCGTCTTCGGGAGAAACGATTGCCTTTTTGAGCAGCCACGTGCTGCCGAAGCTCAAGCCGGACACAGGATCCACGCAAATCTGGCTGATGAATAGCGCCGGGGGAGAGCCTTGGCCGGTGACGGAATCCCAGCGCGGAATCCAGCAATTCGAATGGCTGAACGACGACACGATTCTTTTCAGCGCGGAAGAAGATCCTTCGCTTTACGAGCGGCAGACGAAGGAACGCAAGGACGATTCGAACGTGGTGGACGACACGGCGCACACGGCGCCAGTGCGGCTGTTCAAGTTGTCGGTGAAGGAGAAAAAGATCACGCGGCTGACGGACAACGACGATTGGATACTGGATTTTGCGGTGTCGCGCGACAAGACCAAAGCCGTGGCAGTGGCTCGCCGGGAACTCAGCTATGCGTGGGACCAGAAAATTCCGCCGGCCACGTACATCGTGAATCTAGCGAGCGGAGACCGCACCCAGATTTTCACGAACGAGCGCATCTATCCTGATTCCATCGAGTGGGCGCGGGATAATTCCGGATTTTACGTTGTCGCGCCATTTTCCGATGATCCGCGCTTTCTGGTCGCCACCGTCGACAAAGTGTATTTCTACGATTTGGCCGCCGCGAAAGACGTGGAGGTGAATCTGGACTGGGATCGCGGGTTTGCGCGTTCGCTGCAAGCGACGAACGATGGCTTCATTGCGCTGCTGGCGGATGGCGTCTACACGAAGCCCACGCGCTTCACTCGCCACGGCGCGACCTGGTCGCGCAAATCAATCTCCAGCGACGATGAGCGGCACTATTTCACTTTTGAGCTGGGCGACGATGGCAAGACGCTCATTTACGAATATTCCACCGCAAGCGTGCCGACGCAATTCTTCCGCGCGCGACTGGACGGCACGAAAATTTCGACGCCGCTGCAAGTTACGGACCTGAATCCCGGATTCAAGAATAAAACGATCGCGAGAACCGAAGTGCTGCACTGGAAAGGCGCGAACGACGATGACGTGGAAGGCCTGCTCTATTACCCGGACAATTATGAGGAAGGGAAAACCTATCCGCTGATCGTTGCGACGCACGGCGGCCCCGCCGGCGCTGACCATGATCAATGGACCGAACGCTGGGCCTACGCGCCGAATCTGATGACGCAACGCGGCGCCTTTGTGCTGAAAACGAATTATCACGGCAGCACCGGTTACGGACTCAAGTGGGTGGAATCCATCTGCTGCGGCAAATACTACGAACAGGAAATTCCGGATATCGAACGCGGCGTGGACAATTTGATTTCGAAGGGACTGGTTGATCCGGACAAGATCGGCGCGCAGGGGTGGTCGAACGGATCGATTTTATCCATTCAGTTGACCGTGACGGATCCGGATCGCTACAAAGCCGTCTCTGCCGGAGCTGGAGACGTAGAGTGGTTCAGCGATTGGGCGAACGTGGATTTTGGCGAATCGTTTGACAACTACTATTTCGGAAAGTCGCCGCTGGAGGATCCGCAGCTGTACCTTGAGAAATCGCCGCTCTTCAAGATGGACAAGGTAAAGACTCCCACACTGATTTTCTTTGGCACGATTGACCGCCAGGTTCCCACTGAAGAAGGCTGGTCGCACTATCGCGCGCTGTATTCGATCGGCAAAGCTCCGGTGAAATTGATTCTGTTTCCTGGCGAAGCGCACGGGCCGCGGAAGCTGACGCATCAATTGCGCAAGTTGAGCGAAGAGGAGGCCTGGTTCGACCGGTACTTGTTCAAGACCAGCAAGCCGGAAAACGAGGCGCTGAAAAAGGGTTCGCCGCTGGACGTCGCGCTAAAGCGCCGCGACGTGCAAAAGTCTGGGGCGCTCTACGGCGCGACGTTTCGTCCGCCCGCCGCCGCGGATAATCCCGCGCCCGACGTGCTGATTCCCGAAACCGTCAAGCGTGGAAGCATCGAGACTGGGCGATTCGAAGTCACGCGCGCGCAGTACGCGGCGTTCGATAAGGACTATAAATTCGTCGCCGGAACGGGAAATTATCCGGCGAACGGAATCACTCTGGAACAAGCGCAATCCTATTGCAAATGGCTGAGCGACTTGACGGGCGAGACGTACCGGCTGCCGAAGGAAAGCGAAGCCGCGGACCTGTATAAGCCGCGCAGCGCAGAGAACACGCTGGATTATTGGGCGGGCTATTCGCTGAATCCCGACGACGCGCAAAAGCTGGAAGAAAAAATCAAGGAATTGTCGGGAGATGCGCCGCTGTTGCGCGAGGTGGGAAGTTTTGCGGCGGAAGGCGACGAAGGCGAGGAGTTGGTATTCGACCTGGGCGGAAACGTGGCTGAGTGGGTCGTCACCGCGGACGGCTCAGGCAAGGCCGAAGGCGGCAGCGCAGACCGTCCGTCAGATAACAAGACCACGTACCGCGCCGCCGATGCGGCGTACACAGGATTTCGCGTGGTGCACATCGCGCCGCCAGCAAAGCCGGCCGCGAGCACGGAACCTACGCAGCCGTGATGTGGTTCGGCGCGATTTTGTAGCGGCGGTCTTCAGACCACCACTGATCCGAGGCTCAACACCGATGGCGCACTGAAGTGCACCGCTACAAATCCTTCTTGCGGCGCGACGTGTCTCAGATAGCGACCATCCAGATTGGCCCTTGCGGTACAGCCCTGCGCGACATACGCTCGACGCATGAGCGAATTCACTCCCACCAAGCGCACGAAGGTGCAGCGCCTGCCCGATCGCGGCAAGTACGACCGCGAAACGGTCTTCTCGATATTGGATGAAGGGTTCGTGTGTCACCTGGGCTTCGTGGTGGACGGCCAGCCGTTCGTGATCCCGACGAACTACGGCCGCGTGGACGAGACGCTGTATCTGCACGGCTCGTCGGCCAGCCGGATGCTGCGCACGATTTCAGAGGGCGTCCAGGTCTGCGTGACGGTTACGCTGGTGGATGGGCTGGTGCTGGCGCGTTCGGCGTTCCATCATTCGGTGAATTACCGGTCAGTGGTGGTGCTGGGCCGCGCGATGCCGGTGGAAAGCGCGGACGAAAAGATACGCGCTCTCGAGGCGTTTACCGATCACGTGGTTCCCGGGCGCTGGAAAGATATTCGACAGCCGACGGAGTCAGAGTTGAAGGCGACGTCCGTGCTGGCGCTGCCGCTCGAGGAAGTTTCAGCGAAAGTGCGCGTGGGGCCCCCGAAGGATGATGAGCCGGATTACACTTTGCCAATATGGGCAGGCGTGCTGCCACTGCCGGTGGTCGCTGCGGCTCCCATTTCAGATCCGCGTTTGATCGCGGGTCTGGAACCGCCTGCATATCTGCGAAACTATTCGCGCAGCCGCCAAGTTAATGGCAATGGCGATGGAAAACGCGCTAAGTAAGATTCGCTCCGCTGCAACGAGTAATGAAGCGCGCGCGGAACGTGCGCTGCAAATCGCCAACGCAATTCGCGCACTCGGGCCGTATCGTTGGGTGGGGGTTTACGACGTTAGCTCCGAGCTAGTTTCCATCATTGCCTGGAGCGGGCCGGGTGCGCCCGTATATCCCACATTTCCGGTTACAAGGGCTCACCAGCTCCGCGATTCAGCAGAGGGCTCCGGTTGTGGTTGGCGATGTGCGCAGCGATCCCCGTTACTTGACGGCATTTGGGAGCACACTTTCGGAGATCATTATTCCGATATTGGATCCGCGAGATCAGCGCGTGGTGGGGACTGTTGACGTCGAGAGCGAACGGACAAATGCATTTTCAGATGTCGACAGGAAAAACCTGGAAGAATGTGCGCACGCAGCGCTCGCGCTTTGGGTTAAGGCGTAATTTTTCGCGGCCTCTTGGCTGTCTTCGATTTGTTCTCCCGTTTTTGCTCCTTGCACTCTTCGCGACAATTACCTCAGCACAGCAGGAAGCGCCGAACGCGGCGGTTGCGGGGTTCATCGCCGGATCCTATCGCAGCGTGAGCGGCGAGGCGATGCAGTATCGCTTGTTTGTTCCGCCGGGCTACGACGCGAGCCAGAAATATCCGATTATTTTGTGGCTACACGGCGCAGCTGGCCGCGGCTCGGATAATTTTTCGCAGCTGTCGGGTGGGAATTTCGCGGGGTCACATGTGTGGACGACGCCGGAAAATCAGGCGAAGTATCACGCATTCGTGCTGGCCCCGCAGGTGGACGCAACCAAGGGCTGGGCGCATCCGCACACCAACACGCCGCCGGTGTCAATTCGGCTGGCGCTCGAAATTTTGGACACGGTGGCGAAGAGGTACAACATCGATAGCGCGCGCGAATACGTGGTGGGGCAATCCATGGGCGGTGAAGGAGTGTGGGCCGCGCTTTCGATCGCGCCTACGCGCTTTGCCGCGGCGATTGCGCTGTGCGGCTACGGCGATGCTTACATGATTCCCCGCGTTGCGCGAGTGCCCGTGTGGATTTTTCAGGGCGAGGAGGATCCGCTGGTGCCCGTAAGCCGCGCGCGAATGTGGGTCGCCGAATTGCGCAAGGCCGGCGGCGCGCCCAAGTACACCGAATATCCCGGAATCAGCCACAACGCGTGGGACGTGGCGTTCAAAGAGCCGGAATTGGCCGCATGGTTGTTTTCAAACGTGGAGGGGCGTTAAACGGGCGCGGCCGGATTTCTAGTGGCAGCCGCAGCCACCTCCTCCGCAACAGCCGCCGCCCCCTCCGCCGGTGAATCCGGTCGGTGTGGATTTGGCACCGTTGGCAGGCGCGGCAAAGACTGAAAGCTGTATGGTGTGTTTCGAGCTAGCGCATTTGGGACACGTGATCGGCGTGCTCTGGTTCATCACGATGCGCTCGTAACGCTCGTTGCAGTCGTCGCAAACGTATTCGTAAATCGGCAAGGTCAAGCTCCTGGCATTTCAGAAGGACAATCATTATAGCTCGAAAACCTGCGTGAACTAGTCGTACCAATCGGGCCAAGGATCCGCGCTTGCGTAGAGGTAGCTGAAAATCCACACCAAGCCACATATCAGAATGCTTGCAATTCCTGCTGCCAGCAATCGTTCATGCGAGTCCCGCTCGAACCCGATTTTTGACGTACGCGAATTCCAGTCCAGCGCGAGAAGCGCGGGCAAGCTGAGAACCGGTAGAGTTAGCGCAAAGGTAAGCAGCAAATCCAACCATTGGGGGACGGTCTTGCCCACGGGATGGCTCCTACAAACTGTTGACACCGAGGCAGAGAATTGGTTCCCGGGTCGGCGCAGTTATTGAGCTGCATCACCCTAAAAAACAACAGCCCCGGGGTTAGCCGGGGCTATTGGACAGATGTACCCTGCGGAGGTGGTTGAGTTAGTCGCCGGCTACCGCGGCTTCTGCTTCGGGTTTCTCGACGTTGGCCGCGCCGTTTCCGTTGCCGTGCCCATTGCCATTCGAGTGGCCGTTGCCATTGCCATTCGCCGGAGCGATCTGCACGGGCTTCACGTTTGCGCCCGGAACCGCGCTCAGGATCTGCTGCATCGAGCCGATCTGGACGACGGGCTCGCTGGACTTCTTCAGCACGAGCTCTTCGTAAATCTTGCGAACCTTCGCGGCCTCTTCGAGCGCCTTCTTCCGGCGGATGCGGTCTTCTTCGGCCGCTGTCAGCGGAATATCGTGCTCAAGGTGACGAACGCGCGCGGCATCTTCGGAATCAATCCGCAGCGAGTGCTCGTAGCTCTCCAGATTGACTTTCTTGCCTTTGGCGAAAATGTCGTGCTTGCCGTGCTCCTTGTACCACTGCGCGACGGTCGCATTCTTATGCATATTCTCGATGATTTTGCGCCAGCCTACGCCGGTGTTGTAAGCGCAGAAGGAAATTTCGCCCTGCTGCGTGGCGTAAGGAATGATGCACATTTCAGTGCGGCGGAAATCGTAGTTGAAAAGATCCTGGAACCACATGCCGGCGATGAAGAGGAAATTCCAAGGATCTTCCGAGCGGCGCTTCATGGCGTCTTCATAGGTGCGGTCGCCGGAAACCTTGCCGTACTTCTTGTCGGTGTTCTTGGAGAGCGCCCAGGTCTTATCGAACTTCTTCCAGAGATCCTTCAGCCGCAAGCTGGGAGGCGCTTGGAAGGGGCTGTAATTCTTTAGGAGCGCCATCGCCATCATGAAGTTTGAGAAACCCTTGCTGCGTGCCGCGTCGGTGATCGCCGCGACGTCCTTGGTCAGGCCCTGCGCATTAAGGAAACGCGGGACGGGCGCCCATTCCTTGGTTTCCTTGTTGATCATCAGCGCTGTGCCGACGCCGCAGTTCGGATGGCAGCCGCACGAGAGCGAACCCCACTGGGAATCAGGACCGTGCACGAGATCGGAGAAGCCCGCAAACGTGCTGATGAAGGAAATCGGGAACCAGTCGCGGGTTGGCTCGACTTTGCCTACCTGCGCGCTGACGTCCTGAGCCAAGTGCGAAAGCGTATAGCGTTGGCGGATACGGCGTTCCGGAGTGATTTCCTCGTCTCGCCCGGTGAAGGAAACGGGCTGGAAGGACACGAAGGAGATTTTCTTCGGGTTCTCCATTGCGAACTTCACGATCGGACCTACCTGATCGTTGTTGACGTTGTTGACGATTGTGGTGACCAGCACGATTTCGATGCCCGCTTCGTGCATGTTCTCGATGGCGCGGAGCTTCACGTCGAAGAGGTTGCCGACCTGGCGGTGGCTGTTCGCGTCGTTGCCGATGCCATCGAATTGCAGGTACGCGTAACGCATCCCGGCTTCGAAGGCTTGCTTGCAGAATTCCTTGCTCTTGGCGAACTCGATTCCGTTGGTCGCGGCCTGCACGCTGTTGTAGCCGACCTTGCGCGCAAAACGCACGGCATCCAGAAAACGCGGGTGCATCGTGGGCTCGCCGCCGGAGAACTGCACGGACATCTGCCGGCGCGGCTTGATCTTGGTGGCATTCTCCAGAATTTCCTGGATTTCTTCCCAGCTCAATTCGTGGACGTAGCCGACCTGGTTTGCGTCCATGAAGCAGGGATCGCACATCATGTTGCAGCGATTCGTCAGATCCACGGTGAGCACGGAGCCGCGGCCGTGGCGAACGGTGCTGGAACCGTGGCGATGCAGACCTTCGTCGTTGTGCGCCGGAATATCGCGGCCGGGGAAATTCTTTTCAATCCACTCAAGAAACTTTGAGTCCACGGCCATCAAATCTTCGTACTTACCGTGGATGGGACATTCCTTCACCATCCACACTTGGCCGTCGCGCTCGATAATCTGCGCCTTGATTTCGCCGACCTTTTCGTGAACCAGATCGGTCCAGTCTTTCGTGCCGTTCAGAATCAGGTCGCGCGCTTCGCGCACGCAATCAGGACACAACGAGTCGGTCGTGCGCGGCCAGCCGAGCGTGGGTTTGGACTTCTCCCACGACTTCAGCAGCGGCTTGTCGGACCATTTCGGAGTGAAAGAAGGATTCGGCTTGTACTTATTGAAGAACTGAATGGTGTTATAGGTGACGGTCGCCGTCTTGCACAGCGCCCAGTCAAACGATTTCCAAACTTTTGTGCCTGCAGAACTTGCCATAAGTGCACCTTTCCCTTTCGAGCTTCGCCTCAGAATATGCTGATGAATCCCCCGAGCCCTGGCCCCAGCGAGCGTCCACACGCCCGCAAACGGTTACAGTACCAGAGTTTGCATGGTTTCCCGGGGGCAGTCTATGGAGGTGCGTCGAAAGGTACAATTGGGGGGTTAAACGGTATCCCGGTGCAGGCAATGGGCGGGGTTCCAGGCGAAAGTACCGGCCACAAAACGGCAATTCGAGGGGACTTTCGCGGCCGCCGCTTGTTCGCTGCGTGCCGGTTTGAAACCGCCGTGGCGACGGTATTCAATCCAGGTTCAATGGTGTGCGTAGGACGCCGATGGCGAAATGCGCCAGGTGAGGCGCGTCGTCGTCTAGCTGGATCCAGCGGACCACGCAGTGGTCTTTCAAATATTGCGAGACTTTCGCTTCGCCAATGCCGAGATGCTCGGCGAGTTTCGTCTTCAAGCCGCTATCGAAGGCCGGACGTCCGCCGCGTGCAACTTTGGTTGTGCTGCGCCCGCTGCCGCGCGCGAGGTTTCCCAAGCCGACGCGTAGCGTCTGGCACGCCTCGACGTAATATGAAGTGATCTGATCAGAATCCGACAGAAGGAACACGCCCGGACCCGCCGGTGCAGACTCAAGCTCGTCCAGACGATGCAGCGGGCTGGCAACGAGCCTGCGCAGCATGGACTCAAGCTTGGACATGCGCGAAGCGAGCGCCGGGTCGCCGGCGCGACCGTGTGCCGTGCGTTCGGAAGGAAGCATTGGTGCGGCAGGTTCGCTGCGCGCGCCGCGATCCATTTCTGGTTGGGGCGCGGAAGAAAGAGCTGCCGCGGGCTCGAATGATTCCGCGCGCGGTCCCGGACTTGGAGTTTGCATTCGCGGCGATTGCGGCCGCGGTTGCGCCGCTTGCATGCCCGGCGCAGTCGCAGACGAAGGATTCGCGAAAGCTTGCGACGGCAATCCCGGAGCGGGTGGACCTTTGCGACGGCGTCCGCGGCCGCCACGACGTCCGCGGCGTCGCTTCTTCTTGCCGGTCGGGTCGCTCTCAATTACTCCGGCGCCGGTCGGAGGCGTGGCATCGGAAAGATGCACGGTCTCCACTTCGATCGCATCTCCGGCATAGTCCACGGAATCTTCGGGAATCTCGCCGAGCGCCAACTGCGTTTGCGCTTCAGCGGGGTCGTCCGAGTGTTCAGTGGCGCGGCTCGCTGCGGGCTCCGCGGCGTTCTGCGGCACAAAAATTGGTTCCGCGGTGGGCTTCGCTCCTGGTATTGGCAATGGAGCTCCCAGGCGCGTCAATGCTTCTTCTGCTTTTTTCTTCCAGTCCGCGCGACGGAATCGTTCCGCGGCGATCGTAAACCACTTCACGGCGTCCTCATTTCGTTCGGCTTTCTCTTCGACGACACCGAGCTCCCAGGCGACCATCGCGTCGCGGGTGCGTTGATACAGCTCGGAAAGTTTCGCTTTTGCGTCGGCGCTGTTCTTCGCTTTGCGAATACGCGCCTGAATTTGCCGCCAATCAGCCATGGCGGGCATTGTAGCAGCCGAGTGCGGTCTAGGCCAACGAAACCGATGTTGCGCGCCAGTGCGGCTGCTGAGCGCGGTTAGTGGCATCATGGCGGCATGGATTTGGCCGCACGAACGCGATGGGTTTGCGGGCAGGCGCGTGAGTTAGGGTTCGACCTGTGCGGCGTCGCTCCGGCGGAGGCTTTCGAAGAGCTGGCGCATTACTCCGAGTGGCTCGAGCGCGGATATGCCGGTGAAATGAATTACCTTCGCGATGCTCGGCGTGGCGACCCCCGCGCGGTGGTCGAAGGCGCGCGCAGTCTGATCGTTGTGGCGCTGAATTACAATTCCGCGCGGCCGTATTCCACCGAGCAGGCTGCGGTGCCCAGCGAGGATTTGCCGCGCGGATGGATTTCGCGTTATGCGTGGGGAGACGATTACCACGAAGTGCTGCGCGAAAGGTTGAATGCATTGGTGGCGCGGATGCGCGCTGAGTGGCCCGAGCCGTTCGAAGCGCGCGCATACGTGGATACCGGACCGATCGTCGAACGGGTCGCGGCGAAATATGCAGGGCTTGGCTGGCTGGCGAAGAATACTTGCTTGATCAACGATGAAATGGGCTCGTGGCTTTTTCTCGGCGTCATTGTCACTACGCTCGAGCTCGCTCCTTCGCTTGCGCCGAACGAGTCTCCCGCTCCCGATTTGTGTGGGAATTGCAGGTTGTGCCTGGATGCTTGTCCCACGCAAGCATTCGCGGCGCCGTACGTCCTGGATGCGCGCAAATGCATTTCCTACCTGACGATCGAGCTGCGCGGACCGATTCCAGAAGAGTTGCGGCCACCGATGGGGAACGCCGTGATCGGCTGCGACATTTGCCAGGATGTTTGCCCGTGGAATCGCAAATCGCCAGTAACGCAGCTCTCGGTTTTTCAACCGCGGCTCCTTGAGGCGAAAAGTGAAATTGAAAAAAAGAAAATTGAGAATGCGACCTCGTTGTTTGCGCCGGAGCTGGAATGGCTGGCCGCGCTCTCGCAGGAAGAACTCAGCGGGATTTTTCGCGGCAGTGCGATTAAGCGAGCGAAATGGCGCGGCCTCGTGCGCAACGCCTGCGTCGCGCTTGGGAATTCACACTTCGCATCTGATTCGGAAACGTATGCGCGAATCGATATGCTTCTGGAGCGGCTAGCGAAGTCCGATGACTCAGTCATCGCCGAGCATGCCCGGTGGGCGCTGGCGAGAACTCGCAGCTCCGGAGCCGGGGAGTAACTCGGAAGTTGACTTGGGCCAGAGGAATTTTCCGGTGGTGTGCTTCATCGACGTTCCGGTACGCTGTCGGTCCCGCGCGCGATATTTTCAACAGTCGTTGAAAAACTCAACGCGCGCTGTGTGGAGCACGAAAGAAAGCCGTCGCGTTATGTCTATCAAAATGAGCGACATGCTGTAGCTAGCGGTACGCGTGGACATTGGCAGCGAGTTTGCATACTCTCCGGGTAAGCAAGACGGGCCAGACGGATTGAAATCCAATGACGAGGGAGGTCACGATGGGCGCGATCAAGAAGGGAAAGACCGCAAAGCACCTTCATAAGGGCAAGAAAATCGAAGATCAAAAGCCGCTTTCAGTCGTCCATTCGGACATACCAATCACTAAGTACACCGACAAATCCAGTTCCTAGATCGCCCGAGCTGCGCCGACTGCGTATTGTCCCGCGCGCGATTCGCAAAGACAAGCCGCCTTCCTGGCGGCTTTTCTTTTTTGGACGCTATTCATTGACTTGCGGTTTGTGATTCCGCTAGCGTGGCGGTGTCAAGCTTCTGCTTGGATTCGCCGGAGGTAATCCTATGATTTTCTCCCTCCTCGCAATGATCGCGCACGCGCTCGGACCCCAATTCAGCTTTCCGCAAGGTTCGGCCAACGAATTGATCATGCTGCGCTGGCTGCATTTCATTTTCGGAATCATCTGGATCGGCCTGCTTTATTTTTTCAACTTGATTGGTTTCCCGACGATGAAGGAGCTCGATGCTCCGGTGCGCGCCAAGGTGTATCCGGTGATGATGACGCGCGCGATGAACTGGTTCCGCTGGTCGGCGCTCATCACGGTAGTGGTGGGTCTGCGCTACTACTTCACGATTCTCTCCGCCGACGCGCACAATTCCGGAAACCCATCACTCGCGCTGCGCTGGTTCGGATGGTGGCTGTTGGTGTGGCTGGTGGCCTACGCGCTGATTTATCCGTTCCAGTTGCCCAGCAAGGGCATCCTCAATAACCCATTCTTGCGCACGATTGCAATCGCTGCGATCGTAATCGCCGCGTCCTGGCTCGTGCTGGATCTGAACGGCGGCCCGCAGGTCTCGAACGCGCATCTGTGCATCGCCGTCGGCGGCGGAATCGGTTTTCTGATGCTGATGAATACCTGGGGCGTGGTGTGGCGCGTGCAGAAAAAACTGATCGCCTGGACGCGCGCAAGCGTCGAGCAGGGCACGCCCATGCCGCCGGGGGCGGAACGGCTGGCGCGCTGGGGATTTCTTGCCTCGCGCGTAGGCTTCTGGCTTTCGTTTCCGATGCTTTTCTTCATGGGCGCGGCGGAGCATTACCCGTTCTTGAGTAGCGTCGGCAAGTAAAGTGCATGACTTCTTCCGGACATCGCAGGCCGTCGCCGCCAGTCGAGGTTATTGCTTATCACAGCTAATCGAAACGTAATGTACCCATTCGGCGCGCCCGCGCATCCTAACTAGCAGCACACGGGAGACCGCCATGAACCTACCCGCCGGGCCTGGCTCCGCCGCTACTTCGTCCGCCAGATCATTCTCCGCGTCATTTGCTACAATCGGCGCGGCAACGGTCGCTATCGTCGCCGGCGCCCTGCTCATGGCGCTGCCCGCTCTCGCGTATCAATACCCGCTCTCGAGTACAGACATTCGCAGCGCCTACCTGCTCGGCAGTCGCAATGATTTCGTGACAACGGATTTTCTCGCGCAGTACAAGCACGAACTACCCATGCCTCAGAGTGGCCCGCATGTAGCGACGATTAGCGTGGAGACTCCGTACACCCAGGTGATAGCACTCGGCAAGATCGCTCTAAATCCAGACGTGCAGCAGGCTGAGCAGGACTTTGCCGAAAAAAAGTTCCCCTTCATTTTGCGCGTGGGTGTGGATCTGACGGACACCTATCCAGGCCCTCCGCCATGGGATCCCACGGCCCCTGGTTTGCCTTTGCCTGATTTCCAGCGCGACTTCGAAATCCAGCTCGTCCAGCATGACAAAGTGATCGAATCGGAATCTACGCAAGTCTACCTGCTCACCTCTGACGCAGTCGCGAACATCTACCAAATTTCCGGCGCGATCATTGAATTGCGATTTGATGTGGACAAGATCGATCCGTACGATGAAGCGACCGTGAGAGTGCACACTCCGGATGATCAGGACGTTGAAACTACGTTCGATCTGGGGCACCTGAGGTAGGAATTACGACCGCCAGCGCAACGTGACTGGGCCAGACATCGGATGGCGCAGAGGCGCGCCGGTGCGTTGCGATTCCTGGTAGGCGGCTTTCAGCTCGAAATACCAGCGCGCCTGGCGGTCGGCATCGTCAATCAGCATCACGCGATCTTCGTATTGCAATCCGAGTGCCTGCTTTTCAATCACTTCGGTGTCTTGCCGGATGAAGCGTGGGCCGAACACATTGATGATGAAGGACACGATCGGAAACCACGGCAAAATATTCCACGCCGCGCAAAAATCCAGGCGGCAAAGATCGCGGCGGACGGGTGTCACGGTCGTGCGGCTGGAAAGCCAGTAACTTCCGGCGCGAATTTGTTCGAAGCGCTGATTGGGCAGCACGAAATCAATCATCGTGGCAGCGGGCTCGCCGGTGAGCAACTTCAAAATTTTGTACGGCGCGCTATTGGCCGAGGGCGCGTGCGGGCTCATGCGAAAGCCGTTGGGAATCGGTTCGAATTTTTTCTCTTTGTCGCGAATGCTGCGGCGACTGCGCCACCACCAAGCCTGATGCACGAACGGCCCATGCGCGGGGTCCATCAGGCCGATGATGGCCTGGTCCACGCCGCAGGGTAAATCGGCGTAGAGATGCGCGATTTTGTACTTCGCGCTAAATGTCGGCAATTCGGGCGGCGCCGGCGGAACTCCCTCGAGTCCGCGGCCTTCCGGATTCGTCATGAACGCCCACACGTAACCGTCGCGCTCTTCGCAGGGAAAGCTGCCCGCATAAATGCGGTCGCATTTTACTTTCGAATCTTCCGTGAGCGAAGGAATCGTCTGGCATTGGCCGCTGTGCGCGTCGAATTGCCAGCCGTGGTAAGCACACTCCACATTTTTGCCGTCGAATTGGCCGAAGGAAAGCGGGAAAGCACGATGAGGGCACACGTCGCGCAGCGCGAATGGCTTGCCGGCTGCGTCGCGGCCAAGCACCAGCGGCGCGTCGAGAAGCATCGCGCGCACCAACCTGTGATGTCGCACCTGTTCCGAGCGCAGCGCGGGATACCAGAAGCCCCACAGCATGTCGCTCGAGCGCGCGCCTGTGCGTGAATCCCCAGAGTCAGTCATGATCGTGGCCCATCGTAGTACACACCATTCTTAACTCAAAGGTCCTGGAATCGCATGCTCTGTCGGCGGTCGCTGGAAAACTAATTGAAATTGTAGCCAAATTCCCAGAGGAACTGGTGATTGCCCATCGTTACGCCGGAGTTTCCGATCTGGTAGGCGGTGTACAGCGTCAATTTTTTAGTGATTTTGAATATCGCGCCGGGATCCACGTACCCGGTAGCTTGCTTTCCGGTATACCACTCGGCTGCGAGCGACACGCGATCAGAAATGCGCTGCTCGAAGGTGAACTGGCCGCCGGCGCGATTGGCGTTCGCGACCACGTGGCGCGTGTAGTCATATCCGCCAAAACCGATGCGAGTGCCGTGCTTCCATTCCTTGGCGAACGACGCATAAAAATAATTTCCAGCATTGTAGGTACGCTGCCGGACCGGAAAGAACACATTATCGCCAAGGTAGAAGGACCAGCCCGAGTTTTCGTCCTTCCAGGGTCGCCATTTGATCGTCGGAGAAATTGCCAGTTCGTCCAAAATCGGCGCGCTCAACCCGTCGAAATTCATTCCAATCTCAATTTGGTGTCCGATACCAAGGACAACGCGTGGCGTAAACGTAGCCAAGAGATCGACCGCACCCACAGTTCCATCCAGCTCTCCGTACACCTTGCCCCTGTCCAGGACATCGGCGCTAGGCACGTCAAATACGGTCTCCTGCCCGTACGCTCGTGCAGCCGGAAAGACAACCAGAAGAAACACGAGTACCTTACATGGGCTAATTTTTCGCAGTGGGAACAAGGGCGCTCAGAATAACGCGACTGGATGTGCTTTGCCCACCCACAGGTTGCGGATTCAGAAGTCGAAGAATTTGCAGCGGTGTATTTTTCTCGCTTTGCCCCATCCGGCTGCTGCGTCATCCACCGAGTACCGATTTTGACGGGTCTCCAGGGCTTACGCGGACCTTTAACTTCGTCCCCTTGCAAAAATTAGCGGCGTATTCAACACCCGAATCGTGCGAGATGAAAGGCTGGTCGAAAGCGGCTCCATAGCGTTTCCCATCGACATCATAATCATAGTAGACGGTCGCGACGGTGCATCCATACGACGCAGGTTCACAGAAAGCGCTCAACACAGTTGCTGTGGCGACAGGCCAGCCGCGACTGCAGAGGAGCCTTACACCCCGGACACAGATCCTGAATAGATATTCGATAAAGACGTCTGCAAACCAGCCGCCCATTTTCTAGGCAGAGAGTAGCAGAACGAACGGGAAAGCAGTAATAGGTCGCACGCAACCGTACAGAGTCGTCGGGTCGGCAATTCGAATCAAGTCTTAGCGGATAGAACGCAGCGTTTGACTACTTGCTTTTTTGTCGCTATTCTTAATGCAGTTACGATTGCAATGTTCGCCTCCTTCTATTAGCGATACATCTCGACCTCGCCCCGGGGTTGCGCTTCCACGAAGCTGTATCCAGAATTCCAGTTTCCGTTTTCCATTTTCTGCATTTCCGAGGTATCGCCATGGCGAACATGACGCTGTTTGAAAAACTCGAAAACATCGAGTCGAAGTACGAAGAATTGACCCAGCAGCTTTCCTCGCCTGAAGTGCACAACGATTCGGCGCGCTTCCAGAAGCTGGCGAAGACGCACGCCGACATGGCCCAAATGGTGGCGAAATATCGCGAGTGGAAAGAAATCGAAAAAGGGCTGCAAGGTACCCAGCAACTGTTGATGGAAGCCGAAGATGCGGACATGAAGCAGATGGCGCACGACGAAGAACGCGAGCTCACGGCGCGCCGTGAAACCGTGGAGCGCGAACTGAAATACTTGATGCTGCCGAAGGATCCCAACGACGACAAAAACGTGATCGTCGAGATTCGCGCCGGCACCGGCGGCGATGAAGCTTCGCTTTTCGCCGGCGAGCTTTTCCGGATGTATTCGCGCTACGCCGAATCGCAGGGCTGGAAAGTAGAAATTCTGGAAAGCTCGCCGTCTTCCATCGGCGGTATGAAAGAAGTCGTCGCGGCGATTCAGGGCAACAAAGTTTATTCCAAGCTGAAATATGAAAGCGGCGTGCATCGCGTGCAGCGCGTCCCGGCCACCGAGCAGCAGGGGCGAATTCACACCTCTGCCGCTACGGTTGCCGTGCTGCCCGAAGCCGACGAAATTGACATCAAGATCGAAGCCAAGGACCTGCGCATTGATACTTTTTGTTCGTCCGGCCCCGGTGGGCAATCGGTGAACACCACCTATTCGGCGGTGCGCATTACGCATATTCCCAGCGGCCTGGTGGTGTCGCAGCAAGACGAAAAATCTCAGATCAAGAATCGCGCCAAGGCGATGCGCGTTTTGCGCGCGCGTCTCTACGAGATGGAGCAGGCCAAGCAGCACGAGGCCATCGCTGCAGAGCGTCGCGACCAGATCAAGACCGGTGACCGCTCGGAAAAAATTCGCACGTACAATTTCCCGCAGAATCGCGTGTCGGACCACCGCATCGGCTTGACGCTGCATCAGCTTGATCAAGTGATGGAAGGCAAGCTCGGCCCGATCGTGGACGCGCTCTCGGCGCATTTCGAGTCCGAGCGCTTGAAACAGGAATTGGTCGAAGCTTAGCTGCCGCGCGATTTTCATGTCGCAGAATTTCTCGCGGCACGCCCGAAACTCGTTCGCATGCAAAACGCCGTGGTAAATCAAAACCAACTAGACATTCGGACGGCTTTGAAGGAAGGCATGTCCCGCCTGCGCACGGCAAACACTCCTTCGCACACGCTCGCCACCGAATTGCTGTTGATGCATGCTCTCGCCCGCGATCGCGCGTGGATGTACGCTCACGTGGAAGAGCCTCTCGCTCCAGCCGATTCCGAAAAGTTTTTCGCGCTGATTGCGCGGCGCGCTGCCGGCGAGCCGACGCAATATCTCACCGGCAAGCAGGAATTTTGGGGACTGGAATTTGAGGTGACGCCGGCCGTGCTGATTCCGCGCCCGGAAACCGAGCATGTGATGGAAGTCGCGCTCGCGCGCCTCGGTGAGCGCGGACTTAAAATTCACATGGACACCGGCGCGCCGCGCGAAAAATTACGCGTGGCCGATGTAGGCACCGGCTCCGGATGCCTCGCCGTCGCGCTCGCTTGGGAATTGCCGCACGCGGATGTCTACGCCACCGATATTTCTGCACCAGCGCTGGAAATCGCACAGCGGAACGCCGTTCGCCACAACGTCGCCGACCGCGTCCATTTCTTGCAGTGCGATCTTCTCGATGCTCTGCAACAAACCAAGTCACAGGCCGTAGGGGCTCGGCACGCTGTGCCCGCGGTCAGCAGCGCCGCCGGGGCGCCAACCTCCATACCGGCCGACTCGCTCTTCGATGTAATCGCCAGCAATCCTCCCTACATCGCGCTGGAGGAAGCGGATAAGTTACAACGCGAAGTCCGCGACCACGAACCGCACCAAGCGCTCTTCGGAGGCCGCACCGGCGTTGAAATCTATGGCCGGCTGATCGAACAAGCGCGCAATTTGCTGCGAGATCGGGGCATCCTCGTCATCGAACTCGGCCATGATTCCGCGGAATACGTCCGCGGGATTTTTGACGAGCAGTCCGGTTGGACCAACGTTGCCATCACCATGGATTTGGCAGGCATCCCGCGAGTCCTGGCCGCCGCACGCGCCCGCTAGCCGTCGCCAAACAATGATTTCCACTTCCTGGCCGCGCTGATTTAAGCTCAGTCCTGCCATGCCCAAGCTGGCGCAATTTCGAGCGAAGCATGACGCACCTTTGGCCCCCGCCGCGGATTCCTCCGCTGCGATCTTGCACATTGATATGGACGCGTTTTTCGTTTCGATCGAACTCCTCGCGCGTCCCGAATTGCGCGGCAAGGCGGTAATCGTCGGCGGGCAAGGCGACCAGCGCGGTGTGGTCACTTCCGCGAGCTACGAAGCGCGCAAATTTGGCGTGCATTCGGCCATGGCGCTGCGCACCGCGGCGAAATTGTGCCCGCATGGGATTTTTCTCGATAGCCATCACGAGCTTTACGGCGAATGGAGCGATCGCATCGCCAAGATTCTGGGAAGGTATTCCCCGATCGTTGAAATGGCTTCGATTGACGAAGCCTATCTCGACCTCGTCGGCACCGAGCGTCTTCTCGGCCCGCCCTTCGCTGCCGCGCACAAATTGCTGCAAGAAATTACTGCGACGACCGCGTTGCCGTGCTCGGGCGGACTGGGCGCCACACGACTGGTGGCGAAAATTGCGAGCGAGCAAGCCAAGCCCCACGGTCTAGTCTGGGTTCCGGCGGGCAGCGAAGAAGCGTTTCTCGCTCCGCTGGCCGTGCGACGCGTGCCCGGAATCGGCAAAGTGACGGACGGCGCGCTGCGAGCACTAGGCATTCAGACCATCGCGCAATTGCAAGCTGTCCCGCTCGAGCGGCTGGAAGAAACTTTCGGCCAATGGGGTACCGCGCTCTTCCGCAAAGCACGCGGAATTGATTCCTACGAATTCTTCGTGGATGCCGAGCCAAAATCCATTTCGCACAATCAGACTTTCGGCGAAGACACGCGCGATCGCGACACCCTCGAATCCACGCTCAGTTATCTTTGCCAGAAAGCCTCGAAGCGTATGCGCGATGCGGGGCTGCACGCGCGAACCGTCACTCTCACGTTGCGTTACGCGAATTTCACCACGATCACGCGCAGCCGCACGCTCGCCGAGCCCTCCGATCTCGATACCGTCTTTCTGCAGGCGGTGCGCGAGCTTTTCCATCGCGCCTGGGACGGCAAGGCCATGCTGCGGCTGGTGGGCGTCGCGTTTACCTCGTTTTCCGCGGGTTCCGCGCAGATCGATCTGCTCGATCCGCAGCGTCGCGAAAAACTGGAACGCCTGGCGCGGGCCACCGACCGGCTGCGCGACCGCTTTGGCTTCTCGAAAGTGCAATTCGGCGGCTCGCTTCCCGCTCGCGACGAGCGAAAATAGAGTAAGGTGCGCAAGTCGCCGTCGAGTGAGCCTGCTACTCGCGAAGAAATCCGCGCTAAGGCGCCTGGCGTCCCTGTGATTTTTCGCAGCTTGCCTCTATAATTTCGATTCTTATGGCCGACCCTCAAAGTCCCGCGCAAACCGTACGCCAGAACAAACGCGAACGCCTCCGCGGCTTCTGGGAACGTGTCACTGAAGGTTTCCAACTCAACGAACTCTGGGGCCAGTTCAGTGCCGAAGCCCGCGAAAGCTACGGCCTTTATTCCAGGGACGTTGATTGGGAAACCATCGGCCGGGAGAAATCGAAATTCAAGCGCGTGTTGCGCTCCGGGTGGGCCCTTTTCCAGGCGATGCTGATGAAGTTGTCGCCCGCGCGCCGCGTGCTGCTGCTGGCCGCGGTCATCCTGTTTGTGTTTAACCCCCAGGTGCACCTGAAAAATGGCACCGAAGTTGATCTGGGACTTGCGTGGATTGCGACGGTAATTCTTTTTGTCTTGCTCGCTCTGGAATTAGGCGACCGCGTCACGATGAAGCGCGACTTGGAGATTGCGCGTGAAATCCAGCAGTGGCTCGTACCAAACGAGCCTCCGCAAATTCCCGGCGTCGACATCGCGTTTGCAACCCGGCCTCAAAACACCGTCGCAGGCGATTATTATGACGCGTTCGTGCGGCCCACGCCCGACGCGGTGTCGAAAAGACCCTCGCTGCTCATCGTCGTGGCTGACGTTGCCGGGAAAAGCGTGCCGGCAGCGCTGTTGATGGCCACGTTTCAATCGGGTCTGCGAGCGCTTTCGTCTACGCCCGCTTCACTCGACGAAATTGTGACAGGGCTCGATCGCTACGCCCGCGCGCACAGCCTCGAAGGTCGCCGGTTCACCACCGCGTTTTTGGCGGAGCTGGATACCGAGACGCGCGTGATGCATTACGTCAACGCGGGACACAACGATCCGATTTTGCGCCGTGCGACTGGGCAAGTCGAACGGCTCACCACCGGCGGCCCGCCTTTCGGCATTCCGCAGCTTTCGGATGTGGAGATCACCTACGCGTCCGGAAGCGTTCAGCTTCAACCGGGCGATCTGCTTTTTATCTTTACCGATGGCGTCGCGGAGGCCATCAACGAAAAGGGCGAAGAGTTCGGCGAAGCGCGCATCATTCCGGCCATCACTTCCGTTTCGAGCGGAACCGCGTCCGCGATTCTGAATCGCGTAATGGGCGACGTAAACACATTCGTGGGTTTCGCGCGCCAGCATGACGACATCACCGCGCTGGTCCTGCGAATCACGGCGTAACCGTTCCCGGGATTTGGTCACGCCGCTTGCTAGCAGCGGCGCGATTATTCCGAAACTACCCAGCCAACCCAGTTTTCCCGCATAATCGCGTTATGACTCCTCGCGAATTCGCGGAGCAAATCTGCACCACGCTACGAACCGCAGGCTACCAGGCCTATCTGGTCGGCGGATGCGTGCGCGATATCCTGTTGCATCGCGAGCCAGCCGACTACGATGTCGCGACGAACGCGACCCCCGAGCGCGTCGAGCAGATTTTTCCGAATAGCCTGACGGTGGGCGCCCAGTATGGAGTTGTGGTGGTCACTACCGAAACGCACGAAGGCACGCGCGTGCAAGTGGAAGTCGCCACGTTTCGTTCGGACGTAGGCTATTCCGATGGACGTCATCCGGACGCAGTGGTGTACGCCAAATCCGCGGAAGAGGACGTCAAGCGACGCGACTTCACGATCAACGGTTTGCTGCTGGATCCGCAGACCAGCGAAGTGCTCGACTACGTGAGCGGGCGCGACGATTTGCGCGCCGGAATCATTCGCGCTATCGGCCACGCCGAAGAACGTTTCCGCGAAGACAAGCTCAGGATGCTGCGCGCCGTGCGCTTCGCCGCGCGATTCGGCTATTCAATCGAGCCCGAAACGCTGCGCGCGATCCAAAAGCTTGCGCCTGAAATTGCGCAAGTCTCCGCCGAACGTGTGCGCGACGAGCTCACCAAGCTGCTCACGGAAGGGGCCGCACGTCGCGGATTTGAACTTCTAGACGAAACAGGCTTGCTGCCGCAGGTCCTTCCCGAAATTTCGCGCATGAAAGGAGTCGAACAGCCGTCGCAATTCCATCCCGAAGGCGACGTCTGGATTCATACCCGGATGATGCTGGAGGGGCTGAATGCAGGCTGTTCTCCGACTCTGGCGTGGGGCGTCTTGTTGCACGATGTCGGTAAGCCGCCCACCTTCGCGCCTCCCGCAGGTCCCAATGGGCGGATTCGGTTTGACCGGCACGTGGAGGTCGGCACGCGCATGGCTGAAGAAATTTGCGGGCGGCTGCGCTTTTCGAACGCGGATACCGAACAGATCGCCGCACTGGTTGCGAACCACCTGCGTTTCAAGGACGTGCCGCAAATGAAGCCAGCGACTTTGAAGCGCTTTGCCCGGCTCGATCGCTTCGACGAACACCTCGAACTGCACCGGCTCGATTGCATGTCCAGCCACCGAAACCTGGAAAACTATGAATTCATGCGCCGGTTTCTGGCTGAGACGCCGCCCGAGGATGTCCACCCGGCCCGCCTCCTGACCGGGGACGACCTAATCAACCTCGGTTTGAAGCCGGGGCCAAGGTTCAAGGAAATCCTCGAAACGGCGGAAGACGCCCAACTCGACGGGAAGATAGCCACGCACGACGAAGCGCTGCGGTGGGCTAGGGAACACATCGGCACATAACACCAACATTTGCAATAGCATAACGAAGGATGCAGCATGAATCCTGGGTGCCTGTTCAGGCGTCTAACTGTGACCCGCTTACATTAGTGTTTCGTTGTCAAGTTTTGTGCTATAATCACGCGTAACTTGACGCAATCTTTTTTTCAATCCTTGCATCTAACCCTAACAGCCAGCCGATTACCTGGCTGTAGGCGTTGTGGGGTTTTAACGGCTAGGGGGACAAAGTGACTAAATCAAATAGAGTAATACCTCCGGAACTTCCGATCCTTCCAGTTCGCGATACGGTGTTGTTTCCGGGCGCGGTGATGCCGCTGCCGGTGGGCCGCGAGAGTTCGCTGGCCCTGCTGAATTCGCTGGAAGGCACGGAGAAGATTCTGGGCGTGGTGGCGCAACTCGATCCGCGGATCGAAGCGCCAACGGGAACCGACCTGCACAGCGTTGGGACGCTGGCAAAGGTCCATAAGATGGTGCGCATGCCCAACGGGAACGTCGTTGCGTTCCTTGAGGGCATCGAGCGAATCCGCGTGATGGAAGTGCTGGGTTTCAAACCCTTCCTGAAGGCGCGCGTGGAAGCGCAGCCCGATCTGGAAGACCAGCGCGACGCGGAATTGACCGCGCTCGAGCGCAACGTTCAAGAGCTATTTCGTGAAGTGGTGGCACGTTCGCCGCAGCTTTCCGACGATTTGCAAACCGAGGTCATGGGCATCGAATCGCCGGGCCGCTTGGCGGACTTCGTTGCTTCAACTCTTCCATCGCTGAGCACCATGATCCGGCAGGAACAGCTGGAAACCTTCAGCGTGCGCAAGCGCCTGGAAGCTTTGATCAGCGAACTGACCAAAGAGCGCGAAGTTCTGGACCTGCGCAACAAGATCCACGATCAAGTGCAAGAGCAGGTGAACCAGAGCCAGCGCGAATTCCTGCTGCGCGAGCAAATGAAGGCGATTCAGAAGGAGCTCGGCGAATCCGACGATGGACAAGCCGAAATTGAAGAACTGCGCAAGAAAGTGGAAGAGTCCGGCATGTCCGCGGAAGCCAAGAAGGAGTGCGATCGCGAGCTGAAGCGTCTTGCGAAAATGACTCCGGCTTCGGCGGAATATATGGTCGCGCGAACGTACCTGGAATGGATGACTTCGCTGCCCTGGAGCAAAACTTCCGGCACTGAAGACATCGACATTCCCAAGGCGCAGGCCATTCTGGATGAAGACCACTACGATCTGGTGAAGATCAAGAATCGCATTCTCGATTACCTGGCCGTCAAGAAATTGCAGCCGGGCATGAAGGGACCGATCCTGTGCTTCATCGGGCCTCCGGGCGTGGGCAAGACTTCGCTTGGAAAATCCATCGCGCGAGCGCTGGGCCGCAAATTCGTCCGCATCTCGCTCGGCGGCATGCACGACGAGGCGGAAATTCGTGGACATCGCCGCACCTACATTGGCGCATTGCCGGGCCAGATCATTCAGGGAATTCGCCGCGCTGAGACCATGGACCCCGTCCTGATGTTGGACGAGGTGGACAAGCTCGGCCGCGATTTCCGCGGTGATCCGTCGGCGGCGTTGATGGAAGTGCTCGACCCGGAGCAGAACGCAACGTTCCGCGACCACTATCTCGATGTGCCCTTCGACCTTTCGAAGGTGCTCTTCATCGCGACAGCGAACTGGCTCGATCCGATTCCGGAGCCATTGCGCGACCGCATGGAGATCATCGAACTTTCCGGTTATACGGAAGAGGAGAAGGTCCACATCGCGAAAATGTTCCTGATCGCCAGACAAGCCAAAGAAAACGGCCTGGCGCTCGGCGAGCAAATCGAATTCACCGACGAAGCTCTGCACGAGCTCATCCGCCACTACACGCGTGAAGCGGGCGTGCGCAATCTGGAACGTGAAATTGGCACACTCGTTCGCAAACAAGCGCGGCGTTTGGCGGAAGGGCACACCGACAAGCTCGTCGTCACTCCCGAAGTGATTCGGGAAGTGCTCGGCATTCCAAAGGTCCACCTTGAGAAGGAGGTCGAGGAGCGCGTTCAGAAGCCGGGCGTTTCGGTCGGCCTGGTTTGGACTCCGGTCGGCGGCGACATCGTCTTCATCGAAGCGAGCAAGATGCGCGGCGGGAAGACGTTCACGATGACCGGTCATCTGGGCGACGTGATGCAGGAATCCATGCGCGCGGCCCTCACTTGGGTCCGAGCCAATTCCGAGCGTTACGGCATTGACCCAGACTTCTTCCGCAAGCAGGACGTGCACATTCACGTGCCGTCCGGAGCGGTACCGAAGGACGGGCCTTCCGCCGGCGTCGCGATGGTCACGGCGCTGGTCAGCTTGCTGACCGGCAGGCCGATTCGGCCGCGCGTCGCAATGACGGGAGAAATTTCGCTCTCCGGCATCGTGTTGCCGGTGGGCGGAATCAAGGAAAAAGTCCTCGGCGCCAAGCGTGCGGGAATTCAGGAAGTCATCCTTCCTTCGGAGAATGAGCCAAACGTGAAGGAAGACTTGCCCGAGGAAATGCTCGACGGCATGAAGGTGCACTTCGTGCGCACCGCCGAACAGGCTCTCGAAATTGCCCTCGGCAAATTCGAGAAGGCCGTTCGTCCGGTGCCGGGCGGCCCGCGCGGCGAAGATCATCCGCCGGTCGCCGGTCCGATCCACTAAAACCGCAGTCAGGATAGAGACAGCCACGAAGGCCCGGGATTATTCCCGGGCCTTTTCTTTTTAGCGCACTCGCGCCGTTTCCCGTTGCGGCAAAAGGCGCAATCGCGTACAGCTAGAAAGTCTCCGATGCCCTATCGTCCCAGAGAATTGGCCGTGCGAGCGCGCGAAGCCGCCACGCTGCTGCTCAATACGCTCGACCATGATGAAATGGTCCAGCGCTTCCTGGATATTTACGCGGCGGAAAATCGCCGCCCCGGGCGCGCGGACCAGCCAGGGCACTACCGCGAACAGCTTGAAACGATTCGACGCGAGGCTTTACTGGCGATGGTACTGCGTACCGAAGCGGCGCTGCCAACGCGCCTGAAAGTTCACGTCACGGTGCGTGAGACGAAGCGGCGAGTGAAGCCGAAAAAAGGGAAGAAATCCGGGAAGCGAAAACGCGAGACGCGCAAACGAGCAAGCAAACCGGGCCTGGACCTGGCGATTCCGCTGCTCGATCTCTTTCGCGAAGAATTTTTTGTTGCGCTCGGCCAAGCACTGCGCTGGAGCAACGAAGACGCGCAGGAGTTCTGGCACGACCTTGAGCTATACGAAAACCTCACCGCACACGAAGCACGGCGCCAACAGGGCCGCAGCGGCCGCGCCATCACCTCTGGGCCGTTCGTGGACCGCACTGCGCTGCTGCTCGATCCATCCCTGATGGAGCAAGCGCGCCGCGCCGCCGGTAAATTTCAGATGGAACTCAACGCTGCAGCCGACCGCGTGCTGCGCCGCACTTTCTTGCGGCGCCGCGCGAATTGACTCGGGCCGCCTGTCGTTTGGTTACGGCCGGGCTTCGAGAACGATGTTGAATGGCGTTTCCGCGGCGCGCCGCACACGCGTGAATCCGGCCGCGCGCAGAATCTTTGAAAGTCGTCCCTCGCCGGCCTGCGCGCCCAGCCCCAGGCCGACTTCCTGCGAAAGAGACGCAGGGGTGCAGAGCATCGTCGAAGCCGCGTAGAAGACTCGCCCTATCGGATTCAGGTTGTCCTCTAACTTGTCGTGGGCGAAGGGTTCGACGATCATCCATGTTCCGTTAGGTTCCAACGTCGCGTGCACGTGGCGCGCCGCGCCTTCGGGATCACCCATATCGTGGAGGCAATCGAAGAACGCCACGAAGTCATAGCCTTTGCCCGGATATTCTTTGGCGGAAGCCACTTCGAATTTCACGCGATCTGTGACCCCTGCTTTTGCTGCGGCTTCACGCGCAAGTTCGATTGATCGGGGATGGTAGTCGAACCCGACGAAACTCGATTTCGGGTACGCCTGCGCCATCAGGATCGTCGAAGTTCCCAATCCACAGCCAATGTCGGCCACGCGTCCACCAGCTTTTAACTTGGCTTCGGTGTCGCCCAGCGCGGGGATCCATTCATTGATCAAGTGAGCGCGATAGTTGGGCCGGAAAAAGCGCTCCGTGCCTGGAAAGAGACCTGGATCGTGCTCGTGCCAGCCCACGCCATTCCCAGAGCGAAATGCATCGGTAATCTTTGGAACGCTCTTCAGGCTGGCTTCCACAATTTGAAAGTATCCGGGCAGGAAAACGGGGCTGTTCTCATCGGCCAGCGCCATCGCCTGTTCGGGAGGCAACGTGTACCGGCTAGTGGCAGCGTCATACTCGATAAACCCGCCGGCGGCCTGCGCGGCAAGCCATTCGCGAACGTATCGCTCGGTGGTGTTGGTCTTGGCGGCGAGTTCCGCGGACGTCATCGGTCCGGAACCGGCCATGGCTTTGTAGAGCCCGACTTTGTCGCCGATCAAAATGAGCGCCGTATTCATCGCGGCTCCCATTTCGCCGATGGCTTTCATCATGAATTCGTGCAATTTCGCTTCGTTTACGGGCTGCGGGGCAGTTGCTGACATGGAAGAACCTCCTAGCTAGACGTGAGCCGGGGTGCCTTCTGGAAATTGTGTCGAGTCTATCTTTGCGTGATAGGACAAGTCAATCGCCGAACCTTATGCCACTGTCGTTGTGTTTTTGCTATTCTCGCGCCGGTGCTGATAATTTTTTATATTCTGGTGATGGCGCAGATCGCCTTCGGGGTCTATTCCCTGTGGGATGGCCTGTCATGGTTTCGCCTCGTGCGGCAGCGCCTGGCGTCGCATGCCGGCTTTTACGCCCCCACCACCGCGCTCATCTGCCCTTGCAAGGGCAATGAACGCGGGCTGGAAGAAAACCTTCTCGCGCTTACTCGTTTCGATTATCCGAATTACGAAATCTACTTCACGCTTGCGACCAGCCTGGATCCCGCGCTGAAGGTGATCGAGCGCGTGAAAGCTGCCAGCCAGCGTCCGGTGCACATCGTGATCGCCGGCCCGCCGTCGGATACCAGCGAAAAAGTTTACAACTTGCAGCGCGCGGTGGAAGCGCTGCCCGCCGACAAATTCGAAATGCTCGTGTTCACGGATTCCGACGTGCGCTTGCCACGCGGTTGGCTCACCAAGCTGATCGCTCCGCTGCAGGACGCGCGCATCGGCGCCACCACCGCTTATCGCTGGATTATCCCTAGCGGTTCGGGAATGGAATCCGTGCCGAGTTGCTTCGCGTCGGCCTGGAACGCGGCCATCGCCACCATGTTAGGGAAACCGTCTGGAGATTTTTGCTGGGGAGGCGGCACGGCGATCCGGAAAAAGACTTTTGACGACGTGAATGTGCTGGAAGCATGGAAAGGCGCCGTCAGCGACGATTTCGCGATGACCTGGGCGCTCGAGCAAGCGAACAAGCCCATTGTGTTTTGCCCCGAATGTCTCGCGGCCACGTTGCATCCCTGGACCTCTGCTGATCTGCTCGAATTCACCAACCGCCAAATTCTGATCACGCGCGTCTATTCGCCCAAGCGCTGGCAGATGGGCGCGATTGTGCACTCGACCTACGTCGTGACGATTCTCTTCGCGATTTACGTGATTCTCTACAGCATCGCGGACGTGGATCCCTGGGGCCAGCTTTTCCTGCTGCTGCTCGCGATTCCGCTTCTCGCCGCGATGAAGGGCGCCATGCGCACGATCGCCATTGGTGAGGCCATGCCGGAGTGGAGAGGGAAACTGCAGGAATGGAGCTGGGTCTATCCGGTGCTCGCGCCGGTGGTTCCGTTTCTATTTACCTGGAATTTCATCATGTCGCTGGTCACTAAATCAATTCGCTGGCGCGGGATTCGTTACGAATTGGTAGGCCCTAACGTGACGCGCGTCCTCAAACGCTAACGCCGGGCGCCACATTCGGCGGCATTGCGAACGCGCGCTGAATTCGCGCCAAGTAATAAGCCGTCGCCCCGCCTGCCGGAATCGCCAGCCACCATCCTGCGCGCAGAATATTTTCCGACCCGACTAGCAGAAACAATAGCGAAGCATATTCCTGCGGCAGAACCTTTGCAGCGCTCCGGCTCGCAAATCCCAGCGCTACGATCACCAGCGGCGCAAGAATGGCGCCGGCGGCTGCCCAATGCAGGGGAGTCTTGCACTTCAACGCCGCCATTATTCGCCGCAGCAAAAAACCAAACAGCAGCGCAGTGGGCGCTCCGAAGAGATATCCGTAAACGATGAGCGTCAGAAAGCCCTCGGTTGCCTCTCGCACCAAGTCTTTATGCGAGACGAGGAGCAAATCCCAGCACCAAACAACGACAACCATGAAGAAGCAGCCCAACGCCCAAGCCGCCAAATAATAGATCAGGCTGCCGCGGCGGGTCATATCCGTCGCTGGATGTTGGGGAAATCAAGCCAGACTTTCACGCCGCAGAAATGCGAGCCTTCAGTGCAAATCGGAGTCGAAATTCCAGCGCGGAGATGGCACGGGGGGCCAATGTAGCGCGCGAGTTCCGGAAATACCGCGCGCACTTGTTCCACTTCTTCTATGGAGGATTGATAGATCTCTTCCTGCGCGTTGAAGCACGTTCGCATCGTCCATTTGTGCAGTAGGTGCAGCAACGATCCGGATTCCACCAGGCGTATCGCCTTTGCATTCGGCAATAGATACAACGCGAATTCGCGCGGTACGCCGCGATCGAGCAATTCATTTTTCGCGGCCCACGCTTCCGCCATCGCCTGCTCGTAAATTTCCAGCGCGCGCGGGTTGTCGCGAATCAGCATCGGCGTGAGGTAATCCGGCGAGCGCGTATCCGCCAGTGTCAGGAGTGGCCGTGAACCCGGAACCATGCGGTGCCGCTGGTCCTGGCTGTCGGCGGTGTGGCTGATTTTTTTCGCAAACGTGAAATTGGCGTGCTGCAGTGGACGCATTAGCGGTGCGTGCACGCCGATGTTCAAAGTCTCACGTCGGTACGGATTACGCGCCGGGTTCAGCATGCGATCGAGTGCTTGCGCGTCGGGACACTCCGCGGCGGTCAGGCCGACCACCGCGCGAAATGCTTCCGCCACCACGCGTAGCGCGCCGGGCGAATAATCAACGAGGGCCGAAGTCTTTCCCTCCAGATTGCCGTCGAATTCACGCGCAAACGCTTCCCCATCGCGAGCCGGCTCGCTCCATTCCGGCGGCGAATCCATCGGTTCGTTGTCGAAACGTTCGAAAAATTGCGGGTCAGTCTCTCTAACGCGCGCAACCATTTCGCCAATCACCAGGCGCGCTTCGCTGGGCGTGTCACTTGCCGCCAACATCCGGTATAGGCGATGCAGCACGATGCCCGAAACCGTGTGCACCATGGTGGTGAACGCAGCGACGGGCAATACATAGCGGGCGACTTCGATCGCGCGCTTCTCCGACTGGCGCTGCACCTTTTGCACGCGCTTGGGATGAGACATCGAGCTGACGTGCCAGATGTCCGCCAGGATTTCGTGCGCCGTCGGCTCCAACACCTGCGTGAGCTCGCGGTAGTGTTCCCAGGCGCTTGACACCGCGCGTTCGTAGATCGCTCGCTCCGCCGCGCCGAAATTGTCGCTGGCCGGCGGGACGTAAGCCTGGGCACGATCCAGGCGGACATAACGCTGGCTCTGCTGCTCCGAGTTATAGAAGGGATGTGCGTGCAGGAAAGACCACACGAATTGCCGGCTGATATTCTCGAGGCCGAATTCGAAATGCGCGTGCTGATAGACGGTGTGGTGTCCGCCGAAGAAAGTCGCCGAGCCGATCATTACCCGCTGCTTTTCGGTGACTTCTTCCGGCGTGACCAATCGGGGCGAATAGCAGGTGCGCGCCGCCGCGATTGCGGAATCAAACGCGTGAGCGAAGTGATTGCGCAAGGTAACCCGCGGCGCGGCAGTTTCGACTTGTGAGTCTGGTGACGAGCCGGGTGAGGGAGACAATTGCGTGGCCATTTCCAAGCGGCATTGTACACCGGGCACGCGCGGGTTTCACTGCAGAGAGATAGGCGTGAAAAAAAAAGCCCCGAGATTGCGAATCCCAGGGCTTCTAAAAATTCGGCTGCGGGGCCGAACCGCGAACCGCTACTTCTTCATGGAAGCAGCCTTGTCAGCGTACTTCTTCTGGAAGCGCTCGACGCGGCCGGCAGTATCAATCAGCTTTTGCTTGCCCGTGAAAAACGGGTGGCAGTTCGAGCAAATTTCCACCCGAATCATCTGCCCTTTGAAGGTCGAGCGCGTGTCAAACGTGTTGCCGCAGGCGCAGTGCACCTTCACGGCGTGGTAATCGGGATGGATTCCTTCTTTCATAAAGCTCCTCTTGGCCAGCCGATCTGCGCGATAACCACAAGCAGCGTCATCCGGTCGCGTCGCTAGGCTAGCCGGAACCTCCCATTATATCGCACCAACGGCCGCATTTCAAAGCGGACGCGCGGAGCAAGCCTCGATCTGATTTGCTCAAATTGTGCTCGGGAACTAGGAAACGAAGGCGCAGCCGACGCGAGCGCGGCCCGGCCCGGCCGGTTGTGTGTAGGCCTTGCGCAGAACCACGCGCACCGGAGGCAGAATCGGCACGTGCAGAACGGCGTTGAATTGGTTGGGAATCTCTTCAGCCTTTTCGAGCAGCAGCGCCACGCCACCATAGCTCAAGTCCATCACGCTCGCTGTCTTTTGATTGACGTCCGTAAGAATTGCGTATGCCTTGGTTCCGGCAAGAGACACGCGTTCCCATTTGCGAGCTTCGGGCTGAGCGGCTGGTGTGCGAATTCCCGTGGGAGGCTCTTGCGGTACGGAAACACCTCGCAGCGGAACTGATGGCGTGCTACCGGCTTGGGTTGCTGGAGGAGCCTCGCGTTGTGCCTGCGCGGGAGCGGAAGGCGATTCGCGCGAAGCACGCGTCTCTAGTGGAATTACGCGCGGTGCGGTGCGGCTCAAATTTTTCAGTTGATAGAGCCTCTGGTCCGCGAGTCCCAAAAGCGCGCTCTTCTGGTCGCCATCGTGCGGATGCACCGCGACGCCGAAATCCAGCGTTACGTCCACCTCCATTTTCAAGGGGTGAATGTCCGTCTCGTACTGCGTGCGAACGCGGCGGCACAGCGTAGTCGCCTGTTCGGGATCCGTTTGCGGCAGCAGCAACGCGAATTCATCGCCGCCGATGCGAAACGCGAAGTCGGACGCGCGCAGAGTCTTGCGCAACGTAGCGGCTGCGAGCTGAAGCGCCTGGTCGCCTTGCAAGTGTCCGTGGCGGTCGTTTACTTCCTTCAACTTGTGCAGGTCTAGAATCACCACGGCGAGCTGTTGCCCGTAGCGTTTCGCGCGATTCAATTCTTTATCGAGATATTCGTCGAAGAGTCGCCGATTGTAGAGGCCCGTAAGCGCATCCGTCGCCGCGTTGACTTGCAGTTTCTTGAAATCGTCGTACTCCATCAAAATCGGAACGCGCAGGAATTTCGTCGAAGCCAGCACGTCCACCATCGCTGTCTTCAACGAAACGCGCCGTCCCAGATTTTCCGCGAGCTCGCGCCGGCGGACGAGAATGCGTTCCCAATAGTCATTGGCCTGCGCATCCGTCAAGTCAATCTGCGCGATGGTGCGGAAGAATTGCCGCAGAAATTGTCCTCGAACCGAATCGTCCAGACCGTCCAAAGTCTCCACCAGGAGATCCAGGAAGGAGTCTTCGGCCGAGGGCTGCGGCTGTGAAGCGTCGCCGGGCTCAGGCATCTATGGGTTCCGCAATAGTTTTATTGTTCCCTGTAAACAGGGACACTGCGGGGGCTGTAAAGTACTAGCACGAGACAGTCCAATCTCAAACAAGAAAACGTCTGCAATCGAATGCCGCAAAGGATTGCTAGGAGTGGGCTTACGTCTGCGGTGGATGGTCACAACGACGAACGTAGTTTCGATGACTCAAACTTGTATACAAAGGGTTTCACATTTCGCCTAACGCGCTGCCTGCGTGGGCTCTCGTGGGAGGAAAAAAATTTACCCGATGGGTTTTAGGAACTCGACTCCGACCAGATAGACGTCGCCTGCTTCCTGCTGGCGACGAACCTTCGCCTGGATCGGGGGCATGCCGGCGGGGACCAATGCAGAGGAAGTGATGGATGGAGCGGGAATCGTCAAGGTGACCACATCGTTCACGGCAAGCCGACGCGGGCAGGTGATGAAGGCACCTAATCCACTGATATCCAACGTCTTAGCTAGCTCCAGGAATTGCTCGCCTTGAGCGTCCTTGCCACGCACAAAAAGCGGTACCTGTAGCCGAATGCGTTGGAATCTCCGGCGCTCATCGGACAGTCGATCCGCAGCTACGCGGTGGTGTTGTAAGACACTCTCTCGGAGCGCCATCGGTACCCCAGTATTAGTACTCTCACCTGATGGCAATTTGAGGGCAAGTTCATCATGCAACTTGCATTACAGCAAACCCATTATTGCCATGCAATTAGAGTGTATTGTATCTGACACGCAGCCGTGACCGCGAGTCGACTGCGCAATTTAACTCCCTAACATTTCCAACATTGTGCAAAGTAGGACGCATTTACCATTGACACAACTTAGCGGCTTTGCGAGCATGGCTTTCCTTGAGCTCATCCCCATCTGTGCCAGCCCGGGCTTGCAACTGGTGTGTTTTAGATGCTGTTTGCAGGATTTTAGGAGCGTCGTTTGGCAAATAGTGCGGCAGTAGACCCGCAGGCCAATAACCAGCAGGTCTTTCAGCTGGTCGCCAGTCTGCTCGATGCATTTGACCGGCCGCTCGTGGTCAGCGACAGGCTTGGCAAGGTCTTGTTCACGAATTTCCACGCGCAGGACCGGATCAACAGTCAAGGCCTCGGCTCGAAGCCCGATCTGAACCTTTTCGTGGATATTCTGGCTACCGATCGCAAGAATATCCTGAGCCAACTCGAAGCCGGCCAGCAGGAACTCACCGTTGCAATGGATTCCGCCGTCGAAAAGCATCGCGCCCGCATTCGTTGGCTCCCGGAACCTGACTGGCTGGTCGCATACTTGGAACCCGCACCCGCGGAAGCCTCTGCTGACGAAGCTGAAATGCGGCAGACCGTTCAGGAGTTAATGCAGGAACGCGAAATCACCTACCGCAATTTGCTCGCCGCATATCTTCGATTGCAGGAAGTAAACCGCCAGAAGACGGTGTTTCTGGCTTCCGCCGCGCACGAATTAAAAACGCCGCTGGCGGTGATGAAGGGTTACTACGACCTGTTGCTCACCGGTTCGCTCGGCAAACTCGACGAGCGCCAGCGCGAGATCTTGCTTGAATCCAAAGAAAGCTGCGACCGCCTGGTTCGTCTGGTATCGATGTTCCTGAATTACTCGGCTCTCGAGAGCGGCAAGCTCGTCCTGCAGCTGCGCGAAAACGATTTGCGCGACTGCATCAAAGACATTACCTGCCGTTGGCAGGATGCCTTCCAACGCGCTAAGGTGCGCCTGGATGTTAAGATTCATCCGGAGCTGACTCCGTTCAAATTTGATTACCAGAAAGTCCAGCAGTGCATCGCCAACTTCATAGACAACGCGCTGAAGCACACGCCAACGGAAGGCTGCGTCACGTTGGTAGCCGAACCGCACTTCTGGGAGCGCCGCGTGTCGGAAGCAGCGCCCTCGGCAGACCGCCGTCGCGGCCGGGGTGTTCGCCCCAATAGCGTGCTGGTTTCCGTCTCGGACACGGGCAGCGGAATCGCCGCGGAGTTTCACCAGGAAATTTTCGAGGAATTTGTGCGTGTGGATCCCTCCTCTTCGGGGATGGGGCTCGGCCTCGCGATCACCAAGCGCCTGATCCAGGCGCATCGCGGAAAAGTTTGGGTGGATAGCGTCGTCGGGAGCGGCAGCGCTTTTTCTTTCCTTTTGCCGATCAACGTCGAATAATCACCGAATCAATCTGGGCTGCGTTGCGCAGCTCTCTAGGAAGAGTGATGGCAGACAAAGAAAAGATTCTGGTCGTAGATGACGAACCCAGTATTCGAAAGTACCTCCAGACGCTGCTGGAAGTGGACGGCTTCGACGTCGAAACAGTCTCCAGCGGCAAGGACGCTCTTGAGCGTATCGGATCCGGCGAGCGCCCGGATTTCGTGATTCTGGATGTGCTGATGCCGGAGATGGACGGCCTGGAAACCTTGCGCCAATTGATGCAGGTGGACCGCAGCATCAACGTCATCATGCTCTCCTGTTCGAACGAAGTCACCACGGTGGTGGAAGCGATTCGTATCGGCGCGCTTGATTACCTTACCAAGCCGTTCGAGAAGCCGGAGCTGGACGCCGCGTTTCTGAAGTGCAGGCAGAAACAGCAGCTGCGATCCGAAAATAAATCGCTGCGCGAGTATTGTGAAGCGCTCACCGAAGATCTTTCGTTCCTCGCCGCCAGTCCGCAGATGCTCAAAATCCGCCAGCAGATTCTGCAAATCGCGCCGGTGGACGTTCCCGTATTCATCAGCGGCGAAAGCGGAGTGGGTAAGGAAGTGGTGGCGCGCATGATACACCTGCGTTCCACCCGCCGCGTGCAAGCGTTCGTCAAAGTGAATTGCGCTGCGTTGCCCGGAGAACTGCTGGAATCCGAATTGTTCGGTTACGAGCAGGGCGCCTTCACCGGCGCGGTGCGCGCCAAGCCCGGCAAATTTGAAATGGCGAATAAGGGCACAATTTTCCTCGACGAGATTGCGGAAATGAGCCCGCACTTGCAGGCCAAGCTGCTGCACGTACTGCAAGACGGCCAGTTCTCGCGTCTGGGCGCGCGCGCCGTCGTCAACGTGGACGTCCGCGTTCTCGCGGCGACCAACATGGACGTGAAAGACGCCATGCGCACCGGGCGCTTCCGTGAAGACCTCTATTACCGGCTCAACGTGCTGTCTATTCACATTCCGCCGCTGCGTGAACGCACCACCGAAATCCCACTGCTCTTCAGCCATTTTCTTGCGAAGTACAGCGAGAAGTACGGGAAGCCGGCTCCTGATCCCTCGAAGCATTTGCTCGAAGCGGCACTCCGTTATCCCTGGCCCGGCAACTTGCGCGAGCTCGAAAATTTCGTCAAGCGCTACGTGATTCTGGAAGATGACGAAGGCAGCTTCCGCGAACTATTGGAGATGACCGGCCAGCAACACCGCACCGCTCCGCGCGAAGAAGCGGCACCGCCCAAAGAGCAGGGTCTCAAAGCGTTGGTGCGCGGCCTGAAAGACGAAGCAGAAATGGAAGCGATCGCCGACGCGCTCGAAAAAACGAATTGGTGCCGCAAGGATGCCGCGCGCATGCTGGGCATCAGCTACAAAGCCCTGTTGTATAAGATGCGCCAATTCAATTTGGATTCCGGACGTGGTGCGCGTTCTGCTGCGGCGCGGGCCGCGAGAGAAGCTGCGGCGAAGGAAGCCTCCGCGAAAGAAGCAGAAGCCAAAGACGCTGCGTTGAAGGAATCCGCTCCGGCGATTCGCGGCTCCTAACCGGCGCTTTTCGGCGTTTCAAGAACGAGTAAACACGTCGACGGGCAGGCCCGGTCGCCTTCTGCGACGCCGTTTTTTCGCTGCAGAACCTCGAGAAAACAGCTGAAAGCTAAAATCGTACTAGTCCTATGCGTGTTGCAAAGACTTGCATATCTAGAGCACATTCAGCGAAATAGCACTACCCTTCTATCCCGGCTTAGACTAGTATTCGCTCCGAAATGGGGGTTCCCGTAAGACTACCTGCGGGAGTGTCTGGCTCTAGCCTCCCGGCCGATTTCTCGACTCAATGCTTGTCGCTGTTTTCAAAGGGTTTGTTACCTGTGCCAGGTTTTTACTGTGGACAGGCTTGGGGAAAGTCGCATTGTTTGATGCAATCGGCAGCGCGCTGCAGAGTCCGTAGCCTTTGGAAGAGGGATTGCTACTCTGGCTGACGGGGACGTGTTGCACTTCAATCTTTCCATGGAGGAGCAGTGGGGATGACGGAGCGTCGCTTGGCACGCCGGTATGATCTGTCGCTACCGGTAAACGTCCGCCTGCCGATCACTCGAGAACCGGGCACGCACAACGGTCAGACCCGGGACATCTCAACGCGCGGCGTTTACTTCACCATGCAGAAGGACTTGGCTCCCGGCACTGAAGTTGACTTCACCCTCACTTTGCCGGCCGAAATTACCCGTGGCACCGAAGTGTTTGTTCGGGCGCACGGCCGTGTGGTTCGCGTGGATAAGCAGGAAGAAGATACCCCGGAAACGATTGGCGTCGCGGCCGTCATCGAACGCTACGATATTATTCGCGGCGAAGCCTCGCAGATTTAAAATTTTGTTTCGCTGTTTGACGGTTATTTGCCGCAGCTCTCGCTGCGCTACTTCACTTTGCGCCTCGCCTTCGTCAGCCCGCGTGTGCGCTCTCGCTGGCGCAATCACGTTTTTCGGCTTGTCTCCATGCAAAATCCGTTGCATTTCTCGCCTAAATCGTCCTACCATTTGCTCAGTTTATAAACTAGGAGGGTCCGATGAGAGTTGCGGACCTGATTGCCGGCCGCCGCGAAGTTTATTTCGTTAGCGAAGACGTCACCGTACATAACGCCGCGCGCTATTTGCGCGAGAAGCAAGTTCGCGCCGTCGGTGTGTGCGACCCCCGGGGAGTTCTCCTAGGCGTCGTGTCGCAAAGCGACGTTTCCGATAAAGTTGCTGCCGAAAATAAGTGTCCCGCGTGGATGCATGTTTCCGAAATCATGACGACGCAGATCATCAGCGCCACCCCGGACACTTCACTAGAAGATTGCTTGCGTCTAATGGAACAGCACAGCATCTACCATCTGGTGGTGCTCGATCACGAAAAAGGCTTCCGCGGAATGATCTCTGTGACTGACCTTTTGCAGTTGTTTGCGTCCGATCAAAAAGCCCGCGCGGACATGCTCGAATCCATGATCTTTCCGCAGCGCTAACTAGGATTCTCCAGTCACCGGCGCAACATTTTTCACGCACGAGCCTATTCGCGCACGATTCGTGCCTTGCGTAAAAGCCGTGTACACGAAGGGAAGCGAAACTCCCACTAGGAAGGTCAATTCCCGAAAGTGCCTAGGATTTTCTGACGAACGTACTACTTATCGCTCCTTCAGCGTCTCTCAGTACTAGGGAATCCCCCGGGACACTCCGGTCTAACTTACTCAAACAAAACACATTGCAAGAAATATTCATTTGAGACGCTTGCCGCCGTCGTACTACTCGCCCCAAATTGTTTGGCGTTGTGTGTGCAATACTTTTCATGGAGGCGCGCAATAAGCCTCACTTCAGCAGACTGGATATCAATGGCATCTGCCGCCGAAGCACGAATCGCACCCTTGGCCCAGCCGGTTGAAATACCTCCTCAGCACGTTTATTTTGGTCCGTCGGAGGCCATGCAAGCAGTTCGGCAACGCGTCGAGCGCGCCGCCGGTCTCAACGTACCCATTTTGGTTCTGGGCGAGAGCGGCACCGGGAAGGAAGTTCTTGCTCGCTTCATCCACGAGCGTTCTCCGTGGAGTCAGGGTCCCTTTGTAAAGGTAAATTGTCCCGCGATCCCCGGAACGCTTATTGAAAGCGAGCTGTTCGGATTTCAGAAGGGCGCCTTCACCGGCGCGCACGCCGCCAAGCCCGGACGCATCGAAATGGCGCAGGGCGGAACGCTGTTTCTCGACGAGATTGCCGAGATCGATTCCAGCCTGCAAGCCAAGTTGCTGCACGTTCTGCAGGACGGCCATTTCACGCGCATCGGCGATCATGAAGAAAAGCAATTGGACGCCCGCGTGATCTGCGCTACTAATCGCCTGCTGCATCAGGAAATCGCCAGCGGCAGTTTTCGGGCCGACCTTTTCTACCGCATCAATGTAATCACCATCACGTTGCCTTCGCTGCGCGACCGCCGCGACGATATTCCCTATCTCGTCGAATATCTCCGCGAACAATTCAATCGCCGCTTCCAGCGGGACGCTGCGCCGGTCTCCCGCGAATCGCTGCATCTGCTGCAACAACGCGACTGGCCAGGCAATATTCGCGAGCTGGAAAATTGCATGGCGCGTTATGTGATCCTTGGCTCCGAAGAAGCTTTCCATTCAGACCGCGATCGTGGCGCCGAAAAAAAGCCTCTCGCCATTTCCTACGAAATGAATGAAGAGGGGAATATTCCGCTGAAGCGCATCGCGCAGCAGGTGACCCGGCGCATGGAACACGACGTCATTCTGAAAGTGCTGCAAGCCAATCACTGGAATCGCCGCCGCACCGCCGAGATTCTGAAAATCAGCTACCGCGCACTGCTGTATAAAGTCCGCCAAGCCGGCCTGCCGGCGAAGCGTCCGCGCCGCAACGGCCAAACCGAAAACGGCCTTGCCGAGAACTCATAAAGCAAATAAACCATGGACGCCGATATCTAAAACCAGGTCGCCAACGGTACCGCACCTCATATCGTGCAAGCCTATGTCTTTAGCCCTGTTTTGAAGCCCACAAGTACCCGTGTCTGGTATGAAATCACCCCTCCTATCGGTCTTGCCCCTGTGCGTTAATTCCGCTAGCCTTGACTGCGATGGTAAAGGCCGCTACAAACTCAAAACTAAAAGTTTGCCTTCTTTCTCCTCACCCGATGGTGCTTGAGGAGTTTCGGCGCCTTTTAACCGATACTTCTTTCCAGTTGGTCGCCAAGCAGCTTGACTCCATGCTGGCGCCGGATCTGCGCAATCTGGAAGTGCCGCGCGCTTCGGTCTACGTGATCGACGCCCATGCGGCCCGCCAGGCCACGGGCGCGCTTCTTGGCAATATTTTGGACCACAACGCCGCCGCGCGGCTTTTGGTCGTGGGCGATAACCTCAAGGAAACCGATAGCTACACGCTTCTGCGCCAGGGCGTGAAAGGCATCTTGAATTACAAAGAAGCCCGCGAACAGCTGCCCCGCGCGCTTCCCCTAGTCGCTTCCGGCGGTTTCTGGGTTCCCCGCGAAGTGCTTTCCCGCTTCGTGGATTCCATTCTCAGCACCACGCAAGGGCGCCGTTTGCGCGGAGATTCTCCAGCCGAACTCAGCCGTCGCGAGCAGGAAGTTCTCGCAGGACTACTGGAAAATTTGGCCAATAAGGAAGTCGCCGACCGCTTGCACATCTCCGAACGCACCGTGAAATTCCACGTCTCCAATCTGCTTGCGAAATTTGGTGTCCGCCGCCGCGCCGATTTGATCTTGCTCTGCTACCAACGTCGCGGAGCTGGAGCTTAACCACAACGTCTTCAGATCGCTTGCTGGCAACCTCCGCGTTGGGTTCTTCGCCATTTTCACTGTTATAATTCTTCACTCAAAGCGTTCTGGTCCGGCTTTGAATTTCGCTTTATGGCTACTTTCTCACTCGAAAATTTTGGCTGCCGCGCCACCGAAGCAGACGCCGCGTCGCTGCGCCGCTCGCTGCGTGCCAGCGGTCTCGAGCTGCTCGACGATCACGCCGCCGCTGACATCGTCGTCCTGAACACCTGCACCGTTACAGCCGCCGCCGATTCGCAGGCGCGCGACACCATCCGGAAGATTCATCGCACGAATCCCTCCGCGCGCATCGTGGTTACCGGCTGTTACGCCCAGCGCGCTTCCGAGGAAATTGCTGCGCTCGAAGGCGTCTCCTGGGTGATCGGCAATTCGCATCAGACGGAAATCCCGCGCGTCGTTCGCGAAGGCTTGCTGCCCGGTGCCAATACTGAGGCCGCGAAAGCGACAGCGGCTGCTGGCTCAACATGCGTGCCGTCGCAAGATTTCATTCCCTTGGCGCGCCTCGATGACGATTCCATGTCCCTAGCGCGCGGACCGGCAAAAATTCTCACGGGCGATATTTTCGCGCAAACGTCCGTGGCGATTGCCCCAGTCGAAGGTGCCGCCAGTATCCCAGGGGATCGCACCCGCCCCATCCTGAAAATCCAAGACGGTTGCAATAACCGCTGCTCCTACTGCGTGATCCCGTTCGTGCGCGGCCGCAGCCGCAGCCTGCCGCCGCACGTCGTAATCGCGGAAGTCCGACAACTCGTGGCGGCTGGCGCAAAAGAAATCGTTGTGAGCGGCATCAATCTCGGCGCCTATGGACGCGATCTTGTGCCGCGTGCCGACCTGGCGCAAGCTGTGCGTCGGCTTCTCGAGGAAACCGATTTGCAGCAGCTGCGCTTCAGCTCCATCGAGCCGCAAGACGTCACCGAAGATTTCGTCGCGCTCGTCGCCTCATCGTCGCGCATCGCCCAACATTTCCACGTCCCCTTACAGTCAGGGTCGAACCGCATCCTCCACGCCATGCACCGCTGGTATCGCGCGGAGCACTACGCCGAACGCATCCGGCGGATCCGCACCACGCTGCCGGACGCCGCCATCGGCGCGGATGTGATCGCCGGATTTCCCGGCGAAACGGATGAAGATTTTTGTGCCACTTTCGAATTCATCGAGCGGCTGCCGTTCACCTACTTGCATGTTTTCGCCTTCTCTGCTCGTCCCGGCACCAAGGCCGTCGACCTCGGTGCGCCCGTGTCCCCTGAGGTCACGCGCGAGCGCGCGCGAGCGCTGCGCACCCTCGGCCGGCAGAAAGCCGCAGCGTTCCGCAATCTTCAAACAGGGAAGAGAATGCGAGCGCTCACGCTAAAGCGCGGCGGATACACTTGGACCGAGGCGCTGACCGGCAATTATTTGAAGGTGCGTGTCGCAGGCCGCCATCCCGCGAATCTCTGGTGCGAGACCCAGATTGGCAGCGCGGAGGAAATCGCGGAAGCGGCGCTGGAAGCGGAGCTCAGCTTTCGAAGATAACTTCGGCCAGCGCAAGATTCCCGCTATGCGTGATCGTCAGCGAAATATTTTTCACCCCCAGCCGCTCGGCAAACTTACGCGCGGCGCCTTCCAGGTGCAATGTGGGCTTACCGCTCGGCTCACGCACGACTTCGATATCGCGCCAGCGCACTCCCAGCCTCCAGCCGGTCCCCAGCGCCTTCATCGCCGCTTCCTTGGCCGCAAATCTTCCAGCGTATCGCTCGAATTTGTGGCGATAACTCTCGCAGTAGGCGACTTCACCCGGCGTGTATAGCCGCTCCAGAATCGGCGCGCCATGCCGCGTCAGCGCTGCCTCAATCCGGTCAATCTCCGCAATGTCCAGCCCCAACCCGACGATCAAATGAGCTCCTGGCTCCGCCGTGAACCGCATCACAAAATCCAAGATTCACGCCGCCGCGTGATTATACCCACTATAATTGAGACGCGCCGCGGTTGACACACAGGGCGCACCATCATTCATGGCCACAACAATCATCAAGAAGCCACGGTCGCGAGGCATGTCGCAAACAACAACAACGAAACGCCCGCCAACCTGGCATTTGCGGCGAAGCAATGGCTTGCAAATTCTCGAAGCTCCGGCGTTGGCGCGCCTAAATTGGCTGGTGCACGGTTTCAGCACACGTCCCGGCGGCGTCAGCGAATTTCCAGCGCAACAAGAGAGCAACGCATCCGAAAAGGTGCTGAACCTCGGCTTCACCGAATGGGATTCCCGCGAACACGTCCCGGAGAATCGCAAGAAATTGTTCGCGTCGCTCGGCGCATCCAGAATGCGCGTCGTAGGGCTGCGCCAGATTCATTCGGACATCATTCACGTCGTCGGCAGCCCTGACGTCCCGCAAGGCGAGCGAGCTCCTCAAGGCGACGCGCTTATCACCAGCGAACCAGGCGTTCTGCTCGTCGTACAAACCGCGGATTGCATTCCCATCCTACTCGCCGACACCAAGCACCACGCCGTCGCCGCGATTCATTCCGGCTGGCGCGGCACGGCCCGGCGCGTCGCGGAAAAAACTCTCGGCAGGATGCAGATGGAATTCGGCACGCGCCCGCAAGACGTCATCGCCGCCCTCGGCCCCGGAATAGGCGGCTGTTGCTACGAAGTAGGCCACGAAGTGGTGAAGGAATTCGCCGCGAAGTTTTCCAATGCTCGCGAATGGTTCGCCGGTCCATTCGATGCCCTCGAAAACGGCGACAACGATCCCAACTGGCTGCCTTGGCTCACCATGCGTCCGCCAGGCCACGCGCCGCCCCCGCCGCGCGTGCAGCTCGATTTGATTGCCGCCAATCGCGCTATCCTCGCGTCGGCAGGCGTCGCTCCCGACAGAATCCAGACCGGCGATTTCTGCACTTCCTGCCGTACCGATCTGTTCTTCAGTTACCGCCGAGAGCGCACGACCGGGCGCATGATGGCAGCCATCGGGATTCGCAGCAAAACTAAATAGAAGGAGAAATCTGCGCCAGAGCCGCGGTTTCACTTGGCGCCGCCGATTCGAGCAACGCCAGCTGTCCGCACGCAGCCATCACATCCTGCCCGCGCGAGTAGCGCACAAAAGCTCGAATATCCTTGTCCGCAAGAACTCGGCGAAACTCTTCGATCCGCGCCGCGTCCGGTTTTTCGTAAGGCAGCTCGCCGGGATTCCACGGAATCAAATTCACCTTGGCGCGCAAGTTCCCAAGCAATCGCGCAACCCGTCGAGCGTCTTCTGGCGCATCGTTAAACCCGCCCAGCAGCACATATTCAAACGTCAAATGTTCCCACGGCCGCAGAGGATAACGCGCACAAGCCTCCAGCAGCTTCTCAATCGGATACTTGCGATTGATCGGCATGATCTTGTCGCGTTGCTCGTTCGAGGAAGCATTCAGCGAAATCGCCAGCTTCGGGCGCACTTTCTCTTGTGCCAGCCGTTCGATGCCGGGAATAATTCCGCTCGTTGAAAGCGTCGTATGCTTCGGCGTAATCGCCATGCCATTCGGATCAAGCAGGATTCCCAGCGCGGCCATCACCGCATCGTAATTCAGCAACGGCTCGCCCTGACCCATCAGCACCACGTTCGTTTGCGGTTTCAGCGCTCCCCGATTTTCTTCCAGCGCGATCAGCACCTGCCCGATAATTTCCGCCGCCGTCAGATTCCGAATCAATCCAAGCGTCGCCGTCAGACAGAAATGGCAATCCACCGCGCAACCCGCCTGCGTCGAAATGCAAATTGTCTGCCGATTTTCTTCCGGCATAAACACCGTTTCAATCGTCGCGGGCTCGCCCGAGCCTGATCGAGTCTCGTCACCCGACGTTTCCACCGTCTCGAGCGCCAGCACGTAACGCGCGGTCCCGTCGGCCGACCGGTAGCGCCGCACGGTTCGCGGCAGCACCACGCAAGCCTTGTGTGTCAGCCGCTCGCGCAAACTCGCCGGCAAATTCGTCATCCCGTCAATGTCAAACCGCCGCTCGGCATAAAGCGCGTGATAAATTTGCCCGCCGCGGTAAGCGGGCTCACCAAGCTTCTGCATCAACGCGCGCAGTTCTGCCGCCGATTGGCCCAGCAGATTCATCACGCCGCCGGCCGCGGATGCGCTCTCTCGTTTGTCCGAATGCATCTTGCCATCATAATAACACGCGCCCCGCAAGCGATTTCCCGCTGCCGAGCCGCCCGCGCGGCGATATAATGAATGTTAAGAAAAAGTGTGCGGCAAAAAGCTCAGGAGGCGCGCCGATGGCAACTCTGACACCCGTGGACCACAAAGCCCCAATGGAAGTGATGACCATTGACGAGTGGGTGAAGCAGCTTGGCGCCATTCCGGGAAAAGAATTTACTATTCCGCGCGTTTTCGATTTCACTGCGCGCAAAGGCATTGATCCCGAAACGCTCGCGCCTTACCTTTTCTATGCCAAGAGCCACTACACCCGGAACCTGATTCACAAATGCGAACTTTTCGAAGTTCTGGCCATTTGCTGGGACATTGGTCAGGTCAGCCGCATTCACAATCACCGCGGCCAGAATTGCTGGATGGTCACGCCGGTCGGACGCCTGCGCGTGCAGAATTTTCGCGTGGAAAATCGCGATGCTGCTCACGGCCTCTGCAAATTAATCCCTTCGGACGCCTACGACATGGACCCCACGCATCCGGCCGTGGTTCAGCCCGAAGAGCCTGTGCACCAAGTGCTGAATTTGCCAGAGTTCAATCAGCGCGCCGCGAGCGTGCACATTTACTCGTATCCGTACTCATCGTGCGAAGTCTACTCGCTCGATAAAGGCGCCTACGCGGACGTACCGCTGCATTATTCCAGTGAGTATGGAAAACTCGACCCCGACGAAAAACTGATGTAGCGGCGCCACGCGGTCCTCCCGAGCCCAGCCTGCCTGCGCACATTCAATAGAAACTTTTCTTCCTCGCATATGACATTTACTGCTGCACCGTGCCACAATACCAAGATACATGTCAGACACGAATCATAAGGTGCAGCAACACGTGTTTCCGAACGGCCTCGTCGTCATCACCGAGCCGATGGAACACGTCCACTCCGTTTCTGTGGGAATCTGGCTGCGCTCCGGCTCACGCTGCGAGCCTGCTGGCGTCAACGGCATTTCGCATTTCATCGAGCACATGGTGTTCAAAGGCACGGCGCGGCGCACCGCCGAAGATATCGCCCGCGAAGTGGATAGCGTCGGCGGCATGCTCGACGCATTCACCTCCAAAGAAATGGTCTGCTTCAATACGCGCGTTCTGGATGAACATCTTCCCAAAGCCTTCGACGTTCTCGCGGACATGGTTCTCGAGCCGAAATTCGCCGAAGATGAAATTGACCGCGAAAAATCGGTGATCCTCGAAGAAATCCGCATGACCCAGGACAATCCCGAAGATCTTGTCCACGAACTCTTCACTCAGAATTTTTGGTCGCCGCACGCGCTGGGCAAACCCATTCTCGGCACTCCCGAAACGGTTTCGGCTTTCAGCCGCGACACGTTGCGCGCCTGGTTCAGACATCGCTACGCGCCCAATAATATGGTCATCACCGCCGCCGGCCATTTGACGCACCAGCAGCTTGTAGATCTTGTAGCGGAACGTTTCGCGAAACTCGCTTCCGCAACGGCCGCCGAAGCCGAGCCAAAGCCCGAAGCCGCGCCGCACGTCACTCTGCGCACCAAGCACGAACTCGAGCAAGTCCACATCTGCATGGGTGTTCCAGCACTGCCGATGACCGACCGCCGCCGATTCGCTGTCGCCGTGCTCAATAACGTCCTCGGCGGAGGCATGTCCTCGCGCCTCTTCCAGAATATTCGCGAGCGCCAGGGCCTCGCCTATGCAATTTTCAGTGAATTGAATTCCTACCGCGATGCCGGAGCTCTTTCCGTCTACGCTGGCACGTCGCTCGAAAATGCTTCGCAGCTGGTTCGTTCCGTGCTCGATGAATTCCGCAGCCTGCGCGACGAGCCTCTCAGCACGGAAGAGTTGCGCCGCGCCAAGGATCATCTGAAAGGCGCGACGTTACTCTCTCTCGAAGGTAGCGGCCAGCGCATGAACAGTCTCGCTCGCTATCACATGTACTTCAACCGCCATTTCACCGCGCAAGACCTGATCGCGCTGCTAGAAAGCGTCACCGTGGAAGACGTCCAACAGCTCGCGCGCGAATTTTTCCAGCCCGGCCGCATGGCCGCTTCCGTCGTAGGCAACCTCAACGGTTTTGAACTCACCCGCGAGCAGCTTGCAATCTAATCAACTCGCAATTCCGGATGTTGACGCCAGCCTCGCACTTTGCCATCATCTTTTCCGGCGTGACGTGCGGACCATTCGTGGCGTAAACGCCGCACGCGGGGGAAGCGCATCTCGTTTCGCGTATCCATTCTGGCGTCGGGCAGCACGGGCAATTGCACATTGCTCGAATCAGGATGCACCACTCTCCTCATTGATGCCGGCATCGGCAAGAAAGAAATGTTGCGGCGCTTTGAAACTCTCGGCCGCGCGCGCCCCGAAAATGTTGACGGCATCCTAATCAGCCACGAGCACAGCGATCACACCACGGCTCTCGCTCAGCTCGCGCGCGATTGGAAGTGCCCCGCGTACCTTACCGAACCGACCCACCGCGAAATTCGCAAGATGTATGAAGACGGTCCCAAAACCAGAATCGAGCGTGTCAATTATATTCGCCCCGGAATTAAATTCATCATCGGCGATATCGAAATCACTGCGTTCACCATTCCGCACGATGCCGCCGATCCCGTCGGCTACGCGTTCTGCGCCAACGGCAAAAAAGTCGCCATCGTCACCGACCTCGGCTACATGCCGGAGCTGGTGAAGCATCACCTCCGCGAAGCCGATTTTCTGATTCTGGAATCCAATCACGATCTGGAAATGTTGAAAGTTGGCCCGTATCCCTGGTACATCAAGCAGCGCGTCATGAGCCGCACCGGCCATCTTTCGAATACCATCGTCAGCGAATTTCTAGCGGACTCCGAAGTATTCGATGGGCGCGCGCTCCACCTCGTTCTCGCGCACATTTCCGAACAGAACAATACTCCCGACCTTGCGCGCATCTGCGCCGAAGAAGCCCTCGGTCGCCGCCCCGGCGAATTCGCCTTCCGCGGCACGCTGCACATCGCCTCGCAACGCATCCCGCTCGGCCCCTTCGACCTGTAACCCCACGGCGATTTGCAGCGGTCTAGCCGTCTAGCGCGATTGCTCTCTTCTCGTCAGACTCTCGTAAAACACGTCGTGCAACACCCGCGTTCGACCCGTCTCCAAGTCCGCATCGCCCACGATTGCGAGCCGCGCATCAAACAAGCTCTCAGCATTCATCGCCACTCCCGGCGCCACCTCGATCTGCACCAGTTCCGGGCCGTGATGTCCCGCTGGCGCCATCGCCTGCAATCCGCTGCACTGATAGCACAAGCCCTCTTTATTGATCAGCGCGCAAAGCCCCGCGTAGTCGCCAATCATCTTCGCGCGCGCCGCGGAAAGCCGGTGCCGGAATACTGGCTCCGAAACACTCAAAATTCTTGCCGCTTCCTCGTTCGTAAATCCCAGCACTTCCTTCAACATCAATGCCGCCTGCTCGTCCGGCGGCAGCGTCCGCGCAATGCACGAAAAGCAAAAAGCAATGTGCTCGCGAATCTCAAAGCTGAATTCCGGTTGCGCCATCAACCGTTGCAATTCTTCGAACTGTCCCGGAGTCGCTTTGCTTTCCCGCTCGCCAATCAATTGCGCTTCCACGCGCCAACGCTTCTTCGAACGCAAATGATCCAGGCACACATGCGTGGCGATTCCGAAAAGCCAGCTCTTGAATCGCGCTTCGCCGCGATACGTGCGGATGCCTTCGAGCACGCGCACCAGCACGTCCTGCAGCAAGTCCTCGGCATCCTGCCGCAGAGTCACCATCCGATAGATGTATCCGAAAAGCGGCTTGCGCCACGGTTCCACCAGTGCGCCAAAGGCGACGCCGTCTCCCTCCCGCGCTTTTTCCACCAGCTGTGATTCTTCCTCCGCCGCAATTTCCCGCACGGCATACATAGCCATCGCATCACCTCGATGAAAAGATCGAGCCGCGCCAGTTTACAACGGCATACCAAACCGGCGCGGCCCCTCGAACCGAACCGCCTCCATCGACTACGACTTCATCAGTGCCTGAGCCAGTTGCAAGCGGTTGCCGTCAGGATCGCGAAATGTCGCCAGCCTCACGATCCCCGGAATCTCTTCCGTCTTGCCTTCGAACTTGACTCCCGCCGACTCCAGGCGCTTCCGCTCGCGCTCGATGTCCGTCACATCCAGCACCACGGTCGCTCCCGCCTCTTTGCCCGCGTGCGGATTCGCTGCGATGCCAATGGACTCTTCGCCCTCGGCACCCGCGTATTCCGCCCACTGCTGTGCCTCAAAAGTTTTCTTCAAGCCCAGCACTTGTCCGTAAAACTTCTTCGCGCTTTCGAAATCATCCACTCCATACCAGGAAACTTTCACTTTCATCGCTTTGCTCCTTGAATTGAATTTGCCCTGCTGTTTATTAAGTCGCTTGAGCCGCAAATTTCCGCCAAACGCGTGAAATTACGAGCTTTGAGCGCAGGCAGCCGAACGCCAGCCGTCACTTCGCGCCGCCGCGGAATTTCGGGTATGATGGGACAGGGAATTTCCCCGCCGTTTATTCGAGTTTGTCGGCCCGCTCGTATGCAGGCCTTTGCCTGCAAAGCGCCAGCGCTGCCAAGGAGTCAGACTTGATTTCACGTTATACGCGCCCGGAAATGGGCCGCGTCTGGAGCGAAGAAAACCGGTTTCAGAAGTGGCTGGAAGTCGAGCTGGCGGCTGCGGAGACGCTTGCGGAAGCGGGCGTGGTTCCCGCTGCGGCCGCCGCGAAATTGCGCGAACGTGCGCGGGTGGACGTCGCCCGCATCAACGAAATCGAGGCCAAAGTCCGTCACGACGTAATCGCTTTCACGATTGCCGTGCAGGAATCAGTCGCCGATCCCGAAGCCGCGCGCTGGCTGCACCACGGGCTCACCTCCAACGACGTCGTAGATACCGCGCAGGCGCTGCTCGTCCGCGAAGCCTCGCACCTGATCGAGAAAAAAATCGAAGCGCTCGGTGAAGTTCTCGAGCGCCGCGCCTGGGAATTCAAGGACACGCCGGAAATTGGCCGGACGCATGGCATTCACGCCGAACCCATCACCTTCGGCCTGAAGATCGCCAATTGGTACGCCGAAAACCGCCGCGACCTCGCGCGCTTCCAGGTCGCCGCGCAGCAGCTCGCCGTCGGTAAAATTTCCGGAGCCGTCGGCACCTGCACGCATCTTGGTCCCGAGGTTGAACAGAAAATCTGCCAGCGCCTCGGCCTCGCCACCGCGCCGATCACTTCGCAAGTGATCGAACGCGACCGCCACGCGCAATATCTCTCGACGCTCGCCATCGTCGCCGCGTCGCTCGAACGCATGGCGCAGGAAATCCGCCATCTGCAGCGCACCGAAGTTCGCGAAGTCGAAGAGCCCTTCGGCGGCGAGCAGCGCGGCAGTTCGGCCATGCCGCACAAACGCAATCCCGTCGCCAGCGAACAGATTTGCGGCCTCGCGCGCGTCGTGCGCGCAAATTCTCTCGCGGCTATCGAAAACATCGCACTCTGGCACGAGCGCGATATTTCCCACAGCTCCGTTGAACGCGTGATTCTTCCGGATTCCACGATCCTCGTGGATTACCTGCTGTATCGCACCACGGAAATAGTCGCCAATATGAAAGTGTTTCCCGAACGCATGCTGCGCAACCTCAACGCCACGCAGGGCCTCGTCTTTTCCGGACAGCTGCTGCAGGATTTGGTTGAGCACGGCGCGCCGCGTGAGGATGCTTACAAATGGGTCCAAGCGCACGCCATGGCGGCGTGGGAATCGGAATCAAGCTTTCAGGAAAGAATCAGCGCGGACGCCAACATTCGCAAATTTCTCGACGAAAAATCCTTGAATCACGCGTTTGACCTGCGTCGCCAGCTTTGCGCCGTAGACGCCATCTTCACCCGCGTCTTCGGGGCCAAGACGGCGGTAGCTATCTGATTCGCACGCCTACCGACTGTCCGCGGTGAATATAAAATCTACGGATAGTATGGCCATGCCGGGGACTTCATCAGCAATTGCGCATAGGGAAGTTGCACGGGCTTGGGATCAGCCGCGGCACTTTGCGAATTTGCGGCAGCGGTGACCCGCGCCACCTCGTCACGCGCTTGCTGGAAATCCGGTCTCGCCTGCAACACCGAATTGAGGTTCTGCAAAGCCAGCTGGTAATTTCCATTCTGTTCGGCCGCTACTCCCAAAATGAATGATGTCTCCCACGGTTCCACTTGGCTTTTGCCAATAATCTGCGAAATCTCGCTCACCGCAGCCTTCGCTTGACCGGTGCCCAAATACGCCAGCGCCAGATTCTGCCGGATTGCTCCATAGTCAGGATCCAACTGCCGCGCTTGTTCCAGGTAAGGAATCGCCGCGGCAGGATTATTCTGCAGAAGCAGCCAGTCGCCCACGAACATTTGCGCCAGCACGTTCTCAGGCTCCATCGCCGCGGCCTTTTTCATCTCCTCAATGGCTGAATCCATTTGGCCGGCGTTCGCCAGCCGAACTGCCTTCCCGTACTGCGCGGTCGGTAAATTTCGCGCGTGCACGAAGTAAAGCCCGACGACCAGCGCGATCGTGCATCCCGCTGCAGTCAAAAAAAGCTTGCGTTGCCGTGAAGCCGTCGCACTGATTGCATCAAACGGCACGCCTGTCAGGCGCGCATCCATCACCGCGCTAAATCGCGCCGAAACCGGCACCAGCGCCCCCAGAATGAGCCCCGCCACCAAGCCGCCCAAATGCGCCGAATTATCAATGTGCGTGTTTGCCGCGCCGAACAGGAGATTGTAAAAAATGAAAAAGCCCATGCTCCTCAAATTCTTCTGCACCAGGCTTTTTTCGATCGGCAGCTTTTTGACCAGCAGGAAAGTCACAAACGCGCCCGCCACGCCAAAAATCGCTCCCGAAGCCCCGGCGCTCGCGCGCCAAGGATTCCACGCCAGGCTCGTCGCGCTCGCGGCAAGTCCGGTGAAAAGATAAGTCAAACTGAAACCCACGGGCCCCATCAACGGTTCGAGCGCGCTCCCCAAGTTCCACAGGCACCACATGTTCAGCCCGATGTGAATGATGCCGAAATGCACGAAGATGCTGGTGAACTGCCGCCACCATTCCCCGCTGAACGTCAGTGGCCCGAAATCCGCTCCCCAGCGAATCGCATTCAAGACGCTCGGCTCGGTCCACGAAACGCCGCTCAACCCCATCGCCACATACACCAGCACGTTCAAACCGATGATCGCGCGAGTCACTGGCGGCACGCGCCGCAAGATCATCCATGCCGACGTGGGCGGGATGCCTTGTCTGGGAACAACATTACTCACTGCAACTTGCATTTGTGCTTTCCGACAATCCGCGCATTCTGTCGCGGTCTGCGATCCGATCGAAAATCCACTGAACGATTTCCCGCAACTAGGACAAATGGGCACGCCGGCAATTCCTTTCAACGCACACGGATATCAATTCAATGATGTCATCAGCACGGTCAGCGGAATGTACCACAGCGTGAATCACCCCGTGAGGAACTCCTCGCGAGAGTGCTATCTGAATAACTATTGCGGCTTTTGGTCCACCGGCGCGGAGGTACCCAGCTTTATCTCGGAAGAGAATTTTTTGTAATCGCTGTAGCGGTCAATTTGATTTGCCTTCACCTTCACAAAAACCAGCCTCGCGGCGGCATGCACTTCGTCGTAAGAGGGCAGCCACACTTCGTTGTTCACCAGCGTCTGCTCGAAAACGAAATTCGAGCCTTTCGAAAGCGAAGCCACCAATCCCCCGCCGATCTTGAAGTTGTCGCTGAACCGCGCCTCAAGCCTCACCACGTCGCGCGCCTGCTCATCGACCCAGATCACCCCCACCAGCTTTTGCACCAAATTCTCAACCATATTTTTCGGCTTGTAGGCGGGGTTCGGGCCGAAATCGAAGACGATCACTTCCTGGCCGCGAAAAATCTCGCGCCGCGGATTCGTGAAGTTCTCGGCGCTCAGGAAATCGGAAATCTGCGCTTCGTCGCGCTCTTCTTCTTTCTGCTGCTTTTTGGGATCGTTCGCCAGTTCGGCCTGCTTCTTTTTGGCCGCGTCGAATTCCTTGCCGAAGCGCTGGTCTTCCTTCTTTTTCTCGTCGCCTTCGAGCGGTTTGCCGTCCTTGGCCAGCAAATGGCGGATTTCTTCGTCGCCTACGTAAAAAATGTCGTAATCCTTCACCGAGTGGGAACTCACGTCGCCGTTTGAGCCGAGCTTTTCCTCTTCATTCGAAAGACGGCAGGTGTACTGCTTCACGATCTCTTCCACGGCTTTCTGGTTTTTCTGCATGTCACGCAGCAATTGCGCGATGTCCGGAAGAGGCCGGCTATCGGCGCGCGGAAAATCGAAAATCGTATCCTTCACTGCACCGTTGATTTCCACGTGCGTGACGGCGATCTGATAATAGCGGCCGCCACGCCGAAGTTCGATCTTGCGCGGCTCCGGAATCCCGTCTACTGGCTGGTAGTCCTCGTAATCAAACTGTTCGATTGGCTGAACCGACGCCGTGGCGTGTGCCGCTCCTGCCGTCGAGCCTGCAGCCGTCGTCCCGCCACTTTGCGTTGGCGCGTTTACGATTTCGCGCAAGATCAAATGTGTCTGCGAGTCAAAAAACACGTCCCGCGTCACGCCCGGCGCAAAAGTAAACACCAAATGATAGGCACGATGCCCGTTGACGCTATCTATCCCCACCAAGCGCGCCGCAGTTTTGTCCTTCTTCGCGTTCAAAAGCCGGTCATTCAGATAGCGTGCCGTAGACTCCCACTCCACAGCCTCGCGTCCCGTAAATGTGTGCGGCGCGCCGGAGCCGTCTTGGCCCCACGCCGACTTGCCGTTGTATGCGGCGATGATGTGTTGGGGTTCGACAACAATTTCGGAATACAATTTATTTGGCGCCTTTGTGATCAGTGAATACGAACCGGAGGAGGAATCGGCAGAAAAATCCGGAGCAGAATCTGATTGTCGCGAGGAATCGTCCACTGAAGTGACGTGCAAGGTCCCTTCAATCGTCAGCGATTGAATCCGCGCCAGCGCGCGTGCGCCGCCTTCAGCGTGAATGTAGTCAGAGATGATTTTCTGGGGAGTTTGCTCGCCACCGCTGCCAGCGCCCGCGGAAGCGCATGCGCCGGCAAATGAAATCAGGGCAGCCGCAGCGGTCAGCGGAAAAAGCCAGCCGATGCGCAACCTGCGACTCATGGCAAGCCCACCACGCTACTGCACTCGCTGGATGTAACGCGCCTCGGACGTATCCACCTTGATCTTATCGCCGTTGCCCACAAACGGCGGCACGTTCACCACCAGGCCCGTCTCGAGTTTCGCCGGCTTCATCACTGAACTGGCCGTGGCCTTCTGAATGGTCTGCTCGGTCTCCACCACCGTCAAATCCACGGTGTCCGGCAGCAGCACGCCGATCGGCTTCTCATCGTAATATTCGATCTTCACTGGCAAATTGGGAATCAGGTAATCTCGCGTGTCGCCGACGATATCGTTCTGCAGCGCCAGTTGCTCATAGTTTTGCGTGTTCATGAAGTGATGTTCGTCGCCGTCGCTGTAGAGATATTCGAATTCGATTTCGTCCACTACCACCTTCTCGACGAATTCTTCCGCGCGGAACCGGTAATCCAGCATCGAACCGTTGCGCAGGTTGCGCATTTTCGTCTGCATCGAACCGCGCTTGTTGCCCGGAGTGCGATGGTCCACGCTGTAAATCACGCACAAATCGCCCTCGTGCTTGATGATCATCCCGGGGCGCAGTTGGGTTGCCTTTAGCATTACCAGCTCCTGAATTCCTGTGGGAAGTTTCTCCGCTCAGGGAGTTTCCAGTCATCGAAAAACTAGAGAATCTTAGGACGACCGAGCAGCCGCCGCGAGACGCGCGCGCCGCTCTCAACGCAGATTTTGTGCTGCACGGAAACCGTCATTATAGCGGCCCGCCAAGGCCACGGTCAAACGGGGCGTTGCGCGAACAATATGGCTCTTGACCAGAAGAGGCTTCCGCGTATTCATACTAGTCTATGGCAGCTGACGCCCATCGTCCGACGTGGAAGACTCTGCTGGCCTTCTCGATTATCTATTTTGTGTGGGGATCCACATTCCTCGCCATTCGCGTGGGTGTCCGCGAGGTTCCTCCATTGGTTCTGGCGGCGATGCGCTTTGTGATCGCCGGAGCGGTTCTCTATGGCTGGATGCTCGTTCGCGGCGAACGCTCACCCACCGCGCGCGAGTGGAGATCGGCCTCCTTACTTGGATTCGCAATATTTGTTCTCGATTATGGAATGCTGTTCTGGGCCGAACAGCGTGTGCCTTCCGGCATCGCTGCCGTCATGCTGGCCACCATCCCGGCTTTTATGGCGCTGTCGGAAATTCTCTTCCTGCGCACGCAGCGTCTCACCGTCCGCTTGGGCGTGGCGCTTCTGGTCGGACTCGCCGGAGTCGCCGTGCTCGTCAGCCGTTCGCTCAACGTAGGTGGCGCGCCAATCGAAAAGCTTGGTGCCGCGGCGCTGATCTTTGCGTCGATCAGTTGGTCAATCGCTTCGATTCTGTCGCGCAAGTTGCCGCTGCCGGAATCCAAAGTCATGAGTTCAGGCGCGCAGATGCTTGCCGGGGGAATACTGCTCACTCTCACGGCCGCGGCCTTCGGCGAATTCCGCAATTTTCATCCGTCGGCCGTCTCGCGCGGAGCGTGGTTCGCGCTGGCCTATCTGATCGTCGCTGGCTCGATCATCGGTTTCACCGCGTACGTCTGGCTGATTCATCATGAGTCGCCCACAAAAGTCGGCACCTATGCATATGTGAATCCGATTGTGGCCGTGCTGGTGGGATATTCTCTCGGTGGTGAAGCGCTCACTCTGCGCACGATTTTAGGCACGCTCTGCGTTCTAGTCAGCGTGATCGTGATCACCACCACGCGTGCGAAGGAACCGGAAGCAGCGCTGCTGGTCGAGAGTGCGCCAGAAAGCGTAGGCTCGTAATCTCTATTTCGATTTTGTGGCTATCGACTGAGAGAAGAGCCAAGGAAATAATTTCGGATCGTCGTAAGCTCTGTCCCACGAGTCGTGCTTAACGCCGGGGTATTCGGTGTAGCGCACATCGGCGCCGGCCGCTTTCATGGCTGCATACATCCGCTGAGATTCCGTCACCGGAACGATGTCGTCGTCACCGCCATGAAAGATCCACACTGGAATCTTCCCGATCTTCGCGGCCGCGTCGGAATAGCTCTTCGGACTGTCGGGCGGCGTCCATTTGGCAAGGTCCGGATGAGCTTTGAGCGTGGCCGCGGGCGGGCGGATGCCGCCGCAAATCACCACGAGGGCTGCGAACCGACCGGGATATTTTTCCGCCAGGCGCCACGAACCATAGCCTCCCATCGAGATTCCGGTCAGATACGTGCGCCTCGCGTCGCCGTGGAATTCCTTAGCCGCCGCATCCAAAGTGGCGATGGCCAGTTCGTCCATCGGCGGCTGGGTCCACCAGAGATTTTTCGGGCACTGCGGCATCACCACAATCGCCGGCATGACGCTGCGGTTCGAGCGGATAGCCACTCCGATACCCACATCGGTTTGTTGCAGGCCGTCGTCGCCACGTTCGCCGGCACCGTGAAGAAACAATACGATCGGCCATTGCTGACGGGGCGTCCAATTCTCTGGCACGAAGACTTGATATCGGTACGTGGCACCCTGCAGGGCAATGCTGCGATCGAGGAAGCCGGTTTCGTGCTTTTTAGCGTGAGCGGGCATCGCGATTGCCAGCGAGAAAATTAGCAATGCGAGTGGTCTTTTCGATGAAAAAGGCACGAATTCCCCCTGACTTTAACTTTAGCATGGCAGAACCGCGCCCGAGCTCGGCAACTCTACACCTCTGATAAGCTATAGCGAGGAGACGTTCGGCCACAATCAGCAACCGGCGTATATGGCTGGACGTCTAACGTTGCATGGCGATGGGACGGCGGCTCGAACTCGACGCAGCGCGTGGGCTGATGCTGGTGTGGATCACGCTAACGCATTTACCCACGGGTGCCAGCGCGTACGTCAACCAGCCGTTCGGTTTCGTTTCCGCGGCGGAAGGCTTCATTTTCCTCTCGGCCCTGTTCACCGGACGGATTTATTTTCGCCTGGCCGAGCACGACGGCTATCACGCCATGACCCGCAGGTTGTGGGGTCGCACGTTCCGCCTCTATTGCTATCACGCGCTCTTGCTTGCTTTTGCGTTTCTGGTCGCCGTGCCCATCGCGTCTCGCGGCAATCGTCCTGGGCTACATAATCTTCTGGATTTTTACTTCATGGCTGGCGCGAAGCAGTCCATCACCGAAGCCGCTCTGCTCATTTACCGCCCGCCGCTGCTCGATATTCTGCCGATGTACATCATCTTTCTGATGTTCACCTCCGGCGCGCTGCTGCTTTCGCGCAAGATCGGATGGAAGCCCATATTGTGGACGGGTTTCGTCCTCTGGGGGCTCGCGCAATTCGGCCTTCGCGACATTTCCTATACGTTCTTGACGCGCTTTATCCCCATACGAATTCCGCTGCACGAAATGGGATCCTTCGATCTTTGGGGTTGGCAATTCCTTTGGATCGTCGGCGTCTGGCTCGGCGTGCGCTGGGCTAAGAGTGATCTGCCAATCGAAGCGTGGGCGAAGCGGTTGGTAATCCCCGCTGCCGTCATCGCCTCTGTATTTTTTATATTGCGGCGCGCCATCGAGCATGGGTTCCAGTTGGGCCCCAGCGAATTCCTCTTCGACAAGTGGCATCTGGGGCCGGTGCGTTTGCTCGACTTTGCCGCCGTGGCAACCCTGCTGATCGTCTCCCAATCCCTGTGGAAGCTGCTGGCGATCCGGCCTCTCGTCCTGATGGGACAATCTTCGCTTCAGGTGTTTTGTGTGCACCTTTTGTGCTGCTTTGGGGGACTCACCCTGCTGGGCAATGCGTCAATGCTGAGTGGCTGGCGGCAAATCGCGCTGTTGACCGGGACCTTCGCGGCGATGCTCGCCACCGCAAAAATCTTCTCGAAGAGCGAGGCCAAGCAAGAACGTCAGCCCAAACCGGAAATTCCTTCCGGAACCCGCACGACAACAGCTGCTTCAGTGCAATATGCGTTCGTGGGGGACCCAACCGAGCGAGTCCGATCGAACCTGCCGCGGAATCGGCTCTAACGGCCGTAAATCGCGACACGCAGCGCCGGCCCGCGCCGACGGCGGAAACGAAATTTCACTTTCCGCTGTATACGATTCTCCAGATCGAATTCGAACCGTCATCCGTAACCAGCAGCGATCCGTCCGGTGCCACCGTAATTCCCACCGGCCGTCCCCACACCGTGCCATTGGGCGTTACGAATCCGGTGACGAAGTCTTCGTACTCGCCGCTCGCGTGTCCTGTCTGGTGCCGCGGCACGCGAATCACTTCGTAGCCCGCTCGCGCCGCCTTGTTCCACGATCCATGCTCGGAGGCAAAAATATCGCCGCGATATTCCGCGGGGAATTGTTTTCCTTCGTAAAATGTGATTTCTAGGGATGCGTTGTGCGGCTGCAGCAACACGTCCGGCGTGATCACCTTGTCCTTCAACTCCGGATGTTTCCCCTCGTGTCGGGGGTCCTGGAGCCCGCCCATGTACCACCACGGCCAGCCGTAGAATCCGCCTTCCTGTACGTGTGTGATGTAATCCGGCACCAGGTTGTCGCCCAACCCGTCGCGCTCGTTCACCGAGCACCACAACTCGCCATTTTCCGGATCAATCGCGATACCGCCTCCCGCGTTGCGTATGCCGTAAGCATAGACGCGCATGTCCGACCCATCCGGATTGAATGCCAGAATGTCCGCGCGATTTTTCTCCTCTGCATGCGTGTCCGGATCGTCCACGTTCGAGCCCGAGCCAACTGCCACGAACATCGTTTTTCCGTCCTGCGAGAATTGCAGCGCTCGAGTTGAGTGCCCGGGCTCGCCAGGCAGGTCCGCAATGTGCTCGGCAGCGCCGCGCGCTTTCAAATCGCCGTTCCGGTACGGAATTCGCTGCACCGAAGTCTCGCTGCCGATGTAAACCCACTGCGGGTCTTGTCCCGGAGGATAAAACGCAATTCCATACGGATGGTCGAATCCGCTGGCGAATGTTCCCACTTGCTCCGGCTTGCCCTCTGCAGTAATTCCGTGAAAAATCTTGATGTCTCCCTCATCCATTTGCGCCACAAAGAAATCTCCATTGGGCGCCGTGGTGATCAGGCGTGGATTATTGAGTCCGGTCGCATAAAGCTGCACGCTAAACCCCGGCAAAGTCTGCGGCCATGCACCCTCAGGACGTGCCGCCACTTTCGGCGCGTTTCCAGCCGATTTCGTCGCGAAAGGCGCCGGCAGATCCTCCACGGTGATCTTGCGCACCGTGCCCGGCTTTTCGTAACGATAATCCGTAAAGGGAGGAGTCGGCGGAGGCAACGCGGCAGCGCTCCCCGCGATGGCCGCCGGCCCTGCGTTCGCCGGTTTCGGCTTGGGAGCTTTTCCGGTTCCAAGTGCCTTCAGATAAGTGATCACTTCCCAGCGCTGCTTCTCCGGAAGCGAGGCCCACGACGGCATGCCATTCCCCGGATCGCCCTGCGTGATGAACCAGAAAATCGCGCCGGCTGGCGCCGACTGCGTCGGCCCGTTCGCCAGCGCCGGAATGTTTCCAGTTCCTTGCCCGTCCACCCCATGGCAATTGTGGCATTTTAGCGCGTACAAATTTGCCCCAGCTTGCGCGGCATCCGCTTTGCCCGCATACGGATTCTTCTTGGCAGCGTCGGCTGCCGGCGCGCCATGAAATGAAGTGCTCTGAGCCTCGAGCGATGATTCCATAAGCATCCCTGCAGCTATGATTACGGTGAAAGCGGATAACAGTGCCACCGTCCCCAACCTGATTCGATTCCGTGCCATGGTCCAGCTTTCCTCCCTTTCGCAAGCTTTCAAAAGTGCATGCCTCGCGGTCCATTCGAAGCAATACAGGATACCCCAGTTCAAAGAATCGGCAGCGGCTGCCGTCCTGGAACATTGCCGCAAACTAATTCACCAGCAAGCTTCCCGATTGTGTGTTATACTTCGTTTGCGCTTAATACCTCGGTTGTGTTGTGCGGCCTCTGGTGAGCAGTTGATCTGAGATTACCCGCCCTTCAGTTCTCTCCGTAAGTCTTCAGCGTAATTTAAAACAAAGACTGGCAAGACCAGTTTGCTGTGCCCGCACCAGTAGTGTGCAGTAAGTGTGTGCGCGCCGCGACGGCTTCCGCCAGATAGAAGGCAACACCAGATGGATAGTATTACCGAAACATTTTCACAAATGGCGATCTCCGCTTACACCAAAGAGCGGCTGGCACACGCCAAATTCTCGATTCCGACTCCCGTGCAATCCGCGGCAATTCCGCAAGCGCTGGCAGGCAAAGACGTGTTGGCCACCGCGCAGACCGGGACCGGCAAGACCCTCGCGTTTCTGATCCCCGTGATCGAACGCCTGTTGGCGGAGAAAACGCCTGGAATCGCGGCGCTCGCGCTCGTTCCCACGCGCGAATTGGCAATGCAGGTCGTGGATCAGTACAACGCGCTGCGTGGCAGGCAGCTCGGACCGGCGGCGCTGGTCGTCGGCGGATTGTCCGAAGGACTGCAACTCACTAATCTGCGCAAAGGCGCACGATTGGTGGTCGCCACGCCCGGCCGGCTCGAAGATTTTCTTTCGCGCAAGCTCGTGCATTTCCGCGATCTGCGCGTCCTGATTCTTGACGAAGCCGATCGCATGCTCGATATGGGATTTCTTCCGGCGATTCGCAGAATTGCATCCGTCCTGCCGAAAGACCGGCAGACGATGTGCTTTTCCGCGACGCTCGAAGCTTCCGTTGCGCATCTCGTGAAGGACTACATGAAGAACCCGGTGCGTCTCGCATTCGGTTCCGTGCTGAAACCTTCCGAAAATGTGCGCCAGCAGGCTTTCGAAGTTGCCACGGACCGCAAGCTGCCGTTGCTCCATCGCTTACTCGCCAAGGAAATCGGCCGCTGCCTCATCTTCGCGCGCACCAAGCGCGGAGCCGAGCGCCTGGCCATCACCTTGAACCGCGACGGATTTGCCGCGGCCATGATTCACGGCGGCCGCACGCAATCGCAACGCATCGCCGCTCTCACGGGATTCCAGCAAGGGCGCTACCGCATTCTGGTAGCCACCGACCTCGCTTCCCGCGGCATTCACGTCGAGAACATCGCGCACGTGATTAATTACGACCTGCCGGACATCGCGGAGAATTTCATTCACCGCGTGGGACGCACAGGCCGCGCCGGCGGGCATGGCGTCGCGTCCACTCTTTTCGGCCGCGAACAGCGCGCCGAGTTGATGGCTCTCGAGCGCACCCTCGGCATCAAGCTGGAGCGCATGCGCGCAGAAGGCGACCCGGGCGAGAAACAGCCGCCCGCGGTACGAAGCGCGCTCGAACGTTTTCAGTCCAACACCAAATCACGCATCGGCCAGCTTCCAGGAGAAATCCTGCAAGCCCAGGTGTAATACCGGCCCCAAATCGGTGAGCAGCACGCAGTTTCACAAACGCGCCTGCGTCCGGAGACAAAGCAAGGTTTTGATTTAGAAAGTTGCAGACAGAAAGCAAAACGGCGGCCACCAAGCCGCCGTTTTTATTTCCAGGAGTGCGGAAACTCCGCACGATGCCCGATCTGAATTTTCTGGGAGTGCGGAAGCTCGCTTCCGCCTGCGCAAGGCGAGGCTTGCCTCGCCGCTCAAAGCCTTAGCAATAACTAAAACCCCGGCGCGCCAGTAGAAGCTGGCCGCACCTCGCCAGACTCCACGCCGAATCTCAACCGCTCAACGTAAGTCTGCCCCAACGACATCAACCCGGTGTACATGTATCCCCAAACAAACAGCAGCAGAAAAGGCACCGTTGCGTAATTCTCGTTTTGCAGCGCATACACCACCGCCGCGGCAAAATACAATCCCAGCGCAACTTCCGCAAACGGCATCCACCCCGCGCCCTTGCGATATTTTTTCTTGGCCCACGTGCCGCTGTCGTGCGCGCCGCCTTCCACGCGGTATTTCGGCGTCCGCACGAATTCCGACTTCACTCCGAAAATCGCCTCAATCACCGCCAGCGCATTGCGCACCGAAAGCCCGATCCCCACCGCCATCACAAACGGCAAATACAAAAACGTCCGCTTCCACGTTTTCGGATACAGCGCTCGCTCCGCCGCCAGATAAAACGACGAAATCGAGCAAGTGGAAGCCAGGAACAACGGCAAATCAATCACCAAAACCTGAAACCATCCCTGATAAAACCGCACAATCATCGCCGGCAGCAAAATAATAGACATGAACACCATCAAGGGATAGCTGATGTTCGCCGTCAGATGAAAAAACGCCTCGGCCTTCACGCTGCCGGCGACTTCCGAACGCAGCACGCGCGGCAGAATCTTCTTCGCCGTCTGCATCAAGCCCTTGGCCCAACGCGCTTGCTGCGATTTAAACGCGTTCATCTCCACCGGCAATTCGGAAGGGCACTCGATCTCCGGCAAATAGACGAAATGCCAACCGCGCAACTGCGCGCGATAGGAAAGATCGGTATCTTCGGTCAACGTGTCATGCTGCCAGCCCCCTGCGTCTGCAATCGCCGCCCGCCGCCAGATTCCGGCCGTCCCGTTAAAATTGAAAAACAGCCCGGTGCGGAAACGCGAGGAATGTTCGATGACGAAATGTCCGTCCAGCAGAATCGCTTCCACCTCAGTCAGCGCCGAATAATTCCGGTTGATATAGCTCCAGCGCGTCTGCACCATCGCCAATTTGCTATCGGCAAAATACGGCACGGTCCGCCGCAAAAAATCCACCGGAGGAATAAAATCCGCATCGAAGATCGCGACGAACTCGCCCTGCGCGGACTTCAATCCTTCCTGCAGCGCTCCGGCCTTGAACCCTTCGCGGTTATCGCGATGAATGTAGGAAATCGGCACGCCCAGCTGCTGGTAACGCTCCACGCAATCGCGCGCAACTTCTTGCGTCTCATCGGTGGAATCGTCCAGCACCTGAATATCCAACAGCTCGTGCGGGTAATCGAACGCCGCCACCGCTTCCACCAGCCGCTCGATCACATAGCGTTCGTTGTAAATCGGCAGCTGCACGGTGACGCGCGGCCACACCGTCATTTCCGGCGGTGGCCCGGCCACTTTCTTTCGATTCTTATAGTAGTTGTAAACCAGCGCGTAACGATGAATGCCATAAGCCGCCAGAATCACCATCACAAAAAAGTAGGGCAGCATCACGGCCAGATCGAAGGAATTGAGCTGGTAAAGTCCGCGGAAAGGATTCAAATCAGCGTCGGTGTTCCGTCGCCAGTAATCCGAGAGCGGATTACTCGCAATCGCCAGCCGCGCAATCGCGGATAAGACCGCGTGCGACGCCACATTGCATAGACTTGTCACAGCTTACGAACCTCCAGGATGGGCCTGCGGTGCCATGACGCGTGAACGGCCGATGAGCCTGCGATGGCTGGGGTGTCGCGAGGCTAAGCCAATGATTATACGGGCGTAACCCACAGTGTCAACGAGGTTAATCCTGTACCACCAGCGTAGCTGCTCACGGCACCGAACGCGATTCTGCGAGCCGGCAAGGTGCAAACGGTTGTAGGTAGGGGCGCTGCTTGTCGAAGATCCGCCGCGGGAGGACCGCGCCCCAGCTTGCCAAGGTGAACAGATTCGAGCGCACAAGGTGTCAGCGCGCAGCACAATGTGTCGCGACGGACCAATTTCGTCCAATCATTCCGAATCGCAGCGCAGCAGTCACACCGCGTTGACATCCACATCCGTGCCTCTTACCATACCCACGCACGCGCCGCTCTCACAGCGCGCGTTCACCCGGAGAAAATTGCCGATGAGATATTCGCGCAAATGTTTGCCCTTTGCACTGCTGCTCGCCGTCATCATCGGCGCCGGCTTCGCTCTGCTCGTCGCGCAATTATCAGCACTGCGCGCAGATCAAACCGCGCAAGCAGCCGGCTTCGCGCTCTCCCACGCAAGTTCCGCTTCCGCGCGTAAATCCGATGACCCCCGCCTAGCCAAAGCCTATCGCTTCGAACGCGGCGGCTGGACTTACGTCCATCTCGAAGGCGCTCCGCACGATATCGGTTACCAGCACGGCTACCTCCTCGCCCCGGAAATTGCCAACGCTTTCGCCGCCGTCAGCCTGGAAATGACTCACGAAACCGGGAAAGATTGGAATTTTTTCCGCCGCGCTGCCCGCCAGATGCTCTGGCCCAAAATTGACGAGGAATATCAGTCTGAACTGCAAGGCATCGTGGACGGCCTGCAAGCCCGCAAAGTGAAACTCGATCTCGACGACATCGTCGCCATGAACGCGTTCATGGAACTTCCCGATTACTACGTCCCGTGGCTCAACGAGCAAACCAAAACTGCGGCACTCTCTCCGAAAACCGAAGGCGATCACTGCAGTTCATTCGTCGCCACCGGCAGCTACACCAAAGATCATCAAATCGTGATGGCGCACAATAATTGGACGAGCTACCTCGAAGGCGCGCGCTGGAAAATCATTTTCGATATCGTTCCGCAGAATGGCTACAGCATGTTGATGGACGGTTTTCCCGGCGTGATCGCCAGCGACGACGATTTCGGCGTCAATTCCGACGGCCTGATGGTCACCGAAACCACCATCACCGATTTCCACGGCTGGGATCCCAACGGCAAGCCGGAATTCGCGCGGGCGCGCAAGGCCATGCAATACGCGGGCTCGATTGATGAATACGTGAAAATTATGCTGGATGGAAATAACGGCGGCTATGCCAACGATTGGCTTCTCGGCGATCGCAAGACCGGCGAAATCGCGCGCTTCGAACTCGGTCTGAAACACAGCAAAGTCTGGCGCACCACCGACGGCTACTTCGTCGGCTCGAATTTTGCCAGCGACCCGGAAGTCCTCAAGGATGAAACCACTTTCGATCCAACGAATCTCGCGGCCTCCGCAAACGCGCGCCACGCCCGCTGGGACGAGCTTATGGCCGCCAATATGGGCAAGATTGACGTCTCGCTCGCCGAATCCTTCCTCGGCGATCACTACGACACTTACACCAAGAAAACCGGCGCGAATCGCCGCACGCTATGTGGCCACGGTGACGTCGCCACCCCCGGCGATCCCGGCTTCGCCATCTCTCCCTACAAGCCGTCCGGCGCCGTCCAGGGCAAAGCCATGGACAGCCACATGGCTGAAACGATGAGTTTCGTCGCGCGCATCGGCCATCCGTGCGGCACCGATTTCAAAGCAGCCCCCTTCCTCGAGCAGCATCCCGAATATCAATGGCAAAGCCCCGCCCTAACAGACATGGACGCCGGCCCCTGGACCCAATACCATGCCGGCGAGCACAACCCGAATCCGTGACGCAGCGAGACGCCTCTCACAATTTCCTGATCTACGTGGCATTTCCACTACACGTTACCAATTGCCAATCTGCTGCTATCTGATTGAGCGCACCACCCTTAACCAGGATGGAATTCCCCAATCGAAAGTGCTAAAAAATTATAGGTGTTGAACAGGTGTGTCCGTGCCGGAGAATTGCAGCGCCAAAGGCTGTAAGGTCAATGTCCCTGCGGGTTTAGCCGCCGAGCATCTCTGCGTCATGCACTTCACTCTTTTCATTGAAAATGAATGCGCCGAAATGCGCCGCGAGTCGGCCCTCGGCAACACTCCCCACGAACGCCAAATGGAGTTCATCACCAAAATTTCCGGCCGTGGCGAAGCTCTCGTCAACGTCGCCACCAGCGGCTTTCCCATGTCCGACGAGCTGAAAGCCCGCGTCCTCAGCACTCTGCTCACATTGATGAACACGCGCGAAAATATGGACCGCGCCGCCATGCGCCAATCCGCTCTGCGCCGCTTCGTTGGTTGATCCGGAGATCAATCCGCGCACGAATCGATACTTTCGCAGCAAAATATTCCGCAGTCCGCAAGCAGCTGCGCAATTGGCGATCGCCTCTTCGGCTCGCGAGAAAACCGTGTTGCGCGAATTAGGTTCCAGCCGGCGGGATTCCAGTCCAGACGTGCTGCACGATTTGCCAGTCACCGTTCGCTTGCCGCTTGTAGATGATCACGTAGCTGCCTTTCGATCCAATCTTCGTGCCGTGGGCAATATTCGTCAGATTTTCTTCGAAGTCGCCGCTGTCGTACGCAAGATCTCCGGATGTTTCAAGGTTCAAGCTGTGCAGCACGAGGTCGCTGTTGAAAGTCGTCATGATCATTTGGAAAAGATTGCGCAAGGCAGCGGCGCCGGTAATCCGCTCGCCGCTTGGCTGCAGGAACGCGGCATCCGCAGCATAGAACTTCAGAATCGGTTCGAGCTGTTTGGTGTGCAGGGCCATCACCCAATCTTCGCGAAGCTTCACCAGCACGGCAAGAGTCGCGTCCTGCGACGTGCCCGCTCTCAAAGCTGAAAAAACCGGCGCGGCCAAGGCAAGAGACGCCATGGCCGCGCGCCGCGAGCAGGGAATCACCGGAGATTTTGCCGGAGACGCAGAAAAGACGTTCATGGCAGCTCCTCGGAATCGAGACCGTTCATTCGCCGTCACTTTGCGCGCCGATTTTACACCCGTCCTTCGGCCCGCCGGTGGCGAGAAGAGATTTTTATACGGAATTCGTTGCAGTGTGGGATTACGCCCCGATATACCGCGCATACAAAGAACGCGCCACCGCGGGATCCTTCGTTCCTTTCACAATCGCGCGGCCATCCGTGAAAACCGTCAGTTCATAGGGCGCCACGCGGAAACGTAAAAGAAATTCATTGTGGTGTAAACCGTCCGCCGGCCCCAGCGCGATCCGTCGCCCCAGTTCATCCAAATCCAGCCTGCGCCCGCGCTCGTGAATCTGCACCGAGTCGCGCCCGCACATCGTGATGTGGGGCTGCGCGTCACCATCCAGGTACGCGAATTCTCGTCGCACGCACGCGCGGCAGTCGGAATTGCGCGCAATGCGTATGGATTGAAAACGCCCGCGCCACACGTCGCACGAAATCAATCGCTGGTTCAAAACTTCCGGCCTTCCCGCCAGCAATTTCATAGCTTCGGCCGCTTCAATCGAAGCGATCACGCCGACCGCTGCATTCACCACTCCCGCCGTGTCACACGTGGCTTCCGCGCCTAGCGCTGCGCCTTTCTCCTCGCTTTCTGTGAGGCACGCAAGGCAAGCCGTCTCGCCCGGACGAATCGTCATCGTAACGCCGTAACTTCCCACCGCCGCTGCATAGATCCACGGAACATTTCGCGCGATGGCCAAATCGTTCAGCAGCAAACGCGTTTCAAAATTGTCCGTGCCATCCAGAATCAATTCGAACCCGCCGAGAAGTTCCTCGCTGTTCTCCGGCGTCAGGTCGGCCACCACTCCTTCCACGCCCGCATCGGAATTAATTGCGCGCAAACGCCTTTCCGCAGCCGTCGCCTTCGGCAGCGCCTCGCGCGCGTCAGCTTCCTCAAAAAGTGTCTGACGTTGCAGGTTCGACGCCTCCACAAAATCGCGATCGATAATCCGCAATCGCCCCAGCCCCGCCCGCACCAATAGATTCGCAACCACGGTCCCCAGCGCTCCGCAACCCACCAGCACAGCGCTAGCACCGAGCAGCCGCTCCTGCCCCGCCTCGCCAATTCCGGCAAAGAGTATCTGCCGGGAGTATTTTTCGCGTTGCTCGCTGTTCATCATCATGAATCGCAATTGGCCGTTTTTTCAGCCGAATTTAAGCATAATAACCCCTTTTCGCGACCGGCAGCCAACCCGCCTGTGCTAACCTTTGCTCTTATCTTCTGGCGCATGAGAATCCCGTGGAAATCGTCATCCCCGCGAGCCTGCTCTTCTCACTCGAGCGGGACTTTAGGGCGATTTTTAGCCTTCGGAGCGCTGGCCGGCAGCCTCCTCGCGTCCGCACCCGTGCGCGCCCAGCAAGCCCAAGTCGAGGGTCAAGTCCAGGTCGAAGGCCAGCGCGTCGCCGAAATCCGCGTACTGGATGATTCCGGTCATACCCTGGAAGGAAACGCCACGGCGCTTCCTCTCACAGTCGGCAAACCATTCGACTTCAGCGCGGAACGTGAAAGTCTTCGGGCTCTTTACCGCACCGGCGATTTTGCGAATATCCGCGTCGTCGCCGCTTCCAGCGCGCAAGGTCTTCGCGTGGATTTCATCGTCCAGCGCAACCATTACAACAACGTAGTTCGCGTCGAAGGCCTCAAAGAGCCCCCCAGCGAAGCGGCCGCGCTAGCAGCCATGCGCCTCGGCCTGGGCGAACCTTTCCGTGAAAGCACGCTGCGTGAAGCCATCGGCCGCCTTAAGGACACGCTCCGCACGGAAGGCCTCTATGAAGCCGACGTCAAATGGACGCTCACGCCCCACGAGGATACGCGCCAGATGGACGTCCTCGTCACCGTAACACCCGGACCGCGCGCTATCGTCGGAAATTTCGCCGTGAAAAACCAGACCCCGTACAAAGACCCGGAACTGATTACGCGTTCCAAAATAAAATTGAAAAACACGCTGACGTCCGCGCGCCTCACTCGCGCCTCGCAGCGCTTGAAAAAATATCTCGTCAATCAGGGTTATCTCGGCGCCGGAATACTGATCACCGCGGGCACCTACGACCCGAAAACCAATCTCGTCACCTTGAACTATGAAGTCACCGCCGGACCGCGCGTCAGCGTGAGTCTAGGCGGCGCTCGCATCAAGACGGGCAAACTGCGCCAGCTGCTCCCCATCTACGCGGAAGGTGCGGTAGACGAAGATTTGCTCCAGGAAGGCCGCCGCAATATCCGCGATTATTTTCAGCGCCAGGGATACTTCGATGCGGACGTCCAGGTTTCCTCGCATGACGATCCCAAGACCGGTCTGCGCGTCATCAGTTACGAAGTCTCTCGCGGCGACCGTTTTCGCCTTGCCGGCGTCGCCTTCAGCGGCAATAAATATTTCAGCAAAGATCTCCTCGAAGGCCGGCTCTCTCTACAGCCCGCTTCCTTCGCTTCCAGCGGCCGCTTCAGCCAAAGCCTGGTTCGCGAGGACGGCGAATCCATTCGCGCTCTCTATCTTTCCAACGGGTTTCTCGACGCCAAAGTCACTTCCGCCGTGGACGATAATTATCAGGGCAAGAAAAACAATCTATTTGTGAATTATCAGATCGTCGAAGGCCCCCAGACCTTGGTCAAGTCTCTGAAAATCGAAGGGAATCACGAACTCCGTCTGGATACGCTGCTCAACGTAGTCGGCTCCTCGCCCGGCCAGCCCTATTCCGCCGCCTCCGTCTCCAGCGATCGCAACAACATCCTTGCGATGTATTACAACGAAGGGTTTCCCGAAGCGCGCCTCGACGATACCGTCGCTCCTGCCGACGCCGCCAATGAGGTCGTCGTCAGCTACAAAATCAGCGAAGGCGAACGCATTGACGTCGCCAAAGTCTTGCTGTCCGGGTATCAATACACCCGCCCCGGCATCATCGCGCGACAGGTCGTAATTAAACCCAACGGTCCGTTGCGCGAAGGCGACGTCGTCGAAAGCCAGCGCCGTCTGTACAATCTCGGCGTGTTCACCCGCGTGCAAATCGCGCCGCAAAATCCTACCGGGACCGATCCCGAAAAGGTCATGGTCGTAGACGTCACCGAAGGAGGCCGCTACACCATCGGTTACGGCTTCGGCTTCGAAGTCCTCGAGATCGGCAATCCTTGCCCAGCCAACCCGCCGCCTAATTCGCCCCCTTGCAATCCGAACAACACCCGCATTGCGGCAAGCCCGCGCGGCATTTTTGAAATTTCCCGCGCCAATATGTTCGGGCGTGCGCAGACCCTGACGTTCAAAGTGCGGGCCAGCACCCTGCAATACCGCGCGTTGGCGTCATACTCGGCGGACAACTTTCTTGCCAAGCGGTCTCTGAGCGCGGCGCTCACCATCTTTGCGGATAAGACGCTGGACGTTTCCACGTTCACCTCCATACGTTACGAGGGCCAGCTGCAGATCTCCCAGAAGCTTTCGCCGTCTAGCTCGCTCCAGTACCGTTATTTTTTTCGCCGCGTGGTGGCCACCAACTTGAACGGCACGATTTCCGAAGATCAGATTCCACTCTATAGCCAGCCCACTCTGGTGTCTGGATTCGGCGTCACCTACGCTCGTGATCGCCGGGACAATCCCAGCGATCCCAAATCCGGCACCTTCAACACCGCCGACGTGAGCTACGCCGCGACTGCGCTCGGTTCCAGTGCCAGCTTTCTGCGCGCCTTTGTCCAAAACTCCTCCTACCATCCCTTCGGTCGCGACTTCGTCTTTGCCCGTTCCACGCGCTTCGGAATCGAACAGCCGACTGGCACGACTACAGGGAACGCGCCTACGAATTGCAGCCAGACCACTACGACGGGCGAGATTATTCCGCTGCCCGAACGCTTCTTTTCCGGCGGCGCACAGTCGCTGCGGGGATTCGGCCTCAACGAAGCCGGCCCGCGCGATCCCTGCACGGGCTTTCCCATCGGCGGCCTCGCGCTCCTGATCTTCAACCAGGAGCTGCATTTCCCGATGCGCTTGCCCTTCGTCGGCAATCGTCTTGGCGGCACGCTTTTCTACGACGGCGGCAACGTCTACAGCGACGTGAATCACATCACCCTTGCCTGGAAATCCGCTTCCTCCACGAATCTGAACTATTTCTCGCACACCATTGGTTTCGGTTTGCGCTATCCCACCCCCATCGGCCCCGTTCGCGTGGATTTCGGCTATCAAATTAATCCAGCGGCCTACACCGTCACGCCCACTCCGCCCACCGTGCCGCCGACGCAAACATTCCACGTCTCGCACTTTGGTTTTTCTTTCAACATTGGACCAGTCTTCTGATGCGACGCGCGCTCCTCATCTTCGGCTTCTCGGCTGCTCTTCTGCCGTTCGGCACAGCGCCCACGTTCGCGCAGCTTGCGCCAGGGCCCGGCCCGCAAGCGCCCCCGGCGGCGCCTTCCGATAAGGGCGCCACGCAGATAGACGGCGTCGCCGCGCGCATCGAAGACGACATCATCACCGAAAGCGAAGTGCACGAGCTCGCCGCGTTCCAAAAGCTCGTGGATGGCGAATCCAAGCCCCGGCAGGAACTCCTTCGCGAACTCATTGACCAATGGATGATCCGCAACGAAGCCACCGCCACGAAATACGGTCAGCCTTCCGCCGAAGATGTGGATCGCGCTTACTCCGAATTCGTGAAGCAATTTCCTTCGCCGCAGGAATTCGAAAAGCGCTGCGCTGCCGCCGGCTTGACGGAAGCCGCCGTCCGCCGCATGGTAGCTCAGCAGTTGTATCTTTCCCGCTTCATTGATTATCGCTTTCGTCCTTCGGCGCAAGTCACTGACGAACAGGTCGAGGCTTATTACCACGACGAATTTGCGCCGCAGCTCAAAGCCCGCAACCAGCCCGTGCCTCCGCTCGATGATGTTGACGACACCATCCGCGAAGTGCTGATCCAGCGCGCCATCAACGAGCGCTCCACCAAGTGGCTGGACGATTCGCGCGACGCTCTCCGGATTGACGTCATGTCGCAAGGAAGCGGCTCATGAAGCGCCTGTTGCGTTGGCTGGCGGCGATGCTGCTCCTGGTTGTCCTCCTGTGTGGCGCTGCCTTTCTCGTCCTCCAATCCGGCCTCATGAATCAGTGGATTCGCAACTCTCTCGTCCGCCAGATCGAGGCACGCACCGGTGCTCGCGTCGAATTGGGCGCTTTTCACCTTCATCTCCTGCGTTTGCAGGCGGAACTCGACAACCTCACTCTCCACGGCCTTGAAGGTCCTGCGGAACTTCCGTTGTTTCACGTCAACCGACTGGATGTCGGCCTCACCATCCTTTCGTTTTTCCACCGCGAGTTCAAAATTGATCAACTCATTGCGGAGCACCCCGCGCTCTACGTTCGCCTTTCGAAAGGCGGCGCCAGCAACATTCCAACTCCGCAAGTGCCCGCTGGCAAAAATCCCTGGCAAGAAACGCTCTTCAATCTGCGCATCGGCCGCCTCGAATTGCACGACGGCAGCGCCACCATCAATGACCAACGCATCCCACTCGATGTGAAAGGCCAGAATCTCGCATTCCTCTTGCAATACGCGGTTGCCTCGGATGGCAACGATGCCTACGTCGGTAGTCTCACCTGGGATCAGGTCCAACTGGCTCTGCAACGCGATCTCCCATTCCGCTTTGACGTCGCCGCCAAGTTCACTCTGCATCGCAACGCCTTCGAGCTCGACGAGTTCACCTGGAAAGGCCCGCACTCCGAACTGAACCTGCGCGCCGAGCTTCCTAGCTTCGCAAAATCGGATTGGGATCTTCACTATCGCGGCCGCCTCTCCCTGCAGGATATCCGCACCATCTTTCGCGAGCCGCTCACTCCCGACCTAATCGCCGATTTTTCCGGCCAGGGCCATTACGCTTCAGGCGATTGGTCCGGCAGCGGCCATTTTGACGGTCACGACATCAAGATGCCCTATCAATGGTTCCACGCCACCAACCTCGAAACCTGGGGCGATTACGAATTCTCGAAGAATCTCCTCACCGTGCAGAATCTTTCCGTCCGCGCTCTCGAAGGCGCTCTCGATGGCCACCTCGAAATGGACATGAAGACTCTCGCCTTCCGCACGCAGACTCATTTCCATCACGCCAGCCTCGCCGATGCCTTCAGCGCCGTAAATAACACCGACTTTCCAGTGGACACGCTCCACTGGGACGGTTCCATTGACGTTGACTCCACGAATTCCTGGACCGCCAATTTCAAGCACTTCCGCACCAAGGGCGATATGCGCTGGTCTCCTCCTCCCACTCTCGCCCCGGGAGTCATTCCCGTCACCGCGCACATCATTTTCGATTACGTGGAAGACACGGAAACGATGCTGCTCACGCAAAGCGAAATCACCACCCCCAACACGGAAATCGAAATGGATGGCCCGCTCAGCGGCCGCGACTCCGCAATCGAATTAAAGCTCAAAGTAAAAGACCTCACCGACTGGGACGATTTCATCAATCGCGTCCGCGGCCCCGGTGCTGTCCCCACGCGCGCCGCCGGAAACGTCACGTTTCGCGGACGCATTCTCGGCCCCATTCAAGGACCCACCTTCGACGGCCATCTCTACGCCACAGGCGCGCAGTACGATACCTATCACTTCGACGAAATTGATACCGACCTCGACTACTCGCTCGATGGTTTCAAGCTCACCCACGCCACCGTAAAACGCGGCGAAGCCACAGTCTCTCTCGACCTGGCCATGCAATTTGACGGCGACTGGAGTTTCGCTCCCGGAGATACCTGGTCGCTTGAAGCGCAAACCCGGCGCGCTCCCAGTGAAGACGTCCAGGCAATCCTCGGCACCAGCTATCCCGCCAAAGCTCTGATCACCGGTACATTTCGCGGCAGCGGCACCAGCAGTGCGCCGGTGCTCGATGCCAATGTAACGCTCGACGACATCGAAGCCAAAGGCCTGCGCTTCGATCAGTTCACCGGCGAAATGCATCTCGCGCACGATGAAATCCGCCTGGACCGTGCCGTGCTCCGCCGCGAAACCGGCCGCGTCACCGGAGACGTTCTCTACCGCCCGCAGGAACAAACGGCGGAATTCAACGTTACCGGCACGTCCATTCTTCTCGAAAAAATCCAGGTTCTCCAGGCCTCCTCCCTCCCCATCGGCGGCCAATTCGATTTCAATCTGCGCGGCAGCGGACCCGTCCGCAGCCCCACGGCGCAGGGAGATTTTCGCGTCACGAATCTGACGCTGGGAACGGACCATCAAGGTGATTTTCGCGGGAGGCTCGATTCTGATGGGAAAACCGTCCGCATGGCGCTCAGCACCGAACGCGCCAATGGCCAACTGCGCGGCCAAATCAGCATCGCCCTCTCCGGTGACGAAAAGATTTCCGGAGAGCTCAATGTCATCCAATTCGATCTCGATCCGCTGCTCACCGCCGGCCTGCACCTGAAAAATCTCACCGCCCACAGCGTCGTGGACGGCAAATTCACCCTCGATGGCTCGCTTCGCAAACCGGAAACCATCGAAGTGAACGCCGATATTTCACGAATCACGTTCGGCTATCTGTTTGTTTCGCTCGAAAACGACGGCCCGGTCCAGTTCACCTATCGCCGCAACGAGATCCGCATCACCCAAGCGCATCTCCACGGCCTCGATACGGACTTCAAAATCAGCGGCTCGGCCCGCTTCGATCACGATCGCCCGATCCATGTAAATCTCATCGGTGAAATCAATCTGGCTTTGCTCAAAGGTGTGCTGCCGGAAATAAATGCGCAGGGCAATGCGATCGTCAACGTCGTCGCCCAGGGTACGATGTCCAAACCGCGCGTGACTGGCCGCGCCACCGTCCGCGATGCCTCCGCAAACTATTCTGATTTTCCGGTCGGCCTCAGCCACCTGAATGGCGATCTCGTATTCGATACCAGCCGCCTGCTCTTTGAAAACGTCACGGCGGATTCCGGCGGCGGCCAGCTCACCCTCACAGGCAGCGTCACCTATGGCGAACCCGGCCCGATCCGCTACGACATCACCACTAAAACCACCCAAGTCCGCATCCGCTACCCGCAAGGCATGAGTTGGCTGATGGGTGGCACGCTACAACTTTCCGGCACCAGCGACCGCGCCGTCCTCAGCGGCACTCTGGAACTAAAACGCCTCCTCTTCGCACCCGGCGTGGACATCTCTTCCTTCTTTGGCTCAAGCACTCAAATTTCCAGCGGCGCGTCGTCGCCCTTCATGCGCAATCTCACGTTCGATATCGCCGCACATACCAGTCCGGGTGCCCGTATCGAATGGACCGGCGCCCAGGTCGAAATTGATAGCGACCTGCATTTGCGCGGCACCTGGGACCGTCCCATCCTCCTCGGTCACATTCATCTGCTCGGCGGCGAAATGAATTTCCGCGGCAACACCTTCACCCTCACTCGCGGCGACGTGAATTTCGCGAACCCGTTCCAGCTCGATCCTGAACTCAATATCGAAGCCACCTCCACCATCAGCCAGTATCAGGTCACCATCAATTTCTCCGGCCGCGCCAGCAAACTTTCTCTCGGCTATCGTTCCGATCCGCCGCTTCCGGATTCCGATATCATCGCGCTCCTCGCAGTCGGCAGCACCGGCGAGGAAAGCGCGCTGCGTTCTTCCGCCGGCGGCGGGCAGAACTACGGCGCCACCGCGCTCCTCTCCGAAGCCATCTCCAGCGGCTTAGGCGGCCGCATCGAGCATCTCTTTGGCATCAGCCATTTCCGCGTGGACCCCTTCCTCGCCGGTACCGCCACCGAATCAAACGCCTCCGCCCGCGTGACGATCGAGCAGCAAGTCACCCGCGACCTCACCATCACCTATTCTTCCAACGCTGCATCCGATCAGGAGCAGTTGATCCAGGTCGAATACCACGTAAAACGCGACCTCTCGATCGTCTTCCTCCGCGACGTCAACGGCACCTACGGCCTCGACATCAAATTCGTCAAGCATTTCCACTGATGAGACTTTGTAGCGCCGGCGTCCCACCGGCTCTTAGTTTTTGACGTTGTAGCGGCGCACTTCAGTGCGCCATCCATGTCGCGGCACAAATCCGAAGCGTTCCGGACACCGCCGCCACGAAACTCCCTAGCCATGCATCAAAAACAACAATTCCGGCGCCAATCGCACATGCCACGGAAACGGTCTCTCCCGAAATCGCAGCCACTTTTCCTTGAACACCTCTGCCTGCAGCTGATATCTCCCCGCCGCTCCATGCGCCGCGTCCACGCTCAAAAATAACGTAATCCGAAACGGCGACTCCGAAGTCCGCGTCACCCAACAAGGAAAAACGTTCTCTAAATCCTCAGCCCCGTCAGCCGATTCCAGGAAATCAATGTGGTGCGCTCGTATCCCAATAAATTTCGGCGCCCTCTCGCCCGACGCACCCGCCACCTGCAACCGGCAATCCCAATCCAAAGCTTCGATCGTCTCATCCGCGTTCACCCGCGCCCGCGAAATATTCTTGCAACCAGTCAGCTGCGCAACTTCCACGCTAGGCGGATGACGGAAAATTTCCTCCTTCGCTCCGAAAGCCGCCACGCGGCCGCGCGAAAGCACCAGCAACTGTTCCCCCAACCGGTACGCCTCCTCCATGTTGTGCGTCACCAGCAAAGCCGGACGCCGGTACGCAGCAAACGTCTCCTGCAGCTGCGCTTCCACCTGCGACCGCAAATGCGTATCCAACGCCGCCAGCGGTTCGTCGAGCAAAAGTGCCTCCGGCTCGATCGCTAAAGCACGCGCCAACGCCGCCCGCTGCTGCTCGCCGCCGGACAATTCCCGCGGATAACGCTGCTCGAGCCCTGCCAAATGCGTGCGCTCCACCACCGACGCTATTCGCGCCGCTCGTTCCGCCCGCGCTAGGCTATGCAGTCCAAACGCTATGTTTTGGTCAACCGTCCGGTGCGGGAACAAAGCATAATTCTGAAATAGCAAAGCGATCCGCCGCTCGCGCGCGGGAACCCTAATTTTCCGCTCCGAATCGAAAACCACCCGCTCGTTCAACGCGATTCGTCCGCGCCCCGGCCGCTCCAGTCCCGCGATGCAGCGCAAAAGCATCGTCTTTCCCGCGCCCGATGCTCCCAGAATGCTCAAAGGCGCCGCCGGCGCGCAAAACGACACATCCAAAGTAAAATCCGCCAGCTTCTTCTCGACCTGCACTTCCAAGGTCACGTCAGCGCCGCCCCCAGCGCTCGCGCCGCAGCCCCTGCGCATGGGTCCAGTAATAAAGCCCGCCCAGCAGCGCGACCGAAATCCCCACGTCCAATGCGCACCATCCGAGCGCCTGCTTGATTTCATTCGACTCCACAGCAAAATAAATCGCGATCGGAATCGTCTCCGTTCTTCCCGGAATATTTCCCGCGAGCATCAACGTCGCGCCAAATTCTCCCAGCGCGCGCGCGAAACTCAGAATCGTCCCCGCCAGCACGCCCGGCCACGCCAACGGCAGCGCCACCTCGCGAAAAATTCGCCATTCCGAAGCGCCCAAAGTCCGCGCCGCTTGCAATAAATGCGGATCTACCTGCTCGAGAGCCGCGCGCGCCGTCAGATACATCAATGGAAACGCCACCACCGTCGCGGCAATCACCGTGGCCGGCCAAGAAAACACCACTGTCGCTCCAACTTGCATCAGAAGTTTGCCGAGCGGTCCGTTGCGTCCGAAAAGTAGCAGCAGTAGGAACCCCACCACGGTAGGAGGTAGCACCAGAGGAAGAAGAAACACACCATCAATCAACGCCGCGCCGGCGCCCGTGCGGCTTTCGCGCCACGCCGCCGCGGTCAGCCCCGCGACCAGCGTCACCGCCGTCGCTGTCAAGCTCGTCGCCAGCGAAATCCACAGAGGAGACCAATCCATCGCGAGAGGGATTGTAGCTGGATCAGTTCTTTACGGCTGACTTTTCCGCGGGCGTAAATCCGTACTTCTCGAAAGCCGCGCGCGCTTCAGATCCTTGCAGGAAATCCACGAATTCCCGCGCCGCACCAGCATTCTTTGAATTCTTCAGCACTGCCGCCGGATACACAATGGGATCATGCGAATCCGCCGCTGCCGTCGCCACCACCCGCACTTTCGGCGAGCTCAGCGCGTCTGTGCGGTACACAAATCCCGCATCGGCATTGCCCGTCTCCACATAAGTGAGCACCGCGCGCACATCCTTCGCGTACACAATCTTCTTTTCGACCGCCGCGAATAGTCCCATGTGCTCGAGCGTCTGCCGCGCGTACATTCCCGCCGGCACAGTCCCCGGTTCCCCCAACGCGATCACGCTCACATACAGCCGCGTGAGATCCGGAAAATCGTTCAACATTCTCGTTGTCGCCGGCACAATTAGCACCAAGGTGTTCCCGACGATGTCCCGCCGCGTCTCCGTCGCAATCAATCCCTGCGCGGCCAGCCCATCCATCTGTGTTTCCGCCGCTGAAAAAAATATATCCACCGGTGCGCCCTGCTCGATCTGCCGCTGCAAAGTTCCCGAACCGCCGTAATTAAATGCTACCTTTGCGCCCGGGCGCCGCGCTTGATAAAGCCGCCCGATCTCATCCAGCGCATCCTTCAAACTGATCGCAGCCGAGACGGTAATCGCACTCGATCGCTCCACCGCCGCAATCCGCGCCGCAGAAATCGCCGCCAAGCTGCCACAAAATAAAACGAGGAGGCCCCAGTGAAAGAGCCTCCTCGATTTCAGTCCCTCTTTCTCGTGCGATCGCAAAGCAATTCCTCTTCAACGCCCCGCGCAAGCCGACAACTACTTCTGCGGTGGTGACAACTTCGGTGCATTCGGTGCCGGGGCTGGTGCCGGTGCCGGCGCCGAATTGGGAGCGGGCGCCGCAGCCGGGCTGTCCGGCGGCAACATCTGCTTCAATTGCGGATATTCTTCAGACATGCTGCGCAAAGTCGCAATCGCCGCTTTCTGGTCAATCCGCGCTCCCGCTGCCTGCGATTCCTCCGCCACATCGGGCATGGATTTCACCACGCGTTGCCCCAGCGGCGTCTCGTAGAACTTGGTCAGCGCCTGAATATCCTCCATCGAAAAGTGCTTCGCGTAGATCGGCACAATCGCGTCGGTCACCGCGCTCGTGGGTGCGCTCGCTGTGTATTTCGGCGTGAACTCGTCCATGAATTTTGGCAGCTGATCCGCAGGAATCGTTCGCCCCATCACCTCGCGTACCCTAACGAGCATCGCACTCGAAATATTTTCCCCCAGCTTGGAAACTTCCGTGATCTCGATTAAGTGCCGGATCGCCGTATCCTTCGCGGGATCGATTTTTTCCGCGGGCGCCTCCGCTTGTGCTTCCGCGTTGGCTTGTCCCGGCTGCGCCGGAGTCCCCGGCATGTGCTGGGGTGCTTGTTGCGCGTTGGGCGCGGATGTTTGCGCCAGCGCCGCGCCCGCCGTGCACAGCAGGGCGGCGACTAAAATGGCTCCCACCTTCATTGGCTCTCTCCTGTTCTTCGACTGCCGGTCCCCATGTCGCGCCTGCCCGACAAGCGAATCTAGCAATCGTACCGAACGTCAGCCATGGATGCAATTCCACGATAGAGTTAATTCAGCGCCCTCAATTCGCGCCGCCTTGACCGCTCGCGCGCTACATCTCCCGCACTCCCGAGCCTTTCGCGCTCAACTAGCAACGCCGTTCGCCGCTGTGATAACTTTCACGTGTACTCCCGCGCCGCTGCCATGAGGCGCAATGTCCATGAACGCAAACGCCAATCCCGCAATCACCGCATCCACCAGCAACTTCGCCGCCCGTAACGAAATGGTCGCCCGCCAAATCCGCGCCCGTGGTATCCGCTCGCCGCGCGTCCTGGACGCCATGCTCTCGGTCCCGCGCCACGAATTCGTTCCGCCCGAATCGGCCGTCTCCGCTTACTCCGACGTCCCCCTTCCCATCGGCGGCGGACAAACCATCTCGCAACCCTTCATGGTCGCGGCCATGGCCGACGCCGCCCAGCTCAACGGCTCAGACCGTGTTCTCGAAATCGGCGGGGGCTCAGGATACCAAGCCGCCGTCCTCTCGCTGCTGGCGCAAGAAATTATCGTCGTAGAATTGCTGCCCGAACTCGCTCGTGCTTGCCGCGAACGTCTCGCTCGCCTCGGCTACTCGAACGTCCGTGTCGAAGAAGGAGATGGCTCGCTCGGCTGGCCGCCGCGCGCGCCCTACGACGCAATCATCGTTTCTGCCGCCGCTCCCTCCGTGCCAGTGCCTCTCGTCGAACAGCTCGCCGATGGCGGCCGTCTCGTAATCCCCGTCGGCGACGCAGAGCAACAAGACTTGTTGCGCATCACGAAGCGCGCCGACGCCGTAAATAAAGAATCGCTCTTCGTCTGCCGCTTTGTGCCGCTTCTCGGATGCCACGGCTGGCCTGCCAGTCCCCAAGAGACCGTCCCAGGAATCCCGCGCGAATGACCGAGCGCACGCCCGACTTGTCCATCGTCATCCCCGCCTACAACGAAGAGGCTCGCCTTCCGCGCACTCTCACGCGCATTCGCGAATATTTTTCCGCGCGGCGCGTCCTCCCGGACTTGTCTCCGGACTTCACCCTTGCCCAAATCGAAATTGTAATTGTGGACGACGGTTCGCAAGACGGCACCGCGCGCATCGCCGAAGAATGGGCGCGCGAAATGCCGCAAGTACGCTTGATCTCAAATGGCGATAATCGCGGCAAAGGTTACAGCGTACGTCACGGTATGCTCGAAGCTCGCGGCCGCCTCGCTCTTTTCACCGACGCTGACCTCTCTTCTCCGATCGAAGAAATCGAAAAGCTTCTCGCCGCCCTCGCCGCCGGCAACGACGTCGCCATCGGTTCCCGCGCGCTCGACCGCTCGCTCATCTCCATCCACCAATCCGTGGTTCGCGAATGGGCGGGAATTATCTTCAATGGCTTCGTCCGCGCCATCACGGGCCTGCCGTTTTACGATACCCAGTGCGGCTTCAAAATCTTCCGCCGCGAGCCTTCCCGCGTCGTCTTCGAACAGCAGCGCATCGAGGGCTTCGGCTTCGATCCCGAAATCCTGTTCCTCGCGAAACGCCACGGCCTGCGCACCGCCGAAGTCCCGGTCCGCTGGGCTCACGATCCCGCCACAAAAGTTCACGTAATCCGTGACAGCCTCATCATGTTCTGCGACCTGATCTACATCCGCTGGAACTGGCTGCTGGGCCGTTACCCCGCGCGCAAGTCTCCCTGATGTCGCGGGCTTTGCACAGTCTCGCGCCGCGAAATCCGGTGTTGACTTTGTAGCGGCGCCCTTCAGGGCGCCATTCTTTTCCCAGCACAAACTCCAAAATCCAGCGCCAACCGCAGCGTCGCGCTACTAGCCACTCGTCACTAACCACTACTGTCCGGTTGAGCGTTTCGAGAAGGTTGGGAAGCTATTGACGCATATGAATTTATCGGCGAAAAGAGTAGTTTTCGATTTGAATTGCAAAGGCCTCATTCTCGCTCCTGGGACACGGGGAGGGATGCGAGATGAACTCCGGCAAGACGGTGTTTGCGCAGTTGATGGATTTCATTCCTACGTACGAATTCCGGCGTTGCGTGGCGCGTTACCGCGGGCAGTATCGCGTGCGCAGTTTTTCTTGTTGGGACCAGTTCCTCGCCATGGCCTTCGCGCAACTCACGTATCGCGAGAGTTTGCGCGACATCGAAACGTGCCTGCGGGCGCTCGGCGGAAAGCTGTACCATGTGGGGATTCGCGGTCAGGTTTCGCGCAGCACGCTGGCCGACGCCAACGAGAGCCGCGACTGGCGCATCTTCGCCGATTTGGCGCGCGTGCTCATCGCCATGGCCCGGCCTTTGTATGCGGGCGAGCCTTTGGCGGTGGAGCTGGAAGAAACCGCCTACGCTTTGGACTGCACGACCATCGATCTGTGTCTTTCGTTGTTTCCCTGGGCGCGCTACCGACGGCTGAACGCCGCCGTCAAGATGCACACGCTGCTGGATCTGCGCGGCAGCATTCCGGTGGGAATCGACATAAAACCAGCCAAAATCCACGAAATTCGCGTCTTCGATCAACTGCTGCCGGAACCGGGCGCTTTTTATCTTCTCGATCGCGGGTACTTGGACTTCGCGCGGCTGTACCACTTGACGCAATGCTTGGCATTTTTCATCATTCGCGCGCGAAAAGATTTTCGCTTTCGCTGCGTGACTTCGCGGGCCGTGGACAAGAGCACCGGCTTGCGCTGCGACCAAACGATCCGCTTGGAGAGTTTCTATACCTTGAAAGGTTATCCGGAGGCGCTGCGCCGCCTCCGCTACTGCGACCAGGAGAATGCCCGCCAGCTGATCTTTCTCACCAACAATTTTTCCTTGCCCACGCTCAGCATTCCGCAACTCTACAAATGCCGCTGGCAAGTCGAACTATTCTTCAAATGGATCAAGCAGCACCTGCGCATCAAAGCCTTCTATGGCCTCTCCGAGAACGCCGTGAAGACGCAAATCTGGACGGCCATCGCCATCTATGTGCTGGCGGCCATCGTGCGCAAACGCTTGCGCCTGGACTTGGAACTGCATGCCATGCTGCAAATTCTGAGCGTCTCCCTTTTCGAAAAAATCCCTTTGCTGCAAGTACTTACGCAAAACGCAGCAACATCGGAGAGCCCCGATGCCGCTAAACAATTGCAAATGTTCAGCTTTTAGCCGGACACCTGTGGTCACTAACCACTAGCCACTGCCTTTTTCACCAGCCAAGCCAGGCGTCCGCACGTCCGCATCCCGCGAACGCAAACACCTCACTCCTTACGCGGCTGCGCCGTAGGCGGCAACAACCCATTCAACCGCAAATACATCGCCGCCCCGCTGTAATGATCCGCGAAATCATTCGTTAAGGCGATCATCGCCCCCGCGCGCGTCAGACTAAAACTCCCGCGTGTAAGCACCACCTCGCCCAGATTCGAATCGTCCACTTTCGCCAACGCCTGCGTGCAGAAATCAAATGACGATTTCAGCGCCCCCGCCAGCTTCTCCTTTGGATCCGTCTCCTTCAATTCGTCCATCTTCGGCATCCCCATTCCGGAGATCGCCGAACATAGCCGGAAATTCGATCCCGCCATATGCATCACCAGGTGCCCAAAAGTAATCTGCTCCGGTGTCGGCCGGTACCCGAATTTGTCCGCCGGCATCTCATCCACCGCCGCCAGAATGCTTTTAGAATTCCGCTCGAGGTTGCTGCGCACCGCCGAAGATACCGGGTTCGGCTCAACCTTCGCCGCCTCCGGCACTGCCTGCTGCGCCGCTGCCACAGCCGTCAACGCGAAGCATCCCGCGCACATCATTAAAATCGCCAGTCGGTTCATCTCCGTATTCCTCCCGTAAAATTCGTGCCGCCCCAGCATAGTCTCGCCGCCAGCACTCAACAAGCCCAACAACTCCAATACACTTTGCAAAACAAAGTACTTGACAAAACGCTCCTACATGCTATCCTCTCACCCATGGCGCTTCCCGAACCCCTCCGTCCGCGAAACTCCGCTCCCCTCGCCATTGACGATCACGCTCGCGACAATCTTCGCTTCATTCGCGAAACCATGGAGCGCGCCGGATCCTTCACCGCCGTTCCAGGTCTCGGCGGAGTCGCCATGGGCATCACCGCCCTCGGCGCCGCTGCCATCGCTTCACTGCAAACCACTCCGCTCGCCTGGCTGATTACGTGGGTCGCCGAAGCCTTCATCGCCATCGGCATCGCCAGTTGGACTACTTACTCCAAAGCGCGCCAGGCCGGAACCGCGCTATTCACTGGCCCCGGCCGCCGCTTCGTCTACAGTTTTGCGCCGCCTCTTTTCGTCGGCGCGCTTCTCACCATCCTGCATCTGCGCTCGAGCGAAATTGGCCCGATCCCCGGCCAATGGCTTTTGCTCTACGGTACCGGAGTCGTCACCGGCGGCGCGTTCTCCATTCGCATCGTCCCCTTGATGGGTCTCTGCTTCATGGTCCTGGGAACGGTCGCGATGTTCTGCCCCTGGAATTGGGGCAACGCCTTCCTGGCGGCCGGCTTTGGCGCGTTACATATTATTTTTGGGGGCGTAATTGCGAGGAAATATGGCGGGTAAATCATCAGCGTATCGTCGCGACCACGCCGAAAGCGACGAGCGCGCCAAGAAAAATTCGGCGGCGGCGCGTCCGCCGGAAAATTCGGCCACCAATCTCGATCGCCTGATTCACGAACGCACGCGCCTCGCCATCGTCAGCGCGCTCGCCGTGAACGAATCGCTCACGTTCAACGAGCTCAAGCAATTGCTTCGCGCCACCGACGGCAATCTCAGCGTCCACGCGCGCAAGCTGGAAGACGCCGGCTATCTCGGCTGCACCAAATCCTTCGACGGGCGCATGCCCAAAACCGAATATCGCCTCACCGCGACCGGCCGTCGCGCGCTCGAAAAATATCTGGACCACATGGAAGCTTTGATCCGCGTGACCCGCGAAGCTTAGTCTCCCAAATTTTTTTGCCCGGACGCTCTATGAACAAAAGTACTTTGAAGATGGTGCCGCCGTCACAGTCGCAAGCTGAACCGAAACTCCACGTCGCCATCCTCCTCGATGGCAATGGACGCTGGGCCTCCGCTCGCGGCCTGATTCGCTCCGAAGGCCACCGCGCCGGAGTCGAAGCCGTCCGCCGCATCGTCCGAGCCGCCCCCGGTCTCGGCGTCGGCACGCTCACCCTCTACGCGTTCTCCTCCGACAATTGGGGCCGTCCGCTCGGCGAAGTCGCGGCGCTGCTCATCCTGCTCGAGGAATATTTCCGCGCGGAAGCCGAAGGCTGCGCGGCCGCGGGAATTCGCCTGCGCGTCATCGGCCGCCGCGATCGCATCCCGCCGTCTCTAGCCGAGGCGATCGACTCCGCGGAAAAACTCACTGCTGCCGGCCGCGCGCTCGAATTGCGCATTGCCGTGGATTATTCCGCGCGCGATGCCATCCTTCGCGCCGCCTGCTGGATGGTTTCCAGCCTCGAAGTTTCGCAACGTGAATTCGCCAAACGCCTCGGCGAAGTCACGCACTCCAGCGGCCCCGCTCTCGACGTGGACTTGCTCATCCGCACCGGCGGCGACCGCCGCCTCAGCGACTTCATGCTGTGGGAATGCGCCTACGCCGAACTTTTCTTCACCCCGCGCATGTGGCCCGAATTCGAAGCCGCTGATCTTGCCGACGCAGTAGAAGACTTTCGCGGCCGCGAACGCCGCTTCGGCCGCCTCCCCGAAGCCGCCGCCAGCTGACGCCGCAAAATCTGTCACAGAGACACAGAGGCGCAGAGAGATTAAGAGAAAACGCAAAGCCGCGGGAAAACTAGGCATCGTGCGAGCGAAGAATCTTCCATTCAATTCTCGGTGTCTCTGTGCCTCCGTGGCGTTTCTAATCCCCGCCACATCTCAAACGCCCGCTTGATCACTCGCGTAGCCGTCGGCGTCAACGAATACTTCACCAACGCTTCCTCCCGCGCCCATGCCACATCCGTCACGTCGCTTGCGGCCCGTGCCTCTCCGCTGACCGCCTCGCACAAATAATCCAGAATCACAAAGTGATACCGCGTCCTTCCACCATCATCCAGAAAAACGCGTTCAAACACCTCGATCAAATCCAGCACATGCACTTCGATTCCGGTCTCCTCCGCCAATTCCCGCCGCACGCCTTGATCCAGCGTCTCCCCCAATTCCAGCATCCCGCCCGGAATAGACCATTCACCTTCCAGCGGCGGCCCGCCCCGCTTGATCAAAAGTGCTTGCCCCTCCACGATCACCACGCCGCCCACCCCCACCAGCGGCCGCTCCGGATATTCTCTTTGGCCCGTCACCTTTACACATCCCCTCTCGCGTTTGCTTGACAGTGGCGGTATATAATAACCCGCCAGTAGTCGTACACTCAGGAAGGAGAGAATTACCGTGACCCGATGTCCCGAATGTGACACTGAAATAGACCTGGACGAAGACGAAGTCGAAGAAGGCGAAATCCTCAGTTGCCCGGAGTGCGACGTCGAGCTGGAAGTGACGCAAACTCATCCCGTGCACCTCATCGTCATCTCCGAAGATGAAGACGAAGACGAGGATGACGACGAAGAAGAAGGCTCCGTCGCCAAGGAAGAAGACGAAGAGGAGGAAGAAGAGGCTGAATAGTTCCGCCTCGTTCTTCACGCTCGCATCTTTTATCCCGCAGGCATCATCTTAGAGTTGTTGTGCCGGTACTTGGGCCGTCGCTTTCGACCTCCCTGCATAATCGGCCACAGGTTTTGCTATTCCAGCGTCGCATGCTGGAAAGAATAGGACCCCGTGAAGACCCGCCAATTTCTCAAAATTTTCGCAACGTTGTTTTTGATCTTTTTCGCGGTAGTTCCGTCCCACGCCCAGGAAGAATCGAAAGCCCAGAAAAAAGCGGAGGCCCAATTAAAAACGCTGCACGGTAGCGTGATTGATAGGAACGAAAACCCCGTTCCCTCCAGCGTCGTCTACCTGAAGAACGTCAAGTCGCAATCCGTAAAAACCTATATCGCCGACGAGACCGGCACCTATCGCTTCAGCGGCCTCGATCCCAACGTAGACTACGAAATCCACGCCGAACACGATGGCCTAACCTCGTCGACGCGTACAGTAAGCAGCTTCGACAGCCGCCGCGACATAGAAGTAGTCCTAAAACTCAGCAAGAAAAAAAGCGCCTAAATCCCCAAGCGCCGCCAACACGCTCGCTCTGAAATTCTCGAAGCAAACCCCGCCCGGCCCAAATCTGGGAGTGCGGCGGCTTGCCGCCGCCTGTGCCAGGCGAGGCTCGCCTCGCCGCTGTTCACACCGGCAAGCCGCCAAATCGTCGGCGGTCTTTGAATCAAGTCCCACTCTCAGGCCGTGGGCTGGCCAAAACCCTCGTTCCTACGGTGTTCCCCAAGAATTGCCTTTATCTGTGTTAATCAGTGTTCATCTGTGGTGCCGTTGAATTAAGTCATCACGGTTACCGCCCCCGGAACCACCTCAAACTCTCCCGGCGCCACCCCCAACTCCTCCCCATCCCCATGCACCAAAGCCGATCGATCTGCCCGCAAAGAAATCCTCCGCCCCCGATAACGAATTACCTCCGGAAATCCACGCAGGTCCCCCGAACTCAACACAATCGGAATCGCCTCCACCAATCGCAACAAACTCACATCTCCCACGATCGCCACATCCAACCACCCATCGTCCATCCGAGCATCCGGCGCAATCCGCACCCCCGATCCATAACTCGACGAATTCGCCACCGCCGCAAAAAGCGCCGGACCGCTCCACGCCACGTCATCAATCTCCGCCGACAACTCCAGCAACGGCTCGCGAAAAAATACCGTAAACATCCCAGCCATATAACGCGATACTCCAGGCCAGTTTTTAAATCGCGTGTTCGCCAGATGCGCCGCTTCCGCATCCAACCCCATCCCACCGGCGCCGATATAATGCGCCACGCGCCCATCATCAAATCGCACCCGCACCAAATCCACCGCACGCGGCCGCCCCCGCAAGAAAGCATCCGCCGCTCTCACCGGATCGCAAGGAATCCCAAGTGCCCGCGCAATATCGTTTCCATTCCCCGCCGGAAAGAATCCCGCCACCAAATCCGTCCCGCGCACGCCTTCGATCAAATGATGGAAAGCCCCATCGCCGCCCAAAGCCACCACATACCGAAATCCTTGCTCAGCCGCACGAGCCGCAAGCGATCGAATATCCTCAGCGCTCTTCGAATGCACAAATTCCGCGCTGCATCCGCGCTCCGCAAGCAAACTCCGTACCGCAGCCTCAGCGCGCAAAGCCCATCCGCCCCCAGACGACGGATTAACAATCACCAATGTGTCGGATTTCATGCGAAAGAAAATCTCAGTACCTACTGCACCGCTCGTCCCTCACGAACCAGCGCCGGAGGCGCGGCAGAAATTAGCCCAGCGCGTGAGCGCTGGGTATATCTTCGTCCGCGCCTGCCTCGTCTCCTAATGCAATGTCCCGCTTTTCCCCGACCCCGGAACCTCCAAAAACTTTGCCACAATCGGCCCCACCGAAATGCACGACGGGCTGTTATGCCCGCACGCCGAATCCAGCGTCACCACGGGCGCGCCAATCGCCGCCGCAAACGCCAGCGCTGACGCGGGATTCACCGTATGATCCTCCGGCGAAATAATCACCAGCATTTTCGCGTGCACACGCCGCGCCACCCGCTCCAAACTCACGCCAAATTCGCCCGCCACATCCAAAGCCATGATCGCCTGCCGCTGCCGGATCACGTCGCAAGCCCCGCCCGCGTCCGAAGTTTCCGACTTCCGCGTCTCCGCTAAAAACACCGCGAATTCCGACGGCGATGTTTTCGCCACACGAAATGCCGGAGAACTGTTAGCCATCGAACCAATTTCGCTGAACACGTCAAAGCCCGCGACCATCGGCTTCGTCCCGTTTCCGTCCCGCCACTCCGGATCCATCTCCAGCGCGTCAATCTGCGCCGTCCACAATAATTTGTCGTAGGAAGTGGACTGCGGCGAGCCCATCATCGGCACCACCACATCCATGAAATCCGGATACGCGACGGCCCACTCAAACGTCTGCATCCCACCCATGGAAACTCCCACCACCGCGCGCAGATGTTTCAGCCCCAGCACTTCCGTCGCCAGCCGACGCTCCGCCTCCACCATATCCCGAATCGTGAACTCCGGAAATCTCAGCCGCGCCTGCGTCTTGCTGTTCGATGGCGAACTCGAAACGCCATCTCCAATCGCGTCCACCATCACCACGAAATATTTCCTGGTGTCCGCCACGTTCCCGGGGCCCGCGAATTGCAGCAGCTTCTGTGAGTCGCCGCCCAGCCAAGTCGGCCACAGAATCGCATTCGATTTTTCAGCGTTCAGCGCGCCCAAAGTCCGGTAACCCAATCGAAAATCGTGGATCACCACGCCGCTCTGCAATTTAAAATCGCCGAATTCGGCAAATTGCTGCGCGCCCCGCTCGCCTTGCGCCTGTCCGCGCGCAAGCCCGGTCGCGCCAAGCAAAATAAAAAGGACGCAGCCCGCCCCCAATTTTCTCGTCATCTCCGTCCTTTAATCTTCAAATCGTCCCGTCACACCACAATCTCGTCCACGTAACACCACCTCCAATCCTCTCCCGGCTCAATCGACCGCATAATCGCGTGATGCGTCGCATGAAAATGTTTCGTCGCGTGCTTGTTTTTCGACGAATCGCAGCACCCCACGTGCCCGCAGAAAAGACATTCCCGCAAATGCACCCATGTGTCGCCCATCTTCAAGCATTCCTCGCATCCCTTCGAGCTAGGCTTCACGTGCTTGATCTGATTCATATGACTACACTCTGTCGCCATCGCATTGCCTCCAGAGAAAATCTAACTCTGCTCTCACCAGCCCTTCCGGTCAACCTCCGCCCCAACCGACCGCTCCCCATATTGAAGATTCCCCCACAAAATGAGATGCTACGCTTCCTTCGCCACAAAGGAGACCCCACCATGGCCGCTCGCGCCAAGAAAATCGCAACGATTCTCTCCGTCGTCGCCGCGCTGCTCGTCTGCACGCATCCCGCCATCGCCCAGGAACACACGGACCATGAAGCTCACTGGACCTACTCCGGCGCCAACGGCCCGGACCACTGGGGCGACCTCTCTCCCGATTTCGCCACCTGCAAGACCGGCCAGCATCAGTCTCCGCTCAATATCGTGGACGCGCAGCCCGCCGAGCTCGCTCCGATCCATTTCGATTATCAGCTTTCGCCGCTGAAAATCCTCAACAACGGCCACACCATCCAGATCCTCTACGCTCCCGGCAGCGGCATTTCCATCAACGGCATCGCGTTTCCTCTCGTCCAATTTCATTTCCACCACACGAGCGAAACCGAAATCAACGGTCAAAAATACGATATGGAGCTGCACCTCGTTCACATCGACTCCGCCTCTGGGCGCGCCGCCGTCGTCGCCATTCTCATCAAAAGTGGCAACCCAAATCCTCTCATGGGCCAGCTCTGGGATTACATCCCCAGCGAAGTTGGCAAGCCAGTCGAGCACAAAAAAATGGTTTTCAACGCCGCCGATTTTCTCCCCGCTGATCAGAATTATTACGTCTTCGACGGCTCGCTTACCACGCCGCCCTGTAGCGAAGGCATCAAATGGTACGTCCTGAAAACTCCTATCGAAGCTTCGCCCGCGCAAATCGCCAGGTTCGCCAGACTCTACCCGGATGACGCCCGCCCCGTTCAGCCGCAGAACGGCCGGAAGATTGAAGAAAGCCATTTCACAAAATAGCGAATTGAATATTTCGACCAGCACCCATCGAGTGAGCGCTTCCCGCACGGGCAAGGAATTACGGCTCATGGAAGCGCTCAGCTTTTTAGGGGGTCGGAGCTTCCGCTCCGACATAAATCTCCGTCCACCAGAAGGGGCTTCAGCCCCTGAGGACATTCCACATCAGCGCAGGAGACTGCAATGAATCGTAATCTTTCGACAACACCGAATCGCCCGTTACACAACACGCGCCGCCGTTTCTTAACTCTGATCCTCGCCGTGTGCGCCGCTGCCGTGTATCCCCTCGCACTCCCGCTGCAAGCCCAAGTCTCCTCCGCCTCCGACCAACTCCTCCACCGCATGTACGCTTCGCCCGACTTCGAAGTGAAATACTTCGGCCCAGCCCGCTGGTTCGATGACGGCTCCGCCTACACCACAGTCGAGCTCTCCGCCGCCGTTAAAGACGGGCGCGACATCGTCCGCTACGAAACCGCTACTGGAAAGCGCGAAGTCCTCGTCTCCGCCTCCCAGCTCATTCCGCCAAACGAAAAATCGCCACTCGGATTCGAAAATTTCTTCCTGTCCAAAGATAAATCCAAAGTCCTCCTCTACACCAACACCGCGCAAGTCTGGCGGCGCAACACCCGCGGCGATTACTGGGTCCTCGACCTCCGCACAAAATCCTTGCGCAAACTTGGCGGCGACGCTCCGCCATCGTCCCTGATGTTCGCGAAATTCTCGCCGGACGGCTCGCAGGTCGCCTACGTCCGCGCGAATAATATTTACGTCGAAAATGTTGCCACCGGAACGATGACCGAAATCACGCGCGACGGCTCCGCCACCATCGTCAACGGCACTTCCGATTGGGTCTACGAAGAGGAACTCGATGTCCGCGACGGTTTCCGCTGGAGCCCCGACGGCAGCCGCATCGCCTACTGGCAATTCGATACCAGCAACGTCGGAATTTTCAAACTCATCTACAATCTCGGCGCGCCCAAGGAAATCGTCACCGGCTTTCCCTATCCCGGAGTCGGCGTCTATCCCTCGGTCCTGAATATTCCGTACCCACTCCCCGGCACTATGAATTCATCTGTACGCGTAGGCGTCGTCAGCGCGCAGGGCGGCGAAACAAAATGGATGGCCGTCCCCGGCGATCCGCGCGACAACTACATCGCCCGCATGGAATGGGCCGAAAGCCCTAACGAACTAGCCATCGAACACCTGAATCGTCTGCAAAATACCAATGACGTTCTCCTCGCCGACGCCTCCACCGGCACAGTCCAGCAAATTTTCCGCGACCAAGACCCCGCGTGGGTGGACATCAATGACGAAATCAAATGGATTCACAACGGAAAGGAATTTCTCTGGCTCAGCGAACGCGACGGCTGGCGCCACGCGTACGCAGTCTCGCGCGACGGAAAAAATATCCAGCTCCTAACCCCCGGCGCCTATGACGTCACCAGTCTCGACGGCGTGGACGAGAAAAATGGCAAGCTGTATTTCATCGCCTCGCCCGAAAACGCGACGCAGCGCTACCTCTATCGAGTCCCGCTCGATGCATCCGCTGCAAAAGCCACAGCCGCAACCACCCCGGAGCGCGTCAGCCCCGCCGATGCCCCCGGCACGCACGTCTACGACATCTCCCCCGACGGCCGGTGGGCGTTCCACATCTACTCTCGCGCCGACGTCACGCCAGTCACGGATCTAGTCGAACTCCCGATGCACAAAAGCACTCGCGTCCTAGAAGACAACCACGCCCTCCGCACCAACGCCGCACCGTTACTCACCAGTCCCACCGAATTCTTCAAAGTAGATATCGGCGACGGCGTCTCTCTCGACGCCTGGATGCTCAAGCCTCCGCATTTCGATCCGGCGAAAAAATACCCGCTGCTCGTGTACGTCTATGGCGAGCCTGCCGCGCAAACCGTAGAGGACGTATGGGGCGACTGGAATTTCGATTTCCATCGCATCGTCGCCGACGCCGGTTACATCATCGTCAGCTTCGATAATCGCGGCACTCCCGCGCCCAAAGGCCGTGCCTGGCGCAAAATAATTTACGGCGCGATTCATCCCGTAATCGTCAAAGACCAATCCGCCGCGCTAAAAGTTTTCCTGCAATCCCATCCGTACGCGGACCCAGCCCGCGTCGCCCTCTGGGGCTGGAGCGGCGGCGGCAGCAGCACTCTGAATCTAATGTTCCGCTCTCCCGATTTCTACAAAGTCGGCATGGCGGTCGCTCCCGTCCCCGACCTCCGCCTCTACGACACCATCTACCAGGAACGTTACATGGGCCTCCCCATGCAAAATGTCGAAGGCTACCGCTCCAGCTCCGCAATAAATTTTGCTGAAGGCCTGAAGGGCCATCTCCTGCTAGTCCACGGCAGCGGTGACGACAACGTCCACTACGCCGGCAGCGAACTCCTGCTGAATCGCCTGATCGAACTAGACAAGCCAGTAGACTTCATGGAGTACCCCAACCGCACCCACGCCATAAACGAAGGCCCAGGCACCACTCTCCATCTCTACTCGCTTCTCCTGCGCTATCTCGAGGAACACATCCCACCAGCTGCGACGGCGCCGCAGCCATAACAAAATCCGCACCAAACAAAACGCGCATCGGTAGCGGCGCTGCTCGTCGCAGATCCGCCGCAGGAGGACTGCGCCCCAACTTGCCCGGACGTACACAACTTCTCGGCGCCGTAGGGGCACGGCATGCCGTGCCCGTCTCGGTCACGCCACTCGTTAGCGGATGATGTCCTCCCGGTGATCCTTCTCATTGCTTTCAAAAATCGCCAATGAAGCCGGCCCTGTTAGTTCTGACAATTACGTCAGATGAGTTCCGGGTGCACTCTTGGCGCGGTACCGACCAATGCACAGAGCTTGATCCAAGCTCCCGATGGGGCATAACCATGCAAGCGCAACCTGCCGGCCGGATGCAAGCCGTGACTCGCGAAATTGGTGAGATTACAATTGTGGAAATCAAAGGGCGGATCACGATCGGCGAAGGGAGTGTGATGCTCCGCGAGATTGTGGTCGCCCTCTTGGAGAAGGGCAAGAAGCATCTCCTTTTGAATATGACCGACGTGACGCACCTTGACAGCGCCGGCATCGGAGAGCTTGTTCGCTCGCACACCAGTGTCCGCAAGCAGGGTGGTCAATTGAAGCTAGCCAATGTTAACAAGAAGGTCCAGGAGCTTTTGCAAAAGACGATGCTGTTGGCGGTCTTGGACGTTCATCAGGACGAGACCAGCGCCGTGAGAGCGTTCGGCTTGGCCTCCAAAGCGGCTGGGTAGACCTGCAATCACTGCAAAACCAACTCCACCTGCGAGCAAATCAACCTGAGATTTAGGAACGGTTCCGTCCGGCAAGCGCAGCTGGCAATCGCGCGCGCCGCACTCCTCCCGCCGCGAACACCTCTTCATTCCTTTTCAGTTCCAACGTACACGCAGTCGCTTAGCAGCATAGTCGCAGATACAGTGACGAAACCGAGTTCATGAAGTGCGTAGTATTCGGCATCTGCCTCGATGGCAGCGATTATGAGCGCCGTTGCGTGTCCCATGGGTTTCTGTCCCATAACAGAAAAGAGCCTGCGTTCCTGCTTGCTAGGCTGCTGCACTGGTCTCCTTGCCGTTCCTGCGGGGCGCACTGAGGAGTCTATGGAAGCATTGTGAGCGTCCTATCTTTCGCTGGATATTGTCAGAAGTAACAGGCAGAGACCCGAGAGGCGGCAAATGATGCGACGCACTGCCGCTGTCAGTTTCGGCCAATCAGCGCAAACCATCGCGAGCGGACACCGCTGGCCAGCCCAGTTTGTGGGTCTTGATGGAAAGCAAAGTCGCGAGTGCTGCGGTCATCTCGCCGCGCTCTTCGTGAGGGTCGCCTGAGGAGTCTAGGAGTTCTTGGGAGCGGCTGGTAATCGCGCATTCAATGGCTTGGACCAGCTCAGTCAATTTCTCTTTGTCGGATTCTATCAACGCCCACAGATACAGCTCTTTCCACGAGGTTTGTACGTCCATGTCATCTTCCTTTCGCTCGCGTAACGGAGGTGAACGCTCTAATACGAATGGGATCGATGAGTCAAACCGAATAAGCGCAACTCGATGGACGGTTTGCTAAGACTCCTCGCCGGTCTAGGTGCTGGGAGAGCGAACTTAACTGAACGACGTGCTGTTGTCAATCTGTAAAATAAGAAGACCATTAATGGGCAGGGCGTGCAATCACGTACGGAAACTCGGCATACCAGCGCTAAACACTGGCCTCCACGCTTTTCGACACGGCCTAGCTACGGCCTTGGTTGAAGCCAGCCGGCCGATTTCCGTGCTGCAAACACAAATGCGGCACCGCGACGTTTCGACCACGTTGCGCCTGTACACTCGCGCAACTCAACAGAGTCACTGCGTTGCGATGGAAGGAATAGGGCTTCAATCGGTACGAACGGTCCAATCGGTATGAAGTGTGTTGGTAACTGACGCAAACGCAAAGCGATACAAGGGAATTGGTGCCGGCTATGGGACTCGAACCCACGACCTAGGGATTATGAGTACAGACGGCGCTTTTGGCGCGTTATGAAAACTTTTGACTGTGCTATATTTCTCAATCATTTACAATCGCGGCGATTTCAACCGTTTATCGTCATTTTGAACCGATCTGAACAAGCAACAACTACGAATCCACTACAGTGATTTGTCTCCCGCCGTCGCCTGAAGAGTGCATCTCGAAGGACCGCTGCTGAAATTCCCTTTGGACAGCTCCCTCTCAGCCGGATCAAACGAATAGGTTGCGGCCCATTTGCAGAGGCTGTAAAGATCGAACTAGAGAACGGGCTCATTTATGGTAAGAGAGCAGCTAAAAATCGCGATTTACGCGCGTGTTTCTACGAAAAACGGCCAAGACCCGGAAATGCGACTCGCAGAACTCCGAGAGTACATCCGAAACCGGGAATGGAAAGTCACTGGCGGGTCCGTGGACAAAGGTATCTCTGGAGCGTCAGATTCTCGACCAGAACCCAACCGGCGGATGGCAGATGCGAAGCGGCGTCGTTTCGAGGTCGTGGCGGTTTGGAAGTTTGATCGATTCGCGCGATCGGTCTCCCATCTGCTGAGAGCACTCGAACTCTTCCGCGCACTTGGAATCGAGTTCGTTTCACTTTCAGAAAATATCGATACCGGCACACCGACCCGAAAAATGATATTCACGGTTCTGGCTAGCGTGTCGGAACTGGAGAGAAGTCTCATCGGTGAACGCGTTCGAGCAGGTCTCACCGACGAAAGTGGCCGCCCAGTGAATGCATGGGCCCGGGGCGTGATACGCGCAGGTCGGAGGGCGTATCGGCGCGCTCGGCGGGACCATCTCGAATATGAGCACCGTTGCCGTCATCTCGCGGAAATGAACGAGGGGCGCAGACCTGACGCTGAGTAGCTCAATAGTAAGCCCAACGATTGATGCATGGTGATGGATTCTACTTCTGATGGCCACATCGGGAACAAGATTGCACCCTGGCGCGGTTCCCCAGGGCAGTCTCAATTGGGACTGAAAATTTGAAACAGAAAAGTCGAACTGGAGTCACTTACTCACCGGGTCGGACGGCGAAAAGCGCTCAAAACCACTTGGACGGTTGCCCGGACACTTAGTGTGCGAAATTGAAGGCCCGCACAGAATAACGCTTGCCAGTCAATCACATCACTGGACCTGTTAATTCTGACAATTCCTAATACGCCAGACCTTTGCTATCAAAGAACCACCCGCCGTGGACGTGGTGGAGTTAGCTGAAGCGGGTCGAAAGTAAGCGCTCACGCGGCGGGCGCGCTCTAGCTTCACGCAACCGGCTTGGTTTCGGCAGCGACCCCGGGCCTGCTCCTGGGTCAGGTGGGCCGGGGCCCATGCCCTCGCCCATCGCAGCAGTGGCTGGAAGGCGACAGACTCCACGTTCCGGCCGCTGCAGAACTACCGTTGACGGTGAAAAGAATGTGAGGATGAATCGTGAAGAAGATGCTGCTGGGGTTTAGCTTGGCTCTTGCATTCGTTTTTCCCACCCGCGCACAGGACAAAGAGGCAGACCGCGTCACAAACTCTGGAAAGGTAATGAAGGAAATTCTCGACGTTCCCGACGACATTCCGAAGAGCGTCCTCGATAACGCTTATTGCGTCGTCATTCTACCTTCCGTCTTGAAACTTTCCTTCGGCTTGGGAAGCAGTTTCGGTCGTGGTGTCATGACGTGTCGCGGCGGAAAAACGTTTCATGGGCCCTGGGGCGCACCAACGATGATGGCCCTAGAAGGTGCTAGTGCAGGTTTGCAGTTCGGCGCGCAGGCCACGGACTTCGTTCTGCTGCTCATGAGTCCACGTTCCGCTTCTAGCGTTCTCACCAGCAAGGTCAAGCTGGGCGGAAACGCTACCGTCGCCGCTGGCCCGGTGGGCCGCACAGCCTCAGCGGAAACTGATGTCACCATGCGCGCCGAGATTCTTTCCTACTCTCGCTCTCGTGGAATCTTCGCAGGTATCTCCCTCGCAGGTTCCACCCTCCGCGCCGACAACGGTGCCAACAAAAACCTCTACGGTAAAGAAGTAAGCGCTCAGGCTGTCGTCTTCCACAAGGCCGAGCCAGTGCCCGCCTGCGCCAAGGACCTGCTCACGACGCTACGAGACGCCAGTCCGGTAAACAAGAGCAAGAGTTAATCCGCCGTTCTTTTCGACTCAGAATCCAGATTGGTGGCCCCCTTGAACCGGCCAATTCTCATTATTCTCGCCAAAACAACCGAAGACCAAAGCCGCCCATCCCAACTCCTGTTAAGTTCCACAAAGGGAGTCAAGGAAAAAATACTTCTCCCGTAGCTGGAGTTTTTCTTGCCGTCCAGCCCGCCCCATTGAGCGGGATGATTCTCGACTTCAATCCACATGTTGGATTCGCGCGTAATTCGCGGCGTGGATGCCGTGCGTCCCAATTGGGACAAAGGATTCAGCAGAAAACAGCGAGCGAAAAAAATCAGCAACCGCACGAAAGTTTTCTCGGTCAACTCGGCAGTTCCTTTGCCTCGGCCCGCGATTTACCTCCTCAACCCCTTCCCGGCAACTCCATACGTCACGTCCGGTTGCAGCTCCAGGTTAATCTGAGCGGACAGGTAGCAGCTCATTTTTAACCTCGCTGAAACGTGGCTGCAATTGGCGCTGTGCATTCTATTCGCATTTCCGGTCCTGTTCGTGAAGCGCGGGCTCTAGGAAGGCAACAGCGGGATTATTTTTAGCTGTCTGGGCCTAGGGGAAGGAGGCTTTATGAGGCTTGTGCTTGAGGTTTTTGGAGCGTGGTGCGCGGTGAACTTTGCGGTGGGGGGGGTGTGGACCTTGGTGGTTTACCTTGGCCATTGGTACAGGCAGGCCAGGAACGCGCGGCGATGGGCCAGGATGCTTGATGCACACACAACAGATTAGCGAATCTAGGTTTTCATTCGCCTGCGCACGCCACAGAAATATTTCGCGCCCGCCCCTACTCATTTCCAGAAGAACGAAGAAATCAGCGCGAGACTCCCCAGCAGCAGAAATGTACCCGGAACGTCGTAGGCTAGCGCTTTTGTTCCTACGGAGTGACCGGTATTCCCATGCAAGGCCAATCAATAGCCAAGCCACACCGAAAAACATTCTGGGATTCATAGCCTGAGTCATGCGGAGTTCAGCTTTACGCAAAAACACGGAGAGCGTCTGCTTGAATTGCTACCAACGCCGACTCCAACGCCCGTTCTGAAATCTCAGGTCGAATGGCTGGTAAGTAGACTTGGTTTTGCAGTGGGGGCACTGGCGTTTCTCACCTTTTGCTGGGAATGCCGGCCGCGAGGGGAGACAGGCCAGCATATCTGGCACCAGAGAATACGGAAAAGCTTCGCCACAATTCTTGCAGTCGAAAAACCAGGTGGCCATCGGTTTCAAATCTCCGGACCTCAAACCAAGCGTTCGTGCCGGTGAATCTCTGATGGCGAGCATAGGCAGGGCGCGCGACGAACGCTATCGGTCCTCTCCTGTATTCCGGCACGGCGGGATACCGTAAAGTTCGCTTGTGCTGTAACGCCTGGTTAGTTCCGTAAAGGGAGTCAAGGGAAACACTTCTCCTGCTGCCGGAGTTATTCTTGCCGTCGCGCCCGCCCCGTTGAGCAGGATGGTTCTTGCCTTCATGTTGGATTTGTGGGCAATTCGGAGCCTGGCTGCCGTGCGTCCCAATTGGGACGACAAATCCGCCTGAAAAAAAACGGCAGCATCCTGTGAATTATGTGGCTCTGCGACTGGCGCTCCCTCTTGGCCGCCTGCTTCTACACCCGGAAAAGTTCTGAGGCAAAAACCCCGTTTGCCTTTGCGGGGTTAGGCCGGGGCTTGCTTTCATATTGGTACAATGTAGCAGTGCGCTATCAAATGACCGACGACAGAACACTCACGGCGCCAACTGACGGGACCGGGACACGAGGAGTTGGGGGTCGCGCGCTGGTACCGACGCGAATCTCGGCCACAATCTAGTGCTTCAGACTTTGCCCTTGAGTTCAGGCCAACGTTCGTAGAGTCTTTCCCATGCTTTTTGTTTTGCGATTTCGCTCACTTTACATTTTTCTTCGAACGTGCTGGATTCTCCTTCCGGCCGGTCCAGCCGTCGCGCCGGCAAACGCACGTAACCAAAAGCTGTATTGTTGGGGTCGCTGTCGCGGTCCAGTTCTCGGCTCGCTTTCAACGGAAAATAGAGGACACTGGCAGATTCCTAGAAAAGGCGCCACAAACGCCATTTCGCCCTATCAACTGTTCGCCGAATATGGTCACCCCAGCTCATCTGGATGCGCGAGCGGCACGAGACTTCGAACGCTTCTCATGAGCAACTTTCAGGGCTTCCGCAAACTCTTCAAAGAGTCCGTTGGCGGTCGGACATGAGGTGAAATTTCCGGCACCGCGCGGTGCGACTGAAGAAGTTCTTCGCTGAGGCGATTCTACACCGTGATGGCTGGTGATACTCTTCGGTGATAGCTTTTTTGGAGAAGCTCTCAACCAGGAGACACTCGCTTGCGAGAAGAGTGGACGGGGCGGCATCCCAAACCAACTGTCACTTAGGGGCGTGAACCTTCGCAGGGCTTTCAAAATCCCCGATTCTGCGCAGCTCGCTTATGGCACTAGTCGCTAACGGACACCGGTCGCCAGCCGAGTTTGTTGGTTTTGATTGAAAGCAAAGACGCGTATGCGACGGCCATCTCGCTGCGTTCTTTGGGATGGTCTGTGGAGTTCAATAATTTTTGCGCGCGGAGGACTATCGCCTGCTCTGTGGCTTGGACCAGCCCGGTCAATTTCTCTTTGTCAGATTCTAACACCGTCTGAAGATGCAGGTCTTTCCACGACGCTGGATAGAGGTCTCGCATAGCACTGCGCTGGCGCTAGACGGTACCCAGCGGCTTTGTTATGTCAAGCGACTCGTAACGCGCGGGGGCGCAGCGGGACGACTAGAGCTGTCAGCTGCCTAACTTTGAGTTTGGCCAGCCGAGCTTGCGAATTTTAAGTTCGAGTAGCTCCGCCAGTGCTGTACTCATTTCCTCAAGTTCTTCAGTCTGGTCCGCAGAGACCGGCAACTCCTGAAGCCGGAAAAATATTGCGGTTTCTGCAGCAAGTACATGGTAACGAAACTTCTCGATGTCCAGTTCCCCCGTTGCTTTTTGGGTGGCAACCTTCCACGGCAGAGGATGAGGCTGGGACATGGGAGTCCTTCGGTGACACAGCTGCTATCACGGGCAACTTACTTCGCGTGTGACGCTGCCGGTCACGTGCCCGAAGAAAGCATTTGACCGTCCATTCGAACCTAGAAAGTCAAAGGGCATACTTTTCATAACATTAAGCTGCGGCTGGTTTCTGCGGGCTAGCGGAAGGCGGTCATATTAGAAGACCTTGAAATCGTCGAATTGAACACACTTGTGTACAGTCAAACGCGAAGGGTATGCATCGATGTGAAAACGCACCGAACTGGCTGAGCACAGTGTGGGCTAGTTCGGGTCTGCAGCACCCAGTTGGTTGAGATGATGGACCAGGTGCGTAAGATAATCCGTCACGAGAAATTCAAGGGTGACTGCATCTCCCGAACCGATGCGGCAAGCAGTTTTTAATTTGGAGGCTGGCAACTGGGCTATTACATGAGCGAGGTAGCGATTGTAGGCAGCCCACAGCAAGAGCAGGGGATGCCAGCCAGCGCTTTGAACGGCTTGCACTCGCACGCTTCGGCTCTGGTCGTAGCCAGGGAAATCCAGAGATGTTTGAAGAACAGCTCGAACGAATCGTTGGTGGTTGTTCGAGGCCGAATCAATGAGGTGCCCGATGACTTGCTTGCGCGACCAGCCGCCCGGCAATATCGGTTGAATACTTCCCTTCTCACTAATTTTCCTCAGCCTTGGCTCTGCTACCTCGACCAATGATAGTAGATTTTCACTGAGCTCTCTCCTTTCTTACTCGATGTCTTCGCCGGCCTAGGTCTGGGCGGGCTATTCGGCTGCGTGTGGGAGTCCCCAGAGGTTTCCGTCCTCCGAGAGAGGTGGCTCGCTTGCCTGATGTAGCCCGCAATCTTGTCATTGGCAATTCGGACGCCAAATCTCGGTGTACACGTAGCCTCCTGCCGAAACGCTGGATGGAAACCACTTTGTCATCCGCCCGAGTTTCTTGTCCAAAAGTGGTGTGGTCCGTTCGTGCCATAACTCGTGTCTGTTCATAACGAAGGGGACTGGCTCGGGCATCAAGAGATGCGGTGGCCCAATGTCAGAACTCGCTACTATTGGATGACGGCGGATGCGAAGCAAGCCAGCGGGTGCACACGTCACCGTATCCGAAAATGTCTAGCGGGCAATCCTGTGCGTCACCGTCCGGAGACCACATACACATACATAAAGGATAGGAAAGGTCGCTCGGCCACGGACACCGGAGACGAACCGTGATATCGGCGCAATTCTGAAAGAGTATCGAGAAGAACCTTTTTCAGCCGCTGGTCCGAAGCCAAGCAACCATGCGCTAGCCGCAGCTCAATCAGGGTGTCCCGACATCCTTTTCGTTTGTTGCGCTTTTGTTTTTCGGTGAGTGCTACCCCGTCGGACATGGCGCCTCCTTAATTGCTTTGTCCATGGACTCGGGTTAGCATTTCTTTCGCTAGGGCCAGCACCGCGCATCAAAGCAAGGAGAAAACGTGGACTTCGTAACTATGTTTGAAAAGGCATGGGGATGTCCGAGCTCGTCTGAAATGCTAATAAGCGTTCGGCGCATCGGAAATTGTCAGAACTGACAGGTCCAGTGATGTATTGACTGACGCAAGGCCGATCTTCATTTCCTTTCACGGCTGGAGCGGCTGCCCGATAACCGGATGGTCAATTGCTAGACGTGTTTGAAGCCGACGCGCAAGCGGAGTATGATCCCTGCCGGAGGATTCGAAAATGGCGAACCGCGCGTAGGTCAAGCCACCGGTATGCTCGGGACATTACAATTCGATGTGGGGGAATTCCGGAAGCGGATTCAGAAAATGACTGATGCCGAATTGATTTGCTTCGGCAAGGCCGCGCGCTATATGGCCGAACCGAAAAACTCCGCCGACAAGAAAACCGTTGAGTCCGTCTACGAGATTCAGTTGGGCGAATGCCGCGAAGAGTGGCGGCGGAGACATCCTTGGGAAGATGTGAACCTGTTGAGCACTCACGTCGTGGTGAACGGGCCCTCCAAGAATGGTCCAGGCAGCGATGTCACAAAAACGTGTTGGCACTGAGGGTTTAGGCAGGTAATGAACTTATCGAACGCCACACCTCTTGGGCTTCGGGCCGCGTAACGAACGAGCATCCTCGCATAGCAACGCGGGCAAGCAATCGTCTGTTCGTGGTGAGCTTCTTTCATCCCCGCAGTGTAGCCCTCTGGCGACTTTTGGTAAACGTTTGGGTATGATGCCGGGCAAAGCACTGCACTGGTTTAGTGCACACTGCGGCCTTGAGACCGACGCGTCAACTTGATGAAACCGAAGAGGTAAGGCTGGTGGCCCTGGGGAGAGTCGAACTCGCGACAAACGGTTTAAGAAAACAATGTCCCGCTTTGATGGGTTCTGAAAATTTCTGATTATATCTGTCCTATCAACCTCGTACGCAATCCGCGTCTTGATTCGTTCTGCCCCATTTGTACCCAGTTTGAGCATGGAACTATGACACTTTTATGACACTCGTTCCTCAATGGGTCCGCTTTTGAATTTCGAGGGACTCCGGTGGCCCTCTGTAGCGCAATCATAAGGGTCCGCCGTCGTCAGACGAGTTCCCGGC
>CAWAED010000003.1:655000-1074878 GCA_963781105.1 uncultured Acidobacteriota bacterium | reverse complement strand
CTGTCCATATGAATTCAAGTTTCCTATTACGCGACTTGGCTTTTGCGCAGCAAATTCCGCTAAAAAATCTGATAATCCGACAAACACGTTCTAAAGTGGTGTCTCAGTCACCGGGGGAATATGAACGCAACGGACTCAAGATACTGGAAACTTCTAGCCATTTCATTCGGAGTTTGTACTGGCCCTCGTTGGGCCCTTTATTTTGAATTTGGGACTCAAGACGAACTTTATCTTAATTGTGTTTCCTTCGTGCATCGCCTGGCTATTATTGTTGCTTACGCCTTTCAGCAGTTTAAGAGGCGTGCGCTGTGGTTTCTGTTCGGTGCGCCAGTCGCATTGTACTGGGTGTTGGCATTCGCGTTGATTGGGCTGGGAATCGCTCGGATGTGACCGCGTATCGTTACCTTCGCGTTAATTTCAAGCTCAACGCTGCATCCGTTCGCTTCTCACATTATCCGACTTCAACTCCGGTAAACGCCCAAACCGGACAAGTGGTTTTCGCGCCTCGGTTACTCGATTTCCCGCCACTCAATTGGCACCATCGAAACATCCACGGGACCGGGCACCGTACATTACATCATTTCGATTCGACTTGCGAAGTTAAGGAAAAGCAGAGCATGAAGAGTTCGATTAACCAGTTTCACGTGTACATTCAGTTCCGCACCAGAGACGGAAAGTTTCCAACGGGCGCGCCGTGGTATGTGGGGAAGGGATTGCTTGGGCGTGCTCGTAAGAAGAATCGCGTATCCAAAGAACACATGTGGGTACTTCCCTGCGAAACCGAACAAGCCGCTTTTGAATGTGAGCGATTTTTTATCAAACTTTTTGGACGGATTGAATTCGGCACGGGCTGTTTGCGAAATCGAACGGACGGTGGGGAAGGCACGTCTGGACTCAACGGCGGGTTCACATTTGAACATCGCGCAAAACTTAGCACGGCACATATAGGCAATACAAGCGCTCGCGGTGCCAGACGCTCCGTCGAAACTAGAGCCAAACTGAGTGCCGCTATCAAGGCGTATGTCAAGACACACAAAAACAGCTTCCTAGGTCATACTCATACCGATGATGTGCGAGCAAAACTGAGTGCGGCGAACAAAGGTCGCAAACCTACCGAAGACGCACGTGCCAAAATGTCAGCGGCACAGATGGGGAATACAAACGCGCGTGGCTGCACACACACCGACGACACTAAAGCCAGAATGAGTACGGCACACAAAGGGCTTGTGCGGTCACCAGCGCACTGTGCAAGTCTGAGCGCAGCAGGCAAGGGTCGAGTGTTTTCACCTGAGCACTGCGGAAAACTAAGCGCCGCAGCGAAAACACGCGAAGCTACCAAACGTCTTCAAAAACTAGCCTTGCGAGTTGAAACTTAATCCTCATCCTTCCGGCGTCCCACCGCACGCCCATCTGTGCCATCAGCGCAATATCCTCAGCATGCTTGATTTCCCACGGAATGCTCGCCTCAATCTCGCCGCCAATTTCGTCGGGCGGCGCGCCCATGTACGCCAGTTATAGATGTAATTGTCGCGGGTGAGAGGTACACCTTCCTTTTTCATCCACGCCAGCACATGTCGTCGCTCACAAAATTTCTCCGAAGATAGAACTCACCACATCCACTGGCCCCGCCTTTCGCCCATCAGCCGCTTGCGATTGCGCATGGCGTGCAATTCGCGTGCTTTGCGCACCGTTGCACCCTGCATCACAATCTCAACTTCAACCGTGCCGCGCGATGGCAGCGGGTCAACCTTGACCCCACAGTCGGTCAAAAATTTTCGGTTGTATGCTTCGCGTTCTTCGGCCAAACACATGCGGTGCCAGATGCGCTGGTTGCACACAAACAGCGTGTAATGGGCTGTTGGCTGCGAGCACCAGCGGCACAGCGCCGTGCCGTTGGCAGTGTGTCGGATTGGATGTATGGCTTGCACTATCGTCCCGCTTTAGTTCTTCAGAACTCCTCGACCAACTTTCGGATGATTCGGGAGACGCTAACGTCGTCTGCCATCGCTCGCTTTTTCAGTTCAGCCACTTGCTTCTTTCCGAGCATGATATTCACCCGAATCTTGTCCATGGGAACAACTATCACACCTGTTGTGTATAAGTCAAGAATGAAATGCGTCGGGGGTGTAGAAACGCTTCAGGATTTGTACCCCCAAGGTTCCGTTTGATGGTCTTCAGAGGGCCTAGCTCCACTACGTCGCCAGCCGTCGTCCTAGTCTTTAGACGTTGCCACCCGATGGGAACACCGCCATTCGCAACCGCGTCTTTGAGCAGCGGGAGGAAATTTGGGTCTCTTTCGCAAACTACGCAGCCGGAACTGACGTTGCAGCTTTGCCGCGATGTGCCTAAAGAACGGGCTTCGAAATTCCTCCGATGCGCATCGCCTCACAGAACTCGCGTGACAGAACTTGTCGTATAACTATCAAACCCGAATCGGCTAGCCGACTTTCTATGGTCTCTTCCGCTTCGGTGATACCATCGCCTCGCTTCGGCCCCTGAAAAGAAAGACAGGAGGCACACGCCGTGACACAACGAATCAGTTCGGCCATTCTGAGTCTTGGGTCTTTGCCGCGCTAATGGCCTACACACTGGTCCCGACCGCGACACAGGCGCAAACCGTTTCACCGAAAATGAAGATGACAACGGACATTCCGGCGGGCATCACCACGCCGGACTCGGTCCAGACGCGCCTTGGCACGCTCAAGTTTTTCGACGGCTTCCCGGACGACGTGACCGTCGAGAAGGTCTATGACAACCTCGACTTCGAGCGCGGTGTGCAGGCGTTTCTAACCGCCATGCCGGGCGCGTCGGTCTATGGGTTGCGTGAAGGGTTTCGCAGCCAGGGTGCGACCGACAATCAAACCGTGCTCATCACCGAAAACCTGATGGACTCAAAGTCGCTCTTCCTCACAGCGAACACAGAGACTATCTACAATATGATGTGGCTAGATTTGAAAGATGGTCCTCTGGTGATCGAGTCGCCGCCCAATATACTCGGCATCATCGATGATTTCTGGTTCCACTACGTCGGGGACATCGGCAACGCCGGACCTGACAAGGGTAAGGGTGGAAAGTTCTTGCTGCTACCGCCCGGTTACACAGGCGAGGTACCTGAGGGCTACTTTGTCTTTCGCTCGAAGACTTACGGCAATGTTTTCTTCTGGCGCGGTTTTGTGGTTGACGGCAGCACCAAAGCCGCTGTCGAGGCGACTAAGAAATTCGCGAAGGTGTATCCGCTGGCTCAGGTGAATAATCCGCCGCCGATGAAATTTATCAATGTTTCCGGCAAGGCATTCAACACCATCCATGCGAACGACTTTACTTTCTTCGAGGAGATAAACCACGTTGTCCAGGAGGAGCCGAACGACGCGCTCGACCCCGAAACGCTCGGCGAGCTCGCTTCCATCGGCATCGAGAAGGGGAAACCCTTCGCTCCCGATGAGCGCATGAAGAAGATACTGACCGAATCTGCGGCGGTCGGCAACGCCACGGCTCGGGCAATTGTGTTCAAGAGCCGCCTTAAAGCAAGCCTATTTTTACCCCAACAGCGCGTGGTGCACTCCATTCATTGGCGGCAGTTACGAATTTCTGTCGCAGCCGGGCGTGCGGAAACTTCGACGCTCGCACATTCTTTTTCTACTATGCCACCGGCGTTACTCCAGCGATGGCCGCCAAGATAGTAGGGGTCGGCTCGCAATATGCTGTCGCACTCGTGGATTCGGAGGGCAAGCCGCTGGATGGAGGCAAGACTTATAAGGTTCATCTACCCCCCAATATTCCTGTGAAAACATTCTGGTCGTTCGTCGTCTACGACAATCAGACTCGCTCAGAACTCCAGACCGATGAGGAGTTCCCAAGCATCGGCAGCCAGAAGAAAGGAATCGTCATCAATTCCGACACGTCAGTGGACGTTTATTTTGGACCCACCGCACCAGCGGGTCACGAAGCGAACTGGGTGCAGACCGTTCCCGGAAAAGGATGGAACGCTATACTACGTCTCTACGGCCCGCTCCAACCGTGGTTCGACAAGACGTGGAAACCAGGTGAATTCGAACTGGTGAAGTAAGGAAACCTTCTAGGACTGAGTGAGGGCCTGCACGCTTCGTCTAGTCAAATCACCTTGAAGGAGCGCCCATCTTTGTCCGATGCGGGACTAGCTTTCCAGTCATTCGACCTTGAAGGCCGGAACAAACTCAGCTTCGATTCGCCAGCGTGTAGCGCCTATGCTTTCATTTCCGTTTTACTCTCTTCGCCGCGCATTCCTCACATCGCGTTTGACCGGCTGTGCCCATAAATTCTTTGCCGCACTTGCATTCCTTTCGGACCAACACCTCCCCTTTAGGAGTGCCGGCCTTCTTGACCGGGCGTATATCGGGAAAGAATGGCTTGTTGATGGGCATGGGTGCCTGAGACTAATCCAGCCGTCGAGGAGATTGCAAGGCATGAGGACGATTCAGGTCAGGAGTTAGCCCCCTTTGGCTTTTGAAGCGTCTGCGGCAAGCAATGCCAATTTAGCCTTTGGGATGGTCAACTGTGAACAACCGCAATCTAGGCAGACCACAAGGTCTGCGAATACCAATACGGCCTGTCTGTTTAGATTTTTCAAGTCGAACTGATGAATGTTTATTTCAGCTCCAAATTTCCTCTGATTGTCTGACGCACATGATGTACAGGGCATGACTCCGCACTATTTAATGCAACCAGATGAATAAAGTATTACAGGACGGTTAAACCCTCGGGTTTGCTTCTGCCATTATCCTTGCCGCGCTTTGTTCAATTGGCTTGCCGACGCATCGAGTCGGAGCGTTGTTTCAGCGTCGTCGGCTCGCCATCTTGGACGCCATGTGTAGCAAGAGCGCCCGGTCTTGCTTGCTGACTCGTTGGAGCAATCGCCCGAAGCGGGCCATCATTCGAGCGTCCTTGCCCTTGAATCCGAATTCGTGGGCAGTTCCCGCAAGCATTCTGGGCACGACTGGAGGTTCCTCGCCGTCATAGAAGATTTGGTACATGGGAACTTCCATTGCCCGCGCCATCTTTTCCAGAGTCTCGATTGCAGGGACCGTGTGGCCGTTTTCAACGCGGCTGATATAGCAGCGCAACAGTCCGGTGCGCTTCTCGATATCGCCCTGCGACATGTTTTTCTGTTCCCGAATTGCTCTTAATCTATCAGCGATGACCATTTGTCGCACCTCCGCACGAAATGATATGACGAGTGCGAGAAAGCGGCAACCGCGATTTCAATCACTCCTTACGTACCGCTTGCGTTAATCCTCGGGAAGTCTACGCTGATTTACCGAGCGGAGATTCGGCAGGATGGACCTATCCAATGCACCACAGGATTTGCTTCTCGATTTCGAGAAAGGTTTCCCGACTCACTACAAGGAGTATTACGTAGCCAAGCGGAACAATTTCTTTGCGACCATACAGGCGGCTCCGAGGTTATGGTCAGCCTTCATGCTGCTCGACAAAATTTGGCTGCGAGAGTTTGAGGACATGCGAACAGTCATTGACACTGGCCGCATGTTTCCAATGATTCTATTCATGAACGCACATTCCAAGATTCGCATTGGGTTCGAGCTAGGCTTTTCCTGTTGCCTTCACGAAGCGCAGTCCATTTTTAGAGACGCAATCGAATCGGTAGCCCATGCTCATAGAGTATTTTTCGACCCCGAGCTACAAAAACTGTGGGTATCGAAGAATGATGACGCCGACTCGACCAAAGCCTTCAATAATGAATTTTGGCACTTCAAAGAAGAACGGCTTTTTGATGGTCTTACCGAACTATATCAGCGTTGGAAGCTGTATTCCGAGTGGGGTTCCCACACAAATCCTATCTCTATAGTCTCAAAGTTCGCAATACAGGAAACCGACAAGCACCTTGACTGGCGATTGAACTACACAGGAGTCGAACCACGGACCTTGGTTACGGGACTGTTTGTGCTGTTAACGGATTTCAGCCTTATGGAAAAGGTTTTGTTCAACGATTGTTCGGAGCGTTTGAAATTTGACCATGAACTTCTAGCAATGCGGTCCCAATTTGAAAGCGAGAAAGAAGGACTGCGTAAGGCGATAATCAACGAGTTCAAGATTCCACCGCCAACGATGGTCGCTGCGGGATAGGTCTCACAGGGTATCATTACGCGTGTTGACAAAACGGGGAATAGGGAGACCTTGGATGGGTACTTGGGACACTGGGAAGGCAACATTTACATGCGAGAACTGCGGCTCTACGTATGAGTGTAAGACCACTGGCTACCCTGCGCCTGACCCCACCCAAGAGTACAGGTGCAAGGTTTGCGGTGCTATTGTTCACTCGTGGAAAGGCACGAGAGATTATTCCGAGTGGAGGTTGGTGAAGCGAAATTCTTGAAAACACCTCTCAAGCCAATACCCTCGTAGAAGATTTCCGTTGGCGAATGCGCTGCGCGAACAGGGCGGCAAAGGGTTGGCTGTCGGCATCTTTGTGGGTGTGGGTTTGGATTCTCAGTCCAATCTCGGGTCGTCCCATTTGTTTCTTGGAATTTCCTTACGAATCTGCTCGAAGTTTGGGTCACTCGGAGTCGGAAACGTCACAAGGAATCCGTTCTCTTGCACGTCGGCGTCTCGTAAGGGCTGTTTGAGGCGCTCGAATATCTCCGCGTCAAAGAAGAACCCGGTGTATCCGTTTTGTTTGAACATCGCCCGAATCAGGGTGCGGACATTCGGAGTGTCCATCTGTCTTCCGTGCAGGTATCGAAAGGTTTCATACGCGATAAGGTCCGCTGGCTGCAACGCTATCGTCTCGGGACCACCCACGGTGCATTCACTCAATCTGGAACGACGTTCCCAATTTGTAGCGCCTTTCATGTCGTAGAAGGCTTTCACAGCCTCTTCTTGCCAGTCACCCCGGTCGAGAATCACTGAAAATTGGTCTTCTTTTGGAAACTTTTGCATTTCATTCGCAATCATTCCCACGCATGTCTTGAAGCAAAGCACATAATAATTGCCCAGTTTCCTGCGGCTGGGTTCGTCAATCGCTCGCTCATAATCTTCCCCGAAAAGCGAGCAGGTCACACCTTGAAGGATTCTCTCTTGGTCAGTCAGAATTTTCAAAACTTGCTTGGAATATTCTAAACCCTGCGGCCTTGTCCAATTTTTGAATTCGTGGTCATAAGCATTGAGGTGTGATGCGTGGTATCGGTTTACCCGCGCTCGCCTATTTGCTGCCTCCCATCTCCGTTGAATCCGCTCCCAAATCTTTTCCGCCGCGAAAAATCCGCCAACAACAAAGGTTTTCGGCGGGGTGACTTGAGAATCGTAACTTTCGTCGCAATAGAAATAATAGAGTGCCATGTGCGCTCTCGGCTCTCCTGCCGGGGAGTGTACCACCTATCACTTCTCGATATGACCTATACGACGCCCGCAGGACGCAGCGTGATAGGATGTGCGCGAAGGAGAGACGATGGCGAAAACAAACTGCAAAATTAGTCTCGGTGCCGCTGTCTTCCTGCTGCTCGCATCGAGCCTTCTGGCTCAAACTCCCCCAAAGCGGATTGCGCTCACGGCAAAGTCTACGGTTCCAATCGCTGTTCTTGCGGACGGAATGGACAAGAATTGCTCGGGCGTGGTCCTGACATTGGACAACGCAAAGGCTGACTACTTGTTGGAGGCCACGACAACCGAGAAGTTCAACAACGGCAATTCGATTATTCACGCGCAGTTCACGTTGTTCTCGCTGAACGGTGACGTGCTGTTCCACACTACCACGCGGAAGTACAAGAACGCGATGAAGGATGTGTGCAACGCAATTGGCAGTGGCAAGAAGAAATAAGACGTGGATTGGTGCGCCCGGACAGTTAGGAGAACCGAAAACACATCGTGGCGTGAACCTGTTCGCTTGAAAGGAGACGCAGCCGATGAGCATAGATGGTTGGCTCGTTCTCGACATTGTGATTGGCGTCATCGTCGCCAATTCACTCACGCCCGCTGTTCAGCGAATCTTCAAACGTCTAGGCCGCAAGGCTGTCACTGAAACCGTCCCGCAGGCTGACCTGCAAGAACCAAGTGCGGATGATTGGCTCGAATTGTGGGAAAGTCTACCCGAGGGAGCCAAGCAACAGACGCAGAGACTTGTTGATGACGACCGGTTGCGGCGGCGCGCTCAGAAACTGAACCTGTGGACATATCTCTGGTCTGCCGCGCCCGAAGAGACAAAGTAAAACTCCGCGCCAGATGGAAAGTGGCGAAGATTCCGCCGAGAATCAGCGGGTAACGAGAGAGCAAGCACGCCGAGCGTTCAATCTTGCCCGATGAAGTGCGCGAACTGTGAAGATATTTATTGATGATTCAGGCGACTTCGGGTGGACGGCTGCCGGAGTGTCTTTGTTTTGTGTGGTGATTCTCTCTGACCGTGGCTTGGATGCGGTCACGGAGAGATTTAGTAACTGGAAAAGCCGTCAACCTGCTTGCACAGCGGCTGCCGAAATCAAAGGCAAATCCCTCTCTCAACTTCAGCAGGCGAGTTTTGCGCGATTCGTGGTTCTAGAAAGTGCTGGCCCTTGGTTGACACTGGCGGGAACCAAAACGAATCTCTTTAAAAAAGAAATAGCGGAAGAGTTCGTACGAAATTCAGCAGCCACCACACGGGCCGTCGCCAAATGGGCGGACGAACACGACAAGCCTCTTCTTACCGACTTTTACCGGAGAATGGCTAAGTGGATTGAAAAACGTAGCCCGGAGAATGTGCTGTGGATTTTGACTCTCGCAAATGCGATTCATCTTGCCATGCAACACTCAATAGTGGCCTTCGCGGAAGAAGAAGACGACAGCGAATTTGAAAACATCGAGATTCTAATTGATGAAAGTTTTATAAAAAAGCAAAGCCACGTCGAGTTCTGGGGAGAGTGGCTGAGAAGTTTTCTTTGGACAAAATCGGAGAGTGAACCTGTACCCGTCATTAAAGAGTGGTCGGAGAGAAATCATCCTTTCATTGCAAAGTATCGGCGCAAAAAGGGCGTTCTTGATTTTACAGACTTGTATCGTAATCACATGGGCTTCGTGGATTCGGAGAAAGTGTTGGGAGTGCAGGTCGCAGACATTTGCGCGAATATTTGCTACAGGCGCTGGGCGGGCAAGGCGAAGTATCGGCCTTATCGCCTTCTCCGTTCCCGGGTCATTGGGAAGGGCGAGACTGAAATGCATTACGGCATTTTGAACGAGTCGAGTTTGTTGGCTGACGCTCCCGAGAATCACGTCCATCCGTATCAGGACGAGGATTTAGAACGGATTGCGGAGCAAATTTTCATGCAGAGGAATCGGGCGTCAGAAGCGGGCGAGAAGTAGCACCGGGGTTGAATCTGGGCTACGCGGGGCGAGAGAAGATTTTCTATCTCGGCGCGCCGTGTCGCGGTCGAGAAGATGCGGAGAAAGAGCGAATGCTTGCTCTGCCGGAATATGCGGGCCGCAATCTCCGCGTGAGTCCCGAACCGGAGCCAGCCAGAAAGCGGAAACTCCCAAACCCTAAACGTCGCGCACGTCGTTGAAGCGAAGACCGAATTTCTCTGTCCCGGATACAGCAACTCACAGCAAGTTGCAAAACAAGAATTGGCAGAGTCCGGTGTTCCTCGAAGACGACCAATTGTGGGTTTAAGTGTGACAGTTGGGCTTAAATACGACGAAACGACTCGACACGATACGACACGATTCAACACACGCCAAATTCAGCAGCGACAACAGTTGCAACCACTGTCGCTGATTTCAAACAACCTAGAAAATGTTCAAAATGGGATTTTGAGTCCGGCGCGTCTGCCAGTTCCGCCACTCGAGCACTGCAGGCTCAACGAGAGTAACACGCAGCGACGGTTCTGCTCAACCGGGGGCTCCGTGCGGGTTGCGTGCGGGTCAGTGGGATCGTGAAAAACGGCTAAGCGGCGGCGAGACGCCTGCCCGCCGGCAGGCTGGCTGGCGCTACGATTCCTTGCGGGAATGCGCTTGCGCGCCGAATTTCTGCGGTTCTACGATGGCGCGGAAGACTCGGCCGCGGCCCAGGATGTTTTCGCCGGAGCGCGCTTCTACTTCGAAGACTAGGAAGCGGCCTTGGTGTTTCACCAGGCGCGAGGTGGCGCGGACGGTCGCGCCTTCGAGGACGGCTTTGAGGTGGTCCACTTCGATGCGCGTGCCCACTGTGATTGCGCCGGGCGGCAGATCCGGCTTTACGGATTCGGCGGCGGCAATTTCCATCATGCCGATCATTGCGGGTGTGGAGAGGACTGCGGGCAGGCCTGGATCGTACGCTGCGATAGTCCATTGATGCGGCACCACTCGTTCGATGGCACCTTCCAGGCCGACGCGGGGTTTGAGTTCCTGCGGAGCGCTGACTGCTGCGGCGGGATTCTTGCGCTTCGTTGCAGCCCGGCGTTTGGGTGACTTGGCGGGACGCTTCATTGCGACGGTTCGCGGCTGGCTGTAGCGGCCGAAGAACCGGCAGACGCCGCGGCTTGCGAGCAGCGCAGCGTGCGCGGATCGAGAAAGCTGCGCGTGAATTCGGCGACGGTGATGCCCAGTTGATTCCAGAGGCGGCGCTTCAGGCTGCGGTAATCCTGGGAGCCGCTGAAGACGTCGCGGATCAGGTCACGAAACGCGGGCGAATAATTCAGTAGTTGCACCATGCGCGTGGTGATCGCGCTGCCGAGAAAATTACCGCGGAAGACTTTCTTCGCGATGTTTGCGGCAAATTCGAGGTCCGCGGAAAAGGCGGCGCGCAGTTGTTCGGGGTAAAGTTCCGGTTGGCCGGCGACGATTGCTTGCGCGAGCAAGTCGCCAGAGCGCAGCGCGTAATAGAGGCCTTCGCCGGTGATGGGATCCACGGTGGCGGCGGCATCGCCGGCCATGGCCCAATTGCGGCCCATGATTTTGCGGCTGCGAATTGTTTTAGCCTGAGGCGAGGGAAGTACGTGACTGTAGAATTGCGCGCCCGACCTGGGGATGCGCTCTTCCTCGACGAATGCATCGAGATGCCCGCGCAGAACCTGGCTGGAGGTTTGGCCCATCTTGGCGCAAATTCCTACTGAAAGATGATCGGCGCGAGGGAAGGACCAGAGGTAGCCCTCGAACTGCTTCAAGAATTTCACTTTGATGATGTCTTCTTCGGTGGGAACGAAATAGCCGAGGGTGACTTCGAGATCTTTCGAGCTGAGCGCAGTTGTTTCGGGCAACAACTGGTTGCGCGCACCGGCCGCCAGGACAATAAAATCTGAAAAGCGTTGCTCGCCCGAAGCGGTTAGGCGCACGCGCTGGCCATTGGTATTGACATTGGTCACGCGGGAGCAGACCGCGTGGCATCCGGCTGCGACGGCGCGATCGAGAAGCAGGCCGTTGAGCACTTTGCGCGCGTAAATCACGATCGGATGATTCATCTCGAATTGCGCGCGATGACCGCTACTGGAAATCAGTTCGGCTTTACGGACGATTTTTTTGGGTTGCGGGGAATCGAGCAGGAAGGGATAGGCTTCAATGGCTTTGTGCGTCAAGCCGCCGCCGCAGGGCTTTTCCCACGCCAAACGCTCGTCGTAAATCGTTACTTGAAACCCCGCGCTGGCCAGACGCTCTCCGCAGAGCGCACCGGCAGGACCGCCCCCGACGATGGCTATTTCTTTCATGTTACCTGCTGTGGTCCGGTTCAGGTTAGTGGGAAGACCGTCGAAATGAACCAGGATGCGAGTATAGCACCAAATAATGCCGCGGAAGTGGCCGAGCCGGTGCGTACCCTTAACGCATCGGTAGCAAGGCGCTGCAGCACGGAAAAGAGCGCCAGATACAGGAAAAGGATCACGATCAGCACCTGGCCGCTCGCGAGCATGTAGTAAGCGAGCAGACAAGCGAGAAAAATTTCCAGGCGGAGCGCCAGGAAAATCGCGAAGCGCGCGGCGCGCTTTTTGGCGTGGTGTGGCGGGCCAAGTACGACTTCTTCGGCGAACGCGAATAGCCATAAGACCGGCAGCAGCGCCACAAAGCGCAGCCAGCGCGGGGCATTCAGCCAGGCGTCGTCCAGCTGCCAGTTGAGCCATGCGCCGATGGCCAGGAACGTCGCGAAGCCCAGGATCGCGGCAGCGGCGAGGTGCTTGCCGTTGAATTTCGCGTACTCCATCGCGAAGCCAAAATTCAAGATCAGCAGCAGGATGGCGACGATGAGCAGGACCGACGCGAGGTAAGCTCCAGAGTAGAGATGGAAGAAGTGCAGGGGAGTGCCAAGTTCCAGAAATAGCACCGCAGCCATCGCGCAGGCGGCGCCTTCGATAAGGAGAAGGGTTGGGGACGGCCGCGTGCCCGGCGATTCGATTTGTGGTGGCCCGGCGAAACGTGCGAGGAGCGTTGCACCGGCGGGAAACATCAGCAGTATGCCAAGCAGACCCAGTATTGCGCCGGCCAGACGGCGGCGGCCGTTGCCGAACGTCTCGTAGGTGGCGAGATCGAGATTTAGGGCGAGTGTATTGGTGGCAATGTTGGGAAACAACGCGCGCATCGCCCACAATTCGGATTCGTGCGCCACGCGATGATCCGAGAGCAGGCTTGTGTGCGTGGCGAAGGGATCTGTCCGCAGGTCAAAAGCCCGTTGTTGCGCGAAATCGTCGCTGGCGGTGCGCGTTCCTCCGGCAGCAGCCGCAAGGCTGTGCGCGGTGTTTTTCAGCACGTCCAGATCGGCGGAGGCGCTGAAGACCAACAAGTTCGCGGGCATGCGTTGCGGCAGCGTCATCGGCGCAGGCGAAAGCGCAATCGTTGCAGCCAGTGGATCGCGGTCTGCCATGCGTATGGCAATTGCCGCGCCCATCGAGTGTCCGAGCAAAACCGTATTCTTCGGGTCAATGGTTGCACTGCGTACGAGCGATTCGATGGCTGCGGTCGCGCATTGCTGCGCGCGGGCGAAGGAGAACGCGTCCTTGCTGTCGCCGTGGCCGGGAAGATCAATCGTGTACGCGCGCAAGCCGTGGCCGGCGAAATCTTCAGCGAGATACAACATCAATCGGCGATTTGCGGAAAGGCCGTGAAGCAGGACGACGCTGCCAGCCGGTTTCACGTCCGGTGGCGGCTCAAGAATTGTCATTGGCGTGCGACAGCCGCCGGCCTCCAGCCAGGTTTCTTGCTTAGGAAGTTCGGCGGCGTGAACCCAGTGGACTCCCATCGCCAGGAGAAGCGGTCCGGCGAGAGCAAGAATGATTTCCCAGCGCTTCATGGCAGGCTCCGCGGCGTTCGGAAGCGGCATGGTAGAATAGTATGTTTTCGATTTACCGCAGAAGCGGAACAGGAAAGTGGCGCTTGGCAATCGTTTCGCAATCTGACTTGATTCTCCAACGGCACGCTTGGAAACGCAACGGGAAGAGCATGGTGTGCGCGGCAGGGGCGTTTGATTTGTTGCATCCGGGGCAGATTCGCTTGCTCGAACAGGCTCGCGAGCTGGGGGATATTCTCGTTGTCGCGCTGCAAAGTGATGCGAGCGTGCGATCGAGCAGGCAGCCGGGAGCGCCGCACACGGGAGCGCGACCGATCACACCTGCTGCGGAGCGCGCCGAAATTCTCGCAGCGCTTGCGGCGGTTGATTACGTGGTGGAATTCGATGAGGCCACGCCGCGCGAGTTTTTTGCCCGACTTGCGCCGGATGTGGTGGTGAAGGGCGGCGAAGCTGGCTCCCAGGAAAGCGGGTTCCTGGATGACGACGCCGTCAAGGCCTCAGGCGGGCGAGTGGTGCGCGTTGCGCTCGAGCCCGGCTATTCAACCTCCTCCTTGCTAGTACGCATCTCACAACTTCAAGCATGATTCTTCCTTTGGTCAGCGAGCTTCTCACGCGGGTGGCGCGCTGCCCCGTCGTCGAGGAAGCGTTTGAAGCGCTGCGGCGCACGGGCGGCGACGTGCGTCTGGCGGGGCTTACCGATCCGGCGAAAGCGCTGCTGGCCACGCTCGCGTTTGCCGAATTGGGGCGTCCGACTGTGCTGCTGGTGGAAACCAACCAGCGCGCGGAGGCGATGCTCGAGCCGGTCCGTTATTTCTATCGCGCGGTGACGGGCAAGCCGGGACGGCGCGTGGCGCATTTGCCGGCGCATGACGTGTTGCCCTATGAGAATCGCTCGCCGCACGGCGAAATATCCGAGGACCGCGCCGTCGCGCTGTGGCGCTTTGCTACGGCTGATGGGGATCTGCTGATTGTGCCGGTGCAGGCGGCGGTTTGGCGGATGCGCGATCGTGAGTTTTATGCGCAACTCGCACGCACCATCGCTCGCGACGAATCCATCGCGCACGAAGATCTGCTCGAATTTCTTTCGAGCGCCGGTTACGACAGGCAAGTCACTTGCGAAATGCCGGGGCAGTATGCGGTGCGTGGCGGGATTATTGATATTTACTCGCCGGAGTCTTCGCAGCCGGTGCGCGTGGAATTGCTGGGCGATACGATCGAGTCCATTCGCGCGTTTGATCCGAATACGCAGCGTTCGACGAACCCGGTGGAGCGCGCGGTCTTGATGCCGTTGACGGAGTTTCCGCGGCGCGCGGAGGTGCTGGAACGCGCGCGGGTGCAGAGCGCTTCGGGGCGGGAGGATGATGCGGCGCCGGCGGCGTTTTATCCAGGCTGGGAATTCCGCGAGGCGCTTCGCGAGGATCGCAAGGCGACGCTTTTCGATCTGGCTGTTGAGCCACTGATCATCGAGGACGAGCCTTCCTTGCTCGCGGCTTCCATCGAAAAGTATCGCGTGCAGCTGGCGGAGGCTTTTGATGAGGCGGAGGATCCGCTGGCGGAGCCCCCCGACAAATTTATTTTTGATGATGAGGAATGGAATTTGGCGCGGCAGATGGCGCCGCGATTTGGGATTGAGCATCTGAGCATGGACGCGGGGGTGCCCGTTGCGGGCGATTCGCGCGGCGGTGAAGATGGCGGACTGAAGTCCGCCGCTACAAAAGCCTCGCCGATCACCTTGGGCGGAGCTCCCGAAGCGACGGCTGCCGCACGGGCGCAAATTCGGACGCTGCAGACGCAGCCAACTGCTCGCTATCACGGAAATGTTGCGGCGTTCATTGCGGAGGCGCGTTCGCGGATCGCAGGCGGCGAGAATGTGATGGTTTCGGCGGCGAGCACCGGCGAACTTGAGCGTTTCGCGGATATTTGCCACGAATTCGAGTTGCCTTACCGTATGGGCGAGCTCGAAGAGAACGCGACGGTCGCGCGACTGGCGGAAGAGGGAAGCACGGCGCCGGGTTCGGCGATGCTGCTGACGAAAGCGCCGCTTTCGGAAGGCGTGATTTTTCCCGAAGCGAAAGTGGTTTTGTACGGCAATGCCGATCTATTCGAGACGCTTCCGCCGCCTTCGCAACGCTCCCGTGCGCGCCCGAAGACCGCCAGTTTTTTCAGCGATTTCAGCGATCTGAAGCCGGGAGATTTCGTGGTGCACGTGGACCACGGCATCGGACAGTTCGAAGGCTTGCGCCAGGTGGCTGTGGAAGGCGCGAACGGCGAGTTCATGCTGCTGCGTTATGCTGGCGACGCGAAGCTCTACGTGCCGCTGGCGCGGTTGGATCTGATTCAGAAGTACACGTCGCTGGGAGGCGTCGAGCCGCAGCTCGACCGCCTGGGCACCACGATCTGGGAAGCGCGCAAGACGCGCGTCAAAAAATCCGTCAGCGACATGGCGGAGCAGCTTCTGGCTCTGTATGCCGAACGGAAAATGGCGTCGGGCCACGCGTTTCCCGCGGATACGAACTGGACGCACGAGTTCGATGATGCGTTCGAGTTCGAGGAAACGACGGACCAGCAGCGCGCGATCGAAGACGTAAAGAAGGATATGGAATCCACCTTGCCGATGGACCGGTTGCTTTGCGGCGACGTGGGATACGGGAAGACGGAAGTGGCGATGCGCGCTGCTTTCAAAGCGATCGCCGATTCAAAACAGGTGGCCGTGCTGGCACCAACCACCGTGCTGGCGTTCCAGCATTATCAGACGTTCAAGCGGCGGTTTGCGGCGTTTCCGGTGCGGGTGGAAATGATCAGCCGGTTCCGCACCGAGAAAGAGCAGAAGAAGGTGCTGGAAGAGCTGGAAGCGGGGAAGGTGGACATTCTGATCGGCACCCACCGCGTACTTTCGAAGGACGTGAAGTTCCAGGATCTCGGACTGCTTGTTGTGGACGAGGAGCAGCGATTCGGCGTTGCGCACAAGGAACGCTTGAAGCAAATGCGCAAGGATGTGGATGTCCTGACGATGTCCGCTACACCGATTCCGCGAACGTTGCACATGTCACTGGTGGGTTTGCGCGATATGAGCGTGATCGAGACGCCGCCGAAGGACCGGCTGGCGATTAATACTACTGTCGCGCCGTTCAGCGAGACTTTGGTGCAGCGCGTGATCGAGGAAGAACTGGCGCGCGATGGGCAGGTATTTTTCGTGCATAACCGCGTGGAATCCATTGCGTCGCTGGCGTCCATGGTGAAGCGATTGGTGCCGAAGGCGCGGGTGGTGGTGGGGCACGGGCAGATGCGCGAGACCGAGCTGGAAAAAGTGATGCTGCAGTTTATTCGCAACGAGGCGGATGTGCTGGTTTCGACCACGATCATCGAGAATGGGTTGGACATTCCACGCGCGAATACGATTGTGATCAATCGCGCGGATCGTATGGGGCTTTCGGAGCTGTATCAGTTGCGCGGGCGTGTGGGGCGTTCGAATCAGCGTGCCTACGCATATTTATTGGTGCCGCCGGACACGACATTGACATCCATTGCGCGGCAGCGGCTTGCGGCGCTGAAAGAGTTCAGCGACCTGGGTGCGGGGTTTCGGATCGCCGCGCTCGATTTGGAACTGCGCGGTGCGGGCAATTTGCTGGGGCGCGAGCAGCATGGCCACATCGAGGCTGTAGGCTTCGACATGTATTGCCAGATGATGGAACGGGCTGTCGCTGAGCGGAAGGGCGAGTCGGTCGTGCCGGAGCGGCGCGCTACACTCAACCTTGGACAGGAAATCCGCATCCCACCTGAGTACATCGAGAGCGAGAACCTGCGGTTGCGGATATACAAACGGATCGCGAGCGTGACGGCCGATGCTGAACGCGCGGAGGTTCGCAAGGAGCTTGAGGATCGGTTTGGGCCTCCGCCGCCGTCCGTGGAGAACCTGCTGGATTACGCGGTGCTCAAGGCGCTGGCGGAGAAGCTGCTCGTTGCCACAGTGGACCGCCGGGGCGATCAGGTGGCCATCAAGTTTTACGACGATACGCCGCTGGGCCCCGAAAGGATCGTTAAGTTGATACGCAAACGCAAGGGAATGCGGATGGATCCGACCGGAGTGCTGTGGCTGGACTGGAAAGGCGAGCAGGGCGGGCCGATGGGCGCTACCAGAAACGTATTGCTCCAACTACAATCGTAGAGCTAAAATTTAGGGCGAGTGAACCCCATGAACAAGCAAATATCGATTGTTGTGCGTAATTTCTTTGCAGCGCTCGCCGTGACGTTGCTGGTGATGCCTTCCGCTGCGCACTCGCAAAGCAAGGCGACTGTGGTGGAAGAAATTATCGCGCGCGTGAACAACGACGTAATTACCATGTCCGATTATCAGAAGGCCGACGAGCAACTGCGCGTGGAAGTGGCGCACGATTGCACGGGCTGTCCGCCGGAAAGAGTCCAGACCGAATATAAAGACCAGCAGAAGGATCTCTTGCGCGGCTTGATTGACCAGTCGCTGCTGGTTCAGCGCGCGAAAGACCTGGGCATCAGCGTCGAAACGGACCTGATCAAGCGGATGGACGAAGTTCGCAAGCAGAACGGCCTGAACAGCATGGAAGAACTGGAGAAGGCCGTCGAAAGCTCGGGGATCGCCTGGGAAGACTATAAGACGCAAATTCGCAATGGCCTGCTCACCCAGGAAGTGATGCGCAAGGAAGTCGGCTCGCGCATCAACATCGGCAACGACGAAGTGAAAAAATACTACGACGAGCATCCGCAGGAGTTCACGCGGCCCGAGCAGGTGGCACTCGCTGAGATTTTCCTGAGCACCGAAGGCAAGAGCCCGGAAGAAATCGCAGCGGTGCAGAAAAAGGCCGAAGACCTGCACAATCGCGTGGTCAAGGGTGAAGATTTTGGGGAGCTCGCCAAGCGCTACTCCGAAGGCAGCACCGCGAAAGACCAGTCGGGCGACCTTGGCACCTATCAGCGCGGGCAACTATCGCCGCAATTGGAAGCCGTGGTCTTCAAGATGGATAAGGACCAGATCACTGACGTGATCCAGACCAAGACCGGCTTCGAAATCCTGAAAGTGGAGAATCATTACCAGGCTGGATTGCAGCCGATGAACAAGGTCGAGAACGAAATTATGAACAAGCTGTACATGCAGAAAATGCAGCCCACCATGCGCGATTATCTGGCGCAGTTGCGCCAAGAAAGCTACGTGATGGTGAAGCCCGGATACCTGGACAGCGCCGCGGTTCCTGGCGCCAGTGTGATTCAGGAAGTGCAGCCGACGCCTGACGCGCCGAACAAGAAGAAGGAAAAGAAGAAGCTGCCCATGCCAAAAGTCAACGGGCAATGAAATCCCATTACGTTTCCGACCTGCAAGACGGACAATCGGTCACAACTTTATTTCTGGTCTGCGAAAAGGGCGTGCGCACTTCGCAACGCACGGGCAAAGCCTGGCTGGAACTGGCGTTGCGCGACCGAACCGGCTCGATCCCTGCGAAAATGTGGGACAACTTCGAGGCCATTGCGAAAACGTTTGAGTGCGACGACGTGGTGATGATTCGCGGGCGCGTGAAGCTGTATAACGGCCAGAAGGAAATGACTCTCGAGCAGATCGTGCCTTCCGGCGAGCGCGATTACGATCTTGCGGATTTTCTGGCACACACGAAATTTGATGTAGAAAAGCTCTTTGCCGACTTGCGCTCGGCGATTGCAGCGGTGAAGAATCCGTGGATCAAGCGTTTGCTGGAAGATGTGGTGAACGATCCGGCGATCGCGCCGAAGATGAAGCGCGCGCCTGCGGCGATGACCATGCATCACGCGTATATCGGCGGGTTGCTGGAGCACGTGGTTAGCCTGATTGGCCTCAGCCGCGGCGTCACCGCGCAATATCCGGAGCTTGACGCCGATTTGCTCCTGGCCGGGATTGTGCTGCACGACATCGGCAAGATTGATGAGCTTAGCTATGTGCGCGGCACCGATTACACTACGCAAGGACGCTTGCTTGGGCATATCACCATCGGAGCGTTGATGGTGCGCGAGAAAATCAAGGCGATTGCGGGTTTTCCCGTGCCACTAGGTGTTTTAATCGAGCATTTGATTTTGAGTCATCATGGCACTTACGAGTTCGGCTCGCCTTCGTTGCCGCAGACGCGCGAGGCTGTCGCTTTGCATTTTCTGGACGACATGGACTCGAAGATGGCGGCGATGCGCGCGACGCTTGAGGGTTCTTCGGGCAGCGGCGAGTGGACCGATCGCAATCCCGCGCTGCGCCGGGCGCTCTTGCGAACGGAAAACTTTCTTGCCGGGGATGATGCGGGTGCGAGCGTGGAGAGCGACGGCGGTAGCCGTAGGCGCGAAGAGCCTTCGCGCGCCGGCGGAAGATGACCGTGACTGCGTTTGTGAACGATGCGTATGAATGCTGACTTGAATCCGAGAATTTCGTCGCCGCGGAGGGCGCTGTTGGATCTGGCGCCGCTCGAACTCGACTGCATGAATACTCTGTGGCCGATGGGTGAAGGCACCGTGCGCGACATTCGCGACGGCCTCGCGCCGCGCCGTCCGCGTGCTTACACCACCATCATGACGATTATGGATCGGCTTGCGCGCAAAGGCGTCGTCGAGCGGCGCAAGGTTGGCCGCGCCTACTTGTACCGGCCGAATTTGAGCGCGGAAGAGGCGCGCGCGACGGCTCTGAGCCAGGTGGTCGAGAATTTCTTTGGCGGTTCGACGGAGGCTTTGATTGCGCAGCTCGGGCGCGCGATACCGGCGCGGCGCGCGCTGGCGGCTTCGGCCACTTCCGCGGGGGCATCGGCCGCTGACGGCGAGGCTGCAACGGGGCGAATGAACTCTAGAGGCAAGGACGAGTTACTTCCGTAGTGTGTCTTGCGAAAACCATGTTTCCCGCTGAACTCAAAATTCGGAACACGGTGATTCAGCCGGCGACGATCCTTGCGCCGATGGCGGGAGTAACGGACACGGTTTTTCGCCGCGTGATTCGCTCGCTGGGGGCGTGCGGGTTGATCATGACCGAATTCACCAGCGCCGAAGGACTGACGCGCAATTCCGCGCGGACGCTTCATTATTTGTACTTCGATGACGACGAGCATCCGATTGCTGCGCAGATTTTCGGTTCTGTGCCGGAAGTGATGGCGTCCGCTGCGGCGTTGACTGAGGATCTCGGCTTCGACCAGGTTGACATTAACCTGGGCTGCCCGGTGAAAAAAGTGGTGAAGTGCGGCGGCTCGGGATTGCTGCGCGATTTGGTGCATCTGGAAAAATTGCTGTCTGCGGTGCGCGCCGCCGTGAAGATTCCGCTGACCATCAAGATTCGTTCCGGCTGGGACGAAAATAATATCGTCGCCGTGGATGTGGCACGCATGGCCGAACACGTAGGCATCGAAGCGATCGCGGTGCATCCGCGGACGCGCATGCAGGGATATGCCGGATCCGCGGATTGGAATGTGATTCGCGCGGTGAAGCAGGCGGTGAAGATTCCGGTGATCGGCAATGGCGATGTGCGCACGCCGCAGGACGCGGTGCGCATGATTGAGGAAACTGGTTGCGACGCGGTGATGATTGGGCGAGCGGCTTCGTCGAATCCGTGGATTTTCCGGCAGATCGCTGATTACATCGCTACCGGACGCTACGATGAGCCAAGTGATGCGGATCGATCTCAGTTGCTTTCCGGATATTTTCGCAGTTTGATCGCTGCGGAGATGCCGGACGCGATTGGCAAGATGAAGCAGTTCGCCAGCCTCTTCACTCACGGCGTGCGCAACGGCGCCGAACTGCGCTACGCTGTGCACCACTCGCATACTGGCGCGGAAATCCTCGACAAAGTGGATGCGTTCTTTTCGAACGCTACGGCTTCGGCGGATTAATTCTTCCTGCTTACGAAATCAAAGATTTAACACAGAGGACACGGAGAAACGCCACAGAGGGCACTGAGAATCTTGCCTGTGGCTCGAACTGTCGGTGGACTCTCCGGCGCTACAACGGCTACTCTTCGCGGGTGATGAGCAGCTGCTTGTAAGCTTCGCGGCGGGTCAGCCCGCGTTCGCGCGCTACTTGTTTTAGCGCGGCCTTATTGTCCACGCCGCGTTCCTTCATCACTTCTGTAACGCGTCTAGCCAAGGGAATCGCCGCGAGCGCCGCGTCAGCTGCTAGATGTTGAGCCTCGCCATCGGCGGGGCCGATGAGCAAGGTGATTTCGCCGCGCGGCGGCTTCTTGCGGACCGTTTCCAGCACTTCTTCCAGGTGCCCGCGCAGAAATTCTTCGTACACCTTGGTCAATTCGCGCGCCACCACGGCCGGGCGGTTACCGAGGATTTCGAGGGCATCTTCGAGCGTGTCGAGCAAGCGATGCGGCGCTTCGTAGAATGCCAGGGTGCGCGGTTCGGCAGTCAAGGCGCGCAAATGTTTGCGGCGCTCGGTGGGCCGTGACGGTAAGAACCCGATGAAAGTGAATTCGTCTATCGCCATTCCGGAGGCGGCGAGGGCGGTTACAAAGGCGGATGCCCCGGGGAGCGGCACGACCTGAATTCCGTGCCGGAGGCAAAGGGTGACGAGGCGATTGCCGGGATCGGAAATGGCGGGAGTGCCGGCGTCGGTGACCAGCGCGATTTTTGCACCTTGCTCGAGTTCGATGATGATTTCCGCGGCGCGGGTGATCTCGTTGTGTTCGTGGTAGCTCACCAGGCGCTTTTGAATATCGAAATGTGTGAGGAGCTTTACGGTCTGCCGCGTGTCTTCGCAGGCGATCGCATCGCACTCTTTCAGGATTCGCAGGGCGCGCAGAGAAATGTCTTCGAGGTTGCCGATGGGAGTGGCGACCACGTAGAGGCAGCCCGCAGCAGCGTCATTGGGCTTCGTTTTGGCCATGAAATATCCGCATCTAGTGCGCGGTCGCAGGCAGTCTAACACATCACCGTGAAGCGGCTCCGGAAGGTATATTCACAGAACACAATTGCTTGGCGGCCGCGATGGGAATGCCTTCGCAGCCGCAAGCGTGTTACTATTTTTTGAGATGCCTTCGAGGGAGGGGTTCCGCTTTGCCGTTATACGAATACAAGTGTGAGAAGTGCGGGAATCAGTTTGAAAAAATTGAGAAGCATTCGGCGCCCACTTCGCAGAAGTGCCCGAAATGCGGGGCTAAGGCGCAGCGGATGATTTCCGCGGCGGGGATACAGTTCAAGGGGTCGGGGTGGTACGTGACGGATTACAAGGGCAAGGGCTCTGGCGCTACTTCGGTGGAAGGATCGAGCGACGGCGGCGCGGCGAAGGCGGGCGACAAGTCCGCGGATTCAAAGACTGCCGATTCGAAGCCTAGCGAATCGAAATCAAGCGAGTCGAAATCGAGCGAGTCGAAAACCCCTGGTGAAAAGGCTACCGCAAAGAAAAAGAAGTAGCGCGGGCAGATACGAGAATGGAAGTGATGCGGGTTTCAACGTTTCAGCGAAAAGCAGATCCCTCGCTGCGCTCGGGATAACACTCGATTCACCTTTTGCTGAAGCTGTTTGGACCGCAAGCCGCCGATGCGGTCGCCCGAGACATGCAGCACCGATCTTTATAGCTTCAGACTCTTCAAATACGTGCGAAATTCGTTGCCGAAATGCGGGTTTTGCAGCGCTAGTTCCACGGTGGCCATCAGGAATCCCATCTTGTTTCCGGCGTCGTGAGTTTTGCCGGGGTGGATGTGCGCCCACAGGCCCTCTTTTGCGGCCAGGGCGCGCAGGCCGTCGGTAAGCTGAATTTCGCCGCCGGCGCCGGGTTTTGTTTCGTCGAGGTAATCGAAAATCTCCGGAGGCAGCACGTAGCGGCCCGAAACGCCTAGATTGGAAGGCGCCTGTCCGGGCTTCGGTTTTTCGACCATATCATTTAGCTTCAGCACGCTTTCGCCCCAGCGCGGTAGATTTCCCGGACTTGCGGCAATCACGCCGTAAAACTGCAATTCTTTGGGTGGGACTTCCTGCACGGTGATCGCGCCCTTACCGGTCTCTTCGTAAATTTCAATGAGCGCGCGAGTGGCGGGGACGGCGCTCTCCATGATGACGTCGCCCAGCAGCACCGCGAACGGCTCATCGCCTACAAGTTCGCGCGCCGTCAGGACCGCGTGGCCGAGTCCGAGGGCTTCGTTCTGGCGCGTGTAACTGAAATGAATCCCGCCGCTGATTTCGCGGACCATTTGCGCTTGTTCTGATTTGCCGCGTTCTTCAAGGAAGTGCTCCAGCTCGGGAGCAAAATCAAAATGATCTTCGATGGCGCTCTTGCGCCGGCCGGTGACGAAAATCACGTTTTCGATTCCGGAGGCGATGCACTCTTCGACGGCGTATTGAATCAGCGGCTTGTCTACTACGGGGAGCATTTCCTTGGGCATTGCCTTGGTGGCGGGCAAGAAACGTGTTCCTAAACCAGCCACCGGCAGCACTGCTTTGCGTACGCGCTTCCTGGTTGAGCTCATAGTCCTCGTAGTCGGCGGTTTCTTTCGCCAGCGTGAGCGAAAAATGCCGTGCGATTTTTTATTTTACGCGCTTGAAGTCGTTCGGCTGTGGAAGCGACATCGTGGGCGTTCTTTAAGAGCAACGCGTCCGTCAACGCGTTGCCGCGGGCGAGTGGCCCGCAACCGTATGTTACCATAACCTTTGCAGGCTCCAAGCGGGCCGGAACCGGGACATTTTCTTGAGCGCGCCATCCAAAATCATTCTCGGGATTGAATCTTCTTGTGACGAAACTGCGGCGGCCGTGGTTTCGGGCGGCGAACGCATCCTTTCGAGCATCGTGGCGTCGCAGATCGCGATTCATCGCAAATATGGCGGTGTGGTGCCAGAGCTGGCTTCGCGCGAGCATCTACGACAGATCGTGCCGGTGGTGCGCGAGGCGATCGAGCAGGCGGGAATTACTTTGCAGGACGTGGATGCGGTGGCGGTGACGCGGGGGCCAGGGCTTGTGGGTGCTTTATTGGTTGGGATTACATATGGCAAGGTTTTGGCGCAGGCGCTGGGGAAGCCGCTGATTGGCGTGAACCACTTGGAAGGGCACGTTCATGCGGTTTTTCTTGAAGCTGCGGCCGCTGGCTCGCGGCGGCCGGAAATGCCGGCGGTGTGCTTGATCGTTTCCGGTGGGCATACTGTGATTTATTCGGTGAAGTCCGAGGCGCAGAATGGCGCGGCGCACTTTTCTTACGCGCGGATTGGTGGGACGCGCGATGACGCTGCCGGCGAGGCCTATGACAAGGTCGCGCGACTGCTCGCGCTCGGTTATCCCGGCGGCCCGGTGATTGACCAACTTGCGGCGCACGGTGACGCGCGCGCGATTCGGTTCAACGAACCGAAGATGCGCGGCAACGTTTACGATTTTAGTTTCAGCGGGATCAAGACGGCGGTGCTGTATCACTTGCGGCGTCACTCGGAGATGCAGCCGGAGATCGATTCGCGCAAGGAGGCCTTGGCGCGCGGGGAAAGCGGCGCGGACGCGTTACGGCAGTTATCGAGCGCCGCGACGCTCGACTTGGTTGCGAGCTTCCAACGCGCCGTGGTGGATGATCTCGTCACGCGCACGATTGCCGCCGCACAGCAAGATGGAGCGCGCTCGATCCTGGTGTCGGGAGGTGTCGCAGCGAACCGCGAACTGCGCTCCGCTTTTGAATCCGAAGCCAAACGTCAGAATCTCGAAGTCTTCTTCCCCAGCCGCGCGCTTTCAACCGACAATGCAGCAATGATCGCCGCCGCCGGCTACCCGCGCTTTCTCGCCGGCCAGCACGAAGACACAACCCTCAACGCCGAACCGAATCTGCCCCTCGCGTGAATGCAGTTGTCATTCGCGGCTGAAGTGAGGCCGTTCGCTGGGTTCCAATTCTTAAATCAGCGGGGGTTCGTAGATGTAGGCCATGCCGTCGCGGGTCATGGCGTAGGCTTTGGCGGCGTCTTGGCTCCAGCGGAGGTCCACTACGCCTTCGGCGGGGTACTCGTCGAAAATTGTTTTGGTGTTGAGATCTACTAGAAACAGGCGGCCTTTGGCGGAGTTTCTGAGCCAGGAACTGTAGCAGAGGCATAGCGGGAGGTGCGGGTGGCACGCGCAGAGCTCGGCGCCGAAGGGTAGCGATTCGAAGCACATGCTTTCGACGTCGAGTTGATAGGCTTGGCCGGCGGCGCAATAGACAATTTGTTTGCTGTCGGGCGTCCAGGCGAGATCGGTGATGTGTCCTTGGGCTTGAAAGACGTTTTGTTTACGCAGCGTGGGGACGTCGGCCAGGACGATGGAATCGTCGGCCCAATCGCCGTGAATTTCGATTACTGCGGCGAGCGCCTTTTCGTCGGGGCTAATAAAGGTGGGACCGTAGCCACCGAAGGCGCCTTCTTCGCCGAATTCGGCTTCGTAGGTTTGGCGTTCAAACCCGTCGGGGATGCCGATTTCGCTGGTGGGCGCGGCGGAGAAGGGAAGCGCTTCGCCGCTTGCTTTCCAGAGGCGCAGCGAGGCTTTCTTTCCGCCCGCCGAGGCTGCGGCGAAATAATTGCCTTGTTCCGACCACGCCAGCGCGCTGGGGAAATTGTTGAAGTCGCCGAATGTGCCGAGCAGCATTTTTCCCTGCAGATCGAACATGTGCAGGGTGGGCTGCCAGGCACCCCAGGCCGCAATTAGCTGGCGCGCGGAAGGCGACCAGGCGAACGCGGCGGGTAGCTCTTTTTCGGTGGCGGGATTTTCTCCTGGGACCGAAAGCGCCAACGTCACGCCGCTTGATTCGACGTCATACAGCACCACGCGTCTCGCGCCCGCTTGAGCGCTGGACGAAATTGCTGCCACTGCGCCTGCGGAGGAAATCGCTAGGCGCGAGGTGTGTCCGGGAAAAACTTTCTTCACCAGCCAGTTCGAATCGCGCGCCAGGTCGCGCAAACCGCGCACGACCAGGGCGGCGGAGCGGATGGCAAGCCCTTGTGCCGCCGCCGGCACAATTTGTTGGCCTGGCGCGGTGTTCGCCGATTGCTGCGGTGCCGATTTGTCGTGAGTGTCTACGGGCATGGATTCGTCACTCGCCGGACAGCTGACGTCCCGGCAACTGCGCATTCGCACCGGCCGCCGGTGGCTGTTCCAAGCGGCGCTTGGCCTGCGCGATCTGGTCATCCACTTTCGAGATCATTTCTTTCAATACGTCGCGGTCGTGGCTCTTCGCTTCGTCCACGCGCACTTTCAGCTGATGCAAATCCGAGCGCAGCAATTCCTGCAGTTCGGCTTCGATTTCCGCCAGCCGGCCGCGCGCCTGGCTGATGCGCCGGATGACGCGAATCAATTCCGCGCCGGGGCCTTCGCCCTGGACGGCGTCGGGGCTCCAGGCGTACTCGGTGAAAATTTTATTGAGCTTGGCTTCGTCGCCGCGCTCGTAGGCTTCATTCGCTTCGGCCATCAATTGCTGGCGCTTGGCGCGGTCTTTGCGGTCGGACGTGAGGTCGGGATGGATGCGTTTGGCGACTTCGCGGTAGAGCTTCTTTATTTCCGGCGAGGCTTCGAACGCGCGGGGAGTGGCGGCAGCTTTTTCGCCGGCGGTGGATTTCGTTTCTTCGGCGCGAGCGCGGGCTTGCTGAGCGGCGCGTTGTGCGCGGTCGTTCGCGGGCTGCTCTTTTGCTGATTGTTCGGCGATCGCGGCTTTTAGTTCGTCTAGTTCCGCGTAACGCGAGCCGACGTAATGCAGGTATTGGCGCTCGAATGCGCCTAGCTCGGCGCGCAAGTTGGCGGAGCGCAGCTCGCGGTCGGCTAGTTCGGTTTCAATTGTGGTTTGCTCTTCGCGTTTCCGGGCTAGTTCCTGCTCTTCGGGATTGAGTTGCGAGTTGAGATTTGGCGTGGAGGCGCCGGAACGAGGCTTCGACGCCGCCGGGTCGAGATTCGGCTCGAGAGCCGGACTAGCATCCGGCCGGTCGGCAGGGGTATCCGTCGCCTTCAGCGCCATGCGAATCGCCTCTGAGAGCTGCGCGAATTGGCGCGCGACGGTTCACTTCCCGGGGTCCCGAAGGGCCCAGAGCTCCCAAGCGCCGCGGCTGCATTCGCTCCTTAAATTGTAAGATGCGGTGCCCCGGCGGGCCTGAGTTCCGCGCGCGGGGTTTCCAGAAGGCTAAAACTGGCCTTTGGTACAGGGTGGCTGGCAAACGAAAACATTCACGGTCGCTAGATATTGAATCCCGTAGCGGCCTCGGTTCAGCATTTGTAGCGGTGCACTTCAGTGCGCCATCGGTGCTGCCCCACCAAACGATGGCGGTCTGAAGACCGCCGCTACAAAACCAGAGCCTGCCAAATTGGACGCGCCGGGCCTCCGGGTGCGGCCGGACTATCCTTTTCGCTTGCACGGCGTCTTCATAGAATTACAGCGCATGACATCCGGCTACGGAGGAGCAACTACTATGAGTGAAACGGCACAGCAGTACATCCAGCGAATTGTGGGACATTTGGAAGGGCAACAGCCGCTCAAGGTGCAGGCTACTACCGCGAAGAAGATTGAAAAGTTACTGGAGGGTGTTCCGGCGGCGAAGCTGCGCAAGCGGCCGGGGCCGGACAAGTGGTCGGTGGCGGAAATTGTGGTGCACCTGGCGGATACCGAGATCGTCGGCGGCTATCGCATTCGCACGATTCTCGGCTCACCCGGAACGCCTATTGCCGCATTCAATCAGGATGCTTGGGTTGTGGCGGCGCACTACGACAAGCGCGACGTGCGCAAGTCGTTGGAACAATTTCGCGTGGTGCGGGAAGCGAACCTTGCGCTATTGAAGACGCTGACGCCCGTGCAGTGGAAGCATCACGGCATTCATTCGGAGCGCGGGGAAGAAACGGTGGAGCACATCGTGCGGATGTTTGGAGGGCACGACATCAATCATATGAAACAGATTGAGGCTATTGTGAAGGCAAAGGGTTCGAGGGCATCGAAGAAGCGTTAGGGCGGAACGAGTCTGGAAGCACGGCGGCTTGCCGCCGCTTTTTCCGACGTGCGCTGTGGCTCGATTGCTGGCGGTGAGGCACGGTTGAGTCCGGTGCGTTGTCGTCTTCCAATTTGGCTGCTGGGTTTGGCCGCGAACGGCGAGGCAAGCCTCGCCTTGCAACAAGCGGGAGCAAGCTCCCGCACTCCCAGATGGGGCTGCGCCGCCGCTCGAGTTGGGCGGTCCGTTTGGGTGCGGGAGGGGATCGTTTACTGACCGAGGCGCGTGCGGGAATTCGAGCAGGGCGCACGCGAAAAAAAAGGGCACGATCTTTGCGGATCGTGCCCGGCCAGAGAGTTACGAAGAAACTTACTCCGGAATTGGCGCTGTCTCCGGCATTTGCAGCTTGGCTTTGGCTAGCGCGCGGATCAGGTTGGCTTCAACCGCCGACTCGGACGTGTTGCGCACCGTGGCCAGTTCGCTGACGAGCAGATATTTTGCTCGCTCCAGCATTTTCTTTTCGCGGAAGGAAAGCGGCTTGGTCCGGCTGAGCGCTACGAGGCCCTTGAGCACCGCGGCGACCTCCATCAGCGAGCCTGTACGCATCCGGTCCGAATTTTCCTTGAAGCGGTGTTTCCAATCGTGGTGGGAAGCGGAGCGGCCTTTCTCCAGGAACGAAATCACCGCACCGGCTTGGGTGTTTCGGATGATGGGACGCAGGCCGACACACTCGACGTTGGTCTGCGGCACCATCACTTTCAAACCGCTCGAAACGATTTTAAGCATGTAGAAGCGTTCCGACCGTCCATTCACGTACCCGTAACTGATCTGTTCAATGACCCCGACACCATGGTTCGGATACACGACTTTCTCGCCTAGCTTAAACTCCATGGACATGGACATAGGTGGAAATCCCCTCCCCGAAAAGCATATTGAAAGTTTAGGCACATGCGTCATAAACGTCAAGATAAATGGGTGGTTTGGGGGGCCGTCTCAAGGGCGAGAAACCGAATGTTTTCAGTAAGATTGGCCCCGAAATTGCCCTATAATTGTGCTCGTGCTGATCCTGTCCTTGGATACCTCTTCGCCGTCTGGAAGCGTCGCCGTTCTGCGGGACCAAGTGCTGGTTGGAGTTATTTCCACGCGCGGCGAAGAGAATTACTCCTCACGGATGTTCCGCCACCTGGAATTCTTGCTCAGCGACTTATCCGTCAAGCTCGATCAGTTTGATTTGTTCGCGGTTTCCGCAGGCCCTGGATCGTTCACCGGGCTGCGGGTTGGGCTGACGGCCGCTAAGGGCTGGGCGGAGGTCTACAAGAAACCCGTGGTTGGTGTAAGCGCTTTGGAGGCTGTGGCAATCCAATCCAACGGCAAAACTACCGCGGTGGTTCCGGCGCTGGACGCGCGCCGCAGCCAAGTCTATTTTGGCGTCTACAGGCGCACCGGCGCTGGGCTGGCGCTGGAGGGCGACGAATTCGTCGTCACTCCAGCCGAATTCGCGACTAAGCTTCACGACGGCACCAAAGATGGCGCGTTTACGATTGCGACGCCGGATGCCGAAGTAATTTCGCTGCTCGCGCCGCATTTCCAGCCGGGTTCTATGGCGATTGAGACCGTTTCCAGCGTTCTCGCTCCGTTCATCGGACGAATTGGCTACGAGCGGGCGTTGCGCGGCGAAGTGACGGATGCTTTGGCGCTCGACGCCAACTACGTCCGTCGGACCGACGCGGAAATGCAATGGAAGGATCACTAACGGCCGGATGATTCGAGCGCTGGAGTCTCGCGACATTGATGCGGTGCTGGGGATACAGTCCACCTGCCGAGAAATTGCGCAGTGGACCGTGTGGGATTATCACCGCGTCGCGCGGGGCGAAATGGCCGGCTGGGTGGCGGAAGAAGGTCGCGAACTCACCGGATTCCTGGTGGCCCGCAGGGTCTCCAGTGACCTGGAGATTTTGAATTTCGCGGTCCGAGACGCGTACCGCCGCCGCGGCATCGGCGGGGAGCTGTTGCGCTCCGCTCTTGAATGGGCGCGGTCCTTGCAAGTGACGCATGCCATATTGGAAGTGCGCGCGTCGAATTTGGCGGCGTTGCGTTTTTACGAACGCTACAAGTTTGAGGTTGTCGGGCGCCGCCCTCGTTATTACACGGTTCCGATCGAAGACGCATTGCTGCTGACTGCATCACTCGCGTAACGCGGCATTCGCGGAGTTGCCGCAGAAATCCGGCGCAGCAAGTAGCGCCCCTACCAAGAAAAGTCAAACGTGTGCAAACGCGGTACGCGAGGTTGCGATGCATCTGGAAGAAGCCAGCCTGCAATTATTGAAAAACTCCCTGAAGAAACTGGACGAAGGATTTGCATCATTACCGGTGATTTCTTCCGAGGCCACGCACGATCCACGCCTGCCCGCGGTTATGGACGAAGTCGCCGTGAAGATGCAGGACAACTTCCCCTACTTTCATCCGCTGTATGCAGGCCAGATGTTGAAACCGCCGCACCCGATCGCGCGCGCGGCATACGCGCTGGCTACCTGGATCAATCCGAATAATCACGCGCTCGACGGCGGGCGCGCGAGTTCCGCCATGGAAAAAGAAGCCGTTGCGCAGATCGCGGGGATGTTCGGCTGGAAGCAATTTCTTGGTCATCTTTGCGGCGGCGGCACGATGGCAAATCTTGAAGCCCTTTGGGTGGCAGGGCAGCTGAGGCCCGGCAAGAGGATTGTGGCGTCGGACCAGGCGCACTACACCCACCATCGCATTTCGTCCGTGCTGCAGTTGCCGTTTGCTGAAGTGAGTTCGGATGATCGTGGCCGCATGGACCTGAAGGCCCTCGAAGAGAAGCTCGAAGCGAGCGATGTCGGTTGCGTGGTCGCCACTGTGGGGACCACCGGAACAGCCTCCGTGGATCCGCTGCCGGAAATTCTGAAACTGCGCGAACGCTACGGATTTCGTGTGCACGTGGATTCGGCGTATGGAGGATATTTCACGCTGGCTGCCAATCTCCACGCTGAGACTCGCGCCAGTTACGACCTGATCGGCAGAGCGGATTCCATCGTGATTGACCCGCACAAACACGGCCTGCAGCCCTACGGCTGCGGTTGCGTGCTTTTCCGCGACCCCAGCGTCGGCGCGATCTACAAACACGAATCGCCTTACACGTATTTCACTTCGTCCGATCTCCATCTTGGAGAAATCAGCTTGGAATGTTCTCGTGCTGGCGCTTCTGCAGTGGCGCTGTGGGCGACGCAGCGCCTGCTCCCGCTCGTTCGCGGCGGGGAATTCGCAAGTATGCTCGAAGCCAGCCGGAGCGCGGCCGTGCAGTTCGCCCAGCGCCTCGCGGATGATGGACGCTGGCTCCTTCCGTTGACGCCGGAACTCGATATCGTCGTTTGGGCCCCGCGCGCCGCGTCGGCGAGCGAAATTTCGGAGCTATCGCAACGCATCTTCGACGCGGCGGTGAAACAAAATCTGCACCTAGCCCTGATTCGCTTGCCCGTGCGATTTTTCACCGCGCGCTCTGGCGCATTCCAATCCGACCGTGAGACAGTCCTGTGCCTGCGATCTGTGCTCATGAAGCCCGAGCATCGCGAGTGGCTCGACCGCATCTGGGTGATCCTGTCGCGCGTGGCGGACGAAGTCCTGGCGCGATGAGCGGCGTCCGGCGAGCGTTTCAGTGTGAAACCGAACCAGTACATTTTGCCTATTGGCTTCCACATCGCAGTTGTGGTAATTGTTACGATTATGTGAACGTTCGTTACAACCAGGAGGGAACGAATGCCGATTACGACGCACGATATCCGGCGAGCCCTGATGGAATCGAACCAGGAATACCGCAAGCTCTTCGAAGAACACTCCCGCTGTGAATCCCAGCTTCAGCAACTAATCAAACAATCCTACTGGAACGTGGAAGACCTCGAGATGGAAGTATCGCTCAAAAAAATGAAGCTGCACCTAAAGGACATGATGGAACTGATTGTGGCCAGTTACCACAATCAAATGGTCCATCACTGACCCGTTTCCGCGTTTGCCCTCCAGCCGTCCGTAAACTTCTGTCGTACAATACCGGTGCACTCGCTTATCATCTGAGCCGCAAGCATTTGCGCGGCGGAAGCTTGCGCGCTGCGGGCGCTTTTGCGGAACAAGGAACCTACTGGAATTATGATCAAGGACGCATACCGATTCGCATTGCCTCCGCTGATTGCGGGCGCACTTTGTTTCATTCCCGGCTGGAAATGGCTCGGCGGCATAATGATTTTCCTGGGGTTATTTATTTTTTATTTTTTCCGTGATCCGCAGCGCAGCGTACCTTCCGATGCCGGCCTGATCGTTTCTCCCGCAGATGGGCATGTGGTCGAAATCGTGGACGAGATGCTCGATTCCGTGGTCGGGCATCGCATCAGTATTTTTCTTTCGATTTGGGACGTGCACGTGCAGCGCGCGCCGGCGGCGGGGCGCATAGCGGACGTCGTCTATCGTCCCGGACGCTTCTACGCTGCGTTGCGCTCCGCAGCGTCGCGCGAGAATGAACAGAATATTATCTACGTGCATACGCCGCGCGGCCCGTTAGTCTTCAAACAAATCGCCGGAGCAATCGCGCGGCGCGTGATATGCTGGAAACGCGAAGGCGAGGAAGTGGCGCTGGGCGAACGCGTCGGACTAATTCGCTTTGGCTCGCGCGTGGACATCTGGCTGCCTCTCGATACGCAAGTGGTTGTGAAGCTCAGGCAGAAGGTTAAAGGCGGCGAAAGTATACTGGCGAAATGGAATTCAACGGCATAGATCCCATCGGACACGAAGAAAGCCCGCGCCGGCCTTTCCGCAATCATCGTCTCCGCCGCGGCGTTTATATCCTTCCCAGCGCGTTTACGGTCGCCAACATGCTTTGCGGGTACTACGCGATTCTGGCGACCCTCGACGGAAAAATCACCGATTTCGATAACGCAGCAATGGCCATAGGCTTGGCTTGGCTATTCGATTCGCTCGACGGGCGGATTGCGCGCGCGATGAAGACTGAGAGCGAGTTCGGCAAGGAATTCGATTCGCTTGCGGACATCGTCAGCTTCGGCGTCGCGCCCGCATTTCTCGCCTACGCTTGGGGAATTCGTGCTGCTGCGGCGGCGAATGCTCCGGAAGCGCTACACCTTACGCAATTAGGCTGGCTGATCGGATTTATTTTTGTGGCTTGCTGCGCGTGGCGGCTGGCCCGGTTCAATATTCAGGGCATGGCTCCGGGTGGCAGTCGCTATTTCGCCGGGATGCCCACTCCTGCGGCCGCCGGCATGATCGCCGCTACGGTGCATTTCTCGCATGGACATCCGTTGGAGGATGTACGCGTTTCAGTTTTGTGGCTTGCCCTGGTAGTGATTCTTGGCGTTTTGATGTCCAGCACGATTCGTTATTTTAGTTTTAAGGACATTCCGTTAACGCGCCGCCAGCCGTCGCTTGCGGTGGTTCTGCTAGCTCTCCTGGTGGGCGCGGTGGTTTATTTTTCCCATCAAACCCTGCTGCTTGTTACTGCCGGCTACACCATCCACGGGCCCGTCATGCAATTGGTCCGCACGGTGCGGCACCGGCTTGCTTCGCGGCCTGCCTAGACTATGCCCGCCGGGCACGAAGCAGCGAATCGCGTCGCCATCGTGGGCGCTTCCTCCTTGCGCGGCAAGGAATTGAAGCTTGTTCTGGAAGAACGCAATTTTCCCGGGGGCGATATTGTGTTGCTCGATGAGCCGGTGATGGCCGGCACGTTGACGGAGGTTGGCGGTGAGCCGGCTTTCATCCGTGCCTTGGACGAGGAAAGCTTCGAAGGCGCGCGCTTTGCGTTTTTCGCTGGTTCGCAGCAAGACGCCGAGCAGAACTGGCAAGTTGCGCAGCGTTCTGGCGCGACGGTGATTGATCTTACCGGCATGCTCGCGGCCAGTGGCCAGTCCACTTCATGGATCCCTGCGCTTTCGACCGTACTGCTTCCGCGCCCCGGCGCTCACGCGGGTAAGCCAGAAACGGCGGGGCCGGCGCCGTCCGGCGGTGCGGCGCAGCCAATCGCGTACTCATCGCCGGGCTCCGGCGTGATCGTTGCCTGCACCATTGCGGCGGCGCTTTCGAAATTGTCCCCGCTTCGCACGGTGCAATTGTTGTTTCCTCCGGTTTCCGAGCGCGATCAGGCCGGTGTGGACGAACTCGAAAGCCAAACCGCCAATTTGCTGTCGTTCCGTCCGATCGCGCAATCCGTGTTCGACGCGCAGGTCGCTTTCAACCTGCTTGCTGGGTACGGTGAAGAATGTAAACCCACTCTCGCCGAACTGCGTGCCTCGATCGCGCGCGACACGTCGGAATATCTCGCGGGCCGCGCCGCCGTGCCAGCATTGCAGTTGGTGCAAGCGCCGGTGTTTTATGGATACGCGGTGGCCGCGTACGCGGAATTTGGCTCGACGCCGCAGCGCGAGCAACTCGAAGCCGCTTTTGCGAGTCTAGGTGTGAAGGTCGGCGCGGCTGGAGATCCCGCGCCGAGTAACGTGAGCGTTGCGGGCGAAAGCGAAATTCATATCGCTCATATCGAGCTAGATGCCAGTGTCCCGAACGGCGTGTGGATTTGGGGCGTCGCTGACAATTTGCGTCTTGCGGCTGTGAACGCCGCGCGCATCGCGGAGGAATTGGTTGCGAAACCGCCTGTGCAGTAGGGGATTGCTTCCGCTCGTTGTGCTCTTCGCGGCATTCGTGCCGGTGAGCTGCGGCTATCACGTGGCAGGCCGGGGGGCCTCGCTGCCTTCGCAGTGGAAGACGATTGCCGTTCCCGCGTTCAAGAACGATACGACGCGTTACCGCATCGAGCAGCGTTTTACGGCTGCCGTCATCCGGCAATTCCTGCAGCGCACCAAATATCGCATCGTGCAGGATCCCGCTTCCGCCGACGCCGTTCTGCACGGCGAAGTGCTCTCGATCGAAACGAGTCCGGTGTTGTTTAACGCGACCACTGGGCAGGTGACGACGATGCTGGTCACCGTGCATACTAAAGTCGAACTCCTGGACAACCAATCGCAGAAAACCGCATACCAGAACAGCGACATGGTATTTCGCGACGAGTACCAGATTTCTTCCGACGTGCAGAGCTTTTTCGAAGAGCAGGACCCCGCGCTGGAGCGCATGTCCCGGGATTTCGCAGCGCAGCTGGTTTCCAACGTGACGGAGAATTTCTGATGCCGGAACTTTCGCCCGATAAATTGCTCGAGCGGCTCGCCAAGGGCAAGCCGGTCCCGGCGATTGTTCTGGAAGGCACCGATCCTTATTTGCGCGATATGTGCCGCAGCAAAATTATTGATTCGTATGTGCCGGAACCGATGCGCGATTGGGCGCTCGGCCGCGTTATGGTGCGTGGCGGCGATTGGAGCGAGTTATTTCAACGCGCGGAGACCATGCCGATGCTGGCATCCTGCCAGGTGCTGCTGGTGGACGGCGCGGAATCCATTCAATCGCGCGCGAAAGATGGCGACGACAGCGATGATGGAGACGACGGCGACGATCCGCGCAAGGACACGCTCAAGGCCCTGGCGGAATATCTTGCTAAGCCCGCGCCCTTCACGGTGATTGTCTTCGAAGTGCCTAAACTCGATCACCGCCAGCGGCTTTACAAAGTGCTGGCGGAAAATGCGGTGATTGTGGAATTGACGCTCGGAAACGAATCCGCCGCGGCTCTCGCCGAGCAGATGGCCAAGGAATTGGGCGCGGATATCGAACGCCCTGCGGCCAACTTGCTCGCTGAAATTGTGAATAGCGAGCCGGCGCGCATTCGCGTCGAAATGCAAAAGCTCGCCTCGTATGCGCAGGGCCGAGGGCGCATTACCTCCGCGGACGTGGAAGAACTGGTGCCCAAGGCGCGCAAGAATACCGTGTGGCAGCTTGCGGATATGCTAGCGACGCGCCGCCGCGCTGATGCCTTCGCGTTTCTGGAAAATTTATTGCGTGAAGGGGAAGAACCGATCGGACTGGTGGGCGTGCTGGCCTGGATGTACCGCAAGCTGATTGAAGCGCGCGATCTGCCCGCGGGCATGAACGGGTTTCAGGCGGCTCGCCCGCTGCAGATGCGTCCAGAGGCTGCGGAAGCCGCTGTACGCAACGCGCATCGCATCCCGAAGAAGGATCTTCTCGCTGGCCTGTTAGCTTTGGCCGAAGCGGATAGCCAACTGAAATCTTCGAACCCCAACCCGCGCGCGCTGATGGAATTTCTGATCGCGCGACTCACGTCCTCCGCGTCTTCGGCGGCTACATCGTCCTAACTAGGCTGAGGCCCCGGACGCGCCGCGCGGCCGCTCCGTACCTTCCTTCTCGTAAAGCGAGTAGAGCGCCTGGATGTATTCCGCTTCGATGCGAACCAACTCCATGAAAGTGCGCTCAGCGTTCCGGGTTCCGTTCTTGTGTAGCGTGAACGCTTCGTGCCGCCGTTCTGTGAATCTGTCTTCCAATATTTGCCAGGCTTCTTCGTTCATTCCATCACCTCTCTCGAATGGATTACGTCCGGCGATTCTACACCAAGAGAGCGGTTGGGGCGCTAGCGTCTATCGTTGGGAGATTGTCTTCGGTTCCGACGGAACCTAGTTTTTCGACCCTCAACCCGGCTTGAGTTCTGGCACCGCTTCGCTCGGCTTGAACAGCGCCTTTGGCGGCGTGCCTGTAGCCCGGGCCGCTTCGGCCGCGATAGTCTCCAGAGCCTTCTTTTCAAATCCCACTGAGCTCACCTGGATTTTTCCGTCTGGAGAGATCAGGAAGATCGTAGGAACGTTGGTGACGCCGTACTGGTTGGATACCGGATAGCCCTCGGCGTCTACAAGGGAAGGGAACTCGACGTCAAATTCCTTGAAGAAATCGCGCGTATCGCGCGCATCGTCCTGGGAAATTCCCCAGAGCGTGAACTTTGGCCCGCTGTATGTTTCATGGAGCCGCTCGAGGAACGGCGCCGCGAATTGGCACGTGGGGCAGGCCACTTTGAAAAATGCCGCGACGACCGGGCCTTTTTTCAACGCGTCCGCGAGCGTCACCGTTTCACCGTTCATGTCTTGCAGCGAAATTGCCGGGGCTTTGGTGCCTGCCGCTAGAGCAGCCATTTTATTTCCTCCCAGAATTTCATGTAGGCTCCGTTTCAGGCTCATCGGGTCACACTAGCGCACACATATTGGATGACGTGCCGGGCAAACGGACGCGGCCAGAATCATGCGACGTAACACGGCGCCAAAACTCGAAACATCAATGGATATTGCGGGTCTTCTTGCCGACGTAATCCATCAGGAGATATTGCCCGAGCGTGTAAGGAGTAGTGAAGTAGGCTTTGCCGCGGCAAAGTTCGGTGATTTTCTGTACGAAGTGCACGAGGCTGTAATCGCTGGACAGCATGAAGGTATTGATCAAAATGCCCGCGCGCTTGCATTTCGCCACTTCTTCCATCGTCTGCGTCACGACCAACGGGTCAAGGCCAAAGGCGTTCTTGTAGATGCGCCCATCTTCGAGCGTCAATGCCGAAGGTTTGCCGTCGGTGATCATGACGATCTGGCGCATATCTTTTTTCTGACGCGAGAGAATCCGCTGCGCGAGACGCAGCCCTTCGCGAGTGTTCGTGTAGTAAGGACCGACCTGCACGCGCGCGAGTTTGCCCAGCGGGATTTCCTCGGCGCTATCGTGGAACAGCACGCAATGCAGCGAATCGCCCGGGTATTGCGTGCGAATCAAATGCGACAACGCCAGCGCCACTCGTTTCGCAGGCGTAAAACGATCTTCGCCGTAAAGAATCATGCTGTGGCTGCAGTCCAGCATCAGCACCGTGGCGCAGGAGCTTTGATACTCGCACTGATGGACCATCAGGTCGGGATAATCGAGTTCGATGGGAATCCGCGCGCCGTTGCGCTGCACGGCGTTGAAAAGCGTTCCGCTGATATCCATATTCAGCGTGTCGCCGAATTCGTAATGCTTAGAGGTGCCTCCGGATTCGACGCCGGTCGCTAGGTCGCGCGTGTCGTGGCGGCCGAAGCTGCTCTTGCCGAGCGATGCCAGCAAATCCTTGAGCGTCTTGAATCCCAGAAAATCGAGCGCCTTGTCCGTGATCTCAAAGCGCGCTTCCATGTTCGGTTGCGCCTCGCCCACTTGGCCGCCGGGAGTTTGCGAGGGAGGCGGCGTCACTTGCGCGGGTTGATCCGGACGCGAAATGAATCCTTCGTTTTCCATGCGTTGGATGATTTGATTTACGATGTCGCGCAATTCCTGGTTCTGCGCGAGATCCGGGTTCTGGAGCATCTGCTCCATCAACTCCGGCGGAAGCAGATCGCCCTCTTGCAGCGCGCGCAGGATGGCTTCGCGCAGCTCTTCCATCATCTGTTCGCGGGAACGCTCCGAATCCATTTCGTAGATTCCGAACTGTGATTCGAAGCCGCTTTGCAGCAGGAAATCCGAAAGCCTGCTCATCAGTTCTTGCAGGTCAATATCATCCGCAGCGTTGGGAGCGTATTTTGAATACTTTGTGTATTTCATGGGGTCCCTACAGCTCTATCTGGAGCTCTTCCTTCGAATCCCGTCAGTTGAACTGCCGCCGCGGCACGCGGCCCGATGGTTCACGCGGATCGCGTGGCTCGGGAGTCTTGCGCGCATCGGCAAAATAACCGCGTTCCTCGCTGCGATTGATGCGCTTGTGCGCCCACAGGCCTTCGAGTATGAATTCCGCTGCGCTCGCCACGATTCCCGCGTCGTCCTTCTGGCTGACCTCGAGCACGCTCAAATTGTCGAAAAGCCCCTGGATTTTCTTCAGCTGCGCCATCACTTCGGAACTGGACGCGTTCGCGGGAATTTTCAATTCGCCGCCCAGTTCGAACCACTGGATCACTGGCTGCATGTTCGCGCCAGTGAGATATTGGGTGTACGTCTTTCCAATAGCCGCGCGAATCAGTTCGCGGGCGATATTTTCGGCGCCCCGCAGCTCGCCTTCATATTCCAGTTCGAACTTGCCGGTCATGGAGGGAATTGCGGCATAAATATCCGCGACGCGCGCTACCACGGCGGAATCGCGGCTGCGCACTGCGCGTTGTTCGGCGCTGCTCAGCACGTTTTCGAGCGCGCTGATCGGAAGCCGCTGGCTCACGCCGGAGCGCCGGTCCACGCGCTTATCTTCGCGCGCCTGGAATGCCACTTCTTCCACAATCTCGCGGATGTACTGTGGCATTTCCACGCGCTTCTTGTTGTCGCGCTCGGTCCACGATTCCTGCGACGTGATGGACATGCCTTCCGCGACAGTGGCCGGATAATGCGTGCGAATTTCCGAGCCGATGCGGTCCTTCAGCGGCGTAATAATCTTGCCGCGCGCCGTGTAATCTTCCGGGTTGGCGGTGAATACCAGCAGGACGTCCAGCGCCAGGCGCACCGGATAGCCCTTAATCTGCACGTCGCCTTCCTGCATGATGTTGAACAAGCCGACCTGAATTTTTCCCGCGAGGTCCGGCAACTCGTTGATCGCGAAAATCCCACGATTGGCGCGAGGCAGCAGACCGTAGTGAATCGTCAATTCATCGGAGAGGTTTTTCCCGCTGCGCGCCGCCTTGATCGGGTCCACGTCTCCAATCATGTCTGCGATCGTCACGTCTGGCGTAGCGAGTTTCTCCACGTAACGGTGGTCGCGCGAGAGCCACGCAATCGGCGTAGCGTCACCTTCCGCGGCAATTCGTTCTCGGCATAGGCGGCAAAGCGGCGCATAAGGGTTATCGTGAATCTCGCAGCCTTCCACCACCGGGATTTGCTGGTCCATGAATCCCACGAGGCCACGCAATATTCGTGATTTCGCCTGTCCGCGCAGCCCGAGCAAAATAAAATGGTGCCGCGAGAGAATCGCGTTGATGATCTGCGGCAGCACGGTGTCGTCGTAGCCGTGCACGCCGGAAAAGAGCGCTTCGCCCTTCTCCATCTTGCACATCAGATTCTCACGCAATTCCTGGCGGACTGATCGGCGCGCGATTCTTTCTTCGGACCACTGACTGCGGCGAAGTTCACCCAGGCTTTTCGGCAGTGAATTCATGAGGGCCTCAGTTTCACGGAAGAAGCAACGCTCGTTTCGAGCGTCTGCGCCCATTATAAAGGAAGGGAGGCTACGGCGATACTTTCGTTTCGATGGCGTTTTGGATGGCTTGGATAGGCTAATTCAGGGTGTGGCCGTTGCCCGCGGCGCGGCGCCGTGTTTTCTGTTGCGGTTCGACGCGCGTGAGCAGGTCGTTCATCCACTGGATCAAAAAATCCTGGCGTTGCGATTCCGAGCGGATTTCCAGCAGCGCCTGTTTTTCGTCGAGCTCGATCGGCAGCCGCGCGGCTAGCTGATAGGAAAGCGGCCACAGCGGCTGTTTGCCGGTGGTCACCCACATCTGGCCGTGAATCAGCGAGTGACATTCCTGGAAGAGCGCCAGGAGCCCCGCCTCTTCGCAGTCGTCTATGGATTCATGCAATGGCGCTGCGGGATCCGTGGGATATTCGACGATCGCTTCGTGATAATCCTTCTCTCGCAGCAATTGCAATGCGCGGAACACAGCCCGCCCCTGCGTCAGAATATCCATCCGACCGTCAGGATAGTCTCTGATCTTCCGCGTGATCGCAGCGGTGCAGCCGAGCGCGGCGACACCCTTCTCGCTTACCAGAACGACTCCGAACTCACGGTTGTCGCGCAGGCACTGGCCGATCATCACCTTATAACGCTGCTCGAATATGTGCAGAGGGAGATTGGCGCCCGGGAAAAGCACGACGTTCAGGGGAAAAAGCGGAATGCGGTTGGCTCTCATGACTTTCAACTACCACTCTTGGAACTTACCTGAAACTAGCGCATCAACGCCAGCGCTGCTTGCATTTCATCCCGCGCGTGCATGTCTCCCGCCCTCTGAGCGACCAGAATACCATCGGACAGCAGCTTGCGCGCTTGTTCCAGCTTTCCGATTCGAGATAAGTGCTGCCCGAATTGAAAATATCCGGCGACGTAGGCGGGATTCGCTTCGAGCAACTTTTCAAAATGGTTCGTGGCAGCGTCGTTGTCGCCGACTTTCATGCATTCGAGCGCAAGGCCGTAACGAGCAAATGCGTCGGCTGGTTTTTCAGCTACAAACTGTTCCAGAACTTCGCGTCGCGACTTCTGCGTTTGGGTCATAGGCTCGAAGCGCGTATTATAGCGGGCTTGAGGTTGCGCGCCAAGCGCACGGTTTGTTCAAGATTTGAATCCCACGCGGAGAATGCATCGAGCACATGGCCAAGATGAAAAAATCAGTCGCGAAGGCTGCGGCGGCAAGCGATTCCGCCACCGCTTTGCCGGGTAAGCCGGTGAAGGCGTCCACTTCCGAGATCGTTGAGATCGTTCTACCGAACGACGCGAATTTGTTGGGCAACATGCTGGGAGGGCGCGTGATGCACCTGATTGATATTGCCGGCGCGCTGGCGGCCAACCGGCATTCGAATAGCCATGTCGTCACTGCCTCGGTGGATTATCTCGATTTTCGTTTTCCGATTCGCGTGGGTGAATGGATCGTGCTGAAGTCCAGCGTAAACCGCGTGTTCAACACCTCGATGGAAGTGGGCGTGAAGGTTTTCGCGGAAAATATTTTGACTGGCGAGCGGCGGCACACTAGCACGGCGTACGTTACGTTCGTCGCCCTGGATCTCAATCACCAGCCGCATGCTGTCCCGCCGCTGATTTTGGAGACTGAAGATGAACGCCGGCGCTATCGTGAAGCGGGAGAACGCCGTCGTGTGCGGTTGCAAATGCGCCACAAGTTGCCGTTCTCGGATAAGTAGGCGCTAGTAACGGCGGGCATTTTAACGCGCTTGCAAATATTTGGTGGCTGCTTCTGCTGCGTGAAATCCGTTTTCCACGCATTTCCCAATCGCGGGGCCTTCCAGATAATTTCCAGCGAAAAATAGCCCCGGGATTTGGCGTTCCGAATCGCGGATGGCCTCGACGATATGCCCGTGGCCTAAATTATACTGCGGCAGCGCGCGTGTATAGCCCCAGACGGCCGATTCGATCGGCGGCCCGGTGATGCCCAGAATGCGGGCGTTTTCGTCTTGAACGATTCGCGCGATTTCTTGCTCGGAATGCTGCACGATTTCCACGTCGGTGGCGCCGCCGATGAAGCTCGTCATCGTCACCGTGCCGCTGGTTGCGCGTCCGGGGAAAAGTGAGGAATTCCAGACTGTGCCGAGAGTGCGGACCTTTTGGCCGCGCGGGACCAGGAATCCAAAGCCCTCCAACGGATCGCCGACCCGTTGCCGGTAATAGTTTGCTGCGACGACCGCGACGGGCGCGTACGGAATGCCGCACAGAACGCGCGGCGCGTCCGCGGATAGTGAACCTAGCAGCGCCCCCGCGGCGTAAGCCGGCGTCGCGATCACCACTGCGTTCACAAATGCGTGCTGCTCCTGGCCCTGCCGGAGCGCGCGAATTGCATAGCCACCGCCGCCAGAACTGGCGTCACGCTGAATATCGAGCACTGTCGTGCCAGTTTGCAGACGCTCGCCGAGCTTGGCGGCCATCGCTCCAGGCAACCTCGCCACACCATGCCGAAACGAACAAAGCGCAGGCGCCGCGCCGCCTTTCGCCTTCGCCGGCCGCGATTTCATCGCGCCGCGCAACACGCTGCCGTATTCGCGTTCCCATTCATCCAGCGTCGGGAACGCAGCTTTCAGACTCAATTGTTCCGGGTCGCCTGCGTAGACTCCAGAGACGAATGGCGCTACGAGATATTCCAGAATTTCGTGGCCGAATTTGCGGCGCACGAAGCTTGCCACTGTTTCCTCTTCGCTGAGCGGTTTGCTGCGCTTGAAAGCTTCCGTTGCGATTTTCCAGCGTGAGCCGGGACCGAGGAGGGAAGAAGTGAGCAGAGCCTGCGGCGACATGGGAATTTTGCGGAGGTGGCCGTGCAGATAAACGTAACGCGGCGCGCGCGGATCGGCTTTTTGCAGCTCGCCTTCGATGCCGAGTTCGCGAATCATGTCGAGCAGCGCGTCCGTGCCTTGAAAACTCTGCGGGCCAGTCTCAAAGAGAGCGCCTCCCTTTTCAACGGTACCGATCAGGCCTCCGGCATGGTCGGATGCTTCCACCAGCGCAACGTCCACGCCCGATTGCTGCAACCGGTACGCGCAGGCCAGGCCGGAGATTCCCGCGCCAATCACCGCTACTCGTGTGGGATTACTCATGTACGTACGGTCAGAGCGTTTTCGAGAAAAGTGGGCGCTTGTCCATTTGTTGTTCGTGGAGGTAACGATCGAATGTCATGGCGACGTTGCGGATGAAGATCCGGCCGAGCGGTGTGACTCGGATTTCAGCGGAATCGAGTGCAACGAGGCCTTCATCGCGTGCTTCTTCCAGGCGCTGCAGCTCGGGCGCGAAATATTCGTCGAATGATATTCCGAATTGCTGTTCCACCTCGTGTTTGGGAATCACGGTGTGGCAGAGCAACCTGCCAATCACGGCGCGGCGCAGCACGTCGTCCTGCGAGAGCCGGTAGCCGCGCATCGTGGCAATTCCGCGCGTGCCCACGGTGTCCTGGTACGCCGGAACCTCGCGGCGATTCTGTGCGTAGGCCTCGCCGATCGAGCTGATCGCGCTCACGCCCATCCCGTAAAGGTCCGCGCCCGCCTTCGTCGTATAGCCCTGAAAATTTCGGTGCAGAGTCCGGTTCTGCTGCGCAATTGCCAGTTCGTCGCCGGGAAGCGCGAAATGATCCATGCCGATGTAGAGGTATCCGGCATCGAGAAAACGTTCGAGGCCCGCGCGGAAAATGCGGAATTTTTCCATGCCCTCTGGCAGGTACATCTGAAACGAGCCTTGCTGCTTCTTCAGCCAGGGCACGTGCGCATAGCTGAACATCGCCACGCGATCGGGCACCAGCGTCAGCGTGCGGTCAATCGTGTCCTTGAAACTTTCGGCGGTCTGATGAGGAAGCCCGTAGATCAGGTCAACATTCAGGCTTTCGAAACCCAGTTCGCGCGCGGCCAGAATCAGATCGCGCGTCAGTTCGTAAGGTTGCACGCGATGAATGGTTTCCTGCACCTTCGGCTGGAAGTCTTGAATGCCCATGCTGAGGCGGTTGAATCCCAGGCGGCGCAAAGTTTCCAGATGTTCGCGATTCGTCACGCGCGGGTCAATTTCAATTCCGATCTCGGCGTCGGGCGAAAACGAAAACCGCTCGCGCGTGTAGCCGAAAAGGTCTTCCATTTGCGCGGGAGTCAAATACGTGGGCGTGCCGCCGCCCCAATGAAATTGAATCACCGGGCGCTTTTTTGAAACGTGGTGACCGACGTGGTCAATCTCGCGCTTCAGGGCGTCCAGGTAGGGGATTGCGACTTTCTTGTCTTTTTGAATCGAAACGGTGCACGCGCAAAACAGGCACAGGCTTTCGCAGAAGGGGATATGCATATAGAGCGAAACCGGCGTCGCGGCGGATTCCGCGCGCGCGTAGTACGATTCGAGATCGTCGGGGCCGAAATCGTCTTTCCACACGGGTGCCGTCGGATAACTTGTGTAACGGGGGCCGGGACGGTTGTATTTTTCGAGCGTGGCGTCGGGAAGTTGGCCGATCTCGAATTTTTCAGTCGATTTCATCGTTGCATCTGCCATACGTTGTTCTTTCAAGCGTGCGTGTTCAGCTAATCCCCGCGCGGGCCGGCACTCGGGCCGCTTTGCCCGCGTCCACAAACGCCTTCGCGTTGGACACAGGAGTCGTCGGCAAGATTCCGTGGCCCAAATTCAAAATATGGCCGAGGCCGCCGGTCTGTTCGACGGCGGCTTGGGCCGCTTCACGAACTGGCGCCTCCGGACCGAGCAAGATCGTTGGGTCCACGTTGCCTTGCAACGCGATCTTGCGGCCAAGGGCGCGGCGAGCCTCCGCTAGGTCCGTACGCCAGTCCACGCTCACGACATCCGCGCCGGATTGCGCGAGACCCTCCAATAAGTGCGCGGAGCCTTTGGCGTACAAAATCTTCGGTACGTTCGAATGCCCGACCGACTCGTACACCAGCTTTGTCGCGGGCAGCTCGAATGCATCATACTCCGTTCGACTCAGTTCTCCTGCCCAGGTATCGAACAGTTGAATCACGGCCGCGCCCGCCGCAATCTGCGATTTTAGATATTCCGCCGTAGCGCGCGCGATGCACTCCAGCAGTTCCCGGACGATCTCCGGGTGCGCACGTAACATCTGCTTCGCGCGCGAAATGTCGCCGCGAGTCTGGCCCTCGATCATGTAACAAGCGAGCGTCCACGGCGCTGCGGCGAAGCCGATCACCGGCACGTCCGGGCCAACCTCTTTGCAGATGGCGCGAATCGCGTCGCCGACAAATCTCGTGTCGTTGGCTGGGTCAAAATCGCGCAAGCGGCGCACCGCCGCCAAATCGCGCACCGGATTCGAAAGCACCGGCCCCGAATCCGGCACAGCCAGCGGCAACCCCATCGCCTCCGCCACGATCAAAATATCGGAAAAGACGATCACGGCATCCACGCCCAAAATCCGAAACGGCTGTAGCGAAACCTCGGCCGCGACTTCCGGCGTCTTGCATATCTCCAAAAACGAATAGTTCTTCCGCACCGCCTGGTACTCGGGGAGATATCGCCCAGCCTGGCGCATGATCCATACGGGAACGCGCTCCACGGGCTCGAAGCGGCAGGCACGCAAAAACAGGTCTTTGCGGTTCTCTGCGGAAGTCATAGGCTCCAAGTTATGATAGCAGAAGGGGTTTACAGGAGCACATCGCTGCGTTAGGGCTGGCTGGGCACCCGCCCGTGCGACGGTGGCGCGGTTTCCGCATCATAAGAGTTATAATCTTCAGGCATCCGGGGAGTTTTCGCTTTTCATGACACACTTCCTAGGCGACCTAAGCCTGGCACTGTATCTGGCGAGCTTTTTCTGCTACGCCCGGAATCTGTACGTACCCAACCCGTGGATCGGACGACTTGCGTCACTGCTTCTCGCGGCAGGAATCGCGGCGCAGTATTGGGAACTGTACCAGCGATCGTTGGCGTTGCACACGGTCCCATATGACGATTTGTACGGTTCGATGTCGCTCTTTGCGTGGCTCCTCGGCATCACCTACCTGGGCCTGGAAGTTTTCCACCGCCAGCGTACCGTCGGGCCGTTCGTGACGCTGCTTCTGGTCTCCTGGATCGTGTTGCTCGATATTTTTACGCCGCACTCTCTGCCTACTCCATCGGTGCCGCGCGGCGCGATGTTTGCGTTTCACGTCACGCTCAATACCTGGGCCTACGCGGCCTTCGCGCTTTCGTTTGTGCTCAGCGTAATATATTTGGTGCAAGACTGGGTGTTACGCTCGCGGCGCCTCGGCGCTCCTTTCTGGCGATTTCCCGCGTTGGATGTGCTGGATCGCATGGCGCGCAGCAGCGTTTATATCGGCTTGGTGGCGCTGGCGTTCGGCGTTGGCATGGGCCTCGCCTGGGAACATCGCCTGAGCGGCGGCTACAACTTCGGTGATCCCAAGGTGATTATCACCTTGGCGATTGTGGGAGTTTACGTCGCGTATCTGCTGCTTTCGCGGAATGCGGCCTGGCGCGGAGCGCGCGCGGCGCTGCTATGCTCGTTTAATTTTCTGATGGTTCTTTTTAGCTACACGTTTGTGAATTTGTATCTCACCCGGTTCCACCGGTTTCTCTGATGACGACGACGGCCGCCAATTCGAATCGCCCTGGGGCTGTGCGCATCCGCGTTGCGCTGATCGGATGCAACCATCGCACTGCGCCGGTGGAACTGCGCGAGCGCATCGTGTTTTCTTCACAGCAGGCTCTGCAAGCCGCCGATGAATTGCGCGACCGCGGCATTCTGGAGGAAGCTGTCGTCGTTTCCACCTGCAATCGCAGCGAACTCTACGGTGTGCCGGGCGATCTCGCGCCATCCGCCGCCGAGGCGATGGAAGAATACGTCGCTTCGTTCCATCACATTCCACGCGGCGAACTCACCGGCCGTTTTTACCACTGGAGCGGGCCGGACGCCGTGCGCCATCTTTTCCGCGTCGCAGCGAGCCTGGATTCTATGTTGTTAGGCGAAGCTGAAATCCTCGGGCAATTGCGGACTGCGTACAATCAGGCTCTCGATCACGGCGCTACCGGGCCGGTGCTCAATCGGATGTTTCAGGGAGCGCTAGAAGTCGGCAAGCGCGTGCGCAGCGAAACGGAAGTGGGCGCGCGACCGATGTCCGTCGCGCTCGCCGGAGTAAAGCTGGCGGAGCGCGTCTTCGGCAATCTCAAAGGACATTCCGCGCTGATTCTGGGCGCGGGCACGGTGGCCGAGCAAGTCGTCGAGCACATGCGCAATCGCGGGATTGGAAACTTGCGCGTGATCAACCGGTCATTTGACCGTGCCGCGGAATTGGCGCACCGGTTTGGCGGGGAAGCTATGGCGTGGGAATCGCTGGAATCTGTTCTCGGCGCTCCGGACGTATTGGTGACGTCGGTCAGCGCCAGTGGTCCGGTACTTACGCGCGAAATGCTGGAGCGGGCCATCGCCGCGCGGTCGGGGCGCCCGGTTTTTGTGGTAGACCTTGGGGTTCCACGGAACGTGGCCGACAACGCCTCGGGACTTTACAATCTGTACCTCTACAACATTGATGACCTCGGCGAAATCGTCGAGCAGAATAAGAAAGCGCGCGAATCCGAAATTCCGCGCGCGGAAGCGATCGTTGCTGAGCACATTGATAAATTCGAAGCGTGGCGCGGCGCGCTCGAAGCTGGGTCTATCGTCAACGATCTGCGCGACCAGTTTCACAAGCACCGCGAGCTGATCATTCGCGAAAAGCTCAAAGATATGGATGACGTTTCGCCGCAGGAACGCGAGCGCATCGCGCACATCACCGAAGAATTGATCGAGCGCTTGCTCGAGGAGCCGCAGGAAAAACTGAAACACGGGCGGGGAATGCGCGGCCGCCTGGCGGGGCTCGAAGCGCTGCGCCATCTTTTTGGCTTGGACGAAGGCAAGAAGTGAAGCCGCTGCGAATCGGCACGCGCGGTAGCGCGCTGGCGCTGTGGCAAGCCAATCATTTTCGTGACGCGTTGCAGAGTTCGTGCGGGCTTGTCGCTGAAATCGTGGTCATCAAAACTTCGGGCGATCAATTTGCTACTGCGCCGCCCGACCAGATTGGCGTCAAGGGCATCTTCACGAAAGAGCTTGAAGACGCGTTGCTCGATGGGCGCGCCGACCTTGCCGTTCACAGCATGAAGGACGTTCCGACTGAACTTTCTGACCTTTGCTGCGTCGCTATTGTCTTTAAGCGCGAAGACCCGCGTGACGCGCTCGTTTCGCATCGCGGCGAGACGCTCGCAAAATTGCCGCACGGCGCGCGCATCGGCACCAGCAGCCTGCGCCGTGCTTCTCAGTTGCGGCTCTTCCGCCCTGATTTTCAAATCGCCGAGCTGCGCGGAAATGTGGACACGCGTCTGCGGAAGCTCTCTTCCGGCGAATACGATGCCATTGTGCTGGCCAAGGCTGGAATAGACCGCCTCGGACTGTCCGAGCGCATCACGGAAGTAATATCGCCGGAGATTGTCGTTCCGGCAGTCGGTCAGGGCGCATTGGGCGTGGAATATTTCGCGCCGCGCGCGGAAGAATTCAGCTTTCTCGATAAGCTCGCGAACAAAGACACGATGCTCGCTGTAAAGGCCGAACGCGCGCTGCTCGCGGAACTGCAGGGCGGCTGCCGCTTGCCGCTGGGCGCGTGGGCGCGGTTCGAAAATGGGACGATGATCCTGGACGCTTGCGTGCTTTCTTCTGACGGTGCCGAATCGATGCGCCGCCGTGGCGAAAAAAAATGCGCGTCTGCGTCGGAAGCTGAATCGCTCGGTCGAGCCGTCGCTGAAGAACTGCTCGCAGCTGGCGCCGATCGCCTTCTTCGTTTGGCAGGAAGGTCCGTTGGTCAATCGCAATAAATCCGCCGCGACTGGACCGCTGGCCGGTAAGCGCATCGTCGTCACGCGTGCGCCGGAACAAGCGGGCGAACTGATTCATGCTCTCGAGGCGCTCGGCGCCGAGGTGCTCCTACTTCCGACCGTGAGCTTTGCGCCGCCGGAAAATCCTGCTGAGTTGGACGCCGCGCTCGCGCGTCTCGCCGAGTTCGACTGGATTCTTTTCACCAGCCAGAATGCGGTACGATTCTTCTGCCGTCGATGGATGGATACCGAGCGCGAACGAGCCGTGCTTGGTTCGGGTCGTGCGCGTATCGCCTCAGTGGGCGCTCCCACCGCACGCGCTTTGGCATTAGAGGGAATTCGAGTGGATTACATAGCGCAAACTCAGACGGGTGAATCGCTCGCCTCGGAGCTTAGCGATTCCATGGCGGCCAAGCAAGTCCTGCTGCCGCGGAGCGATCGCGTGGACGATCGCTTGCCGTCAGCACTGCGCGAAGCGGGTGCCACCGTGTGTGAGGTCACAGCGTATCGGACGCTACGGCCGGAGACACTCGATCCTGAGATACTGGCACGCCTCCGCCGCGCTGAAATTGACGCAGTCGTCTTCGCCAGTCCATCGGCGTTTCACAATTTGGCCACGTTTGTCCCGCGCGCGGAGCTGGCCGGGCTTTCAAACCAGATTCAGTTTGCGGTGATCGGATCCACCACTACGCGCGCGTTACGCGACGACGGTGCCCGCGTCGCGATCGAAGCGAACGATTCATCCTCGGCCGGTTTGGCGGACGCTATCGCCAAGTATTATCAACGCCAGGAATCCTCAGTGAGGCATGCATGACCTTCCCAATTCATCGGCCGCGGCGTTTGCGCCGCAATGAAACCCTGCGCGGCCTGGTCCGCGAAACGCGGCTCACCACTAGCGGCATGGTGTATCCGATGTTCGCGTGCCCCGGCAAAAACGTGCGCAAAGAGGTCAGCTCGATGCCTGGGATCTACCAGCAATCCCCGGATCAAATTGTGGAGGAGTGCCGCGAAGTCGCTGATCTCGGCATCCCCGGCGTGATTCTGTTCGGGCTGCCGGAACAAAAAGATGAGCTCGCCAGCGAATCGGCCTCGGCGCACGGCGCGGTGCAACGCTCGATTGAAGCGATTCGCAAAGCAAAGCTCAATCTCCTGGTGATCACCGATGTCTGCCTTTGCGAATACACCAGCCACGGCCATTGCGGCGTAATCAAAGATGGCGAGGTGTTGAACGATCCAACTCTCGTGCTGCTGGCGGATGCGGCGCTCTCCCACGCGCGCGCTGGAGCCGATATCGTTGCACCATCGGACATGATGGACGGCCGCGTCGCCGCCATCCGCCAGCGCCTCGACGAGAACAGCTTCGAAGACGTCGCCATCCTTTCTTACGCCGCGAAATATTGCTCTGCTTTTTACGGGCCATTCCGCGAAGCCGCGCAATCTGCGCCGCAGTTCGGCGATCGCCGCAGCTATCAGATGGATCCCGCTAATGCGCGGGAGGCGCTACGCGAAGTGGCGCTTGATATCGAAGAGGGCGCGGACATGATTATGGTCAAGCCCGCGCTTCCTTACTTGGACGTGATTCACCAAGTCCGCGAGCAATTCGACATCCCGGTGGCCGCCTACAACGTCAGCGGCGAATACTCGATGGTGAAAGCTGCGGCGATCAATGGCTGGATTGACGAGAAGCGCGTAGCGCTGGAAATTCTAACAGGCATTCAACGAGCCGGCGCCGGAATGATCTTGACCTATCACGCCAAGGACGCAGCGCGCTGGCTGAAAGCCTGCTGACGGCGCGCTGAAACGAATCGAGGACGTATGTCGAGCGAGACAGTGAAGAGCGCGAAAGAAAGAGTAGACGTCGCTACGCGGAATGCGCGTCCGCGCTCCGCGGAAATCTTTGAGCGCGGCAAGAAAACTCTGGTCGGCGGCGTGGATAGCCCCGTGCGCGCTTTTCGCGCCGTCGGCGGGTCGCCGCTGGTGATTGATCACGCGCTGGGCACGCGACTTTACGATGTGGACGGCCGCGAATATCTGGATTACGTGTGCTCGTGGGGCGCACTGATTCTAGGCCACGCGCATCCGGACGTGGTCGCTGCGGTTTCTGATCAAGCGGCGCGCGGCACAAGTTACGGCATGACGTCGCCGCTCGAAATCGAGTTGGGCGAGAAAATCACTCGGGCCATTCCATCCGTCGAGATGGTTCGGTTTGTGAGTTCTGGCACCGAAGCGGCCATGTCCGCCGTTCGCCTGGCTCGGGCCTTCACCGAGCGCGATCTGGTGATCAAATTCGAAGGCTGCTACCACGGACATTCGGATGGATTTCTTTCGGAGGCAGGCTCGGGCCTCGCCACGCTCGGTATCGCTGCATGCCCCGGCGTTCCCGACGCATTCGCGCGCCTGACGCTGAACACTCCGTACAACGATCTCGGCGGAGTCGAAGCTCTGTTCCGCCAGCATCCCAGCAAAATTGCCGCGATCATTGTGGAACCAGTAGCCGCCAATATGGGAGTCGTCGCGCCCGCTGCCGGATTTCTCGAAGGGCTTCGCGAAATCACCCAGCGCGAGAGTGCGCTCCTGATTTTCGACGAAGTGATTACCGGCTTTCGCATGGCCTATGGTGGCGCGCAGCAAGTCTACAAGATTGATCCGGACCTCACCGTCATGGGGAAAATTATCGGCGGTGGTTTGCCCGTCGCAGACTACGGTGGCAAGCGTCACATCATGGAACGCGTCGCGCCGCTCGGCCCGGTCTATCAGGCCGGGACGCTTTCAGGCAATCCGCTCGCGATGCGCGCGGGCCTTGCGACTTTGCCTAAACTCGAAGCCCCTGGCTTTTACGAAGCGGTGAACGCCAGAACTCAACGGTTGGCCGAAGGGCTGCGCGCCGGTCTGAAAGAATCAGGCGTCGAGGGCGTGGTAAATGTGGCCGGCTCGCTGCTGACGATTTTCTTTGCGCAAGGTCCCATTCGCAATTACGCAGACGCAAAGAAATCAGATACCGCGCGGTTCGCCGCGTTCTTCCAGGAAATGCTCGCGCGCGGAATCTTTCTGCCGCCTTCGCAATATGAAGCGCTATTCGTTTCGGCCGCGCACACGGACGCCGAAATAGACCAGACGATCGAAGCCGCGAACGAAAGCCTCCGAGCTATTGAAGCGAGATAAGCACTGCAGCGCCAAATTTGCGACAGATCAAGCAGCTGGGCGCTTATTCTCGGGCTCTCCGACGCTGCGAATTTTCAAGCATTCCCCCGCCAACAAGCGAAACTCCCGCGAACATCGCGTCGCTAGCTTGTTCCAAATCAGGAACTTAGGAGTGGTAACCCCGGTACTAGTCGAAGGAAATGCTTTTCCTTTCGACGCCTCCGCGAGTCCGGTCAAAACAGCTCTTCCGACTGGCTTTCTCCGCTAAGTGTTGGGATTTCAATGCTCACACCCATCGGCCTCGATGGTCCGGGCCGTGCTCTTTCTCCTGCCTTAGACAAATACGGGAGACCCCTTCTCATGGTATTAGCCGTCGCAGCGCTGTTGCTTCAGTTCCACGCGTTCCAGCCAGTGGCTCCCACGACCAGCATGATTCCCGCGGCTACTACCAACTCCGCTGCCGAGATTTCGCTGGCAACGAACGCATTGCTCGCTGCGCCTGCCGCGACTGCCACAGACTACGTCGCCTCTGCTGGCGAATCCTCCTCGGCTCGCATGAATTTGAGTGCGGTGCATTTCGACAGCGCCGATTCAAAGACGCACGTGCCCGGCACGCTCACGGCAGTGTCTCTCGACACCACTCGCGATGCGCAGTCGTTCTCGACTGTTCGCATTCCGGCGCCGTCTTCGAAGGAATATGGAGTCAAGGAAGCGATGACGATGCCGTCGCGCAAAGCGTGGATCGCGCTCTCCATCGTGCAACACGGCGCGGCCGCTTTTGACGCCTATTCTACGCGACAGGCCGTTGGCCATGGCGCGGTCGAAGACGACCCGCTGATGCGCCCGTTCGCGAATTCGCCGGCCATCTACGTGGCGACGCAGGTAGGTCCCGTGATCTTCGATCTGCTCGCACGGCGCATGCAGCGCAGCGAGTATCCACTGGTGCGCCGCTTTTGGTGGATGCCGCAAGGCATGAGCGCGGGTCTCTCGATTTTCTCGGGCGTGCACAATTTGGGCGTAGCAGCGGCCAAGCCGTAAGCGCATTATTCAGAATTAGGATCGAATTTACGGTCTTTCTCTGGCGGGGAAGACTTCAGTAAGGGCAGCGGGTCTCTCCCCCGCTGCCTTTTTTGTGCTCGTAGAGTGCCACGCAGACCTGACGGCGAGTGGGCTCAGCTGCCCGCGGATCGCGCAGCTGAAGCGGTGCCGGCGGCCATTTTCTTCTCGACCCATTCCGCCGCGTGATGGGCGGCTTCCACCGCGCCGGACACATCCGACACCGGCCCCACCGAATCCGTGTTGGCAAAGACGATCCGCTCGAGCGGCTGATTCGCGGCTGGAATAATCTTCGTGAACGTACCCGGCGTCGGCAGGAACATGGGATGCCCGCGGCGGTACATATGTATTTCCAGCGGTCGAGCGCTGCTGAATTCGCGCTGCAGTTTTTGAAAATCGCTTAAGACGTTCTCCGCGATTTTCTGGCAGCTTTCCACTTGCAGCAGTTCTTTGCGTTGCACTTCCGATAGCGGAGTGTAGAACGTCAGAATGTTGTTCTTCGCCACGTATCCCGGCTGCGAGTGCATCACCCAGTCGGCCACAATAAAATCCGTAAACGTGTTGCCCGGGCACCACGTGTCGTACGCACGATTGTATACAGGCTTGTCGAAAATCATGTTGATGACGGGATAGGGGCAATAGCGGAACGACAGCATCGCCTCGCGCTGCGCGTCCGGAAGCGCCGGTATGAGCCGCGAGGTAATAAACTTCGGAGTCGCCATCACCACGTATTTCGCCGCGACGGTGCGCAGCTCGCCTTCGTGCATGTAAGTGACCCGCACCTCAGTGTGTTGCTGGTCCAGGGCGACGATCGTCGCGTCGCCAATCATTCGCTCGCCATACTTCGGCTGGAGCGTGGTAGCCAGTTGCCGCGAGAGCGCCCCGTTGCCTCCCGGCCGCGTCACGCGCGTATCCTCATCGCCAGTCATGTATTGCAAATCGCCAGCGGCGACGAGTGCCGACGTATCGTCTGAACTCGCACCCCAATTGGACGGGCCGTAGGCATCCCACCACCGCTTGATCTCCGGCGCGTAGCCCTTCAAATATTTGGTAAGCGGCTCGTTGTCCAATTGCTCGGCATTTTTTTCGGGATCAAGCGCTAACATTTCCGCGCGAAATTTCTTGAAGCTCTCGCGCACCGAAGCAGAGTAGGGTAGTTCATCCAGCCCGCTGCGCCAGGTGTCCGGAACCCATTTCCCGGCGATGATCGAGGGATCCCTTGAATTGATCGGCAGCAGCGTCAGCCCGATTTCCCTGGCGAGTTGCTCGCTGGCTGTGCCTTTCTCATCGAACGCCGAGCCGGTGGCGAACGCCTGTCCTTCGTACTCTTCAAGGTAAGCGTTGCCGCCCCAGTGCGGCTCTTTTTCCAGCAACAGGAAATCGTGACCGCGCAGGAAATAGGCAGCGCTTAGCCCGCTCACGCCGCCGCCCACGATTACTACGTCGTAGCGTTTCGATACTGGCGGCTTCGCGAAGGCCTTGCCATTGCGTACCTGGTGGCAAATTTCAAAATGCTCGCCGTCCACTTGGGGCTGCTGCGCACTGGATTTCGTGTCCAGCAACGAGAGATTGATCGGGCATCCCGCCGCCACCGAACCGGCCACAATAAATTTCAGAAAATCTCTGCGGGATTCGGTCACAGGGTCTCTCCTTCGAGCGGTGCGGCTACCAGCGGCGTCGCGGATTCTTCTGCAAGTTGCGTGCGGGTCCGCAAGCGGTACCAGATCAGAATCGTGGCAATGGAGAAAAGCAAAATCAGCGTCGAGATGGCATTAATCTCCGGAGTGATTCCGCGGCGCAAGCGCGACCAGATCTCCAGAGGCAAAGTGTTGTCGCGTCCGATCAGAAAAAAGCTGACAGCGATTTCGTCGAGCGACAACGTGAAAATCAGCAGTCCGGCAGCGATAAGTGAGACGCGCAGGTTCGGGAGTGTGATCCGCCAGAACGTCTGCCACTGATTCGCGCCGAGGTCGAGCGACGCTTCTTCCTGCGCGCGCTCCAGCTTTTGTAGCCCTGCGAAAATCTCGGTTGTCGCCACGGAAATCAGCGCAGTCCCGTGGCCGAGAGTGATTGTCACAAGGCTTAGCTTCATCCCTACAGCCACAAACAGCATCAACAACGAAAGTCCTGTAATGATTCCTGGCAGAATCAGCGGCAGGAGAACGAGCCGCCGGAACAGTGCTTTCCCGGGAAAATTCGTGCGGTCGAGCGCCTGCGCGGCAGGCAACCCCAAGCCCAGCGAGATGGCGACGGCGATTGCCGCGACGACCATGCTGTTCAGTACCGCGTCCCACAGCGCGCCATCCGCGAAAAGCTGGCGGTACCAATCGAGCGTCCAACCCGCGGGCGGAAATCCTCCCACACCCGAACCGTTGAAGGAATAAACCACCAGGACGATGATCGGAAAATAGAGAAACGCGTACACCAGGAATGCATACGCTGTGAGCAACGGGGCGCGACGCGACTGGAGTTCGCCGCTCATGAAATCGTCAGCCTCTTTTCCAATCGTTCCGTAGCAAACAACAACGAAACGACCAGCAACATCATGCAGAATGAAATGGCCGCGCCGAGCGGCCAGTTGTACGCAGCGCCAAAGAGGCTGACGACGATATTCGAAATCATGATTCCACTCGGCCCGCCCACCAGCAGCGGCGCGAGAAAATCTCCCAGCGTCAAAACGAACGCAAAGGTCGCACCGGCTAGAAGTCCCGGCAGCGACAAAGGCAAAATGACGCGCCGGAACGTGGACCACGGCGAAGCGCCCAAATCGTGCGATGCCTCCACAAGATTGCGCGGGATGTGTTCGAGCGATGCGTAAATCGGCAGCAACGTAAACGGCGTGTAGATGTGAGTCAAAGTGATGATTACCGCGAACGGACTGTAGAGCAGGAACTCCAGCGGCCGGTGCGTGATGTGCAGATATTGCAGCAGTCCGTTCAGCACGCCATCGCTACCTAAAATCGTCTTCCATGCGTAGCCGCGCACCAAATAACTGGTCCACAGCGGAATGATCACGAGTTGGTAGAGCAAGTCTTTGCGCTTCGCCGCATGAAACGACAAGTAGTAAGCGAGCGGATATCCCAGTAATAGCGCGCACAGCGTCACCGCGCCCGCAATCCGCATCGAGCGAAAAAGCACCTCAAGGTAAATGGGATTGCGCACTAGTTGCAGGTAGTTCTGCAAAGTCCACGTATGCACGATCACTTGCAGCGAAGAGACCGACCAGAAGCTGTAGCAAAAGAGAATCGCATACGGGATCAAGAGAAAGACGGTAACCCAAAGGAGCGGAGGAATCGTGACGATGGCTTTGTAAGCGCGCGAGTACATGACTAGCCGCCATCTCCTGCGCGCACCGGCGTTGCATCATCGGCATTGAATTCGAATTCATGCTCTCCTGAGAGGACGCCGGGGCTTGCCAGCCGTACGCGGATCAGGTTCGGCTGGCCGCAATCAATTTCGACCAGGTCCATCGCGCCGCCGAACGATTGGTTGCAGACCCGCCCGCGAAACCGCGCGACGCTCCCGTCGGGCGAAGTTGCTATCGCGCCGCCCCGCACGAGGCGAATGCACTCAGGTCGCAACGAATAAGTCGCCTTGCCTTCGCCGTCAGCGGCATGCCATGTGATCGACCCCACGCGAGCGATCCCGTCGCGCACTTCGGCGCGCAGCAAATTCGTTTGGCCGATGAATTGAGCCGCATACGCGGTTGCTGGTTCACCGTAAATCGCGCGTGGGGGCGCAACTTGTTCCAGCAGTCCTGCGCGCAGCAGCGCCACGCGATCCGAAAGCGCCATGGCTTCTTCCTGGTCGTGCGTGACGAAAATAAACGTAATCCCCACCTCGCGCTGCAGCGACTTCAACTCCACCTGCATTTGCCGTCGCAGATTCGCGTCGAGCGCCGAAAGCGGTTCATCGAGTAGCAGCACGCGAGGTCGATTCACCAAAGCGCGAGCCAGCGCCACGCGCTGTTGCTGCCCGCCGCTTAGCCGCGAAGGAGCCGCCTGCGCGAATTCACCCATTTTCACCATCATCAGAGCTTGCCTGGCGCGCTCCGGAATCTCGCTCTTCGCCACATTTTTGGCGCGCAATCCGTAGGCTACGTTTTCAAATACCGAAAGGTGCGGAAAGATCGCGTAACTCTGGAAGACGGTGTTCACCTGCCGGCGATGTGCGGGAATCCGGTCGAGCCGCTCGCCGCCCATCCATATTTCGCCGCTGTCCAGTTCCTCGAATCCCGCGATGAGGCGCAGCAGCGTGGTTTTCCCGGATCCACTTTCGCCCAGAATCGTCAAAAATTCTCCGGGCGCGACGTCCAGGCTGATTCCACGCAGCACGGGACGCTTTCCATATCGCTTGATTGCTTGCCGAATGGACAGGAGAGATTCGTTAGCAGCGGAAGATGCCGTGGCGGCAGCGGTGGCATCGGGCGGAGCGATCACTGCGCGGCCTTCACTTCATTCCATATCTCGTTGTACTTTTCGCGACGCGGCACTTGTTGCCAGAAATAAATGCGCTTCATGTAGTCGTTCACGTCGTCCAGATGCAGCGATTTCTTCTGCTCGTCGGTCATTGATTCCGCTGCGCGCGGATTCGCGGGGTCGTAACCCGTAACCTCGGTCACCATCTTCTGCGTTTTCGGCTCGATCATGTATTCCAGAAATTCTGTTGCGAGTTCCTTGTGCTCGCTTGCGGACGTGATCATCAAATGATCAATCCACCCGGTCGTGTTTTCCTTCGGAATCGTTTCCGCGATCGGGAAACCGGCTTTACGCAGCTGGTTGGTCATTAACGGCCAGCCCATCGCTGCGACGACTTCGTGGTTCTCGAAAAGATTGGTCAACTCGCCGCCCGTGGACCAGAACTTCCGGATATTCGGTTTCAGCTCGAGCAATTTCTTGCGGACGTTTTCCAGTTCTTCGTCGCTGAGATTGTAGATGTGGTCGGGATCGGGCTCGTCGTATCCAAGCACCTGCGCGGCCATATAAATCGTCGAAAGCTCATCCCACGCGGAAATTTTCCCTTTCAACTTGGGATCCCAAAGCGCCGACCAGCTATCCGGCGCCTTCGGAAAATAAGTCGTGTCATAAAGCAGGGGATTCGGGCCCCACGTGAATGGCACGCCGTAGACATTTCCGTTCACGCGTACCAAGGGCATCGAACGCAGCCGCTCCGAAAGTTGTGGATAAGAGGGCAGCTTGGAAAGATCGAGCGGAGCGGCCAATCCGGAAGCCGCAATCATCGTGGCTACGTCGCTCGAAGGAGAAATCACGTCGTAGTTGCTCGCGCTTCCTCCGTGCAGTTTCGCCTCCAGTTCGTCGCTCGAGCCCATGTAAGACGCACTGACCTTGCAGTGGTGCGTTTCCTCAAAATTGCGCACGTAAGAAGGATCAGCATATCCTTCCCATACCAACAGGCTCAGCGTGGGTGTCTTCTTCGCACAGCCAAACGCGGCAATCACCAGCGCGATCGCAAACGCGACCCAGAGTAATCGCCGCGTCGCGCGTTTTGCTCCCGTCATCGTGTGACTCCAAAATTGCCGACAATCATTTCTTGCACGTGCTGCCATCAGACGCAATCCCGAACGCGATTCAAAAAGTAGGAGGTGTATTGATCCACAGCACCAACGTTTCCGTCTTTCCTGGATTCTTCCAATGATGCTCGTTGGTGCTCTCAAAATAAAAGCTGTCGCCTTCTTCGAGCAGCTGTAACTCGCCGTTCGGCAGGGAAATCTCGAGTTTGCCCTTCAAGATGTAAAGAAACTCCTCGCCGTCGTGCGCATAAGACGCTCCGCTCCCGGCCGAAGGCGCGATCCGAAACAAATGCGGTTCCATCAAAGTGTTTCCCCACGCCAGCAATTCCATGCGTACGCCAGGACCTGCATCAAGCACCTTACGATCGGTCGGCTTCACGCGGCCGGGATTCGCGTCGGAGGGATTAAAGAGCGCCAAAATATTAATCCGGTAGAACCGCGCCAGTCGCCGCAAAGTCGCGACCGACGCCGTCATCTGTTCACGTTCGAGCGCGCTGAGAAATCCCACGGAAACTCCTGCCGCGCGCGCCACTTGCGAAAGCGAATATCCTTTGCGCAAACGCATGCGCCGCAAACGTGCTCCCACCGGGCTGGCTTTGGGCCGCTGGTTTGCGGAAGTGAGAACACCCTCTTTTTTCAGCAGGTGCACGATCGCCGGAGCGTTCAGTCCGCGCGCGCTCCGCAGAAATTGCGCGCGCTTCAGGATGCGCACATCGCTGTGAGTGTATAGCCGGTACTTGCTGCGTGTGCGTTGTGGGGACACCAATCCCAAAGTCTCCCACGTTCGTAGAATCGAAGCCGAAACGCCGACCATCTGCGCTACATCGCTGATGCGCAAGTATCCGTGCGACGGCTCGCTCTTCGTGGAGCGCTTCCGCGTGTTCGGCAATTCAGTTTCCCCTTGACAACCTTCGGGCCTTCTTCTAACGTTCGCGGATTATAGTAAGGTTTTTTCGCGGGCTGCAACCGAAAAACTTAAGCTGCGCGGGGGGGATGGGGGCGGCAGCTTTTCCCAAAGGAGCGGCGATGAGGGCGATGGGACGGTTCAGGGTGTATCTATTGGTGTTGGTAGGCCTGTTTGGATGCGCTTCCGCCTGGGGACAGACCAATGGTGAAATTCGCGGCACAGTCAACGATCCATCCGGTGCGGTGGTGCCCGGCGCCATGGTCACTGCGACGCTAATCGGCACGGATACCACGCGCGGCGTAACTTCGGACAAGGATGGGGCCTTTGACATCCCTGAACTCGCTGTAGGCAGCTATGACGTCAGCGCCGACGCCCAAGGCTTCAAGAAGTTCATCGCCAAGAACGTTATCGTTTCCATCGGTCACGTCAATTTCATCACTGTGACGTTGCAGCTGGGTGCTGGGAACCAAACTGTCACAGTCGAAGCCAACGCGGTCCAGGTCGAAACCACCAGCAGTCAACTCGGCGGCGTTTTGACCGATCAATCCATCCGCGAGCTTCCGCTCAGCACGCGCAACGCGTTCCAACTACTCCAGCTCCAGCCCGGAGTGCAGTCGCAACTCGGCGCGGACCTTTTTTACGGCAGTGACAATCCGGGCGTCGTCTCCGTTAATGGCGGCCGTGGCCGTTCGAACAACTATATGGTTAACGGCGGGGACTCCAACGATATCTTCGTGAATTCACCCGGCGTCCAGCCTTCTCCTGATGCCATCGAGGAATTTCGCGTCATCACCAATACCTTTGATGCGGAATACGGCCGGAATTCCGGCTCGGTGGTCAACGTGGTCACCAAGTCCGGCACGAATCAAATTCACGGGGACTTCTACGAATTCATCCGCAACAACGTTCTCAACACGGCGCAGCCAAATCCGACGGGCTCACTGCCTCCCATCAATCCTGACTACAAGCAGAATCAATTCGGCGCCACCATCGGAGGGCCGATTAAAAAGGACAAAACATTCATTTTCGGTTCGTACGAAGGCTTGCGTAACGTTCAAGGCGTAACTTCCAGTTCCGGAACCGTGTTCTTGCCTAGCGCGCAGGAGGTTGGCGGGGATTTTTCTGAATCCCAGGCGCCGACGCCGGCACAAACATTTGGCGGGATGTTGACTGACCAAAACTTTGCCAACATTCTGGGCGCGCGCACTACCGGGAGCACCAACGGAACGACCTGTAATTCTGCCGCGAGCGCCGAGCAGCTGGCAGCGCATGTGCCGGTTGTCGGAGTGACAGGTGCGGTGGGCCAATCCTACTCGGCGATTTTCCCAAACAATCTGATCCCGACTCAATGTTTCGATCCGACTGCCGTCGCTCTCTACAACAACTACGTAGCGCCTTTCGGAACGGGGACAATTTTCCCGATATCGAACAATCACGAACGCTCGGACCAGTTCACGATCCGTCTCGACCACAAGATCACGAGCACTCAGCAATTCTCGGCGTACTACTATTTCAACGACGATGGTCTAACCAACGCCTACTCAAATTTCCAGGCTGCCGGCTCTACTGTTCCGGACTTCGGCGCCCTTACAGCGACCCGCAACCAGCAAATCAATCTCTCCCACACGTGGACTTTGGGCTCCAGCGCCGTCAACGAATTCCGCTTCAATTACTACCGGGAAGGTCAGGAGAAGCTGAATCATCCGGTCAATATTTTGGCGAGCGTCCACGAGGCTTGCGGATCGGGGGTTCCCCCCGCGAATTGCTTCGCCGATCCCGGCAATCCCTCCGGTGGAATCACTACGGACCTACCCGGTCATGAAGGTGTTCCATTTATAGCCGTGAGCGGCGGTTTCGCCATCGGCAATAACTCCGAAGGAGAACTGCCACAGGCGGGCAATACGTTCCAGTGGACGGACAATTACACGAAGATTACCGGGCGACATACCTTTAAGTTCGGTGGCGAGATCAGGCGTTCTCAATTCAATCAATTTCTGTTTTACAACATCAACGGTCTGTATAACTTCGCCAACAGCGGTCCCGAAAACGAAATTGCGTCGGACGGTAGCTTCCCTGCCTACCCAAATTATTTCTTGGGTGTTCCCACCACGTATTCGCAGGGTGCCGCGCAAGGTGAGAATGATCGGAATACTTCGGTCGCCCTCTTCGCGCAGGACAGTTTCAAGCTGAAGCCCAACCTGACCCTGAATTACGGGCTTCGTTGGGAGCTCAACACGCCGTTTTACGACAAAGGCAACCGTCTGCAAACTTTCCGGCCCGGACAGATCACGACGCAATATCCATGCGACCTCAATCCGAACAACATCTCCAGCCAGTTTTTGATTGCGACATACGGCAGTACGGATTGCAGTCCCACCGGACCGGCTAACTCCGTTTTTCCCACGGGCTTGGTATTTCCTGGCGACAAGGGCGTCCCGCGCGGCTTGACCTCTACCTATTACAAAGCCTTCGCTCCACGCATCGGGATCGCCTGGGCCCCCAATTGGACAGAAGGCATCTTGGGTAAGATCGCGGGAGGTCCTGGAAAGCTGAGCATTCGCGCGGGCTTCGGGATTTTTTACAATCCGATCGAGCAGCTGGTTCTGGAACAGTTCAGTGCGGAGCCGCCCTTTGGCGGCAGCGCCGCGCTTTCGGACACGTTGTTCAACCTGCCCTTCGAGTATCAGTCCGGCGGAAATGCGCCAAATCCGTTTCAGGGCGTGATCAATCAGACACCGAAGACTCCTTGCGCCTACGATCCATCTGGGCCGCCGGGATGCGTCGACTGGTCGTCGTTCCGCCCTGCGTTGCTCTTCGGCGAATTCCAGCCGCATCTGAAATCGCAGTATTCCGAACAATACAACCTGACGATCGAGCGCCAGATCACGAAGGATATATTGTTCCGCATCGGATATGTGGGAACCCAGTCTCACCATCTCCTAGCTTCGCACGACCTGAATTTCGGGAACGCTGACTCTTGCCTGGAGATCGCCGCCATCGCCAACGCGAATCCCAACAACGTTCTTTCTGCCAATGGTGGTTCGCCGACGACGTGCAGTACCTTCAGTTCCGACTCGAGTTATTACATCACTCCAGGGACAGTGATTCCGGCATACACGCCTCAAACGCAGCCCTTCCCGACGAAATTAACCTCCTGCACGGGCTTGGTTCTGCCCTACAACGCCGGAAGCGGCGGCAATTGCCTGCAGGCAAACTCGGTGGTCGGAGCGAACGGCGTGACTCTCGTCGGACTTCGTCCTTACTCCTCGCCGCAATGCCAGCCTTTGAGCGCGAATGGCGTAGGGTGTCCAGCTGACGGCGTTCCGGTGTTCAGCAACATATTCGCGGAAGACACGATCGCGAATTCGAATTACAACGCCTTGCAGGTCTCTCTGGAAAAAAGCTACTCGCATGGCTTGCTTTTCCAATTTTCCTACACGTTCAGCAAAGCGATTGACCAGGGAGCATCTTTTGAGAACGAACTCAACCCGCTCAATTACAACGCCACGCGCGGTGTATCACTCCTGGATGCCAAGCATCGCTTCGTCTTTAGTCCGGTGTGGGATATCCCGGTGCCAAAGTTGGAAGGCTTCAAGGGCAAAGCCCTGAACGGCTGGGGCGCTTCGGCAATCATCGCGTGGCAAAGCGGATTCCCGATTCGCGTCTTTGATCCCTATGACGACGAACTCCAAAGCAGTTATTTCTTTGAAGACGCGAACACGCCGAACATCTCGGGTAAGCCCGAGTTCGTGAATCCGAAACAGAACGGCGGCTTCTACCTGCTCTCGAACAACATATCGGAGCCGAACCCCGGGGCTTTCGGCAATATGCCTCACTCCTTGTGCTGCGGGTCGCCGCTCAGCAACACGGATATGGTCATTTCGAAAAAGACGCCTATAAACGAGCGTTTCAATACGGAATTTCGCGCCGAGTTCTACAATGCGTGGAATCATACTCAATACGCGAATCCCGACGGCAACTATGGCAATTCCACGTTTGGCCAAATCTTGAACACCCGCGAAGGGCCGCGCGTCATGCAGTTCGCTTTGAAAGTATTGTTCTAGACGTTGTATTAAGGCAGCGAGCGAGGGCGTCCGGCACGGCGGACCCCTCGCTTTCTTGCGTAGAAGCAAATTCCAGTGCGTATTCGCGGCCAGTGTGCACGCATGGCGCATGAAATGCAGCCGCGAATCGTGATCTAACTAGCTTGATATTCTCTCGATTCGTTCGACTGGGAGTTCAATGAAAATTGTCGTGCTAGGTGCGGGATTGATGGGGCGCGCGGTTGTTTATGATTTGGCTGTTGCGCGCGAAGTGAAGTCCATCGTCGTCGCCGATTTCGACCGCGGGCGCGCTCATGAAGTCGCTGATAAATTCGGGCATGGTATTGCGCGCGCCGCGTTTGCGGACGTGCGCGACACCAAGCATCTTGCGAAACTCCTGCACGGCTCCCACGCGGTCGTCAATTGCACGCAATACAATTGGAATTTGGACGTGATGCGCGCTGCACTCGCCGCTCGCGTGCATTATCTCGATCTTGGCGGCCTCTATCACATGACGCGCAAGCAGTTCGCGCTCGACCGCGATTTTCGCCGCATCGGCAAGCTGGCGATTCCGGGGATGGGCGGCGCGCCGGGCATCACCAATGTGATGGCTCGCGATCTGGCCGATTCGTTCGATCGCGTGGATTCGATCAAAGTATTCAACGCGGGCGCCGACGAGCAGCGCTACGACAGCCCGATCGCGTACTCGTTTTCGATTGCCACGATTCTCGACGAGCTAACCATGCCGCCGATCCACTTCGTGAACGGCCGCTACGTCAAAAAAGAAATGCTCAGCGAACCGGAACCTGGAACATTTCCGGCGCCCATCGGCAAGATCGTGCTGCGTCATTCGATTCATTCCGAACTCGGCACGCTCGCGGAAAGCTTCCGCAAGAAGGGCGTACGCGAGGTATTCTTTAAGATTAATTACGATCCGAAGCTGGTGAATTTGGTCAGAACGCTCGTTGACGCGGGATTCACGCAGCGTGATCCGATTCCGGTGAATGGCTCGCGAGTGGCTCCCCGCGCTTTGTTGTTGGCTTTGATGCAGCAGAAAGCTCCAAGCAAACCGCCGCTGGATGTGGAGGCATTGCGCGTCGTGGTCTCTGGCCGGGCGGGGAAGAAACGCATCGCGTCAGCTCTCGAAATGTGGGCTGACCACACCACGCGACCGCAGCTTTCCGCTGTCGCGCGCGACACCGGTTTTCCAGCGGCAATCGCTGCGGTGATGCACGGCCGCGGAGAAATTCCCGGAGTCGGCGTGCAAGCGCCGGAAAACGTGGTGCCACCGCGGCCGTTTTTCACCGAGTTGAAAAAACGCGGCTTCACGTTCCGCCGCTGGAATTTGCAGCCGTAAGTTTCTAGCATTAAATCTCAGGGCCGTGCGTCGGCCACAGTACCAGCATTTGGAGGATGCTATGCACGCAGGACTCGAACAGGAACTCAAAACCTACGAAAAGCGCACTCCGCGCTCGAAAGATGCTCACAAACGCGCCGAATCGCGCTTGCCCCTCGGCGTCGCCAGCAATTATCGCGCCTATGATCCTTATCCACTTTTCGTGCGTGATGGCAAAGGCGGCCACATTCACGATATTGACGGCAACGAGTACCTCGATTTCAATTTGTGCTTCGGCGCTCTAATGGCGGGGCACTGCCATCCCGCGGTGATCAAAGCCGTCCAAGGCAAACTCGCTACCGGCACGATGTTCGGCATGCCTCACGATCTTGAATGGGAACTGGCCGAAGAAATCTGTAAGCGTTTCCCAGTGGAGATGGTCCGCTTCAGCAATAGCGGAACGGAATGCACCATGCATGCCGTGCGCCTTGCTCGGGCCGCCACCGGCCGCGACCGCATCATCAAAATGGAAGGCGGCTATCACGGGCTGCACGATTCTGTGCTCGTATCGTTGAAACCCAAAGCCAGCGAAATTGGCGATCCCAGCATGCCTACCCCCGTTCCGGGAGGCGCAGGAATTCCCAAAGGCACGTTGCAGAACACTCTGATCGCGCAATTCAACGATATTTCCGGCGTCGAACGATTGTTCGCGAAATATCCCGGAGAGATTGCCGCGATCATCGTCGAACCGATCATGATGAACGTGGGAATCTTGATGCCAGACGAGGGCTATCACCAGGCGCTTCGCGAAATCACCAAGAAGAATGGCGCGCTGCTCATTTTCGACGAAGTGAAGACCGGCGCGAAACTGGCTTACGGCGGCGCCTGTGAGTATTTCGCTATCAAGCCGGACATCGTTTGCCTGGCGAAATCCATCGGCGGCGGGTTTTCGCTCGCGGCGTTTGCATCGAGCCGCGAAGTGATGAGCCAGATCTCCGATCACAAAGTTTTCCACGGCGGCACGTACAACACCAATCCTGTCGCAATGGCGGCAGGCATCGCCACGTTCCGCGAAGTCCTTACCAAAGACGCGTACCAGCACGTCACGCGCCTCAACAAAAAATTGCTCGATGGTTACAATAAGGAAATCTCGAAGAACGGCTTGAACGCCTACGTCGTGGGCGCCGGCTCCAACGGCTCGCTGATGTTCGTCGAAAAACCAATTCGCAATTATCGCGACTGGCTCAACGTCGATAGCGAGCTATGGCGGCATTACTGGTTTGCGATGGTGAACCGCGGCGTGATGGCCCAGCCATATTGGTGGGACGAGCAATGGACCATTTCTGTGGCGCACACCGATGCGGATATTGACCGGCATATAGTGACTTTCGCCGAAATCGCACCGGCTCTGGCGAAAGCGCAAAAAGAGCCGCACGTCGCGGTCAGCGCAGGCCACTGAGTTCTATCTGTCGCTGAAATCTTCCGGGCCTCTCTGTGCGAGAGGCTCGGAAGTTTTCAGCTCGAGCTTTTTTTTCTGTGAGGAGTTTCCTTGCCCGATCCGGTCGCGGCTACCAGCGAAACAGTCCATCTGAAGCGTTCCCTGGGCCGCTGGGATTTGGTCGCGCTCTTCGTCGTCGCGGTATTCAATCTTAACGTCGTCCCCAGCATCGCCGCGAACGGCGGCGTCACAGTTTGGCTATGGCTCATTTCACTGCTGCTCTTTTTCTGGCCGCAAGGAATTGCCGTGATTGAGCTCGCTCATCGTTATCCCGGCGAGGGCGGCGTCTACCTGTGGGCCAAGGAAGTTTTCGGCGATTTTCACGGGTTCCTCTCCGGCTGGTGCTACTGGACGAACAATATGATGTACGTCCCGACTGTGATGCTCTATTTCGTTGGTGTGTCCGTGTTTGTGCTGGGTCCCGGACACCAGGCGCTGGCGGACAACCGCGCGTTCACCGTTATTGCTTCGCTGGGTTTGATGGCTCTGCTGGTAATTTTGAACATCGTGGGTCTTGGCGTGGGGAAGTGGATCAACAATCTCGGCGGCATCGGCACGGGAGTTGCCGCGGCGGTTCTGATTGGCCTCGGTCTGATGATGTACTTTCGCTTCGGCACGACGGTCACCGCCGCCGATTTTCGTATTCCCGCGAATCCCCGTTTCGTGCTCAATTCCTTCGGCGTGATCTGCTTTGGATTGGTCGGCCTGGAATTAGCGTCCGTGATGGGCGATGAAATCAAGGACCCGCAAAAAACGCTCCCTGGCGCCGTCGCGTGGGGCGGCGTGCTTTCTGGCGTGATGTACATTGCTACCACGCTCACGCTCTTGATTGCCGTCAGCAGAAATGAAATGAACGTCCTGCAAGGAATTGTCCAAGCCGTCAGTCATATGGCGGCGCGAGTGAACGCGCTGTGGATTGTTGCGCCCTTCGCGCTGATGCTCAGCGTCTCGATCGCCGGAATCGGCTCCGCGTGGCTCGCGGGTTCGGCGCGCATCCCGTTCGTCGCCGGGCTCGATTCCTATATGCCCAGTTGGCTTGGAAAAACTCATCCGCGTTACGCTACTCCCTATGCCGCGCTGATCGTGCAGGGAATCGTGTCCGGTATCCTGGTACTCATCAATTCTTTCGGCTCCGGGGTGCAAGAAACGTTTCAACGCTTGCTGTCGCTCGCTGTCGTGCTGCAACTGATCCCATTCGTGTACATGTTCGGCGCGCTCTTAAGAATCGCGGCGAGTCCAGAAGACGGCAAAGGACTTTACAGCAAGGCGACCTTATATCTCGCAGGGGCCAGTGGCTTGGTCACTACGATCCTGGGTATCGCGCTGGCGTTTTTTCCGGCGCAACAAATCAGCTCGTTGCTGTCCTATGAAACGTGGATGTTCGGCGGCACAGCATTTTTCATCGGTCTCGCGGTATTCTTTTTCTACGTGTACGGCCGGCGCAAAGTGCCCCAGCCCGCCGCGAGCCGCATCTAAATTATCTGTCGCAGCAGGAGGTTCCGTGGCAAGCAAGGCCAAGGCAATTCACGCGAAAAACACCAAAGCGAAAGCCGGCGTCCGCAAATATAAGATGTTTATTAATGGCGAGTTCGTCGAAAGCCATCGCGGCGCAGTATTCCCGGTCTACGATCCGTCCACAGAGGAAGTCATCGCCGAAGTTCCTGAGGCGGACGAAAAAGACGTAGACCGCGCCGTTGCCGCTGCCAAGGCCGCTTTTGAATCTGGGCCGTGGTCGCAGAGCACAGCCCAGGACCGTGGCCGCATCCTCTTTCGTTTGGCCGAACGCATCCGCCGCGAGACTCCGCATTTGGCCGAACTCGAAGCGCGCAATTCCGGCAAGCCCATCGTCGAAGCCGAATATGACATGGCTGATGCCGCAACCTGCTTCGAATATTATGGCGGTATGGCCACGAAGGTCTTAGGCCACGTAAACCCGGTGCCCGATAACGCGTTGAGCCTCTCGTTGCGCGAACCCATCGGGGTGGCCGCGCAAATTATTCCGTGGAACTATCCATTGTTGATGGCCGCGTGGAAACTGGCTCCGGCAATCGCTGCTGGGTGCACCTGCGTCCTGAAGCCTGCGGAACAAACTCCGCTCACCGCGCTCGAATTCGCGGGCTATCTGGCTGACGCAGGATTGCCGCCCGGAGTCGTCAACATCGTCACCGGCTTCGGCGAAAAAGCGGGTGCGCCACTCGTGAAGCATCCCGACGTCAATAAAGTCGCGTTCACCGGCAGCGGCGCAGTAGGGAAGGCCATCGTGAAAATGGCCGCAGATTCGCTGAAGCGCGTCACGCTGGAACTTGGCGGAAAATCGCCCAACATATTTTTCGCCGACGCCGATTTCGAATCGGCGATCGATGGCGCGCTTTTCGGCGTTTTCATCAACCAGGGAGAGGTCTGCTCCGCTGGAAGCCGCATCCTCGTGGAAAAAGGCATCTACTCGAAGTTTGTGGATGCGATGAGCGCCAAAGCAAAAACGATTCGCCTCGGCCCTCCGCTCGATCGCCAAACGAAAATGGGTCCGCTGGTCAGCAAAGAGCAATTCGATCGGGTCAGCGCCTATCAAGCCGTCGGCAAGAAGGAAGCCAAGCTCGCAACGGGCGGCGGACGCCCCGCTGACCTGCCGCGCGGCTACTATGTCGAACCCACTATTTTCTACGACGTAGACAACTCTGCCCGCATCGCCCGCGAAGAAATCTTCGGACCGGTCGCTACCGTGATTCCGTTTGCCAATGAAGCCGACGCGATCCAAATCGCCAATGACACTCCCTACGGCCTCGCCGCCGCGGTATGGTCCCGCGACATTTTCAAAGCCTTTCGCGTCGTGAAGGCTTTGCGCGCCGGAATTGTTTGGGTCAATCACATGCAACCCACCTACGTCGAAGCTCCGTGGGGCGGCTACAAGCAATCAGGCTTCGGTCGCGAACTCGGCCCCTGGGGAATTGAAGAATATCTCGAGACCAAGCAAGTTCACATCAATCTCAACGAGCAGCCTATCGGGTGGTACTGATATGTCCACAATTCAACTTCGTACTGCGATTCCCGGACCGAAGTCCCAGGAGCTTATGCGCCGTCGCCAGGCAGCCGTGGCGCGGGGCGTTGGGCACGCCACGCCGATTTTTGCGGCCCGCGCCGAAGGCGCCGTGCTCGAGGATGTGGACGGCAACCGCTTCCTCGACTTCGCCGGAGGCATCGGCGTCATGAACGCTGGCCATCGCGCGCCGCGAGTGGTCGCTGCGGTTCGCGAACAACTCGACGCATTCATTCATACCTGCTTCAGCGTGGCTCCGTACGAGAAATATATCGCGCTCGCGGAAAAGCTGAATTCGCTCGTGCCCGGCGCGTTCGCCAAGAAAAGCATTCTGGTGAATAGCGGCGCGGAAGCCATCGAAAACGCCGTGAAAATCGCCCGCGCTTATACGCGCCGGCCCGCGATCATCTGCTTCGAAGACGCTTTTCATGGCCGGACGATGCTGACCATGTCTCTCACTAGCAAAACGCATCCGTATAAGGCTGGCTTTGAACCCTTCGCCACGGATATCTATCGCATTCCTTACGCGTACTGCTATCGCTGCTCGTATTCTTTGCAATATCCTTCGTGCAACGTTTTCTGCGCGCATCATCTCGAAGATACTTTCAAGCGCATGGTAGCGTCGGAAGCCGTCGCGGCCGTTGTCGTCGAGCCCGTGCTTGGGGAAGGCGGTTTCGTCGCGCCGCCGCGCGAATTCTTCGGCGTCTTGCAGGAAACCTGCAAACGCCAGGGGATTCTATTCATTGCCGATGAGGTGCAAAGCGGCTTTGGGCGCACGGGCACCATGTTCGCATCGGAACATTACGGGATCGTTCCAGACATTCTGGTGAGCGCAAAATCAATTGCCGCAGGAATGCCGCTTGCCGCGGTAACAGGCCGCGCGGAGATTATGGATGCTTCCGGAGTCGGCAGTCTCGGCGGCACATACGGCGGCAATCCGCTCGCCTGCGCAGCCGCGCTCGCCGCCATTGAAACGCTCGAAGCCGAAAATCTTCCCGCTCGGGCGGAAAAACTCGGACGGCGTTTTGAATCGCGAGCGGGCGAATGGCAGCAGCGCTGGCCGCTGATCGGAGATGTTCGCGGCCTGGGCGCCATGCGCGCCCTGGAACTGGTTCGCTCTCGCGACAAACGCGAGCCCGCCAAGGAAGAAACGGAAGAAGTTCTTCGCCACTGCCGCGAACGCGGCCTGATCCTGCTTTCGGCCGGCAGTTACGGCAATGTGCTGCGCCTGCTGGTGCCTTTGGTGATTACCGACCAACAGTTCGACGAAGGCCTGGACATTCTGGAAGCTGCGCTGGCGGCTGTCGCCGAATCGCCGGTCGAAGCCGCGCCGCGCCACGCATAGCGCGCATTCGCGTCTACAGCGTATGCACGGCGAGTTCTACGTGATGGTACTCTTGGGAAAGAGCAGCGAAGCAACTACCGTAATCGTCAAAATCCCCGCAATCACCGCTAGCGAAACCAGCGAAGGAATCGACAGCCATTCGCTCAAACTCATCTTCGCACCCACAAACAGGAGAATGGTCGCCAGACCCTGGTGCAAGAATCGGAATCGCGGCAGAATCCCCGCCAGCGCAAAATAAAGTGCCCGCAAACCTAGAATCGCGAAGACGTTCGACGAATACACAATAAACGTGTTCCGCGTAATCGCCAGCACCGCCGGCACTGAATCCACCGCAAAAATAATATCCATGGCCTCCACGGCGACCAGAGCCAGAAACAGGGGAGTGGCGTTCCATTTTCCTTGGCGCTTCACCAGGAAGCGTTCGCCATCATACTCGTCAACCACGGGCATGATCCACCGTGCAGTCCGCACCAGCCAATTTCTCTCCGGCCGCACGGATCGTTTTACAGGCAGAATCATTCGCAGCCCTGTCAGCAACAAAAGAGCGCCGAAAACGTAAAGAACAGCATGGAACGTCTCCAGCAATTCAACGCCCGCAAGGACGAACGCAGCCCGCATCACCAAAGCGCCAATCACTCCAAGAAACAGGACCCGGTGCTGCGATTTCGCCGGAACCCGAAACGCCTCGAAGATCACCAGGAACACGAAAATATTGTCCACGCTGAGCGATTTTTCAACGAGATACCCGGTGAGGAACTCCAAACCGGCCTGCGGTCCCAGCGCAAATCGGACCCAGACGTTAAATGTCAATGAAATCGAAATCCAGGCGGCGCTTTCCAGCAGCCCTTCCTTGGCGCTGATCGTGTGCGCCTTGCGATGAAACACTCCCAGGTCAACAAGCAGCGCCGCGCTCATCGCGACCGCAAACACTGCCCAGATGTGTAGGGGAGTACCCAGCATTTAGGTGCCCGCGCAGCGGGCGAACCAGTCTAACCGCCTAGTGCCTTCGAACGAAGCAGGTTATTGCATGCTAATCGCACTTAATAGTTGCGGCGCTTGCGGGGATGCCGGATAATTCCGCACTGAGTAGTGCCCATTTTAGGGCCGCCCTGGCGGCTTTTCCGTGATTAATTGCCCTCACTGCAGTACGGTTAATCCCGACTTCGCGGAGTCCTGCTCGCGCTGCGGTACTCCCATGCCGTTGGGCGAGTCCGAAACCATCCAAATGGTGGACGCCACCGTCATCGCTCCCGGGAGCGATTTCGGTCCTCGCTATCGCATTGATGCGCTTCTTGGCCAGGGCGGCATGGGCCGCGTTTACAAGGCTTACGACAAGGAACTCGACCGTACCGTCGCCATCAAGGTCGTCCGCGAAGGGGCCATCGGCCAGGCCGACGCGCTGAAGCGCTTCAAGCAAGAGTTGGTTCTCGCCAGCAAAATCTCGCACAAAAATATCCTGCGCATTCACGACATGGGCGATGTCGGAGGCCTCCGCTTCATCTCCATGGCTTTCGTCGAAGGCCAGGATTTGCAGCACATCATTCACGACAATCCGAAGATGCCGATGGATCGGATCTTGAACTTTGCGCGGCAGATTGCCGAAGCGCTCGCAGCCGCGCATTCCGAAGGCGTCGTTCATCGCGATCTGAAACCGCAAAACCTCCTGGTCGACAAAAACGATCAGATTTTTGTCTGCGATTTCGGGCTGGCGAAGTCTTTCGAAGAAGGCGCGATCGGCATGACGCGCACCGGCGCTTTTCTCGGAACACCGCGTTACATGTCGCCCGAACAAGTGGAAGGGAAGCCCGCGGATAATCGCGCCGACCTCTATTCCTACGGCCTCATCCTCTACGAATTGGTGACCGGCGACGTTCCGTTCACCGGTGAATCCACGCTGAAAGTGATGTACCAGCGGATTCAGGAAAAGCCCAAAAGCCCGAAACTCATCAAGCCAGATCTCCCGAACTGGCTGGTGCGCATCATTATGCGTTGCCTGGAGCGCAACCCGGACGACCGCTACCAGAACGCTTACGAAATTCTCGCCGACTTGCAAGGGTCACTTTCGGGAGCCGGCAATTCGCGCGTCGGCATGTCGCGGATCGGTTCCGGTTCCCAAAGCGTCGTCATTCAGATCCCGGAATTCGCCAATCGCCGCTGGGTGTGGGTGGTCGCGGGCGTGGTTGCGCTGCTCGCAATTTTGTTCGCGATCCCGCCTATCCGGCATCTGATTCCGGGCTTCCGCGTGGAAGAAACCGGCTCTGCAACATCTGGAATCCCGCCGCTATCGAGCGGCCGCTATATTGCGGTGTTGCCGCTCCAGATCCTCGGAGACCAATCCCAACTCGGTTTCCTGGCCCAAGGCATCGAGGAAGCGCTTTCAGCGAAGCTGTTCCAATTGAACGGCGTTCACGTGACATCCTCCGACGCTGCGGCGAAGGTTGACCAAAAGCAATCGCTCCAGAAGATCGCTCGGAATCTTGGCGCCAATATGTTGGTGCAGGGCATGATTCAGGGCAACGGCGACAAAATCCGCATTATTTTGAATCTGGAAAACGTCGCCGAAGGGAAGCGGGTTTGGAGCCAGCAATTTGACGGCGTCGCAGCCGATCTCTTCACGCTCGAAGATCAGATCTATAACCGTGTGGTATCCGCGATGGACGTCACGCCCACCACGGAAGAAACCGCGAAGGCCGAGGCCCGACCGACGGATAACATCGCGGCTTACGATCTCTATCTACGCGGCAGAAATTCCATGCGCGGCCACGAAGAAAAGAACGTCTCGACCGCACTCGACTTTTTCAATCAAGCGTTGAAGCAAGACCCACGGTTCGCACTGGCCTACACTGGCCTGGCCGACGCCAGTCTCCGCATGTATGACCTGAAGAAGGATAGTTTCTGGACGCAGAAAGCTCTTTCCGCAGCGCAGCAGGCTCAGCAACTCAATGACAATCTTCCGGAGGTCCACTCGACGCTCGGCAGCGTTTATAGCGTCACCGGTAAGTATGCCGAGGCCATCGCCGAGCTGCGGCGCGCGATTTCGCTCGCGCCAAACTCAGACGAGGCCTACCGTCGCCTGGGAAGCGCCTACATGAACAGCGGCCAGGGCAAGCAGGGCATCGAGGCATTTGAGAAGGCCGTCGAGCTCAATCCGTATTTTTGGCAGAACCAAAACCTGCTTGGCGACGCGTACCTCCAGACGGCGGACTATCCCAAAGCCCTCGAAGCATTCAAGCAGATCACCGTGCTGGAGCCCGATATTGACGCGGGTTACGAAAACATGGGCAACGTGTACCTGACGCAGGGCAAGTACGAGGAGAGCATCCCGTATTTTCAGAAAGCGCTGCAGATCGAGCCGTACTTTTCGACGTATTCGAATCTCGGAACCGCGTACTTTTTCATGAAGCAGTACCCGAATGCCGTCGGCATGTTCGAGAAAGCAGTCGCGCTGAACCCCAATGACACGGTGATGGTGGTCAACCTGGCTGATGCCTACCGCTACTCGGGTCAGCAGGATAAGGCACGCGCCACTTATCAGCAGGCGATCTCGGTAGGTTTCAAGGGCCTGCAGACGAACCCGAAAGACGCGGAAATTATGGCACAGCTCGCGCTCTCCTACGCGAAGACCGGCAACGTTGCGCAAGCGCAGGAATTCATCAAACGAGCGCGCGATGCCGACCCCAGCAACGTCAATTACATCTATGACGACGCGGAGATTCTGACGCTGTCTGGAAAGACGGCGGAGGCGTTAAAATCCCTGCAGGAGGGGTTCGAGAAGCACTATCCGGCTGAGTTCGCTTCCGGAGATCCAGAATTGAGCACGTTGCAAAAGGACCCGCGGTTTATCGCCCTAATCAAGAAGTACTCCACTAAGAGCCCTTAATCATCATGGCTGCGCCTGAGCCATTAGCAGGCTTGTCGGCTTCATCTCCTTCAGTTCCGAGCGAAAGAACCAGGAGCTTGTGCTCCGCGCTGGGCCCTTCGGTCGTGCGTAGACAGAAAGGGCTGTCGGACACAGATGTGTTTAGGCTTGGTGCGGACAGTCTCTCGAACACCACTAAATAAAAAAGGCGCTCCGGCGAACCGGAGCGCCTTGGAAGTTCCTTGCGGCAGGGGTTACGCTGAAACCATCCCCTCCGTCTTGGCCGTTTGACTCGCGAACCGCTTCCGCGCAAAAGCAAAAAGCACGATCAAACCCGCAAACAGCAAAGCCACCGAACTCGGCTCAGGAGCAACGTCTGTCGAAACGCCGGTGCAATCGCCGTCTATGCAGCCCGCGATTGATCCGCCGCTCAAATGGAATTCGATGTCGGCTTGACCGCCGGAAGCCGGCTCGACGACAGTGCAAGGATTAAGAAATATGTTCGACGTGCAGCCGTATTCGTCACCGGGAGTGAATGCGAACTCGACGTACAGGTCCGTCAGCGCGTCCGTGCTATCCCATACGAAATTCGCCACAACGTTGTCCGTTGGAATCATGAGCGGATCGTCAACGGAGTTGGACGAGAAGCAGGTGTAGTCAGCGCCGTCCGCCGGAGGGCAGCCCGGATCCGGAAATTTATTGACCTTTACCGTCGGGTCACCGTCCGCATGCGCGACCGCCGCGCTACATCCAAGTAGAACCACCAATGCAAGAATCTTGGCGAATTTCACTAACGCACCTCCGCGCAATTTCAGACGCCGGTATACTAGCATTTCCGCTGCCAGAGTCCACTATCTTCTTCTCCGGTAACTCATGTATTTCTAACGCTTCCGAACCCGCATCTCGGCCTTCTTTTCTCAATATGCAACACTTTGCACAAGTTCGTACCTAGGCTGTCATTACTGCGCCATCCGGCCGTACGACCTAAATCATTGCCATTCTGGCACTTGCCCAGCTATTCCGTATTGCACGACCGCCTCAGCGGCACCAATTTCGAGGACGCTTTGCGTGTAGAATCATGCCGGCAAAGTCGCGCTTACTTGAACCTCACCATCGCCCATGTGCGCCAAGCCGTATAGTCTGCCACCTCAGGTGTGCCGCCTTAGGCGCCAGCGTCACGGCGTGCCTCACACAACTCGCAGAAGGCCTCTCCAGCAAACAATTTGCGCAATCCGAGTCCGATCTTCGTGGCGTCACGCAAGCGCTCGAAGCCAAGCTCGCACAACTCCACACCGATCCAGTCTTTGCCACGTCGCCGTTGCAATCCACGCTTCAACTAGATGCACTGTGTTTGGCAATGCAGTCGCTGACGGCCGAACTCGCCGGAACGCAAGCGACAGCTCGCGGCGCAACCCTGTAAAGAGACGCGCGCAATCGGCGGTGCGCTCAAGCACCACGGTCCTCGCGCAATGGCCGCGCTCCCAGATTCAGAACTGGGACGGCGTTTCCCGAATTGGTCTTGCTCCGAGCCCGAGCCATCCACAGCGAAACGTAAGTCGTTGTAAATACGTTCCACGATATTGTACGGCGCCACAAAATATGGGCACTCCACTTGCATTAGCTACGGCGTGGGTCGCGTTCCAACACGATCCGCATCGTCCGGTACGTGGGGAGGAAGGGGCCCACTTGCAGGATGGTATGGGTCGTTCCCACCTGCCTCTGAGAGGGAAGCTGGATGGATGACCCCATGATTCGGTCTCGCCTAGGCTGAATCAACGGAACGCGACCTTTGGGGCCCCCGATCCCAAGCGGGGGCCCTTCCTTTTTTCGCCCGCTTCAATTTATTTTTGCTGTCGGTTCCGTTTCGCTTCCCGTGATATCTTCACCGCCATGAACAACTCTCTCGTCTTGGTTCTCGCTTTTTGCATCGGCATTATTGCGGGCCTGCGTTCCTTTACGGCGCCCGCCGTCGTCTGCTGGGCTGCTCATTTCGGCTGGCTCAATCTGCATGGTTCGCATCTCGCTTTTATGGGTAGCATCATCGCAGTCGTAATTTTCACGATTTTTGCGCTCGTCGAACTCACCGCGGACAAATTGCCGAAGACGCCCAGCCGCACGACTCCCGCTCCTTCGACTTTTCGGTTGGTAACAGGGGCGCTTTCCGGTGCGGCTCTAGGAATTGCGGGAAGTCAATCCGTCGCGTTCGCTGCAGTCCTTGGAGCGATCGGAGCCACCGCGGGCGTGTTCGGCGGATATCAAGTGCGCCACAAGCTAGTGACGAGTCTGCACGTGCGTGACTATGGAGTGGCCGTTCTTGAAGACCTGGTTGCGATTGGCGGCGGTCTGCTAATTGTTTCCCGGTTCTAGTTTCCGCAGGACCGGAATACGGGCCTTTCGCAGCACGTGTTCGACGGTGGAGTTCTGTAGCCGCGACGCGTCATAGTCGATGTGGAGGTAGTTGTTCTTTTCGTCGAGATGGAAGCCGCGCAGTCCGTAGGTATTCGCAAATTCTCCCAGCGCGCGGAATTGTTCCGGCTTGAGCGATTCTTGCAGTTCGTAGGTAACGGTCATCTGAGTCATGCGCCAGATTATATCAGGTGTCGCGTGCGGCACGGTCCCGGAGCCGTCTAAATGTTTACATGGCGAAGCCGCAGAGCGTTCGTAATCACGGACACGGAGCTGAACGTCATCGCCGCGCTCGCCAAAATCGGGCTGAGCAATAATCCAAACACGGGATACAGCACGCCCGCCGCGATTGGCACCCCGACTGAATTGTAAGCAAACGCAAAAAACAGATTCTGCCGGATGTTTCGCATCGTCGCTCGGCTCAGCGCCCGCGCGCGCGCCACGCCGCGCAGATCTCCCCTCAGCAATGTAATGCCCGCGCTTTCGATTGCCACGTCCGTGCCGGTTCCCATTGCGATTCCGACGTTCGCTTGCGAAAGTGCCGGAGCATCGTTCACGCCGTCGCCTGCCATTGCGACTATGTGCCCTTCTGCTTGCAACTTCTTGATCACTTCTGCTTTTCCGCCCGGCAGTACTCCCGCAAACACTTTGTCGATTGCTAGTTTGCGCGCAACCACTTCTGCCGTCGCTTGGCTGTCCCCGGTGAGCATCGCCACTCGGATCCCGTCCCGATGCAGCCGTTCGATGGCTTCCTTCGTCGTGGCTTTGATCGGGTCCGCTACCCCAATCAACCCGATTGCGTGCCCGCCGCTCGTCACGAACATCGCAGTCTGGCCATCGGCTTCCATCTGGCTGGCTTTTTCTTCCAGTTGCGCGACTGAAATATTCAGTTCCTTCAACAACGCGCGATTGCCGAGCGCTGCCTCTCGCCCGTCCACTTTGCCCACGACGCCTTTTCCCGTCCGCGACTGAAATCCGCTGATCTCGCCGGATGCAATGCCGCGCTCTTTCGCCCCTGCAAGAATCGCGGCTGCCAGAGGGTGTTCGCTGGCGCGTTCAAGAGTTGCCGCAACACGCACAGCTTCCGAGTCGTTCGAGCCATCCGCGGCAAGAACCGACACCACTCGCGGCCGGCCTTCCGTCAGCGTTCCGGTTTTGTCCACTACCACGGTGTCCACTTTTTCGAGAGTTTCCAGCGCCTCCGCGTTCTTCACCAGAATTCCCGCCAGCGCTCCGCGCCCGGTGCCCACCATGATTGCTATTGGCGTAGCCAAGCCCAACGCGCAGGGGCACGCGATGATCAGGACCGCGACGGCATTGAGTAGCGCGCGCGCCATCCTGGGCTGCGGCCCGAACGCTGCCCACGCCACGAACGTCAGTACCGCCGCCAGCACCACCGCCGGAACAAAATAGCCCGCCACGCGGTCCGCGAGTCTTTGCACCGGCGACCGGCTCCGCTGCGCCGCGCTCACCATCTGCACGATTTGCGCGAGCAACGTTTCGCTGCCTACACGCTCAGCGCGCATCACGAAAGTTCCCGTGCCGTTCACCGTGCCGCCGATCACTCGTGTGCCCGCGCTCTTTTCGATCGGAATCGTCTCGCCGGTCATAAGCGACTCGTCCACCGCGCTCTCGCCATCCATCACGATCCCGTCCACCGGCACCTTTTCGCCGGGACGCACGCGCAGCATATCTCCTGCCTGAATGTGCTCGACCGGTACATCAATTTCCGTGCCGTCGCCGCGCACCAGCCGCGCATTTTTCGGGGATAGTTGCAGCAGCGCACGAATCGCCGCGGATGTCCGGCTGCGCGCGCGCAATTCGAGCACTTGTCCCAGCAGCACGAGAGTCGTAATCGCTGCGGCCGCCTCGAAATAGACCGGCACTTCGCCGTTCGTGGCGCGGAACGTCGCCGGAAAAATCTGCGGGAAGAGAACTGCTATCACGCTGTACAGGAATGCTGTCCCCGTCCCCAGCGCAATCAGCGTGAACATATTCAAGCTGCGATTGACGAGTGAAGCCCATCCGCGCTGAAAAAACGGCCAACCGCCCCACAACACCACCGGCGTCGCCAAAATAAATTCGACCCAGCCGAGCGCGCGCATAGACAACCAATGTTGCAAGGGCTGGCCGGGAATCAGGTCAGACATTCCCAGTGCGATCACTGGAATTGTCAGCACTACGCCGATCCAGAATCGCCGCGTCATATCAACGAGTTCCGGATTCGCCTCTTCCGTTGCGGCCACAGTCTTGGGCTCGAGCGCCATTCCGCAAATCGGACACGACCCGGGCTCCGGGCGCACGATCTCCGGATGCATCGGACACGTGTACTCGACGCGTGTCGCGCCCACCGACGGCAGCCTCGCTTCCAGCGCCATACCGCATTTCGGGCATGCTCCCGGATGATCTTGATGAACTTCGGGATCCATCGGGCAGGTGTAATCGTTGGTCAGCGCTGGTTGTGCTGGTCGAGGCGATTCAATAACACGCAAATCCTTCGGCTCGGCAACCGCCGCGCGAACTGCCGCCGAAGAAGCGCTGGCGCCTGATACGGCGGCATGGGCCGACGAGGTTTTCGCCGCGCCCAATTGCACCAGAGGCGCCCCGTGCGAAATCTTCGCAGTCACGTGGTTATTCAGAAACTTGTCAGGCTCCGCGCGAAATTTATTCGCGCATCCCGCGCAGCAAAAATAAAAAGTTTTCCCGGAGTGCTCCACGCGCGCCGCAGCGCGTTCGGGATCCACCTTCATTCCGCAAACTGGATCACGTTCCACTGTTTCTCCTTAATTATCAATTCCGGCGCGACTCACCGCGCGTGCGTGTATATCAATTTCATCAGCTCGTCGTAAGTCGCCTCAGCCTTCGCAGGATTGCCGCCGCGTATCGCCTCCGAAGCGCAGTGCCGCAAATGATTGCGCATCAACCCGCGCCCCACGGCCCGCAGCGCCTCCTGCACCGACGAAATCTGCACCATAATGTCGGGGCAGTAGCGATCTTCCTCCACCATCCGCGCGAGGCCACGCACCTGGCCTTCGATCCGTTTCAATCTCGTCAAATTGGCCGATTTGATCTCGGGACTGACGCCCGCAGCCTTGCGCGCCAAATCGCGGTAGCGTCGGCGTCCCGCCGGCTTTCCGGCATCGCCGTTGCCTGCGCTCTTCATAGCTCTAAATACCCCCCTGGGGTATGATAGGGGAAACAGGAAGAAATGTCAAAGAGCGCTGGGTCACACGTAGGAAAGCGAAGTGACGATTAGTTTTCAGCTCCGGCAGGATTGCAATAAGCGAGGGATTTTGTACCGGCGCACTTCAGTGCACCATCCTTTGGCGAGCCTTGGGCGCAGCGCCTGGAAAGTCAGGCGATCACGAGTTACTTCGCGTCCAAAAGCGAATCAATATAAGTGGTCATCTCCGACCCAGTCCATTCCTGCGGCCCCACGATTTTCCGGTCCACGCGTCCCTTGCGGTCAATCACATAGGTATCCGGATACATCGTCGTGCCGTACATCAACGGAATCTGCTTCGATGGGTCGCGGTAAGTGGGGAAGTTAATCTGATAGGCCTTGAGGAATTGGTCGTAAGCCTCGGCATCGTCGTCCACGCTGACACCCAGCACCACTCCGCCGCGTGGCGCGATCTCCCGCTGCAGTTGGATCAGCGACGGCGCCTCATCCACGCAGGGCGGGCACCACGTCGCCCAAAAATTCAACAACACTACTTTGCCGCGAAGGTCGGATAGGTGCGTCGGCTTGCCATCCAGCGTGAATGCAAAGTCTCTGGCCGGAGTTCCGCGCATGCTTGCTTCGCCCTGCCGATAATCGGGATGCGCAAAAAGGAAAAGGAGGCCCACGATGAACGCGAGCACCAGGCCGGTATTCAGTTTCCGTATCAAACCTTTGTCCAAGCACTCTATAATAATGGCATCCGCGAACCGAAAGCGAGCAGATTACCAGCCCGCTGACGGGTCACTAAGGCGTTATACGCGAGAGTTGCAGAAATGAATGTCGCAACCAAGGTCGAAGCAAACATCCAGCAAGCTGTCCCGTTTTTCCGCGTCTCGAATATCGAACAATCCCTGCGATTCTACGTCGAAGGCCTCGGCTTTCAGATGACCAAACGGTGGATTGACGACGGCAAGCTGCGCTGGTGCTGGCTGGAACTCGGTGGTGCGGCTTTGATGCTGCAGGAATTCCGTACGGAAGGTCACGATTCCTGGAATCTTGGCGAAGGCGTCTCAATTTGCTTTCAGTGTCGAGACGCTCTGGCCATCTATCGGGATGCCACCGCGCGCGGGCTCGCGGCGCGGGAGCCCTTTGTGGGCAATGCCATGTGGGTGGTGTTGCTGAGTGATCCAGACGGCTACAAAATCGAATTCGAGAGCTTCACCGATGTTCCGGAGGAAACCAAGCTCTCCGAATGGCAACGCTGATATCGCGAACCTCGCGATCCGCACGCTAGACAACTCTATGGTCTCCGCTATCATTCCGGCACGCAACGAAGAAGCGTCCATCGCGCGTGCCGTCGAGTCCGTAGCCGCACAGCTCGAAATCGCGGAAGTCATCGTCGTGAACGACCAATCCACCGATAGCACCTCGCAGATTCTCGCGGAACTTTCCGAGGGCATCCCAAAGCTGAAAATCATAGATATCAACGCGTTGCCTCCCGGCTGGGTCGGCAAAAACTACGCCGTCGCGCAAGGCGCCGCTGCGGCACGAAGCGATTGGCTGCTTTTCACCGACGCCGACACCTACCATATGCCTGGGTCTACCCGCCGCGCGTTGAACGACGCCGTGGATCGCAACGCCGTCCTCGTCTCTTACTCCCCGGAGCAGGAACTCAACTCCTTCTGGGAGCGGGCGCTCATCCCGTTCGTGTATTGCCGACTATCCGCAAAATTCTCCTATGCGCAAGTGAACGATCCCGACCGCCGCGAAGCCGCCGCCAACGGCCAATTTCTCATGGTCCTGCGCGATGCCTACGAACATGTCGGCGGCCACGCCGCCGTCGCCGGCGAAATCCTGGAAGACGTCGCCCTCGCGCGCCGAATGAAGCAGTCCGAATATACAATTTATTTCACGGCTCCCATGGGCATCGTGCGTACGCGCATGTACCGCACCTTCGGCGCCATGTGGCAGGGCTGGACGAAGAATCTGTATCCGCTCATTGGCGGCACGCGCATCGCTCTTTTTATCGAGCTGTCCGAAGTGCTGCCGTGGCTCGAGGCCTTCCTGCTGCTTTTAATGCTGCCGATCGCTTTGCGAGCGCGCATCGACGCCGGCTGGTTCATCACCGTATTTCTGCTGATCGCGCTCCTAGGCCGCTCCCTGCGCTACGGTGCCGACCTTTACAAGAATCTCTACTCGTTTTTCCTCATCAGATACTATGTTCTGGGCGTACTGCTATATACCGCGGCGCTGATCGCCTCGTGGTGGAAAAACACTCACGGCGCGGTCGTCTGGAAGGGAAGAAGCTATTCGGCAAGAGTTCATCCTGGTGGGTGACAGGGGAAGGTCAAAATCATCACAGATAAACGCAGATGAACACAGACAAAGGCAAAGATAATGAATTGGTAAAAGCAAAGGACGGCTGCCCCGCATTATTACGGAATGAACAGCTTCAAGCCGTTGTTGTTAGCGTCGTGGGGTTTTATCTCTGTTAATCAGTGTTCATCTGTGGTGATTTTGACGTAGAAAAGGACGCAATGATCCGTATCACCCGTAAAATCGAATTCTCCGCCGCGCATTTTTACCACAACCCGAATTTTTCGGCGGAAGAGAATCGCCGCATCTTCGGCAAGTGCAATAATCCGCATGGCCACGGCCACAACTACGCACTCGAAGTGACCATCGCCGGCGAGCCGGATCCTGCTACAGGAATGGTTCTCGACCTGAAGGAACTGAAAGATATCCTCCAACGCGAAATCATGGACCGCATGGACCATCGCCACTTGAATTACGAAGTCCCCGAACTCGCGGGCAAGATTCCCACCTGCGAAAATATTGCCGCCGTAATCTGGAACCTGCTGGAACCAAAAATCTCAAGCGGCAAGCTCGATCGGATTCGCCTGTACGAATCGCCCGATCTCTTCGTGGATTGCACCGCCGCCTCTACGAACGGCCATGGCGCGGTCACTGGGAGCCGTTCGTGAATCTCGCTCTCACGCGCCGCTATCGCTTCTCGGCGTCGCATCGCCTGGACACGCCGCAATTCAGCGCAGACGAGAACCGCCGCATCTACGGCAAATGCAATAGCCCATACGGCCACGGCCACAATTACGCTCTTGAAGTCACCATAACCGGTGCCGTGAATCCAGAGACCGGGATGATCGCGAATCTCGCCGATCTCGACCCGTTCGTCGAAAGGGAAGTGATCGAGCCCTTCGACCACAAAAATCTAAACAAAGAAGTCGCGGCTTTCCAGTCGCTCGTGCCCACTACCGAGAATGTCTGCCGCGAAATTTTTCGCCGTCTCGAAAAGTTCGAACTCGCGCGCGTGGAACGAGTGCGTATCGAGGAAACCAGCAAAAACAGCTTCGAAATCGTGCGCGAACTTGAACCAAGCGAGGCCGCAGATACCGGGACGTAGGGGCACGGCATGCCGTGCCCGGCATTTGAGGTTCTTTCTGATTCTGTAGCGCCTCCTGCAGGCGGGCAACGGATTGAAGTCAAATCGGCTATTATTGTGGTCAGCAGGAATGCAATTATGAGGAGCAACTCAAAAATGACCGAAACATCCGAAATCCTGGTCCCTGAAACCAGCCACGGCAAAATCGCCGAACTCGTCCGCGAAATCCTGGTGGAACTCGGCGAAAATCCTGATCGCGAAGGCTTGCGCCGTACGCCCGAACGTTTTGAGAAAGCTCTGCGCTTCCTCACCAGCGGCTATCGTCAAGATCCTGAAAAATTGCTCAATGGCGCGATGTTCAGCGTCTGTTACGACGAAATGGTCGTCGTGAAAGACATCGAGCTTTATAGCCTCTGCGAACATCACTTGCTGCCGTTCTTCGGCAAGTGCCACATCGCGTACATTCCGGACAAGAAGGTTGTAGGGCTTAGCAAGATGGCGCGGCTCGTCAATATGTACGCTCGCCGTCTGCAAATTCAGGAGCGCCTCACCAGCCAGATCGCCACGGCCATCCAGGAAAAACTCAGCCCGCAAGGCGTTGGCGTCATCATCGAGGCCCGCCATCTCTGTATGGTCATGCGCGGCGTGGAAAAGCAAAACTCCACCACCACTACCAGCGCCATGCTCGGCGCATTCCGCGAAAACAAGCAGACCCGCGACGAATTTCTCTCGCTGGTCAACTCGCCCAAACCCTAAATATGAAATTGGCAAGAAGTTCGCGCGCGGGGCAGTCGTAGGGGCGCTGGTTGCTGCGCCCCACGCCCACAAAGCGGTTAGCAAGAAGCAACCGCCCATAACCGCGCCGCGCAAAATTCCAAATTCGCAGCGCTCAGCACAATTTCGGATAAGCCCTACAGCCCGTCCCGTGTGGAAAATCCCTTTGCGATGGTATGGCTCTATGCTAGCATTTCAACGTCGAAGAAAAAGACAAGAGCATAGAGCAGGGCACGACGTTTCAGGGAGGGGTCGAGTTGAGCGCAGCCAAAGCCGCACTGATCGAACAGTTCCGGGTTCACACCAAAGACACAGGTTCTCCGGAAGTGCAGATTGCTTTATTGAGCGAACGCATCAGCTACCTGACCACTCACCTTAAGTCCCACGCGAAAGATCACGCCTCGCGCCGCGGGTTGATTATGATGGTCAACAAGCGTCGGCGGCTGCTGGACTATCTGAACCGCCGCGACCCGGATCGGTATCGCGAGATTGTGGAACGACTCAGCTTGCGCAAGTAGCACGGATTTTCTGAATTCCTTTTCCGGCCGCGCGAGCCTTCTCCGTACAAAACACAGTTTGCAGGCGACATGCGGCCGCCAAAGACCGTGGCTAGCGCCGCTGTCCGCGCAGGGTCATTCACTCCCGCAAATTTCGCTCCGCTTTTTCTCTCCTGTCTTCCTTCGAGGTATTTCCCGAGAGACTTCTCTCGTATCTGACCTACGTCCCCGCGAACGGGGCCAAAAGGATGTGAAGTAATGTTTGAACAAGTTAGTTTGGAAGTTGGCGGCAGAACCCTCACCTTTGAGACGGGCAAGATGGCTCGTCAAGCGCACGGCGCCGTGGTGGCGTGTTATGGCGATACGGTGGTATTGGCCACCGCCTGCATGGATAGCAAGGCCGCCGAAAAAGATTTCGTGCCGCTCACAGTGGATTACCGCGAGTACACCTATTCCGCGGGAAAAATTCCCGGCGGGTTTTTCAAGCGCGAAGGCCGTCCCTCTGAAAAGGAAGTCCTTACCTCGCGCTTGACCGATCGCCCGCTGCGTCCGCTGTTCCCGGAAGGCTGGTCCAACGAAACGCAGATTGTTTCGATGGTGCTTTCCGCCGACAGCGAAAATGATCCGGACGTAATCGGTGTCACCGCCGCTTCCGCCGCGCTCTATATTTCGAAGATTCCGTTTACTACGCCGATCGCGGCGGTTCGCGTCGGCATGCTCGATGGCAAGCTCGTCGTCAATCCCACCGTTGCTGAGCAGAAGACCAGCACGCTCAACATCGTCGTCGCTGGTTCCGATGAAGCCATCGTCATGGTCGAATCCGGCGCGCTCGAAGTCTCCGAAGACGCCGTCGCCGACGCGCTGCTATTCGGCCACGCCGAAATCAAGAAGATCGTCGCCGCCATTCGCGAGCTGCACGACAAAGTGAAGCCCGTGAAAGTCCCGGTGAACGCACCTGCTTTCGATGAAGCTCTCTACAAGCAGCTCGAGCAGAAGTACGGCGAGAAACTTCGCGACGCCAGCGACACCGCCAAGTATCCGAAGACCGAAAGCTACGGCCGCATTGACGCCATCAAGTCAGAAATTAACGCGGCCATTCCCGAAGAAGATACCGAAAGGCGTAAACTCGCCACCCGCGCCTTTGAGCGTCTGCGCGAACGCATCTTCCGCGACGATATGCTCAACCGTCGCCGTCGTCCCGATGCTCGCGCCTTCGATCAGGTCCGGCAGATCACTTGCGAAACGGGCGTTCTCCCGCGCGCCCACGGTTCGGCGCTCTTCACTCGCGGCGAGACGCAATCGCTTTCGACTTGCACGCTCGGCACCAAAGAAGACATGCAGCGCCAGGACCTGCTCTTCGAACAAGACACCTTCAAGCGCTTCATGCTCCATTACAATTTCCCGCCGTTCTCCGTCGGCGAAGTGAAGTTTCTGCGTGGACCCGGACGCCGCGAAATTGGCCACGGCGCTCTTGCCGAACGTGCGCTAGCGAACCTGCTCCCGCCCGATACCGATTTCCCGTACGCGGTCCGCTGCGTTTCGGACATTCTCGAATCGAACGGATCTTCTTCGATGGCAACTGTTTGCGGCGGCTCTCTCGCTCTGATGGACGCGGGCGTTCCGCTGAAAGCTGCGTGCGCTGGTATCGCGATGGGTCTCGTGGTCGAAGGCGACAAGTACGCCGTCCTCACGGACATCGCCGGCGCCGAGGATCACTACGGCGATATGGACTTCAAAGTCGCCGGCACGCGGCAGGGAATTACCGCGCTTCAAATGGACATCAAGGTCTCCGGCGTCAGCATCGCGATGATGCGTGAAGCTCTCGCGCAGGCGCGCAAAGCGCGTCTGGAAATTCTGGACGTCATGGACAAGACGCTGGCCTCGGGCCGCGCCGAAATTTCCATCTACGCTCCGCATCTCTTCATGCTCAATATTCCGACGGATAAGATCCGCGACCTGATTGGTCCCGGCGGCAAGAAGATCCGAGGAATCATCGAAGCCACCGGAGTGAAAATTGACGTGATGGACGATGGCAAAGTCCACGTCTTCGCTTCCAGCGGAAAATCTGCCGAAGAAGCCCTGAAGATGATTCGCGACGTCACAGCCACCGCCGAAATCGGCAAAACCTATCTCGGCACGGTGGTGCGCATCGCGGATTTCGGCGCCTTCGTCGAAATTTTCCCCGGCACCGACGGCCTGCTGCATATCAGCGAAATCGCCGAAGCCCGCATCCGTGCGGTTCGCGATGAGCTGAAAGAAGGCGACCAGATCCTGGTGAAAGTCCTGGCCATCGAAGGAAACAAAATCCGCCTAAGCCGCAAAGCAGTCCTGCGCGACAAACAAAAAGCCGCCACCACCACCGAAGCCGCCGGCTAATCCGAAGCGGGGTTAGCCTTGCGCACTTCAGTGCGCGATCGGTGTTGCAGCACAAACCGATGGCGGTCTAAAGACCGCCGCTACAAACGCGATCGATATGGAGTGCGGCGGCGTGCCGCCGCTTTCGTAAGCGAGGCGTGCCTCGCGGACTCCGCCGAGCCTAATAAATTACGCGCGAAGACCCGTACCACCGGTAGCTGGGCTCTCTTCTGATTTTGATTGGATTCTTCGGAGGACCAGCCTAATTGTGCCGCGCATCTTGCGGCGCATCGTGGTGGAACTTCACGTCCACCGGCTCGTACATCACGGGATGCCGCATATTCTTCGCCTCAAACGCCGAAATCTTCGGCTCATGCACCAAAGTCAACCCGATATCGTCCAAACCCTTCAACAAACAATCCCGCCGGAAGGGATCGATCTCAAACGAGTAGCTCAACCCCTGCTCGTCCGTCACCACCTGCTTCTCCAAATCCACGGTGACGCGATAACCGACATTTTTCTCCGTCCGCGCAAAAAGCTCGTCCATTTGCTCGTTCGATAAAGTCACCGGCAAAATCCCGTTCTTGAAGCAATTGTTGTAAAAAATGTCCGCATAACTAGGCGCCAGAATCGCATGAAATCCATAATCTAGAATCGCCCACGGCGCATGTTCCCGGCTCGACCCGCATCCAAAATTCGCACGCGCCAAAATCACCGAAGCGCCCTTATACCGCGGCGCGTTCAACACGAAATCCGGATTCGGCTTTTCCCCAGGCAAATACCGCCAATCATAAAAAAGGACGCGCCCATAACCCTGCCGCGTCTGCAATTTCAAAAACTGCTTCGGCACCATCTGGTCGGTGTCCACATTCACGCGATCGAGCGGCGCCACCAATCCCGTATGCTTGACGAAAGGTTCCATCACTCGGCTCCGTCCACGTTATTCCATTTGCGGATGTCCACGAAATGGCCTTCGATCGCGGCCGCGGCTGCCATCACCGGACTTACCAGATGCGTCCGCCCGCCCTTGCCCTGCCGCCCTTCGAAATTGCGGTTCGAAGTGCTCGCGGAACGCTCGCCGCTCAAAAGCACATCATCGTTCATCCCGATGCACATGCTGCAACCCGCATCGCGCCATTCAAAGCCAGCCTCGCGGAAAACTTTATCCAATCCTTCGGACTCTGCCTCGGCCTTCACCACGCGCGAACCCGGCACCACCAGCGCCTGCTTCAGCGATTTCGCTACGTGCTTGCCCGCGACAACCTTCGCCGCCGCGCGCAAATCCTCCAGCCGCGAATTCGTGCACGACCCTATAAAAACGCGGTCCAGCGGAATATCTTCCATCGCCGTTCCCGGTTTCAAATCCATGTAAACCAGTGCCCGCGAAGCAGCTTCGCGATCCACCGGATCGTTGAACGAAGCCGGATCCGGCACACGATCCGAAACCTGCGTGACCATGCCGGGGTTGGTTCCCCAGGTAACCATCGGCGCCAAATCGCGCGACCGCAAAGTAATCGTCTGGTCGTACTTCGCGTCGCGATCCGTCGGCAGCGTCTTCCAGAAATCCACCGCCTCCTGAAATTCCTTCCCGCGCGGCACAAACGGCCTTCCTTCCAGATAAGCAATCGTCGTCTCGTCCGGCGCCACCATTCCCGCCCGCGCGCCGCCTTCGATGGACATATTGCACATCGTCATGCGCCCTTCCATCGAAAGCCCGCGCACCGCCTCACCCGTGTATTCGAAAACGTACCCGGTGCCGCCGGCAATCCCGATCTTGCCGATTACCGCGAGAATGATGTCCTTCGCAGTCACTCCCCGCGGACGCTTGCCCTCGATGTCCACCTTCGCCGTCTTCGACTTGAATTGCGTCAGGCACTGCGTCGCCAGCACGTGTTCGATTTCGCTGGTGCCAATTCCAAAAGCCAGCGCCCCAAACGCGCCGTGCGTCGAAGTGTGGCTGTCTCCGCAAACAATCGTTTGCCCCGGCTGCGTGATGCCCAGCTCCGGCCCGATGATGTGCACGATTCCCTGATTCTTGCTGTGCATGTCGAACAAATGCACGCCCGCCTCTTCGCAGTTGCGCGTCAGAGCTTCGAATTGTCCGCGCGCGTCTGCGTCCACCACTGGCAGCAGGCGATTCTTGGTCGAGACGGAGTGGTCCATCACCGCAAACGTCAATTCCGGGCGGCGCACTTTGCGCCCTGCCGCCTTCAGTCCGGCAAACGCCTGCGGGGAAGTGCCTTCGTGGATTAAATGTCGATCAATATAAATCAGGGTGGGCTGCCCGGGTTCTTCGCGTACCACGTGGGCATCCCAAATTTTCTCGTAAAGCGTGCGAGCGGCCATTCGTTTGGTTTCCTGCCTGTGGGAGACTTAGTCCCGGTCGTCGGATGAGAGCTGGACTGATGCGTCCAGCCAATTCCATTGTAACAATTCCGCAGTGATCCGCCAATCCCGGTGATTGCGTGAGTTAAATCGAGATCTGTTCGGTCATTCAGAATCGGACGTCGGCACCTCGCGCGCAGTCACCACGTATCTCTGCGGCGCGGAACCGATGTAATGGAAGGGATAGCAAGTAATCAGCGTAAGCGTCGCTTCCTTCGAAGCGCTCAATACCGAATCATCATCCGGCTCGACGACGCGCGCGGACTCGACGCGATAGCTATAAGTCGCGGTAGGCGATTTGAAACTAACCAAATCTCCCGCCTTCAAATCGCCCAATCCCGAAAAATAAGTATCGCGATGTCCCGCCAAGACTGCGTTACCAGCCTGTCCAGGCAACGCCGTGCCCGGCATGTGTCCCACCGCTTTCCACAAAGTCCCGGCTGAAACGCCTTCTTCCACAATCGCCGCTGTATCCAGGCGGGGGATCTCGATCAGACCGAGCAGCAGCTCATTCGCTGACTTTGTTCTGGAAGCGCGAATTCCGGTGCCAAGCTCCCGGTCAGCGCTCGCGTTAGCGCGCAACGACGCAAGTATCGCCTTCTGCCGCGCCTGATAAATCGCCGCGCTCCCGTAAGCGATAGAACAGAACCCCAGGGCCCCGATCGCCACGATCCACAAACAAACTTCCGCCATCCGCAGCAGGGACTTGCGCGGAATCCTTCGCAGTCGCGAATCCACTTCGCGCAGACGTCCCGACGGCCGCAGCGGTTCGCGCATCCACCTCGCCGCTCGCGCGTGCAAAACCTGATACGCGCGCCAAAGTTCCAGTTTGGAAGGGAATTCGCGCGCATACCAGGGTTGTCGTCTATACAAGAGGCGTCCGGGCATTCACCACTCTTGGTTCCAGATTAGGATGTCCGCGAAATCCGCCGCAGCACCACGATTCCCACCACGGCCAGCAATCCAATCAGCCCAATCAGAGGCAACGGGCTAGACGTCTGGGGCAGCGGTTCCTTTTCCGCGCTAGTGTTTGCACTGCCAGAGTCCGCAGCTGTTGTCGCTGGCTGCGAATCCGGTGTCGTTTGCGCCGTCGTGCTGGAATCCTCACCCGGGTTCACAGGCGCCGACCAGGAACTTGCCGCCGAGGGAAGTGAGCTAGGATAAGCGTCCGAAGTCCCGGTGGTCGGCACGCGCACGTGATTCGCCGCGCCAATTGCATCCGCGGTTTTCTTCGGATACGCCAGTTGCTGCCCTGCGGCGTCGCCATCAAAGAAAAACGCTTCCATTATTTGTGTCTGGTTGTCCGTGCTCTGCGGATAAACCAAAAACGCCTGCCCGTTCGACACCAGATTCGGATTCGGATACGCCAGCAAAGTCGTCACCAGCGAGGATTGATCCGAGTTGTACACCTGCACGATGTCCCAGCCCGACTGCTCGCCGGATTGCCGGAACACATAGCTCCCGGCCGCCAGCGTCGTCCCCGGCAATTGCGTCAAGACGCTAACGCTGAGTGTGGTTTTCTTCGCGCTATCCTCGATATGGCCCGTCGTTGCGCCCATCGTGATTCCAGCCATGCACAAAAGTCCCAACAGCAACGCACTCGCTCGTTCGTACGCTCTCATGTCGTCCTCCTCTAGGTCACACCTGCCGTTTAGCTTGATCCCTTCAGTGCAAGCCTAGCGGCCGAAATTCGACGGTCAAATCTTCCTGCATTTCAATCGGTTGTTGATCGAGCAAGGTCGGCCGGTATCGCCACTGTTGAATCGCGTCCACCGCCGCCGTGATCAGCATGAGGGGCCCATTGATCGGCCGCACATCTTCCACTTTGCCGTCTTTGCCGATGGTGGCGCGCACATGCACCGTGCCGCCCATGGCCTTCTGCGCCGCCTCCGCCGGATACATCGGCGCCATCTTCGTGACGCGGTCGCCGATCCGCAGTTTTTCCAAAGAGTGGCTCGATTCCGGACCCGGCTCCGCCGGTACAAACACATATTGGTGCGAGTGGATTACGACCGCTGCGGTATCAATTACTCTCTCCTCGGGCAGCTCGATCAAACGCGGCACGTTCCCGGCGCCCGGTGCGACGACCGGAAAATAAGATTGGGCCGGCGCTGCGGCGACTGCGGGATGAGGCGCAGTCTCCGCCGGATGCGTGACCGGCGTGCTTGGCGCTTCCGTCCGAGGTGGGCTGGTCGTAGCCGGTTTGGCAGGCTCCGTCGTGACCGCCGGCTTTGTCGGCTGAGCGGCCGCGTGCGCAGCGTTCGCAGCCGCACGCTCTTCGGCCGCACGTTCCGCGGCGTATAGCTCAGCAGCCGCACGTTGCTTTTCGATTTGTGCCTCTCGCGCCGCCCGATTCGACTCCGTCTCTGCCCGCTCCAGATCGCGTTTTTTCGCCGCCGCGCTCTCCGTCGGATTTCGAGGCGGGGTGGCGGCAGTCGCTTTGTCGGTCGCACCCCCGGATCCGTCGGAGTTGGTCGGCCGAGCGTTCGCACCAGAAGCATTTTCGTCCGGCTTGGGATTTTCGGCCGCGGGCGCCGTCGCGTTAGGCGCAGGGGCCATGGGAGTAGCCGTCGCCGGCGCACTTGATCCTGACGCGTCCAATGCAGGCGCACCCGTCGCGGGCGCAGCAGCTGACGTGGGTGGTGTTGATGACGCGGACACTGGAGGATTCTGCCCGCTCGGCGCCGGATTCGAGCTCACCGTCGGAGCGGATGCAGTGGTCGGACTGCCGGCGCCGCCGCCCTTCGTCACCACGCTCTTTAGATGGCTCAACTCTTCGACGACGACCCCGCGTGCAGCATCCACTTTCGGCCATGCACGCAGCCCGTCCGGCCCCACCACAAATCCCAGCACGAAACAAGCCGCCACGACCAATATCGTCGCAGCCGCGACGGACCACATGCTCCGCGGCTGCTTGTCCTCCAGCGGTTGCGTAGACGCTCCATACGTGGATCCGAAGCCGCCACCATAGCTCCCGCCAATAATCGGTTGCATCATCGGCGGCGGAGCATCCCACAACGATTGCGTCGGCGCTCTTGGGGTGGCCGCGGGCGGAATGGCGTGCGCCACCCGCGGAGCCTCCGAAGTCTCGCGCTCAACCGTCGCTTCAAATTCCACCGCCGCCGTCGGCGGCACCGCGGCCTGCGACTTCGCCATCGCGAAGTTCTCGTGCGAAGTTTCTTCACGCGGCGCATCGATCGTGCTCGCCGCGTAGCCAGCGAAGCGCTCGGCGATAGGTTGCGATTCCGCGGGCGCAGCAAACTCCGCCTCCCGCGTAACGGCTTCGTGGGCTGCGGCGCTCGCGTTTTCCGAAGGAAACAATCGCTCGAACTCCGCTCGCTGTGTTTCCGTCAATTCCCAAGCTCTCGGCCCCAAGCCCGAGAAGGCCAATAGCGGCGCCGCGTCCTTTTCAGAAACCGCGATGCTCCGTGCCACAGCAGCCGGAACACGCTCGGGATCGCGAGGAACATGAGGTTCAGAAGTTGTTGGAGAGATTACTTCGCGTGGCTCCGCGGCAGCAGGATCTCGATTGGACTGCGCCGCGGGTTCAGCGCTCGCACTTTTGCTCGGCGGTAGCGTCGGCGTGGGTGGCGGCGTCAAGTTGACTTGCTTATTGCCTTCGCGCGAATTTTCCACCGGCCGCGCAGTTCGGCTGCCATTTTTGCGCGCCGGGGCCACCCACTTTCGTATCAGGTCGCGGCTCTCTTCGCGCAATTCCACAAACCGCACGCCCGCTTCCTTCTTCGACTCCGACGTCCACACCACCTCGCCTTGCGTTTCGATGGCGCCGCCGGTCTGCGGTATTTTGAAACTCAGGCGCGAAAAAAAGTTTTCGCGCAAGGGTTGTCCGGCGGTGACGTACATCCCCGTCTCGCTAATATTTGCGATGATTCCGCCGTTGTTTTCGCCGAGGGTTACGTAGGTGAGTGCCGAGGGGCTGTGACGGACGCGCTGCCTGCGCTCTCCGCCGCGAACTTCGGGGGGCTTGGTGAATTGCTCCGGAACGGGCTGCATTTCCAACTTCCCCTCCAACTTTGTTGCTCCGTCCTCTGGCTTGCGCCGCTGGGCGCCGTTGGCCGTCAACGGAATCTTTACCTCGCTAGCGCAACTCTTCTTGGCCGGGGGTGAAGCGACGCTGAGTTCATCAGCACCGGCCCATATGGTTTGGAAAGACTCCGTAAACGCTGAACGCTTTCCACAAAACCCGCCACTAGCTGAAAAGTTCTAATACACCAAGGCGCGCAAAAGGGAACCCGAGGCTGGATGATGTAGTCTACGCGCACCTCCTCGAGATATTCAAGTACAGGAAAAGCTGTATCAACGCTCGTAAGGGCTTACTGATGAACTAGTTCTGGATTGGCCGGCCCTTGTGCACCACCACCTTCGAGCCTTCCGCGATGAACGCCGAATCCGGCTCGCGCCGTAAAATCTCTCCGAAGCGCAAGCCATACAAACCAGCGGCGTCGCCTTCGAATCCGGATTTCGCGGCAATCCAAATTCTCCAGCGCGGGTGCGTCACGCGATACTCGATACTAGCCCCACCCGCCTTCGTCGAATAACCCCAATAATGTTCCGTGATGAAATTCTCTAGACTATCTTCCGCGACGTAATCCGGCGTCCCGCTCGCTTCGGCGTCTAGCCGGAAGGCTTCGCCCTCGAACCGCCAATTGTACGCCGCCGAAATCGCGGCATCCGTTCGCACAATCTCGTGCTGCATCGGGCAGGCATCATATTTTTCGCCGTACGCCATTCGCGCGAGGCCCGCGATCGCAAAGCGCGGCACCAGTTCGCGTATGAATACGACTCCTCGCCGTTGTTCCGTGCCCTCGCGCCGTCGCACGTAGAAACGCAGATTCACCTCGTCGAAATTTGAATGGAAGGGAACCGCCAGAAAGCCAAACAGCTTCGTGCGCAGAAACCGGAAACCAACGAGGCTTACGTAAGTCCGCCCTTCGAACGCGTCCAGCTCCACTCCGCGCGGAACGAAGTCTCGCAGCAAAGCTGGATCCACTTCATAATTCAACATCACCAGATCGCGCCACTCGGCAGTCAGAAATACGCCGCGATCGGAATCAATATCCAACGGTGAATCGCTGACCTTGGAATCGCGGGTTCTCGATTTCATCCACCACGGCGACCGCGAAATCCTCCGCGGAAATATAGCTCTTACCGCTGCTGTCCGCGATCAATTGGTCCAAGTCTGTGCGATAGTGCCCGGTCCGCGTGCCCGGTTCGATCACGGCCGAAGGACTCACTGCCGTCCAGTCGAACCCTGCGAATCCCGCCTTGCGATACACATCCAAAGCCTCGGCATGCGCCCGCGCGAATCCTTTCCACATGGCAGGGAAGTCCGGAGTATTCATGAGCTGCATCCCAGGACCAACTTCCAGGCTACCCGCACCGCTGACGGTGATCAATCGTATCGGTTCCACTCGCGTCAAAGCCTCGACGAGCGAGTGCGCCGCCTTCACCAGCAGTTTTGGATCGTTCTTCACTCCCGGTCCGTACCCGCTCACCACGACGTCGTGATCCACGGCGGCCGCCGCGATCGTGTCCGGCTGGAAAATATCGCCCGTGCGGTAGTCCAGATTCGCCCTTTGCTCGCCCGTGCGCGAAGTATCACGCACCACCGCCGTCACGTTGTGCCCGCGCGAAAGCGCTTCGTGCATAATTCGCTGCCCGACCATCCCGGTGGCGCCAATCAGCACGATACTTTTCATCCGCGTTTTCCTCCGGCCGCTCGGTGGCCTTATTGCGACAGGCCGGCTTCCGCTTCAGCCACTGTCGCGTACACATCAAAGAGCGGTGCGACTCCCGTCAGATGCAGCACGTTATGCACGCGATGATTCAATCCTACCAGTGCCAATTTGCGCCCCGATTTGTGGCAAGAGACGAAAGCCCGCACCAGCGAGCCCACCGCCATCGAGTCCACCAGCGGCACGTTCGTCATATCCACGATCACGCGCGGCGAATCCGTAGCCGACACCGCCTCATTAAACACAGCGGAAGATGCCGACGTGAACGGCCCCGCCAGTATCAAAATACTGTGCCCTGGATGTGTGCTGGGTTGTGTCTCAACGCGGAACGCCTCGTGGGGCATGGCGCGCATTCTAGTCCCAATGCGCCAAAAGAAGCAACGCAGCCCGCCTGACTAACTGCCGGTCGGCACGATCCCCGCATTTTTCACCATCAGTATCACTGCGCGCTCCCACGCCCGCGTGCGGTGCAGCACTCCCTTCGGCACTACAAACCCCTGCCTCGGCGCAAGCTCCACGGTACGATCCTCCAGATCAATCAAGAACTTGCCCTCCACCACATAGAAAAATTCATCATCGTCGTCGTGCTTGTGCCAATGATATTCACCCTCCACGACGCCCAGTCGAATCACCGACCCATTCACCTGGCACAACGTCTGGTTGTACCACTTGAATTCGCAGGCATCCGCCAGCGCCTTCTCGTGCACCACTTCCAACGGCTTATATAAGACATTCAAGCGAGTTTCATACGGAAACGCCTTCGTCTCGTTCATGGAAAAGTCTCCTGGATCGCCCCATGAAAAATTACCACACCCCCACTCCGCAACCGCCTAGCACGAAGGCAGCCGGCGCCCGCTCCCCAGCCGCCTATTTACCGCCTCTGATCGGCTCTGATCGGCGCGACAACCGCCTCCATCCGTGTTACAATCAGGTTTCCGCTCTTCGAGTTCTTTGGCACCTGAACGCCTCCCTGAGCGTGTATGGCGTCCCAGCAAGCCCGTTTCATTCTTCAAACGCGAGGGACATTGCGAATTCGGCCGGAGACTTGCGTGTCATTTTTGCGCAGCGCCCGTGGGACGTTCAGGAGAGAACCGGTATGAAGAACTTGTTTGTAGGCAATATGAGCTTTCAGACCACTGCTGCGGATCTCCGGGCGCTCTTCGAGCCATTCGGCCAGCTCGCGCGCGTCCACGTTGCTACGGACCGCGAAACCGGCCGCGCTCGCGGCTTCGGTTTCGTCGAAATGCAAAATGACGATGAGGCCGCCAAAGCCATCGCCGCTCTCGATGGCAAGGATTTCGGCGGACGCAATTTGAAAGTCAATGAAGCGCGGCCCAAGTCCGAATCCGGAGGCCCACGCGGTCCTCGCAGCGGAAGTGGCGGTGGTGGCGGAGACCGTGGCGGCAATCGCGGAGGCGGGGGCGGCGGCCGTGGTAAGGAAAAATTTTCGCACGAGGATTATCGCGAAACCGCGCGCCAGCCGCGCGAGCCTCGCTGGTAGCACCCGCATCCTTACATTTTTCTGGATGCGAAATCGTCGGCACTTAACCGGGGGATAAAATGACGACCACATTCAAGAAGCGGCAGAAGGAAATGAAGCGCCAGGATAAAGCGCGCGCCAAAGCAGAACGTCGCGCTCAAAAGAAAACCGATGGCACGCCGGGCGACAACTCGCTCGACAACATCGCCTGGGATGAAGGCGTCGGCACTCCCAACAGCCTCCGCGTACCGGAGTTCTTCGACGGTCCGGAAGATTCTTCGGAGCCCAAGGGCTAAGGTTTCGATCGCTCCAGTTCCGATGCTCATGAACGTCCAGGCCCGCGCGCGGCGCAGCACGCCGCGCCGGTGTCCTTAATCCTTTCAACCGTGCCCCTCGTGATTATGTGAGCATCCTTGTAACCCCGCGGCCTCTCGTCGCCTTCCATAGAGTGCTATACTCGTTCCTCGGCAAATTCCGCACTGCATTTTACTCGGCGATTCACGGGTCCCTTTGTAAAGGAGCACGAGGATGGGCATTGAATTCATCGAACTAGTCACCTGGATGCGCCGCCGCAAGATTTTCGCCTCCCTCCTCGTAGCCTTCACGCTCGGCATCGGCATCCTGATCGGCACGCTGATTTCCGGTCACGCGCAAGCCACGCGCGGACAAACTTCCACCAGCGGCGCCTCGCTGCTGGTCGTTCCCGACCCGGTCACGCTCTCCACGTCCTTTTCGACAATTTCAAAGCGGCTAGGCCCCTCAGTCGTAAACATCTCCACCACGCAAGTGATCGAGAAGCCCAAGGGCGAAAGCAAAAAACCAAAAGATTTCGGCGATCCCTTCCAGGATTTCTTCGACCGTTTCTTTGATTCGCCCGATAATAGCCCCGACGCCGAACGGAGCCTCGGATCCGGCGTGATCGTGGACAAAAAGGGTTTCATCCTCACCAACGATCACGTGATTGACCAGGCCACTAAAATCCAAGTCGCCCTCGATGGTGACCCCACCAAGTACAACGGCCGCGTCGTAGGCTTCGACAAGGAGACCGACCTCGCCGTGGTCAAAATTGAAGCCGACCACGACCTGCCCATCGCCAAGCTTGGCAATTCGGACGGCGTGCAGGTCGGCGACTGGGTCCTCGCCTTCGGCAGCCCCTTCGGCTTGAACTCCACAGTCACCGCCGGCATCATCAGCGCGAAAGACCGCTCCAACGTCGGCCATCAATTTCAGCGCTTCATCCAGACCGACGCCGCCATCAACCCCGGCAATTCCGGCGGTCCGCTCGTGAATATGGCCGGCGAAGTAATCGGCATCAACACCGCCATCTATACTGGCAGCCGCGGCTTCGAAGGCGTCGGCTTTGCGCTCCCTTCCACCACTGTCATTCGCGTCTACAACGATCTCATCACCAAAGGCAAAGTAACGCGCGGCTCCATCGGAATTACCTTCCAGGAAGACCGCAGCAATAATCCTGTTCTCTTGAAAGAGCTCGGCGCGCCCTACGGCATCGTTGTCGAAGCCATCGAACCTGGCAGCCCTGCCGAAAAAGTTGGCCTGCAGCCGGGAGACGTCATCACTGATATCAACGGCCAACCAGTGCACACTGGCGCGGACCTCGTCAACCCCATCGCGGATACTCCCATCGGCCAGTCTGTGCAGGTTCGCTATATCCGCAACAAGCAGCCCAAGGAAGTTGCGCTGGTCGTTGCCGACCGCTCGAAAATCTTCCCTCAGACTGCCCAAACGGCCGAAGACCAGCCCGACCAGCAGGACACGCCCGGCCAGTTCGGCTTGCACGTCGAGGATTTAACCCCTGACCTCGCCCACAAGCTCGGCATGGGCAAGACCACTGGCGTGGTAGTCACCGAAGTCGAACCGGCCACGTTCGCCGAGGACATCGATTTCGTTCGCGGCGACGTAATCGTCGAAATCAACCACGTGCCCATAGCCAACTTGACGGACTACAAGGCACAAATGGCCAAGCTGCATCCAGGCGAGGACGTGCTATTCAAGGTAGCGCGCCGCGGCGATGCTGATCGCGTCCTAACCCTTTTCCTGGCCGGAGCAGTCCCGGCATCGCAGTAGAGGCAGCGAGAGGTGTCGAAGTTGTGGCAGCGGCCTCCAGGCGCGCAGTTAGCGTCCCGGATGAAGTCGCGGGACCGCGAGCCATTGCTTTTGGTTTGGGAACGCAAGGCAATGCGTGACCGTTCTGGTCGACGGCTTACCGTCGCGCCCCGAACAAACACCTCGCCCAATTCCCGCATCCAATAACGGTCCGGGTTACCCGATACGCGCCGCGCACGATGTCCCGGCTTGAGCCAAGCCGCAAAATCATCATAATAAGGGGACAGCCAGCGCGACCTTTCTTTGTCGGATGACAGAGGAAAGAATCAAGCAGCAGAAACCGAAGCGGAGAGCAATGAAACGCTTTTCCAAACGAGCCGTTCGAATTGCAGCGCTTATTACTCTCGCGTGCGCCGCCTTCGCGAGCACCCTGGCTGGCTCCGGTGTCCGTCCCCAGGAATCCAGCCCTTCGACCCACGCGTCAACTTCCAGCGCCAAGAAGAAAAAATCTTCTCATCATCATCACACTTCGGGACGCCAGTCTTTCCAGAAAGCGCCTACACCCGAACGCATCTCCGAGATCCAGGGCGCGCTCAGTCGCGGCGGCTACTACCAGGGCCAGCCCAACGGCAAGTGGGACTCGAACACCGTCTCCGCGCTGCAAAAATTTCAGTCTGACAACGGCATGAACGCCAGCGGCAAACTCGACGCGCCCAGCCTGCAAAAACTCGGCCTGGGCTCGAGTACCGCAGGCGTGGACGCGCCTAAGCCGCTATCGCACACCAGCCCCGCAGCCGCCGCCACGACGTCCGCGTCCGCCGCCACGCCGGTGGCGGGTTCCGATCCAGCGCGAGCAACCGCCTCCAACGTCTCTGCCACTACGCCCGGCGCAAGCGCCGCAAATTCGCCGTCCACCGCCTCCAAACCTCCGCAACGCTAAGCATAACGGGAAGCTGCTTATGTAGCAGCGCATACAGTTCTCGCTCGCCCGCCGCGCTCAGATACACAGCTCACCCGATTGTATTCCGGCGAAAATATTCGCGCTGCCGCGAAGACCGTTTGCGCGAATCTGTGCTTTCCGCTAAAATAAATGTTTCAGCAGTCACACGCGAAGCGCCATGAGGCGCCTCTCGCAACCTGCGCTCGCTGGGCACCCGGACAACCTGAGGGAATGGCGGAAGAAAACGACAGATTTACCCTAACCTTCGACGCCGCCGATGAGTACCGCCCGGAAGCTCCTCCTCCTCCTGAAATTCCCGCGTGGAAAGACGGCAGCATCCGTATTGGCATCCACACCTCGATTGCGGGAGACATCTCCGGCTCGCTCGAAATCGCTCACGGGCTCGGTGCCAACGCCCTGCAGATTTTCTCGTGTAGCCCGCGCATGTGGGAGCGCGGCGGCGCACGCATCGCCGAAGCCGAAGCCACACGCTTCCGCGCCCGCCGCAAGGAACTCGGCCTCGGCCCGCTGGTCATCCACGATAATTACCTGATCAATCTGGCGTCGCCGAACCCGGTTCTTCGCACCCGCTCGGTGCAAGCTTTTCACCAGGAACTCGTGCGCGCCATAGCCCTCGGCGCTGACTTTCTTGTCGCGCATCCCGGCAGCGGCCGCGAAAGCTCTCCCGCAGCCGCCGTTAGCGCCATCTCGCAAGGTCTGAAACAAGCCGCGCGCGGGCTGAAACTCGGCGACCTGAAAATCCTGCTGGAAAATACTGCCGGGCAGGGAACTTCCATCGGCTCGCGCTTCGAAGAGCTCCGCGCCATCCTGGACGCAACTCCCGAGCTTCCCCTCGGCATTTGCATTGACACCGCGCACACGTTCGCTGCCGGCTGGGATCTGCGCACCGCCGAAGGCCTTGACACCACGCTGCAGGCGATTGACCGCACCGTCGGCCTCGACCGCGTCCACGTTATCCACGTCAACGATTCGAAAACGCATCACGGTTCGCGCGTGGATCGCCACGAACATATCGGCAAAGGCAAGATTGGCCTGGAAGCCTTCGGCCGCATCCTGAACCACGCGCTTCTCGGCGGCCGCGCTTTCATTCTCGAAACGCCCATTGATAAGCCCGGTGACGATCGCCGCAACGTCGCCGCTCTCTGGAAGCTCCTCGGCCGCGAAGTAATCGCCACCGGCAACGGCATGAAGCCGCGTCCGCGCCGAGCCAAATCCAAGCGCGCGAAAGCATCGCGCGCCACTCCCAAAGCGTCTAAAAGGAAAAGAAAATCGAAACCGAAATCACGCTCCCGAGGAAAGTGAACTTGGCCGATTCCGACCACAAGTACCCCAGCTACGACCCGGCGCAAATCGAGGCGAAGTGGCAAAAAGTGTGGCAGGAGCAGGGCGCATTCAACGCAGTGGACAACGACGCCTCCCGCCCCAAGTACTACATGTTAGAGATGCTCCCTTACCCTTCCGGCACCTTGCACATGGGCCACATGCGCAATTACACCATCGGCGATGCCGTCGCCCGTCACAAGCGCATGTCCGGTTTCAACGTCCTGCACCCTATGGGTTTTGACGCGTTCGGCCTTCCCGCCGAAAACGCCGCGATCAAGAATCACACCGCTCCGCGGGTTTGGACCGAAGAGAACATCGCTGAATTTCGCCGCGTACTTCGCCGCTTTGGATTCAGTCATGACTGGCGACGCGAGCTGGCGACCTGCGATCCGTCTTATTACCATTGGAACCAGTGGTTCTTCCTGCGCATGTTCGAGAAGGGCATTGCCTTCCGCAAAAAAAGCAAGGTGAACTGGTGTCCGGAATGCGGCACGGTTCTGGCCAACGAGCAGGTGATTGACGGTTACTGCTGGCGCCACGAAACCACTCTCGTCGAATCCAAAGAGCTCGAGCAATGGTTTTTCCGCATTACTCAATATTCCGACGAGCTTCTCGACGACATGAGGCAGCTCGCAGCCGGTTGGCCTGAGCGCGTCCTTGCCATGCAGCGCAACTGGATCGGCAAGTCGCGCGGCACGCGCGTGAAATTTCCCGTCTCGCAGATGGAAGGCGTCGCGCTGGAAGTCTTTACCACTCGAGTGGACACCATCTACGGCGCCTCGGCCATCGTAATTTCTCCAGGCCATCCCAAAGTTGAAGAGCTGCTCGCCGGTGTTCCCGGCCGCGGCGCCATGGAAGCGCAACTAAAAGTCATGCGCCAGAAGAGCATGCGCGCGGCGGACATCGCCACCGCCGAGAAGGAAGGTTTCTTCACCGGCCGCTTCGCCGTCAATCCATTCTCCGGCGCGCATATTCCGATTTGGGTCGCTAATTTCGTGCTCGCCGAATATGGCACGGGCGCCATAATGGCCGTTCCCGCTCACGATCAGCGCGATTACGAATTCGCCGAAAAATATCATCTGCCGGTAGAGATCGTGGTCCAACCGCTGAACGGCGCTCCTCTGCGCCTCGATCGCATGTCCGAGGCCTACACCGAATACGGCCGCCTCGTCGATTCCGGCCCCTATACCGGCCTGACCACCGAACATGCGCAAGAAAAAATGACTGCGGATGCCGCCGTCAAGGGTTTCGGCGTGGGCGAAACCACTTATCGCCTGAAAGACTGGGGCGTTTCGCGCCAGCGCTATTGGGGCACGCCCATACCGATCGTCTACTGCGAAAAAGACGGAATCGTCGCGGTCCCGGATGATCAACTGCCCGTGCGCCTCCCGGAAAACGTGACGCTCACCGGAGAAGGGCAGTCGCCGCTAGCGAGTTCTCCTGAATTCGTAAACACCACGTGTCCAAAATGTGGCGGACCGGCCCGCCGCGAAACCGACACGATGGACACCTTCGTTGATTCGTCGTGGTATTTCTATCGCTACACTGATCCCCACAACAACCAAGCGCCGTTCGACAAAGAAAAAGTCCGCTATTGGTTTCCGATTGACCAGTACGTGGGCGGCATCGAACACGCCATCCTGCATCTTCTCTATTCCCGCTTTTTCTGCAAAGTGATGCGCGACCTGGGTCTCGTCAATCACAGCGAACCCATCGCGCGCCTCTTTACCCAGGGCATGGTGCAAAAGGGCGGCGTCGCGATGTCCAAATCCCGCGGTAACGTCGTAGGCGCGATTGACATGGCTGATAAATACGGCTGCGACACCGCGCGGCTCTACATCCTGTTCGCGGCGCCGCCGGAAAAGGATCTGGAATGGAGCGAGGATGCGATCGAAGGCGCGGCGCGTTTTCTGAACAAAGTCTATCGCCTGATCGCGAAACACGCCGATCGTCTGCGCGACATTCAGACGGATCTCACGCAAAAAACCGACCTGTCGACCGCCACCGCGAAGGAAAAGCTGCTGGTCCGCCGGGTCCATCAAACGCTCAAGCGCGTCACCAACGATTTCGAAGTGCGTTGGCACTTCAATTCTTCCGTCGCCCTGCTGATGAGTCTAGTAAATGAAATTCAAGAGCAGGAACCGCTCGACGCCGACATCAGTCCCATGATTCTGAAGCGGGTGCTCGAATCTCTGCTCCTGATGTTAGCGCCCATGGCGCCGCACATTTCCGAAGAGCTCTGGCAAATGCTAGGCCATACCCAGGGCCTCACGTACGAAAAATGGCCCACTTATCGCGAAGACCTGGCCCGCGAAGAGCAATTCGAAGTGATCATCCAGATCAACGGTCGCCTGCGCGGCAAGATCCTGGTAGACGACGGCCTAAGCGAAGACGAAACCCGCGAGCGCGCCCTGAAAGACTCGCGCATCGCAATCCTGCTGGACGGCAAACAAATAGTTAAGATCGTGGTCGTGCCTAAGAAGCTCGTGAATATAGTTCTGAGGTAATCGGCACCCATTTCTCGCTGGGCGCCACAAAATGTTGCTGTCATCCCGAGCGCGGCGGGGGATCTCTTTTAACTGCGGATCGCGAAGCGACCACCGGACACGGATGGCCCAAAAATGACTACCGCATCAGCCGCACAAAAAGACGCCGGAGGCACCGTGAGCACCAAACACGGCATCGTAGTTCTGGATTTCGGCGGCCAATACACACAACTCATCGCCCGCCGGATCCGCGAAGAAGAGGTCTTCTCCGCCATCCTCCCGTGCACCGCCAAACTCGAAGAAATCCGCGCGCTAGAGCCCGTCGGCATCGTACTCTCAGGCGGTCCCAGCTCTGTCTATGACGCTGATGCCCCGCACTGTGACACCGCAGTCCTCAAACTCGGCGTCCCAGTCCTGGGGATCTGCTACGGCATGCAATGGCTCACGCATTCTCTCGGCGGCAAGGTCGGCCTCGCCAAGCGCCGTGAATATGGCCCCGCACAACTCGACATCGCTTGCGCTTCCAAACTCTTCACCGGCATACCGAGCCGCCTGAAAATCTGGAACAGTCACGGTGACCACGTCCTCGAGGTTCCACCGGGTTTTGCCATCACCGGACGCACCGACAACGCCATCGGCTCCTTCGAACACGCCGAAAAGAAATACTACGGCGTCGAATTCCACCCCGAAGTGAATCACACCGACCGCGGCACCGAAATCCTGCACAATTTTGTCTTCGAAATTTGCGGCGCGAAGAAAAACTGGAACCGCGCCGGCTTCATCGCCGCCACCGTGGACGCCATCCGCGCCCAAGCCGAAGGCGCCCGCGCAATCTGTGCGCTTAGCGGAGGAGTGGATTCCGCGGTAGCCGCCGCGCTCGTCCATCGCGCGATCGGCGACCGCCTCACCAACGTGTTTGTGGATACCGGCTTGCTGCGCGCGCACGAATATGAAGAAACTCTAGAGCTACTGCGCCAGCGCCTCGGGCTCAACGTCATCGGCGTAGACGCTTCCGAACGCTTTCTCGGCAAACTCGCCGGCGTCACAGACCCAGAGCAAAAACGCAAAATCATCGGCAACGAATTCATCGCCGTCTTTGTCGAAGAGCAACGCAAACTTCTCGCCTCCTCCGCCGGCCTGCCAGTAAAATTTCTCGTCCAGGGCACGCTCTATCCCGATGTGATCGAATCTGTTTCGGTAAAAGGTCCGTCCGCGGTCATCAAATCTCACCACAACGTTGGCGGTCTCCCGGCCGACATGCCGTTCGGCCTGATCGAGCCTCTGCGCGACCTTTTCAAAGACGAAGTGCGTCAAATAGGCCGTGAATTGGGCCTTCCGGAGGAGATACTCGTCAAGCACCCGTTCCCGGGGCCTGGCCTCGCCGTCCGCCTGTTGGGAGCAATCACGCGCGAAAAGCTAGAGACGCTTCGCGGTGCCGATACCGTAGTGGTAGAGGAAATTCGTCGTGCAGGTCTCTACGAAAAAGTCTGGCAGGCTTTTGCGGTTCTATTGCCGGTGCAAAGCGTAGGGGTAATGGGTGACGGCCGGACGTACGGGTACACCATCGTGGTCCGCGTTGTCGATTCGCAAGATGCGATGACTGCTGATTGGACCCGACTGCCCCGTGAAGTGCTCGAGCGGATTTCCACCCGTGTCGTAAACGAAGTTCCCGGTGTGAACCGGGTCGTCTACGACATCAGTTCGAAACCTCCGAGCACCATTGAGTGGGAATAGCGCTAGCCCTAACCCGCCGAACGAACTCCCAGATGCGTCTTAGCGGTTAGCCATTTTCTGAGCCATGTACAAAAGCAACCGGCGGTCGCCTTCGTCAATTCGGCCCAGCAATCTGCGGAAACGGCCCAGGACACGCGCTTCTTTTCCCCGGCTTCCCCACGCGATATCGTCGGCCGACTTCCGCTTGGGAAGGTTCGGCAGCACGGGAGGCTCTTCGCCGTCATAGAATAGCTGGTACAGCGGCACTTCCATGGCGCGTGCCAGCTTTTCTAGGGTCTCGATCGCCGGAACGGTGTGCCCGTTCTCAACGCGCGAGATGTAACAGCGTAGAAGCCCGGTGCGCTTCTCGATGTCGCCTTGGGAAAGTTTCTTGGTTTCACGTAGCAGACGGATGCGTTCTCCGATTATCATGGGCGGTATTGTCACATGGTACTCTGACTGCTGCAACAACAGATTTGCACACCCGGGAAGCGGCTCCAAACTTCCCCTGTAACCGGAAACCGATGCCTGACGTCCCAAAGAGTATGGCAGCCAGCGCTTCCGCCATTCCGCTCCCGGTCACCCGGCGCGAGAAGGGTGAAGAAGAAAGGCAACTGGTCCGCTTGGCCCAAAGCGGCGAAGAGGCCGCTTTTGAGGAGCTGATCCGGCGCCATCAGCAGCGTGTTTTCGGCCTGGTCAGCGGCATTTTGCGCCGCCGCGAAGATGTGGAAGACGTCGTCCAGCAAGTTTTCTTGAAGGTGTTTGTATCGCTGAAGCGCTTTGACCAGCGCGCGGCCTTTTCCACCTGGCTGTATAAGATTTCGGTGAATGAGTGCTGGGATTACCTGCGCAAGAAGAAAGTTCGGCCGCTCGTTTATGAAGCCGACCTTTCCGAGGAGCAGGTTTCGCGACTGGACGGCGTGGTTTCCGCCGACCGGCCTCCGGCCAGCCCCATGGACCGTGCCGAGGCCCGCGACCTCCTCGAACGCATGATGGAGAAGCTGCCGGAGCAGGATCGTGCCCTGCTCGTGCTGAAGGAAGTGGAAGGCTTCTCGGTACAGGAATTAGCGGAAATTCTCGATCTCAACGTCAATACGGTAAAAGTGCGCCTGTTCCGAGCTCGCGCTCGCTTGATGGATGTTTACCGCCGGAGGCTCAAGGAAGCTCCTGAGCAGTCTCCGTAAGGTAAGAAAGGAAAGGACCAACGGCTATGAATGAAGACTATCGTTCCGTGGCGTGTCAGGAATATGAAGCCGCCCTCGAAGATCATCTCAATGGCGATCTGGGCGGCTCCGAGGCCACGGCTCTCTCGGAACACTTGAAGACTTGCTCCGGCTGCCGCGCTGCGCTCGATGAAGCCGTGCTCAGCGCGCGACTGCTCCGCGTCGCTGAGCCGGCGGCCGATCCCGGTCCCGGCTTCAGCCATCTGGTGATGGCTCGCATCCGTGCCGGACTTCATCTCAACGAAGGCAAGGGCGTCTGGCAGTCGTTCATTTCAGTGGCATGGCGTTTTGCTGCCACCGCTGCTTTCGCGCTCGTGCTGCTCGTCACCTTTGATGTCTCTCGTCACAATCAAATCCGGTCAGACCAGTCGCTGGTGGCTGCCAACACGCTTCCGGAGTTGGTCCCCGAACACTCCTCCGTACCGGCCAGCTCCGATGATGTCCTGCTGATGATGGCGGAAACGAACCATGGAAAATAGCAAAACACGAGGCGAAGCGGCCATCCTGGTCCTGGTGGTCTTTATACTCGGCGTCTTGCTCGGGGGCCTCGGCAACCATCTCTGGGGCGAGCGCGTCTGGGGCGGCCATCCGGCCGGCCCGCCGACGCACACCCAAATCGTGAGTGAATTGACGCGCGAACTGCAACTCACTCCCGATCAGCAACAGCAGCTCAGCTCCATTGTGGACGACACCAAATCGAAAATTCGCGCTGCCTACGCTCCCGCAGACGTCCAGCGCGAGCAATTGCGCCAGCAAGGCCGCGCGCGCATTCGCGCCATCCTCACCCCCGAACAACTGCCCAAGTTCGAAGCCTTCATGGCTCGTATAGACGAGCAACGCAAAAAAGAAGGCGAGCAGCATCCGCCCCCTCACTAGCTCGCGCTATCGTCCAATATCCAGCAGCGAAGAATGTGCCAGGTCGGAGTGTGCGCAAAGCGGCTGTAAAAGGAGCCAACGATGAAGCAAGCGTTTAGGATCCTCTTCGTAATCCTTTTATTTGCATCTTCCTCCTGGACGCAAACCAATATTCCGCTTTCTCAACCCGAGGATGCGTGCGGACCCGCCAACGTCAACTTCAACGTAAAATTCGATTACCAAGGGCAGCACCTGCCTGCGTATGACGCCACTAAGGCCCTGGTCTACTTCGTGCAGACTCAAAACGTCAGTGTGATCAACGACTTCACCATCCGGATCGCCGTGGATGGCGCGTGGGTGGGCGCGAACCGCGCTGACTCCTACTTCTTTGCGACGGTCGAGCCGGGCGAGCATCATCTTTGCGCGCGTTGGCAGTCCAAATTTGCCCGCGCGCAAATAATTACTTTGAACGATCTGGACGCGGAAGCCGGAAAGACCTATTACTTCCGCATCAGAATCACAGGCGGCGATCACGGAGTGTTCTTGTTCGATCTGCTGAAGACCAATGCCGACGAAGCGCGGCTCCTCATCGAACGTTCGCCCTACAGCATTTCGCAGCCGAAGAAGTAAACGGTTGGATCGTCGCGCTGGCTTCTCGCCCGCTCTCGGAATTTGACGTTGTAGCGGCGGCCTTCAGGCCGCACCTGCTCGCCGGCAGCACAGGAGCGACGTATGAAGACTTTGTTCGCGGTCCTTCTTCTCACATCGTCCGCATTTGCTCAGAACCGGGCCATTCCCTCCAATCCGGAGGCAGCCTGTGGCCAATTCGATGTGCATTTCGATATCAAGAAGGATTCATCCGAGCACCCCGCCCATCTCGAACCAGGCAAGGCGCTGGTTTACATCATTCAGGATGAAGACCACGCCGATTGTCTGAAGTGTGATACGACAACACGGGTGGGGATGGACGGCTCCTGGATCGGCGCGACCCACGGAGATTCCTATTTTTTCTTCTCGGTCAATCCCGGTGAACATCATCTCTGCGCGAACCGCTTGCCGCAGTTCGGCATCGTGACAAAGCCGCTTGCCCTATTCGGTTTTACAGCGGAGGCAGGAAAAACCTATTATTTCAGGATTCACGCCATCTATGGCTTGGGCAACGCCGCCACCTATTCTGATTTCGGCGCAGTAAATCCCGATGAAGCGAAATATCTAATTTCGATTTCGCCCTACGCCGTTTCACGGCCGAAAAAATAGGTGTGGACGAAAAGGAACGGCGGGGCCTCAGCCCCGCCGTAACGTCGTGCGTTTGTTCGGCGGGCATCAGCCTCTGAAGCCACGCCTAGACTTTTTCGCGCCAACTACTAGAAGGGAATATCCTCGTCTGAAATTTCCGGCCCGGCTCCGCTCGGCTCGTCATGCATCGGACCGCCTTCCGTATCCGGGTCCGCCGGACGCCCGCCGCTAAAACCGCCTCCACCACTATGTGAAGCGCCGGCTCCCGCTCCTGCCGCGGCGCCATCCGCCCGGCCGCCCAACATCCGGAAGTTCGTCGCCACAATTTCAAAGCTCGTCCGCTTCTGGCCTTCCTTGTCCTGCCACTCGCGCGATTGAATCCGGCCCTCGATGAACACCAAGGAGCCCTTCTTCAGATATTGCTGCGCGATCTCCGCCTGCTTGCCCCACACCACGATCTTGTGCCACTCGGTGCGCTTCTGGCGCTCACCGTTCTTGTCCTTATACGTCTCGTCAGTCGCCACAGAAAAATTCGCCACCGCTTGCCCGCCTCCGGTAAATCTCGTCTCCGGATCACGTCCCAACCGGCCCACCAATATCGCCTTGTTCACTGACATGTGTACCTGCCTCTTCGCTAGATTGCCCTGAACCGCTGAGTATAACTGAACTAGCCTATGGGATGGAAAAAAGCCGCGCCGACGACGGCGCCCCAGTTTGACGTGTGCGCAGTTTCAATGCATAAAGGAAATCTCTGTGAGCGCAAAAGCCAAATTGAGCACAATTGGCCAGCCGGTGCCGGAGTTGCCGGTCGCTGATGTCGAACGCGCGCAACTGCATTACCGCGACGCACTCGGTTTTGAGATCGGATGGCTCTACCCAGGCAAAGAAATTGGGTCCGTGTCACGCCCTGGTGTGGCGATATTTTTTCGCAAGAGGAAGCCACCGTTCGAACCTGCCGTGCACTGGGTGTACGCCGAAGATATCGATGCGTCGTACCAGGAGCTGAAGTCGTCAGGTGCGAATATCGTGGATCCCCTGGAAAAAAAGCCTTGGGGGCTACGGCAGTTCACCGTGCAGGATCTGGACGGGAATCTCTTCTATTTCCACCATGACTAACCGAACGCGACTAAACGAGCGCCGAATTTCAATGCGGCGCATGCTCAGCACCGCCTCGAAACTCTGCTAGAATTCCGCAGCACGAGCAGCAACGCTCTGGAGGCGCCCATGCCCCAAACTCAAAATTTCGCGAACCACGCCAAGATCGTACCCATGTTCCACTACGTCGTCCTTCCGATTCTGGCGGTCAATCTCGTCTCATCCATCTTCGGCCTAGTGCGCTCGATCCGCACAGAAACCCTTTCGTGGCATCCCGTCCTGGGATTTCTCGTTGCAGCCGCACTCTTGCTCCTCGCGCTATATGCCCGCATGTTCGCTCTCGCTGTGCAAGACCGCGTAATCCGCCTGGAAATGCAGCTGCGTCTCCAGAACTTGCTCCCGGCCGATGTACGCCCACGCATACCGGAATTCACGGCAAGCCAGTTGGTTGCTCTCCGCTTTGCCGGCGACGCCGAACTCCCCGATCTTGCCCGCAAAGTCCTCGCGGAAAATCTCCGCGAACGTAAGGCGATCAAGCAATTGATCCGCGATTGGCAGCCAGATAATCTCCGCGCCTGATCGCGCGAACAACGCGTCACGAAAATTTTCAGGATTGCTCAGCTGGACTGTTTGCGCGGAACCTTCGCGCCCTTCTTGCGCGCTTCCGAAAGACCAATCGCGATCGCCTGCTTGCGGCTCGTGACTCTCCCGCCCTTGCCGCCTTTTCCCGAACGCAACGTGCCGCGCTTCTCCCGACGCATCGCACTCTCGACGGTTTTGCTGGCTGCCTCTCCGTATTTCCGCCTCGATCCCTTTCTCGCTGGCATCGCATCCTCCTCAAGTTTCCAATCAGCCTGACGCCTCGACTCTAGACGCGGACACACAGCAATTTCTATACAGCGATTACCGGGGACTTAGGCCTGATGCGAGGTAGACAACGGATTCCGAACCCGCGAAAAGATATCCACACGCACGTTCGGAGCACGGTTCTTAAGACTTTGCTCTGGTAGCGGCGCACTTCAGTGCGCCATCGATGTGTTGAACAGACAGTAGGAAGGAACGCCTGTGGTGACCAGTTGGAAGCAATCGTCGAGTCCGCCCTTGTTATGAATCCGTAGCGCCGGACCTACCGCGTCGCAGGATGCGCCGTGGTCGCAACCCCCAGCTCTTTCAACTTTGCCTGCGCTCGTCGCGCATCGTCGGTTCCGGGAAATCTCCGCGCCACCTCGCGCAAATCCCGAATTCCGCTGGCCTTCGTTCCCAATGCAATTTCCGCAAACCCCTTCTTCAACAACGAAGCGCCTTGCTTATAGCTCTGGGGATAGTTCTCCAGCACCAGGTTGTACTGCGCGATGGCATCCTTGAACTCGCCCTGCTGATAAGCGATCTCGCCCAGATAAAATTGCGCGTTCGAAGCCAGGTCGGTAGAAGGGAACTGTTTCACGTAATCGCTGAACTCCTGCCGTGATAAATCGTAATTTCCAGTCGTGAAATCGCGCAGTGCGTTCTGATACAACGTGTCCGAAGAAATCCCCGGCATCGACCCCGGCGGATTTCCGCCTGCGCCGCTCGGCGGAGCGTTCCCGGCTGGAGCCGCTCCCGGAGCGCCGCCGGTTCCCGGAGCCGGCGAACCGCCCGGCGCTGGCCCGATGCCGCCCGCCAGTCGGCCGTCAATGCTTTGCAATGTACCCTGAATGTCGTTCAATTGCGTGGCGATTTTCCCCACACGTGCCTGCACGTCTTGCAGATTGTCCGAAAGTCCCTGCGTCTGCGAGGTCATGGCGTCTATTTTCGAGCTGCTGTTAGCCGTCGCCTCTTGCACGTTCTTTTGCAGCGTACCCATCTGCGCGCCCAATCCGTTCACCGAATCCAGCGACTGCTGCACCAGCGTGCGCATGGAAGCGTTGTTCGCGTCAATGGCGGTGCGCATGGCTTGTTGTCCCTGCAGCAGCTGCGACACCTGTTCCTGCAACTGAATAATTTCTCTGGAAACAGCGCCCGTGGGCCGCGGGCTCAGCATCGATCCGCCGATGGCGCCCACCAACACTGCCGCGGCAGCCAGCGCAACTGATTTTGTGCGCATAGGAGTACCTCCTGGGATGAGCATAGCTTAATTTAAAAGATTAGGAGCGGTTTGGGCCAATTTTCGCGGCGTGCCCGCGCCTCGGATTTGTAGGGGCGGGACTAAGACCCGCCCCCACGGTCCCGAGTAGGTGATCCGCCTGACCCTTAGTGCGCCGCCACGAAGTGCGCCCGGCGGTTCTGCTGCCAGCATTCTTCCGTGTGCTCGGTGCAGAATGGCCGCTCTTTGCCCCAGCTCACTGTGTCCATCCGGTCTGCGCCGATGCCGAGCGAGATCAAGTAATTCTTGGCCGCCTGCGCCCGCCGCTCGCCCAGACCGATGTTATATTCGGTCGAGCCGCGCTCGTCGCAATGGCCCTCGATCGTCACCCGCAACGTCGGATACGACCGCAAAAACTCTGCATCCTTCGTCAACGCTTCCCGCGCGTCCGCGCGAATGTCGGACTTGTTGAAGTCGAAGTACGCATCCTTGACGTTCTGCTCGAACAATTCGCTCATGTTCGGAGCCGTCGTGGGCGCTGTTTCCGGCGTGCTGATGGTCACCCGCGCCGTGGCCGTAGCGCTTCCGCCCGGTCCGGTCGCGGTGATCGTGTAGGTCGTGGATTCGGTCGGGTTCACAGGCGTCGAACCTTGCAATGCCACTTTGCCCACGCCCGGCTCGATATCCGCATCCGTCGCATCCGTGGACGTCCACGTCAGTGTCACCGTGTCGCCGCTCTTCACCGTGCTCGGGGCCGCGTTCAACGTCACCGTCGGCTGCGCCGCGGATGGCGCAGGTGGCGCGCTCGTTGGCGGAGTCGTGGCCACCTGCTTTTTACATCCACCCACAAACACAAACACCGCCAGCGCGCCCAGCAAGAGCGTGAGCTTTCGACTACTGCTTACTTCCATGGATTGCCTCCTTCTTGGTTTCACGAGTCCCCCGGCGGGTAGTAAATCACGACCTACTCTGCCCGGTTTTTTCGTGTACATGGCCCGGTGAAGCATTCGCCGCATCGTTCGGCGGTAAAAATCTATAGTTGTTACGTTATTTCGGAGACCAGTTGGGCGATTCGTTCTGGCCTTCGTACGTCAATTCCCGCGGCAAGCTTCCATCGGCCAACATGGACCAGATCTGCCGCGTTCCGGTGCGCGTGGATTCGAAAACCAGGTGCCGCCCGTCCGGCGCCCAACTCGGACGTTCATTGCGTCCCGCATCTCGTGTCAATTCCACGAGTTGGCGGTTCACAATGTCCATAATATAGATATCGAAATTGCCGCTGGGTCGTCGCCAGCTAAATGCCAGCAGTTGTCCATTTGGTGACCATGCCGGATCCACTACGTAACCCATGTCCGGCATGTCCAATTTCTGCACGTCGGTTCCATCCGAATTCGCCAGATACAGCACCGGGTCCCCGGCGCGGTCACTGACGAACACAATCTGCTTCCCGGTTTTCGGATTCCATGCCGGAGACGTGCTTACGCCCGCCGCGAACGTGATCCGCTTCAATCCCCCTCCGTTCATATCTGACACGTAAATCTGAGGATCTCCGCTCAGGCTGGACATGAACGCGATCTGCTGGCCGTCCGGCGAAAACGCCGGCGAACTGTTCGACCCGCGATATCGCGGAAACGAAATCAAGCGGTCCGACACCGTCGAGTACATGCAAATCTGCGGCGACACCACTCCGCGGAACGGCACGTAACACGTGAACGCAATCCGCGTGTCATCCGGCGACCAGCGCGGCGTCAGCGAAATGGACTTCAGGTGCGTCAATTGGTGCTGGTTCGAACCGTCATAATCCATCTCCCAGAGTTCCTTGTTTCCGCTCTTGGTGCTCACGTACACGATCTGCGTCTGCGCGATTCCCGCTGCTCCGCCGCTCAAAATCCCGACGATATCGTCTGCGAATTGGTGCGCCAGCTTTCGCGCGCCCGCATCCGTCGCCGGCCCGCGGTAAATTTTCTGCAGGGCGATCGGAGCCTGGGGGTTGCGTACGTCGGACAAAAATCCCGCCGCCGCCAGATTCGCGCCGTCTGCCGTCAGGTTGCCGTACGCCAGCATGTACGCGTTCGCCGGCGCTCCCGACCAATCCGCAAATTTCACTTCGTTTGGCTGGCTCGGCACTCCCGGCGGATAAAAGCTAGGACTGACCATCTCAAGAATTCCGCAATAGTCCAGGTCCGCCCACAACACATCGTGAAAGGTTTTTTCCAAAGTCGGCGGCGTAGCCTGCCGCACCGCAAATTCCGGCACCGCCAACCGCGCCTTGCTGACGCCCAGCCCGGTCCCGGTCTTAAACCAATCCTGCGCCGCAGCCGGCCCAGCACAAATAAGCAACGCAACAAAAAACATCGCAAGAACTAAAAGTCTCTGCCTGAGTTTTGGTCTCATAGTGTATGTCTGAGCTTTCGTCGTATGATTTGATTTAAACCTGTCGCAGTTGTAGCGGCCTTTCTCTGTGCTCTCGTATTTTCCGGCCTCTGTGCCTTCGGTGTTAAATTCTTCGCTTTTTTCTGCGGACTTTGCGCTCCTAACTCTGCGTTCTCTGCGTTAAATCTTTGGCCGTCCCAGTTTCCGTTCACCGCTTAAAATCAAACCAAAACTCCACGCTAACTTTCCCGCCCGAATAAGCCGCTGGCAATTGCTGCATCGGGCTGGCATCTCTTATCGCCCGCACCGCAGACGCGTCCACCGACGGGTTGCCGCTCGACTGCGTCACCTGAATATTTGTCACCGTTCCATTCCGCAAAATATCGAAAGTCGCCACCACTCGCGGCGCAAAACTGATCCTCGGGTCCACCGTGGATTGCAGCCATGCCCCGCTCACCTTCCGCTGCACCGCTTCCACGTACCACGAAAACCGGTCCCCGAAATTTCCCGCCCCTGGCCCCGCGAATCCCATCCCCGCCTGCGTTGAAGTTCCCGAGCCCATCGCAAACGAAGTGTACGGCACCGTCGGCGTCCCACCTCCTCCGTACGGCACAGCGTTTCGCGGAGGCGGAGTCGGATTTTCAAGCACCTTCGAAGGACGTGTCACATACTTCGGCGGCTTTTTCTTTTCGAATTTTGGAATCGGAGTCGCATCCGGCGGCACCACCGGCTTCGGCTGTGGCTCGGCTTTGTACAATCCCTTGGATTCATCCACCACGCGGCTCGGCGTTTCCACCGCCGGACGCGGCATCGGCACGGCCGGCAAACTCCCCACCACGCCCACCGTGATCGCGCCGCCCGGTCCGCCCCATCCTTCACCCTGCTGCGAAAACATCGCCGAACCGATAAACAACAGCGCCAGCGCCGCGTGCATGACGAGCGAAATTGACAGCGGTCCTTTTAGATTGTCTTGTGCCGGATTTGCGGCCAGGGAAGCCATTTCACTGAATCTGCGCGCGCTCGGTAAGCGGCTGGGTCACCACGCTGATGTTTTGAATGCCGGCCTGACGCAGCGCATCTACCACGGTCGCCCAACTGCCGAAGGGAACTGTCTCGTCGCAGCGCACGTACACCGCCTGATGCTGCGGGTCCTTCATCTGCGAAGTCACTTGCGCACCCACCTCGTGGATGTTCACCGGCTTGTCGTTCAAATACACGCGCTGCGCCCGGTCAATCGTAATCACCATTCGTTGCTCGGTCAGTTCCTTCACCGTCTTCGTTTTCGGAACATCCACCTCGATCCCGGACTGCAAAATCGGCGCGGTAATCATGAAAATAATCAGAAGCACCAACACCACGTCAATAAACGGAACCATATTGATTTCCGATAGTGACGTCCCGGTTTCGCGCTGTATCTGCGGCATATTTTTTCTCTTAACTCGAAGCGCCAAAGAAAACGGTTGTCATCCCGAGCGCAGCGAGGGATCTGCTTTTGATTCGGCCTCGGCCCTACGCGCTGTAAATCGTCTCAATCTTCGCCACAAACTCCGCCGCAAAACTATCCATCCGCGCCGCCACCACGCGAATCTTCCCCAAATAAAGGTTATACGCAATCACCGCCGGAATCGCCGCAAACAATCCCGCCGCCGTCGTAATCAAAGCCTCCGCAATTCCCGGCGCCACCGCCCGCAAACTCGCCGCGCCCGCATCGCCCAATCCCGCAAACGCGTCCATCACTCCCCACACCGTTCCAAACAATCCAATGAACGGCGAAACCGATCCCGTCGTCGCCAGCCACGACATCCACTTCTCCAGCCCGCGCACCTCTTCAGCCGCGGCCACCTGCATCTGAACTCCCACCGAGTTCGCGCTCTTCACGCGAGGAGGAGCCGCCACCGCGGTCGCTCCGCCACCCATACCCGGCGCGTTCGGTCGCCGCTCCGGCATTCCCAACTGCGCTTCGAGCTCGCGGTATCCCGCCTGGTATACATGTATGAGCGGACTCGCGCCCGCCCCCATCCGCAAAGTCGCCGGATCGGGCAGTCCGCGCCCCGCGCGAAACATCTCCAGGAATTTTCTGGTTTGTCGGTCGATTGACCCAAGCCTCTGGGATTTTTGCAAAATGATAGCCCACGAAAAAACAGAGAGGACCAACAGGATGCAGAGTACTACGCGTGCCACCCAACCCGTTTGCGTGATCAGTGTCTCGAGCCGGCTGGTGAAAAGTAAAAGCGCCAGGACGGAAATTGTTTTCCCCCAGAAAAAAGTTTTGAAAAATGGCCCACAAACACCGTAGCACACGCAATCAGCAAGGGTCAAACGAATCAATCACCTACATCATTCCCTTGATGCCGAAAAAGACACAACAATTCACTCGATCCGCGCATCCGCACGCGCAAATTTTTCAGCGCTGTGAATGATCTTGCGCTTCCAGTCCATTCCTTCTCCGCCTCCAGCGATTCTCCGCACAAAGCCTTTGAGAATTTCAAACCCGCTGCCGTAGACTTGTCCTGTGCAGTCGCAAAAAGCAGCAGGGAAGTGAAAGGAGGAAAGAATGCCGGAAAAAGAAAAAGGCCAAGTCGTAAAGCATGGCGACGTCACGCAGCGCGTGGGAGTCGAAGTCATTCGCGCCCGTGGCGTTGACGTCCCTAAACTCATAAAAATGTTAATCGCCAACGCCGCCGCGGAATTCGCCAGCACTTATTACTACTACACCATTCTTCGCATGCATCTTGCCGGACACGAAGACTATAAAGAGATCTGCGAAGACGCCCGGCTCGAAGACCGCGCTCACTGGGAACTCATCGTCCCGCGCATCTACGAACTCGGCGGCGAACTCCCGAACGACTTAAAAGAATTTCACGATCAAGCCGGCTGCGTCGCGGCGAAGCTGCCCGATCCGCCCACTGTCGTGAACATCCTCACTCTGCTCCTCGAATCGGAACGCTGCGCCATCCGCAGCTGGATCGCCATCTGCGACATGACGTTCGGCAAGGACCCGCGCACCTACGATCTCGCCGCCCGCATTCTCAACGAGGAAATCGAGCACGAAGCCTGGTTCATCGAACTTCTCGCGCACGAACGCGACGGAAAATCCGTACCTTCGGGACATTTCCGCCGCGGCGAGCCAGGCCACGCGCCCTACAGCAAAAACGCCAGCTTTTACAACCCGTGATCCAGAGTCGCCGCGTCATCTGGGAGTGCGGCGGCGTGAAGCCGCCGCATTCCCGCCGCGAGGCTTGCCTCTCGGGACACGCCTCAGAGTGTCTGAGTTTCTTCCTTGGGCGGCCGATTCGGTCGTCAATGATCATTGCGTCGATATGAACAAATGACCGCCAACTCAAACGCGTTCGACGTCGTCCTGCTCCTCCCGAACGATGAACAGCGCGAACTCGCAGTCCGCGGCAACGAACACATTTGGGACGCCGCCTTCGCAGCGGGCATAGCTCTCCCCGCCCTCTGCCACCAAGGCCGCTGCCTAACCTGTGCCGGCAGACTCGAAGCCTCCGGCGAAGTAGATCAATCCGACTCCGTAAGCTACTACCCGCAAGACCGCGAAGCCGGCTTCGTCCTGCTCTGCACCGCAAAACCGCGCTCCCCGCTAAAAATCCGCACGCACCAGCAAACCGAAATGCGCGCGCACCGCCAGCAGCAAGGCCTTCCGGCCCCGTATTCGTGATGCCCAAAACCTCTCTCCGCGCTTGATTGCTGAGTTGGCCGGCAGCATGCAGCGTGCTTCTCGCGCAGTCTCCCGTTTGCTTCTCGCCACGAGCCACTCATCACTAGCCGCTGCCGTTTTCACCGAAACAGCCGACCCGCCAATCGCGAATCTGGCTGCTCGTGCTAAACTTCGGACGAAGGCATGAATAAGATTTTCGACATCGGCATCGAATCCCTGGCAGGCAATGCAATCCGGCCGCCTGCGCCGCTAGGGCGCTCCGTCGGCCTGTTGCCGCTCCCACTTCGCGCGGCCCGCGAAACACCGGAAGAAAACACGTCCGCAAACGCAGCAGGGAAGTCCTACTTCATCGAAACCTTCGGCTGCCAAATGAACGACCACGACAGCGAAAAAGTTTCCGGCGTGCTCCAGGAAAAAGGGTATCGCCTCGTTGCCACACCCGCGCAAGCCGATCTCGTCCTCTACAACACGTGCAGCATCCGCGAAAAAGCCGCGCAAAAAGTTTTCGCGCGCCTGGGCGATTGGAAAACGATCTCGAACGGCAAAATCATCGGCGTCCTCGGCTGTCTCGCCCAGCAGGAAGGCGAGGAAATTTTCGAACGCGCTCCCTGGGTCAGCCTGGTCTGCGGCTCCGCCAGTTATCGCAAGCTGCCCGAGCTGATCGCGCAACTCGAATCCGGCGGCCGCCGCGTCACCGGGCTCGATCTCGACACCGACGAAACTTTCGAAACCGAAATCACGCGCCGCGATAATCTTCTTCGCGCGTACATCACCATCATCGAAGGGTGCGATTATTCCTGCTCCTACTGCGTAGTCCCGCATACCCGCGGCCCCGAACGCAGCCGCGCCAGCGAAGCCGTCCTCGCCGAAGCCCGCCGCCTAGCCGACGCCGGTTACACCGAAATCCAACTACTCGGCCAGACTGTAAATTCCTATCGCGACCCGTCGCCGCGCCATTGGAATTTCACAGACCTCCTGCGCGCCGTCGCTGCCGTTCCCGGAATTCGCCGCGTGCGTTTCACCACTTCGCATCCCGACGACTTCCACCGCGAGATCGTCCAGGCCATTGACGAAGTCCCCGCCATCTGCGATCACGTCCACCTGCCGGTGCAATCCGGCTCCACGCGCGTCCTGCGCGAAATGCGCCGCACCTACACCCGCGAAGAGTACCTGGAAAAGATCGCCTGGATTCGTGCCGCCCAGCGCCCCATCAGCATTACCTCGGACATCATCATCGGCTTCCCCGGCGAGACCGAAGCGGACTTCTCCGACACCCTCTCGCTCCTGGACGAAGCCCAATACGACGCAATTTTCTCGTTCAAATACTCGCCGCGCCCCAACACCAGCGCCATGCACATGCCCGACGCAATTCCCGAAGAAGAAAAGTCCCGCCGCCTCGCTATCCTCAACGAACATCAGCGCCGAATCCAAATCGCAAATAACGAAAAGCTAGTCGGCGTCGTCTACGAAGTTCTGGTGGATGCCCGACATTCCGCCCGAAACCAGTGGGCCGGACGCTCCACTAGCAATCGCATGATAAATTTCACTTCGCCTCGCGAGAACATTCTGGGAGAATACGTGCAGGTTAAGATTTTGCGCGCCGGTCCCAATAGTTTAGTCGGCGAGCACGTCGTCTGAAGTTACGGGGGAGGCCACCATGGAACTCGAAGTAAAGATTCGAGGCTTGATGATGGACCCCGTCACCAACATGCCCGTCGTCGTCCTCAAGGAAACGACCGGCAGCGGCGTGCTGCCCATCTGGGTCGGCATCTACGAAGCCAACGCGATCGCCCTCGAGATCGAAAAAGTGCAAACGCCCCGGCCGATGACCCACGACCTGCTGAAAAATGTCCTCACCGGTCTGAACGTCCACGTGCAGCGCGTCGTCGTCTCCGATCTGAAAGACGACACCTTCTACGCCCTGATCTGGATGGAGCGCGACGGTCAGACCATGTCCATGGATTCGCGTCCCAGCGACGCGCTCGCCCTGGCCCTGCGCCTCGATTGCCCTATCTACGTCGAAGACGAAGTCCTGAAACACTCCCGCATGTCCACGGCCGTCAGCGAAAAAAGTTCCAGCGAAGACCTCCGCAAGTGGCTGGAGAATCTGAACGACGAGGATCTCGGCCGCTATAAGATGTAGCCGTGCGCCCTTCCCGAAAATTTCTTCTCGTGGTGTTCACAGTATTTCTAGCACCACAATTCGCTTTCGCGCAGATGCCGGATCGTCAGCCCGGCGCTAATCCGAACGGCCCACCGTCCGCGCAGCCCTCCGAGCCCGAATCGCCCCAACCGTCCCCAACTCCGGAGCGCCCCCGAGTGGTTTACATCACCGATTTTGAATTGGACTCTGTCGCGCAGTCGGCCGATTCGAATCACGCCGCGAGTAGTGCGCCGCAAGCGAGCGACACGACGCCGCCTGCCAGCAGCTCGCCGCAAACGAATGCGTCCGCGATTCAAGCGCAACACGTCGTGAAGCTAATGTCCGATGAATTGGCGAGGGATTTCAAGAAAGCAGGCTATAGCGCGAAATTGCTGCGACCCAGCGACCCGCGCCCGGACGACGGCTTTCTCATCACGGGCATATTCGCGCAAGTCGGACCAGACAATCGCCTGCGCCGCGCAGTGCTCGGCTCAGGTCAGGGCGCAGGAGCGATGCACTTATATGTAGCGGCCCAGGATTTCACACGTTTTACGCCGCCCCTGTACCAACCGGACCCAACGAACGACGGAGGGACGCAGGCAAGGCCGGCGATCCAACTGAACCCCAACGCCGAAGCCGTGAAATTTTCTCTCGTAGCAGACGTCACTGACAAAGATATAAAGCAAACCGCGCAGCGGATCACCGCCGAATTGGTAAAGCGCATGAACGCCGCCAAGTCCGGCTACGAGCCGCTCAACAAATACGCCAAGCCGTAACCCTCTGGCTCGATCGGCGAATCCGCATTTGTAGCGGCGCACTTCAGTGCGCCATCGACGTTAGCGCAATAACGACCGCGCTCCCAAGCTCACAAAAACGCCGCCACCTTTTCTGGGAGTGCGGCGGCTTGTTTATCCTGAGGAACGAAGAGCCGCCGCTTTCGACAAGGCGAGGCTTGCCTCGCCGCTGCAGACTTCGCTACAGAATCTCTTTTGCGTTTGTAATGCCGCACAAATCTCAAAACAACCCGGCCGGCATCTTCCCCAAACGCTTCAACACAACCCCCGCAGCCAAACCCGCCAACGAATCCTGCATAAAATGCTGGATCATCCCCGGACGCAAACTTTTCCGGTTCACGGCTAGCGCACCGAAAAGCGCTCCGTACACGCCAATCGTAATCATTCCCCGCGCACCCTGGTAACTATGTGCCGCGCCAAAAATCAAAGCCTGCAGCAACACGGCTGCTGCGTCAGATCCTGTCAACGCGAAAAACTGTTTCTGCAGGTATCCACGAAACACAAATTCTTCGCAAACGCCGGCGCTGAGCGCGACCACAACCCACAAGAATATTTCCGCTGCGCCACGCGGTGCCAGAACTGCGGCGGCTCGTAAAGCCTGCGGATTCACACCCAGCGAATAGCGCAACCCGACCAGCAGCACAATCACCACCATCCAAAACATGAACGCCACGCCAATATCGCGCCACACATCCCGCGCCGAACTCCACTTCCCACCGATCAGCTCGCGCACCGTGCCGCCTGCCGACTTCACTCCCAGAAACCAAACGTAAGCCACCAGCACCAGCTCGAACCCAATCATGAAAAGATAAAGTGGCACCCGCGAGGTGATGTGCCGGCCCTCTAGAGCCGCGACATTCGCGCGTCCAAAGAAAGCATAGCCGCACACGAACACCACAAACACGATGGTGTGCCAGACCGGCGCAACAAGCGGGCGGCGCGGCTGCGGTTCGCTAGCCGTTTCCAGGATGGAAGTGGACATTAGTGTTGGTGACGCGGAGCGTCGAGGTTCCAGAATAAAGCAATACACCGATTGCATAAGGTGAAATCCGGCACCGCGCACCGAGAGGGTAACGCGCGCGCGCCGGGTTTATGTAGCGGTCGGTGTGTCCGGTGGCGTGTACGGGACGCACCGGGCATGTTTCGGCAAAAAATCCGCGCTGCCCGCCGTCTCCGTGCCCTCGAAGCAGTTCTCCGTGTCCTCTGTGTTAAATCTTTCTTCGTGAAATGTCGACATCACACCGCGTCGGAACGTGCCAGCTACACCAGCGGCTTCGACATAACGATGAAATGACACTTCTCTTTCGTCACCACCTCAGCCGGAAAAGGACCCGTCCCGGTTTCCACATATTCCAATCGTCGATAGAACGGCGGCAATTCCGCCCTCAAATTCACGATTTGTATGTCCATAAACCGGCACTTCGCTTCTCGCGCCGCGTCCTCCACCTCACGAATCAAGCGTCGCCCGAGCCCCTTCCGTTGACGACCAGGGTCCACCGCCAACAATCCGAAATAAGCCCGTTCACCGCGCAGCTCCAGAAACACGCAACCCAACAAGTCGCCGCCCGCCTCAGCCAAAAGGAATCTGCCCTTCTCCATCATCCTACGCAGCGCCGCAACATCGATCCGATCGCGTTCCACAAAGAAACTCTCCGCCCGCCGAAACGCAGCATTCACCACGCGCGCGATCGCATCCACATCGCCCGCCTCTGCCCACCGGATGTGAATGTCGCGATCCATTGGCGTGCCAGCCATAACTCAAGATACGTCAAACCACTGCTGAAGCGCGCATCAGCGCGATCAAGCGCCGCAGGCGCGGAGTAAGTTAGCCCGCCGCGGAAGCGGCGGGTACGAGACGCGACACGGACCAGCGCCGTAGGTGCGGCACAAGGTTCCGGATTTCAGTCCTTGCGACGCCTCATGATCGCCGCTGCAATTCGGTTTGGCCTCCGCTGCGATGTCGCCCGGGCCCCCACGAATCTGCCAAAATCCCCGAAACCCTATCCCCACACCATTTTTCTCTTGCAGTCACCCCGCTCAAGTAGGTAGAGTGAGCCTACTTGTGGTAGGACTGGGGCCAAGGGCCGCCATATGTAGCCCTATGGTTGCCAAACGGGGAATCGCGAGGGGCACAGCTTGACTTGCGTCATCGCAGTTGCCAATCAAAAAGGCGGCGTCGGGAAAACCACCACCTCTATCAACCTCGCTGCCGCTCTCGCACTCAAGAAAAAGAAGACTCTCCTGATTGACCTCGACCCGCAATCCAACGCCACCATCGCCTTTTTCGATTCGGCCGACGTGCAAACCTCGATGTACGACGTCTTCGCCGATCATCCGATCGAGCTGGCGAAAGTGATCCGTCCCACCAAGGACGAAAATCTTTTCGTAGCGCCCGGCAAACTCGCCCTGGCTCGCCTCGAACAGCAGCTAGCCGGCCAGTTCGACGCGCCCTATAAATTGAAAGACGCGCTTACCCCGATCCTCAAAGAATATGAATTCGTGATTTTCGATACGCCGCCCGCGCTAGGTATTCTCACCGTGAATGCGCTGGTCGCCTCCACGCACTTGCTCGTCCCGATTCAAGCCGCCTACTTCGCCATCGAAGGGACGGACGACCTGCTCGAAACCTACGCGCGCATTCGTTCGCGTCCGAACCCCGATCTGAAAGTCCTCGGCGTGGTCATCACGCTCTACGACAAGCGCACCAACATCTCGCGCGACACGCACGAACAGATTCGAGCCGTGTTCGGCGACGCGCTTTTCAAAACGCGCATCAGCAAGAACGTACGCCTTGAAGAAAGCCCCGCGTACAAAGAAACTGTATTCTCCTTCGCGCCCAAATCGTCTGGCGCCGAGGACTACAAGAAGCTAGCCCAGGAGGTATTACAACGTGTCCAAGAGGATCGGGTTACCCGTCACTCTCAAGATGCGGCATGACGCGCATTACGTCGAAACGCTGACAAGTTTCAGCGGCGCGTCGGTCGGCCGCATGATTCCGACGGATAAAATCCGCCCGAATCCCGACCAGCCGCGCAAAGCGCTCGGCGACCTTCGCGAGCTCACCGATTCCATTCGCGAAAAAGGCGTCCTCGAACCGCTGCTCGTCCGCTTCATCCCGCGCGAAGACACTTACTACATCATTTCCGGCGAGCGCCGCTACCACGCTTCCAAAGCTGCCGGCCTGCACGAGCTTCCGTGCATCGAGAAAATCGCTGACGACGCCGAGACTCTCGAGCTGGGCCTGATCGAAAACCTCCAGCGCAAAGACCTGACGCCCTTCGAAGAAGCCGACGGCCTCCAGCGCCTCGCAGATCACTTCGATTACACTCACGACGACATCGCCAAAAAAATCGGCCGCGCCCGCTCCAGCGTCACCGAAACCATGTCGCTCCACGTGATCCCGGACCAAGTCCGCAAAGCCTGCATCGAGCGCGGCGTCTTGACGAAATCTCTCCTGCTCCAGGTCGCGCGCCAACCGAACGAACGCAAAATGACCGAGATGGTAGATCGCATCTCCCAAGGCGGCCTAACAAGAGACGAAGCCCGCCGCGCACGCCAACAGGAAACCGAGTCCGCGCCCAGGCCGCAACCCTATCTCTTCGACTATCGCGCCGACGACGATTCCTTCCACGTCCGCGTCCAATTTCGCAAAAGCCAGGTGAGCCGCGAAGAACTAGCATCAATTCTGCGCAAAATTCTGCGCGAAATCGAATCCGGCTCCATCTCTTCATCCGCCGCGTAAACAATTCGCAGAAAAAGTGAAGTTCCTGTCATCCCGCGCGCCGCGAGGGATCGCTCTTTCTTCGAATGTGTCTGCGGGCTCCGCGCATGCGCGCCGAGTCGCAGCCTCTCCCTGACCTCAATGCTGTTCTCTGTGCGCTCTGTGTTAAATCTCTAAGCTTTCAAATGCTGACGCCGCGATGTCCGGCGCGCTCTCCGACCTGCTATCCTAAATTCCGATGGATCTCTCCCCCACTCAATTGAGCACCCTCGAGCACCTCCACCGCGCCGGCTACGAAATCGTAGCCTTCCCCATGTACGCAAATTACGTAGGCATCCGCAAAGCCAACTGCGCAGCACTCCTCGCACCAGCCGCCTCGCAGCCCTTCACCATCTACGGAACTCCTGCATATCTAATCGGCGCCAACTTCACAGTCCGAGTAATTCAAAATGGCACGGACTACTTCGTCTGGAAAAAAGAAAAACTGGAAGCCACCCCCGCCCGCTTAGCAGAACTAGACGCCTTTTCCGCTGCCCTCGCCGAAGCCCTTTTTCCTCAAATCTAACCACCACCGGCCCGCACTCAGTCCGCCTCGACCACAAATCGCTCGCCGCCACAAAAGCCTGATGCGCGCGAAACTCGCGCCGCCCCCGCTGCATCAAAACCATGTGCGTCGTGCAACATCTCGCTCCGCAGTTGAATTCAAAAGCCGTCCATCGCACACTATCAACATGCAAAAGTACGACATCATCTGCGTAGGCGCCGGCCCCACCGGCCTCGCCTGCGCCATCGAAGCAAAATTCGAAGGCCTCACCTCGCTCGTCCTTGATAAGGGCTGCCTCTGCAATTCGCTCTTTCACTATCCGACGAACATGTCTTTCTTCACCACGCCCGAACGCATGGAAATCGGCGAATTGCCCATGACCATCGCGAACGGCAAGCCCTCGCGCGCCGAAGCCCTGAAATATTACCGCCGCGCCGTCGAACATTTCGAACTCGAAGTCCATCAATACGAGAAAGTGGATCGCATCACCGGCCACGACGACGATTTCGTCGTGCACACCACCGACCGCCTCGGCCAGCCGCAGCAGTACGGTGCGAAAAAAATCGTCATCGCCACCGGCTTTTATGACCAGCCGAACTATCTTTCCATTCCCGGCGAAAACCTCCCGCACGTCTCGCACTATTTCACCGAACCGCATCCGTACTGGAATCAGGAAGTGGTAATCATCGGGGGAGGGAATTCCGCGGCCGAAGCCGCGCTCGATCTTTTCCGCGCCGGCGCGCACGTCACCATCGTCCACCGTGGCGCCGAAATGAATAAAGGCCTGAAGTACTGGGTCAAGCCCGACATCGAAAATCGCATCCGCGCCAGCGAAATCCGCGCGATGTTCAAAACCCAAGTCACCGTCATCGAGCCCACGCAAATCCGCGTAAAAAACGGCCGCAGCGAGGAAATCATTCCCGCGAGCCAAGTCTTCGCGCTAACGGGCTATCATCCCGATTTCACGTTCCTCGAAAAGCAGGGCATCAAACTCGACCACACCACAAAAAAACCCGCGCTAGATCCCGAAACCCTCGAAAGCAACGTCCCAGGAATTTATCTGGCCGGAGTGGTGGTGGGCGGCCTGCAAACTTCCAAAATCTTCATAGAAAATGGCCGCTTCCACGGCCGCCAAATCATCGCCGCGATAGCAGGAAAAGGTAAGCTGACGGACCGCGAGCCAGTCGCGCCCCCAGGCGAATAATCCGTACGAGGGTTTCGTGGCACAGCCACTCTCGGCTGTGCTCTTGCGCTTCGTGTTTGCGCACCTTCTACTTGACTCATCCTCAACCCTAATGGTAGCAATAGCCCAGTTCCGCCGGATTGCTCGTCCACCGATCCTGAATCGGGCGATGCTAAGCCAGAACTCCGGCGATGATGCGTCGTCCTTCTGCCTTATCAGGAGGCTTCCCATGCTGTCCAATCGCGTAATCGCCATGACCCTGCTCCTCATGTTCTTCGTGGCACCAGCCCCCGCACAGGACAAAGTTGGCGAGCCTACAAACGAAAAAGCTCAGAAGACCTACAAAGGAGCCATGCAGCTCCTCCAAGAACACCAAGCCGTCGGGGCTCTGGGTGAATTTAAAAAAGCCGATAAGCAGGACGACGGCAAGTGCCTCGCCTGCCAAAGAAAAATGATCAAATACGGTGTCGAGCTGGAAGACTGGAAAACAGCGGAGCTCGGCGCGCAGGAAATGGTCGCCGAAGCGCAAGGCACGCGCGACACAGCACTCGCCCATTACGAACTCGCGGTGCTCTTTGCGACGGAAGGCATGCGCAAACACAAGGATGAATTCTACACACGCGCCCACGACGAAGCTGCTAAGGCCCTCGCCGCTGCGCCGAATTTTCCCGACGCGATTTTTCTCGATGGCCGAATGCTCGCGCTATTGCAGCAGGACGACGCCGCCAAAGCCCGCTTCGAGCAGTATGCGAAAATGAAGCCTGCGGACGATCCCGTTCGCCAGCGTGCGCTGCGCTATGTCAGTCATCCCGAATTGGCCCGCGCCCGCCTCGCCCCTGCCTTCGCCGTCACCACGCTCGATGGACAGCACATCTCCATGGACGATTTGCAGGGCAAAGTCGTGCTCCTCGATTTTTGGGCCACCTGGTGCGGCCCGTGTCGCGAAGCTCTGCCGCATCTTCGCGACGTCGCCAAGAAATTCCAGGGTCAGCCTCTCGTCGTCCTCAGCGTCAGCCTCGATGCTGACGAACAGAAGTGGAAAGAGTTCATCGCCAAAAACGAAATGAGCTGGCCGCAATATCGCGATGGCGGATTCACCTCTCCGATTTCGAAGCTGTTCAACGTCACCGCCATCCCGCACACTTTCACGATTGACGCCGACGGCGTCCTGCAAGACGAGCACATCGGCGACGGCTCCATCGAAGGAAAGCTGAAGAAGCTTCTAGCACAAGCCCGCGAATTGCAAACCGCGCAAGCAGCGCAATCGTCCCAAGCCGCCGGAAAGCCGGAAACCGCCGCGAAATAGCACTCTGATCGCCCCGGCACGCAAGTAGCGCCGGCGTTCCGCCGGCTCTCATCTTTGTGGGTCGTGGCTTTTAGCCACGACATGGACGCAGCAAATTCAGACCGGCTTTAGCCGCTGAAGTTCCTTCCTCGTACGCGTGCTCGGCGTGCTTCTCAGCCGAAGTACACACTTTGCGCCCCCGCAAAGCCGCTCAACGAGCGAAACTACTCCGCCCTCAGCGCCTCCACCGGATCCACGCCCGCCGCTCTCCGCGATGGCAAATAACAAGCCAAACAAGCCACCACAATCACGCCCAGAGTCATCCCCAAGTAAGTAATCGGATCCACCGCGCTAACCTTAAACAAAAGCGACGACATCAATCGCATCGATGCAAACGCCGCCACGAGTCCGCACGCCACGCCAATCCCAGTCAATATCAATCCTTGACGCACAAACATGTTCGTCACCGTCTGCCGCTGCGCCCCCAGCGCCATGCGTATCCCGATCTCGCGCGTCCGCTGCGATACCGAATAAGCAATCACGCCGTAAATTCCCACGATCCCCAAAAGCAATGCCATCCCTCCTGCCACTCCCAACATCACCAAAGTAAACGAAGTCCGCGCCATCGACCGCGTATAGAAATATCCCATCGTGTGCACGTTCGCCAGCGGCACGTTCGGATCCACCGACCACACCGTCTCCCTCACCTCATTCAAGAACGCTTCCGATCCCGCTCGCGGGCTGCGAATCACAAACGCAATTCCGCGCCGCAAATTCTCCTTTTGCCCCTCGAATCGGTCCATCAACGCGGGCCAATACACCGAGGTTGGCGCCGCTTCATCCACGCCATTGTCATGCACATCCGCCACCACTCCCACAATTTCACGCCAATCATCCGTCGTGGCGACGCGTATGCGTTTGCCAAGCGCATTGTGCGCGTCATGCCAATATTCTTTCGCGAAATTTTCGGAAATCATCGCCACTGGAATTTTCTGGTAAGTGTCTTCCCATGTGATGTCGCGCCCCGCCACCAGTGGCGTGCCCATCGTTGCCAAAAACCCGGGCGAAACAAACTTGAACCGGCGCACTGGTGGTAACTCGCCCTCGGCATATCCATGGTCCTCGGCGAAAACGATATCGTTCGAGTTGTAGCCATCCATAGGTATTGCGCTCGAAAGGCTGACCGCGGACACGCCTGGAATCTGCGCCAGCTTGTTTTGAATTTCCTGTTCGGTGCGCACGAGGCGCTCGGCCTGCGTATCGGGAATTTCCGTCTCCGGAATGTAGAACCGGAACGTTTGCAACTGGTCCGGTCCTGTGAACCCGGGCGGCGTGTGCACTAAAGCGCGAAACGTGCGAATCATCAGACCCGACCCAATCAGCAACACCAGAGCAAGCGCGACCTGGATCACCACGAGCGAATTGCGCGCACGGTGCTGCTGCCGGCTCTGGCTCAGCGTTCGTCCGCCCTCACGCAATCCCGTGTTCAAGTGCGCTCCGGCATATTTGAAAACCGGAATCGCGCCAAAAAGAAAGCTTGAAAATAGCGCGATCGCGAGCGTAAAGAGCAGCACCGGCACATCAATCCCGATTTCGTGGATCCGCGGCAGCCCCGTCGGCGCCATCGCTACTAGAATCCGCACCGCCCCGTAGGCAAGCGCCAACCCGAGTGCACTGCCGAGCAGTCCGAGCACTACGCTCTCGAATAGCAGATCCCCTGCAATCCGCCGCCAACCCGCTCCTAGCGCGCCGCGAATCGCTAGTTCCTGCCGCCGCCCTTCGACGCGCACCAGCAACAGGTTCGCTACGTTCGCGCAAGCGATCAGCAACACCATCGCGATGGATCCCATCAAGACCCACAACACCTTGCCCACATCTCCCACTACGTCTTGCTTCAGCGGACGCAGGTTGGGCGCGATCTTCGCTTTTTCGAAGAGCGCGACGCTGAATCCATCCGGCGCGGCAAACGTGCGATTGGCGATGGGGAGCATGCGCGCCACGTCCGCGCTAGCTTGCGCCATCGTCAATCCCGGCTTCAGGCGCGCCACCGCTTCGTAGCTGAAATTTCCGAGCTTGATCTTGCTGCGGTCCCACTTGAAAGGCACGATCAACGAGGCGTCCTCGTAATCGAGAAAATGAAACCCCTGCGGCAATACGCCGATAATCTCGCGTGGTTTTCCGTCCACGGTGATCGAACGCCCGATCACCGACGACGCGCCTCCGAATTTCTGGCGCCAGTATCCATACGAAAGCAGTACAGTGTCCGGCGACCCCGGCGAATCGTCCTCACGCGTAAAGAGTCGGCCCAGCACCGGCTTCACTCCCAGGATCGGCAAAGTCCCATCCGTCACGTCGAGTCCCCGCACCTGCTCCGGCTCTCCGGCCCCCGTGACGCTAAGTGAGTCGCCGTCGTAAGCTCCAATATCCTGAAAAGTGGTGTTTTGCTCGCGATCGATAAAATAGACAGATGGAGACATGTTCAGGTTCAAGATCCCCACGCCCGGCGCTGTATGCCACACGCCAATCAACTGCTCAGGATGCGGATAAGGCAAAGGTTTCAGCAGCACTCCCTCGAGCACACTGAAGATCACGGTATTCGCGCCCACTCCAAACGCCAGTGTCACCAGCGTGATAAAGGTAAAAAGCGGCGCCCGACCCAGCCGCCGCAAGACCTGCCGAAGTTGATCGCTGAACGTCCCCATAACCCACACCTCCCAGTCGCGTCTCTGTCGTGTTACAGCTCGAGCGACCTGTTAGCGCCAAAGCGTCTTGTCTCGGCCAGAGTGTTTTGTTACGTTCCGGTCGTCGTATCGTGCGTCGCTGCTCTGCGTAGCCTTCACGCTCCATCAGTAATTGCGCGCCCAGCCAGAACGTTGCGAGTCCACCCGCGCAATCATTACGCCCGTCGAGCTGCACAAATACCAACACCGTGGCAACTACGCAAAGCGAGATCACCGGCCGCAAGTGCGTCCCGCCACTGCATATATGTACGGACTTAATCGCCAAAATGTTTCCTGAGCGGTACTCGGCGCCGGTTTCCGGCTATTGCATCACCAAAGACTCGCAAAAATCGAAGTTTTCACTCGACCGCGCCGTAATTTCATTGGGGCCTGCGGATCACCAATCACCACTCGCTAATCACCACAGGTGTCCGGCTAAAAGCTGAACATTTGCAATTGTTTAGCGGCATCGGGGCTCTCCGATGTTGCTGCGTTTTGCGTAAGTACTTGCAGCAAAGGGATTTTTTCGAAAAGGGAGACGCTCAGAATTTGCAGCATGGCATGCAGTTCCAAGTCCAGGCGCAAGCGTTTGCGCACGATGGCCGCCAGCACATAGATGGCGATGGCCGTCCAGATTTGCGTCTTCACGGCGTTCTCGGAGAGGCCATAGAAGGCTTTGATGCGCAGGTGCTGCTTGATCCATTTGAAGAATAGTTCGACTTGCCAGCGGCATTTGTAGAGTTGCGGAATGCTGAGCGTGGGCAAGGAAAAATTGTTGGTGAGAAAGATCAGCTGGCGGGCATTCTCCTGGTCGCAGTAGCGGAGGCGGCGCAGCGCCTCCGGATAACCTTTCAAGGTATAGAAACTCTCCAAGCGGATCGTTTGGTCGCAGCGCAAGCCGGTGCTCTTGTCCACGGCCCGCGAAGTCACGCAGCGAAAGCGAAAATCTTTTCGCGCGCGAATGATGAAAAATGCCAAGCATTGCGTCAAGTGGTACAGCCGCGCGAAGTCCAAGTACCCGCGATCGAGAAGATAAAAAGCGCCCGGTTCCGGCAGCAGTTGATCGAAGACGCGAATTTCGTGGATTTTGGCTGGTTTTATGTCGATTCCCACCGGAATGCTGCCGCGCAGATCCAGCAGCGTGTGCATCTTGACGGCGGCGTTCAGCCGTCGGTAGCGCGCCCAGGGAAACAACGAAAGACACAGATCGATGGTCGTGCAGTCCAAAGCGTAGGCGGTTTCTTCCAGCTCCACCGCCAAGGCTCGCCCGCATACAAAGGCCGGGCCATGGCGATGAGCACGCGCGCCAAATCGGCGAAGATGCGCCAGTCGCGGCTCTCGTTGGCGTCGGCCAGCGTGCTGCGCGAAACCTGACCGCGAATCCCCACATGGTACAGCTTTCCGCCGAGCGCCCGCAGGCACGTTTCGATGTCGCGCAAACTCTCGCGATACGTGAGTTGCGCGAAGGCCATGGCGAGGAACTGGTCCCAACAAGAAAAACTGCGCACGCGATACTGCCCGCGGTAACGCGCCACGCAACGCCGGAATTCGTACGTAGGAATGAAATCCATCAACTGCGCAAACACCGTCTTGCCGGAGTTCATCTCGCATCCCTCCCCGTGTCCCAGGAGCGAGAATGAGGCCTTTGCAATTCAAATCGAAAACTACTCTTTTCGCCGATAAATTCATATGCGTCAATAGCTTCCCAACCTTCTCGAAACGCTCAACCGGACAGTAGTGGCTAATCACCAGTCACGCATCAAAAACTGAGCCGAATCCCGCATCAAGGCCGTTTGCCTGCCTCCCGCAACTCTGCTAAAGTTGAGTCTCGATGGCATCCATCCTCCAGGAAGTCGGCGAAACATTCGTTACTCTCTACAAAGGCTTTAGCGTCACGTTTCGCACCATGTTCCGCAAGACCACCACGGAGAGCTTCCCGGACGTCCCACCCAGCGTCCAGCCACGCTACCGGGGTATACACGTCCTCCAGCGTGACGAGAACGGGTACGAAAAGTGCGTCGGCTGCTTCCTATGCGCTGCCGCCTGCCCAGCCAACTGCATTTACATCGAAGCAGCCGAGAATACCGCGGCCAATCGCATTTCCGCCGGTGAGCGCTACGCGAAGGTTTACAACATCGACTACTCCCGCTGCATCTTCTGCGGCTACTGCGTAGAAGCCTGCCCCACCGATGCGATTACCCACGGCCACAGCATCGAACTAGCCCCCTACGACATCAACGCCTTAATCTTCCGCAAAGAACAACTCCTGGAACCGTGGCCTCCGCGCACTGCCACTACCTCGTAGTCGCCAAAGGGCGTCGCAAAGCGCAGCATTAACTATCCAGCGCGGTAAGTAATCGCTCCCGCCGCAGCCTCATCCTCGAATTCAAACTGCGACAACGCACAGGGTGCGAATATTCCCCGCGAATGCAGCGCCCAGAAAAGACCACAGGCGCTTCATCGCCGTATCGTGAATTCTCGACATCTCCACAACTCTCCCCAATGCTGAAAATACAAGCCGGAGCAGATCGTGACGCTGCTGCGGCAGGTTGATGCTGCGGACGGTAACGCAGTTCGACGAGTACACGCGAGGGTATTTGGCAATCCGCGCGGCGGGAAAGCTGGGGAGGCATGAAGCGATCGAAGGGCTGACGGAGGTGATGTTGTATCGAGGAATCCCGGAGAACATTTGTTCGGACGATGTTCCGGACTTCGTCGCGGGGGAATGGCGAGGTGGTTGGCGAACATGGGCATGGGGGCGCTGTACATCAAACGGGGGAGTACCTCGGAGAACGGCTACAGCGAAAATTTCAACGGAAATCTCCAGGTCGAATGCCTGAACGGAGAGATTTTCTATTCGCTGAGTCATGCACAGGCGGTGATCGAGAAATGGCCGGTGGTAAATACCACGCTGCGTCTGCACCCGGCGCTAGATTACAGCCCGCCGCACCGGCAAACTGTAACCTCTTGCCTGAACGGAGAGATTTTCCATTCGCAGAGAGATGCACAGGTGGTGATCGAGAAATGGCCGGTGGTAAATGCCACGCTGCGTCTGCAACCCGGCGCCGGACTACAGGCCGCCGCACCGGCAAACTGTAGCCTCCTTGCGCCACCTCATCCGAATTCGCAGCAGCTAGACTCTGTCTTTCACGGTAGTGCAAAACTCGAGCTGGCCAGCAGCCCAAAGGCTCGGGCTCCAAATATCGTCTTCAACTCAAGCCGTATCAACAACGAGATCGGTCGTCGAAGTCCACCACGCGCGCAAGCCGCGAATCACCCTGCCCTCAACTCGGGAATCCACCGAGTTCGCCAGGATACCCGCCTCTCAAGTGCACCAGTTCAAGGCACAACTCATCAAAATGCTCAACGCCGCGCCCCCGGCTTCCGGGAATAAGTACGCTGTGTTTGGGGCTGCTGCGATCTCTTGGTTGACGCGCTACAACTCGCAGGGTCCAGCGAATCAGGAAATCACGGACTGCGAAGGTATCGCATTTCGGCAGCAATTCGAAAAACTCCTGCAGAAAAACAGTTCGAACAACTCCCTTCAGAACCAAGCCTCCAAGCCAACACAGCCCGTCAAACCACAACGCCCGGCGCAACACTTGCAAAATCACAACCAGACTCAAAGGCCGTCCGATCATTGCAACGGTCGGCCGTCCACGCAGCAACAATTTCCCTGGGAGTTGCGCGCGCGCATGCGTCGGCTTCGCGCCGAGCGCGATGAAGAGGTGCGCCGCGAACTCGCCGTCGGAACTGGCCCGGAGGTGCAACGCCCATGAAGACGCTCATGAATCTGCGCAAGGAAGTGAGTCATGGAGGTGTGATACCGCGAGGCTGGCGGATAGCCTGGTACGAGCCGCGCCGGCGCATTGGCGTGTATTTTCCCGCACCAGTGCACTGGCTGGCGCGCGTGCTTCGAGAACTGCGGCATCGGGTGCGTGTGGCGCTGCGTGCTCCCGGCGTCGAACTCGCGGAGGTGTTTCAAATGCAGCGGACGCATCGCGAGCGCGAACACATGGCTGAGGAGTACGCACGCGGCTACATGGTCGGCTGGCGCGAGTGCTTTCAAACGTGCCTTTCCGCTGTAGAGGAAGAAATCGCGCGCGTGGACGAGCCCTGGGACGCCGGCTCGTTCTTGCCGGCCGCGCCCAAGCCTCCGCGCGAACAGAACTGAGCGCAGCTGTCTCCAGCTGTGTACTCCAACGAAGTCGCAGGCACACGAACGGCCCGGATCAGCGACAAATCCGGCGCGGAGGAAGAATGAAAGCTAAAGAGATTTTCGACGCCTGCTATGGACGATATCGCAGTCTGCACGACTGGATGGAGGACACCACCGGAAAAGTTCGCGCGATCGACCTCGAATCGCCGTCCTCCGGATATTCCTGGCGACCGGCGCGCGGGCGAGCGTGCGAATACGTCGCGGATTTCGAACGCATCGGGCGCGATGCGCTACGGCGTCCGGAATGGAAGGGCAGACTGAAGCTTTTCGAGATTTATTACCTGCATACGATGGAGTACAAGGAAGCAATCAAGCTCGTGGGCGTCTCCGACGGAACTTTCGACTATTGGGCCCAAGAAGTGAAGCGGGCGACGGGCAAGGAGTTTTCGCGCTGCGGTTTGTTTCCGCCATCACCGTATTTTCATTCGTAGCCGCGGCAGGAGAAACCCCTGCGGCGCTCGACGTGACGGAAGCGAGCGACACCCGATCTGTAGCGTCAACGTCGCCTCAGTTTGTTCACAACATGCTCCGCCAACACCCATCCCAGAAAAGTGACCGGGTGCGCCAACGCGAAGCCGACGGAATTAATCGCGCCGATCGCTTGATTGGCCGACTTTTCCATGCTCTCGCTCTCGTCCTTCACCAACACCGCGCGAGCCGTGGCGAGCTGCTTCTTCCAGTACATCACCATGTCCAATCCGCATTTTTCGCAGGTGTGGGGCGTTTGTTGGTGATGCCAGCATTGGGGACACTGATAAAACATCGTGTGATGGCACTGCACGCAAAACTGCACATTGTCGGAATTTTCGTGGCCGCATTCGGGACACTGCGCCATCGCCTATGATTTGCGGTCGCGCCCCGCGAAAAGCTGCCGGATCAAGGAGAGCCCGCCAGTGAAGGGGACGACGACTAGATTTTTCATGAACGTGGAGCGTTGCTCGAACTTGTCCTGAATCGCGTCGGCTTCCGCTTGCTTGGCTGCCACCACAGCGCCGATATATTTCATGAAGTCTACTCCGCATTTTTCGCATTTGCCGCCGGTGCGCTGTGCATGCCTGCACGCAGGGCACTCGAACCGCATGGTGTTGTGGCACCGCTGGCAGAAACGCGCCACTTCGCGCACAGCGGTGCCGCATTTGGGGCACTTTACGGTTGGTTGGGCTAAGGGCGTAGCGAACGAACCGCTCAGCGCGCTCGGCGCGCCAGGTTTTCTCGACGCACCGTTTGCGGGCACAGCATCTGCCGGGTTGGCAAACGGCTTCCCAGATGTCGAATTTTCATCCACGACTCATTTTAGCGGGCCCCCGCAGGCGGTAGCAGCGTCACGCGCACCCGTGCGCCCGCTGCGTTACCCTGTCCAGCGGTACAGGTGGTTCGATGCACGGATTTCGTTGGTCACGATTCTTGAATTAATACGAGGCCGGCGAAAATACGCGCGCCGCAATCCGTGGCCAAACTAATTTCCGAACGGCAACGGGCCCGGGTCCGGCAGCCGGCCCTTGCGATTCGGGTCGGCGGTGCCGCAGAACTTCGCTTCGCCCTGCAGCTCCGGATATTCCTTGCAGAGATCCTTGAGAATAGTAGGAATGTTGTCCATCGCCAGGCGCTGCCCGATCTGGAATATCTGCGGCATCATCTTCTGGGAGTTTTCCAGATAGTGCTGTCCCGCTGGCGTTTCGTAGAATGCGCAAGCGGCATTCACATCATCATCCGTCAAGTTTTGCGCGTACAGCGCCGTCAGCCGATCCATGAAATCGTCAGACTGCACCAGCCCGGTGAGCCTACTAATGTACGCATCCAGAATTTTCTCGCGATTCGGCGTCACAGGGATGGTCGCCAGCAGTGTGGGACGCATCGGCTCGAATATCTGCCGCATCGCCGCTTCCTGCTTTTCTTTGAAGTGCGTCAAGCTCATTAATCGCAGAATGTCCGCCTTGAATTTTGGATCAATGGGCGTCGGCGGCGCCGTCTCCGCGCCATCGGACTTCGCTCCACCAAGTGTAAAGACGACGCTGACCGTGGTATCCACTTCCATAGTCTCTCCGTTCAGCAGTGTAGGCTGGTAGGTCCACTGACCCACTGCGTCCATCGCGGCCTTCAGCAAAAGCGGAGGGCCCGAGACAAACTCTATTTGCTGCACCGTCCCGTCTTTGGCAATGATGCAATGCAACACAACGGTACCCTCGACGTGACCCATCTTTGCGATCTCGGGATAGACCGGTTGCACCACATGCGTAAGCTTCGCGGCAGCGACATTGCCGCCGACGCGTATTCGCATCGGCTTTTGCGATGGCGGCGCTTGTGTGGCGCTCGCCTCAGGCGGGGGCGGGCCGCCCGATGCGGCGCCTTGATCCTGCGCGGACGCGCTTGCGGCCGCCAGACAGCACAGAAGCGCTAATCGCAAGACGTGTCGCATTCGCATTATTCTCCTCCGTATCGGGAGTACCGTATCGGATAAGTACCCCGAGTATACAGAAGTTGTTCTGCGCTTGCGATTAGGGAAGCAGGGAACGTTTCGAGGAAGTTAGCTATACGGGTGCGGGTCTACAGAGCGACAACTGCGAAGGACTTCAAATATGCGCGTGCTTGCGCGACATGCGCAGCCACATCGGCTCCGGCGCTTTCGGTTTAGGCGGCATCGGTGGGATCATCGGAAGGACAAACGCAATCAGAAACAAGCAGGCCAACAATTTTGCGAAGGCGGCGGCAGCCATCACGATTCCGGAGAACCCAAAGAGTCCGGACAGAATCGCCGCCGAAAGCAGCAGCAAAGACCAGCGCTCCATCGCTTTTCGCATGGCATCGCTCAACGCAGGCGCCTGGCGCCGCGATTCGTAAGGATCGCGATGCCAACGAAAGCGGTGAAGAGTACTGCGGCGGCGGTAAAGGTGAGGCTTGCAATCAACACAACGGACTCCCGTGGGGACGTCCCCACAACCCGCGAAACGAATCACATCACCTAAAGCGACGCGCTTGAACGCGCTGCATCGGCGGGCGCGGCCAGCGTCGCTACTTCTTTAACGGCCCAAAACCATCAACAGCATCAGCACCACCACCATCAGGCCTAACCCGGTCATCGGGTTCTCGCTCAGTTCCTTACTCTTCGGCCAGCGCGGCAAACTTCCCAGCAAAGCCACAATAAAAAGAAAAGCGAAAACGACGATTAACATGGCAATTACCCTCAGTCCCAGGGCCCATAAGGAGAAATGGCTCAATCATCCTACTCACCCCAAGAGGGTTAGAGCCATACCGTGAATCACGTAGTTTGGGTGGTTAGCTTTACGTAGGGCCTCGACCGTGCGATGGGAGCCCGCCGGCATTGGCCGCACGGTCGCGATTTGGCCAGCAATGTAGGGAACGGTACACCGGCGTTAAACCGCGGCTGATTTTGTGGCGTGAGCGCCGGCTTTCAGTTATTCTTCTGTCCCGTGCCTCGGATCGAACATCCCAGCCTCGCGCTGAGAGCACTCCTGTTGTTGACGCTCGCTATTGCTCCGTCTGCGCACCCTCAATCAAGCGCGGGCCCCATACCTCCTCACATCGAATTGCCAGCTCTGTCACCTACACCTGCCGACAAGAATCCGAACGGCGCCGGAAGTGCGCCTATGCAAGCAAAATCTCCAGTGCCGTCGGCAAAGCCGCCCGCAGCGAACTCCAATCCTCCAGATTACTCCAAAGAACCGCTCGTCATCGAAAGCGTCTTTAGCACCATGAAATTCGAAAATGACGGCACTTACTCATACGAAGTGGCCCAAAAAACGCACATCCAATCTCAGGCTGGAGTGCAAGCGCTCGGCGTCTTACAGTTTAGCTACGCTGCGGCCACCTCGTCCTTCGACCTGGGGTACGTGCGAGTGGTCAAGCCGGACGGTCGCACCGTCGAAACGCCCTCCGAAAATGCGCTCGATATGCCGGCGGAAATCACCAGGCAGGCGCCTTTCTACAGCGACTTGCACCAAGAGCAGATCGCGGTAAAGGGCCTGGAAATCGGCGACCGGCTGGAAACCCGATACCGCGTGACGATCAAGAAACCACTCGATCCCGGTCAGTTCTGGGAGTTTTACGATTTTTCAAAGAACGCCATAACCCTGGACGAAGAGCTGGAGATCAGCTTTCCACAAGGGAAGTCCGTCACCGTCAAAAGCCCAACGGTGCAACCCGTCACCAACGTTGCCGACGGCAGGCGCGTGTATCGCTGGAAGAGCTCGAACTTGTCGATTAAGAAGGCCACAAAGGACGACGCCTCTCCAGATTCCGATGAATCGAGTACTCACGACATTCAGATCACCACATTTGGCAGCTGGCCCGAGATCGGACAATGGATCCAATCTCTCGTCACTCCTCGCGCCGCCGTGTCGCCGGAGATCCAAGCCAAGGCCGATGAACTCACGCGTGGCGCCAAGACGGACGCGGAGAAGATCCAAATCCTCTACAATTTCGTCTCAACCAAATATCGCTACATCGGGGTTGCGCTGGGAATCGGGCGGTACCAGCCGCACGCCGCGGAAGACGTCCTCAGCAATGGTTATGGTGACTGCAAGGACAAACACACGCTCTTTGCGGCGTTGCTTGCGGCGGAAAAAATCACGGCATTTCCGGCGCTCATCAGTTCGAAATCGAAAATCGACGCCAATATTCCGTCCCCAGCCCAGTTCGACCACGTGATTACAGCCATTCCGCAGCGCGACGGATTTCTGTTCCTCGATACCACCCCGGAAGTCGCGCCCTTTGCATACTTGAGTCCCGTTTTGCGCAAGAAACAGGCACTGGTGGTTCCCTCCACGGGCCCCGCGCGCCTGGTGCAAACTCCCGAGGACCCGCCGTTCAAATCAATTGACACGTTCGTTGCCGATGGTGCGCTTGACGAGTCCGGCACGTTTCAAGGGAAAATGCAATTCACCCTGCGCAGCGATTCCGAGATTGCCTTTCGCATCTGGTTTCGTCAGGCCGGCCAGTCGAAGTACAAGGACGTGATGCAAAGCGTCTCTTCCAATTTCGGCTTCGGCGGCACCGTCAGCAACGTCACCGTCACGCCTCCGGACCAGACCGACGTGCCTTTCCACATCGAATACGACTATGAGCGGAAGAAATATTCCGACTGGGAGCATCGCCAGATAACCGTCCCGTTCCCGCCCATTTTCGTTCCCGCGGCGCCGGAGGATTCGGTCGGTGATTTGAAACCGATCCGATTGGGACCGCCGTATGAAGAGGTGTACCGCGCTACGGTAAAACTACCAACTGGCGCGGACCCGCACTTGCACGCGCCGATCTATTTGCACGAAGATTTCGCCGAGTACCATTCGACATACTCTTTGGATAAAGGCGTACTCAACGCGGAACGCCACTTGATCGTAAAGCAGCCTGAAGTGTCTGTTTTGCAAATTGCGGCATACCGCAGTTTCGTGAAAGCGATCGTCGAGGACGAATCAACGTACATACCTTTGTCCGGAGAATCGTTTGCTTCCGGATCCGACGCCGATTCCACCGAAAGCTCTGTAAATCCCGATGTGTTTGCCCTGGTGCAGCACGGACGCGAGGCTTGGCAGGAGCGCAACATGCCGAAAGCCATTGACTATTTCCGGCAGGCCGTCGCGAAAGATCCCACCTTCGCCGCTGCCTGGATGTCGCTCGGCGCAGCGCACTTTATGGACGGCGAAGACGACAAAGGCATCGAGGAAATGAAAAAAGCAATCGCCCTCGACCCCTCCAATGTCTACGCGCTCAAGTTCTTGGCGTCAACGCTGACGGCCAAGGGCCGCGGCCCCGACGCGTTGGACGTGTGGAAGTCGCTCGAAAAGGCGAGCCCGAAGGACGCGGAGGCGCCGCTTACGATTGCCAGGATCCTTGCGCAAGAAAAGAAATATCCGGAGGCCATCGCGGAATTGCAAGCGGCTGAGGATCGCGATCTGGACGACACCAGCTTGGTGCTTGAACTTGGCGAAACTTATCTGGCTGCGGGAAACAACGAAAAGGCGATCGCCGCCATCCGACAAGCGGCAGACGACGAGCCTACTGTTGTAACGCTAAACGACGCAGCGTATGTGCTCGCCGATAAGGGGGTCGATCTCGAGGACGCTCTGAAATATGCCGAAAGATCCGTCGGCGAAGCCGAGAGCGATTCAGCGGAAATCGATCTGGATAATCTGGCGTTCGACAACCTAAAACAGACGACCAGCCTGGCCGCTGGCTGGGACACGCTCGGTTGGGTTCATTTTCGCCTCGGCCATTTCGATCTGGCGGAGAAATATCTGAATGCGGCGTGGGTCCTCGACCAAGATGCGGTTTCCGCGGACCACCTCGGCCAGCTCTACGAAAAACTGGGTAAGACGCATGAGGCTGTGATCGCCTATTCGCACGCTCTTTCGGCCGTCGGCACTCATCCGGAGAATTCGGCCGCGCGGCTAAAGGCGTTGCGCCCGGGAGCAAAATATCAGGCGGGCGAGAAGCCGGATTCGTCGGTGTTGCAGGATATGCGCACGGTCACGCTGAAGAGAAAGTCCATGAAACATGCCAGCGCTGAATTCTACTTGCTGTTTTCCTCGGACGGAAAACCGCCGCAAGTGAAATTCATTAGCGGCTCCGACAGTCTGGAGGAACTCAGCAAGGATTTGGCGGCGGCGAAATACAACGTCTCGTTTCCAGACAGCGAACCAGCGCAAATTTTGCGGCGCGGCGTCCTGGACTGCGAGCCTGAGGTCCCCGTGTGTATGTTCGTTCTGATTCCGCCGGATTCCGTGCGCTCTCTGGAGTGATCCGGCGGGTTGGCGCTACTGCGCGGGATCGCGGGTCGATGTCACTGCTGCTGCGCTTGCGCCGCTTGACTCTGGCGTGGAGTGGTTTGTCGGGCTCAGCGTGGAGCGGATGAGCTGTTCCATTTCGTGCCACACTTTCGGGTCGCACTCGATTTCGATGTGCTGCTGCATCGCCAGCCGGTCCCACCACGGGTAGGCCGCTTCGCACGCAATGAGTTTCGAACCATACGCGAAGCGGAAGTTTCCAATCACGTGCGTGCGCGCGGGATCCGCGGCGCGAATTGTGCTGCGTCCGTGCAGCAAGCCGTCGGTCTGATAGTAATTTACCGCCTGGGCGACGTTCGGCGGAATCACCGCGTCGTTTTCTCCTCGTTTCACTACGCTGTCCACCTGGATCGTCAACAACACGGGAATCCCGTCGCGATTGAGCGCATCCGCAAGCGCCACGGTTTCCGACGCTCCCCAGCTATGCCCGTAAATCACGATCCGCGCGTTGTGCTTTTCAGCGGCGGAGAGCTGGCCATCGTGATTGGCGTCCAGCGCATGCAGCACAGCCTGATGCGCATCTTCGCCCTGACGATTTGCAAATGTGTTGATATACGCGCCGGAAGGGTAGTCCTTGCGGATCCGTGCCGCGAGTTGCACGCCGCTGTGCGCGGCATCGTCGCCGTGAACGTGCCCGCCCACAAATCCAATCACAATAATCTTGGGTGACGGGTCATCGCCCTTCGCGGCTTCGTCCGCCGCGGCGCTGCCTTCGCGCGGACCGGCCGCCAACATGTGCTTTGCGGCTGAGGCTTGGCCGAGAAAAACGGCCGCGAGGAACACCGAAAAAACAAAAAACGAGGCTCGCATGCTCTTCTGTGCGCGGGGAACTCCATCCTAGCACATCCAAGCACACCACAACCGTTGGTTTTTCGAGCGACCGAAATGCTACGCCAGCGATTGCCTCAGGCTTGCTGTTGCCGCTGCGCCACTTTCGCCATCGCGATCGTCAGCGCCGCCCCGCCCAGAGTCTTCACCAGCGTTGCGTGCTGCGCATAAAACGCGCTGCACGATTCGATGATGGACGGATTGCTTTTCTCCGCGTGCGCCGCCATCTGCTGGACCATCTCCGGCGTCACCTGCTGTGCCTGCTCGGGGGTCAATTGCTTGGCGCCGCTCTGCAGCACGCCTGCAAGCCCAGTCCCGGCCAGCAACTGCGTGAGCATTGCCGGATTCACCGACCCCATCAGCTGATTCAACAGTCCGGCCTTCTGCGCGCCGTTGGAATTGGCAAAAAGCGACGAAACCATATTTCCGAACGCTGGCGTCTGGTCCGAATGAAACGCGGCAGCCAACCCCTCCGCAATCGTCGAAGTGGGCGCCGCTTCCGCCACTTGATCGAAATGCGCGTGAACGTCCGGCGCCGGAGCCGCGGCCGCGCCGCTCCCCGAACTGTACTGCTTCAAAAGCCCTCCGATTTTATCCATCCAACTCATATCGTCTCTCCTCTAAGCTTGTATTAACAGCGGGCCCGTAGTGCGCGTTCCCAATGCGATTGGCGGCATCCCGGCACCCCGCGAAGCGATTCTCTGTTACTGCGGAATCACCAGCTCCATTCCTGCGCGAACCTTATCGGGATCGGCGAGCTTGTCCTTGTTCGCTTCGAAAATCTTCATGTATTTGTTCGCATCGCCGTAGAACTGCCTGCTGATCTTCGAGAGGCTGTCTCCCGGCTGCACCATATACGTGCGCCCGGAGGAAGTCGGGCCACCCGCCGAAGCCGCGGCCGCCGGAGCTTCAATATCCGCGGTGAGATCCGAGAATGTCGAGTCCACCAGCTTGATCTGATCCCACACTCTGTTTTTCAGATCCTGCGAGGGCGCTTCCGCCCGGATGTAAAGTTTGTTGTCCGCCATGTTGAGGTTTTCCAGCCGGACGTTCTGCGCCTGCATAAAATTCAGTACCGATTGATCTGCCATGGGAGGCTCCTTTCCTGCGGTTGTAAAATTGTCAAAGGCGCGTGGTAGCGCCTTCGGGCAAGGTTGTTAACAATTGTGAATGGTGGCCCAGCTACGGTGGTGAGTGATGAACGGCATGTGGAAATCCGATCCAGCGGAGCGCCGGCTAGGGCGCGGGAACGCTGGACGCAACGGATAGTACACCTCTGCAACGCGCGCGGCAAATATTTCTGCCGCAAGCGGAGCGCCATGGCATTGATGAGTATCCTAGCGTAAAAACTTCGGCACGTTGCAGGGGGAATCAAATCGCGGTGAAGATGGCACGCGGAACCGCGAGTGTCATACGGAATTGAACGCGGTCAAAGCGCCTGCAGCTTCGGCGGAGTTACTGCGGGAAAAAATACTCGGCCCGAGTGTGCGATCCGTTTTGCACATTCTGATTCGCCACGTTTAGCCAGCGAACTTCAAATATCGGCACGCGCACCAGTGCGTCGCACGAAGGGCACGTAAATTCCAGTGAGTTGTTCTTCAGATCAAAACGCTTCTTGTCCGGCTCGATCGTCGTCGCTAGTACGCGCGCTTCGCACTCCGGATTGTCGCAGATCAAGCACGGTTCCAATTTCGGCGCGAACATTGTTTTCACAGGGCCCTCAGCTTTTTCCGCGCTGCCGCGTCGCCACATACCACGGCACGCCACAACGCCTAACGAAACGTCTACAGACGAGGTTGCCACACGTCGACCCTGGAGCAATACAGCAATCACTTGAGTTAGAAAAATATAATGTAACTGTCGCGTGTCATTCACGCCGCGCTTTGCGACGCTCGAGCCGCCGCCTCACTCCCCCGCGCATCCTCCACCACATCTGCCTCTGGCGAAATAGCTTACGAAATACGCGGAACACCCGATGGAGCCAAGCCGCCAATCCGCTATCCTGCGCTCAGCGAGGTAACCCATGCTGCGTACAATTCTCCTGATCGTCGTGATCCTGGCATTGCTCGGAAGTCTGCCCATGTGGCCGTACAGCTCAGGTTGGGGATATTACCCAAGCGGCGGACTGGGACTCCTCGTTCTCATCCTCATCGTTTTTATGCTGCTGGACCGGCGCGCCGTTTAGCGCGGCGCCAAGGAGGCTCATGAATACAGTCGTTGGCGTCTTTACATCGCGTTCTACAGCGGAGCGTGCGTGCGCCGAACTCGCGCCTCTCGGCATCGCGGAACACCGCGTAAATATTCTCACTCCGGAAATGACCCAGCGCGAACTTGCGGCGATCCCCACGATCGAAGCAGAGCAGCCCGGCATGGGCAAAGCTCTTGGTGCGGCGGTCGGAGGAGCTGTAGGTCTTGCCGGCGGAATGGGCGTTGCCGAGGTCGCGCTCGCAAGTTTGGTCGCTCCCGGGATCGGCCCAATTCTCGCGATCGGCGTGCTCGGAGGAGCTCTGTTGGGCGCTCTCGGCGCAGTCACGGGTGGGGCGATTGAAGATTACATGGCGCAGGGCCTGCCCGGCGACGAATTGCTCGTCTACGAAGACGCGCTACGGCACGGCCGCTCCATCGTTGTGGTCATTCCAGAAAATGAAGAGCAGGAAAAAATCGTCCGCGGCGTATTCGAACGCGCCGGTGCGGAAACGCTCGATCGCGCGCGGGAAATGTGGTGGCTCGGCCTGCGCGACATCGAGAAGGAACAATACCAGGCGAGCGGCGAGAATTTTCAGGATGACGAGCGCTATTTTCGCGCCGGTTTTGAAGCCGCGCTGCACTCCCAAAATCGCGGCAAGGCATATGAAGAGGCGCACAAACGACTTGGCGACGCCGAGCCGCGTCGGCACGAAAGCGGCCCCTTCCGCCGGGGCTACGACCGCGGCCGTGCGTATCTGCGCTCCCTGCATCAACAGGGAACGACTTGAGATTTCCGGATGGCGGCGCGCCCGGCGCCTGCTGTCGTCACGCTACGTGCCCGTCCCTTGATCAATTCACCAAGTTCTACTACAGAATTCGTTTTTAGCACTCGTCGGCGCGCCGGAACCCGGCAGGCGCGTCGTTATTCATCGGGGTTGCAGTTGGGGAAACTGGCTAGACCGGTCCGCCGAGCTGTGATATACTCCCGGCGATTAAATTCAAAGGATTCAGAGCTATAGCCTGCTAAGAAGGTTCCTGGGGAATAGCGAAACCTTTCGCTAGGTTATTGCATCTAAGCACATTATGGCTAAAGAACAATTGAAGGGAAGCGGACGTCTGGTGCCCACGCGGCTTACCGGCGTCGAATACAAAGTTAAGTACGGCATCGAACTCTCTGAGGAAGCTCGGGAACACGGCGGCGGTTGGGGAGCTGCGCGTGGCGGGCGCTGGACTCGTTGCTCCGTGCGTGCAGCGCACCATCACCCGATCCCGGACGGCAGCTATTTTCTTCATGCAGACGATGGCCGTGTTCACCAGCTGAAGTCCGAAAACGGGCAGTGGCAGTACCTCGCCGTAATCTAAGGTCGCTGACCTCTGGTCATTGGTTGAGAATCCTTTAAAGATTCACACCCCACTAGGGGTGTGCTCACAAACGGAAGGGCGGAGCCTCAGCTCCCGCCGTCAGTTTTCAGCAAAAAGGCGGTTGATGTCATCCCGAGCGAAGCGAGAGATCTGCTTTTCGCTCCGGTAGCGTCGCAGGGCTCGTTCCGCTACGCCGTTCGGCCATTACCCGCTCCAACCCTGTCAGTTGGTTCCCGTAAATTCCCTCGTCACATTCCCGCTGTCATCCAGGAACTGAATCACCGGATTGCCTTCCGCATTCACGCGCATCACCAGCCGGTCGCGCCCCTGCTCGTCCTTGATCCGCAGTGACGCCGATTTATCCGGCGCGCGCCCCAGGTAAATCCGGTTCGCATCGCCCGTATGCGTGGCAAAGAATTTATCCCACTCCGCCTTGCGCTGCGCCTGCGGCAATTTCTCTATCCGATCTTTGGCATCGACGGCCTCCTGAATCGGATAATCCCCGCGGTCGCTGATCCGGATCGCTGAAGACTTTTCATCAGCGTCCTGCCCTGAATCGATCGCGAAAATCTGGTCCTGGTCATATTTGTCAAAGCTGAGATGTCCGTAGTTTTCGATCTTGCCGCTTTTGTCCTTCAATCCGCCCCAAAGCAGCCCGCCGTTTTCGGTTCCCTCATCATTCATGAATAGCATTCCCGCAGCTTCGCTCCGGTCCGGTCGCGGATGTTCCTTGCCGTGAACGTACGCGCCGGGGAACTCCGCGCGGTCGGAAATAATCAGCCGCGGCGTGCCATCCGGCTCGACAAAATTGATGCGATGCACCGTGATCTGATCGAACGTCTCATTCCGCGGCGCCGCAAATCCACAAATCACAGTGACCGCGAAAACCAAAGTAAGAACTCCCGAATAAATAGCCAGAAACCTTTGCCTGGCAAACAATTTCATACCGTCCTCCTGAGTGAACCGCCGCCCGCTTTTATACCCGATTCACATCCTGAAGAGAATCTTCTTAGGCTGTAGTTCTGGCTACGGCATTAATGCGGCAAAATCGGAACGGTTTTGGCCGCTGAAGTACAGGTTTTCTAGTTCTCACACAGACGCTTTGGCCCCATATAGTCCGCACGACGCACGTGCTCCTAAAATCCCGGAACTTTTTGCGCGCCCGCGCGGAACTATATCTGCAGGGCGAACGAGAGCATCACCGTCAGACACCCGACCATGATGGGAAACTCGCCAGCCCCGAATTTGACAGGAGAGAGAGTTAACCCACATGAAAAAGACAGCCATAGCAATGCTACTCGCTTGTGTATTCGGCGCGCCGGCGGTGTTTGCACAAGATAACGACGCGGCCACCACAGCCGCGCCCAATGACCCAGGCCGCGCCGCGCACATGATTCAGCACCGCGTCAGCTACTTGACCACCGTGCTGTCGCTCACTTCCGCGCAGCAGACCCAGGTGACCAACATCCTCACCAGCGCCGAAGCCAATCGCTCCACGGTTCACACCAGCATGAAAACCGCGCACACAAACTTGCAGAACGCCATTCACTCGAATGACGCAGCCGCAATGGAAGCGGCGGCCAACAGCATCGGTACGTTGACCGCGCAGGAGACCCTGGCGCACGCCAAGACCAAAGCGGCCATCTACCAAGTGCTCACCGCGGACCAGCAGTCCAAGATGGCGCAACTCGAAACCGAAGGTGGCCATCGCGAGGGCCGAGGTTTCGGACCGCCTCCGGGGCATTAGTCGTTTGCGCGACAATCGTCATCGCCGGATCCCTCGTCCGCTCCACAGCGGGCGAGGGATTTTCATTTCGCGCGAGCAGCCGCGCGATGGCAACAGTAGGCGCGGGTCCCTCTACAACGTCAGCAGGGATTCGAATTCGTAGCGGTTTTAGCCCTCCTCAGCGCCGTCGCATTCGGCTATCAAACCGCCGCGAACAAGTTGACCAAATTTGCGTCATCGGCATCTCAATTATCCGAAACAGGGCGAGCCATTCATCAGCACGCTCTACATCTTCGACGCACGTTCGCCGCTGCCGGCGCGCAGACGCGTATTTAGACTTTGCATACGGCTATCTTTGATCGAAAGTCGGAAGTAATTTGCCTGCGGTAGACTGAAATCTCAGCAGGCAGCAGTAACTCAACTTGGGTGCGGTGTGTCCAATTCGCTCGGTTCGGGGTAGCCAATGCGACTGAAACCAATTGCCATTTGTGGTTTGTTCCTTGCGGTAATTTCCGTTTCGCTGATTTTGCAGCGCACATCGGCACAATCAAGCGCCGCGCACTCGTTGATCACGGCGCCTGTGGATGAAAGCGAGCTGACGGTTTTGCGAGGCAATACGCATCCGCTCGCGCGCGCGCAATATGATCAAGGCCCCGCGCCGGCCAGTCTCCCGATGGACCGTATGCTGCTCGTTCTGAAGAGCAGCCCTGACCAGGTTGCTGCGCTACAAACGCTCCTCGCGCAGCAAACCGATAAGACCTCGCCGAACTATCACAAGTGGCTAACGCCCCAGGAATTTGGCCAGCAATTCGGCGTCTCCGACGAAGACGTGCAATCAATTACCACCTGGCTCGAATCCCGCGGCTTCCAATCCATCAAAGTCTCCAACGGCCGCAACGTAATCGAATTCTCCGGCAACGCCGGCCAGGTCCAAGCCGCTTTTCACACGCCCATTCATTATTACGAAGTGAAAGGCGTGCAGCATTTTGCCAACGCCACCGACCCTGCGATTCCTGAAGCGCTCATTCCCGCCGTCGCGGGCGTGCTTTCCTTGCACAATTTCGGCAGGAAGCGCCTGAACCATTTCGCCGGAAATTTTCGCAGAACGCCGGACAGCGCTAAGGCGGTTCCAATCAATCCGCAGTACACGTTTCTCGGCGGTTGCTTTGGCCCCAGTACTGACTGTTATGCTTTGGGGCCGACTGACTTTGCAACCATCTACAATGTGGCGCCGCTATGGAATGCGGGCATCACCGGAAGTGGCGTGAAGATCGCCATTGTCAGTGACAGCAACATCAACGTATCGGACGTGAACCAGTTCCGCAGCCTGTTCGGCCTGCCCTCGAATCCGCCGGTTGTTACCGTCAACGGCGCGAATCCCGGCGTATTACCATGCGCGAGCAACGGCGATGAATGCGAGGCAGTGATTGACGTCGAATGGTCCGGCGCGGTGGCCAAAAACGCCACCATCGATCTGGTAGTATCAGAAAGTGGTGCCTCTTTCGGCGGAGATCTTTCCGCCGAGTACATCATCGACAACAAATTTGCGCCGATCCTGAGCTACAGCTACGGCGAATGCGAACTAGGGCTCGGCACTGCGGGGAACGCGTTCTACGGCGGCAGCCCGACTTCCAAGGACTCCGTTGGCGAATGGGCCCAAGCGGCCGCCGAAGGCATTACCGTCATCGTCGCCACAGGCGACACCGGCTCGGCAGGCTGCGACACCGATGCGACGGGCGTGACCACAGAACAGCCTGCGCAGTTTGGCTTGGCGGTGAGTGGACTTTCCTCGACTCCCTACAACGTTGCCGTCGGAGGCACCGATTTCAATCAACTGGGGAACCCTTCCGCCTATTGGAACTCCAGCAACACTTCCGGCACGAACGCGTCGGCGAAGGGTTATATCCCGGAAAGTGCCTGGAACGATTCCTGCACGAACGCTTTTCTGGGAATCTACTATCTCCAGCAGGGATTCAGCACGAACGCCGAGACCAATTGCAACAACCTGTCTTCAAGTACGTTTACTGAGCTAATCGCGCCTGCTGGCGGCACCGGCGGAGCGAGCAACTGCATCACATCGAACGCCAGCACCCCCAGCAGTTGTTCGGGTGGATATGCCAAACCCTCATGGCAAACCGGTTCTCTGGCCGATGGGAAGCGCGACGTACCCGACGTCTCCTTGTTCGCGGGAGACGGGTTCGCCGGAAGCTTTTACGCCGTATGCGAAGCCGACCTGGACGGCGGCCCGTGCACTCTGAACGATTTTGCCGGATTCGGTGGAACTTCCGTTTCCACGCAAGCGTTCGCCGGCATCGTGGCGCTCATCAACCAAAAAGCTCAGGACGCACAAGGTAACCTCAACACGGTTTTGTATCCGCTGGCGGCACAACAATCCGCCGGCAGCTGCAATTCCGCGAGTCCGGCGAGTACTTGTGCTTTTTATGATGTGACAGTCGGCACCAACGCGCAGCCTTGCGTTTTCGGTGTCAGCCCGAATTGCTCGCGCACGAACTCAAGCGATCCTAATGGCATCCTCACCGGATATTCTGCTGGTGCCGGCTACGACGGCGCCACCGGCCTCGGCACCATCAACGCCGCAAATCTGATCAATAGCTTCGACTCAGCGTTTGCCCTCAGCTCCACGGGTCCCACGGTGACCGTCGCCGCTCCGGGTGATTCCGGCACGATGAGCGCCACCATCACCGCGAAGCATGGTTTCAGCGGCACAGTCACGTTCAGCTGCTCGGGTCTGCCCAGCGGCGCCACCTGCAGCTTCAATCCGTCATCCGCAACTCTGAGCTCGACTGCCACTACCGCAGTGACGATGCTCACAGTCAACACGACCGCTCCCAGCGCCGTGGCACCCGCGAGACGGCAACCAGCCGCGCCCGGACCGCTCAACCTGGTAGGTGCCGCGACACTGCTAGCCATTCTCGGCATGAGCATCCTCGCGCTGCGCACCTCCAGCAAACGCTTGCGCTCCGGCGCATCCTTCGCCCTGGCAATCCTAGGCATGGCAGGAATCATGCTAATGGCCAGCTGCGGCGGCACCAGCGGCGGCGCTGGCGGAGGCGGCGGTGGAACCAGCGGCGGCACACCCACCGGCTCTACAACTGCCACGATCGTCGGCACAAGCGGCTCAGCCTCAACCTCGCTGAATTTCACGCTCGACGTGCAATAGGGAATTGGCCGCACGAATTATTGCGTCGGCGCCGTAGGGGCGGGTGTTAGATCCGTCCCTACAACCACAACGAAGTCGCCGGCTGTTTCTGGGAGTGTGGCGGCTTGCCGCCGCCATGGTTGGCGCGAGGTTCGCCTCGCGTGCCGTGATCACAAGTACGATGCAGCCAGATACCGCAGGTGTGGTTCATGTGGCGGCCGCTGTGTCCCGCGCCGTTCGGGACGCAGCGGGCACGTCAAGCTCAGCAACCCGCGATCCGCCACGCCCACATCGCTCCAGCGTCACTGCAACTTCGCGTATTCAGCCTTCGCACGCTTCAAAAGCGGCAAATCCGGATCGGCATCCTTCCACAATTTCAGCAGCGCCTCCAGCATCTCCCGCGCCTTCTGCCTATCGCCCCGCGCCAAATAATCCTCCGCTAGCGCATAACGCGCCTCCATCCACCGCTGCTGCGGCTCCCAACCCAGCCCACGCTCCGGAGCCCCGAGCAAAGACTCATACGCCGCGATCGCGTGATGTAGATCCCCCGCCCGCTGGTATCCCCACGCCACAGCCTCGATCGTATAACCCGTACTGCTCGCCTTATCTGCTGCCGCGAACAACGCGATCGCCGCATCGTGCTGCCCGGCCAGCGACGCGATCTCGCCCTTCAGCAAATCCACACGCGCCGCTTGCTCCGAATTATTCTTATCCTCGAGCGGTTCGATCATGGCCGCAATCTTCTGCGCCTGCTCCGCATGGCCGGCGCGCGCATACGCGTCCCCCACCATGGAGCCGAAAATCACTTTCTCCTGAATGTCCATCAGCTCCGCCGCAGCAGCATCCAATTGGCGTTTTTCTTCCGCGACATCGCCCTGCCCATCCGCCACGATCCCCAGCGCCAGATGAATACGTGCCACGCTAAGCGGCGACGGGTGCTCACCCAGCAATTCCTGCGATTGCTGCAAACGGCTCTTCGCGCTCTTGTACTGCCCGCGATAAAGATCCAGAAAAGCCAGCGAACGCATCGCGCTTTCCCGCATGGTAGGATCCGCCAGTAATTCCGTGAAAACCTGTTGCGCCTTGGCGCTCTCGCCGTTCGCCACCAGCGTGAACCCGTATTCCCGGCTCACGTTCCCCGCAGTCAGCCAATGCGGATCAATCTCAAACGCCTTCGCATAAGCTTTCAGCGCCTCGGGATATTTACCCTCCGTCTTGTAAGCCGTCGCGATTCCGATGTACGCGTGCGTGTAATCCGGCATGATCCGCAGCACCTGGTTGTACTGCTCGATCGCCTCCGTCCCGCGCTTGTGCTTGCGCAACATATTCGCGTAATCGAATCGCATCGTGGCGTCATCGGGTAACGCTCCAGGTACGCGCCCACGAGCCGGTCCGCCTCATTCTCATGATCGCGGTTCAACGCATAATGCGCCTCGATCATCATCCGTTCGCGGTCGGTCGTGCGCGTCTCCAGCGCCAGCGCCTTCTCGTACTCCTTCTGCCGGTCTTCCGGCTGATTGTAGACAAAGCTGTAATACGCGTTGCCCAGCGCCGCGTGCGCCATCGCAAAATCCGGATCGGTCGCAATGGCCGCCTTGAACAAAGTTCCCGCATCGAAATATTTTCCCTCGCGCCACAGTTCCGAGCCTTCCGCGTACTGCTGCAATGCGCTCAGCGATTGCGTAGTCACCTGCGGCAGCGGCTTGCTGGCCTCATGAATCTGGTAGAGCGATTCGCCCAAAGCCTCGCGAATTTCTTTCGCCAGCACATCCACGGCCTCGAGGATGTGGTCTTCTCCGTAGGAGCGCTCCGTAAACGAGCGCACCGTTTCGCCGGTTTCGGGGTCAATCAGCTGGGCGGTAAGCGCGTATTCCTGGCCCGTGCGCGTGATGCTGGCCGCGATCAATCCGCGGACGTGTTCGCGTTGACAGATTTCGCGCCCCAGCGTCGGACTGATCCGCTCGCCCGGCGGCTTTTCCATCCGCGCCAGCACGGCGTCCAGCCTCGTGCGCGGGAATACGTTCGCGTAACGCGATTGCTCGATGCTCACCGCAAACGCAGTTCCCAAAGCATTGTCAAACCGCGGGTCGCCGGTCTGGTTCTCGAAATCGGCGATCAAAACGGAATCGCGCGAGCGAAACGAGAACGCCGGCCATCCACGCAGCAGCCAAAACGCCGCAACCCCTATCACCAGCACCACGAACGCCACCGCCGCGATCCATCCGCGCGACCGTCGCGCGCGCGGTGGCCACCCTCGCTCCTCCGCGTCGTTATCCGCCTCGGGCTCGGCATATTCCGCATGCGTGCCGACCGTCGAGTCGGCAGTCGCCGCCGGTCCCGGCCCCGCCGGAATTTGCCGGAACAGCACCATCGGTGGCGGTTCGTGCAACCGCGCTCGCTCCTCGCGGTCGCCATTCTCTACCGGCGCCAAAAACCGGTACCTGCGCCGCGGCACCGTCTCGATAAAACGTGGATGCTCGGCATCATCATTCAAGGCTTCGCGCAGCTTGCTCACCGCGGTATTCAGGCCGGTCTCGAAATCCACGAACGTATCGTCCGGCCACAGATGTTTTCGCAGTTCTTCGCGCGTGATCAATACGCCCGGCTGCGCGGCCAGCGCCGCCAGCACGCGCAGCGGTTTTTCCTGCAGACGGATCTTCGAGCCCTGCTTGCGCAGTTCTCCCGCGCGGGTATCCACCTCGTACGGACCAAATTTTAAGTTGGGAGCAGGGGAACCCGAAGGCATTCGCCGTCCTCGTTGAACGGATGCGCGGGGAAGCGGCATAGTACCACAACGCCAAACTTCTCAGCCAGTATATCCATACTGCAATAAGCCGTTTGGTTTGTGCAGCCTGCTTCTTAAGATGTAGTTAAGAGTCAAACCAGCGTCCGTACATTGATTCGCTGTAACAATTCTCGCAAACTCCGCACAACCTTACCCGAGGAGCCAGCAGCCGATGCAAAGTCAGCCGATTTTTTTTGGCGAAGCGGACTACGAGCGCTGGCTCAGCTCGGCTCTCGAAGCAGAACGCCGCCGACTGAAATTGCAAGTGGCGCCGCTCCCGGAGCCAAGCCACCCGCGGCCCCCGGCATTAGTACTAGAAAACGCACACACACGGAGAGAAGGAGACGAAGCATGAACGCAAGAAAGAATCACCAGGCAATGGCACAAATCACGCGGCGAGGCCTGCTGCTAGCCGCCCTTCTCGCCACCGCGTTTGCGGGCGCTAGCATCAGCGGTGCGCAGAGCACGAAGCAGGCAATTCAGGCGCCACTGCAGCTGCAACGCATGGGGCGGCCTCCAGCGGCGAGCAGTCGCCGCCCGCTGCCGAAGAATCGCACGCCAAGGGCGCTCACGAAGGGATAAAAATCCACGGCCACTGGACCATCGAAGTCAAGCAGCCGGACGGAAAGCTCGTCTCGCATACTGAATTCGAGAACTCGCTGGTCACTGGCATACCGAGCGGCGGCGACATCCTTCTTGCCAGCGTGCTCTCGGGCAACCAGGTCGTTGGTCCTTGGACAATCGCCATCGCTACTCTGGATTCTGGTGGTCCCTGCTCCACCAACTCCACAAATGGCTGCGTGATTGTTTCGCCATCGGCGACCGCCGTAGTAGCCGGCTACCCGTGTACCGCCGTGCTGGCTGCAGCCTCGCCGCAGCCGGCTTGCTATTCGACACTCTCGGAGTCCGTCACTGCAGGCGGGACATCTTTCACGCTGGCTGGCGATGCCTATGTGGATACGACCACGGTAATCAATCAGGTCAAGACCTATCAGAACGTTTGTGGTGCGGCTGGAGCGACTGTCTCGGCGGCGACCACGGCGCCCTCTACCTGCGTTGCAACCCAGATCAACAACGGAACGTATGAGTTCACTGAAGCGGCCGTTCCTGGAGGCGGAGTTTCCGTTACCGCTGGCCAAAGCGTCGCCGTTACCGTCGTCTTCAGCTTTCACTGACCGGCATGGAATGGACCGCACTTCGCACATTGCCTTGAACGGTCAACGCTGTGTTCGGGCCTGAACGGGGGCACATTCAGTGAATTGGCGCGCACAAATCGGCCGCAAATCGCGGAACGCCTCGCAGCAGCGGACCGGCTTCCTTGCCGCGCTTCTGCTTGCCGCTTCAACGTTCGCAACCGTGACGCACGCGCAATCCGCAGGCTCCGTGCTACTGCAAGCCTCCAATATTTACAACGGCGATCCCAACATGGTCCCGCTCGGTGTCGCTACCGGTGACTTCAACGGCGACGGCTATCTCGACTTCGTCGTCGCCGAGCACAGCCTGAACTCCGCCGTCAGCGATCAGTTGGCGTTCTACATGGGCAATAGCGATGGCAGCTTCACGGAAACGGCGATCGTTCCGGTCAACGGCACTATCGCCGGGCAACTCTACGCCACGAATCACATCATCGGCTCGGGCCACTTCAACGGACCGGGAGAGCCTTTCGGTGTCGCCGTCGCGCTCACTACTTCGACCGATTGCGGCACCGGTGGTCCCGGCGTTTTCATGCTCTATGGCCAGCCCGGCGGCTCGAGCATTGCGCTTTGCGTGCCCACAACCACTGCTCCCACCTCCATCGCCGTCGCCGATTTCAATAACGATGGCTTCGACGACTGGGCCATCAGCAATCCCAGCGGCGCCGCAGCCGGGACGATGACCGTCTACCTCAATATCGCCAATCCCGCCGCCGGCGAAAGCGGCTTTTATTTTTACGGAAATTATTCGGCCACCGGTACGAACTTCTCCGGCACGCTCTACGGCACGATCGTCGCCGGAAATCTGGGGCCGCAGGAAAACGGCCCAAGTATCGCTTTGCTCGCCAGCAGCGGGCCGTTCTCGCAATTCGTGGATGTGTTCGAGAATTTTGAGCCGCTCGCACACGGCGTAGCAGCGCTCACCTTTAGCGTTCCCGACGCCGCCGTCAACACCGGCAACTCGCTTTCCGACATCGCCATTGGCAACGTGGACGGCTCCGGAACGGCTGCCGTCATCGGCATCGGGGTCGGCACTCTCTCCTACATTCCTGTGACCGACATTTCCGGCGGCCAGGCCCGGCCGCTACTGGGTGTGCAAACGCACCTGCCTGCTGCCGCGAGTGGCGTCGCACTCGCGCTCGGAACCTTCGACGAAAATATCTATTCCGATGTTGCTTTCCTGGGCACGAACCGAAACCTCGGTATCAATCTCGATCCGGGCTTCAGTCATTCGATTCTCATCACCCCCTTCGGCGCCGCCGGACAAAACGTTGCGACCGGTTTTTCCACCTCGCTGAATAAATGGCTCGTCGTGGATGCCGGAATCTACCAGCAGCAAAATCCCTCTTCCTTCGTGCAAATACCGGAGGCTCGTTCGATCGCGGTTTATCTGGTGGATCCCACCACCGGTTTTCCCGCGCAACCCTCGATATTTTCGCCGGCCACCACCAGCTCGCAAGGAATTCTCCCCGCATTCGCCGTGGGCGATTTCAATGGCGACGGTTTGCCGGATGTAGCCGTGCTGGGATTGGACAATATCAACTTCGGCGCGACGTGGTACTTTCCGCGAACGACGGCATTCACGTCTTGCTCAATTCGAAGTCGAATCCCGGCGCGTTCACCGATCGTGGCGCCGTCCCGCTCTACTCGGGCACCGATAAAATCGTCAACGCCGCCCTGATTGATATCGCCGATGTGAACTTCGACACTTTCCCGGACGTCGTTGCCGCGATTAGCGGCAACCTTTACGTATTTCTCGGCGATGGCGTGGGCGGCCTCGCCCCTCCCGTCCAGGGCTTTTCATCCGGACCAAATTCCTACCAATTAAAAGCCATTGACGTGAATGGCGACGGCAGCCCGGACGTGCTCGTCAGCAATTCGACCGGCTTTTCCGCCGTGCTGAACGGCATGGCCGTGCCCACGGGCAGCCCGCTTGCGCAATTCGGCGAGATCAGCCTCAGTTACGGCGGAATTCCCGAAGGCGTTCCAGAGACGCTGCAATTCAATCTCGCCAACACCGGCACGGCTCCGCTGCTGATCACGAATATTGCCTTCGCCAATAGCACCGGAAACGAATTCACCTACCAGGTCGTTACCTGCAATGGAGCAGCCTTCGGGATTCTCCCCATGAGCATGCCGGCTGGCGCAACCTGCACTTTTAGCGTCGTCTTCACTGCCGGCGCGACCGGCCCCGTGAACGCCCAGATGCTTTTTTACGATAATGCCCCGACCAGCAACGCTCCGAACGCGCCCGCAAATACCGGCGCAAGCCCCGACGTCCAGACAATTCAGCTCAGTGGAGCGGGACTGGCATCGCAGGCCAACACCTCCCTCGTTGTCAGCAACTCTCCCTCCGTCGTAGCTGTCGGATCTCTCGTGCAATACAGCGTCAAGCTCAGCAACCCCGGCCCAGTCCCCGCAAGCAACGTGGTCTTCTCGCACCAATTGGAGCCATCGGTAACGATCGGCACGTATCCCAGCAACTGCAGCGTCGTTCATTCGGGACTGAACAGTTCGCTCACCTGCGCGATCGGCGCGCTGGCGGTGGGCACTCCGTACAGCTTCAGCTTCACCGTCGCTCCCGCACTGGCAACGACGCTCACGGATCCATTCGTCCTCACGCAAGATCAGGCCGACACCGGTCCGGAATCCACCACTGACAACATAACCGTGCTGCCCGCACTGAGCATCACGCTTCCGACGATCAGCGAAAGCATCTCGGTCACCGACACGCCGTCGGTGTCGGATGCGGCGGACACTGAGAATGTCACGGTCGGTGACTTGGTTACCGTCACGCCGCTCGCAAATAATTTCGCGCCGCCGGCAGCAGCATTTTCGACGGCCAATCTGGGTTTCAACGGCAATTCGTCTTCCAAACTCTTACGCTCTCGAACGTGGGTGGCGCGCCGATTGTGTTCGTCGGCGCCGCACCTGTCGCCCTCTCCTCCGGCTTCACGGTTACGCAGATACTTTGTTCCACGGGTAGCAACTCATTGCCGTCGTCGCTTCCCAGCGGCGCCGCGTGCACCTTTACGATTTCCTACGCAGGCGCCGCCGCGAGCGGAGCCATCACATTCACTGACAATGCTGCCTTGAGCAATCCGCCGAGCGTGCCATCCGGCGCGAACTTCACACAGACAATTATGCTGAGCGGCACAGGTAGCGGCTCTGGCACGCTCGCCCCTCCCTCGGGAAGCGTCACGCTCCCGATGATCAGCGAGCCTATTTCGATCACCGACGCGCCAAAGCTCTCCGACGTCGCCGATCTGGAGCCGATCACCGTGACCGATACGGTCTCCGTATCGGTCCTCAACCCTTGCGCGGCAGTGGTATCCGCGGCTACCACCGTCGTGCGCGGCGGTTTCGTCTACAACCCGATTACGCGTCAATACACGCAGACGATCACGCTGACCAACACCAGCGCTATTGCGATCCCCGGGCCGCTCTCGCTGCTGGCTCTCGGACTCAGCGCCAACGCCAGACTGCTCAACGCCTCCGGCGTCACGACCTGCGCTGCTCCACTAGGCACCCCGTACGTCACCGATAGCATCGTTTCGCTCGCGTCAGGCGGCAGCACGAGCCTCGTGTTAAAGTTCAGCAATTCCAGCACCGGCACTGCGATCACTTACACCACGGCCGTCGAGGCTGGTAGCGGCGCACCCTAAAGGAGAAATCATGACCACCGCCGAAACACCCGACTCAATCCATCGCGCGCCGCACCGCCGCTCCCGCGCAAAAGCGCTTGCCGCAATCGCCGTACTCGGAGGATTGTTCCTCGCGCTCGGGCAGCGCACCGCGCTCGCGGATGGCGTTTCCGCCACGGTTTCGGTGGACACCTCATCCCTGGTCGGCATCAGCGGCCAATTTTTTGTGCTGACCGACGGCAATACGCCCACGCCAGGCACCAACACCGCCACGCTCAGCGATTTTACTTTTGGAACAGGCGGCGTGGGCGGCGCGGTAGACACAACCAACACGTTCGGCGACATCACCTCCGGCCTCAACCTGGCCGATGGCGCAACGATGCTGGACGATCAGTTCACAAACGTCTTCGCGGGATTTTTCACAGCAGGCAATCAGTTGACGTTCGATCTCACGCTTACCGCAAACGTAATGACCGGCGCCCCGGCCCCCGACGAATTCGCCCTCTTCGTCGTCGATGCCAACGGCAGCCCGCTAGCCAGCACCGATCCCGACGGCAGCGGCAGCCTCCTCACCGTAACAATCGATTCCGCAAACCCAACAGTAGATACCTTCACCGACGCAGTAACGGTAACGTCCAACACAGTCCCAGCGCCAGAACCAAGCGCATTCCTGCTGTTAGCAGCAGGGCTGGCCGCGCTAAGCGCGTTACGTATGCGCATGACGTAGCGTCAACCGCAAAAGGTTTTGTAGCGGCGCACTTCAGGTGCGCCAGCCTTTGCAGGTGATCCTACAACTGCGGTGAATTACTAACTTGTAGGATTTCGTGCAGCGTGTGCGCTCAGCCTACGGCAAAGTCCCATGCCCCAAGTGCCCGGTGCCAAACCGCGTCCCCGAACCAGACGCTGCCGGCGAACCCGCAGCCTCCGCACCCTGCGCAGCAGGCGCCGCCGGCGCCGCAACTCCCGCATTCTTCCGCGCCAGCAAGCCCGAACCCTCCGCCCCAAGCTCCGCCGTCATCTCCCAATCCCGCTTGAATTCGATCATCGTCTCGCGGCTATGCTTCGGGCTGTTCAATTCCGCTTCCACCCGCGCCAACAAAATCTGATACGAAATCTGCGGATCGGAATCCGGCGCAAAAATATTGCTGGCGCTCAATCCCACGCGCGCCGACGGCTGCGAATCCGTCCAGTTGATCCACAAAGCGCCATTAGCGTCCACCGAAAGCTTCCCGGCCTCGCCCAGCCGCTTGAACACATGCTTCAAATATCCGCGGTTCGGAATCAATTCGTCGTGGATCGCCTGATCCACGATCTCGTTGAACTGGTCGCGATAATCCTTCCATTCATCCTTGCTGCCCACAATCGAATCGTCCGCGAGCCGTTGCTCCGCCTCCAACTGCTGGACGCTCACGGTATACCCGCGCGGCGCATCGCCAGGGGCAGCCAATACGTCATCGGCTCCAAGCGCCTCCACCGAAGGATGCGCCTCAAACTGATGCTCGGGATTGAAGCGCCCCGTGATCATGTACGAAGCCGTCACGATCGGCACGCTTTGCCACGCAAACACCGCCAGCGGTATCACCAGTTTCTTCGAATGATAAAGCTGCTCGGTCCCGCTGCGGCATTCGCTGCTGCGCTTGATCGTTCCCGGCACCTGCGAAAAATGCAGCACGCGCAAATCAAGCTCGGGATGCTCCTGCGCGTAGTGCGTGAAAGTCCGCGCCGCCGCTTTCGGGCTGGCCATGAAGAAGTCGTTGATGTAATCCGGCTTCGCCGAATGAGGATAATAAATGTCCAGCACGCGCCGCGTGAAATCCGCGCAATTGTTCGTCATGCCGTTGAAATGGTTCACGTTCGGCAGGGAATTGAATTCCGCGATCAGCGCGCGATCTTGCTCCACCGTGGTCTTCACCACGAACATATACATGCTGCGTTCGAGCGTTGCGCCCACCATTTCGCGCCACTCCGCGCTGTTGCTCTTCAGGCACTTTTCCGTGGTGCACAGTTGCGCCAGATAATTCTCGCGGTAGCGCTCTTCCAGCAGCGCCTTGATCGCTTTGGAGCTGACCAGCGGGCGATTGCTCGGGTCTTCCACACCATACAAATAAATGCTCAGCGGGACGATATTCCATTCATACGGCTGGTCTTCGCCGAGCGTCGTGTAATTGCTCAGCACCGAGCCCTGTTCGTCCGGCCGGCACAAGCGCATTTTCACCGGCGAATTATCAGGGCAAATGTTCGAAAGGTAGATGGCACTGTGGCCCGAGCCGGTGATCCGCGCCACGCTCGTATCGAGCGATTCGTTCAGCACCACGCCCGCATCCGCGGAAGCACGCGGAGCAAGAAGCAGGAACACCGCGCCAATCGCCAGCACACTAATAATCAGAAAGCGCTTCCTCCTCGCGTGCGCGGGCACACGTCGCCGCGACGAACTGTCGGGGAATTGCGCGGAAGTCTCGGCGCAAGCTTTCGGGGCGGGCTTTTCTGCCAGATGCACCTGTGTCCGTCCCAGCAAGTCGTTCCTCCGTAGAGTGGCTGAAATTCGTGATTAAAGGCGCGAACCCGATGGCTTGCTGGGCAGGGCCGCATAGTAAAAACACCAAAAAGCGCCAAAAGTTGCGCACGCGTGGTATCTACTGCATAGCCCGGCGGCTACACTCGTGCCGTTTCGCTGCGCGCTTCGTGGCGCGCATCACGTTGAATTTCCAGCGGCGGCAACCGGAACGACTGGGGCAGAAGAACGAGGACCGGGAACGTTGCTTCGCGGAGGCGGCCAAATGTATCCGCTGCCTACCACAACATTATACCGAGTCCGAGGCAATGGAGCATCTGAATGTTAGGCAAAGAAGCCGCGAATTACGAAGCCTTGCGCGCGGGGGCTCCCCCGAAAATCTTGGTCCGTCAGAGCTTGACGTGTTATCGCATTATTGCGATAATAAAACGATTCCTTTTTCTCTCGCGTGCCTGACGAATTCGCTATCGAGTACGTCGCGCTTCCGAACGGCCGCATCCCTGCGCGTGAGTTCGTGGGTTCATTGGACGAGCCGGCGGCCGCGCGCATTGACGCTTTCATCGAGCGTCTACGCATTTACGGCAATCGCATGCAGGGGAAATTTGTGAAGAAGCGCGGCGGGGAGATTTTCGAACTGAGGATCAAGCAATACGATCGGATCTTCCGCATTCTCTTCTGCTATCAACCCGGCATGCGCATCATTATCTTGTCTGGGTTTCAGAAGAAGACGGATCGCACTCCACCCGCGGAGATCGCCAAGGCCGAGCAACTCAGGCAAATTTGGCTGAAGCACCGCAATCGCTATCCGAAATCGTTGAAGGAAAGAGATGCCATGCAAAAGGAGTGGGAGCCATGAAGCGGGACCAGCACAGCGAAATTGTAAAAAAGCGCGCCGCTGCCAGCGCGGCTTACCGCCAGACTTTTGAGCGCACCCTGCGCCAAATCGATCTCGCGCTGTTAGTGCGCGAGCTGCGCGAAGATGCCGGGTTCACTCAAGCGGAGCTCGCGAAAAAGACCGGCACCACGCAATCGGTGATCGCTCGCTTGGAGGATGCCGAATACGGCGGGCAGTCGCTCAAGATGTTGTCCCGCATCGCCGCGGCATGCGGCGTAACCTTGAAGCTTCACGCGGAAAAGAAGCCGAATTACGAACGCGAGGTTGCGCTAGTCTAGGCCAGCTAACACGACGTCCAACTTGTCGACCGCGTAGCCCGGCAACTGCCGACTCAGTAGCGTTCCGGTCCCGCAATACACCTTTCACCCGATTCTTGCCGGTTGGCAGAAATGCAAAATTGTGAGCGTCGCGCAAATCCGCGGAAGACTTTTTCGCCGCGGAACGCTCCCTGCGAGGGGGACGCGCTCGCGGCATGAATGGTGTGTCATGCCTGTGGGAGGCGCGTTGGGCGGAGCACACGGCAACAAGACGAGTTCGCCGCAGTCCGCGTATTTCAGTTTGCAGCACAGCGATAAGACAAAAATTAAAATTCTCCGGAGGGTCCCATGCAGCAACAAGCTTTGCGAGATCTTTATATTGATGAACTCAGGGATATTTACAACGCGGAAACACAATTGGTGAAGGCCCTGCCGAAGATGGCTAAGGCCGCCACGTCCGAAGAACTTCGCTCCGGCTTCGAAGAGCACCTCGAACAGACCCGCGGCCACGTCTCGCGCCTCGAACAGATTTTCGAAGCTCTCGACGAAAAGCCCACCGGCAAAAAATGCGCAGGCATGGAAGGCCTGGTGAAAGAAGGCGGCCAGATGATCAGCGAGGATTTCGCAGGGGAAGTGAAGGACGCGGGGCTCATCGGCGCCGCGCAGCGCGTCGAGCATTACGAAATCGCTGCCTACGGCACCGTCCGCGCCTTCGCCGAACTCCTCAACGAACGCAATGCCGTGGAACTGCTCAGCGAAACACTCGAAGAAGAAAAAGAAACCGACAAGAAGCTGACGCAACTAGCCAGTGAAATCAACGTAGAAGCCAACCAGCGCGGCGAAGCCTCCGAAGAAGAAGGCAGCGGCGGCCGCCGCAAAAGCAAGACCGCTCACGCGTAAGCGCAGCAAGGTCGAGCAGAAGAAGGCAAAGGTGAAGTAGCGGCGTCCGCCCCGCCGGACGCCACCCTTTGCCGACGTTTTTGTAGCGGCGCACTTCAGTGCGCCGTCGATGCTGCCGCAGGAACGATGGCGGTCTGAAAACCGCCGCTACAAAACCCAACAGTCGAGCCTCGTACGGGCGGGTCTTAGACCCGCCCCTACAGCACCGCCCATGCCCGCGCGAGTGCTCAAGAGTCTATCCCCGCCGCTACAAAACCCGACGCACGCGGAACGGTTACATCTCAATCGAGCACGTAGTTTGCGGCCGAAGGGGAAGCGGGGGTCATCCCGAGCGCAGCGAGGGATCTGCTCTTCGCTGACTTGGGCATCACATCGAACTGGCGGTGGCCGCTCCAAAAGCAATCTCCCGCCGCGCCGCCGAACTCTCCGCGCCCGCCTCCAAAATGCGCATCACCAACACGCCATATTCCGCTGGCGCCGGATTCGTCGCCCCGCGCATGATCGTCTCGCGCACCGCTTCGTAATATCCCGAATAATATCCCGGCAAAGTGGGCACCGGCGCGCTCGATTCCACGTCTTCCTCGCGCGTGAGCAGCACGCCATCACGCGGATCCACTCCCCAATCCGCGCCCCCAGGACGCACGCCGCGCTTCAAAGCCTCTTCCTGCGTATCCATTCCATATTTTACGTAGCTCGCCGCGCGTCCATGGACGATGAAACGCGGCAAATCCCCGCGCACCAGCGAACTCGCATGCAGAATCACGCGTGAGCGTCCGTAACGGAACGTCACGTGAAAATAATCCACGGTCTGCGCGCCCTCGCGCTGCATTTCCAGGTCCGCGTGAATTCCTTCCGGCGTGCCAAACAGTTGCAACGCCTGATCCACCAGGTGCGGCCCCAGGTCGTACCAGATCCCGCTCGCCGGCCCCGGCTGTTCGCGCCAGCGTTTTCGCACCAGCGGCCGATAACGGTCGTAGTGCGATTCGAAATGCGTCACCTCGCCCAAGCGCCCTTCCGAAATCAACGCGCGCAAAGTAAGAAAATCTCCATCCCACCGCCGGTTCTGAAACACAGCCAGCACCCGTCCCGATTTTTTCGCCAAAGCAGCGAGTTCCGTAGCTTCGGCCACGGTAGTAGTGAACGGCTTGTCCACCACCACATGTTTCCCCGCCGCCAGCGCACGCTGCGCCAGAACAAAATGCGAATCATTCGGGGTAGCCACCACAATCAAATCAATTTCCAGATCCGCGAAAGCATCAGCAGGCGTAGCCAACACAGATACGCCAGGCCAATCTTGCTTCACCACATCCGGCTTCGTCGAAACGATATGCGAAAGCCGCAATCCGCGAACGCTGGAAATCAGCGGGGTGTGAAACACTTTAGCCGCCATCCCATAACCAATCACCGCAACATTCAGCTGTTTCGATTCAGAAGATTGTTGTACAGGCGCCAAGCGATTCCCTCCGAAGACCGAAGCCAACAGAGTTTTTCATCCCGAAAAGAGAAAAGCAAGCCGGCTGAAGGAATGAATCGAAGCGGAAGCACAGCCTAAAGCGCAACAGCAGTTTCTGGGAGTGCGGAAGCTTGCTTCCGCCTGCACAAGGCGAGGCTTACCTCGCCGGAAGGAAGCGCCATCGCGGCACGCGGCACGAATCGCACTGAATTTTGTAGCGGCGCACTTTAGTGCGCCATCGTCGCAGCGGCACAAACAATGGCGGTCTAAAGACCGCCGCTACAAACCCGCAACACCGAAGTACTAGCGTCGCGCCTCATCTATTCCACCACAAATTTCACAGCACTAATCGCCGTCAAATCCCCCGGCCCCTCGCTAGCCTGCATCTCCAGCAGGTATTCACCCTTATCGAGCTTCTCCAGCGGCAGCTTGAATGCCACCGGAATCACCGGGCTCCCTTTTTGCACGTAAGTCGTCACGTCCACTGCCGCCACTCCCACCAAAGGTTTCCCGCTCTTCGGATCCATCACCATATAAGTGAACTTCACCGTCGGCGGATTCGCCTCGGTCAACCGCGGCACATAAATCTGCGTGTACAGCGCCGCTTTCTCCGATTTCTTGAAGTGGTTGCTGCCCGATGGCGTGAACTCCAAATCCTTCACCACCAGCGGCGTGCGATCAGCCAACAAATCGGCATCCAGCGTGCCACCGAGATCCGCAACTGGCCCGAATTCATCGCTCAACGCCACTCCGCTCAGGCTGAATTTCTTTCCGTCATAAGCATCAATCGCCAGCCCCGTTTGATAGCTCGCAAATTTCTGGCTTCCGCCGCTCAGCACCACGCTCAGGCGGTATTGTCCCGGCGCGATCGCAAACTGATTCTCGTAGTGCATCGGCGACTTCATGAATTTCTCCCAATCGCCTTTTTCCATGTCCAGCGTCACTTCATCGCTGAATCGCGAGGCCACCGTGCCGTCCGCGCGGTAGGCCACCCCCAGCACATTCACATCCGCGTGATACTTTCCTTTCACCTTGTCGAATGTGATCGAGGAAGACGGAACTTCCATCGCCAGATGCACCTTCGCTTCGTTCGCCGCAGTGTAGAAGTATGGTGTCTCGAGAGACCCCGGATTCGTAGCGGCCGCCGTCCCAGCCGCCCCACCAACACCCGCCGCACCGGTAGCCGATGCTCGCGTTTCCAGTTCCTTTTCGATCGGCTTTCCTTCCAGCGGATCAGCTGGTTGCACATTGCAGAATCCGCTGCGCGCGCGCACGTTCGTTCCGCCGCGATCCAGCTTCACCTTCAGCGTATGGCAGCTTCCGGCGGCCGATTCAGGAGGCGTGTAGCCGAGCAAATAATATTCGCTCTGCTCGCGCGCGATTTTTTCGAGACCGGGCAGCAGATCGTTCGTATTCAGAATTGGAAACCCGCCCGTGCCAGTGGCCAGCGCGTACATCACTTGCTGGTTCGTCGTCGACGACGCCGGAAATTGCGGAACAATCTGCCGCGGCTGATTGTAGTTTGGGTTGCCGTAATAGCTGCCGCCAGGATTTCCGGTGCGCGTGCCGCCGCCTCCCGTCCCGCCGTGTCCGCCGCCGGAACCACCGGTCCCGCCAGTGCCACCGCCTGTCCCACCGCCCTTCCCACCACCCCCGGTCCCGCCACCCCCGGTCCCGCCGCCACCGGTTCCACCGCCTCCCGTTCCTCCGCCACCGCCGCCGTGTCCTCCGCCGCCACCACCTCCGCCATGCTGCGCCGCAAGCACCAGCGAAGCGCCCGCGCCCGGATGATACGCAGCGAGCTGCAATCCCGCGCGAGCGGACGCCGATCCATTCGCAGCACTCAACGCGTGTGTCGCGCCGCCGCGGCGAAGCTGCACGGTCGGCGCGACCAATCCACGCACGTCCATCGGATAAACCGCCACGTTCGCCTTGTTGCAAGCATCAATCGTCGCCGTCAATTCCGAATAGCGCTCGGGACTGAGCTCGAATCCCGCCGTAAACAAAATCAAACTCTTCCGCCCTGGAATCGCCGCAAGGTTTTTCGCCAGTTGCCGGATCGAGAGCAGCAGCGTGTACGCTCCGAAATCGCCTTCCGCATTGCCCAGGCTCGCGAAGTTGCTTTGCGGCAATCCCATCGTCGGAGCGGAAGTATTCGCCGCGCTCGCATTGGTCGCGATATTCGAATTGGCGATTCCCGAAACCGCTTGTTTCAAACGCGCGGCATCCGTCGTGAAATTCTGCACGATCTGCAGCGTGCCGCCGAAATTCATCACCGCCATCACCCGGTCCGGCCCCGCGTAAGCGTCAATAAATTTCCCCGCCGCCGCGCGCGCCCGCGGCTGATCGCTCAAATCCATGGACGAATTATCGAAGAACACCACGATGTAGTGGCGTTGCGCCTCGACAGGTCCATTCGGCGCCGCGCCAAACGAAAACGTATTGATCGTCTGCTCCTTGTCGTCTTCATACAGGCGAAAATCCTTGGTCGTCAGGTCCTGAATGTAATTGCCTTTCTTGTCCGTCACCACCACGTCCACGCGCACCTCGCGCGTCACAGCCTTGATGGAAGGCCCGGGAGGCGTTTGCGATTGCTGCGCAGCGGCGGAAGAAGGTTGTTGGCCAGCGGCTGCAGACGTTTCCTGTGCGGCAGGAACAGGCGCTGAAGCAGGAGCAGGCGCGGGAGCAGCCGCGGCCGGAGCAGTTGCTTGCTGTTGCGGCGGAGGAGCTAGCGTCTGCGCTGCCGACGCGCTAGAGGACTGCTGCGCCCGCACAATCGCCGGCGCGTCCAATATGTACCAGCCAAGACCCACAGCGGCGAAAGCGAGCAGCAGAATCGGAACGATATTTAGAACGCGGCGCATGCTCATGTGTCACCTTCCTACAGGAAACGTAGCCAATCAACGTACCCAAAAATCTCAGGGTGCCAAGACAAGAGAGCTCAGCGTGCCCACAATGTGCTAAGGAATCTCCACCACTCCATTGCGCGCTGAAAGCTGCGCAGCCTTCGAATCGCGCACCACCAAACGCACCATATACCCACCCGGCTTCACATCAAAATTCGTCTTCAGCGTCACGCCCGTTTGATCCAATTTCTCCAGCGTCGTATCCTTCAACCGCATCTCCAAAGTCTTCTGCTCGCCCGAAATAAAATTGCCATTGCGGTCGAAAAGTCCCGCCACAATCGTCAAATCATCCCAATTCCGCCCCTCGGCCTTTTCAAAGTGCAGTTTGGTCAAATCCACGTGCGCCAGCACCGAAAGCTTCGCATTCATTTCATCCACTTTGTAATATTGCAAATGAAGTTGTATTGGAAACCCCTCCTGCTCTTCCTGAGAAAAAAGTGCGTCCTCGATATCCTGCTTCGCCATTTCCTCCGGCGTCTGCCCGCGCTTGGGTGCGAAAAATCCCCGCCGCGCCTGCACCGTATATTTTTCCTTGGTCGTGAGTTTCACGCTCAAAGTGTGAAACTTGCCGTCGTTCTTCAAATTGTCCGGCACGATCGCCAGCAGATACGAAACTTCCGGCTCCGCCGCCGTCGTGCGGAACCCTGCATCCAGATCATTATTATTTCGAAAATAAAATCCGCCCGTGCTGTACGCCAGATCGGAAAGCACCTCCGACTGCACGCGCTGTTCGTCCAGCCGATATTGCAAGGACAGTGCCGAAGTCGCCGGGTTCGCGCGCACCGGCACATCCTGCGTAATGTCTCCCAGCGGGTCCACGGTATAAAGCCCGCGCGCATCCAGCGTGTTGATGAACACATTCGAATGATTCGCTTTGTCTATCAGTTGCGACACTTCATATTCGTAAGTGGACGTCAGAAATCCCGGAGAAATCAGCACAATGCTGCGCTGCCCGGGCAGCGCCGAAACGCGCCGCACCACTTCCTGCAGCCGTCGCACCGAATATTGCGTGTTGATGTCGCCCGCCTGCAGCACCAGCGGCACCGTGCTGGCCACCAGTGAGGCCGCCTGTTGCTCCAGCGCTTGCGTTTGCGCTTGCGCGTTCGGCGCTCTCGCGCTCGGCGCTCCCTCGGCGCACGCCAGGGCATCGGCAGTCGCCGCGGCTAGCGCCTGCTGATCGTTTTTATTCTGGATCAAATCGGCCTGGTAATACGTGATCTGCAGGCAGTCGTGCTCCGTCTTCGGGTCGTAGGCGCCGACGGGATTCGCAATCAGCGTCTTGATTGCCGCGCGTATTTTTTCGTGGTCGTCGGTGAAATCCACCTGCGAGCGTCCCGAAATATTGAATATGGCGAGGCGCTCGCTGGGTTTCACCGATGTATCAATAAATTTCAGCGCCGCTATTTTCGCGCGGCTCAAATCTCCGACCTCCAGGTGTGAATCATCGAACAGCAACGCGACGAACCGCGTGGGCAATGCCAACTTGCCATCCGTTGCCTTTCCGGACGCCGCCGCATCCGGCGACGAAGAACCCGATATCGCGTAGGACGTCGAATCCGGCGGCAACGCAATCGCTTCGCCGCGCGCCACCTGGCTCGCCGCCGATGCCGGCGTCTCCACCGAAAAATGCGTGACGAATTGGATCTTGCCGTCCTGCTTCACCTGAAAATCTTCCTTGTGCAAATTTTCCACGGCGTGGCCGCTCGCGTCATGCACCACCACGCGAATCGGCACCAGGTTCACGTGCGATTCCAAAGGAACCTGCGATGTCCGCGTATTCATTTCCGGCGTGGAAGCAGCCGAAGCCGCAGAAGGAGACGACGACGCCGGCGTGCTCGATGTTGACGGCGTTGACGAGGTCGAAGCCTGCGATGTCGAAGATTGGCCTGTGGAAGATTGCGATGAGAAAGATTGATTGGCCGACGATTGCGACGCCGAAGGAGGCGCAGAAGAAGCGGGTGCAGTAGCAGCCGGTGTGGGGGGGGGCTGCGCGGCAGAACCTTGCCCGAAACACGCGACAGCGCCAAACGCCACCGCACAGCCTAGCAGAACGACCCATCTCGCAGCCGTTCCACCTGGCAGACGTCCAGCCGCAAGAGTCTTCATCCGGCACCCCAACCGCGCCGCCTCTATGCGGAACCCGCGTGTTCCGTCGAAATTACACGTCAGTCAACGTACCCGAAGTCTACTCGCCCCCCGCACCCCCGTCAATCACGCTACGTCTCGGCAGGGGTCGCATTTGCAGTTGACCTTGTAGCGGCGCACTTCAGTGCGCCATCGACGTTGCCTCACGGAACGATGGCGGTCTAAAGACCGCCGGTACAACCTCGGGTTTTCATTTTGCCGCAGCTAGAACGTTACTCAAATCGCCTGCGCGTGTGGCACTTTCAGCGTCTTCGCAAACTCGCTCAGTTCTTTGCCTCGCGCCTCCAGAGTGTCCCACTCCCCGAGGACGCAGCCGCACTTGGGGCAAAGCATCAGGTACACCATTGCGCCGTTCGCTTGCGCTCCGAAGCCAAAATTCGGCGGTACCTTACACGTCGTGCAAACGAAAACCAGCGTTCCGTTCCGCGCCTTCATTCCCGATAAATGATGTTCGATCACAACACACCCCTAGCGCTAGTCGTACCACCAGCGTCCCAAATGCGTCAAGCCGAACCGCTACTAAACAGTGCGCTACTTTGAATTCGCCCATCGTCGAATCGCGACGACCGACCAAATAGCCTCCACCAACCCAAAGGGCCATGCGCCCTGAAGAAAGCCGTACGCCGAGCCTAAAACGCAGGCTCCCGCAAATGCCAAAATATACCAGCGGCTACGGCTCTCCAGGGCGTAGGTGACGAGCATTGCAGTCACGGCAAAACCGGCCAAACAGCGTCAGTCTAGTCATGCTGATTTACGGATAATTCACCACGGTCACCGGAGTATCCGGGTTCGCAATGGTAGACGACCCGCCCGTATTGTTAATCACGTTCGAGATGCCACCCGACCCAGCCGTTGAGAGGAATATCGTCAAAAGATCCTGCATGCTCCCCGCCGGCAAGCTCGCAGGAACCTCAAACCCATTCGCCGCAAAGATCGGCACGCCCTGGTTGAAGAAGCTGTAGCTACCCATCCCATATCCGTGGAAGCTGCTCACATTATTAGTCACCTTGAAAGCCGCCCAGCCACTCACGCCGGGAGCCTCCATCCACGCCGCCTGGCTTGGCGGGTCGTAGGGCATCTCGTTCTGGAAGAAAATATCCGTGCCGCCGTTCCCGTTCCATATCGCCTCGTATTTCTGATAATGCTCGACGAAAAGCCCATACGCCGTCACATTGTCGCCGTTCACCACGAGTCCCGTGTCGCCCGTGTTGTCGGTCCAGCCGACGCCATTGCCATGGTCCGCCCGCCATGCCCATATGTCGTCGAGAATGGCGTCATTGCTATTGACCAACAAACTGACCGTCGCCTTGCCCGCCTCTGCTCCGCCAATTCTGAAGAACACATCCTGAATCGCCGACGGGTCAGCCGCCGCGTGACCATCAAAAAGAAACGAAAGCGGACTGCCAAACGAGAGCAGCACGGGAGAATTTTTCGGCCCCGCATCGAAAATCATCCCGGAAAGCAAATCGCCTTTCGAGCCCAACACGATCATCGACGGATTGCCGTTTTGCGGGATCAAAGTTGGGAAGCCGATACCCAGCACCACGGTATCGGGATAAGGAACCACGATCGCGCTGTTGAGGTCATAAACACCAGGCGTCAGGATGAGGTTTTTACCAAGCAGCAGCGCTAGATTGATTTTCGCTGCACTGTCTCCAGGCTGTGCAATGTAAAATTTCTCGATGGGAATGGACGAGCCCGGCGTCGCCCCGCCGGCCCACGAAGTCCCCGACGAATTCCGCTGCACCGCAGGGACAAACACGTTGTAGTTCCCACTTGAATCAACATACAGATACGGCTCCTCGCGCGTCACCGGGCTGGTTGCCAGCGTAGTGTAAGGCCCGCTGCACGGCGACACCTCCGGGAAGCACTGCGCAGGCGCGCCCACGACGCCCGAGAACACCTGGTTCCACACGCCGTTGGTCCAGCTGTCAATATTGCTGTTCCGCGTGATCCACTGTTGTTGCGTCGCATTAATAATGGCTCCGCCAGTGAACGCTGAATCCGCGATGAACCCGCCACTCGCGTACCCCGGCCCGCTGCAATAATCAAAAAGGAAGAGGTTGCCGTTCATCTGCACGCGCCGGATCGGCGCGGCCTGCGACACTGCCCAGAACTCGGCGCTCGAAGTGCACGCCGAAATCGTCGTCACGTTGATGGTCAAATTCGACAATGACCGCCAGAAGTTGTCGGACGCGACGCAGTTGCCGGCCCCGAAGCACTGGTTCGACACATTGATCGCGCCATTGATCGTCACATCGCTCGGCGAAGCGCCCAACCCCGCGACGGTCGTGTAATAACCCACCTGAAAGATGAGAGGGTTGGTGCTAGATCCATAAGTCCCCGGCTCAAATAGCAATGCATACCGCTGCGTCCCAAACTGGTTGGAAATCTGCTCTGTTGCCACCGCGTCCACGGTGGCCTGAATCGCACTCAACGACATGCTGGGATCAAAGACGTAAACGTTAGGGCCGAAGTTCGGTGTGCCAGCCGCGGCCGTAAGCCCGACAACCGGTCCCGCGGCAACAATGGCAAAAATCAATAACGCAACGAATACAAGAAATGTCCGCATATATGAGGTTCCTCCTAGGTGCATCCCCAACCGCGGATGCCTAATTTATACGCGCCGTAATACCCTTCGGCATTGCCCATGTCAAAGACTTTTTCGGAGCGTTCAGAGGCCCTGGGGTAACATGGAGGGATGCTTCACCCTTCGTTTTTCACAAGGGCGAAGAACTTGCGATGGAAGCTCAGTTCACTGCGGGACAACTCGTCCGGGTCAACCTCGCGGGAATGCAGGTCGATAAGGTGACTTTCCACGCCGCCGTCACCGACGCGGTCGGGAATATCATCAAGCAGACTTCGCAGGACCCGCCGAAGTATCTCGTTCGGCTACTCTTTTCGTTTCGTGGGATCAACGAAGTGGAAGTTCCCGCCGATCGCATCCACGCGGGATAGCGCGCGAAGCGGGCGCAACGCGCACTGTAACTATGCCGTTGCAGCTTTCGCTTTTGCCGCAGTCTCTACGGTGTAAACCAGCACCGCCTTCTTCCCGCCCTTCGAGGCCGTCGCGCAAATCGAATTCAGATTCACGCCCTTCGCCGCGAGCTTGTCCAGGACCTGCGCCAGAGCCCCGGGCTTGTTTTGCAGTTCATATTCTTCCGCGGTAGTCTCCCGGTACGTGAGCCCCGCCTCGTCGAGCACTTTCTTTGCTCGCCTCGGATCTTCGACCACCAGTTCCACTGCACCGCTCGTCCCTTGCGCCGTTCCCAACAGCGCGAGGATGTTTACCTTTGCACTTCCAAGTCTCTTGGCAATCGCTGCTACTGCCCCAGGGTGATTCTCAATCGTGATTGTGAACTGCTTCGTCTTGGCCATGCCCGCACCTCCTATCGTGAGTGGCAGGATTATACGCCCCGCGTCCGTGAGAAGTCATTTTCCGCCTGCGCCTTAGCTGGTCACCCGCAGTTCACCGCCAAATGACTCGCAGTGCATTGCTGTTTTTTCGGCCCAGCGCGAAAGTGAGCACAACTTGACGGCAGCTCAATCACGGCTGCTGGCAAGCGACTGAGAAGAAAAAAGGAGAAAGTCCATGACCAAGCAAATTCTCGCAGTTGCCGCCGCGTTGCTTTTTACGGCTCTTGCGCCCGCGCCGAGCCACGCTCAGCAGCCCACGCAGGCCAAAGTTCCGTTTGCGTTCCAGGCGGGAAGCAAGATGATGCCGGCTGGCGAATATCGCGTCCAGCGAGCGTCAACGTCAACCAACACCACGCAGCTGATTCGCAGCACCGACTCGTCTGCTTCGACGTTCGTCCTGACGAACGCTGTGGATTACAGCGACAAGAACACCAATCCCCGGCTGATCTTTCACTGCTACAACAGCCAGGCCGAGTGTTTCCTGTCCGAGGTTTGGAACGGAAACGGCCAGGGAATGAAACTCATCGAGTCGCGCCGCGAGAAGGAACTATCCCGCGCCGCAACAGAAAATGAACTGGCGGTGGTTTCTGTGCCGCTGACCGTCACTCCATAAGGTTCCCAAGTGCGCAGAGTCGATTGCGTCTTGACTCGAACTGAGGTGACGAAACGGAAACAAACAAACCTTCAATCACAACACAAACGGGAGGCCGGCTCAGTCCGACGGCCTTCCGTTTGCCCCTTTGCAAGCCTTTATGAGGGAAGGCCAAACATGAAAGAAGACGTCTGGATAGCGATTTCCACCGAAGGAAGAATCGTGAAGTACGGTTACAAAGAACTAACGGATGGCGTCGCCGGCATATCGGCGAAAATGCACGGAAGATTCCTAATGATCCTGCAAAGAAGCATCCGCGCGCCGCTCACAAGAAAACAAGTAGAAGCAAATTTCGAGCAATTCCTGCGCACGGATCACAGAACAAACTCCTCGCCGTGGGAGCCGCTGATGTAGCTGCCGCGCCGTGTTCCGCGGTTTTGCGTGGAACGCAGCGGGAATGCTTGACTGTGCGGCGCATTCTAATACCAGCGCTTCAATCGGCGTGCGTGCGCAGTTCGAAGCGAAGCCCTTCGCGTTCCTGCAACAACGCGATGATCCCAAACAAATTATCCGCTCGCGGGTTACCGGAAGGCCCCAGCATCCGCATCAAACTCTTCGAAGGAATTTCCGCCGCTTCGGCCAACTGTTCAAACCCTACGGTGGCGTTGATGTAGTCGCGCAAAATCGTCTTGCCGGTAGCAAGATCGCCGGCCAGCATCGCCTCAATCGCTTCGCGCAGCAGCGCTTTGCGGAAAGCAGGCTCGCGTCGCGCGCGCGCTTGAATCGTCTGCTTAAAATCCCGGGTCAAGGGCATGCTCAAATCTCCTGTCGCTTTCGCAATTTGTAATCGTGCCATCTTTCAATCGCTCTTTTGATATCAGCGCTCTGGCGCTTCTTCGTGCCGCCACCGAGCAGAATCACGAGCGAATCTCCGTCCTTCCCGAAATAAATCCGATAGCCAGGCCCAAAAGTAAGCTTTTGCTCGAAAACACCCGCTCCCACCCCTTCCACTTGCGAGAAGTTGTCATGGGAAAGTTGTACAAGTGCAGCCACCACCTTGGCCGCCGCTTCCGCATGCAAACCCTTGAACCACGCGGCATAAGGGCTGCGGCCGGATCGGTCCAAATACTCAAGTACGCTGGCCACTGAGCTATAGTACCATATACGTTACCAAAATCAACCCTCTTCTTCGCCTGGTGTATGACCAGTGCAGGCATGGCAAGCGGCAGCTTTTACTGAATGCGCTTAACAGCTTGTTGAAAAACCCATTTCTTCCGCAACTTTAATTGAAAGAACTCGTCTGAAGTACAGAAGGTCAAGGAGGCGAGTGAATGCGCGGAGACGATAACCAGCAGGAAGGAATGTTCAGCTACGTTTCGCCAGAGAAGAGAGTCCCGGCGGACCATCCGTTGCGACCGATCCGCAAGATGGTCGATGAGATCCTGAAGGAAATGTCGCCGCAGTTTGCGAAGTTGTACTCCGACGTGGGGCGGCCGTCGATACCGCCGGAGCGGCTGTTTCGGTCTCTGCTGTTGCAGATTTTCTATTCGGTCCGCAGCGAACGAATGCTGATCGAGCAACTGCAGTACAACCTGCTATTCCGGTGGTTCGTGGGGATGGAGATGGACGAGGTGGTGTGGAATCACGCGGTGTACAGCAAAAATCGGGAGCGCTTGCTGAATGAAGAGGTCGCCGAGACGTTTTTCCAGCGGGTGCTGGAGAGAGCCAGGCCGTTTATGTCCGATGAACATTTCACGGTAGATGGGACGCTGATTGAGGCCTGGGCCAGTCACAAGAGTTTCCGACCGAAGGATGGGAGTGGGAAGCCCGCTGGACCGGGAGGAGACGTCGACTTCAAAGGGGAAAAGCGAAAGAACCAGACCCATGAATCGACCACGGATCCCGATGCCAGGTTGTGGACGAAGTCCCGAGGAAGCCAGGCGAAGCTGAGTTATATGGGGCATGTATTGATGGAAAACCGCAACGGACTCTTGCTGCAGACGTTTCTGACGGAGGCGAACGGAAGAGCGGAGCGAGATGCTGCGCTGCTCATGGCCGAGGCTGTCCCGCCGGGAAAGCGAGTGACGTTGGGAGGAGACAAGAATTACGACACCCGAGAATTCGTGCGAGAACTGCGCGGGATGAACATCACCCCGCATGTGGCGCAGAACACGAGCAATCGCAGGAGCGCGATAGACGAGCGGACCACACGGCATGCGGGGTACGAGGTGAGTCAGCGGAAGAGAAAACGAGTGGAACAATCTTTCGGGTGGATGAAGATGGTTGGGATGCTAAAGAAGGTGAAGTTGAGAGGAATCGACAAGGTGGGGTGGCTGTTTACCTTCACGGGGGCGGCCTACAACCTGTGCCGATTGCGAAACCTGATGGCCAGAGCATGAAGGAAGTCTCGGTTCGGATCGGCTGAGCAGGCAGAACAAACCCAAACGACTCCCTTACAATTCAGCGAAAACTCAAAACTGCGAACGAAAATACTTCGAAATCTAAATTTTTCAACAAACTGTTAATCGGGATATCCCGGCCTTCGGTGTGCAAAGTCATCGCTGTCGCGCGGCCCTGAGCGTCCACTTCAAACGTGTACTCATCGTCCGCCGTTTCGGAGAAGAACGCGCGCGGCCCCTCCGCCAGCAATTGCTGCACCGACTCGTCATTTTCCTGCACTGCCAGATGATTTCCGCTGCGCGTAATCGTCAGCACGATATTCGGCGGCAGCCCGTAGCGCCCCAGCACTTTCGCATCCACCACAACCACCTTGTGCTGTTTCAACGCCGGCCGCGGCGGCAACTTATCGTACGGAGTGAATCCTTCCCATTCGATAGGTGTATAAGGATCCTTAAGCAGGGTCTCGAGCAAATCCTTGTAAATCCCCTCGCCGTTCGAGCTGTTGGTCATAATAAACATGCCCGTCTTTTTGCCGTCGAAACAGACCGCATAGTTCCGCCAACCCTCGTCGTGCCCTTCCTTGAAAAACGCCTTCCCATAGGGCGTCCAGTAAAGCCCCCAAGCCAGTCCATAGCTCAAACGAATCGCTTTGTTTTCATCCGTCGTTTCGTCGTCCAGGGAAGGGAACTCGTGTTTGGAATAAATCTGGATCTGCGGACTGAACATCATTTCGCGCGTTTTGCGCGCGAGCAATCCGTGTCCCGCGGGCGCTGGATCCTGCATCACCGCTTCCATGAAGCGCGCGAAATCCGCGGGAGTGGTCTGCATGGACCCCGCCGCATCCGACGTCTTGCGCTTCTCCGGCCCCGGCGAGCGGTCGTACTCGTCATATCCATTCGCGAAATCCGAATCGAAGCGGCTTTGCCACATCATGCTCGTACGCGTCATACCCAGCGGCTCGAAAACTCGCTTCTGCATCAATTCTTTCAGCGGCTTCCCGGTGATCGTCTCCACCACCAGTTGCAGCAAATCAATTCCTTCGCCTGAGTACGCAAAACGCGCGCCCGGCTCGAAATTGATGTTCAGCTTGCGGTTCTGATTGGCCCACCGCCAATTCGGAAAACCGCTGGAATGATCCAGCAGCATCCGCGCCGTAATTTTCTTGTAGCGTGGATCGCCTGCCAGATCGGTGTAGTTCGGATATTCCGGCAAGGGTTTCGGCAGGTATTCGTAAACAGGCTTGTCGAGGTCCAGCCGTCCCTCTTGCACAAGCTGCATCACGATGTACGCGAACGCGACCTTGCTCCACGAAGCAGCAGTCATCACCGAATTCGCAGTGAGCGGTAAATTGTTGTCCTTGTCGCGAACTCCGTAAGCCTTCAAATACGCCACTCTACCGTCGTTGAAAATCGCAATCGCCGCGCCGGGAACTTCCGCGCCGCGCATCACCCGCGTGACTTCGGCATCAATTTCAGACGGCGCGATCGTACTGCCGTCCAAGCGCTTCACAGCCACATCTTGCCCACCCGCCGCCAGCGCAGAAATCGCGACGCAAATCGCGCCAAACAGATAGGCCCGCCTCATCGCTTCCGCCTCCATCCGTAAAAATATACGCAAGCGCACAAAAAATGTTCACCACAAGGTTGGGTGGAGCGCGCCTTTGTAGCGGCGCACTTTAGTGCGCCAGCCGTTGGAGTCGAACTTTCTGGGACGCGGCTGGCCCTTGGAGCGCTGGCGCTACTTATTCGCCGGCCACCTGAATCCAGGACCCATCACATCAATGAACAAAAGGGCAAGAGCGACTGCGGCAAGAATCCATCCCCAGCTCCGCGTAATCTCCGGCATCTGAAGTTCCGTACTGCGCACGCGCGGCCCACGCAATAGCAATCCCATCCAAGCGAGCCCCGACGCGCCGCCAAACGACGCCGCAGCCGCCGAAATCGCCACCAGCAGCATCCCCACGGGATTGAACAATCCCGCAATGCAAGAAAGAATTCCGTCGGTGAAATAAGGAATCTGCGTCAACCGCCGCGCCCGCCGCAAGCGCATCTCGCCTTCCGGACCGAGAAACGGCCGCAGCTCCAGCAGTGATAACCACACAAAATACGAATAGGAAATCGCGCCGGCCACGATCAATCCAAGATGCCACGCCCAAGACGGCTGCAATCCCTGGATCACCCGAGCCCAATCTCCAATATTCCCCACACCGGAAAAAAGAAAATAGCCACCCACCTCGAGCAAATTAATCGTCATTAATAGCCACAGAAAATAACGCAGCCGCGGCGCCCGCCGAACTATCCGTGAAGCAGCAAAACACAAAACCCCCGCGACGAAATTTGCAATCGTGCCGCCCGCCGCCACGATCCGCGTATCGCGATCGCAATCGAAATAAACGCTCGAAAGCCCCAGAACGTGCCCGCCCGTTAGCACGCAAGCACCGCCGTGCCCCAATGCTTCATGAATCAAGTCGCCACAAACCGTAGCCGCAATCGCAATCGCGATCACGGTCCAAACGTCAGGCAGCCCCGCCGCACCGCGACCCGCCAACGGATTGTGTCCATCTGACACGCTAATCACCCTTGCGACAGCGACCGCCGCGAACGCCGGCGAATCCGTCCGCCTTTTCGCCGCCGATGGTACACCTCCGCCCGAATCATTTATTCCTATCCATCGTTTTCCTCGTCGCGCTAGAATCCCCGCCGCACTCTTCTTGTGCAAACGGGGGGATCGTCACCATGAATCGCAACCTGCAACCAGAAAACAATTCGCGCACAAACGAAAATCGCGCTGACGTTGTTGCCGCGGCGCAAACGCCGACCCGCTGGACCCGCCGCAAATTTCTCTCCAATTCCACAGGCCTCGCAATCGCTGGCGCCATCGGCGGTCTTGCCACGCAACTCCCCGCATCCGCGCACGAATCCGCGCCTGGCGAAACCAATCATCCCGCCGCGCGCAACGATGCAAAAGCGCCCTCCGCACGCGTCAGCTCCAACGCCGCCGCTTCGCCAGCGTCTACGCGCGCCGCCGCTTCCGCCAAACCGCGCCGCATCATCCTGGATACCGACCCCGGCATCGACGACATGATGGCGATCTTCCTCGCCCTCCGCTCGCCCGAGCTGAAAGTCGAAGCGATCACGCCCGTCTGCGGCAACGTGCCGCTTGAATTCACGCTGCCGAATGCGCTGCGTCTCGTCGAAATCGCGGGTCGCCCCGACGTGCCTGTCGCTGCCGGTGCGAGCCATCCTCTGCTGCGTCGCCTGGTCACGGCTGGCCACGTTCACGGCGCGAACGGCCTCGCCGGAGTGGATTTTCCCGAGCCGAAAATCAAGCCGGTGCGCGAAACCGCACCCGAAATCATTCGCCGCATCGTCCGCGAAAATCCCGGCGAAATCACCATCGTCGCTGTGGGCCCGCTCACCAACGTCGCGCTCGCCCTGCGCAGCGATCCCGAGCTTGCCGCGATGATTCCGCAAGTCGCCATCATGGGCGGCTCGCTTTCCGGAGGCAACATGACACCCGCGGCGGAATTCAATCTGTACGTTGACCCCGAAGCGGCGCGCATCGTCTTCGACGCCGAAATCCCGCTGACCATGGTCGGCCTGGACGTCACGCGCAAATGTCAGCTCACCGAGCCGCAAATCCAGCAACTCGAAGCCGCACAGAATCCAGTCAGCCAGACGGCAGGCAAAGTCATGCGCGCTACCTACGAGCGCATGCGGAAGGGCGGGGAAGTGACGGCGATCACGATGCACGATCCGCTGACGATCGCGTCGTTGATTGACCCCGATGTGATCACCCTGAAAGACTATTACGTCGAAGTCGAAACCGAAGGCGAATGGACCGCCGGCCAAACCCTCGGCTACGACGGCCACGCTCCAGTCCGCAAATCGCCGCCGATGGACACCAGCATGCCAGGCCCCAGCGCCCCCGAAGAACCATTCAAGCCCAACTCAAAGGTAGCCGTAGGCGTGAACCCAGAAAAGTTCTTCCACCTTCTGCTCCCGCGCCTAACAGGCGCCGCCGCGTGAGCACAGCCTATAGTCTTTATGTGATATAATGCGTTAGTTAGAAGGTGACACGTGCCAAACACACAGCCACAGCGCATGGAAGAGCCGGTTTTGCGACCCACGCCAGAAACCCACGTCCAAACGCCTCCACCGCCACAGCGCCCTCGCAATTCGACTGTCGAAAAAAGCGCCTAGCTTTGGTGGTAAGTTAGCCCGAGCAACATTAAACTCAGAAATTCGAACGCGAGTGCAAGAGTCGTTGCGCGTAATGCCCACTTATTTAGTCCAGATTTTTGTTGCGTAAGTGCGCGATTCTTCGTCACTCTCTCGCGCGTAAGTTCATCTCGAACCTGCGTGAAGTGATCCCAGATCAAATTCTCGGAATCAGGATATTCAGAGTAGTATGTGTGCCAATCGAGAAGATTTTCCGCCCAGTCGCTTGGCAACGGCGAGGCGTAAAATCGTGAAATTCTTAGCGCGAGGATTGTCAGAATGACAGCGAATCCGAGGCTCAGGACAGAAATCACTTGTAGGAATTTGAGTGCAGGAGAGAGTCCGTGTAAGGCAAGTACTTGTCCCGAAACCGCTCCGAGTAAAGTCACTAATACCAGTATTATGCTGGCTTTGACGTCCAATACGTCGCCGAGCTGAAAATACAATTCGTCGAGCTTTTCAGTGTCGCCGCGAAGCACCTCGACAATTTGCCGCCGCCCGCTCATCAATCGCTCAGTTCGAGTATGTCACTCCAAAAGGTGTCTTGTTGGACGCGCGGATTGTATCACTAGAATACGTCATTGAGCGATACCTGTAAGCAAGGCCACTCGGACTACCGTCCTGTGCTCGAGCGGAAGAGATGTCGCCGTCGCCCAAGATCGGCGGGTCGACCTTGCTACCACTTGAGAGCACTTGCCTAAACGCAACAAGCTGTTGTTGAATATTGCCACGCTTCGCGGGTCACGAAGCGACTGCTACGGACCAGGAATTCACCATGCCTCTTGGGAAGCCACGCAAGCTGAAGCTGCGCAGTCAGAAACTACCGAAGGTCGGCAGCATGACCGTTATCAAGGGACCCGGAAACCTCTCGGGCTTCCACTCGCCGCTGGATTCCGCGAAAGACAAATCGAAGCAACCGGACACCGATTAAAGCACGAACGGCACCAGCCGCTGCGTCCGCCCCATGTATTGCTTGTAAGGTTCGCCCAATGCCCCAACGAGCGCGTCCTCTTCCACCTGGATTCGATACGCGTAACCAATCCCCACGCAGGTCACGAGCGCCAGTAGCCCCGCCCAATTTCCCAAACTCAATCCGAACCCAATCACCGTAACCAACGCCCCGGAATAAGACGGATGCCGCACATACCGGTACGGCCCCGCCTCGATCACGGTCTGCCCCGAATGCACATCCACCTGAAACGTGAAGTAACGCCCCAGCACCCGCATCGCGTAATAGCGAAACGCAATCCCCGCCCACATCAACGCAATCCCTAGAAAGAAAATCTCAGTGCGCATCCAGGGAATCGCGGCTTGCTGGAATCGAAAGACGCACACAAACTCCAGCCCGATCCCGAGCCAAATCATTGCCACCAGAAAGAAAAACGAGCCGCGGTCCCGCGCCCGTTTCGGATCGCGCGATTTTCGTGACGCACCGGTGACAAACTCGAAAAGCAACCAGCAAACATACGACGCGATGAAAATCGCATCGTAAATGTGCGGACCCACAAACGGCACCGGCAGCATCGGCGTCTCCTAAAGGTCTATACGCTATAGCATGAAGATAATTTCAGGGGTATGAGCAATGGGCAGCGAGCGGCGAGTCTTTTACCGAGACCTTTCACAAGCCACGTAACGGTTGTACCCTCGACTCGGCTGTTTTCGTCACTCGTCGTTCCGAGCCCGCGTCGGAGGATGGCAGAATGCGAATCTCAGCGCTTGCGATAGGTATCACCGCTATCCTGTTTGCTCCCGGCACGCCTGCAGTTCCGCCGCTGGGAAATGGCAATGATCTCACCGCCACAGTGGAGTTGCGCGTCCCCGGGCAGGCTGGTCCGTTACAGATCGTTGGATTCAAAATGCCGGAGAAACTGGACGGCTACCCGATCGTCGTGCTTCGCATTTTGTCCACCCAGGCCACCCGCGCGTACTGGTTTCGTGTGCGCATCGTCGGTGCAAACCCCTCCAATAAACTTGAATCAGCTCCGCTTGCAGGGGATTTTGGTCCAGGGGTGACGGGCCAAGATCGCATGTGGCCCAACGAAAATATGATCGCGCCCGGTGCGGAAGGCCAGGCTCACGTCGCGGGCTTGAACGGTTACCAGTTGCTTTTTGTCGGCGCGAAGGGCGGCTGTAGCTGCTTGCGGGCCTTTGTGCAAGTGAGCTCCGTTGAATTCGCGGACGGCAGCAGCTGGGACCAGCAGCGCGCCACAAATACCGATCCCGGTCCGATAGAGGGCGCAACGGAAGAACGACTGCTCCCGTGCCAGGAGTCGCACGATTCGGCGGAGGCGCTAAAGGATTTGAGCGCGGCAGGGCCCATTAAGCGAGAGCGGGATTCCGCACCGGCTGACGGAACTATTTTTCGCGCCTTCTCGTTCAAATGTACTCTGCAGCAACGCGACGGAAGATGGTTTGCCAGATGTCCGATATAGCGGAAGCCCGCCTGCTTCGGACTATTCGTGCTTCTCGGAAATTGTGAAATCCACCACGGTAGGCTCGCCCGGCTTCACCGTTACTTTCTTCGCCCACGTCGCCGGCGTGCTGTAAATCGGGCGTTTCACTTCCACTTGCGCGCCCACATCCAGCACTTTCGCCTCGGACAGCACCTGCCAACCCTCGTGCCACGCCACGATCTCGTATTCGCCCGGAGGAACGTCCGAGAGCTTAAACGACCCGTGATCGTCGGTCACCGCATAATAAGGATGCTTCACGATCAGGACGTTCGCGTTCATCCACACGTGCCCGGCGTTGCATTTCAATTCCACCACGCCGTTATGGTTCATCATCACCGGGATGAACTGGTTCTGGAAAGGGAAAGGAATATTGTTGCTGGAGGCGCCAAACATCTGCACGGTGTGCAGCACGGGATCAGTGCTCTCGATTTTGAGCGGCTTGCCTTGCGGCACGATCATGATGTGCGGCACATAACGGCAGGTTTTCTGGTTCAACGTTTCGCGCGCCTCGGGCATGTCCAGGGCTTTGCCTTTGGTGATCCCGCGCAGATAAACCACGGTATTCGCGACGCCGTTCCCATCCGGATTGATCAGCAGCCGCTCCAGGTCACGCGTCTTTAGCGAGTCGGGATCGCAGACCTCGGGATTCTTGGTGATCGCCAGCTTGGGAATTTTAGGAACAGGCCCGGACCATTTCACGGTGCCGGCGATTGCGCCGCCATCCTCAACGTTGATGACGGTGTAGTCGGCTTGCGCCGCCGCGCGGCCCGCGGAAAACAGCGCGGCCAGCGCAAAAATACAAACTGCCATCGTAAAACTAGAGATTTTCCCCATCATCGCTACCTCGCTCACCGAATCGCGCGGAAGCAGTATGCAAATTTTCGGTCACAACAGCAGGCGCCACTCCGCAACACATCGCACTCGCTGCCTGCCGCAGCGCCGCATGCCCAACACCAAAACGTGCTCCCGCATTCTTCCGGATTTTCCGAGCCGGACCTCGAACCCCGAGCCCCGCGAAATGGCCCAACCGCTTGAAACACTTTGAAATTGGCCGCCGAAGTCGAGCGACGCTCACCCCGGGGAACACCCCAGTCCCCGGCCCCTGCGCACCCGAAAGCTCAGAATACGCGCTTGGCAAGCGGCTGGCCGCGCCGAATCAAGCGCGGTTGCCCTATGAGTATATGAAACGGACTGGAGCGATCATGGTACGGATCCTAGACGACTTGCAGGCGGTGTTTCGCGGGTTGGCCTGTGACATCGCGCAATTTGTTCAGCAGGGAATCGCGCGAAAAGGGTTTTTGCAGCTGCGCGGAATCGGCGATGAAACCGTCTTCGCCGTTGTGCTCGAGGTAGCCGGACATATAAACGATCTTGATTCCGGGATAGACGCGCTTCAGACGTTGCGCTAGTTCAGTGCCGCGCATCCGCGGCATCACCACGTCCGTCACCAGCGCGTCAATCGGTCCGGATTCCTGTTCCGCTTTTTCGAGTGCGTCGAGACCGTCTTTGCCTTCGATCACTTTGTATCCGCTCGAACGCAAAAATTCTCCGGCCAGTTCGCGGACCGCTTCTTCATCTTCCGCCAGCAGCACCGTGCCCTTGGCAGGCGAATACTTTGCGGCGGGCTCTTGCTCCAAGGGCAACTGTGCGGCCTCGCTGCTTTGCGGCAGGAAGATTTCGAATCGCGTGCCCTGCTTCGGCGTGCTGTCCACCCAGATGTATCCGCCGCTTTGTTTCACCACGCCGTACACAGTCGAAAGGCCCAGCCCCGTCCCTTTGCCGAGCTCCTTCGTCGTGAAAAACGGCTCGAAAATTTTCGCTCTAGTCTGTTCGTCCATGCCGCATCCGGTATCCGCGACGGTCAGCAGCACATAGCGCCCGGCAACAACCGGAGGATGGCTGCGCGCGTACTCGGCGTCGAGCAAAATGTTGCGCGTGTTGATGGTGAGCTTGCCGCCCTTGGGCATGGCGTCCTTCGCGTTGACGGCGAGATTCACCAGCACCTGTTCGATCTGCGAAGGATCGGCTTTCACCCGCGCGAGGGAATCGCCGGGACGAAACGTGTATTCGATCTCTTCGCCGATCAGCATCGGCAACATCTTATTCAGGTCGGCGATCAGCGCGTTTAGATCGAGCACGCGCGGCTGCAACACTTGCATGCGGCTGAACGCGAGAAGCTGGCGCGTGAGCGCAGTGGCGCGGTCCGCGGCTTTGCGTACTTGCGCGATGCTGGCTTGCGCGGGACTCAGCGTGCCGAGTTTCAATTCCAGTAGATCGCTGTGGCCTTTAATCACGGTGAGCAAATTATTGAAATCGTGCGCGACGCCACCGGCGAGCCGCCCCACAGCTTCCATTTTCTGCGATTGGCGCAATTGGTGTTCAAGCTGCTTGTTCTGCTCTTCGTTGGCTTGCAACGTGACGCGCATGCGGTCGAACGCGGCGGTGACTTCGGAAACTTCGTCGCCGGCGCCGGGACCGAGCGGGTAGTGGTAGTTGCCTTGCTCGAGCGCGCGCACGCCTTGCACCAGGTTGTCGAGCGGATGCGTGATGGTGCGCGAGATCAGAAACACGAGAATGGCGCCGGCGAAAACGGCACAGAAACCGAGAATCAGCAATGTGTTGTTCAAACGCGTAAGGAAGGCCATCGCGTCGTCCACCGGTTTCAGGACGGTGAGCGTAAGCTGTGGCGTGGCACCGGGAGTGAGATTTACGGAGCTGGCGAAATAGGTTTTGTTGGCGATGACGATTTTGCCGCGCGTCGCCGGACTGGTGAGCGCGCTCGCGAGCATGGCGTCGTCCAGCGTCGAAAGGGAAGTCACCACCGGCTGATCGCCATAACCGAACGCGACCTGGCACAGCGCGATCCGCCCGACGTCGCGCGCCACGCCCGAATCAATTTCACGCCCAACCACGACAGTCCCCAGACGCAATTGCGAAGATGGCGCGCCCAAGTGAATCGCGCGCGATGAGACTTGGTAGAGATGCCCCGCGCCGAACCACCAGCCCCCGCCGTCGCCGGGGCCGTTTGCATTGGACATCATTTGCTGAGCGGCGCTGCGCGGAAAGCCGGGAGTCACCGTGTGCAACGCGAGAATTTGGCCTTTCCAGTCGGCGAGCGCGAAAAGTTGCGCGTCGCCCGAGCGCCAGATTTCTTCGGAAGCATCCTGGATTTTTGCGGGGTTTTCGTCGGCCATCAGCGCCTTGATGGCGGGAAGAGTGGCGAACAATTCGGCGCTGCGATTCAGTTCGATCTGGCGTTCGGCGCGCAGATTCTGGAAGGTGAGCACGGAATTGCGGGTATCCTGCTCGACCGATTTTTGCACTTGTTCTTCCGCGGCGTGACCGACGATCCAAAGCGTGGCGGAGGTGAGGCCCGCGATGATGGCGATGACGGAGAGCAGGAATTTCGTGCGTAAGCGCAGTTTCGCGGACCACCGCAGCGGCCTGGAGTGCTCGCGAAGATAGACCTGCAAATTCCTGAGGTCCATGCGTTTCCCAAGTGGCCCGGAAGAGATCGCAGAAGAGTAGCCAAGGCGAATGGCGGGTGGAATGGTCCGATGGTACTAAGGTACCTTCCCGAGCGACGGCTGGAAACGCGGTGCGGGCGGCGCCTTCGGGGCGCCGATAGTCCGCAGGCCTGCCTACATTGTGGTGATTGGTGATTGGTGAGTAGTGATTTGTGGCAGGTGGGCGGCGTGGGAGTTGAAAGTAAGCGCGACGGCATGTTGTATGAGGGGCGCGAGTGGCGCAAAAAACGCGTTTCGGGGAGTGGCAGTTTGTTGGCGATTGATTGGGGACGCGGGTATTTGTTTTGTAGGAGATACAGTGAATTCTGCCGCCTTTAGCCGAAGCGGAACACGACACCAGCGCCGAACCTGAAATTGTTCTGTCGGTTATTTAGACCGTCCGGAATTTTTGTCATGAAGTACTCGGCCTGTACGGGACGGACGGAGATGTGTCTGGACACTTGGAGATCAATACCGCCGCCAGCCGTCATCGCAAAATTGTTTTCGGTCCCCGTTGATTGGGCGATGCCGTCGGTTGTGCGAACGCCTCCGAAGAGGATCTGAGCGAACGGCGTAACTTTGCCGTGCCGGGAATTCACTCTAGGCCCGAAGAGATAGGTGAATCCTGCTCCGGCGAATGCTCCATTCCCGCTGCTGGTGGCAACAAAGCCGCCCAAGTCTCCTACTGCACCGAGCCAGCGGCTGACGTTGTACTCGAACTGGCCACCCCCACCGTTGCCGTTGTACGCTGCGAAGGGTGCAATGCCCGGGGCATTGGCGTTTATATTAAAGCGCGTGTAGTAGTACCCCCCATACGCCTCAAACGCCGAGGGCCGGTCCTGCGCCCAAAGTGGCCCAGCACTGACGGCCGCAAACAACAACACAACCGCGAGCGAGTTCCTCATTTCAACGTACCTCCTCCGCGTCAAGAAATCGACGAACGCGGCTTTGTACCAACGCCGGAGTGCGCTAGATGGTCAGTAAGAAGCTGCGCTCCACTAATTCGTTGCTCTCTCGTTACACTGCAATTGCGCCGGAGACAGTCCCGTATGGAGCAAAGAAAGGCGAGCGACGCACAGTGGGGTAGGGCTTCACGTTTTGCCACTTACCCTTTGCAAACGGAGCAAAGGGTTGCGGCACCCGCAAAACCTAAAGGCGGTTGCTTGCCTGCACTTGAAGGGTGCGCCACCCGCCGGGTGTGTGACCGGGCATCGAGAAGACCAGTTCAGTTTGCAAGTCCATAGACCTGGTACAGGAAGTATCCAATAAGACCAAGACCGCCAAGATAATACGATGCGACTAACCACCAAAACTTCTTCGGTTTTTCGTCGCGGTAGACCACAAGGCCGTAGCGTGCCCACGCTTCTCCGGAACACGTCGCAACTACCGCCAGCAAAAATAAGAAGCCCCCAAATAGTAGTAAACCATACGGCGGGTTTGAATCCGACTCCGGCACGAACAACGTCCCCTTTCTTCCCTGCTTGTGTTTAAAAATTTCACATTGTTACTACGGGCGGGTGGCGGACCCTTTTGCAGGGCAAGACTCGCTGTTGCCGCTCGCCGTTCTTGACGCGTCACCGGACTGGATGATACCACTGCGCTAGTTAACGGAGGAGTTGATTGGGTTTTTGGGTTTGCCGTTGGGGTGGAACTTCGGGTTGCCGCACTCCGCTTGCCGCGCACCCTCGCCTGCGGCCTTTGGCCGCGAACCCGCGAGAGTGCGGCACCCCGAACTGCAACTGCGAAGACGAACCGCGACTGTCATCGGTCGTGGAAGGATGCGCCGGAGCGATCGCCAGAACGACCATGCGTACAGTCTTCTTTACCTAGCGCTGGCCGCTACCTTAGTGAACGCGGCCTGCCTGCCCTCTTCTAGGCCCCGTTTGGCATCCAGGAAGCCGTAAAGCTCGATGGTCTTGGCCACCAGTCCGGTCCAGCCCGTCTGGTGGCTAGCGCCCAGCCCGGCGCCATTGTCACCGTGGAAGTATTCATAGAAGAGGATGTAGTCGCGCCAGTGGGGATCACTTTGGAACTTCTCGGTGCCGCCATAGACGGGCCGACGACCACGATCGTCCCGCATGAAGATCCGGCCGAGGCGATCCGCGATCTCCTCGCTTACCTCGAAGAGGTTCATAAGTTTGCCAGAGCCCGTGGGACATTCGATTTTGAAATTATCGCCGTAGTACAAATAGAAGTTCCACAGCGCCCGGATAATGAGCGCGTTCACGGGCATCCAGATAGGGCCCCGCCAGTTGGAGTTGCCGCCGAACATGCCAGTGTTCGACTCCGCTGGGAGGTAGTCCACCCGGTACTCTTGGCCTTGCACATGGAGGATGTAGGGATGCTGCTCGTGGAACTTGGAGAGCGAGCGGATGCCATAGGGACCCAGGAACTCGTTTTCATCGAGCATCTTGGTCAAGATCCGGCGGAGTCGCTCCGGGTTAAGCAGGGCGATGATGCCTCGCTCGGCTACTCCATAATGTCCCGGACCCGTGGGGTGTATGGTCTCCTTAAGTTCTGGTATACGGCGCAGGCGTTCATTTCCCTCAGCCACCGCTCGGGGGACGCGGTCCCGCCACGACTTTTCGATAACCGAGGTGGCGCACAGCGGCAGGAGGCCCACCATGGAGCGCACCTTGAGCCTTTGAGAGCTACCGTCGGGCAGCTGTAGCAAGTCGTAGTAGAAGCCATCTTCCTCGTCCCACATTCCATTCTGATCGGGCCGGTTCATAGCCCTGGCGATATAGTAGAAGTGGTCGGCGAACTTCGCGATCATGGGCTCGTAGTTGGGGTCGTGGAGGGAGAGCTCGAACGCGAGTTCCAACATGTTCTGGCTGAACAGGGCCATCCACGCCGTGCCGTCCGCCTGTTCCAGATAACCGCCGGTGGGAAGCGGCGCGCTGCGGTCGAACACGCCGATGTTGTCGAGGCCGAGGAAGCCGCCCTCGAATACGCCCTTTCCGAAACGGTCCTTGCGGTTCACCCACCAGGTGAAGTTCGGCACCAGCTTGTTGAACGTACGCTTAAGGAATTCCACGTCCGTCTTGCCGCGCAGGGCCTGGTCCGATCTGGCCAGAAAGAGCGTCGCAAAAGCGTGGACAGGGGGATTGACGTCGCTGAAATTCCACTCGTAGGCAGGCATTTGTCCGCTGGGGTGCAGGTAGGAGGAGCGGAGCATCAACTCCATCTGCTCCTTGGCAAAGTCGGGGTCCACGACGGAGAGCGGAAGTGTGTGGAAGGCAAGATCCCAGGCCGCGTACCAAGGGTATTCCCACTTGTCAGGCATGGAGATAATGTCGTGGTTCAACATGTGGAACCACTCCGAGTTTCGAGAATTTCGATATCCGGTATGGAGCGGGTTGGAGTGGTGCTCGTCCAGCCAATTATCACCGTCGAAGAAGAAAAACTGCTTGGTCCATAGCATGCCAGCGAGGGCCTGGCGCATCACCTGGGCGGCGTCTTCACTCACCGATGGTGGCGTCACCGACTTGTAAAATTCATCGGCTTCCCGAAGCCGGCTTGCGAAGACTTCATCAAATTGCTTTCCGAAAGGTTCGCGCTTCTGGCTTGCAGAACCCTTGGAGAGCCGCAGGCGAATCACTTGGGATTGACCGGCACCTACCTTGACCCGGTAATGCGCCGCGACCTTGGTCCCTTGCTCGCCGGGGTTCACCGCGTCCTGTTTTCCCTGCACGATGCAGTCGTTGATTCCGTCCTTGACGTAGGGGCTCTCGTTTTTTTGCCCAGGGAAGAGTCGCTCGTGGTTTGTTTCGTTCTCGGTGAAGAGCAACGGAACCTCGCCTTCGCAGGAAAGGATGAATTGATCCAGCAGCGAATGCGTTGCCGCAACCGCAGTCGTGCCCGCAGCTGCCTCGATCTGCCTGAGGTTTGGTTTCACGGGAGCTCTATTTGATTCGGCAATCCACGACGACCAGTTGTTCCGGAACCATAGTGTCGGCAAGAGATGAAGTTCTGCTACCTCAGGTCCGCGATTGGCTGCGGTGATTCGGACCAGGATGTCTTCCGGGCCGTCCTTGGCGTATTCCACGAAAACGTCGAAATACCGGTCGTCCTTGAAAACACCGGTGTCGAGCAGCTCGTACTCCATGTCGTTCTTGGAACGCCGACGGTTCGTCTCCACCAGATCGACGTAGGGAAAGGCCGCCTGCGGGTACTTGTAGAGATACTTCATGTAGGAGTGCGTCGGCGTGCTGTCGAGGTAGAAGTAGTATTCCTTGACATCCTCGCCGTGGTTGCCCTCGCTGTTGGTCAATCCGAAGAGCCGTTCCTTGAGAATCGGATCCTTGCCGTTCCACAGAGCCAGCGCGAAGCACAGATGTTGTTGGTCATCGGAAATGCCGGCGATGCCGTCCTCGCCCCAGCGGTAAGCGCGGGAACGGGCATGGTCGTGGGTGAAAAAATTCCAGGCGTCGCCATTCTCGCTGTAGTCTTCGCGGACGGTGCCCCATTGTCTCTCGCTGAGATACGGCCCCCACTTCTTCCAAGGCACACCTTCCTCACGCGCACTCTTCAATCGCTTCTTTTCTGCAACCTCTACGTTGGAAACGGGGGCATCTTTCTGAACTTTAGGGTTTATTGCGGCTTTCTCTAGTGAACTCATGACGTCAGCTCCCCTCATCGCTTCAGCCCGTTGTCATCGGCTGGTGGATGCGAGTCATGCCCGGTCAGCTGATTTCTGTCCTGGCGCGCTCGACTACAGCTGCAGTTGAATGCGGGCCTGGAAAAACTGCGTATTGCCGCTTAGGTTGAAACGATCGAGGTGCCCGTAGCCATACTCGAACTCGAAGCGCACGCTGTCTGTCACGTACCAGTTTACGCCGGGCGTGATTCTCTTAAACTGTCCGCCTTGTATGGGGCCACTATCGAGATTTATTTGCGAGTACCGCAACAGCAATTCCCAGGCTCCGGGACCTCCGTTGAATACGGGCCTCTTCGGCACTATTTCTCTGAAAAATCCGCCTGCGGTGTCGTAAACGCGGGTTTCCCCGGTGATCAAGTACGTCGCTACCCAATCCCCGCCTTTGAACAGAGGATTGCCCTCTGACGGCGAGGAGGTATGGACCCACCAGTATTCGCTGCCGAACAACCACGGGCCAGTTCGATAGTAGACCTCATATCCTGCGATGGTCGTCCACTTTGCAGGGAAAGTGCCCGTATCGACGAAATAGGGCGCGGGAAAAGCCTCGGGCCGGGACTTCAGTCGGAGTTGGCCGTCCTTAGCCATTCCGTAACGAAAGTTCACGCCGGATTGATTTTCCCGGGCATGATCGAAGAGCCGGGCTGCAATTCCGGCAGGTCAATCTCGTTGAGACCTGCGCGCGGCCCGGAATCGAGCAAAATCAGATCGCTGGCGCTTTTCGAGAGTTTTATTGCGACGCTTCGGAGGGCTCCGGAATAGGCGACGAAGCCCTCCTGGTCCCAGGTGGCTGCGATCATATCGGATGCCGGCTTGATCGGCTTGCCTGTGAGCTTCGCTAACTCCACGGCGCACTTCTCAGCATATCCTTTCGGGACGTTGATCCCCGTGCCGATGGCGGTTGCTCCCATATTGACCGTGTACAACTGCTTTTCCGCCTCGCGAAGATAGGCGATCTCGCCGTCCAGTGATGCCGCGAAGGCGTAGAATTCCTGTCCGACCGTCATGGGCACCGCGTCTTGAAGCTCCGTACGGCCCATCTTCACCATGTCGATAGACTCATTGCCTTTTGCGCTGAGCGACGCCGACAGCTTCTGCAACTCAGCGACAAGCTTGTCGTTGCGTAGGATAAAGGCGACCTTGATCGCTGTCGGATAGGAATCGTTCGTCGATTGCGACATGTTCAGATCGTCGTGCGGGTCGAGAATCGAATACTCTCGCTTTTGATGCCCGGTCAACTCGAGCCCCACATTGGCGAGCACTTCGTTGGCGTCCATGTTGGTGGATGTGCCCGCGCCACCCTGATACCAATCCACCAGGAATTGGTTGTTGTAATCGCCCTTCATCACGGCCTGGGACGCCTTTTCAATCGCCTCCAATTTCTGCTTGCTCATTGCGCCGACGTCGGTGTTTGCGCGCGCTGCCGCCAATTTCACAATGGCCCACGCTTGTACAAATTCCGGATAGCGATTGATCGGAACCCCCGAGATCTGAAAGTTTTCGAGAGCTCGCTGTGTCTGAACACCCCAGTACGCCGACGAAGGAACTGCCTTTTCTCCCAAGAGATCTTTTTCCATTCGCGTCGGTCCGCCTACGGCTGGCGGCTGCACGGTGCTGGTTGCTGGCGGCGCAGGGGACATCGCCACGACTTGTGGCTTGTCCTGACTGGTGCAGGCGCATATCAGCGAAAGAATGACGGCGACAAGTGCCAGGTTCGCTCCAGTCGCTATCGACTTGACACGCATCTGTAGAGCCATGGAAAGTCTCCTTGAAGGTTGGCTAACTAACCAGGAAATCGGCCGCATCGCCAGCACTGACCAAGTCCATCGTGTGGGTCCTGCGCGTACTTTTAAACGGAGCCTTGCTGGAGAACAACTGGGGAAATCCCTAGTGTCATCACCCGACACCTGACGGGCGGGTCGCTACACAGGCGGGTTGTGGTCGCGGCGACGGACCGAATCTTGGGTGATTACGTGTTGCCACGCACTCTTTGCGGAATGCGCACAGGGATGCGAGCGTGACGATTTACGTAGTGACCGAAGAACTGAAATTGGAGTACGGCACTTATTCGGTTAGGCGACGCACCAGGACTTAAGTTATGGCTCAACAAGTTCACGGTGGAAAATGTCATCCAGAATGCGACCCAGCTGGTCAATGGTGTCGGGCTTGAGAATCAGGTCGCGAATACCCATGCCCAGGGCGCGTTCCTGATCTTCAGGTTCTCTTCATCGTACGCTTCTGGTTGAATTGACACTTCCTCCAAGTAAGTCACTGCCGACCGTCAAGCGCCCCATCGTTCACGGAGTTTCTGGCTTTTGCATGAATTTTTCGACGACTGAGAGAATCGCGACCATCGCGATCAAATCCGCTGACCCGATGGCGGCGATCGCGAGTGCGGGAACCCACTTGATGGTCCACGGAACTGAAAAAATCAGCAGGACATGAAGCGCCGCGAAGACAGCCATGGTGATCCAAGACCACAGGCGCCGCCTCAACTTCCACTTGACGGTGAGAGCGAGTCCGAGCATCCCGATACAAATCAGTGTTGGCAACGCAAGATTAAGTCTTCCAAAATGATCGAACAGCCAATAAATCGGCAACGTGCAAATGATTATGCACAGCACACCCCACCGGGGTAGCCATATTTTCCTGGCTGCTTTTATCTCGGCCTCTACCTCTTTAGCTACTTGCATGTTCTCGATCGCTTGTCCTGGCTCGTAAGTATGTCGGCCACCCGCCGGGAATGATACATCGCGTCGAATGCGATTTGGAATTTGGCGCGGGTGAGTGTCGCGCCTACGGCGCTGGGTAGGATGCAAGGACTGCGCTTCGCGCTCGATTCACTTTTGTTTGAAGCGCAGACCTTTGCGGTATAGGTTGTCGCTGCCTACGTCGAAGACGCGATTGTTGCGGGCACGGAAGTTTTCGAGCGCGGCAGTGGCGGCGAGTTCGATCAGTTGTTCCTCGGAAAAGTGACGGCGGAGTTCGGCGTAGATTTCATCGCTCACATTCGATGGCGTGTCTGCCATCGCGTCCGCCATGCGCAGCAAAGCTGCTTCGTCTGCCGCAACACCTTCGATGCGCCCTTCGCGAACTGCCGCGACTTCGTCATCGGTCAAGCCGCACATTCTGCCTCCGGCAGAATTTGCATCAATTCAAAAGGGGCAGCCGACGCGCGCTGCGGTCCTTAGCGTTAGTAGCATGCGCTGGCGTTGTGGAACGGCTGCTTTCTGTCCGAGGAGCCATTCTGCCACGGCGCTTACCCAGAACACGCGTGGGACGCGGGCGGCGATTTTTTGCGGCGTGAGGTCGCGGCCCACCATCTTGCGGACCTTCTTGAATACCTGACGCATAAAGAATGGAGCATGTTGCGGATCAATGCCTTCGATTCTTGCCATGAGGTGCTCCTGTGATCGTGGTGGTTACGATTTCTTATTGCGATCCCTTTTTAGTAGGACGAAGGACGGTGAGATTCTGTTGCCAGGGCCGGCGCATGAGTAATTACGTGTTGCCAGGCACCCTTTGCGCCGTGCGCAAAGGGATGCGGCGCCGCAAATTGCAACTGCAACACTAACGGTCGGCGATTCACTGAGTAAAAGCCCCACCCTTCCCGGAATGCGGGAAGGATGGGGCACCCCGAAATACTTTCATGGTTGCGGTGGGACGCGTGGGGGTGTTACTTGGCGTTTACGATTTGCTTTGGAAGATGCCGGCGAAGGATTGGTAGTGTTTGGCGAAGAGGATGAACCAGCAGATGGTGCAGATCAGGCCTGGGCCAATGCCGATGGGGAGCATCAGAATGTGGAAGATCAGGATGTTGACGATGACGGGGCCGATGAGCGTCAGGGCCAGAGGGATGTAGCGGTTGATCAGGAATAGAATTCCGCAGACCAGCTGGACCGCGAAAATCGGAACCGTGTAATGCGAGGCGGCAAGCACGGTGACGTACTGGACGGCCAGCGTGGGCATGTTGCCGTTGGGGAGGAAGTGGAAGAAGCCGTTGAGGCCAAAAAGGAGGAAGGCGACGGCGAGAATGAAACGGGAGATGGTGGCGGCGATTTTCACTGTTGCGCTCCTTTGAGATGTGGAGTGGGTGGCGCGTTAAAGAGACCATAGGATGTTTGGTTTGGTCAATAGTTGCGGGGTGCGTGTATTGGTGGAAAAGCCCCACCCATGCCGAAAAGCGGGAAGGATGGGGCACCCGGCGAGGTGAGTTTCGATATGCGGACTGGCACGAGAGCTTGCGTGATTACGTCTTGCCACCACGCTTTGCGCTGCGCGCAAAAGTTGCGGCACCTGGAAAAGCTAACGGTACGTGCAAGCGCTGAACGGGTCAGCCACCCGCCAGTGTTCAGCTCCTGCTACTTCGTGTCGTGGCAGCCGTGATCGTGTTTGTGCTTGTGGTCTTTGTCGTGATCTTTGTCCTTATCATGGCTGTTGCCGTCATGGTCGCCGTCATTGTCTGCGTCATGGTCTTTGCCATGATCGCTACAGACAGGCTTGAGGATAAACGAGTGAAGGGCATAGGCTGTAGGGCTGCTGTGAAACACGCCCACTCCAGCTATCTCTCCGGCGTCATTAATCCCCGTCGCTTGCTGGAGCTGCCATCCCGAATTCGACGGGATCAAGCCGTTTAAGTCTTGCATCGTACCGTTGGCGTACACGACGAAGGCGAGGCTGTTTCCGTTGGGATCGTCGGCTTGGCCGACGACATCGCCGGCGCTGTTGAGCGCACCTGCATAGCTGTTGGCGCCTCCGCCAGGCAGCACTCCCAAATCCTGCAGCTGGCCGGCGGTGTACAGGAAAGCGTGGGCGCCGCTGGGGACGTCGGCGTTGCCAGTCACCTGGCCGGAATCGTTGATGGCCACTGCAGAGCTGCCGATTCCTCCCGGAAGCGTACCGATTAGCGTGAACACGCCGTTCTGGTAAATGAACCCACGAGAGGTATTGCCCGTGTCGCCCGACCCGGCCACTTCGCCCTAGTTGTTAATGCCCCATCCATAGGTCTGTGTGCCGCCGGGCAGCGTGCCTAAATCCTTCATCACGCCGTTGGCATAGAGAAAGGCGTGAGAGGCGCCTCCGGTAACGTCTGCTTGGCCTGTAATCTGAGCGGAGTTATTGATTGCGTCGCCGTAGCTATAACTGCCACCCGGCAGCAAGCCCAGGTCCGTCATGGTGCCATTGCTATAGAGGAAGCCGTGTCCACTGCTGCTGCCGCCGACGTCTGAGTGCCCCGAGACCTGACCAGAATCGTTGATGCCGATACCGAAACTATTGTTTCCTCCGGGTAGCGTGCCCAAGTCCGTCATGGTGCCGTCGCTGTAAAGGAAGGCGTGGTAAAGGATTCCGGTGAACCCAAAACCTGTGATTTGGCCTGCAGTATTGATTCCGGCAGCCGAAGTTTCGCCGCCATTCGGCAGGGTACCCAGATCGGCGACGCTGTACTTCTGTGCTGCCGCTCCAGGAGCGACGAATATAGCGAAGCAGAGATAGAGGGCGAAAGCGGATGCAAGACGGCACATGGGGACCTCCAGGGGCAGAGACTGATAGGTTTTAGGCCGGGGAGCGATAGTTACTACAATATTGGCAGTGTGCGCAGATACTATTTTCGTTATCGAGATTGCGCTGCAGGGCTTTGATGCTGCCGGAATTAGTTGGATAGGAGGTTTTCTACGGCGAGTGGCCGATCCTTCCCGAAGTCCGAAAAGGGTCGGAGCCTCGCATCTCGCACAAAAAAAAACGCCCGCGCCTCCATTCGATCGCCGACTTTTTGCCGTTCTGCGAAATGCGTTTTTTGCGCGACACGCCACCTTCGCGCACGCCGCCGCACTCCCAGAAAAGGCGGCGCGCGTTGCTGACAGCGTGGCAAGCTGGGGAGCCGCCCTTCGATTCAGCGCTGCTGAATCGAAGGATGAATCGCGCCTCAGCGCGATTCACAAGCAGCGCCCCTACGGACCCGATTTTGCGGTGTCGGCTGCGACGGTTGTTTTGAGAGCGCACTGGCGCGATCACTGCGAAGAGAGATTCGCTGCGCTCAGGATGACGGACGTTCTTGTTTGCGGCGGCGTTCGGTTACATGCCGGTTTCGTCGGCTGAGGGGCCGTAGATTGCCGGGACTGGGATGTTGTTCAGGCGGAGGTAGACGCCTAGTTGGGCGCGGTGGTGAATGCCGTGATTCATCACCCAGGTGCGCAGGCAGGCGATGCGCGGCATGGCGATGATGGTCTCGCCGTTGTTCAGCAGGGACCAGGTTTTGTGCAGGTGCGCGTCGTTGGTTTTGGTGAGGGCCTGGCGCGCGGCGGCGACGTTTTTATCGAATTTTTCGAGCAGCGCTTTCGTGTTTGTGGGAGGTGGCGGCGGGGCAATCTGCACGCCGTTTGGCGCCATGTCCAGCGCGTCCTGATTGATGGTGTAGGATGCCCACTCGGGGACGTCGGCCAGATGGTTCGCCAGCCAGCCCATCGTTCCGGATTTGTCGTGGGGCTTCCAGGAAAATTTGTCCGTTGGAACACGCTCCAGGGTCTTGCGCGTGTTGGCCATTTCCATATCGAATTCGGGGAGAAGTGCTTCGTTCAGAGCCATCGGTGCCTCCAGAAGGGGTGAAGTGGTGAAGCTCAGCGGCAGGAATCATAGGCGAAGAAAAAGCGAAAGTCAAGAGGCGATCTTTGGCGGTAGTTCGAACGGGTTCCGATCGTCCAACGAAACTCACGGCCACCACTCTGAGTGACGGCTCTTAATCCACTGGTAAAGGGATTGGTTCTGGGTGGCGTACGATGTGAGTCATGTCAAAGGCTCCGAAGGCGACAGTCGTTATTGTCTTCGCAATCATGCTCCTTGCAGTTACCGCGATTGTGCTAGGTCATCACAGGTGGAACCGAAGAGCCTTCTCGACGCTAGGCCCGGTGACCAGCGTAACTGTCGTCGGGCTTGGCGGAAGTAAACAGTTGGTCAAGATCACCGAGCAACAAGTCGTGTTCCAGATTGTCACCTTCGTTGATTCCCGCCGAACGGGTTGGGAAACACCGTGGTACGGCATTCCAGTCCCGACGGTAAGGGTTGAGTTTTTCAACGGCGCGCAATTCAAAGGAAGCTTCGGCTCTGGTGCTGACTTCTTCGAAACCCACCGTGACGGCGTCTTCTGTTCCCAGAGCGCATCGCCCAGCGAGGTGCGACGCTTTCTCGACCTATTGGGCGTGGATGGGGATGGAAGGCCCACGAGCCGGTAGTCGCTCGGGCAACTGCGGTCAACTCCTGGTACGTCGCCTTGCCGGACAGGTCGCTTGGGCGGATTTCAGCTGGCCGATTTTGCGTTTATTGGGGCTTGGGTCCGATACCTGGCAAGCCATAGGCCCTCAAGGCATCCGTAATGATATCCTTACGAACTGGTCTCTCGATGAGTACCTTGGCGAACCACGCTCGTTTCAAATGATGGTGCTTTGCGGTGGTCTTCGTCAGGCTTCGTGAAGGGCTTCGATGGGATCGATTTGCGTGGCGCGCCAGAGGGGAACCGCCGCGGAGAGCAGGACGATCAGTGATGCTGCGAATGCGGCGGAGCCGAAAACGAATGGGTCGTGTGTGGAGACTCCGAAGACCAGGCTGCTCAGCCAGCGTGATGCGGCCCAGCTTCCTGTTAGCCCCACGGCCAAACCAATTAAGCCTAACCTCGCGGTTTGCCTTCCGGTGCAACGGATAATGGCGATAGTCCCGGCGCCCATTGCCATGCGGATGGCAATTTCTTGCCGCCGGCAACTGACCCAGTAGTTGAAAACGCCATAGCAACCGATGCTGGCCAGCATCACTGCAATGCCGGCGAAGAGGACGAGCAGAATTGTGGTGAAGCGCCGCTGTACGAGTGTGGCACCGAGCCATGTGCGGGCGGTTTTCAACGACTGAATCGGAACGTTGGCGTCCAGGGAAGCCAATGTTTGCCGCACGAGTGCGATCATGCTCTCCGGGTTAGTTCTGGTCCGTATCATTATTACCATCGCTGCATCCACCCGCTGAGCGGCCGGCAGATAGATCTCCGGCAAGGGCGGGCTGTCGAGTCCGATTTGGGGCACGCTCGCCGCAACGCCTACGATTTCAGCCACGGGACCTTCCATATAAGGTCCGCCGAGTTTGATGTGTTGGCCGAGAGCGGAACCGGGGTCTTTCCACCAGGCACGCGCAATCTCTTCGTTGATGACGGCGACCGGCGGCTCGCCCGCCCGATCCTGATCGGAGAAAGCGCGTCCGGCTACTAGCGGGATGCGCATGGCGGCAAAGTACGCGGGGTCCGCCATATTCACTAGGGTGACCGGTACGTCCTGGGGGCCGGGCGTGGGTTTCTCGGCGACGGAATACCACCAGTCGCGACAGTCGCCTGCCGCCGGTGGACAGTTTATCGCGCCGACCGATTCGATTCCGGGCTGGGCGCGAAGTGCCGCTTCGAGGCGGTCGTAGAAATCGAGAATGGCTGCATCGCTTTTGTACGGCAACGGCGGCAATTGCAGTTCGAGTGCGAGCACGTGGCTCGGCTCGAATCCGGGATTCAGGGTTTCGGCGGCCCACAAACTTCGCAGCAGAATCCCTGACGTAAAAAGCAAAATGACGGCCGCCGCGATCTCGGCGATGACGAGGCCTCCACGCAGAGTGTGCCCGAGCCAGCTGGTGCCCGAGCCGGTGCTGCCTTCCTTCAAGAGAATCATCAGATTCATTTTGTTCAAACTGACGAGAGGCACGAGGGAACAGACCAGCGCTACCACCAACGTCAACGCCGCGGCGAAGATCAACACCGGGAGGTTCATGCTGGCTTCTGAAAGGCGCGGAATATCGCGTGGACCGAGAGCCTCGATGGCGCGTAGTCCAAAGCCTGCGAGAAAAATTCCGGCGGCGCCACCTAGCAGCGTGATCAGAATTGTTTCGGTGAGGAGCTGGCGCGCGAGGCGGCGGCGCCCCGCGCCAATTGCCGTGCGGATGGCCATCTCACGCGCGCGCGTGGTCATGCGAATAAGGAGCAAGCCGCCGATGTTCGCGCACGCGAGAAGCAGGACGAGGCAAACCGCAGCCATCAAAAGGATGAACACGTGCGCCAGGTCCCCCGTGCGGTGCGCGGTGAGGAACTCGGCGTAGGCGTGATGGTCGCTTTCCGGGCCCGGGTCTGCCTGCGCGAGGCGCTGCATGATCGTGTCCAAGTCCGAGCGCGCCTGAGCCAGGGTGAATCCAGGCTTGAGCAGCGCGAGCGCGCGCATCCATTCGTGGGTGTCGCGCTTGGAAGCCTCGGCGACGGAAGGATGGAATGGAAGATAGTAATCAACCGGCGGGAGGAAGAAGCCCGGATCCCGGGCGAGTACGCCGATCACGGTGTACGCAGTTCCGTTCAGGGTGATTGTCTTGCCGATGATCTGCGGATCGGCTGAAAGGGTTGCGGCCCAGAAAGTTTTGGTGACCACGACCGTCGCAGCGGACTGCGGTTCATCATCGCTCGTGTTAAACAGCCGGCCCATGATCGGACGGGAGCCGGTGAGCCGAAAGAATTCGCTGGTGACGACACCGGCGTGCGTGAGCACCGCCTGGCCGCGGCCTGTGAGCGTCAGATCTGAATTCTGGAAGGCGGCCATCGAATCGAAGGCGTGATTCTCGCTGCGCCAATGCTCGAAATTAATCCAGGTTACGCTGATGCCGGTGGCCTTCGCGGAGGACTCGCCGAGCCACACCAAACGCTCGCCCGAAGGGAAGGGCAGCGGCTTGAGAAGAACGGCATAGACTGCGCTGAAGATGGCGGTGTTTGCGCCGATTCCGACAGCCAGCGTGAGAATGACGATGAGCGAGAAGACGCGCGCTCTCCAGATACCGCGCGCGGCGTAGCGAACGTCCTGCAGGAGCGATTCAAATGTGGGGAATTGCCAGGTTTCGTAACTGCGTTCGCGCACGGTGGTGTCGTTGCCAAAGCAGCGATGCGCGGCGGCACGGGCTTCATCGGGCGACATGCCGCGCTCGAGATTCTCGTCAATCAGGAACTGAAGATGGGCCTCCATCTCCTGCTGCAGTTCGCTCGCGAGATGGCTTCTTTTGAGAGCGCGTGCCAGCTTCGACCACCATTGGCGCATGAGATCAACCCTCCGGTGCCAGAATCCTGGCCATGGCTAGAGCAAAGCGCTGCCACTTGGAAGTTGCTTTGACGAGTTGTTTGCGGCCGGCGGGCGTGAGGCTGTAATAGCGGGCGCGGCGGCCATTGGGAGAAGTCTTCCACTGTGCGGCGATCCATTTGCGCTGAAGAAGACGCTGGAGCGCGGGGTACAGGGAGCCGTTGTCTACGAGAAACTCGCTGTCGGATTGTTGTTGCAGGAACTGCGAGACGCCGTAAGCGTGGTTGGGCTCTCGCTTGAGGCTGCGGAGGATCAGAACTTCCAGAGTTCCCTGAAGCAGTCCGATCTTGTCGTCGGGTAGAGAATCTACAGTAGACATACTACCTATATACGATGGAAAGACGAGGCTGTCAAGCGAGGCCGCCGGGGCCAACCTCCGGGCCCCCGTTTGGCGACGAGCGGCGGCGTAGGTTCGGCTAGGATGCGAGCGGCGGGGATCACAGGCGAACAGCAAGAAGGACTGCGCGAGGCCCATGATTTTCGGCAAGGGACCGAGGCGCGAAATTTTTCAACGTGATGTTGAATTATTCAGCGTGGGCTCGCCAGCGAAGAGTTGCGAGACAAGGGATGGCGTTGGGAATTTGAGGACGGCGCAGGGCTTACGCGGATTTTTTGGTTGTGGACAAGTGGCCACGGGTTTGCATATAAGGTCACAAACGCCGCCCGGCGTTGCAGCTAGAAGGAGAGAGACGATGGCTAAGAAGAAGGGTACGAAGAAGGGGAAGTTGAAGAAGGCCCGCCCGTTGAGCCATACCAAGGCGTTGCTCGTCAAGCGCGTCGCAGAGTAGTAAAAGGGATGATCCAGGAACGCGCGTCGTGCGGTGGATAGCAACCCGCACGCCGGCAGGGCCTTGCATAGCCACAAGGAGAAAAACGATGGCAGCGAAGAAAGCTAAGAAGAAGGGGAAGTTGAAGAAGGCTCGCGCGTTGGACCATACCAAGCCGCTGTCTTTGTCGGCGAAGATGAAGTATACGAGCGCAGAATAGCGCAGGCCGCTCGCGCGACGGCGTTGCAGCAATAAGGGGAGAAGCGATGGCGAAGAAGGCTACGAAGAAGGCGAAATTGAAGAAGGCTCGCGCGTTGAACCATACCAAGCCGTTGTCTCTTTCGATAAAGATCAAATCCTCGCAGTAAAGGTGCGACGCAGCACGAGGCGTCGTGCGGGGAATGGCGAAGTCCGCTCGCCCGCCCGGCGTTGCCGCCAAAAGGAGAGGAACGATGGCAGTGAAGAAGCCCGCGAAAAAGTCGAAGTTGAAGAAGACGAGCTTGAAGCATACCAAGTCGCTGTCGGTACACGGCAAGTTCAGCGCAGCGTAGAAAAGAGGGCGATGCCGCAAGGGGCTGCGAGCCGAGAATAGCGAAGACCGCTCGCGAGATGTCTCGACGCTGCGCCAGCCCGACACTGCATCAGACTCCAGATCTCGACATGCCCACCAAGCGCCACTATCCGCGCCTGAATGCGAAACTCGCCTGTTTCAAGCTGCGCATTGGACGATCGCGCATCGAGCGCTTCGGCGTGTTTGCCGAAGAAACGATACCGCGGAGGAAGCGGGTGATCGAGTACACCGGCGAGTTGATCAGCGCACGGGAAGCGTTGCGCCGCGCGGTGAAGATGTTTGCCGCGGGGAAACCGGAGCGTGTGTACACGGTGGACCTGGGCCGGCGCGGGAAGCTGGACGCGGCGGTGGGCGGAAGCGGGGCCGAGTTCATCAATCATGGCTGCGAACCGAATTTGACGGTACGCAAAATTCGGGGTCAGGTCTTCTATTACAGCTTCCGAAAAATCAAGGCGGGGGAAGAGTTGACAGCTGATTACGGTTTCCGCTGCTCGGCGCCGTGCCGGTGCGGAGCGGCGAAATGCCGCGGAACGATGTGCCACTTTTGAATTGACAACTGCAACATTGCAGTGAGGAGTGCGAGATCGGCGCGGCTAACTTTTTCGGCGGCTGCGTGAAGCTCGGGAAGCCCGCCTGAGTCGAACCCAGAACAGCGTATTTTGAAACACGAAATTCGGCGGCTGTGCCGGCGGACGGCGGCGTAGATCTTCGCGCATGCGGGTGAGCAGGGCGATGGCGTCCAGGCGCTTTTGATCTACGCGGCCGGTTGGTAGCCAGGCACGGAAATTCCGCAATTCTTCGGCGGGCAAGCGCGCGCGAAGTCCTTCCTCGATGATTTTTTCATAATTGCGCAGCGGGTAAAAAAGAGCTTTGGCGATTTGCGCGAGAGCGCCGGCCGTAGGCTGCGAAACGATCTCCGCGGCGGCGGCTTTTGCGAGGGTATAGCGGATATTGACCAGGGGTTCGGAGACGGCGCGATATTTGTTGGCAGCGGGGGCGTGCGCGAGAGTGACTTCGTCGTCATCGGTGAGCGCACCGCTGGCGTAGCCTTCGTAGATGGAGCCCACGCCGATCATGCCGTAGGCGGAGAGTTCGGCGGCGCGCAGCGCGCCCATGCTGGAGCTCCCGTAGACGCGAATTCCTTTGCTGAGCGCCCACAGAATTTCTTTATGCCAGACGGAAGGAAGGCGTTCGAAGAAGCCGTCAATGATTCCGATCGCGGCAGGCTTGCGGCGGGCAATTCGGTAAACGTCGCCTTGCGCGACGGGCGCGAGATAGACAGGTTGCCGCCAGATGGCTTGGGCTGCGGGGCGGGGAAGCGACGGGCCGGTAAAAATAAAAACTTTCATGGAGTTCTCCGGGCGGCGAGGCGGGCGCGGGCGCGCGGACCGGGCGCGTATTTCGAGGCGTCGTTGACGCCTTCCAGCCCGGGGATGACGATGTGCACGACAGGAATATTGATTTGCGGCTTGGTGAGGTCCACGGCAATCACCTGGTGCATGCCGGCGGCTTGCAGGCGCTGCAGCAGCCACGCGAGGACTTCTTCTGGAGCGCGGCATTCGAAGGTAGGAACGTCTTGAAAAACGCGGTGAGCAATCTGCGCGAGGATTCTGACGCGAGAGCGTTGCAGCACGCGGCGGCTGCGATACCAGAGATAGGCGCCGCGGGATATATCGTCGCGCGCGCCGGAGATTACGGTGAGGCGGGATTGCGCGGCTTCGAGGAGCGCGCGCAGCAAGGCGACATTTCTGGAAGGATGGCAGCCGGAACCACCGGCGGTAAACATGCGGCGAAAGGTATCGTCAGATTCGGGGATGATATCGCAGGCAAAAGTGGGAACGCCGAGATCGGAGGTGTAATCCGAGACGGCCACGGCGACTTCGGCGTCCTTAAACATTGCGAGGATTTTGCGGCAGGCGGGATCGTCCACGGAGTCGAGTTGAATTTTAGTTTGGGCGCGGCGCGCGGGCGGCAGGAGGTCCCACAGACTGCAGGAGTCTGTTTCGATCGCCTCGCAAATTCCGTGGATGATTGCTTCGAGCGAGTCATTGCCGGCGGCGAGGCCGATGGAAGTTTGCAGGAAGCGTCCGGCGCCTTGCGGGCGAGGCACGCGGAAGTCGGTGTGGACTAATTCGTTTGGGATCCAGACGGGGGAGTCGTCGAGGAGATTGCGGCCGGCGATCCAGAAGAGGCGTTCGTTGTGGCGGAAAGCTCGAGTGGAGGTGCGCGGCAAAGAATCGGGATCGGCGACAGTGGCGCGGCGTCGGAGGTTTGCGTGGGTGTCGAAGACGAGCGGGCATTCAATATTTTCGGCGTGGAAAAGCTCAACGGCTTCCATGATGCCGGAAACTTTGGCGGAGTCGAGGTCGAGGCCTTTCCCTTGCGAAACGGCGAGGCCGCGGGAATTGGGGCGGCAAACCATCACGACGGGGATGCCGATGTTGTCGAGGCCGGTGACGTTGGCGACGCGCGTGATGCCCATGGCGGAGAAAAATGGCGTTAAGCGCCCGAGTGTTTCGCGAGGAGGGCAACGGTGGGGAGCGCCGCTGCCGAGCGGCTGCGGGCCGGGGGTTGGGACGATGACATTCACGGAGCGAGTTCCTCGGGGTACGTTCTGATGCGCGGGAGTATGGCACAAATTCTAGAGTGTTTCGTGGCGGCGTAATCTACGCGCCGTTTGGCGCCATGGTAGTGGGTCATGATTACAACGTTAAGACTCCGCGCTCGAGGGTAGAACTCGAAGTTCGTTCGTTGCTGCAACTTGGCGCACCTCGCCTTGGCTTGCTTCAGAAACGAGAATGTCCGGACCGGCTTCTCTCCAGTCACCTAAGTTGCAATCTCTTCGCTGTTCAAGGGATGAGTCTTTTTGCAGGCCTCATTCGTAGTACGGATATCACAGGCAGCTTGCACTTGACGTGGGAGGCTGGCGTGGGCGTGGAAAGTGAAGTTGCCCAGCTTCGACGAGGCGACCTCAACGCGCTTTCTGCGCTGCTCATGCGGTATCAGAACCGTCTGTACCGATACCTCCTTCGCAGCTTGCAAGAGCAAACCTTTCCGTAGGAGGTTGACATGCATGACACAAAGGAACGGTTGTCCCTATTCTGGATCTTCGCGTTATTGAACTACCTGTATGCGGACGTGCTTGCGCTGTTCGCATTCATTGGCTCGCCGAATACAGCCCCACATCTCCCACAATGGGCTCTGCTGGGTTCCGCGGTCTTGATGGAAATACCCATCGCCATGATTCCGGCATCTCGACTGCTTCCGTTTAGAGCGAACCGGCTGACGAACATCATCGCGGGTCTCATTCTGACCCTCGTAAACGGTTTCCTCACCTTCGTTCTGCCTCTGACGAACGGCGACTTTCGGGACCCCACTTTTCCAGCATACGTGTTCTTCGCGACGATCGAAACTGTGTGCACCTCGATCATCATCTGGGAAGCGTGGACTTGGTCAGGGTCTGAAGCCGCGGCTCGTTCTGAGCGGATCGTCGGCAATCCGGAAACGGGGCTGCCGATCGCGTAGTTGAAGATAAATCGCGTTATCACAAGTAACCGGGTTACTTGCGAGAACGCCTGTTCACGGCGGTTGACTGTGATTTGACTATCTGCACGCGATGGCTCAGCAGCGGCATGGCAGACTTTGTTTTTCGCTTTCTTGTGCGCTGGTTTGTGAATCCTCTGCGCGAGCCGCTGCTGCGCTCGCAACAAAATTCGCTCAAATGAGGTCAACGTGAAAAGAGAACGCCTGACACAGATCGTCCTGGTGATCGTGGGGCTGTTCTATCTATCCCTGATTTATTTGCTATATAAGGATCTGTGGCATTCCAGCTGGATTTTGGAGGGGAAGAACGAAAACGGCCCGATGTTTCTGAGCTTCTTTATTACGGTCGGGGCCTTTCTACTCATGGCCGCAAGGAAACCATCTGAGCATCGCTCGGTGATTGCTTTAGCGGCTTGGTGGAACATCTTTCATGGCGTGGTGATGGGAATTCAAACCGTAGAAGACCGGATGCACGGCGTCCACAGGGACTTTACCGACGTGGTCTTTGTCATTGTGATCGGAGGCGTCTTGTTAGCGCTGCTGCCAGCAAAACGAGAGGCAGTGGCGTCCAGCGTTGCGTGAACGAGCGCAGAAACCCATACGCCGCGCGAATAACCGTTTCTTCTCGTTTTCTTTCACGGTTTTTTCCCGACGGGATGACGGTGTGGCGCAGCGGCTTCGGGACAGATTCGGCGTTAAATCGCGAACACACTCACAACTTCCAAAGCTTACAGTCCGTTGGCGGATTGTCGACATCCGGAGGTTATCCTTCGTCGATTCCTTGCGGAAACTCGGATAGATGTTGATTAATCCCCTTCCCACCAGCAATAGGCTCCGGCAGCGGCAGGCTAACTCCTTCCATGAGAAGGCCGGTTGATGTCAAGCACACTTTGACTTTCTTCTTTCTTAGAATCAGTTCCCATTCAGCCAAGCCGCCCCTGTCGCCATCCTTCCATCCGCACTCTTTGTGAGCGATATTCGCTCGGTGCAAGGTGGGTGTTCTCGTTTCAGTAGGCGCTGCTACCTGATAATCGACCTCTCTTCCCACCGTTTCGGTGAGAGTCGGGCCCAGGACTTAGTCGCAGTCGCCTGTTTTCGGCGGTCGAGCTCGGCTGTCCGGATCGAAACTCTAAGCCACTGCCCGCATCGCCTTCTGACTATTGCGCAATGGTTCGTACACCTCTCCGCTTACCCACAACCGATGGAGCAGTACGGCCAACTTTCGAGCCACGGCAACCACCGCTCGTTTCTTGGCATTTTTCCCTCCGCGCTCCGCAAGCTTCCGGCCCCCATCTCCGCAGATCACTGTCTTCTCCAAAAGGTCCCAGAATGTAGTGCGCACCCTGCACCATCATCGTGCGCAGATACCGGTCTCCTTCTTTGCTGATTTTCTTCTGTGGCTCGCTCTCCCCGGAGTTCCTCCTGCCAGGTCGCAACCCCAGAAAACAACCTACCTCGCGACTCTTCAGAAACCGGTGTGGATCTTCTATCGTCAGGACATACGTCAGCGCGATCTGCGTTCCTACACCCTTCACCTGCTTGAGCAAGGACACTTGCGGGTACACTTCCTGGGCGATTTTCTCCATCCGTTCGTCGTATTCCTGGATGCGCTCGCGCAGCGATTCGATTTCTTTGAGCAACGGTTCCAGAACCTCACGCAACTCCGTGTTCCATCCCACGGCCAGCTCCCGGTTCACCTGCTGCGTGCCACATTTAGGTAGTCGTTCGCCATAAGATTTCACCAACCCGCGCGCGGCATTTACCAGGGCCGTTCGCGCACTTACTAGTTCCGCTCGCGCCCGGATCACCGTCAGATGAATTTGTGCTTTCGCGCTGCGATGCCGCACCGGCCCCAACAACTCGGGATCGATTCGCGCCAGTCTTGCCAGCGTTCGCGCGTCGTGCCGGTCATCTTTTCGATTGCTCTTGGTGATCAATTCCACCTTTTGCGCGTGCGCCACGATCACTTCGTGCCCCAGCTCCGTTAATAGCCGGCTCACCCATGGCGAATGTGTTCCTGTCTCCAGGGCGATGAGACTTCGCGGTATCTTTCCAAACGTCCGCCTCATCGCTTCCGGTGTCGTCGCTACTTTCTGTTCCAGAATGATTTTGCCTGCTTCATCCAAAACACAGTAGAACGACCAACGATCTCCCAGATCCACACCGATGGTTAGCTTTCGCTCCTTCACAATTTCGTTCCCAAATACCTGCACAGCGCTAATCTTCTCCATTGCCGGTCTCCTTTTCTCGTGCGCTTCGAGCGCCTCGATCATTGGGAGCGTAACGCATCCCGCTGGAGACCGGCCTTCTCCCATCTGATAAGTTCGCGTTACCGGAAATCTCCAACAACGTCGGCTCTGTCAAATCTTCTGTGGACACACTTCTACATCCGCTCCGAAGAGCGCTCTCTTTCGTCATATTTCTTTGGCCCACTGTCGATAACCACGGCTCGCTTGTAATCTTTCGGTCGGTTTCGGTCCGATCCACACATCTCTTCGATCCCAGCTTCAGACCATAATTACTCGTTCAAACTCCCTCTGGCGAGGGAGCGGGATGCCCATTCACTAGGACGGCGTTCTACTGCACGCCATTTCCGGTACCGAGCTGTCCCGCGTGCGAACCGAACTTGACCCAGTCTGCATATTCCCAGCCCTTCCGCCACATCCAGTACAACCGCACTCCCAGTCTTCGGGCCATGGCCACCTTGGCAATGTTGGAAGACGCCAATATCAAGCTGGCTTCCGTAGCCACCGACGTGCTCGGAGCTTCCGGACGCAGCATGTTACAAGCCATCGCGGCCGGAGTAGATGAACCCGAAAAGCTAGCGCAAATGGCGCGTAAAGGACTGCGCAAAAAACTTCCGCAGCTACGGTTGGCACTGCAAGGACATATCCGCGAACATCATCGCTTCTTGCTCCGCCAACTTCTCGATGAACTGAGGTTTACTGAGGACAAGATCAGCGAACTTGAGCAGCGTATTCAGCAGTGTATGCGTCCTTACCACCGTGCGATCACATTGTGGACCTCGATGCCTGGCATCCGCCTGACCACCGCCTGGAGCATGGTGGCTGAGATTGGCACCAATCCGGAACAATTCCCCCAAGGGAGTAACCTCGCTTCTTGGGCGGGGATGTGCCCTGGCAACAATGAAAGCGCCGGCAAGCGCAAAAGCGGCAGGACACGCAAGGGAAATCGCTGGCTCCGCCGAACTCTGAACCAGGCAGCTTGGGCCGCTGCTCGCACCAAGAATACCTATTTTGCTGCACGCTTTCACCGACTAGCGGCGAAACGTGGAAGCAAGCGAGCTATTGTCGCCATCGGACATAAGATCCTTGTTTTAGCCCACTACTTGCTTCAACACGACTGTCCCTTTCGTGAACTCGGCGCCGATTACTACCGACAGCTACGCGCTCCAAGCCTCTCCCTAACACTTGTCCGTAGACTGCAACGCCTCGGCTTCCAAGTCACGCTCACACCCGCTCCACAGGTACTCTGAGGACTATTTTCGAGAGAGCCTATGGTCATCGATAAACCACAGTCTACTCGGGTCTAAGGAGCCGACGTTGTTATGCAATCATGTTCGGTAAGCGTGTGATTGGGCACGGTCACGTGCGCTGAACGCCTTTTCGAACTTCGCTGCGCTATAATTTGAGATGGGAATCCCCTGATCTAGACTGCGGAGGCTCTAACTTGCGTCTTTTCTTGTCATTTTTGTTTTTCCTGGCCGCGCCTGCTGCGAGCGCGTTTGGCCAAAATGCCGGTTCGGATTCGATTGCACTTCCCTTGTGGGAATCCTCCAGGGTTACGTCGCTCGAGATGCTGGCTCCCGCCAAAGATCCGTCATCGGAGCAGTCCGGAACATCGCCAACCGCCAGCAATCCGAAGCAAGCATCGCCGGAGACTAAGCCGCAGAGCGCCGTTCCCGCGGGACAGCAACCAAAGCGAATTATGGGCATCATGCCCAATTTTCGAGCGGTCAGTGCCGGCACAATCCCGCCGCCCCCGACCGCCAAGCAAGCTTTCATAATCGCTACGAAGAACAGCTTTGACTACTCATCGTTCATTTTTGTGGGGATGACCTCGGCCCTCGCTGAGTGGACGAACGCCCACCCGCAGCTGGGCCAGGGCATGGCAGGCTACGGCCAATATTACTGGCGAGGGTTTGTGGACAAAACGGACGGCAACTATCTCGTGATTTTTGCCTTCCCCACAATGCTGCATCAGGACGAGCGTTATTACGCAATGGGCACGGGCGGTTTTTGGAAGCGAGCTTTTTACGCAGCCTCTCGTGTTGCCGTCGCTAAAAACTATGAAGGAAAGAATGTCTTCAATGCGTCGGAGGTGATCGGTAGGGGCACCGCGCAAGCGATTTCACTATCGTATTACCCCAGCCAGACTCGGACGGCTAGTGGGTTCGCCTCAAAGTACGCATACGCGATTGGCCGCGATGCGCTCACGAATGTATTCCGCGAATTCTGGCCGGATATCGCCATACATGTATTGCATCGCCACCCGTAGTCCACCCCGGGGAAGCAACCTCGCAGGCGTGCATCCCTGTCTGCGGAAATACTTCTCGCTCTCAAGTACGCTACTGAAATGCCCCCTGCAGGCGAAATACCTGTCACCTCGTGATAAGTTCGCATAACCGGGTTTCAAGTGTCCGGTTACGCCCTTAATAAAGCGCTAGCCGATTCGATCGCGATAATTCCTGTTCTCGACAGTTGTCCGTTCGGCCTGAGTCAGTCCTTCCTTAGCGCGACGACCCTTGTAAAAACTTTACGACGTCCTGATGCCTTCCTAATGCTCGGTGGCCTACGCTGCTGCTACGGATCTGATCTGATCCGACTCTGGAGGAAACACCAATGAAATCGATTATTCGGTTAGTCCCAGCAGTGGTGGCAGTTATGCTCGCGATCGCCACGCTGTGTCCCGCGCAGGGCGTCAAGCCGGCTGACCTGGGGAAGGGGACGGCGTTCAACGGCAAGAAGATCGAGATGAAGGACAAGGGAGAGGTCGCTTACCTCCTGTCTTTCACGGCGGGGAAAGAGTTCGAGGTCACCACGGACGGCCTGAAGAATACCGACGTGCACCTTTTCGTCTATGACGCGTCCGGCGCGGAAGTCGCTAAGGACGACTCGCCCGGACCGAAGTGTTCGGTGAAGGTAACGCCAACGGCGGACGGGCAGTACAAGTTCGTCATCGCGAACGCCGGCGGCGCCAACACGGTGACCTTCAAAGTAAAAGTCGCGAAATGACTGGAAGCGTCGCCTCACCGTAATCCGCAAGAGGCGTGGCTTGGTTCGAGGTCCAGATCCGGCGAACTTGCTTGGACTGGCCAACACCGAGGAGAAACAAGTGGCGAGATTTGTATTGGTGCATGGAGGATTTTCCGGCGCATGGATTTGGTTGCCGCTGATGGACAGTCTAAGGGCGGCTGGCCATTCAGTGGAGGCGTTCGACCTGCCGGGGATGGGCGACGACCCCATCGACGTTTCGGCTACACTTGACAGGACAACTATTGATATGCATAGTTATTCCCATGGCCCCAGTGAAAGCAAAATTGAACGGCGAAGCGAAACAGAAGCACCTCGTGCATTCGCGCCAGCAAGACGCATTGGTAAGCATCCTGCGTACCGCCAATTATTTGAGCCGTTTTTGTTCACCGGTGTTCGATCAACATGGCATCACCTGGCAGCAATACAACGTCCTGCGCATCCTGCGAGGCGCAGGCCTGGGGGGGCTTCCGACACTGGACATCGCAGGGAGGATGATCGAGCAGGCACCGGGTATAACCCGCCTGCTGGATCGCTTGGAAGGGAAGAAGCTCGTGCGCCGGGAACGCCCTTCCGATAACCGCCGACAGGTTCTTTGCTACATCACCAAGCCTGGGCTCGATCTCTTGCAAGAACTCGACACCCCCGTTAGGAACCAGGAAAACCAAGCATTGCGTCGACTGAATGAATCCGAGATTGAAGAACTGATTCGTTTGTTGGAACTCGCGCGAGGCGAACAGCCTTCGACGACGTAGTCACCGAATAAATCCAAGAAGTTTGTATCCAAACCCGGCCCAGTGCATCTCATTAGTTGACTAGTGAACAGTTAATTGAGCACTGGTTATGAAAAGGACTCTCATGAAGTTACTTCAGATTGCGAAATTGCCGCGGGCCCGTGTTGACTACCATCGGAAACAAAAAGGAGGCACTGTGAATGCAAAGAACTCCTTGTTGTGGATTTCACTTTTTGTTATCGCCCTCTTCGCAGGGCTGGGCGTGAGCCGAGCGCAAACTGGGACCAAGGCTGATGTCGTTGCGACCATCACAAACTTGGAAAATGATGGCGTCAAAGCCGATTTGGCCGGCGATACAGGCTTTTACCAGAAAGCTCTCGCTGAGGACTGGACCAGGGGCGATAGCGACGGAGCCTTTTACACCAAAGCCGAAGTCATGAAACTTATGGCCGACGCAAAGGACTTCAAGACAAACAGCGAGAAGCTTTCTGAACTGAAAGTGCGCGTGTACGGCAACACGGCGGTGGCGACCTACAAGGACACCTATGACATTTTGTTCAAGGGCGAACATCGCGCGCACACCATCATCGCCACGGACACTTTCGTCAAGATAGGCGGCGAATGGAAGCAGGTCGGGAGTCACGGCGCGTCAGTGGCGAAGTAGCCGCTTACTCTGACGCACGGACCCGCCGAGGAGGCGTCCATGTTGCACAAAATCGATACGGTTATCGTCGGCGGCGGTCAGGCTGGGCTCGCCATCAGCTATTACTTGACTCAGGAGGGTCGCGAACATGTCGCGTTGGAACGAGCGCCAGCGGTGGCTAGTGCGTGGCGAAATCAGCGCTGGGACTCGTTCACGCTAGTAACGCCGAATTTCCAGGTACGGATGCCCGGAGCGGAATACAGCGGAGACGATCCTTATGGATTCATGTCTCTGGCAGAAGTCATAGAGTACTTCGACAACTATATCGGGCGCTTTCGCTTACCTGTGCATTGCGGAGTCGAAGTGTTCAGCATAGAAAAGGTCGGCGACAGATATATCGTACGTACAAGCGAGAAGAACTATGAGGCCGAGAACGTAGTAGTCGCAACAGGCCTTTACCAATCGCCTAAGATTCCGCCATTCAGCGTGGAAATTCCTCCATCGGTCGTGCAGCTGCACTCGATGGGGTACAAGAATCCTTCAACTCTTCCAGAGGGTGCGGTGCTCGTGGTGGGGACCGGGCAGTCCGGAGCACAGATTGCCCAAGAACTGTATCAGAGTGGAAGGAAAGTCTATCTCTCGATCGGCAGCGCCGGACGTGTGCCCCGACGATATCGCGGCAAGGATATCAGTGATTGGTTCACACGGATCGGGATATTCGACACCAAGGTCGAAGAACTGAAATCGGCCGCAGAAAAATTCCATCCACATCCGCAGATTTCTGGCAAGAACGGTGGACAGAGCCTGAATTTGCACCAGTTCGCCCGCGACGGTGTCATCCTGCTCGGACACGTGCGCGATGCTCACGAGGGACAACTCATCCTCGCGCCTGACCTAAAGGAAACGCTCGCCGCAGTCGATCAGTTCGAGATTGACGCACTAAAGAAGATCGACGATTACATCAGCCGTGTGGGGTTGGCCGCTCCGACCGAGAACATCCCGCGGTTGCTTGATGGTTATAAGAAGGAAAAGGTAACAGACCTGAACCTGCAAGGGGAGGGAATTTCCACCGTTGTGTGGGCCACGGGATACGCTTTTGATTTCAGCCTTGTGAAGTTGCCAGTCGTAGATTCGGACGGATATCCCATCCAGAAGCGTGGAGTCACCAGATACCCAGGCTTGTACTTTCTAGGATTGCCCTGGCTGTACAACCGCAGATCGGGAATTCTGTTCGGTATCGGAGACGATGCTGCTTATCTGGCGGCGCACATTGCCGCTCCCGTTCTGCACGCGAGATCGAGCTATCCCGTCACCATTGCAGCGGCGGATGATCGCCGAGAACCCGTGCACCGACGTCATTGAGCCTGACACAGATCACACGCCCCATCTGTCGATGACGAACGAGTTGGCAAGGCTCTCCACCGATTCGCGACGCACTTAGATTCAGAACCGGTCGCCAAGTCCCGGTCGATCGCGGAAAGACTGTTCCTGGCTCCGGATTTGTGGTTGGTTTGCCTTCCGCCCTCTTGAGCAGGACTATTGCCGCATTCCTATTCGTGCGCTCGGGACGCTGCGGGAATGTAGGGAAGTTCGGCTAGAATGTGTGGCGCGTGAGAGACTCTCAGACCAACCAGTCATGAACGCCCGCCAACTTGTTCTTCTTTTTACCGCGCTGTGTATTGGGCACGCGACAAGCGCGCAGACTTTGGCGCCGCGCGCCTACGTGATCACGCCGGTGGACGGCAACGCAATTACGCTGTCTTGGTCTTTCTTTGACGGCGGCCTGAACCTCAACGGGACGATTCCCATTACAGGCGCCACGGGCACCTATCATGTGCCAACCATCAGTTACTATCATGCGTTCCGGTTGTTCGGGCGCTCGGCAAACATTACCGGTCTTTTGCCCTACGGCGTGGGCACGTTTCAGGGATCAGTCCTTGGCACTCACCAACAAATCTATCGCTCCGGCCTTCTCGACCTTGGGGTGCGCTTCTCTGTGAATCTCAAGGGCGGACCAGCAATGGGGCCGAGGGAGTTCGTCAAGTGGAAGCAAAAGACTTTGCTGGGAGCCAGCCTGACAGTGATCGCTCCAACTGGTCAATACAACCCGAATCACCTCGTCAACTGGAGCGTCCATCGCTGGGCAATTAAGCCGGAGTTGGGCTATTCGCGGCGTTGGGGCAGATGGGTCCTGGATGCGTATGGAGGAGTTTGGTTCTACACGACGAACGACGCTTTCTACTCGGTCCCCAACCCACAGCCTCAATCCGAAAGCCCAATAGGCTCCTTCGAGGGACACCTGAGTTACGACTTCCCTAAACAACGCTGCTGGGCTTCGCTCGACGGAAATTTCTGGTTCGGAGGCACCACCAGCTTGAACGGCACACCGAATCTTTCCACTCGGCAGACCAGTTCGCGCATTGGCGCGACGGCATCAATTCCCGTAAGCAAGCACCAAACTCTCAAGGTTAGCTACAGCAGCGGAACCTACGTGCGTTTTGGCGGTAACTATCAAAGTGTCTCCGTAGGCTGGCAGTATTCGTGGCTGGGTGCCCCGAAAGTTCATTTGTGGTAGCCATCCCCAGGCCCCTGACGGTAGCTTTTCTCAGAATTTGACTCATTCTGGAATCACATGGTGAAAACAGTCAAGCGTTGCCGTTTGTGGGCCACCCGCCACCGCAAAATCCACATGGGCGCCGCCACCATACCGGGCCGCCGCATCCGAATCGAGCTGGTCTAGCCACTAGCAAGTCGCCGCCCGCGGGTGTGGCACAGCCACTCTTGGCTGTGCTCTTCGTTTTTCCTGTGACAGCCACTCCCGCCAACCCTGCGAACCTGCACGCCGTAGGAGGGCCTGCCAGCGACAGGTTTGTACGGTCCACGCTCTTTCTTTAATCTGTCATCCCGCTTGCCCTGAGTGCTGTCGCGAAGGGAGCGCAGCGCGTTTTTTGCGTCCCGGTCGTCTCAGCGGGACGAGGGCTCTCTCTTCGTTCTTAGTTCCTTTCAGGCTGCTAGACAAGTCATCAAAGCGCACCCTCGCCTGCCGCAAGAGTGCGGCACCCCACAAGTCCTTAGATGTTCGCTGGAGTGCTGCGGAAAGGTGAGCCACCCGGCTGCTGAGGGTTTTGGGGGAGGCCGGCGCAGATCTCCTGGTCAATTGGGAGTTGAGGTCAGTTGATCGCATAACAATGCCGGCCCCTCTACCCGAGTAGACTGTGGTTGTTCGACGACCAAAGGCTCGGAGAAAGGAGCCGGACATGTTGATTATAGGCGTAGATTATCACCCGAGCTTTCAGCAAATCTCTTTTATGGATCAGGAAACTGCTGAGTGCGGAGATCGGCGATTAAATCACAGCGATGGACAAGCCGAGCGGTTCTATAAGGAGCTAAAGGAGAGAGGAGTCAGCGTGCGCGTGGGAATGGAGGCCACTGGATATTCACGCTGGTTCGAGCGGTTACTGGCAGAGTTGGGTTTTGAGGTGTGGATTGGCGATGCGGCGGAAATCAAGAAGATGCGAGTGCGCAAGCAGAAGAGCGATCGCCTGGACGCTCAACTTTTGCTGAAGTTGCTGCTGGAAAATCGCTTTCCGCGAATCTGGATACCGAATCCGGAGAATCGTGATCTGCGGCAACTGCTTTGGCACCGGCATCGGCTGGTGCAGATGCGGACGCGGATCATGAATCAGCTGCAGGCGGTGGCCATGAACGAAGGCTATCGCTGGAAGAAAAAGCTGTTCAGTGCACAGGGGCGAGGACTGCTAGAGAAACTTTCGTTGGCTCCCTGGGCCAGTCGGCGCCGGAAAGAATTATTGGAGCTGCTGGACCAGCTGGACCCCAAGATTGCGGAGTTAACGACAGCGGTCGAGCAAGAAGCCAATCAACGTCCCGAAGTGGTGCGGTTGATGACACATCCTGGTGTGGGACCCATCACCGGGCTGGTCGATGTTCTGGTCATCGGGACTCCGGATCGGTTTCCTTGTGGCAAGAAGATCGGCAGCTACCTTGGGCTCATTCCCAGTGAAGACTCCAGTGCCGGCCATCAACGACTGGGACACATCAGCAAGCAGGGCAACTCCCTGTTGCGCTACTTGCTGGGAGAAGCATCGCAAGCAGCGGTGCGTAAGGACGCGAACTGGCGGCGTCGGTATGTGCACCTGGCGATGCGCCGGAAAAAGAGCATCGCCAAGGTAGCCATGGCCAGGAAACTCGGTGTTCGGTTGTACTGGATGTGGCGAAACGGTTGGGATTATTCGAAGTTTGTCGAGTTCGGTTCGAACGCGGGAAAGCTCGGAACCAGGCATGGCATGAAGTACAGCGTCGCCTAGTGATTGGGCATCCCGCTCCCTCGCAAGAGGGAGTTTGAAGTAGTAATCATGGTCGAAGTTTTGATCGGAGAGATGTTTGGGTCGGACTGAAGTCGCCCACTAGATTACGAACGAGCCGTGGTCGTCGATGCAGAGGTCAAGGAAAACGAACAAGACCACTCTCAGGAGTGAATGGAGAGGTGTGTTAAAAAAGACTTGACAGGTCCGGCACTGTTAGAGATGTCCGGTAAATCGGGACTTGATTGGACGCACGTGTCAATCTTAGAGGTGGCGGTATGATTGTGGGTGGAGCACGCTACTATCTCCGTTTGGCTGCGGAGTGCGAACGGAAAGAAGAAAGCTAACAAACAGCGCTCAGTGAACTTCTCCGGTAATCGCGATTACCAGACTCGGTTCTCAGAACGATATTAACAGTGCAGCAGAGGGCGTCTCGAAGTAACTCGGACTCCCAAATGTGAATAGGAGGGTTGAATGGCGCAAGTCTGGTTAGTCACTGGTAGTTCTCGCGGTCTGGGTCGCGCGATTGTCGAAGCGGGCCTTGCAGCGGGCAATAAGGTGTTGGCGACAGCTAGGGACATCGAGTCTCTACATGACCTATCGGAGCGCCACGGTGACCAGATCAAGCTCTTCGCGCTGGACGTGACCGACGAGTCCGCGGCAGCGAGCGCAGTGAAGGCGGCGATCGGTGCCTTTGGCTCGCTCGAGGTTGTTATCAACAACGCAGGATACGGCAATCTCTCGTCCGTCGAAGACACGCCGATGTCGGATTTTCGCGCACAAATCGAAACGAATCTCTTCGGGACTATCATCGTGACGAAGGCCGCTCTTCCCTACTTTCGCCAAAGGAAAGCCGGTCATTTTGTTCAGTTTTCGTCGATGGGCGGAAGGATCGGGCCTCCAGGGCGTGGGCCCTATTCGGCTGCGAAATGGGGTGTCGAAGGTTTCTCAGAAGTGTTGTCGCGCGAAGTGGCGCCGCTAGGCATCAAGGTCACCATCGTTGAGCCGGGTGGCTTCCGCACGGACTTCGCCGGCAGTTCCACTAAACTGAGCGAAGGAAATCCCGACTACGACTCGACTGTTGGAGCAACCGCCAGGTTTCAACGCGACTACAACGGTAAGCAGCCCGGTGATCCGAAAAAGGCGGCTCAAGCGATCGTGCGACTGACGCAGGAACAGAAACCTCCATTGCGACTGTTGCTCGGCAGCGATGCGTACAACGGGGCGGAAAAAAACGACCTCGCACGCCTAGAAGAAGCAAGGTCCTGGAAAGAACTGAGCCTGTCCACTGATTTCGAGTCGAAGCCCCCACACTCGGAGCGACCAAAGTGAACCTACCTTCGCAGGAATCCGTCCCATCGACGTGCCTCTATGCGTGACAGCACAGCTAGCCGGAGCAATTGCAGCGACGTTTCTTTTCCGCTGGCTCGTCCCCAATCTTGCAGTCAAAGCTGGGCGAATTGTAGCCTCTGCGAAGCCCAAAGCCTGATTAGTTCTATAAAAGCAGCTTTCCCGCAGCCGGAAGTTTTCTTGGCTTCCAGCCCATCCCGTTGAGCAGGACCTCTGTGGCTTCCGTTCCGAGAGCTCGGGACGCTACGAACAATTACGTAGCGCTTTTGGTTTTCTCTACCAGTGGTTTTCATGCATCTTCACGACGAAGCCCGTCCGTTCTGAGACCGACAAAGCAGCAACCGGTTGTCAGATGCCAACCATGGTTCTATTGGGGACTCCTAGCCCATAGCTTTTTCGGGTTGTCCGAGGAGGACTAGGGTCGCGTGTGAGACTTAGCGGCCCGCGGCACGCCAAGCCTAACTAATCGGCTGAGACTCGCCCTCGAACCCGAATGTCTCCGAACCCAGCGGACCACCACCAGGAGGAATCCCAGGGATGGAACGGATTCGCTAGAGACACTCAAGCTGTTTGTGATTTCAGATGTTGGGCGTCGAAGTGCGCTCCTTTCTTCCAAACGATCAACGTGATGGCTGCCATCTTGCGCGCCCGAGTCAGACGGGCCATCTCCGGTCGGATCCCTTTGGCCACCAATGCATCATAAAAATCCTGGAACGGTCCGGGCTTGGCAGCGGCCACGGTGGCGGCACTCTTGAACAAGTTCTTCAAATCGTGATTGTGATTGCGATTCAGCCCACGAATCCAGGCCGGCTTCTTCGCGCGCTGCAGCTCCCCCTGGACACAGCGGTGCTCGGCGCTGCTGTAGGTCTCGATGCCAAACCCGCTGTAGGTCCAAAGCTGTCGCTTGGTACGGAAACGGTGTGGTGTCTGGATCAAAGCGATCAGCAGTGCCGCCCGGATCGGGCCGATGAACGGAATCTCACGTAACAATTTCCGCGCGGCGTGCTTCCGGGCCTCGGCCAATAGCTCGCGCCGCACTTCCTGACGCAACATCCTTAATGCATCGAACTGCTGGTAGTAGAACTCCGCGCGGCGATGCACGCCGGCTTCTCGAATCTTGCCGAGCCACTCCGAGCGATACCGCGGTGCGTAGACCTGCTTCCCCACACAAGGAATCCCCCAGCTCCGGTAGACGGCTTTCACGCGACTCATCACTCGTCCCAGATCTTTGCTGATCGCCAGGTAACTGCGCCCCAGCTCCTTCAGAGTCCGTACACCGTGCTCCCCGTGATAGACCGACCGGAGCATGTTCGATCGCAGCAGCTCGGCGAGTTTCCGCGCATCGATGCGGTCACTCTTGCTGCCTTCTTTCAGAAGAGCATTTCGGCGGGGATTGCATACCACCAGTTCCGTGACGTGCGGCTTGATGAGGTCATAGAGCCAGGCGGCCCAGGTGCCTTCTTCCAAAGTGACACGCAGGCTCCCGCGCAATCCTTTCAGAAACTCCAGAATGGTGCAGGCCTTGGTTTCGATCGTCGATTCCATCACCAGCTTGCCAGAGGAATTCAAAACTGCGATGGAGATCGCTTCCTTGTGCACATCCATCCCGATATACTTCACGTTATCCATTGAGGGCGCTCCTTTTTGTTGTGGGTTTGAGGCGAACACTCAAAACCGTACTCCAAAAGGGGCGCCCTTTTATATCGTGTCGCGTAATCGGAAATCACTGAGGGTCAGTTTCCGGTAAGGGCGTTCTATAAAGGGGAGAGTCAAGAGAAAAACTTTCCCGGCGACTGGAAAGAGCAAAGATTTTTGCCGGTCTCTCCAGCCCAGGTAATGTTGGGAGGCTCTTGGGTTTCTCTTTTTTCGCCGATTCATGTTGCGGTCGTGACGACGCCTTCGGTTTCTGATGCGACAAGCAGTGCGGTTGCAAAAATGCCAACCATAGTTCTATCTGAGGCTCGAGGCCTATAGCTTTTTCTGGTTATCCGAGGGGGCATATAGTTAATCAAGAGATGGATGGTGCTCGAAGCACACTCTCCAGCTAACGCCCTTATGGATACTCACCCTCGAACCAGAGCGCCAGAAGAACCGACAGATCGCCGCCAGACCTAAATTCAGCGAGGAAAAGAGTTCTTACCAGCCGCTCAAGCTGCTTGTTGCTTTAACTGTTTAGCGTCGAAACGAACTCCTTTCTTCCAAACGAGCAAAGTGATGGCTGCGATCTTGCGCGCCAAGGTGAGGCGCGCCATCGGTGGTTTCATGCCGCTGGCCAGGCGAGCCTCGTAGAAATTCTGAAAAGGTCCGACGGTAGCAGCCGCTCGCGTGGCCGCTCCCTTAAAGATATTCTTCAGATCGTGATTGTGATTTTGGTTCAGTCCGCGGATGGTCACCGCTTTCTTCGAGCGTTTGAGTTGGCCTCCAACGAAGCGATATTCCCCACTTTCGTAAGTTCTCAGCGCCAGTCCGCAGTAGGCCCACAGCTGCCGCTTGGTACGGAAGCGATGAGGCGTCTGCATCAGAGCAATCAACAGAGCGGCGCGGATGGGGCCGATCGCGGGAATCTGCCGCAGTAATCTCTGGGCCGGATGTTTCCGGGATTCCGCTAATAGCTCTCGGCGCGCTTCCTGACGCAAAGCCGCTAAGACGTCGAACTGCTGATAGTAGATCTGGGCGCGTCGGCGCACGCCGGCCTCCGCGATCTTCGCGAGCCATTCGGCACGGCAGCGCGGTGCATACACTTGCTGGCCAGCACAAGCTATCCCCCAACCGCGATAGATCGCCTTCAGGCGATTCATCACGCGGGTCAGATCGCGGGTGATCGTCAGATAGCTACGCGCCAGTTCCTTCAGCGTGCGGATTCCAGTTTCGCCGTGATAAACCGAATGGAGCTTGTTCAGGAACAACAGTTCGGACAGCTTGCGTGCATCTTCACGATCGTTCTTGTTTCCAACTCTCAACAGGGCATTTTTACGCGAATCACAAACCAACACTTCGCTGACGTGAGGTTGCAAAAGATCGTGCAACCAAGCGGCACAAGTTCCTTCTTCGAAGCTCACCCGCAAACTGCCGCGCAGACCACGAACAAACTCGAGGATGGTTTCGGCTTTCGTTTCGAGTGTGGCTTCCATTACTAGATTTCCGCTCGAATCCCGCACCGCCGCACAGATCGTTGCCTGATGCACATCCATCCCAATATACTTGGCGTCATTCATGAGGGCGCTCCTTGTTGTAGACGTTGATGCGACGATCAAAATCTACTTCGAGCGGGCGCCCTTTTATAATGCGTTTACCAGGAGCTACCGAGAATTTTCTCGGTTCTCCGTGTCGATTCGGCACCTTCTCGTTCGACTATCAGTAGAGCAGCAATTAAGCTCTGAACTTGAACGTCAGACCAACTCAACCCGAAAGGACAAACAAAATGCGATTCATGGTCATCGTCAAATGCTCCGAAAACGAAGGCGCACTCCCCGATCCCCAGCTCATGGCCGACATGAACAAATTCAACGACGAGCTCTTAGAAGCCGGAGTCTTGATAGGCTACGACGGTCTTCACCCCTCGTCCAAAGGCGCCCGCGTCCACTTCTCCGGCAAGAACCGCCCCACCGTGGTTGATGGACCCTTCGTCGAAAGCAAGGAACTGATCGCCGGATTCTGGTTCTGGCAGGTCAAGTCTCTCGAAGAGGCCATCCAGTGGGTCAAGCGATGCCCCAACGAAGGCGACACCGACATAGAGATCCGCCAGGTCTTCGAGCCCGAAGACTTCGCATCTGCTTTCAACGAGGAAGAAATTCAGAAGGAAAAACAGTTCCGCGCTCGAATGGCAGCGAACGCACCCAAGAAATAGTCCCAGTTGCACTGACGTATCCAAACTGGTGTGATCGGTACCCGATTGGGCTTAGATTTTGGTTAGGCCCCGATTAGTCGTGCCGGTTCAAACGGTCGATGCAACACCATCTGGTATAAAGCTGTTTTTAAAGGTGGTGTTTATGAGACCAGGGAAACGGTTTGGGTTTTCCGCGGAGCAGAAACTGGACGTGTGGCGTCGTTGGAAGGCAGGACAGACGCTGCATGAGATCGGGCGCGCTTTTGGCAAAGAACATTCCTCCATTCGTTGTCTCTTGTTGCGTCACGGTGGGATTGCTCCGGCCGTCCGGCGGCGTGCGCTCCTCGCGCTCACGCTGCGTGAGCGCGAGGAAATCTCTCGCGGGCTGACTTCCGGTTCGTCGATGCGTGCGATTGCCAAATGTTTAGAGCGAGCGGTATCGACCGTGAGCCGAGAGGTCGCACGTCATGGTGGCCGTCCGGAGTATCGAGCCAGTCAAGCGGACGGCGAAGCCTGGCAGTCGGCCTTGCGCCCCAAGCGCTGCCTTCTTTCCGTCAACCTGAAGTTGCGGAACATCGTTGCGAGTAAACTGATTCTGGACTGGTCGCCGAAGCAGATTTCCGGCTGGCTGAAAACCCAGTATCCCGATGATGAGAGCATGCGTGTGTCCCACGAAACCATTTACCGAAGCCTGTTCATTCAAGCCCGTGGAGCGCTGAAGAAGGAGCTGCTGGAGCACTTGCGATCCAAGCGCCGCATACGCCGGTCGCAGCACTCTCGTATCTTTAAAGACGGGCGCGGTCAAATCCCGGAGGCCATCTCGATCCGCCAAAGGCCCGCGGAAGTGGAGGACCGTGCCATTCCGGGTCACTGGGAGGGCGATCTCCTGCGCGGCTCAGGGAACAGTCACATCGCGACCTTGGTGGAACGCCATTCGCGCTTTGTCATGCTGATCAAGGTACCCAGCCGAGATACAGCGGAGGTTGTGGGGGCATTGAGTAAACACGTTCGTAAACTTCCCGCTACCCTGCGACGCTCGCTGACCTGGGACCGGGGACTGGAGATGGCGAAACACAAGGACTTTACGGTGGCCACGGATGTGAAAGTCTACTTCTGTGATCCGCAGAGTCCCTGGCAACGCGGCTCGAACGAAAACACAAACGGGCTCTTACGACAATACTTCCCGAAGAACACAGACCTAACCGACTATTCCCAGTCGGATCTGAACAAAGTAGCGCAGCGCCTAAATCAACGCCCACGACAAACTTTAGGTTTTCACACTCCTGCGAGTAAACTTCAAGAAAGTGTTGCGTCGACCCATTAAGACCACCGCGTAACCGGACATCGTCGCAGACGAGGGTGCGCGCTCTAACCTTGAATTCCGATTTCGGTCATAAGCCCGAATCACGCACGCACCACTTCGGCCGGACAAAGCGGCTCCAAGTCTACCTCCCTCTTTCCGCTCCTCCGCCTCATCTACTTCCGGTCTAAAAAGTCCAGCTAGTACTAGTCCGTCCCTCAACTGTCCTTCCGCTCAATTTCTAAAAATCTCCCGCATGCTAACGCCACTCGGGAGTTAACGACATGAAGAGATTTCGCAATTCGCGCGACGATGGACGCTTCGCACTAAACACGCTGCAAAATCCCAACCTCGAAGTCCGCAGCCTCCACCAGTTGATCGCCGCCGCGGAACAAGTCCTCGCCGAAGACGCCGCGGGCCCGCCGGAGCGGCCCATTCCCGACGCGCCGTCATCGAGCGAAGTCCCGCCGCCGGAAGGGCGCCTCAGCCCCGAAGCTGCGGCCCCAGGTCACGCACTCGCTGAGGCAGCTCTGCCCGAAAACGCTGAACCCACGCCCGAAACATCTCTCGAACCCGCCGGATCACCAGAGCCTCAAACTCGCCCACGGCGCAACACCCCCCGCCGCAAATTCGTGCGCTCTCGCCGCAGGAAACCCGCGAAAAAACCGCTCCACACTCTCGCTCCCCGCGTTCCGCGCCGCGAACTCACCGATCGCGAGCGCCACGAGCGCAAATGCTTCATCTGTCGCCATCCCAATCGCGCGGAAATTGACGACGACATCCTCCACTGGTGCAATCCTCGAAACATCACCTACAAATACAATCTCGGCGATTACCGCTGCATCTATCGCCACGCCCTCGCCACCGGACTAATGGACCGGCGCCGCACGCACATGCGCGATTCCCTCGAACATGTCATCGAGCACGCCGAAAGCGTCAAACCGTCCGCAGACGCGATCATTCGCGCGGTTCGCGCCTGTGGCCGGCTAAACGCAAAGGGTGAGTGGGTGGATCCGCCGAGGCAAATGGTTTATTCCTCCGAGTCGCCCAGGCGCGTCGTCAGCGCTCGGTTGACGCTCGAATCTTCCGAGAATCTCCCGCAATTGCCTCCCGCGATTGACCTCCAACCCGCAATTTCTAATCGACAATCGCAGATATTAGAAAACACCGTAAACCACTCAAAACAAACGACCGCACCCAGTTCTAATCGACACTTTTTCGCAGTTGTGACGCGCAAATTTCGCGCGTTTCTCGACGCATAATTTCTTATGGAATCTGGCGCCACACATTCAAGAAAGAGCACAGCCAGGAGTGGCTGTGCGACACCCGCGGGCGACGGCTTGCCGATGGCTCGACTATTTTTGCGCGTTTCCGTTGGATTTTATCGCGGCTGGCCCGTCGTCCCATTGACGGATCGGGATCACTAGAAATAGCTCGCTGTGGCCCGGGAGGGTGTTGACGTAAGCCTCGCCATTCGAGCCATCGTGGTTGAATGTCTGCAACATTTTTTGATCCAGTCCGACGATCATGATGTGTGGCCCCACGCGAAATTCTGCGCCGCTGGCGATTGCACGCGATTTGTTGGGCACCCATTTTCCTTCATACATGTACGAGATTCCAACGCTGTGCACATCCGGCGTACGGCCGGCCAGGGTGTCCTGCATGAACGCCAGAAAGACTTTATCAAAGCAGCCAGGCTCAGGATGCGTTGCTTTGGGAAGACCCGGAAGACAGGTCCAGCCATTGGTGCCGGGCCGGAGAACGCGGTAATCGCCACCCGGTGATGCAGGCCAGTCCAGCACGGTAGCGTTTTGGGTGACAAACTTCGGGCCAGCCGAGAGGGCGGCTGCGATGCTCTGCGCGTCGCTCTGCGGCTTGCTGGAAGCGGGGGTTTGACCGTAGGTGACGGCTGCGGCGATCAATACGAGCAAAGCAACGGTCTTCATTTTCATCAAAATTCTCCTTCGCAATGCGCAATCGCGTTCTTGCATTCGTTCCATTCTTCTTGCGATCCGACTTCAGCCAGTTCCAAACAAAAACGGATCGGACTTACACGCGAGAGCTGGATTATTTCGGCGTAGCCTCTTTTATGGACGTCCCATGATGTGCACGTGCGCGTACGGCGTACCGGCCCACATGATGTAGGCTCCCATCGGCCTGTGCGTGGTAGGGAGTCCGGTGGTCTTGGGATCAAAAGGCCACATGATCATCCAGTGCGGACCGATCGTAATGGCCGGGCTGGTGGTGTCGTGCGGATCGGAGTCGCTGCGCTGGGTAGCTCCTGCGAGCATATAGGTTATACCGGGGACGGTATTGGTGGGCTTGGGTTTGTGTTCGGCGAAATCCTTGAACCACTGCATGGACGCTTCGTCCGCGCACATGGCGGGCTGGCCAACTCCTGAGGGATCGCCAGGCATGCAGGTAAATCCGTTGGTACCGGGGCGCAAAATTGTCATTTCGCCGTGGTCGTCCATTTCGGCTACCGTGGCGGCCTTGGCCACATCGGGCGGCGCTGCGGAAAGCGCGCGGGCTATTTTGATCTCCGTAAGCTCGTCGGAATAAACAGCCGATGATTCGGCCGACCGCGTTTGCGCTGTTGCTTGCGAGACGATCCCGGCAAAGGCCGTGCCGGCGAGAATTGCTGCAAGGACGGCGAACCTTCGTTTCGGATGCCACATGAGAAAGTCCTCCCAGTGCTTTCTGGTTTGTAGTTGAACTCTGTAGAGCGTCTTTTCCGGCCGCGCCTGAATACGACGACGTGCTCGATAGCGGCCTGTTGTTTTTGGATGCAACAAGAGACCGTATGGTCTCAAGTAATTATCGCGACAATTTGCGCGCAGGGGCGGGGTCGGTTGCGGGGCGGGTTACTTGTGCCCCATGTCCGGCAATCCGTTGTGGCCCGGGAGACGTATTATATATAGGTGCAAATTGGGAGGAGCGATTTTATGCGTGGGCGATTCTTGATTGGTTTGGGATTTGCGGCTGTGATTCTGGTTGTGCTTTATGTGGTGCATGCGGCGCCTCGGGAGCCGGTGCCTCCGGCTAAGGTGGATGCGCCTTTGGCGGCGACGTCTGGAAAAGAGACAGCTGTTTTTGCCGGCGGGTGTTTTTGGGGGACGCAGGCTGTGTTTGAGCGGGTGAGGGGCGTGGTGGCGACGGCTGCGGGGTATGCCGGGGGAGCGGCGGCGACGGCTACTTACGATCAGGTGAGCGCGGAAACTACTGGGCACGCGGAGTCGGTGCAGGTTGTTTACGATCCTTCGCGGATTACTTATGGGCAGCTCTTGCGGGTTTTCTTTTCGGTGGCGCACGATCCGACGGAATTGAACCGGCAGGGGCCGGACGTGGGGACGTCGTATCGGTCGGCGATTTTTTATACGAATGATGAGCAGAAGCGCGTGGCTGCGGCTTACATCGGGCAGCTCGATGCTGCGAAAGTTTTTGGGGCGCCGATTGTGACGGAAGTTACGCCCTTGAAGGGATTTTATCGGGCGGAGGATTATCACCAGGATTATGCTCTGCATAATCCCGGTAATCCTTATATACAGATTTGCGATTTGCCGAAGGTTCGGGCGCTGAAGTCGGAGTTCCCGGATTTGTTTGTGGATTACAAGGGGAAGTAAGCGCTTTGGGGCGGCGCGCCGCCGATTTTGTGGTTGATACGTGGGTTTGTACAACGGCCCCACCCTTCCCTGAATGCGGGAAGGATGGGCACCCGCCAGCCGCCATGGAGTTTGTGATGCGCTCAGCGTTAGAGAAACCTCAGCAGGGCGCCCATTGTTATTTCGGGCTGCTCTTCCATCAGCCAGTGGCCCGCATTTCCCACCACCATGGTTGTCACGTTGGTAGCAACTAACTCCATCTGTTTGCCTAGCGGTTCTCCCAATGATTTTGCTCCACCGATTGAGAGCACCGGCATGCTTAGCTTGGTCTGCGAAAGCTGCGCGAAATCCTTTGCGGCTTGCTGGAACGAAACGAAATAGGCCCAGCCGGCGTGCATGCGTCCGGGGCGGGCATAAGCGGCTATATAAGCGCGCCGATCGGCTTCCGGTATCGAGCGCGTTTTATCCGCGGCAAGATCGTTCCAGAAGTACTCGAAATAAATCCGTTCACGGCCTTGTACGAGCGCCTCGGGAGTCGGTCCATTGAAACGGAAATGCCAGATGGATGGATCATTGTAGATAGCCTCCCAGCCTGGAACACCCGGCAAAAAAGCGTCCATCACTACGAGCTTCGTGGTCTCGGAAGCGAACTGCGCGGCATAGGCGTACGCCACCATCAAGCCGATGTCGTGCCCTACCACCTCGGCCTTCTCAATGCCGAGCGAACGCGCGAGCTTGTGAATGCGGACGGCGGCGGTTTTCATGTCCAATCCATCGGCTGGGATTGATGAGTCTCCGATGCCGGGCAAATCGGGTGCGATTACCGTAAACCGCTCGGCCAGCCGAGGGATAAGCGGCCTCCACATCAGCGAGGTTTCCGCATAACCGTGCAACAGAATGACGGGAGTGCCGTGACCGGCTGTCAGATAGTGGAGCTTTACGCCGTCAACTTCGGCGCTGCGCGACGCAATCGCGGTTTCCGCCGTGGCGGCGTGAGTGACGGGCGCAGACAGAGCAGCAGACGAGAGCAAGGTGAGCAGCAGGAATGCGGGCAAGCAACTGAACGCGCGGTTCATGAAGTCTCCTCGGGAACATTTGTGAATGGGATGCAGGGACTTTCATTCATTGTGAGCGTGAAGTCAACTTCGCGTGAACTCCGTCGCTCCGGTGCAAGTTAGCAACAAACTGCCCTGCGGCGGCTAGGCTTCGCGCTTCAGGAGGGTGGCGAGGCGGCGGCGGAGGTTGTCTATTGCGTCGTAGAGTTCTTTTATGCCGGCGGTTTCGATGCCGATGTCTGTTGATTGCAGATCGAGCGAGAGGTCGTTGGCGATTTGGGTGGCGCGCTTTACGCGTTCGGCGGACATGATGGGGAGGACGGAGAAGGGGTCGCCGCCGGGTTCGTCGTTCGAGCCTAGCCATTTTTGGACGGCCCAGGTGGTGCTGCGGATGTGGTCCACGGCGTTGCGGAATTCGGAGAGGACGCGAGCGTCGAGTTCGCCGGATTTTACGAGAGCTTCGAGTTGCTGCAATTCGCCGGTGGCTGCTTCGAGACGAGCGGTGAGAGGTTGGGCGATGTTGCCAGCGGCGGTGTTTTCGGGCGAGGTCATTTGATTTCTCCCCGGCTGGGCCCGTTGGTGTATGGAGACTACGGCGCGGGGTGGCGGGAAGACAAGGGAATTATTGGGTGAGGTAATTCGACGGGGGGGCGAGCAAATTCAACGGCTGGCGCACTGAAGTGCGCCGCTACAAATACAAAAACAAATACAACTTTTGAGCGGAGGCCATTTGTTGGCCTTTTTTTTGGTGGTTGCTTGGATTTGAATAAGGGCCCCACCCTTCCCTGAATGCGGGAAGGATGGGGTACCAGGCTTTGTGTTGTGGACTCGCTTGCCGTGGTTGTTTATGGGCGTGCGGGGATTACTCCGGGTTTGAAGAGGTCGGAGAGATCGGTGGCGTTGGCTGCATCGCCCAGGAAGGGCGATTTGCCACCAGTTGCTTTCACGTGGAAGATTTCCTGCATAGTGCGCAGATCGGAGGAGTGGGAGTAGTTGATGGCGTTGGAGTAGGGAACGCCATTCTGATTTTCACGCGCGAGCGGGGAGATGATGACTTCGCCGAGCGTGTGATTGAAATCGTCCTGGTTGTCGCCGGGTGCGCCGGTGTCTTCGGTTTCGTCCCACCAGATGATGATCAAGCCGCCGTCCTGGTAAGCGCGGGAGGCCATGATCATGGGAATGAGGCGGCTCAGCGTGTTGTCGCCCGACCTGATATTGGACTCATCGGAGGGGAGACCTGCGAACGTCGGGTTTAGCGAGCTGTGCATCTCGTTGTATTGATCCGGCGTAATCCAGTTGTAATTCGCGACGTAATCGTTCTGCAGATCGAAAGCGAGTTGCTGGAGCGGCGCGTAGTTGAATCGGAGAGGGTTCGTCGTGGTGGTGTTGTTGCCGCCGTTGGTATCCGTGAAGAAGACTTCGGGATTGTGTTTGCAGGCGTAGTTGTATTGGATGGAGTTGTTGTAGGCGTTGAGGTAGTTGCCGGGGCCGAAGAGGCCGGACACGCTGACCAGCGGAACGGTCCACTGGCTGAAGGCGAGCGCCAAGTTGATGAGTTGGTTGCTGGAGTTCGTGGTGAGATCAATATCTTCTTGGTAGGACTTCCAGGTGTATCCCGCCCGTTGCAGCAGACCGCTCAAATTCTGCGTGCTTTGCGCGTTGGGAGGATTGTCCGCGTACGGATCGTCGTCATTCAGAATGCCGAAGTTGGTGCCGGCTTCCGCCCAAAGGTAATTGGGTTCGGACGGATGAATGTGCGGGTTATTGCCGCTGGGGGTGGCGAGCACGTTGTGGTAAGCGGTGGCGTAGGAGACCTGGTCGCTGATGTTGACGAGGCGGCCGTTAATGTAGGCGAGCGCGGTGCCGTCCACGAGGCTATTGATGAACGGGGCGTTCGGATTTTGAAAAATTGGGTTGATGCCACCGGGTATGGTCGTGGGCTGCGTCCAATTGTGATTTTCTTCGGCGATGACGAAAACGTGCTTGATCTGATAGGGGTTGTCGTTCCAGTCGTTATTGTTGTTCTGGGCGCTGGCGCTCCAACCGCCGAGCAGAGCCAGGAGTGCGACCACGCCAAAGGCGCGGAGATAGCGGGATGCGAACATCGAGACCTCCAAAGCTTGGGATTTGCGGTGGTCGCCGGAACGCCGGGAGGGAGGAGTTTTCGGGTGACCTAGCGGCCGGACCGCCGCCGCGCGCAGGAATTTAACGGGAGTTTTTTGCGGCAGGATGATTGGGAGGTTAAAAAGAGGTTGCGGCGGGAAAGTGGATCAGGGACAGCGGGTGCCGGTGCGGCCGCATTCTTCGAAGACGGAGAGGACGTTGGCTAAGCTTAGGAGATCTCGGATGCGCGGGCTTAAATTGTGGAGCTGCAGTTCACATTTGGCGGTTTTCGCGGAGATATAGAGGGCGACGAGCGCGCCGAGGCCGGAGCTGTCCATGTAGGCGAGTTCGGTGAGGTCGAGGATGACGCGGCGTTTCTGGGGGAGCAGGGATTTTATTTCGGTTTTGAGTTGCGGCGAAGTTTCCATGGTCAGGCGGCCGGTACAGCGGACTACGGTGGCGTCTTCCCAGGCGTAGGTATGGAGATTGAGTTGGCGCGCGGGCGAGGGTTGCGACGGTGACAGCGGTGTGGTGGACATGGGTGTGCGTTATTTACTCTGGATGCGTGGCGATGACAAGGAGTTTTTGCGCGGGGCGTGCGCAGTAGGCGCGATCCGCGTGTTGGTGGTTTTGTAGCGGCGCACTTTAGTGCGCCATCGATTTAGCCGCGACGACGATGGCGGTCTGAAGACCGCCGCTACAACTGCTATTTGAAATTGCGGCGTCGGGTTGTGCTTAGTGAGGGCGCGTGGTTAGGCCGGCTTTTTTCCAGAGTTTTTCCCAGTGCCAGATGCCGGGGGTATCGTGCAGGACGCGATGGCCTAGTTGGTGGGCCAGCATCAGGATTTGGCCGCGGTGGTGGGCTTCGTGCGCGAACATGTAGGCGAACATGGTGGCGCCGGCGGGCCAGGTTTGCGTCCAACTGCCGCGGGAAAATTTTTTGACGCGACGATTCGGTGAGGCGGAGAGCGCGTCGGTGAGCATGCGGAGGCATTGCGCGGCACTTTTTTTGTGGGCGGCGGCGGTTTGCTTCATGGTGCAGCGGTCGGGATTGAGCGGCGCGGGACATTGCAGATGCGGCGCGGAATTTTTCAGCCAGACGAGGCGGCAGTTGTGGAGATGGGCGAAGATGGCGGCGATCGAGCGGCCGCTGCGTTTTTCGGTGGGTGGTTGGGCGCGCCAAGCGCGGGGGTAGAGAGTCGCTAGGATTAGCTGGTTCATGGAGTCGTTGGCTGCGTAGATTTCGAGCAGGGAATCGCGAATTTCGGCGAGCTGTGCGTTGGTGGCGCGAGGTTCTTCGGCGGAGTTGGGTTCTTGCGGCGGCTTTCGCAGGGAAGCGCCGGCGGCGGATGAGCGGGACCGGGTTGGCGCGGGCACGCGCGGCATAATTTTAGGATTTATACCACATCGCTGCGCAAGTGCTGGTTGGCTGCGTCGGGAGCACGACGTCGTCGGCAGGGTCGAGTTGGCGCAAGTGTTTGTATTCCCCACACATTGGATCATCCAGATGGACCGCACGCGCGGTGATTCCGCCTACAATCAATGATAGCGAAGGAAAAGCGATGCATTTTGACGCGACCGAATTTCTGATCTTGGGATCGCTGGCGGCGTTCGCCGTATGGGTGTGGAGATTTTCGTCAATTTTGCGGAAGACGCCGAGAGAAATGCGCGCGTCTGCGCTGCGCGGGTTGGCGAAGGCGATGGGCAGCGAATTCTGGGAACGGCAGAGCCCGTACCAGAGCGAGATCGCGGAAGTGTTGACTACTGGCCCAGACTCGATCGTGCATACGTTGCAGTGGCCGAATCAGAGCGTGCAGATTTTTTCGTTTCAAGAAGTTCGTTACGGCGTCAAAGGCCGAACCTCTTACCTCTATTGGGCCGGTTACCGGTTCAGCGAATGCTCGTTTCCGAAGTTCGATTTGAAGGCGACGCGCACGGCGTCTTTCATGCGGCCTGGATGGTGGCGGAAAATCTCTCTGCCCGGCCAGGTTGACTTCGAAAGCCGCTACGCGTTGACGGGGGAGAACCGCGGTTTGGTGGAGCAATTCTTTACACCTGCGCGCTGCGCAGCAATCCTGGCTCGGGAATGGCCTCGCGGTGTGAGCCTGAAAGCCGGCGGCCGTTGGGTTTTGGTCCATCGCGAAAAATTTCTCCACGCCACCAGCGAATCCGATTCCGAAGCCAGCGTAGTGAAGGAAATACAAGAAGTGACGTCGCTGCTAACAGGAATGCTGCCAATCGCGGAAGCGCTGACGGATGCCCACCTAGTGGAGCAAGAGCAGCGATTTGTGAGGCTTTCTGAAGACAGTATGAAAAATAAAGCATCTTGGTGGGACCGATTGGCATTTCTGTTTTTGGCAGTGGCGATCGCCGCTTCGATTATATTCTCCGTCGCGTTTGCGGGGCCGTTCTGGGAACGGTTTGACGAAACGGTTCTGAGAACAGAAGCGAGGCGTTACGTTTTTGCGGTTCTGTTCGTTTCCGTGCTGTGGGGAATTGGTGAATGGCTGGTTCATTTTTACCGGGGGATGAAACAGCGAGCTGCGGCACAGTTGGAGGCGCAATTCTCCGGCTTGCTGAACAAGCCTTGAATTAGCTGGCAATGGGGTTGTGTGACATCAGGCGTTGGATCTGCCGGCGAGATGTACCTGCCAAAGTTGCCAAATCTCCGAAGCGATTTCCGTGTAGTGCTCTGCTGGGCCAGCCGTACCACGATCGAACCAGCGAACAAACTCCGCGTGCACAAGTTGGAGCACGTCGTCCGCCGAGTGACAGGTCTTCAGCTTGGGTAGGATGGTGCCAGCTTCTGGTTCGTACTCGTCCGTGTTGTCTTCAAAATTTATTCCGATAGGGTCGTGGCGATAAAGCAGCGCAGCAACGGAATCAACCAATTCGCCGTATTCCGCTCGGAGACGGCGACGTTCTTCGAGAATTTCATCACGTGTTGCGGACATGCCATTTCACGTCTACGAATTTCTTTGAATCAACCGGCCAAGCAGCATATTGCTAGGATTTATATCACATCGCCGTAGACCGAAAAGCAGATCCCTCACTGCGCTCGGGATGACAGCAACTTCGCGCCGCGGTCCTAAATCGTGTCTTCGACCGGTGTGGCTACTTCCAGCTCTGGCGCGGCGGGGGCTGGTAGATTGCGGGCGCGTATGGTGCCTGCCAGGACCGTTAGGTTGGTTAGCAGGACCACCGCGAAGGCTAGCGACGGGAGGAATGCGAAGCTGGCGCCGCGAGATTCGACTACTTGAATGCCTAGAACGACCGTGATTAGGCCGCGGGGGACGAACCAGACCATCAGCTCGAGCTCGAGCGGGGAAAAAGTGCGCCAGGCGAGGCGTCCTGCGTGTATGGCAACCCAGCGAGCGACGAAAATCGCCGAGAAACATAAGAATGCGAGCAGGAGATTTTTGCGCAAGCCTTCGAATTCGACGAGAGTGCCGAGCAGCACGAAGAAGAACGAGCGCAGTAGGAAGGCGAGTTCGCCGTGGAAAGTGAGCATCTGGACATGCGGACGCAGCGGCGGCGCGCCTCGCGCGGTTTTGAGCGGAGTTTCGCTGAACCAATCGGAGCGAGCCAGCAGATCCATATGAAGTTGCTTTTGCATGGCGGGGAAATTCGCGAGCGTGAGGCCGAAGACGAGAACGGAAATGAGGTCGTTGCCCTTGAGAGCGTGGACGCCGGAATAAACCAGCAGGACGGCGGCAAAGGTGAGCACGTGCCAGAAGCGCTCCTCGGTGAGAAGAGGGAGGAGGTAAGACCACAACATGCCGGCTAAAATACCGGCGCCTACGCCGACGATGAGGCTGGAGATGAGGCTCCAGGCCACGACTTTGGGAGCAGCTGCGGCGCTGCCGCCGGCGGCGATGTCGAGGAGCGTGGTGACGGCGAGTACGGCGAGCGCGTCGCCGAAAGAAACTTCGACGAGCAGAGTGACTTTAACTTCGCGCCGCAGATGGATTTGTTGCAGGACGGGCAAGAGAATCGAGCTGCTGATGCAGCCGAGTGCGGCGCCGATGAGTAGCGCCTCCATCCAGGAACAGTGGAGCGTGGGGCGGCATACGGCGGCGACAGCGGCGGTGCAAAGAACGTAACTGAAGATGGAAAGAAAAAAGCCAGAGGCGAAATTTTGCAGGATTTCGCGGAGTTTCAGGCTGAGGCCGCCTTCGAAAAGAATCAGGATCAGCGCGAGTGCGCCGAGGCCGGGCGAGGCGCCGCGGAAAATGTCTGGATTGACCCAGCGGAGGACCGGGCCGATCAGGACGCCCGTGGCCATGAGGATGATGACATCTGGTACGCGCGTGAAGCGAACGAGGCGATTGGCGACGAAGGCCAGGACGAGCAGGCCGCCTAATAGCGCGAAGAAGAGGTTTAGATCCATGGTTTTGTCTTGCGCCGGGGAGAAGATGATCGAAGAAATGGGGGAATGATGCAAGTGAAAGACGGAGGCCGTTGCGGCGGCGCGCCAAGGACGCGGTGAGTTCAGAGGCAGAGACACGATCGCGCTGGTCACGCGCAGCCGCTCGCCTGTGTTGATTTAAGGGAGTTGCAGGTCGAGCGAGTAAATTTCTTCGTTGCTGATGTCGCGAACGAGGAGGGGAGAGCCGTCTGGCGCAATGCCGCTCCAAGGACCGAACGGGCCGTAGTAGCGACGGATATCTCCGATTTTCACGATGGTATCCAAGTGCAAGTCGGAGAGGCGAAGGCGATGGAAGGCAGGCTCCTGCACCAGGAGCGTATCGAAGAGGATGCTTTTGCCGTTGTCCGTCCATTCCATATAGCCGATGGGCCCAAGGCCTTTGGCGATCACAGTCCACTTGCGGGTAGCAAATTCGTAGAGGAGAAGATCATCGAAGTCTTCCGCGTGAGAAGCGAGGAGATAGCGGCCGTCCGGAGACCAGCGTGGACAACAGATGCCATCCGTGCCGGCGAGAGTGGTGCTGCGTCGAGAGGCCAAATCAAGCAACTGGATTGATGCGATTTGCTTGCCGCTTTCGACGCGCGTTTGGCCGTAGGCAATCGTCGAGCCGTCTGGAGACCAAGTGGGATCAAGATCAGAGACCGTGCCGGAGGTCAATTGGTCGGCTGGCCCGCCGGCGGCGGGAATCAGGAAGATGTTCCAAGGACGGCCCGGACGAGAGCCGGAAAAAGCAATGCGCGAACCGTCCGGGGACCAATGCGCCAGCGTGGCGCGAAGAGAAGGTCCGGTGAGTTGAGTGGCCTCGGAGCCGTCGGCTTTGGACCGCCAAAGAGTGTGTTCCGGGTAACGGACGTAGGTAAGCATGCGACCATTGCGTGAGCCTTCCACGTCGCCGGCCGAAATTCCAGAAAGAAATGACACAAATTGGCTGGTCGAAGAATCGTAGCGCACCAACTCGGCGCGCGGCTCCGCGGCTGTGACAAAAAGTTTCTTTCCGTCTGCGCTGGGTGTCCCCATATAAAAGTTAGGCGGAACCGTGGTGAGCGGAACGGGTGCAGGGCTTCTGCTCCAGAAGGAGTGAGGCTCCGGCAACGCCCAAATCCTGCTCTGGCCATCGCGCTCGGTCTCGAAAAAGTAGTCGCGGCCGTCGGGTGACCATTCGCCACAACAGCGATTCGGAAAATCCGTCATTTCCGTCAGAATCTGATGAAGACCTGCGCCGTTGGCTTGTGCTTCCCAAATTGTGCTTTGGCCGGTCCTCTTGTCGCCCAGCGAGAAACGCAAGCGAGCGCCATCCGGAGAGAAACGCATTTGGACGATCCGACCCGAAGCAGAAAGAAGTTTGAGCTGATTGGAGCCGTCTGGATCGGACAGGAAAACATCTTGCCCCCTGGAGAAAATGATCTTGCCGCCGGGCGCCCAGGAGACGTCATCACACTCAATCCCATCGACACTTTGCAAGGATCCTGATGGCAAATCCATGATCTGGAGCGGAAAAGGACCATCTTTTGTGTTCGCTGGAGTGACCAGAAGCTTCGTGCCATCAGCAGAGACGCCGCCAAGAAATAGGCCGGGAAAGGAGGAGTCCAGCAGAACGGGTGTGCCGCCGACCGAAGGAACTTCCACGAGCCTCAGGCGATCAGAGCCCGCTTCGTTGAAGTAGATTTTCCCGTCGTGCAGATGAAGACGGCCTTTGCCCATTTCGTCAAACGTGATCTGAGTCGACTCTAGAACGCGCGGCACGGCGACGGGGGAATGGGCGAGAAGCAGCAAGCCGGCGACAACGGCGATGACGACGACGGCTACAAATATCCCAGCCACAATGAGTCTGGATCGAAGCCGTGCAGAGGGAGCCGGCGAAGCGTTAGCAGCACGCTGAACGGGCGAAAGGCCGCCATCCTGAATCACTTGCACCGGCGCCAGGAAACGGTACCCACGGCGGGGAACTGTCTCAATGAAAACGGGAGTATCTGCGGAGTCTCCCAGTACTTCACGCAGACGCTTGATGGCTGTGTTCAGGCTGGTATCGAAATCGACAAAAGTGTCCGCCGGCCAAAGCGCCGCATGAAGATCTTCGCGCGCCACAACCGTTCCGGCGCTCTCCAGCAACTTTCGGAGAACCAGGAACGGTTGATCCTGAAGATGCAGCTTAGCGCCGCTTCTTCTGAGTTCACCCGAATGGGCATTCAATTCAAAGTTGCCGAAACGATAGCGCGGCAGAGCTGGCGGCGAGACGGTGTGTGAATTCAATGACACGGGTTTTCGGTCGCTATTATAGACGAATTAATGAGAGGAACGTTGCATGGAGGCTATGTCAGAACTCGTTGTAAATGTATGTCCGTCGGTGCTTTGTGATGTCAGACATGTTCCAGAGAGAGGTCAGAGGGGCGCTATGGAGCTGCTACTGCACCGAAGCCAATTTAGACGCACTCGCTACTGCGGTTCGAAGCTGGTTCCGTCATGGATCGGACAAACATCGTTGCGCTGCTGGGAGCGCTGCTGCTATCGGTTGTGTGTGGCGCGGCCGTCGGCGGCACGAGGACGGCGCCCCTGCCTGGCAACGAAATGGCGATTGAAGTTTATGGCGGCTACTTGGCGGTGGCTCGGGGCAGCGTCAACAATACCGGCAATTTGCGGTTTTTGCTGGATACCGGCGCGACCAACTCCGCGATCGACCGCCGCGTGGCAGAGCGCCTTGGAGTTCACGGCGAATCTACCAAGGTAATCAACTTCGACAAAATTGTGGCGCTGGAATCCGCGGAAGTGCAGGAAATGAGCTTTGGGCCAGAGCGCTTTCGCAATGTTCGGGTACTGATCGAAGACCTCGGGTATTTGCGCGCGAGCGGACTACATGTGGACGGTGTGATCGGCCTCGACCAGTTGCGCAGGCAGAGTTTCCTTGTTGATTACGCCAGAGAACGCGTGGTGTTCGGTCCCGCTGCGGCGGACGGAATGCGCGGCGTGCCGATGCGTGCGGACGCCAGGTCGGTCAGCGTAGAAGTAGAGCTCGACGCGCGACCGGTCTGGATGGTCGCGGACACGGGTGCTCGCGGGATCCTTCTTTACGAAGACACGGTGAAGGACCTGCTTGCGAATTATCGTGTGGAAGTGCGAACCGACGGACTGAGCCTGGGCGGCCCTCTCGAAAACCGCATCGCCATCGTGCCGCGGCTTCGTCTGGGCGGGCAGGATCTCGATAGGGAAGTTGTTCTAATCAGCGCGCCGGGAGCAGAGAGGCTCAGCGGCGTTTCGGGATACCTGGGACTGGCATCGCTCGACGCCAAGCAGGTTGCCTTCAGCTTCGAGACAAATCAACTGCTATGGAGAAAGTAGGCGGTTCATTATTGGCATTGAGCGTCCCAAGCCCTACCCGCGGTGACCACCAGCTTCGAAACCGGATGCCACGATGAACTCGAGTCCCGCTTGCTCCAGAGCCACAGCTTCTTCTGGCGTCGTTGCCGTGGCAATGGTCTTGATCCCTTTTCTACGGCATTCGTCTAGTATTTCCGAGGGCGGAATTCCGTAGATGAAGCTGAGTACAGAGGAGCCAGCGTCAATGGCTGCGCGGACCTGGGCCTCGAAATCTGGAAGCTTGGTTTCGATTTTCGACGGCGGTTCAATGCCCAATTCAGCGTAGTATCGCGCAAACGCACGAATCTTCTCTTCGATCACCTGCGGGGTGATGTGCGAGGTCTCGCGATCGGAAGTGGAAACCCACAGGTTGATCGCGAAAGGTTTGCTAGTGAGGCTGCGGATCTCACCGATGACCTCCGTGATAGCCGAACTGCCGAGTGTAACGGCGCCTAGCGAGCCAAGTCCGCCCAGGTTGGAGACAGTTGCAGTGAGGCGCTGCGTAGGCAGCCCGCCAAACGGGCCTTGAATGATTGGGTAGTCTACGCCGAGTAAGCGCGTGGCTCTCGTCGATCTCCACGACCTTTTTGTATCACCATTTGCCGGCATGTGCTCCCCCATCGAGGTGGACTACCTTGCCGTTTACAAATGGAGCGGACTCCAGATAAAGCAACAAATCCGCAACTTCTTCAACCTCAGCCAATCGCTTTAGTGGACTCAACCCCTTGAGGAACTCATGCGCCTCGACTCGATGCATCGGCGTGTTCACGACGCCGGGCGCAATAGTATTGAAACGGATGCCTTCGTGCGCAAACTCGATAGCCAACGATCGTGTCACAGCCTCAAGTCCGCCCTTGGTGAGGTTTGCAAGACTTGCCGCTAATCCCGCGACGGGCTGGCTTACGAATGACGTCGAAATGTTGACCACATGCCCTGCCTTCTGGAGGCGCATTCGTTCTACCGCGAGCTGTGACACATAAAAGAACCCTGCGAGGTTCGTTTCCGTCGCCTTGCGAAAGTCTTCGGGAGTGTAATCGGTAAAGGGCTTGGGGATGAAAATACCCGCATTGTTTACCAGCAGATCCACTCTCCCAAAATTCTCGACGGCGATTCCTACCACTTTCCTCGCCGTTTCCTGAAGGCCAATGTTGCCGTCTACTAGCTTCAGATCTCTCGTGCTCCGCAGTGTCTTCGCAGATGTAATGTTCCGGGAATTTGCAACCACTCGATAACCATTGGCGATTAATTTCTTCGCCACCTCAAGACCGATCCCGCTCGACGCGCCTGTGACAATTGCCACCCTGCGCTTCTCGGAGGATGTATCGTGCAGATCATTACTTGAAAAAGGAGATGTGGACGTCATGATTGCTGCTCCTTAATCGCGACGCTTGCAATCTTCGTCAGCGGAGGCTCCTGTCCCGTGATGGTGAAAAAGGCCTCCTGTGGAGGACACGACCCGGTATGAATGCGGAATGCCTTTCGCAGCGAGTAGAGCGCGCCGGGCCCGTCTGGTGCTATCGAAGCACTTTCAGAGGCTGCACGAACTCTTCATCGCCTGGAAGTTGGATGAGGGAGGCGCTAACTTGGATGGAATTAGTTGGCAGACGACGTTGATCGAGGCGGCCAAGATGGCGCCGGGAGACGTCTACTTGCTGAGCTTGCTTTCGAGATCTGGGACGAACATTGTTTGGGCGCCTCGTTCTAGCTTGCGCGCTTCGTTTAGCGCCTTATCCCACTCTTGCTGGGCTTCTTGCTTTCGCGCCGTGGCGGCGAGCGCGTCTCCGCGGGCTTCGTGGGCCAATATTGAGAATGGATCGATTGCTATGGCCTCGTCCGCCAGCGCCAGCGCACCCGTGGCGTTGCCTTTACGCGTGGCTTGCATCGCATTCTGCGCGCGGCTGAGTGCGGCGGCCTGCTTCATATCAAAGCGCCCGCGGTAGATCATTACCGCGTCGTCGATTGTTTCGTCTGGTTTCGCTCTGCGAAACGCATCGTACGGATTGAGCGACGCGGCGGGCCACTCGCATCCCGAAAGATCGCCCGCGCTCAGCAACACCGTGCCTTGAATCACCGCGGGCACGTTGTCCGCTCCTCCCAGCCCGTCCGTATCCACGGTCGGCAAATGGTGACAACGAATCCCGTAGGTCTCCGGGTATACCTCGGGATACGCAAAATAGGCGAACCAGCACTCTTCTTGCGGGTGACGCTGCTGCCACGCCTTCACCTGGAAAAGCTGCTGCGCCCAGTCCGAGTTCGAATCGCTCAGTAGTTTATGCACGTTCGCCGGCCCGCCGAATGCTTCGTTCGCGTACGCCATGGAATTGGGAAATGCCGCGAGCGACGAACCTACGTGCGCCATCAGCAGCAGGCCGCACACGGCGAACCACTTGCGGCTGGATGCCGAGAGCGCCGCCGCTCCACCGCCGGCCAGCACAAACAAATACGCGTAAAACGGCAACAAGTGCCGCGCCCCAATGTTCATCCCCGACACCATCGCCACGGCCAGATAGAACAGCGCAGGAATCAGCAGAAAATCCACCTCGCGTCCCCATTTCAGTTTCCGCGCCGCCAACGCATATATCGCCAGGCCCGTCAGCGCGAGCAACCCGAGCGTCGTCTTGATCGCGATCACCGACGGGAAATACCACCACACGCCGTGTGGGATATTTCGGCCGAATACGAATGTGGGATAGAACAGCGCCATGCGCCCCACGTCCACCAGCCCGATCAGGTAAGACTCCGGCAGCAGGTGCAGCCGGCCCACAAGATTGATGAGCCACGAAATGTGCGGCCCGAGCGGCGCGACGTAGTCGCCGAGCGTTGTGCTCATCTTCAGTCCCGCCGACCGCGCCGCGTAACGGAACCCGTAGGTGCTCCAGAGCACCAGCACGCCGATCAGAAAAATCGCGCAGAACGCTCCCGTCAGGCGCAGCGCCTCCCGCGCTCGCGTTCCTTGCTGCGCCGCCGCGATCTCTCGCGCGATCAACAGCGCGAGGATCGGCGCCAGCATTACGCCGGAATGTTTCGTCGCGAGCAGGAGGCCCGCTACCACACCGGCCACCGCCAGGCGCTGCGCCGTCGGGTGCTTCACGTAGCGATAGAAACACCACGTGCTGGCCAGAAAAAACAGCGAGACTCCGATGTCCGTCGTCACCAGTGCTGAATGCGCCAGTATGTTCGGATCGAACGCGGCCAGCGCCAGCGCGAAAATCGCCGCCCAATCCCCGAACGATTCCCGCGCCGCCAGAAAGATCACCAGCGAAAGCGCCACGGCCAGGAGGCCGGCCGCGACGCGCATTTGGAAAACCAACTGGTTCCGGTCGCCGTCGTTGCGCGCGAGCCAATCCCGCCCGCTCAGATATGCCTCGTCTTTGAAGTTGCGGCCTTGCAGCTCCGGCACCCACAGCGCTCGGCCCAGCAGCGGGGACGTCGCCAGGAGCTTTACGAACGGTGGATGCTCCGGATTCAGTCCGTAGTCTTTGGTGTGCCACATCATGTAGCCGGCGAACATGTGGTCGTCTTCGTCGAACGTGAGCGATTCGCGGTGAACCATCACCAGCGTCAGGATCATCTGCGCGATGATCAGCCCCGCCACGATTCCCCACAACATGCGCCCGGAAAGTTTTGGCACGTTTTATCCTTTGAAATTCACGCGGACATCTTACGTCGAATGCTCCGTCGGATGCCCCGTCGCGTGCCGCATCCCTTACCCGGCACGGTTCGATCGTCCCATGGTGTACGTCAGGGTATTCTTCTGAGCGGCGAACTTGCTTTCATTGAGGTTGATGCGAAAGCGCTCAACCCGCCCAACACCACAAGTATCCACAGCGCGGCGCGAATGGTCGAAAGCTGCGCGACAAACCCGATCAGGGGCGGACCCGCAAGGAAGCCAACATAACCAGCGATCGTGACTACGGCGAGGCTGGGGCCGGGTGCGCTGCCTTCAATGTTCCCGGCAGCCGCAAACGTATTGGGAATAATCGTAGCTAGACCTGCTCCAGCGCACGTAAATCCCAGCAACGCCGAAGCCGCATTACCGAACAGTAAGACAACGACGAGGCCTGCCGCCGCCAAAAGTGCCCCGTAACATACGAGGTGCCCGCGGCCAAGCTTCCCAGTGAGATAGTCGCCTGTCAGACGACCTCCAGCCATAGCGCCTGAGAACACCGCATATCCAAGAGCGGCCAGTCCTGGCCCGGTGAGAACCGAAGTACGAAGATAAATTGCGCTCCAATCGGCGATGGCACCTTCAATGAGCATAGTCGCAAATGCAAGAAGCGCGAGTGCGCCTAAGGGAACGGACCACGCAATCGTGCCTCCGGATGCCACTTTCTCCGCCGTTGAAGATGCGGAGGGAAGCGGAAGCCACCTGAATGCCAGCATGGACATTGCGACAAGCGCTATACCGCTGACCCAAAAGTGAACCCCGACCGGAACCGCGCGTGAAGCGACCAACCCTCCTAACGCCGATCCGGCCATTCCACCCAAACTGAAGAGGGCATGGAATGAGGACATGATGTGACGTTGGTATCGCTTCTCGAGCATCACGGCGTGAGTATTCATCGCTACGTCCATCGAACCACCCATCGCCCCATAGAAGAGAAGAGCGAGCGACAGCGTCAGGACCGTATTGGATTCGGCAATCAAGGGCAGTGCGAGGCCAAACCCCATCGTTGACCCAATCACGATGCTCAAGCTCCCGAACTTGTTAATGAGCCATCCAGCTGCAGGCATGGCGAAAACGGAACCGATTGCCGCCATCATCAGCGACCGGCCCAAAACGGCGGGAGAAAGATGTAGCTGCGCCTGAAAGGCAGGAATCCTCGAAGCCCAGGTAGCGATGATCAGTCCGTGGATCAGAAATATTAAGGACACGCTCGCGCGTATCTGTTGGAGGCTGCGCGGCCGCATCAATTGGGTTCCGTACGATTCGCGCGCCGATTTGTTGAAAGACCTTGTGCGGCGTCGAGTTTGGCAGTAACATGCACAAATGGGACAATACACGCATAGACGTGCATATTCAAGTGTATTCGGGCAACATGGTGGAGAATGAAACCGGACGCTGACGCGGAACAAATCGCCCTGAAGGAAGAACGCCACCAACACATCTTGGAGCTGCTTGGCAGCGAGGGCCGAGTCCTCGCCGCGGACCTCAGCAATCGCTATAGCGTCTCTGAGGACACGATTCGTCGGGATCTGCGCGAATTGGCGCGCTCGGGAAAGATACAACGGGTCCACGGCGGCGCCCTGCCTCGCCGCGCGGAGGCTGTTCCTTTCGTTTCTCGTCAACAAATTGATATCGAGAGCAAGACCGGAATTGCTCGAGCGGCGGCTGACATGATCCGCGATGGTCAGGTAGTGTTGATTGATGGAGGTACGACTAATCTGAGAATTGCTTCCTACCTTTCAAGAGAACGTTCGACAACGATTGTTACCAACAGCCCGCCGCTTGCGCTTGCATTGGCGGATCATCCGAAGGTGAGCGTGCTGATGCTCGGAGGAAATCTTCACAAAGAGGCGCGCGTCACGACAGGCATCGAGACCATTCGGGGAATCGAATCCATCCGCGCTGATCTATGCCTGCTCGGAATGTGCAGTTTGCACCCGGAGGTCGGAATAACCGTCGGCGACCGGGAAGAAGCGTACGTGAAACAAGCGATGATCCGCGCTTCCACGGAAGTTGTTGGCCTGGTTTCGCTTGGGAAAATGGGGACGTCCCTGCCTTACCTCGTCGGTGCTGCTTCCCGACTGACACGTTTGATCACCGATGCCACAGACGAAGATGTCCTGAATCCCTACCGCTCCCAAGGCATAGAAGTCACAAGTACGTAAGCCGACTGCAGTTCGAGCTGGAGCAGCCGGAATTCAGCGAAGTGCGGAAGTGTGTTTCGGTCTTTTCGCACGAGCTAGCGGTGCCACCCTCGAAGCTCGCATTGTTCTTTATTGCCGCCTTTTGCCGCCGCGACGAATCGCTAAGTTATCAGAGGCAAACAAGGTTTCTGGAGCAGGCGATGGGAATCGAACCTACGTCCGAAGCTTCGGCCGTCGCCATTCGGCGCGTGCCTCGTTGAGTTGCAGGGTATCGGCGACTCAATTCGCTAAGTATTCGAAGTCGGCAAGAACTCCGCGTTTGCGCGCCTCGGCTTCGAGCGCAACGTCGCGATGCACGACGAAGTCGCGGATGAGATCGACCACATAATAGTCCCCACGATCAAGCTGAGCACGCGCGCTACGGGCTCGTCGCAGCAGATGGAAAGGGTCATCCTGCTTAAGAGAACGGTTAATGCGCCGCACGACTTCGCGCCGCGCGACCGCAACGCCTTTTGGTTTCCTCAACGGAGCACCCTGTGGCGCTTGTACTCTAGAGGAACGACTGAGTCAATCACACCGGCCTGTGGATTTCTGTTGAAAACTGGAAAATCACGACTTGGGTATCGCCGTCTCCACCCACAAATTCGACCTGACTGATTAGTTCTATAAAACGAGTCAAGGAGAAAACACTTCTCCTGGGGCTGGACTTTTTCTTGCGGTCCAGCTCACGCCGTCGCGTCGCGTTACTGGACGAATGGTTTTGAGCAGACTTCACTTTTCCGATGGGGGCGTTTACCAGATGGAAGAAGGCCGGTCTCCAACGGGATGCGATACGCTCCCAATGGACGACGTGCTCGAGGCACAAAAGGAGACCGGCGATGAAAAAGATTAGCACTATGCAGGCATTTGGTAATGAAATTTTGAAGGAGCAAAAGCTAACGATCGGTTTGGATCTAGGAGATCGTTGGTCGTTCTACTGTGTTTTGGAGGAAGCAGGCAAAATCATTCTGGAACAGAAAGTCGCGACCACACCGGAAGCGATGAAGCAGACATTTGGAAAGATACCGCGGAGTCTGATGGCCCTGGAGACCGGAACACATTCGCCATGGGTCAGCCGGCTGTTAACGGAACTGGGACACGAAGTGATCGTGGCGCACGCGCAAAAGGTGGAATTGATCACCAAGAGCAATCGAAAAGATGACCGGCACGACGCGCGAACGCTGGCAAGACTGGCGCGAATCGATCCCGAGTTGTTGGGGCCGGTGCGGCATCGCAGCGCGAAAGCACAAATTCATCTGACGGTGATCCGGGCGCGAGCGGAACTAGTAAGTGCGCGAACGGCCCTGGTAAATGCCGCGCGCGGGTTGGTGAAATCTTATGGCGAACGACTACCTAAATGTGGCACGTATCAGCTGAACGAGAAGCTGGCCGAGGGAGTGAGCGCGGAGTTGCGTGATGTCCTGGCGCCGCTCTTGCGCGAGGTCGAATCGCTGAGCGAGCGCATTAAAGAGTACGACGAACGGATGGAGAAAATCGCCAAGGAAGTGTACCCGGAAGTGTTCTTGCTCCAGCAGGTGAAGGGTGTAGGAACGCAGATCGCGCTGACCGATATCCTGACGATTGAAGACCCGTATCGGTTCCCAAAGAGTCGCCAGGTCGGTTGTTTTCTGGGGTTGCGACCTGGCCGGAGGAACTCCGGGGAGAGTGAACCACAGAAGAAAATCAGCAAAGAAGGAGACCGGTATCTGCGCACGATGATGGTGCAGGGTGCGCACTACATTCTGGGACCTTTTGGAGAAGACAGTGATCTGCGGAGATGGGGGCTAAAGCTTGCGGAGCGCGGAGGGAAAAATGCCAAGAAACGAGCGGTGGTTGCCGTGGCTCGAAAGTGGGCGGTACTGCTCCATCGGTTGTGGGTGAGCGGAGAGGTGTACGAACCACTGCGCAATAGTCAGAAGGCGATGCGGGCAGTGGCTTAGAGTTTCGATCCGGACAGCCGAGCTCGACCGCCGAGTCCAGGTGACTGCGACTAAGTCCTGGGGCCCGACTCTCACCGAAACGGTGGGAAGAGAGGTCGATTATCAGGTAGCAGCACCTACTGAACGAGAACACCCACCTTGCACCGAGCGAATATCGCTCACAAAGAGTGCGGATGGAAGGATGGCGACAGGGGCGGCTTGGCTGAATGGGAACTGACTGAAAGAAAGAAGAAAGCAAAAGTGTGCCTTGACATCAACCGGCCTTCTCATGGAAGGACTCAGGATGTCCGTTTACTTTGCTGGGCCGCTGTCGGAATTGAAGCGGTACGTAAGTTTGACGCGGAAGGAGGTGCCATCTTGCTGGATTGCGTCCTCAGGATCTTCGGGACGGCCGGGGAACGAATACTTCTTGTTCAGCAGATTATAGACGCTTACGGAAATATCCGCGCGTTTGCCGAGCGTGTGGCCGATCAACGTGGCGTTCAAGACGGAGAATCCTCCCAGCGTGTTTCCGGCCAACGTCGTGACCTTCCCCGTGTACTGTTCGTCCAGTGCAGCGGAGAATTTCCGGTGGAAGAGCGGCGCCGTCAAATTAAGCTTTACAAGATTCGACGGAGAATTCGGCGGAGCTTGCCCCGTCAACGAGTCCGACGTTTGAGTATAGCTGTAACTGGCGCGGCCGGTCAGGCTTGCGGCCAGACCTCCGCTCAGCTCAACCTCGACGCCCTTGGCGGTTGCCGACTGAGAATTCTCATATACGAAAAGTCCGGTGTTCGAGTCCGTTTCCAGAGTTATAAGATTTGTGATTCGGTTGTAGAAGACCGAGCCCGAGGCGTGCAGGTGGCTGCCAAGGCCTTGCTCGAGAATTCCCTCGACGCTTCGGATTTTCTCCGGCTGCAATTTCTGATTGTCCACATAGGACGCGCCAAAATCGGGAGTGCTCTCATACGGCACAGGAGCCCGGAAGGCGCTGCCGTAGAGAAGTTTGGCGGTCGTCGACTTCGCCGGGTGATAAATCAGCGCGAACCGCGGATTGGTGCTCCCGCCAAACCCGTAGTTGTAGTAGTCGTAACGAACGCCCGCGCTCACCGAGAATTTTCTGGTGATTTGAGAATCGAACTGCGCGTATCCCGCGAATATCAGGAGTTTCGTGGAATCCTTGGTGGCAACAGGGCTTACGCTGGGGTCGCTATTGAACTGGTCCAGCCGGAAGTTGTCAGTGATCTCCGTCCCGAAATTCAATGTGCTGTCGTGCGGCAGCGACCTGCTCAGTTTTACCTCGGAGTCCCACCACTGGGCGTTGTACGAGTAGAATGTCCGGCGGCGCCGGCGCAGCCTCGTAGGGCACCGGCCCGTAGAGAGTGTTCTTGGTGACGGAAGTTCGCGCGTCCAGTTGCCACTGCTGTCCAAGCGAGTGTTGGTACCTTAAATCCACGTAGTCGATGCCCTGGAGGTTGCGGTCTCGCGGATCGTTAAAGAGCGAACCGAAATAGGCCGTCGGTACGCCTTTGTTCTGGGCATTGTACAGGCCCTGCAAAGTGAATCCGCGGTAGGTGACGGTGGCCAGCACACGCTGATAGCTCTCGTAGTTCGTGTTTCTGGTTACGCCATAGTTCGTGGACGGACTATCGAATTCCGGGAAAAACAGCGAAGGCCCGGCGCTCGAATAAAACGAACCGGAAAGCGCGAAGGCCACGCCTTTGTATTCGTCGTCCCAGGTGGCGCGGCCACCGTAGGAACCGAAGCTGCCCGCCGCGAACGAGAGCTTCTCTCGCTTGGGCTGATTTTCCTTGCGCGTAATTACGTTGATGACTGCGAAGAAGGCTTCGGCGCCATACAGTGACGAACTCGGTCCGCGAATGATCTCGATCCGTTGAATTAAATCGATGTCTACCGGGAATTCCAATCCAATGAAGGCTTGCCCCAGCACAGAGTCGTTGATCCGGTGACCATCCACGAGCAGCAGAATCTGGCTGTTCCAATCGCCCAGCCTGCCGAATCCGCGTACGCCGACGTAGCTCTGATAGCGATCATTGGTGATGTAGAAGCCACGAACGGTCTCGAGAATGTCGGCTAGGGTGCGGTAGCCGTAGCGTTGAATTTCGTCGGCGGTAATGACGCTGACCGAGGACGGTGCATCGTCGACTGCCTGCTCGTGCTTGGAGGCCGAGTAGACCGTGATCTGGCCGAGCTGCTCGAGGCTCATGTCCGAGACATCTTGCGGCTTGGAATCCTGCGCGGAGCACACGCTTCCCAACACAAGAATGCCGAGAGCAATCAGTACCGTGAATCTGCGCATTCGAGAGTCGGCCCGAAGCACGCTCTCTGCTCCTCGATTAGGTCAGTATGCGCTGCCGCGGCTGCGGCGCCACGCTGCATGTGTAGGCAATCGGCGGGGGTGAAGTTGGCTTTAGATCGAGGGGGCGAGTTAACCGAAATGCGTGGTAAGTCGCATAACGGTACAAGTGCCGTACCAGAACTTGAGATGTCCGGTTTGGACGTTGATCAGGACTTACGTTTCGTCAGAAGCTTCGAACCCGCCAAGGCCAGAAGGTAACTTTAGCCGCAGCTGAGACGCCATCATGAGCTTTCATCAATTCGGTTTAGCGGTATGCATCTGATGACAGAACTAAACCATGTACTGATCGCAAAACACTGACCGTTTTTGTCCACGCTTCAGAGCGAGTACGGACCCGATAGAAAATTAATTCATCCAAAAATAATCGAGCGCTCCGGCCTCGAAAGCACGCGCGTCGTTATTTCATTCACGTATCGTTCCGATAGTCGGACACGCCGATCATTCGTTATGGAGTTCAACATATTCTCTCCTTCCGAATTTCTGTAACCGACCCTCAGCAAACAACTTATTTGGCGCAAAGAACGGAGACCAAGGTGCTGTACGCGATGGCATGTGAGGTCAGCTAATCGATTAGCGGTCTTCGACAATCTGACAGAAGACTCGAGGTGAAAAATGCGAGTGCGATTTGACAAGTACTTCCGCCTTGCCGTTTCGTTGATAGCTTTGCTGCTCTCGCTGCCGGCTCTGGTGTCGGCGCAGAGCGTGGTAACTGGGGGACTCACTGGAATTGTGACCGATTCTACAGGTTCGGTAATTGTGGGCGCCACGGTGAACTTGAAAAACCAGGCCACCAGCGAGGTCCTGACTGCGACTACGGGGTCGACGGGCGCCTACCAATTCACACTGCTGAAGCCGGGTGTATACGTCGTTTCGGTGTCGCAATCGGGCTTTAAGCAGGTGAGCGAAACTGTCGAAGTTCTTCTGGGGCAAACGGCGGTGGCCAGCGTCAAGCTGGAAGTGGGCGCTACTACGGAAACCGTTACGGTCACGGAACAAGGCGCATTGCTGCAAACCGAAGACGCGAACATCTCCTCCAATTTCGATACGAACCAGATTCAGAACGTTCCGAATCCTGGCGGCGACATTACCTACGTGGCCCAGTCCGCGCCGGGCATCACCATGAACAGCTCGACGGGCGGCGGCTATGGCAACTTCAGTGCGTTTGGTCTGCCAGGTACCTCCAACCTCTTCACGGTCAATGGCAATGACTACAACGATGCGTTCTTGAACTTGAACAACTCAGGTTCCAGCAATTTGCTGCTGGGCGGCAATGAACTTCAGGAAGTTGCGGTGGTGAGCAACGGTTACACCGGACAGTATGGCCGCCAGGCGGGCGCGCAAATCGATTACAGCACGAAATCCGGCAGCAACGCTTTTCACGGCGATGCAGTCTACAACTGGACGGGCCGGGCGCTCACTGCCAACGACCCCCTGAACAAAGCCCACGAACTTGCCGCAGGCTTGCCTAATGCGAGACCATTTGAAAACAACAACCAGTGGGCGGCTTCCATCGGCGGTCCCATCAAGAAAGACAAAGCGTACTTCTTCGTGAATACGGAAGGAATCCGCTACATTTTCGGCGCCATCCAGAACGTCAGCGTGCCCACGCCAGCGTTTCAAAACTTCGTCATGGGTAATGTTCCCTCGGATGCAGCAACGCAGGCGTTTTATGCGAATGTTTTCAAACTCTATAACAGCGCTCCCGGGGTTGCCAACGCGACACCCAATGCCGACAGCTGTCCGGGATTCGCAACTGCGCCAGGGGCCACAGGCGGCGCCTGCACCGAGAGTTTTTCGCAGTCCGTATCCAGCGGAAACAAGGAATGGTTGCTCAGCGGTCGTGTGGACTACAGTTTCGGAGAAAACGACAAGCTCTTCGGGCGGGTCAGATTCGATCGGGGAGTACAGCCGACTTACACCGACCCAATCAATCCTGAGTTTAACAACTCGAGCACTCAGCCTCAGAACGAAGGCCAGTTGAATTACACGCACATATTCTCACCGACAGTTGTGAACAACTTCATCTTCTCCGACCTGTATTACTCGGCGGTTTTCGGCAATTTGAATCCGTCGTCGGCACTGGACCTTTTTCCGGGCAACCTTGAATTTCTAGTGGATGGCGCATTGACTCCGCTGGGCACCGGATCGGGCAATCCCAACGGATTCGCCGCAGGTTTCCAATTCCCGGAAGGCCGCCATGTGGAGCAGTGGCAGTTGGTGGATGACTTGTCGGTGACGCGAGGAAACCACGATTTCAAGATGGGTGTGAACTTCAAGAGAGACGACGTCTCGGACTTTACCGCGGCGGAAAACACCCTGTATCCCGAGGTGGACGTCACCTTGTTTGGTTTTGCGAACGATCAAGTTGCTCCTACAGGCTGCAGCACCATGGCGAATAGTCAGCTTGGCTGCGGCAGCGTAATTTACAACTTTGCATCCCAGATCGAACAACCCGTCGCCTTCTATAGCTTCGGCTTGTACTTCCAGGACCAGTATCGCGTCAACTCCAAGCTAAAGTTGACCATGACGCTGAGGGCGGACCGCAACTCGGGCGGCATATGCCATTCCAGTTGCGCCAGCCTGCCCGTTACGCCGTTTAACGAGTCGGCGCACGGAGCGACGATTCCGTACGATGAATCGTTCCCAACCGGCAACAAGACGATTATTCCGGGGATCGAAAAGGTTGTGTTCGAGCCAAGGTTCGGCCTGGCCTGGAGCCCAGTCGGTCAAAATACGGTGGTTCGCGCGGGCGTAGGCCTCTTCACCGATCTTTACCCCGGCGGCCTTTTGAGCCTATTTGATACGAATTTCCCGCAGGTAAACTTGTTCAACGTGCCGACGGGAAGCGTGGCGTTCGACCTGGCGTCTCCGGGATCCACGGCATTTCCGGGTAGCGGCGTCAACCTGGTGACGCAGTGCAATAGCGCCTTTTTGTCGAATTACAACAGCGGCGGAAGTTTGACGACGGGCGGCTCCAGCGGCGGCGGATACGCCGGCGCAGCTCAACAGTTTGGAGGATGCCTGAACGCGCAAGGCGCCCTTTCCGTTCCAAACCTGAATGACGTCAGCCGCAACTTCCAGAATCCGAAGTATGTTGAGTGGAATCTTGAAATACAGCATACGTTCGGAGCACGCACTGTCGTCTCGGCCAATTACGTTGGCAACCATGGGTATGACGGTTTGGTTTTGAATCCCACCTTGAACGGTTTTGGATTTGGCAACCTTCCGGCAGCGGCTCCAGACCCGCGTGTGGGCCGCGTGGATTATCTGTATACCGGCGCAGTGTCGAACTATAACGGCGTTACGTTCTCCATCCAGGAAAACCAGTGGCATGGATTGACCGGCCGCCTCAACTATACCTACTCGCATGCGCTGGACGAGCTCTCGAACGTGCCAGAAGAGCCCTTCAGCGTGATTACCAGCATTCTGACGCAGATCAATCCTTACAATCTGCACTCGCAATATGCCTCAGGTGACAACGATGCACGGCACCAGATCTCGGGCACCTACGTCTACCAACTGCCGTTCAAGAGCGAGAACCGCTTGATGAATGCAGCGATCGGTGGCTGGATGGTTTCCGGCACGATGTTCTACCGCACCGGATTCCCCTTCAGCATCATCGACGGCGGAGCGACCGCGAGCCTGGCGGGCAACAACCTGGGAGGCACCAGTTCATTTGGTGCAAATATCCTGGCGCAGCCGATTCCGGGCTTCACTCAGAGGAACTTCAACAACGGGCGAGCCTGTGTGCTGGTTGCGTGTTTTGGTACGGCGGATTTAGTGCAGCCCAGCACGGACTTTATGGGTACCGTAGGTCGTAACGCGTTTCGTGGACCAGGCTTCCTGGGAGGCGACTTGAGCGTGCGGAAGAATTTTCAAGTCACCGAGCGAGCGACTTTCCAGCTTGCTTTGAACGCCTACAACTGGTTCAACCATGCGAATTATGGTTCGCCTTATCCGAACACGAACGCGCCGTTCTTCGGCCAGGTGGCGTTTATGCAGTTCACGCCGACGTCGCCTTACGGAGCGTTTGCGGCCGCTGCCACCGATCAGAGAATTGCGCAAATCACCGGCAAGTTCATCTTCTGACCGTCCCGTCCCGTCCCCGCTTAAAAAAAAGGCGGCTCTTCGCGAGCCGCCTTTTTTTTTACGTCATGTTCAGACCGGGACCGTGAATGCGCCTCTTCGGCTGAGTTGCCTTCCGAACCTCAGTGATCGCGACCATGATCGAAATCGAATAGTTCGAAAAGATCGCCGATCGCGGGCGAATTCCTTGGGACATAGAGATTGTCGTCAAAGGATTTTGGGTTCGGGAAATTATCCCGGCTCCGCGCGGTCAATGGTTGCAGGTGCCAATTGCGCTCGATGAACTTCAGCACCGAGACGTGATCGGAGTAAACGTGGCTGACGTGCCCGCCCCTTGAATAGGGAGAGACGACGATCATCGGGATGCGCGGGCCATCGCCGAAGAAGTCCAGCGGCTGAATGTAACCGGAGTCATACAAGCCGCCGCCCTCGTCCATGGTGATCATCAGAGCCGTCGAGGCGAAAAGATCGGGGTTCGCCTGAAGATGATCCATGATCTTCCTAACCATGGCCTCGAAGAGGTCCTCTTTGGAGCTGGCCGGATGGCCGTCGAGCAAGCCATCAGGCTTCACGAATGACACCGCTGGCAGCGTGCTGTTGTCCACCGCGTTGAAGAAATCGATGGTGTCCTTTATGTGCGCGGTCCGTTGCGCCGCGTTGCCCATGATCGCGTTCGTGTACGACTCGAAGTTGCAAATGTTGCAGTAGGCCCTACCGATCTGCACGGCCGGATTGGTGCTGGTGGGATCCTGCGAGAGGGCCACGGCGGCATCGTACGCCCCGCCGTAGTACGCCCAGGAGATGCCCTTTTCGTTCAGCGCCTCGCCGATGGTGCGCACGTTCGTCGGCGGGATGGAGGCGCCGCTGGCGATGCCGGCTGTATCCACGACGCCGTCGGGCAGGAAACCGGGATTTTCATTGTTGATCAGGTAGTAGTGGTTCGGCTCGCAGTTTGGCCGCGGGCGGTAGGGCAGTGTGGCGAGGTAATCTCGGACGGCGTCCACGCCCGGCTGAGTGGAATCAGCGCAATTCGTGAAATCACCGTTGAAAACCAGGTCCACGATGTACTGGTCGTTCGAGCCCGGGATTGGATTCGGGTTGGCGATCACTGCTGCCGGAGGCACCGTCGGGTTGCCGTTGCCATCGGACCAGAAGAAGGCATCGCCCGTTCCGAGCATGACATGATTGGCACCCGTGCCGCCCATCACTGCTTGATGGTAATTGTCGCTCATGGAGTATTCGTCGGCGAGCTTCTTCAATTCCGCGACGTCTCCGGCCTGCATGTTATAAAAGGCCATGGAATTCCCCTCACCGTTGTCATCAACCAGGCCCGGAGTGACAAAGCTTCCGGGATCCGGTTCACTCGTGTAGTTGGAGATGACGAAAGGATAGAGGTCGCTCAAGCAGCCGGAGGGATTCTCGCGCGTGGCGTTACGGATGTTGCAGTCGGATTGTTGCCACATCTCATACAGGCGGTGCGTCGTGTCGCCGGTGTAAGAATCGTACGGCAACGTGTTGCCCGGCGGCGTGCTTGTCGCGTTACCCGTCAGCGGGAACGGCCCGTTCGGCAAAGCATTGAAATTTGCTATCCGCGTGTCGGCATCCAGAATCTGGCCAGTCACGGGATTCAGAAACTCGGCGGTTTGGTTCGCCCCGGATGCGCCGGTCGTCAACAGAACGAGATCGGGGGTTTCGAGCGACGGCTCGAGGAATCCGAGCAGTGGCAGATCTGCGACGGGAAACGGAGGCGGTTCGCCCGTGACGGGGCTGGGCGAAAAATTCAGGCTCGTCTCGGGCAGCGTCGTGTAAGGAGCCTTCTCGCGGTCGTCGAGACTTATATAGAACGTCGTCCGGAATGGGGCGATGGCCTGAGATTGCGCGGCCTTGCTGAAGTTTCTGGCGGGCGTGCCGTCGGCATTGATGATGTGCTCGGAGAGCAGGTTCTTGACTGCATCGCCGCTGGGCGAGACGTAGGTGGCGAAGAGGTGATCGAATGTGCGGTTCTCGCCGATCAGGACGATGGCATGTTTGATAGGACTCTCAGTGGCATGTTTGTCTTTATCTGGATCTGGCAATGGGGAAGCCAGAGCCGCCCCAAAGCTGATTTGGAAGATCGTGAGCGCTACCAGGCTCTTGCGCAAAACGTCCCGCAACTTCGACACACTTGCTCTCAGCGACATTTTTCCTCCGTGATCGAGCAGACTGCGCAGTGAAACGCGCGGGTGACAGTGAATCAGGGAGGTTAATGAGCAATCACCTTCTTGTGAACAGCGAATGACAGGTTGTAAACATTTCGTCAAAATCGGGTCGAATAACCGGACACTGACGGCCAGTTTTCGATTCATGCGGCGGTCTCAATGGGTCGACGCAACACTAAGCTCAAACCACTTTGCATTGAAAACAAAATCCAAAATCGCTCGCTAGGGTTAGCCCAACTGGAACCTTGCCCTGGCAATGTTTTGACTTGATATAGCCGAACAGCTGGTTCTCCCGCAGAAGCATTGTCGAATCAGTGTACTAGATGGTGTTACATCGACCGGTTGAGCCGGCAGCGTTAATCAGGAGTTAAAACGAATCTAACCTCATGAAATCCAAGTTACTGCGCGCTTAACGATGTGCCAGGCTCCAGCTTGTTTTGAGAGGTAAAGGTAGGTTCCTTCTCCACAAAGACCGCAGTGAGTCAATTGGGCGTACAAGACAGCGTGCGTTCGTGTATGGTCGAAACCAACTCGCGAAAGCGTAATTACGCCCCAACTTCTGGACGACCATCGTAAACTCGTGTGGAAGGCGGAACCTCGGAGCGATTTCAAAACGGAAAACGTTCTTAGCGGTATAGCTGGCGTTGCCGCTAAGAGGCAGGTTCAACTCCCGGGAATGGAAACTGGAAATGCCAAATCGGCCAGCTGGCTCCGTCGTCGCAAGAATTACGTAATACGAGACGTCCTCACCGCCAAAAGCATCACGAATCACGGTCTCATCAACCGCGTACTCCTCGGAATCCCATTGCATAATCCACAACGCGGAGCAGCCAGCCACTAAGAACAAACAAAGAACGAGTAGCACGCGACGTGGTTTTAACGGCACCATCCACACCAAGTGACACCACTACCGCTCAAAAGGTTCCCGAAGGATGAGCCCCGAGGGCGATTCATGGGGCGGCGACGTCTCCGTGCGGCCTCTCGATGTGAAGCTAAACTTTCACCGCAACTTCTGATGAGACGCGCAACCCCACAAGTTAAAATCTGCTGACGAGAACGAGTCGGGACGATCGGCCTTTAACTGCAATCTCTGTGGTTTTTAGATTTGGTCCTGCGAGTTTCTGGCTCGTTCAAATTCGCTTTGGAATCCGGGTAGGATTCCGTCGAGGATACTCGTCGCGCGTGTTGCCGCGATGCCGAGCGACGCTCCGCCCAGAGCATCTAGATTTCTTCGAGTTGCGGTGCCCAGCTTGCTTGGCGGTGGGGCCGAAGTCTTGGAGATTGGGCTATCGTATTCGACGGCATTGCCCGACGGCCGCTGCGCATAAACTTTTGCTGGTCCGCGCAGCGCGGTGAAAAACGCTGAGAGGATGACGCCGCCGGCGAATGCAACTGCGACCATCGTTCCGGGACGTTCTTCAACCTGTGCGCGCCAGTCAACTGCCGCTTTCGCCTTTTGCTGCAACTCGATCAAGTTACCGCCTAGCGCGCTTCGCTTCTGTGCGATTTCCCACTCTATTTGATTTGTTGTTTCGCCCATTGCACGTCCTCCTCCAGCGTTCGAATCGTTTTTTCGGGTGTTAGATTTACGCGCTTCAATTTCATTCCACCGGCGCCAATCAAAATTCCCGCCGCGACCGTTAAGACACCACCCACGATCAGCGTCGCGAGCCAACCTGCCATGACCAACGAGAGCGCGTACACAGCGGCAAGAAGTAAAAACCCCAATCCGTAAAACGCCAGGACCGCACCCGCGCCCAGAGCGGCGCCTGGCCCTGCGACTTTCTCTGCTCCTTCTCTCACTTCACTCTTGGCCAGCCGAAACTCAGCTTGGACGATCTGCGTCAGATTAGAGGCGATGTCCTCCAATATTTCGGGCACGGATCGCTGTATTTGTGGCGCTGTCATGAGCAGCCTCCTTCACGATTTTCGAATTCGTTAATCGCGACGAAAGCTACGCGCCACAATGAAGCCGAGCACAGCCGCGACGGCCAACGCTGGTCCCGGATATTTCTTTACGATGTCCTTTAAATCCTCTCCCATGGCCTTCAAGTCCTTCCCGTGGATATAGTCCGCGGCTTCGTGAAGCCTGTCGGCAGTGCCGTGCGCCACGCCCGAGATTTGGTCAACGGCCGTATGCGCAATGCCGGGGTGTTGCTCTCCACCTGAATGGAGTTTCGCTGCTGCCTGGTGCAAGGCGCCCGCGGCGCTTTTCCGGGATTCGTCGATGTTGTCCACTGTCTTGCGGCTGAGGTCGGCCACTTTCTCTTTAACTTCCGCAGCTTTTTCTGAAAGCTTCATGCGCGCGGCAGTTCCAGCTCCACCTTCCGGTTGTCCGGACGGCGTTTCGCTAGTGGGATTTTTGTAATCGTCCATTGTGTTTCTCCTTTTTTGCAATTCTGGTTTTGGTTTCCTGAATCGCGCCACAGCGCGATTCATCCTGAGAACCGGCAGTGCCAAGTTTTGCATTCAGCATTCCGGGGTCCGAACTGCCAGCGTATCAATCTCTATGGACGGTTCGCCTGTCTTAGGCGAAACCCGGTCAACGAACTGCTCGTCGAACTTGATGGACCCCGCTCCTTTGGAACGGAGGTTCGCTTGCACGGACGAACCACAATGATAAAGAGGTGCGGGCTTCTCCTGCCATTCTTTGCGGGCTTGGTAGCTATTTTCGGTATTGCTGCAATCACTCCCGCCCAGGGCCCTATCCGAGTTGAATCACGCCAAGTTTTGGTTCCGACCGTCGTGTTCGACAAGAAGCTTTATACCCTGATAGACAAAAAAAGCCCTAAGCACAGCCTGAGTTACCTCTTTGCTCACGATCCTCATTTTTGGGACAGCATCGCAATCCGCACCCTAACGGCCAAGGATTTCCATCTGTACGAAGATGGGCAAGAGCAAGGTATTTTGAGCGTCGCGTTGGAGGCTCCGATTTTCTCGATTGTGCAAGATAATCTGGGCGAGCATCCAGAATCCATTGGCACAGGAGGAGGAAGGTGGACCTATCCGGATTTGGCGAATGCCGAAACAAGCCTGTGGTTTCCGTGGCCCCAATATGTGATCGCTTACGTTCCGCCACCTTCGCCCCCAGATGGCTGTCACCAGATCCGAGTGGATGTCGGCCGTCGCAATTTGGTCGTCTGGTCTCGCAGTGAATACTGCAACACCCCGAAGCCCGCCGCTGACCCTTTGAACGGGACCGAATTCGGGAAGCAGATGGAAGAAGACTTGATGTCGGGAGAACCGGGCAAGATTGATTTAAAGCTTCAGGCGGTCGCGCTATACGGAGTCGAGGAAACAGCTCGGGTTAACATCCGGCTGGAGTTTCCCTGGAAGTCTTTAAGGCACGAATTCAAGGATGAAACCCTGAACGCGACCATTGGTTCTGCTGGAATAATTTATGACCAGGACGGAAGCGTTGCCGCGCGCTTTAGTGACTTTGCATGCTGCGACTATGGAAACAGCAACAAGCCCTCCTTAACCGGGCAAAGCCCAGAAAACCACTACGATCGCGATACTTCGATGATTCCAAATGGTTACGAAACGGAAATTGATTTGCCACCCGGAAAATATGCAATTGAGGTCGTCATTAGCGATGGAGAAAAATTCGGTCGACAACAAGTGCCACTGGTCGTCAAACGCCCTGATGAGAAACAGATATCCGTAAGCGACGTGGCTTTGTGCCGGCGAGTGCGGAAAATTCCACCAGAGCTGCAAGACGTCCCGGCCAAAATGGCTGGAAGCTATGTTCCCTTGGTAAACGAAGGTGTTGAATACACGCCAACGGCGAACCTGTCGTTCAAACGAAACGAAATGCTGTACGCTTATTTTGAGATTTTTGATCCTCAGAATTCCGCACAGGCCACGGCAAAGCTCAAGGCGCAATTGATAATTGTCGATGCCAGGACCGGTAAGCTAAAAATCGAATTCGCGCCCGTGGATGCGGCTCGGTATGTTCAGGCGGGTAGTTCGGTAGTTCGCATAGCGCGGGGGATCGACCTTAAGAGCCTGCAACAAGGTGAATATCAGCTCCAGGTCCGCGCGACTGACTCGGCGGGAACATCCACAGAATGGCACAAGGCAACTTTCGTCATCCAACATTGACACCCGGTTGTCATCGGCCTCACCCACCGGTACTGATTGAACAAACGTGCGCTGGCTTGGTATGGGCGTGCGTGGCGATTCCTCACAGACTGGTGGTAAGGCTTAGGAGGCTTGGGGATGAGTGACAAACCTAGTTTCACCGAGATGAAGACGGAGCAGATCAGAATGACGGAGAGTTGGAAGGCCGAAGGGCGCTCGAGCGAAGCATGGGTGGTCGCCGATCCGGAGATTGTGGAGATTTTTTCCGCCGGGGTGGCGTTCGGCGTGGAAGCTGGGCGCCGTGGTCGCAGCGATCCGGCCTACTCGCCGGACGAATGGCGCAAAGCATTCCGCGAAGCGATGGAAAAAGCCGCGGCGCTCGAAACGAAACTTGAGAAGGCCAAGCGCGGGATGGCGAACGGCTGACGCTTGGGAGTAGGTGAGCGGCCGCAGATGCAGGTGGACACGGCGGCTCCCGGGCGCACGGTTGTGGCGGCGGATGCGTTGAGCGGTCACAGTCGAGCAGAACTAAGAGAGATCCTTCGCTGCGCTCCCTTCCCGCGTCAGGGCAAGCAGGATGACGACATCAGTTGCGGGCAGCGCGGCGATGGCGGCGCAGGCATGGAGCTGGGCAATCGCCGGTGGCGCGCTAATCTGCTGGGGCTACCTGGAATTGTTCTAGTTTGCCGTCTGGCATTTCGTAGGTCCAGGCTTGCAGCTCGATTTTTGCGGATTTCACGGAGTAGACGCGCAGGGTCATGCCGCCGCGGAGGGCTTGGCGGATTTGGACGAATTCTTGTGGAGCGCCTAGCGGGCCCAGGCTGCTGGCGAAATCCTGCAAGGCTTGCTCGCTGAAATAGAAATTGGCGTTGGCGGTGAAGAGGGAACGGTCAATCGTGCCGTGTTGCAGGCCGGCGAAAATCTTTTGGGCCTGCGCGAGCTTCTCGGGAGTGGCTGGATCGTCGCTCGCGAGCAGCAGCGGGGCGATGGCTTTGGCAATCGCTCCCGCGGCTTCGGCGGCGTCTTCATTGGTGAGCACGACTACGGCGACATGGTCGTCCGGATAAACATCGTTTTCCGAGGTGAAGCCGGAAACTTCGCCGCTGTGCTCCAGCGCGCGGTGACCAAATTCCGAACGGACATCCACGCCGAGACCATATTGCGTTCCTAGCCCGTCGGTAAGGACGACTTCCGTCGCAAAATCGCGATACGAAGCGGGCTTCAGCAGACTTTGATTGATGATGGAGATGTCCCATTTGGCGAGATCGTCGGCGGGCATCGCTAGTTCGCCGGCGGCGAAGAGCCAGCCGGTGCCTTCTTTCGGCGCGGGGCGCAACGGGCCGAGGGCGTAGCGCATGTAACCGGTGGGATCGGTGTCGCCGAGCTTGGCTTGGTCAGTGTCTGCGACGCTTTTCATATTTAGAGGCGCGAAGATGTGCTGCTGCAGAAATTGCAGAAGCGGTTGGCCGCTGGCTTTTTCTACGATCAGTCCGGCGATCACGTAATTCGTGTTGCTGTACTGCCACTTCGTGCCCGGTTCGAAATCGAGGGGCTTGCGCGCCCAGACGTCCAGAATTTTTCGCGCGGTGGTGGGTTGGAGCATTTCGGGCATTACGTAATCCTGCGGCCAGTAATCCTGATAGCCGGAGGTGTGCGAAAGAATTTCGCGGATGGTGACGTCGTTCGCTCGGGTGAGGTCGGGAAGGAATTTGCCGACTTTATCGTCGAGCGAAAGCTTGCCTTGTTCCTGGAGGAGCAGGATGCTCGCGGCGGTGAATTGTTTGCTCACCGAGCCGATGCTGTAGCGCATGCTGGGCGTCCCGGCGGTTTGCGGATCGAGCCGCGCGTTGCCGTATGCGTGGAGGTAGGCAATCTGGCCGTCTTTTACGATGGCGACGGAAGCACTGGGCACACCGGATTTCGCGAGCGCAGCCGCGGCGAGCTGATCAATCTTTTGCTGCATTTCCGGGGAGAGCTGGATTTGGGCTTGGGGCTGGGCGTTCGTATTGACGACAGCGGCGGAGACGGCGAGGAACAAGATCGCCAGACGGAAAGCTGTGCGCTGCATCGCTCGGTGCATGAAATGCCTCCTCCGCGGAACGCCGCAGTGTAGCACGAGGCGGAATGCGATTCGTGAGGTGGAGGCGGGCAATGCGGAAACAGCCATACTTGCAATTCAGCATTATTGATTGAAGGCCTGTATCAACGTACAAGCCTCGGTGACTTCAGCCTCGCCGGGCTGCCTCTATGGCGGCGACGTCAATCTTCTTCATCTTCATCATCGCCTCGAAGGCACGCTTTGCCTCGGCGCCGCCAGCCGCCAGCGCATCCATTAGCGCGCGCGGGGTGATCTGCCAGGAGAGGCCCCAACGGTCCTTGCACCAACCGCACTCGCTTTCCGCTCCGCCATTGCCGACGATCGCGTTCCAGTAACGGTCGGTCTCTTCCTGATTATCCGTCGCGACCTGGAAGGAAAAGGCCTCGGTGTGCTTGAACGCCGGGCCGCCGTTGAGACCGAGGCAGGGAATCCCCAACACAGTGAACTCCACCGTCAGTTCATCGCCCTTCTTGCCGCCCGGAAAGTCGCCGGGAGCCCGGTGAACCCCGGTTACTTTACTATCCGGAAAGGTCGCGGCGTAGAACTGCGCCGCCGCATGCGCGTCTTTGTCGTACCAAATGCAGATCGTGTTCTTTGGCTTCATGCTCGTTTGCTCCTTGTGCTCAATTCGCGCGAACACAACTATCTTTGCGTCGTTCCGTATTAATCGCCAATCAGGTGAACTGCTGATCTGCCGCGGCCGAAATTTCAAATCCGTCGCGACTCGTCCCGCCCTTCTAAATCATATCGCAGGAAGTGATACTCGAAAGGGGACTGACTACCGACGATGATGCCGCCGTCGCTGACCGGGAGAATTTTCCCCAAGGCACCCTCAACGAATACCATGCTCGCACAGCTTTCTTGGTGCGATCAAGAATCCATGCGGAGGCCGACGGCGCGTATCAGGTCATTAAACCTTGGATCGCAGCGGATGGTATCGAGGACGGGTTCGATCTTGAGGAAGATGAGCCATCCGCAGCGCTCTTCTACAGCGTCGCCCAACAATTCGAACGCCGCGTCTTTTTGTCCCAAACCTATATTGATGAGAGCCAAATCGTAGGCTGAGACGTACTTCTTCGCGGACGTATCGATCAGCTCCTTGAGTATTGCGTGTGCTTGATCCGTTTCTCCTGCCAGAGCGTAGGAGTAACCCAAAGAGGACAGCACGGGAGGCAAATTGCCGGAAAGTTCGGCAGCCCGCCGCAGCTGCGCGATCCCTTCGGCGAGCCTGCCACTCTGGGTATAGGCTTGTCCGAGCACGAAATGCGCCAGGATGTAATTTGGATCCAGTTCGAGGGTCGCCTTCAGCTGCGTAATTGCGGCATCAAACTGACGGAAAAAATAATAGCCCCAGCCCAGGTGCGTGTTGATCGGCAGCGAAAGGACGTCGAGTTGATGAGCTCGCTTGATGGATAACTTGGCTTCGTCGAAACGCTCCATGGCGGCGAGAAAAATCGTGCACCACTGATGAGCGGTGGCGTACTTGGGGCTGAGATGAACGGCGCGCTTGAACTCTTCCTCGGCGCGGGGCCAATCCCAGTCGTAGAAGAGAGAAACGAGCGCGAGAGAATTGTGAGCTTCGGCGAGGCGGTCATCGATTTCCAAAGCTTTTAGAGCGGCAACCTTGGCCTTGGGAAAGGCTTCGCGCGGGGGAAAAGCGCGATAGCCACCGAACAACGCGACGCAATCGGCGAGGCCGGAATATGCCAACGCGTATCCCGGATCCTGGACAATGGCTTCCTGGAGATAGCGGATGGCTGTCGCTGCGCCTTCGGTGGTGCGTTTATTCCAGTGGTGCCGGCCCTTGAGATACAACTGATACGCAGTGGCGTCACGGGTTTGGCTGAGGCGCAGCCTTGCTTTTTCTTGCGGCGAAAGGCGCAGGCGCAGCTCGGCGGAGATGCGATTGGAGATTTCTTCCTGAACTGTAAATATTTCGGAGAATTTGGTGTTGTACTGGCTGCCCCACAACTGGTGACCGTTGGCGACGTCCACAAGTTCAGCGCTGACGACCAGGCGATCGCCGCGCTGGAGCACCCTGCCCACCAGGACCGCGCCGACATTCAGTTCACGGCCGATCTTTTGCGGCTCGGAGGGATTCTTGTACCGGAAAACGGTGCTGCGCGCCATAACGCTGATTTTAGGGAATTGAGAAATGGCGTTGATGATGCTGTCGGTGATTCCCTCGCTGAGATACTCTCCGTCCGGTTCGCTGGTTTCATTGCCGAACGGCAGGACTGCTAGAGAATTGATCGGGCGGCTCTTGCGGCTCCGAGAAGTTGCTGCGGATTCCGCGGCTGAGTTCTCCTTGCGACCGGGCAGCGCAGCGCCTTTGCCGCGGCTTAAATCGTGTTGGAGACGCCGGAGGTCCGCCGCAAGTTCGAGCGCACTTTGGTAGCGCAAGGCCCTGTTTTTTTGCAGGGCTTTGTCGATCAATTTTCCCAGTTCAGGCGGGAAGCGCCGATCGCGCGTGCTGATTGATTGCGGGCGATTGTTCAATACGGCATTCAGGATGAGAGCGGGGGACTGGCCGGAAAATGCTTTGCGTCCGCTGGCCATTTCATAAATGACCGCGCCGAGGCTGAAAAGATCCGTCCGGGGATCCAATACCTCGCCGCGGGCCTGTTCTGGAGACATGTAGGCGACCGTGCCGACGATGCCAAACGCTTTGCTGAGGGCTTCGATGCTGGCTGTTTGGTCGTCTGCTGCGGTGGGGGATTCCTCGGTGGCGGTGGTGAGTTTGGACAAGCCGAAATCCAGAATTTTGACGACGTCGCCGGTGGTGACAAAAATATTAGATGGTTTGATGTCGCGGTGAATTACGCCTTTGGCGTGAGCCGCGGACAGGCCGTCGGCGACTTGGATTGCAATATCGAGGATTTCCGCGATTTCCAAATTCTGATGCGGAATGTATTGTTCGAGCGATTCGCCATCCAAGAATTCCAACGCGATGAAGTACGCGCCCTCGAATTCGTCGACTTCATAGATGGTGCAGACATTGGGGTGATTTAGAGCGGAGACGGCTCGCGCTTCGCGCAGAAAACGGCCTATGGCGACGGGGTCTTTGGAAAGCGGCTCCGCTACGAATTTGAGGGCGACATTTCTTTCCAATTTTTCGTCACGGGCCTTGTACACCACACCCATACCGCCCGAAGCCAATCGTTCCAAGACAGAGAAATGAGAGATCGTTTTGCCGATCATAAGGAGCATGAGTGCTGGAACAAGTCTATCTAGTCCTGCAGGCCGCGAATGGACACATCATACTTGCGTTCGTGTGGAAAGAGAACCCCGACGCGGCTGGCCTATTTACGTGAGGCGTCTACTTTTTCGAGCACGATGCGACGGTGATCCATGATTTCCCGCTCGAAGCATTTATATTGGCAGCCGCGAACCAGTGACATCAATTTGAACCTAAAATTGCGGTCGATCAGAAAGTAGCGGAGGGTGCTAAAGAGCGCGGCTGAGTTTGACCTGGTCAGCTTCAGCCGCTCGTTCCATTGCTGGATTGTCTGCATATAATCCAGGCGTCCACTGTTCGTGGCGACCACGCTGAAGTAGGGGTGAGCGGATTCGGTGATTTGCGCTTCATCGCGGGGAAGCCAGGATCCCGGGTAAAACTTTTCAGCGAGGGCGACGATGTACCGATTCGAGGACTTGTTCGCCTGCAAAGAGATGTCGGCGACGGAGGGGGCGTTGCGGCCCCACGTCATCGTTTGCAAATAAAATCGTCCACCAGGCCGCAGTAAGCTGTGGCAGAAAGTGAAGAATCGTTTGTAGATTTCAAGTTGCCTGCCTTCCAGGAACTCTTCCTTGGAACAAAAGTGCTCGAAGGCGCCAACACTGACGATTCCGTCAAAGGTCCCCAAAGTGGAGGGATCGAGGTTTTTCCAATCGGAAATGTGGGCATTCAGTCCGTTTTTTCTGCAGGCCTCCGCCTGTTTTGTGGATAGCGTGATGCCAACTCCCTCCGCTCCATGTTGCTTTAGAGAATGCAGAACGGGGCCCCAACCGCATCCGACATCCAAGACGCGATGGCCGGCTGCGATGCCCAGTTGGGTGAGAATGTACTGGTGCTTGGCATGTTGGGCTTGTTCCAGGGTTTGAGAGTGGATGCCGTTGTACATGGCGGCAGTGCAATCGGCGTGCTGTCCGTACGTCGCGCGAAAAAATTCATCCATGTAATTGTAGGTCTCGCCGATTTGTGACTGTGTCGCCATCCGACTATCCACCTGCGAGCCAGTTGAATCCTCATGAGCTCCGATAGGCCTCCCGATCGGAGTCGCAAAAGAAGCCACATAGTACGAGATGTTGGGGGATGTGCAACAGGATTTGACGATCGATTGCCGCGGTAATCTAAAGGCGAACGCCATCACACGGGTGACGTGGATCAGATAGCGACCTGAGAAAAAATCCTGGGCGAAAACACTCTCCGCGTTGTTCGCGACGTGACGCGCGGATAGACGAACATCACCAACAGGCTACTGGCTCAAGGTGGGCCAAGAAGCGGGCGATCACTCCACAGCTAATTCGCCGATTTGCGAGCTGCTTCAACTCGCCGGTCCGGAAGCTTCCAATCCGGTCGAACGTAATGGCAGGTGTAGCCGTTTGGAATGCGCTCTAGATAGTCTTGATGTTCCGGCTCCGCTTCCCAGAATGCGGCAGCGGGTTTGATTTCGGTCACTACCTTACCCGGCCAAAGTCCCGAAGCATTGACGTCGGCAATCGTCTCTTGCGCGATCTTTTTCTGTTCTTCGGTCGTGTAGAAAATCGCCGAGCGGTAACTCGTTCCGGTATCGTTCCCCTGGCGATTCAGAGTCGTCGGGTCGTGGATCTGGAAGAAGAATTCCAGCAGCTTCCGATAACTCAACTTCTGCGGATCGAAAATGATTTCAATCGCTTCGGCGTGACCTTCGTGGTTGCGATACGTTGCATTCGCAACGTCGCCTCCCGTGTAACCAACCCGTGTCGAAATAACGCCCGGACGGCGACGCAGCAGTTCCTGCATCCCCCAGAAGCAGCCGCCGGCGAGAATTGCCTTTTCTTGCGAGGACGATGACGTCATGTGCTTACTCCTTTTCTTGATGTTCGAATAGTTTGCGATATTCACCGTACCCTTCGCTTTCCAGCTCATCGAAGGGGATAAAGCGCAAGGACGCTGAATTGATGCAATAACGCAGCCCGCCCTTGTCGCGCGGGCCGTCGTCAAACACGTGACCTAAATGGCTGTCGCCGTGTTTTGACCGCACCTCTGTACGGGCCATGCCGTGGCTGCTGTCGTGCTTCTCTTCCACGTTTTCAGCTTCCACGGGCTTGGTGAAGCTTGGCCAACCGCAGCCACTTTCGAACTTGTCCAGGGAAGAAAAAAGCGGCTCGCCCGAGACGACATCCACGTAGATGCCCGGTTCATCCTGGTCCCAAAAAGCGTTTTCAAAAGGCCGCTCAGTTCCACTCTGTTGCGTCACCCGGAACTGCTCAGGAGTCAAACGAGATACAGCCTCCCGGTCCTTTATATATTTCGACATCTGATCCCCTATCCAACGGATTTCACAGCGAATTATGCCAAACTCAACGATCTCGCTTACCTACGACGATTCGATGCTTTGTGTACGCACAAGGATACAAGAGCGGCCACAACCAGCCCTGCCGCCGCATCGGGCGCCTGAAAGCATCAGCAGTGGCCCACTCATCCTAATCGCCGCTACAAAGATTGCGCAAAGGCGCATTCGAGCCGAACTCACACCCTCCGCCCCCCGCCAAACAGGCAGTGGTACATCTAGGGAAATCCCTAGTTCCAGTCCGCGCGGGACGGAGTCACTCTTGCGGCCTGAGAATGAACATCCCTCGTGCCGCGTGGGGATGCAGTGACCCGGGCTGGGAAGACTGCAACCCCACGCGCCACGAGAGGCAACCAGTCTAGAAATCAGTCGTCCTTTGAACATTCCTTCCTCGCCTCCCTCAATCTCTCCCCGACCATCTCCGCCCAAACCGCTCCGTTCCCAAAGGCGCAGGTCGCCGACCGCATTCGCAAAGTGGAAGATGGTGTGGATCAATTCCGCAAATATCTCGACAACAGAGGAGACGACGCCAAGAATCGGGCAGACTCCGCGCAGAGCAGCGGAGCAACGTCGGGCCGCCGTTCAAATTCAACCAACGCACAAGCTCGGGGGAACCAAGCCAGGCAAACAAAAGACGATCTCGAAGACGCCATGGACGATTTGAATCGCACCACGAATCGCCTGCGGCGTAAGTTCGATCCAACGTCGAATTATCTTGAGACCAAGGCACAAATGGACCAGGTCATGGACAGCGCCCGCCGCGTCAATCAAGTGATGACGAAGGGGAAATACGGCACACAAGCTGAAAAATATTGGGCTGCCTTGCGCGCGAATATCAATGACCTCGCACGCTGCTACAATTTGTCTCCCATGGCCGCATAGGTCTCCTCAACTTCCGATGAAAACGGTAACCGGAAACTGACCCAGCACACCAACGGTAGTGACTCAGTTTGAATCCGAGACCGATGGACAGTGTAATGCTTGATGGCCTTCGCGGTCCTCGGCGCTGTAGCACCTGCCGGGTGTGGCGGGCAAAGACTACGCCAACTCAGGATCACGACGTGCGTTCGACGCGTCTTAGTTCACGATTAGGCTGAGCGTCGTGGTCTTGGCGTCTTCGAGGCGCCAGTGGCAGATACCGTGATGGTGTAAGTGCCGGCGGGAGTGCCGTTGGGATTCGGCTGGGCTCCGCCTGAACCGCCGCCGCAACTAACGCCGACAAGAAGGCCGAATAGAACTAGGACACCGAAGAGTTTGCATCCGCGGCGGGACTGGCGCAGCGGCGCCGCAAAGATCGGCACCAGGCCCAGGGCTCCGGCAGCAAATAAGGCCGCGAAGTAGACTTTCGTCGCGCCGGCGATGGGCTGCGTCTTTGCCAGATTGCCTGAGGTAGTAGAGATAGAAAGACTAGTCGAGGCTGTCGTCTGGACGCCCGGTGCCACCGAGGAAGGGTTGAAATTGCAGGACGCTCCTCTCGGCAGACCTGCGCAAGTGAAGTTAGCTATAGCGGTCTGGTAGGGCAAGTCATTAGGAGTGATGGTCAATGTGTAGCTCGCGGTGGAACCGGCGGTTACTGTTTGCGGTGAACCTGCACCAAAGCAGAAGTCGGAGCAAAGGAGCACGCTGGTTTGCCGGGGATCGTGGCGGACGAGCGGCCAGTCATTCAGCCCGGGATTGAACGGGGCGCCCGTGCTGAGTAGCGTGACAATCCCCGCAGGAGTCCGGCAAGAACCCGCATTGATACTGGATGTCACCGCGATATCGGCTACTCCGTTTTCGTCGAAATCGCCGATGGTCGGGGCAGGAAAAAACTGGAGCCAGCAGCCGTTGCCGGCATTAAGCTGCCAGGATCTGGAAATGGTACCGTCTCTGCGAATAGCCAAGAGCTGCTGATCGGCGTAGGAGCCGAGGGCAAAGACAGGATCCGAATTTGTCGAAAGAGTGTTCAAGACAGCGACAATCTCCGGGAAACCATCGCCGTCCACGTCGCCGACGGCCACAGCATTGTAGCCAAAGCTCTCGCTAGCCGGCGAGGCTTGCATGGGCCAGGCGGACGAAAGACTGGATCCATCAGGCTTGAAGACGTAGAGAAGGGACTCATGCGAGTAGATGATTTCCTTGTTACCGTCAACATTCAGATCGGCAACGGCCAGGTATGACTGACTGTTGACGTTGGAATTGTAAAGCGTGAGCGGCCAGCCAGTCCGTTCTGTCCCGTCGGGCTGAAAAACATGGAGGAAGGTCTGAGTATCAGTATTCGCCGCGAGAATGGTTTCGAGCTTCCCATTGTTGTCGAGGTCCGCGGCAGCCATCACCACCGGCACTCCCGTCACGGAGGAGGGGACTTGCCAGGTCAAAGGCGAGCCGTCATTGGCGAATAGCGCCAAAGTGAAAGTAGAGGGAGAAAGGACCGCCATCGTGACGATCTCCTTCTTGCCATCGCCATTGATGTCGCCGACCAGGACAGGGTTGCGGTTTAGACGGCCATCATTGGGATTTGCGAAAGGAACTGTGAGCGGGAAATTGGAACTGAACAGCGAGCCATCGGGCAGCCAGGCGGATACACTGGCTAGCGAATTGTTGTAATCGATGCCGTAAGTCACGGTCTCCCATCGTGAGTCACCAGCAAGGTCCTCCACTACGACCTGGCTTCCTACAGACCAAAGGTTCGGGCTGCTCTCGAGTGTCTTGAACGAGCCGTCCTGCTGAAACAGCTCAAGGTTGCTAGAGACCGGCGAACCAGTGATGAAGTCAATGATCATGGCTTGGTCGCCTGATGCGCCACTAAAATCGGCTACGGCCGGATGCATGAAACTTCCGTTGCTCGTGTGCAGTGTGGACTGAGCGGGCGCGCCGAGGGAAAGACTCCAGAGTTCTCCACCCGTGGAGCCAGGCCCCGCGGGAGTTTCCAGGAGTAGCCGGTAGGTTCCATCGATGTTTCTTGCGGGAACGACTGCAGCTCCGAGCGCCGGGCCGAGGTTCAATGATTGGGGCCAATTGGCGGAAAGCAGGTCGGGCTCGAGGTAGATCATGGTAAGAGCCTGAAACGCCGAGCCGGAAAGGTTTACGGTAAGGCGAATGGTGTAGTAACCGGCAGAAACAATGGAAGCGGTGTCCCAAGTTGCTAAGGAGCCATTCGCGACTGGAGTCGCACCTGCACCGGCAAGCGTCACCCCGGTCGTTTGCCAGCCTGAGGCTGCATCCAACCCAGGAGCCCATTCCACCACGAAGTTTTGGAAGCCGGTCCCTCCCGCGGTTCCTGTTACGAGGATCACGACCCCATTTTTGAACGTTGTTGGAGATGTCGGTGAAGGCGGCGGCACAGGGCTGAGGATGGCAGCGTTTTGTGGGCTCGTGGAGGCCGGAACAAAAGCCAATTGTTCTGCCGACATCGGCGACCGCGCATAGCTAGGACTGGAAGCAGGCGTCAGGTTGAGGATTTGTCTGTCCGTCTTCTGCATGACCGTGCCGACGGTGGACGGAAGAAAACTTAGTATGGCGACGCTTATCGGGGCCAGAAGCAGAACGAAGCCTCTGCGCATGAAGGCAGCTCTCCTAGTGCGGGGGTAACTTCGGCGGGAATTGTAACAGAAAACAATTCAGCAACGCTTGAAGAACCCGTATCTTGATCGAAGAAATCTCCGTCCAATTGGCTTCCCGTGGAAGGGTGGTTGACGACCAGGCTCGGTTAGGGATTCCCCTAGTTGCTGCCACGAACTTGTCATCCTAGGCTTCAGCCACCGTTGCCGGGAGGATTGCAACCTCTCCGGAGCGAGCCTTGTCAATTTATGCATGCCTAGCGCAAGGCCAATCTCGATCCGACGCGCTGAAACCAAGGAGGAGAACTAGCCTCCGGGGAAAACAAGAACCTGAATGCAGGTGAGAATCTCATCAGCTGTCCAAGGAGACCGTCATGGCGACACCAGCAACTGCAACACCCTCAAAAGAGCAGGATTGGACGAAAGCGCAGGCGATGGCGATCCCCAAGGGGGGATTTTTCACGGACAAGGTTGAGCAAGGCAGGTACGGTCCGATCTTTCCCATGACTCCTGCGTGCTACGGCTTCTCCGTCATTGCAAAAGTCATCCCCGGAAGGGAAGAACACTTATACAACTATGCCAAAGTCGTCGAGAAAGCAATCGCAGATGATCCGGCAACGCTCGCTATACTCCAGGCACACTACTTGAGGTGGCTGGTCTTCACCATCAAGGGGGAGAGCTACATGATGTATCAGGCCATCTTCGATACCGATTTCGATAAATACTGCGAAGACGCTTCTATGCTCTTCGGAAAGACGGGTATCAAGTCGGCCTTTGAGGCCCTTGAGGGATGGCCAGCGGACTACGCGACCAATCCTTCGTCCATCGTCAAGTTCTTCCGCGAACACCAGTGCCCGAGCTTCCTCGAATACAGCGAGCATCCCTACGTGAGTTGCGAAGAAATCAAGAAGGCTCTGAAACTCAAGGCGGCCTTTAGCGGCATGCTCGACCTAATGCAGTAGCAACACGCGGTTTCGTCGCCGTCTAATGGAGTCACGCTATCATCTCCGATGGCGCGCCGAAACAGGCGGGAAAACACCGATTGGCGATACCAGAATTTTAGGTATGGAGTAGTTGATGATGAGAAAGATTTGAAATTAGTACTTAGGCTGGAGACTCGATATGCGTTCGGAGATTTCTGCATGTGCATTAGCAATGGGGATGCTGATAGCGGTGAGCGTCTTCGCATAGGACCAGAGCACAAAACCGGACAATGCGTCACAGACGGCACCCACGGCTCAGGCACAACAGCCACACAGAAATCCGCGTCGAGGAAGACGTTCAAAAGGCAAAGCTAGTTCACACGGTCTCCCCTCTGTACCCCCCATTACTGACAAGCGCGTTGACCGTACCGTTGTCCTTCACGTAGTTATCGGTAAGACCGGCGCTGTCAATCGCGCCCGATATGTTTCCGGTCCGACCAATCTCATGAACTCTGCGGTTAAGGCCGTGCTGCAATGGCGATATAAGCCGACGTTGGTGAATGGCAGGGCCGTCGAGGCGGACACGACGGTCTCGGTAGTGTTTCCTCCACTTTCGAAACAGGAACCACCGACAGCAAACTAGTAACTCAACACCTGGTAAACGCATTAACTCAACTGAATGTCGAAGTCTTGCCGGCAAGGTTTCCGTTCTGGGCGTTATGGTGCGTAATGGGTGAACACAAAGTCGCGCGCCTTGATGGGCTCGTGGCACGGGAAACGATTCTCGTGTAACGCCTTGTCGGCCGGCTTTCCGTCCTTGAAGTCACCGAACCCCCAGCCGCCGGTGTCCGCGTACTTCTTTGAGTCCTTGACCATCACCTGAATATTCACGGGCGCCCCAATAACGAAAGATTGCGCGCCAGGGAACATGCCTTCCAGGGCTTTGTCGTTGGCTTCGGACGGGACACGCGTCCAATGAATCGCCACAATAATGCCGCCGTCTGGGAACGGAACCGTCCCTTCCTTGAACGCCTTCGCCGCTAGCTCGTTGCCGACTTGAGCGCGCAACTAGTCGAGCTTGCCTGGCACTACCAGGTTGTTCACGGCGATCAATTTCCAATCGCGGTATCCGGCGGGGACTTTCACTCCGTAGATCGGCGAGCCTTCTCCATCAGACTGTCCAGATGCGTGGGCCATGTAGACCCCGACGCCGCCCAGCGCGCCGAAATCGAGGAAAACACAGATCGCAAATACAACCTGTCGCCTTCTGCTGATGAGCATGGAATCCCTCCACATTATTATTTTTTACTCACCCAAGAGGGCGAGACCGCTCAGGCCTTTTGGCAACTGCTCTACCAGTACCGAGCCGACCTGGTGCTGAACGGCCACGACCACCTCTATGCCCGCTACCGCCCCCTTGACCCCTCCGGGAATTACGATCCAAGGAAGGGCATACGCGAATTCATCGTGGGCACCGGCGGCGAGACGCTCGATACGGTCGTCAAGACCAACACAACAACCGCCGATCCTACCGGCAACCCGAATTTCAACGCAGAGAATCTCGAGTCGGCAACCGGGAACTACTGGGGTGTGATGGCCCTAACGCTTGAACAGAACGGCTACGAGTGGGATTTCGAGCCGGCTCTGGAACTTCCCGGAGCTGCTGCAGGGCCTTACTCCGACACGGGCTTCGGCAGCTGCCACGGCGGCAGGTAATTGCCAGTTCGTCTTCGCTGCGTTAGTTAACCTTCCCCGCCCTCCGCGAAACGTCGCGGAGGGTGGGGATTTTTACGTTGCCTCGAGCCCTCCGAATTTACCGCTGCGCTGAGTACGGTAACGAACCGGGCAGGTGGAACGTGCTTCCGAGTTCGCCGTCAGTTATATGACAATTGCTACCAGCGCTTTTTTTCCCCCGCTGCTGCGTCACTTCGTTGGTGAGGAGCGGAGAGCGCCTGCGATAAGCTCACAAGCCTTCGCAAAATTCGCCTTTACGCCCGGCCCGGAGTTTGCGCACTTCGCGGTCGTGGGATCAGCCCCGTGCTGTAAAAGCAAGGTCACTCGATCTACTTGTCCATTGACAGCTGCCCAATAAAGCGCCGATGCACCCCTATATTCGCAGTTCACAGGCGCTCCTCTATCGAGCAGGGCACGCATTACCTCAAGGCTACTTTCTTGGGTCGCCAGAGAGAGGAGAGGATCCCCTCTCCGCAATCGTGGGGAACAACAGCGCCCGCTTCCAAGAGTCGGAACGTAACCGCCGGGTTGGCATGGTCGCGCGTAAGGGAAATGCCAAGGGCGCTGTCATCGAAAATCTCGCGTTCATTGGGGTCGGCCCCGCTTTTCAGAAGTGCATCAACGGTCGGCAGATTGTCGATCGATGGATCGTTCCGTTCGATGGCTTCGTAAAGCGCCGTCTCACCATCATCAGTTTTCTGCTTGACATCGGCACCGTGCGCCAAGAGATCCCTGACGCGGGCCAGATCGTTGCGAGCCGCGGCATTCATGAGAGGAGTTAGGTTCGGACGATCAGTTAGGTTCGGACGATCCTTATTTCCGCGACACGCCTGCAAAGCTCCCGCGAGAACGAGAGGAAGTACCAGCACGGAACGGCTTAATGCCCGCCTCGGAAGCATGTGGCGACTTTGAAGCACCCGCCGGACCAAGGTCAAGCCCCCCTTCTCTGTCGTCCGCCGACGATGCACCATGTGCCTGATTGACGCTGAGGATTCAACCGGTCGATGCAACACCAGCACAGCGCGTCGAACTTCGATCAGCGTTGAGAAAACGCCGGGGACGACTCTGCCCAGGAGGAGTTACCGGGCCACTGAGCTACCAGATTCTTTTTTACTCATATAAGATATGTTAAATGATGACCATTATCGAACTATGCTTTAAGGCATAACCTTTAAGTTATGCCCCTAAATAAAGCACTGTTCAGACTGGGCCTCGCCATTTAGATCCTCAGTTTTTTCTTGGTTGCAACGGGAGATCCCCAGGGATGGATCGGTCGAATGAGGGGCTACGAATGCGCTTACTTGTCGCTAGAGTGCTCCATAACTTCTACGCCATTTTCACCGACAAGTGATAACTACGCTCCTCCCTTTCTGTATCTGTCGATTCTGATAAGTGGACTTATCAACCCGGTTTTTCTCAGCTATGCGACCCTTGCAGTCGTGAAACGGAATCCCCGGGTAGTTCGCGTGCTGAAATTCGCCCTGCTCCCAATGATTCCTTTTTGCTGGGTCGTCTTCCACTACTTCGTAATCTATCCGAGAGAAGGTCACGTACTTTGGGTCATCGGTATGCTGCTCGTTCTCTTTTCAAGCTGGAAGCAGGTCCGCAAGCAGGTCGTTTGAAGCAGGTATGGATCGGTTTATCGTATGGCGTCACTGACTGTTCGTAGCCGGAGAACTACCAGTTTCTTGCCATGCCCCATTCATCTGTAGATTCGTGCGAGAATCCACCACACTACGACCATACAGAGAAGACAGGAGTCAACCACGCTGGACCACCACCAATGCAACGGCCATCCTCGAACCGCCGCAAGGTAATTCACTAACATAGGAATGTCTCCGATTACGCAGGTCGTGATGTAGAGCAAACAGATACGCAAGGAATCTCGTAGCCAAAATTTTAGAGTCCGCTGATTGCCTCGCAACGCTTCTGGTTCGAGGATTCTGGTTTTCCGGTTCGCCTTGCGGTTAAACCACTCGACGAGGAAGTTCGTAAACTGCCACACCACAACGCCGGAGAAAAATAAAACGGGAGCGTACAGGAACAATTGCGGCCAGTTGAACGCGTCCCACCAACCGTCCCAGCGCGGTTCACGGACCAACCACCAAGCGGTGTGGGTGCATGTCAGAAGGAGTCCGGCAACCAAAGCCTTGCGGAGTCGCTGGCCAAGTGGACCGGTGGGAACCAGTTCTCGACGGGTCATTCTATCGCCGTTGTCATCATGGAATTAGACACCAGAAGCGGAGCAGCGGATGGATCAGCCTTGAGAAAAACGCCGGGGACGACTCTGCCCACGACAACGCTATAATCTGTAGCTCATGGATGCTCATAACGTATCGGTGCGAAGTCATTGCTTGTCGCCGGCGCGAGCCAAAGTGGGCGCCCAGGTGGCAATTGACGCGCCCCTGGTCCCCACGGCATACGCCCGGATGTTTCCGGAGTTACCGTCGTTTCAGGCCGAAGAGCAATTCCTGTACGCGCTCGGCCGCGCAGGTGGGATCTGCGATTGCGGAGACGGCGATGACACTCCCGACTCGCTAGGCGATGCCGCCGCTGGATGGCCGATCTTCGGTCAATTCGTGGCTCACGATATTACGGCCGACCGATCTATTTTGCGCGTTCATGCCACTACCGCGGAATTGCGCAATGCGCGCAGCCCGCAAGTCAACCTGGAATGCCTGTACGGCGACGGACCGACCGGTCATCCCTTCCTCTACCAACGCGACGATCCCGCGAAGTTCCTGCTCGGCTTCGAAGGACTCGACCTCCAACGCAACGCGGACGGCATCGCGATTATTGGCGATCCGCGGAACGATTCGCACATGCTGGTCTCGCAATTGCATCTTGCAATGCTCAAAGCTCACAACGCGTTCGTGGATGAAGCGCGGCGCAACGGCACGCAAGCCGACGCCGTATTCGAAGCAGCGGCGCGCCTGTTGCGCTGGCACCATCAATGGATCATTCTCCACGAGTTTCTGCCCGCGGTGGTGGGGAAGGCGCTTGCAGATCAAGTGCTGCAAGAAGGGCCGCGATGGTTTCAGCCGGGACGCAGCGTGTTTATACCGCTCGAATTTGCCGACGCGGCCTATCGCTACGGCCACGCTCAAATTCGCCATCACTACCGGCTGAACTTACACACGAATCCCGTGCCGCTGTTTCCTGATCTTCTGGGATTCCGCCCCGTACCGCGTGAATTCGCCCTCGATTGGACGCTGTTCTTCGACGCACCCCGCGCGACAACTGCGCAACGCTGCAAGAAAATAGATGGAAAGCTGGTTCGTGCGCTCATCGAACTGCCCGTAGCCGTCACAGGTGAGTGCGAGATTGAAGACTATCACTCGCTCGCCGTCCGCGATCTGCAGCGCGGACAGGGCGTGGGGCTGCCGTCTGGCGAGTCAGTCGCGCGTCACATGGGAATCGCGCCGCTCACGCCGGAGCAGGTTGCCATCGCGTCCACGGGTTGGCGCGGCGAGACTCCGCTCTGGTACTACATTCTGCGAGAAGCCGACGCATGCGAAGGCGGTGATCGCCTCGGTCCCGTAGGCGGCCGAATCGTCGCCGACGTCCTTGTTGGATTGATTGATGCGGACGACACATCATTCCGCCACAACAGCCAGGGCTGGAAAGCTCACAAAACGCTGAGCGAGCTGCTGGCCTCGTAAGAGCCAGCGAGACTTCCGGTGCGTCACCGGATTTCGCGCCGGCATTAGTAGCAAGTTTTTCTAACCATTCGGCATCTACGCAAGCCGTGTTGTCTCTTCAATGACTATGCTCCGGTCGATTTTCGGAAGGCGCCAGGCTTGGAGTTGGCTAGGCGCATTGCGTCAATGAGCTTCGCGTTGCGTTCCTCGGAAGGCAGACCTTCGAGCGCGGCTTTGTCAATATCGCAAACCCCCACGCGCGCCACGACCACCTTGTCACCAGGCAGGTGCAAGTCGTACACGTGCTCCGTCCGTGTGCTGCAAAACACACAGTCCATTTCCATTGCGTCCACGCGCTGCATTTCCATGGTGTCCTCCTTGATCTCCTTTTCGCTGGGGAGCGGTGCAAGGCAGTCGCGCGTTTGGACATGCTGCCTGCAGCAGCCACAGGTGGGAATTGTCAAAAGTGACAGGAAAAATACACTCCGACAAAACGATTTAGCCCACGCGTTCGCGAGCCTAGTTGAGGCAGTGCCTGATTAACGCGGCCATTCGAAAAGTGAAATCGGCGCAAAACCACTTGTCCGGCAACGCAACTCACCAGGCACTGGGACGAATTCTCTCTCAGGTGCAAAAATCCCTGTGAGGTCAGCGTAACGTCTCCTCCTTAGGGGTTACTCAGTGTCTGGCACGGAGAAGCTTCAATCCGAGCGAAGCAGAAACTAGCAACAAGCCAAGGAGTCCGACCAGAGGCATGTCGCTCCCGGTCTTCGGCAGCGTTTGTGCCAAAGTATTATTGGGTGCTGTTTCCGCTGGAGACGCGGCAATCAGCATCGGAACATCTGCGGGTGGCGCAGATGGAGGTGTCGCTGCTGGCATTGTCCCCGACACATACTTTTCTTGATTCACGTGAGTCTCAGGAACTTCAGTAATCTTGGTGGCTGTGACTACCATTCCCTTTTTCAGGCCGAATGCGTCGACCTGTTCGCCGTTGATCGTAAATTTTTGACCACTGGGAATCATGAATTTCTGATGCGTTCCGTCTTCCAGTGTGAGGATCACTGAGACAGGCGGCATGACGTGCCACACCTTCCCGGTAACCGTCTGGACAGTTGTGACGGTTTGCGGAGTGGTTGAGGTGATGGTGCTTCGCTGGAGTTTCATGCCCGGCTTGAGGTCATGAATACCAAGTTCGTTGCCATCCACGTTGACCTTGGCGCTTTCCGGTATATTGGGGAAGTGGCGAATGGTGCCATCCTCCATCTGGACGACGAGGTCGTTGCCGTCCACCAGCACAACCGTTCCGCGTTCCAGCTGAACTTGCATAGTGGTCTTGCCTGCCGTCGTGGACGTTGTGGTTTGTACTTGCGCATTCGTGGAAATTGCTAGCGCGCAACAGAGTGTTCCCAACATCAATGCCAGTGCTGTTCTTGTCCAATTGCCTGACTTCATCTGATCCTCCTTGATTGAGTCAACTGATTGATTTCTTTGAGCCCGGTTTTTTTTGCACTAACTTCATCAATTCTCTGGGCCTCGTTTCCCATTCAACGGGCTCTGTTGCCCAGATGCGTTGAGGTTGATCGGATCTTCCGTCGAAGCGTGTACGATGTAACGCAATGGGGCACTTCCCACGAAGTAGAAGGGATAACAGGTCACCAGCGTGATGGAGCGCTTCGAACGCGGCCAGAGAACTGAGACGTCCTCAGGCGGAACGATAAGGATCGCATCAACAACGTAGCGGGTATTTCCATTCTGGGCGTAAAGGTCAACGGGGTCGCCCACCCGGACGTCCTTAAGCCCCCTGAAAAATCCGTCCCGGTGTCCCGCCACCCCAATGTTTCCTCCTTCGCCGGGGCGAGGCGTGCCCTCAATGTGCCCGACGCCACGATTCAAGGTTAGATCGTCGGTACCCTCCAGCACGGGAACTTCGATGCTGACTGAGGGAATTCTTAGGTCCCCCAAAGGGGAAGGGACATTTCCATTTAGACTGGCCTGGTACGCTGTAATGCGCTGGGGCGACCAAAGGCGAAAATCGGGAATCCCCGAATTGGGCTGCAACGAGTTGCCGGGCTGGCTAGAAGTGACGGCCTGATTCCGCCAGAAAGCACGAATCATCGCACGCGAATAAACCACGCCATAAATAGCCACGGCAAGGTACGCAAAAATTAATAATGAGCCGGAGAGGATCAGGAGCCGTTCGAAGCCGCTAACGGTTTTTGTGATGGAGCTGCGCGCCATGATTGAAACCACGAACAAAAGTCGTAGCGTTCTTCTATAACCATCTCGAGAATTGAGCCTCGTTCTACATCAATCATTGGACTGAATGCCAGAGCGGGCACAACTAGGGAAACCCCTAGCGGCAGCGGAGGCCTGAACGGCATAAGTTTCCGAATAGGACGTGACGTTCTGCCCTTCCAAACGCCGCCAACCGGTCGATGCAACACCATCCAGGGCATTGATTCGCCAATACTTCCGCGAAAGAACTGTCTGTTTGGCTGTACTCGGTCAAAACCTAGCGGCGAGTCTGGCCCTCGCGCTCAATTTTATCTTTTGTTTTCAATGCAGGGTGGGTTCGAGCGTAGTGTTTCGTCGACCCATTGAGACCACCGCGCTTACCAGAAAAGTGGAATCCGGTCAAAAATCACATGTCCGCTCATGCAGCGGGGTTGGCGGAATCGTCTGCTACAATTGCGGCCATGCGATGGCCGTCAGCGCTAAGCATGGCTGCCGTGGCGGTGCTGGGGACTGCACTGGCCGCGTGCAGCGGCGGTTCCGCGGAGGTAGGTCGGGCCGCTCCGCCGGAAGAAAAATCGCCCAAGCCGCAGTACGACGCGAACGGCGATTTACTGCGCCCCGCGGATTATCGCGATTGGGAGTTTCTCTCAGCCGGTTACGGCATGAACTACAGTCCTGCTCCCGACAGCCACGACCTATTCACGGACGTCTTCGTGCAGCGCTGGGCCTACGCGGAATTTCTTAAGAGTGGCAAATGGCCAGAGCACTCGATGTTTGTAATCGACGAGCGCGACGCCGAGAGTAAAGGCTCAATCAATAAGAAGGGACACTTTCAAACCGACCTGATGGGCTTGGCCGTTGAAGTCAAGGACTCCATCCGAAATCCTGATAAATGGTCTTACTACGAATTTCAACCGAATGCCAACACATCCGAATCCGAGCCGAAGGGCAACTGCTGGTCCTGCCACGAGCAGCACGCCGCGGTTGAACACACCTTCGTGCAGTTTTCTCCAACGCTGAAGCCTGTGGCGAAGAAGTTCGGCACATACAACGAGGCTCGCGAAAAGGAGTGAGGGGCGTCAACATGGCACCGACCCGTTGTCATCCAGCCTCAGTGTCCGATAACGCGGGCGTTCTCAATGGGTCGACGCAGCACTAAACAATTCGGGCTTTTGGCCTCGCGTCTAACCCTTTAGGAGAAAATTCGCCATGTCGCATCATTTCGATACGCCTACCGCAAAAGAAGACCCCCGCATCAACATCTGCGACTTCTACTTGTTTCGCGGTCGCCCGGGCACAACGGTGATGGCTTTGACCGTGAATCCGAATGCCGGCGTCGCCGCGCCGGACACCTTCCGCGACGAAGCTCTCTACGCCTTTCGCTTCGACACGAATCGCGATCTTCGCGAAGACGTCACGTTCAAGATTCAGTTCGGCGCGCCCGCCCACGCCGATGGCGGCGAGCACCGGCACGTTCAGACCTTCGCGGTCCGGCGCGCCACTGGAGCGGACGCCGTGAAGGGCGCCGAGGGCGAGCTCATTATTTCCGCGAACACGGGAAGCGTGGTGACAGCGGATCAGGGCTGCCTGGCGTCCGCAGGCCTGGCGCCCGATCTGTTCGCCGCCGATGGCGCCGGTTTCGGTGACTTCAGAAAAGCGCTGTGGACCGAAAACCGGTTTGCTCCAGAGGCGTTCCACAATCGCCAGAACTTTTTCGGCGGCAAGAATGTCACCGCCATCGTCCTCGAAGTCCCCTGCAGCATGATCGGCCAAGGTGTGGTTCACGCTTGGGCCACCGTATCGCTCTACGGGCACGCGCCGGAGGTGCAGGTATCGCGTTGGGGCCTGCCGATGATCACGCACATCCTGCTCTCCGACCCATCGCTGCACGACGCAGCGGCCGAAAAATACAACCGCGCGGCCCCGGCGGACGAAGCGGCGCTGTTCTCCAAACAGATCCGCGACTTCGTAGGAAAAGTCACCGCGCTCGCCCACTCAGCGGCGGACCCATCCGCCTACGCTACGCAACTCCTCGCGCGCCTCTGCCCAGCGGTCCTGCCGTACGAATTGGACACGCCCGCCTCATTCAGCTTTGCCGCCTTCAACGGCCGCGGCCTCTGCGACGACGTGATGGACGTGATTCTCACGCTGGTTACGAACACGGCCCTCGGCGATGGAGTGGCGCCCGACAAGCGGCTGATGCGCCCGGATTTTCCCTATTTCGGCGAGCCGCACGCCACTGCGGCAAACTCGGCGAAGCAGTGAGGGCCAAGGAGTGAGCGAAGTGGGTTCGAGCTTCGTGTTGCGTCGACCCATTGAATGCACCCGCGTTATGAGCGGGCATGTGATTTTTGTCCGGATTCCACTTGATTGCATAACAACGTCGGCTCCTTAGCCCCGAGTAGACTGTGGTTTGTCGATGACCAAAGGCTCTCTCGAAAATAGTCCTCAGAGTACCTGTGGAGCGGGTGTGGGCGTGACTTGGAAGCCGAGGCGTTGCAGTCTACGGACAAGTGTTAGGGAGAGGCTTGGAGCGCGTAGCTGTCGGTAGTAATCGGCACCGAGTTCACGAAAGGGACAGTCGTGTTGAAGCAAGTAGTGGGCTAAAACAAGGATCTTATGTCCGATGGCGACAATAGCTCGCTTGCTTCCACGTTTCGCCGCTAGTCGGTGAAAGCGTGCAGCAAAATAGGTATTCTTGGTGCGAGCAGCGGCCCAAGCTGCCTGGTTCAGAGTTCGGCGGAGCCAGCGATTTCCCTTGCGTGTCCTGCCGCTTTTGCGCTTGCCGGCGCTTTCATTGTTGCCAGGGCACATCCCCGCCCAAGAAGCGAGGTTACTCCCTTGGGGGAATTGTTCCGGATTGGTGCCAATCTCAGCCACCATGCTCCAGGCGGTGGTCAGGCGGATGCCAGGCATCGAGGTCCACAATGTGATCGCACGGTGGTAAGGACGCATACACTGCTGAATACGCTGCTCAAGTTCGCTGATCTTGTCCTCAGTAAACCTCAGTTCATCGAGAAGTTGGCGGAGCAAGAAGCGATGATGTTCGCGGATATGTCCTTGCAGTGCCAACCGTAGCTGCGGAAGTTTTTTGCGCAGTCCTTTACGCGCCATTTGCGCTAGCTTTTCGGGTTCATCTACTCCGGCCGCGATGGCTTGTAAGTAAGCGTCTGGTGAGAATTTCAATTACCCACAAGTCTGAGGCGAGCGCGTAGGACCAGTACCTTCTGTTATCTGATTGGTTGAGCGGATGCTGAACCGTGGCTTCAGACAGGAAGACGGCATGATGAACTGCCGTTATGACAAAGCGGCGGCAGTCGCAACACTCATCGAGGGTTGCCCACAGTACCGCTTCTCAAACCGAAACTTGGATCGCTCGGGAACTCGCTGGCAGCGAGTTCCGAGACGCCCGACTCAACAAGCGTTTTCGAAAGCTTTTCGACCAGCTCTCCGATGGCATGGGCAAGAGCATTCCTTTGGTTTGCCAGGACTGGGCCAACACCAAGGCCGCCTATCGTTTTCTCTCCAACCACCGTGTCACCGAAGCGGAGATTCTTGCCGGACACTTCCAGGCGACGCGCGAGCGTTTTGCCGCTGCCGATGCGACAGTTTTGATCCTCCATGACACCACCGAATTCTCCTATCACCGAACCGACGTCCGGGCGGTTGGCATTCTTCACCGATCTCCTATCGGACTGGATAGGGACGGGAAGCCACGACACTACGTGGTGTGCGGCCTTCAGATGCATTCCAGCCTGGCGGTGACCACCGCTGGTCTTCCCCTGGGTCTGACGGCTATGAAGTTCTGGACGCGCAGCGAATTTAAGGGCTGCAACGCGCTGAAGAGAAAAATCAATCCGACGCGCGTACCGATTGAAAAGAAGGAGAGCATCCGCTGGCTGGAGAACCTAAAGCAATCCACAGCCCTTTTGGGTGACCCAGAACGCTGCGTGCACATCGGCGACCGGGAGAGCGACATTTACGAGCTTTTCTGTACGGCCGAAGCGCTGGGTACGCATTTCCTGGTGCGCACCTGTGTGGATCGTCTGGCCGGAGATGGGAAACACACGATTGCCACGGAAATGAAGGAACTGCACATTCAAGGGCTGCATCGCATCCAGGTGCGCGATGAGAAGGGCGACCCGTCGGAGGCCGTTCTGGAAATAAAATACCGCCGCATTCTGGTTCTTCCCCCGATTAACAAACAGAAGCAGTACCCCAGACTAAGGCTCACTGTCATTCATGCGCAGGAGCGCGGAACACCGCACGGACGGGAGAAAATCGACTGGAAATTAATCACCAACTTGCCGGTGCACTCTCGCGCAGAAGCCATTGAGAAACTGGAGTGGTATAGCATGCGTTGGAAGATTGAGACCTTTCACAAAATCCTGAAGTCTGGCTGCCGAGCAGAAGAATCGAGATTAAGAACGGCCGAGCGCCTCGCTAGGTTGCTAGCTGTCTTTTGTATTCTCAGCTGGAGGATTTTCTGGCTTACCATGATGAACCGCGCGATGCCGAATGTTTCCCCAACGTTGGCTTTCACGGCACTGGAAATCCATCTGCTCGACCAGTTGGTGCAAAACAGAGGAACGCGGCAACCACAAAGAGGTTCGCTTTCGGTTTATCTCATCAAACTCGCTCGACTGGGCGGCTTCCTGGCGCGTGCAGGAGATTCTCCACCCGGGAATCGGGTGGTCTGGAGAGGCATGACGCGCCTGACCGACATCGAGCTCGGCTTCACCATGGGAGCAGAACTTGTGGGTAATTGAAAGCTGGTGAGAACCGTGTTGACGATGGTGAAGATCTACTAGGCAGTCAGTCTTCGTTGTCGGCGGATTCTGCTGAGAGATTCCAGGGCAGGAGCTCTTCGATACGATTGATCGGGTGGTCGGCGATGCGAGACAGGACGTTACGCAGATAACTTTCCGGATTTAAGCCGTTTAGTTTTGCAGTTCCGATCAAGCTGTAGATCGCCGCCGCGCTCTCGCCACCGCGATCCGATCCAGCGAACAAGTAATTTTTTCTGCCCAGAGCGACAGCGCGCAAAGACCGTTCCGCGGCGTTGTTATCGATCTCCAGTCGGCCATCGTCACAGTAACGCAGCAGTGCTTCCCAGCGTCCCAATGCGTAGCGCACCGCCATGGCGGTATCCGATTTTCTCGACAGTTTCCCCAACGTCTCTTCCAGCCATTGCTTGAGCGATTCCAGCAAGGGCCGACTGCGCAGGTTGCGGATCTCACGCCGCTCTTCCGCGGGACGTCCCCGGATTTCCTCCTCGACGGCGTACAGTTCCGCGATTCGTTCCAGGGCGATTGTTGCTGTCTGCGATTTGTGCGCCTCCACCAGATCGTAAAACTTTCTGCGCACGTGCGCCCAACAGGCTGCTTCCTGAATCCGTCCCGTTTCGTAAACCTGATCGAACCCTGCGTATCCATCCGCCTGCAGTGTTCCAGTGAAGGAACTCAAATGCTGCTTGGGATGCTCGCCCTTGCGATCCGCCGAGTAGCAGAACCACACCGCCGGTGGCGTGGCCTCTCCGGCCGGCCGATCGTCGCGCACATAGGTCCACAACCGTCCCGTCTTGGTCTTTCCCAGTCCGGGAGCCAACACCGGAACCGGAGTGTCGTCGGCGTGTAGCTTCTGTCCCGCGAGCACGTGACGTCGCAACGCCTCCACCAGAGGTGCGAGTAGCCGGCTCGTTCCGCCCACCCATTCCGCCAATGTCGAGCGCTCTAATTCCACGCCTTCGCGCGCGTAGATCTCTGCTTGGCGATACAGCGGAAGATGATCGCTATATTTCGAGACCAGCACGTGGGCCAGAAGTCCCGGGCCCGCGATACTCCTCTCCAGCGGCCGGCTAGGCGTGGGGGCTTGTACGATGCGGTCGCAACCGGCACAAGCCAGCTTCGGGCGCACCTGACGGATCACTTTGACTCGCTCGGGCACATACTCCAGGATTTCCGTGACATCTTCCCCCAGAGGTTTCAGTTTCCCGCCACAGTCCGGGCAAGCTTTCTGTGGCGGCAAATAGGTCTGCACTTCCCGCCGCAGATGTGCAGGCAGCGGCCGCCGCACCGGTCGTGCCACGACATGCTCCGCGGCGCTCGGCTTCGGCGACTCCGCTTCGATTGCTCGGCTTTGTTCCAGTTCTCCCAGCCGTAGTTCCAGTTGCGCGATCTGGCGATCCACCTTTTCGGAAGATCGTCCGAACTGCATCCGGCGAAGCTTGGCTAGCAGCAGCTTGAGATGTTCAATCTCCGCATCGCGGGAAAGCAGTTGCTCGTGATGGATCAGAATTTGCTTGTGCTGTTCTACGATCAGAGCTTTCAGTTCACTGGGATTCAGTGCTTCGAGGTCGGGAAGAACGCCAGCCGCGTGATTCATCGCGGCGAATATACCGCAGTTGTTTTACAGCTTGATTAAAAATCTCTCGAAAAAAGAAAATCTTTTTATTTACACCGCGATCTGCGGATCGTAGCTGCGTACCGGACGCCGCCAATCAATCCCTTCCAGCAACATCGCTAGCTGTGCCTGCGTCAGGGACACTGTTCCGCTCGTCGCTTGCGGCCAGATGAATCTTCCGCGCTCCAGTCTTTTCGCGAACAAGCACAACCCATCGCCACTCCACCAAAGAACTTTAAGCAAATCGCCACGCTTGCCACGGAACACGAACACCTGACCGGAAAAGGGATTCTCCGCAAGCGCCGTCTGCACCATCCCGCTCAAGCCCGTGAACCCACGCCGGAGATCCGTCGCTCCCGCCACGATCCAGATGCGCGTTCCTGTCGGCATCCCGATCATCCCAGCAAACACTCCAGCACCGCTCGCAAGACCGTCAAGTCTACGCTGCCCGCAATGCGTAGATTTCCTTTGGCTAGCCCCAATTTCTCACAATAAATAGAAAAGGCTGTGACTTCATGGCATAACTCTTTTGTCTAGAAAGATTCTGCCAAGAAGGAGCACAGCCTTATGACTGCAGAGTGTAACCAGTTTGGCTTCGGATTTCATCCCCTAAAGCGACGCGAGATCCGCGCGCAGTTCGACGGTGGAGCGATCAGCAGTGACGGCGGTGGCCTGCTGCTGCGGGAGGTCGAGAAGCGCATGCGCATCCTGCGCCAGTTTGCCGCCTGCTTTACGGATTATCGGAATGCGGATTTGATTGAGCACCCTGTGGAGGAGTTGGTGGCACAGCGGGTCTACGGTCTGGCGCTGGGCTACGAAGATCTGAACGATCACGAGGAGTTGCGGAACGATCCTCTGCTGGCAGTGCTGGTCGAGAAGTCGGATCTGGGCAACCAGGCTCTGGCGGGAAAGAGCACCCTGAACCGGCTGGAACTGACCCAAGAGACGGCCAGTCGGAAGGAGCGCTACAAAAAGATCGTGCTGGATCACGGAGCGGTAGACCGCCTGCTGGTGCAGACCTTTCTGGAAGCCTACCGGGAGGCGCCGCAAGAAATCATCCTGGACCTGGATGCGACCGACGATCCGCTGCACGGGAAGCAGGAAGGGCGCTTCTTTCATGGCTACTACGGACACTATTGCTATTTGCCGTTGTACATCTTCTGCGGAGAGTTCCTGCTGTGTGCGCGGTTGCGATCGTCGAACATCGATGCTTCGGCGGGAAGTGTAGAGGAGCTGCGGCGCATCGTGGCACAGATTCGTTCCGCGTGGCCCCAGGTGCGCATCGTGGTGCGCGGAGATTCTGGATTTTGCCGCGAGGAGCTGATGGCTTGGTGTGAAGCCCATCGCGTGGACTACCTGCTGGGGCTGGCGAAAAATGAACGTCTAAAGGCGGAGATCGAAAAACAGCTGGGGGAAGCCAAAGCCCAGTATCAAGAGACGGGACGCGCGGCCCGCTTGTTCATGAGTTTGTCTATCAGACGCGGGAGAGTTGGAGTCGTGCGCGGCGGGTCGTGGCCAAGGCCGAGCACCTGGAAAAAGGAGAGAATCCGCGGTTCGTGGTGACCTCTCTGGGGGGAGAAGAATGGCCGGCACAGGTGTTGTATGAACAGCAGTACTGCGCCCGAGGAGACATGGAGAATCGCATCAAGGAACAACTGATGCTGTTCAGTGACCGCACCAGCACACACTACCTACGCAGCAATCAACTGCGACTGTACTTCTCTTCGCTCGCCTACGTGTTGCTGCAGATGCTGCGGCGACTGGGACTAGCAGGCACGGAGCTGGCCCAGGCCCAGTGCGCAACAATTCGGCTTAGGCTGCTAAAGATTGGCGCGCTGATCCGTATCACGGTACGCAAGGTGTGGGTTTCGTTGGCGGGAGGCTATCCCTATGTCACGCTGTTTCGGCAAGTCTACGAAAAGCTGTGCGCTGTGGCGGTAAAGCATTGAAAAAGAACGACCGCTAACAACTTTTCCCTCGCTCCTGTCACACGTAGTGCGAGGTGCGCCTCGGAACAGCCTGCTGAGACAAAAAACTCTCTCTCCAACGGAAAAACGGATCAGCTACACAACAGCACCCCGCGAAACCATCTCGCAGCTCCCAACCTGAACAAATTTCAATCCTCTTCTCCAAGCTGTGAGAGATGGCGGCTAGTTCGATCTTCAGAGTCCCTGTCGACGCCTGGCAAGACGTGTTACCAGGGTTTGCTGCGGCAACCACGACTTCCTTGGAAACCGTCACGGGAAGCAGATTGATGGAGGTGCTGCGATACTGCTTCCGCCAGAGGAAAATCTGATTGGCGTTCACCGCGTATTTCTGGCTCAACTGCGCTACCGAGGTGTTTCCTTCGAAACTCTCTTCGGCGATCCTTTGCTTTAACTCGGCGCTCCAACGCCGCCGTCTCTTCCCAGTAGTGTCTACTTATCCCTCGTGGGCACTTCTCTAGTGCCCACGATCACCATCACTTATTCACACTCAATTCGTCCAGACGGCTCTCACCGGCTTTCAATTACCCACAAGTTCTGCTCCCATGGTGAAGCCGAGCTCGATGTCGGTCAGGCGCGTCATGCCTCTCCAGACCACCCGATTCCCGGGTGGAGAATCTCCTGCACGCGCCAGGAAGCCGCCCAGTCGAGCGAGTTTGATGAGATAAACCGAAAGCGAACCTCTTTGTGGTTGCCGCGTTCCTCTGTTTTGCACCAACTGGTCGAGCAGATGGATTTCCAGTGCCGTGAAAGCCAACGTTGGGGAAACATTCGGCATCGCGCGGTTCATCATGGTAAGCCAGAAAATCCTCCAGCTGAGAATACAAAAGACAGCTAGCAACCTAGCGAGGCGCTCGGCCGTTCTTAATCTCGATTCTTCTGCTCGGCAGCCAGACTTCAGGATTTTGTGAAAGGTCTCAATCTTCCAACGCATGCTATACCACTCCAGTTTCTCAATGGCTTCTGCGCGAGAGTGCACCGGCAAGTTGGTGATTAATTTCCAGTCGATTTTCTCCCGTCCGTGCGGTGTTCCGCGCTCCTGCGCATGAATGACAGTGAGCCTTAGTCTGGGGTACTGCTTCTGTTTGTTAATCGGGGGAAGAACCAGAATGCGGCGGTATTTTATTTCCAGAACGGCCTCCGACGGGTCGCCCTTCTCATCGCGCACCTGGATGCGATGCAGCCCTTGAATGTGCAGTTCCTTCATTTCCGTGGCAATCGTGTGTTTCCCATCTCCGGCCAGACGATCCACACAGGTGCGCACCAGGAAATGCGTACCCAGCGCTTCGGCCGTACAGAAAAGCTCGTAAATGTCGCTCTCCCGGTCGCCGATGTGCACGCAGCGTTCTGGGTCACCCAAAAGGGCTGTGGATTGCTTTAGGTTCTCCAGCCAGCGGATGCTCTCCTTCTTTTCAATCGGTACGCGCGTCGGATTGATTTTTCTCTTCAGCGCGTTGCAGCCCTTAAATTCGCTGCGCGTCCAGAACTTCATAGCCGTCAGACCCAGGGGAAGACCAGCGGTGGTCACCGCCAGGCTGGAATGCATCTGAAGGCCGCACACCACGTAGTGTCGTGGCTTCCCGTCCCTATCCAGTCCGATAGGAGATCGGTGAAGAATGCCAACCGCCCGGACGTCGGTTCGGTGATAGGAGAATTCGGTGGTGTCATGGAGGATCAAAACTGTCGCATCGGCAGCGGCAAAACGCTCGCGCGTCGCCTGGAAGTGTCCGGCAAGAATCTCCGCTTCGGTGACACGGTGGTTGGAGAGAAAACGATAGGCGGCCTTGGTGTTGGCCCAGTCCTGGCAAACCAAAGGAATGCTCTTGCCCATGCCATCGGAGAGCTGGTCGAAAAGCTTTCGAAAACGCTTGTTGAGTCGGGCGTCTCGGAACTCGCTGCCAGCGAGTTCCCGAGCGATCCAAGTTTCGGTTTGAGAAGCGGTACTGTGGGCAACCCTCGATGAGTGTTGCGACTGCCGCCGCTTTGTCATAACGGCAGTTCATCATGCCGTCTTCCTGTCTGAAGCCACGGTTCAGCATCCGCTCAACCAATCAGATAACAGAAGGTACTGGTCCTACGCGCTCGCCTCAGACTTGTGGGTAATTGAAAGTCTCACCGGACGCTTACCCTGCATCTGGCGCTGCGCCGGCAACGGAACATTGCCAAGGTGGCCATGGCCCGAAGACTGGGAGTGCGGTTGTACTGGATGTGGCGGAAGGGTTTGGAATATGCAGAGTGGGTCAAATTCGGTTCGCACGCGGGACAGCTCGGAATCGGAAATGGCGTGTAGTAGAACGCCGTCCTAGTGAATGGGCATCCCGCTCCTTCGCCAGAGGGAGTTCGGACGAGTAATTATGGTCTGAAGCTGGGATCGAAGAGATGTGTGGGTCGGACTGAAACCGACCGAAAGATTACAGGCGAGCCGTGGTCGTCGACAGGGCCGAAGAAAACGACGAACAAAGACACTCTTTGAGGTGAACGGAGAAGTGCGCTCATAAATAGTTTGACAGAGCCGACGTTGTTAGAGATTTCCGGTAAGCGTTTACCAGAACTTGGGTACATACCTGGCAAGCCCTCTTCCCGAAAGTCATCAGTGGCGCTAGGTGACTTCGCAGGAATAATCCCGCCCTGGAAGGATTTGGCCAGTTCGGTCAACACTGTCGTCAGTGAGGATGAACACGCGTTAGTTTGCTGCGTAGTCGCCTGCTCGATTGTTGCTCAAAATGAATCGCTGGCTAAGCAACGCGTGTTTTTTCTGTGGCTTATCGTTGCCAAGCTATGCACGTAGAAAATTCTCCGGCTCACGTAACAACTTGCCAGAAGCGCACGTAGATATTGGTGTGTGTGCAAGGCTGACGGCGAAGCCCTCCCGATGCATTGCGGTAGGTCTATGGGTCTGACCATCGTGCAACAGAAACACACGCAACATTCATCGTCTCGAACATCCCGCCATCCTCTATGGCTTCTTTCGGGGTTCTGGTTCTGTGTGGTTATCTCGATCGCAGTCGTTCTGCGGAGACTGAACGAACTGGTCCGTCCCTCGCACGACAGACCTCCAATGATGGCGGCGCTCGACGCGACCTTCTCGTCGCATCCCGTGCTAACCGTGATGCACATCATCCCGGCGGCCATCTTCGTGGTTCTCGCTGCCGGAATCCTGCTCCGGCGCACCAGCGGCGAATGGCTGGAGCGGCTGCTCTTTGTCATGTTCTTTGTCAGCGGCGCCATGACCGGCGCGACCGCGTACGCGATGAGTTTCCACGCGATCGCCGGCTGGGTCGAGCGCTCCGCGGTCCTCGTCTTCAACACGTGGTTCCTGTTGTCGCTGGGCCGCGCCTACTTGTTGGGCCTCCGCGGTGAGGCCGCACGAAAGCGGGAGTGGATGACTCGCGCCGTGGGAGTCCTGCTCGGCATAGCAACGACTCGTCCCGTCATGGGGGTGTTCTTCGCCACGAGCGGCCGTACGCACCTTGGCCCGCACCAGTTCTTCGGGATGGCGTTCTGGATCGGCTTCTCCATCAACGCGGTGGTCACCGAGTATTGGTTGCACTCAAGACGAAGGGCAGAACTCCACAAATCGGAGCCGTACTTTGAGAGGATTGCAGTTTCGGGAAGCGAACGTAATCTTGACGTGCGGTCCTGACCTTTCCCACTCGCCGACCCGCCGGGCTGGTACCGACAAACGCGCTTGTGTTTATCAAGTTCAATCCACTTGCCTGATTCGTCGCGCGGGCAGCAACGCTCGCCTAGGTATCTAGAAAATAGCCGCTGACGTAGCAGCTGCCTTGACCGGCGTCGCCGGTAGTGGCCACCTGAAACTGAATCGAGTCGCCCGACTCAACATAAAAGCGTATCGCGTGGGTGGCGTAATAGCGTCTGAGGCTGAAAGCCCCATCGGTGATGAGCGCCGGGATCATGAAGAGCGTGAAGGGACCGTTCAGCTGCATAGTGTACAGCGCTCCCGAAGTTGAGGTAACCAGTTGGGCGGAGACGGACTCCACCACCAGCCGTTTTTTCGCTGGCACCGGGCCGATTTCACCAAATCCGGAATCCACGGCCGTGGAATTTGCGGTGCAATTGCCTGCAAAGGGCTGCCGGCCCGGGTCATCGTGTGCCATGGGTCCTCCGCTGACGTGCGACTAACGGGTAGTGTTTTTGTCACCAGCGCGAGAAACATTCTTTCCATACCCGCGTGGCGGACTGCGGTCTGTTGCACAAGAGTAGAGGGGGTTCCAATGTCACGCAAGCATTCTTTCGGGGCGGTCACAATTTTCAACGTCCTACCCGCGGTCCAAGGGAAAACGACCTGAGCACTCCGCATCGATCCGCCGTTTGCAAAATTGATTCGGGGTAGCTGGTTTGCTAAGGTCGTCGTCATGTCCGAGCATTCCACCGAACGTTCCACCGAGCAGATACGCGAATTGCTCGACTCCCTGTATCGCGTGGATTCGGGACGAATCCGGGCAACTCTGATCCGCTTGCTCGGTGATTTCGATCTTGCCGAGGAGGCGATGCACGAGGCCTTTGCGGCTGCGCTGAGCGTGTGGCCGACGAGTGGAGTACCCGGCAACCCGCGGCCATGGTTGATTTCGACGGCCCGATTCAAAGCCATTGATACTCTGCGGCGACGCGCAAGATTTGATGCATCGCAAGAGGAGCTCGTGCGGTATCTCGAAACGCAATCGAGTTCGGCGGAAAGCTCCAATGAAGAGGACAGCCTCGAAGATGATCGGTTGCGCCTGATTTTTACCTGCTGCCATCCATCACTCGCGCCGGAAGCGCACGTTGCGCTCACCTTGCGTGAGGTTTGCGGGCTCACCACCGAGGAGATCGCCAAGGCTTTTCTAACCACTCCGCGCACGCTGGCGCAGCGCATCGTGCGCGCCAAGTCAAAGATTCGAGAGACAAAGATCCCCTACGAAGTGCCGACGCCGCAGGAATTGCCGCAGCGACTGGGCGCGGTGCTGCAGGTCGTCTATCTCGTTTTCAACGAGGGCTACTCTGCCGCGGCGGGAGCGGAAGTAACGCGCGCTGAGCTAACCGGTGAGGCCATTCGACTGGGCCGGTTGCTCACCGAACTCCAGCCCGAACCGGAAGCCACTGGGCTACTGGCCCTGATGTTGCTGCAGGCATCTCGTCACGCCGCCAGAACCTCTCCCACCGGTGAGCTGATTTTGCTGGAGCACCAGGATCGCTCACTCTGGAACCGGGAGCAGATCGCGGAGGGAGTGGCACTACTTGAGAAAGCCCTGAAGTCCCGCCGCTTCGGCTCCTACACTCTGCAGGCTGCGATCGCGGCCGTGCATGCGCAGGCGGTATCGGTCGCGGCGACCGACTGGCGTCAGATTGTTGCGCTTTACGACCAATTGATACGAATTCAGCCTTCGCCAGTCGTGGAGCTCAATCGTGCCGTGGCCATTGCCATGTGCGATGGTCCAGAGGTCGGTCTGACGCATATTGACGCGGTGCTAGAACAAGGCGAACTGGCAAATTATTATCTGGCGCATTCAGCCCGCGCCGATATGTACCGCAGGCTCGGCAGGACGGCGGAGGCTAGGTCCGCGTATGAGAAAGCTCTGGCCCTGACCCAACAGGAACCGGAGCGTCAATTCCTGCAAGATCGGATCCGCCAGCTGAAATAAAAAAAGACTCGTCAGAAGCCGATGCGGATATTGGGTAGTGGGTCAGTTTCCGATAAGCGTTTACCAGATGGGAGAAGGCCGGTCTCCAGCGGGATGCGTTACGCTCCCAATGATCGAGGCGCTCGAAGCGCACGAGAAAAGGAGACCGGCAATGGAGAAGATTAGCACTGTGCAGGTATTTGGGAACGAAATTGTGAAGGAGCGAAAGCTAACCATCGGTGTGGATCTGGGAGATCGTTGGTCGTTCTACTGTGTTTTGGATGAAGCAGGCAAAATCATTCTGGAACAGAAAGTAGCGACGACACCGGAAGCGATGAGGCGGACGTTTGGAAAGATACCGCGAAGTCTGGTCGCCCTGGAGACAGGAACACATTCGCCATGGGCAAGCCGACTGCTAACGGAGCTGGGGCACGAAGTGCTCGTGGCGCACGCACAAAAAGTAGAACTGATCACCAAGAGCAATCGAAAAGATGATCGGCACGATGCGCGGACGCTGGCACGACTGGCAAGACTCGACCCTGAGCTGTTGGGGCCGGTGCGCCATCGCAGTGCCCAGGCGCAAATCCATCTGACAGTGATCCGGGCACGCGCTGAACTGGTGAGTGCGCGAACGGCCTTGGTGAACGCAGCCCGCGGGTTGGTGAAGTCTTATGGCGAACGATTGCCTAAGTGTGGCACGTAGCAGGTGAGCGAGAAGTTGGCCGCGGGATTAAGCACCGAGTTGCGCGAGGTTCTGGAGCCGTTGCTCAAAGAAATCGAATCACTGAACGAGCGCATCCAGGAATACGACGAGCGGATGGAGAAAATCGCCAAGGAAGTGTACCCGCAAGTGTCCTTGCTCCAGCAGGTGAAGGGTGTAGGAACGCAGATCGCGTTGACCTACGTCCTGACGATAGAGGACCCGTATCGGTTCGGGAAGAGTCGCGAGGTGGGCTGTTTTCTGGGGTTAAAACCTGGACGCAGGAACTCTGGGAAGAGCGAACCACAGAAGCACATCAGCAAAGAAGGAGATCGGTATCTGCGAACCATGATGGTGCAGGGAGCGCACTACATTCTGGGACCTTTTGGAGAAGACAGTGATCTGCGGAGATGGGGGCTGAAGCTTGCGGAGCGCGGAGGGAAAAATGCCAAGAAACGAGCGGTGGTTGCCGTGGCTCGAAAGTGGGCGGTACTGCTCCATCGGTTGTGGGTAAGCGGAGAGGTGTACGAACCATTGCGCAATAGTCAGAAGGCGATGCGGGCAGTGGCTTAGAGTTTCGATCCGGACAGCCGAGCTCGACCGCCGAAAACAGGCGACTGCGACTAAGTCCTGGGGCCCGACTCTCACCGAAACGGTGGGAAGAGAGGTCGATTATCAGGTAGCAGCGCCTACTGAAACGAGAACACCCACCTTGCACCGAGCGAATATCGCTCACAAAGAGTGCGGATGGAAGGATGGCGACAGGGGCGGCTTGGCTGAATGGGAACTGATTCTAAGAAAGAAGAAAGTCAAAGTGTCTTGACATCAACCGGCCTTCTCATGGAAGGAGTTAGGGTTCTTCAGCACCGCGAGCGATGGCCTTGCGTCGCTATTTGAGGCTGGAGACGTAAGCGACCAGGGCCTTCATATCGTCGGGAGGCAGATCCGGCGTGGGCATGCCGCCGGCTTTCATCTTGGCCGTGGGGTGTTGCAGCAGCTCGGTGAGTTGGGCCGGGGAGAACTTCGCGCCGACTCCGATTAGCGCGGGCCCTGCGGCCGTGCCGACGCCGCCCTCGCCGTGGCACGCGGTGCAGAATTGCGCCTCGTAGTTGGTCTTCCCTTTCGCGGCGAGCGGATCCGCCAGCGCCACATTTGCGGCGGCGAGCGAGGCGGAAGAAAGCTCCGGCTCGAACGGCTTGCTCATGTATTCAACTTCCTCGGTTTTTTGCTTCGCAAGTTGCTGGGCCACTTCGGGATCGTGATGGTCCAGGTATTTGCTGCGCAGGCCGAGGCCGATGAGGGCGAGCATCACGAAGACATACGCGCCGGCGGCGATGGGGCGTTTCCAAGGACGGCGCTCGATGCCGCGATCGAGAAACGGAACAGCGACCACGGCCAGCGCGAGAATCGTAGGGATCACCAGGACACCGATCAACGACGCGGCGCCGTGCCAGTATTTCAACCACTGAAAAATGGGCAGGTAATACCATTCGGGCCGCGGGATGTATTGCGCGTCGGCGGGATTCGCGGGCGGGCCGAGCTGGATCGGAACAAAAAACGCGAGGCAGCCGAGGCCGATGATCAGCAGCGCGGTCAGCGACAAGTCCATGAGGATTTGGCGAGGATAGAAAAGCTCCACCTTCTGCTTGGGCTCGAAGGGATCTTCGGTGACTGGTCCGGCGGCGCCCACCGCGCGAAAAAGAAAAAGGTGAGCTGCGACTAGCGCAAAGATGCAGGCAGGGATGAAGAACACGTGTGCGACGAAGAAACGCGAAATGGTGAGAGTGCCCATGTCCGTGCCGCCGCGCATCAGTTGTTTCAGGCTCTCGCCAATCACCGGAATTTCGCTCGCGGCGTTCGTGCCGACGGCGGTGGCGAAGTAGGCTTTCTGGTCCCACGGAAGCAAGTAGCCGGTGAAGGCCATCGCCATCACCATCACAAAAAGCAGGCACCCGGAGAACCAGAGCAACTCGCGGCGGCCTTTGTACGCGCCGTAGAGATACGTTTGCGATAGATGTAGAAGCAGTACAACGATCATCGCGCTCGCGCCGTAGGCGTGCAGCCCGCGAAGAAAAGAGCCGGCCGTGACGGATTTGGTGATATACGCGACGGTGGTGTGCGCGTGATCGGCCGACGGGACGTAGTAAAGCGCGAGAAATACGCCGGTGATGATTTGCGAGAGGAAGATAAACAACAGCCCGGAACCGAAAATGTAAGCTAGGCGCGCGCCGCCGGGAATAGGTTCGTCGAGCGCGCTGCGCAGCAAGGCATCCAGGCCCATGCGGCGATTCAACCAGCCCCGCAAACCGGTGGTGGCTTCGGGCGGAACGTTCTGATTGCTGTGGTCAGCCGAATGCACTGGTGAAGAGTTCCCTCCCCCTTCGCCTACCCTATGACTTCTTTATCCGCGACGAGTTGCCGGAAATACTGGAAGCGCACGAGGAGCTGGCCATCCTGCTGGACGGTTTCCAGCGTGTCCATTCCACGCAGACACGGGCCGCTGATGCGCGCGCCGTCCGGCGCGTAAACGGCGCCGTGACACGGGCAAGTAAATTCCTTCTTGGCGCCGACCCACGGAACGGTGCAGCCGAGGTGTGGGCAAATCGAGGAGAGCACGATTAGTTGGCCGCGATTATCTTTCGTGACGTATACGATTTTTTCGGAGACGGCTTTGCGCCAGCCATCCACCTGCTCGATCTGAATGGTGCGCTCGACGGGCTCGTCGAGGGATGAAAATTCACTCAATCCGCCGACCGGAGAGGCTTTCAATTCCGTGGTGCGGCGCAAGAGCGGGAAAAGCGCGAAACGAATCAAGGGCACGGCCAGCAGAGCGCCCACGCACGCCGAACCGAGCGCCAGCAACGCGCCCAGGAATGAGCGGCGCTGCTCGTTAAAAGCCGCACCTATGTTCATCGAGTTCTCCCGCCGCCAGGGCTGCCGATGGAATGCCGAATATAGTTATATGGGCCGCCGAGGTCACGGAGAATTTTTTCACTTCTTGGGAAGCGCGCGGATGTAGGCCACGAGCGATTTGATCATATCGGGAGAAAATTTCGAGCCGAAGGCGGGCATCTTATTGCGGCCTTTGGCGATGATGGCGGCAAGCTCCGCATCGGTTTCCTTTTGCACTTCGTCTGACCGCAGGTCTCTGGCCTTTAGGGCCTTGCCGGTGGGGGTGTTGGCGCTGCCGTCTTCGCCATGGCACAGCGTGCAATTAGCTTTGAATGTCTTGGCAGCGTCGTTCTGAGCGCGCAGGCCGGATGGGAAAGCCAGAGTCGCGAGCAAAATGAAAATTAGCGTTGCTCCCACACGACCCACGATTTGTTGCATCTGTTTTCCCTCTTTCGTTCGACAAGATTTCGCTGATAGTGCTCGAAAAGATTCTGCATTCCCGACCGTTCGAAGAACTGAAAAGGAGTTTAGCGCAGCATGGTCATCGCGTCGCGCTCTTTTCTTCCAGTCTTCGCGCGCGGGCCAGTCTTGAAGGCGACGCAAGGGGAAGCGGCACTCGAACTCCTGGTAAGTAACCGGAAACTGACCCACGACGGGATATTGAGATGGCCACGCGCAAAACATAGTTCTAAAGCGCGGAAGAAGTAAAATTTCTTGGAAGAGCTGTCGATTTTCCGTCTCCTCAACGACTATAGGACAGAGAACGATGAGCTGCGCTTCTGAGTGAACAGGAAACGAGTCATCGGGAACAAACCACAGAAACCAAGGAGAAAAAGTCGTGCCCCAATATCTGGTTGCTAATTACCTCCCCGACGACTTCGACCCGTCCGCCGTAACCGAAGCGATGATCGAGGCGCGAGAAAGTTCGCCTGCGGCATCTCCCCGGCCGACAGCGCGAGGACGCTGCGACGGCAGCCCGATGGCAAAGTGCTCGTCACCGACGGACCGTACGTCGAGACCAAGGAACACATGGGCGGATTTTGGATATTGGAATGCGCCGATATGGACGAGGCACTCGCGTGGGCGCGCAAGGGCGCCATCTCCAGCGATGCGGTGGGCGAGGTGCGCGAGATTCTCTTCTTCCCGGACCCGCAACAAGAACCCGGCGGAAGCAACTAAACACCCTGGCAACGGGATTCGCTGCTGCACGGTTGCCCTCACACGGCCGCTTACCCTTATAGTGGGAGGCGGGTTGGAGGCAAAACCGATGCAAGGCTGGTTGATTCCTTTCCTGATCGTGATTTATCACGCAACTTTGTTCTCCACCGCCGCAATCGCGCAAGCGACGCAGGTGCCTTCGGCCAGCCAGCAAATCGCGGCTGCGGTCTTGCCTTTGCCTGAGGTCATGCGGGAACACGCCACCGTACTCGGATACGCTCCTGACCTATCACTTATAACTCTTCGGGAGGGTACGAATGGGATGGTGTGCACCGCTTCTCGTCCCGGCGATGCCGAGTTCGATGTGCGCTGCTATCATGAGTCGTTCATGCCCGTCGTTCGTCGCATGCGCGATTTGCACTCCCGCGGTCTAAAGTACGACGAAATCTATCGGACCATTGATGCGGAAGTGAAAGCAAAGAGGTTGGCGATTCCTGACCATCCTGTTGCCGGATACCGTATGCTCGGCCCGATTTCCGCCTACCGGGCGGAGACCAACACGGTCGGTCCGGAGATCGAGTCGTGGCAGTCGGTTCACTTTCCTTACAAAACCGCAGCGGAAATCGGCTTGCCTGAAGAGGGACAGGTCAAGCCCACCATGGCCTACGTCATGGCTTCGGGTACATTTTGGTCGCACGTGATGATCGAGCACGAGAATGCGTTGGCTCAGAAATAAGACACCGCAGCGTGGCTACAAAAACTTTTATCCGATTGCTGGCGCAGATAGGCAGCACGGAGCAGCGCATTTCCGTTTTGGCGCAAACTCGCGGTCTCCTTCTCTAGTTCGAAGCGTGCGACGCGATAGAAATATAGCGCTGAGCCTCTTCTTTTGGCGCATAACCCGCGTCTGCATTCTTCCAAACCTCAAGAAGTTCAGCGTAACTTTTCGCCGCGTCCGCCTTGTCTCCCATCGCGCTCTCGGCTCGCGCCAGCCCGAGCAACGATTCGGCCCTTCTCGGGGCGCGCTGCAGAGAGGCGGCAAAGGCTTCCCGTGCCTCCGAAGCCTTATTCGCCTTCAATAGAAGTTCTCCGCGAAGTTCTTCGGAAGGCTTCTCAGGACTTGGCGGGCCAAACGCATAGGGCAAGTCCTTCCCGGCTGCGATCGCTTGCTGCATGCTTGCGATTGCCTGATCACCGTGTCCCTCGGCCGAGAGAATCACCGCCTCAATCTGTAGCCTCTGAATCTGTGGCACGCGGCGAGCGGGATCGTCGGCGGGGAGCCCAGCGTGATCAAAGAGGGCTGGGAGCTGCGTCAGCAACTGGTCGAGCGATGCAAGGGATTCTCGCGCTGCCGCCACATCGCCAAGTTCAGCGGCTGCAAAACCAGTGCCGAATGCGTAATTGAATTCCGGCATGTGTGCGCCGCCAAGTTCCACATTCCAGCCAGCAACTTCGCTATTCCAACGGCCGGTATCAACGAGGAAGCGGCTACGCATCACGACAAAAGAGCCGACACGTGAATCGTCAGGATCTACCGTACCGTGCGCCCGCGCGGCCATCCCAGATTCCGCAGCCTCCGCGCGGCAGTCGGCGAGCACTTTTTCTGCGTCGCCAATGCGGCCTTGTTCCAGATAGCCGTATTCGAGCCAGTAGGAGTAGTGGCCGCAGTGTCTGGACTGCTTTCCTTCCGCGGCTGCCCGGCGGTTCACGACGCTGATTGCGGCGACGTTGGCCTCGACCACGTCGTCCCACATACCGAGCGCCATGAAAATGTGCGAGCACATATGTAGCGCGTGGCCCGCGTCCGGCGCGATCTTGGACAACGCACGCGCGGCTTCCAACGCGCCGGCGGCATGTTGCGGATCGTCCATCCCATGAATCCAGTAATGCGCGGCGCCAGGATTCTGCGGGTTCCTCATGAAAACGGCCTTCGCGATTTCCGCAGCCTTCAGATACGTCGGAACATCGCGCACACCTTCACTCGCTCCCAAGAGCGCCAGGGCGTAAAAAAGTTGGGCCTGGTCATCCTTGGAATAAGCCTTCGCCAATTGCTCCATCGCTGCGGCATACTGCGCGTCGCGTTCGCGCTTGTCGCCGTTGCCGCTGTATAGGATTTCCACCGCGCTCATATAGGCCCGTTCGCGCGGATCGGCAATCCGGCGGGCGCGTTCTTCCGCGGTGGCCCCGAATTTCGCGAGCGCCGCCTGACCGGCCCTTACATCCACCTGGTTCCAGACCCCATGGTTGAAGGTCATCGCCTCTCCCCAATAAGCCATGGCAAATCCGGGGTCGGCGCTTTCGGCGGCGACAAACGACTTCGCTGCGTCCTCGTATTCAAAGAGGTGCAGTAACAACAGACCGCGGATGAAGTCACTCTGCGCCGCCGCCGACTGGGTCGAGGTCGGAAATGTCGCGTTGCCCAAGCCCGGGATCGTCTGCGCCTGTAACAACCCCGCAGACACGGCCAATAACAGAACTAGAACGAATGTCTTCTTCATAGGAACGCTCGCATTTGAACAAAGAAGATTTGTCGTCGTACAATCTCGTGCGCGCAACCGGGGAGCAGAACATATGAACGTACAAGAACAAATCAAGAAGTATATTACCAGCCAACCGGAGCCAAAACGCAGTGACATGCGAGAGTTGCATCGGCTCACACTTCAAGTGTCACCCGAATGCAAATTATGGTTCTTCGATGGTAAAGACAGCAAAAATCATACTGTTTCCAACCCTACGATTGGATATGGATTTCACACAACAAAATATGCCAATGGAAAAAGTAGAGAGTTTTTTCAAATTGGTGTGAGCGGAAACAAAACCGGAATCTCTGTCTATATTCTTGGTCTCAAAGATAAGAAGTACTTAGCCAAAACGTATGGAAAAAAACTAGGCAAGGCGAGCGTGACCGGATATTGCATTCGGTTTAAAGCTCTAACAGATATAAACATCGATACGCTTGAAGCGGCAATACGATATGGGCTTGCAGCTCAGAATGAAAAAGGCAAGCTGACGAAATAATTCCACTGTTAAGGGCAAGCACTTATCGATGTAAAGTCGCTCCAGTATACGACCCCTACAGCCCTGACCCGCGCCACAAAGCCATTCTCTATAAAACGGGTCTCCCGAAATAGTCGTGCGGCTATCCAACGGTCGCCGGTCGTGTCCGATAATCTGAGAGCCACGAACAGATTCACTACAAAGAAAATCGGAACTCTCTATCAGCGCTCCTTGCCTTTCTACTGCCGGATATTGAGATGGTCAGGCGCAAAGCATAGTTCTAAAGCGCGGAAGGAGTAAAATTTCTTGGACGGCCTGTCGAATTCCGCCCGGCCGTTCGACTATCTAGTGAAGGCCGCGCAACCGGCCCGCCAGAAAGGGTTTCCCGAGTGATGCGCCACACGAAAAATCTGCAAATCGCGTGTCGATCCCTCATCACCCCGTTCGACTAGCAAGTGGAGTCGCACCGCGCAACAGGGCACACGGAAAGGGCGCCTCGCAATTTTCCAGGCCCGGCGCGGTCCAGGCTCATATATATAAAGTAGCGGCCCTGATATGGCGTCCGCACAACACTTAAGGAGAACACCATGCGTTTCATGATGATCCACTATCCGAAAGTCTACGCAACCGCGAAACCCGGCTGGGTACCCGACTTCAAAGAGATGGAGGAAATGGGCAAGTACAACGACGAACTAGGCAAAGCCGGCGTGCTGCTCGCGCTCGACGGGCTCACCCCGCCTGCGACCATGAGCGCGCGCGTCACCTTCAAAAACGGAAAATCGAAAGTCACCGACGGTCCCTTCCCCGAAACCAAGGAAGTGGTCGGCGGCTTCTGGATCATCCAGGTGAAGTCGCGCGAAGAGGCGCTCGAATGGGCCTCGCGCATCCCCGCGAAAGATGACGAAATGGTAGTCGAAGTCCGCCGGCTGTTTGACATGACCGACTTCGATCCCGAGACCCAGAAGGAGATCCAAAAGAGGTTCGGCGACGACGTCGCCAATGAAATGAAGCTATAAAAAACTCTCCGCGCATTGTCGAATTCCGCTCGAGCTGTTCGACTATAGGGTGAAGGCAGGAGAAACGGCCGGCCCTAAGATCATCGTTATAGAGAATGGAGAACTCATGAGCCAGTATTTAGTTGCGATTCATCACCCCGACACTTTCCAGTCGTCCGACGAGAGCGAAGCCACGGTCCGCGCTATCGACGCGCTCAACGAAGAGATGGCGGCTGCCGATGTCGTGGTTTTCCTTGGCGGCCTCAATCCCATCCGCCAGGCGAAGTCGCTGCGTGCCCAGCCCGATGGCAAGGTGGTCACCACCGACGGGCCGTACCTCGAGACCAAAGAACACATCGGCGGTTTCTGGGTGCTGGAGGTCGCCAACATGGACGACGCGCTCGCGTGGGGACGCAAAGCGGTGATCGCTTGCCGCACGCCGGTGGAAGTTCGCGAGTTTGGCGTACCAGAGTAAGGCTTGCCAGAACAGCTGAACGCCAAGGCGGCGAGAAGCGTTGCGCTCGTAGAAAGGAGCTCGGCGATGCGAAAAATTAATGTGCTTGAATTTATGTCCCTCGACGGCGTCATCCAAAGCCCCGGCGGGCCCAAGGAAGATACCAGCGGCGGCTTCGAATACGGCGGGTGGCAGAGTCCACACCGGGACGCCGTGAGTGGAGCGGCCATGATGAAGCAGATGAAGGCGCCGGCTGACGTCCTGCTCGGGCGGAAGACATTTGAAATTTTCGCAGCATTCTGGCCACAACATGCCGACATTTGGCCGGAGGTTCAGACGGCGACGAAGTACGTGGCCTCGAATACCATCACTTCTTCCGAATGGAAGCCGACCGTGTTTCTGAGCGGCGACATCGCGAAAAAAATCGCTGAAATCAAAAATCAGGACGGGCCAAACCTGCACGTTTGGGGCAGCGCCAATCTGGTTCAGACCCTTCTGAAGCACGATTTGGTCGATGCGCTCTGGCTCAAGATATTTCCGGTCACGCTGGGCAGCGGAAAAAAACTGTTTGCCGACGGCACGATTCCCGCGGCGTTTAAGGTCACCGAAAGCACCGTTACGCCGAAAGGCGTCGTCATCATTAATTACGAACGCGCCGGCGCCGTCGCCATCGGCACCATGTAAACATTCGCGCCGTGCTGACACATCTTTGACGACCATAAAGCGCACGACCCGGTGCCCAAGGCCTTGCAGGCACTGATACTAAACGGAGGCGTAACCAAATGAGAAAGGTAGTCTACGCAATCAGCCTTACCATCGATGGCTGCTTGGACCACACCCTCGGAACTCCCGATGAAGAAGCGGGGCAATATTTCATGGAAGCGGTGCGAGATGCTGGCCTGCTCGTCTTTGGGCGTAAAACCTATGAATTGATGGTTCCTTATTGGCCGGATATCGCCAAAAGCGATTCGGCGGACAAAATGGATAAAGATTTTGCCGAGACGTTTGTCTCCAAAAAGAAGGTTGTTTTCTCACGATCATTAGCGAGCGCTGAAGCAGAAAATACGAGAATTGTTCGCACGAACCTACGGGACGAAATACTCAAATTGAAACAGGAGCCAGGCCAAGATATTTTAGTCGGCGGCGTGGATATTCCTTCACAACTTATCGCGCTCGGCCTCGTCGACGAATTTCGTTTTGTTGTTATGCCGATATTTGGAGGTAAAGGGAAACGGTTGTTCGAAGGCATTAGCCTGGAGACGTTGCAACTAAAACTGGTTGAGACCAGAACTTTTAAGGCAGGAAGCGTTCTGCTTCATTACCTGAAGCAGTGACCGCAAGATTCGCGTCAATTTCAGAAACGGGAGTCAACGATGAATGAGCTCACCAGGCGTGATTTTGTTCGCAGCGGTTTGACAGCGGGAATTGGGATCGGCCTTGTGCCGGAATTGCTGCGCTCCGCCGTCGCTCAGCAGGCGGCGGCCACAGCGTCTGCCCCGGGGACCGACCCCTACGCCCTGGTCGATCCGGAGTTGCTGGCCGCCGTCAAGCAATTCCCTTTCCCCACGCAGCCCTTCACCAGCGAAGTTCTCGCTGCTGCACGCATTCTGCCCGCTGAGCCTCCGCTGCCTGCTCCAGCGCCGCAGCCAGTTGAACGGCAAAGCCCCGGTCCAGCGGGCGCGCCGGACTTGCGCCTGGTGATTGTCGATCCGGCTCCGGGCACCAAAGGGCGTCCGGCATTTCTGCACATGCATGGCGGCGGATTTGTCACCGGTACCGCCGGACAATTCAATTCGGTTCTGCAGGCCATGGCCCAGCATTGCGGATGCCTCGTCGTTTCGGTCGACTATCGCCTCGCGCCGGAAACTCATTTCCCCGGATCGCTCGAAGATAATTACGCCGCGCTGCGCTGGCTCTACAAAAATTCCGACGAGCTGGGCGTGGACCGCAAACGCATCGCCATCGGCGGAGAAAGCGCCGGCGCGACCCACGCCACGCTGCTCGCCATGGCCGCGCGCGATCGCCGCGAAATTCCCATCCTGTTTCAGTTGCTGATTTATCCGGCGTTCGACGACCGCACTGGCAGCACTTGCCAACCTTCGCCGTACACCGGACAGTTCATTTGGAACGCGGGCTCCAACCGTTTCGGCTGGACTTCTTTTCTCGGCGTCCCGGCCGGCTCGCCTACGGTTCCCGACGGCGCGGTTCCCGCGCGCGTCGAAAATCTTGCGGGACTTCCTCCCGCGTTCATCGGCGTCGGCGCTCTCGATCTGTTTGTGGACGAAGATGTCGAATACGCCCGCCGTCTGATCAATGCCGGAGTTCCTACGGAACTGCTGGTAATGCCAGGCGCGTATCACGGCTTCGATGTGTTCGTCCCCGACGCGGCAGTTTCGAAGCGATTCACCGAATCGTGGATGGTGGCCCTGCGGCGCGCATTTGCCAGCGGCTAGCCCGCGAAGTCTGGTCTTCGGAGCGACAAGCAACTTCATCAAGCGACGTGTTACGCGGTCTCTGACGGAGGAATCGATGAAATACATCTGTTTGGGATACCTCAAGCCAGGAAAATTCGAACACATGACCGAGGACGAGCGACAGAAGGTGCTCGACGAATGTTTTGAGCACAATGACCGCCTCCGCGCCAACGGGCATCTTGTTACCGAACTCCCTCTTCAGCCGCCGGAGACCGCGGTGACCCTCTACTGGAAAGACGGCAAAGTCGCCACCACCGACGGCCCCTATGCGGAAACCAAAGAACAGCTTGGCGGGCTTCAGATCCTGGAGGCGCGCGACCTCAATCACGCCATTCAGCTTGTCTCACAGCTTCCAGGCCTTAAGTATGGACTCGGACCGATTGAGATACGGCCGGCCGCGGACTTGAACGAAATGATGAAGGAGAGCGAACAGCGGCGACAAAAGCATACCTCGCGATGAGGGCGGATGAGGGCTTGGAAGTGTAATTCTTGGAGCTTGGCTTTTTGGGCGCAGTACCTGCGGCGCATTTGTGTTTGCGCCCCAGGTGCTGTGTGATCTTAGGCGGCGGCTGGGCGGGCGTCTTCCAGGTCGGCTAGTAGAGGTGATTGTGTGGGACGCCAGCCGAGCTGTTCTTGGGTTAGCTTGCTGGAGACTGGGTTGTCAGCGGCGACGAAGTCGGCTAGGAAGCCGAAATGTTTGGCTGCTTCCTCGGGAGACTTCGCTACCACCGGGACGTTCAGGCGGCGGCCGATTGCTCCGGCGATGTCGCGAAACGGGATGCCTTCTTCCGCGACAGCGTGATAGCGCGCTCCCGCGGCGCCCTTTTCAAGCGCCAAGCGGAAAAGATTTGCGGCATCGGGGCGGTGCACCGCGGGCCAACGGTTGCGGCCATCGCCGATATACGCCGAGACGCGCTTCTTGCGAGCGATGTCGAACGCGCGGGTGACGAAGCCCTGTTTGACTTGATCGTGAACCGACGGCGGCAGGCGCAAGACCGACGCGCGGACTCCACGGGAAGCCAACGCCAGCACTACATTTTCGGATTCGCCGCGAAGGCCTCCGACGGCTTTCGGATTGTACGCATCTTCTTCGGTTGCGAGGTGGCCTGGCGTGAGCGCCATCGTGGCGAAGGCGACGACGAGCGGGCGGTCGTCGCCCCGGAGCGCGGTGCCGAGTTCTTCGATGGCGCGGCGGTCGGTCTCGATCGCGGAGTCTACGAATCTCGCGAAGATTCCGGACGGACTTCCGCCGAACATGACGCCGAGACGCGTGGACATACTTGCGTGCGAGAAGGCGTGAAAGAAAGCGGTGTGGATGGCGCCGTCGCAGGCGGCGGCTCCACTGTGCAGACTTTCGAGGTCTTCAAGAGAGCCGCGATGCGCTTGGGCGCCGGCGGCGGTCAGGGACTTGGCGCCGGCATCCGAGCGCGCGAGGCCGAGGACTTGATGACCCGCGCCGATTAATTCCTTCACCACGGCAGAACCGATAAATCCTGTAGCACCTGTTACGAAAACTCGCATCATGACCTCCTTTGTTTGTTGCTGGTAGTGGCGGCGACCGCTTGGGCTTCCGCGGTGGTGGTCGCAGGCTCTAGATCGGCAAGCAGGCCTGGCTGCTGGGTTAGTCGCCAGCCGAGAAGTTGTTGCGTTTTCGCGCTGGAAGCGGGGCCGTCGATGTCGACGAAGAATCCGAAAAAGCCAAAATGTGCGGCGGCTTCTTCGGGGGATTTGCTGACGACTGGGACATTGAGGCGGCGGCCGATGGCCTCGGCGATGTCGCGAAGCGGGACGCCCTCTTCGGCGACGGCGTGATAGCGCGCTCCGGCGACACCCTTTTCAAGGGCAAGCCTGTAGAGGCGGGCAGCATCCAGCACGTGGACCGCGGCCCAGCGGTTGCGCCCGTCACCCACGTACGCCGAGACGCCTTTTTCGCGCGCGATATTGATGAGGTAGGTGACGAGACCTGCCTTCACTGTGTCGTGGACTTGCGGGAGGCGGACGACCGAAGCGCGAACTCCGCGCGAAAGGAGCGACGTGGCCGTTGCTTCCGACGCGCGCGGATACGACGGGGAAGTGGGAAGCGGAGGATCATCCTCGGTGGCTGCGCGGCCAGGCACTGGGCGCGCGAGGCCGGAAGTGACGAGCAGCGGCCGGTCGGAACCAGCGAGCGCGTCGCCGAGGGTTTCAATGGCGCGGCGGTCCGCTTCGCAACTTGCGGCGAAGTTCGAAAAGTCGTGGACGAAGGCGAGGTGAATGACGCCGTCGGAGGAGGCTGCTGCGGCGCGCAGGCTGTCTAGATCTTCAATGTCGCCGCGATGGATTTGGGCACCGGCAGCGGCGAGAGACTTGGCTCCGGCGTCGGAGCGGGCGAGGCCGAGGACGTGATGTCCCGCGCCGATGAGTTCGTTTACGACGGCAGAACCGATAAACCCTGTAGCTCCTGTAACGAAGACGCGCATGGGATCTCCTTGGGTGTCGGCGAGCGGGCGGCATTGCTCGCGGCGGCCCCTCTCGTTATATGATACCAGCTGGTACGGTATCACTAAGAAGAGATGCCTGTCAATTGCAGAAGGTCGCACGATTTGTGAATTTTAATTTAGAGCGTGACGACCGTGTCCGGGGCGCCGGGCGGCGAAGGACTTGGGGGAAGTCGAATTGACGACAGCTTTTCTTCACGGTTAGGTCTTTACTTGGACGCGGCCTATACTCTCTAGCGGAACGTAGAAAATACTAATTCCGAGGGTACACTATGCCGCTAACTCGCCGCGAATTGTGTTCAGTGTTTCCCGTTGCGCTGCTGCCCGCATTGCATTTGGCGCAGGATGGTTCATCGGCGGGGCGAGGCTCGCTGCCGTCGTCCGTGTATCCCTTCGACAGCTTACCCGTGCGCACAGAGAACAATGCGCAGTTCCGGGATGTGTTGAAAGGCAAACTCGCGACAGGGGAGTCGTTGGAGGTGCATGAAACGACGTTGGCGCCAGGCGGCGCGCCGCATCCGCCGCACCGCCACTCGCATTCGGAGATGTGGCTGATTCGCGAAGGGTCGGTAGAACTTTTCGTGAATGGAAAGACTTACCGGCTGGGGCCTGGATCGGTGGGATTCGTGCATTCGAACGACGAGCATGGAATCAAAAACGTCGGCGCGACGCCCGCCGCTTATTTCGTCGTGGCGATCGGCCCAGGAGCAGATTCTTAAGCACGCTCGTACTGAACTTGGTTGGCGCCCCTTCCGCGAGCGCCTGTACCCGATCGCTACCACGTGGTACGGTATCGCTTGGATGGCGTGCTTGCCGGTGGCGGCAAGCCGCTTGGGATTCGAAGTCTAATTTCAAGCTTCGGTGCCGTTTCTTAGGAGGTTCGTGAGTGAAGACAACGCGGCGCAAACAGAAGCCTCGGGCTCGGCCGCGGGCGATCCGGCCACGGCTGGATGACGAGCGCCTGGGGGAATTGCTGGATGTGGCCGCGGAGGTGTTTATCCGGGAGGGGTTCTCGGCGGCGAGCACGAACGAAATTGCGCGGCGGGCGAATTCATCGAAGACGACTTTTTACTCGCGGTTCCCGACGAAGGAGAAATTGTTTCTGGCGGTGATCGAGCGGCGCATGTCGCGGAAGCTGCAGGAAGCGGCCGCGGGACTGCCGGAGGAGCCGCCCGTCGCGGAGACGTTGCGTAATTACGCGGCTGCGTTGATTCGCGGAGTGTTGTCAAAGGAACAGCTGGCGCTGGTACGGGTGATCAGCATGGAATCGGTGAACTTCCCGGAACTGGGGAGGCGCTTTTATGAGCTGGGACCGAAGCGTGGCGAGGCCATCATGGCTGCGTACTTCGAGAAGCAAGTCGAGAAGGGGCGCCTATCGGACGACGATACGCAGCAAATGGCGCAGCACTATTTGAGTTTGATTACCGGCGGGCCGATACGCTGGTTCATGCTGGCGTTCGATCCGAATGCGCCATCGAAGAGCTCGCTGCAGAAGCACATTGAGGCTGCGATCGAAACATTCATGCGGGCTTACGGGAGAAATTCGTCGGCAGCGGAGTAGGATCTCAGCTTTTACCTGGCACATCTCGTCCTGAAAAATTCGCGTAACCAGACCTTGAGCGTTAGATTCCGATTAGGCGTTTACCAGATGGGATGAGTTCTACATGTCGCCTCTGGCGTCACAACGATCTATGAAAACGGGATCGAGTTTACTAAGCTCTGCAAAGGCGTGTGGTCCAGAGGTCGTCAGCCTTACTGGTGCTTTAGAGCCCGTGGATGAGTTTGACTCGGGATGCGCCTTGGCACAACGGACTGTAGCCTCCTCGTGAGAGGAGAGCACGAGAGGGAGAATCATTCATCGGCGCGTCCTGGATCACAGGTCATAGGAGGTTTGATCATGGACGTGCTGCATCCGAGATGTTGCGGTCTAGATGTACATAAGAACTCGATTTCTGCTTGCATTTTGGTGCAGGAAGCGGGGCGAGTGAAGAAACATCAACGTCGTTTTAGCGCGATGACCCAAGACCTCCAGGAGCTTGCAATTTGGCTCAGGCAGTTCGAGGTGACGCAGGTAGCGATGGAGTCCAGCGGCGTTTATTGGAAACCGGTCTGGAACATTTTAGAGGGACAATTCACCGTTGTTCTGGTGAATGCACAGCACATCAAGAATGTGCCAGGTCGCAAGACCGACCAGAAAGATGCGGAATGGATTGCGCAGTTGCTGCAACACGGTCTCCTGCGACCCAGCTACGTGCCCTGTGAGGTCATCCGCGATTTGCGAGACCTCACGAGAATGCGCACGAGCCTATCGCAAGAAGCTTCGCGTATCAGCAGCCGAGTTCAGAAGGTGCTTGAGGATGCAAATGTGAAACTGGCGAGCGTGGCCACGAACACACTCGGGAAGAGTGGACGGGCCATGCTGGAAGAAATCATCGCCGGTCAAAATGATCCGGAGTGCCTCACGTCCCTCGCCTTAGGGCATCTCCGTGCCAAGGCCCCGCAATTGAGACTTGCCCTGGACGGAAAGATCGGTCCACATCACCGCTTTCTGCTCCGGCGCTTACTTGATCAATTGCGTTTTGTCGAGCACGAGATCGTGTTGCTGGATGATCGTTTGGAAGAGATCGGGCGAGAACGACCGGAGCTGTCACAAGCCGTGGCTCGGTGGGACACAATACCGGGCATCGATAGAGTCGCAGGATGGACCCTTCTAGCCGAAGTGGGTAATACCATGGCTCAGTTTCCGACGGCTGAACAGTTGGCCAGTTGGGCTGCCCTGTGCCCAGGTAACCACGAAAGTGCCGGCAAACGTTTGGGCGGTACAACGCGCAAAGGTAGTCCGTGGTTGCGTCGCATGGCATGTCAATGTGCCTGGGCTGCAGCGCGAACCAAGAACACCTACCTGTCGGCGCAATTCAGGCGAGTGGCAGCCAGACGTGGCAGCAAGAGGGCGATCATCGCGGTGGCACACAGCCTTGTCATCATTGGCTACTACCTGCAAAAGAACCAGCGCAACTACGAAGATCTCGGTGGAGATTACTTCGATCGCATAGATTCTGAAGGTTTGAAGCGATACTTCGTCAAACGACTCGAGAAACTAGGGCACAAGGTGACTTTAGTGCCGATCAAAGCCGCTTAACCTAGGCTTCGCATCAGTGTTTTCGAGGGAGAAGGCCGGTCTCCAGCGGGATGCGTTACGCTCCCAATGATCGAGGCGCTCGAAGCGCACGAGAGAAGGAGACCGGCGATGAAGAAGATTAGCACTGTGCAGATATTTGGGAACGAGATTTTCAAAGAGCAAAAGCTAACGATCGGTGTGGATCTGGGAGATCGTTGGTCGTTCTACTGTGTTTTGGGCGAAGCAGGCAAAATCATTCTGGAACAGAAAGTAGCGACGACACCGGAAGCGATGAGGCGGACGTTTGGAAAGATACCGCGAAGTCTGGTCGCCCTGGAGACAGGAACACATTCGCCATGGGCAAGCCGACTGCTAACGGAGCTGGGGCACGAAGTGCTCGTGGCGCACGCACAAAAAGTAGAACTGATCACCAAGAGCAATCGAAAAGATGATCGGCACGATGCGCGGACGCTGGCACGACTGGCAAGACTCGACCCTGAGCTGTTGGGGCCGGTGCGCCATCGCAGTGCCCAGGCGCAAATCCATCTAATGGTGATCCGGGCGCGAGCCGAACTGGTGCGTGCTCGAACGGCCTTGGTGAACGCAGCCCGCGGGTTGGTGAAGTCTTATGGCGAACGATTGCCTAAGTGTGGCACGTAGCAGGTGAGCGAGAAGTTGGCCGCGGGATTAAGCACCGAGTTGCGCGAGGTTCTGGAGCCGTTGCTCAAAGAAATCGAATCACTGAACGAGCGCATCCAGGAATACGACGAGCGGATGGAGAAAATCGCCAAGGAAGTGTACCCGGAAGTGTTCTTGCTCCAGCAGGTGAAGGGTGTAGGAACGCAGATCGCGTTGACCTACGTCCTGACGATAGAGGACCCGTATCGGTTCGGGAAGAGTCGCGAGGTGGGCTGTTTTCTGGGGTTAAAACCTGGACGCAGGAACTCTGGGAAGAGCGAACCACAGAAGCACATCAGCAAAGAAGGAGATCGGTATCTGCGAACCATGATGGTGCAGGGAGCGCACTACATTCTGGGACCTTTTGGAGAAGACAGTGATCTGCGGAGATGGGGGCTGAAGCTTGCGGAGCGCGGAGGGAAAAATGCCAAGAAACGAGCGGTGGTTGCCGTGGCTCGAAAGTGGGCGGTACTGCTCCATCGGTTGTGGGTAAGCGGAGAGGTGTACGAACCATTGCGCAATAGTCAGAAGGCGATGCGGGCAGTGGCTTAGAGTTTCGATCCGGACAGCCGAGCTCGACCGCCGAAAACAGGCGACTGCGACTAAGTCCTGGGGCCCGACTCTCACCGAAACGGTGGGAAGAGAGGTCGATTATCAGGTAGCAGCGCCTACTGAAACGAGAACACCCACCTTGCACCGAGCGAATATCGCTCACAAAGAGTGCGGATGGAAGGATGGCGACAGGGGCGGCTTGGCTGAATGGGAACTGATTCTAAGAAAGAAGAAAGTCAAAGTGTCTTGACATCAACCGGCCTTCTCATGGAAGGACTTGAGGACTGGGGGCACCGACGAAGGGTTCTGAGGGTTATAATCGCGGACAATCATGCCTGTTGCTCCCGGTACCCGACTGGGCCCTTACGAAATCGGGGTACCGCTGGGCGCGGGCGGGATGGGCGAAGTCTATCGCGCGAGGGACACAAAACTCGGGCGCGATGTGGCGCTCAAAGTTTTACCCGCCGCATTCGCCACGGACCCCGAACGAATGGCGCGATTCCGGCGCGAAGCTCAAGTTCTTGCCTCGCTGAATCATCCGCACATCGGCGCGATTTATGGATTTGAAGATTCGGGCAGCACGCATGCGCTGGTGATGGAGCTGATCGAAGGGCCTACGCTCGCAGACCGCATCGCTCGCGGCGCGATACCGGTGGATGAAGCGCTTCCCATTGCGCGGGGGATCGCCGAAGCGTTGGAGGCCGCGCATGAACGCGGCATCATTCATCGCGACCTGAAACCGGCGAATATCAAAGTCACTCCGGACGGAAACGTAAAAGTTCTAGACTTCGGTTTGGCGAAAGCTATAGAAGACAATCCTTCTTCGACCGATATTCAGAATTCCCCCACGATTACCAGCATGTCCACGCAGCCGGGAATTATTTTGGGCACGGCTGCATATATGTCGCCCGAGCAAGCCAAGGGCAAATCGGTCGATCGGCGCGCTGACATTTGGGCTTTTGGCTGCGTGTTTTTTGAGATGCTTGCCGGCAAGCGCTCCTTTGAGGGTGAAACTGTCTCCGATGCTCTGGCAGCAGTAATTCGCGCAGAACCGGAGTGGTCACTGCTGCCCTCCAACACGCCGCAAACAATTCGCAATCTTCTGCAGCGTTGCCTGAAAAAAGATCCGCGCCAGCGTCTGCAAGCGATCGGTGATGCCCGCATTGCAATCGAAGAAGTTCTTTCCGGAGCGTCGCAAGATTTACCTTCTGCAGTTGAACCTCGCACTGCGGCGTGGCGACGCGCGCTGCCATGGGCCGTTGCCACGGCGGCGATAATTCTGGCAGCGTTGTTTGCCGCCAAGTATTTCACGCGCAACCCGGAGCCTTTGCCGGTAATTGTGTCGCAAATTGTGCCACCCCCAAATACGAGGTTCGTGTTCACCGGGATCAATCCTGGACCGCCGATTCTTTCACCTGACGGCGAGCGGCTGGTTTTCTCTGCGGTCAGTTCGGACGGACGCCAGCTTCTTTGGGTGAGGCGGCTTGATTCGGCGGCAGCGAAGCCATTGGATGGCACGGATGGTGCGACGTTCCCATTCTGGTCAGCCGATAGCCGCTCGGTAGGATTTTTCGCCAATGGCAAGCTGAACCGAATTGATGTGTCGGGCGGGCCGCCTCTAGCTCTCTGCGATATAGCGATCGGCCGCGGCGGAACGTGGGGAGCCGACGGCACGATTCTATTCACACCCAACGTGTCCAGTCCGGTTTTTCGTATTGCTGCATCAGGCGGCACACCCCAGCAGGTCACGACGCTCAACGCGTCATTAAACGAAAGGAGCCACCGGTGGACGCAGTTTTTGCCCGACAATAAACACTTTCTTTTTTTCGCGCAAAGAGCAGTGGTCGGAATTGGCGGCGTTTATGCAGGCACGCTCGACGGGAGCGCGACCAAGCTAATTATGGAGAACGACTCGAACGCCGTTTACACTCCGCCGGGCTACCTGCTTTTTGTGCGTCAGGGGATCCTCATGGCCCAACGGTTCAACGTTAGCCAGTTGCGCTTAGATGGCGATGCCGTGCCTGTGGTCGAACATGTTGGCGTGAATGCCATCACCAGCCGAGCAATTTTTGCCGTTTCAGAGACCGGCATCATGGTGTACGAGGTTGGAAACGCTACGGGCGACAATGACCAACTCGTCTGGTATGATCGCTCCGGCAAACAAATCGAGGCAACGGGCACACCCGGCCTTTATCTTGAGCCGAGTGTGTCAGCGGACGGCAGTAAGCTGGCGATCTCCAGTCTTGCAGGGGGCACGGGAAACCTAAACATTTGGGTGTTCGATCTCGCTCGAAGCACGAAGACCAGGCTCACTTTTCCGCCGTCATCCGACCGACAGCCGAGTTGGGCGCCAGATGGAAAATTGGTTGCTTTCGTATCAAATCGAAGCGGGCCACCTCGCATATATTTGAACGCCTCCGACGGCACCGGAACTCCAACGGCGCTGACGGCGGATGACGTAAGCCAGTTCGCGCCGCGGTTCACGGCAGACGGGTGCTATTTGCTTTTCGAACGCCTGGCTGCGCAACCGAATTCGCGCCGAGAGATATGGGGCGTTACGCTGTCTGGCGACCGCAAGGCCTTTCCGGTGATCCAGAGCGAGTACGATGTATACGCGCCAGCTCTTTCTCCTGACGGGAAATGGCTAGCCTACGAATCTAGGGAATCCGGGCGGCCAGAAATCTGCGTGATTCCTTTCCTGCACGGTACGGGGAAGTGGGAAGTCTCGACTGCGGGCGGCGTCCAGCCCCGCTGGCGTCGGGACGGCCGCGAGCTTTTCTATATTTCGACGGACAATAAAATCATGTCTGCGGAAATTACGGAACAGGGGTCGAGCCTACTCATTGGCAAAGTGCGTTCTCTATTTCAGGTAAATCCCGTCCCGTTTGCCGGCGGTTCGAATTACGATGTGACCAGCGACGGCAAGAAATTTGTCGTCGCTAGCTTGGCTTCGTCCCAGGGATCCGAGCCGCTGACCGTGGTAGTTAATTGGACTACATTGCTAAAGTGACGCTCGCAGGGGACACAAATCTGGACCGCGCGTAAGTGCTGCTGTGTCGGGTGGACTCAATGGGCCGACGCAACACTAACTGTTGTATGGACCGGTTGAGCTGGCAGCGTTTACCAGGCACTCGAATCTGTGATCTGATGGGAAATCTTCCGTTATTGGCAGTTATCGCGGTTTGCCCGCCAAAGATCGGACATCTTGCAGCGTTTTTTCTGGGCGCCGTTACCTGTCACTTTTGACAATTTCAACCCGCTGCTCGCTCAACATAATGTCCAAAAATTGGTGATGTGAAATCGTGTACGTGGAGATAAGGAATGGGTGGAGCCGATATGGGCGCCAAGCCACAGAACGAGCTTCATTAGCGATCGTGGTGTCGCAATCTGCCCAAATCCTCTTTGACCGGTGCCGTCCCCAAAAAACTTTTTTGAAACGCATATAGCTGCTGAGGGGTGATCGATATGGGAATCTACAGGGCATTCAAACCGCTTATTGCCCTCCTATTGGCAGTATGCGTTTTATTTTCATCGCCGGGCATGGCGTTTCCCCAGTCCACTACTTCTGCGACGCCTGCAGCGAAGACTGCCGGCGCGACAGCTAAAGTGTCGCCCCCGGGAGGTGACCCGTGGCCCCGGCAGTTCACTTATCAAGACGCAAAGATTTCTGTATATCAGCCGGAACTGAGCGATTGGACGGGAAATCTGTTGGACGCATATTCTGCAGTGCTCATCAGGACAGGCAAGGACAAGACTGATTTTGGCGCGATCTGGTACACCGCACGCACGGAAGTTGACAAGATCAATCGCGTGGTTACCCTGGAAGACTTCCAATTGACCAAGCAGAATTTCCCCAGCATTGCTAATAATGGGGCGGCCTACTCCGGGGCGTTCAAGAAGGATATGACTTGGACGCAAAGTGTCCCGCTCGATCAGTTGCAATCCAGCCTCTCCGTTACATCCGTCGCGGAAAAACAGAAAAAAGTAGAAGTCAAAAATAATCCTCCGACGATCTTTTTCAGCACCGCCCCCGCGGTCCTGGCGCTCATTGATGGACAACCGGTAATGCAGGACGCGGGACACGGGCTGCAAAAAATTATCAACACGCGCGCATTGATTCTGTTCGATGCCGACAAGAGCATGTATTACCTCGCGTTGATGGACGGGTGGGTGGAATCCAAGACTTTCCAGGGCGATTGGTTGATGGCCAAACACGATCCGCAAAAAGATCTGGATAAAATCAAAGAAGCAGCGCTGCAAGCGGACCAGAACCAGGTTCTGGGAAATCCCGAACAATCCCTGAAAGAGGCGTTCGAAGAGTTCCAGGCCCCACAAGTCTACGTCAGCACGACACCGGCGGAATTGATCCTGACTTCCGGCGCTCCCGAATTCACGCCGATCCCCGGCACGAGCCTATCGTACGTCACCAACTCGGGCGACGATATTTTCCTGGACCAGGCCAATTCTGTGTACTACATACTCGTCGCAGGCCGCTGGTTCTCGTCCACGTCCGTTCAGAATGGCCCCTGGAGCTATATCTCCGCTGCTAATCTTCCTCCCGACTTCGCCAAAATTCCCGTTTACAGCCCGAAGGCGAGCGTGTTGGTCTCGATTCCCGGTACTCCGCAGGCGAAAGAAGCTCTCATCGCGAATCAAATTCCGCAGACGGCGACTATCAACCGTGCCAAAGCCAAACTGACGCTTTCCTATGTCGGCGAACCGGACTTTCAGCCGGTGACTGGCACTTCGTTGATGTACGCCGTCAATTCAACCACGCCCGTCGTTATGGTTTCCGGGACGTCCTATTATTCGTGCCAGGGTGGAGTGTGGTTCACTGGAGCTTCAGCCAACGGTCCTTGGATCGTGGCAAGCACCCTGCCGGCGGCGATTTATACCATTCCAGCCAGCTCGCCGATTTATTACGTTACATACGCCCAAGTGTATGGCTACACGCCGAGCGTTGTATACGTAGGCTATACGCCAGGCTACTATGGCACCGTGGTCTCCACGGACGGCGTGGTGGTGTACGGCACGGGTTATGTGTACTCGCCTTTCGTCACCAGCGACGTTTGGATCCCTGCACCGGTCACGTATGGCGTTGGCGCTGCATTCGGATGGAGCGCAGCGGGGGGTTGGGCGTTGGGCTTTGGTCTTGGCATGGCCGTCGGTGCAGCATGCAGTCCATGGTGGGGGCCAGTCGGTTGGTACGGCTGGGGACCCGTTGGTCCAGCGTGGGGATGGGGAGCTTACGGCGGAGCGGCGTCTGCGAACTTCTATGGTCACTGGGGCAATGCGGCTTACAGCGGGACGCGCGCAGCTTGGGCGAACCCTTATACTGGCAACGTCGGTGCGGGAGGACGAGGAAGCTTTTACAATCCCGTCACGGGCGCATCCGGTGTGGGCGGCCGGGGCTCCAACTACAACGCGTATACCGGCAACTATGCGGCGGGCAGCCGAGGCGCGGCATACAACCCGAACACGGGAGTCGTCGCGGGTGGGGCACACGGAGTTGCCGGCAACGCTTACAGCGGCTCTTACGCGACAGCGAATCGCGGCTTTGCTTACAACACCCACACGGGGAACGGCGTCGGCTACAACGACAACATTCTCTATGCCAGCCACGATGGCACTGTGTATAAGGGCAGCCCCGGATCGGGTTGGCAGCAAAATTCCGGCAGCGGCTGGGGTAATGCCACGAGATCATCCTCTTCGCTCAACGACGAAGCGGCAGCGCGCGATCAGGGTTCTCAGCGCTGGAACAATTTTCACTCTGGTGGATGGGGAGGCGGCTCCGGCGGCGGGGGATTCAGCGACCACAACGGGGGTTGGGGCGGCGGGCTGGACCACAGCAGCGGATTCAGTGACGGAGGATTTCATGGCGGTTGGGGCGGTGGCGGATTTCGCGGTGGCGGAGGTTTCCGTCGCTGAGCCCCTCGCTACGGCGGCCTGACTCCAGATAAGTCGGGTAATCGGAGAAATGCTGGCCTGGTGCAACGGCTCCGATTCAAACTTCCTCCGCCCGACTTAGGCGGCTGAAAGCCTGGCGTGGCGCGTTTTAATTGTGGCGTGGCGCTAATACGGCTTTTTTGGCGATCACAGGATACTTTGTCGGGAGGCTTTCGATCAGGGTGAGGTGTGAAATACGAGAGCTCGGCTCATTCCACCGAATCGGATTTCTAGAAGGGTTCGCGATCCGTCAGGACTGGCTCTCCACACAATGGCATTCAGTTTGTAAGGAACGTCGCGTTTCATCCATTTTCCTTCCGCCGTGGCCACAACATCAAAGTTCCGGACAAATTTCACGACCGCATCGGGGCTGTAGGATTCCCAACTGATGGTGTAGTCCCCAATGGGCACATGCGTCCCATTTAGCGTCAGTTCAAGAGGCAGCATGAAGTCACGCGATCCCTTTTCGAAAGCTCGGGGATTGAAACCGTGGAGCACCAGGTCCTTGCGAGCCGCCTCGGCATCTTGATTATCGCCGTACGGGCCCACGAGCACGGAGTAGGAACTCATCCAAAGGCGGCCTTTCTGAACGACGGCCGCGTGAAATCCGAGCTGACTCACTCTGTCCGCCACATTGTTGGCCCACAAGCTATTTTTGAATTTACCGATTTCGAAGTATCCAGCCGAACTTGAACCGGCACTTGCTTCTCCGGTGGTTTCTGCGTGGACGTCGGGATGTTTCGCTGATTCGCCCGGTGGAGCTGTGGCGATTTTATTTGGAATGACATTGGGCACGGGAGCGGCGGCAGTGGCCGAGGGAGAAATTGCCGGAGACGCTGATGAAGCGGCGGACGCGGACGCGGGAATCTTGTTGGTAGCGCCGTCGGTGGCAGCGTGACCGGCGGGTAGCGGGCGCGAGAGTTCGAGCTTTGTCTGGTTGGTTTTAGGCGGGTCGATCGCAGGTCGCAGCAGAACCTTCTCGGGCGGGGGCGAAGCTGGAATCTGTCTATGTGCCGGAGATAACGGTTGCAATGGCAGCATCGCAGCCTGGTGCACGGGGGGGACCGTTTGGGTCTGAGCGCGGGATTTGGCCGCCAATCGTTCGCCCAAGTGGATGAGCGACTCTCCGAGCTCGTGCCGATAGCTGTGAAGCAAGAACGGGAGAGCCACGAGAGCCGAAACGAAAAGGCCGGTAGCGAGGCCGCGCGAGAACCCCGTCAGCGAGGCTACTTTTGTCTCCGACGAATCCTCCGCGGGAAGATTAGGACCATTGGCTTCCTCTGACAAATGCACCGCGGGGAAAAGGGGATCGAGCGCAATATCGATGTCCGGTGGGATGGCAATGTCGGACGGAGAGGGGCTCGGGACCGATCGAGCCGGCTGCGGGACCGATCGAGCGGGCGGCTTTTCGACGGCGAGTCGCGTGGCAGGTCGGCTTATCCAGTTGCGAATTTGCTCGTGACCTTCCGCAGGCAGAGCGGTGAATCGCAAGCCGCCTGTCTTTCGCGTCTCGTCGATCCATGCAATTTCGGCGTCGGCTTCGATTCTTTGTTTCTGCTCCGAAAACCAGAAACGCAGCGTGCCCTCGCGCTGAAGGGGAGCGACGGAGTGAAAGCAAAGTCCTCCCTCGGAGACGTTCAACACGATGCCGCCGTTATCCGAATCGAAATTAATATAGACGACGCTGTTGAGTGTCGTCCGCGTCGTTTGGCGGCGCTGCGGCCATGAAATGGTCTGTGTCATTGGAGGCAGAGCGGATTAATGGATGAGCTTCCGGCTCTCGTCGGCGTCATGACTTCTTTCAAGTCCTGGGCGGGTGAAGTCCGAGTATCAAGAGAGCGGGCTAGGGGTCAATAGTACAAAAGTAATAGGACTCTTTTCATACCGGCGAGGCAGGGCGGCGAAGCACAGTCGAGTAGATCAAATTTTTACGATATCGAAAGCTGACTGTTGCCTGGTAGGTTGCGTTGCCGGACAAGTCTGGGCTACTACTCTACTTGTTCGATTGCGACTTAATTGGACGGAACCCTCAGAGACAACGACCAATCAACCTTTCCCGCCCACGGGACAGTCGCGTTGACTGGGGCCGACACTACGGATAGTATCCCGCTACTAAGCTTCTCGCGTCGTTCAAGGGAGGTCCAGATGTCGAAGATATTGAGGTGTCGGGATGTCGGAGTGGATTGTGATTTCGTAGCTCGTGGAGCAAGTGAGGAAGAGGTGATGGAGAAAGCAAAAGAACACGCTGGCAAAGATCATGGATTCGCGGAAATCCCTCAAGCCCTGGCTGACAAAGCAAGAGCAGCAATCCAGGATGAAGAGGCCGCCACCGCCTGACAAGATTCACCTCCAAGCAAAATGCACAAGAGCCGGCCGCGGTTTGAGCCGGCTCTTTTCTTGCTGGCGCCGCCCCTCGTAAGTTCGGTCTACCGGACAATCGAAACGATTTGTCGGATTCCCGCGTGACCCAGGCACGTAGATTAGTTCCGCGTTGCGCGTAATCCACCGACCATCGGAGCCAGGATGCAATGGGAGTTCACTGCTATGATCGTCCGTCAAACGGAGCAGCCATGCGCACGCTGATTTTCTTTCTGTTTTTTCTGGCGTTATTTTTTCTGGCGTTGGCAAAACCCATGGTGTCCGCAGAGCAGTACGATCTGGTGATCGAAGGCGGACGCGGGATGGATCCCGAAACCGGCCTGGATGCCGTGCGCAACGTGGGCGTCCGCGACGGAAAGATTGTGCGCATCTCGTCCGAGGCGCTGAGCGGACGCCGCGTTATCCATGCGGGCGGATTGGTGGTCGCTCCCGGATTCATTGATCTTCACCAGCACGGCCAGGAGATGGAGAGCGAGCGCGTGAAAGCGCTCGACGGCGTAACTTCGGCGCTCGAACTGGAAATCGGCGCGCCCGACGTCGCTCAGTTCTTGAAATCGAAAGAGGGTCACTCGCTCATTAATTACGGGACCTCGGCCAGCCATGTGGCAGCACGGGCTATGGTATTCGGAGCGCCGCTGCCGAGCGGAGAAATTCTGCCGAAGAGTGGCCCCGCGACAGATCAGCCTGCGACTCTAGAGCAAATCATGCGGATCGAACAGCGCCTTCGTTCGGAACTGGACGCGGGCGGACTGGCCGTCGGCATGGGAATTCAGTACACGCCGGGAGCCACGCGGCTGGAAGTGATTGATATGTTCCGGCTGGCCGCCGAGCGTCGGGTGCCGGTTTACACTCATGTGCGCAGTGCGAGCCGCGTTGATCCGGGGTCCTCGATCGAGGCCGTGAGCGAAGTGATTGGAGCGTCTGCCATCAGCGGCGCTTCGCTGCACATCGTGCACATCAATAGTTCGTGTTTGCGCGACGCTCCGGAGTGCCTCTCGATGATCGAAGGAGCGCGCGCCCGCGGGCTCGATGTGACTACGGAAGCCTATCCTTATATTGCAGGGATGACGTACATCAACTCCGCGATCTTCAATCCGGGCTGGCAGGAAAAGCAGGGAGGCATCAGCTACGGAGACCTGGTTCTTCCCAACACCGGCGAGCACCTCACAAAAGAGCGCTTCGACGAACTTCACAATTCAAGCGCGCCCCAGACGGTGCTGGTCTTCTCCAATTCCCAGGAAGCGCTGGACAAAGTGATCCCGAACCCACTGGTGATGATCGCCAGCGACGGCATCCCCGGCCATCCGCGCAATGCCGGGACCTATTCGCGCGTGCTGGCTCAATACGTGCGAGAAAAAGGGACGATCACGCTGATGGATGCGTTGCGAAAGATGAGTCTGATGCCGGCGGAGATGCTCGAGCGTTCCACGCCCGTTGCACGCCAGAAGGGCAGGCTACAGGAGGGCGCGGACGCCGACATTGTTGTGTTCGACGCGGCGACCATCAGCGATCGCGCCACATTCGCGAAACCGATGGAGCCGAGTGTGGGAGTGCGCTACCTGTTGGTTGCCGGAACCGTGGTAGTGGATGAGGGCAAGATCGTTCCCGATGTGTTTCCCGGCCGTGCGCTGGCGGGGCGCACAGCATTGCATGACTAAGCTAAACCCTCAGTAAGCCAGCGACCTCGAATCGCGCGGTGGCGCGCGAGAGGAGTGGATGTGCATTACCTCCGGAGTGAGTCCGATGAATGAAGGCGAGGTATTGTAAGTTTTGCCAGTTGTGCGTTTCCCTCCTACATGAGAAGACGACCGAGGTGAGATACGGTGAGAAGCCGGCGGTTGCGCTCTGGCCAAGGCAAGATAAGGACAAAACAAAAACGGCATAGGGACGAGAGAAGAAATACGGATCTTGTGTGGGGCCAGGTGAAAACGTATTAAGGAGACGATCCATGAAACATATGCTAGCGACAGGGATTCTGCTGCTGACTGCATTTGGAGTATCGGCGTGGAGCATGCGGGCGCAGACGGCCGACGGAACGCAAGCGACATCCACCGCCGCCCCAAATTCGCAAGCTGCGTTGGACCAAAACATTGAGATGCTCAGATTGGACATCCGTTCGAAAAAGAAACAATTGATCGCGGCCAATTTGACGCTCACCGATGCAGATGCGACGAGGTTCTGGCCGGTGTACGACCAATACACCGCGGATCTCGTCAAAATTAACAACGAGAAGTACGCGCTGATTAAAGAGTATGCGAATTCCTGGGGAACGATTAGCAACGAGCAGGCCTTGGATTTAATCAAGAGGGTTTTGGCGGTGGATGAGCAGGTCGCCCAATTGCGCACACGCTATGTGCCAATCTTTCTGGGGGTGTTGACAGGACAGAAGACGGCGACTTTCTTCCAACTGGACAGGCGCATTCAGGCAATGATTGACCTGCAACTGATGTCGCAGGTGCCGCTGGTGCAGACGCAGAACTAGAAACGATCCCTTAGACGAAGAGTATTCCCCGCAGATCGGTGATGCCATGCGGCATCATACGTGTGTCATGAGGTGTTGGCGACCGTCTCCGGCTGATGTAAAGCTGCAAGCTTGAAACGATTTTGGAGTGGCGGCCGATCGTTTCGTGAGAGGCCTTACATCATGCGACTAACAGTTTTGTGTCTCGCAGCGTTCATCTTGTTTCCATTTCCCAGTCGAGCGTAGGCACCTGCGGAGGTTCCTGGCATGCGACCTCGAATCGCGTCACTTCACGGGTTCCCAGCCCTCTGGCAGCATATCGAACGCCAGCGTGTCACGGTAGGCGTACTGATTACCTTCCAATACGGCCACTGGCGTTAACATATGCCAGATGCGATCGTCGTCGAAGACATAACACTCACCCGATTCGCGCATTGTGAAGCGATCCATTTCCTGTTTGTCATTGTCGGTGATGACGACTTCGCCGCCCTGAGCGCCGCAGCGGCCCACCAGATGCGTGGCGATGTACTTTTCCCCGTCTTTATGTAAGCCCGGCGGACTCGTGTCGCACGGCCGGCCAGGCGCAGCCGTGAACCTTATCAGATGAACGTTGACCAAATATTTCGTACCCACCGTCGACAGCGGTAGGTAATGAAGGTGGTGAGCAATCATCTTACGAACGCCTATGGAACCGGCGATCGCCGGAGGCAGCGGAGCGTACTCTCGCGGCTGGCCGCCGATGGTCGTGTTGTATTTTTTCAGCTGCACATAGGGCGTGCTCTCTTCGCTCAAGCAAACCTTTACACCGCCTTCAACAATTTCGGCCCTGACACGATTTAAGGAACGATACCGGTCGCCCCCATCGTAGTATCTGTCCTTTGGAATGGACCAAGCGGCATGGGATAACGCTTCCAGCGAGCGTGCTATGTCTACATCAACCCTCAGCGGCTGACGACTGTACCCGCGCTCGACGAGGTCGCTTCGCGACCTGGCATTGGTTGCAACCGGAATAAAACCATCTTCACCCATGATTGCTCCTGATGAGTGCTTCACAATTGCATGACCAACCAGCACCGCACGGGCCATGCGCACGCACAAATTATAGCCGACGCAGCCCATTGCAGAAGATGCCGACGATTCAGGACGGTTGGTCGGCTACTCGGAAGTCATCCTCAAAATCGGCCACCTGGTTTGATGGCGGGTTCATTCCTGTTGAATCGCGTAGTCGGAGAAGTGCCGTGCCAGAATTTCACATGTCCGATACATGCTACGGGTTCAACCCGACATCAGGAATGCGGACAGCCTGACCCAGCTGCATAGCTACGGAATTTGAGCAAGTACAAGGTTGCGCAGAAGCAACGACAGAATTTGTCCGGAATGAAATGCTGCTGTTGAAGCACTCGGGTTCAGTCCTGGCATTTCATGGAAGACAGCCTCGAACGATACCCGCCGGGTCGCGACTAAGTTCGCGTTCTCTCCACCGCTTCAGGAGTCCGAAAATGAATGAAAATAACTGGCGATACTGGTACAGAGCCGCAGTCCTTGAGCTTAACTCCTCTCTAGTTCAAATTCGCGTGAACGAAGCTTTGGCGGCGATTAACGCCCGCGCCTTAGATGGCCCCCGAGTCCCTCGCGACGAGCTGAAGGACATGCGTGCTGCGATGTCTGCTCTGCGCGAAATGAAATCACGGCAAGAAGTGACGCGGACCAGGGCGTGGCGTGTGAGAACGCGCGACTTGGACCAGAGTGAAAACCAAACAGGAAAGCGCTAGAACAAAGCACGACATGATTCACGATGCGCGGCAATGAGGGCCAGTCTCGTCGGGGCCTTATTTCACCTAAAACACCAACGCCCCGTCAGCGTAGCGTGCGCTGACGGGGCGTGCACTAGGCTGGGCCAACTCTTCTACGAGATCGGCAGCTGTTCCGTCCGGGCATGACTTCCGTTCGGATTCGTGTCCGGATATAGCATCGCATTGAGGCCTTCAACGTATACGGCTTCCAGCCTGCGCCCTTCGTTCGATTTCCCCACCAGCAACGCACTCTGGCTGGCCCATCGATTCGTTAACACTTGGCGCATGTGGATGTTCACGTTCTCCCCGCTTCCGTTGATCGTAACCACCCGGCGTCCCTCTTCAGACTTCACCGAAAGCAAATACTGTCCAGCCTTCAAATTCTTGCCGCCGCACTTCACGTTGTAAGGCAGAGAAACTTTGCCTTCGAAATCGGCCCTGGCGACGTGCGTTGCGGCGGACTGCGCGGGCCGCGCAGCAGTGGGTTGCGGTGCGGAAAACGCGAATTCATCAGGGGACATGTCGCTCTGCGCGCGCGCCGTTGCCGGCAGCATGAACGCAACTCCCAGCGCCAAGGTAATCATTGAAGCCTTCACAGCAGTCGTCATTTTCATTTGCTTCTCCTCTTTTTCTTTGATCTCTGCACTTGAATTTTTCATTTTGTTCCTCAGTGCGTGCGCAGTTTCATTCGAAACCGCGATTCGTTCAATGCAAGGGAGGTCGTTTGTTGGTAAAACGGAGATAAAGCCGTAACAGCATGACGCCAAGGCGGTTATGCCGCCTACTGCTCGGTGTGGCTGCTAACTTCCGATAGGTCGCGAAATCGAAAACTCGGTTTTAAGCTAAAAGCAATTTTCCGAGTACGGGGTTTCTCAGAGCCTAGGGTTTTCCGGCCTCGTGCTGGTGTGGGCGGCGCCTTAGCAGTCAACAAAACGTGACGCCGGTTGCGACGGGCGACTGCCCGCGCTCCTGTTCGACTTAGCAACGCCGGAGTTCCGATTCCCTCGGCAGTGGTGGAAACTTGCGCGATCAACTGCAATTGGGCGACGGTTAATGGTTGAGGCTCCAGACGTAGGCTGCCAGCGCTTTCACTTGGTCGGGCGTGAGTTGCGCACCGCCCAGGGGCGGCATGGGGCTGCGGTATTCTTTCGGTTGCGACACACCTTCGGTGATCGTTTTCGCGATTCCGGCGTAGCTGCCATCGCTCCACAGCCATTTCTTGTTTTTGCCCGCTAGAGGAGGACCCAAGGGCGTGCCTTGCGCGCTGTCGCCATGGCAGCCCGTGCACGCCGCTCCACCAACTTCGCCGCGATAGATGCGCGCGCCGAGCGTGACCATTTCCGGCGTCGCGCCTTCAGGAACGGCGCGATTGCCTTTCGCGGCGGCGGCACCGGCATCGGGATGGGTGCCCTCTGGGGGTTTCGCCGCGGCTTCCACGGGAGCACCGGCTGGGGCTGTTAGGCTCGGACATGGCGTGACGTTTGTTGCGCTGCCTTCGGCGCCACCAGGATAAGTAATCCGGTAAATTCGTCCGCGGATGTCGTCGGAAACGTAGAGCGCGCCGTCAGGTCCCACCGCCAAACCAGCGGGACGATGCTCGGCTTGCGCCGGCGTCTTCACCGATGCGAACCCGTCCGCAAATATTTCGCAACCGCCGGACGCGTGGTCACTATCGAGCGGCTGAAAGACCACGTTGTAGCCGCCTTGGGGATACGGCGCGCGATCCCACGAGCCATGGAAAGCGATGAAAACGCCATCACGGTAGCGCGCGGGGAATTGCTTCTGGTCGTACTGCGCCATGGCATTGGGCGCCCAATGCGCGGGGAACGCTGCAATGGGCTCAATCTTGTTCGCGCATACGCCGACCGTTTTGCCGTCGCCGCCGTATTCCGGCGCGAGCACCAGTTTTTGTACGAATGCGTCGTAATAACATTCGGGCCAGCCGTAATCTCCTTGCGATTTCAAGAGCAGCAACTCTTCCGCGGGCAGCGTGGCCTCCTGGCCGGGCTGATACACGTCGGGCCAATTCATGTGCAGCTGATCGCGTCCGTGCTGGGTCGCGAGCACTTGCCCGTTTGACTCGATGGCAAAACCTTCCGCGTTGCGAATTCCCGTGGCGAAGCGCTCGGACGGCGAAAAAGTTTGGTTCGTCTTATTGGCGTCGAAGCGCCAGACGCCGCCCCTCGTTTCGAGTTCCGTGCAGGGTTTCAGGCCGGGCGACTTGAGTGTGCGATTTTTCTGCTGGCAGGAATTCGTGGCGGTGGCAACGTCCACGTACATCGCTCCTTCGGCGTCAATGATGAAGGGATGCATCGGATGGTCGCCGCCGAGAGGCAATCCGGAGATAATGGTGTCGCCGGAGCCGCTCGGTACGATTGGGTCCGCGGGTAATGAATAGCGCACGATCTTGTCGTTGAGTTCGGCGTAGATCGATCCTTTATACAGGCCGATGCCGGTGCCGCCCTTTCCGCCAGTTGCGACGGTCGCGCCGAAACGCTCGATCACGTCGGCCTTGCCCGCGCCGCTCTTGTCTTGCAAGGCCACGAGAAAACCACCTGCGTGCGGAGTGTCATTGCCGTAGTAGCGACCCGACCAGGTGTTGACGTAAAGAACTCCGCTCGGCGCAACGACCATGTGCCGCGCGTGGCCGATGCCTTCGGCAAATACCGTGGCGCAAAAGCCGGACGGGAGTGTCAGCCCGCTGTCATCGCTTGGGCATGAGTTGCTCTTGGCCTGGGTGGCGGCCGCGACGGATTTGGAATGACCTTGAGCCGGCGCTAGCCGAGTGCACATATAAATTACGGTCAGGACCAACAGGGTGGGGAAGAGCAACTTTAGGTTCAACTTCGACGAGTTCAACGAAGCGGATAATTGCATCGTGCACCTCCGAAGCTTCGATGATTTTGAGCTACGGAATGACTCGCAGAAAATGATAAAAACTATCACCAACGCGGCCTTAGGAGCGCAGCCATGATAAGAAGACAAACGGTCCTGTATCTCGCAGCGGCACTATTTCTTGTCGCACCCTTAATCGCTCTGTCCCAGGATGCGGGCCAGAATCAAAATCCGAACACGAACCTGACCCAGGGCCAGAGCCAGGGCCCGACCCAAAGTCAGAACTCGAACCAAAGCCCCTCGCTGATCATCAACGGCCAATCCGACCAGCCAGTGCCCGTGGTGCAGATGAGCGGCCGCTCGTACGCAGACGTCGAGGCGCTGGCGCACGCGTTGCAGGGAACTCTCAGCTTCGGCAGAAATCACATCGCGTTGAATCTGCCCGGCGCGGCAGGCGGGCCCGCGAACGCGGCGAATGCGGGATTCTCGAAGGCGTTTCTAAGGGCGGGCATCGAGGAAATGGGGACGCTGCGGGAATGGCACACGGCGCTGGCGAGCGCGATTCAAAATAATTTCCCGGTCGGGCAGGACTGGCTTAGTCCATTTCGTCAGCGCGCGGCGGATAATCTGCGGCTGGTGTCGATCGCTGCCTCCACGGATGCGGATCGCAGCGGTTATCAGCTGTTGAGCAATGAAATGCAGAATATGTCGCAGTTGGCCGACAAATATCTCGCGTTGCGCGCGAATCTCACGTACATCGCGCCGGACGCGCTGCAGAACGATGATTTAAATAGTCGCATCGTGGCCTGCGGCCACGCACTGGGCGCAATGGCAGGAAGCGGCCAGTTCGTGTTCGATTCTTCGTGTCATTGAGCTGATATCGGAAGGATGATGATGCCAGATCTTCGAATGGCGCTCCTCAAACCGTTGGTGGTCGGCGCCATCCCTGTGGTCTTGACGATCTTCACGCATGCGTTTGCCGTGATGGCGACGCTGGGCTTTATTCGCCGCCAGAAAAGACTCGGTCGCGAGGGCGTGAGCTTCTGGAACGATTTCATAATGGTTATGCTGACGATGACGTTCACTCTCGCCGCGCACCTGATTGAGATCGCCTGGTGGGCGGTTTTGTTCATCTTCTGCGGAGAATTCCAGAAGTTCGGAACTGCGTACTACCACTCAGCGGTCAACTACACCACTCTGGGCTATGGCGATCTGCTTATGACGCCGGCGTGGAGATTGTTGGGACCGCTGGAGGCAGCCAATGGAATGCTGATGTTCGGCGTTTCGACCGCGATGATTTTTGCCGTGATGCAACGGTTGATTCAGGCTAGATTTGTGGATCTCAGGGACTGACCACATGTCGCGGTAGCTTTTTAACATGCCCAGTGGAAGGCTGACTATGCCGATCGCTCAGAAACTCGACGCTCACCATAAGGCGCTCACACTGAATCTCGATGCTGCCGCCTTCGGCTCTTTCGCGGAAATCGGCGCTGGACAGGAAGTTTCGCACTGGTTCTTTGTAGTTGGAGGCGCCTCCGCTACGGTCGCCAAAACTGTTTCGGCGTACGACAAGGAAGTCAGCGACGATCTTTATGGCTCCGGATCGCGCTACGTATCCAAGCAGCGGCTGGAGGCGATGCTGGACACGGAATGGTCCCAGCTTCTCGCGGAGTTAAACAAAACTCGTGGGCCGCAAACGCGCTTCTTCTCCTTTGTTGACACCGTATCGGCGCGTAACTTCGCCGGCACGAACGACCCGCACGGCTGGGTCGGTCTGCGCTTTCAGTTGCAGCCGGGCGGCCCTGCCAACGACGTCGTGCTGCATGTCAATATGCGCGATCCTTCGAATGTCCTCGAGCAGGAAGCCATCGGTATTCTGGGCGTCAATCTCATTTACGCGACGTTCTATGAATTGCAGAGCGAGGAATCGTTTCTGGCAGGCTTGGCGGTAGACGTGGTCAAGGAGCGAATAGAGATTGATTACGTGGACCTTCGGGGGCCGGCATTCGAAGGTTGGGATCACCGCACCTTGCTTGCCCATTTGGTGAGCGGAGGATTTGCTGACGCCGTATTTTTCCCATCCAAGGGACCCACGGTTCCTCCTACCGAAGCTCTCTACAAGAAAGCTTTAGTGCTTGCCCCAGGATACTTCGGCCATGGGGATTCAGGGCACTCGCAAGTTCATATGCAATTGTTGGACGCGGCCATTCAGGAGCTTCAGAAGGAGTTGGGCGACACAAAGATTCCGCCCGCCGGCGTTTTTTGCCTGACGGCTGCTCCGATCACGCAGAACGAAGCGGTGCCGGAAGTGCCCGAATTGCTTCGTCGCATCAACGCTCTTCTCGCTGCCGGCGGCGATGTGCTGCTTTTTCGCCAAAGCGAGCTCTACAATATGAAGGCTCTCGTCAATCGCTACACCCAGGCGCCGGTGCGCTTCGCCGTTGGTGTTTCCCTGATGATTCAAGCGTTTGAGGGCATTTACGGCAATCTCGAAGGCAGACTTCTGGAGGCGCTTGCGCGTCTTCTCGCACAGAACGTCCGCATCTACGTTTATCCGATGAGCTCGGAGGAACTGCGCGAAAAACTGCAGGGTGTTTCGGTTAGCGGTTGGGAATGGAGTGAAACGAATGGAATGGTTTCTGCCACCCAGCTGCGGCACGGGCCACCTCTCGGACACCTGTTTGCCTATCTTCTTGCCAGCAACTTTTTTATACCAATGGAAGTTCCGGCGCATACGGCGAGTTTTGGTAAATAGCCGGGAACCAATGACGCTTAGCTCGATGGTGGGCAGCGCGGCGATTTCGCATTTCTTCGGTATTTACTCCAACACCGAAACCAAAGGTCATTGAGCGCGAATCGGCGCTGGCGGTACGACGACCTCAACCAATCCAGTGGCCACGTCGTACATCAGGCCTGATAGAAGCCAAGCACCCGACAAAACGGGAATCGCGCGCAGCGCAGCGACGTCCGCGGCAATTGCCGCGCGGGGATTGGTGACTTTTTTTTTCGTGACTTCGCTTTCCGGTGTTTGAAAATAGTGCGCCAGCATGGCGGGGTCGCCAGCCAAGCGAGTGATGCCGCAATCGGTGTGCTGAAGCACGATAAGGTGAAACTCCCCGCCGCCTCCCGGAACCTCTCCGGCAACTTCACCGATTCGCCCGAGCAGCCCCATCTGCTCGAGCAAGCCCGGAGTGATTCGGCCGCCGATATTGCGCAGCACGACGGCCTCGCCCGGTTTAATTCCAAGGACGTGAACCGGGTCCACACGCATATCCGCGCAACCGATGACGATTGCCTTGACATCGGGCAGCGCCCGCGGAAGAGAGGGCATGAGAGTGCCCGCGGATGATTGTTGAGCAGCAAACTCCTTGTTACGTTGTAGGAAGTGTTCGAGATTATTCATGCGGATGCTCCTTGATGCGAAATCTATTCCAACAATGCGATTGTAAACCGTGGCCGGTCTAAGTCGAAATACCGCGGTGCGGTTTGATCGGGCGACGGAGAAATTTCAAACGTGGGCGATGCCTTCAGGCAGCGGACTGCGCGCAACAGGGCGCACGCCGGACGGCAAGTGTGTCTGGCGTGCAGCGACGCGAACGGCATCGCGTCGGTGGAAGTGAAGAACGGCGAGAAAGCGGTATCCTACTAGCCGGTGAATTTGTGTTTGCGTAGGGAAAAACCGCTATTCTTGATGTGAAACAATTCATATCGCGCGATGGAGACAAAGATGGATAAATTTGAAGAATTCGGCCGGCGAATTGATGAAGAGCTTGCGCGTCTCCGTAACTACCTTGAGCAAGAAGTAGCGCCAGAAACGGAACGTCGTACGGCTACATTTCTCCGGGAGGCGGCGAAGAAGTTGGAAGAAGCCGCGGCGAAGGTCGAGGCGAGAATTGCCGGGCGTCGCTCCTGATCGAGCCGAGCGCCTTACGTTTGCGGCCCTTCTTCAGAATCGTGCGAACGATAAATGTCCGGGCGGAGGATTTCCATTGCAGCGTCGGGATTGCCGAGGCCGCGAAAACCAAATTGGCGGTAAAGTCCATGGGCGTCGCGAGTCGCCAGACTGAAACGGCGCAAACCTTGCAATCCAGGGTGGCCCATCACACATTCCATCAGCCACTTTCCCAGGCCTTTGCCGCGATGCTCTTCAAGGAGGTAAACATCGCAGAGATAAGCGAAGGTGGCGGAGTCCGTGACGACTCGCGCGAAACCGATCTGAGCTTTCCCGTGAAGCACGGCGAAGCATAGGGAATTGGCGACGGCGCGCTCCACTGTTTTTCGCGGAATGCCTTGCGACCAATAGGCGCGAACGAGATAGGCATGAATCGCGTCGAGATCAAATTGTGCAGGGTCGGTGGAGATTCGATATTCCTCTCGTTCGAATGTTTCAAACAAGCAAGTCCGCCTTTCTGAATGGGATTTGCGACCGTCGCAGCCCGCTTCTTCGCCATAGAAATGTTATCGCGAAAACCGGCGATCAGAACCGCCAGAAGCACCCGGTTCACAAAATCGTTTGGGCGTCGTCACGCGGAGACAGCCAGCACAACCCTGCCGTAGCCACGCTTGTCTGGCAGAACTCCGCTATAAGCGATGGCAGCGTCTTCCAATGGAACGACCGCGCTGACGAATGCCTTCAGAGTTCCTGCGTCGAGCAGCCTGGCGATTTCAAACAGCTGCTTCTGGTTCGGCTCGACGATAAAGAACGCATCTTTCACGCGCTGGTCAGCGGTGGTTTCGCTGTCCGCGGCGATCGTCACCATACGTCCACTGGACTTCAACACCGCCCAGGATCGAGCGAGGGTGTCGCCGCCAACGGCGTCGAAAACTATATCGACATTTTCGACCTGGTCCTCGAAGCGAGATGTCTTGTAGTCAATTACTTCGTCTGCTCCAAGCCGCTTTACGAATTCCGCGTCGCGCGCGGAAGCCGTGGCGATCACGTAAGCGCCGCGAAGATGCGCCAGTTGAACCACGAACAGGCCTACCGCGCCGGCAGCTCCGTGAATCAATACGCGCTCACCGGATAGCATCTTTGCGCGGTTGAAAAGACCTTGCCATGCGGTCAAAGCTCCGATGGGCACGGTGGCTGCTAGTTCGTGGGTTAAGGATTTCGGTTTGGGCGCGATGTTCCGCGGTTGGGTGAGGCAAAACTCGGCGGCGGCGCCATCTGCAAACCAGTCGTTCATGCCGTAGATTTCATCTCCCACATCGAAGCCGCCGGCGCCTCTTTCGACCTCTGCGATGACGCCCGAGAATTCGTGCGCCGGCACTGCGCGTGTGCGCTGCTTACCTTGTTTTGTGTGAGTGGTGGGAGACCAGAGCAATTCGGTAGGCGTTACACCGGCGGCGCACACGCAGATCAACAATTCGCCTTCTCCAGCGTGAGGTTGGGGAAGCATGGACTCGATGAGCAGGGGGCCCTGTTTTGTATTGTTCACTATCATTGCTTTCATAAGTCACCCGTCTAGAGTGCGGCGCATTTTGTAGACCGAAGCGGCATTACGTCGAGACAAATTGAAAGGATTTGGATGCGATGCTTAGAATACCGTCATCCGGCTAGCTGGCGATGGGAAACGGCAGTACGATTTTCTTTTCACGGAACACGCGGAAGATTTCCGCGAGCAAATCGCTTATGAGCAGGCCGGTGCGGTCAATCATGGTTGTGGTGGAAACGCGCAAGTTCAAATTGATGGCGTGATCGCCGAAGCCGGTGACCAGCACTGCGGGTGCGGGATCTTGCAGAACGTGCTCGTTGCGCCTGGCAATTTCCAGCAGCACCCCGCGCACCGCCTCCAGATCGCAGTCGTACGAAATGCCCACGGGGACCGTAAGCCGCACGGTGCGGTCGTTGGCCGTCCAGTTGGCCACGCGGGTGTTGATGAACTCGGAGTTCGGGACGATGATCACTTCGTTGTCGAACGTGCGCACCCAGGTGCCGCGCGCGCCGATGCGGATCACTTCACCGTGGGTGTTGCCGACGTCAATGAAATCGCCCAGCTTGATCGGTCCTTCCCACAAAATCACGATACCCGCCACGAAATTAGCCACAATGTTCTGCAAGCCGAAACCGATGCCCACGCCCAGCGCGCCGCCCACCACCACCAGGCTGCGCAAATTCAATCCGGTAGTATCCAGGCCAACAATCAAGCCCAGCGCGAAAATCACATAGCCGGTGGCGCGCACAAAGGCGTACTGATGGCCGCGATCCATGGAAGTGTGAGTCAGAACTCTGTTAGCCAGAAAGCCGCGGAATAAGCGCGAAAAAACCGACAAGGCAATCAAGAACAGACTGCACTTGATGAGAAACAGAGGCGTGATCGGCAACTTGCCCATGGTAAAAAGCGGCCATTGCAGGAAGCGATGCGCGCCGGCGTTGAGCAGGTTGTACAGCGATGTAGATTCCGGCCGCCGGAAAAATGCCCAGCTAACGAGTATCGCTACCAGCGTACTTGCGAAAATAACGATCCGATTTTCCCAGCTCATTTTCATCTGCGTCACCCCTTTCACGGGAACGATAGCACTCTACGCGTTTTTTCGGAGCGCATTTGGATGGTGGGTCCTCGCCGCCGATTACGCCGGGCGGCTTTCAGTTCTGGGTGGCTGAGGCGTTATCGGAGTTGAGGTTCGGTCCCTAGATTTGCGACGAATCTATTGAGTACTGTCGGGTTGCGAAAGACGTGGAGAGTTGCGTGCGGTGCGTGAGTCGCGATAGCTTGCATTAGGATGGGGCGGCTTTTGCGGCGATAGGTTATCAGCCAGCGCCAGAAATCGGCGCGTTCACCGGAGCGGCGGATAGCGCGCCAGGCGCAGCGGGGAAGCGAGAAGTCGAGGAAGAGGATGGTGTCTGCGGCGCGCAGGCGAGGTTCGAGGGCGTCGTAGGGGCCCAGGTCGCCGTCCATGATCCATTTTTCTTGCGCGGCCAGCTTTTCCTGGATTTTCACCCATTCATCGCGCGGGGTGGCGGCGAGTCCCGGATGCCAGAAAAATTTATCGAGCTCGATCACTGGGATGCGGGTGATTTCGCCCAGGCGCTTCGCGAGAGTGGATTTGCCGGAGGCGCCACGGCCAAGGATGACCACGCGTTTCATGTTCTTTAATGTACGACAGTTGATTCCGCGCGTGGTGGGGCAGGCGTTCGCGCCGGCACGCAAGGGGTGCTAGGATTCACGGCCGGGAGGCTTTCATGAAGATGTTTCTTCTGGGCGCGCTTTTTGCGTCGTCGATGTTTTTCGCCGTTCATGCTCAACAACAAGCGACGCAGACGCAGCGAATTGCTCTATTCGAGAATGACGACGTCAAGGTTTGGAAGTCCGTCATTTTTCCAAACGCGCCCCTGGCGATGCACCGGCATGAACACCCGCGCGTGATCGTAGCGATGACGGGTGGGACTATGAAGATCGTCGAACAGAACGGCCCTGAGGAGTCGCACGAGTGGGAAACCGGCAAAGCTTACTGGCTTCCCGCAAACCCGCCCAACACGATGCACGCGGACGTCAACGCCGGTGACAAACCGATTGAGGTCGTGGTGGTCGAGTTGAAAAAAGAAAAATAATCCGGGACTCGCGTTATTGCCCGGACAGGTTCTTCCAGTCCGTGAGCGCCACCGCATGGCCTCTTCGAACGACCGTGGCATACACGGAGTCGAAGCCGTTGTGGCGATTCGAGCCGTAGTCGAGCAGGAACTTTTGCCCGAGCCCGACGTCCTGGTCGTGGATGGATTCGAGTCCGGTGATGAATTTCTCGCGCGTCAGAGTCGGCCCGGCGCGTTTGAGACCTTCGACGATGACCATGGCGTCCACGAAGCCCTCCAAACTCACGAAGTTCGGCTCCGTTCCGCCCATATATTTATTGAGAGCGTTCAGGTAGAGCTTGACGGTGGGCAGTTCGCTTTGCTCGTAGGGCGGCACCACTTGCGTGATGACCATTCCCTCGGCGTCGCTGCCGGCAATCCGCACCAGCGCTTCCGTCCCTACAAATGACACGGTGAGAAACAAGGGATGCCAACCATCCGCGTGAGCCTGCTTCAGAATGGCGGCGACCGGCGCGTACGGTCCCACCAGAATCACCGCCTCGGGGTTCGCGGCACGGACGGTCTTCAGGCCTTGCTGGATATCGAGGGTGTTGCGCGGGAACGTTCCGAGCGCGACGGGTTTGGACTGATGCGCCGAAAGGGCGCGTTCCACTCCCTCCAGGACGGCCGTGCCGAACGCGTCATCTTGATAGATCACGCCGATCTTGTGAATTCCGCGCGCTTGCCAGAGATTGTCCACTTGATCGCGGGTCTCATCGAAATAGGACGCGCGAACGTTGACGATGTAGTGCTTGAACGGCTGGTAGAGCAATTGCGCCCCGGTAAAAAGCCCCACGACTGGAATTTTGGCGGTTTCGGCCATCGGTACGTACTTTGCGGCCGTCGGAGTGCCCACAAAAAAGCCCATGGCAAAGACATTCTGTTTCAACAGGCGGTTGAAACAGGCGTAGGTTTGTCCGGGATCGTAACCGTCGTCGAAGGAATTCACTTCGATTTTGCGGCCGAAGACTCCGCCCTGCTCGTTGATCATGTGGAGGTAGGCGAGCGCACCAATCTGCGTCTGCATGCCCAAAAAAGAGGCGGGGCCCGAAAGGGCCGAACAAGAGCCGAGTTGGATCGAAGTGCTGGTGACGCCTGGCGTCGCGACCTCTGCGGGCGACGGAATGACGAGCAGCGAAGCCAGCAGCGAGCAGGCGCACAGCACCCCGGCGTGAAACTTGGTCATCGAACACCCTCCCAAGAAGATTCCGCGAGTGAAGCAAGATGCAAGACTTTCGCCCAGGACGATAATTCGACTATAGAGCAACCGATGGGTCGCTCCAGCAGAATTGCTTTCGCTTGTGTTTCATTCATCAATTGACATTGCGGAAAGAGGCCGCCGAGCAGGGCTTCAGGCTCTGAGCGATGATGAGGTAGAGGCCGCGGCGATGACTTTGCGGGCAGGCATCACGATCACGATGGGGACGCTGCAGCTAAACACCGCGCGTCAGGAGCCCACGTTCACAATTTTTCCGATCCAGTTTGGTTCATCTGTCGCTGCACGAAGCAGGCAGTCGGCGCAATCGTCAAAGGAAAGCGGAACCAGCGGCGCGACTCGTGCTGACGGACCTGCCGTATAGCGTCCCTTCGCCGGCTTCTCTCGCAATACGACCGGGCGAACGATGACCCACTCGATGTCTATTTTCTGCGTCATGCGCTCGGCGACCGCCTTGTCAGTAACGGCAGCAGTGAATATCCGGCTCGATGCGCGGACGACAAAGCGGTTGGGACAGGAGAGCTCGCGTCCATCGCTCAAGCCGATACCACTTTGCATTATGAATCGTCGGACGTTGGCACGTTTGCATTCGGTGAGAATGCTGGCGACACCGGCGGACATGACCGTTCCTGGCGATAGGTTCTTTTCTGGTCCGATGCAGCTAATGACCGCGTCTACGCCGTCAAGAGCGCCTGTCAGGCCGCCTGGGGAAAGGACATCCCCTCGGACGAAGGACAGCCGTTCGGCAGATGACAGTCGCTCGGTATGGCGAGCAACGGCCGTAACGAAGTGTCCTTGTGCAAGCGCATGCTTTACCACTCTGCGTCCCGTCGCACCCGTCGCTCCAACAACCGCTATCTTCATATCTCCACCCCGTTGGCACCGATCACGATAGGACGCTGCTGCTAATCCTGTTCGCCGATGGTTTGGGCGTAGGTTTTGCCGTAGGGGTAGAAGAGGTCTTTGCGGCCGGCTTGCCAGGCGGCTTTTAGTTCGGGGGTGGTGATGTCCCAGTCGGGGCGGCATTTTTTGGTGACGGCGCGGAGATCCTGGCGGAGATCTTCGACAGTGGGGCGGCCCCAAAACCAGTAGCCGTTGTAAATTTTATAGATGATGAGGCCGGGTTCGAGGACGAAGACGTGCGGGATCATGGGATTGTTCGTGGGGTCGGTGTATTCGGCGATGTCCAGATCTTTTTGGATGATGCGGCTGGGGTCGGAGAGGAACGGCCAGTGGGCGCCGACTCCGGTGCGAAATTCGTTGGTCAGGCTGATGTTGTCGGTACTGATGGTGACCAGGCGCGTGTAGGCGACTTCCATTTCGCGATGGAGTTGCACGAGGCCTTCGTGCTGGCGGCGGTCTTTGGGGCAGAAACCTCCGCGGCTGAGGACGAGGACCATGGGATGCGGGCCTTGCAGGTCGGAGAGTTTGCGGTGTTTCGCGGTGTGGTCGGAAAGCTCGTAGTCGGGAAATTTGGCGCCGGGAACGATGTCTGATCGCATGGGGACTCCTCGGAAGTTTGGATGCGCGGAGCGGGGTTAGGTCGCGGCGATTGATGGTGCGCGGAAGGGGTGTGCACGGCGACACCAAAACCAAGGCTGCTGGCTCGACGCACACCGTCGAGCCGCCGCTACAAAAGAAACTGCAACGGCAAACCCCCAAAGCAGTTCCCTCATTTCGCTCGGGATGACAACAGCGTGTTTGGTTGCGCCGTTGTGAATGTGTGCCATGCCACGCGATTGACCACGCGGCTATAATTCGGGCCGGCGGGTGGTACATCCGCGGAGGGCATTGTGGCTACTAGTGATCTGAAGGCACCGCACGGCATCAATCTTCGGTTGAGCATGAGCGAGTTCTGGTCGGGCGACCTGGGGCTGACTCTGGTGACGATTTCGGTGGCCATGCTGATCTTTGTGATCACCCCTTTGCGCGAAGCGGGTTTACGCGGGCGAATATTTTTCGATTTGATCGTGATGGTGCTGATGATCTATGGCGCGATTGCGGCGAAGACAGGCCGCGGCTTCCTCGTGTTTGTGCTGGCGACAGTCGCGACGACGGCGGTGGTGCTGGCCGCGGGGCGTTTGCATCCGACGCTGCAGCTGCATTTGTGGGGCAGCGCACTGGTGACGTTTACGCTGCTGGTTTACGTGCGCATCGTTTTGCTGGTGATGTTTCGCGCGGGGCCGGTGACCTGGAGCCGGATACAGGGCGGGGTGTGCGCGTACTTGCTGCTGGGAATGGCGTGGGCGTCCGCGTTTCAGGTTCTGGAGCAGCTCAGGCCCGGCTCGCTTCAGTTTGTTACGGCGCCGATGAATCTGGATCAGCTCTCGGCGAAGATTACGTATTTTAGTTTTGCGACGCTGACTACGATTGGCAGCGACATCGCGCCGATTGATCCGTTTGCGCGTTCGATGACGACGGCGGAGGCGATCGTCGGGCAGCTTTTTCCGGCGATTTTGATTGGCGCGCTGGTGGCGATGGCCATGCAGCCGCGGGCGAATTCGTGAGCGGGCGTGGGCTCATGCACGGCAGAACCAAAATCAAGGATGCCGGCTCGACGTAAGGTGTCGAGCCGCCGCTACACAAGGCAACACCAACCCCGAACCCGCAAAGCAGATCCCTCGCTGCGCTCGGGATGACAGTCGCCTAGGTTGCGGGAGTGGGAGTTGGCGATTTTTTGCGGAGGATGGCAGCGGAGATGAGAGTGATGATAATGCCGACGGGCAGAGGCTCGATGGCGGTGTAGGCCATGTTGACGAAGGGATTTTGGTAGAGCTGCTGAGAGTGCTGTATGGCAGCGACGCGCGCAGCGGTGGTGGCGGGATCGAGTCCGGAAGCCTGGACCTTGTGAATCTGCGCGGCGAAGTAGCTGTCCATGAAGTGGGGCATGAAGTTGAAGTAGATAATCTCCCACATGGCGACGTAGAAGACGGTGGTGATCAGGGTGATCAGGATGCCGCAGGCGAAGGCGCGGCCGAAGGAGATTTGGCCGGCGAGGGTGTTGTCGCGATAGCTGCGGATGCCGAAGTAGATCAGCAGGAACGACGCCACCATGGTGGTGTAGCCGAGAACCAGGCTGTGGCCGGAGCTGATCTTGTCGGCGAGGAAAAGCGAGCCGCCCATCAGGACGGAGATCAGGACGCCGGAGATGAGGCCGAAGATCAGCACGGTTTTCCTCATCGAAGTGAGTCTCCTTTTTTCAATTCCACGAAACCTGGATTCACACGCCCCAGGATGTAGTGCGAACGCGGGCGCTGCGGCTCAATCTTGCTTTGGCTTCGGGGGTTCCCATAACTCGATGCGATTGCCGTCTGGGTCGGTGATCCAGGCGAAGCGGCCGTAGTCTGCCTCTTCGCGGTGGGGATCGATTTCGATTCCCGATGCCTTCAGGTCTTCGAGGAGCGCGTCGAGATTGTCGACGCGGTAGTTGAGCATGAAGCTGGCTTTGCTCGTTCCGAAGTATTTGGTCGTCTGTGGGAAGATGGACCACGTAGTGGAGGCCTCCGGACCCGGCTCGGTGCCGTCAGCGGCCCGGGGTTCGCGCCAGTCGAACGTGGCGCCCTGGCCGTGCGGTGCGCGCTGGATGCCGAGATGTTTTTCGTACCACTCATAGAGCTGTTGCGGGTTTTCCGATTTGAAGAAAATCCCGCCGATGCCGGTTACGCGTTTCATATGCCTCCTCGTGGTGCTTTCAGTTGGCCGGAGTGTAGCGGCAAAACGCGGGCGATGTCATCACACTTTCGGGTGATTTTGGGTTGGCGGCGGGAAATCATACTTTTGGGTGGCGCGTTAAGGGATGAGGCGGGCGGTCTTGGCTAGCTGGACGGCTTGGGTGCGGCGTTTGGCGCCTAGTTTGTCGAAGAGGCGGCTGGAGTGGGTTTTAACTGTGTTTTCGCTGACGAAGAGGCGGGCGGCGATTTCGCGATTGCTCAGGCCCGCGGCGATCAGGCCAAGGATTTCCAGTTCGCGCGGCGTGATCTCGAGTTGGGCGAGGCGGGTTTGGTCGAGGACGAAGGGCCCCGTGGCGGGTGGTGCTGGAATTTCTTTGATGATGGTTACTGACTTTTTTCTGGTTAGCGTGAGGCCTAGCCAGATGCCCAGCGCGGAGAAGAGAGCGGCGATCAGTCCGGCGTAGATTTCGACGGAATGTTCAACGACCAGGAAGCGGTACTCGGTGAGTTTCAGGACGGCGATCAGCAGGCCGCCGGAGAAGCCATATATAAGGATGTCGCGAAGGGCGCGGCGGCGCCGAGCGGGGACGGAGTCTGGAGTCGGGGTCACGGAGTGGCAATGATAGCTGAAGAGTGCAAATTGCGGCAGGGCGAGTCTGAGACCCGCCCCTACAACAGCGGGTTCGAGCCGCGCCGATTATTTTCCGAAGAACCCGAGTGCCCGCAGGCAGATCAGAATGGACGTTAACGCCAGCGCGGCAGCGATATAGAGCTGTGATAGAAGTGGGCACTCCGGGTAGAGCCTTTTGTACTCGCGATGCAGCCTTTGGGTTTTGGACAGGTACCAGCCGATCCAGTCAAACTGTTCCCCTTGCGGAATCTTTTCGTTTACCTTGTCAACGATTTTCAGGTGCTTAATCCCCGCGATGAGTCCGCAGATGGATACCCCCACGAGGGCGACAATACCGACGATGACGCGAATATTCATTCGCGCTGATTCTAACCCATCGTGGCGGAGCGGATCGGATTGTGGCGTTGCGGCAATGGCGCACTAAAGTGCGCCGCTACAACGGCAACGACAGAGCGGACCAGGGGAATGATTTGGGTTGACATCTTACCTGGGCGGGAGCATCCTTGGGTGACATGTCAACCCGAGAGTCGCGAGAACGATTGGAGCTCTTGCAGGGGACACTCGACCTGCTGATTTTGCGCACCTTGATTTTCGGCTCGCAGCATGGGCAGGGGATTGCTCGCGCCATCCAGCAGACTTCCGCGGAAGAATTGCTCGTCGAACACGGAGCGCTTTACCCCGCGTTGCAACGCCTGGAAGGACGCGGGTGGATTTCCGCGAAATGGGGAACCTCCAGCAACAACCGCAAGGCGCGATTTTATGCACTCACACCCGCTGGACGCAAACAACTGGCGAAAGAAACCACGAAGTGGAACCGGCTGACGGCAGCCATCGGCAGGATTTTGGAGGCTGAGGAGGGCTAGAGCCATGTTCGGACGCAAGCGCGAGGCGAGCGACTTCGGAGCTGAAATCGAAGCGCACATTGAATTAGAAGTGGAGCGTCTGCGGGAGCAAGGACTCAGCGAGGAAGACGCGCGGAAGGCGGCGCGACGCGCATTTGGGAATGTGACGCGCGCGCAAGAAAGCTTCTACGAATCGGGCCGCTGGTCGTGGTGGGATCACGTCTGGCAGGACAATCGCTATGGCGCGCGGATGTTACGCAAAGCGCCGGGATTCACGGCCGTCGCGGTGTTGACGATCGCTTTGGGAATCGGCGCGACGACGGCAATCTTCAGTCTGGTGGATGCCACGCTGCTGCACCCCTTGCCGTACCCCGATCCGGAACAATTGGTGAGCGTCCAGCAGGATCTTCCGGACGTGGGTGCTGTGGATGCGGGAATCTCCGTGCCAGAATGGCAGGATCTTGCGCGCTCCGGCATTTTTGATTACGTTTCGCCGATCGGCGGCGGCGATGTGAATCTTACGGGCTGGTCGCAGCCGGCGCGCGTGCGTTTTTACAACATTGCGCCGAATTATTTCGCGCTGGTGGGCGTGAAACCGCAGTTGGGCCGCAGCTTCAATCCCGAGGATCATACGCCGGGATTTACCTTGGAAGTTTTGTTGAGCGACGGTTTGTGGAAGCGGGATTTTGCGGGCGATCCGGGAATTGTGGGCAAGAGTTTGCGTCTGGACAACGACCTGTATCGAGTGATTGGCGTGATGCCTCCGGGTTATCAAGATCCGGGACGCACGGCGGATGAGCGCCACATCGAGCTTTGGGCAGCATCGGGATTTGCCGGGCCGCCAGCTCCTGTGCCGCAACGGGATTTGCGAATTCTTCCGGAAGTGGTCGCGCGAATCAAATCCGGATTGACGGTTGCGCAGGCGCAGGTCCGCGTGGACGCGCTGGTCGCCGCATTGCAGAAGCAATTTCCCGTGGAGTATCCCTCGCCGAATTCGCGGAAGCTGCGGCTGGTGCCGCTGAAGGAAACGATCGTGGGCAACGCGCGCCAGACGCTGATTTTGCTGCTGGGGGCTGTGGGACTGGTTCTTTTGATTGGGTGCGTGAACGTGGCCAATTTGCAGTTGGCGCGCGCGAGCGCGCGAGGCCGCGAGATGGCGATCCGCCAGGCGTTGGGCGCGCCACGGTCGCGGCTCATCCGGCAATTGCTCACGGAGAGTTTGTTGCTGGCGTTCCTTGGCGGGATCGCGGGCTTGGCGATTCTTTTGATCGCGAAACCGTTTCTGCTGCGCATGGTGCCGCAGAGTCTGCCGCAGTTGAATGCGGTGGCGATTAACTGGAGTGTTTTGCTTTTTGCGCTGGTCTCTTCGTTGATTGCGGGCGCGATTTTTGGGCTGGCTCCCGCGTTGCATGCGGGGAAAGTCGATTTAACGACTGCGCTGAAGGAAGGGGCGCGCGGGACGTCGGATTCCGGGGAGCAGGGGCGAACGCGGCGCTCGCTGGTGGTGACGGAATTTGCGCTGTCGCTGGTGTTGATGATCGCCGCGGGATTGCTGCTGCGGAGTTTTGCAGATTTGCTGAACGTGCGGCCGGGATTCAATCCGGAGAAGGTAATGGCGCTGCGCATGTGGTTGCCGGTTCCAAATGATCCGGCGACCGATATTTACTGGACGGTTGAACAGGAGGCGCCATTCCTGCGTGAAATTGTGCGGCGCTGCCTGACGGTGCCGGGAGTGCAGGAAATCGCGCTGTCCGATATGGCTGCCGTCCCGTTAGCGCATGCGCGCACGGATTTAAATCCGTATGCATTGGTGCTGGAAGGCAGTGCAACGCCGAGCAACCAGCAGCCGTTGGTCAACGCGTCCATCGAGACGCCGGAATATTTTCATTTGCTGGGGATCGCGCTCTTGCGCGGGCGTTTTTTCGGCGACTCGGATGACGAAAAGGCGGCGCCGGTGGCGGTGGTCAACGAAGCGTTTGCGCGGACGTACTTGCCGGGTGGGGACGGGCTCGGCTCGCACCTCATGCTGAACCGCGTGCGGGGAAGCACGACGAAGGCTACATGGATCACGGTGGTTGGCGTGGTTGCGGATGCGCGCTCGGAATCGCTGGCGGATGCGGGGATGCCGCAAGTCTATTTGAGTTTGTACCAGCGGCGGGCGAAGGATTTGGCGATTTTGTTGCGCGGGCAACTTGACGTTGCGGCGACTCCGGTGGCGATGCGGGAGCAAGTGCAGGCGGTGAATCCGGAGCTGCCGGTGTTCGGAGCCCAAATGCTTGGGGATGCGATGTCCGCGTCATTATCGGAGCGGCGATTTTCGATGGAGATCGTGGCGTTATTTGGAGTGACGGCTTTGCTGCTGGCGATGCTGGGGATTTATGGGGTGATTTCGTACATTGTGAATGCGCGGACACGCGAGATCGGGATTCGTCTGGCGCTGGGGGCAAATAGCCGGAATATTTTGCGGATGGTGCTGCGCGAGGGATTGACGCTGGCGATTGCGGGTGCGGTGGTGGGGCTGGCTTGCGCGCTGGTGGTTTCGCATTTGATGGCGGGATTGCTTTACGGCGTGCGGCCGACGGATCCGGTGACATTTGCGGGCGTGGCGCTCTTGCTGATTGGCGTGGCGCTGCTGGCTTGTTATTTTCCGGCGCGACGGGCGATACGTGTGGATCCGCTAACGGCGCTGCGGCAGGATTAGACGGGATGATGGTCGCGCACACGCGGAGCTAATTGCGGAACGGTCAGCAGCGTACCTCGGGGCTGAAGCACCTGATGATCGGGCGAGCGTTATATCGGAGCCAAAGCCCCGACCCCCTAAAGAGCAGCGTTCTTCCTTGAAGTAGTTGGACTCCCGTTGAACCGTGGCGCGACAGCGATGGCGCACTGAAGTGCGCCGCTACAGAGTCAAATGCTCCAGGTGGGCGAGAGTTGGACGTGGTGCAGCGCATTTAGGCTTTGCGTGTGATTTTCTGGCGCGCGGCTGGTGCGGCTGGGCGTGCTATGCGCGGGAAATTGCGCATGTCCTGGACGCGCGAGACTCGTTGCAGCAGGGTGCGCGTCGTGTCTATGAAATTGAGGACCGTGGTGGAGGTTTCGCCGCGGCGCCAGGCGGCGTGAACTTCGAGGGTGGCGCGCGGTTCGCGCAGAGGCAGAGCTACCAGGCGATCGGCGAACGACGGGTGGCAGGGATTCTTGCCGACGGCGAGAAATACTCCTTTGCCGGAGGCTGCGGCCATCGCGCCGGCTTCGTCGTAGACGGTGGATTCGGTGAGGACGATACGCGGGCTGAGGCCCGCTTCCCGGCAGAGCGCGAGCGCGAGATCGTGGAAGTGCGGCGAGATCGTGCGCTCGATCAGCAGCAGAGTTTCGTTTTTTAGATCCTTTAGGCGCAGGCGCGTTCGTTTGGCCAACGGACTGGAGCGCGCGAGGACCACGGAAAGACTTTCCTTGAACAGTTTCTCGGAGGCGACGTCCAGCGAAAGCGCCGGGCCGTGCGAGAATCCCACGTCAATTTGCCGCGAAAGCAGCGCCGGGCTTTGATGGCCGGAAAGAATGTCGCGGACGTCCACTTCGATTTTCGGAAACAAGCGCATGTGCTGATTGATCGCCAGGCTGACGACGTCGCCGAGGCCTTTGCCGAATCCCACGCGCACGGTGCCCAGTTCGCCGTGCATGGTCTGGCGCGCGACGTCCACCGCTAATTCCACTTGTTCAAGCGCCACGCGCACGCCGCTTAAGAAACGGCAACCGGCGTCGGTGAGAAAGACCTTTCCGGAGCGGCGCTCGAATAGTTGCACGCCGATTTCGTTTTCCAGCGAACGGATCTGGCGGCTCAGCGGCGGCTGCGCCATTTTCAGGCGGCGCGCGGCTCGCGTGAAACTGAGATCTTCGGCTACGGCCACGAAATAACGCAGGTGATGAAGTTCCATACGGCAGCGGAGTATAGCGGAAGGCTGCAGTGCGCCATACCTTTTTAATATAAATACCTTTTCGGTATGCGAAATACAGCGTTTTTGGTCTTGACAGTGAACGGCGCGCGGATTCAGAGTGACGCCGTTTTGTCGCAGTGGTGCGCCAGCTTTTAATTCTCTTGCGACGCGGGGCGGACTGGCCGCGGCAATTCCTGTTGGTACCGTTACTCCGTGTTGGAGAGGTGTGACCATGAACGTGAAGCGAACGGCATCGCATTTCTTGGCGTTACTTTCTCTTGTGGGTTGGGCGTTTGCGGGCGCGTCAGCGCAGCAGGTGCGTGCGTCGGCTGGAAGCGGCGGCCCGGCGATGAGCTGCGCGAGCGTCACAAGCCTCGCGTTGCCGAGCACGCGCATTATCAGCGCGACGGAAGTGACCAGCGCCGGCGGAAGTTACTGCAACGTGATTGGAGTGATTGACGAGCGCACCAGCGCGCAGGATCCCGATCATTTCGTGTACGGGATCGGATTCGAATTGAACTTGCCCGATACCTGGATCGGTAGGTTCGAAATGATGGGCGGCGGCGGGACGGACGGGTCGGTTTCGAGTCCGGTGGGGAGCGCGGGCACGGAATTAAGCCAGGGCTGGGCGGTGGCTGCGGACGACGGCGGGCACGAGGACGCGCCGGGAAATCCGGCGTTCAATTGGATTGATGACGACAGCAACGCGGGCGGCACCGGGCATTTCGGAATTGACGAGCAGGCGCGTGTGGATTACGGCTACAACGGGATCGCGAAAACCACAGAAATTTCGAAGCTGATCATTGCAAGGTATTACGGGGCAGGGCCGCAGTATTCGTACTTGTGGGGCTGCTCGAACGGCGGACGCGACGCGATGGTGGCGGCGCAGCGCGAGCCGTACATGTTTGATGGATTGGTGGCGGGAAATCCGGGATTCGATTTGCCGCGCGCCGGAGTGGCGGAAGCGTGGAACGAGCAGCAACTGGCGCCTCTCGCGACCAGCACCGACAGCAACGGCCAGCCGTATTTGCCGCCGACGTTTCAAGCGCAGGATCTGGAAGTTGCGTCGGCCGCGATTCTGAGCGCTTGCGACGGGCTGGATGGTTTGGTGGACGGAATTATTGATAATTATGCGGCGTGCACCAATGACAAGGTATATCCGGCGCTGGCGGCGTACACCTGCAGCGCAAACGGCGCGCACGGCAACACTGCGCACGGTGGAACGTGCTTGACGGCGGGGCAGGTGACGGCTCTGAAGCGGATTTACGCGGGACCGAGAAATTCATACGGTTTTCCGCTGTATTCGAGCTGGTTCTGGGACGCGGGAATTTGGGATCCGCCGTCGGCGTTTGGCGCGGGATGGCAAGCGTGGAATGTGTCGTTTTTCGGCGCGCCCAATGCCAACACGGCGATTAATCTGACCTTGGGAGCCGGAGCGATTCCGATGATTTTCACGAATCCGCCGGTGGTGACGCCGGTCGCGGGAACGAACGGGCAGGAAGCGTTCATCTTCAATTACAATTTCGACACCGATGCGCCGACGATTTACAAGCCGGCGCCCGGCTATCCGGAAAGCCCGATGGATTTCATGACTGGGACGCCGCTGGGGCCGTCGCCGTTTCTTTTTTCGTTCCGCGAGCACCGCGGAAAAATGATTATGTATGATTCGGTGAACGACGGAATTTTCTCGGCGGTTGATCTGGTGGAATATTACAACCTGCTGAATTTGGTGATGGGCGGGCGCGCGGACGATTTTGCGAGATTATTTATGATACCGAATATGGCGCACTGCGGAGGGGGTCCCGCGACGACCAGCTTCAGCGCGAATCTGCTGGCGGCGATCACAGCGTGGGTGGAGAAGGGGGTTGCGCCGAACGCGATCATCGCGGCGAACACGAATACCTCTTCGCCCTTTCCGAGCGGGGCGCCTTTCGATCCGCGCGTGGCTCTGAATTTCCCGACCGGAGGAACGCGGCCGATTTGTGCGTATCCGATGCAGACGCGCTATAAGGGAACCGGCGCGACGAATGATGCGGCGAACTTTGTGTGCGTGCGGCCGGGAGGGGGCGAGCGGTAAGTCTCGCGGGCTTTTCCGACGGTCGCGGAGGCATCCCCTGGGTGGTTTTGGGTATCAATGGTTGTAGCCGGGGAGCCGATGCGACGATTTCGCCCGAGCAATTACGCGCTGTGGGCCGTCTGCTGCTGCACGTGTCTCCGCTTTGCGTCGCCAGGTGCGGCGTACGCGCAGGCGGTGCAACAGGCAGATGAGACGACGTCTTCCGCTCCCGCTGTCCAACTGATTCTTTCCACGAAGTCTTCACAATACTACGCCGGAGAAGTGATCCCTCTCGATCTGGCGTTTAGTGCGTCCGTTCCGAAGCGCTATGAAATCAATAACGCGACGTATGATCGCCGGGGCCGGATGGAGTACGAACAATTCATCGTCGAGCCGAAAGATGCGGCGCACGATCCGTTGTCCGTGTACTTCAATTCCATTGCCGGGTTTATCGGCGGCGGCCTCACCAGCTTTGATTTTTTGACGTCCACTCCGAAAATCATTCACTTGAATCTGAATGAATGGGTCAGCTTCGATCGTCCCGGGACGTATCGCGTCAGTGTGGTCAGCCATCGTGTCGGCGATAGCGCCATCACGGACGAATCCAGGGGTAACGAAATTGAATTGAAATCGAACTGGATTGCCATCAGGATCGTGGTGCCTGATCCTTCCTGGCAGTCAGCACAGCTTGCCAACGCGCGCCAGGTCCTCGATCATACTCCGCAGCCGCCGCCCCCTGTTCCGGACCCAGCGCGAGAGGCCGCAATGGCACAGCTTCGTTATTTGGGAACGGAAGCGGCCGCACGCGAAATGGCGCGACGGCTGCGGGGCGACGACAACAATGGCGATGTTGCCTGCGTGTTCGGCCTGATCGCGTCTCCGCACCGCGACGCCGGGCTCGCCGAGATGAACCGGCTGTTCACTGCTCCGGACTTTCCGGTCAGCGCAAATTTTCTTTTGGCGATGTCCATACTTCCGCTCGATCCCGCGGCGACGCCCGAAACGCTTCGCGCGGAAAGGGAGAGGAACTACGGGGCGCTCCAACAGCGGCTTGTAAGCGTGCTGCCGCAAAAGCGCGGCAAAGCCGCGGCCACCAGTTTGGAAGCGCTTCTCAGCGACTCGCGGGTGAAGACCTCGGACGAAGTACGCAAGCAGCTTGTTCCGCAGCTGATCGGCGCATTCCGTGCGCTGCCCGTGGATCAGCAGGCATTCTGGCTGCAGTATCGCTGGGACGCCATCAAAGATCCGCAGTGGCTTCCTTTGCTGCGCGGCATGGCTCTGCAGTTCAAGGATTATTCGAATCCCCGCGAGATGGCGGCCTATCAATCGTTGCTCGCCAGTGGCGCAGCGCTCGAGCGTTGGTACGAACTCGATCCCGATGGCGCGCGCGACGCTGTGATCAATGAGATCAGCCGGCCCAAGCCACGCTACGGCGCCGATGTTCTGGGGATACTGCCGGACAAGGTGCTTCCGGAAGTCGAGGACCAACTCGCTCAGCATTTCCTGGCGACCGATGACTACGAAGTTGAAGGCAGGCTTGCGTCGCTCCTTTTTCGCTATGCGGATTCCGAAGAATGGCCGGCGGTGGCTAGCAAAGTGACGGAAAACATCGGCACGTGGGCTTGCGACCCGCAAGACAAAATGCTGGCATACGCATTGCGCGTCGATCCTGAAGTAGCCCGGCCACTGCTCGAGCGCGCGATTGCGGCGCGCGGGCCAGACGATAACGCGTGCCGCCATACGATTTTTTCGGACGTGGGGACGCTACAGGCGGATCGCGTGCTGGAGGAGCTCGCACTCAAGAGCCTCACGGATGCGGATCTGGAAGTTGCGCAGGATGCGGCGCGATACCTAAGCAACCATGGCTCCGCTGCCGCCGAACAGCCCCTTTGGGATCGCTACGAAGCCTGGAACACTCAATGGAAAGGTGGCGAACAGGAATTGCGGGTTACCTACGCCACAAGGAATCCGAATTCAGCTCAGCTGGGACTCGGCCAAAGCCTGGCCCTCGCATTAGCGGACGGCCTGGGTTGGCTCTCCGACGAGAGAAAACTTCAGCGGATCGCGGGACTGGGCGTGGGTCCATATGTCTCGTTGCAGGCTGAGCGCGCGCTGCAAGAGTGGTCGGAACTGCCGCGCAAGCTGACGTGCTGGACGGCGGGCGACACGGTGAACTTCCATGTAGCGCAGTACGACTTGCACTCCGTGGATGATCTCAAAACCAAATTAGGCCAATTCCCAGAGGGGTCACAGTTTTTGTGGTCCACGTTCGACAGCAACAACAATTCTGGATGCGAGAAATCCTTCGCGGATATTTCGGAATTTGCGCAGCAGCATGGATGCCGCTTGCAGCGCACTCCATCGCGTCCCGTGGAATGACTTGGTAATTTGAAGCCCAGTGCGGCGGTGCGGAATTCCGCGCGCCGCAACGCTGGTCGCCTCTCCGAAACCGAGTGCTTTATTCCTCGCGGAGCGCGGTTAGCGGGTCTACTTGGGTTGCCCGTTGGGCTGGGATGTAGCACGCCATCAGCGCTACTGCGGCCAGGATTGCGGCTGCTGTTGCGAAGGTGATTGGGTCGGCTGGCGCTACGTTGAAAAGCATGGAGCGGAAGAGGCGCGTCATTATGGCGGCGCCTGCCAGGCCTGTGGCCAGGCCGATGGCTACGATTTGCATGCCTTCGCTTAGCGCCATGCGGAGAATGTCTGCGCGTTGGGCACCTAGCGCGATGCGAATGCCGACTTCGTGGGTGCGCTGGCTGAAGGAATAGGCCATCACGCCGTAGATGCCGATGGCAGCTAGCAGCAGCGCTACGGCCGCAAAAAGCCCTAATAGCTCGAGAGCGAAGCGGCGATCGGCGAGAGATCGCGCGATGATTTTGTCCATCGTGCTGATGCTGTGCACCGGGACGTTGGGATCCAGCTTTTCTACTTCTTTGCGGACGGCTTCTCCGAGATATTGCACGTCACCCTGGCTGCGTAGAAAAACGACCGCGTTTTGCGGCGCGAATTGGCCGAGCGCGACGTAGATGTGCGGCACGTTGGGAGCTTCGAAGCCATCGGATTTCACATCGCCGACGACGCCGACGATTGTCAAACCTTGCAAGCCCGCGCCAAATCCAAATTTAATTTGTTGGCCGACAGGATTTTGTTGCGGCCAGTAGCGGCGCGCGAGCGTTTGGTCAATCACCGCGACGGCCTGAGTTCCGTATGCGTCCGAGCGCGTGAAATTTCGCCCGCTGATCAGCGGAACTTGCATGGTGTGGAAATATTGCGCGTCCACCACGGCGATGTCCGCGACGGGGCCGGCTTCGGAGTCCGTGGTGCGGCCCTGGATTGAAAATCGCGAATAGTTTCGGCCGGAATTCATGGGGAGCGTGTCGTTGCCGTCCAGCGACGATTCTTGGACGCCGGGAAGAACCGAGATACGGCGATCAAGTTCCAGCAGAAAAGCGGCGCGCTTGTCTTCGGGCGCGTAGGGATCCGTGGCTGGATTATTCGCGACCGGAATCCAGACTTGCACGGTGGTGAGATGGCTGGGATTGTATCCGGGATGGACGGCGAGGACTTGCCAGAAACTGCGGAGAAGAAGTCCCGCGCCCGCGAGCAGCACAATCGAGAACGCGATTTCGGAAACGACGAGGACGCGCGAAAGGCGGGTGTGGCGGCGTCCAAGGCCCGAGCCGCGGCTGCCTTCGCGAAGATTTTCAATCTGGCTGGGATTGGCCGCCTGCAACGCAGGCGCCAGGCCGAAGAGAAATCCCGCGAGCAGCGAAATCGCGAACGCGAAGAAAAGCGCGCTAGCGCTGATGTCCACTTCATTGAGGCGCGGGATATCGGGTGGAGCGAGGCTGAGGATGGCATTTTTAAGGAATAGAACCGTGACCAGCGCGACGACGCCGGAGATCAGTGAGAGGAGCGTGCTTTCTGTGATCAGTTGGCGTGCGAGACGCGTGCGGCTGGCGCCCAGCGCTAGGCGAATGGCGATTTCGCGGCGGCGCCCGGAAGCGCGCGCGAGTAAAAGGTTGGCGATATTGACGCCGGCGATCAGCAGGACAAATCCTACCGCGCCGAAAAGAATAAAGAGCTCGGTGCGTTGCGGGCCGACGAGATCTTCTTTCACGGGAACGAGGCGAAGCGACCAACCGGCCGCGGCGGGATAGTCTTTCGGATAGCGACGGCTGAGCTGCAGCGTGTACGCGTCGAGGTGAGCTTGCGCTTGCGCGACGGTGAGGCCGGGCTTCAGCCGTGCGATCGCTCCGGGAACGATTCGCTGCGACCGATCGGCAGGAACTGGAAACGGCGCACCGTAAAATCCGGTGGCGCCCCAAACTTCGACGTCGGTATTGAGCGTGCGGCCAGGATGGCGGAAGCCGGGAGGCATCACGCCTACGATGGTATAGAGGTCCGTATCGAGGCTCATTTTGCGGCCGATGATGTGCGGATCCGAACCGTAATTGCGGCGCCAGAAACCGTCGCTGATGACGACGGGCTCGAGAAAGCCGGGGACGGCGTCCTGCTTGGTGTAAATGCGGCCGAGTTGCGGCTTCGCGCCGAGCAGCGTGAAATAATCAGGGCTGGTGACGAGGCTTTCGGCGCGGACGGTGCGCTCTCCGCCGCCGATCGCGGAATTGGTGGGAGCGACCGCGGAAATTTCCTGGAAGACTCCGGAGCTGTCCTGCAAATCCCAGAGTTCGGGCGCGGACATGCCGACGTCCTGTTCGCCGGGGCCGCGGAGATCGTCGAACACTCGCACGAGTTGTTCGGGTTGCGGGAAGGGCAGCGGGCGCAGCAGAACTCCGTAGACGACGCTGAAGGTGGCGACGTTCGCGCCGATGCCGAGCGCGAGAGTGAGTACCGCGACGATGGTGAAGCCGGGGCTTTTTAGCAGGATGCGGAGCGCATAACGCAGGTCCTGCAAGAATGAGAGCACGGGTCCCCTCCCGAGCGCGTGCCGCGGCCGCGCGCCGCGGCGGCTGCTTTCGTTGTTCTAGTTGCTGATGCTGCGAAAGCTGGCGTTGGTATATGGACGCGGAGTGTGGAGCGTCGTTAGCAGAAAGATTGCCACGGGCGGAGTTAACGAGAGTGCGCGGCGAGAGCGCAGCGTGTGCGAATTCGTGCAGTGTTTCGATTGTGCGATTTCGACAATTGTGATTTGCTGGGATTTGTCTTCGCTTGTGTGACTTTGGAGGTGCAGACATGAATGTTGCTGCGTGGAATCGGAACCGGCTTACTGCGAAATTGGGAATCGAGTATCCGATTGTGCAGGGGCCGTTCGGCGGGTTTGCTTCGCAGCGATTGACGGCGGCTGTGTCGAACTGTGGCGGCCTGGGATCGATTGGCGCGCTGAATTTGTCGCCGGAAGCGATCAAGGACGTAGTGGCTGAGATTCGTGCGCTGACGTCGAAACCGTTTGCGATGAATTTGTGGGTTTCGTTGGAGGATGAAGGCGCGCGTCGCTCGGATGAAAGCGCGTTCCGTCGCAGCCTCTCGCCGATTTCCGCGCATCTTGCGGAGTTGGGAGCGGCGCTGCCCGGGTACAAACCATATTCGCCGACGCTGCGATTTGAAGAGCAGGCTCGCGCGCTGCTAGATGCGAAGGTGCCGGTGTTCAGCTTCATCTTCGGAATTCCGCCGCGTGAGATTTTGCAGGAGTGCCGCGCGAAGGGAATCGTGACGACTGGCGCGGCGACTACGCCGGATGAGGCTGCGGCGCTACGCGACGCCGGGGTGGATGCGATTGCCGCTTCGGGATTCGAGTCGGCGGGGCATCGCGGTTCCTTCCTGCGCGCGGCGGAGGATTCGCTGACGGGAACGATGTCGCTGGTCCCGCAGATTGTGGACATTGTGGATGTGCCGGTGATCGCGGCCGGCGGAATCGCGGATGCGCGCGGAGTAGTTGCGGCGATGGCGCTGGGCGCGGAGGCGGTGCAGATGGGAACGGTATTTTTGTCGTGCGAAGAATCAGGAGCGACGCGGCTGCATCGCGAACTCTTACTGGCGAAGAAGGCTGGGCACACAGGATTGACGAAAGGATTTACGGGAAGACTCGCGCGGGGCGTGAGGAACCGTTTGATGGTGGATTTGAATCGAGAGGGGGCGGAGATTTTGCCGTATCCATTGCAGCGCGGACTGGTGCGTAATCTGACGATGGCGGCGGAGGTGGCCGGGCGCGCGGATCTGGTGCCGATGTGGGCGGGGCAGAGCGCGAGCCTTGCGCAATGCACGGATGTCGCGGCGTTCTTGAAGTCGCTGGTGGAAGAAGTGGGCGAGATTGCCGGGCCGGTGGTGGAGTGGAGCGCGCAGCGTCGGCAGAAAAGTGCGAGTGCGTGACGTGAGGCCGCGCTGCGTCGCGCGGGAAATTCTTTGAACCGCTGACGCTCCTTTCTGAATCTAAGGGCGCATAGAAGATGGGACTCGGTTCGAACGGGAGTGACGACTATGAATGCAAACTCCGCAGAACGTATGGCGCGTGAGGGCGCGGGGCAATCCAGCGCCGAGCAGCGATTGAAAGAACTTGGCATCACGCTTCCGCCGCCGCCGCAGCCTTTTGGCGTTTACGCGGAAGCGGTGCAGACCGGCAACCTGCTTTTTCTCACCGGGATGATGCCGACGGAAGGCCGCGCGCCGAAATTCATTGGGCGTGTGGGCGCAGATCTCGATGCGGGAGACGCGTTTCAGGCGGCGCGGCTTGCAGCGATCAACGCGTTGGCTGTGGCGCGCGAACATCTCGGATCGCTGGATCAAGTGACGCGGGTGGTGCGGCTCGGAGTGATGGTGGCGACGGTGGGAGACGTGCGTGACCAGTCGAAAATCGCGGATGGGGCGTCGCAGTTGTTGCAAGACGTCTTCGGAAAAGATAAGAACCCTTGCCGATTGGTTTATGGCGTGGCCAGCCTTCCGCTTGGAGTGCCCGTCGAATTAGAATTGATTTTCGAAGTAGCGGAATAATAGAAGTTTCCTGATCGTCGAGGCATTTTCCACCGCAACGCACTTCCACTGGAACGTTCTTAGATCGAACCCGCCCTCCCAGCCGAATCGGAACTGCTTATTGCATTCCACATTTTTGAACGACGAGGTATCTATGCCCGACAAGAAAACGGCAATCGTAACGGGAGCAGCGGGTGGCATTGGCGCGGGGCTGGTCGAGGGCTTTCTGAAGCGCGGTTACAACGTCGTCGGAACGTCGCTGGATGCGACGCGATCGTTGACTGCTTCGCCTAGCCTGATTCTCGTGGATGGCGATATCGGCAAGCAGGAGATTGGCGCGAAAACGGCGGAAGCAGCAATCGAGCACTTCGGAACCATTGACGTGCTGGTGAACAACGCCGGAATCTTTCGCGTGAAGCCATTCATCGAGTATACGACTGACGACTTTAATGCCTTGTTCTCGACCAACCTGTTGGGATTTCTCTACATCACTCAACTCGCGGTGAAACAGATGCTGAAACAAAAATCTGGGAATGTGGTGACCATCACTGCATCGCTTGCCGATCAGCCTTACGCCAACGAAAAAGCGTCGGTTTCGATGATTACGAAGGGCGGGTTGAATACGATCACGCGGCATCTAGCGATCGAGTATGCAAAGGACGGCATTCGCTTCAACGCCGTGGCTCCCGGCGTGGTGGATACTCCGCTGCACAAGAATGATTCGAAGGAAGCGATGAAGACGTATGCGCCGATGGGGACAATCGCGGAGGTAAAAGACATTGTGGACGCGGTGCTTTATGTGGCGGAGGCAGAGCAAGTGACCGGAGAAATACTTCACGTGGATGGTGGCTCGCACGCGGGACGCTGGTAGCCGCCCGGTCGAACTGGAAATATTTTGCGAGGAGGCGTAGTAATAGAAGTTGCTGAAATAGAGATTCACCATCGCAACGCGCGGGGCGCGTTGGGACCCCACACGCAACAACTGGGGCGAGCAATTCCGGTTGAGCCACTAGCCCGTGTTCGGCAACACCGAATTTGAAAATTAAGATCGAAAACTCAGAGGAGGCCATCATGGCGACTACGAAAGTGGGGATTGCACCAATGAAAGCGGTGCAGGTTCCGAAGCCGGGAGCAGATTTCGAGATTGTCGAACGCGAGATTCCGAAGCCGGCTGCAGGCGAGGTGCGCATCAAGGTGAAGGCGTGTGGCATCTGCCATAGCGACATGTTCACGAAGGAAGGCGCTTGGCCGGGAATTGAGTATCCTCGCGTTCCAGGGCACGAGATCGCGGGCGTCGTTGATGAATTGGGCGAAGGTGTTTCCGAGTGGAAGAAGGGGCAGCGCGTCGGCGTGGGCTGGCACGGCGGCCACGACGGCACCTGTCTCTACTGCCGGCGCGGAGATTTTCGCAATTGCCGCAATTTGAAAGTTCCAGGCATTAACTACGACGGTGGATACCAGCAGTACATGGTGGCTCCGACGGATGCACTCGCAGCAATACCGGACGGCCTGAGCGATATTGACGCGGCCCCGCTGCTCTGCGCCGGAATCACCACCTACCACGCGCTGCGACATGCCGGAGCCGGGCCCGGCGATGTGGTTGCGGTGCAGGGCATCGGCGGTCTGGGCCACCTGGGAATTCAATTCGCGAACAAATTCGGTTACAAGGTCGCGGCTATCGGGCGCGGGCCGGGCAATGCTCCGCTCGCAAAAAAACTCGGAGCGAGCGTGTACATCGATAGCGCAGCGACAAAAGCTGCGGAGGAATTACAAAAACTGGGCGGCGCGCAGGCGATTCTAGCCACCGCCCCCAGCTCGAAGGCCATGTCCGAGCTGTTTGATGGTCTGGCGCCCAACGGCAAGCTCCTGGTAATCGGCGCGGACCTAGAACCCGTCGAGGTCACGCCGGTGCAGTTGATCGTTGGAAGCCGAGCGGTTCAAGGCTGGGCCTCCGGAGTACCAGCGGACTCCGAGGACACGATGCGCTTCTCCGAACTGACCGGCGTGCGCGCCATGATTGAAACCTATCCGCTGGAAAAAGCGGCGGAAGCTTACGCGCGCATGATGAGCGGCAAGGCGGAGTTCCGCGTCGTTTTGACGATGTAAAGCCGCTCTAGGCGCAAGCGTCGGAATTGCGATCCTGCTGATTGAATCCGACGTGGTGGTGTGCCTGTCGGAACAGGCGAAAAATTGTCCTCAAGGACAGTTAGCTATTTAGCGTAATGACGGGTTATCGAATGAGGAAGCCACCGTGGGGGAGCCTACACTGGATATGCAGCGTCCCTTGAAGCCGCACAGCCCGGCGGAGTCTAATTGGATTCACAGTTCGATACCTTGCGCGTCGAAGCCGCAGTGCGGCCAGAGTCTGCGGCCAGCGTTGGAGTTTGCGACGCGCCGGCCCGTTTTCGTTTTTCCGCGCGTACCTTACGCCCTGCAGTGATTGTTAGCGCGTCATTTCTGCTTTGGGTGATTCCTCCGGATACGTTCGCTCAAGGTCCACAACAAAATGCGGGACGCGAAAGCGGTAGCCGTGCGCTGCCCGATGCTCCTGTGCCAGCTTTCATTGTGCCTATTTCCACTCAGCCAACGCGTGCGGCGGTGGCGGGAGCTGCGACCGTCGAAGGAGTGGTGCTGGACGAAAGCGGAGCTTCGGTTTCCGGCGCTGATGTGAGTTTGCGGCGCGCGGATGGAGCGGAATCGCAGGAGATGGCGTCCGGGACGAACGGGGAATTTAGTTTTACAAAGATTCCGGCGGGGTCGTACCTGGTGAGCGTCAACGCCGAGGGATTTGCACCTTATACTTCGGAGGGATTTGCGCTTCAGGGGCAGCAGCAGTACGAGGTCCCGGACTTTGTGTTATCCGTGGCGGCGGCCAGCACGGAGATGATCGTGCATCCCACCGAGTTTATCGCTGCGGAGCAGATGCGCGCCGCGGAGAAGCAGCGCTTGATCGGTGTGATTCCCAACTTTTACACGAGCTACACGTACGACACCGCGCCACTCAGCGCAAAGCAGAAATTCATTTTCGCGGCGCGCGGGACGTTCGATCCAGTCGCCATGGTCGGCGTCGGCTTCGGCGCGGGGATCGAGCAGGCTACCAACGCCTTTTCGGGATATGGACAAGGCGCGGCGGGTTATGGCAAAAGGTTTGCGGCGAAATTTGCCGATGGACGCAGCAGCGATTTTTTCACACACGCGATTTACCCGTCGCTGCTGCATCAGGATCCGCGCTACTACTATCAGGGCACCAGCTCGGCGAAATCGCGCGTGCTGCATGCCATCGGCTCGGCATTTTTCACACGCACGGATAGCGGTCTGACCGCGCCGAACTATTCTTTCTTGCTGGGTGATTTGAGTTCGGCAGCGCTTTCCAATCTTTACTATCCCAAGGCGAATCGCGGAGTTGGCCTAGTGTTTACCAATGCGGCCGTCGGACTTGGCGGACGAATGGCTGGAAATATACTTCGTGAATTTTCGAAACGCTTGACCACGAACTCGTCGGACAAAGTGAAACCCTGAACCTGGCGCTACAGGCCGCGGCATTGAGCGGCCCGTAGCCACCAGAATCTTCACGCTCTCTGAATTTCGCTGCGTTACGATTTCCGCGACGCAGCGACCTCTCAACGGCCTCCCGGCGACTTTACTGGCAGACCGGTCCAGCGTCTTGCATGAACGTTCCGTTGTCAGAGAACCATCCATGGATGCCAACCGAAGGTGCCCCATAGAACCACGAGAAGAAGACCAACTCCTGCGGGTGGTAAGTGAATCCGTTGCTGGGCATGACGATCGGCGGAGCAAGCGTGCCGCTTAACGGATCGCCTACCTCCAAATTCACTTGGCACCCTGGTTGCTGGCCAATATGGCCCCACGGCGGGACTGGATTGTTGCCGAACGGGTCGTTCATCCATTCCCCTACTTCATGGGACATGTCGGAGATATCCGGCACCGGACTTACGAAGATGTTGCTGGTGTCGTAATCCGCGGTTCCGATGGTCTGCTGGCCGCTGGAATCATGGAAGCCGAGAATACAGCATCCGGTATTCGGCGCGAGCGCTCCGCAGTTCGGCCCTTCGCATTCCACCACGTTGTGCGTGACAAACATCGGAAACGTGCCGGCATTCACTCCCTGTGCGCCGAGCGTGCTCGAGATCGCGTTAAACAGCCCGGGCTCGTAAGCGTTGATGTCTACAATCGCCTCTGTTCCCGTTGGGCAACCGCCGAATACGGCGCTGGGATAGGCGACGCCGAGGGCGGCCGGAATGTTGATGATGATCGCGGACACGGTTTTGACCGGGCTGAGAAGCACGTGGTAGAAAATATTGTCGTCGATCGGTACGTTCCCGAAATTCAGGAGCTTGTAAAAGTTCGCCCGCTGAAACGCATCTGTGGTTTCGGTGAAGCCGACATCCGTGCCGCCATAATTGAAATCGGAGGCGTTGTAGATCGGCGACTGTTGCACCAACTTCAATGGAACGTCATTGGGCGCGGTCAAGCAGCTGTTGTCGGCCTTGGACGGATTAAACGTGGTGACGCCGGGAGCAGTGATAATGTTCCCGCTCGCGTCCACGCCGGCGAAAACGGAATTCGTAACGATGATCACCGGAACAATCTGGGCCGGAACTGCCGTGTACCCAAACGCGTCAGTAAATGGACTGCGGCCTACAATCGTGCCGTTGTATGTATTGCCGTCTCTGCTGGATGTAACTTCGTAGTTGAAGAGCGGGAGCATGGCGGAGCTCTTGCTGCTATTGCTGAGCGCGCTGCTTGCGGCATTTGACTTCACGCTGGCTTCCGCATTCGGAGCCAGGCTCTTGGTGGGTTTGAGATACGGATTTTGTTTCGGCAGTTGAGTCTTTTGCTGCTGTCCGAATGCTACCGAACCGCTAAAGACCAGCGCGACCAAGGCACACACAAACCACATCATTGCTTTGCGAAGCATGTGTATCCTCCTCTTGCAGTCAATTACCCGGAAATTATCGAGCAACAGCACGGTGCAACAGAACATTGCGATCGTTGCGCCAAGCTTAGGATTGAGCCGGCCAGCACAATGCAGAGCGCGCTGCGCGAGTCAGCCTTGTGGACCCGTGAGAAACACAATCTAAAACCCACCCAGAGGGAGAAAAGTCCTCTTGATGGGAAACTTGATATGCCCAGCGCGAGAGATTGTCAAGAAGCTCGTATGGGAAAACGGACTTTTCTGCGGATTTTTACAAAAAATTGACAATTGCATCCACCGCGTTCCGTAGTGTGTCCGCTTTCGGACAGTAAATTGTTAGAAAATAAGACGACGATTCGAGAGGGTTCGTCGGAGACGCGACACTCGCCTCCCTAGCTTGGGGTCAGGTGCTAGTAGTTGCGTTACCGGGCACGAGAATCATTGCGCGCGCTGGCGCACGCGGTTGCATAAACGGAGGTAAATGATGTGTCATTTCAACTTACCTATTCGGTGCCGAAGCTGGAAAGTCCCCCGAATGGGTTTGGCGGTTGCTGCGATGCTGGCATTATTTCAAGTGCTGGGCCAATTGCCGTTGGGCGCGGCGGCTGCCCAAGGCAAGGAGCGTTCGATGGAATACCAGACTTCTTATCGCACGATACAGATTGATGGGCTTTCGATATTTTACCGCGAGGCTGGGTCGAAAAACGCGCCGACGCTTTTGCTGCTGCACGGATTGCCGTCTTCGTCGCGGATGTTTGAGCTGCTCTTCACGCGGCTTTCCGATCGTTGTCACATGGTCGCGCCGGATTACCCGGGCTTCGGGCACAGCGACTGGCCGGATCCCAAGAAATTCTCGTATACGTTCGACCACATCGCCGAGGTGATGAATCACTTCTGCGATGCGCTGGGGCTTTCGCGTTACACGCTGTACATGCAAGATTACGGCGGGCCGGTGGGCTTTCGGATGGCGCTGGCGCATCCGGAGCGTGTGGAGGCGCTGATCGTGCAGGACGCGGTGGCGCACGATACTGGCTTGGGGGCCAATTGGAAGACGCGGCGGGCGTTTTGGGCCGACCGTGCGGCGTACGAAAGCGCGTTGCGCACAAATTTGCTTTCGCTCCCGACGACGCGAGCGCGCCACGTTGGCGATGATCCGAATCTCGAGCGCCACGACCCCGATCTGTGGACCGATGAATGTTATTTTCTGAATCAGCCTGGGCAGGGCGATATTCAGACTGACCTTTTCTACGATTACCGCACGAACGTGGAAAATTATCCGAAGTGGCAGGCGTGGATGCGCGAGAAGCAGCCACGGCTACTGGTCATCTGGGGCAAGTACGAGTCCTCGTTCGATCCTTCGGAGCCAGAAGCGTATCGGCGCGATGTGCCGAAGGCCGAAGTGCACATTGTGGACGGCGGGCACTTCGCGTTGGATACCGCGGCGGATGAGATTGCGCAGTTGGTGTGGGAATTCATGAAGTAACGCGCGGCCAGTGGCCGCCGGAGCGCTGAAGCGCGGATGGCTCCGCTGGCGCGGCGGATTATTTGGGGGCGAAGAAGCGGTAGTCGGCGGAATAAGGCGCGCGGAATTCTTTGTCGGCGTGCGCGGCGTCGCAGCCGGTGGCGGGGGCTTTGCCGTCTTTCGTGTTCACGCGCTGGATGGTGTTTACGTTGGCCAGCTTGCCGTTGCCTTCGTGGCTGACTACTGTGACGAGAAGCCACGCGACGGAATTTGCGTCGAGCGACGGGACGTTTGCTACGGCTTTACCGACTACGCGGCTGCCGTCATTGGCTTCCCAACTGGGGCCGGCGAAATGTTTGCCGAAGGGTTTGCCGGATTTGTCGAAGAGCTTCGCGTCGGGGGCTCTTAGCGTCCAGGCAAATTCTGACCCGTCGTTTTTGCAGACGTAAACTTGATCGCCCTTGGCGTGGAGTTGGAAGAGCAGATGCTCGTTCGCGGGCGGCTGGAGTTTTTGCGGGATGTCTTGCGCGTTGGCTGCGAGCGAAAGTGCTGCGATTGCGACAGCAAGAAGCGCGGCGGATGCCAGTCCGCGGGCTAGTCTGCGCATGATTGATTTCTCCCCTGAATGAACCAATTGAAGTGATGCGGCCACAATATAACTCATCAGCAGCGAACCCGAAAAACAGAAACCAAAGGCTCCCGGCTCGGCGAAGGCCGTCGAGCCGCCGCTACACAAGGCAACTGCGCTCGCAATCATGATCGGCGGCTGAAGGTTGGCAGATGGACTACGTCGCCTGGCGGGACTGGCTCGAGCGGGTGGCCCGCTTTGCGCCACGCGGCCAGACCTCCGGCGATTACGAACGCGTCGAATCCCTTGTTGCGCAGCAGGTGCGCTACGCTGGCGCTGGTGATTTCGCTCCGGCAGGTGCAGTAGAGATACATATCCTTATCGCGCGGGAACGTTTTTATTTCAGCGTTGAGATTATTGGGCTCGATGCGGATCGATCCGGGAATGCGGACGGCACCGTCGGCGTAGTAGCCGTGGCTGCGCACGTCGCAGAGCAGAATCTTGGCGCCTTCGGACTGCAGCTTCTTCGCCAGTTCCGCCACCTGCACGCGCGGAACGACGCGATCGCCGCGGTGTTTCCAGTACAACGAAATTCGGTGGCCGATATAACCGAAGACCGCCAGGATGATCACGACTTCCACTGCGTGTCCGGCGGCGCGAAATCCACTGACGATTTTGCCGACGAAATCGCGGAAGACGAAGCCGGCCGCGCCGTAGGTGAGCGCGTAGAGGCTGGCGCCCAGAAAATCGAGCGCCAGGAACTGAGCGATGGGCATTTTCATGCTGCCGGCCAGCGGCGCGGCCATCGTGCTTATGCCGGGAATAAATTTGGCGACGAGCAGCGTGGTGCGGCCGCGTTTATAGAAAGATTCGGCGGAGCGCAGGACGCAGTTTTCGGGATCCACGGAAATGCGGCAAAGAAATTTCAGGATGGTCCAGCCGGTGCGGGCGCCGAGAACGTAGAGCAGTGAATCGGCCACGAGCATCGCGGCCACCGCGTAGAAGAAACCCGCCGGCCCGTAGAGCGCGTGCGTCGCGACGGCGGCTCCTCCGCCGACAAGAGCGACCGCGCCGGGCACCGGCACGCCGATCGCTTCGGCAAACACGACCAGAGCGACGACGATGTATCCGTGGTGAATGACCAGCGAGAGAAGATCGGTCATGGGTCGGGTAATAAGACTAGCACGCAACCGCCAGCCGGGGCGGTTTGTGTTGCGAAGGTGCGCGCTCGGCCTTCATCTCCGCAGCTGTGGCTCGGGCAGCATGACATCGCCCGGTCGGCACTGTGTTCCTGCCTTGACAACGACTCCCACAGCGTGGTATATCCTACAACGTGGTATTCATCGAATCGAAAGCGTTCACGCGCCATCTGGCGAGCTTGGCCGGAGATTCCGCGGACCACGTTCTAAGACAGATTCAGCATGACCTGATCCAAGACCCTGAGAGAGGCCAGATGGTGAAGGGCCTGGGCGGGATACGAAAAGCGCGCGTCGCCAACCCGGCCGCGGGAAGGGCACACGCGGCGGTTATCGCTACATGCATTTGTATTTGGCACATCGCAATCACATCCACCTTCTGGCGCTTTTCGACAAGGATGAGCAAGAGGATTTGGACAACAAAGAGCGAATCGCACTGCGGCAGATGGTCGCAGAACTGAAGAGATTGTAAGACGGAGGGCACGATGGCCAAGAAACTCAAAGTCAAGGCGTATGACGATTTGCGGCATTCCCTGCATGATGCGTTGGAATACGAGCGTGGGCGGCCGGTGGACTTGCGCGTGACCGAATTTCCGGCGCCGCCAAAGGAAATGAAGCCGGAAGAGATTAAACGCGTGCGAGAAAGTCTAAATGCCAGTCAGCCCCTGTTCGCCAGCTTTCTCTGCGTGAGCACTAAGGCTGTGCAAGCGTGGGAACAAGGTGTTCGCCGCCCGCAGAAGACTGCTCTTCGTTTGCTCGATATCGCCAAGCGGAATCCGGCTGTTCTCCTGAAATCTTAGTTCAGTGGCTGGGAGGTGGGATGTCCACGCGGGCGGTGCAGCGGAGCATGGCCCCTTGGCCGTTGCAGGTTAGCGTGACGTTGCCTGCGGCGGTGAGGTCTTTCGCCTCGCCCTTGGCCAAATTTCCGGTGAAACCCGGGGCTACGACGTGGCAGGACGGCACGGGCTTCGAGTTTGGTGCTTCGGATACGGCGTTGAGGCACGTGATCTTCGCGGGGCCGGCGATCGCGGCGGTAGCGGGATGCGAGCCGGAGTTGTCGGTCGTTGCCTGCAGCGATTGTACTTTTCCTAGACGCGCTCTTTGCGCGTTGCTGGCATGAGCGATCGCAAACATCGACGTCACGGCTAGCAGCATTGGCAGCAAAATCCTGTACGCTTTTGTCATCGAAGACCCCCGTTGGCCGTGTGGATTGTACACTTCTCGTGCGATTGGGCGATGGATTTTTCGGCGCGCGCGACGCGTGGGAGAATCGCAAAGGCCAATTAAGATCGCGTTCTGCGCCGTCCGTCGGAAATTCTAGGCGGGGGTGTTGGCTTTTTTCGCGGTGGGGAATCCTTCGCCCGCGATTACTTCTTCGCTTTGGGCGCGGTGGCGGTCGCAGTGCGCTGCGATCATCAGGAGCCATTGATAAAGGTCGAGGTCGCCGAAGATGGGATGCTTGAAGAAGTGAGTGCGCAAATCGGCTTGCGTGCTGGCGGCGAATTCGCGGGACCGCTGGCGGGCCGCTTCGAATTCGGGCAAGAGTTGCTCGTCGGCCACGCGGCCTGTCGGCAGCAGAATTTCCGGCGCAGACAAACGTTGCGCGCGGCCGATTGTGCCGGCGACCAGCGCGGCGTCCTGGCCCTCGAAAACGCTGCGGCGCGAAGAATCAGGGCCTTTCTCCAGTGTCGTGTGAATGCGATCGAGCAGGCGCGTCTCGACAGTGACGATGTGCTCGAGACATTCGGCGACGGACCAGCGGCCGGGCGCGGGGCAATAGTGCAACTGTTCGCGCGAAAGGCCGTGCGCCATGCGCAGAAGGCGTTCGCGCGATTCCACAAGATTTTGCAACGCTAATTCGCGTTCGGCAGGAGTCATTTTGTGCTCCCTTCTTCGTGGTGCGTTACCTGACATCATACGACTGGCGCGCGGTGCGGGCAAAGCTACGCGGGAGGGCGGTGCGGCAATCTATTTGTTACTTCGAACTCAGCACGAAGGTGTTGCCGTCAACGTCCTTGAATGCGGCGGCGGTGCCCCAATCCTCGCGTTTCGGTTCCATCACGAATTGCACGCCCTTACTTTTTAGTTCGCGTGCGGTGGCTTCGACGTCATCCGCCCAGAAGGTTATGTTCATTTTGCTTCCGGGCTTCAGATCCTGCCCGAAGTTGAATAACACGATGCGCGTGTCGGCGCCGGGAATTCCTAGTTCGATCCAACGCTGCTCGTTGCTGAAGGGTTGATCGGTGAGCAAGCGCAGCCCCAGCTTTTCGGTGTAGAAGGCGAGGGCGCGGTCCTGGTCTGCGACGGGAATGCTGGCAAATTTGACGCCTTTGATCATGGTTCCTCCACGGTGTTGCTGCGGCGATTGTTTGAATTGTGGGCGTTGCGTTTCGCCGGAAACGTCGCCTCACGGTTCGCCATTCTGCGCAACTCATCCCGCGATTGCAACCGCCTGTACTGTTAAGTAGTATAGTGATTATGCTCCATGTGCCGATTGATGATTACGTGCTGGACGTGCTGCTGCCGGACCTGACGGGGCACGACCGGTCGCCGGCAGCGTTTTTGACGTACGTGGTTCTGTGGACGCGGCTGTACCGATCCGAGCAGAAGGCGATTGCAGTGAGCCTGCGGCAACTCACGGACTTCACCGGCTTGTCGAAATCGGCGGTGCAGGGGGCAATTCGGCTTCTGAAGCGCCGCGGCTTGATCAAAATTACCAAGAGCTCAGCGACCGCGGTGCCTCAATATGAGCTGGTTCGCCATTGGGTGCGCCGGCGGGCGAAGAAATCGCTGGTGGGCTAGCGCCCGGCGGAGCTTAGCAATCGCCACTCTTCCACGCTGGAAGTTTCCTCTGGCAGGGTGTAAATTTCTTTCACATACGGCACGAACATGGGATCGGTCGGCAAATTCGCGGAAGCGGAATTGAGCGGCGTGGGGCAGGCGACGCGCGCGAAGGCGTATTGGCCTGCTTTGAGCCTGCGCGCCATTCCTGAATTTGCTGTGCGGTGCGTGGCTGTGATTGTGGCTGTGGCCAGCATCGCCGCCGTCGCGATGGTAGGCGTGTTTTCGTTCGGACTTTATGGCGTGGCGGAAATTTTAGGGAAAGTGCGGCCGTTGCGCAGCGCGTATGAATTCGTTTCGCGGGCTTACGACCGTTTCATCGAGCGTCTGGGCCGCGTGCTTTTACGCGATCCGCGAGACGCTCCGGCTCTGCGGCTGATGGTTTCGATCACGCTAACGGCGTTGCCGGTGTTCGTCGCGCAATTGATTTTGGGAAAACCGCGGTTGCTGCTCGTCGTCGCGTTTTATCTTTTCCTGTACGGTCCCAAATTTCAGCGGTTTGTGCGGATGTTCAGCGCGAAACATCTGGAGGCGCACAGGCCGCAGAGTTATTTCGCGGAAGGATACGACAAAGTTTTCGGCCGCTACGTGGAATTCTTCCTCGGTTATTTGTACGGGAACGTTCCGGAGCTGGACCGCACCGTGCATGTGCGTCTGCATCATCGCGAGAATGGCGGGCCGGACGATACCGTCACTTCGAGCGGCTACGACCGCACGAAGCCGGTTCACTTTCTGTGGTATCTGGCGGACAACATCTGGACGGCGCTGGGATTTGCTCCGTACGCGTATTTCCGGGCGCGCGGCGATGAAAAACTGGCGCGGCGAATGTTGTGGGGCATGGCGCGCTTTTACATCTTTTTCGCGGCCATTTTTATTTACAACTGGCGAATCGGGATATGGTTCGCGCTGGTTCCTTTCCTGGTGATGAATTTCATCATGGCCATGACGGCCTGGGTGCAGCACGCTTTTTGCGATGCGGAGCATCCCGAGGATTATTTTGCGAACACGGTGACGGTCTACGATGAAGTGAATTTCATGAACGAGGGGTACCACCTCTGCCACCATCATCGGAGCGGGTTGCATTGGACCGAGATGCCCGCGCATTTGGAGCAGATTCGCGACAAGATGCGCGAGTCGCGGTCGCTCGTGTTTCGCGATCTGGATTTCATGGAACTGTTCATCGAGCTGACTCTGCTGCGAAGGATGGATGTGCTGGCGGAGAAGCTGGAGACTTGGGAGCCGATGAGCCACGACGCGAAGCGAGAGCTGCTGGAGAGCAGAACCAAGCCTGCGAGACCCGTCCCCGCCTGACATGAAGACCGGCAGAACAAAATACAAAAAAAAGTCAAAGTCGAAGCCGATGCTTAAGCTGAAGCCGGGACGGCTCGTGTTTCTGAAAGGATTGCCACCTGGGTTCGTGGACGGTTTCCCAGCGGAAGAGCAAAGAGCCATAGCTGCTCGGATTGGCAGGCCCATTTTATTTATCAAATACGATCGGGACGGCAGGTCAGAACTGGAATTCATGGACAAGGACGACGGAATTCATATGCTCCACGTTGAACCGAAGTATATAAGGCCCTGGTGAAAGCGACCCACCGGTTGACACGTACCTGAGTGCGATCCGACAGAGCGGCGAAGCAAGCTTCGCCTTGTAACTAGCGGGAGCAAGCTCCCGCACTCCCAGACAAGCGACGGCCTGCTCGCGCGTGTGCTGTGTATCATCTGATTTCGCCTCTGGAACGTGTTCACGAAGCGTTCACAAATCTACGCATCAGTATTCATTCGGCCGCAAACCGCTACAGCAACTTTTCATTTACCGTTGGGTTAAGGCTTGCAGACGAGCGCGGACTGCGTCCGCATGAATGATACGGCGGTGATTCATGTCCTACCGATGCGGTGCTAGTAAGCGAAAGCTCCTGACCGGTTTGCGCGCGCTTGGTGCGGTTCTGGCGTTGGCTGCTTGCGCCTCGGCTTATCCGGACAACGGACCTGCGACAACTTTCGCGGCGGTCGGCGGCGCTGTTGCCAGTTCCGCTGCCGGCCCGATGCAGGCGGTGGCTGACACGAGCGCCACGCTGCAGGTGGATGCTACGCCATCGGGGATCACTCCTTCGCCGCAATATACCGCGCGCGTCAATCAACATGGCATGTGGACCAACTCATTCGTTTACCAGGTGCAGAACCCCGGGTTTTTGCCGAATGGCCAGCCGAGCGGGATCAGCAGTTCTTCGACGCTTGAGCACTCAACTGCATGGACATCATTTTCATTTGCAGGTTCGATCACCGTGCAGGTGACGAACAGCAGCGCTTTTACTTCCGCGCGAATTCTGCCGAGCCATGCGGGCATCGTTCTGATCATCCGAGGGAATTCGCTGGTCTTCACGCTGAACGCGCCGGGGCAATTTGCGATTGATTTCTGCACGACCGGAACGACCTGCACGGAAGCAAACGATACGGATCTCATCAATCCAATGCTGGTGTTCGCCAACCCGATGGAAGCGGCGCCAGTTGCAGCGGCCAGCGCGAACGTGTTGGCGGTGCGGCCGGGATTGTCCGTGCCGTCGGGCGATGCGATGCCGCAAGCGAGCGGTGCGCAGGACACGATTTATTTCGCGCCGGGAATTTATGATTTGGGCCTGACGCCGCTGACGATCGGCTCGAGCGAAACGGTGTTCCTTGCGGCCGGAGCGTACGTGAAAGGATTCCTGACGTTCGCCACGAGCGCCGAAAACGCGGCGATTCGCGGGCGGGGAATTCTTTCCGGAGAAGATTTGCCGAAGGCCCAATGCATCAGCACAACGGCGGGCTGCCCGGACATGGTGCTGAGCCAGGGTAAGGTGCAGAGTCTAGTGGTGGAAGGAATCACGTTCATTCAATCGCCTTTTTATAATGTGAGCATCAACGGCGGCTACGGCAACACCGTGGACAACGTGAAAGTGATCGCGTGGCTCGGCAATTCGGATGGAATTCAAGCAGGTTACGGAGCGCAAGATACCGGCAGCGTGATCGAAAATAGCTTCGTAAAGAATGGCGACGATTCCATCAAGCTGACGGCCAGCAATCTGGCGGTGCGCAACTGCGTGGTGTGGAAATTGAACAACGCCGCCGCGTTTGAAATGGGCGCCGGGCTCAAGACCGATGTGACGAATATCCTGGTGGAGGATTCCGACGTGATTCGCGGCGAATACAATTGGCCGAACACGTCCGACGCGGTGTTTTCCGCCAATGAAGGCGGCTCCGGGAATCTGAGCAACTACAATTTCAACGACATTCGCGTGGAAAACGAGACTGGCAGCTCATCAAAATCGAGATTTTGCCGAGCAACTTCCAGCGGGGGAATTATCAGCTTGGTTCGATCAGCGGCATAAATTTCAATAACATTCAGGTGACCGACGCGCAGGAGTTCCTGCCGGTTTTCCGCGGATACAATCTGGCGCATCCGATTTCCAACGTGAATTTCAGCGACGTGGTGATTGGCGGCGTGACGACGCCCACTCCGGCGATTACGCTGGATGGCAATCGCAACGCGAGCTATGCGGGAAACACGGTCAGCGACCTGCTATTCCGCAGCCAGGACAGTCCCACGGAGCTCGAAATACCTCTTTTCACTTTGGCCACGCCTCCGGTCGCTTCCCAGTATTCGCTTTTTGCGATCACGCAGCCGGCGCTTACGTCTGATTTCGCGTTGCAGGGCAGCGCCGACTTTTTTGGCGACGGCTATGCCAGCACCGTCGTTACGGACACCACAACTGGAGCGGTTGGCGTGTGGAAGGAGCCTTACCGGAACAGTGCAAACCCCTGGACCGCGCAGTTCGGCCAAGTGTACAAGCTTTTGAGCGGCGAAGCCGTGGCTGGCACGGGAGATTTTAATGGCGACGGCTACTCGGACATTTTGATTTGGAACAGCACCGCGCAAACCGGGAAGATTTTGTATATGAAAGGTGATCGCGTGATGTCGCAGCAGACGTTTCAGCCGGCGACGCCATCGAGTTGGTCGGCAGCGGCGGTTGCCGACTTTGCCGGCGATGGCTATTCCGATGTCCTGTTGCGCGATGCCAGCGGGAATATCGAGTTCGTGTTTTTCAATTCCTCCGCCGCGCCGACCACGGAGGATTTTAGCGTCACGATGCTTGGCTATTCCGCGACTGCGAATTACATTGCCACTTACGGCGATGCAACGGGCCACTTCGACGCGAGTTGGAGCGTCGCGGGAACCGGGATTCTGCAGACTCTCGGGCCTTCTTACGCCAGCATCATCTGGGTAAATCATGCCACCGGCCAATTGGCGATCATGCGCTATTTGCCATTTCTGAAATTCCCGTTTGCAAGCCAGGTGTTTGCGAATTTGCCCGCCGATACCGAGATTCAGGCCTTCGGCGATTTCAACGGCGATGGCGCGAAGGATTTCTTGTTGTGGAATACCAGCACGGCGCAAAACACCATTTGGTACATGAACTTCGATAATGGCGCGTTTTATTCTGTGGGGCCCACGTTGGAGCCGAGTTTACCGGGAGGTTTGCAGGTTGTTCCGAATTAAACCCGCGCGAATCGTGCAGTTATTCGTAGCGCAGCGCCACCATCGGATCTACGCGTGCGGCGCGTCGCGCTGGGATGTAGCAGGCGGCTAGCGCTACGAGCGTGAAGACGACGGCCACGGCAATAAATGTGAACGGGTCGTTCGGTTTGACGTTCACAAGGATCGCCGCAAGCCCGCGGGTGACTGCTGCGGCTGCGAGCAAGCCGAACGCCATGCCGGCAAACGTCAGCCTGAGGCCTTGGCCCAGAATGAGCCGCAGCACTTCGGCGGGACTTGCGCCGAGCGCCATGCGAATCCCCAGTTCGTGAATGCGCTGCTGCACCGATTGCGCCATCACGCCGTAAATTCCCACCGCCCCGAGCAGCAACGCCAGCGCTGCGAAGAAACTCACCATTTGCGCCATGATGCGGTTCGGCGTGTTGCGCTCGGTGATCAAATCTTTCAACGGACGCACTTCTGAGACAGGTTGCTCGCCATCCACGGCCCAGATCGCATTGCGGATTCCGGCGGCCAGCTCCGGCGCCGGCCGCGCGGTGCGCACTACGACGGACATGGAACGGCTGGGAAATTGCTCCGCCGAGACGTACATCTGGCGCTCCGGCCGATCGCTCAGCGTGAATTTCTTCACGTCGTGAACGACGCCGACGATGGTGCAGATGTCGTGCTTATCGCCGATTTCCAGTCGGCGGCCGAGCGGATCCTCCTTGAGAAATTGCTGGCGCGCGAGAGTGTCGTTGATGACGACGACATTCGGCGCGCCGGGGCCATCGCCCGGGGCGATCGAACGGCCGCGCAGCAGCGCTATCTGCATGGTGGAAAAATATCCAGAGGTAATCGCGGTGAAGTCCGCGCCGATTTCTTCGCCGGGCAACGCGGCCGGACGGCCGACCACGTGGATCGTGTAGCCTTGGTTTCCATCGCCGAACGGAATGTACTGGCTGGCATCCGCGGAAGCGACTTCGGGAAGCGCGCGGATGCGAGCCATCACGCCGTCGTAGAAAGTGCGAATCTGCGCGTCGGAAACATATTTCGAGGGAGGAATGACGAGTTGCGCGGTGGTGACGTTCCGCGGATTGAACCCGGGATCGCCGAGCATCATGCGCGCGAAATCCTTTACCAGCAGGCCGGTGGAAATCAGCACCACAATCGCGACGGCAACTTCGCTCGCGACAAGAATGCGGCGTAGGCGAGCGCCCTTACGGCTGCCGGAAGCTTGTCCTGAAGCTTCTTTCAGCGAACGATTGACGTCTATGCCGGAATTTTCGAACGCAGGCGCGAGGCCGAAGACCGCGCCGCACAGCAGGGCGATGCCGAACGTGTAAGCAAACGTGGTGGCGTCCAGGCTGGCGTGGCCATAATTCACGAGATAACCGCGAATGCGCGCGGGAATTGCGTCTTCGATCCAGTGCACGCCCCACACTCCAAAGAGAGCTCCCGCTGCGCCGCCCGCGGTGAAGAGCAACATGGATTCGGTGAGCAGCTGGCGCACCAGGCGCGTGCGCGAAGCTCCCAGCGCGCGGCGCACCGCAAATTCCTTGGTGCGGCGGCTGGCGCGCGCGAGCATCAGATTTGCGACGTTCGCGCAGGCGATCAACAGGATCAAGCCGACGATCCAGAAACAGGCGATGATCTGCTGCGTGCCTTCGTTCTTGCCGATTTCAAACGTCATCGGGCTCAGCAGCGTGGTTTGATTGGTATCAGTCTGCGGATAAAGTTTTTCGAGTCGCGACGCAACCGCCCTAGTTTCCGCGCTGGCTTGCTCCAGCGTGACGCCGGGCTTCAAACGTCCGAATGCCTGGAACCAGGAATTGCTGCGATCGGCGCGCTGTTTATCATCCAGAGCGAGCGGCGTCCAAATATTGGCGATGCCCATTAGAGTGAATTGAAAGTCGGCGGGCATCACGCCCACGACGGTGTACGTCTCGCCTTGCAGTTTGATTTGTCGTCCCACGATGTTTGGATCCGCGGCGAAGCGGCTTTCCCATAGACCGCGGCTGAGGATCGCGACGTGGCTCGACGCAGGCTGCGATTCCCGCTCGACGAAAACGCGACCCATCAGGGGCTTTGCGCCGAGCGTCTGGAAAAAATTCCAACTGACCAGGCCGCCGATGACGCGGTCGGGCGGTCCATCGCTGGTGAGATTGAAATACCATTGCGTCCAGGAGGCCAGCTGCTCGAACGAAGTATTCTGCTGCTGGTAATCGAGAAAATCGGCGGCGGAAGTGACGCCTTCGCTGGTCCAGCCTTTTTTCGTGTCGTGCGAGAGCAGCACCATCAGGCGAGCAGGTTGCGGATAGGGAATCGGGTGAATCAGCCACGCGTTAACGTAACTGAAGATGGCGGTGTTCGCGCCGATGCCGAGCGCCAGCGTCAGCAACGCGATGGCCGTAAAGCCCGGCGATTTCCAGAGCATTCGCAGCCCGTAACGCAAGTCGTGGAGCAATGTCGTCATTGCGTCTCCTATTCGTAGCGCAGAGCGATCATGGGATCAACTTGCGAAGCGCGGCGCGCCGGGATGTAGCTGGCAGCCGCGGCGATGGCGGCCAGGATTACGCACGCGGCGACTAGCGCGACGGGATCGACCGCGCCCAGGCCGAAGAGCATCGTGCGGATCAGGCGCGTCCCAGCCAGCGCGATGGGAACGCCTACAGCGATACCGATCAGCATAAGGATTAGTGTTTCGCGCAGCACTTGGCGCAGGATTGTGGAAGGGCTCGCGCCGAGCGTCATGCGGATGCCGATGTCACGCGTGCGGCGCGCGACGGTGAAGGCCATGATGCCGTAGAGTCCTACTCCCGCCAGCACGACGGCGAGCAGACCAAACGCCGACGCCAAACGCGCGACAAAATAATCGCCGTGCAGCGATTCCTGCACCAGCGCCGGAATGGTGTGCACTTCAATTTCAGGAATCGCGGAGTTTGTGTTGTGGACGATCTCGCGCAGGGCGCTGGAAACCGCGGCGGGATCGGCGGCAGTGCGAATTTCGTAGAACGTGCCCTTCTGCGGCCAAAAAGGATTAAAGACCGGCACGTACATCCGCGGCGCAGCTTCCTCGCGGAGGCTGTTGTGCTTGGAATCGGCAACGATACCGACGACGATTGCGTCGGCAGGATTGCCGGGATAGGCGTCGACCACGCGCTTGCCGATGGGATCGCTATTCGAGAAAAATGCTTTGGCGAAAGCTTGATTGATCACCGCGACGCGCGGCGCCGTTCCGCCGGCGGGAGCGCTATCTTCCGCGGTGATGCCGCGACCGCGCAGGATGGGAATGCCGACGACGGAGAAGTAGTCCGGGCCCACATGGTCCATGCGCGAATCCACGTCTTCACCCGGTTTGGGAGTATAGCCTTCGACGGTGATGGGATCGCCGGACTCCGCATGACTGAATAAACCGACGCCGGAAAGAGTGACGCCGGAAACGCCCGGGACAGTTTTAAATTTATCGAGCAAATCCTGATAAAGCAGCGGGAGGGCTGCGCCCTTATATCCCGCGGGCGCCGCGCGGACGGCGAAGATGATCAGGCGCGAAGGGTGGTAGCCCAATTTCACTTCGCTGAGACGCTCGAGGCTGTGCACGAAGAGTCCCGCGGCGACCAGCAGCACAAGCGACATGGCCACCTGCGTGACGATCAAGATTTTGGCGACGGGAAAACGGCGATGCAGCGCTTCGGCGGTGGCTCCAGTGGCGCCGGATTTGAGCACGGGAGAAAGATCAATGCGCGTGGCGCGCAGCGCGGGCGCCAATCCGAAGAGCATCGCGGTGAGGACGGCAACGGCAAACGTGAAGGCAAGAATTCGTGCGTCGGGGCTGAGCGACAGTTGAATCGTGAACGGCCCGGTGCCGGAAACCATGCGCAGCATCAACGCGTCCGCCCATTGCGCGAGAAATAGACCTGCCACTGCGCCGAAAAATGCGAGAAGAAAACTTTCCGTGAGCAACTGGCGAATCAGCCGCGAGCGCGAGGCGCCGATGGAAAGGCGTACGGCGAATTCGCGCTGGCGGGCGGCGCCGCGCGCGAGCAGCAAGTTCGCCAGGTTGGCGCAGGCGATCAGCAGAACCAGCGCGACCAGCGCCATCAGCAGTTCGAGCGGTTCGCCGAAGCCCTGATGCACGGTCGAGGCGCCGCGCCCGCCCGCTTGCAGCTTGATTTGCTGCGCCGAATATCGCTTGCGCTGATCGGCGGTGAGCGTTTGCAATGCAGGGGCCGAGGCGATGTAGCGTTGCAAAGCGACATTGATGCCGGCGTTCGCTTGCGCGAGGCTCACGCCTGGTTTCAGGCGCGCCATCACTTGCAGCCACATGTGCTGGTCAATATTGCCATCGGGAAATGCGGTGAGCAGATCGGTGCCGGGATAGATCGCGGTCTGCATGGTGGCAGGAACCCATACATCCGGCTGTTCACCGACGGACTCGCCGAAAAATCCGGGCGGCGTGACTCCGATAATTTCGAAAGACGTCTTTTCGATTTCGATTTTGCGGCCGACGACTTGCGGATCGCGATTGAAGCGGCGGCTCCAGAATCCGTGGCTGATCACGGCGACGGGAAACGAATCGCGCGCGCGGTCAACTTCGGGACCGAAGGCGTGGCCGAGGACGGGCTGCACGCCGAGCGTCTGAAAATAATCCCCAGAGACCATGCGAAAGCGCGCGGAATCGCGCACGGTGGTTGCGGCACCAGTGGAGCCAGCCGAGTTGGACGGCGAACTTCCGGCTCCGGGGATGGTTACTTGCAATTCAGCAAGGGAACTATCGGCGGCGAAGATGCCGGAGAAAACTTGGTTGTGGTCGCGCAGGTATTCAAATTCGGAATACGCGAGCAGGCTGCGATCCCCGTCTTGGCTGCCGGTGCTCATGCCGTGATCGTCAGGATCGGTCAGAACGACGAGCTGGCGCGGATTCGGGACCGGCAAGGTGCGCAGCAGCACAGAATCGAGGATCGTGAAAATGGCGGTATTGGCGCCAATGCCGAGCGCGAGTGTGATGATGGCGATGGCTGCAAACCCCGGATTTTTCACAAAGGTGCGCAGTGCGAAGCGAATATCCTGCAGCAAGTTTTCCATGAGCACGCCCTTTCGAAGTGATAACAGGGAACTCCGGGGATGTACAGGCACGCCGGGTACCGGGGTGGCGGAAGGCTAAGTGACTGCGGATGTGTGCGTTAGCGCAGTAGCGGTGCGAGGCGGAGCTGGTGGTTGCGCGCTTGTGGGATGGGTTGTTGCGGAGCCGGACAGCGGACTTGGGGCGCTAGATGTCATTCCGACCGAAGGGAGGGATCTCTCTTCACGATTTCAAAGCCTCGCCGTCTGACCGGCAACCGAGCACGCCTTCACATCGGGTGTGTTCGGGAGTTCTCGGTGTGAACTTTATCTTGGATGCGAGATCGACGCGTTAATGCTGGAACTCTACCGTCAGGACCATGTGGCTGGTCGTCGGCTTGCCATCAACTTGCGCGGGCTCGAAAATCCAGAGGGCTACGGCTCTTTCGGCTTCGCCGTGCAGGATGCGCGGGCCGGAGATTGGCCGGGCGGAGGTGAGGTTGCCGTGCGAATCAATCACGGCGTCGAGCTGCACGACCGGGTTCAGATCGAGTTTCTTCGCCCATGACGGAATGGCTGGCGGAGCTTGCGAGACGATTCTCGCGGGAATCAAGCCGTTGGCGTCCGAGTTTCTGTCCTTGGACTTGCTGGACGGCAGCTGCCCCAGGACGCGCAGATCGGATTCGTGATTGCGTTGCGCGGCCAGCTCCGCGGCGGCCTTTGTTGCGTCCAGCGGTGGAGTTTTGCTGGCTGGCTGCGCGGACGTTGCTGCGGGCGCTGTAGTGGCCGCTACGTTGACGACGGCTGGAGCCGAAGTTTTCGATGTTGACGGCGTCGGCGATGCCGCAGCCGGCGCACGCGCTGACGAGGAAGGAGCGGACGCGGCGAGCACGCCATCGCTCGCGCTGAATGAGTGTTTGCGCTTGGCGTGCCACGCCAGGCTCAGCGCGGCGATTAGCAAAACCGACGCGGCGATTCCGATTGCAACTGCGATCGTTCTCTTTCCCGGACCGAATTCACGAAGTTGGAAGGTCCACGCCGCGATCCTCGAAATTCCCTTTCCGTTGCCGGTCGCAACTGTGGCGGCGTCGGTGTGCTGAGCGGCGTCTTCTGGTACCGCAACGGAATGAGCTTCTTCGGTGCTGCTCGCCGCAGGCTCCTTCTTGGCTTTCGGCTTGGGGTCGCTGGCCACCAGCGTCGCGAACATTTTTGCGGATTGTTCGTCGTTCCATTCGGGCTCGGGAGCCGGCTCGCTGGCTGGCGCAAGCTCCAGCTTTTGAGCTGTAATTTTGAGAGCTTCTCTGGCTGATTCACCGGACGAATCTGAAGCCGCCGCGCGCGTTTCAGGCGCAGGAAGCGCAGAAGTGGCGGCGGAAATTTCGGCAGAGACCGCGGGGATCGCGTTGGCGGCGTGCTCGCTGGATTCTGCGCTCGCGGGGTCGGGCGCTGCGTTGGCTGTGGCGGCCGCCAGTTTAGCTTGCTCTCGGGCGATTATTTGCGCCGCGGTTTCGTGTTGCGCGGCAGCTTTCAGCTGGTCTGCGGCGACTTGCGCGGCCTGTTCGTCAGTAACTTCCCAAAAAACAGGATCGCGCGAGGTGAATTCCAGATCCACGTAGCCGCCCAGACCGCCCTTGCGCCATTCCAACACTTTGCACAGGATTTCGCGGCCGGAGCGTTCATTGCGCAGAAAAACGCATTGGCCTTGCACGACCTTGGCTTTCAGATTCACCACGGCGCCGTTCTCGAAGACCAGTGTGGTCTTGGCTGGCTCGGTGAAAAGCTCGCGGCGATCCGTTCCTTCGACGGGCGTTGCGCCTTGAACGGTTACCGGGACTTCGAGCGGAGTTGGCTGACCAGAGGACACAGACCTAGCTGGTCCTTCTCGCGCTGGTTCGTGAATATGACGACATCGGTTGCGCACCCCAGGGCACTGAAATTGCGGACGTTAATCGCCGCACGCCGCGGCTCGCCGCTGGCTTTGCCAGCCGGTTCACTGCAGCCCGGTTGATATTCACTATATTGCGCCCGTGGGGCGGCTGCTTCAATAGTCGGGAAGTACCGATTGAAGGCTAACTTAGGTCATGGGCCGCTGAAGGGCGAAATCTCGCGGTAAGCTGTTGGAGACATGGACCTTAGCTAGAGGTGTGCCGAAACGTTATAATTACTGATGCGAAACAGCGAGGGACGTGTCTGTAGGCTAAGCTACGCTTTTTGCAGCAGCACTTCGGTGGATTTAATCACGGCGGCAACCGTGTCGCCGACCTTCAGCTTCATTTCGTCCGCGCTGCGGCGGGTGATCACGCTTTCCACCTGGTGCTCGCCCACTTCCACTACCACATGAGCCATGATGTCGCCGAGTTTCAGCTCGACGATTTTGCCGACCAAGCGGTTACGCGCGGATAATCTCATGCAGGGGATTGTAGCCAATCGTGCGCCGCGTGTCGAGGCATACAGCCAAAGCGCGCGCCGCGCATGCGGCGAAGTGACAGCACGGGTTCGCTGGCGGTATTCTTGCGCGAGCTTTCCTGGAGGTCACCGTGAAAATCACATTGGCGACTGCCGCACTGTTTTTCGTAGGCGCGATTTCGTTCACAATTGCCGCACCATCCGCGGCCGCTCAGGATCAGAATGCGATCCCCAAGACGATCGCCGCGAGCGTGGGCGATGCGTTGCGCTTCACCGAGAGCGAATTTCTTTCCGTCGCGGAAGCGATGCCCGCGGATAAATATTCGTACATCCCGAGCGCGCCGGGCGCCGATTTCAAGGGAGTGCGCTCTTTCGCGGAACAAGTGAAGCACGTGGCGTGCGCCAATTATGCGTTCTTCAACGAGATTGAAGGCAAGACGCCGCCGGAGCATTGCGAGAAGGGCGGGCCATCGCCGGCAGCTACGAAAGCCGAACTGGTGAAATACCTGCGCGACTCAATCGAGTACGCCGACAAAGTCCTGGTTACGATCAACGACAAAAATGCGCTGGATCGTGTGGACGGCCCCTATGCCGCGCCAAATTCGAAGCTCGGCATCGCGACGGTGGCCGTGTGGCACGTTGCCGACCACTACGGGCAGATCGTTTATTATTTGCGGCTGAACGGGATTGTGCCGCCGGCCACGCAGCAGAGCCCGCTGACTGTCCGGTAAAGTGCAGTGGGAATTTGCGCGAAGTTGCTGCGCGCAAGGCCCCATGTTGCGCTCATGCGCCTTGCAACATTGCGCTGACGATCAGCGCGGCGAAGGCCACGATCAATCCACACGTGCGCACCAGATGATAAGCGTCCCAGCGCTGCTCTTGCGCTTTCCAATCGCCGGGGAGAGTTTGCGGCGTCCAATTCATGATGCGGTTGTTGATGGGCACCGGCGCGACGAGCGAAAAAAGAATCGCAATCACCTGGATCGCAGCGGCGAGCGCGGCGAGCCGCCAAGCCTCCGGCGCGAGATGCGAAAAGGGAAGCAACAATAAAATATTCAGGAGCGCGGAACCGGCCATCCAGAAAGGCATCATGCGTCCAAACAATCGCGCGAGCGTCGCGCGCATCAAGACGTGAGTTTCGAGCGGCTGACGATTCAGCGCGCGATGCGCAAAAGCGCCGACGTTGAGTTCGCTCCCGCACATCAGTCCGAGAACCAGCACGGTAAGTAAATAAATCGTCATTCGATGGGCCTCCTTGCCCGTTGCCAGGATTGGATGAGACAAGTGGCGAAGGGGCGCAGGCGCTGGAGTGCGTCGAGATCGCATTTGTAAGCAATTGCAACGCTTGTGTTTAGAGATAGCGCGGCGGCCCGTGGACGCGCATTACGGACGTACACATACGATTTTTTAAGGTAAATCCCTAAGGAATCTACAGGGTTCGCTGTATAGCCGAAAAAGGGCCTTTCGCTGATTATGCCGTTGGCAGAAGCGAGGCGCAGGCCGGGAATCCTTATTAATAAAAATACTAAGGGCTGGGCCCATCCTGCGCTTTGCTTCTCCACCATGAGTTTCTTCCTCCTGCTTCCCTCCTTAGGAGCCTTCGCCCCCGCGAGGCTCCTTTTTTTATGCCTGCTCTAATTTCGGAGATCGTTTTAGTTTAATTGTGGCTCATTCGGTTTTTGTGGACGCGCGACGGTGCCTCTACGCGAAACTTTTGCCGTGGCGTCGGTGTTTTACCCGATTGGAGGCGCGCCGGAAACCTCGTCTACTAAGGACGCGTCGAACGGTAAGTGGGACGTATCGTGCGCGTCCCGAAAAAGGAGATTTACGATGCAAAAGCTTTTCACTTTATTGGCGCTGTTGGCCGCCATAACGTTCTTGCCGTCGCGGTTGGCGGCCCAAGATACGGGTAACTCGGGTCAGAATGCCGAACCGAGCCCCAGCTCAACTTCGGTGACCGGTTGCCTGCAAGCGGGCACCAAAGCCGGCAGCTTTATGCTCACCGGCGACGATGGGACTGTCTATCACTTGCGCAGCAAGTCGGTTGATTTGAGCGAGCATGTGGGGCACACCGTAACTGTCACCGGCCGCGTGCCGCAGCACCATTCGCAGGGCGGGCAGGCGCCATCGAGCAGCTCGTCGTCCGCGACGAATGAGGCGGCGCAATCTGGCGAAGGGCAAGGCGGCGGGCATGCCGGCGGCGGGCACATGCTCATCGTGACAGATTTGAAAATGGTGAGCGATTCCTGCAAGAAGTAAGCGGTTCGTTCTCCTCCGAGCGCGCGCGGCTGCCTCCTCGACGGATGAAAATCCGGGCGCTGCGCGCACACCGGCGAAGGGGTGGATGCAGTTTCCGCCCCTTCGCGATTTTTTTGCGCATGGAGGAGTTGCTATACGGCGCTGCTGCGCGCCGCACGGTGCTACCGCTTACGGTGTTAGGCCGCGCTCCACCCAGTTCTGCAAATTCAAAAAACAAATGTCATCCCGAACGAAGTGAGGGATCTCTCTTCGATTTGTCCGCAAGGAAACGTATGCTGGGCGCCACGGTGTTACGGTGTTGGTTGAGTGGTCGAGTTTGGCTCGAGCGTGGTCTAAATTGAGAACTGCGCTGAGTGACTCGGCGCATTCGTACTTGGAGGCGGCAATCATGCCCTACGATTCGCATCAACGCGCGGCGGAATTTCATGAACTCGCCGCGCACGCTCATCGCGCTGCGGCGACGCATCATGGCAAGGAAGATCATTTGACCGCGCACGAACTTACCAGACAAGCGATGGAACATTCGCGCAAGGCGTTCGAGGCCTCGCAATCGGCGTTTGAAAAGTCCACGGCGGCGTTGAAGAACCAACCCAAGTAACTGCGTGCGCAAAAAAAAACGGCGGCCAATGCGGCCGCCGCGTCCTGCGTTCTGCATTCTACGTTTCGCATCCTACGAACTGCCCCCGGTAATCCTCAAATCTCTTGCGATTCTCGAGCAGATTGAACGCCGCGCCCTACCGCGCGCCACGGCAGTGCCGTTCGTGATCGCGCAATTCGTTCTGAGAACCGAAAGTCTTGCCGCATTTGGAACACCTGTTTTGTTCGGTCATGCTGAAACTCCTAATCAGAATTTGTGCGCCGATTGCTGGCTACACGAGGCTAGTGTCGCGGCGGGGCTGCGGACCGGCAATCGGTGAGAGTGTGTATGCGGGGCGAAGCAGAGATGGTAGTAGGACGCGCGACCGAAGCTCGCACGTGAGGCAACGCGAGCGGCGGTCCGTAGTGTAAAAGTTTAGAAAGTCTAGAGAGTTTAGAGCGTCAGGTAATAGTGCATCAAATCCAGCGGCGGCGGAGTCCGTCCCATCGTGCGCAGGAATCCCGAAGCCTGCCCACGGTGGTGCGTCGCGTGATTCACCAGGTGTAGAACGACCTGCCAGGCCGGCTTCGCGCAGGGCCGGCCGTTCATATCTTGAAATGAGATCGGCCGCGCCACATCCTCCCCACAAGCATCACGTAGCCACTCTTTCCAGCGCTGATGCAAGGCCGGCCACTCGATCTGCAGCGATGCCAGGTCGCGATCGTCTCGAGCACCGAACGTTGCTCCCGGCTCAGCCATGGCGAGCGACAACCAGACGCGCTCCGCCGCATAGATGTGGGCCAGCGTGCCGAGCACGGTTTTATCAGCCGTCTTGAAATCCCGAGTCAGTTCTTCTTGAGAGAGCATTCCGGCAACATCCATCAAACGTTGGCTGGCCCAAGCGGTGTAGTCGAGTTGCAGCTGGAGAGTATCCGCGGAAACGGGCATGTTTTGCATTATGCCCTATCGTTCGTGCGGCACAAGCAAAAGGCCGGTTGCAAGGAAGCCCTGCCGAACGTCGTCGATGGAAGTTGCGCGGTCTTCATCGATTGATCACGCGACGCACATGGCGCACTGAAATGCGCCGCTGCAGAATCAACTGCGCGGGTCGCGCTTTGTCAGCGATTCCGGCAGGATTACTGCGGGACGTGGTATTTCACGTTTACGAAGACTTCTTGCTGCATTCCGTTGGCGGGGAATGTGGTCTTCTCAACCAGATTCACGGCTTCCTGTGCGAGCGCGGCATCGGAACCGGGTAGCGCTTCGGCTTCGATCACATGGCCGTCGGTGTTGCTGAGAGTGGCGTGAACGATCACCGGCTGCACGCGGGTCGCCTCGCCTTCTTCGGCGCTATCGGCTCGCAATGGGAAGCGGCGCGGGCCATTGATCACGAACGCGGGGCCATCCGCGAGCATCGAACGCGTGGGTTCGAACATGGACGGCATCAGGCCGATCGCGGGCTCCAGGCTATTCACGTGGATCTGCAAGATCGCTTCGCTGCCTTCGGTGACGGTTATGTCGCGCGGAATCGTGCGGCCGGCGAAGTGAATCGCGTCGGCATAATTGTAATCAATATAAATTCCCGGCGCTTCGGACCAGGTGCGCAGCAGGCCGGTGTCTGCGTCCATGCAATACTCGGTTTCAAACCACTGCCGCGGCGCGTTGGGATAAGGCGCGGAGGAGGAAAGCAACATGCACGTGAGTTCCTTGCCGTCGCGATTGACTTCGGCAGTGCGAATCACGTCCGCGCCCAGATTGAACGCAATCGGCGCGAAAAGCGCGCTGCGCACCATTTGCACGCGCATGGGAATTGGGTCGTGGGGATTCGTCGAATAGACCACGCCTCCGCCGGGAGAAAGATGGGTTTGCGACGAGCTGCCGATTTGCGCGGTCCAGCGCCAACGCGGGCCGGAGGAAATGTCTTCCATCGAGCCGTCGCCTTCGAATTGCGTCTGGCCGGAAGACATGAACGAGACTTTCATCTGAAACGCAGGCACGCCATTGCGCAGCGAAAGGTTCTGTCGGGCGTGTTCGAAAAGCGCTAGCGCGGCCGCGCGCTCGTCTTGCGAAGTCAGTACGCGGGCGGGCTGCGTGACCATTTCGAGCGGCGAATCGGGCACGGGGGCGAGGGTCGCCGCGGGTGCGGTCAGTTTTGCGGACTGAGTTTGGGAGTGGGCGGCGGGCGCGGAGACCAGCGCGAATGCGCACGCGCAAGCAGCGATCGCGGTTGCGCCATACAAACGGGAAGATAACAGCCGGGACCGAATTCCATGGAATGGCCGCAGGGTCGTCATGGCCCCACCTCACGCCAACACGAGCGAGCTAAGAAACCAGTCTGCGGAAATACTAGCGTGAATTGGGAAATCTTCGCAAGAGGTCACAGCCGCTTGGTCTTCTCGTGCTTACTGCGGCCCATTTTGCTGAGCGATTGTGTATAGGCCTTGAGCGTGGCGGGCACCGTGGTGCTGTAAACAAATTGGCCCTTGCGGCGGCATGCGATCAGGCCGGCGTCGTGCAGAGTTTTTAGATGATGCGAGACCGTAGCCGCTGTGACGCCGCGCAGGGTAGCGATGTCGCTGCAATTCATCTTTCTGCGTGCGGCGATGGCTTCGAAAATCATCAGCCGCGTGGCATCGGCCAGGGCTTTGGATATTTTTTCGATGTCTGCGCGCTTCATGGCAACGTCCTCAAGGGAATGGATTTGCGGCCAGTTTCCATCCCGCAAAACTCTTCGCGGGACAATCATACTCTTAACTGCGACCAAATAGTTAGACGTTCATCTAAGTATCGAAGCAAGGAAGCCCAGGCAGAGAAGCAGGGAAGGGCGAGCTGCGGGGTTGTAGCGCGGTCTTTGGACCGCCGGAAGTTTGTGCCGCAGCAACGATGGCGCGCTGGAGCGCACAGCTACAAAACCGACGCTTCGCGGTGATTCGTTTTGAAATTCTCAAATTGACCAACAAATCCCAATGAGGGCGGAGGAATCACGATGGCTTTGAACAGATTGGAAGGCAAAGTGGCAGTGGTTACTGGCGGAAACAGCGGCATCGGACTAGCTGCCGCGAAACGATTGAAAGATGAAGGCGCGCGCGTCGCGATTTCCGGGCGCAGCAAGAAAACACTCGATGAAGCGGTGAAAATTCTGGGGAAAGACGCGCTTGCGGTGCAATCCGACGTCGCGAAGCTCGGCGAAATTGACAAGCTCTTTGCCGCGGTAAGCGAGAAATTCGGCAAGATAGATGTGTTGTTCGTCAACGCCGGCGTGGCGAAATTTGTGCCGCTCGACGCCGTCACCGAAGAGCACTTCGACGAAATTTTCGACGTTGACGCCAAGGGCGCGTATTTCACGATCCAGAAAGCACTGCCGTATTTGAACGACGGCGCCTCGATCATTCTCAATACCAGCGTCGCCGGACAAAAGGGCTTCGCGAATGGCAGCACGGTCTATTCGGCTACGAAAGCGGCGCTGCGCTCGTTTGCGCGGTCTGTGGCGGCGGAATTGGTCGGGCGCAATATTCGCGTAAATGCTGTCGCGCCCGGCCCGATTGTAACGCCGATCTTCGGACGGACGGGACTCTCCCAAGAAGCGATAGACGGTTTCACGAAGGAACTTATCTCGATCGTTCCGATGAAGCGTCTGGGAAAACCGGAAGAGGTTGCGGGAGTGGTGGCGTTTCTGGCATCGCCCGACGCTTCGTACATCACGGGCGTTGAAATCAACGTAGACGGCGGGATGGGCCAGCTGTAACGCATCGTTTGTGGGAGTGCGTTGCCATGCGCGTTTGGTTTTTGTAGCGGCGGTCTTTAGACCGCCATCGGTGCTGCGGCGACATCGATGGCGCACTAAAGTGCGCCGCTTCAAAACCCGCGTTCGGTGACCTCACGCCTGGAGGCGTCCGCCGTCACCGAGATGCGCTCGCGGCGTATGCGTTTACTCCATCCTTTGGCTTAAATCCAGCGCCCGGGCGGAATGCGTGAGCGCGCCGATCGAAATGGCGTCGACTTCGGCATCCGCGTATAGCTCCATGTTTGTTTCAGTGATTCCGCCGCTGGCCTCTACCAGCGTCCCTTCCCACACTTTCTGTTTGCGCATCGCGACGATGATGTTGCGCACATCTTCCGGCATCAAATTATCGAGCATCACCAGGCAAGGGCAGGAGCGCAGCTTTTTCACAGCGTCAGCGCCGCTGCCCGCGCTGGAATTCAACGCTTCGTCCGCTTGCAAGCGCTTGAACTCGCGCCCCGCCGCAATCGCGGATTCTTCGCTGCGTACTTCCACTTCAATGAATGCCGCGTTGCGCCGCCCGGTCCATGCTTTGGCGATGGCCAGCGGGACGGCTTGCTCTTCGCGGCGCGCCAGCAGCGCCAGATGATTATTCTTGATTACGATTCCATCGCCGAGACCGAGGCGATGCGTTCCGCCGCCGCCCCAACGGATCGCGCGCTTGTCGAGCAGGCCCCAGGGAGTTTTGCGCGTCCCCAGAATCCGCGTCGCCGAGCAGCGATGCCGCGCGCGTTCCTGCAAACGCGCGGTGTTCGTGGCGATGCCGCACATGCGTTGCAGCAGATTCAAGCCGACGCGCTCGAGACTCAGCACCTTGTTCTGGCCGCCTTCGACTCGCGCAAGTATTTCTCCGGTTTCAAAGACGTCGCCGTCTTCCTTCTTGAGCGTCACTTTCAGGCCGTGCTTGCGCATGAGGTACGCGTATTCTTCCAGCCCCGCGGCGACGCCGGGCTCGCGTGCCACCACATTGGCGGAGCCCGCGCGTTCCCGGATGCCTAATGCCGCGACGGTCAAATCGCGCGGTGCGAGGTCCGCCGTAAGCAGAGTTTCCAGAATGGCGCGCACGAAGCGCAGGTACACCGGATTTTGCGGCGTCAGTTCTGCACCGCGAAAGAGAGCGCGCTCCAGTCGCACTTCTCTTTCCACGGGCATTACGTATTGCAACGCGGCTCTCACGACGCAGCTCTTATCGGAACCGTGATTTTCTCCTCCGGCGATCAGTCGAATCGCGCTAGCAAGCGCAGCCGGCTTCCCTCTAGTATAAGTGCCGCGAAATTTCTTGCAATGCTTCGCGCGCGGCGAGCACAATTTGTGCGCGGGATGAGGCGGGTGAAAACACAGCGGCGGCCCGGCCCCTAAGTTCCGCAAGAGGCAGAGACCGGACAGTTTCACCAGCTTACCGTCGCGCCCAATGTAGATTGGCACACCGAGGAGCGCGTGTTCCACGATCGCTTTTCCAACAGCAACCCTGAGCGCGATCTGGCCGCGCTCCGAAAGCGGCAGTGCGAGAATGTCATCAGGAACTTTACTCATCGCATTTCTTTGATACTAGCCAAAGTGATCGTAACCGGGTTATCGTACCGGCGCATTCCCTTAGAGCATATTCTTCTGCTGCATTCTCCCGTAACGCGATTTCCTCCCCGATATACAGCCTGGGCAGTATTCGCAAATATGGGCAATTTCGCTAGTTTGGAGTTACGTGCTGCCCTTCGGCACGCAGGCCACGCGCACTCTTGATTTTTTCGTATGCGGTACCGCCGGCGCCTTGCACGCGAAGGAATTCTCCATCCGGCGTCCGGTTATTTTCCCAGCTCTTATTTGTATCGCCGAGTTCAGGCCGGCGAGCCGAACGGCCGGCTCGAATGCTCGGGATGGAATGCATCGCACGGAATGCACGCTAGAACGAACAGGAGGAAATGCTCATGAAGACGACGATGGCTCTGATCGGGACGACGGCGCTACTGCTGTTCTTGGGGGCCGCGACGCCGTCCTATGCTCAGGAGCAACACGACGATCAAGGCAAGCCGGAATCGGCGCCGCCAAAGACTCCGGACGACAAGCCGAAGCCAGCCAAGGAAAAACCGGCCAAGGAAAAGCCGGCTAAGCCGCCCAAGGACCAGCCGAAGGAGCAGCCCAAGACCGAGAAGCAGTCCCAACAAGCGGATCAACAGACCGAACACCAAGAGAAAGATCAGCAGAAGGCGCAGAAGGATCAAGAAAAGGCGCAGGAAAAGAATCAGAAGGAACAGCAAAAAACGGTAACGAAGAGCGACGAACAGCAGCGCCAGTACGCGCAGCAGCAAAACCGAGACGAGCACGCTGATCATTCGAACGGCGGCGGACACGGACGCATCCCGGACGACCGATTCAAGGCGCACTTCGGACGCGAGCACCATTTTCACGTTGGCCATCCGGAAGTAGTGGAGGGCCGTCCGCGGTTTTCGTACGGCGGATACTCGTTCATTATCGTGCAGGCCTGGCCGGCGGATTGGGGCTACGACGATGACGTGTACGTGATCGATGATGGCGGCGTTTATTATTTGTGCGACGTCGCGCATCCCGGCATACAGCTGGAATTGGACGTGGTGCTGTAGCGCGGAGGAAGCAGCGGTTGCGAAATGCCGCGCGGTGGATGTAGCGGCGCACTTCAGTGTGCCAACGGTGTTGCGGGTAACACCGTTGGCGGGCTGAAGCCCGCCGCTACAAACCCCCGGTTATTTCGTTGTCGCGACTTGTTACGACTGCTCGATCGCTTTCGCCGCGGCGTCAATCGCGTCGGCGACTTTCTGCACCTGCTCGGGCGTCAGCGCGCCTTGCGAAGTCTTCAGTCGCAGCGCGTAGCGGAAATTTTCGATGGCGCGCATAATCTGCGGCGCGCGGCCTCTTCCGAATTCCGCTCCGGCCTTATCCATCCGCTCAAACACCGCGTCCACGGCCGCCTTATTCTCTTCGAGTTTCGCGAGGCCTTCCGCGGTGATCGTATAGAGCTTCTTGTTTCCCTCGCTGGTGCTCACTGTTGCGTAGCCCATTTCCTCCAGCAGCGTCAGGGTAGGGTAAATCAGCCCCGGACTGGGGGAATAGGCGCCGTTCAGGCGATCCTCAATCGCTTTCATCAGCTCGTAACCGTGGCGCGGCTTTTCGGCGATGAGTTGCAGGATTACATAACGCAGCTCGCCGCTATCGAAAATGCGATCGCCGAATCCCCGGCCGCCCCATCCACCGAAGTGGCGTCCGCCGCGGCGAAAACGCTCGCCGAATTCGGATTCGCGGCCGCGGAAATAGTGCGAGCCGCAACGGTGTCCAAAGCGGAAGTGGCGGGAATCGTGGTGAGAGGATTCGTGGTCGTGAGGTTGCTCTTCAGAACTGTTGTGCTTCATGTATTCTCCAATACATCTAAGACATGTCATATGATATATCACAAGAATAGCATGTCAATGACTTTTTTCACCCGCAAGTCCAATTTTTTCAGAGGGTTTTCAGCTGTGTGCAATCCCGCAGGCGTTCCTCGCGGTTAACCGGGTGCTGTCGGGGCTGGCGGCGGTAGCGATGGCGGCGCAGGCCAGAGCAACGCGGCTAGTTGCGCGTAGCGTGGAGCGAAGAAGTAGAACGAGTAGGCAGGGAAGAACACCACGATGGGCACGGAAATCATCGCGGCAACAAAGAGCAAAATCGCTAGCGCAATTACCCCGATTATCACGGCGAGCGCGATCGTGTGGAAGTTCCAGGTCCAGCCCGCGGCTTTCGCGGAAAGCACGGCCACCAATCCCGCGCCGCCCATCGGAATCAGAATGATCAGCAATGCGACTCCCGCGACGATCGCGAAAGCGATGCTCGCGCCGATCGCCAGGACGATTTTCATCCCGATGTATCCGGCATAACCGCTCGCGTCGTGCTTCAGCCACAGCCACAACCTGCGCCAGCCCTCGAAAGCGCTGATGTCTTCGAGAGCCATCTGCGGGACGACGAAATCTTTGGTCATCACATGGATCACGACCGCACCGGTCGCGACAACAAACAAGACCGCGAACAGCGCCAGACCAGCCAGCACGAGGCGCAGGATATGTTCGCCGGGATGCACGAACCAACCGAGCGCCCACGCATAGGCGACCGGTCCGCCGATGAGCATCAGCATCGCGGCCCAGGTCGTAACCATGAAAAGAATCTGCCACACGAAAAGACGAAAGCCCGGGACCTTGCGCCGCACCCAGCCCGCGCGAATGTGGCATTCCTTGGCGACGATCGAATCGAACAAGATAAACCGCATCACGCTGCTGACGTAAATCATAAGGACGAGCAGCGCCAGCCCGATCGCGATAAGAATTGCGATCCCGCTTCCAAACAGAACTGGGTGACCCATCCACTGTTGCGGCAAAAACGCATTCGTGGTGTTCGGCATGCTGTGTGGATGGACAGGCCACGGGAACTTGCCGCCCGGAAAATTGACGTTCGTGTTGCAACTGCCCGAGGAGCCCATCTCCCCGGCCAGCACCCCGACTACAGCCAGACGCACCCACTGGCCGAAACGGAAGCGCCGCAGCAACTGTGCGCGGACGTGATCAAACGCAGGATTGATGGCGTCAATGGCGGAAGCGGGCAAGCACACACCTCGGTTTTGCGCATCTGGGGACGGGGAGAAAGTACCCCGAAGGCGCTTACAGAGCAATCCAGATCGGCGAGCATCGTGTTCACACCGCCATCCTTGCCCGGCGTTCCCGGCGAAAGCGCAGCGAAACGATTTGACATATCTATTGGAATCGTATTAAAACGTGTGGCTGCTTCACATTGACCCCGGCGCTGCCGTTCTAATTTAGGCGGCGGCGCCGCTTTATTTATCCCTGGAGAAATCATAATGATCTCGCATGCCGCAATTCCCGCACCGCCAGTGTCGCCAATCAGCAAGTACGTTCCCACGTCGCGCTTTCTGCCATTCCGGGCGGTCCGTCGGAGCGTTCGAGTTCTCGCGCTTTGCCTCCTATGCGTCCTTCTGCGTGTGCCTTCCGCCGCGGCGCAAAGCTCTGGCGCGATCTCTGGCACGGTGACGGACGCGTCCGGCCAGGCGGTGGCCGACGCGAGCGTAACGGCGAAGAACGTGGACACGGGCGTGGAGCGGACGACGGCCACGGACGGCCAGGGCCACTACGCGTTTGTGGCGATTCCGCTGGGAGCGTACGAGGTGAGCGCCAGCAAGCAGGGCTTCGCGCAAGCCGTGCGCACCGGCATCAACGTGGTGGTGAACGAAAACGGCAACGTGGACCTGGTCCTGAAGATCGGCTCGGTGAATCAGCAAATTACGGTGACGGGCGATGCGCCGGTGGTAAGCGTGACGACGCAGGACATTTCAGGTTTGGTGGGGCAGCAGCAGGTGAAGGATTTGCCGCTCAACGGGCGCAGTTACGATTTACTGCTGCCACTGAATCCGGGGATCGCGAATTTCACTTCGCAGAAGGCCGGCGGCACCGGAGTTTCCAATTCGACGAGCGCGAACAATTTCGCCGTGGAAGGCAATCGGCCGCAGCAAAATCTGTTTTTGTTGAACGGCGTGGAATATACGGGCGCTGCGGAAAATAACATGACGCCTGGCGGTGGGAGTGGGGAACTGCTGGGCGTGGACGCCGTGCGCGAATTTAACGTATTGCGCGATTCTTACGGCGCGGAGTACGGCAAGAAGCCGGGCGGCCAGGTAATCATCGTTACGCAGTCCGGGACGAATCAATTGCACGGCTCGGTGTACGAATTTGTGCGCAATAACGCGCTGGACGCGGCGAATTTTTTCGACGCGGGTTCGCCGCCGCCCTTTGAACGCAATCAATTCGGCGCCGCGCTGGGGGGCCCGATCCATGCGGACAAGACTTTCTTTTTCGTGAATTACGAGGGCCTGCGGCAGAGCCTGAACCAGACGTCCGTGGCGTTCGTGCCGAGCTTGGCGTCGCGCGCCTCCGCGGTGCCCAGCGTCCAGCCGCTGCTCGCTTTGTGGCCCACGCCGCTCGCGAGCGCTCCGGATTTCAGCGGGATTTCGCCATTCTCGAGCAGCCCGTTGCAAACGATCCGCGAAGATTTCGGCACGGCGCGCGTGGACCACAATTTTTCGGCGCGCGATTCGCTGGCGGCGGTTTACACGATTGACGACGGCGGCGACGTGACCGCGACCACCGCCGACCCGTACAGCACCGATATTGAAAATTTGCGGGAGCAGGTACTCAGCCTGGAAGAAACGCATATTTTTTCGCCGACATTGTTGAACGTGGCGCGCTTCGGCTATTCCCGCGCCGGCTACTTCTTTACCGGTGAACCCACGCCGGGAACACCGGCGGCCGATGTGCCGGGCTTCCTCGTGGACCATCCCGTGGGCGCGGTGGTGGTAGGCGGCAGCGCGGCATCGAATCCGCAGGCGCAGGTGGGCCTCGCGGGCAGCAACAATGGCAGCAATCTCACCGTGGCGCGAAATCTCTACACATACGAGGACAACGTAACCTGGACGCGCGGGCGCCACCAGTTCAGTTTCGGCGTATGGTTCCAGCAATTCCAGTCGAACGAAACGCTGGCGCTCAGCCAGTTCGGCCAGGCGACGTTCGCGAGCCTCACTACTTTTCTCGCGGGAAACACTTCGAGCTTTTTGTTCGATCCCGCTCCGACGGAAATGAACTGGCGGTCGCTATTCGCCGCTGAGTACGCGCAAGACGTGATCCGGCTGTCGCCGAAACTAACCGTGTCGCTGGGCTTCCGCGGCGAATCCTCGACGGGTTGGAACGAGGCGCACGGCCGCGCCGCAACATATACATTTACCGACGGTGTGATTTCGGCCACGCCGCACATCGGCGGTTCCACTTTCACCACCAACAACGCTGGGTTCCAGCCGCAACCGCGCATCGGCGTCGCGTGGGCCCCGTTCGATCAAAAGACGGTAATCCGCGCGGGATTCGGGATGTACAACGATTTGCAGGATGCATTGGGCTACCGCACGGACCAGAACGCGCCGTTCAATCCCACGTATAGCATCGCGAACGCCACGGTTTCCAGTTTGCCGATTGATCCTGCTGCGCCTGTGCCGGCCGGAGCGAAACTTGTTCCCGGCGGCGTGCAGCCTAATTTGAAAACGCCGACGCTGATCTCGTGGTCGTTGCGCGTGCAGCGCGAGCTTTCGCCGAACACTTCGCTGACCGTGGGATATGTTGGCTCGCACGGCTACCACGAAATTATGGGCCTCGATGCGAACGAGCCATTCCCGACGATTTGTCCCGCGGCGCCGTGCCCCGCGGTTTATCCCACGGCAAATCCTCCCACTGTGCCGGCGACGATGGGCTTTCCGGCAGGCTCGCCCTTGGCAGGCGCGCCGGTTCCTGCCGGCAGCTATTACATTCCTGCGGGCACGCCGAAGCCGACGCCCTCGCTCGCGAATACGTGGACGTGGTTTTCACTCGGAGACAGCAACTACAACGCATTGCAAATTGACGTGAATCGCCGGTTCAGCCACGGGTTTTCGGTTCGCGGCGTTTACACCTGGTCAAAAGCGCTGGATGACGGCGATTCGCTGAATCAGACGACAGCGAACAATGCGCCGGGACTGGTGTCGAATCCCTTCAACCTGCGTGCGGATTACGGGCCGGCAACTTACGACGTGCGCAATCTCGGCGTCATCAGCGCGATCTACGATCTGCCGATCGGTCACGGGAAAATGTATCTCTCGGATGTGACCGGCGCGACCAGCAAGATCGTGAGCGGCTGGGGCGTGACGAGCATCGTCACACTGCAATCGGGATTTCCGTTTACGCCGCAGCTGAGCTACAACCCTTCGAACAACGGAGACACGCGGAATCCCGTGCGGCCATTTCTGAATCCGTCGTTCACGGGCCCGGTGATTCTCGGGAAGCCGTCGCAGTGGTTCAATCCCAATGCGTTCATCGCGCCGCCAACGCTGATTGGTTTTTACGGCAACCTGGGGCGAGATGCGTACATGGGTCCCGACCTCGCGACCTGGGATTTTTCCGTGGTCAAGAACACCTCGATCACCGAGCGTTTCAACCTGCAATTCCGCGCGGAAATTTTCAATTTGCTCAATCGCGCGAATTTCAATACGCCCAACCTGATCGTCTTCACTCCGGCGGGAGTTTCCGGCACGGCAGGCGCGATCAATAGCACTTCGACCACCGCGCGGCAGGTGCAATTCGCGCTGAAGCTGCGGTGGTGAGCCGCAGGTAGCGCTAAGGCGCCGGCGCAAGCAGCGGAGCGGCCCTGGTCGTGCTTTTGCGACGAACGATCCCGGCGGTTACCTGAACCGCAACATACGCAACCTGGAATTCGCGTGGTACGTCTCATGGCTAGGGAGAGACGCCATGCGAATCTTTCTTGTGATGTTGCTCCTTTCCCTAGGCGCTTCATACGCGCAGGCTCAAGATCCGGGATTTGCGGCGGCGCAACAAGCGGAGCAGGCCATGCAACAGGCGCAAATGGCCGGCCAGCAGGCTGCACAATTCATGCAACAATCCCAGCTAGCCAGCCAGCAATTTGCTCAGCAGGCGATGCAAGCATCACAGAATGCCGTCGCGCTGCAGTGCTGTGCGCCTCCGGCCGCCGCGCCCAGATTTTCGCTGAAATCCGGCAAGTATGACGCTCCCACGACGGTGCGAATGACCGATGCCACGCGCGGAGCAATCATCTATTACACGACGGATGGCTGGACGCCCACGCCAAAATCTCACCGCTACACGGGACCAATCACGATCGATTCCACCACCACGCTGCAGGCCGTCGCCATCGCGCCTTACTGCATGCGCAGCTTGGTGACATCCGCGCAATATACGTTCGCGACGCCGGCGGCTGCGGCGGCGCCCTCCACAACATCATCCGTGACTGTGCCCACGCCGGCTGCCACGTCGGGCGCTGCCGCGAACGGTGTTGCTTCCGCAGCCGCTTCGCTCGGTGTCGGTCAGAATAATGCGACGATTCCTGCCGCGAATGCGCCCGGATTATTGCTTGCGCGCGGCACTCCGGTACCGCTGGTTTTCGACGTTAAAGTGACCTCCCGGACCGCACAGGTTGGTGACAAGATTCTCATGACTCTCGCCGAAGACTTGAAAGTTGGCGACGTGGTTGTCGCTCCGAAAGGTTCACTCGCCGTCGGAAATGTCATGCAGGTGGACAAGACCGGCGCGGGCGGCGCTCCAGGTGACATCACTTTCAAGGCCGAATCGCTGCTCGTGCATGGCACCGTGATCGAACTTTGCGGTTCGGCATTGCGCGAAGGCCAAGCCAACCCTCCGAACGCAGCGTTGTTGATTCCGGTGGTCGGTCCTTTCACCGTGTTCAAACACGGGAAAGATGCGGTGATCGCTGCCGGAACGACTTTCGTTGCGTCCGTTCGCGCCGACACGCAAATCCCGTCGGCCAAGTAAGCATCCGTCGCACAAAGCGCCGCGCGTCCGCGCCTCGATCCAATTTGGCGGCAACAAACCATGCTCCTTGCTTGACTTCGCACCAGCTCTTCGCTAATCTCCGCGCCGTTCTGCCCTCCGGCTCGGCTGCCGAGGCGGAAGAGCCCCTTCGAAACAACTAGCAACTCAAAATTTACGTGGTACACAACCGCAAGCTGCCGAAGAGGTCGGCATCTATGAAGAAAAAAGTCTGTGGAAGTTTGCTTGTCGCGCTCCTCGTGTTGGGCACTGCCTCGATCGCCGCCGCGCAGGAAAAGACCGCCGTGATGCCCCCGCCGAAAGTCCTCACGGTTATCCGTGAAGTCGTAAAGCCTGGGAAGTCGGGCTCCGAACATGAAAAGAGCGAAAAAGCGTTCGTGGAAGCGATGACCGCGGCGCATTCACCGGATCATTACATTGCGCTGGATTCGCTCAGCGGCGTTAGCCGCTCGCTTTTCCTGGCCGGGTACGATTCGTTCGCGCAATGGGAAGAGCGCCAGATGGCGGAACAAAAGGACGCCAAGCTTTCGGAGGCTCTTGACCACGCCGCGCAAGCCGACGGAGAACTCCTTTCCTCCTATGAATCCGGTGTGTATGTCTTGCGCGAAGATCAAAGCTACAACATCGGAGGCGGCCTCGCGCACATGCGTTACTTCGAAATGTCGGTGTACCGGCTGAAGCCGGGGCACGACGCCGATTGGGACGCGATCGTTAATTTGGTGAAGCCCGCGCTCGTGAAGGCAAACCCTGACGATAGTTGGGCGATGTATGCACGCGCGTACGGAGCCGGTGGTTTTGCCTACGTCGTGATCCGTGTCATGAAGTCGGCTTCCGAAATTGATCTGGCCTACGCCAATAATCCGAAGTTCATCGCCGCGATGGGCGACGAAGGCATGAAAAAATTGAGCGCACTCTCGGCCGGCGCGATCGAAGGCAGCGAAACCAATCTGTTCATCATCAATCCGCGCATGAGCTACGTGGGCCCGGAAATGATCAACGCCGATCCCGAATTCTGGAAGTCAGCGCAGGTCGTGCCGGCGGCAGGGCAGGAAGACGCGGCGGGAAAGCCAGCGCAATAAACCGCAGCACGCGATTGGGTTCTGTCCGTTCTGGGGGCACGGCGCCACTCTTGGCGTCGTGCCCTTCGTGTGATAAGAGGTAAATATTCAGCGAAACCACTGATCGCCGCCACGGCGGGGCTGACGCCACGCCCCTTTTTGTTGGACCTCGTGTCACGCCTTCTTCGGATTGCGGCGTGCTCACTCACCCTTCACCGCACTTTGACCGTCGCTTCGCCCGTTACGACCGAAATCGGCTGCTGGCGAGAATCCTGCGCCTGCACTTCGACAATCTGAATCTTCGACTCGCCCGGAGCGATGCCGCGCACGACGAGGCCGATGATCGTTCCGCTGCCGTTCACTCCCGTCGCGGCCTGCGCGCCCGCGGTGCTCTCCGCGGCACTATTTGCCGCACCGGTTCCGCCTCCTTGGCGTCGGGTGCAGGAAATCATCGCCTCGCCCTTCTCTGCGTTGATACTCTGCACGATCGCGACAGCTTCCGTTCCTCCGGAAAGAAATCCGCCGTCTTGCAAGTCCTGGATTTGAATCACTGCCGGATCGTATTTCACCAGAAGCGGCAGTGAGAAAAGATCGTGCACGCCGGAGATCGCGAGTCCAACTGTTGTGGAATCCCCCGGTTTCAGCGCGATATTTTCGGGATGGAAATGGAGCTGCGCCGCGGGGCCTGCGTTCCCCGCGGCTGGTGGCAGTGAAACGGACGCAGGAACGATCGCGGGATGATCGAGCGGGAGCATAGAGGAGGGACTAGGCTGATGATCGTCGGGTTGAATCGCCCCTTCGGGCTTGCCCGGCGCGGCAGGATTCGCACCGCCCTTGCTGTCCGAAGGGCGATCATCGGAAACTTCGTGGAACACGCGGACATTGGAATCGGAGCCAGAAGCGAGTCGCCGCAAATTCTCCTTGCTGATGCCGGAAAACCGCAGAATGTGCGGCGTCAAAATGATTAGCACTTCGTCGTCGACCACCTCTTTATCGGTCTGCGAGAACAAATATTTGAAGCCCGGGACGCTGGCCGCGCCGGGAATCCCGTTCAAATCGTTGGTGGTGGTGCGCTCAATCAACCCGCCCAGAATATTCACTTCGCCATTCTGCAAGCGCACTTCGTGCTCGATCTTGCGCTGGCTGATCACCGGCTCGGAAATGCCACCGATATTCTGGTAATTCGCGACGGCCGAGACCTCCACGGAGAGTTTCATGCTTACGCTGCCATCGGGATGCACGCGCGGCTGCGCTTCGATATTTACCCCCACATCTGTATATTGAAATTGCGTGTTCACCAGCGAGGCGACCGAGCTTCCAGCTCCCACCCCCGTCGCCGCCTGCGTGCTGCCGGTTGCCACCGGAACACGCTGGCCGATTTTCAGCACGGCTTTTTCGCCGTCGGTGACGCGGATTTCAGGATCCTGAATGATTTTGGTGCGTTATCGGTGAGCACCGCTTCGGCCGATGCGCCGGGCAACGTGATGCTGTAATCCGCGGTGGAGAGACGCTTCAGGTTATTCAGCGTAACCGAAAGGGGGTTGGTATCGGTGGTAGACGAACTCGAACTACTGCTGCAATCGGTATTCGCCGACTGCACCGAGCAGCGCGGATTGAACGCCAGCGAAACATTCTGCCCCGGCAGAATTCCCAGTTGCCGCAGCCGGTCGCGATTCGCCGAAAGCACCTGCACGTGCAACAGCACTTCGGGCTTGGCCTTGTCCATATCCGCGATCACTTTGGCCGCCAGGTCCAGCTTATCCGGCGTATCGCGCACGATGATGGCGTTCTGCGCATTCACTTGCTGGATGCGATGCAGGTCAAGCAGTTGGCGCAGGCCGTTGACGATTTCGGTCAGGTCCTGCGGCGTCAAGGAATTTGCGACGTAGAACGTCGCCACTTGCTCGTCTTCGATGTCTTTGCGCTTCTGCGGATTGTCCGGCGCGACTTCAATCACGGTGCTCGTGAGCGGTTTCCAAAATGCCTTGCTCTCGAAGGACACCGCGTCGAGCGCCTGCTCGAGTGTCACACCCGGCAGTTCGGCGGTGATGCGCCGCGAGACGTAATCGGGATCGAAAATTACGCAGAGGCCCGCCAGCTTCGCGATCGTTTCGAAGATGACGCGCGAATCGTTGGTCATCTTCATGTTGACGGGTTCGTGCGAGAGCGCCTGGAGTTGCGGCGGCCCGGCCATCAGCTCTTTTTCGTCCGCGTTAAAATCGTCGGGCTTGGCGGGCGCTTGGGTGCCGTTCGCGACCGCCAGCAAGTCTGCGGTCTTTTTCATTTGCTGCTCGGCAGCTACGTTCGAGGGATCAATCCCGTAGGCCTTTTCGAACTCCGACATGGCGAGCTGCAGGTCGCCTTTCTGCAGCGCCTTCTGGCCTTGTTCCATGTGGAAGGAAGCGGCGGCGTAACGTGCGTGCACTACGCGCAGCTTGTATTCGGCGTCGGTGGGATTCGCGCGTGCGGCGGTTTCGTAGTGAAGGAGCGCGGTGTCGTAATCCTGGATGGCCTCGGCTTTACGTCCGGCATCGAATTCGGAATTGCTTTTGTGGCAACCGGCGATGATTAGCGCCAACGCGAACAGAAAGGCGCGCCGCACGCGACGACTCGGCTGAGGGTTACGCATTCACGCGCTCCGTCCAGGGCTGGGAAGGACGTATTTCACGGGGTACGTTCCTCCGCGTGTCTAGACGAGATCTCGCACACGGTCGTTAGCAGCGGAGTTCGTAAACACTGTTAAATCTTGCGAGTTAGGCAATGCGGGCGAAGCAGAATCAGAGAACCACGGAAGCGGAAAGGCAAGGCAGGAAAGCGGCGAAGGATGTTGGCGTTTTATGCAATAAACAAATTCGAGAAAGCTAGTGCCGCGAGGGATTCACGTAGCGTTGCGGCGCGGCTCTATCGCAACTGATAGATCGCAGCCAGGAGTAGCCGTGCCACTTTGGCGGTTGCGCCATCGCGTCGAGCGAGAATCGCGATGTTGTATGCAACACAAGCGAAATTCCGGAAAAACCGCGTCGGGAACGCTCTCAGGTTTGAATACCAGCATCCGTGTATTGCCCTGAGAATTCAGTCCTTGCTAGCGTTGAGCCAGCCGGTATTCGCTCCGAGTGTACCCACCCGCTGCGGCGCGATTGCTCTCTCGGTCCTTAGGTAGTTCCAGGTAGCTCTTGGGTGATTTCGCGGGCCATGCCAAAACGGGTTCTGATCGCGGACGACAGTTACGATATGCGCCAATTGCTTTGTCGGGTTTTCGAAACCGAAGAAGGCTTTGAAATGTGCTCCGAAGCGGTGGACGGTGCCGATGCCGTGGTCAGAGCGCGGCAGTGTCGGCCGGATCTGATCATTCTCGATCTCTCCATGCCGGTGATGAACGGGCTCGCCGCGGCGCGCATTATTCATCGCGAAATGCCAGATGTTCCCATCATTCTCTACACGCTGTACGCACAAGCCATTCAGCAGGCCGAGGCCACCGCGGCGGGAATCCGCCGCGTCGTGCCCAAGACCGAGATCATGATGCTGGTTCGTCACGCGCACGACGTTGTTCACGCCGCTTGACCGGCGCCTTAGCCGTGCTCTCCTTCGTTGACTCGCGAACCTCTCCGCGGTACTTTCGAGCGCATCTTTCACCGGCCACGCTCGACTTAGCGACAATCGCAGGAGGGCAAGATGGAAAAGTACATCCTCACGGTGAGCTATTGGCTGGGCGTCATTTGCGCTCTGCTGGCGATCGTGCTGCGCGTCTTCAGTGCCTTTGGATTTGAGATGCTGGCCTTGAACACCCGCGGCCACGCGATTGACTATCACAGCTTGCTGGATGCCGCCCTCCTTTTCCTTTTCATCGCCATGGCTACCGCAGGCTATGCCTCATTCAAAGCGCGCGAACGCAAGTCTTAAGCGGTTGCGCTAGTACTAAGGCCCGAGGACGCGGATTCAGAACCCGATCGATCCGCGCCAATGCTTACATCTACGCCGGCGCTGAGCGGCGCACAGGTCTCCGTGCGCCGCGACCTGTACATCGGACCAGTATCTTTTCCTCTCGAAGTTTTCTAACTTACCAGTGCGCGTTCATGCCGCACCCTGCGTCGTGCAGCGCGCGCACACTGCACGGACGTCCAGCCGTCCGTGGATAAAGCTTGGGGGCTCACATGCCGGATCTAGCTGCACTCACCGAATTCAAGGAAGGAATCGAACTGCTCAAGGGTGGTTACCACAAGAACGCACTCCCGCACCTGCGCCGCTCCGTGGAAATGGAAAGCAGCAACCCCTACTATCTTTCGTTTCTCGGTGTAGCGATCTCGCGCTCCGAGAAAAAATGGTCCGAAGCGGTAAAGCTGTGCGAAACCGCGCTGCAGCTGAAACGCAAGGAAATGCAGATGTATCTGAATCTGGCCGAGGTCTACGCCGCGGCCGGGCGCCGCGATAGCGCCATCTTCACTCTCGATCGCGCCATGGAAAACTTCGGGCCTAACGCGCGCCTGGTGAAGGCGCGCAGCCGCGTCGAGAAGCGCAGGCCGCCAATCCTGCCGTTCCTGCAACGCACAAACCTGCTCAATCGGGAGCTCGGAAAGCTGCGCCACCGCGCTTCGAAATATTTGACCAGGGAATAAAGCTCGTATCGGCCAAGGGGATGGTCTTTGCAGCGGCGCAGTTCACTCTGCCATTTCTCACGCGGCAGACACCAACAGCGGCTGGCGACGTGCCCGGATTACTTCGCCGAATCGGGAGCTGGGATTAGTTTGAGTTGCACGGACGTGTGGTCGTTTTCGGAGACATCCACGGATTCAGCGTCAGCTTCGAAGGGCCTCAGGAAATCAGGGTCTTTGTAAGAGTCCCCGCTCATTTTTTCCCACGCGTATGCCTGGTAATGTCCGGGAGGCACGCCGCGGATATCGAACCGGCCGTACTGATCAGTGGTCGCCGTGTGATAACGATCCCTTTTTGGATGGTCGGCCAGGTTCGGAACAAGCACGACGAGAGAGCCCGCCGCCGGAAGATCATCCTTGTTCGTAACGGTTCCGTTTACTATGGCGGTGTTGCTGCTGTAGACGATCCCAACCGAAGATGGCGCGTTCCCCGACCCTATCTGCACGCCCTGCTCCAGCAAGTCCACTCCATTCGCCTTGGCGGACTTCACGTAACATTCCACGCATTTCGAAGCGACAGTGATCGAATAGGATCCATCTCCCACCTCGTTCAGAACGAATGAGCCATCGGGCTGTACCCTTGCCTCAGTGGGGGGACTGAAGGGTATCTCCTTTTCCGAAGGCATTAGCACCACGACGGTGTCGCTGGAGGGTTGCGCAGATTTTCCTTCAAACGTCACTCGCCCGGAGATGTCAATCCCGCGCGTCAGCACGATGGAGACATCACTCACGTCCGAACCGATAACGTCCAAGCTCTGGCTGCCCGTGCGAATTTTGCCCCCGTCGAACCACAGAGCCAGCACCGTGTACTCCCCCGGACTGACTCCCTTGATCTCAAACTCGCCCGTTTTCTCGTCGGGCCGAGTGTTGTTGCCATCCCGCATATACATCGCTTCTTCGCCGCTCTGACCGCGCGGGAGTATCATGACCGCGATACTTGCATCGGGATGCCCTGAAATTGAATTCGAAACGTGGCCGTGAATTTTGTAGGTTTGATTGGGTGGTCTGGGCGACAAAGCAATGTCAATGCCCGTAACTTCATCTCCGGATTTCACCTCGATCGCCGAAGCGCGGGCGATTTCCGTCGCGCCGGGGAAGTACGTGGGAGGATATCCGGCGGCCTGCGGTGCAGCGTCCTGCGTGATAATCTCGGAATTCCCTTGCGTGACGTTCGCAAGGATCAGGTAGCTTCCCGGTGGAAGATCAAATATCCGGTACTCACCCAAGTCATTGGTAGTGGACCCGCCGACCTGTTCTGTTCGCGGTTTTCCGCGAACGGTCGTTCGGAGGAATGCCAGCGCGGAAGCTTGACGAACGGGCTCACCGTCTTCGTCCGTGATTCGCCCGGCAATCACGGCGGTCCGCTGCAGCCGGAATAACAGGTCCGTCATCTTCTGGCCGGCGACGAGCGTCAGTACCGCGCCGGGCTTATCAGGCTGGTCTTGGCCATACTGTGTCGCCAGATAACCTGTGCGGGAAACGCTCAGGTCGTAGCGTCCGGCTGCAATATGGTCGATCGAGAAATGCCCGCTGGCGTCGCTGCTGGCAGACCGAGGGTGATCGTCGCTGCCGCCTTCCTCCTTCGAGATTACTATTTGCGCTCTCTTAAGCGGCTCCTTGGTGTTCGCGCTCACAATAATGCCGGCAATCGTGCAGAACTGATTGTCCTGGTCCGAGGGATTTGCAGAAGCAGCCGGTTCCTGCCCGAAGCAAGGTAGCGCCACAATCGAGAGGCAAGCGACGATCAGCGCAAGAGGTCGAACAGCTACTCGCACGCGGCCACCATGCTAGGAGAGTCGAGGCATCTTACCGCAAGAATAAGTAGCTTGCCAGACAGAGCGCCGAGAAGCGCGATGAGCGCGGCGTCAGCCGGACCAGGTTTTGTAGCGGCGCACTTCAGTGCGCCATTTGCCATGCGGCAGACGCCGATGGCGGTCTGAAGACCGCCGCTACAAAAGCCCTGGTCTCAGTGTTGCGCTACTCCTTAGTCTTCAGCTTCAACCGATGCTTATTCTCTTCAAGAAACGCGCGCAGGTTGTCGGCCGTATCCAGCAGCCGCACCCACTGTTCGTAATACAATGTGACCGGGAAGCGCCCCAGGCCGTAAACGCTGACCCCGCCTTTTTCTCCCACGCGAAATTCCAACGACCCGCTGCGTTTCGAGCCGCGGGCCTGCTTCTCCAGCTCCGCAATTCGCGCGAGCAATTCTTCCTTGCTTGGTTCGGTCATGATGTCCTCTCGATGAAAAAGTAAGCGCAAGCGCCTGCCGGGTTTCGCGCCGATGTAACGGAATATTATACGCAAACGTCCCATAGGCAAGGAGCAACCAATGCGCACGCGCCCGGCTGTGCTGTTTGCTTTCCTCTTCGCATTCTCCGGCATTTTCGCTGCAGGTAGTCCGGCCGCACCCGTGCCGCCGCAGATCTACTCCGCCAAAACCGTTTTCATCTCCAACGCCGGTGGCGCTATCGATCCTTACGCAGGCGGATATGGTGACTTTTCGGGAGGCCCGGACCGCGCCTACGACGAATTCTACGACGCGATGAAGATCTGGCCGCACTATACGCTGGTGTCGGCGCCAGCCGACGCCGATTTGGTTTTCGAAATCAGTTTCACCGAATTTCCGTTGCCAGGCGAAGTCAGCTCGGGAGGCAGCGGAACTCGCACCGCCGACACCAGATTTCGCCTGGTGATCCTCGATCCCAAGACACACGTGGTGCTCTGGGCATTCGTTGAATATGTGGAACCTGCTGCGACCCAAGGGAACCGCGATAAGAATTTCGACAAAGCTCTCGGCAAGATCGTCGCCGACATACAATCGCTGACGGCTTCAGCTCCGCCGGCTCCCGCCAAAAATTAGTTCGCGCAGATGCCAAGTAGAAGGGAAGTGTTGTCTAGAATCCCGGTTGAATGCCCGTGCGAAGGCTTGTTGCATTGTGTGGTACGGAACGGATCAAGGAATGGCGATTGACGCCTGGAAGCGGGCCAGCAACAATGTGTGCCATCTATGTCAAGCGGAGGAAAAAGACCATGAGAGTCCCTTTGCGATCCGTCTTCATTGCGTTGTGTTTCACGATGGCGCTTTTTATTTTGCAGCCCACCGCGAGCGCTCAAGAAACGGCACCGGCAGCTCCGCCAGCGGCGGCCCCCGCGCCTGCCCCTGCTGTCGTCCCGGTCGCAGCGACGACCGCCGCACCGCCCAGCGAGCGCGTTGTACTGAAAGAGGGAACCGAGGTGCCGTTGGTTTTTTCCGCGGACCTGAACTCGAAAACGGCGGTGGATGACGACACGGTGAACATGACCCTCGCGGACGACCTGAAAGTTGGCGACGTAGTCGTCCTCAGGAAAGGCGCGCCCGCCGTTGCCACCGTCACAAACGCGCACAAGGCTGGCATGATGGGCAAACCCGGCGAGCTGAGCATTCGCCTCGAATATGTGAAATCGGATGACCAGCGCCTGCGGCTGCGCGGCAACAAAGGGAAAGAAGGAGAAGGCAAGGTCGGCGCTACGGTGGCGCTGACTGTACTTTTCGGCCCCATCGGGCTGATCAAGCATGGCAAGAACGTGGATATTCCAGCAGGCACGCCACTAACTGCATACGTTGACCAGGACTATACGCTCGCGGCGACAAAATGATCGCGGCGGTGACGAATGCCGCTCGCGCGCCTGCGCGTTACGCCAAAGATTTAACACAGAGAACACTGAGAAAGGCGAAGAGGGCATGGAGAACGCCGCGATGCGCGCAATTCTCCGTGCCCTCAGGTCTTCCTCTGTGGACTCTGTGTTAATGTTTTCGCCGTTGCACTAGCGTCGGCACCGACGCGACGCGCGATCACTCCTCGAAGCTGCCCGTCACTCCTTGGAAGCCGTGCCTGGCCTGCTTGAAGAGCCACTTCATCACGCGCCCGACGTCGTAGCAGTACGCCACGTTGTAGCCGAGCGTCGAAAAGCAATTCGGTTCGCAACCGTGCTTCATCTCGCCCAGCTGCTTCACGTCGAATTTCTGATGCTCGACGGTGCCCCAGTCGTATCCCGCGTTGTACATCGGGAAACACGGCGCAAGCGTCCCGTCCGTGCGGATGATCAGCCAATTCTGTCCCGCACGGCAGCCCCAGTGTTCGCCGACGCCGCGCATAAAACCTTTCATCTTCTGCAGACGCGCCACGGAATCCACCATTTTCCATCCTTGGCGCTGCTTGTCGATCAGCCAGTCCAGCAAGTCATCCACGATCGGAAATTCCTCGGGACGAATGTAGGTGTCGTTCTGATGGAAATGCTGGAAATGATTCTGCTCCATCATCGGCGCTTCGTTAATGTGAAACGTAATCGAGATTCCGTTTTCGTGCGCGATCTTGGCGAGCTCTTTCACGTCCTCGATGTTGTTCCGGCAGATATTCGTGTTGAAGAACATCGTGTATCCGTAGCGGTATTGCCGCCGCACCAGATAATCGAAGTACGAACGCACGTGCTCGAGCGCTTTCGGCAATCCGGGTTTTTCTTTGATGGTATCCACAGCGAAATTAATCGTAGCGATGCCCGCATCCGCCAGCCGGTCGGTCACTTCTGGCCGCAGCAAGCGCGCGTTCGTCGCGAGATACACCCAGAAATCCTTTTTCGCCGCGTAATAAATCACCTTGTGTACGAAATCCGGCCGCAGCAGCGGTTCGCCGCCGGTGGGCGCGAGCACCCGGCAGGGACTCTCATGCAGCCAGTCGATCGCGCGGCGTGCGACGTCCTCGGTCATACCTTTCACGCGATTGTCGTATGACCAGCAATAATGGCAATCCAGGTTGCACTTCCACTCCGTGAACAGATACGCGATGATCGGCTGAAAATCGCCCGGCATCAGCCGCGATTTGACGTATGGAAACAACCAGCCGGTCATATTCTGGAAAATGCGCGAGGCCGGCCATTCGCGCTTGCCGGTTTGCAGCACGTGATCGTGCGCGGCAATGTCCGCTCCGTCCAGTTCGTGAATCAATTCAGGATGCTGCGGAAATACGGGTTCCGGCAAAGTCTTGAGTCCCTCGGACGACTGGAGTTTTTGTCTTTGGGGTTGTTGCAGCAGGTTGTGCAATGGGACGTCCAGGCGAAACGGCTGAACAGGAAGAGTAGGCAGCAACTGCTTAAGTTCTGACACAATGCTCTCCTTTAGCGCGGCATCTCCCGCGCGATTTTCGTTACTTGGATTTTTTAAGATGGCGTCCCGGGGTTCGACTGCTGTGAATATCGAATGCCGAAATATAGCCGCGGGCCGCCTTCCTCCGTCCCTCCCGTCGCGGAGGATGTGGCTTGGGCTTCGTGCTCTGCAGTGCATGAGACTACTTCCGCATTACGCCGTTAGATGCAGTAGATTTCAGAAAGCGCCTACAGTATTTACCTGAGGAAAAGTTTTACCACTTTGCTCGGTTGGACCTAGCCCTGGCCGACGATGGAGCATGGCGTGCACCGACGGTCGGACGTGGGCTGGTTGGTGTCGGGAGAAACGGAGGAATGGCTACGACCGAGGTTCGTAGCCAGGGCAGCGGATCACCGGCAGGCGGGGATACTTGGCGTAGGATGGATCATTCGCGGCCAACTCGCACAAATAAAATACCGAGCCGCGATCGGATTCAATTCTGCGGCCGTGCAGGCAGTCAAAACACAATCCGACGCGCGTCTTGTCCGCGTTTTGAGCGCCTCCGTCGTTCATGCTCCGAGAATAGCATCATAAAACGCGCACAAACGGCCGCGGGCGCGCAGCACGAACTGTGTTCTTGTTGCGAATGCTACGCGGTTAGCCTGTACCACTCGACTCGATCCGAAGGCAGGAAGCACACATCTACCTGCACGCCCGAATAATCGCAGCCGCCGAGAAAGACCACGAGTTTGCCGCCCTGGATCCAGAAGCCGCCTTGGTTGCGACTCAGGATCGTGGTACTCATCGGCGCCTGGTTAAACAGTTTGAAAATCGCGCGTGGGTACACTTTCATGGAATACGACACTTTCCTCGGTCGTCGCGGGGCCATGTCTGCCAGTCGGATGCAGGGAATCTATACTTAATTTCAAAAAAAGCGAGCAAAAAAAATCCGGCTCGAAATCGTTGCCGCGGCACCGTGCTGCCCGTGAGCCATATCCCTTGCGGGCGCAGCGCCAACGCGAGAGAATGCCTCCCGTGGGGCGTTGCATTTTCTGGGCTAGATCGTTCTGAGACAGGGGAGGATGACCGTGGCCGAAAATCAGATGCCGGAGCAGAAAAGCGTGCTGGTGATTCGCGCGCCGTTGTCCGAGGATGGCTGGGCCTCGATTTACTTTTCCAGCAACGATGGCAGGCAGATGAGCGAGCGCGAATGGTGGCACCTGAAGCAGGTGGTCGAGCTCGCGAGCAGAGCCTTCGCCGGGGCCGACCAACAACCTAAGGCGCAATCCGCAGCCGCTGGCGGCTAAGTTCGGCGCGATAGACTCGGGATTCAGGACGTGCCAGAAGCTTGCGCGCTGCGAAAGCCGCGGTCCGGATGGCGCGGCACCGCGGCGAGTTTCATCCTTGCTTACATCCAATCCCGCTGGCGGCGCGTACTTTAGTCTTGGCGCGGCGCGCGAAGCACGCATTATCCGCGCGCGATGGCCTAATCCGGCAGCCGCAGCCATGCGCCGAGGGCGACTCTCTCCATGCGAATATTTTCTCCTCGTGAACGCCCCGAATCCTGGCGCGCGCAACAAGCCGCCGCGCACAAATGGCTGCGACCGTTCCTGGCCCTCGATTGGTGCATGGGATGGGCCGCCTATTACCTGAGCAACTGGAAATTTCTGGAAGTGCTCGAATACATGAGCAGCCTGAGCATCCTGGTCGCGGTGGTTTTTTATTTCTCGGAATCGGGCGACCGCACCAAGCAAAAACATTACCAGGCCTGGCAGGTGATCAATACCGCGCAAGGCAAGGGCGGCAGCGGCGGTCGTCTGGAAGCGTTGCAGGAACTGAATTCCGACCGCGTGCCGCTCGTGGGCGTGGACGTTTCCGGCGCGTTCCTGATGGGCATCGAACTTGAACGCAGCAAGCTGGTGCGCGCGAATTTCAGCGACGCCGACGTCCGCAATAGCGATCTGTGCGGCGTGGATTTTTCCGACGCGAACCTGCAATCCGCGAATTTTCGTTACAGCAAGTTCCGCAAGACGTCCTTCGAGCGCGCTCAACTCGATGACGCCGATCTGGTCGGCGCGGATCTGACCGGCGCCGACCTCTCCGGCGCAAGACTCGCCAACACCGACCTGCGCAATACCAACCTCAGCGGCATTCAGTGGCGCAATATCGCCAGCATCAAAGGCGCCAACATCCACAACGCGCAAAACGCCCCAGACGGCTTCGCAACCTGGGCCCTGCAAAACGGTGCGAAAGACTCCGAGTCCGAACCCGAATCCAGTCACAAGTAGGCGACATCCGCGGTGGATCCGGCTGGCGTCTAGCTTTGGCGCCGCGGTCGCGGGCCAGCGGAAGCGTCCGCCGGCCCGTGCCACTTTGATCCGGCATTACTTCATTGGTTCACTCTGACTACTCTTTGCCGCCTTCGGCGAACAAGTCGGTCATGATTTTCGTGCCGCCGTCGCAGGCGTGGTTCAGGCAGGGCAGGCCCAGACCAGCTTCGATGGATTTGAGCAGCGAGAAGTGCGTGTAGAAATTCCTGCTATGCACTCCCTGCGCTCCGTAGTTGGTATCCACGGTCAGTAGCACGCGGTTCGTCGTCGGCGCCACGCTGTAATCGTTCTCGTCCCACACGATGATCAGCGCGGTATGGCCTTCGTTCCAGACATGCGATTTGTGAATGGCAGTTACCAGCGTCTGCAAAGTCACATCGCCCCGGTACATCAAGCCGGGATTCAGCCCGACAAGCGTGCCGTTGTCGTTGGGATCGCCCTCGCACGCAGGACCGGCGTTGCTCCGGCCATGTTGGTCGTCGCACTGGTTCGGCGCGGTGAGTGAAAACGTCGGAACGTTGCCGGTAACCAGATCGCTGAAGAGTCCATTCGCGCCTTCGAAATCCGCCATGCGCCGCAAGCTGAGCTGCGGATCGAAGCCCTCTTGCACGTCCTGGAAATACGCGAAGGGATTGTGTTTCACGGCGTAGAGATCCACCAGATTGCTCTGCGTCTGGCCTTCGCCGGGGAGGGCGGTGGTGAGATCGTCGAGGTTCGAAAAGAATCCGTCGGCATTATTCACGCCTTGGGCGCCCGTCGGCGGCAGACTTTCCTGATAGCTCTTCCACGTCAGTCCGGCTGCTACGAGTTCATTGGCGATGGTCATACCAACCGTCTTGGGATTCGCTACGTAGCCCGTCTTGCCGTCAACATCTATATCTCCCGGCTGGCCGGTCGTCTCGTTCGAAAAATCAATCGGCGGCGTGGCCGCGTCGGTGCCGGTGCCGAAGATCGGGCAAATCGGAGTGGTCGTGACTTCCAAACTAACGCTGCCGTTCGCAATGTTTGGCGTGCATCCGCTATTGTTCCAATCCGGAGAATTGTCGTCGCGGATTCCGAAATTCGACCCGCCCACGATTTCCAGATAATTCGTGAGGCTCGGATGCCCGACGGCGTAATAATTCGTCGCGGTGTTGACGGTCTTGATGTATTTGTTGACGAACGGATCGTTGGGATTCCCCACGACCTGATCGTACGCGTGATTTTCCATCATGATGATGAACACGTGATCCAAGTGCGGAATGCCTTTCGGCACCGCGCCTTCCTGCGCTGACGCTACGCCTGCTACGGACGCCGCGAGCAGACACAATACCGCTGCTTTTTTCTTCATGAGCTTACCTTCCTTGTGGGGGAAATGTTCGTCGGATGGCCTCGCGGGTGCGCTGACCGTGCTCGACCGCTGGCACTCTGCGTGAGCCGCATTAACGGACGGTTACCGAAGGGCGAACGCTACGTGAAATCTGTAGAAATCGCGCGAGTTCCTAGTACGAGTAGAACTATTTTCAGCTTGTCGCGCGATGGTCCAAGCAGCCGTGAGGCGCGCAGCAAAACGTCGCAATTCGCGCGCCGCCGCAATGCAATCTGGGAGTGCGGAAGCTTGCTTCCGCCTGTTACAAGGCGAGGCTTACCTCGCCGCTTTCATCCCCGCGATGTACTTCCTCGTCGAGCCGAGCGCGCCGCCAACTCCCAGATCGCGCTCGTGAGTAGGGAACTACGATTCGGGTAGAATGTTTGGCCTTAGGAGAACGCGCGTGGCGCAAGCCGATCATCTGCCGGGACTCGTTCGCCCCGACCGGTTGCTTTTCGCCGCGGATATCGCCGGCACGCTCGTCTTCGCAGTGGAAGGCGCGATGGCGGCGGTCAACGGCAATCTCGACCTCATCGGCATCATGACGCTGGCGTTCTGCACCGCGCTCGGCGGAGGCATCGTCCGCGACACCTTGCTCGGCGCGCTGCCGCCGGCCTCGCTCCGCGATTGGCGTTATCCGACGATCGTCCTAGCTGCCGCCGTGCTGGTATTTTTCTTGCACAACGAAGTGCGCGCGATTCCGGTGCTCTACATTCAGGTGCTGGACGCGGCGGGCCTGGCAATCTTCGCCATCGCCGGCACGGAAAAAGCGCTGTTGTACAAAATGAATCCGCTCGTAGCAGTCCTGCTTGGCACAATCACCGGCGTAGGCGGCGGCACCATTCGCGACGTGCTCTTAAACCAGGTGCCCACCGTGTTGCGCTTCGAAGTCTACGCATCAGCCGCCCTGCTAGGCTCGATCTGCATGATCGCCGTAACAAAAGCGCGCCTGCCATCCACCTGGGCGGCAAGCTTCGGCGGCGCAGTGTGCTTCACTCTGCGAGTAGTAAGCCTGCTGCGTCACTGGAACGTGCCCAGAGCGCTGGGCCAGTAGTTTGCGAACGTCTGGAGACCTTCGCCGTGCCTGGCTCGTCGCGCTTCTTCCACCCGATGGCATCACCGTGGCCCACCGGCGCTCGTCACATTTCCCTTTGTACCGGCGCACTTCAACTCGCCACTCGCGGCGCGGCAATCAACGACTGCGGCCCGACACCGCGATTTTCATCGGAAATTCACGAGAAACTCTTTCGCGTTCGATGTTATAAGGACTCGGGCTAATCATCCATGTGCAGGCGACAAAACCGATTTCGTACTTCGCTGTTGGCGGTCGTTTTCAGCGTTGCGCTCCCATTAATTCTCATATTCTTCGGCGCCACCGCCGCGCTGGCGCAAACCGCAGAGACGCTGTCGCAAGTGGAAAAAGTGTTCGTGGAATCATTCGGCACCGACGATGCCGCAAACAAACTCCACGAAGCGATGATCAAGCAGCTCCGCAAGCACACAAAACTTGAGGTCGTCACGGCTCCCAATGGCGCCGACGCGATTATCAAAGGCTCCGCGAGCATCTGGGTAAGCGGCTACGTTTCCGCGGATGCACGGTCTTCCGCCAATTCGCGCCAGCCGGTCCTTCGCGGATTTCTCTCGGTCGAAGTGATCGGCAAGGCCGGCCAGCCCTTGTGGTCGTACCTGGCCACTCCCAGTAAATTCCGCGTGGAATCCATCACCAGCGATCTCGCTGAGGAAACGGTGGCGAGATTAGTCACAGCGCTCGGCCAGCAAGAGAAATTACAGGTATCGCCGCTCGCCACGCCCTCGTCGCAGACAACCATCAATGCCGCGGGCGCAACTTTCCCGGTGCCGCTGTACCAAAAATGGTTCGAGTCATTTCAGGAACGCTATCCGCAGACGCCCGTCACTTATAACGCGGTCGGCTCGGAAGCCGGCCTGCGGCTGCTGGAACAGCACAAGGTGGATTTTGCGGCTTCCGACGTGCCGCTTTCCGAGCAGCAGGTGTCTGAATCGAAAGCCGGACTCCTGCAATTTGCCACCGTGGCTGGCGCGGTCGTTCCCATCTACAACCTGAAAGGTATAGACCGGACCATTAACTTCACCGCGGAAGCGCTCGCGGACATTTACCTTGGCAAGATCAAGAGCTGGAACGACCCTAGAATTCAGCAGTCGAACAAGAATACGCGCTTGCCGGACGCTAACATCACCTTCGTTCATCGCTCGGATGGAAGCGGCACGACCTTTCTGTGGACCCACTATCTCTCCACCATGAGTCCGGAATGGAAATCAGCGGTCGGCGAGGGCATGACGGTTAATTGGCCCGCAGGCGCCGTCGCGGAAGGGAACGAAGCCGTCGCCGCGCTGGTTCAGAAGACGCCGAACTCCATCGGTTACGTGGAATTGGTTTATGCGCTCAGGCACCAACTGAACTTCGGAGCCGTTCGCAACGCTGCGGGTGCGTTCGTGCTGGCGGATCTCGCGAGCGTGACCGTCGCGGCAAAAAGCGCGGCTGGCTCGCTGTCTCCCGAGCGTGGACTGCCGATCACCAACGCCCTGGGGAAGGGCGCTTATCCCATCTCCACATTTACGTGGTGGGTTTTTCCGCGGGACTTTGGTGGCGCTGAGAAGAAACTGGCAATTCTGCAACTCCTGCAATGGATGCTGACCGCGGGGCAAAATCAGTGCTCAGCTTTGGGATACGTTCCTTTGCCGCGCGAAATCGCCAATCGCGAATTACAATCCCTGGCCAAATTAAAATAAACGGCGAATTGCAATCCGCTAAGGCCGGACCGCCACATAGCTGAAGAGCTTCTGGCATTCCTTGCGCAGGAAGCCGCCGAAGACCGGAACGTCGTGATTGCCCTTCTGCAGAACTACCCGGCACGAAATCAGCAACGCGCGCCACTTGTAGAAATCCGTCCCGTGCTTGCGCCCATACGCGGCGATGTCTTCCTGAGAAACGCCGTAGACCACCGCGCCAATCCGCGACCACACGCAAGCCCCCGCGCACATCGCGCACGGCTCGTGCGTCGAGTACAACACAAATTCCGGCAAATACCGTCCGTAGCCGCTCGAAACGTACTTCAGCGTTTCCAGCTCGACGTGCTTGATGCTCGAACCCGAAGTTTTCACGCGGTTGCCGGCATTCGCAATCACCACTTCGCGCCGTCCGGTGACGCGCGTGATCACCGCGCCAATGGGATAGTCGCCGCGATCGCCCGCGCGTTTCGCTTCCGCAATCGCCAGTTCCATGAATTTCTTGTTCGGTTTGTAAGAGGGAGGGATCATGCGTAAAGATTATAGCCGTTTGCGGCACGCGTTTCCGTCATTGCTTGATTGTGGCAATGCGTCCCTGCGTGGGGAATTTCTGAAACTGCAGTGCGTCGTGGCCCGGCACCACGCGGTCGGGAGAGCCCGCCAGCTGAACCATGCGGTCCTGATTGCGAATGTTGGCAGCGTGGTCAGCGTCCGAGAAGGTGGCGCTGGCCTTGTGTTCGGCGAGATTGCGATAGAGATATAAATTGTCGGAGGCGAGGACGAACGTAGGAGTGCCTGCAACGCAGAGATATTGTGATGCGTAAGTGTGGCGGCCACCGGTATAGGCGTGGATCCCAGGAAAGAGTTCGACGTTATCTCCGTCCACCAGGCCGAGCCGCCCTTCGGTGTTGAGCTTGACGAGTTCCTGGACGTCTTCCGGGTCGATGCCGCCGTGATCGCCGCCGGGCTGCCAAGCGTCGCCCGTGTAATAGCGAAACTCCTCCTTCTGAATCCAGACTGTGGCCTTGGGAAAAAGATCGATGCCACCCATGTGATCCCAGTGGGCATGGCTAATGACGATGTCCGTGATCTCTTCCGGCTGAACCCCAGCGAGTTTTACGGCGTCGTCGGGACGAATGTATTCGGTTGCGCGGAATTCTTTCGCAAAAGTATCGCGGTGATAGCCGCTGTCGAAGAGAATATTGTGCCCTCCGCCGCGGATCAACCAAATGACCATGGCGAGGTTCATCTTCTCGTGGGGAGCGCCCATAACGAGGTCGGAGGCGTCGTCCTCGGCCGAGGCATAGCGGATCGCCTGGATGGAATATTCCGGGGTGGAAGGCGCTGCAAATCCCGCGCAGGGCAGACACACAAGAATGGCGGCGAGCAGAAGGCGTTTCATGAATGGTTCTCCCCAACGATCGCAAATTCCGTCGGACGGTCTCGTCTTCTATGCAAGCTCAGCGTAGCGGAACGGGCGATGTACGCTGCTTCTCCAGAAATACGCCAGGATGATCACGCTCGCGATCGCCGCGTAAGCGCACCACAGTGAAGTGAACGCGTACCGCTTGAAAACCATCACCGTCAGCAGAATCACCAGATTAGCCGCGCCAAAAATCACCATGGGCCGCTCCTCGGAAAAGAATAGCGACCCGCACGTGGCGATCACGTACAACACCGCAACCACCGTGTTGTTCGTCGCCTGATTGATGTATACGATGCTATTTCCGCGCACGAAGACCTGCGTTGGGTACGCGGTCAGCGCCCACAATATGTAAAGCGTCAAAGCTCCGCCGAGCACGACGAACGGCAGCATGCGCCGGCGCCGCTTCCGTGTGGCTTCAAAGAGCATCACGCTGAGCGGTAAAAGAAACGGCAGCAGCCCCTGTGCATAAAGCATGAACGCCGCGCCCATGTTGTGCGCCACCGCGGGAGAGAGAATACCGTCCAGTCCCAGCCACACGAATCCTTCGATGAATTGGTGAACCGCAAAAAGGATCGGCAGCGACGCGAAAAGCAGTTCGCGCCGGTGCTTCACTTTCGTCAACGTGGCCACGCCCACGCCGCCCAATACGGTGCTGCCCACAAAGTTAGCTGTCGCTGAAAAGCACACGGCCCGCATCCCTCCTGGCGCAAACTACACTCATCTTCGCGAAACGCAAACTGTTTCTTGCGCGGCACGGTTCGACCCGGGTCCGGTAACGCGCGTGAATACCGCGCCAATCGGATCGCCACTCTGAACTTCGCAGGCCCATCGGCATTCCAGTCATTGAGCGATATAATCGCCCCTGTTATAGGACAGTGTTCACCGGTGCCTGAGATCGACACCGAGATTATGCCGGCGCGTGGGCGACAGGAGGCCAATCCTATGAATTCCTTACGGGATCATTTGCAGGAATCGCAAGAAAGCGGAAAGGCGATCGGACACTTTAACATTTCTGATCTGGTTCTACTGAAAGCGGTGTTTGCCGCTGCCCGCGAACTCAACGTCCCAGTCTTAGTCGGTTTATCAGAGGGCGAGCGTGAGTTTGTGGGCGTTCGCGAGATTGCGGCTGTCGTCCGCAGTCTGCGCGAGGAATTCGACTTCCCGATTTTTCTTAACGCAGATCATACGCACTCCCTGGCGAAGGCGGTCGAGGCTGCGAAAGCCGGGTTCGACTCGGTCGTCTTTGATATGTCGGCTTTGCCCTTCGATGAAAATGTGCGCGAAACGAAGCAGGCGGTCGAAGCTTTGAAAACTATAAATCCTGCCATGCTCGTCGAAGGCGAAATCGGAGACATCGGAACCAGCTCGGAGATACACGACCAGGCGCCCGATCTGTCGAAAGGGCTTTCGACACCGGAACAAGCGAAGCAGTTTGTGGAAAGCACGGGAGTGGACGTCCTGGCTCCGGCGGTGGGGAATATGCACGGTATGCTTCGGAGCATGGTACGGGGAGAAACGAAGAAGCGGTTGGATATCGAGAGGATCGCCGGCATCAAGCGAGCGGCGCGCGTCTTCCTGACGCTCCACGGCGGCTCCGGAACCGACGATGATGATTTGCGCAGAGCAATCGCGGCGGGAATCAACATTGTCCACATCAATACTGAACTTCGAGTCGCGTGGAGACACGGTTTGGAACAGGGTTTAGCCAAACAACCTGACGAGGTCGTGCCATACAAAATTCTGCCGCCCGCCGTGGATGCGGTAAAACAGGTCGTCCTCTCGCGCTTGAGGTTGTTCAACGGTGAACGGCATTTCGCCCAAGGAAGATAGCGCCAGTCAGCGGCGCGCCAGCCAACTGCGATGTGAGCCGAGCAACCTTGTCGATTGCAGCGATAATCAGGACTTGGTGTGCGGAATCGTAGCAGCCTGCAAACAAAGGTGGTGCGCAGTGATCCTCAAGCAGTTCTATCTGCCTTGCCTGGCTCACGCTTCCTACATAATCGGAGATGAGGAGACACGCACCGCGGCGGTCGTTGACCCACAATTGCCGGCGGCATCGTAGGATGGGAAGCTGCCAGACTGCCGGTGCAAACTGCCTAAGCCCTGTCGTAGGCTCGAACAACTATTCCTTATCGCGCCGGGCAGTCCCGGCGTCACGGTGATCCTCGACTGTTGTCTATTCCCATTGATTCTGATTCGGAGTGGGTATATAAGTTAATCCGCTGGGTGTAAAATTGTGTCGGCACGAAGCAAAATTCGGAAGCTCCTGGTTTCGTCGCTGCTCTCCATTCTGTTGTGTGGCATCGTTGCATCAGAATTTCCAGAGCTTCTGACGCTAACTGATAACACTTCAAACGACTTTACAATCCGTAAGACCAATATCGACGGCTTAGGTGTTCTCCCCGACGCTGGCCGACCTGTTCGAATCGCTGATGTAAACTCCAGCCTGCCTGCAGCCACCTTGCTTCATTCGCGTCTGATCCCGTTCGAAAAAGCAGCGCCGGTTCCCTCGGAACTTTTCATTCTTCACTCCATCCTCCGAACATAGCGAGCGCCGTAGATCCGGCCCTGCTCAAGCGTCGCGATTCCAGCAAGCAGCACAATCCGAGTCCAGTGGCGAAGGCTCATTGAACAACGATCTTGAAGGTCCTCGTGGCCGAAGGCTCCTTCAGCGACAGGCACCAAAGATTCTCACGAAATATCTTGCCAACAGACGCAATTGCGAACCGAACGGAGGAGACAATGACGAATTGCTCGCAGAAAATCCTCGACGTGATGAAACCGGGGTCGGACATCTCCGCGAAAACCGCACGCGGACGTGATCTTTTCTGTGCTGAGTGGCAGCACAGTCGGGAAGGGTCGCCCCGAGGCTGCCATCAAGAGTGGAAAGAACTCTTCTTGGAAGCAGTGTTCTTCCAGGCGCTCTTGGAATCTGACAAAGAGAAATTGACCGAGCTGCTCCGAGCCTCCGAGCAGGTGATGGTCCTCCGCGCTCAAGAAATATTGAACTCTTCCGGCCATCACGAAGAATGCGGCGAAATTCAAACCGCACTCGCGGCTTTGCTTTCCATCAAAACCCGCAAACTGGGGTGGCCAGCGGTGTCCGCTCGCGATGGTTTGAGATGACTGTAGAATCGCGTGCCTCAGCCGGCGGAGGAACGATGTTAATTGGCGAGCGATTGAAGGCTCTGCGGGAACAGGGAAATATGTCCCAAGGCGACATCGAAGCGCGCACAGGGATGCTTCGTGTCTATATTTCCCGTGTGGAAAACGGCCACACCGTCCCCTCCATACCGACACTGGAAAAAATGGCCCGCGCTCTGGAAATTCCGCTGTATGCGCTTTTCTACGACGGCGAGGAGCCCCCTGAGCCGATGATCCCCGCGCCAAGGTTGCCGACGAGCTGGGGCAGTTCCGGTCGTGACGCCAGGACAGTTCGCAGGTTTCGCAGCCTAATGAGCCGGATGGGTAAGTGCGAGCTGAAGCTGCTGTTATTTATGGCTCAGAAAATGTCTGAAAGGAAAAAGCGCGCTACTCGCGCGTAGGCACGCCCTCGACACAATACACACGCGAAATCGTTCGCCTGTCCATGGAGCACGCCATCGGGCTTTTGCTCCCGGCGGATAACTGCGCCGTTCTGAAATGACCTGTCAATTCTGACAATACCTGCCTTTACGGCGCTCTGATAGAACGCAGTTGAAATCTCTGACACTAGCCCCTTGGCAAGGTCTGCGTACCGTAGACGTTCGTCCGGAGTTCGTGCGCCCCTCGAGAGCTTGAATCTGCCAAATTTAGGAGGACAACTATGTATTTCACAGACGACTCACTGATCCCTGAAAATCAGGCACCCTTGATGATTACAGCCGCTCCCTATGGACCGATGTGGTTGCCGCAGGATTGCACGCCGGATCAGAAACTTCCTGTCACATGGGAGGAACAGACCCAAATCGCGGTGGATTGTTACAACGCAGGAGCCACGCTCTTGCATATCCATGTACGCGATCCCAAGACGGGCCACATCTCCAAGAACTTGAAAGAATACGGCGATCAAATTGCGCGCCTGCGCAAGGCGGTGCCCAAGATGATCCTGCAGGTCGGCGGGTCCATCTCTTTTGCGCCGGAGCCGGGTGAGGAGGCGAAGTTCCAGAGCTATGACTCGCGTCACAAGCTGGCTGAGATCAGTCCGATACCGGATCAGGTCACGATTCTATGTGGCACAGGCCTGTATGACCTGACGGCACTGCATCCGGTAGATGATTCCTTTCAGGGAACCCGCTTTGAAAATCCGGCGATGCTCCACGCCATGGCCAACATGGTCGCCGACTCCACGCCGGATTTCTTTCTCGAAAATATCAAGCAAATGGTCAATCACGGAATCCAGCCTTACTTTGCTCTCGGCCATATCCACGGCCTTGAGATCGTCGAGCGGCTGATCCGCAAGGGCTACTTCAAGGGGCCGATGAACGGTTTCTTCAGCATCGGTGCCGGCGGCTGTTGTGGGGCCAATCCATTCGATCTGATGGAGCTGATCCGCCGCACGCCGCACGGCTCTTTTTTCACCTACCAGACAACGTTCCGTCTGACCCATCCGCTTGCCGCGATCTGCATCGCGCTGGGGCAACACACACGCGCCGGCATCGAGGACAACCTGTGGACCACAACCAAGGGCGAGCGAATGTCTACGATCCAAATGATCGAGAAACATGTCCGCATGGCCAAAGAGCTGGGGCGCGCGATCGCCACGCCGGAAGAGGCCCGCCAGATGCTGAAAATCGGCGTGACCTATAAGACAACCGAAGAAACGCTCGCCAACCTGGGCCTGCCGCCAAACCGACGGCCGGGCAACATGGGATTCATGGTGCATGAGACCGACGGAAGGTTCCACCCGGCTGCGCAGGGCGGATGCGGACATATCCACGCAGGCGAGTGGGAAGAGAAGGTGGAGACGATAAAGGTCGCGACCGCGAATGACTAAATGCCTAGCTGGGTAAAAATCGCTGAAGTTGACGAAGTAGCGGTTGGCGCGGGAAGAGCCTTTGAAGTCGAGGGCTGTCGTATTGCTGTCTTCAACGTGAACGGAAAACTGTACGCGATTGACGATAGTTGTCCCCACCAAGGCTCATCGCTGGCCGCGGGAAGGCTTGAGGGCTACGTTGTGACTTGCCGTTCGCATGGGATGAAGGTCAACGTGACGCCCGGGGAGCAGCAGCCAGGATCCGGAATGAACGTCCGGTCATTTCCCCTTGAGTCACGCGCGGATGGCCTGTATATCGATCTTTCGACGTCGTCGTGATGCGGCGTGCAGCCAGCAGCTGCACGGCAGTTGCAACGACGATTACGACAAGCCCGGGCCGATCACGCGCTTGCGTGAAGGAAGTGGGAGTCTTCCAAGCACAAGCTCCGTCTTCGCCGATGGAGAATCCTGTGATCGGTCATCCTATGTCGCTCTTCGTTGCGCGAAATTACCTGTCAGTTTTGACAATACTCGCCGCCGGGGCGTTTTGGTAAAACGCAGTCGCAATTTCTGATATTAGCCCCTCGGCAAGGGCTGCGTACCTCAGGCAACCGCTGGAATCCTTTGCGCCTATCGAGTCCGCGAACCTGCCAAATCCAGGAGGAGAATAAATATGTTTTTCACACAGGATGCTTTGCTTCCGGAGAATCAGGCCCCCCTGATGATCACGGCGGCGCCGTTTGGACCGCAATGGCTGAAGAGCGATTACCCAGAGGACATCGCTATCACTTGGGACGAGCAGGTCCAGAAGGCGAAAGACTGTTATAACGCCGGCGCTACGCTCCTGCACGTCCACGTTCGCGACCCCAAGACCGGCCATGTCTCGAAGAACTTCAAGGATTATTCCTACTTCATCGGACGGTTGCGAGAAGCCGTGCCGAAAATGATCCTGCAGATCGGCGGCTCGATCTCGTTCGCGCCGGAGCCAGGATCAGAGGCGCATTGGCAGGGCTACGACACGCGACACATGCTGGCTGAAATTGATCCCAAGCCGGATCAGATAACGATCGTTATCGGCTCGGTCCAGATGAACATTCTGCCGCTGACCACCCCGGACGATGTGAAAGGAACGCAGCTAGAGAATCCCGCCATGCAGAAGGCCTATCAAAATATGGTGGCGGACGCGACACCGGAGTTCTACATCGAGCACCTGAAGCGGCTCCGCCAACATCAGATCCAGCCCTATTTCCAACTCGCGAACGTCCATACCCTCGAAGAGATCGAAAATCTCATCCGCCAAGGCGTCTATATGGGACCCCTGAACCATAACCTTGTGGCGATTGGCGGCGGAGTCGGGTGCAGCCGCAATCCCTTCGACTTCATGGAATACGTGCGGCGGTCGCCACACGGCTCTACTGCGTCGATCGAGTCTTTGTGGCGAACGGTGGCGCCGTATTGTGCCATGGCCATCGCTCTCGGGATCCACTGCCGGGTCGGCATCGAGGACAACATGTGGCGCAGGAAGGGCGTGCGCATGACCACGGTGGAACAGATTGAGCAGGTGGTGCAGATGGCGAAGCTGCTCGAACGCAAGGTGGCGACGGGCGACGAGGCGCGACAGCTCCTCAAGATCGGAGTCTGGTACAACAGTGCCGACGAAACTCTCGCGAACATTGCTCTGCCGCCAAACCGCAAGGATGGTCAACTGGGTTTCATCGCCAAGGATACCGACGGACATCTCTTGGAGCCGTCGCTTTCATCCTGTATGCACCCAATACCATGGACGGAACTTCAAGAGAAAGTTAAGGCGGCGGCAAAAACAGTCTCGTAGCGAAGCTCGATTGGGCTCCTCGTAGAGCTCCGGGAGGGTTCCGTCTCACGACAGAGGCGGGACCCTTTCGGACAGAAACTGATGTGCTTGCAACAGCAACCAGCGACAGAGGGAACATGAATACGCCATCCCCAACTGAGCGGACACCGTTTTTACACATTCCGGAAACCGTTTCCAAAGAGGCGCAGGAATTTCTGCGGACTCTAAAAGACCCCGCGCTGGCGCCCGCTTTCCCCGATCCCGGCGATCTTGGCGCTTGGAAGAAGGTGCAAGCATTCGTCGAGAAAGATGCACTGGCCCAATCTGAGGCAATTACTAGACGCTATGCTCCGACGGTTGCGGTGCACCACCGAGGCGGCGTCCCGGTCCTGGACGTCCGCCCCAAGGGTTGGAACGAAAACCGTAAAGTCGTCGTCTATGTGCACGGCGGCGCTCACACGCTCTACAGCGCGAAATCAACGGTCGGCAGAGCCGCGATCTTCGCCGATGACACGGGGCACCGTGTGGTTTCGGTGGACTATACAGTGGCGCCAGAGGCTAAGTTCAACCAGATCGGCGACGAAGTCGTTGCTGTGATCCAGTCTCTGTTGGAGGAAGGCCATGCGCTCGATGACGTCCTCATCTATGGCGATTCCTCGGGTGGCGGACTCGCTGCTGCGAGCATTCTGAAGATGCGTGATAAGGGTTTAGGTATACCGGTGGCCGCTGTGTTGGTATCTCCTTGGGTTGATCTCACCCGGACAGGAGATACGGAGTTCACCCTTGCGCAGGCTGAGCCGAACTACTTATACGAGAAGCACTCCATCAAAGCCGCGGGTGCATACGCTGACCCTAAAGATCAGAAACATCCCTACGCGTCGCCTGTATATGGGGACTTCTCCAAGGGCTTTCCGTCGACGCTGATTCAGGGTGGGACGAAGGAAATCCTTCTGAGCGGCTTCATTCGGTTTTATCAAGCCCTCGACACTGCCGGTGTTTCAGTCAAGTTAGATCTCTACGAAGGCATGCCACACAATTTCGCGTCGAGAATTCCCGAGGCGCCTGAGTCGAAGGTGGCGCGAAAGAAGATACAAGACTTTGTACGCTTTCACTTCGAACACGGGCGGCGTGTCGCGGCCTAGCGCGTTGCGGCCCAACCCATCGCGCAAGGTGGTATGACTCATGGCGAATTTTGTGGAAGTGGCGAGTGTGGAGCAGCTTCCTTCTGGGAGCGGCAGGGTTGTTAGGATCGACGGGAAGGAAGTCGCGATCTTCAACGTAGATGGAACAATTTATGCTACGGCCGATTCCTGTCTCCATCAGGGACTGTCGTTAGGAACTTCCAAGCTTGACGGCAAGATCGTTACGTGCCGCGGACATGGTTGGAAGTATGACGTCACCACGGGGAGCATGCTTGCTTCTCCAGAGCTGGGCGTCGCAGTCTACCCAGCGAAAGTTGTGGATGGAAAAATCCTGGTAGCCACAGACGAAACTGTGAATTCGGCTGCGTGAAACTGCTGCCTAGCGGTCCGAAACTTGACTGAACCGTTGCAAGGAGAAGAGAAAATGGCGACAAAGAGTGGAGCAACGAAGGCCTCCCCGACTGCCCAGGTTGCCAATCCCTGGGGCGCGTCTCTAGACAGACTCAAGGAATGGGATCCCAAAGGCGCGGAACTGCTGTTGCGCGTCGGAACGAACCCGTGGACCAGCGGCGTTCTGCCGCGCAAGGAGGTAGAGCTGCTCTACCTCGCGCTTAGTTGCGCTTGCACGAACCTGAATGAAGCAGCTACGCGCCGCCAGATTCGCGCTGCGCTCGACGCGGGCGCGACGCGCGATGAAATCATCGGCGTCCTCAAATGTGGCGTGGGACTGGCAGTCCATTCGTGCAGCTTGGGCGCGCCCATCCTGCTTGAGGAGATGAAGGCAGCGGGAGTGAAGCCGGCAGGAGGTCCAAAGCCGGAGACGCCAGCCTGCGATGCGATGCGCGCGATCGGTCAATGGAACACCGCATGGGATCCCTTCTACGAGCTTGCCCCGCTCTGGACGGATCAATTCTTTGCCTTCGGAGCCAGTATCTATAAGAGCGGCCTCTTCACACCGAGGTTCCTGGAGCTGATGAGCATCGCTTTAGACGCATCCGTCACGCACATGTACGCGCCCGGCACCCGTCGGCACATCCAAGGCGCGCTCAAGGCAGGAGCGACCCCGGAAGAAATCATGACAGTCCTGCAGATTTGCGTTTCCCTGGGGGTTGAAGCGTGCGCGAAGGGTGTGCCGATATTGGCCGAAGAACTCGACGAGCGCAGGCCTGAGAAAGCAAACGCACGGGCGTAGGGGCTGAGGTTGTTCGCCGTGCGAGATTCATCGGGCGCAGCTTCGCAGGCGATGAAGACGGCGAAGGAGCGAAATGCCGGATCAGGAAAAAAGTACGCCAGGAAGCGTAGAAGAACTCATAATCGGGCAAGAACTAAAACTGGCCGACAAGCTTGCAGTGCAAAGGACAGTTCTAGCAGCAGACCGAACGATGCTAGCCGGCGTGCGCACGTCGATGTCCTTCATCGGCTTTGGTTTCACGATATTCACGATTTTAAGGTACCTGCAGGAACATGCCTCCTTGAAGCTCATGCGGCAGCAGACACCGAGGAATTTCGGGCTCTTCATGGTGGCGGCAGGAACGATCCCGTTATTTTTTATGATGGTTCAGTATTCCAGGACATTGAGGCGGATGGGAAAGTCAGAGAGTGTGCTCAGTAACCCTAATTTTCAGATGGCAGGCGTGATT
>CAWAED010000003.1:0-652500 GCA_963781105.1 uncultured Acidobacteriota bacterium | reverse complement strand
TGCTTTCTACTTTATGCTGACGCAGCTGGAAACCGACCAGATCGCCGCGCGGCAGATCCAGCAGACGCTCCAGCCCGGCAAACTGGAAGAGTTGCCGGGCTACGAGGTGGAGACCTCTTACCAGCCGTTCCGCGATGTCGGTGGCGATTACTTCGACGTCATCGAACTGCCGGCTCAACAAACGTTTCTTTGCGTTAGCGGATGTGTCTGGGAAGGGAATTCCAGCGGCCCTGCTCGCGGCCAATATTCAGGCCCTGGTCAGAAGCATCGCAAGTGTGGAATCAAACCCGCTGGCATTGGCTAAACAAATTAACACGCACCTGAGCCGCTATACGCCGAGCGATCGCTTTGCCACCGCTGTTTTCGTCGTGCTTAGTCGCGATTCGGGAGAATTGACCTACGTGAATGCCGGTCACAATGCCCCGATCTTGTTTTCTTCCGGCTCCGCAAAATTTCTGGACGCGACCGGCCCACCGCTTGGGCTAATTGTCGATGCGGAATACGAAAGTCGCACGGCTGCTATCAGTCCCGGCGGCACGCTGCTGATATTCACAGACGGTTTGACCGACTCGATTCAGGCAGAGCATCCCGAAAATCGTTTGTGTGCTGCTTTGGCCGATGGCGCAGGAAGGATGATCGATAGCCTCAAATCCTTGATAGAATCGAAATTCATCGAGGACGACATCACCATCCTGCTGCTGAAGCGGCTCCCCAGTTCTTCTTCCAGCAAATCGCGTTCCTGAGCGCTCTTGATCTAGCAACGCGTCGTCTGCCTTTCGTTGACTTGCCTCGCAGCCCACCATAATATGTCCCGCAGATGACGCCCTCCGACTCGCTGATTGGCCAGACAATTTCGCACTATCGCATCACCGAAAAGCTTGGTGGCGGCGGCATGGGCGTCGTCTACAAAGCCGAAGACACCAACCTCGGCCGCAACGTCGCGTTGAAATTCCTGCCGCACGAACTAGCCGACGATCCCGCCGCGCTCGAACGCTTCCGCCGCGAGGCCCGCGCTGCCTCCGCGCTGAATCATCCGAACATCTGCACGATTCACGACATCGGCGAAGCCAATGGCCAGACTTACCTCGCCATGGAATGTCTCGACGGCATGACGTTGAAACATTCCATCAGCGGCCGCCCGCTCGATCTCGAGCTGCTCCTCAATCTCAGCATCGAAATTGCCGACGCGCTCGACGCCGCTCACCACAAGGGCATCGTGCATCGCGACATCAAGCCCGCGAACATTTTCGTCACCGATCGCGGCCACGCCAAGATTCTGGATTTCGGTCTCGCCAAGCAAATCGGCCGCGCCGCCGTTCACACCGTCACGCAAGACGCAGTACACGCCGCGCGAACGACCGGCGGCGTGAGCGTGGAAGATCTCACCAGCCCCGGCGTCGCCGTCGGCACGGTCGCGTACATGTCTCCCGAGCAAGTCCGCGGCAAGGAACTCGACGCGCGCACCGATCTTTTTTCGTTTGGCGTCGTGCTCTACGAAATGGCCACGGGCGCGGTGCCGTTTCGCGGCGAAACTTCCGGCGTAATCACCGAGGCGATTCTCAACCGCGCGCCGGTCGCTCCGATCCGCTTGAATCCTGAACTTCCCGCGAAGCTCGAAGACATCATCAATAAAGCGCTAGAAAAAGATCGCGACCTGCGCTATCAGGCTGCTTCAGACATTCGAACGGACTTGAAGCGCCTGCGCCGCGACACCGATTCGGGCCGCATCTCGTCAACTAGCGGCCGCACTGCGCAGGGGGAAGATGCTGCGCTCGAGCCTGGCAGCAGCTCGTCTGCGAAGACGACAGTCGTCGCGCAGCCGGCGGTAGGAGCAGCAGGGAACACGGGCAAGAAATATGTAATCGAGATCGTTTGCGCAAGCGTTGTGCTGCTGGCGGCAGCCGCGTTTGGCGTATATCACCATTGGGCCACTACTCCCGCACCCAGCGGCCCCGTGAAAATCGCGCAGATCAGCCAGTGGGACAAGCCCATGGATTATGCGCGGCTCTCTCCCGACGGCCATACGGTCGCCTACAGCTCGCCCATAAATGGCGTTGACCAGGTTTTCATCATCCTCACCTCCGGCGGCCAACCCTTGCAACTCACCAGCGACGACGGCGCCAAAATCGTGGACGGCTTCTCGCCGGATGGCGCGCAGATTTACTACGGCAAATCCGAAGAGCGAGCCGAAGAGTGGGCCGTGCCGACGCTCGGCGGAAAGCCCAGCCGCGTCGTTTCCGGCACGCATCTCTCTCCTTCTCCGGACGGTGCCTCGCTTTTCTACATCAACATCGAGTCGAACGAGCGAGCCCTCTTCCGCTCCGGAAAATCCGGCCTGGATGCCGAAAAAATTTTCAGCTTTGGCTCTGCCGCGCTTCCCGTCAGCCGGATTCTGCCCTATCCCGACGGCAGCCATTTGCTGGTGCTCACCGCCGACCCGGTTTCTTCGCTCGAGGGTTTCCGCGCCCACGAAATTGACATCGCCAAAAAGACGGAAACCGATTTCGGCGACATTCCGGGCATAGCGTCGAGCGTGGTGTGGGCGGACGCGGGGAATTCGATCCTTTTCAGCCGCACGTTAAATGGCCTCACCAACATTTGGAAGTACGGGCTAGCGGACAAGAAATTGGAACAGGTCACGCTCGGTACCGGTCCGGATACCTGGCCGATGCCCGATCCCGGCGGCAAAGGTCTCTACTTCGTGAATGGCAAGGCTTCAGGGTTTTTGACCGCTTACGATACGCACACCAAGCAGTCCACTGACATCGCCGCGGAAAATGCCACGCAGCCCGCGGTTTCTCCCGACGGCAAGAAGTTGATGTACATCACCATTCCGGCTAGAGACCGCAACGAACTTTGGGTGGCCGATATTGACGGCGGCAACAAAACGAAAATCGCCACGGCGGTATCACTGGCCACCGGTTTTTGGTCGCAGGACGGCTCTCTCTTGTCCTTTATCGACGACATTCCTGGCTCGCCGGACAAACCCTACATCGCCCACGCCGATGGCAGCGGCCTGCAACCGCTGACCTGGTCCGGCGGCACCGTGCAGGCTTTGCAGTTTAGCGCCGACGGAAAAACCGTCTATATGAACAGTTTCGAAAAGTCGGCCAATGGCGCCACCATCTCGAAAGAAAGCACGGAGGGTTCTCCTCCGGAAAAGATCACCGACACTTGCGGCTTCGCTTTTGCCGTCGCTCCGGGAGGGAAGTACCTGCTCACTTTGCGGGGCGGTGGCGCGAAGATCGGCATCTACCAGTTGTCTCTCGCGGACGGCAGTTGTACGGCTCTGGTGCCCGGCGTCGTCACCTTCGGCGTCGTTTATTCCAAGGATGGGAAATCCTTCACCTACGCGGTCCCCTCTCAACACGACGTTCCGATTTACCGCCAGGCCTGGCAGGATGGAAAACTCGTTGGCAAGCCCCAGATCGTGCTCACGCTTCCGTTCGCGTTCCCCCTGGTCAGCGGCGGCAACGCATACGATTATTCGCGCGACCTTGCCACCATCGTCTATGCCCGCGCGGGCGGCCACGCCGACCTCTATCTGCAAAGCCAGAAGTAACTCCGCTGATTATCTTTGCGGCGGCGAACTCACCCGAAAAGGATTAACAGAATGGCAGGCGTCTACGGCGAGATCAATTCCAGGGTTGACTTTAATCGCGTGCTGAGCGAAGCCAGCACCATCGCGCGCAGCATTCTCACGCGCACTCCGCAGGATGCCACCATGCAACGCATCCAAAAACAACTCGACGCCATGGCACGATGGAGCTCAAACGGCCGCACTCCCACCGAAGGCGAACGCCGCAGCATTGACGTCGGCCTGGTCGCCGCGAGGGAATTCGACGGTGCAAAAGGCGAGCTGAACAACCTAGCCGAGAAGCTCTTCTCGCTCAACAATTATTTCGAAGATTGGCCCACCGATGAAGAAGCAGCCAGCGCCACCGACGAAGACTTCTTCGAAGACGACGAGGGCGAAGAAGGCGACGACAAGGCCGATTAGACCACGTCGCCGGCAGCGATAGGGAATTGGACAGCGTGAAAAAAGAAAAGGGGCGATTGCTCGCCCCTTCCCTCCAGTCTCGAAAGGAAACAGCTGCCAAGCATTTTCCCGTTTTACCGGGATCAGCTGACTATCACAAGGTCGCTAGATCCGTTCCGTGGTCTGCGTGGCGTTGCCCCGTCAGTTGCCTAACGGGAGCCCGCCGCGCCCACCGCGAGTTCAAACCTAGTGTCTCGCCGTGATGCCGTATCATTCCGAACTTTGTCGAGGCCCCTCTGCCGCTCGTGCTCTGGGTAGCGGGTCAAGCTCGCGCTCGCCGCGCTCTCAGAGATTCGAACGACTGATCGGCTCTGACAACGCGTTTGTAACTCCGCGCGCAAAAAGAGTCAATCACACCGCAGCAAATTTTCGATGTGGAAATCTCGGAAATGTGGAAATCTCTCGCGTAAAATGCCCGGACTAATAGAGACTCGTCCAGTTACCACGTTAGTCAGGGCTTGTCGATTTCGGCGAAACACGATTCTTCGCATCCGGCAACGGAAGCCACATTCCGCATGATTTTGCGTTTTCTTTCATCAGCCACTTTACACCGGGAAAACAACACAGTCGTCGCTTGCCACAGACGAGCATGTCGCACGCTTTCGCGATCCGGCGCCTGCGCGTTTCCGGTTGCTTGGCTGAGCTAATCGAGAAAATCCAGTCCCGGCGCGCCAGCGGTGTGATGTCCTCCCAGCCTGCCTGCGCCAGCGGGGCGGCTGCGAGCGCTTTGCGCAGATCCGCTGGCACCCTGACCTCCGGTTCTTCTCCGGCCCGGGTAATCTCCACCGTTACCGTGTCGATAGCATCTGCGCCTGCGGCATCACGCATGGTCTTGTTAACCCCGAGCCAATGACTTCCTCTTCCGTTTGGTTCGAGAGCCGCTCGAAAAGGGAAGCTATTGATCATTCCCTCCACCATCGTCCTGCCTCGTGATGGAAGCTTAGCGCTGGCGATCTTCGGCAGAGTTAGGGACCACGATCCAGTCTTTTCGGTCACCTGAGGCCGCAACAATTTGGCACTGAAGCGAATCGTTGACTTGGTTTGTCGCAACGTAGCCTGTTTCATTTGTTTCCATACTATCAAACAAGAATGCCTTTGCTGGGCCAGCTCCTCATTAGTCCCCAAACCGCACATCGACGCTTCTCCGAAGCTCTGCGTCTATCAGGAACGCAGTGTGCGAATTGAAGATCCGCACAGAATAACGCTTATTTTTCTGGACCTGTTAATTGTGACAATTCCCCGATAGGCCAAACCTTGCTATTAATGCTGACGATTCGTTGACGGTTCAAGCCGCAGGCGAAGTGGCCGAGTCAGCTCAAGAGCATCACAAGTAACCGGTCACGCGGCGTGCCCGCATTGGCTTCACACACACAACGGGCTTGGTTACGATTGGCTGGCGCGCCGCGTGAATCCAATACCCCGGGCCTGCTCCTGGGGCAGATGGGCTGGGACCCCATGCCCGCGCTCATCGCAGCAGCGGCCGGAAGGTTGCCGACCCCCACCTTCCGGCCGCTGTCGAACTGCCGTTTGCCACTCGCCGAACATGGCAAATCCCAGGAGCAGACTTATGAGAAGAAGAAGAAAATCATTGGCGTACCTGCTAGCGACGCTATTCCTTGTTGTCCCCGATATCGGGTTGTCCCAGAACGTGAACCAGAGCCGCACTCTCATCATCAATGGCCAATCCACAGCGGTGCCAGTAGTTCAATTGAACGGCCGCTCCTACGTGGACCTGGAATCGCTGGCGAACGCGGTAAATGGTTCGCTCAGCTCTGCTGGAGGCCAAATCGCGTTTAGCATGCCTCTCGGCTCCGCAGCTGCGGCGCCTCCTGCTACGGCCGCTACGCCAGCGTCGTCAGCCCCTCCAGCACCGAATCCGGGATTTTCAAAAGGGTTCCTGAACGCGGGCATAGAAGCAGCGGCGACACTTCGGGAATGGCACACAGCTCTTGCGAGCGCCATTCAAAACGGATACCCGGTCACGGACGCAATGCTTGCGCCCTATCGCGCTCAAGCCACCACTAATCTCCGTTTGGTCTCAGTCGCGCTATCGACCGACTCGGATCGCAATGCCTATCAGTTGTTGAGCAACGAATTTCAGAACATGGTGAAATTGACCGACAAGTACGTCGCGGCGCGCGCCAACATGAATTACGTTTCGCCGGACGCTCTGCAGAATGACGATTTGAACCGGCGCTTTGTGGCGTGCGGTCATTCGCTGGGCGCGATGGCTGCCAGTGGCCAGTATGTGGACGATGGTTCCTGCCATTGAAATCGCCCGAAGCGGCGACCGATGAGACCCGCGCCGAAGACAGCCGAATAAGTGTTCATAAATCTTCTTCGCACGAGTAATCGACCTTGGAGCCGTAACTCCCGATACGTTTTATCGCCGGATAAGTCCGGTCCTGGTATTCCGCATCTCCGGCAACCTCGTTCATCGGCGCTAGGAGGTCGCAAAGCAGCGTAAGATCGGAGATAACCATCCGCAATCGGAGGAAGGAGGTTGTCCGATGAGGAGATTGTACTGGTACGCGACGGTGGTAGTGCTGGCGCATGCCGCGGTCGTATTTTGGCACCTCGAACTACTCGCAAGACTAAATACCGCGCTGAAAGTGGATCAAGTCCCTCTTCTCGCCGGCCTCGCGAATATCATCCCGCTGCTTGCCCTGATTTCGTTGTGGGCGCGGTTGCCCAAGCTCGGTGGCTGGCTTCTTCTGTTCCTGGCCGTGCCGCTCGCGATCGGCGGATACTCCCATTTCCTCAGTCCTGGTTCGGACAACATCTTCCGCGTGGCGCCGGGTGAATGGACCGCCGGCTTTCGCGTCAGCGCGGTGCTGCTCTGGGTGCTGGAGTTTTGCGGTTGCTGGCTGGGCATTGAGATTCTGCGCCGCTCGTCGTTGTCCGTCGCAAGTGCGTAATTAGAAATCAACCCCGGCGGGGGAACAGGCGGGGAAGTGCCAACGAAGTTGTGCATCAGCGCGACGAGAGTTCACGCCGCCGGTGCGGCACGCCCGCGTTTCGATCTTCGGGACCGTGGTCGTCCATTGAATTCGCGAATCGCGTCAATCCCATATACGCTCTCTTCATCGCAGGCCCTACACCGGAGTGTAAATGCCCCCGCGGCAGACCCAAAACTCAACCAACTTTAACGTCAAGGGTGGGCCGCCCGCCTCTCCGGATTTGGTGCAATTCGTAACAATCGGTCGAAAAAGTACAAGGCTCCCTGAGCGGACGTCACTCGGGGAGCCTTGTTGGATGCTGACCGTATTGCTGGTTGTTATCTGCCGGAGTCGTTGTCTTCGGGGGACAAAGCGACACCGCGGAACGCTTCGCCGGCGCGGGCCGAGCGAATCGTCACGAATTTGTCGAGGTAGCCGCTAGTCGCTAGCTGGGTTGCGCTGATGCGATCGGTCACTTTCACCAGCTTGTTGGGGTCGGCGCCGTTGTCGCCGTTGTTGCTGATCGTGGAGGTGATGGCGTAGATCGTCGCGGTGCCGTCTCGATTGACGGTCCCAATGATGTTGCGGCATCCGCCAGTCGCCGGCTCGATCGCCGCAGGATAGTTCGCCACGCTGTAAGGCACGCCAAGGTTCAGTCCATTCTGGATGACGTACTCGCGCACCCAGGTTGGGCTGCCGCTCGCGGAAGTGGTCAGGACCCACTTTTGCAATCCAGCGGTTGCGAGCGTACCGGCATCAGCAACGTTCACCTGTCCGTTGATTATCTGATTCGGCGTGTCGATCAGGTCGCCCTCGTCGCAAACGTACAACGCGGTTGAGTTCGCGAACCAGATCCCAAAGGGATAGTCGCCACCTGGAGTGTTAGTGCTGGCAGCGGTGTTGGGGAACCCAGGAAGGATCGCCCACGGTTCGTTGATCAGGCCGCCGGCGGGAGCGTTGGCTGTAGTTGGCAGCACGCCCGGCGTACCCAGCTGATAGACTGTATTAAAGCCGTTACTCCCGCTACCCTTTGCGACATAGAGCGTGTTGTCAAAGATTGTGATTCCGCGGAAGTTGGTGTCCTTGCCGGGCTTGTCTCCAGGGATCGAGATGAAATAGGAGATCATGTTGTTGTTGGGAGGGACCAGCGGCGCGGCGCCAGGGGAGAAAAGCTCGGCACCCGTCGAGTGGGACAGGTTGTAGCCCAGCTGCGTTGTAAGGAACGTCTTCTTCGGCAGGTTACCGTTGTTGTCGTTTCCCACCGTGTAGTACATCCAATTGTCCGCCTCGATTGAACCGCGGGAGTTGTCCCCGCTGTAAGCATCGCCATCGGTGTACCAGATACGGCCTCGGGCATCCACTTCAGCGATGGAGCGGTAGTAAGCCGTCGGATTGGTTGCGCCGATAAAGCTCGCGACCGTGGGATTGGTTGGGTCACACAGCCCCGGCGTGCTGGAGGCCGAGACGTCGATCAGGTTCGCGGCAGTGGGCGATGTGGGGCCGACGTTCGTTCCCTCAGTGATGACGTTCGTCGTGGTGTTCAGGGTGAGAGTGGGGCAGCCGGGACCGCCGCGGTAACCCATGAAGGTGAGGCTCCTGCCGTCCATCGAGCGATTCAAGGCGAGTTCGGACTTGGAGCTGAAGCTGGTCACGATCTCGTTGCTGGGAACGTGCAGCCTGCCCAGCAGATCGCCGTCTTTGCTGAGATTCCAAAGAACGATGGGCGAGGAAACGCCAAAGTTGGGATCGGTGCTGGCGTTGTTCCAAACGTTATGGCTGTCGTTGAGGTTCGGAGCTTCGCCATTATCGCTCGAGTAGCCGCAGGGGACCTGTACAGGCAGGATGCCGCCGGTCAAGGTCGGGACGTTGACCGTGGCGGGGTTTGGGTTGGCGATCTGGTCGGCGATCGTGCCGACCTGCAAACATCCCGGCGGTAACACTTCGTTAGGAGTGACGGTGTCGGCGGTTCCGGCGTAGACGGTACCGCTCAAGACGATACTGCCGGGCACAAACCCGTGGAATTCGGAATGATCGCGATCGTGATCGAAGTCTTGAGCATTTAGTTTGGCGGCAAATGGTCCTAGCGCGAGTGCCGTCGCGAAAGCTACAGCAAACACCATAAGAATTGGTTTCTTCACGTTTTTATCGCCCTCCCTGAGGGATGTGGAGAGACGGAACGGTCGCACACTCAGGTGACGATTGACTAAACGGAGTATGAACAAATGAAGAATCGGCGGGCGGCCCGCCCTCGTAGACAAGCGCGTTGTCGAGGGAGCCGATTCCCGATTATTAGCGCACGCGCGTCAATAGCCGGCGCTGGCGCGCACTTCCGCCAGCGGCTTCTTCAAATCTGCGAGCAGTTCCGGCCCGACAATCGAAAGCGGCGTCGTGCCGTAGCACAGCAGCCGCACGTGGAAATCGTGCAGCGAAGCATTCGCTCCGGCTTGGGCCCAATACTCGGGCAGCAAAGTTTCGATTTGCCGGCGCCCGGCGGTATACGCGATCACGTAACCCGGTCCCAGAGCAATTGCGGAGACGGCAGCCTTCGCCTGCGCGGGCGAAAAACCAGTCTCATGCGCGAAAAATTGCACGGCTTGATCGAAGGTCCAAGTGCCGCTGGCTAAGTTCGGATCCACGATCGCCCGCGCGCCGCGGACGCGTTCCCATTGCGCGGTGAAGTAGCGAGCATCGAGGTCGTCGCCGAAGAGGCCCAGTTGCACGAAAAGCTCTTCGCCATAAAACGCCCAGCCTTCCGCGAATTCGCCGCTACTCTGGATCTTGCGTACAAAATCGGGATTGCGTCGCGCGATCGAAAGCTGCAGATAGTGCCCGGGCATCGCTTCGTGCGCCCCGGTGGAAAGAATGCGATCGCGATCGAAATCCTGATTGGCGTCCAGATTTTTGGCCGCTTCCTCGAGCGAAGTTGGCGGAGTGATGAAATAAAATCCGGTTTCGCTCTTGCTGAATAAGAGCGGCGAAAACATCGACGCCCCCGGCGAAATCGGCTGCATGAATTTCGGCGTCTCCACCACCTTGATCTCGCCGAGCCAATCCGGAATATCCACCACATCGTGCTGCTTCATGTAAGCGTGCAATTGCGCGATGCGCTCGCGATAGTACGCAATCAGCGCTTGTCCGCCGGGCGCAATTCCGCCGCCGCTCGCGGGACCGATCGGCGTGCCGCGGTCCTTCGCAAGTTGTTCCATCCAGATTTGTACCGCCCAGCCGTGCGCCAGTTCGTCGCGCCCGATGCATTCGATCTCGTCGGAATTGAACGGCAGCAATTCTTCGTCGCGCAACATTGCGTTGTAGGCGTCGCGGCCCATCGCGTAGTTCTCCGGCCACGACGCCGCGTGCTCGTCAATAAACTTCTTGGTCTGCGCTATCGCGGCCAGCGTCGCATCGCGCGCTTTCTCAAACGCGGCAAACCGCTCGGCTGGAAGCTGCTGCTTGGCCGTGTCGGTCAAAGGCCCGCTCAGTAAACTCGGCGCGCCCTCCAGTTGTTCCGCGCCTGTCACCCCGTAAAGATGCCCGGGATGCGTCACCAGCGCGTTGCCCGCCGCGATATACGCTGGCGCTCCCGAAAGCCGCGCAATGATTTTTTCCCACGCCGCGGCCACGTCCGCCGCCGTCGCGCCGGAAGTCCCGGCGATCGGCAGATGCAGAAATTGCACGTAGATCGCGCCGATGATGGTCACCGACGGCGCGGATGGATCCTTCTCATACGTTTTGTAAACGGTGAACTGCCGCTCCATCCCGGTGAGCTGCGCGCGCAGCAATTTCGCGTCGTCCGCATCCTTCAGCGACGCGCCGTCCAGCGATATCGCCGCGAGCTGTTTCTGCCAATCGCGAATCGTCGCCAGATCGCGCGCGTTCGCAGCCTCCGAAGGTGTGTCCAGCTGGCCATCTTCGTCGCTCAACCCAAGAAACGTCGCAGTAAGCGGATGCGACTTTGCCCAATCGAACGTCATCACACGGGCCAGCGTCTGCAGCTGCTCGGAAGTAGTCGGAGGTAACGCAATTGACGGAGCAGCCGCAGTCGCCGCCCACAGCGCGCGAGGCGCGCCGGGATGAGCCAGCGGCGCGAGGAACAAGAAGAAGATCAAGCAAGCTGCATAGCTCCAGCTCTGCCGCATTCCAGACCTCAGCGCGTCCACAAAATTCCTAACTCGCACGATTGCCTCCAAGAATCAGCCAAAGCTCGCACATCCAGTCACTGCGGCCGAGCGTTAAAGTACACCGGACGCCGTCAGCTCGCAACGCGCAAGCTTATGCTACGTTTACATTCTCAGCCCGGAGGGATCCATGCGCCCGAAAACCGACGGCATTCTCGAATCCTCATTGTACGTAAGCGATGTGGCCCGCTCGGCGCGCTTCTACGAGGAGACTTTTGGGTTCCAGGTGATCAGCGACTTCGGCCAGCGTGGCTGTGCGCTGCACGCGGGTCCGCGCCAGGTGCTGCTGCTGTTCAAGAAGGGAGCTTCGCGGGACATACAATCGCCTCATGACGGCGACGGCGAATTACACCTCGCCTTTGCAATCGCCGCTGACGAACTGGCCGCTTGGGAATCCTGGCTGCAAACCCGAGGCATCGCAGTGGAAGAAAAACGGAGATGGGAATTGGGGGGCTGGAGCCTCTACTTTCGCGACCCCGACCGTCATCTTCTCGAAGTGGTGACGCCGGGCGTTTGGACGGTGTACTGAGAGGCGGCGGTCCGCGAGCTTACCTCTTTTTTTTAGCTCTTGTAAAAACACCAACGCCCCGCAGGACCATTCGCCGGCGGGGCGTTCTCTAGGCTGGGCCACTTCTACTGCAAACTAAGAAATCGGCAGCCGTTCCATCCGCGCATGGCTGCCGTTCGTGCTTGCGTCCAGGTATAGCGTCGAGTTCATGCCCTCGACGTATACCGCCGCCAGCTTTCTCCCCTCACTGGACTTTCTCACCAACAAAAGGCTCGTGCTGCCAGCCTGATTCGCCGGCACTTCGCGCACGCGCATGTTCATATTCTGGCCGCCGCCGTTGATCGTAACCATCCGGCCGTTTTCGTCGGACTTGACGGAGAGCACATACTGTCCCGCCTTCAGATTCTGGTTGCCGCATTTCACGTCGTAAGGCAGCGCAACTTTGCCTTCGAAATCGGCTTTGATTATTTTCGCGGTGGCGGTTTGCGTGGGCTGGGCCGCGGTGGTTGACGGTGCCGAGAACGCGAATTCGTCAGGCGACATGTCGCTCTGCGCGCGCGCCGTGGTCGGCAGCAAACACGCAACAGCTCCCAGCGCCAGGGTGATCATCGAGCTCTTCACTGCGGTGGTCATTTTCATTTTCTTCTCCTCTTTTCCTCTAATCTTTGGCACTGGATTTTTTTGCTTCGTCCCTCAGTGCACGCGCAGTGTCGCGCGAACCGCAAAATCGTTCAATGCAACGAGCCTCGTTTGTAGGTAAATCGAAGGTGAAGCCGTAAGCGTATGACTCCAGCATGGTTATCAGGCCAGGACGCCGACGACTCCGCGAGGCGTCCACGTCTGAAATCCGGGCGCAACCGCACGGCATGCCTCGCCATGCCGCGCCCAAACCCCAAATCCGCGCGTAGGGGCACGGCATGCCGTGCCCGAGTGCGCGCCGGGACGTGTACAATCTGATAATGATTCAGCGCGAGGGAGCACCATCACTTAAAAGGGGACCGACTGTGGACGATGATGTACCGGTCGCTGACTGGGTGAACCTTCCGCAAGATATGTTGATGGAGTATCTGGACGCGCCGCTGCATGATGCGGAAATCGTTTCGATTCGCTCCAACCTTTTGCAGCGCACGATTTCCATTCGGTGCGATATTGGGCATCTGCGGCGGTTCCATCGCCTGCCAGAAGGATTTCAGTTTATTCTCGAATTGGGAGGCGTTCAGTCAGCGCGTGTTTTTCGCTACTCGATTTGGCCGGGTGAATTTTCCGTTCCTCCGGGGGTGTCCCATGAAGAGGAATCCCGACTCGTTTTGGAATATCAGGCAAAGTGGCGAGAGGAATCGTTTTCGTGGGCGGATTTTGAGAAGGAAGTTACTCGCGAATACGAGCAGGTGCTAGACATTATGGACGCCACGCTCGCAACTCTAAAGGAATCGGTCGCGCTCAGGTTACGCGGGCACCTCAACTACACCGAGTATCACGAGGTCTTTTTGCGGGCAGAGAAGCTGACGATCTCGGGAAGCGATGGAAGGATATTCGGAGTGAAGGATTTCCAAGCGCTTGGTGAAGCCTACTGGGAGGCCTTCAGCCGCCGTAGCGCCACGACAAGCGATGTCCCTCCGGGCGAACTGCCTCCTATCGCGCCTGCTTCCGGCGGAGGAAACTCCGGCTCGGGCGATTAATTTGAGAACTTAGCCAGCGCGTAAGCACTGGCTAAAGTACAAAAATTGCGAGCGCCGCAAACGCGAAGCGCCACGGCGCTCGTCACTTGGTGGGAGCTGTGTCTCTGAATTTCGAAATCCTGAGCCCTCCGCAAGCTCAAGCTCAGGGAGCCCTGAATGCGAGGCACTAACGCTTAGCTTTTCGGCTGAGGGAAGACTCCGCCGACAACTGCGCGGACCTCGGCGTAATACTCAGGATGCTTTGCGAGAATTGACTTGATCTCCTGGGCCAGCGGACTTTCCTGCACCCATACCTTCTGCTGATCAGGAAACAACGGGAGTTCGAGACTCTTCGCTTCTTCCAACAATTCCTTCAGCTTTAGGTGCTCCGGATCTTCGCTCATTTTCGTTTCCATCGCTGCCTCCATTTGCACACTTGAGCTACAGTTCGTGGTTTATCACAAGCGCCAGCCCGGTTGCAAAGCGAACTTCTAAAACCCGCGCGCCCGCCATCACTTCAAGTCCGATTCGGTGACGGCCGGGGCCACCGCCGCCTCTCCCGCAATCCCCAATCGTTGCCGCGCACCGAACATCGCCCCGCGCGCTTCGCGCGTCGGCGCAAACGTCGACAATCCCAGCGGCTGCGGAATATCGTCGTAGATCGCCTCGACCCCGCCGCGCGAAAAATACGTCTCGTGCCAGAAACCGGTCCCGCCGGAATCCCGCAGAAATTGCTTCCACCAAGCCCGATGCGGCTCCGACCGCGCCCAAGTCTCCAAAGACTGAAAATCGCGCCAGTACTGCCGCATCCCCACGTGCGGCGGAAACAAAGACATAATAAAATTCTCGTGCAGCAAAAGCCCATCCGGCTGCGCCTTCACGGAATTCTGTATCTTGGGCCCGAAGCCCAGCAGAGTCTTCAACCCAGTCAAAACATTCACCCGCATCCCCAAATAGATCACCACTAGATCCGGGTACTCGCCCAAATCCACCGTAATCCTTTTCACTTTTCCAGCCATAAGCGATCCCTCGAGAGCCAAAGTTCAACGCGAACCGCAACTACAACCGCAGCGGTCACCGCAACCATAACAATGTTGCATCCACCCGCATCGCCCGCGCAACCACGTCCTCCGCCGCGATGCAATCTGGGAGTGCGGCGGCTTGCCGCCGCCTGTTGCGAGGCGAGGCTCGCCTCGCCGCTTTCACCCCGGACCAACCGTGAAACCGAAACGCGATGCAAACCGCCGCCTCGGGATTTGTACCGGCAGATCTGGCGAACTTGGCCAGAGCAGATCTACTCAATTGTTGACGCTTGCCTTAATTCCGCAGTAGCCTCCTTCTATTCGCACCCTCGTGTCCCTCGTAAACTACGAAGCAACCTACTCAGAAATGTCCGACGATGAAATTCTCCGACTTGCTTGCGAAGCGTCTGGTCTTAAAGAAGAGGCGCGCCAGGCACTGCATGGCGAACTAAAGAAACGAAAACTGACGCAGAGCGATGTTTCTGAATGTGAACAGCGCCTCGTTACTCTACGCCCTGGCGCAATGGCCGCAAGTCAAAAGTATGTTGCGAGGTCTTTCGCCGGCTTTGGCACAACTCTCTACGGCAAGCGCGATTTTCATTCCGATGGTTCGTACCTGACCACGACGTGGGTGACTCTGTTTTGGGTTCCGGTGTTTCCACTCGCAAGCATCAGGGTGGGGAAGACCCGGCCCGATTCTGGAACCGTCGAACGGAAGGTTTCTGAGCATCACTTGGGCCACTACGCGACGTGGACGACAGAATATTCGGTATATTCTGAAGGCCCGATCAATCGCAAACAGGTTTTCAGCGTGTACGCCTTCGTTCTCGCAATGGCCACCATCGAAAGAAGCCCCGCATATCTATCGCGCAGGATTATCTTCGTCCTCTTCGACACGCTGTGCATCCTGCCATGGATTCTCAGAAGAACAGCCCCTCGGTCGCACGACTAATTCCGAATTCGCTACGTTCCGGGATGCGCGAGAATTTTCGCGCGCTCGTGGGCACTCCTCACTGTCCGATGCTCATGCCGCTGCATTCGCGGGTACCCGATCCTCCCTGTATTCCGCGCGGCCCAGAATGCAACTCCATCAAATTAGCGTGGCATTCAATCGCGTGCGCTAATATTGGCAATCGTGCGTCAGCCATAACTGAATTAGGAGGAACGGGATGAAACTGCTTGCCACCGCCACAATTGTTGCGGCGTTTCCCTTGCTCGTTTCGGGGCTTGCACTGGGTCAACCTCAAGCAGCAAGCCCGCCATCCTCGGATCCTTCCCAGCCGGCGTCAGCGCCAAACTCGCAGACAATCCAAATAACGCGCAGTGGCACGCAGCCATCGTTCAACGCCCCGGCCGAACACTTCACCGGTTCCGTGCGCGTTGCTCCTCTGTTTGCCGCGCATGATCCCTCGCACGCCGCTGCTGCCAGTGTCACCTTCCAGCCGGGAGCACGCACGGCTTGGCACAGCCATCCGGTGGGCCAGACTTTAATCGTTACTGCCGGCAAGGGCTGGGTGCAGCAGTGGGGCGGTCCTATCGAAGAAATTCGCCAAGGTGACGTCGTGTGGATTCCCCCGGGCGTGAAACATCGGCACGGAGCCACGGCAACGACCAGCGTCACGCATATCGGAATTCAGGAAAGCGTGAATGGCAAGTCCGTCGAATGGATGGAAAAGGTCAGCGACGCGCAATACGAAAATTCGCAGACCACACCGGGAGGAGTTATGAGCGACACGAGAGAACCTTCGGCAGCGCAGAAACTGTTCGGTGACTTCGATCCCAAGCTCGCCGAATTAACGGACAACGTGCTCTTCGCCGACGTCTGGGAACGTCCAGGACTTTCGCAGCGTGATCGCAGCCTCATCACCGTCGCGGCCTTGATCGCTTTGAATCGACCGGAACAGCTGCGCGCTCACCTACAACGCGCCCGCGCGTACGGCGTAACCAAGGACGAGGTGGTCGAAGTAATCACGCACCTGGCCTTCTACGCTGGCTGGCCCAACGCCATAAACGCCATCGCGGTAGCGAAAGAAGTATATCAGTGAGCCAAAACGATACGTTCTAATCGCCACGAAGCCGCGCCGGTCTTGCGCCAGCGTGCTATCGAGTAGGGCATTATAACATCGGTAATCACGTTCAGGGAGGGACAGGTGTGGCAAACTCACCTGGGAAGCAAAAGCGCGTCGCGAGAGCCGGTGTGCGATTGCCTGGGGACAATGACTCGAGTCGATGATCGCTGGTTTCTGCCGATCGAAGGGCTTGTTTCGGGATTCTTAACCTGCCTTTTTCCAGCATTGCCCCTCGGCCTCGGTGATGCCTTATTTCTTTTTCTCGGTGGTGTATTTGGCGCGGTGATTGCGGCGCATGCTCTATTCTTCCGAGGCGTGCGCTCTGCATTTCGCTTGATTGGTTTCATCGCGACATGCGCGGTGGCCTACACCGTGTCCGTGTTCGCGACGCAGTGGACTCCGTTTCGCCCGCAGTTTCTGAATTTTTCGGGAACCGGATTGGGAGTCGTTGATAGCAGTTCGTTCTTCACCGGTGGATTGGTGGGCGCTGCGCTCGTTTGCACTGGAATATATTTTTTCTGGCTCCGCCAGCCAATGTCCCGAAGTTCCTGATGAAGACATTGTGCATTTCAGTGGCCTGTGGGTTTTTGGGAGTGTTAGGCTGGTCGGTTGGCGACCATCTGGATAACGTACGACGGCTACCCAGTCTGGGCGGCGGTCTCAGCTTCTACATGCTGTATCTGATTTGGCAGACAGGTGCAGCGACACTATTTGGACTTCTGCTTCTGCCGCAGGAAACGCAGGTTGCAACAGTGGTCGGGGTGAGCCCTGCTGACGTCCCACCCCAAAAGAGAAGACAACGAAATATCCCGTCCCTCGCTGCAATTACCTTCCTGATTTTAGTGTTCGCCACGTTGACGATGTTTATCATGCGCCAGGTCTTGGGTTACCGAATGGCGCACCGCATGTTAGCGGAGCAGCAGGCAGCGCGGCAGCAACTGGCTGCGGCACGACCCTCAGCGCAGAACTTGCCCGCGATTGCGAAACTGCCTGTCGAACAAGTGCTGTTGCTGAAACCCATTCTCGGGCATCCGTGCGGCCATATTTTTGGTGCGGGGGACGATACGCCGAGCCTTCATTTCGTCAGCTACGGAATCTTTTATACGCGATCCGAGTATGCCAGCGACGTTGAGGCACCTTTCGCTGCTGTCACCGTCCGACTGTATCCGAACTCGGATCGGGCGGTCTATGCAACGAAAGAAGGAGTGGAGGGGCTCCCAAGTCCGCAAACCGTCACAACGGTAACAAGATTTGGTAACAAGATGATCATGAACACAACAATGCGTTATCCGAACGGCCTTGGCGACCTCTACTTTTACTGGGCAAGCGGGAGCCGGTTCGTCCAAGTGAAGTTCCACGCAGATGAAGAGGACGCGTTTTTTAAAGAATATCTCGCTCTCTATCCCAGCACTCTATAGTCCATCAGCGTGCGCACTATCTGCAACCAGGCCAGTAACACGCCTTGGCACGCACCCACGTGCATGCCGTCGCATTTCCGGGGTGCTATCGCTTCACCCCCCGAGTTTCCGCTCGCACTCCCGAATGGTCAGCAGTGTGCCGGCAGCCGCCAACACGACAGCGGGAAGAAGTGACCAGGCCCGTAACCGGAGCGTACAGACACCGCCCAGCAGCGCCCCGGCAGCAAAGCACAGGAAAATCACCGAGCCAACGATGGCTTCTCCCCGGAGTTTGTGATCTGTTTCTCCCAGGGCGAGTTGCACCCAACCGGACACGGCGTGGCGGATGTTGCTGGTGGTCATGGCGCTGTTGAACTGCCATGGACCGATGTTGGAAAAGCTGGTGTTTTGCAGAGCTGCAGAAAAGGCGATCAACGACACGGCCCATATATCTGGCACGAATCTGCCGAAGAAGAGAAGCACCAGCAGAACGAACAGTTCCAGAGCCTGACAGACCAGCGTAGCGCGGAAGGTGCGCTTTTCACGGCGGACCCTCAGGAGACGCGCGACACCCACGCCGCACATATATGCCAAGATGGACGGGAGAGTCTCCCACGCGGAGATCCAGTTGCCCGCGGCCGCGCGGACCCCAAACAAAACCACGTTGCCGGTTTGCGCATTGGCGAACACTCCGCCGCGCGCCAGATAGGAATAGGCGTCCAGAAAGCCGCCGACGATGGCGAAGACGCTGGCGATCGCGAACATCCCTGAGAGCGAGCGCAAGGAGGGAGCAGACTCGATGTTTGGAGCGGTTTCGGGCACAGCGATTGAGACCGGCTCATAATACCGGGATTCCATGCGGCGACTGTGATGGATTTTGTGCGGCGAGCGGTGGAGCTGCGGCGGCTTTGCCGCTGGCCACACCTGACACCACTTCAAACGAACGCGATTTCAGTTGTGGGCTAGCACTTCTTTCACTTTCTGAAGAAGCGCGTCCGCCCTGTACGGTTTGGGAAAAATTTCAAATCCTTCCAGCTGCAGCCGATACTCCAGCCGGTCATCGTCAATCAGTCCGGCGACCATCAGGACGCGCAGGGCATGACATTTCGTGCGCAGGAACCTTGCTGCTTCGTATCCCGAAATTTCCTCAATAAAGGGACTGATTATCATCAGTGCCGGCTGACAGTCGTCCAACCTCTTCACCGCCGTTCCTAGGTCACCCGCAGGCTCGACAGTATACCCGCCGTGCTCGAGCGTCTCCTGAATCACTAAGCGCGCAACCGAATCGGAAATCAGCAGCAGGATCAGCGCATTCATCATCGTATCCACGTCTTGCAATTCAAGTCGTGCACATTCGAAGAGTTCACTCCCACCACGCGCCGCGCGGTCCCCATCCTTCCAGAACACGAGGGAGGTCGTGCCGGTTGAATTCTAGCCACACATCCCAGCATTGTCATCCCCGGAGATGCGCCCCAAATAGCTCCGCCAAGCGCCAGCCTGCCCTGAGTGTCGCGGCGGGCGGCGCGCCGGTTCACTGTCCGATGGGCATGCCGTTGAATTTGCGGACGCGCCACCACGCTTGATACAGCCGCAAGCCCCACGAGGTCAAATGTTCGGCAACGCGCCGAATCAGCTGCTATGTCAATCCCGCCCAAACGATTATTCTGAAGCGTGATCGAAAACCCAGAAACGCTGCCAAACACACCGCCGCCGACCCCGCATCGGAACGATCCCCTCCGATCCTACGCCCGCTGGTTTCTCCTCGCACTAGCCCTGCTTTGGTCGCTTGCTGTGCTGATCCTTGTAGCTGCCCGGTGGCTCGACCCGCCGACCACCGCGGTGCACATGGAACGCCGCCTGCAATCATGGATTCACCGCACGCCCTACCACGAACGCTACGAATTCGTCCCGCTGAGCCAAATCTCGCCCGAGCTCCAGCATGCCGTCATCGCCGCGGAAGACGCGCGCTTCTACCAGCATCATGGTTTCGATTGGAACGCGATGGAAATCGCCGCCGAAGACGACATGGAAGGCGGCCGCCTTCGCGGCGGGTCCACCATCACGCAGCAATTGGTAAAAAATCTCTTCTTCGGCACCGGCCGCTCCATCCTACGCAAGGGCGCCGAGTTCACGCTCGTTCCGGTGGCCGAATTGGTCCTCGGCAAGCGGCGCATCCTGGAGCTTTACCTCAACGAAGTCGAATGGGGCCCCGGCGTCTACGGCGCGGAATCGGCCTGCCGCTACTACTACCGAACCTCCGCCCGCAACGTTGGCCGCCAAGAAGCCGCCCAACTCGCCGCAATTCTGCCGCAGCCCCTGAAGCGCCGCCCCGACCACATGATGCACTACAGCGCCCTAATCCAAGAGCGCATGCGCCAAATGGGCTGGTAACCGCGCATCACATCGCCGCGAACCTTGCAAGACTCTCCTATATCCTTCGTCACCCGACAAATGTCCACGAACGAACTTGTCCGATTTCGTGACTCGCGGGCCCAACGGCAGCGGTAGAAGTGTTCACTCGTAGCAGCTACGAGCCGACGTTCGCCCGGGAACACGCAGCGGCTCCCGCGGTTTCTTGAACCACTTCACCCGCTAAAGAACACTATGCTGTATATTCAGCGCGCTGGTTTGCACGATCGCACTTTGGGATAGACTTAGGTCTTGCGCTAGCCTGGTTTGGTTTTTGCAGCACGGGCGACTCAAGTTCTGTGGGATTGAAAATGATGCGGCTCGCGGCAGCTGTCACTCTCGCGCTAGTCTGGGCGGTTTCCGTCGGAGCCCAATCCACGCCCAGCAACCCGCCAGACACGCCGCCTCAATCCAATCTTCCGGCAAGTAACTCAATCGATTCGTTGAGTCTCCCGAATGGCACCGGCATCGTTGGAGTGCTGTCCACAAACGTAGATACAAAACATGCGAAGCCGGGCGACCGTGTCGAGGCTCAAGTGACTCAAGACGTCCGGCCCGGCGGCCACGTTCTCTTGAGAAGCGGCTCGCGCGTCACCGGGCAGGTATCCCTGGCGTATGCGTTTTCAAAGGGGGAATCAAACGCCAAGCTTGAAATTGTGTTCGACAAGATAGTTCCAAAGCGCCGCGAGCAGATTCCGGCCTACCTCGTCATTTATGCGTTGGCTGCCAAGAGTGATTCAGCGGCCGACGATCTCCAGGACCCCAGGGGAGTGGATGCGACTTCACAGCGAGCGGGAGTTGCCGGCGGAATGGGCAGACCGGCGAATGGTTTGCTGAAACCCGATTCACAAGGCATATTCGGACTGGATTCGCTCAACCTGGTCCCGATGGCCAGGGACAAGCCGCCAACGACACTCGTGCGTTCCGAAACGAAGGATGTCCGTTTGGAAAAGGGAACCGAAATTGTCCTCGTAGTCGTTAGCCACTGATTCTCCGCCACCTCGTAGCGCGACGCTCGCCCTGCGCACTTCTGCTCCGACACGAATCACCATAGTGGACTCATCCAAAAGGAAAACGTTAGATGGCTGGGTGATCACGCTCTACATTGCTGAAAATGTTGGAAGACTCTCAGCGATTGGCGGCATCGCCCAACAAATGCGCGGCGCTAGGAAGGTCTCCGGTTCCTCGGCCAATCAGGAGTTGGCGGCCAGTTTGCGGCACGCGGCACCTAAATATTAATGTATCCGGGCGGCGATGCCGTACGTACAGTAGCCTGGAGGTGGAACGCATGGTCGCATTGCCTGATCTGCGCATGAAGCGAATCCCGCTCAGCCACGGAGCCGGCCAAATGCCTGCGCTCGGCTTTGGCACATTGATTCCCGACGCAGCCGTGACGATCACTGCGACCCGAGACGCACTGGAAGCCGGATTTCGACACTTCGATTGCGCAGAACGTTACGGAAACGAGCGCGAGGTTGGCCAAGCGTTGCACGCGAGACTCGCCGCTCGAGGCATCGCGCGCGGAGACATTTTCGTCACTACAAAAGTGTCGAACACCAATCATCGGCCCGAGCGCGTCGAACCGGCCTTCGAGGCGAGCCTGGAGAGACTCGGGCTGAAATATCTGGATCTTTATCTAATTCACACTCCATTTGCATTTCAACCCGGGGACAAGCAGGACCCGCGAGTTCAAAACGGAAATGTGATTTACGACCACGGCGTGTCTTTGCTCGACACGTGGAAAGCGATGGAAAGTCTCGTGGATCATGGCAAGTGCCGGGCCATCGGACTTTCGGACATCGGCCTAAACGAACTGAAGCTCATCTATGAGTCAGCGAGAATCAAGCCCGCCGTGATCCAAGTGGAATCGCACCCATATCTGCCAGAAACGGAGTTGCTGCAATTCTGTAAAGAGAATGGCATTGTGTTCCTGGCTTTTGCGCCGTTAGGCCACGGGATGAAGCCGGGACTGCTCGAGAATCCAGTCATTTCCGGTATCGCCGCGCGAGTGGGAAAGACGCCGGCACAAGTGCTGTTGGCTTGGGGCATCCAGCGCGGCACGGCCGTGCTTACCACGCCCAAGTCTGCGGCTCGCGCGCGAGAGAATTTCGGCATCTCCGCCCTTCCGCAAGACGCGCTCGACGAAATCAATCGCATTCAGACCCGACAAAGGCTGAATGAAGTGGTGAAAACCGGCAGTCCGGGTTTCATCCCAAGACAAAGAGCACAAGGGAGCTGAACATGGAAACAAAATCGCAGCTGGAATGGTCAGACAGGGTGAAGCACCAATGACGAAACCGACAAGCTTTCAAGCGGACATTCGCCCGCTTTTTACAGAGCGAGACATTCAAGGCATGATCAAGGGGTTTAACCTGGCAAGCTATGATGACGTCAAAAAGCACGCGGCCGCCATCTACGACCGCATTCGGGGAATCGGTGGCGCGTTAATGCCGCCTCCACCGCCAAGAGGAGAGGGTCCTTGGCCTCAATCCCGCATTGAACTATTCGCTAAATGGATGGCGGACGGCTACCAACCGTAGGCGGCCTCAAAGCGCGAAGTGGTGAAAACCGGCAGTCCCGGTTTTATTCCGAACGGAGGATGAACATGGGAGCGACACCGCAACCACAGCAGTCCATGCAGGAACAACAAATCCGTGCGGCACTGGATCAGCATTGGGCGGCGTCCGATGCCAACGATTTTGAAACCGAGCATCGCATCTATCTCGACGACGCGGTGCTGGAATATCCGCAGTCCGGCGAGCGAACCCGCGGGCGATCCAACATACAGAACCAGCGCGCCGGTCAGCCGAGCAACAAGCGGTTTTCCATCCGGCGAATCGTTGGCAGCGGTGAGCTTTGGGTCACCGAATTCATCCTGACCTATGACGGCAAGCCGTCCTACACCGTGAGCATCATGGAGTTCAAGGGCGACAAGGTTGCGCGGGAAACGCAGTACTTTGCGGATCCATTCGCAGCTCCCGCATTCCGCGCTCAATGGGTCGAACGGATGGATACATAATCTCACGGTTCGTCGATTCGCTGGCGACATCTCCGGTCACGGGATTTAGAGGCCCATTCCAGATGCGATTGGCCTACAGGCCACGTCTGCCCTGATCTCGGCGGCGAATTCGTTGTGTCCAGGGCAGGAGAAGCGTAGGATGCGCGAGGCAGAGGTCCAAATCCGAAATTCTGTATGAAACGCACTTGAGCGCATAATCAGGCGCACCACGTGCTGCAAGTTGACTCCGGACCATGAGGAATCGTTGTCATGCAACCCGCCGTCGAGAAGAAAAATCTGCACTTCAATCGATCTTCGGGGAACACAGCTGGTTTAGCACGCCAAGTTCCCTCTGGCGGCGGTAAGCTTATCGTTCTGACCGCGCCGTTGACCGAAGCGATTGACCACGCCGGTTTTTTCATCCAAATGGCGCTGGCCTCAATACCGCAGTGGCTCGAGTTTGTTCTCAATAGAAAGTATCCGAAGTGGCGCGAGGTGGAGTGCAACGAGGATGGCACGGCGCGCTACATGCCTGCCGGGGTGCGTGTGTTGGAGAAGTCTCTGCTGCGCGAATTCACGGCAGACGAGGTGGTGGCTTGCTTCCCCGACGACCTGGACAAATTCATAGGGCCCAACACTCGCGTAGTTGCCGTTTCCACGCATAACCCGCTGGGCGTGACGTTTGCGGCCGGCGTATACACTTCGATTTACGGGTCGTCAAAAGAGCCGTTGAATTCAATTTACTCCCGCGTGATGTTTAATAAGATCAAGTCCAGCCCGTATCGCAAGAATTTTCAAGTGATGGTGGGCGGGTCAGGCGGCTGGCAGATCGCGCAAAACAACGCTTTCGAGGAGTTGGGCGTCGACTGCGTCGCACAAGGGCGCAGCGAGTCCAGCGACACATTGGCGCTTTTCCATAGGGCGATTGCGGGAGAAGCGCTGCCGCGAGAAATCAACCTGGCCCACCCCACCTCGCGCGATGCCATCCTGTTTCCCGACAAGCGCACCACTTTCGGCGTGGTGGAGATGACTACCGGGTGTGGTCGGCGGTGCCAGTTCTGCGTGCCGGACTTGAACCCGCAGATTGATTTGCCCAAGGCGCGGATCATGGATGCGGTGCGTGCCAACGTGCGAGAGGGCAACAAACTGATCTCCCTGGCGACTGAGGACATGTTCATCTGGGGCCAAGTGGACACGGACGTCCCATTCTTCTTCCCCAACCGCGAAGCTCTAGTGGACCTGTATACCGAGATCGTCAACACGCCAGGGGTGGAGCAGCATCTGCTTAGCCACTGCACAATGGCGCCTTTCGTTGTGGATCCGGAGTTAATTCGCCAACTTTCGGAAGTGTTGCTTCCCAAGAGTCCGATTCATCTGCCTCTGCTCAGCACCCACCCACAGAAGAAGGCCCTGGTCCCACTGATTGGGCTCGAGACCGGGTCCGTGCGCATGGCGCGGCAGATCATGCCCAGCAAAGGCATTCCATTTTCCATCGAAGACTGGCCCAGCGTCGTCCTCGAAGGGCTGCGCGTTGCCAACCGGAACAACTGGTTCCCCATGATGACGCTGATGATTGGAAATCCGGGTGAATCCGATCAGGACGTTCGAGAGACGCTCGATCTGGTATACGAGATGGAACGCCGCGGCCTATTTGCGTTTCTGGTGCCGTCCATTTTCACTCCGTTGCACGACACCCGGATGGAGCACCAAACCGGCGTCACTCGCACCCGCCAGCTCAGCCCTTTGCAATGGCAGCTCATGATGAAGTGCTGGAAGCATAACTTGCGCCCGGGGCAGTATAGCTGGTGGGGCCCCCTGGCTTGGCGCGCCGGATCAGTGTTCATGTGGCTCTACCGTCTGCGCAAACTGAACGGGCCAAATTTCACCTGGCCACTGATGATGTTTGCGGGAGTGGCACCGGAAAGAATCCTTCAGGGCTTAGGCAAGATTCACGTTGGCAAGCCGCTCGTGCCTAAGGACCGCCAACAACTGATTGCCTCCCTGCGGCCGAATTACGTGAAGCATCTGCGGGCCGACAATGGTGACCTCCCCAAAACGTCTAGCCGCCGTGCGGAAGGTCTTCTCGATCAGAGCCAGACGGACTTGGTGCCAGGGGCACGAAGTCTCAAAGTTCTCCCTTAGCACTCCAGCTTCTTCTTCGCTCCCGGGCCACGAGGTCACAAAATGGCACGGCGCCGTAGCCCGAGCAGTCCACGCAGGAGCAACAAATCCGTGCGGCACTGGATCAGCATTGGGCGGCGTCCGATGCCAACGATTTTGAAACCGAGCATCGCATCTATCTCGACGACGCAGTGCTGGAATATCCGCAGTCCGGCGAGCGAACCCGCGGGCGATCCAACATACAGAACCAGCGCGCCGGTCAGCCGAGCAACAAGCGGTTTTCCATCCGACGAATCGTTGGCAGCGGTGAGCTTTGGGTCACCGAATTCATCCTGACCTATGACGGCAAGCCGTCCTACACCGTGAGCATCATGGAGTTCAAGGGCGACAAGGTTGCGCGGGAAACACAGTACTTTGCGGATCCATTCGTAGCTCCCGCATTCCGCGCGAAATGGGTCGAACGGATGCCCACGAACTCCTGATTAACGCCTCACCGGGCGTCAGCGCCCGGAGCACGTTTTCGCAGTAGAATCGTGAGGAGCCTGGATCACCGATCAGGTCATTCGCGCCGCGGGCGGTCTCGTTGTGGCCACCTGAGTGCAATGTGCTCACTTCGCAATAACAGATTCGGGTGAACGCAGTCAGGCCAACACAGGGAGGAGAATGCAATGGTGCTTCAAAAGGACTACTTTTCTGCATATAACAACCTAAAACTGACACGCGATGACAAAGGTGTGCTGGTTGCTGAATTCCACACCAACGGCGGACCATTCATCATGACCGCGCAATCTCACACCGAATTCGTCGAGGCCTTCTACCGGATTTCGCAAGATCGCGCGAACAAGATCGTAATCCTGACGGGCGCGGGCGGGGAGTTCATTACGAATGTTGATTGGCCATCTTTCGGCGACGCCTCGGATCCCGGCATTTGGAGCCAGGTTCACGACGAAGGAGTTCAGGTTTTGGAAAACATAGCCAACATACGCGTGCCGGTGATCGCGGCTATCGAGGGACGCGCGCACGTCCATTCAGACTACGCGCTGCTTGCCAGTGTAATTGTGGCGGGAGATGGCGCGACCTTCCAGGACGTGGCGCACTTCTCCGCGGGCGTTGCGCCCGGTGACGGAATCTTTACTACCTGGAGTTATCGGGCTGGAGCGGGACGAGCAGAGGCCTTCCTGCTGAATCCACAGCCGCTCCCGGCGCGTGCCGCGTACGAATGGGGAGTGGTTGCCGAAGTCGTGCCCACCGGCAAGGCGCTCAGCCGCGCGCGCGAACTCGCCGAGTTGTACCTGAAAGCTCCCGAAGTGACGCGCCGCAACACGCGCATCCACTTTATTCAACCGTTGAAGGAGCGCATTGTTCGGGAAGTCGGCTATGGTTTGTCGCTCGAAGGCGCATCGTCCGCCGATCTCGTGAAGTCGATGAAGGCCAAAGGTGAATCCGTTGCTCGCAAAGGAAAATCCGCATGAACAGCACGAAGAACACAAAAGACTGCTTGTTTCGAGCGGACTCCATAAGCGGAGCATGGGCTACAGGTGGGAAATTGTCTGCCTCGCTGGCTCGCGGAAGTACATAAGGGCGCGGCGCCTCTCTTGGTCAACTCCCGATTAGCACTGCCAGCGCTCTCAGCACGCGTCTGAGCCCTCCGCTTCTAGCGTCAGGCGCGAAGAACGGCAGCTCCAAACGGGGCACCTGTGATTCCGCCATCCACCATCAGCTCGACTGCGTTGACGTACGAGGAATCGTCCGACGCAAGGAAGAGCACGGCTTTGGCAATTTCTTCCGGCTCGCCCCAACGGCCCTGCGGAACCGCAGAAGAGAAGAACTTCTCCAACTTAGCGGAATCTTCTGCGGTAGCAGAGGCGCGGGGCCCGCGCTTCCAAATGGGAGTTTTGATCGCGCCTGGTGCGACGACGTTTACGCGAATATTGCGCGGCGCAAGGTCGGCGGCGATGGAACGCGCCATCGAGACCAGACCACCCTTGGTGGCTGCGTAGGCTGCGACGCCGGGTTGGCCGAGATAATTGTGGACCGACCCACAAAAGATGATGCTGGCATTATCGTTCAGCAGAGGCGCCGCTGAATTCACCGTAAAGAAAGCGGCATTCAGGTTGGTGTGGATGACGTTTTCAAAAACGGCCTCGTCCGTCGAACCGGTAGGCGTCCGCCCAGAAATGCCGGCATTGGCGAAGACAATGTCGAGTTTCCCAAAATCTTTAGCTAGGGCTGCGAAGAGCTGCTTGCGATCTTCCGCAATGGTGACGTCAGCGCGGTAGCCCCGCGCGTTCGATCCAAGTTCGGCGATCACTTCATCGAGCGTTTTCTGGTTACGACCGGTGATGGCAACTTGCGCGCCCTCCGCAACGAAAAGTCGAGCTGTGGCGAGACCGATGCCACTGTTACCGCCGGTGATAAGAGCCTTCTTGCCTGTGAGTTTCATAGCGCCTCCTTTATGTAGGACCGGCATCGAATGTGATTACCATCATAGATGAAGGATACAAAAAATATGCGCTATCGCGTCGAAGAGACCGCCGCAAAACATGAAAGGATTGTCAACGAGGCTTCCCGCGTGTTCTCAGAAAGGGGATTTGAGAACGTAAGCCTGGGCGAAGTGCTGAAGGCAACCAAGTTTCGTTGATAGTCGGCAACCCAAAAGCTCTCAAGAAACGGGGTTCTGGGTCAGTCGTTTGGATGCCCCAGTCCTGATTAACTTACCAGGAGTTGGCCCCCAAACGCGTGAAAATGCGCGGCCATCTTGAGTGCTTACCGGCCCTCATACTTGGAGGTCATCCTGTGAGCTCCACCGCGAGGTGCTCTGCCCGCGCGCTCCTCTCGATGAACTTTTTCAACGAGAGTGTCAGAGGGATCGCTAGGATTGCTCCGGCAAGCCCAAGGAGGAACGCCCAAGCGACCAGCGACAACGTAATTTCCAGGAACGAAACGTCCACGGCGCGCTTCATGAAGATCGGCGTTACCACGTTGTCCACGATCACGTTGGTGACGATAAGCCCGCAAGCCACGAACAGCGCCCGCTTCCAGCCATACATGAGGAGCGTGACGAAAGTTGGGGGCACGAGCGCAATTATGAATCCCAGCGTAGGTATGAAATCGAGGAAGAAGTATAGAAAACTCCACACCATCGGAGTGTCCACGCCCATCACGATCAGAAACACCAGGTTGAGCAGCGCGTTGATGCCGGCACTCTTGGCCGTTACGGCCACATAACTTTGCGCGTCGGATGCGTAGAACGCGAGCCTCTCGGCAAGCCCGCCTTGCTCGACGCCGATGTCTGCCACCATCGTGACGACGAAAAGGAACGCGAAGAAGGGAATGAGAAGTCCGTTGGAGATAATCGCACTCGCCCCCGGCAGAACCACGCGGCTAACCTCGCGGAGGTGCTCGGGAGTGAAGACGACCTCGGCCGACAGACTCGGAGCCACGATGCCGTTTGCACTCATGAAGACGGTGATTCGCTCGTAGAGGCTCGCCAGGCGCTCCTGATAAGTCGGCAGCTTGGCCGCAATCCGCACGGTGGCCAGGTCGAGAGCGCCGAATATATACACCACGAACGCGAGCGCCGCGGCCGCCGTCAATGCGACCGCCACGCTCTTCGAAACTTTGAAGCGCCGCATGATCCACTTCGGCAATGGGACTACAGCGTAGGCCAGCAGCAGCCCGAGCAGCAGGGGCCCGAGGATGGGGGATGCCGCCCAGATGCCCGCCATGACGATGACGGCGCAAGCGGCGCCCAGTAGCAACCGCGAGATGGGCGAGATCGCGGAACCTCCGTTGGCATGCTCGTAGGGTGTCAAAGCAAAGAATCCCTGCGCCCAACCTACGCGAATTGAGAAGGGAACTTCCAGTGTCAAAATTGACAGTAATGACGGCCCGCTGTGGTCCGCCTTGCCGCTGTGCGATTGGATTGGAGTGATGCCGACTGCCAATTTACTCGACCTGCCTGATTAAGGCACTCGCCCGTGCAAATCAGGTGGTCTCCGCTTGGGGAAGGTTCAATCATTGACAGAACGTGGAAGCCACCAGCGGTAACAGTGGCGGAGTAGTCGCCTTGAACGAATCGTGAGCCACTCTCAATTAGCGGCTCGTCTTTCTTGCCATGGGAAAGCACGTGGCAAGTAATTCCTCCTCATCGAAATGGTGCGGGCATCCCTAGCCAGGGCCGCGCTCCAGCTGGTCTGGCCCTAGCGAGCGATTCTAGCCTTAGTTTTCAATGCGCGGTGGCGTCCAGCTTAGTGTTGCATCGTTCCATCGAGCCAGACAGATCGTTCTTCGGTGGAAACATGGTCGAATGAATGCAATGGGTGGTGTTGCATCGATCAGTTGAACCCACCGCCGTTACCGGAGAAGTCGAACTTTGTGATATGGAGTAACGTCACAACACATTCTCCGACGGAGGGCAAGCGATGGATTGGAAACGGTTGGTCCAGTTTGCGCTGCTGGGCAGCGGTGATTTGGAACCATATGCCATCCTGCTCGTACGCGTTTCGATCGGGCTGTTCTTCGCCATCTCCGGCGCAAATAAATTGTTTGTCGCCGACGGCACAAAACCTGTTTACGAAACGCTCGTCAAAGCCAAAGTCCCGTTTCCCCGGCAGACAGCTTATTTCGTGTCGGCTATCGAGTTCGTTTGCGGATCCTTGGTGACCGTGGGGTTTCTTTCGAGCCCGGCGAGCGCGGCTTTATTGATCGATATGATTGTAGCCATCCTGACTAACACGCTTGCCACCGTGCCTAAAGGACTTTCGCGTCTTAGCTGGCTCGACGATGTCCTCTACCTTCCGGAAGTTCTGTACGTGCTCTTCTTCATCTGGCTGAGCTGCTCCGGTCCGGGAAAGTTCAGCGTCGATTACTGGCTCGCCGGCAAATTACTAAGGTGATCGTGCGCCCCTTCGGCGATAAGGAAGATGTTCAGAGTCCTGCTGGGCGCACGCCTTCGCGCACGGGGCTATTGGACTGCCTCCCATGTGCCGTCCGGGTTGAATGAGGTGATTGTCTTGGCGATTGCGGCGGTATCGGCGCCCAGGTCCTTCTGCAGCACGATACCGTCCGGGTTGACGAGGAAGGACATCACGCCGGAGTTCGCATACTCGGCGGGGTAAGCCAAGATCGCAAAGCCTCCCGTCATGCTTCCGTTGACCATGTAGTTTTTCGCTCCGCCATGAGCGTCCGGCCCCTGGCTGGTGAGCATCCGGAAATAATAACCGTGGTAGGGTTGCGCTTCCTGCGAATAGCCTTCGCTCGCGGCGAACTCCGCCAATGCACCCAAGGGACTGCCCGATTCCCCTTCCGCGACCGGCCAGTACAAGCCGTCATGCTTTCCCTCGGCGCTCACGAATTTCTGCGCGTAGGTGTGGGCTTTGGCACCGTCGTGCGGGTGGCTGAAGTAATCCGCTTGCGCCGCGGCCATGGCGTTCAAGACGTCAATCGTGGAAAGCTCGTTGCCGCCGATGCGTCGAGCCAGAATTTCGTCTTTGGCGGAACCGCTGTCGAAATACCACTGGCCTGCGTCGTTCTTTTTTAGTGCAAAGGGAAAAGGGTAATTCTCCGCGCCAACATCGAGAACCAAACCGCCGTTGGTCAGTTTTCCCCAGCGATGCATCTGGTCGTAGCGGCTCGCAAACTCATCGAGCGCCGCTTTGTCCTGAACGGGATCGCCAGAGAACAAAAGTTCTTTCGCGCCCGAACCGAAAATCGTCAGGAGCGCTTGTGTGTCTCCGGCTTTCGAGGCGGTGTAGACCGCCTGTCCGGCGAGATCCGGTGACGCGAATGTTTGCGGTGTGGCGGGAACTCCCTCCATTGACGCGGAAGGCTTCGCTTTGCCGCATCCTACCGAGCTGAGTGCGACTACACTCAACAGCAAAACCAAACTGCCGCAAGAAAATACCTTCGCCCTGCTCGATTTCACCCGACTCATTCGCTCTCCTTCTCGTTGCGGCCGGACCATTCGGGAATCTTGATTTCGGATGTCATGGGAATTGGGGGCGCGGCGAGACTACTTGCGACGCCCGCCTCCTCCGCCACCGCCTTTGGCGGCCATGCTTTGGTTCCCGCGCGCGCTCTGTGCGCGTCCTCCCGCCGATCCAGAAAACGAATCCGGACGCGCCGGCTGGGTCGCGGGTCGTTGGCTCGGTTGCGCAGCGGGTCTGGTGCTGGGCTGAGTGGTCGGCGTGCTCGGCCTCGTGCCGGGCTGAGTTCCTGGCGTCGTTGGCCTCGTACCCGGCTGCGTTCCCGGACGATTCCCAGGATTGGCCGGTAGCGTGGACGGTCCGCCGTTGCCGGGGCGACCTCCGCCACCATTGCCGGGTCGAGCCGGTAGAGTATTTCCCCCGCCAGGCGCCGGAAGAGTTGTGGCAGGCGGACGCCCGTACCCCGGATACGATGGCGGACGGTAACCTGGGTATCCGGGCTTGTAGCCCGGGTATCCTGGATGATAGCTAGGGGGACGATAATAACCCCCGCCGTAGTAGCCACCGCGCCAGTAGCTGTTGCCCACGTAAATGTTTCGGTTGTAGATCACGGTGTGGCTGTGCCAGTTCGTGCCCCAGTAGCTCCATCCCCACCCGCAGCAGCCGCCGTAGACCGCCGCTCCCACGACGATTCCGCCACCGAAGGAGACGACGGCTACAGAGGGACCGCGATAGTAGTAACCGGGAACGACAATCGGCGCGCCGTATACGACGGTGGGGCTGTAAACCGGAACGTAGACGACCTGCGGATTCGCAGGCTGTATCACGATGGTCTGCGGAGCCGGCTGCTCTACCTTTATCTCGGGCCCCGACTTCAGATTTCCCGCTGCCAGCGCCTTCGCGCGCATTCGTTGCACGGCCGCCATGACGTCCGCCTGTTGCGTCGCGGAAGCTTCGCCAAGCGCGGACGTCCACGCGAGATTTTTCGACAGATCGTCCAGCACCGAAGGGAATTGCGTTAGCGCTTTCACCGAGGGATCCCACGATTGCTGATCGACGGCCTTCGCCAGCGCCTCGCCCGTGAGGCTGGAATTGTCTTTCATCCAGAGCGTCGCAGCCACCACCTCATAGGGAAAAGTTGAAGCGCCCAAAACTTGCGCCACCAGCGCGTCCGGATACAAGGCAATGGGCGCCACGAGCGAGTCGAGTTCATCGGCCGTAAGAGGAGCGTATTCGGGCGCGGCCTGAGCGCCCGCCTGTGTGCCGGCGGGGGCGGACTGCGGGAGCGCGGAAGTCACAGGCTGGACTAGGAACGACAACACAAAAGCTGCGACGAGCTTCGCTTTCAGAGTCATCCTGGCAAATTCCTGGCGAGCCCGCCTTCAAGGCAGGGCCGCAACGAAGAAAGGCATTTTCGACATGCTGTTTACCGAATTCTTGTAACCGCTCGTATTGTCAAATCTAACAGGTACGCAGGTCCGTTATTCGGCACTCAAAGCGTTTGCGAGAGCGCCCCGGCGGAGCAATCGATCTCGGACTTATATGGGCTGGGTCGTCATGGCTGAATCGCTCCTGCTGGCGCGGAATTCGCCAGCGGTGCAACAGTCGAGCGATATCTAAGGAAAGCCACAACCCCCAGGAGAAGTAATGCTTCGCTGAGAAAATAAGCGGTGGCAAAAGCCGCGTACTCCAAGCGGCCCATCAGTGTGACTGCTATCGCGGCCGCAATTGCAATATTGCGGACTGGAAATAAGATGACAAATGCAATCGAGTCCGATCTCTTTAAATTCATAACCAGACCGATTGCCCAACCAAAGGCCATGGCTACGGCCATCAGGGATAGACTGCTTAGCCAAATCGCTTTCCAATCTGCTCTTAGCTGCGCGTGCCGGTTCACAATGACGAACATACAAAGAGCAAGTATTCCACCCACACACAGCGTGCGCAAATTCCGCGAAACTTTGCTGACCAGCCCTGCCCGCAGGACACGGAATACCATTCCCGCAACAATCGGTACAGCCACCATGAGAATCAATCGGCCGAGCAAGCGGAAAGGAGGGACTGATAATGCGAACTCGGACCCGAACAGGGTCCTATACACCGCGAAAACCACAGACATCGAAGCCACCGACAGGAGACAAGAGACCGCGTTGACCGCCACCGACAAGGCCACATTTCCCCTAGCCATCAAGGTATAGAAGTTCGCGATATCGCCCACCGGGCAGGCTGCCACCAGCAGGATTCCCACTTGTAGATACTCGGGGAGGGGAATCGTGCGGACGATGAAGACACCAATTGCTGGCGAAACTACCATCTGCCCGATCAAAGCCGCGAAAAACGTACCCTTATTGCGAGCAAGTTCCTTGAAGTGACGCGTTTCCAACTCCAGCCCGACGGAGAACATCAGGGCCAGAGTGACCGCAAGAACTCCGAAATCGACGGCAGTTTTCATTGCAGCGCGATACGCGCAGCACATGTTAGGTTGGAGCAAAAGGCAAGTCAACGAAGACGAATGTTACACTGAGTCCCGGTAAACGCCGTAATCGGGGCAAAATCACTTATGCGATAGCGCGACTAGCCAAAACTTGGCGCTCGGATTTCGTTGTAAACTACCCGATGTCACGGGCTATCTGACCGGCACTCGGTGTACAGTCCGCCGATGTTTGCATGTCAACTCCGTTCACATCGCTCGGGGAGCTGCCCCCGAGGATTAGCACGGCGTCCCCTCGGCGGTAACAAAATTCCCGCGGGAGGGATCCTGAGGGTATGGCTCGGCTGCTATCAGTGAATGTTGGCCTTCCGCGCGATGTCGCGTGGAAAGGCCGCACTGTGCACACCGGCGTCTGGAAAAATCCGGTGACGGGTCGCTGTCGCGTCGGCCGGTTGAATCTGGATGGGGACGGTCAAGGCGACCTGGCCGGGCACGGCGGGGAACACCGAGCCGTCTTCGTTTATCAGATTGAAGCGTATCGCTACTGGCAAGCGCAACTAAAGCGGACCGATTTCGTTTACGGACAGTTCGGCGAAAATTTTACGATCGAAGGATTGGCTGACGACGCCGTGTGCATCGGCGACCGCTATCAAATCGGCACCGCGCTTTTCGAAGTCACGCAACCCCGCGTCACATGCTTTCGCGTCGGCATTCGCATGAACGAGCCCCGCATGGCGGCATTGCTCACATCCAGCGGCCGCCCGGGCTTTTATTTTCGCGTTCTTCGTGAGGGCGAAGTTGGCGCCGGCGACGAAATCGTGAAGGTGGGAGAGGCGGGAGAGCGCATGACCGTCGCTGAGATCAACGCGCTGCTCTATTTGCCGCCTCACCCGCGCGAGCGTCTGGAGCGCGCGCTGCGAATCGAGGCGCTTGCGGCCGGATGGCGTGGCTCGTTTGAAGCTTTGCGCCAAAGCCAAAGTCAGCAAAACGGCGCGGAAACCGGAAACGCGGGACTGGCGCCGGCCGCCGCAGCGCATCCGGCCTCACCAGGATTTCAGTCGCTGGTGATCACCTCAATTGTCCGAGAGTCCGCGAACGTTCTCTCCTTTGCCATGCATAGCGCTGACGGTCAGCAACTCGCCATGCCTCTGCCAGGTCAGTACGTCGTCGTGCGTCTGAAGCCCGCCGCCGGCGGCGCGACGCTTTTTCGTAGCTACTCGCTCTCCGGTCCAGTCTCAACGGAGCGTTATCGAATCAGCGTGAAGATCGAGCCGGATGGCGCCGCCGGAAAGTATCTGCGCGAAAATCTCCAAGTGGGCGACCGCCTCGACGTCAGCTCTCCGCGCGGAAGTTTTGTTCTGCAGCAGGGCCCGCGGCCGATCGTGCTGCTCAGTGCCGGGATCGGCGCCACACCCGTCCTGGCAATGCTACACGCACTCGCGGCGACGCGCTCGACACGTCAGATCACGTGGTTGCACGCAGCCCGTGATGGCCAGCATCATCCGTTCGCGAGCGAAGTGCGCAACCTGATGAGCGCGCTAACCAACGGCCGCAGCTACATCTGTTTCACCAAGCCGGACGCAAACGACAAAACGGGCGAGGATTTCAACGCGACCGGTCGCTTCTCGCCATCGGTTCTAAAAGAACTCGGACTGCCGCGAGACGCTGACATCTATCTTTGCGGGCCAACCCAATTCATGGCGGACATGAAAGAAGCGCTCACGACCTTGGGTGTTGCCCCAGACCGCATTCACATCGAAATCTTCAACGGCGGCGAGTCCATGACCCCAGGCGTCGTCGGAGCCGCGACGCGAACTCCGCATCCGCCAAGCGACGACCCAAGCACTGGTCTGCGGATATCGTTCGCGCGCAGCGGCATTTCCGCGCACTGGGACGCGTCGCGCTACCAAAGCATCCTGGGAATGGCCGAAGCCTGTGACGTCCCGGTCCGTTGGGCGTGCCGAACCGGTGTCTGTCACAACTGTGAAAGTGGCCTGGTCTCCGGCGCGGTCGCCTACGACCCGCAGCCACTCGACAAGCCAGCCGACGGCAACCTCCTCGTCTGCTGTTCCCAGCCAACGACCGAAGTCGTCATCGATTTGTGAATCTTGTCATCGATGTTCGGTTGCGCGAGTATGCGTCGAGGCGGAATCCGTTGAGGAAAAATGCATTGCGCCGCAGCAGGATGGCGACGAGGCACGTTGGCCAATGCATCGCGCTTCGGATGAGACCAACCTAGCGTTACTTTGGCTGCGGTTGTGCCGTTTGCTTTGACGAGTCAGACTTTTGCGGCGCGGGCTTGGACTGCGGCTTTGGCTGAGGATTCGGCTTTGGTTGTGGCGCAGGTTTTGGTTGTGGTTTCGGCTGCGGCGCGGGCTTGGGCTGCGGCTTTGGCTGTGGATTCGGCTTTGGTTGCGGTGCCGGTTTTGGCTGTGGTTTTGGTTGTGGTTTCGGCTGCGGCGCAGGCTTGGGCTGCGGCTTTGTATCAGGACTTGGTTGCGGCCTGGGCTGTGGATTTGGCTTGGGCGTTGGATTTGGCTTCGTACCCGGATTTGTGCCCGGATTCGGGCTTGGCCTCGGATTCGGCTTCGGTTGCGGTTTTGTATCCGGATTTGGCTGCGGTCTGGGCTGTGGGTTGGGCTTTGGCGTTGGATTAGGCTTTGTACCCGGGCTTGGCTTTGTACCGGGATTCGGCTTCGTACCTGGATTTGGGGTCGGCCGCGGATTAGGCTTCGGCTGTGGCTTCGGCGGGTTCGGATTTGGTCTCGGCCGTGGTGGAGGATTGCTCGGTCCCCAGGGTTTGCTATTCGGCGGCCGGTGGTACGGACGATTCGGCGGACGATAGTTCGGCGGGCGATAGTGCCAATTGCCGCCGTATCCGGGACGGTTGTTGTAGTACACGGGCCGCGGACGATACCAAGCATGCGGCGGACGATAAGGATTTCCCCATCTTACCCACACGGTGTGATTGTAATAAGCGCGGCTCGATCCCCAATTCCATCCCCAGCCGCCCCAACCCCACGGCTGGTTATTGGCAATCACCACGCCAATCGCGATTCCCGCTCCGAAAGTGATCAGTGTTGCGGGAGCGACGCTCGGTGCGGGAGCGACATAAACCACGGTGGGATCGTAAACCGGAACGTAAACCACTTGAGGATTTGCCGGCTGGACTACGTAGATCGTCTGACTCGGGGCGGGCTGCTGCACTTCCACCTGATACTGTGAGTTGGTGCGCAACGCGCCCGAGGCATACGCTTGGGCTCGCAACCGCTGAATCGAAGCAGTAACCGACGCCTGGTCCGCCAAAAACGCTTCGCCGATGGCGGCGTAATCGTCGATGTTCTCCGCCATCATGGTTACGACTTGCGGAAAATTCACCAGCGCTATAAATGCTGGATCGAAGCCCGCCGCCTGCGCCGCGTCGGTGAGCGCGGTCCCGCTGAGATTGGGATTCTGCTGCAGCCAGTTATCGACGTCGAGCACTTCCTGCGGATTTGTGCTGGCAGTAGTGATCTGCGCCAGAAGTGAATCAGGATAGAGCGCGACGGGAGCGAGCAACTGATCCAGTTCTTCGGGGGTGGGAAGAGCAGAGTCCTGCGCGCGGAGCAGTGGCACAAAGTCTTGAGAAAATAAAAGTGCGATCAGCAAAACCACCGCGGTGAAGGCGCGCTTTCGTAGCATGGACTCCTCTGTCAGCTGCGAGTGCTCTGAAGCGTCGCCATTGTAACATTGGACATAAAGCTAGCCTTGTTGCGCATGTAAGATTTGTCCTAATTCCGGCTACAATCGAGGTGGACGGAATCTAAAGTGACGCACACCATGGAAAATCGCGATCATGGCTCGGTCGTAACCTTGGGATTAACCTGGCTCTTGACCCTAGTCGTGCTGACGTTGGTCGCGGCGCTGCTTCCTGCGCGCGCGCAAACCAATCCCGCGGCGGCAGACGCTGACGTCGTCGCGCGCGTAAATAACGACGTCATCACCCTCCCCGATTATCAGAAAGCCGAACAGCAATTGCACGACGAAGCGGCGCACGATTGCCAGGGCTGCCCGCAGGACCAGATCGACGCGAAGTTCAAGGAGCAGCAGAAGGATTTGTTGCGCAACATGATTGACCAGTCGCTGATGGTGCAACGCGCGAAAGACATGAACATCAGCGTCGAATCAGACCTGACCAAGCGACTCGACGAAGTGCGCCAGCAGAATGGCCTCGCCACCCTAGACGATCTGAAAAAGGGCGTCGAAGCTTCCGGCCTCAGTTGGGAAGGTTACATGACCACCATTCGCAACGGGCTGCTCCAGAAGGAACTCGTGCAGCGCGAAGTCAGCTCGCACGTGGACATCTCTCCCGAAGAAGTGAAGCAATATTATGATTCCCACCAGCAGGAATTCACGCTGCCCGAGCGCGTAACGCTATCTGAAATTTCGCTGAGCACCGAAGGAAAAAGCCCGGAAGAATTTGCAACCGTGCGCAGCAAACTGGAGGGCCTGCGCACCAGCGTCCTCAACGGCGACGATTTCAGCCACGTCGCACAGCTTTATTCCCAGGGCAGCACCGCGAAAGACGGCGGCGATCTCGGTACCTACAAGAGGGGAGATCTTTCGCCACAGATCGAAGCGATCGTTTTCCAGATGAGCAAAGGCCAGATCAGCGACGTGATCCAGACCCGCACCGGATTCGAAATCCTGAAAGTCGAAGATCACCTCCCGGCGGGAGTGCAGCCCCTGGACAAAGTGGAGCCTGACATCCGCAACACCATCCACGCGCAGAAGATGGAGCCCCGCATGCGCGATTACCTCGCCGAACTCCGCGAACAAAGCTACATCATCGTGAAACCCGGCTACCGCGACAGCGCCCTGCTTTCCGGCGCCAACGTCGCGTCAACGGACAAGTCTCACCCGTAACGCGATTCCGGTTCGTGGCGGGTGGCACACCTTGTTACGCGACCGCGCGGATACAGTTGAATTTTCAGGTGTGCGCGTGGCGATTCGGGCGCCGAAAATCATGCACCGGCCGCAAATCCTCCCGCATCGAATTGCGTCTGGAGGAAACGCAATGCAAGCTGCAGTCGTTCCCGCTGCCAATAGTGCGTGGCAAATCAAAGATGTACCGCAACCTCAACCCGGACCTAATCAGGTGCTGGTGAAAATGCATGCAAGCGGCATCTGCTACACCGACGTCCATCTGACGCTCGGACACTTTCCCGGAGCATTCCCCCGAATCCTCGGCCATGAGCCGGTAGGCGAGATCGTTGCCGTGGCTCCCGACGTCACCGCGCGGAAGGTCGGCGCCTTTGAATTCGTCTTTCGTTTTCTAATCGGCGAACCTGGCAACGAGACCCGAATCTATCGCTGGTCAGCAGTGTGAACGCAGTTAGATGTTGATCAGACCTGCTGGCGCGGATCTATTGGCGGCAACTCTTTCGAGGAAACTGGCTCGGCCGAGCTCATGTGTTCGTGAATAATTCGTAGGACGCCCTTTTCATCACGCTGAAAGACTTGCGTGGCGCGCCCGCAGGGAACTTCCGACTGATAGCGCTTGCCACTCGCGTGTGTTCGAGTGATTGTCATATGGAATGGATACGAAGCTATGGCCAGGTCCGCTCCGAGAGGCTGCACGTCAATCGAGCCAAGCTTCGCAGCCACGAACGATGCAGGACCTAATAGCTCGCGCTCACGCCGAACCAGCATCAGGCGTGCCGGTTCCATCCGCCGCGCGTCAGCCGCAAAAACAGTTGCCGAGGAAAGATACATCTCCGCGAATTGAGATTTCAGTTTTCGGGAAAGGAAATCCCAGAATTGTTTCACTTCATCCCGGACATCGTCAGATGAAATGTTGCTCATAATTCGGCCCAGCACGGCATAAGCTTTGGAACCATCCGAGTCGCTGCTCACCTCTAGACGCGCGGGGTTCTGTTTGCCAGTGCTCGCGGTTCTGTCATTTGCCCGCCTTCTCCATTGCGGGAGGCGCCGCCGCACTCAGATGTTCATGAACCATTCGAAGTGCGCCATCCATGCCGCACTGGAAAACCTGCGTTGCTCGTCCGAAGGTCGTGTTGATTTGCATTTTGCTACCGTTGGCGAGAAGTTTTTGTGTGTTGAAGCTGTACGTGTAGGCGGCGATGGCGACGTCCGGGCCCACAATCTGCACATCGATTGAGCCTACTTCTGCTTTGGAAGCGAGAGCGGGCCCGGGGAGCTGGCGAGATCTCCGCACCGCCATCAATTTCGCCGACTCGCTACGCTTAGCTTTGCCCGTGAAAACGATGGCGGTAGGCGAGTACATCTCCTCAAGCTTGTCCGCCAGGTTCCCCGACAGGATGGCCCAGAAGCGATGGACTTCCTTGCGAACGTCTTCCGATGAAATCTTCTTCATATTTTGGCTGAAGGATAGCACAGGCTTGCATTCTCTTGGACGATCTCAAATGATCCTCATGGACGAGACGCCGGCTCATTCCCGTCCTCGCAGTGGTGGCGACGACGTTAGGGAACCTCGGCCTCACGTGTAAAAATGCCTGGCGATTCCGCTGGCGACACCAAACGAAAATACAGGATTATCTGGATTGCGTGAGTCGTTTCATACGACACATGGTTGCAACCGACGTTCTGTTCCCCTGTGGACTTCTCGTCCGCTGTGCTGCTATCGCCGCCTTCGTGAAAAGGAGGAGGGGAAATGCCCATTGTTCGGATCGACCTCATCGAAGGAAAATCGGAGGAATATCGCACTCAAGTCGGGGAAATTGTCTACCAGACCCTCGTAGATGTTCTTAACGTTCCCAAGGGTGATCGCTTCCAAGTGATTACCGAACATCGTAAGAGCGCCTTGCCGTTCGATCGTGACTATCTGGGCGTTCATCGCACCGACGGTTGCATCTTCTTTCAAATCACGCTCAACGCGGGACGATCTGTAGAGCGGAAGCAAAGTTTCTATAAGGAACTTACGGACCGGCTCCATCAGGGAGTGAAGCTTTCGCAAGGAGGATGTGTTCATCAACCTCGTTGAGGTGCCAAAAGAGAATTGGTCATATGGAAATGGACTGGCCCAATACGTTTCGCGCTGACCCATCCACTCGCCGAACCGGCGTTGCGCAACTTCCAATCAAACGAAAGGAGATGGAAATTAAATGACCAGTCTGAATCATTTACGCCGCCGGAGTGTTCTGAAAATTGCTGCGGCACTTGGTAGCGCTTCCACGGTGGGAGCTTTGCCCAACCTCGCTGGCGCCCAGGATACGCCACGACAAACTGACAGCTCAGCCGTGACGCTTCAGGACATGCCATTCAGTTCCGGCGCAAAGCTGACCATCGAGCGCCGCGGTCAAATCGTCCTCTTCGGCATTAATCGTCCTTACATCCAGAACCGCATTGATCCCGAGACTTTCGAAAAACTAGCCGAAGCTTATTACCAATATGACCACGATCCCTCGCTGCGCGCCGCGATTCTATTTGGCTACGGGGAAAACTTTTCCAGAGGGATCGACGTCGAAGGATTTAAGTCGCTCGCAGGAACGGGCAAGCCCTGGATCGCGAGCACCGGGACGATAGACCCTCTCGCCAAGCGTCCTCCGTTTCTCGCCAAGCCTCTGGTCGTGGTTACGCATGGCGATACCTGGAATATGGCCCATGAGTTCCATCTCGTTGCGGACATCCGCATCGCTTCAGCCGACACCCGCTTCGGCCAGGATGAGAATACACATGGACGCTTTCCCGGAGGCGGCTCCACCATCCGCTTCCCGCGCGAAGTGGGCTGGGGAAATGCCATGCGCTACATGCTAACCGGAGATCACTGGAGCGCGGCGGAAGCCTACCGTATCGGAGAAGTGCAGCAGGTAGCTTCGGATGCGAACGCAGCGCTGGAGGCTGGTATTCAAATCGCAAAAAAGATTGCCGATTGCGCTCCGCTCGGCATCAAGACCACACTCGCGTCTGCTCACCCGGGGATTGATCAGACCGAAGAAGAGGCATTGTCAAAACTCGACGCGCAATTTGGCGCCCTTTTCCACACGCAGGATTTTCTGGAAGGCGTGAAGGCAGAGGCGGAAGGCCGCAAGCCGGTCTATCAGGGAAAATAAGCGCGAATCACAAAACATACGACCGGCCGGTCTTATGCGCTTCCAACCTACGAAGAAGGGAATTGCGCCATTTGTCGAAGTGTTTGCCAATCATCGGTGGGCTATGGCCGGCGACTGACTCGCCCAAAGTGCCAAAAACTGCAGCGCGCCAAACAGCAGAGCTACAGCCCCTGCCAAGAACGGGCGTGCCGCCGTACGCCAGCGAAGAGCTACGCCAAATCCTATTGCGGAAGCCACCCCAACGATAATCGTCATGGCTATGTCTATCGGCGAAAAGTGTCCCAACGCAACGTAGACCCACGCGACTCCGAACAGCCAGATGAGGATCATGCTTGCCAGCCAGATAATGAAACAGGGTAGCGCTGACCACTTGGCGAATTGACTTCCGCGAAAGCCCAGAACGATTGGAACCCAGAGTGGCAACGTCTGCACGATTGGGCGCGGCACTCCGTGGTTCATCACACCCACGAAGTAAAGTGGCAGCAAAATAGCAAGACAGCAGAGTGCCAGCCACTTCGGCTCCTTCGGCATCCGCCTATCATGCCAGACGGGAAACGTCGTTGCGACTGGTTTGGAGTCGAAGTCCAGCTTCCTGCTGACCTCCGGAGCGCACCCACGGACGTGTGCCTATTCGCCAGTCCTCAAGGTCCGATCACGCCGCTACCCGGTCTTTATTAGTTCCGATGCGCTGTCGACGTTGAATTTTTCATGTGACGTTGAATTATTCAGCATACTGTGCCGACGCCGTACGGACGCGTCAGGCGAGTCCAGGCGTTGCATGTTGCACATTTGCACGCACATACTTCGCGATCCCGTTCGTCTGTGCATCTGGGCATGGATTTGCTTATAACGGCAACGAACGCCCGCCGGGCGATCCCCTGGAAGGAGACGAACCATGAAAGCGAAGAAAGCCAGCAAGAAGCTCAAGAAGTCCAAGAAACTCGAGGCGACCAAGCCACTTACCGAAGTCACGTTCCCCTATGGGAAGATCGAGTACAAATACACGCAACAGAACTAGCGCCTACAAATCACCAGGCGGGACGGCCGCCGCGGACGGAAATGAAGCGCACCGCCGCTGCGCTCCTGTCACTCAGTGTGATTTCGACTGCGGCTCCGCCTTCGCCGTCTCAGCGAAGATTTGGTTCTCGATGTCTTCCAGGGTTTGCAGTCGCGAGAGAACCACGCCGGCGCGGATCGTACGCCCAAGTTCCATCCATTCGTGGGTGTTCGCGTTGAATGCAGGCCACGACGGTAGCTCCGGACCGTTCGGATCGCCGGTTTTTGCAAACTGTATCCAATATCCCCGGATTGCCTTGCCGAGCTCGTCGTCGTCGGCGCTGTGCTCCCAATCAGCAGGGAATGAATCGTTCAAGAATTTGAGTTCTTCGCCGTGATAGGCGCCCAATCGCGCCCGTTTCCCCGTCTCAGTGAAAGTAAAGTAATAAAGGTATGCTTTCTGGCCCGAGCGCGTCACCGATTGCGCGATCGAATACGCGCCATAAGCGAAGGAATCACTCTCCAGACGCAGGAATTGTGCCGGCACGGCCGCGTCGGTCTCCGCTGGATACGCGCGAAATTCCTCAGCGGAAAACTTGCCGGTATCCCCACGGAGATAGTTTTTATACTCCCCGATGTTTTTCGGATCGCCTGGGTTAACAAACACCGTTGCTTCGTCTGCATTGCTCCCCACCAGAATAGGGATACGCAATTGCTTGCCTTCCTCGAAAATCTTTGCGGGCTGCTCGGGAATCACCCAGCCATCCACAATGGCGTCGAAATGAACCTGCGGATCGCCGCTCCATACCTTCAGAAGTTCACCGGCGGGAATACGGCGAAGCTTTTGCAATGCATCGTGGCTGTCATCAACTCCCAAATCCTTGCTGAAGCGTGTTCCCACGCCTTCACCGGTTCCGGAGATCGAGTTGTAGGGAATCGCCTTGCGAATGTCTTCGTTCAGAGTGCTCTGGCAATCTCCGCTCTCCATGATGGCGCCCTGAAATAATCCCGTCGCCAGCGGCGAAGCCATCAGCAGGCAGATGTCCACCGCGCCAGACGATTGCCCCATCACCGTCACGCGCGAGGGATCGCCTCCCAATCGCGAAATGTTCTCGCGCACCCACCGAAGAGCCTGCAATTGGTCCAGCAGTCCGTAATTTCCCGAAGAGTGATGCTTGGATTCATCCGTAAGCGCCGGAAGCGCCAGAAACCCCAAAGGCCCCAGGCGATAATTCGCGCTCACCACCACAACGCCGTGCGGCGCCAGCGCCGGCCCTAGCGCTTGAAACTGACTATAGCCGCCCGTATTCGAACCTCCGTGAAAATACACGACGACGGGCAACTTCGCGTTCTCCGAGAGTTGCGTCGTCCACACATTCAAGTACAGGCAGTTTTCATCCCAGCCGATGGTGGGCAGCCACCCGGCCGGGAGCTGTGGACAAGCCGGGCCGAATTGCGTCGCCTGGCGTACTCCGTCCCACTTCCGCACCGGCTGAGGCGGCTTCCAGCGCAGTTCGCCAACCGGCGGAGCCGCGTACGGCACTCCAAGGAATGCCACATCATTCCTTGCCGCTCCGAAGTTCGCGCCTTCTAGGACGCCGCCTTCCAATGTCACCTGCGGGGCCGCGTCATCGGAGTAAACCACGCTGCGCCCAGCGTTCGCACCCGCGACGACCAGTAAACATGCCGCAGCCCAGCAGAAATAGAAGCGCATAGATTCGCTCTCACTTTCTAGCCACTAGCCACTCATCACTGGCCACTGCCTTTTTCACCAACCGCGCCGCGCAGTTAACCTCCCTCCGCGGCGCTCTCAGAGTTCTGGTTAAGAAGTCTGTGTGAGGAGCATGTTTTCGTGAGGGCGGCTCTAAGAACTCTTCCGCGAATATTCTCCGCGAAACACGGTCGTCCACGTGGAGCCGTTGTCCGTTGATTTCTGCCACGTTTGTTCCACCTTGTCCCGCGCTAGCCGCACCAGGCGAATGCGATTAAGCACGGCCCCTCCTTGCGAGCCGCCGCTCGGTCCGTAAAACTCCGCCGTCCCGTCCGCCACTTTTCCGTCCACAAACACGTGCGCGCGGCCCTGGTTGTCCACGAATATCCCGCGCCAACTCTTATCATCCGCGCTGTAAGCGAAGATGCTTTCACCAGCGTGGCCGCTGCCGTCGCTCCAGTTTTCCACCACCACGCACTTGTCGAGAGAAAGAGTGACCTTGCTGGTGCTGCTCCCCGAACCGCCGGGAGAAGTCACCGTCCAATCGCCCAGCCAATAGTTGAGCTCTTGGCTTTGCGCATCGGCGGAACACGACGCTGGATCCGTCGCCGCAATCGCCGGCGGCGCAGCCGGGCACAACCATACTCCTAGGCCGGCAACGACCGGCAAGATTCTGAGCCACCCTGCGCTTCGCACAACTGTGTTTTCTTTCATGGCCGCATTCCTCCTTGAATTAATCGGCACCGACCAAATTCGCCGAAAAGCCTCACGACAGCGTCGGCGCGCTGACGCTCGCTTAGCTACCGGCGCACTTTCCTGGACGCCGCGCCAGAAAGCGAAATGCCTTCGCGTTCTTTTCTATTGCAAGCACCTCGAATCCCGCTGCTTCCAGTCGCAGATCGAACGTATCGGGATCCACTGGCACGAGCGTGTCGCCGATATGAATCAGCCGCATGAACGCGCTTTGCATGCTGTCACTGCCCGCGAAAATTCCTCCCGGCTCGATCACGCGCCGCGCTTCGCGCAGCAGTTCATCCTGCATTTCGGCCGAGGGCACGTGGTGCAGCATGGTGAACGAAACTCCTCCCGAAAATTGTGCATCGCCAAACGGCATGACCCGCGCGTCGCCGGTCACCACGTCCACATTGCTGCCGCGCAGCCTCGCTCTCAGCGTTTCTGCCAATTTCGGATCAATTTCGATGGCCGTCAGCCGCCGCGTGTTCGCACGCAGTAGATCGGTCGTCAGGCCGGGCCCAGGTCCAAGCTCCAGGATGTTCTGCCCCAGGTCGGCATCCGCCATGACCCATGGCACGCGCTCCTCGACGGTCTTGCGCCATCCCTCGGAACGGCACAGCCACCGGTGCAAGCGGTTCATGTCTCCTGCTTTTCCACGTTCGATTTCACAAGCTCAGTTTACGGATTGCAGAGCGGTCGTACCTCCGATATTGTGACAATGAATGTCGCAAAAGCGTCAAACCCCGGTTTTGCGTCGCTTGGGAGATTCCCGCTCCCTCATTGTTGCGCTCACCTACGATTACCCCGCGGGACACGTGGTGCCGCTGCATTTCCACGATCGGGACCAGCTCGTCTACGCCTCCCGTGGCGTGATGACCGTTCGCACCAGCGATGGCTACTGGGTTGTCCCCACCGACCGCGCCGTTTGGATTCCGGCGAATTCTCCCCACACCATCACGATGTCAGGCAGGGTTGCGATGCGCACTCTGTACCTGAGGCCACGCCTGGCGAAATCGCTTCCGCGGGATTGTTGCGTCGTAAACGTCGCGCCGCTTTTGAGGGAATTAGTTCTGCATGCCTGCACGGCTGGTGCGCTGATGAAAAGGACCGGCTGGCAGCGCCACTTGGTTGAAGTCATCCTGGATCAACTGCAAACCATTCAGATGCTTCCGTTGCAACTTCCCAATCCATCCGATTCACGAGCGCTCCGCATCGCGGGGCTACTGCTAGCGGACCCCAGCGACCGTCGCCCGCTCACCGAATTCTGCAAAGCAGCAGGCGCAAGTAAACGAACAGCGGAGAGGCTCTTCCAGGAAGAAGTCGGCATGACGCTGGGGAAGTGGCGGCAGCAGCTTCGCCTCATGCAAGCGCTGCGGCTACTGGCGGAAGGCGCGAAAGTTACCCACGCCGCTTTGGAAGCCGGCTACAGCACCCCCAGCGCATTCATTTCCATGTTCAGAAAGTCATTAGGCGCGACGCCCAGACTCTACTTCAAATCTCCAAAGACGCCGCGTGTTCACCACGGGGATTTTTGAACGGGCGTACACTTAATTACCCCATTGGGCTTGATGGTCAGTAAGAATCTGAATATTCTCTCGTAGTTTTCCGCGTTAATGGTTACAACCATCATCCATCGACCAAGCGTTAATTCCCCTATCGGCACAAGATCAGGGTCTATGAACTTGTTTCGCGGACCGGTCCAATTGGCCGCGTAATTCTTACCATTATCGGTCAATGCCACGACCAGGTTCTTCGTTTGGTCTTTTTCAATATTGGTGATGGTTCCTCTTTCCATCCAGGCGCCGTAGTCCACCCACACTGCGTGTCCGTCTTTCCGTTTGTATCCGATATTTGCGACGACATTTTTCGCGGTAGCGAGTGGGGACGTCGCGCCATTTCGCACGTGCAACAAGAGCACGTTCTTTTGGATTGTCGGGTTCAAATCAACCGACAATGTGCTTGCGGTCAGTTCCGGTAGGGGATCAACCGACGGAGTCAATCCTTCGGACGAGGATGCGGAGTGGTTTAGACCGTTTTCAGTTGCTGTGAATGGAGTTCGCTTCCTTCGAAGATGCAGCCAACCGATAAGCGCCGTGACGACGATCGCGACCGCCGCGACGATTAATCCCACCAAATCGCTGTTTTGTGAAACCCAATTCACTCTTCGTCATTCTACTATCATCCTGCTCCACCTACGCCACCCGCGCCTTGCGCAAGAAAAAAGGGCGCTCCCGCATCAACATCGGCCTTCCCACAATGTCGTGAAACGCTTGCTCAATCAGCTCTTCTTCAGAAGGCGAATATGTATTTTCGACCGCCGTCTCTATCGGTGGGTAGTCCAGTTCTTGCATTTGGAATCTTCGCAAGTCAGCCAGACAGTCATCCATCGCGCTCCGTTCTTCGTTGGACATCGGAACCGCCTCGCTGATGCTAAGGCGAGCAAAAACAATCGATTCCGCAGCGAAACAATTTTCGCGAGGGTCTCGTCCGCCTAGCAGGGCTTCGTAAAACCGTTCTTCCCAGTTGAATTTTTGTCGGGGAATTACGTGAGGTAATTCGTAGGAGTCGAACATGATACCCTCCTCAGTGCTTGGACACGTCCAGTCGAAGCTAATAGCTTCGGTTCTTCGTAGTCAAGGGAAATCAGTAATACTGTGGGGAACTCCCAGTAGGACGAATGGCGGTTTAAGATTCGATTGCAGCAGGCCGGGCAGCTATTGCATCACAGGGTTCACTCTGCCGATTCGACGGTTAGACTCTGTGGGCAGCCAATTACGTAGGTAATTCGCACGGGCCATAATCCTCCAGCCTGTTCTCCGATCTTCCAATGGTATCCGTTGGCCGCAAGTCCTGTCCCACGAGTTTCGCGCACGCGGATCCTGGAGGTTGGGGAAGGGTGGGGAACTGCCAGTTCCGGTGAACGCCAATGTCCCGATCGGCCTCTGCGCTTTTAAATTTTGTAGCGGCCGGTCTGGGATTACTTGGGTCCTAGGTTCTCCAGCCAATGAACAAATCGGAAGATATAGGACATGTGCGACAGGCAGAACGCGATTCCCTTTTTCGACTCTGCGTCTCCCAGCCTTTCGGCTTTTTCGAAAAATGGCAGTGCTTTGCGATATTTGCCCATCATCGCCAGCGACGCTCCTTTGTTGCACCAGGCGAAGGCAAAATTCGGTTTGAGACCGATCGCGCGTTCATTGCACTCCAGAGCCTCTGGGTATCTCTTCAGGTCAGCCAACGCCACTCCCTTGTTGTACCAGCCGAGATAGTTGTTCGGCTCGAGCTCGATCAGCCGGTCGAAGCAGGGAATCGCTTCGGCGGGCCGCTTCAATTCGCGCAGAGCTCTTCCTTTTCGCAACCACAACGACGACTTATCAGGCTCCAGCTCCAGAGCTTTTTCGCAGTGAAGCAAGGACTCTTCAAATTTTCCCAATGCGAAAAGTGTTTCGCAAAGCCCCTCGCTGGCGCCGCGATTTCCAAGCCGAAAAGCTTCGCTGAAAGCGTCGTTCGACTCCTCCATCCGTTCCAACCGAAGTAGCGCGAGGCCTTTGTTGAACCACGCCTCGTAATTCCCGGCATTCAGCGCCAGCGCGCGCTCGCACGAAATCAGCGCTTCGTCGTCACGCTTCAAACGAAGCAGCGCCATGCCTCTCTTGAACCAGGCCTGTTCCGAGCGTGGATTCAACACCAGCGCGGCGTTGGCGGCTTCTGTGGCCTCCTCATACCTCTTCAGATTGATGAGCGCCTGCGCTTTGTTCAGCCATCCCAGGCTCGCATTCGGCGCGAGTTCGATCGCGCGTTCGTAGCACGCCAGAGCCTTCTCCATCTGGCCGAGGTTTCCCAGGCACACTCCTTTTCCCACCCAAGTATCCGCGTTGTCTCCTTCCATCTCGATGGCCTGCTCGAAACACGCCAGCGCCTCCGCATACCGCCGTGCTGACGCCTCGGCCATCGCCTTCCGAATCCATTCAGCCGCATTCATCGCGCGCGATAATAGGCCACCCCCGCACCCCGCGCAATATACCTCCACTGCTAAGCAGGTGGCCCGATCTATCGGGACCTGCCAATTTCGGCGTCCTCCGATCACGCGCCACACTGAAACGATGGTTTTCGCGCTGGCCAAACTCCTGTAACATGCGCCACTGACAGTGACAGGAGGAATCACCGATGAAGCCGATAAAGATGAATTGCATAGGCTTACTTGCTCTATTGATCGTGGCCGCCGGTGCCGCGGTTACACCAGCACACGCGCAGGACATGGCAAAACAGGCCTCGGCGCCAAAGCCGGCCCCCAGCGCGTCGCAAGCCGTGCTCGAACAGTGGAACGACATCGGCCGCAAACTGATCGCAATGGCGGAAGATTTCCCTGATGACAAGTACGATTTCAAGCCGACTCCCGCAGTGGGGAGCTTTGCCCAGCGGTTGATCCACGCTGCTCACGCCAACGAATTTTTCATTAATGCAGTGGAGGGCCGGAAGATGCCCGCGATGGCCGATCCCAATCGCGATCAGTTCAAGACCAAAGCTGACGTTGTCGCGTTCGTGAAGAAATCATTTGCGGATGGCGCCGCGGCGATCAAAGCCAAAGGCGATAAGGGTATGTCCGACGTGGTGGTGGATCCCTTCGCAAACGAACAAACACGAATCAGCGATTTCGCCTATGGCTTCGTCGAGCATTCCGGAGAAATTTACGGCCAGCTCTCGGTGTATTACCGTGTGGCAGGCCTGGTGCCGCCCGAATCGCGCCCGAAGAAGTAGTGCAACAAAACGCAACCATCAGTGCGGTTCGTTAGGATATCCCAGCGGCCCGGCGTATCCGGTTAGGAAAATCTGAGTGCAACGAGGGCTCTCCAACAGCATTCGAGTTTCACTGGGAGTGCTGTTTGTACTCTGCACGTGTCTGTCAGCTCTTGCTGAGGAACCGCAGCTCGATGAATTGGCAAGCCAAATGGCAACTTCGCTCTCGCAATCGAAGCAGAAGAGCGTTGCAGTCTTCGCTTTCGTGGGAGCTGATGAAACGGAGGTTCTGGGCCAAAAGCTCGCAGATGATTTTCATGTCGCGCTCGTGAGGGCAGCGCACGGTTTTCGAGTTGAAGATCGCTCGCAGCTGCTGGCGATCCTTGGAAAAACTAGCGCTTTGTCCGCCAGCACGGACGACGCAGACACTGCCTCATGGTTTCTTCGGGAATCCGGCGTGGATGCTTCGATCCTGGGCACGGTATCAAACGAATCCAGCGGTTTGCGCGTGTCGGTACGAGCCGTTCGGGTGCGAGACTCTCATCAAATTTCCAATTTCGAGACACTCGTGCCCCTTACTGATGACCTGAAGGCACTCATTGGCAAAAGCGCACGACGCGAGTTTGCCGGCTGGCCCAGGGGTGGCAAGAATGGGTATTCTTCGCCGATTTGTCTCGATTGCCCGCGAGCTCAGTATTTCGGGCCCCCGCTACCTCACAGGATTGATGGCACGGTTGTATTGGAAATCAGCGTGGGTGAAGACGGACACGCCAGCCATATCCGGATTAAGAAAGCGATGCTTTATGGAATGACGGAGTCGGCCGTTGAGACCGTCCAAAAATGGCGATTCAAACCTGCCACAGGACCTGACGAAAAAGCCGCCGCAGTCAGGGAAACGGTCGAGATGACTTTTCACCTGTATTAGCCTGCAATAATTTTTACAAGAAAGTGACGATTTCATTGCAAGTCTCCTTTGCCCAGCCGTCAACATCTTCGGCCAGCAGGTCAGCGATTTACTTCAGCCGATACGCAACATCGCAATGAATGGCCCGCTACAAAAGGAGAATCCCGCATGCATGTCCGCACCGCCGTTCTTACTGCGTGCCTCGGCCTGGCGACGCTCTTTGTTCCTGGCTCGGCCCACGCGCAATATCAAGTCACCAATTTGGTCTCCAACCAGGAAAAAACCGCGAAAACCACGGATCCGCTGATCGTCAATGCCTGGGGACTCACCTACGGACCGGGCGGTCCATTCTGGATCAGCGATAACGGCTCGGGCTGGTCCACGCTCTACTCGAATACCGGAGCCAAGGTTCCGCTGGACGTCTTCATTCCCACGGCCGGAGGGGACGGCCCCGGTACGCCCACTGGCATCGCCTTTAACGGCTCGCAAGACTTCAAAATCAAGGGATCGCCGGCCGCGTTCATCTTCGCCACCCTCGACGGCACGATCAGCGGCTGGGCGCCCGCAGTGAACCACGACGCCGCCATCATTGCCGTCACCACTCCGGGCGCGTCTTACACTGGTTTGGCGATCTCCTCCAAGACGTCCGGGAATGTTCTGCTTGCCACCGACAACGCAAACAACAAGGTGGACATTTACAACGCCGAATTCAAACTCATAAAGTCGTTCACGGACACGACGCTCCCCGCCGGCTTCTCCGCCTTCGGCATTCAGGACTTCAATGGCTTGGTCTATGTTGCGTTCGCCAGTTCCTCGGGAGCCGCCGGTGGTTTCATTGATATCTATAGCGAAGACGGAACATTCCTGAAGCAGCTCGCGCACGGCTCGCCGTTGAATCAGCCGTGGGGCTTCGCCGTCGCGCCCAAGAATTTCGGAGATTTCAGCAACACTCTGCTGGTTTCGAACAACACGAACAGCGGCACCATCAACGCCTTCAACGCCGTCACCGGCCAATTCGTTGGCACTCTAAAGGATGTAAACGGTGACGTGATCCGCATTGACCAACTGTGGGGAATTGAGTTTGGTGACGGCACCGGGTCAAACGGCGCCACGAATCAGCTTTTCTTCACGGCTGGGCCCGACAATAACTTCGCCGGAACCTTCGGCGTCATCATCGTCAAGTAACTCCAGGCTGTTTGTGAAAAATCGCGGGCGAGGGCCGTTCTCAGCGGCGGCCTTCGTCAGCGCAGGCCTACCCCAACGATCTCGGCTATCCAAGCTTCCAGGAGCGATCGTTGATCGGGTGCGGTTTCAGTGAAGGCCAAGCCCATGCCGAATCTCGCGTCGCAGTACACGACCTTCGCTGTAGTCTCGAAGACCCCCTGATCTCTGAGAATTCGCAAAACAACCGGCGTACCCTCGGGGAACGGATTCAGCGCGTCAACATAGCAGCCCCCAACGCCCAGTTCTGAGATGCGCGCTGAGAGTACCGCGCCAGAACGTAGTTCGGTCACCTCCGCGGAAGCCACCAGCGCACAGCGTCGCACGGAACGCTGATTGGTGGCTCGCAACGGCTTGCTTCTTTGGCTCATCGGGAATAGTTCCTGGTCGGAGATCGGCATGGCTCCGTCTTGGGAAAGACCACGCCCCAGAATCCAGGCGACGGTCGCAGAAACTCTATCGCCACCAGCCTTAGCAGACCTGCGCCCGGGAGCATCGGCCCCACATAAACAATCCGCGAGTCCGCGGTTTCTCCGGTAGCCCGGTTCACCGTCACCAGTTGTTGGTTTCGATTCACCGCTGCTCGCAGAGCGACAAGCCCGCCCCACAGGCTCACCTTCACGGCGTATGCTTCTTCGACGAGGAACCGTTTGTTCGTTTCCGGCTCATATATTTTCAGCGGGACACGCAGCGTCACGCGACTGCTGCGTCTTGTTTCTGCCCCGTTTTTGCCCAGCATGCACTGCTCCTTGGACGGGTTACGAGTCGGTATGTACAGGCAGGATCGACTAGATATCCGCAGCCTTCAATAGTACCTAAGGACATTGACCCTCAACGGGGCACTCCACACGCCGGATTGGGCAACCAGCGTGAGCCGCTTGTTCAAGCCTTGCCGCGAGCCGCGCAAGGTGACGGCCAGAAAACTGCGCCGCTCGTGACTCGGCGAGCCGCACAAAGCAGCCCCAGATAGCGTTTGTCGCCCGACCAGTCGGTTTGCGCAAAGTCGAATCTGGGGCTCTAAAGGGATATAATGTCGCGGTGTGCGGCCCGTCGGGCGACCGGGGAGGCCTCGTATGAAACTTCTCGTCTTTTTGTTGTCGGCTGCCCTCAGTTTGATTTTGTCTTCTGTCCCAGCGTGTGCCCAAGACCAGAACCCTCGCGAGGCAAATAGTTTTCGTGTTCGCGTGGAAGCCCCAAGTGGCTGGACTCTTTGGGACGACTCGCGCAGCGAGCTGATCGTCTCTGCTTATGAGTCACGTCAGGGGGATCGAACTACTCCGCTCGTGAATATTTACAATGTAGTGTCGGGTGAGGAACGCTCCATCGACGTTTTGAAGGAATTTCCGAATGCTCGGAACATATATGTCAGCGGGCTGGCGAGCGGTCCAGCCGGTTCCGTCCTACTTGTCTGCGAAATGAACTCAGACGATCACAATTCCACTTTTAGCGGGGACCATCTTCTTGTGTATGACAACCATTCCACGTTGATGATGAATCTGACCACGGCCGATTATGATGTAGGCGCAGTGGCGATGGATAAGCAGGGCAACATTTACCTCGTTGGCACGCACGACGACGAAAGCTCATCGGAGGAGTCCTATCCTCTGCTGGTCAAGTACGACTCTCAAGGCCACATCGTGCTGGAGACGCTCCCGCGCTCGCTTTTCGCAAATATAGATGATCCTGTTGGTGATGGACTCGGCCAACCTCGCAGCGGACGAACGCGCGTCGCCGTTAGCGGGAAGGCCATTCACGTGTATCTAGCCCCGGCAAGCGAGATGATCGTCTTGAACGAGGCTGGAGAAATCCAAAAGCGTGTCAATGTCGCGAGCAAACTATCCGAATTTGCGCAAACGAAGGGTTACAAAACTTTCTATGTGGAAGGCGATGCGTTCTCGCCATCTGGGGATTTGTGGTTTGTAGGTCACCTGGAAGAGCCTTCAGTCAGTTCTTCGCACTCGCTGCCTGCTCGTAATTTTGTCGTCCGACTGACGCCAGAAGGCCAGCTTCAAGTTCCTTACGCGCATGTCGGCGAAGAACCTCCCGGCGACTATCTGCCGCGCTTAATCGGTTTTACGCAATCGAATGAGCCCGTGACTTCCGCGCCGGCGCCCGACTCCATTCTCCTGCAGAAGAGTCCCTACTGACATCATATAGTCCTTGGTAAACGCCGTGAGGGGAGCGCCGTAGGTGCGAAACTCCATGTGCTGCGAACAGCGGTCTCGCAATCGGACGCAATTCGCGTCGCGTGTGGGGGTACACTGTTGCAGCTCGACTGGCCAAGATGCACAAAGCGCGCCGCCTGCCCCTTCGCAGTGCCGTTCGCGGCGCGCTCCGCCTGCGCTGCCCGCACTGCCAGCAGGGAAGCGTTCTCGCTCGCTGGCCAAATAAAATCTTTCCGGAGTGCTCGCGCTGCGGTCTTTCCTTCTTCCGCGAGCCGGGTTACTACATCGGTGGCATGACCATCACATACGTCCTCACGATCCTGATCGTCGTTCCCGTTTTTCTCGTGTCCTTACTTCTGCCCGACATAAAAATTATCTCCGACGACGGTCGCATTGCCCTCTGGCTCCTCTTCGCCGTCTTACTTTCGTTGCTCCTCATGCCTTACTCCTACGGCCTGTGGCTGCATCTCGATTTCTGGTTCGAACCTTGGACGCCTCAAGAACGCTCTTAGCCTTTTTTGACGCCGGTAAAATAGCGCGTGGTGCAGGCGCGGATGTACCCTTTCGCGACGGCTACGTCGTGGGCCCTACAGTTTTAACCGCATTGCCTTGATACAGAGGATTGCCTACAATGCTGGTCCCGGCCCAGAGGAACCTGTATGACCGGGGTGTTTTCCAGCTTTTTTGGTTTGCAGGATAATCCGTTCCGGGTCAATCCCGATCCACGCTATCTCTTCCTTACACAGCAAACGCAAGACTCCTTGGACCAGCTTATCGAGGGCATCCGCGCGCGCAAAGGTCTGATGCTGCTCACCGGCGAAGTCGGTACGGGCAAGACGGTTTTGCTCAATCGCCTGACGGAATGGTTGGACAGCGAGCGCATCCCCAAGGCGTTCATTTTCAATTCGCACCTGAAAGTGAGCGAGTTGTTCGACATGATCCTGAAGGATTTTGCGGTTCCCTTCGTGGCGCAACGCGGAACACCACTCGGCGCTTTTACGAATTGGCTGGAGGACCGCTATCGCGCGGGCGAGACCGCCGTCCTGATTGTTGACGAAGCGCAGGGGCTCGCGCAGAACGTGATCGAAGAGCTGTGCATGCTGCTAAACCTGCAGACGCCGCAGGGGAGTCTGCTGCAGATCGTCCTGTGCGGCCAGCCGGAATTCGACGGAATGCTCCAGCGTCCCGGGCTTCGGCAGATGCGCCAGCGCGCGGCGCTGCGCTGCAGAACTCTGCCGCTGACGCCCGAGGAAATCCGCGGCTACATTGGGAATCGCCTGCGCATCGCGGGCGCGTCCGATTCGGAGACCACGATTTTCCATCCGGAAGCACTGCAGGCTTTGTACCTGTATTCAGGCGGCATCGCGCGCATTCTGAATCTGTTGTGCGAGCAAGCCCTCATGCGGGCTTCGCGCGAAAAGCTGCGCCCGGTGCCGGGGCGCATCATCGGGGAAGTGGCCCATGAATTTCAACTCGACAGAGCGAGGCCGGTCGCGCCACTCTTCACCCCGGACCGCGCGAACGTCCTGGAGTTGTTCGCTCCCCGTCCGGTTGTCGGCGAGACCCTCGGACGATTCGCGGCGTCTGCAATGCTCCGCGATGACGGGCGAGCCGAGGCCAATCCGGTCTCGGCGAGTGCCCGCGCAAACCAACCAGCAGCGCCCGCTGCTCCGGGTGAATCCATCGCACAAAGTGGCGCTCATCCTCCAGGAAGCTCTTCGGCTGGCGATGTTGCTTCAGGAACGCCGCATCCTTCGAAACCACCGATCAAGTTTCCTTCTCAAGTCCGGCCGCAACCACCGGCTGCACTGTTACAGGGAGGAATAGCCGCGGCCTCTAGATTGGGTTCTCCGACGGTCGCGCCGACCGATGCCCCGACCGATGCCCTGATCGCGGAAATCGTGGCCGCATCAAAGGTGGTGATGCGCGCGACCAAGGCGGAGTCGCCAGTTCCGCAAAGAGAATTTGATCTCGGAAAACGCTGGCACCATTTTCTCTCCATGGCGAAAAGAGCGAAACGCGGAATCGCGGCGATGTCCTCGCAGGGCCGAATCCTGCTGGCGCGCCTTGAAAGGCGGATGCTTTTTTCGTTCCGCGCTGCCGGCCGGCAATTGGCGCTTTGGCGAAGGAAATATCGGCATGCGAGAACCGCGTTCGAGTGGCCGGATATTGCCAGGACGTGGCGGCAGTGGCTGCGAGCAACAAAACGTCGCACGGAACATAGAGTATCAACGGCGGTTCCGCAGCCGAGCGTGCCGCGTCCGGCGCCGTCCGAGCATGTGCTCGCCGCATCGCAACTTTCCCGGCGGCGACCACGCAGTAGCGCTACTCGCGTGCCGCATGGCCGCAATCTCGAAAATACCCGGCGCCTCACCACGTCGGTGCTGCGTTGGCTGCAGCAACCGAGCCGTACGCTGAGCAGCCAGCCATCCGCGCATTCATCCGGCAAACGCATCGCCTAGCCGCAACGCCGCGCGCGCCAAACACGTGATTTGTGTCGATTAGAACGTGGTGCAATTGTTTGTTTTGTGTGAGTTACGGTGAATTCTAATATCTGCCATTGTCGATTAGAAAGGCAGTGATGAGTGACTTGTGACGAGTGACAAGTGTGGGCCGACGTTGCGGTTTGTATCGAATAAGAATTGGCGCGATCGTTTGTTTTGAACGAGTTGGGCGAATTATTGTTCTGCCGAAAGCGTCCATTTGTATCGAGAAGTGCCGCTGCGATCTGTGACCCGTGAGTGGTGACTGGTGAGCAGTGATTGGTGATTCTGGCAGTGGTGAATTGTTGGCGATTGATTTGGCGGCGGCCAGTTGTAAGTGATGAGTGACAACTGGAGGCGGGAGCGGGGATGTAACATTGTAGTTCGGATGTTACATGAGGTTTTGGAGCGGCGGGATGGCGCGAGGGGTGAGGGGCGCGGGGCGGTTTTTGGGTAGAGTTTTCCCTGGGGGTGGGAGTGGTCTGCCCGTCGCCGTTGCGGCGGAGTGCATGTGGCGTCGTCAGTGGGCTGGTAAAGTGGCCCGCGTTTATTTTATCACATTTATTGTATGATTACCAGTTCCGAAATGGGAAAAGCCGAGGACTGGCGGAGGGGTTGGCACGGTGAGGTCAAAGACGCGTGGGAAACGGGGGTTGGTCTTGACCTCTTGCCACGCACCCTTTGCGGAGTGCGCAAAGGGATGCGGCACCCACGAAAGGCCGTTGCTTGCCTGCGCTGGAAGGGTGGGCCACCCGCCCAGCCTCGTAACGCGCAAAGAAGATAGCGCGGCGTGCTTCCCGTGTGTAACGCTCGAACATAACCTTCCTGCATCGAGAGTTTATGTGTTGCTTGGAATATCCGGCAATGATAGTTCCCGTCTGACAGTGCCCAAGATTTCTTGTATCTGCGCCAACCGGAACGGACCTTCGGCCTCGCCGGGAAGACGTCCGGTGTCGGGACCGATCATTCGCTAGTCAACACGTTGTGTTGGAAGGTCGAAGTTTTCAGGTCCAGCCTCGGACAGGAAGTGATAATCCTGTTCGCGCAAAGACCACTGGAAACGTGACGGTGGCCTACTGCTTCTCCACCACAAATTCGGTAGTAGTTCCACGAAGTTTGTCTTCGGCCACGCATTTTGCGGTCTTGCCATCAGGTTCAAGCGTCATCTTAAAGACGCTAATCACTTTTCCATCGCGTTTATCCGTCTCCTCGATGGTGTTCTTGCCCATCTGCTCGACAGAGACACTGGTGGTGCCGGGATCACCCTTGTACGGTGCTTCTGTCCCGTCCAGTTTCGCAGTGTAGGATTGGCCGGTCGGAGTGGTCATGGTCAACTCGTCGCCGTTGACCTTGTACGTCGTCGTAATGGCGTTGTCGGAAACCGTCTCGACTTTAGTGGTTCGCCACGATCCAGAAATGGCACTTGATCCAGCAGGACCTTTGGCCACGCGAGTCGCCTCACCCTTGCCTGATAAAACGCTGCCAGCTCAACCGGTCGATGCAACACCATCCGGTGCATTGATTCGGCACGCTCTCGCGTCCTTCAAAGTTTGCCACTGCATATTGCTCGGATCGTCCGGTCCGCTCGCGTGAAAACGGCGATCCGCACCCTTCAAAAACCGAAGGGCGTGGCACCCGGAACACCTAGAGGCGGTTGCTTGCCTGCGCTAGAAGGGTCGGGCACCCGCCAACCACTCGCCCCGTCCCAGGGGAAATAGGTTGCACACAGGAATGGAGTAGTTGGTGCACTATAGGCGGCGTTTTTCTGTACGTGGCCAGACGTCGCTACTCAAAAGCTTGCTCTGCCCGCCCCACGGCTTTGCTGCGCCACAATACTCGAAGCACGGCAACGAAGGGTACGGAGAGGTAGATGCCCACGATCCCGCCGACCGCGCCACCTACCATCACCGCGAAGATGGCCATCAACGGATGGATTTCGAGTTCGTGGCCCATCACGTGAGGCGATATCCAATAGTCCATGAGCATCCGCCAAAGACCGATGAGGGCGGCCATCCAAATCCAGTGCGCGTGTGTCATCGCGCCGATGCTGATTATGACTACGGCCGAAGTCATCCAGCCGGCGACGGGGATAAACTCCAGAACTCCGGCGACGAGGCCGAGCGCGAGAAAATGAGGGAAACGCAGCAAGAGAGTAGTGAGAGAGAAGAACACCAGCGAGAGTACCACCAGAGTCAGTTTTGCCCGGATGTAGTGTCGCAGCGTGGAGTTCAATTCGCCGGCGAGAGACTGGAAGTCTTCGAGATCGTCTTTCGGGGCGACCATGCGAATAAACGCATCGGCCATATTTGCGCCATCGCTGAGGAAGAAGATGGCGAGTATGGGTATCACGATCAAGCTGCCAAGGGCGGACAAGGCAGACCGCTCCCAGCCTCTAGCCACACTCTGGATGTTTGCCTGGTGCTCGACGAGAAGCGACTTAAGGCGTTGCTGCTGAGCGTCGCTCCAGCCATATTTGCCGCCGATTTGCGTAGCGATTTCGCCGGTCGAAATGCTGGCAACGAATGCGGGCATTTGCTTCGCGAGCCTCGTCGTCGTCCCCAGCGAGCCGGGCGCCACGAAATGGATGGTGAGCGGGATGAGAATCAGAAAGAAAAGATAGGCCTCCGCCACGTGAGGGCCCCTGAGGTTTTTGAAAATTAGTGAGTGGCGCTGCAAAAAGCGGACGACGGGATCGATCAGATATGCGAAGAGGATCGCGAAAATGAAGATCACGAACACGCCGCGCGCGAAATAGACGATCGCGAGCACGACGGCAAAGAGCAGAATCGTGCAGAGTACGTTGACTGTGCGGCGATCAGGAAATGCCATGTTTTCTCCCGAACGAAGCGGCGGCGCCGAGTTTACTGCGTTTGGCTTTCCAGTTTCTGCTTGATTGACGCCAGCGCCCGCTCGAGAGAGGAGCGGGTCTTATCCACGGCGACCTTGCGCACGATGCCGCCCTTGAACCCCGTTAACCCGGCCTGCTGCGAACCTTTGAGCGTGATCAAATAGAAGCCATTCTGACCCGGAGCGATGCTCCGGACGCAGACTGTGAGATCCAGCGCGGTTTCAAAATAATGGCTCGCGTAGAGCTGCTTGATTGCGACCGCATAGGCAGGCTCCGTGGAACCTACGCCACGAAAAACGATGGCTTGCACGATGCGCAGCGTGGGCTTCAGGCCGAACTTGATCTTCTCCCAATAAAATTGTGACTGAATTTGGCCCGAGGGCGCGGCGGGGTAATCGAGCAGGTAACGATCCAGTTCCGGCAGATATACCGGAAGCGCCTTGGATCGGCTGAGCAACGATGCGAATGTCTCGGCGACAGCCGCGGGATGTTTTTTATCGCGATAGGTGCCGAGGGCTTCGTTGCCACCGTGTATATATTGTTGCAGAGCTTCGAGCGCCATTTTCTGGCCGAGATGGTTTACCTGGTCCGCGACATCGGGAGCGGACCAATTCACCTGTTTCTGGAATTCCTCCATCGACTCGGCGGGAAGCTGGACCTTGCAGTCGTCCGGCCTGCAGTTCTTCAATTCCTTGATGTCGTCTTCATCGAGGGTGAAGCCCTGGAGATCGGACAGCTGCGGCGGATCGCTGAATTTGCGGATCGCGAGATAATCGGGCAGCTTGCGGAGCTGGTCGATATCCGAAGCAAACTTAAGGTAGCTCTCCGGGGTGGAATTGATGTAAACGGACCCGAACACGAAGACTTCGTCCGGGGTAGGCGATTCAATTATTTTGGCGATAGCCTTGCCGCTGTGGATTGAGGCGATCTCACTGTCGCTGAGCTCGGCATATTCGCGATAGAACTTGTCTGGCTCGGCGCCTTGGCCCTTCGAAGACTCTTGCCCGCCGCCGACCGAAAGCCAGGGCAGCTGGAGCAGAAGAAACATCGCGGCGAGACGCAGGCCGATTCGCATGCGACGGCCGCTCGCCGCCTGGACCATCCGGTTGCTGTCCGTCATGTTGCTGCTCCTTTCTCCCCCGCAGTGGGATGCCATACTCCCACAATTCAGCCCTCACGAAAACGTGTTGGCCGAATAGCAGGTGGCTTCGTCGGGCTCGAACTTCACGCTCAATCAACTTCAATCAAGACCAGAGACGTATCGTCGGTAGCGGGTCCTTCGCGCCAGGCCGCCACGCGGTCAATGATCGCTTGTTTCATTTCGCTGAAGGGAAGGGAGGAAGCCTCACCGACCACGCCTTGCAAGCCTTCTACGCCCAGCATTTCTCCGTGCTGATTAAAGACGTCCGTCAGGCCATCGGTGTATAGGACGATGCGGTCCTTCGGTCGAAGCTCCACTTCCAGGGTGGGTTCCGCGGTCACGGCATCGCGGAGGCTCCCAAGGATCATGCTGCGGGATTCCAGTAGCAACGGCTGCTGTCCGGGCCGTGTCAGCATAACGGGTGGATGCCCGGCACCGGCGAGAATCATCCGGCGAGCACGATGGTCTATCTGCGCCACTGCCAGCGTGAGGAAGAAATCCGAACTGCCTATGTCTTCAATCGCGAAGCGATTCAGGTGGTGGAGGATGCTAGGAAGAGCCATGCCATTCTTCAAGTGCGACGTAATCTCGCAGTAGATTCGATTGGCGACGAGCGCCGAGCCGATACCGTGGCCGGAAATATCGCAGACAGCTAGGTTGAGCTGGTCGGGCTCGAGCGGCATTACCAGTCCGAAGTCGCCGCCAATCGTGCCGGCGGGATGATAAGAGGCTTCGACACGCATGTTGCCCCACGCGATGGGTTGCGGCGTCAGGCTTCTCTGCACGCGAGCTGCGAGAGCCAGATCTTCCTCCATCTCTTGCAAGTGCGTTTGCAGGCGGTGGTTGGCCTCTCGTAACTCGGAAACATCGGTGAGCGTCGCGATTCTCAGCTTCTGCCCGTCGGGATCTTCCCACGCTCGCACCCCGATCAAGACCGGCAACCGGCCTCCGTCTTTTTGCGGCAGGACAAAGTCATAGCGATTGCGGCCAAACCGGGAGGCAATACCGACCTGCTCCAAAACAAATGTCCATTCCTTGGCGGAATAAAAGTCCGACACCAGCCTGCCGATCACATCTTCCTGTGTCATGCCGGTCATCTCTACAAAACCGGAATTGACAAAGAGAATTCGGTGGCAATCGTCGAGGATTATTACGCCTTCGTTGAGGGTTTCTAGAATTCCCTCCATGTGGCTTAGCCACTTTGGCTTTTCGACGTCAATCTCCATTCAGATTCCTTCCTACCTTGGCTCTTTATGGAGTGCAATCTGCTTGCCGATGTGCTCGCCCATGCCGGCTCGACAAGTGGTTTGCTCGCAATGGCTTCGGGAAACAGGAACCTGCTCAAATTCATAGGACGCTGCGTGCCTGTTAGCAGGCTGCCAGAAGTGGTAGCCTGCAACCAATCAATCACGGTCGCAGAGTCAAGAGGGTGGCCGACCCTCCTGCCTTCTAGGTTTTCGGAGAGGCGGGCGGCACGTCCGTTCACTGACGGCGTGTTAAAGGCGCGCTGAAGCGAATTCAAAGGCGCCCACCCTTCCCAGGCTTCGGGAAGGATGGGGCACCGAGAAAGTCAACGGCGGTCGCGAGTTTGCGCGAAGGCTCGACCGCCCGCCAGAAACTGTGGCGCCGAAATTGTTCCGACGGGCGCCGGGTACAACCGCGGCGTATGATAGCGCCATGGCAGATGTCCGAAAACTTAGCTCGGAAGGTCAGCGGGCGCTTGAGCTGTTCAAGGAGCAACTTGACGCCGTGCCGACGATCAGGGGTTTCCGCGGCGTGACGCCCGAGTTCAACCGTTGGAAAGACTCCACAGCAGGGTTGTTCATAAAATATTTGCCAGACTCTGCGTGCTACAACCGATTTTGGATTATTCAGTTCGGATCGGCGCAGGCGCCGCCAGAGCGCTACCTGCGGGGCTGCGATTTGGCGGAGCAGTGCATTCGGGCAGCGATTCAAGACATCGAGCGGTTTGACGTGAAGGCGACTGACAAGACTTAGCGATCTCTTTCGCGGCGCGCAATGCGGCGATGGACGAGACAGGCCAAGAGGTCGCTGCGGCGCCGAAATTGACCTAGGCCCGGTTCGCCATTTATCGGACAAAGTAAAAAAAGCGCCTACGGTGTTTACTGTATTCGCATCTTTGGGCAGATGGCTAGCATGAAGGCAGCAGTTCTCGCGAAAAACCGCCTCACCCGTTATTCGATGATAACTTAAGGTCGTCAAGTCGCCGCCAGAGGATATGAGAAAGCCGATGCAAGCAGAGGAAATAACGGGTCTGTTGGCTGCGATTGTAGCCTCCTCGGACGACGCCATCATAAGTAAGAACCTCGATGGCATCATCACCAGTTGGAATAAGAGTGCAGAACGGATATTTGGGTACGGCGCAGAAGAAGCCATCGGGCAACATATCACCCTGGTCATTCCACCTGAACGCCACGCCGAAGAGTCAGACATTCTCGGCCGTCTCCGGCGAGGGGAGCGCGTTGACCATTTTCACACCGTGCGCAGGCGGAAGGATGGCCGCCTCCTCGACGTTTCGCTGACCATCTCTCCCCTGAGAGATTCATCGGGGCGTGTAATTGGAGCGTCGAAAGTAGCGCGCGACATTACCGAGCAAAAGCAGGCTGAACGAGCATTGCGGGAAAGCGAACAACGCTTTCGCATCATTACAGATGCTTCGCCCATCATGGTCTGGATGGCAGGGACGGACAAGCTTTGCTATTACTTCAATAAGGGTTGGTTGGATTTCACTGGCCGCACTCTCGAACAAGAGTCCGGCAATGGCTGGGCGGAAAACGTGCATCCACAGGACTTCGACCGCTGCCTGCAAATCTACGTCAGCAACTTCGATGCTCGTCGTCCCTTTGAGATGGAATACCGGATGCGCCATCACTCGGGACAATACCGCTGGATACTCGATCGCGGGGTGCCGCGCTACACGCCGGATGGAACGTTTGAAGGATATGTTGGCGGTTGCCTCGACATTCATGACCAGAAAGAGGCAGGCGAAAAGATTCGGCTTGCCGAGGACATGACGCGCCTGATGAAGGCTCAGGATCAAGAACGACGGCGTATTGCCCGCGAACTCCATGACAGTGCCGGGCAAACACTCTCGGTGCTCGGCATCAGCCTCGCGCAATTGGTTCGCCGCGTGGAGGGCGTTGCGCCGGAGCTGGCAGACAAAGGAAGAGAGATCGAAGGGATGTTTCAGCAATTACATCGCGAGATACGCACGACGTCTTACCTGTTACATCCGCCACTGCTGGACGAAATCGGTCTCGCGTCCGCGCTTGGCTGCTACGTCGAGGGGCTGGCGGAACGCAGCGACGTAACCATCACGCTGGATGTGGCCGAAAATGTTGGAAGGCTGCCAGGCGATATGGAGCTGGCAATCTTTCGGCTCGTCCAGGAATGCTTGACAAATATCCACCGGCATTCCGGCAGCAAGACCGCTCTGATCCGCATAGGTCTCGAAGGCGAAAGTATACGAATACAGGTGCTGGATCATGGAAAGGGCATAACGCCAGAGCGCTTGTTGGAAATTCAGTCCCACGGCTCCGGCGTTGGAATCATGGGAATTCAAGAACGTATCCGTCAATTCCACGGAGAAATGAAAATCGAATCGGATGCTTCAGGTACCTCTGTGATTGTAAGCATCCCGCTGCCCAAGGAAGCCTCTGTCGCAGAGAGTGAGCCGTTGGTGGCTGCAACAGTCAGACAGGGATCAGTGACTTGACGTGCGCCATGAGTTCCTGGGCGTTATTTTTTGACGCGATTCGATCAGCGAGCAGCCCGGCACTTAATAGAACATTGCCAACAGCAGCGTATTGAGTGAACAAAATTATCGGAACGTCTGGCATTATCCTCTTCAACTCTTTGGACGCTGCTAAGCCGTTCAATATCGGCATGGACAAATCGAGGATGATAAGTTCAGGACGATGCTTTAAAGCGAGATCAATTGCTTCCTGGCCGTTGGTTGCTTCCGCGCAAATTTCGTAGTCTTTTTCGTTCTCAAAAAGCGCACATAACATCTTGCGAATTAATGGATTGTCGTCTGCCACCAGAATCGTTCGAGCCATCGCTTCCGCGGCGAGGGCGAAATGACCTTGGCCTTGGCGTGTTTCTATCATTACGGAAGAAAGCTGCCCATACCGTGAACGCTCTAAGGGGGATAAGCGGTTTATCGCGTGGATATGGGCTGTGCGCACCCTTTGCGAAATTGTCAAAGGGTGCGTGGCAGTGCGTAACGCTACCTGGTTCCGATCCCGCCTAGGTGCGGCTCCGAGTGCATCATCGGCTAGCCGGAACTTATTGCTATCCTCGGGCGGCGGCTTACGCTGCAGCCCACTCCTTTGCCAGTTCTGCAGCGAAGCTGCTGTACGTTCTCGGTTGGCGCCCGAGCAAGGCCGCAAAGCGTGCCGTCTGATCCTCCGTCTTGCTCATCCCACGCTCGACGTAGCCCTGAAACATGACGCGAATATCGTACGCGACCCAACTCGGAGTCCCTGTTTTCAGCAGTTGCGCCTCAAAGGCATCGAAGTCTCCGTGTCCGGCGTAAGCGATCTTTTTGCCCAACACCTTCGACCAGGTGGCTGCCGCGCCCGGACCGGTCAACATCTCCGACGAAACGAGATCATACGTCTTTCCCGATTGGCCTTCTTCCGTGAGCGATTTCGCGGCTACTTCTGCAATGTCGCGAACATCCACCACAGCGAGGCCCTGGTTCCCCGCGGGAACCGGATATATGCCGTGTCCGGTTAACACAGGCTGGAGCCGACGCTCATTCTGAGCGAAGTATCCGGGCCGCAGAATCGTATAAGGCATTCCGCCTAGACGAATCGCTTCCTCGACGACAGTCTTTGCAGCGAAATGCGGCACCTCGAGAAACTGATCCGCCTTGAAGACTGAGAGGTACGTCACATGCTTCAATCCGGCCTTTTTTGCCAGGCCATACGTGGTGAGAGCTTGCGTTAACTCATCGGGGACATTGCCATTCAACAGGAACAACTTGTCGGCACCCTTGAGCGCTTCCGCTATTGAGACCGGATCAGTCAGGTCGCCGAGGGCGATCTCTACCGCGCTAGGAAACGTACCTGGTTTGGGCTGCTTGCGTGTCAACGCGCGCACATCCGTTCCGCGCTGAAGAAGCGCCTTGATCAGCTCGCTGCCTACCGTGCCCGTTGCACCTGTTACGAGAACTTTCATTTTTTTCCTCCGCGGCCACAAGCCGCCTTTTAATTTGATACGAAGTAAAGTCGCCAGTAGCGCGGCAAAGTCCAGCTCAAGGTAGCTTGTCGAAAAAGAGATAAAGGGCGGCGATCCGGCCGTCGCGGGCAATGATGAAGTCCGTCCCGGCATAAGCTGGCGCCTCACCCGGGCGGCCTGATACCCAGCGGACCAGCCCGCCATTGCCCGATTCCGCAGGCTCGGTAGTTGGCTGATATCGGAATTCAAGGTGAGTGGTTTTGATCGCGCCCGCGATGCGGTCGATTTCGTCACGGCCCCGATAAACTCCCTTGCTGGGGTCGTAGAAAACGCAATCTTCCGTGTAAATCTCGTCGATGGCGGCGCGCCGGCGAGCGGGATCGTTTTCACCGAAGACGTCACGAAGATTGCGGATCAGCAAGGTTGATATGCTGTAGGACATGTGCTTGTCTCCTTTCGGCTTCGCGTTTATTCCCGCCAGTGCTTCTTTAACGTTGCGCTCTTCCGGGCTTTTACATCGCCGTCGTTTCTATCGATATCGATATATATGATGTCGAGTATACTGGGGAGGGATTCATTTTTTATGAAACGCGGCAAAATGCCGGATGCGACTCACACCTGGCTCATTATGTTGAAGGTTTTGCAGGCGGTCCAGCACCTTCTTCTCCCTCCTATTCTCGAGGAAGGCTTGGGAGACTCGGACTTCCGGGTCCTTGAAGTCCTACTGCACAAAGGACCGATGCCCGTGAACGCCCTTGGTCCGAAGGTGAACCTCAACCCCGGATCTGTCAGCGTGGCAGTCGATCGACTGTACAAGAAGGCGTTAGTCAGTCGCGCGGAGAGCGAGAGCGATCGCCGGGTTCGCACTGTTGCGCTTACCGAGAAGGGACGCCGAGTGTTCGTTCCGATTTTCCGCGAGCACGCCGCGCTCATCAAACGTGCATTTCAGGATGTCTCGCCCAAGGAGCGGCGTCGGTTGGAAGAAGTGCTCAAGAAAATCGGAAGACGCGCCGAAGTACCGGGCGAAAAAGAGGGCCGCCGTTAGGATTGTGGCTTTAACGTATTTACGTGCTCTCCGGATTCTCGATCGGCGCCAAATCGCCTATGCAAGTCCGATTGTAGGAAGTTACATCCGCTCGGAAGCGATCGCCCAACCCACAATGACTTGCGACCGCAGTCTCAGGCCTCGCGGCGGAATATACATCCCGATTGTGCTCGGGGCTGGAATTGCGGCGGCAATGATGATTCACTTTACGTTCTGGATGCGAGGCGATGGCCGACGCGACTAGAGTTTTCTTCCTGATCCTCAGCGCGCTTTTTCCGATCGTGGATCCGGTGAGTGGCAGCCCCTTCTTTCTGGCGCTTACGAGCCAATATTCGCCAGAGATGCGGAGAGCACTCTCGCTGCGCGTCGCGATAGACAGCTTTTTTCTGATGATCGGCTCTTACTTCATCGGCTCGCACCTTCTCGGATTTGTCGGCGTGTCGCTGCCGGTGGTGCAGGTTGGCGGAGGCCTGGTCGTCGTCGCCGTGGGATGGCAAATGCTCATGCAGAAAGATGCAGCGCCAAATCCCACGCGGAAAAATATTCAACCTCAAGATATATTTGGTCAGGCGTTCTACCCCCTGACCTTGCCGCTTACCGTGGGGCCGGGATCCATCTCGATTGCGATCACCCTGGGCGCGAACTCCACGCACCGCTACGGATTCCACATTTTGCTGATCCTCTCGGCGCTGCTCGCTACAGCCCTCCTCGGTGTCAGCATTTACCTCTGCTACGGATTCTCCGATCGCCTCGCGCGCGCCGTCGGCGAAACCGGCATGACCGTCATCATTCGCCTTTCTTCGTTTCTGCTGGTGTGCATCGGAGTGCAGATCATGTGGAATGGACTGAGCGCGCTGCTTCCATCAGTCCAATTTCACGTCCACTAACGAAATTCTTGACCGACCCCGACAACCGCCGCACTCGGACATCTTCCCACAGCCAATGTTCGGTAATTCCAACGTATGAGTGGCCTCACTGAAGATGCAGTGCGAGAAATTGAGCAGATCCATGCAAAGTGGCTTGAATTTGAAACCGCTGGGGACGTTCTCAGCCTGATGGCGCTATGCGCCGACGACGTCGAGTTGTAGCCGCCCGACGCGCTTCCTTGATTGGGCGTGACGCGGTTGCAGGCTCGATGGCGCGTGCGACTGCGCGAATTCAGCGTATTGAGATTAGCGAGCGGCGGATTCGAGGTTCACACGAGATTGATTACTTGACCGCGAGCTACAAGACGGAATTCTCTCTGAGCGAGAATCCCGCGCTCGCGCGATCAAGCGGAAGCCACCTCTGGATACTGCGCCGGCAAGCCGGCACATGGCTCGTCGCTCTCGTCAGCTGGTCAGTGTGGTAACGGACGCCGCCTCGTTCGATCCATATCACCCTGGCGCCGGTCCCGTAAACAACAATCAGGAGTTGAACCCACAGAGAGAGGCATTCAGAATGGCTCGCACAATGGGTGATCTCGGTAAGGATACGGGGTCGAGCACCGCCAACGGTTACTTGTACCGTTTCGGCCAATTTGTGCTGGATTCCCGCAAGCGCACGCTATCCCGCGTGGATTCGCCCGTTTCTCTCACCCCTAGAGCTTTCGACGTCCTTCTCTTTCTAGCTCAAAACCCCAACCGTCTGGTCACCAAAGAGGAATTGCGGCAAGCCGTGTGGAACGACACGTTTGTAGAAGAAGGGAACCTGACGCAATACATCTCCCATTTACGCAAGGCACTTGGCGACAACTCCGAAGACCCGCGCCTGATCGTCACCGTTGCTCGAAAGGGCTACCAGTTCACGGGGCGTGTCACTGTCGTCGCCGAGGCAGCAGATATCGCAAGACATTCCACGCTTCAGGCTGCTGCAGCCGAAATCTCAAAAGCCGATGCGCGACCGGCGGAGTTTCCAACCAATGGGAAAGTTACCAAATCACCGCCGCCTCCTCTCCGCTTGCGCAAATGGTTCGCGGCGGCTGCGTTGCTGGCCGTTGTCGCTGCGGTCTTCTGGTGGTACTGGAGTTACCGCCACCGAGTGATGCTCTCCGCCACGGACACCATCATTCTGGCCGTTGTAAAAAACGAGACCAGCAATCCGGTGTTCGACGACGGGTTAGATATAGCTTTGCGCTACGAAATGGAGCAGACGCCCTATCTGAATATTCTGGGCATCGATAAAGTCAGTGGGACGCTGGCGCAACTCAATCTTCCACCGGATACAAAGTTGACGCCCGAGGTCGCCCGCCAGGTGTGCGTTCGCACCAACAGCAAGCTGGTGATCGCCGCTTCGATTGCGGACGCGGGAAATGGGTTTCGCATTGGCCTCGACGCCGAAGATTGTCAGTCAGGGAGGATCGTCGCCGGAATTCGTAAAGATGTTGCCGACCAAAATCAAGTGATTCACGTGCTCGGCGTCGCTGGCGCGCAATTGCGCCGCAAGTTGGGCGAGCCGGCCGCATCGGTGGCCAGATTCAACAAGCCGCTCGACGAAGCGCTGACTACTTCGGTGGAAGCCCTACAGGTGGGAACCTCAGGATATAACCGGCACATGGTCGGAGATTTTAGGGGAGCTATCAGCGATTACCGGCGCGCCCTGGAGTTGGATCCGAACCTCGCCCCGACTTACGAAGGCTTGGGAGCTGCCTACAATTCTTTGAATGAACCGGATTTGGAAGTATCGGCTTTCACGAAGGCCTACGAACTGCGTGGCCGAATGACCGAACCATCCCGATTAGAAACGGAGTACTTGTATTATGCCTCGGTCACTGGAGAGCGCGAGAAGGCTCTTTCCGTTCTCTTGCAGCTGGTGCAGACCTATCCCAGGAACGTCACCGCCCGCGTGAGCTTGGCTGGCTGCTTTTCATTCCTGGGACAACCAGACCAAGCCGTCGACGAAATCCGCGAAGCAGCCCGCCTTCAGCCAACAAACTTCACCTATGCTCAGTGGATATTTCACTTACTCCATGCGGACCGGCTCAACGAAGCTCAGGCGGCGTTAGATGAAGCGGCCGCGCGAGAGTTCGATTTCTTCGAACTACACAGCCATCGTGTTCGGCTAGCGCTTCTGCAAAATGATCAACGCGCGATGCAGGAACAGTGGAAACAGGCGGCCGGCAGGCCAGATGCCTATCGGTTCTTTTTATTGAGATCCGAAGTCGAACAGTACCACGGTCGTTTTCGCAGAGCCCGAGGGTGGATTCAACAAGCCTCGGACGTCGCGCCGCATACTGCTGCTGAGGGCGGGAATCAGACTTTTCTTGGGGACGCTGAACCCAGGTATGCCTTGTGGAAAGCAGAGAGTGGCGACTCATCCCACGCAACACGAACGGCCGCGAGTGCGCTCAACACAATAAGTAATCGCGACGGAAATCTGTATCTTGCGCTGGCGTTTGCGAGGGTGGGCGACACGGAGCGGGCCCGGAAGATAGCTGATGCTGTGGACCAGGATTCTCTCCTCAATACTCTGGTCCAGAACTACCACCTTCCGACGATCCGCGCGGCGATGAAATTGAACGCAAATGATCCGGCTGGAGCAATCGCAGCGCTAGAGCCTTCTCGAAAATACGAACTCTCTTTCAATACTTCCTTTAACGGCCTTTATCCGGCATACATACGCGGCTTTGGCTTACCTGCAACTCGGCGACGGACGTCTGGCAGGCGCGGAGTTCCAGAAATTGATGGATCACAGGGGTTTGGTGGGAACAGATGTGCTCGGGGCGCTAGTACATTTGCAGATCGCGAGGGTGCAGAAAATGATGGGCGATGAAGCCGCTGCAAGGAAGTCGCATGAGACTTTCCTGGATTTGTGGAAGGACGCCGATCCCGACGTTCCGATCTACCAGCAAGCCAAGTGGAGTACGCCAAGCTCCGAAAATAAATTGGAGAGGATCGTCTCGCGTCTCGCGTTTGCCGCTACGCAGCGTTTTCCGTAGTAGACTTTCCCTCATGATTCGTCGGATCGCTCCGCAGTTCTTCACCCTGGACATTCCCAGCACCGTTGGGTATTACGAGGCCAAGCTTGGATTCAAGTGTTTGGGTGCGTGGCAGGACCCGCCGGTTTACGCTATCGTTGCGCGCGATGAGCAGGCGATTCATTTCCGCTGTGCCGAGCCTCCCGCAGCCAATCCCAACAAGTACTCAGATGAACTGCTCGACGCGTATGTGCTTATCGAAGATGCGGACGCGCTTTACGCTGAGTATGCCGCTCGAGGCGTGGAATTCACCCGGGCAGTCGCCAACATGCCATGGAACATGCGTGAATTTGTAGTGAAAGATCGCGATGGCCGGCTGCTTGCTTTCGGCGCGAACTTGTAGTTCTCGGCTCTTTCCGCCTCCCGTGAATTCGGATTGAGACTTGCCGGCACGCCCGCTGTCGGCCGACGGGCAGCTCCGCGGGTGCCGTACCGTACAATGAGCACGAATGAGCACGCCGTTGCCGAACTGGGGCTCCTCGAGCAGCTCCAGGTTCAGCCGCATGCCGTCCGATTGAGTCCGCACCCAATAACAGTTTGTAATCGGCCCCCGGCTCGTGTAGATTCCTGCCAATTCCGGGAGGTGGGAGTATGGCAACCCGCCGAAACTTTCTTAGAAAATCGACGCAATTGGCTGCTGGCGTACTCGCTGCCGGGACCATTACGGTTTCCACCAGCGAGGCGCAGACTCCGCAAGCTCAGCCACCCAAGAAGAAACTGCACATTTTGATGAGGAGTTCTTGGGGAACCGATGAGCCGACCCGCGCATCCTTCGTCTTTGGCCACGGGCTCGCGCTGGCCGACGCCGGGCATGATGTACAGATATTTCTCACTCACGACGCTACCTACCTCATGCGCAAGGTGACGGTTGATGCGGTCAAACCTATCGCATGGCCTCCCCTGAGCGAGACCATGGCGAAGGTTGTGACCAAAGGCATCCCGATATTTGCTTGAGGAGCCTGTTCCCGGGCCCGTGGGGTCACGGAGGCGGACTTGAGCAGTTGGAACGCGCAATGGGGTACGGTTCCGATTTACGTTTCCCTGGTGGAATGGGCCGACCACGTCATCAGTGAATGAGCGTTGCGGATTCTTCGATCAGAGCTGCAACCTCCTTCGGCCTGGAAACGTAGACCGCGTGGCTGGCGCCTGCAACTTCAACCGTGTGGCTATTGGCTCGTGCGGCGTACCAGCGTTCGAGATCGGGATTGATGGTTCTGTCTGCTCCGGCTACCAACATCCAGCTTGCTTTGCTTCTCCACGCAGCGGTGGTGATAACGGCTTTGAAATTGTCGCCGAAGTTGAATACTTGCGAGCGGGCCATGAAGGCGGCTTGATCGCCGGGGAGGTCGGCTGCGAACAATTCATGAAATTGCGCTGGGTCAATATATGTGAATCCGTCGGGCGTTTTCTTTATCGCGCCCGATTTGGCGAGGTCGCTTGGGAAGCGCTTTCCATCGTCCGCTTCATTCTCTCCGGCATCTGGCATGTGGGCCGCGATATACACCAAGCCGGCAACCGATGGATCATTCCCCGCTTCCGTAATTACGGCTCCCCCGTAGCTGTGAGCGACAAGAATGCATGGGCCATCTTGTAGAGCGAGGACGCGGTGCGTGGCAGCGACATCATCTTTAAAGGACGTCTCAGGCTCTTGGACGATGCTGACGTTGTAGCCATCGTTGGTGAGAATGTCGTAGACGCCTTTCCAGCCGGAGCCATCCGCCCAGGCGCCGTGGACCAGGACAATGTTCCGAATGCGATGCTCCTGGTTCTGCGCTGAGAGCGCGCCACGGGTGAACAGCAATAAAACGACGAAGAACTGAGACATTCCTGTTGCTACTCGCATAACCTGCATTGAATTACTCATTTTGTCGCTCCTCTTTGCGAATTGATTTGACGGATTCCCCGTCAGGAAAATAGTCGGTCGGAGATTCAGAGCGTCAGATAGACGATTTGAATCCACTGGTCGGAATTGACGATGCCTTGGCCCCAGGCGGCGTCGAGATCGGCGAACGGTTTTTCCGCGACGGCTTCCAGGGCGGATTTGCCAGCGGACTTCAATTTCTGAACGCAATCGCGCGAAGTGACCAGCATGTTCCGGGATTTCGCGAGGTCCGCTTTGTTGCCGAGCGGGCCGTGCCCCGCAACGATCTTGGTGTGATCGTCGGCGAGCGCGAGAATCTTGTCGGCAGCGGCGATCATTCCGGTGATTGTCCCGCCCGTACCGGGGTCGATGTAGGGATACATGCCGTTGAAGAACAAGTCGCCCATGGAAATCACGTTGGCGTTTTGAAAATGAACGTAGATATCCGAATCGGTATGCGCGGGAGCAACGTGTTGGAGCTCGAGGATTTCGCCATTGGCTCGCAACTGGTAACTGGTAGCAAAGGTCTGCTGCGGCAAGGCGTCGGCGGGCGAGGGGTCAAAATGCAAGCTGGCGAGCTCGCCGTCTGGTTCTCTATACAAGACCGGAAGATCATGCGGCTCGGACATGCGCTTCTTGGTGTTTTCATGCGCGAGGACGGTGGCTCCTTCGGCGTGAAGATGCGAATTGTTATCGGTATGGTCGAAGTGCCAGTGAGTGTCGATGGCGTATTTCACCGGCGCGTTACTCAGGCCATCGAGAGCTACTTTGAGTCTGGGCCAGGCGAGAGCAACGAAAGTGTCGACGACGAATTTGCCGTCGGGGCCGTTGAGGACTGTCACGGCTCCGCCGGGACCATCGAACATCGTGACATTGTCAGCAAGCTTTTGCGTTTCCATGGGAACGGCGTTGAACTTGCCGCGCATGAGCGCGAGCAGTGCGGCCGGCGAAGACGCTCGTTGCGCGTTGTCTGTCGCAAAGCCACGGAGCAATGTCGCGGGAAAGAGGTGCGCCAGGAAGGCGCTCCCGGCCAAGGTGGTCGAACCTTGCAACATTTCGCGGCGTGAGGTTTGCTTTTGCAAGAAATTGAATTTCATGTTCTTTATCCCTTCCTTTGGTGGCTTCGAACTACTCATTTGCCACACCGGGTTGGATAATCGCGCGTCTGATTAGGGTTATTGTTTGTTTTGGCGTCTGTGATAAGGTCTGCAAATAAGGTGACACGATGGAGCTTCGCCAAATCCGGTCGTTTCTCTCGATCGCCGAGACGCTGCACTTCGGGCGCACTGCGGAGTTGATTCATCTCAGCCAACCAGCGCTAAGCCTTCAGATACGAGCTCTGGAGGAGGATGTCGGAGTTTGGCTCTTCGAGCGGAACCGGCGCAAGACAACGCTGACCGCAGCGGGTGTCGCCTTTCGCAGTGATGCGGCGGCAGCGCTCTCGCAATTGGACCAAGCGATTCGCAGCGCGCGGCTGGCTGCCAATGGAAAACTGGGTCTCTTGCGGATTGGCTTCGTCTCAACGGCGGGAAGTGAGATTGTGCCCGATATCCTTCGTCAGTTTAGAAAATCAAATCCCGAAGTAGAGTTCTCTTTGCGCAATGTTCTCACGGCGGAGCAGGTACAGATGCTGGAGACGGGTTCGCTCGACATTGGATTTCTTCGTGTGCCAATTGGTGGGCACTCGGCCCTCGATGTTGTCACCGTGCACCGCGAATCCTTCGTCCTCGTCGTACCCTCGTCCCATAAACTGGCAAACAGGAAGAGGGTGCGCCTGCGGGAAGTGGCGGGTGAGGACTTCGTGATGTATGAGCGTACCTATGCCCCTGGATTCTACGATTTGATGTTTGGGATACTTCGCGATGCCAGGATTGTACCCAATGTTACCCAGACCGCAGTAGAGATCCCAACGCTGATCTCACTCGTCGCTTCAGGCATGGGTATCACGATTATGCCGGCATCGGTCGTCAAACATTATGTCGCTTCGGTAGTCCCTTGTGACATCGTGGACCAAATACCGATGTCTGAAATTGGTATCGCCGTCAATAAACGATCTCGCACGCCAGTCGTAGACAACTTCAGATCCTTCGCTCTAGAAAAGTTAACTCGGGCGAGGAAATCTTCACGCGCTAATTCGTAGTTGTCACAAAAACCCTGCTTACTATTCCAGCTGGCACGACGGCACGCTCGAGATTGCTCGAGCGCAACGACAGCATTCCCTGATCCGTGAGATGTTTTCGCCGCGACGAATCGTGCGATGCCGCTGTCTTCCGATGACGCTGCGGAATTCTGGCCAAGTGGGGGCAACCAGCTCTATCCGCACTTGGTTCTTGCTCTCGAGACGGTGTGCACGGGATTGCGTCTGCAGCCGAGCCAGGCGCGGGAATAATTCGGGGGTTATTCCCGCGACGGCCCGGCGTTAAGTGATTTTAAGGGTACGTCGTCCCACCGTTTCACTACTCAACATTAGCCTGTTGTTCTGCGTAACTCTTAGCTGATTTGCCGCGCTTTCATCGTGCTGTCACGCTCGATGATCGTCCGCAGGACGGTTTCCAGCGCCACTTTTGCACCGGTTTATCGCTGACATGGGACAGGCGCAAAGCGTGCACAGTGCCCAACCCCTTTTCACCTCGCCTCGCGGTAGTATTACCAGGTCAGGGTGCCGCAGCAGATGCGGCGACTTTGCCGCCAAGGAGCAACCCGGCCTTCTCGCACGGGATAGCCGAAACCAATGAGCTTCGAACCGATTGAAAACTACGGAGTGATTGGCAATATGCGCTCCATCGCCCTGGTGGGCATGAACGGTTCAATCGACTTTCTTTGCTATCCAAATTTCGATTCCCCCACCATATTTGCCGCGCTGCTCGATGATGAAAAAGGCGGCCGTTTTCAGATTCAGCCGCAGCTCAAGGGAAAGCGTGTACGGCAGCTGTATTTGCCAGACACGAACATCCTGCTCACGCGATTTCTTGCGGAGGAAGGCGTAGCCGAGGTGACGGATTACATGCCCATCGGATCCGATGGCAAGCAACCGAATGAAATTATCCGCACTGTGGCCGTCATCAGAGGCGAAGTTGAATTCAAGGTTCTGTGCCAACCACGATTTAATTACGCAATGTCGGCGCACACGGTAAGTGTCCAGGACCGTTACGCGATTTTTTCACCCGCTGGCGACGCCTGTCCGCCACTGTCGCTGCACTCTACCGTCGCCCTTCGGCAACAATCCCAGGATGTAACCGCGGAGTTCAAGCTCCGAGCCGGCGAAGACGCGACCTTCATATTTCGCGGAGTTCGCGCGAAGGGCGAGCAACCCGAGCTGGCGTTCATAGACCGGCGCTTCCACGAGACGGCCCGTTACTGGAAGGCATGGATTGCGAAATCAAAGTACAAGGGCCGGTGGCGCGAGATGGTCAACCGTTCCGCGCTGATGTTGAAATTGCTGATTAGCTGCGAGCATGGGTCGTTGATCGCAGCGCCTACATTTTCCCTTCCAGAACAAATTGGCGGAGTGCGTAATTGGGACTATCGCTTCACTTGGCTCCGTGATGCGACCTTCACGCTCTACGCGCTGATCCGCTTGGGTTTTATCGAGGAAGCGGAGGCGTTCATCGACTGGCTGAAGGGGCGCCTCGGTGACGATGCGCAACGAGGACCGTTGCAGGTGATGTATGGCATTGATGGTAGGCAGCAGCTTGATGAGGTGACGCTGGATCACCTGAAGGGCTACAAAAATTCGCGGCCCGTGCGCATCGGAAACGCGGCCTATCAACAGCTGCAGCTGGATATTTACGGCGAAATGATGGATTCCGTCTACCTCGCAAATAAGTACGGGGATCCAATTACGAATGCCGGATGGCAGGACGTTCACCGAATCCTCGAATGGTTGAGCAAGAACTGGCAGCGCCCTGATGAAGGGATATGGGAGGTTCGCGGTGGACCGCGAGAATTCCTGCACTCTCGTCTGATGTGCTGGGTGGCTTTCGATCGGGCTTTGCGGCTCGCACAGAAACGGTCGCTTTCGGCGCCGTTCGATGCCTGGCTGCAGACCCGCGACGCAATTCGAGACGACGTCTTTACGAACTTCTGGAATGACGAACTGCAGTCATTTGTGCAATCGAAGGGGACGAAGGATCTGGACGCATCCGTCCTGCTGATGCCGCTCATGCGTTTCATCAGCCCCGTCGATCCGCTGTGGCGCTCGACGATGAAAGCCATCGAAGCCCGCTTGGTCGAAGATACGCTGGTCCGTCGCTACGAGACCCAGCCAAATCCCGTGGACGGGCTTCCCGGCCGCGAAGGCAGCTTCACCGCGTGCTCGTTTTGGTATATCGAATGTCTGGCGCGCGGTGGGGAATTGGAAAAAGCGCAATTGTTGTTCGAGAAGCTTTTGGGATACGCCAACCATCTGGGACTCTACTCGGAGGAAATTGGTCAGAGCGGGCAACATCTCGGGAACTTCCCGCAAGCATTCACGCATCTAGCCCTGATCAGCGCCGCCACATATCTGGACAGAGCCCTCTCAGGCAAGGATGACGCAGTCTGGCGCTAGCCGCCCGGCTCACTTTGCAAACGAATTCCGGTCGTTCTCGGGAATCGATCTGACGACTGCACACGGCGGGTGGCGTACCCGTTCAGCCACCGATGGGCACGTCGTCGAACGTGCGGTGTCCGGTCCTTCCCGACGTTTGGCAAGGGTCGGTCTCCAACAAGACCGCGCTGTGTGTGAAAAGGCTGCAGCAGTTTCTGTGCTTTCAGGCAGAATGATCCGTGGAACCGTAAGATTTTGTGCGAGAGGAGCAAGTTCAAATGGACATAACGCGCCGGGAATTCACACTGGCTCTGGCGGCTGCCACCTATCTGCAGCCCTCTTTATTCGAGCCGCTTTCCCCTATGGGGGTTCCGCGAGGCGTCGTTCCGGGGCGAGTCACTTGGGCGCACGATCCGGCGGCTGTGACCTGGGATGGCACAGGTTCGTGGTGGACCGATGCACACAACGACCAGGCTGTGATTGACCGCATGGTTTCCCGATCCATTTGCGGCCTTACAAATCAAAAAAGCGACGCGCAGGCATGGACCTCCATCTTTGAATACTTCAATCGCGCTCATGGCCGCGGCAAAGCGGGATACAGTGCCGGTGAGAAGATCGCGATCAAAGCGAACCTGAACAACACCACCGACCATGGCACGATCGACCGCCTGAACTCCTCGCCCCCAATGATCCTTTCGCTCGTCCGGCAGTTGACCGGCCCGGGACGCGTGCCGCAATCATCGCTCACCATCTTCGATTCCAGCCGATTCATCCCGGGCAATCTCTACGACAAGATTCACCATGAATTTCCCGGCGTCGCGTTTGTGGACCACATCGGCGGCGATGGACGAGTGCAGGCCGAGTTCAAACCCAACGCGATTCCTTTCTCAGTTGAAAGTAAAAACGCGAAGGGACTCGATACCACCGTGGTGGAGGCCGCCTACTTAATTGATGCCGCCGTGTTGCGAGCGCATGTGAGTTCAGGCGTGACGCTTTGCGCGAAGAATCTCTTCGGCGCCACGAGTATCAATCCCGACTGGCGCAAGAACGCGCACGACGGTTTCCATCACAACAGCGATGGTTCCGCAAGCTACTCCGCGTTCACAGACTTTTTGGGCCATAAAGACCTCGGCGAGAAAACCGTCCTTTTTATTATCGATGGGCTTTATGGCAACGACAACGTGGACGGCCCACCTCATCGCAAGTGGAAGATGGCGCCGTTCAACGATGCCTGGCCGAACAGCATCTTCATGTCGCTCGACGGCGTGGCGATCGATTCCGTCGGCTTCGATTTTCTCACTTCGGAATGGCCCGATCTTCCGGATATCAAGAACGCCGATAACTACCTGCGTGAATCCGCTTTGGCGAATAACCCGCCTTCGAAGACGGTCTATGATCCCGAACGCGACGGCGTCCGCTGCCGCAGCCTAGGCGTGCACGAACATTGGAACAATGGGGCAGAAAAGAAGTACTCGCGCAATCTCGGAAAAGCCAACGGGATCGAACTTTTCCAAGTCTGAACTGCGGAACATATGTGAGCCGTCGCTGCCAGCGTCTCAAGCCAGCGTCAGGCGTAATCCCGTTGCGTGGGGGATAGTGACGGAGCACTTGCCCTGCTTCAGCGAATCGGTTTTCGTTGCGTTTGTGATGTGCGCTTCGCGGCTGTCTAGCGCCGGCGCGTGCAACATTTCCGTTTCGACCGCGCCGCTGGCGCCGCCACCGAAATCGAGTTCTACCTCCAGGTCCGCCACGGCGTCCTTATTAAGGATGATCACCGAGGTCTTGCCGCTGGGCAGCTTCGCCGCGTAGGCCGTTGCATTTACTCCCGCAGCCTGCAGCTTCTCCGAGAACTCGGTCTTCAAAAGTGTTGCCCCGCTGAATAAGCCTGCGAACTTCAGCCCGTACCCGACCGGCTCCAGCCAATAGTCCGCACCGAACGTCGCAATCGGCGTATAGAAAGGATGCGGATGCGAGGCGATCTGTTCGGGAGTTTTCCCATTCGCTTGCAGAAGCGCGTCGCCTGGCAAAGATCCGCCAACTGAATTGGCCACGGATTTGCCGGTGCCACCGTGCAGATTGACGCCAGAATAATTGTTACAGGCGAGCAGCAGCGAATAATCGGCGGCCCAAAGCGCAGCAGCAAACACGTCAGAGACGCCCGGCTTGCCTCCGCGATAGCAGGTGTTGCCTTCCGTCATGCGCACGCGCGCGCCGATCTTGCTGGCTGCCGCCGTTGCCGTCGTCGCCGCGTTCTGCACCCTTTGCATCGTCGCAGGTTTCAGCAGGTTCGGAATGTTGACGTCCGGGTTCGTCGCGGGCCCGCCGAAGTAATAATGATGAGTGAGCGTCGTCACGTGAGGCGGAGATTGGACGGACGCCCATTGATCAGCGATCTCGGTCAGCCATGAAGGTTTGCTCGCCACGTCCGGCAGCCCGAACTCTGCGGTAGGCACTTGTGCAGCGATCGCGCGCGCGAGCGTGAGCCATTCTTCGAGGTAGGTCTTGGCCGACCACGTCTTGGGATCGCGCAAATGCCGGTCAAACAAATCCGGCTCGTTTCCGATCTGGAAATATTGCAGGCGGTCGCCAAGCGTCTGGGCGACAAACGCCGCTTCTTCGGCGGCGCGTGCGGGTGTGTTCGTCCCCATGCCGATGCCATAGATGCAGTTCCAACCCGTAGCTTGCAGGAACTCTGCCACGTTCTTGACTGCCTCGGCCATCACTCCGTAGTAGTGGGCTTGCGGCTCGCCCTCAACCTCGCGGACTTGCGGATGCTGTGGCTCGGGAGAATCCGCGGTAGGTTTCCAGTAAGCGAACTCGCTGGTGTTGCCTCCAAGGCGCAGAACTCCGTTTGAGGACAGTGCTTTGAATTGACGAATCAGGCCGCTGTTCTGCGCCGAAAAGAAAGTCGGGTCCGTGAGTTGCTGCACCTCGTAAGACAGGCCGACGAAGTCGATGGGCATATGAGGACCAGTGGCTTCGTTGGGGATGCTGAGAGTAACTTGGTTCTTGCTGGAGCCCTGCACGTGAAGACGCGTTGCAATCACTGTGCAGGCTGTGTTGGCAAGAAATTTCCGTCGTGTGAGCATCGTGATTGTTATTTTGTCCTGGGAGCGGGCCCGGTGGATTGTCGAACGATTAATTCCGTCTCGATCGCGATTTCCGCGACGTATTCGCTGCGATTCTCAATGCGATCCAGAAGAGTCCGCGCGGCAATCTCGCCCATTTTCTGTAGCGGCTGTCGAACCGTGGTCAGCGTCGGATTCGAATAAGACGCCAGCGGGATATCGTCGAAACCAATTACCGAAACATCTTCGGGAACTCTCAGGCCTGCATCCTGAAGCGCGCTGATCGCCGCGATAGCCGAGTTATCGTTGAACGCAAAAAGAGCGGTGAACTTGCGGTTTCGGTCCAATAGCTCCTTCGCGAACGGATACGCATTCTCAGGCGAGCGCGCAGCGCATGCTTGCGCCTCATTGAGTTCGACCACCCGATCCGGATGAATCCGGATTCTCAATTCACGCGAGGCTTCCACAATGCTTTGCCAGCGGCTTTCTGTATCCGAACTGATCACCGGCCCCTTCATGAAAGCGAACTCGCGGTGACCGTGCTCAAGCAGATGCCGCAGCGCTGAAAACGCGGCAGCCCTGTGGTCGAGCGCGATGTTCGTGACGCCGGCAAAGGTCCGGTGACCTGCGATCGCCACGGTGGGAAGAGATGGTTCCCGCACAATGGGTGTATCAATGGTGATAAACCCTTCCACGCCGCGCTCCAGCAACAATCGCGAATAGCTTTCGCGGAGCTCGTCGTCGTGGCGGTGAAGCGCGGTCAAGTAGAAGAAACCATTCGCGCGGAGGTGCCGTTCGATACCACTGATGATGAATTGTCCATACGGGTCGCCAACTTCTGCCGCGATCACTCCAATGGTAGAGGAGCGCTTCACGCGGACCGTTCGCGCCAAATCGTTCGGCTTCGATTCCAGTTCACGGGCGGCAGCGAGGATCCGCCTTTTGGTGCGCTCGGACCCAGACCGGGATGCCGGTGAATTGTTCAATACAGCCGATTTGGTCCCAGGCGTCAGACCTACGCGCTTCGAGACGGCCTTGAGCGTCACACCGATGCCATGGTTGGGTTGGCCCCGACCTTTTTTACTTCTCTGTTCTTTTCGCCCCATCCGGAGTTTTGCGACCTCTAACGCGACCGCCGAATTCTACATCGCGCGTGCCCACGTCGTCACTTCGTAATCGCCGTTCATTCTCCGAATTCAGGTCGGTCGGCGGGTGGCTCGCCGCTTAGGGGTGCGCATGCCGTTGAATTTGTAGCGGCCGGCCTGGCGAAGCCAGACCGGGCCTGTACAGTGAGCGCACGATCAGCTATCGGAGCGCGCGTGCATTTCTCCCAATCTTTAATCCCGCCGCACGGCGGGATCAAACAACAAGTGCCGCTAAAAGAATTCTCGAAATCTGCAACCTTCACGACAATAGGACATCGCACTAGGTTAGAGGTCGGTCATGCACTATTGAGGATGCTTTGCGAAAATGAACGAACTTCGCCAATCATCGAAAGACCGAAACGCCATGAGTGTTGCGTTCCTAAGACAGCCTTTCCTGGCTCGCTGGGCTCCGATTCCGCTACGGTTGATTGTTGGCGGTGGCTTTATGGAGCATGGCTTCGCCAAGCTCTCCAAAGGGCCTGAAAACTTCGCTGCCATTCTTCACGCCACCGGCGTGCCTGCTCCGCATCTGATGGCATGGCTTACGATTCTAACCGAACTCATCGGTGGCCTCGCAGTCTTGCTCGGAGCTTTCGTCGCTCTTGTTAGTCTGCCGATGGCGGCGCTTCTCGTGGTAGCAATCTTCACCGTGCATCTGCCGTATGGGTTCAGCTCGATCAAGCTAATCGGCGTGGTGGCCGGCCGAGCGCAGTTCGGGCCGCCCGGATACGAGTGTGCTCTGCTGTATCTAGCGTGCCTGGCGGCGCTCGTGCTCGGGGGTTCTGGGCCGATGGCGGTCGATAACTATCTCGGGAAGAAGAGATAGACGGGTGGCCGACCCTTGCAGTTCGTACAAGCGACGGCCTTTCGGTCTTTAGGGATGTCGTATCTCTTTGCGCCCTTCGGAAAGGGTGCGCGCCACAACGTTTGAGCTTGGCGTCCCGCTACGGGCCTCGGTGTAGCCGGCACAAGTGCTTTCTTCATGCGTGGCTAACCCCAGTTCACCACTCACTACTCACGAATCACCGATCACGACTCAGCCCGGGCGGCGCTTGGCTCCGTCGGAGTCCCGCGCCGTCACGCCCTGATGGCCACGCTTTCAATTCGCCTGGTCTTCGGGCAGAGCTTCACGCACACCGTGAGATTCTCACGGCACGCGCGCAGGACCAAATCGGCCACGCCTCGAGCGCGGCTTTCCACCAGGACACGCTGCCCGCAGCACTCATCCAACTCGAACCCTTCGAGCTCGCCGTGGCAGTCGAACAGCACCTCGATCACCTTGCCGCACAGCTCGCCGTGCGCTTCTCCTGGATGCGGTCCGTGGCCCTTGCCGCCGTCTCTCGTCAGAGGCGGCGTCCAAGTCAGCGAGGGCGGCACTTGCGAGGAATCGCCGCCGACGCCATCCAGACGCCCCGCGCAGTACTTGATGTAGCGCTCCAGCACCGGCGCCCAGCGGCTCCCGGGCGAGAGGTGGGCCAGCCGCCATTTCATGATCGCCAGCGTCATCGCTTCTGGGACCAACATCTTCTCGCCGGTGCTCACCGGGATCCGTACGACGAAAGTGCCCACCACATACCGCCACTGGATCAGGCGCTCGATCACCACTTCCGCCACGCGGCCCGCAGGTGCGGCAGGCTCGCCGACTTTTAATATCTTGCGCGAGGGTGCGCTCTGCAGCACAGGCGCAGGCGGCGGCGCGGGTTTGCCCAGCCGGGTACCGATTCGTCGCACCACCACTTCAAACTCCTGACCACGCCTGATGCCGGGCTGCAACTCAACTGTGATCAAGCCCGCGAAATTCTGTCCCGTGCCCGTGGGGATCGGCACATAACTCACTCCGCCCTCGATCTTCAGTGTCAGGGTGTGCGCGTCGCTGGATGAGAGGCCCGCCGCCCCTCCCCAAATTCCGGCCAGCGCAATTACATCCGCGGCTGACACCGCTGGCCAGTAGATGGACGCCGTCGCTCCGTCCGGTACAGTGCCCCAGTCAATCATCAGTTCATCTGGCGGCAGGCCCGCGCCGCCGGGTTGGCCGATCGCTTTGCTCGGGCGGATGTCGAAGGTTTGCGGCGCGCGATGCGTTGCCGCAGGCCCGGGATTGTCCACCACGGTGAATTGCAAATTCCGCTGCGCCAATTGGTCCCAAGACATCGGCGAGACTCCGCTGGGGATAGGCGCATCGTCATAGGCGATCTGCGCAACCACGCAATGATGTGTGCCCGGCAGCCACGCCTGCACCTGTTGGCCAGCGACCTGGTTGTTCGGGTCGTAGAAATTCAGGAAGCAGCCGTAGTAGGACCACAAATCGTTCTGACCCGCTGGAATGGTCAGCGTCTGGATGTTCGGCCCGCCGGGCTGATAATCGGTCTGGACTCCGGAATTGCCGGTGGCGAAGAAGGGAATCGTCGTCTCGCCCCCTCCGGGCAGCGGCGATCCCGGCTCGTTGGCTGCGTCTGGTTGCGACGCGTAGGTCCCGTTCGGGTCGTAGTCGGTATCCGGGCTTTGGCTGGCGAAGACGCGGAAGAACACCCGGACATTGGACGCCGCGCCCGAGGCGCCCGATGAACCGCGCAGCCGCACCCTGGCGATGGCGAAGCTATACCTGTTTACGAAAAGCGGCAGGAAGCCAGACGACAACGCGAACGGGGCTACCGAGCTGTCCGTCTGCCCCTCGCCCTGCTGGTCCGGAAGCAGCGAGAACGGATCGGTGCCGAACGGATTGGTGAAGCCAGGCGTGTTGTTCAGGTAAGTCAACAGCGCCTGGATATAAGTGTAAGCGCCGTTTACGCTGTCATCGCTGAAGGTCGGTCCGCCGGGAAAGGGAACGGTGTTGTTCATTGGCACTGCGCCGAATACCCGCAGATCCTGGCTGAGATATGGTTGGTTGTTCTGCTGTGGGTCAATGTCCGTGAAGTAGGGATCGCCCGCAGCGATCAATTCGAAGTCCATAGTCGCGTTCGACCCGCTTACGGTTACACCTCCCACTGTCAGGCTGGTGCTCAAGTCCAGCTCAGGTGACACGCCTGTGGCCGGGAACTGGCTCATGATTGCGGACGAGAGCGTGATGTCGAAGGGGATTCGTATCCGCTGTGGCGATTTGGCCGATACGCCGTTCTGGAACTCCGGCCCCGCCGGATTGGCTGTGATTTGCACTCCGTTTCCTTGAAGGTTCGCGAAGGCGCCGGTGAACGGGGCTACCTGTACCGCAAGGTTCTCGAACGCCTGTTGACTCACGCCGTCGATCACCACCCAGAAAGCCGCTGAGATCAACCCGCCCTGGTGGTTGATGATGTCCTGCGTCTCGTCCTTGCCGAAGGTGTTCTTCTGCGAATAGAAGGTTACTTCCGCGATCGGAAAGGGATTGTCGGGATTCGTCCCCGTCAGCGTCGCGGTCTGCCCGGCAGGAAAAATGTGTTCGAGGATGCCGAGAAAACCTGGGAAGGGATCGCTCGCATCTCCGGTCACTGCGTGGTAACAGCTCGCAAGGTTCGCTGAATAATTTGCGATCACCTCGTTGATGGTGAAGCCTAGCTGCACGGTCAGGTAGTAAATGAAGCAGAGCGCGCAGCCGTAACTCACGGGGTCCCCGTCGCCGTTCACCTGTACGCCGCCGACTTTCGCGCCCTTGAATGTGTTATTCACCCAGTCAGAGCGCGCCGCGTTGGGCGTGGCCGTGTTCGGGTTGGTCGTCCCGTCGCCATTCAGCCAGTTCTGTACAAAGATCTGGTTGCCCCCGGCGTTGTAATAGTCATTGTGTCCGTTCAGAAATAATTGCAGCGCGCAGTAGTGCGACAGGCCCTCGCCGCTGCTGTCGCCCGCGTTCCAGCCGCTTGTTAATGACATCAATATTTCGGCCCACTCGGCCATCCACAGCATGCAGACGATCGGCCCCGCGGTCCCGATCGTGGCGTTATTGCTCTGCGTGTCGACGTGGATGGCGCTGCCGTACCCATTGTTGAAAGCCCCTTTGCCGTCGGGCTGATCGAAAACCACTTGTTGTTGGTGGGAGGTCCCGAACTTGCTCGTGTCCGTGGCGAACCACCCGGTGGTCGTGGTGAATGCCGCTTCCACCTGGCCCAGCAGGAAGTTGGCATTCGCTGTCACATTGGTCTGCTGCGTCGACGAGAGGCCCGCCCAAAATGAGTCGGTTGAGTTAACTTGAAAGTTCGTGGTGTTCCCGAAGTTGTGACTCATGGCTTGCCTCCGTGGCTGGCGACAGGTGTGCTTCCTTAAGTAGAAGTGTCGCTAGAGCCGAAATCGTTTCATGCGCAAGGCGATTTTGTGGAATTCTCAACCACTAAAATTTGACCGGAGGAAGGGTGGCCGACCTTTGCAGCATGGGCAAGCAACGGCCTTTAGGTCACCACTTCCGCCACGCGGCCCGCGGGGGCGGCGGGTGATGTCGCGGGCCCGGAAGCCGATGTGATTGCTGTTGGAAATTCAGGCTTCGTGTGTTACAACCTGTAACGGTTGACGGCGTGACGGAACATTTTCTCGCGCGCTGACGTTCATTCTTCTGGGGCGGCGTTACGCGCAGCGTTTTGTTGGACTATTCCCAATAGCTCCCGCTCGTGGAGCTGAAGGACTCTGGCATGAACAACCTCTGGCGTGACCTTCGCTTCGGTTTCCGGCTGCTCCGCAAAAATCCCGGATTTGCCGCGGTCGCCGTGCTGGCGCTGGCGCTAGGCATTGGCGCGAATACCGCGATTTACAGCATCGTCTACGCCACTCTTCTCGAGCCCTTGCCTTATTACCATCCCAACGAAGTCGTGATGGTTTGGTCGAAAATCCAGGGCGACCGCAACGTGGTTGCCGCCGGCGATTACCTCGATTGGAAGCGCGAGAGCACCGTCTTTCAAGGATTGGCGGCGTGGTCCGGCGGCAGCGTGAATCTCTCGACTGCCAGCCACCCGGAACAGGTGCAAGCATGGAAAGCCCAGCCAGGATTTTTCACGGTGATGGGGCAGTCAATCTTACTGGGCCGCGATTTTCTGCCGGAGGAAGGCGAGGTCGGCAAGGACCACGTCACCATTCTTACTCACCGGTTCTGGTTGGATCGTTTCAATGGCGATCGCTCGATCGTAGGCACAACCATCCAGATAAATGGCGAGCCGTACGCGGTGGTCGGAGTCCTCGGCCCCGGCCCGTGCGATCGCGGCCGGGAAAAGCTGGGCATCGCGCTTTCTCTCAAGCCCGAGCAGATCAATCACGATTTTCACTGGCTGCTCGTCATGGGACGTTTAAAGCCCGGAGTCACCATCGCACAGGCGAACGCGGACATGGACACGGTGACACAGCACATCGCGAAGGTTTACCCGAAATCGGATCAAGGCTGGGGCGCGATCGTCTCGCCGCTTAAAAATGATTTTCTGGATCGCGACGTGATTCGCGCGTTGTGGTTGCTGCTGGGCGCGGTGGGATTTGTGCTGCTCATCGCCTGCGCCAACGTGGCCAATTTATTGCTGGCGCGCGCGACCAAGCGCCGCAAGGAAGTTGCCGTGCGCGCATCGGTCGGCGCCAGCCGCTGGCAATTATTTCGCCAGTTTCTCGCCGAGAGCCTCGCGCTGGCTTCGCTCGGAGGCGTCTTAGGCATTGCGCTGGCTTGGGTGCTGCTGAAAATTATTTTGCTGCTGATGCCGCCTTTCACTCTGCCGTACGAGGCGAATGTCCGCCTGAATCCTCCGGTGCTGCTTTTCACGCTGGGGGCGACAGCGCTCGCGGGCGTGCTTTTCGGCTGCGCTCCAGCCTGGCAATCGTCGCATCTGAATTTGAACGACGTGCTGAAGGAAGGCGGCCGCGGCTCGTCTGGCGCCGGCCGCCACGGGCTGCGCCGCGCGCTCGTGATCTCCGAATTCGCGCTGGCGCTCAGTCTGCTGGCGGGCGGCGGAATGGCCATTCACAGCTTGTGGAACGTCGAGCACGTGGACCTCGGATTTCGTACCGACCATCTGCTCACCTTTGACCTCCCGGTTCCGACCGACCAGCTTGCCTCTGCCGATCAGATTAATTCTTTCTATCGTCAGCTTCTCGAAAGAATCCAGGCTCTACCGGGCGTTTCGGCGGCGTCGATCTCCACGGGCATGCCGCTTCAGGGCACGGGTTTTGGCATGCCGTTTCAAATCGTCGGGAAAACGGTGGCCGATCCTTCCAAGCGCCCCGGCGCTGGATTCAATATGGTCACGCCAGAATATTTCCGCACGTTCGGAATCCACCTGGACCAGGGTAGGGAATTCACCGATCAGGATTTGGCCGGCGGCGCTCCGGTGGCTATGGTGAACGAAATATTCGTGAAGCGATTTTTCGCTGGTGTTAATCCCTTGATGCAACGCATCGCCGTCGAACAATTGATTCCCGGAGTCACCAAGCTGGGGCCTTATATCGAGTGGCAAATCGTGGGGGTCTACCACGACGTTCATAATGGCGGCGTGGGACGCGAGGGGTTCCCGGAAATTGATGTCCCGTTCTGGCAGAGCCCCTGGCCGGGGACGAGCGTGGCCGTGCGTGCCTCACTCGATCCCGCCACTCTGACCAAAAGCATTTCAGAGATCGTCCTTTCCATGAATCCGAATCTTCCGCTCGCGGAGGTCAAGACCATGGATCAAATCAAGGACGAATCCATGGCCGGCGATCGCTTCAGCGCTTTTCTCTTCGGCAGTTTCGCGGGCGTGGCCCTGCTGCTCGCTGCGCTGGGAATTTACGGCGTGATGTCCTTTGCGGTGGCGCAACGCACGCACGAAATCGGATTGCGCATCGCCCTCGGCGCCGGCCAAAACCGTGTAGTGCGACTGATCGTCCGCGAGGGTATGACGCTAGCCGGAATCGGTTTGCTGCTTGGGTTGGCCGGTGCTTATTTTGTCGGACGTCTGATGCACACCCTGTTCATGGGCGTCGGCGCGCTGGACCCTGTAGCATTCGGCGGCGTCGCGCTTCTGCTGCTGATGTCAGCGTTGCTCGCATGTTACGTCCCGGCGCTGCGCGCGGCAAAGGTAGATCCAATGCAAGCTCTGCGCGAAGAATAGCGCCGTTGTGCTGCCCGGCTCACGCTGCGGTCCCGGATCATCCGCACATCGATTTCGATTGGTCACCCCTTCGTTGGAGTCAGGCTGGTATACTCTCGCGAAAAAGCGGGGGACTGACTTATGTCGCCAAAATCACAGCCGGAGGTCGTCGTACGCTCCGCTACGCCGGATGATAGCTCCGCTTGCGGTCAAATTTGTTACGAAGCATTTTCCAAACTCAGTGCGAAGCACGGATTTCCCTGTGATTTTCCTGGGCCGGAGGCCGCCACCGACGTACTCTCGATGATGTTTTCCAATCCGGGTTTTTACTGTGTGGTGGCGGAAAGCGGCGGTCGCGTCGTGGGAAGCAATTGTCTCGACGAGCGGTCCCTGATCGCTGGTATTGGTCCAATTACAGTCGATTCGGGCACGCAAAATGTCGGCGTGGGGCGCAAGCTTATGCAAGTGGTGATGGACCGAGCTCGCGAGCGTCACCCTGCGGGGATGCGACTGGTGCAGGCCGCATACCACAACCGCTCGCTCTCGCTGTACACCACCCTCGGCTTCGACGTTCGTGAGCCGCTTTCCTGCGTTCAAGGACGGACCATCGATCGGAATGTTCCAGGATGTCTGGTAAGGCCGGCGCAACCCGGTGATTTGGAAGCTTGCAACGCGTTGTCGCGTCGGGTGCATGGATTCGATCGCGGCACTGAATTGGCGGATGGTATCCAACGCAAAGCAGCATGTGTCGTGGAGCGCGCGGGCAGGATTACTGGATACGCGACGGCTTTGGCTCTCTTTGGCCATGCAACAGCGGAGAGCACCCTGGACATGCAAGCGTTGATTGCCTCAGCGGAATCCTTTGGTGGTTCCGGCATTCTCGTGCCCTCGCGGAACAGCGCTCTGCTCCGCTGGTGCCTCGCAAATGGTCTGCAGGTAGTCCAGCCGATGACTTTAATGAGCATCGGGCTTTACAACGAGCCAGCCGGTGCATGGCTCCCGTCGATCTTGTTTTGACCGCTCACAACTTACCGGGCCGGGTGGCCGGCTCTCCCCGAACTCCGGGAAGCGCTTCAGTCCCTTCCCACCGGGCGCGTAGATCCAATGCAAGCTCTCCGCGAAGAATAGCGCTTTCGCGCGGCGCTCCGTCCCGAAATCGCATGGGCCGAAATTCAGCCCCTTTTGCCCCTTCCTGACCACCTGTCTATTTTGACAGTATTCCGGATTCCAGCCGGCGAGTAGTCTCTGACCAGCGTTCAGCTTGAGCGTGTAGCAGGACCTCAGCCCCCTCCGCCAGCCCCAGCAGAACTAGTTTTGATGTTCCACCAAGGGAGATTACAAACATGGGTGTATTCCAACCGAGCTATTTCCTCCACGCTGCAAACATCCTGTTGATCGTAGCGTACAGCGTTCGCGACATTCTCTGGCTGAGGTTGTTTGCCGTGGCGGCCGCGCTGATATCGCTGCCGTATTTCATTCTTCAGCCCGAACCGCTGTGGGAACCAATCATTTGGAGTAGCGTCTTTGCCGCGATCAATGCGTTCCAGTCTTGGCGTCTTTTTCTCGAGCGGCGTCCAGTCAAATTGACGCCTGAAGAGGAGGAAATTCGCCGGCTGGCCTTCCCGGATGTGCCGCCTCGGAAAGTCCTGCAGCTTCTGAGTATCGGAGCGTGGACAAATGCTGAAATTGGTGAGCGACTGCTGGAGCGTGGCAAGAAAGTCGAGGCCATGTCCGTCATCGTTCGCGGAAAAGTGCGGGTTACCAGAGATGATCGTGACCTCGGGGAATCCGTCCCGGGGAACATTGTGGGCTCAGCTCTTATCTTGAGTGGAGTCGCTTCCGATGTAGATGCCACGGTAGTAGAGCCTGTCCGCTGCATGCGTTGGGAGATTGAGCCGCTCAACCGCTACCTGGCCGCCAATCCCGAGACGCGGATTGTCCTGCAAAAGCATCTCGCTCGTGATCTGGCCGGAAAAGTGGTAGCCGCCACCAAACTTTAGACTCATCGAGAGGCGGGAGGCCGCACCGAACTGTTGATAAATCGCATAATCAGCCAAGTCCTCCGCCGTCATCGAGCCGCCGAGCTTGGTGGATAGCGCCACGATGCTCTTCGCAATGTCGCACTTGTAATAAGCCAAAGGTAAGGAAGCGAAGCATTACTTCAAATGGAAGGCCTAGCAACGCTTGCTCTAATTACCCAATTGCGTGAAAGCGACACGCACCGGCGCGCTAGAGATCTTAATTAGCCCGCGATACGGGCTGTACAGCTCCAGGATTAAGAGGATCGCGCAAGACGCGGAAAGCGCGGAGACTAGCAAACTGGTGACCACCGTCCCATTGCGGGGAGCATACAGGCCGAAGCTGACGAAGAGGGCAATCAGCCACGAAACCAGGATAATTAGCATTGGCATGGATACCGCTGCGGATCGCTGTTCATACACCAACCAGCGCGTTTGTCGGATCTCCTTCAGAACGTTCAACGCATCGGCCTGGAATGAACGATGCCTGTCATCCTTCGGCGAGAGTCCCTGAATCTTCTCGTAGACAGATTCCACCTCCTGGACTGGTACTACCACACGCGTGACGTCATGTTCTTTTTGCTCCATCTGATCGAGTAGACCCGCAACGACACTGCGGAGCAAATCCCGTGTCTCCTTCGTCTCCGGGTCATAGTCCTCTAATGTTCGGTCCAGTAAAATGAACTTGGATGACGTTCCCGTTATCTCGTTGCTCTGCGTGTCGAACGAGGTTTTTGCTGATGAGACCAGCAGGCCAAGAACCATGGCCGTCATTGTCGCGACTAGCCCCATCGCGAGCCTTACGACAGTTTTCGACTCATCGCTTAGATGACTCTGGGGCAAAAACTTGCGGAGCGACATCCCGAGCAACGCGCCTCCGAACACGCATGCGAACACAATCGAGCTAGTTGCGATGGAACTCACGGTCGCCTCCTCACTAACCTAATCACGGGGATGGTAAACCGCGACCGTCGAGCAGTCTAGTTTGCGCAGAGAGAGCTGGTCTAATCAGTCACTTGGAATGGGCGGCCTTGCGCGTGGCAAGGGTAGATCCAATGCAGGCTCTGCGAGAGGAACAGCGCCTTTGTGAGCCAGCGGGTTCGCTATTTCTGCGGCGACGGCTCGGGGATTGCCTCGCCATCCTTTCGAGGATCGGAGGCTCCGTAGTTCACTCCGCTGGAAATATCGCGTTGCACCGCCTGTCCGCCACCCATGGTGGCCGAGTATGCGCCGTGAAGTATAATTTGATGGCCGCGCTTGGTAAGGCCTTGGCGAACAGCGGCCGGAATGCGATCCTCCACATCCACATCGCAGCCCGCAAAAGTTCGCTTGCTGAACCGGGCGGCTTCCAAAGCTTCCTGAATATTCATTCCGAAATCGACGACGTTGGAAACGAATTGCGCGTGCGCTTGCGCCTGGTTAAATCCGCCCATGATTCCGAACGCGATCCGTTCCTGCCCCTTGCTCATGAAACCCGGAATGATCGTATGCAAAGGACGCTTGTGCCCGGCGAGCTTGTTCGGGGACTTCGCGTCCAGGCTGAAAAGCCCTCCGCGATCCTGCAGCGCAAAACCAGTTCCATCCGCCACGAGGCCCGATCCGAATTCATCATAGTTGCTCTGAATGAGCGACACCATGTTCCCGTCGCTATCGGTAACGCTCAGATAAGTCGTGTCGCCACCCGTTCGAAGCTCCGGTTCCCCGGGCAGAACATCGCAATTCGCCTTGCGCATATCAATTGATTTCGCGCCCCGCTCGGCGTATTCCTTTGAAAGCATTCCCTGCACCGGAACGTGGCTGAACTTGGGATCCGCCACGTACCGGTACATATCCGCGTAAGCCAACTTCTTCGCTTCAATCATGGCGTGGAGCGCGTCGGTGGAGTTATGCCCGAAATGCGCGAGCGAAAATCTTTCCATGATATTCAGCATTTCCAGCGCGGCGATTCCTTGCCCGTTCGGCGGAATCTCATAGACCGTCCAGCCGTGATACGTCGTCGAAATCGGCTCGACCCATTCGCTTGAGTAATCAGCCAAGTCCGCCGCCGTCATCGTGCCGCCCAGCTTGGTGGATAGCGCCACGATGCTCTTCGCAATGTCGCCCGTGTAATACGCGTCTCTGCCGCCGGAAGCGATCGCTTCCAGCGAATGCGCCAGATCGGGATTGCGGAAAATCTCGCCGACTCGTGGTGCGCGACGATCCAGCAGGTAGGTGGCCGTTGCATTCTTGTCCTGCTTCAGATAATCCACCGCGTCGGCCCAATACGCCGCATCCCATTCAGGCACGGGAAAACCTTCGCGGGCGTAATAAATCGCGGGCGCAAGAACTTCCGAGAATTTCTTTGTGCCGAAGCGCGCGAGCATCTTCGACCAGCCATCCACGGCGCCCGGAACTGTTACCGACTGGATGCCTTTTCGCGGCATGGTCACAAAGCCCTTGGACTTGAGAAATTCGATGGAAAGTCCCGCGGGAGCCCAACCACTCGCATTCAAACCATAAAGCTTCCCGCTCTTCGCGTCGTAAACGATCGCAAAAAGATCGCCGCCGATTCCATTCATCATGGGCTCGACCACACCCATCACCGCATTGGTCGCCACTGCCGCGTCAATCGCGTTGCCACCTTGGGCTAATACAGTCGCTCCAGCCTGCGCCGCGAGTGGGCTCTCCGCCGCCACAACTCCCCGTCGTGAAATAACCATGGAGCGGCCTTGCGTGCGGTCCTGCCCACTTGCTTTCAGTACCGACATCATCATCACCATCGGAAGAAAAATTACGCAAAGCGTCACGCGCACGAACTCGCTCATGTCTCTCCTAAGTGAAACGTCCGCTGCCGCGGAAGCACGGTCGCGGCAACAGTACGGCACGCCCTTCGATCAACAGACTCGATGCGTATCCGACGGAAGCCTAGTGTGAGCAGAGAACGATGTCAAACTCGGAAAAATCGATGAGGATTTCAATTCAAAGTGGATTTGCCATTTCTCTTAGCCGGGTTCGTTGTCGGCTCCCTCTCCACTTAAGCCTCCGTCTGATTGAGCTTAAGCAGCTACAGAGTTGCGCGGAAGCAACGACGGCATCGAGCGAGTATGGAATGCTCATAGGGCAGGACTGGGACCCAGCCCCAGAATTTCACAGATACCCCGCAGAAGATCTGCGGCCGCTTGAACATCTCAGGAGTCCGAAAATGATAGAAACCACCTGGCGAGACTTTTACCGAGCCGCCATTCTTGAACTTGACCGCTCGTTGCAAAAGGTTCGCCTGAGTGCAGCTGAGGATTCCATTAATGCCCGTGCATCAGACGCCAGAGCTTCTCGCGAGGAGCGAAGGGAAATGGCTGATGCCCTCTCGACATTGCAGCGACTAAAGAAGGTCAACCGTAGACTTGTTCCCAAGGGGATCAAGAGCACACGAAAATTACGCTGAGCGCGCGGGTTGGGTGGCTTCGAGGCATGTCGCATACGCCGCATGCGCGCTTTGGTATAGGTTCTGGTTACTTGCTTGCATCCACGATGGGAATGTTTGCGGCCAACTGCATGTTGATCAGCAAATTCAGGTGGCGGTCGATCTGATACCACCTTGCAGTCTTCTTGGCCGAGATCACCTTCTCGAAGATCGGGACATATTTCGTTAGCAGGGCCGAATACTCGTGGTCGATGGCCGCCGAGCGGTTCATGAAATCATTCGCCTGGGCATCGGTCATGGTGTCGTAGCTCTGCAAATATTCCTTGATCAGCGCCACGCGGGCATCGCCGATCTTCCAGACTTCGGCCGCGTATTCCTCATAGATGGGCCAGAACTTTGTTGCTTCCGTGTCGGTCAGCGGCAGGTTAGCAGCGACGAGCTGTTTCCTTTCCGAGCGGACGTCTTCCCGAAACAGCTTGATGTCTGTGTCGATGGTAGCGTTCGAGCCGGCGTTGGCGCCCTCGGCGGTCTGGGCAAACAGCGGTACGCTAGACAGCAGTAACCCGCCCACCACGATAAGAACGGCTACTACGCTTTTCTTTTGCATTGCTTTCTCCTTGGAACCGATTGCCGCACGTATCCGAGCCGGTCGGAACCCCGATCAAGCACCGTTCGCACCGCCCACCCGCAGAAAAGTTCCCAAACCCTTTTTTTGCTGCGGCGATAGAAATGGAATCGTGGCCGAAAGGCGCGAGATGAGGGCGCAACACTAAAAACAAAGCCCGTAGTGCAGCCTGTCACAATCAGCGCACCGATATGGTCGAACGCCGAGAACGACCGTCAACTTTGAGAGTCCCATGCGCTTCTCCCTATACACTCCTCCGTGTCCGTGACAGTAGGGACATCTTCTATGGTGGTGAGTTGTTAAAGTTGACAGCAATCCCGGTGGGGTGGATCCTCTGTCGAGGACCGACGGCTTTGGTTGCATAATCATTCCCCAGCAAAATCATGCAAAAGAACATCGCTTCAAAGCTCTGTTTTGTTCACTTTTTGTTAAGGTCGTCGTCCTTGTAGTACTTCGTTCCCTGTAGGGTCACCTGCAAGGCGAGACCATTCTTGGTGATCTGGTAGACCCATACTCCCGGGGCAACTTCAGCCGCTCCCGAGTAAGCGCCGCCCTTCTCGCCCGCTTTGGCAGCAGCGTCCGCCTGCCCTGAACCGGACCAGCCGGAATCCAGAAATTGTGCCAGGGCCTTATCGTTCTCGAAGACGAACACGGCGACATAGTCTTTCACTCCCATGCCCAGACCGGCACCGGCCGAAGCCATCTTCATGAAGGTTTCTTGCTTGGTCTTGTTGCTGACGGCAAGTCCTGAACCGCGTGCCGTGCTCAACAGCAATATGTTCACCCCCATGTTGTCGAAAACGGCGTATCCCGCGGCTTTCTGGATAGCTGCCTTGGAAGGGGGGTCCATCTTGTACAAATCCCGTAATTCCTCGGCTGCCATCTTGCGGGTTTTATCCCTTTTTTTATCGTTGTCGTCTCCGGCGACGCACAGCGTCGCACACAGCATCGTCATGGCCAGAATCGAGGCGATCATCCTTACTTTCATCGGAATACTTCCTTCCTGGAGTTCGGCGGCGACGTGCTGGAGTAGTTTAGGTCACCGACGCCATCAGGTGTCTTGCTCGCGACTCAAACCAACTAAAACTCTAATTTCCCCATATAGCTGATTTCCAAATCCGGGAACAACTAGGGTTTTCCCTAGGAATTCCGGCTGGCATTCGATTTCTCCTGAGTTAGCCCGCCGCGGAAGCGCCGTGACAGGCGCAAAATGAAATACGAGCTGCGCACGCCCGACACTCCGCTGCAACAACCCGCCGATTCCAGCTCGTCGCGATTCGCCGCAGTCTACGCCCGCCGCAAACCGCCTTTGCCGACATTTCCCTTCGCGTTAGAATTTTCTGGCACGATGCCGCCGCCAATTCACATCCGGTACGCCGTCCCCGCCGATATTCCCGCTCTGCGTATTCTGATTGACGCCTCTGTACGCCAATTGCAGGCGCATGACTACACTCCCACTCAAATCGAAGGCGCGCTCGAGAGCGTTTTCGGTGTTGATAGTCAGCTCATCGCGGACCAAACGTACTTTGTCGCGGAAGCGGAAGCCACGCCGGCAGAGTCCCATCCGATCGCCGTCGGCTGCGGCGGCTGGAGCAAGCGCAAGACACTCTACGGCAGCAACCATTGGACTGGGCGCGAGGACGCTCTTCTCGATCCGCGACATGATGCCGCCAAAATTCGTGCCTTCTTCATCCATCCAGCATGGGCGCGCCGCGGAATCGGCAGCCTGATTCTCGAAGCATGCGAGCGCGCCGCAAAATCCGCGGGTTTCCAGCGCTTTGAAATGGGCGCCACCCTCACCGGCGTGAGACTCTTCCGCGCCAGGGGCTACGTAGCGCAAGAAGATCTCAAGGTCCCCCTTCCAAATGGCGAATTTCTTCCCGTGGTTCGCATGTCCAAACAAGCGTGACCAGAAATAAAATCTTCGCCTCGGAGAATCCATCTCGGCACTCGCACGGTCAACCATCCCATTACATCCCGAAAAGCTATGTTGCTTCGGCAGTGGGTCAGTGATTTTCGATTAGAGCTGCCAGCTCAACCGGTCGATGCAACACCATCGAGTGCATTGATTCGGTAATGCTTCCGCCGGGAGAACCATCTGTTTGGCTATGCTCGGCCAAAACCTAGCCAGGGCAGCGTTCCGCCTGGTCTGGGCCCTAGCGAGCGGTTTTAGCTTTTGTGTTCAATGCGAGGTGGGTTCGAGCTTAGTGTTGCGTCGACCCATTGAGACCACCGCGTTAATCGGGCACTACCTTTGCTGCCACTGGACCGCTGGTCGCCGAGCTAGTCGCGCAAATGCTATCATCACGGCTCATGGGCAATTTGCAGGAGTCTCAGGAGCGCGATCTGGTCTTCTTGCGGCTGCGTTGATAATGAAAACACGCTGGAAATGGGCAATCCCAACTGCTCTGCTCTACGTAATTGCTCTTTCCGTCGTCGTAGTCTTCGACCGTAGCTCTCCCCAATACGGGATACCTAATTTCGAGGCGATTGCGGTCGCTTCGGTCCTTAGCCCACAGGAACAGGCCGAGCAAGGGAAAGAGCTTGAAGTCAGGATTGCGCTCGCCAACCCGGTAGTTGCGGCAAATCAAGCTCTGCGATTGCGCGTCGAGATTTGGAATGTGGGGAAAGGGGACCTCCTTCTGTGTAGGGAGATCTTTTCCTTCTCTGCACCCTGCACTCTGAGGCTGGACTTCCAGCCACTTGCGAACGTAGAGCACGAGGGTCTCGCGGCCGATTGCGTCCCCTATGAATGGATGCCACATGTTCTGCCGCCAAAGGCGCAAGATTTTGCCAACATCCTGATCAAGGACTGGGTCTCGATTCCCCCGAACCATTTCTCCGGCGCGACAATCGGACTGGACCCGTCAATGTATCCTGAACTTCGAGTAGCCGGACATTATCGACTTAGCGCGACTTATTCCTCGGGAGGACTGCTCGAATCGTACTGTTATTACGAATTGAAACCATTTCCTAAGGAGGTTGCAAATCTTCCGGCCAAGTCCTGGCAGGGAGTAGCCTATTCAAATTCGGTAGCGGTGTACGTACGTAAGAAGAAAAGCTGAGGGAGTTCCATCGGCTAAAGCCTGGTAAGGTAGAAGTCAAGAAAAAACACATCTCCTTCGGCTGGAATTTTTCTTGCTTCGCAGCCCACTTGATCGAGCGAGATGTTTTTGACCGGCTGCGCCATGTGCTCGGTTGCGGGGCCATGCGACCCCGTGGTTTGGGTTTTCTCTAGCAGCGGTTTGCATCGCTTCTTGGCGACGAAGCCTGTCCGTTCCGAAACCAACAAAGCAGAACGTGGTCAAATTTGGCGACCATCGTTCTATTTGGGACTCGTGGCCCCTAGCTTTTTCTGGTTATCCGAGAGGGCCTAAGGTCGCGTGAGAGACTGGGTGCCCAAGGCACACAGCGCCTAACTAACCAGCTGAGACTCGCTCTCGAACCAGAGTGTCTCGAGAACCCCACGGCCACCGCCAGAGAAATCCCCAGAGATGGAGCGCACTCGGTCAGAGACACTCAAGCTGTTTGTGGTTTCAGATGTTGGGCGTCGAAGCACACTCCTCTCTTCCACACGATCAGAACGATGGTGGCAATCTTCCTGGCCAGGGTCAGCCGCGCCATTTCCTGTCGCAGGCCTTAGCCAACAATTCCGCATAGAACTCCGCGAAGGGGCCGGGCTTGGTCGCCGCGACGATCGCTGCGCCCTTGAAAAGATTTTTCAGATCGTGATTGAAATTTCTGTTTAATCCGCGAATCCCGACTTGCTTCTTCTTCCGTTCGAGTTGTCCCTGCACAACCTGGTGATCAGCGCTGCTGCTCGTCTCGATGCCAAAACCGCTGTAGGTCCACAGCTGCCGCTTGGTGCGGAAACGGTGCGGGGTCTGTAGAATACCCAGCAGTACGGCCGATCGGATCGGACCGATCGCAGGAATCTGGCGGAGTCGTTTCCAGGCCGGGTGTTTCTTGCTTTCCGCGAGCAGCTCCCGCCGCACTTCCTGACGTACCGTCCGCAGGGCATCGAGTTGTTGGTAGTAAAACTCCGCCCGCCGGCGTACTCCTGGTTCCGTGATCTTCCCCAGCCACTCGACCCGATGGCGCGGTGCATAGACCTGCTTGCCGCTACAAGGAATAGCCCAACTGCGATAGATGGCCTTCACCCGTGACATGACCCGTCCGAGATCTTTGGTGATGGTCAGATAACTGCGCACTAGTTCCTTCAGGCTGCGGAGGCCGTGTTCCCCGTGATAGACGGGGCTGAGATGATTGAGGCGCAGCAGTTCGGCCAACCGACGCGCGTCGATCCTGTCATTCTGGTTGCCTTCCCTCATGGCGGCATTTTTTCGCGGATCGCACACCACCAATTTCGCCACGTGCGGTTTCAGCAAGTCGTACAACCAGGCGGCCGAGGTTCCTTCTTCGAACGTGACCTGCAAATCTCCGCGCAGCCCATCGATAAACTGCAGGATCATGCTCGCTTTGGTCTCGATGACGCATTCCATCACGATCTTTCCCGCAGCATTCCTCACCGCAATCGAAATGCTTTCCTTGTGCACATCCATACCGATATACTTTTTGCTATCCATGGAGGGCGTTCCTTTCTGTAGAGGTTGAGCCGAGCACCCAAACCCTACTCCAAAAGGGGCGCCCTTTTATATTGCGTCGCGTTACCGGAAACTGACCCACCATCGTTTTGTCGCTGGGATAGCCACAATGCTTTCTCTTCGCTAAACTCGACCGCGTCTCGACTTAGCGCGAAGCCTTCTAGATGGAGATTCGCATGCGGCATATGCAACGGTTTCTGTTCGTATCGGCATGCTTGATGTTCCCGTATTTTGTGATGGCGCAAACGATCGCGCAAACGCGAACAATCAGGGCCGTCGACGAATCGTCTACTCGAAAGACAGAACACGCCCGTGTGTCATCGCACGCTACCGCAAAGGCAGCAATGGACGACGATCTACTCGAAGTAACCATCCCGCAGCTCGAACAGTTTTACGCCACTCACAAATACACTGTCACGCAGGTGGTGCAGTGGCATCTAGCCCGCATCGCGAAATACAACGGTATCTACCGCGCTGTTCAAACCCTCGATGCGCGCGGCGCTCTGGCCACAGCGGCAGCCGAAGACGCAGACGCAGCAAAAAGTGGGAGCAACTTGCAGCGCGGCCCAATGTGGGGTGTCCCCATCCTCATAAAGGCGAACACCAGCGTCAAAGGCCTAATCACCACCGACGGCTGGGAAGGGTATTGCATCCCCGGCCACGAACTCATCGCGCCGAAGGACGCAACGATCGTCGCAAAACTCCGCGCGGCCGGCGCCGTGATTCTGGGCCAAACGAATATGCCGGATTTCGCCGACAGCGACACCACTCGCAGCACCGCCTACGGGCGCACCGGCAACGCTTACGATGTTCGCTTCAGTCCCGGCGGTTCCTCCGGCGGCACGGTAACTTCGATCACTTCCAACTACGCCGTCGTCGGCACCGGAACAGATACCGGTAATTCCATCCGCATGCCTTCAGCCACCAGTTCCGTCGTTGGAGTATTTCCCACGCGCGGCCTCGTCAGCATCGCTGGAATCGCGCCGCTCGATTGGCTGCTCGACAACACCGGCCCCATCGCGCGCAATGTCACCGACGCCGCGATCGCACTCAGCGTAATGGCCGGAGAAGATCCGCTCGATTCGCGCACCACCGGATCCGCCGCCAAAGCGCAACCCGCCCCGTACACGCAATATCTCCGCGCGGATGCACTCAAAGGCAAACGCTTCGGCGTGCCAGCTTTCATCCTCAACGGCGCCGACACTCCGTTCCAAGGCATTCCCGGTCTGGGCGCAGATGCCGCCGCCGGTCGCATTCCGTTGCAACCAGAAACTCGCGCCGCATTCATGAAAGCAATCGAAGGGCTGCGCGCCGCAGGCGCGACAGTCGTTTTCGACGACGCAATCCTGCCCGACAGCTACACGAAATTGGTGAACCAAGTCAAAACGCTGCCGTACATTTCCGAGGGAACGGAAAATTTCCTAAAACAATATGGCCCACCCGAATATCACTCCGCCGCCGAATATCAAAAAGCAGTAGGCTCGCCGCTCCCGGCGGTAATCATCGGCGGCCCCGCCGCCGCGGGCGATCCACCGACTCCCGCAGCAGCGTTGGTGCAAGCATCAATCGAAACCGATCCGCAGGCCGACGCCAACGTCATCACTCCGCGACGCCAAGCCCTCGACGCCTACACCGAAACTCTCGACCGAATGCATCTAGACGGCTTCGTATATCCCGCCACGCAAATGCCCCCACCCGACGAAACCATGCCGCAAGACGGCACCATCAGCGGCGGCCCGCACAGCGACACCGGCTGGGTCAACGACCTAGGCGTCCCCGCAGTAGTAGTCCCCGGCGGTTTCTACGAAGACGGCCTACCCTTCGGCCTGGAAATCTCAGCCCGTCCATGGAAAGACGGCGATCTCCTAGGCTGGGCCTATGCATACGAACAAGCCACGAAGCACCGCAAACCCCCGGTCCTAGTCGATAAAGGTCTGCTTCCCAACGCGCGATAGCCAACCAACGCGCGCGGTCCAGCGCCAGAGGCGCGCCATAGGTTAGCCCGGCGCGGAAGCGCCGGGAACATCGCCAAAAGACCTACGAGCGCCGTAGGCGCGACACTCCTCCGCAATAAGATGTTTGTCATCCCGAACGCAGTGAGGGATCTCTCTTCGCGTTTCGACCGGTCGCGCAACTGTTCCCTCGCCGCTGCGCACGCCGTTGAATTTGCGGCCGCCCGATCGTGCCATCAAACTTCTTTGTCTCCGCAACTTGGTCATACGCATCGTAAACCCGATAGCGAGTTTGGAGAGCGCCGTACAGTCCCTGTGGATCAGGGTTCATGAATCTTTAATGGATCAGATCTAAATCGGAAGATATAGTACAATCCGTTGACTTCTCATTGAAGTAACTGCGAGAGCGGCGTCCATGGAAAATACATCCGGTCCGAATCGGCAGGCCTGCTTCGCTGCAATGTGCATTTTGATCTTGATGCTCGGTGCCTGTGGGGGCGGCGGCACGACGGCGTCAGGAGGTGGCGGCTCGGGCGGTGGGCCGGGCGGCGGTTCTGGAGGTGGCTCGGGCGGTGGCGGCTTTCAGGCTCGCCCGTTTCCGGGAGACTATTTCATGCACCTGCCAAACCAGGACGGCGGGGCGTGGATTCCGTATGAAGCCTACGACCCGGCGCTTAAAGAGGTTTTTGCCTGCGACTCGGACGTGAACGCGGTCGAAGTATACTCTACAGTGGACGGGCACAGAGTTGGTGAAATCAGCGTTCCCGGACCCGCCGGCCTCAGTTTCTCTACCGGCGACGCACAGCTCGTGATCGGCACGATCACGCCATACGTCTATATTGCCGACCCGGTGGCGCTGCACATCACGAAAAAGATCGCGATTCCAGCGTCGAACCTCACGACGGACCAGTCGGGAAACGAATGGATGCCTGTAATGCCATACGCCATGGCGGACGGCACCATCTTTCTAGGTATGGGCACGAACTCGCAATCCTCGTCTTCCGCTCTTACGCTCGTGCAACACCTCCTGCGCTATTCACCAACCACCGGTACCTTCACGGCGGAGGATCCGGGAGTCAGCACCGTCGTCGGCAACCCCGCTCTCTCCCTCGACGGGAAGAAACTCCTGGTGCCGGGTTTGTTGGCCAACACTGGGGCGCTTTTCCTCTATACCACTGATGCTCAGATGTATACGTCCAGTTCCGGCACCCTACAGAACACGGGTTTTTACTTGGCAGCCAATGCGGATGGCTCACAATTCGCAACCGTCGAACAGAATCCCGCGCCCGGAGTCGTAACCTTCTACGGACCCAACTTGGAAGTCGAGAACACATATACGCTCTCGCAGAACATCACCGGAGGCGCGATCTACAGCCGGGACGGACAATACCTGTATGCGATGACGAACAACGGCTTTCTCGTCGCGATGAACACAAAAACTGGAATGCCTTCCGGGTACCTCGGTTTGGTTGTGGGATCCTTGCCCATCCCGTCTCCGCAATTTTATGACGTGGACGAAACATATCACCTGTTCGGCGCCGTTCAACCTGGTGGAGTGCTGAGCTTCAACGCGTCTCTACTACAACATGCTCCGCCCGTCGCGATGCCAGATTTTATTGGGCCCAGCACCGAAGCGAATCCCAATGTCGGCCCCCTTACTGGCGGCACCCAAATTCAATTTAATCCCGCTCCAGGCGGGGGTGGAAGTGGCGACGGAATTTCTAGCTCGATGGAAGCTTACTTTGGCGCGACGCCCGCGACGCAGGATGTGGTCGCGCCGTATGGGTCATCCTCAAATGGAGAGAATCTGCTGACGTCGGCTGCGCCGCCGAATAGCACTCCTGGTCCAGTTCCTGTCCTCCTTACGGACGCGAATAACGACGCAGTCTACTTGCCGGACGCATACACCTACGGACCGCATCTACTCCGCGTGCAGCCGAACGCTGCGTCCGCAGGAGACACCGTCACGATTTACGCCTACGGGCTTGGATTTTTCGACGTGCATAGCATTCAGGTGACCATCGGGGGCGCGGCCGTCGATATGCACCATGCCGTACTTAATTCCTACGCGTCTTTCGACTATCCCGAGCAGTCGGTCACCATACCTGTTCCGGCGGGCACTCCCGGCTGGGCCGATATCACTCTGACCACGCCCAATGGCTCAGACACTCTTAAGCGCGGGATTCAATATCTGCAACAGGAAGTGAATCTCCCGGGCGGACCCTTTACATATTCGATTTACGATCCGGGTCGTGATCGCTTCTACCTCACCGGTAATGGGAACACCGTTGCTGTCTTCAATCCTGAATCCCAGGCTTTCGTAACACCTCTGCAAGCACCGAAAGCGAGCTCGTCCGCAGTTTTTCAGGGAGAGGCTCTCACACCGGATGGTTCGAAACTGCTTGTGGCGGACCCAACCGACTTAGTCGTGGTGATCTTTGACCTCACAGCCGGAACGAGGACGACCGTGAACGCGATGCTGCCTTCGGATCCTACGACGACGGTCTTTGGAACTCCGCAGCCGATGTTCGTCGAGGCCGCGGCGGATGATCGGGCGTTCGTGAGTATTGTGCCGTGCATTCCGAACAAGGTCCGTGAAATCAATCTGACCAATCTCAGCGTCACTGTGCGTCCCGATGCGGGGTCCTCATGTGCCAATTACGTGCCCTACCTCGCATTGGGCCAAGCCAGTGCGGATGGCAGCACGATCATCTTTTCGGGGAATTCTGGTGAAGAGCCGCCGGGTCCCGAATACGTTTGGAAGTACAGCGCATCATCCGACACTTTCACCGGCCCGGTGATGATCGGTGACGCGCCCTGGGTTGGCGGTCAGGCTACCGTGAACAGCGACGGAAGTGTGATGGCAACAGGGGATGGAATGCTCGACCAGAATTTGCTCCCACTGGTCCCCCTGCGTCAAGGCGGGCTGGACTCCCGCCTCCATGAGACCGGGAGTCTCCTCTACACCGCATATAATTCAGTATCGGTGTCCGACACACACAACGGTGTTCAGTCGCTGATGATTGGTCTGCCCTCTGCTATCGGCCCCTACCGGCCTCTGGCGATTGACCCATCGGGTGAAAAAATCCTCGTCGCTGAGGGGAGCGGCGGAGTATCGTATTTCGAACTTAGCGTCGTGCCGCTGGCGGTTGGCACTGTCTCTCCGGCCCAGACCTCCGCAGGAGGAAGCATCACGATTCGCGGCAGTGGATTCGTGGCCAGTACGGCCGTGAAGATTGGCGGCCAAACCGCAACTTGTACAGAAACGAGTAGTGAAGCGTTGTCCTGCGTCGTGCCTAGTCTTCCGCCAGGGCCGGTCTCGATGGCACTGAGCAATCCTGATGGTCAGACGTACGCGTTTGAGTACGCATTGGTACTTCAATAGCCAACCGGTTTGACGCTGCTCGCCGATTTCGCCGCGCATTCCCGCCAGGGCGGTGTTCGGTGACAGTCCGCATTCGGCAATCCGTCAACACTATTCAAGCGGGCGCGGCATCCCGTTGCGCCCTTCGCAATGCGTGCGTGGCACAACGTTAGACTCTGCCTCTCCGGCCCCGAGGCTCGGTGCGCAGCCATTCCGCTCGCGTCCAATCCCGCGAGCCTTTGACCTTGCTGTGCTTGCCCCTCACTCAACCCTAAACCAAAGCCTTTTCTGCATCCTCCATCTATCGTAGTCATCCCATTTCTGGCCGTTGACTCAAACTAAGTTCTAACGTATTGTGCCTGCCATCCTCTGGGCCCCAGCAGTAATTCAGGATCTAGTTTTTCTTTGCTATCGAGGTCGCGGCGTTGCGTTGGAGTCTGGTGACGATGCGCGAGCTTCCCATCTCAAGATTCCTTCACAATGCGCGTTTCGCAATCCTAGTCTCAGAAGGAGAGCTCACATGAAATCCCAGCTGACAAAAGTCGTGGCATCATTCGGCGTTTTGATACTTATCTTGATCTCTTGGCCCCAGCTCGTTAGTGCCCAGGAGCGACCGAAGCCTATCCCTCACCCTTTCGATTTGCCCCAGCACGCGCCCGCGCGCGCTTCGGCTCACTCCGCGGCAAGCGCCGTCGTTAATGCCAGAAATGCCACAAGCAACGCTTCCTCGGGATGGACGCCGCTGACAAACCAAGCACCATCGGGTCCCAATGGCGTTCAAATCATGATTCAGGCGACGGACGGATCAATTCTGGTGCAATCCTATGACGGCCAGAGCTGGATGAAATTGATGCCGGACGCCAAGGGCAGCTACATCAATGGCACGTGGACTACGCTCGCCTCGGAACCGGTTGCCCGACTGTATTTTGCCTCCCAAATCTTGCCTGATGGCAGGCTGTTTGTCGCCGGGGGAGAGTACAGCGGACCTGGCCTGCTGCCAAACTGGTCCAACACTGGAGAGATTTACGACCCACTTGCCAATGCGTGGACCCGCATTGCCCCGTACCCGAATCAGCCCGGCTGCCCCTACCTCTACTATGTCTCCGGGAACACCACGAGTGGCAGCGCCCAGATCACTGGAATTTATCCGTACGCCAGCGGGCTTACGGTGGGCGAGGAAGTATTCGGCAACGGGATTCCATCCCCGGCGACAATCGTGAGCGTGGACTCGCCCACGCAAATCACGATTTCCGCGCCCGCGTCGCAGACTGTCACCGCCAACGTCATAACATTCAATGCGTACTATGAACTTACAGGCTGCCTGGGAGATGACCCCTCGTCGCTCCTGTCGAGCAGAAAAATCCTGGTGGGGGACTTGGTCAGCGCCAACACTTATATATACGACCCTGCCTCGAACGCCTGGAGTCCCTCGGGAACGAAGATCTACCCGGACCAGAGCGATGAGGAAGGCTGGACGAGGACCAGCGAGGGCACCATCGTCAATTACGATCTGTTCCAGAGCATTGCCACAGATGGACGCTACGCGGAAAAGTACAATCCCAAGACCGGGCTATGGAGCAGCATCAGCCCCTCGGACGGCACAGCCGGCGGAACGATTCCCCAGTTGAGCAGCGTGAATTTAGGCTACGAGCTTGGCCCGGCACTTCGGCTACAGGACGGGCGCGTAATGGTAATCGGCGCAAACCAGCATACCGCCCTGTACCATCCGATCGGGAATAACTGGTCGCCCGGACCGGACATCCGCGGCACGCTGAATGGAATCGCATCCCCGTTTGGCGCAGACGACGCCCCCGGGGCAATCCTGCCCAACGGCCATGTGATTTTTGCGGCCGACGCGGGCGCCTCCGCGTTCACGTCTTCGGGAAACATCGCCACCGGCTCGTCCGTGATTACCCACATTCCCTCGACGGCGATCTTGCAGGTTTTCTGGAGCGTCAGCGGCACAGGAATCCCAGGCGGGTCCTATATTCTGAGTGTGGACTCTCCCTCGCAGGTGACCATCAGTAATCCGGCCACACAAACGACCGCCGGAGACGCGATCAGTTGGGGAGGCACCTTCAGCAATCCCACGGAGCTGTTTGAGTTCGATCCGGTGATGAACACGATTCACCAGATCACTTCAGCCCTGCCGGATGGCAACCTCCCATTTGAAGGGTCTTATCCCACGCGCATGCTGATTCTTCCCACAGGCCAGTTGCTCTTCTCCGATAGCAGCTCGCAACTCTGGATTTACACCTCGGACGATCAGCCCAATCCGTTCGTGCGGCCATTCATTACCAAGATCAACTATCAGGGTCAGGGCATGTTCCGGCTTAGCGGCCTGCAGCTCGATGGGCAATCGGCGGGCGCTGCCTACGGCGACGACGACCAGATGGACTCCAACTATCCGATCGTTCGCATGGTGGACGAGCACGGGAACGTCCTCTACGCGCGGACTTCGAACTGGAGCAAGGTCGCCGTGGGCGCCGAAGCCGGAATCGAAACTGTAGACTTCACGCCCAATCCTGAAATAACACCCGGCAAGTACGAACTCATCGTCAGCGGTGCCGGAATTTCTTCGTTTCCATTTTTTATTGACATCAAGCAAGGTCAAGCAAAGCACGTGGGCGACTAACGAACCTGAGAACTGACTCTGATTTTGATCCGCAATTTGTAACGGGTGCAAATGAACTATTCGAGTCTCGCGCTGGCGGCGCTTGGCGGTACGGTCGCGTCCTTTGCCGTTGGTTTTTTGCTGTTTTGGCCGGCGCCAGGTCTTATCAAAGAAGCCCATAAGTACCGGCCGTATTCCGGCCTAAGGAGGAAATGAATCAGGTTATGCCAGTTGGGCTCGTCGCAACTTTCGTGGCGATCCTGGTTGTCGCCATACTTTTCGCAATGATGCATCAGGGCGGATCCGGCATTGCGGAAGGTGCGCGCTTCGGTGTTCTGATTGGCATTTTCGTGGTTTGCGGATTTGTGCTGCACAACTACGTGAACCTGAACATCGGGCTGAAACTCGCTTTGGGGCAGGCTGTGGCTTACTTCGTCCAGTGGACGATCATCGGAATCGTCATCGCTCTTATTTACAGACCCCTCGCGACCCAATAATTGTGAATATATCTGTCGTTGTGTTTGCGGGCGCCGCATCCCTTTGCGCCGTTCGCAAAGGATGCGTCGTACAGCGTTAGACCCTGCGCGTTCGGCCTCGGGGCTCAGTCTACAGCCAATCCGCTCGCGTCCAATTCCGCGAGCCTTTGCCCTTGCCGTGCTCGCCTTTCACCGAACCCTGAGCCAGAGCTTTTTCTGCATCCTCCATCGATGGTAGTCATCCCATAACAAGGATGAGAGTTGAGGTCTTTCCGCCTGAATCTGTCACAGAGCCGCGACATTGGGTGCGGCATGATCAGGCTTTCGCAATGATGTTGCGACCTGGCTCGATTGAGTGGGGGGCGAAGCGTTCGGCGCTCGAAAAGTTCAACTACGCGGCGTGCGACATGGCGCTGTGCCATCGTCACGAAGGGGAGTGGGTCGGACTGATGAACGTACCGCATCTGCAGCTCGGTATTTCCGATGCGGCACTGATGGCGAGTTCTGACGGAGCTTACGGCGAGGTGGAACTGCATCCTTCGCGAAAGTTTGCCGACCCGCGGCTGAGTGCGATGGTTGCGGCTGCTCATGCGGAGATGGCTGCAGGTTTTCCGAGCGGGCGGTTGTTTCTGGATTCTGTGGAACAAGCGATGGCCGTCGCGCTGGTGAATGGTCATGCAGTAAGGCACCGTCCCGTGCAGATATCGCGAGGCGGACTGGGCCCGGCACGCTTGCGAAGGATTCGAGAGTTCGTCCATGCGAAGATCGAAGACGAGTTGAGTCTCGATGAGATGGCGCAGTCGGTGGGATTGAGCACAGCTCATTTCGCGCGGATGTTTCGCAAGTCAACGGGTGAGACTCCGCATCAATTTGTCTTGCGCCAAAGGCTGGAGCGCGCCAGAGCGATGTTGCGTGCGCCCGAGGCGCGAGTATTGGACGTGGCCGTTGCGTGTGGCTTCAAAACCCAGCAACATTTTGCGCAGGTCTTTCGTGACGTCTGGGGAGTTAGCCCCACAGAGTATCGCCTGAATTCTAGTCGCCGGGACATTGACCGCCAGAAGCTGGTCGGCTTCGAAGCGACTAGCGTATCTGAAGCCGGTTCCGAAGATATGCCGAGCCTGGCGATCTCTAATTCGTCGCTATAAGTCCGCTCTCGCGGGTTGCCGCTAACTGCCCTGTTAAGATCCAGCCCGGTCCGCAGATCGCAAAGCATTGCGCCTCGCGTAGCATAATTCCAGCAGGATTCCGGCCATCCCAGCAGAAATCTGCACAAGTTTGTCTCTGATCTCCTGTTTACTTACAGTTGTTGGCGGAGTTGTGAGCAGGGTCAGCGCGCCGACAAACAGAACAGCAGCTCGACGAATTATTTTGCTGGTCGCAACGAATTCAACACAGGAGGGAAGTCGATGGAAGCAATCGGATTGTTAGTGACGCTCGAAGCACGCGCAGGTAAGGAAGCTGATGCGGAGGCATTTTTGAGGTCAGCTCAGCCACTCGCGCTGGATGAAAAAGGGACATTGAAGTGGTATGCGATCAAGCTCGGGCCGGGAAAGTTTGGCATCTTCGACACCTTTGCAAATGAAGCCGGCCGCAATGCGCACTTGACTGGCGAGATCGCGAAGAAATTGACGGCGCGGTCGAGCGAATTATTTGCGGTTCCACCGCAGGTGGAGAAAGTCAAAGTCCTTGTAGCCACACCGTTGAAAGGCTGAGTGCGAGGTTCCCGGAACCCTGCGACGCGCATAGGCGCGCGAAACCAAATCATATGGAAAAGGAGAATCACATGAGTCAGACAGCCAGTAGCTCCAAGCAACAGAAGCCGGATGCCGGTGCAGCGAGAGTGGACATGAAGTTCGAAGTTTCGCTCATTCCCGTCTTGGACGTTGACCGCGCAAAGGAGTTCTACACACGGCTCGGATGGCGGCTCGACGACGACATCGTGATGGGAGACGACTTTCGCGTCGTCCAGCTCACGCCGCCGGGTTCAGCTTCCTCGATCTCATTCGGCAAAGGAATCACGGCCGCCAAGCCCGGCTCGTTCCGCGGCGGGCTGATCGTCTCCGACATCGAAGCCGCACAAAAAGAGCTCGTGGCCCGCGGCATCAACGCGAGTGAAGTGTTCCACGGCTCGCCGTTCTCTCCGGCGGGACGCATCAGCGGTCCCGATCCCGAGCGCCAAAGCTATCGCTCATACGCCGCGTTCGAAGATCCCGATGGGAATGCGTGGATCGTTCAGGAGGTCACACGTCGAGCGCCCGGCCGCATCGATCCCGCGACGACGACTTTTGCCTCAACAAACGATCTGGCAAGCGCGATGCGGCGCGCTGAAACCGCCCACAGCGAGAACGAGAAGCGCAACGGACAACAGAAAGGACAGCGCGACGCGAACTGGCCGCTGTGGTACGCAGAGAACATGAAGGCGGAGCAGGCTGGGACCGCGCTGCCGGTGTGAACGACTATCTTCTTGTAGCTAGTAGGAAGGCTCACGCCGGTAATGAATCCGGCGTGAGTGTAGTTCGCAGGCGCTGCCTGCAAGTTAGCGAACAGCCAAGGAGGCTGATGTGGCAAGCAAAGAGAAAACGGTGATCGTAACGGGGGTTTCGCAAGGCATCGGAGCCGGCGTAGCGCAGGCCTTCCTTAATCGGGGATACAACGTGGTCGCAAACTCGCGCAACATTACGAAGGCAAATCCATTTCCGGCCGGGGCGAATGTTGCACTGGTCGAAGGAGACATCGGCGACCCGCGCACCGCCGCAAAGATTGTGGATACTGCCGTATCGCGGTTTGGCCGGATCGATGTGCTGATCAACAATGCGGGCGTTTTTATTCCGAAGCCCTTCACCGAATACACCACCGAAGACTTCAATATTTTGGTCTCCACGGCGCTGGCAGGCTTTCTGTACGTGTCACAACTCGCTGTAAAACAAATGTTGCGGCAGTGACACGCGCCCTCGCCATTGAATATGCGAAGGAAGGCATTCGTGTAAACACGGTAGCGCTGGGAGTGATCGATACTCCGATGCATAAACCGGAAACCCATGATTTTCTCAAAGGCCTGCACCCGGTCGGCAGACTTGGTGAAGTCAAAGAAGTCGTCGACGCAATTTTGTTTCTGACCGACGCCACGTTCACCTCGGGAGAAATATTGCATGTGGATGGCGGCGCGCACGCGGGCAAATGGTGACCGGAACACTTCGTTTGCACATTCCAACGCTACACGTGACAACATGGCGGTTACGGTCAGCGTTGTGGTCTAAGCTGGACGTGTAGTAGACCGTTTCACAAGGACTGCGCAGGCTCTCGCGGGCTGAGGGAGAGCAAGATCATATGGGCAAAAGCCTCGCCCTGCTGGCAATTCGCGTGTTGGTGGCCGTGAACCTTCTGTATGCCGCGATCTTTCTCAAGTTTGCTGCGGCGCCGGGTGCGGTGGCACTGTTCACGCGGATGTCGCAAGCGGTGCACGGGCTCATACCTCCGCCGGTATTCCGGTTGGGGTCAGGGATGTTCGAGACGGTGGTAGCGGTTCTGCTCCTGATTCCGAAGACAGCCAGATTGGCAGCGGGATTGACCGTTGTGTGGATGACTGCCGTAATTCTCAGTCACATTTTCGTGTTGGGATATAACTGGTTCTTTGTGGATGCTCTCGTGGTGATGGTGCTGACGGTCATTTATCTCTTGGCTGGTGGCCAACCCGGTCGCAGGAATTACGTCGTCGGTTCCGATGATCGCCAAGGGAGGATTTGAAGCCCTCACGCGGAGCCACGCCGCGGGACAAGCCTAAGCGGGGCGGTACGCGCCGCCCTGGGATGTGGAAACTCCGATCAAACAACGGTGCGCCTTCTCGGGCGCACAGACGCTTCCCTTGCTTTGGGGTCGGGGAGCCTGCGACCATATGTACTCCGGAAGGATTCATGGCGAACACACGGACATTGCTAGCTCAGGCCTACTCCGCCTTCAACAATCGGGACATCGACAGCGCCCTGGCGCTGATGAGTGAGAACGTTAGCTGGCCCAAGGCATCGGAAGGCGGGCGTGTCGTCGGAAAAGAAGAGATTCGGGCCTACTGGACCCGTCAGTGGAAGGAGTTTGATCCTCACGTGGAACCACTTGAGGTAATCGAGCAGGAAGGCGGCATTACCGACGTCAAAGTCCATCAGCTCGTGAAAAGCCTTAGTGGCGATGTCCTTTCTGACAGCGAAGTGTGGCACGTTTATACCATCGCGAACGGTCTCATTGAACGCATGGACCTCAAAGAAAGCGACACGAGCTCGGACGCAACTCCATCTACGGCATTCTCGAGACACTAGCATACGTCAGGATCTGCCGCTGTTTCCTGAGCGGGAACGCCCTGGCGCGCGGCCAACCGGTTCACGCGCCGCTGCGCACGCCGATGTGGAACGCCCTCCGCAGCGCCAGCGTGGCTTCCTTCACCACAGACCATCCGCCGTCCGTCGGCGATACCGTCGCACATACACCGCGAGGATTACGACACACACAAACACCGCGCCGCCCACGACCACCGCTTCCGGCACGTCGGGATACACAATAGCGTCGAGAACGTGCACCAGAAACGGTCCGCGCGCAGGTTGGATGCCGGCACGATTCTCCAGCCACGTTTCCGCCACGGTGAGCGGGCAGGGTGGCCAGGGAATCAACTCAATAATGATGGCGTAGACGAGCGAAGCGATGTGCAGTGTCCGCAGCGGGGGGCGGCATCGCGTAATCGTCCACCCCGCCAAAACCCACACGCACCAAAGCAAATGCAGCAACAAAACGCCTTCCGCAAGTAGGGACAGTTCGAACATCGCAAAGCGAACCCGGCGCCGAGCAAGCCACAACACCAGCCATCAATAAGCCACGCCTAGTTAACGCACCATACCACCAAGCAGCACGCCCAAAGTAACAGTGTCATCCCGACAGAGGCGCGCCGCCCGTGAGCCTTGTGAGTGATTTCTTCGCTCTCCTGTTTATCGGAGTATACTTCTGTACTTAACTGCGGTTAATATCATTGCGTGCGGCCGGCGCATGGGAAGGGCCCTCAAGGCCGTTGGAAATCTCAACGCCGTCGCTGCTGGGGTGCATGGAATTCGGCACGAGAATCTTGATGCGAAACGCGACTTTCGGACTGATCGCTGCAATCTTGTGCTTCTTCTTGTTTCCGGCGGAGACTTCCGCACAGGGAGAAACCACGAGCGCAATCGTGGGCCAAGTAACGGATTCAACCGGAGCAGGCATTCCAGGCGCTACAGTTACCATCACCAATCGCGCGAGCGGCGCGCGGCGCAGTGCCAAGACAGACGATGAGGGCCGGTTCAATTTCCCGCAGTTGATGCCGGGCGCTTACTCGATCCAGGTGGAAGTGGCAGGTTTCGAGCCTCCGCGGAATGACGCGGTGTCCGCGGGCCTGGGCCAGAAACAAACAGTCGATTTCGTGCTCAAGGTTGCGGAGGCAAAACAGACCGTGGAAGTAAGCGGGACGCCTCCGCTTGTCAATCCCGAGAATCCGAACACATCCACGAATCTCGATGCGCCGGCGCTCGCGAATCTTCCGAATCCGGGCGGCGATTTGACGTATCCGCTGCAGTTCGCCTCCGGTGCGTTGATCAACACGGCAGGCAGCGGTAACGATTTCATAGGTGGCACCAACGGATACGGCAACGTGGAATTCAACGGCCTACCTGCTCTTTCGAATGGCTACATCGTGGACGGGCTGGAAACCAACGATCCATTGACCAATCTGAACAGCGGGCTTTCAACGAATTTGGTCCTGGGCCTGAATTCCATTTCCGAAGTGACCGTCAACACGCTGTCCTACGCCGTGGATCAGGGGCGCTACGGAGCGTCGCAGGTAAATTACGTTACAAAATCCGGCTCGAATCAATTTCACGGAAATCTCTACGAACTGTGGAACGGCTCGCGTTTCAACGCCGCCAACTATTTCACCAACGCGACGGCCGGAAACCATAAGCCGCGCTCGACCGTGAATCACTTCGGCGGCAGCCTCGGGGGTCCGATCGTCCACGACAAAGTATTCTTCTTTTTTGACAGCGAATGGGTGCGAATCGCGCTGCCCATCGTCACAGCCACAACCGTGCCGACCACAGCGTTTCAAAATTACGTTTTGCAGCAACTGCCTTTGGGCGGAGTGGATTCCGTTACCGGCTCGGTCTACCAGGCTTCGCCGCAATCGGTCCCGTTCTACCAGAAGATGTTTTCGCTGTATGGAAATACGAATGGAACGCCTCTCGCCGTGCTGGGGTGTCCGTTCGACGTGGGCGGAGCGACGCCGACCACCGCCAATGATGGAAATGGCTGCGCGAATCGCCAGAGCATTTCGCATTCCAGCGACGACCACGAACAAGTGCAGACCGCGCGCGTGGATTACAACATCAATCAGAACGATACCGCGTGGTTTCGATTTCAGGCGGATACGGGGGTGCAGGCCGCTTACACCGATCCGATAAATTCACTGTTCGACTCGGTTTCTCCGCAGCCGCTTTATTCGTTCGCGGCGGGCTACACGCACGTCTTTTCGCAGAACCTCGTGAATTATTTCAATCCGGCCTTTTCGTGGTACGAAAGCCTGTTCGGGCCGAGTAATTTTCAACAAACGCTGGCGGCGTTTCCGATCGTGCTGCAGGGAAGCGGAGCGAACGCGCCGTTCACCACGGTCGGTGGCCTAGACAACACGTGGATTCAGGGGCGGCGGGCTTCTCGGTTTTTCATCAACGACAATCTGGCCTGGAGTCATGGGGCACACGAACTGCGTTTCGGCACCAACACGCGAATTCTCCGGCTGAACGATTATGATTTCGGCGAGGGCAGCGTGCCCACGGTCGTTTATACGACTTTGCCGCAATACATTTATGGTGTGGCCTCCACGGCGAGCAAAACTTTCTCGCAATCGGCAAACGAGCCATTCAATTTTCTGAATCTCGATTTGTACGCGCAGGACACCTGGAAGGTGACAAGGACACTGACCTGGACTTTCGGCCTGCGCGACACGTTCAATTCCAACCCGCTCAATCCTCACGACCAGATCGCGCGCCTGCGCGGCTCGTTCGCTTCCATCACGCATGATGTGAACCAGCCGCTCGATACCACGATTCAGACCGGTCTCGGCAATGTGTTTTCCTCCACGCCGCTCGCGATCTTGCAACCGAGAACAGCGATCGCGTGGCAGTTCGAACCGAAGTCCGTGCTGCGCGCCGGCTTCGGGATTTTCAGCGATATTTTGCCGGGAAGCATAGCGGACACAGTGGGCGTGAATCCGCCTTACGTGAAGACGTTTCAGGGCGGCCTGCTGGGGACCGTCGGCGGCACGGCAATCGCGCCAGGAGTTCCGGACAGCGCCGTTGATGCAACCATAGCGGCAAACCAAACCTTCAGCCTGGGATTTCCGCAAGGCCAACTCTCCTGCGCCGCGTCGTCGGCAAACCCCGCAACGTGTTTGCCTCCAGTCGCCATCACGGCGGTGCCAGATGGAAAGCTTCACGCGCCCTATTTCATGGAGTGGAGCCTCGGCCTTGAACACGAGCTGGGAGCGAACGGGAGCGTGCGCGCGCAATACGTCGGCACGCGCGCCATAAATCAACCGTACCTAACGCAGGTCAATGGTTATCAGACCGTCTGCGATGGCTGCTTCGCGCCGTTCCCATACGCGCAATCCACAGACCCGCGGTTCGGAGCAGTCACGCAATTTTCCACCGGGGCCAACAGCCACTACCACGGCTTGCAATTGACGGCGATGAAGCGCATCGGAAAAGGTTTCAGCGGACAAGTGAACTACACCTGGAGCCGTTGCATGGACACCGTTTCCAACGGCGGATTCCTGCAATTTTCGGCGGGAGGAATTCTATCGCCGCTGCCGGATGACCTCCAGCGCGACTACGGCCCGTGCGATTACGACATTCGCAACAACCTGAACGCGCAGTACGTGTACCAATTGCCGCTAAAGGCGCGCAACCACGCGTTGGGATATGCACTGAACGGCTGGCAGATTTCCGGCACGGTGTTTTGGCACAGCGGGATTCCGTTTTCGGTGCTGAGCACGCCGTATTCGGCGAATGGAGACGGGATCGTGAATGGCAGCGGCCCGCAATTCGCGAGCGCCGTTTTCGGCGTGCCGCTTTATGCGCACGGCCCGATTCCCGGTGTCACTCAACCCGGCACCGTCCAATGGCTGAACCCGAATGCGTTTGTTTCGACCGTGGACCCAAGCACCGGCGCCTGCCTCGGAGGCAACACCCCGCAGAACTGTCAATTCGGTAACCTGGGGCGTAACGCCTTGCGCGGCCCTGATTTCACCTGGAGCGATTTCTATCTGACGAAATCGTTCGTGCTGACCGAGCGTCTGAAGCTGCGATTCGACGCGCAATTCTTCAATTTATTCAACCATCCGAATTTTGGGCTTCCAAGCATGGTGCTAGCCGGGATTCCAGGCAAGCCCGCAACGCAGACCGGCTTTGGCGCGCTCACATACACCACTTCACCTCCCACTGGACTGCTAGGCGTGGGCCTAGGCGGCGACAGCACCCCCCGCATGATCGCATTCCAAGCCCACCTCGATTTCTGAGATGGCGATCACTAGATGTCGAGGGCGGGCGGCGCGCCCGTTCACCCGCCGATGCGAATGCCGCTGAATTTGCGGCGGAGAATGGGCGGATGGCACATCCTTCGGCGTATAACTCACCCCGTAGCGCAGGCAACCGGCCGCTTGTAGGTTTTGGCGGGTGCCGCAACCCTTTGCGCCGTTCGCAAAGGGTGCGTGGCAAACTTGCGGCACGTAACTTTCGACTTTCAACTATTAACTTTCAACTCGCAACCGGCCGCCCCGCCGCCTTGAGTTCCATCCCCGCGCGGAGTACATTCATCTTCCCAGCATCCGACGTCCGCGACGAGGTTCCTGCGATGGATGGGCTTCGCTTCGACGCCTACCAGGTTGATCTGCGTACCGGCGAGCTGCGCAAACACGGCCGCAAGATCCGCCTCGCCGGCCGTCCCTTCCAGATTCTCGCGCTTTTGCTCGAACAGCCCGGCGAACTCCTCACCCGCAAGGAGTTGCAGGAGCGCCTCTGGCCCGCCGACACCTTCGTGGACTTTGAGCACGGCGTGAACGCCGCGATGCAAACACTCCGCCGCGCGCTCTGCGACTCCCACAAAAATCCGCGCTTCATCGAAACGCTCCCGCGCCGCGGCTATCGTTTCATCGCCACAGTAGAAAAGGTACAAGCGGCTGCCGCGACGGCGACTTCCGCGCCGATGGCCCCCGCGCAGTCGATTCCGCCGGACGTGGAACAAAACCCGCCGGCCGTTGGCGCACCCGCCTCGGAGTGGGTCGGGCAGGTCGTCACCATCCAAGACGATGCCGGCCGCAACTACGTGCTGCTTCCGGTCTCCGAAGAAATTCACGCCGAAATGTGTAACTGCGAAACGACCCAGGACGCCCTCGCAATCTCCATGATGGTCGCCGCCGAAAAACTTCTGCTAGTCAATTGCGGCACGCGCGTCCAAATCCTCGACGCCGGCAACGCCACGCTAGGCTGCAAAGTCCGCATCCTCGGCGGCCAGTTCGTAGGCGAAAAAGCCTTCGCCCCCCGCGCCTATCTCGCAGGCCTTTCCTGATTCCCCCGCTAGTGTCTTATCCGTTTCGCAACCGGCTCGGATCGGCCGTACCCTTCGCGTCGTTCCGCGCGTCTCATGGAACGAGGGTGGTCTACCAGAAAAGGCACGTACTCGAAGGAGTATTTCCTGTGAAAACGCGGCTCGTCTTTGTTCTGTGTGCAGCAGTGGTTGTTTTGGGATGCGACGTTCGGGCCAGCCTATATCCCGTGCAAGGTCCGCTGTCCAAGCAAAGCCCGGCAGTGACTTACGCAGCCAAGATTGAAGGCTTCAACGGTCCGGGAAAAACTATCTCCGTCAGTTATCGCGACGGAGAAGTGCTCAGCGGAAACTGGGAGATAGTTCCCGGCGCGCGCGCATCCAAGGGCGCAACGGCGACGAGCGCTCCAGTCTCCGACAACCCTTTCCGCGGATTGGGACGCTGTGTACGGCCCCGGATTTTACTCCGGACACGTCCTTGGCCAATCGTACGAGCGCGCGGTTCTCAACGGGAACCACGGCACGGTTATGACGGTTGAATTATACGGTGGGCGCCAGAGCATAAGAGGCGTCGCCAGAGACGGCCAGGGCAACGTCTTCAAGGTGGTTGTTTACTAGCGGCAAAATCAACACGCTCTCGCCGCTATCCTAAGATCCGAAGTGCGTAGCAAAGAGCAGCGGGTCCGCGAGCTTTTTGCCATGATTTTCGCGAGATCGCCGCTCCAGTGAATTTTCTCAGGACCACTAGGGAACTCGAAGCCGTTTGAACGATGGAGAGGAGATCCACATGCGAGCAATGCGCCCGGCTATTGCGATCTGTGGTCTATCGGCCCTGCTGATTTGCGGCTGTGGCGGAGGAAATATGGCCAGCACGCCGCCTCCGCCCGCGTGCACGCCGGCATCCCCGCCACCATTCGCTTACGTCTTGAGCGGTCTTCCTGCCGACGTGATTTCGGTGTTCACCGTTGACTCGTGTACAGGGGTTCTCACGCCCACCACAACTGTCGCCACCGGTCTGCAGCCCGAGGACATGGTCGTCGCGCCGAATGGCAAGTTCGTCTACGCGGCCAATCTCGTATCGAATGCGTCGGACCAGGCGACGATTTCGATGTACACCATCGATTCCGCTACGGGCGTCTTGACGCCGACAACGCCGCCCACCGTCCCGACTGGATTTTTTCCGCAGGGAATCGGCATCGACCCGGGCAGCAAATTCGTTTACACCGCGAATAGCGACGACAACACCATTTCGATGTTTACCATCAACCCGACGACAGGCCTCTTGACTCCCACCACCCCTCCGAGCGTGCCGTCCGGAATGAGCCCGCTCTCGGTGACCGTTCATCCCTCGGGCAAGTTCGCTTACGCCACGAATCAAGACGACGGCACGGTTTCCATGTACACGATCAATACCAGCACGGGAGTTTTGACGCCGATGACGCCCCCTACAGTGCCAGCAGGAGGTTCTCCTTTCGAGGTGACCATGGATCCGTCTGGCAAGTTCGCTTACGTGCCCGACGCTTACGGCAATAACGAGGTGTCGGAGTACACCATCGATCCCGTTACCGGAGTTCTGAACCCGAGCACCGAGATCGCAGTCGTGGCAGGGAACTCACCCGTTTCAGTGGCCGTGGATCCCACTGGCAAGTTTGCTTACGTGGTGAATCGAATGGACAACACGATCTCGATGTACACCATCGACGCCAACAGTGGAAACCTGCTTCCTAATTCGCCAGCCACGATCGGCGCCGGATCGGAACCGTGGCGCGATATCGTGGACCCGTCCGGAAAGTTCGTCTACGTAGTGGACGAAAATGATGCCATGGTTTCGATTTTTACGATCAACAGTAACGGGACGTTGAATGCCATGGGTACGGCCACCACAGGGTTCTCCCCGCTTGCGGTAGCCGTGACGGGCAGCTCCCAATAGAAAATGATCGAAATTGATGCGTGCCCCGATGCCACCCCACAGACAAGAGCCGCGAGCTGGCGAGATTTATATGGAGTGCGGGAGCGTGCTCCCGCTTTCTCTTAGGCGAGGCGCGCCTCGCCTGGGCTTGATCGCGCTGCATCGCAAGCCGCAAAAGCGGCGGCGCGCCGCCGCACTCCACATTGTCTTGCGCCGGGCTTCGAGGGTGCGCAACAACACGACGATGCCGCGGCGCGGTCCGCAAAGAACGGTTTCGCCGCGGCGGTCTTTACACCGCCAATCAGCGGTTGACTCTGTTCGTGCCCTCGCGCAGAATTTCGGGCGAGCGATCCCATGATCGTCACCACTGAATACGTGGACATTCCTCTCGCCGGCTCGCCGATGCGGACGTTTGTCGCGTCGCCGAAGGCTCCGGGGCAATATCCCGGCATCTGGTGCTACTCAGACATTTTTCAGCTCACTCCGCCGCTGCTGCGTTACTGCGTGCGACTTGCCGGCTACGGATTCGTCGCCGCCGCGTCGGAAATTTATCGCCGCATCGAGCCGCCGGGCACGATGATCCCTTTCGATGACGCCGGACGCACGCGCGGCCAGCAGGACGCCGCCAAAACTCCCGTCGCGCATTTCGACGCCGACTGCCGCAGCGGTCTCGACTGGCTCGCGAAATATCCGAAAGTCGCGCCCGGCCAAATCGGCGTCGTCGGCTTCTGCATCGGCGGGCATCTCGCGTTTCGCGCCGCCTTTCAGCCCGATGTACGCGCCACGGCGTGCTTTTACGGCACGGGAATCCACGACGGAAAATTGGGACAGGACGCCGACGCCGGCTCGCTCGCCCGCGCAAAAGAAATCCGCGGCGAACTGCTAATGATCTTCGGCACAAAAGACCCGCACGTCCCCGACGCCGGCCGCGAAACCATCGACCGCGCGTTGAAAGCTTCCGGCATCCATTACCGAACGCTGCTCTATCCCGCCGAACACGCCTTCACCCGCGACGAAGGCCCGCGCTTCGATCCCGAAGTGACGGACCAGTCATTCGCGGAGATGATCGCGCTCTTCCGCAGAGTTTTCGCGCGTTGAGAAGGCCGGAGCAACTTAGAAGCCGGAATCTTTAGTGCACAACGTCGTACTCGCTCTTTACTAAGCCGCCCTGATAGTGCTGCGTTGCCACGTGACGCAGGCGCACGTCGCCCGGCAAGCTGCCGAACAGCGGAATGCCTTGCCCAATGAGCACCGGAACGCGCGTCACGGTGAGGCGATCCACCACGCCGGCGCGCAGAAACCTTTGAATCGTGATTCCTCCGTCCACGTAGAGATGCTGCGCGCCGCTGGCGGCGAGTTTGGCAACGATCTCCGTCGGCGCGCCAGCCATCTGTTCCACACGGCTGCTGCGCACCACTGATAAGTCCAGCGGCCGGCTGCTCAGTACCACGACGCGCTTTTCGCCATATGGCCACTCGGGAAAACCGAGAACTGTTTCGAAAGTGTTGCGGCCAATCACCAGCGTGTCAACGGTGGAGATGAATTCATCGTAGCCGTGAGGCTCGCCGCCACCTTCGTCTAGAAAGTCGAGCGCGCCATCGGGTCGCGCAATAAAGCCGTCCACGCTGATTCCGACGAAAACAGAAATCGTCATCGTAGCGCCCTTTCCCGCGGCCGGTCTGCGTTGGTCATTTTCCGATTCGCTGAGGTAAACCGCTGGTGGTAGAGTCAGTGCGCTAGCATCATAGGAGCGAGCGAGTGTTATGTCGAATACATTTGGCACTGACATTTTGATTCAAGCGCTGGATCCCAAGAAGGCCGCGAGGTTTTACGTGAAGGAACTCGGCTTTGCGATTACCGATACGGCTCCGAACATGATCAGCCTGCATGGCAAGAACATTAATTTGTTCATCGAACGAGGTCCCACGCTCGGGCCAGTTCTGGAAGTCACCGTAAAGAGCGTCGTGAAGGCCAAAGCCAAGCTGCAGAAAAAAGGCTGCAAAATTGTAAAAGACGAACCGCAATTCCCCCGCGTTTACCTCCGTGATCCCTACGGCCTCATTTACAACTTGACCGAATGACTCGTCCGGTTCGCGCACCCCGCATCTCGGCGCAGTCGATTGCGGCGGCTCGTGCGCGCATCCATCCCGAATTTCTAGATTCGCCGCAAGTGGAAGATGAGGCGCTCTCGCGCGCGACCGGCGCTCGATTGCTCTGCAAGATCGAAATCCAGAACCCGGTCGGCTGCTTCAAAGGACGCGGCGCCGATTCGTTCATTGGTACTTTACCCGCGCACGTACAAACGCTGGTGACCGCTTCGGCGGGTAATTTCGGGCTGGCACTGGTGCATGCTGCGAAGCGCCGCGGAATTGCAGTGACCGTTTACGCGGCAGAGACGGCCAGCGCGGCCAAACTTGCGCGCATTCGTTCCGCGGGCGGCACGGTGGAATTGCGCGGGCAAGATTTTGATGAGGCGAAGGAGCACGCGCGCGCTGTCGCTGCGCGGATGAATCTGACCTTTGTCGAGGATGGACAAGATCCCGCGATCGCTTCAGGCGCCGGAACCATCGCGATGGAACTGACGAAGTTTCCACAGCCGATCGGCACGATGCTAGTGCCCTTGGGCAATGGCGCGCTGCTTGCCGGAATTGGTTGCTGGCTGCGCGCGCACTCGCCGCGCACGCAGATCGTAGGCATTTGCGCTGAGGGCGCGCCGGCCATGGCAGAATCGTGGCGCGCTCACAGAGCCGTTAGCACCGCGCGCGTGAACACTATTGCCGACGGCATTGCGGTTCGCGTGCCGATTGCGGAGGCGCTTGCGGATCTGGACGGCGTGGTGGATGACGTCGTGCTCGTCAGCGACGACGCCATCAAGCAAGCACTCCACCTTGTTCACCAACATTTGCATTTGGTCGTGGAGCCTGCCGCAGTCACGGGCGTGGCCGCGCTGCTCAGCCACGCAAGCCTCGCGCAGGGCCTGGTGTGCACTCCGATCACCGGTGGAAACGCGACGATGGAACAACTGCGCGAGTGGACTGCGCCAATTCACTAAAAGCATGCCGGAACACCGTGCGCGGAGTTCACGAACTGTTGGCGCATCACTCGTAGCGCAGCGCGATCATCGGATCAACTTTTGTGGCGCGGCGCGCTGGAATGTAGCACGCGAGTAGCGCGACGGCGGCGAGTGCGAGCGCGACGAGTACGTATGTGATCGGATCGCTCGGTTTCACGCCGTACAGAAATGTGGTGATCAAGCGCGCGAGGCCCAGCGCAAGGGCTGCACCGACCAGTACTCCAATGCACGTCAGCTTCATTCCCATTTTCGCGACGAGGCCCAGCACGTCCGACGGCTGCGCGCCTAGCGCCATGCGGATGCCGATTTCGTGGGTGCGCTCGTTGACGGAATAAGACATCACGCCGTAAATTCCGACGGCGGCGAGCAGTACCGCGACAGTCGCAAAAATTCCGAGCAGCTGCATGTAAAAACGCCAGTCGCCCAGCGATGCGCCAATTGCCTGATCCATGGACGTGACGCGGTTGATTGGCTGATCCGGATCAATATTGGCAATGGCTTGCTTCACGCCTGCGACAAGCCCCGCCTCGCGTCCGTGCGCTGTGCGCAGCACCAGATTCTCGTGCAGATGCGCGCGTGTCGCGCCGCCGGGAAAAACATCCGGCTGTTGCAGGTAGGAAGCGTAGACGAAGGGAGGCGCTTCTTCGCCCAGGCCGAAATGTTTCACGTCGCCCACTACGCCGACGATCTGGCGCGGCCGCGGCTGGTCCACCGGATACGGATCGTAGCGCAACAGGATCTGCTTCCCGATCGGGTCTTCATTCGGGAAATATTTACGCGCGAGAGCTTGGTTGATGTCTATCGCCCACGGCGCGCTCTCGTTATCGTGCTCGTCAAGGTAACGCCCTTTGATCAGCGGAATTTTCATCGTGCTGAAAATGCCGGCGCTGGTTTCGCTGTATCCAGTGCCGGGGCGGTCGTCGGGCGAGGGAACCGCGTGACCGAGAATCGAAAATGTGTAGCGTTCGGCACAGCATTGCAACGGCAACGCGCCGATCAACGCCGCGGATTCCACGCCGGGCAGCCCGCGAACATTTTCCAGCAGACGCGTGTAAAAAAGTGTGGCGGTCGGCAAAGTCCGTTCCATATCACCGCCGGGGACGCGTTCGAGGTACTTGCCGCCCTCGGGCAGCTGCAATTCCATCGTGAGCAGGCGGTTGTAATCGAAGCCGGGATTCACGCGCTTCAAATGCAGGATGGTATTGATCATGAGGCCCGCGCCGACGAGCAGTACCATCGCGAGTGCCACTTCGGAAATCACCAGGGCGTGCCGCGCCAGGCGGCTGGCCGCCGAAGTCGTCTTGCGCTCGCTTTCGCGCATCACCGCATTCAAGTCCGGGTTCGCGGCGCGCATCGCGGGAGCCAGTCCAAATAAAATCGCGGTGAGCAGCGAAATTCCCAGCGCGAAAAGCAGAACCCGCCCGTCCACGGTGATCGAATCGGCGTTCGGAAAATCTTCGGCGAGCGCGAGAAACACTTTGATGCCTACAAAAGTGAGAATGGTGCCGAGCAGTCCGCCCGCAAGCGCCAGTAACGCGCTTTCCGTCAGCAACTGCTGCACCAGGCGCCGGCGTTCAGCGCCTAGCGACATGCGCAACGCATATTCCTTGCGCCGCGTTTCGGTGCGGAACTGCATCAGGTTCGCGACGTTCACGCACGCGATCAACAGCACAAACGCCACCGCGCCGAGCAGCGGATAAAGCGCGCTGCCCGCGCCGCGATAAAGATCCTGTTGCAGCGGAATCACTTTGTCGCCGAGGCCCTTGTTCGTCGCGGGATAGTCCTGCGCGAGGCGCCGCGCGACCACGTCCATATCGGCTTGCGCTTGCGCGAGCGTAACGCCGGGTTTCAGCCGCCCCACCGGCATCAGCCAGTGATCGAAACGCGCGTTGTAACGCGGGTTCGCGGGATTGATCGGCTGCCAAACGTCAATCGGGAAGCCATAGAAGGGCGCAAATCCCTGGGGCATTACTCCGACGATGGTCGAGACCACGCCTTCAATATTCATGGTCTTGCCGAGAACGTGCGGGTCGCTGTGATACTCGTTCTTCCAGAAAGGAGCGCTGATCACGACGGTCTGCGAGAGGTCTTGCTGCTCGTCCGCAGCGAAGATTCGGCCGAGGACGGGCTTTGCTCCCAGCATGTCGAAAAAATTCGGCGTGACGTATTGCGTGTGCAGCGGCCGCGGTTCGCCAATGCCGGAGACGATTGCGCGGTCAACGAAACTGCTCAGCGAGATGTCTTCGAAGACATGATTCTGCTTGACCCAGTCCACATTTTCCGCAATCGGCGGCGCGTTCAGGGAATCCGGGTGCGCCTGGTCAACCTGCCAGATCACCACGAGGTTTTGCGGCTGCGGATACGGCAGCGGACGGTAGAGCAGGGCATCCATCACGCTGAAAATCGTGCTGTTCGCGGCGATGCCCAAAGCGAGCGAAAGAACGACCACGGTGAGAAAGCCGGGATTTTTGCGCAGGCTGCGCGCCGCGAATTTCGCGTCAGCCCCGAGGGTCTCGAACATCTGAGGGATTCCCATGTCTGCGGTACCTCCTGGCCAGACTCGCCATCAGCTACTAGCAGAGGACGTCGCGCTCGATTCTATGATGATTCGGGGCCTTCGTTGCCAGCGAAAGGTTGATCGGCGTTGGCGGTTGCGGCTTGTACTTCTGTCACCCAGTCAGACGCGGTCGCAAGCAGAATGGTAGGCGCGTAAGCGCGCTCACTTCGTAATCTGATACGGAGGCAACGGCAAAAAAGTTCCGGCTAGTCTTTAGCTGAGCTGCGCGCCATGCACTGCGCAGCCGAGCAGCGAGAGGGGATTGCTGCTAAGCGACGCTGGCTCGTGTGTTGGATGCGGATGCTTCAGCGGGTTCGGATTTGTGCTGCTTCGCGTACGCAGCGGCACGCTCCAACGAGGGCATTTGAAGCTCGCGATAATTTTCTTCCTTCTCATCCATGGACGCTAAGATCCGCCCTTGGAGCCGCTGCTGAACCGCCCAGTTATATAGCGTAATCGCGTCGCTGAAAAGATCCTGCCACTGCGTAACGCCGGTGAGCTGCTTTAGCTCGTCGAGCATCGATTTGTAGGTGTCATCAACGACGATCTGGATTCTCATGCGGCACTCCGTTAATACTCTCACAACACTCCCATAATGCCCCTATTATGCTTCGCTGTCAAGCAAGCGACTGCCAGACGACTCGAGTTGTGCTCGGCTATGTTATTGAATATAAAGGGTTAGTTTACGATGTGCTTAACAATGTACCAAGCCATCGGACCAACCTCGGCCAATGCGGCTGCGCCCAGCCAGTGCATCGTGGACTCAGGCAGGTCAATGCGGCGAAAACCCCTCAAAAGAATGAGGCAGATCGTTTCAATGGAAACGAATGTGAAGAGGCCGAGGATACTAAGCTCGACCCACGCCGTAATATCAAAGTGCATCGTAAACAAGCGAACCCACGCTATCACCATGGGCGCGGCACCGAACGCGAGCAGGCCGAGCGCTGTGCCGCGCTCCCACGGACTCATTTCAACGGCTGATTGAATTGGAATTCGCTGCGGCTTATCCTGCGCGGCTTTTTTCAGACTCATACAGCGGACCGTTTAGGGGTGGCCTCGGGTCTTCGTGATGGCGGGGGAATCGGACCGACCGGCTCCACTGTTAGCGCGACCGGCACACTGGTATCGAGCCGTTCAGGTTCCAGCCTTTGCCACCCCTTGCACGATTTGGCGGGACCTTCGGTCATCGCGGTGCGCACAACTAGTGGCGAGAAAGGTACCATCCGTAGCCGTAACAGTTAACATACTTTCTAATAATCACACCAAGAGGATTGTTGCCGGGGTGCTAGAAGTGAGAGGTTGAGGCGCGCGAACTGCCACGAAATCTGAACTTGAGTTACGTAGGGGCCGGTGCGAGGCCGGCCCCTACTGGCGCTGCAGTGGCGGATACTTTAGCGCATGAAGTCTTTCATCCACTCGGGACGGGTGGGGGTTACTTTCGACCTGAGCCGCGTTAACTTTGCGCGCAATTGGTCCACGTCCAGACCGGCCGATTGGCATACCAGCGGAAAATCTTTGGGATCCTGAAACAAATATTCTTCGGCTTCTCGTTTCTTGCGGAGCGGCCCCGAAATCCACTCCTGAATCGTGCTGACCACTACTGCTTGCCACAGCCGCGTTTCAGTTGTTGCATCGTGATCCGACATTACCCCCGCGTTAGACATGCTCATGCCAGGCCCCCCTTGCTTTCCTCATTTGTTTGGTATGGACTGCGAGGCAGCGATGAGCATTGATTAAGCCAAGCCGCACATTAATCGCGCGCGTCTTGAGGAAATGTGCCGTGTTGGTCAAGAGCAAACATCCGGAAAACAGGAGACTTAGTGTAGGTCCCCCGTCAAACGTCCGCGCTGGGGCCGCGCGCGCGTGCGCGACCTCAACTCGCCGGGGAAATTTTCCCCGGTACTGGCAAGAATTTCACGCGACAGCCCTGGGAGCCCCAATCTCCTGATTGGGGCCTTCTCAATCGGCGGCGAAGGGCGATCTAGTTTCGCACCGTCGTCGTGGTCAGGCGGAACTCGCGCTACACCTGCGATAAGCATAAAACCGGGAGGGCGCGGCGAAACCTAACTCCGACAATCAGGAGATTGGCGCTCCCAGGCGGGGCTTAATTCTTAGCGGTCTGGCGCTTCTGCCAGCTGGGCGTAAATCTCGGCACGATAAATTCTTGAATGATGTTCACGGCGGCCGATTCTCCGATGCCGATCAGCGTGTTTTCAAACGTCAGCGCGGCGCCGTTGCGGCTCTGCGGCGGATAATAAAGATTCGAGATTCCGCCCGCCGCCAGGCTGCCCAAAATGGCCGAATAATTTGCCTGCCAGCGGCCGTCATCGCCCTTGCAGATCACCGCGTTGGCGATTGCGTAGAGCACACGCTCGCGCGTCGTGCCAGTCCCTTTGTAAAAATAACGCGGATCCTGTTTCAGCAGCGACGGCAGGATCGCGGAGCCAATATAGGTGCCAATCACCGCGTCGCCGTAGGCCGCGCCGTAGCGTCGGCCATATCCCGACGCGCCCTGGCCGTATCCTTTGAAGTCGTTGTTCGCCTGCTGCACTCCCGCAACGGCGCCGGCAATTACAAAGGTGACCGGATCCACGCTGGACCTCCAAGCCAGCTTGAACTTCTGCTTCGAGCTGAGCGGCACGGCATTCGGCACGTAAGTAACATAAAAATTCGGAAGCACGCCGAAAACGCGCTGCTTTTCTTCTTCCTTGATCTGCTCTTCAGCCAACTCTATCTGTGACAAAGGACTGACGCGCACTTCGGTGATCGTGGGCGCCACCACCAGGGAGATCTGCGGCACCACGCAATATTCCCCGGGGTGCAACTCTCCCGATGACACCGTGGTTGAAAAGCCCTCCGCGGTGACGGTCAACTGAAAGGGTCCCGGCGGCACATTCGCAAAAGAGAATTGCCCGTCGTCGCCGGCCAGCGTTTCCACGCGGGGCGATTGGTCGGGATGCGTCAGCGACACACGCGCATGCGCGATGGCCGCGCCGGTGGAATCAAGCACGTTTCCGGTGACGGTACCGGGTATTTTAGGATCCGATTGTTGCTGTTGCGAAGCCGGGGCGGCAGCCGCCATGGTGGCGTCAACGGGCGGTGGGGCGAGCGGATTTTGCGCGTGGGCCAGGGTAGGGCAGCCGAAAAGCAGGGCGCCGAGGCCCAGCCAGATCCAGCTCCCGCTCCGAAAAAAGCGCGGCCCCAGGCTTGCGCCGTTGCTCGTGACGGTCCAAGCTTGTGCGGTAAGTTTCACGTTTACTAGCCTATAGCCAACGTTTTGTCGCGCATCAGCCATAAACGTTGGATTGTGCGTAGTTGGTTCAGGTTGTACCGCGGGCCGGATGTTTTGTAAGGAAACGCCATCGACGACACGGTGGCTAACGACGGCATTTTGACATGCGTCGCGGTGCAATTTGTGGCTTTCAGCTGCGACGAATAATCCCGCGCGTCAGCGATGCCCCGCCGCCGAGCTTCCATCCGGGGCGCTTTGCGGCAGCAAGCCAAAAACCATCACCCCGGTGCGCGTGCCGATGAATACCTTTCCGTTGGCGATCATCGGCGTGATGTATTTATTGTCGGCAAACGCGTCGCGGATGCCGGCCTGGTTGCTGTTGTAGAGCTCATTCGTTAAATCATGCGCGTCGTAAGCATGCAACACACCGGCGTCATCGCCGTGCGCTTCCACGGCCCACACGATCCCCTTCTGACTGCCATTCGCGGAAACGCTCGGAGTGGTCCCCGGATATGCAAACACCGCGGAAGTTTTCGAGGCGGGCGTGGGGACGAGTTTCGCGTTGTCGATCGAAAAGGCCTTCAGCGCATCGCCGTACGGCCCGAAATAGACGGTGTTCTGAAAATACGCGGGCATCGAATACACTCCGCCGGCCAGCGCGTGATTGATTACCTGATAGATCGCGTTGTCTTTCTGCGTGTTGAATTTTCCCATGGAATTGCGATTCACCAAGTAGATGCGCCGGTCTTTTCCCGCGCCCACCGCCAACTGCCAGGTATTTCCCGCCGCATCCTTTAAATCGGGAAGCACCAGCGCGCCGCCCGAGCCCAGGTCCTCATCGGCGTCTGATTCGGTGGCAGTGTTGTGCATATCGAAATAATCTGCCACGGAAAGTTTCGTCCCACCCGTGGAAAGTTTCAGGAAGCCATTGCCGAAATCGCCGTTGATTGGGAAGCCGGAGGAATTGAGCGCGCTGTCGAACGTGCCGTTTCCATCGAGCAGATAGATGTTGCCGCGCGCATCCGCCGCCGGTCCCGCTCCGGACATCCAAATCGCTCCATCGCTTCCGTTGGGCGTAACGTTCAGCACGCTTACCTGCTGCAAAGTCGCCGCGCTGTAGCCGATCACCCAGCCGGTGTAATCGCCCTGATCGCAATGCGACGCCCAACTCGTGTACACCACGCCATCCAGCAAAAGCAGCGACGCGCGTTCCTTATATTGTTTGGGATCGAAGCTCGTGCCACCCCTCAGATTCGGATACGTGGCCGTAATCTTGGTGGGACTGCCGGAGATCTCGGCACCCGTCGCGATATCCAGTGCATGCAGCCGCTGGAAATAATTTCCGGCGTTGTCCTTGGACATCGCCGCCAAATACATCACGCCGCGATCTCCGTCGTAAGTGATCGCTGGAGTCGAGGTGATGCCAATCTCCGGGCTCACTTGTCCGCAATTGCGAGCGTCGCTAGGCGTTTCGTTCGCGCCCAGCACGGTAACGTGCCAGAGCTGCGCGAGTGTATCGGCGTCGAAGGCGTAAACGGAATCATGCTCGGTGGCCGCGAAAACGACGTTGTGCGGATGGCCTGCCAACATCAAATTCGAAACGTACAACGGCTCGGCGTCCACCAGCCCGTCCACTTCCATAAATCCCAGCTTGCCGAAGCTGCTGGAATTCACGTTCGCGGGAGTGAGAATTTTTTCTTCCAGGTTCTGCCCGGTCCGGGCAACGTCGTTGTGGTAGGTGAGGACGACGACCGCGCTCGCCGCCAAAGGATTATCTGCCAGCGCGGGCATGCTCCACGGCCAGTTCGAACCCGACGCGTCGTCGGCGTTTCCGTTTTTTGGGCCGTGGAAGTGTCTATGAAGCCCAATCGCCAGGAATGCCAGGAAAAATAATGCCGCTATGAATGGAATGACAAAAAAGGTCCGTTTGCGCAAACCGAGTCTCCCGTTAACACGTGCCTTTAATTGACGTTACATATCCAGCCGCGGTTACGCTCAGAAGGGCGCCGGGGGCCGCTGCTCCCCGAGTCCCTCCTGCCCGACATTTCGCGAAGAATTGGATGCCATTTCTTCGCGATCGTCCATTGGTAGTTCCCACAATCAGCCAGTCGCTGCGAAAACAAACACCGGCCACCGGGATTTGTAGCGGTCACCTGGCCCTCGGTTTTCAGTACGTGGCGGATACCCGAAGGACGGCAGACATTGGATGCTACAACTCACGAAAAGAGCAGCGGGCAAGTCAGGATTATGGCGTGGAAGCAGGCGCGGAAGCGGACGCGAGGTAATGGAAGAAGAACGTCTGGGTCTCGAGCGCCAGTTTGCGGTGGGACGGCGGGTCGCTGAAGTCGTGATCGCTCTCGAGCCGTAGATATTGTACAGTCGCTCCGGCTTTCTTCAGCGCTTCGTCCAGCGCATCAGCCTCTGCCACCGGTATCAATTCGTCTTTCGTGCCGTGAATGATCAGGATCGGCGCATTCGATTTGGCGACGTGGAATATCGGCGAAGCGTCGCGCCACACTTCGGGGTGCTTGGCGTAGTCCGCGTCTAGAAAACTTGTCATGTACTGGATGCCGTCGGGATCGCTTTGCGTAGTGAAGTCGGTGGGACCGGCTGCGTCCACCACCGCCTGAACTTTGCTGGAATATTTCGCGAGCGCGGGATCGGAATTGTCGCGCGTGTCCATCATGCCGAGAAGCAGGGCCAGTTGCGCGCCCGCCGAATGCCCGTACGCGCCGATGTGATTGCGATCTATATTATATTTGCTGGAATTCGCGCGCACCCAGCGCACCGCCAACTGCACGTCGTCCAGTTGCGCCGGCCAGTGGTTGATGTCGTTGTTGAAGAGCCGGTAATCCGCCGGAATCGCGACGAATCCCGCCATCGCCAGGAAATGCGCCAGCGGCCACATCGTGGATTTATCGAAGCTGTTCCACGCCCCGCCGTGAATCAAAAGAATGGCGGGGCGGGGAAGTCCGGTGTTGTCGGCAGGCTCGAAAATATCCAGCAGCAAAGTTTCGCCGTTCGCCACGCCATACACTACGTTTTCATGCACCGGCCCGGCGATCATCCTGGGCGGCGCGGCTTGCGCCGTTGCATCCGCCGGAGGAGCGGATTGTTGCGCGCGAAGGGGCTGCGCCACCAGTACGATGAGAACGAAGGACGCGATGACCGTCTGTTTCATTCGGAAATTATAACGCGGCGGCAACGCGGTCTGTTACTTCCGGGCAAACTGAGCTTTGGCGTGGTCACCGTTTAATACGACCCATACCCAGACGCTCGGCACCAAAAATACAAGAAAGGCAGCACCGTAGATGACGAATCCCATGCCGGCAGCGAGGCCTCCGCGGCCCGGGCCATTGCTCGCCAGAAAGATTAGTATCGCAAGCGCCGAGCCTCCCACTGCGAAGGCAGCAAAGACGATCGTGGCCTTGCGAGCCCATTCCGCCAGAAAGAACAGCCCGATCGAGGAGATGATCGCAGGAAGGCTGGTTGCGAGTTGGCACAGATTCAGCACGAAAAACGATTTGTTCACTGGCGTGGATATTCTTCCCATAAAATCGCCCATGTTGTAGGAGCTGTCGATCGCATGTTCCAGTTCCAATACACTCAAACCGAATACCAGCGAAGATCCCAGTAGAAATACGATGGCGATGCAAATGATCACGGAAGACGGCCCGGAGTACCTGGGTCGCGCCCGGTTTTGTCGATAAGAATCGCTGCCGGTCTGTGGAAGCATGCCTTGTCCTGCGAACGGGAGCGCGCGACGATTTTATTAATCTAGGCGGCCGCGGCCCTGTTTACAATCGGCAAGCGGCAGCGGATGGGGGGAAAGTACACAGGGGGCATGGTCGCGTGGGTCCTGCAACCTTAGGGTTGCATAACGACGTGCCAATGAACTAACATGCGACTAGGAGGTTGCACATGAACACGGATGCGAAGATCCCGGACCGGATCGAAAAACAAGTTTTGCTGCGCGCTCCACGCGCCAAGGTGTGGCGCGCGCTCAGCGATTCCGCCGAATTCGGGCTCTGGTTCGGCATGAAAGTCGAAGGGCCGTTTGTAGCCGGCACTACGGTGCGCGGCGTGATCGTGCCGACCACCGTCAGCGAAGAAGTCGCCAAGATGCAGAAGCCCTACGAGGGCAAAGCCTTCGAATTGCAGATCGTGAAAGTCGAGCCGGAGCGGATTTTCAGTTTCCGTTGGCATCCCCACGCCGTCGAGCCCGGCGTGGACTTCTCGAAGGAGCCGACCACGCTAATCGTTTTCGAGCTGCACGACGCCAAGGACGGAGTGCTGCTCACCGTCACCGAATCGGGCTTCGATCAGATTCCTCTGGAGCGGCGCGCCAGTGCGTTCAAGGCCAACGACGGCGGCTGGGCCAAGCAGATGGAATTGATCAACGCCTACGTCACTGGAAAATACGGCTCCGGCGCGGCGGATTTCGGCGCGAAGGCCACAGGTGCGAAGTAAACGCAGCGCGCGAGCGAAGCCGAAGCCTGACGATGCGCGGGGCGGAGCCATGCGAAGTTCGACTGGCTCCGCACCGGCGTTCGCTGCACTTTTCGCGGCGCTCGGAGACCGCACGCGCTTGCGGCTCGTCGAACGCTTGAGCGTGGGGTCCGGCGGCGACCAAGCCGGTTACAGCACGGGCGAACGCGCCGGCAATCGCATGGGCGTTCGCGTTCGCAATCGCGTTGACAACGATGCGATGTCCATCACCAAGCTCACTGCCGAATTCAACGTCAGCCGCCAGGCCATCACCAAGCACCTGCGCGTGATGGAGCGCGCCGGCCTGGTGCACAGCACGCGCCGCGGCCGCGAACGCCTCTGGCAATTGCGGCAACGCCGCCTCGACGAAGCGCGCCACTATCTCGAGCAAATCTCCAAGCAATGGGACGAAGCGCTCGCACGCCTGCGCATGTTCGTCGAATCGTAATTTTCACGGCTCGCCGCCTAGGCACGTTTTGTGTGGAGTGCGGGAGCGAGCTCCCGCTTTCTTTTCGGCGAGGCGTGCCTCGCCGGCGGTGATCGCGCCAGGTCCGATGCCGTAAAAGCGGCGGCGCGCCGCCGCACTCCACATTGTTCTGCGCCGGTCTTCGAACGTGCGAGACTGCGCGACCACGCCGCGGCCCGAGCGAGTCGCAGCATTTGACATTGTAGCGGCGGTCTTTAGACCGCCATCGTTGCGTGCGGCAACATCGATGGCGCACTGAAGTGCGCCGCTACAAATTCAAAAACGGCGCCGTAGCCGCTGCCCGCCGCGAAAATCGTGCCATCACGCGGCCGAATGTGATAATCAGGCGCTGCGATGCCCTGCATGCGCTACAGAATCGCGCGCCAATCCGACGTCCCCGCGATGGCACGTCTACGCGCAGCAAACCCGCCTTCCGAAGAAGCCTGGAAGCTGCGCATCGCAAGCTACCTCGCGAAAGAACATCATCCGCGCCACGCGTTACCCCCGCGCATCTGTTACGTCGCGCTAGCAGGCGACGAACTCGCCGGCTACATCGCCGGCCACCTAACCCGCCGCTACCATTGCGACGGCGAACTGCAATGGATCAACGTGATCCCCGAGCAACGCGGAACCGGCGTGGCCGCTGAACTCCTCCGCAAACTAGCCAAATGGTTCATAAAACAAAAAGCTCGCCGCATCTGCGTGGACGTAGACCCAGCCAACACTCCCGCCCGCCGCTTCTACACCAAACACGGCGCACAAACCCTAAACCCCCACTGGCTCGTCTGGCCCGAAATTAAAGTCGCGCTAAGCGTGATAGCTTCGCGGGTCAATCCATCGGTCTAGTCCGCTTTGTGCGTCAGGTGCGCGGTTTGGCCGCGAAACTTTTGCTCCGCAAATCGCGTCTACTTAGCAGGCGTCGCTCTATTGCGGTTAAGCGCCATTCGGCGACCCACGCGCACGTGGATCGCGACTTTTCGTCTTCAAGGATGTGGCTCATGTTCATCGACGTTCGCTGTACCGGCGCACTTCTGGTCGCGCTGTTATGCGCGGCCGCTGTTTACGCGCAGCAGACTGCTCCGTCCGGGCAGCAAGCGCAACCAGCCGACAACAAAATCTACCTCGACGTTGTGGTCAGCCCGAAAAACGGCGCCCCGGTTGCCGATCTGCAGCAGCAGGATTTCACGGTGCTCGATAATAAGTCGCCGCGGGCTATCACTTCGTTCCAGGCCGTCACCGGACGCGAGGCGCCTATCTCCGTCACCATCGTGCTCGACGCGGTCAACGACGACTACCGCACGCTCACTTTCTCGCGGATGCAAATCGACAAATTCCTGCGCGCCGAAGGCGGCCGTCTCGCGTATCCCGTGGACCTGGTCGTCTTCACTGATAAGGGCATGGAGAATGTCGCGAATTACTCCACCGACGGCAACGCCCTCAGCGCAACTCTCGAGAGCGAGAACATCGGACTCCGGTTCATTAACCGCTCAGGCGGATTCTACGGCGCCGCCGAGCGCCTGGGACTTTCGACCAACGCGATACGCCAACTGGCCGCGAGCCTCGTGTCGCACCCAGGCCGCAACATCGTTTTGTGGGCGTCACCCGGCTGGCCGATTCTTTCCGGACCGGAAGTGCAGCTCAGCAACAAAGAAGAGGATCAGATCTTTACCGATATCGTGAACTTCTCGAATCTGTTTCGCGCGGCGCGGATGACGCTCTACGCCGTCAATCCGCTCGGCAGCAGCGAATCCGTGTTTCGCGGAACGTATTACGAGGAATTTGTGAAGGGCGTCAGCAAGCCGAGCCAGGTCGTCCCCGGAAACGTCGCGTTACAAGTGCTCGCGCTGCAGAGCGGCGGCGAGGTGTTCGATTTCAATAACGATATGTCCGCGCAGCTGCAAAAATGCATTTCGGACTCCGCGCCATACTACGAAATCTCTTTCGTTCCGCAGCCGGCCGAGCGAGCCAACGAATATCATCAAATTGAAATCAAAATCGCGAAGGGCGGCCTTACCGCGCGCACGCGGCAAGGCTATTACGCGCAACCGGAGCGCGTACCACACCAGTAAAAAGGATCGTTTCACCACTAAAATTCGATAGACGGGCCCGGGGGCAGCAGGCAGTCTGGGGCCAGGCAGGTCCGCGCGCAGCCCGCGGGAACTCGGTGCGACCAGGAAAATGCTTTGATCACGCCAGAGTCAGTTCGCCGTCCTAGGCGCGTCGCCCACCCGCGTCTGATCGGAGATAAAGTTCGCTTCCCAAGTTTTGCCGCCATCGTCGGAAAATGATTGCTCGAAGTGCGGCGCGCTTGAGGTCAACTTCGTCCAGTCATAGCGGATCAAAAGCGTTTTGCCGTTGATCGTATCCTGCGCGTAAAAATCACCGTGGCCGTCCGTGAATTTTCCCACTTGCGGTGGATCCAGAATGCCGATCCGGCTATTGGCCCAATAGAGCCGCCAGACGTGTGCCGCGGGGTCGTACAAGCGCAGCGTCAGCCCTTCGATGTGTCCGGTCGAGCCGTCCAACTCGACCGTGTCGAGTTGCGCGCGGCCGTCCCAAATCTTGTAGCAAGCGCCGGTGCCCGAAAGATCCACCCATGTGTTCGAACCGGTCATGGGATGCATCCGGCGCCTCAGCTCGAATTTCCAACTGCCCAAGAGCGGATCGAAATCGTGCTGGCCGTTCGGCTGCGTCGCATCGCCTGAAGTGGTTTTCTCCGCCGCCGTCATATAGCGCTGCGCCATTGCGTTGAATGCTTGCTCGCTCACGCGCGTTTGATCGGTGATCCAATTCACTTCCCAGGTTTTGCCGCCATCGTCCGAAAACGATTGCTCGAAGTGCGCCGAATTCGGCGTAATGTCCGACCAGATGAAGCGAATCAAAATCGTCCGGCCGCCGATAAAGTCCTGGCAATAAAATTCGCCGCGGCCATCCCTGAATTTTCCCACCTGCGCCGGATCCAGGATCCCAGTCTTGCTGTTGGCCCAAGAGAGCCGCCACTCGTGCGCCGTGGGGTCGTACGTGCGCAGCGTCAATCCTTCGATGCGTCCCGCCGTGGCGCTGTCGGTTTCGAACTGCTCGATCTGCGCGCGGCCATCCCAAATCTTGAACGTCTTGGATGTTCCGTCGAACTCGACCCAGGTATTCGAGCCGGTCAGCGGATGCAGCCGGCGCTTCAAGTGGATCGTCCACGTGCCCACTTCGAAATCGAAATCATGCGAGCCGTCACGTTCCGCGGGAGCTGGAGTTGCTTGTGCACCGCCGCCGGAGGTGGTGCTGGCTGTCGCTTGTTGCGCGCTCGCCTCTTGCCGTGTTTCATTTCGGTTGCCTGCATTTGAATTCCATCCCGCGGAAATCGCGGCGACGGGGAAGAGAACGCCCAGCGCGCAGAGTCCCAGGTAAATCCAAATCTTTTTCTGCGTCATGAAATGCTTCCTCCAGGAAAATGGTCGTGCGTCGTGCACCCCGAAGCTAAACCCGCAAGTGGCTTGTCACAATAGCCACTCTGCCGTGATACGATATAGCCACTTCAGACGCACCCGAATGAAGAGAATCTCGCCCAGCTTCGTGCCTCCCGTCGCTCTGGATTCCAGTGGCAAAATTCCCATGTACAGCCAGGTTTCGGAATGGTTTCGGCGCGCGATCCTCGCGGGCCAATTGCGCCCGGGCCAGCGCCTGCCCTCCACGCGCCACCTCGCAGCCGAACTGAAAATTTCTCGCATTCCCGTCACCAGCGCGTATGAACAATTGCACGCCGAAGGCTACCTCGAGACTTTCGTCGGCGCCGGAACCTGCGTTGCGCGGTCCATCCCGGACGACGCGCTAAAGCCCCCGCCCGGCAAAATTCGCGGCGGTGCAGCGGTCCGGCCTCAAATTTCCGAGGCCAAAGCTCTGCGCCGAGTTTCGCGCCGCGTGGAATTGCTGCGCGCGCCCGCGCAAACCTGGTCGAATGAACTCGTCGCCTTCCGCATGAGCCTGCCGGCGCTCGAGCATTTTCCCGTCGCGCTTTGGTCCAAGCTCGTGAATCGCCACGCGCGCAAACCCAGCAGGCAAGCGCTCGCTTACGGCGACGCGAAAGGTTACGCGCCGCTGCGCGAGGCGATCGCCGAATATTTGGGCGCAGTACGTGCGGTACGCTGCGAGCTTTCGCAAGTTCTGGTAACCACCGGCTCGCAGCAGGGCATTCAACTTTGCGCGCAAGTCCTGCTGGATGCGGATGAGCGCGTGTGGATCGAAGAGCCGGGCTATCCCGGAGCGCGCCAAGCGCTGCTGATGGCTGGCGCACAACTAGTCCCGGTGCCGGTGGATCACGAAGGGCTCGACGTCGCCGAAGGCATTCGCCGCGCCGGCGACGCGCGCGCTGCGTACATCACTCCCTCACATCAATATCCTCTGGGTGTGACGATGACGGCCGCGCGACGCATGCTGCTCCTGAATTGGGCCGCGCGCTCGGGCGCATGGATCATCGAAGACGATTACGACAGCGAATACCGCCTCGGCGGCCGTCCGATCGCTTCGCTGCAAGGTCTCGACACTGATGCGCGCGTGATTTACGTCGGCACGTTCAGCAAAGTGATGTTCCCCGCGCTGCGCCTGGGTTACGTTGTGGTGCCCAAGGATTTGATAGACGCGTTTTCCAACGCGCGCGATGCGTCCGACCAGTTTTCTTCCACTCTCTATCAAGCCGTGATGGCCGATTTCATCCGCGAAGGCCATCTCGCGCGCCACATTCGCCGCATGCGCATGCTCTATATGGAGCGGCGCACGGCGCTCGTGAACGAGATCCGCAAACAAATGGATGGGCGCCTCGAAGTGATTGGTGCCGAAGCGGGAATGCATCTGGTGGCGTTGCTGCCGAAAGGCGTGAGCGACGTCACAGTCGCAAAGAAGGCTGCGAAAATCGGAATTTCGGCGATGCCGCTATCTTCGTGTTATCTGAAATCCCCTGCGCGAAACGGATTGATCCTGGGCTACGGTGGCGTGGACGCGCGGCAAATCCGCGACGGCATGAGCAAGCTGCGCACCTGCATTTGAATGAGGCCGCCGCAGACGGTCCCAGCCGCAAATGGCCGCGCTTCTCACGAGCGCGCGCAAATAAATTTCGCTGCCATCTTCGCCTCACCATCGCCTTTTGCAAATCTCTCGCGATAGTTACCGTTTGAAATCACGCGGCAACTTTCGCGGCTAACCCCGCAATTGAATGCACTATTCTAAGCATCCAGCCTTCCCGAGGAAATTATGGCGAACCCTTCTGCTGCCGGTAATTCGTATCGTTCGGCACGCCGTAGTACGCGCCGCGATCAGTCCATTCAGGTCACCGTGTCGGGCGTTGATTCCCGCCGCGGGCCCTACATCGAAAAAGTTTCCACGCTCACCATCAGCTGTCACGGCTGCAAATATCCGTCGAAATATCAGGTGCTGCCCGACGCGTGGGTGACGCTCGAACTCACGCCCGAAAAGCCTGACGCGCCAAAACTTTCCGCGCGTGGCCGCGTCAAGTGGGTGAAGCGCGACGGCGAATCCAGTGGCCCTTTCTACACCGCCGTCGAATTCGAAAGCCCCTACAACATCTGGAAAATAGATTCGCCCCCGGAAGATTGGCTGCAATTCGGCCAGGAGCGCAAGCTAGCCCCAGAACCCGTAAAGCCCAAGCCGGTCGCGGTGCTGCAACCGAATCTCGCCACCGCCAATGCGAAACCGGAACACGCCAAACTCGCAGCTACGACGAGCGAGCGTCTGTTCGTCACGCCCTCGTCCGCCGGGAATGGCAATCGCGGCGTCGGCAACCTGATGGGCGAATTCCAGCAGCAGATGGAAATGATGATTTCCGAGCTGGCCTCCGCCGCGGTCACCGAGAAAACCGCGTCGCTCTTGAACAACATCCGCGCCGGCATGCACGAAGACGCTCGCGCGATTCTCAGCGACGTGGCCGCCTCGCAATCCACGGAATGGGCGCAGCGCTCCCTGCAGCAGATCGAACGCACCAGTCAGAACGGCGTTCGCGCGCTGCACACGCAGTGGACCAAGCGAATTGATTCGGATTTCAACCAATCCTTGCAACGCATCGAAGCGCGCCAGCACGAAGTGGAAGTGCTCTCCGAAACGCTTTTTGCCAACGCCCTCGAGCGCTTGCAACAAACCCTCGAAACGTTTCACAAGGAAGCCGTCGAACGCATCATCCTGCGCCTGAAAGAACGCATGGCCCCGGCATTTCGCGAGGCTCGCGACTTTTCGATGGAGCTCGCGACGCGTCAGGAGGAGCTGCAGAAGACTTTCGCGGAAGCATCCGAAAAATCCGCCGCGAAAATCGAAGAGACCTGTGCACGCCTGGAAAAGCAATTCGAGGTCGTGATGCACGCGCGCATGGATTCCGCACAGGAAGAGCTCGAACGCGCCGCCACCGGCGTCGCAGGTTTCGCACTGGAAAATATCCGCACCGAGGCCGGACGCAACGTCGCCGAGACGCAGGCGCGTTTGCTGGAAGCTTCCGAGCGAACGCTCTCAGCCACGCAAGTTGCGCTGGAGCAAAAAGCCGCAGGCACCTCCAACGATTTTGCCAACGAGCTGACGCATTACAGCCGCAGCCATCTCGATTTCGTCAGTGGCGCCATCGCGGAAATTGCTAAAGGTATCGGCAAAGAATCGAAGCAGTAAACCAATTATTCGCGGGGGCCCGGGCCGCAGCGATGCAAGGTCAAATCGGAATAACGCCAGACGTTCGGCTGGTTCTCGAACCAAGCGAGTGCGCCACGGACTTCTGCCACGAAACCGCGGCGATTGATTTTGCCGGGCAGCGACTGTGCGTCGAACATTTTCTTCCCACCTGCATGCTCGAACTCGAATCGCGCAGCGCTCGCTTGCGTGAACTTTCGTTTGAACCCGCCGCCACTGCCGCTTTCAGGGATTTCATGGCCACCTGCGCCAAGCAGGCGGAACAATTGGTCGCCGACTCGCGTTTTACGCACGCGCACGGGAAAAACGGCCTGCTCGATTTTCTGCTGCGCGTTTCGCAATTGAGCCAGCGCATTCGCCGCAGCCCGCGCAAAAATTCCACCGTGGCGGTCTGGTTGCGCCGCGAAGATCCCTACAGCACTTGGCAGGAAGAGACTTGGACGGTCTCGGTCAGCCGTCACGGCGCGGGATTGATTTGCCACCGGCCGGTGCAGAAGGGCGGCACGCTGGTTCTTTGCCGCAAAGATAAAGGAAGCCGCGCGGAAGCCACCGTCGTCTACACGATGCGCGATGCCGAAGGCCGCAAACAAATCGGCGTGCAGTTCCGCGACCCTACCGATTTCTGGGATTTGGATTAGAGTCTCGTTCCACAATCTCGTTTCGCAATCTCGTGTCACAATCACGAATAGTTAGACTTTCAAACGCGACAGCGCCTGCCGCGCCGCGTGGTAGCCGCACATTCCGTGTACGCCGCCGCCCGGTGGCGTGGACGACGAACATATATATATGTCCTTCGCCGACGTCGCATAGTGCCGCCAGGTGGGCCGGAACAAAGTCTGGCGAATGTCCATCGCGCCGCCGGAAATGTCCCCGCCGATAAGGTTCGCGTCCATCTTTTCGAGCCCCGCGGGAGAAAAAACGCGGCGCGCCAGCACGCATTCACGAAAACCAGGAGCGAAGCGCTCGATCTGCGATTCGATGATTCCCAGCATGTCGAATTCATACCCGTTCGGGACGTGGCAGTACGCCCAGGCGGTGTGCTTGCCAGACGGCGCGCGTGTGGAATCAAAGAGGCTCGGCTGCACCACCAGCACGAAGGGCCGCTCCGAATGGCGGCCATGCCGCATTGCTGCTTCCGATGCGGCAATTTCATCGCCGCTTCCGCCGAGATGGACGGTCGCCGCGCGCAGACATTCAGCCGCGCGCCACGGAATCGGCTCGCGCAGCGCGTAATCAATTTTGAAAGCCGCGGGCCCGTAGCGGTAGCGGCCTAAGCGCTCCGTGTACGCCGCAGACAACCGGCCACCCGCGATTCGCGCAAGCTGCCGGGGAGTCACGTCGCACAGCGTCACGTCAAACTGTGGGAGCGATGCAAGACTCTCGACGCGCGCTGACGTCCTGATCTCGCGGCCCAGCGACGCAAGATGACCGCACAGCGCGTTGGTCAGCGACTGAGCGCCGCCGCGCGGAATCGGCCAGCCCACCGCGTGCGCCGCAGCGCCGAGCAGCACACCGAAAGCGGCGCTCAACAATTCGTCGAGGCTTAGAAACGAATGTGCCGCCAGACCGGCGAAGAGCGCCCTGGTGCGTTCGCGGCTAAACAAAATGCTGGCTACCATCTTTGCGGACGGCACAGCAACCAGTCCGAAGCGCGCCAGCAGCAATGGATGGCGAGAAAGCAAGTGAACGGGACGAAGCACCTCGGATGTCAGGTCAGACCAGCGCTCGACAAACGGTTGCATCAGCTTGCGCCACGCTCTGCCGTCATCGCCCAGCGCTGATTCCGCGTCGCGCAAATCGCGCTCGAGCGTGACCGCGCTGCCGTCGTCGAAGGGATGGGCCAGCGGACACGGCGAATGAATCCATTCGAGCCCGTGATTCGCTAGGGGCAGCGACGAAAAAAATGGCGACCCGGCAGCGAATGGATACACGGCCGAGCCGAAATCATGCAGAAAACCCGGCAAGGTGAGCTCAAGCGACCGCGCCGCGCCTCCCGGCTGCGGCTCGGCTTCGAAAACCTCGACCTGCAATCCCTGCTGCGCCAGAACGATGGCCGCCGCAAGGCCATTGGGACCAGCGCCGACAACGCAAGCTCTGCGCGTCACGTGAGATTATCGCTCGCGTTTGATTTCATCGGCACCTGGCGACGACGCCTAGCGATTATAAGGACTTTCCTGGATCCAATGAAACCCGCGGCTGACCAGCAAAGACTTGTTGCGATCGAGGAGTTGCAAATCCATGTGAATTGCGTGCCCGTCCATGTCGTCATCCAGGGTCAATTGATTCTCCGCTGGCCGGGCGAAATGGAAAACGGCTTTCCAGTTTTTATCCCCAGATTTCGTGAGCGCCAGGGTCTGGTCATCGACGTTGATTGCAGCACCATAACTGGGGAAGGAATTGTCCATGCGCTGAAAAGCCATCCGCTCGGGAAAATCAAAGATGACGCGTCGCCAGCGGCCGTAGTCAGTGAGAAGCGGCGCGCGCAGTTGCCCGTCAATCGAAAGCTGCTCCACATCCCAGATTCCGTAGAGCGCAGACCTAGGGCGTGCGCCGCCGTACTTGTGCCAAGCGCTCCAGCCGCCATAAGCGTTCCACCCTACGATCCAGATCCCAAGAGCGATCTGCGCGTCAAGCGCGATCCGGTTTTTGCGCCGCGCGCCGAAAAGTTGCGGTGCCCTGGGAGGCTCGGTGGCACGGTTGCGCAAAAAGAAATCAGCCAGACGCGACAGGTCAGGTGCGAGCAGAATCACCGCCAGCAATAACAAGTGAAAGGAAAGAAGTTTTACGGGCACATCGTACGTCATGTTGAGTACGAAGACCTGGGTGATGTCCGCGAGGCAAACGAGCGCTCCCAGCGTTGCTGTCCGCGGAGCGATCAGCAGAATTCCACCCAACATTTCCGCGCAGCCCGCGAAGGTCTCGTACGCAGGCGAGGAACCTATTGACGACCATAGAACGCCCATCGGTGAGAAATTGCCGAATGGCTCCAATAATCTCGTCAGAAATGGATACGGCATCTGCAATGGAATGATTCTGACCATGCCGTAGGTGATCATCTGCGATGCAAGCGAAAAGCGAATGAAAAGCCGGAACCATTTGTGCAGCGTGACGTAGTTTTGTCTCCGTCGATCGAGAAAAGACCAGATCACCGTCGCCACAGCGGCAACGTTCAGCAGGACGAGCGCTACGATCCAATCGAAGGTTCTGTCGCCGCTGCCGGTGTCGGCGTAAGCGATCGGGTGTGCAATGCGCAAAATGTGGGCGGCGACCCAGAGAATTACCGGACGGATCGGCCACAGGGATTGCAAGTCGGGAATATCAACCTTGGGAATGGGCATCAAGCTGCCGAGGATTTGCGTCGCCAAGCAGAACAATCCGAAGTACACGAAGCAAAACCGGAAGGCTACGCGCGTGGCGGGGCACCAGCGCGGCACCTGCTGTTGCTGCTGGAGCTGCGTGATTTCTGACGAAGCGCTCATTCCCACAAATACTCCTGGTTCATCGGGAGGAAGTCATCGCCGCCAAGCGCACCGAACGCCGACCGCGCGCGCCGCTAACGCGACGTTATTGAGCCTCGAAGTCTCCCTTATTACCTCAAGAGATTGAAACTTTCTAGAGATTTGCGCACCGGAACCGGCCCGGCCGTACCATTGGTCTAAATCCGAAATTCAGTTTAGTATTTCATTCCTATGCCGACTGCAAATGCCAAGACTTCCGAGCTGGTGAAAAAACTCGACGCGCTCGCCGCCGGCGCCGCCACCGCGCAGGATTTGATGGCCGGCATCGCCAAACTTTTTCACCAGGAAATGTTGCGCTACAACTGGGTGGGCTTCTACATGCTCGAAAAAGGCGGGGCGCAGGACATGCTCGTCCTTGGCCAGTTTCGCGGCACGATGACTCCACACACGCGCATCCCGCTCAATCAAGGCATCTGCGGCGCGGCAGCTTCCACCGGAAAGACAATCGTCGTGGACGACGTGAACGCCGACTCGCGCTACCTGGCCTGCTCCGTGGAAACCAAATCCGAAATCGTGGTACCCATCTTCGTAAATAAAAATGTAGTAGGCGAACTGGACATCGACAGCCACTTTCCCGCCGCGTTCACGCCCGAAGACCGCACGCTATGCGAACACGCCGCGGCAATAGTGGGCCGCTACCTGGAAAAACATCCTGAAGTTGACCAATAGGCCTCCCGTCGCCCGCGCCGCAATCCGGGTTTGACTTTGTAGCGGCCGCCTTCAGGCGGGCGCAGTCATTGGTGCGCAAGCAACGTCGTTGTCTACAAGAAGGGAAGCGCATAACATACGAACGTCATGAAAATGATGCGATGGGTTCTCGTCCTGATATTTTGCGCCGCTCTCCCCGCCCGCGCGCAGCAACCAAAATCTCTCTTCTACATGACGCGCGATCCCAATTCCGTCCGTTCCTTCCTCGCACACGCCAACAAAATAGACACGCTCGTCCCAACCTGGTACTCAGTCGATTCCGCCGGCCTCGTCTCCGGCGGACCCAACCCCGAGGTACTCGCAACCGCGCGCCAAAATCACGTCCCAGTAATGCCCATCGTGGTGGATTTCAATTTCCTGCAAGATGATTTTCACAAGCTGCTCGCGAATCCCGCCGCCTACCGCGAGATGTTCACGCAGCTAATCGAAGCCTGCAAGGTTAACGGCTATACCGGCTTTCAATTCGACTTTGAAAACGTAAATTGGACCGACCGCGACGTTTTCTCCGCGATGGTCGCCGAGGCCGCCACGCTCTTTCACCAAAATAATCTGCAACTCACCATCGCCACGGTCCCCAACGCGCCCGGCGCCGCCGGCGAAACCAACTATTCCGCGTGGATTTACGAAAACTGGCGCGGCGCCTACGACCTGGCTGCGATAGCGAAGTCCGTGGACCTTATCTGCCTGATGACCTACGACCAGCACACGCGCCTCACGCCGCCCGGCCCCGTCGCCGGCTGGTCCTGGACCGTCAGCAATCTCGACTACGCGCTCAAATTCGTCCCGCGCGAAAAAATTTCGCTAGGCATCCCGCTCTACGGTTATCACTGGTTCGCCGCAGCCCCCGCGCCAGCGAACGCGAAAACCGCCGACAAAACCAATCCCGCTGCCGCCTACATTTCCACCGCCGACGCGCTCGATCTCGCCCGCGCCTACAACGGCCACATCGAATGGGACGCCACCGATCGCAGCGCGTGGTTCTACTTCTACCGCGACGACGAACGCGAATGGATTTTCTTCACCGACGCCAGGACGTTCCGCGAGCGCTACGACCTGGCCAAACAACGCAACCTGCAAGGCTTCTGCTCGTGGGTGCTAGGCACAGAAGATCCCGCCATCTGGTACCAACTGCCGACCCATCCGTGATTCTCGCAAGACATCCTTGTTGCGCGTCCTTCCTCATGCGAGAGTAAGGTCATGCCTCGCTCGAAGCGTCCGAAGAAGGTCCGACCGGCCATGTTGTCTGTGCCCGACTCGCTTGCGTGCGCGCAGCTTACTCCCGACATGGAAAATCTGGAGGAGAAAACAGTCACCTATTACGACAACCTCACGGCCGCAGAGATGGCGGAACAGTTTGACTGGGGCCGCGTGGGGGCGGCATCGCTATTGCCGTCCGGCGCATCGCGCCGCTTTTAACTTTTACCTGTCGACTGTGACGCCCCACCGCTGCCCGCACCGCGAACCTTGACACCCTTCCGCGCCATTTCTATACTTCTCCCCGCCACGAACTTTTCTCCTGGGGGACTCTGATGTTCAAATATTTTCTCGCCATTTTGCTGATTACCGTTTCCGCCACCGTTGCTTCCGCGCAAGAAGATGGAAAAATTCATCAACCAAAACTGACGCCGCAATCGAGCGGCACCACGCAACTGCTGATCGCCGTCAGCCCCGTGAATGATCGGGTCGTCTGGGCCGCCGGCACGGGCGGCACCTACGTCGTCACCACCGACGGCGGCAACCACTGGAAATCCGGCGTGGTGCCGGGTACAACGGATGACCCGAACGATGAGTTGCAATTCCGCGACGTGCAAGGCGTCAGCGACAAAGTCGCCTATCTAATGTCCATCGGCAACAACCCCACCGATTTCAAGATTTACAAAACCACCGACGGCGGCGCGACCTGGAACATCCAGTTCACCAACGAACTCGCGAACGCGTTCTATGATTGCTTTTCGTTCTGGACGCCGATTCGCGGCATCACCCACAGCGACTCGGTGAACGGCGTATTTCCCGACATCCGCACCACGGACGGCAAGACCTGGCACTCGATCTCCGCGAATATGCCACCGGCGCTGTCCGGTGAAGCATCGTTCTCCGCCAGCGGCACCTGCATCGCGACGCAGGGCGATCGCAACGCTTGGATTACTACCGGCGGCGCATCCATCGCACGCATTCTCGCGACGCGTGATGGCGGCAACACCTGGAACGCTTACGATACGCCGCTCGTCAGCTCGGCCAGCGCCGGCGGCGTCTCGGTCGCATTCCGCGATTCCGAGCACGGCATTCTCGGCGGCGGCGATTTGAATTCCAACGCATCCGCCGACGCAGCCACTTCCGATGATGGCGGCCGCACCTGGACCCTCACCAACAAGCCGCCGATTTCGGGAGCGATTTTCTGCCTCGCGTATGTTCGCGGTAACCAGCAGCACGATGACGATCAGGGCCGCGGCAACTATGGCCAAAACGACGGCGAAGGTTTCGACCACAACCTCGACCGCGCCGTAGTAGTGACCGCCGAGACCGAACCGGATTTCAGCTCAGGCGCAGCAGCCTGGACTCCCGACGAAGGTCGCACCTGGTTTCAAATCCCGAACGCCAGCGGCTACTGGGCAGTAGCATTCGCCAATCCCCACGCCGGCTGGTTCGTAGGCAATAACGGCCAAATTCTGAAGATCAGCTTCTAGCGCAACACGCACGAACACACGACGCGCCGCCGCACTTCGCGTATTACACAGCGAAGGTCGGCGGCGATTTGTTTTGTGTGCCTCATTCGAATACCAGTCCGAACTCGCATCCGCTCGAACTTCGCCTCACTTGCCAACTGGCACGGTCATCTTATCCGTCGCAAACGCCACCGGCCCCGCATACGACGCGCGAATGGACTTGCGCACCTCGCCCTCGGCGTTTTCGATGTCCCCGGCAATATGGCTCAGCAGCAAACTCTTCGCTCCGCTCACGTGGGTCGCTTCGCCGATCTTCCGCGGCGGTGTGTGAAAATCGTACAGTTGCGCGGGCGATTCCGGAGGATCCAGCACAGCGCAATTAAAAACAAGCAAGTCCGCGTTCTTCGCCAGGTGCTCCAGATTCGGCAGCGCCGAGACGTCCATGTCGCCGGAAAAAACCACGGTCTCGCCCTTATACGAAATCCGGTAAGCCACCGACGGGCAGTCATCGTGATGCGTCGCGATTTCTTCGATCACCAGGCCGCCCGCATCCACGATTTTCGTCTCCGGAGTGTCGAGCTTGATCGCCAAGTCGTGCACTTCAAACGTTTCGTCCGCGCCAAATGTCTTCTGATAGGCGAACGCGCCATCTTTTCCCAACAGCAAATCCACGAAGTGCGAAGTCTTGGGGAAAAGCCCCGCGCCGTCCGGTCCAAAAACGCGAAACACGATCGGCCCGTCCGCAGTCAGCCCGCGCGCCAGAAAAAATGCCGGCAGGTCGCTGCTGTGATCAATGTGCAGATGCGTCAGCAGAATCGTATCCACCTTTTCCAAATCCAGATTCATCTCACCAATCCGCAAAAAAGCGCCGGGCCCGCAATCCACCAATACCCGCGGGGTCCCATCAAGCAGCACAAGAAAGCTCGAAGCAGCCCGCCCCAGCGCCCGCGGCCCGCCGGACCCCAGCACCACAACTTCCATGGCCGGCGTGGCCGCAGCAGCTGCGCGCAAAGAGCCCGGAAACAAAAACACAATAGCTGCAACAAACGCCAACAGCATCTTCATGGCTTTTCCTCGTCGCGCGTCACCGCAGCAACTCCGCCAGTGGATGCGTCATCTGCGCGCCACGCTACTTGTCCGCATACTTCTCCGCGCCCATAAAATGCAGCGACACATACGGCTCGTCGCCGACCACCCAACTGTCATGTCCTGGCGGTCCTGGCGGAATGTAAAACAAAGTCCCGGCACGCATTTCGTGGACGGTTCCATCTTCCATCGCCGCGGTCGCGCAACCGGAGACGACCATCCCCACATGTTCCACGTTGCAGCGCGCGGCGCCCACGCTCGGACCCACGTGCAACGACCACCGCCATCCCGGCTGGTAAGTCGCGCGGCCAATCGTCATGCCACCAATGTGCACCACTTCGAATTTTCCTTTTTCAAACGTGCGCACTTCGTCCGGCTGTTCAAACCTCTTCAATATGGTTTCGAGCTTAGGCTTGGCTATTTCCATGCTCACCTCGCAATCCGTGACGCGCTTCCAGCCGCCGCCTATTCCGCGCGGGACCACACGCTCTGCACCTTCGGCGGCTTCAGCAAAGTTTGCATCACCACGCAATATTGCTCCGTCTTCTCGCGCAAACCGCGCAACTGCTCCACAGTCGCATCCGGCGCGTCAATATCGAACTCCACGCGAATCGACTCGAAGCCCACCGGCACTGCCTTATCAATCCCCAAGGTCCCGCGCAAATCCATATCGCCTTCCACAGTCACCGCAATGCGATCCGTAGCAATCCCCATCGCCGCCCCCACCATCTGGCAAGTGATTTGCGCGCAAGCCGCCAGCGCCCCCAGCAGCAGATCGCCGGAACAAGCTCCCGCGCCCGCGCCGCCCACTCCCTTGTGCGCTTCGGCCTGATAAATCGCGCGCCCCAAGTCCACCGAACAAGAAACCGGCGCATCGGTCTGCGCGCCCCTCGCGCGCAAAGTGATGCGCGAAGCGCTCGGGTCGGCGCGATACTGCTCCTTCAACGGCTTCTGTAACGATCGCAGGTCCATGTCCACTTCACCTCACTTTATGACTCACTCCAGGCCTCGCGCGGTCACCTGTATTGCTGCCGCTGCATAGCAATGCTAGCATCCCACCATGCCGAAATTCGTCATCGAACGCGAAATCCCCGGAGCAGGGAATCTCACTGACGCGCAACTCCGCGAAGCCGCTCAAAAATCCGTCAGCGTGCTGAAAGCCATGGGCACCGAAATTCAGTGGCTGCACAGCTACGTCACCGGAGATAAAGTGTACTGCGTTTACCTCGCGCCCGATGAGGCCACCATCCGCGAACACGCCAAGCGCGCCGGCCTCCCAGCCAATCGCGTCTCCGCCGTCCGCCGCCTGATAGATCCAACCACCGCCGAGTAACAGCTCACCGCGCGGAGTCGTCTGGCAGATTTCGATTATGTGGAGAATGTAAAGCGGAAGTCGTCCACGTTTGCACTGACGCAGGAACGAACGGCGCCAAGGCCTGGCCACTAATTCGACGCTCGCCGCTTGCAGCCGCCTCGTGGCTTTTCCGTTCTGCGCAGGGCGTGAAGCGGCTGTCATCCCGAGCGCAGCGAGGGATCTCTCTTCGAAGTGAATTCAACTCATCGCGCAATTCCTGCCGCACCGCATCGAGGTTCAGCGCCAGAGGCGCGGCAGAAATTAGCCCAGCGCGTGAGCGCTGGGAAAACGTGCAAGAAAATTAGGAGCGCCGTAGGTGCGACACAAGCCTCGCGCCAACACCACGCCCGCTCGTAGACCCCGCGCAAAACTTGCGCGCCGTCCCTAAAACTTCACGTCCTTAATATGCGTCGCAAACGACCACAAATTCCCAAACGCATCCTCTACGCTCGCGGCCCGGTCCCCATAAGGCTCATCTTTAGGCGGTCGCAATGTCTTCACGCCCGCCTCGACCGCTCGCGCATACACCGCATCCACATCTGGCACGTACATATGCAAATGGAAGGGCATCGCGACAAAATCGCCGCGCAGTTCGCCAATCGCCAAAATCGAATCCCCAATCCGAATCCGCGAATGAATCACTGTCCCCGTAGGCGCCTTGTGCATGAACGCCTCCTCCGCCCCGAACGCCTGCTTCATGAATTCGATAAATCGATCAGCCCCGCGCGTGCTGAAGCCCGGTACGATCGTCGGCGTATCCGCTGGCACGTGCGCCGAAAGGCGCCGCGCCGTCAAATACCAATTATTGCCGGACGGATCCTGCACCCCCGCGTCGCGATCGCCCCAAACCTGTTCGACCGGTTCGTGCAGCGAAGCACCGCCCGCGCCAAGCGCTCGCCGATAGCTCGCGTCTACATCATCCACGAACAAAATATGCATCGCGCCGCGCGGCGGAAACTCCTCGCTGCCGTCGCTCAATTCCACAATCGAATCGCCGATCTGCACTTCGGCGTGCATGATTTTCTCGCCGGTCGGCACTCGGAAGCGTTCCTGCGCCCCCAATCCTTCCTTCAAGAAATCAATCAAGCGCGCCGCATTCCGAGCCAGCAGATAAGGCGTGACGGTGTGGAATCCTTCGCGGATGTACTTCACGGTAGCCGCGGCGTTTTCCCCCGGAGCTTCGGGGGCCTTTGCTTGCGGCTCGCCCAGGTGCATCGAGAGATACCACAAATTCCCGGCGGGATCCTTCACGCTCCCGACGCGATCACCGTACGGCTGGTCCACCGGCGGCTTCACCGAGCTGGCCCCCGCATCCAACGCGCGCCGGTACCAGCCGTCCGCATCGTCCACGTACAAATAAAATGTGCTGGGCATGAATTGATAACGATCCATGGCGTCACTGATTTCCAGCTGCGAATCTCGAATTTTTATCGTGCTGTGCCAAATCAATCCTTCCGCCGAAGTAGCCCTGCCCGCCATTTCCTCTGCGCCAAATGCCCGCTCCATGAAATTAATCAACGACGCAGCCCCGTTCACATGCAGATAGACCTGCACACTCTGAACGCTCTCCGGCTTATACGGTTTCTCGCCCAGATACGTGGGGAACGAAATGCGCCAAATATTCCCGGACGCATCCTTGACCTCCGCGAGGCGTTCGCCATAGGGCTGATCGCTCGGCTCGGCGATGGACGTCGCCCCCGCCTTCAGAGCGTTCTCGTACGTGGCATCGCAATCCTGAGTGTACACGTGCAAAGTCGTCGGGGTCGCCACGCCGATGAAGGATTTGCCGGGCACTCCGCCGCCGACCATCACCATGGAATTCCCGACGCGCAATTCGCAATGCACTCCGCCCGCGGCCCCAGTCGTGCGGAAGGTCTCTTCGGCATCAAATGTTTGCTTGATGAAATCAATCAGCTCCGGCGCGTTCGCCACCGTGAGGTAAGGCGTGATCGTTTTGTATCCCGCGGGTATATAGCTTTCCGGCGATCCTGATGTTTTCTCTCGCTGCGTTGTCGCGGTGGTCCCTTGCTCGCTCGCTACTGCTGGTTTGCTAGCCATCGTTGTGCTCCCTTCGAATTCAGCTTTCAGTCGTGCTTTAAAATCTTCGCGCGGCAGTCCGCGGAGCTGCTCCGCCAGGCGCGCCAGCGGCGCGATCCGCTCATCCAAACCCGCGCCGTCGCGCCCGCGCTCCCCGGCAACCGGCGCCAGCACCGCCTGCACCGCGCGATCGAGTTGTTCGCTCAAACTCAGCTTAGCCATGTGCTTCACCAAACTTTTTGCCCGCCACTTTCGCCGCTTGCTCCCGCAAAGCCTGCATCCCCCGGAACTGCAGCTGCTTCACCGCGCCTTCCGTCCGCCCCAGTGTCTCCGCAATTTCGCGGATGCTTTTCTCGTCCGCAAAACGCATTTCTATTACGCGGCGCTGCTCGGCGGGAAGCTCGCGCACGAGCCGGAAAAGCTGTGCGCGTAATTCAACCTCTTCAGGACTCGGTTCACCGCTCACGGGATCCTCCGCAAGCTCGGTAGCATTCTCGCGCGCGTGGCGTCGCCAGCGGTCCACCACCGCGTTCGACGCAATCCGCATCAGCCACGCCCCAAAAGGAGCCCCGCGCCACTCGAATTTTTTCAGGTTTGCCAGAGCGTGATGAAATACTTCGGAGGTCACATCTTCCGCCACGTCCCGGTCCCGCACCCGCCGCGAGACGTACGCGTACACCCGCTCGAAATGCCGCTCGTACAGCTCCGCAAAGCGGCGCGGATCCTCCTGCGCCGCCTCCACAAGCTGCCGCTCCCCGGCTTCCTGAACAGAACTCAAAGAACGCTCCGAAGAAGTCCCAGCCATACTATAAAACTTCAGGGAAGGGAAAAGGTTACGGCAGAAAAACCAAAATCCAGCCGTGCGCTAAGTGTCCTGTTACCTGCGAGAAGCGCGCGGTTGGCGGAGCGCTGGCATCCCGCCGACGCTTCGGGCTGGCCTTTGTAGCGGCGGGTCTACGGAGTTCGCCGACCCGGCACTGCCGCGCCATCTACCCGCCGGCCGTTCGGTGCCGCTCGGCCATTGCTACAATCCGCAGCCAAGCTTTTTGTAGCGGCGGTCTTCAGACCGCCATTGCTCCGCGCCGCAAAATCTCCCAACACGCATCCCTGTTGTTCCATATAGTTGACTCAAGCAACTATGTATGTGACTCTATCATGTACAGCGGAACAACAATGCCAGCAACGAAGGCCTCCATGAACGCAAATCCCGAGAAAGAAAATAAAGTAGCCGCCATCCGCCGTTTCAACCGCTTCTACACCCGCGAAATCGGCGTTCTCAAAGACGGCTACCTGGGCACCCCGTACTCCCTCACCGAAGGCCGCGTCCTCTACGAACTAGCCCACCGCAATAATCCCGCCGACAAAGCCACCGCGACGGCGGTCTGCGCCGCCCTCGATCTCGATCCCGGCTACCTCAGCCGCATCGTTCGCCAATTCCGAAAAGCGCGGCTAATCCGCACCGAGCGCTCTGCATCCGACGGCCGCGAAACTCTTCTCTCCCTCACTCCGCGCGGCCGCCAAGCCATCGCCCAACTCAACTCCCGCTCCAATAAAGAAGTCGCCGCCCGCCTCCGGCCCATCCCCGAATCCGAAAAAACGCGCCTCGTAACCGCCATGCACACCATCGAGCAGCTCCTCGCGCCGCCGCCGGACGCGCACAAAGAACCGTATATCCTCCGTCCGCCGCAAGTAGGCGACATGGGCTGGATCGCGCACCGCCAGGGTTTGTTATACGCGCAGGAATACAACTGGAATGAACACTACGAAGCATTAGTCGCCAAAATCGTGGGGCAGTTCGTCGAAAATTTCGATCCGCGCAAAGAACGCTGCTGGATTGCCGAACGTAACGGCGAAATCGTCGGCTCCGTCTTCATCGTCAAACACACGCCGACAATCGCCAAGCTCCGCCTGCTCTACGTCGAACCCTCGGCTCGCGGCCTCGGCATCGGCCAGCGCCTGGTAAGCGAATGTGTCCGCTTCGCGCGCCAGGCCGGCTATAAGACGCTGACGCTGTGGACTCAAAGCAATCTCTACGCCGCCCGCCGCATTTACAAATCCCAGGGCTTCCGCATCACCGCGAAAAAACGCCACCACAGCTTCGGCCACAACCTGGTAGCCGAAACCTGGGACCTGAAACTGTGATTCGCGATCTGTGATTCGTGACACAACCCATCTTGCTCGGCTTTTAATTCGTCATCCTGAGCGCAGCGAACGATCTCTCTTCGTATTTTCGCAGCTCGGAGCGTCGGCGTGTCGCGGGCTATTTTGAATTCCCTCGGCTGCGGCGCTAAGCCCCGTAGCTCCTATACACATCGCACGGCGCCAAATTCACGCCCGCTTCTCGCGCTCGATCCGCATCGCCTCCATCACACTCTGAATCAATTCCTTCGCCTTGCTGATCTCGGACTGCACCATCCGTATATCCATCACCGGCACGTCCGGATCGCGATTGGTGTGGCAATAAACGCCATGCTGTCCAACCAGCACCAGCGCATTCGTCAGCAAATCCAAAGTCACCGCCAAACGTCCTCGCTGCGGCCCCATCATCGTCTCGTAATGCTCCAACTCGTCCTTATGTTCTTCAAACGCAGCCATGCGCCACCGCCTCGCTCCTAACTTAACACTTTCCGCGCACCGGCTTAGCTTCAACAAGGGTCCGTAGGGGCGCTGCTTGCTGCACCCGCCGTTGACGTTGCCCTTGCTTTGGATTTTTCCCTCAGTGAATGGCTCTTCAGATCGGCGGGTGTCGGGGGAAGGGAAGCGGCGCCCTCAGAGCGCCGCCAGCCGTTGCGCTGTATGGTGTGAATCGCGCGCCGCCGCTTTTAGCTGCAAAGGCGCTCTGAGCCGACCCACAGTTGAGCTAGATCTCTGAGGTTATGTTTGTATGTACGCGTTACCAGGTATTCCTTCCCACCTTTTACACGCAGTCTGTATTCCCCCGTCGGTAAGGGTTGGATCTCCTCCACGGCGGAAATATTCACGACCACCGAACGGTGGATGCGAACAAATCCGTAGGGCTCGAGCTTCTCCACCATGGACGAGAGCGACTCGTGCACCAAATAAGAATTAGCTCGCTGTTGCAACGAAACGTAATTACCTTCGGCTTGCACCGCCATGATGTCGGCTAAATCCAGCAGTAGGATCTTACTCTTTGCCTTGAACGCAATTCGTGGCGCTTGTCGTTTTGCCGCAACCTCCAATTGGTGCGCCACTCGCATGAGGTTTGCAGCAGCAACTCGGATTGCCGGAAGCAATGATGTATCTGCAGCTTCGCAGAACCCGTCCCCTGTGGAATCGCTAGTGTAATCCCGTCCACTCTCAGGGGCGTAAATCGTAGTTACCCGCAGTGGGATGGCCGAAACGTCCGCATTGGCGCGAGCCGCTTGTTGAACAAACGTCTCGCGTGCAATAACCTTCGGATCCTGAATTTCGCTGGCGCTCATGATGGAACCCCTGGCTCTCTCGTTTCGACTTTCTGCGAATGGTGCATTCAGCATCACCGCTAAGTCGGAAGATCGGCATCCGACGCCTTTCCTTGCAGCCCCGCAGGTTACTTCTGCCCGGTGCTCACTGCTGACGGAAAGCTGGATTGCGCGCCGAAATAACACTCAATGGATTGCAGCTTTCCGTCCTTGATTCGGAGATACTCCACATTCCGGAGCGATTTACCGTTCGTGGTGTAGCAAAGATATTTCACAAAAGCATCATCCGGGCCGGTGGCGACTCTCTCCAGGTCAAAATGCCCGATGAAATTGATCTGCGTTTCCCAGCATTGCTTTTTGAAAGCGCTTTTGCTGATGTGGTCGTCGCCGGCAGCGCTTGAAAAGGTGAAGTCGTCGGCGAGCAGGATATCCAGTGGGCCCCAATCTTTCTGCCCCCAGCCTGCATACCACTTTCGGACGACCTCCTCGGTCGTTAAGTTCTGCCCTCCGAATGTGCTGGCCCTAGCCAGTTCCGGCAGGCTCACGGCACCAACCAGCGCGCAGGCTCCCGTAGCGAGCAGATTTCTTCGCGACACTGCGACCCTTGTCATTGTTCGTTCTCCTTTTTCATCATGTAGTTTGAAACGCTTCGCTCACTCGCCATGCTTGACTGTCCGAGAATACGAACCGGTTGGTATGTCGCAATCCAACACTGCCCCTCGGGACATCGATGCCATCAACCTCGCTTGCCGTTGCCCGGCGCGCGCAGAGACCTCAGCCAGCCCACGATATTTTTGATCCCCGACTTTATCACTTTCGGATCCTGAGCATTCTTTGCCAGCGAGCCGTAACCTTCGACCATCGCAATCAGTAAGCCGGCGGCCTCAGCGGGTTCCACGCTGCGGCGAACGCTTCCATTGATCTGGCCCTCGCGCAAAACGGAGGCAGTGGCCTCGCGCCAGGCATCGAAGATTGCCTCCAGCCGCATCCGGAATCCCGCGTCCAGAGGAGACATTTCCTGCGCCAGATTGTTCAGTTGACAGCCTCCGCAAACATCCTCGGGCCGCACGGATAAACGTTGAACCATGCCGATCAAAGCGCTGATAGGGTCCTTGACACCCTCTAAAGGCCGCACCCATGTGCCGCGGACGTCGGGAGAAATGACCTCTTCGACCACGGCATATCCCAAGGCTTCCTTGTTCTTGAAGTGGTAGTACAGCGCTCCCTTGGTGACGCCGGCGGAGGCCAGAATTGTGTCCAGGCTTGCACTCTGGAAACCCGCTCTGTAGATCTCGCGGGATGCCGCTTGCAGCAAGCGCTGCCGCGTGCGCCCAGCATCACGCAGTCTGGTCGCTCGACGCTTCGGATTTTTGCGTGCCGCCAACGTAACAAGCTGCATGTATGGTAACTCTCAGAGCGTCAAGAGAGAGCTAACGCGCGCTCAACAATATGAAACTCCATCCTGCCTAACGTACCTACCGGTATGTATGTCTTAATCGTCTGAAAGTCAATCAGAATTGTATGGCCTCACTTGCGCGCCTGACGTTCTCGAATTTCATAACCTCTCGCCAATATGTATGAAAAGTTGGAGAAACAGCCGTTCCAGCCCTTTTCGGATGGTCCCGGGATTTTGTCAGTCCGCTACTCGTTTTCGAACTCTGAAGTGTTGGGCCTGTTGTGTCACGTAATCGTTCTGAACGTGGCATGCGGCCTGCCTCCTAATTCTCGGTCACTAGGAGTTCGTCAGGTTGTGGATCAATTCTTCTCGCAACTGCACACGAACTGCCAGAGCGCCGAGCCGCACCTGCCGCACCTCGCCAGTCATCTCGGCGCGAAGACTTTGCCCGGCCCAAAAGGAGAACCTATGAGCGTGCTGAGGTTGTTGCGAATTTTCTCGATATCCGTAGTTACGATGATTCTTCTGGCTTGCTGCAGCGATGTAGTCGCTCAGACGGCCTACAAAATCACCGATTTGGGTATTAACAACAGCAAAGACAACTTCAGCATGGCCATGGGCCTCAATAACCAGGGTTGGACGGAGAACATGGATGGGACGGTGAACCCTCCCGAGAGTAGTTTGTTTACGACCGTTGCTAGGGGCCGCGCGGTGATAAGCATCTACGGATTCAACATTGACCTGGGCACGCTTGGAAAACCCGACGGCAACAGTTGGATTAACTGGGGCGGGATTAACGACCGCGGGGAAGCCGTCGGTCAGTCCGAAACTGCGGATCCAGATCCGAACGGCGAAGACATTTGCGGCTTCGGCACACACCTTACCTGCGTTCCGTTTCTTTGGCGAAACGGCCACATGAGCGCTCTTCCGACCCTCGGCGGAAATAATGGGCAGGCCAGCGCCATCAATAACCGCGGAGAAGCCGTCGGATATGCGGAAAACGGTCCCGTGGACCCCACCTGCCCAGCCGGCACCACCAACAATCGGATTACGTTGCCGGCGTTGTGGGCAAGAGGCAGCGCCGAAGCTCTTCCTCTGATAGCTAACGATCCAGACGGTGTCGCATTCGGGATTAACGATCAAGGCCAAGCCGTAGGCTACTCGGGAAGCTGCACCACAGCGATACACGCCGTAGTGTGGAAAGACAAGACTGCCTTCGTGCTTCAGGATCTCGGAGGTACAGGTTCCAATTTCGGCTACGCCATTAACACCCGCGGCCAAATCGCCGGGCAAGTCGGCACTGCTGACGGCACCACCTTCTATGCCGCGGCCTGGCTAAGCGGCGCGGACGGCGCAGTCACAAGCCTCGGCGTTCTGCCGGGAGATTTCGCCGCCTTTGCCACCGGCATCAACAACCGGGGCCAAGTGGTGGGAAACAACTTTGACTCCAGTTTCAACTGGTCTCGCGGCTTCATCTGGCAGGATGGTGTGATGACCGACCTTAATACGCTAATTCCCGCGGATTCCAACCTCTTCATAATCTCGGCGAGCAATATCAATGACCGCGGACAAATCTCGGGTATGGGAACGGTGCTAACCGGGCCCCATGCGGGTGACATTCACGCCTATCTTTTGACCCCGACAGCCGAACGCATAGGCACTTCGATGGCAGATTTCGCGCGTACACACCCGCATTCCCTTTTGCCCGCGAATGCTTGCAATCACTCTTTGCAGAGATTCGGACCCAGCCGATTCCAGCGTTAACGGGCATTTTAGGAGCTTCCGCAGCATGCATCCCACCCATTTGCTGCGCGAAGGCGCCACCCCGGCGGTTGTGCCGAGCATCCTGGGTCACCCAAACATCAACGTGACCCAGGATGTTTGCGGCAAGAGCCGGTGGGAAGAGCGAGAGGAAAACCGATATTCGCGAGCTTTCCCAGTGCTTAAGCACTGGCCTAATCTCTGCCGCGCCTCTGGCGCTGGACTGCGGTGACGCGGCGCGGTTCACTTCGCGGCGTGCGTTGCGGCTTCTGACTTCTCGCACACCGAATCCCAGACAATTTTCCACGTCTTCTGTCCGTCGCTGGACTGTTCGGCCATCTGCCGCACTTTCCCTGGCTCCAGCACATACCAGGTCCATCGGGAGACCGGCGTCTGCCTTTCATCGGTCAGCAGCACCATTTTCCCATCAACCAGATTTCCGGCCATCGCCGGAAACGCTCCGGCATTCCCCGAATTATCGAGATAAAGCTGGTGCCATTTCTTGTCTCGCACATCGTAATAATTGAAGCTGGTGCCGGTTTGCACTCCGGCCGCAGCGGTCCAGTGCTCCACCAGCAGGCAGCCGTCCTGCTCCAGCGTCACGCGGTTGTGCCCCACCGTCGGTCCATTTGGCGCGTGCACGTCCCTGCCGGTATTCCGCTGACCGGCACGCCACCATTTTTTCCACCGGCTTTTGAAACTCCGCGTCATCGTTCCATCGCGCAAATTCCGGAGAGGAGAGCGCCAGCGGCCGCTCCCTCGCACTGGCCATTGAAGGCGTCTGCTGTGTAACCGCGGCTCTCCCGCTCACGCCCACGAATATGAGCATCGCCACAAAACAAGTTGTCCATCGATTAAGGGTTTTCATTTTGGCTGCCTGTGATCGTGCGCCCGCGATTTGCGAGCTTTTGGACAATAGACGTTTTCAACGAATGGTCGTGAGCAGGCATAGTGACATTGCGAAACCACAGCGATGGCGCACTGAGACATAGCTACCTGTAAGGGCATCCCGCGCGACCGGAGGCTGGCTGGTACACCCAACTAGGGCGCAGGCAGTCAGCGTCAGCATTAGTGATCGAAGTCGCAGTTTCATAATCAATGGCATGTCACACATATTTGGTACGTCTGATGTGTGTTGCCCCCCGGCGTGGGAAAAGAACCACGCTGCCACTGCGGGCCCGGCGGGTGGCCCACGCTCTTGCAGGCAGGACTCGCTATTCCTGTTTGTTCTTCTGGTCGTGCCACGGGAATGAATGATACCACTGCGGAAGTTGTCGGTGGAGTTAATTGGGGTTCCAGGTTTGCCGTTGGGGTGGAACCTGGGGGGCTCGCCGGTTGGCGGCCACAGGCCGCCAGCGAGGGTGGCAACCGCAGCGCATCCGATGCGTATTCAATCCGAGCAGCATTCTGGACGGCGAGCCGAGTGGTCACGCACCGAACGGCGGACCGGAGGGTAGAACTTGACGTTTTGCTAGGCACCCTTTGCGAACCGCGCAAAGGGATGCGCCCCCCGGAACCCACAGGCGGTTGGTTGCAACACGCTGCAAGGGTCGGCCACCCGCCGGTCACCCAACGCAGCGCAAGACGATTGGCTGGTTGGGCGAGAAAAGGCATCATGTCAGACGCCGTCTAGACTGAATCGTTGGACGTTTTCGATGTCGCGCCGTCTTTCTGGCTTACACGATCGTATTTCGCGCCGAGAAGGCGATTTATTTCTGCGACGATCTCCAACATTTTCGCCGGGTCTTGTTCATTCGCGGCTTGCTCGCACAATTCTTCTCAACGTACCCGGGTCTTACCTTGCATCGAAACACGGCCCCCTTTAAATGTGCTCAAATGACGTCCGCCCATTCTTCGGTTTGCCAGGCGACGACGCCCTTTTCTCGCGACTGAATGAAATATTCTCCAGGAGAGATCAGCGCCAGGCGAGCCATCTGAACCTTGGCCTCCCTGAACCCTGACACTGTCGTTATTCGCAGAGAGCCCCCAGCGTGTACTTTGAAAATATCGAATGGAGATTCCATCGTGATCTCCTCACAACTGACATCCAACACAACCGACATCCAACTGTGAAAGACCCTATCGAGCTCATACGCATTTCTGGTTCCACCAGACGAATCGGGAACTTAGCCCAGCACAATCAGTCGGTTGACGTTGCGAACCGCTGCGTCACACTCATAGTCGGCGCGGGAAAATGAAGTACTTTTTTCAGCAAGATTACGATTTGTCGTACACGGGATACTCACTCAGGTTAGGGTGAACACCGTATTCTGCTATTCCTAGAGCTGTTGTTACGCTTTAACCATGATGTCAAAACGCATTCTAGTAGCGGATGACAGCGACACGGTTCGCCGCGCCGTTCATTCATATCTCGCCGGACGAGATTTCGACGTTTGCGGTGACGCTGTGGATGGTGAAGACACGATCGAGAAAGCTCGCAAACTCAAGCCCGATTTGATTCTTCTGGACATCGCGATGCCTCGCACGAACGGCCTGGAAACAGCATCTGTCCTGAAAAACATGATGCCCGATGTGAGGATCGTTCTCTTCACGATGTACGGCGAAGCTGTCGCCAGAGCGTTTCCTCGCGAAACGCTTCCAGTGGATGCGGTTGTTGCCAAAGGGAACGGCGTGTCGGGGCTGGCTGACTGCGTCCAAAGTTTGCTGCGCTCGTAAAGATTCGTAGAGTTCGTGGATGCGTCGCGCTGCGATATTCCCGGAGCCATCGCGTTGCTAAACGGCTCCCATCGTTTCTCGCGGGGTCGCAGCCTCAGCCGCGGGGTCGGTCAGGAGCCTCGTGACCTGTGCCCCTAAGTCCGCTAGCCCATCGGCCTTGGCAAGCACTGCATCAATGTGAAACTGAGACACAAGGTTTGGTCCTACGTCTTCTGCGTACATCGTCAGCAAAACTCTTCGAGTCTTGGGCAGCGCATACCGCAGGACACCCGCAACGTCAATACCACTCAGGCAGGGCATTCTCAGATCCAGGATAATCAAGTCAGGCGCTAGCTCTCTCGCTTTGCCCACGGCTTCACTGCCATTGCTCACTTCGCCGCAAACGTCAAAGTCCGTGTCCCGCTCGAGTGCCTGACGGATTTTTGTCCGCATTAACTCGCTATCATCGGCGATGAGGATGGTTTTGCGTTTGTCTAACGCAGAGTGAGGGTCCGACGATTTGCCGGAAGGCACGTTTCTTGGTCCCGGTGATTCGCATGCATTTTAATCCCGTTGATACAGGCGGCAATACAGCGAAAGGTGTACGAGAGGCTTCTGCTTCGCATGGCGCTGCATCACCCCGCCACGGCGCCACAATCCCGCGTCTATTCTGCATTCGTGACTTGCCCCTACCCCCAACCTAATATGTGCGCCGATGGCAGAATCCTCCTCGCGCATCGGCCAAACCATCTCACACTACCGAATCGTCGAAAAACTCGGTGGCGGCGGTATGGGTGTGGTCTACAAAGCGGAAGACAGCAACCTGCACCGCTTCGTAGCGCTGAAATTTCTTCCCGACGATGTCGCGCGCAACCCACAGTCGCTCGAACGCTTCCGCCGCGAAGCTCAAGCGCCTTCCGCGCTGAACCACCCCAACATCTGCACGGTTCACGAGACCGGCGCACAGGACGGCCAGGTCTTCATCGCCATGGAATTTCTCGATGGCCAGACGCTGAAGCACCGCATCGGCGGCCGTCCGATGGAGATCGAAACCATTCTCGATCTAGCGATCCAGATAGCAGACGGCCTCGACGTCGCCCACGCCGAAGGCATCGTTCATCGCGACATCAAGCCCGCTAATATTTTCGTCACCAAGCGCGGCCACGCCAAGATTGTCGATTTCGGCTTGGCAAAAGTCGCCCCTTCGTCCCGCGTCGCGCAGGGCGCGGCCGCCACTTCGGTGCCCACCGCGCCAGAAGAACTCTTGACCAGTCCCGGCGCCACCGTCGGCACCATCGCCTACATGTCTCCCGAGCAAGTGCGCGGCAGGGAACTGGACGCGCGCAGCGACCTGTTCTCCTTCGGCGTAGTCCTGTACGAAATGGCCACGGGGCAGCTCCCCTTCCGCGGCGACACCTCAGGAGTAATCACCGAAGCAATCCTGAACCGCGTACCGGTTCCTGCCATACGCCTGAATCCTGATGTTCCAGCGGAGCTGGAACGAATCATCAACAAAGCTCTGGAGAAGGACCGCGACCTCCGTTATCAGCACGCTTCCGACATGTGCACGGACCTCAAGCGTCTGCGGCGCGATACAGATTCGGGACGCATTTCCTCGCCAGGAAGCCGAGCGCATCAGGACCAGGACGTTGCGCCAGAAACCGCGCGTAGCTCGGCGTCCGCCGCGATCCATCCCCCCGTGCAAACTGCGAGCAAGAAATATGTTCTCGCAGCCGCTTGCATTGCACTCCTGGCCGTGGGCTTTGCCGTATATCACTTTTGGCCGCGCTCGAAAACTCCGAGCGGCCCCGAAAAGATCACGCAAATCAGTCAGTGGAACAAACCGATGAACCGCGCGAGGCTTTCTCCAGACGGCCACGCCGTGGCGTTTGTCTCACCGGTCGGCGGCATCGCGCAAGTATTCCTCATGCTCACTTCCGGTGGCGAGCCTCTGCAACTCACGAATGACGAAGGTAACAAGCTTGTTTACAATTTTTCGCCCGACGGGAAGGAAGTGTATTACGGAAGGTCGCTCGGCCGAGACGACGTCTGGGCGGTGCCTGCGCTCGGCGGCGCTCCTCGGCGTGTGGTCTCCGCCAGCTATGTGGTTCCATCGCCGGATGGCGCATTCATTTATTATGCGAAGCCTCTGGATCCCGAAATTTATCGCGCGGAAAAATCCGGACTGAACGAAGAACGAGTGTACAAGCCCGAAGACACTGGCCTCGCCTTCATCCCATTGCTGTTATTTCCCGGCGGCAACGACCTGCTCGCCGTTGGTGTCCGAGCGGGCTCGCCGAATAACCGTTTTTACAGAATAAGCGTGACCAGCCATGAGGCAGTTGATTTAGGCGAGGTGTCCGGGAATTGGTTTGAGGTCGTCTGGGATGAACCGGGAAATTCCGTACTCTTCAGCCGGGATGTAAACGGGCTGACGAACATGTGGACGTACAGCCTGCAAGAACAGAGTCTGGCGCAAATTACTTTCGGAACAGGACCGGACTTCTCACCCATGCCCGCCCCGGGAGGGAAGGGAATTTATTATGTGAATGGCAAGTCCTCCGGCTTTCTCACCGCGTACCACATTCATTCAAAAGATTCCGCAGACATCGCAACGGGGAACGTAACTCAGCCCGTCATCTCGCCGGATGGCACGCGCGTGATGTACATCATGCTGCGCGCGCCCAAGAGGTCTGAGCTCTGGGTCTCGGACATCGATGGCCGCAATAAAGTGAAACTTGCCACCGGAGAAGATCTGGGAACGGATAATTGGGCGCCGGACAATTTTCACCTGTCTTTTGACGAGTCGGGTGTCGGCGCGGGGGCCAAAGTCTTCATCATCGGTGCTGATGGCGGCGGTCTTCGCAGGCTCCCCTGGACGGGAGACCGCGTCTACAATTCGGTATGGCGCCCCGACCAGAAATTTCTTTACGTGAGCGCCTTGGAGAAGGCGGGTTCAGGCGCGATGCCGACCGTCTGGAAATGGAGCGTGGACGGTTCGAATCTGGAAAAATTCGTGGAGAACTGCTGCGACGCTTGGGCTGCCGATCCCGGCGGGCAATACTTGCTTGGCGCCGTGCAGATCGGAGAAAAGTCTGGAATTTACGAGGTGTCAATCTCCGATAGGAAATGCATTCCCTTGCTTCCCGGCAAAGCAACGTTCACTGCAACTTTTGCTCGCGATGGAAAGTCGTTCTTGTACTCGGTTGCTTCCAGTGGTGAAGTTACGATTTACCGTCAGCCCTGGAAGGACGGTAAAATCATCGGCGCGCCCGAGGTTGCGTTGAAAGTCCCTTTTGCCTTTCCCCAGGATTACGCCGGCGGTAACGCCTACGATTTTTCCCAGGACCTTTCCACAATAGTCTACGCCCGCCCCGGCGGCCACCAAGACCTCTATCTTCTGAGCCAGAAGTAACTTCAAAATAGCGTCTAGCCGGCCCTTCCACTAAGTCACGCTTGTTCCGAATCTTTGTCGATCGTGGCTTTAGAGTCTGTGTGAGAACTCGGGTTGACGCGTCTCTTATACTGCAGGAGAGAGGAGACGCCATGGCAAAATTTCTGGATTACAATCCGGAGCAGGCGTATTTGCTGCCACCGAGCGTGCGCGACGTGCTGGGAGCGGATCACTTGTGTTTTTTCCTGCGGCGCGTGGTGGCGAAATTGAACCTGGACGGTTTCGGCGACGAGTATGGAGCCGAAGGCGGGCCGGCGTACGCGCCCGAGATGTTGGTGGCGGTCTGGCTGTACGCCTACGCGCTGAGCGTGACCAGTTCGCGTCGCCTGGAGCAGCGCATTCGCGAAGATTTGGCGTTTCGCTATCTGGCGGGCGGAGCGACGCCGGATCATTGGACCCTGAATGCCTTTCGGCGGCGACACGGGAAGGGACTGAACGATCTGTTCACGCAAGTGCTGGAGCTGGCGCGGAAAGCGAAGCTGGGCAAGCTGGGGCACGTGGCGATTGATTCGACGCGCATCGCGGCGAACGCCTCGCGCAACCGCATCGACACCGAGCAGGCGTTGCGGGATGCGCGGGCGCGCCTGCGGCGAGACATCCGCCGCTGGCAGCGACAGTGCGATCAGGAAGATCCGAATGAGGGGGCCGGAGTGGCCGTGGGTCAGGCGGTGCTGGAGCGGCTGGAAGAGCAGCTGGAGGCGATTCCCGAACGGCTGGAGCGCTTGCACAAAGCCGGGTTGAAAAAGATTTCGCGCACCGATCCGGACAGCCGTTTTTTGCGGGAGCGCGGCGGATTCACGCTGGGCTACACGGTGGACCTGGCGGTGAGCGAGGATCATGTGATTTTGGCGCAGCGGGTGACGCAGCACACCAACGATAACGAGTCGCTGCTGCCCATGGTGCAAGCCGTCGAGCAGCAGGTCGGGAAAAAGCCGGAACGAGTCAGCGCGGACAGCGGTTTTTTCTCCCTCGCGAATTTGCAGAGCTTGGAGCAAGCGGGCATCGATGCCTACGTTCCGGATTCGACCTTGGCGCACGAGATGAACTTCGGCCGTCGCGTGCGGGGAGCGGCGCCGGCCCGGGAGCGGTTGCATCGGCGGATGCGGCAGAAGCTGCGCGATCCGGTGGGCCGGGCGATTTACCAGCAGCGCAAGGCGATCGTGGAACCGGTGATCGGAGTGCTGAAGGAACAGAGAGGAATGCGGCGTTTTGCTCGTCGCGGGCTGGCGCAGGTGGCGGTGGAGTTGGCCCTGGCCGCCACGGCCTACAACCTGACGCGGATGTGGCGCACCCGCTAGTCGCGCGGCCGCCGCTAAACGAGAAACGTCATCAAGCAACATGTTCTTTCACCCGAATTCGCAATCATTAATCGCGCGGCTCCCGAGTCTTCACACAGACTCTTTAGCCACGACTAAAAAAACGGCGCGCAGCGCCACACCTTTCGCCGTGCCTTCACCGCGAAGTTCTCGAGTTTTCGCGCCCCGCCATGGCGTGACCCACGCGGTCACGTCGCTTTTGTAACTTCCCCTGCGTACGAAGGTGTTCGCGAAATTTTCGCCGGGTCGTTAACCGCGAACTTGATTTACTGAAAAGCGGCGCCCTGTTCCAGAAAGTTAATACAAACTTCCGTGTATCGCTCTTTCCGGTCGATAGTCTTAATCTTAAGAAGAGCCGGAGACCTGATGCCAAAAACGATACTGCTAGCCGATGACAGCCCGCTAATTGGCCAGACGCTCTACAGGGCGCTCGCAAACGAAGGGAGTTATGAACTTTGCGCACAAGCGGCTGACGGCGACGAAGCTATCTCTCTCGCCCAGCGATACCAACCCGATCTGATTATTCTCGATCTAGCCATGCCGAAAATGAACGGACTTGAAACAGCGCGTGAGCTAAAGAAAATTATGCCCGATGTTCCCATCATTCTTCTGACGCTCCATGCCAGCACCGTCAAGGAATTATTCGCTGGGGATTCCTGCGTGGATTCGGTCATTCCCAAAGGGGATTTTGCGCTCTTGATGGAACGCGTGCGGAAATTGCTTTGCGCCGAGAGTAGCGAAGATGGCACGCAGCTCAGTGAACCGATTCGTTAGGAATAAAGATTAAAATGCGTAAGCGCCAGATTTCGCCGATGCCTCCGAGTGCACCGCCTTCCGGCCAGCCCTGGCTGGACCTGAACCGCACGGCTTTGGTCGAGGTCACCTCGGAAGAAGACGGCTATCCAATTGAATCCGCGCTGCTAGAGGGGGAAGACCGTGGTTGGCGCGCGGCGAACCCCGGGCCTCAGACCATCCGCCTGGTTTTCGACGAGCCACAAAAACTCAGGCGTATCTGGTTGGCTTTCGAGGATAGCGAGAATGCGCGCACGCAAGAATTCGTCCTGCGATGGTTTCCTGATGCGGGACATTCGTTCCGGGAGATCGTCCGCCAACAGTGGAATTTCAGTCCGCCCAACTCAATACGGGAAACAGAAGACTACCCTGTCGAACTGTCCGCAGTGACCGCCCTTGAATTAATGATTGTACCTGACACGGCCGGCGGTCAGCTCCTGCATCGCTCGCCAGCTTCCGTTTAGCGTAGTTCAACTAGCTTAGCTCAAAGGGACTGCTTACTTTTCCCGATCGTCAGGCCCGGTTCGGTCTGCCAGTTGTTTGTGTTTTCGACCCTGCGCGAAATAGCATCCTCCAATCGCTAAGAGCAAGAGCCCGACAACAATCGCTGTCACGATGAGTATGGTCTGCGGCATGCCTTTCACATTTCGACGAGCCTCAAATGGCCTACGCTGTCTCAAGCGCCTGGCGGATTTTCGTTCGCATCAATTCGCTGTCGTCAGCGATGAGATTTGGTTTGCGTTGGTCGTGAGGGCCCGAGGTCCTCAGTTTAATTGTTTCCTGCAAGTTAACTACAGCGAACGATGCGCGGCGGCAATACAGCGAATCGTCTAGCGGGTCCGGCACGTTTGCGCTATATTCATGTCGCATACCCCAGTCAGTCCCAGGAGGCGCCTTGCAAGACTCCTAGGATTCTCGCTTCAAGTCCTCGAACGAAGGCCCGGTTTGGCCGACGCGATGGTCCCTGCATCCTGCCAAACTCCCTTCGCGAGTCGGAATGGATAGCAGGAGGAGAAAATGTCGACTGCGACCAAACTCATCGTTCCCAAGAAAGGTGAGCATGTGAGGACTGCGCAGCAGGAGGGCGTTTTTGAAGTTGTTTTTGTCAACGCGCTGATGCAGACCGCAAATGTCAGATTGATTGATGGAAGCGGGCACGTTGTCCCAAATGTGCCGTGGACTGCGTTGAAACCTCTGAACAGTTAGTGCGCCGAATACGAAGAGGGAAATAACGAATGAAGCGGGCCGTCAATTCGGCCAATCGCTCCTGGGTCGCCGCGTTTCTTTCACGAAACAAGAATCACACACGCGAGTTCCGTCTTTGAGCGTGAAATCGACTCTCCGGGTGGGGTCGATTTCGGCGCCGCATTTTCCGCAAACATCGATCTGCGATTCGCTCATCTCGCTCCCAGCAATCGGGTAGAAGCCTGCCACTCTCTATAGAATGCCTAATCTTCACGAAAGTCCAGCGCGGCGCTCATCCTGAGAAGAAGACCCACAGCGAAGTGACTTTCAGGTGTGCGCTGAATATCACCGTCCGAGGAGCGAGCGGCAAGACCCGCGTTCTTACGTTTTGTCTCCCGGTGGAACAGGCGCGGCAGAAAGTAAGCCTCGAACGCACTCGCCTAGCGTGCGAAAGCCATCCGGCTTGGATACGATTGCGTCGATACCAATCGCCGACATGATCGCCTTGCAGCTCAAGACTTCGTCATAAAGTGTAAGGAGCACGAGCCGCACATTTGGCATTCGGCCTCTCAGCACCGCCGCCGCTTCCATGCCATTCATGCGAGGCATCCGGAGGTCCAGTAGAATCAAGGCCGGTTCCAGCTCCGTTGCCTTTTCGAGAGCATCGACGCCATCGATTGCCTCGCCACAAACTTCAAAATTCCGTTGGTTGAGGTACGCACGAATGACTTTACGGGCCGTCGCGCTATCGTCCGCAATCAGAATACCGTTGGACATCCTGGCCACCGTGCCGACCCCATGCCAAGTTAGCACTGAATCGTACAGTTCGGAAAGCCCGGACGATACGTACTAGGCCTAGAGGTTTCCCCGCGAAGTTATGCATTGTTCACCTTATTAACGGCCCTTTTTCGTCTCTGTAGGATATCGGACACCGGCGATGCCCACGTCGGTGTCTACTGACTGGCCGTAACGACGAGGTTGCCCGCCTCAATGAAATACCCAGACAGTCCGTTCCCGGTTCTCAGCGAGTCATTACTAATGTCGAAGCGGATTCTAGTGGCGGATGACAGCGACACCGTTCGCCGGGTGGTTCGTGCATACCTCACCCAGCAGGATTTTGAGGTTTGCGGCGAGGCTGTGGATGGTGAGGATGCTGTCGAGAAGGCCCGCAAGCTCAAGCCCGATTTGATTCTCTTGGATGTGGCGATGCCTCAAACGAATGGCATCGTGGTTGCCTCTGTCCTGAAAGACATGATGCCAAACCTCCGGATAATTCTATTCACCATGTATAGCGAAGCGGTCGCCAAAGCGTTCCCGCAAGGTCTTGCAGCCGATATGGTAATTGCTAAAGCGGAAGGCATGAGCAGGCTCGCGGAGTGTGTCCACAGTTTGCTGCCTTCATAGCATCCCGCTCGGGGAGGCGCGGATGACCCGATTCTGTATCCGGTGCAATCGAATCATCGGTGAGAAGTGTGTCCGGTGCGGCAGGGAAGCGACTGCCAACTCAAATGTCCATGCCGTGACCGCCGCGGAGTTCGACTGCCCCTCCTGCGGCAATCACTTCGCGCAGGGCGACGGCGGCGAAACAGGCGGAATGTGCGAGCCGTGCTTCGACGCAGAATTGCGGAAGGCGCGCGAGTGCGCGGGGAAGACCGCAGTCAAGGAAGCAGGTCCGGGATCCGCGACTGGGACTAAACGTCTTGGGCGCGAACACTCCGCTGGCGAATCAGAACCAGCACTACGATTCCGGCACCCAATAGAAGGACGGACGACGGTTCGGGCGCGGGCGTGGAAACCGGCGTGATCGTCAACGTATAATTCGAGTCGCTGAGGGCATCCAGCAGGTGAATCTTTCCCGGAACGTCCAACATCGTCGGCGACGATTCCGGACCTCTGTAGAGTTGCAAGTTTACAAGGCTGATCAAATTGAAACTTTGCGGCTGGTCCAGGATCGAGAGGCCGCCTTGCCAGACCGAACTGAAAAATTTGAAGGAGTAGTCCGCGGGCTTGCCATCGAGTACAAGATCGGTCACATCCACCTGAAAGCCAATGCCGAGGAAAAAGTTGCCGGGGGCCACCGTGGGGTTCACCGGAAGAATAAACGACGCCGATACCGGCCCACTCAAAACATAGGACAGTTCCGAAACGCCATCTGCCTTAGCATTGCCGGCAAAACAACAAAACGCAAACATCACTACTGCGGCAAGTTTAAAAGCACGCCCCATGGACGAATCTCCTTCCCAGAACACCGCCAAGTGAGAGCAGTGATTTCCGCGAAGCAGTGAGTTCTACCCCTCGGCCGCATCACGTTACGCTGCTCCAAGTCCTTCGCGATGTATTTTAGTCCGCCCAGCAATACCGCGATTCCTGTAGGACAGGCTTGTCGCACAGACCAATACTCCTAAGCCGTTTTGCAGAAGGGAAGCATTAGTCGCGAGCAATGCCGGGAAATGAATCGACCGGAGCAGGGTCGCAGCTGCGTTTCACATGTGCTCGATCTCATCGGGCGGGGCAGGGTAGCGGCGCAAGAGCGTAATCGAAAATACCAGGATCAGAACGAGAAACCCGAGCAGCGCCAACTCCATCATGGACGCGCGAAAGACGCTCTGGCCCTGGGCCGTCCACGCTCCGCCCTGCGTCAGGTTCGCCGCTTCCAGCGTAATCACCAGCATGCGCCGGATCGAAGCTATCAGGCCGATAACCAGGAACGGCTCCGTAACCAAAATATGCGACCGGATGGAGATGCGCACCGTATGCAGCACCTCCACCAACATTAGGACGACGAGCAATTCGTCCAGGACCTGCAGAATTTGGAATTCCACGGACCTGTGAACCAGGCCGTCCCACAGCATTTTGCCAGCGATGGCGGCCGTCGCCAGCGCGGTCACCAACAGCAAAATCGCCAGGACGGAGTACACGATCACTTCGCCCCTGCCTACATATTCACTGAAGTGGAAGCGCAGTTTCCTTTCAACCATTGGCGTGGATAGTACAGCCGAGCCCTCCGCTTTTCAACTTCCCGGAGCGTAGCGTCCCGTCCGCCCGGCAGTGCCACGGTTCTACTCGCTGAGTTGTTTTGCAAAATTTTGTTTGCGGCAGGTGGATACACAGTTGACCGATTCGCTATCCCCCGGCACCGCGCCAAGCACAATTGCAGAGCCGCATGGGAATATTCAGTAACACAGGGCAGCACTAACTGGGAGAATCAAGGTGACATCGGCGCGGCGTGCTTTCTTGCCGATACTGGCTGCGATAACACTGGCATGCTGCGTCAGTATCGCGGCCACGACCAAAGTCCCTGTTGTTCTGCCCAATCCTAAACTCCTCGGATGCCAGTCTGTGGCCTGCTCGCAACTCTGGTTGATTAACGATCCGGCGCCTGACGCCAAGTACCCGAAGCAGCTCAGGATTGATTTTTCGGACGGGTCCCCAATGGGGCACGGTTCTCTTTTTAAAATCCAGAACGGCAGCCCCTACGGACTCACGGCGGTCTACGATAAGTCAGTGACCATCGAAGCCGTGGAAGCAGCCATCAACGAGCACTACGCCAAGTGGACGTACGGCCACCCGGATCCGAAACTCAAGCTGTGGCGGGTTGAGCCCGAGAGGTTTGTGATTCAATTGGCGTCGCATGAAGATGGGCCGTGGCTGATCTACCTCCCGCTCGCCCCGAAATCGCTGATGGATCGCCAGCCGAAGTGAATGTTCCTCTGGTACGCGGGTAACAGACCTTAATCGCACAGGGATACCCAGCTGATTCCCATGATCATGTTCGCGGTCGAATCGTACCGCCAAAATTCGAGATTGCGCCAAGATAGAGCGCGTTTGCGCGGCGATTTAACTACGTGAAGAAAACACCGTTTTGCTCTTGTCCGAGCACAGAAACCAGGTTCCGCGCCGGGTTGGGTGTCTCTGACTCGAAGTGGAAGCCCGGTTGGTCCGAAGACCAATTAATCGTAGCTCCCGTGCTGAGGAACGAACCCATGAACCCTTGCGCACTGTTGTGAATTTGCGCCGTCGTGACGATACCGTTCCATTCCACGTTGAACGAAACGATCGCGCGGACGGGGGCAACAGGTGCGATGGGGGGATAGGGGTAGTCCGGGTCGCCGTTCAGTCCCAGCCCTTGGGTCACCGAGTTGGCAAGGTCATGGTCATCGAAGACTCTCAGCCCATTCACTCGCAGGCGTGCCTGCCCTTGGTTGAAGTCTACCTCGACGGCATCGTCTGCCACTGGAACCATCCAGAAGACGTCGTTCGAGTCGATGTGTACGTTGAAATCGTGGATTTGTTCGGGGAGGTTGGCCGATCCGGCCGGACCGGTGTACAAGTCAAGTCAAACAAAAGCATACGTGCCCTCATGGCGGCGACCGTCCGCACCGATGAACTTGCCTTGAGCAAAGCCCATGTCCGCTTGGAACGCCAGAGGCGTCACCGTGCCGCCGTTAGTTCCGGTCCCGCCGCCGCGAATGTGCGTGAGACCCACGAACCCGTCGAAGTCACTAATCTGCGACGGATCGCTGATATTGGATAGAGGGGTGGCAGGATTTAGCGGGTTATGGTGTATCGCGACTCCAAAGGGTTTAAACGGGACGACACCCCCAGGAATTGGATTGACTAAGGCGCAACCGAGGTGATCGTTGCGGTCATGATTATTGTTATCGGCAAAGGCTGGCTGGGGACGAAAGAGACCAACCCCCGCAACCGCACCCACCGCTCCGCGAATGAGATTGCGCCGGCCTAGCTTTCTGTGTTCAAGTCTTGTTGAAACAGAGTCCAGTTCGTTCATCGTTATGCTCCTTCCACATGCTGGCGGCACACACACAAGGAATGTGCCGGCGAGTGAGTGATGGTCCGCGGTCCCGAAAACATCTGTCGAGAAGCCATAAGAGACAACGCTGAGAAACGGAGATTTTGGGGAAACTGCGGTAACTCTGTGCCTTTCAACTCAAACATGTCAAGTAGAAAATCGGTGAACATCAGTGGTCAACGCGCATTTATGAAAGTGGGCGGAAGACACCGAAAGTATGGCCCGCTACCACGGCCGTACAGTTGGCTACACGTAGCAGTGCCCCCTTCGCGGCTTCATTAGCGGCCGTCTCTGGATTGGCGCGAAATTCGGCGCCTCCGCGATCTTTGTGTCGCTCGTGGAATGGGCAGACCGGATTATTGTCGAGTGAGATGCCAAGATGCCACGTCACGGGCACGACCAGAAGGCACCATCCTTTTGTGGACTTGACTGTGCAAATTCCGCAGTATGTAATCCGCTTCCGGGTCCCCCAAGAACTCGAATAGTCACCACGCAAACGCAGGGAGGACAATCATGAGAGTCGAAAACTGGGCGGTTTCCTGTTCTGTAGTACTTCTGCTTTTCATCGAGTGTGCCGCCACAATATTCGTCGCTCCAACGGCGAGTGCCGCTCCTGGCCAAGCGCAGATCACTGTTCTCTATGACGCATTCGGTAAAGAATCCACGATGCAAAAAGACTGGGGCTACGCTGCGTTCATCGAATACGACGGGAAACGGATTCTGTTCGACACTGGCAACAATCCTGAGATTCTCGCGCAGAATGCGAAAGCCAAGGGCGTGGACCTGAGCAAGCTCGACTTCGTTGTGATGTCGCACCGGCACGGCGATCACATGGGAGGATTGACCTACGTCTTGAAGGTGAACCCCACCGTGAAGATCTACGCACCTAAGGAAGGATTGGGAGGGGTTTACGGTTCCGACCCACCCAGCAGTTTTTATCGCAAGGACGCATCTCTCCCTGCGGAACAGCGCTACTACGACGGCGCGCCGCCAGAAATTATCCAATTTGGATCCGCTTGGCCCGGAGCTAACTTTCAACTTGTCGACAAGAACCTCGAAATTACTCCCGATATTCATCTGATTTCCCTGGTGTCCGATAAGCCGGGAACGCTCGAACTGCATGAGCTGTCGCTCGCCATCAATACGCCCGACGGCATGGTTATTATGGTTGGCTGCTCGCATCCCGGCATTGACAAAATTGTCGAAGCGGCCAGCGCAATGAATCCACAAATCCACTTGGTCGTCGGCGGCTTTCACTTGGTGGTGTCGAGCGACTCGGACATCGAGAAGACGGTTACGGCCCTGCACGACAGATTCAAAGTAGAGTATGTCGCGCCTGGCCACTGCACCGGCGAGCCTGCCTTTGAGGCGCTGAAGAAATCGTTCGGCGACCACGATCTCTACGCCGGGCTGGGCAGCACACTGCCGCTAACCACCGCAGCACATTGATACGCCGACCGCGATTGGTACGGAATTGCGTACAGGTCGTCCTATGGGAAGGATCTTAAGGTGCGGGCGGGGGGACGTTAGCGGAGGATTGGTCTAGACTCTCGAGTTGAGCCAGTTCTTCACGCAGGCGCGCCGCCTGCTCGCGACGGTTTGCGGCATCGAGACGGGGGTTGACGCTAAGGGCCGTTCCAACCCCATCCATAACCTTAGTGATACTTTTAGTGATGCCGTTCTGCTTTTTGGCTTTACCGTTCTTGCCCATATTGGCGAGATCGTTGGCGCTAATGTCGTCCTGCAGAGCGTCGGTCTCCAGTCCGATAATTTGAGCGCGGAGGTCCCGAATTTGCGCGCCGCGCTGGATCTTCTCGATAGCAGGGTAGCTCACAGCAGCGTTGCCCGAGTCACACAGCTTACTACCACTTTGGTACAGGTCGACGCAGAGATCCCGGAGATTGTCGTCACCGCTGGTGTTGCCTTGATCGGCAGAAAGGCGGTACAGCGTAACAGCGATAGCATTGTCGGCCGGCACACCTTCCCCGTACTGATACATCCAACCGAGCTGATTCTCCGCGGTGGCGCTTCCCAACGCCGCGGCTTTATAAAGCCAGGACCAGGCCTTGGCATAATCGATCGCGACACCAACGCCATTCTGAAAGTTATAGCCGATGTTTTCCATGGCCTCAGCGTTGCCATGTTCTGCAGCCTTGTAATACCAGGAGAAAGCTTGGTCATAACTTTGAGGTTGACCCCATCCTTTCTCCGCCATGAAGCCGAGATTGGTTTCTGCGTTGGAGCTGCCGTGGCTGGCGGCGCGGCGATACCAATCCAAAGCCTGAGCATAGTCGCGCTTGACCCCCCATCCGCACTGGTAAAAAATAGCCGACTTCATTCTCGGCGTCCGCCAGATTCTGGTCCGCCGCCTTGCGGTACCACTCGAAGGCCTGCTTGTAATCACGCCGGACCTGCAGCCCACTCTGGTACATGGCCCCCAGGTTGTACTCCGCGAGCGCATTACCCTTCTTTGCGGCCAAACGGTAGTAATACAGGGCCCGCTTGTAATCTCGCGGCAAGCCAATTTTGTTTTCCTGCATGTAGCCCAGTTGATTCAGCGCGGGAGCATAACCCTGGGCGGCAGACTTGCGATACCAGATCACTGCCTGGCCGTAGTCCTGGGCAACTTCGCGGCCATCGATATAGTCGTTCCCGAGTGCGAATTGCGCCTGCGCGTCCCCTGCGGCGGCAGGCCCGCGAAGCGCGTTGAAATCATCGTCCGCCGGTAGTGCTTGCGCCTGAGTCGACACTTGTACTGGGGCTTGCACGTGCCCCTGCGTCGTGGAAACCAGAGCGAATACGAAGAAAGCCGCTGCGGTGACCCGGGTCGGAATGGACATGAATAACTCGCCTCATCTCGCAGAAATAACTGGTAAGGATGCAGAACCAAATAGGGCTCGGCAATCCATGCACTTGACCCTTGCCATAGCGGCATCCCACCGCGATCCACTTGCCATCTTCCAGCAGTCTAGCTGACATGAGATCAGATAACGATAGGGTGATGGTTACCAAAGCGGCCAAATGTGCTCGAAGTTATATTCGCGGGGCGCCCGATCGCTCAACGGCAGCATAGCTTTCGCGTGACTGCCCCCCAGTTCCGTCCATCCGTACTTAGCCAAGGTACTCTTTCTTAACCTTGCCCGCTGTGATATACGAGGGTACGCGAATGCAAATTGCTTCCACCGTTATCCTGTGCGCCCTGCTGGGATTCTGTCCCGGCGCGGCGCGTGCCCAGCAACAATGTCCGGCTCCCCCGATCCTCACGCCCTCGCCGGCCGCCAACATGTTTAGCCCTCAGCAAGAACTGGATTTGGGCGACGTCGAAGCGGAATGGCTGGAAAAGAATTTCCGTGTCATCCATGACGATCAGTTGTCCGCACGCCTCAATCACATCGCCGATCGCATCCTGGCTCAACTCCCGCCCACGCAACTGAAGTTTCGCGTCATTCTCATCGACGAACCCATCGTGAACTCGTTCAGCGTCGGAGCCGGACGCATCTACGTCACCCGCAAAATGATCGCTTTTCTTCGCAACGACGATGAACTCGCCGGAATGCTCGGCCACGAAATGGGTCATATCCTCACGCATCAGAACGCCATCGAAATGACGCGCCGCTTCCATGAAATCCTGGGAGTCGATTCGGTCGGCGACCGCAAGGATATCTTCGATAAGTTCAATCGCATGCTGGACAATGTCGCGCGCAACCGCAGCCTGCTCATCAAGACCGAGGAACGAGAGTTTCGCGAGGAAGAACCCCATCAGTACCAAGCCGACCGCGTCGCGCTCTACGCCGCCGCCGCTGCCGGATTTTCGCCACAAGGTCTTGTGGACTTTTACGAACGTTATGCGCAAACCCATGGCAAATCGGGCAACCTTCTTACCGACTTCTTCTCCCTAACCACACCCGGCGAAAAGCGCCTGCGCGAAATCCACAAATCGGAAAGCTCGCTTCCTGCGTCCTGTCGGGAAAAGCCGGTGTCCCCGCCCTCCGCGGATTTTCTTGCATGGCAATCAGAAGTCATCGCTTATTCCGGCTTCGGCCACCCGGAGCAGCTCACCGGTGTGGTTTCAAAAAACTTGCTGAATCCTCCGCTGCGAACCGACATCCAGAATCTGAAATTCAGTCCCGACGGCAGGTACTCACTGGCTCAAGACGACGCCAGCATCTTCGTATTCTCCAACGAACCGTTTACCTTGCTATTCCGCATCGATGCCGACGAGGCGCACCAGCTTCAATTCTCTCCGGACTCGCAAAAGATCCTGGTGCTGACGCGCGATTTGCGGATCGAACAGTGGGGAATTGATAGCCAGGAAAGGACCAGCGTTCACGAAATGGCTCTGCAGAACGGTTGCACGCAGAGCTCTCTTTCGCACGATGGCAAGCTGCTTGCCTGCGTCAGCCACACGCTGGATTTTTCGCTGTTCGACGTGGCCACTGGAAACGCTCTGCTTACCAAAAAAGCCTACTTCGAGCCCAAGACGCCCGGCGCCCTCGGCGATTTCATCCGATTCCTGACGTTGCTCCTGGCGGAAAGCGGCGACGGAAGATGGATACAGATGGGTTTTTCCCCCGACGATCATTATTTCGTCGCCACCGCTTCCGAACTGGCGATCGGGATAGATGTAACGAATCACCTCCAAATTCCCCTGCACGGCGCGTTAGGCGACATGCTTCGAAATAACTTTGCGTTCCTCGCTCCGGATCGCGTGATCGTGCAAAACCGTTCCGACCCCAAGAATTCCGCCGTGATTGAATTTCCCTCCGGCAAAGTCCTCGCGCGCGTTCCCATAAATTCTCGCCAGGATATCGAAGCTCCCACGCGCGGCAACTATGTCATCCTGAAGCCCGTCAAGGATTCGCTCGTCGGCGTCCTCGACTTGGCGTCGCAAACTTTTGTCATCGGCTCCACACAGTCGTCCGCGATGGATGTCTTCGATCACGACGTTCTTACGCAGCGCGCTTCCGGCGAAGTCGGCATATTTGACATCGCAACGCACCGGCAGAAGGCTCAACTCGAGCTCCCCAAAAGTGCTTTCGGCGCTCTGCGCGCCTGGGCCGTCTCTCCCGACCTCAAATTGCTGGCCCTTTCTGGAACTAGCCGTGGCGCCGTCTGGGATCTCTCCGCTTCCAAACGCCTCTATCTCACGCGCGGTTTTCGCGGCGCTTACTTCGACGGCGATCGATCCTTCTACGCCGATTTTCCCAAGCTCGATCCGCAGCCCCGCACCATCGCCCGCGGCGATCTCTCTCATGACACGCTCGTGCCTGGCTCTCCCCTCGACGAGAAGGCCGCCGCCAAGCAGTGGGGGCAATTTCTTCTGCTCCGCAAGCCGGCTGGCAAGGAAAAGTCTTTGGCATACGACATCACCCTCGATGTCCAGGACGTCCGCGACGGCCATCTCCTCTGGTCGCGAACATTTCCCAAGGAGGCGCCAACCCTCACCCTGGACTGGCAATTCGATTCATTGATCCTGGAATGGCGCGTCGATGAATCGGCGGCGAAGGACGAAATTAAAGCCAACGCCTCCCTGCAGAAGCGCTTCGCCGCCATGCACGATCATCGAAGCGCCTATCTCCTCGAAGTCCTCGACGCCGCTACGGGAACTTTGCGCGGTCAGCTGCTTGTTGATACGGGCAAAGGTTCCTTTCGTGTCACCCGCTCCTTCGCTCAAGGCGACTGGGTCATCGTCGGCGACAGCGAAAATCGTACCCGCGTATACTCGTTGTCAACCGGCGAGCAGAAAGCAGTCTTCTTCGGCGCCAAGTCCACGCTTTCTACAGCCGCAGGCATTCTGCTGGTGGAAAACGAAACAGGGCAGGTAAATGTTTACGATCTCCAGTCCCTCGAAAAGCGCGCCGAACTGGAGTTTCCATACCACATCTCCGCCTGGCAATTCAGCGCCGACGGCAAACGTCTTCTGGTCGTGACCGCCAATCAAATGGTCTACACTCTCGACGCGGAATCGTTGGATAAAACCGATCCCGCCGTAAACGCCGCCAAGTGAGGAATCGGGGGTAGCGCAACCCACTCCTGCTGCCCTGAGAGCCCGCCTGCGGCAGGGTCTCTGCTTTACACTTTCGTAGATCGCAATCCCTCCTCGTTGACTTGCCTCTCGCCTCCACCTAACATGTCCGCGCATGGCAGACACCCCGTCTCCAATCGGCCAGACCATCTCGCATTACCGCATCATCGAAAAACTCGGCGGCGGAGGCATGGGTGTCGTCTACAAGGCCGAAGACTCGCGCCTCAAGCGTTTCGTCGCGCTGAAATTTCTGCCGCAGGATGTCGCCGGCGATCCCCAAGCCCTCGCCCGTTTCCAGCGCGAAGCGCAAGCGGCCTCCGCGCTCAACCATCCCAACATCTGCACCATTTACGACATCGGCGAACAAGACGGCCAGGCCTTCATCGCCATGGAATTTCTCGACGGCCAGACGCTCAAGCACCGCATCAACGGCCGCCCCGTGGATATCGAAGACCTCCTCTCTCTCGCCATCGAAATCGCCGACGCGCTCGACGCCGCGCACGCCGAACACATCGTTCACCGCGACATCAAGCCCGCGAATATTTTCGTCACCAAGCGCGGCCACGCCAAAATTCTCGATTTCGGTCTCGCCAAGGTCACCTTCACCGCCGCGGGCTCTTCCGCCTCGAAAATCCCAGTGGACCCCACCGAGGCCGCCACGCTAGCCACCTCCGCCGAACATCTCACCAGCCCCGGCAGCACCATGGGCACCGTCGCCTACATGTCGCCCGAGCAGGTCCGCGGCAAGGAACTCGACGGCCGCTCCGACCTTTTCTCCTTCGGCGCCGTGCTTTACGAAATGACTACCGGCACGCTCCCTTTCCGCGGCGAAACTTCCGGCGTGATTTTCAATGCGATTCTGGATGGCGCGGTGGCGGCTCCCGCGCGGCTGAATCCCGCAACGCCCGCGGAGCTCGAGCGCATCATCAACAAAGCCCTCGAGAAGGACCGCAATCTGCGCTACCAGTCCGCCGCCGACATTCGCGCGGATCTCGCGCGCCTCAAGCGCGAACAGGATTCCGGCCGCTCCACGCGCGTCAGCGACGCGCCCGCAACCCAATCGGGCAGCGTATCCGCAGCGGCCGGTGCAAGCGCTGCTAGCACCGCATCAGCAGCGCAAACGTCCCCCGGTTCTGCAACGCTGCCCACCGCCAACGCCGGCGCAACGCGCAAACTCTGGCTTGGCGGTGCCGTCATCGCAGCGCTGGCACTCGCCGTCGGCGGCTACTACTTCCTGCGCGGCCGCCAGCCCGCCGAAAAAATCACCTCCATCGCCGTGCTGCCTTTCGTCAACGCCACCTCTGACCCCAACAACGAATATCTCAGCGACGGTCTCACCGAAAGCCTCATCGGCACGCTCTCTCAACTCCCCGACGTGAAAGTCATGGCGCGCAGCACCGTCTTCCGCTTCAAAAATAGCGCGGACGATCCGCAAAAAATCGGCAAGGACTTAAACGTCGGCTCGCTGCTGATGGGCCGCGTCACGCAGCATGGCGACACCGTCGCCGTGCAAGCCGACCTCGTCAACACCGCGGACGGCTCGGAAATGTGGGGCAAGCACTACGAACGCAAAATGGCCGACGTCACGCAGGTGCAGGGTGACATCACCCGCGACGTCGCCAAAAAATTGCAGGTAAACACGGCTGGCGACGCTCAGGCAAAAATGGGCAACGCCGGCACCACGAATCCCGACGCCTATCGCCTCTATCTCGAAGCGCAGCAGCAACTATACGGCCGCACCAATACGGGAATCCTTAAGAGCGTCGAGTTGTTCCGCCAGGCGGTGGCTGCCGATCCGAATTACGCGCTGGCGTGGGCGGGGCTTGCGACCAGCTATGTCGTTGCCTCGGGTTACGGGCGCTTGATTCCGTCGGACCAGGCCATAACACTGGCGGATCAGGCCTCCCAAAAAGCCGTCGAGCTGGACGATACCAGCTCTGACGCTCACACGGCGCGCGCCAATGCGCTGGTCAAGGCCTGGAAGTGGAGCGAAGCCGACCCGGAGTTTCGCCGCGCGATCGAACTCAATCCGAACAACGCCAACGCTCATTACTTTTACGCGTTCAATTATCTGATGCCCATGAACCACATCGCAGAAGCGCTCGACCAGTTTCAACTGGCGCTCGCTCTCGATCCGCTCGCGCCGATCGTGAAGACCAATTACGCTCTCACGCTCGTGATCGCGCACAAAGATACCGAAGCCCGCCAGCAGTTCGATCAGATCCTCGAGCGCGACCCCGATTTCGGGCCCGCGCTTTTTTACTTATCGCAAGTGCAGGCCATGCACGGCCAGTGGGCCGACGCCGTGAGCACGTTGCAGAAATTGCCCCCGCGCGGGGCGGCGTTGCCTGGGCGCTCCTGGAGCCCGGATGCCAAAGGCTACGCTGAATTCATGGATGCTGCCAGCGAAGGCGCGATGCTTTCCGACGCAGCCGTCGCCTACTCGCTCGCTGGAAATCGCGACAAGGCCTTCGCATACCTAGAAAAAGCCCAAGCAGATCGCGATGACGAAATCACCGCCGTAATCCGCTTCCCAGCCTTCGACACTCTAAAATCCGACCCCCGCTGGCCCGCGCTACTGCACAAACTCAACCTACCGCAATAGCGCAGCTTCTTAAGCTCGTCATCCTGCCTGCCCTGAGCGCTATAGCGAAGGGAGCGAAGCGAAGGATCTCTCTTCGATTCTTGGTGGCACAGCAAAATCTGCTTCGCTTGCAACGGCTGCAACCCAACTCGCTCTTAATGGGGTGAGATCGTAACGCAGCGCTCACAGGAGGTAGGGCACCAGGGCAGCAGTCTTACGAGCATAGGTGGCATACGCCTCGCCGAACTGGGAACGCATCCATTGTTCTTCCATGCGGAGCTTGAGCCACAACGCGACAAAGACGAGAACGAACGCGATGAACCCGCGCACTTGGGAGATGGCAATCGCCATGCCCAGGAAACCGGTCAGAATGCCGGTGTAAATGGGGTGACGGGCCACGGCATAGGGACCGGTGGTGATCAGCTCGTGGCCCTGCTTAATGGTCACCGAGCGGCTCCAGTTTCTGCCGAGGTGCTCGCGCGCCCAGACGGCGAACAGCAGGCCGGCGATGGTGACGGCTGCTCCCAACCAGAAGGGCCAAAGCCCCTGCGGCCACAGCAGCAGGTAAAGCCACGGCAGCGGGATGCGAGTTGTCGAGAGGATGATGATCGCGATCAGGAAAATGAGGACGCGCAGGATGCGGGAGGCGGCCGACTCGAGGCGCTGGGTGGCTTTGGTATTGGCAGCTTTGATCTGCCAGTAGATTAAAAAGAAAATCCACATCACAGGAAAGAACGCTTCGTAGAACCAGAGCATTCATGGCCTCCAAAGGTGGTTACGCAGGTGAGCAAGGGGAAGTTTCAGGGCACGCGACATCTGTGAGGCCTTGTCGCTGGCGGGTGAGCGACCCTTGCAGGACGGGAACGCGACCGGCGAGTGGCGCACCCTTGTAGCACGGGCACGCGACCGTCTTTAGGTTTTACGGGTGCCGCAAGCCTTTGCGCAGTTTGCAAAGGGTGCGCGGCACAACGTCAAGCCCTACCCTCCGCTCCCAAGCTCGGTGTGACCACCACTCCCCACGCCCTCCAGAATGCCGCTCCAATTCATTGCGCATCGGATCGGCTACAGTTGCGCACCCTCGCCGGCGGCCAGCGGCCGCAAACCGACGAGAGTGCGGCACCCCTAAAAACGTAAGGCCACAGCGGATCGTTTTGGAAGGGTCGGCCACCCGCCCAATGTAAACAGTCGCGGCAGCGGCGAATATCTCTTTTCAATTGTTGCAGAATTGCCGCGCACGGACGCCCGGCTTACGAACCAAGGGTCCGTCGACGACGTCACCGCCCTGGGCCGCTAGTGTCGTGCAGGAGCACGACGTCGGATTCGGTATGCTCTCGGAAAACGCCGAGGGTCTTGCCGTCGGGAGAGAACTCGAACTCGCGAATCACGTCGGATTGAAAGTTGGTGATTTGGCGGCCGCGAGAACCATCGAGCGGCTGGAGCCACAGATTGTCCACTCCTTTCTCTCGAATGGGGTACACAATGGCGTCGCCGGCTGGCGTGAATGCCGGATTGTGCGTAATTCTGGGATCGGGGTCGAGCAATCGCACCGCCGGCTTTGGCCCTGTATCGAGCGGAACCAGAACGATTTTATTGACGGGACCGTTCGGATCGATCCGGTTCGCAAGAAAAGTCAGCCACTTGCCATCGGCGGACATGCCGAAGCCGGGGTAGACGAAAATAGTGTTGGGAACAATGGTTCCCGGCACATTTTCGGGCGTGCCGCCCTCTATCGGCACGCGCATGATTCGCGAGTGGAGCCAATCCTGGTAGTAAACCCACTTTCCGTCCGGCGCGCACCTTATAGCGATGTCGGTGGTGCCATGCGTGAGCTGCTTGATATTCGAGCCGTCGGGCGCCATTCGCCAGACGTTCATGTTATTAGTGCCGGAGTGGCCCGACCAATCGAAGACGACATACTGTCCATTGGGGCAGCCTGTGGCTGATGCAACCAGGGCTGCGGGGTCGCTTAGAAGCATTGTCTTGTCGCTGCCATCGGTTGACACTCGCAGCAGGTTGATGCCATCGCTAAAATAAAGCTGCCCGTTCGAGGCCCAGTGGAAACCAAAAGCGTCGTTGACCTGCGCGGGAGCCGGATCCGGAGAAGCGCCGGTAAATCCAGTGCCCGGCAGGAGATATAAGGTTCGTGTGATTTTCTGTTGGACGGTAGCCAGCGTCTTTCCGTCGGCCGAGAGCGTCAGCGTCCGATAACTATTCGTGTCTTTGGTAACGGCGCGAAACTGGCTGGCCGGCCCCAAAAGCAACCCGATCTGCACGCGCGCAAAAGGTGTCGGATTGTTTTGCTGCGTGACGGCCAGGCCGCTGCCGTCCGGCAGCCAAGCCAGGTCATTGACCTGCACCCCACGGAGAGGGAAACGCCCCTTCACTTGGGCGGTTGTCAAATCTCGCAGCTCAATGATGCTTAAATCATCGCCGGGCCCGGAGTAAACCGAGGCGATCTGTTTATTGTCTTGCGACCAGGATAAGGACACTGGGAATTCGTCGGCGGGTCCGCTGAAAAGCAATTTTTCATTGGTGCCGTCGGCATTCGCGATCAACGCCTGATACTTTCCAACCTCGGGATCATTGGCACGCGCGTAGGCGATTCGGCGGCTGTCGGGAGAAAAGGTAAGCCCGCTGTCCACGTCTCGCGCTACGAGCTGGGGCGTACCACCGAAGACCGGTGCGCGGAAGGCGTTGAATGAAACATGCGTGTTGTCTGCTGCTTTGCGGAAATAAATGTAGTTGCCGTCCGGCGAAAAGGCAGGGGTCTGATAAAAAGCGTCTGCGGGCGCGATCACCTGGGTATCGCTGTTCGTGGGGACGTGGCGCAGCCACAAGCTTTGTTTGCCTTTGTCTTCCAGAACGCTGAGAAGGTATTTGCCATCAGGCGAAATCGCCGCTTCCACCGATTTCTCGTTGTTCGTAATTTGCGTCATGGTGAAGTCCGCGAACGGAGCAGGCGCTGTGCGGTGCAGCAGAGCGTACAGGCCGTAGGCCGCCGCGGCCAGCACCGCGATTGACACCAACGCGCCGGTTGCGAAGCCGATCTTATGCTGCTTCGCGGCAGCCACTACCACCGAACCGCTCGAGACCTGATCGCGCGCGACAGAAGCAGCCACAGAAAAGGCGGCCGGTGCTGCCAGCTGAGAAACGGCTGATTGCGCGCCACTGGCCGCGGCCACCACTTGGCCGGAAGCAGTGTCGCGCTTCAGCCGTTGCAAATCGGCGCGCAGCTCGGACGCGTGCTGATAGCGAAGCGCGCGGTCCTTTTCGAGCGCCTTATGAATGATGCGGTCGAGTTCGGCCGGCAGCTGCGGGTTCACTCGGCCCGGTGGCACTGGCGTTTTGTGCAGAATCGCGTCAAACATCGCCCCGGACGTAGCGCCATAAAAAGCCAAGACGCCCGTGGCCATTTCGTACAGCGCCACGCCAAAGGAGAAAAGGTCCGAGCGCGCGTCAATATCTTCGCCGAGTGCCTGCTCGGGTGACATGTAGGCAACCGTGCCCATCGTCGAGCCAGGACTGCTCAGCAATTCCTGTTCGGTCGCGGTGGGTAGCGCCGAAACGGTGACACCCGGAATCGCGTGGCGCGGCGAGAGCACCTTGGCGAGACCGAAATCGAGCACTTTGGCCTGTCCGTTGCGCACCAGAAAAATGTTCGCCGGCTTGATGTCGCGGTGAATGATGCCCCGTGCGTGCGCGGCATCCAGCGCGGTGGACACCTGAATGCCGATCTCCAGTAGCTCGTCCACTGGGATTGGCCCTTGCGCGATGCGATGCTTCAGCGTCTGGCCGTCAAGAAACTCCATCACCAGGAAGTGGCGGCCCTGGTCTTCCTCAATATCGTGAATGATGCAGATATTCGGATGGTTCAGCGCGGAGGCTGCGCGCGCTTCGCGACGGAAGCGATCCAGCGCGTGGGGATCGTCCGCCATATCGTCCGGAAGGAATTTCAGCGCGACTAAACGCCGGAGCTTGGTGTCCTCCGCGCGATAGACCACTCCCATACCGCCGCCGCCGAGCTTGTCTTCGATGCGATAACGGGAGATCGTCTGGCCAATCACGAAGGAATTCCTTGTGCGCCATGGTAGGGGCACAGCTAGCGATAGTCAACGCATCTCGCCGGGCAATAAGCGGGCGAGCGCTAGTCCAGTAAGGCTTCAGGCGGACGGCCCACCCTTGTAGCCCAGGCAAGCGACCGCCTTTAGGTTGTACGGGTGCCGCATCCCTTTGCGCAGTTCGCAAAGGCTGCGTGGCACAACGTTAGGGCACGTGGCCAACCGGTCCACGGCACTTCGCGACTGTTGTAGGTTTTAGGGTGCCGCACTCTCGCGGGTCTGCGGACGAAGGCCGCAGGCGAGGGTGCGTGGCTTGGACTCGCACGTTTTCACTCGCCCGCAGCAAGCTGACGTGCCAGCCCCCTGGTAGACCGCAGGTCCACAGTCCAACGCACGCGCCAAATCCCAGCAACCGACCAGCGCCGTAGGCGCGGCAGAAATTAGCCCAGCCCGTAAGGGCTGGGAATAGACGGCGCGCAGCGCCATTCCTATCGCGGTGCCTTTCCCGCGAAGTTTTCGAGTTTTCGCGCCGCACCACGGCGTGACCGGCGTGCTCCCATCGCTCTCAGGCACCCGCCCGCAGGCTCCAGCGTCCGAAAATGAGGATCCCGTCCGCGCCCCACGCGCGCGAGCCTTAGACTTTGCCGTACCCCCGCGCCATCCACCCACAGCAGTTCCTTTTTAGGACTGGTAATCAGACGGTAAATGTGATCACGTGAGTCGGGGCACGTTTCCCGCCCCACCGAGGACGCGATATGCACTCCGCCACGCCGGCGACGGGCACACCAACCCAACCCCCAGGGAAGACTGTCGCCAAAAACCGCCCCGCGCCCCTCACCGCTCGCCCAACGCACACTCCACGCACGCCGCACAGCCAAGAAAGCCGCATGTTACATTGTTACATCGGCGTTTGGCGCCACACGAACCTGCCTCGCCGACAGGCGGGTCACGAATCACAAGTCACGAATCGCCTCGTCTGCCCAAGCGCTTTCGCGGGACACGCCATTTCTAATCGTCACACCTCGCGATTAGAAATCGTTGTATCTCACAGAAAACAAAACCCGGCACTCATTCTATTCGTCACTTTTTAACGGTTCTGGCGCGCAACTTCGCCCCCGCTCATCGCGCCCCGCGCACACCCCCTGCAATTTCTAATCGACAATGGCAGATATTAGAAATCAACGTAAACAACACAAAACAAACACTCGGCACACCTTCTAATCGACACTATTTCGCAGTTATAACGCGCAGCAGCAAGACGTCAATTGAAACGGTGTGGCACAGCCACTCTTGGCTGTGCTCTTGGGGTGATCGAGCCGAGGGTCACCGAGCCAGACCACTGGATTCACAATTTTCGAGCAGGGAAGTAAGCTCAGTAAAAAGAACGTGCTGGGCGACTATCAATCAGGCAGGAACCACGGGGCTACGGGCCACCAACCTGCCTCGCCGGCAGGCGGGTCACTAGAGCCTGTTTCAAAACTGGGTACAACGTACGGAAAGGCTGATGGTTAGTTTGTCGAAAAAGCGAGATAAATTCGGGCAGCAGCGCCAAGGGAGGAGCGATGGCGCGATACGGTCGACTGCGGACCGACGCCCCATGGGAGAAAATCCGTCCCTGGCTTCCGAAGCGGCTGCGCCGCCCGCAGGGCGGCAGACCACCGGCCAACGACCGCAAAGTACTCGAAGGAATTCTGTGGATTTTGCGCAGTGGCGCTCGCTGGCAGGATTTGCCCGACGAGTTTCCCTCACCGGCGACCTGTTGGCGGCGGCTTCGCGATTGGGAAGAGCAGGGAATTTGGCTCACCATCTGGCGCGCATTTCTGGCGGAACTGAACCAACGCGAACAACTCGACTGGAGCGAATCGTTTCTGGACGGCAGTTTTGCTCCGGCCAAAAAAGGGGCTCGAAAGTCGGAAAAACCAAGCGGGGCAAGGGCACGAAGTGGATGGTGGTGGTCGACGGCCAGGGTGTTCCTCTGGGAAAGCAGCTTTACTCTGCGTCTCCCAATGAGGTCCGGCTCGCGGAGGAAACGCTCGCCGCGGTCTGCGTGAGCCGGCGGCACCATAGCGGACGGCCGCGGCAGAAAGTGCGGCGTGTCATTGCCGATCGCGCTTTCGATAGTGATCCGTTGCAGGCACAGTTGGCGGCCCGCGGCATCGAATTGATTGCCCCACATCGCTGGAATCGCAGCAAACCGCGCACCCAGGACGGTCGCGCCTTGCGTCGCTACCGACGTCGCTGGAAGGTGGAGCGCACCTTTGCGTGGCTGGGCAACTTTCGCCGTCTGGTCGTGCGCTACGATCGCTCGATCACCATTTACGAAGCTTTCTTTCATATCGCCTGTTTCATGATTACGTTACGTCGGGTTTTGAAATGAGTTCTACTCACCAATCACTACTCACGACGCCTTTTCTTCTACCGATTCCAGATACTCCGAGTACGGGCCTTTGAAGTCCTCGATCTTGCCGTTGGCAAAATGCCAGATGCGCGTCGCGACTTCATCGATCACGTCGTGGTCGTGCGTCACCAGCAACACCGTGCCGTCGTATTTCTGCAGCGCGATGTTCAGCGCGTTGATGGATTCGAGATCCAGGTGGTTCGTCGGCTCGTCCAGCACCAGCACGTTGGGCTTTTGCAGCATCAGGCGGCAGAAAATCAGCCGCGCGGATTCGCCTCCGGAAAGCGCCGCGGTCTGCTTCAACGCGTCTTCACCGCTGAAAAGCATCTGCCCCAGGACGCCGCGCAATTCTTCCTGCGTCGCCTGCGGCTTGAACTGGTGCAGCCACTCAATCGCGTCCATCCCATGCGTGATGGATTCGCTGTGGTCCTGCGCGAAGTATCCCACCATCACGTTGTGGCCCCAGATCACCTGCCCGCCGTCAACAGGGAATTGCCGGTCGGAATCGTCCACAAAGCCCGTGGCGTTGCGCAGCAACGATTTCAGCAGCGTGGTCTTGCCGGTTCCGTTGCGGCCCATCAACGCGATTTTCTCTCCGCGCGAAACAGCTCCGGAAAAGGGCGCCCAAACCTTCACGCCGTCGTACGACTTCGCAATGCTCTTGATTTCGAGAGGATGTTTGCCGGAGGCCTGGTCCATATTGAAGCGAATATATGGACGAGCAATATTCGAGCGCGCGAGTTCCGTGGTCTGCAGCCGCTCCACTTCTTTTTTGCGCGACGTCGCCTGCGCCGAACGCGTGCCGGCCGAAAAACGCGCGATGAATTCGTTCAATTGCGCGATTTTCTTTTCGCGTTGCGCGTTTTCGGATTCGATGCGCGAGCGAATCGAAGTCTTGGCGACGACCATGTCGTCGTATCCGCCGTTGTACATGATCACGGTCTCGTAATCGATGTCCGCGGTGTGCGTGCACACGCTATTCAAAAAATGGCGGTCGTGCGAAATCACGATCAGCACGCCTTCGTACTCGCACAAATAATCCTGCAGCCAGTGGACCGAATCGAGATCCAAGTGGTTCGTCGGCTCGTCGAGGAGCAGCGCCGGCGGACTGCCGAAAAGCGCTTGCGCCAGCAGCACGCGGACTTTTTGCCCGCCCTGCAACTCGCGCATTTTGCGCTCGTGCAGCGGCTCGTCAATTCCCAAGCCATCCAGCAAAATGGCCGCGTCCGGCTCCGCCGTGTAACCGCCTTCCTCGCCGACGATTCCTTCGAGTTCGCCCAGCCGCATCCCGTCCGCGTCCGTCAATTCCTCGTGCGGCTTGGCGTAGAGAATCTCGCGCTCTTGCAGCGCTTTCCACAGCGGACGATTGCCCATGATGACGGTGTCAATCACGCGCTGCTCGTCAAAAGCAAACTGGTCCTGGCTCAAGATGCCGAGCTTCTTGGGACGCGTCACGTCGCCCTTGGTCGGCTCAATCTCGCCGGTGAGGATCTTCATCAACGTGGATTTGCCCGCGCCATTGGGGCCTGTGATTCCATAGCGCCGCCCCGCAAAGAACGTTGTGCTGACGTCTTCGAACAAGATTCTGGCGCCGTAGCGCATCGTGATGTTGTTAACGGAGAGCAAGGAGTTTCAATTGTAGCATGGATGCATGCGAACCCGTGCAGCCCTGCGCGTCACGTGATGTCAGCTAGGATCGGAGCCGTTTGCCGGCGTCGCGTCCCGCGGCTCGGCGGGAAGCGGATCGGACAGGGAATTGGATGCTGGAGCGGCTGGCGATGCTTGTTGCCCTGCGTCATCGCAGGGCGTCGGCGCCTGCTCCGGATGTGTGGACGCATCATCGGCGATGATTGCTCTCGGCACCGCGGCGGACTGGAAATATGTTCCGCCTTGCAGCAGCGTCTCGACGGCCTCGATCAGCAGGTCGGCCGCAGCCTTATTAAGGTCGCCGCTGAAGCCTGCGGCGCGGAATCCATCCGACATTTGAGGGTCGCCGGCATACAGTGAAAACAGTAGCAACGGCAAACAGGGCGCCGTGCTGCGGATGACTCGCGCCGCGGCAGAGCCCGACATTTTCGGCATGCTGAGGTCCATGATGACGATGTCCGGCTTCAGTGCTGCGGCCTTCTCGATGGCCTCCATGCCGTTTTTGGCTTCGCCGCACACCTCCCAGCCCGGATGCGCTTCGAGCAGTGCACGCGCACCGCGGCGCGCTTCTGGATGATCGTCCGCAATCAGAATTCGAGCCATTCGTTGTGGGCGCAACGACTCCGTTGTCGATTTATGTCGGCCATCCTACGCTGGGGAGAATACCTCCGGGAATACCGCAGATGGTGTATGGACAGATTTGGCGTATGCGCTAGGCTGGGTGCTACGAAACGGGCCCTAGAGTGAAATACGTACAGACAATAAGGAAGTGCGATGAGCCAAAAGAGCGTTTTAGAGCCGAGTTTTGGGCAGCGAGTCGGCCCGCAGGGAAAGGCGATCACCAATAACCTGCTTCTGTCGCTTCCTGACCACGAATTCGAGCAAGTGCGCGCGGCATTGGAGTTCCTCGACTTGCCGGACCATTTGAATTTGCATCAGCCGGGTCAGGACGTTCAGTACGCGTACTTCCCGAACCGGGGCATGATTTCGCTGGTGGTGGTGACAGAAGATGGGAGGACCGTGGAAGTGGGAGTTGTCGGCCGCGAAGGTTTTTCCGGCGCTGCGCTGGCGGTGGGGTTGCGCACCAGTTCGGTGCGCGAAGTGGTGCAGATCGCCGGAGACGGATTTCGCATCGGCGCTTCAGCCGTGGAGAAATTGATGCGCAACGCTCCGGAATTGCGCATGACGATGGGGCGTTACGAGGTAATTCTAGGAATGCAAATCTCGCAGACCGCCGCGTGCAACCGCCTGCACGGAGTTGAGCAGCGGCTGGCGCGCTGGCTGCTGGTGACGCGCGACCGCGTGGAGTCCGAATTCTTGCCGATCACGCACGATTTTCTGGCGACGATGCTGGGGACGGACCGGCCGACGGTGAGCTTGACTGCGAGCACCATGCAGAAGAAGGGCATTCTTGAGTACAAGCGCGGCGCGGTGAAAATTCTGGATCGACCGAAACTGCAGGCGTGCGCTTGTGAATGTTATCAAGTTATCGAGCAATTTAATCCGCTGCTAGGCCTCTCATAAAATCGTTTGCGAGTGTTTGGCGTCCGACAGACAGCGCATTCCTCCAGCAACTAGAGTCCCGCCATGACAAAACGAAGCGGGACAACTAGTGCAGCAGAGTGACCGCAACAAGACCGCGCACTTTCCGCAGCGAACGAGTCCCGACGGCACGCCGGTCGTCAACAAAATCCTACTTTCGATTCCCGAGCAGGAGTTTTCAGCTATTGGCCCGCACCTGGAGTCGGTGGCGCTACCGCGTCACCGGATCTTGCACGAGCCAAACGAGGAACTGGATTTCGGATATTTTCCGAATTCCGGCCTGATTTCGCTAGTGGTGGCGATGGAGGATGGAAAAACGGTGGAGGCGGCCGTGGTGGGGAACGAAGGAGCGGCGGGAATTCCTTCGGCTGTGTGTCTGACGCGCAGTCCGCTGCGAGAAGTGGTGCAGATTGCAGGCGAGGGCTTTCGCGTGAAGGTGAGCAGCCTGCAGAGCGTGCTGAAAAACTCGAGTGAGTTCCAGATGATGCTAAGCCGGTATGCGGTAATTCAGGGAATACAGGTGGCGCAGACGGCGGCGTGCAACCGTCTGCACGATGTGGAGCAGCGGCTGGCGCGCTGGCTATTGATGGCGCAGGATCGCGTGGACGGCGGGTCCATTTTGATCACCCACGATTTTCTGGCGACGATGCTGGGCACGGACCGTCCGAGCGTGAGCCTGGCGGCGGGAATCCTGCAGAAGAAGAAAAATATCGAGTACACGCGCGGGGCGGTGAAGATCTTGAGCCGCAAAAAACTGGAAGGTTCGGCGTGCGAGTGCTACGGAGTGATCCAGCAATTCAACGCGGAGATCGGAATGCTGAAGGACGTGAGTGAAACGAGCGGTGAGAGCTTGCAGTCGTCCTCGCTTGGTAAAGGGAGGGAGTGACCCTGAATGATTCCAGTTGGCTGCTCTCCTTCCTGCGCTCAAGGTTTGCCCGCACTTGCCGATAGCAAATATGTAGGGGAGGGCAACGCCAAGAGCGGGAGGAAATCATCATGGTTACTTCTGTTTCCGGTAGTGGAGCATCGGGCGGAGCGGCAGCGGTGGCGCAAGCGAGCGCTCCCGCGCCAGTCGCGGCCAAACCGGCTGCGGCGGAGGAAGACACGGTGAAGATTTCGGCTGCGGCGCAGGAAGTAAAACAGCCGACGGCGGCTCAGGTTCGTCTGTTGCACGCTCAGGGCGAATCCGTTTCACAAATCGCGACAAAAGTCGCGATCACCCCTCACGCGGTTCAGAGCTACCTAGGAACGCCCGCGCAGGCTCCGAGTAAGTCGAAATAACACGCGTGTGTTGCGCGATTATTCGATGGAGGCCGAGCACCACGAGCACTATCGAGACTGGCGGGCGCGAGAGTTGCTGCCCGGCCGCTTAGTGGACGTGATCTTTTTTATCCGACGCCGGATGGTCCTCGCGTTCCAGTTCGTGTTCGGCTTCGAGCCATTCCTCGAGGGTGTATCCGCCATAGACACCGCCGTGGCGGCGGTGAATCCTGCACGCACGCCTCTGGATTTCGTCCAGATTGTGCGGATGTTCGTATTCTGGAGTTTCCTCCGAGTCTTGACGGGTGGGCGAGTTCTGCCCGCCGGTGGAATTGACAATTTGGTTTGCTGCAATCATGTTTGGCCCTCTTTCTGTAATGAATAGCTCGAGTTCGGGCTACATATCGTTAGACGATATATCTTGCCGCATGGTTGCAGCTATTCGCGGACTCGCGTTTCCAAGGGACGATGAGAGGCTGGGGCCGGCGAGGGAAGAGCGCGCACGGCCGAGAGGATGCATCGAGTACGTCTATTCAAAGAGTACTGCTCCGCCGCGGCGGCCGGGTGCCACGGGGAGCAGAGAAGCGGCTTGTAGAGTAGCGGGTAAGCTACGCTGACGCTTTTTGAGTTCACCCGGCTGGAAGTTTGGACGCCAGGACGTCGACTTTGCTGATTTCGGGAGCCTTCGCAAAAAGCTCCGGAGCTTTGTTCATCAACGCGGCTGCGACTTTGCCGGAAAGATGAGCCTGGCGGCCGGCTTCGTCGTTGAAGGTATCGAAAATTCCGAAGGTTGAATGTCCCATCTGGATGGCGAACCAGGCGATGGTGCCGTGTTCCTCTTGCACGAGAGGCACGGCGCTCTGCAGGAATTGAGCTACGTCCTTTTCTTTTCCGGGTTTTGCTTCCATCCTCACGTATATAGCCAATTTCGACATGGATTTTCTCCTTTATGATGCGGCCCGGTGGGCCGCATTACGTATACTGGCACGCAGAAAAGCGTCCCGCAATCGGGCTAAGAGCTGAGAACATGGTGACGAGCGGACTCGCTGGGTAAGCTGGCCGGTTAGAATCGGGAGAGCCGCCGCAGGATATGACGTGACGAAGGGGATTGTGGATGCGAATAAATTGTAAAAACGAGGGGAGCGCGGCCCGAGCCGGGTTCCTGATCTGGATATTGATCCTGGCGGGTTTCGTGACAGGCGTAGCGCCGGCCACCGCGCGAGTTCAGCAGACGGCGCAGCAGCAGGCCGCGGCACCGGTTCTTGCGGCGCCCATCGTCGTCGATCATGGGCCGAATTCCGCTGAACAGCAGGCCAAGCATTATGTGATTCTCGTCTCACTGGACGGGTTTCGCTACGGTTACGCGCGGAAGTACGACGCGCATAATTTGCAGGCGCTCGGAGAGCGCGGTGCGAGCGCGCCGGATGGAATGATTCCAGCGTATCCTTCGATCACATTTCCAAATCACTACACGATCGTGACGGGACTTTATCCGGAGCATCACGGAATCGTCGGCAACGTGTTTTACGATCCGACGCGGAAGCAGGTTTACAGCTATCGAGATCCGCAAGCGGAAAGCGACGGCACGTGGTACGGCGGGACGCCGCTGTGGGTTTTGGCCGAGGAACAAGGGATGCGCGCGGCGTGTTTTTTCTGGCCCGGGTCGGAGGCGGACATTCAGGGCGTGCGTCCTTCGTATTACATGAAGTACGACGCGAAGTACCCGAACGAGAAGCGTGTGGAGCAAGTGCTGGCGTGGTTGCGATTGCCGGCTGCGCAGCAGCCGCATTTTATTACTTTATATTTCAGCGATGTGGATAGCGCGGGGCACGCGCACGGACCGGACAGCGAGGAAGTGGCTGGAGCGGTGCACGAGGTGGATAAGGAAGTCGGCAGATTGGAAGCCGGTCTCGCGCGATTGAAATTGCCGGTGGATGTGATTGTGCTGGCGGACCACGGGATGATCAAAGTGCAGGGCGATTGGATTGACCTGGATCAGTATTTTGACCGCTCGTTGCTGGAGCGGTCGGCGGATGCGTATATGTATGCGAAATCGGACGCGGATGCGGCGAAGATTTACGACAGCTTGAACGGCAAGAGCGACAAATTTCTCGTTTATCGCAGCGGGCATGTGCCGGAGCATTTGCATTTCGACGGGAATCCGCGGGAGGGCGATCCGATTGTGGTACCGACCGGGCCTTATCTATTGCGGGTTAGCCCGCCGCCTCCGGCGCCGGCGGGAGGGGGAGGGAATCCGGCGATGTCCGGACACGGCAACGCGCCTCCAGTGGGAATGCACGGTTACGATCCGGCGTCCATGCCGGAGATGAAGGCGATATTTTATGCGGCGGGGCCGGATATTCGCGGCGGGGTGAAGGTTGCGCCGTTTGAAGATGTGAATGTGTATCCGCTTGTCGCGCACATTCTTGGGTTGGATATTGCGCATTTGAAGACGGGCGCGATTGACGGGAAGTTGAGCGTGCTGCGGGGAGTCTTGAAGCGCCAGCGGTGAGGTCGCGGCGAGTTGAGGAAGTATTTGTTGGCGAACCATAACGTATGTGAATAGTAGAACTTTAGTTACATTGCCGGGCACGCCTGAAAGACCTTCAATCATAAATGCAACACGAGTCCGGTGGCGTGTGTGTGCGTTCGCGCCATCAGAATCGGTGACTTCAGACGCGAAAGAGTCCGCGCGAGAAGTGCAAAGGCGGAACTTCAGCGGCTAAAGCCGCTGGGATTGGCTGTCTCTAATGTCGTGGCTAAAGAGTCTGTGTGAAGACTCGGGAGCCGCGCGATTAATGATTGCGAATTCGGGTGAAAGAACATGTTGCTTGATGACGTTTCTCGTTTAGCGGCGGCCGCGCGACTAGCGGGTGCGCCACATCCGCGTCAGGTTGTAGGCCGTGGCGGCCAGGGCCAACTCCACCGCCACCTGCGCCAGCCCGCGACGAGCAAAACGCCGCATTCCTCTCTGTTCCTTCAGCACTCCGATCACCGGTTCCACGATCGCCTTGCGCTGCTGGTAAATCGCCCGGCCCACCGGATCGCGCAGCTTCTGCCGCATCCGCCGATGCAACCGCTCCCGGGCCGGCGCCGCTCCCCGCACGCGACGGCCGAAGTTCATCTCGTGCGCCAAGGTCGAATCCGGAACGTAGGCATCGATGCCCGCTTGCTCCAAGCTCTGCAAATTCGCGAGGGAGAAAAAACCGCTGTCCGCGCTGACTCGTTCCGGCTTTTTCCCGACCTGCTGCTCGACGGCTTGCACCATGGGCAGCAGCGACTCGTTATCGTTGGTGTGCTGCGTCACCCGCTGCGCCAAAATCACATGATCCTCGCTCACCGCCAGGTCCACCGTGTAGCCCAGCGTGAATCCGCCGCGCTCCCGCAAAAAACGGCTGTCCGGATCGGTGCGCGAAATCTTTTTCAACCCGGCTTTGTGCAAGCGCTCCAGCCGTTCGGGAATCGCCTCCAGCTGCTCTTCCAGCCGCTCCAGCACCGCCTGACCCACGGCCACTCCGGCCCCCTCATTCGGATCTTCCTGATCGCACTGTCGCTGCCAGCGGCGGATGTCTCGCCGCAGGCGCGCCCGCGCATCCCGCAACGCCTGCTCGGTGTCGATGCGGTTGCGCGAGGCGTTCGCCGCGATGCGCGTCGAATCAATCGCCACGTGCCCCAGCTTGCCCAGCTTCGCTTTCCGCGCCAGCTCCAGCACTTGCGTGAACAGATCGTTCAGTCCCTTCCCGTGTCGCCGCCGAAAGGCATTCAGGGTCCAATGATCCGGCGTCGCTCCGCCCGCCAGATAGCGAAACGCCAAATCTTCGCGAATGCGCTGCTCCAGGCGACGCGAACTGGTCACGCTCAGCGCGTAGGCGTACAGCCAGACCGCCACCAACATCTCGGGCGCGTACGCCGGCCCGCCTTCGGCTCCATACTCGTCGCCGAAACCGTCCAGGTTCAATTTCGCCACCACGCGCCGCAGGAAAAAACACAAGTGATCCGCTCCCAGCACGTCGCGCACGCTCGGTGGCAGCAAATACGCCTGCTCCGGATTGTAATCCAGAAATTTTGCCATGGCGTCTCCTCTCTCCTGCAGTATAAGAGACGCGTCAACCCGAGTTCTCACACAGACTCTAAAGCCACGACCCACAAGGACTCCTGGGTGATTACGTAGCCTGTAACTGCGTCGTGCGAAACCAGTGCGTCATTGGGTGAAGCCGTGCCCTTGCGGAGTGGGTGTACGTGGCGGCATAGCGCGGCGGAAACAATTGGTTTGATCCAGTGTCCAAGAGAGTAGGCGAATGAAACGGCGATTCCTCTGCGGGTTGGTCTTAGTGTTCGCGGCGGCGGGATCAGTGTGCGCGCAAGAGGCGCCTCTTGATCCGACGCCTTTGAGCAAGGCTGACATTTTCGGGCGACTGGCGGCCGGAGCTTCGCGGAGTTACCTCGCGCATTTGGTGAAGGCTCGCGGGATTGATTTTTCGGCGGATGACGATTTTTACGCGGCGATCGAGCGCGTGGGCGGAGAAGGAGTGTTGCTGGATACTCTGCACGCCACGCAGGATGGGGATGGCGATACGTCCGAGGGTGTGGGCGGCGATGTGGTGCAGCATTTGGCGAACTGCGCGGAACAGCAGAACAAGGGCGATCTTGCGAATGCGGAAAGTGAATGCCGCGCGGCGATGAGTGCTGATCCGAAGAGCGCGTTCGCGGTCTTGGGCACAGCGCAGTGTTTAAAAATGCAAATGAGGGACAACGAAATCTTGCCCTTGGCGCAACAAGCTGTGCAGCTTGGACCCGATTTGTCCGAGGCGCACTACGCGTTGGCGATGGCTCGGAGCCTTGATCAGGGGCAGGCCACGCAAGAATTGCAGGAAGCGAAGCGCCTGGAGCCTGACGAGCTTGATTTTCGGACGATGTTCAATGCGTACTTGAGGGATCCGAACGTCTTACCCAGTGAGCCCGTTACTGCGACGAATTACACCCGATTGATGAATGAAGCGCGGGAAAAACAGAGTCGCGAGATCCTTCAATTTGAACCGGATTTTGCCCCAGCGCATGCGGATCTCGCAGACGTCCTGATCCAAGAGAACCGCGGGGAAGAGGCCCTGCAGGAGATAGCCGAGGCGGTGCAGTTGGAACCGAAAGTTGGAGCGCTTCGGCAGAAGATGGCCTGGATTGCCAGCCGAACGAACCACGAGGACATAACCATAGCCGCGTGGCGTGAAGCTGTACGCAACTCACCTTCCAATGCGACGTTTCATGACTGGCTTGCTTCGCTGCTCTGGAAGCAGCAGGACCTCGATGGGGCGGCAGCCGAATATCGCGAGTGCTTGCGGCTGGATCCAAGTGACCGCGAGTGTGCCGCATCAGTCGTAGGCTTGCTTGAGCAACGAGGCGATTTCGGCGGCGCTGTTGCGGAATACCATCGTGAATTGGCGCTCGCCCCGGATTCTAGCGAGGTTCGTCTGAACCTCGCGCGGGAGCTGATTAATCAGGGCGATGCGAAGGACGCTTTCGCGGAATGCCAGGAGGTACTGCGCGAGGTGACAATTGCGGCGAGGGACGAAGACAAGGAAGCGAATGCATTCATCGCCGCACAGGCGCACGAACAGCTGGGGCAACTATTGATGGCGGAGGGCTCGGCTTCTGATGCCGTGGGCGAGTATCGCGCGGCACTGGCTGCGAACCCTGATAATACCTGGCTGCATTACGGATTGGGCGAGGCGTTGGATAAGGACGGCGAATCGGCGCAGGCCGAGCGGGAATTCAGCAAGATTCTTAAGGATAATCCGGACGATTTCACGGCCAACAATGAGATGGCGTGGTTTTACGCAACTGCTGCTGACCGGAAGTATCGCAATCCTGCCGCGGCGCTGGAACTCGCCAAGAAAGCTGTGCAACTTTCGGGCGGAGAGCAGGGATATGTGCTGGATACGCTGGCGGAAGCTGATTATGTGAACGGGAAGCTGGACGAATCGCTGGCTACCGAGCGGAAGGCTGTGGCACTCGATCCGAAAAATGCGAGCCTGCAAGTTCAGTTCACTAAATTCAGGGTGGCCGATGTCGCCGCCAGTTTCCGGATGTTGCCCAAGCCGTGGTAACTGTAGGTGGGGCGTGCAACGGAGTTAGTCTTAGGCGTTGAATGGCGACCAGGAGCCTCGGCCACGTCACTGATTGGAGGACTGCTACTCAGCAGCTATGGAGATACGACTGACGGAAGTTGAGGCGCGAGTGCTTGGCGCTTTGGTGGAGAAGGAAATCACTACGCCGGAATATTATCCGCTTTCGCTTAATGCGTTGGTGAATGCTTGCAATCAGAAGTCGAATCGCGAGCCGGTGATGAATTTGAGCGAAGAGGATGTGACTTTGGCGATTCGGCGGTTGGGGGAGTTGGAGTTGGCTGGGGCGGCGGATACTACCGACAGCCGGGTGCGGAAGTATGAGCATCGTTTGCAGGAGGTTTTTAATTTTACGCGGCCGGAGACGGCGGTGCTTTGCGTACTTTTGCTGCGCGGGGCGCAGACTCCCGGGGAGTTGCGCGGGCGCGCGGAGCGGATTTACAAGTTTGATGATTTGAGCGATGTGCAGGGGGCGTTGCAGAAATTGATGAGCCGGGAGCCGGCGCTGGCGCGCGTGTTGCCGCGCGCGCCGGGGACGAAAGAATCGCGGTACGTGCAATTGTTGTCGGAAGACGCGGACGTTCCGAGAGAGGAAGTTGCGCGAGATGTCGAGCAAGGCCGTGGGGTGGAACGTGCCCCGGTCACGGGAGAGAGCGATCTGGAGCGAATGGCTCGATTGGAGCACGAGGTCGCGGCGCTGAGGCAGGAAGTGGCGGAGTTGAAGCTGGAGTTTGCGCGATTTCGGAAACAGTTTGAGTGAGGGCGGCGGGTTGTGGCTTGCGCAAGAATTTGCCGGTGAGTTTGCAACCATGAAGTGGCGCGCCAACGCACTCCATATTGATCGCGGGGCGTTTTGATTCGCGACCGCGGATCGAGCCTAGCATGTGCGACGGGCGGGTACGGCATGCCGTGCCCCTACGACCTAAACTGCGACCGCGATAGCAATGCAAAACATTAACGCAGAGTCCGCAGAGGCCGCAGAGAAAACCGGAGACCAAGGCTTCCGCGGGCTGGGTCGCTCAACGAGCAGAGCAGTCAGAGAATGCGTGGTGGAGGCACAGTGGCGTGATTTAACGGCGTTGGGCCCAAGCTAGGCCGTCTGGGCCTTCGCCTGTGGGGATGCGCGTTGCGATTTCGAGTTTGTGGAGATCGATTACGGCTACGGCGTTGTCGCCTGCTAGCGCGACGTACGCTACGTCGCCGTTGGGAGCGATCAGGGTGCCGCCTGGGCCGCGGCCTACGTTGAGCTGCTTGACGACTTTTCTGGTGGCTGTGTCCACGATCATCAATTCATTGGAGCCGGGGTCGGAGATTAGGACGAGCTTTCCGTCATTCGTGAATTTCAGGCGATTGGAGTGTTTGGTGTGCACGTTGAAGGTGTGGATTACTTTGCTGGTGGCGACGTCGATTACGGAGGCAGTGCCGTCGCCGGAATTGGCGGCCCAGACTTCTTTGTCGTCGGGGGAGATGTCAATTCCTTCGGGGCCTTTGCCTACGGAGATGTTGGTTTCCTTCCAGCCGGAAGCATCGGAACTTTTTTCGATGGCGGTGACGGTGTCGGAATCCACGTTGGAGGTGAAAATCTCGTTGAGATATTTGGTGCGGATTAGCATGTGGGTGCGGTTTTGGCCGATGCCGAGGAGCCAGTCAACTTTATTGGTGGCGGGATCGTAACGGGCGATGAGTTTGTTGAGTTCGGCGGTGAAATATAGTTTGCCGTCGGCGAAGAGGACGCCGTGCGGGCGGCCGAGTGGGCCGAGGTCCACGCGATGAATTTCTTTTCGCGCGACTAGATCAATCACGGAGAGCGAGTGGCCGGGATCTTTGGCGCCGTAATTAGTGACAAAGGCTAGTTTGCCGTCGTCGGAGGCGGCGACTTCGTGGGGGCCTTCGCCGGTTTCTATGCGGGCGATTACTTGCTTGGTGGCGGGATCTAAGATGGCTAGTTGGTTTGCGGATTTATTTAGGACTAGGAGAGCGGGGGAGGGAGTGGGGGCTTGCGTTTGCGCGGTGGTGGCGATTGCGGCGGCGATTAGCAATGCGGAGAAAAATAGGGCGACTACGGATTTTGCGGCGGCGCGTTGTTGCGCGGAGAAATTCATTTGTTCCTCCGGGATGAATTGTTACGGCAGAGGATGATAGCACTGGCGGTTTCGGGATGGCCACCGATGCGGTGATTGCCGCACCGGGGTTGTTGCCGCAACATCGATGGCGCACTGAAGTGCGCCACTACAAAGTCAAATTCGGAGCGGTGGCGTTCTCACATTAGTCGTTGGTGCCGCGGGTTTCGACGTAGACCAGTTGATAGAGGGTGCCGGTGGCTTGGGGTTGGATGCCTACGGCGTGTTCTTTGGATTTGGTGCCGGATTTTAGCGAGATTTCGCCTGGCTTGGGTTTTTCGTCTTCGCAGGTTAGGGCCTTCGAGGATTTCTTTTTGTTGTCTTCGGTTGCAGTGGCGTCGGAGGGTTGGGCATTGCTGCAATCGAGAACTGTGCCGTACTTGGCTAGGGCTTTGCGGTAGAAGGCCGCGACTTTTTCTGGCGAGTCGGACGTTTCCATTTTAAGGACGAAGAGTTTGAAGCCGGAAGAGCCTCCCCAGAGACCCATGTTGAGGGCGGAGCTGTTGTCGTCATTATCTTTGTGGCGGCGCGAACCGGGATAAAGCGGGAGGCCGACGTCTTTGGCGCTGGTATTTTGGCCGAGGTTGAAGCCGATGCCGTCTTTATCTTTATCGTTATTGGATTGCTGCGAATCCTCTTGGTCTTGAGCGGCTGCGGGGAGTGCGGCGGCTAGAAACAGCGCCAGGAGTGCTGCGTAGAACGCGGACTTCGTGCGCGATGCAGAATGGCGTTTCGTGCGGCGGTCGCCGCGTCGGTGCGCGTTCCTGATTGTTGTCATGGAGCCCCCTGGTTCGTGTCTGGTAAGGATACGCGAGATTGCGGCGGAATGTTCCGTCTGCTGTGGATGCGCGCGTGCCGATTGCGGAATGAGGAGTCGTCGTAGAAGCGGCGAGGCAAGCCTCGCCTTGCACAAGCGGAAGCAAGCTTCCGCACTTCCAGATTAGCCGTGGTGGCGCGGGGGACATCGCGGATCGCAGGCCGAGTTTGGCGACTCGTTAAGGCAACACTAGTCGAGACCGGCGAATCACAGCGGATGAGATGCAGCGGTTTGTGAAACTCGCGGGTCTGTGTGTAGTGGCGCTGGTCGCTAGTGGGAGGTGCGCGTTCTTGCTCGATGCGCAGAATGCTGATCAGCGCGCGCCAGGGTCGCAGCAAGTACAGGGCGTGCAGAGTCTGCCGAGCGCTCAAAACAAAATCCGAGTACAGACGAATGAAGTGATTGCGGCTGTCACCGTTTTGAATAAACGGGCAGAGCTGGTGCTGGATCTCGCGCAGAGCGATTTTCACGTGTTCGACAATGGCGTGGAGCAGACCATTGATCATTGGGATATGGGCGGTGATCCTTTGGCGGTTGCCTTGGTGCTGGAGAGCAGTTCGCACATCGCGATGATGGCGCCGGTGATTCACGGCATGGGAAGCATCTTCACGGAAACCGTGATGGCGATGAATGGTAAGGCTGCGGTGATCACCTACGATAGCACTGTCGAAGTTCGGCAGCCGTTCACCGCCGATCACGACGCAGTTGAAGGCGCCATCCGCAACGTGGATTTCGAAGCGCCGGAGATGCGTTTATATGACGGGATGGCGGAGGCGGTGGACTTGCTGAGAACACAGCCCGAGAATTATCGGCGCGTGATGTTGATTGTGGGCGAATCGCAGGATATTGCGAGCGATGCGAAACTCGGCCTGGTCTTGCGCGATGCGGAGCTTGCCAACGTCGCGATTTACGCAGTTGGGCCGAGCAGCAGCACTGCGGACCTGCGGTTCGGACCCAAGCCGGCGAGCGGCGGGATCAAGTATCCGCCTGGAGTGTTTTCGGGGCCGACGCGTCCGGGGGCGCTGCCGGTACCGGGTAATGGAGGGGCGCCCGGCGGCTCGTTCGATCCGATACCTGTCGCAATTTGGCTGATCACTCGCGGAACAAACGAGATCAAGAATCATCAGCTTGAAATGGCCGCGGCGGCGACGGGCGGTGTGCACTATCGCGCACTTCGCGACCGCGCAATACGGAGCGCGCTCGATCGCATCGGGAGCGAATTGCACGCGCAGTATGTTTTGAGCTATCGGCCGTCGTCGGCCGAGCGGACGGCTGGGTTTCACGAGATCAAAGTGACCGTGAAACGGCCGGAAATCGTGGTGCGCACGCGGCCAGGTTATTTTGTGGTTGCGGCTGGGGATGCGAACGCGCCTGCTACGCAGTGAGGCGATTGGGGAAAAGCGGCGAGGCAAGCCTGGCCTTGTAACAGGCGGAAGCAAGCTTCCGCACTCCCAGATTCGTCGGTCGTGCGCCTTCAACCTTGGTGAAGCGGATCGATTTTCTTGCTGGTGCGAAAGGCTGCCCGCTCGCTGCGCGAGCGGCCGCTACATCATTAAAATCTACGGTGCTGGCGTTCGGCATTCTTCGTTTGATCGTATTTGCTGCGAAATCGCGCGAAAAAAGTGTTCGAAAATTGGTACGAACGAGCCATTTCCTTGGGCGATTCGTTTCGGCACATTGGTGGTGGAGGGAATGCCATGAAAGCCGCCGCTGGGTTGTTTGCCGCAATCTTGATGACCTCGGGAGCTGCGATGGGACAGTCGCAGAATGCTGACGCGACGATAAAATGCCGCGATATGGATGCGTCCGGGAACTTTATTTTCGCTAATGAGACGGTGGTGAATGGGCAGGCCTGCCATTTTGTGGCGCAGCCTGATTCTTCTGCTGCCGATCAGCCGCTTACGGCCGGGCATGTGCCTCCGGATGGGTCGGCGGCGATGCAGCCCGAAGGCCGCAGTGTGGTTAGCGGCGTGCCGACGGTGTTCATCGAGCCGATGGAAGGATTTGATGGACTTTTGTCGGTCGCTATCGAGCGGAAACACGTTCCGCTGGCCGCGGAGATATACGAATCGCGCGCTTCGTACGTGCTGAAGATTAAGTGGCCGGGCGAGAGCGCGGACGTGGTGAAGGCGGATTACAAGCGTTCGCATCGCGCGAATGAAGTGCCGACTTTGCAGCTGGTCGAGCGCAGAACTGGAACGATTGTGTTCACTTATACGCTAAGCCGGTCGAATACGTGGCGCGGCGAGCAGGGGACTGCGGAAGTTGTGGCTAACCTGCTGAAAGAGCAGATCGCGAAGAGGTAGGTTAGGTTCGTTTGTGCAGCCACTCTTCCTCCGCCAGGGGAGAGTGGCTAGCCCCGGGCAGTGGTCGAGAGTTTTTTTGCTACGTTTCATCCCCCTTTCAGGACACCAACGATTTTCCTCGAGACTCACTAAAACAATCCAAAGACAAAAGCAGATCCCTCGCTACGCTCGGGATGACAGGTCGTTGTTCTTTGCTTACGAGGTGTTTCGCGCAGTTGGTTGCGATTTATTTTGGTGGGCAGGCGAAGATGGGGCCTTGGTAGCCTTGGAGCGCGGAGGCGGCGTTGTGGTCGGAGCATTCGGCGTAGGGGCAGGATTGGTCGGCGAAGCCTGGATCGTAGCGGCCGGATTTAATTTCGGGGACTAGCTTGGCGGCGAGATTTTGCGCGTCTTGATCTTGCTGCGGCGTAAGTATGGCTAACGAGAAATCGGTGCCGAAAGCGTGGGCTTCCATAGTGGCGGCGAGTTCCCAAAAGGCAGCCAGGTGCGCGTCGGCTAGCTGGAGAGCTTCGAAGCGGAGAGATTCTTCGTCGGGAAGCTCGAACATTTTTTGTTGGGTGCCGCAGCGGGCGACGATGGTTTGACTGGCGGAATCGTCGGAGTCGGTGATAGCGCCGCTGGGGCGTTTCGCGGTGTTGATCATTCCTTCGACTACGTCTTCTTCGAACGAGCAGAGCGGGGATTTGACGGTGAGTTTTTTTATGGTGGTGTCGGGGAGGACGCGTTCGACGGCGCGGACGGTGACGTGATGGGGGCAGGCGGCGTCGAGTGGAGCGATGCGAATTTCGCGGACCAGGACGGCATCGCCTTGCGGACGGACTTCCAGGATGTGGTCTACCCATTTGTGGGCTTTGTGGAAAGTGGCTTGGGTGACTATGTAGAAGCTTTCTAGTGGGAGAGGTGCGGGTTTTGTGCCGGCTACGGAAGCGAATGCGGTGGCCGCGATTAAGGCTGAGGTGTGTGCGATTCGGCGCTGAAGGGAGTGGCGGCCTTTCGGCATGCGGGGAGTATAGCGCGAACGGAAGGCGGGGGAGTTCTAGCGCGAAGGTGGCGAAAAGCGAAGAGAGATCCTTCGCTTCGCTCAGGATGACGAGCGCTTGATGCGGCATTGGGTGGCGGCGTTTGTCGGGGTGGGAGGGTTGTGAGCGGCGAGGCGAGCTTCGCCTCGCAAAAGGCGGCAGCAAGCTGCCGCACTTCTAGATTTGTGCTCGGCGCGCTTTCAATCGTGATGAAGCGGATCGATTTCCTTGGGGGTGCGGAAGGCTGCTTGCTCGGCTAGCGGCTGCTACATATTCGACTGCAAAGGCTGGCGGACTGAAGTCCGCCGCTACAAAACCAACTGCTATTTGGCTTTTTCGTTTGCGGCTAGGGGCACGAGATGCCGTGCCCCAGCCGTCGCTGGGCGGAACTGAGTTCCGCCCCTGTGCTTGCGGGCAGTGGAGTGTTTTTTATGCGTTTAGAGTGAGCGCAGGAAATTCAGGAGCGCTTGTTTTTCCTGCGGCGGTAATTGGTTGAAGAGTGAGATTACCTGGTTTGCTTCGGAGCCGCGGCTGGCGTGGGCTTCGATGGCGTTGAGCAGGCCGCCATTGGCTGGGGTGGCGCGGCCGTCGTGGAAGAAAAAGACACGCTGGCCTACTCCCCAGAGTGGAGCGGTGCGGAATTCGTCCGGACCGGCGGCGCCTTGTGCGACGTTATCGGCCAGGCCGTTGCCCATGTGATGGACGAGCAGGTCGGAGAAGAGCGCCGCGGGTTGATTGCTGAGCGCCGGAGTCATGTTGGACTTCGAGGTTTGTAGCGTCGGTGTGTGACACATGTTGCAGTGAACTTGCTTGAAGACGGCTTGGCCGGCTTGAATGGACTGCGGAGTGGGGTTGCCGGGAATTCCGTTCACGGAAGGAACGGGAGGCGCGAGGAAGCGCATGAAGTCGGCGAAGGCAACTGTGTCGCTGGGAATCTGAGCGCCAGAGTAGGTGTAGTTGGTTTCATCTTCTGGAGTTGGATTGTAGAGGCAGGCGGCCGGAGGGTTGCCGCGCTCGTTTTGGAAGAGCTCGTTGGTGACGCCAATTTCTACGTTGTAGGCTTCGCCGGCGAACACTTCGAGGGATTTGTTTTGCGCTTTCCAGCCGAAGCGCGTGATGGAGCCATCGTTGCCGCTGTAATTGGGATGGCCGCTGATGCCTAGCTGGCTCTTGAGTTGAGAGTTGGCGGCCATGTTGGCGAGGATAGTGGCATCGGCGATATTTTCGATGAGGCCCTCGCCAAAGACAGGAGTGGGTATGCGGAAGATGATATTGCCCTCGCGCTGCATCTGCTCAAAATTGGGCTGTGCCATGGAGCAGTTGGGCGCATCAGAGCGACCGGCGATGGTGAAGACGTCGTGCACACCGCCGTCGGGAGTTTGAGTGACGCTGCCGCTCGGGGTGACGGCCAACGGAAAGCGGGCTTCTCGTACGGGGCCATCGGCGGAGATGAAATAGGGAATGGAGTTATTGGCTCCGGCATCGGACGCGACGGCGATTTGCGAATTGGGTCCTACAAATGGGTAGGCCGTGGTGCTGGGGCTGGTACCGCCGACGGCGGGTTGCGCGTGGCAACTGGAGCAGCTATTGGAATTGAAGCCGGGGCCAAGACCCGTGCCGGGCTCGCCGGAAATGTTTCCACTGACGGAATCTATCTGCGTGAAACGCGACATCCCGTCCTGGAAATACAGAAGCTGGTCGGAACTGAGCGAAGCTAGAGGCGTACCGACGACGACGGCGTCGCTGCGAACCCCGGGATCGCTTGGTCCATTGTTGGAAGTGGCGGCGCCGTCTCGATCTCGTTGTGACTGCGCGCGAACGATGAAGGTGGAGACGATCGTGGAAGCAAGCAACACTGCACATACAGGCGTACCGATCTTTAACGGTTTCATGTGGCCCCCTAAACGTACTGTTGCGGGAGAAAATGGACACACCCCGACATATGTGGTTCCGGAGTTAAACGCTGGGGGAATTAACCCGTTGGTTCGCGCGGGGAATTTTTGTTTGGGGAGCTGAAAGAAAACTAGCGGAAGGAGGGAAAGCGAAAACGGATTTTGCTGCCATTGCCGTTGCTGGATTTTTTCCCGTTACCATTGCCGGGCACGAGGCGGAGATTGCGCGAGGCCCAGTTGCCGTCGCGGCCCGGGACGCGAGTGGGATCGGCGGTGTGCGGAGCAATGTTGTTCTGCAGATGCTCCGGCAGCGGAGCGAGGAGACGCACGATGTGACCGAGGCGCTCTTGTTTATAGGGCTTAGCCATGCAGACGATTGCGCCGAGAGAATGCGCGTTGGAATAATCGCTGGGATACGCGGAACTGGTGGTGAGGACTACGGGGACGCGCCGCCACTGGATGCTCGATTTGACGTAGTTGCACAAATCGTAGCCTGGGGTGTCTTCGCCTTCCACCTCAGCAATGATGAGTGCGGGAGTGAAGATGTTGAGAACTTCGCGGGCGTCGGCGGCGTTGCTAACGGCGATCACGTCGTAACCTTCATTCTGCAGGTACGATTTGAGCGAGTCGCGCAGCGATTCGTCGGCGTCCACGGCGAGGACCATGGGCTTTTTCGTCGCGGGAGCGGCGGCAGCGAGCGGCGCGGCTACGGACGAATATTCAGCCGCATTTGTGTGTAGCGCGATAGCTACATCAAAGCTGCCATCGCCGAGATCGTTGATGCGAACCACGCGGCCGGTTTGCTCGATGTGAGTTGCGGCTGGCGACTGACTGTAGGGAAATACGACGGCGACTTCCATTCCGCGCGTGTAGTTGCTGCGCTGGGAACGGAAGAGGATTCCGGTGCGGGAGACGTCCACGGTAGTGGCGATTTCATCGGAGCTGTTGCCTTCGGGGTGTGCGAGGCGCACGCGAATCGGCGCGGAGATCATGGCGCGGCGTTTGCGGCGGCGGTCTCTGGGGGGCTCGCTGACGGTGGCGGGCGCGGCGTTCGCGCACGGAGCGACGGACAGTGTGCTGTTGTGAGCCGGTTGTACGTGGTGTACTTGTTCAGCCACGAATTCTTCGGCGACGGCGCTTACTTCCGCGACGAGTTCTTGGATTACGGTTTCGGAGGAGCTCGAAGATTGTTCGTCGTCTGCGCAGGCAACGGCCGATCCGTTGGATCCGCCCACTTGGCGGGCAGACGCGGCGATTGCTTCCAGGTCCATCGTTTCGGTGAGAAAAGCTCCGGGGACGGTCACTTCACAGTGGACTTTCGCGCCGATGATGGTGGCGTCGTCGAGTTCTGTGGAGGTTGCGACGGAGTCGAACGAGCGCGAGATCCAACTGAGGGTCTTGCTCTTGCCGTTGGAACGATGGTGTGGGCGGAACGTCGGATCCATCGCTTGCTGGAGAATGGCTAGCGGGTCGGACATGTCGACATCGTCGAGAGTCGGTTGAGGCAGCGCATGCAGCGAAGGTGCAGGATCGGCAGGGAGCCAAATTTCCGGGAGTGGGTTCGGCGGGTTGTCGGAAAATTCGGCTTTGGCGCATGGCTCGAGAGTTTCGGGTTCGAGGGTTTGGCAGGAAGCTTCCGGACGATCGTCGAAGATGGGTTCCGCTGACGAAGAGACCACAGGCATCGCAGGCAAGAGAGTGGCGAGCGTTGTCTCGCGATTTGCCCTGAAGCGAAATAGTCTGGACGCCTTACTCACGAGTCCCCTTTTCCGAAGCTGTCCGAAGGACCAATTTAGCGGATGGGCGGGTTGCGGCACACTAGGGTAAAGGTAACATTCTGACGGTACGGGGGTTAGGGTCAGGACTAGTACTGAAGATACAAAGTGTAACGTCCTGCAAACACTGTAGTTAGACGACGAGAAGAGAGACTTTCTTGCGAGTGGAGGCGGTTGTGACCAAACCGTTAGCCGGCCCGGGAGCGTCCGACGATTTGCCGATTGCTCGACTCTAGACTTGTACCACTGTGGGGGTGGCGTCGGGCGACGCGGTGATGGGGACGGGGAACTGAAGGTCGACAATCAGGCCGCCCTCGGGAGAGTTTTCCGCTTTCGCAATTCCACCATGGAGATGAACGGCGCGTTCAGCGATGGAGAGACCGAGACCGGTGCCGCCGGAGGAACGTTCGCGCGCGTCGGCGACGCGATAGAAGGGAATGAAAATATCGGCGAGGCGCTCGACCGGTACTCCTCGACCGTGATCGCGCACACGAACGGTGGCCCGCCGCCCTGCGCCGTTTTCTGATGTGAAAAGGCTGACTTCTACGTCGGTGCCTTCTTTGGTGTAGCCGACTGCGTTGCGGACGACATTTTCGATGGCGCTGCCAAGAACTTCGCGATTGCCCATGATGGTACAGAGTTCCGAGGCGATGATGCGGACGAACCGGTTACGGCCGCGCGCTTCGAAATCCGCATCGGCGACGATGTGGCGCAAGAGTGCGTCGAGATCTACGGGGCTCTGCTCCATCAGAGCTTCGCCAGTTTCCAAGCGGGCGAGACGGAGCAGGCTGCCAATGAGGCCGTTCAAGCGTTCGGCTTCGAGTTCGATGCGATTGAGAGCTGCGGCGGATTCGGGATTGGCGTGGCGGCGGGCAAGACCTAGAGCGACTCCCAGGCGCGCAAGCGGGGAGCGCAATTCATGGGAGATATCGCGGATCAGGCGACGCTGAGAGGACATGAGGGATTCGATTTGTTCCGCCATGTGGTTGAAATCGCGGCCGAGCTCGGCGACTTCGTCTTTTCGCTGAGTGGCGGAGCCGTCCACGCGGGCGCCCAGATTGCCGGCAGCGAGGCGATGGGTGGCGGCGCTCAACTGGCGGATGGGCGCGGTGATGTAACGGGCGAGCCAAAAGCAGACCAGACCGGCCATGAAGGCGACGACTAGAGCCCGGATGATTTGAATGGCGAGCGGGGCGCGAAGGAGGCTGGTGACCGAGGGAATTTCCTCGCTCGTGACAAAGACGTAGCGGGTGCCATCGGAGCCGGTGGTGCGCTTGGCTACGAATTTTCTACCGTGGGAGACCAGGAACCTGGTGTCGTTGGTCTGCAGCGCGGCCTGGGCAATGATGTTGGCTTCGGCGGGCGTGGGCTGCGAAAGAATTTCGTTGCCTTCGTCGTCGAAGAGGAAAGCTTGCCAGTGCAAGGTGGAGTCGAGCGATTCGAGGTAATCCGCCAGAGCGCCCATGCCGTGGTCTTCGAGCATGTCGGCGGCGCGGGCGGCAACTAGGGACGTAAGAATTTTGTCGAGTTGTTCGGTGCGGTTCGCGGTGAATTCGGTCTGCGTGGTGACCACGGAAAAAATGAGAGTGCCGCTGACGAGAACCATGGCCAGCCAGAACCACAAGAAAATTTTGAAGTATAGGCTTTGCATGGCGATTCAGCGGCTCCTGGTCTTGCCGGGGAGCACGTAGACGTAACCCACACCGCGGATGGCGCGAATGCGATCACCGCCGTCCGGGGCGGGGCCGAGTTTTCTGCGCAGATTGCTGACATGGACGTCAATGCTGCGGTCAAAGGATACGAGTTCGCGGCGGAGGACGGCCTTGACCATATCGTCGCGAGAGATGACGTGCCCGGGAGTTTTGAGGAAAAAGGCGAGCAGATCAAATTCGACCGAGGTGAGTTCGATCTCGCGGTTTTTGCGGTGCACGGTGCGAGCCCCTTCGTCCAGCTCGATATCGCCGAGAACGATCGTTTCCGGAACGGGGGGAGAAGAATCGGGCGCGGGAAGAGCGCTACGCCGGAGAACCGCCTGAATGCGGGCGGCGAGTTCGCGCGGATTAAAGGGCTTCATCAAGTAGTCGTCGGCGCCGATTTCGAGGCCGTGGATGCGATCGACATCGTCGCCGCGGGCAGTGAGCATGATCACGGGGAGGCGCGATTTTTGACGGATCTGGCGGAGCGCTTCAAAGCCTTCCAGTTGGGGAAGCATTACATCGAGGACCACCAGGGTGAAGTCGCCGGAAATGGCGCGCTCGAGGCCTTCTGCGCCGTCGTGCGCGACGTCGATGCGGAAGCCTTCGGGCTCGAGGTACTCGCGGAGAAGCTCGCAAAGCTCAACGTCATCATCGACCACGAGAATGCGGGGCAGCGCCGGGTCCGCGTTTTCGCTCTTTTGCAGGTGCATGGGATGCGGGCTGCCATCGTGAAGGAGCGGAGGCGAGCCTGGGTGTAATTCTAACGCAAGGACGGCTGCAGCTGAACGACGATGCGAGTTTTTCAGGGAGCAGAGGGAGGGTGAAGGCCAGAAAAATGAAGGAACTTTTTAGTTGTACAGAATCGTACAAGTATATATAATTGTACGATAACGTACAATGAAGACAAATTGCTATGCAGTGCTGATTGCGGATGTGATTGAGTCGAGCGCGCGGGGAGACCTGCGCAAGCTGTTGGGCGGGCGGCTGGCGGCGGCAACACGGGCGCATCGCAAAGCCGAATTCATCCGGCTACCGTATTCGGTTACGGCGGGCGACGAATTCCAGACGATTATCAGCGAGTACGCCCGGATACCTGAATTGATCATTGATTTGCGGACGCGATTGCGGCCGCTGCGATTGCGCATGGGGATCGGGTTCGGAAGGATTTCGGAGCGCGTGCAGTCTCCAGTGAACCGGATGGGAGGGGAGGCTTTTCAATTCGCGCGAAAAGCGCTGGAACGAATCAAGGGGAGCGCGGGGAACAAGTTTGACGTGCTGACGGCGTTCGAATCGCGGGATAAAGTATTCGATGCGACGGCGAATTTGATTTATGCGCTGCACGATACGCTGGTGCTGCGAATTAAGGAGAAGCAGTGGGAAACGATCGAAGTGTTCCGAGCCAAGCGGAGGCTGGAAGACGCGGCGAAAGCGATGGGGCTGGATAATTCCACGGTGTCGCGAAATTTGAAGAGAGGATATTTCTGGCAGATGCAGGAAACGATTGTGGGAATGAAAATCGTGATCGAAGAACATTTCGGGTAGTTGTACAAAAACGTGCAAGTCGCGGAAGTTGTATGAAAGTGTACAGAGCAAGAAAGGGAGTGGGATTATGGAAATGCGGGCGAGAACAATTCTGGCGCTTTATTTGGCCCACTTGCTGACGGATTTTGTGCTGCAAAGCTCGCGTATGGTGAAGCAGAAGAGGAGCGGAGCGGCGGCGGGATACGCAAAACATGGCGTTGTGTATTTTGCGTGCGCAGTGGCGGTGGCGGGGTTCTTTGTGCCGGGAGTTTTCTTTTCGCTGCGTTTTCAGGCAGCAATATTGGTACTGACACTGGCGCACCTGGGAATTGACTGGTGCAAGATTGCGTTGGGAAGAAGGACGGCGTGGGCGGAGGGCACGACCGCTTTCGCGATTGATCAGTGGGCGCACTTCATGACGATTGTCGCAGCGGGATGCTGGATCGCGGGGGTGGGGCCGAGCCGGGTCTTGCTGAATTTCCTGGCGGTGATGCGCGCGCCATCGGATCGCGTGCTGTTGCTGATGGTGGTGTATGTGGGAGTGATTTTCGGGGGTGGGTATCTGATTCGTTTCCTGACCAGGCCTTTGCTGAAACATTTGCAGGTGAGCGAATCACCGCTGCAATTGAGCAATGCTGGGATGTACATCGGTTGGCTGGAGCGCTTTCTGGTGATGACGGCTTTGTTCCTGCGGTCTCCTGCCACGGCGGGATTGATTCTGGCCGCGAAATCCATTGCGCGGTACCCGGAATTCAAGAAGGAGCAATTCGCCGAGTATTTCCTGATCGGCACGCTTTTGAGCCTTTCTGCTGCGATTTTGGGAGGGGTGATACTGCTGAAAGCGTTTTACGGAAGTTTCATATTGCCGCAGTAAGAGGGCAGGCGGCTGCAAGGCGGTCGCGCAGGAGGAAGTTTGCCAATTGCATTGCAGGGCCGCCGAGGTAGAATGTGGGGCCTTTTAATCTTCTTATGCCCGTGGCATGAACGATTTGGGGGCAACCGAACGGCGCGCCAATACCTCTAAGAATTGGAACTTTTTCTTTCTCCGGGGGAATACAGGTATCCACGCGTGTGCCCCGGGACCATCTTGCGAGAGTGAGCAGACAGAGGGAAATGAATAGAGATCAGACACGGCAATGGGCTCGTAGCTATCGGTTTTCGAGATGGTTTTTTTTGACGCTCGCGATCGGCGGCTTGGCGAGCATTTCCGCGTGCGGCGGGGGCGGTAGCGGCAACGTGCAGGTCACGGCGGTCGCGATTACACCCACATCGACCAGCGTGCCAATCAATACGACCACGACCTTCACCGCGGATGTGACGCTTTCGAATTCAACCAACAACACGACGACAACCACGATTACGTGGTATGTCAACGGGACGGCCGGAGGAAGCGTAGCGCTGGGAACAATCGGTGTGTCTTCAGTGGACGCGCTGCAGGGAGTTTATACAGCACCATCTGTTGTGCCGACGAGTGGCGTCACAAACGGAGAAGTGACGATCACGGCGACGACACCGCAGATACCCGGTTCGACTACGAACAGCAATATAATCACGTCGAACATGGCGGAGTTGACGGTAACGGCGGGAACAGGGCTTTCGGTGAGCCCGACGACGGCGCAAGTACCCGCTGGCGGAACTCAACAATTCAACGCAATCCTGAATAATCAGAACGATACAGCGGTCACGTGGTCCGTTTCATCCACGGTCAATGGCAACACCAATATAGGGACGATTGATTCGACTGGTTTGTATACGGCACCACCGAATCCGCCGACGGGAAACGCGATTACGATCACGGCTACGGCGGGGAACCTGACGGCGACATCAACACTTTCGGTCGTGTTTTCCGACAGTTCTTTGACAGGACCATTTGCATTCTCATATTCCGGCAACGATCAGAATGGGTTCGTTGCCGTGGCGGGTAGCTTTCAGGCCGATGGCGCGGGCCATATCGTGAGCGGCGTAGAGGACGTAGATAATTTCGGGACGGGGCCATCGACGCAAGTTTCCATCTCGGGGACGTACGTGGTGGGGCCAGACGGAAGAGGCACGGCGAAAATTAATGTAGGGTCCGGCTCGGGCGCCGGGCAGGGAACCGTGGACACGTGGCAGTTCGTGCTGACGAGTTTCCAGCATGGCTATCTGACGCGGTTTGACGTGAAGACGAGTGGCAGCGGAAGGATTGACCAACAGAATTTGAATGGACTGACGACATCGCCAGCGGCGCTTTCCGGGCCGTACGTTTTTGCGGTGTCGGGCGGAGACAAGGCATTCTATCCGCAAGGGATGGCCGGGAAATTCGTTGCGAATGGGGCGGGGACGATTTCCGGGGGCAATGCGATTCTGGATGTGAACGATAGCCTGAACCCAACGGGCAAGGTGACGAGCGGAGACCGGTCGCTTGCCGGAACGTATGCGATGGACCCGACGTTTCCCGGTAGCGGACGTGGGACGATTACGCTGACGAGTGCCACGACGGGTTCGGTTCAGTATGCATTTTACATTGTGAATACCACGGCGGCGGAGCAGAGCACGCAGATGCACGTGGTCGAAATTGACGGAAACAATTACCTGGGCGGCGACGTTTACGGCGGGTTGTCAGGAGCCTCGTTCACGCCGGCGAGTTTGACCGCCGGAAATTACGCTTTCACAGTGGGAGGGAATTCCACGACGGGCGCATATTCGGCCGGTGGAGTGTTTGTTTCGAGCGGGGCGGGGGCGACGTCGAGCGGAGTTTTGGACAGCAACAATGCGGGAACTGTTACGGCGGACACGACGCTGGGTGCCTGTACATATGCTGTGGACTCCAGCACCGGACGAATCGATTTGAAGTTGAATTTGTCGAGTGGAACGTGCTCGGGTGGGGCGAGTTCGACTACGCAGGAGTTCGCGGCATATCAGACGGCGCAGGGGTCGGCGGTGATGCTCGAGCTGGACGCGGCGGCGTTGGCAACAGGCGCGACGTATCAACAGACGGCGATACCGACCATTGCGAGCACGGACCATTTCTCCTTCCGGCTTGCGGGACAAGGAATCTTCCACAATGAACCGGCGTCTTATGAGCAGAATCTCTCGGGAGCGGTGTCGTGGGGAACGGGTTGTACCGCCTCGAGCGGAACGAGCTGCGGCGGAACGATCGATATCAGTTCGTTTACCGCGGTAAATCCTGGAGATCCGATCAACGCAGCTACCACGGTGGTGAAGACAGCGCCGGACACGACTACCGGGCGGGGAGAGGTGGTCATCGCTGGGATGAATCCGAACGTTACGTATAACGCGACGATTTATGTGATAGATGCGAATAATGCGCTGCTTTTTGATTCCGACACCGGGCGAATTCTTATCGGAAATGTGGGATTGCAGTATTAACAGCTTGTTGAAAAACCCATTTCTTCCGCAACTTTAATTGAAAGAACTCGTCTGAAGTACAGAAGGTCAAGGAGGCGAGTGAATGCGCGGAGACGATAACCAGCAGGAAGGAATGTTCAGCTACGTTTCGCCAGAGAAGAGAGTCCCGGCGGACCATCCGTTGCGACCGATCCGCAAGATGGTCGATGAGATCCTGAAGGAAATGTCGCCGCAGTTTGCGAAGTTGTACTCCGACGTGGGGCGGCCGTCGATACCGCCGGAGCGGCTGTTTCGGTCTCTGCTGTTGCAGATTTTCTATTCGGTCCGCAGCGAACGAATGCTGATCGAGCAACTGCAGTACAACCTGCTATTCCGGTGGTTCGTGGGGATGGAGATGGACGAGGTGGTGTGGAATCACGCGGTGTACAGCAAAAATCGGGAGCGCTTGCTGAATGAAGAGGTCGCCGAGACGTTTTTCCAGCGGGTGCTGGAGAGAGCCAGGCCGTTTATGTCCGATGAACATTTCACGGTAGATGGGACGCTGATTGAGGCCTGGGCCAGTCACAAGAGTTTCCGACCGAAGGATGGGAGTGGGAAGCCCGCTGGACCGGGAGGAGACGTCGACTTCAAAGGGGAAAAGCGAAAGAACCAGACCCATGAATCGACCACGGATCCCGATGCCAGGTTGTGGACGAAGTCCCGAGGAAGCCAGGCGAAGCTGAGTTATATGGGGCATGTATTGATGGAAAACCGCAACGGACTCTTGCTGCAGACGTTTCTGACGGAGGCGAACGGAAGAGCGGAGCGAGATGCTGCGCTGCTCATGGCCGAGGCTGTCCCGCCGGGAAAGCGAGTGACGTTGGGAGGAGACAAGAATTACGACACCCGAGAATTCGTGCGAGAACTGCGCGGGATGAACATCACCCCGCATGTGGCGCAGAACACGAGCAATCGCAGGAGCGCGATAGACGAGCGGACCACACGGCATGCGGGGTACGAGGTGAGTCAGCGGAAGAGAAAACGAGTGGAACAATCTTTCGGGTGGATGAAGATGGTTGGGATGCTAAAGAAGGTGAAGTTGAGAGGAATCGACAAGGTGGGGTGGCTGTTTACCTTCACGGGGGCGGCCTACAACCTGTGCCGATTGCGAAACCTGATGGCCAGAGCATGAAGGAAGTCTCGGTTCGGATCGGCTGAGCAGGCAGAACAAACCCAAACGACTCCCTTACAATTCAGCGAAAACTCAAAACTGCGAACGAAAATACTTCGAAATCTAAATTTTTCAACAAACTGTTAATTGGCCGTGGACAGCTAGCGCAGGATGCAGACTGTGACGGGTATTCAACGGGCAGCTGCGCGGAGAACTGGAATCGCATGTGCAGGTCGCGCGGACGGAGCTACACCCAATACTTGACAGGATAGCCCCTCGCGCGGGGGAAGACGTTGCGGGGGCGGGGAAAATGTGGTAATCTTTGAGTGCGTTTGTTGCTCCTAAGTTCCTTTTTTGGCACGATTCGTAAAGGCTGCCGGGCAACCGTCCGACGGCCTTTTTTTGTGACAGGGAAGGAAATCTAAGGGGTGACAGATAGCTTTCGAGGTGGTTAAGCGCCACCGAATGAATAACGTAGGAGCAGTTTCCAGTGAGCAGAGAGCAAGGTACAGTGAAGTGGTTTAACGCAGCAAAGGGTTATGGATTCATCCAGCGCCAGTCCGGTGAGGACGTTTTCGTGCACTTTTCGGCGATTCAGGCCGAAGGGTACAAGTCCCTCAGCGAGGGGCAGGCGGTTGAATTCGAAGTGAAGCAGGGACCAAAGGGCCTTCAGGCCGAAAACGTGGTTGGTCTCTAACTCCGTTTGATTCGATCTGCTGAAGTGTAATGGGCGGGCGGTAGCTAGGGTGGCGGCCGACTGGTTCGGATTGGGCCGCGATCTGACGCTGCCGAAAGTGCCGCAGACCTTGAATCGGTATTTTGAGCGCGAACGTTCGCGCTCGTTTGCTTTGCCGATTTTGCGCGGGCGTGTTTTTCTCGCTGGTGCGTCTCCGCGAGTCCATAGTGAGTCCCGGGATTCGGCGAGCCGGCGCAATTCTTGGCGTATGCCCGAGAGGGGCGGAACCAGCCCCCGCCCTTTTAGGGGTAGAAAGTCAAGCTTGTGACCCATGAATTTGCTTCGCGGGGCGGAGGCGCGCCGTGGAGCTCGTAATTTTTCCAAAGGCGCTTTGATAATCATCCAAGGAGGAGTCGGTGCAAATACTAGTGGAAGGACAGTCGATTCGTCACGAGCAGTACGGGATGGGGATCGTTACGGAATCCAACACTGAACGCACTACGATTGATTTTGACGATCATGGCGTGAAGAAGTTCGTCACTTCGATCTGGTCAGCGGAACTGGTCGGGGAACCGCCTGCCACGCCTCCTACGAAGCGCCGCGGGCGCCGGAAGTCTGTGAAGAAGGTGTAAGTACAATTCGGGAAGAAGATTTTGCGCCTCGGGGGGTGTCGTCCCCGGGGCGTTTTTGTTTTTAGGTGTAGGCAGCGAGGCAGAGGGACAGCCAAAACGAATGGCTGGCCGCTTCCTACCGAGATGCGCGGACAGGGCGGCCGCTACAAATTACGGCTGACGCGAGGGGCGTGAGCACCGGGCATGCGGCGAGGCAAGCCTCGCCTTGCGCCAGGCGGAAGCAAGCTTCCGCACTCCCAAATGGTGCGGCGGCGTGACGATAACTGCTGCTTTTTTTTGGTGGGGGATGCTGGCACACTGCAGGAAGAAGATTTGCTGGCCGACGGAGACGACACGGAATGGTTCCAGGACGGAATCAACGGGCTTGGATTGCGGCGGCGGCGTTCGTGGCGTTGGGGACGATATGCGACGCGCCGGCGACCGTCGCACAGACCACGGACGGCGATTCCGCTAAGCAGAACGCAGAAAGCGGGATCGTGCATGGGATTACGAACGGAGTTTCGATTTTATTGCCGACAGCGTGGCAGGAATTTGATCCAGGGGGCGTAGGACCGCCGGACGCGCTCGCGCCCTATGCGCCGCCGTTTCATCTGGGCGGTGTGCTGGCGCTGGAGAATAGACAACTGCCCGGGATTTTGCAATTCACCACTTCCACGAATCCGCTAGCCGGACACGACCCCAACTGGCTGGACACGCAGATGCATATGCCTGCGGGTTCGGGAATGAGCGTGCTGGATTTACTCTTCTATTTGTTTTTTCCGCCTGATGGAGCCTGCATCAATCAGGTTTTGGGAACGAACGGAGGAGCCACCTTTGCTCCAGCGCCGGGCAGCACCTCGAGCAGCGCGCCGCCGGAGTTACAAGTGTCGTACCACTGCCGGCACGAGGCAACGCTGCAAGGATTTTTTTCGGCACAGGTGAGTTCGGGAATCACATTCGTGCAGACCAATGATGGCCCGCGGGTGTATGGGATGCTGTCGCAGTTTTATCTGGCACCGATGGAACGGGCGACGTCGCCTGGGATGACGTGGTACGTGTTCGAGGCGTTGCGAACTTCGCCAGTAAGCCAGGGAGCGGCGACGCATTTCAATTTGCCAGCGAATCTGCAAGGCGAAGAGGCGGACTTTTTCTGGGCAATCGGGGCGGCGGGGTCGTTTCCGTGGGTGAACGACGGGGCGCACGCGAATCAGCCATTGATTCACGTAGCTTTTGCGACGATTGGGACCGGAGGTAGCAAGCGCGCTGAGTTTCTGGCGCTGCTACAAAAGGTAGAAGCGCACGGCGATAATGCCGCGCCCGCGAAGTAGAGTGGCTGCGAGCGCGTGGCACTGGGATTACATCCCGCCCGTGGATTTTCGCATCCCTATTGGTTAGCTCGCCTGCAACGATCCAAAAGACGCTCAGGCTGTAAATTATGGTGAGCCAGAGGAAATATGCTGATTGGTAGGATTATAACGCTGCGGGGCGCGCGGTTTCTTGCGGTGGGCGCGTTGCTGGGCGCAGGATTTATCGCCTTTCCGAACGTCTTGAATGCGCAGGCGGCGCCCGGGCCGATGCGGCCGCCGGATGATTCGTCCGCGCCGAACGCCACGCGGCCTGCTTCGGGGCCGACGGTGCGACCGGAGGAGATGGCGGTGCGGCAGCGGAAGCAATTATTCGGGTTTTGGAGATTGAATGTGGATGAGAGCGACGACGCGCACGAGAAACTGAAGGAAGCGAGCAATGATGGAACCGTCGCGAGCCCGCACGGCGGAGGAGGCGGGAATGGCGGCGGCAGTCAACCGGGAGGGATTCACGTTGGCGGAATGGGTTCACCATTTCCGGGCGGGGGTGGTGGCGGAGGCGGGTCTTCTCGGCGCAACGGAAACAACGGGACGGACAGTGAACTGGATCGCGGGCAGATGCAGGAGTTGTTGAGTCCCGCCGGTTCGTTGACTGTGGCGTTGAAGGATCCCGCGGCAGCTGCGGATGCGAAAGGTCCAGGCGACGCGAACGGGGCTGCGGATGGCCAGAGTGCGACGGCACCGAAGGATCCAAACGGCCAGGAAATTGATGTGACGGATGATTTGGGCCGCGAGCGCGTTTATTACACGGACGGCCGCAAGGTTCCAAAACCGAAGGATGAGAAATATCAGGAATTCGATGCTTATTGGGTGGAGAGTTATCGCCTGGTCGCGGAGTATGACGGATCACATGGAGCGAGGGTGACGCGTTCGTATGAGCCGGCGCCTGGTGGGAAGCAGCTGTACGAAACGGTGCGGCTGGAGAGGACGAGATCTTACGGTCCGGTGGAAATTCGATATGTGTATGATTTAGCGCCGGACCATCGAGCGATCGGGACGAAGTAGCGACGCAAGCTCGGCGATTCAGTCGCGTTTCAAGCTGCGGTAGTGGAATGACCACATCGCCAGAAGCAGAAACACGAGGGCGTAATCGAGGCCATAAGCGATTGTGGTTACGTGCTCAAGCCAGCCGGTTTGCGTCAGCGATGCTTTGGTGATGGATAAGAAGCGGTCTTCGGAGAGCAGGGTAGTGGAAGGGAGGATGACGTAGAGGGTGAATTTGAGCGCTGCAAGAAATTTGTTCGCAACCTGCTGCCCCGGAGCGACGATCAAGGCCACTACCGACAGGATGGCGACGATGGCGAAGCTCAAGACGGGATGCAGGACGGTGACAAGGAGCATCGCAATCGCCGCAAAGACGGCATAGCGCACCAAGGGATACACCAGAAGGACCCACGGGTGGGACTGAATGCGTTCGCCACCCATCCAGGCGAGAAGGTAGCTGAGACCGAACATCAGCAGCACGTAAATCGACATCAGAATCATTACGCCGAGAAATTTCCCCAGGAGAAATTCCCACCTTTTTACCGGCCTGGCCATCACCGCGAGAATCGTTCCAGTTTTCATTTCAGTGGCGACGGAGTCCGCAGCGGCCCAAGCGGCCAACATGCTTCCGAAGCCGCTGACGAAGTACATGATCGCGGATACGACGCTTAGCACCATGGTTTGCATCTGGGCGGCGTTCTCTCCGGTGGCCGCTGCTTTCATGGCGAGCATGGGCGTCATCATGAGCAGAACGATGCAAACGAACAGCGCGCAGAACAGGATGATGAGCTTATCGCGCAGGAAGCTGCCGAGCGTATTTAGGGCAATGGTGCGGATCTTCACGAGGGTTCGCCTCCGCCGACGAGTTTCAGGAACAATTCTTCGAGCGAACTGCGCACTTGGTTGATGCTGATGACGTCGGAGCCGGCGTTCCAGAGCGTCTCGGCGAGTTCACGTTTCTGAGCGGTGGGCACAACGATTTTCACGGCATTCGGGTTGCGCTCGATGTACGCACCGCGTTCAGCGAGATAGACGCCAAGTTCGTTGCTCAATTGATTGGCGACGATTTCGACGCGGTCGCCGGAGCCGAGCAATTCGTCAGTGGTTCCGGAGCGGACCAAGCGGCCACGGTCAATGATGATTACGCGATCGCAGATTTGTTCGACTTCCGAGAGAATGTGCGAGCTGAGGAAGATCGTTTTGCCGGCGGATTTGAGGGATGAAATAAGATCGCGGACTTCCTTGCGTCCGGCGGGATCGAGGCCCGAGGTGGGTTCGTCCAGAACGAGAAGCTGTGGATCGCTGATCAGCGCCTGGGCGATGCCGAGACGTTGGACCATTCCCCGCGAATATTTGGCGATTTTCAGTTGGCGGTAGGGCTCCAATTGGACCTTGTGCAATAGATCGTGGATGAGCGCACCTCCCGTAGCGGGGGCGATGCCGGATAGCGCCATATGAAAGCGGAGTAATTTTTCGGCATTCAGATATTTGTAGAAGGCAAAATTCTCGGGCAGGAAGCCAACCTCTTGCTTGGCGCGAACGTCACCGGGTTCGTAACCGAGCACATGAATCTCACCGGCGTTCTGGTAGAAAAAACCCATCAGCATGCTGATGCTGGTGGTCTTGCCGGCGCCGTTGGGTCCGAGGAAAGCGCAGACTTCACCAGGCAAGACTTCGAAGGAGACATCCTGCAACGCGGAAATCTCTTGGCCAGCGAGGCGGCGCCGGTAGATTTTGCTGACGTTGCGGAATTCAATTGCTGGAGGCGCCATGGGCCGATCCTCCAGTGGGGACTAGGTCGATGCCGAGCGCATTGGCCAATTGGAATTGCAGGGTGGTGTCAAATCCGGAATGGCCGAAGATCACTTTGCCGGATTTATCGATCACGAAGAGCGTAGGGATACCGTCCACGTCGTACGCTTCGGCTGTTTGTTTGGAAATGTCGAGCAACACGGGGAAGGGTATCTTGCTGCCCGTTGCGAAAGCGCGGGCAGGCGCCTCGCTGTCGTCAATGCTGATTGCCAGGAATTCGAAGCTGTTTGAATCATTGTGATGCTTCTCGTAGAACGAGCGGAGGACAGGCATCTCCATGCGGCAGGGCCCGCACCAACTCGCCCAGAAGCTGACGACGAGGTTCTGTTTGCCGTGATAATCCGCGAGAGAGATGGTGTGGCCATCGAGGGCGGGGAGCGCGAAAGGCGGGGCGGTCTTATTGACCAGCGGAGAGATTTCTCCGCGCTCGTGCATGGCGCGTTCCAGGGATTTGGCCCGCCAGGTAATAAACACCGTGAAGACGGCGAGCGTCACGATGGCGATGATGGCTGCGGGCGACGGCTTCAGTTTCATGAGCGGGCATTTATAACACGAATTGCCACGTCACATTTGTCGAACCCCCAAAAAGTGTCCGGACGCTGGATTGCCTGCGGCGGCAGTGGTGGCGCTATTCCTTGGACAGGACCCGGGAATACGTGAGTTTCCCAAGATCGAGCGTGTGGAGGCGCAAGACGCGCACTAATGCGCGACGCGATTCTCGTGTTAGCCTACGTGCGCTTGTGATTTCGGACCACACGGTGAAACCTGGAGCTCACTGCCTTTGCATACACTGGAATTCAGTTTGGTGGTGGCGCTGGGGTCGTTCTTGGCGGGATTTTTGGGGTCGCTGACGGGACTGGGCGGCGGAGTGGTGATCGTGCCGCTGCTGACTTTGGTGTTTGGCGTGGATATGCGCTACGCGATTGGCGCTTCGCTGGTGTCGGTAATCGCGACGTCGTCGGGGGCGGCGGCTGCTTACCTGCGTGAGGGATATTCGAATATGCGCGTAGGGATGTTCTTGGAAATTGCGACGACCGTGGGAGCAATTTGTGGTGCGGTGTTGGCGGGGCATTTGTCCACGTCCATTATTGCGATCGTTTTCGGAGTGGTGCTGCTGTATTCGGCTTACAGTTCGACGCTGACGCATGAAGAGTTGCATAAGGGTTTGCCGCCGGACCGAATTGCGACGATTTTGCGAATGGATGGATCGTATCCAACAGCGAGTGGGCCGGAATCGTACCACGTGAGGCAAGTTCCGTTGGGATTCGGATTGATGTATGTGGCGGGGGTCTTGTCCGGGCTGCTGGGGATTGGTTCAGGCGCGGTGAAAGTGCTGGCCATGGATCAGGCGATGAAGATTCCGTTCAAAGTTTCTACCACGACGAGCAACTTCATGATCGGTGTGACGGCGGCGGCGAGCGCTGGAATTTACCTGCGGAATGGATACATTGATCCTGGACTGGCGATGCCGGTGATGCTGGGTGTTTTGCTGGGAGCGCTGACAGGGGCGAGGGTGCTTCCCGGCGCGAAAGTGCGAACTTTGCGTGTGGTATTTGGAGTGGTAATCGCGGCGCTGGCGGTGGAAATGATACTGCAGGGAGCGAAGGGGAGATTGTAGATGACTGCGGGCAACGGCGAAATGGCGGCGGGAGCGACGAGCGATAAAGCGATCGAGATGTGGCTCGGTAAGCTGCTGCGCAGCGGGGTGATTCTGGCAGCGCTGGTCGTGTTTGCGGGAGGCGTTTGGTACGTGGCTCAGGCGCGGGACACGGCGCCGAACTACAAGACGTTTCGTGGAGAGCCGGCGGAGCTACGGCACGTCACGCAAATTGTGCACGAGGCGATTTCGTTGCAGCCTGTGGGATTGATTCAGCTCGGATTGTTATTGTTGATTGCAACGCCAGTGGCGCGCGTGGTGTTTTCTGTAGTGGGGTTTGCGATGGAGAAGGATTGGATGTACGTGGTGTTTACGCTGATCGTTTTGGCGACGCTGTTGTATAGCTTGACGAGCACGGCGTTGGCGACGAGGCAGTGAAAAGCGAGCGGCGAAGTGCGAAGTGTGTGCCGCACCTATGGCGCTCGGCCGTTATTTTCGTGTGTTCCCCGCGCTTCCGCCCGGGACTATTTTCTGCCGCGCCTACGGCGCTGGATTGAGCAGCGCACAATGCCGGCGTGACGGCGCAAACGGTGACGATCCGACATCTTCCGCAGGAGCAGCGGGTGCGATCAAACCTTGGCTTCCTGGCGGCGAGAATGCTGAAACGAGACGCGGAGCGCGGGCGTCTGAGTGGCTAGCGATTTGTTTCGGGGTGGTGGGTTAATCCGGACAAAAATCGAATCGCGGAGGACGATGGTGCGAAAGCTTGGAGTGGTGCTGGGTGTGCTGATGCTGTTTTCCGTGGCGCTGCCGATGGCGGGGCGCGGGGCGGTTGATTTTTTTGCCGCCGATGGGAATGGCGCGCAAGCGGCCAAATCGAATAAAAAGGAGAAAGGCAAGAGCGCGGAAGCTGGCGCGGCGAGTTCTGGCGCGGCGGCTGTGTCACCTGCGAACGATGCGCCGGATTACGATGCGATCTACAAAATCAAGGACGAAGGATTCAATCGTTCGCAGGTGATGGAGATCGAAAGCTATTTGGCCGACGTCTACGGGCCGCGGGTGACCAATTCGCCGAATGCGCGGGCGGCGGGCGAGTGGGCGATGGGAAGGATGAAGGAGTGGAAACTCGAGAACGTCCATGAGGAGACGTGGCCGTTCGGACGTGGATGGTCGAACGAGCACACTTCTGCGGAGATGATCGCGCCGCGATATTTTTATCTGATTGCGTATCCGAAGGTGTGGACACCGGGAACGAATGGCCCAGTGACGGGAGACGCGGTGCTGGCGCCGATGGCCAAAGAAGAGGATTTCGCGAAATATAAGGGCCAACTGAAAGGCAAGTTTGTGTTGACTGATCCGGTAGCTCCAGACCAGAAGCCCCATTTCGAGCCGGATGCGCACCGTTACACGGATGCGGAGTTGGCCGATTTGGCGAATGAGACGATTCCGGGACCGCGAAACGAGGATCGCATCGCACAATTTCGCGCGCAGCGGGATTTTCAAAACAAGGTGCAGAAATTCTTGCTGGAGGAGGGTGCGGCGGCGTGGATTGAGAGCAATCGAGGAGATGACGGGACGGTGTTCGTGCAGCAAGGGGGATCGCGCGATCCGAAGGACCCGCCGGCGATTACGCGGGTGGCACTCGCGACGGAGCACTATGGGCGGATCTATCGCTTACTGCAAAAGAAAATTCCGGTGACGTTGAAAGTGGATGTTGATAACAAATTTTACGACGAGGATTTGAATTCCTTCGACATCCTGGGAGAGATTCCCGGGACGGACAAGGCTGACGAAGTGGTGATGCTGGGCGGGCACTTCGATTCGTGGCAGGCGGGTACTGGCGCGACTGACAACGGCGCGGGTGCAGCGACGATGCTGGAAGCGATCCGGATTTTGAAGGCTACGGGAATGCCGATGCGGCGGACGGTGCGCGTGGGGCTGTGGACGGGCGAGGAAGAGGGCTTGCTGGGTTCCCGGGCATATGTGAAGGCGCATTTCGCCGATCCCGAGACGATGAAGCTTTCGCCTGAACATGCGAAGTTGGATGCGTACTACAACATTGACAACGGGACCGGGAAAATTCGGGGCGTTTATTTGCAGGGGAACGAAGCGGTGGCGCCGATTTTTGCGAAGTGGATGGAGCCTTTCCGCGGATTGGGGATGACGACGCTGACTATGCGCAATACCGGCGGCACAGATCATTTGTCGTTCAACGCGGTGGGACTGCCGGGATTTCAATTTATTCAGGATCCGCTGGATTACGATTCGCGTACGCATCACTCGAATATGGACGTGTACGAACGGATTCAAGAGCCAGACATGAAGCAGATTGCGGTGATTGTGGCGTCGTTTGTGTACATGACCGCGAATCGTCCGGAGATGCTGCCACGGAAACCTTTGCCGCCGCCTACGCCACAGGTGAGATTTTGAAGATTGGCCACGGAGACACGGAGGTAGGGAAGCACACAGAAGCACTCAAGTAGGCACAACGTTTTGCTACGGGAGCACGCGGTTCGCCGATGGCTGAAAATGGGGACGGGAAGCTTGCTGGGCGAATCGCGTTTAGATATCCGGCTTTCAGGCTGTACGAGGTGGCGCGGTTTTTCACCGTGGTTTCGATGGAGATGCTGTCTGTTGCGGTTGGATGGCAGATCTACGAGATTACGCATCGAGTGCTGGACCTTGGTTATGTGGGACTGGCGCAATTCCTTCCGGGTTTTTTGCTTTTTCTGATTTCGGGACACGCCGCCGACCGATTCGACCGTAGGAAACTTCTGGTGGTGTGCTACGTAGGGTTCGCGGTTTGCGCGGGCTTATTGCTGCTGGTGTCACTGCAAAATTATAGATCTGTAGGGCCGATTTACGCTGTGCTGGTATTGGTTGGGGTGGTGCGCTCGTTGAATGGGCCGGTGAGCCGGGCGTTCTTGCCGCAGTTAGTCAGTGAGGAACACTTCCAGAATGCAGTGGCATGGCATTCGACTATCTTTCAGATTGGCACGATCTTAGGGCCGTCGCTCGGCGGATTGATCTACGCTTTCTTTCACGGAGCAGCGGCGGTTTATGCCGTCTCGCTTGCGTCTTACCTAGTGGCAATCTCCTGCACAACCCTCATCAAAGCGAAGACCAAGGCGCGAACGCGCGAACCCATCAGCCTGAAAACCGTACTGGCGGGGATCGCTTACATTTGGAAACAGAAAGTCGTGCTTGGTTCGATTTCGCTGGATTTGTTCGCGATGTTTCTGGGCGGCGCGGTGGCGCTGCTGCCCGCGTATGCGCGCGACATTTTGCACACCGGGCCATGGGGACTGGGAATTTTGCGCAGCGCGCCGGGAGTGGGGGCTGGGGCGATAGCGATTCTGCTGGCATACCGACCTTTGCGGCGGAGGGTGGGCGCGACGATGCTGTGGTGCGTGGCGGCGTTCGGCGTGTTTACAATTGTGTTTGGCATCTCGCGCAGCTTGATTCTGTCGTTGATTGCCTTGGCGCTGGTGGGAGCATCGGACATGGTGAGCGTGGTGATTCGCGCGACGCTCGTGCAGGTGGCCACGCCGGATGAAATGCGCGGACGCGTGAATGCGGTGGACATGATTTTTATCGGGGCGTCAAACGAGCTGGGATGGTTCGAATCTGGATTGACGGCGAACTGGTTTGGTGTGGTGCCGTCGGTGGTGCTGGGCGGAATCGGGACGTTGGTGGTAACGGCGCTGTGGGCGTGGTGGTTTCCCGCCTTGCGGAAGGCTAAGACTCTTAGTGTCGAGGAGCACGCCCTGGATTAACGGCCGCGGGTTTCATTCGCAGGCAATTTCCAGATTGCGGCGGCGGTCAAGACGCTGCCGATGACGATTAAGACGCTCCAGGCGCGACGGCTGTATTGCTGGCTCACGGATTCCTCCTGCTCGGAGGGCGGGGAGCCGAAGGGAATTAGTTTCCAGACAGATAGGATGAGCTGTGAGCGCGAGGCGTTGCCGCGATTTCACTGTAGCGCAACACGGTAGAAGTTCTTAGCGCTGTCCGGTGCATACCGAGAATTTGGTATGAACGCGGAGATGCTTTGTCCGTAGAAGTGTGGTGCGGCGCCGAGGCTCGTTTCACGGTTCGACGAGATTGCTGCGGATCGCGAAGCGCATGAGGTCGCTGAAGCTGGCGAAATTCATCTTTTTCATGATGTGGTTGCGATGGCTTTCGACAGTGCGCGTGGAAATGCCGATGGCGGCGGCGACCTCCTTGCTGATCTTGCCGGTGGCCAAGAGTTGTACGATTTCCAATTCACGCGCGGTGAGAGGGCAGCCAGCAATGGGATGCTCGGTGCGGTCGCTGTCGTCGCGTTGATCATTGACGAAGCTTTCGACCATGGTCATCGCGAGACGCCCGGTGAAGAACGGCTTACGCTGCTGGACGTGGCGCACGGCGGCGACGAGTTCCGTGTCAGCATCAGATTTCAAGACATAGCCGCGGGCGCCGCAACGGAGGACTTCGCGCGCGACGTCTTCGGAGAAGTGCATGGTGAAGATCAAGACTTCCGTTTCGGGAGATTCTTCGCGAATCATGCGCGCTACTTCGAGTCCATTCATTTCGGGCATGGTGAGGTCGAGGAGGACGAGGTCGGGTTTACCCTTTTTTACGTATTCGATGGCTTCGACACCGGTGGAAGCTTCGGAACAGACCTCTAAGCCGGGTTGAGATTCGAGGAGCGCCCGAACACCGCGGCGCACGACTGCATGATCATCCGCTACTAGAATGCGGTACGGCTTGGGAAGCGGTTCTTTGGTCATGGGGAACCCCTTGGAAGGCAGAAGCAGAGTGCGGGAATGGAGGCTGAGAACCAGAACAGGCAAAGCTGCATGGGGACGGAACTGAGAATCGCGCGGCGAGCAATCCACGTGCGACCGTCACCTTGGCCCTTCCTTGTCACTCAACGGTAGCACAACTTGGATGGTGGTGCCTATTCCAACTGAGCTGGAGATAAGAAATTCTCCATCGAGCTGTTTGACTCGCTCGCGCATGCCGGAAATACCGATCCCCAAGATCGGCTCCTTCTGCGGCAGCGGGGAGAAGATGGACATACCGACCCCGTTGTCGGTGAGTTGAATGCTTATGTGCCGCGGTGTGCGTTCGACGCGAATCGTCGCCGAACGAGCTTTGGCGTGGCGATGCACGTTGGCCAGGGCCTCCTGGATAATGCAGAAGACGGTGAGCTCGACCTCTTTGGGGAGGGTACCGAGGGTGTCCGGGACGCATAAATCGACGGCGAGGCCGCTGCGCTCGGCGAAGAGCTTTGCGTAAGCTCGCAAGCCGGCGGCAAGACCGACTTCGTCCATGAGCGGCGGGTGAAGAATTGAGGAAATAGTGCGAACCTCGCGGATGGCGTTGGAGGCGAGAACGCCGGCGGAGCGAAGCAGATCTTGACCGCGGCTTTCACTCTGCGGGAGGAGATCACTTATCTGGCGAAGCGTCTTTTTGAGGGCCGTCAAGGTTTGCGAGGCGGTTTCGTGCAACTCACGTGCGACGCGGCGTTGCTCTTCGCTGCGAAGGGTCAGCAGCTGACGCGAGAGACGGCGGAGATTGTCTTCGATGCGGGTTTGTTCCGTGATGTCATGATTGAAGCCGACGACTCGGACGACGCGGCCAGTGGCGTCGGTGTAGGGGATTCCGCGAGTGTGAAAGACGCGAACGCTTCCGTCGGACATGATGCTGCGCGAGATATGCTCAAGAAGAGTGTTAGTAGCGATACTCAGGTTCAAAGCGCGCTTGGCGGCTTCCAAGTCCTCGAGATGAATTATGGACCAGATTTTTTCGAGCGGCACGGGCTCCGAAAATGGCTCCAAATCGAGCAGCCTGACACATCCACGAGAGCAAACCACGGTTTCATCGGTGGCGTTGAGCTCCCAACTTCCGAGGGCTGCGATGGTTTCGGCCTGGGCGAGCAAACGCTCACTCTCGCGTAATTTATGTTCCGCGAGCTTTTGTTCGGTGACGTCCTGAGAGGTGCCGAGGATGCGGACGGGGCGCCCGGCGTGATCGGCGACGCAAACGGCGCGAGATTGAAAAATGCGAATAGTACCGTCGGGAAGCACGAAACGGACTTCATTTTCGAGAGGTTGTTGGTCCTGGAGCAGGGTTTTGACTTCTTGCCAAACGCGCATGCGGTCGTCAGTATGAAAAAACGCGCACGCGCGGCCGAGGGGAATCGGCTGCTCGTCCGGGGACACGCCGAGCATACGAAACATTTGGGCGGACCAGGTAAACTGGTGCGCGGCGACGTCGTAGTCCCAGCTGCCGAGGTTGGCGAGTTCTTCGGCTTGGAGAAGAAGCGATTCGTTTTTGCGTTGGCGTTCAGCGGTATGACGGGATTCTGTCACGTCTTGCACTACGCCAACCAACTGAGTGGTTTTACCGGTTTCGCCTAGAAGCGGGAGTCCGCGCATAAAAATTATACGGACGCGCCCGTCAGGGAGAGTGTAGCGGCCCTCGGATTGAAATGGGACGCCGGCGTCAATTGCCGATTCGATGGCATTACGGACGCGGTCGCGATCTTCGGGATTGATCATCGCGAACATTGTTTCGGCTGGCGGAATTCCTCGCGGGGGATCCAAACCGTAAAGGCGAAACAGCTGCAACGACCAATCGCGCCGGCCAGTTTTCACGTCCAATTCCCAGCAGCCGGTTTGAGTGACCTGTTCGGCGTGAGCGAGGAGGGCCTCGCGCTTGCGTAAACTGAATTCGGCGGACTTGCGCGAGGTCACATCGCGAGCCATCAGGCATACCGAGGAGCGATGCTTGGCACTACTTCCTACGGGGTAAGCCAAAGCATGGAACCAGCGGCGACCGGAGGGCAGTTCGATTGGGAATTCGCAGTCGACGCGAAGGCCGTCGCGAACAACAGATTGGATGATCTGGCCCAAGGCGCGCGAGATTGCGAATCCAAAAACTTCGCCGGGGCACCTGCCGAAGACGCTCGCGCGACGTTTTTGCAGCAAGGCATTGCGGGAAGTCCAAGCGGTGACGAATTTCCCGCTGGCGTCCAACTCAAACAAGAATTCGCCAAACTTACGAATCAAGGTGACAAAGAGGGGATGCTGATTTGATTGCAGAATTGGATCGCCGGATAGCGGTAAGCCGTGGGCGGCACGACGGTCTGCTAAATCAACGTCATCACGGGTGGAGCGCGCCGTATGGCCGGGTTTCGCGCTGGAGCGAACGGTGCGCCGAGCGCGATGCGAACTTCTGTCAGCGAGCGTCATCTAGTAGGGCGAATGAATAAAGTGATGCGATCTCGCCGAGCAACAAAAAGCGTCCACCAGCGTAACTCGAAAAGAGCCACTCCGGGAAGGGAAAGGAACGCGAAGGAAAAGTTACTCTGAGGGTATTGGCGTGTCAAGTATAAAAGTTAGATTTACGCAAGTTAACGATGTAGTATGATGCGTAAACATTGAGGCGAAATCAGTAATGTTCCGAATTGTCACAGTTTCGGGATAGCCGTAGATTGCGAAGCCTAGCTGGAAGGGGTAGTTGTAACTAACGTTCCGCACAACATCTCCCGATAAGGAAATCGGGATATGGCGGAACGGTTCACTCGCCCTGCTGGGTCGTTCACGGCCGCTGCCACACCGCACGCCCTGAAAAGCTCCGTGCGCGACCCCAGCTGGGCGGGCATTTCCCGCCTATAACACTGAACTCCGGCGAAGCGCTTGGTCTGCAAGACTTTACCGAGGTTGGCCCTCTCCGTCGGTCGGAATCTGCGACAAGTGGAAACCCAGCTAAGGGTGAAGCGATTGTCCAGCACTCGTGGAGATGTCCCCTTCCCAAAGGCGGAACTATGTTTGCGACTCCTATACGAGTCCTTGTGGTTGGGCTAATCAGCGCGAACGCACAAACGATGCTGGAACGATGGCGGCGTTCGGGGTGGGGCTCGCACGCGGTGGACAGCGTGCAAGAGGCCGAGACCGTGCTCAAGACGATTCGGTTCAAGGTGATTCTGGCCGCTGAAAACGTGCGTGACGGAAGCGGCTATGAGTTAGCGGGGCTGGTAGCGCGGCAGTCTGGCAACCTATTTATTTCCGTGGCGCTTTCGGAGACCTGCCTGTGGCTGCCGGTGATCGAGCAAGGGGCAAAGTCATTGGGCAAACGCGCGATCAATCCGTGGATGCTGGAAACGGAAGTCGAATCCATTTTGCGGGGATTGGACACCGAGCCGGCGGTGGGAGTTCGCGGTGGTGAATCGTGCGGGAAAGCATCCGGCCCAGTACTGCGGGGTAACGGCGTGCCGATGAATGGCGGTATGCGGCGCGACGATATGAATCTAGTGAACTCGTCGACTTCACCAAGCAGCAGATTCTCCGGTCAGAACGTAGGGGCCAAGCATGAGATCCCACCGCGACGAAGGGCGGCAACTATTCACGGCGTAGATCGTGGAATTGAAACACCGGCGCTGAGGGAGATTGAGCGCGCGTCCGGCATGCAGGGGAAAAGGCGAGCGGAGTAATCGGCGCGCGATGGCGACAAAACAAATTTCGAGTACGCGGGCCGAGCATAGCGCCTCGCCGGCGCATGAGCTGCACGATAGCCACCGCCAACAGATTCCCCTACGGGACTTGTCGGAATGCCTATTGGCGGCGTATGAGGAAGTGTCACAGCGAGCATTTCGGCTCCATCAGGCGAGAGGCACGGAAGCCGGAAGCGAACTGAATGACTGGAGAGAGGCCGAGCATGACTTGCTGGGAGCGATGCCGGTGGACTTGGCTGAAACCGGAGAGAATTTTTACGCGTTAGCGAGCGTTCCGGGGTATGCGGCTGGGGAGATCAGCGTTGCGGTGGAAGAGAGCTGGTTGCTCATATCCGGTTACGGCCACAGTTTTGGGCTAGCGGAGTTTGCCGTTGGGGGCCTGGAATTCGATGGGCCGGGGATAAAGAGTCCCTGCGGGGAAAACAGCGTGGCGGGTTCGCGTCAGCAGAATGATACCCGGCCGGTGACTTTGCAGAGCCGCCCATGCGCCGAACCGGGAGTCGAAGGTTGTGCGGTGCGCAGACCTTTCTGTGTGGTGGAGCTGGGCCGTAGAGTGGACGCGTCGCGGAGCATCGCCGTCGTTGCAAATGGTATGGTGGCGGTTCGTATGGCGAAAGCGGATCGTGGAGCGCCTATAGCAGAGGAGTGATGGCCGCCGGACGATACACGTCAGTGACAATTTACAGGCCGGTCGAGTACAACCAGCAGAATCCGAGACCCTCTCCTCCGCCCTCATCAGGTTCCGGCGCTGTAGTGTTTTTGCACCCAAAGCGCCAGAGTCACGCCAGCGATCATCGAAAGCGCGGCGGCGGTTTGCGCGTTGGACATTCCGAGAAATGAGCGCGGATTGATGCGAATGAATTCCACGAGGAAGCGAGCGGCGCCAGTGAGGATTAGATACGCGGCGAAAACTTGACCGGGTTTCGTTCGCGGGCGGGCACCGACCGTTGGCGAGCCCATGCGCCAGAGCCACCAGGCGATTCCGCAGGCGACGATGAGTTCGTAAATGGGTGTGGGGTGGACGCGCTGTGTGGTCGGAACCAGGCCATTGGGGAAACTCATGCCCCAGGGAAGTGAAGTAGGGATTCCGTAGTCGCCATCGCCGGAGAGAAAACACCCGATGCGGCCGACTCCATAGCCGAGCGCGGCGGCTGGAGAGCCCGCGTCGAAAATGTTGAGTACGGAGAGGCTTTCGCGGTGGGCGGCAGCGCGCCTCGCCAGGCGCCAGGCAACAAATGCAAAAGTGGCGAAACCTGCGAGGAGGCCTCCAAACCAGGCAAATCCGTAAGGACTGAGTAGCAGATGGATTGGATCGGCAAAGAATTCGGCCGGTGACTCGAGCAGATGGTAGAGCTTGGCGCCGGCGAAGCCTGCGAGGCAAGGAGCGGCGATTAGAGTTTCGGCTTCGCCTGATTTTTTGTCCGCGATGCCGCGGCGGGCGAGGTCGGCACGGAGAACGAAATAGGCCGACAGCATCGCGCATGCGACCATGAGGCCGAAAGTTGGGATAGTGAGCGGGCCGATGTGAAGAAAGGGGATCATGGAAAGCAGTATAGCGTTTTTGTCTTGAGGCCGGGGGCGGCCGATGCTGCTAAGGCGTGCGAGCTATGTAAAGGGAGACGCTCAAAGAGCGTTGAGGGGCTCGGACGCAGGTTTGGAAATGGCGCGCGAAACTCGGTGAAACCAAAAACTGCGCGGCAGCGTCGTATAAGCTAGAATAGAGCTAGTGAGTTAGCGGGTTGGAGCAGTGGAGGTAGCGGGTAGACGTAGACGCACCCTTCAGTCGCCCAGTCGGGTGGAGGGATACAACATGACAACCGCCTCTCAAGATACCGGCGTTACAGCATTTAGAATCGAAACGGGTTCCCTGGCAGGACATTCCAGAATATTCAGAATTTCTGGAGCTGTGGCGTTTGCGTTGCTGTTGGCCTTGGCGCCTGCACCCGCTTTTGCACAGCACGGCGGGGGAGGCGGAGGGGGTGGCGGTGGCGCGCACGGCGGAGGTGGCGGAGGCGGAGGACACGCGAGCGGAGGCTCTGGAGGTGGTGGCTCGCATGCTGGTGGCGCGAGCGCAACGTCTGGAAGCGGCGGATCCCACGCGAGCGGCGCTAGCGCTGGCGGCGGCAATAACAGCGGCGGGCATTGGTGGAATCCATTTCACAGCGGGTCGTCCGGGAGCGGGAGAGGCTCGACCGCAGCCGCAGGTAGCACCGCAAACTCCGGACCGGGATCTGACCATTTTGCTGCGGGAAACAATACTTGGCAGGAGCCGCCAGCGCCCGCGGGACATGCATCGCCAGCCGTGAATCACTACGCTCCGGCGAGCGGCACGCGACCCGTGGTGGTCGGCAGGCAGCCCACGAACGGAGCGGTCGGAGTTAGTCATCGCGCGGGAATCGTGGCCGGCCCGCCGCATGTGTTTCCGCCGCACCGTGGCGGCTACCCGAATTATTTCTACTATCCGTACCCGTATTTCGGATTCGGGTGGGGCGGAGGATTGTGGTGGGGCGGATTCTATCCGTGTGATCCCTTCTGGGGCTGCTACGGCTATGGATATGGCGGCTACGGCGGAGGGTACGGATTTTATGGTGGAAGCTTTGGCGGCGACTACAGCGCGGAGTTGAGCTACAACTCTCCGGACGACGCGGGGAGTTCGCAAGAGCCGAACCCAACTTTATTCGCGGCGCCGGCCGGAGAGGGAGAGCAGGCGGCTGGCGAGACGTCTCAACAGCCTTTCGTGATTTTGTATTTGAAGGATGGATCGAGCTACGCGGTGAGTGATTATTGGCTGTCCGGCGGGAAATTGCACTACGTGACGTCTTACGGCGGCGAGAACGTGATTGACGAATCGCAGCTCGATTTGCAGCGCACGGTGAACGAGAATGCGACGCGCGGGGTGGATTTCACTTTGCGACCTGAGCCGGCGGGGAATGGCGAGGCGGGCCCCGGCACGCAGGCTCCGAATTCGCAGCCGCCTGCGCCGCAGCAATAATTTGCGACGTTTTTCTGCAAGAGACTGTGTTGGTTGTAATTTTTGACTTGGATTCTTTTGGTGCACACACACAACGACTTGACAAAAATTCCAAGTGAGCGTATAAACTTATTCGTTAACCTCGAAAAGTGTAGAGCGCAGTAGGCAGTTCGAGTCACTAATTCGGTAACCCCCCTTCCTTAGATTCATTTCGCACAAAGTTCACAAAAGGCACTCGCGATAATTGTGCCGAGTTTCGTTCTGAAGCCTGCGCATTTTTTTTAGACCGATTCGCGCGGGCTTTATCGTGTTGTCAGCTGCCGTTTACTTAGAAGCGCACACTATTCTGGAGACGCACACCGATGCCGAACTACAATGCGCAAAATCCTCCGTACTCGATTTTTCCTGGTGATGTGGCGTTACCGTGCAAATATTGGGGTAGTAGGCGGCTCGCGTACTGCTCGCGATGATTCTTCCATCGGAAGCGTCGAGGATGGTACGGTTTATGGTGGCGGCCGGAGTTCTTGGACTGTGGCCAACGGGAGAAGGGTCGTTAATGCGCTTGTTTCGCGGAGTGATCGATTTCCTGATTGTTGCGGTCGTGCTGCTGGCGATGAGCGTCGCCATACGTGGGTTTGTACGCGACTCGAGTCTGGCAGGTCCGGGTGGGTTGAGGGCTGGCCGAACACAGCAGCAAGCGACGCCGCAAACTTCTAAGGGATCGGCGCAAGCACAGACGGCGGCTCCTACCGCAGGGTCTACGGAATCCGCGAAACATACGATCACGCTTACGTTTGATTACGACTTCACGAAGACGCCTGCTTGTTCCGCGACGGTGAAGGTGCACTGCGTGGCGAAGTTCAGCGTGTACGACATCTCGAGCCACAAACCCTATTTTCTGTTTTTTGCTCCCGTGCCCAGCGGTGCGCATGGTGTGGTGAAGGGAATTACGGCGACTAGTCCGCAACTGCTGTTTGCAGTCGGGAAGCATCGGATTGCGGTGTCGGCGGTAGAACCGGACGGGTCGGAATCGCCTCCTCACGAATGCAAGACGATCATCGAGATCAAACCCACGAGTACTGCGGACACTTCGCCAGCCCATTGAGCGTGTCTGGCTTGAAGGTGCCCGTTTACCTAGTCGCAAGCTCTTCGAAAATGTAGACGCCATATCGGCTTCCTCTCGATGTGTGCCTGCACGACCGCGTGGCATTTTAACAATTCCTGATGCGACATTGCGCCGGGTTCGTACGCTCGCGATTTGCGAATGGCTGGAATCGGTGTGCGCGGGCGGCGCGTACGGGGGACATTTTGCGCTCCACGCACCGGGATGCGTTCGATTCGGCGCTGCTGGGGATTATGGAGTTCGAGCAAAAGCAGCAAGGGCGAGCGCAGCCGGAGCTTCAAGTTGACTGGAGTTTCCCCCATGCGGGACATGCGAAACGTCGCGGCGGAAAAAACGATGCCCCTGCGGCTCGATCCGGACCCGGCACGCGCGTGTCCCGCTCCCATTCGAAAAAGGGCGATGCACCTGCAGCAGCCGCGGCCGGTGAAGCCGGTGAGGCGCGAGGTTGCGGAGCAGGCGATTGCGACGTTCCTGGGAGACGAGGCGAAATTGTCGTTGAAGGCGAGCACGAACGCGACGCAAAAACTGGCGGAAAGCCGGAGGCGGAAGAAGTTCGCGGCCCCGGTGGAACTGCCGCCGATCATCCGGAATCCGGAAATGCGCCAGAGGCGACTGAAACTGGCCGAAGCGGCGCGAGAGATTGGGCTCGACGAAGCCACGGTGGCGGAAACGCTGCTGGAGATTTTGATGCGTCGCCGAAAACCGCCGACCGATAATTCGCCGGATATTGCCGCCGACAAATTCTTGCTGGACGTGGTGAAGGAGTCAGTTCGGATACTCGACGGGGCGAAGTCCGCGGCGAGCGAGACGGCGGAAGAGCTGCCGACGATTTTTCGATTGACGCACCATATTCCGCGGCCGGTGCGCGAGGGATGAGGCGAGGCACAGAAGCACAGAGGCGCAGAAGTAAAGAAGCAAAGAAGCGGAGGGGTAGTTAGAACCTGCGGGCTTATCGAGTTTGGCCAACACTTGTTAGGAGATTCCATGAGCATAAGCAATAAGACGATTGGGTACATTGTGCAGCTTGGGGGGATCGGATCGCTGGTGGTGGGAGCGGTTCTTAGCGTGCACCATGCGGCGATTGCGACGGCATTCCTGGCGGGTGCGGCGGCGTTTTACATCGGGGAAAAGATTCGGACGCTCGCGTAGGGAGTTCGCTGGTTCACGGCAGCGCCGATGCCCGATTTCGTGATCGATGTTCCAAGCGCTGCGCTACTAGCAAAGGCTGAAGTTGCTAAGGCCAGCTCGAATGGAACGAGTCAATTAAGGGCGCGCATCGAGGCGCTGGGCCTGGACTATGAGCCGTTTGCCAAGCAAGCCGAGTTTCATTCGTCGCATGCAAAGTACCGGTTGTTTGGCGGAGCTGCGGGCCCAGGGAAGACGAAGGCGCTTTTGATGGAAGCAGTGATCCAGGCGCTGGAACATGATGGCTCACATACTTTGATTCTGCGACGAACGTTTCCAGAGTTGGAGGCGTCGCTGCTGAATTATTTTCGGCGCGACATTCCGCGCAGGCTGTACACGAGCTTCAACGAATCGAAACATCTGGTCGAGTGGGTCAACGGTTCGACGACGCGATTCGGGTACTGCGCCTCGGAACATGATGTTTATCAGTATCAGGGCGCGGAATATTTGTTCATCGGGATTGATGAGCTGACACTTTTTACTTTGGGGCAGTGGCAATTCCCTACCAGCCGTAACCGCTGTCCACTGCCGGGGACTCGTCCGTCAATGGCGGGGGCGACGAACCCGGGGAATATCGGGCATTCGTGGGTGAAGGCGCAGTGGATTGACAAGCAGCCGGCGCCAGGCATGGAACGTCCCGACCATTATGATCCGGCCGATTATGATTTTGTTGCGGCACGTCTGGCAGATAATCCGATTTATGCGCTGGACAGAAACTATCGAAAGACGTTGGAAGCGCTACCGACGCATTTGAAGCGGGCGTTTCTGGACGGCGAGTGGGATGTGTTTGCGGGGCAGTATTTCGACAAGTTCGATGTGGAACGACATATTGCCCGAGCCGAAACTTTGGAGTGGCAGCCGTGGTGGGCGCGGTGGATTTCGATTGATTGGGGATTCGAACACCCAGCAGCGACTTATTGGCATACGCAAGTGCCGGTGGCCAGGCCGACGCCGGCGGCACGCAGCGACGATGGCGGGCGCAAGACTGCTGCGACACGGGTGGTTACTTACCGGGAATATGTGACCCATCGGACGGCGCCGAGAGATTTGGCGCGGGAAATTATCGCGCGGAGTCTGACGAGCGACGGACCGCGCGCGACGGATCGCGGTGGTGGCGGGCGCGAGAAGATCGACGCGATTTATCTTTCGCCGGACGCGTTTGCGCGACGGACGGATGAGGCTTCAATCGAAGAGCAGATGGGCGATGTGTTTGCCGCGTCGGGTTTTCCGCGGCCGATTCCAGCGGATGATGATCGCATCGGCGGCTGGATGTTGATGTATCAGATGCTGGATGCAGGTGAATGGCTTTTGACCGACAACTGCGCCGAATTGATTCGCACGATTCCGACGCTCGTGCGCGACTGTGCACGGATTCAGGACGTGGAGAAGATGGATGGAGACGATGCGGCGGATGCGGCGCGTTATGGATTGAAGTCGCGTTACGCGGCGCAAAGGAACGGATTGGTGAGACCGCCTTTGGAGCAGAGGCTGGCGGAGCGAGTAACGTCCGAGGATCCGACGATACGTGCGATTCAGGCGCGGAAGGCGCAGCTCGAGGAGAAGGGGCGCGTGCAGCCGGTGTCGTTTTTGCGGAGACGGCGGCCGTGAACTGTGGCGGCCGATGTGTTGAACGGGTTTGGAGAGGTTTACGGATGAAGCTGCTGGAGATTTGGCGTCGGTTGTTTAGCACTCGGTATTCCGCGATTTTGGAAGCGGAAGTGGCGCGATTGCGTGCGGAGAATCGGGCGCTTTTGAATTCGATATTGGGGATCGCGGGAGTGCCGCCGATTACAGTCAGCGCCGCGGAAACAGCGGTGCGGCCCGGCACATTGCGGACTTCAGCTGCCGGGACGAAGACGGCGAGTGCGACGGCTGTTGCGGCTGGTTCGAGAGGTAGTGCGAAGACTGGAGTGAGCGTTGCGGCGCCGACGCGACGGCGTTCTTGGCACCAGGTTTACCGCATGCTGGAGATTGATGCGGCGCGGAAGAAAGAGGCTAGCTAGGATTTGGGATTTCAGCAAGCGGTCCAAGGAAGGCCGCCGCTGCGCCCGGCAACGGCGCGGGGCGCAGTGGCCGCTACAAAATCGGTTTTTTGCCGGCGGGCACTAGGTCGGATGATTTTGTGAGACTGAGTATCAAAGCGGTCGCGTCATTAAGGCGAGAATTGGAGGGCATATGCCGTTTATTCGAGGGCGTTACCACATTAATGCGATTGCCGGGGGAGCGTTGGAGGCGGCGCGCGAAGCTGAAGCGGCTTTGCTGGCGCTGGAGCATGACGCGGAGGAAGCCGGCGGGGACGCGGATATAGAGGGCGACGACGAGGCGCCGGGGTCGGGGAAGGGACCGATTCATCGGGTCGAGATCGAGGCGGCGGAACTCGTGCCGGCACATTCGGAACGAACGCAGCGCGGATTTGTGGCGCACGTTCACCGCGAGGGACCGGCATCTTCAACAAGTCCATCAGCTACTGCGTCGCGGTACGCTGGCGCCACGTCGGGATCCGGCAGTGGACGCGGGATGACTTCACAGCAGGGAGCGGCAAACGGCTTTGGATCGTTGCGGTCGCCGCAGCCTGGGCAATTGCCGAGCGGTGGTTATGCGGCGCGCCCGGAGACGCATGTGTTCTCGGACCATCGTGATCTGGTCAATTTTTTGCGTGATGAATTTGCGAAGCAGTGCAAAGAGTGACCGCGGTGAGCGGACGCGCTGCGTTGATAGCGCAATTGAGAATAGAAGAGAGACCTCGCTGCGCTCGTGATGACAAAATGACGGGGCAGGCGGAGAACATTGTTCCCACAGTTGGGTTTAGAATGAATGCTGCCAGGGCAGCGGCTGTGGAGCGCGGATGACTTTCGGGATTTGGGATGCACCGAGCGGTCGGTTTCGTCGCTGGGGCAAGCGCGGACGAGGTTATACGCGGGCGCCGATGTTCGCGCGTATGGCCGTGGTGCTACTCGCGGCCGCGTTAGTTGGAGCGGTTGCGTGGCAAGGCGTGCAGAAGTTGCTTCATCCGGCGCGGACTGTGGGAGTGACAACCGCGGGAGGCTCGGCCGGCGAGGCCAGTAGCACTTCCGGAACTGCGGCATGGGAATCGGAGGTGATGGACGCGTTGCAAGACGCTACGGCGCAGGGAACCGCCGGAAATATCACCGCCGCAGAAGTGGGGGTGGATCGCGCCGCTGCGATTGTAACCGCCGCGCGGTTGCAGGAGCTGCGGGCGGCTCCCGATTTTTTCGATGTTGGAATCCGCGGACTGGACCAGGTGTTAGGGACTCATCCGGAGAATCAGCGACTGCTTGAGCATGTGACGCAAGCGCGGATAGAGCTGGCGCAGTTGCGTTGCGCACAGACGGGGGCAGCGACCGCGGGCGGTCCGGACGCGCCGGCCGGCCTGCCACGGGGGCCGATGGATGGCGCCATCGCATCGGTGCCGATAGGTCCGGGCACAAAGGCGCCGCACGCTGTGGCGATTCCCGGGCACGTTGTAGTAGCGGCTCCGCGCGCGGTTGCGGCGCAAAGCGTTCTGGACGCGACGACGGCGAAAGGGAATTGCATTGATGCGACGCTGATGCCCGAGACTCTGGAAATTATTCTGCCGCCGGCGACGCGGTTGTTTGTGGATGATGTGCGCGTGGAAGGGCTCACGTTTGAAGGTGCTTCGCAGACGCTGGATGGAATTCACTGGAAGAACGTGACGTTTATTGGGACGCGGCTGCGCTACGAGGGCGGGCAAGTGTCGCTCAGCAATGTGCGGTTTGTGCGCTGCACATTTGGATTTTCTACCGACGAGCGTGGCGCGCGGTTAGCTAGCGCGATTGCGCTGGGGCAAACGTCATTCGTGATTGAGTAGCGGTACCACGGGTCGTAGGTGTGGCGAGAGTTCATTTCTCTGCGAGTTAATTTCCTTCCGAATCGTTTGGCAAATTCAGATCACAACCGCATCGCGACGGCGTGGCGCGGCTCTGCCATGAGAAAAATGGCGCACTGAAGTGCGCCGCTACAACGTCAACGGCTGAAAGGCGGTGCTACAGGGCGCGTTCTACGTTGCCGCTGGTGTAGCGGGAGGCGCCGTAGGCGCTTTTTTGGGCTGGGGGCGGAGCTACCAGGCGGACTACGTGGAGCAGACGCTCGGGTTTGAATGGTTTGGCCATGCAGACGACGGCGCCGAGTTGGTGGCTGGCGGAATAGTCGGCGGGCTGGGCGGATTTCGTCAAGAGAATTACCGGGACGCGCTGCAGGCGGTCGTTGCGTTTGATGATGAGGCAGAGGTCGTGGCCGGACATGTCCGTGCCTTCGACTTCAGCGAGGAAAACGGCTGGGACGGTGGTACGCAAGATATCGAGTGCTTGCTGAGCAGTCGGGACGATGACGACCGTGTAGCCGTCGCTGGAAAGAACGTTGCGCATGATGTCCGCGGTCTTGGGATCCGATTCAACGATGAGCACTACGGATTGCTGCTTGGCGCCGCTGGAATGGAGCGCCGGGTGCGCCATCGCTGGATCTACTTTCGAGGAGTTGGCGGCGGCTTCGGATTTTGCGTTGATGAATTGGACGGCGATGGCGAAATGGCCATCTTGTTCGACCACGCGGACGATTTCCGCGGGCTGCGGGGTATTGAGAGCGGCTGCCGCGCTCGAATATGGAAATGTAACTTCGAGGCGCTGACCTTTCCAATATCCGGTACGCGCGGCGGTGAAGAGGAGTCCATCGCGCGACACGTCAATGCTTTTGCAAACTTCTTCGAAGGGTTCCGGCGAATTGATACCGCGGACGTGGACCTGAGCAGTAATTTTGGCGCGTTTGCGGCGGCGGCGTTCAATGGCGACTTGGGACGCGGTTGACCGGGGCGTTGCGTTGGCTTCCGCGGAAGCCGTTGGCGGAGTGCTCATCAGGTTACCTCAGTTTTCAAGCGAGGTCTGTCGCGTCCCCCTGGATCGCGTTACAGCTCCCCCCGCTGATGTATACATTTACAAGATGAAGGGCGCGCGGGGGAATAGTACTCTCGTTTCATTTTGGAAAACTTTTCGACAGGCACGCGCGGGCACTGCGTAAGTGCTTAAGATACAGCCCGTTGCAGTAGTTTCGCCGCCTGTTCTCGCGCCGCCTTTCTATGCGAATGTTGTGAATCAATTGGAGCGTTGGACCATGGGAGCAGAGACGATTGTCGCACCGGTTTTGAATAGTCATTCGAGTGACGACGAGATTCTGGGATTGACTACGCATTTGCCGCGGAAGATTGCGCGCCGCGCGTCCGACGATTCATCCGGAGGTTTGTCTTCCGGCAGCGATGAACAACTCGATCTAGAGTTTGGCGCTGCGGACGGACCCAGTGCCGATCGCGTCGCACGCGGAGATGCCAGGCGAGAGTCGAGCAACGCGCCTAATTCCGCGCAGCGCATTGCGGAGAACTTGACGGCGCAGGATGTGCCGGCGAATTTGCGGGAGGTAATGGAGGCCAACCCTGAATTGCGGGACGCCTGGCGCGACGCCAACGAGTACCGCGAAACATTTGCGACGCCAGAGGAAGCACGCGCCGCTACTGCCTTGTTGGGCGACCTGAACAGAATGGATGCGCTGTTTTATTCGCGGCGTCCGGAAGATCATGCGGAACTGGCGCGGGCGGTGGCGCAATTAGACCCGACCGCATTTGCGTCTTTAGCGCACGAGATGACTAGCCTGGCGACAGGCGCAAGGCAGCAGAGCGGCCAGGGAGCGCGATCGGTGAGGGGAGTTGCGGATGGCGAAGGAAGGCAGGCATCAGACGAGCCATTGCGGGTGACCGAACCGCAACAGAGCCAACGAGAACCGGCGGGCGATCAAAATGCGCGACAAGACGCGCGGCCCGAGTCTCGCGGGGAAAATACCGCGCGAAGCGGCTTGACGGAGGCGCAGGCCGAGTTTTTTCACGCGACCAATGCGGCGGCGGTCCAGAGCGTTCTGGATGCGATCGAAACGCAGGTGGAGAGATTGCTACCGGAGGGCATCGCAAAATCGGCGCGCAACCGCGTGGTCGGCGAGATATATCGCGAGATTGACACGACGTTGCGCGGGAACCGCGTGCTGGGACAGCAGGTGAGGGACGCTTTCCGAGCTGGTGCACTTGACGACGATCATCGCCGAGCGATTGTTTCGTTGGTGACGGGCCGTGCGCGGCAGGCACTGCCAGCGGTTGCGAAGCGGGTGCTGGATGAATGGACCACTACAGTAGTATCGGCAAACCAGGCGCGACGTACTCGGCAGCGAACTGCAGAGCGGCGTGTGGACATTGCGGGGTCCGGAGGCACGGGGAATGATGGTCGGCGAGCGGCGACTTCGCGTGATGTGGATTACGCACGGATGTCCGATGCGGACATTCTGAATCTGTGACGACAGGTGCGACCGCGAGCTCGATGATGAAGTCGTATTAGAGCGTGACGCGGTTGGTGGCGACTTTGTAGTTGTAGATGATTTGGGCGAGGCCGCTGGCGAACGACTTAATCTGATCGGTGGTGAGCGAGGGCGTGAGACGGACGAGGCCTGACGCGATGAAATTGTCCACCAGCGTTGACAAGCTCGAGTTCACTTGCGGCCAATTTACGGTGCCGTCCGAGCCCGTGGCGGTGATTACGTAAGAATCTATGATGCGCAATGTGACTCCGGGCGTGAGGATCTGCAGAACCTGCTGATTGACGTTCATGGCGGCGACTAGATCCTGGGTGAACCACTGGAGATCTTGCAGATCGGTTCCCGAGGGTTGCTGCGGCGGCGACTATCTGGGCGATGGCAACGTTCTGGGCGACGTCGTTGAATGTACCGTCGGCGTTTCTCGGAGGAAGAGCATCTGCGATGGCGCTGGAAAGGCCCACCAAGACGAGATAGGTCTGATCGGTTTGGAGGATCTTGGTGACAGCGACTCCGTAGTCTTGAAATTGCGCGAGAGTCATTCCGTAGCGCGGCTGGGTGAGTCCGGTGCTGACAGCGTTTGCGACGATACATTGGACGGCCGCGGCCTGGCTAGAGGCGCAGTCAGAGGGCGGGGTGGACTGCGCGTGTGACGGCGATGCGAACATTGCGTGAAGCGCAGCGGTGACGAGCAGAAACGTAATGCTTTGAAGGTGGGATCTCACTCGATAGCCTCGCTGGAATTGTTCCGCCTCAACTCCGAGCGGGCGGCATTCCGCAGGCATCGTCGCGCGGCCCAGAGCGCACTTCCACTGGCCTGAAGGCGGGTTTATGGCCCGGGACAAGAGACACCGAAGGGACAGAGACGAACGTCTCGGCGAAAGAAAGGCGATAAACATCGCGAGCAATCGCTCGAGCGAACCAGAGAACAACTTTGAGTGACGAAAGTAATTAGCTCAACGCTTTTCTTCCGGTCGCAACTTTATAGGAATAGATGACGTGGGCGATGGCGTTGGCAAAGGCGGTTATTTTAGCCGCGGTCATGCCCGCCGGGATCTTAATCAGTCCAGCCTTCACGAAGTTGTTCACGGCGTTGGTGAGGTTGGTTTGCACCTCGGTCCAGTTCACCTCGGTACCCGAGGTCGCGGTGACGACGTAGGAGTCAATCATGCGAAAAGCGACGCCGGGAGTGAGCAACTGGAGGACGCCGTCGTTATCGTTCATGGCGCTGGAGACGTCAAGGGCAAACCATTCCATTTCATGGAGTGTCGTCTGAGGCGGCGTAGGGACAAGGCCGGCGGTAGATGCCGCGGCGATGATTTCGCTAATGGCTTGTTGTTGCGCCAAAAGATTGGCGGAGCCATTCGAATTCGTGGGAGGCAGAGCGTCGGATGCGGCGCTAGCAACGCCGACCAGTACGAGATAGGTCTGGTGCGTTTGCAGGATTTCGGAAATTGCGACGCCGTAGGACTCGAATTGGGCCAGACTCATCCCATAGCGAGGCTTGGTGAGGTCGGTGGCGACTGCGTTGGCTACGAAACACTCGACGGCGGCTTGCTGGCTGGCTGTGCAATTCGTGCCGGCTTCGGTTGGAAGCGCTGAAATCGACCCGCTGACGAGACACACCAATACGATTAGATATTTCCGCAACGCCATGTGAAAACCTCCATGTGAAATCCTGCAGCGTGCTTTCCTGCGTGAGGGGGTGACGCAGGCAGCCCACGGCCCTGTGAATTTTTGAATCGGTCTTCTGCTTCCTGAAGTTGGTGCGCCTTCCAGAGCATAATGCACGCTCTTGCTGGCGGGCTCAACTGGCCGAGAGTGTAGGTAGGGGGCCGTACGGCAAGACTGTCCAAGAACAGGGGTGGGGGGACAGTTGCCACGTGACGGCGAATCGAGCGGGCGGCGGCACGCGGTGGAGAGTTACGCAGCGGTCGCGCAGCTGATCACAATTCCGACGTACACGTCCGAGGAGGACACCCAGGCACTGAACGAAGACGGCACGTAATCGTGTGCCCGCGATGTTGACTACGACATACAGCGCGGCGATTCCGAGCCGAGCTGCAGGAAATTCAATCCAAGGGAGAAATTCACAACATGGCACAGATGCAGAATGCCCAATCCGTTGCGTTGCAACTGGAGAAAGTTCGGGACAAGCTTCCGCTGCTGTACGAGCGTGACGACATTTTACTGACGATGATCCAGCAGCGTGGAGACGTAGAACGCGTGAGCTCGCGAAACATGCGCTTGCCGCTGCAGATTCGTCCGGGAGGGAAAGCCGGGCTCGCCAATATGGATGGGGGCGACCTGGGTCGCGGTTCGGGAACAATTTACGACGTGGCGCAAGTGACTCCGGTATTTTTCCGCCATGCTGGAGATTACGAAACTGGTGGAATATGCGTCGAATGCGCCGGAAAAGGCGATCGAGAATACGGCGAAACGCGAAGTGAAGAATGCGATGGCGCAGTTCCGCGCGTTTCTCGACAAAGTGATGCAGACGAACGGGAACGGCGTGCTGGGAACGATCGGTTCGATCACGACTACCGGGCTACCCGCCGGAGTGGCGGCGCAGTTTGGGATGGCTAAGCCACCCGGCGCGCAGCTGTTTTACTTCAACTAGACAGTACAGGTTTACGATCCCACGCTTACGACGAATCGCGGATCGGCAAACGTGCTTTTGGTTGACCCGTTCAATTCGTTGATTCAAGTGGATTCGTTGCCGACCGGAACTTCGGTAAACGACGTGATCGTTCACGATGGGTTGACCGGTGCGCAGCCGACATCTTTGTTTGGAATCTTGTATCACCAGACGAACGCGACGACGGGAACCTGGTTGAATCTAAACCGCTCGACGTATCCGGTGGAATTGGCGACTCCGGTTGTGAACGGGAACAATTCAGCCATCACTCCGGGTGCGGTGCGGCTGGCGATTAACAAGGTGAGGAAGGCGTTGGGTTCGAACCAGGTGTCCAAGCTGATTGCCTACACGGCGCTCGAACAAGAGCACCAGTGGGAGCAGCTGGGCGTGACGATCTCACAGATTATCAAAGAGGGAGCAGGCGGGCGTGCCAGCGACCTCGATCTGCTCTTTACCGGTGAGAAGTCCATGGCCGGAGTGCCGATCAAGTCTTCCATCAATGCCAATCAGACGCGCGTGGATTTCCTGGACCTTTCGCACTGGGGGCGCGCGGTGATGCAGGACATCGATTTCTACGATGTCGGCGGGCAAACTGTGTTTCCAATTTACGGTTCGAGCGGCGGACTTTCAGCGGCTTACATTTTTTACTTTGTGACGGGATTCCAGGTGTGGAACGAATCGCCTCGCAGCGGTGCGTTCATCAACAACCTGGCGATACCGACGGGGTACTGATCCTCGAAGGATGAGGATTTGATTGGACGTGAACAATATGACGGAGCGGCCGGCTAATGCTTCGCGGCCGCTCCCAGAATTCGACGCGCACCGGGGAACCTTGCTAACGGCAACCCAATCCAAACAATCGTCTGTGATTCGCGTGACGCGAGAAACCCACGACACTCCTCTTGAGGTCCAAGAGCGCGTACTGCGGGCCGGCGGCGCGAATCACCTTGGGGAGCCAAATTTTCGGGTAGTTTGGGGAAGTTCACGGCTTACATGGATCGGCGGGCGTTGGACGGACCGCGATGCAAATGGAAATTTGGTGCGCGAAAGCATCGAAATGCGGCGAGTGCCGAAATATTTGCCGACGGAACGATGGCACGTGGAGCGTTGGGTACCGGCGGAATCGTACGGCTCGCCGGAAGAATGGTACGAACGAACCACTGAGACAGAGGATGGCATACGTATCGCGGCGCTGGGGCCGTATCCTTCGCGCGGGGAGTACGAACACTGCTTTACGCTGGAAGGCGCGTGCGGGGAATTCATTCCATTGACGTCAGCCGCTTGCGATTGGATTGTGCGAGCGATCGAGTGGTCACGACGTCAGGCACCGAGGGAACGACGCGGAGCGATTGCGGCGCGAGAAGCGCGCAAAGCTCGCGATTGGGATCGGGATGCCGATAATTTGCTGGATGATGCCGGGCCCCGCGTTTCATGGGGCGCCGTTCGTCACTAGCGTCGCGGGTTGAACGCGCGTGGCCTGCTTTGATGATCGGAGTTATCGCGTTGCCGGCAGGGGCGGGTAACGGATTGAGGTCTTGAGTTTGCGGTTTTCAACAAATCAATCTACTAAGGAAATTCACTTGAACACAACGAGCATGGCTACACCCGGTACGCGACGTGACATCCTGGTGGACACTCGCGCGAAGCACGACACGGCGGTAACGGTTGCGATCGCTTCAATATCCGACCAGGACTGGTACATTTCGCGCACGCACGGCGTTTATCACATACCTGCTTGTGCGACTGGGAAGGCATATGCGCTTGTGCTGATTACCTCGCGGGGCGACGCGCTGGATCTGGGCGACAACCGAAAATTCCCATTCACGATTTCGGCACGAGAGATTGCGGAGGATCTGTTGCAGGACCTGCGCGACCATGGTGTTTTTGTTTGCGCCGGCGCACGCCCGACGGCCGAGGAGCTGAGCACGCCGGCTACGCGACGTGATCAGTTCTACCAGCGACTGGTGACGGATGGCGACACGATGTGGGCCCGCGGCCACTCCTTCCGAGAGATCTCCGACTTGCACCGACGAGCAGCGATCGCTTTGGGAGCCGAACGCGAGTGGGCATACGTCCCGGTGCGGATGAGCGACTGTCCTGCGTGCGGTGAAAAAGTGAAGCCGGGCGTGGCGGTTTGCAGGCACTGCGGAGCGATTTTGGACGAGGAAAAAGCGGCAAGGCACGGCCTGGGTGCGGGGACCGTCGGGAAAAACGAAAGGCCGAATCGCGCCGGCCCGCAGTGAAAGGAAGGGCAGAGAATAGAGCGAGAACACGAAGGGAGAGCACAAAGCGTGCGGGCCGCCCGGCGCGTCCGAGCATTTACGCGAGCGGCCAGCCCGCAGAAGCGTCCGTTCGTGCCAGTTACTACGCCGTCGTGCGCGACGTCAACCGACGTCGAGACAATAAAACGATCGCGAGCAAGCCGACACCGAACAGGAGGACGGTGGAGTTTTCCGGGGTTGCGACGTATGTTCCGGTGCCGCCTTCGACCGCATCGCGCCGAGGTCCGCTGCATGCCAAGCAGTAGCCAGTGATGAAAGCGAGCGTGGGAGGATAGGGACCGGCGAGGTTGATCGCGTTCCATTCGAGAAGAAATAGCTGCGTGCCGGACACAACCTGAAAGTAGTCTGGGCCGACCGGGGCATACACAAGACACTGGTTGCCAGCCGTCTGTCCGTTGCAGGAAAACGAAATACCGTCAACAGTGAGGTTCGTATTAATGAGCGTTGTAAGGCCTGTGCTGGTGCTGTGATCGAGTTCGATCGTGCCCGAGTAGGTACCGCTGGAGGCAAGCGTTCCGCTGACCTGATAGGTAGCGGTTGAATCGGCATTAGCTGTAGCGGGCAGCAAAACAAATGCAGCCGCCAAAACCATGCCGGCCAAGACCCGAAGCAGCGATTTGTTGCGACCTTGGTTGTACGTTCCGGTTAACTGATTCATATGGTCACTCCCCCGACTCTAATTACCCTAAACGCGTTGCTATGCGGTAACCGACGCAAATAACTACGCACGGGACATGCCATTGGGGGTGCAGGGCCGCCGGTTGAGCGCGGGTCGTTTGAACGGGTGCTATACGACACTGAGCTCTGGCTTAAGCTGTTGACAATAGGCATGTTATTGTATTCTTCGCTGGTATCGCCGGGACGCGAGGGGCCGGAATCCGCAACATGACTGAGCTCGAGTCCGGCCTGGCTGTGGAAATCCTTTTCTCCAATTGTCGAGGATTTTGGTGTGTTGGAGTGCATTGCGTAGCCCTTGGCTCGCAATGGATTTAGAATTCAGCGGGGCATCCGCGCAGGTGACGCCCATCGGAATGCGAATAATGAGCGAAAGGGATTACACGATGGCTAAGATTAGGAACTGGGCGACGATGCATTAATCCTTTTGACATTGGTGGCATCGCCGGTGCGTGCGCAAGGTTCTCGTCGAGACGATATCATTTTCGGGCCGTCGGGGCACCCGATTGCGGGCGCGACAATCAGGGTGTGCCAGCCGACTGCGACCGGAACACCGTGCACTCCGCTGGCGACGATTTACACCGATGCGACGCTGACTGTGACGACACCGAACCCGTTTCAAGCGGACGGAATCGGTAACTATCATTTTTACGCACCAGCGGGACGATACGTGGTGCAAATCAGCGGACCGCAGGTTACCGGCGCGATTACTTATCCAGACGTAATTCTGCCGGCAGATGTGTCGTCGTCGGGAGCAGGGAACAATATTTCGGCGTTTGGATTGACCCTCGGTGGAAACCTGAGCGTGGCGGGTAATGCGACGATTTCCGGGACACTGAGTTCAACAGGCTTTAATCCTGGCACGCTGACTCCAAATACGTTGAGCGTGCTAGGGAACGAAACGGTCATCGGTCCGCGGCCGCGAGTGGATGCGACGGCGTTTGGCGCGAAGGGCGACAACACAACGGACGACACTGCCGCGATTCAAGCGGCGATCACGGCAGCCTGTGGAACGGGCGCAACCGGCGGTGGAAGCCTGTATCTGCCAACGGCGGGGATCGGAGCTGCGTACATTACGAATAACACCCAAGTTAAGCCCAACGAGCCGGCTACGGCGATGGTCGCATTCGATAACAACGGGCACAATTGGACGCCTTCAATGCACTACGGCATGAACGACCTGGCAGGCGATAACCTGCTGGGAAATGCCAGCTTCGAAGGATGGCAAAACACGACGACGCTTTACTACTGCGGAGGCGTGGCTGCGGGCGGGACGATCAACCAGACGGGTAGCGGGATTTATTTGCAGAACGCGTCGTCGAGTGCTACGCCGGCTGTGGACGGATATACCCAGGGCGCGTACAACGTGCGGCTGGGCGATGGAGCGACGGCGGGACTGGGCATCAACTCCGGCTGCATCCAAGTGGACGCGACGAAGGAATACACGCTGATGATGCGCGTGGCTGCGAGTTCAACGTCGAACAATTTTCGGCCGGGATTCCGGTTTTACTGGGACGCGAATTGCACTTCGGCCGACGTGATTTCAACGGTGGCTACCAATGCGCGCGTTCTTACGCCTGCCAATTACGATGGGAATTCAACGGCGACAGGGAACTGGCAATCCACGAACGCTTCGCTGACTTACAACAACGGGATCACTTGTGGATGCAACGTGACCGGACTGGACTGGCAAGTGAGCACCGCAGGAGCGTGGACGCCGACCCGGAATTACGGTTTGATTTTCCGGGTGCCGAATGGGTACTCGGTGGGCACGACGGTGGCGCATTCGATGCGCGTGTTCCTGCTGGAAAACACGGCGGCGGCGGGGAATTACGTTTACTTCGACGATGTGGTTCTGTCGCAAGGGCCGGTGACTCCGGATTTGCGGCTGGCGCCCCTGCATGATTCGCAAAATCCGACTGTGTACGGTTCCCTGGGAGTTTCCCAACACTTGAATCAGGGGGCAGCGAATACGTTCGCGGGTACGGTGGCGCTTGCCAGCGGCACTGCGACCGTCACGTTCCCCACCGCTTACAATTCGGCGCCGGTTTGTACCGCGAACGACACTTCCACTATTGCAACCGTTCGCGTACAGACTACTGCTACGACATTGACACTCTCGCAGTCCAGCGGGACTGACACGATTATGTACATCTGCGTGGGAAATCCGAACTGAGTTAGCGAGGTGTTTAGCCCGCCGAGACTCCAGCAACGGCAAAAGCATCGTAAAAACTATCCCCAGAGAGCCGACGGGTTGCCGGCGCTACTCGACATTCCATGCACATACCTGAATCGGCGCATTACTGGGTTCTATTTATTGCCGGGCATGGACTGCCTGTGGTGAAGCGCGCGAGTCTGTCGGCGCAGTCTTCGCTCTCTGGAACAAAAACGCGAATGGAGTGGGTACGGACTAACGCGCTGAATCTGACGATTCGGTTTTTTGTGAACGCTGCGGCGTTCTCTTACTGGATGGTGCACCCGAGCGCCGCGACGCACGTCTTCGGAGCCGTGGGAATCCCGGGAAATTTTACTTTGGAGCCGAGCCACGCGACGGCCGCGATGTTTGGACTCTCCGGAGATAGCTTGGTGGATTGGGCGGCCGCGAAGGTGCCGTTCTTGCAGAAGGAGATACCGGCTGTAGGCAACGGGCACTAATTCACGAGAGACGCTGCGTCCAGCGTGCGAGGGACGGCGGAAAATCCGGATGAGGGACGCCGTGGGACTCTTAGTCTGCTTTGACTGCGATGGCTTGAACTTCGAAGCGCGCGCCGAGGAGCAACGGGCCGGAGCCAATAAAGGCACGCGCTGGAAACGGCGGGCGAAAATAGGTGCGGTACACATTGTTGAAAGTGTCGTAGAACGAGAGGTCGGGGCAGAAGATCGTAAGGGAAACAATGTCCTGCATAGAGTAACCAGCGCGAGTTAGCGTGTCGCGCACGGAGTCGAGTACATCACGCGCTTCGCGCTCGGCATCGCTAGCCGGTTTTCGCGTGACAGGTTCCAACCCGATGTGGCCGGCGAGGTAGAGAGTATTTCCAACTGCCACCGCACTGCTGAAGGGCAAGTCGCCAAGGCCTGCCGGCAATTGGATGTACTGACGTTTCTCTATGGTGGCCACGAGCTCTCCTTGATCTTCAGCGATCGATAGTCCGCGGAATATGCTACCGCACCTTTGTAACTGGGCAAGCGGATTGCGGTGGTGTTCATCGCAGGCCGAGAGCGCAGCTCGAGGAGCTCTGCACCGCGCCACGCGTGAGCCTAGGCATCAGCCGCCGCTGCTGTGACCCTTGTTAGTTCCGACATCCTGAATTCGGAGGCATCATGCCTGTTCTACCGACAACGGCGTATTCACAGGCGGAAGACGCTCTGACGCTGACGCGCGCGCTGGTGAACGATTCGGCTGGCGTAGTGTTCACGGATGCGCTGCCGATGCCGCTACTGAATTCGGCCTACCGCGCGCTACAGCGCGAGTTGGCGGAAAACGGAGTGAGCGTGCTGGTGGAACAGCAGGACATTGAGTTGGACCTGGATGGCTCGACGGGGATCACGAACACGGAAATCAGCGACGTTTCGAGCCCGCAGCTGCCTACCGACTGCCTGATGCCGCATATGCGTGGGAGCGCGCGACGGCGAATACGACCGACGTGTTCGTGCCGATGGAGAAGTTCACTAGCGGCGGCAGCATGTTGAATTTGCAGCCGAGCACCTATCTACGGCTGTGGGAGTGGCGGGAAGACAAAATCAATCTAATCGGGGCGACACAGTCCATCACGGTAAGAGCACGGTACGAGAAAATCCTGCCGGAACTGACGCAGGGAACCGATCCCGTGCAGATTCGATCGGCGACGGACGCTCTGGGGAACGCAACAGCGGCGCTGGCTGCGCGATCGCGAGGAGCGCGCGCGTTGGCGATAGACCTGCTAGGTGCGGCACAAACCGCGATCGAGAATTTGATCAATCGCTATGTGCGTCCGGAGCAGACGAAGGGGCGGCGACGACGACCCTATGGTTACCGGGCACGTGTGATCTATTTGTGAGGGAGGAGATGAGCGGGCGCGGCGCCCTTGGAGAGCTGGCGCTCAAATTGAAGGAAGATCCCTGCCTGCGGCAGGCAGGCCTCCCTTCGGTCGGGATGACAAACATACAAACGCGGTTTCTCGAACTAGTCCACTACGAGAGTCACGGTAAAGCCGCGCCCTGCGTTTTGCGCAGAGCCTTGCACGGTTAGCTTGTACGTTCCCGTCGGCGTGTAAGGGATCGTAGTAGTCGTACTGGAATGGTGACAGCCAGCGATTACGGGCGTCATCGCCAGGAGCAAAAGAAGTGCGAGGACACCAGCCAGGCGTCGCGACGGCCGCAGAGGATTCACCGCGATCAGAATTACGCTGACGATCGCAATCAAAAAGGCGACTAAACGTATGGTCCCGACCGATGCGGGCGCGGAGTTTGACGAACCATTTGAATCATCATCGAAGGTGGTCGGCAAGAACGCAGTGGCGCGCCTAGTACGTTGTGAGCTCGGTGGTGCGGTGGTGGGCGGGATTTGGGTGCCGGCGGTTGTCGTTGTCTGAAATGTGAGAGTGAACGGCGCTGCAGTGCCAGCGGTTACTGGTAATGCGAGGGTGTCCACCAGGGGCGTAGTCACCGAGGTGCCCGCAGCGAGGCCGCAAGTCGTTGGACTGCCGGTCGTGCCGGTGGGCGCGACGGGCAATCCGGTAGGACAAATGAGCATGACCGTGCCGCTGAATGTGTTGTCCGACACGACTTGCAACTGAAAAGTGGCTGCCTGGCCTTGCGCGATGGTGATCTGGTATGGCGCGCCATTCGAGGGCGGCGGACAAGTGAACGTGGAAGTGGTCATACATTCGACTTGGAAATCATCGGCGACGCCGTTAACTAGTGTGGTTAGCGGAGCGGTGGCGCCATTGTAATTCACGGAGAAGGTTGCGCAGCGAGTGTTGGACGCGCTTCCGGCGGTGCAAGCAGTGGTGGTGTTGGCGGTGGGCGCGAATGCGACGTTGAAATTGCAACTCGCGTTTGCGGCGAGTGAGGCCGCGCAGGAAGAACTCCCGATTGTGAAGTCCGTGGTGTTGCCGGCCGAGAAGCTGGCTGCGACGCCGCTGATCGCGGCAGTCGTGTTGTTACTGAGTTCGAAGGGCTGCGTGGGACTGGTGCCACCGATCACCTGGTCGCAGAAAACGGTGGTGGCTCCGGCGCAGGATGCTGGAGGCGTGAGAGTGACGCCCGTCGCCGGAACACCCATGCCCTTGAATTTTAGAACTTGGCGCAGGCCTTGATTGGCAACAAAGAGATCGCCCTGGGCGTCGAAGGAAATGTCGCCGGGCTCACTTAAACCGCGGGCAGCTACAGTTAGCTGCGAGGAAAACGCGTCCAGCCGCAGAATCTGGTCGTACGCTGCACCTGGGCTGCTGTAAGCGATAAACAAGTTACCGCCGCCATCCACCGCTAGACCCGTCGGAACGATGCGCGCGTTTGCAGGATTCTGCAGCGCCGCTGCGAATAGAATCGCTGGAGAAGCAGCTGCATTGCGCAGCACGCGCGTCTGGATGTTGATGGCGACGACAGCTCCGGAATCCGGCGACGACGCATAAAGCGTGTGGCCATCGGGCGAAACTGCGACGCTCGCCGGTGAGACCATGTGCGCGAGCGTTTCTAGCTCACCTGCTTTTGGGGATGTGGGGCCATTCAGCACGAAAATGGCGTTCATTCCGTGATCGGCGATGTAGAGATTACCCACGCGGTCGAGGGCGAGGCCCATCGGTTCGGCTAGTTCGATATTCTGACGCGGCGCCCAACGTCCGACCATGCTGCGGATAATTCCCGGCTCAGTGCTTCCGGGGCCAGCCACCGTGCGGATGGTGGCGTTGCCGCTGTCGGCTATGTAGAGCGTGCCGTCGGGTGCGGTTGCGACGTCGCTACGCATGGTGAAATCGCTGAGGTTGAGATCGAGTTCCGCAGAAGAAGCCGCACCGCCATCACCGACCGAGCCTATCGCTCCGGTGCCAACCACGGGCGAGGCGAGAATGCTTTTTAAACTTGCCGGTGCGACACCGGGAGTGGTGCGCACGACGAACGAAAATAGGCGGTCGGGTTGGTCCAAGGAAGATAAATACAACTCGGCGGACGTGGCTGACACGGATGGTGCTGCCGCGCCCGATTCGCTCGCTGGCTGAGCCACTAACATCGTGCGTATGCCAACGTTCGAGGCTACGACTGCCGGCGCAATGCCGGTGGCGGATGCGGCAGTTACGCTGGAGCGGGTGGGAACGGACTGAGTGTCACCGGCGGTTTGCAGCGCGACCTGGGTTTGGCCTTGCGCGCGGGACGCGGGACTCTTCAGCGCAATGCCGAGAGCGATAACTGCCACCGCGAAGATCGCCATGACACAGAGAATTCTCAGTTGCCGCACCAGTCTTCCCCCATTGGGCCCAATTGGGCTTCTATTGCGAACCGGCTAGAACGTAGACGCTTAGGATTCAACTGCAGGCATTCGGGTTGCGTCAGGAATTGGACATCATAACAGCGAAAAGCAATCGGTTGCCAGCCAGGAATGCGGGAGATTCCGCGGCGGCTGACTTGGGTGGAATGAGGGAGTCAAAAGGCGCGCGGCGGCTCGAGATCGCGATAACCGGGCTGCCTGACGAAATCAGGAGGAAACATGGCACTGACGTTTTCAATTGTGGATACGTGGGACGACGGCAAGCGAATACATGTTAGCGGCACGGTGGCGGCGACGGGGAACTACACCACGAGCGGAGACACTCTGGATCTCTCGCAAGTGCCGATTATTGCGTCGGCTCAGCCGCCGATCCAAGGAACAGCGTGGATGGACGGCCTCGCCGGGTACGATTACATCTTTTCGCCGGGCGCGGCGATGAACTCGAACAAGGTGAAAATCTTTCAGCAGGGAGCTGCCGCGGGAGCGTTCCCAGAATTGGCTTCGGGGGCATACCCGGGCGGGATCACGGCGGACACCATCACTTTCTGCGGGATCTTCAAGAAGCTTCAGTAGAACAACTGGCTTAAGAGCCTCAGGTAACTTGCTCACTTTGGGTGTGCCGATCTCATGTCAATCGAGTCATTTTCGCCATTACCGCTGAATGTCTTCGGCACTTGGGTTACCTTGCTCGATCCGTCGGACGTGCCGGCGGGAATGTCGCCGGCGCTTAGCGACGTGGAATTCTTCCCAGGCGGAGTGCGCACGCGTGCGGAATTGGTGTCGCAATTGCCTGCGCTCGCTGGGACGCCCCAGATCAACGGCGTGAAGACCTACGCGACAACGAATCTGGTGCAGCGGTTTCTGGCGCAGGATTCATTCGGGAATATCTACAAGGAAACTTCACCAGGAGTGCTGTCCCTGGCGGCTGCGGGAATAGTGCCGGGCGTGTTCATGGCGTCCACGACGCAGTTTGGCCGTGAGTACATGGCGCTTTCCGACGGGCTGGTGGGGCAGGACATGCCGCGCAGTATGACGATGTGAATCTCGATCGCGTGAGCCAAGTCGGTCCAGGTGAAGGCCCCGCGCTGGCCGATGCCACGACTGCGGGGAACATTTCTCCCGGCGTACATCAGTGTTCGGTGGTTTTTGTGACGCGACAAGGCTACTGGACCGCGCCGTCGCCGCCGAGCACGTGGACAGCCGCTGGCGGCAAGATGGTGAGCGTCACGAACATTCCGACGGGACCTTCGAACGTGGTGCGGCGGCTGCTGGCGTTCACGGCAAGCGGCGGCGCGACATTCTATCAAGTGCCGGCGACGATGACGATTAACGACAACACCACCACATCGCTCACGGTCGATTTTACGGACACGATTTTGTTGAGCGGCGTGAGCATGGACTATCTCTTCAGTCAGATCGAATTGCCAAATCAATTAGGCGTGGTGCCATACGCGGAACGGCTTTTCTGGTGGGGCGAGCGCGCCAAGATGGACAATTGGCGCAACCTCTCGTTTGACGGCGGATGGGATGCGTCCGGGAACGGACGTCCGCTAGGCTGGACGCTGGATCCGTCGTTCGGGGCCGGCGCAACGCGCGAGCCCAGCTTTGTGGTGTGGGGCGATGCTTACCGGATCATCGCAGACGGCGTGACGGCCGACCGCGGTTACATTTCTCAGAACGCGATCACCGATGCCGCCAGCAATCCGCTACTAGTGAAGAATACGGACTACTCGATGCGTGCGCGAGTGGCGCGTAGCGCGAATTTGAATGCCGGCACTTTGCGCGTGAACGCCTTCAGTCCGACGTTGGGCCAAATAGGGCAGGGAATTGCGGTGACGGCGGCCCAAGCGGCGACGGGATTTTTTGAATTTACGGCAGATCTGTTTGCGCCGCAGACCTCGTTGCCTAGCGACCTCACGTTGCGGGTCTACGCCGATGGAATGCCGGGGCCGAGCGGCGAATCGTTCTACGTGGATAATATCGAGATATTCGCGACGAATGCGGCGCAGAACGCGTCGCTGGTGCGCGCATCTTCGACGGAAACGCCCGAAGGTTACGATGGAGTTATGGGCATCCAAAGCATCGCGGAAAATAATGGACAGGGAATTCGCGCGGCTTTCACTTTGCGGAACAACCTGTACTTCGTGAAGGAACGCTCGTTGTACGTGACGGCAACTGACGGCGTGAACGAGCCGGCATTGTGGCAGGTGGAAGAGGTTTCGAACAAAGTGGGAACGCCGTCTGCGCATGGCGTGGGGCTCGGCGAAGAATGGGTGGTGATTGCGGGCCGATCAGACCTTTATTACTTCGACGGCAGCGAACCGGTGAAATTGTCGCAGGAAATTCAGCCGACCTGGGACGCGATCAATTGGCAGTACGGGCAGCGTTTGTGGGTGCAAGTGGATACGCAGCGGAAACGGATTCTGGTGGGAGTGCCGATGGGCTCGGCGACGCAGCCGAATCAAGTGCTTGCCCTCGACTACACAGAAGGATTGCAGGACCCCCCTGGTTGCTGTGCTCACTACCCCTGAACGCGGCCGCAAATGGACGCCCTGGACGATATCGGCGAACTGCTGCGCCTTGGTGGAACGGGCGAACGGAGTAGCGCAGATTTTTCTGGGCTCGAATAATTCGAGCGGGAAGATTTACTCGCCGGTGGTAGGACAGTTCTCCGATGATGGTGCGGCAATCACTTCATTCTATTCCACCGCGTTTCTCGCGGCGACCGGTTTGAGCGGACGCAATTTGTTCGGCTATTTGACTGGCTACGTGCAGGGCGCGGGGTCGTTGGCACTGTCGGCGGTGACGCCTGGGAGTGTGGGAGCGTCGTCGCTCGGTGCGTGGACACTGAGTGCGCCGGCTACGCGCGACATGGAGCAATTTACGAACGTGTTGGCTGAACGTGTCTCGTATCAGGTGGGGACGAACGCGGTCGGTGCGTGGTTTGCGGTGACGAAACTTGTGCCGTGGGCGAAGCCGGACGTCGTGCGTGGGACAAACTAACGCGTGCTCAACGTTCCACAAATTGAGGCTCTGCGAAAGAGTAATCCGCAGCTGTACGAGGCGCTTTCGCGCATTGCTGGTGCTGCGCTGGGACCGAACCAGGGGTGGAGAGTCTGTGTGAAGACTCGGGGGCCGCGCGATTAATGATTGCGAATTCGGGTGAAAGAACATGTTGCTTGATGACGTTTCTCGTTTGGCGGCGGCCGCGCGACTAGCGGGTGCGCCACATCCGCGTCAGGTTGTAGGCCGTGGCGGCCAGGGCCAACTCCACCGCCACCTGCGCCAGCCCGCGACGAGCAAAACGCCGCATTCCTCTCTGTTCCTTCAGCACTCCGATCACCGGTTCCACGATCGCCTTGCGCTGCTGGTAAATCGCCCGGCCCACCGGATCGCGCAGCTTCTGCCGCATCCGCCGATGCAACCGCTCCCGGGCCGGCGCCGCTCCCCGCACGCGACGGCCGAAGTTCATCTCGTGCGCCAAGGTCGAATCCGGAACGTAGGCATCGATGCCCGCTTGCTCCAAGCTCTGCAAATTCGCGAGGGAGAAAAAACCGCTGTCCGCGCTGACTCGTTCCGGCTTTTTCCCGACCTGCTGCTCGACGGCTTGCACCATGGGCAGCAGCGACTCGTTATCGTTGGTGTGCTGCGTCACCCGCTGCGCCAAAATCACATGATCCTCGCTCACCGCCAGGTCCACCGTGTAGCCCAGCGTGAATCCGCCGCGCTCCCGCAAAAAACGGCTGTCCGGATCGGTGCGCGAAATCTTTTTCAACCCGGCTTTGTGCAAGCGCTCCAGCCGTTCGGGAATCGCCTCCAGCTGCTCTTCCAGCCGCTCCAGCACCGCCTGACCCACGGCCACTCCGGCCCCCTCATTCGGATCTTCCCGATCGCACTGTCGCTGCCAGCGGCGGATGTCTCGCCGCAGGCGCGCCCGCGCATCCCGCAACGCCTGCTCGGTGTCGATGCGGTTGCGCGAGGCGTTCGCCGCGATGCGCGTCGAATCAATCGCCACGTGCCCCAGCTTGCCCAGCTTCGCTTTCCGCGCCAGCTCCAGCACTTGCGTGAACAGATCGTTCAGTCCCTTCCCGTGTCGCCGCCGAAAGGCATTCAGGGTCCAATGATCCGGCGTCGCTCCGCCCGCCAGATAGCGAAACGCCAAATCTTCGCGAATGCGCTGCTCCAGGCGACGCGAACTGGTCACGCTCAGCGCGTAGGCGTACAGCCAGACCGCCACCAACATCTCGGGCGCGTACGCCGGCCCGCCTTCGGCTCCATACTCGTCGCGGAAACCGTCCAGGTTCAATTTCGCCACCACGCGCCGCAGGAAAAAACACAAGTGATCCGCTCCCAGCACGTCGCGCACGCTCGGTGGCAGCAAATACGCCTGCTCCGGATTGTAATCCAGAAATTTTGCCATGGCGTCTCCTCTCTCCTGCAGTATAAGAGACGCGTCAACCCGAGTTCTCACACAGACTCTGGAGCCTCGACGACCAGATTACCGACGGCACGAATTACGCGCGGGTGGTTACGGGCGCGATTACCGGCGGAAAGATTGATCCGACAAAGACGGGCGTTTTGATGAAGGGCTCGGTGCCGCCGACTTGGTCGGGCGCGTTCACGTACGTTTCGACGACGAACTCAATTACGTGGAGTTGGACGTCTTTGGCGATTGCGCGAGCGGACGGAACGACGACCGCGGTGCCGAATGGATCGCTGGCTGTGAGCGGATTGGGGGCGGGCACTAGCTATTACTTTTATCCATAATTGGGATGATGCGGGGCTGGCACTGGCGTGGGTTGGCGGGCTTGCGGGGAGCGCGGGTGCTCCGGCGAACGCGTTTGGCGCGAAAATCAATGCGGCGGCACAGCAGCAGGGGTTGCAGGGACGCGTGCCGTTGTCGCAGGGCGCGATGATCGCGGCGACGACGACTTCGGGCACCGGCGGCGGATCGGGCGGCGGTAGCGGGAGTTGTTTGCGCAGCGGAACGATGGTGCTGACACGAGAGCGCGGGACCGTGGCAATTGAATCGTGCAAGGCGGGTGAACAATTGCGGTGTCCGGGCGCGGCTACCAGCGAGGTTTGGACGCGCATTGCGCGGCTGGAAGTGCGCGACGCGGACACTTTTATACGGCTGCATTTTTCGAATGAGGAATCACTGGATGTGACACCGCACCATATTTTTACTTTGGCGGATGGCTCGCCGATGCGCGCGGAGCGATTGTGTCTGTCGGATATTTTGGTGGGACGGTTTGGGCGGCTCACGTTGCGGAAGATTGAAGCGGTGGTGGAAGACTCGCAGAAGGTGACTGTCAGTTGCGAGCCGACGCACCAGTTTTATGCGGGGCGGCATGCTGCGGCGATTTTGACGCACAATTACACGTTTAGTTCGTAGGTCCGGCGAGATCTTGAATTTGTGCGTTTGCGCCAGTTGTTTTTCAATGGGTCACCAAGAGAATTCTCCATGACCGGAAGAGCCTATTACCTCACCACGCTCGGTGCCTGGCGGCGACACTCTGAACGCCTGGCCAATTCACATTGGTTGGCCTTGAATTCGGATGACGTTGAAGTGTCGAAGCACGACACCGGTGAAGCGACGGTCGCCGCGGGGACGGCAGTCGGTGGCCGTGCCGACGATGCATCATTTGTGCCGGACGAGACCACGCCAATACTTGCGTTGATCGAAGCGGACGAGGGTGCGCATTTGACACTACAAGACGATTCGGGAATTCGAGCAGTTGCCCCATCCACTTTCGCAGAAACCAGTTTCGGAGGCCGCCGTTGCTGCGCTTGCGGCACACGGCGTGGCAAGCGGCGCCAACATGTTTGACGCGGCCGAGGCCGTCGCGAGGGTTCACCCTTTGTTGCGACATCGGGTGTTCTGAGCACCTCGCCAAGATCGAACATCCGTGCGAATCCGCGAATATTCGGAAGCCGATTTAAATGTCCTCAGACGGATCCATTCGAGGCAAGCATTCGACTATCCATTTCCGGATTTGCGCGATCCGATTTTTGTTTCGAAGCTGGTGTTGGAAGATGATGCGGGGCGCGTGGCTATGGCGTCGCTGGCGCGATTGACGTGCGAAATGTATTTGCTGGTGGACCGTGGCGGCGACCCGGACGTCAGGGACGGACGTTTGGCGCACGATGCTCCCCTGCGCGGCGGACGAGAGCGCTATAGACAGATGCTGGCGCTTCACACGGCATGTGAACAGGACTTGCTGGCGCGCGGGTTGGAGGATGCGCATGCGTGGTTGCCGCCCTCGATTGCTCGGCGGTTCAGGCGCAGGCTCGCGGCGCTGGGGTGGATCCGGGATGATGGCTGGACGCCGTATTGTTTCAGACTCGGCGAAAAACGCTGACGGCGGGGCGACGGCGCGCGCGATCGTTTGTTGGTGCGTCCGAAATGGCGCACTGAAGTGCGCCGCTACAACCGCACGACGGCGATCTGAAATAGCTGATCGGATCGAGACAGAGCTGACGAGCGCACATCGAAATGCGGGACGCAAAGGCATTTGCACGCGCTCGAACGCTTTGCCGGGCCCGGCCTAGCTGGAACGCATCACAAAACTGTTGAGAGGTAGTGCAGTTCCATCCCGAAACGTTTCATCGTTTCCCGAAATAAATTGGAGGAGGAGTCCTATGTCTCGAGGCGCACAGCGCACGACACGGCAGCTTACCGACCAGCAGTTGGCGCAGCAAAACGCTCAAATAGGGCAAGAAGGCCAATCGGACGCGCAGGATCGGTCGTTGCTGATGCCGACGATTCAGAGCCTGCTGAATAGCCAGGGCTATACACCGCAGCAGCAATCGGCGATTACACAGCAGAGCCTGGGTGCTTCGAATACGGCGTTTGACGCCTTGCGCGAGCGCGCCGCGAATCGCGCGGCCGCGACAAATAATTCCGCAGGCTACGGAGACCTAACGGCGCAGCTCGGCAGGGAACAGGCGCAGACGGATGCGTCGCAGGCGCAACAGAATCAAATCGCGTTCGCAAACCAGCAATTGAAGGAACAAATGGCGGGCCTGAACGCGCTGGGGCAGACGTACGGCGTGGACACCAACCTTCTTGGCAAGGCGATGGGAGTGCCTGTGGAGCTTTTGGGTGTGCGGCAGCGAGCATCGACCGGATCATCAACCGGTGGATTGGGCAGCATGGTCGGCTTGGGGCAGCATCGCGTCGCTGTTTGGGTAGGTGGCCGTCGCCGAATAAGGGCGTTTGGAGTGCCGCGTAGCATGGCGCGTGCACCGGTTAATATTGCGTGGTGGAACGAGGCTTCGACGTGCGCATGTGATCGTGTCGAAGCAGCGAAAGACGCGGACGGTTTCCTCATTCATTCTAAATCGTGAAAGGCTCGCGTCCGTAATGCCGCCATTGCCACAAGCGCCGCTGGAACCTCTCAAAACCATGCGAGAACCGATCGATCCTTACTGGTGGACGTTCGCTTTGACTTCCCTAGTGCAATTCTTCCTGACCCGGACGTTCGTGGAAGACATGGCGACCAACCATTTGCCGCACATTTGTTTCTGCGCTGGCTGTACCGGCGCATCCGCAACGATGAAATCACACTTGGAGGAGAGAATCCCAATGAAAACGAGACGCCCATTTTTCGGTAGGTTCGGTGGCGTGGCCTTGCTCGGGCTGGCGATTTTGGCAAAGCTGCTAATCGTTGTGGTAGCACACGCAGCGTCCATCACGCTGGCATGGTCGTTTGACTATACGGTGGATCCCGCGTGCAGCACGACGCTGACAAAGAATTGTGTGACGGGTTTCGAGTACGGCACGACACCCGACGGCGGCAAGACGCTCGTGAAGATCGGGATTGCCGCAAACCCAACCACGACGGCCGCAAGTGGCCCAACGAACGTGACCGTTCAGTTCACGCAAGGTCCGCCCTACGGTGCCGTCGTCTATTACGCGCGCACCATGGGATTCGATGGGAATGGAAACGTAGTGTATTCGGCGGTCGACGTGGCACCGTCAGTTCAAATGGTTCCCGCATCGCCTACCAATCTGGCGATCACTGTAAAGTAAGAAATCACGGAGCGCGGCAAAGGATGAATTGAGTTTACTTGCATCCCCGCCGGGGCTCTTGCACCGTGACCGTAACTGTGGCGGTGGCGCGGCCGAACTCATTCGTCGCGTTCAGAGTATAGGTGGTGGTCTGCGAGGGCGTGACGACTACGCTGGTACCGCGAATCGCTCCCACCTGCGGCGTCACGTCGTAGTAGGAAGCGCCAGTAACGCTCCACGTGAGCGTCGTTTGCCCGCCGGCGGATACGGTCTGCGGGCTGGCGGTAAAGCCGGCGATGCTTGGTGCGGCGCCCGTTGGCAAATTCGATTGCGTGTAAATCGGATTCATTTCAACGACTTCGAAATCCGACGCCGTCACTTGATCCAGGTTGTGCAGGTCGTCGTTGTTCCAACGGTCATCCGGCGCGCCGCTGATGTACATGTTCGAGCCGTTGTCCGCCATAATCATGCCGTATTGCTGCAGCGCTTTCAAAATCACCTGATTCGTACCCGAAAATTGCGAGATGTCGAAACTCGCCTTGAGGCGCAGGCGCATGCCCATCGGCGCGGCGTTCGCATTTGTGGAATTCGCCGCCCAATGGGAAGCGGGCGGAACGAATGCGGCACGGCTGTTTTGCAGCGTGAACCGCAGCGCATGCTTAATTTCGCCGGCGGCGACTTCATCGTAGCGCGCTAAGCCCGCAAATATGGAAAGACCGGCGGCGTCCGCGGATGTCCAGGTAAGCGGACGTTGTTCATCGGCCAGCAAGTCCCACACCGCCCCCGATCCAACGTTCCAGCTTCCATCCGTTTGCGGATACGAACCGTACAGTTCGTAGAGCCAGCAAGTGCTGTTGTCCAGGACCAGCACGTGCCGATCGCCGTTGCCCGGATTCGGATAGCCTTCGATCGGAGCGTCGGCCGGCACAGGCATCGGCCCCGGATCGCTCTCGCTGCCATACGCCGTGAAATTGACTGCCACCGGAGCTTGCTGCGAGTCCACGACGACGTACGGGATCCCGATGCTGGAGCCGTTGTATTCTCCCGAGCCGAAGTCCGGATGCACCAGATCGCTTGGCCCGATGAAATTGATGATGGCCGCGGAATTGGGATCCACCGTCGCGCTCGCGATGTTCTGATTCCACGCGTTATCAGTCGGGAAGGGAAGAAAGCCGTTGAGGTTGCCGCCCTGGCCGAGGCTGACTACATTGCAGGCGTTCGGCGGGGGATTGCCGCCCGAGGAAGAAGTAACGGTCACGTTGATCACGCCGGAGGCGCTGCTACCCGGGCTCGGATTGCTGACGCTGACCGCATACATTCCGGGTGTCGGCTCCGTTCCTTTTGCAGTTACCTGCGTTGAGGATACATAAGTCGTCGTCAGCGCGGAACCGCCAAACGACACCTGCGCACCATCGACGAATCTGCTTCCGGTGACCGTCAACGTAAACGCGCCACTCACAAAGCTCATTGGAAGTACGCTGCTGAGGGCTGGAGTCGCATTCCACAATGTGACGTCGCTCGACGCATTTGCACTGGCATCTGCCGCAGAAATCGCCTCGATGACGATTGTGTTTGGAGTTGGCAATGTGGACGGCGCGGTGTAGACCCCGTTTGCGGTGATCGTTCCGAGTGTCGCGTTCCCTCCCGCGACTCCATTCACAGACCAACTCACGCTTTCATTTGTCGTTCCGCTGACCGTGGCACTGAACGGTTGCGTTGCACCGGCGCGTACGTTGGCCGCTGTAGGCGCGACGCTGACCGTAATTCCCGGCGGTGGCGGCGGTGTGTTCTTGGTGCCCGTGCTGCCGCAGCCGGCGTGCACAAGAATCAGGGCGAGAAAAACGGGCAAGAGTGCGCGTCGCAAAATGGTCTCCATTTGCTGCGATGCGAATACAGGCTGGCTGTGTCCAGCAATAATGCGTCGGAGTCCGGCAGGCAAACAACTGGACGGAAGTACAACTTAAGGGCAATGGCGAAAGGTTTTGCGAATTACCCCTGCTATTGGAGCGGCTTATGGCTGAGGTAGCCACTGCCAGGACGTTCGAACGTCCGGTCCGGAAGGAATCACGCCGCGTCTTACGCGTTGCAGCTGTCCCGTCATTATGACTTCCATTCGCCGCATCGTTGAAATCTCCGGCACGCTGGCTGCGTTGCTGCTGGCCGTGATGGCCATACAGGCTTGGCTTGCGAAGCATGACGACAAGTTGCGCATGCAGGCTACTATCGCCGCGCAAAAGCAATTGCTAGATGCCGCTGACGCGCGGGAGCGCGATCGCGATGGCGCGCTGAAAGACACCCTCGCGCAGATCGAATCCCTCAAACGCTCCGTGCAAACTCCTGCCCGCGATCTGCCGAAATACCTGGCGCTGCCGCAGCCAATAACCATGCTACCGAGCGGAGCGCCAGCGTCCAGAGGAGAGCGGGGGACAGGCGCGTCCGACGAAGTCCCGTGTACAACTCGGGACGCCTGCTCTGCCAGCAGCTCGTTAAGTCCAGCGCCTTCGTCGCGGACTCGTTCGCAAGATTCTTCGCACGGTAACTCGGTAGGCCAAACCCCGGCGCTGCCTGATGCCCCAATTCCCGCTGCGCAAATCCCCGCCTCGGACCTCAAACCTCTCTACGATTACGTGCAAGACTGCCGCTCGTGCCAGGCCCAACTCGCCACGGCCAAATTGAATGCTGCTGACGATGCCGCCAAGCTTGCGGCGATCACCCGGGAGCGCGACGCTGCAATTACCACGGCAAAAGGCGGCACGTTTTGGCGTCGCCTTCGCCGCAACGCCCTATGGTTCGCGGTGGGCGCGGGCGCCGGGGCAGTCGCACTTTGTGGCACCGGTCACTGCCGTTAACTTTCAGCGCTGGCGCGTTCAGCATTTACGCCGCTCTGCAAGCCTTCGAGCTTCTCCGATTACCATAAGTCGCCGTCACAACCCCCGCTGCCGTGGCTGAATGCCGCGACCGGCATCAGGCGACCCAAGAATCCACCGCGACTACGCGCGATGTGAGCCCTGCGCCCAAATCAGATCCGGCTTCGATGTCGCTCACCTTCATGTTCGGTGTCCCAATCTTCGCGAACTCGTGTTGCGTGTCTTCGCGGATTTCGGCGCGGCGAGCGCAAGCGGGCTCCAGGTAAAAGAGCCCTCCTTATCAATGCGACGTCCGCGACGTTTGAGATCACTGTGCCGACCGCAGGCCACCACGCACAGTTAAGACCCGCCCAACAAGCACTCGGTTTCTCGCCTTGACTAGCGTGATTAAATCCGCACAGCAAACTAAATTCTTGATTCCTACTAATCTGCCCGAGGCAGAGCTGTGCGCATTCCTGGCCGCGTCCGGCACTAACAACCCAGAACCCGGTCACCGTTTCACAGCTTTCTAGTCTCGTCCGCAGGGGTGGTAAACGTATAGTGCGGTCATCGCGCACGTCAGCACAACGTCGACGCCTGTTAAAATGGCCTCGCGAGTTAGCTCGAACTAGCTCGAACTGTCGCGGGGTTGAGTTCAAAATCCCAAACCCTGCCGGTCTCTCGACCTCCCTAGACTTCACTGCAGCGTCCATCACAGCAAGGTTCAATCCAAGTCGCCAGCAACCACCAAGCACCCACGCCCACAGACTCAGCCTACAGGACCAGAACCGATTTGAAAACTAGCAGCCGAAAGTCGTCGAAAGATAAGACTTGCTTTCCGGGAATAAGTATTATGTAGCAGGCCGGTGTGATCGGGTGTGCGTCGTGGCTGGCGGGTGATCTTCCTGGAGTCGTTGGAGCTTCCGCCCACCTGTGTACCCGTAAGCCGGGGTAGCGGGGGTCAACGATCGAACCGGAGTCTAGTGATTCGTGTGGTTCGATAGTTCGTACTTTAGATATTGCTCCAGGGTGGCTTTATCGCCGCCGTCGAGGGGGCGGCCGTTTACGAAGATAGTTGGAGTGCTGTTTACGCTTAGGGCTTCGCCGTCGCGGTGGTTCGCGTCCACGGCTGCCTTGACTTCGGTTGACGACATGCAGGTCTTGAAGGCGTCGGCGTCCAGGTTATCTTGCGCGGCGAAGGCTACGACCTTCTCCCACACGTTTTCGGCAGAGATCAGATCCTGGTTGTCGAAGATTTGCGCTTGAAACGTCCAGAACACCTTTGGTTGTTGAATGAAGGCGCAGCGGGCGGCGATGGCGGCGGTCTCGGCCCAGGGGTGTATCTGGGTTAGCGGGAAGTCCTTGAATACGAAGCGGACTTGAGGATATTGCGGTGCGACCTCGCGCAGGGTCTGCGAGAACGCGCGGCAGTGAGGGCACTCGAAATCACTGAACTCGACCACGGTGACTTTGCCATCCGCGGGGCCCTCGGACGGATTGTCATCAATATGCAATTTGGCGAGATTGTCGGCGAAGGGGTTCTTAGCCATGTCAAACATATCGCCGCGCACGAAGGTCTTTCCGTCCTTGCCGATGTAGACAGTTCCGGTATCGGTTTGCCCGTTGACGGTGACGTGAATTGGGGCGAGATAGAAATCCGGCGAGGGCGACGGCGCAAGCGGTCCGATGCTGACATTGAACTCTGGTCCCCAGGCGAAGAGGTCGCGGACGAAGGCCTCGGCCTGCTTGATGATTTCAACCTGGTCTGCGACCGGAGCTGGGGCCGATTGGGCGTAGGCGGGAGCGACGCCTAGCAGAATCGCGAGAGAGAGCACCAAGCGAGTGCCTCGGATCATCGGCATCGAACTCCTTGTTCGAAGGTAGAACCAGTCATATTGGGTTCGTCGCACCGTAATGACCTCGGCGTTATTCGATTGAGAATTTCTGGGCGAGCGGGAAGCGACGCCCTACGCTGAACGCTTTGGAGGTCACTTTCAGTCCAGGTGGAGCTTGCTTGCGCTTGTATTCGTTTTGATCCACGCGCAGCGCTACGGAGCGGACGAGGTCCAGCGGGTAGTTGAAATCGTCCGCGATCTCTTCGGGGCTGCGCAGGTCCTCAACGTACGCCTTTAGGATGCGGTCAAGGATGGCGTAGTCCGGCAGGGTATCCTGATCTAGCTGGTTCGGCCGAAGCTCAGCGGACGGAGCCTTCAAGAGAGTTTCCCGGGGGATCAGTTCCCTATCGCGATTCACGAATTTGGTCAGCTCGTAGACCATGGTCTTGGGCACATCGGAGATTACCGCCAGGCCGCCGGCCATGTCGCCGTACAACGTGCAGTAGCCTACCGCCATCTCCGATTTGTTGCCGGTGCTCAAGACCAGCGAACCAAATTTATTCGACAGCGCCATCAGCATATTCCCGCGAATGCGAGCCTGGATGTTTTCCTCAGTGGCATCTTCGGCGCGGCCCGTAAAGGCGGGCGCCAGCGTCGAGAGGTAGGTCTTGAACGTGTCGGTGACCGGAAGCGTCACAAACTCTATGCCGAGATTTTCGGCGAGTTGGCGGGCATCACGCAGGCTGCCTGCGGAAGAATACGGACCCGGCATGGCTACGCCAAGTACGTTTTCGCGGCCTAGCGCAGCGACCGCAATGACTGCGACAAGTGCGGAGTCTACGCCGCCGCTGAGCCCGACAACGACTTTCTGGAAGCCACACTTACGTACGTAATCTCTCGTACCGATCACTAGCGCTGCGTACGTTGCCTCGTGCTCGTCTTCCACCAGCGGACGAATGTCGCCCTCACCGGTGCTGCTGTCAAACATTACCAAGTCTTCCTCAAAGGATTTGGCGCGGGCGGCGACGCGTCCATCGGGCATAAAGGCTACGCTGGAGCCATCGAAAATGAGGCTGTCGTTGCCGCCAACTTGATTGACGTAGACGACCGGGACGTGGTGTTCGCGGGCGATGGCCTGGAGCATGTCGTGGCGGAGAGAGCGCTTATCGAACGCGTACGGCGAGGACGAGATATTCAGCAGCAGGCTACTTCCCTTCCCGACGATTTCGGCAACCGGGTCGCGGTCATAGAGGCGCTGGGGCCAGAAGCTTTTGTCGTTCCAACAGTCCTCGCAGATTGTGATTCCGAGGTTCTCGGAGTTGAACGGAAATACGAACTGGGTGTTGGCAGGCTGGAAGTAGCGCGATTCGTCGAAGACGTCGTAAGTGGGAAGCAGCATCTTGCGCTGCTCGAAGAGGATTTTGCCGTTGGCAATCAGGGCTGCACAGTTGGCTACGGGCTTTCCGGTGTTGTCCATCGCATCGCCGACGAAGCCAACCAGCGACGGAAGCGGGATCGCCTTGGCGAGCCGCACCAGCTCTTGCTGGTTGCGTTCGACGAACGCTGGGCGTTCGACTAAGTCTTGCGGCGGGTAGCCGCAGACGCACAGCTCGGAGAAGACGGCGATCTCGGCGCCTCGCTTGCGAGCCTCACAGGCTAGTTCGAGAATGCGCTTGGAGTTGCCGTGAAAATCTCCGACCGTGGGATTGAATTGGGCGAGCGCGATCTTCATGAGCGACGGCCGGAGCAGTTAAGACAGTTAGCTGTTGTGATCATCGAAGATATGGCGAACCACGCCGACGAAAACTTTGCGTTACGGCGATAGTGTTTGCGGGCGAAAAAAAACTCCCGAAGGAGGTTGCTCCTCCGGGAGTCTTGCGATCCCGCACATGGTGAAATTCACGTAGTCCTGAGCGAGCTTCTGGGCGCAGCGTTCGAGCTTAGACGCTGAAAGAACTGCCGCAGCCGCAGGTGCTCTTGACGTTCGGGTTATTGAACTTAAAGCCCGAACCCTCGATGGTTTCGATGTAATCAATCTGGACACCGTCGAGATACATCTCGCTCATCTGGTCCACGAGGACTTTGAGACCGTCGAACTCGTAGACGTTGTCGCTGTTTTCGTTGACGGCGTTTTCAAAAGCCATGTGGTAGCTGAAACCCGAGCAGCCTCCACCTACGACAGCGACGCGCAAGCCCGTGGGAGACGGATTTTGCTGCGTCAGAATCTCTTTTACTTTGGTGACTGCTACCGGCGTTAGTTGAACCATTCTGTAATCCTCCACAAATTGCCCGCAACAAGCCTGGGCCCCGACCGCGACAACATTATATCAGATTCGGCACGACCGCAAATGGCTGCAAAAGAATGTGCCACCTTCCGGACAACCAAGCCGAGCTCCGAAGGGCCCCCAATTCCCTGCTCCCGCCTTCTTTTAGGCGAGGCTTGCCTCGCCTGCCTTAATCGCGCCACGCCCCACACTGTAAAAGCGGAATGCGCCGCTTGCTGCGCCCGCGGTTGCCGTTCGACAGTAGAGTCGTGGCGCGGTTGTGACGTGAGATTTTTGGCATTTGATAAACGCGTTTTTGTGTCGATTAGAACGGGGCGCGCTCGTTTGTTTTGAGAGGTTTACGGTGATTTCTAATATCTGCCATTGTCGATTAGAAACGTCGTCGCTGGCTGCTTGCGGCGGGCGAGCGGTGGCTGCGATTTGGTCTCTGTGGCTTGCGAGCAGTGTTTTGGACGGCGAGGGCGTGGTTGCGCATCGCCGCTCGCCAACGAGCGGAGATTGATACTGAGCTGTAGCACGGTCTTATAAAACGGCGGCGATACAATCCACTTCAATATCAAACCCGCCATTCCAAGCCGGAACATTGATAAAAATGCGCGCCGGAGGGTTCTGCGGGAAATAACGCCTGTAGACGGTATTCACCGCGGGAAACATGTCCACGGAGGTGACGTAGACATTCACTTTGAGAATGTTTTCCAAAGAAGAGCCTGCCGTTTCGACACAGAGCTTGAGTTGATCCAATACGATCTCCGTCTGGCGCTCAATCGGTCCTTTGAAGATTTCTCCTGTCTTGGGGTCGAACGGTGGAGAACCTGAGACGTAAATCGTGTCGCCGTGCTTCGTCACGGTTGAAGCGGGGGCCTTGTATTTCTCCAGGTAGGTCGCCAGTGGCTCAACGCGAATGATTTCCCGTTTCATAGATTTCCTCCGATGGAAGAATAATCCTGAGCTGCTTCTGCGTCGAATCTTCTGATCGCTGCGGCGTCACCGAGTAGCGGGGTTACATGTTCGGTCACGGAAACTCACGCCCTACACCATCCAGTGTGATGGGTTGGCTACAATTAGCCTGTGCCGAAGCGCCATTGCACAAGCCGCGCGGAGTGGCGACTCCAACCGGGAAAACCCGCGGAGCCTCTTTCCACCCATTACCGGCTCGACTGCGACTACGGAACCGCAGTGATAACGCTCTGGGAGGACGGTGGGCGTGAGCCAATTTACGTGTGTGAAAATCACGCGAAACAGCTGGGACCCTCTCGTGAACGTTATTCGGACGTGCGCGTTGTAACGCCTCAATCGGACCTCAGCGATGATCCGACAGGAAACGCGGATCGAGCCCCAACCCCAATCCAGGACGTCGCTGACACAAAACCGAACAGCACGACTTCCTCCGAAGCTGCGCGCACTTTTGCCGATACGAAAATTGCAACTGCAGCGGCGGCTCCAGCCGCATCTGCCAAAGCGCCTCTTCGCGACCTGACATACGGAAATGCAGCGAAGGCCATGGTGGACGAAGTCATTTGGAACTTGGCAGCCGGAAACTACCAGGTTTACAGGACCGCCCTTCAGCAAGGGAAGTCCGTCGCGGACGCGGCACAGGCCGCCGGCGGGCAGGTAGGCGTAGTCCATCGTAAAATCAGCGATTACACACTTAAACTCGAAGCTGTTCTTTCCGAATCGAAAGCTGTAATTGATGTAGCAGAGGCCATAGACAAACCACTCGAACAGGCAATGCTTGAAATCATTGGTAATGGCGCGATGAGTGACTTGGAGAAGGACGCTGCCATTCAGCAACTCGGTGCTCTTCAAGAATGGGTCAAACACGGTTTGCGGGGATCTATTACTCCCCTCGAAGCGCACCAAATCATCCTGGCTATCGGTGACCGCCTGAACTGGGGTGGACCTGCCGATGTTTCGAACGATCTCAAGGCGGTCTATCGGGCTACATACGGGAGCTTGAAAACTGCAATTCGTTCTGCGGTTCCCGAGGCGCAAGACCTTCACGATCGAGTCATCAACTTGTACGCGGCCAAGTCTGATCTGGAAATCCGCTAACTACTACTTCGTCTTGGCCACTCGATACAAATTGACTGCCAGCCGAGAAGCAGACAGCCCGACTGGCACGTGAAACGCCGCCCGTGTACATCTTGGCGGGATTCTCTTAAAATGTTGGGCCTACGATGAAACATACTATTACTTTGATTCCTGGCGACGGGATTGGTCCGGAAGTATCCAGCGCGGTTAAACAAATATTGAGTGCGGCGGGCGTCGAGATTCTTTGGGAGGAGATGCCGGCGCGGGCAGAAGCGGAGCGGCGCGGGATCGATTTCATCCAGGCGGGTGTGCTGGAGTCCATTCACAAGAATAAGGTGGCTTTGAAGGGGCCGATGGCCACGGCGGTGGCGGGTGGGGCGCCGAGCATCAACGTGGCTTTGCGCAAGGCGCTGGAGCTTTATGCGAATGTGCGTCCGGTGAAAAATCTGGAGGGCGTGCAGGCGCGTTATTCGAACGTGGATTTGGTTTTGATCCGGGAGAACACCGAGGATCTTTATTCGGGGCTCGAACATACGGTGATACCGGGCGTGGTGGAGAGCCTGAAAATCATCACGGAGAAGGCTTCGACGCGGGTGGCGAAGTTTGCGTTTGAGTTTGCGCGGAAATTCGGGCGCAAGAAAATTCACGCCATACATAAAGCGAACATCATGAAGCTTTCCGACGGGTTGTTTCTGACGTCGGTGCGCAAGGTGGCGGAAAATTATCCGGACATCGAGTACAAGGAATTGATTGTGGATAATGCGTGCATGCAGATGGTTTTGAACCCGAACCAGTTTGACATGCTGCTTTTGACGAATTTGTATGGCGACATCATGAGCGATCTGGCGGCGGGGTTGATTGGCGGATTGGGTTTTGCGCCGAGCGGGAATATGGGCGAGAACGTTGCGGTTTTCGAGGCCGTGCATGGGACAGCGCCGGATATTGCGGGCAAAGGGTTGGCGAATCCTACGGCGCTATTGATGAGCGCGATTTTGATGCTGCGGCATGTTCAGGAAATGGCGGCGGCGAAGAAGGTGGAGGATGCGCTGCATAAGGTTTATCGCGAGGGAAAACATTTGACGCGCGATGTGGGTGGGACGGCTTCGACGGGGGAGTTTACGGATGCGGTGATTCGGGCGTTTGCGTAGATCTAGCTTGATGTGATTTGAATCCGGCCGCGCTTCCCTTCTTTAGTTCGGGTTGGTTGCAGACCAACTGCGGAGCAAGTCTTTCCTTTTGCTGGGTTTGCGCCCAATGCGTTACTTTTTCCGATTCATCATTAGGCGTGGTTTCGGCGAGGCGCGGGCTTAGCACTGGTCCTTCGCTCGCGTTGCCACGAAACGAAAAGCTCATCATGGATTGAATGCCGGGGCCAATGTGGCAGCCGGTGCAGTTGATGAAGGGTGAAAACGGATGCGCGCGCATTTTCGTGTCTTCCACTTCGTCGGAACCGTTGGACATGGCCGGGAAGATTAGAAACGGATCATCGCTGGCGGTGACGCCGCGAAGGCCGCTGTGGTTTCCCGAAAAAAGCAGGGTGCGGCTCAGTTCAATTTCCGAGGGCGCCTGAAAATGCTGGGCGAGATTTACGTCGCGCGACGCCATTGGATCCACGTGCGGAATATCTGTGTAGTGCCGGATCTGAACGCTTTCGACGATCGAGGTGACATGCAAGCGTCCATCGCGGTCCGGCAAGACTAGTTTGCGGACGAGAGCGAATTCGGTTCCCGCTGGGAATTGCGGGACTTGTGGATTCCAGACGTCCGTGGGCTGCGGCCAATTGGGGTCCTTCATACGCACGAAGAGCGGGATCTCCATGTCAGCGAGTTGTTTGAAGTATGCGAGCGTTGCATCTCGACCGCCGGGCAGTCGGGCAAAGACCAGGAACACGGAGCGCGCGGTGAAAGACATGTCGTGGAGCGGCGCTGCCAAGCCGGGCGCCGGAGGGCTGAGGCAGACCCAGGGGCCGTGCGCGTCGAAGAGGTCGGGCGGGAGAAAGGCGTGATTGGGGTTTGCGGAATCGTAGGCGGCTGGAAATTCGCGGAGCTGCAGAGCGCGGGAGAACGTGTCGGGGAGAGTTGCGAGTTCTTCCGGCGAGAGTGCGAGGCTACGGACGATGGGTGCTAGACGAGAGATTAGCTCGCGGCGCTCGGGTTGATGCGGAAGATCGGACTCGACTTGCTCGTCGGCCCAGTCGAGGACAGCCCAGACGTCGCGCTGGAGAATTGCGCGCTTGAGCGGATCGGTGATCTGGCGCGCGGCGTTGGTGCGAAGGAATTCGTCGGCTAAGGCGATCGCTTGTTGATGTGATTTCCCTTCGAGCAGGTAGCTCGTTTCGCTCCAGAGAAGCGGGTCGAGCGTGTCGAAACCGTATTGCTTTCCATCGGGAGCGGTGCGCACGTGTAGCGCGCGGTAGAGGCGATTGGAAACATGCTGGGGATCGGGGTGGAACAGCGCGGGCTTGTCGGCGGGTCGAGGTGCGGCGTGCTCGTGCCACGCGAGGGATGCTGCCAGGATAGCTGCGATTGCGTAGGCGATCGGACGAGCTCGCCGCATGCGGGAGATCCTACCATCGAACAATCTGAATCGCAGTAGGTGGTGTTGCCTTGGGCGAGTGGAAATAGGGCGTTGGCGGCTGCGGCGAGGCCTTAACGACCGTTGACTTCCCTGCCCCTTGCGAAGAGAATGTGGCTAGTTGCGGTCTTTGGGAGGAAGCGTTGGCTGAACTTACCGTGGATGTGGCGAAGTTTGTGAACGGGCAAGTTGAGAAGTGCCATCCGATTTCCGAAGGGACTACTACCCCCCGCAAGCGCAAGCCGCATATTGTTGCCGTGATCAATGAGATGTGTACCGGTTGCTCGGGTTCGCCGGCTTGCGTGGAGTATTGTCCGGTCGCGGATTGCATGTTCTGGGTGCCGGACCAGGAGCATCCGCCTTTTGGCAAGATTCTGGTGGATCCGCTTTTGTGCATTGGGTGCAAATTGTGTACTAGCAAGGGGCCGGATGGGTCGTTTTTGGAAGGATGTCCTTGGGATGCGATTGATATGGTGCCTTTGGCGGAGTTTGAGAGTACGTATGGCGCGATGCCGTTTTGATGTTTTGATGTAGTGTGTTGGTTCCCCGTTTATTTCGTCTCGTTGTAATTACCCCGCAGAATCCTCCGTTCGTTCGCGGTTGTCCTTCGAGTATCAACCGCGCGGTCACATGTCGTTCGAGCCTTGTGTCGCGCCTACGGCGCTCGTTCTTTTTCTTGCGGTTTTCCCGGCGCTTCCGCGCCGGGCTAACTTATGCCGCGCCTCCGGCGCTGGATTTTGCCGGCGGAGTGTGCGAGGAGGCGGGGGATTACCGCGTCGGAAGGGGCGAGCCGAGAAAGAGTGCATATCGCAAACGCCGTGGCGCGCCTCGAATGCCCGGTCTGGCTTTGCCAGACCGGCCGCTACACAAACCACTGCAACGGCTGGCGCACTGAAGTGCGCCGCTACAAAGTCAACGGCAACGCGGCGGTGGGATTATTGTTTGCGGCAGTCAGCGCAGAGGCCGCCTACTTCTGTGCGGGAGACTGTGATTTCTATGCCGCAGTCGCGCGCGATCTGATTCTTTAATTCCTCGTACAGCTCGCTTTCAAATTCGCGGACTTTGCCGCAGCGGAGGCAGGCTACGTGGATGTGGTCGCGCGGGCCGTGGCTTTCGTAGAAGTGGCGATCGCCGCGGAGATGGAGGAGATCGAGTTCGTCGATGAGGCCGTGGCGCTTTAGGAGATCGATCGTGCGATAGACGGTTACTTGGGTGACGCGCGAGTCGAGTTTGCGGGCGCGTTCGAGGATTTCGCCGGCGTCCAGGTGGCGGCGGGCGGATTCCATTACTTGCAGGAGGACGCGGCGTTGGCGGGTCAGGCGGATGCCGCGGGCGCCTAGTTCGCGTTGCAGGCGGCCGGGGGCTTCGTGGTTGATGCGTTCACCGGTGGAGACGCGATGTGCGGGGGTGGCGGACATGGTCGTCATGGAGATTATACCAAAACGCATTGCGCTGTGAGAGCGCGGTTCGTGCGTGTTGGCAGCAACGTGCGCGCTGCTGGCGGCTGCGAAGAGAGATCCCTCGCTGCGCTCCCTTCGCGACGGCACTCAGGGCAGGCGGGATGACAGCAACCGCGCTCGGTTGGGTCTGACGCAAAAGTTACGGCGAAGCGCGTGGCGCTGACGGTGGGAGTGTCGCGGTTGCAACAGTGGCCGGTCTGGCTTTGCCAAACCGGCCGCTACATAAAAACGACTGCAACGGCTGGCGCACTGAAGTGCGCCGCTACAAGTTCAAAACCCGATTCAAAGGCTAAGCTGAGAGAGCGGGTCTGAGACCCGCCCCTACGCTACGAATATTATTGTGAGGCCGACGGACGGCTAGTGGCTTTGGACTAGTTTGAAGATGTCGCTGTACATTACGAAGGCGAATATTCCTAACAGGAAGACTAAGCCAACCTGGACGAAGCGTTCTTTCACGGCTAGGCTTAGGTCGCGGCGGAGAACGCCTTCTATGGCTAGCATCAGGACGTGGCCGCCGTCGAGGATTGGGATTGGGAGCAGATTCAGCAGGCCGAGATTCAGGCTGATGATGGCCATTAGCCAGATGAGATCAACCGGGCCGCGCTTGGCGGCGCGTCCGGATTCGCGGGCGATTCCTACCACACTGGTGAGCTGGCGAATTTTTACTTTGCCGGTGAAGAGACCGCCGAGAACCATGCCGATTTCTTTCATGCCGACGGTAGTTTGAACCGACGCGACTTTTACGGCCTGGCCGAAGCTCTGGCGTTCGAATTTCTGCTGGACTTTCGGTGCGACGCCGACTTGCCAGACGGAATTGCCGTCGAGGCCCATGCCGCGCATGGGAGTGATGTCGAAAGAAATGTCTTTGCCATCGCGCTGCACGGTGAATTGGATGGGACGGCCATCGGAGTGGCGGACGCCTTCGACCAATTGCGGCCAGGTGATGATGGGCTTGCCGTCCATCGCGATGATTTTGTCGCCCTCGTGCATGCCGGCGCGCTCGGCGGGAGTGCCAATGCCGATTTCGTCGGCGACGGCGGGGATGAGGGGGTAGCCCAAAACGGAATCAACGGTGGCGGGCGGCTGGGGGAAGTTACCGGTCAATTTCTGCTGAGCGTTGGCGCGCGCGACGGTGAAGGTGAATGGCGCGTTCGGTTGCTCGTCTTTCAGTTGATCGAAGACCGATTCCCAAGTGGGTGTGGCGACGCCGTTAACGTTGACGATGCGGTCGCCGCTTTGCACGCCGGAGGCGGGAGGATTTTCCTGCGAAACGGCGGCGACTTGCGCGGGCTGGCGGAGGTAGTCTTCGGAGGGAATGCCGACGAGCCAGAAAATTCCCCAGAAAATCAGGAAGCCGAAGATGATGTTCATAGCCGGGCCGGCGCAGGCGATGACGACGCGGACCCAACGGGGCTTCGAGAGGAATTCGTAGGCGGCGCCGGTGCGTTCTTCGATCGGGTTATCACCGGCCATGCGTACGTAACCGCCGAATGGAAGAGCGCTGAGGCGGTAGTCGGTGTCGCCGCGTTTTACGCCGAAGAGGCGCGTGCCGAAACCGAAGGAGAAGACTTCGACTTTGACGCCGGAAAGCTTGGCGGCGATGAAATGTCCCCATTCGTGGACGAAAATCATGACGCCGAGAACTACTGTGACGGATAGGATGGCGATAACTGCACTTTGAAAATTTGCCATGAGGCCTCTAGCTTAGATTTTAATTCTTTCGGCGCTCGACTTCCAGGCGAGCGAGCCGGCGCGCTTCGGCGTCGGCATTCAGGACATCTGTGATGGCGCGCATGGGCGTGCGCGGCATCTTTTCGAGTACGCGTTCTATGACTGCGGCAATGCCGAGAAACGACAATTTCTTTTCCAGGAACGCGGCCACCGCGATTTCGTCGGCTGCGTTTAATGCGCAGGGCAACGGACCTCCCTGACGCAACGCCTCCTGTGCGAGCAGCAGGCACGGAAACTTTTTTGCCGGGACGTCTTCGAAATCCAGCCGGCGCAGCGCGGACCAATCGAGGGCATATCCATTCGACGGAATCCGCTCGGGATAGGTTAGCGCATATTGGATGGGCATGCGCATGTCGGTTGGGCCGAGTTGTGCGAGGATTGAACCATCTACAAATTCGACCATTGAGTGGATGGTGGATTGCGGATGGATGACGACCTGGATTTTGTCGAGATCCATGCCGAAAAGCCATTTGGCTTCAATTACTTCGAAGCCTTTGTTCATCAGGGTGGCGGAGTCTATGGTGATTCGCTGGCCCATCTTCCAATTTGGATGCGCCAGGGCTTGTTTTGGTGTGATCTTCGTGAATTGCGCGGCGGGAGTTTTGCGGAAGGGGCCACCGGAGGCGGTTAGGACGAGGCGCTTTACTTCGCGATGTTCTCCAGCGCGCAGGCATTGGTGGATGGCGTTGTGTTCGCTGTCTACCGGGAGAAGCGCTACGCCGGACCGTTTGACAGCGGCGGTGACGACTTCTCCTGCGGCGACCATTACTTCTTTATTGGCTAGCGCGATGTGTTTTCCTTGCTCGATGGCTTCGTAGGTTGCCGGGAGACCGACGACTCCTACCGCTGCGGAGACTACTATTTCGACGTCGGGGTGAGTGGCTACTCGCTCCATGCCTTCTGGGCCGAATAGGATTTCTGGCTGCGGCTCGCTTTTGGTGGCGGTTTTGCGGAGCTGCTTCAGGGCGTCGCAGAGTTCGCGTGCTCCGGCTTCTGTGGCGACGGAGACTACTTGCGGGTGGTGCTTGGCGGTTTGTTCGACGGCCAGGCGGACGTTTGCGCCGGCGGCGATGGCGACTACTTGAAATTTGCCGGGGTGCGCGTCTACTACGTCGAGGCATTGGCGGCCGATGGAGCCGGTGCTGCCCAGGATCGAGATGCGTTTCATAGGGACTGCTTCCATTTTATAGGCGTTTTGTGGATTATGCGAACGAAGGTTGGGCGGGGGGCGGAAACCGGCAAGTTTGGGTGGCGGCGTCAGCGGAAAAGATTTAACACAGAGGACACTGAGAACTGCAAAGAGAGAGAGCACGGAGAGGCTTCGGAGTGGCTCGATTTGTCGGGTTGGCAGCAATCAAACCGGAGAGAGAGCCCTCGCTACGCTCCGGATGACACTGGCGTTACTTTTGGGATGAACCGACGAGTCTTGCCGGCGGCAGGCAGGCTTCGTCCCGCGGACTCGACCGGGCCGCGACCAGCGTGGTGCGCTCCCTTCCGTTTTCAGGGCGGGCAGGATGACGGGTTAACTTAGGAGTGGCGATGAATTCAGTGCAACGTAGCGAGACGGCAGCTGGAACAGGTGTTGGCGAACTACATTTTGGGCCTAGCGATTATTTGGCGGCGGAGCGGACGTTTCTGGCTTGGATACGCACTGGGATTGCGTTGATGGGGTTTGGATTCGTGGTGGCGCGGTTCGGATTGTTTTTGCAGGAGTTTCAGTTTGCGCAGGCGAATATTCCGCGGCACTCGTCGTGGCTGTCGCTATTTTTTGGGACGGCGTTGATTGCTATCGGCGTCATTGTGAATGTATTTTCGACCTGGGCGCATGTGCGATTGGTGCGGGCGATGAATCGCGGCGGGGCGAGTTATAAGAGTGCTTCGTCGCTGGCGATTGCGGTGGCTTTGGTTTTGGCGGCGATTGGCGTGGCGTTGGCGTTTTATGTGACTTTGGTGCGGGGCCCGGAAGGTGTGAATTCTGGAATCATCGAGGAGAAGACGATGAGCGCGAATGTGGATAACGGGATTGTTAGCCGGCCTAGCATTCATTCGGTGGATGAGACTGTGGCGAAATTGAAGGCGATGCTGGAATCAAAGGGAGTGAAGATTTTCGTGGTGGTGGATCATAGTGGAGAGGCGGCGAATGCGGGGTTGAAGATGCCGGCTACGAAATTAGTGATTTTTGGGAACCCTAAGGCGGGGACGCCTTTGATGTTGGCGGCGCCGAGTGTGGCGATTGATTTGCCTTTGAAGATTTTGGTGGCCGAGGATGAGGGCGGGAAGGTGACACTTTCTTATAATTCGGCAGAGTATTTGCAGCGGCGGCATGGTTTTCCGGCGGATTTGATGGGGAATTTGGCGGTGGTGGATGCGTTGGCCACGAATGCGGGGAAATGAGGTGGACGCGGTGTGGGTCGAGGGACTAGCGAAAAGCAGATCCCTCGCTGCGCTCGGGATGACACTCGCTTTACTTTTGTGCTGAGCCGAAATTTATGCCGTCGCTCGCTTCGCGTGCGTCAAGGGGCTCAGGCGTCGTGGAATTGCGGGGGGCGCACGAATTGTCGCGTTGGCAGCATTAACTGCTAGGAGAGATCCTTCGCTGCGCTCAGGATGACGGCTTAACTGCGGAGTGGCGCTACCTCGGTGGGGCCAGCCATTGATAGAGCACCCAGACTACAGGGGCTGCTAGGATCAGGCTGTCAATACGATCTAGCATGCCGCCGTGGCCTGGGAGTAGGGCGCCGGAATCTTTTACGGCGGCGCCGCGTTTGTAGGCGGATTCGATTAGGTCGCCGGCTTGTCCAGCGATATTCGCTACGGCGGCGATGATTAACGGGATTGTTGCTTCCATTTGCATCCAGCGGGCGAATACTACGGCTACTAGCAGTGAGGCGACTACGTTGCCTACCGCGCCTTCCCAGGTTTTTTTGGGGCTTAGGGCTGGGGCCATTGGGACGCGTCCGAGGCCTTTGCCTACGAAATAGGCGAGCATGTCTCCCGCCCAGACGAGAACTAGCGTAAAGATGACCAGTTGCCTGCCCACTTGTTCAATTTCATTTAAGCGCACGACGTAGCTGAACGGCAGCGAGACGAAAAATATCGCTGCCGAGCTGATGGCGAGGGCTGGGAGGACTTCGTGCAGCGGGCGGCGGGTGAAGAGACCCAGCGTGACGCATCCGAAGATGAAGATGAGGAGCGCGGCTTCGATGGAGAGCGCGCCGCCGGCTGCGTCGTGGACGATGGAGATGCCTTCCGAGAAAGAATGCTTCATGAGGAAGCCGGCGGAATATTGCGCGTAGAAAATCAGCGCGGTGCAAAAGTAGGTCCACTTTTTGAAGCCGCGCAGGCCGATACGATCGCCGAGATCGAAGAATTCGAGCAGAGCGAGAATCGCGACGATTGCGGCGAGAGCTGCTACGACAGCAGGCGGACTCCACCAGACCAGCGCGACTACGATGGGAATCAGGACGGCGGCCGTGGCGATGCGCAGGAGCATGCGGCGTCAGCCCCGGCCTGATTTGCCGGATGCGGCGGCTAGTCCCCTGGCCCGTTCGCGCGCGGTGCCGAGACCGCCGTAGCGCCGTTCGCGTTTTTGAAAATCAACGAGGGCTTCGAGAAGCTTCGCGCGGGAAAAATCCGGCCAGAGAGTTTCGGTGACGTAGATTTCGGCGTAGGCGATTTGCCAGAGCAGAAAATTGCTGACGCGCATTTCGCCGCTGGTGCGGATGAGCAAGTCGGGATCGGGGAGGCCGGCGGTGTAGAGATGCTCGGAGATGGTTTGTTCGTCGGCTTGGAAGGCGGCCATGCCGTTGGCGCGGACTTGCTGGAGTAACGCGTTGAAAGCGTCTACCAATTCGGCGCGGCCGCCGTAATTGAGCGCTACGACTAATTTCATGCCGGTGTTCTTGGCGGTCACGCTCATGGCGCTCTGGATGTCTTTGCGGATGGCTTCGGGGAGTTGTTCGGAGCGGCCGATGATGAGGAGGCGAATATTATTTTTGTGGATGGTGGGGAGTTCGCGTTTCAGATATTCGCGGAGGAGACGCATCAGGAAATCCACTTCGGCTTGCGGACGGCGCCAATTTTCTAGCGAGAAGGCGTAGAGAGTGAGGCACGGGAGCTGGAGGCGGGCGCAGGATTCGATGATTTCGCGCGCGGCTTTTACTCCGGCGCGGTGTCCTGCGACGCGCGGGAGGTGGCGCCGCTGCGCCCAGCGGCCGTTGCCGTCCATGATGACGGCTAGGTGCTCGGGGAGGCGTTGGAGATCAAGTTTATCGAGAAGCTCCGCTTCTTCGCGGTTGGCGGCTTTGAGAAGTTCGCTGGCTTTCACTCAGTTACGCTCGAGGACAGACAGTGAGGAAAGCTAGCATAGGGGGTGATGGCAAGCAAGTGAACGAGGGCTGGGGTAGCGGGCAAGCTTTGATAACGGCGTCGACCAGGAGTCGACGCGAAAAATGGTGACAGAATCGCGAGCACTTGCTTTCGATTTGCCATTACAATCGCAGCGTGGAAGCTCTTTTTGCTTGCATCAGCCTGGCTTTGTTTGTTCTGACGATTCTGACCTTTGTCTTGGTTGTCCGCGAGGCGTTTCCATTTCTGGACGCAGAGCATCAGACTTTACTTCGTAATTATTCGGTTGGAGCAGGGGGCTTCTATACATGGCGCAAGCGCGACCGAGCCATAAAACGTGCTTGGAATGAGCATGCCCGAAGATTTCCGAAAAGTTGCAAACGCCCATTATTTGCCACCTTCCTAATCGCAACCGCCATCTCTGTGATCGGCTACCCGCTCTGGCTTGCCATTACGTCACATTAAGGCAGCGAAAAATTTGCAGGACGCTCGGTCCTCGGCTCCACCCAAAATCCGTGATTCGTGGCGCGACACCAATGGCGCACTGAAGTGCGCCGCTACAAATTCAGAAGCGAATTCGTCACGGGGAGTGGATTAGGGTGGCGCCTAGGCCGGCGCTGCCTGGTTCGAAGATGCTTGCGTAGACTAGGACCAGGGTGAGGATGATCATGATGATGCTTACAGACCAGGCTACCAGGTTGAAGGCCCAGGTGTTGGTGTGGTCGCCCATTAGGTCGCGGCGATTGATTAGGAGCAGGACGAAGATTAGGACTACCGGGAGCCAGACGCCGTTGGCTACTTGCGAAAGGACGAGGATTTTGAAGAGGGGGGCTTTGGGGATCAAGATGATTCCGGCGCCGGCTACGATTAGGCCGGTGTAGAGGCCGTAGAAGGCGGGGGCTTCGTTGAGTTTGCGATCGAGGCCGGCTTCGAAGCCGAGGCCTTCGCAGATTACGTGTGCGGTGGAGAGCGGAAGGATGGAGGCGGCGAAGAGCGAGGCATTGAGCAGGCCGAAGGCGAAGAGGTAGGCGGCCCACTTCCCTGCCAGCGGGGCTAGCGCTGCGGCGGCTTGGGCGGCGTCGGAGATATTGGTCATACCATTTTTATTTAGGGTGGCGGCGCAGCAGACGATGATGAAGAAAACGATGGCCATGCAGGAGATGCTGCCGACTAAGACGTCGAGGCGGGCGTGCTTGTATTGTTTGGGGCCGACGCGCTTTTCGACGAAGCCGGCTTGCAGATAGAAAAATTGCCAGGGCGCGATGGTGGTGCCGACTAGCGCAGTGAGCATCAGGAGATAGCTGGTGCTGAAATGGATGGTGGGCCTTACGGTTTCTTTGGCGGCCAGGAGCCAGTCGGGTTTGGCGAGGAATGCCGAGAATACGTAGGTGAGATAAAAGCCACAGGCTACCAGGAATATTTTTTCGACTTGGCGGTAACTTCCCTTCACTACCAGAAGCCAGACGGCGATTCCGGCGAGCGGCACAGAAATATATTTGCTGATGCCGAAAATTTGCATGGAGGCGGCTACGCCGGCGAATTCGGCGACGGTGTTGCCCAGGTCCACGGCCAGGGCGGCGATCATTACGAAGAAGGTGGATCGGAAGCCGAATTCTTCGCGGATGAGGTCGGAGAGGCCTTTGCCGGTGACTACGCCCATGCGCGCGCACATTTCTTCGGAGACGTAGAGCGCGATGGTCATGGGGATGAGGGACCAGAGCATGGTGTAGCCGAATTGCGCGCCGGAGGTGGTGTAGGTGGTGATGCCGCCGGCGTCGTTGTCTACGTTGGAGGTGATTAGGCCGGGGCCGACTACGGCGAGCAGGACCGCTAGGCGACGGCGGGTCATGCGGGTGCGGCGCATAAAGTTTGAGCCACGGGATTTCCAGGTAGCTAGGGTGGTGGGCGGGTTGGCGGGTTGGTCGGACATTGTGCGTTCGACGCTGACAGCGCGAAGAGAGATCCCTCCCTTCGGTCGGGACGACAACGAGCATTCTGCGACACTAAAAATTTGACGCGAGAGCCAAAGTCGTGCTTCAGGGGCTAAAGTCCCAAGAAAGAAGCGCAATTCACGGCGGGACTGAAGTCCCGCCCTTCCCTCTCGCGCTCGGCGATCAAATTCAACTGCTGGCGGTCTGAAGACCGCCGCTACAAAATCAACGGCAACTGCGAAGAGCCGGCGAGACGCCGGCGCTCCGGGCTACAGCTTGGCGCGCATGCGGCTTACTACGTCGTCTACTGTTATGGTGCCGATTGGATGATTTTCTCCGTCTACTACTGTTAGGCCTCGCAAATTATATTTGTCGAAAATTTCAAAGACTTCTTTGTCGTGCGCGCTGGGCGTTACCGATAGCAGAGGCTCGAAGGCCATTTCGGACATGCGCTGGTCCGAGGAGGAGAGCAGGAGGCGCGCGATGGGGACGGTGCCGGAGAGCGCGGCATCTTTATTGATCAGGATTACATTGTCGAGCTGATCGGGTGAGATTTCGTGGAAGCGGATGTAGTCAACCACTTCGCCGCGCGTGGCTTCTTCGCCGACGACTACGATTTCGGTGTTCATCATACCGCCGGCGGTATTTTGCTCGAATTTGAGAAGCACTTCGACGTCGTGGGCTTCGCGGTGTTCCATTTCGCCGAGAACTTCCTGGCTGGTTTCGGAGTCGAGGCTGGCGAGGAGGTCGGCGGCGGCGTCGGGACTCATTTCTTCGATGATGTCCGCGGCGCGTTCGGGATCGAGTTTTTCGACGACTTGGGTTTGCAGGCGCTTATCGAGTTCGGTGATGGTCTCGGCGGCCGATTCTTCGTCGAGGGAAGAGATGATGCCCTGGCGCTCGTCGGGGGAAAGCTCTTCCATGATGTCGGCGAGGTCCGCGGGGTGCAGCGCGGCGAGCTTTTCGCTGGTCATGCGCAGCTTCACGCGGCGGAGCGGGTCGGGTTCGATGAGATTGACGAATTCCCAGAGAATTTTGCGCGGCGGCAATTTTTTCTGGATGCGACGAATGGCCATGGGCGGGACGATGCCTTGCAGCAGGCGGCGGACTGCGCCGGGCAGGCCGACGTCCACTTGGGTGATACGCAGCTCGGTGTTGCCGTTGGTGCGCTGGTCGGCGAGGTCAATATCGTTTACGCGGACTACTTTGCGGCCGTTGGTGTCGATGATTTGCTGGTCGAGGAGATCTTTGCCTACGGCTAGCCAGGCTTCGTTGGGATGGTAGAGTTCGAGCGCGGATTCGTCGGTGGTGAGATTGATTTTGCCGGGAGCGACCGAGCGGATTTGGTCGTAGCGGGCGAGCAGGGGGCGGTATTGGCCGCGGCCGAGGAGGAGTTTCGCGACGCGATTGGGTTGGTCGGCGGGTTCGATGAACATTTCTTTGACGCGGCCTACGTAGTTGCCGACTGAATCGTAGGCGGCGGCGCCGATTACTTCGGTGGCGTGAAGCATGGTGACTCCTTTACTGCGGGCGGTTCGCGCCTGAACAAAGGCGGCCGCGACCAAATCTTGCTCGACGGTGGCGAAGGCGAAGAGAGATCCTTCGCTGCGCTCCCTTCGCTACGGCACTCAGGGCAAGCGGGATGACAACACGCAAGAAGCGCCGGTGACACGGCAAAAAAAAATGCCCGGGGACCGGCTTGGTTGACCGGCCTCGGGCTTGTGAAATTCGCCCTTCGTTTACTGCAGGCCGGGCCTCGCCTCCCTGTCCCTGCGCGCATTGCAGGTGCAGCGAACCGATACAGCGTGGGAAGTTCCGTGCCCCGGCTGAGGATTGCCAACGTGACGGGGGCGGCGGCTACTTCCCGGTTCCGATTTGGACGGCAGCTCCATTGCGTTGCGCTAATGTCCGAATTGACTAGTAAATGCAGACGTAAAGTTTGTCAAGCACAGAGTTCGGTTTCGCGCGATTTATTTTTTGGGAAATACCATATTGCCGGGCTTGCGGTTGTGGCGGCGGCAATCGGCCGCGTAGACGTCCCAATATGTGCCACGAATGTACATGGCAGGAGTGTAGCCGAGGGCGCGGGCAACGCGCTCGATTGCGGCGGGCCGGCCTTCGAGTTCGAGGAAGATGCCAACGGGTGTTTCATCCAGGTCCAGGTGGAGGCCGCGAAGGCGGAAACTGGTGCGGTACTTTTCGTAGCGGAAGGCGGGTTCAAAGCCGAGGCGCGCGAGCTCGGCGGGCCAATTGTGGGGACGGTCGCTGGCGACTACTTCCCTTTCGGCACGTTCTTTGTAACGGCGATTCTTCCGGCTGGCGCTGTGCTGCCGCGAGGGAGCCTTGGACGTGAGGACTACGCGGTGGACGCGGGTGCTGTGGGTGCGGGTCAATCCTGGAGCTGCGGATTCGGTGCGGACGCGGAGAAGTCGGCCGCTGTTGCGTAGATCGGAATGGGGCGTGTCGTAGAGGGTGTTGGATTCGAACGTGCGGCCGTGAGAAGTGGCGCCTAGTGCTTTTATGGCGCGGATCGTGGTGTGTGGGTCGGTGACGGGGAGCTTGATCTCGATTTCGCTGTTTGTTTTCTGCGGTTGAGGCATGGAGAAGTATAAGGCAAGTGTCGCGCGTGGTGCTGCGGGCGATGTTGCCAAAGGCGCGGGCGAGCCAGCATAATCGAAACGCTGCCGACGCTCGCGATCGGCTGACGATTGTGTTCAGGCATTGTGTAACGGTCTTCGCGGCGCGCGGTTTGCATTCATGACTGAACCTACAACCCCATTGATGCAGCAGTATCATGCCGTCAAGAAACAGCATCCGGCGGCCTTGCTGCTTTTCCGCTTGGGCGATTTCTACGAACTTTTCTACGACGACGCCGTGGTGGCTTCGAAGATTTTGCAAATCACTTTGACCGCGCGGAATAAAGAAAAGGGGCAGGCGGTGCCGATGTGCGGGGTGCCTTATCACGCCGCGGAGAATTACATCGCGCGGCTGATTCGGGCAGGCCACAAGGTGGCGATTTGCGAACAGATGGAAGTGCCGGGGCCGGGCAAGAAGATTGTGCGGCGCGAAGTGATTCGAGTGTTGACGCCGGGGACGGCCGGCGGCGCGGGTTTGGTGGACGCGAAGGAAAATAATTTTCTGGCGGCGGTGGCGCGGAGTGCCGCGGCGGGAGCTGCTGCGGGAGCCGGCGCTGGGCGTGCCGGGGCGCGCGGTGCGGAGGCTGCGATCGGGCTCGCGTTTGTGGATCTTTCTACCGGAGAATTTCGCGCTACAGAATTTTGCGGCGATAAGGCCGAGGTGCGTTTGCGCGATGAATTGGGGATTTTGCGGCCACGGGAAGTGCTCTTGGCGCGTCCCGCGACGCTTTTTCCGGTGAATGTGCCGGCGGAGATGGATGGGTTGGGGGCCGTTGAGACGCGGCTGGATGATTGGGTTTTCGAGGCGAATTATGCCGCGCGGATTCTGGAAGAACATTTTCGCGTGGCGGCTTTGGAAGGATTTGGATTAGTGGGACACGCGCAGGCTACGGCTGCTGCTGGAGCGCTGGTGCATTATTTGCGCGAGACTTCGGCGATCGGGGCGCGGTCGCCGGAGGATTCGGCTGTGATTCCCTCTTTGCGTCCGGCGGGGGCGGGGCTGGAGCATCTGGATCGCATCGCCTATTACGAGCAGCAGGAGGCGATGATTTTGGATGCGGTTACCGCGCGGAATCTGGAATTGGTGGAGACTTCGACTGGCGACGATGCTTCCGCGACTTTGCTACGCGCGATTGACGATACGGCTACGGGGATGGGAGCGCGTTTATTGCGCGGGTGGATTTTGCGTCCGGAGATTGCGCTGGAGGAGATTGAGGCGCGACTCGACGCTGTTGCCGAATTGCGGGCGCAAACCGTGGCGCGCGAGGAGATACATCGGACGCTTGAAGGGATTTTGGATTTGGAGCGGCTTACCAGCCGCGTGACTTTGGGCGTGGCTACGCCGCGGGATTTGCTTGCTTTGCGCGGATCGCTGGAGCGAATTCCGCCGCTGCGGCGAATTTTGGCGACGGCAATTTCTTCTGCGACTGCTGGCCCCGAAGCGGCCTCATCTTCCCTTCCCGGCGTCGCTCCGGACGGCTCGCGGCTTTCTTTACTGCATGAAGAGCTGGACGAGATGACGGACGTCCGAGACACGATTGCGCGCGGGATTGCGGATGATCCCCCGGCTTTGCCCAGCGATCCCGGCGTGATTCGCCGAGGCTTCGACGCCGAACTTGATGAATTGCACGACATTACCAAGAAGGGGCGGCAAATTATCGCTTCGATGGAAGAGCGGGAGCGGAAGCGGACCGGGATTGCGTCGCTGAAGATTCGCTACAACCAGATTTTTGGATTCTACATTGAGATTTCGAAGGCCAATTTGCATTTGGCTCCGGCGGACTATGAGCGCAAGCAGACTTTGGTGAACGCGGAGCGGTTTACTTCCAGCGAATTGAAGGAGCACGAGCAGAAGGTTCTTTCCGCGGAAGAGCGCGTGCTGGCGATTGAGCGGCGACTTTATGCGGAGATTCGCGAAGGCATCGCGCGAGAGGCGGGACGCTTGCGGCGGACGGCTGCGGCGATTGCACAGCTCGATGTGCTGGTGAATTTTGCGCGGATTGCAGCGACGAGGAATTACACGCGTCCCGAATTCACGGACAAGACGCTGGCGAAGAGGGGTAAGCGTGGCGTGCTGATGATCGCGGGTGGGCGGCATCCGGTGATTGAAAAACTTTTGGAGGAGCGCGGCGAGAGGTTTGTGCCGAATGATTTGTATCTGGACGATGAGGCGCAATTTCTTTTGCTGATTACCGGGCCGAACATGGGCGGCAAGTCCACTTATTTGCGGCAAGCGGCCTTGATTGCGATTCTGGCCCAGATGGGATCGTTTGTGCCGGCGGTGCAGGCGAAATTGCCTTTGCTGGATCGCGTTTTTACGCGGATTGGGGCTTCGGATAACCTGGCTCGGGGAAGGTCTACATTTTTGGTGGAGATGAGCGAGGTGGCGGCGATTTTGAATACTGCTACGGCGGCTAGTTTGGTGCTGCTGGATGAAGTGGGGCGCGGGACGGCGACGTTCGACGGGCTTTCGATCGCTTGGGCGGTGGTGGAGGCTTTGCATTCGGGGGCGCGGCCGCGGACTTTGTTTGCTACGCACTATCATGAGTTGACGGAGCTGGAGCAGCTTTTGCCGGGCGTGCGGAACGTGCATGTGTCGGTGCAGGAGGCGGGGAGCGAGATTGTGTTTTTGCGGCGCGTGGAGCCTGGGAGCGCGAATAAGAGTTATGGGATTGAGGTGGCGCGATTGGCGGGTTTGCCGAATGACGTGATTGCGCGGGCGCGGGAGATTTTGCGGAGGCATGAACAGAGCGAGGAGAAGTTGAGTTTGGAGTTGTCGCCGGGGGCTGCTGCGGATGGCGCGGCGGTGGCGCGGCAGACTAGTTTTACGGCGATAGATGAGTCGGTTTTGGATGCGATACGCGGGGCGGATTTGAATAAGTTGACGCCGTTGGAGGCTATGAATTTGTTGGCGGCTTTGCAGAAGCAGTTGGCGTAGTTGCGTGTGTGACGCAGAATTCTTCGCCAACGGCTGGGTTTTAGCTGTGGATTTTTTCGGCGAGGCAAGCCTCGCCTTGTAACAGGCGAGAGCAAGCTCCCGCACTCCTCCCAGAAAATGCGGGCGCTTCGATCGGGATGCTTCGGCCATCGTTTTGTGGACTCGCATCGATGGCGCACTGAAGTGCGCCGCTACAAAACCGCCGCTGAGGAGCGTCCTGGTGGCGATGTGTAGACCTTCGGTTAATTCGCGGTTGTCAATGACCGCACGGGGCTTCTAGACTCGGTTTAGCGATGCTGGTACTGGGAATGATGTCCGGGACATCCGCCGACGGCATTGATGCCGCTTTGGTACGTGTTTCCGGGGCGCCTCCTGCGATTTCCGCAAAACTTGAAGGACATTATCATGCGCAATTCCCTGTGCGGGTGCGGCAGGCAATTTTGCGTTTGGCGAACGGCGGAGCGACTACAACTGCCGAGATTAGCCAGCTTAATTTTTTGATTGGCGAGGAGTTTGCGGCCGCGGCTCTTGCGGCTTGTGAGCGCTGGCGATTGCCGTCCGAGAAACTGGAGTTGATCGGGTCGCACGGGCAGACAATTTATCATCAGGGAGCGGCTTCGCGATTTTTGGGGGCGCGGCACGTTAGTTCGACTTTGCAGATCGGGGAGCCGGGGATTGTTGCGGCGCGGACCGGCGTGACGACGATTGGGGATTTTCGTCCCGCAGATATGGCAGCGGGAGGGCAAGGGGCTCCCTTGGTGCCGTTCGTTGATTATTTGCTTTACCGCCATCGTAAGCTTGGGCGCGTGGCACTGAATATTGGCGGGATTGCGAACGTCACTTTGATTCCGGCTGGGGCGCGGGTGGAGGATGTGCTGGCGTTTGATACCGGGCCGGGGAACATGGTGATTGACGCGCTGGTGAGCAGCGTTTCCGGTGGGCGGAAGTTATACGACAAAGACGCACGGATCGGATTGCGGGGGCGCGTGATACGTCCTTTGCTGGACGAGATGCTGCGGCATCGTTATTTGCGGCAGGCGCCGCCGAAGACGGCGGGGCGCGAGCAATTTGGGCAGGAATACGCCCGGAAATTATTGGAGTGGGCGAAAAAGTGGCGGGCGCGGCCGGAGGATCTGGTGCGGACGGCGACGATTTTTACGGCGCTTTCGATTGCGGATGCGTTCCGGCGATTTATTTTTCCGCGGGCGCATGTGAATGAATTGATTGTGGCGGGCGGCGGGACGAAGAATCCCTTGTTGATGGCGCAACTGGGGGCGGCTTTGCCGGGGATTGAGATTGTGGGGTCGGCGCGGTTTGGAGTGCCGGCGGAGGCGAAGGAGGCGTTTGCGTTTGCGATTTTGGCTTACGAATCGTTTCATGAGCGGGCGAATAATTTGCCTTCGGCTACAGGGGCAAAGCGCCCGGCAATTCTTGGGAAACTGGTGCACGGCCACGCGCGCTAGGAAGCAACTGGCGCCGTTCATGTTTGCGGCGGTGGTGATATTTGTAACCGCGCTCTGTGCCGGCTGCGCTTCCCCGAAAACTTCCGCGGATTCCAGCACTGTGAATTTCCTGATTGAGGCGGCGCCTACGAATCTTGATCCGCGTATTGGGGCGGATGGGTATTCCGAACATATTGATGGGTTGATTTTTTCCAGCTTGGTGGGACACGACGAGAAGATGAAAGTGGTGCCGGATCTGGCGGAATCTTGGGATACGCCTGATCCGGTGACTTACGTGTTTCATTTGCGGCATGGGGTGAAATTTCACGATGGGCGACCGCTAACTTCCGCTGATGTAAAGTACACGTTTGATTCGATCCTTTCCGGTGCGATCAAGACTCCTAAGCGTGGCTCGTTCAAATTGGTGAGATCGGTGGAAGCACGCGATGATGCAACCGTCGTGTTTCATCTGACCGAGCCGTATGCGTCGATGCTGTGGGATTTGACGGCGCCAGCGATCGGCATTGTGCCGCGCGGGGCTGGGGCGGAAATGTCGCGGCATCCGATTGGGACAGGGCCTTTTCGCTTTGTGAGCGCTACTACGGATGAAGAAGTCGTCTTGGCGCGCAATGATGATTATTTTGGCGGAGCGCCGAAGATCGCGAGCTTGCATCTGCGGATTGTGCCGGATGCTTTGGTGCGGGCGCTCGAGCTACGCAAGGGGTCGGCGGATGCGACGATCAATTCTTTGACGCCGGATATGGCGGTCACTCTCGCGAAAGAGCACGGACTGGTGGCCGAGCAGCAGCCGGGAACAATGTTGGCGTATCTGGCGTTCAATTTCGATGACCCGATTCTCGCGAAGCGCGATGTGCGGCAGGCTTTGGCTTATGCGACCGACCGGGCGACGATCATCAAATATTTGCTGCGCGGGCAAGCGCGGCCCGCGTCGAGTTTATTGCCGCCTAGCCATTGGGCGTTTGAGCCCAACGTGCAGCAGTACGACTATGATCCGGCGCGCGCCGAGCAATTGCTCGATGCTGCCGGTTATCCGCGGGGAGCGGGTGGCGTGCGGATGCATTTGACGTTGAAGACTTCGACGGATGAATCCACGCGCCTTTTGAGCGAAGCGATTGCGGATCAGTGGAAGCGCGTGGGTGTGGCATTGCAGCTTCGGCCTATGGAATTTGCGACATTCTATTCCGACGTCACGCGCGGAAGCTTCCAGATCTATTCACTGCGCTGGGTAGGCGGCAATAACGACCCGGATCTTTTTGAGGCTGCCTTTAGCTCGAAAAAGATGCCGCCTGATGGCTATAACCGCGGGCACTATCGCAATCCGCAGCTTGACGCCTTGCTAGATCAGGCGCGGGTGGAGATGGACCAGGAGAAGCGTAAGGTTCTGTTTTCGCAGATACAGAAAATTGCGGCGGTGGATGAGCCGTACATCAACCTCTGGTATCTGGATAATGTTTGCGTGCATCGGGAGAGGTTGGCGGGGATAGAGTTGGCGCCTAGCGGGGATTACGGTTTTTTGGATACGGCATTTCTAAAGTGACCACTCCGAAACAGACAGTCCTGCGTGCCGGCCGAAACGGAATCTTCTATTCATCAAAATGCCGCAAGCAACACCAATATAATCGCAACAACGAGACATAAAGCGCCGATGATTATTGGCGCTCTCGACCAGTTTCGCTTCGGCGCAATATTCCAATACCCACCGTACAGAAAGAGATCCTTAAATACCGTCCGCCATAATCCTACTGAGAAGCCGACGGACTTCATTCGTAGAAAGATGAAAATAGCACAGACATTTGCGACGAGAGCAAACGGCAAAGCCGCGATAAAAAATACGCTGACCCGCCAAGGACCCATCGAATGATCACCGCGCTAGGAACAGATGCAACCACTGAACGAACAGTGTTAGCTATGGAGCGCTTTCTGAATTTCTTCTTCGGGGATTACGCCTTCGCGGATCAGTGTCCAGTTGTCGCCGTCGATGCGGACGATTGTGGAGGCGAGGACGCCGCCGGTGTCGCCGGCATCGAGGATCAGCGGGAGGCGATCACCTAACTGCTTAACGATCTGCTGAGCGCTGGTGCAGGATGGAAAGCCGGAGAGATTGGCGCTGGTGCCGGTGACGGGGCCGCCGACTGCTTCGATGAGCGCGGAGGGAACTTTGGAATTGGCCCAGCGCAGGGCGACGCGTCCGGTGTTGCCGGTGACTTTTAGCGGCAGGCGATGCGTGGCTTCGACTACGAGAGTGAGGCCACCGGGCCAGAATTTATTTGCTAGCGCGAGGAAACAATCGGGGACGTCGCGGACGAGACTGACGGCCTGTTCGACCGAGTTCACTAGAATCGGGAGAGCTTTTGTTTCCGGGCGGCCTTTGGCGCGAAAGACGGCTTCGATGGACGCGAGATTGAAGGGATCAACTGAGAGGCCGTAAAAGGTGTCGGTGGGGATGCCGACGACTTTGCCGCGTTTGACGAAACCTGCGGCGTATCGCACCAAATCATCTTCCGGTGAATCATTAGAAATTTTTAGGACTTCGACAGGCAAGTGATCACTCTCGGCGGGTTGCGCCCCAGGTCCGCTTGGCAAGCTACCATAAGCTACAGGATAGACGCAAGTTGCAGCGGCGAGGGTGTGAGATGACTCGACGGCGGGAGGTGCGTTTGTTAGGCTTGTCGGATGGTGGAGCACTTGACTGCGGATATTATTACGAGCCGCGAGAATAAGTGGCTGAAGACTTTTCGCGCGGGGCTGCGCGGGACGGGCCCTGAGGGCGAAGATGCGCTGGCGGTGGAGGGGCGCAAGCTTGTCGAGGATTCTCTGAGGTCGGGGCTCGAGGCCGTGGCGCTATTGGTGAGCGAGTCGGGCGAGCGCGAGCTTGAGCATATTTTGCGTGCTGCTAGCGAGAGCGTGGCCGGGATTCCGCGGGCGCGCGTTTTGCGGACGACCGATAAATTGTTCGAGAGTGTTTCGGGGACGGAGACGCCGCAGGGTGTGGCGGCTTTGTTTCGGCAGCCGGTTTGGCAATTTGAGGATGTGTTGCGCGGGGCGGCTTCGGGTGATGGAGCGTTTCGCGCTGGGGCGCCGCTTTTGGTTGTGATGGCTGCGGTGCAGGATCCGGGGAATGTGGGGACTGTCGTGCGTTCGGCGGAGGCGTTTGGGGCTACGGGGGTGGTTACCACGCGCGGGAGCGCTGATCCCTGGTCGCCGAAGGCGATTAGAGCGTCGGCGGGGTCGGCTTTGCGATTGCCGTTATTGCGCGGGATGGCGATTCCGGTTTTGCTGGCGCAATTGCGGGTGGCTGAGGTGAGGATTGTGGCGGCTAGTTCACGAGTGATGGCTGATGGAGGCGAGTTGGCGGGTGCCGAAGCGGATTTGCGTGATGCGGTTGCAATTTTTATTGGGAACGAGGGATCGGGATTGCTGCCGGAAGTGGAACATGCAGCGGATGCACGGATTTCGATACCGATCGCGGAGAGTGTGGAGTCATTGAACGCGGGGATTGCGGCGTCGATTGTTTTGTATGAGGCGGCGCGACAGAGAAAAGACACTGCGGATGACCGGAAGGAGTGAATTCGCTACGGCGTTGCCGCACGGAACGATGGCGGTCTGAAGACCGCCGCTACAAAATCAATTGCTGAACCAAACCATGGGACTATTTCAAACTGTGCAGCCGGAAGAGGAGTCGTCGGCGGGGAGGCCTTTGGCTGACCGGATGCGGCCGCAGACGTTGGATGAATTTATCGGGCAGGAGGAATTGCTCGGGACGGGGAAGCCTTTGCGGGTGCAGATCGAGCGCGACGATCTGACTTCCCTGCTTTTGTGGGGACCTCCGGGGTGCGGGAAGACTACGCTTGCGCGGATTATCGCGCGGATGACGAAGTCGGAGTTCATTCCTTTCAGCGCGGTGCTTGCGGGGATCAAAGAAATTAAGGAGGTGATGGCGAAGGCGGAAGCGGTGCGGCGATATGGGCGGCGGACGATTGTGTTCGTGGACGAAGTGCATCGGTTCAATCGCGCGCAGCAGGATGCGTTTCTGCCGCACGTGGAGGCGGGGAACATTTTGTTGATTGGAGCGACGACGGAGAATCCGTCTTTTGAGGTGATTGCGCCGCTGCTTTCGCGGATGAAAGTGTACGTGCTGAAGGCGCACACGCCGGAGCAGATTGTGACGCTGCTCGAGCGAGCGCTGGCAGATGCGGCGCGCGGGCTGGGGCGGGAAAACGTGGAGGCATCCGCGGAGATTCTGGAGCGCATCGCAATCCTTGCGAATGGAGATGCGCGGGCGGCGTACAACACGCTCGAGGCGCTCGCGATGGGTACCGCGCCCGACGCCGCGGGGCGGCGCGTATTGACGCAGGCGCTGCTGGAAGATGTGCTGCAGCGGAAGCTGCTGCCTTACGACAAGTCCGGCGAAGAACATTTCAATTTAATTTCGGCGCTGCATAAGTCGGTGCGCAATTCTGATCCGGATGCGTCGCTGTATTGGCTGGCGCGGATGTTGGAATCGGGCGAAGACCCTTTGTACATCGCGCGGCGGCTGGTGCGGATGGCGAGCGAGGATATCGGCCTCGCGGAGCCGCACGCGGTGCAAGTGACGATCGCGGCGATGCAGGCTTTTGAATTGCTTGGGCCGCCGGAGGGACATCTGGCTTTGGCGCAGGCGGCGGTGTATTTGTCGCTCGCGCCGAAATCGAACGCCGTGTATACGGCGTATGGCGCGGTGCAGGATGATTTGCGGAGCACGATGGCGGACCCGGTTCCGTTGCACATTCGAAATGCGGTGACTGGTTTGATGAAAAATATCGGATACGGAAAAGGCTATCAGTACGCGCATGACGCGGAAGAGAAAGTGACGGACATGACTTGCCTTCCTGAAAGTTTGGCGGGACGGGTATATTACAATCCCACGGACCAGGGATTTGAGGCGCGGATCAGGCAGAGGCTTGAGGAGATACGGCGGATTCAGAAAAAGGCTGCCGGAAAGTAAAACACATTGATGATGCCGGAGACCAACCCAGTCCAAACGGCGCGCGGCGACGCGCGGCGATTTCCATGGCCGCTTCTGGCGGTGTTCTTCCTCATCACGCTTCCTTTGGTCGGGCTCGCGGAAATGAAACAGGTCGCGACGTTTGATCAGGATGTGCAGGCGTTTGCGATCTCGCAGGACAATCAGATTGTTTACGCCGTGCAGCGGATGAAGCGCGTGAAGAAAATCATCGTGGAGCACGATGATTTCTGGGTGGGGAGTATTGACGGGAAACGGAAAAAGATAATTGATGGCGATAAGTTCAATCCCGCGCCGGGGGCCGAGGATGAGTTGCCGCCGCCGGAACCGGACGAGGAAGATGCCAACGGCAAGAAGGGTAAGAAGCACACGCCAATCCCGCCGCAGCATAGTTACCAGGTGGATTCGCTGACGTGGTCACCCGATGGGCGGCGGATCGCGGTGAAGATGGATACTTCGATGATGGCGCAGCCACAAGGGACGGTGGTGCAACAGCTCGATGAGCAGCAAACCGTGCGGCCGAATACGCTTCTCTACTTGATGGATACCGAAGGGCGGCAGATACAGATTCAAGGGTCGAAGACTTCGACGCTTTCGGACGCTTACAATCCCGATTGGCTGGCAGACGGCGCGACGCTGGTCTATCTATCGAAGACGAGCGGAAATTTTTCGCAGATCAATGCGTTGCGGCCTTCGGATGGTCATGCGCGCGTCCTTTTCGAGGGGCACACTTTTTCGGCGGTTTCGTGGGACACGAAGCGGAATCAGGCGTTTGCGATCGAGGAGAGCACGACTGCGATCTCGCCGCCGAAAATCGTGCAGCTGGATTTGGTTGGTGGGACGCGAAAGGAACTTGCGCCGCTGGAGGAGTATGCGGGGTTTCTGACAATTTCTCCTTCGGCCGCGAAGATTGCGTATTTTCGGAATGGCGACACGCTAGAAGTGCGGGAGGTGGCGAATCCGGCGAAACCGGTGCAGGTGCGCGTGGCGATCGGCCAATTTCAGTGGGACCGCAGCGAGACGCGGGTTTTGTTGAAGCGCGGCGAGCCGCAGAAGTCGGGGGATATGGTTTGGGTGGGATTGTACGACGGGCGATTTGACACGTTTTTTCACGGGTTGGAGTTTCATAATTTTGCGATTGCGCCGGATGGCGCGACCGTCGCGGTGACGGAGCCGGGGAAGCGGGCGTTGGTGATTTACCAGTTTTAGTCGCGGGGCAGGCGGAAGCGTTTGATGTGTTCTTTTAGGATGCAGGAGTCCATTACTACGGGGATTCCCGCGCGGCGGGCTTGTTCGGCGGCTTGGTGATGGATTACACCTTCTTGCATCCAGATCGCGCTTGCTTTGATGCGGATTACAGATTCCACTATTTCGGGGACGTATTCGGAGCGGCGGAAGATGTCCACGATATCTATTTTTTCGGGGATGTCTTCGAGGCGCGCGTAGGATTTCTCGCCTAGCACTTCCCTTTCGTGCGGATTTACTGGAATGATGCGGTAGCCTGCCGATTGCAGATATTCAGCGACACCATGACTGGGGCGGAATTTACGGCTGGAGAGGCCGACAACCGCGATGGTGTGGCTGGTTTTGAGGATTTCGGTGATGGGATTGTTGGCGGTGTTATTGATGTTGCGGTTTGATTCGAGATTGGCATGATCTCCTGAGTTTTCCCCGCCTTGATTGGTCATTTGGGTCGCGATTTCCCTTCGAGATGTGTGGCTGTTGCCGGGCTCTGCGGATTTGGCTCCGCTTTGCGCGTGGCGTCGAGAGCGGCCAGAAATTTATCGTTTTCTTCGCGCGTGCCTATAGTGACTCGAACGGTGGTGGGTAGGCCCATCCAGCGCATGGGGCGGACGATTACGCCGCGGGCTAGCAAGTCTTCAGCGAATGGCTCGGCGTCTTTGTGGAGTTCGACTAGAACGAAATTCGCGAACGACGGAAGATAGTGGATACCCATTGCTGCGAACGCCGTTGCGAGTTGCGCTAGGCCCGCGCGATTGGATTCGATCGAGCGGCGGACGTGTTCGTGGTCTTCGAGTGCCGCGAGGGCGGCGGCTTGTGCGACGCCTGAGGTGCTGAAGGGGCCGCGGAGGTCGTTCATTTTTTCGAGCAGGTTGGCGGGGCCGATGCCGTAGCCGATGCGCAGGCCGGCTAGACCGTAGACTTTGGAAAATGTGCGCAGGACGATGACGTTGGGGCGCTTGAGCGCGACGGCGATGGAGCGGGAGTAATCCGTGCGCTGGACATATTCGAAATAGGCTTCGTCAATTACGACGAGAACGTGGTGCGGGACGCGGGCGACGAAGGCATCGAACTCGTCGGCGGTGAACATCGTGCCGGTGGGATTATTGGGATTCGCGAGATAGATGATTTTGGCTTCGGGCGGGAGATTACGGGCGATCGCATCTAGGTCGTACGCGTAATTGCGGAGAGGAATTTCGAGCAAGCGTGCGCCTGCGGCGCGAATCGCTAGGGAATAGAGCAGGAATGAGCCGTGCGAGGTGACGCCGCAATCTCCGGGGCGGAGGGTGATGCGGGCGGCTAGGTCGAGCAATTCGGTGGATCCGGCGCCTAGGATGATGTTGTCCGTGGGGACTGCGTGCTTTTTTGATAGCGTTTCGCGAAGTGGGAGGCCGGTCGCGTCGGGATAGCGGTGGGATTCGGCTAGAGCTTTTTGGGCGGCGGCCATCGCGAGCGGCGACGGGCCCAGGGGATTTTCGTTCGAGCCGAGTTTGATGGGATCTATCTTCAATGTGCGCGCGGCGGACTAGCTTCTGCCTTTCGGACCTGTGAATCTTCCACGATTTGGTTTCTGGCCTCGCGGGCCGCTGCGCTTTGGTGCGCCTGATTTTGTTCCGCGTGGACCTCCCGGCTTGAAATTTTGTTTGGGGCGGCCGAAGGCGCCTGGTTCGCTGGGGCGCTGTTTCGATTTCCAGGGGGCGCTGGATTTTGGTCCGGACTTTGGTCCTGCCGGGCCGCCGGGCCGGAAGTTCTTCTTGGAGTGGCCAAAGGCTCCTGGCTCGGAGGACCTTTGGTTCGAACGCCACGGGGCTGAGGATTTCGGGCCGCGCGGAGGACGGTCGTTTGCGTCGAAACCGGGCGTCTTGAAATTGGGCTTATTGTAATTGGAACTCTTGAAACCGGGACGGCCCGATGCTGCCGGGCGCGAGTCTTTGTATGGACGCGAGAAGGGCTTTGAGCCTGTTGGGCGCGGGCCTTCCCTTTTGAAATTTTGATTCGGGCGAAAATTTTCGTGGCGAGGCGGAGGTTCGCTCGGCCTCGTCGGTCTGAACCTCTGGCCCGGTTGTGAGGTGTCGGTGCGCGGAGCGTCGTAAGTTGGGCGCGGGCGCTCGCCTGGTTTGGGTTTCGGCTGATACGGGCGGCGCTTCACGAAGGGGCGGCGCGGTGCTTGCATCGGGGGTCGGGCAGCCATCACGGCTGCGGGCGGGGCCGGCGTTGCGGCGCGGAATTGCAGTGGTCGCAGTGCTTGCTGATTTTCTGGTGTCGTGAATGCGGCTACTGGCTGCGCGGCGTCGGGTTGCACTAGCTTGCGCAGCGTCGCGACTTCCGCGTCTGACAGCGGGCGATGGTGGCCGGTGGAAAGCGATTCCATGGCTAGGTTGCCGATTTTTATGCGTTTGATTTTTTCCACCGGGTGGCCGGTCTGGAAGAGGTGGTTGCGCAGAGCGTCGCGGCGGGCTTCGGAGAGAGTGACTTCGTACCAGGGGGCGTCTTTGCCTTTTAGGCGCGAGATTTGCGCACCGGTGGAGCGCGAGAGGGCTTCGATTTCTTCGAAGGTCAGCAGAGTTTTTAATTTCAGATGATAGGTCTGCTGGAGCTGATGGGCTTTGAGCATCAGGTTGGCTAGTTCGCCGTCGTTCGTGAGGAAGACTAGGCCCATCGAGTGATATTCGAGGCGGCCGACTGGGAAAACGCGCTGCGAGACGCCGTAGAGAAGATCGGTGAGGGTGCGGCGGCCTTCGGGGTCGATCATGGTCGAGACCACTTCCGGCGGCTTATGCAGGAGGAGGTAGACGCGTTCGGTTTGCGGGCGCAGGAGTTTTCCCTGCACCTTGATGTGATCAGTGGATTCATCGGCTTTGCTGCCTAGCTCGGTGATGGTTTGGCCGTTCACCGTAACCAGGCCGGATTTGATTAGTTCTTCGGCGTGGCGGCGGGAGGCGATGCCGGCGCGGGCGATAATTTTTTGCAGGCGTTCGAGCATGGGGTTGCGTGCGTTCCTTTTTGTGAGGTTACAGCTTAACGGAAAATGAGCTTGGTGGCGAATGGCTAGATGGCGGTGGAAGGTCAGCGGTGGGGAAAAAATTCGAAGAGAGATCCTTCACTGCGCCGCGCGGCTTTCGCTTCGCGAAAGGAACGGCTAACCCGCGCGCGCTCCGTTCAGGATGACAACCGCGCGTTTTCTGCGGAGGTTCAGACCGCGATCGTTTCGCGGCGCAAGATCGATGGCGCACTGAAGTGCGCCGCTACAAAGGCTAAACCTCAGGCGGACGGTTCGTTGGTTCGGTGCGGGCTGCTGCTGGCTGCGGCGGCTCGGGATTTGTCGGATTCTTCTGCGGAGTCTTGAGTCGTTTCAATTGCAGGCGTTTCTGCCGATTCGGCGAAAGTTTCTGCGGCCATTTGAGCGGGCGTTTCGGAGTATTGAGATTCGGCTTCTTGCTCGGCGGAGGCGTCGGCTGTGGAGTCTTTTTCGTCTTCGCCGGATGCTTGGGATTCGGTTGCTGTCGACGACGTGGTCGCTGCGACTTCGGTGCTGGGCGCAGCATCGGTTGCGTCCGCGGTTGTTTCCTGATTCGCCGGCTGGCCTTCGGCTTGATCTTCTGGCTGGTCTTCCGGCTGCAATTCGGCGATGCCTTCGTCGGAGCCTAGGGCTGCTTGGGCTAGAGCTTCGAATTCTTTCAGGCTGGGGAGTTCGTCAAGGTCGGAGAGACCGAACCGCATCATGAATTGTTTGGAGGTGCGATAGAGGATGGGGCGGCCGATTACTTCTTTGCGGCCGGCGGTGGTGATTAGGCGCTTCTCGAGGAGAGTCTTTATGACGCCGCCTACGTGGACGCCGCGAATTTCGTTGATCTCCGGGACTGTGACCGGCTGCTTGTAGGCGATCACTGCTAGCGTTTCCAGCGCGGGCATGGTTAGGCGCAGCGGTGGTTGCAGGCTTTTGATGAATTTGCGGACTACGTCGTGGTGCTGAGCTTTGGTGTAGAACTTCCAGCCGCCGGCTACTTTGCGGACTTCGATGCCGCGGTCTTCGGTCTGGTAGGTCGCGGTGAGTTGGTCGAGGGCAGCGCGGGCTTCGGGTTTTTCGATGCCCAAGGCTTTCGCGATTTGGTCGAGTGTGGCGGGCTCGTCGGCGGCGTAGATGATGGCTTCGAGTCCGGCTTGGATTTCTTGTGGCGTCATGCGTTTCCCCTTGGTGCGTGCAGTGTTGCGGTCACGGCAAAAGCAGATCCCTCGCTGCGCTCGGGATGACAACTAAACCCCAATAGCACGGCGGCAGTCACAGGTATTGCTCCTCGATTTGGGACATAGCGTCTGGGCCGGCGAAGACGGCGTCGAACATTTTGTGTTTGCGGAGACGGATGTCTTCGAACAGGTCGGATTGGACCAGCAGGACTGCTTGCATGCGGACCATTTCGAGCACGGCTAGCAGGGCTACGATCATGGCGTTTTTGGTTTCGCAGGTTTCGAAGAATTCGATCAGCGAGACGGGATCGTCGGTGGCGATCAGGCGATGGCGGAGGCGATCCATCATTTGGGCTATCGAGACTTGATCGTGCTTTAGTTCGAATTTGGGGACTTCTTTGCGGCGTTCGAGGACTTGCTGGAAAGTCTTTACGAGGTCCACCAGCGAGACTACTAATTCGCCTTGGACTTCGTCGCCGCCGTAGAGCGATTTATCGGGGTGCGACCAGACGTGGTCTTCTACTTGCTGCTTTTGGTAGAGAAGCTGGGCGGCGTTCTTGAATTTTTCGTGTTCTAGCAGGCGGTGGACTAGTTCATCGCGCGGATCTTGTTGCTCTTCCCCGGCCAGAAGCGGGTCGACGGGGAGGAGCATTTTCGATTTGATGTGGATTAGCGTCGCGGCCATGTAGATGAAGTCGGCGGAGACGTCGATGTCGAGCTTTTCGATTTGGTGGAGGTAGTCGAGATACTGCTCGGTGATTTTAGCGATGGGGATGTTGTGGATGTCCATCTCCTGCTTGCGGATGAGATCGAGGAGAAGGTCGAGCGGGCCTTCGTACACCGGCAAGTTGATGCGATAGGGTGATGCCATGCTACGGGTTAGCCTCCTGCGAATGCGTTAGTGCTTTACGGCGTTGCCACTGGTGCTTTGCGCGCTTCGTCCCATTGGAAGATCGCGTTGCGGACGCGCTTCATCGTCTTACGGGCTGCCTTTTGGGCTTGCTTGGAACCGATGTCGAGGATATCCCAAACTCGCTGTGGATGGGCGTCAAATTCTTGGCGGCGTGCCTGGATGGGCTCGATCCATTTGACGAGGTTATCGGCCATTTTTCCTTTGCAATCTACGCAGCCTATGCCTGCTGTGCGGCATCCTTGGTCGGCCCAGGCGATTACATCTGGCGGCGAGAAGAGTTTGTGCCATGCGAAGACTGGGCAGACTTCGGGACGGCCTGGGTCGGTGCGGCGGACGCGCTGCGGGTCTGTCATCATGTTGCGGACTTTGGTGCGGATTTCGTCGGGAGGATCGCTTAGCCAGATCGCGTTGTTGTAGGACTTGGCCATGCGGCGGCCGTTTAGGCCGGGGAGGCGGGGGGTTTCGGTTGGGATGTAGGCCGGCTCCTGCAAAATCGAATTCATTCGGAAGTATTTCGAGTACTTCCCCATTTCGTTCAGGAAATTGTCCCAGCCAATCTCGGAGGCGCGATGTTTGAAGACCCACGGATTTTTCGCCAGTGTATCTTCGACCGGAGCCGCAACGTCGGTAAGCGAAGGCGGCAACGGAACCATCGTTTTCAGGTGCTTTAGAGCGTCGAGATAACCGTCGACGTCTTTTCGCAGCTCGAAGCCGAAATGCGAATTGAATTTGCGGACGACTTCGCGCGTTAGTTCTACGTGTGGTGCTTGGTCTTCGCCCACTGGCACGAACAGGTCCTGCTTTGGCTCACCGTACATTACTATGTCGGCGGATTGGAGTAGTGGGTAGCCCAGGAAGCCGTAGGTGCCCAGGTCGCGACCTTTTAGGTTTTCGATTTGTTCTTTGTACGTGGGGACGCGTTCTAGCCAGCTTAGCGGGGTGATCATGGAGAGGAGGACGTGGAGTTCGGCGTGTTCCAGGACCTGCGATTGGACGAAGAGCGTGGATTTCGCGGGGTCGAGGCCTACGGCTAACCAGTCTGTGGCAACCTGGCGCGTGTTTTCGGCTATGGAGGCGGTGTCTTCGTAGTGCGTCGTTAGCGCGTGCCAATCGGCTACGAAGTAGAAGCAATCGTATTCGTCCTGGAGTTTCAGCCAATTTTGCAGAGCGCCGAAATAGTGGCCTAGATGGAGGCGCCCGGTGGGGCGCATGCCGCTGAGGACTCGTTTGCGTTTTGACACGCTGAGAATGGTCTCCGTGGTGCGGAATATTTTGTGCGGCGCGTTTCTGGCGCTTTTATTAGGCCGCCATCTGGGCGCCGCGACATCGATGGCGGACTAAAGTCCGCCGCTACAAAGTCAAATTCAACGTCAAAGACGCCCACCTAAAGGTGGCCGCTACAAGGTCAAGGTCAACACCAACACCGTGCGGGCGCTCACGCTCGCAGCAGGTCGCGGGCTATTACTGTTCTTTGCATTTCGCTGGTGCCTTCGTAAATTGTTAGGACGCGGGCATCGCGATAGTAGCGCTCTACGTCGGTTTCGCGCGAGTAGCCGGAGCTGCCGTGGATTTGGACTGCTTTGTAGGCTACACGATTGGCCATTTCGCTTGCATATAATTTGGCGCGCGAGGAATGCGAGCCGCGGCCGGCGCTATTGTCGCGCATCCATGCGGCGTAATGGGTGAGCGCGCGGGCGGCTTCGATTTCGGTTTGCATGTCAGCTAGCATCCATTGGATGGCTTGATAGTCGGCGATGGGCTTGCCAAAAGTTTTGCGCTGCTTGGCGTAACGGACGGCGGCTTCGAGCGCGCCTTGCGCGAGGCCGAGCGATTGCGCGGCGATGCCGACGCGTCCGCCATCGAGCGATTCGAGCGCTATGCGCAGGCCCTGGCCTTCTTCGCCCAGGCGGTTTTCCGCAGGGACACGGCAATCCCGCAGCGAAATTTCGGCGGAGCGCGAAAGCTTCAGTCCCATTTTATCTTCGTAGCGGCTGATGCGAAATCCGGGAAAATCCGGTTCGACTAGGAACGCCGTGACGCCGCGGCTGCCTGCGGCGGGGTCGGTCTTGGCGAAGACGATGTATACGCCGGAGACGCCGCCATTGGTGACCCAGGCTTTGGTGCCGTTGAGGACATAGTGGTCGCCATCGCGCGTGGCGCGGGCTTGGATTCCGGCAGCATCGGAGCCTGCTTGCGGCTCGGTTAAGCAGAAGGCGCCGAGAATTTCCCCGCGCGAGAGGCGCGTTAGATATTTTTTCTTTTGCGCCTCGGTGCCAGCCTTCCAGAGAGGAATGGCGACTACGGAATTCGTGACACTGAGGGCGACGGCGGTGGAGGCGTCCACGCGGGCGACTTCCTCGAGCATGAGGGCGTAGCTGACGGTGTCCGTGCCGGCGCCGCCCCATTCTTCGGGGACTAACATGCCGCAGCAGCCGAGTTCGCCGAGCTTTTGGAGCTGCTCGGCCGGGAATTTTTCCTCGCGCTCGTACTCGCGGAGGATCGGGCGCATTTCCGTTTCCATGAATTGGCGGACGGTGTCGCGGATCAGGATTTGGTCGCTGGTGAGTGAAAAATCCATGGAGAAAGTGTAATGGCGATGCTAGCACAGGGCGCGGGGAAAACGAAAAGGTGGAGACGCGTTGGCAGCGTAAGTTGGCGGGGAAAAGCAGATTCCTCGGGCGAAATTCGCCCTCGGAATGACAGTTCGGCGCGTTTTTTCCCTAACCGCCTTGACCGCGTCGATGAGCCACGACACCGATGGCGCACTGAAGTGCGCCGCTACAACGTCAAAGGCTATCGCTAGTCGTTGTTGTTATTGTCGCTTTTTGGCTTGGGCTCGGTTGGTAGCTTTAGGTGGACGTTCATATTGGTTTTGTGGGCGGGTTTGACGTTGATTGTTTCGGTTTTCGAGATCAGGCCTTTCGCGTCGAAGCGGATCGAATAGCGCCCGGGCTTGACGCTGTCGAAGCGGAATTCGCCGGTGCCGTCGGTGGAAGCGTCCATCATTTGATCTTTGGCTTGTTTGGCGTTTTCGGCGATCAGAGTGATCTTGGCACCGGCGAGAGGGGTGCCGTGTTCGTCGCTCACATTTCCGATGATGGTGCCTGTGTCTTTCTGCGCGAAGGCGAGCGCGGGCGAGAGCAGAAGCAGGGCGAGGATTGTTACCAGACTTCGTGCGAATCTGTCGTGATGCATAGTCCCCCAAATTCAATTTACGATTGCGCGGAGAGCGCGGCCCCTGTGACCGACGGTTGCCGGGTGCTTGTCTGATTACAACTTTAGCAGCTCGCGCAGGCGCTTGGTTTGGGCGCGCGAGACTGGGATTTCGCTGGCACGCTTGTCGTTCATCTTGAGCATGTAGCTGGATTTGAACCAGGGCACTACTTCTTTTATGTGGTTGATGTTAATCAGATACGAGCGGTGGGCGCGCCAGAAACGATCCCCGTCGAGCGCGGCGGCCAGTTCTTCGATGGTGCGGTAATTGGAGACGCCTTCGAGCTCGCGGGTGAAGATCGTGATGGTGCCGTCCTGGATGGAGGCGTAGATCATGTCGTCGGCGTCCACCAGAAGCATGCGAGCTTGCGATTTGACCAGGAGCTTTACCGGCTGCGCGGGGCGCGCGGTGGCGGCGGGAAGGGCGAGCTGGCCCATCAGAGTCTTGAGACGGTCAACGGGCGAGGTGTGCGCTTCGACCATTTTTTTCGCGCGCTGCAAGGCCTTGGCGATGCGCGTTTTATCGAATGGCTTCAGGACGTAATCAACCGCGTTTACGTCGAAGGCCTGGATGGCGTAATTATCGAAGGCGGTGGCGAAGACGATTTGCGGGACGCGTTGCTTGCGCTCGAAGAGTTTTTTGATTACACCGAAGCCGTCGAGGCCGGGCATTTGAACGTCGAGGAAAACTAAATCGGGCTCGTGTTCTTTGATCAGGGCGAGGGCTTCGAGGCCGTTTTTGCCCAGGGCGATTACGTTTACATCGGGAAAGGATTTTAGGAGGTAGAGGAGTTCGTCGCGCGCGGGGCGTTCGTCGTCAACGATGACGGTATTGATGGGCATGGGTTTGCCGAGAGCCAGTATATGCAAGCGGAGTGGCGGCGGCAAGAAAAGGGAGCATTTAGGCAGGCGGCGAGGTGCGTTAGAATTGGCGCGCTAATTTGAGTTAGGGGGCTTGCGTGGCGACGAAGAAGAGGGCGAAGACCAAGACGCTGGGGAAAGTGTTGAGCAGCAAGATTGCATTCAGCGGCCGCGTGTTCGATGTGCGTCGGGAATTGGTGGCCGAGCCGCACGGCGTCAAGGCTGTGCGGGATTTTATCGAGCATCCGGGGTCGGTGGTGGTGCTGCCGGTGCTTCCCGATGGGCACATTCTTTTGATACGGCAGTACCGGCATAGCGCGGGACAGTTTCTTTGGGAATTGGTGGCGGGACGGCGCGATGGGAATGAGACGTTTGCGCATGGGGCGCATCGGGAATTGCTGGAAGAAACGGGCTATACCGCGAGGAGCATGCGGAAGTTGACAGAGCTTTACCCTAGTCCGGGATTTCTGCGCGAGAAGATGGTGATATTTCTGGCGCAGGGGTTGCGCGCGGGATCGGCGAATCTGGAGGCGGATGAGAAGATTGCGGCTAGGATTTTTTCTTTGCGCGAGGCTTTGGATTGGATACGGAGCGGGAAGATTCATGACGGGAAGACTGTTGCGGGGATTCTTTATTACGCGAGGTTTATTGTGAAGAAGTAGTGCTTGCTGCGGCCGTCGAGAGAAAAGCAGATCCCTGCTTGCGGCAGGCAGGCCTCGCGGCGCTCCCTTCCTTCGTCATGGCGAGCGGGATGACGTCCGCTTTCCATTTTATGATTTTGGCGAAGTGTGAAGGTGTGCCTGTACTTTGGTTCATTGGCGATTAAGCACTGTGGTGGAGCGGCGCGGCGGGCATGGCGCTCTGGGCTGCTAGACTCTTAACTGCGGTTCAGGAGTTGCGCTTATGCCTGTTGCGCCGGCCTTTAAGACGCTTTACAAAATTTTGTATTGGTCGAGTTTGGTGGGCTTGATCATCGTGATTGTGCTGGTGCTGAGGACTTCGCCGGCGCCTCGCGTGCCGTTTGATCCGGGGGCGGCTGCACGGGCGGAGAAGAAATTCCAGGCGGCGGATGAGGCTAAGGCTGCGGGACAGCCGGGGCAAGTGGCGCTGGATCGGACGGAGTTGAATTCGTATCTTGCGCAGAATTTGCAGCTGGCTCCGCAGAGCCCGGCGACGGCCGCGGGCGCTGCGCCGGTGGCGGCGGATGGGAGTGCTGTTGCGCCTTCGACTAATGGGAGCGCCGGGAATGATCCGACGACGGGAATCGCCGGAGGCGAGCAGCCGACTTTGGACCAGGTGCAGTCGTCAGTAAAGGATGTGAAAGTGGATATGGACGGCGACATCGTGAAGGCTTATGTGATTTTCGATTTTCACGGAAAGGATTTGTCGTTGGAGCTGGATGGGCACCTGACGGCGGACAACGGATATATGAGGTTCGAGCCGGTGAGTGGGAAGCTGGGGTCGTTGCCTTTGCCACAGTCAACGTTGAATGAGGCGGTGGAGAAATTGATGGCGTCGCCGGAGAATCGGGAGAAGTTGCGTTTGCCGCCCGATATCAGCGACATCAAGATTGTGGATGGGCAGGCGGTGATTCAGTACAAGCAGTGATGAGCGACATCCGCGGCGGCAGTGAAAAGCAGATCCCTCGCTGCGCTCCCTTCCTTCGTCAGGGCAAGCGGGAGGACATCCGCTTCTAGGTCGATGCACATTGGGTCATCGTTTTGTGCTCTAACACCGATGGCGCACTGAAGTGCGCTGCTACAAATTCAAAGACGAAATCAAAGGCAAAGACTAAGAGGCGGCGCTACTGGGCTTGCTCGTGGTTTGCGCGGTCTTGGATTTCGCGGGCTGTGGCTTGGGCTTGGGCGCCTACTTGGGGGGACATGCCGTTGGTGTCGCGGACGAAGTGCGCGACGTCTGGCAGGTCAGCTGGGGTGCCAGTTAGAAATAGGGCGCGGAGAGCTTCCCAGGCCATGCTTTCATTGGGAGCTAACGCGAGGATTGGCTGGCCCGCGGTGACTGTGGCGCCGTTTGGTACCAGCCAGCGTTCAACCGTGCCGGGGACTTGGGCGCGGACTTCGTTGCTCTTCCCTCCTGATTCGATGTGAGCCAGCAGCGTGCCGAGGTTTACGATGTCGTCGTTTTTCAGGCGCGTGGAGAGGACGCCTGCTTGCGGCGAATCCATTACGTACGGCCGCAGCATGGCGACAATCAGCGCGTGGCCGGAATCGTCGTGGAAACGCACTAACGAGAGCGCGGCATTGCGTTGGACCATCGGGTTCGGGTCATTCAACATCCCGAGCAGCGCGGTGTGAAATTCCTGCGAAGTGTTGTCCTGACCCATAACCCAGGCGTCGGTGACGCGGATCTCGTCAATCGGGTCTTTCGCCAGGACGACCATTTGCGGATACCAGCGGCGCACCGAGGGATCGCCTTTTTCGATGCGCGTTTCGAATTGCGAGAGGACGTGCTGGATTTCGCGTGGATGACTGCGATCGGCGAGGGCGTGGGCGATTTGATTATCGGTGATGGGGCGGCCGAACCAGGTGGCGTTCCAGAAAAGAAACGGCATGAGGACGAAGAGCAGCGCGAGGACGACGATTCCGAGAGCCCAGCGACCGCCGAAAGATTTTTGAGGTTGCGCGTCTGGAGTCATCTGCTGGTTATTTGGATGCCACGATCGGAGGAAGCGAGCAGTTTGGTTGTGACGAAAGAGGTGGGCATAGAGCCGGATTATTTCGTGGTCGGAGTGGTCTGGGTGGGCGGTGCAGTGGTTTTTTGCGGCGTGGCGGCGGCTGGGCTCGCGGCAGACGCGGGAGCGGAAACTGCGGGCGCAGTCGCCGCAGGAGTGGCGGACTTGGCAGCGGCCGCGGGCTTAGCGGAAGCTCCTTCTTTTGCTTCTTTGGGCTTGAAAATCGGAATCAGGCCGGCTTGCCAGAGCATGACGACCAGCATCAGGCTGAAGATGCCGCCCATCATCAGGCAAATGGCGACGAGCATGATGCCGTCAATGCCGCTGGTGAGCAGGCCGCTGGTGAAGTCCCAGACGATTCCCCAGATCGAGAGAATAATGAAGAGCACGCAGAGAGCGCTCATCTCGATCCAGTTCGATTTTGGCGTCATCCCCGATTCCCTTCCCACTGCCGCAGCCGCCGTCATCGGGCTAGCTTATCCAGAATCATCCATCCGAGAAGCAATGGAATGTGCGCGACCGTGGCGTGCATCAGCCACTTCGCGCGGAGGTTGGTGCGGGAGCGATTGGCCCACGAAGAAACCTGGAGCAGAAGAAGCCCGAGAATAAGAGCGCCGTAAAAATAATGAATCCCGGTCATGCCGAGGACGGCGGGCAGCAGGCTGACGGGGATCAGAATGGCGGAGGTCGCTACGATGAGGCGGAAGGTCTTGTCGCCTTGGCGGTCTACTACCGGCAGCATCAAGATTCCGGCGCGGCCGTAATCTTCGCGGTACATCCAGGCGATGGCCATGAAGTGCGGAAACTGCCAGACGAATAAAATGGCGAAGAGAACCCATGCGCCTAGCGAGAGCGAACCGTGCGCTGCGGCCCACCCGATCAGCGGCGGGAGCGCTCCAGGAACGGCGCCCACGGCGGTTGCGAGCGTTGTGCGCGTCTTGAGCGGAGTGTAGGCCGCCAAGTACGAGACGCTGGTGGCGAGCGCGAGAAACGCGGCGAGAGCGTTGACGGCAACGAGGAGCCAGATCGTGCCGCCGATGATTGTGGCTACGCCGAAGATCAGGACTTCTTTTGGTTGCAAAACGCCGGCGGGCAGCGGCCGGTTTGCGGTACGGCGCATCACGCCGTCCATGTGGCGCTCGATGTATTGATTCAGGGCTGCCGTGCCGCCTGCGACTAGCAGTGTCCCGCAGAGGGTGTTAATCAGGCGCACCCAATCGACCGGGCCGTTGGACGCGAGATAGAAGCCCGCGACGGTGGTGATGACTACGAGAAATGTGACGTCGGGCTTGGTGAGCACGACGTAGGCCCAGGGCCTTTCATACGCGGGGATGGCTTCGACGCGTCCGTTGCTCATTGGTGGTGGCCCGCCGTTTTCATGCTCTGGAACTCTCCGCGTTGGAATTGGCGATGTGTCGGGTTTCGTTGGTGGTGGCCGCCGATGCTCCGCCGCGAATTACGCGGATGCTCGCTAGTGTGAGCAAGACGCTGGCGGCGAGGGTCAACGCGCCTACCAGGACGTGCGCGACCGTGAGGACTACGTAGGTCTGCGTCGGCTGCGCCGACTTGATTTCCTGGACCACCGCCCAATAGGCCGCGATGCCGAGAAGGATCTGCGTGCCGAGGAAGGCTTGCAGCAGGATGCCCCAGCGGCGCAAGTCGCGCACGGAGCCGAAGCGTTTGCGGACTGTGCGGCCAGTCCATAGCACCAGGAATAGGACGACTACGGCGCCAATCATGTGCGGCAGGATGCCGAAGGCGCCATGGCGGAAGCCCGCGCCGAGAATCAACTGCACGAAGATTGCGGCTGTGGTGATCAGGGAAAGCGCGCGCACCGATGGTGAGCTGGGATCATCGAGTTCGGCCAGATTGCTGTTCCACCAGGCGCTGGTTAGCAGCGCCAGACTGACGACCGTGACGAAGAAAATTTGCGCGAGAATGGCGTGGATTGTGGCGGTGAGAGCGGGATCGTGGAATAGGACGCGCATGCCGCCAAGAATGGCTTGGGCGATCACGAGGCCGAGAGCCGTCCAACCCAGTTTGCGGAGGAACGGCGAAGCTTTGCGCGCTAGCCATATCGCGAGAATCGCGGTGAGGATCGCGACGGTGCCAGCCATCAGGCGATGCGCGTATTCATAGCGGATGCCTCCGACGAGAGGCGGGATAATTTTGCCGTAGGCGAGAGGCCAATCGGGGACGGAGTCGGCGGCGTCGTTGCTGGTGACGAGAGCGCCAGCCATCAGTAGCAGGACTGTGCAGGAAGCGGTGGCGACAGCGAACCGATGGAGACCCTCTGGAACGTTGGAGATGGGCATCCGGTTATTCGCTGGTTCGGGCATGTTTTCCAGAAAAGTAAGCTACCACATTACGAGTCGTAATTCATGCGCCGGAATCGACGCAAAGGCGTTGCGTTGCGCAAAATCTCGCGACCGCAGCGACCGCGGGGCGAGTCTGAGACCCGCCCCAACGTTCTTGGCTTAACTTTGCTAGTCCGCGGGCGGCGCGGCTGGGGCCGAGGCGTCGAATTTGAAATCAACCGTCTTCGAATCCTTCAGGCCGATGGTTACGGTTTGATCTTTTACGCCGTATTTTTCCTGCCAGGCCTCGATGGTGTAGGTGCCGGGAGGCAGGTTCTTTAGTTCGAACGTGCCGTCTTTCGAGGTGATGGCGTAGTAGGGATTCTTGAAGACGAAAATGTAGCTTTTCATCCAGGGATGCACGTTGCACTTAACCGGGATGGCGAGTTCGGGACGCGCGAAGGACTCGTCGATGGGCGAAGTGCCGGGCGCTTGCGATTTGTTCCACTCGCGATTGTCCTTGGGCATGGGGTGGATGTTGTGAGTGGTCTGGTCGTCGTTCTTTACTTCAAAGGTTTGGCCGGCCATCAGCGCGACGATGTGGGGATCGTACATGCAGCCCTTTTGCGCGAGGGGCACGGCGTTTGTCGGCGTGGTGAACACATAGTCACCGAGGCCGTCCTTCACAAAGACAACCACGTCGCCGAGATCGCCCTTATCGTCGGACTCGACCGTCGGTGGAAGCACCGGGCCGGAATTAGCTTTTTGGCAGTAAGGTTCGGCGCTCATGTTGATTGGTTTTTCTTTGGCGGGCTTGCCGTCGAGGGTGACTTTGCCGGTTACGGTGCCGGCGGTCGAGGCGTCCACCGTCTTTCCGGCCGGGGCGCTGGTGGCGGCGGGCTGCTCGGCGGTTTCGTTGCCTTCTTTCTTGCCGCAGCCGGTGATGGCAATGGCCATGACGGCTGCGAGTGCGAGATGGAAGTATCTATTGCTCATTGCGGGAAAAGCCTCCTTGTGCATGACTGGGTATTCTAACAATTTCGGGTGTTGCGTATTCGCGAATTCTTGCCTCGATCTGCCGGCGGTCGGGACAGAACAGCAGATCCCTTGTTGGAGCACGCTCGAGAACGTCGGCGTTCCTGCACCTCTCTCGATTGGCGAGCACATCAAAGGCTGGCGGTCTGAAGACCGCCGCCACAAATTCCAAACCGACGAGACGCCGGCCTACCGCCAAGCAGGCCGGCGCTGCGCTAGTTGCCGCCTGATGATTTGGTTCCGCCGGTGCTGCCTCCGCCTTTCGGCGTGCTGCCTAGTAATGCTGCTTGTTCTTGCGGCGTTAGCGAGAACATGTAGCGGACTAGCAACTCGGCTTGATCGCCGTGATATTGGGCCATGGCGCCTGGGACTGGGCCTGAGAATACCCAGTTATCGCCGTCTTTGTGGAACAGGCCCGACGGCATGGCTGTGCCCGGGATTATTTTTGCCGGGTCGGTGATCCATCTGGCGGTCCAGGCGGGCTGCAGACGTTCACGAGCCAGCAGGAAATTGGGCGCGGACGCGTTCTTGTCGTGTGCTTCGTTGCCGGTCATGTGGCACTTCAAGCATGGCGCGGCTGGGCTGGTGAACAAGCCGCGGGCTGCGGCGCGCTCGACGTCCGTGAGCGGTTCGACCTTCGGCGGAATGAAGGGGTCGGGCTGGGCCGACATCGCTTCGAAGAATAGCGTGAGCTTTCGGATTTCGTCGTCGGACAAGTAGAAAGTGGGCATGCGCACTTGCAGATATTGGCGAACGCCGTTGCGATTCGTATCAGTGGTGCTGAGCGAGGGATTCGCGAGGAATTGACGCAGCCAATCGGGATTCACGCGCGCGCCTTCGGTGGTGAGCACTGGAGGCAGATTGGCTTTGTTCTCGCCTTGATACATCGGCAGAGTCATCAGGACCGATTTTTGGCCGACGTCAATCTGGTGGCAGCCGATGCAATTATATTTTGTGACGATCCACCAGCCTTCTTGAATGTAACGGCGGCGATCCTGGGGCTTGTACATGTATTCCGGTGGCAGAGTGGGATCGGTGCTGCCGAGGAGCATGGTGACGAGCGCTTCGACTTCGGCATTGGACTGCAGATTGGGCTTGGGCATGCGCAGCGTGTCCATGGGATTGGCGTGATATTTCCCCTGGTCGTAGACGGCGGGATTCTTCATTTTTTCTTCGAAGAAACCTTTGGAATCGAACCAGGCGATCTGCTTGCCCTGGCGGATGTTGCGCTTGCCGTCGGGGAGAACGCCGCGCTTGGCGTCTTCGGTCCAGAGCGCGAAATCGAGACGCTCGATGGGCTTGCTGCCTTCGTTGGTTAGCTCGGTGCCGATGCGGCCTTCGTCTTCGAGACCGCTGATTTCGTGGCAGCCGGCGCAGCCGAAGTGCCGGACGAGATCCTTGCCTTCCGCGGCAAGCTTGGGATCGTCCATGTAGCTGGCCGCGGCGTATGTTGCGTCCGCGTGTTTCTGCGTCATCAAGTAGCTGGCGATGTCGCGCGAGTCTTCGATCGAGAGGCGCAGGCTGGGCATGATCGTCGGCTGCTGCACGACGAGTTCGTGGCCGTCGTTCGGGCAGCGCGAGTGATCGAGGTCGAAAACGTAGGGCAGATTGTGCTTGGCGTAGTCTTGCGGGCCGAGGTCCTTCTTTTCGTATGGGCAATAGGGCGCCGAGCGCTGGCGCGGGTTGTGGACCCAGCGCACGAGGTAATCGTAATTTTCTTTTTCGCCGACGCGGCTGAGATTCGCCGCGAATGTGCCGCCGACGGCGTTCGCACCTTCACCGATAGCGTGGCAGGCGAGACAGCCGCGCGATTCGAGCAGAACTTTTCCGTGATCGGCGTTTCCGGTTGGCTGCTTTTCAAGCGGCGGACCGGCGAGCGAATCCTGCCAGATGAAAGCGGCGATTGCGTTGATCTGATCTTGCGTGAGTTTGAATTGCGGCATCTTGGTGGTCGGGCGGAATTCGGTGGTGTGCCCGATCCAGTACGGAATCCATTCCTTGCGGAGCTTCTGGCGTGCTTCTTTCAGATCCGGGCCGACTTTTTTGATCTCTTGCAGCAAATCATGGCTGCGGACCTCGAGCGATTCGCTCTGCGCATCCATGCGGCTGATTTCGACCGTCAAGTCCGTGGCTTTCGCGTTCAGCAGATCGGCGGTGGCGTTGTCGGAAGCCTGGTCAGCCTGTTTCTGCAGGCGCGGGATTTCGAGTTCGTCGTCGGCTTTGGTTTTGGCTAACTGCAAAATGGTTTGCCGCGCGTTGACGAGTTGCTCGTCCTGATTATCGAACCCATTGAAGCGGTGGCAGCCGATGCAGCCCTTCTGGCGGTAGAGCTGTTTGCCTTCGTTCAGGACCGGCGCGTGCTCGGTGACCATATCCGCGGAGTGGCATTGCTGGCAACCGGCATCGTAATTTTCGGAATAGTAAAGCGGCCAGAGCCAATGTTCGTAGCGGCCGTGACCACGCTGGACGGAATTGATGGCGCGGCCATTGCCACCGTGGCAGGGCGAGCAGCCAAATTTTTCGAGCGGATGCCACTGGATGAGATCCAAGTCGGGATGGCTGGTGAACGGAGCGTCATCGCTTTTGGCCATGCCGAGGTCGGCCTTGGTGAGCGTGAGCTGCGCCGGAACGTATTTCTGGTCGGTGGCAACGTGGCAGGATTGGCAGCGGTCCACTAGACCTGCGCCGCCTAGATTATTGAGCGACGCGCCGGGAGGATTGACGTTGATCTGAATGATGTTCTCGTCGAAATCTTCCATGGCGTGCTGCAAACTTTCGAGCGATGTGGAACTGAGGCCGGGCAAATGCTCGGTGGTGTATTGCGCGAGTTCGACGTGGGCGTCTTTCGCGGGCTTGTCAATTTCCCCGCGTTTGGCGACCAAAGCGGCGCGCTGGGCGATGATGCTGGTGAAAGTGTCGTTGAGCTGATCGCCCGTGAAAGTTTTATTTTTCTGAATTGAGCCGTCGGCGTTGGGCCAATCCACTTTCCAGATGGTGCCTATGCCCTTTTCCGCATCTTCCAGGTCTTTCTTGCGCGCGGCTTTCGTAGACTTGTCGGAATCCGGGACGATTTCGTATTGGTAGACGAGAGATCCGATTTTTCCGCGCGCATCCTTGAAGGCGTCGCCCATGGCGGCGCGCTGGTCATCTAGGAGCGCAATTTGTTTGGCGATGTCGGCGTCCTGGGCTTTGGTGGACTTTTCCGCGGCATCTACTTTGGCAACGAGAGCTTTATATTCAGCGGAGGAGTAGACGACATCCTCGTTCTTTTTCTCGCTCTTGACGGCTTTCTCGAGGTAGGTGGAGTAGGCTTTGGCGAAGCGGCTTTGATATTCGCGCCACGGTTGCAGGCCGTAGAATTCGACGTAGAACGACCACGCCACGGTGATGATCAGCAGGAACGAGGCGATCAATAACGGGAGCGCAAAGGATTTGCTCTTGATTGGATCGTCAGGGCCGGTTTCAGGAGAACGATCAGGCACCAAGAACCTCCTTCGATGTGGTTGGCGTGCGCTCGAAGCCGCGAGCGGAGCCCTCCGTCACTGCGTTCCTCCGGGATGAGGATGCTCGCCGGATCGTCATATGCTGAACCACGGCGTTACCCAGACGTATTTGATCGTGAAAATCAGGCGCAGCAGGATCTTCACGGGCAGCGAGAACATGAAAATCAGGAACGTGTACATGGTGACGAGCTGCAGCAGGCTCATGCGCTTGTAAATCTTGCGGCTGAATTCTGTGCGCATGCAGAGCCAGTGGACCAGATATCCCGCCAGAATGAAGAACAGGACGAGCGGGAAGATGCCGAAGATGACGCGCGCCCAGATCGCGCCCTGGTCTTTGGTGGTATGGAAAATTGAGGCGATCCATGAACCGTCAATGCCGACAACCTGGTCGAGGTTGCGATTCACTGCGTAATCCACGCGTTCAGCGTCCCAGGTTTTACCGGGCCAGAACCACATCCATCCAGGGCCGCGGATGAAGGTGCCGATTACGATCATCACGATCCACAGGCCGATGAAGCCGAAGAGGAACGTCCAGATGGCGAAGCGACGCTGCTTGTAGGTGTAGTAGCCGTTGCCGAGCGGGTTCGCGTCAATGTATGGAATGACCATCAGGCCGATGATGACGAGGGTGGGCATTACCACGCCGGCGATCCACGGGTCGAAGTAAACGAGCATTTCCTGCAGGCCGAGGAAATACCACGGGGCCTTGGCAGGATTCATGGTGACGTTGGGATTCGATGGTTCTTCGAGGGGCGCGTTGAGCGTGAGCGACCAAGCCATCAGCAGGACTGTGATAATGATGGCAACGAGAAATTCCATGCGCATCAAGTAGGGCCAGGTGTGGACTTCGCGGTCCCACTTCGGGTCCCACTCTTGCGTTTTGCGGTATTTGGTTTTGGCTAGCTGGGCGTCGGATTCGAGGATGGCGATCAGTTTATCGTTTTCAATTCCCTGCTTGAGGGCGTACCAGAGATAGAACGGAATGAAGAAGAGCAAGGCAACGATGGGAACGTTGTCGGGGGCCGAGGCAATTTCCCAGATTTGGTGCCAATCCATCCGTTAGGCTCCTGCTTGCTGCTTGAGACAAATTCCCGGATTAGAGATTTGGGCGCTGGCCACAGCGGCCACGGCATGCCGTGCCCCTACGGCTTCGTTGTGTTGTGCGTGGTGCGTCATTTGTCGTGCATGCCCATTCCGCTGGGTCGTAGGACTACAGGCCTTGGGTTGCGTTCTTCTTTGATTTCGCTTTCTAGCATTACGGGGGCTGGGCCCGAGATGCCGCCGTCTTTTCGGACGCGCCAGAAATGCACTCCTAAGAAAATGGAAACGATTAGCGGGATTGCGATGCAATGCCAGATGTAGGCCCGCAAGAGCGCGTTGGCATCGACGATGGAGCCGCCTAACAATGCAAAACGGACGTCGTTGTACGGCGTCATGCCTAAGAGCGCGCCGAAGGGACCTTCGTGTCCTAAGAGCGGAGTGGCGCGGGCCATGTTGGTGCCGACGGTGACGGCCCAGAAGCCGAGTTGATCATCGGGGAGAAGATATCCGGTGAAGCTTAGGAGCATGGTCAAGACCATCAGGAGCACGCCGACGCACCAATTGAATTCGCGCGGGCGCTTGTAAGAGCCCGTCATGAAGACGCGGAACATGTGCAGCCAGACCGCGATGATCATCAAGTGCGCGGCCCAGCGGTGCATATTGCGCAGGAGCTTGCCGAAGGGGACGTCGTTTTCTAGATAAAGGATGTCGCGGAAGGCCTGCACCTTGGTGGGGTGGTAATAGAACATCAGCAGGACGCCGGTGAAGGTGAGGACGATAAAGAGGTAGAAGGTGATGCCGCCCATGCCCCACGTGAAATTGTATTTGGTGGCGTCGCGATTTACTTTGGCGGGGTGCAGGTGAAAAAAAACGTTGGAGAGCACGCTGAGAGCGCGGTTGCGGGGCTCTTCGTCGTGCTTGACGCGGAAGATAGAGCGATAGAGCTGAGTCTTTTCGGGCTCTTTCAGCCCGTCGGCTTGCTCTTTGGCTTTCGCGGTCAGCGTGTCGCGAAGAGCGGCAGCGCGGTCCTGGACTTTGTCCAGGACGCCGGATTTCGGCTTGCCGTCTCCGTTTTCTTCGGGCATTCAGTATTGACCCCTTCCGAATACGAATCTATCTGGCCTGTGGCGCGTGAAACTTCAGAGCCTTTAGTGGCGGTGTGTGGACCGCCATCGTTTGTTGCCGCGATAGCGATGGCGCACTAAAGTGCGCCGCTACAAAACCATCGGCACGCAGAATTCGTGGCGCTTTGGCGCTTTGGTTTGTGCGCTACACATTCAGGAACGCTCCCGGATCATTGAAATGGTTGACGCCGGCGCGCGGGTCGTCCACGAAGAGCCGGCTGGTATCCACCGTGATTTGACCGGTGGGATCAAGCGTAACGTCGGCGCGATCCATGGGGCGAGGAGCTGGGCCCTCGAAATTTACTCCCTCGCTGTCGTAACCGCTGCCGTGGCACGGGCACTTGAATTTATTTTCGGCGGGCTTCCATTCGGGCGTGCAGCCGAGATGCGTGCAGCGGGCGAAGATGACGAAGAGGCGGTCCGGTTCGCGGACGACCCATACGCGATTGGTCATCAGGAAGCGCTGGTCAATACCGAGGCCGAAATCCGAGGGAAAACCGATATTGAAAGTAGTATTGGGTTCGTATAAGGCGCGGGGGAAGAAAAATCGGAGGAACATCAGGAAGTTGACGCCGAGGTATCCCCAGATACACGCCCATACAATTCTGCGGCGGCCCGTATTGACCGCCTTGGCGGCGGCTTGTGCTTCCGGCGTTTGGGACGGTTTCGCTTCCGCCGCTACTGGCGGCGATGCGGGTTGTCCCGGCTTCCCTTCGGAAATTTCTGCCATAGGCCCGTTGAGATTTCTATCCCACAAACCAAAACTATAAATTTAAGATGGCCGACCAGTCCGAAGAAATTAACAGTGCGTTATATGATTTGGGAGAGGCTGTGTCAAGACATTCTGGAAGAAAATTTTGCGCGGTGTATGCGCGGCACAGGAATGCGCGAGGACGATCCGGAGCAAAGACCGGCTTGGTTGGTCGCGTGCGGTTGCGGCTATGTGGTGAGGGAGGCGACGCCGCTGCGCATGCCTACGGAGCGGAGGACGAGGTCGGCGAGGGCGCGGATCAAGAGCGGCGAATCGTTGAGCGCGGGCATCATGTGAAATTCGGTGACGCCTAACGACTCGGCGTATTCGCGGGCTTCGATATTGATCTCGTGCAGGGTTTCGATGTGCTCGGTGAGGAAGGCGATGGGGATGACCAGCATGCGCGTGATGCCGCTCTTGGCCATGCGTTCAATCGTGCCGGTGAGCGAAGGTTGCAGCCACTTCTGCGGGCCGACTTTGCTTTGGTAGCAGAGCACGTAGGGATTTTCCCAGGAGCCGAGTTCGCGAACGAGCTGAACCGTTTCCTCGATCTGCTTCGGATACGGGTCGCCCTTTTCCACCAGAGCCAGCGGCAAGCCGTGCGCGCTGAAGACGAGATGGACGTCGTCGGGACGATCGAGGGTGGAGAGAACTTCGTTGATGCGTTCGACAATTCCGGCGATGTAATCGGGATGGTCGTGGAAATGGTCAATGCTCTTTACGGGCGTGCGCGGCTGGTATTGGCGATTCCATTCGTTGAGGCTGCTGCGCGTAGTGGCGAACGAGTAGTGGGGATAGAGAGGCAGCAAGACGAGTTCATCGTAGGTTTCGCGGTCGAGAGCTGCGATGGCTTCAGAGGTGCTGGGATGCCAGTAGCGCATGGCCACGACCGTGCGTGCCGGGATGTGCAGCTTTAGGGCTTTTTCCAGGGCGCGGGATTGCTGTTCGGTGAGGCGTCGAATGGGCGAGCCTCCGCCGATTTCGGCGTAATGCTGGCGGACGATCTTCGAGCGAGTGGTCGAGATCAGCTTGGCCAGAGCTTTGCGCGCGAGAAAGGCGCCGGGGAAATTGATGATGTCCGGATCGCAAAAGAGATTATAGAGGAAAGGTTCGACGGCGGCCTGGCTATCCGGCCCGCCGAGTTGGAACAGCACTACCGCAATTCTTTTGGCCCCAGCCATGACGCACCTCTGGCAAACTCAGCCTTGCCCTTGCTGCAATTGCTGCTTGAGCCGCTCGATTTCCTGGCGCACTTGCGAGATGCGCCGGGCAACGCTGACTTCATAAACGAAGAAGACCACCCAGACTACCATCCACGCGGTGAAGAGAAATTCGAAGTTTTTCATCGTCCGACCTTTCCCAGCGCGGGCTGATTCGCGGCCAATCCATTTAATCCATCTTCGGAACCGCGGGATTCGATTGTAAAGCGCAGCTCAGCACATTCGTTGCGCAGCATTTCCAGCCTGTAACGATCCACCAGCACCAATATCATTACGCAAAAGACGGCAACAACGCAAAGCAACAAAACTTTGGCGATCGTGGGCGCGAGGCCGGAATTGGGGCCGCCGAGGATGACGGGTTGCGGATGCTGCGTACGCCAGAGGCGGTTCGAGAGATAAACGAGAGGAATATCGAGCGACGCGAAGATTCCGAAGATGGCAGAGAGCGACGCTTTCTTTTCGGGGTCTTCGAGAAGGCCGCGGAGAAGTAGATAGCCGATGTAGAGCAGCCAGAGAATGAAGGTAGAGGTGAGGCGAGCGTCCCAAGTCCACCAAATGCCCCACACCGGGCGCGCCCACAACGGGCCGGTGACCAGGCCGATGGTGCAGCATATGACTCCGACTTCGACGCCGGAGACACCGAGGGCGTCCCATTTGCGATTGCGGGTGATGAGATAGGCGACGTTCGCGTAGAAGGCTATGGTGAAGGCCGAGAACATCGCGATCCAACTGGGAAGATGGAAATAGAAGATGCGCTGGATCGCGTGCATCGTCTTTTCATCGGGCGCGACGAACAGCGCGGCGTAGCCTGCCGCGAAGATCAGCAGGGCGGTGAGGATCGTCAGAGGTAAGCGGGCCTTCATTCGTTGCGGGACCTCATATTTCCTTCATTCTTCCATCAGTATAGTCGCACAGAAGCCAGGACGCTGTAAGGAACACAATATCAAATCCGGCCAGGAATGTGACCCAGGTGACGTCGAGCGTCGGTTGCTCGGCGAAGAGAGCGGCGGTGGATTCTACCGCGGCGATCAGGAGAGGCGTGAGGATGGGAAGCAGCAGCAACGGGAGGAGGAGTTCGCGCATGCGGGCGTGGGCGGAGATGGCGGAGAAAACTGTGCCGGTTACGGTGAGACCGAGAGTGCCTAGCGCGAGGACGAGGGCTAGGCGGCCGACGATGCCTGCCAGGGAGACGTTGTAGAGGACGGCGAATATCGGAACGAGAAGTAATTCGGCTAGGGACATGAAGATGAAATTCGCGAGAATTTTTCCGAGAAGGATTGCGAAGCTCGAGACGGGGGCCATGCGGAGGGCGTCGAGGGTTTCGTTTAATTGTTCGCGCGCGAAGGATGGGTTGAGCATCAGGGAGCCGGCGAAGAGGAAGGCGATCCAGAGGAGGCCGGGGCCGTAGCGGCGGGATTCTGCTGGGGTGGGATCGAAAGCGAAGCTGAATAGGACGACTACTACCAGGGCGAAGACGACCGTGGCGGTTAGGAGCTCGCGCGTGCGGAATTCCAGGCGGAGTTCTTTGCCGAGGATGATGGCGGCGGCTTTTATCGTGGTCAAAAGCAGATCCCTCGCTGCGCTCGGGATGACAATGCTCCGTTAAAGGCTTGCCTGAATTGAAATTCTGGCTGTCGCGAGCGCCCGCAAATGGCCAACAATTTAAGCCTCCGCTCGGAGCGCCGCCAGCAGCGGGGCTGGATCGCCGCTAGGGCCGCTGTCGTGTTGGATGCGGCCGCCTGCTAGCGCTACGGCGCGCGTGGCTAGGTCCAGGGATTCGTTGCGCGCGTGGGTGCTCATCAGGATCGTGCAGCCGTCTTGTTTCAAGCGCGCGAGTCTTGTGCTGAACCATTCGAGGCCTTGGCGATCGAGGCCGGCGGCGGGTTCGTCGAGCAGAAGCAGGCTGGGGCCGTGAAGCAACGCTCGGGCGATTGCTAAGCGTTGGCGCATGCCGCGCGAGAAAGTTCGTACGAGGCTTGCGGCGCGTGTGGCTAGGCCACAATCTTCCAGCGCGACGGCTATCCGATGCGGGATACCGTCCAGGCCGTAGAGATTGGCGAAGAACGTGAGATTTTCGTGCGCAGTGAGATCGTCGTAGAGCAGGGTGCTGTGGCCGACGAGGCCGATGGCGTGCTTGGGCCTGTGAAAGATTGCCTGCGAGCGGACGCGGCCGCTGATGGTCGCTGGTCCGTTTGTGAAGTTTACGCCGCCACGCGTGGGATTCGAGAGCAGGGCGGCGATGCGTAGGAGCGTGGTCTTCCCTGCTCCGTTGGGGCCGAGGAGCGCGACGAATTCGCCGGGAAGAATTTCGAGCGTGATATCGCGGAGAGCGGCGAAGGCTCCGAAACGTTTTTCGACAGATTGGAAGGAGAGGCCTAGCGGCGATGTCACGGCGTTTTGCGAAGAGACGCTCGGTGCGGGCAATGCGTTGCGCCTAGCCGCGCACTAAGGCGCGGAGCATTTTTTCGACGCTTTCACGCTGGCGCGCGTAGTCTTCTTCGCTGATGGTGCCGGCCTGGCGGCGGAGTTCGAGGCGGAAAATGTTGTCTTTTAGTTCATCGAGGCTGCCGCGAACTTCGCGGTCAATTGCGACGGAGGCATCGGACGATTGTGCGCGAGCGGCGGTAGGAGCGGGCGTTTCGGCGACGGCTGCTGCTGCGGCGGCGGAAGATGCTGCTGATTTTTTTGCGTTGCGAGGCTTGGGCAAGTCGGCCGCGATTTCTTGCGAGCCATTCGAAGCGACCACAGGGCGCGGTTTGAGCCAGAGGTATGCGAAGCCGAGAACGAAGATGGACGCGAAGCCGCCGGTCAATATCCATTTCAGGCCGTCGAGGCGCGCGGGAATCGTGGTAGCGCTGACTGATTGCGCTTCGGCGCTTCCGCCATCGGATGCGCGCGAATTCACGGAAGGATTTTGCGAGTTGTCGGGGCCTCCGCCGGCGCCTGCGGCACCGTTCGAACTTGCTTGAGGCGGCGGAGCGGTACCGGAGACTGCGACATCAATCGGAGAATTGGCGGCGACGTTGTCGCGCATGTAGACGTTGAAGCCCTGGTCCTGGCCGGCGGGCGAAATTCCGCTGCCGGAAATCTGCACGGTCGGTGGAGCCGCGATGATCAGGCGTTCGGTCGAGTAGGGCGAGACGTTGCGCAGCGTCAAATGATTTCCGGCGTAGGGCATTTTGTAAGAGAGGCGCACACCGCTTTCGCCGGGACGGAACGGAAACGCGATGGCCAATTTATTTTTGCCCTTGTCAATCGTTCCCTGCACTACGGGCATTCCGGAACTGCCCCACGCGGAGGCTTGATTGAAGTCCGCGCCATCGGGAAGCGTGAAATTGAACGAGCCATCTTCACGGTAGTAGGCGACGGGTGGCTGGGTTTTGTTGGCGATCATGTACTCTTCGCCGACCATGAGATCTGAGCCGTTGGGTTGCAGAATGATGGCGTGATTGGCGACGCTGAAGGCGTCGGGCTTGTCGGTGGGCTCGAAGACTTCTACGTCGGCGGTAGTTTTACCGGGAGTAATGGGCTCGTGGTAGTTCACGCCTTTGTAAACTACGCGGAGGAGCATGGGGCCGGTGCCGAGTTGCGGATTATCGAAGTGATAGTGGCCTTGGGCGTCGGTCTTGGTGTTGGCAACCGGCTGCATGCCGCCTTGGAGTTGGATGAGGATTACGTCCGCGCCGGTGGCTAGCTTTCCATTGGTGCCATTTTTTACGGTGCCGTCTAGCGTGCCGGCGAAGGTAGTGCGCGCGAACAGGGATAGCGCGAGTAGAAACAGTAATACTGTCGTGGCGGGGGCGACTGCGGGCACGGCATGCCGTGCTCCTACACGCGGATTGGCTTGCGCTTGCTGTGATATTTGGCGTGCTGGCCTGGCGTTCATGAATTTCGTACCTTTTCCGTGGCCGCTTGTTCCGCGGCCGTTTGACGCATGGAAGCTTGGCGTGTGGCGGGCGTGGGAGCGCCCCCGGTCAGTTGGTCCATTTCGGCTAGGACGCGCGCGGCTTCTACTTCCAGCGATTGTTTGATCTCCTCGAAATCGTGTTCGGAGAATTTTCCGGCGCGAAATTCGAAACGGAGGTCGCGCAGATTTTCGTAGATTGCGTCGCGGCGCTCCATCAACTGGTCGAGTTTGGTGCGATGGGGTGCAGAATCGGACTCGTCCAGCTTCACGTTAAAGATGAAAAAAATGGCAGCGGCCGACAAGAGCGCGCAGGCTACGGCGATGTCCACGCTACTCATCGTGGTCCTTGGTCGGCTCCCTGCCGGCTTCGCGCTGGACGCGCTCGAGGAACGCGGCGTCAATCGGCGGTCCGCCGGCTGGGGCTAGGGCTGCTTTTTGTTTCCAGCGGCGGACGACTTGCCAGACGAGTATCAGCGCGATCAGCGGCAGCAGGACCGGCATCACCCACGCTAAGAGATCGAAACCCTTTTTCGGAGGCTCGACCAGAACTGTGGGGCCGTATTGTTCGACGTAGGCTTGGAGAATTGCGTCGTCGGATTCGTTGCGGGCTACGCGGGCATCGAGATCTTTTTGCATGCCGCGGGCGGTGTCGCAGGGGCCGGAGAAGGTGCCGCCGGGATGGCTGCAGAGGCCGGCCGAATCTTCGCAGCCGCCGCACATGCACATTACGCGCTTGCTGAGGTCTTTCGCACGGGGCAATTGCTGGGCTGCGACTGCGACTGGGCCCGAACTGATGGCCAGCGTCAGCGCCAACGTTACCGAACGAAGGCAAAAGCTTAACGCAGAGGACGCAGAGAAAGGCCGTGGAGGGCACGGAGACTTCCGGGTGCGTTGACAGGCGAGATTGCGCGAGAGATTAGTCATGGCCTTCTACTCGGCGGGCGACTGCGCCGATTGCTGGAGATGAGTCTGCGATGGCGTTGGCCCAGGAGCGTTCGGTTACAGGGCGGAGGACCAGCGCGGTGCGGCGATTCGGAATTAGCGCGAGGATCGTGCCGAGTACGACTACGATGCCGCCGAACCAGATCCATTTCACGAGCGGCAGCAAATAGGCGTGGACCGAGGGACGGCCGCTCTCTGGGCTTTGTCCTGCGTAGACTACGTAGAGATCGCGGAGGGGCGACGATTGCACGGCGACCATCGTTTCGGTGATCTGGCTGGTGAGGAAGAAACGGCGCTCGGGATAGAGCATCATGTCTGACTTGCCGTTTTTGAAGACTTCCAGAGTAGCGCGTTGCGATTGGTAGTTGTTGTTGGCGACTTGATCGAAATTCTGGCAGAGGATGGTGTAGGGACCGATTTTCAGCGTGTCGCCGATACCGAGATCTTTCTGGATGTCGCGATTGAAGGGAGTGCCGGCGATTCCGATGAAGACGAGAACCATTCCGAAGTGGACGACGTAACCGCCGTAACGGCGAGTGTTGCGCATGGTGAGTTCGCCGATGGAGGTAAGGAAGTTCGTGCCATCGCGCGCGGAGATCACGCGTGCGCCGCGGAAGAACTCCGAGGCGATGGTAAGGGTGACGAAGACGCTCAGAATCAGGCACATCAACGCATAGACATCGCGAAAACCAAAAATCAGGGCAACGACTCCTGCAACGACGCCGCCACCAAGCGGCCATGCAAAATTGCGCTTTAGCGCGTCGAACGAAGTCTTGCGCCACGCGAGTAATGGCCCCACGCCGGTAAGCATCAAGAGGAAGAGCGCGATCGGAATCATTACTTTATTAAAGAACGGCGGGCCGACGCTTATTTTGCTGCCTTCGACCCATTCGGAGAGGACTGGGAAGAGCGTGCCCCAGAGTACGGCAAAGCAGGCGGCGAGGAGGATGAGATTGTTGAAGAGGAAGCTGGATTCGCGCGAGACGAGAGAGTCGAGTTGGTTGTCACTGCGCAGGTAATCGTGATTCTTCCAGTACGCCGCAGCGCAGACCAGGAAAACAATTATCAGAAAGCCGACAAACCAGCCGCCGATTGAAGATTGCGCGAAAGCGTGCACGGAACTGACGACGCCAGAGCGCGTGAGCAGAGTGCCGAGAATGCATAACATGAAGGTGGTGAATACGAGCCAAACGTTCCACACCTTCATCATGCCGCGCTTTTCCTGCATCATCACGGAGTGGAGAAAGGCGGTGCCGGTAATCCAGGGGAGAAGCGAAGCGTTTTCGACGGGATCCCAGGCCCAGTAGCCGCCCCAGCCGAGAACGGCGTAGGCCCAGTGCGCGCCGAGCAGGATGCCGATGCTTTGGAAACACCAGGCGATCATGGTCCAGCGGCGGGTGATGTGAATCCACTTTTCGCCGGGATACCGACCCAAGAGCGCCGCGAGCGCAAACGCGAATGGAATGGTGAATCCGGTGTACCCAAGATAAAGCATCGGAGGATGGATCACCATTTCGGGATATTGCAATAGCGGGTTCAGGCCGCGGCCTTCGGATATGCGTGCGAGGTGCATGATGCCCGCGCCATCCGCGCCGGCGACTACTTGAAAGGGCGTCGCCACGAAATTATTGAGCGTGAGAAAAAAGGTTTGCACGCCGGCCATAACCACGCCTGCATAGGGCATCAGTTCGGGGTGGCGTTTGCGATTGAGGAACAGGACAAAGAATGCGTAGCCGGAGAGCAGCCAGGTCCACAGGAGGAGCGAGCCTTCCTGGCCGGCCCAGAGCGCGGCGAACTTGTAGTAAGGCGGGAGCGCGGTATTGCTGTGCTCGGCTACGTAGGCCAGGGAAAAATTATTGGTGAAGAAGAAAAATTCCAGGCAACCGACTGCGATGGTGACGAGGACGAAGACGGCCATGCCCGCGTTGCGGGCGCTTTTCGTCAACAGAACGCGGCGCGTGACGATGCCGACGATTCCGGCGACGACGGCATACACCGCCGCCAGAAAGGCGAGCAGCAGTGCTAACGAGCCAAGAATATCCACGAATTTCCCCCGCGCTGATTCGCTCTAGTCGAGTAAGGCGCTAACTTCCCGAAGGCCGCGCGTAGGAGCCATTCGAGGATTGCCCCGGTTGCGGAGCCGTGGCCGCCGGCGCAATAGGCGAAGCCTCGTATTTCGAGGCGCACTTGGCTTGCACCTGCTCGGCCTGGAAGCGATTGTCCGGAAGCAATTTGCCTTCCACCAATGCTTGCGCTCCGTCTTTGAACGTATCGGGCAACGGGTCGCGCCCGATGTAGCTCACCGGCAGGTTCTTGCCCTGTTCGGTGAGCACGAAATTCACGCGGTCGCCGAGATGTTCGATCGTGCCGGCCTGGACGTTACCAGAGACGCGCATCCGTTGGTGGAGCGCGGAGCCTTGGAGCGTCGCAAGCTCGGAGATGGTGTGGTAGTAAGTCTTGCTCTGAGTGAAGCCCACGTAGGCTAGCGCCATCAAGGTGATGACAATGATCGCCGAGCCGACCAGGAACTTGCTTCGGGCATTCATGCGCGGCACTCCCGGTTGCAATTCGATAGAACGCTTGATTCTAGCATAACGCTTGGGCGCGCTCGAACGGCTATTCTTCACAAATCTTTACGTCAGCGCGGATGCTTAGCAAAGGTGACGCCGCAGCTTCGTCCGCTGCGCGCTCAGCGCGAGGCCGGGCAAGAACGAAAGCGGACACAGCGAGGGAAAAGGCGCAAGAGGGCTCAGCGGCGTCCCGTTTTGGGCATTGGAACGGAATTTCTAGGCCTGACGCGGCAGGGCTTTGGAGAGGCGATCTCCGAGCGAGGTACCGAATTCGGCTTGCCCTTGAGGGTCGCCGAGGAAGGGATCGTCGAACGGCTCGCCATTGTTCAGAATCATTTTTTCGTTCCATCCCTTGAGCTGCAATAGCGGGAGCAACGCCTGGAGGTCACGCGAAATTGGCGCTAGGAATTTCGGTTTGTACGACGAATTCACGCGCAGCACGACCGTGGAGGCCATCCGGTCGATCGCTGCGCCGAGTTCGCTGGAGGATTTGACGGGACATTCAACGGCATAGGCGAGGAAGAAACCACGTCTCTGAAATTCGGCGAGTAGGGATTCTTCCGACGTGCGGGTAGCCGGGGTCTGTCCAGTGCACTTCGCAAGCTCGTCGAAAAACATGCGCGATGCTACGGAACGTTCGTTTACGTCCGCAGAGGCGCGATAGAAATAATCTTCGAGTACCGCCGGTGGCGCAGCGTCGAGGAGCAGCACCTGGATGTGGATGGGGCGGAAACGCGTGGCGAGTTCGAGACGCTCGATGCGTTGGCGGATGTGGGCTTCGTCCACCTGAGCGCCACATCCATCGCAAATGGGCATGCCGTGTCTCCTGGGTTTGTTCGGATGGTTCCTGGGACCTGTAAAAATAGCATATGAGGCGGGACTCGCGTGAAATTCACACGAGAAGCACGACGGGCGGTCGCGAGCGTGCAGATGACTGCGCGGGAGTCGCTCGGCATCGACTGCGGCTCACTTGTGGTCGCTTTCGACGTTGTTGGTACTGGTGGCCGGAGCGGCAGTGCTGGTTGGGGCTGACGGTTTGGGATTGTTCTGAGCGGCGGCGCCTAATTTGGCGCGCAGGCAGCCGACCAATTCAGGCGCCATCTCGGAGATCTGCATGCCTTCAGAGACCAGAAACTTGCAGCTGAGAATCGGGCGCGCCTGGTCGTCGTCTGAGAGCTGACAGCTCACTTTGCAGTATTGGCATTCCTGATTCCAGCAGAAGCGGCCGTACGGGACGGTTTCCGGGCTGATGAACTGGAACGCGCGCAATAAGGAATTGCGTTCGGGAACCAGGAAAGTCTTGCCCAGGATGGTGATTTCAACCAACTTTTCATAAGGACGGAAGAGTTCGGACATAAGTGGCGCGCTCGTGTCTGCCATTGGAATGAATCCCCTGCTATGGAAGCTAAAGCACCGCGTAAGGGAGGGCAACGAAAACGCGATTGGACGGTGTTCAATGCTCCAATGGGGAAGGAATTGCGAAGCGAAATGCTTGCGTCCGCTCCCATCCGCACGATCACCCGAACACTCGGAACTATCCGCCGTCTAGCCTCTCAGGCGGCCTTGGTGTCCGAATGCGCCAAGGAGACAAGTGTGAATGCGCCGAGGGCGATGCCTAGAGGCCCGTTCGTTAGGCCGAAGAAGGCTGCTACGTAGCCGAGTTTGCGGGCGGAGGCCGCGCCGGACATGAGATTTAGGCCGGCGATAATGCAGACTAGTCCTGCCACAATTCCCAGGATGATTACAAAGATCAAGAAGACGTGAAAGAAATCCATCAGCGCGAACGGATTGGGGACTCTGGAAAGCAGCGCGCCCCACATGAGCGTGAGCGTGGCGCTATACATGAAAACGCCGAGGGCACCGATGAGGCGCAGAAGTCCGTATAGGACCCAGAGAATTCCAAAGTTGCGCATTCTGGAGGCTCCTTGAGGTTCGTGGGGTGATTCAATAACCAAATAGAGCTAAAAGCAATACAGGGAGTTAGGGAGTGCGGTGAGCGACAAGTTCGGAGCGCAGCGGATTTCTCGAACGGCAAGTTCAACTTGAGCGCCGTTTACCGAGGTTGATGCCTCGGCCAAACGGCACAGAATCCGAGCCACCGAGCGTATAATGTGACGACGGTTCTCTTGGGAAGGCCTTATGACTATTGAAGAACAGGTCCTCGAAAAACTGCGCGAATTGCCTGCTGAGAAGCAGAAGGAAGTGTTGGACTTTGTGGCTTTTCTGAAGGAGAAGAATGGAAGCAGGAAGCCCCTGCGCAGCCTTCGCGGGCTTTGGAAAGGTTTTGACATCCACATCACGGAAGAAGACATTGCCGAAGCTCGTCGGGAGATGTGGGGTAATTTCCCGCGTGACATATCCTAATGCCGGCAGTGCTCGATACCCACGCTGCAATCTGGTATCTGTTAGATTCGGCGAAGCTCTCAGAATCGGTCTATGCGCTCATCGACCGGGCGGTGGCCGACGGCACGCCCACATACATCTCGGCAATCTCGCTCGTTGAAGTGGTCTACTTGGTGGAACGCGGACGTATTGCCGCAGACGCGTTCGAGCAATTCGCGAGTGAATTAGAGAGGGAAAATCCCGCGTTCACGGTTGCTCCAGTCGATGCCAACGTTGCTACAGCATTGAAACGCATACCGCGAACTTCCGCTCCTGACATGCCGGACCGCATTATCGCCGCAACTGCGCTTCACCTTGGCCTTCCGCTGGTCACTCGCGACCGTCGACTGCAATCTGTTGGAATTCAGACAATCTGGTAAGTAAAGCGAACTGCCAAGGGCTTTACGACGCTAGGCGAAGAATTGGCCCATGCGGCGGAATTTGTCGTAGCGCTGGTCGATCAGTTGGCGTGGCGTGAGTGTGGAGAGCTCTTCTAACGCGCGAACGAGGAAAGGCTCGAGGAGTTTGGCGGCGGATTGATGATCGTAGTGCGCGCCGCCTTCTGGTTCCGGGACGATCTCGTCGATCAGATTCAATTCGAGCAGGTCGGGCGCGGTGATTTTCAATGCCTGGGCGGCGATTTCGGCTTTACTGGCGTCGCGCCACATGATGGAAGCGCAGCCCTCCGGTGAAATCACGGAATACACGGAATTTTCGAGCATGTAGACGCGGTCGCCGACGGCGATGGCCAGCGCGCCGCCAGAGCCGCCCTCTCCCGTGATGGTGATCAAAATGGGCACGGGGAGGCGGGACATTTCGCGCAGATTGTAAGCGATCGCTTCCGCCTGGCCGCGCTCTTCGGCGTCCACGCCAGGATAAGCGCCGGGCGTATCGACGAAGACGAGCACCGGGCGGCCGAACTTCGCGGCGAGCTGCATCGCGCGCAAGGCCTTGCGATAGCCTTCCGGCTTGGCCTGTCCGAAATTGCGCGCGAGGCGCTGCTTGGTGTCGCGGCCTTTCTGGCTCCCGACGATCATGACGGGCTTGCCGTGAAATTTAGCCATGCCGGTGATAAGCGCGGGGTCGTCGGCGACGTTGCGATCGCCGTGGATTTCAGAAAAATCGTCGAAGAGCAGGCGGATGAAATCGTCGGTGTACGGGCGCTGCGGGTGACGCGCAAGCAGGAGACGTTGCCAGGCGCCGAGATGAGTGTAGAGATCGCGCTTCAGTTCGTCCACTTCCCTGCGGATCCGTTCGATTTCGCCGGACTGGTCGCCGGTGGGCGCGGAAAGTAGGCTGAGTTCGGCGACGTCTCGTTCGAGCGCGTCAATCACGCGCTGCTTTTGCTTGTCTTGTTCGCCGCGCGTCGGGGCCGGGACCTTCACGGAAGCTGACAGCTTTGAGGCGTGCGGTTTAGCGGCGGCCTGCGAATTGTTTTTTTCTTTGGCGGAGGCCTTGGCCGAGGTACCGGCGTTCGGGTGGAGATCCGGCGCGGATTTCTTCGCGGCGGCTTCGCGGGCGGCGCGGCGGGCGGCTTTTATCGCGCGGAACTTTTTCATGCGCGCTTTGCGTTCTTGGCGCTTGCGAAGTTTTTCCGCGAGAATTTGTTGCTTGGTCACTAACTCACCCTTGGTGGAATCGCAATAGCGAAACGCTCGGCGATGGCCGGTACTTCAGCGGCTGAAGACTCTGCGCGAGAACTCAAAATTCGTTCCCTCAGCGGCTAAAGCCGCTTTGATTTCGCGTCGGTTATGGCACGGCTGAAGCCGTGCCCTGACGAAAATCGTGATTCTCACACCGGCGCTGAAGCCGCCCGTATGTTGCTGACGTTGTGCCGTAGCTAAAGCTAGGGCCTACAAGGAACTCTACTGAATTAGCGCCACGGAATCTGTACCACAGATTTCGCGGACGCGTTCGACTAGTTCGCGATCGGCCAGGACTGCGCTGCCGGCTTCGAGAGTGGCTTCGGTGCCGTCGTCTTTTACCAGGTTAAAGGTGACGCGGCAGCGGCCTGGCCTGCTGGAAAATAATTTTTGCAGGCGGTCGAGCGCGCCGGTGTCCACCGTGCTCAGATCCACACGTACGCGCAACTGGCTGGGAGCACGTTCCGCGACCTGGTCCAGGAGGCGCGCGTCGGAGATCATCAAACGCGTACCGACATCTTCCACCGCTACGCGGCCCTTTACCAACAGCGGCGTATTGGCTTTGAGGATCGGCTCGAGTTTGGCAAAGGCTTCAGGAAACGCCAGCGCTTCGATGACGCCGGTGCGATCTTGCAGCGTGAGGATGGACCAGCGGGCGCCGCGGCGCGAACGCATCGGGCGGATTTGCACGATGATTCCGGCGACGACAATGTCTTCGTTATTTTTGCGGCCTTCCATGCTGGCGAGCTCGGCCGCGTTCAGATCTTTCAAGCGGCCGGCGTATTTATCGAGAGGATGTCCGGAGATATAGAAGCCCAGGACCGAGTATTCACCGGCGAGACGCTGCTCTTCACTCCAATCGTCTGCTTCGGGAAGTTCGGCTTCCTGCCACGGTTGCTGTTCGCGAGGTTCGCTGGGCCGCCCGAAGAACAGGCCGCCCTGTCCTACTGTTTTTTCCTGATGTTTTTTCTGGCCGCGCGAGATGGCTTGATCTATGGCAGCGAAGAGGCGTCCGCGCGAGCCGCCGCCCACGCAATCGAGAGCGCCGGCTTTCACCAGGCTTTCGAGCACGCGCTTATTCAGGAATTTCGGCTCGATGGATTCGCAAAAACCGAAAAGGCTGGGGAAGCGCCCGACAGTGGCGCGAGTTTCGCAGATGGCTTTGGCGGTGTTTTCGCCGACGTTCTTGATGGCGGCGAGGCCGAAACGGATGTCGTCGCCGACGGGAGTGAAGTACAGGCCGCTTTCGTGCGCGTCGGGAGCTAGGACGCGAATGCCCATGCCACGCGCCTCGTTGATGTACTTCACCACTTTTTCGGTGTTGCCGGCTTCCGAGCTGAGCATGGCGGCCACGAATTCAACCGGATAGTGAACTTTCAGGTAGGCCGTCTGATAGGCGAGCAGCGCGTAGGCGCAGGCGTGCGCCTTCGGGAATCCGTAGCGGCCAAATTCCTCCATCAGGTCGAATATTTTCTCGGCTTTCTTGGCTGGGACTTTGTGCGCGGCACAACCTGCAAGGAATTTTTCTCGCTGCGCGGCCATGACTTCGACTTTCTTCTTGCCCATCGCGCTGCGGAGGATGTCTCCATCGCCCAGAGAGAAGCCTGCGAGACGATTGGAGATCTTCATCACCTGTTCCTGGAAGACGATGACGCCCCAGGTTTCCGAGAGAATTTCCTCCAGCTCCGGAAGGTCATAGGTGACTTTCTTCTTGCCCTGCTTGCGCGCGATGAATTCATCAATCATGCCGCCCTGGATGGGGCCGGGGCGATAGAGCGCGTTGAGCGCGGTGAGGTCTTCGATATGGGTTGGCTGGTAGCGCTTCAGGATGTCGCGCATGCCGTGCGATTCAAACTGGAAGATGCCGGTGGTGTCACCGCGCGCGAAGAGGGCGTAGGTGGGCGCGTCATCGAGCGGGAGATTGACGAGGTCGAGGTCGATCCCGCGATTTTCTTTGATCATGCGCACGGAGTCTTCGAGGATGGTCAGCGTGGTCAAGCCGAGAAAATCCATTTTCAGCAGACCGATGCGGCCGAGCGCATTCATGTCGTACTGCGTGGTGATTTCTTCCTTGTTTGACTTGTAGAGTGGAACGATCTCGGTGAGCGGGCGCGGAGAAATTACGACGCCCGCGGCATGCGTGGAAGCGTGGCGCGCGAGGCCTTCCAGGCGCATAGCGACTTCGATTAATTCCTTGCCCGGACCTTCCTTGCAGGCGGCTTCGAGCTGTGGCGATTGCTTCAGCGCTTCTTCAAGCGAAATATTCAGCGTGAGCGGGATCATCTTCGCCAGGCGATCCACATCGCCGTAGGGCATGTCGAGCGCCCGACCGGCATCTTTTAAGACGGCTTTTGCTGCCATGGTGCCGAAGGTGATGATTTGCGCGACGCTTTCCGCGCCGTATTTCTGGCGGACGTACTCGATCACTTCGCCGCGGCGGCGCATGCAGAAATCAATATCAATGTCGGGCATGGAGACGCGCTCGGGATTCAAGAAGCGCTCGAAGATCAAGTCGTACTGCATCGGGTCAACGTCCGTAATACGCAGCGAGTAGCTGACGAGGCTTCCGGCGGCGGAACCGCGGCCGGGACCTACCGGGACGTTTTGCGCGCGGGCGTAATGAATGAAGTCCCAGACGATCAAGAAGTAGCCGGCGAAGCGCATGGTCTTGATCATTTCGATTTCGGAGGTGAGGCGTGCTTCGTAATCCGCGAGCGGGCGGCGCAGCTTCCCTTCCTTCTGCAGGCGCTCGATCTGCGGCATGCGGGAAGCGAAGCCTTCGCGCACGACTTTTTCGAAATAGGAGTCGGTGGTATGGCCTTCTGGAACTTTGAATTCCGGGAACGGATTGCTGACGCGCTGAATTTTTACGTTGCAGCGCTCGGCGATGGCCATGGTGCGAGTGAGCGAGTCCGGCAATTCGCGGAACACCTTGGCCATTTCCTCGGCGGTTTTGAAATAGAACTGGTCAGTGGCAAATTTCATGCGCTGGCTGTCGCTCATGGTCTTGCCGGTCTGAATGCACATGAGGACTTCCTGAGCGTGGGAATCGGCCCGGGTGAGGTAGTGGCAGTCGTTGGTGGCGACGAGCGGGATGCCGGATTCTTTCGAAAGGCGCACGAGGCCGCGGTTGACGCGCGGGTCTTGCTCGAGGCCCTGGTCTTGTACTTCGAGGAAGAAGTTACCTTTGCCGAAGATATCGCGGAGGCGGTAGGCGCTGGTTTGGGCCTGTTCGTATTTTTCGGCGAGAAGCGCGTCTGCGACTTCCCCGCGCAAGCAGGCGGATAGAGCGATTAATCCTTCGCTGTGTTTGGCCAGAAGTTCGTGATCTACGCGGGGTTTGTAATAGAAGCCGTCGAGGTAGCCGGTGGAGACGAGCTTGATCAGATTCTGGTAACCCTTTTCGTTCTCGCAGAGCAGGACGAGATGGTTCGAGCGTTCCGCGCCGGTGCCGCGATTTTTGTGATTGTCGGGCGCGACGTACATCTCGCAGCCGATGATTGGCTTTACGCCGTGCGTCGTGGCCTGATGGTAGAAATTCGCGGCGGCGAAGAGATTTCCGTGGTCGGTGACGGCGACCGCAGGCATACCCCGGCGCGCGGCTTCGGCGGTTAGTTCACCGATTTCGCAAGCGCCATCCAGAAGCGAGTAGTCCGTGTGCAGATGTAGGTGGACAAAGTTCGAGGAATCCATGCGCAAGCTATTTTAAACCAGCTTGGTGGATTCGGGTACGGGCATTCTCGCGATGGGCGAGAAGATTTTAACGTGGTGGAGTCGCGGATTTTCTGCCCGGGCGACATTTGCATCGAAGAGAGATCCCTCCCTTCGGTCGGGATGACAACGTGACCGTTTACGTGCCGCTTTTAGCGCCGTGATTTCTTGGCTGAAGGCGACTTCTTGCCTGCGGCGGCGTGCTTTTTGGTGGCGGCGTTGGCGGTTTTGGTGTCGTGCTCGGCTTTATCGTGCTTGGCTTGCGCTTTGGCGCCAATTGCAGCGGCCGCGGAATTGGATGCGTTTGCGGAGGCGGCGGAGGACTTCCCTGCCGCCGATTTTCCTGCCGCGGGGGCGGGGGCCGCAGCTTTCGTCTCCTGAGGTGGAGTTTTGGATTTCTCGCGGCCTTTTGCTTCCGCGGGAGCGGCGGCGTCTTTCTCACCCTTGCGTTTTTTTTCTTTCTTTTCCGGCTTTTTGGGTTCGTCTTTGATTCCGGCGAGATTCTTGAGGATCTTGGTGCGGTCTTCGGGCGTCTTGCCTTTGCCGCGCAATTGCAGTTCAAAGAATTGTTCGACGATCTTGTCGAATTTCGGACCGCGCTCAACGCCAAGCGCATCGAGTTCGCCTGCCGGCGAGGCCATACGCAGCGGCCGCCACTTTTGCAGATAGTTGCGAATCTTGGAGAGAGCACGCGGGTTGGGCATTTCGACTTCGATGAATGCGAGAGCTTCGGCCGGCAAGGAAGCGAGGTAATAGTAAGCGTCCTTCGCTGAATTGGTCTTGGCGCTCTTGAGCATCTTCACGACTTTTTGGGTTTCGCGAACCAATTCGTCGAGTTCTTCGATTTCACTCGCGCGGAATTCAAGGTTTCGCAACGCCGAAGCCGATTCGCGCGATTTCAGGCGTCCCAACGTGTAGTACATGACAGCAAGATGGAGGCGAGGGCGCAATCCCGCCCCATAGAGATTCGAACGAACGCGGGCGAGCTTGTTCAAACTGTCGTAGTCGGGCTTGCGTTTCTGAAGCGATGGATGGATCAACTCGAGCAGGTCGTGGGATTCCCAGAGCTTCAGCGTGGCAACTGGAATGTCTTCCCGGGCGAGGGCGCGCAGTTCGTGGCCGACGTCTGAGCTTTCGATACGCTCGGTGAGCTTGCGCTCCACGGCCAGGTCAAACCATTCCTGCGTGCGCGACTCCATTTTGAAGCCCATGCGAGCGACGTAACGCAATATGCGCATCAGGCGGATGGGCTGATTGGTGAAGGCGTGGATCGAGAGAGCGCGGACGTCTTGTTTTTCGAGGTCCGCGAGGCCGTTCATGGGATCGAGGAGAAGGCCGCGCGATTGTGTGTTCAATGAAATGGCGATGGCATTGATGCCGAAATCGCGGCGGCGAAGATCTTCCATGACGCTGGAAAAACGGTACTCGGGCTTGGTGCCGGGACGCTCGTAGTAGTCTTCACGCGCGGCGGAGATGGAGCCGTCCACGTCGCCGGCAAAAATCATTTCGTGATGGCGGATCTTTTCGCTTTCCCACACTACGCGGGCGCCGCCTTTTTCGAGTTCGCGGACCATTTTCACGGGATTGCCTTCGACCGTGAAATCCAGATCGCGAATGGGCATGCCAGAGATCAGGTCGCGCACCGCGCCACCGGTGAGATATACGTTCACATCTTGCGTGCGCGAAAGCTCCTGGACGCGCTCCATCACGGCGCGCTGCTCGGGAGAGAGCCGGCTTTCCAAAAGGTACATGTAATCGGGCATGAAGTTTCCGCCTTACTCGAGATTCCCCGCAAACCGCTTCAGGCGCGAGGATGATGCGCTTTATAAACTTGCTTCAGTCTCTCTTCCACGACATGGGTATAAATCTGGGTGGTGGCTATGTCTGCGTGGCCCAACATCATTTGCACTGAACGAAGATCCGCGCCGCGGTCCAGCAAGTGCGTGGCGAAGCTGTGCCGCAGCATATGTGGAGACAGAGTCTTACGCAATCCCGCTTTTCGCCCATAGGCGGCGAGAACTTTCCAGAACATGACGCGGTTTGTGGCGGCGCCGGTGCGGCTGGAGAAAAGATAAGGTGAGGTCTTTTCGCCCAGGATTTCCGGACGCGATTTTTTCAGGTATTCGTGAACGGCCTCGAGAGCGCGGCGGCCGACCGGGACGAGGCGCTCCTTATTTCCCTTCCCGATGCAGCGCAGGCAGCCGACTTCCATTTGCAGGTCAGCGGTTTTCAGACCGCAGAGTTCGGATACGCGAAGGCCCGTCGAATACAGGAGTTCGATCATGGCTTTATCGCGCAGACCCGTAGTGGTGTTGACATCGGGCTGGGCGAGGAGGCGGTCTACCTCCTGCACGCTAAGGAATTCAGGGAGCGCCTGACGGAATTTCGGAGACTGGATATTGATGGCCGGGTCTTCGTGAATGATCCCTTCGGTAAAAGCGAAACGGAAGAAGTGACGAATGGTTACCAGGTGGCGGGCGACGGAACGGCTATCCAGCTTGCGAAGATAGAGAGTGCGAAGGAAGTCCACGACCTGACTGCGCTGAATTTGGCTGGTCTCGAGTTTCTGCTTCGCCGCAAAGGCCGCAAATTTCTCCATGTCCCTACGGTAGGCCTGAATGGTGTTCGCCGAGAGCCCCTTTTCGACTCGCAGATAGTTCAAGAATGATCGAATGTGCGCTTCCAAGTCACTGCCCCCAATTCACGGCGTCACGCAATCGTGCCAAGGTGGTGTTACACATCGAGTCCGGTAGTAGCCACTTCCGGCTCGGCCCTCCGAAGCAACAGGAAAAGCTCCGGCAATTCTTCGCAGCGCAGCAGCCACGCCAGGCCGAAATACGCGGCCGTAGATGCCGCGATCATTGCGAAGAGCAGCGCGGCACGTGCGAAAAGGTGCTCGACTGCCGCGAAATGCGAATACTTCAATGCTGCGAAGCAAACCACGGCCATGGCCAACGCGCAGGCGACCGTCTTGGAGAGCGACCCGACGATGGCTCGCGTACCGAGCCTGCCGTAGCGTCCGCGAAAAACCCAAAACAGTACGCCGAAATAAAAGTAAGCGGCCAGGGTGCTGGCGAGCGCTGGACTGGCGTTCCACAGGAACCGCCCGAAGGCGAAGAGCAGCACGATATTCAGGAACACGTGCAGCCCGACGGCGTACGCCGCTACTTTCGCCGGCGTCAGAGTGTCTTGCGTCGAATAGTACATGGGCGTTATCAGCTTAATGGCCGCGAAGGCCGGCAATCCCAGAGAATAAAAGAGCAGCGCATGCGACGTCAGCGCCGTGGACTGCGCCATAAATTCGCCGTGCTGAAAAAGCACTTGCGTAATCGGGACGCGCAACAGGATCAGCCCCACGGCTGCCGGGATCGTGATAAACGATACGACGCGCAACGCGAAGCCGAACGTCTGCTTCATCTCGTCGTACTTGCCGCCGGCCACCTGGTGCGACATGGTCGGCAGAATCACAGTGGAAATAGCGATCGCGTACACTCCGAGCACCAGCTCCATGACGCGGTCCGCAACATACAGCGACATGATGCTTCCTGTGGGCATGCGCGAGGACGTGGCGAAAAGCGTATCCACGAAAAAATTGACCTGGAATACCCCGATGCCGAAGAACGCCGGGAGCATCAGTTTGCCGACTTTCCTGACGCCGGGATCGTCGAAGTTCACGTCGGGACGAAAACGCATACCCAACTTGGCCAACGCCGGGACTTGCATCGCCAGACTCACGACCGAGCCCAAGAAAATACCAACGGCGAGCGCGACTGCCGGGGTGCGGTAAGCCTCGGGGGCCCATTTCATGAGCGGCCGGTAGATCACTCCGAAAGAAAAAGCGATGAATACCAGATTGAAAAAGATGGACGTGGAAGCCGGAAGTCCGAAGCGATGAAAGCTGATCAGAATAGACGACGCCAACGCGGCAAGCCCCAGGAAGAACACGCACGGAAAAATGATGCGGTTCAGATAGACCGCGAGGTCCCAGCGGACATGGTGCATACCGAGTGCCGTAAAGATGCCGATGATTTGCCTGGAAAATAGGGACCCCAGAACAGCTAGAACTGCCAGAATAACGGCCGCGTCCCAAAATGCGCGGCGCGCGAACTGCCATGTCTCCTTGGGCGGCTTCCCGCGCAAGTAGCCGACGAAAACCGGAACGAACGAGGCGCCCAACGCGCCTTCCCCGGTCATGCGTCGTATCATGTTGGGAATGCGAAATGCCAAGATGAACGAGTCGGCAGCTGGCGAGGTGCCGAGCAAAAGGGCTACCCGCTGATCGCGTAAGTATCCGCAAATGCGGCTGATAACGGTGGCTAGGGCTACCACGGAGGCAGATTTTAGGATCTTGCCCTTTTCGGTCAACCGGCGGCAGCTCCGATGCTAACCCTTTAAGCACCAATAACTTGACAAAAACCAGCGCAAGAATAACATAACCCCTTAGAGCATGGCAAGAATCTCCCTGCAAAAAGGCCCAAATTTCGTGAAAGAGCGAGCTGCAGCCTCGACGCGAAAGAAGGTGGTGGTGTTGCTGATGGACCGGACGCCGCTGCGAGGGTATTTGAATTCGGGAAGCCTCGGTACGGCGGAGACGATTGACCTGCTGACGCCGGACGGGGAGCACGTGGAAGTCGCTGTAGAGAACGTGAAGTCGGTTTACTTCGTGCGGGAGTTTCCGGAAACGTTTGACCCCGAACGAAAGGTTTTTCTTAGCCGGCCGAAGCTGGACGGGTTATGGGTGCGCTTGCGATTCCGAGACCAGGATGTGATGGAGGGGATTGTGGCGAACGACCTGGTGGAGTTGCTGGACAACGGAGTGCAACTGACGCCGCCGGACATTCACGGCAATAATTTGAGGTTATTTATTCCGCGGACGGCTATTGCTGAGATGAAAGTGCTCGGAGTTGTCGGCGCTTCGCGGCAGACGCGGCGCGATTCGAGCGCTGTGCCGGAGTCGCAGACCAAACTATTCAACGAATAGCGTCCTTGAGTTGTTGCCTTCCTTGCTGTGTCTTCGTGGAAACTGATCTGCATGCTGTAGGCGTTATCATCGCGTTGTACCTCTGATGTACATTGGCCGGGTGCAATTTGAGGGGTGAGGAGATGTGTCAATGAAGCTTGGCGAGATCGCGAACCAGCTTGGATGCGAGGTGGACGGCGACGCGGGACTGGAAATCAGCGGCGTCGCTGGGATTGAAGAGGCGCAGCCGGGAGAATTGACTTTCTTTGTGAACCGCAAGTATCGGGCGGCGCTGGATACCACGCTGGCGTCGGCCGTTTTCGTGGCGAAGGATGCGGGGCCGATGCGAATTGCGGCGTTGCGTTCGGCAAGTCCCTATCTTGATTTCGCGCGAGCGATTGAGATTTTTCATCCGGCGCCGCGCTTCACGATGGGGATTCATCCTACGGCGATTGTGGCCGAGACCGCGAAGATTGCTCCTGGCGCGCATGTTGGGCCTTACTGCTTCGTGGACGAGGGCGTGGAAATCGGGCGCAATGCGGTGCTGCATAGTTTCGTAACGATTTACAGGGGAGCGAAGATTGGCGACGATTTTTTTGCGCATTCGCGGGTTACCGTGCGGGAAAACTGCCACATCGGCAATCGCGTGTTGCTGCAGAACGGCGTGACGATTGGCAGTGACGGTTTTGGATTCGCGCGGCAGAGCGACGGCTCCTGGCACAAGATCCGGCAATCGGGGATTGCGGTGATCGAGGATGACGTGGAGATTCAGGCGCACAGCGCGATTGACCGCGCTACGGTGGGCGAGACGCGGATCGCGCGCGGGACCAAGATCGATAATCTGGTGCAGGTGGGACATGCTTGCAAAGTGGGCGAGGATACGCTTTTGTGCGGTCAGGTTGGTTTGGCTGGGACTACTAAGGTGGGCAACCGGTGCATACTTGCCGGGCAGGTAGGAGCGGCGGGGCATCTGACGATTGGCGATGGTGCGATGCTGACGGCCCAAACGGGCGTGCCGACGGATGTGCCAGCCGGCGCGATTTATTCGGGGTATCCGGCGATGGATAATCTGGCTTGGCGCAAGTCGGTGGCGGTGTTTAGTCGTTTGCCGGAACTGCAGAAGGAATTGCGGGAATTGCGCGAGGCAGTAGCGCGATTGAGCGCGACTTGAGTTTGTGGTACGCGAGGTTATTTCTCCGGGGCCGGCTTTTGGTCTTCCGGCAAGCCGGCGGCTACTAAATCCTGGGCGCGTTTGCGGAGTTCGTCGCGCTGATCGGCGGAATATTTTGCGGCGTCAATCGCGGGGCCGAAGCGCACTACGACGTCACCGGGGTGAATGGTCCAATCGCCTTTGCGCATGAGGCGCTGGGTGCCGGCTAGGGAGACCGGGACCACGCTGACCCCGGCGCGAATGGCCATCACGAAAGTTCCCTTCTTGAATGGCATCAGGTGCCCGTCGCGGCTGCGTGTTCCTTCGGGATAGACCAAGAACGAAAGGCCTTCCTTCAGATATTTGATCGCGGTGTCCACGCTTTCGGCCGCGGCTTCTTTGTCCGCGCGATCCACGGGAACCAATTTCGCGAGGTGCAGCGCCTTCGAGAGGATCGGGACGCGGAAGACTTCTTTTTTCGCGAGCAGCGCGACTCGCCTCGGGATGTGCGGCACTAGCGCCACCGGATCAATATTTGAGGCGTGGTTCGAAGCGAAAATGCAAACACCCGCGGGAATATTTTCGGTTCCTTCGGCGCGGATGTGGATCCCAGCGATGCGCATGGTGATGCACAACGCGCCGATGAACGTCCAATACATAAAGTTCGCGTCCTGGGTGATGATCGTCCACAGGATCAGCAGCGGGAGTACGAATATCAGAGCCGGTACAACGAAGGCGTACACGGCGATTGTGCGGATCATGGATTCACGGACGCGGTGGAGTCGAGGGGCGTTCTAGGCAAATTTGTCGGTCCTTCAGTTTGTCGATTCGTTCAGTTTGTGGTTCCCTTCAGCCAGCCTTCGCGGATGCGGCGCTGCTTCTCGGTGATCGTCGGCATTTCGGCGATCCAGAATCTTTTCGAGTCGTTGGCGCCGAGAGCGAATTTGATATCGAGTTCCTTCTCGTCGCGATGCACATGCAGCGTGATCTTCTCTCCCGGGGTTTGGTCGTGCAGCCATCCGGGCAAATAGCGCGGAACGGACTGGCCATTGAGCGCGAGGAGAATGTCTCCGGATTTTAATCCGGCTGCTTCCGCGAAAGTGCCCGGAACGACCTGCGAAACTTGGATAGGCGCGCCGGGGCCGTGGCCTACGGTCCAAAATCCGAGATCCGCGCTCTTGTGCATTTCGACTTTTAGTTCGAGACCCGCCGCGTTGAAAAAATCCTGGTAGGGGATGTCCGCGGTGCCTGCGACATAATTGCGAAAAAAATCGTCGAACTTCACTCCCGCTACTTCTTCGGCGACCGCCTCGACGCCTTGGGAGTCATCGTAGAAGCGCCCTTGCTGGGCATAGATTTCGTACATGCGGCGCATCACGTCGTCTAAAGATTTGAGATTGTCGGTAGCGTCGCGGATGGCGAGGTCGAGCAGGACGCCGTCGATCTGGCCCTTGTTGTAATACGAAATGCTGCGGTTGGGCTGGCGGTAGTCGTCGTATTTTTCGAGCCAGGCGTCGAGGCTGGATTCCTCGACGCTCTGCCAGGTGTGCGCGGGGCGCGAATCGAGCTCGCTGATCTGGCCGGCGAGGTCGCCGTAGAACTGGTCCTTGGTCCACAGTCCGGTGCGTTCGAGGGTGTAGGCGCCGTAGGTGCTGGTGACGCCCTCGGCGAACCACAGCGCGCGCGTATACATTTCTTTGGTGTAGTCCACGGGCTCAAGGGTCTGCGGACGGATGCGCTTGACGTTCCAGGCGTGAAAAAATTCGTGGGCGGCTATGGAGGTGGCGCTTTCGACCGTGGATGCCGCGATGGCGGTGCAGTTCGCGTGCTCCATTCCTCCGCCGCCTACTTCGGGATACGGACCGAAGTGGAAGAAGAAGGTGTATTCGCTGAACGGCGGGCCACCCATCAATTGCGTTTCGTATTTCGTGATGCGCTGCAAATTGGTTTGCAGGCGGTCGCGGCGCCAGCCGTTGCCGTCCACGACCACGCGGAAATGCGCGCCGGCTTCGTCGAAGGCGAACTCCTCGAATTTGCCGATTTCCGCGGGGGCGTCAGCGAGTTTGTCGTAGCTTGCGGCAGTGAATGAGTTCGGCGCGGAGGCTTGCGTCAGCTCGGCGACGGCGCGCCAGTTGTCGGGAACATCATCGAACTGGACGGTGATGTCTTCGCCGCGACGCATTGGGATGTACATCAAGACTTCGGCGAAGTTCACGAAGGCGTGATGATCGTCGAGTTGCGAATTGAAGGGACCGGCATCGTCCCACTCGATTGTGTAATTAACGTCGGCCACGTGTGTCGTGGCCTTCGGCAAAGAAATTTTCCAGGTCTGCTTGTCGAGTTTTTGAATGGCTAGAGCTTTTGACGGCGCGGACCCTTCGTTGGCACGCACATCGCGGATGCGATAGGCAAAATCACGGACCTGGTACAAGGCGTTCCACGCGGGGATAGCGATAACGAGATCGTGATCTGAGTCGCTCGTCGGGGTTTGCATGGAAACGTGGAACTCGTGCTGATCGGGATTCTTCAGCGAGATGTGATAGGCGATCGTCGCGGCTGCGGGCCGCGCGAAAAGCAACACTACAACTACGAGCAGAAACCGCTGGGCCGCTTTCATTTCCGGACTGCCTCCGATGATTTCAACTTTTCCAACAGTTTGCCGCTGAGGCCGTCGAAGCTGCCGTTGGACATGACCATCACCATGTCGCCGGAGCGAGCCTTGGATGCGAGATAATCTGCCATAGCTGCAGCGGAATCGAAGGCTTGGGCGGGGCGGTTGCGCGCGTGTAGCGAACTGGCGATCGATTCGGGCGATAGGCGCTCGCCTTCTTCGAGCAATTGCGCGCGGCTGACGGGACCGATGACGATCTCGTCGGCGATGGCCAGCGCGTCCGGCAGGACATCCTGAAAAATTTTGCGACGCATGGTGTTCGAACGCGGCTCGACCGCCGCAAAAATTTTGCGGTCTGGCCAGCGGGTGCGGGTGGCTTCGAGAGTCATGCGAATGGCGGTGGGATGATGCGCGAAATCTTCGACCACCAGGACGCCGCGTTCCTCGCCTTTGATTTCCATGCGCTTGCGCACGCTGATGAAAGTCGCCATCGCGCGTTCGATGGCTTCGCACTCGATGCCACGGCCGTAAGCGATCGCGATGGCGGCGAGCGCGTCGAGGACGTTGTGCTTTCCCGCGACGGGAGTGCGGATTTTCGTGACCTCCCTGCCGCGAAAGGCTACGCGGAATTCGGTGGCGTCGTCGTGCCATTGAATATCGCCCGCACACCAATCACATTCGGGGGTAAGGCCGAAGCTCTCGACGGGACAGAACGCCTTTGCGACGGCTTCCTTTAGGTCCGGGCTTTCGCTCCAGATCAAAACTTTTCCGCGGCGCGGGACGAGATTTACCAGGCGTCGGAATTGCAGCGCGATGGAGGCGAGGTCGGGATAAATGTCCGCGTGATCGTATTCGAGAGAGGTGAGGATCAATTCGTCGGGATGGTAGTGGAGAAATTTCGGGCCGCGGTCGAAGAAGGCGGTTTCGTATTCGTCGCCCTCGATTATGAATTCCTCGCCGCCGCCGAGGCCATAGCTGCGTTCGCCGAAATTCGGAGCTACGCCGCCGATGAGGAAATCCGGCTTGCGTCCTGCTACATGAAAAATCCAGGCGAGCATTGCTGTGGTGGTGGTCTTTCCATGCGTACCGGCGATGACTATCGAGGTGTGATTCGGAATGAAATATTCCTCGAGCAATTGCGGCATGGAGCAGTACGGTAATTTTTCGTCGAGGATGTATTCGATTTCGGGGTTGCCGCGCGCGATCACATTGCCGATGACGCAGAGATCGGGCGCGGATTGCAGATTTTCCTGGCGAAAACCTTCGTTCCAGCGGATGGCGAGGGAATCGAGGAGCGTGGACGCGGGTGGATAGACGTTCACGTCCGAACCTGTGACGTGAAAGCCGCGTTCCTTGAGCATACCCGCGACGGGCGCCATGGCGGCGCCGGCGATTCCGAGCAAATGAATGTGTTCGACGACTCTATTGGTTTTCGTCCCGATGTCCGTGCTCCTCAGTGATACGGCTGCGACGCAATTCCTAGGCGCGGCAGGCCGGCTCCAGAATTTCTAATTGAGATGTTTCGTCGGCCTTCAGGCGCGCGCGCACTCCCAGTGGCAGCGTCAGCATTGGGCGCTTGGTATGGCCAATCGCTGCGCCCCACACGATGGGAAATCCCATCGTTCCCAAGATGCGGCGAGCGACATCCTGCACGGTTTCCGTAGCTGCCGGGCCCTCGCACTCCGGGAATTCGCCGAGCAACACGCCCGAAACGCCGCGCAATTTTCCGGCTTGCTTCAAGTGCATGAGAGCGCGGTCTACTTGCCAGGGCTTCATTCCGCGGTCTTCGAGAACCAGAATTGCGCCATGCGTGTCCAATTCCCATGGCGTTCCGAGCGCCGTTTCGATCAGGGTGAGACAACCGCCGAGCAACGTGCCATCCGCCGAGCCCGGCATGACGGCTTCGGCGCCGGGCAGTGGAATCGGCCAGCCCAGCTTGGTTTCGGTGAGCGCGCGCGTGAAGCTGTCCGGATCGTAGCCTTCTGCTGCGCTAGGGCCTTTATCGAGGCCAGCGGCAACCATCGGGCCGTAGAGCGTGACCCAGCGAAATTTTTGCCAGAGGAAAACTTGCAGCGAGGTCATGTCGCTATAGCCGAGCAGGATTTTGGGAGTTGCGAGCGCGACGCTTAGGCCTTCGAGCAAGTAATTTGAGCCGTAGCCGCCGCGTGAGCAGAAGATCGCGGTGGTGTCGGCTTCGGTGAGCGCTTCTTTTAGCGCGGCACTGCGTTCTTGTGTTGTGCCGGCGAAAAATCCGCCGCGGGCGAGCGCGCGTTCGCGATCGAGCTTGGGCTGGTAGCCGAGGCGCTCGATTTCGTTTAGGCCGGAGGCGAGGCGGGACTCGTCCACGGGGCTCGCAAGCGAGACGATGCGCACCGAAGCGCCGGAGTGAACGGGTGCAGGCTTGAGAGTTTGCGGCATGTGCCGCAGAGGAGAATAAGGAATTTCGCGCGACGAGTCCACAGGTGCTCGCGCGCGTGTTTACATCCGAGCAGGAGCGTCGGATAGCTCGTGTGGATGCGCGCGCGAACCGCTGCAGGCTACTGGAACGGCGTGATGGTGAGGTAGACGTCGCCGATGCCGCTTGCCGGTTGAGCGGCGACTGTGTCGGGAGCGTAAAAGGCGGCGAAGCGTCCGTCGGAACTGATGGGGGCGGCGCTGTACTTGTCCACGACTAGCGGAGCGGCCTTGGGCGAATTCGATGTGCTGAAACTTGCGAGCGTCACGTGCGCGCCGGACAACGCGGCTGCGGTCGAAGGAACCATGTAGGTGCGCGGCGTGCATGGCAGAGCGGCGGCGAAGCAGGTGTCGCGGACGAGCAGCGAACCTTCCGTGGCGACTTCACCTGCCGGAGCGTTCGCCGCGATACCGGATACGAACGAGACATATCTTCCCGATGCGCTGACTGCGGGCGAAAAACTTTGCGCTTTCGCGGCCGAGGCGTTGGCATCGCTCGCGATCTGGATTGTAGACGGCATGCAACCGTCCGGCGCCGTGGGGCCGACGCAGTTATCGCGCAAGAATGCTTTGCTGGTGCTGACGCTGTTTGCGTTTGCGGATTCCGCCGGTTGCGATTCGAAAGCGACGAAGCGGCCGTCACTACTGATGGACGGCAAAATATTTGCGCCGCCCAGGGTTGCGCCGTCGGGCCCGTCGGAAATTCTTTCCGCAGACGGGTCGCAGACCACGGGCGCTTCGACGCCCAGGCACGTATCGGCAAGGACGATTTGCGAAGTGCTGACCGCCTTTTGCGCGACTGACTGCGTAGCCCACATTTCGTACGCGACGTATCTGCCGTCGGCGGAAATTGCGGGGCGTCCGGCTTGCGCGCCGGTGAGCTGGTCCTCTTCGTCAGCCTGAACTGAAAGGGTCGAGGGAACGCACGATTTCGTGCCGGTGGGGCCTTCGCAGGTGTCGCGAATGTAGACTTGCGGCCCGGAGGCAATAGAGCCTGCCGCAAGATTCGTCGCAGCGGAAACGAAGGCAATGTAGCGGCCATCGCCACTGATGGAGGGGCTAGCGCTCGGCGCGTTTGCGGCGGCCCCGTCATCGGCGACCGAAGCCATTTTGGTGTTGGGCACGCATCCGGATGGCGCGTTGACGCCGACGCACAGGTCGCGCACGTACAGCTCCCAATATCCGGGCGCGGCCGATGCGCCGCCGGAAATCAGATTGGTCGCACGGGAAATGAAGCCGACGAAGCGGCCGTCTGCGCTAATGGCGACTTGCCTGCCGGTTTTTCCGTTGGGCGCGCTGCCGTCGGGCGCAACGTCCACCGCGGCCGTCTTGGGCGTGCAGCTCGCCGCGCCGACGCAGGTGTCACGCACAAAAACATTGCCGGCAGCTTGCAGCGTGACGAGATTTTTGGCCTGGGAATAGAACGCCACATAGCGCCCATCGGCGCTGATGGCAGGGGCTTCGCTCGGCCCATTGGCGGGTCCGCCGGCCGCGCTGACGGAGACGACCTGCGGGAATTGCGCGGCCGACATGGAGCTTGGGTTGATCGTAAAGGCTAGAGGAGCGGACGTGGCGACTCCGCCGTTCGCGCCGAAGCTGACCACGGTGATCTCCGCAGTGCCGGCAGTGGCGATATCGGAGGCTTGAATCGCGGCCGACAGGGACGTTGCGCTTTTGAACGTGGTGGCTCGCGCGCCGCCGTTCCAATCAACCACCGATTGCGGAATGAAATTCGTTCCCGTGACGGTGAGGGTGAACGCTATGCCGCCGGCGGTGGCATCGGTGGGCGTGACGGAAGTAATCGTTGGAGTCGCAGGCGGCGTCGGGGAAATTACGAAATTTACGGGCGCAGACGCACCGCCTCCCCCGCCCGTAACCGTCACAGCAGCGGTGCCCGCCTTCGCAACGTCCGTCGCGGTGATCTGGGCTTGCAGCGCGTTGGCACTGACGAACGTGGTGGTGCGAGAGCTGCCGTTCCAATCAACCGTGGAACCCGAGGAGTAGCCTGCGCCGACAACCGAAAGCGTGAATGCCGACGCACCGGCGACGACACTCGCCGGTGAAATCGAGCAAATCACAGGAGTGCCGGAGGACGCAACGACGAAGCTAACCGCGGGCGAATATACGACGTTCCCGCCGCCGCCGTAGGTGAAGACGCTGATGTTGTCGCAGCCGGCCGTTTGAATGTCGGTGTTGGTAATTTGTGCAGTCAGCTGCGTGGAGCTTACAAAAGTGGTGCAGCGCGGGCTGCCGTTCCAGGAAACGACGGAGCCACTGTAAGGCGGCGAAGGCGGCATTGCGTTGCAAAGGCTATCTGCGCTGCCGGCGACGAAATTTGTGCCATTCACGGTGATGGTGAACGCGGCGCCTTTGGGCGTGGCACTCATCGGGCTGATGCTGGAAATTTGAGGTGCGTTCGGCTGCACCGGAAAAACTTGGAAAGTCGCTGCGTTCTGGCTGACTCCGCCGCCGGGGATCGGGTTCGAGACAGTGACAGCGGCGCTGCCGGGCGAGGCGACATCCGACGCCAGCACGGTGATGGAGATCTCGTTGGTATTGAGATTTACCGTAGAGGCGCGCGGAGAACCGTTCCAATAGGCCGTGGAAGTTCCCGAGGAGCCCGCGATGAATCCGGTTCCCTGGATGAAAAGCGTGAAGGACTGACTGCCCGCGGTGATACTGGCGGGAAAGAGCGCGCTGATGATGGGCGTGGGATTCGGCTGAACGGATGAGCTGCTGGAACAGCTCGAGGCTACGACAGCCATCACCACGAGCATCCCGAGCGCGGTCCACCGCAAGAGCATCAAGCCGTTCCTCCTGAGATTTTCAAATGTAGAATTCGCGAAAAATTGCGCGCCGTTCGTCAGCTGCGCCGGGATAGCGGAACGAGGAAAGCGAACAAACCGCCAGCAAGTCCCTTAAATATGAGTCAAGAATTGATAGCATCCCGGCGAACAACCGTCAACTCGGATTCCCGGAGGCGGTGATTGGTTGGCCGCGCGGTGTGCCGATTTGCGGCAGGCGGCAACAGCCGAGCGACGGTTGCAGGCGCGCAATTGCGATGCGTCAGGCGTGCGAAGGCCGGACCTCGACTTTGGCATTCAGCGTGCCGAATTTGGTGAGGAGTTCGCGTTCCTGCGGATAGGTCACTTCGGCTTCGAAGTCCACGACCATAGCGTCGTCGAGTTTGCGCGTTTGCCAGTGGCGGCAGGCGATGTGCGCTTCTTCCACGATTTTGTGGGCGGCCATGAGCAAATCGGCGGGCGCGACGGAGCTGGTCAGTTGAAAGACCATCATTTGCGTGTGGAGACCGAGGCGGTCTTCCAGAATGCCAAGCGCAACGAGCGCGACGAGAACCAGCAGTGTGGCGAAAATTGCAGTGCCTAACATTCCGGCGCCCACGGCCATGCCGATGCTGGCCATGACGAAGATGGTGGCAGCGCTGGTGATGCCGAGGACGGCTCCGCGCTCGCGGATCACGACGCCGGCGCCGATGAACCCGATGCCAGGAATGATTTGTGCGGCGATGCGGGTGTGGTCGCCGGTCACTTCGCCAGCCATTACGTAGGAAATGATGGTGAAGAGCGCGGCGCCGAAACAGATCAGCATATTGGTGCGAATTCCGGCGGGCTTGCGGCGAAGCTGGCGCTCCAGGCCGATCATCCCGCCTAGGAACGCCGCAAGAATGAGGCGCAACAAAATGTAAGAATTCAGGTCGTGCAGCATGACACCCCCGTGCCTTGCGCAGGCGCGATTCTACCGGAAGCGGCGGCCGGAGTTAAGCGCCGAAGCTGGATAATTCGGACTGCGGGGATGAGAACTGAAAGCGTCTAATTAAGGCCGCGCTTGGCTGCCGTTGATGCGCAGGACGATCAGGGTCCGATCGTCGTGCGGCTCTTCGGGGCGGCCACTGAATTTGTCGGTTGCTGCGAGGATTGCGGCACATATCGCTTTGGACGAGGTACCAGGCGGCAGAGTGCGCAGAGTGTCGACGAGCCGCTCGAAACCGAACTGCTCTTCGTGGGCGTTCATGGACTCGAGGATGCCGTCGGATGCAAAAATAAAAATGTCGCCCGGCTGGATTTCCACGCGCAGAATTTCATATTCCAATTCCGGAAAAATGCCGAGCGGGGTCCCGTCTATTTTCAGCTCCTGGAATTTACCATCGCGCACGAGGATCGGCCGCGGAATTCCGGCGTTAGACATCTTCAGTTCGCGCTTCTCCATGTCGAGATGTGCGAAAAGCAATGCCACAAAGCCAGGGCTGATGTGCGAGGCGCAGAGTCGGCAATTCAAAGTTGCCATTAATTCCGGGGGCGGAAGCGTGTGATCAGATGTGTGCTCGCGGAGAATTCCGATGGCCATGGAAGCGTAAAGAGCGGCGGCAGTGCCTTTGCCTGAAACGTCGCCGACCACGACCGCGAGGCCGTGATTGCCGTATTGGAAAAAATCGTAGAAATCGCCGGCGAGTTCGCGGGCAGGGATGTAGATAGCGGATAGATCGAGTCCTGCCATTTTGTGCGGCTTTTGCGGGAGGAGCTGGCGTTGAATATCTCGAGCTGTTTCCAGGTCGCTTTTCAAACGAAGTTCGTTTTCTCGCGAAGCGGCGTAGAGGCGTGAATTTTCGAGGGCGATTGCGATATAGGAGCCGAGAATTTCGAGCATGCGCTCGTGTGCGGCGCTGAAGGCTTTGAGATTGATGCTTTCGAGGTCGAGAATACCGATCAGACGGCCTTGCAGAGTTAGCGGGATTACCAGTTCGGAACGCACTTTCTCGCTGTTGGGAAATTCCACATAGCGTGGGTCCGAGCGGACATCGTCCACGCGCATGGCTTTGCGTTCCCCGGCGGCGTGGCCGGTGATGCCTTTGTATAACGGAACGCGAAAGCGCGCGGGGATGGGCTCGCCGAAGTGGACGGAGAAGACGCCTTCGAGTTACGTGACTTTTTCGTTCCAGAGCATGACGCTGAAGAGGTGATAGTCCACGACTTTTTTGACGCGTTCGGCGATGCGGCGGAAGAGTTCGTCGCGGTCAAGAATGCAGGTGATTTCCTGGCTGATTTCGGACAGGAGCGAGAGGCTCTGGCTGATGACCGGGTGGCTTGCGCGATTGGTCTGCGTGGGCCGGCTCGTGCCGGGACGTTTTGCGACCTTGTTGCGGGGTCTGGCTTTCTTTTTCACAGCCGAAACTCCGAGTTCGGTTTGTGTTCAAGGCGCTCGCGCGAAACCGGCCGCGGGCGCCGCGGCGGTCACGGCGAAGGATATCACTTTCGACCCGGCCAGGAGCCGCTGCCTTCGCGATTGCTTTGCCGGCGGATTTAGAGTTTGAAGGATGTGAGCTTGGAGAATTGGTGCGCGCGCGTTGTAATTTCGCGGCGAGTGAGCTTGGTGAGGCGTTCGACGCCGAATTTTTCTACGGCGAAGCTACCGAGTACCGAGCCGTAGACCATGGCGTTGCGAAGCGTATGCTCGGTGATTTTACCAACGCCCGCGAGATAGCCCATGAAGCCGCCGGCGAAGCTGTCGCCGGCACCGGTGGGATCGTATACCGAATCGAGCGGAAACGCGGGCACCGAGAACAGGAATTTTTCGTGAATCATCAGCGCGCCGTGCTCGCCGCGTTTGATGACGAGCGTCTTCGGGCCCATTTTGAAAATTTCTTTCGCGGCCCGGGTGAGGTTGTGCTCGCCGGTCAGCTGGCGCGTCTCATCGTCGTTGATCACGAGGACCTGAACGTGCTTGAGCGTTTCTTTTAATTCAGCAGGAGTTCGCTCGATCCAGTAGTTCATGGTGTCCATGCCGACAAGCTTCGGCTTGCGCTTTGCTTGCTTCAGGACCGAGTGTTGCAGGGTTGGATCTATATTCCCGAGAAAAATGAACGGTGAATCGGTGTAAGAATCGGGCAGTGTGGGATTAAATTTCGCGAAAACGTTGAGCTCGGTGACAAGGGTGGTGCGCTCGTTCATGTTCACGTTGTAGCGCCCGGCCCAGTAGAAGGTTTTGCCGGTGGCACGTTCGACGCCGGTGAGATCGATGTGGCGATGCTTGAAGACGCCCATGTCGTTCTCTGTGAAGTCATCGCCAACGATGGCGACCATGCGCACCGGCGCGAAATGGCAGGCGGAAAGAGCTATGTAGCTGGCGGCGCCACCGAGTAAACGATCTGCTTTTCCATGCGGAGTTTCTACGCCATCGAACGCAACCGATCCAACTACAAGTAAGGACATGTCGTCTCCCTGGTTTCAGAATGAAAGATCGTTACCGATTGCTGCAAGTCCTGCGGCGGTAAGCGTCCCAATCGCCGGTCACTCGATGTATTTCCCAATAACCGGCGCTAAACGTTTTTTTGTTATGGCGGGAATCTTCGAGCGATCGGTGACAATCGCGTGAGCCAGGGCTTTCTCGCATTTGCACCCGCGAGCGGCGGGTAATTCGCGAATCGCTTCGTGCAGCACGGTTTGGACGTTGGCAGTGTTGCGCGCCAAATTGTCCATGATCTCGGTGAGAGTTACCGCGTCGTGCTGCGGATGCCAGCAATCGTAGTCGGTGATCATGGCGATGGTGGCGTAGCAGATTTCCGCTTCACGGGCGAGTTTGGCTTCGGTGAGATTGGTCATGCCGATTACGTCGAAGCGCAACTGGCGGTAGGTCTGCGATTCCGCGAGCGTCGAAAATTGCGGGCCTTCCATGCAGATGTAGGTGCCGCCACGATGCGCCTTGACGCCAGCCCGATCGCAGGCTTCGGCGACGTGCGCTGAGAGATGGGTGCAGGTGGGCTTGTCGAAGCCGACGTGGGCGACAATGCCGCCGCCGAAGAAGGTGGAGGCGCGCGCCTTGGTGCGGTCGAAGAACTGGTCGGGCACCAGAAAATCCATCGGAGGCAGGTCGTCGCGCAGCGAGCCAACCGCGCTCACGGAAATGATCCGCTCGACGCCTAGCATCTTCAGCGCGCAGACGTTGGCGCGGTAGTTGATGTCGCTCGGCGAGTAAATGTGCCCGCGTCCGTGCCGCGCGAGAAAGGCGACTCGTTTATTTTCGAGCGTGCCGATTACGACCGCGTCGGAGGGATCACCGAAGGGAGTTTTCACGCGGACTTCGCGCGTATCGGTGAGGCCGGCCATGTGATAGAGGCCGCTGCCGCCGATGATGGCGATGTTCACGGGTTCGTTTTTGTTGCTTTTAGGCTTGCTGCGTCGCTTTGCTGTCTTGGCCATTCTCAATCCACCTTGATTGGCTCGAGTTCCCAGGCGCCGTTGCGTTCGCGCACGTGCCCCGCGGGAGTTTTGGGGTCGTGCCCGAAAAGCGCGATCCAGCCTTCCTTGATTACTTCTGGAATCCATTTCTTTTTGTTTTCTAGCGTGGTCATCGGATACAAATCGTATCCCATGATCCAAGGGAGCGGGAGATGCGCTGCGGTGGGCACGAGATCGGCAAAGAAAAACGCCGTGTGGCCGCCACCGGTTAATTTCACGCATTGCATGTTTGCGGTGTGGCCGGGGACGCGGATCAATTCGACTCCGGGTGCGATGGCGCGGTCCCCTTCGAGAAGCGAGAGTTTGCCGGCGGCCTCGATGGGCACGAAATTTTCCGGGAAATAGCTGGCACAGTCGCGTTCGCTGGGATTTTTGGCGTGTTCGAATTCGCCGCGCTGGACGACGTATTTAGCGCTGGGGAAGGTGGCGACGACTTTGTCTTTTTCGATGCGCGTGTTTCCGCCGCAGTGATCGAAATGGAGGTGCGTATTGATGACGATGTCTATTTCGGTGCGGTCGAGGCCATAATCGCGCAGGCGGGTTTCAAGGAACGGGCCATCGAGCGCGTAAATGTCGCGCAGCTTGGGATTCATCTTTCCGCCTGCGCCGGTTTCGACGAGAATCGTCTTGCCTCCGGCATGGACCAGCAGGCAATTCATGGCCAGTTGAATTCGATTCCGCGCATCGGCAGGAACTTTCTTTTCCCAAAGGACCTTGGGAATCACTCCAAACATTGCGCCGCCATCCAAGTACACGTGCCCATCCGAAAGAATGTGAAATTCCAGGTTTCCCAGTTTCAACTTTTCTCCCCAAGTCCCGCGCGCGCCAGAATCTCGTTCACGGCGCCGTAGGGATCCATTTTTCGTTCGGCAACCTGCGCCGCGATTTTGTCGAGCTTTTCTTCGCTGAGATGGCTGCTTGCGACTCGCTCCATCAGCCGCGTTTCGAGCAATTGCAGAATCCATTCCTTCCAGTGCGCGATTTCGCGCGCTTTGCGCTCATGGGCCTTTTCAAAGTGCCGGCGGAAAAGCGCAATCTGCTTTTCAAGTTCGTCGATGCCTTTGTTTTCGGTGGCGACTGTTCTGACGACCGGAGGTTTCCAGCCGTCGCGTTCCGGGACGAGTTGCAGAATTGCTCTGAGCTGCTGCTCGAAGCGATCGGCGCCTTCGCGGTCTGATTTATTGAGGACAAAAATATCGCCGATCTCCATCAGGCCGGCTTTGAGGCTTTGGACGTCGTCGCCCATTCCCGGCATTAGCACGACCAGCGTACAATCCGCCAGGCGCACGATCTCAATTTCACCTTGGCCGACGCCGACTGTTTCCACCAGAATGATTTCTTTTCCGGCGGCGTCGAGGAGCAGCGTCGTATCGCGGGTGGCCTGCGATAGGCCACCGAGGAATCCGCGCGTGGCCATCGAACGAATGAAGACGCCGTTGTCTGTGGCATGACTTTGCATGCGGACGCGGTCGCCCAGAATCGAACCGCCCGTGAACGGGCTCGATGGATCCACCGCGATGATGCCGACGGTTTTCTTCTTGCTGCGATAGCGGCCGGCGAGGCGGTCTACCAGCGTGCTCTTGCCCGTGCCCGGCGCGCCAGTGATGCCGATGCGATAGGCTTTGCCGGTATGCGGGAAAAGCTGGCGCAAAATTTCTTCGGCTTGAGGCTCACGATTTTCGATCGCCGATACTGCGCGCGAAATCGCACGGACGTCTCCTGCGCGCACTTGCTCGGCCCAGTTTTCGACGGACACAGTCATCGCAATGTGAATTACGGCTTGGGAATGGTAACACTGGTATCGGCTATTGCAGATGCGGGCGAAGGCGCCCCGTTGCGGAAACTCTTCAGCGCGCCCGTATGCTCGGCGAGCCACCAGCGGGATCGCCGAGTTTTCTGCCCGCCAACGGCGGTTCTATTTGCTTCCCAGAATTTGGCGAGCGATTACCATTCGCTGGATTTCGCTGGTGCCTTCGCCGATGGTGCAGAGTTTTACGTCGCGATAAAATTTTTCCGCGGGGTAATCCTTGATGAAACCGTAGCCGCCGTGAATTTGAACGGCTTCATTCGCTACGCGCACGGCCACTTCGCCAGCGTAGAGCTTGGCCATACTTGATTCCTGAGTGATGCGCGCGTCGTAATCCCCCGCCGCGATGGCGCGGTCGGCGAGCCAGGCGGCCTGGTACGTTAATAGCCGCGCCGCCTCGATCTGCGTGGCCATATCCGCCAGTTTGAACTGAATGGCCTGAAATTCGGCGATGGCCTTGCCGAACTGTTTGCGCTGCTTAGCGTAACGCACGGAGCATTCGTAGGCGCCCTGCGCCATGCCGAGGCCCAGCGAGGCGATGGAGATGCGGCCGCCGTCGAGGATTTGCAGGCTATTGACGAAGCCTTCGCCTTCTTTCCCGAGCAGATTTTCCGCGGGGACTTTGCAATCGGTGAAGACGACTTCGCTGGTATCGCTCGCGCGCAGTCCGAGCTTATTTTCTTTTTTGCCGGGCTTGAAGCCAGGAGTGCCCTTTTCGACGATGAAGGCAGAGATGCCGTGGCTTTTCTTTGCGGCGTCGGTGACGGCCATGCCCACACAGACGTCCGCGTAATGGCCATTGGTGGTGAAGGTTTTCGAGCCGTTGATGACCCAGGCGCCGTCTTTTCTGACGGCTTTGGTGCGCGTGCCGCCGGCGTCGGAGCCGGCTTCGGGCTCAGTGAGCGACCAGCAGCCCAGTTTCTTGCCCTGCGCAAGCGGAGTGACGTATTTCCTTTTTTGTTCTTCGCTGCCGAATTTATAGATGTGATTGGTGCAGAGAGAATTGTGGGCGGCCACGATGATGCCGATGGAGCCATCCACGCGCGAGAGTTCCTCGATGATGATGGCGTATTCGGCGTAGCCCATGCCGGCGCCGCCGTATTTCTCGGGGAAAATCACGCCGAGGAATCCCATCTCGGCCAGCTTGGGGATCAAATCGGAAGGAAACTTCGAAGCTTCGTCCCATTCCATCACATGGGGCAGGATTTCGCCTTCGGCGAATTCGCGCACGGTTCGCCGAAGCTGCTTCTGTTCATCGGTCAGAGCAAATTCCACGGTTCCTCGCCCATAACGAAAAGTTATCTCGCAGTACGGGTTTTATTTATACCATATGCGCGAGGACGTGAGTATTTGGCAGCGGGCGTTGTTTTATGGAATGAGCGACCACACAACCTGCCAGAGACGAAGGGAATTTCGCGTGACAGGATAAAGTCTGTGACTTAAACTTCGCGTAAGCGGCTTGCAGAGGAGCTCCATGACGCTGGATGTAAAACCAGAAATTGCTGCGGCGCTTGAAGCCTTGGCGTCTGCCAGGGGGTTGTCGGTCGAGGACTACCTCGCACAGCTAGTAGAAAGAGAGTTGCCACTCGAATCTGGGGATAAGGGAGTACCGGAAGGTAGCGGCATGGTTTGGGAAAACGGGCTATCCGTTTACCGTACCGGAAGGCCGCTCCCCCGGCGCGTATTTGATGATGCTATCCGCCAAGTCCGCGAAGAACGAGCGCGTCGCCTTCTGGGCGAGCATTCTTGAAATCGTTCTTCGATAGCTCCGTTCTGGTTTCCGTCTTTTACGCCGACCATCCGCAACACACGTCCAGTGCAAACCTATTCTTGGCCGCGGGAAAAGGCGACTCTTGCGCGCTCCACTCGCTTGGCGAGGTGTATTCTTCACTCACCGGTTTGCCTGTGCGGCCGCGCATCGCTGGGTCAGAAGGCGTTCGCATCATCGAACAAATACGCGAAAGGCTTACTCTGATCACGCTCACCGAACAGGAATATGTTTCCGCGCTTGAGCGAGCTTCCGCTGGCGGAATCGTCGCCGCGGCTACATATGACGCGCTCATCGCTCAATGTGCTTTGAAAGCTGGGGCAAATGTTTTGTTGACTTGGAACGTCCGCGATTTCACAAGGATTGGAGCAGCCGTCGCTGAAATCGTGAAAACACCTCTAGATTTGTAACCGGACTTCCAACGCCACGCTCGCAACGATTTTCGCCTAGGGCAGCGTATACGCCACGATAGCGTCGCTTTGCTTTTCTTCCTTGACCTTGGCGTGGCCGCCGGCTGCGATCACGAGGTATTGTTTTCCATTTCGCCGCAGCTGGTAGGTCATGGGCGTGGCAGCGCCGCTGGTCGGCAGGTCTGACCTCCAGATTTCCTTGCCGGTTTCCACGTCGAAGGCGCGAATCGCGGGATCTATCAGCGTTCCGGCGATGAAGACCAAGCCGCTTGCGGTGACAATTGGCCCACCGAGGCTGGGCGCTCCCAACGGAACGATGGGCTTGGTTGGCGCTAGCGAGCCGAGCGGGACCTGCCACTGAATCGTTCCTTTGTTCATGTTTACTGCGGTGAGCGTTCCCCACGGCGGCGGCGCGCACGGCAGACGATGCGCTTTTGCAGAGAGAAACGTTCGGAACATGCCGTAGGGAGCGCCGCGCTGCTGGGTGTATTCCAGATCGCTCGTGTTTTTGTCCACGGCGTCCCAATATTTGTCTGCCGCAATTACTCCCATCTCGGCTGGAAGATTATTCGAATTGACGAACAGCAGGCCCAGCTGCGGGTCGTAGGCGTAGCCGCTCCAGTTCATGCCGCCGGCGTTGCCGGGCACGGAAAACGATCCGTTGATGCTCGGCGGAGTGAACAGGCCATCGTTCCGCAAGCTCTTGATGCGTTCGCGGCAATAATCGCGGTCGGCCGGAGTGATGCCCCAGGCGTCGTCGGCGGTGAGCCTTTGCGGGCTGACGGCGGGCGGCGCGGAGGGAAACGGCTGCGTGGGAGACGTCACTTCGCCGGGCACGTCGGTTTGCGGAACCGGACGCTCTTCCACCGGGAATATTGGGGCGCCGGTATCGCGATTCAGAATGTAAAGGAAGCCGGTTTTATTGCCTTGGATTACGACCGGGATTTCTTTTCCATCGTGTTCGATGGTCGCGAGCAACGGCGGCGAAGCGGAATCGTAATCCCAGAGGTCGTGGTGGACGAGTTGAAATCCCCAGGCCATCTCTCCGGTCTTGGCGTGCAGTGCGACGATGGAGTCGGCCCATTTGTCGTCGCCCGGGCGCATGCCGCCGTAGTAGTCGGGGCTGGGGCTGCCCGTGGGGACGAAGACGAGGTCGCGCTGCGGATCCACAGCCATAACGGACCACGCGTTTCCCGCGCCAGTACGCCACGTTGCAGTGTTGGGAGCCTGCGCTGACTTGTCGCTTTCTACATTCGGCGGCAGCGGCTCCCATTTCCAGCGTAGCTTGCCGGTGCGTGCGTCGAAGGCGCGCACTACGCCGCTGGACATGTCCACGCGGGCGTTGTCGTCAATCGCCGAGCCCACGATCACGATGTCGTCAATCACGGCGGGCGGAGACGTCATGTGATACTCGCCGGGGATGTAACGCGCGACGTCGCGCAGGCTGACTTGGCCACGATTGCCGAAGGCCAGGCATGGGTCACCGGTCGCGGCATCGAGCGCGATCAGGCGCGCGTCGAGAGTGGCCTCGAAAATTGTGCGGCGGCAGGGTTTTCCTTTCGGGCGCTCGGGGTCGAGCCAAGTGGCGACGCCACGATTGATAAGGCCATCGCCGTAATCTCCGGCGATGTCAATCATGGGGTCGTAGGCCCAGCGCTGCTTTCCGGTTTCGGGATCTAGCGCGATTACACGATTGAACGCGGTGGTGACGTAGAGCGTGCCGTCAACTAGGATTGGAGTGGTTTCGAGGCCGCTGCGCTTTTTGCCGCCGGTGCCGTCGGAAATGTCGCCGACATGGAACGTCCAGGCGACTTTCAGCTTGGCGACGTTCTCGCGATCAATTTGTTTCAGTGGCGAGTAGCGTGTGCCGCTCGCGTCGTGGCCGTAGTAAGGCCAGTCGGCGCCGGAGTCGTTTGTGCGATGCGCGGCTTGCGCATGAGCGGTGCTGACGCTCCAAAGTGCCGCAAGGCCAATCACCGTGATGCGGAGAAGCTTTTGCATCCAATCCTCCTCTACAGGTCAGACGAGCAAAAAGCAGATCCCTCGCTGCACTCGGGACGACACCAACTTCCCTTATTGCGCAAACGCTTCGAGTGTTGAAGGACGCGCATGCTGCGTCGAAAGTAATAATTCATGAGGAGTTGCGCGCACAATGGACTAGTGAGCGGCGGCGGGAGCGCGCTGGGCGAGGATCTCGCCGGTTGCCGCGATGGCGCGCTCGATGCCGGCGCGGTCTACGTCGTAGTGCGTGACCATGCGAATCGCGTGCTTGGCCGTCGGTCCGCACAAGATATTTTTTTGCGCTAGATCGTCGCAAATTTCCGCGGCGGTGCGTCCCGTTTCGCTCACGTCAAAGATGACGATATTGGTGGCCACTCGCTTGGGATCGATCTTGATGCCTCGGACTACCGAGAGGCCTTTGGCGAGATGCTGGGCGTTTTCATGATCGCGCGGGAGGCCTTCGGGCGATCCTTCCAGCGCTAGTAAACCCGCGGCCGCTAGAACACCTGCCTGGCGCATGCCGCCACCGAGCATTTTGCGATTGATGTGCGCTTGCTTGACGAATTCGCGTGGACCGAGGAGCATCGAACCCACCGGCGCGCCCAGGCCTTTCGACAGGCAAAACATTACTGAGTCAAATTTGCGCGTGATGGCCGCGACGGACTTACCCAGCGCGGCTGCGGCATTGAAAATGCGCGCGCCATCGAGGTGCACTCGCAAACCCGAGGCGTGCGCTTGTTCGCAAATGTCTTCGGCCACGGCAGTGGGGTAGACCGTGCCGCCGTGCATGTTGTGCGTATTTTCGAGAGTGACCAGCGCGGTTTGCGAGTCGTAGTAAATCTTTTCACGGATGGCCGGCTCGATTAAATCCCAGGTCAAGATTCCATCCGGCGCTGGAACGGGGCGCGGTGTTACCCCCGCGATTGCAGACATGGACGCAAGTTCGTACAGGTTTACGTGGCCACGCTGTTCGCAGATCACTTCGTTGCTGCGATGCGTCCAGCCCATGATCGCGAGCAGGTTGCCCATGCAGCCGGTGGGAACGAAGAGCGCGGCCTCACGGCCGAAGATTTCGGCGGCACGATCTTGGAGGCGATTTACCGTGGGGTCTTCGCCGTAAACGTCGTCGCCAACTTCGGCTGCGGCCATGGCCGCGCGCATTGCAGGCGTCGGACGCGTCACCGTATCGCTGCGCAAATCGACGATGCTATTTCCGTTGCTTGCGTTTTCGGGTCCTCTAGGCACGCTCGACTCCCTCTCCTAGCAACTCGACAAAAACTTCATTTGAAACCGTTAGGCGGTCTGGCGCCAAGCGCAACTGCGTGCCATCGAGTTCGAGAAGGCGGTCGCGGCGCAATCCGGCGATGCGTTCGTGCAGATCTATCTTGTAGCGACGCTCGATTTGCGCCAGATCGATGCCTTCTAGCTGACGGAGGCCCAGAAATAATTCTTCTTCGAGCGCTTCTTGCTGAGTGACTGGCTCGATATGTTCGCGCGGGGAAATTTCCTGCTCAATATTGGCGACGTACTTCGCGGAATCGTGCACGTTCGACCAACGTCGCTCGCCATCGAAGGAATGTGCGCCGGCGCCGAAGCCGATGTATGGATCGCGGCACCAGTACTTCAAATTGTGGCGCGACCGAAAGCCGGGTAGTCCCCAGTTGGAGATTTCGTAGTGCTCGTAGCCGGCTGCGGCGAGGCGTGCGCATGCCGCGTCGTAAAATTCGGCCATGGCGTCGTCGCTCGGAATGGCTTTGGCACTGTAGCGGCTGCCGCCGGCTAGCGATTCACTCCCGAGGTGGCTGCCTTCGTCAATTTCGAGCATGTAGATCGAGATGTGCTCGGGGCGGATATCGAGGATGCGCGCTACGGATTCGTCCCAGGATTTGCCCGTCTGGTGCGCTAGACCGGCGATCAGATCCATGCTGATATTGCGGAATCCTGCTTCGCGCAAGATCTGAGCCGCTGCGAAAATGTCCGCGCGGCGATGCATGCGGCCAGCGGCTTGCAGTTCGCCGTCGTCGAAGGATTGCGCGCCGAGACTGATGCGGTTGAATCCAGCGGCGCGCCACGCCTGCGCTTTTTCCGGCGGGATGGTTTCGGGATCGGCTTCGAGCGTTATTTCGGGCTCGGCTGTGGACGTCGGTGCGGGATGGGTCCCTAGGTCGAAGTTTGTCCGCAGCGAATCCAGAATGCTTGCAAGGACGGAAGGCTCCAGCAAGCTTGGTGTGCCGCCGCCGAAGTACACCGTGTCGATCGTCACGCCACGCAGCGCCGCCAAATCCGCCGATGATGCGGCGGCGGTGATTTCCCGGCAGACTGCCGCGGCATAAGGCTGATATTTATCGCGCGCGACAACGCCCGTATGGAAATTGCAATACGTGCACTTGGTCTGGCAGAAGGGCACCTGAATGTAAGCGCCGAGGGTCATTTGGATTTGGCGACTACGTCAAATTCGTCGGAAACGGCTTGCTTCATGGACCTGGGATCGTCAATCGCTTCGCAATGGAGGCCGACACCTTCGACGCTGACATCCTTGTAGGGGAGGCGCAAGCGGTAAGTGCCGGGATCAAGAAGCTTGATCTTGAATTCCTCCACCTCGCTGCCGTGGATGACGCGAGAGGCGACGCTGTCACCTGTGTCGCAGCGCCACAATTGGATGTCCCACCGTTTGCGGCTGCGTTTCTGGATGGTGAAGGCCGGGATTTTCGCGGTGGTTTCCGCGTCAATCAATTTTCCGCACGTGGTCATGCAATAGGTGAGGCGTTTATCGGCGTTATTCCGGATACGCACGATGAATGGTTTGCCGGCGATTTGCTGATCGCCCAGAACCTCGACGGAGAGGCTGTCCTCGTTCGCGGAAACTCCGAAATTAACCAGAAAAATCAGAAGCGAGATTGCCGCCGCGGTTTGGAGAAGGCGTTTCATGGTAAGAGAGTTTACAGCCAAACGAAATCTTCTTCACGCCAAAGCATCGGGGACGATCTTAACGCGCAATTCCCTGCTTCGCGGGCCGTCGAATTCGGCGAAGAAAGTGGCCTGCCAGCGGCCGAGCGCGAGTTTTCCGCCCGCGATCCAGATGGATTCGGACGAGCCAACGAGGGCCGTCTTGATGTGCGAATCGGAATTGCCTTCCGCGTGCGCCGAGTTTGTGACGCGCGGAACGAGGCGGTCAAAGGCCGCCTCGATATCGTGCGCGACGGCGGGGTCGTAGCCTTCGTTAACGATCACACCGGCCGTGGTGTGCGGCACGTACAAGTGGCAAATGCCGCTGACACAGCTGGAATCGCGCACGAGCGCTGCGATCTTCTCCGCGACGTCCTGCCACTCGGTGCGGCGGGTGGTGCGGACCGTCAGCATGTGCACCTCGCTGGTGCCGCTCGGATTCGGTGTCCGGGTCATGCGTTGCCGTCGTCGTACCGCGTTCCTTTCCGTTCGGCTATTTGGCGGTGCGGCGTTGGGCCTGCTCGTCGGTGAGCGCGCGTTCGCCTTGCGGCGTGGTGATTAGTGTATCGGGCAGGCGAATCGCTGCGTAGGCGTAGGCTGCAATCGCTGCGCCGATCAGCGGCGCGACGATGAACAGCCAAAGTTGTTCGAGCGCCCAACCTTGGACGAACAGCGCTGGTCCGATGCTGCGCGCCGGGTTCACGGAAGTGTTGGTGATGGGGATACCGACGAGGTGAATGAGAGTTAATACCAGCCCGATGGCGAGCCCCGCGAAACCGACTGGGGCTTTGACGTCCGTTGCACCCAGAACCGTGACAACCAGAAACATTGTGAGAATCACTTCGGCGACGAATGCCGCGGGCATCGAGTAGAGGCCCGGGGAGTGTGCTCCGTAGCCGTTTGCGCCGAGTCCGCCGGCGGCGAAGTTGTATCCGCCTTCGACGCCGCTTGCGATGAAGAGGATGAGCGCCGAAGCCACGATGGCGCCGAAGATTTGCGCGACGACGTACATGACGGCGTCCTTGGTGCTCATTCTTTTGGCGAGCAGGACTCCAAGAGTGACCGCCGGATTTATGTGACAGCCGGAAATCGGGCCGATGGTATAGACCATCGCGAGAAGCGATAGGCCGAACGCGAAGGCGACTCCCACATAGCCGATGTGACTGCCGGCGAGCACAGCGCTGCCTACTCCGCCGAACACCAGGACAAAAGTTCCCAGGAACTCCGCAAGATATTTTCGCACGGGAAGGCCTCCTTCCTCTGAGAGTGGCGGGAGTATACCACCTGGAGCTGTGTAGGGCTGTTCAGTCCGAATGGGGACCTAAATTCTTCGGCCCGCGATTTGCAGGCTTCTTCCCCGATACAGTAAACTCACGGATTCGCTTTCAGACAGGGGGACTTACATGCTGGTGGTAATGCGGTCTCACGCGACCGATGCGGAAGTGCGCGCGGTGTGCGAGCGCATCGAGACGTTGGGCTACAAGGCCCATCCGATTCCGGGAGCGGGCCGGACCGCGATTGGCATTACCGGCAACACCGGCGCGGTGGATATCGGTTCGCTCGAATCCATGCCCGGCGTGGTGGAATGCATCCCCGTCAGCAAGCCGTATAAGCTGGTCAGCCGCGACGTGAAACTGGAAAACACGGTGGTGCGGATCCCGACACCGTTGGGCGACGTTCTGTTTGGCGGCGTGGACGTGGCGATGGTCGGCGGGCCTTGCGCGATTGAAACGCGCGAGCAGGCGTTCACCGTTGCGAAACATGTGAAGGCGGCCGGCGCGCGATTATTTCGCGGCGGGGCTTACAAGCCACGGACTTCGCCATACAGCTTTCAAGGACTGGGCGAATCCGGGCTGCAGATTATGGCGGAAGTTCGCGAAGAATTTGGATTGGGGATCGTTACCGAGGCGATTGACAATGAGTCGCTCGATCTGGTGGAAAAATATGCGGACGTGATCCAGATCGGGGCGCGCAACATGCAGAATTTTTCGTTGCTGAAGCGCGCGGGACGCTCGAGGAAGCCGGTGCTGCTGAAGCGCGGGATGTCCGCGACCCTGGACGAGTTCCTGATGGCAGGCGAGTATCTAATGTCCGAGGGAAATTACAATGTGATTTTGTGCGAGCGCGGAGTGCGGACTTTTTCGGATTTCACGCGCAACACTTTGGACCTGAGCGTGGTGCCCGCCGTACAGAAGCGCAGCCATCTTCCGATCGTGGTCGATCCCTCGCACGGCACGGGACGCCGGAACAAAGTGCTGCCGCTTTCCCGCGCTGCCGTGGCCGTGGGCGCTGATGGGCTGCTGGTGGAAGTGCATCACGATCCCGACCGCGCGCTTTCCGATGGACCGCAATCAATCCTGCCCGGGGAATTCGAGCAGCTCATTCGCGAAGTGCGACAGATTGCCGCCGTCCTTGGCCGCACCATCAATTGAAACAGCGCGTTAATTATCGTCTCGTATTTCTGCTGGTGATTCTCGTGGTTCTGGCGATCCACGAAGTGGCGGTGGAGCTGCGGCCGTCGTTTCTGCGGCCGGGGCTGCATCTCCTCGCTTATGTCGGCAACACGGCGGACGGCACGGTCTCCGTTCTCGACCTGATCAAGCTATCCTCTCTAACGACCGTAGCAGTCGGCCCGGGTCCTAGCGGTTTACGGGCGCACCCCACGCGGCCTGAAATTTGGGGACTTAGTTCCTTGGGTGGCTACGTTTGGGTGCTTGACGTACGAACGAATCAGATCGTGGCGCGCGTCCCCCTGGGAGCGGCGCCTTATGCGCTTGATTTTTCGCCGGACGGACGTCGCGCCTATGTTGCGGCTTCTGGCCCAGGTACGGTGTTCGCGATTGACACGGCTTCGCGGCTGATTGTAGCGCGAGGGCGCGCCGGTCGCAGACCTTGGATCGCGCGCGCCGCGCCAAACGGGAAGACAGTGCTGGTCTCCAACCGCGATGACGCAACGATTTCGGTTCTCGATAGCAATTCGCTCGCGCCACTGGGTGCAATTCCCACCGCGCCGGATCCCGAGCAAATCGTGATTCTGCCGGACAGCGTCAAGGCGTTCGTTACGTCGGGTTCGACGAATCAAATCTCTGTGCTGGATTTAAAGCGCAAGGTTTTGCTGACGAATCTGGCGTTGGGCGGCACGCCGAACAGTCTGACGCTGAAGCCGGACGGCGGCGAACTCTATATTTCGTCGAGCTCTGCTCACGGCCTCTTGATCGTTAACACCGATACGAACGAAGTGGGCGATTTTCTGTTGTTAGGGATGTCGCCGACGTCGGCGACGTTTGCGGCCGGAACCGAGATACTGTACGTCTCCGATTCCGCGGCTGGGCATATTGTGCCGGTGGCGGTGGAAACGCGGGTGGTGGGGCGGCCGATTCAAGTCGGTCAGTATCCGACGACTTCGCGGCTGACTCCGGGCGGAGATATTCTGCTGGTTGTTGATGCCGGCTCGAACGATCTGGCCGTGGTGCGCACGAAGACGCTTGCGATTGGACAGCCAGAGCTATCACCACCGCGGCCGCCGACGGCTTTGATACCGGTGGGCGCGCAGCCGCGCGACCTGGCGATCAAAGTTTTTTGATTTTTTGATTTGTGCTCGCCGCTGGCCTCGATTATTGGACAATCAGGGTTAACGGAATGCTCCTCGTTACCGTCGTGGACGAACCCGTTGGCGTGTACGCAGCAGTCACTGTCAGTGTGTACGTACCGCTCGGTGTTCCGGTTGTGGTTTGCGCTGAGTTCCCTCCAAAGCACGCCGCAAGACTTATTGCCAGCAGCGCGGTGATTGCCACGCTTTGCGCGAGTTGTGCCCCCAGTTTCGAACTACGCACCGACGCAACGCCGTAAAGGGCCATGAGCATTACTGCGGCGAGCCAAATTTTTGGACGTCGTCGGCGCGAACGGTTCATTGCGCATTGGCACGCTCGGTTTCGGAGATGCAACACTGCTTCCTGCGGTTGTGGTGACGTTGACTTGAATCGGTACGGGAGCGCTGCCCGTGACGCTCGCTGACGTCGGCTGCACCATACAGGTGGTCGCGGTCGCGGGATCCGTGCAAGTCAAGGCCACCGAGCCGGTGAACCCTGTGAACGCGACTAAGTCGGCTTGATATGCAGCCGGAGTGCCTGCCGCGACTGTTTGCGTGGTAAGCCCGGGAGGATCCACGCAGAAATCGGTGGCGGAGGCTTGCAGCGCGATGGTTTGGGGGCGTGGGAGAACCCACTGGCTGCGTGCCGAGATTCAATTTGCCGACGCTGAAAGACACGCTCGGCGTGGCCCCTGCGCTGGGAGCGATCTCCACCAGAAAGGCGTCGGGGAGTGAAGGGGTTTGCTGGCAACTGGCGCAGGTTAACCGCACTCCGGTGCCAAACGCGGCGGCGGTGGGAAAATCGGCGGCAGTGGTTGCACCCGCGACGTAGATGTTTTGTGCCGAATCCACGGCGATTCCATTGGCGACCGCGGTGGCCTTCGCGCCCGGCGCGGCGGTGCCGCCGAGCGGCGTTGACACGATCAACGACGCGCTGCCCGCTGACGTTGGATCCAGCTCAGCGACAAATGCGTCAGCGTCCCCCGTGAACGGCTGAAGATTGAACTGCCACGGAAAATCCCAGGAAGTGGCGCCGCCTGCGAGATAGACGCGATTCGTGAACTGTAATTTGAGGATCGCGGCCTCTCTCTTCGAACGCGCGGCGCCGGCGATTTCAATGCCGTCGGCGCGGAGCAGAACCGTCATGTTCGTTCCGCGTCCTATGTATTGAACCGAAGGATCGGCCTGCCCGACATTCGGTTCGAATGCAAACGGGAGCGACACGGCTCCAGCGCTGCGGCGAGGTGCGAGCGCGGCAACGTTGGCAGACTCTACCGACGTGGGGGCGGATCGTGAAATGAGTGGGGAGTGTCGTGGGGTCTGGGACTTACGTTGATTGGCTGCATCCACGACGATGAAGATAGCCGCAATCGCGACGCAGCAGAGCAGGCAGGTGAAATAGCCTTTGGCGCGCAAGGAGCCCTCCGCGGGAACACACTTCTAGCTCCAGCTTGGGCGGCTCCAACACCGCAGACACACTTACCCTGATTGTGAGATCCCAAGAGACTACCGAAAGGGGGTAGGCGAAATATCTAACGAACGGTTACGAATGTCAATACGTTGCTATTTCGTGAACCTTCGCGCAAGGAGCGCGTCCGCGCACGCGGAAGAAGTGGAAGCGATCACCCTTTTTGCCCCGGTTCGATTTTCCAAGCGCAATTGTCTTCGCCTAGCGCTAGCTCGAGCATTCCATCCACCGGGAGGACTTCGACGGGCAATCCGCCTTCCCATAACGCAACGCGCAAGAGCAACGAACGCCTGCCAGGAAGATCGAACAGTTCACGAGCCAAGCCCACTTCGATAATTTTTGCGTAGGCGGCGGTGACGAGCGATTCCGGGTGCAGTAGGCAGACGCCAGCCTGTTCGAGGATGCAGCGCGTGAGCTTTTTCTTCTCTATGTGCACAGTGATGCGCGTCTCACGCGAATCCCAAAGCGTGATGCGCAATTGGAAGTCCGGAACTTCGGCCATGGCCTCTGGCACGGGATCCGCTCGCAGATAAAGATGGCTTGCGCTGAATCCGTAGCGCAGATCGGCGACGGCGCAGCCGCGGCCGTGCATGGTGCTGCCGCGCGAATCGGCGGTATACAACCCGGCTCCCAGCCATTCGAAGTAGCTGGTCTCGCGACCGTCCACGTTTACCTGGAGATAGCATTCCGGCGGCTCGCGACGCCCGCGCTCGGGCGCTTTTTTGATGGGATGCGCGAGAGCCTCGGGTGCGTGCTCGCCGAGCGCCGCATAAATTTCTGTGAGGTGCTTGCGGTAAAGCTCGTCGAACTCGGCATCATTGACCGAGCCATGTTCTGGGCCGTACCACCAATTCCAGTCGCTGCCTTCGGCGGCCAGCACGGCTTCATAGGCGCGTTGCAATTTTTCGGAATTCGTACTTCCCTGCCGAGCCGCGTTCCGCGCGTAGACTTCGCGCGCGTCGCGCAGGAGATCCCAGGCGCGAACATCTTCGGCGTGGCCGATCCAAACGTCGAAATTCGCATTGATCCAGGAGGCGGGGAAAATGCCCTGCATCGTGGGCGCGGTGGGGTTGGTTTCGACGGCTTCGCTCACGGTGAGCGCGCGGATTTCGGGATCGTCCTGAACGCGGCGATAAAATTCGCGCAGGAATTGGCGACCGTTCTCCGGGTAGTATTCCCAGGCGTTTTCGCCGTCGAGAATCACGCTGATCGTGGCGGTGCGGCCTTGCGGTTCGCGATTGCCGATTGCGCGGATGCGGCGGTGCAGGTCTTCCGCCGCGGGTACCGCACCCATGCGGCTGTAGACGAACCCAATAAGGTCCGATATGTAATGATCGCGAAAGAATCCGAAAATATCCTTGCCAGCACGCTGCAGTTTCCAGGGAGTGTAAAGATCGGCGCCGTTTTCCGGATAACCTTCCGCGTCGCGCCAGAAGCCTATATTGCGCGTGCGGCCCAGCACGCCTTCGTCCGTCGCGAACCATTTGAAGTCGAGGTCCATGGCGATTTCCAGAGCTTGATCGGAGACGGAACCTTCGGAGGGCCAGAGTCCGGCGGGCGGCTTGCCAAACACACGCTCGTGGAAAGCCCGGGCGCGTGACAACTGTTCGCGTGCGTCTTCGGGATAGCGGAAGGGCGGCTGCGGCAGCGGCGTATGCGGGTTCGAGACGCGGGCGATATCGGTGTCGCAGAGGAGGGGCAAAATCGGATGGTAATAAGGAGTGGTTGAGATCTCGATTTGTCCGCTTTCAGCAGCGATGCGATATTCAGGAAGCACCGCTCCCAGCAACTCGATTTGCTTCTCCTTCAGCAGGCTTTTATCGCGTTCGGTGTAGTCCTTCCCTTTCGCGGCGAGAACGCTTACGACTGGATCTTTTGCAAGATATTGCTCGTCCATCCACGCGAGTTGCGAAAGCAATTGCAGGTCGCGCCAGTCACGCTCGCTGAAATTCGCGATACAGGCTTCGGCGCCGCCGGAGCGACGTTGCGCTTGCAGCTCGGCGAAACGCGGCCAGCGCTGGATGTAATTTTCATTTACCTGAAGGCCGCGTTCGAGGATTTCCCTTTTCTGCGCGGGATCGAGTTTGCCCGCCTCGGCGAACGCTACATCGAACCACGGTTCGCGGAATTTGCCGCTGGCGTATTCCTCAATCTGTTCGCCTAGCGAGGGGACAAAATTGAAGGTGGCGTGAACACCGGGAAATTCGCCGAGGACTTTCACCATGCCCCAGTAATCTTTCAGAGCGTGCAGGCGGGTCCACGGGAGCATATAACGGCCCGTGGCAGGGTCGCGATACTGCGGTTGGTGCATGTGCCAGACTAAAACCAGGTTTACGCGGCTCAATGGGCAAGCTCTCGGATTGGGTTGAACTGTTTACCGTGATTTTCCACGAGGTGCAGCTGATGCAGGGACAAATTTTCAGCGGCTGCGCGGCCGTAATCCCACGCGCTCGCCATGGTAGAATCTTTTTGCGCACCCATGCGCCTGCTCGATAAATATATCGGACGCGAAGTCGGCTCGCACGCTGCGCTTGGGCTCGCTGTTTTCACATTCGTTTTCTTCGTTCCCCAACTGGTCCGCTTGATGGATTTGATCGTGCGCCATTCCGGCGGGATCGGAATGGTGCTCCTGATTTTCCTCTGTTCGCTGATTCCCGTTCTGGCGTTCACGATCCCGATGGCGGTCCTGGTCGGCGTGTTGATTGGCCTTGGCCGGCTTTCTGCGGACAGCGAAATCGTGGCGCTGCATGCTTCCGGAATCAGTTTGCGCCGGCTCCTGCGGCCGATCGGAATCGTGGCTGCGGCTTGCGGGCTGGGAACGCTCATATTGACGTTCTGGCTCAGTCCTTTGTCCGTTCGCACGCTGCGAGGCCTGGAGGCTCGATTGATCGCTTCGCAGGCGCCCTACGCCATTCAGCCGCGCGTCTTCGACGAGCGGTTTCCGCACCTCGTATTATACGTACAAGATGTGGAAGCTGCAGCGACCCGATGGCGGGGAGTGTTCCTGGCGTCCACGGGACCAGCAGGGACCACCGACGTGACTATCGCCGAGGGCGCCCAGGTGGTCGCCGGTGCGGACAACAGTCAGATCGAGCTGCATCTAGGCAGCGGAAGCACGCACGAGTACGACCCGCACGACCCGCGACGCTATAACGTTACGACTTTTGGCGAGAGCGAAATTCCGGTGGAACTTTCGAATCCAGTCACCGGGCCGAAGACCGTTGCGTTAAGCGACGCGGAGCGCTCGGTTTCGGAGTTGCTGGCGGAACGCGGGCCGAATTGGCGCGATGCGCGGGTGGAATTCCAGCGCCGGATTGCCTTTCCTGCAGCGTGCGTTGTATTCGCACTGCTGGGTGTGCCGATCGGCGTGCGGCCTCGGCGCGGCGGGCGGGCCGCTGGATTAATTCTGACCCTGGTGCTGATCGGCGGCTATTACTTCCTCTTTGTTACCGGCGCGCATATGGCGCAGCAAGGATCCATTGCGCCGTGGGCCGGAATATGGGCTGCGAACATCGGAGCTATATTACTCGGACTGGTTTTTCTGCGCCGCATTGAATCGATTCGCAAGCCAAGCCACGTCTTGGCGTGGCTCGATTCGTTCTTTCGTCGCTCGCGGCCGCCGCAACGCCGCGAGGCGGACGCCGCGCCGATACCTGCCGCGAACGGAGCAGCGCTCAACGGCGTGGCCGCGAAGCCGGAAGCAGCAGTGCGGCACGCGTTGCCGGCCGGCGATCCGGTGGCGTTTCCGATGCTTATCGACGTTTACCTGCTCCAGCGCTTCTTCTACTACTTTCTGGTGCTGCTGGCAGGATTCGTGATGATTTTTGACGCGTTCACGCTATTTGATTTGTTGGGAGATATCTCGAAGAACCATGTCCCGGTTTCGATGGTTTTGAATTATTTCCGATACTTGGTGCCGCTGATGGTTTATCAGCTAGCGCCGCTGGCGACGCTGGTTGCTACGCTGGTGACGCTGGCAGTGATGGCGAAGAATAATGAAGTGATCGCTTTCAAGGCGAGCGGGATCAGCCTCTACCGCCTGGTGCTGCCGTTGACCCTTGCGGGATGCGTGGTGGCGGGATCGATGTTCTTGCTGGATGATACGTTACTACCCTACGCGAACCAGAGACAGGATGCTTTGCGCAACCAGATCAAAGGGCGCCCGCCGCAGACTTATTTTCAGCCGGCGCATCAATGGATATTCGGCGAGGACGCCAAGATTTATAATTACGAGTTCTTCGATCCCGACCAGCAACTCTTCGGAGGCCTTAATGTATTCGAGCTGAGTCCCGGGACGTTTCAAATCCGGCGACGAGTGTTTGCAACGCGCGCGACCTGGGAAGCTTCGGAAAATACCTGGGTTCTGACGGGCGGCTGGATCCGCGATTTCAATGGCGGCAGAGTGACACGCTATACGCCTTTTAAGGTGGAGTCGCTGCCGGAGATTTCCGAGCCGCCGAGCTATTTCCGGCGAGAGGTGCGCCAATCGTATCAAATGAATTGGCGTCAATTGGGCGAGTACATTCTGAATCTGCGTCATGCGGGATTCGATACTTCGCGGCTTTCGGTGCAGTGGCAGAAGAAATTCGCATTTCCGCTGATCGCAGCGATCATCGTGTTTCTCGGCGCTCCATTTGCATTTCTGGTGGGAACACGCGGGGCGGTGGGCGGCTTGGCGCTGGCTGTGGGAATTGCGATTGTGTATTGGGCGTCGGCGGCGCTGTTTGAAGCCATGGGATCGGTCGGGCAGTTGCCGCCGTTACTCGCGGGATGGGCGCCGGACGCGATTTTTGGATTTCTTGCCGTGTATTTCTTTTTGAAAATGCCGACCTGATGTTCGTGCACACCAGCCCCGTGTGCCGCGCTGAAAACCTTCATTACTAACCCGTCACAAGTACTATTGGCGAAAGTCTGATTCGCGGCAAAGATAGAAACCGCCTGATTGTGCCGTCAATTCCAGGACGCGCCCGCCGCTTTGCCGCGCGTCACCTTGTGGGGACTAACATGAAGCTTCGACTTCTCGCACTGATTCTCGCGCTTTCGGCAGCGGGTGCGGCACGCGCCGACTCGGTTGGGTATGCATATTGTGGGAGCTTCGACGCCTATGTGTTGTTGTACAAAACCACCGACCAGATTGAAGAGCTCGGGAAGCTGCGCTGCGATGAGAAAGTGGAGGTCTTGACCCGCTGGACGAAATTTTTTCAGGTGCGGACGGCGGACGGAAGAGTGGGCTGGGTGCGTTCCGCCGACATTTCCGGCACGCCGGGTTCGGCGCGACGGCAGGCGACGCCGTTTGGGCTTACGGAGCCAACTCGTGCTCCGGCGCCCGCAACGGAACTTCCGCTGGACAACCGAGACATCCTGAAGATGCGGGGAATGCGCCTCAGCGATGGCGTCATCATCAGCAAGATCAAATCGTCGAAGTGCGATTTCGATACATCGCCTGCAGCGTTGCAGAAACTTCGCTCCGCCGGGCTGCCCGACCAAGTAATTCTGGCGATGATTCAGGCCCCGCATGCTTCGGATGAGCCTGCGACAAAGCCAGTTGACACGGTGGACGTCAATATTCCGGACGGAACTGCGATCGCAGTCGTGCAGAACGCGGATATTTCGTCTGACGGACTACAACAAGGCACGATCGTGAAGATGACGGTTGTGCAGGACGTGGTGGTAAATGGCTTGATTCTTTTTCAGCGTGGCGCAGAAGCGCGTGCGCGCGTAATCGCCATCACCGAGCCCGGACGGATGGGTCATCCCGGCGCGGTTTCGTGGGCCATGCAGGATGTAGACGCAGCGAACGGCGACCTCGTGCCCATCGATTTCACTTCGACAGTAACCAGCGCGAACCCTTCCGGCGGTGTGGCTGCGCCGAGCGCGCCGGTGTGGGAATTTCGCAAGAACAAGCCGACGGTGATGCCCGCGGGCCAGCACTTTCAGGCCGTCGTTCACGGGAATGTGGTGCTAAAGCTTACGCCAGAACTCGCGAAGAGGTTGTCTGCGCCGCCGCCTGTGGCGCAATCTTCCGTCAGCGCGGCGGTTGCGCCCGCATCCAATCAGTAGTCACTCGCCGATTTTTTTGTGGCCGCTGCTGCCCGTTAATTGCGTGTGTCTTCTTTAGGCCTTGGCTGCCTGAGGGCGGAACTCGCTGGCTACTTCCGCGAGGAATTGATCCTTTTTGATGGGAGGGCGACCCAGCAAATTTTCAAGCGCCGTGTCCTCCGTGCCGCCCTGCCCGCCCGTGTAGTATCTTTGCAAATCGAGCAGCGCCGTCACCTGCCATTCCGGCATGCCTTGATCCAGCATCGCCTTGCGTTGCGCGTCCTCGGGAATATCTACGTAGCGGACTGGAACTCCGGCATGGCGTGAAATTTTCTCGGCGATGTCCGTATTCGTGAGCGCTTCCGGACCGTTTAATTCGTAGATTTTTCCGTCATGCTCGCCTCCCTGCAGAGCTTTGGCAACCGCCGTCGCGATATCGCGAACGTCCACGTAGCTGATGCGCGTGTTGCCCAACGATCCGTAAAAGGCGCCTTGTTGGCGGATGCTTGGAGCGTTGTAGGTGAGCACATTCTGGCTGAAGCTATTCGGCCGAATAATGCAGTGCGCCATTTTCGTGGAGTTTAATTTGTCTTCGACTTTGCGGTGCCAACTGGGAAAGGATTTCGGATAATCCGCCGCTCCCAGCGCTGAATTCAGCACGACGCGGCGAACGCCGGCGGCGACGCAGGCGACAATTGCGTTCCCTTCCAGCTCGACGAGTTCACGTACGGGCGAGCACACCAGATAGACGCTTTCAACGCCGCGTAGAGCGGCGGCGAGGCTTGCTTTGTCTGCGAAATCTGCGATTACCGTTTCCGTTCCGGCGGGGGCTTTCGCGGCGTCGGTTTTGGAACGGTACATCGCGCGGTGTGGGGCTCCGCTCCGCGCCACTTCCGCCAGCACTGCCTTGCCGACCGTGCCACTCGCTCCTGTGACCAATATCATTTCGTCTTCTCCCGTTGAATGCTCGAGGTGAGTTTGAGAATTGCGGCCGCCCCTTGCCGCTTCGTTCCATTTCCCGTCGAGCCAAATCTACAAAATGATATAACCGGGAGAGGCGGGCCGGAAGTACGCACAATTTTGTAGGCAGTGGAGGAGCGGTGAAAGATCATTTCGGATGTCCAGTCCAAGCGACGATTAATGTGGTCAGCGGAAAGTGGAAGATCGTGACGATCTGGCATTTGGGTTTCAGCGCCCGACGCTTCGCGGCGCTGCGCGATTTGCTGCCTGGCATCAGCGACAAGGTTTTGGCCTCCCAGCTGCGGCAGATGGAGGCCGACGGAATCGTGAAACGCGAGGCTACCCAGGCCTCGCCGCCGCAGGTCACATACTCACTGACGCGCGCGGGTGAAGAATTGATCGGGCCGCTGGGCGGACTCTGTACGTGGGGTACGGAGCACTTGGGTGTGCCACCAAACTTGAAGCGTTACCCGAAGAGGTCTTCGAAACGAAGAACTTGAGCGTCGGAACCGCCCGAGTCCGCGCGACCGAATAAGATCTAGCCAGAGATCGTGTCGCACTGAACCTCAAGTTATTGTTTAGACGTAAATTTTTGCGCCGAGCGTTGGTACGTCGCTCAAAGATTTCTTCACATCAATAATTAGTTTGCGCTTGGCGTGCTTCACGTGCGGCTGTAGATGTCGGCTCGACCACCGTTTGGGCAGGTAATGAATTACTTTAGCTGCGAAACGTGCGCTCGCTAGCGGCTTCATTTCGCACTGCCTGTACTGCTCCTGCCCGACAGCTGTTTGAAAGTACTATTGCCAGCCAGACCGAGCCTGCCAAAAATAGCCCAACGCATCGCCGGGGGCGCGTTTCTCTCTGCACATCCCTCGGGGCGGCTTGGGGACTTGGGATGAAATACTTCTCTCTCGCGATTGGGGTCTTCTTCTTTGTTGCGCTGCCCGTGCGCGCGAACAGCGCGGCCTACGCGCATTGCGGCACGTACGATTCGTACATCTTGCTCTATAAATCCACGCAAAAATTTGAAGAGCTGGGCAAGCTGCGCTGCGGCGAAAAGATTGAGGTTGTGGCGAGCAACGACGATTACACCAAGGTGCAGACCGAGGATGGCCGGATCGGATGGGTGATTAATAGCGATCTTTCCGCGAGCGCCCCGCCTCCACAGGAAGTTTATACGTTTGGATTGACAGCCCAACGCAAGGCGGAGGAAGCGCAACCGGCGGAAGTTCCGCACGAACAGCTGGTGACTGCGCGACCCGCCGCGGCGTCGGCCCCATCTGCGGAACCTGCTTCGCTCATTACCAACGTCAATGTGATGAAAATGCAGGGCGATCACTCGGCGCCTGACGAAATCGTCGCCAAGATCAATTCTTCGCGGTGCGATTTTGATATGACGCCTGCGGGAATTCACCGGCTCAAAGCAGCTGGTGTTTCGGACCGGATCGTGCTGGCGATGCTGCACGCGCCCGCGGCGTTTCCGTTGGTCTTTCCGGACGGAACGGCGACCGCCCAGGCTACGATTCCCAATGGCACTTCCGTTGAGGTTGCGGTGAGCGGCGATGTATCCCCGAACGGATTGCAAGAAGGATCGGTTGTAGAAATGTCCGTGGCGCAAGATGTGGTGATCGGTGGCGTGACGGTGTTCGCGAGAGGCGCGGAAGCGCGCGGGCGGATCATGGCGGTGCGCCGCGCGGGAATGGGAAGTTCTGGCGAGGTCGTCTGGTTTATGCAGGACATCCAGGCAGCCGGCGGCGACCGAATTCCGGCAAACTTTGCGCCGACGCAAGACGCCAAGATCGTGGTCGGCGATTTTGGCGGCTACCCGTTCTTCATGTCTGAATTTCGCAAGAACGGACCGGCGATCGTCGCGTCAGGTGACCACTTCGCCGCCGTCGTGAGCGGCAATATTCTTGTGCGTGTGCCGCAGGCTTCCCGCGGAGATCAAGTCGCGCAAAGATCAAAAGTTCAAGCAGTGCCTCAACTCCTGCCAACGGCGAGCCCTACGCCCGCGTTCCCCGCGATCGTCGAAGCTCCCGAGCAGCAAGCCTCAGTGAAACCGTAGCCGTGCATCAGCGAGCCCGACTCGGTTCCCTTCTGCCCATCAACAACGACTTCAAGTGTGATTCAGCTTGCCGCCGGGATGCACCGAATCTCATATGTTGCGCGAAATGTCGGCGCGTCAACTATCGTTTGCTGAGTTGACGACGCCATAAAGGCATACTTGAAATAATTTGCACAGGCTGCGGCTATGCCACTCGCGGGCCGCGCAGAATGCGGCCCGGCAAGAACAGGATTCCGCGGAGCAACTCCAAGACGCCGTCGACCGCAATCCCCAGGATGCGGAACGGCAGCAAGAGCAGCCAGACGATCGGATAAAGCACGAGCGCCAATAGCGCCATCGGCCAACACAGCACCAACAGAATGCACCAGAGCAAAAATTTCACCATGGCCTCCTCCGTCCCGCTCATATATTAATACGTCGGAGCGGCGCGCGTTGTTCCACGGCGCAACAATAAATCTCCCTCAGCAACGTCCCTTGTCATTGGCGCACCAGCGAGCGAATCTTTTGAATTACTAGGTCAATTCCTACGTCGTTGTAGCCGCCTTCGGGAATAATCACATCGGCGTAGCGTTTCGATGGTTCGACGAACTCCATGTGCATCGGGCGCACCGTGTTCATGTACTGGCCAATGACCATTTCCATGGTGCGGCCTCGTTCGCGAATATCGCGAACCAGCCGGCGGATGAAGCGGAGGTCCGCGTCCGTATCCACGAAGATCTTGATGTCCATCAATTCGCGCAACTGCTTATTTTCGAAGATCAGAATACCTTCGACGATGATCGCGGGGAACGGCTCGATGCGCACGGTGCCCTTGAGCCTCTGGAAATTAGCGAAATCGTAGGTGGGACGCTCGATGGCCTGGCCGGCGCGGAGGCGACGGACGTCGTCCGCAAGGAGCGGCGTATCCATCGAGTCGGGATGATCGAAATTTACTTTGACGCGCTCTTCGAAGGATAGCTCGGGATAATCGCGGTAGTAATTGTCCTGCTGCAGGACAACCACGCTCGTATCGCTTAATGCTTCGATGATTCGGCGGGTGATGGTGGTCTTCCCCGATCCGGTGCCGCCGCAGATGCCAATGATCAGCGGACGGCTATCGAGCGGGCGAGGATTTAGGGATTGAATTGTCCGCTCCTTCGCTGAGCTACTTGCGCCTTTCTTTGCCGCGCTTCTTGTCTTCGATTTCAGCTTGCGCTGCAGCCAGGCGCGCGATGGCCACGCGGAACGGGGACGCGCTCACGTAGTTCATGCCGACGCGATGGCAGAACTTCACGCTTTCGGCATCGCCGCCGTGTTCGCCGCAGATGCCGATCTTCAGCTTGGGATTCGTTTTGCGACCGCGCTGAATTCCCCATTCAATCAGCATGCCCACGCCGGCGACGTCGAGGGTTTGGAACGGGTCCGCCGGGAATATTCCAGCTTTTCTTTCATCCACGTAGTCGGGCAAGAAGCGGCCGGCATCATCGCGGGAAAGGCCCATGGTGGTTTGGGTCAGATCGTTGGTGCCGAACGAAAAGAATTCGGCGACTTCCGCAATCTGGTCGGCGAGCAATGCGGCGCGCGGCAACTCGATCATGGTGCCGACTAGATATTCAAGTTTCACTTTACAGCGCGAAATGATTTCTTCGGCGACTTTTCTGGTTTGCTCTTCGAGGATTTTCAATTCCTTTTTATCCATGACGAGCGGATGCATGATTTCAGGTAAAACTTTAATGCCACGTTTCTGGCAATCAATCGCCGCTTCAATGATTGCTTGAACTTGCATGTCGAGAATTTCGGGATAAGTGATGCACAGACGGCACCCGCGGTGGCCGAGCATCGGGTTGGCTTCGTGCAGTTGGTCTACGCGGCGCGCGACGGCTTCCGGGGAAATGCCGATCTTCTTGGCTAGCTCAGCTTGCTTCGCGGGATCGTGCGGAACGAATTCGTGGAGTGGCGGGTCAACGAGGCGAATGGTTACGGGGTAGCCGTCCATCGCGTTGAAAATGCCGATGAAGTCGCGGCGCTGGAATGGCAGAAGCTTCGCCAGCGCCTTGCGGCGGGCTTCGGGCGTCTCCGCCAGGATCATTTCCTGAATTGCCTGCTGGCGTTCGATGCTCTTCTCCGGCTGTTCGAAATCCTTGAAGAACATGTGCTCGGTGCGGCAGAGGCCGATGCCTTCGGCGCCCATATCGCGGGCCACTTTCGCGTCGTGAGGAGTATCGGCATTGGTTCGTACGCCGAGCCGGCGTGATTTATCGGCCCATTTCATTAATGTGTCGAAGGCCTTAGGCGGTTCGGGACGGACAAGCTCGATTTGTCCGGTGTAAACCGAGCCGTCGCCGCCATCGAGCGTGATCCATTCGCCTTCACGGACAGCGCGTCCGTTGGAACTAATCGTTTTTCTTGCGAGGTCTATATCCAGTTTTTCGGCGCCGACGATGCAGCATTTGCCCCAGCCGCGGGCGACAACTGCCGCGTGACTGGTCTTCCCGCCCGTCGCGGTGAGGATGCCTTGCGCGACGTACATGCCGCCGACATCTTCGGGGCTGGTTTCGTGCCTTACTAAAATTACTTTTTCGCCGCGCGCCGCCCATTCTTCCGCTTCCTGCGCGGTGAATACCGCCTTGCCGACTGCCGCGCCGGGCACCGCATTGTTGCCGGTTACAAGCAAGCGATTGGACAATTCGCTTCGCGACATCTTGGGATTCAAGACCGGATAAAAAAGACGCTCCACGTCTTCGGGCTTGATGCGTTCAAGTGCTTCTTCAACTTTGATGAGCTTCTCGTTGACCATGTCCACGGCGATTTGAAATGCGGCCGAGGGAGAACGTTTTCCGGTGCGCGTCTGCAACATATATAGCTTGCCGTTTTCGACAGTGAACTCGAGATCCTGCATATCGCGATAATGCTTTTCGAGAGTCTGGCGCACACGTTCGAGTTGCGCGTAAACCTTTGGCATGTGCCTGGCCATTTCTTTCAAGTGCATCGGCGTGCGGATTCCGGCGACGACGTCTTCTCCTTGCGCGTTCAGCAGGAAGTCCCCGAAAAAAAATTTCTCCCCCGTAGAGGGGTCGCGCGTGAAGCAGACGCCCGTGCCCGAGTCATCACCCGTATTGCCGAAAACCATTTGGACAACATTGACTGCGGTTCCAAGGAGGCCCGTGATTTTTTCCACGCGGCGGTAGGTCTGCGCCTTTTCGCCCATCCAGGATTCAAATACCGCGCCAATCGCGCCCCAGAGCTGCTCTTCAGGATTGTCGGGAAACGCAGTGCCCGTCTTTTCTTTGTAATAGGCCTTATATTCACCGACTAGCTTGCGCCAGCCCTCGGCGGTTACTTCGGTGTCGTCTTTCACGCCAAACGATTGCTTCATCGCGCGCAGTTTGTGCTCGAGTTCTTCCTTGGGCAGGCCGATTACTACTGACGAATACATTTGGACGAAGCGGCGGTAGGCGTCGTATGCGAAGCGCTCGTTCTTGGTGGTGCGCGCTAGGCCCTGGACAGCTTTATCGTTGAGGCCGAGGTTGAGAATCGTCTCCATCATTCCGGGCATGGAACGCGCGGAGCCGGAGCGGACGCTTACGAGCAGCGGGTCTTTGGCGTCGCCGAGCTTTTTGTGCGTGAGCTTTTCCAGGCGCGCGAGGCTCTTGGCGACTTCCGCGCGAAGCTCCTTCGGATATTTCCTGCCGTGCTTGAAGAAGTAGTCGCAGGTTTCCGTGGTGATGGTAAAACCGGCGGGCACGGGGAGGCCGATGCGCGTCATCTCCGCGAGACCGGCACCCTTGCCGCCGAGCAGATCGCGCATGTCGCCTTTGCCGTCGGCTTTGCCTGCTCCAAAGAAATAAACGTATTTCATTTTTGACCTCAAGGAAGAATTTAGATTCGACAAAATGCGCGCCAGCCAAGCCCGGCGATTTAGCTCATGTAATTGTTGAAGCGAATTTGTCGGCGTTCCGACAACTCAACTGTTACCTCACGGGCTCCTCGGAGCCCAACTCCGAGAAATCCGCAATCGTAGAAAATTCTTTAAGTAAGCTGCCGAGCAACGCCAGACGATTCCTTCGCACATTCTGGTCCTCAACCATCACTAGAACCTTGTCGAAGAACACATCCACCGCGGGACGCAGCTCGGAAATCGCTTCAAGTGCTTCCCGATATTTCCTCGCCTTCTTCTTACGAGTCGCTTCCTCGCCGATTCGTTGCGCGGCCGCGTGGAGTTCGCGCTCGGCGGGTTCCCAGAGTAGATCCGCTTGCACCGTCAGCTGTGCCTTGTCCGCGCCGGCTGCGGATTTCGCCAGGATGTTGCGGATGCGTTTGAACGAAGCCGCCAGCGGGACGAAGTTCTTGGTGTCGCGGATGGCATTGAGGGCGGCGACCCGGTCGGCGGCATCCACCAGATCGTCGGCACCCGCGGCGAAGGCGGCATTGACTTCGTCTGCCGCGAAACCGCGGCGTTCGCGCAGGATGTGGCGTGCGCGGTCGAGCAGGAAGTCGAGAACTTGCTTCTGGACGGCTTCCGATGCTTCGATCTTCGGCGTTTGCTCACGCAACGCTTTGGCGGCGGCTGAAATTGCGGCAGAAATCGAAAGCGGCAACTTCTTTTCGAGAATAATCTTCACAATTCCCAGCGCCGCACGCCGTAGCGCGAAGGGATCGCTCGAGCCGGTTGGAACGGCGCCCACCGAAAAGCACGCCACCAGCGAATCGAGCTTGTCCGCAAGAGCTGCGGCGCATCCGGTTAAATTGCGAGGCAGTGGATCATCGAGGCCGGCCGGTTTGTAGTGATCGTAAACCGCCCAGGCGATTTCTTCCGGCTCGCTTTGCGCGCGGGCGTACAGACCGCCAACGATTCCCTGCAGCTCGGGAAATTCGCCGACCATTCCCGTTACGAGATCGCACTTGGCAAGTTCCGCCGCGCGGTCGGAACCCGCTACGTCGGCCTGCGAGACTCCGCCGCTGAACCATTGTTCAGCGAGCCAGCGGGCGAGAGCGCGCATACGTTCAACTTTATTCCCATAACTTCCGAGGCGCGATTCATAGGTGACTGCGGCGAGCTTCGGCAAGTAATCGCCGAGCTTGATTCTCTGGTCGGTCTCCCAGAAAAATTGCGCATCGGCAAAACGCGCGCGCAACACGCGCTCGTGCCCTGCGCGGACCAGGCCCTTGGGATCCTTTGGCAGGTTGATGACCGCAAGGAAGTGCGGCGCGAGATCGCCATTCTTCGCTTCCAGCGCGAAATATTTCTGATGGTCGCGCATTACAGTGATGAGTATTTCGTCGGGCAACGAGAGGTATGCCGGGTCGAAGTCGCCGATGATCACGCTGGGGTATTCGTTTAAGTAGGTGACCGATTCGAGGAGCGCGGCGTCCTCGTGAGCGCGCAGGCCTTTGCGTGTGGTGAGCGCGCGAATTTCGGCTTCGATTTTTCTGTGGCGTGCGTTGGGCCGGCACAATACAAAGTTTTTCTTTAATTTTGATTCGTAGTCCGTCGGCCCTTGAACCAGAATGCGTCTCCTGCCGAGGAAGCGGTGACCGTCGGTGTGACTGCCCCCTTGTACGCCGGCGAAGGAGAACGGCACGATTTTCCCATCGAGCAGCGCCACAATCCAGCGAATCGGACGAATGAAGCGCGGGCCTTGCGCACCGGTCCAATACATCGAACGCGGCCAGGAAATCTCCTGGATCACCTGCGGGAGCGCTTCCTCCAGAATTTTTGCCGCGGGCCGGCCGATGACGACTTGCTTCGCGGCGAGGTACTCGCCCTTCGGCGTGTTCACGATCGACAATTGCGAAACCGAAATTCCCTGCTTCTCCGCGAAGCTCATCGCAGCGCGCGTCGGCTCGCCGACACTATCGTACGCAACCGATTTCGGCGGGCCGGTGATTTCGCGCGTCACATCTTCCTGACGCAGCCGCACGCCGCGCACGATCGCTACCAGGCGGCGCGGCGCACCGAAAGTTTCAATTGAATCCTGCGCAAGCTTCTCTTCGAGTAGTCCATTCGCGAGAAAATATTTCTGAAGCAATGCTTTAAGTTCTTGCGATGCCTTCAAAATCATCCCGGCGGGAATTTCTTCGCAGCCGATTTCGAAAAGAAAATCGCCGGTCGGTTTCACGTTCGCCTTCACGTTTTCCTTTAGGGGTCGCTTCATGCTCGCGCCCCGGTTAATTCGGGCGTTTTAGTGACTCCCGATTTTTGCCGCAGCCACAGTTCGGCGACGCGCACTGCGAGTTTGCGTACGCGGCCGATCATCGCGGCGCGTTCCGTGACAGATATGGCTCCGCGGGCGTCGAGAAGGTTGAAGAGATGGGAGCAACGCAGAGTGAGGTCGTAGGCCGCGAGTAACGGGAAGCGCTCGACATTGACGCCAGCGGCTTTTGGCCAGGCGTCGAGGATGTGTTTTGCCTCCGCTTCGTTCAAATCGAATTGCTTGCGGATCGAGGTCGCGTCGGCGTAATCGAAGCTGTAGGCCGAAAATTGCCGTTCTTCGGCCATGCGCACTTGGCGATAGGTGACCGTCTCCGACCAGCGCACGTCGAAGACGTTGTCCGCGCCTTGCAGGTAGGACGCGATGCGATCAAGGCCGTAGGTCAGTTCCACCGAGATGGGGTCGAGATTTTGTCCGCCGCTTTGCTGGAAGTAGGTGAACTGGGTAATTTCTTGGCCGTCAAGCAGCACTTGCCAGCCGATTCCCCATGCGCCGAGCGTCGGTGATTCCCAGTTGTCTTCCTCAAAGCGAATATCGTGTTCCTTCAAGTTAATTCCGACTGCGGCGAGACTTTCCAAATAAAGATCTTGAACATCCGCGGGCGCTGGTTTGAGTATCACTTGAAGCTGCGTGTGCTTATAGAGACGGTTGGGATTCTCGCCGTAGCGGCCGTCGGCGGGGCGGCGGCTCGGTTGTGTATAGACGACGCGATACGGCTCAGGTCCGAGGACGCGCAAATAGGTCTCCGGATGCATGGTGCCGGCGCCGACTTCTACGTCGTATGGTTGCTGCAAGATGCAATCGCGGCGCGTCCAGTACTCTTCAAGTCTTAGTAGAAGATCCTGAAAGCTGAGGCCCTGACGCTTGGGCACAGGTTTGAGTTTTGCTTGATGTGCTTTCATCTTCAAGCCGGTGACTCCAGAAGTTCCCGCGAGGCGAGCTTGCGGTCAATTTGATGTTCGATCACGTCGAGCATAACATCGCTGAGTTCGCGCGCAGCGCGCGGCGGGATCATTTCCTCGGTCAGTTTATCGAGGCGTTCGGCAAGCATCTTGCGAGCGGCGCCGAGAGCGACGGGCGAGAGCGTCCGCATTCCGGGACGGCGGCATTTGCTGCAGGAGATAGCCGAAGCGCTCGGTGAGAAATACGCGGCTTCTTTCGGGTCCAATGCCCTGCCGCAGCGCGCGCAGGCATCGAGCGGCGGCAGCCAGCCGCCGAGCCGGACGGTCCACAGAGCAAAATACGCAAGCGGCAGCTCGGACTTGCCGGTCTTCTTTATGGTTTGCGCGGTCAACAATAGAAGACGGAAATTCGCGTCGGCAGGCTCGTGGTCCGGCAGAACCGTTTCCGTCACTTCGCTCAAGACGGCCAGCGCGACTCCCGAACCATAGTCGCGGAAGGCATCGAGAAACGATTCCACGAGTTCGCACTGATTGATACGCACGAGCTCGCGATTCTGTCGCTCGTAGAACCAGATATGGATGTGTGAGAGGCGTTCCAGGGTCGAACCAAACTTGCTTTTCGTGCGACGCGCGCCGGAAGCCACTCCGCGGACGCGTCCCATCGAACGCGAGAGGAAGCTGACGAGGCGGTCAGCTTCACCGAGCGGGTAGGTTTGCAGGACGATGGCCTCGGATTCGTGGGTTGGCATCAGGGTATCGGTGCGCCAACTACTGCGGAAAGCGATGTGTCTTGAAGATTCCGGAAGTACGGGATTCAAGTGACCGCTTAAGCGCATGCGAAACAAATTTTTTTATCACAGCAAAGCATCGAGCGCAATTGCTAAACGAGATTGCGCCGGCCGCATCAATCGCAAATTCGCGTGTGGCGCTACGCCTCATGATTGCGCTTGAAAATGTGGCGCTGTCGGATAGAGTTTCTTTGCGTCCAAGTAGACCTCCGAAAACATTGTCATAGAGGACTTCAGAATTGATCCCTTTAAAGGACCTGACACCGCGGCGTTCCTTCCCCATCATCACGTTGTTGCTGATTCTTGCTAACGTGATCGTCTTTCTGTATCAAGTGACGCTACCACCGCGGGCCGCCGAGGTATTCATCATGACATACGCGGCGGTGCCGGCCAAAATCCAGCTGGCGCTCGCCGGCCGGCATTACACGATGATGCAGGCGCTCGTGCCGCTTTTCACGTGCATGTTCCTGCACGGCGGGTGGCTGCACATCATCGGCAATATGTGGTTTCTGTGGATCTTTGGCGCGAACGTGGAGGATCGCATGGGACCGCTCCCCTATTTGATCTTCTACCTGATCTGCGGAGTGGGATCGAGCATCGCGCAGACGATATTTTCCTGGGGGTCGAATATTCCGGCGCTCGGAGCGAGCGGGGCGATCTCAGGAGTGCTGGGCGCGTACCTTATATTTCTGCCCGGCTCGCAGATTCTGACTTTGGTAACGCTGTTCATTATTTGGTTTCGCGCGCGGATTCCGGCGATCGTGTTTATCGCGTTGTGGTTTCTCATCCAATTCTTGAGCGCCGTCGGTTCGCTGGGAGCTTCGTCTGCGCAAGCAGGCGGAGGCGTGGCTTGGTGGGCGCACGTTGGAGGATTTGTTTTGGGCATGTTGCTGGCAAAAATATTCTCACCTAACGCTCGAAGGCCTGCGTACGGCTGATTGTCGTCGCCGAGCCGACAATTCGAGGAGGAGTTGAATGTCGGCGACGGAGAACTTGAAGTCGCAGATCACTCGCTGCGGCCACCTCGACGCGGATTCCGAGCTTCACGTTCTACTTGAATGCGCAGCGAAAGGGACGCTCCGTCCAAATTCATCGCGGCCGCATGTAGAGGATTTCGAATCGCGGAGTGACGTTCGGCGTTGTCGCGCGTTCTAACAAGGGAGTCGAAGTGCACCTGCAAGTTTGAAATTGCCGGCGGCCTCTACAAGTGCCGAGGAGACGGCGCGGGTTACGCAATGCCGAAAAATATCGGGCTCCCCGTCGTTCCCGGCACGGCTCGCGATACAATAGGGCAATAACCGAGCAGCCCCGCAGGTTGGTAATTTTTCGCAATCGCCCTGCGTAATATAGACTTGGGCAGCAGATTCTCATGAGGTAGGAGCATTCACTGTACATGTCCACATCGCCCAATCCCGCGAAGCCTGACCTCAGTTCGCTGCGAATCGGGGAGGGCCAACGAAAGAACGGCAAGGTCGGTAAACGGCTGGGAGTCTTTGCGGCTTTGGTTGGCGTCCTGGTGATTGTGACCGGAGCCGTCTTCGCTTTTCGCGATCAAAAGCCGGTCGTCGAAGTTACTACCGCACAGAAACCCGCGACAGGCCGACCTGCCCTGCTGAATGCCAGTGGATACGTGACGCCGCGACGGCGTGCGACCGTGGCGGCCAAGATCACAGGACGCGTGACTGGCGTCTTCTTCGATGAGGGCATGCACGTGAAGAACGGCCAGATTCTAGCGACGCTGGACGATTCCGACGTGAAGCGGGCGCTCGATTCAGCCGTAGCTGATCGCAATTCCACGCGGGCCCAGATCACGGATTACCAAGTACAACTTAGGAATGCCGAAATTGAGCTGCATCGCGCGAACGAATTGCTGAGTGCCGGCGTGCAGAGCCAGGAAGCGCTCGATAACGCGCGCACATCGGCGGACAGCTTGAAAGCCAAAATCGCGCTGACCAAGGAACAAGTGGCAGCTTCGGAAGCGCGCATCAACGAAGCGCAACAAGCAGTGGACAATTGCGTGATCCGCGCGCCGTTTGAAGGAATCATTGTTTCGAAGGACGCGCAGGTGGGCGAAATGATTTCTCCTGTTTCGGCCGGCGGCGGATTCACGCGCACCGGCGTCGCCACCATTGTGGATATGAACTCGAACGAGATTGAAGTGGATGTGAACGAGGCTTATATTGCGCGCGTCGAGACGGGCCAGCCGGTCACTGCAGTGCTGGACGCGTACCCGGATTGGCAGATTCCCTCGAAAGTTCGCACGGTGATTCCGACAGCGGACCGCCAGAAAGCTACAGTAAAGGTTCGGATTTCATTCTTAAAGTTGGACCCGAGGATTTTGCCGGACATGGGGATCAAGGTGACGTTTCTGGGAGACGCGCCGGACAAGAAGAATGGTCCAGAGGCGGCTGCGACCGTTCCGGCCGGGGCGTTGCGCGACGAAAATGGAAAGAAGATTGTGTTTCTCGTGAAGGATGAAAAGCTCGAGCGGCGCGCCGTGACGGTAGGCAATGCCAGAGGTAGCGACGCTGAAATTCTGGCGGGGCTGGTAGCGGGCGATACGGTGGTCGTAAAAGGTCCGGCCGATTTGCATGATGGAGAGGCAGTTCAGATCAAGAGGTAACCCGAACGAGTAACAGGAGAGTGACATGGTTCGTGTGGACGCAACCGGCAAAGACGGCAGCCTGATACAAATTCGCGGCGTGGAAAAGACATACAAGCGCGCCGGCGAGGAAATACACGTCCTGCAAGGCTTGAACCTCGACGTGGACAAAGGCGAATTCGTCGCTTTCATGGGGCCGAGCGGTTCCGGCAAGACCACGCTGCTCAATCTATTGGGCGGTCTGGATGTGCCGACGCACGGCAGCATCACCGTCGCGGGCGACGAGATCACCAACATGTCCGGCGGCAGACTGACGGAATGGCGGGCGCGGCACGTGGGATTCATTTTTCAAATGTATAACTTGATCCCGGTGCTCACCGCGTTTCAGAACGTGGAGTTGCCGCTATTGTTAACGAAGCTCTCGAAGTCCGACCGACGCAAGCATGTCGAGACGGCTTTAGCCGTCGTAGGCCTGGCCGATCGGATGAACCACTACCCTCGCCAGCTTTCCGGAGGACAAGAGCAGCGCGTCGCGATTGCTCGTGCCATCGTGGCTGATCCGACGTTCCTGCTCTGCGACGAGCCTACTGGCGACCTGGACCGCAAGAGTGCTGATGAAATACTTGAACTATTGCAGCGGTTCTGCAAGGAACACAATAAGACGATCTTGATGGTGACGCACGATCCCATGGCGGCGGAGCGTGCGGAAGCAACGTTGCACTTGAACAAAGGCGTGCTGGTGGAAGCGGCGCACGCCGGGAGCGTGGCATGAAATACCTTCCACTTATATTCGCCAACCTCTCACGCAAGAAGCTACGGACCACGCTGACCATTGGGTCGTTCGCGGTCGCGGTATTTCTGTTTGGGTTCCTGGCGATCATACACGGTGCATTCAGCGGGGACCTGGGCGTGATCGGGGTGGACCGGCTGATGGTGATCAACAAGGTTTCGATCATCCAGCCGCTGCCAATTTCGTATGAGGCTCAGATTCAGCGCATTCCTGGGGTGAAGTACGTCACACCGCAGACTTGGTTTGGCGGCATTTATCAGGATCCGAAGAATTTTTTCCCGAGCTTCGCCATCGACCCTGACACGCAACGGCAGGTTTATCCCGAGCTGGCCGTTACGGACGACGAGTGGCAGAAATTCCTGGCCGACCGCGAGGGAGCAATTGTGGGTGCGCGGACCGCGAAACGCTTCGGTTGGAAAGTCGGCGACCGCGTGCCGCTGAAGGCGCCGATCTACGGCGGCACGTGGGAGTTCAACATTGACGGCATCTACAACAATCCGAAGGACGGCGTGGACCTGACCCAATTCTGGCTGCACGAAAAATATCTCGACGAGCGTCGCACTTTCGGCAAGGGACAGATCGGCTGGTACACCGTGAAGCTTGATTCGGCAGATGATGCGCCGCGCATCATCAAGACCATTGACGATCAGTTTGCCAATTCCCCGTTTGAAACGAAGAGCGAGACGCTCGCCGAGATGACGGCATCGTGGGTGAAACAGGCCGGAAACATTGAGTTTTTGATTATGGCAATCGGCGGCGTGGTGTTTTTCACACTGTTGCTCGTGACGGGCAACACCATGGCGTTGTCCGTGCGCGAGCGGATGGGCGAGCTGGCCGTGATGAAGGCCGTCGGCTTTTCCGATCGCTTCGTATTGTTCATCGTGCTGGCGGAATCGCTGACGATTGCGCTGATCGGAGGAATCCTCGGGATTATTCTGGCGAAATTAATGACGCTTGGCGGCGATCCCACGGGCGGCGTTCTGTACAGCTTCATTCTGCCGATCTCGGCGATGTTGCTGGGGATTGCCGCGGCGATTGCGATTGGCATGATGGCGGGGATTATTCCGGCGACGAATGCGATGCGGCTGCGCGTGGTGGATGCGCTGCGGAGGGCTTAGGCCATGGCGGTTCCTATCGTTTACAACCTGCGCAGCATGAAGGTTCGATGGCTCACGGCGGTCGCGGCTGTGCTGGGTATCGCCGGGACGGTCGGCGTGTTTGTCGCGATGTTGGCGCTGGCGCACGGGTTTCGAGCCACGCTGGTTAACTCCGGCTCGCCTGATAATGTATTGATCCGCAGAGCGGGATCTTCCGCGGAGCTGGACGGTTCGGTAGCTCTCGATCAGGTGCAAGCGATTGAAGACGAGCCCGGCGTGGCGCACGATAACGGCAAGCCCCTCGTCAGTCCCGAAGCCGTCTTGATCGCGGGCTTCAACCTGAAAGCAACCGGCACGAACGCCAACGTGCAGATTCGCGGCGTCTCGCCGATTGTGCTGAAAGTGCGCCCGAACATCAAAATTGCTGAAGGCCGCTTCTTCGAGCCGGGACTCGCCGAACTGGTGATCGGCAAGAACGTGACTTCGACCTATGAAGGCTTGGAACTTGGCCAGACGATTCCCTTCGGCGGGCAAATCTGGAAAGTCGTCGGCGTGTTTGACGCGGGCGGAAGTTCATTCGACTCCGAGGTCTGGGCCGATAGCCGCGTGCTGAATCAGGTGTATAAGCGGCCAGAGAATCTCTATCAGTCCGTCACGGTGCATCTCACTTCGCCCGCCGCGTTCCAGCAGTTCAAGGATGCCGTGACGGCCGACCCCAAGCTCACAGTTCAAGTGGATCATGAAGTGGAATATTACGCGCGGCAATCGCAGGTGCTGACGACGTTGATCTCGGTGCTGGGAGGCTTGGTCGTTTTGATTATGGGCGTGGGCGCTGTGATTGGGGCGCTCAATACGATGTACGCGATGATCTCCGAGCGTTCGCGCGAAATCGGCACGATGCGGGCTATCGGCTTTTCTCAATTCAGCATCGTGCTTTCTTTTGTCTTCGAAGCGCTGGTGATCGCGTTCATCGGCGGAGTGATCGGATGCGTCTCGGTCTTGAAGCTCAATGGGTACACGACCGGCACGATGAATATGCAGACGTTCTCGCACGTGGCGTTCGCGTTTCAGATCACGCCGATCTTGTTGGCGGCTGGGATTCTCTTCGCGCTGCTGATGGGCGTCGTAGGCGGTGTGCCGCCGGCGATTCGCGCGGCGCGGCGCCCGGTGGCGTTGGCGCTACGGGAGCTGTAGCGCGAGTACGAATGTTTGCAGAAATAGTTCAAGTTCGCAGCGGCTGGCGCGCCGACAATTCAAGAGGCCGTTGAATCGGATTGAACTCCTAATTCGCAGTCGGACATAAAGTAAATCCTCTAGTTTTTCGAAATAAATTCCTCACTTTGCAGAAAATTGCACATCTGGTGTGCGCGAACGAGTCTAAAATGAAGGTGGCCCCAGCCCAGTATTGAATTGCGGAACAATTCCACCGCAATTTCGGAGGGAGAGCGAGAATGTTCAGCAACTTATGTGGGAGCAGGACGGACCGATTTTTCGCGGGCGTCCTGGGAGCCGCAGCGATGCTGGCGCTGAGCCTGTTTTCGGCAGCAGCTGCCGCTCAGGACCAACAAAGTGCGCCCCCAACCAATCAGGTGATGGGCCAGGTCGAATTCGTAGGCAAGACGAAGGCTGAAAAGACCGCCGGAGTGTGGGTGGACGGGCAGTACGTTGGTTACGTGAGCGAATTGAAGGGCAACAAGAAAGTGTTGCTCCTGCCAGGGGAGCATGCAATATCGGCACGGCAGACAGGCTATCTCGACTCCGACCAGAAAATCGTGACCGAGCCGGGGAAGAAAACCATTCTCACGATCACCCTGGAAAGAGATCCCAAAGCGGTCTTTTCCGCTTCCAACGCACAGGTGAAACTGAAAGTGACGCCGGAGCGTGCCGCCGTATTCGTGGACGGCAAATTTGCCGGGACGGCAAATCAATTTCAGGGTGCCGGCCGCGCGATGCTGATCGCTCCCGGGAAGCACCATATCAAGGTCGGCCTGGCGGGATACCAGCCGTTCGAAACGGATGTATCACTTGACCCCAATCAAAAGGTGACGATCAAGACCGACTTGGTGGAAGGCAGCATCGAGCAGGCCGGTCCCGCGATCAAAAATAATTGATGCTTCGGTTGCAGTGTCGCTGCGCCGACGTCTGCGGTGGTGGTTGAATGAAGTCCACGGTAACGCCGACGATCATGTGTTCTTCATGCGATGCTTCAGGTCCCGTTGCGACCGCAGATACGCAAAAATTTGACAGTGTAGTTGAGTCGGAGCGCGGACTTTCGCAGTTAAAGTAGGACTCGAGGTGAAGGTTCGGTTCGTGGTGTACTTATCTCTGCGCTTGCGCGCTCTGCGCTGATTCCTGACGTTCGGCTTACTGCCGCTTAGCTCGCCACTCCGGATTTCGCCACCAAGTTTGCTACCCAGGCGCCGACCTCGCGAGTGCCGAGGGCGCCGCCGAGCTCGGCGGGCGTCTTTCGGTCTTTCAGTGCGGCGCGAACGGAAAGCTCAATTGCGTCGGCTTCGTGCTGCCAGCCGAAATACTCGAACATCATTCCCACCGTGAGGATTGACCCGAGCGGATTCGCTATGCCCTTCCCGGCGATATTCGGAGCGGAGCCGTGCACCGGCTCAAAGAGCGATACCTGTCCCGGATGAATATTGCCCGATGGCGCGAGGCCCAAGCCGCCGGCCAATTGCGCGCCCAGGTCGCTGGCGATATCGCCAAAGAGATTCGAGGTGACGATTACCTGAAACTGCGAGGGATCGCGGACCATTTGCATCAGGAGGTTGTCAATGTATTGGTGCGACGATTCAATCTCGGGATACTCGGCGCGCACCTGCCTGAAGACACGCTGCCAGAGTTCGTGGCCGAAGGTGAGCGCGTTGGACTTGTCGCTCATGCATACCCGCTTCAAGCCGCGCCGCCGAGCGAAATCAAACGCGTAGCGAATGATGCGTTCCACACCTTTGCGTGTGTTCAAATCTTCCTGGATGGCAATTTCGTCCGCGGTTCCCTTCTTGAAATTGCCGCCCATCTGGACGTAGAGGCCTTCGGTGTTTTCCCGGAAAACGATGAAGTTCACATCCTTCTCAGTGCGATCTTTCAGCGGCGTGAAGCGTTTATCGAAAAGCACGCAGGGGCGCGCGTTCACATATAAATCGAGTTTGGCGCGCAAGCCGAGCAAGATGTCGGCGGCGTGGACGTTCGTTGGGACGCGCGGATCGCCCATGGCGCCGAGCAGGATTGCGTCAAAATCGCGATGAAACATTTCGACCGCGTCTGCCGGTAGGGTAACGCCATCGCGTAGATAGCGCTCCGCGCCCCAATCGAACTCCGTCAGCGCTACTTCGCGGTTGCCCGCGGCCGCAGCTGCTTTCAGCACTTCCACGGCTTCGGGGATCACTTCTTTGCCGATACCATCGCCGGGAATCACGGCGATGCGCTTGATGTGCGATGTGGATGAAATAGAGGCTTCGCTCATAGTCGAGCCGGAAACTAACATGCCGCAAGCGGCTGCGCAACCTCGGACCTCGGACCTCGACACCTCGGACCTCGGACCGGCACAGAAGATTAGCGCAGACGTTTTTGCTGGAGCGCACGACTGAAGCATATGAACTGATGCTCAGCGGCAAAGCGGGCTTTCGCGCCGTGATAACCACCGGACTATGAGGCTCTCCATTCTCGTTCCTCTCTTCTCGGCAGTCACGGGGCCGCGAGAATAAATCCTAGGCGAAGAGAGTGCAAAGAGACTCGCACGAAACCTGCCCCCGCTTTTCGCTCGGCAATCGAAGGCGAAGCGCCGCTTTCGCTGTTTCGAAGTACTATTGCCTGAAAGGCCGGACCGGGGTATTTTATTGGGTGCCCAGCGGACAGCCCACAGCGGGAGGCACGCAATGCAGAACCTGCAGAACCAACGTCGTAGCAAGCGCCTGCCATTGAGTATTCCAGTTCATGTTTACGGACGCACACCGGACAATCGTCCTTTTCGGGATGTGACCACCACGAATGCCATCAGCGCTCACGGAGGGTTGCTTGCCCTAACGCCACGAGTGAAGAGCGGCCAAACCGTTCTTCTCGTCAATAGCTTCACTCAAGAAGAACGCGAATGCCGTGTTGTTTATGTGAAGCCTCAGTTCAAAGGCAAGAATAAGGTAGCGGTCGAATTCGGAGATAAAGCGAAAGGCGATTTCTGGCATGTGTACAACCCGATTCCGGTCGTTGTCCACAAACTCCACGACGCTGCCGACTAGTTAGACCGACTCGTTCTGAATCAGGGCTTTTCTTACTTGCCTATTGGTGCGTCTCGGCGACCACAACTACTGGTAACGCAGCGCAACCATGGGGTCCACGCGCATGGCCCTCCGTGCGGGAATGTAACACGCCAACAGGGCGACCGCGGAAAGCAGCAGAGCGACTGCGGTAAACGTGATTGCGTCGGTGGCGCCCACGCCAAAAAGAAGTGTGCGCAGAAATCGCGTGAGCACGAGAGAAAGCGCGAGACCAATCGCCAAGCCCGTCAGAATCAGGCGGAGCCCGTTCGCGAGCACAAGGCGAAACACGTCCGCGGACTGCGCGCCCAACGCCATGCGAATGCCGATCTCGCGAGTGCGTTGCCGAGTGGTGTAGGCGATCACGCCGTAGATTCCCACCGCCGCAAGTATCAACGCCAAGAGTCCAAACGCGCCTACAAATGTGCCGGCAATGCGCTGGCCCATGCTCGCTGTTTGCGTGCGCGATTTCAACGTGGCCTCCTCGAACACCGGCATATTCGAATTCAACTCGTGAACGGCCTTTTCCACCGCCGCTGCGTAGGCGAGAGGATTGCCGGTCACGCGCAGTTGCACGGTCGCCGCGTTGGAATAATCCTGCAGGATCGGCTCGTAAATGAACGGGAGCGCGCCGTCGCGGAGCGAGTAGTAGCTGCCTGTACGCGTCACGCCCACAATGGTGGCCCAATCGCCATCCACGTGAACGCGTTTCCCGAGTGCGTCCTGATTCGGCCAGTAACGGTGGGCGAACGCCTCGTTGACGATTACCACGCGCTGCGAAGTCGGGGTGTCTTCCCAGGTGATGTCACGCCCAGCCACAAGCGGAATTTCCATCATACGCAAATAGTTCGGGCCGACGTTGGCATCGGCAATGTCCATGGATTCGTGAGGCTTTGGAACGTAACCTTCCGGATTCACCGTCGTGTCGCCGGACGTGTAGCCCAGCGGAACCCAGTCCGACAGCGTCACGGACTCAACGCCCGGCAGTGCTTCGAGCTTCGCGAGAAGTTGGCGATAAAATTCAATTCCGGTGTTGGAGTTGTAGCCCGCGGGAAAAAGACTCACTGACGCGATGAAAACATGTTCCGGATTGAAGCCCGGATTCACTTTCTGAGCCTCACGAAAACTCCTGATGAAGAGGCCGGCACAGACCAGCAAGAAAAGCGATAAGGCGATCTGCGCGACCACCAGCGCACTGGCCAGCCGCGCCTTCCGAACGCCGCCGGACGCCGCACCGCCCTCTTCCTTCAGCACGTCGGATGGCGCGAGGTCCGAGGCGCGCAGGGCCGGGAGCACTCCGAAAACCATGCCCGTGAGGACGGCAACTAACATCGTCGTCATCAAGACGATGCCGTCCACGTGCACATCCAGATTCACCGGCAGATTTGTGGGAGGAACGAACTGGGAGAATGTTCCGGCAGTCCAAATGGTGATCAGCATCGCCATGGCGCCACCCGCCAGCGCCAGGATCAAGCTTTCGATCAGAAGTTGGCGAACCAGACGCCAGCGGCTCGCGCCGATCGAAAGGCGGATCGCAATTTCGCGCCGCCGCGTCACCGAACGAACCAGCAAAAGATTCGCGACGTTGGCGCACGCCAGCAGCAGCACCGCCCCAGCGATCGCCATCAACATGGGAAGCAGTACGAAGAGGTAGCCGTTAGCGCCGAAAGGAGCGCGCCACAACGGATAGACCGTAACGACGTTTTCGCCTTGATGGTCTTTGGGATACTGGTCAACGAGCTCTTTCATCCGAATATTCATTTCCGCTTGTGCCTGGGCGGGAGTGACTCCCGGTTTGAGGCGGCCCAGCAGGTCTACCCAAGTGTCGCTGCGTTCGTGCAGACGATCGCGGCTCGAAATGATCTGCTGCGCCATCACGATTGGAATCCACAGTTCACTGCGCAGACTGGTCTGGGTACCCTGAAACACGGGAGGGGCTACGCCGATAATGGTGTATGGATGATCGTTAATTTGGAGCGTGCGCCCGATTACCGACGACTCGCCGCCGTAGCGAATTTGCCAAAGCCGGTGGCTGATTACGACCACCGGCGCCCCGCCCGGTTTTTCATCTTCCGAAGGCAGAAACCCGCGGCCAAGAATAGGATGCACGCCGAGAAATTCAAAATAGTTCGCGGCGGCTATCGTGCCCCACGTGCGTTCCGGCTTGGCCTTGCCGGTGAGGTTCAGCGGATAAATAGAAGAGCCAGTAAGAGCGGAAAAGCTCGTGGTGCGCTTGCTCAGGTCAACGAAATCAGGGTAGGAAAATGGGACTGGCACGCGCGAATTCCCGCCCGACGTGAACGCGAGAATGTTGCCGGTATTCGCGGCCCCAGGAATCGGATTGAGCAGCGTGGAATTGATCCAACTGAAGATGGTGCTATTGGCGCCGATGCCGAGGGCTAACGTCAGGAATGCAATCGCCGAGAAACCCGGAGCTTTCAACAGCATTCGAAACGCGTAGCGGACATCTTGCCAAAGCGAACCCATCGCGCCCTCCTCCGGGTGATTCCGGACTTAGTGGTGCAATTTCCGCGCCAAGAACTACGGCGATAAGATCTCACAAACTCTGCATTTAACCAGCGAGAGAGTAGCGTGGAAAAACGCTCGTGTTCGATCGCGGGAAGCCTCGCCCGGAAACGGACGCGTTCGCTCGGTGAACGCCCACCTGTCCGCGCGTACAGTTTACGAAGCGACACCGAATGAATGAATTGCGATTGCTCGCCCTCCAGGCCGCGCATACATTGATTCCAGTATCCCGTGCGACACAGCGACGATTTGGAACCTAAAACCGGAGGGGAAAATGTGGAGCAACAATAAGCAATCGGATTATCCAGGCGCAGCCCCGGCACAGCCCGCGGCTCACACACCATCGCAGTCCAATACCAGTTTTGGTTCGAACGCGGCGCCGACTGCTTCCGCCCCGATCCGGTCGAGCGTTCCTTCGGCGCGCAGTCTGGCAACCCTGGGACCGGGACTCACGGTGAAGGGACAGATTTCGGGCGAAGAAGATCTACAAATTGACGGCAAGGTGGAAGGACCCATCGCGCTGAAGGGCCAGCGCCTGACCGTGGGACAGAACGGCGAGATTGTGTCGGATGTACACGCGCGCGAAGTGATCGTGTACGGCAAAGTGCGCGGGAATCTGCACGCGGAAGATCGCGTGGAGGTGAAGAAGGACGGCTCGGTGATTGGCAACATCACGGGCGGCCGAGTCCTGATCGAGGACGGCGCGTACCTGAAGGGCCAGATCGAGATCGAACGTGGCAAGTCGAGTCATCACGCCGCGGAAGAATTGGAAGCCGTCGGCGCTGGCAAAGTCTCGAACTAAGATTCATTTTCCAACCCCGGCTGCAGACGGCGGGTTCAACGTGCCGTGGCGGAGCGGGCTGATTTCTGGATGGCGCTGCGACCTGATGGTCGCGGCGCCATTTTTATTTGTGGGCGTCTCGCGGCAGCGTCTGCATACCGCCGGTCGTTGGAAGTTGACTTTGTAGCGGCGGTCTTCAGACCGCCATCGATCCCGCGGCAACATCGATGGCGCACTGAAGTGCGCCGCTACAAAGGCTTCCCGCGCATGCACGACCAGGGATTGAACGTTGTCCTCCCTCCGTCGCTTACGGCACCACTGGAACGATCAGCGCTGAGGGATGCGTTTTATCGTGATAGATCACGTTGGTGGCTTTGACCATGCGGGTGGCGCGGGCTTGCTCTTCGCCGGTATTTAGGTTGCGATCGAAGCGCGGGAAATTGCTGCTGGATACTTCGAGGCGCAGCTCGTGTCCGGCGAGAAACACGTTGCTCGTGGCCCAGAGATCCAGTGTGATGTGATACGTCTCGCCGGGATTGGCCAGTTCCGGTTTTTCTTGTGAATCGCGATAGCGCATCCTCAAAATTCCTTCCGTTAAATTTTGCGCAAAGCCATTCGGCCAGACGTCTACGAGTTTTCCTGTGAAATCGGTGTCCACGGCGGAAGAGCTGACGTAGAGATCGAGCGACACGGGGCCGGTGACTTCCGTATCTTTGGCGAAGGCGGGCGTGGAATAAACCAGAACATCGCTGCGGGCTTCCGCGGGGCGCTGGCCTTCGGGACCGACACCGGTGGGCAGCGGTGGTCCGCAGCAAAGCGGCCCGCCGATGGTGGGCACGGCATCGCTGGGATCGTAAACGTACTGATCCGGCTTCTCTGCTGTGGGTGCTGCGGTGCTTAGCGTTCCATCACCCGCAACGCCATTCGCCGCGCCGGCGGAATGCAGGAAGTAGCGCGTGCTTTTCGCTCGCGCGAGCGGCCAGTCGTCTTCGTCGCGCCACTCATTTCGTGCCATGACAAAAATCCTCACGGGCTTTTCCTGTGCGACGCCATTGGCTTCGCCTTTGAGCAGCCAGTCGTACCAGCGCAAGGTGGCTTCGTCCAGATCAAACGGCGCTTTATCGCCGAAATCCACGCCGCCGATTTTTCTCTCCTTCGCCTCGCCGGCATGTCCGCCGATGTAGACGCAGAGGCGCTGGCCGCGCCGCGCCGCGTCGCTGCCTGCTTCGGTTTTCAGATGAATGTAATTGTGCAGGGTGCCACCTAGGAAGATGTCGTACCACGCGCCCAGGCTAAAAACGGGAACCTGAATTTCGGAGTAGTGATCCTGGATGGACCACTGCTTCCAGTAGTCGTCAAAATTCGGATGGGCGAGCCAGTCGAGAAAATAGCGGGCGAGCCCCACGCTGTTCGGCGTGCCGAGAACCGGAAATTCAGTCAACGGCAGCACCTTGGTTCCAGTTAGCGGATCGCGGGCTGTGTTCACGCGCCTCTCCAGCGTGTTTTCGGCGAGGCCACTGGTCCAGGATTCGTTGAACCATTGCTCGAAGGCGCCACCTTGATACGTCCAGTCGTCGTGATAATTCGAGGGGGTGACGTCCGGGCATATTCCGGCGAGATGCGGCGGATGGGCGATGGCCGCGAGGTATTGCGTGGCACCGACGTAAGAGCCGCCGAACATTCCGACTTTGCCGTTCGAGTAAGGAAGCGCGGCAGCCCATTCGACCGTGTCGTAGCCATCTTGCGATTCGTATTTGAATGGATACCACTCGCCCTCGGATTCGTAGCGGCCGCGGGTATCCTGGGCGATCACGACGTAGCCGCGCGGAACTGCCTTGAGCGCGAATTCTATCTCCCATTGCTTGTCATACGGCGTCCGAGTGAGCAGCACCGGAAACTTCCCTTCCGCTTTGGGGCGGTAGACGTCGGCGCGGAGGGTTACGCCGTCGCGCATTTTGGCTGGGACATTGCGCTCGACTGTTACTTGGTAGGTTTGAGCGTTTGTGGTTCGGGCTGAGAGAAGAAAGACTAGAAAGAGTGTCGCGACAACGTGAAATGCGAGAATTTTTGATGCGCTAGACGAAATACGGCTCGAGTGTTTCATCTATTTGCAGCGCCCCCTGGTTTCTGACCGGCCCACGAGTCTATCGCAAAAGTCGCGCATCGTGTTTGAAGGAGCGCCGATGTGACTGCTAGCAGGGCAACGGAGTGGCGCACGACCCGACGAATCGTTCCACGCCTGGGCCGTCGAGCGAACGGCGAGGCAAGCCTCGCCTTGCAAAGGCGGGAGCAAGCTTCCGCACTCCCTGACAAACAACACCGACCTGGGCGATCATCGGTGCCGTGCGACGCTATTCGTAACGGAGGGAGACGATGGGGTCTACGCGCATGGCGCGGCGGGCTGGAACGTAGCAGGCGATTAGGGCGACGCTCGTGAGAAGGATTGCTACGCCGATGAATGTGAGTGGGTCGGTGGGATGTACGGCAAAGAGCAAGGTGGCGAGATAGCGCGTGAGGGCCAGGGCTGCGGGAATGCCAACCGCGAGCCCTACGAGAATCAGTTTCGCCGACTCCGTTAAGACGAGGCGCAAGATTCTGCCGGGAGTGGCGCCTAGCGCGATGCGAATGCCTATTTCGTGAGTGCGGCGCCCGACTGAGTAGGACATCACGCCGAAAATTCCCACGGCCGCTAGCAGCAGCGCGATCGCGCCGAACAATCCTAGTAGCAAGGTGCGAAATCTTGGTTGGGCGACGGAAGCGGTCAGGGCTTCGGGAAGCGTTTCAATGTCGGTGACGGGCAGGTCTTTATCAATGTCGTGCGTGGTTTTGCGGATCGAGGCCGCCACGCTCGATGGGCTTAGCGTGCTGCGGACGATCACTTGCGCGCCCCAGAAAGGGGCTTGCGCGAACGGGACGTACATCATCGGACCGGGCGCTTCGCTGAGGGAGTTGTCGCGAATGTCGCCCACGATGCCCACAATTTCGCGCGGAGCGTCGCCATCGGGAGGAAAACCGAAATTGAGCTGTTTGCCCATGGGGTCTTGGTTGGGAAAATATCGCCGCGCGAGCGCTTCGCTAATCACCGTAACGCGCGGCGCGCCGGCGGAATCCTGTGCATTGAACAAGCGGCCCCGCAGAAGAGGGATGCTCATCACGTGAAAATAATCCGGGCTGACGGAAGTGAAGTCGGCGGTGATGGCGGTTCCTGGCGGCAGCGGCGGATTGCCGACGATATCGAAGGCGAGGTTGACGCTTCCCTCATTGAGCGGTAGCGGAACGGCCATGGCTGCATCTTGCAAGCCGGGCTGCGCTTGAAGTCGTTCGAGGAACTGGTTCGAAAACGCCGTCCATTGCTGCGGCGTGGAGTATTGAAATTGCGGCAGCGAGACGTCGGCCTTCACGACGTGCGCAGGGTCGAATCCCGGATTGACCGAAGTGAGCATGGTGAAACTGCGCAGAAGCAATCCGGCGGCGACGAGCAGCACCATAGCGAGAGCAATTTCAGCGATGGCGAGAACGGTGCGCGTGCCGCGTTGGCGTGCTCCCTCCCCCGAGCGGCTGGAGGATTCTCTGAGGCCGGTCTGCAAGCTGGAATCGGCGGCAAAGAGGGATGGCGCTAAACCGAAAATAAAGCTGGACGCGACGGCAAGCAGCAACGCGAAGGCTAGCACTCCGCCGTCCACGCGGATGGTGTCTGCGCGCGGCAAATCCGGCGGCAGCAGCGAGATGAGCGCGTGCACTCCCCAATATGCGAGAAGTATTCCAGCGATCCCGCCGAGCAAACCCAGAACCGCGCTTTCGGTGAGCAATTGCCGAACTATGCGCTTCCGGCCGGCGCCAAGTGCGATGCGCACCGCGACTTCCCTGGCCCGCGAAGACGCACGCGACAGCAGAAGATTCGCGATATTCACGCAGGCGATCAAGAGCACGAGCCCGACCGCGCCCAGTAGAATGAGCAAGGCCGGCCGCGAATCACCGACAACTTGCTGCTGTAAAGAATCCACGCGGATTTGCCATCCCGTATTGTTGGCGGGATCGTCTTTGGCGAGCGCCGCGCTAATCGCGTCTGCGTCCGCGCGAGCCTGCGCGAGGGACACGCCCGGTTTCAGGCGTCCGGTGGCGAGGAGCCAGTGTCCACCGAAGCGGGACATCCAGGGTCCGAACATCGGATCCTGGGCGATGGGGATCCATATGTCTTCGCGGATGGCGATCAGCGGAAACCGGAAGCTCGAAGGCATGATACCAACGACAGTGAACAGGCGCTTATCGAGGCTGATGGAGCGGCCCAGGAGTTGCGGGTCCGCGCCGAAGCGGCTGCGCCAGAGGTTTTCGCTGAGAATGACGACGGGAGGCGCGCCGCGTTTGCCATCTTCGGAGAGGAACGAGCGTCCCAGGAGCGGTGGCACCGCTAGAACTGAAAAGATTTCCGGGGTTACGTCAACGGTGCTGAGGACGGAGGGGTCACCCACTCCGGTAAGCGTCAGCTCGTGACGTGTGTTGCTAGCCAGCTCAGAGAAGACGCTGTTGTGTTCACGAAGCTTCTCGAAATTTACGTAGGACATCCCGTCGAAGGGCACCTGGTCTTGCGGATTCGCTTGAAAAACGAGGACCAATTGATCCGGGTTCGGATACGGAAGCGGACGCAAGAGGACCGCGTATACCACGCTGAAAATGGCTGTGTTTGCGCCGATGCCGAGCGCGAGCGTGAGAACGGCGATCGCCGTGAAACCGGGAGATTTCCGCAGCATGCGGAGGGCGTAGCGAACGTCCTGCCAGAATTGCTCGAGCCACACGAAACTCCACACTTCGCGCGTTTCTTCCTGCACGCGCGTCACGTTGCCGAATTTGCGTAGAGCGGCGTAGCGCGCTTCCTGGGGAGACATGCCGTGCGCGATGTTGTCCTGGGTCTCGGCTTCAATGTGCTGGCGAATAGCTTCGTCGAGATCCTGCAACATGCGCGCGCGCCGCTTCATGGTTTGCCCTCTTGTTCAGCCGGGCGGAGGATGCGCGCGATTGCACCGGCGAGTTTGTCCCACTTGCTGGTTTCAACCGCGAGTTGCTTGCGGCCCTGCGGAGTGAGGCGGTAGAACTTGGCGCGGCGATTATTTTCGGACGTGCCGTCTTCCACCGAAATCCATTTGCGCTTGATGAGCCGGTGGAGCGCGGGGTAGAGCGAGCCTTGCTCCACTTGCAAGACTTCGTCAGAATCGAATTCGATGGCCTTGGCGATGGCGTGGCCGTGGACCGGTCCGCGAAGCAGCGTGCGGAGAATGAGTAGGTCGAGAGTGCCCTGCAATAGTTCGATGCGCTGTTTTTGTTCTTTAGTAGACATGCTAGGTGAGGATAGCGCGCTTCCGGTAGAACGTCAAGGCGACGAATTTCTGCAAATCGCTTCTGAGCGCGCGAAGCGGCGCTGGATTCGTAATGTCGCCTTGCCGCGAGCGCGTGCATCAATGCGTACTTCTTCTTCATCTCTACACGGATGACCGTATGGCGCGCTCGGTGCGAATCGGTAGAATTCGGTTGCATGCCGTTCTTTGTAGTTATCCCTGGGTTCCCAGAAATATTGCCTCTCAACCACGAAACCCGCAGCAGTGAAGCAAGCCCGGGCTAGCGATGGATGACCAGGCAGGAGGATGCATAACGACAATGCGTAAAGCCATGTTCATTTCTTCCCTGTTCTTTGCGATGGCCACGGTGCTGGTAATTCTGGCAGCGCCGGTACCGTCCTTCGCGCAAGTCGCTGTGGGAGTATCGGTGGGATTTGCCCCGCCTGAGTTGCCCGTCTACGAGCAGCCTGTCTGCCCGGGTGACGGATACATCTGGACGCCCGGATATTGGGCGTGGGACGGCGAGGATTATTACTGGGTGCCTGGAACGTGGGTGGAAGCGCCTGAAGTTGGCTTCTTTTGGACTCCGGCGTGGTGGGGCTGGGGCGGCAACGCGTATGTGTTCCACGCAGGCTATTGGGGACCGCAAATCGGATTCTATGGCGGAATTAATTATGGCTTTGGATATTTCGGACACGGTTATGAAGGAGGCCGCTGGGACCACGGACACTTTTTCTATAACCGGGCGGTGAACAACGTAAATGTGACGGTCGTACATAACGTGTACGAATCCCGAGTCGATAATCGCGAAGTAACCCGCGTGAGCTACAACGGCGGACATGGTGGCATTGACGCACGGCCGACGTCCGCCGAGGAATCTGCGGAACGCGAACGGCACGTCGGGCCAGTGGCGGCGCAAACGCAGCACATGGACGCCGCGCGCAATAACCGGGAGTTGCGCGCTTCGGTGAACCACGGTAAACCGCCGGTCGCCGCCACCGCCAAACCGGGTGAGTTCAGCGGGCACGGCGCGGTGGAGGCCAAAGAAGGTTCGTACAATCCACCAGCACGAAACGAAACGGCGGCCAGAAACGAAAACGGCGGCCGGACTACACCGGTCCATCCGAACGATTTACCGGCGGCGGAAAAGCACGCGGCGCCTAATACCGGCAACGCGAAAACGGATCAGAAATACCAGCAGCAGCAGGAAAAGCTGGATGCCAAGCAGGCGCAGGAACGCCAGCAGCTACAGCAACAGCAAGACAAGGAGCACCAGCAGCTGGCCAAACAAAACGTCAACGAAGAGAGGAAACAACAGGTGGAGCAGAAGCACCAGCAACAGACGCAGCAGATGGTGCAGCGCCACACTCAGCAGCAACAGCACCTACAGCAACACCAGCAGCCGACGCACGAGGCGGCTCCGAAGAAAAAGTGATGGCGGTTCAGTCAGGATAGGCACACGGCTTCCGGCGGATCGATAGCCGGGCGCCGGGTCAGCACGAAGTTTATTCGCCGCGCAGTCTTCACGGATGCGCGGCGAATTCGTTTTTGGCGGCGACTTGCGCGGTGAGGTTGATAGGTGCGGGCGTTCTATTGCGAATGATTGGAGTGTGGTGCTGCGCGCGGAGAGGTTTTGGGGCCGGCTTCTGGCCGGCCCCGCGTGCTAGTGCCTTAGAGGGTTTGCGAAGTGGTTTCGGTGTGCGGTTGCGGTGTCACGTTGGGAGCGGGTGCTGGAGTGACCGCTGGCGCGGCGTTATTGTAATGATTTGGCCGAGCAGTCTGATTGCCAGGCTGATTGCTCGGTGCCGTCGACGATTCTCCGTTCGGCCCGGGCTGCGGGTTGACGCTGTTGGGACGCGGCTTGAGCGAGAAATTAACGCCGCGGCGCGCGTTTTCGTCGACGGTGCGCTGCAAGTCCACATCATCCATGTTGAGAGTGCTTTGTCCGCCGTAACTGACGATGTAGTGCAGTTGACCATCGGCGAGCCAATAATCGCTGGCCGCGTAGGTGGTGCCGTCCTTGAGATAAATCAGTACCGTCGGTGTGGACGCAGCCACGTTGCCGGTGTCGGGATTATCGTCGGGCGAGCCCTGCGGCTCGATTGCTTCCGTTGAATTTTCCGCGGAATTGGGATTCGAGTTCAGGTAAGCGCCTGAGTCGTAGTTGCCGGAATTATTGTCGTACGAGCCGGAGCCATAGTCGGGGCTCAGGTTCGAGCTTGAGTCATCGGGATTGCTGTAGGTGACGCCATAGCCCGGGTCGCCATAGCCATAGCCCGGCCAGCCCCAGTACGGGTTGTAGTAGCCGTAGCCCGGCCAGCCCCAGCCGAATCCCCAGCCAGGTCCCCACCAACCGCCCCAGCCGAGACCCCAACCCCAGCCCCAGCCCCAACCGAAGCCGCAGCCCCAGCATCCGCCCCAGCCGCCGCGCCAACCGTAACCACCCCAGCCACCATGCCAACCGCCGCCCCAGCCGCCGCTGTGCCAGCCGTTGCCGCCCCAGCCGCCATGGTAGCCGCCGCCGTAGATGCCCGCGCTATGGAAGCCGGACGAGCCGGAGAAGGAGTGGCCGCCCGCGAACGAGGTCGAGCCCCCGTGCACGTTGAGACCGCCGCCAAGGTGAGTCGAATTCATGCTGCCGGCGGAGCCGAAATGCGCGTTCGTTAGGGTGGTGTTGCCGAAGCGCGATCCGGAATAAGAACTGCCGCTGCGCGAACTGAATGAAGAGGAGTTGCCGAAGTGCGAGTTTTCGATGTTCGAGACAGCGCGGTTCGTGGAGACAGCCGAACCTGAGCCGCGCGAACTCGCGGACAGTGAACTGCCCTCTGCGCCGCGACTTCCGTTTACGGCCGGCGACGTGGCCGCACCGCGGGAATTGCCCGCGAAGTTGGAAGTTGTGCCGGCGCGTGAACCGGCATTCGCGGTTGATGTTGCACCGCGAGAATTGGCGAATGCATTCGAGGTCGCACCGCCGCGGGCACCCGCTGTTGCGTTGGACCCGCCGCTGCGACCAAAGTACGGCATTGAGCCATTGTGGCCGAACGAATTCGGCGGCGTAGTAGCATTGCGGTTGCCGCTCACGCCGTTACGCGCTGAGTAAGAATTGCCGCGGTTCGCGGAGTTGTAGCCGCGATTCGCAGAGGAATTATAGGAATTGCCCGAGCGGCCCGCGGAATAGGACCGGCCCGGCGACATCGAATAGTGATTGCCGCTGTAATTGCCGCCACGCGCGCCACCGGCGTACCCGCCGCGATATCCTCCGCCATAGCTGCCGCCGCGAGGCGCGCTATAGTGTCCGCCGCCACCGTAGCCGCCACCGTGGAATCCTCCACCGCCGCCACCGTGGAAGCCACCTCCACCACCACCGCCGTGGAAGCCGCCGCCTCCGCCACCACCGTGACCGCCACCTCCGTGCTGCGCGAATGCCGAGGGCGCGCACAGGAGTGCCACTGATGCGACTGCCGTGAAAAGAAACTTGAGAGAGGACTTCATGTTATTTCCTCCAGCCAACCACTGCTCCAGCCGGAACGACCTTGTGCCCATTCTACACCTTAGATTCGAGGTGGATACGCTTGGTTGCAGTTTCTTGCCCTTTGCCGTCTTAACTCGCGCGAATGCGGCAGTTGAGCCATTTCCAGAGAGTGCTCCAGTGGATGTAACACGGCGGATTCGAAAAAGTTTCGTTTGGACTCGCGGACGGGATCGGAACGGTCGGATGCGCGACGCCCGCTCCGGGGCTTGAGTGGCCTGCGACGGCTCAGGCTCTGCCGCGTTCTGCTAGAACCACCCCTACGAGGACCAGCGCTGTGCCTAAGAGAAGGTTTCGGCTAGGACGTTCTCCCAGGAACGCTATCGAGAGGAGGATTACCACTACCGGTTGGAAATAGCTCATTGCGCCGACTCGGGAAGCGGTCATGTAACGGAGCGCCCAATACATGATGGTGTAGGCCGCGACGGAGCTGCCGACGGCCATGTAGATCATGCCGAGCCAGCCGCTCAGCGCGACGCTGTGCCAATTGAGATGCACCGCTTGGCGGACGGTAAGAGGCAAAAGTATGATTGCGGCAGCGACGCAGTTGAAGGTGTTCATGGAGATGGCGTCGTATTGCGCGGCGACTCGTTTGCCGAGGACCGTGTAAGCGGCGAATCCGATGACGCCGCCGAAAGTGATCAGGTCTCCCAAGAGGTAGGGCGAATTGGCGGGCGAGCCGTGCTCGGTTTCGAGAAGGTAGACTCCGGCGAAGGAAATCGCCATGCCCACGATTTTGCCGACAGTGAGCGCTTCGAGTTTCAGCACGCGGGCCAGGAAGAGAATGATGATCGGACCGATAGCGATGATCACGGCGGAGTGGTCGGAGGTGGTGAAGTTGAGGCCGACGGTGAATAAGCCCTGGTTGACGATGACGCCGAAGAACCCGAGGTAGGCAAAGGGCCAGATGTCGCGCAGGCGCAGAGGTGCGCGGTTCGGTTGCGCGAAGTAAATCGGAAGCATGACGAGGGCGGCGAGTTCGAGGCGAAAACAGGCGAGGGAGAGCGGGTCGAGGGTGCGCAGCGCGATTTTTCCCGCGATGTAATTGAACGACCAGAGCATGAGCATCACGACGAGCCAGAAGAGCAGCGTGAGCTTGCTTGGCGTGCGCGATGTTTCGGTCGCTGAACTGGGAGTCGCGGCGGGAGAAGTCAAATTTGGACTCGGATCTTGCGCACGCTTCGATTGTTGAACGATAGCAGAGGAGTGTCCTCAGGGGCTAAAGCCCCGTAGAAATCAAGCGGGTATTGTCGGAGCTAAAGCTCCGACCCCCTAAAACCGCCACAGCTAAATCAAACCTAGAGTCGGCGGGACGCCGGCATTACGAGTTGTGCTGTCGCATCGTTCATTCGAGGACTTCGCGGCGCTTGGTAAGTTGCTCGATGCGGTCGAGGCGGGGGGTGTAGCCGATTCCCGGCGCGGTGGGAACCCGGATGGCGCCCTTCGGCGTGACTTCCACTTCGGGGTCGATGATGTCCTCGGTCCAGTAGCGGCGGCTGGCGGAGACGTCACCGGGCAGCGTGAAATTTGGAAGCGTGGACATGGCGATATTGTGCGCGCGGCCGATGCCGGATTCGAGCATGCCTCCGCACCAGACTGGTACTGACTTCGACTGACAGAGATCGTGGATGCGGCGCGCGGCGGTGTGCCCGCCGACGCGGCCGAGTTTCATATTGATGATTTTGCAGGCATCGATTTCGATGGCGGCGCGGGCATGTTCGATGTCGTGGATGCACTCATCAAGGCAAATGGGAGTTTCGAGCTGGCGCTGCAGGGCTGCGTGAGAGTAGATGTCGTCATAGCCGAGCGGCTGCTCGATCATGATGAGGAAAAATTGGTCGAGCTGCTTGAGGAGCGGCGCATCTTCGAGGCGATAGGCGGAATTGGCGTCCACCATCAGGCGAATGCGCGGAAATCTTTGGCGCAGGGCGCGGGCGGGTTCAACGTCATTGCCCGGCTTGATTTTGATTTTGATGCGCTGGTAGCCGGCGGCGAGTTCTTTTTCGACTTTAGCGATCAGCTCTTCGATTGTTGGCTGTATTCCGATCGAGACGCCTGAGGAGATTTCGTCGCGGACACCCCCGAGCAATTTTGCGAGCGGGAGATTTTTCTGTTTCGCCTCGGCGTCCCAAATCGCGGTCTCGACCGCGGCCTTGGCCATGTTGTGGCCGCGGATTTGCCCGAGCATATCGGAGACATCCGACGCGGAATTCAGTTCCCTGCCCTTGAGGATCGGCCACAGGAAATCGCAGATGATGTGGCGCGCGGTTTCGACGGTTTCGTAAGAATAGTAAGGATCTTCGCCGGCGGTGGATTCGCCCCAGCCGGGGACGCCATCCACATCGACTTCGGCGAGGAGGATGCGACGGAGCGAAGTGGTGCCGAAGCTGGTTTGAAAGGGCGCGACGAGCGGGATGTGGATTTCGCGCAGAGTGATTTTGTGAACGCGCATTTGGGCTGGGGACCTTTCGTCTTTTAGTCTTCGAATTCTTCCGGGCGATATTCTGGCAGACGCAGGCCGGCTACGGAAGCGGTTGGTTCGAGAATGTAGTCCGTGGCGGCGCCGCGCGGTTCAAGGCTGGTGGCGATGTAGCCCAGATGAAATAGCTTTTGAAATTCTGTGCGGGCGTGAGTCTGCACGCGAGCGGCTTCGTTGCGGTCTTTCGCTTTGATTTTGATCAGATCGGCGGGCAGTGATATGGATTGCGTGTCCGCGGCCGCCGGAAGCGAATTATCGGCGAGAATATTTTTTACACGGTCGGAATCAATCCACCATTCGGCGACGAGGCGATCGGTCGGCAGTCCGGCGTGCAGCGGACTTTCGGTGATGCCGTAGCAATTGGGGATGAAGCGGCGGGCGATCGCGCCGAGGCGAACGAAATTGAAGTGCGCGTTTTTCAGTTCGAGAGGATCGAAAGTCCATTCGACCAGGCGGATTTCGCGTTTCAGCGCGTCATGGCGCTGGAAAAGTTTCAGGCGGCGACCGACACCTTGATTTTGGTATTCGGGGAGTACGGCGGTCATGTGCGAGTGCAGGAATGGCTTTCCGCCGCGTGTGCCGACCAGGGCGAGCGTGAAGCCGACCATTTTATCGCCGTCGAATGCGCCGAGGATTTGGCCGCCGGTGTGATGCGCGACGACGAAGATGGGCGAGGGCACGGCGATTTGTTCGCCCCAGACCTGGAATTGCAGGCGGACGCAGGTTTCGTATTCCGCGAGCGAATCGCAGTGGCGGATTTCGATTTCGTGGGGTTCGGTCGGCGGCTTGTTGGGGGATGAGCTCATTTGGCGATGGCGGCTTTGCGTGCGGGCTCTTGTGATTTGGAAAGATCCCAGAGTTCTTCCATGCGCGCGCGCGGCAGGTCGGCGAGGCGATGGCCGTCGGCTGCGGCGGCGGATTCCATCCACTGGAAACGGGTTTGGAATTTGCGATTGGCTTTTTTCAGCGCGATTTCGGGGTCGGCGCCCAGGAAGCGGGCGACGTTGACGGCGGCGAAGAGGAGGTCGCCGACTTCTTCTTCGAGGTGCGCGGAGGCCGCGGGATTACGCGGCAATGTTGCCGCGGGCGCGGTTCGCTCGAGCGCCGACGCGGGCACGGTCCGCCCCGGCGGATCTTCGACATGCCGTGCCCCTACCAACCCTTCCCGATCCGAGGCTCTCAGCGACGCTACGATTTCGCGTTTTTCTTCTTCTAGTTTGTCGAAGATGCCTTCGAGATTGTCCCAATCGAAGCCGATGTGAGCTGCACGGCGTGTTAGTTGGTAGGCTTCGAGGACTCCTGGGAGGCTGCGCGGGACACCGGCTAGGATTGATTCTGCATTCGCGGCGGCTTCGCGTGCTCCTTTCTTCTTACCTCCCTTCCCGTTGGATTCTGCTCGTTCCTCGGCTTTGATCTGCTCCCAATTTTTCAGCACTGCGGCGGAATCTTTGGCTTTGGCGTCGCCGAAGACGTGCGGGTGGCGGCGCACCATTTTTGTGTGGATGGATTCGATAACGTCGGAGATGGTGAACGCGCCGGTTTCTTCGGCGAGGATGGAGTGGAAAACTACCTGCAGCAGCAGATCGCCGAGTTCGGAGGCAAATTTGCGCGGGTCGTCCGCGGATTCCATCGCGTCCAGGACTTCGTAGGTTTCCTCGATCAGAAATTTGCGGAGGGATTGGTGGGTTTGCTCGTGGTCCCAGGGGCAGCCATTGGGGCCGCGCAGGCGGGCTTGCAGGGCGACGAGCTTCGCGAACCATTGGCCGGCTTGTTTGTCGCGACGGGTTAGCGGGATGCGCGGTGGACGCGGTGCGACTACTGCGCGACGTTGCTGGCGCGGCTTTATGGCAGCTTTTCGATTGGAAGCCACTGCGGCGCTCTTCCTCTTGGCTGGACGTTTTTTCAAGCAAGAATGATGGGCGATTAGGGCGAGCGGCGTCAAGCGAACATCACTTTAACGGGACGGATGCTTGCTACAATGCGGGCACACCTTATATGGCAGATACGAGCGTTACAGTATCTCGACAGGCGTCGGGCTCGACTCGGCTCGTCATCGCATTGCTGACCATTGTGTTCCTCATATACGCAGCGACGTGCGCATATTTCTACTTCGAGCAAGACCAGATAACCTTCCCGGCTCCCGCTGAATACCCACCGGCCACGCCAGCGAGTGTCGGTATTCCCTTTGAGGACCTGCACATTCCGGCGAATAGGCCGGAACAAATCCATGCTTGGTGGGTCCCCGCGTCCCCTGTTTCCAATAAGGTCTTGCTGGTCTTTCACGGCAACGGATACGTCCTGGAGCAGGCAGCCACCAGAGAACTGGTCCCATTGCACAGCCTGGGAACCAATCTTCTTATGATCGATTACCGCGGATACGGATCAAGCAGCCGCATGGCGCCCAACGAACAGCGAGTCTATGAGGATGCCCGGGCCGCCTTTGCGTATCTCGTAATCCAACGCAAAGTCCCTGGTCGAGACATCATCTTTCTCGGGCGCTCTATCGGCACCGGTCCAGCAACGGAGATGGCCAACGAGCATCCTGAAGCCGGCGGACTAATTCTCATAAGTCCGTTCACGAGCACGATTGATGTTGCGAAGACGATCTGGTACTTGCGCCTTTTCCCTCTTTCGCTTCTCTCGCACAATCGGTTCGATAATTTGTCAAAGATGGATGGAGTCCATATTCCGGTTTTCATTTCGGTGGGTACTGCGGACCGCCTAACGCCTCCTGCCATGGCGCAAGCGTTGTTTGCGAGGTCGAATCAGCCGAAACGATTGTATTTGTCGCCCGGCGCGGACCACGACGACGTGATGGATACCGGCGTGAACATGCTGGAAGCTCAAATCCGTGCGTTCATTCAGACGATACAGTGAGGCTAGTTTGCGGCCGCGTGGGCGGGAGCGGGCGCGCTGCGGCGGATTACTGCTTCCGAGAAGCGATCCATTTCTTCGGCTTGCGGGCTGAACTGCAGTAGCAGGAGGTCGACGCCGGCTTGTTCGAATTCGCCGATGCGGTCAGCGATTTGTTGCGGCGTGCCTACCAGGCCGGAGCGCAGTCCGCGGTTGGATACGGAATATTCTTCGAGCGAGACGCGCTGTTCGAGCTGCGTATTGGCTAACCATTGCTGGTAATTCTGGTAGCCTGCGGCGTTTTGTTGCACGTCGGTGATGCGGGCTCGTTCTTTTTGCGCTTCTTCTTCTGATTCGCGGACTATGGCGTAGGCAGCGACGCCGAATTGCATGCGCGGGAGATTCTTGAGGTCGCGGCGTTCGGACATGTCCTTGATTTTCTCGCCGACGCGGGCTGGCGAATCGCCGTGCATCACGAAGGCGTCACATTTCTGCGAGATCAATTCCTTGGCGGCTTCCGATTCCCCACCCGCGTAAATCGTTGGGCGCGGTTTCGATACGGGCTTCGGTTGCAGCACCAAATCCTGAACGGAATGATATTTTCCGGAATACGAGAAGTGGTCTTGCTTCCAGGCGGCGTCCACGATATCGAGCCATTCGGAGGTGCGGGCATAGCGGTCGTCATGCTGATCGAATTGCACGCCGTATTTTTTGGCTTCTTCGGCCCACCAGGAGGAAACGACATTCAGCGAGACGCGGCCGTTGCTGATTTGATCGATGTTGGCGGCTTGTTTCGCTAGCAGCGCGGGAAGATGAAACGTGGGACGGACGGCGACCATTAATTCGAGCGAGTCGGTGACGGCGGCTAGCGCGGCGGCTGTGGACCAGGCATCGAGCGAGGGCGCATCAACGCCCTTGATGTCGTTCAAATTGAGTTCGGCGATGAGCGTGAGGTCGTAGCCGATTTTTTCGCTGCGGCGCGCGAGGCGCGAGACGTAATCCCAGGTGGGCTGCATGTGCTCGTCCTGCACATTGCGCAGCCAGCCACCAAAAACGGGAAGCCAGTAGCCGTAACGCATCAGCGCGCCTCCTTCACGAGATAATCCACCAGGCGCGCGAAGGGATCGAAGCCGACGATGCGCGGGCCGTCGGAAACGAAATTCGAGAGCGCGTTGACGTCGTAGTAGTAGAGCTGGCCGTCGCGGTCGTCAATGATGTATTCCAGGCCGCCGACTTCGATTTGCGCCTCTTTGAAAATGCGTTCGACGGCCTTGATGACTTGCGGCGGCGGGCGATAGCCTTCGACACGCAAGCCTGTTTTTGCGCCTTCCACCACGCAGGCGGTTTTGATTTCGGCGCCGTCGGTGGTTTTGCAGATGTCCATGGGACAGAGATCGAAAGTTTCGCCGGAAGTAAAAACTTTGATGCCGTAGAGATATTTGTAGCCGAGCGTTTCGACGCGGGTGATGTGGCCTCCGCGCGCAGGGATGAATTCCTGTACGATGCCGGTGGAATCGAGGCCGAATTGGATGGCGTCATTGCGGACCGCGGATTCGAGTTGCTCGAGCGAATCGAAGCGAACGATGCCTACGCCACTGCCGCCGATATTGGGCTTGATGACGATCGGGAAACGAAGATTGCGCGCGGCCTCGACGGCTTGCGACGGATGATTGATGACGGCTGAGCGCGGGTGCGGCAGGCCGAGCGAGTGCAGCAGAGAGAGTTGCAGCGCTTTCGAGGTTTCGACGCGGAAGGCGTGGCTGCCGTTGACGACGCGGACGCCGGAGCGTTCCAGATGCGCGAGATAGCTGAGAGTGTAGAAGATTGCGTGCGCGTTGCCCCGCGTCCATGCCGACGGGCTCATGCGGTTGAAGAGCAAGCCATACTGCTGGTCACCATTCGGCGAGAGGTCGAAGTGGTGGCGGGCGGCATCCAGGCGGACGTACGGAATGTTGCGGCGGTCGAGCTCGGCGAAGACTGGCTGGAACCAGCGCGGGTGCTCGTGGTAAATCGCAATCGGGCGCGCGAGCTTTGCAGCGCGCGCGGGAGGTAACGCCAGCTTGTGCGACTTCTTGGCAGCTTTGCCGCGCGTGGCTTGCAGTCTGTGCCGTTTTGCGACGCTTCGAGGCATGGCGTTCCTTGGCGAATTCGATCGGAGAGTGTTGGATGCAACAGACTAACGCACGTTGCGGGAATTTGCGAGAGCGCTGGCATACCGCAGAGGATTACCTCAGAGACGCAGAGAGCGCAGAGAAAATCGGCGAGCGGAACTGAATTGTACGTGTCGCGAAGATTATGCCGGCTTGGCGAGGCCGTGGGCTACGGCTTCGTCCAGGAGCTTCTTCATTTGCTGCGCGGCTTTCTTGGAGGCTTCTTCTTGCTGGCGGCCTAGCTCGCCTTGTTGGTCGCCTAGCTTGCCTTGTTCGTCGCCTAGTTTGCCTTGCTGCTCGCCCAGGGCGCCTTGCTTTTCGCCCAGTTGCGATTGTTGCTCGCCCGCTTGCGATTGCAGCTCCCCGATGCGGTTTTGGATTTCGCCGATTTTTTCCTGGATGCGTCCGAGGTCTTCCTGTGTGCCGCCCTCGCTCATTTGTTTCAGTTCTGCTTCGAGTTTTTGAAGTTCGGCACTCATGTCCGGAATTTTCACGCGGACTTTTTCCATTTGCTCGCCTAGCGCTTCCTGCTGCTTGCCGAGAGCCTCTTGTTGAGCGCCGAGGGCTTCTTGTTGCTTGCCTAGCTCGTCCTGTTCACGGCCGAGTTCCTGCGCCGGGGCGAAAAATTCCATAGCGCGTTTGATGGTGGCGGGATCGGTGATCACGTAGGCCTTGCCCTCGCGCAGGAACCAGATGAAATCGCCAGGATACTGCTGGCGCAGCGATTTGACGAAACCGGAGCCACGTTCTTCGGTGGGTCCGTCGGTATGAAAGGACCAGTCGTTGACCGTATGGCCGCCGGAGACGATGACAAACTGCCACCCGTCGTAATCCTCACCGGTGATCAAATTGTTGGAGTACGAGTATCGAGACTCTTGCGCTGCTTTCTCACTTTGCGGCGCAATGACCGCGACGTGCGGCAGCGCGATTACGGGCCTCACGGAAACATGAGGTGTGATCACGGGTAGCGGCTTCACGACTACGTTCGTCGAAACATGAACTTCCGGCTTGAACGAGTAGCGCATCGTCGAGACATGATCGATGGTTACGATCGGGGTCATGGGCGAGATTACGACATGCGGATCAACGCGCATCATCGGGACCGTGGAGACGTCCACCGTGGTAGCGGGACTCGCCGCAGGCGCAGGAGCGGGCGCTGCGGGCTCGGGTGCAGGCGCGGCTGGCGCGGGCGCGCTGGGTGGTGCTGGAGCTGGTTGCGGTGGAGCGGGCGGCGCTGGAGCTTGAGCCGATTGCGCCTCGGGCAAATGAGTGTTCGCGATGGTCGGGCGGAAAGCGGCCGTGACGCAGACCACGGGGATTGCGAGAAATGCAACGGCGACGACGACGGGCTTTTTGAGCTGCATGGCGACGCTCCCCTTCCATTCGAGAATGCGATCGAGGCGCTTTTCGGCTTGTCCGGCGCTGGCCATGGCGACGCCCTGCCACCAAACGCGGCCCGGCGCCGCTTCGAGCGCGGCAAAAAAACCGAGAACCGTCTCGGCGTAACGTGTACGGTCGGCGCCGGCGGCGAGCGCGGCGTCGTCACTCGCCTCTTCGGCGAGCTCCGCGAGGCGGCGATCGAGCCACCAACTGAGCGGGCTGAACCAGAAAATCGCGCGATGCAGAAGCGTAAGGCGTTCGGTGAGCGCGTCGCGGCGGGCGACGTGCGAAATTTCGTGCGCGAGAACGGCGTCGAGTTCGGCCGGCTCCCATTCGCGCCAAGTGGCCGGAAGCAGAATCGAGGGATCTTTTATGCCGAAGGTGACCGGGACCGAGAGCAGTTCCGATTCGGCGAGGCGCGGCGTTGTGCGCAGCTGCGCTGCGCGTGCGAAGTTGTGCAGGTGCGCGAGCGCTTGCGGATCGTCAATCGCGTCCGAGTTGCGTTCCAAGCGGCGCCCGAGGCTGATTCCCAAGAGCAAGCGCGCGAGGAAGAAGATTGCGACGGTTGCATAAATCATGCCGGCGACAACCATACGCGCAAGCGGGGTGCGACCAGATACGATCACGGTTTGCAATGCGGCCGCCGGCCTTGGCCGGGAATAAGGGCGCGAAGGAGTGACGGTGTAATTGAAGGCCGGGATCGCGGCGGTTGATGCTGTGGCGGAATTTTCTGGCGCCTCTGCCGTAGGCGCGACTGCGACGGGCGCGAGATGGGCGTCGGATATCGCGGGTGATCGCAGGCGACTGAATCTTTCCGCGAGCGGAACCGGAACGGGCAGCGGCGGCATTAGCAGCGCGAGAAACGGCATCGCGAGCGCGACGACGAGGATCGTTCGCCACACGCTTAGTCGCAACGCGACGTTTGTCGCGCGGCAAAGAGCTAGCGCGCCGCCGGCGATGCAGGCGAGCGCGAGCGAACGGATCGCGGGGTCAACGAGATGGCCGAGAAAACCGGAAGATGCGTCGAGAACATGGGCGATGCTCATGACTTCCCTTCCTTACGCTGAACGGCTTTGCGTGCGGCGATTTTCTGCGCGAGACACTCGAGCTGTTTGCGGTCGAGGACGGCGTTATCCACCATGCCGATGACGAGCTGTTCGGCGGAGCCGCCGCAGAAACGATCAATGATGTGCTTTACGGCGCGCACGGCGACATTTTGGCGCGGCTCGGCGGCGCGATAGATGAAGGTGCGTCCGCTGATTTCGTGGGTTACGTAGCCTTTTTCTTCCAGACGGCGGAGAACCGTGCGGATCGTGGATTCTTTCATCGGCCGCCGGGCTGCGAGGGCTTCGCGGCAGGCTTCGGAGGAAACCGGGCCGTGGGACCAGACGTGGTCCATTACGAGCTGTTCGACTTCACCGAGGTTGCGGGGGCGGGTTGTGTTTGTGCGAATCATTGTAACGCTACAGGTTGTAACAGATGGCGCGGAGGAGTGTCAAGTGGAAATATTTTCTGCGCTGGTGGGGGCAATTTATCAAACCCAACGTTTGTGGCGAGCAGGAGTACTACCCTCCCCTTCGCGAATTCAAATTCAAAGGCTGGCGGACTGAAGTCCGCCGCTACAAATTCCTTCGACCGGTCGCGCCGATGTGCGCTGGTCGTACGTGCTCTTGTTACGTGCACGGCGCACAGCCAAGAGTGGCTGTGCCACTCGCTTGTGGCGGAATGGAGGCGGATGTTAGACTTCGGTGTAACTCTTACGAGCGTCTTCAAGGATACCTGCCGTGGCTGATGCGAAACATGAAGAAACATTCAAGGTGATTGACCGCCGTTTATTTGGCGAGGATGGCGAACTGCGGAAGGACGTGGTGGAGCAGGAGCGTCGCGACGAAGAGGCGGCGGAGAAGAAGGCCGCGATTCAAGCGCAACAGAAGACAAAGACCGCGGCGGCCGCGCCAAAACCTGCGGCTCCAGCTGCGAATATGCCCGCACCGCAGGGCGGCTTTGCGCAACCAGCAGGCGGCGCGGGGCTCGTCGGTCCGGATGGATCGCAGGAATTGGCGGGGACGGATGAGGCTGACGATGCGGGGGCAGGCGGTGGCGAAGAACATTCCACGTCGCGAAGTTTTCAGATGTTGGTTGATTTTCTGACGCGCAACGCGGCGGCGATGCTCGGTGGAATGGCCGATCCGCGCACCGGGCAGGCGTTTGTGGATCTGGAAGGCGCGCGCGAAGTAATTGATATGTTGGACGCACTGCGGGAAAAGACGCGCGGGAATTTGTCGAAGGACGATGATAATTTGTTGATTGAGGTGATCGGGAGTTTGAAGCTGACGTTTATGGAGATTTCGAAGGCGGCGGCCGAGCAGATGGCTAAGAAGGCCAAGGGAAAGTAAGCGTCGGCGCTGCGAGCCGGTTGCAGATGCTCAATCGCAGCGGCTTTTCGTTTGGATTCTTGCAGGCCGCAGCATCCGGCGAGGCAAGCCTCGCCTTGCACAAGCGGAAGCGAGCTTCCGCACTCCCAGATGGTGCTTGGCTGAAATCGCGGCCCCATTTCTTTTCTACATGAATCGAATGCGATTTTTGCGGCGTCCCACCTCCAAATGAGTTCCCTGCAATTAACTGTCTTGGGGTCTGGCACATCCATGGGTGTGCCGACGCTGGGGTGTCATTGCGCGGTTTGCGAATCGAGCGATCCGCACGACAAGCGGACGCGGCCTTCGGTGTTGCTCACATACGGCGGCCACAACGTGGTGATTGATACGACGCCTGATTTTCGCGCGCAGGCCATGCGCGAGCACATTGACCGGCTGGATGCGGTGATTTACACGCACCCGCACGCCGACCACATCCTGGGGCTGGACGACATTCGTCCCTACAATCTGAAACAGGGCGGCGTGGTGCCGATCTACGCCTCGCAAGCGACGCAGCAAACGCTGCGGCGGCAATTCGCGTACATTTTTGACGATGCGCCGACGGAAAGTTCGCTTCCGGCCGTCGAAATGCATACGATTGACGGGTCCTTCGAGCTTTTCGGATTGAAAATCGTTTCCGTACCGGCAAACCATGGGCCGCACCCGGTTTTGGGATTTCGCTTCGGGAAGGCTGCTTATCTGACGGATTTCAGCACGGTGCCGGAGAGCTCGAAGAAGCTGTTGCACGGGCTGGACGATTTCATTCTGGATGCGTTGCGATATACGGTACATCCCATGCATTCGAATGTGGAGCAATCGCTCGCGCTGGTGAAAGAACTGAAGCCCAAGCGCGCGTGGTTTACTCATATTTGCCACGACCTGGGACACGAAGCCGCTAACGCGAAATTACCCGCGAACGTGAGGCTGGCTTACGACGGACTGAAATTCGAGGTGGCAATCTAGTGGCGATGGCAATCTTGAATTCACCGGCGGAATGGATCGCGCATTTTGGCGACGCGCGGAAGTCGACGGCTGTGACGATCGGCAATTTCGACGGCGTGCACGTGGGACACCAGAAGATTTTGCGCGGAGTGATCGAACGTGCGCGCACGATGGATGCGGTGAGCGCGGTGTTGACGTTCTTTCCGCATCCGGCGCGCGTCTTGCGGCCGAACGTCGCGCCTGATCTGCTGGAGACCCTGCCGCAGAGATTGGCGGAGTTTGCGGCGCTGGGTATAGATGCGACGTTGGTGCTGAAATTCGATTTGGAGCTCGCGCGGGCCAGCGCGAAAGAGTTTGCGCAAAAGTTTCTGGTGGAAACGTTGCGAGCGCGAGCGGTACTGGTGGGGGCGAATTTTCGTTTCGGACATAAACAGGCTGGAGACGTGAAGTTGCTCGAAGAATTAGGCCGCGAGAATGGGTTCGCGGTGGAGATTATCGAGCCCGTGCTGGTGGATGGCAACGTAGTTTCCAGCTCGGCGATTCGTGCGGCAGTTCGTGAAGGACGAACGGAGGAGGCGCGACAGATGCTGGGGCGGCCTTTCGCGCTCATGGGCGAGATTCGCAGCGGAACGGGGATGGGACGCAAGTTGGTGGTGCCAACTTTGAATCTTGCAACGGAGCAGGAGACGCTGCCGAAGAACGGCGTTTACGCGACGGAGGTCGCGTTTGGCAGCAAGTGTTATCAGGCGGTGACGAATGTGGGCGTGCGGCCGACGTTTAATGGCCGGCAGCTGGCGATCGAATCGCATCTTTTTGATTTTTCCGAGACGGTGACCTCCGGTCCGATGACCGTAAAGTTTCTGGCGCGGCTGCGTGACGAGCAAAAGTTTTCCGGCCCGGAAGCTTTGCGCGAGCAGATTTTGCAGGATATCGCCAGGGCCAAAGAGCTTTTTGCGAAGCGCTGAGGCAGCGCTAGAATCCCACTGATCACTGACCAGTGATCCGGTCCGGGTCGCTGGGCGTAGAGCCATCCAGCAACGCGAGGCAATCATATGGAAAATCGAGAAGTGGCACGAATTTTGCGCGAGACGGCGCAACTGCTGGAGATTGACGGCGCGATCATTGGCCGTTACCGCAGCTACGAGAAGGTGGCGGAGCTTCTCTATAGCATGCACGAGCGGATCGAGGATCTCGCCAAGGACGAAAAGAAACTTAAGGAGCTGCCGGGGATCGGCGACGGGATGGCGGCGCACATCCGGGAGATTCTGGATACCGGCGATTACAGTCTGCGCGAGAAATTGTTGAAGAAATACCCGGTGACGCTGCTGGAGCTGCTGCATTTGCAGTCCTTGGGGCCGAAAAAGGTGGCGTTCCTGTGGAAGAAGTTCAAGGTCTCGACGATTGAAGGTATCGAGAAGCTGGCGCAGGACGGGAAGTTGCGCGACTTGGAAGGTTTTGGCGAAAAGAGCGAACAAAACATTTTGAAGGCGACGGCCTCGGCGAAACGCTCGTCCGGGCGCTTCAAGCTGGACGATGTCGACGAGGCGGCGCAAAAGTTGATGGCTTATATCAGCCGGATGGACAAGATTGTGGAATCGGTGACGCCGGCGGGGTCTTTGCGGCGAGGGAAAGAAACAATCGGCGACCTGGATTTGCTAGTGACCATGCGGCCAGGACGCGACAAACAGAAAGATGTTGATGAGGTGGCAGAACACATTTTGAAATATCCGGGAATTGACCAGACGCTCGCGCATGGCGAAAACAAAGTGAGCGTGATCCTGGGAAATGGATTGCAGGTGGATGTGCGGCTGTTAGAAAAAGAGTGCTTCGGCGCCGCGCTTTTGTATTTCACGGGATCGAAGGAGCACAACGTCGTTTTGCGCGGGCGGGCGCGGGAAATGGGCTGGACTTTGAATGAGTACGCCTTGACTACGCTTAAGGGCGGCAGGTTTGTCGCTGGCAAGACGGAAAAGGATATTTACGACAAGCTGCGGCTGGATTACATCGAGCCGGAGCTCCGCGAACACACCGGGGAAATTGACGCGGCGGAAAAGCACCGGTTGCCTGGGCTTTTGACGCCGGAAGATATTCGCGGCGATTTGCAGATGCACACCACCGCTTCCGATGGACGGAATTCCATCGAGGAGATGGGCAAGGCTGCTGCCGAGTTGGGCTACGAGTACATCGCGCTGACGGACCACTCCAAGGCCGTGACCGTGGCGAATGGGATGGACGAAAAGCGCACTCTGGAGCAGATCAAGAAAATCCGCGCGGCGCAGGCGCGCGTCCCGGAGATTCGTTTGCTGGCGGGGATTGAGGTGGACATCCTCAAGAACGGCAAATTGGATCTGGACGATGAAGTCTTGGCGCAGCTCGATGTGGTGGTGGCGTCGGTGCATTCGTATATGAATTTGGGGCGCGAGGAGATGACCGAGCGGTTGCTCGCGGCGATCGAGAATCCTTATACGCAGATTATCGCGCATCCGACGGGGCGCTTGCTTTTGCGGCGTGAGGCCTTTGACTACGAGATGGAGAAGATTCTTGAGGCGGCGAAAGAGCATGGGATAGCTATGGAATGTAACGCTTACCCGGATCGGTTGGATCTGAAGGATGTGCACCTGCGGATGGCGAAGGAGCGCGGAGTGAAGATCGTGATTTCCACGGATTCGCATTCTGCGGGGAATTTGAAGTTCATGAAATATGGAGTGATCACGGCGCGGCGGGCTTGGATCGAGAAGGGCGAAGTCGTCAATACTTTGCCGACGGCGGAGTTCTTGGGAGCGCTGCGGGCGAAACCTGGGGCGGGTAAGAGCAGCGCAAAGAGAAAGTCGGCTTAGTCGCGTGCTTGCGGGAAACGTGACTGCAAAGATTTAACACAGAGGACACGGAGTAAACCGGAGGGCACGGAGACGGCGAAAGCAATCTACCGCAGAGGCCGCAGTGAGAAACGTAGCCACTTTCGATTGACCGAATTGTCCGCACATGCCGGGAACATTTATTGAGTGGGTTGCGTATCTAGTGTTGGAACACGGAATGGTCCTGCAACGAGCGCAGAACATAGCTCGGCGGTTGGCAGAGATCGAAGATTTTGCGGGCACGTGCGGAATTTTCCGTGCTACGGAGCGAAACATGAAGCTTGGCGCTAATTTCTTGGCGGCTGCGGTGATGGCGGGGATTGCGTTCGGAGCGGCCGCGGCGTCGGCGCGGGCTGATGATTGGTCGAAGACGTATCAGGTGAATGGTCACGCGCAGGTGCACGTGATGACCGGCGACGGCGATGTCTCCGTAACGGGCGGAAGCCAGAATCAGATCGATGCGCACGTGACCACGCAAGGCTGGAAGATTGGGCCGAACGATGTGCAGGTCGTGGAAAGTCAGAACGGCAACAGCGTCTCAATCGAAGTGCGCGTGCCGCATTGGAATTTTTCGTTTTTTGGCGGGAACCACAACCGATCGATCCATATAGATTTGCGCGTGCCGCAGTCGTTGGATATGGACGTGCGCACCAGCGACGGCAATGTTGTGGCGCAGGGAGTTTCCGGCAAGATCCAGATTGATACGGGCGACGGCAACGTGACGGCGAACGACCTCCGTGGCGATATACGCATGCATACGGGCGACGGACACATCGAGGGGCACGGCTTCGATGGCTCTCTCGATGCCGATACTGGCGACGGAAACTTGCGCATTGACGGCCGCTTTGATGCGTTGGCGCTGAAGACGGGCGACGGCAGCATTGACGCGCAGGTCTCGAACGGATCAAAAGTGGCGAATGGCTGGAATCTGCATTCGGGCGATGGGCACATCACTTTGCGGCTGCCGGGCGATCTGAACGCGTACCTTGACGCGCACACCGGCGATGGCAGCATCACTTTGGACGTACCGATACAGGTTTCCGGGTCGCTCAGCCACTCCGCCGTGCGCGGAAAACTGAATGCCGGTGGCGGGACCGTAGCCGTCACTTCGGGCGATGGGTCAATCCACATCGAGAAGTTGTAAGGGCTCCCTGTCGCAGGTGCGTCCCCATCGGTACCTGCGACTAAATCCGCGGCTCGATCTCATCGTTGCCGCTCTGTGGGCATCGAATCCCTGCTCCGCTGGGTTGCTCGCTCACGTTGTAAGGAAATTCCGCCAGCCTGTCGTCCGGAAGCCACATTTGTTTCACGCCTGTCACGACGCAACGTGGAATCCGTGAATTTCGCATTGGAAAGATTGCGGTTAGCGTGGGTAGAGAATGGAACGTCACATGCACTACCGTCGGGGTTGCAGGCAGCGGGGAGACGCAAACATGATTCCGTTCTTGATGCTAGGAGTTCTCGCCGTACTAGTATTTCTTTCTGTGTCGGACGGAATCGCCGCTAGCGTCCGCCGAAAGTAGTTCCGACGGAGTTCGCCCGCCACTGAAGCGTCCAACGCGTGCCGCGCGTTCCGAGTTCCCTGCCCTCGGCATCCTGAAAGCTAAACGACCCTCGCGCGCTTGCTTTCCGACGAACTTTATGAAGTTTCCCCAAGAATGCGCCACCTTCGCTTGCCGGGAATCAATTTGCAAATCTTTATGGGTTGCCGCATCATAAATTGTTTGTTCCGAGCCGTTCGCCGCGCTGTGACGGCGAGTTCACAAACAATATAGCGATCGACCGAGCCGCGGGATGAGCGGGGGCTCGCGTTGTGCTCTTGGGCAACGCGCGGCGCGGCATGGGACGTTCTGTTTCACAACTTCGAAAAGGACTGGGGGAAATCGAATGCGCAGGCCTGTGAGTGTTGCTCCGCCAAAGGGAAAGCTGGGAGTGCTAACGCCGGGAATGGGCGCGGTGAGCACGACGTTTATGGCGGGGGTGGAATTGGTGCGGCGAGGGCAGGCCGTGCCGGTGGGCTCGTTGACGCAAATGGGAACGATCCGGCTGGGCAAGCGGACGGACGCGCGCACGCCGAAGATTAAAGATTTCGTGCAACTGGCGAAGCTCGACGACTTGGTTTTCGGAGGCTGGGATGTGTTCAGCGACAACGCGTTCCAGGCGGCGACGAAGGCTGGAGTGCTGGACAGCAAAGACCTCGCGAAGGCCGAGAAATTCTTGAAGCGCATCTCGCCGATGAAGGCGGTGTTTGACCAGGACTATGTAAAGAATCTGCAGGGGCCGAATGTGAAGAAGGGCAAGACGAAAATGGATCTTGCCGAGCAATTGCGCGAAGACATCCGCAATTTCAAAAAGAAAAACAGGCTGGACCGGCTGGTGATGGTGTGGTGCGGCTCGACAGAAGTGTTTTTGAAACCGCAAGACGTGCATAAAGATCTCGCGTCGTTTGAAAGAGCGATGAAGGCAAACCATCCGGCGATTGCGCCGTCCATGCTCTACGCCTACGCGGCGATCAGCGAAGGAGTGCCGTTCGCCAACGGCGCGCCGAATTTGACCGTGGATATTCCGGCGCTCGAAGATTACGCGAAATCGAAGAATGTGCCGATCGGCGGCAAGGATTTCAAGACCGGGCAGACTTTGATGAAGACCGTACTCGCACCCGGTTTCAAGGCGCGCATGCTGGGATTGAACGGCTGGTTTTCGACGAACATTCTGGGGAATCGCGACGGCGAAGTGCTGGATGATCCGGGCTCGTTCAAGACCAAGGAAGAATCGAAGCTGGGCGCGCTGGAGTATATTTTGCAGCCGAATCTGTATCCGGACCTTTACGGCAAGATTCACCACAAGGTGAGGATCAACTACTACCCTCCGCGCGGCGACAACAAAGAGGGCTGGGACAATATTGATATTTTCGGCTGGCTGGGCTACCCGATGCAGATCAAAGTGGACTTTCTGTGCCGCGATTCGATTCTGGCGGCGCCGATCGTGCTGGATCTGGCGATCTTCTTCGACTTGGCGCAGCGAGCGGGGATGCGCGGAATCCAGGAATGGCTGAGCTTTTATTTCAAATCACCGATGTGCGCGAAAGAGCTTTATCCCGAGCACGATTTGTTCATTCAGCTGATGAAGCTGAAGAACACTTTACGGTGGATGATGGGCGAAGAACTGATCACCCACTTGGGCGCGGAATATTACGATTAGCCACGCGTAATTTGTTGAACTCGATCGGGCGCCCCGATCCACAGAGCTGGTGGTGCGCACGCCGAGCGCACAGTCCGGAGCGCCGGAGCTTTCTCGCTCCGGCGCTCCGACAAATACTTAGCGCGTCTCCAAAGGCAACGAGAACTCGTCCGTCCCGGGCCAGGTTCTTCGTACCGGCTCGAGGTTGGCAGGCACCGCGTTGCTAATCAGGCCCACGAACCCGCCTTGAACGATATATACCTCTCCTGCGTTGGTGTTGAAGGCTAGTCCGTTTTGCCCCCAACGAATCAAACGCTTCGGAGTTCCGTTAACATTGGTGATGACCGTCGAATTGACAGCGGTGAAGTGGGTGAGATCGAACGACTCGAGCGTAAAATTTTGCGATCCGATCTGAGCCTGGGTCTGGCCGAGGAAAAAGGCCGCGTTTAGCGCCGAATCCGGCACCATCACGCCGGAGGCGGCAAAAGATCCCGCGGGTAAACCGGTCGCGGGGTTCACGACGTGCCCGTCGTCCGAATAGACCAGTTTTGTGCCCTGATCGTAGTGAATCCGAATGAAGTATCGGTCGAAGATACCGCGATAATCGTTACTCAAGACGACGCCGCTCGGGCTGACCGCGAGCGTGTAAAAGTCGAAACCGCTGTCTTCATTGTTAGCCGCGTAGAGAGCGGTCGCATCAGAACCCCACTGAATGGAATCGTACAAATCGGCTGCAACCGAAGCGGTCGTCGGCCTGGGAGTGGCATCGTCAAAGATCGTCAGGCCGCCTTCGGCGGCCGGCGACACATTGAAGGCACCGAGTGAAACGGCTGTCGTATGCGGAGCACCCGGCGCTACCTGCAGATCCAATGCAAAGTAGGGACCGAAGTACTTACTCGTGCCGAGCGGGTAACTGATATCGGTCGCCAGGGCCGGGAGCGTAAACCTTTGCACGGTGGATTGGCCATCGAGTCCGACGTAGAGATAACTGCTATCGCCTGCGATCGCGAGAGCATCGGGTTCACTTCCCGCGGATTTGGCTGACACAATCGTGCCCAGCGACGGGTTCAACACTGCGATCGTGTTGGCGTTAGCTGTCGCTGTGCTGGGGACTGAGAGATAAATCACTTTATTGACGGAATCCCACACGAGATCGTTCGCGGCCTGATTTACGGGAGTCGTGGTGAGGCCCGAGCCGCCCGAGGCGTTGATTGCGAAGGTCAATGCTGACGAGGTCCCCCCGCCCGGAGTGGGAGTGAACACCGTGACTTGCGCCGAGCCGGCGGAGGCAACGTCTGCCATAGTGATTGCGGCTTGCAAACTGGTCCCCGATACGTAGGTCGTGGTTCGCGAAGCGGAATTCCATTCTACGACCGCGTCGGAAGTGAAATTGCTGCCGTTCACCGAGAGCGTGAACGCGCCGCTGCCTGCAACGATGGAGCTCGGGTTCAACGAACCAATCACAGGGGCCGGATTGGAAATCGTAAAAGCCAAGGAACTGGACGTGCCACCGCCAGGTGCGGGACTGGAGACGGTGACGGGCGCGGTCCCCGCCGAAGCGACGTCCGACGCGCTGATGGCAGCTTGCAACTCGACGCTGGAAACGAAAGTGGTGCTCCGCGCGCTACCGTTCCACAGGACGGTAGAGGAAGAAATAAAATTTGTGCCGTTGACCGTGAGAGTAAGACTGGCGGCGCCGGCCGTTGCCGACGTCGGACTCAAGGAGGTAACTGTCGGCGCTGGATTCGGGCTCGGATTGCCACCAGTAGAACCACCCGTGGTGCCTGCGCATGCAGACAGAAATACGAGGGAAACGATCGAACCGGCCAGCGTCGCAACCCGCAAAACTGAAAATAGCTTTTTCTGAGGCACCGTATTTCTCCCGTGGCTCTCTTGGCCCGAATTTAACCTCCTTACTAATATTCCAAATTGTTAGCGACTCGTCGCGCGCGAACGCACGCGGGATTGCTTTAATAGCAACGTACATCTTTGGGCATCGACACTGAGAGTTGGAGGTTCTGGTGGGCCAAACTTGAGAACTCGCGAGGTTTACAGAGGTCGCTTTCTTCGCGTCGTCTTCGCCAGGATGAGCGAACAGTGGCTTCACGGAAACAAAAAAAACTTGAGATTGCCAGCGACTAAAACTGGTTCCAGAGATACTGGTTGTAGACCTCGTGGTGGTATTGGACCTCGGCGGCTTTGACTACGGTGCCGAGCAGGCGCGCGCAGCGGTCGGCTGAGGCTTGCTTCAGGTCCGCGTAGCGGGCCTTTACATCTTCACCGAGCATCTTCGTGGTCCATGCGGCGCTGCGGAAATTATCGATCGCGGTGTAGATATTGTCCGGCAGGTAGCGTTCAGCCTGGCGGAGGTTCTTGATCTTCGAGGTTTCCCCTTCGAGGCCCGAACGGAAAATCGAGTACATGACCATATAGGGATTCGCGTCCGGTGACACGGAACGAACCTCAACGCGCATGCTCTTTTCGTTGCCGATAGGAATGCGAATCATCGAGCCGCGATCCACGGGCGAGGCCTTGATCTGGTTCGGCGCTTCGAAGTGTGGATCGAGACGACGATAGGCGTTCACGCTGGCGTTGAGCATCAGGCAGACGTCGTTCGCGTGCGTGAGAATGCGATCGAGAAACGCCCAGCCAACTTTGCTCAGTTTTTCTTCGCCTTTGGGATCCCAGAAAAGATTCTTGCCGGCTTTGCTGACCGAAACGTTGGTGTGCATGCCGCTGCCATTGACGCCGACGACGGGCTTGGGCAGGAAGCTGGCGGTGAGGCCCATGTTGGTGGCGACCTGGCGGCAGATCAGTTTGTAAAGTTGGATCTGGTCGGCGGCCGCGACCACTTCGCCGTAGCCGTAATTGATTTCGAATTGCGACGGAGCGACTTCAGGGTGGTCTTTTTCGTTCTGGAAGCCCATGGCGCGCTGCACTTCGGCGGTGGTGTCAATGAAATTGCGCAGCGGGTCGCCGGGCAAGGAGTGATAGTAGCCGCCAGTGTTGACGTACTCGAACTTGCCCGTTTCCGAATAGTGGCGCTCGGCGTCGGAGCCTTTGAAAAGAAATCCTTCGATTTCGTTGGCCGCGTTCAGCGTGTAGCCTTCTTCCTTGAATTGCCTTTCCGCAAAACCTTTCAGCGCGCCGCGAATGTCCGCGCTGTAAGGCGAGCCGTCTTTATCGATCACTTCGCCGAAGATGAGTACTTTTCCTGAGCCGAAGACGTCCGCGGGGCCCCAATAAAAAGCGCTCCAATCCATGGCCAGGCGCAGGTCGCTTTCGCGTTGCGCTGTAAATCCGCGAATCGAGGAGCCGTCGAACGTGAGGTTGTCCCAGCTCTTTACGAGAAATTTCTTGTCGTAATCGAGCATGTGCAGGCGGCCTTCCAGGTCGCTGAAGAGCACGGTGACGGCCTTGATGCGCTTCTCGTCAGTGAGGTATTTGACGCGCTCTTCCTGGATTTTGTGCGGCGCAACGCGATTCTTACGTTGATCCTTGGCTTTCAGGTTGAGCTCTTCGAGTTCGTCGTAAGGGATTGCTAAAAAATTCCGGAGTTCGGTTGCCATGAGTCTCCTTCGGGTGGAATGCGGTTCGCGCCCATGGGCGCGTGCGCCGCTTTTCAAAACAACGTAGGGTATCGTGAGGCGCGTGGAGGGTCAAATCCCAAAATGGTGAGCCAGCCAAGAAATCGCTTATCGAACCGATAAAGGAAACTTTGAGGACGCGGATTTAGCGCGCGCCACCCGCTGCGAACAACGATTTACGCAGAGACGCAGAGGACACAGAGAAAACCAGGGCAACCTCGTAGTCCGTGAGCTCTATCGAGGCTCCTTAGTGCTCGAAGCGGCCGATGAGCTGCGCCTTGCCGAGGATATGGTCTTTAATGGCTTGCTCGAGCTGGGGTTCGGTGGCGTTGGGCTTGAGATTGATTACATTATCCAGCGCGTATAGCTTGAAAAAATAATGGTGGACCGCGCCGTGCGGCGGGCAGGGGCCGCTGTAGCCGATCTTTCCGTGGCTGTTCTTTCCCTGGAGTGAGCCGTCGCGCAGCTTTTTGTCCTTGGGCACGCCTTCTTGCAGTCCATGCGAATCGGCCGGAATGTCATAGATCAGCCAGTGCACGACGGTCCCGTTCGGCGCGTCAGGGTCGTCCACGACGAGAGCGAAACTTCTCGTGGCGGGCGGCGGATTGTTCCACAGCAGAGCAGGAGACACGTTTTCGCCATCACACGTGTATTTCGCCGGGATGGCCGCGTCCGCTTCGAAAGACGCGCTGGAGAGCTGCAGCGTGTCCGCGGATTGCTTCAGGGCGTCTTGCGTTGCGGGTTGGCGATCAGCGGCTGCGTGTGAGTGCGCGAACGGCCAGCCAATCGCGAATGCGAGCACAATTATAAATAGAGCGATGAAAGTTTTTTGACGCGTCATACGTCCATGCTAAGGGTCGACGATTGGTTGCGTCAAGGCGTCGCAGACAGGCGCCTGCATTCAGCCGCGACTGTGGTCCAGGCTCTTTGTGTTTCACCAATTGCCATGGCGATTGTTACCATGGTACATTGGTACCACAATGAGGACAGCGCGATTTAAGAAGAAGTTCATAGTTGAGCGCGTGCAGACCGGTGTGCGCATGGAGAAGCGGCTGCTGAAAGTGCTCAAGGCGCTCGCCGAATTTCACGATTTGACGTTGGGCGACCTGCTCGAGGGCATCGTTTTGCATGCCTTTGACGGAAAAGCGCCATTTCAGCGAGCGTCGCGACGGCGAATCAGGCAGCTGAAGAAATTTTACGGTTTAGATCTGGACGCACGTGCCAGCCACCGGCTGACGGAAGCGCGTGAGGCGACCCGGGCGCGTGAGCCGCGAGCGGCGCGGACGCGGACATTGAAGCGGCGAAAGCCGACGAAAATCGAGCGCGCAGACGCCAAGAAGAGACGTGCGGTTCGATCGGGCCGTTTTGTTGTTGCGCGTAAGGTCAAGAAGGGGGAAGCTTCGCGATGAGCGCGAATCCACATCGCCAGGCCGTTCAAGTGATGCGTTGGGTTCTGGGGGTAGTCGTGCTCTGGGAGTCGTGTCTATTTCTGCGCAGGACGATCCTTGAAGTCTCTAGATCGGGCCACCTGGGCGCGCATTCTTGGATTTTTTTGGTGCTGGCGAGCGCCGAGATCATCGCCGCGGCGATGTTCCTCGCGCCAGGGGTGCGGGTTGCGGGAGGATATCTGTTGCTCGGGGTTTTTATTTTTGCCGCAGCGTTCCACATTTTGCACGGTGAATTCAGCGTCGTTGGCGGCTTGGCGATATATGCAGTGGCCGTGGTGGTGTGCTTGACGTCCGGGGCAGGCGCCCGCGAGGCACGGCCATGACTTCCGTTTCGACCGACAATGACGACATTTTGCTTGCGCAATTCGAGGACTGTTCCCTTCCCCTGGAGAGGTTTCATCACGGCATGCACGTGCGACTCGTCTTTTTGTATCTGCGTAAGCATTCGGTGCTGGAGGTGCTTGCGCGGTTCCCGGCGAGTTTGGCGAAATATGCCGATGCACACGGAAGGCGCGGCTTGTATCACGAGACGATTACCTGGGCGTATGTTCTTCTCACAAACGAGCGGATGCGCCGGGCGGAAAGGAAACTGTGTTGGGACGAGTTTCGGGCGCAGAATCCGGACTTGCTCACGTGGAAGGATAGCGTCCTTAAGAAATACTACCGCGCGGAAACCCTTGCGTCCGAGTTCGCCAAGCGCACGTTTCTGTTCCCCGACAAGATGTCTTCTGACGACGTTGGTTCCCGCTGAAAATCTAAGAGCAAACCGCCCGCCTGAAGGCGGCCGCTACAAAATCCAACCCAAAGCCGCCTCAATCTTGCGGCGCATTTTCCTCTTGGCGAGGCGACACTGACCTCATGTCTGGGTGGCAGACTTTGTGCTAAGGTTATTGGTTCGAAAATGCGCTTCGCTGCGTAGCTGCAGGTGTGCGGAAAGTCCGGGAGAACTGTAAACCATGAAGAATGCTTACAACGGGATAGCAGTGCCATCCGCTGGCAAAGCGATTGATTTTGCCGGCGGCGCGTTTCATGTGCCGGACCATCCGGTGATTCCATTCATCGAGGGCGATGGCACGGGACGCGACATCTGGAAAGCTTCGCGGCACGTTTTCGATGCGGCCGTGGAAAAGGCTTACGGCGGAAAACGCAAGATCGAGTGGCTGGAAGTATTCGCGGGTGAAAAGGCATTCCGGCAATTCAAGGAATGGCTGCCGCAGGATACGGTGGACGCGATTCGCGATTTTCGCGTGGCGATCAAAGGACCGCTGACGACTCCGGTGGGCGGCGGGATCCGCTCTTTGAACGTGACACTGCGCCAAGTGCTTGACCTTTACGCCTGTGTGCGGCCGGTGCGTTATTTCACCGGGGTTCCTTCGCCGGTGCGCGAGCCGGAGCGCATGAACGTGGTGATTTTCCGCGAAAATACCGAGGATGTGTATGCGGGAATCGAGTGGCGTTCGGGCTCGATGGAAGTGAAGAAGCTGATTGATTTTCTGAATAATGAGATGCTGAAGGGCGTTTCGAAGAAAGTGCGCGAAGATTCTGGCGTGGGCATCAAACCAATTTCGCCGACGGGCACGAAGCGCTTGGTGCGGCGCGCGATCGTTCACGCGCTCGAAAACAAGCGCAACGCGGTGACTTTGGTGCACAAAGGTAACATCCAGAAGTTCACGGAAGGTGCGTTTCGCGATTGGGGCTACGAGCTGGCGACCCAGGAATTTCGCGAGTACGTGGTGACCGAGCGCGAGAGTTGGATCCTCGATAACAAAGACAAGAATCCCAACATTACCGTCGAGCAGAACGCTGCCGCGATCGAGCCGGGCCTCGAGCAAGCAACGGACGACTTCAAGAAACATCTCTACGAGGAAGTGCGGCACACGCTGGACGCGATTTACGCCTCGCACGGGAACGGCAAGTGGAAGCAGAAGATTTTGATCAACGATCGGATCGCCGATTCCGTGTTTCAGCAGGTGCTGACTCGCGCGGATGAGTATCAGGTGTTCGCCACGCCGAATTTGAATGGAGATTATTTGTCAGACGCATGCGCAGCGCAGGTGGGCGGTTTGGGGATGGCTCCAGGGGCAAATATCGGCGACGGCTTCGGAGTTTTTGAGGCGACCCACGGGACCGCGCCGAAATATGCCGATAAGGATGTCATCAACCCGAGTTCGGTGATGCTCTCCGGCGCGATGATGTTTGATTTTATGGGCTGGAAGGAGGTCGCGCGATTGATTGAGGACGGAATCGCGCGAACGATTCAGCAGAAGCGCGTGACGTACGATTTGGAACGGTTGATGCCGGGAGCGAAGAAGCTGAAGACGTCAGAGTACGCGTCGGCAATTATTGAAAACATGCAGGCGGCTGTCGGCGCGGTTTAGCCGGCCAGGCCCCGCACAGATGGCACACGAAGAGTCGTTCTGAAGAACGGCAATCCCAGGAGAGTGTGGAATGCGGAGGAAAGTGACGGTGGTCGGTGGCGGGTTTGTGGGTTCGACGACGGCGCAGCGGATTCATGATGCTGGGCTCGCTGACGTGGTGCTGACGGACATTTTGGAGGGAGTCCCGGCGGGCAAAGCGCTGGATATGGCGGAATCGGGGCCGATTCTAGGGTCGGACGTGCACGCTTCAGGAATTTCCACGGCGAGCGGCGACTACGCCGGGACGGAAAACAGCGACATCGTCGTCATCACCGCGGGTTTTCCGCGCAAGCCGGGAATGAGCCGCGACGATTTGTTGAAAGCGAACTACGACGTGATCAAGGCAGTGGTGCAATCGGTGGTAAAGCTTTCCCCGCATGCGATTCTGATTATCGTGACGAATCCCCTGGATGCAATGGCGCAGGCCGCGTTCAAAATCAGCAAGTTGCCCAAGGGACGCGTGATCGGGATGGCCGGCGTGTTGGATTCGGCGCGCATGAGCACCTTTGTCGCGCGCGAACTGGGCGTGTCGGTCGAAAACGTGCATTCCTTCGTGCTCGGCGGACACGGCGATGAAATGGTGCCGCTGACGCGTTATTCGACTGTGGCGGGAATTCCCCTCCCTGAATTGCTTTCGCCGGAAAAGCTGGAAGCGATTGTGACGCGCACGCGCAAGGGCGGCGCGGAAATAGTGAACCTGCTGAAAACTGGGTCGGCGTATTACGCACCGTCGGCGGCGGTGGTCGAAATGGTGGAAGCGATCTTGCACGACAAGAAGAAAATTTTGCCGTGCGCGGCTTACCTCGAAGGCGAATACGGGATCAGCGGGCTGTTTGTGGGTGTGCCGGTGAAGTTGGGTGCCAAAGGCATCGAGCAGATCATCGAGATAAAGCTACGGCCTGAAGAGAAGGCGGCGCTAGATAAGTCGGCGGGGCTAGTGCGGGAATTAGTCAACGTTCTGGGGCTCTAGCGCGGCAGGGGCAAAAGGCAGATCCCTCGCTGCGTTCGCGATGACAAACACAATTTAGGATCGGCACAGAATACCGCGAAATTCCTAGGCGCGTTCCCAGGTTAGGCACGCGTCGCGGACTTGGCCGTCGTCCACAGGTGTGAGTGCGAGCCGATCACCGGAGATTTCGAAGGCGCGGGTGAAATCCTTGCCTACGTCACCGGGGCGCAGACTTCCTTCCAAGTGGTGCGTGATGGTTCTCTTCTCCCAATTCACTTCGTAGGTGCCGTAGTACGCGTAGTAGCCCTTGTAGGCGATCTGCACTTCTTTCGGGCTAGGAAAGCCCGGCCCCGAGGACATGTCCGGCCTCGGATTGCGCATGATTTGTACGGCAACGTGACCGTCAGCGTCATACATCAAGATTCCGATGGGGCGTTCGCCGAAGAGCCGCGACTCCGACGAAGCGATCGACACCAGCCGCCAGGTTCCGACGAACGGGTTGGGGTCGGACTGCTTGGACTCATATACGGAAGTGCTGCGAGAATGACTCTGTCGCTGGGTGGTAGTCATGGTAGGGAGCCTTTCCGTGAAACGGCCCTGTTGCTCTGTACCGCTCGATTCATGCGACGCGTCGACCTGGCTTGAAGTTACTGTCGTTAACAGCCAAATATATCTCCGTGCTGGCGCGAGGGCAAGTGACCAATCGGCGAAGACGGCGCGCAGATTTCCAATGCGGCAACCGGGCCTCTGCTAACATTATCGTGGGAGTCATACACCGGCATGAAGCTCTTCGGACCAGGAAAAGGGAGGAACTCGCGTGCGAAGGCCAATGGCGCCGGGGACAAGGCGGGCCGGCGCGCGTCTGATAGGCTGAATTCGCGCGAGGACGGCGGCTCGGCAATTGTGACGCACCGGCTGACGAAAGATCTTGCCCGGGCGGAGCAATTGGCTGCTATGTTGGCGCATAGCCGCGCGGCAGGAGCTGTGGAAGTCGCCGACTTGCTTGCGGGCATGTACATCTACGATTGGGAGCGGCTGTCGAAATATTGGCCCGAGCAGGACGCGATCGAGGATTATTTGCAGCAGATCTGCAGAATCAGCCCACAGCGCTGGCATCACTGGATCCAGTTTTACGACCAGCAGCGGCACACGGACGAAAATCAGGGTAAATGGAAATGGCTGCGTCCGGGCGCGGCCTCTGGCAGGGCGTCAGAGAAGGACGGCAAGCCCCTCGGACGGTCGGCGGAATTGAACGCGCTGCTGAGAAGCGCGGAGGAACTCGCACCAGCGCTCGATGAGATCGAAGGCCGCCTGATTCCGATCCTCACTTGCGAAGGCGTCTTGTTTGCGATTGCCAAGCGCACGGATTCCGAGATCGGGCATCGCCTGGTAGCGTCTGGTCTGAACGTGATTGAGTTGGAGCAAGAGGCGCGCAATCCTCGGCATGCGCCGTTGCATTGAGTGCGCGTGGCAACAACGCCGAAAGAAATAGCGCCGGTAGCAAATAGCTTCTACAAACCCCAAGCTAGAGACTAAGAGCCGGCGGGACGCCGGCGCTACCCAGCTTGCTCAAATTATCAGCTTGAAGTGCGGCCAGAGGACTGAGAATGGGGCCGTAGGCCTGCGGCAGAGGTACACGTGGACGTCGCGCTCGGCCATTGCGGCGTGCGGATAGGTGATGGTGGCGACCAGCTGGGTTTCGCCGAAATATTGCTTGTATTGATCGGCGCGCTCACCAAAGAGGATTACGCACGAGCCACTGTAAGAGCGCGGGCCCCAATAGTAATAGCTGTTGTGGCCGCTGATCGCTTTCGGCAGACCGAGTTGCGGGCCGTAGTGGTCAATCGCGCCAGCTTCTCCGTAATTCCCTGCCAGAATCGCGCAGTCCGCTTGTTCCGCCGGCGGTACGTCGTGATACACGCGTGAAATTTGCTGCGCCATGTTTTCCCAGCCGAGCATATCGGCGTAAAGCTGCGGCAACGCCGTCGTCGCGTCGCGTTCCGTCCTCACGTCGCGCGCGTATGGGAACAATTTCGAATATTCCAGAAATGTGTTCACCGGAAGGACCGGCACGCCGAAGGGGAGCGTCACGATGCCAGCGATGACGAGCAGCGCAGGATAAGCAACAACAAGCCAACGTCGCCGAGGTGCAACAAACAATTTCTCGAGAGCGACGCCGCCCGCGGCCATGAGCAACGGATAGACCGGCAGCGCGTAATACGATTTTCCGTCAAATCCAATAAAAATCGCGAGCACCACGAGATACGCCCAGCCGAGAAACCGAAAGCGCTTCCCTTCTGGTGACACGAAACACCAGATTAGGCCGCCGAGCCACACCGGCAAAGCCAGCGGCTGCAAAAAAAGAACCTGTTCGAAGAGAAATTGCGCAGGAGTGATCGGGACGTTCTTGAATTCCTGTGCGTTGCGGACGACTTGAATTTGGGGCCAGCCGTGGCGCGCTTCCCAGAGCAGGTTCGGCAAGAAAATAGCGAGAGCGATTGCGCCACCGATCCAAATCCATTTCGAACGGAACAGCTTGGCTTGCCCGGAGACCAGCAGGCCCACGACGAGCGCGAAGCCGAATACCAACATGCTGTGCTTATTTTCGAGCCCAAGTCCGGCAACGGCTCCGAAGACCAGCCACAGTTTCGGCGACGCGCCTTTCACGATCAGAATCGCGATCCAGGCGCACACCAGCCAAAAAAGCGGTTCGAACGCGTTCATGGAAAAAAAGCTATCGAACGCGAGATAGGCCGGCGCGAGCAGAATCGCCGTGGCGGATAGAAATTGCGCGAAAAGGCCACCGCCGAGGTCTCGCGCGACGCGGCCGGTGAGGTACACGACCGCCGCGCCAGTAATGGCCGGCCGCAAGCGCAGCGCGAAGAGCGTATATCCGGCGGAATGTCGAACGATCCAGGCAATCAGCGCGATGAGCGGTGGCTGGTCCACATAGCCCCAAGCAAGATGCTCGCCGCAGGCCATGTAATACAATTCATCGCGAAAAAAGCCGTAATGATTGATGCCCGCGAACTGGATCAGCAGCTTGCAGAGGGCCAACGCGAGCAGTAGATAGGTTGAACTATGTTTTGATTCCCGCACGTCTTCAACTGATCGTTGCCGACGTGATGCGGTCGAGCTTGGGGAAATTCTTGTCGAGGTACGGCTTCCCGAGCGCGGTAATGGAGCCCTGATCGGGAGATTCGCCGTAGCCGCTGTGAATCTTTTTCACCACGTCCATGCCGGAAGTGACCTGGCCAAACGGCGCGAAGCCCATGCGATCGAGTTGGGCGTTATTGCCCGTGTTGATGAAAAGCTGCGTGGTGCGCGTGTTCGGCCCCGCGGTCGCGAAAGTGATGAAACCCGGCTTGTTGCTTTGCGTGACTGGATCGTCCTTGAAATTCGATTTACGCCACACGGTATTGACGTTGGGGTCAGCGCTCAAGCCAAATTGCACGACGAAGCCGGGAATGACGCGGAAGAACGCGGCATCTTCGTAGAAGCCGTGCTTGACGAGATTGTAGAAGCGGTCCGCACCGAGCGGCGCCCAAGCGCGCGTCACTTGTACGGCGAAATCGCCGGCAGTGGTTTTGAAGTTGACGTTAAAGGTTTCCGGAGCTGTCTCTTTCAGATTTGCGGGTTCTAGCAAGGACGGTTGTGTGGTCATAATCTTTCTCCCAAGGAACCGTGCCAGCACGGTTCCTGCTGATATTAAAGTTGTGAATCCGAGAGCCTTTGTAGCGGCGGTCTTTAGACCGCCATTGGCCGGCTGCGCGATTTCGATGGCGTCCGCCGAGGCGGACGCCGCTACAAATGTGCAATACGACCCACGGCATGGATGCTATGGATTCTTCGGAGCCGGAGCCGCGGTTTTGTGAGCCGGCATGGTGTGAACGGCCGGCGCGGGTGAAGTTATCATCGCTGAGATGATGCGATCGAGCTTCGGGAAATTTTTGTCGAGATAGGGTTTGCCTTCGGCGGTGATGGCGGCTTGATCGGGCGATTCGCCATAGCCGCTGTAAATTTTTTGCACCACGTCCATTCCCGTGGTTACCTGGCCGAATACCGCGAAGCCATTGGAATCGAGACGAGCGTTGTCACCCAAATTGATAAAAAGCTGCGTGGTGCGCGTGTTGGCGCCGGCGGTCGCAAACGTGATGTACCCAACGTGATTGCTTTGCGTGACGGGATCGTCTTTTATGGCGGCTTTGGACCACAGTCTGTTCAACTCCGGATTGGCGCTCAAGCCGAATTGCACGACGAAGCCGGGAACGACGCGGAAGAAGGCGGCGTCGGTGAAATATCCGTGCTTCACGAGATTGTAAAAGCGGTCGGCGCCCAAGGGAGCCCAAGCGCGCGTCACTTGCACGACGAAATCGCCCGCCGTCGTTTTGAATGTGGCTTCATATTGCTCAGGAGCTTTGGCCGTGAGCGCGGCGGGATGGAACAGCGCCGGATCCGTGCGGTGCGCCGTCGAATGCGTGTGAGTTTGCGTCGTACCTTTCGAGGAAGACGGTGTGGTGGACTGGGATTGCGCCGTCAGTGCGGCTGGCGAAAACGCTGCGATCAGAAAAGCAAAAAAATAGGGGACGAAACGTTTCACAATTACCCTCCTAAAAGTTGTGCTGCTATGTGAACTATTTTTGCGCCGCAGCTTCCACATCCTGCATCAAGCGCAACGTGTTGCCACCCAGAATTTTCCGAATGTCGCTCGCGGAGTAACCCTTCGCCAGCAGCGCATTCGTGATTTGGGGCAGATGCGATGCGTCTTCCATGCCGTAGGGCATATCCGCCCCATCGAAGTCGGAGCCGAGGCCGACGTGATCGGCGCCGACGAGTTTTACGGCGTGATCAATGTGCTTGACGATTTCGGTCCAGTCCACGCGCGGGAATTTTCCCTGCGCGACCATATCGCGCACCACTTTATCGGCTTCAATCAACTGGCAGGCTTCATCATTGCCGCAACGCTTCTTGGATTCCGCCTCGATTTCCTTGCCAAGCTCGGGATTATTTTTCTGCGCATCCTGGAATTTCTGGTCGAGGAAGCCAACGTGGTAATTGATCTGAATCACGCCGCCCTTCGCGGCGAGGGCCTTGATCATCTCGTCGGTCATATTGCGCGGAGCATTACAGAGCGCGCGGCAAGACGAATGCGACGCGATCACCGGGGCCGAGCTGGTCGCCAGCACATCGTAGAAAGTCTTATCGGAGACGTGCGAAACGTCCACCATCATCCCCAAGCGATTCATCTCGCGCACGACTTGTTTGCCGAAATCGCTGAGGCCGTTGTGCGCGGGCTTGTCGGTGGAAGAATCGGCCCAATCAGTATTGACCATGTGCGTGAGCGTCATATAGCGAACGCCGAGGGCGTAGAATTTATCGAGGTTGGCCAGCGAATCGTTAATCATGTGGCCGCCTTCGACACCCATCAGGACGGCGATTTTACCGTGAGCCTTGGCGGCGCGAACTTCGGCGGATGTTGTGCACAGGACGAGGTCGTTCGGATGGCGCATTACGGCTTCGCGGACCGCGCCGATTTGAACAAGCGCGCGCTCCACCGCCGTGGGTCCCGTGATCGTGCCGGGGATGTAAATCGAGAAAAAGATGGCGCTCAGGCCGCCTTCCCGCATGCGGGGGATGTCTATGCCGCCATCTGTGTGCCGCGCGCCGAGGTCGAATTTAGGGTCAAGCAGGCGCTGGGTGGTGTCGTCGTGCGTGTCAATCACGATGGAACTGAAGTGAAGTTCGCGGGCTTGCGGCGAAATAGTGGAATCCGATTGGCCGGTTACGGCTGCGAGCGGCAAAAGTCCTCCGAGTAAACAGCAAAATGCCAACAGAAAAACACGAACCATGCATCCCCCGAAATTCCCTTGGAATTCTACGACACGTCGCTGGGAAATAAAAACGCGGAATCGGGTACGAAGCGAACGCCACTACTGCCGCAAAAACCTAACACACAATGCACAGAGAGAAAATCTTGAGCACACGGAGATAACTTGCGAATTTCGCTCAATCCTTCCCCGTGAAGAAAGTTTTCACGGCATGCAGCAGAACTTGACCATTCACCGCCGCAAGCGATTCTGTCAGCGGAATTCCCTTGGGGCAAACTTTCACGCAGTTCTGGGCGTTGTCGCAATCTTCGATGCCGCCCGGACCCATTAGCGCTTCGAGGCGCGCGCCTGCGTGCATTGCTCCCGTGGGGTGCATGTTGAAAAGCCGCACCTGGCTGACGATCGCAGCGCCGACGAAGTGAGAGTTTTCGTTGACCTTTGGGCAAATCTCCAGGCAATTGCCGCAGGTGATGCAGCGCGAGAGCGGATAGCCGATTTCCTGCTTTTCCGGCGCCATGCGCGGACCCGGGCCGAGGTCATAGGTGCCGTCGATCGGAATCCAGCACTTGGTGCGCTTCAGATCTTCGAACATCGAGGTGCGATCCACCTGCAGATCGCGAATCAGCGGAAATTTCGTGAGCGGCTCGAGGTGAATCGGCTTTTCCAACTCATCCACCAGCGCGGAACAGGCCTGGCGAGGCTTGCCATTGATGATCATCGCGCAGGCGCCGCAAACTTCTTCCAGGCAATTTGCGTCGTAACTGACCGGCGTGGATTCGCTGCCGTTGCGCGTGAAGGGTTTTTCGGCGATGTCGCGCAGGCAGGTGATGACGTTCAGGTGCGGACGGTGGCGCAGCTCGAATTCTTCCCAGCGCACCGATTCATCCGGACGCTGCTGGCGCTTGATGCGCACGATGAAAGTTTTATCGGCCATGATGCCTCGCTTTGCCTGGCACTGCCTGTCGTTCCACCGCTTTGTTAGGCGCTATTTCGCAGCCGTGTACTTGCGTTCGCGCAGCGGGAGCAGCGATATATCCACTGCTTCGTATTCGAGCTTGATATTTCCGCCGTTGTAGCTCGCGATCGTCGTTTTCAGCCAATTAACATCGTCGCGACTCGGAAATTCAGGCTTGTAATGCGCGCCGCGCGTTTCGTTGCGCGCGAGCGCGCCCAAAGTGATCACTTTCGCGAGAACGAGCATGTTGCCCAACTCACGGACGAAATTCAGGGTTTGGTTTGCCCACTGCGTGCGGTCCTGCAAATTGATATGCGTGAAGCGCTCGCTCAGCTCGTCAATCTTGGCAAGCGTTTTCTGCAGCGCCGCGTTGTAGCGGATCACGGTAACGTTTTCGGTCATGATGTCGCCCAGTTCGCGCCAGATCGCGAGCGGATTTTCCGTGCCGGTGTGCTGATTCAGCAGCGCGTCGGAAATATCCTGCTGGCGAACTCGTTCGTGCTCGAAGACGGCAGGCGACGTGGACTCGCAACCCTGTTCAAGACTGCGTGCATAACGCACGGCGGCGGGGCCGGCGATGCCTCCGCCGTAGATGCAGGAAACCAGCGAATTCGCGCCGAGGCGATTCGCGCCGTGATATTGGTATTCGCATTCACCGGCGGCGAAAATTCCCGGAACATTGGTGGCTTGATTCTCGTTGTCCACCCAGAGGCCGCCCATCGTGTAATGCATCGCGGGAAACACCTTCATGGGCTCCGTGTAAGGGTCGGTGCCGACGAATTTCTCGTAAATTTCGAGAATGCCCTCGAGCTTGCGTTCGAGGACTTCGCGCGGGATGTGCGTGACGTCCAGATAGACGGCGGGCTCGCCGGCGAGGCCCATTTTCATTTCGTAGACGACTTTGTGGATGGCCCGCGTCGCCACGTCGCGCGGAACCAAGTTGCCGTACTTCGGATACCACTCTTCGAGAAAGTAGAACCGCTCGTTTTCAGGAATTTGCTTCGCGGGCCGCGGATCTTGCGGCGTTTTCGGCACCCAGACGCGTCCGCCTTCGCCGCGCGCCGATTCGCTCATCAACCGGCACTTGTCTTCACCCGGAATCGCCGTGGGATGAACCTGAATGAATTCGCCGTTGGCGTAGTAAACGCCCTGCTGAAATAGCGCGGATTGCGCGGACCCGGTGCAAACGACTGAATTGGTGGAGCGTCCAAAGACGGCGCCGATGCCGCCAGTGCAGAAAATCGCGGCGTCGCAAGGAAACGTCTTGATCTCCATGGTCTTCAGGTCCATGGCGCAGATGCCGCGGCAGACTCCGCCGTCGTCAAGGACGGCCGAAAGAAACGTCCAGCCCTCAAACTTTTTCACTTTGTCTTCAGCTTCGTAGCGGCGGACTTGTTCATCGAGCGCGTACAGCAATTGTTGGCCGGTGGTAGCACCTGCGAACGCGGTGCGGTGAAAGAGGGTGCCGCCAAAGCGGCGAAAATCGAGCAAGCCCTCCGGTGTGCGGTTGAACATCACGCCCATGCGATCGAGCAGGTCAATGATCGCGGGAGCGGCTTCGCACATGCCTTTTACAAGACCCTGATTCGCGAGAAAGTCGCCGCCGTAAATCGTGTCGTCGAAATGTTTCCAGGTAGAATCGCCCTCGCCCTTCAAATTCTTGGCGGCATTGATCCCGCCCTGCGCGCACACAGAATGAGAGCGTTTCACCGGCACGATCGAAAACAAATCAACCGGCACGCCCGACTCGGCGACGCGAATGGCCGCCATCAGTCCGGCCAATCCCCCGCCGACGATGATGATTTTCGGCTGCCTCATTGCACGTATCCTCCGAGCGGGAACATCCCGTAGTGGAGGCCAATCACAATCGCAAGGCCCACAAACGTGAACGCGACGGCTACCGCAGCGCCAAACCATCCGGCGGCGCGCTGCGCCTTAACGCTGACCGCAATTCCCCACTTGCATGCAAAATTCCAGAGGCCGTTACCGAGATGGAAGGACGCGCAGACGACGCCAATGACGTAGAAGGTGACGTACAAAGGATTTCGCAAGTTGTGTTGCAGGTCGGCGTAGGCCGTCATGCCGTGTCCGAGAAAGCGCTCGGTGTAAACGTGCCAGCCGATGAAAATGAACGCGATGATTCCGGTCCAGCGCTGCAACACATAAAGCCAATTCGCCATCCATGGATGGCCAAGCACGTTGGACTTCCCCCGCCACCAGATATAGATCCCGTAGAAACCGTGAAACAAAATCGGCAGCCACAAAACCGCAACTTCCACGCCGATGCGCCACGGAATCAGCTGCAATTCGCTGGACACTTCGTTGTACTTGGCAACGCTGACGAGCGCGTAGCTGTTGGACCAGAAATGCTCGGCCAGGAAAGCTCCAATTGGAATTACGCCGCTGAGGGACTGCAGTTTGTCGAGGATGTAACTTGTTCTGGAATCACCGGATGCAACCGACATGCACGCTCCGAGCTTGAATCACAGAAACCGACGGAAGTTTTAGTATAAGCATGGCGACAAATCTTTGCAAGGCGCTCAGATCATCGTTCTGAATTTGCTTTACCGCGGAACTGGGCAGCAGTCCGGTTACAACCTCTTGAAATCGTCAGAGCGTTCTTCGCCACGCCAGAATTCCGGAGAGGGATAGATAAATTCGACTCCCACCTGAGTCTTGCCCATGAAATTTTGCCCCAGCGAAGTGACGCGGCAGAGCAACTCTTCCTTCGTGTTCGAGTTTTCCAACCGGATAATTTGATTCACAGCTACCGCGGCGGCGAGAAGAATCAACGCTCCGTGCGAATTCACAATGATGGTGTGGGTGAGTTCCGAAACAGATTGTTTGTTGACGTCCTGCAAACGAACCTGAATCGGAATCCTCATCTTCACCCGCTTGCTGCGCCGGCGGCTCCGCGGATCGTTGATGGATGGCATTGGCACGGCGCAACCCTATCAAATCTCCTCTCCGTTCTCAATGTTCCTGGCGAGGTATGTTGCCCAAGCCAAGTGACTGGGTTTGGGCGCCTTACAGCCAGTGCACCCACGCGCTCGTCGGCACTACCCTTTTGGAAACAGCCGAATGATTGAGCCGATAAGCGCTTTTTTCCTGCGTGCTAGACTCTTTTGAAAGCGAATCCCGTTCATGCCCAGCGAACAAATGAATGATTTGAAGAAGTGGGTAGGAGAGGTCGTCCGCGAGAGTGCGGACGGCTCGTTCGTGGGACTAAATCGCGTGGTGGATTTGGTCAGCAAGAATTTCGGAGTGCGGGCGCACGAAGTGGCGATCCTGGTGCTCACCGCGGACGACCGTTTTCTGCGCTTCGTGGTGCCGGAAAAGCTCCGGGAAATGGGCCAGATTCCATTGACCAGCACGAATTCGCTGGCAGCGCGGACGGCGCGCGAAAAAAGGCCCGAAGTCATCAATCATTTTGCGGTGGTGCCGCATTCCTCGGTGTTTGAGGCAGTGCCGATCGTCGAAGAACAGCGCGGCGAGGCTATTCAGAAGATCATGAGCGCGCCCATTTTGCAGGAAAGAAAGATTGCGGGAGTCATTCAGATTTCGCGCAAAGGCCGAACTGCCGCGGACGCCGGCGCGGACTTTACACATCCCCAGCTCAGGGAGCTCAAGACTGTCGCGGACTTGCTTGGCCCCTGCATCCCCCTGCTCGCCCGCGCATAGCGCTAGCCGCAATTGACGGCGTTTGCGCAACCCACTACAGATTGACTTCCTGACCAACTAAAGCCGAAACTTTTCCTGCACACGCGGGTTGTATGTTGCTGAGTACAGCTTCGTCCCGGGAAATCTTCGCCCGCGGTTAGTGGCGTGAAAGTACCGACTGAGCAACAAACCGGGCAGCCCTTTTCGAAGTTGCGCATCGAATATGCAGGTAAGAGGACGGAGGCACATTTTATGAATCGCAAGACTCACCGAATTTGGAACCGCCAGGCGATTGCCGCACTTGCGCTTGGCGTGTTGCTGGGCGGCGCTCCTTTGCTCGCACAGCAGGATCCGCAGTCGCAGCCAGCGCCGCCTGACCAGTCTGCGGCCCCCGCGCAGCAGCCGGACCAACAGGGTCAGCCCGCGCCGCCACCGCAGGACCAGCAGGCTCAGCCGCCGCAGCAAGATCAGCAGATGCCGCCGCAACAACCGGATCAGCAAGCTGGACCTCAAGAGCAAGCGACTCCTCCAGAGCCGCCTCCGCCACCGCAGGCGAATCCTCCCGCAGAACGGCCCGTCGTGCCAGACGCGCTCACACTTCCAGCTGGAACGGTGATTCAGGTTCGTACCAGCGACTGGCTATCGAGCGACCGCAACCACAAGGGCGACCAATTTATCGCAACGCTGGCCCAACCAATCATCGCGGACGGTTGGGTGGTAATGCGGCGAGGCCAAACCGTGATCGGACAGGTGTCTGACGCGCAAAAGGCCGGGCGCGTGAAGGGCGTTTCGAAATTGCAATTGGATTTGAGCCAACTGACGATCGTTGATGGCCAGTTGCTCCCGGTGCAAACGTCGCTGTTGAATGCTTCTGCCGGGACGTCGAATGGACGCGACGCGGCAGCGGTTGGTTTGACGACCGGCACCGGCGCTGCCATCGGCGCAGCGGCGGCCGGCGGTTCGGGCGCGGCGATTGGCGCTGGCGCCGGATTTGTGGCGAGTATCGCTGGTGTGCTGCTTACTCGCGGCAAGCCGACGATCATTCCACCGGAAGACGTACTGACCTTTCGCCTGGAAAGTCCGGTGACGATCACGACGGTTCGCGGCCAGATGGCTTATCGACCGGTGACGCAACAGGACTACGCGCAATCGCAGCGGGCGGGGAATCGTCCGCGCCTCGCGCGGCCGTATCCACGGCCGTACGGGTATTACCCGTATCCCTGCTGCGGTTACTATCCGTATCCGGCGTTTTACTATGGACGCGGGTGGGGTTGGTAAGTCGGCGACGGGAAAATGCAGCTTAGTATTTCGGCAACCGCAATCGCTTTCAATGGGGACTCTGAAGTCGCGAGTCCCCCTTTTTGTGTTCGCCGACGCCGCGATCTTGGCGCGATGGTTGGGCGCTGGGATCCACTGCCAGAGCGATTTTAATCAAACTGTAATAAAACTCTCCGTGCACGCGCAGTCCAGGGCAACTAGTTACGTTACGACGCTGAAATAGATTGACATCGCTGCGTGTGCTTGTTAATTTTCGTTTCGCCCCAGTTTTTTTCTTTGGGCAAAGTGGAGGCACCGCAGCTCGGTACTGCTCATGGCGTTCGTCGCGAAGAAAATTTTTCTTACCAAGGGAGTCGGTAAACATCGCGAGCGCTTATCGAGCTTTGAGCTCGCGTTGCGTAACGCTGGAATCGCCGCCTGCAACATCGTTCGCGTCTCCTCGATTTTCCCTCCGTACTGCAAGCTCATATCGCGCAGCGAAGGTTTGAAGCACATCAAGCCCGGCCAAGTCGCGTTCACTGTGATCAGCGAAAATCAGACCCGCGAACCGCACCGTTTGATCGCCGCGGGCGTGGGACTGGCGCTGCCGGCCGATAAATCCATGTTCGGATATTTGTCCGAGCATCATTCCTTTGGCGAGAGCGAAGAAATTGCGGGCGAGTACACCGAAGAGCTTGCCGCCGAAATGCTGGCGACGACTTTGAACGTGGAATTCGATCCGGATTTGTCCTGGGACGAGAAAAAAGAGGTTTACCGCATTTCGAATAAGATTGTTCGCACCATGAACATCACGCAGTCCGCGGTGGGCGATAAGCGCGGGTTGTGGACCACCGTGCTCGCCGCTGCGATTTTAATCGGCGAAGACGATTAAGCGCCGTTCCCTCGTACTGAACTTCCCGCCTCCTACTGCTCTAAATTGAGCGTGATCTATATGGAGTGCCACGGCGGACCGCCGCTTTTACAATATCGGCATCGGCTGGATCTAATCCGCGTCGAGGCACGCCTCGCCGAAGAGAAAGCGGGGACGCGCCCCCGCACTCCACATTGATCTCGCAGACCCGCTAAATTGCGAATTATTTTCTGCGCGCGCTTTTGGCTGGTTTGGTCCCTTCACCGTGCCGATAGCCGAGGCGTTCGAGCACCGCGCCGACAATCAGAGGCAGCGCGACCGTCGCGTCATCAAGAACTTCCGCGAACCGCCCACCTTCTTCGAGCGGAACGAACTTTCCCCACGATACCGCTTCCGTGTAGGTGCTGCCGGACAATCCGCCCCAATTTACCGGTTCAGGACAAATGCGCAGCCCATAGTTGTAGCGCTTGAGTGGAATTTTTTCGTAACCGCGGCGTGCGAGCAGTTCGGCATAGACGCCAAATTGCTGCGCCCAGTTGCGCGGGACTCCGCCGCCGACGGTAACGATGCCCATGCGCTTGGTGGCAAGCATGGTCGTCGCATAGTGTTCGAAATCCAAGAAGGGATCAAAACGTAGAGGAGGCTTCCCTTCCTTCTTGCGCTGGCGCTGATACAAAGCAAAATCAATTCCCAGCTCGGAATCGGTGAAGGCCGGAACGAACACGGGGACGTTATGCTCGACGCACGATTTCAAAATGCCGCGCCCCTTCGCGTGACGCGCCAGATATTCGCCGATACGCTGATTCAATTTCCAACTGCTGGCAACTTCGTCGTCGGGCCAACGCACCAAAACATGGTCCACGACTTCTTCCACCGCGTCGAGATTCACTTCGGGCTCGAGCGAATCGTAAACGCGATTGTAGCCGGCAAGAAAAAGCTCGTTGTCGTCCATTTTTGCGTCGTAGCGGAAATGCGAGCGGCCCGTGGCCTCCACCAAACCGTGCGCCATCAGCGCCCCGGTGGAAACGATAGCCTTCACGATTCCGGATTCCACCAGATCGCAAAAAACCAGACCCATTTTGCCGACGGTGAGCGCGCCGGAGAGCGTCAGGACGATGAAGCAGTCTTTGTCGCGCGCCATCGCTTCCAGCACGTCGGCCGCATCGCCGATCTGCCGCGCGGTGTAAGCCGTTTGACCCATCGCGCGAACCATGCCGTCAATCGTGCGAATCCGCGAAAGATCGAGCGGATAAATGGGAGTGAGACGATCCTCGATGGGATCGTGCAAGATACGCCCCGTAGCGCCCTTTTTCTTTGCCATTCAGCGTCCTCGCAGGTAATGTATGTCTCCCGAGAGGCTCGGGAGCACGGAATCGCGCGCGTGCGCGCATCATTGATAGTACAAATGCGCGCGCGGCGAAAGAAAAATTTCACGCTGCGCTCAGGAGTTCACGCCCAAAATGTCCAGATACACGCCCATGCCGCCGCAGAATTTTGGCGGACTTCCCGAGGAATATTCCAAGTACGAAACAGCGCGCGCGGTGATTTTTCCCGTGCCGCTGGAGCGCACGGCCACGTACGAACGCGGTACGCGCAACGGCCCATCAGCGATCCTGGAAGCCAGCCGCCACATGGAATTGTACGACGAAGAACTGGAGCTCGATCCCAGCCAGCACATCGGCATCGCCACCTGGCCGCCGATTGATACGATGGACGGCACATTCGAAGAAGTATTGAGCGAACTTTATACCGCGCAACTGGAATTGCTGGACGCCGGGAAATTTCCCGTGGCGTTGGGCGGTGAACATTCGCTCACTCCTCCGTTGGTTTCCGCCACTGTGAAAAAATTCAAGGATCTTTGCGTGCTGCACATCGGCGCGCACGCCGAAATGCGCAACGAATTTCAGGGCAATCCTGGCAGCCACGTGTGCACTATGCGGCGGGTGGTGGAAATGTGTCCGGCGGTGCAAGTGGGCGTGCGCTCGCTTTCCGAGGAAGAGTCGAAAATCCTGCCGAAATTGCCCACGAAAGTTTACTGGTCGAAGGATATCGTGCGCGCTCCGGTGAAAGCGTGGATCGCGAAAGTGCTGGAGGATCTGGGCCCGCGCGTGTATCTCACCGTGAACGTGGATGGCTTCGATTCGTCAATCGTGTCATCCACGGGCGCGCCCGAGCCGGGCGGCCTCGATTGGTACCAGGTTACTTCGCTGATCCGGGCCGTCGCGGATCACAAAAAAATCGTCGCCATGGATGTGGCCGAACTTTCGCCGCGCCCGCGCGACCATGCCTCGGATTTCCTCGCCGCCAAACTAATTTACAAGACTTTAGGGTATATTTTTTGCCAGGCGTAATTTCGGAGGATGGACTGATATGACTGCTTTTGCCGTGGCCTTATATCAACACGTTCCCAACACGGAGCATGATTGGGTTGTGTACGTTGAAACGCACGGAATTATCTGGTGGATGCTAATCGGATTGATCGCCGGGTGGCTGGCGGGAACGATTGCGCGCGGGCGTGGATTCGGCTGCATCACGGACGTGATTCTTGGCCTCGTGGGCGCGGTGGTTGGTGGTTGGATTTTTTCGCGGCTGGGCATCGCGACGTTTGGATTCTTGGGCAGTCTTGCCGCCGCAACGGTTGGCGCGGTGTTGCTGGTGGCTGTCGCGCGCCTTTTTGCCGGTGGCGGAAGAGAGTAGCATCGCGCTCTGTATTGTTCGGCCGTTGTAGCGGCGGTCTTCAGACCGCCATCGTTCTTGCGGCAGCATCGATGGCGCACTAAAGTGCGCCGCTACAAGAACATCCGATTTCCTTCGCTTTGTTCTCGCCGAACCTACCGCCGGTCAACGAATGTGATACGATTACGCGAGCACTGAACACCGACATACTGCGTAACACAAACGTGAGCCGACCTCCATTGCGGGCACTGCGGTAGCTGCAGGTAACACCATTGGATGAACTGAGCGAGAAAGCCGGAAGCATAAATTGAGTCAAACATCGTTGTGGGCCATTCCGCTGGGCGGACTGGGCGAGTTCGGCATGAACATGCTCGCCCTGCGCTCGGGCGACGACATCATCGTGATTGATGCCGGATTGATGTTTCCCGAGCAGGAATTGCTCGGCGTCGACATCGTCATCCCGGACATCACCTACCTGAAGCAGAACAAGCGCATGGTGCGCGCGATCGTCCTGACGCACGCGCATGAAGACCACATCGGCTCGATTCCCTACATCCTGGGTGATTTAAACGTCCCAATCTACGGCACCGAATTCACGCTGGCCATCGTCCGCAAAAAACTCGAAGAGCACGCGCTGCTCGACAAAGCGAAACTGATCGAAGTCCAGGCCGGCGAGACCACGGTGCTCGGCCCCTTTTCGATTGAATATTTGCACGTGACGCACAGCACGATTGATTGCGTGGCCCTGGCGGTCCGCACTCCCGTGGGCGTCATCATCCACACCGGTGACTTCAAAATCGATCACACGCCGGTGGATGGAAAACCTTTCGACATGCACGCATTCGGGCGCTACGGCCAGGAAGGCGTGCTGGCGCTTTTCAGCGACAGCACAAATGTCGAGCGACCGGGATTTACTCCTTCGGAGCGTGCGGTAGTAGTTCGCCTGGAAGAATTATTCCGCGCCGCACCGGGAAAAGTCGTCGTTTCGTGCTTCTCCAGTTCCGTACACCGCGTGCAGCAGGTAATTGATATCGCCCGCATGGTGGGCCGCAAGATCGGCTTCGTCGGACGCAGCATGGTGGACAACGTCGAGATCGCGCATGGCCTGGGCAAGCTGCGCGTCCCGGATGGCAGCGTGGTCCGCCCACAGGATATTCGCACTTTCGATCCACAAAAGCTGGTGGTCCTGGCGAGCGGCACCCAAGCCGAGCCGCTTTCGGCGCTTTCGCGCATCGCCGTGGATAATCACCGGCTGATGAGCATCGCGGAAAACGACACCGTAATTTTGTCGTCGCGCATCATCCCCGGAAACGAAAAAGCCATTTTCCGCATGATTGACCACTTCTTCCGACGCCGCGTCCTGGTGTACTACGAAGGCGGCCGCTCCGCGCCGATCCACGTCTCCGGCCACGCCAGCCAGGAAGAAATGAAAATCCTTTTGCAACTGGTGCGGCCGAAGTACTTCATCCCGATTCACGGCGAATACCGGCAGCTATTTCGCCATTCGGCGTTGGCTGAGCAATTGGGTGCAGTAGGCAGCCAGATATTTCTGCTGGAGAGCGGCCAGCCGGTGGAATTTACGGCGGATGGTAGCGCGCATCGCCGCGAACCCGTGACGGCGGGCCGCGTCTTGGTGGATTCCGGCTCGCTCGAGGAAATCGAAGAGGTAGTAATCCGCGACCGGCGGCATCTATCGGAAGATGGCGTGGTGGTGCCCATTATGGTTATCAACAAGCATTCCGGACGGATGGAAACGCCACCGGAAATCGTGACGCGCGGTTTTTTGCCTTCCGAAGACGGCGCCGAGATTCTAACTTCCGCTCGCGAAATCATTTTGCGGACGATCGAACAATCGACGCAGGAAGAAAAGACGGATTGGAGCGTCATCAAGGAAAAAGTCCGCGCCGACCTGAAACGCTTCCTCAACAAGCAAACCGCCAAGCGCCCGCTGATTCTGCCGGTGATCCTGGAAGTGTAGACCTGCGGCTGTGAACATCACGCTCCGGACCAACACGCCCGAGGACTTCGACACGCTCCATGAAATTGACCAGCTGTGCTACGAAGATGAAGTCGCTTATTCCAAGCGCGAGCTGCGCGCCTATCTGCGCTTTCGCGGCTCGGAATGTGTGGTCGCCGAAGCGGACGACACAATCGCCGGATTCTGCATCAGCGCGCGGCAGGGGGAGCGCGGTTACATTGTGACGATTGATGTGCTGCCGCAATTCCGACGGCTACACGTCGGAACTGCGCTGCTCGGAGAGATCGAACGCAGGCTCGCGGCCAACGGTGTGCGCGAGGTGGCGCTGGAGACTGCAACCGACAACGAGTCGGCGGTCGCCTTCTGGAAAAGGCATAGCTATCGTAGCCGCGGCGTACGCGAGGGCTATTATCCGAATGGACGCGATGCTTTTTCGATGGTGAAATTGCTCGGATGACGCTAGCCGGCGGATTGGGACGCGATTCCAGTTTCGCAGTACGGTAATCGTGGGTTGAAATCTATCGCGCTCATATGGCACTTTCGAAGGCGGGGTGAACCTGATGTGGTTCTTGCATGTGATTCTTCTGGCGATTGTGCAGGGCCTGGCGGAACTGCTGCCCGTTTCCAGCTCGGCGCACGTCATCGTCGCCGAACGACTGATGGGGATGGACCCGACTTCGCCCGCTATGACCTTGCTGCTGGTGATGCTCCATACCGGGACAATGTTGGCGGTAATCGTCTATTTCTGGGGACGCTGGCGGCGCTCTTTCTTTGAGAATGCTGCCGATTTTAGACAATTTGTGATCGCGTTGATTTTAGCCACGGCGGTGACTGGAGTAATCGGCTACGGGCTAATCAAGTTGATCGAAAAGTTTGCGTTTCCTGGCAGACCGCACGCCTGGGTGGAAGAACTGCTGTTTGGACGTCTGGATCTGATCGCAGTGGCACTTGCGGTTGTTGGGATCCTGATTTTGGTCGCCGGGCTGATGGAGAAACGGCTTCGTGCGTCGCGAACGGACGCGGCGCAAGTTAATAACAACCAGGCATTGTGGATCGGCGGGTTGCAAGGACTGTGCCTGCCATTTCGCGGATTCTCGCGGTCGGGCGCAACGATCTCGACGGGCATGCTCGCAGGCGTTCAGAAAGCGCGCGCCGAAGATTTCAGTTTCGCGCTGGCGGTGATTTTGACGCCTCCGGCACTTGCACGTGAGCTTTGGAGGCTGCACCAGACGCCTCACGCCGGGATGGCGGCAAACCTGGGGACTAGCCTAGTCGGCACGGCATTTGCGTTTCTAGCCGGATTATTGGCGCTGAAGTGGCTGAGCCGCTGGCTGGAAACGGGCCGCTGGTATCTTTTCGGCATCTACTGCCTCATCGCGGCCGTAGTCGTGGCATTTCTCTACCACGCGGGTTATTAACGCACAATCTTCGCCTGTTGTTTGTGCGGCACGGCCGCAAAAATTTCCCATCTTCGCTGACGCCCTTTGGTATAGTCGTCGTGTTGCTCGCGTTCCTCCCACTGGGCTCCGCGCGATAGCGCCGGCGCGACCCAGGTTCTACGCGGCGGCCTTCCCCTAGTTGTATCTGCTCAACCTGACGGACGCCACGTAGCAAGTCCCAGGGCGAGCTTTGTCCTGACCAGCCGGGACTCAGTGTCGGTCCCTCGTCTCGTGCGAAAATGCTGTGCCCGCGCGGTACGAGGTCAAGGGGAGATAGCCTTTGCGCATTTTGACGCCAACCGAAAACAAACGCATCAACGAGCTCATCGGGTTCGTTGGACTGAGCCTCGCGATTCTGCTCACGCTCAGCTTGCTGTCGTATTCGCCGCACGACGCGTCGTTCAACGTGTCCGCGCCAGCACCCGGCTCGGGGCCAGCACGGAACTGGATCGGGCCCGTCGGCGCGCATCTCGCCGATCTCTTTTTCCAATTTTGCGGCTTCGCGGCGTTCTTGTTTCCCATCGGGATGTTTTTGGTGGCGATGAAGTGGTTCCGCAGCCAGTTGCTGGATGCGCCCGTAACGAAAGTAGTCGGCTTTACGATGCTGTTGGCTTCGCTTTCATCTGAGCTGGTGCTGGTCCACGTGATGCCGGAGGTGCGCGGCGCACTGCCTCCTGGCGGGCTGCTGGGCACTATTCTGGCAGGGGGATTGCGCGCGGCGTTCGGTCCGATCGGCGCGAACCTGGTTTCCGTGATGACGCTATTGACCGCTCTATTCCTCACCACCAGCTTTTCCTTCCGCACCGCCGGACATTGGCTGAAGAAGCCGATGGCCAGCGACGGTTACGTCGGCCAGTTGATCGCGCGCGCAAAAGATTGGCGCGAGGCCCGCGAATCGGACCGCCTGCGCAAGCGCGTCGAAGAGATAAAAATCGCCGGCCGCCCTCCTGTGCAGCAGCAGCGCGTTTCGACGAAGGAACTCGCGCGCGAAGAGGATGAGGACGAAGAAGAGGACGACGAAAAAGATTCGAAAGTGGAAGCGCGCCGCGGCGGGCCGGCCGTAATCAAGTTCCACGAGAACGAGCCTGCTTCCGCGCCGCCCGCGAAGAAAAAGAGTTCAGAGCCAAAGATTGCTCTCGGCAAGACCAATTACAGACTGCCTCCGCCATCGCTGCTTAGCGGCGCCGAGCGCGGCGAGAAGATGGATGAGACCGAATTGAAAGAGCGCGCTCGCGCTATCGAACAGAAGTGCATGGAGTTCGACATCGGCGGGCACATCACGCAAATCAATCCCGGTCCGGTGGTCACGACTTTCGAGTTCAAGCCCGAGGCGGGGATCAAATACAGTCGCATCACCGGGCTTGGCGACGACTTGTGCCTGGCGCTGCAAGCCGAATCCATCCTGATCGAACGCATCCCAGGCAAATCCACGGTTGGCATCGAAGTTCCCAACGTGCATCGCGAGACGATCGCATTGCGCGACGTGGTGGAATCGCCGGAATTCAGCCATTCGCCCTCGAAACTCACGTTGCCTTTCGGCAAGGATCTCATCGGCCGCATCCGCGCTGGAGACCTGACGCAGATGCCGCACTTGCTGATCGCTGGCTCCACTGGAACTGGCAAAAGCGTTTTCATCAATTCCCTGCTGATGGGCATGCTGTTCAAGTCCACGCCGGAAGAATTGAAATTGGTCCTGATTGACCCGAAGCAATTGGAATTGGGACTTTACGCGGACATCCCGCACCTGTTCACGCCCGTGGTGACGAATCCCAAGGTCGCCGCCAATGTGATGCGCAACGCCACGCGCGAAATGGAGCGGCGCTTGAAGCTCCTGGCAGCCCGCGGTGTGCGCAACATTGACCAGTACAACCGCACGTTCGAGAAGGGCCAATCGCTTTCGCTCTTCGACGGCGCCGAGGAAGACGAGCACAAGCCGCTGCCCTACTTGGTGATCGTCATTGACGAATTGGCCGACCTGATGATGGTGGATACCAACGGCGTCGAGGAATCCATCACGCGCCTCGCGCAAATGGCTCGGGCGGTCGGCATCCACCTGATATTGGCGACGCAAAGGCCGTCGGTGGACGTCATCACCGGATTGATCAAAGCAAACTTTCCGGCGCGCATTTCGTTCCGCGTCGCCAGCAAAGTGGACTCGCGCACGATTCTGGACGCGAACGGGTCGGAATCGCTGCTCGGCAAAGGTGACATGCTGTACCTGCCGGCCGGCTCTTCGCGGCTGCATCGCATCCACGGACCCTACGTGAACGAGCGTGAAGTGGAAGCGGTCTGCGACTTCTGGCGCGACCAGGCGCAGGCCATTTACAACGAAGAAATGCTGAAGCCTCCGAAGGACGAAAACGCGATAAGTGAGGGCGGTTCAGGGGGAGGAGGAGCTGAGGGCGGCGAGGAAGTGGATGATGAACTCTACCAGGATGCGGTTCGCGTAGTCTGCGACATGGGCCGCGCTTCCACTTCGACCTTGCAGCGCCGCCTGCGCATCGGCTATGGCCGCGCCGCGCGCCTCATTGACCTGATGGAGAAAGACGGCATCGTCGGTCCGGCCGATGGCTCGAAGGCGCGCGAAGTCCTAAAAAACCGAAACTGGATGAAGGAATACGACGATTCTGTGAAGTAGCAGCGCCGCCTGAGAGTTTGTTTCGCAGAACGAGATCCGTACGCGAACGGCTGCAATCTCGGATACCCGGCGCGCCGCCATAATTCTGATGCGCTAAAAGTCCCAATTTCCGTTCGAATTACCTTCTGTCCAAGACCGTTTTCGTTTGTCACACCGCGCGAATTTCCGTAGAATTATTCGACCCACCGGTGCCGAGGTAGCTCACCGGTAGAGCGCGGCCCTGAAAAGGCCGGCGTAGCCAGTCCGATTCTGGCCCTCGGCACCATCCATTTTGCCGCCATCGCCCAATAGATTCCACTCTCCCGTGTACTCTTCTGGCTGGGAATAGCTTCTGGATGTGCGGTCACTCGGGATCAATTGGAGGTCGATAGCAACCTGACCGATTCACGGCCCTTCCCAGCATTGGTACCTGTCAGTTTGGTACGCCAACACTTATTTCTATGCGTCGGCTACTTTGAGAATGAGTTTTCCAGTATTCTCGCCCTTGAAAAGCTTCAGCAACGTTTCGGGGAATGTTTCGAGGCCGTCTACGATGTCCTCGCGCGATTTGAGTTTGCCCGCCGCCATCCACGCCGCCATCTCCCGTCCGGCCTCGGGGTAACGATCAGCGTAGTCAAATACGACCATTCCTTCCATACTGGCGCGATTAACGAGAAGCGAGAGATAGTTCGAGGGCCCTTTGATTGGCGTGGTATTGCAGTATTGCGAGATTGCGCCGCAGATGACTATTCGTGCGCCGCGCGCGAGCTGCGTGAGCGCAGCGTCGAGGATATCGCCACCCACATTGTCGAAATAAACGTCAATGCCCTTCGGGCAATGCTTCCGGAGTGATTTGCGAACATCCTCCGACTTATAGTCAACTGCGGCGTCGAAGCCGAGCTCTTTGACAATGTAGTTGCACTTCTCGGCCCCGCCAGCGATGCCTACCACGGTGCAGCCTTTAATTTTGGCGATCTGTCCGACGACCGATCCCACCGCTCCAGCGGCGCCTGAGACAACTACGGTCTGGCCGGCCTTTGGCTGCCCGATATCCAGCAAGCCAAAGTAAGCGGTCATCCCCGGCATTCCAAGCGTCCCGAGAAAGACGGGTAGAGGAATCGCACCCGCATTTACTTTGGTAATGCCGTTGCCGTTCGAAATTGCGAACTCCTGAACGCCGAAGGCGCCGTAAACGTAATCGCCGACGGCAAACTTGGGATTTTTCGACGCCGTTACGCGCCCCAGCCCACCAGCCCGCATCACTGCGCCGATTTCCACCGGAGCAATGTACGATTTCCCCTCGTTCATCCAACCGCGCATAGCAGGATCCAGCGAGATATAAAGAATCTTCACAAGCAACTCACCTTCACTGGGTTCGCGAACCGGCTCTTCTTTGTATGTCCAATCGGTTCGCTTGGGCATACCCACCGGCCGGGCGGCAAGCTCGAATTTGTGATTCAATTTGCTCATCGGTGTTTCCTTCGGTGCTAGCGATCGAGGCAAAGCCCTAATCCAGGCCGACTCTTGAGAGTCGCTTACAGATGACTGTGACTAACGCGGCGGCCATTGTATATAATCGCTGGCACTGCGCCAAGTCAGGACATTCTCTGAACTGGGAGGTTTGAATGGCCGGAGCACCTGCAAACGCACTGAACACTCCGCGGCCGCCTGTCTTTGCCACCGCTGCCGAAGAGCGCTTGCATCGCAAGCGCATGCTGGCCGCTGCATTCCGCCTTTTTTCGCGTTTCGGATTCGACGAAGGAGTGGCGGGACACATCACGGCACGCGATCCCGAACAACTCGACCATTTCTGGGTGAACCCATTCGGGATGCACTTCAGCCAAATTCGCGCGTCCGACCTGCTTTTGGTAAATCATCGCGGCGAAGTTGTGGAGGGAAATTATCCGGTTAATGGGGCCGCCTTTGCCATCCACTCGCAGGTGCACGCCGCGCGTCCCGACGTGATCGCCGCGGCGCATGCTCATTCGATGTACGGGAAATCCTGGGCGTCGCTCGGGCGGCTGCTAGACCCTATCACGCAAGATGCCTGCGCGTTTTACGAGGACCACGGCCTGTTCGCGGACTTCACCGGAGTGGTCTATGAAACATCGGAGGGCGAGCGGATTGCGCAGGCTCTGGCCCAATACAAAGCTGCGATTCTGCGCAATCACGGATTGATCACCGTTGGCCACTGCGTCGAGGAAGCGGCGTGGTGGTTCATCACCATGGACCGGAGTTGCCACGCGCAGTTACTGGCAGAGGCGGCCGGCGTACCGGTAAAGATCGATCACGCGACTGCAATTGCAACGCGGGAGCAGGTGGGAAGCCATCTCGCAGGATGGTTCCAGTTTCAGCCGCTGCTCGCGCGTATTGTCCAGGATGAGCCTAATCTGCTCCAATAGTTTCCCGCTGCTGAGGGATACTAATTTAACTCGGCACCGGCTTCGCTTATAGCTATAACGACAGGCCCGATACGAGAAGAACACAGATATGCCGTCGGAATCACAAGAACATTTCGACATACTGATAGTCGGCGCCGGAATATCGGGTATTGATGCTGCTTATCATTTGCAGACCGCCTTCCCCAGAAAAACCTACGCGATTCTCGAGGCACGCGACGCAATCGGCGGCACGTGGGATCTCTTTCGCTATCCAGGCGTGCGGTCCGATTCTGATATGTACACCCTCGGATTCCCTTTCCGGCCATGGCACGCGGACGAAGCCATCGCGGGTGGACCTGCCATCTGGAATTATATCCGTGAGACCGCGACACACTGTGGCATCGACCGACACGTCAGACTGGGACATCGGATGATTCGAGCTTCCTGGTCTTCAGCCAACGGACGCTGGACAATCGAGGCACAGACGAAAGATGGGCGGATCGTGCGACTGGTCTGCAACTTCCTTTATATGTGCAGCGGTTATTACAGTTACGAAAAAGGCTTCAGCCCTGAATTCCCCGGCATGAAACGGTTTCAGGGGCAATTCTTGCATCCCCAGGAGTGGCCTGAGGCTCTCGATTATGCGGGCAAGCGAATCGTTGTCATTGGAAGCGGCGCTACGGCAGTGACCCTAGTCCCGGCGCTTGCCAAGCACGCCGCCCATGTAACGATGCTGCAGCGTTCCCCCAGCTACGTCGTCTCCCGCCCGACCAAGGACGCCAACGCCATCTGGCTGAATCGCCATTTACCAAAAACGCTTGCCGCGAAACTCACAAAATGGAAGAACGTGCTGTACAGCATCACCACGTTCCACCTCGCGCGCACCAAACCAGAAAAAATGAAGGGCTTGATCATCAAAGGGATCAAGCAACAGCTCCATCCGGATTACGACGTCCAGCGGCACTTCACGCCGCGCTATAACCCATGGGACCAGCGCATATGTCTGGTACCCGATGGCGACCTGTTCGCCGCGATCCGCTCCGGTCGAGTCGAGATCGCCACCGACACGATCGCAGAAGTTGTCGATTCCGGCATCCGTTTGAGCTCCGGCACAACATTGCCCGCGGATATCATCGTTTCCGCGACAGGTCTCGTGGTGAAGCTGATGGGCGGTGCCGATATTTTCATTGATGGTGCGCTCGCCAAATTCGACGAAAAGCTGGTGTACAAGGGCGCGATGTTCAGCGGCGTGCCGAATCTAGCCTTTGCCTTCGGCTATACGAATAATTCCTGGACGCTGCGCTGCGATCTCACGGCGCGCTTTGTCTGCCGGTTGCTCAAATACATGGATCGTAAAGGCTGGTCGGTAGGTGTACCGAGACTTCCGGATGCTTCCATCAACCCCGAGCCTTTGATCGATTTCAGTTCCGGCTACGTTCGGCGTGCCGATGGCGTGCTGCCCAAGCAGGGACAGAAAACGCCGTGGAGAGTCCACCAGAATTACGTGAAGGACCTGGCCTCCTTTGCGTTTGGGTCGGTAAGCGACGGAACTATTAGTTTTAGTCGAGCGTCGGAAGGTTTCGAGGGTGAGCAGAAGCAAACTGGTGAGGTTTACGGGTAAGGCGGCACCAGAAATCGTAGCTGCTCGTTGGCGGTGAGTTCAAAACTGCTCAGCCCTTGCTATTTCCCAGTAAAGACTGGAGCACGCTTTTCAACAAAGTGTGCCACCCCTTCCTTAAAGTCTTCGCATTGCAGGCTTGCCAGCATTTCGCGCTCTGAGATTTCAAACGATTCGGCGAGCGGTTGGAACATGGCGTCGTACACTTGCCGCTTGATCAGGCGCAACGATCGCGGGCTGACGTTGGATGCCAAGTCCAGTGCGTATTCTCGCACTTTTTCACGGAACGTTTCTTGCGGGTAGACGTGATTGACGAGTTGCATTCTGAATGCTTCGGGCGCATCAACCATTCTTGCGGAAAAAAGCAGGTCGAGCGCGTTCGCGTGGCCGACGAGACGCGGCAATATCCACGCCAGTCCGTACTCGGCAATCAATCCCCGCCGCGCAAATGCCGTGCTGAAACGCGCCGCATCGGAAGCAAGGCGTAAATCGCAATACAATGCAATCACCAGTCCCAATCCCACCGTCGGACCATTAATGGCCGCAATCACGGGCTTGGTGACGGCCGGAAAATACGAATACTTCTTTTGAAAATCCGCTCGGATGCCCTCGCCGAGCCCGCCGGCAGGCTGGACCGCTTGCGCCCATTGCGCAGCGTTGATTCCTTTTTCCGCTACGGTGCTTAAGAGCGACATGTCCGCGCCTGCGCAGAACCCGCGTCCGGCGCCGGTCAGAACGATGACCCGGACGTTTTCGTCATTTTCCGCCGCGGCTATTGCAGCACGCACTTCGTGCTCCATTACGGCTGTCCAGGCGTTCAGTTTGTCGGGGCGGTTGAGCGTAATTGTGGCGATGCGGTCGGCTACCTGGTACTGCGTTTCCTGGTTTGGCATGGTGAGGCGGATTATATACAATGACCCCCGCGTTAGTAACGCTCATCTGTGGGTCACTATCTGATTTGATGATTGGTTCCGCTTCCGCCTGGCGGACCTGATATTTTGAGCACCGGGAGGATCGATGCCGTTTGTTGAAAATCAAGGCGCTAAAATTTATTGGGATGAAGAAGGCTCGGGCGAACCTTTGCTGCTCATCATGGGCCTGAGCTATCCATCTTACATGTGGCATCGCACCCGCCCGCTTCTTGCACAAACCCATCGTACGATCGCTCTGGACAATCGCGGCGTAGGACAAAGCGACGCACCGGCCGGCGTTTATTCCATCGCATTGATGGCCTCCGACGCGGCGGCCGTCCTCGATGCCGCGAACGTCCAGAGCGCGCATGTATTTGGTGTTTCGATGGGGGGCATGATTGCGCAGGAATTCGCCTTGCAGTATCCAGAGCGCGTGCGTTCGCTGATTTTGGGTTGTACTGCTGCAGGCGGCCCCCATGCGGTGCACGCCAAACCCGAAGTACTTGAAATTCTGATGCGCCAAGGCGTGACCCCGGAAGAAGCCAAGGAGGCCATCATCCCATTCATCTACGACTCTGGCACACCACGCGAGCGCATTGACGAAGATATGGCCATTCGCATGAAGTGGTATCCGACTGCACAAGGATATTTCGGCCAAGTCCAGGGAATTATCGGTTGGGAGGCATACAGCCGCATCGCGCAAATCACGGCTCCAACATTGGTCATTCACGGAGAGACCGACATGCTCATTCCACCCGCAAATGCCCGGCTGATCTCTGAACGTATTCCTAACGCAAGATTGATTCTCATTCCCCGCGCCGGCCACATTTTCGAGACCGACCAGCCTGCCACAGCAAACCGCGCAATTTTGGAATATCTCGCCGCTCAGCGCGGCCATGTGCAAGCCTCCACGACTTAAATCGCAACTTGGGGTAGAGTCATGCGCCTGAAGAAATTTGTCCCAGTGAACCTCTATTCGCTCGTGGGCGGGAGATTATGACTGGCGCAATGAACCTTGGGAACCGCACGGCGGTGATCACCGGCTCTGCAAGCGGCATCGGCCGTGCCATTGCCGTATCGCTCGCTCGCCGTGGCTGCCACCTCGCGCTGGCTGACGTGAATGACGCGGGACTATCCGAAACGGCGCGCATGGCACAATCAGCTCAAACGGATCCAACAAACCGGACCGCCTCGCGGAGTGCGCTGCGGATCAGCCAACATCATATTGACGTTGCAGACTGTCGTGCCGTGGCCGCGTTTCCGCAAGCTGTGACCGCGGAGCATCCCGGAGTGGACATCCTCGTTAACAATGCCGGCGTCGCCATCGCCGGCACGTTCGAAGCGGTCAGCGAGGAAGATTTCGAGTGGCTATTCGAAATTAATTTCTGGGGCGTGGTACGCATGACCCGAGCGTTTTTGCCGTTCTTGCAAAAAAGCGATGACGCGAGCCTGGTGAATCTTTCGAGCATATACGGACTGATCGCGCCCCCCGGGCAAACCGCCTACTCGGCAAGCAAGTTCGCCGTCCGCGGATTTTCAAATTCACTGCGGCACGAACTCGCGGGTTCGAAAGTCGGAGTTACCGTCGTTCACCCGGGCGGCGTCGCAACTTCGATTGCAAATAACGCTCGAGTGCCCAAGGGCATGCCTTCGGAGGAAGTCACGAGGCTCAAAGCCATCGCGAAAAAAGCGCTGCGGATGCCACCCGCAGTCGCTGGCGAAATTATCGTGAAGGGCATCGAACGCCGTTCGCCGCGTGTGCTAGTCGGCAACGACGCAAAGTTTCTGGCATTCCTCGAACGCTTGGCCCCGATTTCGTATTGGAAAATCTTCAGCCGGTTGATCCCCAGGTCGTAAAGGCTCCTTGTCATACCACCGAAGACCGGGGGCATTCGACCTTGAGTCGCCCGCCTGCGTTAAAACGCGTTCTCAGACCCCTCTCATGAATATCCCATCAAATGGAATGGTTGGTCGGAGCTAAGGGGGCAGCACGGAGCCAGCCGTGCCCTCGGCACTACTTCTTTTCAGCGAAACGTTTACCGCAGGCCTCGTCACAGCTAGCCAAATACATACCATTGCAAAGGGTGCATGAGTGAGCGGGGTTCCTGAAGGAAGGAAATGGCGTTAGGCGGACTTCAGAGCAGAAGTGTCTCGCAGCCGAAGCAGGCGCGGCTGGCCGCGGCGCGCAAAATCTTTCGAATCGAAAGTCCGCACGATTGGCCGGTCGCCCCCGGGACAGGGTTTGCCTTCGTGGCCGACGAGGAGATGTTTCAACAGCGCGTCAATTTTCTGGTGCTCGTCGCGGCTGAGTTCTGAATCCTGGTAAAACGACAGATCGCTGTTCCAGCGAATTCTCCTGGCCTCGAGAACCGCCGAGACAGCCTCGCGCCTCAGTCTATTGTGCTCTTCGCACACGACCCTCGACCCCATGGCGCGACATTCTATAACTGTTCAAAATCCGCACAACGGTACTTTCGTACTACAGCTTCTGGTCCGCGAACACACAGGCAGGTTTCGCTTTTCATTTGCTTCGCGCTCGGCGGTTTTCGCGAGTAAATGAAGGCTTCTGGGCCGTGGATTTCCCGAGTGAATTCCTCGCGCGCACCGGGGTTAAGATGAATGCTGCTAAAATGACGGCAACTTGAAAGCACGCTCTGTTTGGTTTGCGGCTCCATGAGAATTCGCGGCGGCAATTCACCGTGCGACCGGGCTCGTGCATCTAAATGAGAGTGAGCGGTATTCGCGCCAAGGGACCTTCTGGCGAGTGCCGCCAGGGAACGCTTTGCATAACGGAATTATTGCCATGAGCACTCGCAATGCATTCAAAGCAGCCTTCAGGCAGGTCGTTTTGCTGTTCGTAGCGGCAGCCGTAATCAGCGTGGCAGCGCCGCGCGCTTTGCCCGCTCAAGTTTCTGTTCCGAATGGAACGATTCTGCCGATTCGCATCAGCAGTTCGCTCTCGTCGCGCAAATCGAAACCGGGGCAAGTGATCACGGGCCACATCATGCAGGACGTTCCGCTCGGCCCAGGAGCTAAAATCCCCACCGGAACGCGTGTCGCGGGACATGTGGTCGGTGTGTCGCCTGCCACCGGCGGCGGAAATGCGAAAGTCTCGATTGTGTTTGATGCGATGCAGCTGGGTCGCACGGCGGTGCCCATCACGACGGATCTTCGTGCGCTGGCTTCGCCGCTGGAGATTGACGACGCTCAGCTTTCGATCTACGGCGGCGATCGCGGCACGCCTGTCGCCGCGTACACAACTGTGCAAGTCGGCGGTGAGGTGGTCTATCGAGGTGGCGGGCCCGTCGCTCGAGGCGACACCGTGGTCGGCCAACCCGTTCCCGGCGGAGTGCTCGTAAACTTGCGAGCGGCGCAAGGAGAGCCTTGCCGGGGCGCCATTGACGGCGATCCTCGGCCCCAAGCGCTCTGGCTGTTTTCGTCCGATGCTTGCGGCGTGTATGGTTATTCGCAGGTGGCCATCGCGCATGCCGGACGCACAAACCCAGCGGGCCAGATCGCTCTTGCTTCCACTGATGGACGCGACGTGAATATCCGCGCCGGGAGCGGAATGTTGCTGCGCGTCAACGCGCACTAAAGTCTCTATGGCAGCCCAGCGGGCGCCTTCCCTCTTCGGCTTACTGATTCATTACGATGACTTACGGCAGCGCTTCCAGCGCCTTGCCGATGCGACTGCCGAAGCCTGTGCCGAACGTCGCTTGCTTCTTGGGATCGCCAAGGTAGGGATCAACGAACGGTCCAGTCTTATCTAGAATCAAGCGGTCTCCCCAGCCAATCAGACCGAAGAGCCGAATCAATTCCTTGGTCGGTTCACCCAGCGGCACGATGTAATTCGGCTTCAGCGAGTATTGCACGCGCTTCAACGCGGTGGGCGCCAGGCGGCGCAATGCCGCGTGCAGCTCACCTTCGGATTCGAACGGACATTCGACCGCGTAGCTCAGAAAAAAACCGCGCCGGCGAAAGTCGGCGAGAGCGGCCTCCTCTTGCGCGCTGCTTGCTGGACCGACTCCCGCGGCTTTCACCAACTCATCAAAATAGGTGCGTGCGGCGAGCGAGCGCGTCGCGCGGTCCTTGGCCGGCTGGTAAAAAAAGTCTTCAGCGCGCGCCGGTGGAGCAGCATCTAGAAAAAGCACCCGAATTTCCACGGGCCGCTGCCGCGAGGCCTGTTCGATCCTTTCCGCACGCCTCTGAATGTGGACGTCATCTGTTCGCGTTCCGCAGCCTTCACAAACCGGCATTCCGTGCCCTCCGGAAGGATTCAGCTCAGTTGCAAAAGGATGGCACGGACAACCGATTCGAGCAAGCCCGAGGAAAGCTCCGCGAAAGATACTCGAGAAGCGTGCAACCGAAAACTAGCGGTTATCTGGCGGATCGCTGCGAGCAGTTCGGTTCACTTTCGTCGGCTGCGCAATGATTGCAACATTTCATAAGGGCCAGGGTGCCTGCCAATTCCCAGCGACGGCAGATAGTCCTCGACGAGGTGTTTCAGTGGATGGCTCCACGCGTTCGCTGCATCCACATGGCCTCGCACAAAACGGTCGTGCCCGCCGCGCAAACTGCCAGCGACAACTTCGAAATGCAGTGACGGTGCGCCTTTGCTGCGAAACCAGGTGGACTTTCCCGCCGGACGCCAGCAGCGGCGAAACGAAGGTCGGCCGGCGCCATTCCACAATTTAGAAATCGTGATAGCGGGATCAGTCACCGCCGGATGCAACTGAAGGCTCCACGAAATCCAGTGACCTGAACCGACCGCTACGACCAAGCTGCGGTGGTCCATGAGTTGCACCAAATCGGTCTCGCGCAGCAAGTCTTCCACCACGGCACGGGCGCTGGCGTCCGGACTAGCCGCTGCATGATTGGGGAACGGATAATCGAGCGTCTTCGCCGGATCGGGGCAGGAACGGCGCATCAACAGAGCGCCTTGAGCTACATTTTCAAGCGCCCTAAGCCTGCTCAATTGGCGGAGCTCAATCGCGTATGCGCCGGCAAGTTCAATAATTTGGAGTCAGGCAGGCTGCGCGTGCGGACGGTGCGATGGCGCTCGAGAAAGTGTTTCTGCGCGCGGCGTCCCCAAGAGCGAACGAAGTAATAATTCAACGCGCCGCCAAACCCCGAACTAAGCAGGGGGATCAGCCGACCAGACCACTTTTCCGCCACCTCGGACCCGACGCGCACAGCGATGCGGTCAATGATGCGCGGAACGATCCGCTCAACCGCTTGTTTCTCGACGAAGTCGCGCCCCAAATCCAGCCCCGCAGCGCTGGCTGCAGCGAGCCACAATTCGGTGACTTCGTCTTCGGTTTGATATTCAAAGCCATAAATCAAGCTGAGCTTCTGCAGCATACGTACGGTGATCGCGGAAAGAATCCCGGCATCGGGCAGAATCGTCAACATTCCACCAAGCCCAAAGCCAGCGCCTTCGAGCGCTGCTGTGCGCGTGGACGACCTGATCACGCGATCGGCGTACCGATTCACCACCGATTCCTCAATATTGAACATGTCCGTCCAGGTGTGAATCGGAAGGCGGTGCGCTTTGCGGAATTGCAGCAGGTATTTCTGCGGGTCCACTTGGACGCCATGGTATGCACGGCGAAATCCCGAGCGGATGGACGCCTGGAATACGTTGGAAACAAGGTTCGACTTGGATCGTCGCGGCATTCTCGATTAGATGCGCGGTCCCGTCGAACGGATTGCAAGGCAGGCCCCGCTCTGGGTTCAGCATAGCAAGGATTCGGCCGCAACGCTCGTGCCCTGTGAGCGTGACATGGCGATCTTGCCATGCGATGCGTCTGCCTTTGGCATATACTGCGCCGCACAATGCGCTCCCATCCGATAGCCAAGATGTTGTGTCTGGTGTTATTTGCCTTAGCGGCGACTTGTTCTTCCGTCGCGCAGACAGAAACACAAAAGGGAGACGGCTACGTCGCGTACACTACGCCCGCAGCCTCGCCCGAACCTTTGCGTACGCCGAGCTACGTTGGCGTGCTCCTCGGCGGAAATGGCGATGTAGATGAAGCCACCCACGCCCTCTGCGAACATTCCGGAGGCGGTGATTTGGTGGTGCTGCGCGCCAGCTACGCGGATGAGTACAACCCAGAAATGCACGCGGCCTGCCCTCACAATACCGTCACGACGCTCGTGATTACCTCGCGCGATGGAGCGAGCCCGCCGCTTGTCGCGGAGAAAATCCGTGGCGCGCACGCGATCTTCATCGCCGGAGGCGATCAATCGAATTACATTCGATTCTGGACGGGCAATCCCGTGCAAACCGAAATCAACAACGCGCTCGCGCGCGGCGTCCCGCTAGGCGGTATCAGCGCAGGCCTCGCAGTGCAAGGCGAATTCGTTTTCTCGTCGATGATTGACACGATCACTAGCCCCGAGGCGATGGCGGATCCCTACGGCCCGCTCGTGACCCTGAGCCGCGAATTCCTATTCATCCCTGTGCTTAAGGGCATCATCACCGACAGCCATTTTTCGCAGCGCGATCGTATGGGACGGTCGATCGTTTTCATGTCCCGCATCGTGCAGGATGGCTGGGCAAGTTCCGTGCACGGAATCGGCATTGACGAAACGACTGCCGTGATCGTAGACGCCGACGGCAAAGCACGCGTCGCGGGGAAAGGCGCCGCGTATTTCCTGACGCTCGATCACCGACCTGAGCAATGTGCGTTTGGAAAGCCGCTGACCGTGCGGGACGTGAAGGTAGTTAAAATGCAAGCTGGACCGGATGCGAAGTTCGATTTGAAATCGTGGAGCGCGTCCGGCGGTCAGCAGTTCGAAGTCAACGTCATCGGCGGCAAACTCGCGCGCTCCGATCAGCCGAACTAGCGGTTTCGCCGCAGATGTAGGTCGCCGTGCAAATGCTTCGGACCGCTGACGTAGGGGCTGCCGCGCTCGAAAAAGCGCAACGGGCGATGCGCTTCCTTGGTGATTCCGATCCGCACGCTCACTCCAATCGTCCCAGTCGCGCGGGCCGCGGTGCCGAGCCAAAGCTCTCCGGGGCCGCACATATCCACTCCATCGAGCTTGCGCGTCACGTGAAACGCTTCGGCAAGCCGCCCCGGTCCGCGCGCGAGATCAAGAAGGCGGTCCGTGCCGCGATAGAGCTCCATGCGCTCAATGCCTTCCAGCGGCTCGACGGCGCGCAGCAGCACGCCTTCTCCCACTCCTTCCCGCGCACCCGACACATTCAGCATGAAATGATTGCCGTAGACGAAATACACGTAAGCGTGGCCGCGTTCTAGAAAAAGTGCACCGTTGCGCTCCGTCTTGCCGCGAAAAGAATGTGCCGCCGCGTCACCCACGACGTACGCTTCGGTTTCGACAATCCGGCCTGCGAGTCGCGCGCCCGGCAATTCACGCACAAGCATCTTACCGATCAAAAAACGCGCGAGCTTCACCGTTTCGATTGGCAGCTCATCGCGCGAAAGGCGCCTCACTCGTTTCACACTCATCGGTTCGCGCGCTGAGGCTCGCCGGCCATCAAAGGTAATCGCACCGCGCCGCATTCACAAATCTTTCATCGCAGATTTTCTAGCTTAATGCGCAACTTTCTGTAAAATGAGCATCCTGCTCGATACATGACGGAGCCAACTGCCATGAACCAACCTGCCGACCCGCGCGAACAATTCTGGCCCGCGCTGCCCTTGCATGCGTGGAACGATACGCGCGCAACGCTGCACATGTGGACGCAAATCGTTGGCAAAGTCCGCCTGGCGCTGACGCCGTATGTGAATCACTGGTGGGAAGTCCCGCTGTACGTCACCGCCAGCGGCCTGACCACTTCCCCAATTCCCTACGGTGGCGGAATCTTCGAGATCAGCTTCGATTTCATTGACCATAAACTCGATATTGCCACCAGCGAGGGCCAGCACCGCACTGTCTCACTTTACCATCGCACCGTGGCTGGATTTTATCGTGAGTTCATGGAACTGCTGCGCTTGTTGAATATCCGCGTGAAGATCTGGCCCATGCCGGTGGAAATTCAGAATCCGATCCGCTTCGATCTGGACGTCACGCACTGCGCCTACGACCCCGCCTATGCTCATCGCTTCTGGAGAATCCTCACCACGCTCGATCCGATCTTCAAGGAGTTCCGTGGCCGCTTCATCGGCAAATCCAGCCCGGTCCATTTTTTCTGGGGCAGCTTTGATTTCGCTGTCACGCGGTTTTCGGGACGCCGCGCACCGGAACGTCCTGGTGCCGACAAAATTACCAAGGAAGCGTACTCGCACGAAGTTTCGAGCGTGGGCTGGTGGCCGGGTGCGGGTGAAGTCGCCACGCCGATGTTTTACGCCTACGCGACTCCCGAGCCTCCCGGTTTCAAAGAAAGCAAAGTTCTGCCAGCAGCAGCATTTCATAGCGCGCAACTAAACGAATTCCTGTTGTCCTACGACGACGTGCGCTCAGCCCCCGACCCCAAAGCTGCCGTCCTCGCGTTCTGCCAAAGCACCTACGAAGCCGCCGCCATCAACGGCAAATGGGACCGCGCCGCCCTCGAACACAACTACGCCGGCCCGGTTCAGGCATAACAACACGCTGCGCTTCTGACGCGTGATGGCACCGCGAACGCTGCTACAATTTTCCAGGCGACGGAATGCCCCAAGCTTGGCTTGGATCGAGCTCTCGGGCTCGGTTGAGCCTCTCTGGGGTTACCCCAGGGGAACGTGAATAACATGCATTTCGTCGCGTGAGCGCCGCTGCGAGACCACGCAGATATGGCTCACGCAGGGTCAGACTCGTTGGGGCATTCCGCCATCATCCGCCATGCCGACTTCCTCTCTCTTGAGAGTCCTTGCCGCGTCTTTCCTCGCCGGGCAACCCTCGGCCGAGCAGATCGAAATTCGTTGCGCGCAAGTTCTCGGCAGAAAATGGCACTGGCTCAAGCCGCTTGCGAAGCGCTACGTCAAGACCTTTGCTGTCCGGACGCGTCCGCGCCGCCGCGACGTCATCGAGTTTCTGACTCGTGACGAAGGATTCCAGCGGGCTTGGTCGAAATATTCCGAGAAATTGTCGATTGCGCAGTGGATCATCGAGCCGCAGCAGATGCAGCCGGCGGCGGTGGCGACGGCGTGGCCGGTCCCGCAAATCGAATCGGTGGGGGCTCTGGCAGAATGGCTGGGCGTCACGATCGGCGAATTGGAATGGTTCGCGGATCTCAAAGGACTTGCCTACAAGCGCCGCATTCCGCGACTCGAGCACTATCGTTACAGAATCTTGTCGAAGCAATTCGGCAGTGTTCGCGTGATTGAATCTCCCAAGCCGCCGCTCAAAGCGCTGCAGCGGCAGATTCTCACGCAGATTCTCGAAAAAATCCCTCCTCATCGCGCAGCGCACGGATTTCTGAAACGCCGGTCAATCAAGACGTTCGTGGCCCCACACATCGCGCAACGGGTCTTGCTGAAGATGGACCTGCAGGACTTTTTTCCGTCCGTAACTGGCGCCCGCATCCAGTCGCTTTTTCGAACGATAGGCTATCCCGAAGCGGTCGCGGATTTGCTGGGCGGGATTTGCACGAATGCTGTACCTCGGAACGCGTGGAAAGGAGCGGACGCTGACGTCGACCGTTCGCGCCTGCACGAGGCTCGCAGTCTCTACGCCGCACCACATTCGCCCCAAGGCGCTCCCACATCGCCGGCGCTTGCCAATATCTGCTGCTACCGTGTGGACTGCCGCTTAACCGGTCTCGCCAAATCGGTCGGCGCTGAATACACGCGCTACGCCGATGACCTCGCGTTTTCGGGCGACGACGCATTTGAACGGAAGGTCGAGCGTTTCTCCATTCATGTCGCGGCCATTCTGATGACGGAAGGGTTCAGGGTCCATCACCGTAAAACGCGCATCATGCGGCAAGGCGTCCGACAACACCTCGCGGGTGTGGTCCTCAACGATCACCTAAACGTGATGCGCAACGACTTCGACCGGCTGAAGGCCACGCTCACAAACTGCGTTCGGCGAGGCCCGGAAAGCCAAAATCGCGCAGCCCATGCGCAATTTCGCGCGCACCTTGAGGGACGCGTCGGCTTCGTAGAGACGATCAATCCGGCGAAAGGACGCCGCCTTCGCGCTCTCTATGAACAGATCAGGTGGCCGTAGAGCTCTTTCGATGTAAGACGGCCGTCGCCGCCGCGCAGTTCATTGACTTGCCGCGCGCGGCATCCTAAGATTCCCGCCACCAGGAAATACTACATCCGCCCTAACTACCCGGAGGAGCATCGTGGAAGATTGGCAGTACGCGCAAGCAGACCGCACCGAGGAACTGGCGCAGCTCCATCACTTCACCATGACCAAGCACCAGGATGGCCGCGAAATTCCATTCGCCGTCACCGTAAAGGAATTTGCCGTGGCTCCCAAAGGGCAGCACCTGCGCTTCTTCGCCGAAGCGGACAAACAAGTGAATCAAAGCACTGCGGGATTTGTGCCGTCGGGCTGGGGCGACTCGGTCCTGAAAGCGCTGGCGGATTGTATGCGCTTGATCCGGCAATTTCCATTCGAGGGATAACGCAAATGATGCTGGCAAAAAAACAGATCAAGCCGGGCGTCTGGGTACTGGAATTAAGCGGCCGCGTGCAAATGGGCCCCGACTGCAAACGCATAGACCACGAAGTGAACCATCACATTGACCAGCACGAAAATTCCATCATTCTGGACATGGCCGGCGTGGACCACATCGATAGCGCTGTGATCGGCCAGCTTGTGAAATCGTTCAGCAGGGTGCAGAAATCCGGAGGCACGCTGCGGCTTGCCGCCTGCAGTCCGATGGTCGAGGGCGTCCTGAAAATGACGCAGGTGAACCGCGTGATTTCAATTTATCCCACGGCCGCGGAAGCTTCCGCGGATCTTCCGCAGCAAAAATAGCGCGAGAAGCACGGCCGATGGCTGTGAAGCTCAACTCGCAAAAACGACCCTAGAACTAACCGCGTCTGAAACGACCCTCCGCCACTGAAAACACACCGTTTAGCTCGATTTGGTCTGTACCAATTCGGTCCCTTCCGAACTTCCGTAGCTACCCGGTAGTACTGCCGTTCTATAGGAGTCGGTGCGACCGCCGCGTAGTGTTGAATGAGCGGCAAGGACTGCATTTGCATCTGGAGGACGTCCATGGCGACGGCAGTACGTACACCGAACGTTCCGGCCTATTCGGCGGCGCGAGAAAGAGCTTCGAAGGACGCCCGCCGGCGCGAGCGTTTGAAGCTTTCGCTGCCCGTGGAAGTGCGCCCGTTTGACGCGCGCTTCACCGAGATTGTGGACGTCGGCGAAGTCGTGGATTTCACGCGCGACGGCCTCTATTTCGCCACCTGCATGCCGCACTATTTCGTGGGAATGCGCTTGCTCGTGACTTTCCCTTTCGGCAAGAAGATATCGGCCCACAAGAAATTCTTGGGCAGCATCGTGCGCATGGAAGATCGGCCTGATGGCAGCGCCGGAATCGCCGTGCGGTTCTTGCTGTAGCTGAACGGAGAGATCGCCCTAGCGTGAATTTGTATGCGGGGAAAACACCCGATATTTTGCCGCAGCTTGCCGCTCAGCCGCGCCTACGCGTCGGCGGGCTTCACAGGCCAGGCTGCAAAAGGACAAAATGATGCATAGTTCGTTGAGCCACAAGAGCGTCCATACACTAGGGAAGTCCGCCCTGGTGAAGGAAACGGAACGCCGCATCGCCGAGCGCCATATGTTCACGGCCTCCGCCGAAGTGATTGAGTTGGCTTCCGGCGCTCGCTTTTGCACACGCACGACGGACCTCGGTCCTGGCGGCTGCTTTGTGGACACCACCGTGCCCTTCCCGGTGGGATCGAAGCTGCGCGTCGCGTTGCAAAAGGGCAAGAACACCTTTCAGACGAACGGAACCGTGGTCTACTCCCAAAACGGCTTGGGAATGGGCATCGCGTTCGAAGAGCATGATGCCGAGCAACGCCTCGCCCTCGCCGAGTGGTTGGCGGACCTCACCGGCGACTGCCACATCCTCCAGGAGTTTGCGCGCACTGCGCAAACGCTGGCTTCGGCCCCAGCCTCGCATCGCGGACCCGAGTGGACTACTCTGGTCAGGCTCGTGCGCTTGATGATTGGAAAGGGCATCCTCACCGAGGCCGAAGGCACATCGGTGCTTCACGATCCGGTGCTCTAAGTCGCCGCTTCTGATGCTTTTCCGGGGTTGGAAACTATGGCCGTACGGTACCGTATTGGCATGGAGCTATTTCCCTAACCAGGAAAAAATTGCAATGTGGCTGTAACTTTAGCTGGTACTATCGCCGTCTAAGGTCTTTCCTTTCAATCAAAACAGCCCAAATGCCTCATGGCAAGCGAGTTGCAATTGCTTGATGGGGGTGCATTATGGGTGAACGCAGGAAAGCAAGACGGTACGAGGTTTACCTGCCGGTGCAGGTTTGCATGTCCAAGCAGCGTCCGCTGGAATATCACACGGGGCAGCTTCGCGACGTTTCGCGTACCGGTATTTTCTTTCATTCTCAGGTTCCGATTGATTCGGGTACGGGTCTTGAACTGACCTTTTCGTTGCCTGCGGAAAGGGACCGTGGCACGTCTGTCCTGGTTCGCGCCAGCGCAAAGACGATTCGCACGTCGCAATTGATCGGCGAAGTTACGCCAGTTTACGGCGTTGCCGCAGCGATTGACCGCATCGACTTCGTGCGTCCCGTAGTTTCCACCGCAGCGTAATTCCGTGATTGGTCAGGGGCCCTACCTGAGGGCCCCTTTTTTTATTTCTTCCGTTCTCCTTCGCAGCTCGATTCGCTCTCCTCTCCCGCTGTGCATCGAATTACAATGGGTTGGCTCTTCGGGCGCATTCGCGCCGTCTCCATGCCTGCTGCCGACAAATCGCTTGCCATCTTTGAGCTTGAACGAAAGACCCTTCGCGCTCTTTGTCGCGAGCGCCTCGACGGCCCTGCGCGTGCCGATCTCGATGCGCAATCGCGAGCGGCCGCGGTCTCCGAGTTGTTGCTACATAACTGGCAAGACGCAGAGCATCGCATCGTCTTCGAGGCTCTCGCCAGATTGCCAGGACGCGACGCTGCGGAACTGCGACGTCAGCTTCCGGCACAGGCGACACGAATGGGTTTCCCAGACGTACAGTGGGAGACATACTTCGCGAGCGGAACAGACGACGCGAAGAGCGCCGAGTCACACGGCGAGTTGGAATTGACTATCCGCCAGTTGCGTGAAGTGTCATCGGAAGCCGCCTCATGAACTCGCGCGTTTTGCGCTGGCTTTCGCTCGCTGACGTAACGTTGCTGCCGGCGTTCATCCTCTGGTTCATCTGGCAGTTGCAATTCACAGCGCGCTGGACTTGGGTCATCTTCATCATCTGGCTGGTGCTGAGCTTCTTCTCGCACCGCGACACCCCGAAAACGCTCGGCTGGCGCGCGGATAACCTACTCTCTGCGACGAAACTAGCCGCCGTGGTGATTGGCGCCATGGCCGTGGGACTGATCGCCATCGGCTTCGCGCTCCATTTCTCGCACGCTTCTGGTTTCAGTGTGTCCCCGCGCTTGCCGCCAAACCTCATCTCGTGGCATCGGCTGTGGGGTTACTTCGCTTTCTGCGTGCTGCAGCAGGTAGCGCTCAATTCGCTCGTCCACAACCGCATGATGTCTCTGGTGAGCAACCAATGGACGAGCGCTGCCCTCACCGGTGTGATTTTCGCCGCGTGCCATTGGCCGAATCCAGTTCTCGTGCCCCTAACGTTCGTCGGCGGCGCGGCAATGGCGTGGCTCTTCGGCCGCAATCGCAACATCATTCCGCTGGCCATCGGCCAAGCGATTCTCGGTTCGATTATTTTCTGGGCCTTTCCGATCGCATGGCACCATCACTTGCGAGTCGGTCCGGGATTTTACGGTGTGTGACTTGTATCGGGAAGCGTGTACTCGAAGTCGTAGGAATGTTTGCCGTCGGCGATAATGATCGCCATCTTGCCAGTAAGGCCAACCAGTTCGCCCGTTCCTGAATCCGGCACCACAGTGACCGAAAGCTGCAAGGCTCCGCGGTTCATCGTTCCGGTATGTTGCAGCACGAAGCTTCCCTTTCGCCCGTTCAGCGTCCCGGTAAAGCGTTCCATCGCGACGTAACCCGCTGAGCCTTTCACTTCCGTCGCGGCAGTGAGCATCTGGCCTTTAGACGCACCCTCAAGATCCCCGTGATACTGCTTGTCGAGCGACATTTGGCCCAACGTAGACCCGTCCGCCCTGTCCTCCGGCGCGTTGGGAATCACCTTCACATCGAACGTTCCGGTCGCGTGCTTGGTCATGTCCGTCCCTTTCTGCGCCGGCGCCGCGCCGGAAGATTGTACCCACGCGCCCGCCGAGGAGCCAGACAACGCCAGGCACATTGCGAAAGCGAGGCCAATGATAGAAGAGCGTATCGTACGTGACATTGGCTTCAAAACCATTTTACCCTCCGCCACACGGGCGTTTTCAATCTTGAAGTCTCGCGCATCGCTCGCTACATACTTCTGATTGCGGCGTCGGATTATTGCCTCGACTCGGACCGCGGAACAACATTCGAACGCGCGGCTCGGACTACTTGCCCCTCGGAACAGTCAGCCCGAACGCACGCGAGTGGAAAGCCAGCGACGCCGGAAGGTGCTCGGCGAAATAGCTCCAGTCGTGTCCGCCCGGATAGAGATGAAATTCGTTGGGAATTCCGCGCGCGTCGAGCAAGTCATGGAATTGCTGCGCGCCCCGGTTGAATCCAAAATCGTCTTCGGTGCCGCAGTCGAAATAAATTTGTAAGCCCACCAGTCGCGGACCTGTCCGCACGATGGCAAACGGGCTTTCGCGCTCCCAAAATGCCGGATCAATCGGCGAACCAAATGCACCACCTAGAACCATCGCGACGCTTGCAGCCTGTTCGCTCGATCCCTGCATCTTGGGCAACTTATCGATCAGCGCCGGACTGTGCGCGCTCACCGCGCCAAACAGATTTGGATGGCGCAGCGCAATGTGTAACGCCCCATAGCCGCCCATGGAAACGCCGGTAATGCCGCGCGTCTTGCGTCCCACACGAATCCGATAGTGGCTCTCGATGTACGGAATGAATTCGCGGATAAAAAAGTCCTCGTAGCGCACTTTACCGTCGCGCGAATTGATGTAAAACGTCCGCCCGCCGTTGGGCGCCACCACCAAAAACTCGCCGATCTTCTTTTGCGCGCGCAGATCCTCGATCAAATCCATGCCGCCGGAATTCAGCAGCAACTGCTCGTTGCCGCCCAAGCCGTGCAAAAAATAAAGCACCGGATAGCTCGCGGTCTTGTCGGTGCCGTAGTCCGAAGGAAGGATGACGCAGTACGCGACGGGATGGCCCAGAATTCTGCTCGGAACCGAGCGGCACTCCGCGCGTCCAGGCCCAGCGGCGTGAGCCGGAACGCCACCCATTACGAAGCCAATCAGCGCGCAGCAGAGGATGAGCGCCCGCCGGCGCGCTCTACTCATACCTGAGCGCCTCGACCGGATTCAGTCGCGCCGCGCGCGCCGCCGGATAGATGCCGGCCACCAAGCTCACTCCGACTGAAATCCCGATCGCAGCTCCCACCATCCACCAATGAACGGAAGACAGGTCAATCGAAGGAAGCTGCTGTCGCGCCAAATACAGGTTTGTACCAAAAGTGAGCGCGCGTCCGATCAGCCACCCAATCGCGACGCCCACAACGCCCCCGAGCAATCCCATCGCGCCGGCTTCAACAAAAAACAGGCGCTGTACATCGCGGTCCGCAGCACCAAGCGCTTTCAGGATGCCGATTTCGCGGCGTCGCTCCAGGATGGCCATCACGAGAGTATTGATGATCCCCAGCGACGAGACGGTCAGCGCGAGGCTTCCGAAGATCAGCAATAGCATGTCGAACACGGTGAAAAACAATTGCAGATTCTTCGTGGCATCCAGAATCGAAAACGCGCCGAAGCCCATCGCTTTGATCGCGTCTTCGACACCCTGCACAACCTTAGGGTTGCTCACCCGCACCGTCAGACTGTCGTACGTCGGCTTGCCGTTGCTTCCGCGCAACATTTCGCGCAAATCGGTGGGCTGTGCGATGCGCAGCTTCTGCGCGATCTGCTGCGGAATCAGCAAACGTCCGCGGCCGAGCCCGCCAAATCCCGCGGCCGGCTCCGTCTCAACAATCCCGATAATCCGCAACTTCAATTCGCGCGGAATAATTGAAAACCCGGGAGATGAATCATTGGTATCGGCGGCGAGTGCCGTCGGACCGGATTTGCCCGTCGTCGCAGCCGCCGGCTCCGGCTCCGCCGGAAGCGATTGTCGCTCGGCATAACGCAGCGTAATGTCCTTGCCGATCAGCGAATCCGGAGTCTTCGAAATATCTTTCGCTAATTCGATCTGCAGAATCGCTTCATTGGCGTCCGGCCCGGAGAAAAACGATCCCTTCATGCCGTCGAATGAGCCATCCGCGCGCGCTGACGCCGGGATGCCCGCGACGGTAGTCATGTAAGGCTTGCCGTCGAATTGAATTTCCGTCGGGAAACGAACCTCTGGGTAAACTTCCACCACATTTTTGATCTGCGCGAGCTGTTGTCGCGCGCCATCATCCAGCCGCCGCACCGGCCGATTCGAATCCGCCGCCGGCTGCGGACGGCCTCCAAACGCTCGCTGATTCGCGCGAGACATCACGAACACGGCGTCAAAAAGTCCCGTCTTCGAAAGCCTCGTGCTAGCCAATTCCTGCAAGCCCACACCCAGCGAAACCATCGCCACGAGTGACGCGACGCCCACGGCGATACCTAGAGTCGTGAGTGAATTGCGCAGAATCGCTTCGCGCAAATTGCGCGCGGCTAGCTCAGTAAGATCGCGCAACTTCATGCCCGGCTCCCCTCGCCGCTTGCTTTGACGCCGTTAGTTGCGCCGTTAAGAACTTTACCGTCGCCCATGACGATGATGCGATGCGCGAAGCGCTCGGCGCGCCCGCGATCGTGCGTCACCATCACGATGGTCATCCCCAGCGACACATTTATTTCCTGCAACAAATGCATAATGGCATCGCCCGTCGCGCTATCGAGGTTCCCGGTAGGCTCATCGGCGAGAAGAATCGTCGGGCGATTCACCAGCGCACGTGCCAACGACGCGCGCTGCTGTTCCCCGCCGGAAAGCTCGCTCGGCCGATGCGTCAGCCGCGCCGCGAGCTTCACGCGCTCGACGGCCTCGCGCACGCGCGCGGGCCGCTCCGCGCGATCCACCTCGGCAAGCCGCAGCGGGAGCTCGACGTTTTCTTCCAGCGTCATGCGCGGCAGCAAATTGAACGCCTGAAACACCATGCCTACGGTGTGGCTGCGATGGTCGGCGAGCTCCTGCGGATTCATGGCCGCGAGATTCTTTTCATGCGCGTAGATCGCGCCGGAGGTCGGGCGGTCAAGTCCCGCCAGCAAATTCAGTAGAGTTGATTTACCGGAACCGGAGCTGCCAAGCAGCGCCACAAATTCCCCGGGCTGCACGGAGATCGAAACGTCATCCACCGCGCGCACCAGAGCATCGCCCATTTGATAGTGCCGGGAGACTCGGTCGGTACGGATGGCAAAACCATTAGCAGGGCCGGTCATGTCTTCCACAATGGTATTACGGATGGACCAAGCCGCGAGTTACATTCCACATTCGATTTTTTGTTCGCCGCGATTCGCTAACGAGCCCAAGCGCGTGTGGAGTGCGGCGGCGCGCCGTCGCTTTTACAATGTACACATTCGCTGTCTGTAATCGGGCGAGGTTATCACCCCTAAATGCGTTTCGCGTTACAAATTCAGATCGCCGTACTTGGATGCCGCGGTATCAATGGCTCGTTCGGAGAGTTTTGTCGGCGTCTTGCCATGCGGGTTCGACCAGCGGCCGGGAATCGCCAACCCACATTTCGGGCAACGCCCATCCTTCAGCCGATTCTGCTGCACATCGTGCCAGGAACGCTTCACCAACATCGCCTTGCACGAAGGACAAGAAGTGTGCGCGCCATCGCTGAAAATATTGCCTTCGTAAACGTAATGCAGTCCGACCTCGAGCGCAATGCGTCGCGCGGCATGTAGAGTTTCCGGAGGTGTCCGCGGTTTATCCTGCAATTTGAAGTCCGGATGAAACGCCGTGAAATGCAATGGAACGTCAGGACCGAGATTCTCCAGTATCCACTCGGCCAGCTCGCGTGATTCAGACGCCGCATCATTCAACGTGGGAATGATCAGGTTCGTAACCTCAAACCACACATTCGTTTCATTCTTCAGCCATTTCAAGGTATCCAGCACGGGCTGCAAATGCGTCAAAGTGATCTTGCCGTAGAAATTCTCGGTGAACGCCTTCAAATCAATGTTGGCGGCGTCCACATGATCATAAATATCGTGAAAAGCGTCGTAGGTGATATATCCATTTGAGACCATCACGGTGTTCAGCCCCGCCTCTTTAGCGGCGTGGCAAATATCAATCACGTATTCGCCCCAGATGGTCGGCTCGTTATAAGTGAAAGCAATCGAATCGCAGTGATTGCGGATCGCGAGCAAGACCACATCCTCAGGCGGGACGTATGACGAGCCCACTTGATCCGCGCGCGATTTCGAAATGTCCCAATTCTGGCAGAAGAAGCAACCCATGTTGCAACCCGCGGTCCCCATCGAAAAAATCCGTGTGCCCGGCAGAAAATGATTCAACGGTTTTTTCTCAATGGGATCAACCTGCATCGCAGCGGGATGCGCGTAGCCCAGGCTGTAGAGTTTTCCGCCTTCGTTCGCGCGAATGAAGCAGAACCCCGCCTGCCCTTCCCCGATGTGGCAATGCCGCGGGCAAAGATAACAATGCGCCTTGCCGCCGGCCTCGGGCTCCCACCAGCGGGCTTCATGCAACTGCGTGGATTTTTGGAGGATCTTCAGGCCCTGCACAGGGTTCTTCCTTCCAGCCAATTATACGCCCGAACTTCGCGACCCGCCGCGACCGTGAACGTACGCGCTACGAGCCTGTTGCGAGCGCGCCAGAACACGGATATCGTGGCATAGTAGCGATAGGGTGTCTGTTCCTGGCGTTGCGAGCCGCTCGCCCGCGATGACAATTTCCAGACTACTACTCAAATGCGTCGTCGCCGTTTGCTGCCTGCTTTCCGGCACTGCGGCGTTCGCGCAATCGTCCGAAGGCGACGCCGGAAAAATTCACGAATACAAGGAGGACGTCGCGCTCTCCACCGGACAGATCCGCCGCGGCGAGGTCTGCGTGAATTTAACTCCCGCGTTGCAGTCAGGAGACTTTTTCGACGGCCTCGAGCGCATCGACACGACGCAGGGCTCCGAATTTCGCAAAAACTCCCGCACCATTACGAATTTTCCGGACTATATGATCGTGGAGATGAGCATACGCATTGAAGAGTGCGACGCGGACATTTACACGCCGGCGCCAACGCCGGATTTCGTAAAGGGCATGCATTTTCGCGTGCAATGGAAACGCGGCGTGTATCTGCGGCCAGTGGCCAGCGTTGTACTCGAAAGAAAGCCAGTGCGAATGGACGAAGGCGACAATCGCATGCTGTTCGTGATGACCATTCGCGACCACAACGTGCCGCTCACGGATCACCTGATCATTTCCGTGATCGGCCCGGACGGAAAACTGATGTCGCGGATGTCCGCCAGATTATAACGAGCGCGGTTTTACAACTGCTGCTCGCGTCGCCGCTCCGCCACCCACTCGAGGAATCGCTCCATCCGCACGCGCTCGTGCCACATTAGCTTCAGAAATTTACTCATATCCAGGTCCGCCGCTTCCCTGCCGAAAAAAGTCTCGAGCCGCCATCGAATGTAAGGCGATGCCCACGGCCGCAAGCGATAGCCTTTAGCGATAATCCAGTAATAGCGCAGCGCGTTTAACATCGCGTGAATCCCGCACTGGCGCCAATGCGCGCGACCGCACCAGCTGTCATCCTGAGCGGAGCGAAGGATCTCTCTTCGCCTGCGTGACCCGCGCGCCGCCACGTAAGCACCGGAGAATCAGCTCGCGTCGCTGCGAATGACGTCGCACACGAGGATGTTAGAATGTCACCGTGAGCAACGCGCCCGAAAAGACTGCCGAAGACCACTACTACGCGGGAATTGACCTCTTCGGCGAAGGAAAACTGGCCGAAGCTATCGCGGAATACACGTGGGCGCTCGAACTGAATCCCCAATTTAGCGACGCGCTGCATGGCCTGGCGCAAGCCTACCACGCTCAACAGGATTTTGACCGCACGATTGAAACCGCGCGCCGCATCCTCGCGCTCGATCCCGAAGACATCCTCGCATGGACCACTATCTCGCGCGCCTATCAACGCAAAGGCATGGTCCCTGAAGCCGAAGAAGCCGGCAACAAAGCGCGCATCCTCGGCTGGAAACAACAATTGCGGGAGCAAAAGTCGCGCAACAACGGTGTTTAATCCTCAACGAAAGGAATAACGATGATGCGATTAGCGCTATTACTTTTGTGCATCGGAGTTTTCTGTGGGTATGGGCAGTGTCAAGAACAGCCGCCGGAACCCGTCCTAAAAACCTCTCTGATGCCGATTTATCCCGCGATCGCGGCCATCGCTCATATCGAAGGCGACGTGAAAGCTTCGTTTGTCGTGGACGCGGACGGAACGGTTTCCTCCGTTGAGATTGTTTCGGGTCCGCCACTTCTGCAGCGCGCGACCTTGGAGAACATTCGGAGTTGGAAATTCGCACCGGCGACCGTCAAATCCTCAGCGAATAGAAGCTTCGACACGGTTTTTTATTACAGGATGTCGAGGCGCATCGCCTGCGAAAACAATCGATGGGTAACGGTGAGCACAGATTCTTTTCACGAGATCGAGATCACAACTGATAGTGTGCGGGTGATGACTGCGAGCGATTCAAAGGGCAGCCAACCCGCTCACAGAGAATCGACTAGCCATCAGTAGCCGATCTCATGGTCCTGGCTCAGCCGAAGCGTTGCATCACCTCGGCGACCAGCGCCGCATTGCTGGCTGCGTGGCTACCGTCAGGCAACGTAAGCGCATCTTCGAATCCGATGCGCGTGTCGTAGCCGCGCTTCACTGCTGCATCAATCAAGTCCCAGGCTGTGCGATTCAACCCATGCAGTAAGCGCGGAATCTTCACTCCCGCACGATCCAGCAGTTTCTCGAGCCGTTCGACGCCATCGAGCGCCGCACGCAATTCCTGCTGTTCCGGCTCGAACATCACCCGCAGGCAGCGGCTCGTCAACCCGCTCGCGACGAACGCTTCAACGGCGTCAGGACTTCCCACCCCTGCTTCGATGCCGACGCCGCGCGAAAGCAGTAGCTCCGCCAACGCAACGCCACCTTCCTCATTGAAATTAATGGATGCAAAAGGAGGCAGCACTTTCCACGCCGCCACTTTTTCGAAACGTGCCTTCACGTCCGGTACGATCCAAGCCCCCGTGCTCACGCCGAAAGGTGTCGCAGGAATCGCTGCGCGCACGGCCTCCACGGCCCTCGCTACATCATCGGCATCAAGGCTTTCGCGCTCGTTGCGACCACGCACGTGAAAATGAACAGCGCCTGCCCCCGCCGCCACCGCCTCGCGCGCAGAATCAGCCAATTCCTGCGGCGCGCAAGGCACACCGGGATGCTCCGCCCGCGTCCTGCCACCATTCAAAGCACATTCGATCAACATCAGCTCTCCGCAAATAAGTAGGGGCGGGTCTCAGACCCGCCCCTACCAACATCTCGTCAAATCCCAGCGATCCAGCCGCACTACATCGCCGAGCAGATCGCCTTCACCTCGGTGTAATGTTCAAGCACTTCGTGTCCCATCTCGCGGCCCCAACCAGACTGCTTGTAACCGCCAAACGGAAGCGCTGCGTCAAACACGTTGTAACAATTGATCCACACGGTTCCGGCCTTCAACTTGGACGCGAGGCTCTGCGCCTTCTTGATGTCGCGCGTCCAGATGCCGGCGGCGAGACCGTAGATCGAGTCGTTGGCTTTCGCCGCGATCTCGTTCGTGTCGTTGAACGGAATCGCAGTCACCACCGGCCCGAAAATTTCTTCCTGCACCACCTTCATCTTTTCGTTGGTGTTGATAAGCACGGTCGGCTTGACGAAATAGCCCTTGGTGCCTTCGCGCGAACCGCCCGTGACGGCCTTAGCGCCTTCCTTCGCGCCGCTCTCCAAATAACCGCACACGCGATCGAGCTGCTCCTGCGAAACGAGCGGGCCCAAATCGCTTTCCGGATCGAATCCCGGACGCACGCGGATTTTCGCGGCATTCTGCGCCACGCCGTCCACGACCTTGTCGAAAAGCTTCTTCTCGACGTAAAGTCGCGAACCCGCGCAGCAGCACTGGCCTTGATTGAAGAAGATTGCGCTGGCCGCTCCGGCAATCGCGGCGTCCACATCAGCATCGTCGAAAATAATATTCGGCGACTTGCCGCCCAATTCCAGCGAAACCTTCTTCAAGTTGCCCGCCGCTGCCTTCAGGATCAGCTTCCCAACCTCAGTGGAACCTGTGAATGCAATCTTATCCACGTCCGGATGCGCCGCAAGCGCAGCGCCCGCCGTTTCGCCGTAACCGGGCACGATATTCACCACGCCGTCGGGGAATCCAGCTTCCTGAATCAATTCGCCGAGCCGCAACGCCGTGAGGGGAGTCTGCTCCGCAGGTTTCAAAACCACGGTGCAGCCAGCCGCCAGCGCCGGACCCAGCTTCCACGCCGCCATCAGCAGCGGGAAATTCCAAGGAATGATCTGGCCGACCACGCCCACAGGTTCGCGAACGGTGTAAGCATGGAAAGTATTCTGCTTCCAGAACGAAAGCGGAATCGTATTGCCTTCGATCTTGGTCGCCCATCCCGCGTAATAGCGGAAATGGTCAATCGCCAGCGGCAAATCGGCCGCGCGCGCCACTTTGAGCGGCTTGCCATTATCGAGCGATTCGAGCTGCGCGAACTCTTCCAGGTGCTTTTCGAGCAGGTCCGCGAGCCGCCAAATCATCCGGCCGCGCTCGGAATGGGAAATCTTCGACCACGCGCCCATATCAAACGCCGCGCGAGCCGCTTTCACGGCTAGGTCAATGTCTTCCTTGTCGCCTTCCGCGATGTTGGAAAGCACCTCGCCGGTTGCCGGATTGTAGGTGGGAAAAGTCTTGCCGGAAGCGGAGTCAACCCACTTGCCGTTGATGAACATCTTGCGAGTCTTGGTGACAAATCCTGTTACGTTTTCATGTGGCTGTACACTTACCGTTGCGGTTGCCATTTCACACTCCTCCTTCGCCTAGATTCGCTGGAATTCGGTTCCGTTCCGCGCCTTTCGCGATGCGGCGGTTCGTTGAATAGTTGCAACCCTCGCGGCTGAAGCGGGGGCAGCCGTCTGCGGTGCTGGGCCGGGCGATTGGTAACAAAACGCCAGTCATTTGCGACCTTCCGGGCACCATAAAACTCGGGCGGACAGCCGTATCATAGTCGCGTGAGACGGGCGGTGCAATAGGCCACGCAAATGTCTTGGATTAGAATTTTCTATGATTGGGCGCCGCGTACCCACACTCGCTGCGTCGCCGGTTTGCCCAGATGAATGCGCGAAGAGGCGTGTCCCGCCACGGTAAGGGCCATGGTCTCGTCGTATTCCCGCTGATGCACACGCACTCGCGCACCCGGGCGCAAGCGCAACCCGTTGAGGAAGTCTAAAAACTTAGGATCTTTTTCATACACGCGAAGAACTTCGTACGAGCGTCCTACTTCGGCGTCGGACAGCCGCACCGCGCCAAATTTGCGCCGCAGCTTGGCCATGCCGCCGAGTAGCGGCACGCCGTGCGGGCAGCGGCTATCGCGGCCGAAGCGCTTCAGCAGCAGCTCCGCCACCTCCGGCGAGATGCCGTGCTCCAACCGCTCGGCTTCTTCATGCGCGCGCGCCCACTCCAACCCAATCACGTCAGTCAGCAGCTTCTCGGCCAGGCGATGGCGCAGCACCAAATGCTGCGCAATCGATTCACCCTTCCCCGTCAGCTCGATGCGGCCATCGCGGCGAACGTGCAGATACCCGCTGCGCGTCATCCGCTTCAGCGCGGCGGTGACCGCCGGCGGCGTAACCCCCAAATCTTCCGCCAGACGCGCGCTGATGGGCTCCTGCTCTTCCTGCACAAGCTCCCAGATCGCCTTCAGGTAATCTTCTTGCGAGACGCTGGTTTTTTCACGCCGCATAATTCAATACCTTGGACGGCTGTTGAATCCGAACATGCAAACAAACCCAGACGCGAGATCGCGCATTCCGGCTTAACTTGCATTCTCGGCTTCGGTGCGCAACCGCGCGGCCAAGAGCGTTACGCGCGCCTCGATATCATCGCAGATCACGCGATGCGTGGCGATATCCTCGCCAAAGGGATCGCGCACCTTCCACTCTTCCACATGATGTTCGGGAAACAACGATTTGCTGTGAATCCCGGACATATTGATCACCAGGTCCGGCTTCTTGAGCGAATGGCTGTGCAAGCCCTTTGAGAATTGCCCGTCTATCGAAATCCCGCGCTCGCGCAGCACCGCCGTCGCCGTCTTGTCAATAAATCCGAGCGGCGAGACTCCCGCGCTTTCCGCCGCGATGATATCCGCACAGCAATGCCGCGCAATCGCTTCCGCCATTTGGCTGCGAACGCAATTGCCGACGCACACGAAAAGCACTTTGACAATACTCGCCATGTGATTTACAGAATCTCACAAATGCCGAATGGATTGAAATGCGAGCGCGGCGCTGCGGCTGCAGGTCTTTTCGCGGCGTTACAGCTTGCGGAAAAGGGGAAGGGCCGGCCTTCAGCCCCGCGATAACTCTAGTTCCTACTTTCGGGGCCTTAGCCCCTGAAGCCAGGATTGTGATTATTTCCGCAAACTTCTGGGCCGCTGAAGTACAGCTTTTCCAGTTCTCCCACAGGCTCTACCGCCGAGCAACTCGCTCCGATCGAGTCTCTACGCGCGTTCAGTCAGCGAGCGCAGCTGCAGAACTCGCGCCGTAGAAGCTATACCACGGCTTCGCCGCCGTCAGCTTCGAGTTCACGTTGTTGATGTTCTTCACGCCTTGATCGTTCAACCAGTCTTCGAGAGCTTTAGCGCCCTGCTTCGCGTACACCGGAATGCCCTCTTTCCATGTAGCGCGCCCGCAGAGGACGCCGGAAAATTCCACGCCAGATTCCGCCGCAAGCTCGAGAGTCTCGGCGAATACGTCGTTGTTCACACCGGCCGAAAGGTAAATGAACGGTTTCTTCGCCGCGGTGGCCGCCAGCCGGAAATGTTCCTTGGCCTGGTCGCGAGTGTAAGCAGTGGCGGTAGCGGTTTCGCCCTTGTTGGCTTTTGACCCGGCCACAAACGCCATGTTCACCGGCACTTCCACCTTCAGCACGTCCACGCCGTATTGCGGCTTGGAAAATTCCGCCATACTCTTGCTGACGATTTCCGGCTTCTTCTTCGCGTATTCGATGCCCTTCTCGTCGCCGTTCTCCACATAACCGACAAACTCCAGAAAGAACGGTACGTCCGCCGCCGTGCATTCGCCGCCGATGCGTTCCACCCACGCGTGCTTGATATCATTCACTTCGGGCGGATCGAACGGCGTGTAATAAAGCAAAATCTTGATGGCATCGGCGCCCGCCGCCACCAGGCGGCGCACGGACCAGATGTCCAGCAAATCAGGCAAGCGACCCGGCCGGGTATTGTCGTAGCCGCTATTTTCGTAAGCCAGCAGCAGGCCGGCATTCTTCGCACGCGCTCTCGCCGCAGGCAGGCCGTATTCCGGGTCTAGCAGGATTGCGCTCGCATGCGGCGTCAGCACACGCGTAACGGTCGTCTTGAATTCCTCCAGCATTTGCGCCGGAACGTCTTTCTTGTCAATTCCCTTCTCTTTCGCGATCGCGCTCTTGAGCGACCCGCGCTGGTCCATGGCGGCCGCGGCAATCACGCCGCGCGAATCCGATACTGCTTTGAGGCCCTTCTGCTTGCCTGGAGTGATTTTCATCTAAGTCCCTCCGCAAATTGCCTGGTAAAAGAAACTCGCATTTTAGCACGGGAGCCTCCGTGCGCTGCAATGGCCCAAGGTACAGCTGTTCAGCCCTGATAAATACGCCGCGAAACGGATAACCGCAACGCACTAAGAACCAAATTGAAACAGGGAGGGCGGCTCGCGCTACTTCCTGTTTCACCCGTGCACACGACATCCGCGATTCGTCCACTCGTCATAGTTCCAAGCGAATAAGGCCTTGCATTACGAAGAATTCCGCATATAGTCTCGCCTCATATCACACATTCCTTAGCGGCTGCTCTGTGCCGGGTCGCACTCCGTCACAGCGCGCTGTCCCCATGATTTGTGATAGGGCCCCGGGAAGTTTCCACAAATCTAAAATTCGACGAAGTTCGAGGAAAGGGAGCGCAGATGATTGCGAAGAAATTATTGTGCGTAGCGGGAGTGCTGCTCGCGGCTGCAGTTTCAGTTTATGCCCAAGAACAACCGAACACCGTCGCGGCGATTGAATTCCAGACGCCGAAGAACGGCATGGTGAAGCAATACGAAGAGGGCCGCAAGCAGAAGGTCGAGTGGCACAAGCAGCAGAAAGATTCGCAGGGACTGTACGTATTCCAGACGCTTACCGGCGACGACACCGGAACTTACCTTGTCGCGCGCTTTGGACAACACTGGCCGGATTTCGATAAGCCGTCGGTGCCGGATGCCGCCGATCTCGAACAATATCAAAAGCTCATCGGTGGCGCCGTCGAGAAACTCACCGCCTCCTACTACGAGGACTTGCCGAAATGGAGCAATCCCTCCACAGACATGAATGCCAAATACACCGAAGTCATCGCCTTCCACATTCGCTATGGCAAAGGCGACGATTTCCGCAGCGCGGTCATGCGTATCCACGAGGCGCGTGAAAAGATGAAGTCTCCGTGGCACTACTCGTGGCATCGCCTGGTGAACGGTGGCCCCGGCGGCACCTTCGTCCTTACGATTGACCATGCCGATTGGGCTTCATTCGGTGACGACCCGGCCATCAAGCCTTTGCGCGAAGACCTCCGGGCGGCCTTCGGCGAGCAGGAAGCGGTGTCCGTGATCGAGAGGCTGAACAGTTCGGTCGAGAGCACTTACAGCTCGATCATCCAGTTCCGTCCGGATCTTAGCTACATCCCGGCGAAATAAAGGCTTCACAGAAAACCAATCGCATTTACTAAGCGATTGAATGAAGGGCGGGCCGTCGGAGGAGTTGACGCTTCCAGCGGCCCGTTCTAGGTGTATATGACATGATGCTGGTGAGCGCACGGCGTGGCGTTCGCGGATCGCTTATCAGTCGGTACGGTGCTGGAAACCGCGACTGCGGATAATTGCGCAAGGTCGTCGAGAAACTCAGGCCCATACGCGGCGAGCCACGGTAGCGCGGCCAGCGTGCGTTCTTGCAAGCCGCGGTGCGGATAGAGCGCATCCACCAGAATGCGTTCGTGGCGATCCAGCACACCCGTGCGGAAATTCTCGGCGCGGCCCGCTTTTCGCTTCAAATTCAGGAATTGGTGCAGCATCTTTCGCTCGGTAAGCGCCAGCGCTCCATTCAAAGTGCCGTCGAGCCGCTCGAACAGTTTGCGATAGCCCTGCAGCAGCTTGCGCAACGATTTCTCGTCCTTTTCGAAGCGGCGGGCGAGCGCACGAGGCAACGATTTCACTTCCATCCGCGCGCGCAAGTGCTGCCGCCCGCGCATCACATCGCGAAAATCCAGGCCGTATTTTTTCAGGAGGCGCGCCACTGCAGGCTCGATGATCGTGAAGCTCGCGCGCGGCAGCATAGCCGGCATGCGTCCGAGCAAGCGCTGGTAAACGACCTGCGCCTGTGCCATGTAAGCAATCTCGGCAGGACCACCAACGTAAGCAGCGGTGGGAAGCAAAGTGTCTTGCACCACAGGCCGCAGCAAAACATTCGGCGTAAACGCTTCCGGCGTCTTCTCGATCGCCGCGCGCAATTCGTCGCCGGTGAAAATCGCGTCGCCCGCAAAGAATTTGCCGTTGCGCTGGCGCAGCGGATGCCTGATCCCCTCCACGTTGTAAAAAAGCAAAGTGGATTCCCGCGTCACTTTCACCTGCGCATGAAAGCCACCGCGCTCAAGTTCTTTCGAGCGCGCCAAAAGCGCGTCGCCCAGCGCGTCCGCTCCGTCCAGCGCACGACGATAGATCCTCGTGGCAAAATGGTGCAGCCGCGAATCCAGCGGGTCGAGAAAAATAATTCCCCGCCCCGCCACCAGCCGTGCCATCAATTTCGCGTAAGCTGACCCGTACGTCTCGTCCGGCGCGTACGATTCGCGCAAAGCGCGCGCCACATCTCCCGCGTACGGGCCTTCGAGCGTGTCCACGGCCGTCACCACCGGCGCGGCAATCGCCTCTCCCAGCTTGATTTCTCCCACGCGCCGACCCTCTTCGCCATTGCCCACGGGCATGGCAAATTCCGCCAGTCCGGTGCGCGTGGTCCAAGCAGCGTGATTGATTTCCGCGAGATCGTGATCTTCCGTCGCCACCCAGAAAACAGGCACCGCTTCGATTCCCTGCCGCGTCAACTCCTCGGCGTACGCCACAGCGGTCATCGCTTTGTAGAAACTGTAAGCAGGCGTCGTGAAAAGTCCCACCTGCTGGCCCGTCACAATCGCGACGGCGCCGTTCGCCAGCCGATCCAGATTCCGCGCGATGTGCTCATCCAACACATCCGTCCCGCCGAAACTTTTATTTTGCTCGCGCAGGACTTCCACTACACCTTGTCGCACCGCAGCATCCAGTTGCACTCCCTTGGCAGCCGCAAATATGCCCGCGAGCGTAGGCGACTGGCTGTAATACCGCGCGACCCGGCCAAAATCTTCCAGGAACGTCGCAAAAAGCTTACTGGTCTGAGGAATTTCACGGAAGGAGATGCAGTGCGTCTCCATGGAGGTGGTCATGATACACGCGGCCCTGAAAGGCAGCAATGAGCGTGGGACGCGCGCCGCGCGCGAAGGTTAGCAGCGAACGGATGGCTACGACAACATTGATCAAGCGTTGCGCCGTGCTGAAGCGCCTGCCTATTCGCGGGCGCCGTTAGAACGTGTGGGTTCCGGCAATTCGTTTGAATGACGTCCTCCCAGCGCGCACGAATCGTCTGGAAATGGCTTCTAGAGAAGATGCTCCGGCTGGGACATAAGATTCGCCAACATGGCGTCGATTTCCTGTTTGGCCTGGCCGCTCGGCGGCAGCAGCGGAAGGCGCGGCGGACCGCCGTAAAAGCCGAGGCGGTCGAGCGCGTACTTCAGCCCGCCGATCCCATATTGCGCGCCAAGCATCTGCGAAGGGGTCAACAATTTTTGCGCGAGAGATTGCGCCTTAGCGCGCTCGCCGGCGCGCGACGACTCGTAAATCTCCGCGCACAACTCCGGGAACGCGTCTGCCAGCGCCAGAATCGCTCCAACCGCGCCAACCTCCAGCGATTCGTAGAGCGTCGCGGCTGAGCCAACCAAAGTTTGAAAATGTTTCGGCGCGGCAGCGATGATCGCAGCCACTCCCTCGACGTTCCCTGAGCTATCTTTGATACCGACAATATTCGGATGATGCACAACGCGCGCGATCAGCGGCGCCTCCACCGTGACGTGCGTGAAAATCGGCACTGAGTACACCATCACTGGAATGCTGGACGCGTCCGCAACGCGCAAGTAGTGCTCCGCCAGCGTGTGCTCGTTCATCGCCGGCTTATAGAAACTCGGCGTGCGGACCAGAGCCGCGGCGTAGCCGATTCTTGCAGCCCGATCTGTATGTTCGATCGTTTCGGCGGTAGATTCAGCGCCCGTCCCAGCGATCAGAATTTTTTCCGGCGCCGCGGAATCGCGCACCGTCACCCAAACGTGGTACACCTCTTCCCATTTCAGCAGCACAGATTCGCTGGTAGATCCGTTCGAGACGTAACCCGTAAGCCCCGTCTTGTTGTACAGCGCCACGTTGTCGCGCAAACGAGTAAGCGCAAGGCTGCCGTTCGCTTCGAAAGGAGTGGTCAGGGGAGCGAAAACACCGTGAAGTTTCATCGCGCTATTTTATATCACACGGGAGTGCAGCGGTAGACGAACGCAACAGGCACGATATCTCCGTGACCTCAAGGTTTTCTCTGTGGACTCCGTGTTAAGTCTTGCCTTGGTCTTTCTATGTGAATCGCCCAGCAGGGCGATCCATCCTGAGGACCGGCAGTGCCGGTTCGAAGGGCGCACTCTGCGTCTCTGCGGTAATAATTTGCGGCGTGACGGAGAGCTGCTTAGCATCCCATCGTCGCAAGATGAAAAAGGGAGGTGCTACTTCTCCGCCGGAGCGGCAGGCGCCGAAGCAGCGGACTTCCGCTGATGCAAATCCTGCAAAGCCGCCACATCCACCACATGTCCCGCCATCGCGCGCATTCCGCGCGCAGCAGCGCTAGCCGCCGAAAGCGTAGTAATGCACGGAATGTTGTAACGCACCGCTGCCCGGCGAATAGATTTCTCGTCGTAGAAAGATTCGCGGCCCAAAGGCGTATTGATGACCAAATCCACCTTGGCCGTCTTGATCAAGTCCACAATGTTCGGCCGACCTTCATTCACCTTGTAAACCGTCTCCACCTCGATCCCAGCGCTAGCCAACGCCGCCGCGGTCCCGCGCGTAGCCACAACCTTCAATCCCGCAGCAAGTAAATCCTGCACCACAAAAGCAACGTGCCGCTTATCGTGATCGTTCACGCTAAGAAACACTGTCCCGCGTTGCGGCAAACGCTGCCCCGCAGCCAGCTGCGCCTTCGCAAAAGCCAAACCGAAAGTAGACGAAATTCCCATCACTTCGCCAGTCGAGCGCATTTCAGGGCCAAGAATCGTATCCACCCCGCGAAACTTGTTGAACGGAAACACCGGCGACTTCACCGCATAAAAATTGCGAACCACCAATTCCTTGATCCCGTTCGTTTCCGTATAAGGCAAACGCAGATCGCGCAATTTCCGTCCAGTCATCAAACGCGCCGCAACCTTCGCCAGCGGCACGCCGGTAGCCTTGCTGACGTAAGGAATCGTGCGCGAAGCCCGCGGATTCACTTCCAGCACATACACCGTATCCCGCTGAATCGCATACTGCACATTCATCAACCCAACAACTTTCAGCGCCCGCGCCAGCTTCGTCGTGTAGTCGCGAATGCGTTCCAGCACCGAAGGCTTCAAAGTCACCGAAGGCAGCACGCAAGAAGAATCGCCGGAATGGATCCCCGCCTCCTCGATGTGCTCCATGATTCCCGCGATCAGCACATCTTCGCCATCCGCGAGCGCATCCACATCCACTTCCGTAGCGTCTTCCAAAAATTGATCAATCAGAATCGGGCGCTTCGGGTCAGTCCCCGAACCAATCAACGCCGCCTGCGCCACATACTCTTCCACCGTCTTCAAATCGTAAGCGATCACCATCGCGCGCCCGCCCAGCACGTAACTCGGCCGCACCAAAACCGGCAGCCCAATTTCCGTTGCGACCTGCACGGCTTCTTGCGGCGCAAAAGCCGTGCCATTCCTCGGCTGCGGAATTTTCGATTCATCAAGCAACGCGCCAAATCGCCGGCGGTCTTCGGCAAGATCAATCGATTCTGGCGCAGTGCCGATAATCTTCGCGCCATTCTGTTTTAGCTCCAGCGCCAGATTCAGCGGAGTCTGCCCGCCGAATTGCACGATCACACCCTGCGGCTTCTCCCGATCCAGAATCGCCAGCACGTCTTCCAGCGTCAGCGGCTCAAAATACAAACGATCCGACGTGTCGTAATCCGTCGAAACCGTCTCCGGATTGCAATTCACCATCACCGTCTCGTAGCCGTCTTCTTTAAGCGCAAACGCTGCATGGCAGCAGCAATAATCGAATTCGATTCCCTGCCCGATGCGGTTCGGCCCACTGCCCAAAATCACAACCTTGGGACGCTCCACCGCGCCGGATTCATCCTCTTCCTCGTACGTCGAATAAAGATACGGCGTGAACGACTCGAATTCCGCCGCGCAGGTATCCACGCGCTTGAAAACCGGCTGAATGCCCAATTCCTTCCGCCGCGCGCGTACGCTCGCAGCCTTCACATTCCAAAGTTTCGCGATTTCCTCGTCGCTCGCTCCCGAGCGCTTTGATTCCAAAAACAATTCCGGCGGACATTTTCCCAACGCCGTCGCCGCCACGCGCTTGTCAATCGCCAGCATTTCCTGCAGCTGGCGAATAAACCACGGATCAATCTTCGTAAGGTCGCAAACTTCTTCAGCGGACATCCCGCGCTCAAGCGCCTCAAACAGCCAGTGCAACCGGTCCGGCCCCGGCACATGCAATTTCTCGCGCAGCAACACGGTGGTAACTTCCGCGGGTGGCCGCCACGCCGTACTTGGCTCCAGCGACCGAATCGCCTTGCAGATCGCTTCCTGAAACGTGCGCCCGATCGCCATCACTTCCCCGACCGATTTCATCTGCGTCGTCAAAGTGCTGTCGCTACCGGGAAACTTCTCGAACTGCCACTTGGGAATCTTCGCCACCACGTAATCAATCGTCGGCTCAAAGGAACATGGCGTCTTTTTGGTAATGTCGTTGGGAATTTCGTCGAGGGTCATTCCCACCGCAAGCTTCGCCGCAATTTTCGCGATGGGAAACCCAGTCGCTTTGCTCGCCAGCGCTGAGCTGCGCGAAACGCGCGGATTCATTTCAATCACGGTCATCCGCCCCGATGCCGGATCAACCGCAAATTGAATGTTCGATCCGCCGGTTTCGACGCCCACTTCGCGAATGATTGCAGCGGCAGCATCCCGCATCCGCTGGTATTCCTTATCAGTGAGAGTCTGCGCAGGCGCGACAGTGATGGAATCGCCCGTATGAATCCCCATCGGGTCGAAATTTTCGATCGAGCAAATCACCACGAAATTGTCGCGATGGTCCCGCATCACTTCCAGCTCGAATTCCTTCCACCCCAGCACCGACTCCTCGATCAAAGCCTGGTGCACCGGGCTGGCATCCAACGCGCGCGCAATCAAATCCGCAAATTCCTCGTGGTTGTAAGCAATCGAGCCGCCGGTGCCGCCCAAAGTGAACGATGGACGAATCACCACGGGATAACCGAGCTGATCGGCAAGCCGTATTGCGTCGGGAACGGTGGTCACAACTTCTGACGCCGGAACTTCCAAACCGATTTTGCGGCATACATCCTTGAACAGCAGCCGGTCCTCCGCAATTTTGATCGCGCTAAGCGACGCGCCAATCAATTTCACTTTATATTTTTCGAGGATCCCCGCTTCCGCAAGCTCAACAGCAAGATTCAGCCCGGTTTGTCCACCAACGGTAGGCAGCAACGCGTCCGGCCGCTCTGCAGCGATGATCGCCTCGAGATATTCCTTCGAGAGCGGCTCGATGTAAGTCCGGTCCGCGATTTCCGGGTCGGTCATAATCGTCGCAGGATTCGAATTAACCAGGACGACTTCGTAACCCTCCGACCGCAAAGCCTTGCAAGCCTGCGTACCCGAGTAGTCGAATTCGCAAGCCTGCCCGATCACAATCGGGCCAGACCCAATGATCATGATTTTCTTGATGTCAGTCCGTTTCGGCATACCGTTTCAACCCACGCCCCGAAGCGAATAATCTGTATTTACCAACGCGGCGGCCACTTGCGATTTATCCCGCCCTCACACGACCTCAACCCTAGCGTCACAGAGATGGGCATCCTGCAAACTGCCTTCTGACTGCCCGAAATTTCGATTGCACCGAACGTGATATTCCATCCGGGAGACGCCGTTGTCAGCCGGTACTTGGCGCTCGACAACGTCGAAAATGCGAAATCACCTTTGGAATCTGTACGTATCTCCGCCGCGATCGAGCCAGCTGCATCAAGCAAACGCAAGTCCATATCCGCAACGGCGGCACCGGTCGGGTCAAATACCCTGCCACAAAATATTCCCGGAATCTTTACGGGTTTTTCATCAATACATGTGTTCGCCTTGACGCCCGTCGCAGCCAGCGCGATCGTAAACGCCAAGCCGAGCAGCGCGGCATGACGAGCGAGCTTCCTATCAATGCCTCGAACGCCTGCTGCTTGTTGCAGCCGCCGCCTCAACAACGCCGACGCGGGCATCAAGGCCTCTTCCCCGCTTCGTTCATGAGCGCGATGAAATCATTAAACAAATACCGTGCATCGTGCGGGCCTGGCGATGCTTCCGGATGATATTGCACGCTGAAAAGCGGCAACGAGCGATGGCGCATGCCCTCGTTGGTGTGATCGTTCAAATTAACGTGCGTAATCTCCACGTCGCTCGAAGGCAGTGACTCAGGGTCCACGGAAAAACCATGGTTCTGCGCGGTAATCTCAACTTTTTGCGTCAATAAATTCTTCACCGGATGATTCGAGCCATGGTGCCCAAATTTCAATTTGAACGTCCGCCCACCCAGCGCCAATCCACAAAGCTGGTGACCCAGGCAAATCCCAAAGATCGGCACGCGTCCCAAAAGCCTGCGAATGTTTTCGACCGCATAGCCAATTGGCTCAGGATCCCCAGGACCATTCGAGAGAAACACGCCGTCTGGCTTGAGCGCCAAAACGTCTGCAGCGGAAGTTCCCGCCGGCACCACCGTAACGTCGCAATTGTGGTCCACCAGCAACCGCAAAATATTTTGCTTAATGCCGAAATCGTAGGCGACAACCTTGTGCCGCGGCTGTTCTTCAGCGGCTAAAGCCCCTTTCGCTTTTGGCTCGCGCCCGTCGGAGCTTATGCCCCGCCCCTCTGATCCTCCCGCTGCCGTTGCAGCAAGAGAAATCGGTGCCGCCAAATCTATCGAGCCCTTGGTCCACTCGTACTTGCGCGCGGTGGTCACGCGCCCCGCCAATTCTTGGCCAGCCATCGTCGGCAGCGCACGCGCCTCTGCAATTAGTTGTTCCGCCGCCGTGCCATCGGTCGCCACCACCCCACGCAACGCGCCCACATCCCGCAAATGCCGCACCAAGGCGCGCGTATCCAAATCCCAGATCACCGGCACTCCATGCCGCTCCAAATACTGCTGCGCGGATTCGCTCGACCGCCAGTTCGAAGCCAGCGGCGAAAATTCGCGCACCACCAGAGCCTCGATGTACGGCTTGGTCGATTCTTCGTCATCCAGATTTGCGCCGACGTTTCCGATGTGCGGATAAGTGAGGCAGACGATCTGGCGGGAATAACTGGGATCGGTAAAAACTTCCTGGTAACCCGTGAGGCTGGTGTTGAAAACAACTTCTCCGCCGCGGCGCGTGCGTGCGCCGGCCGCGCGACCGTTAAATACTCTTCCGTCTTCCAGCGCGAGAATCGCGCGACCTGCGGCCTGCTGCGTCAGAGTATCCTCCAAAATATTTCATCGCGATGCCGCGTTTACCGTGGACGAATATGTCAGCGAACCGAAGTGGTCCACCGGCCAATAAGCGAAAACCGCTTTGCCGTAAATGTACGGCCGGCTCACCGGACCAAACACCCGCGAATCGTTCGAACTATCGCGGTGATCGCCCATCACAAAATAATTTCCCGATGGAATCTTCATCGGGCCGTAGCTCGAGCCGTCGAGATAGCTCGCCGGAACGTAGGGCTCGGCAAGCTCCTTGCCATCCACATACACGTGTCCGGCGCGCAGTTCGATGGATTCTCCCGGCAAGCCGATGACGCGCTTGATGAACGATTTCGAATGGTCGAGAGGATACCAGAAAACGACCACGTCTCCGCGCTCAATCGGTTCGAAGCGGTATTCGAATTTGTTGATGAAGATTCGTTCTTGATCGCTCAGGAGCGGCGCCATGCTGGTGCCTTCCACTTTTACAGGCTGGTAAAGGAAAATGATGATGACCAGAGCCAGGCCGAGCGCCACGGCAAGGTCGCGCGTCCAACTGCGTAGTTCGCGCCGCAATTGAGGCAAAGAAGGGGCGCTATTTGGGTTCGGTGGGTTCGGCTGGGAAATATCCAACATTCGGCGCTCAAATATTTATATCACGGCAAGACGCAACCCGCCAAGTGTTCACGCACACGAAGACGAGGCGCTCACACACTGCAAGCGCCGCGAAAAATCGCCACAGATGAACACAGATAAACAGAGATGAACGCGGATCACCGATTCATCGCCCCGAAAGGCTCGATAATCCTTCGCGGCGTGAGGGGAGAGGTTACTCTGCAGCGGCCACCTTTAGGTGGGCGCCTTTCCCTTCGATTTTTCTCTGTGAATCGCCCTGCAGAGCGATTCATCCTGAGAACCGGCAGTGGCGGTTTGAAGAGCGACTTCTGCTGTTCGTCTCAACCATCCAACGCGAAATGCAAAATCGCGAGCGAAGCCAGCACAGCCGTTTCCGTCCGCAGCACGAGACGCCCAAGCGACGCTTGCTTAAACCCCGCCGCGCGCGCCAAATCAAGCTCGCCGTCCGTCCACCCACCCTCCGGACCGATCGAGATCGCCGCCGACCGCGCGCTCACGTTCAGCAACACGTCGTGAATCGCCGGCGCATCACTCCGCTCAGATAGCAAGAGTTTCGATTCCGCGTTGCAAGCCGCATAAGCGTCATCCACCGTCGCAGCCTGCGCCAACTTCGGCGGACGCAACCGCCGCGACTGTTGCGCCGACTCAACCAAAATCCTTTCCCAACGTGCGTGCCGTTTGCCAGCCGCGCCCACCAAAGCCTTGTCGGTGCGCGTAGCGATTAAGGGCGTGATCTCGCTCACTCCCAGTTCGGTCGCTTTTTCCAGGCACCACTCGAACCGGTCGAATTTCACCAGAGCGATCAGCAGTTGCAGACGCAGCGCCGGCTCGTCCACAGCGATCGGCTCGACCAAAGAAAATTCCACGCGATTGTCGCCGCGTTTCAGCAACCCTACGCGCTCCACGCGCCCAAGCCAAACCCGTTCGCCGTCACTCAACTCATAAAGCTGCCCCGGCTCCGCGCGCAACACGCGCCCCAGGTGCTCGGCCGTGTCGCCGCGCAACGTGGCCGTCCCATCATCAAAATGGTCTACGAAAAATCGCCGTCGCATCGAAACGATTGTACCTTGACAGTGCCAACCTGCGAGCTAGGCGGCACCGCGCAAGAGCGTCGAATGCCGAAAATCAATTCGAACAAGTGAATGAACTGGGGCCAAGGGTATGGGGGATAAGCGACGGGCCAACAACTTGACGGGGCCGGTTTCCCGCTTCATAATCGCGGCATCGAGGCGTTCCGTGCGCCGCCCAGACAGTTCCGCAAGAACGATTGCACCATCTCAATCAGCGTTCCTCGCAATACTGCTGTGCTCGCTGGGTTTGATCGGCTGCGATAACTCCTGCTTCATATTTGTGTCCAACCCTGGCGGAGGCGGCGGAACGATAGCTGGCAGCATAAACGGTTGTCCACTGAATCAGGCCAAGGGCAGCGTGCGGCCGCGCATCACGACGTCCCTCACCGCGCCTGCGGGAATTATGCCGGCACGAATATCCCATATTTACGTGACCATCCAAGGCATTGAGGCCAATTCGAGCGCGGCCGCCGGCGACGACTCGCCTGACTGGCAGGAGTTGGCTCCGAAGCTGGTAAAACAGCCGGCACAAATAGACCTGCTTGCGCCGAGCGGCGATTCATCCGGATTTAATACTCTCGAATACGCCGCCGTTCCTGCGGATGCCTATCGCCAAATTCGGCTGCGCCTATCTCGCAATCAAACGAACTCGAATGAGAATGGCACGATCACTCAGGTGAACTTGTGCGGGAACGTCGGTTCAAACTGCATTGTTACTTCCGACGAGAGCGTCCGGCCGCTCATCCTGGATACCACCTCGTCGCAAATCCAAGTTTCGGCTGACCACATCGCTGGCGGCTTCTTTCGAATACTTCCTGACACTGCCGCGGATCTAGAAATTAAATTCGTCCCACAGTCGTCGCTTTTCATCTTCACGGACGAAACTGTCCGCGCCGTTCCGGTCTTTGCCGTCGATTCGGAGAACGCGAGCGCAGCTGCTGCTCCAGCAAACCCATAGCGAGGCTGTTTAGCCGAAGATGTCTTTCACTTTGTCGAAGAAAGTGGAATTGCGTTCGGCGGGCCTGTTCTCGACTTTCATTGACTGCCCCAACTGCTCGAGCATCCGCCGCTGCTCGCGCGACACCTTAGCCGGCACCACCACACGAACGCTGATGTAAAGGTCGCCGCGCCCGCCGTGCGGATTCGGCAAGCCCTTGCCCTTCTTGCGGAAAATCTGCCCCGACTGCGTGCCCTCGGGAATTTCCAGTTCTTCCTCGCCCTTCAAGGTCGGCACCTTGATCTTCTCGCCCAGCGCCGCCTGCGAGAAACTGATCGGGATCTCGCAGATCAAATCCGAGCCGCGCCGCTCGAAGAACGCATGCTCTTTCACTTCCAGGAAAATGTAGAGATCGCCCGCCGGTCCGCCATTAATTCCCGGCTCGCCTTGCCCCGCCATGCGCAAACGCGTCCCGGTATCCACTCCGGCCGGCACCCCCACTTCGAGAATGCGCTCGCGCTCGATGCGGCCCTGCCCGCGGCAGGTGAGGCAAGCGTCCTTGATCGTCTGCCCCGCACCCTGGCAAGCCGGACACGTCCGCGTAATCGAGAAAAATCCCTGCGAATAGGACATCTGCCCGCGCCCGCCGCAAGTACGGCAAGTGGACATGCCCGTCCCCGGTTTCGCCCCCGTTCCTTTGCACGTCTCACACAATTCGTGACGCGATAATTTGATTTTGCTGCTAACTCCGGTCGCTGCCTCCTCGAAACTGAGAGACATATCGTAGCGAAGGTCCGCACCACGCTGGCCGCGCGCTCCACCCCGGCCCGTGCGCCGCCGTCCCCCGCCGAGCACCTCGTCAAAACCGAAAAGGTCGCCGAGAATGTCCTGAAATTCCTCGAAGATCGTGGAATTGAAGCCCGCATCGAATCCGCGATTTCCTAATCCCGCCGCGCCAAAGCGGTCGTATACAGAACGCTTCTGCGGGTCCGAAAGCACCGCGTAGGCTTCCGAAGCCGCACGGAAATTATGCTCGGCCTCTTCCTTATTCCCAGGGTTCCGATCAGGATGCCACCGCAAAGCCGATTTGCGGTAAGCCGATTTGATCTGCTCGGGCGAAGCATCGCGCGCCACGCCCAATACGTCGTAGAAATCTGTGTTATTAGTCCCTGCCATATTTCGTTGTTCTCCCTGGCCTGTGTTTCTCTAATTCGCGGGTGGGGCTGATACGCGGACCATCGCGGGACGCAACACGCGGCCGTGAAACATGTATCCGGGCTGCATCTCACCTAGCACCACGCCTTCGGCGTGGTCCGCCGTCTCGACGCTCTCTATCGCGTGATGCAAATTCGGATCGAATTCCTTGCCCACGGATTGAATTCGCTCCAGACCTTGCTTCGCGAGAGCGCTCCAAAGCTGGCCCCGAATCATTTCGAATCCCTTGCGGTAATCCGCATTCGCGGGGTCGTCGTGACCCACCAGCGCCCGGTCAAAAGCATCCAGCACCGGCAAAAGCTGCTCGATCAGCCCCTCCACTCCGCGATGCCGGTCCTGATGACGTTCTTTCTCCACGCGTTTGCGGTAATTCTCAAAATCCGCTTGCCGGCGCACGAGCGTGTTCATCAGTTCCTGCTTCTCAGCAAGGAGTTTCTGCAGCTGCTCGGCCGCGGAACCGTTCCCTGCCGCACCCGATTCACCGGAAGCCGCTGGATCGGCCGCGCCCGCATTCCGCGCGGAATCTTCGGCGCGTCCCGCAGCCGCCGCAAAGCCCGACTTGGGATCTTCGTTATCCTTGTGATTCTTATGCGATGCCAATGGACTTAACTCCCCTCTTGTCCTTCCGAAAAAAATTGCGCCATAAATGCGACCGCCGTAATCACCCGCTCGTAATGCATGCGCATCGGCGCCAGAATTCCCAGGGTACCCTGCACCTGATCCTTAGATGAATACGAAGCCGAAACGATGGCAAGATGTTTTCCGGCATTCGAGATCTTGTCCAGGCCCAGCTCCACATGCACCGGCTCGGGCGATTCGATGCAGCCGCTCAATAGCGCGATCAAGCGATCTTTCTCTTCAATCGCTTCCAGCAGTTCGCGCAACTGCTCCGGGTTGGTGAAATCCGGCGAAGAAGCAATCTGCGCCGCGCCATCCACATAAATCTTACGCTCCCCGACGTCACCCAGAATGCTGGGATCGCACAAGAGCAACGCATCTCCAGCCAAACGGCCATACTGCTCGCGATCCTGCTCCACCTGCTTGCGCAAATCCGCGCGCATCGCCTCGAGCGTCCAGCCGATGTAGTGCCGGTTCAAGTATTCCGCCGTACGATCGAGATCCTCTTGCTTGAAGGGACGCTCCGGCCGAATCAATTTATCGCGCGTCACTCCGCCGCCCGAAATCAAGATGATCAAAACTCGTCCATCGGGCAGCAGCAGAAAACGCAGATGCTCGACAACGCTGCGCGCTAGTGGCGGCGCGATAAAAATCCCCAGCCCGCGCGAAACCGCGGCGAGCACATGACTCGCGCGCTCCATCACCGCTTCAGGAGTCTGCGCCGCAGCCAGTTCGCGTCGGATCCACAGCCGGTCTTCGGGACTAGCCGTCGCCTGCGCGGCTACTTGCTCGACAAAAAAGCGATACGCAGCAGCAGTCGGAACGCGCCCCGCGGAAGTGTGCGGTTGGTAAAGCAGGCCAGCGTCTTCTAGATCAGCCATCACGTTGCGCACGGTAGCGGAACTGAGCGGCTCGACGTGGCGGTTGGCAATGCTGCGCGAAGAAACCGGCTCACCCGTCTCGATGTACTCGCGCACCAAGTCCGTCAGAATCTGCTGATGCCGCTTTTGTTGTAGGATCGTTGAAGTCACCGAAGTCAGCACGCCCTGAACTCGGCCCGCCCATGCGGCGCCGGTTAAAGCACTACAATAATTCAAGTTTAGACGGTGTAACGCACAGCGTCAACTTGGCGCCCACGGCCCGGTCGCTGACTGAATAACCGTAGCGCGCTTGACTGCCCGCGAATCAGATTCCTTGACGAAGCTTTTCGGCACGCCTTACTAACGACAAGAATTTTTCACACCAAACTTGCGCGCAGCGGCAACGTATCATATTGTGTACCAGTTTTTCAGGCCCCCTCGGATATTCCCTGAATACGCTGACCGGCATGGAGGCAGGATGCAATTAGCACGAGTGTTGGTGGTCTCGACCATTGCGTTGCTCTCGAGCGCACCTAGCTATTCGCAGACCGCCGCGAAAAAAGCGGAAGCGAAGCCCGCGGCAGAAGCCGGCGACGCCGCAAAGAAGCCGCTTTCCACGCGCGTGGTGGCCTACGAGATTGACGCGAAGCTCGACCCCACGAAACACACCATCGCCGCCACCGAGACGCTGACGTATCACAACCTCACCGGCAAGCCGCAGCAAACTTTCCCCTTCCACCTGTACCTCAACGCTTTCCAACCACAATCCACTTTCATGACAGAAGTTCGCCTCGCGGGCACGCGCGGCAATGGCCCCGATTCCGAATGGGACCCAAAACATTACGGCTCGATAAACGTGGATAAGCTCGAAGTCGAGGGCATGGGCGACCTGACCGGCAAGATGGAATTTGTCCAGCCGGACGACCACAACACGAACGACCACACCGTATTTCAAGTCGCGTTGCCGCAACCGATCGCGCCCGGCGCTTCCGTCACGTTTCGCATGACTTTCCGCGACCAACTTCCGAAAGTCGTCGAACGCACCGGCTACGCACACAATTTCGATATGGTCGGCCAGTGGTTCCCGAAAGTCGGCGTGTGGTGGAAAGACGCCTGGAATTGCCACCAGTTTCACGCCACCACGGAATTCTTCGCCGACTTCGGAACGTTCGACGTAAAGATCACGCTGCCCCAAAATGAAATCGTTGGCGCGGGCGGCGACCAGGTTTCGAGCGTCAATAATCCGGACGGCACCAAGACCGTCACCTTCCACTCCGAAGACGTTCACGATTTTTCCTGGACCGCCAGCCCCAGCTTCACCGACGTCGAAGATTCCTGGACCGGCAGCCAAGGTCCCGTAAAAATTCATATGCTGATGTCGCCCGGACACGCGCCTTCCGGACCGCGCTACATCAAAGCGCTAAAGGGCACTCTGCAACTTTTCGATCAGTGGTATGGGCCGTATCCTTACGACCGCATCACCGTCGTGGACCCGCCGCATGGAGGCGGCGATGCCGGCGGAATGGAATATCCCACATTGATTACCGCCGGCACCGCGTGGTGGATGCCCGACGGACTGCTCGCGCCGGAAGTCGTCACCGAACACGAATTCGGCCATCAATATTGGTACGGCATGGTGGCCACCAACGAGTTTGAAGAAGCCTGGCTCGATGAAGGAATCAACAGCTACACCGAAGTGAAAGTGATGGACGCGCTCTACGGCAAATCAACCTCCGTAATGAATTTTCCGTTCGCGCAGATGAGTGAGACCGGACTCCAGCGCGTTTCCTACCTCGCCGAGCCGGACATGGACCCCATCTCGCGCTTCGCCTGGCAATTCATCGGCAGTAATTCCTACGGCGGCATCACCTACGGCAAGACGGCTACCATGCTGATCACCTTGGAAAAAGTGATCGGCGAAGACACGCTCCGCAACGCCCTGCACACCTACTTCATGCGCTGCCGCTTCACGCATCCCACCGGCGAGGACTTCCTGAAAACCATCGAGGAAGTTTCCGGAAAAGACCTGCGCTGGTATTTCAATCAGGCCGTTTATGGCACCAATGTCCTCGATTATGAAGTCAGTGACGCCCACTCCGATCCGCTGAAGTGGTGGGAGAAGCATTCGCAATTCGGTGAAGATAAGGACAAGAACGAGGTGTACCGCACCTACGTCACCGTGCGACGCAAGCGCGAGTTTATTTTCCCCGTGGATCTAGTCGTGAAATTCGACGATGGTTACACGGCCAAGGAACACTGGGACGGCCAGGATCGCTGGATCCGCTACCACTACGATCGCAAAGCCAAGATCGAGTCCGCGCAAATCGATCCGCAAAATCAGATCACCATGGACCGCGATTTCTTCAACAACAGCTACGTAAAAAAGTCTGACGCACGCGCCCTGTATAAGCTCCGCAACATGTGGGTCTTTGCCAGTGAATGGCTGTCGCAATTGCTCGCGTGGCTGACGTAACGAAATCGCGTTAAGAAATCGAAGGAGCGAGACGGATGCCTGGAACGAAACCAAAAACATTCTTGTCGGGCGGGGCGCTGGTCTGGAAATGGCAGCGGCTGGTCTGGTGGGTTTTCGCCGTTACCCTGATTTTTGGTTTTCTTTCCACCCAGGGAATGGTGGATCGCGCTGCCGGCACGCTGAACCACAGCCTTTCCTCGCGGCGTCTGTTGGACGGCTGGGATGCGTCGGCTTTCATGGAGCTCGGCCAGCTGCCCACTTCGCCGATCGAGTTTCAGGGACCGGCGGTCATCCATTTTTCGATCGTCTTTGCGGTTTTTATGCTGTTTTTGACCGGCGGCATCCTGGCGACATATTTGCGCGACGAGACGCCGCGCGCGGCCCCGTTCTTCGAAGCCTGCGGCCAACATTTCTGGCGCTTTTTCCGGCTCCTCATCTACTTCGCGATCGTGCTGATTCCGATCGGAGCAATCAGCGCGGGTGTCGGCGCGCTCTACGATAAAATCGACGCCGATTCGATCTCGCCCTTCCCCGCCGTGTATTTCTTCGTCGCCGCTGCCATCGTGATTCTGCTGCTGCTCGCGATCGTGCGCCTGTGGTTCGACATGGCCGAAATCATCGCCGTCGCCGATGACGAGAAGAAAATGCACAGAGCGCTCCGCCGCGCCGCCCGCGTGCTGTGGCACAATTTCTTCTCGCTGCTATGGCTCTACGTCAGCATCGCCATCATCGGAATCGTACTGTTCTTCTTCGGCCTGCGCCTGTGGATGACGTTCCTCAGCCCGCAATCCAATATCCTGGCGTTTCTGCTGAGCCAGCTGATGATTCTAGTCTGGATCGGAACGCGCCTCTGGCAACGTGCGAGTGAGGCCCTCTGGTATCGCGAATACGCGCAAACCAGCGTCCAAGAACCAGTCTGGACGCCAAGCCCAACGCTGGTCACGCAGTCAGTAGCAACAAATCCAGAATCGTAGAGTCATCTCTGCGGCGTCACCAAATCCTGCATCGCAACGACTCCGGCCTTACCATCGTTGACTTTGCGCTGCATCCCCACGCTTTGGCGAATGCCGGATCGTTCGAAAGAGGCGCGTTCGCGCGGAACCTGTTCAACGGATGCGGATTCGTGGCCACAATCATCCGCGCGAATTCGGGGCGCTCATTGCCGGCCCATATTTGCGCGAACGCCAAAAAGAACCGCTGCTCGGGCGTAAAACCGTCAATCGCAGGCGGCGCCGGCTTCCCTTCCATGGACTTCTGCAACGCCGCATAGGCAATCGTCAACCCTCCCAAGTCCGCAATGCTCTCTCCCTCAACGAGCTTGCCGTTTTCGTGCAGGCCGGGCTCGACTTCAAAACTATCGAATTGTTTCGCGATGCAATCGCCGCGCGCTTTGAAATTCGTCAGATCCTCAGGCGTCCACCAATTCTTCAGATTTCCCTGCGCGTCGAATTTCGCTCCCTGGTCGTCGAAGCCGTGCGTCATTTCGTGACCGATCACCACACCAATGCCGCCGTAGTTCATAGCATCATCTCGACTGGCATCGTAAAACGGCGGCTGCAAAATTCCCGCCGGGAAAACGATCTCGTTCATCGAAGAGTCGTAGTAGGCGTTCACCGTCGGCGGAGTCATGCCCCACTCGGTCCGGTCCACCGGCTTGCCGATTTCAGACATATCGTGCGCCACCGCAAACGCGCTCCCGCGGCGCACGTTTTCAATGTACGGCCCGCGGTCCACGCGATACGCGGAATAGTCGCGCCATTTGTCCGGATATCCGATCTTGATCATGATGGCGTCCAGCTTCACCGTAGCCTTTTGCCGCGTCTCCGGGCTCATCCAATCGAGCGTGGCAAGATCCGCGCGCAGTGCGGCCATCAAGTTTTTCACCATTTCGACGGCCTTGGCTTTCGCTTCAGGCGGAAAAGCCTTCTGCACGTAGAACTGGCCGAGTGCTTCGCCCAGTTGCTGATCGGTGGACTGCACGCAGCGGCGCCAGCGCGGAAGCATTTCTTTGGTCCCTAGCAGCTTGCGCCCGAAGAACTCGAAATTCTCATCCACGAATTTGGCGGAAAGCGCCGGCGCGGCGTTGTGAATCACGTGCCAGCGCAAATAGACTTTCCAATCGTCCAGCGGAATCGAAGCCAGAGCCGCGTCCATCTCCTTGAAGAAATCCGGCTCCGCAATATTCAACGCCGAAACGCGCGGCGAACCCACTCCATCCAGGAACGAGGCCCATGCGAAATGCGGCGTGAGCGCGGAAAGGTCCGCGAGCTGCATCTTGTGATAGGTGTTGTCGGGATTGCGCGTCTCCACGCGCGTCAGCGAAGCTTTGGCGAGTGACGTTTCGATGTCCATCACTGTTTTTGCTTCAGCCGCCGCGGAGGCGTCGCTATCGCCGAGCAGTTTGAACATGTTAGTTACGTGCTGCAAATAATCGGCGCGCAGTTGCTTCGATTTGTCGTCGTCCCTCATGTAGTAATCGCGATCCGGCAACCCCAGTCCGCCTTGGCGGGCCACGGCGATCACTTGCGTGCTGTCTTTATAGTCCTGCGCGGAATCGAATCGGAAAAGCGCGCGGATGCCGACTCGCTGCAGGCGTGCAACCTCTCTTTGCAAATCGTCGGTGTTCTTCAGATCCGCGATGCGCTGGAATTCGGCATCCAAAGGCTTGGCGCCAGTGGCCTCAATCGCCGTTTCGTCCATGCAGCTCGCGTAGAAATCGCCGATTTTCTGGAGATTGGATCCGGAGGCCGCGGTCTTGTCTTTCGCGGCTTCGTCCAGAATTTGACGCAGAATATCTTCGTTGTGATCGCGCAACTCATCGAAAGTTGCCCAGCGCGGATACGCCGGCGGAATGGGATGATTTTTGTTCCAGCCGCCGTCGGCAAACTGGAAGAAATCATCGCAGGGCGAAACCGAACGATCCAGATTCGCGAGGTCGAAACCGTGACCGGTCTGCTCGTCTCCGGCTGCGCGCGCATCGGCGAGGCACCCGCCGCTGGCGAGATCCTCCGCGAGCGTGGCGTGACTTCCCTCCTCAGAGTGCGACGACAGACCAAGCGGGGACAGCAACACAAGCGACACCAGTAATGCGCACGAAAGAAATCGAGTCTTCAAAGTAGCCTCGTTGATCGAGAAGTTCGAGCGTCACCGCTCGGAGATTCACGCCACGCTGCGGGCGGCACGAGAGTGCAAACCCCCGTCATAACAGCGCGATTATTCTGCTGACACGCCGGAGGTCTGTCAATGTCACTGACAGGAATCAGCGGTCAGCGTATATTGACGCGCGAAAGCTCCAGGAGGTTTGCCTCATGCGCCATTCAACGGCCATCACAACGATCGCTCCCCTCACCTTTTGCGTGGCGTTTCTCGCGCTGTTGCTCCCGGTCACGCCCGCGCAATCGCAGGTGCCGTCTGCGGCCGGCCCGGGTAATTTCCTGGACGTGGATGGATCGAAAATTTACTACGAAGAATGCGGCGCGGGACCCGAAGCCGTGGTGTTGATTCACGACGGCATCGCGCACTCGGTGGTTTGGGACGCTGTGTGGCCGGCGTTCTGCAAGCAATTCCATACGATACGCTACGACCGGCGCGGCTACGGCCGGTCTCCGGCGACAACGCAGTGGTATTACGAAACCGACGACCTGCAGGCGCTTTTGCGCCACCTGCAAGCGAAGCATGCAATGCTTGTCGGCAGCTCGCATGGAGGCGAGCTTTCCATAGACTTCACGCTTGAACACCCCGAGTTGATCGAGCAATTGGTATTGGTCGGCGCCGTGGTCGGAGGCTACGGTTTTTCGGATCAATTCATCGACCGCGGCATCAAGAATAACGCGCCGTATGAGAAGAAGGACGTCGCCGGACTGGTTGCCAATTGGGCCAACGACAAATATTTACTCGCTGCCGATCACACCGAAGCGAAGAAGAAATTGTTGGACATCTTGACCGCCAGCCCGCAGGATCTGACGCACGACGACATGGCTCGCCCCACTCGCCCGGCTGTGGGACGCCTCGGCGAAATTCGCGTACCGACGCTGATTCTTGTTGGTGATCAGGACATCCCGGACGTGCACGCGCACGCCGGCGTAATCGAGAACGGTATTCCGAACTCGCGGCGCGTCGTCGTCGAGGACGCCGGGCATTTGATGTACCTGGAGAAGCCCGAAGAATTCTGCCGTCTGGTAATTACCTTTCTGCAGGCCAACCGCAACTGAAGTTTTTCCACTAGGCCGCTGCGTCTGCGCCACGACAACGGTCGTTCGCGGGATGCACTGCGCTCACTTTGCGACGTGAGGATAGTAGACTAAGCGGCGTTACCCAGGAGGATTGGTTTGTCGCAGCCGCGCGCCGAGTATGCCAGCCGCCTGGAATCACGCCGTGAGATCGTCCGAGCCAAGGAAGTCCTGCACGCGCGGGTCGGCAACGCGAAACTGGGGACGATTGTCGTTGGCTTGATAGTAGCGTGGCTCGCGTTTGCGGATCATTTCTTTGCGGGCTACTGGTTGGCGCTGCCCATCGCGGCGTACGCGTGCCTGGCGCTAGCGCACGAGTTTGTGTTGCGTGCACGCGCGCGGGCAGCTGGCGCAGCGTCATTCTATGAGCGAGGCATCGCGCGGATCGAGGACACGTGGTCCGGCACCGGAGCAACGGGCGAGCGGTTTCGCGACTCGAAACATGTGTACTCCGATGATCTCGATCTCTTTGGCAAAGGATGCCTTTTCGAATTGCTCTCGCAGGCGCGTCTGCCGATGGGCGAAGAATGCCTAGCGCGCTGGCTTTTATCGCCATCACCTGTGCCTGCTATTCACGAACGCCACAGCGTAATTGCTGAACTGCGCGGGAGGCTGGATTTGCGCGAAGCGCTGGCGCTGATCGGCGAAGACCTGCGCGTGCGGCTGGATCCGCGCTCGTTGATTGCATGGGCAGAGCGCCCTGCACTACTTCCTGGTGGAACTTCGGGAGTGCTGCTTCGGCTGCTTGCTGCGCTGCTGTCGCTATGCGCGGCTGGTGCGATCGGATATTTCTTCCTCACTGCGAAGCTCTTGCCGATCCTGGTTGTGCTGGTTGTCGAAGCGGCCTTGCTCCGCTTGCTGCGGCCACGCGCAATGCGCGTGGTTTCTAGCATGGCCGCCAATGCCGAGGGGCTGGAGCTTTTCTCCAAGATACTGGAGCGGCTCGAACAGGAGCCATTCACTTCGCCGCGGTTACAAGGGTTCGCCGCGGAACTGAAGCGCGGTGGCGAGACTGCGTCGGAAGCGATACGGCGGTTGGCTGGCGTTGTTTACTGGGTTGATGCGCGCACTGGTTTGCTGGCGCAAATCATGGAGCTGCCGTTTCTCTACACGGTGCAGACGGCGATGGCTGCCGAAGCGTGGCGTCGGCAATGGGGCAGCAGGTTGCGCGCTTGGGTGGAAATTACCGGCGAGTTGGAAGCGCTGCTTTCGCTGGCTGGATATTCTTACGAGCATCCCGACGATCCGTTTCCGGAGTTTGTCGTGCGCGAGCAAGGTGCTTCGGCGGTCTTTGTTGGTGAACAGCTGGGGCATCCTTTGATTCCTGCGGCAACGTGCGTGCGCAATGACGTGCAGTTCGACGCGGCTACGAGAGTGCTTTTGGTGAGCGGATCGAACATGTCTGGGAAGAGCACGTATTTGCGCACGGCTGGAATTAGTGCGGTGCTGGCGATGGCGGGGGCGCCGATTCGCGGCTCGTCGCTGCGGCTTAGTTCCCTTTCGCTGGGCACCAGCATCCGGCGTGTGGATTCATTGCAGGAGAATCGCTCGAGCTTTTACACGGAAATCTTGCGGATCAAGGATGTGTTTGAATTGACGGCTGGTGCGGCGCCGGTTTTGTTTCTATTCGACGAATTGCTGGAGGGCACGAATTCAAACGACCGGAAGATCGGGGCGGAGGGGTTGCTGCGGGCGTTGGTGGAGCGCGGAGCGATGGGGATTGTGACGACGCACGATTTGGCATTGACGGAAACGACGGCGGCGTTGCCTGGAGCTGCGCGCAACGTGCATTTTCAGGATTACGTCGTGAGCGGCGAGATGCGTTTCGATTACAAATTGCGCGAGGGCGTGGTGGCGAAGAGCAATGCGCTGGAATTGATGAGATTGATTGGGTTGAAGGTTTAGCGGAGGCGGGCGGGGGCGTGGTTGCTGTTTTGCAGTTGAGGGCGCAGCAAGCAGCGCCCCTACGGACCCGATTTGACAGACGCGACAAGGCAGCAGCCGACGTCACAACGTCAACCGCAGAGGCTGGCGGCCTGAAGGCCGCCGCTACAAAATCAAGGCCGCAGAGTCGACATTAGTCGGCGTTGTCTATTTGGGCGCGTTGGAGGCGGTCGGAATAGTCTATGTAGATGGTTTTCCACTCGGAGTAAAAATCTAGGGCGGCTTCGCCGGATTCGCGGTGGCCGTTGCCGGTGTTCTTGATTCCGCCGAAGGGCAGGTGCGTCTCGGCGCCGATGGTGGGAGCGTTTACGTAGACGATTCCGGTTTGCAGATCGCGTTGGGCGCGGAAGGCGTTGTTGATGTTGCGCGTGTAGATGGAGGCGGAGAGGCCGTAGTTGACGCCGTTGGCGATTGCTAGAGCTTCGTCAAAATCCTCGAACGGAATCACCGATACTACCGGACCGAAAATTTCTTCCTGGGCGATGCGCATTTGGGGATCGCAATCGGTGAAGACTGTGGGCTCGTGGAACCAGCCGCGTCCCCAGGTGCCGCTTTCGAGGCGATGGCCGCCGGTGGCTAGTTTGGCGGTTTCGTCTTTGCCGATCTGGACGTACTTCATCACGGTGTTGAGTTGCTGTTCGTTGATGCAGGGGCCCATGTCTGTGGAGGGATCGAGACCGTCGCCGACTTTCAGGGATTTCACACGCGCGACGAATTTATCTACGAACTCGCCGTACACTTTTTTGTGGACCCCTACGCGGCTGGCTGCTGTGCAGCGCTGGCCGGTGGTACCGAAGCCGCCCCAGACGGCGCCGTCAACGGCGAGGTCGAGGTTGGCGTCGTCCATGACGATGATGATGTTCTTGCCGCCCATTTCGAGGTGACATTTCTTGAAGGTGGGGGCACAGGCTTGGCTCACAATGCGGCCGACTTCCGTCGAGCCGGTGAAGCTGACGAGATTCACGTCATTATTATTCAGGATCGGCGCGCCTGCACCGGGGCCGTCGCCGAAGACTACGTTCATCACGCCGCGCGGGAGACCTGCTTCGTTGAGAGCTTGCATCAGATTGTAGGTGGAGAGAGGGGTGTCTTCGGCGGGCTTGATGACTACCGTGTTGCCGGTGACTAGCGCGGGCATGGCTTTCCACGAGGGGATGGCCATGGGGAAATTCCAGGGAGTGATTAGGCCGGCGACGCCGACGGGAGTGCGGACGGACATGGCAAATTTATTTGGCAGCTCGGAGGGAGTGGTTTGGCCGAACTGGCGGCGGCCTTCTCCGGCCATCAGGTAAGTCATGTCTATAGCTTCTTGTACGTCGCCGCGGGTTTCGGCTAGGACTTTGCCCATCTCGCGAGTCATGTCGCGGGAGTAGTCTTCCTTGCGTTCGATGAGGATTTCGGCGGCGCGGTAGAGGATTTCGGCGCGCTTAGGAGCGGGAGTTAGGCGCCAGTTTTCGTAGGCACCCTTGGCGGCGTCAATGGCGATGCTGACGTCTTCCTCGTTTGAGGCTGGGAACATGCCGACTAGCTCGCTGGTGTTGGCGGGATTGCGGTTTTCGATCGCTTTGCCGCTGCGCGATTCGACCCATTCGCCGTTGATGTAGTTTTTGAAGACTTTTAGAGTTGCGGGGCTGGCCATGCGTGTTCCTCCGTGAGGCTGCTTGCGAGCGCCATGAAATGTTCTGTAAGCACAGTTAGATGCCGACGAAATTTCCGGGGATTCAGAGTAACAAGTAGGAGACAGGGACGTCAACGCTGCCGGGATCGGAGTCGGGGGAAGAATTCTGGTACATAGGCAGAGAGACACGGAGAGACCCGGGAATAAGGCCTGGAAAGATTCGATTTAGTGATATCGAGGCGACGGGGTGCGGCTCGGGAAGCTGAGAGCTTGCTTCGGTGGCGATTTTGCTGTGGCTGACGCTTGCGGTATGCGGCGTTGCGGATGCGGATTTTTGTGATTTTGAGAAGTAGTGAAAAGTTGGCGATTGAATCAGGCGCGTGGCCTTGGTTTTCAGCGAGATGAACCAATTTCTAATCCCTGGGTTTGGCGATTGATTTTGGGGGATTTTGGGGCTGGTAGCATTTGTTATATCGGGCGTTTTGGGTTGTGAGTTTGGCTTTGCGGCGTCTTTCGCGCGTGCGGGAAGCTCGTTGCCGTGGGCGTCGAGGTACGTGACGATGCGTTGCTTGAGAGGCTCGATCCACTGGCCTTCCTGGTTGAGATGGCAGCAGGCGCGGACGGCGTTGATGATTTCGTTGGCGGTGGGGACGATGCTTTCGGCTTTTTCGATAATGAATTCGAGGGAACGGATGGCGTTGCGGCGGCGTTTGGCGTCGAGGCCGGTGGCTTGGACGTGGCGGTAGATGGCGGAGGCGTTGAAGGTATCGTATTCACGGGCGATGCGAGCGGGGCTGTGCCAGTGGAGGTAGTCGTGTTCGATGGTCGCGCGGTGGGGGTGGCGGCAGATGGTGCAGCGGATGCTGTGGTAGGCGAGGTCGGGGCGGTGGCGTTTGCGGCGTGGCGTGGAGTTTGGCGGGGCGGGTGGGGTTGTTAGTGCGCGGTTTATTTGAGCCTGCGGCTTCGAGCGTCGTTTATCGTGCTTCGTATTCTTCCCCATGTTGGTTCCTTGGTGGGGTGGAATTCTGCCCCGACTGACGTTAACACATTTTGCGAGGATTATCAAATCGGTACACACTTGAATCGGTAACTACAAGAAAAGGCTCATTCTACGGAAAATCCGCCACGGAGGCACAGAGACACAGAGAAATCCCCGGGGGAACGCAAAAGGATTGGCTTGAGGGGCTGAAAAGTCTGCGTGAGAACTGAAAATTCCGTACTTCAGCGGCTAAAGCCGCTCTGATTGTGCAGCGTTTATGCCGCAGCTAAAGCTACGGCCTACAAAGATTCTCGTGTTCTCACACGGGCTCTGAAGCCCCTGAGAACATTGAAGCGCTTTCGGCGGGACTGAAGTCCCGCTCTTCCCTTCCGAAGGGATCGCTAGAATTTGATTACGACGCCGCCCAGGTAGCGGAAATTGCTTTGGGTGGTGTGGACGTTCGTGAGGCTGTCGCCGAAATCGGTGTGGACGTAGTCAACCTGGGCGGGGCGGATGGAGATGTGTTCTTTGAAGGGGATGTCCACGCCGCCGCCTAGAATCCAGGCGAAGGCGTTGTTGTTTGGCTGCTTGCTGAGGTTGACGCAGCCGCCCTGGTTGAAGCAGGCGTTATAGATTTTGGCGAAGCTGCTATCGTGGGCGCCGCCGAACATCACTTCGAGGAACGGCTGCACTTTTTTTACGCGGAAGCGCACGATCGGGCCGCCGGTGTAAGTGAAGGTGTTGGATTTTACGGAAATCGGGCAATCGGCCAGGCCACTACAGGGGGCGCTGCTGGCGGGGACGGAAAAATTGAGGGCGTGGGAGCCGTAGTCCTGAAAATCGGCTTTCAAGCCGATGTGCTTGGTGAAGAAGTAGGCGATGGAGGCGCCGCCGCCGTTCAGGGAGAAGTTGGGGATGTAGGTATTTGACGCGACGCGGAAATACGAATAATCAACACCGACTTCGACTGAGGAAGTGTCCTGCGCGAAAACGGTTGGGGCGAAGAGGATGACCACGGCTAGTAAAAGCAATTTCCTCATTTATAGGGCTCCGGGGATTCGAGTCATCGGACGGTTGTAGGGTTGCATGGGTTTCAGGCGACGGCATAGGAATTGGCCAGAGAGAGGCGGAGGCACGGAGAGAAGTATACAGCTTGAGGTTGGGATTGGGATGGTTCGAGTATCGGGATTGCGGTCGTTGTCGCGGCGGGCGTCTTTTGGACTAGCCAAGGGGACCGCTGCACACCCTAGTTCCTAGTGCGTTCCTGGCGGCGACATGCAGTGCGGACATTTGCGTGTCGCGATGCGCACGTCTTATACACTTACTTGTATATTCGGTGCAGGGTTCTTGATATATTCGTTGGCGTGGACGCTGGATCAGAAACTGCCAAACACGCCACGATCGTTTGGGAGGGCGATTCGCGGGAAGTTCTGACTGATTTCCCCGCAGGCGTCCGGCAGAATCTGGGATTTCAGCTTTGGCAGCTGCAGAGGGGAGAAAGGCCGAGCGATTACCGTCCCTTGTCCTCGATCGGCGTGGGCGTGTTCGAGCTGCGAGATCGAGATGAAAGGTCATGGTATCGGGTGGTTTACCTTTCACGGATTGACGACGTGATTTACGTGCTGCATTGCTTCGAGAAAAAGAGCCGGGAGATGCCTACAAAAGACTTCGAGAAAGCGAAGCGGCGGCTCCGGGCAGTGAGAGCGAGGTTATCGGGAGGAAGGAAACATGAAAAGAGCGGCTAGCAAGGCCCGAAATGTCACTCGAGGGAACGTGCTGGATGACTTGGGATTCACGCGCGAACAAGCGACCGCGCTAAAGTTCAAAGCGGAGTTATATCAGGCCATCCTGAAATACGCGAAGAAATATTCGCAGAAAGAATTGCAGCTGATTCTCGGGGAACCGCAACCGCGGGTGAGCGAATTGCTTAACGGAAAGATTGCCAACAAGAGCGTGGACAAACTGCTGTATTACGCAGGACGCCTGGGCATTGAAGCGACGGCGAAATTCTCGCAGACGCGCAGGGACGTGGTGGAGCACGAACTTGCGACAGGTGGTGCGTAGCATCTAGGTGGGTGCGCTGCCTTCACAGACCGTCGCTTTCGCTTAACGGGCCGAGGTGGGGGTTCGAATCTTGTTTACTTGACTTGGTATTTGAGTGGGGCGGAGAATCGGGGCAATTGGCCAGCCCTTAGGGGGTGGCCTGTGTCTACGACGAACTTGGAGCCTACGCGGTTTGCACCCGGGCTTTGCCAGTGGTGTGGGAGCCGGCGTCCTACGCAGTATGTGGCGTTTTACCGCAATGTGGGGAAGTTGCTGAGGCGGCGGAAGCACCAGATACACGGCGACCTGTGTAAAGCGTGCATACACAAGCATTATTGGGAGTTCACGGGGAAGAATATGTTGTTCGGACCATGGGGCGCGGTTTCTTTGTTTGTCACGCCGCTTTACCTGATACGGAACACCGGGGAGTACGTTGCCGCGCTCTATAAATTGCGGGATGGAGTGAGGGGAGCAGCGGTTGGCGCGGCGCCCGAGTGGGCGCGTAGCAAGAAAACCGAGAGCGATCCCTCGCTGCGCTCGGGATGACAACGGCCGATGGTGGCGGCGTAAGAATTTCTCGTTGTTTCTGGCGGCACGATCGCGGGGCGCAGTCTTCCTACGGCGGACCTGCGACAAGCAGCGCCCCTACGAACACCTCCCGCAAAATGTGCCTGAGTGGATGTGGGTGCTGCAACGTCGACTGCGACGGCTGGCGGCCTGCAAATTCATCTGGCACATTTATCAATCAAGGCGACCGCTCCGAATACTAATACAACGGCTGGCGCCCTGAACGGCGCCGCTACAGCGTCAACCGCAGATTCGTGATGTTGTGGCTGCGGAGTCACGTTAATTTTTTGCGGCGGTTGGGAGTAGGGATTCGGTTAGGGATTGCCATTCGGCGGTTAGATCTGGGCGGTGATGGTGGCGGCCGGCGCGGGCGTACCAGTATTCGGCGTTGTCGGTTTGACCTCCTTTGCGGTGGAGGTAGGCGTGGACGGCCATGCCGTCTTGAGTTTCGAGTTCGTCGACTAAGTTGTGGGCGCGGGTCCAGTCGCCTTTGGCGTCCCACCAGAGGGCGGCTAGCGGGGTTGAGAGTGTGGCGGGCGGATCGCTTTGTGTTAGTGAGGATTTGAATTCGTCTAGATTCATTTTTTCCTCCTTCCTGTTTTTCTCCCTCTTGTTCCTGAGCGTTTTTCGTTTGGCTTCTTTATTTTGATTGCGGTGGGAAGCGTGCGTCAATGCGGCGCATTAGTTCTACGGCGGTGTCTATGGACTCGCGATAGGCGGCTTCGCGGGCTGGGGCTGGGCGGCCTTCGAGAGCTGCCAGGCGCCGGCAGAGGAACATGGCGGCGGCTAGGTAGAGGATGCGTTTGCGGGGTTCGTCCATCGGAGGAAGGATAGCACTTTCGCTTTAGTTTCGCCTAAGGAATATCGGCGAGTTTCAGGGACGCGCTGGCGCGTGGGGCCACCAGCGGCTGACGCGGTCGCAGTAGGCTTCGTAGTTCGTGCCGAAAGTGCGACGGAGAGTTGGTTCTTCGTAGATGAGGACAAAAAGGTGACAGGCTAACAGGAACGCGGCGGCGTAAGCTAGCAGAGGCAACGATCTGTAGAAGAACGCAGCGCCGGAGAGGGCGAGGGTGGCACCGAGGTACATGGGATTGCGGACGTAACGATAGGGGCCGCGGATGACCAGGCGGCGCGGCGGGTCGAAGGGAGCGGGAGTGCCTTCGCCAATGGTGGCGAAAGTGAAGATACAGGAGAGCGCGATGAGGGCGTCGGCGGCGACGATGAGCATCCCGACGATTTGCGGGAGCGCGATGGTTTGCGGGCGAACGATGCCGGTCGAGGAGAGGACTCTGGCGGGGAGGAAGACGAGCAGGAAGGCTACGAAGAGAGTGGAGTAAGCGATTGTGCGGAAGATTACGAACATTGCGGACCTCGCTGATTGCGGCGGAGTTTAGCTGCGCGGGGCGAGCGCGTCAATTGGCGCGCGTGTGGCTGAGGCGCAGTGCGCGATGGCTTGGCCGATGGTACAGGTTACCGCGACGGTACGTTCGGTGGGGATATCGTTGATTGTTTGGGGGGGTGGGCCTACTTTGGGATGACGATCCTGCCTTGTGGAGGTTATTTATGAGCGAGCGTCGCTGGGAGTTTGTGTCGGTCAAATTCGCGTCAGCGGGGTTGCTGGTGGCTGCTTTGTCTGTGGCGCCTGCGGCTTTTGCTCAGGGGCAGAGTGGCGCGGCTGCGCCTGCTGGCGATGCTGCTGGACATTCGCAGAATTCTTCTGCGGCGAAGACGCCTGGTAGCGGATCGTCAAATTCTGGCGGCAGCTCTGGCAGCGGCGCGGCTGCGAATTCTGGTGGCGCTGCGAGTTCGTCGAGTGCTCGTGCGGCTTCGGGGCAGAACCCGGCTGGTTCATCGGCGGAGCCGGAGATGGTGGATCAGTCGGCGCCGGCAGGCGATTCTTTGGCGGAGGCTGCACGGCAGGCGCGGGCTCGCAAGGCGAAGGCTGGAGCGGCGGGCGCGGGAGCGAATGCGCCGAAGGTTTATACGGAGGACAAGCTTTCGCAACTTTCGGGGCACGGAGTTTCGGTCGTCGGAGATGGGAACGCGGGCGGGAGCGGGTCTTCTGGGGATGAGAGTTCGTATTCAAATGCCGGCGCGAATTCGGGCGGAAATTCAGACGCGAATGGCGCGGGCGGCGGTGGAGCGAATGGCGAACAGTATTGGCGCGGACGCGCGAAGGCGATTCACGATCAGATGGCGCGGTGCGATCAGGAAATCAGCAACTTGCAGGACGAGATTGCGAAGTATGGAGCGGTGAGCGTGGATCCGCAGAGCGGAGCGATGCAGAGCATTATTTATGTGAACGACCGGAACGCGAAGATCAGGCAGATTGAAGAGCAGAAGGCGGGATTGCAGGCGCAGTTGGATGCGCTCGAGGATGAAGGACGCAAGGCTGGGGCGGATTCGGGGTGGTTTCGGTAGAGTTGTTGCGGCGGCGCGTTCTTGGTGCTACGGGTGGCGCGCGGCAGTTGTTCTTCGATATTTTCCTGCTGATGTACGGCGTCGGATTACCTGACTCGAAATCCATTCGTTGACGACTTGTGCTGGGCGAGGCTTGCCTCGCCTATTTGAATCGCGCCGGAGTTTAATTGGTCACGGCGGCAGCGAGCTGCCGCACTCCCAGATGGTGGCGTTATTTTACTTTGGTGGTTGGGCGCGATTCTCCGGTGCCGTTGCGCGCGAGATTGGCGAAATATTTGTGGACTGTGGGGTCGCTCGTTAGCTCTGGGTGGAAGGTTGAGGCTACGATGCGGCCTTGGCGGACTAGGACTGGGCGGTTGGCGTCTTCGGCCAGGACTTCTACCTGGGGGCCGATTTTTTCGATTATGGGGGCGCGGATGAAAACCATTTCCAGCGGGGCTTCGTGGAGTTTGGTTTGGCCCATGTGGACGTCGCTGGCTAGTTGGCGGCCGTAGCCGTTGCGGAGGACGGTCGCGTCGAGTAGGGCTAGCGAGGCTTGGGGCGGGTTGTGGACTTCTTTGGCTAGGAGGATCGTGCCGGCGCAGGTGCCGAAGAAGGCGTGGTTTTGCGCGGCGAAATTTTTCAGGGCTTCGAAGAGGCCTTCTTCTTTTAGAACTTTGAGGTGGGTGGTGCTTTCGCCGCCTGGAAGGATGATGGCGTCTACATCTGCGAGATCTTTTGGGGTGCGGACGAAGGAGTAGTCGACGCCGATGCTTTGGAGCATTTTGGCGTGGGCTTCGTAATCGCCTTGGATGGCTAGGATGCCGATTTTCATTTTTCTTTTCGCGTTAAGAAATCAAAGGCACCACGGATGAACACTGATTAACACAGATGAAAGCGTTTATGGAAAAGGCGCGGCTCCTTGGGATTAATTCTCGCGGCTCTTGTGGTGGGGGCGGGTCTTAGACCCGCCCCTACAGAGTCGAATACATTCGCTATTCGTGGCGACGCCCGCGACTTTCTGCCGATCGCGTCGACGGCCTTGCGATCGTTGGGCGTTGACTCATCGATGGCGGACTGAAGTCCGCCGCTACAAAATCAACTGCCGCCAGGCAAAATCCATTCGCCTCACCAGCCGCGGGTTTGGAGTAGATCTTTTTCGTCCATTTGGCGGATGTCTAGGCCTTTCATGGCGTCGCCTAGTTCTTCGGAGGCTTCCAGGACGGCTTTGGGATCTTTGTAATGCGTCGTCGCTTTCACGATCGCGCGGGCGCGGACGCTTGGGTCGCTGGATTTGAAGATGCCGGAGCCTACGAAGACGGCTTCGGCGCCTAGTTGCATTACTAGCGCGGCGTCGGCGGGAGTTGCGATGCCGCCTGCTGAGAAATTGGGGACTGGGAGCTTGCCGTGTTTTGCTACCCAGGCGACTAATTCGAAGGGCGAGCCTAATTCTTTGGATTCGTGGACTAGCTCTTCTTCGCCTAGCGTGGTGAGGCGCTTCATCTGGCTTACGATGGTGCGCATGTGTCGCACCGCCTCGACGATGTTGCCGGAGCCGGCTTCGCCTTTGGTGCGGACCATGGCGGCGCCTTCGGCGATGCGGCGGAGGGCCTCGCCAAGATTGCGCGCGCCGCAGACGAAGGGAACTTTGTAGCCGTGCTTCCAGACGTGATGCTCTTCGTCGGCGGGCGTGAGGACTTCGCTTTCGTCGATGTAATCGACTTCGAGGGCTTCGAGAACTTGCGCTTCGGCGAAATGGCCGATGCGGACTTTGGCCATTACCGGGATGGAGACCGTGTCCATGATTTCGCGAATGATGCGCGGGGCGGCCATGCGGGCGACGCCGCCTTCCTTGCGAATGTCCGAGGGGACGCGCTCGAGCGCCATCACGGCGCAGGCGCCGGCGTCTTCGGCGATTTTGGCTTGTTCGGCGTTGGTGACGTCCATGATCACGCCGCCTTTCAACATTTCGGCGAGGCCGACTTTCACGCGCCACAAATTATTGCTCATCAAATCCATGTGCATTCTCCGTGACTGCTCGATTTTAGAATTCTACTGCGATTTCGCGATTTCTCCGGCACCGATTCCCTGCTGTTTTTGGCCGAGTACGACGAAACGTCCGCGGGCGCGGGCTAGCACCTGGCCGGCTTGATTGCGAATTTCGCCGGCGATGTGGATGTTTCGACCGTTCATTTCGATTTCTTTGCCCTCGATCTCGAGGTCCGCGTCTATTGGGACTGGTTTCATGTATTCGATGGTTAGCTCGGCCGTAACGGCGCGGGCGTTGCGGAAGCGGCAGACTTTGCCCATTACTTCGTCTAGGACTGTGGCGATTATGCCGCCGTGGATGAAGTTGGCGCCGCCTTGATATTCCGGGCCCAGGCGGAAACTGCCGCGGATGCGGTTGGTGGCGTCGTCTTGTTCGAACGTTAGGTGCATGCCGCGCGGGTTGGCGCCGCCGCAGCCGAAACATTTGTTTTCCGGATTGGGTTTGAGCAACATTTTGTAATTTACTTTATTAATTGGGTGGTTGGCTGACGCCGTTTCGCTTTGTTAATCACAAATTCCACAGCGCATCCAAGCACGTACCACCACAGAGTACCGGCTACAAAAATCCACACCACCCCAAGAGTAGGGTTGCCATTAAAGGCCAGCACAGCCGCGACGCTTGAAATGGGGAGGTCCGCATTCGTGATAAAAGTCCACAGGATTCCCCAGTAGTGCAAGTTCGGTATCACGTAACCTGGAATGCTCACCAGGCACAGACATAGGTGGGCAAGCGGGAAAAGATAGACCGAATGCCTGTGGCTCGTGACCTTGAATATGCTGTTAGCCAACTCGCTGTTCCAGTGTCGCCATATTGCCCTTGAAGCGTGCGGCTCCAAAGCAAAACCTACGGCTGCCCGGTGCGTCCCGAAGTGCGCGGAACACAGCGGCCGCTACATAAGTCAGTCAACTGCAACTGCTGGCGGACTGAAGTCCGCCGCTACATAAGACACAACCTAAGAGCCGGCGTGGCGATGGAAATACGAAAAGCAGATCCCTCGCTGCGCTCGGGATGACAGCTTCATACCAAGACAATCACACTAACGCTACGCGGGACTGCGATTCTGCGCGGGCGCCGCGTTGGCGTTTGCGAAATTCGTTTTTTAGTTGGTCGCCTACTTTTTGTATGCCTTGGGCAATTTGTTTTTCGTCGACGCTGGGGAAGCCCAGGCGCAGCGTGTTTGGTTGCGGATTCTGAAAATAAAAAGTGCGGCCGGGGATATAGAGCACGCCGCGTTCGCGGACGTGGATCAGGAGATCGCCGGCGTCGAAGCCCGGTGGAAGCGTGACCCAGACGGACATGCCGCCTTCGGGGCGCGTCCACACGACTTCTTCGGGCATGAATTTTTCGAGAGCTTCTTCCATCGCTTCCAGACGGCTGAGGTAGATTTTTTTCATCTTCGCGAGATGTTTGCTGAGATAGCCGCGGCGCACGAATTCGGCGAGCGTGGCCTGCGCGAGTTGATCGGTGTGCAAGTCGGTGGATTGCTTTACCAGGCGCAGGCGTTCGATGACGCTTTCGGGACCGATGCACCAGCCGACGCGCAGGCCGGGAAAAGCTACTTTCGAGAAACTGTCGATTTGAATCACGTTGCCGGAGCGATCGAGCGATTTTAGTGATGGCACCGCTGCGCCGCGCAGACGGACGCGGGCGTAGATGTGGTCTTCGACTACTGGGACCTGATAGCGTGCGGCGACTTCGAGAAGACGGCGGCGTTCAGCGACCGGGAGAACTGTACCGGTGGGATTGTGAAAATCCGGAGTGACTAACAGGAATTTCACACGGTTCTGGAGCAGGACGGATTCGAGCGCGTCAATATCGAGGCCGACGTGGCCGATGCGCTGAGCATTCGTTTCGACGCCGACGGCGAGCATGCGTACGCGGGCGGCGCCGAAGATGGCTAGCGCGCCGGGATACGCGGGATTTTCGAGAGCGACCGCGTCGCCGGGACGCAGCAGAGCTTTCCAAAGGAGTTCGATGGCTTGCTGGCAGCCGCCGGTGATCAATAGTTGTTCATTTGTGACGTTGAGGCCGTCTTCGCGGAGGAATTCGATCAGGACGCGCTTTAGCGGTTCGTAGCCGTCGGAGGAGCCGAGTTGCAGGACTTTGCGGCCGGATTCACGGAGAACGGCGTTGCAGCAGCTGCGAAATTCCTCGACAGGGAAAAATTCCTCGGGAGGGCGCGCGGTGACGAAACCGATGGCGTTACTGGGAACTTCAGGCATCATGCGGCTGAGAGCGTCTTCGGCGCGCTCGTCAGCGAAGAGAGAATCCCAGCGCAGGCCGCCGCCATTGCCGTTGGTGCGCGGAGGCGGAGTGAATTGGCGGGCGGGCGAGCCGCAGATGTAGGTGCCGCGACCGACGTGGCCTTGAATGAGGCCTTCGGATTCGAGTTCGGCGTAGGCGTTGGCGACGGTGGTGCGGTGCACGCCGAGTTGCGAGGCTAGTTCGCGGCTGGCGGGGATGCGGTCGCCGGTGCGGAGATCGCCGGAATGGACGAGGGCGCGGAGTTGATCGCGGAGTTGTACGTAGAGCGGAATGTGGCTTTCGGACTGAAGGTGCAGGGGAAGCATTGGCTCGCTCCTGTAGGCCAATATATAGGGACAATTATACGTGTAAAGAGCCAATATGTCTTTAGGCAGGATCTTTGGTAGTGGGCCAGTTTCCGATAGCGCCCTAATCGGGACCACTAGCAATGTCTGAGCTGAGAGGCGATGCGGATAAACTCCTCGCGACATTTCAGTAGCTGCGATGTGTTGGGGGCTGCACGGAGGGCCAAACACATTGTACTTGTGAAAAAGTTTCTCGTAATGCTGCAACTCCTCGGCTGCTTGCCGGGCCGCCTGATGCGGAACGTTTTGTGTTAATGCATACGTCTGTTCCCACACATCGGCGTTCCATCGGGAAATCGCGCCGGCAATCAACTCCAACTGATGCGCCAGGAGAAAGCGCCAATCGGCATTGGCGTCGACTTCCTGATTGAACGTGTTAGTCACGTTGCTGAGCTGTCCGCAACAGGTAGCGCTGGATTTTGCCAGTGGCTGTCTTTGGGAGTTCTCTTACGAAGCGGAATTCGTGGGGACATTTGAAGGTGGGGAGGCGGGTGCGGAGCCAACCGTGGATTTCACTGTCTAGGCCGCCGGCGGTATTGGTGACGCCGGGACGGAGGACTACGTAGGCTATCGGGCGGAGCAGGCCGACCGCGTCGGTGTGGCCTACTACGGCGCATTCGGCTACGGCATCGTGGGCTAAGAGCGCGTTTTCTACCTCGCTGGGGGAGACCCACATACCGGAGACTTTCATCATGTCGTCGGCGCGGCCGCAGTAGTGATAGTAGCCGTCGGCGTCGCGCTCGAATTTGTCGCCGGTGTTGACCCAGCCATCTTGTTTGGTGCGCGCGGTTAGTTCGGGGATGCGCCAGTATTCGGCGAAGGCGCTTGCACCTTTCATCCAGAGGTTTCCTGCTTCGCCGTCGGGCATGGGCTCGCCGGAATCCTGGAGGATGCGGGCTTCGTAGCCGGGGACTTCCCTGCCGCAAGTGCCGGGGCGAGCTTCGCCGGGACGCGTCGAAAGAAAAATGTGGAGCATTTCGGTGGAGCCGATGCCATCGAGGATTTCGATGCCGAAGCGGCGACGAAATTTTTCGAAAATTTCGGCGGGGAGAGATTCGCCGGCGGAGACGGCCATGCGGACGGAGGAGAAATCGAGATTCAGGCCGCGCGCAGATTCCTCTAGCAGCGAAGCATAGAAAGTCGGGACGGAGAAAAATACGGTGGGGCGATGCAGCGCGATGAGTGCAGCGATTTCGGCGGGGCGCGGGCGATCGGGATGGAGGATCGTCGTGGCGCCGAAATGCAGCGGGAAATACATGCCGTTGCCCAGACCGTAGGCGAAATAGAGTTTGGAGACGGAGAAGAGGCGATCGTCGGAGCGGAGATCGAGGACTCCTTGCGCGAAATTTCTTGTGGCTACGAGCATGTCCTGGTGGCGATGGACTGCGGCTTTGGGAGTGCCGCCGCTGCCTGAGGTGTAGAGGAAGAAGGCGGGGTCGGTGGGAGACGTGGGATGAGTTGCGATATTTTCTGCGCTGGGTTGGGAGGCGGTTGGGAGCCAATCGTCCCAGGATTGGATTTGGCGGGCGATGCGATCGGGGCGTGCGGTGTTGGGGGTTTGGTTGCAGATTACTAGGAGGTCGAGAGAGTTGTGGCCGGCGCCTTCGGCGAATTCGCCCAGGATGGGGGCGTCTACTATGGCGATGCGTGCGCCGGAATTTTCTATGTAGTGGCGATAGTCGGTGGAGCGTGCCATGGGATTTACTGGGACGGCTATGGCGCCGATTTTTGCGGCGGCGAAAAAGGCGGCTACGAATTCTTGCGAGTCGGAGAGCGCGATCAGGACGCGGTCTTTTGGTCGGCAATTGGAGTGGCGGAGGGCTTGGGCGACCCGATTCATTTCGGATTCGAGGGCTTCGTAGGTTATGGCGCCTTTTGGTTCGAGGATGGCGATTTTGCGGGGTTGGTTCTTGGTGGGGCGGGAGATGAATTCGTCGGCGATGTTTGGGAGCGGGGAGGATGGATCTGTCATGGCGGCATTCTAACCCAGATGGTTCGGGGCTGGGTGAGCCCGTCACGGCGGTACCGATCGATATTGCGATGGCAAAAATGGCGCACTGAAGTGCGCCGCTACAAAACCTTCTCGGCGCGCGTTACCGCCGGGATGCGAAGGACCGTGTTTTGGTAAAGAAAGCGAAGAGCACAGCCAAGAGTGGCTGTGCCACACCCGCGGCTGCGGCTTCGCCCTTGGCGCGTGCTTGCCGGACTCTACTTCTGCTACTGTGTGGCGGATTTTTCGCCTAGGCGGCGCATTCGTTCTTGGAGTTTTTTGCGTAGCGTGGTGGGGGCGTTGGGATTGAAGGCTACGAGGTACCAGAGGGGTTGCGTGCGATCTTTGCTTAGGCGCGAGAGCGTGCTGGCATCGCTATTGGGGTGGCGCGCGATATTTTCGCGTATGGCGGAATACGGGTGATGCGAGAGGCGGCCTAGGGTTTTGGCGGAAACTTTGGGGTGTTCGCTGATCAGGCGGAGGAGATAGAAATCTTCTTTCGGCGCCTGGCGGGAAAGATTGTCGAGAGTTTCGGGTTTTACTTCGGCGCTTAGGACTACGCCGACTTTTTCGTCCCAGCCTTGATTGATGCGATTCAGTTCCTGAGTGCGCGCGTGGATCAGCTGCTCGATGACGCGGCGTTCTTGTTCGAGGCGCGGCGCGGGGAGCGCGCTGCGTTCGACGGAATCGAGAACGCGGAGAAGATGCTGGCGTTCGCCGAAAACAATTTGAGAAGTGCGCACGGTCTTGCCTTTTTGCGCGTTGCGTACCAAGTCTGACCGTCTCATCGTTTGCTCACCCCACGAGTATCAGAAGCCGCGTTTATTTTTCCCCAGGCGGCGGCTTCGGAAGAGATTGGATTTTTTTGCCGGCGCGATTCGCTGCACGCGCGGACGCCGAAGCGCTGCTCCATTATGAAACGGGAACGCGGCGCCCTGTAAGGCAACGAGGGCGATTATCCGGCGTTGGCGTCGTAGAGTAAAGGAAAGCGGGGACTTGTGTTCCGTAGGGCGCAATAGAAGGTTCTAGAACCATGGGGATTGGGGAAGTCGGTCGGACGATGTTCGCGACTTTTTCGGGGCCGGCACGCGGGGCAAATTGAGCGGCGTCACAGAGGTTTGGTGGCGGAATAGAGGTAGCGCACGAGGCGGCGTTCGTTGGTGAGGGTGTGGACGCAGAGCAGAAATTTTTGCACGCCGGCGAACTTGGCTTCGGTTTCGGCGGCTACTAGCGCGGGTTTGCGTTTTTCGCGCGCGTCGTGCCAGCGCTTGGCGATTTGCGCGGCTTGCGCGGTGGTGTCTTTCGCGTGAATTTGCACGAAGCCGGCTTGCGCGAGGAGGCGTTCATTTTCGCCGGGAGGGCTGTAGACGTAAAAGCCGACGGAGCTGCGCGTGGCGATTTCTTCGTGGGAGACCATGCCGCCGATCACGAGCGCGTCACTGAAGACGAGGCGGCAGCCGGGTTTGAGTACGCGGAAAATCTCGGCGAGCAGCGCGGGCCTTGCGGGGATGTGGCAGAGGACGTCGTTGGCGAAGGCGGCGTCGAAAGTGTGCGCCGGGCTTGCGAGATCTTGCGTGACGTCGCGGAGTTCGAAACGGGCTTGCGCGGCTAGACCCTTTGCTTGGGCTAACTGATTCGCCTTGTCGATGCCGGACTCGTTGATGTCGAGGCCGAGGATGCGGGCGCCAGTGGTTACTGCTAGTTGCAGCGCGTAGCCTCCTGAGCCGCAGCCGATTTCGAGCACATTGGAATCGCGAGCGATGGCGAGGAGTTTTGGAATTTCGCGGCATTCTTCGGAGGAGATCCAGCTGGTTTGGCCGAGGTCATCGCCGTAGGTCTCGAGGCGGATCTGGCGATAGGTTTCCGTCGCGACGTTGCCGTATGCGCTGTTGTAGAGGTCTACTTTTGGCGGCGCGTTCATGGCGAGGACGAGGGTAGCAGGGCGGTTAGCGTTTTTAAAGCGCGAGGTCTTTCGCTGCACGAGCGCCAGCAGAGACATCCCCGCCTTTAGCCGGGCGTCGACGCACACATCCACCCGTGGGTGGACGCGGCTTTGAGATTTCGAGGCGCGGCTCGGACTAGGATTCGAGTGCTTTACGCCGGCTGAGTAGCGCTAGACCTGCGAGGCCGACGGCTAGCAACGCTAGCGATGCGGGCTCCGGCGCGCTGACTGTGGCTGGGCTGATGCCCGTGAGATTGGCATCGGTGGTCCAGAAATAAAATGTGGAGGGCGCGCCGGCTCCGCCGAGGAAACTGATCGTGGAGGTGTTGCCCACTTCGTTGAAATTGACGAAGGCGTCGTTCGAGCCAACCGGGCCTACGGTACACACGGCGCCGGGCAGCGGCAGCGGCGGCATATCCGCTGAAACGGGGGTGCTGCTAGTGCCGTTGTCGCAATCGAAAATACCGTAGCCGGCGGTGATGTCGTTAAAGGTGAGCACGAACGGCGTGCCGGTGGTAAACGAGCCGGGAATCTGGAAGATGTCGTAGATGGTGCCTTGATCGTCGAAGGGCGTGACGTTGATGCCGTTGACGGTGGTGGGCGAATCGAAAAACGCATCGGCGAGGAGGCCTTGACCAGAGGCCCCTTTTGCTACGTGCACGGCGTTGGCGTAGGCAGGAACAGCGCCGACGAGAAGAACGAGTACGGCTGCAACAACGATTGAGCGGTTGAACATGGGGCGGATCCTCCTGGAGAATAGTTAGGCGAATTTAGTCACTGCGGCGGCCGGTGTCAAGCAAACCCTGATAAAAATTCTTTCACAAAGCGGTTAGCAGAGTGGCTGTGCTAGGACGCGGATATCTCTTCGCCTTCATGGGTTCGATTGAGTTTCGCTGTGGCGGGCGCGACGGCATTCCGCGAATCGTTGTGGCATAATGCGGCCACTTAGCCTGGGTACCACACGATGGAAGATTCCAAACCCGAGCCGCCCAGCGTAGATCGTACCGCGGACAAGGACTTCCGTGCTGCCGACGGTTCTTCGGCGCGGGACGACCTCGCGGGCGCCGCGCGATTCCCTCCCGGAACTCCCGTTACCGCCGTATTTCAACCGAACCAATTGCTGGCCGGAAGATTCAAGGTGATTCGATTTGTTGCGCGCGGCGGCATGGGAGAAGTGTACGAAGCGGACGACGAAGAACTGCACGAGCGCGTGGCGGTGAAGACGGCGCGTTTTGAAAATCAACAGACCACGCACGACATCGAAAGATTCCGGCGGGAAATTCAACTGGCGCGCAAGGTGACGCACCCAAACGTGTGCCGGACGTTTGACGTGTTCCGGCACGGGATTCATTCGGGGGACACGCCACAAACGCAAATCCTGATCGTGAGCATGGAATGGCTGGCGGGCGAGACGCTGGATAAGCGCATTCGCGGCGGAGGGCGCTTGAGCGCGGCGGACGCGTTGCCGCTGGTGGAGCAGATGTGCGCGGGATTGGGCGCGGCGCATCGCGCAGGAATTGTGCATCGGGATTTCAAGAGCAGCAACGTGATGCTGGTGAAATCGCCGGCGAGCGGACCCGGCAGCGGCGCGCGCGGTGAGGAGGTCCGCGCGGTAATCACCGACTTTGGTCTGGCCCACGCGGAAGAACACGAAGGCGGCACCCTCACGCGGATGGGAGACATTCTCGGTACTCCGGCATACATGGCGCCGGAACAGATCGAGGGCGGCGCGATCACTCCGGCGACGGATATCTACGCGCTGGGAATCGTGATCTACCAAATGCTGACGGGTTCCCTGCCGTTTGCGGCCGATACTCCGCTGGCGACGGCAGTGAAGCGCTTGAATCAAAGCGCACCGTCGCCGCGAATGCAGGTTCCGGAGTTGGACGCACGCTGGGAAACGGTGGTGGCACGCTGCCTGGAGCGCGCGCCAGAGCGGCGGTTTGCGAGCACCGAGGAGATCGTGCTTGCGTTGCGCGGCGAAGCGATCTCATCGAGTACGGTGCCCGCGGCTTCCGGAAGCGCCGCCGGAACGGCCAGTGTTGGCGCGAAGCATCAGCGCATCGCGCGCTGGAAATTTCCGCTAGCGATCGCGGCTGTGGCGGTGTCGCTCGCCGCGTTAGGAATCTTTACGCTGCAACGCCGCGCGACGCAAAAAATATCGGATCAGGCGCGTGAAGCCGCGGCGCAAGCAACCGTGCCGGGAGCGCGCAAATCGCTCGCCGTACTGGGCTTTCAAAACCTTTCAGGACGCAAGGATGCCGATGCGCTCGGAAACATTCTGACGGACAGCTTGTGGACGCAGCTCGATACGGGACAGATCCGTTTCATTCCACCGACGCGCGTGGACGAAATGAAGCAGAACCTGGGGCTGGGCGCTGCGGGGGGCAATTTGAGTAACGAGCAGATGGAGGCGATCCGCAAATTTCTGGGCGCGGACATTTTGGTGACCGGCGGGTACACGGTGAGCGGGACCGCGGAGCATCCGGGCATCGAATGGAACATTCATCTGCTGAACGCCGCGAATGGTGAAAGCTTGGGCTCGGTGGAGCAGTCTGGCAGCCAGGTGGATTTGAATTCCCTGGTGGTCCACGCCGGGCGCCTGCTGCGGCAGCAACTTGGGATTACGCTTTCCGCGGCGGAGGAGGCACGGATGGATGCGTCGCTTTCGAGCAACGCGGAGGCGATGCGCGATTTTTCGGAAGCGCGCGAAAAACTGCGAGCATTTGACGTCCTGGCCGCGACCAAATTGCTGGAGAAAGCGGTGGATGCCGATCCGCAATTTGCGCAGGCGCACAGCGCGCTGGCGGAATCGTGGGATACGTTGGGCTTCGAATCAAAGGCCGCGGAGGAGGCTAAAAAGGCGCTGGACGCCTCCAGCGGGCTGTCGAACGAAGCGCGTACGCGCGCGAGCGGACAATATTATGCAGCGACGCGCGACTGGACGAAAGCCATCCAGGCCTACGCGCAGCTCTGGACGCAATATCGCGACGAGCCGGAGTACGGTTTGTTACTGGCAAACACGCAGATTCGCGCCGGTAAAGCCGCGGATGCTTTGACGACGATCACGCAGGTACGCGGCCAACGGCTTCCTGCGGGAATCCGTGCGCAGGCGGACCTGGCCGAGGCACGCGCACACGGAGACCTGGCGGATTATCAACGCGAATTGACCGTGGCCACGTCCGCGGCGGAAATCGCGCAGACGCTCGGAGCGAATTTGTTGCTAGCACGCGCGCGCATTTTGCAGTGCTTCGCGCAAGTGAGCCTGGGCGCGCCGGAAAAAGCGCGGCCGATATGCGACGAAGCACGCAAGATCAATTTAGCGGCGGGAGACGAACTGGGCGCGGCGCGCGCGACGAACGACATGGCCAACGCGTATTACTACACGGGAGACTATGCAACCGCCGAGCCGCTGTACCAATCCGCACTGAGCATCGCCCAGACAATCGGCGACGCGTATGACGAAGCCGGCGCATTGAATAATCTTGCGAACGTACAATCCATCCATGGCGATCGTGCCGCGGCACAGAAAACGTATGAACAGGCCATCGCGGTGGCGCGGGAACGCAACGAACTGGGCGATGTAGCGCTGGCACAGCAAAATCTGGCCAGCGAACTAGACGCCGCCGGCGAACACGCGCGGGCGGGTGAAATGTTTCAGGCGTCGCTGAAGACCGCACGAGACCTGGGTGACCGAAATCTGGTGGCGCGCATCTTGTACAGCAAATGCGCCACGTCTTTGGGGGCGGGGGCATTGGCGGAGGCGCGCAAGAGTTGCGAGGGGTCGCTGCAGATCCGGCGCGAGATTAACGATCGCGCGGGAATCGGCGAGACACTTGCGAGTTTCGGAAACGTTCAAATGCAACAGGGAGATTTGGAGGGAGCCCGCAGCAGCTTGCAGGAGTCTTTGGCTGCGCTGGAATCGGTGAACACGAAAAACGAAGCGGCCTGGACGCGAGTTTCGCTGGCGCAGCTGGCGCTGGAGCAGCGGAAATTCGATGATGCCGCAAAATATGCCGGAGACGCCGCGACGGAGCTCGCCGCCGAAAAGGATACCGGCGGAGAAGCAGAAGCGCGCGTAACTCTGGTACGGGTGATGCTAGCCCGCGGAGATGCCGCTGGCGCGCGGGAACAGAGTGAGAAGGCGACGGTGCTTGCGGAGCAATCGGGCGATCGCGGAACGAAGTTGGACGCGGCGATTGTGGCGGCACTGGTAGACGCGAAATCTGGGAAGGCCGATGCAGCGCTGAAGTCGTTGGCGGCGGCCGAGAAAGAGGCGCACGTTGGCGGGATGGTGCAAATCGAATATGACGCGCGGCTGGCGTTGGGCGAGACGCAGATAGCGAGCGGGAAGACGAATGATGGGCGCGCGACTTTGCGGCGCGTCGCGGAGGATGCCAAGGCGCATGGATTTGGTTTGACCACAGAGAAGGCGCTGGCGGCGAGCAAGGGTTGAAGTTGCAAACGCGAGAAGTCGAGTTAACAGTTCACAGTCGAAGGCTGAAAGTTAAAGGCTAAGAGTTGCATTTCCCGCCTGTGTAAAACCACTACGCAGCAATCGCGTTTGTTCTGTCCGCGTGTCGGAGTACCCGCCGTGTCCTTCTGTTGGAAGCACTGCGCGACGGATCCAAACATGCGGCGGCTTGGGGGTCGACGGCTGGCGCTCCGGCGTGCTGGCTTCCCTTGCTTCAACGTGCTCGCAGGCACCGTACGTTATGCCGTTTTGTTTTTTCTAAAGTAGACGTTTTGCTGTATCGCTCGACGGCCCGCGGGCCTTTATGATCGTCCGGCTGGAATTGATTTTCGGGGATGTATCTCTCGTAGTACGCAATCAAATCGGAACAGGCGTCTGGTGCGGTGTGCGGTGGTTAGACTCGGTTGCATTTGGCAGGCACCGGCTGGGGATCGAGGTGGAGTGAATCGGCGAGGAAACGGCATTCGGCCGATGACGTTGTGCGACGAGGAGGACCGTTATGGCGAGATATGGCAGAGCAGCGAGCAAGAGAGTGAAGAGTGCAATGCATCGAAAGAAGCATGGCACGCTCCGTTCCGGGAAAGGCGGCAAAGGCGGGCGCGTCAAGAGCCGCAAACAGGCCATTGCGATCGGGCTTTCCGAAGCGCGCAAGAAGGGCGCGAAAGTTCCGGCGAAGAAGTAGCCGATGGCGAAGAAGACGACTGCACGGAATTCGCTGGCCGATCCAACGCGGCTCCCTCCGTTTGATCCCAACCTGCAGGGGACGATCCAGGTAATCATCGAGACACCCAAGGGCAGCCGGAATAAGTACGCGTTTGATCCCGAACAAAAAATATTCGAGCTGACGAAGGTGCTGCCGGCGGGGATGGCGTTCCCTTACGATTTCGGATTTATTCCATGCACATTGGCGGAAGATGGCGATCCGGTGGACGTGCTGGTGTTGATGGACGAACCGGCATTTCCCAGCTGTCTGCTGAAGTGCCGCGTGGTGGGGATCATCGAGGGCGAGCAAGGCAAGAAGAAACAGAAAACGCGGAACGACCGAATTATCGCGGTCGAGAAGGAGAATCATAGTTACGCGCACATCCGGCATGTGCGGGACCTGGGAAAGAAATTCGTGGAGGAGCTGGAGGAATTTTTCGTTAATTATCACCGGCACTTGGGGAAGAAGTACCGGGTGCTGGATGTGAAAGGGCCGAGCGAGGCGCGCCGGCGAATCGAGGATGGATTGCGCGCGAAGAAGCGCGGGAAGAGTTAGCCTTTGAGCCTGCTAGGCGTCGGGCGCGCCAGCGAGTCCGCCAGCACCCAGGCGGCGCCGACGACGGCGAGATTCACGGCGCTCTCGGTCCAGTTGAAGTGGCTCGCGTGATCGCCGAGGAGAATCGGCAAGTTCGCGAGCAGGCCGAAGGACGCGAGCATGACGGTTAGCAGGATCGCCGCGAGGCGGGCCTGCACGCCGGTGAGGATCGCGACGCCGGCTGCGATGAAGCAAACCCCAGTCACATAACCCCAGAAAACTTGCGACGGCGGCAACCATTTCGGGACCATGGGCGCAGTCATGTTCATATAGACGAAATGCGCTCCGCCGAATACCAGCGCACAAACGCCGAACGCCAGTTGGCCCAAGCGCGTGAGGCACGCGGCCTGTGCTCCATCGATCCCGGCGGTGCTGGCGAAGATGATCAGCGCGGCCATCGCGATCGCGAGCTGCATGGCGATGTTTTCGTAGGTGACGTATATGGCGTAGTCGGTGAACAGCAGGCGGCCGTTCATCAGGACGACGACAAAGAGCGCGTAGTAGACGGTGAGCGCCGCGGCGCCCCATGCGACGGTTCGGCGCCACTCGAGGGCCGCGGCTGCGACGACCATCAACGCACCGGCGGCACAGGCAAGCGCGGCGCGAGCGGGAAATTTGTCCGGCATCGGCTGGCCCGGGTCGAACTCGCGAAATACGAGGGACGCCAACCCTATCGCCAGCACGCCAAGGCCGTAGAAGCGCCAGCCGAAGGGCATCGTCGTTTTCTTGGCGGTCATGAGCGCTCGAGCGCAGCTAAAAGGCGGATGCTACGTATGCAACGGGAACTTCGCAGACGAAACTCTGCGATCTTGCCACACGGCGGCGGAATTTGCAGACTCAACCGCAACGGCTGGCGCACTGAAGCGCGCCGCCACAACGCCAACACCAACACCGACGGCAACGCCTGCCCGCTGTGTTCCGCGCTTTGCGCGGAACACGTCGGCCGCTACACGATCAACGCCAACTGCGGCGTTCGGCTAAAAGGTTAGCTTCAGTCCGAACTCGATGGTGCGCGGGGCGCCCAGGTCGAATACGCCGGTGCCTACGCCTACGCGGACGGAGTTGGCGTTGGCGTAGTTGGTGCCGTTGAGCGAGCCTGCGCCGCCGGTCAGTATTCCGCTGAGGACGTTGCCGGGAATGTTGAAATTGGCGAAGTTGAAGAGGTTGTAGAAGCTGACGCTGGGCTCGAACGACAGTTCCCGCTCCTTGACGTTCACTTTGCCGATCCACGTGAGGCTCATGTCAAAGGTCTTTAGCCAGGTGAGTCCTACTTCGCCGGGAACTACCGGTGAGATCGCGGGAGCCACCCCTCCCAAGGCCTGAAGTTGCGATAGCGAAAAGAGGCCACTATTGATGAGCACGTTGCCGGCCGGGGTCGGGTTATTCGCGACGGTACTGTTGTAATTGTTGACGACATTCGCGAGGTCGCCCAAAGAGACTCCGCGCATGAAGGAACCTTGTTTGGTGCCGGGAATTGGGTCGCCCGTGGTTCCGTCACCGGTGAAGTCGGTGGCAAAGATTTCGCCGGCGCCATTGCCCGTCACCGGTACCGCGAGAGCGCTGGCGAGCGGGCTGTCGAAATGGAAAATGGTGCCGAGGCGGAAATGGGCCGGCAAGTCCGCGTAACCGCCGAAGGAAAATTGATGCGTGCGGTCGAGCGCGGAAGGGCCGCTGAAGCCGCACGGACTATTGTTGTCAATGGTGGGATTAACGAAGTCCTGATCGGCGGCTGCAGGAGAAGTGCCCACGGAAGTGGAGAGCGCCGCGCCGCAATTGGTGAAGCGAGACAGTGAGTATGCGAATTGGAAGTTCAGATATTTGACTCCGCGGAATGGAGCCTTCACGTTGTCAACCAACTTCACGTCCAAGGCGTTGTAGACGGAACGACCTATGGGATAGAGGAAGGTCACCAGACCCAGATTCGGGTTAACTCCCGTGAAGGCACACGGGTAGCTTGTACCCAATCCGGTTTGGCAACCGCTGATTCCGAGGTCCGCCGCGGAATCCAGACCGTTGTTTCCGTAGCTTGACATCGTGGCCCCGGCCGCGATTGCGCAGTTAATAGAGGCTGTATCGGTTCCCGTTCCGCAGCCAAATGAATTGTTCGTCGCGGAAATGGCCTGCTGGGCGGCGGATTTATTGAAATACCGAACATCGCCACTGTGATTCGCGTCAACGCCGATCAGATAGTGCAATGCGACGTTGCGAAGATAATCGACGCTGAGCACCATGCCGGGACGCAGTTCCCTTTGTATGCCGGCGTTCATTTGTATTGAGTACGGAGTCCTGTAGTTGGGTGCCAGCGCACCGAGAAATATGCCGGAGCCGCTCGAAATTAGATTCGGAATGTATGACGGGTTCGGGGCCTGGCTGCCGACGGCGGCGCTCGCCGCTTGGTAGGTGGTCTGAAACGTCGCGACGCAATTTGCGGCGGTCATTGCGTTGCAGTTGCCAGCGGTGGGACCTAGTGTGGCGCCAATCAGCGAACTGCAAATGACGCCGGCGGTGGTCGGATTGCCGCCGAGGAAATCCAGATTGGGAGAAGCGCCAGGCACCGGGATAGGAACTCCAACGCCTGTGCCGCTAAAGCACGCGGTGGGATTGGCGAGGAAGGCTCCGGTGGCGAGGCGTTCCGGACGATCGAACTCAGCATTGTTCCAGATGGCGTTCTCGTAAAAAACGCCGATGCCGGCGCGAATTACGGTCTTTGAGTCGTTGCGCGGATCCCACGCAATTCCGAGCTGCGGCCCAAAATTGTGGTTCGGCTGCCTTACTCGATTGGCTAAGCCAGGCATCACGGCGTTGAGTTCAGTCGCCGCATCACCAGTGAAGCCGGGAAGATCGCTGTCCGACCTGCCGGTGTCGCGCACGTAGCGCAATCCGTAAGTGATATTCAGATTGGGTTTCAACTTCCAGCTATCGCCGACGTAGAGGCCGATGCGATTGTCGACGGGCGTGCCGCTGCAAGGCGCGTTGAATGCAGGGATTTCGGTGTCACATTCTTGACCGTTGCCGAGCGTCACGTTGTCCACCGGGTAATTCAGCGGGCAGGCGGCTCCTTGCATTGCAGGCCCACCGGGACATATCAAGGTGCCGGCAGCGGCGTTGTTGATCTCGTCCGTGCTGCCGATTGGGCTCACGTTGGGGGTGAAGGCACTGAAAGAGAACAGACCGCCGCCGCGGAGACGGTTGTAAGCGACGCCGTAGCGGAGGATGTGCGAGCCGAGCACTTTGCTGCCGTCGTACTTTATCTGCCGATCGGTCTGGTAGGTTTGTTGAGGCGCGAGAAAATTCGGCCCGGTGAGGAATCCGAAGCTGGCGAAATTCAAACTGACCGGGAAATTCGCGAACGGGAGGCCCGAGCCGAGCACAGTGTCACCCAGATTGTTGATGAACTTCAAATATTCAAAACGGATGCTGTGGGTGAAGCCGCTGCCGGTAGTGAAGTCAGCGCCGATAACGTGCGTGCGGGTGTAGTTCTTGTCCTGATAGGGCTGATAGCCGACGGTACCGCCGGTGGCAACCGCTTTACTGTCAAAATAACTGAAGCGATAAAACATGCGAACGTTCTTGAAGAGGTTGAAATCGAGGCGAGCCATGTAGTCGGTTTCACGGAACGGGGTGCCGGTGTTTCCGGTGTAGACGTCGAAAGGCGGCGCGGGGACGATTGGCGCGAGCAGATTTTGGTTAGTGTGTTCAGCGTCGAGGAAGAAGAAGACTTTGTCTTTCAGGATCGGGCCGCCAAAATTGCCGCCGTCCTGATTGCGTTGATAGGGCGAGGGCGGACCGGGAAGCGCGGCGGCGATGTCGCTATCGCGAAACAGTGCGAATCCTTCGCCGTGATAGCTGTTGGTGCCGGAGCGCGTAGTGACGTTCACGGCGCCGGAGGAAGTAAGCTCGTTGGAAAGGTCGAGCGTGGATTGGCTGATCTGAAATTCTTCGATGGCGCTGGCGGGAATATTTTCGGTGGTGGTGCCGACGGTTTCGTCGCTGACGTCCACGCCGTCCACTTCGATGCGCGCGGTGCGTCCAAAGCGGCCCCCGAAGGAGATGGAAGAGAAACCGACTTTAGTGGGGTCGAAATCCGCGCCATCCTGGATTTGGACACCGGGCTCGAGCTGCGCGAGATCGAGGAAGTTGCGGCCGTTGACCGGGAGGTTTTCGATCTGCTCCTGGTTCAACACGCCCTGGACGCTGGGCTGCTCGGTGTTCACGGCCACGGATTGCTCGGCGACGGTGACGACGGTATTGGACTCGCCCACCTGCAGGCTGACATTGATGCCGGAAATTTCGCCGACCCTTACGATGACGCCTTGCTGCACAGTCTTGAATCCGGCAGCTTCCACGCGGACGGAATAATTTCCGGGCACGAGCGCGCCGGAATTGTAGGTGCCGGCCGAAGAGCTGGCGACGTGGACGACTTGTCCCGTGTCCGTATTCGTGATCGTGATTTTGGCGGTGGCGACGACGGCTCCGGTGGGGTCTGTGACTGTGCCTTGAATGTTTCCGGTGGCGACGGTGCTTTGCGCATGGAGCGGTGACGCCGCCGAAAATACGTATGCCAGGAATACGAACGTCAGAAGCAACTTTCCAAATAAAGTAGGACGATTCGAGGACATCTTCACCCCCTGAGTTCTAAGCGGATTTTTCTCCGTCGTTTACACGCCCCAGAGCGCACTGCTGAATGAGTATCCAAGATTCAACTGCAAGTGCGGTGCCACTGGGTGAGTTTACGGCGCGGAGAATCGTTGCGATTTGCAGGCTGGTGGGTGACGGCGGACCGACGCGGTGGAGCGCTGGTGAGATTTATGGAGTGCGGGAGTGGGTTCGCACTTTGTCTTAGGCGAGGCGCGCCTCGCCTGGATTGATCGTGCGGCTTGTTACATCGTAAAAGCGGCGGCGCGCCGCCGCACTCCATATTGATCGTGCTGGCTTCGAGGTTTGCGATTTTCTACTGGCGCTGTTTGTTTGCGCTTCGCGATTTGTGGATTCTGATTCAAATGCTGGCGGTCTGAAGACCGCCGCTACAAATTCAACAGCCTACGGCGAGCCAGCGATGTGCCGCTACGCTATAGCGCGATTCAGGCGGATTGCTGAGATGCTTTTGCTGGGACTTCGAATAGCAGGTACGTTAGGGCTTCGGCCGCTGTGGGATGCGTGAAGATGGCATCGCGCAGTGTGGCATATGGGAGTTTGGCTAGCATGGCGGTTTGGACTGTGGCCATGGGTTCGCTGGCTTCCACGCCGAAGGAAGTGAATCCCAGGATTTGATCGCTATTTTTGTCTATCAGCATTTTCATGAAGCCGCGGGTTTCGCCGAGCGTATTGGAGCGGAAGACCATGGCCATCGGGAGTTTTACCAGGCGATATTCGATGCCGCGGTTCTTTGCATCGGTTTCGTTCAGGCCGACGCGGGCGACTTCGGGATCGGTGAAAATGACGTAGGGGATGAGGCGATTCGTGGTGGTGCGATTGCCGCCGTGGAGATTGTCGCGCACGACGCGAAAATCATCGAGCGCGACGTGAGTGAAAAGCGGACTGCCAGCGCAATCGCCGAGGGCCCAGACGTTCGGCGCGGTGGTCTCGAGGCGCTCATTCACTTTGATGTAGCCGCGCGGATCGAGCTGGACTCCGGCGATATCGAGGCCGATGGATTGCGTGTTCGGGATGCGGCCAGTGGCGACGAGAAGATCCGTGCCGGCGACGACGCGCTCGCCGTCCGCAGTGTTAACGTGAACATGGATATGCTCGCCGGAAAGTCCTTCGACGTGATCAACGCTGGTGTTGAGCAGCACTTCGATGCCTTCGTAGTGGAAGAGTTCCAGAATCGCGGCGCTGACGTCGGGATCTTCCTTGCTGACGAGCTGCGGGCCTGGTTCGATCAGTGTAACTTCCGCACCGAAACGGCGCATCGCCTGCGAGAGCTCCAGGCCGACGTAGCCGCCGCCTAGAACGACGAGGTGCCGCGGGACGCGATCGAGATCGAGGGCTTCGATGTGGGTCATCGGATTCGCCGCAACCATTCCTGGAGCATCGGGGATTGCGGCACGCGAACCGATATTGAGGAAGACGCGTTCGCCTTCGATGATTCGAGTGCCGCCGGAATTCAGCGAGACTTCCACTTTTTTGGGTGCGATGAAGCGGGCGGTGCCCATGATCAGTTCCGCGCCACTCTCTTTATACAATTTCAGGTGAATCTGGATGTCGCCTTCGACCATTTTGCGTTTGCGAAGCTGCACGGCAGGCATATTGGTGGCGTAGGCGCCGAGGTCGAGGCCGAATTCAGCGGCGCGCGGGGCGTAGGAATTTACTTTGGCGCTTTGAATAATATTTTTGCTGGGGAGGCAGGCGATGTTGGGGCAGGAGCCGCCGATGAGTTTGCGTTCTATGACTGCGGTACGATGGCCTTCGCTGGCGAATGTCCAGGCGACGTGCTTCCCTGCTTCTCCGCTACCGATGATGAGGTGTTCGTAGTGCTCGACGTCCGGCATTGGCTGTCTCCTTGGATGAATTGTACCTCGGCGTGCGCTGCGTTGAGTTCCGAGTGGTCGGGGCGCGATGACCCAATGGGCTGAGGACGCGATTATATAGTATCGCGCGGCGGACGTGGCAGAGGCTGTGCGCAGCGCGCGCGGCCACTTTTGGGTGGCCGCGCGATTCGCAGATCGAAGGGTAATTGCTGGCGCACTGAAGTGCGCCGCTACAACGGCAACGCCTACGGTGCGGCACGGATGGTGTTGCGCCGAGTTAGAGAACTTGCAGCGACGAGATGCGATTGTTCCAGGTGTGCGGATACTTGGACGTCACTTTCCACACGCGCAGGTCTGGGACTTCGCGCTTGGTTGAGTCGTTGGCGCCGCGAAAATTGCGGTCGTCGAAGACGACGACGCGCGCCGCCGAAGACGCGTATCGACGAAATTTTCCCGCCGTAGTCGGCGAGTGAGTCGCGGCTTTCTCCGCGACGCATGCAGAAATAATCGCCGCTGAAGCTGTAGCCTTTGTAGAAGCAGGCGCCGCCGCGATCCCACCTGCCGCCATTCCAACTACCCGAGGGCGGCCAGGGATTTCCTGGACCGGGATGAATCCATCCTGGGCCGGGAGGAGGGGCAACCACCACGACGCGGACAGAAAAGACCGCGCGACAGCCGTTGTCCACCCACAAACCCTGGCGATCCACGCCCCAGGATTGGCGCTCGACGCAAGAAGAGCCGCTGATCTGCCGCTGAAAAGTGACCTGGTCGCGGGTGTAACTGCCGCAATAATTGCGCTTGCCGTTGTTCGATTCACAGGTGACGCTTTGTGAGCGTTGCGCCGCCGCAGGGCGCGGCGAAAAGAGCACGGCGAGAACGAAACCTAGCACGAGCGCAAGCTTGGCGGCAATTCTCATCGCGAAACTCCTGGCGGCTGGGCAGGACACTTATACCCCGTCGTTTGGAAAATTGAAAATGGAAAAGCGACCTGAAGATGGAAAATAGAAACGTGAAAATGGAAAATGTGGACTTGGAGCGTTCGTTGCTGGAGGTGCGGTTGAGACTCCGGCTCGTCCATGTTACCGCTGCGGAAATTCTGCGGGTGGCGCGGATCGTGATATATAATGCCGCGATAACTCCTTTGTCCGTTGACATCTCACCTGACGCCTTGTCGAATGCTGACGCGCAGAAGCCGCGACCGCGGAGGCATATTCTTTGCACAGCCTTGACTGTGGCGGCGCTGGCGAATGCGGCGGTGCCTGCCATATTTTTCTCCGCCACACGGCTTTTCGGTCCGGTGGATCCGCGTTACCGGGCGATGGTCGCCATTGTGGTGCTGATTGAATACGCGATTGTGTTTTTGTTGCTGGTCTTCCACGCGAATGAGCCGTTTGCCAGCGGGTACGCCGTTTCTACCGCCGCGATTGTGACGCTCGGTTCGGCGGCGCTTACTTACATGGTGGTGGCGCCTGCTGGTTGGGGCTGGAGCGTGTTGTATGCGGAGATTATTGTTCTAGCTGGGATGGCGTTCGCCGTCGTGTCGAACGTCCTATTTCTTTTGGCGAGCATTAAGTATGCGCGGGCGATTCATCCGCGGCTGCACTTGGGCGGATTTTTTCTCGGGATTGCCGCGTCGTTGGCTTTGTTGCTTCTTTACACTCGTATCCTTCCTTAGTTTTTCATTCCGGCACTTCGCGCCCGTGCTGGGCGTGGAGGTTCGGACATCGTGTCTTCGCGATATAAAACTTGCAGTCAGAACACTTCCCACTCGAGAGCCAGAAGGTCGCCCAACAGACACTCTAATAACCCAAGTAACGGAGCGCCATCTCTGCGGTCCGCTTGAGTTCCGCCTTCGTTGAACCATTCGCTGCCTGGATGGATAGGCCGGCGAGAATCGTTGAGAGATACCTTGTAAAGTCATCCACGTTGATCTGCTTCGGCAATTCCCCGCTCTTTCGCGCCTTCACCAGGCGCGATTTTATGTCGGCTTCATTTTGCTTGCGAATCTCGGTCATGAGCTGCTTGGCAGGGGTGGCGTTCACGCTGCAGGCTATCGCGCCCGCCAGTGACATGCAGCTCGGCGGATGACCGGGAGTGGTGAGGAATTCTACCGTGTTGTCGAAGAGCGCGCGTAGGACACCTTTGAGGGTCGGCTTTGCCAGCGCCCTCGCGGCATATTGTGCTGGATCGTCCACATAGCGTCTTGCCACCAACGCAAACAGAGCCTGCTTGTCGCCGAAAGCAGCGTAGATGCTTGAGGGGTTGAGGCCCATCGCCTGGGTAAGGTCGGCCATCGAAGTGCCCTCAAAACCGCGTTCCCAAAAAAGCAGCATCGCAGCGTCAAGCGCCGCGTCTTTATCGAAGTTGATCGGCCGTCCCGTCTTTCCGTTCCCTGTTTTCATACGTTTGCTCGCCACTCTTTAGAGCACAAAAGCGCGAATCCGATGCGCCCTGCCGGACATCTGTAATGAGTGTTACATAATAGCATGGACTAGAGCCGGTAAAGGAGAAGAAAATGGGCGCACTGGATGGGAAGGTAGCTGTAATCACCGGGGGCAATAGCGAGATCGGCTTGGCCACGGCCAAGCGCTTCGTGAAGGAAGGAGCCTACGTTTTTATCACCGGGCGACGGCAAGCGGAGTTGGACAAGGCGGTATCGCTCATCGGGAAGAATGTGACGGCAGTGCAGGGCGATGTCTCGAAGCTGGACGATCTTGATCGACTCTACGAAACGGTACGAAAGGTAAAGGGCCGCGTCGATATCGTCTTCGCAAATGCCGGCGTTGTAGATCCTGATCACCGCTGGTCATACCGTCGTTGTTTCCAATTCCAGAGGGCCGGAGACGCTGGCTGATTTTGTCGCCGATCTCGGTCCAGCCGCCATCGCCGGGACGAAGCAGCAGGCAGCCGAGTGCGACGTCGTGATTCTCGCTGCACATTGGGTGAACGCGCGTGAAGCGCTGAAAGATATCGATTGGCATGGCCGAATTCTCATAGACGCGACGAACGCGCATGTGGATCCCCAACCCGATATCAGCCTGGCGGGAGTCACCAGATCGCGGGCCGCATTGAAAGGACGCACCTCCAGCGAAATGGTTGCCGAGATGGCCGTCGACGCAAGGCTTGTGAAATCGATCAGCAACATGCCGATGGCCTGGATACAAGACTTCTCGCCGAACAAACCCCGCACCGTCATCTTTACATCCGGCGACGACACCGAAGCCAAACAGCTCGTGATCGAATTGATCAACAGCACTGGATTGGTCGCGATTGATCTCGGGTCACTCGCAGTAGGCGGTGCTATGCACGAGGTCGGCGCTCCTTTGTCGGGCCTGGATCTCACCTTCGTCCGCCGACTGCGGTGAGAGCGGCCGAATCTCAGAGTGAATCGCGCTGCAGCAAAAAGCAGATCCCTCGCTGCGCTCCCTTCCCGCGTAAGGCAAGCGGGATGACACGCACTGTAGTTTGTCGCTAGACACCAGAGTTGTCTCGAATTCACGCCCGAGCAAAAGTTAAAGCACCTCCCTGCTTTCGCTCGTGCGCGGCTGCGTGATTTGTGTGCTAAAGCGCGTTCAGGAACGCTGTGAGCTCGTCTTTTTCCTCGGTGGTCAAATTCATCTGGAAGCGCTGGTTGTAAAACTCAAGCAGCTCGCTCAAATTCTGCGCGGCTCCATTGTGAAAATAGGGAGCGCGCGAGGCTAGACCGCGCAGGATTGGGCCTTTGGTGCGGCTGACGTCACTGCAGAGGCCGCTGATGAGGCCTTTGCCGGGGTCCGTCGTGTAAATCACGTACGGGGCTACCGGCTGCGAGGGATTCTGGAATGGATTGGGGCAGCCGGTGATTTCGTAAACCGGGACGTCCGGCACGCTCAGCGCCGAGAGGCCATTGGCGATGAGCGGATCGTTTTCATTGTTGGGATCGTGTCCGGTGCCGATGTCGAGGGCGAGAGGCAGCGAGTGGTCGCCGATGTTCGGCGCGTCGTGGCAGGTCGTGCAAGTGCCCTGGAACGGCGCGATGGGTACGGTAGTGCCGAGCGCTGCGGCGAGCGCGGTGTTATCGGTCAATCCGCGGACATTCGAGATGGTGAGCGCGCGTGTATTGAAGAGGGTTTCGCCGGCGGCGATTTTGCGGCGCAGCGGGTCCGTTGAATTTTCCCAGGCCGCGAAGAGTGTGAAGGCGGTGGAATTGAAAGGGTGTCCCTGTGGATCGGCGCCGAGTGAATCGTTGGTTCCGGGATAATAGGATTGCTGCGAGAGATTTGCAGGCCCGCCGAGACTGCCCGCGAGGTTCAGCCAGCCTGCACGAAAATCCAGTGTCTGCGCTGAAGAAAGCCCCATTTCGAAATTCACGATGGCGGTTTGCTGCGCGATGGTGGGAGGCTCCGTCGCCTGGGCGTGGCCGGTGGTGGCGTCAATGGCCTGCTGCATCAGATCGGCTTGCAGGTTCGCGGCGAAGGTGGCTTCCGAGGTGAGCACTTGATGGGTTTCGCGGCCGTCGAACATCACGGCGCTCAGATAACGCAGATTCGTGGTGGGCAGCGGGCGGCGGTAGATCGAGACGGTCTGCACGCCGGTAGTTGGATCCGTGACGACGGCGCAGCCATAGGGGTCGCGATACGCCTGGATTTGAAACTGGGCGTTCGCCGGGACGGGTAACGGAATCCGGATGAGGCCGCTCTTCAGGAGCAGGCTGTGCGTCGAGGGATCTTGCGACGCTGCATTCGGGCAGTTGGCTCCGTCGAACGCGGCGAAGAGAGGATCATTGCCATGCGTCGCGATGTATTTCAGCTGAACGCTGGTGACGCCCAGGCCCATGCCATCACTCGGGAGATGGCATGAGCCGCAACTTCGCCCGTTGGTGCCCAGGCTCTGGAAGAAAACGTTGTTGCTGCTGTTATCGATCGGGCCAGCGGTATTGAAGGTGGAGATAAGCCCCGTGGGGTCCAGGAATGGGAAGAGATTGGGAATCAACGCCGCCGATGCAACGGTGGCCAAACCCAAGATTCCCGTAACGAGTAACCATTTACGCCCTTCCACTGCACGACAAACCAAGGCACGCTTCGGTTCCATGTGTTCTCCTAGACCCCTACGGGGTGGATGCCACTGCAAACCGCGGTTTTTCCGTGAACGTCCAGAATGTTGCGTTGGCACGGTTAATCGCAGAATTTGGTGGACGGGTCAATGGACGCGGGGTGGAAATCCAGTGTTAATGGCCTGTACGCCCAAGTGATTCATTTAAGGACTATTAATTTGCGTGGGGGCACGGGCGGGAGCAGAATACAAACAACTGCCGGTCGAGATTATTCATGTCGCAAGGCTGCAAGTACCGGTTTGGGCCTTTTGAACTACGGGTCCAGACGCGCGAACTCTACAACCAGGGCGTGAAGCTAAAGTTGCGCCCGCAGGCGTACCAGGTTCTGGCGCTGTTGTTGGAGCACGCCGGAGAGTGCGTGACGCGGGACGAATTGCAGAAACGCGTCTGGCCTTCCAACACTTTCGTGGATTTTGAAAATGGATTGAATACGGCGATCAAGCAATTGCGGGCGAGCCTGAATGATTCGGCGGCGGAGCCGCGATACATCGAGACGCTGCCGAAGCTGGGATACCGGATGATTGTGCCGGTGAAATATGAAGCGGATGCGAGTGCAGTCGCAGGTGCGGACGCGGAGCGCGGCCCGGAAATTGTGCAAGACTCGGAAAGCGCGCCGAGTCCGCGTAATGTTGCGATTCCGCCGACGCAGCAACAGCAGCAGCCGGCAGCGGCGATGGCGGCCGGCAGGACAACAGCGAGAAAGTGGTGGTGGGCGGCAGCGGCGCTGGTCACAGTGCTGGCGGTGGCCGCGTTAGCTGCGATCTTGAAATGGCCGCGCGCGAAGCCTGCCGCGCAAACCGCCGCGCACAATGGGCGCACGATGGTGGCGGTGCTGCCATTTGATAATTTGACGGGCGATGAGACGCAGGATTATTTCAGCGACGGATTAACGGAAGAGATGATCGCCCAATTGGGAAAACTGGACGCGAAAGAATTCGGAGTGATCGCGCGCACGTCGGTGATGCATTACAAACACACGTCCGAGAAAATGGAGCAGATCGGCGGCGAGCTGGGCGTGCAGTACGTGCTGGAAGGCAGCGTGCGGCGCGATGCAGACAAGGTGCGCGTAAACGCCGAGCTGATCGAGGTGGGCGGACAGAGACGTCTGTGGGCGCAGGAATACGATCGCGAATTGAACGACCTGCTGGTGGTGCAGGCGGAAATCGCGCAAGAGATTTCGGATTCGATCGAGCTGACGCTAGGCAGCGCGCAACGCGGCGATGCGGTTCGCCAAGCGGCGCTGACGCCTGCGGCTTATCGCGCGTACGACCTCTATCTGAAGGGGCTTTATTTCTGGAACAAGCGAACGGGGCCGGGATTGGAACAGGCGAGCGGCTACTTTCAACAGGCGATTGCCCAGGACCCGAACTACGCGCCGGCCTACGCGGGCCTGGCGAACAGCTACTCGCTTATTACGTCGTACAGTGCTTCTCCCGCGACGAGATATATGCCCAAGGCGCGCGCGGCGGCGGTGAAGGCGCTGGAACTGGACGATAAACTGCCGGAGGCGCATTGCGCGCTGGCTTTGATTCTGGAAAATTACGATTTCGACTGGAACACCGCGGAAAAGGAATACCGGCGCGCGATCGAATTGAACCCGAACTACGCAACCGCGCACCAATGGTACGCGGAACTGCTGGTGTGGCGGGGACGGTTTGATGAAGCGCTGCGAGAGAGCGAAATGGCGCGCAAGCTGGATCCGCTGTCGTTGATCATCGCGACCGACCAGGGCGCGTTATTTTATTTTTCGCGACAGTACGACCGAGCCATCGAACAGCTCCAGGGCATACTGGAAATGGATCCGCTGTTTCCGAGAGCCCACATGGTGATTAATGCCTATGTCGAAGCAGGCCGCTATGGCGAGGCACTGGCGAAGATAAACGACTGGCAGCGAGCGACTGGCGCGGGACCTGGGACGTTCTCGGCGCTCGCGTATATCTACGGCCGCGCTGGCCAGAAACAGAAGGCTCGAGAGGAATTGAAAAAGCTGGACGCGGAATACCGCAAACAACCGATTGATCCGGGGACAATGGCCTTCGCGAATCTGGGCGTTGGGAACAAGGACGCGGCGCTGGACTGGCTGGAAAAGGCGTATGCGCAGCGTTCCAACGGGCTGACCAGCTTGAAGGTGGAACCGGCTTACGACCCGTTGCGCGGCGACCCGCGCTTCCAGGAATTATTGCAGCGCGTGGGATTGGCGCAGTGATTCGCTGTCCGATCACGCGGAATATGAAACTTATCCGTGCTTCAGCGGCTGAAGTCGCTTCTGTTGGGTGCGGCTACGGCGTAGTGCTGCGGCGCCGAGCCCGTGTTAGAGCCCGGGCAAGCTGGGGCGCAGCAAGCAAGCGCCCCTACCCTGCGCGTGGTGAGCTCGGACTTGGAGCGGCCGGTAGGCGTCGGTTTCGGCGAGTGCGGCCTTAGATCGCGAGGAGACGGCCGAAGAACGAGCGGTAGCGGCGCAGCGCCAAGCGAAAATCTTCGGTCGAAATGTCTTCGCTGCGATCCCATTGCTGTTCTAGCTTCTGGCGTTCGTCGCTGAAGATTTCGGCTAGGCGCTTCATCGTGTCGGAAACCAGCGCGTCGGCTTCTTGCACGGCTTTGCGTGGCTCGTCAACGAAGCCGACTTGGATGTTGTCCCAGCGAGCGCGCAGTTCGGTGGATTCGCTGGGGATGAACAGGGCGACGCGTTCCTCCTGCGGTGCGCGCGCGGCTGCTGTGGCCGCAGCGGCGCCGGCAGTCGTTGCGCTGGGTGTGGCCGTGACATTCGCGGGGCGTGACTCGGCGGGAATGGCCGGCGCCCAAGAGCGCCCGTCAGGGTCATTTTCAACCGGCAGGTCGAGAACTCTTTCCTCGGTGACTCGCTCCTCCGTGACGCGCTCCATGGAATTTGGGTCGGCGATTCTGGAGTGTTCCGAAGCCAGGCTGGCATCCTTGCGAAGATATTCGGTCATTGGACGATCCCCCTTTCTTGCGTGTTTTTGAAAAACTGAAATTTGTGTGCGGCTGATCGCGATTCAGGATCGCGGCCGGTCGTTTCGCGTAAGCGCGAACCGCTATGTTTTTTCGCGTCGTGCCCGCGCGGTTACGTTCTCCCGACCGCGCGTGCGCGCAGCGGCGTCGGCTCTTCCTGCGTCAGTTCATCGAACAGCGCGCGATAGTGGACCATTGCTTTGCGCAGATCTTCCGTGGTGGCCTGGCGCTGAGCGTTGCGAAGCACGATTTCGTGTCCGGCGCGGTAATTGTCGACTACTGCAGCGTGATCCACCGAAATCTCCAGCGCGCGATTTTCGAAATCGGTCGGAGGATAGCCGCGCGCTTGCATTACTCTGCCGAGAAGCTGATCCGCTTCCGCCAACGCGCGCGAAGGGTCGTCCACGAACTTGGCCTGAATCACCCGCCAAGATTGGCGGTAGCGATCGCGATCCGCGGCGGCGATGGGGCGAAGCTCGTAGCGCCGGACGCGGGCTTCCACTCTCGCCAGTTCCGCCTCAGCTTTGAAACGGTTGCCGGTTTCGGCGACGGTGCGGTCGTATTCGGGGCCGAAGTGCGCGCGGAGTTTCTGGGTGCGGTTGCGCATCACCACGATGGCCGTCACCACGATCAAGGCGACGACTATAACCGCAAGGACTACGAGCTGCGTTGATGTCATCGGGATACCCTCTCGCAGAGCAGAATCACAGATTTGCGGAGGCGCGGGAATCGGGGATGCGATGTAGAAGGAAAACGATAAAAGCTGTAGAGGCGCGCGTTGGCGAACGCGGCGAGTTCGCGGCACCGGTTTGTAGGGCGTCGGACGTTGCAACGGCTCCGGAAAATACCGGATGCAGTGAGTTGCGAGCGTATAATCGCGGGAACTTATGGCCTTGGTTCCCGGTACACGTCTAGGACCTTACGAAATCGTAGCGCTGCTTGGCGCGGGCGGAATGGGAGAAGTGTACCGCGCGCGGGATGCGCGGCTCGATCGAATTGTAGCGATCAAGATTTTGCCTACCGCCATCGCGGCGGATAGCGATCAATTGCGGCGCTTCGAACGCGAGGCGCGTTCGGCTTCCGCGCTGAATCATCCCAACATTATTACTATCCACGAACTCGGGCAGGACGGGTCTACCCGTTACATTGCGATGGAATTGATCGAGGGGCAGACGCTGCGCGAGTTGCTGCGCGGGGGTGGGCTGTCCGTTCGCAGGGTGCTGGAGATTGCGGCGCAGGCTGCGGAGGGTTTGGCAAAAGCGCATGAGGCGGGAATCGCGCACCGGGATTTGAAGCCGGAGAATTTGATGGTGACGAACGATGGCTTTGTGAAGATTTTGGATTTTGGACTAGCGAAAGCGACGCCGGCGGGCGGCGTGTCCGCGGAAACGAGCGCGCTTTCGTCGTGGGAGACGCAGCCGGGGATGGTGATGGGGACGGTGCAGTATATGTCGCCGGAGCAGGCCAGCGGAGAGGCGCTGGATTTCCGGTCAGACCAATTTTCTTTTGGGCTGGTGCTGTACGAGATGGTGACGGGCAAGCGCGCGTTTGTACGAAATACAGTAGCGGAAGTTCTGGTGGCCATCATGCGCGAACAGGCCGAGCCGGTGGGCGCGCGAAACCCGGACGCGCCGGCTCCTCTCTGTTGGGCTATTGAGCGTTGCCTGGCGAAGGAACCGGAGAAACGTTACGGCGCAACGCGCGAACTCGCGCGGGAACTTGCGGCGATACGCGAGCGCTTCGCGGAGAAGCCGGTGCGGCAGGCGGAGAGCTCTCATCCCGCAAATATTCCCGTGCAACGGACGGGTTTCGTGGGACGCGAAAAGGAGGTGGCGGCAGCGAAGGAAATGTTGATGCGCCCAGACGTGCGGCTGCTGACGGTGACAGGGCCCGGCGGTATCGGAAAGACGCGTCTCAGCGTGGAAGTGGCGAGCGGTTTGGCGGAGCGTTTTCCGAGCGGTGTGCACTTTGTGCCGCTTTCGCCGCTGCGCGATGCGGCACTGATTGCACCGGTGATCGCGCAGACGCTTGCGATTCGCGAGGCGGGCGGGCAAACGCCGCTGGAGATTTTGAAAAAGCATCTGCAGGAACGGTCGCAGGCGCCCATGCTTTTGGTGCTGGATAATTTCGAGCACGTGATGGCGGCGGCCTCTTTAGTTGCGGAGTTGCTAGCGACGGGACCTCAGTTGAAAATTCTGGTGACGAGCCGCGCGGCGTTGCACGTTTATGGCGAGCATGAATTTCCAGTGCCGCCGCTGGCGTTGCCTGATGCGCATGCCGTGACGGCACCCGAATCGCTCGGGCAGTTCCCTGCCGTCGCGCTTTTTGTGCAGCGGGCCGCGGCGGTGAAGCCGGATTTCGAGTTGAATCGTGAAAATGCGACGGCAGTTGTGGAGATTTGCGCACGGCTGGATGGCTTGCCGCTCGCGATCGAACTTGCTGCAGCACGGGTGAAGGTTCTTTCGCCTGCGGCGATGCGGACGCGGCTTGCGAGCCGTTTGCAGCTGCTGACGGGCGGGGCGCGCGACCTGCCGCAGCGGCAGCAAACGCTGCGTTCGGCGATTGATTGGAGCTACGACCTGCTGAGCGCCGCGGAGCAGAAACTTTTTCGGCGGCTGGCGGTGTTTGTGGGAGGTTGCACGCTCGAGGGCGTGGAGGCGGTGTGCGACACGAAAGGCGATCTGAACCTGGATTTGCTCGATGGCACGGAATCGCTGGTGGATAAAAGTTTGCTGCAGCGTGTGGAGCAGGCGAACGGCGAATCGCGTTTCGTGATGCTGGAAACGATTCGCGAGTATGAACTGGAGAAACTGGAAGCGAGCGGCGAGGACAAATTGACGCGGCGCGCGCACGCGGCTTATTGCCTGGTACTCGCGGAAGAAGAGGCGACGGAGCAGAGCGGCGCGGAGCGAGCGGAATGGGTGGAGCGATTTGCGCTGGAGCACGATAATTTTCGCGCGGCTCTGGAGTGGTTGACAGAGACGGGCGATGCGGAGTGGGGTTTGCGGCTGGGCACGGCGCTATTCCGTTTCTGGGAAGGCCGTGAATATTTTGCGGAGGGGCGGGACAGCCTGGAAAAGTTACTGAAGATTCCGGCAGCGGCGGCGCCATCGCGGGCGCGAGGGCGCGCGCTTTTTTCCGCGGGCGTGCTGGCGAGCGAGCAGGGAGATTATGTCGCCGCGGATAACTTGATGGGCGAGGGCCTGGAAGTCGCTCGGAAAATGGAAGACAAGCAGGGCGTCGCGGTGTCATTGAATGCGATGGCGGTGAACGCGCGGGATCGCGGAGACCTGGAGGTGGCGCACGCGCTGTTCGAGGAAAGTTTGGAGCGGTGGAGAGAATTGGGCGACCAGAAGGCGGTGGCGCGCGCGCTGAGTAATCTGGCAAGCGTGGTGAAATCGTGCGGCGATTATGCGCGAACGCGGTCGCTTTATGCGGAATGTCTGGCGATATTCGCGGCGATGGGAGATCGCACGGGCGTGGCGTGGTCGCTGAATCATCAGGGAGACGCGGCGCGCGAGCAAGGCGATTCGGCGGGCGCGCGGGCTTTCTATACGCGAGGGCTGGAGATTTTTCGAGACCTCGGGGATCTGTGGGGCATCGCCGGGACGCTCGCGGATTTGGGAAGCTTGGCGCGCGATCAGCGCGATTGCGCCACGGCACAGTCGCTTTACCGCGAGAGCATCAAGATTTTTCAATCGCTGGAGCATAAGCGCGGGGTCGCGCGGCTGCTCGAATGTTTTGCGTGCTTGGCCGCGGCGGAGCGGCAGTCGGAACGTTCGTTGCGATTGGCGGGGGCGGCTGCAGCGTTGCGTTTGAATATTGGCGCGCCATTGACGCCGGCCGAACATGCGAAATTGGAAGCGGTGTTGGATCCGGCGCGGCAGGCGTTGGTGGATACTACCGGGGCTACGGCTTGGTTGGAGGGTTGGGACATGCCTGTGGAGAAGACTATTGATGAGGTTTTGATGCGGGGGGAGAAGGATTGATTTGACCCTGAGGCGCGGGGAAGAGCAAAAGACTTAACACAGAGGACACAGAGAAGGGCTTTGAGGGCGCGGAGAGTTTTGGGGCGCCGCCGTAACTGTGCTTTTGGCTGCGTTCAGATCGAAGAGAGATCCCTCGCTGCGCTCGGGATGACAAACATTTCGATTTTTTAGCAGGAAGTTGAGGGAAACCACACCAGCAATGCCGGCTCGGCTTAAGGCGTCGAGCCGCCGCTACATGAACCCCTTTTATCTTAGGTAGGGATTCTCAGTACGTTCGGCGCCTATTGTGGTTGTATCGCCGTGGCCCGGGATTACTACGGTTTCGTCAGGCAGAGTCAGGAGCTTGTCGTGGATGGAATTCAGGATGTCTTTCAGGGAGCCGCCCCAGAGGTCGGTGCGGCCTATGCTGCCTTGGAAGAGCGTGTCGCCAGCGATCAATCTTGTCGCGGGGTCCGCGTCCGTGTGAACGTGATCGTGTGCATGCGCATGATCGTGTGAATGCGTGGGGGTTCGGCTTGGCAGTTCAGCTTGCAGGTGGGCTTGGGCTGAGGGATCGGGGACGCCGCTTTTCTCTACGTAGAGGCTGATGCTGCCGGGGGTGTGTCCTGGCGTGTGGATTACTCGCGCGGAGAACGGGCCCCAGCGGAGCGTGTCACCTTCCTTGACGAAGTCTTCGATGCGCGTGCTTTCCGGGGTGCGCATTCCCAAGAATTGAGCTTGCATGTCGAGATGGCGGTACAGCTCGAGGTCCGCTTCGTGGATGAGCACCGGTGCGCCAGTGGCTTTGTGGAGGAGGGCCAGGCCGCCGACGTGGTCAATGTGCGTGTGAGTGCTGACGATAGCGCGGACGTTTAGTTTCTGCGATTTGAGGATTTCCAGGATGCGATCGGTTTCGTCGCCGGGGTCTACTACGATGGCTTCATGGGTGGCGGGATCGCCGAGGATGGAGCAGTTGCATTGGAGCATGCCGACGGGAAGGATTTCGTGGATTAGATTTTCGGGCACCTGGAAATTATAACAAGGTATTCGTGGGTGCGGCAGACGGCGACGGTGTGGAAAAGGCGTAGGCTGGCGGTCTGAAGACCGCCGCTACAAAATCAACGCGAGGTCGCTGGCGCGACGTTGCTTCGCCGACATGTTGCTGCGCGTCAGTTTGATAAGATGAAAAACATGGAAACGCCATTGATTCAGGAAGAACAGAAATTGGGGGCGCGATTTGGGGAATTTAATGGATGCCGGTTACCAGAATTATTTTCCGGGTTTGATGCGGAGTATCGCGCGGCGCGGGAACGCGTTGCTATCTTTGATACGAACTGGCATGCGGTGGTGGAACTTACTGGGCCGGACCGGGTGCGGTATTTGAATGCGATTGTGTCGAATGATGTCAAGTCGCTCGGCGAGGGTTTTGGGACTTTGGCGCTGCTTTTGAATCCGCAGGGACACATTTTGGCGGAGCTGGAAATTTATGCGCTGCGGGAGAAGCTCTTGGTGCTTTCGCATGCTGCGGTGCGCGAGCGGACTGTGGCTACTTTGGATAAATTCATAATCATGGATGACGTGACTTTGAGCGACGTGACGGAGTCGTTCGGGTCGTTGGCGGTGGAGGGGCCGCGGGCGGGGTCGGTGATTTCGGAGGCTTGCGGACTTTCTTTGGAGGGATTTTCGGAACATTCGATTGCGGAGGTGAAGATTGCTGGAGTGGCTTGCCATTTGATACGGCATGCGCATTTTGGAGGGCCGGGGGCGGAGATTGTGGCGCCGCGGTCGCAATTGGGTTTGGTGTGGGGGGCGTTTTTGGGGGGCGTCCATGCGATGCATGGGGCGCCGATTGGGATGAGGGCTTTGAATGCTTTGCGGCTCGAGGCGGGAGTGGCTTGGTTTCCTGAGGATTTCAACGATACTGTGATTCCGCATGAGGCTGGGCTGGAGACTTCTCATATTAGTTTCAGCAAGGGGTGTTATACCGGGCAGGAAATTGTGGAGCGGGTGCGATCGCGGGGGCAGGTGAATCGGAGGTTGGTGCGTTTGAGATTTTCATCGGCGGAGGCGCCGTCGGCTTTGACTCGTTTGCGGACGCGGGATGGGGAGGCTAAGGAAGTGGGGATTGTTACTAGCGCGGCGTTTTCGCCGGCGAGTGGGTGCGCGATCGGGATGGGGTATGTGCGGCGGGAGTTTAATTCCGTTGGCAGCGTGCTGGATTGCGATGGGGGGACGGCGGAGGTTGTGTAGCTGGCGCAAGGCAAAGGCGAATCCACCGCAGAGAGCGCCCTTCGAACCGGCACTGCCGGTTCTCAGGATGAATCGCCCTGTTGGGCGATTCACAGAGAAAACCTACGGCAAAGATTTAACACCGAGTCCACAGAGAAAAACCTTGAGGGCACAAAGAGTTTGGTTGTTAATTTTTAACTTTTAGCTTGCGACTTTCAACTTCCCACCGATCAGTTCCCTGCTTTAACTCTTGCTGAAATTCATGGAGCGCATGAAGCTGCCGCGATCGTTGTCTATCTTTTTTTGGAGTTGGAAGATGGCGTAGAGGAGGGCTTCGGGACGCGGGGGGCAGCCGGGGACGTAGACGTCAATCGGGATGACCTGATTGACGCCCTGCACTACCGCGTAATTATTGAAGACGCCGCCGGATGTGGCGCAGGCGCCCATGGAGATGGCCCATTTGGGCTCGGGCATTTGTTCGTAGAGCTGCTTGATGACGGGGGCCATTTTCACGGAGACCCGGCCGGCGATGATCATCAGATCAGACTGGCGCGGCGAGCCGCGGAAGACTTCGGCGCCGAAACGGGCGATGTCATAGCGGGACGAGGCCATGGACATCATTTCGATGGCGCAGCAGGCGAGGCCGAAGGACATGGGCCAGATCGAGCTGCGGCGGGCCCAGTTAACGACTTTATCGAGCGAGGCGAAGAGGATGCCTTCGTCTTTCAGGAAGTTTGCGTCTTGCCCGGGGCGTTCTAGTGTGACGCCTTTTGCCAGCTCGACTGACATGGTTTTGCGGCTCCGTGGCGGCTTGGCTTGCTTTGGATGGTGCGGAGCAATCCAAGTGGCTTTGTTTATTTTGCCTGTTTGGGCGTTGCAACGCAACGGCGGAGTCGTGGGCGTTACGCGATTGGGCGTTAGGGATTGAGCGTGCCGCGGCAATTTGGGGAGTTGCAGCGGCATTTCACTTTGTTGCGGCTCGCCAGTTGATAATCCCAGCTTAATTCTTCGCCTGGGCGGATTTTGCGCAGGCTGAAGAGAAATATGCGGCCCCGGAGGAGGCGCGCGGCTAGGTTGGGTTCGCAGCAGTGATTAATGAATTCGGCGCCGCTGCCGCCGATGGTGGCGTCAATGACTGTGCGGCGCTGGATGTAGGCGCGCTAGACGTTGCGGGGTTGGCCGCGGCGTTCGCTATTGCGGGCTTGGCGAGTATCTTGCGCCCAAGTGCGGCGCTCGCCGGCGTATTCGATCACTTTGCGGTTTGCTGCGATGGGTTTCGTGGCGAATACGCCGAAGCCGTGCATGCGCGATTCGCGAATGCGCAGGCGATACGTTGAAAAATGGTTTGGGATTTTGCGCCATAGCGGCTTGTGGGTGAATTGCGGCATGTGGCGTTGCTCAGGATTGGCGAGCGTGGCGGACCATATCTACGAGCACGGTTCTGGCTTCTGCGGGAGTGCGCACTTCGCATGTGAACGCGATGCGGGCGCCGCGGGCGCCTTCCGGGGTTTTCATGCGCACGTGAAAACCGAGACGATCAACCGAGGTCATCGCGGCTTCTTGCGCCTCGATTCCGGCGAAGGCGCGGGCGATTAGGACGAGAGATTTCGCGTGATCGGCGTTCATGTGCTGGATGATTCCGGCGGCGCTTTCGGCGAGCGGGTCGGGTTCGGCGCTGTAATATTCCGCGGCGGTAACCCAGCCCATCACGCCGAAGCCGCCGACGTAGTAAATGTCCACTACTTCCATGCGGTAAAAGGCAAAATCTTCGAAGTCCACCCAGTATTTGCTGTTGGCGTGGCGCGCGAGGTAGAGTTCGCGGGCTTGCGCCTTTTCGGCGGCGGGCACAAGCGCAATGTTTCCGAGAAGCGTCACGCGGGATGAGCCCAGCGGATCGCCTTCGGCGTCGGGCTGCGTGACTAAGAGGCTGGCATGGGGATCGGCCTGGATATTTTGCGTGTGCATGGCCATGGTGCTAATGAGGAAGATGGGATTGGCGCTGGCGTCGAGCGCATAAGGCATCACGGAACCGAAGGGAAAGCTTGGCTGTTTGCGTGAGAGCGTGGAGAGGCTTCCAACGCGGCCTACGTGGGTTAACGTGCGGGCGCGTTCGGCGTAGCTCGGCTCGGGAATGACCGGTTGGTTCGACGCAGGGCCGGGGCCCGCGTGTTTTCCGGCTGCTGAGGACGACATTATGTTCTCCTGCGTGCATCCGGTACATTTGCCCGGATTGCTTTTGCCTTGCGAGTCCTTGGAACAAGCTAACACGTTGCAGGCCGGGATACGGATTGAAATTGGTCTGCTACACTCTAAGCGCGCAGAGCCGGCTGGGCGGCGCGGATTTTTTCGAAAAATTATGGATGAGGGAGCGACGGGCGTATGTCGAAACAAGACGAAGCTGGATTGATTTTGAAGCTTTACGAATTGCGGCGGGAAGAGGTGCTGCGCAAGGCGCGGGACTGGTATTTTCGGGATTTTAATCCGCAGAATATGGCGGAATTCAGCAACGCGATGCTGGGCGAGCACAGCGGTTATTTGCGGATGGTGGTGACGTACTGGAACATGGCGGCGGCGCTGGTGAACGATGGGGCGATCAGCATGGAGCTTTTCAATGAGAGCAACGGTGAGCAGATCGGCGTGTTTGCGAAAATCGAGCCGCTGCTCGGCGAGATTCGCGCGGCTTATGCGCCGCAGTTTGCGGTGGCCCTGGAAAAATTGATTGATGCTACGCCGGATGGACGGAAGCGGGTGGCGGCGACTCGTGAACGGATGAAAGCGATGCGGGCGCGGCTGGCGGAGCGGCAAGCAAAGGGTGCACAGAATTAGGATGCGAGAACGCGATGCGACTTTTTGTGAGCGGAGGATTTATTCATGTTGATGATTTCAGAGGGACGGTGCGGATTTGGGCTGAACTTTGCGCGGACGGCGATTGCTGCTGGATGCCTGGCGGCTGTAATCTTCGCTGCGGGTTGCGGGAAGGAGGAGCCTAAGGATACGCGGGTGGCGGACGAGGCTGCGATTAAGAATGCGGATACGCAGTGGGCTAAGGCGGCTGCATCGGAGGATGTGGACGCGACTGTTGCTTTTTACAGCGATGACGCTTCCCTGCTCCCGCCGAATGCGCCGATGGCTAGCGATAAGGCGTCCATTCGGGCGGCATGGGCTGGATTGCTGGGTCCGGATACATCTTTGAACTGGCAGGCTACGAAGGTGGAGGCGGCGCGGTCGGGGGACTTGGGTTACGTGATGGGAACCTATGAGATGGAGAGCAAGGACGCGTCGGGGAAGGCAGAGAGCGATCGCGGCAAGTTTGTGGAGGTCTGGAAGAAGCAGGCGGATGGGAATTGGAAGGCGGCGGTGGACATTTTCAATTCAGATTTGCCGGTGGCGGCTGCTAAGCCGGCGGCTGCGACGAAGAAAAAGGCGGCGCATCATCATGCGCACAAGAAAAAGAGGGCTAGTTGAGGGCTGGGTTTCTTAAAAGCGATTTACCGCGGAGACGCAGAGTACGCAGAGCAAGGCTCCGAAAAGATTTAATACAGAGAGCACAGAGAACGGCTTTGAGAGCACGGAGAATTTTGGATGCGCCGAAACGTGCAGCTTGGGCCGGATCCAAACCCTTAGGAGAGATCCCTCCCTCCGGCCGGAACACAACGCATCTGATTTTTCGCTACTCGAGAGATTGCGGCCTTAGCGCGGCAAAAAAGCGCCTTTGATTCATTTCTGTTCTGCGGCCTCGACACGTCTGCGCGCGACGGCGTCTACAACGTTGTGGTTTAGCGGTGACCGTGACCGCCGCCTCCGCCATGGAATCCGCCGCCACCGTGGAATCCGCCGCCGAAACTGCTGCTGCCGCGGGAGGAGAAGCTGCGAGATTGTCCGCCGTGGTTGTAGCCACTGAAGGCGCCGGAATGCATGCCGGATTCACTGTGAGCCTGGCCATAGCCGCGCGCGGCGCGGTTATCGCCACCAAACGGGTGCGCGGTGGCGCCGGGGTGGTTGTAGACCCCGCCGCGATTGAATGAATTGGCCCCGCGCCCCGAGTTGCCGCCGTGGGCGTACGCTCCACCGTGACCATATGCGCCGCGGTTGACGTTGTTGACGACTCCACGATAGCCGCCGCCGCGATAGTAATTATTGCGATTGTAAAAAGTCGCGCTGTGCGAATAGTAGGGATGGCCGCCCCAGTAAACTCCGTGGCCGTGCCAGTCGGCGCCCCAGTGCCCCCAGCCCCAACCGAAGCCTCCGAAGAAACCGACTCCGAAGCCGACTCCGAATGAAAGATATGGCCCGCCAAACCAAATGCCTGGATAGGGATACCAATACGGCCACGGCGCGATCGGATAGCCGTAAACCGCCCACGGATCGTACGCGGGAACGTAGACGACCTGGGGATTCGCGGGTTGAATGACGACTGTGGAGCCCTGATTCTCTACCGTTTGCTGTGGCGTGGATTTCAGATTGCCGGATTGTTCGGCTTTTTGACGCATGACTTGAATTGCGTCCATCACATCCTGTTGCTGGTTGTAGTAGGCGTCGCCGAGGGATGAGGTCCAGGAAATATTTTTGTCCATGTTGCCGAGGACCGAGGGGAAGGCGCTGAGGGCTTTCACGCTGGGGTCCCAGTCCATTTTATCTACGGCTTGTGCGAGCGCGTCACCTTTTAGGTCCTGATGGTTTTGCACCCAACGGTCGGCTTCCACTATTTCTGCTGGGAAGGTGGACGCCGCCAGGATCTGCGCGACCAACGAGTCGGGGTAGAGCGCGATGGGGGCTACTAGTTGCTGCAATTGTTCCGGAGTCTGTGGGGTATACGTCGGCGCTGGTGGGGCCTGGTTTGTAACTTGCTGGTCTTGCCGACGTGGTTGGGCTGGCAGGCTTTGCGGCCAGGTGACTAGCAGCAGGCCGAACATTGCTACGGATGCGAGAGCCTTGGTAGGCCAACGGTATATGGTGCGGGGGAGCTTATTAGTGCTCGCCAGATTTCGTGGGGTCGCCATCTGTGGACGCCTCCTACAAGTTAGATTAGGAGATTCGGCGCGAAGTTGCAAAAAACCAAAAAACGCCGTCGGAACGCGCGCTGATTACGGAGAATCTGGTACGGATTTGCGTTTTTGCGGTTCGAACGCGAGTCCCCGCGACGGCGCGGTTTGTCCTACCGCAAAGTGAGCAGAGACGCACGAGTGCTGACTCGAGATGAAACACAGCGGAGCGGGGAAAGTTGCGCCCGGGGAAAATGGATGGTGCCGAAAGGTGGCGCGCTGCTGGGCTTCAGAATACGCAAACCCAAGAGAGCTCCTTCGCTTCGCTCAGGATGACGAGCGATTGGGCTTTTCTGCAGGCACGAGGTGACCCGCTAAATAGTCTTTGAACGTCCGGATAGTGCAAAAGCAAATGCGCGGCGAGGCGCGCCTCGCCGAAGAGATCGGCGGCACGCCGCCGGACTCCATGTTGTTGGGTGCCACGCTTGCGTGGTCGCTGCTTGCGAAGAATCCGAAATGTTAGTCGGTCTTTTGGTTGTTGTCGGCGGATTGCTCTGGTTCCTGGGATTTTTGCCAGGTGTTGTCGGGGTCATAGACCTTCATGGCTTTAACGCGCTCGGCGGTGCGTTTGCCGAGATCTTTTTCGTAGACTACGCCGTCCTGGTCCACTAGGAAAGTCATCACACCGGAATCGCGGTAGATGGCCGGGTAGGCTACGAAGGCGAAGCCTTTGGTCATCTTGCCGTCAACGATGTAACTGCTGGCGCCGCCGGGCGCGTTGCTGCCTTGGGCCACGAGGATCTGATAGTAGTAGCCGCGGAATGGCTCGTGGCCGGTGGTGCTGCCGGGGACTACTCCATCGCCGCCGGCATTGGCTACGAGCGGGCCTATCGGGCTTTCGGACTTCGGATCGGTGGCGGGCCAGTAGAGACCGTCCTGCTTGCCTTCGTCGCTGACGAAGCGTTGCGCGTATTGATTATTTTCCTGCGAATAATATTGTTTTTGCGCAGCGACTAATTCCTGGCAAACGCGGATGGCGGAGAGTTCGTTCTTGCCGATGCGGCGGTAGAGAATTTCCTGCTTTCCAGCGGCGGTGTCGAAATACCACAGGTCGCCTTTCTTCATGAGCGGGATGGGCGTGGGCCAGTTTTCGGCGCCGACGTAAAGAGTGGTGGTGCCGTCCGGTTCGGTGACGAGACGATGCATGACTTTGTATTTGTCCACGAAGTTGCTGCGATTTTCCTGGTCTTGCGCGGGATCGCCGGAGGAAATGATTTTCTTGCCCTGCGGGCCGAGGACTTCGAGCATGGCTTTTTCGTCGTTCTTGCCCGCGGCGTCGGCGAGGGCCTGACCGGCGGCCTCGGCGGTGGGATAGGTTTTCTCGCCGGGATCTTGCGCGCGGGAGATTGCGGGAAAGGTGGCGGCGAGGATTAGGGCAAGAACGATTGTTCGCGATCTCGTGACTGCTTTTAGGATTTCAGGCTTTTGGTGCGAGTAAGGCATGGCTTGTGTCTCCGTTCCTAGTTCGGTTCTTCTACTGTTTTGATTCATGGCCCGAGCGAGAAGTTGCAACGTGTGTCCTCAGAAATGTGGCACGGCTGAAACCGTGTCCTAACGAACAGCGAAGAGAGAGCCTTCTCTTCGCTCAGGATGACAACTTCTATATGTCAGGTTACCGGTGGTGGCCGCCACCACCGCCACCGCCACGATTGCCTCCGCCTCCGCCACCGAAACTCTGGGCGCCGCGCGAGGAGTAGCTGCGGCTTTCTCCCCCGTGATCGTAGCCACTGAAGACGCTGGAGCGGGTGCCGCTGTCCGAGTGGGGTTGGTCAAACCCGCGGCTCTGCTGCTGCGAATTGCCGAAGCCGCGGGCGGCCTGAGTATCGCCGTTGAACGGTTTCGCGGCGGCGCCACCGTGCGACGCGCCGAGTTCGTTGCGATTGTTGTAGGCCTGGCCGTGTTCCTGCGCGAGGTTATGATTTACGTTGGAGTCAACGCCGTGGTAGCCGCCGTTGCGGTAGTAATTGTTGCGGTTGTAAAACGTGTTGCTGTGAGAATAGTAGGTGTTGTGATTGTAGACGACATAATGACTGTGCCAGTCTGTGCCCCAGTTGTGCCAGCCCCAGCCGTAGCCGCCGTAAAAACCGACACCGAAGCCGACGCCGAAGGAAAGATACGGACCGCCATACCAGATGCCGGGATATTGATACCAATACGGCCACGGAGTGATTGGGTAGCCGTAAACCAGCCAGGGATCGTAGGCCGGAACGTAGACGATTTGGGGATCGGCGGGCTGGATGACGATGGTGGATCCCTGCTGTTCTACATTTTGTTGCGGCGTGGATTTCAGGTTGCCGGTTTGTTGTGCTTTCTGGCGCATTACCTGGACGGCGTCCATAACGTCTTGTTGCTGGTTGTAGTAGGCGTCGCCGAGCGAGGAGGTCCAGGAAAGATTTTTGTCCATGTTGGCGAGGACGCTGGGAAACGCGGTGAGTGCTTTCACGCTGGGATCCCAGCTCTGCTGGTCAACCGCTTGCGCGAGCGCGTCGCCTTTCAAGTCTGAATGGTCTTGCACCCAGCGATCGGCTTCGACGATTTGCGCAGGGAACGTGGAGCCGGCGAGAACTTGCGCGACGAGCGAATCGGGATAGAGCGCGATCGGCGCGACTAATTGTTGCAGTTGTTCCGGAGTCTGCGGAGTGTAGGCCGGGGCTTGCGGTGCGCCGTTTTGCGCGGGCTGCTGGGCATCTTGGGGATCTTGTTGCGGCTGATCTTGCGCGTCCTGGAACGCGGAGCTTGTTTGTGGGTAGGCCAGGAAGGAAAGGCCAAAGATTGAGGCGGAGACAAGCAGCCGCTTGGTCCATCCCGAAGTTGCGTGGCCTGAAGTGCGTTCGCGCGCGTAGTTGTTCATGGATTTCTCCGGGACGTTCGTTTTTCTGGGCGTCGCAATTGGATGAAGCCCAGAAGTTGTCGGAGCGGATGCAAACTTTCGCCGGATTGCGGGCCTGGCAGTGGATGGTCCATCGGCAGAGTTCATCATAGAATAATCTGGGGAATTATTCGACAGGTAAGAAACGGATGGAGTGGGCCGCTCCCTTACTGTAGCGCCGCGTTGGGGTGTCTACCTAGCGTAGCTTTTTCAATTTGTTGCTGAACGTGGCTGCGAAATTCCAGCGGATGCGCCATTTTGTGAAAGGGCTCGGGAGTGCCGCCCGTGCCGATCATCACGATCGTGCCATAGCCCAACATTCTGCCGACTGCTGTTTCGCTGATTTCGATGCTTTCGACTTTATTCAGCAGCATTTCGATGGTCGTGCGGCTCATGAGGCCGGTCTTGATTACTACGCGATGGTTGGTGACCGCCATTTCGGTGGCGTTGCGACGGACCATGCCCATTAGGATCACGACCAGACCGCAGACTAGTAGCGCGACGCTGCCGGCTTCCATGAGGTGCAAATCGGTGGTGTCCATGCTCGCGTGGCTGAGCGCGTAAACGAGCAGCAACACGCCTGGCACGCTGAGCAGGAGGCATCCGACGACGAGATGCCCGAGCATTACGATCCAGTGGAGGCGAGTCTCATAGATCACCGTTTCGCCGGGGACTAAGTTTTTGTCTACGTAGCTCAAGCGGTCCTTCTATCCAGTGCTCCGTGGTTCGCTGGGCGCGCCCGTGCGTAACTTAACGAGCGTAGCACAATCGTTCGCTGGCGAATCGAGCGGTGATGTGTGCCGAACATGCGCCGACTGGATTCCCGGTTACGATTGCAGATTTGCAGTGGGCAAGAATTGTGGAGGCTTGCGGGCTTTTGTGGCTTGTTCGAAGGCGTAGGCTAGTTTGATCAGGATTGGCTCGCTCCAGGCGCGGCCGAAGAAGGAGATGCCTACTGGCAGGCCGAAGACGTAGCCTGCTGGGACGCTGACGCTCGGGTAGCAGGCGACGGCTGCGGCTGTGGAGCTTTGGCCGCCGGCGTTATCGCCGTCAATTAAATCGGTGAGCCATGCGGGGCCGCCAGTGGGAGCTACTAGAGCGTCGAGTTTAAATTTGTCCATGGTGGCGTCAATTCCCTCGTGGCGGGCCAGGCGCAGGTTGTTATTGAGCGCGTCGAGATATTCCTTGTCGGTGAGCGGACCTTTGGCTTCGGCTTTGATGAACATGTCCTGGCCGAACCAGGGCATTTCCTTTTCGCGATTTTTTTCGTTGAAGGCGATTACTTCCTGGAGCGTGTGGACGGGAGCGTTGGGGCCGAGGCGCGTGAGGTAGGCGTTCAAGTCGGCTTTGAGTTCGTAGAGCAGGACTATCTCTTCATTCTTGCTGACGAGGGCGCTGGTGGCGATCTCCGCGGGATCCACGATCTCGGCGCCATTCGTTTTCAGCACGTCGAGCGCGTGCCCCATCAGCGCGTCCACGCCGTCGTTGAAGCCAAAATATTTTCGGACTACGCCGATGCGGGCGCCGCGGAGGCCGTTGGGGTCGAGGAATTGCGCGTAATCGGTGAACCATTTGCCGTAGCCTGCGGCAGTTGCGCTGTCTTCCGGGTCCGCACCGGTGAGAGCGCCGAGCAAGATGGCGGCATCGCGAACGGTGCGGCACATGGGGCCGGCGCTATCTTGCGTGTGGGAAATGGGAATGATGCCGCTGCGGCTGACTAGTCCTACCGTTGGCTTGATGCCCACCGTGCCATTGGCGGACGAAGGGCAGACGATGGAGCCGTCGGTTTCGGTGCCGATGGAGATGGCGCAGAGATTTGCGGAGACTCCTGCGCCGGAGCCGGAGCTGGAGCCGCAGGGATTGCGGTCGAGCGCGTAGGGATTTTTGGTGAGGCCGCCGCGGCCGCTCCATCCGCTGGTGGAATATCTGGAACGGATATTGGCCCATTCGCTGGGATTGGATTTGGCGAGGATTACGGCGCCAGCTTCGCGGAGTTTTCGCGCGACGTAAGAATCTTTCGACGGCTTCGCGCCTACTAGGGCTAGAGAGCCGGCGGTGGTGCTCATGCGGTCGTGGGTATCAATATTGTCTTTTAGGAGAACGGGGATGCCGTGGAGGGGGCCGCGAGGGCCTTTTTCTTTGCGTTCTTTGTCTAGGGCGTCGGCGATGCTTAGGGCGTCGGGATTGGTTTCGATTACGCTGTTGATGGTGGGGCCGTTTTTGTCGACGGCGTCAGTGCGGGATAGGTAGAGTTCCGCGATCGAGCGGGCTGTGTATTTGCCGGATTTCATCGCGTCTTGCAGATCGGCTACGGTGATTTCGTCTAGCTCGAAGGGTTTTACTTCGATGGGGATGGGCGCGTTTTTTGTACGCGTTGGCACGTTCTCGGAATTGTCGCTTACTTCGACGCGCGCGGAATGGAGTGATGGCGCTAGGGCGGCGGCTACGCCGGTTAGGGCGCTAGTTTTTAGGAATTTGCGGCGCGGTGATTTCGGGATAATGAGTTGCGGCGTTTCGGGATCATTCACGGGTGGACCCTTTCGGCTTGGATTGGCGCGGAGACATGGTACGTCAAGTGCGGCGAGTTGCGCGAGAAGGAGTGTCTCGTTTAGGGCGTGCGCAGGCGGCAGGAACGTCAAAACCGGTAAAACCGGCCCCTACATAATTCAACGGCAAAGACTGGCGGTCTGAAGACCGCCGCTACATGCGACTCGATCGAATTTAGCTCCGACGACAGTTGCGAGCTTCTTTTTACTTCACTTCAATTGTTAGAGTGGCGGTTTTCGTGTTGCCTTTGCCGTCGGCGGCGGTGAAGGTGTAGGTGGTGGTTTTCTTGGGCGAGACTTGCAGGCAGCGGTCGTTGGAGGGCCAGACGTTGGCTTCGGGGGGATCGAGTTTCACGGATTTGGCGTTGGAGACGCCGTAGCACATTTCTACTGTGTCGCCGCGATGGATTACGCCTGGAGTGGCGTAGAAGCTGACGATTTTGAATTCGCTGCCGCCTAGAGTTTCGTAGGTGTTTTCGGCGTCTTCGTGTTGAGCGGCGGATTGCGCGGCTTTTTGTTTTGCGGCTAGATCTTGATTTTCCTGCCAGCGGGACCAGAAGGTGTAGGCGGTGTAGAGCAGGATGAGTGCGACTATTGCGCCGAATACTTTCCACATGGTGCGTACGGTGGTTTTTTGTTCTGGGGCTTCGAACGTCATTTCGCTTCTCCGAATATCATTATGCGTCTTTGTTGTACGTGACGGCTATTGGCTTCAGGGGTTAAAGCCCCTCGCTTTTTAGCGGCACTTACGGCGAGACTGAAGTCCCGCCCTTCCGACGGGCTTGGTTGCGGCACCTTCGGTTATGGCTGGATTTCGACTACGGTGCGGACGGCTACCTGCGGATAGATTTCCTCGATTTCGGCGTCGGTTACGGCGACGCAGCCATCGGTCCAGTCTTTCTCGCGATGCAGGGCGCCCATCCACGCGTATTTTTTCTCGAGGCCGTGAATTTCTATTTCGCCGCCGGGATCGACGCCCAGCTTTTTGGCGCGGGCGCGGTCGGTCGCGTTGGGGTAGGAAATGTGCAGCGCGAGATCGAAGCGGCTGACTGGCTTCTTTTCGTCGATCGTGTAATTCCCTTCCGGAACTTTGTGATCGCCGGCTCGCTCTTTGGCACCGACGGGTACGGTGCTCAAGGCGACGTGATACGTCTTGAGGGCTTGGCCATGGCTCATCAGGGTCATGGTGTGCGCGGACTTCTCTATGAGGATGAGGTCGACTTTTTCGCGCGGCGTGGCTTTTTGCGCGAAGGCGGCAGTTTCCAGGAGCGAAGCGAGGAGCAGGAGTGCGAGGCCGATGCGCGTCATCAGCATGCCACCGTCATGGCACTCGCAGGACGATTTTTCCGAATTGTTCGCGGAGTTCTAGGCGCTCGTGGGCTTGGGCGCATTTTTCTAGCGGGAGGACTACGTCGATTACGGGCTTGAGTAGACCGCGGCGCAGGAGTTCTAGTGCGGAGAATAGTTCGGCCTTGCTGCCCATGTAGCTGCCTAGGATTGTCAGGTGGCGGATGAAAAGATAGTTGATGTCAATTTTTCCTTCGGGGCCTGTCGTGGCGCCGCAGGTTACCAGGCGGCCGTTCAGTGCCAGGCTGCGGATGCTGTCTTGCCAGGTGGCTTGGCCTACGTGTTCGAGGACTACGTCTACGCCGCGGCGATTGGTGAGGCGTTTGATTTCTTCGGCGATTTTTTGAGTGGAGTGATTGATGACGTCATCTGCGCCTAGTTCGCGGGCTTTCGTTAGTTTGGCGTCGGAGCCGGCGGTGGCGATGACGCGCGCGCCTGTGGCTTTCGCGATTTGGATTGCGGCGGTGCCTACGCCGCTGCCCGCGGCGAGGATCAGGACTGTTTCGGCGGGCTTCAATTGCGCGCGGGAGATCAGCATGTGCCACGCGGTGAGTGACACGAGCGGAAACGCGGCGGCTTCTTCGAAGCTGAGATTTTCCGGGATGGGAACGCAGTTGACGGCGGGAGATTTTACGAATTCTGCGCAGCCGCCGTCTACCATGCGGCCGAAAAGAGTGTAGGCGCGGCAGAGATTGTCCTCGCCGGCGAGACATTTTTCGCATTGGCCGCAGGAGATGCCGGGTTGGAGCAGGACGCGGTCGCCGACTTTTACGTTTGTTACTTTGTCGCCGATGCGGGCGACTTCGCCGGAGATGTCGCTGCCAGGGATGTGCGGGAGCGGGATGGTGATGCCGGGCATGCCGCGGCGGAGCCAGAGATCGAGATGATTGAGCGCGCAGGCGCGGACACGGACTAGGACTTCGTAGGGCGAGATTTGCGGCTCGGGGACGTCTCTGAATTTTAGGACTTCGGGGCCGCCGTGTTCGGTGTAGACGATGGCTTTCATGCGTTTGCCTCGCGCGTGCGCATTAGAAAGCTTTATCAGTGTGGAGTGAATGGAGTCAAGCACGGGCGGGCATCAGCGGTCGACTCTTGCGGACGCGGTGAGAAAAAGTAGATTCCTCGGGCGCAGTGCGCCCTCGGAATGACAATGTCTCTTAATTTGGCGCTGGAGAGCGCGGCTGGGCCTCTGAGCGATTCAGTGAACGTCGCGAGCTTTTAGGAATATCAGGACGGCTGCGAGTAGAGACGCTAGCATTCCGCTTAGGACGGCTACGGTTTGGCCGAAGGTGTAGCGCATGGTTTTGCTGTTGCGCAGCGGGGCTGGCTCTTTGTCGCCGTTGGAATCGTTTACGGCTTCCGGGACGACCACGGTGGCGGCGTCGACACCTTTACCGCCTGCGGGGCAGGCGTCCCACAATTCCAGGCCGGGTGGGTAGCCGCAGGGGTGGGCGTAGGCTTCGGTGATCACGTTTCGTTCGAAGGCCCAGCGCGAGGGGACGGCGTAACTCATCCAGCGGGCGGGTGTGGGCATTTTGTACGCGGCGCGGACGCCGCCGCCTAGTGCGAGAATTGGAAGCAGAACGATCGGGAGCAGGGCGATAGCGCTTTCGTTGGTGGAACTGCGCGCGGAGATGGCGAGGCCTAGTGCGGCCCCAACTAGCGAGGAGAGCGTTAGGACTGTTGCGGTTTCGAGGAAATTTCCTTTCAGGTGGCAGAAGAGATACACGATGCCGAGAAGCAGGAGGCATTGGAAGACGCATAGCGCGGAGAGGACGGCGAATTTCGAGAATGCATACGAGGGGAGTTTCAGATTCACCATGCGCTCGCGCTGGTAGACGGTCCATTCGCCGACGATGTCGCGAGCGGCGTTGTTGCAGCCGAACCAGATGGCGGCGACGACCATGAGGAACTCGATTTCGGCGATATTGTGGCCGAGTTCGCCAAAGACTTTCGCACTGGCGATCCCGGGGATGAAGTGCGGGACATTCATATTCGGCGAATCTTTCAGGACGCCGAAGATGAGGACGATGAGGAGCGCGAAGAGTGGCGCTTGGAGGAGCAGGATGACGAGTTGGGCGCGGTCACGGACTTTCAGGATCAGGTTGCGGCGGACGAGTTGCAGCCATTGCTTCAGTGTGAAGCGGCGTTGCGGAGCTGCTTGCGACTGGCCGCCACCTTCGGGAATTTTTCCGGCGCGGTCCTTAATAAACTGTTTGTGATATTGCGATTTGGCGAAGCGACCGCACCATTCGGGAGTGGGAGCGGTGCTCAGGCCGGTTAAGAGCATTTCGGGACTGAGATCGTGGCCGTCGGCTGCGGCGGTTTCTTCCGCGGGCCGCGGACGGAAAAACTGGATGGAATCCGGAAACGCGGGGCCGAAGAACGCCATGGCGCCGGCGCCGCCGGGATCGCGCGAGATCATGATGAGATCGTCGAACTTGCGGAAGATCGCCGTGCTGGGCTGGTGAATCGTGGTGATGATGGTTTTGCCTTCGCGCGCCAGGCGCTTCAGGAGTTCGACTACCCCTTCGGCGTCGTAGGAGGAGAGGCCGGACGTCGGCTCGTCGAGGAACAGCACCGGAGTGTCGGTGATCAGCTCCATGGCGATGTTGACGCGTTTGCGTTGGCCGCCGCTGAGGACTTTGCGTTCGGGCGAACCGATGAGCGAATTCTTGCGGTCGCGGAGACCGAGTTCATCGAGGATGGTGTCAATGCGTTTTTCGATTTCGGCGTCGGAGAGGTCGGTGCGGAATTTTGCGGAGAAGTAGAGAGCTTCGCGGACGGTGAGTTGCGGGTGGACGATGTCGTCCTGCGGGACGTAGCCCATTTGCTGGCGGAAGAGATCGTAAAATTGGTAGAGGTTCGAGCCGTTGAATAAAACTTTGCCGGAGGCGGGTGGAGTGTAGCCGTTGAGTGCTTTGAGCAGAGTGGTTTTGCCGGAGCCGGCGGGGCCCATCAGCGCGACTAATTCCGATGGGTAGACGGTGAGCGAGATCGCGTCGAGGAGGCGGGTGCCATCGGGCGCGTTGACGACGATGTCCGCGGCTTCGATGGAGACGTTGCCACGATTTTCGCGGCGCTCGAGGGAGCCGTCTTCGCGGAGCTGAAAACGAAATGTGGCGAGGCCGATTTCCTGGCCGGGAAGGATTTTTATTTTGCTGGTGATGCGGGCGCCATTGACGAAGGTACCGTTGAGGGAATCGAGGTCTTCGACGAAAGTGCCTTCGCGCGTGCGGGTGATTTGCGCGTGATGCCAGGAAATCATGGGGCTATCGAGCGGCTGATCGCATTGGGGGTCTCGGCCGAGGAGAATCCAATCGCGATTGAAGCCGATGGGAGTGCAGACGGCCTCGCCGGCGATGGCGCCGCGGGCGGAGAGGAGCTTCGCGGCTTTTATTTTGAAGGAGCCGAAGTAGATGTCGTCATCGGGGCGGAGGGCGACGCGGGTGGAGATGCGATTGTGGATGCGGTTTACGGCGGTGCCGTTCGTGGAGTGGAGATCTTCGAGAAAATATTGGCCGCTGGATTCGGTGATGCGGGCGTGTTCGCGGGAGACGATGGGGAGATCGAGGATGACGTCGCATTCGGGGGCGCGGCCTACGCGGATTACGCGCTGGGCGTGGGCTGCGTGGTCTTGTGATTTTTTTTGCGGCGCGCGGGCTGGGGGTTGGGCTGGCGAGTGCACCGGCGCTGTCTCTTGCTCCTGCGCTTGCGTTGGCCAGACGAGTTCGACGTAGGGGCCGAGGGTGATGCGCTGGTTCGTGGTTACGCGCGCGACGGCGTGGGGCGCGAGGCGATGACCATCAATATATGTGCCATTGGTCGAGCCTAGGTCTTCGAGTTCGAAGTCGTGATCGTCATATTGGCTCAGGCGGCAGTGATGCGCGGAAACCGTGGGGTCTTTGACGATGACGTCGCACGATTCCTGGCTGCCCACCAGCCAAGTCGCGACTGGGTGCGGACGATTGGGCGACATGGGAACTCCCGGAAATTTTCGGCCATGGTACAGAGATATGGAGGCGCGGGCAAGGTCTGGAGTAGCGCGTGGCGGGACGAATTCGAAGTGCGCAATTTTTTACTGTGTAGTGATGTGCAGGTAAGCTTCGGAGAACGCGCGCCTGAGTGATTATTCACGCAGACCTGTAGAAGCGATTTGTAGCCTGCCGTGGCTAGAACTTGATTATGGTCAGGTTGGGAATTCGCTCGAAGTGGCGGACGTTTAGCGTGGCGATTGCGTAACCGAGCGACAGTGCGGTGACGCCGATCGACAAATCCTCAAACGACAACTGGATGCCCTTCTCTTCCTGCTGACCTTCGACTCGACCGGCCAGCTAGGCGATTTCAAGTGTCACAGGGTAGACCGGTAAATCGCTTGCGAGCCGGTTGATGAACGCCAATCGACGTTCCTGCTGCGCTGGCGTCTTGACGCGATACGCGCCGTGCACCAACTCGGCGATACTCACTACAGACACGCCGATCTCAACGTCGCCCTGACTTGCGCGGACTTCTTCTAAAATATCTCGGACAGTATGTCTCCTGCGTTCCGCCGCAATGATTACACTGGAGTCGAGAATTAATCCCACGCTGGAGGGTTCCACGGCCTGCGACGGTTGGCGATCCCTTCAACGTCATTCGCGAAGTCCGGGTCAAGGATGGGAGCCTGTCCGGTTTCTTCTTCGTGTTTCTTTGCAAGCGCGATGCACTCGGAGACAGTGCGCCTCTCCGGCTCCGCAGGATGCAAAACCGCTACCGGCCGGGCGTTCTCTTCGATGATTACTTCGGCCCCGGCGCGGACGCTGGCCATGAGGGATGCGAAGTCGCTTGCGGCGTCTTCTTCAGAGATGTGGATTACGCGCTTGGCCATGAGTGGATTATACATCGCTGCTGATGGCGATGGGGCGCAAGGTACCGTGCAGGGCAAGGGATGGTCAGGGGCGTCAGGCGGAGCGGATTATTCTTCGCGGCGGAGGGTGTCGTGGGGAGTTAGGCCGGCGAAGCGGCTGGCTGCGTCGAAGGCTTCGTAGCCGATGGCGACTACTAGAATCAAGATGATCCAGAGCACGCTGCCTCCTCTTTCAACTTCTTGGTTAGTAGTGATGATGACGATGAAAACGTTTCAAACACTTGGCGGTACTCGGGAGCCGCGAACTCCCTGGTACTGCTACTAGATTAGACTCGCGCGATGCGTTTCGGTGGCAGCGGAGCATGAAATTATTGGAGGGTTGTGCTACGGTAACTGAATGGGGCCCGAGTACAAGCTCGGAGCGTGGCATGCGGCACAAAGTGGTTCCAGTCCTCCAGCTGCGCGCGTGTCCAACCAAGAGCTAGCACGCAAGTTCATTAATGTTTTCTTCCTTTTGCCCCAGCCGGATACAACGTGGCGGTCGAGTTGAAACGCGATCATGGATATTTTTGAAGAAGTGGTGAGGATGCGGGCGGCGGGCGAGCGCGGGGCGCTGGCGACCATCGTGCATACGAATGGGTCGATCCCGAGTTACGAGAGTTCGCGGATGCTGGTGCGGGATGACGGGTCTATTTTGGGGACGGTGGGCGGAGGGTGCGTCGAAGCGGAAGTGTGGGCGGCTGCGAAGGAAGTGATCCTGAGCGAGCAGCCGCGGAAGCTGACATTTAATTTGAATCATGACGCGGAATACGACGCGGGGCTGATTTGCGGAGGGACCCTGGAAATTTTCGTGGAGCCGGTGCTGCCGCCGCCGATGCTTTACATTTTCGGTGGAGGACACGTTTCGACCGAGGTCGCGCCGATCGCGCAGCAGGCAGGATTTCGCATCGGGATCGTGGACGACCGCGAGGCGTTTGCGAACCTAGAGCGGTTCCCGATGGCGACGGAGATTTACACTTCGTACGCGGACGCCTTCGAAAAAATACAGCCAAATTCGTCGTCGTACATTTTGATTGTGACGCGCGGGCACAGCGGCGACATGCGCGTGCTGGCGTGGGCTCTCGGAACCGAGGCGCGAGGCTTCGTGCCGCGGTACATCGGAATGATGGGCAGCAAACGCAAGGTGATTGCGGTTTACAAGGCACTGGAAAAGGAAGGATTCTCTCCCGCTCAATTTGACCGCGTACACGCTCCCGTTGGATTGGATATAGGCGCTCTGACACCGCAGGAAATCGCCGTAAGCATTACGGCGGAACTGATCGCGGTGCGCCGCAACGCGCAGGACCTTCCCAGCAAGTCCGTGAAAATCTCAGAAATCGCCCAGCTATTGCAGGAGTAAGGCAATGCTTGCCGTCGCGATCCTGGCCGCCGGGCAATCCCAGCGGATGGGTCAGCCGAAAGCGCTACTTCCCTTTCAGGGGCTCAGCTTCCTCGAGCACCTGATTACAGCGACGCGGCATGCGCAGATTGGCGTGACCCGCGTCGTGCTGGGCGCGGGCGCGAACAAGATCCGCGCGAAGTTGGCGGTGGATTCCGCATGCGTCGTGATCAACTCGGATTGGCCAAAGGGGCAGCTTTCGTCGATTCATGCAGCGATACGGAGTTTGCCGGCGGGCGGGACGGACGGGTTGATGATCTGTCCAGTAGATCATCCTTTGATCTCGCCGCATTTGGTGGCGCAGCTGGTGGGAGCTTTTAATGCCAGCAGAAAGGCGGTGGTGCTGCCGAAGTATCACGGGCGGCGCGGGCATCCAGTAATTTTTCGCGCCGCGCTCTATGATGAATTGCTGGCGGCGCCGTTAGCGGTCGGAGCGCGGCAGGTGGTGTGGGACCACGCGACGGAGGTCGCGGAAGTGGAGACGGAAGAAGAAGGCGTGATTTTGAACTTGAACGATCCGGAGACTCTAAGGAAGGCGCTCGGACATTTCGAACCGCCGGCTAAGGAATCTTTGTGAGGAGGGCCGCGACAGCGCCTGTGCAAAGTTGCGCCGCATGGAAAGTGGCGGGCGGCAAGCCACTGAGAACGGCTGAAATTTCCTCGGAAGCGATGGCGCGGAGTTCCACGGCAGATTTACCGAGCAGGAGATCGGTGAGGACGGAGCTGGAGGCGATGGCGGCGACGCAACCCTGCGTCTTGAAGCGTGCGGCGACGACGCGGCCGGCTTCCAGACGAACGGACAGACGTAAAATGTCACCACAAACGGGATTGGTGACTTCGACGGTGGCGGTGGCGTCGGGAAGGTCGCCAACGTTATGAGGATTGCGGAAATGTTCGAGAATCGTGTCGTTGAACAAGAACGAACCTCGGGCGCGGAGAAGATCAGCGGCGCTGCGGAATTGCCGCGAGGAAAACGGAATCATTATTATGCAGCGGGAGTGGCCGGAGAGTTGATAAAAGTTTTGTCAGGCTCTTCCCGAAATCTTCGCTCCGTGGTTCAAACTTGTTGACAGGAGTCGGCTTAGCCGTATAACTTAGCAGTCCCAGCCAGCGCTTTACCGAACAGGGCGCGGAAAAGCGGCCGTTTAATTCGCCTACAGGTAGGTTTAGGAGATAGAAAGATGCGACGAATTGGATATATCTTCACGCTCGCACTGGTGCTCGCACTGAGCGCGACAGCCAGCTTTGCGCAGGATGGGAAGCTGAAGATTAAGGTAACGCCTCCGCAGGCGTACGTTTTCGTAGACGGCAATGCTATTCGGGATGGAAGCCATTCCATGAAGCTGGCGGCGGGAAAGCACACCGTGGTGGTGGTGAACTACGGTTTCAAGATTTCGACACAAGACGTGAACATCGAGGCCGGCAAGACGACGGATCTGAACGTGGCCCTCGAGGCATATGGCGACAAGGTAGGCGGACCGTGGGGCCGCGTCTATATTTCGGGAACGGACACGCGGGCGGCGGTGCTCTCGGAGGGAAAGACTCCGGGATATTTCGTGGGCCATGTGGACGAATTTGACAACGATTTCTGGCTGTGGAAGCAGGAGCTCTTACTGCCTCCGGGCACGCATCATCTGACGATCACGCGCGGCGGCAAGGAGCTTTGGTCGGGCGACGTGAACGTGGAGGCGGGCAAGAAGGTTTCAATTGACGTGGGTAAGAACAAGCAGGTGACCTCCGACTGGTCGAAGCGAGACGCGGACTTAACGAAGAAGGCTCCGCTGCCGCGCTTCCATGCGGGCATCGCCAGCGCCACCATCGTAATCGCGCCGGTGAAGGCGACGATGACGAACAGCAGCGCCAACATCAATTGCGGCCAGAGCACGAATCTGGAGTGGCAGACGACTGACGCAGTGGATGTGAGCATTGACAACGGCGTGGGCAACGTGGCGAGCAGCGGATCGCAAGCCGTTTCGCCACACGCGACGACGACTTATACGATGACTGCGACGGGACCCGGCGGCAAAGTGACCGGAACCGAAGCGGTGAACGTGAACACGGCGGTGACGGCAACTTTGGCGGCGAATCCGACGGAGTTGCATTACTTGAAGATGGGCGACAAGGTGATCACGGATGATTCCGGGACGCTGACCTGGACAACCTCGAATGCGGATTCGGTGAACATCGATCCGATCGGCAAAGTGGATCTGAACGGCAGCCAGGCGATCAAGGCGGATCCGACGAAGCAGGATATGGGTGGGGTGGATGAGACGCATACCTATACGATGACCGCGACGAACGTTTGCGGCGGGTCCAGCACACAGACTGCGGCAGTGCACGTGACCGGTTCGATCGAACCGGTCCCTGAGGTCGTGCTGCAGAGCGTCTTCTATCCGACGGATTACCCGGACAAGAAGAACCCACAAGTCGGATTGCTGAAGAGCCAACAACTTGATCTGGCGACGCTGGCCGCTGGATTCAAAAAGTATTTGATTTACGATCCCGACGCCAAACTTTCCATCGAGGCTCACGCCGACGTACGCGGCTCGAAGCCTTTCAACCAGGATTTGAGCGAACGACGCGTCGAGCGCATCAAGCAGTATCTGGTTGATCAGGGAATCGCAGCGGACAAGATCCAGACGGCGGCATACGGCAAGGATCGCCCGATGGAGAAGTCCGAAGTGAAGACCCTGGAATCAACGAACCCGAACACACCACCGAAGGCGCGTCTGCGGAATGTGACTGGCGATTGGTACGCTTACAACCGCCGCGCGGACATCGTGCTACAGCCATCGAACAAGACGTCGACGCAGTTTTATCCTCACAACGCGGACGACTCTGGAATTCTGTGGCAGATACCGAAGCCGAGCTTGAAGAAGGTGGAGGCGGCACAGTAACGACGATTCAACAGGGCGGCGGCGGATTTTTCGCGGCTGCGTAACCAGTGGACGCGCCGGAGAGCGATGCTCTCCGGCGCGTTTTTGTTTTTTGGGGGCGTGGTGCGGGAAGCGTGGGCGGCGGGTTCGGCTTCGGGCGAGCGCGGGCAGCGCGGATTACATCGAAGAGAGGTCCCTCGCTGCGCTCGGGATGACAAACGATTTTATTAATTTGCGAAGACAGATACATCGCGCCTTCTCACAGTTCCGTACGGCTATAACCGGATGTTTTCGTAAATGATTGTGCGGAGACGTAGAATCGGTTAGGTCATGACACGAAAGAGTTCATCGGGAATGAGAATCGCTTCGCTGGCGCCTTCTGTTACTTCCATTTTGTTGGAGTTGGGGGCGGGGCGCGAGCTGGTCGGCGTTAGCAAGTGGTGCGGGGGCGTGGCGGATGTGGGGCGGCGGCCTGCTGTGGGCGATTGCTGGAAATTGGATGTGCGGGAAGTGATGAAATTGCGGCCTACTTTGTTGATTGGGTCCGTGCCGTTTGCGGCTGAGGCTGTGGGAAAGATTTTGGAGCAGCCTGTGGCGTTCTTGGCTTTGAATCCGAGGACGCTGGACGATATCGAGAGCGATATTTTGGTGTTGGGGCGGTTGGTGAATCGGGCCGCGGCTGCGGAACGGTTGGTGCGGCGGATGCGTGGGACGTTTCGCGACGTGGCGCGTGCTGTGAGTTTGCGCGGTGGAGCGCGAGGTTTGCGGCCGCGGGTTTATTGCGAGGCTTGGCCTCGTCCGCGGATTAGTTCGCCGCCTTGGGTGGCGGAGTTGGTGGAGATTGCGGGCGGCCAGATGGTGGTGAAGGCTGGAGCGCGGGTGTCGGATGATGAGGTTGCGCTCGCACGGCCGGACATCATTATTTTGGCTTGGACTGCTACGGGGGATCGGGCGAAGGTTGCGACGGCTTTGCGGGTGGCGGCTTGGAGAGATGTGCCGGCGGTGCGGGAGCGGAGGGTTTTCGTGGTGCGGGATGAGATTTTGAATACGCCTGGGCCGCCTTTGATTTTGGGAGTGCGGGAGTTGCGGCGATCGATCGAAGTTGCTCGACGGGGCGATTAAAGATTTAACACAGAGTCCACAGAGGACGGCGGAGGACACGGAAAATTCTAAGCGAATTACCGCAGAGATGCAGAGGACGCAGAGAAAATCGGAGAACCGTCAGAAATGATAATCGTGGTGGCTGGGGTGATTGAAACTGGGGGGAAGATTTTGGTTTGCCAGCGGAGGCGTGGGGCTACGTTTGAGTTGATGTGGGAATTTCCTGGCGGGAAATTGCAGGCGGGCGAGACTCCGGCTGAAGGGTTGGCGCGGGAGTTGCGTGAGGAATTGGGAGTGGAGGCGAAGGTGGGTGCGGAATTATTTCGGACACAGCATCGCTATGCGGAATTGAGTGAGCCGATTGAATTGATTTTTCTGGCCGCGACGGTGGATCCGCTGCAGATTCGGAATATTGTTTTTGAGACGATGGAGTGGCGGGCGCCCTCTAGGCTTGCGGAGTTAGATTTTTTGCCAGCGGATTGGGAGTTCATTGGGCTCTTGGCGCGGGGCGCGGTTGCTCGTCGGAGCGATTAAAGTATTTGAGCGCGAAGAGGATGTGCGCTGGTTGCTGTTGGGGTGTATTCTAGTGTGGAGAGATTGTAGAGCGCGCACCGGTGATGGAGGTGACGGGCTTTCGCATTTGAAATGGATGAGGGCCAAGCGAGGACATGGATAACGAGACGATTGTACCGCTGCAAGGGTTAGACCCTTCCGAGATTCAAGAGTGGCTGGAATCGCTGGATTCAGTTTTGCAATCGAGCGGTCCCGAAGTCGCTTCCTACATTCTGGAACGCCTGCGCGCACACGCCAAAGTAGTGGGAATTGAGATTCCGTTTACCGCGAAAACTCCCTACGTCAATACTATTCCGCACAGTCTGCAGGCGGCATTTCCGGGCGATCAGCAGCTGGAGCGGCGCATCAAGAGTCTGGTGCGCTGGAACGCGATTGCCATGGTGGTGCGCGCGAACCGCGAAGAACACAACATCGGCGGGCACATTTCGACGTACGCGTCGGCGGCGACGCTGTATGAGGTTGGATTCAACCACTTTTTCCGGGCGCGCACGCCGGAATTCGAAGGCGACACGGTTTATTTTCAGGGGCACGCGGCGCCGGGAATTTATGCGCGAGCGTTTTTGGAAGGACGCCTTTCGCCGGAGAAGCTCGAGAATTTCCGGCGGGAATTGAAACCCGGCGGCGGGCTATCTTCTTATCCACATCCTTGGCTGATGCCGGATTTTTGGGAGTTCCCTACCGTCTCGATGGGGCTAAGCCCGCTGATGGCGATTTATCAGGCGCGTTACAACCGTTATCTGGAGGATCGTGGACTGAAGCCGGTGACGGACGCGAAAGTGTGGGCGTATTTGGGCGATGGCGAGACGGACGAGCCGGAATCGCTGGGCGCGATCACTTTGGCGGCGCGCGAGAAACTCGACAATTTAATTTTCGTGGTCAATTGCAATTTGCAGCGGCTGGATGGGCCGGTGCGCGGCAACGGGCAGATTATTCAAGAGCTGGAATCGGCGTTCCGCGGAGCTGGTTGGAACGTGATCAAGGTTTTGTGGGGCACGGAGTGGGATTCGATTCTGGATCGCGATACCGAAGGGCTGCTCGTGAAGCGTATGGGCGAGTTGGTGGACGGCGAATACCAGAAGCTGGTTGTTTCTTCCGGTGCTTACGCGCGCGAGCACTTTTTTGGTTCGGATCCGCGGCTGTTGCAGCTGGTGCAGCCGCTTTCGGATGAAGAGCTGCGGCGTTTGCGGTTGGGCGGGCACGATCCGCGAAAGGTTTATGCGGCTTACAAGGCTGCCACGGAGCACAAGGGAGCGCCGACGGTGATTTTGGCGCGGACGATCAAGGGATATGGGTTGGGCGAGGCGGGTGAAGGCAAAAACGTCACTCACCAGCAGAAAAAATTGAACGAGGAAGAGCTGCGGGAATTCCGCAGCCGGTTTGATATTCCTTTGAGCGATGAGCAGTGCGCGGAAGTGCCTTTCTACCGTCCGGCGGAGAACAGCGAAGAAATCGAGTATTTGCGGGCGCGGCGGGAGGAATTGGGCGGTTACGTGCCGAAGCGCAGCGTGCGGGCGCCGGCGCTGGTGGCAGACCACGATGAGTTGTTCAAGGAGTTTTTGACCGGAAGCGAAGGGCGCGAGGTTTCGACGACAATGGCGTTCGTCGGGATTTTGCGCAAGATGTTGCGCGACCCGGAGATGGGCAAATTGATTGTTCCCATTGTGCCGGATGAAGCGCGGACGTTTGGCATGGAGTCGTTGTTTCGCACGGTGGGAATTTATTCGAGCGTGGGCCAGCGTTATGAGCCGGTGGATGTGAACACGCTGCTTTATTACAAGGAAGCGAAGGACGGGCAGATTCTGGAGGAAGGGATTACCGAGGCGGGGTCGATGGCGTCGTTCATCGCGGCTGGGACGGCTTACGCGACGCACGGCATCAACACGATTCCATTTTTTATTTACTACTCGATGTTCGGATTCCAGCGGATCGCGGATTTTATCTGGGCCGCGGCGGATATGCGCGTGCGAGGGTTCTTGCTGGGAGGGACTTCGGGGCGCACGACTTTGGCTGGAGAAGGTTTGCAGCACCAGGATGGCAACAGTCACGTGCTGGCTTTGCCGGTGCCGAATCTACGGGCTTACGATCCGGCATTTGCGTATGAACTGGCCGTGATCATCCAGGACGGGATTCGCCGGATGTACAAGGAAGGCGAAAGCATTTTCTATTACATCACGGTGATGAACGAGCCGTATGCGATGCCGGAAATGCCCGGGGACGTGCGCGAAGGGATTTTGAAGGGGATGTATCGGTATCGGGCTGCTTCGAACACCGATTCGAAATTGCGGGCGCAGCTATTTGGCAGCGGGGCGATATTGAATGAGGCTTTGCGCGCGCAGGAAATTTTGGCGGAGAAATATGGCGTGGCTGCGGATGTGTGGAGCGTGACGAGTTATAAGGCGCTTTACAGCGACGGGATTGAGACGGATCGTTGGAACCGTTTGCATCCGGGCGAGAAGGCGCGCGTGCCTTACGTGACGGAGTGTTTGGCGGATGCGCCGGGAGTTTTGGTGGCGGCTACGGATTATTTGAAGACTTTGCCTAACATGATCAGCCAGTGGTTGCCGCGGCGGATGGCTACTTTGGGGACGGATGGCTTTGGAAGGAGCGAGGGGCGGGCGTCGTTGCGGGAGTTTTTTGAGGTGGATTCGAGATTTATTGCTTTGGCGGCTTTGAATGAATTGTTTCTGGATGGGAAGATCGAGGGCGCGGTTGTTGAACGAGCGATCGCGGACCTCGGCATTAACGCGGAAAAACTCAACCCCGTTAATTCTTAGAGTTGCGTATCTTATGAATCGTGCGGACTTGGGGCGCAGTCCTCGTACGGCTGCGCTACTCCGCTATCCGATCGCCATGCTTCGCGCTATTTCTTTGGCTTGGCGCGATGAGTGAGCTTGTCGTAATCGGGCATGTAGACGCAGAGGCCGCCTGCTCGGGTCATTTTGGAGTAGCCCGCCACTAGTTGTTCCTTGTAGTGATCAATTGCGAAGTCGAATGGCTCGGTTGGCTGCATGTCCATTAGCAGCAGGTTCGTCGGTTCCATCGTGAGATTGCCGAAGCGGACTGTGCCGCCTTTGAATTGGAGGTAATTGCGTGCGCCGCAATTGTTGGTGAGCGCAGGCTCACTGCCCTTCCCGTCCGTATCGCCGAACGTCAGCGCGATTTCTCCATTTATAATTTTGATGCTGCTCAGGCGGCCTTGCAATTGGGGCGGCGGGAGGATGTATTGCGGGTCGAGGATCAGATCGTCTTTGTCGACCGAGACGCCCGGGACTTTTTTGGTGTCCAGGAGTTTTTCCGTGTCCACACCTAGCATGTCCATCAGGCCTTTGACCGGAAGGTGCAGAGCGTTCACTTTCGTGGTGTGGACGCGGATCATGCCTTCGGGAGTAACGGAGAGAGTGCCGGTGGAGGAAAACGGGACGCCGCCTTTGCTTACCAGCAGGCCTTTTATGGTGAGTTCATCGCCTTCGATGGTGGCGACTAGCTTTTTTAACGGTGCGTCGGATTTGGCGAACACGAAATCGTTGAGGTCGTTGGTTAGGCTGGTCGTAGTGAGGCTGACCTTTGCGGAATCCACGTCTATGCTGAAGGATTGTTTGTCGTCGAACACTACGGTTTGGTCGGGCTTGGGGGTTAATTTGCCATTGAGCAGAGCGACGTGGACTGTGATCTTGTCGCTCAGACGATATTGGACATTTTTCATCGTCGTCTGAACGGCATTGTTGGGGCTTGTGGCCGACGTTTGCGGCTTCGATTGATTTTGTTGAGCGATGCTGGGGGCGGCGATTAGTAAGAGCGAAAGGACGGATGCTGCGGCTGGGAATTTCACTTGTGGCTCCTGGGATTTTGGCTCTGAGGATGGTAACTGGTCGTTGGCGAAAACCTTGTCGGGCGTTCGCTGTATATGTGGAGGGGAGATGCTGGCTGGGGCTATGGTCCAGCGCGCAGAGAAGGTTGCATTCAAGGAATAAACACGGAGCGCACCCTGTGGGGCGATTCAAACTAGGGAGCGGCCGCCGTCTACTACTAGGATCTGGCCCGTTACGAAATCGGCGGCGGCTAGATACGCTACTGCTTGGGCTATGTCTTCGCCTGTGCCGGTGCGGTGGAGGGGAACGCGCTGGATGTAGTCTTCGTCGTGGGGCTCGCCGGGAAATTGAATGGTGCCGGGGGCTACGCTATTTACCAGGATTTCGGGGCCGAGGGCACGGGCCAGGCAGCGGGTGAGCATGATGCAGCCGGCTTTCGAGACGCAGTAGTGGGTGTAAGCGGGCCACGGGAGCAGGCCGCCCAGCGAGGAGAGATTAATGATGCGGCCGCGGCCCTGGCGTTTCATGATAGGCGCGGCGGATTGGGCGCAGAGGAATTGCGATTTCAGATTTACGTTGAGGATGTGGTCCCACTGATCTTCGGTGAGTTCTTCGAATTTCGCGGCGAAGAAGGTGCCGGAGTTATTGACGAGGATGTCGAGGCGGCCGAATTCGTTTTCGGTGGCGGTGAACAATTTTTGGACGTCGGAGCGATGGGAGACGTCGGCTTGCACGGCGATGGCACGGCGGCCCATTGATTTGATTTCGGCGACGAGTTCCTCGGCTTCGGGTTTGGAGCTGGCGTAGTTGATGACGATGTCGGCGCCGTCGGATGCGAGGCGGAGAGCGATGCTGCGGCCGATGCGTTTGGCGGCGCCTGTGATCAGGGCGACTTGGCCTTCTAGTGGCTTCGCGGGCATCTTGCGTGTCCTCCGATTGTACGAGGTTCACCTTAACATTTTTTGTGTCTGGCGGTATGAGCGTGAAAAGTGACGGGGCGATGCCCGGTCTGGCTTCGCCAGACCGGCTGCTACACAATTCAAAGGCGGCCTTCCGTTTCGAGATATGGAGGATGAGGAGGATTTGATGGCTGCTAGAATTGGGGCGCGATTTATCTGCGGGATTTTATTGGAGGCGGGATGAAAATTGATGTCTTGGCGATTGCTGCTCATCCGGACGATGCGGAGTTGACTAGCGGCGGGACTTTGTTGGCTATGGAGGAGGCGGGGCATCGTACCGGGATTTTGGATTTGACGCGTGGGGAGACGGGGTCGCGGGGGACTCCGGAGATTCGTTTGCGGGAGGCGGCGAAGGCGGGACAGATTTTGCGTGTCGCGGTGCGACGGAATTTGGGTTTGCCGGACGCGCGATTGGAAATGCGCGAGGAATACAAGATGGCGATTGCGGAAGTGATCCGCGAATTGCAGCCGCGCACGGTGATACTTCCCTACTGGGAGGGGCGGCATCCGGACCATTACATGGCGGCGCAGCTGGGTTACGAGGCGTGTTTTGTGGCGGGATTGAAGAATTATCCCTTAGGCGGCGAAGCTTTCCGGCCATTCAAGATTTTGTATGCGGCGGCTTACGACTATGTGCGGCCGACTTTCTGCGTGAATATTACGAAGCATTTTGAGCGGCGGAAGCGGGCGATTTTGGCTTATGGGTCGCAGTTCGATCGCCCGAAGAACGAGCGGCGATCTTCTAAGGTGGTTTTGCCCTTGGATGAGCTGGAGGGGCGGATGAATTCGATTGCGCAGTATTTTGGGAGGCTCGTGGGCGTGAAGTATGCGGAAGGGTTTGTGGTGAAGGAAGTGATGCAGGTGGAGGACGTGGTGACGATGCCAGTGAGGTCCATGTAAGGTTGGGAACGCGCGGCGGAACTAGAAATCGTCGGATTCTTGTGTGTAGGTGAAGCCCGGGAGGTCGCTAATTGGGCCTTTGCGGTTTACTTTGACTTTTTCGGCTTTTTCGTTTTCGGCGCCGGCTTTGCGGAGGATGGCGTAGGTGGCCAGGGCTTCGTTGTAAAGCTTAGTAACCAAATAGGATTCGCCGGTGTCGTCTTTCTTCCAGACTTGGCCGACTTGGATTTTGCGGGCGGGCACAGTACGAATGTAGACAGAATCGTGAGGGGCGTCAACATGGGAGCGCGGGGTTGGTTCCCGGGGGCGAACGGTGGCGCGGGCTCAGTGGGCGCGGAAAGGCATTACCGCAGCGGCGCTGAGAGCGCAGAGAACACCGGGCGCGGGGATTTGGCTGCGGAGTTGCGTGAATATCGCGAAAAGCAGATCCCTCGCTTCGGTCGGGATGACAGCTGCTTCGTTTATGACCCTAGGCCAAGGTTGCCCGGGGGTAAACCAGCGGGATGCCTTCGCGGCTCCCGACAGGACCTGTTCTGGGCGGGCCAGCGCTTCCGGCCCGGGCGGCTTCTTGTCGCCGGTGGCGCCGGTGGACCTTTATCTGTGGGTGGGGCCAACTATTCCTGGGGGTTTGCCATCCAAACAATTCAGCAGGGTGCTGCCTGGGGGGTGTATAATCCGCGCAGAATCCGCGGGAGGTGGCTTATGAAGACGAACTTGGCGGCGCAGTTGGGAGCCATGATTGTCGCGGCTTCGCTGATTACGTCCACGAGCGGAGCGGCCTTCCCGCAGCAAGGCCAGCAGCAACCCACACCGCAGTCGACCTCATCCCCGTCGACACCCACGCAACAGACGCAGCAAGGATCCGGTCAACAACCAGATCAGAAGCAACCTGCGCAGCAGCCCGCTCAGCAACCTTCACAACAACAAGGCAGCGTGCAGCAGGCAGACCAACAAGCGCAGGGTCCCGCGCCGGTCCAGCAGCAGGAAGATCCGAAGGTGAAGGCTGGCAGCGAAGCGGACGTTAGCTCGATTGGCAACCGCAACGTTGGACACGGACTGAATTTCTATTCGCTTGAGCATGAGATCGCGCTGGGTAAACAACTTTCGGCGGAAGTGGAGCGCCAGGCGAAATTCATCAACGATCCGGTGGTCGTGGAATACGTGAACCGTGTGGGACAAAACCTGGTGAGGAACTCGGATGCGCAGGTGCCGTTCACGATCAAGGTGATTGATTCGGACGTGGTGAATGCGTTTGCGCTGCCGGGCGGATTTTTTTACGTGAACAGCGGATTGATTTTGCATGCGGATGAAGAATCGGAGCTGGCGGGAGTGATGGCGCACGAGATCGCGCACGTTTGCGCGCGTCATGGCACGAAGCAAGCCACCAAGGGCGAAATCACGCAGCTGGCGATGATTCCGGCGATGATTTTTATTCCTTACACGTGGGCAGGGTACGCGATTTATCAAGGGATGCAGTTCGCGATTCCGATGGCGTTCCTGCAATTCACGCGGACGGACGAGAAGGAAGCGGACTATTTGGGTTTGCAGTACATGTACAAGGCGGGTTATGACCCGAACGCGTTTGTTTCGTTCTTTGAGAAAGTAGCGGCGGACGAAAAGAAACAGCCCGGCACGATTCCCAAGATCTTTTCGACGCATCCTCCTACGCCCGATCGGATCGAAGCTTCGCAGAAGGAAATTGCGACGATTTTGCCGCAGCGCGATGAATATATCGTGACGACTTCGGAGTTCGATCAGGTGAAGCACCGGCTGCAATTGATCGAAGCGAACGTGAAGGTGAACGACAAGAATCCGAACAAGCCAACTTTGCGGAAGAAGACGGCAACGAACAAACCGGGCGATTCGACCACTACTCAGGGAGGATCAACGACGGATCCCGATAGCGATCCTGATCGGCCGACTTTGCAGCGAAGGCCGGATCCGAATCAACAACCCTGAGAATCGACAATAGAAATTAGAAACTGGAAAATCGGCTTGCGACTTCGAAAGCGCCCATGCGGAATGTGGGCGCTTTTTGTTTTGGTGGAACGGAAACTGGAAAAGCGAAATTCGACAATGGAAAGCCGTGTTGCGTGGAGTGGAGTCCGGTGGTTACCGGGTTTGGACTTCGGCTACGCCCATGCGTTTCAGCCCTTCGGCGTAGTATTTGCGGTAGAGAATGTCCCACTCCTCGCTGCCTTCTAGGATTTCTTTCTTTTGCGAGGCGATTTTGGCGCGGACTTCGGTGTCTACCTGCTCTTCGACTTTCAGCAGTGCAGTGATGATGGTGACGATTTCCTGGCGGATGGTGTCGCGATCTTCGATGAAATCCACGTCGGGGTTGGAGACGAGAAAATCAATGATGCGATGGGAGAGGCGTACCGTTTTTTCGCGTGTCAGTCGCATGGCGTCGACCGCATATCAGCGGAGAATCAGTTTCCTTTCGCGAGCGAGTTGGCCTTTCACTTTCTTGTACATTTCCTGATAGGAAACGCCGGTGTTACGCATTTCTTCCTGATACTTGGCGAGGATTTCGCGGACCTCTTCGTTGAGGCGGTCTTCTATGGTGACTTCCTCGGCCATGACCTGGCGGACTTGCTGGGTTGTCGTTTCGGCGTTCTTTACTTCGATCATCTTGCCGGCTACGAGGCGCTTGACGATTTCCTTGGCCATGTAGCCGACGTAATCCCGGGAGAGCAGCATTCAGTGTGACTCCGTGCGCTTAAGAGAGCATTTCAGTCTACTGGGAGGTTGCGCGGGGTGTCAAGGCGGGGGAAAAGAGCGTCGCGCATCGGTTTCACATCAGTTTCACCTCGGACCTTTAACCAAGCATTGAGTCGCGCAATGCGGTCGGGTAGGATTCGGCGCAAGGCGGCTATCTTATGCTGACAGTTACGGCGATGCTTTTTCTGCTACCGTTTTCGCTGCTGTGCGCGACGTCGATCCGTTGGGCGAGAACTCCACGCGAAGAAACGCCGCCTCGATGGAGGACGTACGCCGGCGCGTGCGCGCTGGTCGGTGCGGCTTGCGCGACGCTGCTGACGCTGTTTTTTTTCTTTTCCTGGTTCCAAAGCGGCGGAAGCCCCCATGGAATGACACCCGCGCCTGGCTTGTGGCGAGTCCTGGGCGAACTGCAATTAGGGCCTTCGTTGCGAGCATGGTTCTGTGCGCTGCCGGAAAGGGCAAATGGCGACTGATGTTCTTGGGTTGGGTGCTATCGCTTGCGTTCGTTGTGCCCGTAATTTTCATGCTCGAAATGCAATAAGCAGAGGATGCCCCGCGCGCCCAAACTGCGGGCCGCAGCGGCCGCTACATAGACCCGGTTTGGCGGCGGCGCCAATTTGGGTGGCCGTGGGTCGAGTGCGTCGCGGTTTCTTCGGTACGTTTGCGTGACGCCATCTGTTATTCTTGTGCGCTACAGAGTGTTCTTTTCGCTGGATCTATGGCACTTATCTAACGGGAGAGGCGTTTACACGTGACATTGTCTACTTTGTCTGCGACGGCGGTGAAGCGGGCTGCTAATTTTAATGCGGGGCCTGGGGCTGTGCCGACTGCAGTGCTGGAGCGGATTCGCGAAGAATTGATGGATTACCGTGGGACCGGGATGTCGTTGATGGAAATGAGCCACCGGTCGACGGAATTCGAGGAGATTATCGGGCGCGCGGAGCGGAATCTGCGGAAGTTGATGGATATTCCCGAGGAATACGCGGTGATTTTCGTGCAGGGCGGCGGGAGCGCGCAATTCACGATGGCGCCGATGAATCTTTGTTTGCCGGGGAAGCCGGTGGACGTGTTGCATACCGGGATGTGGACGGCGAAGGCGATTACGGAATTGAAGAAAGGCATTCCCTATCGGCTGGCGGCTTCAACGGAGGATGTGAAATTTACGCGCGTGCCGCGACGGGAAGAAATTCAGCTTTCACCGGACGCTTCGTACGTTTACATGTGCACGAATAATACGATTGAGGGCTCGCAGTGGGCGGCTCTCCCGGAAACGGGCGCGGTGCCGCTGGTGGCGGATATGTCGTCGGACATTATGTCGCGGCCAGTGGATGTGCGGAAATTTGGCGCGATTTTTGCCGGGGCGCAGAAGAATTTGGGTCCTTCGGGGACGACGGTGGTGATCGTACGGCGCGACCTGGCGGAGCGCGCGGACAAGAATCTGCCGACTGTGCTGCAGTACCGCACGCATATCAAGGAACATTCGCTGTATCACACGCCGCCGACTTTTGCGGTGTACATCGTGGGATTGGTGCTGGAGTGGGTTGAGGCGGAAGGCGGCGTCGTGGCGATTCAGAGGCGGAACGAAGCCAAGGCGAAGATGCTTTACGACGCGATTGACGGCAGCGGCGGGTACTATGTGGGGCCGATCGAGAAGGAATCGCGGTCGAAGATGAATGTGACGTTTCGTGTGGCGCGGGGCGATGAAGAAATGGAGAAGAAGTTCGCCAAGGAAGCTGCGGCGGCGAAGATGGCAGGGTTGGCTGGGCACCGGTCCATCGGCGGGATGCGGGCGTCGATTTACAATGCGGTGCCTATGGAGGCGGTGAACGAGTTGGTGGGATTCATGCGGGAATTTCAGAAGCGGAATGGGTAGAGCGCGGCAACTACTGTCTTGAGAACCTCGCGGACGGGCAGTGATCTTGCCGTACGGATGCATGCCCGGTCTGACGTTGCCAGACCGGCCGCTACAGGAACTGCCTCAAAGCTGTGAACCTCGGTTGGCCTCAAATGCCGATTGCGTACGACTGAAGAGCCACAGTGGTGTGGCAATTGCGCAACAGTTGGCTTGACATGGTGTGGATGGGCCGGTATGGTGGGTTTTCCATGTCAAAATCGGGCGAAAAGGCGGGTTTTGCCGCGCAGCGAGACCATTTAGCTACCAAGAGATTTGCGACAAGTGCGTCGCTTGTCAGCATTCGTGGCGCGGGGCGGACGCAGCCGGAATCGCAGCCTCCTCTCGACGAGTATTTCAATTCCCTCTTTACGGCGCTGGGGCCACAGCATTGGTGGCCGGGCGACACGCCTTTCGAAGTGATCGTGGGAACGATCCTGACGCAGAATACCTCGTGGACGAACGTCGAGATGGCGCTCGCGAATCTTCGGGGCGAGAGCTTGCTAACCGTCGAAGGAATCGAGCGCGTGAATCAGCGGCATTTGGCGAAATTGCTGCGGTCGGCGGGGTATTTTCGGCTGAAGGCACGGAAGCTGAAGGGCTTCGTGAAATTTTTGCGCGCGGAGTATGCGGGGTCGCTGCGGAGGATGTTCAAGACGCCGACACTCCAGCTGCGCGAGAAGCTACTGGGAGTTTGGGGGATCGGGCCGGAGACGGCGGATTCGATCTTGTTGTACGCCGGAGAACAGCCTGTTTTCGTGGTAGATGCTTATACGAAACGGCTGTTCGCGCGTCATGGGTGGACCGGCGAAAAGGCGAAGTACGAGGATATTCGTTGGATGGTGGAACGGCAATTTCCGGGCGATGTGCAGCGCTTCAATGAGCTGCATGCTTTGATCGTGCGGGTGGGAAAGAATTTTTGCCGGCCGCACGAGCCGAACTGCGGTGAATGTCCACTGGGAAGATATTTGGAGGCGGGGCGTTGAAGGGCGAGCAATCCAAACGCAGGCGGCAACTGTGGCTGATCATCGGCGGGATCGTGCTGGTGATGCTGCTGGCGGCTGTTTTCACGCTGGGGTCGCTGGACGTTCCGTTGCGGCCGGAGCAAGGAAGCTCGTTCGTGGTGCTGTTCGCGCTTTCGACGTTGCTGGCCGCGGCGCTGCTGGTGTTCACGCTGATTTTGACGCGCAGCCTCTTGCGAATGTGGGCCGAACGGCGCAGCGGGCAGATGGGCTCGCGGTTCAAGGTAAAGATGGTGTTGGGCGCGATGGGCGTATCGCTGCTGCCTATCGTGTTTCTATTTTTCTTCAGCTACGCGCTGGTGAATCGCACGCTGAATTCGTGGTTTCCGCGGCCGTTGGAAATCGCGAATGAGCAGAGCCAGCGGCTGCTGGCGGACCTGGGACGCGCGAACATGGATCACCTGTCTGCGATCGCCGAAAAAGCCGCCGTCAGCAGCAAAGAGGATCAGTCGCTACTGGGGCTGGCGTGGTCGGTGGACGCGTCGTGGATCGCGCATTCGAGCGGGATCGCGGACGACGGCGTGGCGTACGTGAAGCCGGCGAAAGATGCCGACGAGGCGACCACTCCGGAGATGGAAACGATCACGCCCATACTGGTGCGCGCATTGCCGGACGGCGCGGAAATTTGGCGGACCAACGATCATTTGTACATTGCCGGCAGCGCGCCGCTAGGCGGCGAACGGCTGTACGTAGCGCGAATTCTGCCGAACGATTTCCTCACGCGCTATTCGGAGATTCAAAGTCAGACTGAAACTTACGCCCAGCAAAAACAGCATTTGCGCGCTTACAAGCGGGAAATTTTGCTGGCGCTGCTGTTGATGACGCTGCTGCTGGTTTTCACGACGACGTGGGTGGCGCTGTTTTTGTCGAAGCAAGTGACTGTGCCGATTCAGGCGCTGGCGGAAGCGACGCGGGAAATTTCGCGCGGGAATTTCGATCACACGATAAATGTGCGGGCGCAGGACGAACTGGGAATGCTGGTGCGTTCGTTCAATCGCATGACGGAGCAATTGGGCGAAGGGCGGCGGCAGATCAATGAATTCACGCAGAGCCTGGAACAGGCGATCGAGGAGCGCGAGCGGCGGCGGAAGTTGATGGAAGCGATTCTGGAAAATATTCCGACGGGGGTGGTGTCGCTGAACTCGTCGGGAGAAGTGGCGAGGTTGAACAGCGCCGTCCCGGCGATCTTGGGCGAAGCAGCGCGCGAGGCGCGGACCTTGCAGGATTTGCTGGGAGAAGAAGCGGCGCGCGCGGTGTTGCATCTGATGCGGCAATCGCTGCGGATGGGAGTGGCTTCGCGCGAGATTGAGGTGGCGACGGCAGGACGGCTGGTGCGCGCGGCGGTGACGGTGAGTTCGCTGGGACCGCGGCGGTCGAATCCCGGATTTGTGGTGGTGATTGACGATTTGACGGATTTGCTGCGCGCGCAGAAGGCGGCGGCTTGGCAGGAAGTGGCGCAGCGCATCGCGCACGAGATCAAGAACCCTTTGACACCCATACAGCTTTCGGCGCAACGGTTGCTGCGTCATTTGGATCGGCTTGGAGCGCAGAAGGGGGACGGAGCGCGCTCGGAATTCGAGAAATTGGCGGCGGAGTGCGCGGGGTTGATCGAGCGCGAGGTGCAAACGCTGGGGTCGCTGGTGGATGCCTTCTCGCAATTTGCGCGATTCCCTTCCGCGCGGCTGGCGGCGGAGGATTTGAATGCGATTGTCTCGAGTGCGCTGGATTTATTTCATGGGCGACTTGAGGGAGTGACTTTGCGCGCGGAACTGGCGGATAGTTTGCCGCCGGTGAAGGCGGATCGCGAATTGCTGCGCCGGGTGCTGGCGAATTTGATTGATAACGCAGCGGAGGCGATGGAGGGGTCCGCGATACGGAGGTTGAGCGTGCTTACGCGCGTGGAGGGAGACGGCGACGCCGTGGAGATCGAGATTTCGGACAGCGGGCATGGGATTTCGCCGGAGGATAAGCAGCGATTGTTCTTGCCGCATTTTTCTACTAAGGAGCGCGGGACGGGATTGGGACTGGCGATCGCTAGCCGGATTATTGCGGAGCATAATGGGACGATTCGGGCGGAGGATAATTTGCCGACTGGGACGCGTTTCGTGATCCGGTTTCCGGCGGCGGAGATTCCGGTTACGCCGGCGTAGGGGGTGGTGCGATCAAGGCTAAAGATTTAACACAGAGTGTACAGAGTTCGGAAAAACATGAGTTCACGGAGATAGCCAGCTCGGCTCGCGGCTGATGCTTGTGGTTCGCGAAGGGCAAAAGATTTAACGCAGAGAACGCAGAGTTAAGCACGCAGAGTTCGCAGAGAAAACCAACGGCAACGGCGCCCACCTAAAGGTGGACGCTACAAAGGCGACCGCTCTCCAAGTTATATGCCAGCTTCCATACTTATTGTTGATGACGAAAGCGGGATTCGCGAGTCCCTGGCGGGACTTTTGCGCGATGAAGGGTACAAGGTGGAGACCTTGGAGTCGGGGGAGGAGTGCCTGGCGCAGGTGGAACGGCGCGGCGTAGACCTGATTTTGCTGGACGTGTGGTTGAAAAAGATGGATGGGCTGGAGACTTTGGAACGAATTCAGGCGCAGGATGGCGCGCCGATGGTGGTGATGATTTCGGGGCATGGGAATATCGAGACGGCGGTGCGGGCTACGAAGCTGGGAGCGTTTGATTTCATCGAGAAGCCGCTCTCGCTCGAGAAAGTCGTGTTGGTGGTGCGGAACGCTTTGGAATATTTGCGGCTGGAAGAGGAGAACCGACGACTGCGGGCGGAGCTCGAAGAGAAGCATCAGATTTTGGGGAGCAGCGTGCCGATGAAGGCGCTGCGGCAGCAGATAGCTTTGACGGCGCCGACGAACGGGCGCGTCTTGATTTACGGCGAGAGCGGGACGGGTAAGGAATTGGTGGCGCGGGCGTTGCACGACAGCAGTTTGCGCAGCTCGATGCAATTTGTGGAAGTGAATTGCGCGGCGATACCGGAGGAATTGATCGAGTCCGAGATGTTCGGGCACCGCAAGGGCAGCTTTACGGGCGCGAGCGATGACAAGGTGGGGAAATTTCAGAAGGCGGATGGCGGGACTTTATTTTTGGATGAAGTGGGCGATATGAGTTTGAAGACGCAGTCTAAGGTGCTGCGCGTGCTGGAGGAGCGGCGCGTGGAGCCTTTGGGGTCGAACCAGCCTGCGACTGTAGACGTGCGGGTGATCGCAGCGACGAATAAGAAATTGGAAGAGGAGATTGCGCGGAATGCGTTTCGCGAGGATCTTTTTTACCGGCTCAATGTGATTCCTTTCTATGTGCCGGCTTTGCGCGAGCGCATGGAGGATATTCCGATTCTGGCGGCGCATTTTCTGGCGGCATTTTCGCAGGAGTACGGGAAGAAGCCGAAGGAATTCAGTCCGGCGGCCGTGGAGGTGCTTTTAAATTATCCGTGGCCCGGGAATGTGCGCGAGTTGAAGAACCTCGTGGAGCGGTTGGTGATTATTTGCCCTTCGCCGCGGATCGAGCCGCATCATTTGCCGCCGGAGATTTTTCGCGGGGCGTCGAAGAGCCCGCAGAAGCCGTACGAGAGTTTGCAGGAGGCGCGTTCGGCATACGAGCGCGAATTTGTTTTGCGAAAATTGGAAGAGAATCGGTGGAATATGACGAAGGCGGCGCAGGCGTTGGGTTTGGAACGCAGCCATTTGTATCGCAAGATGCGGACGTTGGGGATTGCGCCGACGCGGGTGGAGTAGTAGGCGCGGGCGACGCAGACGTATCCGATTAATTCCATTAATTCTTTCGGAAATTCGCATCCGTGATACCCTCTGGTTAGAACGATGGGTGTCGCGCTCAAAATTGGTTTGGTGCTCGTGGGGCTCGGATTTCTCGGCTTTCTGGCCGTGTTCACCGTCCTGGGGCCGCTCGGGCCTTGCGCAAGTGATTCTCAAGCAGCCGCGCTACTCATTGGTCTGGCGGGAACTGGAATCGGCGGTTTGATGTGCCTGGTCACACTTCCTGTATACCTCGTGCGGAGACATAAGACGCGGAGCGCTGCGTCGAGTCTGACCCTCCTCGGCGAATAATCGCGGCGGTCGTAGTTTGCAATCGCATTTCGATTCGCGCCGAATTGCGTTTAAGCCTCCGCAATCGAACGGAGGTACCGTTGTGGCCCGGGCGCGTTGGACCGGAGCAAATGGCAGTGCGTGGTGCGCCTTACGTCCGGGCAAGTTGGGGCGCAGCAAGCAGCGCCCCTACGTCCGTCGGATCGTTCGTGCAAATGTTTTCGCGGTTACTCGGCTTCTTGGATTTGGGCTAGTTGCTCTAATTGGCGGTGCCAGTCTAGTTGGCGGACCAGGGTTGCGTTTTGGCGCCAGTTGGATTGGACCTTTACGAAGAGTTCGAGGAAGATTTTTGCGCCCAGGATGGATTCCAGTTCTTTGCGGGCTGCTGTACCGATTTTCTTGATGGCTTCCCCGCCCTTCCCTATCAGGATTCCCTTTTGGCCGTCGCGTTCTACGTACATGGTGGCGCGAATGCGCAGCAGCTTGGGAGTTTCCTCGAAATTATCTACCAGGACGGCGATGGCGTGCGGGACTTCGTCGCGCGTGGCCAGGATTGCTTTTTCGCGTACGATTTCGGCGGCTAAAAAGCGCTCGGGTTGGTCTGTGAATTGATCGGTGGGAAAATGGGGCGGCGCTTCGGGCAAGCGCTCGAGCCAGGAGTTGACGAGGTTGAGGCAGCCTTCGCCGGTGAGCGCGCTGATGGGAAAAACTTCGGCGAACTGGAATTCCTTGCTGTAGCGCTCGATCATCGGGAGAAGCAGGGGCTTGGCGATGCGGTCGACTTTATTCAGAAGCAGGTAGACTGGGCCGTGAAAGCGCTGGAGCCAATCGAGGGCGAATTTATCGCCGCGGCCGAAGTCGGCGGTGGCGTCGGCGATGAGGCAGAGGATGTCAATGCCTTCGAGGGCGTGCTGGAGTTCGTCCATCATCATGCGGCTGAGGACGTTTTCTGGTTTGTGGATGCCGGGCGTGTCTACCAGGACGATTTGGGCGTCGTCGCGATTGAGGATGCCTTGAATCCGGTTGCGCGTAGTTTGGGGTTTCGAGGAGACGATGGCGACTTTTTGGCCGACGAGAGTGTTGACTAACGTGGATTTGCCGGCGTTGGGGCGGCCAATGATCGCTACGAAACCGGATTTGAAGGGCATGGATGTATCAATTGTACGCCTTTGGAGCACGACGAGAAAGGAGGCGGGGGCTTGTGCGGTCGGGATCTCGCTTTGCTGCGATTCAAGATTTAACACAGAGTTCACAGAGGAAGAAAGAGAGAGAGAGAGCGCCCTTCGAACCGGCACTGCCGGTTCTCAGGGTGAATCGCCCTGTGGGGCGATTCACGCAGGTGCCGTGCTAGTGGAGCGCAGTTTGCGCGTACAAGATTTCTTGTTTCTTTACTGCGGCGTGAACGTAAGGAGAAAAACCATTTCGACGGCGACGGTGCTGCTGTTATTTCATGAATTCTTGACATCGTAAGGCATCGTTGTATGCTCGACTTGCTTGCAGCGAGCCAGCGCTATCTGGTTGCGGAAGGCGGGGCGTTCCGCGCGGTACGCTGCTTAGCCACATTCAGCCTTTAGAGGAGGCCTTCCATGGCACACCACGTAAAAGCAATTCCGGAGGGGTATCACTCGATCAGTCCCTCGTTGACTTGCAAGGACGCGGCGCGGGCGATCGAATATTACAAGAAAGCTTTCAATGCGCAGGAAGTCATGAGGATGCCGTCGCCTGACGGCAAGATCTCGCACGCGGAATTGAAGATCGGTGATTCCATTATATTTCTGAATGACGAGATGGGGCCCATGACTGCCAGTTCGGGAACGCCGCGGATGTCTTTGTTCTTGTATGTCGAGGATGCGGACACTACGTTTAACAATGCGGTGAAGGCCGGCGGGAAAGTGGACATGGCGCTGGAGAATCAGTTTTGGGGCGACCGGTACGGGAAACTTACGGATCCCTTTGGCCACCAGTGGGGCATCGCGACTCATGTGGAGGATTTGACGCCTGAGGAAATCGACAAGCGTGCGACGGCGTTTTTTGCGAAGATGGCAGCGCACGGGTAGTTTTCGGGAACGTGAGGACAATTTGATGGTGCTTGGTCGGGCTCGCTGCGGTTGTGGCGGGCCCGAAGTGTTTTGGAGCGTTGCGCAATGGTGGCGGCGCGTGAAAAGCAATGCCACCGCAGAGACGCAGAGGACGCAGACAAAAGCAACGCCTTGCTTGCGGATAGGAAAACCAGATCGCTCACTGCGCTCGGGATGACAGCGCGTTTACTTTTTTGAGGAAGAATTAGACGGTGCGGGCCGAAGAGGCGGCTGCTGAGGGGACGGGTTTGGCGCGGACGCGGAGGACTTTGCGTTGGTTGGCTTCTAGGACTTCGAAGCGGAGGCCGTCGGCGTCTACTACTTCCCCGGTTTTGGGGACGTGGCCGGCGACACTATTGAGCAGGCCGGCGATGGTGGTGGCGGCAGAGTGTTGCATGCCGGCATCGAGCTGGACGCCGAAAAGTTCGTTGACCTTGTCGAGTTGAACGCTACCGCGCATTACCAGCGCGCCGCTGGCCTCGCGAACGACGTCCGGTGCGGGCGTGCGATCTTCTTCGCCGATCTCGCCGACGATTTCTTCGACCAGGTCTTCCACGGTGACTACGCCCGCCATTAATCCGTATTCATCAATCACGATGGCCATCTGTTGATTTTTGCGCTGCATTTCCTTCAGAAGTTCGGAACCGAATTTTGTTTCCGGGACGAAGAGCGCGGGACGCATGAGTTCCCGCACGGTGCGATGCGCGGCGTCGCGGTCCGGGACTTCGAGCATGTCACGAGCCATGACGATGCCGACGATATCGTCTAGAGATTTTTCGTAGACCGGGAGGCGGGAGAATTTAGTGTCCACGACCAGCTCGCCCAACTCTTCGAGCGACGCGGAGGAGCGGATGGCGATGACGTCTGGGCGCGGAGTCATGACATCGCGTACGCGTTTATCGCCGAATTCAACTACGGATTCGATCAGGCGGGCTTCGTCCTGCTCGATGATGCCCTCTTCGGTGGCGGCGTCGACGAAGGCTTCAATGGCGTGCTGTTGCTCGTCGGCGGGAGTTTGCACGTCGGGCTCTTCGGACAAGTGCAGGACGGAAATGAGGAGTTCGAGCACGGCTTGCACCGGCCAGATGATGAACAGAAGCACTCGGACGAGCGGGATGAACGGCACCACCCATTTTCCGGAAGCACGCGCGAGCAGAAGCGACGGGAAGAATTGCATGGCGACGACGACTTGCGCGCCTAGGAAAAAAATCATTTCGACCGCGGCTTCCCACGTGCCGGGCACGAAAAAGAGTACGCCGCGGGCGGTGATGGCTGCGACGAGCACGAGCCAGAGGCGCGCGAGCAAAGTGAAGGCGAGCGCGGCACGAGGCCGGTCCATGTGGAAACGCGGCTCGACTTCGGCTTCGAAAGTTTCGAGGTGATCGTGGATACGAGCGGTATGGACGCGGCCCAACTCGCGGAAAGCGCGGTCGAGGTAGGAAAAGACGACAAGGCCGATGGTGAGAGCGAGCACGCCGACGGTGTAGAAGAAGATAGGCATGGCTAGGCCAATCCTAAATCGCGGCGGAGACGGTTCTCGCGCCGGGTCATTTGGCCTTGGTCGGTTTCGTGGTCGTAGCCCATCAGGTGCAGCACGCCGTGAAGGATGAGGATACGCATTTCCTGGTCGAAGGTGCGGCCGAACCGGAGCGCGTTGCGGCGGGCAACGGCTGGGGCGATGGCGATGTCACCCAGGTACGAGGACGTCGAGGAGTTTGAGGATACAGACGAGGCGGAGGATAAACCACTCGCGCGGCTGCGTCTTGCGGATTGCTTGCGTTTTGCGGCGCTGGCCGGGAGTTGCGAGTGTCTCTCGCGGATGCTTCGGACGGAGTTAAGGGGAACGGGTCCATCGGCTGGGAAGGACAATACATCGGTCGGGCGATTTTTGCCACGGTACGCGGCGTTCCAGCGGGCCATTTGGGGATCGCTGACCAGCGCGACGGTGAGCGAATCGGCTGGGAGGCGCAGGCGCTTTTGCGTGGCCGCGAGAAATTTATCCAGCGCTGCAATGGAAACACGAACGCGCCGCTGTTGATTGAGAATCATACCGGCGGTTAATCCCGCGGATTTTTGAGAGCGGAGTGTCCCGCGATGGAGCCGCGGCCATTCTGGCTGGGATGCGAGGCGGCGTGCTCGTCATAGGCTTTGATGATGCGCTGCACGAGATTGTGGCGGACGACGTCGCGTTCGTCGAAATAGACGAGCGAGATGCCTTCGATTTTGCCGACGATTTCGATGGCTTCGATCAGGCCGGAGCGGCGCGATTCGGGCAGGTCGATTTGGGTGACGTCGCCGGTGATCACGGCTTTGGAATTGAAGCCGAGACGCGTGAGAAACATTTTCATTTGCTCGCTGGTGGTGTTTTGCGCTTCGTCGAGGATGACGAAGGAATCGTTGAGCGTGCGGCCGCGCATGAAGGCGAGCGGAGCGACTTCGATGATGCCCTTCTCGAGAAAGCTTTCGAGCTTGTCGGCTTCGAGCAGGTCGTGAAGCGCGTCGTAGAGCGGGCGCATGTAGGGGTCGACTTTTTCCTGGAGCGTGCCGGGAAGGAAGCCGAGGCGTTCACCAGCTTCGACGGCTGGTCGCGCGAGAATGATGCGATTTACTTGCTTGGACAGGAGCGCGGTGACGGCCATGGCCACGGCGAGATAGGTCTTGCCGGTGCCGCCGGGACCGATGGCGAAGACCATGTCGTAGGCTTCGAGAGCTTCGATGTAGTGCTTCTGATTGGTGCTCTTGGGGACTATGGTCTTTTTTCCGAAGGAACGCGAGTGCGAAGGAGAGAACGCGCTTCGGGCGGCTTGCGGCGGTTCGCCGGTAGCGATGCGCAGGAGCGATTTCACTTCCTGGCTATCGGGGACGCGGCCATCGCGGATGCGCTGGTTATATTCGCCGAGGATTTGTGCTGCGCGTTCGACTTGCGGGGCCGAGCCTTCAATTTCCAGATCGTGATCGCGGAGATGCGTGGTGACGTGCAGCGCGGACTCAAAGAGCTTCAGGTTTTCGTCGAGGGTGCCGAACAGTTCGTTGATACCACCAGCTAAGCGGACGGTTTGTTTCATCAAGTTTCGCGGAAGCGATGTCTCCAGGACAGAAATTCAACCCTGCTAGAATTAGCGTAGCGCGGGAGGGGCGAAGGGTCAAGGCAGGCGCGGATAGATTCACCGTATTGTAATATTGACTGGTAAGCACGGCGGGTTAACCAGGACGTGACGAAAAGGAAGCAAAGGGCGTAAAGGCTTCGCTTTTGCGGGCCGATTGTTTCAATATGGCCAATTGCGGATGGAAGACTACTCAGGCGGACGTGGAATTACCATGGCGACGATAACGGAGAGCGCTGCATGACGAATGGGAAGGATCCAACACCCCAGCCGGCGAACCCGATATACGGGAAACTTCGGAGGACACAGCGCGTGCATATTCTGATGGCGGTGCTGGTGCGCGGGACGACCGGAGGCAAAAACTTCGAGGAAGAGACGAAAACGACGACGGTGAATGCGCACGGGTGCCTGCTTTCGCTCGCGACGCCGGTGTCGCGGGGCCAGCATGTTTCGATCGTGAATCCTAAGACCGCGGAAGAAGTGGAATGCAAGGTCGCCTTCATCAGCGAGAACAAGGGGAGCAAGACGGAAGTTGGTTTGGAGTTTACGGAAGCGTCGCCACTTTTCTGGAGGATTGGATTTCCGCCGGAGGATTGGGTGGATTCGATGGAGCGCAAGCGGCCGGGGACTTCAGCGGCGCCGGCGCGGCCTGCGGCTACAGGGAGTGGGACGCCGAGGGGTAAGAACGAGTAGGTGGGTTAGGGCGCGCTGCGCTGATCGGGGCGCTGGAATTCTTCAGGTTGTGAGTCTTTGCTGCTACTTTTTGCTCAAACGCCAGGAAAAAGCAGCTCCCTCGCTACGCTCGGGATGACACTCGCTTCATTTTTTTTCGTACGCTATGGGCCCACAGTAATTCTCTCGCGCTTAGGCCGCAGCTGAAGCTGCGGTTCTACAAGAATTCGTCTGCTGTCGCCCCGAGCCTTCTAGTCCTGCAATATCTTCACGGTTTGGCGGCTGGAAAATCGACTTTGGGGACCGCGCGCGATGTTTCGGAGGCCTGGAAGTAGGCGTTATTGGGTTGGAATCCGGCCCAGCCAGCGAAGATGCTATTGGGGAACTGGCGGAGGTACGTGTTGTAGGCCTGGATGGAATCGTTGTAGCGCTTGCGTTCGACGGCGATGCGGTTTTCGGTGCCGGCTAGTTCGTCCTGGAGGCGGAGGAAGTTTTCGTTGGATTTGAGTTGGGGATAGTTTTCGCTGATCGCCAGCAGGCGGCCGATGGCCCCGTCGAGCTGGCCGTTGGCGGCGATTTTATCGGTGGGAGTCTTGGCGCCGAGCAGAGCGGCGCGGGCGTTGGCGATATCGGCGTAGACGGTTTCTTCATGCGCGGCGAAGCCTTTGACGGTGTTGACGAGGTTGGGGATGAGATCGGCGCGGCGTTGGAGCACGACGTCTACCTGCGCCCAATTGGATTTCACCTGTTCGTCGAGAGTGACTAGCTGGTTTTTGGTGCTGACGTAGCCGCCGCCGACTGCGGCTGCAATCAGGACGATGATGGCGATCACAGCAATGACGGCTTTCATGGAAGACCTCCGGCTAGGATGGATTGCGGGGCCATCATACTGCAAAAAGGGTTTTGACGGAGAGCCGATGGAGGTCAACTGCGCCCACGTGAAGGTGGCCGCTACAAAGGCAACTTCGGACGCGCATTCGGCGCGGCCGACGGCGGCTACATCGATTCCAGACGGCGATCGACCTCGTTGGTTACTACTTCTACGAATTCCAGATAGGCTTGCAACGAGGCTTCTACGTCCACGCTGCGGGGTTTGCGCTTCCCTTCTCTCAGGTCGAGCATGGCGTTGAAGGCGGAGGGATCGGCGCCGGTGAGCGCGGCCATGGCGGTGACGGCGTCGCGCTTCGTAGTGGGCGCGGGTTGGCCTAACGCCATCAGCGCGTGACGGAACAGGGCGCAGAAGACTGAGACCGATTGCGACATGATTGCCAGATGCGCTTTGTAACTTAGAGGCGCGGCCAGGACGGCTTGGCGCAGGCGCAGCCAATCGGTGCGGAGTTCGCGTTCGACTTGCAGGCGGTGGAGATGTAGCGGGACATCGAAATTCGCGAAAAACTCCGGGCCGAAGAGCACGCGATGGTGATGCTTGATGTCGAGAAGCTCGATGGCGAAGACGTCGGCGGAACGATGGAGTTCATCGAGAGTGAAAATCAGCGGCGGAGGATTGCCCTGGCGGACCCACCATTCGGCAGCGCTATGAAGATGCTCGAGATCGGCTGGGCCGGCGTGTTCGACGACGCAGAGGACGTTGAGGTCGGAGTGGCCTGCACGGAATTCGCCGGTGACCGCGGAGCCGTAGAGGACGACCGACGTCAGGTTGTCTTTTGCGGCGGCCTGTAGGCGAGAGACTAGTTCGGTTAGTTTTGCTTCCATGGCACGACCTTTGCTCGGCTGATGCAAAAAGCGGACGGGGCTGAGCCCCGCCCCTACGTACGTGTGTCGCAAACGAGAATGATTGGCTTCAGGGGCTAAAGCCCGTTCAATTTTAGTGGCCTGACGGCGGGACTGAGGTCCCGCCCTTCCCCGAGTAAACGTCGCGACGAAGACTCTCGTGAACTGAAACTGCTACCAGCTGCCGCTGGCGCCACCGCCGCCGAACGAGCCTCCCCCGCCGCCGCCGAAGCCGCCTCCGCCACCGCCGAAGCCTCCGCCACCAAAGCCACCACCGCCCCAGCCGCCCCGTCCCATGCTGCCGCCGACCATGGGGCCGATCCACCAACCGCTGCCGCCGCCTCTTCCACGGCCGGAGCCGCTCATCATTTTGAACAAGATGAAGATGAAGACGCCCAGGAGTATAAGCGAGAGTATTCCACTCGATTGAGTGTCAGGCGGGGGCTGCGGTCTGGGAGGCGGCAACGATCCTGCGCTGAGAGTGATGCCGCGGTCGTGGGCGATCACGTCTGCGACGCGCCGCGTCATTAGGATCATTGCAGCATCGTAATTTCCGGCGCGCAGGTACGGGACTGCTTCGCGGCCGAAGCCGCCCACTTTGCCGTCGGGCAGGATGCCTTCGAGGCCGTAGCCGACTTCGAAGCGGTATTGGCGATCTTCCTTAGCCAGGAGAATGAGCACGCCGCTGGAAGTTTGTTTCGGGCCGACGCCCCACTTGGTGGCGAGGTCGAGGGAGAAGTCTTCAATGGGCTGGCCATTCAGCGACGAGACGGTTACGACGAAAATTTGAGCTTTGGCTTTCTGGTCAACTTCGGTGCAGAGGGCGGTGAGCTGGGCGCGGGCGTTGGAGCTTAGGACGTTTGCGAAATCGTTTACGTAGCCTGCGGGTTTGGCGGGGAGCGAGTTTTGCGCGAGTGCTGGAAGCGCGATGCAAGAGAGGAGAAGCAACGACAGAAGTGCGGGCGCGGCGCGGCGATAATTTCGAATGGGGGGCGGATTTGGAGCGGAAGGCATGGTAACGCGGGCATGTTAGTTCGTTGGTGCTTATAGTGTCAACGTCGCGAGGGGTTCGTGCGAACGGGAGGGATTACAGAAGCGACATAGAGGGCTCAGGGAACGGCAAAGGAGAGAGGGCACGGAGAGTGTGGCGCCGTTTGCGTACGCGATACAGTACGCGCATGTCACGCGGACCTGCCGCGCACACGGCGGAGAGAGATCCCTCGCTCCGCTCGGTGTGACAACGGTGAGGCGAGACACTGCGCTTTGAGAATTGTCAGCGGCTGGGGGCGATGCTAAACTTCGCCAAGCATGTTCGAGTACGCACAGCACTGTCCGAAAATGAACGCCTGACAGTGCTATTTTCCCGTTTAATCGTCTAATTTCAAGCGGATAGGCATGGCCGCTACTTTGCAGCCGGATACATAATTTGAAACAAACAGGGTTGCTGGTGCGTTTGAGTAAGTTACAGGTCTGCGGAAATGGATGCGTCACTTTTAGCGAGAGGAAAAACACGATGATTGGAAGGTTACAAGTTGCGGTGGTCCTGCTGACGGCTGCTTCGCTGATCGTTTCGCCGGCTTATGCGGCCGCTCAAGCGGGACAGGAGCAGAATCAGGCGCAGAGCCAAGGGCAAGCCTCGTCCAGAACGCAGCCCCCGAGCCAGCCCGAGGCGCAAACGGGAGCCACGGCAACGGAGCCGGCGCGCGATCTGCGCGGCGTGGAAGGGCCGGACTATTCCAAGCCCAAGTCGCAATTGCCGAATTTCTTTGCGCCGTACACTCCGGAGAATGTTCCGGAGCCGATGCTGACGAACTCGCCGCGAATTGACCAGCTGATTCAAGACGGCAAATTGATGCTCAGTTTGGATGATGCGATCTCACTGGCGCTGGAAAACAATTTGAACATCAACGTGACGCGCTTCACGCCGTGGATTGCCGAAACGCAATTGCTGAAGGCGAAGGCGGGCGGGATTCCGCAGGCCAGTAGCAACCAGCAAGTGGTATTGGGGACATCGCCAGCGGTTTCCTTCGATCCGGTATTCACGACGAACCTGGGATGGTCGCACGGAGTTTTTCCGGTGAACAACCCGTTTACTTCGGGCGCCGGGACGACGGCAATTCCGGCGGTGGACCAGAATACGGCATTCGTAGATTTGGGCTACACGCAAGGATTTCACACCGGAACAAGCTTGCAAGTGACGTTCGATACTCCCCGAACTTCGACGAACCTAAGCGACGTGGTGTTCAATCCGGCGTTGAGTCCGATCATGTCGGTGACTTTGTCGCAGCCGCTGCTGAATGGTTTCGGACTGCTGCCGAACACGCGATACATTTTGGAAGCGAAAAATTCGATCAAGGTGGCGAATTCGGTGTTTGCGCAACAGGTGATCGCGACGGTGACGCAAACTTCGAACGATTACTGGGAGCTCGTGTACGACCGCGAAAACGTGAAAGTGCAGGAAGCTGCGGTGGGCGTTTCGCAGAAGCTTTACGAGGACAACAAGAAGCAGCTGGAAATCGGGACGATGGCGCCGCTGGATGTGCTGACGGCCGAATCGCAATTGGCCACGGATCAGCAGAATTTGATCGTGGCGCAGACGACCAAGCTACAGCAGGAAACCGTGCTGTTGAACGATATCGCCAAGAATTTGCTGGCGAAAGACGTAGCAGGAATCGAAATCATTCCGACCACGCCCATCTCGACGCCTGAATTGGTGGAGAATATTCCGTTGCAGGACGCGGTGCAGGAAGCGTGGCGGAAGCGTCCGGAGCTGTACCAGGCGGATTTGAATCTGAAGAACGCCGGCATCGAAGTGAAGGCGACGAATAATGGGCTGCTGCCTTCGCTGAGCGCTTACGTGGAGTACCAGTCGCAAGGCTTGAACGGCAACAAAATTAATACGACCAACGTGCCCGGCGCATTCGCGCCGGACACTGCATCGCCATTGGTGGATGCCAACGGCGCTCCGATCCTGATTGGCGGCGTTGAGGCTTTTGCGGGATTTCCGGTGAGCACGACGTCCATCAATCCTGGCGGACTCGGTGGCTCGCTGGAGAACGTGTTTCACAACGATTTCCCAGTGTATTCGGTGGGGGTGAATCTGACTTTGCCGATTCGCAACCGGTCGGCGCAGGCGGATAGCGCGCGGGCGCATCTGGATGAGCGTCAAGAGCGCGTGCAATACCGGCAGACGGAAAACACCATCGTCCTCAACGTGCGGAACACAATGATTGCCTTGCAGCAGGATCGCGCGCAGGTGGCCGCCGCGGATAAGGCTCGCACGCTCGCGCAGCAGACGCTGGATGCCGAGCAGAAGAAATATCAGCTGGGATCGTCTACCAGTTACAACGTCGTCTTGCGGTCGCGCGACTTGACGGCGGCGCAAGGGACGGCTTTGCGGGCGCAGGCGAATTTGGCGGAAGCCTTGGTGAATTTCAATCAGGCGATGGGTCGGACTTTGGAAGTGAATCACATTATGGTGGCGGATGCTTTGCGGGGCGTAACGGCGCGGGATCCTTTGATTCCGGGGACGCCGATTACCGACTCGGGTGTGGGGGCGAAGTAAAATTTAAGCGCGTGGATTGCCGCGGGTGCGATTTGCTTCGGCGGCGGTGGTCGCGTCCGTTCTTTGATTCGTCGGAGGCTTTTGGTTCGCAAAGCGGCGGCGCGCCGCCGCCCTCCATATTGTGTTCGCCTTCGTTGCGAGTTTGCCAAGTTGCGCGTTGGATGCTGCTGCGTTCTGCTTGTTGCTGGTACCGTTTCGTTGCCCTAGAATGAGTTGATAGCGCTATTGTGTGTCTGGCTGGCGCTTGCGTGTGTTTGTAAGGAGCCCACCATGTCTGAGAAAACCACAGATAAGACTGACAAGGTTAGTCGGTCTCAGAGTACCGCGACGCTCGAGCCGGAGCGGCACGTTTCGGCTGGCGAGAAGGCATGGGAAGAGAAGACTTTGCGGCCCACCTTGCAGAAATCGCCTGAAAGAGACGCTGACTTCACTACCGTTTCGAGTTATCCGATCCGGCGGCTGTACACGCCCGCGGATTTGCCGGATTGGAATCCGGAAACGGATTTGGGTTATCCGGGAACGCCTCCTTACACGCGCGGGATTCATTCCACGATGTATCGCGGGAAATTGTGGACGATGCGGCAATTTGCGGGATTCGGGACCGCGGAGGACACGAACGCGCGATTTCGATATCTGCTTTCCCAGGGGCAGACGGGGCTTTCGGTGGCGTTTGATTTGCCGACATTGATGGGCTACGACGCGGATCACGCGCTTTCCGAAGGCGAAGTTGGGAAGTGCGGAGTGGCGATCAGTTCGCTGGCGGATATGGAAGTGCTGTTTGATAAGATTCCGCTGGCGGATGTGACCACTTCGATGACGATCAATTCGCCGGCCGCCGTGATTTGGGCGATGTATTTGGCCGTGGCGGAAAAGCAGGGAGCCGACTGGAAGAAAATATCCGGCACGCTGCAAAACGACATTTTGAAGGAATACATCGCGCAGAAGGAATACATCTATCCGCCGGAGCCTTCGATGCGGCTGGTGGTGGATACTCTCGAATTTGGCGCGAAGAACACGCCGAAGTTCAATCCGATTTCGATCAGCGGGTATCACATCCGCGAAGCGGGGTCCACGGCGATTCAGGAATTGGCGTTTACTCTGCGCGACGGAATCGAGTACGTCGAATGGGGTGTGCGGCGCGGAATGGATGTGGATGATTTTGCGCCGCGGCTTTCGTTTTTCTTCAACGCGCACAATGATTTCTTCGAGGAAATCGCGAAATATCGCGCGGCGCGGCGCATTTGGCATAAGACGATGACGGAGCGGTTTGGCGCGAAGAATCCACGCTCGTGGGCCTTGCGTTTCCATACGCAGACGGCGGGATGTTCTTTGACGGCGCAGCAGCCTTACAACAACGTGGTGCGAACGGCTTTGCAGGCGCTCGCCGCGGTGATGGGCGGGACGCAGTCGTTGCATACGAATTCTTTGGACGAGGCTTGGGCGCTGCCTACGGAATTTGCGGCTACTTTGGCTTTGCGCACGCAGCAGATCATCGCGCATGAGAGCGGCGTGACGAATACGGCGGATCCGCTGGGTGGATCGTATTTCGTTGAGGCGTTGACGAACGAGGTGGAGCGCGGTGCGTGGGATTACATCGAGAAGATTGATGTGCTGGGCGGGATGGTGGCGGCGATCGAACGGGCTTACCCGCAGCGAGAGATCGCGGAGGCGGCTTACAAGTATCAGATGGCGGTGGACCGCAAGGAAAAGATTATTGTCGGCGTGAATGATTACGTGGCCGAGGAAAAAGGCATCGACATTTTGCAGATTGATGAGACGGTGGCGGAACGGCAGGCGGTGCGTTTGCGGAAGTTGCGGGCCGAACGCTCGGGCCAGGAAGTGGAGCGGCGGTTGGATGCTTTGCGTAAGGCGGCTGCGGGCGACGCGAATTTGATGCCGCATATTTATGATGCGGTGAAGGCGTATGCGACTTTGGGTGAAATTTGCGATGCGCTGCGGGATGTTTTTGGGATTTATGAGGAAGTGGCGATTACATAGCACAGCCTTTCATCTTCTAACCATCACACAAAAACTTCTTACATGACAAGAACGACCGGGAGGCAGACTTTGTTGAGACGAGTTGGCATCGCCTTCTGCGCGTTGGTGTGCGGTTTGACGATTTGCGGCGCTGCGCACGCGAAGGATAAAAAGCCTGGCGTTAAGAGCGGGTTTGTCACTACTTCGGATGGAGTGCGGATTCATTATATTGAGGCGGGGCGCGCGGATATTACTCCTGCGGGGCAGATTGGGAACCCGATGCCGTCTACGGCGGTGATTGAGAAGGGCGATATTGGCGTTTCGTTGGAGCACAAGTACCCTTCGATTTTGTTTGTGCCGGGTTGGACGATGCCGGGGTGGATCTGGCAGAAGCAGATCGATTATTTTTCGCGGGACTATCGCGTGGTGGCGATGGACCCGCGTTCGCAGGGAGAATCGTCGCAGACGAGCGACGGGTTGTATCCGGCGGCACGGGCGCGGGACATCAAGGCGGTGGTGGATCAGTTGCATCTGGCGCCGGTGTTGATCGTGTCGTGGTCCATGGCTGTTGTGGAAACGTTGGCTTACGTGGATCAGTTCGGGACCCGAGATTTTGCGGGGTTGGTGCTGGTGGATAACGACGCCGGCGGGCGCGGGCCGAGCGATGCGGATCAGGATTTCGGATTGTTGAAAGGAATATTGGAGGACCGGCAAAAATCGGTGGACGGATTCATTCGGACGCTGAATTTCCATAAGCCGCAGCCGGAAGATTACTTGCAGAAACTGATTCAGGCGTCGTTGCGCGTCCCGACGAATACCGCCGTTGCGCTCTTGGTTGGATATTTTGTGTCGGACTACCGGTCGGTATTGCCGAAGATTGACAAGCCGACTGTGATTTGCGCGGCGAAGAGCCCTTACATGAAGACGATTGCGGATATGCAGCCGCAAATCAAGGGCTCGCAGCTGGAAGTGTTTGAAGGCGACGGGCACGCGCTGTTTGTGGATGATGCGGACAAGTTCAACGCGCTGGTGGAAGATTTGCTGCTGGAATTGAAATAGCGTTTTCGCGCCGCGGGAACGAGTGTCGCTATCGTTTTGGGGGCGATTTGAGTATTCTTGCGAGCATATGGCCGAAAAGAAGATACGAGTTTTGATTGCGAAACCTGGACTGGACGGGCACGACCGCGGCGCGAAAATTATCGCACGGGCTTTGCGTGATGCGGGGATGGAAGTGATTTATACCGGGTTGCGGCAGACCCCGGAAATGATCGCTTCCGCGGCGGCGCAGGAGGACGTGGACGTGATCGGGCTTTCGATTCTTTCCGGCGCGCACAATACTCTTTGCCCGCGTTTGATGGAATTGCTGCGCGGGAAAGGGATGAACGACGTGACGGTGTTGATCGGCGGCATCATTCCGGAAGCGGATATCCCGGCGCTGAAAAAGGGCGGGATCGCGGAAGTTTTCCTACCTGGGACTACCACGCAATCGATCGTTGATTTCATCCGCCAGCGCGTCACCACTGCTCCACACGGAGCGTAACGCGGCGGCGAGCTCTCACCTGTTGCGACCGTGGCAACCACGTCCGAAACTTCGCTACAACGGCAGCACCAGTTTTGTGCGGGTATAGGCGACGCGGAAGCCGAAGCGTTCGATATTGCGATGCGAAATGCTGCCGGGTTGCGCGATGCTGACGGCTAAGTCGCAGCCTTGTTCACGCGCCCAAGCGAGACGCGCGCTTAGCAGCGCGGATTGCACGCCGCGGCGGCGAAATGCCGGAAGCGTGCTGGCGCCGAAAAGTCCGGCGACTCCCTGGTGCGCAGAGACAACGCCGCCGCCTGCCGGTTCGCCGTCCACGAACGCGAGAAGGAAGCTGCACGGGCCGCTGCGGTGGCAGAAGCCTTCCATCACGTCGAGGATTGCCTGGGTGACCGGGAAATGCTCGGCGAAACCTTGGGCGACGGTTTGTGTCCAAAGCTTCGATTCGTCGCGAGTGGCGGCGCGAATGGTGACGCCGGGCAGCGCGGCAGGCGGCGCTGCTACGAGCGCTTGCGCGATATCATCGAGGAGCAAGACGTCGGAGACTTCGAGAAGTTTGTATCCGCGCGCGGCCAGGCGTTCGTAGAAGCTCATTTCGATGAGCGGGCAAAGTTCTAGTGCCGCGGGCGCGTTGCGCGATCTGAAGAATTCACCGAGAGCGTCCAGTGCTTCATCGACGACGGGGCCGTTGAGCCCTACGCCGATTGCTTGCGTGACTGGAGAGTCAGTGCCGGCAAAAACCGCGGTGCCACCGGCAATTTCCTGAACCGCTACTGTAAATTCCGGATGGAGACGGTGAAAAGCTTCAGCGCACTCGCGACCTGCGTTGGCTTCCGCCATTTCGACGCGGCGCGCCAAATCAACGTCAATGAATTGCATTGCTGGATCTCCTCTGCATGCTGTTGCACGCGGTTCGGCGGCCGCGGACTACGGCCACTGCGAAAATGCGCCCGCAAGGATCGTTACGAACGGATTGGACGTGCCGGAACGCCTGGTTTATTGCGGCGAACCGGAGGCAGACCTATCCTTCGCGTGGGAACAGCAGCGCATAGGCGCCTCCAGAGGAGAATTCAGCTGCGGCGGTAAGTTGACACCGCGGCCGGGCTTCATTCTATCGTACGGGGTGCACAAGTCAAAACAAAGCGGCGATGATAGAATCCTTCGGTTATAGCGCTGTTGAGCATGCTGATTCTACCGGCAGGCAAACGATTTCGTGCGAGGAGATTGCTGGGTGAGCGGAACGAAAATCGAAACGCGGGTGGACGCGAAGTCCGCGGAATTCGCGAAAAATGCCCGGCAGATGGTGGATCGCCTGACGGAAATCAAGAACGAAGAGCAGCAGATTAGCCAGGGAGGCGGCGCGAAAGCGATCGAAGCTCAGCACAAGAGGGGTCGGATGACGGCGCGCGAGCGCATCGGTAAGCTGATTGATCCCAAGACGGAATTTTTCGAACTGGGACTTTACGCCGCGTACGAAATGTACGAGGAGTGGGGCGGGGCGCCGGCGGCGGGGACGATCACGGGCCTAGCGCGCGTTTCGGGGCGACAGGTGATGATCATCGCGAACGACGCTACCGTGAAGGCGGGCGCATTTTTTCCGATGACCGCGAAGAAAGTGATTCGCGCTCAGAATATCGCGATCGAGAACCATATACCGACGATTTACCTAGTGGATTCGGCCGGCATATTTTTGCCACTGCAGGAGGACGTGTTCCCGGATACAGACGATTTCGGGCGCGTCTTCCGCAACAATGCGGTGATGAGCGCGATGGGCATTCCGCAGATCGCAGCGATCATGGGGATGTGCGTCGCGGGTGGCGCGTACTTGCCAGTCATGTGCGACAAGATTTTGATGACCGAAGGCAGCGGGCTGTTTTTGGCTGGGCCGGCGCTGGTCCAAGCCGCAATCGGGCAAAAGACTTCAGCGGAGGAGTTGGGCGGAGCGCAAATGCACGCGCAGATCAGCGGGACGGTGGATTTTCGCGAAGTGGATGATGCGGCGTGCATCAAGAGATTGCGCGCGCTGGTGGATAAGATGGGGCACGGGGTGGCGGCGCCTTTCGACCACAAGGCGCCGGTGGCGCCAGCGTACCCGGAAGACGATATTTACGGAATTTTTTCCGCAAGTCCGGGGAAGCAGTACGATATGCACGAGATCATCGCGCGGATCGTGGATGGGAGCCAGTTCGAGGAATATCGCGCGGAATACGGGCAGACGGTTTTGTGCGGCTACGCGCGAATTGGCGGCTGGGCCGTGGGGATCGTCGCGAACCAGAAGAAAAATGTGAATACGCTGGCTCCCGGAACGGGCGAGCGACGGATTGAATTTGGCGGAGTGATTTATACAGAGGCCGCGGACAAGGCGGCGCGGTTTATTCTCGATTGTAACCAGAACCTGGTTCCGCTGGTTTTTCTGCACGACGTGAACGGGTTTATGGTGGGCAAGGAAGCGGAATGGAGTGGGATTATCCGCGCGGGCGCGAAGATGGTGAATGCAGTGGCGAATAGCGTCGTGCCGAAGATTGCGGTGATTTGCGGCGGGAGTTTTGGTGCGGGACACTATGCAATGTGCGGCAAGGCTTACGACCCGCGTTTTGTGTTTGCGTGGCCGACGGCGCGTTATGCGGTGATGAGCGGCGATGCGGCGGCGGGGACGTTGGTGGAAATCAAAATCAAGCAGCTGGAGCGCGAGGGAAAGAAGCTGAGCGAAGCGGACAAGAAGGAATTGCATGAATCCATTCGGAAGACTTATGAGCATCAGACCGATCCGCGATATGCGGCGGCGCGGCTTTGGGTGGATGCGATTATTGATCCGGCGCACACGCGAGAAGCGTTGATTGAAGCGCTTGATGCGGCAGGGCTAAACCCTAGGGTTGCCGAGTTCAAGACGGGCGTTCTGCAGACGTGAAGAGAGTTTGATACGAAGAGTGAAGAGCTGAAGGCGAGAGCCTGAACTTCTACGATTAGCCTTTAACTCTGGACTGTTGACTGTGAACTGCTGTTGAAGCACTACCATGACGAATAGTCCAAGGAAGGGCGGCTTTGGATTGCTCGGCGCAACGGCGCTGTTGTGTTTGCCGTCGCTGTTTGCGGTGTTCGCCTCGTCGGCGATTGAGAATAGTGGAGGGGAGCACAGCTCGGCGCTGTGGTTCATGTTTCAGGTGTCGCAGTACGTCGGGAGCATCGGTATCGTGGTGGCAGCGGCGCTGATCGTGATGAAAGCGAGCGAGGGAAAGATTTCGCGGATCGCGCTAGGATTGATGACGGCTTCGGTGCTGGGAGCGATATTTTTGCAGTGGTACGCAATCCATATCTACAGGAGTCCGTGGTTCTAAAATTATGAGCGATGCGGTGACCATAGTGGAGTGTCCGCGGGACGCGTGGCAGGGATTGCGCCAGGTGATTCCGACCGACGAGAAAGTGAGGTATCTGAGCCGGCTGATTTCGCTGGGATTTCAGCATATTGATGCGGTCAGTTTCGTTTCGCCGAAGCATGTGCCGCAAATGGCGGACAGCGAAGCGGTGATGGCGGGGTTGAGTGCGGTGAAAACGCCTGCGGGGGAGGCGCCGGAAATTATCGGGATTGTGGTGAACGCGCAAGGGCTTGAGCGAGCGCTTGCGACTCCCGGCGTGACCACCATCGGTTATCCCTATTCGATTTCGGCTTACTTCCGGCGCGCGAATGCGAATATGTCTCGCGCGGAATCGCGGGAGCTGGTGGAAAAATCGCAGCGGGACACGAAAGCGGCGGGGGAAAAATTGGTCGTGTATATTTCGATGGCGTTTGGGAATCCTTATGACGAGCCGTGGGGACCGGAACTGGTGGAAGAGACGCTGGTGTGGCTGAAGGATTTGGGCGTGCGGACGGTTTCGCTTGCGGATACGGTGGGGACGGCGTCTCCGGAGGAAGTGGCGCAACTTTATCAGGCAGTGAAAGGGTGCGTCGCGGGAGTGGATGTGGGAGTGCATTTGCATAGCCGTCCGGAGCGCGCGGCGGAGAAAATTCTTGCGGCGTACGAGGCGGGCTGCCGACGGTTTGATGGGGCGCTTACCGGAATGGGCGGGTGCCCTTTTGCGGGCGATGAGCTTGTGGGGAATATTCCTACGGAGGCGGTGCTGACGACGCTGGCATCGCGGGGCGTTTCGGCGGGGATTGATACGAAATCGCTGGCGGTGGCTTGTGCGATGACGGAAGAGCTGCGGGAGAAGTACACGCATACGGCGGAAGCGGCGAAGCCGAATTGAGGGTCAGAGCGTGGGCGTGACCCTGCGAGCGCGCTTTGCGAACAAAAATCGTGGCTTCAGAGGCTAAAGCGCCTTGTTTTGTGGCGCGTTGACGGCGGGCTGAAGCCCCGCCCTTCCGCGTCAGAGATTTGGAATCGCGAGACGAGAGCGCTTCCGCTCGATTGTGCAAAAAGTTGGGCGAGCTTCGCGACGTTTTGGGTAGAAGAGAAAACCATTGTGAAGAGCAAAGCACAAACATCGCGGCAAACGGATTTCACCACCCTGAAGTATCAGGTGGAGGGCGGGGCGATCACGATCACGCTCAATCGGCCGGAGAAGCGCAACGCCATCTCGAGCAAAATGGTGAAAGAGCTGCTGGAAGCGTTGAACATTGCGGAATCGGATCCAGCGGTTGGAGTGCTGATTTTGACGGGCGCAGGAAAGGCTTTTTGTTCTGGGATGGATCTGGAGACTCTGCAAACGATTGCGACGCAGACTGCCGCCGAAAACCTGGGAGATTCGCGCGAAATGGCTCGTTTGTTTCACCGCATTTACTGTTTCCCGAAGCCGGTGATCACGGCGGTGAATGGCGCGGCAATCGCGGGGGGCTGCGGCATCGCGACTTTTTCGGATATAACCCTGGCGGTGCCGGAGGCCAAGTTCGGCTACACGGAAGTGCGGGTTGGATTCATCCCGGCGCTGGTGTCCGTACTGCTACGCAGGCAGATCGGGGAAAAGCACGCGCGGGAGATTCTACTGACCGGGCGCATATTCGATGCGGCGGAAGGCCACCGATTGGGGCTTGTGACCGAGATTGTGCCGTGTGCCGACCTGATGAAACGGACGCGCGAATTTGTGGATGTGTTTCAGGCGGCGAGTCCAACGAGTTTGTGGAGAACCAAGCGATTGCTGTTGCGTTACGACGAAGACGAAATTGCGCAGGAGATCGAGATGGCTGCGCAGGAAAATGCCGCGATTCGCGGGACGGAGGATTTTCGCGAGGGTTTGGCCTCGTTCCTCGAAAAGCGCAAGCCGAACTGGACGGGAAGCTGAAAAGCTTGAAGAAAACCTCATCGAGAGTCCTCAGAGACTAAAGCCCCGACGAATCGGCAAGCTTAATGTTGGAGCTGAAGCTCCGCCCCTATAAAAAGCTGGAGCGATTTGGGCGCGCTAAGACTTTGGGGATCGTGGCTGCACAAATTCGTCGGCGATTCACGCACCTCTCCGATAGATTTTCGTTCTTTGATACACTTCCGAACAGCTATGGACTACGCAGAGACTAGCATTCGTGTGCGTTATGCCGAGACGGATCAGATGGGAGTGGTGTATCACGGGAATTATTTCACATGGTTTGAGGTGGGGCGGGTGGAATTGTGCCGGCAGCTGGGGTTTGAGTACAAGCAGATGGAAATCGAGGATGATAGTTACATCGTGGTGGCGGACGCGCATTGCCGTTACAAGCGTCCGGCGCGATTCGATGATTTGCTTTTGATTCGGACCCGGGTGCTGAACGCGCAGCGGCGGACGGTGAAATTCGGGTACGAGGTTGTGCACCAGGAATCGGGCGAGCTGCTGGCGACCGGCGACACGATGCATGTGATTTGCGACCGGCTGGGACGGCCGAAATCGCTGCCGGAAAAATATCGCAAGTACTTCCCTACAGTGAAAGCCGTTTCGCATGCGGCGGGCCACGCCCACGCCGCCGAGCCGCGCAATTCATGAGTGCCATTCAAATAGACGGCGAAAATCTCAGTTTCGAGCTTCTTTACCGCATCGTCTATGACGGCGCGAAGGTGGAATTGGTCCCGGCGGCGCGAAAGAAGATGCTCGCGTCGCGGGCAGTGATCGAGCGGCTGATCGAATCGGGCGACGCGGTGTATGGCGTTAACACTGGCTTCGGCAAACTGGCTTCCGTACGCATTTCTCGCGAACAAATTGGCGAATTGCAGGTGAATCTGGTGCGGAGCCATGCGTGCGGGATGGGCGCGCCGCTGAGCGAACATGAAACGCGGGCGATGCTGGCGTTGCGCGCGAATGCGATTGCCAAGGGATTTTCCGGCGTGCGGCCGGTGGTGGCGGAGACTTTGTGCGCGATGCTGAATGCCGGAGTGCATCCGGTGATTCCGTCCCAGGGATCGGTGGGGGCTTCGGGCGATCTCGCGCCGCTGGCGCATCTGGCACAGGTGGCGATCGGCGAAGGCGAAGCGATTTTTCAGGGACGCACGATTTCGGGCGGCGAGGCGATGCGTGCGGCGGGGATTGCGCCACTGGCGCTCGAAGCGAAGGAAGGGCTTGCGTTGCTGAATGGCACGCAAGGGATGCTGGCGCTGCTGGCGTTGGCGCTGCGCGATGCGGAGATTGCGGTGGATACGGCGGATGTGGCCGCGGCGCTTTCGCTGGATGCCTTGCGCGGGAGTCCGGCGGCATTCGATGAACGGATTGCAGAGGTGCGTCCCTATGCGGGGCACGCGACGACTGCGCGAAATTTGCGGCGGTTGAATGAAGGCAGCACGATTCGCGAATCGCACCGGTCGGCCGAGAAAGATAAACGTGTACAGGATGCTTACAGTCTGCGTTGCGCGCCGCAGGTGCACGGTGCGGTGCGCGACGCGCTTGCGCAGATGCGGGCGATTTTGTCGGTGGAGTTGAACAGCGCGACAGACAATCCCCTGGTGTTTGCGGATTCAGGCGAAGTGATCAGCGGCGGGAATTTTCATGGACAGCCGCTGGCGATGGCGGCGGACCAGTTGGCCGTGGCGCTGGCGACCCTGGCAGGCATTTCCGAGCGGCGGATCGAGCAGATGACCAATCCGCAGACCAGTTTGCTGCCGGCTTTTTTGATACGCGAGGCGGGACTGAATTCGGGATTCATGATTCTGCAGGTCGCGGCGGCGGCGCTGGCGAGCGAAATCAAGACGCAGGCGACGTCACATTCGGTGGATTCGATTCCGACGTCGGCGAATCAGGAAGATTACGTGTCGATGGGGATGGGCGGAGCGCGGCGGATCCAGCCGATGTTGACGAACTTGCGGAACGTGCTGGCGATCGAGCTGCTGAGCGCGTGCCAAGGGTTGGACCTACTTGCGCCTTTGCGGACCGGCGCGGAAGCGCAGAAGGCGTATGGGATCGTACGCGCAGAATCGAAGATGGTGGATGCGGACCGATCTTTGGCGCCGGACATTCGCGCGATGGAACGCAAGATCGCGGCCGGCGCCTTCAGCGAAATTTTGCGCTAAGCAGAACGACGGAATGCTCGGGCGCTGGAATCGCTGACGAAACGTTCAGAGCTTACTTGCTATCGCCGTCGTGATCCACGTCGCCGGACTTTGTTGACTGGCTCGCCTGGCTGGCGGCTCTGCCGGCGGCGCTGATGTTGACGCTATCTTGCGGAGTCGGTTTTTGGACGTTCGCGGCCGGCTTTGCGGCTGCGGGCTGAGTTGTCGGATTCACGTGTTGCACAGTTGCGATTGATCCCACCGGATTGGCCATGGAATACCTCCAACTTCTCTATCGGCAAGCTTTGCCTATTGCATTAGGAATTCTTGATTCCGTTAGCAAGAGCTTGTTGCCGAGCGAATTCCCGGAATGGGCGATGGAATCGCTTACGCGCAGGACTTAGGCTAAGGCCTGGAAAAGAAATGTGCCGAAACGGTATCCGGCCAGATAGCTGAAGGGCGCGACACCGAGGGAATAGTGTCCGCAGGGCAGAGAAAGATTTTCGAAGGCGACGCCATCGGAGCGAATGGCGCCGAGGAATTGATTGGTGAGTTCGATGGGGAAGGTGGGGTCGTAACGTCCGCTGATGGCGAGGATTTTCTTGCGCGTGCCGTGCAGGCGACGGATGTAGGGATAGGGGCTGATGGGGGAGAAGTAGTGGCGGACGTCGTCGCGGGACATTTCGTGGCGGAGAGTTTGCCAGACATTGGAGGTGGTCAGACCGGCGGCGAGGACGTCGCCGAAGTAAGTGGAGACGTGAAGGAAGGCGCCAGCGCGCAGTGCGGGTTCGTGGGTCATGGTGAGAAAGGCGAGGCAGGAGCCGACACTGGTGCCGATGATGCCGAGTCGGTCGTAGCCCTGGCGTTCGAGCCAGCGCAACGTGCGCTTCACGTCCAGCACTGCCTGACGATTTCCTTGCAGCGTGAGACCGATATTGGGGCCACAGAGATGGTCGGCGCGCGGGTGGCCGGGGATCGCCCGACGATCATGATACGGGAGGCTGAGTTTGATGGCGGTGATTCCGAGTTGGTTCAGCCAGCGGCAGACGTTTTGCTGTTCTTCCCAGCGCGAATTCCATTGGGCTAGAACGACTACCGCGGGTCCGCTGGTGCGCGCCTGGAAAAATTGTGCGTGGACGCGATTATTTTCGGGCCAGGGTGAGGTGATGGCGCTGGTGAAGGTTAGAACGTTGTGGTCATCGAGCGCGTAGTCTTCGGCGGGAGTGGCGGCGAACCAATTGTCGCTATCGGCTAGCGTGTCCGTGACGAAACGGTCGAGCCAGCCGTGGGGATCGGATTCGTGCGCGCTGCCGCCGATGTGTTCGAGGCCCCAGGCAAAGGGCAGAATCCGGCGATTCTGTTCCTGCGCAAAGCGCATCTCTTCGTAGGCGCGGACCTTCTGTTCGAGCCAGGACATCGGGTGTAAACCATCGAATATAGCGTAACGCGCCGGTGCCGTTCAAATGCCCGTAGAACGAACTTGGCCACTGCCGGCGCGAAGTTCTGGTCCGGCATCAGAGGCGAGAACCGACTCTATTGCGAATTCCGGGTGCACGCTGGGTATTGAAGTACGCAATCGGCGGCAAACGGCATCGTCTAGGCGATTGAACTCCCAGAATGCTTCCGCTAGAAAGCGCTGCCGCGAGTAACCCACGGAGCGGAAAACTTGATGGTGCTCGAACCAGACGACGTAACAAGTCGCCAGCAGGAAAAGCAGATGAGCCCAAGACACGGCGCAATCGGCGCGGACCGACCTGCGCGCGCCCGTTCGCGAGAGCATGGAGGCCTGAAACCGCAGATGGGTAGCTTCGTCCTGCAGAATTTCCGTACAGATCGCACGCAACAGAGGCGATGCGGTAGCGTCGCGTAGAGCGCGATAGTACGGTACAGCTATTATCTCGGCGGAAACGAGGACTCGCAAGGATAGTTCCAATCCGGCCAAGACGCGAAGGCGGCGGAATACAGTGTCCACCCAATGGCTGCGCGAAGCGCGGATCCCCTCTCGTCGCATGAACCGGAGAAGATAGGAACTGTGGCGCTGCTCTTCTTTTACAAAGAGCGATAAGGCCTCAACAAACGCCGGGTCTCCTGCGGTTTGGGAATACGCGAGGCCCCGCTGCAGCAGACGACGACCACTCGAACCTTCGCCCAACTGAAACTGCTGAATTGATTTTGTGATGCAGCGTTTTTCCACGCCGGAGAGGACGATGGGATGATCCCACGGCAGATAATCGTCGGCTGCGGCCTTCGTGGAGAAGTGCCGGCACCAAGATTCGGATTCCGAGGTGCAAGACGGATGGTTTGAGCGCATGGGGTAGCCTCCGGAGCAATACTTTATAATACAAAGTGCTTTGTGTCCATTACTCGTTCGGTCGAAGGCCTCAGGGCGGACCGTGCATCGTTCAATTTTGCGCCGCTGCCTTCGAGCGAAGCGTGCGTTAGCAGTCGGGCACGATGGATTAGGGCTGCCTTGAGGGGCGCTGTGCGTTCGTGCAGAATCGAGAGGTGGCCCCTCCAGCGCTTATCGGGATCTTTGCGTTTGCCTTTGGGTTGATTATTGGCAGCTTTCTGAACGTGTGCATCCTGCGGATTCCTAGCGGTAAGTCCATCGTGCTGCCAGCTTCGGCGTGTCCCAAGTGCGGGAAAGAAATACGCACTTACGACAACATTCCGGTGATCAGTTACCTGCTGCTGGGCGGGAAATGCCGCGGATGCAAGACCAAAATTTCGCCGATGTATCCGCTGGTGGAGCTGTTGACGGGCTTGCTGTTTCTCGCGTGCTACCTGGTTTTTGGAATTAGTGTGGAGGCGGCGAAGTGGTGCGCGTTTTCGGCGATCATGATCGTGCTGGTGTTTACGGATTTGCGCGAGCGGATTTTGCCGGACGCGGTGAATTTTACAGGATTGGGGATCGGGCTTGCGCTCAGCTTTTTTGTGAAGCCGACGGACGGATCGGCGCTATGGCTTGCGAATCGCATGTTCGAGTTCCCTCCTCCGGCGCCGGTGCTCTCGTTTGTGGACGCGATTTTGGGGGCGCTGGTCGGCGGCGGACTGCTTTGGCTGGTTTCGGAAGCGTATTTCCGGATTCGCGGGCGCGAAGGAATGGGCTTGGGCGATGTGAAGATGATGTTGATGGCCGGCGCGTTTCTGGGCGCGAAGCGGACGTTGTTGACAATCCTGGCCGGATCGGTGCTTGGCAGCGTGCTCGGGGTGGCTGTGATTCTGGCGCGGCGTAAGGACGCGGATTACGAATTGCCGTTCGGGACGTTTCTGGGGGCGGGGGCGTTGCTAGTCGTGTTTTTTGGAACACCGATCGTGAATTGGTATTCGTCGCTGCTGATGGTGCGCTAATGACGGAAGAGAAGGTCCCATGATAGCCATGATCGCCCCGATCACGACGCATCCGACACCCGTGCTGCCGTATAACGTTGGCTTTGCTGTGGCTCTGGTGGTGTTTTTGTCCGCGGGCGTGCTGGTAATGATTTTTCTGGCGCGCAAATTCCTGCGCGATCAGTCGCGCGGAGTGAAACAAGACTGGGCGAACCCGATTCCGGACCCGGAAAATGCGTCGGCGTTCATGGCCGCTTCCATGCAGGGAGTGATCGAGAAATTGCGTGCGCAGGAGAAGGAGCTGGCGCGGCTGCATTTACTGGCGCAAGAACGGGCGCAGGAATCCGAGCGGTTGACGGAGGAAGTGACGCGCAACATGCCCACCGGCCTGCTGCTGGTGAATGCGACCGGGGCGATCACTTCGACGAATCCAGCGGCGGAAGAAGCGCTGGGCATCAAAACGCTGCGCTACCGGTCGTACAAGGAAATTCTGGGCGCCGAGTCGGATCTGACGAAGATGCTGACGGCTTGCATCCGCGACGGCAAAACTTTTCAGCGCGGGGAAATCGAGCACCTCACGTCGGAGGGCGCGGTGCGGAATCTGGGCGTGACGATTTCTCCGATCTACCGCACGATGCGTGCTTCGACGAAGCCTTCCGCGGAAGCTACTCCCGCGCAATTACAGGAATTGAAGGTGAGCGGGGCGCTTTGTCTGATGAGTGACCTGACGGAATTGACCGCGCTGCAAAAACAGATTCGCTGGAAGGAAAATCTGGCGGCGCTGGGAGAGATGTCCGCAGGCATCGCGCACGAATTCAAGAACTCGCTGGCGACGATTTCGGGTTACGCGCAGATGATTCGCAGCGAGGCGAAACCGGGAGACGTGCGAGAGTCTTCCGAAAGAATTCTGGATCAGACGCGGGCGTTGACGCACGTCGTGACGGAATTCCTGCGTTTCGCGAAACCGCTGGAAATTTGCTACGAAACGGTGCCGATGCAGAACGTGGTGGAAAAAGTGGCGGAGGAGCTGCGCGAAACGATTCCGACGTGCACGGTGGTCGTGGAGGGCGCGTTCCAGGAACTGCCGGGCGACGAAGCTTTGCTGCGGCAGGCTCTGCTGAATCTGGCGCGCAACGGTGCGGAAGCGGCCAAAACTACCAGCAAGGCGCCGCAAGTCACGATGTCCGGAACGATCGAGGAGCTTGGCGGGCGCAAGTGGCAGCGGATTTGTGTTGCGGATGACGGCCCGGGGATTCCGGACGCTGACCTGCCTAAGATATTTCTGCCTTTCTACACGACCAAGTCCGAAGGGACCGGGTTGGGACTGGCCGTGGTCCAGAAAGTGGCGCTGCAGCATGGCGGTAGCATCGAAGCCCGCAACCGGCCGGGCGGTGGAGCCGAGTTTTTGCTGTGGTTACCTTTGCGGCAGGACCCCCTACCATCCACGATTGCCACCCAGGCAGCTCGCATCTAAACTGGTAGCAGCAGGCCCGTCCGAAGAGACCTACGAGGAGGCTTAGCCATGCGTAGAGACCTATTGTGCGCTGCGGTGGCAGCATTTTTAGTGGTACCCGCGTGCGCGCTCGCGCAACAGCAGAGCCAGAGCCAGTCGCAGCAGAGCCAGACTCCACCTGCCACGGCGTCGCAGACAGCTGCCCAAACGTCTTCTTCGCAATCCGGCACGGACCAGAGTGCTGCGCCGGTTGACCCGCTCGTGGCCGCCGCGCGCAAAGCGCGTGAACAGAAAAAAGATCAGCCGAAACCGGCGCGTGTTTTCGATAACGACAATGTGCCCAAGGCGGGCGGTATCTCGGCTGTCGGCGCCACGCCGGCGGAAGATTCCGGGGACGGCGGCGGGGCGGCAGACGGTAGCGCGGGAGACGCCAAGGCGGGAGAAGCGAAGGCGGCGGCATCGCCCAACGATGAGAAATCATGGCGAGACAAGTTCGCAAAACTACGTCACAAATTGGATGAGGATCAAGCGGACCTGGACATCATGCAGCGGGAACTGGGCGTGCTGGACGTGCAATATTACAACGATCCCGTGAAAGCCATGCAGCAGGGATACACGCGCAGCGATATTGACGAAAAAACCGCGAAGATCGATGCGAAGAAGAAACAGATCGAAGCCGACGGACAAGCTATCTCGGATGCTGAAGAAGAATTGCGCCGGAGCGGCGGCGATCCGGGTTGGGCGCGCTAGAATTTTTCCTTCATGGAACCGATCCTTCTTGTCGAAGATAAAGCCGAATTGCGGGCGATGCTCCGCAAGGCGCTGGAACGCGCTGGGTACCTAGTGGAAGAAGCCGCGGACGCGAATGCGGCCATCGAAAAAGTGCGCGGACGGCGTTACCTGCTGGTTCTCTCCGATTTAAAACTTCCCGGCGGTTCCGGACTCGATGTGCTGCGGGAATCGCGGCGCGTGGAAGCCACTTTACCCGTGATTTTGATGACGGCGTACGGCTCGGTGGAAGAAGCCGTGACCGCGATGAAGGAAGGGGCTTTCGATTTCATCCAGAAGCCGGTGGACCTGGACCATTTGAAATTGCTGCTGGAGCGCGCGGCGCAGCAGCAGGAATTGTTGCGCGAGAACTTGCTGTTGCGCGAGGAATACGCGGTGCGTTATGGGTTCCCGCGAATCGTGGGCGAGCATCCCACGATGAAAGATGCCAGCCAGATGACGCAGCGAGTCGCGGCGACAGATTCGACCGTCTTGCTGCTGGGTGAGAGCGGCACGGGCAAGGAAGTGTTCGCGCGAGCGATTCATCACCTGAGCCCGCGCTCAAGCCATCCTTTTGTGGCGCTGAATTGCGCGGCGATTCCCGAGGGGTTGGTGGAGAACGAGCTTTTCGGGCACGAGCGAGGAGCTTATACGGGCGCGGGAGCGCGGAAAATCGGGAAGCTGGAGCTGGCGCATCGCGGGACTTTGTTCCTGGATGAAATCGGTGAGCTGCCTTTGGCGATCCAGAGCAAGCTATTGCGCGTGCTGGAAGAAAAGCGGTTCGAGCGCGTCGGCGGAACGCAGGAGATTGAAGTGAACGTGCGAATCCTGACGGCTACGAACAAGGATTTGCTCGCGGCGGTGGCGGAGAAGTCGTTTCGGGAGGATCTGTATTTCCGGATCTCGGCGGTGCCCATCACGATTCCGGCTTTGCGCGACCGCGGCGATGATGTGCTGTTGCTGGCGGAATATTTTCTGGAAAAGTTCCGGCGGGAATTTCGCAAGCCGCAGCTGCAATTGAGCGGCGATGCGCGGGAGCGGCTCTTGACGCATTCCTGGCCGGGGAACGTGCGCGAATTGCAAAACGCGATCGAACGCGCGGCGATTCTGGCGAACGGACCGGAAATCAACGAGAGCGCCTTGCAATTGCCCACGCCCAAGCCTTCGACGGAGCAATTGCCAGGCGGAATGCTGGAAGAGGAATTCCTTTGGGAAGGGCCGCTCGAGGAAGTGTCGCAGCGAGCCGTCCAGCACGTCGAGCGGTTTAAGATTCAGGATGCGCTGCGCGACACCAAGTGGAACAAGACGCGCGCCGCGGAAAAGCTTGGAGTGTCGTACAAAACCCTGCTGCACAAAATCCGCATCTTGGGCCTCGAAAACTAACGCGGCGCGGAAGGTTCGCGCCGGTCTCGCAGTAAGCGTTCACGTCACGGGCGGCGGGCAGTATGAAGGTTTACGCTGCGGACGTTCCAGGATTTGATGCGCACGTTCGTGAAACCGACCTTTTGCATTAGGACCGTCAGTTCCGGTGGTGTGGGGAATTTTTCTACCGAGCCGGGGAGATAGCTGTAGGCCTCACTGCTGCCGGAGATCGCTGCGCCGATTCGCGGCAGAATCTGCCGGAAGTAGAAACGGAACAATCCCGCCATTGGCCCGGCGCCCGGCTCTGAAAACTCCAGGATTCCCACTTCCCCGCCCGGTTTCAGCACGCGGGCGATTTCGCGCAGGCCGTTTTCGTAGTTCACGAGATTGCGGAAGCCGAAGGCCGTGGTGACCAGATCGAAGCTCGCATCGGCAAATGGGAGCTGCAGCGCATCGCCAGTCGCGAAGACGGCGGAGCGCGAGTGTTGGGCAGCCTTCTTGCGGGCGCGATCGAGCATCGGCTGCGCGAAGTCGCTGCCGACGAGCGGGAAACGATGGGCGCCCGAATCGCGGAGTTCGTGAATGCGGACGCGTTCCAAGGCGAAGGTGAGATCGCCAGTGCCGCAGCAAAGATCGAGGACGCGCGCGTCCGTGCGCCGCAGGATGCGGTGAAATCTGCGCGCGGCGCGATGGCGCCAATAGCGGTCCAACGAAAAAGACAGGAAGTGATTCAGGAAGTCGTAGCGCGGCGCGATGCGGCTGAACATATCGCGGACGCGCGCGGAGGCTTCACGTTCGTTGAACGTGCCGACCGGACGCGTGCCGGACAGCTTCGTCGGCCTTTCCATAGACGCACTCATGCGATTCAAGGGTGGTGAGTCAGACTTTCGCCAGTGCGGAAATGGCTGGGAGTTCCGCGAGGGTACGTTGAACGAGCGGCCAAGGCAAGTTGACGCCCCACTGGACTTTTCCAATGTGGCACGGCAAGACCCAAAGGACACGCCCGCTACGAGCCTTTTTATCACCTGCGAGGATGGGACGCAATTGAGTTGCGCGAATTCCTTTGAGAGAAGGCAATGGGCCAACGCTGGATATCAAGCGAATGACGCGGGTGGCTTGGGATTCGCCGAGGCGGCCGGTGGCGAGGCCGAAGACCGTGGCCGCCAACATGCCCCAGGCGACCGCTTCGCCGTGGAGAAAGCGGCGGTAGCGCGTGGCGGCTTCCAGCGCATGGCCCAGAGTGTGGCCGAAATTCAGGATGTGGCGCAGGCCGGTTTCATGCTCGTCTTTTGCGACTACGTGCGCTTTGATGCGGATGCACCGGGCGATCACCCAGGCGAGAGCGGCGGGGTCGCGGCGCAGGAGCGCAAGCATGCGGCGCTCGAGAAATTGAAAAAGTTCGGGATCGGCGATCGCGCCGTACTTGATCACTTCGTAGAGACCGGAGCGATATTCGCGGTGCGGGAGCGTTTGCAGAAAATTGGGATCGGCGATTACGAGCTTTGGCGGATAGAACGCGCCGACCAGGTTCTTGCCTTCGGGAAGATTTACGCCGGTCTTGCCGCCGATTGCGCTATCCACTTGCGCGACGAGCGTGGTGGGGATATGCACCAGCCGGACGCCGCGGAGATAGCTGGCTGCCCCGAAACCGGCGACATCTCCTACGACTCCGCCGCCCATGGCAACGATCGTCGCGCCGCGATCCGCACCTGCGTGAACCAGTTGACGCGTGATCAGCTCGATCGTAGCTAGATCTTTGGCCGCCTCGCGGTCGTCAAAGAGGATGGCCGTGACGCGATGTCGGCCGCGAAGGTTGCGGATCAGCGGACGACCCCAGTGTTCCCACACGTTTGGTGAGGACAGCACAAAAATTCCGGTGGTGTCGCCGAGGCGTGCGATGAGAGAGGCCGAGCGGCCCAGAAGGCGCGGGGCGCAGTGAACCATGTAGGGACCGTTTGCAGAAGAGACGCGAATGACGGGCATGATTTAGTGAAACTTCTTTTGAAGTTCGCCGACGGATTCCAGGATTACGTGACCGACGATGGCGACACTGCGGGGGCTGACTTTATCGAGGGTGTCCTGCGGCGTGTGCCAGTAGCCCTCGTTGATGTAATCGGTCAGGTCAATGATATCGAGGGCTGGGACGCCGCGCTGGAGAAACGGGTCGTGGTCATCGGCGGTCGTGGTTTCTTGCGAGACGAAAATATTGCTATAGCCGAGGCGGTCGGCGGTCTTCCAGACCAGATCGTTGAGCCAGCGGGGGCTGTCTGATTGGCGGTCTATGTGCAGACCGTATTGGCCGATCATGTCCGCAAGAATGAGGGCCTTTACGCGTTTCAGGTCGCCGGAGAGAGCCATGCGCGCGGCAAGTTCGCGGCTGCCGTAGGTGTGGTCGTCGTCCTGGTCCCAATTCACAAAAGCTTCCTCGCCGTCGAGAAAGGCGATCCAGACGGAATTGGGTTGTTCTTTCTTGCCGCAGAGCTGGCGAGCCATTTCGAGCATCAGGCCGGTGGAAGACGCACTGTCTTCTGCTCCGACGAAATTCGGGACGCTGCTGAGCGAGTCCACGTGAGTGAGCAGCAGGATGATTCCCTTCCCGGTGCCGGGGGCTTTGGCGACGATGTTTTTCATGGCCACATTGCCCTTGGGAGTGGAGGCGTGAAAGTCGTCCTGATCAATTTCACAGCCGTAGCTTTTGAGTTGCGCGAGGATGTAATCCTGGGTCTGGTGAAGGGCTTCGGAAGCGGGCGGGCGCGGGCCGAAGCTGACGATTTTGGCTACGTGTTCGTAAGCTTTTGCGCCGTCGAAGCCGCCGGTCTGGTCGGCGGGAGGGGCGCCTTCAGCGAGCTTCGGCGGGGCGGATTGGCTTGCGGCCGGCGACGCGGTTGCGGCGGAGCCGGATGACGCCGAACTGGGCTGGCTGGAACCGCTGCACGCGAAAATTCCACCGATGGCGGCGACAGTGGTAATGCCGAGCCATACTCTCCTGCACGAAGTGAACAATTTACTGCGCCTCCCCGCCGGCCAAATTCTGCGACTCTTTGCGCCTAAGCACAACGTGAGAAACCAGCACGCCGACAAAATAGAGCGCGACCATGGGCGCCATAAACACCACCATAGTAGTGGCGTCCGGAGTGGGCGTGACCACCGCGGCCACGACGGTGATGATCAGCATGGCATACCGGAAATTCTTGAGCAGGAACTTGGGCGTGACAATGCCGAACAGCGACAGGATAAAAATCAGCACCGGCAGCTCAAAGATCACGCCGAGCCCCACCAGAATAATCAAAACCAGCTCGAAATACTCGTTGTAACTGATCAGGGGTTTGATGGGCGCGTCGTAGGCGAAATTGATCAGGAATTTCAAAGTTTGGGGAAGCATGATGAAGTAGCCGAAAGCAATGCCGCAGAGAAAGAGAAACATCGAGGAGACGATGAAGCCGGAAACGGCGCGGCGTTCGTGCTTGTAGAGGCCGGGCGCGACGAAGAGCCAGACTTGATACAGCACAAACGGCATGGCCAGCACGATGCCGAGGTACAGGCCGATGTTGATTACGAGAGTGACGTAACCGCCAGGGCTGGTGAAGTAGAGCTTGTCGTCAAAATGCGAGGCGCGCAGGGCGTCTTGCATGGGCTTCACGAGGATCACTATGAAGTGTTTCGAGACGAGCAGGCCGATGCAAGCACCAATCGCGATCGCTGCGGCGGAATTGATGAGCCGCTTGCGTAGATCCATGAGGTGTTCGAAAAACGACATGCGTCCGCCGGCGTCGTCTTCGGCGGCGGGCGGTGCGATGGGATCAGGCTGAGCGGGGTCGGCCATCTGTCACTTTCTCGGGTGCTGAATCGGGATGGTCACCCTGATGCGGAACGTTTTCGGGAGCCTCGAGTGGCGATTGTTCAGGAGATTGCGATATGCGAGCGGCGATAAAATTCGGAGGCTCCGTGGCAACCGTTCCGGGCGTTGGCGGCAGCGGATCGTTGGTTGATTCCGGCGGCAGGGCCGGAGGATTCGTGGGAGTGCTTGCGATGCCGCCGATGGTCTGAGCGGGCGGCTGAGCTTCGCGGAGGCGGCGCAGATCGGCTTCGCGTTCCAGGTCGCGCATATGGCCTTCGAAAGTGCCGCGCAATTCGGCGGTGGCGCGGCGGAATTCAGCCATGATTTTGCCGAGATTGCGCGCGAGTTCGGGCAGCTTCTCCGGCCCGAACACGACCAGAGCGACCGCGAATATAATAATCAGGTGTGGGACACTAAACATGGAGCGTCTGGGACGAAGGTCCGCACGGAATTGCGCTTCCCGACTGCATCTCCGGCGCCATTTTTGAATCATAGAAGAGGGCCGGAAGCGTGTCAAACCGCTGAAAAGTTGTATGCTATACTTAACTTCTTGGGGCTAAGCGAGGACGCATGGAATCAAAGGGGTCGTCAGGGCGTGGAGTCGTAGTGCTGGTGGTAGTGCTGGCCGTTTCCGCGATACTGGGCGGGCTGTATGGTCCGTCCGTGCGCGCCACGGCCGCCGGCCAGAACGACATGCAGGATTCGGTGAAGAGCTTCACGCGCGTCCTCTCGGTGGTAGAGCGCAATTACGCCGATCCCGTGGACACCGACAAAGTGATCTACGATGGCGCGATTCCCGGCATGCTCCGCGTGCTCGATCCGCACTCAAATTTCTTTGATCCCAAGCAGTACGCGCTCTTCAAGGAAGAGCAAGAAGGCAAGTACTACGGCGTCGGGATGACCGTGCAACAGCGCGAGAATCAGACCGTGGTGCTTTCACCGTTCGTTGGCTCACCTGCGTATAAAGCCGGCATTCGTCCGGGCGATATCATTCAGAAAGTTGACGGCAAGTCCTGCGACGGCCTGACGACGACCGAAGTGGCGGATATGTTGAAGGGCGCCAAGGGCACCGTGGTGCACATATCGCTGGGGCGCGAAGGCTGGGACAAACCGATCGAAGTGACAGTGACGCGCGATGAGATTCCCCGCCCCGGCGTGGAATATTACACGATGGTGAAGCCTGGAATCGGCTATGTGCGCGTGACGACGTTCAACGAGACGACCGACAGCGACCTGGCCGATGCTTTGAAGCAGCTGGATGTCTCGAAGCTGGATGGTTTGATCATCGATCTGCGGAATAACGGCGGAGGATTGCTGAATCAGGCCGTGGGCATGGCGGACATGTTCCTCGACAAGAACGAGATTGTGGTGTCGCATCGCGGGCGGGCTTCGCAGGAACGGCGCTATTACGCGGTGCGCGGCAATCAGGGCATTGAGGTGCCGGTGATCGTGCTGATCAACGGGCAGAGCGCCTCGGCGTCTGAGATCGTTTCTGGAGCGATTCAGGATCACGATCGCGGGCTGATTGTCGGAGAGACGAGCTTCGGCAAGGGTCTGGTGCAGACGCAATTCCCGCTGAGCGAAGATACGGCACTCTTGCTGACCACGGCGCGCTACTACACTCCGAGCGGCCGGCTGATCCAGCGCGATTACAAGAATATTTCGCTCTACGACTACCATTACAATCCGCAGCCGCCTACCAAGCCGGAAGTGAAGCTAACCGATAGCGGGCGGCAAGTCTTCGGCGGCGGGGGGATTACGCCGGATGACGCGGTGGCCGCTCCCAAGCCGGATGATTTCCAGCAGATGCTTTATCGCCGCGGGGTCTTTTACTCGCAGCAGCAGGGCGTGGGCGATTTCACGCGGTTTTACCTGGGCGAAAAGCCTGACATCACCAAGGATTTCGTGGTGAACGACGCGGTAATCGAGCAATTCAGGAAGTACCTGGACCGGCAGAAGATCAAGTACACCGACGACAACATTCAGGCCAACCTGGTCTGGCTGAAGTGGCAGATCAAGCGCGAGGTGTTCACTTCTTACTTCGGATTGACGGACGGCTACAAGGTGGAGTTGCAGGACGATCCACAGCTGGAGAAGGCCGTCGAGTTAATTCCTCAGGCCAAGGCGCTATACACCAACGCGCGAAAGATTCTGGCCGAACGCGAAGCTGGGCAGCCGAGCCAGCAGTAAAGTAGCAAGATTTAGGTTTTCAAGCGGGAATGAGATGGCGCGCGCCGTTTTGAGTTCCGCTTGCGAATGACCCTGCCACAAGGCGGGAGGCACTATGCTCCACGTCATTAACTGCTGCGAGGAGCGCGGTCGGTTAGCGCGGTTGCTGGTTCCCCAAAACCCCTACGCCACAAAGAATTCCAAGGGCATTTTGAAATCGCATTACACGATTCTTCCAATTCCCCACGACGACGAGCTGCACAACTAGGATTTGCTCGTGCCATCCTGACCGTGGGCACGGACGCCCTCAGGTCGGTGCATCCCGCTTTCGTTCCGCCGCAACTTCGCTATTGCATTCCACGGCACGCTCCGTAAAAGCAGTTCTGGCAGCAAGCTCGTAACGCCGTATGCTTGGAACAGCTTACACGGGCTTGGGGTAGCCGGAAACGCCGTGAACTCGTCCCATAAAACGTTTGGAATAAGTTTGCCCCGAATGACGCCTTCCAGCTGGGCGTTGACGGGTGCCTGGGGCCTTCTAGTTGGCGGCTACTGCCTCGCGGCTCTGACGGTCTCGAACGGGCGAGGGCTTACCGCGTTCGGCGACATCATGCAGTGCGCGGTGGCGCTCTTCGCCTGCGTAGGGCTTTTTCTCAATTCCTTCTCCAACGAGAAACGCACCCGCGTATTCTGGATTTTGCTCGGCTTGGGCTGCGCCGCGTGGCTAGTGGGACAGTCCATCTGGACGTACTTCGAAGTGGTGCTGCGCAAGGACGTTCCCAATCCCTTCGTAGGTGACGTGATTCTCTTTCTGCATCCGGTGCCGATGATCGGGGCGCTGGCCCTGAAACCGCACGACAAGCGCGACGATCTGAACGTGCACGTCGGCTACCTGGATTTCTCGTTGCTGCTGATCTGGTGGGTCTATCTGTACCTCTTCGTGGTGATTCCGTGGCAATACATTGCGCCCAACGTGCTGGCTTACGGGTGGAGTTACGATCATCTGGCAGCGGTGGAAAATTTGCTGCTGACGGCGGGGTTCGCCTATCTGATTACGCAGGCGCGAGGACGCTGGCGGGAAGTTTACGCGCATCTTTTCAGCGCTTCGCTGCTGTATGCGGCTGGGTCTTATATCACTAACCGCGCGATTGACCGCCTGGATTATTACACGGGCAGCCCGTTCGATCTGCCGCTGGTGGCGTCGTTCGTGTGGTTTGGAACGGCGGGGATTGTGGCTTATCGGTTGAAACCGCCGCGCGAAACCGTGGCGCCGCGGCCCGATCACGCGAAGAAGTGGGCGTCCGTGTTAGCCATGACCGCGGTGTTTTCGATCCCGGTGATGGCGCTATGGAGCTTGTGGCGGTCGGCAAATCCGCCGGACGTGCGAATATTTCGCGTCAGCGTGACGCAGGTCGCATTGCTGGTTGCCGCGCTTCTAATTGCGCTGCGGCAGCGGCTGGTGGACCACGACCGTTTGCGGCTGCTGGAAGGCTCGCGCGAATCGTTCGAGAATTTGAAACATTTCCAGGCGCAGATGGTGCAGACCGAAAAGCTGGTGTCGCTCGGCCAACTGGCCGCGGGTGCAGCGCACGAAATCAATAATCCTTTGACGGGAATTCTCGGTTATTCCGACCTTTTGGTGGACGACCCGGCGCTCGGCGAGCGGCAGCGATTGGTGGCGGAGAAGATTCGCACGCTGGCACGGCGGATCAAAACGCTGGTGACCAGCCTCTTGAGCTTCGCGCGGCGGGTGCCCAGCGAAAAACTTCATCTAGATTTGAACCAGGTGATTGCTTCGGCGCTGCATTTGAGCAATCTGGACCTGCGCGGCAAGCATATTCAGGTGGAAACCTACCCGGACCTCGATTTGCCATTGATTCGCGGAGACGCCAACCAGGTGTTGCAGGTGTTTTTCAACTTGATCAGCAATGCGGTGGATGCCCTCGAAGAAATCGGCGGCGGGCGGTTGACGATTCGCACGAAACATTCGGATTCAAGGATCACGATCGAATTTTCGGATACCGGGCCGGGGATCAAAGCGCCGCAACAGGTGTTCGATCCCTTCTTCACCACCAAACCGGTGGGCAAAGGCACAGGCCTAGGGCTGAGCATTTGCTACGGGATTATGCAAGAGCATGGCGGCCGCATCGAATGCTACAACCGTCCGGAAGGTGGCGCTACTTTCGTAGTGGAATTCCCCATCAACGCACCCGAATTGTATTTGCCAGAACCCCCGCAGACGGTTAGTTCTTCCAAGACCAGCTAGAACTTCCGCGCAGCTTTCGTGCGTTTTTGCCTCAACAAAACTGTAATACACGATCAGGGCACGCGAGGTATCATCCGCGCACCGGAGGACCTGTGCGCAGACGCGGCGGAGCGGTGGCGATTGGATCTTGCGTTTTGTTTTTGGCATTTGCGGCGTCGTTCGCGGTAGGTGGGGTGGCAGTTGCGGGCAGCGGGCACGGCGCGCAGGATTCCGCCCAACGCTCTGGCGGGCACGCTTTAAAGACGCGCGCGGTAGTGCTAATTGTGCTCGACGGATTACGCTGGCAGGAGGTTTTCGATGGGCCCGAGCATGATTTGATGAATGCCAAGGTGGGCGGCGTGCAAGATGAGAAGCAACTACACAAGGATTTCTGGCGCGCCACACCGGACGATGGACGGCGTGCGCTGATGCCCTTCCTATGGTACGCGGTCGCCAATCGCGGACAGATTTACGGCAACCAGCATAAAGGCAGTGTTGCGCAGGTCACCAACGGCTTGAAATTTTCTTACCCCGGGTACAACGAGATGAGTACCGGTTATCCGGACCCGGCGATCAATAGCAATGAATTCGGTGTAAATCCGCATGCGACGGTTTTCGAGTGGCTGAATAACTTGCCGGAATTTCGCGGACAAGTGGCGGTGTTTGGGACATGGAACGTCTTCAACGATATCTTTCGCGCAAAGCAGAGCGGACTCTTCGTGCGCGCAGGCTGGGACATTCCATGGAGCGGAACCCTCACGCCACAGGAGCAGACGCTGAAGAAGCTGTACGAAACGACGACACGTGTGGAGGATGACGATGCGTTCGACGCATTCACGCACCTGGATCTTCTTAACTATTTGAAGACGCACAGCCCGCGCGTGTTGTTCGTCGGCTACGGCGGCACGGATGATTGGGCACACGAAGGGAAATACGATCTGGTGCTGCAGGCGGCACATCAGGATGATCAGAATATTGCGGAACTGTGGAACACGATGCAGGCGAAGCCGGAATATCGCGATCAGGTGACGTTTATCATCACGTGCGACCAAGGGCGCGGCAGCGGGCTGAAATTGTGGCGCGACCATGACAAGAATATCGCGGGCGCGGAAAATATTTGGATCGCGGTGATGGGTCCGGATACGCCGGCGACCGGCGAGATGACGAACGTCCCGCGCGTGACACAAAGCCAGATCGCGGCGACGATTGCCGCGCCGCTCGGGCAGGATTATCGCGCGGCTGTGCCACAAGCGGCGGCGACGCTGCCGGTTCTGCGCGCGGCTGCGGGCAATTAGTCGCGGACGACGAATTCCAGTTCGATTCCCGCTACTTCGATTACGTCGCCTGGCGCCAGCTTCGTTGGATGCGTGATCGGCTGGCCGTTTACGCTGGGAACATTATCGGCTGGACCGATATAGTAGGAATTATCCTCCCGGCGATTGATCTGCGCGGCGGCTTTCGGTTTGAACCAGCCTTTCAGCTTCACCGTGGCCATCGCGGATTTTCCTACGACAGTGAGCTTGTCGTTCAGCACGTATTCGCGCTGGTCGGTGCTGCCGCTGCGCACGACGAGCGTGGGCAGTTTCATCCGTCCCGGCGCGGGCTGCGCGCTTTCGCCGACGGCGGCGACTTTCTGCAGGAATTCGCGGCGCTCCTTCGTGTCCAGCATCACGGTCTCGTTGATTTTCGGCACGGCTGGCTTCAAGTCGCCATGATCGAGCGACGTGGCGCGCACTTCCACGGAATCGGTGACGACGATGGTGTGCTTGCCGATGCCGACGGAATCGCCGGGCTTGAGCATGACCATTTTGACGCGTTGGCCGTTGACGAAGGTGCCATTGAGGCTGCCGAAATCCTGCAGCATCAGGCGCCCTTCTTCGTTAAACACGCGCGCGTGATAGCTGGACACGGCGGGATTGTCTATCACGATCCCGTTGTCCGGCGAGCGGCCGATGCTCACTTCCTTCTGGCCGACCGCGACTTCCTTCAGAATAGAACTTTCAAATTTCAAAACCAGCTTCGACATGGAAACGTCCTCCGTATCAGGATGGATCTTCGGCCCCTTTGAACCATCTCCCAAGTTTCGATAACGCGCCCCCTTGCTTGGGCACGTGCCGCAAAACGATCGCGGTGATGTTGTCGCCGCCGCCGGCTTGATTTGCCAAATCCACCAGGCGGTCCGCCGATTCCTGCGCGCCGGTGGATTCGCCCAGCGCGGCCGCGATCTGCGCTTCGGAAAGCTCGCGGAAAAGGCCGTCGGAGCAGAGCAGGCAAATATCGTCCTCGACTAGCAGCTCTTCGGTGACGTCCACGTCCACGTGCTGTTCAACGCCGAGGGCGCGCGTCAGTACGTTCTGCATTTTGCTTCGGCCGGCTTGCTCGGGCGTCAGAATGCCGCGGCGGACTTGTTCGGCCACGAACGAATGATCTTCCGTAAGCTGATCGAACTGGCCTTTGCGCAGCAGGTAGGCGCGGCTGTCGCCTACGTGCGCGAGGCAGACGCGATCTTCCAGGCACCAGGCGGCGACGATCGTGGCGCCCATGCTGCCCTTGCCTCCCAGTTCCTGCGCTGCCTGATATATCTCCTGATTCGCGAGGCGCACGGCGCTAGCCAAGCGGCTCGAGGTTTCGCTCACGCCTTCGATCTTGCCGCCGAATACAGGCAAGCTGGAGTTCGCGGCCCCATCTCGGCAATGTGTGATGGTCGTCTCGATCGCCAGACGGCTGGCGCGTTCCCCCGATTCGAGGCCGCCCATACCGTCAGAGAGGACGAAAAGATTCAGCTCCGGCGCGACGCCGAAGCTGTCTTCGTTATTTTCGCGAACACGCCCTACGTCGCTGCGCGCGCCAAAGTCCATCGCACTTCCCTATCGCACAGCTGATGTCTGTGCGCTTTCGCCTACCAGTCTCCGGTTGCTCTGCAACGCCCGCAGTCGGCGGCGAATGCTGAATGCGTTTTCGGTTATTTCAGATTACGGTTTCCCGTGAGTCTGCCCACGTTGTGCACGTTGGAAAAGCCTTTTTCTTCCAGGCGCTGGCTGACGGAGCTCGCTCGCTTGTTTTCGACGGGCCCACAAAATACGACGAAATATTTTGTGCCGACCCAGGTACGAATCACGGACTGGGCGGGCAAATCCATCGCAGCGATTTTCCGGATTGCACCTTGCGCTCGGTCTTCCCGTTCGAAGCGTTGCACGAATAAGTAGGTAGAGCCGACGGGCGCGGCAGCCAGGTCGCCCTGGACAGAAGGATTTTTTGCCAACGACTGATTTTTTTTCCTAGCTGGACCGGTTTCCATGCGCGGGAACACTTCCGTCGGCGGCGCAGGATTTGCGTGAGCGGGCGCCGGGGATTTAGCCGTGGCTGTAGCGGGCGCAACATCGGGCACGGTAGCTGCGACCTTGGGCGTTGCCGGTTTTTCGTCTTCAACCACCGGCGCTGGTAGCGGGGGCGGAGGCGCGGGAATCTCATACGCAAAGTCCGGCGGCTTGGGAGCCGGCGATGCCGCGGGCGGCTGAATGAGTTTGTATGCGTTCGTCACGGCCAGAGCGTGTAGTCCGCCGAGCACAGCTGCGACGACGATCAAGGTTGCCAGAACCCAGATGACGGGAGATTTGCTTTTCGCGGCGGGCTTCACGCCGGCGACAGCGCGTGGAAGGCCCGACGAGCCTTGGCTCGTTGCAGCCGCCGCCCGAACCGGCGCTTGCGATGACGTCATCGGCACGGGCGATTTGAGCGCGGATTCTAGGTCGGCTACGGTTTGAAAGCGGTGGTCCGGCTCTTTTTCCAGGCACTTCATAATGATCCGTTCAGCGGAAACCGGAACGTTCGGCTCGACTTCGCGCGGCAGCGGGGGTTCTTCGCGCATTTGCTTCAGCGCGACGGCCACAGGATTATCCGCGCGGAACGCCGGCGACCCGGTGAACATTTCGTAGAGCATCAAGCCGAGCGAGTAAATGTCAGTGCGGTAATCAACGGGCTTGCCAGCAACTTGCTCGGGCGCCATGTATGCGGGCGTGCCGACCATCGAGCCGGTGAGGCGCGTTCCGGCTTCCATCGAGCGCGCGATGCCGAAGTCCATGATCTTGACGTTGCCTTGCGCGTCAATCATGACGTTTTCGGGTTTCAGATCGCGGTGGACGATGTCCTGTGCGTGCGCTTCCTTCAGGCCGGAGCAAATCTGCACCGCCAAGTCGACGGCTTTGCGTTGGGGCAGACCGCCGAAGCGATTCAGAACCGAACGCAGACTTTCGCCTTCGACGAATTCCATCGAGGTGTAAGCGACGCCGCCAAGGCGATTGAATTCGTACACGCGGCAAACATTTTTGTGTGTGATTTTGCGGGCGAAGAGCAGTTCGTTTTTGAAGCGGTCCATCATGGCTTGGTCGGAAGCGATTTCGGACTTGAGGAGCTTCAGCGCCACGGTCTCGCCGGTTTCGCGGTCGCGCGCTTTGTAGACGTTGCCCATGCTGCCGTGGCCTGCCGCAGAAAGGATTTCGTAGCGCTGGCTGAGGGCGGCGAGAGCCGTCGAACTGAGATGCAGATTAGGCCCCGCAGACGGGGTCAGGGGCGATTCCGCGGCGACCTCGGCGGCGTCCGGCACATCGCTCAGCAGAATCGTGTCGCGAGGACCGGGCGGGCGCGCGGAATCACGCGGCGACGCAGGGCCACCGGGCTTGGTTGGTTCAGCCATAGGTGAACATAGGATAAGAGAGAAGCGAGTGGGTCTATACGGAACAAAACAAACATGTAAGGTAAGAGTATCTGGTACGGACGGACGCTTGAAACGCGAAAAGTACAGCTAATCGTTTGAGAACAGTCTTGGCGCCGGGCTCAGCGCTGCGCGATGGATTGCCTCATACTAAGTACTTAGCACGGACCCCGCACGCGTTCCGGCCTCCTCCCCGGACGAGGCGGTGGAGGATTTCGCATGGATGCCCCAAAAAGCCCGCCTCCCGCAGCACCAGTGTCTGAAGTCGTCGTCAATATTTCTACGCCCAGCATTATCTCGGCCATGTTGCAGGCGGCGCCGCGAACCAGCGACTTGATTTTTTCCCCGGGACGCGCTCCGCAGGTGGAAATGAGCGGGCAGCTCACCCAACTCAAGATCAAGGGTGTGGGCATACTTTCGTCGGAAGATACGGCGCGCATCGCGGCGGACTTGATCGGGCGCAATTCGCATGCCGTGGAGAAATTGAAGGAGGAAGGCTCTTGCGATATTTCGTACAGCCTGCCGAAGATTTCGCGGTTTCGCGTGAATATTTTCACGCAGCGCGGGAGTTGCGCGATCGTGATGCGCGTGATTCCCAGCAACGTGCCGGATTTCAAGACGTTGCATTTGCCGCCGCAACTGGCCGAAGCGGCGGAAGTGCGTCCGGGGATCGTGCTGGTGACGGGGCCGACGGGCAGCGGAAAATCGTCGACCCTGGCGGCGTTCGTCAACAAGATCAATGAAGAACACGCCTGCCATATCATTACGATCGAGGATCCCATCGAATTTCTGCATCCGCACAAACGGGCGACGATTCACCAGCGCGAGCTGTATTCGGATACTCGCAGCTTCCCGCTGGCGTTGCGGGCCGCGTTGCGGCAATCGCCCAAACTGATTCTGGTGGGCGAGATGCGCGATAAGGAAACGATCGAAGTGGCGCTCGAAGCGGCGGAAACCGGGCACTTGGTGCTTTCGACATTGCACACGATTGATGCGTCGAAAACAATCGAGCGGGTGATCGGCGTCTTCCCGGTTTCCGAGCAACATGCCGTGCGCGGGCGGCTCGCGAAAACTTTTCGCTACATTATTTCGCAGCGCTTGATTCCCAAACGCGATGGCAGCGGCCGCGTGGCGGCTTTCGAGATTCTGAAATCAACTTTGCGATCGCGCGATTACGTGCAGAAAGGCGAAAGCGAAGGCAAATCACTTCTGGATGCCATGCGCGATGGCGCAACGGAAGGCATGCAGTGTTTTGACGATGAGATCGAGAAATTGATTCGTGCGAGTGTGTTGGATATTGATACCGGGCTGGCGTTTGCGACAAATGAGGGAAACTTGCGGCTGCTGATCGCGGATATCTTGGAACCTCAGCAGGATCTGCCTTCGCCTGGCGTTTCGGTGGCGGATGCAGGGCAAGCGGTAGAAACCGAAGAAGCCATCGAACGGTGAGTGACGCGCGCGAGGATTAACCGCGCGCTGAAACTTTTGGTGGACGTGAGGGGGCTCGAACCCCTGACCTCCTCGTTGCGAACGAGGCGCTCTCCCAACTGAGCTACACGCCCACTGCCTGGGAACTCTTTGCAAAAGGTGCTTCTAATTCTAACAAACGAGCGAGGCCGCGCCAAACGCGTTCGTCGCTTCGCGTTCCCGGTTATGCTTGTGCGGCAACTACGCGGCGGCTGATAAGCCGACGGTGAGCGGCTTACGCGCGCTTGACGGCCTCTTCGGTGTGGGGTTTGTGTGATGCTACTTGAGCGCGTGCTGCGCTGACGAACTTTGCGAAGCGGTGGGCCAGGGTGAAGATTCGTTCGGCCTGGCGGAGGCGGATGGCGTCTTTGGGGATCAGTTCTCCGCCGATGCCGAGGGCTGTGGCGCCTGCGAGAATGAAGTTGGCGGCGGTGTGCTGGTTCACGCCGCCTGAGGCAATCAGCGGAAGCGTCGGAAACGGAGCTTTCAGCGCGCGGATGTAGCTGTCGCCGCCGACTTGCGCGCACGGAAACACTTTCACAAAGTCCGCGCCGGCTTTCCAAGCGCGGGTGACTTCTGTCGGAGTAAGCGCTCCCGGCAAAACAACCACGGAAGCTCCGAGCGCAAACTCCACGATCTTCATGTCGAGGCCGGGGCTGGTGAGAAATGTCGCGCCGGCGTCCAGACATTGGCGCGCGACGTCCGAATCGAAGACGTCTCCGGCACCGACGATCATTTTCGGAGCGTGTTTCACGAGGTGGGCGATCACTGCGGTGGCGCCCGGAACGGTCATCTCGATTTCGACGATGGGGATGCCGCCGCGCGAGACGGCTTCGGCGGCAAAGAGCGCGTCTTCCGCGGACGAGAGCCGCACGGCCGGAATGATGCCAATTTCTTCGATGCGAGCGCGGACCTCTTCTCGTTTCATGGGAGCGACACCCTCCGGGAAGCCGGTCGTACGGGGATGCAGCCGGCGCACCGGGATTCTATCGGAATCGCGACGCGGCTGAAATTGAAAAGAAATAGGGAGAACAAGGAGAGATTACACTTCGAAGGACTCTTCCACTCGCGGCAGCTTATCGCCGTCTCGCGCGATCCACACATACAAGGTAGGCAATAGAAAAATGCTCATGATAAGGGCGGAAATCAATCCGCCGACGATCACAATGGCGAAGGGGCGTTGCGAATCCGAGCCGATGGCGCGGGAAACGGCGGCGGGCAGCAGGCCAAGAGTGGCGACGAGCATGGTCATCATGATCGGGCGCAAGCGGAGCACCGCGCCTTCGATGGCGGAATCTTCGATGGAGTAGCCGCGAACGCGGAGTTGGTTGATGTATTCGAGCATGATGACGCCAGTTTGCACGGAGACGCCGAAAAGCGCGAGAAAGCCCACGCCACTGGAGACGCTGAAGTGCGTGCCGGTGAGGAGCAGTGCCAGCAAGCCGCCGAGCGGGGCCATGGCGAGGTTCGCGAGAATCAGGAGCGCCCACTTCGAGGTCTGAAACATGGTGTAGAGAATAATGAAAATCAGGAAGAGAGTGATGGGCAGGACGAACATCAGTCGTTTCGAAGACCTTTTCTGGCTTTCGTATTCACCGGCCCAGTCCAGGTGATAGCCGGTGGGCAGCTTCACCTGCTCGGTGACTTTCTTCATCGCTTCTTCTACCGTGCTGCCTAAATCGCGGCCGCGCACGCTATATTTGATCGCGACGTAACGGGAATTTTCTTCGCGGTAAATTTCCGAGGCGCCGTCAATTTCTTTCACGGTGCACAATTGCGCGAGGGAGACGCGCTCACCGGAAGGAGCCACCAGGCGAATATTTTCGATGGCTTCCTTCGTTTCGCGATACGGCGACTGGTAGCGGACCACGAGGTCGTAGCGCTCTTCGCCTTTGAGCACCTGGCTGACGGCCTTGCCGCCCACGGCGGTTTCGATGGCGTCCTGTATGTCTGAGACGTTTATTCCGTAACGGGCGGCCCGCCGGCGGTCCACGATGAAATTAAGATTGGGCTGCCCGATCACACGGAATATGCCGAGATCTTGCACGCCCTTGACGCCCTGCATCACGCTGACGATTTTGTCTCCGGTTTCCTCAAGCGCCTTCAAGTCATCGCCGTAGAGCTTCACCGCCAGCTCGCCCTTGACGCCGCTAACCGCCTCTTCCATGTTGTCTTCGATCGGCTGCGAGAAGCCCCACACGACGCCGGGAATTTTTTCGACCTCGCGGTCCATGGCGGCGATCAACGCATCCTTGTCCTCGTGGAACACCGGACGCCACTTTTCCTTGGGTTTCAAGTCCACGAAATATTCCGTATTGAAGAAGCCGGTTGTGTCGGTACCGTCGTCGGGCCTGCCTACCTGCGAAACAACTTTTGTAACCTCCGGAAACGACGCGAACACTATGCGCGCCTGGTTCATGATGCGGATACCCTCGGACGGGCCAGTGCTCGGCGCAAGAGTTCCGCGCGCCCAGATGGCGCCTTCATCGAGATGTGGCAGGAATTCAGACCCGATAACGCCGCTAAACATCAAGAAAGCGGCGAGCGCGAGACCTCCGATCGCGACGCCCACGGTCACCCAGCGGTGTTCAATCGCCCACTGCACGCCCCTGCGATAGTGCTCGGTGAGGAATGCCATCACGGGGTTGTGCCATTCCTTTACGCCTTTGCGGAACGCGATGCTGGCGACGACCGGGGCGATGAACATCGAGAAAATCAGAGCGCCGAGTAGCGCGAAAGCGACCGTCCAGGCCATCGGCCGAAACAAGCGGCCTTCGACTCGCTGCAACGTGAAAATGGGCATGTAGGCCGTGATGATGATACCGATCGCGTAGAAGACCGGCCGCTGAATTTCGTGCGCGGCGTCGCGGACGGAATCCATTGAGGAAATCGAGTTAGGCTCGCGGCGATTCAAGTGGCGCACGATGTTTTCGATCATGACCACCGCGCCGTCAACGACCATGCCAAAATCCAGCGCTCCCAGGGACAGAAGGTTCGCGGGAATATTCGCGAGGCCCAGGCAAATCGAAGCGAAAAGCAGGGCGAAGGGAATGGTAAGCGCGACGATGAGGGACGCGCGCACGTTGCCCAGGAATAGAAAGAGGATGATGGAGACCAGCAAGAAACCTTCAGTCAAATTGTGTAGCACGGTGTGCGTCGTGAAACGCACCAGCTCGCTGCGATCGAGGAAAGGCACAATCCTCACACCTGGCGGCAGAATATGGTCGTTGAGCTCCGTGACCTTGGCGTGAATGCCTTCGAGGGTCTCGTCCGAATTTGCGCCTTTGCGTAGCAGGACGATGCCTTCGACGACGTCATCGTCGTCCACTACTTTTCCATCTTCGCGGTGAATGGCCTTGCCGATTTGTCCGAGGCGGATTTTGGGGCCTTCGGCGACTGTGGCGATGTCCTGTACGCGCAAGGCTGTGCCGCCTTGCGTCTTGATGACTGTTTGCTGGATGTCGTGAACATTGGTGAACAAGCCGACGGCGCGAATATTAATCTGCTGCTGGCCCTGCTCGATGAAGCTGCCGCCGGCGTTGATGTTGTTGTTGGCCAGTTGCTGCTCCACCTGACCGAGGTTCAGCCCGTAGGCAACGAGCTTATCTGGCTGAATGCGGACTTGATATTCCCGCGTCGGACCGCCGAAACTGGAAACATCCACGACGTTAGGAACGGATTTAAATTGCTTCTCGAGGGTCCAGTCCTCGATCGACTTCAATTCCATCAAGTCGTACTTAGGATTGGTGCTGCGCAGGGTGTACCAAAAAATCTGGCCGACCGGGCTCCAGTCCGTGCCCATCTGCGGCTGCAGGCCGTTGGGCAGCGTGACCTGCGAGAGCCGCTCCAAAACCTTTTCGCGGTTCCAATCGTTGTCCGACTCATCGTCGAAGATCATGGTGATGCTGGAAAGTCCGAAAAGAGAAAACGAGCGGAGATGGGTGAGATGAGGAATTCCGTTCATCTGAATTTCGATGGGAATGGTGACTTGCTGCTCCACTTCCTCGGCTGCGCGGCCGGGCCACTGCGTGATTACTTGCACGTAGTTGTCCGCCACATCGGGGTAGGCTTCGACCGGCAGATTGTGGAAAGAAAACGCACCCCAGGCCAGCAGAAGAATGGCAAGCGTGAGGATGATGAAGCGGTTGTTGAGCGCAGCGTCTACTAGGGTGCGAATCATCGCTTATTCAATCTGGCTGACGGATCCCATTTTCGATTTCGGCGCTCTGCGATTTGTCAAGACGTGTGGCATAGGGTTCGCGAAGATCTATTGTTCCGACGTGTTTTGCAGTTCCAAAGCATTGCGGACGACCTGATCGCCGGGCTTGAGTCCGGACTGCACTTCCTGCATGTCATTTGGAAGCATGTCGCCGCCGACGACGCTAACGCGCCGGAATTTGTTTCCTCCAGCCGAAACGTAGACCCAATCACGATCGTGCAAGTGCAGAATCGCAGCTGCCGGAACGGCAGCGTGGACTTCTGATTTTTGGCCGCGGAAGGTGGCGGTGACGAACATCCCTGGACGCATTTCACCGGGATTGCGCACTTCGATGCGGACTTTTGCAGTGCGTATGTTGGGATCGAGAACCGCGCCGATGTTGCTGATGCGGCCCGTGACGACGCGATCGGGATAGGCATTCAAGCGGACGTCGGCGCTATCGCCGAGACGGACGTCGGGCAAATCATTTTCGTACACGTCGCATAGAATCCAAACGTACGAAAGATCCGAAATCGTGAACGGGTTCGCGGAAGCGGAAAGTCCCTGAACTCCGGCGGCGTTGGTAACTTGCTGGTCGGTGATCACACCGGAAACTGGTGCGACGATGTCCACAATCCCAGAAGGACGATCGAGCGGGCTGCCGAGAACGCGGAGGTGCTCCGCGGTGGTCTCCACGTCAACTTTGGCTTTATTCTCGGTGTCCTCGGCAACTTGCAGATCATTCAGGGAAATGGCGCCGTGGTCGTACAAGCCCTTGGCGCGATCGAGTTGCTTGTTGGCCAGCATTTCGTCGGCGAGGGCTTTGCGATAGTCCGAGTATGCGCCGGCGATATCGGCGCTCTGTACGCGCAGCAGGACTTGGCCTTTCTTCACCGTATCACCCAGACGCGCGCGAATCTCGACGACGCGCCCGGCGGCGATGGAAATCACCGGCACGGTGCGGGAAATATCGGGGCTCACAACTCCGGTGGCCACCAGGCGCCTGGGAGCTTTATATTCCGTTGCTGCGACCAACGGGAATTGATCCGGATGATCCGCCTGGACCAGATTGGCGTCGCCCTCATGCTCCACCTGTGCGGGCGGAGGAGCTTCTGCGACAGCGTCGCTACCCACTTTCCTACTACAGCCTGCGAAGAGCAGGCTGGCCGCGAATATCATCGCGGTCAGTGCGCTTGCCGCGCGTTTCATGAATCCCTCATATCGTTGGAGATACAGAAGCTGGCGCCACACGCGGTCCCGAGTCCGCAAAGATTCGACAAAAACCCATAACGCCACCCATCTGCGCCACCGCCCCAGGGCATCTGCCTTACGCCGATTGGCAGGCCGTAGCGACTGCAGTTCGAGCAATCAACGGTTGAAATGCGTTTGATTTGAAGGCAAACGAAATCAGAGAGCCGCGGCGGGAGGCGCACGGCCCGACGTTTGCTCGCGATTCAATTGCACACGCAAGCGAATGGAATCAGGACGGATGGACGAAATGAAAGCGAACGACAGCGCGTTCGCACGGGACGGCAAAACCATCCGGGCCTGGGCAGCTTTGTTATTAAGGGGCGGAGATGAATGATTAGGGCAGGAGAGGCAAGGCGTATGGCGGCGGCTGCTGGAACACTCCTCGATCAGCATCAATTCGGCGTGCAGATCATCGGTGAGCGAAACGACGAAAAAGAGCAACACCATGGAGCATGCAAACGCGGTCCACTCGCGCCAGGCAGCGTTGCGGCGGATGCGGCTCTGGTGCGTCCACCGGGCGCGCCAGAGAATAAGCCCCGCGATCGAGATCAACAACCAGAAAATGTTGAGGAATAGCTCCATTTTCCCTCAGGCCGGTTTGCGGAGGGCGGCCGGCCGCACTGCGCAGTCCCCGAAACAATCTACTATGCGAAGGGACTCCCGGGCAATCGTTTGAGTGGACCACATTATTTGAACGATCAGCTCGGGCAAAGGGTTGGCCACGGCTTGTCGCGATTTGTAGCGAGGACCTAGGGCTGCAGCAGGCTCTTGGCACGCGCTAGAAAGGCGTCGGCATCCGCAGGACTGGGCAAGCTGCCCTGCGCGAAATCGCGCGAGCCGCCCCCTTTTCCCCCAAATTGCTTGAGAGACTCGCGGAGAGCCGCGCCCAAATCGGGGGGCAATCCCTTGGATTGAGCGAAGACGACGTGGCCGCCATCGCGGCTGACCAGCAGAGCGATCACGTTATTTACGGCTGCAAGGCGCGCCGCGAGAAGACCGAGGTATGCAGCCGTGGCTTCGGGAACCGCGGCTGCGACGACGCGAGGTTCCGTCGAATTGGCTTCGGACGCAGGCGCACCGCGCGATTCGTCATGCTCGCGCAGCAGGGCGCGGGCCTCGAGCAACGCCAGTCGCTCATCAAGATGCTTCACCGCAGAAAATTGCTCGCGGCGTTCGGCAGCCATTTTAGTGATGCCGCCAGGAACGTCAGCGGGACCGCAACTGAGCAGGGTCGCCGCCTCGGTAAGCAAGCCGAAATCACCGCGCGCCGCCGCCAACGCTCGATAACCCGCCACATACTCGACGCGCCACAAATCGCCGCGGCGGCGTTCGAGTTTGCGGGTCAGCAGTAGGCCAGCTTGTCCGGTGCGCGCCAGATGCGTGCCGCCGCAAGGTTGCCGGTCGAATCCCTCAATTTCAATCGCGCGAAGGATTCCTTCGCGTTCCACTTTCTTGCGTATGCCCTGCTCCGCAAACTCTTCCGCGGTGCCGAAGCGGATTAGCACCGGACGGTCCTCGAAGATGATTTCGTTCGTGCGACGCTCGGCTTCTTCCAGATGGCGGGCGAGCACGGCGGGCGCGCTGAGATCTATCGTTGAAATTTCCTTGCCGAGATGGAACGAGACTGTCTGAAAGCCGAAGAGCTCGATGAACGCCGCGGAGAGCAAATGCTGCGCGGTGTGCTGCTGCATGTGGTCAATGCGGCGCGGCCAATCCACATGGCCGTGAACAGCGCCCACCGGGACCTCGGCGGTGGTGTAGTGAACGACGTGGTGTTCCGAGCCTGCCGCACTCGGCGCGCCCTCGTCGGCATCCAGAACTTCCACTACGGTGGCGTCGCCGAGCTTGCCCAGGTCGTGGGGCTGGCCGCCGGAGGTGGGATAAAACGCGGTCTTGTCCAATATCACGCGCCAGCGGTCGCCTTCGAGATCGCAGGACACCACTTGCGCATCGAATTCGCGCAGGAACGAATCGCGATAATAGAGCCTGTCCGTCAGGTCAGTTCCCTTTCACAAGAAAAGCAGGATAGCATAGTGGCGGAAACCGCGAAGAGCGCGGCAGGAAGCGCGCGAACACGATAGAATTGTCGCGTGCCCATACAGCTGATTGCCACGGATATTGACGGGACTTTGCTCGACAGCAAGTCCCAGGTGTCTGCGGCAAATTCCCAGGGGATAGCCGAGGCGGCGGCGCGCGGAATCGAAATCGTGCTGGTTACCGGCCGGCGGTTTGATTTTGCGCTGCCGATCGCGCTGTCGCTCCCGTGCGATCTGCACATGATCGTCAACAACGGGGCGCTCGCGAAATCGCGAAATGGCACCACGCACTTGCGTTACCTGCTTTCAAGCGTGACGGCGCGGCGCGTGCTCGAAGCGACTCCGGAATTTCGCGGCAATGCGGCGGTGGTGTTTGACCGCCCCGGCGCGCGCCAGGTGATCCTGGAAAAAGTGGATTGGGACGATCCCTTTCGCGGAGGTTATTTTCGGCGCAATCGCGAGTACATCGCCGAAATGGCGCCTTTGCCCAGTTGCCTGAATGGCGAGGATCCGATTCAGGTGATGTACACCGGCCAGTGCGTTCCGATGCGCGCGGCGATGAAGACGCTGGACGCGCTGCCGTTCGCGGACGAATTCAACCTGGCGCTGACGGAATATGAGAACCGCGATTTGTCCATTTTGGACGTGCTGCCGCGAGGCGTGACAAAGGGCACGACGCTGAAAGAGTGGGTCCGCCGACGGGGCATTCCGGCGGAGAACGTGATGGCCATCGGCGACAACTGGAACGACCGGGAAATGCTCGAATTCGCTGGGCATCCGGTGGTGATGGGCAATTCGGTGGCCGAGTTGAAATCGCTGGGCTGGCCGATTACTCTATCGAACGACGAAGACGGGCTGGCCGCGGCGATTCACCGGTATGCGCTCGACGGCACGGTCCGCAGCGGAAGCATTTGAGGCGTGAGAATTGAACGCATGAGCCGGCTCGCGAAAGAAGGTCTCATCTGCGGAACATTGCTGATCGCCGCCGCGGTGTGTGCTGCTCCGACGCGAGCGGATTATGCCGTGCTGCGGTCGGGCTTGCGGCTACACATCACGGGCTACGAGACGGACGGCGCTCACGTTCGGCTGACCGTAGAAGGCGGCACCGTCGACGTGCTGGCCTCGGACCTGGTAAGCGTTGAACCCGAAGACCATTTCGAGCCACCGCCGCCGTCGCCGGTGACGAGCGCAGGGCCGTACGCCGACTTGATCCACGCCGCAGCGCAGAAGCATGGCCTCGAGGAAGACCTGATCGTTCGAGTGATCGCCATGGAATCTAATTTCAATCCGCGCGCCGTTTCGCGGAGGCAAGCGCTGGGCCTGATGCAATTGCTGCCGCAGACGGCGGCGCACTATTCCGTCGCGGACATTTTCGACCCGGCACAAAATATTGATGCCGGTGCACACTACTTGAGGGATCTGCTCACGCGTTACCGCGGCAACCTGACGCTGGCGCTGGCCGCGTATAACGCCGGACCAGAGATGGTCGAGCGGTACGGCGGGATTCCACCCTTCCGTGAGACGCAAAATTACGTGCGGCAAATCACGTCGAAGATGGCACACGAAAAGACCTCAGCGCCCGCTGCGAAAGACTGATTCAAGCTCTCCTAAACCAAGCTGGAAAAACCGCGACCTACTGAGGAAACTGCGGATTTGAGGTGGTTGGCTGCGCCGGTTGCTGCGTCGGCTGGCTGGGATTGCCGTTGGGGCTTCCCGCGCCGCCGAACGCGCTGTTCACATTCTGGCCGATGCCGTTCGTGCCAGCGTTGCCCGCTTGCTGTTGCATGGCTGCGGCGGCGTCTTCCAGCGGGTTCCAAATGAATTCCCAGTTAAGGTACTTTTTCCCGCCGTGATAGACCTTCTGCGACGGTAAATCCTGTTTGCACGCCACTCCGGTGAGGAAGGCGCCCAGCACCGGTCCATCCACCGGGCCAGTGGGCTTCAGCTGCGCCATGGCAGCCAGGCTTGCCTGAGTGACGGCGCCTCCCTGCCCTAACCCGGCCTGCAAGGGAGCTAATGGATTCTGATTCCCGAGCGGATTCTGACCACCTATCGGGCCCGCAGAGGGATTTTGCGGAGATTGCGGATTCTGCGGGTTTTGTCCGGAAGGCTGTGAGGGATTTTGGCCGTCGGGCGATTGCGGATTTTGCCCATCGGCGGAGACGTTGCCCGAGGCGCCTGGTGCGGACGGGTTTGAGGTGTCCGTTCCAATCCCACTGGGAGATGTTTGGCCCGGCTGCGAATTCAAATTATTGTTGGGATCGCCGAGGCTCGATGCCGGGACGCCTGGCCCACCCGGAGCACCTGGAATCGTGGGTAACTGGCCGCCGTTCGCATCCATCAGCGCCATTTGCTGGAGGTTCGCGTACTTGGTGCTGCCGATGATCTGGCCCGCGGCGTTGACGTAGACGAAGCGCCAGGAGCCGTCGGAAGGGTTCGTCGGGTCTTTGTAAGCCTGACGAAGAAAATGCAGTTCTGGCAGGCCTTTCTGCAGATCTTCGAGGTCCTGCGGGTAATGGCCGGTTTTATGGAAATACAAACGAATCGCCCGGGCGTACTGATTGCCGCGCCAGATAGCTTCCTCCTCGACCATCCTGCGGTGCTCGGTAGCACCGTTCTGCAGGATGACGAGTGTCATAGCGACGAGCAGAACGATCATCCCCAGAGCTAACAGGAACGCAAAACCGCCTTCTTGCGAGCGTCGGCGGCGCGCACGTCTCGCAGCCCGTCTTCGCGATGCATGCGGTTCGTGCGTTGCAGGCGATTTCACGTTTGCGCTGGAAATATTTCCTTCGTTCATTGATTCAGAGAGCTGGAAGCTGCCGCCTCGCCGCTCACGGGCGGCACCATTTGCACCGTGGCGTGGCGACCGGACGAGATTTCCTCTACCTCCGCGGAATCATTGCCGATTTTGTCGAGCCGGAAACGGTTCAAGAACACCGAGCCTTCTTCGACCACCAGCACGTCGTCGCCATCGAGGAAAAATGCTACGCGCTTGCCGCTGTCAGGCATGGAGGCGTAGCCGAAAAGCTGCGCCGGCACGCTCACCGGAGGCGGAGGAGGGGGCACAGTCGGGCCGTATTTGGCGTATCGCTCCTGCTCTAGCTGCCGCTCTGTCTTTGGCGGCGGAGGCGGCGGACCAAACGTGAAAATATTGCGATGCGAGCCGGAATATTCGAGCTTTTTGATTTTTTCGAGCAGATCGAGCCGCAGCTGCGGCTCGTCCACATTCAAAGGATGAAACGAAGTATCGGAAGCCAGAACTCCCTTGGCGCTGGGAGCATCGCTGCGGCTGATAAAGTACGCCACTGCCGCGACCAACAGCAAGCCCACGAGCAAGTAGATTTCGTTGCGCTTCGACATCGCTCAGGTCCTGAAATACGTATGCAGCTCGAGATGCAAACGGATGCCCGGCCCGGTCGCGGCTGAGTCCAATTTCAAATCGCTCAAGAGATAGAAATATTGCGAGCGCTCGAGGCCGTTGATGAACTGAATGATGGCCGGGTAATCGCCTTCCACGGTGTCGGCGATGTCCACCTCCACCACTCCGCGGTTCTTGATTTCCTTTTCGTGAAAGGCAATGCCGGTGCTCCGCAGGTTCGACTTGCTCGCGATGGTTCCCAAATCCCCGTCAATCGCCGAATATCCATCGGTCGAGCCGAGAAACGCGGTGTGGTAAAAGCCGTCGTATTCCTTGCCCACTCCGGAAAGAGAAGCGCGAATCCGCTCGCCCCGCGCAACGTCGGCCTTCAGCATCTTGGATTGGAGCTCCAGGCGATCGCGCTGCGCGCGCATGGCGTCCACGCCTTCGCGCGAAGATTGCCACAGGATATAGCCCACGGCGAGATCCGCCGCGAAGAGCGCGACGAGGCCGCCGATGATCCACTTCTTCCAAGTTTTCCAGGCAGCGTCCATAGTCATGTCGCCGGTTAGATCGTCGAATACCACGCCGTCAGTTGCACCGTGACCGGGTCCGCGGAGCCCTGCTTATCGGAATGCCGATCGTCAATCACGTGAATGTCGCTGAACGCTTTTGATTTTTCAAGTGTTTCCAGAAATTTGATCTTGCTGGCGTCGGATTCGGCACCGACGGTCAGTGCAACCTTGGCGCGGCCATTTTCGAGCTTCGGCGAAATACTGACGACGCGCACGCCAGGGGGTAGAGTTTCCTCCAGATCCATGAAAATTTTGGTCCAGGGGAAGCTGCGCTGGCCGATCAGTGAATTCAAGAATGCCGCGCGGTCGAGCACCTGGCGGGCACCCTCGGTCTGAAAATACGCTTGCAAGGACGCTTGCTTCTCCTGGCTGCCGCGGATCTCGGCCTGCCAATGCGCGATCTCCGCGCGCAGCTCGCGGTTGGCACGCCAGGAAGAATAGGCGCCGTGCCCCAGCAGCAAAAATGCGAGCGCGCCCACTACGCCCAGAGCGCTGGTCGCGGCGATGAAGGGCCGCTTATTTTCCAGCGGCGCGGTCGAAAGATTCAGTCTGAGCTTCATGTTTCCAAGAGCAAAAGGCTCAGGAGCCTCCGTTCAGCATCCAGCCGGCCAGCGCGTCGAGATCCTGATACATCAAGTCTTTCGCGCCGGAGTCCAATCGCAGAGCGCTTTCGGTTTCCGCGAGCGCGCCAATCGGGCACTTCAATTCTGCCGAAAGCGCGCGGCGAAAAACTTCAGCGCGCGTACCAAACCCCGTGACGCACGCACGGTCGAGGCCGCTGCCCCAAGTATCCTGGTAATAGGCTATCGCCGGGTAGACTTCATCGAGCATCGCTTGCGGATCGAGCAATGACGCTTCGCCCGTCATTTCCGTGGAGCGATAGACACACAGCCGGCCGCCGTTGACCACCACGGTAGTGAGGGTCTTGCCGGACATGCGCGCGAGAAGCGTTGCTCCTTCGTCGCCGAGTAGAGGCAGGCTCGCCAAGGTGGAACTGAGCGCCACTCCCGCGGTGGCGTTCAACGGCTCGAGAATGTCTTCATACTCGCGGACGATTCGCTGGCGCGCCACGGCGGTGACAACTTCCAACGCTGCTTCGCGGCCGCTCTGACGCATCCAGGAAACCACGGTTTCTTCCATGTCAAACGGGACGCTTTTTTTCAGGCGCCAGCGCAACAACGGAACCGCTTCATCCGCCCGCCGAGGCAAGGTGTCAAACGGCAGAATGAAAACGCGCACGACCGGGTCGGGGATGAGCAGAGCGAGGGGAGCGTCGCGCACCGGCACCCGATTGAAAACCTTGCGCAATGCCGAGCGTACCGCTTCGGGCTGAACAACGTTCGCGTCCACGGGCGACGCCATGATCGCGCCGAGCGGCAGCGGTTCGATCGCGTGCGATTCCAGATGGCCGCCGGTCTTGGACCAGTGCGCCGCAGCCACGTGCGTGGACGCGATTTCGACCACGAGCGAAGGATGCGGCATGGCATTGAGCCAGCGTTCCAGCTTCTTCACCGGGCCGAGCTCGAAAAAACGCGTGGCCAGCGTGGCGGAACTAGTCAAGGAACGTCACCTTGTTGATTTCACGCAGCGTGGTGGTGCCGCTGCGAACTTTCGCTAGGCCGGAATCGCGCAGGAACGACATACCTTCTTCCCGCGCCACGCGCTTGATTTCCGAAGTCGGCCGGCGATTGATGATCATTTCGCGAATGTGGTCGGAGAGATCGAGCAGCTCGGTGATCGCCGAACGGCCGCGGTAGCCGCTGCCCGAGCATTCCAGGCATCCGGTGCCTTCGTAGAAGGGCACCTGCATCCACTCCGACGGGTCCAAGCCTGATTCTTTCAGGGCTTCCGGCGTGTACTGCACTGGCTTCTTGCAATTTTCGCAGATCACGCGGACCAGGCGTTGCGCCATGATGCAGTTCAGCGCGGAAACGAAATTGTAGGGCTCGACACCCATGTTGATGAAGCGGCCGATGACGTCCGTCACGTTATTGGCGTGGACGGTGGTGAAAACCAAATGGCCGGTAAGAGCGGAGTTGATGGCGATTTGCGCGGTTTCCTGGTCGCGAATTTCGCCGACCATGATCTTGTCGGGATCGTGACGCAGAATCGAACGAAGCCCTCGAGCGAACGTGAGGCCCTTCTTTTCGTTCACCGGAATTTGCGTGATTCCGCGGACTTGATATTCGACCGGGTCTTCGATGGTGATGATTTTATCTTCGTCGTTCTTGATCTCGTTGATGGCGGCGTAGAGCGTGGTGGTCTTTCCCGAGCCAGTTGGTCCGGTGACCAGCACCATGCCGTACGGTTCCTGAATGTAACGGCGGAAGCGCGTTTTGTCCGGCCCGTCGAAGCCGACGACGTCCAGCGTCAAGTTGCGGAATTTTTCGCTCAGCGTCTCTTTGTCGAGGACGCGCAAAACGGCGTCTTCGCCGTGGACCGAAGGCATGATCGAAACGCGGAAGTCCACGAAGCGGCCTTTGTAACGCACGCGGAAGCGGCCGTCCTGCGGGACGCGGCGCTCGGCGATATCGAGTTCGCTCATTACCTTGATGCGCGAAAGAATCGTGGCGTGCCATTCCTTGGCAAGCGGCTGCATGGCGTATTGCAGCACACCGTCAATGCGGTATTTCACCACCACTTCGGTATTGCGCGTTTCGATGTGGATGTCACTCGCTCGGCGCTCGAGCGCAGTGAAGATTACGGTGTCCACCAGGCGAACGACGGGGCTCACGCCAGAATCGCGCGTGAGCTTATCCATCGAAATATTTTCTTCGCTGTCTTCTTCGTCGCCGACGACTTGCAGCGTGAATCCTTCCGTGGCTTGATCCAGCACGCGCTGAGATTGTTCGGTGCGTTTCAGCAGATCGTCAATCTGAGAAGTGGTCGCGACGCGGATCTGCAGGCGCTTCCCTAGCAGCAATGAGAGCTCGTCGGTGAGCTGCAATTGGCTGGGATCGGCCATGGCCACCATCAGCGTGGTGTCATGCGCCTCGAGCGGCACGAATTTATAGCGGAACATCAATTCGGCTGGAATACTGCGGAAAAGGTCCGGATCAATGCGCTGTTCGCGCAAATCCACGAAGGGACAGCGATAGCGTTCGGCGAGCCGGCGAGCCTGATCGCGCTCGGCACCTTCGTTCGGCAGTCCTGGAACGACCGGATTGTTCGTAGGTGTAGCCATGGAACCCAAATCCTAACCCCCGGAACCCACTTGGAGGGAAAACAGCGGAAGATAAAGGGATATCAAAATAGAGCCTACCACAACCGCCATGACCACCAAAATGGCGGGCGAAACCCAGATGAGAGTGCGCTGCAAGCGAGTGCTGACTTCTTCTTCGTAGAATTCGGCAACGCTGGTGAGCATGGCGGCGAGCGCGCCAGACGCTTCGCCGACTTCAATCATTTCCAGAGCCAAGTCAGGTACCAGCCGGGTTTCCGCTAAACTTTCGTGCAGAGTGCGGCCTTCACGCACGCGCGCACCAGCGCCTTGCACCGAAGTTGCGATCAAACGGCTGCCGATGGCCTGCGACGAGGTCTCCAGGCCCGCCACCAGCGGCGTACCGCCGGCAAGCAGCGTCGAAAGCGTGCGCACGAATTGTGCGATTTGGGATTTCAGCCAGATATCGCCGAAGACTGGAATCTTGGGTTTCAGGCGGTCAATGGCGAGAGCGCCCTGGTCCGAGCGCGTCCAAAGAAAAATTGCGATGGCAGCCACCACAGCTACCGCGAACACTAACAAGAAATAATCGCGCAGCGGCACCGACAGAGACAGCATGAATTGCGTTATAGCGGGCAACTTGATTCCCAGGTCCGAGTACAATTTTGCGAACTGCGGCATGGCATAGGTGATCAGGTACATGAGAGTCACAATCACTGCAACCACCAGGATAGAAGGATAAATCAGCGCGGTGATGAGCCCTTTGCGGAATCCGGTGCTCACTCGTAGATAAGAAATATATTGCTCAAGAACCCCGGTAAGGTTTCCGCTGCGTTCGCCGGCAGTGATCGCGGTGACGTAAACAGGGGGAAAGGAGCCTTGAGCTTCAAGCGCTTCCGACAATAAGGCGCCATCGCGTACGCGCTGGCGAACGTCCTGCAATACCGGCCGCAGGCGCGGCGCGGCGGCGCGTTCGGCGAGCAAGTCCAAGGCCTTCAAAATTGGCAGGCCGGCCTTGATCAGGGTGTTGAATTGCTGGTTGAAGATGAGGAAATCGTTGGTGAGGATCTTGCGAGCGCGGGTCGCGCCGCTGAACTGCGCGAGGATATTGAACTCATTCTTGACCGAAAAGACGTGAAAACCGCGCTCCGCGAGCTTCTGGCGGACTTCCCCCTCGGTCTGAGCCGTCTCCAGTTGTTGGAAGACGCGGCCGGACATATCTCCGACTTTACATACATACTGGCCCACGAGGGTATAGACGGCCCACCTCTTGGGACGTCTTGATTAAAGTTTAGCATATCCCTTAGAACGCTAATCGGCGCGTGCGGGGGCGGGTTCGTAATGTAACATCACTCTTTAATTTCAAGCACTCATCAGTGGATAGAACCCGCCAGCTCGGATTCATCCACCACAGCGACATGGGCCGGAACCTCAAAATGAAATTTCGCTTCGGCAATCGGAAGATTCTCCTCCCAGTTAGCGAAACGGAACTCGGTCTCAAGATTTCCCGGTTGCCGGATTAGCAAGCGCACAAGGTGCGCTTCTCTATCGGACTCGATCAGGACTTCGCTTACTTCGCCGTCGGTGCTCGGGGATTCATTGCGCGGAACGCAGCGTAGCATCGTATCTTCAGCGCGCAGGGCACGGTCGTCGGGGTTGCCATCCTTCGCGGCATCCACCACATCAATCGTGCGGCAAAGGCGTGAAAAGTCCGTTTTCCCCGTGAGCAGCGCGAGCGGCGTGCGCCAGTCCGAACTATCCTTCACTTTGGCGCGGCTGGCCGTGCGATCGGCGGGGACGTAAAACCAGACGTTGGTGCCGTCCACGATAAAGAGCTTCTGCTCCGGCGATTCGTATTCCCAACGCATACGTCCCGGGCGCGAGAAATAAACCGTGCCGGATTCCGCAGACAGCCCGCCGTTGCCGTCGGAATAGCGCTCGTAAAATGCGGCTTTCAAAGTGGCGGCGTGGTGGTAGCGCGACTCCAAAGCGCGCACGGCCAGTTTCGCGTCAGGCGCCGAAGCCGGGGCAAAGGGCATCGCCGCAAGCAAGAGAATCAAAGCAATCATGGAATTAGATTAGCAAGAAGCAGGAGAGAGCGAGTGCAAACTTTTCTGCAGCACCGCCATTACGGCAATTAGTAAAGTTTTTGCCCGCGAACTAACCGCGATTACTGCAGCGGAGGAAAGCCGGAGTTGGAGCATGGCGCAGGTATAAGCACTCCCGTGGCATTGAAGCGAATCACGCCCGTCTCATCCACACAGTAGCTCGCCGTTCCGGTAGTACCCAGTGCCACCGGCGTGGCACTGATTGAATATCCTGAATCTCCCGACGCGCCGCAGGCCACTGGAACGCCCGACGTCAACGAGAGCACGCCATTTGGCGTGAACGTATATTTATAGCCGCCCTTCTGGAAAGGCGGAGTCGAAAGCACTTCATCGATCAGACCGGCATTGGTGCAACCGGTAGAACCGACCGGCCCGCCCAGCTGCGTCAGCGTCGTCGTGAATCCATCGCTGAACGTGGACGAGAAAGTCTGCTCGGCGGAAGTCATGGTGCGCAGGGCCTGAACCGCGGCACCCTGATTGGCGGAAATCTTGGCGCGGAGCAGGTTGGGTATCGCGATTGCCGCGATGATCAGGATGATGGCGACTACGATCAGGAGTTCGATCAGGGAAAACCCGCGCTTCCGGTTCTTCCATCCATCCGAGTTGTGATTTTTATTCAACATTTTCCTCAGGCACCGCTTGTCTCGCAAAAAAGAAGGGGGGAGCCGATGACTCCCCCCTGATTTCACAACCTTACTGCAGAGGAGGCTTGCCCGACGTCGAGCAAGGGTTCATGACTTCGCCGACTGTAGCTGCTGAGTCAACGCGCACGACGCCCGTCTCATCAATGCAGTATGCCGCGGTACCGGTCGACAAAGAGATCGGAGCCGCAGTAACCGAAAAGCCGGTGTCGCCAGAACCGCCGCAGGCCGCGGGAATACCCGTGGTCAGGGCTGCGATACCGTTGTTAGCGAACGTAAACAGGTAACCGCTCTTGGTGGCCGGGTCGTTGCCGAGCACTTCGTCGATCAAGTGAGCAGCAGCGCAAGTCCCAGCCGCACCGGCCGCGCCGCCCAATTGAGCCTGGGTGAGCGTGAAGCCGTCGCTGTACGTGGACGAGAAGGTTTCCTCGGCCGATGAAATCGTACGGAGCGTGCCGACCGCGGCAGACTGGTTCGCCGCAATCTTGGCGCGAAGCAGGTTCGGAATCGCGATCGCCGCGATAATCAAAATAATCGCCACGACGATCAACAACTCGATCAACGAAAAACCCTTCTGTTTCTTATTCATTTTCTCTCCTTGGATCGGATGTCTCATTTTGCGTCGTATCCCTCTGGCGGGGTACGCTGCCATAACTGCACGGGACATACCAAGTGCGGGCGGCGGTTTACCGTTATGGCACAATGCATTATACCTCCCGCTTTCACATACATACAGACGCTCGCGGGGTTTGGTGCGTTAGCCGCAACACACACCACATGGTCCGATTCTCAAAAAGTGACATTTTGCGGCGGTCATCTGCGACTGAAACAGTCAATGGCGATGGCATATCGGTCAGGGTCGAAAACGCCCATTTGCAGGCACGGCTGGGTGCGAGTTGTGCTCTCTGTGAGCATCTAGGTTAGAAGCGCCGGTAGCCCAAAAAGAAAAACGAGGGAGGAAGCCGACGGCTTCCTCCCTCGCGGAGCTTCAGTTCCGGCGCTGCTCACATCAATCCATGTAGCGTACGTTCGTGCGCAGCATAAACGGACGCGTATCTGACTTAATGTACTGCTCGAAAAAAAAAACCGGCGGGCGGCGTCGTGCAGGAGCACCCGCAGTGGCGTACCTTAGCGAAGCCGCAAGACGGCGAATAGGTCGCTATAGTCGTCGGTCCAGACGAGTTTGGGATTCGCTGGCGGCATGGAGTCGACGTGAGCGCGAAACGAGTCGTACGCCAAAGCGCTGGGATTCTTGGCCAGCAGGATCCAGTCGCTGCGTTCGCCTAGGTCGGCGCTGTGCCGATTATGAAGACGTGCGACCGCCAGATGATTGTGCGCGGCGAGCGTGGCCACAACCGGGCTAAGGTCCAACATCTTGTTGGAAATGTGGAAGACCAGGATGGAATCCGGCCCCCGCAAATGTTCCAAATATATTTCCAGCGCTTCTTGCGTGAGCAAATGGACCGGGATGGCATCACTGCTGAAAGCGTCCACGACGAGCACGTCAAAATTCTGCGAACCGGATTCCTTGAATTCGCGCTCGAGGGAAAGCCGCGCATCGCCCGGCACAACCACAATTTTCGCCGGAGAGTCCTTGATGAACGTGAAATACGGACGCGGGGCGAGCGAGTAAGCGATCACCTGGGGATTAATTTCGTAAAACCACATTTCGTCGCCGGGACGCGCATAAACGGCGAGGGTTCCGACGCCCATGCCGACGATCCCGAACCGGTGCGGGCAGGGCTGCTGGCACGCAGCGAGTCCATCCAGAAGGAGTCCCACGCCGCTATAGCGCGTGTAATAAGCGGTCGGCTCCTTGGGCTGATCGTACAACTGGTAACCGTGGCTCGTCTGTCCGTGCCGCAATTCGATGGACTTGAGGCCTGCGCCTTTTCTTCTGAGCATGACGGCCGAATAGAAATTCCGGTCGCGGCGGATCGCTAGGTATTTGTCAAACTGCACTTGCGCGTACAACGAAGCCGATAGCGCAGCCACGACAACGAGAGATGCCAATTGCGCGGTATTGAACCGCTGATATTTCGGCTGTCTCTTACCGTAGCGGAGGGTGATTAACCCGGCCCACACGGCCAGAACCGTCAGCACCGGGTAATAGTGCCAGCGGTACATCGTAACCGGAATCATAGCGAGCCCGGCGTGTCGCGATATGAACTCGGGCATGAGGAGCAATCCAAGAAGAATCGCGCTGCTTACGTAAGTCTTATTGCAATACCACCAGGATTCATGGTCCCGCGCGAGAGCCACGATCGCGAGGAGCGCGCAGCCAACCAACCCACAGTGAAACTCCCAAAACCCGGTGAAAATCTGTGGCGCAATCAGAGCAACAAAGATGCCTCCTGCAGCTCCCCCCGCCGAGATAAGAAGGTAGAAGCGCGTCAGGAATCTGGGATGGGGCTTCAGGCGGACAAGCTCTCCGTGGCAGACCATGCAACAGGCAAACAGAACCAGGCTGAGCATCCAGACCTGCCGCACGATGGGAGCATTGTCCAGGGACAACAACACGATGAGAGCCATCGGAAAGCTGGCGCCCAGCAACACCTGGAAAATTTCGCGGCGGTACCACTTGGGATTGTCAAAGCAGATGATGAAGCTGAGGAGATACAAGCCAAGCGGCAGAACCCAGAGGAATGGTACGACTGCCACTTCCTGACACATGAGATTCGTGGTGGCCAGAAGCATCAAAGAGGCCATGGCGGGAAGCAAGAACCAAAGCAGCTGTACACCACGGGACGGCAAAGACGCGGATTTGAGTTCCGGTTCCGCAACGGCTGAGGCGACAACACCGGGTCCATTCATGTCCTTTGCGCAAGCGATGAACCCGGCGAAGAAGACGATGTAACCCACACTCCAGAGCCACGCCTGGGTGTGCAAGCGGAATCCCGGCTCGACAAGAAACGGATAGGTCAGCAGACCCAACAGCGAACCGATGTTCGAAAGGGCATACAGACGATAAGGCGATTTCCCGGGATGCGTCCGGCCAAACCAGCTTTGCATCAATGGCCCACTCGCGCTCAAGCAAAGAAAGGGCAGCCCTACCGCTACGAGCAGCAATCGCAATATCTGTGCTATGGGGAAATCGGAAGAGTTTGGCCGCCAGGAAGGTCCAGGGAGAAGAGGCGACTTCCAAGCAAGCGCTCCCAGCGCCAACAGCAGTGCGGATAACGCCAGCACGGCGACATGCACAACCGTCTGCGTCCTCGCACTCAATTTTGTGGACAACAGATGCGCGTACAGATATCCGCCCAACAGCAGCAGCTGAAAAAACAGCATGCAAGTCGTCCAAACCGCGGGCGTGCCACCGAACCACGGCAGGATGTACTTCCCCAGGATCAGCTGCACCTGGAAAAGAAGGAATGCGCCGCAAAATATCGTGAGGCCGTAGCGAAAACGAACTTTGGCGGCGGGCAAAGGGATAGCAGCGGTTTCTGCGACCGGCTCCAGCAACTCCACGCTGGAAAGCGTCATATTCCGTACTTTTTAGCGTAGTGCCGGAAGGAACGGTACGACATTTTTAGAGTGTCGGCGGCGCGGGTGCGAACTCCACCGGATCGCTCCATGGCGGCCAGCAGGAAAGAGCGCTCCAGATCCTGGATGTGCATCTCGAGGTTAATGCCGCCTTCGGGAAGGATGGAACCGTTGCCGTTGCCGGAGTGGTGCGATGAAACAGCTTCCTGAAAATGTTCCCGGATGCGCGCGGGCAAGCCTTCGGCGGAGATGCGCGCGGAACCCTCGAGAGCAACGGCGCGCTCGATGGTATTTTCGAGTTCACGCACATTGCCCGGCCAATCGTAGACTTCCAGACGGCGCATCGCTTCTGGCTCGATGCCTTCGATCTTCTTCCCCATGGATTTCGAATAGCGGTCCAGGAAGGAGCGCACGAGCAGCGGAATATCCTCGCGACGCTCGCGCAACGGCGGAAGATGAATCGGAATCACGCTGAGCCGGTAATAGGTCTCTGGAAACGACCTTCAACGATTTCCTTGGCGAAGTCTTTATTCGTCGCCGCAATGACGCGAACGTCCACGTCGCTTTCTTCCGTGCTG
>CAWAED010000002.1:0-369584 GCA_963781105.1 uncultured Acidobacteriota bacterium | reverse complement strand
CAAGCAGGGGGTCACCGGTTCGATCCCGGTCACGTCCACCAACTTCCTCCTGATTGTAAAAGACTTAGAAAAATCACCCCCGGCCCGAAGGTTCCGTCATTCGTGCACACTGTGCACGAACTGTGCACAAACGAGTCATTGGACGACCTCTGTGCAAAACGGCGCGGTCGAAAGAGCATCGGCCTCCCCGGTCGATGCCATTTCGTTGGCTCGGCGGTTTAGCTTCTCCAGGCCTTCGCGCTTCATCCTCAGTTTCATCTGCGAATACTTCTTGAAGACTTGCGCGTCGCTCTGGCGAAGCAGTTGCGTTACCCACTCGTCGGCTACGCCTCCGGCGCTCAGCCTTGTGGCGTAGGCTGAGCGGAGATCGTAGATCCGAAAATAGGGAATTTTCGCCCGTCGCAGAGTTTTCATCCAAACGGTCTTGAGTTTCTTGAGATGTCCGGTCGGATTCAGATCGCTCGGAAACAGATACGGTCCCTCGCCTGAAATCGCCATCTGATTCCTGAAAGCCTCAATGGCGAGCGAGGTGAGGGGAACTTCGGCCGTACCGTTCGGAGTCTTTGAATCCGGTATCCAGACCAGCGCATTTTGCAGATCCACTTGGTCCTTTCGCATTGGAATCAGTTCCTTGTAGATCCGCAACCCGGTCTCCGTAATCATTCGAACCACATTCCGCAAGTATTGCGGAGCGTGAAATTCGATCGTTTGTTGTTCGGACCACGAGACATAATGCGGTCTGAACAAACCCTTCACGGCAACCGGAAACTCAACACCAGAACAGGGATTTGTCGCAAGCAGCTTCTTACGAACGGCCACGTTGAGCATCCGCCGGAGAACTCTGAACTCCTGGTGTACCGTCGTGGATTTGACCGTTCTCAGCTCCTTGTAACCGAGCTTGGCTTTGACGACGACAGGCGCGCGAAGACGTTCGCGAAGGTAAACGTCAATGGAGTCCGCAGTGACGTCCACCAATCGAACTTCACCAAATGCAGCCCTAAGGTGTTTGATACACCGTTCGTTCGCACTATGCGTGCCGGGGGCGCGCATGGGAGGTCTGGAGTAGTTCTCTAAGAAAGAATCCGCCCATTGCCCGTAAGTCAAAGTCTCACCCTTTCGTACGACTTCCAGAAGATTGGCGTCTCTCGCCAGAAGTCTTTCCCTCAGTTTCTTGTTCGCTTTTTCCCAATCGGCGGTCTGGCTGGACTCTCTGCGGGCCACACCCTTGCGATCTCGATAGCGAATCCACCAAATCTGCGTGCCATGCCGCCGATAAACGACACCGTCGTACTTTCGCGATCTAGGCATTCTCCATCTCCTGTTTGAAGGAAGCGCGGAATGTCTCGAGATCCGATTTGAGGAACCGGATGTTCCGACCCATTACGCGGAGATGGGGAATCTGCTTTCGCTCAACCCAAAGATATACAGTCTGAAGGCTGACGCCAAGATATTTAGCTGCTTCTCGGACTGTTAACGGGTATTGCTCTTTGAGATTGATAATCTGTTCGCCAGCAGCAAGCAGAGCATCTTGAGTCATGGTATTTCCCTCTGATCCTCGCCGAGTTGATGAGTTTCGACTCGTTGTAAATTGCGTGTTTTTGGGGATTTCGCTCGGTGCTGTCGATCAGCCTCGGCCTTTGTCACGGTGCGTCGCGCGTAGTAACTCGGATCGGCTTTGTCCTCGGCTCGGTAGTCAGCAATACGACGAATTATTTCTTCGGGGGGATCGCCGCGGGCAAGTGCGCGCTTGGCATAAGCCCAATCCGCTTCGGATTGGCTCCGGTGTCCGAGCGGCATTCTTCGTGTCAGTCCGTGGTCGCCCTCCAGGCGCCGAGGCGCATCCGGCGAATCTTCGTACGCTGCAAAATCGCGCAGGTGATAAATTTGGTCCGTTTCCTGAATAGCGCGCACCAGAAATGGTTCGTTGTACTTTCGGTTTGCGAATCCGGGTACGCGAAGCACACGGGAAATGTCGGTCGCAGCAGGGTCGCCGCCAAATTCACTTGCCAGGCTGCGGAGCAGCGATTCGGCATCATCTTGACTCACTCCGCTTACTTTCCAGACCACTTGGTGCTTCCCGGGTGAGGTATCGAGAACAAAATTAGGCGCGGGAACTTCGGCAGAATTTCGAATGGCCTCAAGAGACTGGCCGGCATGTCGGTCGAGATCGAGATACACGGTCCGAATATCCTTTATATTGGCTTTGATACGGCGCGCCGCTTCCTCCTTTAGGGGATTCATCCCGAGAAAGACGTCCGAGCCGGCCGCATTTTGACTCGCCAGCCACGTTTGGAATTCGGGGCCTGCTACCGTTTGGGCCCGCGCGATCCGCTGAATCGCTTTACCCGTCGAGCCCTTGCGCACCACAACCGCTACGTTTTCCGCGGGGTCGAACAGATCCAGAACATACTCCGGCGCGGTGAGAGATTTGGGCTTGAACTCGTTCGCGGTACTCACGATCGGTCCCTCTGCGAAAGAAATACCGCCCCGTAGTCGAACAGGTCGCTGTCGGGGTCATATCCGTTGATTTCCAGGATCTCCGAAACATAGCGGCGGCCGGGCCTTCTCTCGATATGCACGACTACGCTAAGCGAGTCAGCGATGTTGGTCTTGATCGCTCGAAAGCGAAGGTGAGCCCGGAGACGACGATAGCCACGAGCGAAAGTCCGCGGGCGATCGTGCTGGTGAAGGCCGTCATCAGCGCGTTGACGGCGTTTTCCCACGGGGAATTACCTTGCTGAGCGAAGGCTGGGGAGGCCAGCAAGAGCGTGACGAACGCTACCAGCGGTGACCGCAATGAAAAGCCCGCGCGGCACTTCCGAAGAATTCGTTTCATGAGGCTGTCCCTTTCACCTGCGAGTTGCAGAACGAGGGGAGCTCCCGGACGGGATCGCTCGAGAGAAGACGGGAGAGCGACTGTGAGGGGGGAGGCTGTTGTCGCCGGTTGGCCGGACGTTTTCATCCGGGCACACTTGGAGCGTTCGCTCCCTGACAGCGTCTTGCCCACAATCGCGTCCGCGGCCGTCCCTGGAGGCTGCGCGCGTGCCCCCGGCCAGCGGCGGATGTGATCGGCCGAGCCTTGGGTCTGCGGGAGTAACCGGCGAGAACTCCCCTCACTATACTAATCTGTCGGCGCAAAGAAAAACGGACCGGGCACGAGCGAAATTTTTTTGGTTAACACTTCGCCCCGCGAAGAGCAGCGCCAGCGGCGGAACAAGACGGAAACTTTCACGGCCGGAACAGGTCGAGTTGCTGGGGAACGCCGCTGCCCGATTTTTGAGTGACGCGCCGGAGCCGTTCGAGCAAGCGCTGGATGCGGTGCCGAATGGCCACGGCGGAATGTCCGCTGCGGCCGCCAATTTCAGCGCCGCTGACGCCTTCGAGCTTGAAGCGGGTAAGCAGCTCGCGTTCCTCTTGCGATAGCCATCCCCGGTTCTGGCAGTCGTCGAGAAACTTGGCGAGAAGGATGGCTGGGTGTGCTTCGTCGCGGACTTGGTGGGCTTCATCGAACGGGTCGGGAGCTCGGCCCGCCTCCGCCGGCGGGTCCAGACGCGATTCGCGAATCGCCCAGCGGAAGGCGCTGCGGCGCATCTTGCGGGCGACGACGAAGGCCAGATGCGAGCGCTGCGCACGGAGTTCCTGGGAATCGAGGAACTCGATCAGAGCCGCGAAAAGATGCTGGGCCGTGTCTTCCCGGCTGAGCGAGCGGAACGTCGCAGCGATTTGGCTCGTGGTGCGATGGAGGGTGGGAACGAAAGCCAGCAGCAAGAGTGACTGCGCGATCGGTTCGAACGGCTCCTGCGCTCGGGCGCGAACCAGCTCGACCAGCACCGGATCGACCCACGCATTGCGATCCTCGCTCTGGCGGTGCAGATGTCCGATGAGTTCCGAGGCGGTCTGGAATCTGGCCAGCTCTTCGCTTGATTGCGCGCACCGCCGGTAGTCTTCGAGGCCTTTTTCCAGGCTGAGTTCGTGGGCGAGGCTCGCCTCCAAATGGCAGATGAGGCAATCGCAGTCGCTTCCCGCCATCATCGCGATGCTCCGGCGTCCGGGGCTGGGAAGAGACGGACCTTGGGTCAATCCTCAAATATGGTTCGAGCACGGACGACGCCGGCCGTTTTGCTGCGGAGCGTAGAGCGTGCGGACCTCTGACAGGCGCGGTCGCATAAGAAATCACGCGTGCAGCAAAGCGATGCTGCTACGCCGTCTGCTTTCGCGGCAAAATTTGGAGGAGACGGTCGGAGGTGGGGCCAGCACAAAAAAAAGAGCCCCGGCTCTCGCCGGGGCCCGATGTGCGAGCTTCAGTAGGGAGCCTTGCCCGGCGTTTCAGGAGCTTCCTCCGAAGAGTTCGAACGGGAAGCGGCCGCTCCGGGCTCTGGTTCGCCGCGGTCAAGCCGGCGCACGGCGTCGGCGCAAATCGACCACGAGATGATTTTGTTCGCCGCGACTTTCTTACCTTTGCTCGGACGCTCGTAGGTCGAGCTGACCAGGCTGCCTTCGGCCAGAACGTGCGAACCCTTCTGGATGTTGTCGAGGACGTATTGCGCAAGGCGCGTGCGGAAGATCGCGACCCGGTGCCACTCGGTCTTCAAGACCCATTCGTCTTCGGCATTTTTCCAGGAGCGCCGCGTCGCGACCGAAAGCACAGTGAACCTGGTGCCGTTGCCCTTCGCTTGGCGCTGCTCGGGATCAGCTCCGACGAATCCGACGAGTGTTACTGAGTTCAAGTACATGGTGTTTCTCCTTTTTGAGCCTCATTTTCCTGGGGCACCCGAAGCGAGGGCCGCTGCTCCCAAGGCGAGCGGCTGCATTCCGGGAGGGGACCCGGATGGACCACAGGGAGGAACCGGGAAAGCAGAAGACGCGAAGCTGCCGGGCGCAGGAATTCGCCCGAAGCCGTGCCCAGGAAAATGAGCGGCGGAAAAACGAAGGGCCCACAGGACTCAAGCGACAACGGCAAGAGCAGGAAACGGTGTCAGCGGCGTTGCGCTGGGCGGCGCGATTGTGATCGCGTGTTTACGGTGCCTGCCAGCGGGACCCGTGCAGAAAGGCTACGGTCACCCGGTCACCGCGAGGGTCGCGGGTTCGAATCTGCCGTTCCCACGATTCGTTGCCGTGAACCCGTCAGGCTATTTGCTGACCATTAGAACACCAAAAGAGTTTTTCTTTATCGGAGGTCTTTTCGCTCCCAGCGGAGTAATTGCTTCGAATTCTGCGATTGGAAGGAAGATATTCTGCGTGTTGAAATCGATTGCCATCGTGCGCGCGTATTTTTGAGTAGGCACGTTTTCTACGACGCTGTAGTGGTCCGGTGAATCTTCGTGGATGACGGTGAGATTCCCGCTACCGCCGTTTGAACTGAATGCAAATTCTGTCTTGGGATCAAATCCGGCGGCATCAGGATCATCGCCGATCGCTGGTGTCGCAACTATTTTTCCAGAATCCGCGTTTACGACGGCCATGATGTTGTTATCGCAAACCGCAAAGAGTCGGCGATTCTTCTTGTCCATGGCAAGGCCCGACGGCTCCTTGCACCGCGAAAGCGGCCAGCGATTCATTACGACCCGCTTTTGGGCGTCAATCTCAAGGAGCTCAGACTTGTCTTCGATATTTACGAAAACGTGCCCATCGCCCTCGCCCGCAGCAAATTCGGGTTTGCCGCCCAGTTTGAATGTCGCTGCTATTTTGCCGCTTTCAGCTTCGATCGCGGTAGCGTTGTTGGTCCTGCCATTGAATGCAAAGATCAGTTTGGTAGCAGCGTCGTAGAAGATTGCGTCGGGATTCTCTCCTCCCGTTGCAACTGTCCGGATCGCTTTCAACGATTTCAGATCAAAAACTGTCACTGTGTTTGCGCGGCCATTGCTGGTGAAACCAAGGCCCAGGGCCGGCGCGAGAGCGATGCCGTGAACGCCTTGCGTGTCCGGAATGTCGCCGACCAATGCCCCGGTGTCGGCATCAAGCACCACGACATGCGTGAAATGGGAGATGTACACACGTCGCGCTGCACTATCAACAATGCAGTAATCCCACAGACCTTCGCCGCCGATCGGGATAGTTTTTACAACATGATATCCGGACGGGCCAGGCGGCTTCGGAAAAACACGGCTGGAGATTGCAGAGACCGACATAAATCCGAAAGCAAGAGTGACACCCGCTATCAGGCCCGCAGGTCTGATCCGCATTCCCTTCACCTCCTCCAGAACGGGCTGGCGCGATTGCGGTAATTGAGAGCGTCTAGCGCGCTGTCACGAAAAAGCAGACGTGTGTCGCCGGGAGAAGAATTCGTTTCCCGAACGAGGTCGCACGCCTGCACTGAAGCAATAGCGTTGTGCAACCCGATAGGGCCAATCACCGATGGACTCCGTCGGCATCTCGAGGTGCTCCAGACCCGATCTGGCCGGCGTGATATCCCAAGCGGTCTTTCACATCACGCGGCTGGCGAAATCCCCGCTCCATTGACATCCTGATCCTCTTCTGCGTGGCTCCGCGTCAGGGGTGCAAAGAACACTTCCCGCTCCGACGCGATTTCGAAGTCAGGCGGTAAACTGGCCGCGTCGGCGAAGCGCTTGGTCTCGCTGATCGCTTGCTTGTCGGAGGATGCGATTCGGTTGCGAGGGACTTGTTGAGATTTCGCCGGTCCGAAGAATACTTTACACATCCGTTGACAGGTTCGAGTAGTGGGTCGAAAGCCCACGGCCTTTAGCTGCAGTCTTTCCGGTAGGACGCCTGCCTTGTGAGCAGGTGTGCTATGCAGAGCGGACTCACGAGGTCGTCAAGACTCACGTGCCCGTTGCCGACATCACCGGACCCCTTTGCATGAAAAGCCGCTCATACCTTTTCTCGGCTCAATCTGGATCGTCCGGTCACAGCAATGTCACCCAGATGTACAGAGAGGGTGATTGCTACGTCGCAGAAATGCTCGCTCACTGTGCTGAACAGGTAGCCAGTCATGAGCAGATTTCAATGATCCCAATTTCTGGTTAGGAGGCCCACTGTCACCATTTTCTCGAATGCCCCATTTGCGTCATGTGAACCGAAGATCTTGATCGCGCTCTGCCGAAAAATACGCTATTCGCGTTTATCACGCGTTTTGCCTGAGGAATGAATCGGGAACAGTTGTCGAAGGCGTGCCGTAGAATCAGGACGATGTAATCTCCATCAAGGCTGCTCGCGTGATCCCGATTGGATAGCACGGCACAAACGGAGTCGCACGAGTTCCGTTGAGAGGCGGAGTGGCCACCTTCACGAGCGGGCAAAATCGAGAAGCGACCTCAAATCGTTTTCGTTTTCGTCGAGCGCGCGGAGCGCCGCGAGATATCTACTGCGTGGATCACCTTGCGCGATCAGGTCTTTACCGGCTCCCCAAGTGAATTCGGCCTGGCCGTACTTCAGGGCGACGACGTCGGCGATCATTCGCGCGTGGCGGCCGTTTCCATTTGCGAACGGATGAATTCTCGTCAGTTGGTGATGAAAACGAAGCAACGCTTCGTCGGTCGGGAACGTCTTGTTTTCCAGCCAGTATCGCGTGTTGGCAAGGAGCTGGGGAATTCGCTGGACGCTCTCTCTCGGATCGCATCCAATGTTTCGCTCCGTTTGTCGATACGTGCCGGCCCACTTCCAGACGTTGTCGAACATCCGGTGATGCAGGTCTCGGACATACCGCTCATCCAAGGGGTCGAGGGATTTCATCGTCCGACCGTCAAACGCCCACTCGCGGGCCGACAATATGTTGAGCGCTTCGTATTCATTGAGCTCGCCGATGGTGCTGATGCGGGGAATGAGTTGTTCGGCTTCTTCCGGCCGAATCGGAGTATTCCCGTCCGCGTACTTGTGACTGAGGATGAAATTCATCGGGTCTTGCTGCGATTCAAGCGGCGCTGCGCCTCGTCCTCGGTCAGTTGGTTGGCGTTTTCGGGCTTCTGGTCTTCGAGCGCCATCGTATGAACGACGCTTTTGACATCGCGAGCGACTCGCTCGCGAGTGGGTTCTTCGGCGAGTTCTGCGAACGAGCCGGACTTCGGCACGAGTACATAAACCAGCTCGCACCCCATGGTTCCGGCAACGCGCCGAAGGGCACGAAGCGTGATGCGGTCTTCGGCTTCGGACCGTTCAAACTGTTGAACGGCCTGTCCCGATGTCCGCATTTTCTTGCCGACTTGGCGCTGACTAAGGCCAAGCGCCTCGCGCACGGAGGCGATCCACCCGCCCGAAGGGCGAGGTGGCAGGCTACGCGCGAGTTCAAGATTTCGGTCTAATTGCGAGAGTCGTAACTGTCGGAATTCGGGTTTCATAATATTCCTGTCAATGTATAACTTGCCAGAAAGACAATAGATGTCAAGTGCTGGCTTGTCCTTCCGATCCAAAGAGACAAGCCATAGATTGATAGTATATCGTTGTGTGACAAGCTACAGCTTGATGTTCAGTCAGCGGCCGCTTCGCGAGCAAGCGGAGCTTCCGTTTCGGCGCGCGTAGGCGGATCTTCGGAAACAGCCAAAACGCAATCACAACCTTCGACCGCCAAGATCTCCGCGGAATAGAATGTATCGATGGCTTCGCCGGAACGCTTGCGGAAGCGCGTGATGCGGTTCTTCACCCGGCCTTGCTCGCGAATCTCGTCCAGTGTCCGCAGCCGTTCGCCGGGGTCATCCCAGATCCCGATATCAAATACGGTGCGGCCGAGGAGTTCCTGGCGCGCATATCCGTAGCGGCGCTCGAATGCTTCGTTTACATCCAGGAAGCGTCCCTCGTCGGCGGTGGTAATGGAAAAAGCGATGGGGCTTGATCGGAATACTCTGCTAAATTTTTCTTCGGACAGTTCGCGACCCTCCTGCGCTTGCCTTAAGGCGTTCTGCGTTTGCTCGAGATCTTCGAGACGCTGCTCAAGCTCGGCGCCATAGATTTCCGCACGCTCGTAGAGCCGCGCATTCTGGATCGCGACCGCAGCGGGAATGGCGAGCGATTTCGCAGATCACGTGCGACACCGGAACGAGCAGCGTGGTTTCGTTCAATCGCATCGAGCAGCCGTTCGGTCGGAACCTCGACCCCATCATCCGTCTTTATCATGTGGACGCGCGCGCCGCGCTGCCGCTGCGCTTCCCAGAAATACATCACCGAAGGAAAGTTCAAATCCGTGTAAACCACCTTATTGCGCTGGTCGCTGAAAGCGGAATCGCGGCGACTGAACAGGCACCTCTAGTCTTTCGCGCCCAGACTCGAGAACCTCTCCGGGTTCGTGTAACGCAGCTTCAGGTGGGTCACCATGGCCTGCTCCGGAGTTTGCTTGGATGTGCCCTGCACAACCCGTAGCAGCGCGCGATGATGTTTCAGCGGCCAGTGCAAGCGATCCTGCGCGATGTATTCGAGAGCCTGATGGGCGAAGAGGACAGGAACCAGAGAATTCAAAGCTTTCTCGAGGTACTCGTTGCCGCTGCCGTTCCAGATGGTGCGATGAAATTCCAGATCGAGGGTCGCGGCGTCAATTTCCGAGCCGACTTTCCAGTGCTCCATTTCCTTCACCAATTCCAACAGCTTCTTTGCGCCGGCTGCGGTGAGGCGCGCGCGGCATAGTTTCAAGGCTTCGGCCTCTAGAATGATGCGCAGGCTGTTGATTTTCTGGCAATCCTCCTCACTGAGCTTGTTCACAAACATTCCACGGCGGGGATGGTTCATCACCAGGCCCTGTTCCTGCAATTGTTGCAGAGCTTCGCGGACGGGAATGCGGCTGACGCTATATTCGCGGGCGAGCCTGGTTTCGTTGAGGCGGTCGCCGGGTTTGAATTTGCCGGAAATTATGGCGTCGCGCAGAATTGTGGCCAAGTGGGATTTGAGAGTGGTGGTGGAAAGGACGGTGGCTGCGAGATTTATCAAACCGGGCCTCGGTGCAGCGGAGCAGATGCGGGATCATACGCTAGATTCCGCCTCGTGAATAGTATACCGTATGCAATTGTTTCTACCGCTCGCTGGTCCAAGGGTAGTCCATGCAACTGCACAATCGAATCCTTTGCGTTTCACTTTGTGGCGTCTTCGCGTTTGCGCCGTTTGTTTCCAAAAACCAGAGCCAGATCACGAGCCGGCCCTGGATGAATGCCAAGCTATCGCCCGACGAGCGCGCCGACTTGCTGCTGAAGCAAATGACGCTCGATGAAAAAATCCAACTGCTGCACGGTTCCTTCGGCGCGCCGCTGGGAAAGCTGGTGCCGACGGCTCCTCCGCGTGCGTTGGGTGGAGATGGCTTCGTGCCGGGCATCTCGCGATTGGGCATTCCGGACTTGAATCTGATCGGCGCGGGACTGGGCGTAACGGATCTGGGGCACCGACCGAACGGGCAATCAACGGCGTTGCCATCTTCGCTTACGGAAACGTCCAGCTGGGATCCACAGATTGGGTATGACGCGGGCAAAGTAATCGGGGAGGAGACGCGCGACGAGGGCTTCAACGTATCGCTGGGCGGCGGAATTGATGTGACGCGCGAACCGCGCAACGGGCGGAATTTTGAATATCACGGGGAAGACCCGTTGCTCGCGGGGAAAATCACAGGGCAGGAGTTGCGGGCAATTCAGGACCAGGGAGTGGTGGCAGACATCAAGCATTACGCGATCAACGACCAGGAATCCGGGCGCTTCACGGTGAGTTCCAACCTCGACAAGCGCTCGATGCGCGAGATCGACTTGCTGGCGTTCGAGATTGCCATAAAGGATTCGGGGGTGGGCACGGTGATGTGCGCCTACAATCGCGTGAATGATGTTTATTCCTGCGAGAACGACTACCTGCTGAACGAAGTTCTGAAAAAGGATTGGGGGTTTAGGGGCTGGGTGATGTCCGACTGCGGCGCGACACACAGCACCGTGAAGGCCGCGAATGCCGGACTGGACCAGGAATTTTTTCTGAGCCAGTATTTTTCTGCGCCCCTGAAGGAAGCGGTGGAAAAGGGCGAAGTCCCGATGGCGCGACTCGACGACATGGTGCACCGTATTCTGCGCACCTTGTTCACGGTGGGAGTGATGGACCATCCGCCGGTGGTCACGCCGATCAACGTGGAGAAGGACGCGGACATCGCGCAACACATCGAGGAACAAGGCGCCGTGCTGCTGAAGAATGCCGATGGCCAGTTGCCCCTCGATGCATCCAAGGTTCGCTCGATCGCGGTGATCGGCTCGCATGCCGATATCGCAGTGCTTTCGGGGGGAGGATCGGCGCAGGTGAATCCCGTGGGCGGCAACGCGGTGCCAGCAAAGCCGGTGGCAGACGACGACACCGACGCTTTCCTGGCCATTCGGGTGTGGGACCCCTCCTCACCGCTGCGAGCGATTCGCGCGAAGAGTCCTCAGAGCAAGGTTGTATTTGCGTTGGGTTTGGATGCAGGCGCTGCTGCGAAGCTGGCGAGCGATTCGGAGGTGGCCATTGTTTTCGCGCACCAACACACGCACGAAAACGCCGACCTTAAGAGTCTTGCTCTGCCCGACGAGCAGGATGAATTGATCCGAAGGGTGGTGGCGGCGAACGCGCACACGATCGTTGTGCTGGAGAATGGCGATCCGCTGCTGATGCCCTGGCTCGACAGCGTGAAGGCAGTGCTGGAAACCTGGTATCCGGGTCCGCGCGGCGGCGAGGCCATTGCGAATATTCTATTTGGAGATGTGAATCCCTCGGGCAAATTGGTGCTGTCGTTCCCGAAGAGCGAGGCCGATCTGCCGCGGCCCGTTTTGCAAGGCCCACCTGCGCCGCCGGCTGGACAGAAGCCGGACGCGAACGTCCTTACGCGAGATACGTTTTTCGACGTGAATTACAGCGAGGGGATGAAAGTGGGCTACTGCTGGTACGACGCGGAAAATAAGGAGCCGCTATTTCCGTTTGGCTTCGGACTTTCCTACAGCAGTTTCGCGTACACGAAACTTCGCGTCGACTCCGCGCGGCCAGTGAGCGTGGCCTTCAGCTTGAAAAACACCAGCCAGCGCGCCGGTGCGGAAGTTGCGCAAGTCTATCTGGGATTGCCGACGAGTGCGGGTGAGCCGCCCAAGCGGCTGGTTGGATGGAAGAAGGTGAAACTCGACCCGGGTGAAACCCAGGAAGTTAACGTGAGCATTGCGGCGAGGTCCCTGGCGATTTTTGATGATGCGCGGAATTTATGGGAGATTGTGCCGGGCGAATACCGGGTATTCGTGGGAGGATCTTCGCGCGAAACTCCGCTCACACAGACTTTCCGGATCGATCCGGCGCAGGCTGCTGTGCTGCTCGAGCAGAACTGAAGCTACAGCTGCTTCGCGTCTGCGGCGTGGCACGGTTTTGCTGTTGCTCGCCGCAATGAAAAGTTGCAAATCGCGGATCGCGCGTGAAATAACCTGATCAGGGAATGGCGTGAAAATTACACGACTGAAAACCGCGGTAGTGGAAGGAAACTTCGATTGGACGTTCGTGCGCATTGAGACAGACGAGTGCATTCAGGGATTGGGGGAATGTTTCTTCGCTCCAGGACTGACCGCCATGCTGCGTTCGCTGGAGCCGGTGATTTTGGGGGAAGACCCGCGGGACATCAACCGGCTGTTTCGCAAACTGCAGCGGGCGGCCTCCGGCGCGGGATCCGTGGCGGGAATCATTTACAACGCCATCAGCGGAATAGATGCCGCGCTGTGGGACATACTGGGGCAATCGCTGGGCGTTCCGATTTATCGGCTGCTGGGTGGCAAGTTTCGCGACAGGGTGCGCATTTATGCGGATTGCCACGGCGGGGAAGCTCTGGAAAGTTTGGATGAAGTGCTGCGCTCGCGTCTCGCATCGTGGGCGCCGGTGCGCGCCGAGCATATCGCCAAAGACTATTTCGACGAAGGCGATGCGAGCGAGCCGGCGGCGCCAGAAGGATATCGCCAGCAGGCGTTGGCGAAGCGCGCGATGGGTTTCACGGCGCTGAAGTTCGACCTGGATGTGCCGGGCGCAGCAGGAGGCGACCCCTACAGCCGCTGCCTGACGAACCGTGCGATCGATCACATGGTGAAACTGGTTGCGGCGGTGCATGACGCGGTGGGAGCGGAGACGGATATCGCGGTGGACTGTCACTGGCGGTACAACGTTTCGGACATGGTGGCGCTGGGACGCGAGCTCGAACCTTTTCGTTTGCTGTGGCTCGAAGACCCCGTGCCGCCGAACGGCGTGGCCGCGCTGAAAGCGGTGAGCTCGAAAATCCGCGTGCCGATAGCCACCGGCGAGAATCTTTTTCTGTTCGAAGGCTTTCAAGAAATCATCGAGCAGCATGCGCTGGACATTGTGACGCCCGACCTACAAAAAGTGGGCAGCCTGGCCGTCGCGCAGCGGATCGCGGATTTTGCGGACCTGCACACGATGCCGATCGCGCCACACAATATCAGCAGTCCTGTGGGAACGCTGGCTTCGGTCCATTTCTGCGCGGCAGTGCCAAATTTTCTGGCGCTGGAGTTCCATGCAGCGGATGTTCCATTCTGGAACGAGTTGGTGGAAGGGCTGCCGTCGCCGATGATTCAGAACGGATTCGTTTCTGTGCCGGAAAAGCCCGGCCTGGGCGTGACCTTGAATGAAAAGGTTGCCCGGCGGTACGCGCGGAAAGACGAATCCTTTTTTGCGTGATGGGAAATAACGGCCCGCTTGGGCCTGAAACTACCGGCAACCCGCGACCGGAGTTACATCCGAGAAGTTTGAGACCGTGAAAGTCAGGACTGCGAATGACTGCACTGTGGAAAAGCGACGACGAACTTTTTGGGCTGGTCCGCCGCGAACTATTTACGTGCGTGGTGGGAGACGTGATGGACAAGATGCAACTGCTCCACCAGTTCCTGCCGCCACAGATTCAGCCACTGCACGCGGAGATGGTGATTATTGGCCGCGCGATGACGGTGCTTTCTACGGACGTATTCGCCGAAAAAGTTTCCGGATCGGCGAACGCGCTGATGGCCAAGCCATTCGGGCTGATGCTCGAAGCTCTCGATGACCTTCGTCGGCACGAGATTTACGTGAATACTGGGTCGTCGCCGCGCAACGCGTTGTGGGGCGAGCTCATGAGCACACGCGCGAGCAAACTCGGCGCTGCGGGCGCGGTGTTGAACGGATATGTGCGCGACACGAAAAGCATTTTGAAAATGAGTTTTCCGACTTTCGGTTTTGGTTCGTATGGCCAGGATTCGGCGCCGCGTTACAAGGTGGTGGATTTTCGCGTGCCGATCGAAATCGGCGGTGTGCGGGTGCGTCCGGGAGATCTCTTGTTCGGAGACATCGACGGAGTTTGCGTGGTTCCTTCCGAGGCCGCGGAAGAAGTGTTCGCCAAGTCGCTGGAGAAGGCGCGTGGCGAGAAGCTGGTGAAGAAGGCGATTGAGGATGGAAGCAGCGCGGTGGACGCATTTCAGAAGTTCGGAATCATGTAGGAGCGACGGTTGGCTCAGGATGAAAACACGGAAGCGCACCCGCCCTCAAATCGTTCGCGAGTTTCTGAACGGCCAAGGCCTTCAGGCCTGGTTGGCGTGGAGGCCGGACGAGATATTGATGATGACGGGGCATATGCCCCACTGGGGTGCTTCGGCATTGTTGTACTTCAAAGACCAGGAACCAGTTCTGTTTGTACCGGAGATCGAGCCGCGCGACCACGTTCCGGGTGGTTTGGAGGTGCAGGAATATCCGTGGGGTCGGCTGGGGTGTGCGGACCCATTCGGCATGCTGGTAGAAGCGATTCGTGGGGCGCTCGAGAGAAAAAGGACGAAGCCCGAGCGCACCGGGGCGTCTTTCGGTGCGGCGAGGACGGCGCTGCCCATACAAGCGGCGGAGCACAACCCTTTCCCTGAAGATTTTTCGAGCCGAATCGAGGGGATTGTGGCCAAACTCGACGCGAAGACGCAATCCGCGTTCTTGGCGCTCTATCTTTTGAAGACCGATGAAGAAGTGCAGCAGATTCGGAGGGCCAATCGAGTGGCAGAGATTGGCCTGCAAGCTTTCATCGATGCGCTTTCCGTTGGCGCGACCGAGACTGGGCTGGCTTCGCTGGTGGAGACTGCGATTCATGCGCAGATCGGGCAGGACGGCATTTTTCATTCGCGCGCATGGGCGACGGTGCAAGCGGGGCCGCACACCGCGGACGCGGGGCGTTTCAATCGATCTTCCGCACGGCGATTGGAGGATGGAGACCTCGTGCTGATTGAACTGGCGACGTGCGTGAACGGATATTGGAGCGATCTGACGCGCACGGTTGCCATGGGGACTTTGAGCGCGGAACTGGAGCGCGTGTTGTCGTTGGCCCAAAAAGCGCAGGGGCAGCAAAGGACGCGGTGAGGCCCGGTGCAACGGCCGGCGAAATCGATGCGATCGCGCGCGGCGCTATTGCACAGCACGGACTCGCGACTCACTTCACGCACGGGACAGGCCATCACGTAGGATTTCGTTATCACGACCCGGGTTTCGCGCTGGTTCCGGGCGCGCGGGAGAAACTGCAAGCCGGGATGATTGTGACTATCGAGCCGGGTGTTTACGTCCCCGAGTACGGCGGAGGCGCGCGAATCGAAGACGACGTGCTGGTGACGGAAAGCGGCCACGAAGTGCTGTCGCACAATTCGCGAGTTCCGGAAAGCGTGATGCAGCGAGTGACACAAAGATGATTGGCATCGACCTCCGAGGCAAAACCATCCTGATCACCGGGGCGCTTGGCGCCATCGCCGAACACGTGGTGCGGAAATTGTGCGAGGCGGGCGCAACGCTCGCGCTCACCGACATCAAGGACGAGGAAGCAGCCCCTCGCACGCTGGACCAGTGGAGGATTGCGCGGGCGTCATATTCGTATTTTGCAGCGGATGTTACCGATGCGGGCGCCGTCGAGCGGCTCATTGAAAGGGCTTTCGAGCGCTGGCCCGCGCTGGACACCGTGCTGGGCCACGCGGGCGGATGCGGCCTGCATCCTTTCGCAACCACATCCGCGGCGGAGTACGAGCGCATCTTTCGCTTCAACTATTTCGCGCAGACGTATCTGGCGCGCGCCACCTTGGCGCAATGGACCAAGCGCGGGATCGCGGGCCATTTGATTTTTACGTCTTCTTATGTCGCGCGGATGCCGCACACGAAGATTCCCGCGTACGCTTCAGCCAAAGCGGCGTTGGAGAACTTTGCACGCTGTCTGGCGCTCGAATACGCCTCGACGGGCATCCGCGTGAATGTTGTTTCGCCCGGAAATGTGGCGGCGGGAAGTTCGCTGAAAGTTTTCGAAGAAGACCCAGCCTACCGGGAGTTCGTGCTGCGGGTTTCGCTGGGCAGGCGCAACAGCCCGGAATCGATCGCCGACGCGTTCGTTTTTCTGTGCTCGCCGCTAGCCAGCGAGATCAATGGGCAAGTGCTCAGTGCGGACTATGGCGGAGGGATCGGGAACCGCCTATGAAGGTGGGACTGGGACTTTATCGGCACATGCTGACACGCGAATATTACGATTTCGCGCGGCAGGCGGGTTGCACCCATGTGGTCATCCATCTGGTCGATTACTTCCGGCAAGGCTCCGCGAATCCCGCGAATAATCAGCCCACCGGCGGCAAGTACGAACCGTGGGGAGTAGCGGGCGATCCCGAAAGACTGTGGACGGTGGACGAAATCATAAATATTCGCACGGAAATAGAGGATGCCGGGCTGACGCTCGCGGCCATCGAGAACCTGGACCCGGCACACTGGCACGACATCCTTTTGGATGGCCCGAAACGGGCGCAGCAAATTGAAAAAGTTAAAACGATCGTTCGCCGAATGGGCGAGGCAGGCGTACCGGTGCTGGGTTACAACTTCAGCCTCGGCGGCGTATGCGGGCGCGTGACTGCTTCGGAGGGCCGCGGAGGAGCTGTGACGCTAGGGATGGACGGTCCTGCCGAAGAGGTGCCCATTCCGAACGGGATGATCTGGAATATGATCTACGACCCGGATGCGGCGCCCGGGACACTGGCTTCCATTTCTCACGAGGAACTTTGGAGGCGCCTGCAGAGATTTCTGGAAGAGATAATTCCCGTGGCGGAAGAATCCGGCGTGCGGCTCGCCGCGCATCCAGACGATCCTCCGATGCGGTGGATGCGGCAGCAGCCGCGGCTCGTGTATCAGCCCCGCATGTATCAAAAGCTGATTGACCTGGTCCCCAGTCCCAGCAACATGCTGGAGCTTTGCGTGGGAACTCTGGCCGAAATGACGGAAGAAAACATCTACGACGCGATTGATTCGTACAGCAGGCAGGGCAAAATCGCCTACATTCACCTGCGCAACGTGGTGGGAAAAGTGCCGCATTACCGCGAAACATTTATTGATGAAGGCGACGTGGACATGCTGCGCGTCCTCGCTATCCTGCAGCGGAACCATTTCGACGGCGTAATGATTCCTGACCACGCGCCCCAAATGACCTGCGCGGCGCCCTGGCACGCCGGCATGGCGCACACGCTGGGTTTCATGGTGGCGGCGAAAGCGATGCTGGAATCGACAACCCGCAATCGTGCCGGCAACGGGCTTGCCGTTTTCGGGGATAAATGAGTCGGGCTTTCATAGTGAACCCGAGCGATTCGCGAGCGCCCCTGGCCATCGCCTTGGCGGTGTCGACGCTCGGCGGGCTGCTCTTCGGTTACGACAATATCGTCATCAGCGGCGCGATCGGGTATCTGCGGAATCTGTTTCATTTGGACGCGGCGGGAGTTGGCTGGGCTGCAGGATGCGCTTTGATCGGCGGCGTGGTCGGTTGCGCGGGCGCGGGAGTCGTTGCAGATTTTCTGGGCAGAAAAAAAGGGTTGGCCCTGTGTGCGGTCTGCTTCACGCTTTCTTCCTGCGGAATGCTTTTTGCCGACAGCCTGAATCAATTTGTCGGTTGGCGCCTGCTGGGCGGCTTGGGAATCGGCGCGGCATCGGTGATTGCGCCGAATTACATCGCGGAGACTTCGCCCACGCGGGTGCGCGGGCGCTGCGTCACGCTCTACCAGATGGGAATTGTCGTCGGAATCCTGGGAGCGGTATTCGTCAACATGCTAATCGAGCGGATGGGGGATGATGCCTGGAATACATCGACCGGATGGCGGTGGATGTTCTTCGCTGGCATTGTGCCGGCGCTGCTATTCGGTCTGATGATTATTCCCACGTTCGAAAGCCCGCGTTGGCTGATGAAGGAGGGCCGTCACGAGCAGGCGTTGCTGGTACTCACGAAAATCAACGGTCCCCGCGTAGCGCGAATGGAGGCTCGGCAGATCGAGGACACGCTCTCGCTGGAAGAAGGCCACCTCTCCGAACTATTCACAACTTTCCGCCGCCCGCTGCTTCTGGGAATTATGCTGGCCGCGCTGCAGCAGATCAGCGGCATCACGCCACTGTTTTCGTTCCTGCCGGAGATTTTTCGTTCCGCGGGCACCGCCACCGGGGACGCCTTCCGGCAATCCGTGATGGTGAGTGTGATCAATCTGGTGTTCACCTTCGTGGCGTTTTGGCTGATCGATCGCGCAGGCAGAAAAACGCTGATCCTCGGAGGGACTACTGTACAATTCGTTTCCTTCGCGGTAGTGGGTTGGCTTTATTACGTACACGGCAGCGGCGTGACGATTCTGATGTTCGTGATGAGTTTCGTCGCCGGGCATGCGGTAGGCAACGGCGTGGCGTGCTGGGTGATTATTTCGGAAATCTATCCGACGAAGGTTCGCGGGCGAGCGATGTCGATCGCCACCACAGCGTTATGGCTGGTCAGTTATCTCGGCAATCAATTATTTCCGGTGATGCAGAAGAATCTCGGCTCGGACGGGACGTTCTGGTGTTTCAGCGTCGGTGCGCTGCTCACGATCATCCTGGTGGGGTTTCTCGTTCCGGAGACGAAAGGCCGCAGCTTGGAAGAAATCACCGAGATCTGGGCGCCGCCAGTCGCGCTTTCCAGTTCGACACATTCGTCGTGAGGCCGTGGGGATCGCTCCTTGCTGGTCTCGAGTTAGCGTGAGAAAGATCTATCGCGTTGAATAGGCCAGCCGATCTGCAGTCAACCGCTGGCCGGGTTCTTGCCTGGAAGGCGGCGTTTCATGGATCATTTCACACGCTGTTTGTGGCCGGCAGCGCGATAACCGCTCAGCTCGCACCAGACGGCGGTGGGAATGCGAGTCGCTTTGTCATCTTCAACGTCGAGTCCGGATACAGAGTCTTGGCACGAACTCGGACCGAGCCGGTTGGGCGGCGATGAACTAGGAACCTATGAATATCAAACCGAAAGAAAATTGTCGCTGGGATTTGCTCGGTCTGGGCGAAGTGATGCTGCGCTTCGATCCCGGCGACCGCCGCATCTGGACTGCGCGACAGTTTGAAGTGAGTGAAGGGGGCGGCGAATATAACGTCGCACGCGGGTTGAAGCGATGTTTCGGTCTCGAAACCGCCGTCGTCACCGCGCTCGCCGATAATCCGATCGGCCGTCTCGTGGAAGATTTGATGAATCAGGGCGGCGTGGATCATTCGCTCACCAGGTGGGTGCCCTACGACGGCGTGGGCCGTTCCGTGCGCAATGGACTCAATTTCACCGAGCGCGGATTTGGCATCCGCCCCGCGCTGGGCTGTTCAGATCGTGGCCACACCGCGGTTTCGCAATTAAAGCCGGGCGATATTGATTGGCAGCACATTTTCGGCAAATTGGGAGTGCGCTGGCTGCATACCGGAGGAATTTTCTGCGCGCTTTCCACCTCGGCGCCTGAAGTCGCCATGGAAGCGATGCGCGCGGCGCGCGAAAACGGTGTCATCGTTTCTTACGATCTGAATTATCGCGATTCGCTCTGGAAATCTTACGGAGGCAAGAAACAAGCCCGGCAGGTGAACCGGCAAATCGCCAAGTACGTGGACGTGATGCTGGGAAACGAAGAAGATTTTTGCGCTGCGTTGGGCTACGACGTCCCCGGAGTGGACGAGCAGTTCTCGAATGTTTCCACAGAAAACTTCATAGCGATGATCGAGGTGCTGCTGAAAGACTATCCGTTCTCGGTGGTTGCCACCACACTACGCAAAGCCACCAGCGCTACGCATAACGACTGGGGCGCGATCTGCTACAGCGACGGGAAATTTCACGAAGCGACGCAGCGAACCCAGCTCGAAATCTTCGATCGCGTCGGCGGCGGCGATTCCTTCGCGTCGGGACTGATTTATGGATTTCTCGCTGGCAAAGGGCCGCAATGGGCGGTGGAATGTGGGGCGGCGCACGGCGCGCTGGCTATGACGACTCCGGGCGACACGACGATGGCCACGCTGAAGGAAGTGGAGCAAGTGATGAAAGGAGCAGGTGCCAGAATCGTTCGCTGATCTGGCGAAGCCGAAACCGATGAATCTCAGGCGAACCAATGGATAAGGATGCGGCGCTGCGACGCGCACTCGCTACGGGAATCATCCCCGTAATTCGCGCAGGGTCACCGGAGGACGCGTTATTTGCCGCAGAAGCGGTACTCGCGGGTGGCATCAACGTCATAGAAATCACCATGACGGTGCCAGGCGCAACCTCAGTGATGGCGCGTCTGACGAAAGAAATGCCGAGGATTCTAGTCGGCGCTGGCACGGTGCTAAATGTGGATGCAGCGCAACGTTGCCTGGACGCTGGTGCGCAATTTCTGGTGAGCCCCGGTCTGCATCTGAAGACTGTGGAGTACGCTCAGAAGAAAAATGTGCTGATGATCGCAGGAGCGCTTACACCGACCGAAGTGATGGTCGCCTGGGAAAACGGTGCGGACCTGGTGAAAATATTCCCCTGCGCACAGGTGGGTGGTGCGGCTTACATTCGCGCGCTGAAGGGACCATTCCCAGAAATCCCGCTGGTGCCCACCGGCGGCGTAAATCTCGAGACCTGTGGAGCGTTCATAGCCGCAGGCGCGAGCGCCCTGGGAGTAGGCGGCGAGTTAATCGTGAAAGAAGCGATCCACCACAGAAACGCAGCCGCGATCTCGGAATTAGCCGGCCAAATGCTCGAAGCGGTCCAATCCGCCCGTGCGAAGCGGCCTGCGCTCCGAAGATAGCGGGCGTTCCGACCAAAACGACGTCAGATGGCGAGTGCGGCGGCAGCTATTTTGGTCTTTCTCCGGCGAGGTTGGCGAAGGGAAGATACGGGACGAAACCGTGAGCTTGCGTACGCAGCCGATAGACTGAGGTGGTGGCAGTGATATACAGCGTGCCGTAGTCGGTATCGCCCCAGGTTAGATTGGCCGGCTGCTCAGGCAGAACGATGGTGCCGAGATGGCGACCTGCCTTGTCCCAAACCCAGATGCCACGCGGCCCGGTGACAAAGATATTGCCGTTCTTGTCTACTTTCATGCCATCGGGCACTCCTTCATCCTTGCCACCAGGTTCTCGACCGAAGACTCTGCCGCTCGAGATCGTTCCATCGTCGTGAAAGTCGTACTCAAGAATATTGCGCTGCTCGCTGTCGTCCACATAAAACCTTTTGCCGTCAGGCGAGAAAGCAAGGCCATTGGGTTGCGTGAGTTGCCGAGTGAGCAGAGTTACGGCACCGTTCTGGGCGAGGCGATAGACGCCCTGAAACGGAAGTTCCTGTGATTGGCCTTGCGGAAGATCGAGTGTGGGATCCGTGAAATAGAAGGCGCCGTCAGGGCCTAGAACAACATCGTTAGGGCTATTGAAACGTTTACCGTCATATCGATCTGCAAGCACGGTGTATTTGGCATCGGAGCGGGAAATGGCAATGATCGCGCGAAGTACGCTCGCGCAATCGATTAGCCGTCGATCGCGATCGAACGTGTTGCCGTCGGGATCGCCGAGGTCGAGGAGGCTTTTCCTCGAACCATCCATCTGCACTTTGTAAATTTTGTTGAGGGTCTCATCGCTGATCCACAAGAAGCCGTCGGGATCCCACACCGGGCCTTCCGTGAAGCCGAAGGCAGTGGCGACGGTCTCCAACTTTTCGCCGGGCGCAATCAGCTTTGAAAATTCCGGTGAGAGCGGATCAAGAGCGAACGAAGATTTCGACTGGGCATAAACGTGAACGATAGCGAGGATGGCAACGGCTGGAACGGCAATCGCGAATAACCACCTGCTCAATTTAGCCAAGGATTTCTCGTCCAACTTTGGTTCGCCCTTGAGCCTGCAGCAGATTTCGCGACAGGCAGCAACCCGACGGGTCAACGATTCTCGTCTTCATCGTCATATTTTCCTTTGCGCTGGCGAGAGGATGCTGGATCGACCGCAGCCGTGCGCATCAGAAAGCTGACCAGATTGTTGAGCTCGGCAGACGTGAGCCGCTGATCGTAGTCAGCCGGCATCAGCGAGAGTGGATCGTAGGTGACGCTCGCCAGACCCACGCGCTCGAGCATATGAAACGTGCCGTCGAGCGATTGAAACTGGATCGAAAAATTGTCCTGGTTGCGGATGAAGCCGGTGAGTTTCTGGCCGTCATGCGTGACGATGGCTGCGGTGCGCGCGCGCGGATTGAGATTATCGTTAGGCTGGGTGATCGCACGCAAGATCTCGGCTGGTTCCCGCGACCTGGCGTAGTCCGTGAGATCCGAAGCCAGGAAGCCCCCCGAGCCGGCTCCCGAGTCCACAATGCCGTGGCATTGCGAGCACGCCGCTTTGCCGAAGAATAGTAATTTGCCGGCCGCAGGGTCGCCAGGCAGCGCTGTGTGCTCCCCGCCGGTGCGGCCTTCGAGCGAGCGCAAGTAGGCACCGACAGCCTTGATCCTGTCGTCGCTCAAGAGTCCGCCGAACGCAGGCATGGTGCCCGACGCGGCGCCATCATGAACGATGCGAAAAAGCTGTTCGTCCGACATACGCTGCAGCTCCGGATTCGTGGCAATGTTCGGGGCGTGTTCTCCACCCCGCGCATCCAGGCCGTGGCATCCGGCACAATTGCTGTCGAAGAGTTTTTTACCAGCCTCGGCTACGGCAGCCGAAACCCGCCCTTTCGAGGAAAGTGGCTGCGGCGCATGAGAATTCTGAATTCGAGATGCAAAAGTCGATAAGAGCAGGAGCGCGGAAAGCAGAAAATATCTCACGCACGAAAAACAAATTCGCGCTTTTCGCAAGCGGCCTGGAGACAGGCGCGTCCATTCCTCAGAAGTGGAGTCCATGGGCAGTCCGCAGAGCCTCCCGAGTGCGACGGATTGTTCCTAGAACAAGAATTTCAGCCCGGCCTGCAAAACTCGCGGCTGCCCATAGGTGGCAGAAATCACTCCAAATCCCGAGGAGGCCACCGTGCCGAAGCCCGATGAATTATTGGCAGAGAACTGCGCATGGTTGAAGACGTTGAAAGCCTCGAACCGAAATTGCAAAGTCTTCGACTCTGTCAGCTTGGTGTCCTTCAAGAGCGCCATGTCCCAATTGTTCAAGCCCGGACCGTGGAAGAAACGCCGCCGCGAACTACCGATTGTTCCAAGCGCTTCGGGAGCGAAAAGGGTGGTGTCGAAATAAGTACCTCCCTTCCGGGGATTGGTCGTCTGCAGAACCTTGCCACCGACGAAGTCAGGCAGATCGATTTGGGCCTCGCCGCCTTGCGTCCCGGTGAACGAATTGTCGTCGGCCTCGGTCAGCGTCACGGGTAGACCGCTGACGAAGCTCGTGATCCCCGATACCGACCAGCCTGCGGCGATCCAGTTCACCCATCCTGACGTACGAAAGATGCGATCGAACGGGACTCGTGTATCGTAGCTCGCCACAAAATTGTGCGTTGCATCAAAAATACACAAGCCGATGCTCCGCCGGTGATCGAACGGATTTAATCCTTCCTGAAACCCGGAGGCGTTATCCATACACTTACTGTAGGTATATCCGATCAGAAAAGTCGAAAGGCCGCTCGTGTGTTTCAGGTCGACCTGCAGTGAATTGTAGGAAGACTGCGCGATCGTGGCTTCGTACGGAATGTCCGCGAAGCTCGGCCCGAGCACCGTGTAGGTCGTATTCACAACGCAGGGGTTACCGGGGTTCGCCGGACCGCACTGCGAAGCCGGCACGAGTTGCACATTCGTCGTGGCGGCTGAGGGGTACGGCACTCCTGGGGGCAAAATATATTGTTGTCCCTCACCGAAGCCGCCGCACGACTGTCCTGAGCTCGTCAGCGCGTTCGCCTGAATCAGCTGCAGGCAAAGAGTTGGGTTGCCGGGATTCGCCTCGACCAGACTGATCAGTTGGTGGCCCTGATTTCCTATATAGCTCACGCCCAAGACCGTATCGGTTCCAAACTGTCTCTCGACGGACAATTCATAATCTTCGGAGCGTGGCAGCACGTTGTGAGTGTTGTAAGCGAGCGTACCAGAGAGCGGTAAGACACTGGCCCAATTGAACGTCGTATCCGGATTCTTGGCGCTTACGTTTCCCGGAGGGAACACGAACGGGAAGCGCTGGCCTTCGGGGTTATTGGAACCCCGATCTATATAGGGTGTTTCCAGCAATGGCGGAGCCGGACTCACATAGAACAACCCGTACGGAGGATCGCCAATTTCCTGAAACTGCGTGAGGTCCTCGACCGATGTATAGAAAATGCCGAATCCCGCGCGGATACTGGTCTTGCCCGGCCCACCCGTCAATTTTGCGATGAGTCCGGAATCAAATCCGGGCGAGTAAGCGAGACCCAGCCGAGGCGAAAAATTGTTATATCGAGTCGGGGCGAGCGTTCGCGGCACGCCCGGGTCGCCCGGTAATAGATAGCTAGTCGGTGCGCCCGGAAACACCACGGACTGAACCCCCGGTACGACTGTTTCAATCTTGTTCTGGGTGTCATACCAGGGTTGGCTGAATTCCCACCGCAAGCCATAGTTGAAAGTGAGATTCTGAGTTATGCGCCAACTGTCCTGACCATACAATCCCATGTATTTTGACCTGGAATCCAGGATCTGCTCGCTGGCCTGAATGAATTGCCCCGGAGCGCCGAGGAAAAAGTCGACCACATCCGATCCGGATTCGCTGCCATCGAATGTGAAATCGCCATTTTCACCAAAGAAGTTCCGGTCATTGATCTGGTCGTAGTGAAACTGGCCGCCAAACTTCAGGCTGTGTGTGCCGATGATCTTCGTGTAATTGTCCAGCCACTCAAATGTGTTATTGAATTGCTTGGTTGTATCCGAGGGCACTCCGATATTCAAACCCAGTAGGGCGAACGATACGGAGGGCACACCCTCCAGGCTCGGAGCTATTGGCCCGATGCCGCCGGGCTGGTCGAAGCCGGAGGTGAATCCAAGTGAAGAAAGGGTCGGTCCCAGTCCTCCTTGCGGTGAGAATAGATGGTTGGCGGTTCTTAAATAGCTGAAGCGTAACTCATTGACTGACGTAGAGCCGAAGGACTTGGTATCACCAAGCACTACAACTTGCGCACGACTGTTACTCAAGGCGTTGAAGCCGGGCACATTGGCGCCCCCATTCGGGTAGGGACTGTTTGAGGTATCGTCATCCACATGCCAATAACCGGAGATTAGCCCGAATTCCGCTGTATTTTGATCGATCCGAATTCCGCCTTTGTCATCCCGCAATCTTTGCTCTGCAGCGGTGGTGTTGAAGTTTGGGCCGCCGGCTATTGGGTTTACTGGTGTGGGAACGAATGGCAAGAGGCCAGTAGCTGCTGGCGAAAATTTCGCGGGTGGGAGTTGGCCGTTAGGCAAGACGCAAACGGCGGTGCTGGTACAGCCCGGAACGAAGTAAGGCTCGTTTGCTGTCACTGTGTAACCTAGGCGAGCCGTGAGCGTTTGCGCCCAAGCCGTGCCTTGCACAACGCCGTTTGTGCTGTTGCCCAAGGCGGTGCTCGCCGCTGCCGCCGCCAAGGCACCCTCCTGGTCGGTAAAGTCTCCGTTGCGATCCGCAAGGCTGGGAACGAACTGACTGGCGGTTGACCCGAAGATAAGACGTGTGCCTTGATAATCCACAAAGAAGAATGTTTTGTCTTTCTTGATGGGGCCGCCCGCCGTGGCGCCAAACTGGTTTTGGATTAGTTTGCCGATTGAAGGTGCGAACCAGTCCCGGCCGTTAAATGCGGTGTTTCGGTTGAACTCGAATACATCACCGTGATAGAGGTTCGTGCCGGATTTTGTGATGACGTTAATTTGGCCGCCGCTGTAATTCCCGTACTCGGCGTCGAAGTTATTGGTGATGATGCGGAACTCTTCGATCGAATCCAGGTTGGGAATCACTGCCGTCCCATTGTTTTTGCCTTCGTTGACGTTGGCACCATTGATCATGAATCCGTTGGCGGCTTCGCGCTGGCCATTGATCGACTGGTTCCCGGAATTCAGAGAGTTACTTCCGGAAACCGTCCGATCGTTCAGTCCTGCCGATTGGGCTGCGTATTGGGAAGGCACGACGCCTGGCTGCAGGCTCAATAGATTCGTGAAGTCGCGGCCATTGAGCGGCACTGCCGTAATTTTTTGGCTGTTGATCACTTCGCCCATTTGCGTGCTCTGCGTCTCTACATGGACGGCGTCGCTATTGACGGTCACACTTTCGGAAACTTGGCCGATCTCCAGTTTCACGTCCGCGCGGATGGCGGAATTGGCGTCAATGTGGATGCCGCTCCTGCGGTAGGACTTGAATCCTGTCTGCCTAACTTCGATGTTGTAGTCTCCCACCGAAAGATTAGGAAAGCTGTAGAAGCCGGCGCCGTCGGTCTGAACGGTGGCTTGCACGCCTGTGGCGGTATTCGTCGCGGTCACCGAGACGCCCGCAACGATTGAACCGCTTGGGTCGGTGACGATGCCGGAGATACTGCCGGTAATACCGGCCCAAACCGCACAAGCCGCCAGCAAAACGCCGCCGAGAATTACGAGAAAACGCTGAGGATGGCGCATACGAGTCCCCCCTGTTCACGCAAAAGGAGTTCAGTCCGCGCGGAGACTACCAGGCGGCTCGCGCAGAATCCGGTTGAAAATGCCAGCAAAGGGCCCCGAACCCTACCCCAATGCCAAACACTTACCTCAGGGCCAAAAACCTGTCAACGCTATTTTTAATAAATTTTAATAACGGAGCAGACTCGCAAGCACGTTCGAGTTGCAAGCAAAAACGCGGCCCCTCGGACCTTCGGGGGGGTAGCAGCACTTGGTGTCCACAATGAGTTCTCCCTTCGCGACCCAAAAAACGATGGTAGAGTGCGCAAAAATGAACTCCAGAGGGAGGGGATGATGAAAGCGAGAGTTTTCGCGGCGGCCTTGCGGGATGGAAGCAGACGAAAACTGGCAATACTCGCTCTGGTGGCCGCGCTGGCTGTAATGACCACAGCGATTTCCGTTCGGTCCGCCGGACCGTCGCACGCAGCACAAACCGGCACCCCGGCCCTATCACCGGACGATGCCGCTCTGCTCGATGGATACCGGCACGTCGAAGTCGCCTCGGTGTCTGACGCGCTGGAACAGCTTTTCGGGCGGCGTGGGTACATGTCGCATCGTATGCGGCCGGTATTCACCTCGCGCTTCGCGGGGTTCGCCGTCACCGTGCAGCTCAAGAAAGACGAAGGCACGACGGATCCCAACGCGCTTGCGGGTATGCTGGCGGCCATCGATAGCGGACGCCCGAACTCGGTCTACGTCATGGCGCTCGAGCAGGGCGCGGATATTGCGGGAATGGGCGGCTTGATGGCGACGGCGATGTCGGCACGAAATTATTCGGGTGCGGTGATTGACGGCGGTGTACGCGATACCGCCTACCTGCAAAAGATTGGCTTTCCGGTCTTCGCCACCGGAATCGTGCCTTCGACTTCCGTGCATCACTATCGTTTTACGGGGGCGAACGTGCCGGTGGTCTGCGACGGGGTCGCGGTGAGCGCGCAGGACATCGTAGTGGCGGATTCGGACGGTGTCGTGGCCGTGCCGCGAGCGCACGCGAAGGAAGTGCTGGCGCTGGCGCAGGAGATGGATTTCAAGGAGCACTCGATGTACGCGTATATCGAGAAGCTCAAGTCGATTGAGGAGGCGGTAAAGAAGTTCGGGCGATTATGAAGGCGGACCAGCGGGGTTTATTGGAACCTTAACGTGACCAGATCTGACCAACAGCGCGGATTCATCAGTGCAGGTGCGCTTTTGTTTGCGGCCGCGTGCGCTGCCGGATTTATTGCGAAGCAGGCTGCGGCCGTAGATACAGTCGCGGCTGTCAATGGTTGCGAAGTTAGCACTGCCACACATGAAGGTCTGCCGGCGGTGCGCATGGCGAATCACTGGGTGGAGCTGATTTTAGTGCCGAAGCTCGGCGGACGATTGATGCAAGTCAGGTTCGCAGGGCATGCCTACCTCTTCGAGAATCGAGAACTCAAAGGAAAATACTTCCCGCCGCTGGCTCCCGGCGCTCCGCGCCGCTGGTACAACTATGGCGGGGACAAGATCTGGCCCATGCCCGAGGGGAATGAAGACGCGCAGCACTGGCCGGGGCCGGTATCCGATGCGCTCGACGACGGGGACTACAAGGTGACGGTCGTCTCACCCGCCCCGCGCTGCGCCGTCCGGATGGATGGGCCGGCTGACGAGGGCACCGGCTTACAGTTTTCGCGCGAAATTGCGCTGGGCAGCGATTCGCCGGAGATCTCGTTTCACGCTGTGATGAAAAATGCCTCAACGCATCCAATCGAATGGTCCCTGCAATCCGTAACGCAATACGATACCGCCGAGGCGCATGACGATGCCGACTACAATCACGATTTTTGGGCGTTCACGCCGGCGAATCCGAAGAGCGCGTACCTGGACGGATTTCACGTGCGCTCTGGGCTGGCGGATGATCCTTCACTCGCGGTGACCGGCGGCCTCTTCCGGCTGCACTGGCTATATCTGCAAAATGAAGTGTGGGTGGATTCACCGGGCGATTGGCTGGCCGTAGTGGACCGTGCCTCGGGTTACGCGATAGTGGAACGATTTCTCTATCAGCCGAATGCGAAGTATCCCGGCAAGGCCAGTGTGATCTTTTACAAAAACGGCCCTGCGGTGGAAATGAACGAGCGAGGGCGGCCCGAGATCCGTATCAGCCCTGATGACGCGCCCTACTACATGGAAGCAGAGCTCAATAGCCCGATGGTGACAATTGCGCCGGGCCAGACCTTCGCGATGAACACGCAATGGTATCCTGCGCGTGCGGGAAAAGAGTTTGCTGGCGTAGCGGATGGCGGCCTGATCCTCGAGCCTTTGCTCGCGGTGCGAACGGCGGCAGGTGTGCGCATTACCGGATCGTTCGGCGTATTTTTCCCGGGACGCGTGATCGTACATTTTATGGATGCGAGGGGCGCGGAACTCACGACGCTGCGATTGGGCAACGCGGAACCGGCTGAACCGCTGAACTTGAGTGGAGAACTGGAAGCTCCTTCTGGGGTCCTGCGCGTGAAGGTTTCTGTCGAGGGCGAGCACGGCGAAAATCGCGGCGTTCTGGGCGAAACGGCTGTGAGGGGGATTTCCTAGCAAGATGCGACACTGTTTCAATCATCCGCGGCGAGGGTTTCGCCTAGCGGCTGCCAGCGTTCTCCTCATGGCCGGAATTTTCACCGCAGTGACTTTACGGGCGCAGGCACCGCCGCCGCTGCAGGCAAGTGGTGCTATGGTTTCGACCGCTATAGATGTTTCTCCGGGAGACCTTCGCGTTTCTCCGCCAGGTGTTAATTGGCCTTCTTACAATGGCGACTATTCCGGACGCCGCTATTCAAGCCTGAGTCAGATCAACTCGGCAAACGTGGGCCAATTGCGCGCGCAGTGGGCGTTCCACGTGCGGGCCTCGAGTGACTTGGAGGTCACACCGGTAGCCGTCGACGGGATTCTTTTTATCAGCGCGGCGAACGATGTGTACGCGGTAGACGCTCGCGCCGGCCGCACCATATGGCACTATTCGCGGCCGCGCAGCGACGGATTGATTGACGACGCCTCACAGCATCATAGTCGCGGCGTCGCCGTTTGGCATTCGCGCGTTTACATTCTCACAGATAACGCGCACCTGTTGTGTCTCGACGCCCGTTCCGGACATCTACTTTGGGACGTCGCCTATACCAACGGAAACAAGAACTACGGAGCGACAAGCGCGCCCCTGGTCGTTCACGACAAATTGCTTGTCGGCACATCCGGTGGCGATGATGGTGTGCGCGGCTTCGTCGCCGCTTACAATGCCGAGAGTGGAAACGAAGAGTGGCGATTCTGGACCATTCCGGGGCCGGGCGAACCCGGCTCGCAAAGCTGGCCAGGAAAAACCTACGAGCGCGGTGGCGGCACGACTTGGATGCCGGGGACGTACGATCCCGATTTGAATACGCTGTACTGGGGCACCAGCAATCCGGCGCCGGATTTCGATGGCGCCGTACGCCCGGGCGATGATCTTTACACGGATTGCGTCGTTGCGCTCGATCCGGACAGCGGAAAATTGAAATGGCACTTCCAATTCACGCCGCATGATTTGTTCGATTACGACGCGACGGAAACCGCGGTTTTACTCGACGCGGTCTACCAGGGCGAGCCGCGAAAATTACTGGTCGAAGCGAACCGCAACGGGTTCGTCTACGTTCTCGACCGCACCAATGGAAAATTTCTTTCGGCCACTCGTTTCGCTGAAAAATTGAATTGGGCGAGTGGAATTGACGCGAGTGGACGGCCTATCCGCACCGAGGTTGCACCCACGACCGAAGGAACGCTGGTCTGTCCGGGCTTCGAGGGAGCTACGAATTGGTATTCACCCTCCTACAATCCTTCGACTCACCTACTTTATTTCCTCTCGATGGAAGATTGTGCGACGTATTTCCTGAAGCCCCAGCAATTCGAGGAAGGCCGAACGTATTATTCGACGGGAATTAAGCATCCACCCAATCGGAGCCCGGAGAAAATTCTGCTGGCCTACGACGTCACCTCCGGAAAATTCGCTTGGCGCTATCCGCAGATCGGGACCGGCCACTCTTCCGGCGGAACGATGACCACGGCGGGCGGCCTCACATTTTTTGGCGACGATGCCGAATCTTTTGAAGCGGTGGATGCGCAGTCTGGTGCGTCGCTGTGGCATTTTCATACCGGACAGTTGATGCACGCTTCACCGATGAGTTTTGCGGTAGATGGCAAGCAGTACGTGGCGATCGCGTCCGGCAGCGACGTATTTGCCTTTGCCTTGCCGTAACTTTGGACATGGTTGTCGTGGTGGTTTACACAACAACCTATTAACGAGGAGGAACGCAAAATGATCAGTACGCAAGTATCACGCAGGAACTTCGCCGCTCGGTGCGCAACCGTTCTTTCCGGTTTTGGAATTGCAGGAGCGTTAGGCAAGGCAGCATCGGCAGCGCCCCAGAGTAACGAAGTACAAAAGCTGGATTACGACGGCAAACCGGCCGGCAAGGGTTTCATCACACCGGTGATCGTCCACGGCGGCGTGATCTACATCGCCGGCCAAGGCGCGCATTCGCATGATTCAGGCGAAATTCCCACGGATATCGAATCACACACCAAGAAGGTGATGGAGAACGTGAAAGCAGTGGTTGAGGCGGGCGGCGGAACGATGGACAGCATCCTGCAACTCACAGTTTTTCTCACCTCCATTGACAATTACGACGGCCTGAACAAAGTCTTTAAGACGTATTTCCCGAATGGCGGACCCGCGCGTACTTGTGTGGCCGTCGCGGCCTTGCCCGGGAATTCGCTGGTCGAAATCAATTGCACCGCAGCCGTCGTCCGCAAATAACAAGGAGCTGACCATGGGCCTTCGATCCAATCGCAGATCATTTCTAGGAACGGTAGGCGCACTGGTAGCGGCAGCGTGGAGCGGAGTACGGTTCCGCGCCGCGAGTGCCGCCCCTACTCCGCCACAGGTGGACAAGATTTCCGGATTTGGAGCCACGGGGAATGTCTACCAGGAGCTGGGCGTTACAACAGTCATCAACGGCCAGGGCACGATGACGACGCTCGGCGGATCGCTAATCCGGCCCGAGGTCGAAGCAGTAATGGCGTTGGGGTCCAAGCATTTCGTCAGCATTCCAGATTTGGAACGGGCGGCGGGCGAACGCCTCGCGCAGATGCTGAAATTGCCCGACGGTTACTCTGTCCTCGTCACCTCTGGTGCTGCGGCCGCGATCCAATCCGGCCTCGCCGGCTTGTTGACCGGCGACAACGAACAGCTGATTCAGCAACTGCCGGATCTGACCGGGCTGAAATCTGAAGTTGTCATCCAGAAAACCCACCGCAATCCTTTCGATCATCAGTTGCGGGCGACGGGTGTCAAGTTGGTGGAGATCGAAACTCGCGAAGAGCTGCACAACGCCGTCGGACCAAAAACCGCGATGATGCACTTTACGAATTTTGCGAACGCCGCGGGGCAAATCAAAGTAGAGGAGTGGCTGAAGCTCGCAAAACAGTACAACCTGCCGACGATGATCGACGCCGCGGCGGACACACCGCCCGTTTCGCATCTGTGGGACTACGCACAAATGGGCTACGACATGATCACCTTCAGCGGCGGCAAAGCGATGCGCGGTCCGCAGTGCGCAGGATTGTTGATCGGACGGAAGGAGATGGTGCACAACGCGCTGTTGAATAACAGTCCCTTCGAAGATACGCTCGGCCGCGGCCAGAAAGTGGGCAAGGAAGAAATCGTTGGGATGATCAAGGCGGTCGAAATCTATTTAAATGAGGACCACGACGCGCTGACCAGGGAATGGTGGAGCAGGCTCGACAAAATTTCGGCGGATGTCAACAAGGTGCCGGGAGTCAGCACGGCTTATTTTGTGCCGGACATCGCCAACCATGTGCCGCATGTTCAGGTCAATTGGGATCCTCGGCGCATTGCAGTCGCGCCGCGCGAGGCTGCAGGACTGCTGCGCAAAGGAACACCATCCATTGTCGTGGAGAGCACAGAAACGGGTCTGGCGATGAATTCCTTTATGCTGCAACCGGGTGAGGATGCCATGGTGGGCGCGAAAATCGCCGAACTGCTGCGCGCACATCCAGTCTAGTGCAGGCTACTTTTCCGGTATGCGAAGCTTCGAGCCTTTCTGCTCGAGCCATTTGTTGAACTCCTGAACCATGGGCAAGGTCCATTTTGAATCAATCTGGCCGGGTGTGTAGCGTCCTTCGCGGAGCATCTGGTGGCCCCAATCATCAATGAGATGGCTCATTTCCGAATTGGCCGCGACTTTCTCGGCTAGTTGGGGAGGAATGAAAGTGACGCCCTCTGGGTCTCCCAGCGCGATGTCACCGGGCATCACACTCGTCTGGCCGATGCGGATGGGGACATTGATGCCGACCAACATGACGTTTTCGAGCGCCGAGGGATCGAAATCACGAGTGTAAACCTGGAATCCGTGTATTTCCTGAATTCCGCTGACGTCGCGCACCGCGCCGTCGACGATCAATCCATTGTGACTGTGCGCGAAAATCGCGGTGGAGAGATTGTCACCGACGATGGTGCCGTCCTTGACCTTGCCGAAGAGGTCGACAACCAGAACGTCGCCGGGTTGGAGGATGTCTATGATCCACGAATTCTCGTCGCCGATGCGGCCTTCCTTCTTTCCCATGGCCTGAATCACGGAGTCGACGTCCGGGCGACGCGGCATGAAGACAGCGGTGACCACGCGTCCGACCATACGTTCGCCTGGATTGATTACCTTCCAGTGCCCTTCAAATTGATTGAAGTAGTTGGCCTCCTGCAGCACATCCCAGGCTTGCTCCGCGTCGGTATCTTTCAGGCGCGCAAGGATCGCGTCGGCAACTTTAGGCCGACCGTCGGCGAATCGCTCGCCATGCCAATCCGGCGTGAACGCGATGCGTTGTTCGGTGGAGAAAATCCCGAGCTGTGCCTGTGCGGGCAGCAAGTAAGCGCCAAACAACACGACCAGAAATGCGATACGCAGGGCGCCGATCATGAGTGCCTCCTCTTGGCGCGAGGCGCAAGAGACTCCGCGCGCCGCCGCGTCGAAATTGAAATTGCGATGGCAAACGGCGAAACAGTATCACGGTGGCGAAAGGCGAGCCAGCAGCACGCCGGCGAATTCACGGACGTGAATTGCATTCGCACCTCGTTCACGGAGACAGTCACGTGAAATTGAATGTCCCCGGAACAGACGATCCGCGTTCGACCCGCGTGCGCTGGCTGCTGATTTTCTGGCTCTTTGTGCTGAGTTGCGTCGCGTTTCTTGACCGCGTCAACATGTCCATCGCGGGAAGCTCCATCGCCGCCAGCTACGGCCTCACCAATGTGCAGCTCGGTTCGGTATTCAGCGCGTTTCTGTGGGGATACGCTCTGTTCCAGACGATCGCTGGGTCATTGGCCGTCCGGCTAGGGCCGCGGCGTGTCCTAGCGGCAGGCGTGGTGTGGTGGGGAATTTTCACTGCGCTAACAGCGGCAGTCCCTGCATCGCTCGCCGGGGCGTTCGCAATGTTTATCGGCATTCGTTTTCTCTTGGGTGCCGGTGAATCGATCATTTATCCCGCTTCCAATCAATTTGTAGCGCGGTGGATCCCCGTGGATGAGCGCGGTGTCGCCAACGGCTGGATTTTCGCAGGCGTTGGGGTGGGCGCTGGAATCTCGCCTCCGCTGATTACGCGGGTGATGTTGCATCACGGCTGGCGCGCGTCGTTTTGGGTTTGCGCGGCAATCGGAATCATCGCCGGGGCAATTTGGTTTGCGCTTGCCCGTGATACGCCGGAGCAACATCCGTGGGTCTCTCCGGGCGAGAAAAGAAAGATTGACGGAGGCCTGACGCCGGCGAGTCTCAGCGCACAGATTCCCTGGAGCAAAATCTTGACGAGCCGCGAAGTGTGGGCCGTGACGCTAAGCTATTTTTGTTTCGGCTACGTGGCTTGGATTTTTTTCAGTTGGTTCTACATCTACCTGGTGAAAGTACGTGGCTTGAACCTGAAAGCCAGCGCCTTTTACGCCGCGCTTCCTTTTCTTGCGATGGCCGTATGCTGTGCGCTCGGCGGGATGCTCAATGACCGCGTGACGAAGTGGCGCGGCGCGCGGTTGGGACGTTGCGGCGTTGCGGCAGTTTCCATTGCCTTCACAGCAGTGTTCTTGATAATCGGTTCGCGAACCGCCGACGCGCAGCTAGCGAGCCTGGTCCTCGCCGGCGGCGCGGGCATGCTCTATCTCGCCCAGAGTTCCTTCTGGAGTGTCACTGCCGATATCGGGGGGAGATCCTCAGGTGCCGTTTCTGGATTCATGAACATGGGTGCGCAAGCGGGCGGGGCGGCGACTGCAATTCTGACGCCTTTGATCGCAGAGCACTACGGTTGGACGGCTTCGTTCCTAGCGGCTGCCGCACTTTGCGTGGTGGGAGCGCTGGCGTGGCTGGCGGTCGATCCCCAAAAACGGCTAGCGGAATAACCGCATGGCAGTGCCGGCATCGTCTCCGACTCTCTAGCCCACCCTCAAACCCAAATCATCTGAAGGTGCCGGTTAATGACTCGAATGGTTGCGCACCTAGACGGCAAGCGAGCACGGGTATCGCGTCGTCGTTGGGGTGAGGTGAGTGCAACGTACGCAAATGTCACTGGGAGCCAATCATGCCGCGCAGCACGGTGATTGAGGCAGGTGGGAGAGTGTACTTTGCATCTGCGCCGCCGTTCAGTCGCGACATCACCGCTGGGCCGTCTGGGTCGGCATAACCGTACCTTCCGGCTGGGTGCCATTGATACTGAGCCTTTCCGAATGTCACCATGGTCACCGAACCCGTGAAGAAGCGATCGGAATTGCTAGCGCCATCGTGGAAAACAATTTGGACAGGATGCGGATGGTCGTAATCCTTGTTCATGAGGAGAAGGGACCATTGGCCATCAGGACGCAGTAGCGCATATGCGGTGACCAGAACGTCGCCTTGCGCGTCTTTCACGTCGCTCGAGGCAGCGAAGAGACGATGTTCCGCGTCTACCGGCTGGACCCATTCCTGTGTAATTAACTGAGCTGCGAAGTATTGCGATGTCCGTGATTTGATCTCGTAATTCGGATCCACCATGAACATATGGTACGTGCCCCAGCTATTCTTGCACGCGGGATGGGGCGGAGAGTACGGCAATGCGTGATAGTAGTAAGTTGCCCCGCCGCCTGCCGTGAGAAAGCCCGCGAAAGAATCGCCAAGCCACAACGCTCCGAAGATATCCACGGCCGCCTCGCCGCCGTGAGCATTGGTTTCAGTGTCAAACATCGGGATGTCCGGCGGCAAACCATCGGCCCGCCACACTTGCATGATATGGGTGATGAGCTGAGGTTCCTGGTACAGATTCTTCCACGGCGTCTCGCAGCCGTCGTACGGATAATGCTCGAAAGACATGAATGCAAGGTCCGCGAGCCTGCCGTGCGATTTCAAGTAATCGAGGAAGCGGCCGAGCCATGAAGTTCTTCCATGGGAGTCCGGCCAAACCTCGATGTCCTCGGTCACACCCTGGAATACGGGACCCCCGAGTTTCAAATTCGGATCGACGCGATGAATCGCCGTGGCCCATTGCAGGTACAAAGCGCCGTAGTCTTCCGGCAGCATGTATTGACCGTCGGGCTCTTCTCCCATTTCGATGTAAGAGATCGGATAGCCTCGCTTTTTCAAATAAGCGATCTCTGCCGCAGAGTCCTCCGGCGTACCGTAGAGCATCGCGACAGGAACCATTGCGGGAAGACCGCGCGTAATGCCGCTGGTGTAAAAGAGATCGAATCCCGGCTGATCGCCGGATTCCATGTGGTCGGGCGCAACCAACAGATCCGAAGGCTCGTGCCAGGGATCAATAGAGGAACAGTACGTCGCTGACTGGCGCTGATCCGGCGAGTGGCGAAGAAGATCCCTGAAATTTCCTTTGGCATCCATCGTTCCAACATAAAGCTCTTTGATTGCGTAGCCGACACAGTTGCGGAGATCGTTTCCTCCATGCGTGTCGCATGTATTCGACGATGAGGTCATCAGTACGCGCACGAATCGCGTGGTGACAGGGTTCGAATCGAGACGCAGCGCACGAGTGTCTTTCCGGGCATTCGTTACGAGGCCCGATGAAAAGTCCTTCCATTCGCCGCCCGCTTGTTCGTCCATGGCATCGGCCCCCGTGAAATACTGCACACGGTACGATCGCGCAAAGGGTTCGGCCCAAGCAATGCGAATCGCGTTGACAGCTTGCTTCGATTCCAGATCGATGACCACCCACTGCGGATGCAGCGAGTCATCCTCGCCAGTGAAAGCCTCCGCGAGATATGGATTGCTCTTCCAATAGGTGTTCAGGTCTCCGTCGTTCAGACGCGAAAAACCAGTGTCCTCAGTTCCTCCGTTGCGCGTGAAGCCGCGATGTTGCAAGGCATAGCCGAAAGAATGGCGGATCATTTCACCCGGCGTAGAATCGCCCGTGAAATACCCTTTGCCGGAAGGATCGCTCCACTTTCCTCGAGAATTCCAATGCCATGCCTGAATGAACAACTCGGTGTTCTGACGATAGCTGATGACGCCCCAACCTGCCGACAAGATTTGCTTGAGGGTGGCTGGTTCGAAAAATGCATCCGTGGCGTTGCTAGGCACACGATCCACAGTGGTACCGAGCGCGTAAGCAGGACGGAACGAATTCACCACGTGACTCGCTCGAGTGTCCACTCGAACCGTTTGCGCCGAAGTTGCCGGGGCCAAAATGGCGACTATGACGGTGGCGAGCCCAACGATCAGGGCGCTTTTGACAAGCGAGTCAGAAAACCACGCGAAAGCAGCATATCCCCCGAGGTTCCTATTCATGGGAGATGAGCACGATGAGCGCACGCGGGTCTCCTGCGCAGGATTGGGAACGTCAGTGCGTGAGGCCTGCGACTTTGCCCCGCAGCACTGTGACAGAGGCCTTCGGGAGCGTAAATAGAGTTTCTGTACTTGCGAGCATCGATGTGGCTAGGGGCGGATTGTCCGGGTCCGCGTGACTGTTCGGGCCTTCAGAGTGCCAGAGGTACTGTTCGCTTCCGAAGGTTATCATGCTGACTAGACCGGAGAAGTAGCCGTGCTGGGTTGCTCCTAAATCGTCGAAAACGATTCGCATGGCGTGTGCATTGGACTGGTCCTTATTGACCAGCAATAGGGACCACTGGCCATCGGGGCGCAACAGGGCATAGGCCGTCACGAGCACATGGCCAGCGCGGTCTCTGAGATCAGACGCGGCGGTAAAGGTTTTGTGCATTTTGCCGCCTTGCTCGACCCATTCCAGATTGATCAGCCGGCTCGCAAAGTACTGCGAGGTATGTCCTTTGATCTGAAAGGTTGCGTCCGTGACGAAATTTCCGTATGTGCCCCAGCCGCGACATCCCGAACGAAGAGGCTCCGGTTGAATAGGCGAGTGATAGAAAACATTGCCGCCGGCGGTGAGGAATGCGCCGGCATTATCCGCAAGCCAGAGTGCGCCGAAGATCTCCGTCATCGCCTGAGTCTGTCCCCATGAGAGATTACTTTCAGTGATGAACATCGGAACATTCCCTGGCAAGCCGTCTTCACGCCACACCTGAAGAATGTGGCTAACGAGCTCGGGCTCTCTGTACAGATCCGACCAAGTGATCTGGCAAGGCGGATAGGGATAGTGTTCGAAAGACATGAACGCAAAATCTGAGATGCGGTCGTGCGATTTCAGATAGTCCAAGAAACGTCCGAGCCAGGATGTTCGACCTTGCGCGTCGGGCCACACTTGGATGTCTTCGTTGACTCCCTCGAACGCGGGGCCTCCGAGCTTTAGACTCGGATCCACGCGATGGATGGCCGCGGCCCATTGCATGTACAGCGCGGCATAGTCCTCGGGGAGAATGTTCTGTCCGTCGGGCTCCTCGCCCATTTCCACGTACGAAATCGGATAGCCGCGCTTCTGGATATATGCAATCTGTGCGGCGGAATCGTCGGGCGTTCCGTAAAGCAGCGTCACAGGAATCATGGCGGGCAAATGATTCGTAATTCCACTGGCGTAGAACAGGTCCAGCCCGGTGTGATCTCCCGCCCGCAGGTCCAGATCCGGGGCCGAGTGCCAGGGATCGATCGACGAGCAGTACGTCGCTGTCTGGCCCTGATCGGGGGTGTGCCGAATGAGGTCAACCAAGGCGCCGTCATTGCTGAAATTACCGGCGTAGACCTCGCGGATCGCGTACCCGACGCAATTTCTGGGATCCTCGGGTCCATGCGTGTCGCAGGTATTCGAGGATTCGGTCATCCAGATGCGGATGAATCTCGCCTGAACGTCCGAAGCGGATAGCCGTAACATCGCGACGCCGCCTTTTCCATCTGTGATGTCGCCTTGTGGAAAAAGCGTCCACACACCTGCGGTGGGTTTGGTGATCGGATCTTCGCCACTCCAATACTGCACATCATACTTTCTGGCAAATGGTTCCGCCCAGACAATCTTGAGGATGGTGATCCTTTCTGTTGCTCCCAGGTCGATAATGACCCATTGCGGATGAAGAGAATCATCCTCGCCGGTAAATCTACTCGTGAGATACGGGTTGCTTTTCCAATAGGTGTTGGGATCGCCGTCGGTTAGCCGCGAGAAGCCGCTTTCCGCGCCGCCGTTGCGTGTGGTACCTCGGTGGGGCAGCGGATAGGAGTAGGAGTGGCGCAGCATTTCCAAGGGTTGCTTTGAACCAGTAAAGTAACCCGCTTGCTGGCCCGCCTCGCTCCAGATCCCATTGGAATTCCAGTGCCAGGCTGCCATACGCAGTTCAGAATTATTGCGATAGGTAATGGGTCCCCATCCCGCCGAGAGCGACTCTTTCAAGATTTGATCGGTATAGACCTTGTCGACATCTCCCTCGGGAAGAACGTCGATGGAGCTGCCGAAAGCGCGGCCAGCTACAAAGGAATTCGTCTCCCGACCTGGCGTTGCGTCAACAAGGACCGTGGTCACCTGCGGTGACGAAGCGTCGGAGGCGCGCTCGGCGTGGTTAGGCGAAGCGTCTTGCGAGAAAACCTGCGGCGCTGCCAGCGCGAATGCGAGCGCAAGAGCAGCCAGGCAGGCTCGACGGAATTTGCCGCAGCAGCTCGAGTTAGTCGGTGCATCCCGGCAGTATCTCATGCTTTTCCCTAGATGGTTTTATCCAGTGGATCGCCGTAGAAATCACGGTCAGCGTATAAAATACCCTGTCATTTGGAAGAACGAGAAAATCACGGCGTAGAGTATGATGTCAAGTCTTCGATTTCTGTTCTTAAATTGAACGGGCGAGAATTTTTCCTGTGAAGACGGGATTCACGAATGATTCTCAAATTATTTGAAGACAAGGCTTCGCTCGCGAAAGCGGCAGCCGATCAGGCCGCTACGGCCGTAACCGGCGCGATTCGCGATTGGGGGAGGGCGCGCGTCATTGCTGCCAGCGCCGCATCCCAGTTCGAGTTCCTCGAGGCACTTACTGCCACGCCCGGCATCGATTGGAAGCGCGTCGAACTTTTTCATCTGGACGAGTATATCGGCCTGCCCATGGCTCATCCAGCGAGCTTCTGCAAATTCTTACAGGACCGCCTGATCGGCAAGACCGGAATCGCTAACTGTCACCTTCTGAATGGCGAAGAGAATCCCCTAAAAGTGATTCGCGAAACGAGCAAATTCCTCGGTGCCGCTCCGGTCGACCTAGCTTTCGTTGGCATCGGCGAGAACGGCCATCTAGCTTTCAACGATCCACCGGCGGATTTCGAAACCGAAGAGGCTTTCATCGTGGTCAACCTCGACCAAGCGTGCCGGCGCCAACAGGTGGGAGAAGGATGGTTCAAAGATCTCTCGGCAGTGCCAACGCAGGCCATCTCGATGTCCGTGCGGCAGGTTATGAAGTCGAAGGAAATACTCGCTGTCGTGCCCGATGCCCGGAAGGCGCATGCCATCAAGGCTTGCTTCGATGGTGAAATCAACCCAATGGCGCCGTCCTCGATTCTGCGGAAGCATCCGAATGCGACGATCTATCTTGATAGACATTCCGCTGCATTATTGAGTCGCAAAACCCTTTCCGCCTTCGCCGGGTCAGCGTAGTTGCTGATCGCAAGGTGTTGGTGATGCCGGCAGATAGGTCACGGCTTACGACGGATTACGCATGAGCGTAGCCGGAAATGCCAGTGCGACCGGCTCGAGGTCTGGCGGGCCCCCTATTATTTCCTCGCTACGCTGGTGGATTGGAGGACTCCTCTTCGCTTCAACTGCCATTAACTATATTGATCGTCAAACGCTGTCGCTTCTCGCGCCTTATCTGAAACAGGAGTACCACTGGACCAACACGGATTACGCGAATATCGGTATCGCATTCCGCGTGGCGTACTCGATCGGACAAACGGTTTGCGGCAGGCTAGTGGATCGCATCGGGAGCAGGCGCGGCCTGACGCTTACTGTCGCCTGGTATTCGATTGTCTCGATGCTGACCCCACTCGCGAGTGGTTTCCGTAGTTTTCTTACGTTCCGGTTTCTCTTGGGTGCGGGCGAGTCGGGCAACTGGCCCGGCGCAACCAAAGCCGTCTCGGAGTGGTTTCCAAAACACGAGCGAGCACTCGCGACGGCGTTTTTCGATAGTGGCTCATCGATCGGTGGTGCTATCGCGCCATTCATGATTTTGGGCGTGTATTTCCGATGGGGGTGGCGTCTCGCATTCGTCATACCGGGAGTACTTGGATTTATTTGGTTGATCGCTTGGCACCGGTGGTATCAGCTTCCACAGGTTCATCCGCGGATTGGTGAGGCCGAGCGGGAGAGCATCCTGGCGGACACGCTGGATGCCGGAGCGAGCGAAAAAGGCCCTCCGCGATGGCGCGACCTTCTGAAGTTACCGCAGACCTGGGGGACAATCATCGCGCGCACTTTTACCGATCCCGTTTTCTTCTTCATCGCTGACTGGTTCCCGATCTATCTGGTGGTTAAGGGCATCTCACTAAGAAACAGCCTGATCGCTATCTGGATTCCATTCATCGCCGCAGACCTGGGGAATTTCTTTGGGGGCGGCATGTCCGGCTACCTGATCAAACGAGGATGGCCAGTCGGCGCCGCACGCAAGGCGCTTGTGGTTTTCGGCGGCACCGGGGTATTGCTTCTTATTCCGACCATTTTCACCGTAAAGCTTTTCTGGATCACCCTGCTTTTCGGGCTGGCTACATTTTCTTATGCGTCCTTTACGACCATCGCGAACGTGCTACCTTCGGACCTCTATTCGAGCGAATCGGTTGCCTCTGTCAGCGGTTTGAGCGGAACCGGTGCCGGCATCGGAACCATCATCGCGTTCGAGCTGGTCGGACACTTTTCCGACGCGCGTCAAACGATGGCCACGCATGCATTTGATCCAATTATGATCGTAGCGGGACTCATACCTTTCATTGGGATGCTTCTCGTCTTGCTGCTGGTCCGTAACACCGCTGCTACGGATCAAGGATTGGTACGCCGGATCTGAAGTAGTGCAACGTAATCCGAAGTACGTGTGCCTCCCGATTCGAAAGTGCGAACTCGATCCCAACCTAGTAGAAGCGCTATGCCGCGGATTTCTGTGGCGCAGAAACACTGCGCGACGCTGGTCGCGGTCGTCGGCAGTGGGCAGAAATTGAAGTTGCCCGCCGAATCGGCGGCCGTTTGGAATCGGGTAAACCGAGCTTGGTTTTTAGCCGACTCCGCTTGCTCTTGGATTTGCGCTTCATGGTTAGCTGCCTCCTTGCGACTAGCCATGAGATTGCCCGACCGAAGGTTTTGGATTTCCATGCCAGATTCCCCAATGTACGATAACGCGTTACGTACATTTGAAGTAGCGCTTCTCCGGTTAGGGCGTTTACCAAGTACTGAGAACGCATCCTACTTCTCTAAGCGCGTTCCCCTTATTGCAGTTATCGAATCGTTGGAAGCGGCCGAGTGATGTACGGTATTACGTGCCGGTGTGGCGAAGAATCTTTCGATTTCTTGATGCTCGATTTGCCCTTCATCGTTTGACGCGGCGAACCACTCCCTACCGGTCGAGTAAATTCCTCCGAAGTGTATGGCAGGGGCGGCGGTTCACGGATGGAGCTGAAATCTAAGATTGCCACGCCGTTTCCATTTTGGCCTGTTATCGCCACCAGCACGTTGTCCTTGCCGTCTTCGACAAGTGCGTCATAGTTTGTCGAAAGCGCGAAACCAAGCGCCACGCGATTTCGCAATGTACCCAGTCGCCCATCGAAGATGTCAACGCCGTTCGTGGAAGGCTGGAACAACAGGCTTCCGTCCGGAGACAACTTCGAACCGTACACGTAGGAAATGCCGCTATTCGCATCCCTGTCGTTGAGTGTTTCAAACGATTCGGCATTCAAATCCGTATCGTAAAGGTAGTCGGACGCGGCGAATTGGATTTGGTTGTGCGACAGCGCGAGATCATAGTTGCCATAGCAACAGCCGTCTTCGCTGAGCGCTTGGAACACCGCCCCGGTAGAGGTATCGATGCTCAGGACGGCCCCGTAGTCATTGAGATACACACGACTGTTATCCGAGCTGATCTCGGTACGAAGATACTCGTCGGTAGCCAGCCCGGGTCCGGTGATTTGAAGGTCCGTTAACGTTGAGGTGTTTGTGTCCAACTTGAAGAACGAACTGAATCCGGTCCCGCCTTGTATGTAAGCGGCGATGTAGACTACGCCGGAATCGGTGACCACTACGCCCGCGGGATCGGCGAGAATCCCCTGCGGCTCCTGGGGCGCAAACGAGAATGCCTTGACTGACGCCGGATTCGCCGGATCAATCAGATAAATCAGGCCGGCTAGGATGTCGGCCGCTACAAGTTTGGTCCCGTCGGGTGACAACGCCAGCCCCCATAGACGTTGCGCGCCTTTCGTCGAGAGGTCAACGAGGGGTGAAAGCCACTGGGCTTGCGTTCGCGAGAACACTCGGATTTTTGTCGCGTCAGTGAAGTAGTAGAGATCCTGATTGGGATCGTAAACTCCCTGAGCGAGCGATGCGCCCACAAGCGGGAATTGTTGCGCGGCGGGCAGATAGGAGAGGCTACTAGCCGCCGTCAAGCTGCCCGAACCCGACGTCACGGCAATGTCTACGCTGGAGTTCGCCGTCCCCGGAGGAATCGTATAGTAAACAGATTGCAAGAGGAATGGTGGGGAAAGGAGCCCATACGTATTCGGATTGAAGCCATTTACCGGAGCCGATTTGCCTCCCACCGTTACGGCCAAATTTGCAGGAATGCTGACAGCGTCGGCGGCTCCGTAGCCGTAGCCATAGACAATTCCAATCCCGCCGCCGTCGGCGGTGGCGAGGTTGGGGGATACCTCCAGAATCGAAGGGCCATAGCTAAACCCGTCGGGAACCAGTTGCAATCCGCCATCGTTCGCGAACAGACGAACGTCAACCGGGCCGGCAGCGCCGGCGGGCGTCGTGATGGTGGCGAGATTGCCGGACACAGAAACGGACGGCGCTAGGTTATTCCCGAAATAGACCTTGCTCTGATTCGTTTCCGTCGGGAATACGGGGACCTGGACGGCTGTGCCTCCGGAAGTCGGTCCGGTCGCCGGATTGAGGTACGCGTTCGCGAAGCCGGTGCCCACAGCGCCCCTGTGCATCGCGGCAGTATCGATAAATCCGAAACCCTCCTCCATCGGGCCAGCCAAAAGCCCGGTCCCATCGAAAGCCGCCAAATTCGGCCCGGTAATGGCACCCACCGCCAAGCCGCCGCTCGTGTATTGGACAACGATATTCGGCGTCCATCCGATTTGCTGGCCGGTCGCAACGCTATAGGCGTAAACGAACGCGTCGCTGGAGACGTAAAGCGTTTTGGAGTCCGGGCTGAAGACTATGCTCGCGTCCGAACCGAGTTCGCCGCTGACCGAAAACTGTGATACTAGGGCGAAGGTCTTGGCGTTGTAGAGACTTACGCCGGAGGAGTAGTTGGGAAAGAGCAAATAGTTACCGTCCGGCGAGACCACGATTTTTGTGCTACTCGCGATCTCGGCGGACTGCAAATTTCCTGTGGTTGCGTTGATCTTGCAGACAGTGCCGTCACTATCGATGCTACCAATTAGAATTGCGGTGCGGTCGGCGGTTAGCGTGAATCCGCCAATGTTTTCCATCGTGCTGCAATATGGGAGCGACGGGATTGAACTCTGGAAGGTATTGCCGTAAATCACGATGGAGTTGTTCGATGGATTCCAAATCGCGATGCTTGTCGAGCCATCGACGCCGGGAATGCCTCCTTGGGCGCCGAGCAACGCCAAGCGTCCATCCGAGAGAACCAGAGTACTCCACGCGGGGTACCCGTACGGCCCGATTTCGGAGGCCAAGTATCTCTGTTTCACAGCCATTTTCACGGGATCGATCGAATAAACATCACCGACAATCGTGCCGACCCAAATCGTGCCTTGGTCCGGCGTCTCATCCATTCCGAAAGCGCCGGGGACCGGGATCGCTCCGATCTTGGACTGGGTCGTGGAATCGAATACGAAAATCTGGTTCGAATATGGGTCCGTCACGAAGAAACGAGACGTTGCTGTGTTGAAAACAGCCCAATGGGTGTTCACCCATTGATAGTATTCAATCACCGCATCATCGCGGACGTATTTTGTACGGCTGGTCAGAGTTCCGCCGCCGCCCCCGCCTCCGCTATTGGACGTCACTGTGACACTGACGTCCGCAGTGTGAACCAGCGCCCCTGCAGTGCCGGTGAACACGACATTCGCAGCCGTGGCAGTGGGCTGCGCGTTAGATGAGGCCGAGAGCGTGACGGTCAACGGCGTTCCAGGGGTTAGGGTAATCGGCGTGGGAGAGGCTGTAACCCCAGCGGGCAGCCCCGACACCTGGACCGAAACCTCGGACGCGAAGCCGTTTATGGCCTTAGCGTTTAACGAAGTCGTTGCAGACGACCCCGTAGCGATTGAGACGGAACCGGGCGACGCTGACAAGGAAAAATCCGGCAGTGGCGGAGGAGGCTGTTGACCGCCGCCGCTGCCGCTCCCGCCGCCACAACTCGCAATTCCCACGGAAAGAAAAAGCAAAGCTAGAAGGGAGCACAGCCGGCGGCGCAGCGAACAACATAAGATGCTGTCATAATCGGCCATTCAAGAGATCCTGTATAGACCCTGATGGGCACGTAAGTATCCGAGTAAGGCACATTCTCGTCAACAACTTTTCTGGGCGCCCTCATAACCGGCGTCCTGTAGCAAATAGCCCTTCCCAAGAAGCTTACTCATGTTATAGTTCACCGCTTTCGACACGCACCATCATAGGGATTCGACCCCAACATGGGAACCTATCGACGGAACTCGTACGTTCAGATTCTCGCGTTGTACTTCTTCTGCACCGCGGCTCCGGCTTCGCTGTTCGCTGGGACTTTTAAGAATCCTCCGATTATTCCAACACCCACCGACGTTGTAGGCATCGCAACGGCTGACGTCAATCACGATGGGAAGCCCGATCTTGTTTATATGGATGGAACGACGAGCTATTCGCTCCATGTTTTGCTCGGAAACGGAGACGGGACCTTTGCTCATGGCCAGGACATCAGCCTTCCTGCAGGGGTTTGTTGTACCGTAACCGTTGCGGACGTGACCGGTGAAGGAAAGCTCGACGTTGTATTGCAAGGGAATGTAGGCACGCAGGCGGTCGTGACCGTCCTCGTCGGAAACGGGGATGGCACGTTTCAGACCCCGATTTCGACAACTTTCCAGCCGAATGGCGACGTTTATCCGAGCTTTCGCGGACCCGCGGGAGTGGGTGATATAAATGGCGACGGTAAAGCGGATCTGGTTCTGTGCGACATCGCGAATGGCGCGTTGTTTTTGCTGACGGGAAATAACACCGGACACTTCACCTTCTTAAACCAAATTCAAACGTATACGGAAGGGATCGCGTACCTGCTGGACCTGAATGGCGATCATCGCCTCGATATCGTCGCCACTGACCCTTTGGGTGCGGGTTTCTTGGTATTCCTCGGAAACGGCGACGGGACATTCCAAAACTATGTCGCGTACAGCGGTCAGCCTGGAACCGGCACGCTGATTCTTGCGGATCTGGATGGCGACGGGCATCCGGACATGATCGCGCAATGGTACCCCTCGTCCCTCGGCATGTTCAAAGGCAATCCGGACGGCACCTTCGGGCCACTCACCACCATCAGTTCCGTAACCACCACCAATCCGCTGGTTCTCGTCGCCGATTTCAATGGAGACGGGATTGCCGATCTGAACTTCACCAACCAAACCGGAGTCGGGATTCAGTTAGGGCAAGGAAATTTGGAATACGCGGCAGTCCAAAAGTCAGTGTCCGGTGGAGCATCCACTGTTTATATCAGTCTCGCGAAACCGGTTGCCGCCGATTTCAATGCCGACGGGAAGTTGGATCTCGCCATGCCCGTGGAAGGAGGCATCGCAATCCTGATCGGGAATGGGAGCGGGACATTCGCAAGCGCGGATTTCTTCGAAGTGGGAACCACTGTCGGTGGAGCAGCCGTCGCCGACTTCAATTCCGACGGTTTTCCGGACATCGCGGTGTCGGTCTCGGCGACATATCCAAGACTGCTTCTGGGGAACGGCGCGGGTTCGTTTAAACTCGCCGCCGATCCGAATTCAGACTACGACTCCGCAGCGCCGGATCCTTCTCTAATTGCGGCAGACTTCAACGGCGACAAGAAAATGGATCTTACTTTCGGGACCACTCTTTTCGGCGCGCCGCCATTCGGGGGACAGACGGTCTCGTTTGGCGCAGGTAACGGCACATTTTCGTCTCCTGTCTCCATTGCGAACGGGTCTCCAGTTGTCGCGGACTTCAATCGCGACGGCCGTGCCGACATGGCCTACATCGACGGTGACAGCATCGTCGTAACGCTCGGTCAAACCAACGAATCGTTCACCTCGGTTTCGACCGACCTTCGTCTCCCCAATGCCACTGGGTTATACAACGCGGGAGATGTGAACAATGACGGGATTCCTGACATCGTCCTGAACTATTACGACCATCTTGAAATATGGCTTGGTAAGGGCGACGGAACATTTAGTTACGCCACTTCCATCGTTGTCTCGCAGATCGCAAGCAACGTTGTTGCGGCCGTCGCCGACGTGGATGGCGATGGAAATGGCGACGTCATCTTGTCCCCCAATCCAAACGCCGGAGCGAATTTCGGACCGCTTGCGATCTTCTACGGAAATGGCGATGGAACTTTCCAGTCACCGATCTTCGTGCCTGTGTCTCACCGCTATTCGCAGGTGGTGGTGGGGGATTTGAACGGCGACAAGAAACCCGATCTAGTAATGACCGATGGTGGAAGCGTCGCAGTTTTGATGAATCAGGGTAATCGCACTTTCGCAGGTGAAGTGGACTACGTTGCCGGAGGCCAGGTGTCGGAGATCAGCCTCGCCGACGTGAATGGAGACGGCTTTCCAGACATTATCGCGGCAAATACGGGCGGGACAACGGTCACAGTTCTCTTGAATCAAGAAAACGGAACCTCGGGAAGTGGCGCAGCGGTCTCCGGAAAGCTGTCGGTATCCCCCGAACCGTCCGTTTTCAATCAGACGATCACGCTTTCGCTCGTGTTGTCAGGAAGCGCGTCAGGCATGGTTCCAACGGGCTCGGTCAGCTTCAGCGTGGACGGCGTTTTCGTCGCCACCGTGGCGCTCACCAACGGGGCAGCGAATTACGTCTATCCTAACCAGTTGATTCCCACCTCGCACGTGGTTATCGCTGAGTACAACGGGGACAAGATCTACGCTAGCAACGGCTTTTCCACGCAACATGTCGTTGAACCGCCCACATATCCGACGGTCACGGCGCTCACGGCAACGCCAACGGCCATACTTGCAAGCCAGACCGTGCGGCTCATGGCAAAGGTCATTAGTAATCCTCCGGTGCCTGCGGGCGAAGTCACCTTCAACGACGGATCGAATGTCATCGGCGCCGCGACGGTGAACGCCAGCGGAGTCGTCTATTATGACGTTTCTGTTTTGGCGGCAGGCAGCCATTCCTTGACGGCGACCTACGATGGATATAGCCAACCCGGCTTTACAAGCACGGATCAGGTGTACACGGCAGCCATCTTCTCGGCGAGTACTTCGGCGCCCGTCCGCGTAACTGTAAATACGAATCCGACCACGACTGCAATCTCGTATTTGCCGACGTCTCCGACGACCGCAGCCGTGATCACGTTCACTGCGCAGGTTTCCTCATCCTCGGGTGTGCCGTTTGGTGGCGCATCTTTTTTTGATGGCACCACCACGCTCGGGACATCGGGACTGCAAGCCAACGGAAGCGCTACCTTTAGTACGGCTTCGCTCGGCGCGGGAACCCATGAGATCACCGCGGCTTTCAATGCGAACGGACCGTTTGCTGGCAGCGCGTCTGCTCCGCAGACTGTGACGGTGTCGAGTGCCGCGTCGAATTTGCTTCCCGCGTTCGTTTCGCTGACGGTTTCCGAAGATAGCTCGCCGTCGGGAACCCTGCTTTCGGCATTTATCGCGGCGCCGGAGGCAATCACGGCGGCGCGAGTCACGTTTATCGACAGCGGAGCGATCCTGGGGACCGTGGCAGCCGGTCAGAACAGAATCGCGTCGCTGCGCGTTGCTGCGTTATCGAGCGGTAACCACATTTTGACTGCCAGCTTCGCTGCTGCCAACACACTCGCGCCCGCGGTCTCGCCAGTGCTTACCGATCTCTGGCCGGCGGCAGGGCCAGGATTCAATTTGGCTGTTGATTCAAACGCCTTGAATATCGGGCGATCCGGCAAGGGCACTTTGGGAATTTCGATCGAGTCGTTGGGAGGGTTTGCGGAGACCGTGCAACTGAGCTGTGCGGCCGGGCTTCCCCCAGGTTACATTTGCGAATTTTCCCCCGACGCAGTCAAAGGCAATGGTCCGTCTGCTTTTACGATACGCGATTCGGCGAGTGTTGCCGACCCGTGGGCACGACCGCTCGGTTTCTTTTCCTTCGCAATGCTCGCATTCAGCCTTTTGTTCCTCGGCGCTTCAAATCGACGCGCCTACATGATCGACGCATGTATCTTGGTTTGCGCGATCAGTCTACTAGGTGCATGTGCCGCGTCGCCTTCGTCGGCTGTAAAGCCGCAGACGTCTGTCGTCACCATTCGCGCGATGTCCGGATCGGGTAGCGGTATGATCGTTCACGACGCTCAGGTTTGCGTAACGGTTGGTTCTGCAGAGTGAGCTACCCATCCGCGGCCATTTGTGTGCCGTGAACGGGTGCTCGGATCGATAGGTTTTTCCGAGAGCAGCGCACACGAGCCACGCCACCCAGAAAATTATCACGCCGACCAAATAGGAGTAATGATAGTTCGGCAGCATGTACCACCTAGGAGCGGGAGGCTACCCGAAAATCTTCTTCTTTTCCATATATATAGACCGTTAACCTTCCGAATCACAAGGAGTGTCGATAAGCCAAGCACCTTCCTAACCAAGACTCGATTCCAAGGCAGCTTCGGCTAAAGTGGCGCCAGAAAATCCACGCGCGGCACCAGGGACCCCCGGTTAAGAAGCTGCTTTGCGAGCGAGCGGCGCTTCCCATTCCGCGCGCCCCAGCAGATCTTCGGAAACTAGTTTCAGAAGCGATTGCAGCAAGGTGTCGGGGACATAGTCCATGCTGAGATTTTGGGTAAGCGCCAGGGTGGTCCTGCGCAAGGCATCGGCTTCGGCGCACCATGTATTCCTCATAATTCAAAAGGTATCCGTCGGCGCCAACCAGCGGCGTGATTTTTCGCGGGTAGCGCTTCCAACACCGATCACTTTCGCGCATTGTCCGTTCGGCCCGCGCAGGCGCCGTCCGCGCGTCACCGCGACTTCTGTTATCTTGTGCCCACTCAACGAAGCTGCCGCGCGAACTTGCGATATCCTTCGAATCCAGCGACTGCGAATAGTGGAGGGTTCGAAACCGGCCCGATATCGTGAATGTGCCCGCCGCATGCCCACCACTTAAGTCGTCTTGACAATAGTCGTTACAACGAGTATAATGTGTTCATGAAGCCAGCCAATCACCAAACCAGACGGCGGCCCGCCAGCTCGCCTGAAGAAGCAACGTTCCTCGACCTTCTGCGCACCACGGACATGCTCTCCCGCGGCCTCAACCACATCCTCAAAGCCGAAGACCTCTCGGCCACCCAGTACAACGTCCTCCGCATCCTGCGTGGCGCGCCCGAAGGCCTGCCCTGCGGAGAAATAGCCAACCGGATGATTACGCGCGATCCCGACGTAACCCGCCTTCTCGACAGACTCGAGAAGCGCGCTCTAATCTCGCGCTGTCGCGAAACGAAGGACCGCCGCACGGTGATGGCCCGCATCACGCCCGCCGGCCTAAAATTGCTCGCGAAGCTCGATAAGCCGGTCCAAGCCGGCCATCGCAAACAGTTGGGCCATCTGGGGCCTCGGGAACTGAAGACCTTAACCGAGCTGTTGCAGGTGGCCCGCAGCCGGGTAGTCTGATTTTTTTTACCGCAATAATCGTTGCAACGAATGTTGGTGTAACGCATCTAATCCGCTGGAACGCACCAAACGAATCAAAAAAAAGGAGACGACAATGAGCGCAACAGCCACATCGCAATCCGCCATCAGCACCTGGAACATCGACCCGGTTCACTCCGTCGCCGAATTCAAGGTCAAGCACATGATGATCTCTCACGTGAAGGGCCAATTCACCGGCGTCAAGGGCGTCCTCACCCACAACGAATCCGACTCGACCAAATCTCAAATCGAAGCCACCATAGACGCGGCCTCCATCACCACGCGCGATCCGCAGCGTGACGAGCACCTCAAGAGCGCCGACTTCCTCGACGTCGCGAAGTTTCCCGTGCTCACCTTCAAATCCACGCGCATCACCCGCTCAGGAGACGGCGAGCACACGGTCGCGGGCGACCTCACCATCCATGGGATCACTCGCAACGTCGTCTTCAATGTCGAGGGTCCGTCCGCTCCCGGAAAGGATCCGTGGGGCAACACCCGCATCGGGCTTTCTGCCACCACCAAGATCAATCGCAAGGACTTCGGCTTGGCCTGGAATGCTCCGCTCGAAACCGGCGGCATTCTGGTCGGTGAAGAAGTCACCCTCACGCTCGACGTGCAGTTCGTGAAGGCTTGAAATACCCGGGCCGCCAGGCGCATAAAGAAACAAGGCGTCCCAGCCGCGCACATCCCGGGGCCAAAAAGGAAATACGATGTCTCTACGTCCAGTAAAACAAATCATTCAGACCACTCCGACAATCGAAGGCGCCGGGGTAAAACTCCAGCGCGCCTTCGGTTTCGGCAAAACCAAAGACTTCGATCCATTTCTGCTGCTCGACGATTTCCGCAACGAGAATCCGGACGATTACATGGCTGGCTTTCCCTGGCATCCGCATCGCGGCATCGAAACCATCACCTACGTCCTCGCCGGTTCCGTCGAGCACGGCGATAGTCTCGGCAACAAAGGCAAAATGACCGCTGGCGACGTGCAATGGATGACCGCCGGCAGCGGCATTCTTCACCAGGAAATGCCCAAAGGCGATTCGCGCGGCCGTATGCACGGTTTCCAGCTCTGGGCCAATCTTCCCGCGGCGCTGAAGATGACCGACCCGCGCTATCAGGACATTCCTGCCAGCGCGATTCCGGAAGTCACCGACGATGACGGCACTCGCGCGCGCATCATCTGTGGCGAATTTTGGGGCAAGCGGGGACCGGTCGAAGGCGTAGCCGCCGATCCGAGCTATCTCGACATCTCGGTTCCGCCGAATCAAACCAAGCGCATCAAAATCGAAACCACGCGCAACGCCTTCGCCTACGTCTTCGCAGGCTCCGGCGCGTTTCGCGATTCGTCACAACCTCGCGCGGTTCTAACTGAGCGAGTAGACACTCCCGACGCGCCTGCCAAATATGAAGTCGGCAATCACTCGCTCGTCCTCTTCAATCGCGGCGATGAGATTGTCGTCCATGCTGGCAAGGAAGGCATTCGCTTCCTGCTGGTCTCCGGCAAGCCAATCGAGGAGCCGGTCGCTTGGTACGGCCCGATCGTCATGAACACGCAAGAGCAACTGCGCCAGGCGGTAAACGAACTGCAGACCGGTGACTTCATCAAGCATCGCTAAACATCGCTGAGGCGTCGCACAAAACCACGAATCACTGCGCGGATCACCTTCGTTGCCTTATCCTAGCTCCGTGAAAGCGCCATGTGACGAAGCCCTGATCCGCGCAGGCAAGCCTGACGTTCCTAGCGCGGCGCCGGCGCGACGTTGGATCCTCGCAGCAACCATCCTCGGTTCCAGCATGGCGTTCATTGATAGCACCGTCGTAAACGTCGCTCTGCCTGCGCTACAGTCCAGTCTTCACGCGACGGTCGTCGGCGTTCAGTGGGTCGTCGAATCATACGGCCTGCTTCTGGCAGCGCTGATTCTGGTGGGTGGTTCTCTCGGCGATCTCTACGGTCGTCGTTTGATGTTCGTGATCGGTGTAGGAGTCTTCGCCGCCGCTTCCATCGCCTGCGGACTCGCTGCCAACATTCAGCAGCTCGTGCTCGCGCGCAGCATCCAGGGCGTCGGCGCCGCCTTCCTCGTGCCCGGCAGCCTCTCCATCATCAGCGCATCTTTCGACGAAAAAAATCGCGGCCAGGCGATCGGCATTTGGTCCGGCTTCACCGCCATCACCACGGCCATGGGACCAGTTCTCGGCGGCTGGCTCATCGAACACGCTTCCTGGCGCTGGGTATTCTTCATCAATGTTCCGTTAGCGGCTGCCGTGATCGCCGTCTCGCTCTGGCATATTCCGGAAACCCGCAACGCAACTGCTGGGCGCGTAGACAAAGCCGGCGCGTTCGTAGCAACCATCGGCCTCGCCGGCGTGGTTTACGGCTTCATCGAGTCCAGCAGTCTAGGCTGGCGCCAACCTCTGGTTTTCGGAAGCCTGATCGTCGGCTTCGCATCCCTGATAGCTTTCGCGTTCATCGAATCCCACGTAAGTTCACCGATGGTTCCACTAGCCCTGTTTCACTCGCGCAGTTTCAGCGGAGCAAACCTGCTCACCCTGTTCCTCTACTCCGCGGTTGGCATCTTCTTTTTCTTGTTTCCCATGAACCTGATCCAGGTGCAGCGATATTCCACCACCGCCACCGGCGCTGCTGCGCTCCCGTTTATTCTGCTCATGTTTTTTCTCTCGCGCTGGTCCGGTGGCTTGGTCACGCGTTATGGTCCCAGAGCCCCACTGATCGTCGGGCCGCTCATCGCGGCAGCAGGCTTCATTCTCTTTGCAGTCCCTGGCGCGGGCGCCAATTATTGGACAGCATTTTTCCCAGCGTTCGTCGTTCTCGGTCTGGGATTCGCAATCAGCGTGGCGCCACTCACCACCGTAGTAATGAATTCCGTAGACCAGAACCGCGCCGGCGCCGCCTCCGGCATCAACAACGCAGTAGCCCGTGTAGCCGGCGTGCTCGCCGTAGCTATCCTGGGCATCGTAATGGTGAAATTATTCAGCGCGAGCCTGCATCACGCTCTCGCGAACGCGCAGCTTCCTTCCGGCGTTCTCCAGTATCTTCACTCCAACGAAACCAAGCTAGCCGGTCTCAACCTACCCCAGGGCCTCGACGCCGACACGACCACGCTGATCCAAACGTCCATCTCCCGCGCCTTCGTCTCCGGCTTCCGCGCCGTAATGCTGATCTGCGCAGCGCTAGCAGCAGCCAGCGCCGCCGTAGCCGCGCAAATGATCCCCGCTAAATCTGAAGTGTTCTCACCGGCGCCGGCTCCAGCGCAGGACTCAAAATCTGAATGAACATAAGCGCGAGCGAGTAAGCCGACGCCGCGATGAAAAAAGGAACCACATAGCTGCCGGTCCACTGCAGCACGTGTCCTACAATCTCCGCGATCAGCATCCCGCCCACCGCTCCGGCCATCCCTCCAATCCCCACCACCGACGCAACCGCTCGCGAAGGAAACAAATCTGACGCCAAAGTGTACATATTCGCCGAAAATCCCTGGTGTCCCGCGGCTGCGAGTCCAATCACCAACGTAGCCGGCCACAACCCCGAAATCCGGTAAACAATCGCAATCGGAACCACGCTCAAGGCGCACACGAACATCGCGCTCTTCCGCGCCGCATTCACCGAAAACCCGCGCCGCATCAAAAAAGAAGAAAGCCACCCGCCCGCCACGCTTCCCGCATCCGAAATCACGTAAATCACCAGGATGGGCAGCCCGATTTGCGTCAGGTGCAAACCGTGTTCGCGCTGCAAATAGTCCGGAATCCAGAAAAGATAAAACCACCAGATCGGGTCCGTCATGAATTTCCCCACCGCAATCGCCCACATCTGTCTGTGCGGCAGCAGTTGCGCCCACTGTATTTGCCCCTGCGAAATTTCCGCGTCGCTCTCGATATATTCGCGCTCGCTTTCGGTGCAGAGCGGATGCTCCCGCGGTTTGCGGTAAAGCAGCAGCCACAAAATCAGCCACGCAAAGCCCAGCGCTCCAGTGCAAATAAACGCCCAACGCCATCCCCAATGCACCACGATCCACGGCACCACCAGCGGCGTGACGATCGCCCCGACGTTCGTTCCCGCGTTGAATATCCCCGTCGCCAGCGCCCGCTCTTTCTTCGGAAACCATTCCGCAACGCACTTGATGCTCGCCGGAAACACTCCCGCTTCGCCGAAACCCAGTGCGCATCGCGCAATCATGAATCCTGCCAGCGAATTCGCGAACGCGTGTCCCATCGACGCGAGGCTCCAAAAAATCATCGCCACTGCATAACCAACGCGCGTCCCCAGCCGGTCAATCAAGCGCCCCACAAAAATCATTCCCGCGGCATACGCCGCCTGAAACGCAAACACCAGATTCCCGTAATCGATCTCGCTCCAACCAAGATCGTGTTGCAGCGTGCCTTTCAGCACCCCCAAAACCTGCCGGTCCATGTAATTCTTCGTCACGCCGAAAAACAAAAGCGCGCAAATCACCCATCGGAAATTCCCGGCGAATATCCCAAATTTCTGCGCCCCCGCAAGCGTCGCCACCGACGCAGCGGCGCCGTCGCCAGTCCCGCGCTCCCCGATCGGTTTCTCTTCCCGCATCTGCTCCCTTCAGCGGCGTCCCGTCGCCACGATATCCGCATGATACAGGCTGAGCATCAATTCCCCATGCGAGTAAAGCTCCCCCAATCTTCGCTCAGCCGCCGTTTGTGATTGGACCTGCGAGTCGCTATATTTAGCGTCCGTGCGCGCGACTGCGCGTTCGCAGCACTTCTACGCTGAGCAGCTTTACGGAGGCGCAATGAAAGCTCTGGCCATAGACCTTGGCGGCACTCACGCCACCTGCGCCATCGTCGAAGATAGCAATATCCTCTACTCCCGCCATCTCGATCTCGATAGCGCGCAAGGACTCGCCACCGTCCTGCCCCTCTTCACCACCACGCTCCACGAATTGCTCACCGAAGCCAGCCTCGCCGCCCGCGACTGCGCCGGCCTCGCCATCAGCAGCTGCGGCCTCGTCGATTCCGTGAACCAGAAAATTCTCTCCAGCCCGAAAAAATGGGACGACGCTCCCACCGTCGACTTCATCGCCTGGTCCCGCCGCGAATTTTCCCTGCCCATAAAATTGGAAAACGATGCCCGCATGGCCCTGATGGGCGAACGCTACGCCGGGGCCGGACGCGCCTGCAACGATCTCGCCATGATCACTCTCGGCACCGGCATCGGCACCGCCGTCATGATCGGCGGCGCGCTTCTTCATGGCAAACATTTTCAGGCCGGCAATCAGGGCGGCCATCAGCCCCTCGACGTCAACGGCCGCACCTGCACCTGCGGCGGCATCGGATGCGCCGAAGCCGAAGGCGCCGGCTGGGCCCTGCCAGGAATAGCGAACGATTGGCCGGGTTTCAAAGAAAGCGCGCTAGCCAAAGAACCAGCCGTGAATTTTGAATCTCTCTTCCGCGTCGCCGCTGCCGGCGATCCCGTCGCCCTGCAAATTCAAGCGCGCTGCCTCAACGTCTGGGCCGCCACCGCCGTCGGCATCATTCACGCCTTCGATCCCGACGTAGTAATTTTCGGCGGCGGCGTCCTGAAAAGCGCCAACCTAATCATCCCCTTCATCCAATCCCACGTGAACCAACACACCTGGTCCCCCTGGGGCAAAGCCCAAATCCGCCCAGCCACCCTAGGCAATAACGCCGGCCTACTAGGCGCCATCCCCCTCCTAACCACCACGTGAGACTCCCCCGCGCCCGTTTCAGCCTCTTGGGGTGCCGTTAGGTTTTTAGGGGCGACGCACTCTCGCGGGTTCGCGGCCGAAGGCTTCAGGCGAGGGTGCGTGGCAAAACGTCAAACCCTACTCCCCCGGCCCCGGCCCCGGATTCGGTGTACAACGCGATTCCGCTCGCTGTTCAGAACACCGCTCCAATCTATTACGCATCGGATGCGCCACAGTTGCGCACCCTCGCCGACGGCCTCTGGCCGCGAACCGGCGAGAGTGCGGCACCCCCAAGTTCCACCCCAACCGCAAACCCCTAAACCCAATAAACTTCACCGTCAACTACCGTAGTTGTATAATTCATTCCCGTGACGGGGGCAAGAACGGAACAGGGATCAGGGAGCTTGGCGCGCGAAAGGGTGGGCCACCCGCCTGGCTTGGTGTTTGGTCCCGGTGGCGTTGGCTTTATGCTGGAACGTCACGCGTTGGTTGCGGGCTCTACGCGAACGTCACCTGGATGCTGAGCTGCGAAGGAAAGTAATGGGTCCGCTGTTGGTCATTGGACGGGGCTTGAGGACATCCAGCGTTTTGCTGGTTGTATTCGGCATCGCAGCAACCGTCTTCGGATTGTTGCCAGGCGTGAACTTCTTCACAGAGCTCCCCACCCGGCGCGCCATCGTCAGAAAACCTTTTCCGAGCTGGTTTGGTCGACTCTGGTTCGTCGCCGCTGGGGCCTTATTGGTCTACTGGGGGCTGACGCATGGGCGACCGTAAGTGTCCGCGCTCAAGGGGCTGACCCGCCGCTAGCTCCGCGAACATTGACCTGCTCCCCTGAATCCGCGCACAAGGTAGACACGATGTGCGTCACCTCTTTCTGGTGGCTGTCCTCCGCTTTGATTTATTCCGTGGTAATTAAGTAACGAATATGTTAACGTACGTTGGGGTATTTTCCCGCCCTACTGACGAAGAAACATGGGGACCGCGATACCGACGAGGGGCCGAGCAAAGCAAGCACTCGGGATGAGTGTGGCCGGAACCTGCACAGGGCGTCCTACGATTCGCGCCGCACACCGTCCGGCAGCCCCAAAAGCTCAAGTGAAACGTGGACTACAATGTTACATCCCCGCTCTAATCAACAATGACTGTCGATCACCACGCTCCGATCACAACAAAATCAATCGGCAACATTTGCGCACTTCGCATCCCGCGTTCTTCGCGGGACTAACCACTTCGCGAATCAGGCGTCGCGGGTCGCTTGCCACAAGTCACGAACCACAAGTCACGCGTCACGGCCGTTCTAATCGTCACACCTCGCGATTAGAAAACGCTATATCTCGTAGAAAACAAACACTCGGCACACCTTCTAATCGTCATTTTTTACAGGTTTCCGCAAGCCACCAACGACGAATCGCAGGCGCAGATCACCCGCTGCACGTCGCGAGGCACATTGTTTCTAATCGACAATGGCAGATATTAGAAAACGCCGTAAACCTCTCAAAACAAACGATCGCACCCCGTTCTAATCGGCACAAAAACGCGTTGTTTGCATCCCGCTTGCCCAGAGGACCGCATCGCGGTCCGAAGGGGATAGGGTCGCGGGACGCGATATTCAGCAGCCCAAAATCTCGCATCACCACCGCGCGCCGCTACCCGCCATTCTTGCCGTTCCCGCGCTTCGGCGCCGCCTTCCGCGCAGTCGCAGCCGACGCCACCGGAGCGCGCCCCGCCTGGCCCACCGCCACGGCCACTTTTTCCAGCCGAGCTTCCGACCCAGCCGCGGCACCAGTCGCCTTGCCCTTCTCGCGACGGTCATTGCGCGTGTGCCGCCAGTTCACGTGCGGCATGATCAGCGAAGTATCAATCCGGTCGAGATACTTCACCGCAATCTTCAAAAGCGAATCCAGCAAATTATCCGACAGGAAGTGCGGCTCGAGGCCCAGATCAATCAACTTCGAGTGTTTCGCGTTGTAATAATGCTCCTCGGCCTCCACGCGCGGATCCGGCAAATGACTGATCTCCACCTTTAAACCAATCTTCGCCGCCGCGCTCTGCACCAGCCGCGCCAACTCCAACACAGAAAACCGCTCCGTAAACTGGTTGAACACCCGGCACTCCCCAGGCCCCGCCGGCTGCAAACAAGCCAGTTCAATGCATCGCACGGTATCGCGTATATCCAAGAATCCGCGCTGCTGCCCGCCCTTGCCATACACCGTCAAGGGATGCCCCACCACAGCTTCCACGCAGAACCGGTTCAACACGGTCCCAAACACTTCGTCATAGTCAAACCGATTGATCAACGACTCATGCAGCGCCACTTCGTCGGTGGTAGTTCCGTACACGACACCTTGATTCAGATCCGTAGCCCGCAACCCCCAAGCCTTGCACGTGAACATGATGTTGTGGCTGTCGTGTACTTTCGAGAGGTGATAAAAAGAACCCGGCTGCTTGGGGAATGGCAGCACGTCCTTGCGCCCGTTGTGCTCGATGGTGATGTAGCCTTCTTCGATGTCAATATTAGGCGTGCCGTATTCGCCCATCGTACCCAGCTTGATCAGGTGGCATTCCGGCCGGTTCTCGCGCAGCGCAAAGAGCAGATTCAGCGTGCCCACCACGTTATTCACCTGCGTGAACACCGCGTGCTGCCGGTCAATCATCGAATACGGCGCGGAACGCTGCTCCGCAAAATGGATCACCGCTTCCGGTTCAAACTCCTGGATCATGGACGTGAGAAATTCGTAGTCCGTCACGTCGCCCACGTACGATTCAATGGTTTTTCCCGTCAGGTGGTTCCAGACTTTAAGCCGCTCCGCCAGCGGCTGAATCGGCGTCAACGTTTGCGCGCCCAACTCGTGGTCCCACAGCCGCCGCACAAAATTGTCTACGATCGCAACCGTGTGCCCCTGCTTGGAAAGATACAGAGCCGTCGCCCAGCCGCAGTATCCATCCCCCCCAAGCACCGCAATCTTCATATTTCCTCCACGCATTTCTTGATTCGGATTCCGAAAATGTCGTCCCCGCAGGACCGCTAACGTACCTCATCGCAGGCGAAGATCCGCCAAAGGCTATGAATTCCAGTGTCCTACAATCGTCATTCATATCCCGCGAGCATTGCAACTATTTTCGACGCCCGAGAACTCCACGCATATGCAGGCAGGAACATTCATTCTACATGCGTTTGCGGCCGCAGACTATGGCCGCGAACTCTATTGAAAACCGATTCCACGTGCGGCCGGCTGCGTTATGGACGCGCACCGCTCGCGGCCTGCGATGGATTATCCTGAGGCAAAGGATGATTAGTCATGAGAAATTTGCCGCCGCTTCGCATGACGATATGAAAGTTCGCTGCGCCCATCAAGTCCTCGAGGTGCGGAGCGCGGGGTTCGGCGACAACTAGGTAGTATCTATCGGGTCTCATCCAAAGCGTCGCGAATTGCGAGTCGTCAACAAACACGTCAGGCGCGCCGGGCGCGTTGGCGCCATACTCAAGGTTCTGGACTCTTCCATTTAGAAGCAAGCCCGTTCGGTTGGTGTAGAAAAAGATGGAAGAAAACGGGTAATAGTGACGGTCCGTAATTAAGGAACCGTTCGGAGACCGTAAAAGCGCGTCGGCCAGGGGCCGCGAAGACAGGTACGGGTCGAACACCACCATAGCGAGACGAGCGGCGTGCAAAAAGAGAACCATCATGCACGCTGAGGCGAGAAAAGCGCGCAGGCCCTTCGCTCGAAAATTGCCAATCGCTCCGATCAGAGCCGCGATCGCGGCAATCACAAGAGGGGTGCGCAAGTACGCGAACGAGGGAAGCGTGAGATCCAGCATGTGGCCTAGCGACAAAGTGTATGCGCTGGGATGACGCGACAACGCTTCGGAAATATCCCCGGGTGCCGGGAGATTGCGCACGTCCCAATAAATGGCGAACGCCGCCAGCGCCGCGCAGGCAGAAATCACCGCCAATGCGCGCGTACCGCGTCGCACCCATTCTCCGTTAGCCGCCATCGCTGAGCCAAGCAGCAAAGCCAGCGCTGGGTAACACGGCATCGAATAGTATTCCTGAGTCGTGGAGAAGGTGAAAAATACCAGAACAAACCCGGCCCAGCACAATGCCAGCAAACGCGTGCGCCCGGCGCGGTCAATCGGCTTGAACGAAGGTTTCGCTACCGCCGGAAAATAAACGCTCCACGGGAACAGCCAGATCAGGTGAAACAGCCAAAATAGCGGGCGCGGGACCGTATTGTAGTCATGCGGAAATCTTCTGTTCAAAAAGCGCAGTAATTGTTCGTTGATGAAAAAGAACCACAAGAACCCGTGATATTGACCCGGACCGCTTTGCAACGTGAAAGCAAAATAGGGAGGGTTCCGCACCGTCGCGAGCACGTACCAGGGCCCGGCGATCAGCAGCACGACCAGCGCTCCGGTGAAAGGATGGAGACGTTTCCAGATTCTGCCGGAGAGAAGCTGGCGGGTAACCAGCAGGTAGACGAGGGCGGCACCGATCGGAAAGACTATGGCGATCAAACTCTTCAGAAGCAGTCCGACGCCCAAACTAGCGGCCAAGAGGAAAGCCCACAAGCGCGGACGCGGCTCGTGATCGTCAATCGCGCGCAGGAAAGCCCACATGGACAACGCCGTAGAACATGTCAGGATCACGTCCGGAATCAGTATCCGCGTGAAGAGAAAAAGTCCCACGCACGTGGCCAAGCATAAGCCCGCATAAAATCCCGCACGCTTGTCAAACGCCCAGACGCCGAAAGCGGCAGTGAGCAAGCAAAGCGCGATCGCCGAAAGCGCGATGGGGATACGAGCGGACCAGTCGTGAACTCCGAATATCCTGTAGGAAGTCGCCATGGCCCAAAAGCCCAGCGGGGCCTTTTCGAGGTAAGGGACACCATCTACACGAGCAGTAACCCAGTCACCGGAAGTGAGCATGTTCCGAGCAATCTGTGCTTGTACCGCGTCCACATCGTCCATCAGAGACGGGGGAGAAATGATGCAGCCCAGATAAATGGTGCCAGCAAAAAGAAGGACGGCTAGATAGGGATACCAGTCCGTTCGAAGGCCGAGAATTGTACCGCGGGAACTGAAGTCGATTTGATCTGCCATTCCCTCATCCACAGAAAAAGAATCAACAAGCCCCAAAGGTGATATCCGAGATTGGCGCGTCTGTCCATGTGAAAACGCAAATAGGATCGAATGGCGTTAGGTTCAAAAAGTCCGGCGTGCGCCGAGAGCCCGGCATTCAATGTATCGACCAGCAGATTCCGAAGAGGACCTCGCAGCCACTCGTGCGCTGGAATGTCGAATCCGACTTTCTTGCGGCGCAAGATCGATTGTGGCAGCTTATCTTTCATCAATTCCTTAAGCAAAAATTTCTGGCGTGCTCCGCGGATCTTGAATGATGCCGGCAAGGATGCAGCAAACTCCACGATGCGGTGATCCAAAAACGGCGGGCGAACTTCTACGGAGTGGGCCATACTCATGCGATCAACCTTGGCCAGAATGTCATCAGGGAGAAAGTACTTTTGATCGAACCATAGAAAAGGAGCAAGCGTGTCCCCGGTCGCGAGCTTTCCGCGCAACCCTGCGAGTACTTCATGGAGCGAGGCCGGAAGCGGCATATGAAGGACGGATGTCTTCTCCGCGTCAGAAAACGTCCCGTTCCAGTACACGTGAGCGCGCTCTGGCGCCATCAGACTACCTGCCAAGAAGCGCTTCAGCTTGTATTCCAGGCTGATTTTGTCGTCCGAAACCGGCCAGCGGCCGATTTGGTTCAGCGCGAACCTGCGGCTTTCCTTTGGCAAATAACGGAAGCGGCGAGCGAGATGATCTGCCCTATAAGTGAGATACCCGCCGAATAGCTCATCAGCGCCTTCGCCGCTGAGCGCCACCGTCGTCTTCCGCTTGCACATTTTGGAGAGAAACCAAACCGGGAGCGCTCCCGCGTCGGCGCTGGGTTCGTCGGAATAATAGGCGAACTCCTGAATCGCGGCTTCCAGCCCGCTCTCCGGATTCAAGTCCATTTCCTCATGATCAGTACCGTAACGCTCGACGACCTGGCGGATATAGGAGGTCTCGTCGAAGCTACGGCCTTGAAAGGAAATGGAAAACGTCTTCAGCCGAGAGGAGGATGCCTGCGCGGCATAGTGCAAGACCGTTGAAGAATCGATGCCACCGCTGAGCCACACGCCGAGCGGAACGTCGGAGACAAGATGTTCGCGAGTGGACTGCTGCAGCAAAAATTCGAGATCTTCTTTTGCGGATTCAAGAGTGTGACCCGGCCGGCCCGTGGAAGGCACTTGCCAGTAACAATCAGAGCGAAGGCTTCCGTCGTTCCATTCGAGCCAGTGCCCTGGGGAAAGCTTTTCGATTCCTTCGATGAGCGTCCAAGGACCCGGCACATAATTCAGGCTCAGGTAGCAATCAAGGCCGGCTAAACTCAGTTCGCGGGGGACCTCGGGATTAATCAGGATCGACTTCAACTCCGACCCGAACAAGAGATCGCGTCCCAAGCGGGCTATATACAGCGGCTTAATGCCGATTCGGTCACGCGCGAGTACCAAGCGGCGCGTTGACTCAGTCCACAGCGCAACCGCGAACATACCGCGCATTCTCGCGAAGCACTCCGTGTCCCATTCGAGGAATGCGTGAAGGACGGTCTCCGTGTCGCACTGCGAACGAAAGCGATGCCCTCGATTTTCAAGCTCGGCCCTCAATTCCAAGTGATTGTAAATTTCACCGTTGAACACAATTACCGAATCGCGATTCTGTGAAACGATGGGCTGGTCACCAGAATCAAGGTCAATGATCTTCAGGCGAGTGGCGGCAAGCGAGCAGAAATTCGACTGGTACACGCCCTGTTGGTCTGGGCCTCGATGAACGAGCGTAGCCGCAGCACTGTGAATCCGGTTAGGCTCAGGTTTCCAATTCTTATGGGTAAAGCCAGCGATCCCGCACAAACTCCGCACCCCTTCCGTCGCGTGAAACCACCTTGAATGTTCTGCTTGTCACCGGGTTGCGCGCAACCCTGTCGGCAGCATGGTGCTTAAAGAAATACCGAACCCGACACGCTCCAGGAAACGAACCGGCGCTCCTCATCCATCCCAAAGAAAGGTGCAGATATATAGATTCTTAAACTGGCAAATAGGTGGTCTGTTAAAGGCGCGCGGTAAAAATCCTTAAAGGGTCATTTCCTACCGACGAAAACGAGCGTAACTCCAACACATACGAGCAAAACCCCGGCCCAGCGTCTTCGTGAAACTTTTTCGCCGAGGAAGATTTCGCCGCCGAGAGTTCCGGCCGCGTAGCTCAACGCAGTGACAGGTACGACGAAGCTGACATTTTCCAACGACAATGCACCGAGTAGCGCGAAGAACGCGATAGCCATCAGCGATACGCCGAGCCACATCCAGGGCACTTGTATTGCACGCAGCATCACTCGCACCAGAGCGCTTGGCCGGAAATCCTTCACCTCGCCGATCGTCTTCATCGCGCGCGTGACGCAGAGCTCGCCGAAGGTGCCAGCGATCACGATCAAGAAAAGAAAAATAGTCTCCCAGAGGATCACTTGTGCTCCGTCGTGCGCGGGTGCGTGTTACCGACTACAAGAACTCCCGAGCATATTACTAGCACGCCGAGCCAGCGCATCGGTGAAATGGTTTCTTTCAGCGCGAAATGCCCGAGGAGAGCCACCACGGCGTAGGAAGTGGCGGAAGCCGGTTGCACGAAGCTGTAATCCGCCCAGGAAAGTACCAGCAAATAGGCAATAAAAAAAAGAAGCAGGGATCCGATTCCGAGCCAAACGTAAGGCGACGTGAAGATCTGGACAAATATATGGCCCAAGCTCTCGGGGTTTTGCCATGCGACGGCACCCACGTTTTTCATGCCTTTGCTTAGCAGGACATTTCCCATCGGAGCAAAAAGGATAATGAACAGGATCAGGACGTACGTCTTGAGATGTAAGCCTTGCGAGGACGTCATGCGTCGCGAGACCCGCCAGTGGCGCCAGCGGCCGGCAAGCGGCTGGAAAACAAGGCACGACAGAAAGACACACCGATAGATAATTGATCGAGGCTCATGGTTATTTTGCAGTCTTGATTTTAACTTGATTACCCAACCGAGCGCCATTCGCGGCGACGGACACGAGTTTTCCTTCGCGGATGTAATAGTCAACGCCGCGCCAGCGTATGGTTCGGCGCGCGAAGCTTGCGAGCCAGATGGCGAAAGCCATCGCATCCCACAACGGAATCAGCGGCATTTTCCTCCATACGCCGGACTGCCGCATTCCCCAGACACCGACCATCCAGGTCATCGCGATGCGAAACGCCAAGTACGTGCCAAGGAATGCGCAAGCGACAACCGCGGAAGGATGAATTGCTATGGCCAGCAGCGACCAGGCTAATCCCCAAGTGAAAATCAATCCCAGATGTCCCCACGGCCGCATCAGGCGCATCACCGTCATCCAGCGCAGACGTTTATAGAGGAATTCGGATAAGGAACGAAAATCCGCGACGGACTGCACGACGTAGGGCAAGAGCTTCACTTCGTAGCCTTGCGCCGCCACCAAACGCCCGGCCCACACATCGTCAGCCGGCCGGTCTTCGATGGTTTGGTAACCTCCGTAACCTGCGACCGCCTTGCGCGTGGTTACAATGGTTTGGCCGAAGGTGAATTTCACTCCATCGAGTTGCCAGGCCACCAAGACGCCCGGGAAAAAATCGGAGATCATTCCGATGGATTGCAATTCCTGGATGAGATTTTTCTCTTCCGTGGAAGCGTAGAGGCAAGTGGCCGCGCCGACTTTAGGATCGCGGAAAGGAGCCACGATGGTGCGCAGATAGTCGGGTTGGACGCGGACATCGCTATCGGTGATCACGAATATGTCATGCTGCGCTTCACTGACTAAGCGCGTGAGGCGCGCCACTTTGTCGTTGACGGCGTCACGGCCTGAACCAAACAGCAGGCGGATGCGGCGTTCTGGGAAATCGCGCACCAATTGTTCCAGGACCGGCACCGTTGGATCGCCTTTATCCACGCAGAAGAGAATTTCGTAGTCGGGATAATCCTGGCGGCAGAAACTGGCGTAGTTTTCGTAGGCGTCTTCGTCGAAACCCTTCACCGGCTTCAGGCAGCTCACCGGCGGAGTAAAATCAATGTTGGGCTGGCGTTCGCGCGCGGTCGAGCGAAAGTAGTGCAGCGTGCTGTACAAACTGAGCAGGTAGTAAATGAATGGTATTGCAGCAGCGGGTAGTAAAAGGTGCTCGACCGTCAAAATCTTCTCAATTCTGGGGCAGCGGGGCGCGTTCCAGTTTCGCCCAATTGCAATCCCCGGGCTGCGCGATGTGGATCTGCTAGAAAAATTTTAGCATGAAACAAAGACATTAAGTTGCAAGACCCCGGTCACCCGTTCCACGAGCCGGGGTAGCAGCCGGTAACCAAGGCCGTCCGTTTGGTAACATTGCTGTAACACGACTACGGTAACGTTCTCTAGTTTGAGGCGCGCATGGTCCGCAACCAAGTAGCAGACCCACAATATTTCATCAACCGCCACTTCTCCTGGATGCAGTTTAACGAGCGAGTGCTGGAAGAGGCGCGCGACGAAAATAATCCGTTGCTGGAGCGCGTGAAGTTTCTGGCGATCACGGCCAGCAATTTGGACGAGTTCGTGGAAGTGCGCGTCGCGGGCATGTTGCAGCAAGTGGAGCACGGCAATCTCGAGCTTGGTCCTGACGGACGCGTGCCGGCCGAGGTGCTGGAGGAGCTCGCAACGAGAATTCATGCTTTTGTGAAATCGCAATACGATTGCTGGCGGGAAGAACTGTTGCCGGCGCTGGCCGCGGAATCCATTCGTGTAGTGGGTCTGAAAGGGTTGGGCCCGGCTGCGCTCGAGTACATTGAAGACTTCTACGTGAAGTCGGTTGAGCCGCTTTTGACGCCCGTAACAGTGGATCCCGCGCATCCGTTTCCCCACGTATTGAACAAGGCGCTGTGCCTGGCGTTCCTCATGAAGCGAAAACGCCGCGGCACGCAGCCGTTTCTTGGAGTGGTAACCGTGCCCCGCGCGCTGCCGCGGCTCGTGCTGCTGCCTTCAAAAAACGGCGTCGTGGAATATGTTTTTCTCTCGGACTTGATCCAAAAATTTGCCGACCGCCTCTATCACGGCTACGAAGTGCTTTCCGCGGCCGCCTTTCGAGTGACTCGCAATAGCAATTTGTATCTGGAAGAAGAAGAATCGCGCAGCCTCATGGATAGCGTGGACGCGCAACTCCACCGGCGGCGCAAGGGCGCGGCCGTGCGGCTGGAAATCGAGGCCAGCGCGAACCAAGAAATTATTGACCGGCTGGTAGTGAATTTCGGCCTCGCGCCCTGGCAGATCTTTCGCGTGGATGGACCGCCGAATCTTACGCGTATTTCGTATCTTTACGATCAAGTGCCGCGGCCGGATTTGAAGTTCCGCCCGTTTGTCCCTCGCGAACTGGCTCTCAAAACGGGCGCGGCATCCATGTTTGAGTCCATACGGAAACGTGATTTGCTGCTGCATCATCCCTACGATTCCTATTCTTCGGTGGTGCGCTTCATCGAGAGCGCTGCGAAAGACCCGGACGTACTTTCGATCAAACAGACGCTTTACCGCACCAGTGAAAATTCGCCCATTGTGAGGGCGTTGATCGAAGCAGCCGCCAAGAAGGAAGTTGCTGTGGTCGTCGAATTGAAGGCGCGGTTTGACGAAGCTTCCAACATTCGTTGGGCGCGCAATCTGCAGGAAGCAGGTGTACAGGTTTTTCACGGCGTGGTGGGGCTGAAGACCCACTGCAAACTAGCGCTGGTTGCACGGCGTGAAAAGGACGGCCAAATTCGACGCTATGCCCACCTGGGAACTGGAAACTACAATCCCTCGACGGCGCGTTTTTATACCGACCTCAGCTTGCTTACGAGCGACGCGCACATCACACATGCCGTGCATCACGTTTTCAATTATTTGACGGCTTACTCCGAGCGACCTACTTACCAGCCATTGTTCGTCGCGCCGCTGAATCTGGGGAAGAGCTGCTTGAGCTTGATCGAGCGCGAAACGAAACACGCGCGAGCGGGACGGCCGGCATCCATTTTCGCGAAGGTGAACGCGCTGCTGGACGAGAAGACGATTCAGGCGCTGTATCGCGCGTCGCAAGCGGGAGTGCAAATCGAATTGCTGGTGCGTGGGGCGTGCGCTTTGCGCCCGGGCGTGCGCGGCCTCAGCAGCCGGATACGCGTGCGCAGCGTGATTGGACGATTTTTGGAGCACAGCCGGATTTTTGTTTTTGGAAACGGCGGCAAAACCGAGCTGTATCTGGGAAGCGCCGACTGGATGCATCGAAATATCTACGAGCGCGTGGAAGTGATGTTCCATTTGCGCAATCCGGAATTGCGCAACCAAGTGTTTACGGAAGTGATCGAGCCGTATCTGGCGGACACAGAGAAAACACGGATCTTGCTGCCGGATGGAAGATACGTCCGCGGTCATCAAGCGGGCGCCGCGGCGATCTCGCGTAACGGTTTTCATTTCAATGCGCAGGAATTTCTGATTGGTCTTGCCGAAGGCCGCGAGAAACTCTCCGCGGTGCCGCGGACCTCGGCGTTCGCGAAACATCTGCCGGCACCGACGCCTACCGCTTCTTGAAGCGGAATGTGAATTCCCCGTCTTCGTAAAATCTGCTTCAGCAAGTTCTGCCGACTAGCCTGTTTCCTTTTCTGATTGCCGCGGGAGGGTCTCGCCGTACTCGCTTATCCACGCGAGAAAAGTGGTAGATTGCAGCAATGGTGGAAAGATTTCAGGCAATCGTAAGTTGGTTGCTGGGACCCGAACCCATCAACGACAAGCGCCCCGGCCACCTGTGGTCGCGCTGGGTATTTCTGCGCGCGCTGGGGCTGATTTATTTTTCGGCGTTTTATTCGCTACTGTTCCAAATCAAGGGACTCATCGGGCCCAACGGAATCCTTCCCGCGCAAGACTATCTGCAAGCGGTGGGGACGTCGTCCTTCCACGCGCAGCGTTTTTGGTTCGCACCGACGCTGCTGTGGTTTGGCGCGAGCGATCGTGCCTTGATGCTGCTGACTTGGGTGGGGATTGTCGCATCAATTCTAGTGGTCGTGAATTTATGGCCGCGCGCCTCGCTAGTGATTTGCTTCGTCTGCTTTCTCTCGTTTGTCGCGGCTGCGCAGGATTTTTCGGGATATCAGTCAGATGGCATGTTGCTTGAAGCGGGATTCATCGCTTTGTTTTTCGCGCCGCCAGGGCTGCGGCCGGGGCTGGGAGCCGACAATCCACCCTCGCGGGCGAGCTTGTTTCTTTTGCAGTGGGAATGGTTCCGCGTCTATTTCGAATCGGGCGTGGCGAAGTTGGCCAGCGGCGATCCGGCGTGGCGGCACTTCACCGCGATGGACGACTACTACCAGAACGGTCCGCTGCCGACGTGGATTGGCTGGTACGTCCAGCAACTTCCGCATTGGTTTCATGCTTCGGCGACGTTTTACACGCTCTTGACGGAGCTGGTCATTGTCTGGATGCTGTTTTTACCGCGGCGATTTCGCATCGTTTGTTTTTGTATCGTCACGCCGTTTGAAATTTCCATCATTGCGACGGCGAACTACACGTTCCTCAATTACCTGGTGTTGTTGCTGGGCGTATTGCTGCTCGATGACCGATTGCTCGAATGGATCATACCGAAGAGGATTCGCGAGCTGATCGAAGGGAAGAGCGCAGCTGCGGCCACTGCGAATCACGCTTCCGCTGGTGCAACGAGACCGGAAAGCTCGCGTGCGGTGTGGCGTCGCGGACTGACTCCGCTGCGACGGGCGTTTGCCGGGTTGTGCCTTGGACTCGTCTTTTACGCGACCACACTACAGCTTCTGTGGATGTTTGTGCCGGGTTTGCCGTTGCCGGAAGGGCCGGTGCGCGCGCTGGATCCATTTCGGATTGCCAATCGCTATGGACTTTTTGCGGTGATGACGCATGGGCGCTATGAAATCGAATTCCAGGGCAGCAACGATGGGAAAACCTGGATCGCGTACCCGTTCCGCTATAAGCCGCAGGCAATTGATAAGGCGCCGGGAATTTATGCTCCTTACCAGCCGCGATTCGAATGGAATCTTTGGTTCGCCTCCCTGGGATCTTGGCGCGATTCGCGCTTCGTGGTCTGGACCGAAGAACGGCTGCTGAAAAACGATCCGGACGTGCTGCAGCTGTTCGCGTTCAATCCATTTCCGAATGTGCCACCGCGCCAAGTCCGCACCGTCCTTTATCAGTATTGGTTTACAGACCTGCGCACGAAGCGAGTGAATGGAAATTGGTGGAGGCGCGAAGAGATCGGGCAATACGCTCCGGCGCTCGAGCGCGAAGCGGACGGCAAGATCGCGATTCTGGACTGGCCGACGCACGATGAAGAGCAACCTTAATTTTCTGGTTCGCCACCGGTACGCTGCGTGAAGCGCCGGCGTGGGCCGTCGTAGCACAAAGCAAATTTTGCCACGCGCGGCTAAATCCGTTAGCCTGTGCGAGACCTTATGTCACCAAGTAAACGACATTCAGACGAGCCACGCGAAGAAACCGTGTCGGCGGAAGTCACCCCAGAAATGGTGCTGGCGCATCTCGCGACGCTTTCGCAGCCTGCGAGCATTCGTCAGATTGCTCACGGTTTGGGACTGCGGCACCGCGGCCGGCGTTATTTACCGCGAGTGCTGCAGAAATTGAGAAAGCGCGGCGAGGTGGAAGAGACACAAGGGGGCCGCTTTCGCCTAGCTGGAACCAAACACGCGAGGAACGAAGCGTCAGGACGTGCGGCGGCAGCGAAGCGCGCAAGCGCAGCGAGCGCTGCAGCGACAGACGCACCTGCGGGCAAGGAGGGCGGTGCCGCCAGTGCAGTGCGAACGAGTGCATCGAGCGCCGCTTCCACGCGCGGGCGAGATCCGAACCTGGTGGGTGGACGAATCGTGGCGCATCGCGACGGTTATGCTTTTCTGGTGCCGGACGCGCCGATCCCGCGCGTGGACGGCGATTTGTTCATCGGGCGCGACGGGTTGGGCGACGCGATGCACGGCGACCACGTCCTCGCGCGCATTGTGCGGCGGCGCGCCGATGGCCGCGCTGAAGGGCGCGTCGTGCAAATTGCCGAGAGGCAGCACCCGACTCTGGTCGGACTTTTCCGCTACGGGCCGCACGGAAACGTGGTGCTGCCTTACGACACGCGCATCTTGCATGAGGTAATCATTCCGTCCGGCGCGGAATTGACGCCTGTTTTGCTCGAAAAACTTGGCGTTGCGCCGGGCGCTCTGGCGTTTGTAAGCAGGACGCGCCTCCCCGAGCTGGATGGCGCCGTAGTGAATGTGGAAATTACGCGGTTTCCGAAGGGAGGGCTAGCTCCGTCTGGGCGCGTGATCGAAATCCTCGGCCGGCCCGGCGAAATCGGCGTGGATGTGGAAATCATCATCCGCAAGCATCATCTGCCCCACATTTTTCCCGGTGAAGTTCACGCCGAAGCGCGGGCGACGCAACAGACCGTGGCGGCTGCGGATATTGCGGGTCGGCGCGACTTCCGCCATCTCCCGATCGTTACGATTGACGGCGAGACGGCGCGCGATTTCGACGACGCGGTCTATGTGGCGACGCTTCCCAACGGGCATTACGAGCTGCAAGTGCACATCGCCGACGTGGCGCATTACGTGAAGCGCGGATCGCCACTCGATCGTGAGGCACGTTTGCGCGGCACTTCAGTTTATTTTCCGAATCGTGCAGTGCCGATGCTGCCAGAGGAACTATCCAACGGGATCTGCTCGCTGAATCCGAAAGTGGATCGCCTGGTGATGAGCGCAGTGCTGGAAGTGGATGGAGCCGCGAAATTACTGCACGCGGATTTTTATCAGGGCGTGATCCGTTCGGCGGAGCGCATGACGTACACGAACGTCAACAAGGTGATCGAAGGCGATCCGGAGATGAGCGAGCGCTATGCGCCGCTGGTAAGCGAGTTCCGGAAGATGAAAGACCTGGCGCTTTTGCTGAACAAGCTGCGTCATGCGCGCGGATCTATCGATTTCGACCTGCCCGAACCGGTGATTGAATTTGATCCCGAAGGCCGCATGTTGAGCATTGTGCGCAGCGAACGAAACATCGCGCACCGGCTGATCGAAGAATTCATGCTGGCGGCGAACGAAGCTGTGGCCGAGTATCTGGAAAGGCGCGGCGTCGCATCGTTGCATCGTGTCCACGAAAAGCCCGATCCCAAGAAAGTGCTCGAATTCGAAGAACTAGCACAGGCGTTTGGGTATTCGTTGGGTGTCGACGATTTGGCTGAGCGGCGCATTACCGTGCGGCACGGGGAAAGCCGCCAGCAAGCGCGAGCGGGCCGGAGCGGTGGCCGTGGCCGCGCGCGGCCCATGAGCGTCACGTTGCCCGCGGCCGAGGAAGTGGATATCAGGCCACAGCACTACCAACGATTGACGCAGAAAATCACAGGGAAGCCGGAAGAGCGCATTCTTTCTTACCTGATGTTGCGTTCTCTGAAACAAGCGCGCTACGCTGCGGAGCCGCTGGGCCATTTTGCGCTCGCAACCAAGGAGTACACGCATTTCACCTCGCCGATCCGGCGGTATCCGGATTTGATCGTGCATCGCGCCCTGAAATGGGCGCTGGAAAATCCGGACGTGCCAGCTTTGCGCGTCCCCGCACCGACGGCACGGGCGGGAAAGGGCGAAACCGTGGCTGCACTGGGCCCCTATCGCCGCGTGGAACTGCAGGAAATCGCTTCGGAAAGCTCAGAAGCAGAGCGTCGGGCCGACATGGCCGAGCGCGAGTTGATGGAATGGAAGACAGCGCAATTCATGGAAAGCCATCTCGGCGAGGAATACGATGCGTTGATCATCTCGGTCCAGAAGTTCGGCTTCTTTGTCGAGCTAGTCGAGATTTTTGTGGAAGGTTTAGTGAGCATTGACCGGCTGGAGGAATTTACCGGCCAGAAGTGCCTGTACCGTGACCGCGATCATTCAATCGTCGCCGAACCACATCGTGGCTCGCGTGGTGGACGATCGCAGCATATATTCCGACTTGGCGATCGCATACGTGTTCGCGCCGAGCGCATTGATCCGTTCCGCCATCGCGTAGAGTTCGCTCCCGTTGCGACAGCTCCTCAGTCAAAATACGGATACGATTACTGATTCGTATATATAACCGGAAGTACCGTTGACGCGACAATCTTGTGCGCCCAAACTAGCTTGTTATGGAACGCTATCGCCACCTTGTTGGCAAACGCGTCGAAGCGCATTACCGGTCGAGCGACTTCAATCTTGCGTGTGTTGGGACGCTGGCGTCCGACGACGGTGGAACGATCATCGTTCAGGAGCAGTTCTTCTGCGGCGGAAGCCAGAAAACAATACGCGTGGAGATTCCGTATTCGTATATCGTTCGCGTGACGGAAACTTCGCCGGAGCCTCTGCACGTGATTCCTTCGTCGCCGCGTGGTCGCGTAAAACGCCACTGATCGCGCCTATCTGCTCTTCAGAGCGTTTCTCGCAGATCTTCTAATCGAAGCCATCGATCTGGCATTGTTATTCGCATTCGTTAGCTTGCGCGGGTATATTTGCGCTTTAGCCGGGGAGGCGAGAATGAAACCGACAATTGGATTCATTGGACTGGGACTTATGGGTAAGCCGATGGCAAGCAATCTGGTTCGCGCAGGATTTCCCGTGGTCGTTTGGAATCGCACTGCTGCGCGAGCACAAGACCTCGTGAGCGAGGGCGCAAAACTGGGCGAGAATCCGCGCGAGACGGCGAAACTCGCAGACCTCCTGATTACCATAGTGAGTGATCCGCCCGCTCTGGAAGAGGTGTTGTGGGGCGCGAATGGCGCAATGGATGGCTTGCGACGAGGCAGCGTTTATATTGATTCCAGCACGATTTCGCCGGATCTGGCGCGGCGCGCGGCTGTAGCGTGCGCCGAACGCGGTGTGGATTTTCTAGATGCTCCAGTAACGGGCGGCGACTGGGGAGCAAAAAAGGGCGAGCTCGTTTTCATGATTGGAGGGAAGGCCGAAGTCCTGGAACGTGCGAAGCCGGTGTTCGAAGTGCTGGGGGAAAAATTCTTTTTGCTGGGTCCGAACGGTGCGGGGCAGACGGTGAAGCTGGCGATGAATCTGATTTTGGCGCTGGAGATCGAAGCGCTGGCAGAGGCGCTGGCGCTAGTTGGCGCGTCGGGCGTCGCAGGCGAAAAATTGATCGAGGTGCTGCAATCGAGCATGGCGCGCGCCGGCGTGATGGATGTGAAGGCGCCGAACATGTTGAAAAATGAGTATCCGCCGAGTTTTCCGCTGCGCCTTATGCACAAAGATATGCGGCTCGCGCTGGAGCTGGCGCGCCAGAAGGGCGTGGAGTTGCCTGCCGCGTCTGCCTCTTTTGTGACCTACAGTGCGGTAAAAGACGCTTCGAAAGACGATGCGGACTATTCAGCAGTAGCGCGTTACTGGCGTAAGGCTACGAGCGCCACACCGGCGGCAACGTAGTACAATGGAACGAAGGTAATACGCTGGGAAGATTGACTTACATGCTACGCAGAGTCATACTTTGTGTAATTAGCATTTGTTTCGAGGAAAGGCCGGTATCGCCATGAAGGCCAAGGTATCCAGAGTCACACAAAAAGGGCAAGTGGTAATCCCTTCTAATCTTCGGAAGAAACTGGGAATCCGCGAGGGCACGCCCGTCACCTTCCTGGAAGAGAATGACCGTCTGATTCTCCAGCCTCTCACCAAGGAATATCTCGAGAAGCTGCGCGGCATACTTAAAGGCGAACCTTCGCCGTTAAAGGGGTTACTGCGAGAACGCAAGCGGGATCGATACGTTTGAGCGGATACGTCCTAGACGCGAGCGCGCTGATGGGTTTTTTGATGGGCGGTGCAGGCTCAGTTGACGTGCGAGATTTGATTGATCTGGCGATTCAGGGAAAAGTTCAACTACTCATGAGCGTGGTAAATTGGGGCGAAGTGTACTACTCGACGTGGCGCTACCGCGGCTACGATGTCGCTATTCGTGTCGCTGACGAAATTTCAAGGCTACCAATTGAAATAGAGGATGCGAATATTGAAGCAACTAGAATGGCGGCCGAAATGAAGGCGCGATACCGGCTGCCATACGCCGACTGTTTCGCGGCGAGCCTAGCACGGAGAAAGGGCGCGACCGTGGTGACATCCGACGGAGACTTCAAATCGGTTGGCGATGTCGTGGCCGTGAGGTACGTTTAGCCGCTAAGCCTTTAAGGCAAGGGTTTCCTGCTAGCCGCCGTTCACGGCCGAGCAGTAGCCGGGAAGAATGACAGCGGGAGATCGCGCGAGGTGCGTAGGCCGGCGTTGGCTGCGAGAATTGCAGGGATGGCGTTGACGACGACTGCGGCTGTAGCCACGTCGCCGTGCGTGCCTCCGGGAATAGTAAGAGTCAGATGCGGTTCGCCTTTCAGAACCACGGTGTCCGCAGGATGTCTGGCTCCCACGTACATCTTAAGCTCCATAAAAATTTTTTCTTTGCCTGAGGCGCTGCCGCGGGCGATTTGATGCACGCCGGCGACTTGGCCTGCGGCGACTTCCAGATATTCCGTCTGGACAGCTTCGTCGGCGATCACCGGTTCGATCGATTCGGAAATATCATCGAGCGCGAAGCCCAGGCCGTCTGCCACCATGGCGATAGATTCCGGCAGGCCGTGATGTTTGATTACTCCCGCTGCGACCTGCTTGCGAAATTCATCTGGCGTCATCCCGGCGCCGATTTTTTTCTGCAGTGGCAGGCGCCGCTTGGAGGCATCGACGATGCGCACGGCGCTCACCCAGTCAATGCGCTGAGAGACCGCGCTGAGAGTTAGCGCGAGTTTATCCATCACGAAGCCGGGATTCACGCCGGTGCCCACCAGCGCGACGCCTTCCTCGATTGCCGCGGCGTCCAGCTTTTTCGATAGCTCGGGATGTTTTCGAAACGGGTACGCAAGTTCTTCGCACGTGGAAACGACACAACAACCGGCAGCGATGCATTCAAGCAGCTGATCCATCACGCTGGGCAGGTAAGACGAGGTCGAATGGACTACAACGTCTGCCGGTTTTTCCAGCGCAGGCCGCGCCTCTGAAAAAATGGGCACACCCCAGGGAGCATCCGGCGCTCCGACGACTTCGCCGAGATCGCGCCCGGCTTTTGGGGGATCTTTATCGATTGCGCCAACGATTTCGAGAGAATTCTTTTGCCTCATCAAACGCACGATCGAAGCACCGATGGGGCCGACTCCATACTGGACGACGCGAATTTTCTTTTTCAATGGCGGTTTCCCGAGTGGTTTTTAGGAGTCATTACCTTAAGTTGTTAGCCAGCGGACTGCAACCGATTTTGCGGTGCTTGTGACACGCGGCGCGGGGCCGCATAATGTGCCGACGACGCAAACGTGACTGGCCAACCCGACACGAATTCCTCCCAAAGAAGCTGGACGCGCACCGCGCTACGCACGACTCTGCAATACGGCGGCAGCGCTCTCATCCTTTATCTTCTTTTCCGGCTACTTCCCGGCAAGCAAGTTTGGAAGGCGCTCGGATTGCTGCCCGCGCGGCTATGGTTCCTGGTGCTCGTGGGATATCTGGCGGCGCACATCGTCGGAGCGACGAAATACCAGCTGGTCCTAAACCTGGGCGGCGCGGGAATTCTAGGCCGGCAAGCGGCGCGATGCTATTTCGCCGGGCTTTTCGGTTCGCTTTTCTTGCCATCGCTGATCGGCGGCGACATCTTGCGAATGGCGATGGCGTTGCGCATGAGCCGGAGTAAAGCGGGAGTGGTTCTGGGGAGCCTGGTGGACCGGATCACGGATTTCACTTCGCTGGCTCTGCTGGCTGCGATTGGTACGCTCTTGGTGCCAGGCGCGCTTAACGAGGCGAACCGGAAGATTTTCTTTGCGATCGCCGTGGCCGGCGGCGTCGGCCTGTTGATCGTTGCGATCGTGGTTGCGATGTTTCCGGCGCGCCGATTTTCAGTTCGTACGCGGCGGAGATTCGTGCGGCTGCGGCGAGCGTGGAGGTCTATCCTGCGTAGGCCGAGCGCGATGTTGCGCGCCCTGGGCATGAGCGTGATCGTGCAAATCACGTTCATTTTTCTAAACGTGCAGCTCGCGGAGGCGTGCGGGTTGCATTTGCGGTATCGCGTGTGGCTTTTCGCGTGGCCCCTGGCGAAATTATCAGCGGTCGTGCCTATTACGCAAGCGGGTATCGGCGTGCGCGAAGCCGCCTTGGCAGCGCTGCTGCTGCCGTTTGGCGCGCCCGCGGTATTGGCTGTGGCCGCTGGCCTGGCATGGGATGCGGTTGTCGTCGGCGGAGCAATTGCCGGTGGGATTTTTGCGCTGGTTACGGGATATTTTTGGCGCCAAAGCGCGACGTAGCGCGCAGAAACGTCCGCAGGCAAAGGCCTCGCACGGATCGTGTCACGATCATGCGAACTGCGTGCTGCGTCTAATGCACGCTCGAGTATTTCGAATAGTCCGGATATGCCGGATGTTTCACCGGCTGCGGCGGATTTTTCTCAAGCTCCTGCATCACGACTTGGATAGCCTTTTCAAGCTGCTCGTCGTGACCCTTTCGCCACGCGGCGGGATCGAGCTCGACATCGTAATCCGGCGCCACTCCGTGATTCTCCACTTCCCAAGTTCCTTCCGTCGTGAAAAATGCAAAGCGCGGCGCGGTTACAAAGCCATTGTCCATCAGCGCTGGATAACCGCCGATCCCGACCAGACCTCCCCACGTGCGCCGTCCCACGAGCGGACCGAGGCTGACGTGACGAAAATACCACGGCAGCGCATCGCCGCCCGAACCGGAAAATTCATTGATGAGCATTATTTTCGGTCCGTAGATTCCGCTGAGCGGCGTGGTGTAATCCGCGCCCTCTCGTGAGGTCCAGTAATTCCAGATCTTGCGTTGCATGTACTGGATGATGTAGTCGGCAGCCTGGCCTCCGCTGTTGAAGCGCTCATCAATCACCGCGCCCTGCTTATTGATCTGCGCGAAATAGTATCGGTTGAAATTCCGGAAGCCGCCCGCGCCCGTATTCGGAAGATAGACGTAAGCGAGCTTGCCGCTGCTCATCTTATCCACTTTTCGCAGGTTGTCTTCCATCCACGCACGATTGCGCAAACCCGTTTCGTCCGGCACGGGGACGACCGTCACTTCGCGCGAGCCGCCGCCGTCCGGATTGGATCCAACTTTCAAGACTGTTTGCCTTCCTGCGGTTTCCTGAAAATAACTGTAGACGTCCACGTCGGGACGAACCTCGCGGCCGTTGACGGCGAGCAAATATTCGCCGGCGACGACGTTGACGCCGGGCTGAGTCAGTGGTGCGTGCAATTGCGGGTTCCAGTTTTCGCCGTTATAGACGCGCGCGAAGCGGTAGCGCCTGTTTTCGATCGCGTAGTCCGCACCGAGAAAGCCAACTTGCAGAGGCTGAACTTCGGGAATGTCGCCGCCGCCAACGAACATGTGGCCGACGTTGATTTCGCTGAGCATCTGCGCGAAGAGATAGTTCAAATCGTCGCGCGTGGCGATGCCGGCAAGATACGGTTCGTACTCCCGCGAAAGCGCTTGCAGGTTCACGCCATGAGAGTGCGGGTCGTAGAGGAAGTCGCGCTCGATCCGCCAGATTTCGTGGTACATCTGGCTCCATTCGGCGCGCGGCTCAACCCAGACTTCCATCGCGTCCATCTTCAGTTCGCCCTCGCCGGGCTTGGCCGGCTGAGCGGTGGCCGCGATGAACCACTTTTCGCCCTGCTGGTAGAGATATTTTTCACCGTTGAAGGAAACCGCTGCGTTCTGGATGCCCGCGATGAGCTGATCGGGTTTGCGTTTGGCGAGATCGAATTTCGAGAGCACCAGGTTGGGCGGTCCTTCGGAATCGGGAGCGGGAGGCAGCTCGAGAATGAGCAGTTCGCCCGCCTTTCCGGCGAGGAGGGCCACGTAATCCTTAGCCGGAAGCGGAAGAGCCAGGATGCGTTGGCTGATATTGTCGAAATCTATCGAGACCTTGATGGGTTCTTTACTCTTTTCCTTGTCCTTACTTTTATCCTTTTCCTTGTCTGTGTCCTTCTTCTGGTCCTTGTCGTTGTCGTCTTTGGAAGCGTCTTTCGAATTGTCCGCGTCTTTCTTATCGCTGCCGGTTTTCTCCTCGTCGCTTTCCGGGGCTAGCGGCGAGGGCAAATCCTTGCGCAGGACGATGACGTAGACGTTGCGCGTCACTTCCTTGCCGTCGCTGGACATATCGAGGCCGCCGACCGTGGGACCAATATTTGTGCTGGCCGTGAAGTAGATGTACTTGCCGTTTTTGTCGAAGACGGCGTATTCCGCATCGCTCATGCCGTCGGTGACCTGCGTGGATTTGCCGGAATCGAGCGAGTACACAAAAACCGCGCGGAAATGATTCGGCAGAATCTTGGTGTAGACGATCCAGAGATTGTCGGCGGACCAGTCTGGGTTCAGACCTCGGCTCTGGTAGTAATCGGTATCAACTTTTACCGGCGTGCCTTTGTCCAAATCGACGTACCAGAGATTCAAGCGCTTGTCGGTATAAGTAATTTTCTTGCTGTCTGGCGACCATGTCGGTCCATAGAAAAACGAAGGAGGATCGCCGAGACTGATTTTGCGGACGTCGCCCATTCCGTTCTGCGCGCGCAAGTGCAGCGCGTATTCGCCGGATTCGTCCGAAAGGTAAGCGATCCATTTGCCGTCGGGAGACCATGATGGATCGCGGTCAGCCACGCCGGGGGAATTGGTGATGTCGCGAGTGTCGCCCTTTTCCGCAGGAACCGTAAGGATTTCGCCGTGCGCTTCGAAAACGGCGCGAACGCCTGTGGGCGAAATGGCCGCATTATTGATTTGCTTGGCGACTTTTTCGAAGTGTGGCCGAACCTGGACGAGATCGGCCGCAATGTGAACGTTCACGGCTTGATCGTGATGGCTCGCAAGATCGAAAAGATGCAGGGAGCCGAATTGTTCGTAGACAATGGCACCGGGGCCTGTTTCGGCCGATTTGATTGGGAATCCGGTGTTCTCGACGAGCTGCGACTCTGCCTTCGTCTTCGTGTCGTAAGCAAAAAGCGTGTAAGACCCGTTGCGATCGGACAGAAAATAAATCGTGTCGCCGACCCACATGGGGTCGAAGTCGTTCCAATCTTCGTGCGGCAGCTTCACGACGCTCGAATCGGCCAGATCTGCGATCCAAATTCGGGGAGAAGTTCCTCCGCGGTAATGGCTCCAGTTTCCAAATGGCTGTGGCGTCGGACGATAGGCGAGATATTTTCCGTCGGCTGAATAAGAACCTTCATATCCGAGCGGCAGCGGAACTTTCGCGGGGAAGCCGCCTTCGGCGGGTACGGTGAAAAGCGCCTGGGTGTTGTTGGCGAAGCTATCGCGCGGCGAAGCAAAGAGAATATTTTTCCCGTCGGGAGTCCAGCCGACGGCGACGTCGGGGCCGGCGTGAAAAGTGACGCGGCGCGGTGTACCGCCGTCCGCGGAGATCACGTAGACATTCAGTTTGCCGTCGTATTCGCCGGTAAACGCGATCCACTGACCGTCCGGCGAAAAGTGCGGGCTGCGCTTGATTCCAGGTCCCGCGGTTAGGCGGATGGCGTTGCCTCCTTCGCGGCTCACTTTCCATAGGTCGTCGCCATACATGAACGCGATATCGGTTCGGCTCAGGGTGGGCTGGCGCAGCAGCAGCGGTTTATCGTCTTGCGCAGAGGATGTGAAAGCGAGAGAGACCACTAGCATGGCAAGGGCGAGCACGAACCTCTTCATCGAGACGTCTCCTTGAAATGGCTGGAATCGCTACCGCATGATACGCAGTCGCGAGGGCAGAGGTTTCATGAGTGACTCAGACTCGCGAGAAGCGTTTCGGAATCAAGGATTGTAGCCGTTTTGCGATTGCAAACGGCTCGGAATTTGTCAGAAGGGATTTACCACAGGTTGAACTCGCGCGAGGATCTAGAAACGCGACCGGCTGGCACGGAAAAATTCACGAAGCGTAGTGACATTCGGGCCGTAAGAACCGACGCGCCCTGCGTCCACCGGCAAACCGAGATATTCTGCTTGCTCAATGCTCAGGCCGGCTTCGTCCAACTCGGCGAGGCTGTAACCTTCGGTGGGCACCAGGCGGTTGCGCCGCGACAAATCAACAGGACGAGGCGGGCGATGCGCGCTCCATCGCTTCCTGACAATAACGAAAAAATCGTCCCAATCTCGTCTATTCCACATGCCCTTCTCCAGTACTCCCCGGTTTCAAGCATTTGGATGCACGGCGGGCGGATTCGGTAGCAAAAACTTTCTCGCCAACCTGCTGTCCGAGTCCGGCGTTACTACCCCCACGCCGGGGCGCTCCGGGGACAGGAGCGTTGCCGATAATAACCCCAGAAGCAGTGGAAAGTCGCGTGGGAACATTTCTTGTATCCATTGAGTTATTGGCTGCGTGGAGCACGCCGGTACTACCCGGACTATGGCTGAAGAAACTGCGGCTGGCCGAGCGCAGTGTTATACTTTCGTGAAGTTAATGTTCCATTTGTGCCGCGTGAAATCTGCATGAGCAACCCGATCATCGTCGTTCACTATCACGAATTGTGGCTGAAGGGCCGCAACCGGCGATTTTTTCTGCGCAAGCTTTGCACGGCCTTGCGCGTCTCGCTGCAGGGAATTCCCGTCGAGCGCGTCGAGCAGCCGGGCGATCGTATCGTGGTGTGGTTAGGAGATGGCGCGTCGCTCGAGGAGGCCACAGCCCGCGTGGAGCGCGTGGTAGGTATTGCATTCTATGCCATCGCTCGTCCGGTGGAGCGCAGCATCGAAGCGGTGTGCCAGGCGGCTTGGGAAGAAGTCGAGCCGCTGCAATTTGCAGATTTTGCGGTGCGTGCCAAGCGTAGCGACAAATCGTTTCCGCAAACCAGCATTGAGACTGAAGCCACGGTCGGCCGTTATCTGCTGGATCGCTTGCGTGCGCAGGGTCGCAATGTGCGCGTTCGTTTGAATGATCCGGCGATGACTTGCTACGTGGAAATCGCCAAGAGAATGGCGCTGGTCTACGCCCGAAAAATTCCGGGTGCCGGCGGCCTGCCTGCAAACACCGCTGGGCGAATGATGTGCCTCCTCTCCGGGGGATACGATTCGGCGGTGGCCGCCTATCAAATGATGAAGCGCGGCGCGCATTTGAGCTTCGTGCACTTTTATGGGACCGGAGCGCGGCCCGGAGAGTCCTCGTTGCACGTCGCTAGTGGCTTGGTACGGCAGCTCGTGCCATATCAATTTCATGCCAAGCTCTATCGCGTGCCGTTCGAGGCGATTCAGCGGGAAATTGTCCGTTACGCGCCCGAAGATTATCGTGTCCTGCTGTACCGGCGGATGATGCTGCGAATCGCCGAGGGGCTAGCGAATCGCGACCGCGGTCTCGCGCTGATCACGGGCGATAGCCTCGGTCAGGTCGCTTCACAAACGCTTCGCAACTTAGTGGCGGTTGATGCGGCGTCCCGGATGGTGGTTTTTCGTCCGCTGGCCGGCACCGACAAACAGGAAATTCTGGCGACCGCGCGGGAACTTGGAACTTACGATATTTCCTCCGAGCCGTTTCACGATTGCTGCCCGGTATTTTTGCCGCGCCGGCCCGCTCTGTACGCCTCAGCAGAGGAATTGGCGCAGGCGGAAGCGAAACTCGATGTCGCTGCGCTGCTGACGCAAGGACTGCGCGGAACGACGCTTATGCGCTTTGAGTACAAGGACGGAAAAGTCGAAGAGGCGGAAGCCCCCATGCGAAAAGCGCTGGCGCGGCAACAGATTGGCGCGGCGTAGATTTGGACGGACCCGAAGGGTGACGCCAAAAAAGAAGGGCGCGAAAAAAGCGCGCCCACTGGTCCGCAGAATTTATTGATTTGAATTAACGGTCGCGTCCGCCTCCGCCGCCATAACCACTGCCCCCGCGTCCTCCGCGCCCGCCACCACCACCGCCTCCGCCATGTCCACCGCGGCCACCGCCGCCTCCACCACCATGACCACCGCCGTGACCTCCGCGTCCACCGCCACCACCGCCTCCGCCCTCGCGTTGCGGACGCGCTTCATTCACCACCAGCGCGCGGCCAAGAAAATCCTTGCCGTTCAGCGCCTGAATCGCCTTTTCCGCCTCGGCGTCATTTCCAATCTCCGCGAAACCGAATCCACGAGGTTGCCCTGTGAAGCGATCTCGCAAGAGTGAGAGCGAATCGGGTTGGACTCCAATTTCCGAAAATAGCGTCGCTACCTGTTCTTCTGTGGCCTTGAACGACAGATTTCCAACGTACAATTTCTTCACGGCCGTTCTCCTTATGCCCCGGTCCAGCGCCGAGGCGCAACACACGAGGCTGAAGAGACAGGATGTCCGCGCAGGTGGCCTTGCACAGGTTGGCCACACCCGGCTGAAGCGAGCGCTCCAGCTGCTCAGGAGCATCTTGCTGCAAGTGCCTTCGGCAGTCAACCATGCCGACGGCGGACAAGGCTGGCGCTTCAGTTGGCGGCGCTAGGTACGATAGCTTGCGTTGATATGAACGTATTCGGTTGTGAAATCGCACGTCCAGACGCGCGCGTGGCCGCGGCCAGAACGCATTTCAATCACGATGGGCACGTATTTCGCGAGCATCTTGCGGTGCGCGATGCGTTCGTTGAAAGGATTTTCTCGCCCGCGGCGGCAGACTTTCAGGCCCGCGAGAGTAATGTCCACGCGTTCGAAATCGAAGGGCACGCCTGCACGTCCCGCTGCGGCCAGGATGCGTCCCCAGTTGGGATCGGCACCAGCTAGAGCGGTCTTTACCAGCGGTGAATTCGCTACTGTGAACGCGATTTCTTTCGCGGCGCGATCCGAGGGAGCGCCGCGAACTTCCACTTCAATCACCCGCTGTGCACCTTCGCCATCAGCCACGATTTGCAGCGCGAGGGATTTGCAAACAGTTTCCAGCGCAGCGCAGAAGTTTTTCCAGCCGTTATTCCCTGGAGTTATTGCGGGCGTGCCCGATTCGCCATTGGCCAGCAGTGTGACCGTGTCGTTGGTGGAAGTGTCACCATCCACGGTGATGGCGTTGAACGTGCTGGTTACCGCGGAGCGCAGAGCGCGGTCAAGCATGGCGGGAGAGATTGCAGCGTCCGTAGCGAGAAACGCCAGCATGGTAGCCATATTGGGATGAATCATTCCCGCGCCCTTGGTGCAGCCCAGGATGCGGACCTCTTTGCCACCGACACGGCATTTTGCCGCCGCCCATTTCGGACGCGTGTCGGTAGTCATGATGGCCCGCGTGAACTGCCCGAAAGCGCTGGCGGAGGACTTCCGCGCGCGGACTATTTGCGGCACGGCGTTTACGATTTTTTGCCAGCGCAACGGCACCCCGATCACGCCGGTGGAGCAGACCAGAATTTGCGATTGATCGAGGCGGCCGAGTTCGCGCGCGACTTTCAGAGTTGTCGCGGCAGCAGCGCCCAGGCCTTCGGAACCCGTGCAGCAATTGGCGTTGCCGGAATTGACGATGACGCCGCGCATGTGGTGTTTGGCCTTTCGCAGATTCAGCTGCGAAGCAATTACTGGTGCAGCCTTCACGCGGTTGGTGGTGAAGACAGCAGCAGCGGACGCGGGGGTTTCGCTGACAAGAATCGCCAGATCGAGCTTCGACTTTTTCAGGCCGCAATGCGTAGCGGCGAAAGTGAAACCGCGTGGTAGAACCGAATTGGTGAGGCGCAGGGGCATAAGCTTGTCAGCAGGCTGGGACCGGAGAAATCTCGCCGAGCACCGGCAAAACAACGTGCTCGGGAATGACCGTCGCGATCACGGCTACGAGTTTGCAGGTTCTCTGCTTGGGGCAGGTGCGGCAATCGCGCTCGACCTTTTCCACGAGAGCGTTCCGCGAAGACGCCGCAAATCCCTGCCGCTCGAAAAATTGCGGCGCGTGGGTAACGGCGAATACGCGCGCGATGCCGCGGCGTCGCGCTTCGATCAACGCGAATTCGATTAAGCTCGCGCCTAAGCCTTCGCCGCGCCGTTCAGCGCTGACCGCGACCGAGCGGATTTCAGCCAGGTCCGCGCCGTAGCTCTCTAGTGAGAGACAGCCGACGATGCGCCGATTTTCTTTTTGCACCAAAAAATGGCTGATGTTCCGGCGAATTTCTTGCTCGGTGCGAGGCAGGAGCAAGCCCTCTGCCACATAATGGGCGACGAGCTTGTGAATTGCTCCGGCATCACCGGCTCTTGCGCGCCGCATCTTCATGGATGCTCCGCAAGCTTCGCGATCCGCGCTTTGAAATCTTGCAGCGCGAAGGCGACTGCGCCAGGGGCGGTGCCGCCGCGGATCCCACGGCGCGCCAGCGCCGATTCCAAGGTTAGCGCCGTATCCAGGCTGGGCCCGAACGCGGGTGAAAATTCTTTCAGGCGCTCCATCGGCATTTCGCGAATAGACTTTCCTTCCTGCCCGGCCGCGCGCAGCACCTTTCCCACGATTTCATGGGCTTCGCGGAACGGAACGCCAAAAGTCACCAAATAATCCGCGACTTCCGTGGCTACGAGCGCAGGATCCTGCGCCGCGGCGCGGAGACGATCTTCGCGGAAGCGCGTGGCAGCGAGAGTGGCGGCCGCGATTTGCGTCATCGCTAACGCTTGGTCGTGCGCGGCGAATAGCGCTTCCTTGTCCTCCTGCAAATCGCGCTGGTAACTCGACGGCAGTCCTTTGCAGATGGTGAGCAGAGCCACCAGCGAACCGTAGATTCGACCGGTCTTGCCGCGAATCAGTTCCCAGGCGTCGGGATTTTTCTTTTGCGGCATCAGGCTGCTGCCCGTGGAAAACTCGTCTGGCAATTCGACGAATCCGAATTCCGGCGAGGCAAAAAGCACGCAGTCTTCCGAGAGCCGCGAGAGGTGCATGGCGAGGGTCGAGAGTGCGAAAAGGTATTCGAGAGCGAAGTCGCGGTCGCTGACAGCGTCAAGACTATTGGCGGTGATCTGCGAAAATCCTAAATCGTGCGCGAGCGCGTTGCGATCCAAGGGAAAAGCGCAGCCGGCAAGGGCCCCCGAGCCTAAAGGGCACGAATCGGCGCGTGTAGCAGCCGCGGCGATACGCTCGGAGTCGCGGTAAAACGCTTCGCCATGCGCGAGTAGCCAATGCGCGAGCAGAAGCGGCTGCGCGTGTTGCATGTGCGTGGTGCCGGGCATCGGAACGCGCAGATTAGCGTCCGCCTGGGTGGCGATCGCGATTTCGAGTGCGGCGAGCGCGCGGCGCAATTCTTTGGCCGCTTCTTTCACATACATGCGAAATTCCGTCGCTACCATTTCGTTGCGGCTGCGGCCGGTGTGCAGTTTGGCGCCCAGCGGACCAAGTGTTTCAATTAATGCGGATTCGACAAAGTGATGGACGTCTTCGGCCTTTGAATTGGCGAGCCATGCGGGATCGGATTTAGCGCGCGTGGCGAGTTGGTCGAGAGCCGTCGCAATCTTGCGGCCTTCATCCTGCGTCAGAATTCCCGCCGTCTCGATGGCGCGCGCCCATGCGCGATCGAGGGCCAGTTCTTGCGGCAGCATGCGCTGATCGAAGCTCCACGAGCGCTCGAATTCATAGAACGACGCGTTCGGGCCGCGTTCAAAAAGGCCGCCCCACATTTTTTGTTCACGGGGAGCAGTCATCAGGCATTGGCCTTCTGCGGCGCTTTCTTCGGTTCCGGCACGGAGGCTTCCTGCGGCACCGTGATGGGCAGCGCGAAAAGATTGATGAAGCCTTCGGCGTCCTTCGGGTTGTAGCCGGTCATCGTGAAGCTCGCGAGGTTCGTGCGATAGAGAGAATAGGGCGAGCGGCGCGAAGCGACGGTGACATTGCCTCGGCACAGCGTGAGCGAGACGGAGCCGGTGACGCGGCGTTGCGCGCTGGTGAAAAACGCGTCGAGCGCTTCGCGCAGCGGTGTGAACCACATGCCGTAGTAAACCATTTCAGCGTAGCGCAGCGAGAGAATCTGCTGGTAGTGCGCCGTTTCGCGGTCGAGCGCGAGCGATTCGAGTTCGCGGTGCGCGGTGACAAGCAAAGTTCCGCCGGGGGTCTCATACGCGCCGCGCGATTTGATCCCTACGAGCCGGTTTTCGACGATGTCCATGCGGCCTACGCCGTTCGCTGCCGCAATCTCGTTTAGCTTGTCGATCAGTGCAAGGGGCGCCAGGTTCTTAGCGTTCACGGAAACCGGAGTGCCGCCTTCAAAGCCGATTTCGACGGTAGTGGGTTGCCCGGGCGCCTTTGCGGGAGAGACGACCCACTGCCACATCGCTTCATCGGGTGCGTTGGCGGGATCTTCCAGCACTCCGCCTTCGTGGCTCAGGTGCCAGATGTTGCGGTCGCGGCTGTAAATGTTTTTGGTGGTTTGCTCGACGGGAATATTGTGAGCGCGCGCGTAGTCAATAGCTTCTTCGCGCGATACGATGTTCCATTCGCGCCATGGCGCGATGATCTGCAATTCAGGCGCAAGCGCCTTGGCGGCGAGTTCGAAGCGCACCTGGTCGTTGCCCTTGCCGGTGCAGCCGTGCGCTACGGCGTCCGCGCCGAGTTTCTGTGCGAGTTGCACCTGGCGCTGCGCAAGCAACGGCCGCGCAAAGGAAGTGCCCAAGAGATATTTGTGTTCGTACACGGCGCCCGCGCGCAGCGTGGGCCAAATGTAACCGGTGATGAATTCCTCGCGGAGATCTTCCACATACGCAGAGTTAGCGCCAGTCGCGAGAGCTTTTTTCCGCGCAGCTTCGAGGTCTTCTTGCTGGCCGAGATCGCCGATCATGGCGATCACTTCGCAACCGTCGTAAGTTTCCTTCAGCCACGGAATAATGATGGAGGTGTCCAGACCTCCGGAATATGCAAGCACGACTTTCTTCGGCAATTCGTTCTCCTTGATTTGCGGCAAAATTAATTGAGCAGCGTCAGTAGAATGGCTTTCTGCACGTGCAGGCGATTTTCCGCTTGTTCGAAGACGATCGAACGCGGCGAATCCATCACTTCTTCGCTGACTTCCGAACCGCGGTGCGCGGGTAGGCAGTGCATGAAGATCGCGTCGGGCGCGGCGTGCGAGAAGAGTTCGTCATTCACCTGATATCCGGCAAAGGCTGCGTCGCGTACGGCGGATTCTGCTTCCTGGCCCATGCTGGTCCAAACATCTGTGTAGATCGCCTGCACGCCCGCCACAGCTTCCTCGGGCGAGCGCAGGATTTCGATTTTTCCACGGGCTTCACGAGCGACACGTTTGGCTTCGGCGACGATGGCTGGATCTGGTTCATAACCCGCCGGAGTCGCGATGCGCAGGTGAGCGCCCACGCGTGCGCCGGCGCTGAGCAGCGAATGGCACGTGTTATTGCCGTCGCCGACATATGCGAGCTTAAGGCCGCGCAGATTGCCGAAACGTTCCTCCAGTGTGAAGAAATCGCAAAACGCCTGGCACGGGTGGTAAAGGTCGGACAGCGCGTTGATTACGGGAATGTGCGCGTTCGCGGCGAGTTGCTCGAGCGATTGCTGCTTGAAGACGCGCGCCACGATACCGTGAACCCAGCGCTCCAGGCTCTTCGCCACGTCGGGAATGGATTCGCGCTCGCCGAGAGGCGTGATGGTGTGGTCGAGAAACACGGAGGAGCCGCCCAGACTGGCAATGCCCACTTCAAACGTGACGCGCGTGCGCAGCGACGGCTTTTCGAAGATCATTGCGATGAATCGGCCGGCGAGAGCGCCTCGGTAGCGATCGGGATGCGCCTTCACGTCGGCGGTAAGATGCAGGAGCTCGCGCACTTGCGCGGGACTCCACTCCATTCCTGTGAGAAGATCGTTGGTTCGCGTAATTGGTGTGGCAACAGCGGCGTTCATATTCACCTCGATGCAGCCAGAGCCATCGGCTGCGCTAGCGTTCCGGTTTTGTGTTGTTTGGCGGCGCCAAGTTTCGTGGTCTGTTTCAGCGTTTTCTCGAACTTGGCGAGAAATTCGGCGACGTCCTTGCTACGAATGATGAATGGCGGCAGGAGCCGCAGGATGTGTTCGTGAGTACAGTTGATGACGAGCCCGTTGCGGAGGGCTTGCGCAACGATCGGCGATCCGTCAATTGCCAGATCAATGCCTAGGATCAGGCCTTCGCCGCGGACTTCGCGGATGAAATCGAAGCGTTTCGCGAGCTTTTCAAGCCCCGCGCGCAGTTCAGCGCTGCGGTCGCGAATATTGGCAAGAAGTTTGGCTTCTTCGACGACCGTCAGAAATTCTAGAGCCGTGGCGCAGATAAGCGGTCCGCCGCCGAACGTTGTGCCATGCATCCCCGGGACGAACGCCGACGCGAACTGTTCATTGGCGATGATGGCGCCGAGCGGAAGTCCGCCGGCGAACGGTTTTGCGACCGTTACGATGTCCGGCTTCGAATCAAACTTCTGATACGCGAAATAGCGGCCGGTGCGGCCGAGGCCGCATTGAATTTCGTCTGCGATCAACGCGGCGTCGTGCTGCGTGGCGAGCGCGCGGGCGCGCTGCCAGAACGGTTCGCTGATCGGGAAAATGCCACCTTCACCCTGGATCGTCTCCACCACCAGCGCGCAAATTGTGTCGTCGAATTTGGCTTCGAGATCCTCGACGTTATTCACGCGGACGAACTCGACGCTAGGCACGAGCGGCGCAAAAGGATCACGATATTTGGCCGGGTGTGTGATCGAAAGAGCGCCGAACGTGCGGCCATGAAAAGAATTTTCGAGTGCCAATATGCGAGTCTTTTTCGCGCTGTGAGTTTGGGACTTCGCGTGCGCATAGGCGCGGCCGAGCTTCAGCGCGCCGTCTATTGCCTCGGTACCGCTATTGGTAAAAAACACCCGGTCCAGGCCGGACCATTCGGCCAGTTTGCGCGCGAGCGGCGCCTGATATGGATTGTGAAAGAGATTGGAAACGTGAATGGCGCGTCCGGCCTCGCGCCGGATGACGCGCACCAGGCGCGGATGCGCGTGGCCGAGCGCGTTGACTGCAATCCCGCCGAGAAAATCAAGATATTCTCGTCCCTGAGAATCGTAGAGCCGGCAGCCGCGCCCGCGCGTAAACACCACCGGCGGCCGCCGGTAGGTATTCATCAAGTAGCGCGCTTCGGTCCCTCGGATCTGCGCCGGAGAGAGCGAATTTTTATTCGTGGTGGTCTTTCTCTTCGACATTGTTAGCACGCAACTCCATGCGCTGCCTTCGCGGCAGTATGAACGATGGGCAGAACGCGCGTACCGGGACAGCGAGCGCCGTTAACGGAAGTCAGCAGCGACCGGGGCAGCGTTCCGCCGACGATCCGCACTTCGGCGACGCCGCCGGAGAGCGCGCGCTTGGCAGCTTCCAGTTTCAAAATCATGCCGCCGGAAACTTTGTTATGGCGGATGAGATCCTCGATTTCGCCGCCGCGCAGAGCGCGCAAAACCTTTTCGCCGTCCAACACGCCGGCGACGTCCGTAAGGAATATCAAGCGATCCGCGCGAATAAATTCCGCCGCTGCAGCGGCCATGTGGTCGGCGTTGATGTTATAAAGCTCGCCATCGGCGCCAAGGCCGAGGCACGAGGCAACCGGAACGACTCCTGAACGCCAGAGCGACCGCAGGAAATCCAGATTGACTTCGGTGAGGTAGCCGACAAATCCGAGGGCGCCCTCGCGCTCATTCACCTGCATGGGTTCGGCAAGAAAGCAGGTCGCGTCGGAAGCGCTGATGCCGACTGCCGGTTGGCCCGCCAGCGAGATCGCTCCGGCCACGCGCTTGTTCAGCAGTCCGCCAAATACCATCACCGCCGCATCGCGGGTCTCGCGGTCGGTAACGCGCAGTCCGTTGACAAACTGGCTCTCAATGCCCATACGCGTGAGCGTGGCCGTGAAAATCTTTCCGCCGCCGTGAATCACGAGCAATTCGTGGCCGGCGCGCGCCAGTTCAGCGATCTGCCGGGCAATTTTCTGTACGGTTTCTTCGCGCTCTAGGAGCGCGCCTGCAATTTTGATTACCAGTCTCATAGCAAACCTGCCGTTTCGGGGTAGCCCCACATCCCGTTGAAATTTTGTACCGCTTGCCCTGCCGCGCCTTTGCCCAGATTATCGAGGCAGGACACCACCACTAGCCGCTCGCCTGAAGCATCGAGCGCAAATCCGATGTCGCAAAAATTCGTGTGCGTCACGTGCTGCAATTCCGGCAACCGTCCCGCCGGAAGAATCCGGACCATTGGTTTTCCCGTAAAAAACTTGCGGTAAAGAGATTCAACTTCGTCCGCAGTGCGCGCCCGGTCCAGCCACATATAAATGGTAGAGAGAATCCCGCGCTCCACAGGCAACAGGTGCGTAGTGAAGACGAAGTCTTTCGGCGCCAAGCCGGTGTGTTCCTGTACTTCCGGCGTGTGGCGATGCGAGAAAAGTCCGTAAGCACGGAAGTTTCCGTGCACTTCTACAAAATGCGTTTCGCGCTTGGGTTCTTTACCGGCGCCGCTGACGCCGGATTTGCAGTCGCACACGATTCCGCGCGCCTTGTTGATCCAGCCGGCATCCATCAACGGCCGCAACGCCAGGATCACGGAAGTCGGGTAGCAGCCTGGGTTCGCAACCAATCGGGCCGCCGGAAGCTGAGCGGCATAAAGTTCCGGCAAACCATAAACAGCTTCGGAAAGTACCGCGGCATCTGGCGCAGCGAGCTGGTACCACTCCGCAAAAGTTTCAGGCTTGTCGAAACGAAATGCACCACTCAGATCCACGATGCGCAACGATGGATTCGCCGCCAAGAGCGCGGGCACCAGCTCCAGCGAAGCCTCGTGAGGAGTTGAAAGAAACACGGCTTGCGCTCCGCTCTGCGCGATCGCCTCGACGGAAAGCGGCTTGCACGGTGCTTCGCCCCAGCCGCGAAGCTGCGGATACAGTTCGGTCAGGCAACGCACGTTCGCATGCGCGTCGCGCAGATAAAAGGTCGGCTTTTCGATTTGTGGGTGCCGCAGCAGGAGCCGGGCCAGCTCGAATCCTGCGTAGCCCGTGGCCCCGACGACGGCGACCCTTACAGGGCCGTTCATCGGAGCATCTCCTCCACCCGCTTCTGAATGGCGGCACGTGCTGTTTTCGATGGGGTGATGATCAAAACCGTGTCGTCGCCCGCCAGAGTGCCGGCCACTTCCTTCCAGTGTTCGGAGTCCACGGCCGCAGCGAGCGGCTGCGCTCCGCCAGGAGGAGTTTTCAGCACCAGCATGTTTTGCGCCGGGCGTATATCCAGCAAAAATTCTTTCAGAGCGCGAGCTAGTCCGTGGACCCGCGAAGAATCTTCGGCTGCGGCGGTCGCGAGTGGTTTGTAACCGGCGGCGGTCTTCACCAATCGCAACTCGCGCAGATCGCGCGAGAGAGTCGCCTGCGTCGCGCGCACACCCAGATGGATGAGCTGGCGGCGCAGATCGTCCTGGCTGGCGACTGGCTCGCCCGCGAGGAGCTTCAGGATCTGGCCTTGCCGATATCGTTTGTGTGCGCTCATTGTAAGTTTATGCAGCTTTATGCATAAGACTGCATAATCATACAAGATGAGATGCGAGGGGTCAAGCGTGGATTCAAAAAAATATTGAAAATGTGTGTTGAGGCGAAGCGCGAAATTTGTTTCCTGATCGTCAGCAAATTCAAACAAGAAAAATTCGCGCGGCAAGGATACAATGCGTCGCGATTCTACTGGCACGAAGCGGTGCAGTATTTTTCGAAAACCATCAATCGGTGACGGAACGCGCGTCCAAGTTTCAGGTTTATTCCCCGGGAGGAATTCAATGAGGCGTCTCGCAACCTTGTTTTTGCTAATCGCGGCTGGCGCGTCCTGTTGCGGCGCGCAGATGGCGAAGAGCGCGCCGGCCACGGATATGGCGATTCACGCCGGAAGAGTTCTGGATGTTCGCACGGGAAATTATCTGAGCGATCAGATCATTTGGATTGAGGGCGAACGCATCAAAGCGATTGGCAAGGCGTCGGAAATCTCGCCGCGGCTGCCGGCAAATGTAAAGACAATCGATCTTTCGAATGCCACGGTACTACCCGGCCTCATTGACTGCCACACCCACCTGACTATGACGCCCTACGATTCCGGCCCTGCCGGGATGCGCAAATCGTATCCACGCCAAGCCCTCACCGGTGCGCGCAACGCTCGTTTGACGCTCGAAGCTGGATTCACAACGGTGCGTAACGTCGGTGCCGACGGATATTCGGACATCGCGTTGCGCGATGCCATTAATGCCGGTGACGTGCCCGGTCCGCGGATGCTGGCTTCGGGACCGGCGCTGAGCATCACGGGCGGCCACGCGGACAACAACTATCTTGCGCCGCAATACAATTGGTCGGATGACGGCGTCGCCGATGGCGTGGCTGGAGTGACGTTGAAAGTGCGCGAGGACATTAAGTACGGCGCGGACGTCATCAAGTTCATGGCCACCGGCGGCGTGCTTTCCGAAGGCGATAATCCCGCGCTGGCGCAATATAGTCCCGAAGAGATGAAGGCAATTGTGGACACGGCTCACGGACTAGGCCGCAAGGTTGCGGCGCACGCTCATGGAGCCACTGGAATCAAGTACGCGGTGCTAGCGGGCGTGGATTCGATCGAACACGGCAGCTATATCAATGATGAAGACATTGAGTTGATGAAGCAGCGTGGGACCTATCTCGTGCCCACCGTCTACTTGGAAGATTGGCTAATGGAAAATGTGCAGAGCCTGGGGCTGACTCCGAACATGATCGAAAAAGCCAAGACGGTGCTGCCCATCGCGCAGGAACACCTCTCCCATGCATTCAAGTCGGGGGTGAAAATCGCGTTCGGCACGGACGCTGCCGTCTACCCGCATGGCCTGAACGCTCACGAATTCGGCAAAATGGTTTCGATGGGCATGACGCCGCTGCAATCCATTCAGGCGGCGACGGTGAACGCGGCAGATCTGCTTGGCTGGACCGATCGCGTAGGGACAATTGAGCACGGGAAATTTGCGGATATCATCGCGGTACAAGGAGATCCGCTGGCCGACGTACGTGTGTTGGAGAATGTTCATTTCGTGATGAAAGGCGGAGAGGTGATCAAGAACCAGTAGTGGCGCGATCTCCTTCGCGCAGGGTGAAAGATCACTTAGCTCTTCCGTATCCGATTAAGCTACCGACCATTCCAAGCGCACTCAGCATCTCTGTTGGCTAGCGCGGTCCTCGAAGCTCGCGCCCAGGTCTCCGGTCCCTGCCTGATGTGCTAAACTTTCGGTAGCAATAGGCCCGTAGCTCAGTTGGCTAGAGCGCCACCTTGACACGGTGGAGGTCTGCGGTTCGAGCCCGCACGGGCCTACCATTCTCCTCAACAACTTGCGGACCGAGCTTCGGCGACGGAGGTGCGTTTGTGTCGTGATTTGTGCCATAACCCCCCGTCACATCCCTGTTGCTGAGAGCGTCGAGAGCACGGCGCTTGGCATCGAGCCGGACGTGGGAATAATGCGCGAGCATCTTGGGCGAGACGTGACCAGCGATTGCCATCACGGTTTGGTCGCTGGCTTGGGATTCGGCAAGCTCAGTGATGGCGTGATGGCGAAGGTCATGGAAGCGCAGCCCGGCCAACGGACTCTTGACCTCGTGAATATCCGCACCGCATTCCTCGTTGCAGCACTTGTCGGCTGGGTTTTGGAGCAGACTGCACGCCGGGCATAGGACAGCGCACGTCAGTTTACGCCATGCCGTCCGCCACGTAGTTTGGGGCCGCGTGGGGTCAATCTTGTCGTTCTCACATGCCGGGAAGACATAGTGGTTCAGGTCAGTCGCTCCGACAGCTTGGGCACGTCTATATAGCTCTAGAATTGCGGTCATCGCTTCCTTGTTGAGCGGGATGACACGTTCTCCGGCTTCTGTCTTGCTCCGGCGCACCGTTAGCATACGGTCTATCAAGTTCACATCGCGCCAGTGCAGACCCTTCAATTCGCACCCGCGCATCGTAGTGTTGAGCGCAAGGACCGCAGCGCACCGAGCAACCTGCCACTCGGGGCGTGTCTCGGCCACGCGCAGCAAGCGGACCTTCTCCTCGTGCGTCAGTGCCCGCCCAACCTCGCGGCGTTCTTTGAGTGGGCGGATGTCCTCGGCCACAAGATGCCAGCGTTTCGCCCGCTTGAGGATGCGGCGGAGCGCGCCCATTTCCATGTTGAGGTAAGCTGGCCCCGTGCTTTCCTTCGCTCGTGACTCTCGGTAAGACAACAGACTCTCCGTCGTGATGCGCGTCAGAGGAGTCGCCTCAAAAAAGCGAGATGGCTGGACCAGTAGTTGCCGTTCTTTCTTCAGGCTCCGCTCGGATAGTTCCAGCTTTCGGCTGTCGAGATAGCGTTCAGCGGCTTTGGCGAAGGCAAGCCGGGCAAACGACTTCCTTGTCGCAGCGAGTTTCCCGTCACTGGCCAGCGCTATCTTTTCCTTTTCGCAAGCCTCTGCCTCGCGCCAGTCCGTCGTATCAAGCGACATCCGAAACCGCTGCCCGTGCACGCTGAAGTCCGCCCACCAAGTCCGGTTTCGTTTGAACAAAGCCATGGTTACCTCCTTTTTTTCGGCATCTGCTGTCGATTTTTTTTGCCAATTTTCTTTCGGGCGCGCCAGCGTGCTACTCGGTGTACCTCTCGATGAGCAACCGAGGTAGACGGCCGTATGGTCTGGGGCAACGACGGTCGGGCAGTGCTCTACTGCTTCCGGACAAAAAAACAACAAGCGAGGGGGAATAAGCATCCTGTGAATTTTTGTGGCTCTGCGACTGGCGCTCCGTCTTGGCCGCCTGCAAATATGATTCCCAGCCCCTATCCTGGGACCTAGCTCTGCAACTTCTACAACTCAAAAAAGTTCTAAGGCGAAGCCCCGGTTTGACCTTTGCCGGTTAGGCTGAGGCTTGCTTTCGTATTGATACAATGTAGCAGTGCGCTATCAAATCACCGGCGACGACGGGACACTCGCGGCGTTCTTAGAGGGAGTTTGCAAGACTCTAACCGAGGCGCTGAACAACGAAAAAAAGAATGTGCCGGGCCACGTTCCGCATTCGCCTTTTCAGTGCGTATTTTCGGATAGTGATGAGCCGCAAGCCAACGCGATGTTGATAGAAGGCGTGTCGGTCATTTGGATTACGACGGGGATGCTCGGCTTCGTGTGGACCACGTGTGACCTGCTGAGCAAATCGGAACACGTTATTCAGCTATTCAACCACGCCCCAACAAATCAAATCCACGCGGCATTGTTTCAAACGCAACTCTCATTCATTCTGTGCCACGAGTACGCGCACCACGTTCACGGGCACTTGACGCAGTCCTCCTTTGGGCTTGAAGCTGGCGACATTCAGACCCAAATATTTGAAGTTGATGCGGACTGTTACGCCATCTATTTTGTGCTAGCGTTTCTGGTAAAAGGCGGAGGAAGGGCGGGAGCGATTGCGCGCTTGAATTGCGCGGACGCAGACGGTGACGCACAAGACGAAGCGCTAATTGCTTCTTTTGTTTTGGCGACCGGAGGCTTCCTGTACGCAACGCCCCCGGTTCCGCTGGACACGGCCCGGATATTCCAGCAGCGCTACCCGCCTCTCGCCGCCAGAATGAACTGGATTACGCAGAGCGCGATAGACTGGTGTGACCAAAACAAACCGCACCTGAAAGAGCGGATAACATTGGACAAGTGGAAGGTTCTTTTGTTCTTCGCGGCTACCGCCGTAGCGGAACTTAATGGGGGTGCTCATTGGGGCGACCAAATCAGCTTCCTTACATCAGAAAAGGGGGCTGAGTGCGTAAGAATGGTTACGGCTCGGTTTGGAGAATATAAAGACTCGCTGTATCAGCGGTAGCACCCGGTCTCATTTGGGACTGGCAGGCCAATTAAGAAACAGCAAGCGAAAAAAATCAGGGACCGCCCGAAATTTTTCTCGGTGAACTCGGCAGTTCCTTTTGCCCCGGTCGTGATTACCTCCTCAACCCCTTCCCGGCAACTCCACACCTCACCTCTGGTTGCAACTTTCCATCGTTTTGAGCCAATGCCCGACTGCTCAGACAAGCTGGGCCTACCACTAGCTCGTCCACTGGTGTCCGCTAGTCTTATTGCGCTTGAGCAACTGCAAGATTGCGCAGAGGCAACGACGGAATCAATCCAGCATGAAATGCTGATGTTGAACACTAGAGTCAACTGCGTCCATCAACGCGGCCTTGAAGAATATCCGCCAGGACGCGGTAGGTTCGCAGTCCCTTGTGACCGCTTCAGGAGTCTGAAAATGAATGAAGGTAGTGAAAGTAGCTGGCGGGACTTGTACAGAGCCGCAGTCCTCGAATCTAACTCCTCCCTATTTCAGGTTCGCGTGAACGAAGCTCTGTCCGCGATTAACGCGCGTGCCTCAGACGGCCACTGGGTCCCGCGCGACGAGCGAATCGACATGGACGAGGCACGGTCTACGTTGCGCGGATTGAAATCACGGGGGTGGCAGTCGAAGGTGCGCGGCTCACGTTGAATCGGAGTGTGTCGCCCAGGAACCCTCGCACGGTCAATCGAAGTCTTCCTCATTAGGAGTCAGGAAATGTTTGAAATGACCTGGCGCGACTTGTACCGAGCCGCCATTCTTGAACTTAATCCCTCCCTACTTAAGGCTCGCCTGAAAGCGGCTGAAGATGCCATTGTCGCACGCGCGTCAGATGCGCGCGCTCCTCGCGAGGAGCGTAAGGAGATGGATGATGCCCTCTCTACATTGCACCGACTAAAGAAAATCAATTCATAGATTTGTTCGCAAGGGGGGCCGAGAGCGCGCGTCTGGGCCCGTGGGGTTTTATGAGGCTTGTGCTTGAGGTTTTGGCAGCGTGGTGCGCGGTGAGCTTTGCGTCGGCGGGGCTGTGGACCTTGCTAATTTATCTTGGCCATTGCTACAGGCAGACTGGGAACGCGCGGCGATGGGCCAGGATGCCTGAAACCGATTAACGAGTCCAGTTTTGCATTCTGCCTGCTCAGGCCGCAGAAATACTTCGCGCTCTGCGACTGTCAATGCCTCCCACCTCGTGGACTGGGGGAGGCTGTGGGAATGCTGGTAGGATATGCGGCTCAGTAGGTATTGTGCTCCTTGGCCCATTCAATCCCTGTCTGAAGGTCCTTGAGGGCCTGGTCGATGAAGGCGACTCCTTTCTCCTTTCGGCCACCCCAATCATTGCCGGCTTTTGCGAAGTCAGCCCTGGCGTCCTGGAGGTTGGATATGCCATTGTTCATCATGCCGGGCTCGTCGACGTTGCCGGATTGCATTTCATGGGGGGTTGACTCCGCACTTACGCCAAACGTTTTGAAGACCTGGTCAATCGACGCGATGCCCTTTACGCGATATCCGCCCCACTTGTCTCCGGCCTTCTCCAGGTAGCCCTTAGCGATTCTTAGTTCCGCAACTCCGGCCTGGTATTCCGCTGGTACATTCTGCTGGGCGCTGGTGGGTGCCTTGGTTGCAGGTTGCTTCGGCTTTGGCATCTGCGCCTGAGACAATGCTGTGAAAACACACAGACTCGCCACTAGCGCGAGGATTGCCGTTCCTAGTCTTCTCCATGGCATCACATTTCTCCTTGTCTTCGTTGTCTCAAGTGCCGGATGGGAGATGACCACCGGTGTCTTCCGTGCGATTTGACCATCCTAATGCCCTCGCTTATGGAACTATTATAGCTTACGAAAACATGGAGGTCGTTGGCGCAAAATCGCCGTTGCAAATGTTGCGTTGGATAGGGATTAGCCTCTCACGGTAAACGCGGTTGGATTTGTAGGCAATTCGGAGCCTGGATGTCGGCCTCAAGTAGGACGACGGAATCCACCTCAAAAACGTCGTCACGAACTCCCAGGTTGTGCCCGTCCCTGCTCATTTCCGGAAGAACGAGAAAATCAGCGCGAGACTCCCCAGCAGCAGAAATGCGCCTGAACTTCATAGGCTAGCCTTTTTGTTCCTACGGAGTGACTGGTATTCCCATGCAAGGCCAATCAATAGCCAAGCCACACCGAAAAACATTCTGAGATTCATAGCCTGAGTCATGCGGAGTTCAGCTTTACGCAAAAACACGGAGAGCGTCTCCTTGAATTGCTACCAACGCCGACTCCAACGCCCGTTCTGAAATCTCAGGTCGAATGGCTGGTAGGTAGACTTGGTTTTGCAGTGGGGGCACTTGCATTTCTCGCCTTGTGCTGGGAATGCAGGCCGCGAGGGCAGACAGGCCAGCATATCTGGCACCAGAGAATACGGAAAAGCTTCGCCACAATTCTTGCAGTCGAAAACCCAGGTGGCCACTGGTTCAAATCTCCGGACCTCAACCAAGCGGTCGTGTCGGTGAACGCCTGATGAGGAGCATAGGTAGGGGGTGCGACGAACGCTATCGGTCCTCTCCTGTATTCCGGCACGGCGGGATACTGTAAAGTTCGCTCGTGCTGTAACGCCTGGTTAGTTCCGTAAAGGGTCAAACAAAGGCATCACGAATCACACCAGTTTCTTCTTGCGCGCAGTTGTCTACATCCCTTTCCCCATACAGTCCGAGTGTACCGGCCACCTGGACGACCGGCCAGTTGAACTAGTTCGGCGAGAGCGTGCACTATTCCTGGGCCTGCGCACCAACTGCAGGAAGCAGAAGACCGATTCTGAATTCACGGGGCCGTGCGCTGCCTGCGTTCCCCCTCACGCAGAACAGCATCCAACGCGACTCTACAGGGAGGGTAACCACATGATTTTTAGTAAGTCTTTGACCGTACTGATGTGTCTCGCCGCCTGGGCTGTTTCGGCGCCCTCCGCACGCGCCGCTACCAATTGCACGTCGAGCCAAGAGGCAGCGGTCGAATGTTTCGTGGCCAACGCCGTCGCCACCGACCTTACCAAGCCTCGCTACGGAATGACGCTAGCTGAGTTCGAGTCCTATGGCGTTGCAGTCTCAGAAATTCTTCAAACTCATAAGACTTATCTCGTCCTGGTTGGCATATCCAGCGCTGTGGCGGACGCCATGCCCCCCACCGACGTGCATGGCTTTGCCAATCCGTCGGCTCAGCGACAAGCCTTGACCGAAATTGTAGCGGCTGCAAACGCCGCTGGCCTTCTCTCGATTCCCGCTAAAACCACACTTGGGGAGATGGAATGGTTTGCGCTCGATGTCTCTGGTGCCATGAACGACAATGACGGCGTTCTGCAATTGCTTACTCCCGGCGTCGCGTTGCGGATGATTGATTCCTACCTCGTCACGGCCACCTCGAAGGGCGAAGTCAACTGGACCGAAGTGGAAACCAACCTGACGAAAGCCGTGAACAGTCTGGTAAACGCCGGGTTGATTAAAATTCCGGAGGGAATGACCAGAACCGAGGTGACTGCGTTCGCTATCGCCATTGCCCATATCATCCATTCCTATGAAGAAGCGACAGGACGTACTGCATTGGGTTAGTCGGCTGTCTTAGCGAAAATCGACGACAAGCTGTCCTTCAGGAGAAGTCCAGGCAATGGCCGGTTGATATTTACGCACGCAGAGTGAGAGGCGACCCACTCTCTCTTACGTAATAGCTCTGGGGAACAAATACTGCTCGGCAATATGGACAAGCCTCGCGTTCCGGACGCGGCCTCGGAAGTTTGTAAATCAAATTTGCATCTGCTCGGTCTTCCAACACAATTTGGGCCTCGCACTTGGTACAACGGCAGCACGTGTATGTGTACATTGGTTGGCACTCCGCTTGTGGTACGCGACTACTGACCCTCATGGTGTGCGTGGCGTGTGAAACCGTCGCCCAAGGCGCGGCGGAAAGTTTTGGGGAACTGTACCCAAGCCTAACGCGGGTCGAAGCCACGAATCCAGCGAAAATGCTGGAAAGATATGCAACGGCCTGTGGAAAAACGCGGTCCTGTGGAGAAATGGGAACCTGACATCCCCATCCTCATCGCTGCAAAGTCTGAATACGCCGAGCTGCAGTGAATGCGTGTCGCCAACTCGTATGCTAATGTGCAGCAAGCTTGCTGGTCCAATCGTTCTCATGGACCACAACAGCTAACCATGGTCACACTAACGTCGCGAATCCTGACCATCGGCCTCGCCTTGTATTCCTTCCTTCAAGTCAGGGCCATCACTCCACAGAATGTGCCCCACGCCCCCGCCGGGATAGCTGCCCAGGTGCTCTTCGCGGTTCAACTGCTCACTGCCATCCTATTCTCTCTGATTCCCTACTTTCCCGAGTCCGTTCACTTTGGGTCACGCCGCCTAGCGGACTTTTCACGCGAGCAACTTGAACGCATCCAACCGCTACTACGCGAGATGCTGGCTCTGATGGGCGTCTTCTTCGCCTTGTATTTCGCGGTGAATATCCATCTGCTAATCCGCCAAGCTCTCTCTTCTTCCCCACGCGACGCCGCACACGCGATTGTTGCCATCATGCCCTGGCTAACCGGGGGCCTGGTAGTCAGCGAAACCGCCATAATCTTCTATTATCTCCGCCGATTCGACGCTGCATAGAACTCGAAAACCACTGACAATTAGCCCACGAACCGTGGTTCTGCGATGTTCAAAAGTGCTCCAAATCCATCCGAAACCAAACGCGAATTTTCCACTGGTGTTCTTGAATCTGAGCACCAGCCTATGTATCGTCGGCGCCGGCGACGCATGGTGTTCCTCAGACGCCCACGTGTGGTGAGGCATCGACGATATTTGATGGAAGCTACAGGTGTGTGTGCGAATGACCCAGGCCATCGCAGTTGCGGATTGGCCCGATGCCGACGATGTCTTCGAGTGCTGTGCCGCCGGTGCGGCGCCGCTCGCCGTCGAGAACACGTTTTGAGAGAATTAGCCCTCTTTAGCTAAACGAAGGCTGCCCGAACTCACGCCTTGGCCCGGACACTGGTTGCGATGAAGTCGCTCGCAAGAAGCTCTTGCTCCGTGATGTGCGGGAGGCCGTCGCAGCAAGCCAGGAAGCGCGAGATGGCCTGGGTGAGAAACAAATTCTTTTCGCTGGCGCGAATCGCTTGTAAGGAATCCCAAACAGCAACCACGGTCACGTCCGGTGATTCCGATTTGCCAGAGGCCAAAGCGAGAACACCCCGGTATCCCCCTTGCCGTCGTGCCAAGTCAACAACGGAAGAGAAAACATCCTGGAAGTCTTGCACCTGAACGGGACGTATGTGGAGTTGCCAAATGCGAGCATGCATGGCGTCCTTCTGAGTTTCGTCAGCAAAGAAAGGGTGCTCCTCTTCCCCGAGGGGCACCCCAACGCCAGTCCTACCCAGCGACTCTAAAGAGAGTGGCGACCAACCCCAATAGTACGAATTGGCCAGTACTCTCCCTTCGCCTATTTGAACAGACAGAACTGGATGTTGCAGGTGTGGGCGGGCTACCCGGCTGGGTCTGGGGAGCGCCAGAGGTTACCGCCTTTGAGGGAGGGCGGTTCGCATGCCTGTTGTAGCCCGCAATCGCGTCAGTCGCAATTAAGAAGCCAAATCTCGCTGCTTGCGCAATCTGCTGCCAATACGCTGGATAGAGTTCGAGTGGACGAACAGCTCCCAACGAAAAACTGGGGAAGTATGGCAAAGGTAGTACGTGTAGTGTGCAAACAGCTGCACGAACATCAGATGAGAAAATACGACACCAACTCCGAACCTTCGGGGCAGCGGCTGCGATTTAGCCGAAGCTGGCAATCCCTTGGGTCTCGTCTTCCATGCTTGGAATTACGTCGAGCAAATGCACAGTCTCTAGAACCAGCCGCACATTTCCACGTGGTCGCAGTAATTTAAGGCTCGCGCCTCGGTGCTGGAGGGAAATAAATGCTCGCACGATGGTCCCGATGCCGGAAGAATCCATCTGGGTCACATCGGTCAGATTGACCAATATCTTGTTGGTCCCATCGTCAATCAGCTGTCGTAACTGGCTGTCCATGAAATCATTCGCGGGACCCATCGTCGCGATTCCCGTAAGGTCAACGATGACGACATCGGCGGCATGACGGACAAAAAGTTGGAGACACATAGCTATACCCTCCGAACCGGGAGATAACTTGACGCGGGGGCGTGGGCGGGCTATTCGGCTGGGTCTGGGGAGTCCCCATGCCGTCCTCGGAGGGAGGGCGGTTTGCTGGCCTTCGTAGCCCGCAGTCCTGTCATTCGCAATTCGGGAGCCAATGTTTCGGTGTACACGTCGTCCCTGCCGATTTGCTGGATAAGGAAACACCTTCGTCATGCGCCCAAGTTTTCCGTCCGGAGGGTTGTCCGTTCGCACCATAACTTGCGTCGGCTGATTACGAAGGAGACTGCTCTAGAGATGCGCTGGTCCTGACGTCAGAAACTCCCTGTTATCGCTTGCAGGTAGTTCCAGAACTACCGGTGCTCACGTCACCGTATCCGAAAATGGTTACCGGGCAATCCTGCCCGTCATCAACCGGAGACATCAAACGCTTACCGTTCGGTTGCCAGCGCAAAGACCGCAGGCGAAGCGAATAGCAGCGTCGCACTGACGCAGACAATTGCCGCTTCATTCACCTAAGCCGGACGCGCAGGCGCCGGTACGTTTCGTAAGGCCTCTGGTATCGCTGCGCGCTCGGCACCGTTCGCCCTAGCAGCCGCCAGAACCACACGTCCGGTTTGCGCGTAATTCGGAACCTGCCTGCTGGAGTCTCATTTGGGACTGGAAATTCAGCGGAAAACAGCAAGCGGAAAAAATCAGCAACCGCACGAAATTTTTCTCGGCGAAACCGAGGGGTCCTCTTGACCCGGTCGAAATCTGGGACTCCACCCCTTACCGGTCATCGTGCGTTCGCGTTTCTTCCCGTCAGAGGTGGGCATCGCTAGTGGCTCCTGGGACCGCGCGGAGTGGGCTGCTTTCTGCGGTTGCCAGCGGGCGCGAAGAAGAACCACGAGGAGCGCGGTCCTCCTACTTGGTGATGTGAGGACCCACGACAGCGGCGCTGCTATCAGCGCTTCTTTGCTTTTCGGGTTTCAGCGGGCGCGGGATTCGACGCCTTCTCTATGAAGTTTGTGACGTGCTTTGTGCCATAACCCTGCCATCCAAGTCAAAATAAACGGTTGTTACCCAGTATCCGTCCATGTCACGTTCACGGGGGATAGAATTTTGGTATCTTGAATTGGTCTTATCACTTGGACTCACTTCGAGTCACGCTTTGTCGGATTGCTCTCTGAATTGACACGGTGGAGGTCTGCGGTTCGAGCCCGCACGGGCCTACCATATCCCTCCCAACTGCACCCGTATATCCTCCTATCATTTCTGATCAAAGACGTGGTGGCCGTTGCCGTTTGAAGTATTAGGAGCGACAACAGGCGAGGGCAGTGGAAACGAAGTCGGCAGCGCGTTGTTGCGCACGGGAACGCTGGGCAGTTTACCAACGCCGCCAGTCAGGTCTCTCGCGGAATCGGCATAGAGACGCGTGACGAACGACTTTCGCGAATCTCTCTCCAAGAGCTGCAAAATATTCTTCTTCAAATGCTCGCAGACGGTCCTGGCGTCGGGCGACGCATCCACCATCTCGAAATTAAATTCCGAGCTCATGCGATCGAACTCGGTCAGCAGCGCTGCCTGGTAGCTGCAAAAGCTGTCGTACATGTCGTGCCCGGGATACAAATCCATCCCGGATTCCCAGTAATCGAAGCCGCGTGTAAAGACGACGCGCGGGAGCAGTTGGTCAATCCCCAGGCGAAGATAAAAAATCGCGTCAGGCTTCAACGCCACGCTATAAATGCTGCGAATCCAATGAGGGTTCATGCCTCGCACGATAGCGCGCGCCATCAGTGAATAGATGTAGCGATCCGTGAGAACGATAAAACCTGCACGCAGCGCCGGAACAATCTCATTTTCTAAGCGATCCACGAAGTCCGTCGCGTAAAACAGGCTCTGCGTCACGCGACCAAGATTGTTTCCTTCCTTCGCGCGCCGGATGCCATCGCCCGCCAGTGGCGAACGGGTCATTCCCGTATCCACCACCGCGTGCCCCAGTTCTTCGAGCCATGGTTTGAGCAGATTGATCTGTGTGGAACGTCCCGCGCCGTCCGTCCCCTCGATCACAACTAGCTTGCCGCCCAGGTCGTCCAACCGCATCCCAGGCAATGGCTTTCCGTAAGTCGCTCTCATGGTCTTACCCTCAATTCTTGCGCGTGATCCAGATGGGTTTTCACGATGTGCCGCACTTGTGCTTGTTGAACCTCGATCGGCAACGTTGCATCAATGACCGTCAGACCAAATTCCGGAATCATCTTTTCGTATTCGTCCAGGATGCGGCCCTGAAACATGCGGAAGCTCTCCACCGAATCGTCGCTCAGATCCAAGTCCATGCCCGCTTCATAGAATTTGAACCCGTCGCGCGCATCCAGCAGCCGATGAATTGCGGTTTCGAGTGGAACGCGAAAATAAAACGCGATGGCCGGTTTAACAGCGAATCCGTAAAGGTCGCGCACCCACTTGGCGTCCATTCCGCGTGCGACGTCACGCGCAAATGCCGTGTACACGTAGCGGTCGCACAGCACCACGGCCCCCGCCTTCAGTAGCGGCAGGATGCTGCGCTCGGTGCGGTCGGCGAAATCGGTGGAATGAATCAGCGAAAAGGTCGCCGGAGTCAGCATCTTTTTCTTTTTGCCGTGCTTGGTGGTGTCCTTTACTAACGGCGAGGAATTCCATTCGCTGAAGACCACGCCGTAACCCTTCGATTCCAGCCACTTGTGAAGCAAACTGAGCTGCGTGGATTTGCCGGATCCGTCGATGCCCTCTACTACGATCAATCTTCCGGGAAAGTGATGTTCGCCGTATTGGCGAATCATCGAAGCGGCGGGTTGCAGGGGTGCGAAAACCTCAAAAGGGCCAATGCGGACGCCCGAACCTATCTCCATTCGTTTTCCTCTATCTCACCGGCCTGCGCGCAGAAAGAAACGGTCGCGCGCGCCGTTTTTCGATTTTTCAGCTTGTCGCCCTCTGAGAGATGTATGACGACCCTGTAAAATCCTTCAAATAGAGGAAAGTTGCAGCAGGAATTGAAGGCGTGTGTATCGAAATGAGAAACAGCGGTTTTTAAGTCGCGCCGCGAGCGGTGGCCCCGCCTCTTGCGTTAGGACAGCGCCTTATGAAGAAAAGCGATCGTGCGCGCCCACGCATCGGCGGCGGCTTCCGGGCGATAACCGTTCGTATTGTTGGGATTCTCGAAGGCATGTCCGGCGCCCGGATATATTTTCACGTCAATGAAACGATTCATGCCTTTCATGGTTTTTTCGAAAGCTTGCACGTCCGCGGGCGTAATGCCTCGGTCATCCGCGCCGAAATTCCCCAGCACCGGTGCGCTAATCTGCTGAATATCGTTCGGATCAGTTGGCAGCGAACCGTAATTCACGACGCAGGCTGCAAGATGCGGCTCATGAATCGCCAGTTGCAGAGAAAGTCCGCCGCCCATGCACCACCCGATCGAGCCAATCTTGTCGGGCTTGACGTCCTTGCGCGTGCCCAAATACGTGTATGCCGCCTGCATATCGCGAATCGCGCGGTCCTGCGGAAGTCCGCGCATCAATTCATGCGCTTCGGCGGGATCGGTCGCGGTCTTGCCGCGATACAAATCCACGGCTAACGCCACGTAACCTTGCGCCGCCAGCTTTTCCGCTTGCTCCTTGACCCAATCGTTCAGCCCCCACCATTCCTGAATCACCACGAGCGCGGGATGCTGCCCCGGTTTGTCGGGCACCGCAAGAAATCCGCTGATGGTCTCTTTGCCGCTCGCGAACTCCACGGTCTGTGTCTTGGGCACGTCGGCACGCACTGCCAGAGCCGCCGAGATTAACCCAGCGGTCACGAACACCAAAAAGAGCCTGAGCGAACGGTTCATGATCAAGCGCCTCCCTGCGAATAAGCGGCCATTGTAAGCCCGCGAAGCGGCTCGCGCTATCTTCAAATTGGTAAGCATCGAATCGTTGCAGCGTGCGCGGTGTTTCGTGCTAGCTCGCGCGAATTACGGCGCGATGCGCTCCACCTGCACGGCGGTACCGTAGGCCAGAACTTCGGTGACGCCTTGCATCACCTCCGTTGCGTCATACCGCATACCGATGACGGCGTTCGCGCCGTGCTCGCTGGCGTGCTGCAACATCAGTTCCAGCGCCTCTTCGCGCGTCTTTTCGCACATTTCCTCGAAGATCGTGATATTCCCGCCGACGATCGTCTGCAGCGACGCGCCCAGATTCCCCAGAACGCTGCGCGAGCGAACCGTCACGCCGCGCACCAGCCCAAAATTTCGTACGACGCGGTATCCCGGCAGATCAAACGCCGTAGTCACCATGTTCGGATTCACAGCTACATTCATCGGCTTCTCCCGCCACGCATTTTCGTTCACCGGCACGCCGGAGAATATCACAGCAAGATTCGGTGGCGGGCGAGTCTATTCCGGCGGCAGATTTGTGAAACGCGCAGGTCGTAGCTTACGTCATACGTAGCAGAACCGGAAATTCGAAGCACGGAGGATCACCATGAAGGCTTCCCGGCCCTGGCTCCCCGCGACATTCCTCCTGATGTTTTGCATGGCGATTTGTTCCCCGGCGACGATCGCATCTTCCACTGCTTCTAACGATGCCCAACTCGTGCGTCTCAGTTACGTGCAAGGGGATGTGCGCTTCAACCCCGGCGACGGCAAACATCCCGATTTGAAGAAAACGTGGGAGCGAGCGGTAGCGAACCTGCCTATCGAGCAGGACTTCGCGCTGGCGACAGGCAGCGATGGGCGGGCGGAGATTGAATTCGAGAGTGGGTCGATAATTTACGTCGCCGAGAACTCGGTAATTCTATTCGAGCAATTGGCCATGAAGGATGGAGTGCCAACAACGCGGTTGGAACTTGTGTCCGGGACGGTGACCACCGGACTGGAAAGTGTTCCCAAGGAGTTTTTTGCGATTGATACGCCCACCGGCCAACTTCAGATCAAGTATCCGGAGAGTTCTTTCGTGCGGCTCGATAGTTACCTGGACGGAATGGCGTTCACGCCGCAATCGGACTCTGGCTGGGATTTTGCGCTGAACGGCAAATCGAAGGTCCATATTTTGAAGGGACAGACAGTCACTTACGCGGAAGGCCAACCGGTCCAGCTCGAGGGCGCCGGTCAATCCAAGGCGCCCAACGATTGGGATCAGTGGGCAGATGCGCGGTACCAGGCGCGCAGCGCCACGATGCAAGCCGCGCTTAAAGCGTCCGGGCTTACATTGCCTATTCCAGGATTAACCGACCTGTACGCGAGCGGAACGTTTTCTCCATGCGCGCCTTACGGAACGTGCTGGGACCCTTCGCCGCAGGCGATGACTCCGACGCAAGCTTCGGACGCTCAGCCGTCAAGACAGGCCCTCGCGCAGAGCGGCCCGCAGGTTTCCGGAACGCCGTTCGTCCCTCAGCCGGTCAAATTTCGCACGCTGATGAGCCAGTGCCCGTTCCCGGCGTGGTTCAATAAAACCGTGATGGCCACGACGCCGCAGCAATTGGATCAGCTTTCGGAGGAAGCTTACTTGTGGGAGTTGCAACAGGCCTGGAGCTGGCCGGTTTGCCACTATGCGAGCTGGATCTACCGCGGGAACGATTATCGAGTTGTCATCCGAAAAAGGAAACGCCACCACCCGGTGCATTGGGTGAAGGTGGGCAAACAAACGGGATTTGTGCCCGCGCATCCACATGATAAGGCGGGTAAACCACCCGCGAATCTGAAACACGGACTTTTCGCGGTCTCTTCGAAAGGAGCGAACCTAAACATCGCACATGTGGACTTCCATCTCGGCGAAACGTTCACGGCGCTGTCAACTGCCCCGAAGGAATTTCGCCCCGGACCGTATCCGGAACTCGCAAAGGCCGATCCGCCGGAAATCCACGGACGCCTGGTTGCACACTCGTTGCCGAACGCCAACTCCACCGGCGAAAAGAAGAATGAGTCCAAGATTACCTACGATTACAACAAAGGGAAATTCATGCAGTCGGGCGTAGAGCTTGGCGAGCATTCCGCGAAACCTGTGGTCGTCGGTCAGCTGAATTCGCGTGGCGGTTTTTCGAGCAGTTCAGGCACAGGTTATCGCGGACAGTCCGGCGGCGCTGGATATCGCGGAGGTGGGACCTCGTCCAATCAGCGAGGCGGATATTCCGGAGGCGGTCGCTCCAGTGGTTCGGGCGCAAGTTCCGCGGCGCGAAGCGGAGGCGGCGGTAGCTTCGGTGGCAGCAGCGGAGGAGGGGGCAGTCGCGGTGGTGGTTCGAGCAGCGGTGGAAGCAGCGGAGGTGGCAACGACAGCAGCGGAGGCGGAGGTCGCCCGAAGTAGTCGCCGTTGTTAGCCGCGTGCCTGGCCCGAACTTCCTTCATAATTGACGAGAGCGCGTTCCTCGAACTCGACGTTTTCCAGTTAGATACGGCACTAACGACACGCCTGGTTTCCTCGACTGTCACATAGCGGGTTCGGGCCGCGCATGTTAATATGGAGACGCGTTTGTTGCTCCTGGACACCCCTTCTGATGCGGTCTACTCGGGAAACGATCAGGGCTGCAAGACCGCGTTTCTAACCTTTTTTGGTAGTTACCCTATGACGAAAGACATTCGCAATATCGCTATCATTGCACACGTGGACCACGGCAAGACGACGCTGGTGGACGCGATGCTGCGCCAGAGCGGAATTTTCCGCGCCAATCAAGAACTGGTCGAGCGTGTGATGGATTCGAACGACCTCGAGCGCGAACGCGGCATCACCATTCTCGCGAAGAACACCGAAATCGAATATCGGGGCACGAAAATCAATATCGTGGATACGCCGGGCCACAGTGACTTCGGCGGAGAAGTGGAACGCGCGCTGCGCATGGTGGATGGCGTGCTCGTTCTAGTGGATGCCAGCGAAGGTCCATTGCCGCAAACTCGTTACGTGCTGCAAAAAGCGCTCGCCGCGAAACTGCCGCCCATCATGGTGCTGAATAAGATTGACCGGCCGGACGCCCGCGCCGCTGCCGTGCTGGACGAAATCTACGACCTCTTCATTGATCTCGATGCAACTGAAGACCAGCTTGATTTCCCGGTGATCTATACCAACGCAAAGACTGGCGTGGCTCATCTGAAAGTCGGCGACGACTCCACCACGCTCCAGCCATTGTTCGAACAAATCGTAAAATCCATTCCTCCACCGTCCGGCGATCCTGACGCAACTCTGCAGATCCAGGTCACCAACCTCGATTACAGCGATTTTCTGGGACGCATCGCCATCGCGCGCGTATTTCAGGGAACGCTGAAGCGCGGCACCGAAGTGGGAATTGCGAAACTGGATGGCGCGATTCAGCCTACAAAAATTACCAAGCTCTTCACCTTTCGCGGTCTGGAACGCGATGAGGCCGAGGAAGTGAGCGCAGGGGACATCGTCGCGATTGCCGGTGTAGAAGGCATACAGATCGGCGAAAGCATCACGGACCTCGCCAATCCCGCGCCGCTCGAGCCGCTCACGATTGATGAGCCCACGCTCACCATGGTTTTCACCATTAATACGTCTCCCTTCGCGGGCCGCGAAGGCCAGTTCGTCACTTCCCGCGATATTCGCGCGCGCCTCGAGAAGGAATTGCTCACCAACGTTTCTCTGCGCGTGGAAGACACCGGAACCACGGATGCGTTTCGCGTCCTAGGCCGCGGCGAATTGCAACTCGCGATCCTGATTGAAACCATGCGCCGCGAAGGCTACGAGCTCATGGTCGGCAAGCCCGAAATCGTGGTACGCACGGAAAACGGACGCCGCCTGGAGCCGCTCGAGCTGCTCGTCGTGGATTGCCCGGAAAATTTCATAGGCATCGTAATGGAATTGCTCGGAACGCGCCGCGGCGAAATGAAGAAAATGGTCAATCATAATTCCGGCCGCGTGCGCATGGAGTTCAGCATCCCTTCACGCGGGCTAATTGGATTGCGCAGCCAATTGATGACGGATACGCGCGGCACCGCGTTGATTCATTCGTTGCTGGAAGGCTGGACGGAATATGCGGGTGATATGGCCATGCGCCTTACGGGTGCTCTGGTTTGCGACCGCGCCGGCGTTTCCACCGCGTACGCCATCTGGGGCATCCAGGAACGCGGCGAGATGTTCGTCGGACCCGCGATCGAAGTTTACGAAGGCATGGTCGTCGGTGAGAATTCGCGCGAAGACGACATGAACGTAAACATCACGCGCGAAAAGAAGCAAACCAACATGCGTTCGTCATCAGCCGACGAAGCGATCCGGCTGGTTCCTCCGCGCGACATGACCCTCGAAAAGGCCATCGAATTCATCGCTGACGATGAATTCGTCGAGGTCACCCCCAAATCAATTCGCCTGCGCAAAAAGGTTTTGGACGCGAAGAAGCGCCCGAAGCGCTGGCAGGAAATCCGCGCAAGTGCGGAATCGGCTTCCTGAAGCCTCTCTTCGCCGCGTTTACTGCGCCGAATTACTTTCGTCCAAATAAGCGACGCAGTTGTTAGCAAAGAGAGGCTGAGCGATCGTTTGCCCAGTTGTGCAGCGCCGTAAGCGAAAATCGCGCGAATTCTAGATGAGAAATAATGTCCGATAGCGGGACGGATGATTCCCATGACCGGGCAAAATAAGCTCTTCATGCGCTTGCAATATCGCTCCAAACGGCACAATATAAGCCACTTATCAGTCGGCGCTCACCGGAATCTGATTTGCGATATATATCGCTGAGGTTCGTCCGTGGATATCGTTCGTCCAGAGGTTAAGCGCAAGAAAAAGATGCGCCGCATCATGTACATCGCTGCGGCCGTGGTCCTGATTCCGCTCGTCACCTATGCGCTGTCGCGGCTCAAGCCCGCTGCTCCCAGCGTCGATAGCGGTACGATCTGGACCGGCACGGTCAAGCGAGGGCCAATGCTTCGCGAAGTGCGCGGCCTGGGCACCCTAGTGCCCGAAACTATCCGTCTGATTCCCGCCGCGACGGATGGCCAAGTCCAGCGACGGTATCTTCTACCGGGCACTCCCGTGAAGGCGAACACGGTCATTTTCGACCTTGTGAATCCGCAGTTGCAGCAAGAGGAGCTCGATGCGGAGTACCAGCTGAAGGGCGCGCAAGCAGCTTACGAGCAGACCCAAGCGTTCCTGGAAAACCAGCTGATGGACAAGCGCACTCTTGCCGCCAGCGTTTCCTCGCAATATCGCACAGCGGAAATGGTGAAGCAGACCAAGGAGCAACTAGGCGCGAACGGCCTGGCGCCTGAGCTGGATGTGAAGACCGCGCAAGTGCAAGCCGAAGAACTCGCCAAGGAAAACGATCTAGCCCAGAAGGAAGTAGAAACCTTTCAAGCGTCCATCGCAGCGCAGCTGGCGGTGCAGGAAGCCACCGTAAACGAAAAGCGCGCGATGTACGAGCTGAAGAAAACGCAAATGGACGAACTTCACATCCGGCCGGGCATTGACGGCATGTTGCAAGAGCTCGACGTGGAAGTCGGCCAGAAAGTCACAATGGGCACGGTGCTCGCGCGCGTGGCGCAGCCGAGTCACCTCAAAGCCCAGCTCAAAATCGCAGAGACGCAGGCCAAAGATGTCGTCATCGGTCAGCAAGCTTCCGTGGATACGCATAACGGAATCATTCAGGGACACGTGACGCGCATTGATCCCGCCGTGGTTAATGGCACAGTCACGGTGGATGTCGGCCTCGATGGCCCGTTGCCGCCAGGCGCACGGCCCGACTTGAGCGTCGAAGGGACGGTGGAGATTGAGCGTCTCACGGATGTTCTGTACGTAGAACGCCCTGTTCACGGCGAGGCCAATAGCACGGTGGGCCTCTTCAAGCTGACGGACGACGGCAAGGAAGCCACCCGTGTGCAGGTAGCGCTGGGCCGCTCGTCAGTAAACACCGTGGAAATTCTGAAAGGGTTGCAGGTCGGGGACAAAGTGATCCTTTCCGACATGTCGGCCTGGGACAATTACGACCGCGTGGAATTGAAGTAGCCAACGGAACTTTTTGAGGACCGACACTCGTATCTATAGTTCAGCGGGAAGATTCGAAGGAGAGAAGAATGAACGCGACGGAGCAAGGACTGATTCGCCTCGAGGGCGTAACCAAAGTCTTTTACACCGATGAAGTCGAAACTCATGCGCTGAGTGGCGTCCACTTGGAGATTAAGAATGGAGAGTTTCTCTCCATCGCCGGACCTTCCGGGTGCGGCAAATCCACGCTGCTTTCGATCCTGGGCTTACTCGATTCGCCCACCGAAGGCAATTACTGGATCAACACGAACGCGGTCGCGAATCTTTCGCTCTCGGATCGCACGCGCATCCGCAACCGCGAGATCGGTTTCATTTTCCAGGCGTTCAACCTGATTGGCGATTTGACCGTCTTTGAAAACGTCGAACTGCCGCTCACCTACCGCAGTATGGCCGCGGCTGAGCGCAAGAAGCGCGTGCAGGAAGTTCTCGAACGCGTGGGCATGGCTCATCGTATGAAGCATTACCCGTCGCAGCTTTCCGGCGGTCAGCAACAGCGCGTCGCTGTGGCGCGCGCACTTGTCGGTTCGCCCTCTATCTTGCTGGCGGACGAGCCGACCGGTAACTTGGACTCAAAAAACAGCGAAGCTGTCGTGGACTTGCTGCAACAACTTCACCGCGAGGGCGCCACGATCTGCATGGTTACCCACGACCCGCGTTACGCCAGCATCGCGGACCGGACCATTCACCTCTTCGACGGCCGCATCGTCGAAGAAACCCTGGGCACGCGCACGGCGACCGTCTAGACGGCTTCTGAAAACCTAAATCGCCCAGCTTCCGAAATCAGCAATTCGGCGCAGCAGGATGGGTGTGCGTGGAGGAGTTCAGAGAAATGGAAAGCCTGATTCAAGACCTCAAATACGCGGTGCGCATGCTGGTCAAAAGCCCTGGCTTCACCGCGATCGCGATTCTTACGCTCGCCCTGGGCATTGGCGCAAATTCAGCGCTCTTTTCCGTCGTCAACGGTGTGCTGCTCAGGCCGCTGCCCTACGCGCAACCTGATCGGCTCGTGGTGCTATCCGAAAAGACGGCCAACTTCGAGAGCTCTTCAATCTCCTATCCAAACTTTCTGGATTGGCAGCGCAGTAATTCCGCTTTTGCGTCGATCGCCGCCTATCGTAGTGACGATTTCAATATCACAGGCAGAGGAGAGGCGGAGCGTGTACGTGTCGGCATGATTTCCGCGGACTTTTTCGAAATTCTTGGAGTGAGCCCGGTTCGCGGCCGCCTTTTTGCCACTCAAGAAGATCGCCTGGGCGGTGCGCCCGTCGTTCTCATCAGCGCCGGTCTCTGGCAACGCAAGTTCGGTTCCGCGCCGGATATCATCGGGAAAACCATCATCATGAACGGCGACGGCTACACGGTGGTCGGCGTGGTGCCCTCGAGTTTCCGCATGGAATCCACCAACTTTGGAATCAAAGACGTATTCGTTCCAATCGGCCAGGACAAGGATCCGCTCTTCTACGATCGCGATGTGCACGAAGGGATGCGCGCGGTTGGCCGCTTGAAACCGGGCGTAACCCTTGCAGCGGCGCAGGCGGACATGGATCAGATCGCCGATAATCTCGCCCAGACGTATCCCAACGCCGATAAAGGCGCGGGTATCGCCCTCGTACCGCTCAAGAAGGACATCATCGGCGACGTGGAACCTTTCCTCCTGGTATTGCTGGGCGCTGTCGGTTTTGTTCTTCTCATTGCTTGCGTCAACGTCGCCAATTTGCAACTCGCTCGCTCGACCACCCGCGCCCGCGAATTTGCGATTCGCTCCGCGCTGGGCGCGAGCCAGTCTCGCGTGATTCGTCAGTTGCTTACGGAAAGCATTCTACTCGGTCTGGCGGGAGGTGCGCTCGGCCTGTGGTTGGCGGCGTGGGGCACTCAAGCGGCGTTGCGCACTCTGCCGGAAACTCTGCCGCGCGCTCAGGATGTGGGGCTTGATGGACGTGTACTGGTGTTCACGTTAGTTGCTTCCATTGTCGCCGGCGTGATTTTTGGCCTCGCGCCGGCTTTGAAAACGGCCCGGCCGAACTTGCAAGAAACGTTGAAAGAAAGCGGCCGCGGAGCCAGCGGTGCGAAACATCGCGCGCAAGGCGTATTCGTCGTGATCGAAATGGCCATGGCGCTGATTCTCTTGATCGGAGCCGGGCTGATGATTCGCAGCCTGATTGACCTTTGGAGCGTTAATCCGGGGTTCAATCCTCGCGGCGTTTTGACTTTCGCGGTTTCCATGTCGCCATCCCTTGGCGCCAATGCCGCCACCAGCCGCACCGCCATCCGCCAGTTGAACGAAACACTGCAGAACATCTCGGGTGTAGAGGCCGTTTCGTCCACAGGTGGGTCTTTGCCCATGGACGGCGACAACGAATTTCCTTTTTGGCTCGACGGCCAGCCCAAGCCGGCCAATGAAAGCGAAATGAACCAGTCGCTTTTTTACTTGCCCGGTCCTGGTTACCTGAAAGCTATGGCAATTCCTTTGCGCCGCGGGCGATTTTTCACTGCGGACGATAACGAGCATTCGCCTGACGTCGTGGTGATCGACGAAAGCTTCGCGCGCGAATATTTCCCGAATGAAGATCCCATCGGCAAGCGTATTCATATCGGCATCCTCAACACCGCACCTCAGATCATCGGCGTCGTCGGCCACGTGAAGCATTGGGGCTTGGACGTTGATGGCGACGCCAAACATCCCATCGTTGCCCAGGCGTATATGCCCTTCCTACAGATCCCTGACCGGTTTTGGACCGGTCCTCCTCAGACGGAGGTGGTGCTGCGGACTCCCGGATCACCGGCCGCCCTGGTGCCGTCGATTCGCACGGCGGTCGAGAAATTGAATAGCGAAAACGTGATCTTCGAAACTAAGCCGATGGAAGACATCGTGGCGGAGTCGCTGGCGGCGCGGCGTTTCTCGATGATCCTGCTCAGCGTCTTTGCGGCTCTCGCGCTGTTGCTATCGAGCATCGGCATCTACGGCGTGATTTCCTACGTGGTGGGGCAGCGCACTCACGAGATCGGCATTCGCATGGCGCTCGGCGCCCAGCGCGGCGACGTTTTGCGTTTGATGCTCGGCGAAGGGATGAGGATGGCGCTCATCGGTGTCGCGATTGGCGCCACCGTGGCTCTGGGACTCACGCACATCATGTCCAAGATGCTGTTTCGCGTCAGCGCCACCGATCCGGTCACCTTCGCCTCCGTGGCGATTGTTCTCAGCGCGGTGGCACTCGCCGCTTGTTACATCCCGGCGCGCCGCGCCATGCGCGTGGATCCGATAGTGGCACTTCGTTACGAATAAATAGGAGCCTGCGGATGGGAAACTTGCTGCAAGACATTCGATTCGGATTGCGCACGCTGGGAAAGAATCCAGGTTTTGCCATCGTCGCAGTTCTTACTCTGGCGCTCGGCATCGGCGCGAATGCCGCGATTTTTTCGCTCACCGATCAAGTCCTGCTGCGCTTGCTTCCCGTCGAACGCCCGCAAGAACTCGTGGTCCTGCACTCGCCCGGAAAAGCTCATGGCCGCACTTGGAATGACATTGAGGGCGGACAATCGTTCTCCTACCCGATGTACAAGGACTTGCGCGATCGTAACGAGGTATTTTCCGGCCTGCTTGCTCGCTATCACGTGCAAGTGAGCGTCGCCGGACAAGGCCAGTCGCAACTCGCCGAAGGCGAACTCGTAAGCGGAAATTATTTCGAGGTGCTGGGCGTGCGGCCCTCGCTGGGGCGAGTGCTAAGCGCACAGGACGAAACCGCGCCGGGCGCAAATCCCGTCACAGTGCTCAGCTACGGTTACTGGGCGCGCCATTTCGGCAGCGACCCGAACATTTTGAATAAACAACTCAGCGTGAATGGCAATTCCCTCACGGTGGTGGGTGTGGCTCGTTCGGGCTTTACGGGCGTGCAAGTCGGCCAGGTTCCCGATCTTTTCATCCCCATCACCACGAAAGCGCAGATGACGCCGAATTGGGATGGGCTCGCCGATCGCAACGACCATTGGGTAACGATGTTGGGTCGGCTGAAGCCGGGAATGACCGCCGCCAAAGCGGAAGCCGGACTGGCTCCTCTGTACCGCGCGCTAATGGAAGGCGAAGCGCCTGCTTTTAAACTCTCGGCTAGAGATCAAGCGGAATACGTCAATCGCAAGCTGGTGCTGGATGCCGGCGAACACGGCCGTCCAGTCTTGCAGCACGATGCCAGGCAGCCGTTGCTCGTGCTCATGGCTATGGTGGGCATGGTGCTTTTGATTGCCTGCGCGAATCTTGCCAGCTTGCTGATTGCGCGGGGCGAAGGACGTCAGCGCGAAATCGCCTTGCGTCTCGCGCTGGGGGCAGGCCGCTGGCGTCTGGTGCGCCAGCTGATGACCGAGAGTTTCTTGCTCGCGGTAGCAGGTGGCGTGGCGGGTTTGGCGCTGGCTTCGTGGACGCTTGGCGCGATCGTGAACTCGATTCCGGAAGACGTCGGCGCCTCCGGGCTTACGTCTCGCCTTGATCTTCGGGTCGTGCTTTTTGCTTGCGCAGTTTCGCTGCTTACGGTTGCTCTCTTCGGCCTGGCGCCGGCAATTCGCGCCACGCACACCGACTTGCAGACCGTGTTGAAAGATCAAGGAACGAACGTATCCGGCGGAAAAGCCAACGTGCGGGTACGCAAGTCTCTGCTGATTTCGCAAATTGCGCTCACCGCGGTGTTGTTGGCGGCTGCGGGCCTTTTCGCGCGCAGCTTGCTAAATCTGAAGTCGCAAGATCTCGGCGTTCGTCCTGATCACGTCCTCGAATTTTCGATCTCGCCCGAACTGAACCGCTACACGCCGCCGCAGACGATTTTGCTCGTCGAGCGCCTCCGAACAAATATCGAACCTTTGCCGGGAGTTCGTTCCGTGAGCGAGTCGGAGATCCCGATGCTGGCGAATAGCAATTCCTCTTCGAACATCACGGTCGAGGGATATAACTCTCAAGAAGACGAAGACATGAATGTAGATCACAACGCGGTGGGCCCGGACTTCCTCGCGACCATGGGAATTCCTCTGCTGAAAGGACGCGAATTCTCGGAAGCAGATACCAGCACGTCGCCCCAAGTTGCGATCATCAACGAAGCCATGTCTCGCCGGTTCTTTGCGGGACGTAATCCCGTCGGGCTGCACTTCGGTTTCGGCAATGCCAAGGAAGCCAAGGTCGACATAGAAATCGTCGGAGTAGTGAAAGACAGTAAGAATACCGACGTCCGCCAGACCGTCTCGCCATTTGCGTTCTTGCCGTATTCGCAGAGCAAGCTAGCCGGAAACGCAACCTTCTACGTCCGCACGAATCAGGATCCCGCGGCGCTCACCGTAAGCGTGCGCAGCCTGGTTGAAGGACTGGACGGCAATCTTCCGATCTATGACGTACGAACTTTGACCGCGCAAGTGGACGACATCATGTTCACCGACCGCTTGGTGACCGTCTTCTCGCTCGCGCTCGGCTTGCTCGCATCGCTCCTCGCGGCCGTGGGACTCTATGGCGTGATGGCCTACGTCGTCGCGCGGCGCACGCGCGAGATCGGCATTCGCATGGCGCTGGGAGCGACGCGACAAAGCGTGGCGTGGATGGTAGTGCGCGAAATCCTCGGAATGTTGGCTGCGGGATTGGTCGTGGGGCTGATCGCCGCGTACGGAATTGGCAAAGTCATCGAATCTCTTTTGTTCGGCGTGAAAGCCAGCGACCCCTTCGTGTACGCCATCGCCGCTGCACTCCTCGTCGCCGTGGCGCTGCTGGCAGGCTGGCTGCCGTCACGCAAAGCGGCCAGCGTGGACCCGATGGTCGCGCTGCGTTACGAATGAGTTGAGGTCCTCGGAGTAGCGATGAAATAGGCGGGAACTTGTGCCGCTCAAGAAACGTATTAGCCGTTAAGGAGTTGGCGTGGCAACGCTCATGCAGGATTTGAAGTACGCCGTGCGAATGCTCGCGAGAAATCGCGGCTTCACAATTGTCGCCGTCCTCACTCTTGCGCTCGGCATTGGCGCGAACACCGCGCTTTTCTCAGTAGCGAACGCCGTGCTCTTGGAACCGCTGCCATTTCCCGCGCCGCAGCAACTCGTCGCCTTGTACGAAAGCAGGGTGCAGTTCGTACGCGCTTCGATTTCCTATCCCAATTTCCTCGACTGGCAGCGGGAGAACCACACTTTCAGCTCGCTCGCTGCTTTTCGACAGGACGATTTCAACCTCACCGGCGCCGGTGAAGCCGAACATATTCGTGGCGAAATGGTGTCGGGTGATTTCTTCCGCGTGCTGGGCGTCAACCCGGCGGCGGGCCGTTTCTTCACCGCGAACGATGACCACATCGGCGCCGCGCCGGTCGCCGTGATCAGCGCCGGCTTGTGGAACCGCAAATTCGCCGTTGCGACGGACGTGATCGGCAAGAGCATATTTTTGGACGGCACGGATTACACCATCATCGGCGTTCTTCCGGCGACCTTTCAGCTGCAGCTGCAGAACCTGTCCGAAAATAATGACGTATATGTTCCCGTTGGCCAGTGGACAGACCCTGTATTCCACGATCGTTCTGCAGGCCTGGGAATGAAGGCCATTGGCAGGCTGAAACCTGGCGTAACCATCGAGCAGGCTCGCGCGGACATGGATTCCATCGCGAATCAGCTCGCCGAAGCGTATCCGAAAGAGGACAAGGATTCGGGCATCACGGTGTTGTCGCTGAAGGAAAGCATGATCGGCGAAATCAAACCGTTTCTTTTTGTGCTGCTCGCCGCGGTGGGTTTCGTGTTGTTGATTGCGTGCGTCAACGTCGCAAATCTGGTCCTCGCACGTTCCACGGGCCGCGCCCGCGAGTTCGCCATTCGTTCCGCGCTCGGCGCGAGCGCTCGACGTGTGCTGCGCCAACTCCTCACCGAGAGCACTGTTCTCGCACTGGCCGGTGGCGCGCTGGGATTACTGCTGGCGTCGTGGACCTTGCAGGGCGTTCTCAGCCTGGTTTCGAATACGCTACCCCGCGCGCAAGGCGTGCGGCTCGATGACCGTGTGCTTTTCTTCACCTTGGCGATTTCGCTGCTCTCGGGAATTCTCTTTGGGCTCGCGCCGGCATTAAAGGCTTCGCAACCCGATCTGCAAAACACTTTGAAAGAAGGCGGCCGAGGCTCGAGCGGCTCGCGGCATCGCGCGCAGGGAATTTTTGTGGTCACGGAAATGGCCCTGGCCGTCGTGCTGCTGATCGGCGCGGGGTTGATGCTGCGCAGCCTGGCGCGACTCTGGAGCGTCAATCCAGGATTCGATCCGCACAACGTGCTTATATTTTATGTCGCGCTGCCTCCTGCGATGGATAACGCCTCTCCGCCGTCCATCCGGGCTTCGCTCCTTCAATTGCACGACAGACTCGCGGCGCTGCCCGGCGTTCAGTCTGTCTCGTTGCTGCGCGGTTCAGTGCCGATGTGGGACGACTCCGAAGATCCCTTCTGGATTCCGGGTCGTCCCAAACCGCAGAGTGACAACGACAAGGACTGGGCTATCTGGTCGGAAGTCGAGCCCGATTATCTGAGCGTGATGGGAATCCCGCTCGTACGCGGACGTTTTTTTACAGCCGCGGACACAGAAAGCTCGCCGCGCGTTGTCGTCGTAGACGAAGATTTTGCCGCGAAATACTTCCCTGGTGAAGACCCCATCGGGAAAATGATTGTGGACGATTATGCAGGCCCCGCCCCCGCGACGATTGTCGGAGTGGTGCCCCACGTAAAGCAGTGGGGCTTGGACGACAAAGAGGCGATGCACGCCGAGTTCTATATTCCCTTCCGGCAGATCCCGGATAAATACATGTCGCGCGCCAGCCGCAATACGACGGTAGTCGTGCGCACGGCGGGCGCACCGCTGGCGCTCGCTCCTGGCATCCACCGCGATCTCCAGCAGATGAACAGTGAAGAGGTAATGTTCAGCGCGCGGACGATGGACGATATCGTTTACAACCAGTCAGTCCTGGCGCAGCGCTTTTCGATGATTCTGCTGGGTGTGTTCGCGGCCTTGGCGTTGCTGCTTGCCAGTGTGGGCATTTACGGCGTGGTTTCGTACATCGTCGCCCAGCGGACGCACGAAATCGGAATTCGCATCGCGCTGGGCGCGCGCCAGAGCGACGTGCTGCGCTGGGTGCTCAGCGAAGGCGCGCGCATGGCACTGGTCGGTGTGGCTATCGGTCTCGCCGGAGCGTTGGTGGTCACCCGTCTGATGGCGAAACTGCTCTATAACATCAGCGCCACCGATCCGCTCACTTTTCTCGGCGTCGCGATTCTATTGACCCTCGTCGCGCTCGCGGCCTGTTACATCCCGGCGCGGCGCGCCATGCGCGTGGACCCGATCGTGGCCCTGCGCTACGAGTAATGCCCGAATTCCCGAAAGTGATTGATTCGAGAGGATGGATGGTTGGCGGTGGTTGATTGCTGATGACCGAAGCGGTTTCTTCGGCCATTCGGCGCCACGAATCACCACTCACGAATTACGGAGTTAACCATGGAAACTCTGCTGCAAGACATCCGCTACGGCGTCCGCACGCTGGCGAAAAATCCGGGGTTCATGATCGTCGCGATCATCACGCTCGCGCTCGGTATCGGAGTCAACACCGCCATATTCAGCATGGTGGATGCGTTTCTCCTGAGGCCGTTGCCTGTAAATAACCCCTCGCAGATCACCGTCCTTGCGTTTCAGCAGCAGCACCAGCGCCAGCAGACACAATTCTCTACAGCGGACTATCGCGACATCCAAAAACAGACGTCCGGCGTCTTTTCCGACGTGTTCGGCTACGTTTTCGGAATGGATGGTTTGGGTGTGGACGGCAAAGCCGACCGCATCATGACCAACTATGTGAGCGGAAATTATTTCGCCGCCGTGGGAATCAAGCCGGCGCTAGGACGCTTCATCTTGCCTTCCGAGGGCGACGTTCTGAACGCCGATCCTGTGATGGTTCTGTCTTATGCCTACTGGCAAACGCACTTCGGTGCCGATCCGCAGATCGTCGGTCGCAAGGTTTCCGTGGACGGCCACCCGGTCACGATCGTCGGCGTTGCGCCGAAGGGCTTTGAGGGCGTGTATCCGATCCTCAAGGTACAAGGCTATTTGCCGCTTGGGATGATCGCAATCGAAGGCCAACCCAGCGACTTCATGACCAACCATCAGCTGCGCGGAATGCCAGTCCTGGCCCGGCTCCGGCCTGGCATCACGCTCGCGCAGGCGCAAGCCGCGCTGGCAGTCGTTTCGCAGCGTTTGTCCCAGGATCATCCCGACTCAGACAAGGATATGACTGTGCTGGCTTACCCGGAGCTGCGCGCGAGGCCGAACCCCGATCCCAATAATACCGTGCTCACCGTGGGTGGCTTGTTCCTCGGCCTTGCGGGAATGGTGTTACTGCTTGCTTGCGTGAACGTTGCGAATATTCTGCTCGTGCGCGCCACCGTGCGCGAACGCGAAATGGCCATTCGCGCCGCGCTCGGCGCCGCGCGCATACGCCTCATTCGGCAATTGCTCACAGAAAGCATCGTCCTGGCCTTGCTCGGCGGTGTGGCTGGAATGCTTCTTGGATTTTGGGGAAGCTCGGCGCTAGGGTCCATCAATATTCAGACCGATCTACCGATCAATTTTGATTTCGGATTCGACTGGCGCGTCTTTGCTTACGCCACCGCTGCTGCGTTGGTGACCGGCATCGTCGTCGGGATCGTTCCGGCCGTCCGCGCCTCCCGTGGAAATCTCAGCGCAATTCTGCACGAAGGCGGCCGCGGCGTGGTCGGCGGCAAGAACCGGCTGCGCACAACTCTAGTGGTTGCGCAGGTGGCTGGCTCATTAATGCTGCTGGTGATCGCCGGACTTTTTACCCGCAGCCTCAGCAAAGCGCAGCGCACCGACCTGGGATTTGATCCGAACCACGTAGTGAACTTGGTGATGGATCCCAACGAAATCGGTTACAACCAGGCGCAGACTCGCGATTTTTATAAGAGTCTGTTGGCTCGAGTGGGGACGCTTCCAGGCGTCGTCTCGGCTTCTGCCGCCAATAGCACCCCGATGGGCTATTACAACAACGGCGACAGCCTCTTGATCGACGGGTATCAGGCGCCTCCAGGTGAGCCGGCCCCGTCCTCGTTGTACGCCACAATTTCCGGTGATTATTTTCGGACCATGGGAATTTCTCTGCTTCGCGGACGAACCTTCACGGATGCCGACGGTGAAAATGCCCAATATGTAGCGATCGTCAGCAACGAAATGGCTAAGAAGTTTTGGCCTAACACCGATCCCATCGGCCATCACTTCAGAATGGCAACCGACGACAAACATTCCATCGAAGTGGTCGGAGTCGCCGGGGACGCTCGCTTCCAGGGAGTGACCGGCCCGATCAACCCGATGTTCTACGTTCCTTTCGTCCAGCATCAGCTCGGAAACTCGCTCCAGATTCTCCAACTGCGCACCGCTGGAGCCGCCGAAACGATGATCCCAGAAGTCGAGCGGGTGATTGAGTCCCTTGCGCCGCAGCTTCCGCTCTTCGACGTACAAACGATGAATCGGGCGCTCGACACTCTCAACGGAATGTTGTTTTACAAGATCGGCGCTGTGCTGGCGGCCGTCCTCGGTTTCCTCGGCCTGGTTCTCGCAATCGTCGGCGTCTACGGAGTTGTCTCATACGCAGCCACGCAGAAGACCCACGAAATCGGAGTGCGCATGGCACTGGGCGCGCAGCCGCTGGATATTCTAGGAATGATCTTCCGGGAAGGATTTTTGATCGTCGCGGTTGGTTTGGTTGTCGGAATCGCCGGCGCCCTCGCGGCCAGTCGCATCGTCGGAAGTTTCCTCACGGTCAGCGCCCACGATCCCGTCACTTACGCACTCGTCACCGGAGTGCTCGCATGCGTAGCTCTCGCCGCGTGCTTCATTCCGGCTCGTCGCGCCATGCGCGTGGATCCGATGGTGGCGTTGCGTTACGAGTAGCGCGAGTAGCCAATCACTCGTCACTGAATACTGCTATACGGAGGCTGAAATGGGAGCGCTGCTTCAAGACCTGCGTTACGGCTTCCGCATGCTGGCCAAAAGTCCCGGCTTCACGGCTATCGCCGTGATCACCCTCGCGTTGGGAATTGGCGCAAACACCGCGATTTTCTCGGTGATCAATTCTGCGCTGCTGCGTCCGTTGCCGTTTCACGAGCCCCAGCGCCTCGTCTCGCTTTGGGAGACGGAACGCGCACCTGGGAATTTTCCCCTAAGCGGCCGGGATTATCTGGATTGGCAATCCCAAAGTCGCACGTTGGAATCCACGGCGCTTTACTCCTGGGAACGCTCGTTTAGCGCCAGTGGCACGGGCCAAGCAGAGCCCGCAGCGGTAATCAGCGCGCAAGCTAACTTTTTCTCCGTGCTCGGTGTAGGGCCCAGAATCGGCCGCGCCTTCGATTCAGGCGAAGATCGCGCGGGCAAGAATCATGTCGCAATTCTAAGCAATGCTTTTTGGCAGCGTCATTTTGGCGGGCGCTCCGATGCCATCGGCAAGACCATCGAACTCAACGAAGAGCCCTATTCCGTCATCGGTGTCATGCCCGCGTGGTTCAATTTTCCGAGCGCCACGGAAATTTGGGTCCCAATGGACATGGCGCCAGAACAACTCGGCTCGCGCGGCTCGCACTCCTTCCGCGCGATTGGCAGGCTCAAACCCGTTGTCAGCGTCGGGCAAGCCCAAGCGGAACTCGCTACAATTGCCAAGCAATTGGGAAAGCAATATCCCGACTCGAACAACGATATCGGTGCTGTTGTCGTGTCGCTTAAAGAGCAGCTGACGGGCGATTCGCGGCCTAGCCTGCTGATTCTGCTCGGTGCGGTTGCGCTAGTCTTGCTGGTAGCCTGCGCGAACGTCGCCAATTTGATGCTCGCGCGCGCCACGGACCGTCAACGCGAAATCGCCGTGCGTGCAGTCATGGGTGCGGGAAGGTGGCGCCTCGTTCGCCAGTTACTTACCGAAAGCATCATGCTTTCGCTTGCCGGCGCCGCGCTCGGCCTCCTCGGAGCCGCCTGGGCGGTCTCCTACTTGCAATCCGCCGAAACTCTGCCAATTCCACGGGCAAATCCAGTTCAGATGGACTTCCGTGTACTCCTATTCACGATCGGCGTCAGTGTGTTGATAGGTGCGTTGTTCGGACTTGCCCCCGCGTTGCAATCTTTCCGCCTGAATCTCAGTGAGGATTTGAAATCGAGCGCCCAGGCCGTTGTGAGTCCCTCGGGGGCGCGCCGCGTGCTGCGCGATGTGCTGGTCATCAGCGAAATTGCCGCGTCGCTTGCGCTGCTCGTTGGCGCGGGCCTGCTGCTGCGCAGTTTTTCGCGGCTGCGCAATTCGGAAATTGGGGTGCAGACGCACAATATCATCACCATGGGTATCGTCCTGCCCCGCGCGAAATATACCACGCTGGCCGCCCGCCGCCAATTCTGTGACCAACTCGTCGACCGCCTTGAATACGAGCCCGGCATTCAATCCGCCACCATCTCGACCGAAATTCCTCTGGAAGGTGGCAACAACGGCTACATCACGCTGGACGGCCAAAACGATCCTGCCCTAGCGCAGCAGCTCGTCGAATGGGACAACATTACTCCCGATTATTTTCGCGCGTATGGCATCCCCGTAATTCAAGGCCGCATTTTCACGCCGGAAGATATGGACCGCACCGCCGTGGTGAACGTGAAGCTTGATGAGCTTATGAAAGCGGATCCCACGATGAAGTCGATGCCGCCCGATCTCGGCTTTGTAGCTGTCATCAATCGCAAAATGGCACAAATGTATTGGCGCAATTCCGACGCGGTCGGCAAGATCTTCAAAGCCAGCGGCATTCCCGTCACGGTAATCGGCATCGTTGGCGACGCCAAGGAATGGGACATTCGCGAGAACGTCGTCCCGCAAGCGTATTTCCCGCTCACTGCCGCTCTCGATAGCGAAGGATTTGGCGGACGCCTGACCGTCAAGACCACCGTCGCTCCACGCAGCGTGCTGGGCACGATTCGCTCAGATGTGCAGTCTCTTGATAATGGCCTGGCGGTGTTTCGCCCCCGCACCATGGATGAAGTGGTCGCTGACGCTATGCAAGACATCAGCGCGCAAACGGTTCTTCTCGGCGTTTTCGCAGCACTGGCTTTGCTGCTCGCCGCGGTGGGAATTTACGGCGTAATGGCGTACGTCGTTACGCAACGCACGCACGAGATCGGCGTGCGCATGGCGCTCGGAGCGCAACAAAACGACGTGTTGCGGCTCGTTCTGGGCCAGGGCTCGAAGCTCACAGGGATCGGCGTCGCGATCGGCATCGCTGGCGCGCTGGCGCTCACTCAGCTAATGCGCAAACTACTTTTCGGCGTCAGCGCGACGGACCCGCTGACCTTTACGGGCGTCGCGCTGCTCCTCGCGTTCGTCGCGCTGGCTGCTTGTTACATTCCGGCCCGCCGTGCGTCCCGCGTAGATCCGATGGTAGCGCTCCGTTACGAATAGGCAGGCCGACGACCGAGCGATCCGTCACAGCACGATCGGTAGGGGCGAGTACGCGTGCACGCAAGGTAGCACGCGGAGCTGAACCAAAAATCGCCAAGTCGGTGGCACTGTCCGAAATCGCAACAATCATTCCCGTAACTGGTCATGCGAGCCCGATGGAACTCTCATCGCGCCATCTAATCCTTTGAAAATAAACGCATTATAATAACATTGCGCTGGAATCCCACCTGCCCATATTCGGGAGGCTCCTGAACGGCTCGCACGCTTTCAAAGTCGCAGGGGGCTCAATCAATGCCGACCATGGCTCTAGAATCCACAAGCGAAATTGCCGTAACGCAACCCCGCGTACTCATTGCCGACGACCAACCGGACGTCCTGGAAGCCCTGCGCCTGCTCCTGAAGGGCCACGGCTATCTGACGGAAGCGGTGACATCGCCCGCCGCGCTTTTCGAAGCGGTAACTCAAAAAGAGTTTGATCTGATACTGATGGACCTGAATTATGCGCGTGACACGACCTCCGGCCGCGAAGGCCTCGACCTGCTCGCGCGGCTGAAAACCGCCGAGAACGCGCCTCCCATCGTAGTCATGACCGGCTGGGCGTCGGTCGGTCTCGCCGTCGAAGCTATGCAGCAGGGAATCGGCGACTTTGTCGAAAAGCCCTGGGTGAATTCGCGTCTGCTCGAAATTTTGCAGAAGCAGCTTCAGATCGGCCGCGACCGCCGCGCAGCGAAGCAGCAAGCCGCCGCGAACACCCGCGCGCAAGATCGCGAGATCGCCGAAGCCCGCTCCATCCAACAGGGATTTCTTCCTAAAGAAATTCCCCAGCTGCAGGGATACGAAATCGCCGGCGCCTGGCAGCCCGCACGCGTCGTCGGCGGCGACTACTATGACGTGCTTCCCTTCGGCAGAGAAACTTTGGGCGTTTGCATCGCCGACGTAGCCGGCAAAGGCCTGCCTGCGGCGCTGCTGATGTCCAATCTCCAAGCTGCGTTCCGGGGATTTGCCTCGCCGGCAATGTCTCCGGAAAATCTGTGCGACAAGCTGAATTCGCTCATTTGTCACAACATCGCGAACGATCGCTTCATTACTTTCTTCTACGCGCAACTCGATGGCGCAACCTGTCAGCTTCGTTACACCAACGCCGGTCACAACGCCCCGATCGTCGTGCGTAAAGATGGCACTCACGATCGCCTGCGCGAAGGCGGCGGCATTCTCGGCGTCTTTCCGGTGCAGGCATTTGACATGGGCGTTTGCGACCTGGGTCCCGGTGATCGCGTGCTGCTCTTCACTGATGGAGTCACGGAAGCGCCGAATGCCGAAGGCGAAGAATTCGGCGAAGCGCGTTTGCTTCAGGTGCTCGTGGAAAACCGCGATTTATCCGCGGCAAATTTGCAGAAGAAAGTCCTAAGCGTAGTCGCTGAATTCTGCCGCGGGCACTGGCACGATGACGCAACACTCATCGCCATCGCCGTGGCGTAGTCAGCACGGCTTGACGAAGGATCGGAAAGCAAATGGAATCCCTGTTCGAGGATGTGCGCTTCGGTGTCCGGACGCTCTTGAAGAACCCCGGATTCACCATCGTCGCGATCCTCACTCTCGCGCTCGGTATCGGCGCGAACGTCGCCATTTTCAGTGTCGTCTATGCCGTCCTTTTACGCCCGCTTCCGTTTCCTCAATCCGAACGGCTCGTAACTTTGGGGCCAAATGAAGATGGCGAAGTCGGATCCTTTGCTCCCGCCGAATTTGTTGCGCTGCAACGCGAACAGAAAGTATTCGACGCTGTCACCGCGATCCGCGGAGGGAATTTCAACTTATCCACAGGAGAACGGCCCGAGCGCGTTTTCGGAGCCGTGGCGTCCAAGAACTTTTTTCGCTTGGTCGGTGTCAACCCCATGATCGGCCGCGGTTTCGCGCCGGAGGACGCGCCTGGTGAAGACCAAAGTGTCGTCGTTTTGAGCAACGCGCTTTGGACCACGCAGTTTGGCGACAACAGCGAGATTTTAGGCCGCACCGCGCTTTTGAATGGCGAGCCCCGTACCGTCATTGGCGTCATGCCGCCTGAATTCGATTTTCCAGACAACGCGCAACTATGGGTCCCCTCGCGGTTCGCCGTTCCCGCACATCCGATAAGGCCGAATGAAGATCCGTCCGCGCGCTTCGATACGCATTACTTCGATACATACGGCCGCCTCAAAGCGGCTGTGACGCCCGCTCAAGCGGAAGGGCCGATGTCGGCGCTTTTCGGCCAGATCGCCAAACAAAATCCGGACGCTGAACAGAATGCCAAAGTACGCGTGCAATCGTTGCAAGAGTACGAAGTCGGCGACGTTCGTCCCGCACTTTTGCTTTTGCTCGGCGCCGTCGCTCTGGTGCTCTTGATTGCTTGCGCCAATATTGCCAACCTGCTCTTAGTGCGCGGTAGCGCACGTCATCGCGAACTCGCGATCCGCCGAGCGTTGGGCGCGAGCGCCGCGCGTGTTGCGAGGCAATTGCTCACCGAAAGCGTCCTGCTTTCGGCTGCCGGTGGCGTAGCAGGAATAGTCGTCGCGAGTTGGTTCTTCCGTCCCTTGGTGGCTCTCGTCCCGGCCGACCTGCGCAACATGGTGCACCTGCAATTGAACGCGCCGCTGCTGATGTTTGCCTTCGTCCTCTCGATACTCGCCGGAGTGTTTTTCGGATTGGTGCCCGCGCTCCAGAGCGGCCATGGAGACCTGAACGAAACGCTTAAAGCGGCCAGCGCACGCGGCACCATGACCGCTGGCCGCCAGCGCATGCAGAAAGCCCTCGTCCTCACGGAGATCGCGATGGCGCTGATTCTTTTGTGCGGCGCTGGCCTGTTAATGCGAAGTTTTGTCCGTCTCAACAGCGTCCCCACCGGATTCAATCCCAGCGGCGTTATGGCGATGCAGCTTTCGCTGATTCAAACCGGATACGAACAACCCACCAAGCGCACGCAATTTGTGGATCAAATACTGGAAAATATCCAAGCCCTTCCCGGCGTGCAGTCCGCGGCGATCGTCACGCGCTTGCCGCTTAATCCCGGCTCCAGTTCGCGCAGTGTGACGGTCGAAGGTCACACTTATCCGTCGGATTCTCCCGCGCAGCAGGAAAGTCCTGACTACACCGTCGCTACTCCCGGCTATTTCCACACTCTCAATATTCCCTTTTTCGAGGGGCGCGATTTCCAGAAGACGGACACCGCGGATATGCCCAGCGTGGCGATCATCAATCGCGCGATGGCCCGCGTTTATTGGCCCGGCGAAGACCCCCTCGGCAAGCGCTTTGAGATTGAGGGCACGACCCAATGGCTCCAGATCGTCGGAATAGTGGGAGACATTCGTCAGCACAAATTGGGCGATCCGCCGAAGCCGATGTTTTATGCAGCGTATGCGCAGGATCCTTGGACGTTCTTCACGATCGCCGTCCGCACATCCGCCAATCCCTCGCAGATCGCTCCGTCGCTCGTGAACGCGGTGCAGAACGTGGATCACAATCTGCCGGTCTTCAACCTGCGGCGCTTCGACGAAATCCTCGCCGCCTCGGTTTCCCAACCGCGCTTTCAAATGATTTTGCTTTCGCTTTTTGGCGGCTTGGCGCTCACGCTCGCCGTCATCGGTATCTATGGAGTGATGTCGTACACCGTCGCGCAGCGTACCAATGAGATTGGTATCCGCATGGCGCTTGGCGCGGAGCCGCGGCACGTCCTGGCGCAAATCTTGTCGCAAGGCGCGCGCCTCGCCGGCTGCGGCGCTATCGCGGGGCTCGTTGCGTCTTATTTCGTCACGCGCTTCATGAAGTCCATGCTTTTCGCCGTCAGCCCGCTCGACCCCGGAACATACGCCGCAGTGACCGCGTTGCTCATGGCAGTGACGCTGCTGGCCTGCTACGTTCCAGCGCGCCGCGCGATGCGCGTGGACCCCATGATTGCGCTGAGGTACGAATGATTTCGCAACTGCGCCACGCGCACGGGGGGTTGCGGCCTGCAACGCGGCGAGCAAACCGTCTGCCGGACGCGAGCGAATTGTCAGAGACAAGAAAGTAAAATGCGAACCTTGCTGCAAGACATTCAGTACGGGTTCCGGATTCTGAAGAAGAGTCCCGGCTTCGCCGCCATCGCTGTTCTCACTCTCGCTCTCGGTATCGGCGGAAACGCCACGGTGTTCAGCTGGATTCGCGCCGTCATTCTGGATCCGCTCCCGGGTGTCGAACGCTCGAGTCAGATGCTCGCCGTCGAAACGCTAATGCCCAGCGGCGAATACCACACCAGTTCTTATCCGGATTACCGCGATTTTCGCGATCAGAACCATGTGTTTTCCTCGCTGATCGGCTTCGAGCTAGTCGGCGTGGACATGAGCATCCGCAATCAGTCGCCGCCCGAGCGCGTTTGGGGACTCATCACCACGGAAAATTATTTCGACGCTCTCGGCGTGCAGCCGGCATTAGGCCGTGCGTTCCATACACAACCGAATCAGGCGCTGAATTCCGATCCTTACATCGTCCTCGGGTACGGTTTGTGGCAACGGCTCTTTGGTTCGGACCGCAATGTGGTGGGCCGCACGGTTCACATCAATGCTCACCCATTCACCGTTATCGGCGTGGCGCCGCCGAACTTTTTCGGCACGATCGCGGGCGTTGACGCCCAATATTTCGTCCCCATGATGATGCAGCCGGCAGTGCTGCCCGGCGAGGATCTCGAACAGCGCGCCCCGACTTTCGTGCACATCATGGGCCGCCTGCGCCCGGGCCTCACTATCGCGCAGGCCCAGGCGGAAATGACTTCAATCGCGCAGCATCTGCAGAAGGAATATCCCAATCCCAATACGGCGGAAGGTGTGGGCGTTTACGTGGCCCCGGTCTGGAAGGCGCATTACGGCGTGCAGGATTTTCTGCGCAGTGTCCTCGCGTTCCTGATGATCGTCGCCCTGCTCGTGCTGCTGATCGCCTGCGTCAATGTAGCGAATCTGCTGCTCGCACGCGCTACGGTGCGCGAAAAAGAAATGGCCGTGCGCTCGGCACTGGGTGCCGGCACTGGCCGGTTGGTACGCCAGTTGCTGGTGGAAAGTTTGATGTTGGCCCTTGCGGGCGGCGTGGGTGGAATTGTCCTTGCTCTTTGGGGCGTGAATCTTCTGACGGCCTTTTTGCCCCCGGCGCATTTGCCGATCGCTCTGGGCGTGAATGTGGATGGCTCCGTCCTCGCTTTCACGCTGATTCTTTCGCTCGTCACCGGACTCGTCTTCGGCCTGGCCCCTGCGTGGCAAATCTCCCGCGCGAATTTGAACGAATCGCTGAAGACTTCCGCGCGCACCGCGAGCGCCGGCGGCGGAGACTATCGGCTGCGCGACATCCTGGTGGTATCGGAAATGGTGATCGCCACGGTGCTGCTGGTTGCCGCCGGACTTTTACTGCGCAGCCTGCACAAAGCCGAAGCGATGGGCCCGGGCTACAACACCGAAAATGTGACGCTCGCGGCTTTCGATCTCCGCGGCAGCGGCTACACTGACGTCCGCGCCGTCGAATTCTACGATCACCTGCTTGCCCAGCTTCGCGCCAATCCTGCCGTTGAATCCGCCAGCATGGAACGATTCGTCCCGCTCTGGTTCACCGGTCGAGGTTACTCGACTGCCCAAATTGAAAATTACACCCCGCAGCCGAATGAGGACATGGGCATAGACTTCAACGTCGTAGGCCCTGATTATTTCCACGTCTTACAGATTCCGCTGATCTCAGGCCGCGATTTCTCGGAGCAGGACCGCGACGGCGCGCCGAAAGTAGTGATCGTCAATCAAACGATGGCGAATCGCTTCTGGCCTGGCCAGGATGCCACCGGACGTCGCGTGCAGATTTGGGGAAACTGGCGAACGGTCGTGGGCGTGGTTCGCGACATCAAGTATCACCGCATGAACGAGCCTCCGAGATCGTTCATCTATCTTCCGCAGCTGCTGGGCGAAGGGACCGACACGAACATTTTGGTGCGTTCGCAATTGCCCAAAGCGGCGGTCATCGGCGCCGTGCGCTCGGCCGCGAAGTCGCTCGATTCCAAGGTGCAGCCGCTTGAAACGGACAGCCTCGACGGTCTTCTGAAAGCTTCCATGTTTGCGAATCGCACGGCGGCTTCGCTCGCCTCCGTGCTAGGCATTCTGGGAACCCTGCTGGCAGCGCTCGGAATCTATGGCGTCTTGTCTTACAGCGTCAGCCAACGCATCCGGGAGATCGGCATCCGCGTAGCGCTGGGCGCGCAGCGTCGCCACGTTCTGGAGCTAGTCGTCGGGCACGGCCTGCGCCTGGCGCTATTTGGCGTTGCAGTCGGCGCCTTGGCCGCTGCCGCGGTCACTAGCGGTATGGGCAGTTTGCTTTATGGCATAAGCGCCACCGACCCGCTGACTTTCGCCATCGTGATGCTCCTTGTAGCAATCGTCGCGGCTCTGGCGGCATACATTCCAGCGCGCCGCGCCATGCGCGTGGATCCGATGGTCGCGCTGAGACACGAGTAATCGCAATCGTCAAGGCGCAAGGAAACCGAATGGAAGCTTTACTACAAGACGTTCGATACGGGTTGCGGATGCTGGTGAAGAATCCGGGTTTCACCGTGATCGCCGTTCTTACTCTCGCGCTCGGCATCGGCGTCAATGCGGCGATCTTCACGGTCGTGAACGCAACCTTGTTGCGGCCGCTGCCCTACGATCACCCGGAGCGCATCGTTGCCGTTTTCGAAACCAACCATAGCGGGGGCCGCATCAATCTCTCGCGCCTCGATTTCCAGGATTGGCGCGCGCAATCGAGCACGATGCAAGCCCTTGCTGCATACGAATGGAGCCCGGCCAACCTAACTGGCACAGATGAACCGGAGCGCGTGAATGGCGCCGCCGTTTCGCAAGATTTTTTCAGCCTTCTTGGCGTTCAGCCAGTCACTGGCCGTACGTTTGGCCCCGAACAAGCGCGCGCGGGGAATTGGACCGTCGCGGTAATCAGCGAGTCGCTTTGGAAGAGCCAGTTTGGTGCTGAAGCCGATGTGCTTGGCCGCAAGATCAAATTCGACGGCGATCCGTACACGATTATCGGCGTTCTTCCATCCCGCATGGATATGCCCACCGGCGTGCAGATATGGATTCCGCTCGATTTTTCGAAGGATGATAGCGACCGCTCCGCGCACAATTATCGCGTGCTCGGCAAACTAAAACCCGGAATCACTCTCGCGCAAGGGCAGGCCGAGTTCACGGCAATCGCCGCGCGCCTTGCGAGCGAGTATCCGTCTTCGAATAAAGACATGTCGGCCAGACTCATCCGTTTGCAGGACGTCTTGACCACAGACATTCGGCCCAGCCTTCTGCTGCTTTCGGCGATGGCGATTCTCGTCTTGCTAATCGCCTGCGCTAACGTTGCCAATCTTCTTTTAGTTCGCGCCAGCGCCAGACGCCGCGAAATCGCGGTTCGCGCGGCGCTTGGTGCCAGCCGCGCTCGGCTCGTGCGCCAGTTATTAGTCGAAAGTCTGCTTCTCGCGATCCTCGGTGGCTCGGCGGGTCTTTTTCTCTCACTTTGGGTCAGCAATTTGTTCACGTCCATGCTTCCCGCCCATTTTTTGCCGGCGAATCGGGCGGCCGCGGATCCCCGTGTTCTGGCTTTTGAGTGCGCTCTGGTTCTCGTCACGGTCCTATTTTTTGGACTTGTTCCGGCCATTCACGCAGCGCGCACAGATCTCGTGGAAGGTTTCAGCCGCGCGGTTACACCCGCCGGGTCCGGCCGCAAATTGCGAAATGTGCTCGTCGTTGCCGAAGTAGCTCTCTCGGTGCTCCTGGTGATCGGCGCCGGACTGATGGCGCGGAGTCTCTTGGCGCTGGAAACAGAGAGCCTTGGTTTCGATTCGTCCCACTTGGCGGTCGTCAATATTTCATTTTCCCCTGCGCAGGGTGATAGCGCGAAAGCCATCCAATCGTTTTCGGATCTCGTGCAGAAAGTGAAAGCGCTGCCTGGAGTCCAAGCAGTCGGCGCGACGGATGGCGCACCGCTCACCGATGGCGGCTCGGACGGCAGTTTTTTCATCGAAGGCCGGAATTACTCGCAGACCTACGCGCAATGGCGGCTTGCAAGTGAAGACTATTTTCAAACGATGAAAATTCCCGCCATCCGTGGACGCGAATTTCAGCCTGCCGACCGCAACGGCCACAAAGTTGTCGTCGTTAGCCAATCCCTTGCGCAAAGATTTTTCCCGAATGAAGACGCTATCGGTAAGCGCGTCGCCGTTCCGGGGCTCGATGAAGCGACACTCGCCGCCCTTCACAAAGGGTCGAACCGTTGGTTTGAAATCGTTGGGATCGTCGGCGATGTCCGGCTGAATGAACCCGGCCTGCCGCCGGAGCCGACTCTGTATTTTCCGTACTTTCAATCGGATCGGTCCAGCCAGGGATTGAGTATCGTTCTGCGGACATCGATACCTCTGAACAGCTTGCGCGGCGCCATCATTCGAGAAGTCCGCAGTGTGCAATCCGATGCACCGCTGGAATTAATGAACTATCCGGACGTATTTCTGCAGTCGGTAGTGATGCCACGGTTCCGTTTCTATTTGATCGGCATGTTCGCTGCACTGGCGCTCACTCTCGCCCTCGTGGGAATCTACGGTGTGGTTGCTTACGTCACCGCGCAAAGAACTTCAGAAATCGGATTGCGCCTCGCGCTCGGCGCGCAGCCTCACGACATACTTGTGCTCGTGCTTCGGCAGGGCGTGGGGGTTGCGCTCGTGGGCCTTGCCTGCGGTCTCGCCGGTGCTGCCTTGTTCACGCAATTCGTCGGTAGCTTTTTGTACGGCGTCAGGCCCGCGGACCCGGTGACATTCGTCGCCGTGGCCATGGTGGTGGGCCTTACTGCGGTAGCAGCAAGTTACATTCCAGCGCGCCGCGCCATGCGCGTGGATCCGATGGTCGCGCTGAGATACGAATGACGCTTACGGCAAAATTTGAATAAGCGATGGAAGAAGCTAGCCGCACATCGTGCGGTATAGGGAGATAAAAAGTGATCAAGCTGATTGACGTCGAAAAATTCTACGAATCGGGCGCGGGCAAGACGTGGGTGCTTCGCCGCATCAACCTCGAGATCCGCGAGGGCGATTTCATCACCGTGATGGGGCCTTCGGGCGCCGGCAAATCCACGCTCATGGGCATCATCGGCATGCTCGACGGGGCCTGGAAGGGCGAATATCATCTGCTCGATAATGCGGTGCACAAACTTGACAATCGCCGCCGCGTCGAGCTGCACAAGAAATATATCGGCTTCGTCTTTCAGCAATATCACCTGCTCGATAATCTTACCGTCGCGGAAAATCTCGACCTGCCGCTCTCTTACCGCGACATCAAGAAAACCGAGCGCGAAGGCATGGTCGCGGACATCCTCGACCGCTTCCAGATCGTCGGCAAAAAGTCTCTCTTTCCAAATCAGCTCTCCGGCGGCCAGCAGCAACTCGTCGCCGTCGCCCGCGCCGTGATCGGCAAACCGAAATTGATCCTCGCCGACGAGCCCACCGGCAGCCTCCACTCCAGCCAGGGAAAAATGATTATGGACCTGCTGAAGAAGTTGAACGACGACGGAACCACCATCATCCAGGTGACTCACAACGACGCCTGGGCGGCCTACGGCAATCGCATCATCCAGCTCGCCGACGGCTGGATTGTAGGTGGCCAGACGGTGGCGGGCGGAGCAGCCGCCGTCACCCGCTGATCGTGGCTCGCAATGGACCGTATTACGGCATCCGCTCCAGTTTGCTTTTTATTCGTGCTCGGGCGAGCGGAATGTAATTCTTCTCAAGAGTGGACACACAGTGACGAAGCAGTAAAATAGCCCGTCACTTGAGACCTCTTGGGAGCAAATTTTATGGGGACACTTTGGCAAGATCTTCGCTATGGCGCGCGGATGCTCCGCAGAAATCCGGGCTTCGCCGCCGTCGCGATCTTGACGCTGGCTATTGGCATTGGCGCAAATGTGGTGATTTTTAGCATTGTCAATGGCGTGCTGCTGAAGCCGCTGCCCTTTCCCGATTCCGGCCGCGTCGTCACCATTTGGGAGACAGACGCGAACCGCAACATAACGCGCGGCACCGCTTCGGCGGCTGAATTTTTGGATTGGCGCGACATGAATCACGTGTTTCAGGACCTCTCTGCCTGGCGCGCACTGTACTTCACGATTACAGGCAATGGGGAGCCCGAACAGGTTTGGGGCTCGCAAGTGTCGGCGAATTTTTTTCGCATGTTACGCATAAGCCCCATCCTCGGACGCGACTTCGCCGCGCAAGACGGGCAACCCGGTCATGACCAGGTGGTCATTTTGAGTTACGGATTGTGGCAGCGACACTATGGGGGAGATTCGTCCATCATCGGCAAGAACATACTGGTGGATGAAAAGCCATTAACCGTGATCGGAATCCTGCCGCGCGCGTTTTCTCTCTACGGCACGGTGCCGGAGTTCGAAATGTGGAAGCCGTTCGCATTTGATCGCACGCAGCTGGATCGCGAAAATCACGAGCTCATCATATTCGGCCGCTTGCGCGACGGCGTCACGATCCCGCAAGCCAACGCCGAGATGGTCACCATTCTCGAACAGCTGAAAAAGCAATATCCAGGTATCGACCAGAAAAATGGGGTCCGTGTGGTGGGCTTTCACGCCGAACTGGTTAGCACCCTCCGTCCCGGCTTGCTTCTCCTCCTTGCCGCTGTCGCCTTCGTTTTGCTCATCGCCTGCGCGAACGTCGCGAACCTTATGCTCGCGCGCGCCGCCGTTCGCGAGCGCGAAATTGCCATCCGGACCTCGATGGGCGCGGGACGCCGGCGTATTCTTCGCCAACTTCTCACCGAAAGTGCGTTCCTCTCTCTCATCGGCGCCATCTTCGGCGTTTTGCTCGCCTACGGCGGACTGCACGTGCTGCGTGCGGCCGTTCCCTCCGGCGGCCGGGGACAAGTCCCGCACCCGGAGTGGATCGCAATTGATGGCGCGGTTCTTGCGTTCACCATCGCGATTGCGTTTCTGGCAGGCATTCTCTTCGGCCTCGCGCCCGCGATTCAGATTTCGCGTTCACGCTTATACGAGTCGCTGAAAGAAGGCAGCCGGGGTTCCACCAGCGGCCGCCGCAGCCAGCTCGCGCGCTCGGTGCTCGTGGTTTCCGAAGTTGCCTTTTCGCTCATGTTGCTGGTCGGCGCGGGCCTGCTCGTCCGCAGCTTCGTTCTGATGATGTCCGAGCCGCTGGGCTTCAATCCCGAAAACCTCTTGACCGTGCAGATCTTTCCTCCCGAAGCGCATTACCCGCAGCCGACCAACCTTCAGAATTTCTACCAGGCGGTGGTGGATCGAGCCGCCGCGCTCCCTGGAGTGAAATCCGCCAGTGCCGTGAATTATCTGCCTCTCACGGGCTGGACCGGCTTCTGCGATTTCGATATCGCCGGCAGGGCCATGCCGCCTTCCGGGGAACATTTCACGGCGCAGTACCGCACCGCAGACTGGCGTTACTTGCGCACGATGGAGATCCCCGTCAGAGCAGGCCGCGATTTTGCATCGTCGGACGGACCAGATTCCCAAGGCGTCGCGCTGATCAATGAAGCGCTCGCGCAGCGTTACTGGCCGAATGAAGACCCTGTCGGCCAGCAGATTCATTTGATCTTTCCGGCTCAGCTCCGCCCCTGGGACGCGATCCCGCGTCAGGGTCCCGTTACGATTGTTGGAGTCGTCGGCGATACGCGCGATTGGGCCTGGTCCCAACCAAAAATCGCGCAACTCTATCTCCCCGATACACAGAACCCTTCGCGGATTATGCACCTGACCGTGCGTTCGAGTGGTGATCCGACGCAACTCACTTCTGCCGTTCGGCACGCGGTGGAAAGCGTTGATCCCAATCAGCCGGTCACCGACGTCAAAACGATGGAGGATTATTTGGCCGTGGTGCTCGCGCAGCGCCGTCTGAATATGACGCTGCTGGCGTTTTTTGCCATCGTCGCCGCGCTCTTAGCTGCAATCGGAATTTACGGCGTGATGGGCTATGCCGTCACGCAACGCTCGCACGAGATCGGCATCCGCATGGCGCTGGGCGCGGAACCCGCCGATGTCCTGCGCATGATCGTCGGCGATGGGATGAAGCTAACTTTGATGGGCTTGTCGCTCGGACTTCTCGGATCCTTGTTGGTCATGAAATATCTCGAAAGCCAGCTTTACGGCATCAAAGCCCGCGATCCGCTCACCTTCGTCGCGGTGGCGGCTGGCTTGGCGCTCGTTGCGCTCGCCGCTTGTTATTTTCCAGCGCGCCGCGCAACCAAAGTCGATCCGTTGGCCGCATTACGCTACGAGTGAGGGAAAAAATGACATACGCGTCCGATACATTTCCGAACGAGATCAGAAGTAAAATTCAGGGAGATACTTTTCGCGCCATGACTCCAGCCAATCAACCACGCACCCGCATTCTTGTTGCCGACGACCAACCGGACATCCGGGAAGCCCTCCGCCTGCTGCTGAAAGGCGAAGGATTTGAGATCGAAACGGTCGCTTCGCCTGCCGCGGTGATGTCTGCGCTCGAAGCCCGCGAATTTGACGCGCTGCTGATGGACTTGAACTACGCCCGGGACACCACCTCCGGCCAGGAGGGTCTCGACCTCCTTTCCAATATTCGGGCCAAGGACAGCACGCTCACCATCATCGTCATGACTGCCTGGGGCAGCCTCGAATTGGCCGTCGAAGCCATGCGCCGCGGCGCAAAAGATTTCGTCCAGAAGCCTTGGGAAAACGCGCGGCTGCTCGCCATTCTGAAAACGCAAATCGAACTCTCGCAGGCTTTGCGCAAGAGCCAGCGCCTCGAAGCCGAAAATCGCCTTCTGCGCGCCGATGGCCGCCCGGTCATGATTGCGGAATCGGCAGCCATGCGACCCGTGATGGACTTGATCGCTCGCGTTGGCCCTTCCGATGCCAACGTCTTGATCACCGGCGAGCACGGCACGGGAAAGGAAGTTGTCGCACGGACTCTCTACGCGCTCTCTCCGCGGTCGGGCCGCCCGCTCGTCACCGTAAATGCGGGAGGTCTGCCGGAAGGCGTCTTTGAAAGCGAATTGTTCGGCCATGTGAAGGGCGCGTTTACGGATGCCAAGTCCGATCGCGTCGGTCGTTTCGAACTTGCCGACGGCGGCACGCTTTTCCTCGATGAAATTGCCAACGTGCCGATGAACCTGCAAGCGAAGTTGCTTCGCGCGCTCGAAACCGGGGAACTGGAGCGTGTTGGCTCTTCAACCACGCGCCGCGTGGACGTTCGCATTATTTCGGCCACCAATGCCGAAGTTCAAAGCGAAGTAACCGCCGGCCGCTTTCGCGAAGATTTGCTCTTCCGCCTGAATACGATCGAAATTCATTTGCCCTCGTTGCGTGAACGCAAGGAAGATATCCCGCTGCTCGCGCATCATTTCCTGCGCCAGTCGGCGCAGCGCTATCGCAAACATCTCGAGGGATTCGAACCTGTGGCGCTGCAGATCCTTCTCGATCATCCCTGGCCCGGAAATATTCGCGAACTCGACCACTCCGTCGAGCGCGCCGTGCTGATGGCCGAAGGTTCTGCCGTACGCGCCAGCGATCTGGGCCTGCGTCCTGCGCGCGAAGCCTCGTTGCGCCTGGACGAAATGAGCATCGAAGATGTCGAGCGCGTCTTGATTCAAAAGGCGCTCGCGCGATTCGGCGGAAACGTCAGCCACGCCAGCAAGGCTCTCGGCCTCAGCCGCAGCGCGCTCTACCGCCGCTTGCAAAAATATAGCCTTTGAGCCCTCTCCTCTACGAGCGCCGGATTCTACTTCTGGCCCTGGCCGCGGGGCTGGGCGGCACGGCCGTCGCGCTCATACTCTTGTGGACCGGTAATTTCTCTTCGAAGCTGCAGTGGACTCTCACGGTCGTAGTGGTGATCGCCTGGCTCAGCTTTGCGTTCTCCGCGCAAAGCCGCGTCATGTTTCCGCTGCGTACGCTCTCCAATCTTCTCGCCGCCTTGCGTGAAGGAGATTTTTCCATCCGTGCTCGAGGGGCCAATCGCGAAGACGTCCTCGGCGAAGTGCTCTGGGAGGTAAACGCGCTCGGCGAAACGCTGCGCCGGCAAAGACTGGGCGCTCTTGAGGCCACCGCGCTGCTTCGCAAAGTGATGGAAGAGATTGACGTCGCGGTCTTCGCCTTCGACGGTGCCGGCCGTCTGCGCCTGGTCAATCGCGCCGGCGAACGCATTCTCAGCCAGCCGGAAGAGCGGCTTCTCGGCCGCACAGCAGGCGATTTGGCTCTTTCAGAATGTCTCGAAGGTGAAACCCCACGAATCGCGCAAATCGCCTTCCCCGGAAAATCCGGACGCTGGGAAATCCACCGTGGCAGTTTTCGCGAAGGTGGCCTGCCGCATCAGCTTCTCGTCATCACAGATTTGAGCCGCGCGTTGCGCGATGAAGAGCGCCAGGCCTGGCAGCGCCTGATCCGCGTGCTCGGCCACGAGCTGAATAATTCTCTCGCGCCCATCAAATCCGTCGCTGAAAACCTAGGCAGCGTTCTTGGACGCAAGGATCGCGCCGACGATTGGCAGGAAGACATGCGCAGCGGCCTCAACGTGATCGCCGCGCGCACCGACGGCCTCGCACGTTTCATGAATGCTTACGCCCGCTTGGCCAAGTTGCCGCCCCCGGCCTTTCGCACTGTGGATGTGGGGGTATGGATTCGGCGCGTTGTCGGTCTCGAGCCTCGACTGCCGGTGAAGCTTGAGGCCGGCCCGGAAACGCAGATTCAAGCCGATCCCGATCAACTCGAGCAGCTCTTGATCAATCTGCTGCACAATGCGGTGGATGCCGCGCTCGAAACGGGCGGCGGCGTCCGCGTCGGCTGGGAACGCGAGAACGGCAGCATCGAGGTTTGGGTGCAAGATGACGGTCCAGGAATTCCTAGCGCCGCGAATCTCTTCGTCCCCTTTTTCACCACCAAGCAGGGAGGTTCGGGAATCGGTCTGGTGCTCAGCCGCCAGATTGCCGAAGCGCATGGTGGCTCACTTACCCTGGAAAATCGCAAAACGGAGAGAGGTTCGGAAGCCCGCCTGCGCCTCCCGCTGAATAACTAGTCGCCTAAGAGATTGGGCTCTGCTCGCGGATGCACTGCTGGAACTCCGGAGTTTTCTGAGCGCTTTCGTTTTCGCCGAAATGCGCTGCCGCGCGCCGAGCGAACCCCGAATTCTGGAAGTAGATTGCCTTGCCGCTGGAATCGTCGCAAAAAAACGGCGGTTGGATGGCCTCCAACCGCCGGGTAATTCGGGGAAAAATCGAATTATTGCTGCTGTTGCTGTTGAGGCTGTTGTGGATCCTTCTTGGCCAAATCCGCCTTCGCCGGGTCCGCTGAGACGCCCGAACCAGGCTTCTCATAGCGCGTGAGGAACGGCATGAACGGCGTAACTTCGAAAGGCATTTTCTCTCGCGCCGAAAGCAGCGGTATGGGTTTGGCTTTCACCAGCTCCACGTGATCGTTCCAAGGGTCGAGCTTGATGCGAGCGCCCACGGGAAGCGCCGAGATCTGGTCAATCTTGTTGGGATCCAGGCTTGGCGCCGAGCTCAAAAGTTCCGAGCTCAAGTACACTCGATTCCCGAGGTGCGGGTTGATCAAAGCAGGCAGGTTCTTCGACTCCGCATCCAGCTGCTTCAAGAACAAGCCGGCCGTTCCCAGTTTGTCTTTGTACGGCGAATTCTTCAGCAGTTGCAAAGCCTTCTCATTCGCCATCTGCACCTGCGCGGGGCTGTCCTTGAACGAAAAGTGAGACAATGCTTCGGTTGTCGTCACGTTCGTCGTGTCGTTAAAGCCCCACTGATCAGTGGACGGCTTCGTCACAATGATGTCCGCCAATTCCTGCGCCAGCATGGTCGCCAGACTCGCTTCGTCGGGCAGCACGTCCAGCAAGCCGCGACTCAGCACGATCGTATGCCCGATTGAGAACATTTCCAGCGTGCCGGTCAAAAGCACCCGGCAGTGAACTTCGGGCTCGACATCGAGGTTGTTGGTAACCTCCAGGTTGTTCACCACCGTTTCCATCACTTTATCCACGGTTCCTGGAGGCGCCAGTAAGCCGATGCGCTGCAGGCGATCCAGCACGTTTATTTCAGCCGCATGTTGCCATTCGCGCTCGGCTTCGATGGGCGATTTGTCGGTTTGCTTCACCGCTGTGTCATCCTGGAAGTTCGGAGACTCGATGGTCATCTCGGTGAATTCTTCCTGTCGGCCCACGTTCTTTAGGTTGTAGCCCCAGAGGCGCGTTTGCGACTTGAAGCGAATGTCTCCGCCCAGAAAATCCTTCAGATCTGATTCCTGGCTATAAATGTACGCGGGCAACCACAAACCCGGCTGTACGTTCAAGCGCCAGCTGTCGAAGTGCAGGTTGAATCCGTTGATGCCGGCAATAGGCGTGTAAACACCATTGAATCGCACGATCGTGAAATTCTGATCTTCGGCCCAGATGCGGCCCTTGAATCGTCCCTTTCCCGATTTGGGAAGCGGCGTCACGTCGAAAACGGCGCAGCGCACTTCACCCAGGAATTCGCGCCGGACATAATCGAATTGATAGTGCTGCCGGTCGAACCCGCTGGTGTCAATGTAAATCATCTGCAGAAAGCCTTCGGGAACGTACGACGAAGTGAAAAAACCGCTCATGTGCGAGAGGGGATTGAACTGATCGAACTTTCCCTTTCGCGGATGAAGCATCGTGTTGTCCACGATTCCCTTCGAAAGGTCCGCCTGACCCAGAAAATAGTGATCCTTCACCGGAATAGCGCCCATCTCCTTGTCGGCCTTCATGTCTTGGATGTACGTCTCGATCAGCGGACTGAATCGCCGGATCGTCGCCACTTCATCGTGTTCGCGGGCGATAATGCGGTCAATCGCTTGATCAACCGTTACCACCGGCGCGCCGGTGGAAGTTCCAACCTGAGGCTGCGTCTGATCCGCGGTCTGCGTGGTCTGCGCGGAAACTGTCCCGGCCCATGTGCCGGCCAGTATAATCGCGAAGCAAAAACTCTTCCACGTGCGCATCTCCATTCCCCTTTCAGTACGCCAAGTTGAATACGATGTGGACGATGGCGGTCGAATCCACTGCTTGGCCGTCCTGTTGTGCTGGTTTAAAGCGAATTTGCCGGGCCGCGTTTTGGGCAGCTTCATCCAGACCGTGTCCTAGGCCCTGTACAACCCGCAGAACTTTCACTTCTCCCGAGGCCGTAAACACCACTTGCAGCAGCACCTCGCCTTCGATCTTCTTGGCGCGCCCCTCATCCGAATATGTCGGCGTCGGAATCATGAGGATTTCCAGCTTCTTCATGTTCGGCTGTGCCGAGGTTTGCCTCACCTTCGGTGCCGCAACGGCTGCGCTCTCATCTCCGAACCCGCCCTGCTGCACGGTCCCGTGCGGCGCGCCACCAGTGCTGCCCACTGCAACACCGTTTCCAAACCCGGTGCTGGCGATTACGCCCTTTGCACCCTTCGCGCCGCCGGTGCCATTCCCATTTCCCGGCCCCGTCGGCATGTCATACCCGCCCTGCACATTCACGTTCGCCGCATGGCCGGTTCTCGTGTTGGCCGGCAAGCCGTTGGGGTCGCCGAACCCGCCCGTCTGTACTGCCTCCCGCGGTTTCTTCAACGTAGGAATCGCGGAGCTGCCCATGGACATTGGCGGTGTAGGATCAGGGAACGCCTTCGCAACTTCGGCCATATCCGGCGCGGGAACGTTCTTTCGCGCGGTCCTCACCACCGGCGCGGTAGCCACGGGTGCGTAGATCTTCGGCTTCGGCAATTCCACCACGGGGGTTGGCGTCGGCTTCGGCGCTTCCTTCACCACTTCGCGCTTGACCGGAGCGGCTTTCACAGGTTGCACAGGCTGCGGCTTCCAGGCCACGATCGGCGGCGCCTCGATCGGCGTAGTCCAATACCGCTGCACAATATCGAGCTTTTGCGGCATCAGCAGCGGGATTACCACCAAGGCCGTCACCGCAAGGACCTGCAACCCGAATCCAGCGCTGAAGAGATCCCAACGAGGTTGCGCCTCCGGCAGCAGCGATGCGTTGAAGACAGCTCGATTTGTAATCCGCGCCATGACGATCACCCGATTCCTTGTACCGAAATTAGGATGCGTTTAGACAGAGATACGGCTGACAGTAATTTAGTACTAGAACGAAGGGCTGGGGAGAATAGGACTCGAGTACCATTCTACCCCCAGTCGTGCTGAAAGCGATAACCCAAGCCGTGGGGCTTGGTGGGAAGTTAGCCCTTCGGTCCAGTGCGACCCAAGTGCCTAACACCGCGCCTGCTCCTATCCTTGGATTTTAACCCGACTGGGCTGGGTCTGTTGCGGATTTTAATATTTCGATGTGACGTAAACGGGGGCACGGCCTCGGTACCGGCCATGTCCCCGTTCACGGGCTTCGTTCGATCTGAATTGCCACTGCCGACTGCTTATTGCGGTTCGACTACCGTGTAGCCAGTACGTCCGCCATGATTCACCAGCAACAGGACGGGCTGCTTGCCGACGCCCGCCATCGCCTGCCGGTACTCACTCACATTGCTTATCGGCTTATGGTTGATTTCCTGTATCACGTCGCCGTTCGAAAGCGACGAAGCGGCTGGGCTTGACGGATCCACCGAGGTCACCACTACCCCGTGCGTCCCAGGTGGAACATTGATTTGCTGTGCGATGTCCGGCGTCAGGTCCTGAACCTCCACTCCCTGCAGTCCGCCGCCCTCGCCTTCTTGGCTGTTGTTCTCGGCAGTGGCCTTTTCGGGCAGCTCGCCAAGCGTCACGTTGAAGTCTTGCACCTTGCCATCGCGCCAGATCCCCAACTTGACGTTCGTACCGGGCGCCATCTGCGAAATGTTCAGTCTCAAGTCGTTGGCGCTATTCACCGCTTGGCCATCGAGCTTGACGATTACATCACCCTTCTTCAATCCCGCTCGCGCCCCGGGGGTATCTGCCGAAACATCACCAACAAGGGCGCCGCCGTTTTGAGTGAAGTTGAACGCCTTCGCGATTTCGGGCGTCACGTCCTGGATGTACACGCCCAGATAGCCGCGCACAACCTTGCCGTGTTCTAGAATCTGATCCATTACGGGCTTCACCATGCTCATCGGAATTGCGAAGCCCACGCCTTCGTTGCCGCCGGAGCCGTGCGAAAGAATTGCGGTGTTGATTCCCACCAGGTTGCCGTGGATATCAATCATCGCTCCGCCGGAATTTCCCGGATTGATCGCGGCATCGGTCTGAATAAAGTTCTCGTAATCCTCGATGCCCAGTTGGCCGCGGCCCGTGGCGCCCACGATACCCATCGTGGCCGTCTCGCCGATCCCAAACGGATCGCCAATCGCGAAAATCAGATCTCCCACCTGGAGCTGTCTGGAATCGCCCAGCGGAAGAGTCGGCAAATCTTTTGCCTGGATCTTCAGCACGGCGATATCGGACTTGGGATCTGCTCCGACAAGCTTCGCCTGAAATTCACGCTTGTCGCTGAGCTGGACCTTGATGTCCGTGGCTCCATCAATCACGTGATTGTTCGTCAGAATCGTTCCATCCGCGGTGATGATCACGCCCGAACCCAAAGCTTGTTCGCGCTCCGCATGCGGCGTGCCTCCGCCGAATTGATTGCCGAAAAACTGGCGGAAAAACGGATCGTTGAAAAATGGCGACATCTGGTTGGCCTGCGGCTTCACCAATTTCGATGTGCGGATGTTGACCACTGCGGGGAGCGCCGGCTTGATGACTGCCGAAAATCCGTTCGCGAAATTTCCCAAACTCACCGGCAGCGCATTCTGCGCGATGGCGAGCGGCTCACGCGGAGAACCGAAAACCGTGTGGTCCGCCCAATGCCTGAATCCTTGCGAGAGGAGGGCGCCTCCCGCAAATGCCGCCAGCACCACGACGCTGGCAATCCAGCGGCGAATCTTGATGCTACTGCTTTCCATGGCTATCTCTCCTTAATCCACTTTGCGATCGTTGTATCGCTTGGCGCGCTACGTTGGCGCTACGGCGATTATGGTATTTGACGTAAGTTGAGGCAATTAGTGTTTCGCAGCTCTTGCGGAGTCGCACTCTTGCTTCCCTGTATATAGATGCAATAACTGCAGTTGGGGGTTTACGCCAAAATTTGTCCATAGCCGCCTGAATCGCTCGAGACTCCCACTACGCGCGTCTCGGCCCACTTGCCCCTACCACCTTAAAGAAAAACTTGGGACCAATGCAATACCGTCCTATCCTTAGTCTCTTGCACTTTGCAATTCGCAATAAATCGAAAGGGGTCTTTCGCATGACTCGTAAACCGCTCGCATTGTTGTGTGTCGCGATGTTTCTCTTTATCTTCGCGCTCCCGGCCGCCTCATCACCGGGCACCGTAAATCAAGGTGCCGCCACCGTCGATGACGGCACTCTGAAAGCACTCGCCGCCGTTGCCGGCGCTGGCACCATGGAGACACATACCTACGAATATCTTGAAGAGCTCAGCGACGACATCGGCGCCCGCGTCACTGGCTCGCCGGAAGCCGCCCGGGCCATCTCTTGGGGCGTGGACAAAATGAAATCCATCGGCCTCGAAAATGTCCACACTGAGCCCTGGAAAATTTCGCGCGGCTGGACCCGCATCTCCGCGGATGCCGAACTCGTCTCTCCCATTCACCGCAAGCTGATGATTGATTCGATGGGTTGGGTGGGTTCCACGCCGGCAGGCGGCGTCGAGGGCGAAGTCGTTCCGGTGAACAACTATCAGTTGGACGACGAATTGAAAAATAACTCCGCGAACTGGCGCGGCAAAATCCTGCTGATCGTGCAAAAGGGAGAGGCGCCAAAAGACCGCATGGGTGCGTTCGCAAAGTTCGGCGGTTTCCTGAAAGCCGCGCACGAAGCCGGCGCGGTCGCCATCATCGGTGGCCAAGGCGGCCGCAAAGCCGCGGGCATGCACCTCACGCACACCGGCGCGCTCGGCTTCGACGCGTACTACGACATCCCCGTCGTCAGCATGGCTGCCGAAGATCAGGAACAGCTCGAGCGCTATCTCGATCGCGGCAAATCCGTGCGGCTGAAAATGAACGTCCAGAACCGTGTTACCGACGGTCCCGTGGACAGCGCTAATGTAGTCGGCGAAATCCGCGGCACGGAAAATCCAGACCAGATCATCGTCGTGGGCGGCCACCTCGATTCCTGGGATCTCGCGTCCGGCAGCACGGACAACGGCTGCGGAGCCACGGTGACTCTCGGCGCCGCCGAAGCCATCATCAAATCTGGATTCAAGCCCCGCCGCACCATCCGCTTCGTCCTCTTCACCGGTGAAGAACAAGGCCTCCTCGGTTCGCTCGCTTACGTGAAAGCTCATCAAAGCGACATGACCAACTACGTCGCGGCGCTGATCCTCGATTTCGGCCAAGGCCCCGTCACTGGTTTCCAGATGGGCGGCCACGACGATCTGATTCCCGCGGTCCAGAAATTTGTCACTTCTCTACAAGCCTTCGGCGATTTAAAGGTGGACGACGAAGTCGAATTCGGCACCGATACCGGCCCCTTCACTCTCGCCGGCCTCCCGGCCATCAACCTCAATCAGGATTCGCCGGATTACAAATACACACACCACTCTCCCGTGGATACGTTCGACAAAGTGCAGGCCGACATTCTCGATCGTAACGCCACCGTGATGGCTCTCGCTGCGTTCTGGATCGCCGACCGGCCGGATCGTCTAGCCAGACCATGGCCGCAAGAAAAAACCGCGAAAATGCTAATTGATCAGCACCAGGATGGAATACTGAAAGCCTTCGGCCTCTGGCCATTCGGCAACTTGGGCACAGAACCGGAAAAGCAGTAGCCATGCAACACGTGGTTTTGAAACGAGACGTAGGGCACGGCATGCTGTGCCCTCAACGCCGCATCTCAACTGATCAATCGCGCAATGAAAAACGCCGCCGCCGCGGCCAATCCGCCCACCAGCACAGTCTGCATTCCTCCGCGCAGAGGCTTCACGCCGGTGTAGTGTCCCTTGATCCCGCCAAACACAAAAAGCGCCAGCAGCGTCACAACCACCGAACAGATCAGCGCCGTATGTATATCGCGATGAATCAAAATGTACGGCGCGAGCGGTATCAATCCTCCGGCAATATACGACGCCGCAATCGTCCCAGCGCTGCGCCCCGCGCGAGCCGGGTCCGGCTGCTCCAGTCCCAGCTCAAATCGCATCATGAAATCCACCCACTTCTTCTGGTCCGCGGTGATCGTCTTCACAATCGGCGCCATCTGTGGCTCCGAAAGCCCGTAGTCGCGGAAAACCTTCGCCACTTCTTCGGTTTCGATTTCTGGCAATTCCACCGTCTCGCGATATTCGCGGTCGAGTTCGGACGCGTAATGCTCCGTATCCGTCTTCGCCGCAAGATACCCGCCCAACCCCATTGCGATTGATCCCGCTGCAATTTCCGCTAACCCCGCGGTCACCACGATAGCCGTCGAAGCCACCGCTCCGGTCAGTCCCGCCGCCAGCGCGAACGGCACCGTCAACCCATCCGACATTCCAATTACGATGTCACGCACCGCCGCCGTCGCGGTGAAGTGCTTCTCCACATGTTCGGTTGATGGCATCCTCGCGTCCCTCCGCTCATCCAATGCCCAACGCTAAATTTTCGCTGCCCTTGCGCCTCTTCCCCGGCAGGCGCGTATAATTATGGGGCAGGAAAGGAAAATCAGGAGGCTTATAATGACCGCAACTTCTGGACAAGGAGCCGCACCGCAGATGACTTTTACATTGCCACCTTTGCCTTATCCGTTCGACGCTCTCGAACCTCACATTGACGCGAAAACAATGGAAATCCATCACGACAAGCATCACGGCGGCTACGTAACGAATCTTAATAAAGCTCTCGAAGGCCATGCCGATCTTCAGAAACTTTCCGTCGAAGAACTTTTGGCGCAGATCAACAAAGTTCCCGAGGACATCCGCACCGCTGTGCGCAATAACGGCGGCGGCCACATGAACCATTCCATGTTCTGGAAGATCATGAAGAAGGGTGGGGGCGGCGAACCCGGTGGTGAACTCGGAAAAGCGATCGCTGCTTCATTCGGCAGCTTTGCCGACTTCAAGACCAAGATCAATGACGCCGCCACCAAGCGCTTCGGTTCCGGCTGGGCCTGGCTCCTGTTCCGCAATGGAAAACTCGTCATCGAATCCACCGCGAATCAGGACAATCCCATCATGGACGGCGGCAAGGCTTTCTTCGGTGTGGACGTTTGGGAGCACGCCTACTACTTGAAGTATCAAAATCGTCGGCCGGATTATCTCGCCGCTTGGTGGGAAACGATCAACTGGCCTCAGGTGGAAGAGAATTTCGCTCACGCCAAGAAGTAGCCTCAACTCCAAATATCAACGGCTGTCTGATTCTGTCGGGGCGGGACCCAGTCCCGCCCCTTTTCGTTTCGGCTCACCGGCATCGACTTCGTCCTTACCCACCCGGCCACAACCGATGCTCGATCGCCAGAATGGCAATCGCCGCCAGCGTCGTAATGAACGTAACAATCAAACCCACCCGCGCGAATTCCCAGAACGTAATCTTCACCTTCTTTCCCGCCTGCTGCAGCACGATCAAATTCGCTACCGAACTAAACGGCGTCGCGTTTCCCGCAAGAGTGCTGGTACTGGCCACGGCGAGCCAAATGTAGTGCGTGTTCGGGAACGAAGGGACCACCGACCGGAAGAAAATCACCGCCGGCAAGTTGCTAACCAGATTCGAAAGCACCAGCATCACGCCGCTCACCGCGAGCAGCTGCGAAACCATGCTGCCCTGCAAGCCCGACTGAAAAAATCCGATCACGTGCTCGATTGCTCCAGACGCTTCAAATCCCTTGATCACCACGAAGAGCGACGCAAAAAACAGCAGCAACTCCCAATCCAGCCGCTGGTAAATGTTCTGAGATCTCACTCGCCCAATGATCAGGATGAACGCGCCCACCGAAATCGCCACCAGCGGAAACGAATAACCCAGAATCCACAACACAATCACCAGCGCAGCCGCGAAACAGCATTTCACGAGCAGTTGCCTGTGCACTATCACCGCCACGGCTTGCACCTGGTGTTTCAGCGGATGGTGGAGGACCTGACTGCGGAAGGAGAGCGTGAGCACCGCAACATTAATAAGCATTCCCACGACGGACACCGGCGCCAGATGCCCCAGAAATCCCAAAAACGAAAAGTGCGCCGAGACTCCGATCACTGCATTTTGAGGATTGCCGGTAACCGACATCACCGAGCCGATATTTGCCGAAGTCGCCACCGCAATCAGGTACGGAATTGGCGGCACCTCCAGCCGCTCCGTCACCACCAGCACAATCGGCGTGAAAACCAGGCAAATTGTATCGTTCACGAAAAATGCCGCCAGCACGCCTGATGTGAAAATCACCAGCACCAGCAACTGCCAGCGCGTCCGCGCGACGGACGCCACATGCACCGCGATCCAGTCGAAAAATCCAGAAATCTGAAAATGCGCCACCAGAATCATGATCCCCAGCAAGAAGATCAATGTGTCCCAGTTGATGGCCTGGTACGCCTCGGCCAGCGGCACCGCTCCCACCAGCACCATCGCCACCGCGCCGCAAAACGCCGCAGCCGTGCGGTCCAAGTGGCTGCCGCGCCCGCTTTCCACCGCAATCAAAATGTAAGTAGCCAGAAAAATGGCGGCGGGAATCCAATGATTCTGTGCTAGCGCTGAACTCAGATGGGTCATGTGGCGAAGTGCAAGCCTCCGGGCTGGAAGTCCCGCAGCTTAACGTGGCCGGTAGCTTTTCACAAAAGCGCACTGTGCGCTGCAATCAAACGTCTACAGAAAAATAATGAGTCTCCACGCTGTCTCCGCGTCCTCTGCGTCTTTCTCTGTGAACTCTCTGTTAGGTCTTTTGATTCTTTCGTCTGGCCCAGCCAATCGCAATGCTACTCGGCCCCCAAAAACGCAAAGCGCAGTGCAAAGATCGCACTCAAGACCCAAATCAAAGGACTAATGTCCTTATACTTTCCAGTCCCCACCTTGATGCATGTGAACGACAGCAACCCCAAACTCAACCCCGTCGCGATACTGAACGTCAGCGGCGTCCCCACCAAAGTGAGAAACGCTGGAAACGCCTCGCTGAAATCGTCCCACTGGATTTTGGACAGTGATCCGCACATCAGCGCTCCAACCAAAATTAGCGCCGGCGCAGTCGCATAAGAAGGAATCGCTGCCACCAAAGGCGCGCAAAACATCGCCACAAAAAATAATCCCGCAATCACGGGGTTTCCGAGGCCTGTCTGCGCCCCCGCCGCCACTCCCGCCGCGCTCTCGATATAGCTCGTCACCGTCGAAGTGCCGGTAAGCGCACCGACAATCGTCCCAAACGCATCCGCCAGCAACGCCCGGCTCGCGCGCGGCAGTTTCCCGTCGCGCATGAACCCGCCCTGCTCGCAAACGCCCACCAATGTTCCTACGTTGTCGAAGAGATCCACAAAGAAAAACACAAAGACCAACTCGCCCAATCCCAACTTCGTGGCCGAGCGCAGATCCAGCTTGAAAAGCGTCCCCGCTGGATGCGGCCAAGAAAAAAAGTGCGCCGGCCAATGGCTCACTCCCGCCGGGATTCCCGCAATCGTGATCGCCACAATGCCCAGCAGAATCGCACTGCCCACGCGCCGCACCATCAGAATCGCAATCAGCAGCAAACCTGCCGCGGCCAGCAGCACTTGCGGATCGGAGGTTTTCCCGAACGCCACAAACGTCGCGGGATTCGCCACAATAATCTTTGCATTGCGTAAACCCACAAACGCGATGAAAAGCCCGATGCCTCCCGCTGTCCCGTGCTTCAGGCAATCCGGAATCCCATTCACAATGTGCTCGCGCACGTTGGTCAGCGTCAGCAACAAAAACAACACGCCCGACAAAAACACCACGCCTAGCGCCGTGTGCCACGGCACTCCTCGCCCCAGTACGATCGAATAAGTGAAATAAGCATTCAGCGACATCCCCGGCGCCAGCGCGATCGGATAATTCGCCCAAAGCCCCATCACCAAAGTCGCCAACGCCGCAGAAATGCAAGTCGCGAACAAAACTCCTTCCACCGGCATCCCCGCCTCGGACAGAATCCGCGGATTCACCACCACGACGTACGCCATAGTCATGAACGTAGTGAGCCCGGCGAGCAGCTCGCGCCGCACAGTCGTTTGGTTTTCAGCGAGGCGAAACACGCGCTCCAACAACGGAAACCTCCGCTAAAAATGCGCCACTATAGGCCGCTCATACCGGGCAGTCAACGCTAGAAACGCACGCTTTACACAATGTGTCCGGTTAATTACACACGATATGTCCGCTTTCGTAGTAGCGGCCAGGGAGCAAGATACATGCATGAACTGCTACCCGATGGCCGCCCTGGAGCGGACGATGAAGATTCAAGAAGTAATCTTGCGAGCTTTGGCGAAGAAGATTACCTAGTGCAAGCAGCCGAGATCATCGGGATCACCGACCGACAGATGCGGCGGTGGCACTGGCGCTACAAGGAGTATGGCTATGACGGGTTGCTGGATCGGCGCCTGGGGAAGCCCAGTCCCAAGCGGGTGCCGCTCGCCATGGTCGAGCAGGTGTTCCGCCTGTATCGGGAGAAGTATTTCGATCTGAACGTGCGGCACTTTCACGAGAAGTTGGGGAGCCAGCATCAGATTCGCTTGAGCTACAGCTGGGTCAAGAAGGCCCTGCAAGGAGCGGGCCTGGTGAGCCGGGAACGCAAGCGCGGGGTGCATCGACGCAAGCGGGAGCGCCGCCCCCTACCGGGGATGTTGCTGCACATCGATGGCAGCCGACATCACTGGTTTCAAGATGATCGCTGGTATGACCTGCTGGTGATACTGGACGATGCGACGAGCCGGATCTATTACGCGCAGTTGGTGGAAGAGGAATCGACGATGACGGTGTTGGGGGCTTTGCGGAAGGTAGTGGAGCAGGAAGGGATTTTCTGCGCCCTGTACAGCGACCGCGCCAGTCACTTCTTTTGGACACCTCGCGCGGGAGGGAAGGTCGATCCGGAACGGCTGACCCAAGTGGGACGAGCTTTGCAGGAGCTAGGGATTCGGATGCTCCCAGCCTACTCCCCGCAAGCGCGAGGGCGTTCGGAGCGAGGCTTCGGGACTTGGCAAGGACGCTTGCCTCAGGAATTGCGCTTGCGCGGGATAGGCACGCTGGAGCAAGCCAACGCTTTTCTGGAGCAGGAGTACACGGCCGAGTTCAATCAGCGCTTCCAGGTGCCGGCCTTGCAGGCGGGTAGCGCGTTTCTGCCGTGCCCCAGGAAGGATCTGGATGTTCTGTTCTCGGTGCAGCAGGTGCGGGTGGTGAGCCGGGATAACACGGTGGTGGTGGGTGGGAAAACGCTGCAGATCGAAGCGACGCGCTGGAGAGGAACACTAGCGGGATGTTCGGTCACCGTCTGCGAACATCTCGATCAGAGCTGGAGCATTCGCTATGGGCCTCACGCGGTGGGTCGCTACAACGCGCAGGGATGCCCTTGCCTGCCAGAGACGAAGCGAAACGGGCGGGGGAAGACTGTGGAAAAGACGCTCCGTGGAAAAGTCCTTCGGACTTTCCCTACCGCGCTTGGGAATCCCGCCTAAACCGCGGGATTCCCACTTTCCCACAGTCACGACGGCGGTGCTCTCTCAACCTCAAACCGGACATATCGTGTGCTCTAAAAAGCGGACATTTTAACTTGCTAACGACACGCTAGAAACGCACGCTAGAAACGCATGCAAGAGGCATCCGCGCTAAGCGCGCTGCCGCAGGGGTTGGCGCTTGCGGTCAAGCCCCGTTCCCGGCGTTCATTGCGAAATTCTTTTGGAAAAGCTTCTTGGCGCGTCTTGCTCCGTCCTCGGTCATGATTACTGACTTTGCTTTGCTCTTCGGGTCCGAGATGTACCCCTTTTTGTGCAAACGATCCATCACCTCCCAGTCTTGGCCTTTCCATGCTCGCTGGCCAGTCTTGTCCTTGAACATCGTCAAGTACAACAGCGCCAGCACTGTCTCATCCACTTTGTTCTCGTCATATTTCATAGCGGACCTCGCTTGTTCTCGCGCCACATTTGTGGTGAAGTTTCAGGCTCAAGATTGCGACGCAAGGAAACAGAATGAATTTACTCCGGACCATGCGGCCCATCAAATGGCGAGCGCTCTCGGCTTTGTTGTTCGTATTTTCCGCTCCGGCAATCGCCCAAACCAAAGCGCCCGACGCCGCTGCGAAAGCGACCGCCGAGCAACGCACCGCTCGTGCCTTTGAAGCCGCCCGCGCAAACCCGCTCGACCTGCGTGCTTTCCTCGTGGCCATGCCCAAGGGTGCCGACCTGCATAACCATATATATGGCGCCGTTTACGCCGAGACGTGGATTCGCGATGGCGCCGAAGATCGCTTGTGCGTAAACCTCACCAAGCTCTCCTTCTTCAAATCGCAAGCGATGAGTGACAGCATTCCGCCCCAACCTGTATGCGGAGAAGGCAACGTTCGAGCCGCGCAAGCTCTCAAAGACCAACATCTATATGACGCTTTGATTGATTCCTTTTCCATGCGAGGATTCGTACCCACTACCGGAACAACGGCTCACGACCATTTCTTCGATTCGTTCGCGCGTTTCGGCGGCAATCTCGATGAGTCCCGTCACCTGGGCGAATGGCTCGACGAACTGGCCACCCGCGCTGCCGCCCAAAACGAGCAGTATCTCGAACTGATGCACACGCCCGCTTTTAGCCATGCTGCTGCGATCGCAAAGGAGATCGGTTGGCCCGACTCGGGCGATTCGCTGGCAGGTTTCACGAAGCTGCGCGATGAATTGCTGGCCCACGGTCTCCGAGATGAAGTCGCCACCGCAAGCGCGGAGATCGACCAGGCCGAAAAGCTCCGCAACCAACACGAGGGCTGCGGCCAAAAGGACGAAGCGCCCGCCTGCAGGGTTGCGATCCGATTCCTCTACCAGGTGTTGCGCGGTTTCCCAAAGGAACAAGTTTTCGCGCAAACTCTACTTGGCTTTGAAACCGCTTCCGCCGATCCGCGTTTCGTCGGCATAAATATGGTGATGCCCGAAGACGGCTACATTTCCATGTCCAATTACGCCCTGCAAATGAAAATGGTCGGCTTCCTTCACACGCTCTATCCGAAGGTGCACATCACGATGCATGCCGGCGAAATCGCGCCGGGCTTGGTCACCTACGAGGGCCTCTGCTGCCACGTTCGTCTCGCGGTGGAAGAAGGCCACGCCGAACGCATCGGCCATGGCGTTGATGTGATGTATGAAAATCGGCCCTACGAGCTGCTGAAAGAAATGGCCGCGAAACACGTGATGGTCGAAACCAATCTCACCAGCAACGACGTAATCCTCGGCGTCAGCGGCAATAGTCATCCATTTCCGATTTACCGCAAGTTTGGCGTTCCCGTCGCCCTCTCCACGGATGATGAAGGCGTCTCGCGCATTGACCTGACGCACGAATACGTCCGCGCCGTCGAAACCTACGCACTCAGCTACGCCGACCTCAAGCAAATGGTCCGCACCAGCCTCGAACACAGCTTCTTGCCGGGCGCGAGCCTCTGGAATGCGCGCGATGTTTTCACGAAAGCTGTCTCCGCGTGCGCGCACGAAAAACCGGGCGAAGAAAACCCTTCCGCCGCCTGCGCCACCTTTTTGAAGTCCAGTGAAAAGGCCCGGCAGCAGTGGGAACTCGAGCGCCGCTTCACCGCGTTTGAATCCGGCTTCTGACTTCTGGACGCAGAATGCCGGCGATACGCTTAGCCGGCAGAGATAAACGCAGTTAGAATGCAGCCGATGCCAGCCACCACATCCGGTCCAGTGCAAACTCTTCGCGACGCACTCGCGCGCCGGGAGATCGCGCCTCGCGCCGCGGCCGAGCAGGCGCTCGCGCGCGCGAACAGCAACGCCAGCCACAACGTGTATCTTTCGCTCGATTCCGACGCCGTGCTCCGCGAAGCCGACGCGCTGCCGCGCGAGTTCGGCGCCGAGCCGAAGCCGCCGCTCTACGGCTTGCCAATCGCGCTCAAAGACTGTTTCGACCTCGCCGGGTACTCGACCAGCGGCGGCTCGCGTTATTACGCCGCTCGCAATGGCGTCGCGCGTGAAGGGTCCGCCGTCGCGGCACGGCTTCGCGTGCTCGGCGCGATCATGATTGGCAAGACGCATCTGCACCAACTCGCGTACGGCATCACGGGGGAGAATCCTGACTACGGCGATTGCGTGCAGCCCACGAACGCGCGGCTGCTCACCGGCGGCTCGTCGAGCGGCTCGGCAGCGAGTGTTCAGGAGAGTTCCGCCGTGGCTGCGATCGGGACGGATACGGGCGGCTCGATTCGCGCGCCTGCGGCATTGTGTGGACTCGCGGGGTATCGCGCGTCCATCGAGCTGGCGCACCAAGTTGGGTTGTGGGGCGGCGGGATGCCGCTCGCGCCGTCGTTCGACACGCTGGGATGGTTGTTCCGCGATTTGCGCGATGCGCCGTTGCTCGCGTCCGCGCTTTTCGGCCTCAGCGTGCCGCGTGCGGTGGACATGAATGTCCGCATCGGCTGCGTGCCTGACCATTTTTTGCACGACTGCGAACCGGTTGTGTTGGCTGGTTTCGCGCGGTGGCGGGAGAAGCTGGAAAATTCCGGCGCGCGAATCACGCCGGTGGACACCGCGTTCTGGGAAGATGCGATGTCCATCTTTGCGCCGATTCAGGCGAGCGAAGCAGGCGCTTATCACGCCGCGAATACCGGCGGTGATTTTTCGCATTTCGAAAAATCCATCGCCGAGCGCCTGGCGTGGGGTGTATCCATCCCCGCCGACGAAATCGCGCGGCTGCGGCAATTGCATGCCGCGTTCCGCGAGCGCGTGGATGCTCTCTTGCGCGAGCATCAATTCCTGATCGCGCCGTGCTCGCCCGTTGCGCAACTGGTCGCGGGTGCTGACCACAGTCAGGCGCGGCGTACGATCCTGCGTTACACCTCGCCGCTTAGTCTGGCTGGCGTGCCGATTGTCACTCTGCCAGCCGCGGGCGGAGCGGGCGTCCAACTTATCGCAGCGCGCGGAGACGATGCTCGCTTGCTAGCTTATGCGGCCCAGCTTGGCGCGATTTCGTAATACCCATCGCGTCGCGCTCGTCTCGCACTACAACCGCGACAACTACTATTCCGAGCTGATTGTCACGTGCTGCTACTGCGGCGTATCCAGCGGATGCTCGCTCTTCTCGTAAAATTCTTTTTGCAATTTCAGGCTTACGTCGTCGGCCTTCACCGCGCGCAACGCAGCGACAATCGCTTTCACCCAGGCCTTCATGTCCGCCTCACCGTAGGCGAGAGTGGCCGCGGAGCCGTCTCCGGCGTAATGATTTGGAAAGCGGGCGTACCACCAGATGCCGGTGTAGACGTCTTCCGGCAGATGCACGCGATTCTGATCCGCGCCGGATTCGCTCGCGGCGCGATCCAGGTGCACCAGGTCCGGACGCGAGACCATCACTCGCGCTGTTTCCGATTCGCCCGCGTGCATATCCAGCGTAGTTTTCTTGGCCGGGCCGCCCGCCGGAATCTCGTGCCCCCACTGGACGTACACCACGTAGTCGTGCGGCTTATCGAGCTGCGCCTGCGCGAAAAATGGCAGCAGGTGCTCGTTGCCGCCGTGCCCATTGACGATCAGGATTTTCTTGCAGCCGTTGCGCGCCATTTCGTCGGTGGTTTCCTGCAGCAAACGCATCTGCAGGTCCGCGCTGTACGCAATCGTCCCCGGCTCGTGCTTCGCTTCAAAAATTTGCCCGAAATAATATTCGGGGAACACCACGGCATATTCATCGGCCGCTGCCGCGAGCGAGGCAAAGCGCACGTTGATCAAATCGGTCCCCAGCGGCAGCTGCGGCCCGTGCTTTTCCAGGATGCCAAAGGGCAGAATGCAAGTCCCGCCGGAAAGGACGATGGCCGAATGAAAATCCGCCGCGGTCAATTCTTCCCAATGCGTTGACAAATGCGCAGAGGTGGAAGCGCTTGCGGTGGGTTTCTGGGCAAGAACCGGCGCCGCACCTGCCAAGGTCATCGCGAAGCTGCACGTAATCATCAGTAATGAAGATAGTCGCGTCATGGGATTCTCCGGCTCAATCCTGCATGAAAGTTGGCGCGGAGGAAAGGCGTGATTGGTGAGTAGTGGAGCGTGTCCCGCAATTCGCCTTTGGTGTTGCGATTAGGATTTAGTTTGACGTTTATTTTCAGAGAGTCGCCCGCAATTTTGAATGAGGTGTTGTTGCGGTTAGAAACGAATCGAGAAGGTTGAAAATAGAGAGTGGGGGGTTGATCTTCGGGCGCAGGGCGAGTTCGGTAGAACTCCTGGGACTGCTGAATTTGGAGATTCACACATCGCAAAAAGTGCCGATTAGAACGTGGTGCGGTTGTTTGTTTTGAGTTACGGTGAATTCTAAAATCTGTCATTGTCGATTAGACGGCGTTTTATTCGTGATCGGTGAATTGTGGTTCGCGTTGCACAAAGTGCCTGAAAGTTGGCGATTGAATTGAGTCGCCGGTATTTGTTTTGTGAGAGTTACGGTGGTTTCTAATCGGCGGAGTTGGCGATTAAGAAGGCAGTGGCGAGTGATTAGTGACATTAGCAGCTTGTTGAACAATTTAGTTTTCGAAGCTTTTCGTTCTCAAGTTTTGAGTTTTCGCTGAGTTGTAAGGGAGTGGTTTGGGTTTTTCTATCTACCGAGCCGGCTCGTCGAAGCCACGTGTCACGTTCTGGCCATCAGGTTTCGCAATCGGCACAAGTTGTAGGCGGCTCCGGTGAAGGTAAACAGCCACCCCACCTTGTCGATTCCTCGCAACTTTACCTTCTTTAGCATCCCCACCATCTTCATCCACCCGAACGATTGCTCCACTCGTTTTCTCTTCCGCTGACTTACCTCGTACCCCGCATGCCGTGTGGTCCGCTCGTCTATCGCGCTCCTGCGATTGCTCGTGTTCTGCGCCACATGCGGGGTGATGTTCATCCCGCGCAGTTCTCGCACGAATTCTCGGGTGTCGTAATTCTTGTCTCCTCCCAACGTCACTCGCTTTCCCGGCGGGACAGCCTCGGCCATGAGCAGCGCCGCATCTCGCTCCGCTCTTCCGTTCGCCTCCGTCAGAAACGTCTGCAGCAAGAGTCCGTTGCGGTTTTCCATCAATACATGCCCCATATAACTCAGCTTCGCCTGGCTTCCTCGGGACTTCGTCCACAACCTGGCATCGGGATCCGTGGTCGATTCATGGGTCTGGTTCTTTCGCTTTTCCCCTTTGAAGTCGACGTCTCCTCCCGGTCCAGCGGGCTTCCCACTCCCATCCTTCGGTCGGAAACTCTTGTGACTGGCCCAGGCCTCAATCAGCGTCCCATCTACCGTGAAATGTTCATCGGACATAAACGGCCTGGCTCTCTCCAGCACCCGCTGGAAAAACGTCTCGGCGACCTCTTCATTCAGCAAGCGCTCCCGATTTTTGCTGTACACCGCGTGATTCCACACCACCTCGTCCATCTCCATCCCCACGAACCACCGGAACAGCAGGTTGTACTGCAGTTGCTCGATCAGCATTCGTTCGCTGCGGACCGAATAGAAAATCTGCAACAGCAGAGACCGAAACAGCCGCTCCGGCGGTATCGACGGCCGCCCCACGTCGGAGTACAACTTCGCAAACTGCGGCGACATTTCCTTCAGGATCTCATCGACCATCTTGCGGATCGGTCGCAACGGATGGTCCGCCGGGACTCTCTTCTCTGGCGAAACGTAGCTGAACATTCCTTCCTGCTGGTTATCGTCTCCGCGCATTCACTCGCCTCCTTGGGCTTCCTTCTTTCAGACGAGTTTTTTGAATTAAAGTTGCAGCGCAACTGCGTTTTTCAACAAACTGTTAGTGACGAGTGGCTAGAAAAGAGCGAGTCGCGCTTGTAACAATGTAACATCGAGTTGTAAGAGGCGGTTGCTGCTGAGGTTAGTGCCTGAGCGCGCGATTTGACGAAGACGGGCGTTGCGGCTTGGTGAGCGGGCCGCCGCTTGTGCGCGATGGAGGGCAAGAGCGCGGAGCGCGAGCAGCAACCCGGCCGGGCTGCGGGGCGGGGGACAGTTTTGGCGACACTTCTCCGGAATCCTTGGTTCACCTGCCTCGTCGCCGACGCTATGGCTGCCATGTTGCGTCCCCATTTACCTTATGATTACTAGAGCTAGGAGGACTCGTGCCGGCCGAGACAGGAGTCAAATGCTCGAGGGAAATTCACCGCGAAAGGAAGGCGCTGCGCGCCGTCGTTTATGTCGGAGCTGAAGCTCCGGCCCCCTAAGAGGCGAGGGACGTCTCTGCCGCTCGGCTTGACACACGATGCCTTCCGATCAACGATCCTGATTCGCCTCTCAACGTGCCCGAATCCGCCAAAAAAAATCGGACCGCCCTTTTTTCAGGAGCGCCCGCGTCAAGTTTTCCAAGAGCCGCTCCTTTTCTAAAGTGGGCTGGGGGAAATCTGAGCTGCTCCCAGAAATACAGCGCAGGCTTCCTCGGTCCTTTGGCACCTATTGGGAGCCATTTGTGGGCGGCGGCGCCCTGTTTTTTGCGCAAGTGCCAGCATATGCTGTGCTCGCAGACCTTAACGAAGAGCTCGTGAACTGTTATGACGTAGTGAAAACAAACGTCGAAGCACTCATTACTAGCTTGCGAGAGCACCGCAACACGCGAAGCCACTTTCTGCATGTCCGTAAAATGCAGCCATGGCACCTCGATTCGGTTGAGCGCGCAGCACGCCTAATATTTCTTAACAAGACATGTTTTAACGGCCTTTACCGCGTCAACCAGCGCGGCGAATTCAACGTGCCATTCGGTAATTATATCAATCCAAATTTTTGTGACGAGCGCACCTTAAGGGCGGCTTCCAAAGTTCTCCAAACGACAGAGATTCTTTGTCGAGACTTTCGAGTGCTACTGTACCGGGCTCAGCCCACTGATTTTATTTACTTCGATCCGCCCTATTATCCGGTTTCGTCAACATCTTCGTTTACTTCATACAGCGAATCACCTTTCGGTGAGCGAGAGCAACGATCTCTGAGGGCCGTGTTTCGAGCACTTGCCGATCGTGGATGTCACGTAATGCTCTCGAACTCTGATACGCCGTTGATCCGCAAACTATATAAGGGCTTTCGAATGGAGCAGGTCCTGGCGAGCAGAGCAATCAACTGCAAGGGGAATAAGCGAGGAAAGATTTCGGAATTGATCATTAGAAACTACGAGTAGGGCATCTTGAACAAAAAGACATCTACAAACGCTGCGTGGAATTCCATATTCAAGAAGCTACCCATTTCCGAAAGTATCAAGGCGCAAGGAATTTTCCCAATAAGCGCTGCCAAGATAAGCGAGCTTTCGGGACGCGAACCGCGCTTGATGGCAAAGTTTGACCAGCGGAATCACCGCCCAAGGATACTGCAGAGCCAGGGAATAACCATATTGCCAGCGTCGAATGGCAGATATGTTCTGTTAGCCGGCGACGGATACATTGATATTCCGGAGACGCCTGAACCTGAGCGCTACCCCACGTCGAAGTTGGACAACGTAAGGTCCATTCCGTGGAGAGAAGGAATCCACAGCGAGTCGCAGGCGATTGACAGTCTCTTCTTGGCATCGGCGGTCAGGTTTTTTGTCGGGGATGAGAGCCTGCAGCCAACAATCCGCGGTAAATTCAGAAGCAGACCGTTTGACTTTCGGTTCAGTACGACCATTGGAGAGAAAGACATTACGGTGGACGGGGCACAACTAGAAATCGACTCCGGCTACGAGGGCGACGTTCTCGTATTGGTAGAGGCTAAACTTGGAACGGTCTCCGATACAATAATTCGTCAGCTGTACTACCCGTTCAAACATTTTGAAGCTCTGAAGATTGGAAAAAAAATCATCTGTTTGCTGCTCGTTTATTCGAATAAGATTTATTCACTATACGAGTTTTCATTTCGCTCTGCTGGCGTCTATCAATCCGCATCGATTTCCCGTCAAGCGCATTACCTTTTGGAGCCGCCCGGAGCAATACCGCGATTTGCGGATGTCATCTCGTCCCGGACGACCCAACCCCCGAGAGGAGTACCATTTCCCCAAGCCGATGACCTCTCCAAGATCATTGACGCGGTGGAAATCCTATCGTCCGAGCCGCAGAATAAGTTCGAATTAGCTGAAAAATTTGATGTCGACCCACGGCAGGGCGACTATTACGGTAACAGCGCCATCTGGCTTGGATTAGCAGAAAAATCCAATCACGACTTTTCACTAACCCAACAGGGCGCTAGCTTCGCACGACTCGACCGCGCTGGCCGCCTAGCTAAGCTCACTGAGCTAGTGACACGGGTGCCCATTTTTAATGAGGCTGCAAAAGAGTATGCGCGGGACCTGGAGCCGGATATACACGACATCGCGCGTCGTGTTATGAGGGATTTTAAGTTGTCTGAATCCACCGGCGAAAGACGAGCTGAAACGGTCCGCGCTTGGATACGCTGGCTGTCGAGTCAACTGAGGAGTTGATGCGGCTCTTCTAAGGTTTACAACCGTCGTATTTTCGAAGGCGAGGGAAGTCGACTAGCATATCTCTCCATGTACGTTTGTCTGCCTCGAGATCGCTGTAGCCCAAATCAACGTAGTAAACGAATGCGAATACCCAGCACTTGTCCTCCAAAGGAGTCAGCATCGCGCGAATTCTTCGTTTCCTGGTCACAGGTACTTACCTCGTTTCACGACACAATCGAAACCAAAAAGAAAGACCGCGGGTCAAGCGACCGTCTTCGTGCAATTTGTCGTCCAATTAACGAAACGTAATTGAGTCCCGCGTTTACCGTTCGGTTGTACCAAACAAACGCTCTTGAATCTGATCCAAGATCGGTGCTTGGTGAGTGTCGCACCTACGGCGCTTGGACTTTTTCTTGTCGGATACCCAACGCTTACGCGTTGGGCTAACTTCTCTCGCGCCTCCGGCGCTGGTTTGTGCGGACGCGAAATGTGTCGTGCAGATTGCTAGCTTTGAAAAGGCGAAGAGAGGTCCCTCGCTCCGCTCAGGATGACAACGAAAACAAACGGCGACAGCAAGACCTTTGGACACGCGGTTGGTGGAACGAACGGGTGCGGATGGCTTGAAAGAGGAAACCCCGGCGGTATGGGGGTACCGTCGGGGTCGGGTTTCGTGCTTGGGTGGGCCGCCTTCGCGCCTGCCAGGACGCGGGGGAGGCGGCTAACGAGGGCAATGTAACGGAGGGAGCGAGGGGACGCAATAATGTAAAAGCATTAGGGCGTTTTGGGGGAGCGGTTCGAGCGAAAACAACGGCAAGACATTTAACACAGAGAGCACGGAGGAAAAGCGGAGGGCACGGAGAATCGTATGGCGTGTTTGTTTAATTGTGGAGCTGCAGCGATAGTGCGTTAACAACGATGGCGCACTGAAGTGCGCCGCTACAAAGGCGACTGCAGGCGTTACGGCTTCTGCTGGGTGATGCCTTGGGATTCGGTGCAATCGTAGGATTGGGCTGTTTGTAGGTTTTTGAAGTCTTCGGTGCCGCCGCTGGGCCATTGGATTATGGCGCGGTCGATTTTATCTTGGTGGGCTACGCCGAAAGTTACTGGGAGTTCGGATTGGGAGAGGTAGCTGGAGCCGGTGTGGACTACTCGCTCTTGCGTTACGCCGTTGGATATGATTCGGACGCGGGCGCCTATGGCGTCGCGATTGGATTTTGTGCCGATTAGGCGGAAGCGGATGCTTTTGTTTCCGGCTTGGTTGTCGTTGCGATAGAGGTAGGCAGGGCCGTTGTTGGTGGTCATTAATAGGTCGAGGTCGCCGTCGCGATCGAAATCGGCGTAGGCTAAGCCGCGACCGACTTTGGGGGCGGCGAATTCTTTGCTCATGGCTGCGGCTACGTCGTGGAAATGTCCTTTCCCGCTATTTAGAAATAATTGCGGAGATTGCGCGTAGCCTACGTTGCCGCGAATGTTGCGGACGGTTTCGTCAATGTGTCCATTGGCGACGGCTAGATCGAGCAGGCCATCGAGATCGGCATCGAGAAAAACGCAGCCGAAGCCGAGAGTGTTGACGGACGGTAGGCCGATGCCGGCCTGGATGGCGATGTCCTGATAGGCGCCATTCGCGATCGGTTGATAGAGGCCGATCATTTCGTTGTCGAAATTGGTGATGGCGATTCCGGTGCGTCCGGAATTTTCGAAATCGCCGGTGGCGACGCCCATGCCGGCGCGAGCTTTTCCTTCGGCGCTGAAAGCGATTCCGGCTTCTACTCCGACTTCTTTGAATGTGCCATTTTGCAAATTGCGGTAGAGCTTGTTCGGTTGGGTGTCGTTGGCGACGAGCAGATCGGGCCAGCCATCGAGATTGTAATCGAGCATGGCGACGCCGAGAGATTTCGAGCTGGTATCGAAGATGCCGCTTTTGGCGGTGACGTCTTCGAAAGTGCCGTCGCCGCGATTGCGGAAAAGCCAACAGGTTTCGCCGCGATAGGCTTCGGGAGTGCAATAGGATTTGTGCGTGCCGTCGAGGCTGCAGAAAACGTCGTGGTCAGGGGACCATTTGACGTAATTGCAGACGAAGAGATCGAGGAGGCCGTCGCGATCGTAATCGAACCAGAGGGCGGAGGTGCTGAGGGCTTGGCGGCCGCCTAGCCCTGCTGGTTTTGTGACTTCTGTGAATGCGCCGTTTTTATTGTTGCGAAACAGGCGGCTTTGGCCTACGCAAGTGATGAAGATGTCCGGGAAGCCGTCGTTGTTGTAATCGCCGACGGCTACGCCCATGCCGTACATTTCGATTTCGAGGCCGGCGCGGCGAGTGACATCGGTGAATGTGCCGTTGCGATTATTTTGGTAGAGGCGGAGCGTGCTGGGAGAGCGTTTGTGGCCGGGCCAGTCGGTGCCATTGATTAGCAGGATGTCTTGCCAGCCGTCGTTATCGTAATCGAGGAAGGCGCAGCCGGAGCCTAGAGTTTCGGGGAGGAGTTTGCCGCCGTAGGCGCCGGAATTGTGGTGGAAGTGGATGCCGGCGGAGGTGGTGACATCGACTAAATTGAAGGCAGGTTGTGCGGTCTGTTGTTGCGGCGTTGCCGCTGCGAGGCTCCAACTATTTGCGAGCTGCGAGAATTGCAGCGGCACGGTGGCGGCGAATGCTGCTGTGGTGCCGAGGCCGCTTAAATTTTTCAGGAACGCGCGGCGATTCACGAAATGTTCACCAAGCCGTTGCGGATGGCGTAGACGACCAGCTCGGCGGTTTTGTGAATGCCGAGCGCGTCCATGATATTGGCGCGATGGACGCTGACGGTGTTGACGCTGAGCGAAAGGTGATCGGCGATTTCCTTATTGGATTTGCCGTCGACGATGAGCTGAAGGATTTCTAGTTCGCGGGCGGTGAGGCCGGCGTTGCGTTCGCCTTTGAGGGTGGCGGAGCGCGAGAGTTCGGAGGCCATGACGATTTCACCGGCGGCTACGCGGCGGATGGCGGTGGCGAGTTCGAGGTCCACGGCGTTTTTGAGGACGTAGCCGCGGGCGCCGGCGTCGAGGGCTTGGCGGACGAGAGTGTCTTCGGAATGCATGCTTAACATTAATATGGCGGTGTCGGGGGAGTGTTCGAGGATTTTGCGCGTGGCGACTAGGCCGCTGGAGCCGGGGAGCGCGCAATCCATGACGATTACTTTTGGATGCAGGGTGCGGGCGAGTTTGATGGCTTCGTCGCCGTCGCCGGCTTCGCCGACTACGTTGATGTCCGGCTCGTCTTCGAGCATGCGGCGGAAGCCGCGGCGGACTAGGGCGTGGTCGTCGACGAGAAGCACGGAAATTTTAGGGGCCATGCGGCTCGAGCCTTTCTTTCGGAACTTTCAAGCGAACTAGAGTCCCATTTTGCGGGAGGCGCAGCAACTCGATGGTGGCGGAGAGCAGTTCGGCGCGTTCGCGCATGGCTACCAGGCCCATGCCGGGTTTGGCCGTCGTCGTGGCTGCGGAGGCGTCGAGGCCTTTACCGTGGTCTTCGATTTCGAGTTGCAGCGAATCGGCTTGAAAACGCAGGCGTACCCAGGCTTGGTGGGCGCCGGAATGGCGCGCGACATTATTTAGAGCTTCTTGCAGCACGCGATAGATGTGGATGGCGGCGCTGGTGTCAACCGGGTAGGGCGCGCCGGATTTTTCGTAGGTGATGTCGATGCCGGTTTGCTTTTCTATTGTGGGGATATACCAGTCAATTGTGCTTTCGAGGCCGGCTTCATCTAGCATCACGGGATGCAGGGCTTGCGAGAGGCTGCGAATATTTTCCAGCGTGGTTTGGGTGATGTCGCGAACTTCGTGGAGTTCGGAGCGCAGAGGGGAATCAGCGGGGGTGTGGCCTTCGACGCGGCCGAGCATGGCGCCGATGGCGGTGAGGATTTGGCCGAACTCGTCGTGGAGTTCGCGGGAAATGTGGCGGAGCGTGGATTCCTGGGTGGAGATTAATTTTTGCGCTAGGTCGCTGCGCTGGCGCGAGAGGGCGGCTAGTTGTTCGAAGAGACGGCGATTCGAGCGGATGACGTAGAGGCTGGTGAGGATGATGGCGGCGAGAGTGGCGGTGAGAAATAGATAGACTCGGCGCTGGACGCGGTCGTAGATTTCGCGGACTTGCAGGGCGATTTGTTCGTCGCTTTCGTTGTTTTGCACGAGGAGGCGCGAGACGGCAGTGCTGAGGCCTTCCTGGCGGGCTTGCAGGGTGAGGCGGATTTGGTCGCGGGCTTCTTTGTCCTGGCCATTTTGCGCTAGGGCGAAGGTGCGGTCTGCGGCGTTCCAGAATTGGGTTAGGGAGGCGGCTAAATATTGCTTTTGGTCCGCGGTGCGCGTTGCGCGGCTGAGATTTTCTTCGGATTGCAGCGCGTCGTCCAAATCTTCGCGGATGCGGGCGAATTGCGACTTCCAGGCGGTGAGCGGGTAGGGCTCGTCGTTGTCGAGCATGTCGCGCATCGCGAGGGCGAGAGAATTCAGATCATTTTGCACGCGGAGAAGCTGCAGGGAGGCTTTGCGATTGCGTTCGACCAGATTATTTTGCAGCGCGCGGAGACCGGCGATCTGGTGCGTGATGTACGCGGAGTAGGTGACGACGGCTGCGAGCGTGATGATCAGCCCGAGGACCAAACCCATCGCGGGGGAGCGCAGAGCGCGGCGAAACACAGTCACGAGGATATAACGCGGGGTTGGCAAGTTCCAATGGATGCGGGGCAATGAAGTCGACAATTTGGCGGACAGCCACCGAATTTAGAGCGTTGGCCGAGTGCTACTTTCGATAGTCTTCTCCTTCCACGATGGTGATGTAACGATCCACCGGCAAGTCCGTGAGACGCTGGACTAGACCGCTGGGCTGCGGCCACTTGATTTCGAGCCAATCAATTTTCGTTTGCGAGCCAAGGCCGAGGACGATGCGCGGATCGTGAGAGGAGAGGTAGCTGCCGCCACCGACTTTCTCGCGGCTGCGCTTCAGGCCACCGGCTTGATAGGTGACGCGCGCGCCGACGGCATCAATGTTGGCTTTCTTTCCGATGAGGCGGAGACCGAGCCAGTGATTCGCGGTGCCGGCGTTATTTCGCAATAAAACCGGGGCGCCATTATTGACGGCGATCAGGACGTCCACGGCGCCGTCGTTATTGAAATCGCCGATGGCCATACCGCGAGCAGCCATACGCGTGGAAAAAATCGGTCCGCTTTTGGCGCTTACGTTTTCAAATCCCTTGCCGGTGTTTTGAAATAGCAAGGGCGGCTCGAGATACTTTACCTCTTCGGTGCGCCGGTCCACGGTATCGTCCGGGTGTCCGTTGCAGAGGAGCAAATCGAGATTGCCGTCGTTGTCATAATCGAAAAACTTCAAGCCCCAGCCGCTGAGAAGGCGGGTGGTGGAACCAATTCCGGTGGGCAGGGCGACGTCAACAAAACTTTCGTCCTTGTGGTTGTGGTAGAGCGAAAACATTTCCTGATCCACGTTGGCGACAAAAAGATCGGTCCAGCCGTCCTGGTCGTAATCGGCGGCGTCCACGCCCATACCAGATCGCGCGCGGCCGTAGGAGCTATAGCCGACGCCGGCAAGCAAGCCGTCTTCATCAAATTTGCCTTTGCCACGGTTGATGAAGAGAAAATTCGCGACGGTATCGTTGGCCACGAATAGATCCATGCGGCCGTCATTATTAATGTCTGCCGCGACGACGCCCCAGGCCTTGGCGAGTGAGCGGGCGATACCTGATTCCTTGCTGACGTCGGTAAAGGTGCCGTCGCCATTATTGTGGAAGAGCCAGCAGGGCATGGGATCATATACGCTGGGGATGCAGTAGAAACGCATGCCGGTGGAGCGGTCGCCGCACCATTTATTTTTCGACTTGTCGAAATCCACGAAGCGGCAGACGAAGAGATCGAGTTTTCCGTCGTTATCGTAATCAAACCAAACGGCACTGGTGCCCCAGCCGGGGGCCGCAACGCCGGCGTGGGCGGTGACGTCGGTAAACGTGCCGTTGCCGTTGTTGTGATAGAGGATGCTGCGCGAATATTGCGTCACGTAGATGTCGGGAAATCCGTCCGCATCGTAATCGCCGACCGCCACGCCCATGCCGTAGGCGTTGCCCGGAACACCCGCCCTTTCGGTGACGTCGGTAAAGGTGCCGTCGCGATTATTGTGGTAGAGCGCGTTGCGCAAAGGCGTTGGGGGTGTAAAGAAATCGCAGGACCCGCTGTTTACGAGATAGATGTCCATCCAGCCGTCATTGTCGTAATCAAGAAAGGCGCAACCGGCGCCGACCGTTTCCGGCAGATACATTTCGGGAGAACGCCCATTGGAATGGACCCAGGAAATGCCGCTCGCGAGGGCGGGCACTTCCTGAAAGGCCGGCAATGCGCCGGGCGCTAGCAGGCCGGAGAGGCTCGCGCGAAAAAGAACTCTGGTGCCGAGGACGCTGCCGCATCCGACGCTCGCAAGCTCCTGAAGAAAGCAGCGACGAGGATATCGCCGGTGGCTGTATTGTTGCCGTTCGCTCATTCACCCGTTCTGGAACTGCCTGGATTTGCAATTGCGAGCGTCCGAAGAACAGCGCGTCGTACACACATTCTGAAACGCACCGCGCAGCGAATACTGCCAGAATTTCTCATCGAGCATGTGATTTTCGTTTGAGAGGCGCATCGATATCAGTTAGCCTTGGCGCTTCTAATGAGCAAGCCTATGCCGAGAACAAGCCTGGCACTAATTCTGCTTGTGGCCACGGCTTTCTATTCAGCTGACGCTCGGGCACATCGAAGGGCGACAGCTCCCGCGGCGGGGCAGCAGTCTGGCGTCCCAAGCGATCAAAAAACGGAACGTGCTGGGTACGTCGGAGACGCGGTCTGCGGCTCGTGCCACCATGACCTGTTCGGAACATTTCAGTTAACCGTTCATCATCGCACTTCTGCACTGCCCAGCGTGCAGTCCATTTCCGGAAGTTTCACTCCTCCCAAAAACATCCTGCAGACCCTCGATCCCGCCCTGATCTTCAGAATGGATAGTCGCGACGGGCACTTTTTCCAAACGGCGATCATCGGCCAGCCGCCGCGCGCGCAGGAGCATTCGGAAGAATTTGGCATCGTGGTGGGCTCCGGACATAAAGGGCAGACGTATCTTTATTGGAAACGCGATGAACTTTTTGAACTGCCGGTTTCCTATTGGACGGAATTGGGCCAATGGGTGAATAGTCCCGGGTACCTGGACGGAACCGCGAACTTTGACCGGCCGGTGATACCGCGATGCGTCGAATGCCACGCTACATATTTTCAAACGCTCGCTCCATCGCCTCTGATGAACCGCTACGACAAGGCTGATTTTGTCCTGGGTATTTCCTGCGAACGGTGCCACGGTCCGGGGGAGGAGCATGTGGCGCGCCACCGCGGCCCGAGTGCGGCGTCCGCTGGGGAAGGCATTGCAAATCCCGCGAACCTTTCGCGCGACCGGCAGGTGGATGTTTGCGCGCAGTGCCATGGCGGGTTAGGCGAAGAAATCACTCCGACATTTTCTTTCCGGCCCGGCGAGCCGCTCGCAAACTTCATCAAGCTTCAGCAGCTCCCTGTGGAGGCCGTTGTGGACGTCCATGGGAACCAAGCGGCTCTACTGGAAAGAAGCCGGTGTTATCAATCATCCGGCACGCTGGCGTGCACGACGTGCCACGACGAGCATGCGCCCGAACAGCCCGCAGCAAGCTATTCAAGCCACTGCCTGGCCTGCCACAAGCCGGAAAAATGCGGCATGTACGCGAAGCTGGGACCGCAGATCGCGGCTAACTGCATTGATTGCCATATGCCGGTACAGCAGTCGAACCTGATCGTTTCGGACGTGAATGGCACCAGCGTGCGAGCGCGGGTGCGCAATCATTGGATCAAGGTGTACAGCAATCCGGCGACTGAACTTCGATGAGGAAGCGGCCCCATCATTGGGGCGTAGCGGGAGTTTGTGCTCGTTGCGCTGCGCGCGCCTTCTCATCCAGGTCCCGCTGAATGGCCATTTCCCGCGAGGCTTCTTCCTTACGTCCCGACCTGGCATACGCAATCGCCAACTGATAGTGGCCAGCCGGATCCTGCGGCCGCATTTTCACGTATTTTTCCAAGGGCGGTATGGCGTCGGAATATTTCTGCGCGGAATTGAGCGACATTCCGAGACCGAGAAAAGCCTCGGTGAATCCGGAGTCCATCTGGGTCGCCTTAGAGAGGTGCGCAATGGCTTCTTCCCATTGCTGGGCTTGCCGCGACAGCTCGCCTAGAACGTATTCCGCTCCGGCATTGCTCGGGTCAATTTGCAATTCGGCTTCGAACTCTTTGCGGGCGTCGTCGGAAGTGGTAGCGGTGGGCGGCTGGGAAAGAATGATTCGCCCGATGCGGTAGTGAATACCCGGCAATTGAGGATTCTGCTCGAGGATCTTGCGATATTCCGCCAGCGCTTCGTCCCATTTGCCTTGTGTTTCGAGCGACTCAGCGTCCAATTCCTGCGCTTCGTACGAATTGGGAGAGGTGGTGGCCAGTTCCTGGGAGGCGCGGGTGGCGAGATCGGAGTAGGCGTGAATGGTGACGTAGAGGACTTCGGGATCGTGCGGGAATTCGCGGTTCAACATTTGAAGCGCGCTGACGGCGGCGTCCGGCTCGGCAAGGGTCATGGCGCAATGTACGGTGGCCAAACCCACCCTGCGCTTGAGGTCTTTGTCCACCGAAGCGGACAATTGTTTCTTCAAGAGAGGCAACGCTTCCCGGCAATGTCCCTTCTCGGCAAGTTCGACGGCGTGGCGAGTGGGGGACTCCGCCGCAGAGAGCTTCTGCTGCGCCTGCTGGGTCTGTTGAGCAAGGGCGGGAGCAATTATGGAAGCGACGAGAAGCAGCGAGGCCGGAAGCGCATGGAAAAATCTGTTCATAAAGTTAAATGGGGCGAGCGGAATATCCGCCCGCCCCATTGTAACGGGTGGGTGGGGCCTAAAAGTAGAACTTCAATGCGAACTGAATGTTGCGTTGGCCTTGGGAGGCGGTGATCTGCCCCATACCTGAGCCGACGGTGAAGGCGCCGATGCCGCCGGCGAAGTTCAGGATTGGATGGTTAAAAGCGTTGATGAAATCGGTCCGGAACTGGAGGCTTCTAGCTTCTCCGAACAGCCAGTTTTTCTGGATGCTGATATCCGTCTCGGAGAATCGCGGACCGCGCAGGTCGCCGACACCGCACGTGCCAAACGTATTCGCGGCCGGCACGGAAAATGTGGTGGGGTTGAACCACTGCAGGAAATAGGCTCCCGGGCCGCCCTCCAACTGTTTGGGGTAGGTCGCGGGACCCGAGCAATCCGGACGTTCGTTGGCGAACAGGCCGCCGCTTCCGTTGGTGCCTGAGGGATCACTGAAACCGATGGAAGTGGTGAGAGCATTGCCGGTGTGCCAGTTGACGAGGCCGCTCAACGACCAATTGCCGACGATGGCGTTGACAACGGGATTCAGATTGTTGGCGTATTTCTGGCCGCGGCCCACGGGAACCTGATAGGTGGCATACGCGGAGAGGATGTGGGTCTCGTCGAAATAGCACGGGCCGTAATCCGACTTGCCGTCATAAATGTTCTGCCAGCCGGGCAAGCCCATAGAGGTTTGTGAACCATTACCGCCCCATGCGCCGGTGCCGAAGAAGCCGGGTGAATCGCTCATGCATTTCGAGAAGGTATACGCCACTTGTCCGTCCAAACCGTTGCTCATGCGCTTTTGCAGGACGGCTTGGAGAGAGTTGTAGCTTTGGATCGCGTTGGAGAAGGTGCCGCCAATATAGTTGCTGTCCACGATGTTGTTGCCCAGAAACAGATCGGAGCCGACGGTGCCAACCTCGCCGGGCTTGGCAATGCTGCCGTCGGGAAGAAGCAGCTGCTTTTGCTGCAGCGCGATGAAATTGTATAGACCAGTGCCGTGCTGGCCGACATAGCCAACTTGGGCCGTCAGGGAGTTGCTGAACTGGTGCTGCACGGTGAGGTTCCACTGCTGAACGCGCGCGGGCCGGAGGTTGGGATCGAATACCTTGATGTTCTTGCCCGTGAAGCAGGACAGAGTGTATGGCGTGGCGCAAGGAGCGGTGCCGGGAGTGAAGCCCTGATCAATCGTTGGCAGGGTGTTGGAGCTTGCCTGTGTGGCCGGCCAATCGAAGGTTAGGAGCTGGTTCGCGCCGCCGCCTTCCATGTAACTGGAGATGCCGTAGCCGGCGCGAATGACGGTCTTGCCACCGAGAAACGCGGGAGACCACGCCAAACCGATTCTGGGCAGCCAATCGCCAATTCCCAAGTAGTTGTTATAGAGCGCGCGGCTGGCCCCATTTTGGCCTGCGACTTCGAGATCTCCAGTGAAGAGACCGAAGTTCACCATGCGGTTTTGAATTTCATAGAACGGGGTATGGTCCTCGAAGCGCAGGCCGATGTTTACGGTTAGCGTGGAGGTTACGCGCCAGTCGTCTTGGGCGAATGCGCCGAAAATGTTACCGCGGCGGCCAAACTCCGCGACACCGGCATCACGTCCGCCTCCGGCCACCAGGCCCAACCAAAAGTCCGCTTGGCCGGCACCTGTGCTCGGCGTGGTTCCGCCGACCGTGCCACCGATATTGAAAGTGCCCAAAGCCCCGAAGTTACCGGGATAGCTATAGTTCAAGCGTTCGCGCCAGTACTGGAATCCGACTTTGATGGTGTGGCGGCCGTGGGAAATGATCAGATTATCTTCCAGTTGTCCGGTGCCGGTGTGGAAGTTCTGGATGTTGTCATTCGTTCCGAAGCCCGTGCCGCCCATTCCGGTGATGACTAACGCGGGCAATCCCGGAGCATACATGTTGCCACCGGTGATGCCGATTTGCTCGGCGATATTGCCAAGCCCGCCGTTATTAGCAACCTGTTCGAAGACGACGTGGCTGTAACCGATCCGAAATTCATTCAGGAGAGCAGGGTTGAAGGTGTGAGTCCAATTGACGACAGCATTCTGTATCGGCTCGGTATTGAGCGTGCCGGGGTTGCCCAGAGTGAAGGTGTTGATGCTGGGATTGTTGATGTGCATTTGCGAGTAACGGCCGAATATATGGTCGTTACTGGAGATGTTGTAGTCGATTTTTAGATCGCCCTGGTCACCGTTGAACTGGCTGCTGCCGTTCGCGGTGTAGTTCGTATTGTTGGTGACGTCTACGGAATTAGCCAAGGCCGCTTTGTAGGCAGCTAGGTTGAAAAAGTTCTGGGCCACGGGATTAATCGTGAGCCCGGCGGCTGCCAAGTTGTTGTTGGGTATTGGCTTGCCGACATTAGGACCGCTAGGGTACGCGAGCTGAATGCCGGTGCCGCCGCTGCAGATCCCGGCGCCACTAAAAGTTCCGTGGTTATCCGTGCAGAGCTGTCCGAAATCACCCGCGATTTCTCTAGAGGTGAAGATTTGGTACTGATTCGGTGACGGCGGAACGTCGTCGCGCAATCCCTCGTAGTCCGCGAAAAAGAAAAGCTTATCTCTGACAATCGGACCGCCGATGGTGCCGCCGAACTGGTTGTAACGGACTTTGGCCTTATCCTGAGCGCCGTCGGGCTCGGTCGAGCCTGGAATGAAGGGACCGCCGGTAGTGAGGCCCGCGGACCAGGAATTGGCGTTGAGAGCGTCGTTGCGCAGGAACTCGAAAACGTCGCCATGGAAATGGTTCGTTCCCGATTTTATGCTGGCACTGATGATGCCGCCCTCGTAGTTGCCAAATTCCGCGGACGCATTTTGCGTGATGATGTTCAAATCCTGAATTGCGTCCGGGCTGGGAGTAAAGCCTACTTCGTTGTTGTTGTCCTCGGTGTTGACGAGCCCGTCGAGAAGCACTTCGTCAGCCTGCTCCCGATTTCCGTTAATCATCGGCCTGCCGGCGCCCGGCATGGTCTGAGGCGTATAGAGAGTCTGGGGATTCGGATTGGTGACTCCCGGCGTAAGCAGAACGAGCTGGAGATAGTTGCGAGAGCCCAGAGGCAAAGACGAGGCCGTGTTGGCGTCAATGAGAGAGCTGACCTCGGCGGTCTGGGTCTGCAGGATCGGCGTCTCGCCCGAGACTTCGACGGTTTGAGCGATCTGTCCGACGGTCATCTGCACATCCACCCGGGCGATCTGGTTGAGTATCAGAGTGAAAGGCGCATGAGCCGCGGTTTGAAAGCCGCTGGATTTGACCTGCAGAGCATAAGTTCCGATGGGAACTCGGGGGAAATTGTATGAACCGGCTTCGTTGGTCGTCGTGTTCCAGACCGTGCCACGCAGAGTGTCAGTGGCGGTGACGGTGGCGCCAACTACAGCGGCGCCCGACGGATCCGTGACGAAACCAGTAATGGCTGCCGTGGTTTCTTGCGCCCTGGCAGGCGCTACGGCTACGGTCAGCGCGACTACGGCGAGGAACGTCAGGGAAAGGAACAGCGCTGTTGTGGTGATGCTGCGAATCTTGTTCACGGAAGCCTCCTGGCGGAAATTCGGAAAATCGAGGCTGTCATGCCTCCCACGCACCCGAAATACCCCATTGCATGAGCAAGAGCTATATAGCTCATTATTTCTGTTGTCAAGAGAAAAATGAAAATGTATAAGGCTTCTTATAGATTTTTCAAATACGCTCTATAGCGGCTAATCGCGCTCTATAGCAGTGCGGTAGCACTTTGAGGGCGGTTTACGGCGCTAATTCATTGTGCCGTAGCACTATGCTGGTAGACTCACGGGCATTTCCGGAGCGTTCATGACACCGATCGGCCGAAACGGCGAACCGACCTACAAAAGAATCCAGAATGTGATACGGAGACGGATCGAAGGCGGGCAACTCAAGCCCGGAGACATGGTGGCTTCCGAGAGGGAGCTGGCCAAGTCGCACAAAGTGAGCCTGATGACGGCGCGACATGCGCTGGCGGATCTGGCGCGCGAGGGCATGGTGGAGAGGCGGCACGGCTCCGGGACGTTTGTGGCGCCTCCGAAAATTCATTTCAACAAATTGATGAGTTACACGGAGCAGATGGCTAGCCGCGGGTTGGCGGTGCGTTCACGGATTATTTCGTCGGGTGTTTTGGAAAATGAGCCGGAGATTGCGGCGCGGCTTTCGTTGCCGTCCACTAGCCATTTATTCATGCTTGAACGCGTGCGGCAGGCTTCGGATGAGCCGTTTGCTTTGGAGACTTGCTATTTGTCGGTGGATGAATTTCCGGCGCTTGCTGGAGGGACTTTGGAGCGCGGGTCTTTATTTGTGACCTTGGAGCATGAGTATGGCGTGGAGTTGGCTTATGCGGATGAAGAGATTGATTCTACTGCGGCGGATTTGAAGACGGCGGAATTGCTATCAGTGCCTCGGGGAGCACCTTTGTTGCGGATGCGGCAGTTGATTTTTACGACGAAGGGGAAACCTTGCATGTATGTGGTGGGGCTGTATCGGTCGGGACGGCATACTTTGTTGATTCGGCGATTTCGGTAACGTGGTGTGGGCTTCGTCGTTCAAAGATTTAACACAGAGGGCACAGAGGAAAGTGGAGGGCGCGGAGAGGTTGAGGCATAGTTTGAACCTCGGTGATTTTGCGATCAAAGCGGAGCGCAGCAAGCAGCGCCCCTAGCTAGGGGTGCTTCATTTTTGGTTTTCTACGCGAGATCGTTTTTTGCTGCTTCTTAGATTTTTGCCGCGGTTGCTGCTGCTTCGACGCTTCCGTGACCTCTGCTTAGTTCGCGAGACATTTGCCAGGCGCTTACTGTTGCCAGTGCGACCAGGAATATTCCCAACGGCCAGTTGTGGAGTAGAAGTTTGCCTACGCCGAATAAGGCGCTGTAGACCATCACGCAGCCTAGAATCCAGCACCAGAGATTGTGGGCTAGATCGTGCGTTTGTGGAATTTCTGGGGCCATTGCGGCAATGGGTTGCCACCCCGTGGCGTCTGGGCGAACCTTTCTGTAGAACGAGAGGAGGATGCTGTCCGGTTCTTTTGCGGTGAGTAGCGTTACGGCGATCCAGACGATCGTGGTTAGCAGCGTGGTGGTGAGGATGTCTTTGGCGAAGACTAGCGTGTCGGAGCCGGTGAAAAGCGACGGGCGGCCGAGGAGTGAGTCCGCTAGACCTTTCCAGTGCAGCGCGAGAGTGGCGACTAGAGCGGTGATCATTGCGGAAATTTCGCTCCAGGCATTGATGCGCCACCAATACCAGCGAAGCATGTAAACGCTGCCGGTGCCGGCGCCAACTTGCAGCACTACTTCCCAGCCGGAACGGATGGAGGCGAGTTGCGCGGAAACGTAGCCGGTGAGGATCACGAGCAGAATGGTGACGAGCTGCGAAATGTGGACGTAGTGGCGTTCGGAAGCGCGGCGCACCAGGAAGCGGCGGTAGAAATCTTCGACGATGTAGGACGTGCCCCAGTTGAGTTGCGTCGCGATGGTGGACATGAACGCGGCGAGGAAGCCGGCGACGATGATGCCGCGCCAATAGTGCGGGACGTAATCGTTGACGATCATCATGTAACTGGTTTCTGGATGCTGCAAGCCGGGATAGAGCACGATGGCGGCGAGAGCGGTGAGAATCCAGGGCCACGGTCGCAGCGCGTAGTGCGCGATGTTGAACCAGAGCACGGAAAAGAGGCCCTGGCGTTCGTCGCGCGCGCTGAAAATTCTTTGCGCGATGTAGCCGCCGCCGCCGGGTTCCGCGCCGGGATACCAGAAGGCCCACCATTGCACGCCGAGATAAACGGTGAAAGTGATTACGGGGAGAGTCCAGAGCGTGTCGCTGGCGAAACCTTTGGAAAAATCGGGGAGAAACGCGAGTGGATTCGAGGCGCCGTTCGTGGCGCGGAGAGCGCCGATGTGCGCGATCATCGTGTCCATGCCGCCGGCGGCTTTGATGGCGTACCAGGCGATGCCGATGACGATGCTCATTTTCAGGACGAATTGAAAGAGGTCGGTCCAGAGAACGCCGGAGAGGCCGCCGAGAGAAACGTAAATTCCGGTGAACGGGATGAGGAAGAAAATGCAGACGATGAGAGCGCGGCCGTCCGTGCCGGAAAATACTGGGCCGAAAACATTGCTGAGCGCGCGGGAAAATGTGTTGAGGAAGCCCCAGGTCTGCATCGTGGAGTCGAGCGTGGTGCCGACGATGTTGATCATGGCTTTGGTGACCCAGCCGAGGATCATGCAGTTCATCAGCAGACCGAGGTAGATGGCGCGGAATCCACGGAGGAACGCGGCGGGATTTCCGGAGTAGCGCATTTCGGCGAATTGCACGTCGGTCATCAGGCCGGAGCGACGCCAGAGGCGCGCGAAGAGAAAGACCGTCATCATTCCGGACGGAAGAAACGCCCACCAGATCCAATTGCCGGCGATTCCTTGGGTGTAGACGAGGCCGGCGACGAGCAGAGGCGTATCGGCGGCGAAAGTGGTGGCGACCATGGAAGTGCCGGCGAGCCACCAGGAAGCGGTGCGTCCGGAGACAAAATAATCTTCGGAGCTTTTTCCGGCGCTGCGGCGGAAATAGAGGCCTAGGAGAAGAGTTATTACGAGGTAACCGATGATGGCTGACCAATCGAGAAGTGTGAATGGCATCGGCCCGACTTTATTGCACAGATGCGCGGCGGGAAGCAATGTGAAATCGCAGTAAATTTGCGATTTTGCGCGCTGAGGCTCGCGGCGAGCGGCAAAAAAGTTGGGCGCGGGTTGCGGAACTGTACTATTCTGCGCGTCGCCTAAAAAGTTTTTTGTGCCATAAACTGCTCAAAGAAGGGCAAATGCGAATTTTGTTGGTGCTGGCGGTGATTGGAATTGTGAGTGGCTGGGGCTTTGCGGAGCAGGGCGCGCCGGAATTGAATTTGATGCCGGTGCCCGCGAGCGTGCGGGTTGGAAACGGGGCGCTCGCGATCGCGCCAACGTTTTCGGTGGGGATTGAGGGTTACCGAGAGCCGCGGCTGGAGCGCGCGGTGGAAAGATTTTCTCGCGAGCTTTCACGGCGGACTGGATTTTTTATTTCGGCCGAGATTGCGGAGCCGAGCAAGGCGACTTTGGTGATTCATGCGGAGCGCGCCAGCAAGGCTGTGCAGGAATTGGGCGAGGATGAAAGTTACGTGATGGATGTTAGCGGCGCGAGAGCGAAGATCACGGCGCCGAATCCTTTGGGCGTGATGCACGGGATGGAAACTTTTTTGCAGTTGGTCGCTATCACTCCGTCAGGATTTGCCGCGCCTGCGGTGCACATTGAGGATGCGCCGCGATTTCCCTGGCGCGGTTTGACGATTGACGTGAGCCGGCATTTTATTTATCTGGATACTTTGAAACGCAATATTGATGGTATGGCAGCGGTGAAGATGAACGTGCTGCATTTGCATCTTTCCGACGATCAGGGATTTCGCGTGGAGAGCAAGGAATTTCCGAAGCTGCAGGGACTGGGGTCGGACGGTTTGTATTACACGCAGGCGGAAATGCGCCAGTTGATTGAATATGCGCGGGACCGCGGGATTCGCATTTTGCCGGAATTTGATATGCCGGGGCACAGCACGGCGTGGTTTGTGGGCTATCCGGAGTTGGCGAGCGGGCCGGGGCCTTACTCGATCGAGCGGCGGTGGGGAATTTTCGATCCGGCGATGGATCCTGCGCGGGAATCCACATTCAAATTTTTGGATAAGCTGATTGGCGAGATGGCGGAGCTCTTTCCGGACCATTATTTTCATATTGGCGGCGATGAGGTCAACGGAAAGCAGTGGGACGCCAATCCCGAGATCCAGAAATTCATGCGCGCGCACAAATTGAAGAACGATCAGGAATTGCAGCAGTATTTCACTTTGGAAGTTCAGAAAATCGTGAGCAAGCATCACAAGGAAATGGTGGGGTGGGACGAAATTCTGGCGCCGGGGATGCCGAAAGATATCGTGATTCAATCGTGGCGCGGACAGGAATCGTTGGCGGAAGCGGCGCGGCAGGGATATCGCGGAATACTTTCAAGCGGGTATTACCTGGACGGGATGGCTCCGGCGAGTCAGCATTACGCGGTGGATCCGATGGCGAATGCGGATGCGTCGCTAACGCCGGAGCAGCAGAAATTGATTCTGGGCGGCGAAGCTTGCATGTGGGCCGAATTTATTTCGGATGAAAACGTAGATTCGCGGATTTGGCCGCGGACAGCGGCGGTGGCGGAGCGGTTGTGGTCGGCGCAGGAAGTGCGGGATCCGGAATCGATGTACCGGCGGCTGAATGCGGTGAGCGTGGAACTGGACGAACTCGGGTTGAAGCACCGTTCGAGCGCGGAGGTGATGCTCGGGCGGATGGCGGGATCGGACGACATCGCGGCGTTGCGCGCGCTGGCGGACGCCGTGCAGCCGGCGAGCATTTCGATTCGCGAGAAAGAGGCGGAGGCGGCCGGAGGGATTCAAACGAGCGACATTCCTTTGAATCGGATGGTGGACGCGGTGGCTCCGGAAAGCGAGATGGTGCGGCGGTTTTCCGGCGACGTAGACCAATTTGCGGCTAGCAAATTTCAAGACGCGGCGGCGGAAACTCGCATTCGCGCGCAACTGGTTTTGTGGCGTGACAATGGCTCTCAATTGCAGCCCTTGTTGCAGAATTCATTTTTGCTGAAGGAACTCTCACCGGTTTCGTTGAACCTTACTACTCTTGCGGCGGCTGGACTTGCGGCGCTGGATAACATTGATAAGGGACAGCCGGCGCCTGATTCGTGGCACCGCGAACAAAGTGCGCTGATTTTGCAGGCGGAGAAGCCGACGGCGGATTTGATTTTGGCGGTAGCTCCCGCGGTGCAAAAGCTTGTGGATGCGAGCGCCAGCATCAGCGCCGCTCCTCGCAGGTAACTTTCCATCCGCGTGACCCTGTTAAGATAATCATCGAATCGCTACGCGCGCGCGTGGAATCGCTGCCTGCGACTGACCGGGAGGATTTTCTTGCGAATTGTGAATTTCCGCCGTGAGTCTGGATTGCGGCTCGGAGTGTTGCGTGGCGATAGCGTTTTTGATTTGCAGGAATTGAGCGTGGCCGCGGGAAACGTGGCTTCATTTTGTTCAAGCGCCTCGGAATTTCTGAATGCGGGAACGGAGGCGCTGGACTTGGCGCGAAAATTGGTGGCCGAAATTCCGGCTGGTTTCGCGGCGTTTCCTTTGAAGTTGGTGGAGCTTGGACCGCCGGTTCCAAAGCCGAGCAAGATAATCGCGGTGGGATTAAATTATCGCGATCATGCGGGCGAAGCGAATTTCAAGGTGCCGGAATATCCGCTTTTATTCGCGAAATTTCCAAATTCCATTGCGGGACCGCACGATGCGATCGTGATTCCTGCGGAGGACATGCAGGTGGATTCGGAGGCGGAATTGGCGGTGGTGATCGGGCGGCGCGGGAAGGCGATTCGGGCGGAGGCGGCTTACGATCATGTGGCGGGATACATCGCGTTGAACGATGTGTCGGGGCGGAAATGGCAATTCGCGGACAAGCAGTGGACGCGCGGGAAATCGTGCGACACGTTTTGTCCGATCGGGCCGTGGTTGACGACGCGGGACGAAATTGCGGATCCGCATAATTTGGGGGTGATTGGGCGTTTGAATGGCGAAGTTTTTCAGGATTCGAATACGTCGAAATTGATTTTTCGGGTGCCGGAGTTGATTTCGTTTATTTCCGAGGCGATTACATTGGAGCCCGGGGACATTATTGCGACGGGAACGCCGTCGGGAGTGGGAGTGTTTCGCAAGCCGCCGGTATTTATGAAGGTGGGGGATGTGGCGGAGGTGGAGATTGAGGGGTTGGGAGTTTTGAGGAATGCGGTGGTGGGGGTAGGGCGGAAGTAGGGAGGTGGCGTATGGAGCATGCAGGATCGAAGTCGAAGAGAGATCCCTCGTCGGCGCGCAAGAGCGGCGCGCCTCTGTCGGGATGACAACGTAAACCACGGCGCGTGCCAAGACGCGAAGGTGGCGCACTGAAGTGCGCCGCTACAAAGTCAAAGGCGAACGGCCGGTGTGTTAGGAGCGGAGGCCGTCTTGGTGGACGTATTTGATTACTTCTACTTCGGAGGTCGCTATTAAGCCTTCATCTACCATTTCATCCAGGAATGGGAGGAGCTTCTGAATTTTTTCTTCGGAATCAATTACGCTGACCATTACTGGGGCGTCGTGGGAGAAGGACATGTGGCGCGGGCGGCGGATCAGGGTGCTGGCGCCGTAGCCTTCGATGCCACGAAAAACGGTGGCGCCGGCGATGTCCAATTCGCGGCATTTTTCGACGATGGCGCGGTAGAGGGGTTTATCTTTCCATTTGTCGTCTTCACCGAAATGAATGCGCAACATTTTGGCGGTGCCTTCGAGTTTCATTTGCGGGCCTCCTTTCTGCGTTCCACTTCCTGGTAGTCGCGCGTGTATTTGATGACGTCCACGTCGGAGAAAACCACCAGGCCTTGCTGGATCATGCTTTCCAGTACGGGAAGATATGAGCGGAGGCGTTCTTCGGTGTCCACGACGGAGAGCATGATGGGACGGTCGTGCGAGAGATGCAGAGCCGAATCTTTGTGAATCCGACGATTGGCACCATATCCGAGGATCCCCTGGTAAACGGTCGCGCCGGCGATGTCGTTCGCGCGCATGCTTTCGAGCAGAGCTTTGTGCAGGGGTTTGCCATTCCATTTGTCGTTTTCGCCAATGAAAATGCGCATCAGTTTGGCTTTGCCCTGGCGCTTGAGGGCCGGCACATCGGGCTGAGCGGCACCCTTGGAGGATGCTTCGGAAGATTTCACGACGGTGGTGTCTTGAATTTCGATGAGGCCCGTGCCGGCCATTTCGTGGAGCTTGGTAAGAAGTTCTTCGATCTTGTCGGGCGTTTCCATGAATTCGATTTTCACGGGGAGATTTTCCGTCAGAGCTAGAGCGCGATCGGTGTGCAGGCGATGATCGGCGCCGAATCCGGCGATGCCGCGCGTGACGCTGGCTCCAGAAACCTGGTGATAGAAAAGAAATTGCAGAATCGCGGCATAGACGGCTTCGCCGTGGTATTGATGGTCCTGGCCAACGTAGATGGTGACTTTTTTGGCCGGTCCAGCTTTCAGCATGTTTCCTCCCGGGCCGCAGCTTTTAACCAAGTATTCTAACTCTCGTCCGGGCCGGACGATTGCGGGCTTCAGGCGATGGAACGTCCGGTGATCACGCCCAGCCAGACGGAGACGAATCCTACGACGACGCTGAGGATTACGTTGAGGCCGGCGATGAGAAAGTCGCCGTCCTGAATAACGCGAAAGGTTTCGTATTCGAAGGTGGAAAACGTGCTGTAGCCGCCGATGAAGCCGATAGGAATCAGATACCGCCAGTTCGCGCTCCAATTCGTTTTTTCGGCGAGCAGCGTGACGATCAAGCCGATCAGAAAGCACGCCGTGCAATTGACGATGAAGGTGCCGTAGGGAAAACGCGTGCCGAAACGATTGCCGACGTAGCTCCCCATCCAATAGCGCAGCATTGAACCGAGACATCCCCCGAGACCCACCATCAAGTATTTGGTCATAGTGGCGAGCAGCATCCTCTCCTTGAGGCTCGCGCGGCATGGATGGATGGCGAGCCAATTTCAGGTGCTTCGAGTTCAGCGGGAGTCGTTGCCGGGGAAATGGCTCCGCGACAAGAAACCCTTGTCAGGAGTCATCATCTGTCCCGGCTTAGATGGGGACAGCGGTTAAGGGGCGAACTCCATGCCCTCTGTTCGTAATGATACTTTTACTCTGGCGGAAGTCAATTGCAGCGTGCGGAGTCGTGCACTGATCGGAAGCTAGAGATGGGCTTTTTTCCGGCAGCTTTGAGGACGGCGCGGGTGCCGGACTGGCGTGGTTAGAGCGGTTGCTCGGAGAAGCGAGCAGGGTTGGATCAGGCGATGCCGATCTTTTTTTGCATTTCTTCGAGGGAGATGCCTTTAGTTTCCGGGTAGAAGAACAGGACGACGAAGAATTGCAGGACCATCATGGCGGCGAAAAAGACGAAGGGGTAGCCGCCGGAAGCCGCGGCCATGGTGGGGAAAATGAAAGAGATTAGCGCGTTCATGGCCCAGTGCGAGAAGCTGCCGAGGCTTTGGCCTTTGGCGCGGACGCGATTGGGGAAAACTTCGCTGAGGTAAACCCAGATCACGGCGCCTTGCGAGAAGGCGAAGAAGGCAATGTAGCCGACCAGCAGCCACACCAGAAGATCCTGGTGGTGGCCGGAAAGAAAAATTGCGGCGACGCCGCCCAGGCACGCGGCGGTGCCGACAGCGCCAATCAGGAGCAGGGTTTTGCGTCCGATGCGGTCAATCAGCGACATGGCAAGCATGGTGAAGACTAAGTTCGTCGCGCCGATGGCGACGGCTTGCAGGTCGGAGGAGACTTTATTGAAGCCGGCGAAGGCGAAAATGTCGTTGAGGTAATAGAGGATGGCGTTGATGCCGGAGAGCTGGTTGAACATTCCGATGGTGACGGCCAGAAAAATTGGGAGGCGGTACTTCCAGTTGAAGAGCGCGTCACTCGCGCCGTGCTCGGCGTGAATGGACGTTTCAATTTCCTGCAGCTGCTGCTCGTAATTTTCTTCGCCGGTGACGCGGAGAACGTCGCGAGCTTCGTCGACTTTTCCTTTTTTGACAAGCCAGCGGGGGCTGCGGGGAATCGCGAAAAGAAGCAGGAAGAAAAGCAGCGCGGGCGCGGCGGGAATGCCAAGTTTCCAGCGCCACTCGGCACCGGCGAAGTGGAGCGCACCGACGAGATAATTCGAGAAGTACGCGAGCAGGATTCCGAGGACGATGTTGAATTGAAACAGGCCGACCAGGCGGCCGCGCCATTTTGCGGGCGCTACTTCGGCGATGTACATGGGGCCGAGGACGGAGGAGCCGCCGATGCCGAGGCCGCCAATGAAGCGGAAGACTACGAGGGCGGTCCAATTCCAGGAAATGGCGCAGCCGAGAGACGACACCAGGTACAAGACAGCGAGGACGCGCAGGCTATCGCGGCGGCCGAAGCGGTCACCGGGAATTCCGGCGAGCATCGCGCCGAAGATGGCGCCGACGACTGCGACGGAAACGGTGATGCCTAAGTTCTCGGGCGAGAGATGGAACGTTTGCGTGAGAGCTTGAGTGGTGCCGGAAATGACGGCGGTGTCGAAGCCAAAGAGCAGGCCGCCGAGCGATGCTACGATGGTGCTGCGCAAGAGATACGAGTTGAGCTTCATGCTGCTTTGGTGGCCGCCTTTCGGGCGCGAAATGCCTTCGCGCATCCTCTCATTTATCGCGTCGCGTGAAAAAGAATATTAGTGCGCGGGGTCAGGCGGAGACGCGCTTGGGGAGGAAGGCGCTGCCTTTTTTTACTATGAAGGTCCAGAGGGCGGCGCCGGCGGGAGGGAGGTCGCGGTCGGTGCGGCGGACTACGAACCATTGGCGGACGATGGGGAGGCCTGGGACTTTCAGGATGACTAGACGGCGGGCGGCGACTTCGGAGGCGATCGTGTGCGCGGAAATGAGCGAGAGGCCGAGGCCGGCCATCACGGCTTGTTTGATGGTTTCGTTCGAGCCCATTTCGATGGTTAGTTTTGGCGGCTGGATCATTTGCGCGTTCAGAAAGAACTCGAAAATATTGCGGGTGCCGGAGCCTTCTTCGCGCACGATGAATTTCTGGTTCGACAATTCGGTTTTGGAGATGCGCTTGGCGCGCGCGAGGCGGTGGTCGGCCGCGGCGATCATCACGTAGGGATGCGGGCCGAAGGGTTCGCTATCGGCGCCGAAATCGCCGGGAGGGCGGCCCATCACGGCCATGTCGATGTCGTAGTTGCGAAGGGATTCGATGGTTTCCACGCGATTGCCGACGACGAGTTGCAGGTCAATTCCGGCGTGCTGGCGCAGGAAAGCGGCGATGAGTTCGGCGGCGAAATATTTCGCGGTGGAAACTGCGCCGAAGCGGACGCGTCCGCCGTGCAGGCCTTTCATGGCTTCGAGCGTGTCGCCGAGATCGGTGATGACGCGATCAATGCGCGCGGCGGCAGCGACGGCTTCGCGGCCGGCGTCGGTGGCGCGGAGGCGATTGCCGGTGCGGTCGAAGAGCGCGAGGCCGAGGTCTTCTTCGAGGAGTTTGATGCGGGAGGTGAGCGCGGCGGGAGTGACGTGCAACGTTTGCGCGGCTTTGACGACGGTGCCGCTGCGGGCGACCTGATGGACGGCTTCGAGCTGTTTAAAGGTGAGGTTGGCCATGATCGACTTTCAATTTTTCTTAGTGAGGCGGTAATTATATTCACTTTTATTGTGCCTGGCAAGCTGTTAGTTTTTGGCTTCTTCATAAGGAGACCGGTTATGAGCAAGGATGGAACGACGCTGGACGCGAAGGCGGCGACGGTTCGCGGGAAGGATCGCTACAAGCCTGGCGTGATGGAATACAAGAAGATGGGTTATTGGGAGCCGGAATACGAGCCGAAGGATACGGACATCATCGCGCTTTTTCGGGTGACGCCGCAGGACGGTGTGGATCCGATCGAGGCTTCCGCGGCGGTGGCGGGAGAATCTTCGACGGCTACGTGGACCGTGGTGTGGACCGATCGGCTGACGGCTTGCAAAAAATATCGCGGGAAGTGCTATCGCGTGGAAGCGGTGCCGAACGCGCCGGAGTCTTATTTTGCGTGGATTGCTTACGACCTGGATCTTTTTGAGCCGGGGTCGATTGCGAATCTTGCGGCTTCGATTATCGGGAACGTTTTTGGCTTCAAGCCATTGAAGGCTTTACGGCTCGAGGATATGCGTTTGCCGGTGGCGTATGTGAAGACTTTTGATGGGCCGGCGACGGGGATTGTGGTGGAGCGGGAGCGTCTGGATAAATTCGGGCGGCCGCTGCTGGGCGCGACGGTGAAACCGAAGCTGGGGCTTTCGGGGCGCAATTATGGGCGCGTGGTGTACGAGGCGCTGAAAGGTGGACTGGATTTCACGAAAGACGACGAAAACATCAATTCGCAGCCGTTCATGCACTGGCGCGACCGGTATCTTTATTCGATGGAGGCGGTGAATCGCGCGCAGGCGGAGACCGGCGAAGTGAAGGGCACGTACTTGAACGTGACCGCCGCGACGATGGAGGATATGTACGAGCGCGCGGAGTTTGCGAGCGAACTGGGGTCGGTGATCGTGATGATTGACCTGGTGATCGGGTATACGGCGATTCAGTCCATGTCCAAATGGGCGCGGCGGAATAACATGATTTTGCATTTGCACCGGGCGGGGCACGGGACTTATACGCGGCAGAAGATTCACGGCGTTTCGTTTCGCGTGATTGCGAAGTGGATGCGACTAGCCGGAGTGGATCACATTCACGCGGGGACCGTGGTGGGGAAATTGGAAGGCGATCCGCGGACGATTCGCGGTTATTACGATATTTGCCGCGAAGACGTGGTGCCGCAGAAACTCGAGAACGGAGTGTTTTTCGAACAGCAGTGGGCTTCTTTGCGGAAATTGATGCCGGTGGCTTCGGGCGGGATTCATGCGGGGCAGATGCACCAGTTGCTGGATCTGCTCGGCGAAGATACGGTGCTGCAATTTGGCGGCGGAACGATCGGGCATCCGACCGGGATTGTGGCCGGTGCGACGGCGAATCGCGTGGCGCTGGAGGCGATGGTGCTGGCGCGGAACGAAGGACGCGACATCGCGCGGGAAGGCCCGGCAATTCTGGAAGCGGCGGCGAAGCATTGTCTGCCTTTGCGGCAGGCGCTGGAAATCTGGAAGGACGTGACGTTCGATTATGCTTCGACGGACACGCCGGACTTTGTGCCGACGGCCTCGGTGTCCGTGTAAAAAGGAGAAAATTTCATCATGCGATTGACGCAAGGGTGTTTTTCGTTTTTGCCGGATTTGACGGACGCGCAGATACGCGCGCAGGCGCAGTACTGCATTGACAACGGATGGGCGGTGAATATCGAGTTCACGGACGATCCGCATCCGCGCAATACGTATTGGGAGATGTGGGGTTTGCCGATGTTTGATATCAAGGATGCCGCGGCGGTGATGATGGAATTGCAGGAGTGCCGCAAGGCGTATGGGGATCGTTACATCCGGCTTTCTGGATTTGATTCGAAGCATGGATGGGAGTCGGTGCGGATTTCGTTCATTGTGAACCGCCCGGCGGAGGAACCGGGGTTCAAGCTGGCGCGGCAGGAAGGGCGGGGGCGGAATATGCGTTATACGACGCAGGCTTATGTGACGGAGCGGCCGTCGGGGGAGAGGTATCGGTGAGGTTTCGGGGCGCTTCGCGACAGCCGGTTGTGTTGAACAGGGACCTCAGCGGCTACACAATTCGCGGAGAATCCGCGAATTTCGGCCAAGGAAACGGCTTATTTCTTGGAGTTGGAGCGAAAAGCAGATCCCTCGCTGCGCTCGGGATGACATTCGATGCCCTTTTTGCAAAAACCGTCAAGATACAGTGAGCCTCGCCCCTCCGTTGAACGGGAACTAGCGGCGGTGAATAAGTCTTTATGAGCGAAACGACGCGATCTTACGAGCATCCGGGCATTACTGATCCTGTGGCCGAGGAACGGTCGCGCGGGACGGGCGCGTTTGCGTCGCTTGCGCCGGTGGCTGGGCTTGGCGGCCGTGGCGCGACTGATGAGCCGATTGATCTGGCGAAGGAATTGACGGAAGCGGGCGTTGAGGATGTGTTGACGGAGCTGGACGACGGGCTGGTGGGATTGGCTCCGGTGAAGACGCGGATTCGCGAAATTGCGGCGCTGCTATTGGTGGAACGCGTGCGGCGCAAAGTGGGGCTGGCGAGCGAGCCGCCGACTTTGCACATGTCTTTCACGGGCAATCCCGGCACGGGCAAGACGACAGTCGCGTTGCGCATGGCGGATTTGCTGCACCGACTGGGATTTGTGCGCAAGGGGCATCTGGTTTCGGTGACGCGGGATGATTTGGTGGGGCAATACATCGGGCACACGGCGCCAAAGACGAAGGAAATTTTGAAGAAGGCGATGGGCGGCGTTCTTTTTATTGATGAAGCTTACTATTTGTACCGCGCGGAGAACGAGAGGGATTATGGGCAAGAGGCCATCGAGATTTTGCTGCAGGTGATGGAGAACCAGCGCGAGGATTTGGTGGTGATACTGGCGGGTTATGCGGACCGCATGGAGAAATTTTTCGCGAGCAACCCGGGATTTCGTTCGCGGATCGCGCATCACATTGATTTTCCGGATTATGCGGACGGGGAGTTGCTGGCGATCGGCGAATTGATTCTGGCGAAGCAGAATTACAAATTGAGCGAGCGCGGGCGGGAGGCGCTGGCGCGTTATATTGAGGCGCGGAAACAGCAGCCGCATTTTTCGAATGCGCGTTCGATTCGCAATGCGCTGGACCGCGCGCGGCTTCGGCAGGCGAATCGCATCGTCCACGGGGCTGCGAATTCCAAGGTGACGGCGGAAGATTTGATGACGATTGACGCGCCGGATTTGCTGGCGAGCCGCGTGTTCGGGAAGGCGGCGTCTACCGACTCGCCGCTGAGCGACGAAACGGAAAATACTTTTGACTGATTCGACCCTTATCGCGCCTTCGGTGCCCGCGCTCGTCGCGAGCTCGGCGGTTTTCAAGGCAAGCGCGAAGGCTCGCGCTGCGAAAATTGCCGTAATCCGGGCTGCCGCACAAACTGCCGCCGGCCAACTGGCGGCGTGATAGTCTCTTCGTCGGTTATACCTTTCCCCGGGAAACTTGCTTCCGGGATTTTTGCGGCCACGGGCCTGATATTTTGCGGCGCGGTGAATCCATTGTGAGGATGCCCGGCCATGACTTTGCAGGCGCTGATATTTGATGTGGATGGCACGCTCGCCGAAACCGAAGAGATGCATCGCCGGGCGTTCAATGAGGCGTTCGCGTCGCTGGGACTCGATTGGAATTGGCCGCCGCCGCTTTACAAGGAATTGCTGCGGATTGCGGGCGGCAAAGAGCGGATCCTTCATTACTTGGTCACCCACCGTCCGCAAGATGTGGCTGCACACGAGCGTGAAATCCCGAAAATTTATGCGCTGAAGACGAAACTTTATTCGGCGATGGTGCGCGAGGGGACGCTCGAGCTGCGGCCGGGAGTGGGGCGATTGATCGAGGAAGCGCGCGTCGCGGGAATCCGGCTGGCGATTGCGACTACGACGAATCCCGCGAATGTAGACGCGCTGCTGCAGAGCGCGTTTGCGCCATCGGGTGAATCGCTTTTCCGCGTAATTGTTGCAGGGGACGAAGTGGCGGCGAAGAAGCCGGCACCGGACGTGTTCGATGTGGCGGTGCGGCGGCTGGGATTGCGCGCTTCCGCGTGCATTGCGTTTGAGGATTCCGCGAACGGCGTCTTATCGGCGAGGCGGGCAGGGTTGGCGGTGGTGGCGACGCCGAGCGCGTACACCGAGGAAGACGATTTCGCGGGGGCGGTTTCGGTGGTTTCGTCACTCGGAGAACCTGGCGAGCCACATCAGCACCTGGCGGGTTGGATCTGGCCGAGCGGTTTCGTGAGCGTGGCGGAATTGCGCAAGCGGGCGGAAGAGTTGGCGCAGGGACGCGCCGCGAAGCTTAATTTTTCTAAGTCTTGATGCAATTATATTCAGTTTTCTTTGGTAAGCTCTCCTGTTAGCGTACTCCTATGCCGTTTTCTCAGCCAACGACGAGCCGAAGTGTCGAGCGCAGATGGTGACCCGGGCCGGAGGAGAAATGCCGGCGACCAGCATCGCGCGAAACATGCCGCTCGGCGATTTTCTGGAGCGCGTTGCGAATGCGCGCCCGGAAATGGGAGCGACGGCGGCGTTGTTGCGGGAATTGGCGAAGGCCGCGATTCAAGTGGCGGAGGTCGTGTCCTTGGGATATATCGCCGGGGCGCCCGGCGACACGGTCGGCGCGACGAATAGCGACGGGGACGCGCAAAAGCGGCTGGATATTACCGCAAACGAGATTTTTGTGAATGCGCTGCGGCATGCGCCGGTGGCGGCGGTGCTTTCGGAAGAGGTGAATTCTCCGTTGTGCCTGGATCCGGACGCGCCGTTGGCGGTGGCGATTGATCCGCTGGATGGGTCTTCTAATATTGATGCGAACGTTTCGATCGGGACGATTATCGCGGTGTTCCCGGCGCTCGCGCGCGCGACGGAACCAGCGAATCACTTTCTGCGGCCGGGGCGCGAGCAGATTGCCGCGGGATTTGTCATCTACGGGCCGCAGACCTCGCTGGTCTTCACGATCGGCGACGGCGTACAGGTGTTTGCGCTCGACCGGCGGGCCGGCGCGTTTCAAATGACGATTCCGAGACTCGCGATTCCGCACGATTCGCATGAGTATGCGGTGAACGCTTCGAATTATCGCCATTGGGATGAATCCATCCGCGCGTATTTGGACGATTGCATCCGCGGGGCGGACGGGCCGCTGGCGCAGGATTACAACATGCGGTGGATCGCGTCGCTGGTGGCGGATGCGTATCGCATTCTGGTGCGCGGCGGAGTGTTTCTGTATCCGGGCGATCAGCGGAGAGGCTACACGAAGGGGCGGTTGCGGCTGATTTACGAAGCGAACCCGATCGCGTTTCTCGCGGAGCAAGCCGGGGGTAGCTGCACGGACACGGTGCAGCGCATCCTGGACATCAAGCCGCGAGAATTGCATGCGCGAACGCCGATCGTTTTCGGCTCGACTGCAGCTGTGCAACGCATCAGCCAGTACCATACCGATCCGCAGTTTTCCGCCGAGCGCTCACCGCTCTTTTTCGAGCGTGGCTTGTTCAGGCGATGAACGGAGCGCGCCGCGATGTCCGCTAAGCATCCCATTATTTCCGTGACCGGCTCGTCCGGCGCGGGGACTACGTCCGTGCGGAATACGTTCGAGCAGATTTTCCGGCGGGAGAAGGTGAAGGCGGTTTACATCGAAGGCGACGCGTTTCACCGGTACGACCGGCTGGAAATGCGCAGGGTGATGGCGGAAGAAGCGGCGAAGGGCGATCACCGCTTCAGTCATTTTGGACCGCAGGCAAACCTTTTTGAAGAGCTGGAAACTTTATTTCGCGAATACGGCGAGCATGGGCAGGGGCAGACGCGGCATTACGTGCACGACGCGGTGGAATCGGAGAAATTCGGCGCACCGCCGGGGACATTTACCAAGTGGGAGCCGATCCCGGTGGGAAGCGATCTGCTTTTTTACGAGGGGCTGCACGGAACGGTGGTGACGGACCAGGTGAACGTGGCGCGCCACGCGGATCTGAAAATCGGCGTGGTGCCGGTGATTAACCTCGAGTGGATTCAGAAGATTCATCGCGACGCGGCGTCGCGGGGATATACCACCGAAGCGGTGACGGACACGATTTTGCGGCGGATGCCGGATTATGTGCGGTACATGTGCCCGCAATTCACGGAGACGGATATCAATTTTCAGCGGATTCCGACGGTGGACACGTCGAATCCGTTTATTGCGCGGTGGATTCCGACGCCGGATGAATCCATGGTGGTGATCCGGTTCCGGAATACGCGCGGATTCGATTTCTGCTATTTGCTTTCGATGATCCAGCACAGTTTTATGTCGCGCGCGAATTCGATCGTGATTCCGGGCGGCAAACTCGATCTGGCGATGCAGATTATTCTGACGCCGCTGATTTTGCAGTTGGTGGAGCGCAAACGCCGAGCAGCGTGACGCGCGCTTTTTTAACGCACGCCGGCGTTGGCGAAATCTTGCGGATCGGGAACAGTGCCGCGGAGATAAGTGGCGTCCCAGTGGAATTGCCAGCGGCCTTTATCTTTTTCGAAAGGCAGCGGGCCGGGAGTGAAGTCCACCCATTGGCTCCAGCGGCCGCTTTGTTTATTGACGACTACGTTGCTCATGCCATCGAGGACGAGGCCGGCTTGCCCGCCGCCTTCGCGGCAGATGGTGGATTTGAACACGGCGCGGCCCACCCATTCGAAGCCATTTTGTTTGTCCGCCTCGCTGAGATCCTGCGGTTTCAATTCCTGCACCAAGAGCGTGCGGCATTGCCGCAGAAAATGGTCGGGAGCGTAGGGGCTGCCGGAGACGATCGCGGTCGTCCAGCCGTCCGGGCCTTTGGCCCAGTGGCGCTGCAGTTCGGCCATCACCGCGTTTTGCGCTTCGCGGTCCGCGCTGGAAAGACCGGTGGCGTTATCTTCTGCGCCGTCTGAGGCGGAATGGCCGCAGCCGATTGTGGTGAAAGCCATGGCTACGGCGAGAGCGAGTGCGATGAATGGGGTCGCGTGGAAATGTTTTTTCATTGGGTTCTCCCTTTCCTTGGCGCGAGTAAGACGGACGCAACGTGATCGCATGTGCGCTGCGTTGAGAACTAAAACCCGGCTTCAGGGGCTAATGCCCCTTAATTAGTGCGGCCAAACGGCGGGGCTGAAGCCCCGCCCTTCCCGGGTCGTCTTTGGCGAACATTGCGCGACGTGATGGGTCGTTGCGACGATTACTTCACTTTTTCGAGACGCGGGATCATGGTGTCGCGCGGGCCGTCGATTGAGCCGTCTTTGTTGATCGTGAAGACTAGCGGGCTGGGGAGCATCAGGCCGAAATCGCCGCGCGCGATGATTTTGTTGCCTTCGATTTTGTAGGTGCCGTCAACGGCGTAGGCGCCGAGGCCGATATAGACTTTACCGTCCTTGAATTCGGCGTTGATCGTGCCGGAGGGGTCGCGGTAATTGCCCTCGGTGCTGCTGCCGCACGCGATTGCTAGAGCGGCTCCGGAGAGAACCACTGCGAAAATTGTTTTGCGGATCCATGAGCGATGCATGAAAGCGTTCTCCTTTTAGCGATTTTGGTGATGGCTTCTGCGCCCGCGATTCGAGGCGAGTAATGCTGGCGCACTGAAGTGCGCCGCTACAAAACCCCCGCGGCCGTTATACGCAGTGCCGCGCGCCATGCCGTCCGCAAGGCTGATGGCCTCGGTGCATCAGTTGCGCCGGTTGATGCGGGCCTGCTGGCGGTGCTAAAGTCTCCGGCCAAGACGGGGCGTGGAACCAGCGAGAAACCGGTCCTCCCGCAGCGGCTCTTCACTACGCATTGCGCGAACGCGGACGAAAAACCGTCATGGCAGGAAAAGATTCTCAACCGACACACGGATTCGAGCCCGGCGGCATTGGCTCGCCTGCCGCTGAGAGAAAAGTGTTGGATCACCTTTTCAGCGTGACTTATGAGGAATTGCGACGGCTGGCGTCGAGCGTGCGGCGGGGAGATCCGAGCGCGACGCTGAGTCCGACTGCGTTGGTGAACGAAGCGTGGATCAAGCTGGCGAAATCGCCGGACATCGCGGCGACTTCGCGGCTGCATTTCAAACGTATTGCGGCGCGGGCGATGCGGCAGTTATTGGTGGAGGCGGCGCGGCGTCGGAATTCGGGGAAACGCGGCGGCGGGGCGGAAATTACCGTGGAGTTCGATGACGCGGTGCACAAGAAACCGACCGGCGGAGAGGAATTGCTGGCGCTGAATACGGCGCTCGATTCGCTGGAGCGTATGAATCCGCGGCAGGCAGTGATGGTGGAGAGTCGTTTCTTTGGCGGATTGGATGTGCCGGAGACGGCGGCGTTGCTCAATGTTTCCGAGGCGACGGTGTTGCGCGATTGGCGCGCGGCAAAGGCTTGGCTGGCGCATGAGCTGCGCGAGGCTTCGTCCTGAGGCGCGGAGTGGTTTTATCCGTGTGTGGCTTGTGGCCGGAGAATGATGATGGATAGCGCTCGCTGGCAGAGGGTGCAGACGCTTTTTCATGAGGCTGCGGATTTGCCGGCGTCTGACCAGCGCAGATTTCTGGAAACGCGCTGTGGCGGCGATGCGGCGCTGGTCAACGAAGTTTTGATTCTGTTGCAGGAAGATTCGCGCGGCGGTTCGATGCTGGAGAGCGACGTCGCGCATGTGGCGCAGCAAGTTCTTGGCGATTCATCTTCAGATGCAGCACCCTTCAAGGAATTCGGACCTTATCGAATTATTCAAGCGTTGGGCGAAGGCGGCATGGGCATGGTGTACCTGGCGGAGCGCGAAGATTTAGGCAGTCGCGTGGCGATCAAGGTGCTGCGCGATGCGTGGCTTTCGCCGGCGCGCCGCGAACGTTTCGCCATCGAGCAGCGGACGCTCGCGCAATTGAATTATCCTTCGATCGCGCGGCTTTATGACGCGGACACTTCGCCGGACGGAACTCCATTCTTTGTGATGGAGTACGTGGAAGGCGTTCCGCTGACGGAATATTGCAAGCAGCACCATTGTTCGGTTGCGGAGCGCCTGCGTTTATTCCGCGATGTGTGCGAAGCGGTGCTGTACGCGCATCAGCATGCGGTGATTCATCGCGACCTGAAGCCTTCGAACATTCTGGTGAAGGACGATGGCACGGTGCGGCTGCTCGATTTCGGAATTGCCAAGCATTTGCAAAGCCTGAGCGAAGCCGTAGACCAGACGATGACCGGCCTGCGGTTGATGACGCCGGCTTACGCGGCGCCGGAGCAGATTCGCGGCGAACAGGTGGGGATTCAGAGCGATGTTTATTCGCTGGGAGTGGTGTTGTATGAGTTGCTCGCGGGGCAGCTGCCGTATGATTTGACCAACCGCACGCCGGCGCAAGCGGAAAAGATTTTGACCGAGCAGGTGACGGAAAAGCCATCGGAGGCTGCCGCGAAATCGGCTGGCTTTGCGGCGGGAAACGAAAGTGGAGTGGCGCCGGTAAGTAAGGCGGCCTGGGCCGATTTGGATGTGTTGTGCCTCACTGCCATGCACAAGGACGTGCAGCAGCGGTATCAATCGGTTGAGGCTCTGATTCGCGATATCGATCACTATTTGAAGGGCGAGCCGCTGGATGCGCGGCCGGATACGCTGCGTTATCGTGCGAGGAAATTTGTTACGAGGAATTGGCGTTGGGTTAGCGCGGTGGCAGCGGTGATTGCCGTGGTTGTGGGGCTGGTTGTGTTTTTCACTTTGCGATTGGCGCGCGAGCGCGACAATGCGAACCGGCAGACCGCGATTGCGACGACTATCAATCAATTTCTTTCGGACGATTTGCTCGGACGCGGCAATCCGTTTCAAAGCGGCAAGGCGACGGAGACGTTGCTCGATGCAATCAAGGTGGCTTCGCCGAGCATCGACCGCAAATTCAAGGACGAGCCGCAAGTTGCGGCGCGTTTGCACCTGACGATTGCGCAGGCGCTTGATAACAGGACGAATTATCCCGAGGCCCGCGCGGAATACGAGCGCGCGCATCAATTATTTTTGCAAACGGAAGGGCCGCTGTCGCAGGACGCGATTGTGGTGCAATTGCAACGGGCGGCGATGGAGGCGCGGAGCTACCGGTCCGGCGGATTGCCGGTGGCGAAGTCGCTGCTGGCGGAGCAGGAAGCGCTGATACCCAAGTTGAAAAAGCCGCGCAAGGATTTGCCGGTGTGGCTTTATACGGCGAAGGGCATGATCGCACTGATCGAAAATGATGCGAAGTCCGCGAATCAGAATTTCAAGGCGGCATCGGATACGGCCATGTTGGTGCCGGATTTCGACGAGACGGCGCGATTCAATTTGCGGCAGCGGCTGGCTTTCACTTACATCCGGCTGGGCGATGGCGCGACGGCGGAGCGGCTGGCGCGCGAACTGATCGTCGCGTACGCGGGAGCGAACGGGCCGGATAGCCCTTACGTACTGCGCGTGCGGCTCAATCTGGCGCAGGCTTTCATGATCGAAGGGAAATATCACGAGGCGGTACAGGAAGCGAACGGCATTTATCCGGATTTTCTGGCGAAGTTCGGACCGGATCATGAATTGACGATGCAATTGCTGGCGACGCGCGCGCAGTCGGAAGGGAGCCTGGGATTATTTGAGGATTCGACCCGCGATGACCTCGCGATTTACAAGATCGCTTTGCAGAAGCAGGGGCCGGCATCGTTTTATGCGATCGCCACTCTTTCCGATGCTTCGGTGGGGCAATGCCGATCGAATCATCTGGTGGAAGGCGAAAAAAATGCTCGGACGGCGCACGACGATTCGAGCAAAGCTTTCGGACCGAATGCGGGTCTGACGGGCGGAACGGCTTTGCCGCTGGCCAATTGTTTGATTGCCGAAGGGAAACTGCAGGAAGCGACCAAGCTGCTGGATGAAATTGATTCGAAAGTGGTGGCGCAGCTGACGGGCGATCCTAACTGGGAAGCGAGCGTGAACCTGGCGCAGGCGGAGATTGCATTGCGGCAACGGGATTACGCGCAAGCGCACAAATTGATTGAAGCTGCGCGGCCGGCGTTTTCGCGTCCGGATGCGGAGGCGTATCAGAAGAACAAGCTCGATGCTTTGAGCGCGGAGATTAATACCCACCTGCAGTGAGGCTGGGTGGCTCGCGAATCGCTTACTGGGAGTCTTGCAGCAGGATGACTCCGGGAATCTCCACTTTGTGGGGGCTCGCACGCCGAAGATTTTTTTCCTACCAGAAGTCCTTATCAATCGCGATTACTGGCAAAATGAATTCCGAGGGTGAGATTCAGGCTTAACTCGATGAACATCGGGGGAATGCGAAATGAACAGACTATGGATGGTTTTGGTTCTGGCGGTTGCTGGGGTCTTGGCTGTTCCGACAGATGACCTTCCGGCCGGATTTGGGCACTGGAGCCGGGAGGCTATCGGGCAGGTAGAAATGAAACTGGACGCCGACGCTTCGACGAGCCCGCAGCGGATTGCGGTACAGCAATTGGCCGATTATCCGAACGAGTCGATGTCGTTGGTGCACAGAATCGCTGACGGGCAGGCTGAGTGGCACGAGACGCAAGTGGACGTGATTATCGTCCAATCCGGATCGGCGACTTTGCTGGTGGGCGGGACGCTCGTGAACGGGGAAACGACGGCGCCGCATGAAAAGCGCAATGGAACGATCGAAGGCGGATCGCGTGTGAAGCTTGCCGCGGGCGACATCGCGCGGATTCCTCCGCGCACGCCGCACCAGCTCTTGCTTGAAGGTGCGAAGGAGTTCGACTACATCGTGATCAAAGTGAAAGGCTATTAGCCGAGCCGCTGAGCACGATTTCTCGTGGCCAAGAACGGCGCACTAGGTAATTTCTTCGACGCCTGATACCGGCTACCGCCGATTATTTGGCGTCCACCCAGGTGTCTGAACCCGTGAGCTTGACGGCGATGTCCGTGATCCAGAGATGCAGTGGCTTGCCGTCTGCCGTGCCGCGGTGTTCGGTTGAGATCAGAATCGGACCCGCCTTCTTGTAGCCCGTCCACGTCGCGATGACGACGCTCGGCTTTTTCGGTCCGCCGCGGCGGTAAACGAATTCCTGGACTCGATGGTCGGGGCCAACGAAAAGCTCCCAAGTATCGCCGGGCGTGTAACCGGCGCCCTCCGCGGGATATTTCACTACGACCTGGTCGGCGGTTCCTTTCCCCAGCGGCAGTTTTTGCTTGCCCTTATCTGTCACGGTGGCGCCGGTGTCCCACGCGACGTGGAACGGGAAGATCAGCCAATACTGGTCGTTCATGAAAGCCGGATCTACTTCGTCCTTTACGTTGGCAGGTTCGTTGCTGAGTTGAGAATGATTGTAGGAAACCTTAACCGGCTTTCCGTCTTTATCCTTTGTTTCAAAGGAAACCTTCCCGGTTTTGGGTTCCCACACCCACGAATGGGAGAGAGTCACTCCAGGGAACGTTACATTCCAGGTATAGCGGATCGCTTCGACTTGCCCCCACGAATCGAGGCCATAGGCCTTGGCGATTTCGTCGGCGATGGGCGCGCGGGTCTGTGAGCGGGAAGTTGCGGCAAAGATCAGCGCTCCGAAGGCCAGAAGACAAATTATCGTTATACGGCTTGCATTTCGCACGGAGTTCGCTCCCTTATAAAATGGACGCTCGATTGGATGAAGGGCGATGGCTTCGGATTCTGCAAAAGCGTGGCGGCGCAGTGCCCTTCGCACTTCGTCCGCGCCAGCCAACCGCACCCTTGTTTGGTTCCCGGCGCATTATATAGCACACCTCGGGTGATTGTGTTGTCGCAGGCCGATGTGACCGCGTGGGGCACTTCGCGGCGGTGTGCAGATCGCATTCGCGCGGCGAGATCTAGTTAATTAAGCATTACGCTACCGCCGGTCGTGTGAATCGGCGGTACACAATAATTGCAGCTGCCATTGCTACCGATCCGAATTCCAGCAGCATAATCCAGCCCGGAACCACCCACGGGCGGCCGAGCGTGCGCAGATGCCAGACGTAGTATGTGGGGATGATGCTGATTGTCCAGATGATGAGCGGGACCGTCGAAGTGGAACGCACGAACGGTAGCAGCCAGAGAAGGTACCAAGGATATACGACCGGTGCGCATAGAAGCGATGCCGCCATGGGCCACGCGAATGTTTCCACAGAGTGCGCCGGGGACTTCATTCTGATCCAGATTGCGGTGAGAACGCCGACGAGCGCTGCCAGCGCTGCTATGACCTGCGGAGTCGCCACGTGCTCGAGCATTGCGAACATCGGATCGTTGAAGCGGAATCTCTGCACGAATGTGCCGAGCGAGCCGAATGGAATCCGGCCGTGGTTGAGAAACGGAATATATAGGAGTGCGAGCACGGCTGCCGCGAGCGCGCCGTCACGCACACGAATACGCTTCCAGTAGAGCGGCAGCAATACGATCGGGAGAAATTTCACAGCGACAGCCAAACCAAACGACACGGCGGCGAGTGCGCGCCAGCGCCGCTCGAGCGCGGCCGCGGACAGCAAAAGCAGCAGCGCCCCGAGAATGTCAACGTGGCCGCTGCCCGCCACGGCAACCGGCAGCAGCGGATTCCAGGCGTAGGCGAGAACCCAGTGCGCTGCTTGTCCGCTACGGCGCAATATATCGAGCAAGACGAAAACAATTGCAAAATCGCACAGCACAAAAGCTACTTTCAGCGCAAAGACAGACTCGTGAATCGCCGTGACGGCGCGAAAAAAAAGCTCTGCTCCCGGTGGATACGGGCTGGGGACTTCAGGGTTATTCAGCGTGCGGGTTTCGGTTGTGTGCAGGCCGGCGAGCGCCGGGTTATTGGGAACGGCGATATTTGGATTCAAGCCGAGGCGCTGGACGCGGCCATCCCAAACGTAGCGATGAACGTCGTCATCGGGCCCTGGCGGCTGCACAAGAAATGGAAAATGCCATAGAGCAGCCAACACGAGCCCAACGATGATGACGTGGCGCGGAAATTTTGGTGTGGAGAAAAACTCGCGAATGGAGAGGAGGTAAGCGATTCCGGCGGCTAGCAGCGGAATGATGAACGCAGGTTCGCCGACGTGGCTCGTACTGCGTGAGCAGATGATCAGCGATGCGAGCAGGACGGCGCCGAACCCGTAGAGCCTGCGGGATGGCGTGAGGTTCACCGCGTTTCCGTGGCCGCCCGCAATTGTGCTGCTGCCTGTCCCCACTGTTCCAGCCAGGCCGCCGTGCGTGGCGCTCGCGCTGGTGCGATCCGGAGTTCCGCGGCTAGCCGAGTCAGATCACCCTCTACGTCCACGTCGTAGAAGGGATCCGTGAAGCCCATGGAAAGTTGCAATCCGCGAGCGCGTGCGAGCAGGCCATCAAACGCGCTTTTTGTGCCCATGCCGTCGCCATCGAAAAGCGCCGGATGCGCGGCCTTGGCGCCGACGAGGTAGTAGCCGCCGTCGTGTGTTGGTCCGACGACCACATCGTGATCGGTGAGCGCTTCGAACGCACCTTCGAGAATCGAAGCAGGGAGATGTGGACTGTCACTATTGAAGGCGACGACGCGTTGCGCACCGGGCGCGGTGAAGTGCGCGAACACTGACGTGAGACCTGCAGCGAGGCCGTCGCCTTTTTGTGCCACGACATCCACTTCGCCGCACACCAATTGCACAAGGTCTTCGCGATCCGGGGCGGGGCAGAGAATCGAAACATTCACGCCGCTCAGCGAGCGCGCGAGCGCGATGGTGTCGTCCAAAAGGCAGCGATAAAGTTCGGTGGCGGCTTCAACCGAAAGGCTGCGAGTTAATCGGGTTTTGACCATGCCTGGCTTGGGCGCTTTCGCCATGACCACGAGCGTGCAACCGTGGTTAGCAGAAGGTGCAGTTTTTTCGATGGAGAGGTTCATAGAAGATCGTCGCGCGAAGTTTCACGCCGGCCGCGGAATTCCGGCCCTGCGACGCAGAAAATAATAGCGCACTATCAGCGAGAAGATGAACCACGCCGCTCCGACTGTGCCGCTCAGCGTGCCGCTAATCTTTGACCTACCGATGCGCGGATAATAGCTCACCGGCACCTCAACGATGCGGAATCCTCGGAGCGTACCTTTCAGAATCATTTCAACCGCCCAGCCGTAGGTGTTCTCTTGGAGCTCCAGCTGGCGAAGAACACCGGCGCGAGCGGCACGGAACGGTCCGAGGTCGCTGAGCTTTACCCCATACAAAAATCGGATCAGGGCCGCGGCGAGGCGGTTGCCAAACGCAGCGTGCCACGCCATCGCGCCGTGAGTGCTGTGCTTTCCGAGACGCGAACCTAGCGTGATATCGGCGCGGCCTTCAATAATTGGATTCAAGAGAAGCGGCAGCTCATCGGGCCGATCGCTGTAGTCGCCATCGAGAAACACTACGACGTCGGGGCTAACGGCGCTCGCAACGCCGGTCAAACAAGCGCGGCCGTATCCGCGACGCGGTTCGTGCACGACGCGGGCGCCCATCTTTGCGGCGAGGTCGGGAGTTCCGTCGGTGGAATTGCTGTCCACGACCAAGACCTCTGTGACGAGATCGGCCGGGAGATCAGCCAGGACGCGGCCGATGGATTCCGCTTCGTTGTGAGTGGGAATGATGACCGAGACTCGCACTGGAACTTGGCTCAACTCACCACCACGGGGAAGACGGCGAGCGTCGCGCGAGCAATGCGTCAACGCCCCAGGTTCGACCGGCGCGACCGACCGAGAGTGCGAGCGATGCCATCACCGGAACCAGGAGTTCCCAAATCCACGCCGTGCCCCACTCGGACATCCACAGGCTAGCCAGGTACAGAAACGCTACGAAGGCGACCGGGCGCGTGAGCAGACCGATGACGAGCAGGATTCCGAGACCGATCTCGGTGACTGCTTGCATCGGAGCCGCTATCGCGGCGTGACTTGCTGCGGCCGCCTCGACGGACTTCCATATGGCCGGAGCGTGTCCGTGTTGGATGTAATAGTTGATCAGACCGGCGTAGCCGGACGGTGTGTAGAGGCCTTTGCCCAGATTTTCGAAGAAGACCCACACGAGCATTGCGCCGATGGTCAGCCGCACGATCACCAGTGCGATGCGTGCGTTCGGCTGCGGAGTTTCTTGGGAATCATTGAGTGGTGAAGCGTGCGTCGTTGACATGGTTTTCTCGCTCCGTGGTTCGGGAACTTTTTTCGATCGTGCTGGGCCGTTACCTGCAATTGCATTGCTACCGAACCGCAAAACTAATCGCGGGCGATGACGATGGTGGTACACGCGCTTTCGCCTTTGGGGAGTTCGCGCGCCGGTGCCATGAGAATTTCCAGCCTTTCGGCTTTGCCGCGGACGATGGGGCAATAAAAGTCCGGTTCGTGCAGAGCATTTTGCAAGCGACGGCGTCCCGCGCATCCGCCATAGCAAGACGCGAGGAACGCACACGAACGGCATGCTTCCGGCGCAGTGCGCGCTTCGACGAAGGGAGTCGTCTCCACGATTTCCGAACCGAGCGAGAGCAGCAATGGCAGCGGCTCGCCAGCGCCGGGCCAATAAACGCACGGTTGCGTGGTGGCGCGCGGCGTGACGCGCACGGTGCTGGCGCCGCAGCCGCCCACCCTTGCAGGCAAACCTGCCATCGCGCGAACTAGAGGCTCTCCAATCGCAATCACGTCAGTTTCTGCAAACAACGCGCGAAAGCCATGCCAGTATTCCTCGTACGTCAGGGCGTAAAGGTCGGAGCGCACCGCTTGATAGACGTTGACGCGCAGCGGGGCGCCGTAGCGCTTGGCGACGCGCGCTACGTTTGCCAAGCCGAGATAATTGGCTTTCATCATGACCGCGATGAATGTGACCGGAACGCCGAGGCGCACGCAACGCGCGGCCTGTTCGTGGATCAGCGCCCAATTGCCGGCGCCACGCTGGGCGTCCTGCTTTTCTTCGGTTGAATAATCGAGGGAAAACTCGATGTCGTGAAAAGCGCGCAACTCGTCGTCGCTGAGAACGGCAACGCTGTGGCCGTTCGAGGTGATGGTTAGCTTCACAGGCTGGTTGCGAAGATAGGCGAGAATTTCGCGAAACTCCGGGTGCATTCCATTTTCGCCGGTGCCGAGATTGACGGAACGGACCGGGAGGCTGGCCATCGCAGAACGCACTTGCTCGAGGCTCAGGCGGTCGAGGCGCGCTGGATCGCGGTAGCAGAACGAGCAAGCTAGATTGCACTCGTTGGTCAGTCCGAGTCCGAGGGCAAATCCTCCCGTCGCAATGGGCCGGACCAAAGCAGATAGTGAAGCGGAATGAGTGCTGACGCGGGTCACCAGTGTCCCGATCTCCAACTCTAAAGACCCGACTCGCGTATGTTGTGTACGGGCCAAGTCGAGTGTACGCTATGCCTTAGTCGGGGAGTAAGAGTAGAATTTTGGTTCGAGGAGTTGGGTTATGAATCGGCGCGATTTCCTGCGGTCAACCGGAGTTTTTTCAGCAAGCCTCGCGTTCGCAAAGGCCGGACGACTTTTTGCAAACGCCATAACGATTGATCATTGGCGCACGTTCGAAGTTACGACGAGCGTCGAAGTGCTCAAACCTTCAGGAGCGACACGCATCTGGCTGCCGACAGCGCTCATCAGCGAAACGCCTTTTCAGAAAACGCTCTCCCGTACGATCCAACCGGCGGGCGGAACGGCGAAGCTACTCGAAAGCAACCCGGATTCGCTCGGAATCATCGCTGCAGAATTTCCAACTGGTGTGAGGCCAATCCTCACCGTCACGAGCCGGATCACGACGAAGACCTATAGTGTTGATCTCAGCGTGCCCCGCAATACTCCGAAAGAAGACGCCGCGGATTTGGCGTATTTTTTGCGGCCGACGAAGCTCCTGCCAACCGATGGCATCGTGAATACCACGGCAACCGAGATCACGAGCGGCGCGAAGACAGATGTCGAGAAAGCGCGCGCCATCTACGAATGGATTGTGGAGAACACGTTTCGCAATCCGAAAACGCGCGGCTGCGGCGTGGGCGACATTCGTTTCATGCTGGAGTCGAAGGATCTCAGTGGCAAGTGCGCGGACCTTAACTCGCTCTACGTAGGCCTGGCACGGTCGGCTGGTCTTCCGGCGCGCGACGTTTACGGCATCCGTGTCGGCAAATCCGAATTAGGATACAAGAGCCTGGGTGCTTCATCGGAGAACGTGACCAAAGCGCAGCACTGCCGCGCTGAGGTTTACCTGAGCGACTATGGCTGGGTGCCGGTCGATCCGGCGGATGTGCGGAAGGTGGTGCTCGAGGAACCACCCGGGAATCGTCCTCTCGACGATGACATGGTGAAGAATGCACGCGCGCGGCTATTCGGATCGTGGGAAATGAACTGGATGGCGTATAACTTCGCACACGATGTCACTCTGCCCGGATCGAAAGGCGCGCAGATCAGCTTCCTCATGTATCCGCAGGCGGAAACTGCAGAAGGCCGGCTCGACAGCCTCGACCCGGACAACTTCAAGTACGAGATCACGTCCAAGGAAACCACACCCACGACGGGCGCGGACTGAAAGTTCTGCCCCCCGCGTGCTCCGTTTGTTCGCATTTCACCAATCTTCTCGCGGCCTGTACAATGCGGCTTATGAAACCAGTTGAACAGATCCGCCTCACTGCATCGGTGAAGGCTGCCGGTTGAGCATCCAAGTTAAGTCCGGCGGCGCTGGACTCGATACTTGGAAAATTGCCGAGGCAGCACGACCCGAACGTTCTGGTCGGGTTTGATACCGCCGACGACGCCGGCGTGTACAAGATGTCGCCGGAGCTCGCCCTGGTGCAGACGATAGATTTTTTCACTCCGATCGTTGATGACCCTTACACGTTTGGACAGATCGCGGCGGTGAATGCGCTGAGCGATGTCTACGCCATGGGTGGCCGTCCGATTAGTGCGCTGGCGATGGTCTGCTTTCCAGAAAAGCAGGACTTGGAGATTCTTGGAGAAATCCTTGCGGGTGGTCTTTCAAAAATGATCGAGGCCGGATGCACCGTGATTGGCGGCCACAGCATTCGCGACGAAGAAATCAAGTTCGGTTATGCGGTCACCGGTTCCGTTCATCCGGCGAGAATTCTGGCAAATGGCGGAGCTAAAATTGGCGATGCGCTGGTCCTAACGAAAGCTCTGGGCACAGGCGTTATCTCCACCGCGATTAAGCAGGTCAAAGCGGAGCCGGCGTGGATCGAAGCTGTCACAAAATCCATGACGACGCTGAACAAAGTTGCCGCAGAGGTCGCAGTCGAACTGGGTGGCGACGTGCACGGCGCGACCGATATAACCGGCTTCGGCCTGGTTGGTCACGCTCGCGAAATCGGTTTGGCCAGCAAGGTTAGCTTGCGAATCGATTCGGCAAGGATACCTTTGCTTCCTGGCGCCGTCGAAAGTGTGCGTGCGGGCTGCGTGCCAGCAGGGTTGAAAGCCAACCGCGAATTCGCTGAATGCGTTGTGAAATTCGGGCCGAACGTGAACGAAACCACCAAGACCTTGCTGTTCGATCCGCAAACCGCGGGAGGGTTACTGCTGTCGATGACGGCTAGCGCCTCTGGCCGGTTTGTTCGCGCGTTGCACGAGCGCGGCGAAGAAGCGATGGCTGTCGGCGAAGTTTTGTCCCGCACAGATCCGCTGATCTCGATTACGTGAACGCGCCATTGTTAGTCTCCGTTGCCTCCGAACAGCTATGACCTCACGCACACCTGTCAGCGCACAAGAACATTACGAGAATTTATTGGCGGACCACTATGAGTGGATGTTCGGGCTGCCGTTTGAAACGAAAGTCGTGGAACAAAAAGCTATCCTGGAAGAGTTCGCCGGAACGGACACAAGTGGGGGCCTCGCCGTGGACCTTGGATGCGGCTCGGGGTTTCAGTCTTTTGCCTTGTGCGACCGCGGATACGAAGTAATTGCGATCGATAGTAGCGAAAAGCTGCTGCGCGACCTATCTGCCAGGGTGGGCTCGCGCAAAATCGCAGTCAAGCACGCCGATTTGCGCGAACTCGATTCGCTGGTTGATCCGGAGTCCGTAGAGATTGCCGTGTGCATGGGCGATACGTTGACGCACCTCCGGGACCGGTCGGACGTCTCTAATTTATTCCAGTCCGTTGCTCGTGCGCTCAAGCCCGGAGGGACCTTCGTGGTCACTTATCGAGACCTTGCGAGTGGCGAGTTATTCGGGCTCGACCGTTTTATTCCTGTGCGCAGCGATGATCGCCGGGTGATGACTTGTTTTCTGGAATACGAAACGGCCGAAACCGTCGTGGTCCACGATCTAATAAATGTTCGCGACGACGATGGCAAATGGACGCTGCACAAGAGCAGCTTCAGGAAACTTCGTATTCCCTTCGAATGGATCGTGAATGAACTCTCAGGCTCGGGATTGCTGGTTACGGGGCGAAACGAGGGACGAATGGCAACAATCGCCGCGACGAGAAAGGCTTGATGATGAGGAGGCTCCCCGGGCTAGATTCGAAACGCTTTCACTTGGATTGATTTCGTGGCTCCGCGTAGTCCGGCCACGGTGCAGCGTGTTCGCAATCACATTGCTCCGGCGACGAGGGATTAGACGGCTGGGTTAACGCAGGGTGTAGGAGCTCAGGACCTTCATATACTTGACGCGCTCGAAAACATCGGGACGCGCGGCAGACCGATGGCTCATGCTGCCGCGCATCTGGCGGATCGACTGATAATCGTGCTCTTCCATCCACTTCCTTGGATCTCCGAGCACCAGTTCGACATGCTCGATACCATAACGCAAGAGCGCGGAAGTCATCATCGCCACGTTAGCTCCCGCCATGATGGACTTCAGCACGTCTCCGGCGTTGTGAACTCCGCCAGTGACCGCGAGACTGCATTTAACTCGTCCGCAGAGAACTGCGATCCAATGGAGCCGCAGCAGCAATTCTTGCGAATTGCTGAGCGTCAGGCACGGCACGACCTCTAGCGACTCGAGATCGAATTCCGGCTGATAAAAGCGATTGAACAAGACGAGGGCGTCAGCGCCGGACTCGTCCAGGCGCCGCGCCATATAGGGAAGCGCAGTGAAGAATGGGGAGAGTTTAACGGCAACTGGAATTGTGACGTTTGACTTCACCCGGCTAACGAGTTCGCAGTAACTCTGCTCCAGTTCCGAACTGCTAGTCTTCGGGTCTGTCACCATTCCGTAGAGGTTCAGCTCGATGGCGTCCGCTCCTGCTTCTTGCATCAGCCTGGCATAGTGGACCCAGCGAGAAGCTTCAGCTGCGGGATCAGCTCTTGCGGTAGCGATTTATTTCCGTTTTGCACTTTTTCTGCTTTGGAATGCCATCGCAACGCTACACCGGGCTCATTACAACTCCATGAACGCGCTGGCGCGCAGTGCTCGAGGCCGGGAAAAGACGTCAGAATTCCGATGTTCGGAGAGCGGTGGCGAATCCCTACGCCCGCGACGCTGAAGTCAGTTCGTCACGGTTTGATGGCAACCTTGATTACTCCATCCTGCCGCTCGGCGAAAAGTTTGTAGGCCTCGGTGATGCGATCGAGCGAAAACGTGTGCGTCAGAAGTGGAGTGAGATCCAGCCTGCCATGCCGCACCAACTGCATCAGACGGCGCATACGTTCTTTGCCACCCGGACAAAGCGTTGTAATGATTTTCTGGTCGCCAAGTCCTGCCGCGAAGGGTTCCACCGGCACGGAAAGTTTCCCGGAATACACCCCGAGGCTCGATAGCGTGCCCCCGGCTCGCAGCACACGCAGCGCACTTTCAAACGTCGCCTGCGTGCCCAGCGCCTCGATCGCCACATCAACGCCCTCGCCATCCGTCAACCGTTTGATTTCCGCCACAACGTCGGTCTTGGTGTGGTCAAGAACAATGTCGGCGCCCATGCGCTTGGCCATCTTCGCGCGCATAGGATCGGATTCCACCGCGATGATCAGGCTTGCGCCCTTTAATTTCGCGCCGGCGGTCGCACAGAGACCGATCGGGCCCTGCGCAAACACCGCAACCGTATCGCCGATCTTCACTTCGGCGCTTTCCGCAGCCGAAATCCCCGCGGAGGCGATGTCGGCCAGCAGCACAACTTGCTCGTCGCGCAGGTCATCGGGAATCTTAGCTAGATTGGCTTGCGCATTGGGCACCAGCAGGTATTCGGCTTGCGCTCCATTGATTGTGTTGCCAAATTTCCAGCCTCCGATGGGACCTCCGCACTGGGACCAATGTCCGCTCAAGCAGTAGGCGCATTGTCCGCACGGTGTGATTGCGCCGACCAGCACGCGCTCTCCCACGTGGTAGCCGGTAACGCCGACTCCGAGTTCGTGAATCACACCGACGGGTTCGTGCCCGATCGTCAAGCCGGGCTTCACCGGATATTCGCCTTTGACGATGTGCACGTCGGTGCCGCAAATCGTCGTCAGCGTCACGCGTATCACGGCTTCGCCAGGGCCGGGCTTCGGGATCCGCACGTACTCCAGGTTGATTTGGCCAGGCCCGCGAAATACCAGGGCCTTCATAGTCGAAACGATGGGCCTGACTTGCGAAATAAGCAGCTGAATCGCGGTGGACATATATGCCTCCTATATAAGCTTCTAAATACATCGCCGGAGGCCCACACGATGTGCAACGCATCACCAATCGATGTGACGGCAATCACACGCTGCCGAACACTGCGCGTTGGAGTTAGAGGCTGAAGGGTTTAAAGGTTTAAAACCGCGATGACCATCCCGGGATCGTCGCTTTCGTGGATTGCAAACCCGAAATGGTCCGCGAGCGCACGCATCCCCATGTTTTCTGGAAGAATGTTGGCCACAATTTCCTGAATTTTTTGGTCGCTCGCCACCTGAATGAGCCGCCGCACCAGTTCAGTGCCAAGTCCGTGCCGCTGATAGCGATCGCTCACCAGCACCGCGACTTCCGCTTCGCTTGCCGCGCGCGCCCTGGTTAACCGGCCTACCGCGACGATTTCGCGCTGCGCGGTGTCCGGGCCAGTGCGTTCCGCCACCAGCGCCATTTCCTGGTCGTAATCTATGAAACATTTTCGCAACAAGCGTTCGTGCGCGACGCGCGAACTGAGTTGCTCCATATGGAAAAATCGCAGGTAGATGCTTTCGTCGGAAAGCATTTCGTGGAATTTCACCATTAGTGGTTCATCTTCAGGACGAATGGGCCGAAACAGAATCTCGCTACCGCTGGTTGCGTCATGGGGTTAATGACCGGTGGTCTCACATGCAGTGCACAGACCTTGGCTCCGAAGCGTTTTGCCAGCTCTGTTACGTAAGGGATCGCCGCATCCCCCGCAGAAGAAAAGTCCGTCGGGAAGAGAATATTCTTGATCTCAATTCGGGTCCGGCTTTCAAGCGCTTTCATGGTCCACCTCCGTGGCTCTTAGCTAACCGGGAACGTCTCCCGTCGGCTGTGGCCCTGGTCACTCCAGAGGGTGATGCCCATCACCGCCTTCGCCTTTCGTCCTGGCAGCCGGAGTTCAGTCCGTTCGCCTTATGTCTGCTGGATAGTAGGAGACAGCCCGAGCTTGTGGGACAACCAGATTTCAGCGGCCGACTCTGAGTGAACTCCAGACGCGTTGCAAGCGCGCCACATCCCAAAACGTTTTGGTTTTGGCTTTATTTCGCTTTGTTAGTAAACTCCTGATTTGCAAAACATGTTGAGTCCATCCCTTAACACCGCGGCGAGGAGATTGAGGTTGAAGTCAAAAGCAAAGGGTGTAAGGCGCCACGTTACGATTCGTGAAGTTGCGAAAGCGGCGGGGGCTTCCGTTTCCACAATTTCCGCCGCACTGAATAATTCCGACTATGTCAGCGCGGACATGCGGAGCCGAATTGAAGTAGCCATCAAGACGCTGAAATATTGCCCGAACGACCTCGCGCGTGGCCTTCGGCTTCAAAAAACGCACTCGCTTGCTATCGTAGTTCCCGATCTGTCGAACAACTTTTACATCGAGCTGGTGCGCGGGGTCAAAGACTATTCGGCCTCGGCGAGTTACACGGTGCTGATAGGAGATTCTCGAGAAAGTTGGGACGAAGAGCGAAATTATCTCGATTCGTTTCACCGGCGTCGCGTCGATGGAGTTGTACGGGTTCCCGCCATGAACGCAGTAGGCGGAAAAGCGAGAGCAGTCCTAGGAAATCTGCCGGTGGTTTACGCGGACCGTCACCCCCGTGAACGTGACACCTATATCGGAAGAGTGGGAGTGGACAACACGCAGGCCGCAGAAAGCGCGACTTCGTATTTGCTGAGCCTGGGACACCGCGACATCGGGATTATTACCGGCGATGCTTCCAGTGGAACATCGCGGGATAGATTGCGGGGATTTATATCCGCGATTCGCAGTGCGAAAATCCGCCTGGACCGCTCGGCAATTCAGGCCGGACACAACGACATGGAGAGCGGCCATTTCCACGCGATGCAGCTTTTAACGCGGGGGCAACGTCCGACTGCGATTTTTTGCACCAACAATATGATGGCGTTGGGTGCGCTGGCGGCAATACAAGAGATTGGCCTCGCGTGCCCCGAAGAAGTCAGCCTGCTCGGGTTCGACGATTTCTACTGGGCCACGCTGCTACGGCCGAGGCTCACCGTGGTGCGTCAGCCTGCGAGGGAGATCGGAATGATTGCGGCGAGAATCTTGATCGATCACATCGAAGGAAGGGTAAGCATTCCTACGCCAGCCTTGCTGAAGACTCAACTTGTCGTGCGAGACTCCTGCTGTCCTCCCAAGAAAATCTGACTAATCTTTCCTGCGGTTCGTCACGCAATGGGCGACGAGCGGCCTCCGCTGTGCCCGAAGGGCCAGGATTCGACGACTCGCGCGCGCAGAAAGTACGCACCCAATCCCAATGCCAAAAGAATGACCGCGGTGCCAATGTTCTCGCGTTGTTCCGGAGTACAGGCGACATAAATCCATCCGATGAGCGCAACAATCGCCGGGACCGGGTAAAACCACATGCCGTAGGGACGCTTGATTTCCCTGCGATATTTGCGGATGGCGAAGATCGCGATGATCTGAGGGATGAACTGGAAGACGATTTGAATAATCATCAGAGCCGAAAGGAGCCGCCCGAGCGAAAACCAACAGAGCGGAATGGCCATGGCATTGGTGGCGAGGAGCGAGACGGTTGGGAAGCGTCCCGTGGGATGAACCCGACCGAACACCTTGAAAAAGTTTCCTTCGGCGCCCGCGGCGTAAAGGATGCGGGAATAACCAAGGCTGCCGGTGAAAACTCCGGCGAGCGTCGCGACAAGAATGAGGCACGTCATCACGGACGCGGCGCGCGAGCCGTACAACTTACCGATGAACTCCGACACCACTGCGTGAGAGACTGCGGCATCCCGCCAGGGAATCGTCCCTATAATCACCACGCTCATGAGAAGGTACAGCACGGCAACGATTAAGACGGAGAAAACAATGGCCCTGGGGATATTCTTCGCGGGATTCTTAACTTCTCCGCCGAGGTAGGTGATGTTGTTATAGCCGCCGTAGTTATACATCGCGATTAATGTGGCGCCGGCCAACCCGTAAAAGAAGGATTTGGAGAGATGAAAAGCGCCGGGCGGAAAATCGAACGCCATCTTGGTGTCGATGTGAATAAGTCCGGACACGATTACCCAAAACATCGCGGCCAACACCACGGCCAACATAATCACCGAGTAACGCCCCACTTCCTTAACGGGACGATACAGTAGAAATGTGATGAACACACAAACGGCGGCGGCGAGGGCGCCCACCCCAGCGTGGTTTAATCGAGGCAGGAAGTAATGGAAGTATTCGGCAAAACCGACGCACGCGGCCGAGATCGCCAACGGCGCGACGAAAATCGTTTCCCACAGGAAGAGGAAAGAGAAAAGATGACCCCAGGAGCGCGGGTTGAAGGCTTCGCGGAAATAAATATAAGCTCCACCCACTCCCGGCATCGCGGCTCCCAGTTCGGCGTAAACCATCCCATCGCACACGGAAAATAACGCACCGAGAAACCAGCCGAGCACGGCCTGCGGCCCGCCCATGGCCGAAAGGATCACACCGATGGTGATGAAGGGGCCGACGCCAATCATTCCGAGCATGTTGACGGAGACGGATTGCACCAAGCCCATGCCGCGAACAAGTTTTTCGGAGGGTCCCGCGATCTCGGGAGGGAGTTGTGGCGAAATGTTCTGGGCCAAATCAGGCGTCCCGGAAAAACGCGAATCGAGTATCGAGGGTGGACTATAGCAGCGGGATCGGACACGGGCAAGTCAAGAAGTGCGATGTGCCGAAACGTTATGGCATGCGGTAGGGTCGTCGCGTTTCGTGGAGCACGAGGATTTTCGGAGAGCTCGCAAGGAAAATAGGGGTGGACAACGCGCAAGACCGTAGGCTAGCCTGCCTGTGATTTTGCGAGTGCGTGCAAGTGGCGCAGATTATAAGAAAGAATGCGCTGCTGGCGAGGAGAACTGCAACGCAAAATGATGGAGCCGGGAGGCGCAGCAGCCGTGTCGAAGTGCGGGATTTTCACGCGATTCGCTCTGGGCGCGGAGGCATTGCTGCTGTTTAGCTTCACGCTTACTACGGGCGCGCAGCAGAATCGAGCCTCACCGCAAGCACCTCCGCCCCAAGTCTCGGAAACACTCGCGGAAGCACAATCCTCTCTCGAGCACGGAAACGCCGACGAAGCAATACGAATTCTCTCAAGCTATCTTCAAACCCAACCGCAGGATTCCGCCGCACGTACCTTGCTCGCACAAGCGTATGCCGGCATCGGGCAGAACGAACGAGCAGAGGAAGAGTTGCACGGTGTTTTGCAAATTGCACCCAACGATGCGATCGCTCTGGCGGCACTCGGTGAGATTTACGAACGAGAGGGCCAGCCGGAAAAAGCCGAACCTCTGCTGGCGCATGCCGCGAAAATTAACCGCGACGACCCACGGATTCGGATGGAGTGGGCGGTGGTGCTCGTGCATCTCCACAAGTACGCGGAAGCCCAGAGCGCTTTGGCCGGCCTATCTCCACCGACTAAACGTGACGAGCGCGTCACATTCCACCGGCTTAAAGCGTCCGTGGCACTGGGATTAGGAAATGCCTCGACCGCTGCTTCTGAAATGGAAAAAGCACTCGCTCTGGAGCCGGCTGACCATGGGTTAGTCCTGGCGACGGCCACGGCCGAGCTGCAATCGAAAAATTGGCAACGCGCGGCAAGTTTGGCCGAGCCTTTATTTTCCGAGACGCACAATCTCCAAGCCGGCCTGGTTTCCCTGGAAGCCGAATTGGATATGCATTCCGATTTTCATCAAACGCTGAAAATGCTTCGCGCGACACAGCTGGCATCACCGCAAGAGTTGGAGCTTCATCAGCGCGTAGCAGAGCTCCTGATCGCCCACGAAAAATATTCCGAATCCATCGAAGAGCTAAACAAGGCTGCGAATCTCGACCCGGGACGCGCCGACCTGGAGTTCGATCTGGCTCTCGCGCAATTCCGGGCCGGTCGCCTCGATGACGCTGCGTCTAGCGCGCAAAAGTGCAAAGAGCTTGGCGACAACGCGGATCTCGAAGACCTGATTGGCGACATTCAAGAGGCGCGCGGGGATAACCTTGCCGCGGTGAAGGGCTACGAGGCGGCCGTCGAGCTGGCGCCGAACGACGAGCGATATCGTCTCTCGCTGGCGGTGGAATTGATCCGGCACAGCAGCTTCGAGCCGGCGAAGGTCGTTCTCAAACAAGGTGAGGAGTTGCATCCGGAATCCTGGCGAATCCAACTGGCGTTGGGCATGGTTGAGCATTTTGGGGGCACTGACGAAGACGCCACAAAATATCTGCTGCGTGCCGCCGAACTGGCGCCGGAACCCCAGGTGGTGCTGCAATATTTGGGAGACATTCAGCTGGACCGGGCGCCGCCCGATTCCGCGGCTGTGGCAAAGCTATGCGCCTATTCGGACGCCCAGCCGAAAGACGGACATATCCAGTACTACTGCGGCGCAGTGCTCTTTCGCAGAGACTACGTTGCGGGAGACAAAACCCACGCCGCGGAGATTCTGCAGCACCTGCACGCCTCAGTTGCGCTTCTTCCGAAAGATGATGCCTCGCCACACTGCCAGTTAGGCAAAACGTATCGATGGCTGGAGCGCTGGCCAGAAGCGCTCCGCGAATCCGAAAGCTGCTCACGCATGGACCCGGGATCCGCGGAAGCGCATTACCGACTGGCCCAGATTTACGAGCACGAGGGGCAACCGGAAAAGCAGCGGAAGGAAATAAAGCTCTACGAAGCAGCGTCAACGCGCCTCGCGGATGAGAACGCGCGGCGCCAGGCGACTATGAAAACGTTCCTCTATACGATGCAGAAGGAGGCGCAGGGGCAGAAGGACGCGTCGCCGGACCATCCATAAGGATGGTCCGGCGTTGAACGCGTTGGCTGTCCCCCTCCGGAAATCAGGGAGTGGGCTTACCCGCCGGCTTGCGGGTGTCTGCGATGCGAGATTTCATCAGCTCAGGATTTTTTCCCAGGCTGACCATGTTGGCGAAAATGCGATATGCGCCGGGAACGCCGTCGGGCATCTGGCGGTAAAACGCGTAAGCGTTATAAATGTAAATCCCTTTGCCGTACTGGGCGTAAACGAGGCCGCCTTTTTGAGGAGCCTGCCCAGGATCGTGCGTTTCGAGCAGCGGGACGTACTGCGGGTCCCAGCTCACAAGGAATTTCGAGCCGCGTTCTTCGACCCAATTCTCAAAATCCTTGCTGGTGATCTTATTGGGCCAGGTGAAAACGGGATTTGATGGCGCCAGGATTTCCACCTGCGAATCTTCGTCGGTAACCTCTTCGGGATTCGAACCCATTTTGTAGGGATACGGACCGTAATTGTGATCGTACTCGGGCGTGTTGTATTGCACGATGACGACGCCTCCGTTCTTCACATAATCGAGGATCCGGCCATTGTGAATTATGAGATCCGGACGCACCGCGTAAGCCCGCACTCCGAGAATGATCGCATTGAATTTGGAGAGACTTGCGCTGGCGAGATCTTCGGGCGTAAGGAAATGGACTTTGATGCCGAGATTCACGAGAGACTGAGGTATGTCGTCTCCGGCGCCCACGATGTATCCAATCTCCAACCCCGGAGCGACTTTTACATCAACACCCGTCGCGTGATACGTGGAAGCGCGATAGAGATTGTAGGGACGCAAACCGGAATAGCCGATGGTGTGATATCCCTCTTTGTAATCGTGGCCATCGTAGCTGGCAACGGCCGTGATGTCGTACGCTTTTTCTTTTAGACTCGCGGGGGTGACGTGGAAGTTGAGCGATTGATCGTCGCCGTCCTTTGCGGTCGAGAATTCCTCCTGCGTCGCCGTCCAGCCTTCCGGCAAGTCGAGCTTCACGGTGCCCTTCGCGGGACCTTTGACGTTGCTGTGAAGGTTCACGCTCACTTCGAAGGATTTGGTGTCGAGGGGAACAATCCCCGCTTGCGGCATGATGGAAATGGAAATGGCCGGCGCAACGATCAGCGGCTCGAGCACGGTGCCCGGGCCGACGACGCGCTGCACGGATTGCACGACCTGCTCCTGCTCGAACGGTACGCCGTTGAAAACGAAATGTATTTTAGCTGAAAGGGGATAAGGAGCCAGAGGCAGGTTGAGATCTTTCGGTACCTGAATGTCATAGTAAGCCTGCTCGATGTTTGGACGCGTGAAATAGGGACGCGTGAAACCCGCATCCGAGGCCGTGTGCACGGTGAAGCGCAGGTCCGCGGACTGATTGCCTCTAAGAGTGCCGCCTGTTTGCGTGCCGGGATCGATGGACCATTGTTCGTTCGCCGGGGAATCGAGGACCGCGCTCTGCAATTCCACGGGCAGATTGGTTGGATTCGTTACGTGAATTTTCACCCAGAATTCCTGCCCGGGAATTGCCACCTGGAAGGTTGCCGGATTCCTGAGGAAACGCGCGAAAGGCCCAGTCGGTTCTTTCTCAGGAGTCACCGTCGCCAGCACGGAAATGCCGAGCGATTCTGCCAGCGCATTTTCGAACTGCGTTTGCTTGACTTTTAATTCGTGCGTCACGTCGTACTTGGAATCGGCGGTCAGGTCGCTGCTGGCTACTTTTTCGATCAGTTCGTTCGTCGCTTTCAAGCCCGCCGCTAGGGTCGAAGCAACCGCTTCGGGATGTTGGGCCGAGAAATCGTTCATGGCTTTATCGACCAGAGAATTGATCTGCGATAGATCGGCTTTCAGAAAAGACGAATCGCCGCCTTGCGCGAGGCTCGCGATGCCGACGAGCGAGCCGTCGATACCATCGTAGAAAGACGACTCTTTTTCCGGGACTGAGACGAGCGAGGCGAAGCGGTGATAAGGAGTCATCTCCGCTTCCGCCGGCGGCAAGCCGGTGCCGCCACTCTGCGACTTTTGTTGGCCGAGACCCACGCGCGCGACCTGGAGGTAAGTCAATCCCAGCAGCGGGCTGTACTCGCCTTCCGGAATTTCGACGGAAGCGGAAAGCGCGCCGTGAATGACGGTGCCGTCCGTATAGTTATTAAATTCGGCGGGATAATACTTGCCGTCCGCGTAGTCCAAAATCCCCTTGTCGGTGACGGGGGAAAACGGCACGAGCGCATAATCCTTGAGCGGCTTCCAGGGCCGCAACCCTTCCTTGAGTTGCTCGGGAAACATGGCCGGATCGCCCGCGGCTTTGAAGGCCTCCTGCGCCATCTGCCCGGCGACCTGGTGATTGCCATGGCCATCCGTGCGCCCTCCGACAAAGACCGAAGTAATGACCAGCGGGCGAGTCATGCGAACGACGCGGACTACGTCGGACAAGGTTTGATCGTGGCCCCACTTCTCAAGCGCCTCTTCTTTTGTCTTGGAAAAACCGTAGTCGCACATTCGCGAAAAAAATTGCTGTACTCCGTAGTAGCGATCGGCGGCCAGAAGCTCTTCCGTGCGCACTAGCCCAAGCGCGTCAAAATAGTCCGAAGACATTACATTGGCGCCGCCTTCGCCGCGATTGAGCGTCATCAGAACGGCCCGCACGCCCTGCCCGCGCGATTCATACGTCAACATTCCGCCATCTTCGTCGTCGGGATGCGCGGTCACCATCAATAGGCTTGCTCGCGTGTGAAGTTTCAGAAGACTGTGCCAGAGCGCCGCCGCTCCCCGGTCAAATACCAGCGGCTCTGCGGACACAATAGCCTTCGAACTGACCGCGTTGGGAGATTGCGCAATCACCGAACCCGATCGAAAAAGCAAAGCCGCCGTGCAGCCTAATGCGACGAGAATTAGAGTAAGAAGCTTGTTCCATCGCGGTGCCATCCTCGCTCCTTTGCATCTTGCGAGACGTCTTATCAAATATTCCGGGCTGTGGGAATCATCGGTCGCCACGCATTGCCACCGATCGCGCGCCGACGAGATCGTTTCGAGTGACGGTGACGCCGAACGTCAAATGGCCCCTCGCTCATCGATCCGGACTCGACGTGTCGCAAATACTGCTGAGACACTTTTGAAAACGCGGTCCGCGAAGTTCGAGGCGCTTTGAGTTCGTACAATTGCTGCGGCCCGCGGCGTCCAGCCTCCGCAATTTCATTCGGAGTAACGGCATTGTACGACCGCAAGAAACGTTGTCAATGAAAATGCCAAAACGTTCTGGCATTCTGGGGAACAATGATTCGCGGCCGTTACACACGTCCCAATATTGACAAACCTGTGCCCTAATAGCCGGTTTCTAAAAAATTGACTTGACAACGATTTTTGCGAATGTTACACCTCCAGCCATTGGGGACCGAATCGTTTCGGTACGCTTGGGGTGGAGTCTTAGGGGGCAACATTCAGCTGACGATATCTCATTCGTCTCTTCCAGCTTTTTCTGTGACAACTTGGATTGGATTGCGTTCCGGGCGGCCGACGTACGCAGGGGCAGTCCATCGAGGGCGCCGAACTTGATGGACGATCGGACCGGCGGCGAGGGCGTTCTGGCATTGCCGGCGACAGACCGGGACTTCGCAGTTCCAGAATTGCTTCCAAGCGTGTGGCGGATGGCTGGGCGGTTTGAATCCAACTGCGTCGAAGTTTTTGAGTCCTCTCTTCGAATCTGAAAAGCGGAGGCTGCAATGTATCAATTGACGAAGAATCGCAGATTGCTCGGCTGGGCAGTGTTGTTCGCCATGTTGCTCGGCGTTTCTGCTTTGCCTGCTTTTGGCCAAATCGATCGCGGCGCTATCGCCGGGAGGATTCTAGACTCCTCTGGAGCTGTCGTGCCTAGTGCGACGGTGACGATCACGAACAAAGCGACGGGCGTCGCGGTGACTACCTCTGTCGACGCGGACGGAGAGTATCAGATCCTAACATTAATTCCCGGCACGTACTCGGTGAAGGCGACCGCCGCCGGGTTTGGTAGCGTCTTACGCGATGACATTCATTTGCACGTGCAAGATCACCTTTCCATTAATTTTGCATTGAAGGTTGGTTCGGTCACAACGGAAATAGTGGTCACTGGTGGCGAGCCAGCCCTGGAGACACAGACGGCCGACCTCGGAAGCGTAGTGAATGAACAGCGCATCAACGACCTCCCTCTGAACGGCCGTCGTTACGCTGATTTGGCGCTTTTGGAACCCGGCGTGGATAAGTTTTACGCTCCCGCTAACCCGGCGCCCGACCGCTTTAGCGCCAACGGGAACAGCGAGCTTCAAAACAATTTTCTGCTGGACGGCATCGACAATAACTCCTTCTCCGAAAACCTGCAGGAATTGTCGATGCAGGTTGTGCAGCCGCCACCTGATGCCTTGCAGGAGTTCAAGATTCAGACGCGCACGTACTCCGCTGAATTCGGGAATTCGGCGGGAGCGGTGGTGAACGCGACCCTCAAATCAGGCACGAATGGGTACCACGGAGATTTGTACGAGTTTTTCCGGAATAAGGTTCTGGATGCCAACACCTGGATTAACAATTTGACCGGTATGCCGCGCGGCGGTTTTTCTCAAAATCAATTCGGCGGCACGTTCGGCGGCCCGATCAAGAAGGACAAGCTGTTTTTCTTTGGCGATCTCGAACGGTTCACCAGCCGGCAAGGCACTACGGTGCAAAGCACCGTACCGACGCCGCTAATGACGCAAGGAAATTTCACCGAATTGCCGTATGTATTGGCCAATCCGCAGGTCCCCGGCCAGTCCGGTTGCTACGTCGGAAACATTATCCAGGCAGGTTGCTTCGATCCGGTTGCGCAAAAGCTCATGGGGCTGGTTGCCGGTACGGCGACTCCGAATATCCCATCCGCAGTGGCTGTAGAAGGAACCCCGGGGAGTTGGACCGGAGCGCCGAACTATGTATTTGCGTCGTCGATTCCCGATGACGCGTATTCCTTGGACGGGCGCATCGATTACACGCTCAGCCCAAAAGACCAGATATTTGGAAGCTATAGCTACCGGCACGTGAACAAGCAGGATCCCCTATGGACGAGCAATCCTGTGATCGGCAATGGCAACTTTGCGACACAGTACCGCTGGCACCAGCAGTCGCTCGCGCTGGGCTGGACGCACACGCTTTCAAATTCTTTGGTCAATGACCTGCGCTTCGGCTTCAGCCGGGACAATGCCCATAGCGATCCGAATGGCTTGACGGTTGGCACTTCCGAGGCTGAATCCGAGATTGGTCTGTCGGGAATCCCGGACGGGCCGGGTTCCGCCGGCATACCTCCGTTCTTCATCAGCGGCCTCACAACAGAAGGATCAGCAGCTTGGCGGCCTCAGTACCAGATTTCACAAGGGTGGAACGTGGTGGAGAACCTGAACTGGCTGAAAGGCACGCACAGCTTTAAGTTCGGTTACCAATACCTCCGGAGGAGCGATAACTTTCTCGATATCGAAGCTCCGCAGGGCCTTATCTTGGAAACCGGAGTTGTCACCGGCAGTTTTTCGAACGCGCTGCCCGATTTGCTGCTCGGGGACGCGAACTTGGTAATTTTCACGACGCCCCACATCGTGCATTATTTCACCCCTGGACATTCCTTCTATGCCATGGACACCTGGAAGGCAACTTCGAAACTCACACTGACGTACGGCCTCCGATACGAACTTTTCGCTCCGCTGATCGATAGGAATAACGAGACCACGAACTTCACACCGTTGAACGGCGGAGGACTTATCACCCCGGCGAGCAATGCGTCCGGTTGGTACGGTCGTGCGCTGATTCATCCCGCGTTGAACAATTTTGCCCCCCGGTTCGGTTTTGCCTATCAGATGCTGCCTCGCCTGGTGTGGCGAGGTGGATATGGAGTTTTTTATCAGCATGTAAATCGCATCGGCTCGGAAGCATTGCTTCAGCTGAATCCGCCACAGTTTGTTGATACACAGCTATCTACGGGCGCAAACAGCGCCGTCTTTCAGCTAAAGGATGGGTTCCCTTCCTCGATTATCGATGCGACTGCCCCACCTTTGTATGATCTCCATATACGCTCGCAGGATCCGAATCAGCGGACGCCGTATGTCGAACAGACGAGCTTCGGATTCGAATATCAACTTATAGGTGATACGGTGATTTCCGCCACCTACGTTGGAAATTGGGGGCGTAAGGAAGAGCGCGTACGCGATGCTAACCAGCCTCAGGTCACAGGTTTCGACACCGGATGCCCGGTTTTGCAGTATCCCTACGCCAACCTGAACACAGTGACAACTGTTGACACGTTTGTCGGCGCTGGCATTCCCTGTGCGGGTTCCGGCTCGCATGCGTACCTGGAAGATGCCACGTTCGACGGGAATTCGAATTACAACAGTGTCGAGTTTGCCTTGCGACGGAGGATATCCAACGGCCTCGCCTACTCGCTGGGGTATACATTCGCCCACGGTCTCGCCAATTACCGCGACAACTTGACGGCCCAACAGTTACCGCAAAACTCCTATAACTATTCCGCGGAAATGGGGAATTCGGTTCTCGACGTCCGCAGCCGTTTCGTCGGAAATTTCCTTTGGGAATTGCCGTTAGGTCAGGGGAAACGCTTTATGTCCGGTGACAATTTTGCCGGCCGTTGGCTGGGTGGATGGCAATTCAACGGAATCGTAACTCTGCAGACCGGAACTCCGTTTAACGTTACCGCCAATAATGATGGCTTGGTGGACAGCAATAACCCCGTGTATGCGAACTGTATCGGTGATCCGTACGCCGGGGCGACGAGGAATCCTAAGTTGTACACGACCACGGGTTTTATCATCAACCCGGCAGCGTTTTCGCAGCCTGGTCCCGGACAGTTCGGGACCTGTGCTCCGTATCAGTTTTACGGTCCCGGAATTCAGACGTGGGACCTGAGCCTGTTCAAAGAGTTCAGGTTTACGGACAGATATTCGCTGCAATTTAGAACTGAATTTTTCAATGCTTTCAATCATCCCAACTTCGCAAACCCCAGTGCGAATATTGGCTCGCCGGGTTCGTTTGGCAAGGTCAACAACACTCTTGCTCCTATTTTAGGTACCGATTCGGGCGGACCGGGCGATCCTCGCGAAATCCAATTCGCACTGAAGCTGTACTTCTAACGTCCGGCGTGGGAGCGGCGCACGTCGCTCCCGCATCTTTTGGTCGAAGTGGTCACAATGCCCGTATTCCCGCCGGTGAATCCTGGTGGGACGCGCCCGTGATAGATGTATCTCGCCGTTTCCCTGTGGAGGTAGAAGTGGCCCAAGCTCATTACGAAGAGGAGGTTTTGATTCATTCGGCTCCCGTCGCGCAGGAGAAATCCGGCGTCCTTGTGTCTGTCACCCGTGAGCGGGCAAAGTGGGAGACCATCAATTTCTCGGTCCGGCGACTCATCGCCGGACAATATTGGCAGAGCAGCACTCGTGACGAAGAAGCTGTTCTCGTCGTTCTCGGAGGAAAAGCGACTGTCGACTGGGGGGCAGGTCCCCGCGAAGTTGGGGGACGTCAGGACGTTTTCAGCGGCTATCCGTACGCGATCTATTTGCCCAGCCGGACGTTGTTTGAGATTTCGGCGATCACCAATTGCGAGTTTGCGGATTGCCGTACCCCTTCTTCCGCTCCGCTTAATCCTCGCATCATAACTCCCGCGGATTGCCGCGAGGAGATTCGTGGTGGCGGAAATAGCACTCGTCAAATCGTCCATGTCATTCGCCCGGAGTTTCCTGCTGATAAGCTCTTGCTCTGCGAGGTCTATACACCCAGCGGGAATTGGTCGAGCTATCCTCCGCACAAGCATGACGCTCACAACCCCCCGTTTGAAGTGGACCTCGACGAAACGTACTACTACCGGATCAACAAACCTGAGGGATATGCGTTGCAGCGGCTGTACGACGCCGCGGGAACCCGTGACAACACCCTGACTCTCATCGACGGCGATTTAGTATTGATTAAGGATGGCTACCATCCCGTTGTCGCGGCTCACGGGTACGACGTTTATTACCTCAATGTGCTCGCCGGCAGCGCTCGTTCCATGGCTGCGAGCGACGATCCGCGCTACGTGCACCTCCGCAAGAGTAGCCTGGAGCGCGATCCTCGCGTGCCTTTGGTTCACGCTTTTGGGCGCGAACAAAGTTCGTAGTTCGAGCTGTGTTGTGCGACGGTCCTGCAGGTGGAAGTCACCATGAGCGTGACTTATCGGTGTTGCGGTGGTGTCGCACGAGAGATTTTTGGCTGAGCAGTGCGGGCCGGGAAAGACGAGGTCGGTAATGCCACATAAGATTGGAATCGTTGGGGCGGGGGGCGCTGGAAGCATACATGCCGCAATCCTCTCAAAGGATTCGCGCGTGAGACTCCGGAGTTTCTTTGACGTAGACGCGGCCCTCGCGCAAGCGATGGCTGCCAGGTTTGGCTGTCAGCCCGCTCGATCGCTCGAGGAACTCTTCACTGGGTGTGACGCGGTCTTCGTCTGCACTCCGAATACGACTCACGAAGACGTTGCCACGCAAGTTCTGGATGCCGGCAAGCACGTTTTTTGCGAAAAGCCCTTCGCATTGAACTTGGAGTCCGCGACAAGACTGCGCAATCGGGCGGTCCGCTCCGCACTCGTTTATCAAGTGGGCCACAATCGCCGGTTTGCGCCGGTCTACAAAATTCTTAAAGGAGCAATCGATCGCAACGAATTTCGTCCGCTTTCCGTCCACGCCAAAATGAATCGCGGAGAACTGGTAAACCCGAGCTGGGTGTGGAACTCCAGCCTGACTGGCGGCTTCCTGTATGAAACGCCCGTGCACATGTTCGATTTGATGACCTTTTTCTTCGGAAAAGTTGACTGGGTGCAGGTAGCAGCCCGTGCTCACGAGCATGGCGAACTCGACGATTTTTCCATCTTGCTCGGTTTTCAGTCCGGCTTGCAGGCAACGATGAAGACATTCGCGCACGCCAGTTGGCACTTTCCTTTCGAGCGCTTCGAGGTCTACGGCATGCACGCAACCTACGAAACGTTCGAAATGGAAAGGATCGCTTTCACGAATGGACTCGAGACCCGCACCACCACGTACGATTTCTCCTTGGCGACCATGCATGAGAAGTGGGGCTACGTCGAAGAAGATCGTCTTTTCGTCGACGCCCTGGAAGGTAAATCGCTCCCGCCCGTCACCGCTGATGACGGATTCAACGTCGTTGAATTGATCGACGCTTGCTATCGTAGCGCGAGAGACGGCGCGCGCGTCCACTTGGGCACCGTCGCGAAGAGTCTGTAAATTGGAGAAACTTCCCGAAGAGATTCGCTTTGCAGCGGCCCCCGTCAGTTGGGGTGTGCAAGATGATCCCGGGCCAGCCTGGGAGCAGCCCTACGAACAAATTCTCGAAGAAATCGTCGCCGCGGGTTTCACAGGAACGGAGTTGGGACCGTACGGTTATTTCCCGACCGATCCCGGAGTTTTGAGTAAGACGTTGCAACGCTCCGGATTGACCATGCTTTCTTCTTTCGTCCCCGTTCCGCTCACGGAACCTTCGCGTGTAGAAAAGGTAATCGACCATGTTCGCAGGGTCGGTGCGCTACTCTCCGCCTTGGGTGCCAGATTACTCGTGCTCGCCGATTGCCAAACAACTCAACGAAGAGAGATCGCAGGGCGCGTTCCGATAGATGGAAGTAAGTCTCTGACTCTCGCTCAGTGGAAGCAGGTGGGCGAGGTCATCCAGAAGGTCGAGCGAGCTGCCGCGGATTTTGGCCTCCGCATTGTTTTCCATCCCCACGTCGCCACTTTTGTCGAGACTCCGCTGGAAGTGGAACACCTATTCGACGCGCTCGCCGCCACGCAGGTCGGTTTGTGTCTTGATACCGGGCACTGTGTATACGGCGGGGGAGATCCCGTCGATGAGGCGCGAAAATATCGTTCCCTGCTGCATTACGTCCACATCAAAGACATCGACGCTGGCATTCTGGGCGAAGCCCGGCAGCAGAAGCTTGATTTTGCGCAAGCCATTGGCGCCGGAGTGTTCTCTCGGATCGGCAGCGGATGCATCGATTTCGACGGGTTCTTTCGATTTCTAGCCGAAAATAGCTATTCAGGGTGGGCTATCGTCGAACAAGACGTGATCTACGGCAGGGCTCTTGTTCCGCCGATGGAGAGCATGCGCGCGAACTTGAGCTATCTGAAAAATATAGCGTCCAAAATTTCGTCCGCGGGTTAACTTGCTTAACGACACCGCAGATCGGAAACAGCCGCCATCCTGAACGAATCGTCTGACGCCGCTTACTGATTCATCTGTTGTCCGAACGCCTGAACGTATTCGGTCAACACTGCCTGAGCCACGTCCTGGTCGCCAACCAGAGGATTTTTCTCGAGCGCCGCAAGCGCGAACTTGCGTGAGTGCTCTACGGAAGCGCGCACCGTCAGCCGTTCGTACTCTTTTACCTGCAGCAGCAAGGAACGCACAGCGTCTGGCGCGAGGCCTACGGGAGGCACACGAACGCCTCGAGCAGAAACTTCGCATGGCAGTTCGACCGCGTCATCGGCCCCGAGATCTTTCAGTGCTCCGCCGTTGCGAACAGTAAGAGGTATCAAGGAAGGCGTTTCTGCATGCAACGCCTGCAGAACGAGCAACGCTATCCGCTCGTAACCCGAAAACTCCGAGTAAAGTTCCTGATTCTCTTTCCGGCTCTTGCCAGCCGTTGCCTCGATGCTGAAGTAAGAAGCGTTCCGTTCGCGCAGGTAATCTTCGTAGATTTCGATCAGCTTCGACTCAGGAGCCTGCGCCAAAGTTTGAAACAGCCGCACGTTCATCGCTGCGATGGCCTGCCCGCGCGATTGGCCGCTCTGTTTCGTGTTCTTGTACGCCGTCTCCGGAAAATAATAAAAGTAGAGATACTCCGTCGGCAGTAGCCCCAGTTCTTGAATGAACTTCGACGGGAAAAGCCCGTGGCGATAGCATTTCTGAATGATTTCAGGTGAAGACAAGATTTTCGGAAGAAGTTCTGCCTCCGTCTCATCGCGAATCGCCCGCACCCAACCTAAGTGGTTCAGCCCGAGGTAGTCGAATCGGAGTCCAAACGGCGTTCTGTCAAGCGCATGGGCGATCGCCTCAAAAGTCTCCAAAGGGGTGTCGCAAACGCCGATGACGTTGACTCCGGAGTGATTCAGGAGTCCTTGCGAAATAATTCCGACCGGATTTGTGAAATTGATGACCGTCGCGCGCGGAGCCACGCGTTCAATCAGCCGCGCATATTCCAGCATCGCACCCAAATTGCGCATGGCGCACGCGAAGCCGCCTGCGCCCACAGTTTCCTGGCCCACGAGCCCATGTGCCAGCGCTATCGTTTCGTCTTTCACTCGCGCATCGATTCCACCCACGCGAATGCTGGTGATGACGTAGTCCGCTCCTTCCAGCGCACGCTCGGGATTGCCGTAAGCGGTGAGCCGCGCGCCCAGTCCACTTCGCTTCCCCATCGCTTCCGCAACCCTCTTCACGATTTTCACGCGCTCAGGATCGATGTCCCAAAACGCAAACTCGTCCACTCGCACATTGCTGCCAAGGCCTGCGAGACCGTGGACCAGGAGCGGACTGCGCACCCCTGCGGCTCCCACCAGAGTGATTTTCATGACAGTGTTACGTCCTCTCTGGCGATTTCCCGCCGAAGCTTTCCGATACGGGCTGCAACTCGTCTTCGCCGCTTCTCAATTTCATTTCAGCGAATCCTCGTCATTAACTTCCTCAGGAACTTCGGATTCGGAATTGCCGACGATCCTCCGGCGCTCGTCGTGGCCAGCGCTCCGCAAATATTTCCGGCTCGCAGACAATCCTCAAGCGGCCACCCGGCAAGATAACCGTGAAGAAAACCACCATCGAACGCGTCGCCTGATCCCGTCGCATCCACCGCACGGACGCGTATCGACTTCATGCGCACGATTTTCCCGTCGCGAACGGCTAGCGAACCATCGGGGCCAAGTTTCACAACGGGAACTCGAACCCACCGAGCCAATTTTCGCGCAGCGGCCTCGATTGTTTTCTCCCCGGTTATGGCCTTCGCTTCCGATTCATTTGGAAATACAAATTCGAATTCCTTCAGCAGGGAGGGCAATCGCGGAGACTGCAGCACTTCAGGGTTCCATCCCAAATCGCCCGAAATCGTCAAGCCCTTCTGACGCAGCTTGCGAATCGCTGGCATCCAAACCTGTGGCGGACGCAGCGCGCACGCCAAATGCAGATGCCATCCGCTCCGCAATTGCTTCTGCACACTCGGTCGCGCCAGGAGTCTTTCCAATTTCGTATTGATTCTGTCGTGAGTAATCATCATGCGATCGCCTTCGCAGGCGGCGCACACTGTCATCGCCGTTGGTAAATGCGGATCGAATTCACAGCCTGCGGTAGAGATCCCGCTCTCGGTCAGCTTCTGCCATTCCGGGCTTCCGAGCGCATCCCGCCCGACTCTGGTGATCGCTTTGGTGAGGGTTCCTAATCTTGCCGCTACTAGCGCAGTTGTCGCCAAGCCACCCCCTGGAAACCGCTCGAAACTCGCGGTCTTAACTTCTCTCCCCATTCGAGGAACCGTCGGCAGGTCGTAAAACACGAGGTCGAAAAAAAATTCGCCAAAGACGACTAAGCCTCGGTCGCTTCGAGCGGAGGCAGTAGTCACCATATTCCGAATCATAGCAGAGTTGGTCTCGCGGAGAAAGAAACGAAGCCAATACACCGAAACGTTTTGGTGTCGGTATTTTCAGGGATTTATCGTGCGTTGCCGTCCTGCAGGCAGCTCGATTTTGGCCCAGCTCAAAGTTTCCGATCAGCGTCGATTTCGCCGCGACGGCGTGCGTCAACCAAGATTGCAAACACTCTCGAAATTACAAACTGGCTTCGGTCCGGGCGCCGTTTGAGCGGTTCCTATTCCGATGCGACCTGCACAAGCGTCTTGTAAATCATCGCCGTTCCCTGTTCCAGCGACTCGATCGGCACTCGTTCGTCGTTTCCATGCATGCGCGTCAAATCTTCAGGTGTAATGGGATACGGATAAATCCCGTAAACAGGAACGCCCCTGCTCCGCCATGCAATCGCGTCCGTACCCGCTTGAAAGAGATAGGGGGTCACGGGCGTCCCCGGCCAGGTCGAATGCGCGCTGGCTTCCAACGCCCGGTACAGATCTGTTTCCGTGCTCGACGACTTCAAGCTCTCAGCTTCTTTCACGAGTTCCTCCACCCGTGCAGCGTCAGGGTTGTCTCCCGAAGGAAGCGAAACATCCACGCGCGGGTCGTCGATTGCGCCGCGAATCTCAGCAATAAACTTTTGCAGGTCGGTCCCCGGAATGACCCTCAGATTAAGCGTCGCCTCCGCCGATCCGGGAATCACGTTTCCCCGAAACCCAGCTTTGAGGAACACCGGGGCGAAAGTATTTCGCATAATAGCGTGCAGCAATACGTTGTTGCTGATTTCTCGATCCGCCTCCTGAACGACCTTCGGGTCCTTGCTGTTTACCAGGTCGTCGAAATATTTAGATAGCGGGGGTTCGCTGGTCTTCGCGAGCGTTTCGAAAAACTCTCTTGTGCTGGGAATCAGCTCCACGGGTGTCTCGTAGTCCGCGAGCTTCGCCATCGCCTTGGACAAAGTGAATATAGCGCTGTCCGGTCTTGGCATCGAGGAATGCGTTGATGTTCCTTGCGCCTTAACGATCAAAGGAATGGCCACCTTGTCCCCGGTGGAGATGCTCACGTACTGCACTCCACCGTTCGCACCTTTGATGATCCATCCGCCCTCATTCAAAGCGAATTCGCAGTCCATCAGGTTCCAATGCGACTTGGCGAGCCAACTCGTGCCGTACGGGCCACTTTCTTCATCCGCTTCGGACAGTAGAATCACGTCCCGGTGCAGCGGCACGTGATTCTTTACTAGTTCCATGATCGCCTCGCCGAAGACGGCTATGCCGCCCTTGTAATCGATCGCGCCTCGGCCATAAATATAGCCATCCTTCACATCGCCTGCGAAAGGATCGACCGTCCACTTCTCACGCTCCACGCCCACGACGTCCGCGTGCGCCGCCAGCAGCACAGGCCTCTTTGACCCGTCGCCCTTCAGTCGCGCTATGAAATGGACTTTCTGTGCGTCGGGCGTGGGAATGATCTCGACTTCGACGCCGAGCTCGCGAAACTTCTTCGCCAACAATTCCGCAAGCTCTCGATTATTCCCGGGAGGATTACTGGTATTCACACGAATAAGTTGCACCAAGAGATCCGCCGTAGGATTTTGCTTGAGCTGCGCCGGCGCCCAGTGCGCAAGAATTATGAAAATGCCGGTGACGATCGCCAATTTGAACAGCATCGATGCCTTCATTTTCCCAGCGCTCCAATGTTTTTCGGATGGACGAAAAGAGCTCGCCGACAAATTGCCACTCCTGCGTGACTGGCCACTGTGTTACACCAGAACTCCGTCCAGTCCCAGAAGCGTCGAAAAGCAAACTATACTAACGCCATGTACTGCGAAATTGAATTGCCAAGTCGCGTTCGCTGGAATAAGACACCCACGCAGATGTCAGACCGCTCCTCTTTGCGACGCCCCAGCGATCAAGCCGGTTAATTTCTCTGCGTAACCATTTCTTGCGGCACGACGCGCATTGCCGAGTGGCCTGTTTGCATTCGCATTGAGGGCGAATGCGATATCGGCTAACGTATGGAGCGGATAGATTTTCCATGGCGACATTAAAGCTCTCCGGCATAATCGCAATCCTAACTTGCGCAGCTTCTCTCGTTGCTGGAATCGGAACACCAACGGCGCCGCAGCGCACTGAACCCGTCCCCCCGGGGCAGGCCAAGACATCCGTTGGCGAAAAAGAACCGGCCACTCGCGGTGACTTCCTGGGGGACGCCGATTGTCAGGAATGCCATCAGGACATCGGCAATACCTATGCGCGCACCGCTCACCACCTGACCTCGCAACTTCCCACCGAGCATTCCATCTTGGGCAGTTTTACGAGCGGCGAGAATATCTTGAAGACCGGCGATCCGGACCTTCATTTCCGCATGGACGTGAAGGAAAGCGGATTTTACGAAACCGCCGTGTTCTGGCAGCCGCCGGACCAGAAGACGCGAACAGAGCGAATCGATATCGTCACCGGGTCCGGAGAGAAGGGCCAAACCTATTTGTATTGGAAAGGCGACCAGCTTTTTCAATTGCCGGTGTCTTACTGGACGGCCTTGAAAGGATGGATCACCAGCCCGGGATACAGCGAGGGCGTCGCGAACTTCGACAGGCCGATTCTGCCTCGGTGCCTGGAGTGTCACGCTACGTACTTTGAGTCGATTCCGTCGGAGAAAGCCGAAAACTACTTCAAGAAAACTGGATTTGTTCTGGGCATCTCGTGCGAGCGATGCCACGGGCCGGGCCGAGCGCATGCGGAGTACGAGCGATCGAAACCTGTCGCGGTTTCTTCGGGCACTCATTCCATCGTGAATCCGGCGAGTTTACCCCGGGACCGTGAGATTGAGGTGTGTGCGCAATGTCATGGCGGAATCGGGCAAGCGATTGCGCCCGCGTTTTCGTACGTCCCGGGACAGCAACTGGAGAATTACGTCACCCTGCCGCATCCCGACGCGGAGGCCCGCGTTGACGTCCACGGCAATCAGGTGGCACTCACGCAAAGAAGCCGCTGCTACCGAAGTTCGCAGATGACGTGTACAACGTGTCATGACGTGCATGCGCCCGAACATGTCGCAGCGTCTTATTCGGAAAAATGTTTGCAGTGTCATAAGGATCAGGACTGCGGCGAATTTGTGAAGTTGGGTGCGAAGATTCGCGAGAACTGCATCGATTGCCACATGCCGTTGCAGGATTCCAACTTGATCGTCTCCGACTTGAATGGACAACAGGTCAAAGCGAGAATCCGGAATCACTGGATCAAGATTTATCCGACAGGACAAAATCCGTGATTCAGTGAGAACCGATTGGGAGCCGGTCAGGGCGATGCTGTGCCCTAGATTATCGTGGAGACAGAACCGTCGCCGTTGTTCGTATCCGTGAGCGCCGTGCAATGCCATTCGTTGTGCGTTTGCATTTTGGTACGAGGGGCGGAACTACGCAGGGAAATCAACGCCAAGGTCAAAACCAGCGAGGGTAGAATTCCTGCCGATCTGGCCCCTGACGAATGATTTTAGCTTTTGTTTTCAATGCAAGGTGTTCGAGCTTTGTGTTGCGTCGATCCGTTGAATGCACCCGCGTAATCGGACATCTCTAACAATGTCGGCCCTGTCAAACTGTTTTTGAACGCACTTCTTTCTTTTCACCTAAAAGAGCTGTTCTCTTTCGCTTTTGTCGGTTTCTTGTCTTCCTGCATCGACGACCACGGCTCGTTCGTAATCTAGCGGTCGGTTTCAGTCCGACCCATACATCTCTTCGATCCGTACTTCGGACCATGATTACTTGTTCAAACTCCCTTTTTAGGGAGCGGGATGCCCCATCATGTGGACGGCGTTCTACTTCACGCCATGTACGATACCGAGCTGTCCCGCGTACGAACCGCACTTCACTGGCTGCGAATACTCGCAGCCAGTTCGCCACATCCAATACAACTTAATCGCCAGCCTGCGTCCCATCGCTACCTTGGCAATATTCTTGTGGCGACGCATCGCCAGATGGATATACCGACGTCTCCAGTCAGGATGGATACGCACTGCTGCTTGGGCCGCCTCCACCAGCAAAAAACGCAACAAGGAACTGCCTTGCTTGCTAATGTGCCCCAGCCGTTGCTTGCCAGCACTGGAGTCCTCACTCGGAATCATCCCCACGTACGTGCCGATCTGCTTGCCCCGTTGAAACCGTGCCGGAGTTCCGATGATCAACACGTAAGCCAGTGCCGTAAGCGGACCAACACCAGGATGGGTCATCAGTCGCAGTGCTTCCGGTCGCTTCCTGGCTTCCCGCTCGACGGCGACCGTTAACTCCTCGATGGCCGGATTCATACGGTCCAGCAGCTCGAGTAACTCTTGCCGGCGCCGACTCGCCCAGGGAGCCAACGCGAGCTTCTCTAACAGCGCTCGCCCCTGTTCGCTGAACAGTTTTTTCTTCCAGCGATAGCCCTCGTTCATGGCCAACGCCTGCAGTTGATTCATGATCCGCGTGCGCATCTGCACCAGCCGATGCCGGTGCCACAGCAGTTGCCGTAGATCTCGATTCTCGGAACTCGGTATCCAGATCTGCGGGAAGTTATTTTCCAGCATCAGCCGGCGTAGCAGTCGCGCGTCCTCGCGGTCGAACTTCTGCTTCTTCACTCGCTTCGCTTTAATCTCCGCCGGATCCCCGATCCACAGCTCGAATCCCAACTCTGCCAGCAGCCGCTCGAACCAGCGTGAATATCCGGTAGCTTCCATCCCTACCCGCACGCGGAGTCCGCGCTGCTTCAGGTCTCGATAGAACTTCTCTGCTTGTCCATCACTGTGACTCAGTTCCTGTTCACCGCACTCACCAGTCTCTTCTACACAAAATGCAATCGCTTGGAAGCTCGGGTGGTAATCTACGCCTATAATCATCATGTCCGGCTCCTTTCTCCGAGCCTGCGGTCGTCGATAAACCACAGTTTACTCGGGTCGAGGGGCCGGCATTGTTATGCAATCAAGTGGTCCGCCGCGCGGGCGGCTTCGTTCAAACGGGGTTCTGGGGGATTACGTGCAACATCGAATCGTTCCTTAGAACGGCCTGCCATCTCCCTGCGATCAAACTAGCAACTCTTCGGCTAACGACCGAATGTTCTTACGGCATTCAATTCGCTGAGAAGAAAGAGGTTGGCTCCCCGGGCTAGATTCGAACTAGCAACCCTTCGGTTAACAGGTTCGATTTCAAATCCATAAGTCGTTGTTTAGCCGTCGCTTAGGGTTATTGGGAAGCCAATCTTCTCCCTCAAATGCTCCGAAGTTGTTCCATCATTAACCCACGAGAAGAAAGATGACTGCTCGACGGATCGAATCCTACCCGGGGGAGCCAACCTCAGATTTATTGCGGGGCCTCGACGGTGAGGATAAGGCCGCGCGTCGAAGAGAAATGATGTCTCCTTTTACTTCTTTTTCCTTACCTTCCTAGCAGGAAACTCCAAAGGGAGTTCATCACCTTCGACAGGAGGATTTCCCCTGCCCACGCGAGCTAGAATCCGGTTGACCCTTGCCGGATCGGCACGTCGTGCGCGTTCCTCAAAGTACTCTTCCGTGCGCATAGCAGAAACCTTTTCCGCGAGTGCGAGAGTGATCAGTTGGTTGAGAGCCACGCCTTCCGATTCAGCGGCCTTTCGCGCTTCGGCCAACAGCGTGGGTGGTACACGCAAAGCAAAATTGCTTCGTCTCATGAATTCGCTCCTTCTCTTGCCATTACTCGGCTTCCTCTACTAGTCCTCGAACGATTTCCCCGGGCCGAACCACCGAACATCGAAAACGGGCCGCCACAGGTCTAAAATCCCGCTTGTTGAAAGTGACGATGGCATCGGCGCGACCATTGATGGCCGTTTCCAGAACCATCTCGTCGTTCGGATCTGGTAGCATCGGCCGTGTGCGAATCATTAATTCGACTCTCTTCCCGACCAAGGCCAGTTCGTCGAGCACAGCAGATACATCTTCTCTGCTCGCTCCGCAGGCAGCAAGGTGTTCTGGGCGAGTCAGAACTGATTCGTATTCCAGCATCAACGGCACAGACAAAAGCAATTCGAATCGGTGAGCCCGGGCTGCCTCGAGCACTTGGCGCGATGCGCCAGCATCGCTACGGAAGGCTGCGACCAGTACATCCGTGTCTAAGACATATGCCCTCATGCCACACTAGGATATTGCCTGCAATATTGCGTTGTCAAGCCTTTACAACTTTGACTACATGCTCGAACCCGACATGTGCAAAACACCAAATCGCGTGCCCTCCACTTTCTCGGTCATTGTGACGGAATGGACGGTAGTCCGCTAAATTGTGGCGTGGTGCTTGTCCGCCCCACCCGTCATATCTTATAGATATAGAAGTTCGCAGAGCTAGGTGCCGGATTAATGCTGGATAAAAACAGTTCAGAGGAGCAACTGAAATCCTCGCGAAAAGAAACTGAGCGCCTTCGAGCGGAGAATGCGCGCCTCCGAGCAATGCTCGGGATCCCGGATTCGGCGGTCGAAAGAGGCTCTCCGCCAGAAGTAAACGCAGTAGAGACTCTTAACAGTCGCGCTATTGAGGGTTTGACCCCAGAGAGAAAAGTTGCTCTTTTTCGAAGCTTGTTTCGCGGTCGAGAAGACGTTTACGCAGTACGCTGGGAAGGAAAAAGCGGCAAGTCTGGCTATTCTCCGGCTGGTGTCATGGACTGGCGCGCGATTCACGCTGCAAGACCGGAAGAACGAAAGAAGGTTTCACGGAAGACACGAACGCTTCAACCGCTCACCGATAGCGCAATCCGCGATCACCTCACTGGGAAGCAGACTATCGGCGTCTATCCTCTACTTCCCGACGAAACCTGTTGGTTTCTCGCCGTGGATTTCGACAAGAAGTCTTGGATGGCAGACGCCGCAGCTTTTGCTTCCACATGTCGGAGGTTTCAGGTCCCCGTGTCCGTCGAGCGCTCGCGATCAGGAAACGGTGCGCACATTTGGCTTTTCTTCAACCACGCAGTGCTCGCTGCCAATGCCAGACAGCTTGGTTGCGCCTTGTTGACCCGGACGATGGAAAGCCGCCACGAGATCGGACTGGATTCTTATGATCGTCTTTTCCCTAGCCAGGACACGCTGCCTAAGGGCGGCTTTGGGAATTTGATTGCTCTGCCGCTTCAAAAACCTGCCCGAGAGCAAGGCAACAGCGTATTCTTGGATGAATTCTTCCAGCCTTACGTCGATCAATGGAAATTCTTAGAGTCGGTTCAAAAAATACTAACGGATAGGCTGGCGCGCATGATTCAGGAAATAGCGCCCAGTGGAAACACGATTGGAGTGCATCTTAGCTTTCCCGAAGAAGGAAGGGACGAGGCTCCCTGGCTGTGGAGCCCATCACACAAGCGGAAAGACGGGCCGATTGCAGAGCCATTGCCATCTACAGTCCGCGTGGTGGTGGGCAATCTTGTCTACATCGAAAAGAAAGATCTGCCGTCCTCCATGCTGGATCGATTAATTCGCATCGCCGCCTTTCAGAATCCTGAATTTTACCGAGCCCAAGCGATGCGACTCTCGACCTACGGTAAGCCTCGCGTCATATCCTGCAGCGAGGACTTCCCAGAGCACATTGGCCTTCCGAGAGGGTGTGTCGACGAGGTGCTTGCCGTTTTCAAATTCCACGGGGTGAACGTGGAGCTGCAGGATGAAAGAACTATGGGTCGGCAAATTAGAGGCTCCTTCAACGCCGAGCTGCGGCCTGAACAAAAGGAAGCCATCTACCATGTGCTTCATTATGACCAAGGCGTTCTCAGCGCCCCAACAGCATTTGGAAAGACCGTCGTTAGTGCCTGCCTGATCGCCAGAAGGGGGGTCAACACATTGATCCTGGTGCACAGGCGCCAGCTAATGGACCAGTGGCGTGAGCGATTGTCAGCCTTCCTGGATATGCCAATTGGAAGCATCGGTCAAATTGGAGGAGGAAAGATCAAGCGAACCGGCGTGATTGATGTTGCTGTGATCCAGAGTTTGCAGCGCAAAGGAGATGTCGAAGATTTCGTCGCCGACTACGGCCACGTCATCGCAGACGAGTGCCATCATTTGTCCGCCGTCACTTTTGAACGAGTCCTTCGCCAAGTAAAAGCAAAGTATGTGTTGGGCTTGACGGCCACGCCGATCCGAAGAGACGGGCATCATCCGATCATTTACATGCAATGTGGTCCCATGCGGTTCCACCTCACCGCGAAGAAAGCGGCACAGACGTCGCTCCTCGAACACAAGGTCATCCCACGTTTTACCAACTTTGCTTGGGAACAGACAGAAATCGAAATCACAATTCAGGATCTTTACGCCGCACTCGTCGGAAGCCAACACAGAAACGAGTTGATCGTACGGGATCTTCAGAGTGCTTTATCGGCTGGGCGATCGCCGCTCGTTCTGACGAGCCGAACGGATCATCTCGATTACTTGGCGGGACAATTGCACGGGGTATGTTCGCACGTCTTCATCTTGAAAGGTGGCCTGGGCGCAAAGCAGAGAACGAAACTGACAGAGTCCCTGGCTGTCGTGCCTTCCGACGAGCCGCGCGTCATTCTTGCAACCGGAAGCTACCTCGGTGAAGGTTTTGACGATGCGCGCCTCGACACACTTCTACTTGCGATGCCGGTTTCCTGGAGAGGAACTCTCCAGCAGTATGTGGGCCGTCTCCACAGACTCCATGAGAATAAAAAGGAAGTCCAAGTTTACGATTACGCGGATGTGCTGGTGCCAATGCTAGCTCGAATGTACAAGCAAAGGTTGGCAGGCTATGCCGCGCTGGGCTATACCCTCACCGATGCATTGAGTGTTTGAGCTCGCCATGGAATCCGCCCTGCTGCTGCACCCATCGCAGCCAGCGAGCGGTTGCAGGAATCAAGGCTGCGTGTTTTACTGAGTCGAGGAAAGATCCGCTAACTCTGCCATCAGGGTTGGAGCAGACACCCTTCGGCTTACAACCGAATGTTAATTGGCTGAAATTCGTCGTTTGAAGAAACGCAAATGATTGAAAAAGAAAGGATTGGCTCCCCGGGCTAGATTCGAACTAGCAACCCTTCGGTTAACAGCCACTTAGTTACTTTAATCACGATTTGCCGGAGCGGGAGTCTTCCGAGGGGAATCAGCAGGTTGCGATGAAACTCGATGAGTCAACTTCTCTTCTTGATTCACCTTTTATTCGCAATTGCTCGCCATTTGCCGCGACTACCGTTACATTTTCGTGACAGGCGAGCATTCGGCTAGCAACCGAATGCTCTTGCACTGTTCGATTTGCTGAGAAAAAAGGAGGTTCGCTCCCCGAGTTGTACGATTTGCGAACTTTAAGATTTGAAGTTCTTCGAACGCGCTCAAACCGTTTGCCCTTAAGGGATTGATCCTGATGAGCTGGGAGCAAGTGTCCCATTTTGAGATAGCTGGCGATGAGAAGATCTCTCGACACCTAGTCCCGCACGAAAAGGGGCCGCTCGCGGCCCATTTACCTCGAGAGACGGCGAACTTGACGTGTTCATTGAACGTCGGTTTTCCACGGATAACTCAACTCCGCAGCGGTTAAATCTTCTGGCTGAAGCGGCACACACACATCGATCTTTGTCCCCTTTCCGGGTTCCGAATGAATCTCGAATTGCCCGCCCACCAGGCGTGCACGTTCTCCCATACTTCGGATGCCCAAGCCCGCACTATTCCTCATTGCCTTCGCATCAAATCCGCGCCCTTCGTCACTCACGGAGAGAAACAGTCTGTCCCCTTTCTTGCGCAAATTCACGTGGCCCTGTGAAGCTCCACTATATTTCCTTATATTCTGAAGGCCTTCCTGGACAATACGGAATAAACACAGAGCCACGTTCGGGGGCACAGCACGCGGAATATCCTCGGAAGAAAAAACGATTTCGACGCGATGCCCGGAGCTAAACTCCTGACACAAAGCACTCAGCCCCGCGGCAAGTCCCAAGGTATTAAGCATTGATGGATGCAGGCGATGGGATACCGTGTGTAGGTCGGCGCCAAGCTCGCTGGCCGAATTAAGAAGCTCGTGCATTTGTCGCTTCGTAGCTTGCGATGAGTCAGATAACGCCTCCGAAGCGTTTTCCAATCCTAGTGCGAGCAGCGCCAGACGCTGGCTAAAATCGTCGTGGAGTTCCGACGCCAGCCGTCTTTGTTCCATTTCCTGTGCATTGATCAACAGACCGCTAAGCTGTAACTGAGCGTCTCTCGCCTGCTTGAGTTGTTTTCGGCTGAATTGAAGGTAGGCGGCAAGTGTCGATAGACAGAGGATAACGATCAGCCCACTGATCCAGATCCATTTGGTACGTTCCCACAGTGAAATTTCCTTGAATAGCAGCGTGCTGCCGGGAGGGAGGTCGCTTTCCTTGAATCCCCACCGACGTAGAGCTCGCCAATCGAACAGATAGACGTTGTCATTCTTTAGGACGGGGATTTCCTGCGGTTTCCGGCCATCGAGAATCCTCACAGCCAATCTAGCTGCAACCTGGCCGTCTGCAGCCCAGCTCACCACATAGCCGCCCACCGTTCCTCTACCGACATCTACGTCATCCACTACAAAGACAGGTGCGTTCGCGGCACCGACAACCATAGGAACGGCCTGGGTTGCATCAATAAAGTGCGCTCCCGCAGCATCCTCCATAATAGACGTATGATAGACGATCGTCTTGCTCGGCAACCGCCTGAGTCGTTCAAGGAGCGCAGGCATGTCCAGGTCCGTGAGGTATGTGAACTCGAACTGCGACTCGTACTTGCGCAAACTTTCCTTAGTGAGGGCCTCAAGGCTCCGGTCGAAGACTCCTGAACCGCCCACGACAACTACGTGCTTGGTTTCCGGTTGCAAGTGCAGCGCCGCGATCAGGGTCTTTTCTGGCTGTGCCACCGCCCAAACACCTGTAAAGTGAGAGTCCGGCTTCAGGTGGTCTAACATTTCCTCAGTAGTGCCACAGAAGATGACCGGAACGTTCGGAAATGACCTTTCATGCGATTCGATCATGAACCTGAGAGACGCGGGGCCGACGGTAATGATCACATCTGGTTTGCGGTCGCTATACTTGCGGACGTACCATTCGCGAAACTGGTGCTGGGAGGCCTCATCAGGAAATAAAGTTGCGTCAAGATTCTCATTGTAGAGTTCGATCTGGTATTGAGAGGTCGCTAGACCAGCAGCAATGGCCTGATTTAAAATCTCAATCCCGGGAGACGAAATAGAACTAAAGTCATTGAAAATGAGGACGCGCCGGACTGTTCTTATCGGCTGCGCTATAAGCGATTGCAAAAAGAGAAAACCGGAAACGGCAACTAGAAGCAAGGCAAACCTTGCTCCTTTTTGAGGACCATGGATAGAATTGCACCAACTGCGAAGCCTAAATTCGCAAGCCAAGCAGTCCTCCGATTGAACCTGGCGCAATGAACCTCGTTGGCCCCAACGAAGCTAGCCTAACACACTAGAAGAATGTCGCCGCCAATCCGCGTGTTTCGAGTACATTCATTCGGCCAACCCGTCTCGTAACCCCGAATATAACATTTGGCGACAACAGCGAGCCTAGGCTAACATCCCCCACGGTCCAATAGGATCAGTCTGTCGTCCAACCGGCAAGAGTCGGGAGTAGTTGTCTGCCGGGCAGTTATCTCGGGCTCCTGATGAATCACGGTTCACAAATCAAGGGCCGTCGGCCGCGCAACATTTTATGGGCAGGTCTAATAGCCATGCTGCTTTGCACTGCTTTGCATGGTCAAACAGCCTCCACCAGTGCACTGGCCGGCGTGGCGCTGGACCCATCCGGTGCCGAGCTGCCTGGCGTGCTCTTACGCCTCAGCAATCGGGGAAACGGCCATACCGAATCTGCAATTTCCGATGAACACGGAAGGTTTAGTTTTCTTCTCTTACCTCCTGGCACGTATCAACTACAGGCAAGCAAGACTGATTTCGCTTCTCTGAGTCTCGCGCAAGTGAACATAGCTCTCACCGAGACCCTTAGACTTGAACTGCGCCTGCAACTCGCATCTCATTTCGAGCGTGTTATGGTTTCCTCCGAGCCGCTAATGGTTCAAACCGATAACGCTGCCCTAGGAAGAGTGGTTAATGAAAGCTCAGTCAGCGAGCTACCCCTGGTTACAAGAAACTTCGCACAAATAACCGGGCTTTCCCCTGGCGTAGCTGTCGGAGTGTACAACGCCGGTGAGCTTGGGCTTGGAGGGACGGCGCTGTCCCAGATTGCCAAATCCAATGACGGGATCTTCGTGCACGGGACTCGCTCCTATGACAACAACTTTCTGATAGATGGGATAAGTGTTAGCGATGTACAGGGAAGTGCGGGGGGGAGTGGCGGAATTCCTATACCTAACCCTGACAGCATTCAGGAGTTCAAGGTGCAGACGGGGCTCTACGATGCCGGTTACGGACGTTATGCCGGTGCCAACGTCAGCTTGATCACAAAAGCGGGCGAGAACGATTTCCACGGTACTGTCTTTGAGTTTTTTCGGAACGAGGTTCTCAACGCAAACGATTTCTTCCTAAACCTAACGGACCAACCGCGCCCTGCCCTCAAGGACAACCAGTTTGGGTTTGTGTTTGCTGGGCCGATAAAGAAGGAGAGATTACTCTTCTTTGGTTCGTATCAGGGAACGCGCCAGGTTAACGGCGTCGCTGCTGGTCAGTCGAGGATTGCTTGTAGCGCAAGCTTAAGTCAGCCGCCCCTAACCAACGACAGATCTCCCGCGGCGCTCGGCAGAATGTTTGGCGGCATGGCAGGTGCGTTGGGAGGAGTTGCCGTCAAGGCTGATGGTTCCAATATCAGCCCCGCTGCGCTGGCCCTCTTAAATCTCAAGCTTCCCGACGGAACTTTCTTGATTCCAACTCCACAAACCGTGGATACAACAAAGTCATTCGCCCAGCAGGGTTTTTCAGTTTTTACGGAACCCTGTCATTTCGGCGAAAATCAGTTTTTGACGAACGTGGATTACCTTATAGGCTCTAACAGCAAAATCGCCGTCCGCTTCTTTCTTGCTAATGATGATCAGACGGTCACATTTCCTGGGAATGGGCTCAACCCGGCGGGTAACATACCTGGATTTCCGAGTCCGAGCGATTCTGGCTTCAGAGTCCTCTCCATCGCCGATACCTACACTTTTCGGAACGGCTGGCTCAACGAAGCGCAGTTCGGCTACGTCCGCACGAGAACCAGCACGGAAGCCCAGGCCCCGTTCAGGTGGTCAGACGTTGGGGTTGCCGAAGGAGAGATGAACTTCAACAACGAGCTTCCAAGCTTGGATATAGCCGGTTCCGTCAGCTTCGCTTCGGGGTTCCCACGCACGATAACTCAAAACAGTTTTGTCTTTGGTGACGATCTCAGTTTTGTCCATGGAGCTCACACCCTTCGACTGGGTGGATCGATAACCAGATTTCAAGACAACATCAACATAGTAGGACTAGGGTCATTCGTGCAGTTTCTCAGTTGGCCGGATTTTCTGCTTGGACTGAACGCGGCGAGCAACGGTACGAAATTCAGCAATGTTTTTGCGTCGTTTGATGACTTCGGGCTGACATATCGAGCTTACCGGGCGTGGGAGGGTACGGGATTCGCACAGGATGACTACAGAGTCGGCAAGTCTTTAACGCTCAATATTGGCGTGCGATATGAGCGCCTCGGCCAGTTCGGAGACAAGCTGGACAGGAACTCCAGCTTTGATATTAGCAAGGTAGATCCAAACCCGCCGCCGGGCGGCAGCGTTGCGGGTTACATTGTGGCCTCTAACTTCCCTGATGCGATCCCCCCGGGCGTCATCCAGGTAAATAATGAGTTTGGGAACTATGGCAAGGGACAAAATACGATAGCTCCAAGAATCGGGTTTGCTTGGCAGTTTCTGCCCAGGGCAAGTGCGTTGGTGCTCAGGGGAGGTTACGGTATCTATTACTCTCGGCCAACCGGCCAAGCGTTTTATCAAAACGTATTCGGCGCTCCGTATTCTGAGTTCCGGCTAATCAGCGGTCAGGCAAACGCAGATGCCACTTTCCAATCGCCCTTCGCGCAGCCGTTTCCTACTGCGGAGTCTTTCCCCATGTTCCCCGCCTATTCACCTTCCACCTCTACAACGATTTACACTGTCTCTCCCGGATTTCGGCCCACCATGGTTCAGCAGTATTCACTAAACCTTCAGACTGAACTCCATAAAGGTTGGTTGTTGGAAGTCGGTTATGTAGGCACGCGTGGACTACACTTGGTACGTCAGCGTTCGCTCAATCAAGCCCTATCAGCCTCTGCTAGCAATCCAATAAGGGGAGTTACTACGGATACCGTTGCAAATATTCCTTTGCGAGTTCCGGTTCTCGGGGTGCCTCCAGACTCCCTTGTTGTGATGGAATCTGAGGGCAGTTCCTGGTACAACGGGCTTGAAGTGAGTTTGACGAAGCGATTAAGCCACGGCTTGCAACTTCTCGCTTCCTATACATTCTCAAAGACGCTGGACACTGATGGTGCCGACATTAACTCAACGTCGTCCGGGAATGCACTAACCTTAGGAGACCAGGATTCTCCCAACCAGCGATGGGGAAGAACAAGCTTCGACCGCACCCACCGGTTCATATTTAGTGAAACTTGGGAGATTCCAAGCCCACCCACTGGCCTTCAGCGTGAATTCCTAGGAGGTTGGGAGTTGGCGGCGATAGTTACGATTCAGTCCGGAAGTGCACTGACGATCGCAGACACTAATGCCAATAACGTCTTCGGAATCAGTGAGGATCGGGCAGAACTCACGGGTAACTGCACAAAGAATCAACTAGTGACAAGTGGGTCTACCGCATCCAAGCTGAACAACTATTTCAACGTCTCGTGTTTCGCGACTCCGCCTGTGATCGGCGCGGACGGCATCGGGACTGCCTTTGGAAACAGTGCAACAGGAATCGTAAGCGGTCCGGGACAGGCGAACTTGGATCTTTCCTTGTCAAAAAATATACCAATCAAATGGCCGAGCGAGGGAACCAGCCTGCAATTCCGTACAGAATTGTATAACGCACTGAACCATCCGCAGTTTGCTAACCCTGACACCAACTTCACTTCTCCTACGTTTGGGCTCATTAGCAGCACGGCCGTAAATCCTCGTGTCATCCAACTTGCATTAAGGCTTGCATTCTGATGACTTGCTGAACATCAGTACGGAATAAATGCTTGCTGCCAAGAATGCCTGGCTAGGTCCCAGACAGGCCGCCGCGAGTTCCTGCCGTTTACGATCTGCTTTGGGATCCCGGTGAGCAATACGATATGGATTTCAACGGCGCGGCGCCCACGGGTTGAAACCAGGCTTCTCCAGGCCGTTATAGTGGGCCCGACCAAGGGGGTGGGCGGGAATCTGCCTCAATCCAGTGATCATCAAGTTCTTCGAGGAACTGAAAAGGCACCCCAACGTTCCTTACATTCCGTTTGGCGACGGCTTGAAGGAGATCATCCCGAACGAATACCAATAGGATGCACCTTGGGATGCGTTTCGGTTGGGTCATTTTCGTAATACCTACATGCAGGTCAGCGGGAAAATTGTCGATTTGAAATTCAAGTGTTCGATAACGGCGCGTTTATCAGGCACTCTGGAATCTGTGTGCGGTCCCGTTCATTGGGAATAAACGGCTGAGTGCTCCGCGCAGATTCGTTCGAAGACGCGGCTGTCCATCCCGCCCTGAACGCTACTCAGCAAATAGCCGCACAGGATGTCTACTTCGTATGTCTTGACTAGCAGGTTGCCGAGTTTTTCGACTTGAATCGCCGCCTCTGCGTTACGTTGTGCCCATAGGAGATGGCACATTTCTCCGAAAACTGCCACGCGGGCTTGTTCTCCCTTCCCGGCCTTTGCCGCTGTCGCAACCAGATCACCCAAGACCTTCATAAATCGAGGCGGATCAGGCATCCCGTTGATCATGAATGTCGAGAGCGCGTCAGCCGCATCCAACGCGATATATCTGCCCTTCTCAATCGCAGCACCGACATCCAAGCCGTATGCCTGCAATCGTGGAAGAAGACTGTCCCGGTGTGACTCGGTAGAGACAACGATAGCTGCGTTCCCGGTTCTGAGAGCGGCCCCGACGAACTGCGTAAGGTCTTCTAAAAGCCTTTGATCATCAGAATAAAAGCCTACCTCGTGGTGGGTGATCTTGATGTCTTGTCGAAGCGGTCCCACAACGGCATTGCTTCGGGCGCTGAGGGACGCTCCAGCGTCCGAAGCCCCGCTGAAATCGTGGCCCGCAAATCTGCCACCGACGAACTGCTCACCCCGAAGAACGGCGTTCACGCCCTCCAGTAGCTCTCTTCTGGCATCACTCTTGAGGACATATCCCTGGGCCTCCGTGCCAAGGGCTCCCTGCACCGTCTCGACAGAAGATTCTTGGCTGACAAAAAGTATCTTGGACTTAGGGGAGAGCTTGCGGATTTGTCGAGCGGCTTCGATTCCATTTAGCGATGGAAGCCCGATGTCGAGCAAAATTAAGTCCGGTTGCAGTTCTTCCGCTTTCTGAACTGCTTCTAATCCGTCCGAGACTTTGCAGATGATCTGCAATTCTGGCTGTTTCTGAAGTATCGACGCGACCAAACGCTGAAACGGTTCGAAATCCTCTACGATAAGAACCCGGATTGAACGGGCAGGCATCTAGTCTCCTTTCAATCTCCTCGCACGAATCGACCGTTGACTTCCAAACGCTACGTTGTGAACACGTCAATTTGAACGCGATGTTCTGAAGTAATGCAGGCCCGTTCGTCATCTGCAAAACAGAAAATACGCCAGTTTTGGCTGCTAACCCCACATCCCCGCAGCGTCAAACTGCCCCCGATAGGAAAGAGAGAGGTCTGAGACGTCTCGAATGTCCCAGCAGTTTTCATACCAGTCTTACAGATAAGAATACAGACAAGATAGCAAGCTCCGCTCACGTGGTCCTCAACTAATTGTTTCCATAAAAGCATGCCATGTGGGGTTGATTCCGTCGTTGCTTCTGAGCAATCCAACCCTGAACTTGCTCAAGCGCAACTACAGAATGGAACCGTGGAGGGACGGGAGGATGGAAACGGAGCGTGCTTATAAAGGACGGATAACAGCCAATCAGGTGACTGGAGCAGGATCTTGCCGCGATGCTTCACCAGGGCGCGGGCGCGTTGCCATTCGCTAATGAGGCGGCTCGCGGTGAAAACCGTAATGTTCGCGGCATCTGCCAACTCCTGATTAGTGATATCCAGTGTGACACCGTCGGTGGTTTTCTGGCCCACAGTGCGGGCAAGCGTAATGAGAACTTCAGCTAGCCGCTGTCGAGCGGTGTAGGATGCTATTCCAATGTGGGACATGAGATGCCAGGTTACGTAGTCTGACGCAGTCAGCAGCATATTTTCCAGCAACCTGGGATAATGTTCGACAAGGCGTCGGATTGTGGTGCGATCCCACACCAAGGCCGAGCTTTCCGTTACCATCTCTGTGCTGGCAAGATAAGAAGTTGGGATAACAAGCAGGGGAAAAAATCGGAGGCGCCGCGGCGACACGGCACCCCCGAGGGCTGGGCTTACTTGATGAGGTTGACGACCATCGAGACGGATTTGCCCGTCGCGCCGGCAGTAGCTGTGACGTTGAGGGTGAAAGTGCCGGTAGCCGCGTTATGTTGACTCGAACCGCCGCTGGAGCAGCCGCCCACGTAGAGTCCCACGAAGATGAGGCCGAGCACAGCCAACGTGCTTTGTACCCGGCGACGTCTGCGCCATCCGAGCGGCAGCAGCACACCGGCCAGACCGAAGGTCGAAGTGGCAGCCCACAACCGACTGTCTCCGACGCGGCTGGCGAGCGCGCCACCGGTTTTTATCGCAAGCATGATCGTGGCCGGATGAACTCCGTCGGGCGTCACCGTTGCCGGGCTAAAGCTGCAGCTGACATTTGCGGGTAAAGCTCCGCAAGTAGCCTGAACCGGCTGCGAGAATCCACCCAATGGAATGATGTTGAGCGAGGCGGTTCCGGTCTGCCCGTCCTGAATGGTCAAGGTCGCGGGAAGTGCTTGGAAGACGTAATCGCTGATCATCTCCGTGATAGGAGCGGATACCGACGGGGTGAGGACAGAATCACCCGGATAGCTTGCCGTCAGGTTATGAGGACCCCCTGCGAGCGTCTTGAGAACCAACGTGGCGGTGCCGGTTGAGTTCAATGCGCCCGTGCCGACCGCGGTTGAGCCGTCGAGAAAGGTGACGGTCCCGGTGGCTGGGTGCAGTCGGACATCCGAGTTGTCGACCATCGCAGTCAATGTCACAGCGGCACCCACTGGAGCATTGGCTATATCGGCGGTGAGAGTGGTAGAGGACGGAGCGTTTGCGGCGATGTCTACGAACGGCGTTGCCACTAGCCCTTTCACGTTGGCGTCGCCGGCATAACTTAGGCGGAGAAGGCGGTGGCCCGCAGTCGCGAAGGTCGTTTGCACGAAAACGCACGAACAGCCGTTCGCACTTCCGTCCAAAGGCCCCGAACCTAAGGTGACCGGCGTTGGGCCGGTGATATCTGTGATTGTGACCGTGCCGCCGAAGGGGGCAAAACCGTTGTTCGTAAGTCCTATTTGCGCGCCGAGCTTTAGAGGAGCGTTGGCCACCGCAGTCCCAACCGGGAAGAAGTCCTGCAACAAGGCATCCGCCTGCGTGACGGTATAACTGTACGGTGTGGACTGGCTGGTGGCAAAGCTCGAGTCGCCCGGATAGCTGGCTTGCAGTTGGTGCGTTCCGGCCGGGAGTCCTGCGGGAAGAATTGGGAAGCTGCTCGATTCGCTGGTGGGATTCACTCCCGGTACCAACACTCCGGACTTCTCACCGTAATTCAAGATCATGGGGCCGAGCGTGAAGGTGCCAGTCCCTGCATCGAAATGGCCAGTCTGAATTGGCTGGCCGTCGGCTTGCATTGTCACCTGACCGGTGGGATAGCCGAAGCCGGAATCGCCGCCCACGACGATGCCCAAGTACAGCGGCAACCCGTAGCCGACCGAGACCGCGCTGGGCGTCCACGACCCGCCACCAACGGCGCCAACAAATGTTTTGCTGGACTCCGGGGTGACGGTCACCTGAACTGGTGCCGAGGTGCTTGAGTAATAGGTGTCGTCGCTGCTGTAACGGGCGGTGATGCCGTAAGTACCTCCGGGAACCGTGGAAGTTTTGAGGTTAGCGGTGCTGCCCGACGAACCGGCGATGAGAACTCCATCTCCCGCTGCGATGGAATCGCCGGTAGCCGACGCCGTCTGGAGCACGACCGTTCCGGTGGGAGCTTTGCATGTGCCGGAGCAAGTCACCTGGGCCTGAAATCGAATCGGCGAGCCGTGAACTACCGGCATTGCCTGCCCGCTCGCCAGCTTCAGAGTAGTTCCCGACCCCGCTGTGGCAACGGCTGTCTGCCAGTTGTTGACAAGGGCGCTGACGTCCAGCGAACCCAGGCCTGTTGCAAGGTCATAGCCCGGTCCGGCGGAATAGCCAACAGTATATTGTCCTAGCGGGTCGGGAACCTTGTTGTCGCCCTTGGTAGTGTCGTGATAGACGCCGGAAGTAGAAGCCAGCCTGTAAAACACATAGTTGGCGAGGCCTTGTGGCTGGCCACCCATCTTCTGGATTACAAGCGCCATGATTCCGGCAGCAGAAGGACTAGACAACGACGTACCGCCAGCCGTGTAGAAGTAGTTGCCAAAGGAGCAACTGCTGAACAAGCAGACCAAATAGCCATCGTGCAGCGCGGCGCTCAGCGAAAGGTCCGGGAGATCGCGCTTGCCGTCATTCGGCACGCCAGGCGCTGTCTGCCAATCGGGCTTCGCGTACAAGCTGCTGACGCCACCGCTACCGGCCCACAGCGAGACATAGTTCGGATCATTGTTGCTTTCATTCCACACTGTCTCTGGAATGTAACTTAGAACGGATTTTCCTGTGGTTGGATCGGTCGTCTCGCTCCAGTAGGTGCTGGCATTATTCGCGTCGTCAAATTGGGTGCCACCTACCGCGACGTTATACGGAGTGGAGGCGAGGCCATTGACTGCCAATCCACCGGAGGCGTACAGGCCGCTGCCCGGGTAATCGCAGCCCGCGCCGCCATTATCACCCGAGGAAACAAATGCAGTGATGCCCTCGGCAGCAGCTTGCTGCCAGAGTGCGTTGTAGAAAGCGGCGCCGACGGGGCCCATTGCGCTCTCGCAAGAGCCGTAGCTGGTGCTCATCACCGGAGCCAAATCGTGATCCACGATGTAAGCGGCAGAAATGTCCACACCGTCGGCAAAGTTGCTTTGCGAAACTACAAACTTGATGGTCGCCATGGGCGCCACCGCTCCCGACCAGGTCACATCCAGCATGGCTTCAGGCATGTCACTGGAGGTCTGGCCCGGATCGTCACCATTGACCATGATTTGGGGATCGTTTGCAGGAAGCCCCAGGTTTGTGCGGAAGTCGCGGACATTTTGGACATCTATATTGCTGCGGCCGACGATGGCAATCGTCTGTCCTGTGCCGTCAATGCCCGAGTCGTAGAGCGGTTGCACGTTGTAGATGGTCGCGAAATCAGCGGGCGTCATATAGTGCGACCCGTCATCGAAGGTGAAGTTTCCCTTGCTCTTCTTGAAGTGAACTTTTCCGCCCAGCAGCACGGTAGAAACTGTTTTCGGATCGCTGTGCAGGCGCACCACGCCTTTGACCACTGACTGCAAGGCGGCGGGAATCTGGATGTCGCTGGAATTCGAAATGAAGCTTTGGCCCTTATACGTGTAGGTATGCATCTCGGCGGCAAATGCATTCTCTACCTGTGAAGCATTACCGCTGAAAACGATGAAGCGGCGGCTTTGAGAGACTTCGTGAACCGTGAATCCCTGGTTCTGCAGCCACTGCTGCACCTGCGCGGCGTCTGATTCCGACACGCCAAACTGTTCGCCGAACTGCGCGGGTGTAAGCCACTTGTGAAACGATGGCGAGGAAGCGTCGTGCAGCGCGCTGACGAATTCCCGCGCCGCCAATTCCTGATCGGCAGACGGCGTCAACATTAGCAGCATTCTGCCGAGATTCTGCCCGCCAGGAACACGTCCGGCATCCACGCTTTGCGCCACAACACTTGGGGTAGTTCCGGACACCGGCACGCGCTCATTATTTTTGATCGCCCCGGTAATGCGCGTCTGACACCTTGCGGGCTGCGCGAGCGCCAGAGCCAGCAAACAGCTCGCGATTCCGGCGGCGCGTAGAAACCAATTCTTATAACTCAATGGGTGTATCCTCCTGAAAAGTGAACGAACCTGAGCCTTTTGAAATCGCAGCATGATTTTTCCGGAACATCCCCGAAGGCAGACGCGCCAACCCGGAACCGGTGCTGCGTGCGAAAAAAGCCTCTGATAAGTAGTTAAACGGCGGGACAACCTACCCTATATCATCGGATGACGCAGGGCCGTCGCGGCAAGATTCTGCGGACCACACCCGCGCGGCGCTGCGGCTCCAAAGGCTCTGCTAACGCGGGCTGTTACCGCAGTGCGGCCCAATGCGAATCGCAGGTGGTCCGCACTTGGCCAAGATTTCACTGCCGAACGGCAAAACCGTGACGTTGCACGAGCCGGCGCGGCGAGAACATCTCACGAGCCTGAATTTCTGTCGTTGCCCTAGAGCAAGTTCGAGCTTGCTCTGGAACCACCTTCGGGAAGAAAAACGTGGCGGAGCGAAAAGAATGCGGAGCCCTTACGGTCGGTGCAGAAGAAACCGCGAGGAATGCCGCAGTAAGAGTTTGCCGCGGCTCTTTTTCACGGCACCGCCGCGTTGCCACGCACTCACAAGGCGGCTCGCGGTGAAAGGTGTAATGTGTGCCGTGTTGGCCAATTCCTCGTTGGTGACTTCGAGTTCGAGGCCACCCGGAACTCGTCGCCCGATGGATCGAAACAGAGTGTCCAGGACGCCTGCCAGTCTTTGTTCAGCGGAGTGGCAGGTGAGCGCGACGTGCGCGGCCGCATACCACGCTAGATAGTCCGAGGCGGTGGACAGCGCATTCTCGAGCAGGATTGGATATTGCGTCACAAGACTTCGGATGGTGGCGCGGTCCCAGACCAGAGCGCTGCAATCTTTCACTGCTTCGGTGCTGAGAAGGTATAAGCCGGGCTTGGGCAGCAGCGCCATTCCGCCGATGACCTCTCCCGCTCCAAGCCAATGAAGTATGACGTGCTGACCCGTCTGGGCATCGAAGAAAAATCTGGCGCGACCGTGCGTAAGCAGGAACAGGTGGTCCGCAGGATTCCCCTGGCCGGTAATTACCGAATTGGCGGCGATCCGGCGAGGCTTCGCAGCGAGCAAGATTCTCTTGCGATCCGATGGAGCCAGTCCATCAAGGAACTGCGATCTCCAATCCGCAGATACGATTGCTATCCCCGACTCCGGCATTCATGCTCATCCCTGGAACGGAAGTAGGCCAGTCTCAACCCTGCGGGCAGGTATACGCAAAAAATGTTTCTTCGCCAAGTTAAATAGTTCGAAGAAGATTTGCCATTGTCAAACCCTGCACAACGATGTTGCACTCTTCTGAGACCGCTGAAACCAAAAGGAAACAAGATGAAGGTAAGGAGTGTGTCGCGAGTCATTATTGGATCTGCGAGATGATGGTTGACTGCAGCGAGGGAGCGCCGCAGGTTGCCTCCAGGCCCGAAGAGACCGCGCACCCGCCACACTTGCAGGCAATCGTCCAGGCCAGCGGGACACGGGTGATCGGGCGGCATCCGGTAATCGATTGAGATGATCTTGAATCCGCCATATGCTGCCATCGACGTCGGTTCCTGGGTCCCAGCTACGCCTGGATTATAGACAAACCTACCGCCATGAATATTCACGAGAAGGCGATTCCGATTCTCTGGCGCAATCATCTTCGGCGCCAGGATGAATGCTTTGACGTCATCAATTACGGTTGGCTCCATGCGACCCATTGAGACCACCCGACGCAATATAAAAGGGCGCCCCTTTTGGAGTAGGGTTTGGGTGCTCGGCTCAACCTCTACAGAAAGGAACGCCCTCCATGGATAGCAAAAAGTATATCGGTATGGATGTGCACAAGGAAAGCATTTCGATTGCGGTGAGGAATGCTGCGGGAAAGATCGTGATGGAATGCGTCATCGAGACCAAAGCGAGCATGATCCTGCAGTTTATCGATGGGCTGCGCGGAGATTTGCAGGTCACGTTCGAAGAAGGAACCTCGGCCGCCTGGTTGTACGACTTGCTGAAACCGCACGTGGCGAAATTGGTGGTGTGCGATCCGCGAAAAAATGCCGCCATGAGGGAAGGCAACCAGAATGACAGGATCGACGCGCGTCGGTTGGCCGAACTGCTGCGCCTCAATCATCTCAGCCCCGTCTATCACGGGGAACACGGCCTCCGCAGCCTGAAGGAACTAGTGCGCAGTTATCTGACCATCACCAAAGATCTCGGACGGGTCATGTCACGGGTGAAGGCCATCTATCGCAGTTGGGCTATTCCTTGTAGCGGCAAGCAGGTCTATGCACCGCGCCATCGGGTCGAGTGGCTGGGGAAGATCACGGAACCAGGAGTACGCCGGCGGGCGGAGTTTTACTACCAGCAACTCGATGCCCTGCGGACGGTACGTCAGGAAGTGCGGCGGGAGCTGCTCGCGGAAAGCAAGAAACACCCGGCCTGGAAACGACTCCGCCAGATTCCTTCGATCGGTCCGATCCGGGCAGCCGTACTGCTGGGTATTCTACAGACCCCGCACCGTTTCCGCACCAAGCGGCAGCTGTGGACCTACAGCGGTTTTGGCATCGAGACGAGCAGCAGCGCTGATCACCAGGTTGTGCAGGGACAACTCGAACGGAAGAAGAAGCAAGTCGGGATTCGCGGATTAAACAGAAATTTCAATCACGATCTGAAAAATCTTTTCAAGGGCGCAGCGATCGTCGCGGCGACCAAGCCCGGCCCCTTCGCGGAGTTCTATGCGGAATTGTTGGCTAAGGGCCTGCGACAGGAAATGGCGCGGCTGACCCTGGCCAGGAAGATTGCCACCATCGTTCTGATCGTGTGGAAGAGAGGAGTGTGCTTCGACGCCCAACATCTGAAACCACAAACAGCTTGAGTGTCTCTGACCGAGTGCGCTCCATCTCTGGGGATTTCTCTGGCGGTGGCCGTGGGGTTCTCGAGACACTCTGGTTCGAGAGCGAGTCTCAGCTGGTTAGTTAGGCGCTGTGTGCCTCGGGCACCCAGTCTCTCACGCGACCTTAGGCCCTCTCGGATAACCAGAAAAAGCTATGGGCCACGAGTCCCAAATAGAACTATGGTCGCCAAATTTGACCACGTTCTGCTTTGTTGGTTTCGGAACGGACAGGCTTCGTCGCCAAGAAGCGATGCAAACCGCTGCTAGAGAAAACCCAAACCACGGGGTCGCATGGCCCCGCAACCGAGCACATGGCGCAGCCGGTCAAAAACATCTCGCTCGATCAAGTGGGCTGCGAAGCAAGAAAAATTCCAGCCGAAGGAGATGTGTTTTTTCTTGACTTCTACCTTTATAGAACTTACCAGGAGTTAGCGGCTCCGGCGAGGCGTATGATGAGCCGATGAATCTCCGCCTGCGCTTCCCTTCGCGTCATAGCGCGGGCCTATCGAACCCCAAATTTTTCAGTCGAGCGTCGCGAGCCGCATTCCATCTGCTCGCTCTGACTCTTGCCTGTGGCGCAACACTCACGGCCAATCCCCAGGGACGCATCGCCGGCAAAGTTACCGATCCTCAGAATGTAATAGTCGCTGGTGCGTTGTCGAAGCTGGTCAACGCGGCGGGCGTGGTCATTTCCGAACAGCGAAGCGACGCGCAGGGAAAAGTCGATTTCCAGGCCATCGCGCCCGGTGAGTATCAGGTCTCCGCGGAACATCCGGGATTCGTCAAGGTGATTGTGGACGTTTCCGTTGCTGCCGGCCAGACCAGCGAGATCACCATCCAGTTCACCCAGGTAGTTTCAGTTCTGCAATCCATCACAGTGGTCGCTTCATCTCCATCCGTGCTGGCCCCCGATCCCTCGCAAGTGATCGTCATTCACGATCAGGTGCTGGACGCCAACCCCGGAAGGCCCGGAGCGCCCATCTCCATTCCCGGTCTGCCCATCGAGACCGCGTCCGGAGGAATCAAAGCGCCCCAATATTTTGCACCGGGCGTCGCCGGAGATCACGGCGAGCCGATTGCACAGTTTTTTCAGATCGGCAACTTTCTCTTTCCAAACAATCTTCCGGCGAATGCGCACGGCAATGGTTACGCCGACCCGAACTTCCTGGTCCCGCCGGTAATCGAAGCCGTCACGGTAGACGGAGGCGCTTTTAACGTCCGCGAAGGAAACAATGCAGTGAACCTTGCCGCTTCATACGTTCCGACGCAGCGCCTCAATGATTTTGTGCAGCTTACGGGAGACTATCGCGATGTCGATGTCGTCGCCGGCTGGAGCCCGCAAAATTCCAATACAAATTCTTGGGTCGCGGCCGAGGCTTCGTACGGCAATGGATTTCTGGAGCGCCTCGAACATCGGCAGCAATACAAACTGAATGGCTCGCGCGAGTTTAACCCAGGCCGCCATCAATTGACGGTGTTCGGTTTAGGCTATTACGGGTTCTCGTTCGTGCCCGGATTGATTCCCATCGGATTTGCGGTTCCCAACGACACGATCGACAACCGTCAGCTCGATCGCACACACAATTTTCTTGTGGTCGCAACGGACAACTGGAAACTAAGCCAGCAAAGGCAACTTTCATTCTCAGCCTTCTTTCGCAATTACGCTCTCACGCTTCGCTCGAATTTCGGCGCTGGTTTGATTCAGCAAAGTGAAATGCGCAATGTGTTCGGCGGCGAGACCACCTACATCCAGAGTGTGCGTCCTTGGCTATCTATTTTGGCGGGAGTGGACCTCCGCCGGGACGCGCCGCGGCCTCTCGATCTGTATCACCTCGACAGCCAGAACGCGTTCCAACTCGTCACAAGCAACAATCTCACGCTCTCGTTCCTCGAGCCGTTTGTTTCGATCGATGGCATCATCGCGAAATACCTTCACTACGACGCTGGCTTTCGCCAGGAATTGGTCTGGATGAATAATCAAGACCTGATCATTCCACCGAATTCTTTCGACAAACTTGCAACGCTGACTCTCCCCAAAGCAACGATTACCTTCGTCCCATCCGACAGCTCGTGCGTGCCGACAGTGGCCTTTAGTTACGGAGAAGCGTTTCACACCGAAGATCCACGAATCGGGACGGGGGATCAGGTGCCCAATCTGCTGGCCCCATCATGGGCCTATCAGCTCAGAATTTCCGAGACGATCAAACAATATCAATTCAACCTCACCCTCAAGCAGGTGCGCAATTCCCAAGAGTTGGCCAAGATTGACCCGGATACGGGCCTGCAGGAAAATCTCGGCCCTTCCCGCAACCGCGTGCTTGCCGTCTCCTTGCAACGAAATTTCTCGCACGGCGCGATTTATACTTCCTACGCGCAGGCCGACGCGAGACACACACAGACCGGTGAGCCCGTACCGGAGGCTCCCCGTTTTATCTGGGATACCCTCGGCTCATATAACCGCCTGCCCTTTCACTTGCAGGCAAAAGGCGAATTCGAGTACGTAAGGGCGAAGCCCCTCGGTGACGGTTTCTTCGGAGTACCTGTCAAGGAATTCCGCGGAGCGTTGCTGCGTCCGTTCTTCGATAACCGCATGTCGATCGGAGTCGATTTCCTGATCGCGAGTGGATACACGGGCCAAACCCTCGAAACGATTCCCTTTGAGCCGGATTCTTGTCCCGTGGAATGTATCGTGGGCGTGCCGCTGAAATCGTACATCAGCGCAACTTGGAGCTACTATTTCAAGAAATGATTAGGGCGTAGCGCGTCCTGTGCCTGATCAACGCTGCCAGCTCAACTGGTCGCTGCAACACCATCCAGTCCATTGATTCGACAGTGCTTCCGGCGGGAGAACCATCTGTTCGGATGTACTCGGCGAAAACCTAGCCAAAGCAACGTTCCAGCTGGTGTGGCCCTAGCCAGCGATTTCAGCTTTTGTTTTCAATGTAAGGTGGGCTCGAGCTTGGTGTTGCGTCGACCGATCGAGATCACCCGACTTATTCGGCAGATGTCGCGCGAGCTAACGCGGTCCGCACCACTCGGAACACGATTCTGGGCGATGCTCATCTCTTCGTTGGCGTGCGCGACCACAAGTCGATTTTTCATTTCGGTTTCAGCGTACTTCTCTCGATTGCTTGGGCCATCATTTTGCTAATGGCTGTCCGGAACTACCGCTGGCGGGGACTTTGGCTGCTCGTTGGAGCGCCTTTGGCGCTTTGGCTTCCGTATACGATGTTTTTATGAGCTCAGGCCTGCTCACGGAATCGTCTCGCCTGCCCGTAGATTCTCTAAGATGCCAAAATCCACTTGTCTGGCAACGCGACTAATCCGGAGGGATCAAGGACTGAGTCGGCGGATAGCTGGTGATAAGAGGATTTCTCACCACCTATCCGGGTCAGAAACCGCTTGCATCTATCACCCGATCAGGTCGGGAACTGATCTGTCAGTTCTGACACTTCCAGCAAATCTATAACGATGATAACTTCCGCGAGTATGAGTGTCCGCGGATTAAACTGCCCTTACTTGCGCTCGGGCAGGTTCAAGGTTGCCCAAAGGCAACGACCGACTCAATCCCCCATGGGATCCTGTTGCAGCAATTTGTTCGTCACTTTGAGCCTGTCAATTTGGTCTCGAACTCTAAATTAGGAGGAGGCTATCAGCAACCAATTAGCCGTCCGTGTTCTTGTCGTTGATGACTTTGCCCCTTGGAGGCACTTTGTCATTGAAAAGCTCCGCGAAAATCACAATTTGCGCGTCATCGCCGTTGCGTCGGACGGATTAGAAGCGGTTCAGAAAACGGAAGTGCTGCAACCGGACTTGATTCTTCTCGACGTCGGACTCCCAAAGTTGGATGGGATTGAAGCTGCCCGAAGAATTCGCAACGCTGCTCCCGAATCCAGAATACTTTTCTTGAGTCAAGAGTTTGATTTCTATGTGGCTCGGGCAGCGCTGAGTGCGGGCGGACACGCTTACGTCGTTAAGTCTGACGCTGAAGACGAGCTAATCGTCGCGATAGAAGCGGTCATAGTGGGGAAGCGGTATGTGAGTCGCAAATTGGCGGGTCACGCTTTCGGCGATGTTGGGGATTTGCAAGCTGCCGGCCAGCTCCGCCGCGAAGAGCTCATTGCCGCAGCCCCGTGGCTAACGGGAAAGATTGGTCGACGCCATGAAGCTCAGTTCTATGGTGATGATGCCTCGTTCGTAGATGGATTTACTCCCTTCGTCAGCGCCGCTCTGAACGCGGGGAATGCGGCCATCGTCGTCGCGACCGAGCCGCACAGGGAGATGCTTCTCCAGAGATTGCAGGCCAACGGCTTGAATATTCCCTCTGCCGTCAATCAGGGGCGCTACATCGCATTAGACGCTGCCGAAACGCTTTCAACATTCATGATAAATGATCTGCCTGACCCGCTTCGATTCTTGAAAATCGTAAGAGATCTGATTGTGACAGCCTCTCGGGCCGTGAAGGGAGAGTATCTACGCGTTGCAGCTTGTGGAGAATGCGCACCTCTTTTGTGGGCGGAAGGAAAAGCGGAGGCGGCGATCCAGCTCGAACACCTCTGGGACGAAGTGGCCAATATGTACGACGTTGATATTCTGTGCGGGTATGTGATGAAAAGCTTTCAGCGTGAACCGGAACGCGATATCTACGAGAGAATTTGTGCAGAGCACTCGGCGGTTTCTTCACAATGGACGTGCTATTAAGCAGACTTAAGCGCCACTTCGCACACGTTCCGCTAGCTGACGCAACTTAGGGTCTGGAAGCGTAAAATATGTAAAGCCGCAACCTAAGCAAACCACGAGCTTCGGGAAGACGAACACCGCGGGCTTGTCCAGACCTTCCTGGGCGGGAAAATGGATGTTAATCTCCGCGCTAAACTCCTTCACGTTTTTCGCCTGACACGATCTACAAACCATAAGCAATTTCCCCACCCCCGAAGCGCTAACGTCTAGAATTCTGTCGGCAATCATCCCCAATCACCGGCTCGAAATGCAAGGGGAGCTAAATCAACTCTATTTCTGGGGTGTCACGCCGGTAACCGGACGTGTTCGGTTAGCCTGGCGGCCGGCACTGCCGTTGTGCTGAATCGACGGACTGCTTCGGTGAGTGCGAGCTTCGGTAATCCACTTGGACGATTGATGTCATAACGCCGTATCTCTAACGACGCCGGCCCTGTCAAGAGTGTTTTGACTTCTTTATTACCAAACTCGAGCGCAACTCTCCGTCGGCGCACGAACTGCGTCTTTTTCTGCCGCTTCTGTTCATCCGTGCCACCCTAACCTGCTCAGCCCGTTTACTATCATCAACTCAGTGTTGCCCACCAAACATCTCTTCGATCACCGTCGACCATGATGAGTTATTCGAACTCCCCGTGCTTTCAGGGAGGCGGGTAGCCTAATCAACCGGCCGGTGACTTTTTGCACCATACGGCGTTTCTGGCATCCCCGCACAGGCATCACTGCTTTTCTGCTGCTTCTGTCCGCGACGACAGAACTCGTGGTACTCAATCTGATCCCGCAACATGATCCATAGCCGGATCCCCAGCTTGCGCGCCACCGCCACGCTCGCCTTTCCCAGACCTTTCTGGACCAATTTGCGGCGGTAAAAACGCTGCAACTCCGGATCCCAGCGTACGGCATGCGCCCCTGCCTCTCCCCAGAGAAAGCGCAACAGCGGGTTACCTTGTTTACTCAATCCCCCGAGCCGCTGTCGCCCTCCACTGGAATATATTCCCGCGGAATCATCCCCGCATAACTAGCCAGAGCCTTGCTGTCTGCGAATCGCGCGGGATCGCCCAGGAACACCTCGGTCGCCAACGCGGTGATCGGCCCTACTCCGGGATGGCTCATCAGCAGCCGTGCTCCGGGACGTTTGCTGGCTTGCTCCTCGACGCGTTGGTTCAGCTTCTCGATTTCCGCTTCGAACTTCTCGTACATCGCCTGCAACTCGCTCCGCCGATAGGCGGTATGGGGCGCCAGGGGCAACGATGCGATCCTGCTTTGTCCGTCCTGGCTCCACAGGGCGGGACCTCGCCGTAGACCATTCGCCAAGGCAATCGACTGCAGCGCATTTTGGACTCGCGTCCGCATCCGTACCCACTGATGACGATGCCGCAACAAGGACCGCAGATCCTGTAGCTCCTGCGAAGGCATCCAGATCGCTGGAAAGCGGTTTTCCACCAGCAGCTTCAGAAGCAAGTCCGCATCGCGCCGATCATGTTTCTGCTTGCGGGGCTCGGCGGCCCGAATCGTCGCCGGATGACCAACCAGGCATTCGATTCCCAGCTCTTCCATGAGGTTCAAAAACCACTGCATCGATCCCGTCGCTTCGATACCCACACGCACCGGGCGTGGCAGCGAAGAATAAAACTCCCGCACGTTGTCGCCTTCGTGCTTCAGAGTCACATTCACGACCTCTCCCGTTGCGGTGTCCAACATCGCCAACGTTTGCTGGCGAGCGTGCAAATCGCATCCTATAATTCGCATCTCGGCCTCCTTCGGTCCGAGCACTGTTAGGGCGAACACCGAACAGTTTACTCGGGCCGTCGTGAGGCCGACGTCGTTATGGCATCAACCGGAAAAGTCCGTCGCACAACCACTGGTCCGATAGCTCGGTTAACCGCCCAAGTGGATTTCATGGACATCCAGAAGAACGCGAAATTCTTCAAGCGGCCAACAGCGGCGACATTGGCTGCATCATTCGGCGGAAAAGCGTCGCGGTGTTTGCAGCCACACAGCCTGAACTACAGTGAAAAGAAATGCCGTGGTGAGACCAAATAGAATCCAGCCATTCAATGCTTCGAGCGCGCCCATCGTTTTCCACTGTGGCGCCAGATGAAGTTCCTCGTGCCCGTAGCTCGTAAGAGCATTTAGCGAGCACGCTCAGCCAGGATTCACCGCAAGACCTTTAGCAGCAGCTTGAATATTTCCCCCACAGGCATTACGGTAGCCACCAGAGGGGCCATGGGGATGAGACTTGCGAGCACCAGAACAATGGCGGTTCTGGGCTCGAAGGGAAAAGCTCTCATACGGTCCACCAGTTCATAGTCGCGACTGTAGTTGGCAAGTGAATTATTGTCAGGAACGGTGAGCAACGATTCGGCGGCAAGATTGCTTCCCGTCATCCATTTCCGATGATATAGGCGTCCTAGATTGCAGCCGAGGGTACCGTATTCACGCAGAGCAGTTCGCCTCGTACGAAGTAGAGCTGGCGCAAACATGAACAGTGGGCCTAGAAACAGAGCCAGAACTACTACAACGAAAGCGGCGATCGGAACCTTAAATGTGTCGATGGGAATCTTCTCGAAAAGAATCTCTCGACTGAAAACCGCTGAGCCGGTGGCTGCGTAAGAGAAAATGACGATCGCAAACTGACGCTGAGTTTCACCCAAAAAGCCTAGCCCTCCCGCCTGATCCGGATGGGTGGGGACCAATTGCAAATCGAGCTTCGACACGCGCCACAGAAATCTATACCAGATGTAGGCCCTCCACAGCCAGCGGAGAACCAAGAATTGAAAAATCGGAATGGAGATCAGGACATACCAATAACCCGGCAACGTAAACCTGTGAACCGATTCGGCACCCCGGGAGTTCCAGGTGGAAACATTGGTCGAAAAGAGCTGAAGCGCCTCAAACGCTCCTAGATAGGTAATCCCTAGAATAATGACTTCCGCCAGATTGGAGTTGCGAAGTCGCACGCTGTTGGCCATCGCCGCATCGAACCCCGCATAATCTCGTTCGCGAATCAGTCCTGAACTCATGAATTGACTTGCTGCCTCGGCAATCCGCGAACCAATCACAGTCTCCGCCACGATGAGCAGTGGAACGGCCAGCAGAAATCGGACGTACGCAGCGGGGTCGTACAAGAAGGGAATCTTCACTTTTGACACGAGCACTCCCTCGAGGGCCGAGAACATCAGCAGTGGTAACCACGCAACCATCGCAAAGACCATAGCTCTCCGTGCGATCCGAGGCGCCTGGCGCTTCATTAGTCCCAGCCGAAGCTGTAGCCAATGCAACGGACCACCTTCGATTATCGAAAATTCCCTCTCACCTAATTCGGAATCCATGTGGCCTCCCGCCCTTGTGAAGATTTCTTGCGCCAGAGGCACCCGCTTTACCTTCGATCTGGTTGGTGGAGTGTACTTGCGTCGAAAGCGTGCTCATCAGCACACTCGAGTGCCGTTTCTGCGGTCCCACTATGACGAAGGCCTCCGACTTCGCGACATGCCGCATATCACGCCCGAAACCCACGAAAAGATGTCGGGCACAGTCGCCGAGCCAGGCGACCTCTTGCTGAATATTACCGGCGGTTCGATTGGGCGTTGTTGCATTGTTTCGGCGGGCTTAGGACCAGCCAATGCTACTAGCAGTCCCCAAGAAACCCCGGCTGGACTTCTGCTCGGCTTACTAATGCTTGAGATCCACCGGAGGGCCGCTGACTCGCTTCCCGTTGAGGTTGACGATTACTTCGACACGGTCAGCGATCTTGATGAACGGAATGCCGCTGTTCATCCCGTATTGCTTGCGATCGAACGCCATCGTCCCGGTAATCGAGCCCGTGCCTGTCCCCGCGGTGTTAATTGTGAAAGTCAGCTTTTCGGGTTTGGTCACGCCCCGTATCGTAAAGTCGCCGTCGACCTCAACCGTCTGGGGACCGGTTTGTGCCATCTTCGTCGAGTGAAACGTGATCAACGGGTTGTGCTCGACGTCGAAGAAGTCTTTGCCCTTCAGCTTGCCGTCCTTCATTCCACTTCCGGTATTCACGCTGGCCGCCTGAATCTTGATGTCTAAAACGCCTGTCGCCAGTTCAGGAGATGTGAATGTGAGACTGGCATCCCACTTGTCGAAAGTGCCCACGATGGCTACCGATGCCTTCACGTTGAACTTGATCGAACTGTCCGCATGATTGACCTCGAATACCGGCGCTCCCTGGGCTTGACTCGGTGGCGGAAACACCACGAACACTGCGAGAGCAAAGACCGCTAATCGCATGGGGATGACGTAAAGCGACCGGAGACCTCCGCCACGCTGAAATTTGCATCCACCTGTAACCCACGAACTCATTTTTTTCATTGCTTTACTCCTCTCGTTCTCCTTGCTTGGGAGCCTGCGCCAGGGAAGAATGTTCCAATTCAGCCTGTTAGGCGGTTGCGAACGGTCCTCACTACCCCTCCGGGGGTACAGAGCTTTGCGCGGGCTGCGTCTGAGCCAAAGCGACAGATGCATCCGAAAAGATCAAGGTAAAGCAAATTGCGGACTTCACGATGATCCTCTTGCTCATTTCCAAGGCTCTCTGGCGCAAACGAAAACCTCGTGCGAAACCATTTCTTATCGCGGGCCGGTTGGCATTGAAATTGGAAGAAATGGCAGGCTGGATGAGTAAAACTACCACGGCGAGCGGCGCCGGGGAAAACCCAAGTGGTGTGTTGGTTCTTTTTCCCATGCTGGGGCGTAACTTCTTACAGTTCCGCAGATCACAGATTGAGGTTATCAGGATTGTGCGACCCGGGGCGCTGCACAGCAGCGTCAACTTTCATGTGGAAAAAAACCACAAGACGGAAGGCTGGCTTTGTCCTAGGCATCATTGCACTCTACGCGGTTATGCTGGTGCGGGGTAGTACGGAGAGCACCCGAAGGTCGCTGCAGCTTCGCGATGAAACGTCCGCGCAGGATCGCATCGTCGTGTCGGTACTGGTAACCAACGTGGATCCGGTAGACCAGGAATTAACCGCACGGCTGGGGTTCAGGCTTGCTGGGAATATCGCTCAGGACGAGGTGACCCCGGCCACAGACCTGAAACTGCTGATTAACAACGTGAAGGGCCAACAGGAGTTCGATTTCCCGCAAGGGAAAAGAATGAATCGCATCGAAGCGGTCTTTCACCTAAACGGCAACTTGAACAGATATCCTTTCGACCGTTACGGAACCACCATACGGCTCTTGATTATTCCTTCGCCGGCCGCCAAGAAGTTGCAGATCCTCTCGAAGGCACCTGAGAATCAGTCGCAAGAAGCTCTCACCGACGAGCAATTAGCCGTAGGCGCTGTCGTCCTGCAACAAAGCACGCCGATACCCCTCACTCTTGTTGTGTCGGCAGCAATTCCGGGCATCAAGTTCCAAGGAAGCGTCACGCGCAACGAGAGCACGCACATCGCCGGGATCGCCATGAATTTGCGGCGTTCGGATAGCTTAATCGGTGCGTCTATCCTCATCAATCTAATGATGGCAGGTCTCGCCGTGAGCGTGCTGGCCATGGCGCTGCAGGTTATGACGGCGAAAAGGCCCTTCGATCTTCTCCCGCTGTCCATGTCCATGACACTGATTTTTGGCTTGCCGGCGCTGAGGAATGTCCAGCCAAGCGTGCCACCGGTTGGAGCATTCAGCGACTACGTCACCTTTATTTGGGCGGAATTGATCGTCGCGGTGTCGGCGGTGGTCACGGTTTGGCACTGGCTGCTGCGAACGCAGTCCAGGCCCGAATAGCCCGAACCCTAGCGGTTCGAAATCGAAGAGTTTGGAAACTCTCGTTCATTTGGAAATGGTGAAACGAATTCGCGGCCTTCCAACGCTTCTTTAATAGCATGCACTAAGTCGGTTCCCATACGAGCCTTGACGACATAACCCAGCCCGCCCGCTCGTTTCGCAGCGGCGAGTATGTCTAAGTCTTGATGGACAGTAAGAAAGACGATGACGCCCTTCGAACCATTCTTGCGTATCTCCTTCGCAACAACGATTCCGCTCATCACGGGCATCGAAATGTCGAGAACTACGACGTCGGGACGTAGCTCTTTCTCCGCTTCCACCGCCGCCCATCCGTCGGTAGCTGTTCCCACGACGGTGAAATGTGCTTCCAGCATCGGGACGACGGTTTCAAGGATCTCGGAGTGGTCGTCGGCAACCAGTATCCGAATCGGCTCCCTCTTTTTCACAGCCAACTCGCTTCTAAGGTGGACGTAAAAGACGCCATCTAGACTGACGTCTCTAGCGAACAATGTAATAATTCATGCGCAGCATAGCCATTGGTAAAAATGACGCTTGAGGAAGGAATATTTGAGGGGTTTAGGCGCTGACGATGCGATGTTTCACGGCGTAACGGTACAGCTCCGCGTTGGTCCTAATCTCAAGAATGTCCATAACACGGTACTTGTGCGCGGCGACGGTTCGAAGGCTGATCGTCAGAACCTCGGCAATTTCTTTCATGGAGCGGCCTTCCGCCAAAAGCTGGACTACCTCCCGTTGCCGCGGCGTAAGCTCTCGGGCCTTATGCAACTCAGCGTTGCCACCTCGAAGCAGGGCGGAAACAGCCCCGCTGGTAACCCGAGGCGATAGATAGGAGGCCCCCTTGAGCACCTCCCGGATCGCCAGCAGTAGCTCCTGCGCAGCTGAATGCTTCAGAAGGTAACCCGACGCGCCAGCCCGGAAAGCCTCCGCGACGAGATCGCTGTCCTCGTTCATCGTGAGGACGATGACTTTGACTCTTGGCAAGAGCCGCTTGATCTGCATCGTGGCGTCCAGACCGTTCAGGAGGGGCATGCCGATATCGACGACGATCAAATCCGGTTTCAGAGTTTCGGCTGCATGAAGCAAAGTTCGACCGTCACCGGCAACGCCAACGACATCATAGTGCGCCGCGAGCATGCTTCTCAGTGCGTCGGCCACGATAACATGATCGTCGGCCAACAAAAGGCGTGGTCTATTCATGGCGCCCCCCTCTAGATCGCGGCGCTTCGATTCGCCCGAAATGCCGTCGCGCCCGTTTGCGTCAGTGGCACTTCGGCCACAATCTCGGTACCCTCCATGGGAGAGGAATGGAGCGCTATCGTACCACCGAGCAGGCGCAACCGCTCGCGCATGCTAGCTAGCCCCAGTCCCCCCCGAGCAGCCATAGAGGTTGGATCGAAGCCGACGCCAGCATCCACGATTCGCAGGCGAATCATGGATGGCGAGCCAACGAATTCAACGTGCGCCTGCTTCGCGCCGCTGTGCTTTACAATATTGTTGAGGGCCTCCTGCACGATTCTAAAAAAGCACAGCCCCATGTCTGGCGAAATTTCTTCCGGCATCTCGCAGTGTAGAAACTCGATCTGAACGTGGTGCTGTTTTCCGGTTTCTTCGCACAAACTCTTCGCCGCCGCCAAAAGGCCAAGATGGTGAAGCTTTGACGAGTGCAGTTGGTGCGAGAGTTTATGAATGTCGGCCGAGAGTTCCGTGGTCCTTTCCCACATGGCTAGAAGGCTATCGCTGAGCGCCTTGTCGGTGTGAGGCAAGCTCTGACTCGCTTGGCCAAGCTGTATAGCCAGCAGGGCCAAACGCTGGCTGAAGTCATCGTGCAGTTCTCGGGCAATCCTGGAGCGCTCCTCCTCCTGTGCGCTGATCAAACGGCCACTTAGATCGATAACACCCTGCTCGGCCCTGATCCTGTCCGTGATGTCGAGGCAGGATCCGATATAACCGGCAAATTCCCGTGTCGGAGTGTATCTGGGCACGCCCGTATCGAAGACCCAGCCATAATTTCCATCGGCGCGCCTCATGCGGTATTCCGCCGAGAACGGTAGGCGCGCGTCGAAGCTGGAGCTATAGGTTTTCGAGGTATGCTCGAGGTCATTGGGGTGCACACTTTCTGACCAGCCGGCCCTCAGGGCCTGGTCCAAACTTCTTCCGGTAAACTCTAACCACTGTTTGTTGAAGAAATTAAACAGCTTGTCGGTTCCCATCATCCAGATCATGACTGGCGCTGTATCGGCCATGATCTGGAACCGTTGTTGGCTCTCTTGTAGTCCATCTTCAATCCGTTTGCGGGCCAAAATGTTGGCAAATATCTCAGCCACGACCCGGAATTGTTGAACGACCTTATCCGACCAAGTGCCTTCACGGAACGAAGCGAATGCCAAACTTCCGGCGGTCACGCCGGCGGCGCGCATTGGAACGATTGCTACGAACGCATAGTCTTGCTCTGCGAAAAAAGTTCGTTCCTTCTGCGCATCGGACGGTAAATCCTGCTCGCGCTGCATCACGGAATTTCTTCCTTGCCGCAAATTCGACACAAGCCACGGAAATTCTTGCCGACTGAACGTCTGCGGGCCGGAAGGAATCCCCTCGAGGCTAGCGGAATAGCGGAGTCCGAATTTGTGGGCTCCCGGACTGGCCTCGTACATGCAGACTCGATCCAATCCGAGGAATTCTCGGAGCTTCTCCAATGCCTTCTCAATCTCGGCATCCGTTTGCTCGGTCGGGACGGTTGCGAATTCGGCCGACAAGTCGGAAACCAGCGACTCGAAGTCAAGTTCATAACGGAGCAAGCTTTCGGCGCGTCTGCGGCGACTTCTTTGCAGCAGCAGATAAAATATGAAGACACCTTCGACGAGTATAAATACGATGCCGCCGACAACCCATCGTCGGTACAGCTGCCAGGGGGACTGCACCGCAAATTTCACGATGCTGCCTGGAGGCAGCGCGTTTTCGTTTAAGCCAAAGCGCTGAAGCTGACGCCAGTCGAACATGTAGGAGGAGGCCGAGACCAGAGGGGGAATCTTCGACGGTTTCTCGCCCAGGAGAATTCTCTGGCCAAGCTCCCCAACTTGCTTGCCCGCTGCCTCGAAGCTTATGACCGAGCCGCCTACGATTCCAAAGCCGACGAAGCCATCCGATAGACCGTAAATCGGCGCAGAAGAAGCGGCGGAGAGCACAGGAATCAGATCCCGGGGAATATAAGGGTGGCCCGCTCCGTCGCGCTGGATGCTCAGGTAGAGAACGATGGTATCCTTTGGAATCTTGCTGAGTCGCGAGAGAATCTCCTCGACCGAGATATCATCCCAATATTCGATCTCCCAGTTGGTCCCCACCGGCGAGAGATTGCTCCTGGCGAGCGCCTCGATACGACGGTCCCACTCGGTTGCGCCGCTGAGGACTATGACTCGATGCGCGGTCGGCTGCAGTCGGGCTGCGGCGGCCAGAGTGCCCCTGAAATCGGTGGTTAGCCAGACGGCAGTCGAATTTTGAGGTAAAGCCGCCTGGGACTGAGCTGTGGGCTCTATATTGCAGAAAATCGTCGGGGATCCCGGAAGCAAAGTCTGTGACGCTAATCCGAGTGCGATCACAAGATCGATTTTTTGTTTCCGGTACTTATTCCGGTACCACGCTACCTGTCGCGCCTGGAACGTCGCATCCGGAAACAGCATGAGATCCAGATGTTCGCTGTACAGCTGGAACTGACGGTCGTTGCCAAGAACAGACCGGATGCCCCTGTCCGCCGCCTGTTCGCCGGGGAGGCTCATTTCATTCTGATAAATCAAGAGAACTCGCTTCGGTTCTGCTACGCGAGGCGCTCCGCGTTGGGGCGGCTCGGCTCCTAAAACACAAAGACTTAGAATCAGGACCAACGAAACGCATTCAATAAGTGCACGAGCTCGCAGAAGTACGAGGGCACTCGCGACGCCGGGAATGGCGCGATAGCTGCTCACGGTGAGTTTCCCGCTCGGGCGGTTCTGACAGCGAGGTTAGTCTGGTGAAACCTATCGTCCCTAGCCTAATCGGAACCGCCCAACCTGCAGGGCGAGGCTTCAAGAGCTTCGCCTGGGCTCTTCTAGCGAAACTCACGGGCTGTGGAAAGTGTCAGAATTACCAGTAAGGCAGGATCGTTCAGGTCGGCGAAACATTTCTTCGCAGTGGAGCCTCCACCGCGTATCAGCTCTCGTGCTCTCGCGCCGGAGTCGAATCGAACTCGATATTCATATCAAGTGGTTTTTCGCTCGCGGCCAGACCGAAAACATATCCCCAAAACGCGCCCGACGAAGGAAAGTAAGCGGCGCCGACCTTCCAGTCACTTTTTCTCCATGAAAGTAGAAGTTTTGCTAATTCTCAGTCCCATGTGAGCGCCATATCTTTGACGCGAATGTGGGAGTCGTGCACATCCGCCTGGAGCGCCATACCCGGGATTCCGACTCAGACCAGGTGGCGGACGCATCTTGCATGCGAAGATTCACGGTTCAGATTGCGTTGGTCGTCGTAGCCGTTTTGAGCTGCGGGAATCCACTGTTCGCCAAGCGCAAGGACGACCTCGTTGTAATGATGAACGGAGACCGTTTCACCGGCGAAATCAGGAAGCTTGAGCAAGGAATACTCTACTTCAAATCAGGTTACATGCTTCAGCCGGTGCAACTCGATTGGACACAGGTGGACCGGCTCGAGAGTCAGGACCAATTCTTCATCACCTTGAAAAGTGGTAAGCGATACATTGGTGTCATAAAAAGGACTGAGGGCCAGGAAGCTACGGGGCAGGCCCTACGCCTTGAAACAAAGGAAACGGCGGTACAAATCGAACCGCTGGACGTCGTCCGAATCTCGCAGCGAGAGGAAACGTTTTGGAGTCAGTTGAATGGTTCTATCGACTACGGTTTGAGCTACACGAGCGGAAATAACGCGTTAAGTTCTTCGCTCGCCGGCGCTGTCGAATATCAGAGAGCCAAGGACGTTATTAGACTCACGACGAGTTCGCAATTTGACGCTCAATCAAAGGGGCAAAACACAAACCGCTACACCTTCGACGGACAGTATTTCCGGCAGCTCTCGCAGCGTTGGTTCTATGGGGGGCTGCTCGATCTTTTGAAAAGTGATCAGCAGAAACTGGATTTGCGAACTACGTTCGGAGGCCTTTTCGGACGAACTATAACGCGCACGGAGAGAACGAGCTTCGTAATATTTGCGGGAGGCGTGTTCAGCCGCGAACGCTATTTCCCTCAAGCGCAGACGACGACGATCGGCGATAACGGCGAGGCTCTTGTCGGGGCCAACTTTTATACCTTCCGCTTCAGGGTCCTCGACATCAAAAGCTCCCTGCTGCTTTACCCAAGCCTATCGGAACCGGGACGAGTGCGCGTGAACTCAGACTCCAACCTCCACATTGAACTGGTGAAGGACTTCTATTGGGACTTTCATCTTTACGAGAATTTTGATAGCCGGCCTCCGATCAATGCCCCACGAAATGATCTGGGAGTTACGACCGGCATTGGCTGGAAATTTTAGGCCCGTGTAATCAAGCACGCATACAAACAAGGAGAGGAATGAACATGAACTCACGAAGGGTAGTGCGCGGTTTGCTTTTGTTGTTCGTGTATGTCCTGCTTCCGGCGGTGTCTCGCGCCCAAGACAATGCGAGCGTCAACGCGCAGTTGAATGCCGCCAAGCCGATTTTGGCAAAAATCAAGAAAGACGCGGCGGACATGGAATCGTATTCGCGCACCAGCGGGTTAAGCTGGCAAACGCACGCCACGACACTTGAGAAAATCAAGTCCGATGTCAACCAACTCCAAGAGAGCATGCGCGGGTTGCAGTCGCACCGCACCGTGGCCAGCCCCTGGCAACAGGATGCGATTGATCGCATCACTACGCTGGCGAATGACCTCGCCACGAACATGAATGCGGCCATTGCCCAGCTCACCAAAAGCAAGTCGCGGCCGACCGCCCCACCCTATCCCGAGTATCTAAAAGCAAACGCGCGCATAGCGAATGACCTCAGCGATGAAATTGATGACGTGATTGACTACGGTCAGACGAAAGCAAAGACGGACAGCTTGGCCAAGCAGTTGTCCTAATCAGCGAGGCAGACGGCGCAGAGATCCGGCGAGGCTCTCCAGATTTTGTGGGTAAACTCGGATCACACCAGTGCGTGGGCTATCAATGTCAGCGATGAGCAAGAATGAAATCGAAAGCGCAATAGGCAAAACCAAAAACAAAAGAAGGCTCTTGCGGTGCGCCCGATAGCCGAGCAGGACATTGCTAAAAACGGCGAGGAAGACGAGCAGAATCCAAGCGGCGAGCGGGACGCGATTGCGCCAAGCCGCCTCGGTATACCCTTCCGAGTTCAATACATCGTTCATACCGGAAAGCACCAGAGCGGAAATGGGGGTAGGCTGAAGGGTTCCTGGAGCACTCAGGGTGGACCAAAGCTGGGATTCCAACTGTGAAGTTTGGACTCTGGTCTGGCGCACACGGTCCGGGTCGCGTGCAGTGTAGTAGATGATGCGTTGGTCCAGGTAATCACGGAGCAACATTCGCCCGTTCGCCGCCACAGCTGAGAGACCCAATCGAAGATATTCAGTGCCGATCGCATTGGCCTCTTGCTCTTCGTAATTCTTACGCTGATCGTACCGGTTGACGGCCATCGAGAAGGTGAAACCGATGATCAACCCCAGCAGCGTAAGCGTCGCTCCGAGAATTAGCGCAAAATCATCCTCGTCAGGCTCTAGAGGCTGGGGAGTGTGCTTGTGAATGTAGAATCCCAAGCGGCTGGCGATCCAAAGTACTGCGACTGTGGCCACGAGCAACGCGAGTGGATGGTCCAGCAAAATCATCGAGGACACCCCAGAGCCAGCTGTTGAAGAATTGGCGTCTAACTGACCTCCCAGGTAGCCGGCGGCGAAAATAACCGGAGCCGACGCTGTCACAGAAGCCAGCCATCATGTGTAGCGAAATCGCTGTTAGCCGACGAACTCGACGGCTCCAGTTGCCAGATCGTACATCGCGCCATCTCCCCGTACGAACCGCTCATTCCCCCTCTTCAATTCGTCAATAACTTGCGACGGCGTCATGCTGTTGCGTTGTTCTTTTGTCAGCGACCCAGTCGTACTACCAGCAAGCTGCATCGCGACCAAACCAAGTGGAGCACTGATGGCGCGGGCCCCGAGGGCGGCGCTGAGAAATCTACGACGCTCCACCGTGCCGGTTACCCACCGATTGGTGAGACGTTCCTTTCATTGCCGCCCTCGACGTCCTGGAATGCGTTACAAGATATCTAGCCTTGCTGGCAGCTTCCTACCAGCCTCCTCCCGCGCGAGGTATTGTCAAAACTAACGCTCGCACCGAGTAAAATTGCCGAACAGTTGGAAAGGGCCGGGATCGTCGGCAAAAAGTCTCATTCGCGTCTTTTTTCAGTACTTCACTGTCAGTTCTTACACTTCCGCATTTCCGAACTAATTGATAAAAGGACGACGGCGGTAATGGCTTCGAGCGTGAAGGTTTAGATCGCCGAGGTGAATTTCCAGTAGGAGGCAGATAATGCACAACGAGCACACTACGAACAAGGGGCGTGTCGCTCCTCAGCCACAAGATCGCCGAGCAATTCGTGCTACGCGACTTTCGCACGTGGCCTTCTTGGGCCTGCTGATTATTTGCACGCTCGCCATCGGCTTCACGGTACGCGCGCAGGATCCCTCTAGCCAGCAGCAAGCGGCGAATGGGAAGGAGGTCTCCGGCTTCCTGGGGGACTATTCGAACTTGACTCCCGATCCCAAGAATGGCGATTTGCTCCTCTATGAAAAGGACAGGTCGGCTCTGAAGCGGTACAACAAGTTTATGCTCGACCCGATTACGATCTACCTACTTCCGGCGGCTCAATCGCGTGGTTTCGACCCCGACGACATGGAACGACTGGCTCAGTATTTCCATGATGCGGTCGCGGATGCGCTCACGAAAGGCGGAGGCTACGAAATTGTAACGACTCCTGGACCAGACGTGCTTGAACTGAACGTAGCAATCACGAATGTGGAACCTACGGGCGGAAAGAAGAATGCAGCCGTGACGGCAGCTACAACCGCCGCTTCTGTTGCGACGGTACCTGGCATCAGCTTGGCGGTGCCCAGGCTTAGTATCGGCAAGGTCACCATTGAAGGCGAGATGCTCGATTCTACGTCGGGCGACCGGTTGGTGGCGTTCGTGACCAGTAAAGGAGGTCGGAGGTGGTTCAGCGGCTTCAACGCATACAAGAAATGGGGAGACATTGAGGCCGCGTTTCGGTCTTGGGCAAAGGAATTGCGCACGCGCCTCGACGAGGTGCACGGAGCGTAACCGCGACGGTGCGCCGGCTCGGTTACAGACCCATTTGGCAACGAAATCTATTCGGTGACCAGGTATCTCTATGGGCGAAGGAGGTCAGGAGAATGCCCAAGTTTGATATCAAAAAGCTAAGTCCCGCGATAACAGGGCACTCGAGGTATCGACTGGTTTTCTTCGGAGTTCTCACAATCGCTCTAGCTGCGGTACTAGCGATAATTGTCCGTTCAGAAGCTCGAACGCCAGACGCAAAACGCCAGGCTGCAGCCAGTAGTCACGTTATCCAACCCGTCGTATCTTCAGCGCTGCGCGTTAGCGTAGAACGGAACCCCGAACGGGAAGCCTATTTTGGTGAAACCCACGTTCACACGAGCTGGTCGTTTGACGCCTTCGTTTTCGGCAATACGAAGGCGGGGCCGGAGGACGCCTATAAGTACGCCATGGGGGAGACAATCACGCACCCCGCGGGTTACCCAATAAAGATCACCCGTCCGCTCGATTTCATGGCTGTGACTGACCACGCCGAGTACGCAGGCGTAATTCCGCTGGCAAACGACCCCAGTTCGTCCATCGGCAAACTGCCCATCGCAGAACAACTGAAGGTCCGAAGCAAGGAGGACATCCAGCGCGTTTACATGTTCCTAGGCGCGTCAATTCTGAAGAACGAACCCATCAAGGAGCTCGTAAGTCCCGAGGTGGCGGGCGAGGTTTGGCAGCAAGTCATTCGGATAGCGGACAAATATTATCAGCCGGGGAAGTTCACGACGTTCGTGGCCTATGAGTGGACTTCCACGCCCGACAATCGCAACATGCATCGCAATATCATCTTCAAAGATTCCAAAAAGGTGCCGGATGTTCCCTTTACCTCCCTTGACTCGGATCATCCTGAAGATCTCTGGAACTGGATGGACACCCAGCGAAAAGCGGGAATCGAGTTGCTGGCCATCTCGCACAACGCCAACCTGAGCGATGGCATCATGTTTCCGCTCGACGTCGACAATAAGGGACGGCCGATTGATGCGGCCTGGGCACAAGAGCGCGTAAACAATGAGCCGTTAACCGAAATCCATCAGCTCAAGGGCACGTCCGAGACCCATCCGCTGCTTTCTCCCAACGACGAGTTCGCCGGCTATGAACTCTTGAACTACCTTCTGGGTGGAGTGGATCGGACTCCGAAAATCCATGGCAGTTACATCCGTGAGGCCTGGCAGAACGGCCTCGCGATGCAAGATACCCTAGGATACAACCCCTACAAGATGGGAGTGGTTGGAGCGAGCGACTCGCACAACACGGCTTCCAGCTACAGCCAAAACGACTATTTCGGAGGACACGGCCTGCTGGACCCCACGCCGGAGATCCGTTTGAGCGGAAAGAAAGAGTCTGGATTGAATACGGGTCTGCTCAGCACGGCCGGACTGGGGGGCGTGTGGGCTGAAGAGAACACGCGCGAATCTATCTTCGCAGCCATGCAGCGCAAGGAAACCTTCGGCACCAGCGGCGTGCGCATAAAAGTCCGCCTTTTCGGCGGGTGGGATTTTCATCCCGACGTGCTGAATCAGCAAGACTGGGTCAAGACTGGCTATGCCCAGGGTGTCCCGATGGGAGGCGACCTTCCGAAAAAAGCGGGGAAGGAACCGACCTTCATCGTCTGGGCAGTGAAGGACCCGGACGACGGCAATCTCGACCGCATGCAGATTATCAAGGGCTGGACCAAGGACGGCCAGATCTTCGAAAAAATATACGACGTGGCCTGGTCGGGCAATCGCAAGCCCGACCCGGTGACCGGCAAAGTCCCGCCAGTGGGGAGCACCGTGGATGTCAAGAATGCCAGTTATACGAATACCATCGGTGACGTGGAACTGAAGACCGTGTGGAAAGACCCCGATTTCGATCCCAGCTTGCATGCCTTCTATTACGCCCGTGTTTTGCAGATACCGACCCCCCGGTGGACTACTTACGATGCCAAGAAGCTGGGCGTGCCGCCGCCGAACTGGGTTGCGCCCACGGTGCAGGAGCGTGCCTGGACGTCTCCGATCTGGTATTCACCCACCCAAGAAGAGGCGCGCAAGAGTAAGAAGGGTGCGACCGTTGCGGAACTCCAGAGTAAGGGCGCGGTGGTCCTGGATGACGCACAGCTAAAGGCGTTGGTGGTGGGCAAGACGTTCCGGGTGCGGAACCGGGTTACAGGCGATCGGTTCGAGATCCTTTATGGCACGGATGGTCGCCGGCTAATCACGAGCGTGAACGGGAAGCAACCCGCAGCAGGAGAGGTTTGGGATGTTGAGCACGGGGGTGAGTTGGGCTCGCCCGCCGAGTACGAGATCAGCGGAGGACGCATCATTACGACCCTGGAGATGACGCCTTTCGACGTGACCGTTTACAAGCTGGGTGACAAGTATGTGGCCGCGCGCAGCAACGAGTTCGGCTACGCCAATTACGAAGTCGAGGAAGTGGAAAAATGAAATGCGGGAGCGTTGAGGACAACGCAGTCGAGCTGAGGAGCACTTCCGCGGTTCTGGACGGTCCAATCTCCGGGACTGCCAGCGCAGGTTGGACCGCATCGTTTATCCGATTGCTTCGCGAGCCGCTAGCACAGTTCCTCATGATCGGGCTGGTGTTGTTCCTTGTCTCGGGAGCTTTGAATCACGGCGTCAGCCAAACAGGTACGTCCTACCAGATCGTGCTCACGACGGACGACGTTCGCCAAGTGCAAACTATGTTCACGGCGCAGTGGCAGCGCGCTCCCTCGCCTGAGGAGATGCGCAGCCTCGAGGAAAACAAAATCCGCGAGGAAATTTTGTACCGTGAAGGCTTGCTGCTCGGGCTGGATAAAGACGACGTCATCATTAAGCGGCGTCTGGCCCAGAAGATGCAATTCCTGGCCGAGGATGTTGCTTCCGCCCACGACCCCACAACCGCGGAACTCAAGGCGTGGTACGCAAGGAACAGCAGCGGATTCGCTTTACCGAGCCGGTTCAGCTTCCGTCATCTCTACTTCTCGCCTGACCGACGCGGCCAGCGTGCCCATGACGATGCGATTAAGGCGCTGGCCAAGGTCAAAGGAGAGCCGGAAGGGACGAAGACGGCAGCGGCCCTGGCCGACCGGTTCATGTTCCAGGATTACTATGCAGACCGCACACCCGAAGAATTGAGCAAGGAATTCGGGTCGCAATTTGCTTCGGCCATCCAGAAGCTCAAGCCACGGTCCTGGCAAGGGCCCGTCGAGTCCGGCTACGGCTGGCACCTGGTGTTTGTGGATTCTGTGATTCCCGGGCGCATTCCTGTTTTCGAAGAAGTCGAAGCCGAAGTAAAGACCGCGTGGTTAGCTGCGCAGAAGCAACAAGCCTGGCAAAAGGCCTATGAGGAGATGCGCGCCAAATACTCGATCGTTCTGCCTGCTCCTGCAGAGCACGAGCCCGCAAGCATTCCAGCAAAGCCCATGGAGATTCCGGTTCCATCAGGCGAAGGCCCACAGTGACCGGCTTGACCGCGCGCGTACTTTGGGTAGCGGCGTTAGTTGCGCTCGCGGCGTCAGTTGTTTGGGGCCACGAAGCTCGACCCGCCTATCTCGAGATCCAAGAGATCGCCCCTGGACAGTTCAGCGTGCTTTGGCGTACGCCAGTAATGGCCGGGATGCGCCTGCCGGTGGTGCTGCAACTACCCGACAATGTGCGAAATTTGCAGGAGCCGCGTGTAGAAGAGTTAGCGGATTCAATTGTGGAACGCCGCTGGATTGACGCCGGCCCCAATGGTCTGGCGGGCGCGCGCATCGAGTTCACCGGCCTTCAGATGACCATCACCGATGTGCTGGTGCGCGTGGAGATGCATGATGGGAGGAAGTGGACGACGATCGCGCATCCGTCGCAGCCGTGGGTGGAAATAGCACCCTCGCAGACTTGGGCGGGAGTGGCGGCCACCTTTATCGTGCAAGGAATCCGGCACATTCTGTTCGGCGCTGATCATATGTTGTTCGTTCTTGGCCTCCTGCTGATCGTGAAGGACCGCTGGATGCTGCTTAAGACTGTGACCGCATTCACTGTGGCACATAGCATCACTCTGGCTGTCGCGACGCTCGGTTACGCAGAGGCGCCGGTGTTGCCGCTGAACGCAGCGATCGCGTTGAGTATTCTGTTTCTTGGCCCTGAGATCGTTCGCTCTTGGCGGGGGGAAACGAGCTTTACCATCGAGCATCCCTGGGCAGTGGCCTTTGCTTTTGGACTGCTGCACGGTTTTGGTTTCGCCAGCGCGCTGACCAGCGCGGGGTTGCCACGGCAGGAGCTGCCACTGGCTTTGGTTAGCTTCAACGTCGGCGTAGAACTCGGGCAACTCGGCTTCATCGCGCTGATAGTGGCTCTAGAGCGCTCCTTCCGCATCCTGGAAGTGCGTTGGCCGAGGTGGGCGCAGCTGCTTCCGGGTTACACTGTCGGTTCCCTGGGCGCTTTCTGGACGGTTCAGCGCATAACGCTGTTATTTGGAGGTGTGCGATGACACCTAGCCGACAACCAATCGCGGCGAGAGCACTGGGGTTGATTCTCCTGATCTTCCTGTGTACGCAGGTTGTATTTGCGCACCCAGTAAAGGGAGAGGCAGTCGGCTTTCTCAGCGGTTTCCTTCATCCAATCTCGGGTTTAGATCACGTGCTGGCGATGGTCGCGGTCGGCGTCTGGGGCGCCCAACTAGGTGCTCCGGCAATTTGGGTTCTCCCTGTCGCCTTCCCCATGGTCATGGCGATGGGCGGGATGCTAGGCCTTATTGGAGTGCCACTCCCCGGAATCGAATATGGAATTGCCTTGTCCGCCATCCTGCTGGGGGCCGCTGTGATGTTCGAGATTCGACCGCCGCTCTGGGTGGCGGGAACGCTCGTCGGCATCTTTGCCATATGCCATGGACATGCTCACGGAACTGAACTCCCGCCCGGGCAGAGTGCACTGCTCTACAGTCTCGGGTTCGTGGTCGCGACCGGTTGCCTTCACGGAGTGGGAATCGCGATTGGAGTCATACACCGCTGGACGTGGGGACAGCGAGTGCTGCGCGCTGCCGGTGCAGGCGTTGTCATGGGCGGTGTGTTCTTTATGTGGAGAGCCTTCGTATGAAGAAAGTCAGAACAAAAGAATCTCGGTGGGCGTTGATGGTTGGGGCGATAGTGGCGGTGGCCCTTTCGCCGCTGCCTGTCGAAGCTCACCTCAACTCCACCGGAATGGGAACGGTATATGACGGTCTCCTGCACTTCCTGCTGAGCCCGGAAGATATTCTTTCGGTGCTTGCTCTTGCGTTGCTTGCCGGAAGGCGCGGGGCCGAACATGGGCGCCGGGCGCTATTCGTACTGCCTGGAGCGTGGCTCGCGGGCGGGCTGCTTGGCTTAACCGTCACCGGCCCGCGCGGTGCGGCTCTAACATTTGTTTCTTTTTTACTGCTGGGCGGATTGCTAGCGGCTGACGTTAAGCTTCCGCTGCGCGCCACCACTGCCCTGGCGGGTCTGATTGGGCTTTTTCACGGCTACCTAAACGGCGCAGGGATGGGGCGAGCTGCCGATGGAGCACTTGCCCTCATCGGACTCGTGATTGCCGTTTTTGTCGTAGTGGCGCTGGCTTCATCGTTCGCCGTATCGCTGCGCCAGATGTGGGCTCGGATTGCCGTCCGCGTGTTCGGCAGTTGGATTGTCGCGAGCGGTTTGCTGATGATCGGTTGGGCTGTGCGGCGCGGTTGAAGCGTACGCCAAAGCGCTGTCGGAGACTTTGAGTTCGCCCCAATTACGAACAAGCCTGCTACGGCCACCTGACGTCAGCGCGCAGATTTCTTGTGTGCCGATATTACGGCAACTGTCGCGATCTTACGATCAGCGATCCGGAGGCGCTGAATTTCGGTTCTGTGCGGTCGGTTGCGTAGTACAAGTACTTGAAATCTGGCGAATGAAGCCAATTGAGAAACGCGGTCAGCTCCATTCCCGGCACCAGATTGGACAATTTTTACGTTTTCAGATTCAGCGGTACGAGGCCGGATCTGCCCCCCTGTTACTTTTGACACTTGCAAGGGGGGAACGCTGATTTCAGAATCCCGGGCGTCAGATGAGGCCGTGGCCGGACTCCATCAGATGCTCCCTTGACCATTCTGACCCAAAGGAGAACGCTATATGAGCCTAAGTCACCTCGCCCTAGACTTCCCCATTAAATCGCCCGCTAGCGTTAAGGCGCTAACCGAGGGGCTGCCTCCGCTGATGTCCGATCTGGCAAAAGCGCAGGATAACCTCGGTACCGTGCATTTCTCCCGTTTCATGGTCAAGGGCGACGAGAAGCTTCTGTTCCTTTCGGACGTTGACGGCGAGATCGACAATCATATTGAACGGCTCGTGGAGAGTGCTGGCCCGGTGTTTGACTTCATCTTCAAACACGTGGAAGCCCCTCCGGCCACGCCGGTGGCTAGTAACTCTCAGGCCGTCATCAAATGGCTGAAGCGTCATATCCGCGAGCCTCTAGATACTTATTTCGGTTACGACGCTTCGGTTCAGGACATCAAGGCAGCCGCTCGTGCGGCGGGCTTTACGGGTAATACCGAGCAGCACACCTTGCTGACATACATGGCCTTCAAGTCACGCCTGCAAGGCTTTGTCTTGAAGGTGGTCGGGCCGACATTATTGAAGGACAAGGCCACGAAAGCATCAGATTCTCTTGGAACGCTACACCTCTCCCATTTTGTGCCCTTTGAGAACAACCACGTAGGCTTTTTCACCGTCTACGACGGTGATTTCGAGAAGTACATCCAGGACTTCGCGGAAAAAACCTCGTTCACTTTCGATGCTCTCTTTCCAAATATCGTTGGCGGGGCGCCAACCCCAGTAGCCAAGAACGCTCAAGGGTTCATTCAGTGGGCGAGGGAAAACAACTATCCGGCCATCGGATTTTACAGCGCTTATCCAGGCCTCTCGGTTCTAGACATTCGAGCCCTGCTGGCCGATCGCAAATCACAATCGGCGGGCACTGCATAGCAGTGGTGTCACAGATCATTCCCGCTGACTTAAAGGCAGATCGCTGCTTACCCAGTTGTCGCTGTGACCAATGGTCCCAACCCGGGCGGGAGGCAAAAGGACATGCAAATATTGAGTAAGGCGGTTCTAAACATCGGGAGTAAATATCTGATGATCTGTGGCGGGATAGTCCTCCTGGCAATTGCTCCGGCCATTGCGCAAAACAGCGAGCTGCAGGGAAAACTTGCAGCTGTGAAACAGAACGCTGCTGAAAACAAACAGAGGCTGCAGCAGTACCAATGGACGGAAACCACGCAGGTCACCTTGAAGGGAGATGCTAAGCCGCCCTCGACCAACTTGTGTCGCTACGGTCCTGACGGCCAGGTTCAGAAGACGCCGATCGGATCTCCCCCTGAAGAGCCCAGCGGGGGCAGAATGAAACAACGAGTGATTGCAAAGAAAAAGGAAGAGATGCAGGACTACATGGGAGATGTGAAGGGCCTCCTCAGCAAGTACGTGCCGCCTGATCCTCAGAAAATGCAGCAGGCCTTTCAGGCTGGTAACGTCTCACTTAATCCTGGTTCCGGCGCAGTGAATTTGATTTTCAGTAACTATGCACAACCTGGTGACCGAATGGCCCTGACCTTTGACCCCGCCGCCAAGAAAATCACTTCGCTGAATATCGATACTTATATGGGTGAAACGAAAGATAAAGTCACCTTGCAAGTTCAGATGGGCAGCCTTCCCGATGGCACCAATTACACACAACAGACCGTTCTTGACGCAACTGCGAAAAAGCTCGTTGTGACCACGACGAATTCCAATTACCAAAAGCTGTGATGCAGTTCGTCGCGGTTAAGGAAGAGAACTCGAAAATTGACAATCACATTTCCAGCGGAGCCACGAACATTAAAGGCTGGTAGGTAGGTGACTACTTCGGTGATCGTGCTTACTTTAATGGAGATTGGCTGAAGTGTGCCGCAGGAGCCAACGCCAGGCTCTGGGGCAACGACGACGCCATTGAAGCCATGTATCCGCACATCCAAGCCACGGCATCCAGTGAACGCGTTTTGGTTTCTCCGATGTTGCCTGGCCTGAAGAAGAATCCCGACGGCTCGCTGACCATCCATGTTCAAAGGGACTCGCCGTCGGCCGACAAGAAAGCAAACTGGCTGCTCGCGCCAAACGGCACGGTCCTTTTCGTGATGCGTCTGTACTGGCCGAGGGAAACGCCTCCTTCGATTCGGCCCGTAAGCAGAGGACTTGGCAGCCATCGGGTGTCGCCCAATCGATTAGCAATTCCTTCTGCAACCCTAGCTGCTTAACTCCCCATAGGTCTTAGTGCTAATGTACCTACCACCGTTCCGGGGTCTGTCGATTGTTCACGAAAATTCCGGCAAGGGATTTCATGCACCTCGGAGCCTAATAGACGAGCTCAATGCTTGCGCTTGAACACGCGAGTGATCTCCGGCGCAAACTCTCCGATAAAGTTAATCCCCATGCCGACAGGAACCTGGGTGATCACCGCTTGAACACCTTCCTCTTGCCACCGTACGTTACCTGGTTCCCATGCCGTTCCGGTTACATTTCCAACGAATGCTCCCACATAAGGAAATAGCTGAGGCCGCAAGGATTTTTCCGTGCGGTCGTACGTAACGAAGTTTCTGACAATGGCATGACGGGTACGCGGCCAGAATCCATCACAGCGGCAACGATCGTAGCGCGGTTCCCACCCAAGCAGTCCGTCACCCAGAGAAATAACCGAGTTTTGAATTATGAATTCGGCCTGCCGCGTGCCAAATCGCTTGGCGAACGCGTCGAAACCGTCTCCCCACTCGGGATAAGTATTGTGAATCTGGTCATGGATGGCAAACAGGGTGGTTTTGATATAGATTCCGGGAGTGGTGTAGGTCTGTCGTAGGTAAAGTTTGAACCGACGGTGCGTGTCCAGAGATTCCAGCGGAACTTCCTTGGGGACATAGGAGCCGTAAAGCCAGTTCACATTGATCTGATTGTCTTTCTGGGGCTCAGGACTGTTGGGCAACTGACTCTGGGCGGAACACGACACGCCCAACAACATCACGAGCAAACCCCCAGCAAGTGCACGAAAACGAATACTCAAGTTGCCGCAGCTCACCTTCGGCATAGGGACTGCAGACGCGGACCGAGTCGATTTTGCCATGTTGGCACGACGCATCGCCAAGCCTTATGACGCAGCAGTTGAGCCCCAGCTTCGGGCATGATGTCGTAACAGGCGAATGATGCTGAACCTGTCATTGGTCATAGTCGACGAACCCCGATTTCTGGGAGCCATTTCGCATCAAACATTGGCCCCTCTCGCGATACCGTGAGAAAACCGTGAAACGGACCAAACGTTCCCACATTCGGCAGACATCCCTGACCCTTCCGGCAAACTCACGTAAGCGGAAGTTGGCCCACTTTCGATTTCTTCCTCAAGCTCCTGGTGCGACTGAAAGCTATGAACGCGTATTGAAACCAATTTTCAGTTTCTGTGCGCCTTCCCACATCGGCAACGCTGCAACTCATTACCTCACTTTTCCGTCGCCGGCAACTGTAAGAACTTACAACTGAAGCACCAAAAAAAGACGGACGGCACGCCGCCTGGATTGATCTGCCCATTCGCCGTGGAAGTTTTTACCTATCTGGCTTGCTCGGTTGTGGCGCACGCCACGAATGGCCGAGATGCGCCCGCCGGTGGTGCTGAAACTACCTGACAACGTGCGTGATGTGCGAGAGCCGAGCGCACAGGAGTTATCGGATTCGCTTGTGGAACGCCGCTGGGTGGACGCCGGCCCCAATGGTCTGGGGGGCAAGCAAATCGAGTTCATCACTGACGTGCTGGTGCGGGTGGAGATGCTTGACGGGAGGAGATGGACAACGAGTGCACACTGATCGCAGTCCCGGTGCAAGCCTGCCGGAGGCCGAACTCCCGGTCGTACTTTTAACTTCAATCACGGAGTGAAGATCGGACAAGTCGGTTTGATTCTGGTGGTGCTGTTGGGCGAACGGTCCTTCCGCGTGCCGGAAGTACACTGGCCTCGCTGGGTTCACGCGGTACCAGGTTATCTGGATCGTTAGGACTCAGTCGGCGTCAGCTCATCCCATAAAGGGTGAGACGATCGGCTTTCTGACTGGCTCTTATCATCCCATCTCTGATGCCCGCGCTCTCTGGGCGAGCGACAGGAAGCAGAACGGATCCGGAACGTCGTCGAATCACGGGCGGCCCTCGCGGATCCGGGTGGAAAAATCGGAGGCCTTATCCAAGGTATGCGCGACCGGATTGATGTGTGCGCGGGCTTTCAATTCCGCGAAGGGAAAATTTCCAGCGAACGCTCCCTCACGGTATGCCTTCTCATCCAGCTTTCCATTTAACAGGATTTGCCAGTCCCAGGGCGTCAACTGCTTGTAGGAGGCGCGTGATGCCTCTCGTTGAGCAAAAATGCTCGTGGTGCAGTTTCTTGTCAGCGCGTTGTACCACTCCGGCTGCTTGTTCAATTCATTCAGCCGGTCTATATACTCCAGAAAGCGCGCACGTGCCCGCACCGGGTCCATATTGAGGTGATAAAGGTACACTTCCTCGCCTTGGCGGTAGTTGGTGCGCAGGCGAACGATGTCGCGCTCGTCCGATACGAGATAGATCAACTCATACTGCCGGAAGAATCCCCTAATGGCGGAATAGAACTGGCCGATTGCTTTGCGTGTTTCGATAGAGCAGACGATGTACTGGTCTTTTCCGAACTCGAAACTAAGCATGGTATGAGCAATCCATGGTGAGCCCCAGTACACGATGTAGGCATCGACGCCGCGTAATTGCGAAAGATCGTAGGTTCGGGTTTCCCACTGACACGTGTAGTCGAATTCGGCGCGGTAGTCGCAGTTGCGGACGTTGTGGATCGTTACCAGATCGCCCTGCACCTCCGCGAAGGCTGTCTGAGAAACGTCCGCCTGCCACGCTCGATTGTTCGATGGCTCGATAGAAAGCCACCAGAGTAGAACAATGGCAGAGCATGCGGCGCAACCGACTAGACGCAGCCATGTCCGCTTTGCAAAAAATAAAACAGCGACAATTGAAAGAACGAAGACCGACAACGCTGGAATCCGCAGCCAAATTATCCTCAAGTCGAAACACAGGGCGGCGACGGCCCAGATCATGAACAGAGAAACTGCAAACCAGGCCAGACCAGCACAGAGAAACCCTACCAACCTGCGCGAGCGTTGCTCGATCCCTGGGTTTTGCATCATGTGTTCCACCTCTTTGTTGGGTCGCCACCGCCTGGAATCGAGCGTATGAACAGGCTAAAACACCCGGCCGAGAGCGAAGAACCACTTGGCATGACCTGTGTCCCCGACGCTTCCCCCGATGAACAACGGCCCAAACGAAGTCTGTGCGATCACCCCGGCCGCCCCGTCGGTGGGGAGTCTGCTTACGTCCGGCGCATTAAACATCTTTCCAATCTCGAAAAACGTGACGGCGTAAACGCCCTGGCCGACGAAGGGCGGAAGAGTGAACAGGTTGTGTAGGTATCCGGCCCGGAAGAGATAATACTGATTCCCTCGCAGCTCGTTTTCGCCATAAGCAAGCCAACCGGCTGTCGCACCGAGAAAGTATTGTGGAATGCCGGTTGCGTTGGTGCCCAGAGTGGACCCGGCTTGAGCAAGCAGGAAGACGGAAGCGGGCCGCGAGACGGGTTTGAAGAAATCGGCTCTCGCCTCTAGAGTTGGAAACCCAGCGGGCGCTCCGGGGCTTGTATCCACCCAATGGAAATCCAGCTCTCCCAAATAACCACGGCGAGGAATGATCGGATTATCAGTATGGTCGGTAGCGAAGCGGAAGCGCGTAGCGCCGACTCTCCCGCTGACGGAGGCAAACTGCGGCGTGCCCAACTTCAGATGCGCATCCAGGTATCCGATTTCATAGCCGGCGCGCACTTCGCTGAACCTGCTGAGCGCATAGCCGACGTCGAAATTGAATGCCGCGTGCCCAAGGCGATACTCCGCCGTTGGGTCGCCGTTGGAGTAGATCCTCTCCCCAGCATTGCTTGCGCTGACCTGTGGTGCGAAGAACCATTTCGAAGTCTGACTAAATCTCTTGTAAAACTCTATGTCAATCCCGAAGGTATTTCCAAATTGAAAGTCCGTGCGCAATTCAGAACCGAAGCCCGCGATGTCGATAAGAGTCAGCCGTCCTGCCTGCGTAAAGGTTACGTTGTCTGGTTGCGCCCCATCGATTTCGGCGCCGAGCTGGAGAACCGGCGGGGCGTAAGTCTTTTCGTGGACAGTGACCAGCAGGCCCACCTCACCCTCATTCTGGGTCAAACCGTAGGAAACGCTATCGAAGAGGCCCACCCCGGTCAAACGGGTTAGAAATGTGTCCAACTGAAGCGTGTCGATTGGCTGGCCCACCAGTGGTTGCAGGAATTTCTGTATCTTCTGCTCCGCATCAGCATTCGTTCCTTCTACTTTCACAAACCGTGGAACGCTTGCGGTTCCTTTCTTCCGCGCATCGCGCTGTGCGACGTATTCGTCCCAGGCGGCCTGATCGAGGGAGTAAGGCCGCAGGATTTGGGATTTTTCCTCAGCCGCTTCCATTCCCTTCTGGATCAACTCCTCTGCCTTGTCGTACTCCAGACTGGTGAATTTCTGCACATCTGCCTTGATTACGATGTCTGCGCCCTCCATCCCGCGAAGCTCTGTGCTTGCGATCCCGACTGTGATAGAGCGGGTGAGGACACTGAAGAGTGACTGGATTTCCTCAGCGCTCACGGGAGAAACCTGGAGGTGAACAGCAATCACGACATCAGGGTGCATATCACGCACCAGGTCAGTAGGCAGGTTGTCTACCAAGGACCCGTCCACATATAAGCGATCTCCGTCGCGCACGGGAGCGAAGATTCCCGGCAGGGACATTGTGGACCGCATCGCCTGGCCAATTGGACCATCCTCAAATACATGCGCTTTCCCGGAAATTAGCTCCGTCGAGACACAGCGGAAAGGAATGGGCAAATCGTCGAAGGATCTCACAGCCGAGTAAGCCAGTGTTTCATGGTCGATGATCAGGCTGATTTGATGCCCCGCATTCAATCCGGAAGGAAGGGACACTCCTCGCTTGAACCCAATGACCAAGTTGGTGGGAATCGCTCGCGCGTCCTCCTTGCGACGGAAAGAAAGATCTCCGTAAGGCGTTTCACCGCCAATGATAAATGGCCAGTTCATCCTTTTCACAATTCGTTCGAGATCGTCCGGGCTTTTGCCAGTCGCGTACAACCCTCCCACTAGGCCGCCCATGCTTGTCCCGGCGATGTAGTCGACCGGAATGTGGTGCTGTTCAAACCACTTCAGCACACCGATGTGGGCCAGACCGAGTGCGCCGCCGCCCTCGAGCGCAACTCCGATCTTCAGCCGCTTGGGTGCTTGCGTATCCGTTTGGGCAAAGGCGAGTTGCGAGAAAACCATTACGGCGACAATAAGAAGGCTAATCCCTAGCGAGAGGAAATGCAGACGTGACAAACCGCTTTCAAGGGCTTTATGGGAGTTCATGGTGGCCTCCGGTTCTTCAATGCAAAGTGAAAACCCGAGTGGAGTGCCGTTAGGAGCCACCCCAGTCCTCTGGTAGGGGTCCTGGGCGAGAGCCCGCCCTTGGAGCGGCATCTTAGGCCGCGCGCACAAGGCAGTCAACGTGTGCAGCCAGTTTCTCTCAATGCAAATTATAAGAACGGTACTCTTTGGGCCGGCCGGGATGAAACGACCTGGTTTTGGGCCACGAAGCTATTTGTCCAGCAACCGCGTTATCTCTAACGAGGCCGGCGGTTTCAAGAGATCTCAAGACCCGCCTTTGGTAGTTTTGACAGTTGTAGGCGGGGGAACGGCGATCTAGAATCCGGCGTCACTCAGGGATCAGGCCAGGGTGGCCAACTCCCGCAGAGACTCCCTTTTGCCCTGAACCGTTCTGACCGTCCAAAGGGAAACGCCATATGAGCCAAAATTATCTCACGATTGACTTTCCGATCAGGGCGCCAGCCAGCGCTAAGGCGCTAACCGAGGAGCTGCCTCCGCTGATGTCCGATCTGGCAAAAGCGCAGGATAACCTCGGTACCGTGCATTTCTCCCGTTTCATGGTCAAGGGCGACGAGAAGCTTCTGTTCCTTTCGGACGTTGACGGCGAGATCGACAAGCATATTGAACGGCTCGTGGAGAGTGCTGGCCCGGTGTTTGACTTCATCTTCAAACACGTGGAAGCCCCTCCGGCCACGCCGGTGGCTAGTAACTCTCAGGCCGTCATCAAATTGAGGGTAGTTGGCAGCGAAGCTGCCGTTGCGGATATCGAGTCGAAGCCGGTCTGAATTTTGCTATAGGAGGACAGCATGACTAATCATTGCATCCGCTGGATTGCGACAGTTTCGCTTGTCGCAGCTCTTGTATTGGCGTTCGCGCTAGTTCGTCCCAACCACGCCGAAGCCCAGGCACAAGACCAACACCCGATCCTGGACAAGGTCGCCGCGAAGGTGATCCAGAAGTACCAAGGATCTACATGCGAGCAATTGTGGGTGAAGAAAAGCGAAAAAGCTCCACCAAGCGCTGAAGAACAAAAAGCCATCGCATTTCTTAAGAGTAATCCGGAGATGCGCACCATATTTATCAACAAGGTTGCGGCGCCGGTCGCGAACAAGATGTTTGAGTGCGGGATGATTCCCTAGAAGTATTTGGATCATGGGTTTCAAGCTGTTGTCTGAGGAATTTCATGAAAATCCAGCTTAAGAGGTTTGAAACGGCCATGCTGATGTCCGTGGTGGCTCTCTTGATCGTGGCCGGCGCCACGAGTGCCCAAAATACAACGCCGCCCGCAGCGAAGAACAAAACCACCCCGGCTAAGAAGTCCCCTGCCACTCCGCCCAAACCGGACCTCGAGCCCAAGGCGATCGAACTACTCAAGGCTGTGAGCGAACGCTTGGCTGCTGCGCATACCCTGTCGTTCACCGCGGTGCAACTCGCCGAGTCGCCAAGCCGCCAGGGCCCTCCCCTTGCCTATGCAACAAAGGCAGACGCCACGCTCCAAAGGCCTGACAAGCTGAGTGTGATCACCTCTGGTGACGGTCCAGCCTCGGAGTTCTATTACGACGGCAAGTCCATGATGGCCTACGCGCCTGCGGCGAATCTGCTCGCGGTTGCTGATGCGCCGCCGACGATTGACGCCATGTTGGAAGCCGCCTACCATTCCGCCGGGATCTTCTTCAATTTCACCGACTTGATCGTCGCCGACCCCTATAAGGACATGTCCCAGGGGTTGACGCTTGCCTATTACATCGGCCAATCCCACGTTGTTGCGGGAACGACTACGGACATGGTGGCGTACATTGACAACGGCGTGTTCATCCAGCTGTGGGTTGGAAGCGAGGACAAACTTCCGCGGATGGCCCGCGCAATTTTTCTCGATGATCCGGACCATTTGCGCGGCGAAGTAGAGTTCTCCAATTGGAAACTCGACGCCCCTGTTCCCTCCGAGGCCTTCGCGCCCTCGGACACCGCGAACGCAAAACGCATTCCCTTTGCTCACCTCCAGGCCGAGCCTCAGCCGGGAAATACAGCGCCGGGCGCGCCTCCGGCTAAAGAGAAAGGACCCAAAGGGCAACAGTAATGTGAGAGGAAATCACGCCATGAAGAAGATAATCGTTAGCGTAGTAAGTCTGACAATCAGCTTGGTCTTCTGCGGGACGGCCCGGGCCCAGGCACACAAAAATGCCTGGGGCGGCGGTTCCACTTACCACAGCGGCAATTCCACCACGCGCACCAATGCTTACGGTGGCAGCGCAACGCACACCGCCGGACAAGGAACCACCGCCACCAACGCCTATGGCGGCTCTGCGTCTCATGCGGAAGGATCTGGAAAGACCACGGCCACCAATGCCTACGGCGGTAGCGCGACGCACACCGCCGGACAGGGAACGTCCGCCACCAACGCATATGGTGGCTCTGCATATCATGCGGAAGGGTCTGGGACCACGACTGCCACCAACGCATATGGTGGCAGCGCGACACATTACGCGGGTTACGGCACCGTTGCTACAACTTCCTCTGGCCAGGCAGCCTATGCATATCATCCACCCGCTGCCTATTATCCACCTGCTACTTACTATGCGTACCACCCACCTGCTACCGCGGCGTACTACGGAACAACATGCTACAACTGCACCTCCGGCTCGACTGCGGGTGCCGCAGCCGCCGGCGTCGTAGTCGGCGTGGCCGTCGGCGCCGCTGCAGCCTCTTCCAAGGCCAGCTCTGAAAGCGCGAGCTCCTACAATGCAGGTTACTCCGCCGGCGCCTCCAACGCGAACACAGCGAACGCCAACGCTGCGGCTTCCAACGCGAATGCAGCAGCCGCGAATGCCAATGCCGCCGCCGCGAATGCGAATGTCGCCGCTGCCCATGCGAGTGCCGCTCCCGCCGGCGCCGCCAATGGCGCGTATCAAATGGGCGCAGTTTATGCGGCGCTACCTGCGGGCTGCATCAGCCCCCACGTCTCGGCAGGTGGAACTTATTATTTGTGCGGCAACACCTGGTTCAGTCCGTCCTATGGCGCGAACGGCGTGCTTTACCAAGTGGTGCCGACACCGTAAGAGTGGGCGGTCGCCAATTTGAACGACTCGAGAGTGCTGAGCACTGCTTCCTCCAAAGCCTTAGCGCGCACTATGCTGGCTTGCCGGGAGAACGTGTAAAAAACAAAATCTGCTTAAAGAGTCAGGAAGGTACCAATGCCGCCGATACGCTTCAAAGACATTTCGCAGATTCCAGAATCCACTTACGCACCAGAGATCGCGATGATCGTCAATTCGGTGGAGCAGACGGTCAAGGCTTCCTACGAGAAAGAGAGGCAGAGACGCGCGGTGCGCTTTGCGCACGCCAAAAGTTATGGCATCGTTCGGGCCTCCGTCAAAATCGAAAGCGGCTTGGCCCCGGAATATGCGCAGGGCATCTACGCAACTCCGGCCACCTACGAGGCCGTAATCCGTTTTTCGAACGGCCTCGGCCATCTAGGGCCGGATGCGATGCTTGGTCCGATATTCGGCACGGGTTTGAAGTTTTTCCGGGTTCCCGGGCGCTCCCTCATCGAGAACGAGTCGGGGGTCAGCAACTTCGACTATGCGATGATCAACGCTCCAACGTTCTTCGCTAATACCGCGAAGGACTACGTCGTAATTGAGCGCTTATTCGATGCGCTGCCCGCGCCGCTTATGGATCCTCGGACCGCGAAGACCTGGCTTCACGATTTCCTTACACGTGAAGGAACGTTGCCGCCTGACCAGTGGCTTTGGGATGAACTCTTCGCAGTCATGGCTTTAGGCAAGACGCCGTGGCGCAACCCTCTCCTTTCGAGTTACTGGACCCAGGGTGCGGTGCGCCACGGCGAGTACGTCGCGAAATTGCGCCTCAGTCCGGAGCCATCTGCCGCTGCGCAGGTGCGAATCCGCGACCTGAATCCCCTGACGAACCCGGAAGCGGTGCGCGACTCGCTCGTGGCGGAGATTGGCGAGCACGATTACAGCTTCGAACTGCAAGCGCAGTTGTGTGTCGATCCTTTGCGAATGCCCATCCAAAATACCTCGATCGAGTGGTCAGAAATGCTTTCTCCGTTTACGAAGATCGCCATCATTCATATTCCGAAGCAGGATATTTCATCGCCCGCCAATCTGGACGTCGCTGACCGGATCTCGATTTCGCCATGGAGAACGCGTGACGATCACGTCCCTATGGGCGAGATTATGACGTTGCGGCGTGAGGTCTACCGGCGATCGGCTGAAGTGCGGCGGCAGATCAACCAGCAGCCGCAAAAAGAACCTTCCAGTCCGAACGAGCTAATCGATCAGCAGCAGAGGGCGTAAGCAAACGCTCCCTCGCGGCCGGGTTCAGGAGTAGTCATTTTTTGACAGTTGCAACCGGGAAAGCCCGATTCAGAATCCCACGTCACTAAGGGTTCGGGTGAGGCAGGTGGCCGGTCCGCGGAGACGAGACGCTCCCCCTGACCATTCCGACCCAAAAGGAGAATGCCATATGAGCCAAAGTCATCTCACGATTGACTTCTCGATTAAGGGGCCCGCTAGCGCCAGCGCGCTAACCGAAGAGCTGCCCCCGTTGATGCCCGATTTCGCGAAAACGCAGGACAGCCTCGGTACTGTCCATTTCTCTCGTTTCATGGTGAAGGGCGACGAGAAGCTTCTGTTCCTTTCGGATATTGATGGCGAGGTGGATAAGCATATTGAACGGCTCGTGGAGACTGCTGGCCCACTGCTTGACGCCATCTTCAAACACGTCGAAGCCCCTCCGGCCACGCCCGTGGCTAGTAACTCTCAGGCCGTCACCAAATGGCTGAAGCGTCATGTCCGCGAGCCCCTGGATACGTATTTCGCTTACGACGACGCTTCAGTTCAGGACATCAAGGTAGCCGCTCGTGCGGCGGGCTTTACGGGCAATACCCCGCAGAGTCCCCTCCTGACATACATGGTCTTCAAGTCACGTGTGCAAGGCTTTGCGTTGAAGCTGCTCGGGCCGGCCTTGATAGGAGAGAAGGGACATAATGCGTTGACTGCTGTTGGGACGGTGCATGTCTCGCATTTTGTGCCCTTTGAGAACAACCACATAGGCTTCTTCACAATCTTCGATGGTTCTTTCGAGAAGTACATCCAGGACTTCGCGGAAAAAACCTCGTTCACTTTCAATACTCTCTTTCCAAATGTCATTGGCGGGCCGCCAACCCCGGTAGAAAAGAACGCCCAGGCCTTCCTTCAGTGGGCAGCGGAAAACAACTATCCGCCTATCGGATTTTACTGCGCCTATCCAGGCCTCTCGGTACTAGACATTCGAGCCCTAATGGGCGATCGCAAATCACAATCGGCCACTGGATAGCAGCTCCGTCGCATGACGCGAGCCGAATTAATAAGGAGATAGGCGTTGGCAAAGGAGAACGAAACACAAGTGGCACCGGCGAAGGAGGGCTGGGGGCTTCTTCGCCGAATATTCGATCGAAAGCGGCATGAGAATCCAGAGACGAATGGCGGCCCAGGGACGATTGAAAAGTCCGCACTTAACCTCGGGGACATCCAGGGGATCATTCTCCGCGGTTACAGAATGCCGATGCTGCGGCATTTTTTGTTGACCGTGGAAAATCCGGCGCGAGCGCGCAGGCAACTCGGACGGCTCGTAGGCGGCGACGAATCTAACGCCCCGCAAATCACTACTGCCGAGGACTGGCACGTGGGGTTCGCGCCCGGACCGGGAGACAACCCCGCGGATGCCCCGCGTCGCAAGCCCGATTATTGCCTCAACATCGGTTTCACTTGGCCCGGACTGGTTGCGCTGGAGGTAAAGGAACGCGTCCCAACGCTATCTTTCAAATCATTTGGTGCGTTCGTCGAAGGAGCTGCGCAACGAGCGGAGTTGGTCGGAGATACCGGAGCAAGTTCGCCACAGAACTGGGTTGACGGCTTTGGCAAAGGGGACGATCACGTCCTAGTGACGCTGCATGCCATCAGCCCGGAAGCGATGAAGAGCTACAGCGATAGGTTGTGCGCTTGGTTTGCCGAAGACAATGCCTTTCGAGAAATCTGGCGCCAGGACGGGATGGCGTTGATGGAAATGCAAAATGGCCAGCCCGTACCTACTGCTAAACTGCACTTCGGATACACCGACGGCATCAGTATCACCACCATTCGCGGCGGCCCGGAAAGATATCACCCTGATCACCAGCAGCCGTGCGAGCCATGGCTCTTCGTCTTGCGGGGAGACGCTGAAAACTATGTTGTACCGGAGCCGCAAAAACTTGGCCTGAACGGTAGCTTTGCAGTTTTCAAAAAGGTCGAGACGGACGTCGTTGGCTTTGAAAAATTTCTACAGTCGAACAAAGACAAAATAGATCCTGAACTGCTCGCCGCAAAAATGTGTGGGCGATGGCGCAACGGCGTTCCTCTCGTCTTGTCACCGGACACGGATGGCCCTGCGGGAGGGATTTCGCCCGAACAGATGAATAATTTCGAGTATGTAAAAGCGGATGGTTCGGGAGATCCAAAGGGGATCCGCTGTCCGGTTGGAGCACACATACGCCGCGCCAATCCACGAGGTCAGCCAGTCGCAGGCCAGGGACAACCCGGCGGCAGCAATAATTCTCACCGCATTATTCGTCGCGGCCTGCCTTACGGGCCGATCTATGATCCAAACAAACCTTACGACGGCATCGAGCGTGGCATTCTCTTCTATTTCATTAACTCAAACATCGAAAACCAATATGAGTTCGTGCTGCGGCGTTGGGTGAATGACGCTGAATTTGCGGGGGCCGTCAGGCTTAACCCAAAATCGAAAGATCCACTGATTGGCACCCAGAACCCAGCGGAAAGCATCTTCGTGATACCTCAGGCAAATGGTGGCCCGCCGATCGAGGTGAAAGGTCTGTCGAGCTTCGTAACGACCAAAGCCGCTGCGTACGTTTTTCTGCCGAGCATCACGGCCATCAAATTTATCGCCAACTTGGGAGAAGGTCGATGATCTGCCGCCAAGCGGTGCGCAATCGATACCTGAAGCGAGATTCTGGACTCGTCTTCCGAATTCATATCTGTTTTCTAGGGCGCTAGTTTCGCAGGGATAACGAACATGAAAAAAGCCGTCACCTTCGTCCTACTGTTCGCTTTGAGTTCCTGGCTCTCTGGTTGCCGCGGTAGTAAAGAGGGTGCAACGACGGAGACCAAACAGCCTGTCGATACGGTGGCGGATGAAGATCCCGGTTGGCCTCGGGAAATTACCAATCAAGGCAGTACGCTTCTTTTGTATCAACCGCAGGTCGACGATTGGAAGAATTTTCGGGAACTCAATTGGCGGATGGCCTTTTCTCTGACTCCCGCGGGCGGCCAAGAGGCAGTCGGCGTTGCCACGCTGCATTCGAATACAGAAATTGACAACGACAACAAGATGGTGTTGCTGACAGACGTGAAGATTGTGAACACCAACTTTCCGTCATTGGATCCGCAGAGCGCCGCGAAAATGGCGCAATTGGTTCAGACGTTTCTCCCGCCGACCGTCCACATTTCGATGTTTCGCTTGATTGCTTCCGTTCCGGAAAACAAGCTCCCTTCCGAAGTGCCGCTGAAAAATGATCCGCCGCAGATTTTCGTCAGCTATCGACCCGCGATTGTTCTCGAGGTAGATGGGCAGCCCGTCCGCACTCCCATCGAGAACGCTAATCTGGAATACGTGTTGAACACGCGCTGGAGGCTGTTCTTCGACAAATCGCAGTCGGCCTATTTTCTCCTGGTAGGGCAGCAGTGGTTGCGTTCTAACGACCTCCGCGGACCTTGGTCAGCGGCCACAACGCTGCCCAACGAAATGCTCACACTTCCCGGACAAGCGCAGTGGGAAGACTTGAAGGACGTCATTCCGGCAGCTGCCACGGGCCCCGACGCCGTCATTCCCCAGGTCTTCTACAGCGAAAGACCCGCGGAGGTGATTCTCTTCGATGGACAGCCGAGTTTTGTGCAAATCGAGGGAACACAGCTGAAGTATGCCGAAAACGCCTCGAGCTATGTTTTTCTCTACGCGCCGACGAAACATTTCTACTACCTGACGGCGGGACGATGGTTCGCGGCCAGCAGTCTTAACGGGCCGTGGACCTTTGCGACACCCACTCTTCCCAAAGACTTCGCCAACATTCCTGCGGACAGCCCGGTGGGCGATGTACTTGCATCCGTGCCAGGAACCGGCGAAGCCAAAGACGCCGTTCTGTTAGCGCAGGTTCCCACTACCATGGTTGTGGACCCCACGACCGCTGCGGCGCAAGCAAAGGTGACCTACAGTGGAGATCCGCAATTCAAACCCATTGAAGGAACTTCCCTGTCCTATGCAGCAAATACGCCGGACAAGGTCATCAAAGTTGGCGATGTGTATTACCTGTGCTTGCAGGGCGTGTGGTTCCTGTCCAGCGCTCCCCAGGGGCCTTGGCAGACCGCGCCTTCTGTACCCCAGGTGATTTATACGATTCCCCCGAGCTCACCCGTGTATAACGTGACGTACGTAACCCAAACAACGACCCCCAGTGGAAACGTTCAGTCTAGTTATACTGCGGGCTATTTGGGAGCCTTCGTGCTGGGCGCCGCGGTTGGAGCCATCGTCGCCAATGGCACGGGATACCGCTACCCGCCCTACGTCTACTATCCGCCGCGGTACGGCTATGGCTACCCACCTGCTTACTACCCACGCCCTCCCACGTATGCCACACCGTACTACAACACCAGGACGGGCGCGTACGGCTGGGCACAAACAGCCTACGGCCCATACGGATCGGCAACGCGAACGGCGTCGTATAACCCATACACGGGAACTTCGGCACGAACCGTAAGCGGTTCCACGTACTACGGCAGTCGAAGCGCCGGGCAGGCGTACAACCCCTATACGGGGACATATGCAGCTACGCGGCAAGGATCGAGCCCCACGGCGCAGTGGGGCCAATCCTACGTTTCGAACGGAAATAAATCCGCCTACACGCAACACTACTCAACCGCGCAAGGAACCGTAGCATCCGCGCAGGGATCGCAAGGTGGAAAGGCGGTCGGGGCTTCAACCGCCTACGGCAATGCTGCGGTGGGCAAGACCTCAGGCGGAGACATGTATGCCGGCAAGGACGGAAACGTTTACAGAAATACGGGCAGCGGCTGGGAAAAATACGATAACGGAAATTGGAATACGGCGACTTCTCCCTATAGTACTTCCAATCAGCCGCGAACGCAGAATTCCCAGCAAAGGAATCCCACGACCGCCGAAACCGGCACTCCACGGAATGCCCAGAATTATCAGCAGCGCTCGCCAAACAGTCAGGTAACTCCTCCCACGGCTCAAACCCAGCCGCGGGCGCAGAATTCCCAGCAAAGGAGTCCCACGAACGCGCCAACCGGCACTCCACGCAGTGGCCAGAATTATCAGCAGCGCCCCCCGAATAGTCAGGTAGCTCCCGCAACAGCCCAAACCCAGCCGCGGCCGCAGGGTTACGGGCCAGCAAACAACGCGACGACGCAAGGTGCTGGACCGCAGCAACGCGCGCAAACCAACCAGCCGCAGCGCCAAAAAACCTCTAATCGGAACGCAGGGGGCAGTTCAGTGCCGAGTCTGCAGCAGGAAGCTCAAAACAGGCAAAGAGGCGCAAGAGAGAGCCAGACATTCCAGCAGGGTCAATCCAACCGCCCCGGACGCCGCAACTAGCGCCCGCGCGTCTAGGTGCCTTGCTTCCTGGGCCTGCTCGGGTATGTCTCAACGACAGGACTTACGATGAGTTCTATAAAAGCAGTTGACTGCGTCTACGGCACAGTCACTGGTGCCAGAAACTTGTTTCGAGCTCCCCAATTCTGGAAAATCCAATCGCGGATTCGGTTCGGCAAGCTAAGGCCGAACCCCCATTGGTGCTTTGTGCCCGGATAAAAGCATGGCTCCGGTACTGGCGATCGCTGGCATGGTGGCAAGGATTATCGATCCTGATGGTCCTTTGACCCCGTTGGAGAGGTTTCTCAACCTATCGTCACCGGGCCGAACCGGATCCCATCTTTCGCTGAGGAGGGATGGTGATGGCAAACCAGAAACTGTGGAGGAACCGGAAGGAGAGAAAGGAGTGGGCGCGGCGGTTGCAGTCCGAGGACCCGGGACTAGAGGTAGTCCATCCGCAAGCGGCGGGGATCGATGTAGGAAATGGCGCACATTACGTCGCAGTGCGGCCGGACCGTGATCTGGAACCCGTGCGACGTTTCGAGTGTTTCACGGCGGATTTGTATCGATTAGCGGACTGGTTACAGCAGTGCGGAGTGAAGACCGTGGCTATGCAGTCCACCGGAGTGTATTGGATCCCCATCTACGGAATTCTTGAAGAGCGTGGTTTTCATGTGTATTTGGTCAACGCTCGACACACGAAGAACCTACCGGGGCGCAAGAGCGATGTGCAGGAGAGCCAGTGGTTGCTGAAATTGCATACCTACGGATTGTTGAACAACTCTTTCCAACCACCTTCGGAGATTCGCGTCCTTCGTACTTACTGGCGACAACGGGGAGAGCATGTGCAGGGGGCGGCGACGTGCATTCAACGTATGCAGAAAGCTTTGACGCAGATGAATGTGCAAATAGCGAATGTGATCAGCGACGTAAGTGGTCTGACTGGACAAACCATCATTCGAGCGATGGTGGCCGGAGAACGCGATCCGCAGAAATTAGCGGAACTTAGTGATCCGCGAATTCATGCCAGTCGAGAGGAAGTTGCCAAAAGTCTGGAGGGCAACTGGCGCCCGGAGCTGCTGTTTGTATTGCAGCAGGAAGTAGAGATGTACGATACCTATCAGCGACGGATTGCCGAGTGCGACCAGCAATTGCAGAAGCATTTGGCGAGCTTCGTAGGCACGGTTCCACCCCAGGCAACCGAAACGGAAGCCAAGAGGAAGAAGTCAAAGCCGGCCAAGAATGCTCCGCGATTTGAGCTTCACAGCGAGTTGCGACGCATCACGGGAGTAGATCTAACGCGGATCGATGGCATCGACGTGATGGTAGCCCAAACTTTAATCAGTGAAGTGGGGCTGGACATGGGCCGGTGGAAAACCGAGGCGCACTTTTCTTCGTGGCTGGGATTATGCCCGGACAACAGCACCAGCGGAGACAAAGTGCTGTCCCGAGGGACCCGGCGTGTGGCCAATCGCGCGGCCACAGCGTTGCGGATGGCTGCCGTCACTTTGATGCGCAGCCGCACCTACCTCGGTGCGCAATACCGACGACTGCGCACTAAGCTCGGTGCTCCCAAAGCCATCACGGCCATGGCCCACCGGCTTGCCCGGCTGGTCTATCGAATGTTGAAGTTTGGTCAGCAATACGTGGACAAAGGTGCTGAGTACTATGAGCACAGATACCGCCGACAACAGATCGAATTCCTCAAAAAGAAAGCAAGCAAACTAGGCTTCCAAATCACACTCGCACAAACGTGAAGAGGTTTCTGGAGGGGAGGAATAATGACTCGAGTGATCGACAAGACTCTTGGTGCGCTTTTCTAGCGACGCCGTGGATGTCAGCGTACAGTTCAGCCGCGTGTCCGATGGACCGAACGATGTGCCAGGAAACGATCGATGGCTTCAGCAAGCAATTATCCGTTGCCATCGAGAACGCCAATACCAGAGCTTGTTTGCAGACGGGCAGACTCTTCAAGCCCTCGTTCTCTCGGCCCACCGTAATCAGCGGTTTGTCCAGCTCAAGAGGTAAGCCTTCGCAGCGCTGGCCGAGGGCAGTGGTTCTCCTGTTTTTCTTGATCCTACTGTCTTGCAAAGCTGCCAGCGCGCAGTCATTTGAGTTCTTGCCCGAGATAGATGCCTACATCAAGATTCAGCCCGATATCAGAATCAATTTTCAAGCTAAGGAGACTAGAGAAGCCGGTGCACCCACACAAGCAGAAGTTGGGCCCGGTTTCGATTTCTTCCTAAAGCCCCTCGTGCGACTGAAGAGAATCACCGCCTTCGATCTGGACGAAGCCAAATCGCGTCCGCTGCAGTTGTCCGTCGGATTCCGATACGTCGCCGCTCCCGGTAAGCCTCCAATAGACCGCCTGATTCTGGCCGCCACGCCTCGTTTCCCACTCGTCGCCAATATTCTACTCACCGATCGCAACCGGGCGGATCTGGATTGGAAGAATGGGCAATTCATGTGGCGCTATCGCAATCGAGTGCGGTTGGAGCGCACCTTCACCGTCGGTTCCTACCACCCTGCGCCGTACGTCAGCGCCGAAGTGTTCTACCAGAGTCAATACCGAAAATGGAGTACTACCGCCCTCTATGCTGGTTGCCAGTTCCCCGTGGGAAAGCATTTTGAGTTCGATCCTTACTATGAACATCAGAACATCACCGGGACGAGTCCCAACCAGCAACTGAACGAGGTCGGGCTAGTTCTCAATCTTTACTACTAAGGAGCCAGCGAATTGTTGCTGGCCGGATTCGTTTTCCTTCTTTGGGCCGCAACCGAAAAGCAGAGCGAAACAACAAAAAGCCGCCATTACGCGGCGAGCGGTTCTCCGTTCATACACGAGGCACTCCCCGGGGAGTGCTGATAACCAGAACGGCGCGACCGCGACTTCAAAGACTCACCACTATTTCACCGAGTAGTTGCGCGAAAACTACTACGGCACGTGTTGTAGCAAGTCTTCTCATCGTTACGCCGGGGTATGCCAAGCGAAAGGACGACTCAAGTGGAAAGATTAGAAAGTAATGACTCTACTGCTTCGGTGGCGCTGGTTTGGGAATACGCAATGTATATGACCCGCCAAAAACAATCGTGCGGCCTTCCGGACGTGCGAAGGCCCGGTACTCGTCCTCAAATTTGAAGAAGAAATTAAGGGCCTTCGCTGGCAGCAGAAAGTTGGTCTGGAATCCAATCGCGTGAACCGAGTAATGTGGCACCGTACTGGCCGGTACTTTTGGCGTTATGAGACCACCGTTGTCGCTGACTTGCCACTGATCGTAGCCGATTACTCCGAGTTGGAGCAGCCTGCTAAAATCTTTTTTTAGGGGAAGTACTTGTCCGAGCCCCCACTCCGTTGTGAAGGCCTGACCCGGAGTAACCTTTGTGCCTGTGGAAATGTTCTTCGATCCGTGAAACTCCCAATCGGTGAAAAGGTTGGCGGTTGTCCCCTTGTTCTTCGTCAAATAGACAGTCGTACCCGTAACAAAGTGATTGCCCCAATAGCCAGACCCGATGTTGTCAGAGGCGCCGGGCGTGTACCGTCCGGTGGGAGCCATAAATGCGTATCCAGCGTACACGTCCGCGTGCTTCAGACTCCAGCCTAGCGTCGCCGGTTGCACCCAGGTATCAGCTATGCCTTCTCCGCCCCCATTGAGCGCCACGTTCGGGAAATTGATGGCGCCAAGAGTCAGAGAGCCGTTCGCCGGCGTCAGCACCACCATAAACGCAAGCTTTGCGCCCAGAAATTTGAACTTCGGTACGTAGAAAAAAACGTTCTCGATTGCCCAGATGCCGTAGGAGCCCGTCAAAGGAACGGAGTTTCCGTTCGCGTTCTTAAGAGTGTCCGCTGAGTAGTTGATTGTCAGATTCGCATAAGTAAATCCAGGATCTGGGAGGACGCCCGCGTTTAATCCCTGCTGTCCTGGAATGTACTGACCTTTTTGCTGCGCACGAGCCGGCACCGCGCCGAAAATGATCAAAGATACGACGAGGGTGAGGCCTAGCTTGATTCGCACCGTTGTTCCTCCCTTTGGCGTGCCGGTGTCTGGTTTTCCTGCAGCAGTGTTACCAGCCCATCCGCGAATGGCGTATTGTCAAAACTGACGCTCGCACTAGGTAAAATTGCGGACGGGCGAAACACGTTATATCCGCCTCGCTGGAAGCTTTATTTGAGGATTGTCAATCGGAATTCCCAATGAGCAGTTTGTTGAATTGCCGAAAATTGTAACTTCTATAGCGACGTCGCCGCTCATGGGTGACCGTCGTTTACACCTGTCAGAACCGTTGTGACGGTCGATATCCGATGGTCGAATGTTTCGGAACGCGCGCGTTCTCAACTCAACTGCCGTATGCGAGTCTTCTTCACGACTGGCGATTTCTTCTGCCGCGCCGCGAACTTCTCTGCCTTTTCGCGATCGAGGTAGACGCGCGCGAACGTCTCATTGTCCGTATACGTCACGGTCACCAGCCAGTGGTGGTGTTTGCGGCGGCGATCTTTTTTGTAGTTCGTGACCTTCGATTTGGGTATGGAGGTTCTCCCCGCAGATGCCCATCGTAGTATGGTTCCCGGCGAAAAATCCGACTTTCGCCGCGATTCAGGGCTGTGATTCGGCGAGGCGCATGGCTACGCCCGTGACCCGGCCGACGATGTCCGCCTCTCGCGGATAAGGAAACCGGCGAATCTCGCATCGCGAGTTGGGATAGAGAACTGCCAGCAGATGACCTTCGCGGACCTCGCACCAACTGCAAATATATTCATCCCGCAGCTCGACGAAGTAGATGGGACGCTCGTATTCGTTGGCCCATTTGACCGGAAGCACTTTCCGCTGATTCCCGTCAATCTGCACGATCGAACCGGGACGGATGAGGGGCCACATGGTGAAATCGGTTAAGCCGATCACGCCGTAGACATTCTTGCGGGGATCCAAGTGCTTGATCAGGCGGACGGGGATATCACCCCAGATTTCCACGAGCCGGGACAAGAGGTTTGTTTTGTCCAGACGCAAATCGGGACGGGAACGCAACGGTACGACCATGGTCTCTCCCTCTTCTCCACTTGCTTGGGGAATCAGTTGAGTTGTAGGTAGCCCGAAGAGCGCCTGGTCGCGGCCGAGGTCGCTCACGTTTACACCAAAGTATGAAACGATGTTGGTCCAAGCGTCTGATAGATCGTTTCGACGCCGTCAAGAGCAACATTGGAGATTCCCTGAATGTGGTCGTGCAGATCGAGCGGCGTCCGGGACGGCGGTTCATCTCGGAAGTCCTGGAAATCAAGAGCTACGATCCCGACGCTGACCTGTTCGACTTCTGCGCGATCTACCTCGCGCCGCGGAACAACTCATGACGAATTCGGCGTCATTCTTTCCACGGATGCTTTCCGCGTCGGAATATGTCCTCTCGCTCCATTCGAGGGAAGACCGCGTCGCCCGTTCTTGTCCGGAACCGCACTCGCAAGCAGACGCTGCAGCGGATCCTCGCCGCGGAGGCGATCGCAAGCCCGCTGTTTCTGTATTGGCTCAACGAACAGAACGAGGGTGGCGCGGACATCTTTCTCGGAATGAACCCCATCAAGGACAACTCCTGCAACAGGACGAAGGAGAACATCCGCGAGGTCCGCCATGTGTATCTTGATCTGGATGAAGGTGCCAGTGCGTCACTGCAGGCCATACGAACGTCCGGAGATATTCCCACCCCCAATTTCGTGCTGGATACCTCTCCCGAGAAACACCAGGTAATCTGGCGAGTCGACGGTCTCGACCACGACCAGGCCGAATCGGTTCTACGGTCTCTGGCAACAGCGTTTCGAGGTGACATTGCCGCAACGGATATAACCCGAGTATTGCGCGTACCGGGATTCGTAAATCGAAAGTACAATGAACGATTTCTGGTGCGCGCGCTTCAGGAAACGGACCAGATTTATCGCCTTCGCGATTTTGCGGCATACGAAGATTCGCCGGACGCCCCGCGCCATCTGGGAGATGATTCCAGGCCCACACGAAAAATGCCGCTCGGACACCGGAGCCAGTCCGAAGCGGACTGGGCTTATGCGAAGCGCGCTCTCGCGCGCGGCGATGCTGCCGAGGAAGTGATACGCAAGATAGCCGACTATCGCGCAGAGGATAAGATCCGGACTACTACGCTCGTCTCACGGTCACGAAGGCACAGGCAGAAATCCGCCGCCAATCTGTTTCAAGTGAGGGTGCCGTTCCGCGCGATCCAAATCCGGCATCGCCCCCTCCGGATTTGGAGGCAAGCGATCGTGACCGAACAAGGGTATGAGGCAACTATGGAAACCGCTACCAATCCGGCTGGCAGCACTGATCGAGCAAATCGGCTCACAAACGACCAGGCCGCCTGCGCCTACGTCGTTGTGATTCCCACCACCGAGGAGCCTGTCATCGAAGCGCTGCAGAAACTGATAGCGGCACTTTCGTCTCGGGAACCATTCGTGCTCTCAATGGGTCCCCGAAACATGCCTCTTGAAATCGCTGATTCCTGGCTTGAACACACGGCGGCCGCCGAATATCTGGGGGTCGGCCGCAGCACTCTCTACCGCTATTCCGAGCATCATGAAATCGAGTCACGTAAGTTTTGCGGCCGCCTCCAGTATCGATTGTCGAGTCTCGATGAATTCAAAAGCCGCCACGTGCGACCCGCTCGTCCGTTTCACTCCGAGCGCAGTATAATTCCGTCGGCGCCCCGCTCCGGTAAATCAGAGGAGCGCTGATGGGACTCTATCAGAGACACGCTTCACGCTTCTGGTGGATGACATACACAATGAACGAAGAGCGGTACTTTGAATCGACCAAGACGACCAGCAAAGAACTCGCCAAGAAGATCTGGAAGAGAAGGGAAGGCGAGATCGCAATGGGGCTGTTCAAGGTCGGGTGGCCGGGCGAACGGATCAGGTTCGGACTGCTGTGTGAAGAGTTCGAGCGTTCACACTTTGCGGGACTCTCGGAAAACACGGTCAAAGGTCATCGCTCATACATCAACAATCTGAAGCTGTTTTTCGGCGATCGCAAGCTGGATAACTTCACGGCAGCGATGGTCGAGGCGTACCGCGACCAACGTCGGCAACAGCCGTCGAAACATCACCTCAACCAGACGGTCAAAGGAGCGACGGTCAATCGTGAACTCGAGTGCTTGAAGTGCATGTTGGACTTTGCCACGAAGCGGAGGTACATCGCAGAAAACCCCGCTGCGGAGGTCAAACACTTCAATGAGCTTCGCGAAAGGCCGACACGAAGGATGCTCACGCTCGAAGAGGAACGGCGAATTCTTGACGCAGCGCCTGTCTATCTTCGCGTCGCGATCATTCTGCTCGCTCAGACCGGAGGAAGAACCTACAGCGAGGGCTTTTCGCTGCGCTGGTCTCAAGTGGATTTTGATGCCAAATTGATCCGCTTGAACAACAACGTGAAAACCCCCGGTTCGGCGGAGCCCATTCCTTTGTCTCAATACGCTTGCGACGTCTTGCAGGCATGGAAAAAGGAACAGGCTTCAAAGAGCGAGTATGTCTTCCCGAGCCCGGTTCTGCCAAACCGGTCCATCTCGACCGTAAAAACCGCTTGGAAAACAACATTGAAACGAGCGGGCGTGCCGGCCTTTCCCATTTACAACCTCCGGCACGTTTTTTGTACTCGCCTCAGCGAAGCGGCACCGGATGCGGTCGTGCAGCGCGCCATGCGGCACACCAGTCCGGAAACCAAACGGCATTACCAGTTGGGAATGGCCGACCAGGTTCGCAATGCGGTAGATAAAGCGAACAAACGACTGTACGGAAAGCGAGCAGCGTTACATTTTCGTGACAGTCAGGCCGCCAAAAGCGAGGAGGTGAAAATCGCCGTCTGTAACTGATTGAAGAAGAACGAGAAGTTGGCTCCCCGAACTGTACGAATTGCGAACCTTCAGAATTGAGGTTCCTAGAACACTCCGCTCGCAAGACGTGTGCTGTGCTGATGTGTCGAAACGGTTCTAACACACGTTAAAACAATATTACGTGACGCAGAAATTCCGCAAAGGCTTCGTAGGACGTACCCTCGGCGCGCAACACGGAATAATGAAGTCCAATCTGGTAATGGCGCGGCTAAGACGCGATCCATGATATGGACGCTCAGTTCGTGCGGTGCTACTCTCACGCGTATGTCGGGGGAAGGCAGTCCGTAGTTGACTCAGCTGACCTGACCGAAAAGTCTTGCGCCTAGACGGCTTTTGACGCTGATCGTAGACAGACGGCGTGATTTGATAGGGCCTACGTATCAAGGCCGCGGGCAGTAGAGCACCCAGGACATGAGGAGCGCCGAAGATCGATATCGAACTTTGCTGGATGCGTCCAGCACGCTGGCCGATCAGACCACGGTCAAAGCCGTTCTGCACAGCCTGCGTGACGTTCTGTTCAGCACTTCGAGACTGCATGGAACCGAACTCTACGTTCTGGACCATGACGAGCAGAGTCTGCGCGTGCTCGACTTCGATCGAGACTCGGACGCTCCTGCACTCAAGATCGGAACCAGAGTGTCACGAATTGGCGCTGCGGCGCGGGTGCTTGAGGAACAGAAACCGGTTTTTATCCCGGACACAGCACAGGAAATGTTGAAGCATCCTGAGCTGGCTCCGTTTGCCGCTGAGGTTGTCGGACGAAGCTCCTATTTGTTCCCGGTTTCTGCCGCCCAGAAACGATACGGATTTCTCGCCGCAACAAAGTTGCAGGGCGAGGAGTTTGCCCCCGAAGACGTCGAGATGCTTCGTTCGCTGGCGTCGCATGTTGCTGTCGCGCTCGAGTGCGCGCTGGCGAGGGACAACGCAGAGCTTTACCAGCGTCAAGTAGTGAAAGAGCGGGATCGACTCAGGCTGTTGCTGGAGATCAACAATCACATCGTTTCCAAGCTGGACATTAACGAATTGTTCCGGTCGGCATCGGCATCCATCCGGACTTATTTTCGGAACGACTTCACCGGATTTTGGTTGATCGATAAAAACTCGAACCAGCTTGAATGCGTCGTATTGGATTTCCCCAGCGGCAAAGGTTCGTTGACTGCTGTCCTTAAGTCTGAACTGAGCGACAGCGATCACCAAAAACTGCGGGCTCACATCCCTGAACTGCTGAAATTCGAAGAAATTGAGACGCTTCCCGCGCGAATCGCTGAGAAGCTCAAAGCCGAATCCATCACCTCGATGGCGATCGCCCCAATGGTAACGGCAAACGGCCCTCTAGGTGTGATGAGCTTGGGCAGCCGACAGCCGGACAACTTCGGTCAACAGGACCTCGACCTATTGTCACAAATCAGCACTCAGATTGCGCTCGCGGTAGACAACGCGATTGCCCACGGACGCCTCACGGAGGCCAGGGATCGCCTGGAGGAAGAGCGCTTGTATCTCGAATCGGAGATCCGCTCCGAATACAACTTCGAGGATATTGTCGGTAAAAGTGCCGCCCTTCGCAAAGTGTTGGATCAGGTTGCGATTGTCGCCCCCACCGGCTCAACCGTGCTCCTGCGCGGCGAAACCGGGACTGGCAAGGAACTATTCGCCCGGGCGATTCATAATCTCAGCCCGCGTCGCGAGCGTACTTTCGTCCGACTAAACTGTGCCGCCATACCTTCCGGGCTGGTAGAGAGCGAGCTGTTTGGGCACGAAAAGGGCGCTTTCACCGGAGCCCTGATGCAAAAGAAAGGCCGCTTCGAGCTGGCAGATCACGGAACCCTCTTTCTGGATGAAATTGGCGATATCAGTCTTGAGCTGCAGCCAAAGCTGTTGCGTGCTCTGCAGGAACATGAGTTTGAGCGACTGGGGAGTACAAGAACGATCGGCGTGGACGTTCGCTTGATTGCTGCAACGCACCGCGATCTGCACAGCATGATACGCAACAATCAGTTCCGCGAAGACCTTTTTTACAGGCTGAATGTCTGTCCGATTGAAATTCCTCCGCTTCGCGAAAGACGCGAGGACATTCCGCTCCTAGTGCACTATTTTGTCTTGCGCCACTCCCGACAAATGCAAAAGCGCGTCAAATCCGTTCCGAAGCAGGCCATGGAGGCGCTGGTGAACGCCGATTGGCCGGGCAATATTCGGCAGCTGGAGAACTTCATCGAGCGTAGCGTGATCTTCACGCAAGGGGACGAATTGAATGTCCAACGTGCAGAGTTGAAGAAGCCATCCATCCGCTCCGCAGCTTCCGCCGCGCCAAGTTTCGAGCAAGCCGAGCGGCAAGCGATTATAGACGCATTGATAGCGGTCTCCGGAAGAATAGCCGGCAAGGGCGGGGCAGCAGAGCGCCTTGGGCTGAAGCGAACGACGCTCCAAAACAAGATGAACAAGTTGAATGTAAGTCGTGCCGACTATTCGGGGTGAGATTCCGGCCACTCTGGAAACCAGTCCTGATCCCTCACCTTCAAAGCGGCCATTGAGCTCCATCGGTTTTCTTCAAGGTAGTGGCAATAGTGCCCGCATCACGGCACTGCCCGTCGGTCGGGCACAAGCGACCCCAGGCATCCCTCGATAGTTGCGTGCACTTTCAATAACTTACATCGCTTAATTTCTGGCATAAAACCTGCAACCTCCTCACAGGATTCTCTCCAGCCGACTGCCGTTGGCTGCTTAGATTCTCACGGAGGTGCGATGCTGCGCGTTGACATACGCGATTCTGCAAACGTTCTGAGCCTCAAGCTTGACGGTCGATTCACCGGTAATGACGCAGAGAACACTTGTACGCTCATGGCGCATTGCCACGACGGAAAGTCACTGGTCGTCGATCTGACAGAAGTCACGTTCATCGACGCTATGGGGGAAGAAGTACTATCGGCTTTTGGTCGGTTCGGGGCAAAATTCGTCGCCCAAACATCCTATACCCTCGATATATGTGAGCGGCTGCATCTTCGGCTTGCTCCGGGTCAGGCATCGGATGCGAACACGTCAGGTGCTTCCCGCTCAAACACTCGCCGACGCAAGCCTCGCTAAACGCAGCCACGAAACGCAGTCTGAAACTCTCGGGCACTCACGATATTGCAGCAACATGTGACTGTCCACTTGGGATTCCCTCCTGGTACTGCCCCCCGCGTCTGTTGTTCTCCGTATCGACGTAGCTTCCTACACGCCTTTATCGCTATCGTCCACATTCTTCCGCGAGAGATTCATTTGCGACCCTGTCTGATCGCCCCGCAGAAATGAATCGAGACCTTAATCACTACAGTGTTCACGAGCCTGCGGCAGCTAGCAGCGGCAATGCCCGCATACGGGCAGCGCATCACGGCAAGAGTCTCTCCTGCCCATGTAGATTCAACTATTTGCGAGACACATGAATTGGCATGCCTCATGCATTGCTCACAAATGGGGAGCAACACCATGAACTTAATTGCTGCAAAAAAGAAAGCGAAGTGCTGGCAGACAGGCCGACCGACACGACCGCATTTACTCGGCATCCGAGCATCTTGTAAGACGATCGCGTGGAAACGCTTGTTCCTGATTTTTGCGTTCTTGGTCGGAACATCGCCGGAACTGACATTCGGCCAGCAACAGCAGGTCTCCTCGGTCGATGATGTCGCTGCCCCTCTCCTCACGCTCAATGACGCGGTGACTCTGGCACTCCGACACAACCGGCTTGTGAAGAACTCGGAGCTGGAGGCTCAGAAATACGACTTCCGAGTGAATACAGCGCGCAGCCTGCGGAAGCCGCAATTTCAATTCTCCATGCTTGGCGGAGAGTTGCTGCACTCGTTTAACTTCACGATCCCGCAAGGTTCCCTGGGCACGTATCCGGGCGTTGGGCCAATCCCGTCAACGAACGCCAAAATCCACACGCCTGCGGTGTTCACGACCTACCTGACCGGAAGCATTGACCAACCGTTAACACAACAATACAAGATCGGCCTCGGGATTCACGCCTCGGAATTGGCACGCGACATCGCCCGTGAAGATACACGCGCCGAGCGCCAGAAAATCGCCGCGGAAGTCCGCAGCGCATATCTTCATCTCGTTGCGACCCAGGCAACCGTAGATGCGGCGCGGGAGGCGGTCAAGACTCTCGAAGAAGCAGAACGAATTACGGCCCAGTACGAGAGTGAAGAGAAAGCGCTGCGCGGCGACGTACTGGATGTCGAGGCCCGCTTAGCTAAATCGCACTACGACTTGTCCGTTGCCGAAAACGGCATCGCGACGCAGCGCGAGGCCTTGAACCAGCTGCTTGGCCGCGATGTAGCCGCGCCTTTTCGTGTTGACTTCATTCCAGAGCAGGACGCCAGCGATCTGACGCTCGATTCAGCCCGCCAGCAGGCTCTGTCAAGCCGCCCCGAAAATCGCCAAGCGCGTCTCCAAGAAAAACAAGCCGAGTATGACCGGCGTCTCGCGAAGGCCGAATACATCCCGAACCTGAGTCTCTCTGTGCGCTATCAGGGAATCACTAACGTGGAAGTTCTTCCGCAAAACGTTGCTACCGCCGGTTTTCTTCTGACTTGGGAGCCGTTCGACTGGGGACGCCGCCACAACAAGGTTGTCGAGGCTAGCAACACGATCGAACAAGCGCGCAACGGTATTCAAGAGACAGAATCGCAGATCGCGGTCGAAGTGGGCGCGAAATTCCGCAAATGGCGGGAAGCTTCTTTGCTGCTTAAGGCTTCTCGGACCGCTCATGAAGCCGCTGTGGAACAGCTCCGGGTGACGAACGACAAATACAAACAGCAGGCTTCGCTCTTGAAAGATCTTCTCGAAGCCCAAGCCAAGAGCTCGGAGACCAATGCTCAGTATCAGGAAGCGCTTTCCTCCTATTGGAGCGCCTTCGCTGAGTTGCGCAAGTCAATGGGGGAAGAGTAGCCATGCGAACAGCCTCATCTCAAACCGGCAGCCGAGGTGCGCTGTCAGTGGGCGCGTCCAGAATTTCGGAGAACCAGTGCAAAGTTCGAGAAAGCAATCGGAGCGGAGTAGAAATCATGGATAACAAATTGAAGATAGGGCCCGGAATAGCAAAAGCAGCTGTGCTTGTGGCCTTAATGACAGTAATAAACGGCTGTCATCAACCCACGCAAGTCGAAGCCAAGTCTCCCACGCCAGTTCATCTAGTGGATGTGACGTTAGAATCGTCTTCAGAAGATTTGCGCTACTCAGCATCGGTTTTGCCATTCGCCCAAGCGAGCTTGTCATTCAAGTCCGCAGGATACGTAACGGAGATTAAGCAGGTCGCGGGAGCAGATGGACGGCGTCGCGACATAGGTCCCGGAGATTACGTTAGCCGCAGCTCTGTTCTCGCGCAAATTCGCCATCAGGATTTGAAGAATCAGCTCGACCAAGCCGCGGCATCCCTCGTTCAAGCCCAAGCGCAGCATGTGCAAGCAACGCAGGATTACGAGCGCGCGAAGGCGCTCTACGCCACAAAGAGCTTGATCAAACCCGATTTCGATCAAGCGCAGGCCAGATTCGATTCAACCCTTGCGGGTGTGGATCAGGCTAAAGCCAGTCTGCACCAAGCGCAGCTGGCGCTTGAGGATGCCGATCTGAGAGCGCCGTTCTCGGGATACATCCTTGACCGCAACATTGAACTAGGGAACCTCGCCCAACCAGGTTCGACGGCCTTTACGATCGCCGATACGAGTGCGGTCAAAATCAGTTTCGGGGTCCCCGAGTACGCCGTAAGGCATCTACGCCTGGGGCAACAATTCAACATTCATCTTCAGGATGATCCGAAAGAATACAGCGGGCGGGTTACGAGTATTGCCGCGAGCGCCGACGAAAAAAATCGCGTCTTCGCTATTGAGGTGACCGTGCCTAATCCCCAGAGCTATTTGAAGCCCGGGATGATCGCCTCGCTCACAGTGTCTGGCGTCCAAAAGGCTCCCGCTCCCGCCGTACCTCTGAGTGCCGTTGTTGCCGACCCTGCCTCACCTGGACGCTACGCGGTGTTCGTTGCCAGGGAAGAAGGCGGCAAATGGGTGGCGCATCTGCGCGACGTCACGCTAGGCGAAACGCACGAGAGCGATGTGGCAGTCGATGGTGTAAAGCCAGGGGAAAAGATCGTCGTTGTTGGAGCCGCCGGCTTGAAGGACGGCGATTCGGTACAAGTTCTTCCATAGAGGTAGAGGAAAAATGGCACACGAAAACGAGCAAGACCTCAGTAATCGACGGAATGTTCCAAAATTCTTCGTCGAGCATCCCCACATCTCCTGGATGTTTCTGGCCGGAGTCCTCATTTGGGGTTGGTTCGGCTATAAGTCCATGCCGCAACGAAAGGACCCGGAAATCCCTGTGCGCGTCGGCGTCGCGGCTTGTCCGTGGCCCGGCGCGACGGCGCAACAGGTCGAGCAATTCATTACGCGACGCATTGAGGATGTTGCTGCCGAGAATAAGACCATTCATCCAGGAACAGACGCGGACTACGGCATTAAGTCCATATCGCTGCCGGGCTATTCGTTTGTGACAATACAACTCGATGAGGGCGTCACCGATACCAAGCGGCAATTCAGCGATATCAACCTCAAGCTGAATGCTCTAAATTCTCAGTTGCCTCAGGGCGCGGGCCCAATCAGTTTCCAGAGCGATTTTGGAGATACCGCTGCTCTCATGCTCACGGTCGCCAGCCCAAAGGCGGACGACATTGAAATTGCGGCTCGCGCCAATTCCGTTGAGGCTGCGATCCGCAAAGCTCGCGACGCAAAACAGCTGAATCGACAGGGGCAGCACATTACGGTCGTAGATTCCTTTCCACAATCCATCTCCACAAAGGAGGTCCTTGACACTGGATACCTGTTTCAAGCGGAAGCGCAGGGCGCTGGAATCATTCGAGACTCGCAAATCATTCAGGGGAGTGGATTCATCGGGCTCGATGGTGTTTCCGATGCAGACGACAGCTCCATTCAAGCGTTCGTCAAACGGTTTATCTCGGAGCGCCTGAAACGGTCCGAGCTACATCCCGACGCGTGGGAACCAATAGTCGTTCGCGATCCGCGCGAAACGCGGACGAAACTGGCAAGCGTCGCCGGCGACAAATACAGCTACGCCGAACTCGACAATTATTCTGACTTGATTGCCCGAACGGTCCAGGGGGCCCCTGAAGTTTCCAAGGTCGAGCGGCGGGGTGTTTTGTCGCAGACGATCTATCTCGATTACTCGCAGGACCGCCTCGCTGCCTACGGATTGCGTCCTGGTGATCTCTCCAAAGTCATTTCAGCTCGGAACGTCATCGCGCCCGGTGGCACGGTGGAAACCGGGGAGCACAGGGTTACGCTCATCCCTTCTGGACAATTCGACACTGCCAGAAGCATTGGCGATGTAGCTGTATCCGCCACGTCCCAGGGTGCCCCAGTTTACTTGCGGGATCTCGTCCAAATCAGCCGCGGGTATCAAGCTCCTGCCGCGTATCTCAATTACTACACATGGCGAGACGCCAGTGGGCACTGGCAACGTAGCCGGGCGATCACCTTGGCAGTTTACATGCGCGATAAGTTGCAAATCGTGCGGTTCGGACAGAACGTGAATTCAAAACTTGAGCAGCTTCGCCAAGTTCTTCCCGCCGACCTGATTTTGGCGCACACGTCCGATCAACCGCTTCAAGTGAAGGAGAACATCAATCTGTTCATGCGCGCACTTGTCGAAGCCATTATTCTCGTGGTCATCGTTTCGCTGCTCGGGTTTTGGGAGTGGCGCCTGGCGTTGATCATGGCCCTCGCCATTCCGATCACACTGGCTATGACGTTCGGCGTCGTATATGTGTTGGGAATTGATCTTCAACAGGTCTCCATCGCATCCCTGATCATCGCGCTGGGCCTGCTCGTCGACGTGCCGGTGGTCTCTGGCGACGGCATAAAGCGCCACCTGGCGGAAGGGTTTCCGCGCATGACAGCGTGCTGGCTCGGACCCACAAAGCTTGCCACCGCGATTTTCTACGCCACGATCACGAACGTCATCGCCTACCTGCCGTTCTTGATGCTGACCGGCAATACCGGCGAGTTCCTGAAGAGCCTTCCCATCGTGATGACGGCTTCCCTGCTGTGCGCACTCTTTGTGGCAATGACGTTTGTCCCGTTCCTGGGTTACTACATTCTGCGCGCCCCTGCAAAGCCCGAACCTACTATCGAAGAGCGACGGCGGCGCGGATTTTACGGCTTCTATAACAAACTCGTGGGCAGGGCCATCAAACACCGTTGGGCCGTCCTCGGTGGGTCTCTAGTTTTCCTCATCGTAGGCGGGCTGTTCGCCTCGCGGCTTAAGACCCAATTCTTTCCCGAAGATGTCCAGTACTGGTTTTATCTGGATATTTGGCTGCCGAATGAAACTCCTTTGAGCGTCACCAACGATACTGCCGTGCAGGCCGAACAAGTCGTCCGTCAGGTAATTGAAAATTCAACGGACGCGACTACCAGGGAGAACCGTGGGCACCTTCTTAAGTCGCTAACGACTTTTGCCGGTGGTGGCGGGCCTCGCTTCTGGTTCTCGGTATCACCCGAAATGCCCCAGACCAACTATGCGCAAATGATTGTCGAGGTCAATGATAAAGAGGCTTCGCCAAAGTTAGCTCGCCCGATCCAGGATGCGCTGGCCAAGGAAGTGCCAGGGGCGTGGATTACGGTACGCCAGCTGCAAACGAATCCTGTCGAGAATCCCGTAGAACTTTTGATTTCCGGGCAGGCAGACGTCGACGCGAGAAATGAAGCTGGCGATATTCGTACGCTGAGACAGGTTGCCCGGCAGGCTGAGGACATCGTCAGTCAATCTCCCGGCATTTCCGTTCTTCGAGATGACTGGTTCCCGGATGATGTGCAGCAGAGGATTCAGATCGACCCGGACCGCGCAAACGTTGCAGGTATTACAAACGCAGATGTCGCTAACGCTTCAGCTGCGGCCATGAGCGGCACGACAGTGGGCGTATTCAAGGAAGGTGACAAGAATATCCCCATCGTGGCGCGCCTTCGTATGGAGGACCGTGCCCAGCTTGCCGACATCAAGAACCTCTATGTTTACTCTTCACAGACGAATAATCGGGTACCTTTGCTGTCGATCGCGACGGTCGGAAATTCTTTGGAAACAGCTCGCGTAGCCCGGCGTGAGCATTTTCGCACCATTTCCATTCTTTGTTATCCCCGGCCTGGCGTTCTCGCCTCGGAAATACTCGATCCCATTCTTCCAAAATTGCAAGAGTTTCAGAAAAATCTCCCCCCCGGTTATCAGCTGCGTATCGGGGGCGAGAGAGCAAAGCAAATAGACGGATTCAGCAACCTGAAAATCGTTCTTATGATCTCGTTGATCGGCATTTACTTGGCGCTCCTCGTTCAGTTCAACAACGCGGTAAAACCTCTTCTGGTATTCGCCGCTGCTCCCTACGGTGTGATCGGCTCGCTCATCGCTCTCTCGATTATGCATACGCCCTTTGGATTTATGGCTTTTCTGGGCATCGCCAGCTTGATCGGCGTGATAGTCAGCCACGTGATCGTACTGTTCGACTTTATCGAGGAAATGCATGCAAAAGGGGAGCCTTTGGAGCAGGCGCTTCCCGACGCAGGCATCCAGCGTATTCGGCCCGTACTGATCACTGTAGGGGCGACCATATTGGCTCTCTTGCCGCTTGCGATTGAAGGAGGGCCCCTCTGGCAGCCTCTGTGTTATGCACAAATAGGCGGCCTCGCCGTGGCAACGTTCATCACGTTACTATTGGTGCCCGTCCTTTACAGCATCTTCGTTCTTGATCTGAAAATCATCCGCTGGGAAACGAAACAACCTCCGGCAGAGACTGAAGCTCTTCCAGCCCCTGAAATGGTTCGTTGAGGATTTTGCGATGATTCTTTTTAATCAGATTGCGGCGGCGGTACTTCTTCTGAGTCTTACGCTCTGCTTACAGTGCGCGGGCGTAATTACCCTCTTCGAATGGCTGAAGCGCGTCCTGACACGGGACGTTCACAAGCATGGGCCAGTTTACTCAGCCAGCCTGGTGGTGAGATCGGCAGTTGCAATTGTAATTCTGCACGGACTCGTGATTCTTCTGTGGGCCAGTTTCTACCGGATGCATTGCTTCCCGTCATGGGAGCTCGCCTTTTACTTCTCCGCGAGCAGCTACTCAACTGTCGGATATGGTGATCTGATTCTTCCGTCCAACTGGCGACTCTTAGGACCTCTGGAAGCGATCACAGGAGTGATGATGTCTGGAATATCGGTCGGTGTTCTGTTTGCTCTCATCACCCGCTTGCTCGATCGCGACACACACTCTTCGCTGGAGAATGCAAATGAACAAAGCCATGCCTAACGTCAATATCAAGACTCCGGATTGGCTGTGCCAGATGGAAATCATCTTGGAAGAGCTCAACGAGGGAGTAGTAATTGTCGATGATCAGCTCCGTGTAGTTTTCGCCAACGAAGCGCTGACCCGGATGGGACATTACGAACGTGCGGAGATCGAAGGCCGAACTCCGGATGCGATCTTCCCGGCGACAGATATTCCGTACATTATGCGACAGAACGAATCAGGCCACCGCTACGGGCGCAGTCGCAGCGAGTTCTACTTGCCTCGCAAAAATGGCGAGAAGATCCCGGCGATCTTCAGCGGCCGAGTGATTCAGGGGCCGGACGGACAGGAATACGTCCTGCTCATCGTGTCCGACATCAGCGCACAGAAGCGCGTCGAGGAGCAACTTCGCGAATCCAATGCACACTTGGAGAAACGTCAGAACGAAATGGAGACCGAACTTGCGCTCGCTGCTCGCGTCCAACAATCACTCGCGCCACGGAGCCTCATTTGGCAGGACCTCGTGATTGAAGCCTACTATAGCCCCGCGCATACCATCGGCGGTGACTTCGGCGTGATCCTGCCGCAAGGCGACGAATATCTGAAACTCGTTATGTGTGACGTTTCGGGCCATGGAGTTGGTTCGGCGCTTATGGCGAACCGGATTTACGCTGAAGTTCTGCATGAGATCGAGTACAAGACTGGGCCTGGAACCTTGCTGAAGCGACTTCACGATTTCGTGCAAAGTCGCATTCCATTAGACGGGTTTTTCTTCACGATGGCCATTGCCCGTTTTGGTCGGCGGGGACGCCACGTAAGTTTTGCTGCCGCAGGCCATCCTCCAGCAATGCTGGTATCAAACAGCGAAGTCCGGCTGATCGATTCGCAAGGCGGCATTCTTGGCTGTCTCTCGGAAACAGCGCCATCCGAATCCGCCAAAGAAATCGACCTCAATCCCGGTGATCGGCTGGTTTTCTACACGGACGGGCTTGAAGAAGTCTTTAACGAACACAACGAGATGCTCGGCCTCGAGGGATTGGAAACGTTGGTCCGCCAATCGGCCACGCGAACACTTCCCGAAATGAAAGAGACCATCCTCGAGGGCGTGGCCGCGTGGAGGCACGGCACCATGGCCGACGACGTGTCCCTCGTCATCGTCGAAGTTCGCTAGTTCCGTGGTTTGCCTCCGGGCACTAGCAATAGCGCGATGGTTCATGATAATGGGAAACAATTCACCCCGACGGCAAGCGGCGGGGCAGGACAATCCCACGCTCTTGCCATCGCTGACCAAGCTTTTAATTTCGATTCATCCACAAGGTTCTTTCACAGTCCGACGGAGGAGATCCCACTTCTTGCGAGTGGAGTGTTCTTGGGACTTGATGTGCCGAAACGCTTCTAACATACGTCGGAACACCATCGGGGAGCTCCCAACATACTGATTCCTAAAGAGACCCTACTTCAACTTTTTTGTTGTCACTCCAGAGTGTTTGTCAATTTTTCTCAACTTGCTTACTTTGAGAATCTGCCTAACCGTCTCCACGGGTATCTGCTCAAAATGTGTCTTCAACTGGACCTCAGACTTGATCCTCCGAATCACCCACACGCTAACAAGCCTGAGCTCATACGGGTCATTTCTTTTGAAAATCGATTAACGTGTCGTCGCGCACAAATACTTTAACGCATCGCTTCGCGACGGTATCTAGCTCTCAATAGCGGTAGCTAAGTGCCGACGAGTTAGATAACCGCACAAGTCAGTCGAAGGGCTTTCTTTTTGAGCTTTTCGATTCTGTATGGTCTGTCTTAATTGGTTATCTGCGATTGCTGTGAGCGGTTTCCACGAAAACCGCTGGCCTATTTCGAAAACCCGCAGAAACTATGCGGCGCACGTAGCAGACCATTATGGTCATCCTTGAAATCGAAGCTTTTCTGTAGAAGCGTGCCCGGTCATCCTTATAAGTGCCGCTTTTCGCCCTGCGAGTAAGGTTGAGTGCGCTGAGTAAGCTAGCATACGCGCGGGCGATTCCTTCGCGAGGACTTTGCAGCGTCCAAAAACATTAGGTTTGTAAAATAGAATTTTGATGTATTTCAATTAATTTAATTAATTCGTGCAAACTTGCGCTGGGAGATGCATCAGAGGAGGGTTTTGCGGTGAGCGAATTGGCTTACTGATTTTGATCCGAAGGATTTCGCAGCCAGACAATAATGTAGTGGGCTAGCAATGCGATGAGGACGGCGATGACGATCCAGCCGACGGGCTTTATTTCCCAACCAATTGCTTCCATTTAATCCTCCTCGCGTATCCCCAAAAGCCGCGCTTGAGCTTCGCTAAGCATCAGTTTTAAGCACCGAGGGCAATACACCCCCCTGTGCCGAACCGCCAAGAAATAGTCTTTTTCTTTGCGGATTCGCGCGTCTTGTTTTGACAGCTGGTGGCTACAATTGGGACAAGTCAGATAGCCGGTTTTCCCTTGGCATAGCGAGCATCGAACGTCAGGGCATCCTGTAACTTCAAAATACTGAAGGCGATCCTCCCCTCGCGCCGTAAGTCCATAATTTGCGCCCATCCGTTCCAAAAGACCCTGCCGCCCAAGGTGCGAGAGATAAGACCGGGCCGTACCCGGGGAATAGGCAAAATGCCTCACAATATCTCGCGAATGCACGCCCTTAAGTTTTTTTACCAACAGTAGCGTTTGATGTTTGTTGGTCTTCATTTTTCGACCACGTCCAAAGGCAATACCATGGTTCCTTCGGGCTTCCCGACTTTCAGCTTGCGATCCCCGAGCTGCTCGATTGAGCGGCGGGCACCTCTCAGCAGCAAGTTACGCAGCGTGCTGCTGCGTTCGGCGAGTTCATCCGCAGAGATGGGGAAGTAATGGATTTCCACGGCGAGTTGGTCGGAACTTCTCATCTGTTGCCTTATGGGCAATGCGTGATTCTAGCACCGCCATGCCTTACAGGCAACACCGTTGACACGGGGGCAAGATGCGTCTAAAGTCGGGCCATGCAACGGCGCATGAAACGTCTGGCCCCGGAGGGCTTCGTCACGATGGTGCGGGAAGCCATCGAGAAACGGAAGATTTCGCTCAATCAGTTGGCCAAGCGCGGAGGAATCTCTGCTGCTTTCTTAAGTCGGATTCTGACTCGCGAACGCAGTCTACCGTCAGATAAAGCGATATTGCGCATTGCTCGCATTCTAGATATCGATCCCCAGCGGCTTCTGATTGAAGCGGGCCGTGTTTCTGAGGAGCTTAGGTCAACGCTCAGTCGCCCGCTGGTGCCTGCGCTATTGCGAGCAACGGGCGACTTGAGCGAGACTGATATGCAGAAAGTGATAAACGCAGCCGAAGCAATCGCCCTCAAGCAACGCAACAAGAGGAAAGAAAATGACTCCGGACGTTGAGTTTTCTATTTGGGACATTATTGGCGAGAGTTTGGGAATCATTTGGAATCCTGGAATGGCCGCGATTCAATTGCGGATGAATTACAATATCCGGGCCGTCGAGGATATTCCAATAGCTGCGCAAAAAGTGGGCTGTCAGATTTCCTATGTTGCTCTCCCCCCGAAAGTCAGTGGATTTGCCCAGGTGATCGAAGGCACCCCGCATATCGTGGTGAACCGAACCAAATCTTCAAGCCACACCACGTTCACGATTGCGCATGAGCTCGGGCACCATCAGCTGCACCTCTCCGCTTCGCCCACCAGCGAACAGACCGCGCAATCGACCAACCCTACAACCGAATTTGAGGCGAATGCCTTCGCGACGATGCTCGTGGCAACGACTACCAGCGGCGAGCAACAGGAACAGATGCTTGCGCACAATCCCGAGATGCAGACTAGTGCGGTTGTTGCTTTATTCGCGACATTCGTCGCGATCTTGATGGCGGTGGTTGTCTGGTTTTGTTCACGGCTGTTTTGTACACCGGATTCTGCGGTGATCGCAGCAATATGAAACCAGACGCCATCATCTGCGGGCTCTACACTCGTGTTTCCAGCCGAAATCAAGCTGATGCTGATTATAGTTCGCTGGAAACCCAACGAGAGCGCCTGGAAGCCTACTGCCAGAGCCAAGAGAATTACTCCATTTTTCGAGTTTACGAAGACGGGGGATACTCCGCAGATTCCTTAGACCGCCCGGCGCTCAAGGGGATGCTTCGCGACATTCGGGAAGGCAGGCTCAATTGCGTCCTAACCTACAAGATTGATCGGCTAACCCGTTCCGTTCGCGATTTCCATCAGCTTGTCGATCTCTTCGATCGCTGTAACGTAAAATTCGTGTCCGTTACCCAGAGCCTAGATACTCAGAATCCCATGGGTCGCCTGTTGCGAAACGTTCTTCTAGACTTCGCTCAATTTGAGCGCGAGATGACGGCGGACCGAACGCGAGACAAAATGTTCCAGCGGGCTCAGAAAGGGCTTTGGAACGGCGGAAACGTTCCCTTCGGATACGCCCTGGATAACAAGAAGTTAATCGTCAACAGCACAGAAGCAGATCGCTTGCGATTCATGTTTCACCGTTTTGCAGAACTGCCATCGCTCTCCGGTTTGCGAGACGAACTGCACCGGCGTGCTTGGTATACGCGTTCGGGCAAGCCGTGGGCCAAGATGGCACTCGATCATATTCTGCGAAATCCCATTTACTGCGGTCAGATACGATTCAACGAGCAGCGCTTTAAGGGCGAACAGGAAGCTCTGATCGAGGAAGTGCTGTTTACGAAGGTCCAATCGCTGAGGCGGGATCGCAGCCACGGATCCACGAAGGTGTCTCGCGTCTTTTTGCTAAAGGGGATGATTCGGTCCTCGGATTGCGGTTCCTGGATGACGCCACATTACACCCAGAAGAAACATAAGGACGGCTCGGTGTACCGAATCCCGCACTACCGGTGCACAAAAACGATGCACTATGACAATTCCGTCTGCCAGATCAAACACATAAACGCGGACATCGTCGAGCGGACTGTGGTGCAAAAGCTATCGGACCTAAGCCAGAACGAAGCATTCCTACAAATTTCGGTGGAAGAACTAAATGGAGACTTGAAACGGAAGGTTGAACCCCTGGAACGGGAGGCCGGTCAAATCGAGAAAAGGCTAGCAGAGATTGACGGCGAAATCGGGCGCTATGTTAAAGCGCTCGGACAAGGAAAGCTTTCAATAGAACGGTTAGAAACCGAGATCGCCGGACTCGAAGCAGACAAATCGGCACTGCTGCAACAACTAGATGACGTCCAGCGCAAGATAAACGAATCAGCAGCGCGGGATTTCAATGCGGAACTGTTGCAACGAACCCTACGGGACTTTCGCAATGCCTTCAATGCTCTCACAGCTCAGGAACAATCCGAGGCGTTGCAGTGTGTCCTAAAGACTGTGACGGTCCATCCCCAGAAGCTCGACCTAGAAATATTTGAGCTGCAGGAGTTTCTACCAGGTTCGCAAAATCGTAAGGAGTGGCTCCCCGGGCTAGATTCGAACTAGCAACCCTTCGGTTAACAGCCAGTCGAGTAACTTAATCAGAATTTGCCGGAGCTAAGCTAAACCGAGGAACGCTAGCGAATTGCAATGAAATCCAAGGCGTCACTTCCCCAGTTTTTGTTCACGTTTTATTCGCTTTTCGCCACTATTCATCGCAACTGATACTACGTTTTTACTACGCTCGGCAGTCAGGCCACTTTGTCATTTCTAGAAAGAACGTTTACGTCGCCCCGTCCGAATGGTTTTCGATACTGGCCCGAACCTGTGCCCAGCCCGTCGAGCGAAGACACGACACAGAACTCGGCACTCCTGAAGCCAGTTTAGCTCGCGACTTCTTCAAGAGTTGCTGATGTCAACTCAAACTGGCGCCGCGCCGTCTCAAGACGAAGATCCTCAGAATTCAGGCGAGACCGGGCCGTTGCCCTTGAAATCATTTTCGTGGCAAACAGCGCGCAGTATCGCTTGTACAGTTGCAAGCCGGAATCCGGATCTGATCCCCGCGAACGTGCCGGGTTCTTGCCCTGGGGCACCGCAGTTGCGGCGAAACTGGCAACCGAAACTAACACCGTGCACAACATCATCATATTGCCGACAGCTCGGTTGGCCAAGGCTCCGCGCGGGACGGGAGATTCCTGGCATGGCATTCGCGCGCGCATCGCCGTTCATCTGCTACTTAATGGCCTGACATTGACTCACGAGCAAATCGCCCAAATGATCGGAGCGTCTCGCGAGACGGTTACCAGGCTTTTCGCTGACTTCAAGAAGAAACAAGTACTTCAAATCATGCGTCGCCGCGCGTCCGTTCTGACGCGTCGGAACTTCGGCCTCTCCAACAGCGTTATTCTTACCACTCACGACCTGAGCTTGAACATCTGCTTTCAGGTATACCAGGATCAGGGGATGGCGCGGTGGCCCGTAATCTGCATGATATGGATGCGGTAGAAGACCGGCACCAACGGGCGCTCTGTTCCATAAATGATTGTTTTAACGTAACCAGGTTCCCACCACATTGCCTTCTTTTGTAACAGCTCATAGGCTAATACGCGCTCGCTCCGCCGTTCGGGTGTGTCGGGAAGCTCTTCGAACCGACCGAAGACGATGACACTTACCCAGTGGTCCGCGTTCACCACCTCGTCCGTTTGGAGGCAGACTAGCGGGTTGGCGCGCATCCAGTCGATCTTTTGTCCAATGGTGGAAAAGCTGTACAGGTAATTATCGGCGTATGCGAAATAGGTAGGAACGATATAGGGTTGACCTTCTCGAGCGCACCCTAATCTACCAAAATGCGACCGGGCCAGTAGGTCCAAGCTCGCCTGTTTAGTCAGTTCCTGGATCAACACTACAGCCCTCCGAACTCTTGTCTTACGGCGACATTCCTAACCTTGCTATTTCAGTGATAAATTGCTTACAAGGAACACATAGGCCGCAAAGTAGTACCGCAACAACTGAGCCCTTGGTACTCACGACCGGCTACTTAACCTGTAACGACTTGATGTAGCTCACCAAGCTCGAAATCCGGACGTACATGATCTCTGGATCCGAATCCATCGATCTAAACAGTGGGCCCCATACTGGCATTTCCGCATCACCGTGTGCCGGAGCCTTCACACCGTTCCGCAGCACTTGTTCCACATAAACGTCCGGGAATTTTCCGTCGTGGCGCTTGGCGAGCGTAGTCAAGTTTGCCGGCTTTTGTTTTAATGCCGACGCGGCCGGCCCATCTCCCTTCGCATCCTTGCCGTGGCACACGGCGCAATAATCCTTGAACATTCCGGCCCCCGAAAGCGGCGCCGCCTGCTTAACCGGTTCCTTCTGAGCTTGCTGATCCTGCGCGAACGCCGTATTGCCAAGCCCCAAAAACACCGCCAGCAGGAGAAAAGTTTCAATCTGAAATCTCGTGTTGCGAGGTATCTCGAAATGCGCCATGGCCAACCTCCTTGCCACTTCTTCACGAATGCTTTCCGTAGGCCGGCGCTCGCCGCTGAATTGGCGTCGCTAATGACCTGGGTTCTCCACCGCCTATTTTTGCGGCGGGTAGAGTGCGAGATACATGTACGCATCGGCGGCTTCGTCTTGGCTAAGGTAGAAAAAGACCGGCATCCTGCCTCGGTACGGCGTTGCCGGCGTGCCCATGATGATGGGCGCACCGCTGGTAACTTTTCGCACGAAGTCTGGAAGGCCAACGCGCGTCGTAAGGCAAGAGAGCGGTGGAATGGCTCCTTCCATTATTTCCTGAGGATCCGGGTTCGGCCCTTGCGCGCTGTGGCAAACATGGCACGTGGATTTCACGATTTGCTCTCCCACGCGGTAGGGCGATTCCTTTATAGCGATTTGATTCTTCTCTGCTCTGGGCACCCCGGAAAGTTGTTCGAGGTAAGCCACCAGAGAGCGAATTTCTGCCTCGCTCAATGTAGGTGGCGGCATACGCTGCCCTCCGCTGTGGAGCCGTTGCAGCAGCAAAATTTTGGATTCTTTAGCCATGTCAGCCACGTCGGACCGGCTCATTTCGCGGCCGGATTTCTTCATGCGCTCCATGGTGGCGGCCACGGAAGTTGACTGCACCGGTCCGGTAATGGAATTTATCTCCGGTGGCGCACCCTGCCCGGATTCTCCGTGGCATCCTCGGCAATTCAGGCGATACAGATCCGAACCGCTCAGGGTGAGCGCTTGACTGGCGTAGCTGGGTGATAGTTTCAGTTGCCAGGGATCGGCTTCGTCTCCCGGATCGGCCGGCGCCGGCCCTAATTCCCAGGTCTTGCCCATGCTGGTTTCGGCGAACGGCCTGTGCAAGTGACGGATCCAACTCTCGCCTTCCACCGCCGTTATGGAAACATCTCGGTCAACGGCATTCTGAGCAAGCAACGACCCGGCCAATGCAAACACCGCGGCGGCGCTCATCAGCTGCAGGCAGCGACTTCTCTTTGGTTGCGTGCAGTGCTGCCCGGAGAGATGCAAACGGGACATATATTTGTTTGCGCGCAAAACCTCGACCCCTACTTCTTCACGGCTATTTCCACGTTGGTGTCGCCGGCTGCCACGGTGATCGTTTGAGTCGTCGGTTTGCCGTCGGCGCTCCAGGTTTTCAGCGTGTACTTGCCCGGGGGCACGTCCTTGATGGTGAAGGTGCCGTCCCTTCCGGTCAGCGCGAAGTACGTGGTGGGCACCACCACGATGTAACCCACCATGTCGGGATGCATATTGCACTGCAGCTGTGCCGCGCCGAGGTTGTCGAACTGAAACGACTTCGTGTCGCCAGGCGATACGATGGTCAGGCTGTGCCGCAATACCTTGTTGCCGCCGATGGACGGCCAATAGACGTTGTGAGGAACCTGATCGCTGTTCAGGAAATCCACGGTGGTTCCGCGCACGACCACGACGGTTTGCGGAACAAACTTCATGTTGCGCTGATCCACGATTACATGCTGGGTCGGCGGATCGAATTTCTTACCCGGTACTGCCTCAATGTACACAGCAATGTCCCCGGCCGAGCTCAATCCTTCCGCAGATACCTTACCCTTTACGTCTCCCGCTCGCGCGGCAGCTACCACGAAGATTGAGCCGAAAACGACAGCTAAGACCACTGCTCGCTTGGTGGATTTCATCCAGATGTCTCCCGTTTGCGCGGCGAGTTCTGCAACACAATGTACAGTGTGGTACTTGTCGCTGGCGCGGTGCTGTGACGCGGCACACAGTTCGTTGTGACGGCCATCACGCGTGAGTTCCACCTTGCTAAGACAATTCAGCTTCGCCTGCGATGGACCTCGATCTGATTGTTTCACCAGCATGATTGCTTCTTGCTAGACTCCCGCCATGCCGTTTCGCCTTAGGACCCTGAACCTCGACAAATCTGCTGGCCCTTTTCGCCGCTCGCTGCAATACGCCTTTTATGATTGGACCCGCGAAATGCCGAGGTCCAAGCGCATCGTCACGTATGTCGGCATCGTTCTGCAGGGATATGCTCTCTACTTTATGCTGATGTGGGCTTTCATGTTGCCAAAGTGGTTGTATGCGTATTTTCTGGTACTGCCGAGACGGCCAGTCAGCTATGTTTTGGCGTTCTTGCTTTATTACACCGGCTACCACATCCAGAATGGAATGCTAACCTCAGAATTTGTCCGCAAGACACAGCTTGAAACTGACCAAATAGCCGCGCGGCAAATCCAGCAGACGCTCCAGCCTGGAAAACTGGAAGAGTTGCCGGGCTACGAGGTGCAAGCGTTTTACAAGCCCTTACGCGAGGTGGGCGGCGACTACTTCGACGTCATCGAGCTTCCTGCTAACCGAACGCTGTTCGCATTAGCTGATGTCTCTGGGAAAGGGATTCCGGCGGCTCTGCTCGCGCCAAATATTCAGGCTCTGGTTCGGAGCATCGCAAGCGTGGAATCGAGCCCCCTGGCATTGGCTAATCAGATTAACAAGCACCTGAGCCGGTACACGCCGAGTGATCGCTTTGCCACCGCCGTGTTCATTGTGCTCAGCCGCGAATCGGGAGAACTGACATACGTAAATGCCGGTCACAATGCGCCGATTGCGTTTTCTTCAGGATCGGCAACACCTCTCGAAGCTACTGGCCCACCTCTCGGGCTGCTTGCCGATGCGGAGTACGAAACTCGTACTGCTGCTGTTGGTCCAGGCGGTACCCTGCTCATATTCACAGATGGCTTGACCGACTCGATCCGCGGGGAGAATCCCGAAGATCGTTTGCGTGATGCTTTGACTGACAGCACAGAACGGACGATGGCCAATCTCAAATTCTTGGTGGACCCGAAATTCAACGAGGACGATGTCACCATATTGCTTGTGAAACGTATTGCAGGTTCTCCTTCCAGCGTGGTGCGATCCTGAGCGCTCTTCAAGGTAAGATCCCGCTTCGGATAGAAAGATGTTGAGGTCCCAAAATGAAAGTCCTCATCATCGGTAGGGGCGTGGTTGGGACAATTTACGGATGGGCCTTGTCCAAGGCAGGCATCGACGTCACCCATGCCGTGCGAAAGGACGGGCTTCCAGCCACCAACACCTTGGACCTGTTGGATCTGCGAACTGGGTATTCTAAATATGCCCGGGTGACTTATGCTCCCAAGACAGTTGGACAGGTCAGTCCTTCAGACGACTTTGACCTCGTGATTGTCGCGACTAAGCACTACCAAGCAACTCAGGCTATCCAGCAATACCAGACCGGTGCGCCTCGCGCCACTTTTCTCCTGTTCACCGCGAATTGGGATGGCACGGGAGAGATTGACCAACTTCTGCCGCGATCCTCGATCCTTTGGGGCTATGCCGAAGCCACTGGTGGTCTCGATGCTCAGGGCATCCTCATCGGGACCGTAAACCCCGCCGTGCGTCTGGGAATGCTAGAAGGCTCAGATCCGAAAAAGTTCAAGGCTGTAGCCGAATTATTTCAGCGAGCTGGTTTCACGCTGGATATAAAACCAAACATCATCGAGTGGCTCTGGGTGCACCACGCGATCAATGCTGGCGGCATAGGAATCGCCCTCTGGGCAGGAGGAATCGCCGAAGCGGCCCGGAGTTACAAGACCATGAGGCTGGGGATATGGGCCATTCGGGAGGCTTTGGGAGTGATAGCGGCCCGTGGCGTCGAACTACGGCATTATCCCGACGCCAAGAAGATTTTGGATGTGCCTGCTTGGCTGGCGGTCTTTGCCGCCATTTATGGGCTTCGATTCACAGAAAAGGGGCGACGGCTTCGCAGGGGAAGTCACTTTGAAAACAGCCCGGAGGAGATGAAGTGCTATTACTTCGATGTGCTCCATACCGGAGAGAGCCGTGGCGTGGCCATGCCCCACTTGTCCGCGCTTCGTGAAAGGATCGAAGGTTATCCAGCGAACCGGACTAGAATGTAGCCGGTCGAACGCGCCACCTTGCATCGTTCTGTTCCTTTAAAGGCATCACCCCTCCCATCGTTGTTGGCTCGTTCGCGGTCGAGCAGATGACTTCGCCCGCCTACGGATTCACTAAAATGGAACCGGAATTTCCTCTCAACCATTTGCGCGGACCGTACAGCCGAGCCGTGCCCATTTTCCACTTCGAGATGTATCCTTGGTCACATAGAGGCGTGATCTTCATCACAGCGATTGGCAGCGAACCGCAGTACTTTGCCAGCCGGACGGGCTTAGCCAACACAAAGTGAGGTGCTAATCCCATGTATAACGTGTTCAAGCAACTCGGTAACGGCGAATTCCTACAAGTAGCGTCCCGCGACAAGCTTGAAGAGGCGGTCCAGCTCGTGAACGGACTTAACGCGGCGTGGCCCGGAGAATATGAGGTTCGGGAGTCGCATTTTCAGGCGGTCAGTTATGCTATTAAGTTGTCCATCGACCGGGACGTCAAGATGGAAATCGCGACTTAAATCGATTTCTGTACTCCCGTGGCGCAGTGATCCGCGAACACATTACGGGAGGGTCTGACGCATGTTCGTACAAGTAAGTAAGAAAGCCACTCTTTTTTGGAGATTCCGCCGATGGGTCAGCAACCAATTGATCCAGGACGTTCCTGACGGCATAGCTCTCTGCGAATTTAACTGTCGCAAACAGCAGTGTACCGTGAAGGAATGGGCAGCGTGCAACCGCCGCATCTCAGGAGCGTCCGGGGAACTCAAGCCTCCCGCCCTCTCCTGACACCGATGTCCTCGCTACCACGATGCAAATCTATGGCTCCAACCCGGAAGCATGGGGAATTGTGTGCATTTTGGAAGGACTTTAGCCCTGCCATCGCGATTCTCACCTTTCCCAAACCGACAGCGGCGCGCTTAGGTGCTTGCTCTGCGTTCGATAATCCCGCTGTCACCTTGATGATTCGTGGCGTTATCGGACATCTCCTCTATGAAGGCTTCCAGTGTTCGATACTGCGTTAACAGGCATGTGGATCGTTTACGAGTAAGCCGTGATCCAGGCACAATCGCACGGGTTATCCAGCGATTTAAGCGTTCGCTTGATAGCGCGTGATCTCAGCGACAGATCTAACTTTTGGTCTCGCTCGTTCAAATCGTATTGGCGCCCTACTTCGCCTGCATGGACTTGATGTAATTCGTGAGATTTACGATCCGGACGTTAACAAGCGAGGGATCCGTTCCGCGAATCGTCGCAAATAGAGGCCCCCATATGGGCATCTCCGTATTTCCGTGAGCGGGCTTTTGCACGCCGTTTCGAAGTACGTCCTCAACGTAGGTGTCCGGGAATTTGCCGCCATGACGTTGCGCGAGTGTCGTTAGATCCGAAGGTCCGTTCTTGAATTCGGGTGAGACCGGGCCGTTGCCCTTCAAATCATTTCCGTGGCAAACAGCGCAGTATCGCTTGTATAGCTGCAAGCCGGAATCCGGATCTGATCCCCGGGGACGTGCCGCTTTCTTGTCCTGGGGCACCGCAGCTGCGGGGAAACTCGCAACCGAAACTAACAATGCGCAGAACATCATTATATTGCGGACTGCTTGGTTGGCCAAGGCTCCGCGCGGGATGGGAGGCTTCTGGCGTGGCATTGCGGGCATTCGCGACACCGCCGTTCATCTCCTACTTAATGGCCTGAATTGATTCCAGGTACTTCACCAAGTTCTGCATCCGCACCGGACCGCGATCCACATCCACCTCCACCTGCGAAAAAATCGGCCCCCACACCGGCATCTCCCGCGAGCCGTGCGACGCGATCATACCCTGGCCCTCAATAATCCTTTGCACCCGCGCCGTTGGGAACTTCCCTCCATGGTTCTTCGCAATCATGGTCAGGTCGGGCACGGTCGCCTTCAACTCCGCCGCTACCGGTCCATCCCCCTTGCCGTCCTTGCCATGGCATGAAGCGCAGTAGGCCCGGTACAAATCTGCGCCGGCGACTGAACGAATCAATGTCTGCTGCTTGTCGGAGTCCGGAGCCTTCTGCACGCCCTGCGAACTTGTCTGCGTTTTCGCTGCTACTTCCGCCGCCAACACGATACCCATCGCAGCCATTAAACACCAACGCGCGCCTCGAACTTTCATCGCCGTCCTGTCACTATAGTGGGACTTCCGCTAGATCGCTGCTCCACTATAAGCCTGGAATCGAATTCGATGCGAGTGATTATCGTGGACCGATGGATCGCCGCAACAACGCAAGCGCCCACCTAGGAATTGGGCACGCCATTTCGGAGGACAGCATCGTGCATTCATTGTGCCCCCCCGTTGTTTTACGAGCCGGCGCCGACATTCCGATCCCGGGGCAAGCAAATATGCGAAATTGCAGCAGCCACTTCCCGAGCATATGTCCTCAAGACTTTCTCCAAGCTCAACTGTTTCGCGCTACGACTGATACATCGTTGGCCCTAACTCCCAATCGGCTTCAATCCGAACCTGTGATGCACATCACACCGAGCGGTGACCGATGATACTTACGGCTCCTGTAGCCGGAGCTAGAGTCGCGCATCTTCGGGCAAAAAGGAGATGCAACGTGTTACACGCAAAAACGATGAAAGCGGCAGTTGTTGAAAAATTTGGCGAACCGCTGGTTGTGCGGGAAGTTCCAATCCCAACGCCTGGGCCGGGGCAGGCATTGGTGGAAGTATTTGCCACTGGCGTATGTCACACCGATCTTCATGCTGCAGATGGCGACTGGCCCATTAAGCCAACGCTGCCTTTCACGCCGGGCCATGAGGGAGCAGGGATTGTGGCCGCTCTTGGGCCGGGCGTTACCCACTTGAAAGAAGGCGATCGCGTAGGAATCGCCTGGCTGCATAGCGCGTGCGGATATTGCCAATATTGCCTGTCCGGCTGGGAAACGCTCTGCGTGGAACAGCAAAATTCCGGGTATTCAGTGAACGGAAGTTTTGCGCAATATGCACTGGGACAAGCCGATTACCTCGGCCGAATTCCGAAAAATCTTTCCTTTGTGGATGCGGCTCCGGTCCTCTGCGCCGGCGTCACGACCTACAAGGGATTGAAAATGACCGAGGCGCGGCCCGGCGAATGGGTGGTGATCTCCGGAGCAGGCGGTTTGGGCCACGTGGCCATCCAATATGCAAAGGCCATGGGACTGCATGTCGCGGCGGTGGACCTAGGACCGCAAAAAATGGCGCTCGCGCGAAGGCTGGGGGCGGAAATCACGATTGACGCACAAACGCAGGACCCTGCCAAGGAAATCCAAAAGCAAATCGGCGGGGCGCACGGAGTGCTGGTAACAGCCGTTTCCCCGATCGCGTTCAAGCAAGCAGTCGGCATGCTTCGCCGCGGCGGCACTTGCGTGCTGAACGGCTTGCCACCCGGAGAGTTTCCCGTTTCCATTTTCGACTTGGTGCTGAACGGATACACGCTGAGGGGTTCGATCGTTGGCACGCGCATCGATCTCGAGGAAGCGCTTTCATTTGCCGCCGAGGGCAAAGTGAAAGCGACAATTGAGACCTTGCCACTTGAGTCGATTAACGACGTCTTCCGCCGTCTCAAGGCGGGGCAGGTGAATGGACGCGTCGTGCTCGACATGAGTGGAAAGAGAAGCTCAGCAAGCAGCGAGAGAACGGCCTGTGACCTAGTTCAGGCTCGGGCGTGATTCCCTAGTTGCAGGCAACTCGCGATGGGTCATCTCCCACGAGCAGGCAGGATATTCCCTGCCTGCTCGCCTTCCTGGTTCGACTTTTCGAGGCGGGCGGTTAGTCGCGTTTCCCTGCAGAAGGCGGGACAACAAAAACGAGAGAAACCAAATAGACGAGGATTCCCGAGCCAATCAAAGACGCTGCGACAAAGGCAAACAGGACGAACGAGAGCGGATGAAACCAGAGAAGACTCGCGACCTCGAGGACCAGGCCGACGATCACGAGGGCGCTCGAAACCTGCAAAAGCCGCCGCATTCCGATTTCGCTAAGTTTCATTGGCCTGGCTTCCAGTACTTCAAGTGATTCAGATTCGCCACGTCGTGCGCGGTGTCGTGGCAACCGCTGGTCAGGCAGGAAGACTCACCCGATTTGATCGAATCCATCATCGCCGAATGTATAGCGTTCTCCTCGAAATTACGCGCGCCGAGATGGCAGTGCAAGCACTGGTCGTTTTTGAATCCGCCAGGGATGCGGATCGCCGCCGGATCGGGCGGAGTGCTCACATACTGGATGTATATCCGCTTCAGACCTTGCAGTTTGTCTTTCATGGGGCCGTAGATAGAGTAGTCTGCATGGCACGAATAGCAGGCCATGTTCGCGGGCACGCGGTGATTCTGAAAGTGCTGGGCAGGGAGATGACTGGGATCATCTACGTAGAGGCTCTGTCCGTATGGAACCATTACGTGGCACGAAACGCAGAACCGAGTTTGTTCGGAGCGCTGGATGTGCGTGTTCATCCCTCCCACAATGCACAGAGCCGGAAGAACGCACAGACCAATAAAGGCGAGTATCTTCCAGCTCGCAGCGTGCGTCAGGGTAGGACGAATCAGGAAAACAGAGGCCAAAATGATGCTCAGGACAATTTGACAAATGAGAACCCCAATCACCAGGCCTCCTCGATTCTGTCGCCTTGATTACTTCAGGGGTAGTGCGACGGCAGCGCAGGTGCTAGCTATTTCTTTTTTGCCAGATCCCGAATGTAGCCGACGAGATCCTTGATTTGGTCGTCCGTGAGCTTGCCTTTGTAGGCCGGCATTTTCTTGCCCTTGCCGTTGGTGATGCTGTCGTTCAATTGCGCGTCTGTTTCCTTCTGTACAGCGTCCGAGCGAAGGTCGGGCGAGCCCAATTTTTTCCCCATGTCGTTGCTACCGCTACCATCAGCTGCATGGCAGGCGGCGCACTTCGCCTTGTAAACGCTCGCCGCATCGTCCGCTCGAGTGGTTATCGTCGAAGCAAGTATAGTTGCGTATCCGCACAGCAGCATTTTCCCAATTCGAAGCATTGAGCGATTCATGCAGCCTTTCCTCCTCGGGGCAAATCTTGAATCCTGCTCGGTCTCGATCTCTACAATTCCGCTACAACCTAGAACGAATAGAGGAACGAGAACGTCGCATTGCTGCCGTTGAAATCCTGCGATGGAAGCGTGGCGAGTCCAAAAGGGTTCTTGATTCCGGTTTCGTTGTACCCATAATAATTCCAAGCCATCTTATAACTGAACCCTCGATAGACATTGATTAGAATGGAAGCGTACGGCCTTTGATAATTGAAATCAAGCGTTCCGGAAGGCGTGAGCGGATTCAGAAAAATCGTGTTGCCGCGAACGAAGCTGCCGCCGTAGCCCACCATGGCCGTCACGCGCTTCACCGGTTTCCACATTACTCCGGCGTGCGCGAAATGGTCCTTGCTGCTGTACGTCGATAGCGCTCCGAGCGGGGAAGGCGAGCCAGCGATCGGGCAAGCCGTTCCGGTGGGCAGCTGCGGCACACCGGGCGGGAAAGCGGAAACCGTTATGTTGGTCGGCGGAGGAGTCGGGTTCGCGGAAGACTCCGAGTACGGGAAACAGATCAACGCCTGGGTGTATATGTCCCAGTAGTTATAGCCGAAATCCACGGACAACCGTTGATTGCCCAGCAGCAGAGCCGAGAAGCTATAGGAGCGGTCGTGCTCCAGGTTGTCAACCGTCGAGACGTTATCGCGATTTTCGTGAATCTCCACCGCACCGTCCAGATTGGCCCAGGGCTTCGGTTTGTAAGTGGCGTGGATTTTGTACGATTGCACTTGGCGTGGGTCAATGCGCGTAAAGGAGAAGTCATTGTAGCCGAACTCAAAATCGCCGGTGATCCGCAAAGTGTCGATGGGACGCGCAACGACACCCAAGAGCAGGGCATTCTCGTTGATGGTCGTGATGTTGCGAGAGGTGTCGTTCCCCGCTTCCGGGATTGGATTGGCGGGCGAGCCTTCTACAACCGCACCGGCCAAAGCGCCTGTCGTTATCAGCGTGCAACCGGCAGGCAGCGCACCGCCGACCAAGGCGCAATCACCCCGGGCCGCGAGATAAAGATTCGCTGCTGTGCCCGTGGGTCCGCCCGGAAAGTAATATTCCCCGGTATCAAAAGTCGCACCCATGCTGGCGATCGTGCGGTTGGTGTAGAGATAGCCGATGTGGCCGGTGTAGCGGCGGCTGAAATCGTATTCAAATTCCAGGGTATTGGACTTGATGTTCTGCGCAAGAAATTGCGAAGCGATCTCATTAGTCAAGTCGGCAGCGGAACTGGAAGTATGTTGCGGGCAACTTGCCTGGTTGTAAGGGGCTCCGGGGCAATTCGTCGCATTAAATGTGCCAGGTGACAGCAGCAGGCCGACCACCCCGGGCGCCGGAGAGGGAGTCCCGAACAGCGCCGTTTCTGCTGTGTCCCAAACCCCCGGAATACGCCAGTTGTCATAGCGGAACATATCCAGGATGCGAAATTTGTCGTTTACCGCATACACGCCGGACCAGTCCGCGTTCACCGAGACGCGCTTTGTCTTTATCGGGCCCCCCGCGGTACTGCCGCGTAGCGCGCTCCGCGCTGTCCAGCCGTTGACGATCTCCGAAAGATCCGAGAAGTGATAGTCGCTGGTGCTGTAGCCGACCGAGCCTGAGGTTTCGAAGTTCTTGAAATAATTGGATTGGAAACGCAGCCGCTCGGTGGGCATGAAGTTCCGCGGCCTGCCGACCTGGCTATAAGAGAGGTACGCATTGCACGTCGGGTTGGCGGTGTTGGTCGTGCCGGTCACGATCGGAGTCGCGCAGGGGAGAGCCTCAGCGGGCGTTTGCGTACTCCAAATATTTCCCAAATCTACCGGCGTGCCGGCCGGAGTGGCCTGCCCAGGAACGGTTCCCAAGACGAACCCGAAATTCCCGGGATTCACGGCCGGGTTATCGCTAATGATGTTGTCCTGGCGGTAGTAACTCAGGAACTGGTCGTAGGAGATGGTCGTGCGCGGAAGGATTTTGAAGTCTACGCCCGCGCGATACGCATTCGTCGTGTAGCTGTAGTTTTCATTAAATTGCGAAATGGTGCCACCGTCCGTAGTGAAGGAGCCGGGACCTTCGTCGCGGTTGCGTGAATAACCGAGCCGAAATTGAATCTTCGAGAGGGGCAGCAGCGTGAGGTCGTAATCCTGCATGCGGCGCACCAGATCCAGGTCATGCAGTGAGTTGTCTTGTGGCACGGCTGGCTTCGAGCAGAACGCCGGGGCGCCCTGCGGGAAAGCGGCCGTCGGCGGACCTACGTAGCAGCCCGTGGTCAAGGATCCCGCAGGATTTAAGCCTGCGGGATTCAGCGGATTCGCGTAGAGGTTGTAGTCCCAAAAATTCTTGTCGCGGCGGAAGAGCAACCGGAAGTCGTACCATTTATTCTTTTCAACGCGCAGGCGCGTGACGTCGTTCGGGTCGCCGCCATAGCCGAAGTTGCTGAAGGTAAGGTTATCGAACAACAGACCCTGATGATCGAGCGAGCGCATTTCCAGCGTGAAATCGAAGAGGCGCACACCCGAACCCAGATTTTCGAAGGTGTCGTACGTATTTACGTTGCCGTTGATCTCGCTCGCACGATAGCCGAACTCAATGGACTGGTGGATGTTGTAACCTCCGGAATTGATTCCCGGCGATGCTTCGGAGGTGTCTTGCGCGCGAGCGGCAGGCGCAAGGAAGATGACCGCTATAAAGATGACGGAAGGAATCGAGTGAACCCGCAGGCGACCTTTCATGGCTTTCTCTCCCTCCCAAATTCAGTTTCCGGTTTAGTGTCTGGCCACCTTGTTCTTCATCTAGATATTTGGGAATGTCCGCGCACTCCTACTTAAAGAAAGTTGCGTCGAAATTGGACCCATGAATTTGCGAGTGACACAGCACGCAGGATTGGAAAAAGCTCGCCTGGTTGTGGAACGAAGGCGCTCCCGGCGCCCCGCTAAAGCTGGACTGCGTGTGACACTGCAGGCAGAGCAGGTTGACATTGCTCAGTTTCAGCATGTGCGGATTCGGCCCGCCATGCACCAGGTGGCAGGACTGACAACCATCTATCTTCACCGGCTGGTGTTCGAAGACGAATGGCCCTTGCTTGTCGGTGTGGCACTTGAAGCAAATCTCGTCTTGGCTCGAGGACGTGCGCACCTGGTGCGGCTTCACGGTGCCATGAGGGTTGTGACAGTCGGTGCACTGGATGAGCCCTTCGTTCACCCGATGATGGAAAGGCATGTCGAACTGCGCCTTTTGTGATAGGTGGCAGGAGAAGCAGAGCTCAGGCTGAGCCTTTACGAGCAAAAAGTCGGATTCTTTACCGTGGTGCGGCGAATGGCAGGAAACGCAACTGACGTCGTTCTTCGCATGCTCCGAGTTGATGGCATTCATGTGCTGGGTGCCGCCCGCGTGGCACATCATGCAGCGGGCATCGATCTCTTTAGCGGAGGCTTTTTCGAAGAGGAACAGCTTCGATGTGTCGGTGGGGTCGGCAACGTGGCTGGCGGCGGCGCCGTGGCAATCCTCGCAGCCGTGCTTCGCAATGCCGCCTTCCTTGTACGTCTGTTTCCAGTGCGAGCTTTTCTCCCAACCGTTGTAGATCTCCTCGTGGCAGGTCTTGCATGCCTCGGCGCCGGCGTAATCGGATGGGGCTGAGTCGGGCTTCTGCGCTGGCTTGGCTTCTTGGGCTGCGGGCGCGGACTTGTCAGTAGCCGTAGAGCCTTTCTGGGGCTGTGCCAAAACGGGAACCGCCAGCAGACCCAAAACAATCAGAAGTTCCGAGACTTTCAGTACTCCGAATCGCGGCATCGGACTTCCCCCCGAATTCGTCCTAGAACAAGCTACTCAAAGCGGCTGCGCGAAAGACTACATGACAGGTGGTTACGGTTTAGTGACAACCATCACGCTTCTTTGTGATGCCCGTCACGCTCAGCCTGCGACTACGTTGCAGCAATGTTGGAAGGGAGGTAGCTCAACTGCCGGCCATGCTCCCAAGACCGGCCTTGCTCCGGACCACAAGCGTTGAACCCTTAACTTGAACGAAGCCTTTTTTCTTGAAGTCCGCGAAAAGCCTCGTGACTGTCTCGCGAGATGCGCCGATTATCTGAGCTATTTCTTCATGAGTTAAGGTCAGTTTAGATTCTGTTTCGGAGGTTCTGTCGCCGTGGCTGGCGCACCAGTCCAGAAGAAACCGCGCCAGCTTTTCCGCAGCCGAGCGCGATAACCCGACTGAACGCATTTCCGCCACGGCTGCATGGTACGTTTCGCCCAGTTGCTGGGCCACGCGCAATGAAACCTCCCCGTGTTCACGGAGAAAGCTCAGGAAGTCCGTGAGGGATATGAAATTGGCTTGCGTCGGCTCGATCACTTCCGCCGTAAGTTCGTAAGGCCTCCCCGTAACGGTGGCTGGCAATCCCAGGACTTCTCCTGGTTCTGAGATTCTTACAATCAGAGTTCTTCCATCAACGGAGGTCGTCCAAAGCTTCACGCGTCCAGCGCACAGGATGAAAACGCCGCGGGCGCCTTGCCCTTCCACAAACAGCGTCGCGCCTTTGGGATACGAAGCCGCTGAGGTGATCGTCGCCAAATGCTGCACGGCCGCCGCTGGCAGGTTGCAAAAGAGGCGGTCCTCCCGGTGTGGGCAGGTCAAGCAGTTCTCAATGATTTCTAAGCCATAAGGAGCACGCGTAGAACGAGTAAGCGACATTTTATCCCTCTTACCGCGCGCAACAATTCTGAACCCGCTACTCACGTCTCGTCTCCGTGGCCGGCCCTTGGAGTCACTGCAACATGTTGAGCAAGTTTGGCTCGAGTTTGACTACAGGGAAGTGACGACCGTCACCTTTGCTCGTGACAACCGTCACGGCACACGTCGGCTCCGCCGCGGGATAGTGATCCCAGAAGGAGGGCGTTATGCAAAAAGACGAACGAGATCTGTTGGATGTCCTGAAATTCGAATTGGAGTTTCTCGAAAAAGGTGGGTACGGGCGTTCGCCCCGCCAGGCGTGGCGACCCCAGTTCATCTTCGAGGATTCGCCCACCTGCATGAATTACGACTGCCAGGAAAGTCCGGAGCCGTGCACCCATTGTGTTCTGATGCGGTTGGTGCCACCCGAGTACCGCTCCGCGAAAACTCCCTGCCGCCATATTCCTCTGAACGAAGCGGGAGAGACCCTGGACGTGTTGTATCGTTATGACAATCAACCCGAGGTCGAAGAGTCGGTAGGGAAGTGGCTGCGCACGACAATTGCCCAGCTGGAAGAAGCGCGGAAGACGACTCTCGATTCTAATCAGCATCTTCGTGTGCAAGACCACGCCCAAATGCAAGGCACTCCGCTGTTCCAGAAGTGTCATCCGAAGTGCGCAAATCCAGCATGCCCCACCGCTTTTCATTGGCTCGGCGGCGGAAAATTCTTCCGCTTCCGACCCAACGAAATGCACGAACCCACAAATCAGGGTGCCCAGGAAGCTCCGCAGAACCTTCACGGCGTCAAGCATTTCTGGCTGTGCGAACGTTGCTCCCACATCTTCACTCTGGTACACGACCCTCGGCAGGGAATAGTGCTCCACGTCCTGTGGCCCGAACTGCCGCTAGCCGAAGCGCGCAAGGAACTGCTGACCACCTTTCCTGCCTAACGCATAACTACCGGGCGCGAGAGACTCAGGCGACTGCACCTCGCTCCGGCCTTTTCGCATTCAAGCGGTGATTCACTACTCGACGAAACTCGCTTGCAGGTAGTTAGCGTGCCAGTGGCTTCGACGCTGGCACGCCCTTACTATCGGTGGCTGCTTCTAGGTGCCAGAACGATTCCACTCACCCGCACAAATGACGGCCCGCATAGCGTCGCAAGGACAGCAGGGCCTGCGCATTCGTTAGATTCAGGACCGTCTTTAGCACCGTGGGATCGCTGCTTGGGCGGAATTGGAAGCCGAAGCGATTCGCCAGCGCGCGCATCCCGGTATTTTCAGGAAGGAAGTTGGCGATGATTTCCTGCATGTCCCGGTCGTGGGCCACCTGGATCAGCCGCCGCAGCAGTTCACTGCCCAGTCCGTGCCGCTGGTAGGGATCGCTTACCAGCACCGCGACCTCAGCTTTATCACCAGATGGCAGTTTGATTAGCCGCCCGACCGCAAGAATCTCGTCTTGGCCGGTCTCTGGCATCGTGCGCACGGCAACCAAGGCCGCCTCGTGCGCGTCGTCAATGCAGCATCGCCGGATTAGCCGTTCGTGCGCCACGCGCATGCGAAGACTCTCGGCCGGGCGATAGCGCAGATAGACGCTTTGCTCGGAAAGGGTCTTGTGAAATTCCACCATCAGTGGCTCATCCTCGGGCCGAATCGGGCGGAACAAAACCTCCTCCCCGCTTTTCGTTATCCATCGCGAAACGTATTGCTCTGGATATGTATGGATACCCAAGTGGGGAACGCGATCTGCGGCAGCCGCGCTGCTGTAAATCGCCATTCGCGCCTCAAGCGCCAAAGGGTGCTCAGCGAAATGTGAGTAGTTATGCATTTTTTGCCCTCCAACTCGAATTCTCGCAGCGCTCAGCCGCGTACTGTAAGCACCGGGCACTCCGCACGGCTGACCACTTGGTGCGCAGTTGCCATCGGCAGATGCGTTGCCGCGCCGGGGAAGCCGCTCGGCTGGCGCACTCCCAGCACGAGGAGGTCAGCCTTCTTCTGCTTCGCAACTTCCAAAATCTTCTGGGAGGCTGGCCCGCGCTCCACCGCAAAATGTGGGACGCACCACATCTCCGCCTCCGGTGGCACCAACTTACTTAGGAGCCTTCCGGCCGATCCCACCAAGTCCGCCGCATGCACTAGATCGCCGGGCTTTTCCTCCGCGACCACGTGCAACAGCGTCAAATGTGCCTGAAACTCCTGGGCGAGTGAGATTGCGTAAGCTGCGGCGTTCGCCGAGGACGGGCTGAAATCCGTGGCATAGAGGATCTCGGTAAACTCGCCCCCGCGCGGGGATTTCCCGTGGGCATGCGGGCCAATCGTCAACACCGCGCACGGAGCCTCGCGGAAAATGCCCTCTGCCTTGGAGCCCAGGAAAAATTTGGCTGCCCCGGACCGCCCCCGCGTGCCCAGCACGATCAAGTCAATTTCCTGTTTCTCGATTACGGATTTCAGTATTTGCCAGAAGTCGCCCTCTTCGATCATCACCTCCGGCTTGATTCCGGAGAAAGCCGCAAGCAACGACTGTCTTTGCGCTTCGGCTTCCGCCATCGCTGCCCTTTCCAGGACGGACCAGCTGGCCGGCTCGGTCATGGGATTGATGACCGGCGGCCTGACGTGCAAGGTGTGTAACCTGGCCCCGAAGCGCCGCGCCAATTCTGCTGCGTACGGGATTGCCGCATCTCCTGCCGCGGAAAAATCGGTTGGAAAAAGCACGTTCTTGATCTCCACTCGAGTTCTGGGCTCAAGGACTTTCATGATCCACCTCCTGCACCTACCTTGTTACCCCGCGCCCATCTCGCCCTGCTGTGACGGTTGTCACATTCGATGGTGTCCGCGGTCACTGTGCGTCTCTCTCGCGTGGGGCATCCTTGTTGCCAAGGAGAATCGACATGGCAGCTACCGAAACAAAGGCGGCGGTAAAAGTGAAGAACATTCTTTACCTCACCGACTTTTCAGAGCCTTCCGAAGCCGCTCTTCTGTTTGCAACCACACTGGGCCGCGGATACGGCGCGAAAGTTCACGCGCTGCACCTATTGCTTCCCGCGGCGTACACGTACACGACCCCTGGGCTGACCACACTCGCGATCGAAGCCGAGGAGGAAAATGCGCAGGCGGAAATGCAGAAGGTAGAATCTCGGCTGGCCGGCTTGGAACACAGAACTTTGGTGGAAAGAGGAATTGAGATTTGGCCCTCGGTGCAGCGAGCGGTCGAAGATGACGATGTGGACCTGATTGTTCTGGGAACGCACGGCCGCACCGGTGCCGAGAAGCTGCTTTTGGGCTCGGTTGCCGAGGAAATCTTTCGCCGTTCGCCGGTGCCGGTGCTTACGATCGGACCCGGCGTGCGCAGCAGTGTGCACACGGGCGGGCGGTTCCGCCGCGTGCTCTTCGCCACGGATTTCACACCCGAGTCGTTGGCAGGGGCGCCCTACGCCGTCACTTTTGCGCAGGAAAACCAGGCTCGGCTGCTCCTGCTGCTCGTTATGCGCAAGCCCGGGTCGGCCAACGAGGGAGACAAGCATTTGTTCGACATGACGGTGGCCGAGGCCATGCACCGCCTCTACGAAATTGTCCCGAAGGACGCCCGCCTCGATCTCCCGCCGGAAGTGGCCGTGGAATATGGCGAGCCCGCGGAACGCATCGTTGAATTCGCTAAGCAGCGCGGAGCCGACTTAATCGTGATGGGCGTTCGCAGCGCTGCCGGACGCATCGGAGCAGCTACTCATCTGGAACGCGCTATCGCGCACAAGGTCGTCGCGCACGCGCCGTGTCCCGTGCTCACCGTGCGCGGTTAGCACGGATCCGAACGATTGGGACATCTCAACTGACGGGAAGAACATTTCAGGGCTACCCATTCACTCTTCCTGCGCTGCCCATGAGATAATTCAGAACCGGTAGAGCTCCGTTCCGCTTTTGCTTTACATGAGACACCGCGATTCCGCCACGAGGAGCGCCTCCGCGTCGCGACTTTCGCAGGAAAGGACTTCTGATGGTAGTCCGATCTTTTCGCAACGTCTTAATGCGCGTGGTCCTGTTTTCGTTGGTGAGCTTGGGTGCAAGTGCGGGAGCCCAGGACCAGAAAACTCCACATCTGCCGGGGTCGAATCCGGTTTCCGGCGCGCGACTCTACAGGCAATACTGCGCTGTTTGCCATGGAATTGATTTAAAGGGCCATGGCGCATTGGCGACCGAACTCAAGACCCCGCCGCCCGACTTGACCACACTCGCCCAACGCCACGACGGAAAATTCCCGGAGTCGTACGTCGAAGAGGTTCTCCGAAGTGGTGTGAAAAATTCTGCGCACGGAAATTCGGAGATGCCGATCTGGGGGCCGCTGTTTGAATCGATTCGCGGAACGGATCCGGCGCTCGTTAACATCCGAATCGTAAACCTCACAACCTACATCAAGTCGATGCAGACAAAAGTGGCCGAGTAATTCACCAGACGCAGGGGACGCAACGCGAAGTTTGGTGACTCCCTGGATTCGGTCCGCGAACTCAGATAAAAAGGCCCGGAGTCAATTCGACTCCGGGCCCAGGGGTTCAGCGCTTACGCTGTCGCGTGCTTTGCAATTGGAACAGTCTTAACTTCGTTGACTTCGATTTTGCGCGGCAGAGCAGCCACGGCGACGGGCGCCGTGACTTCGAGCACGCCGTTGTGAAACTCGGCAACGAGCTTGTCCAACGCGATGCCCTCGGGCAGCGTCAACGTCCGCTCGAAAGAACCGTACACAAATTCCGACTGCTTTACTTCCACTTCCTTGAAGGTCTTCGTGATTCTCTTCTCACCTTTGATGGTGAGCAGCTTGCCCTGCAGATTGATCTCGATCTCTTTCGGCTCGACTCCCGGCAAAGAAACCCGGCAAATGTACTTCCTGGCTTCCTTGTCCACATAGGCCTCAACGGCAGGGATGAATGGGACAAGATTGAACGGCGTCTCCAGCGGAAGTTGCTCCTTCAAAAACGGCTTGAAGGTGAGCAGGTGGTTGAAGATCTCCTCGAAATCCCGGCGGAATTCAAATGGATCATTGTAATAATTGTTGCGGAGCATCCAATTTCTCATTGTAGTCCTCCCTCATGCATATAGATCTTCTCGCCTGATGAATCCAATCGGCTACCGGGCAGCAGCGGACGCAGAGTTATGCTGACCCAAGCGGGTCGCAGGCATCGCTATACGTGCCTTTTCAGTTGGGCTCAGCGTCCGGCCACTGCCGCGGAAGGAAGGAACGAAGGCTCCAAGGTCTATCCCCGGTTGTTCGATACATCCAGGCGGGAGAGGAGGAGTCCGGGGCTTTTTCCGGCTACCTGCCGGGTCGCTCTTGGGGCTCTCTTCCATGGGCGCCTCTCGATCCTTCGACTAGTTTGTAGGCTTCTTCCAGATTGAAAGATGTGATCGGAGTCACGCCTCGGCGTGAGCGTTATCACACCCTTCGAAAAGCTCGCTTGTGAAAGAAGAGGTCTCAAGTTTCCTCAAGGAGTACTAACTCCCTTCATACGAGACCATTCCCAACAATCGGCGCTACTGTTGACGCGTGCAGCGGCGCTAGGCGGCGCCCTGTTTACAAGGCGTGCCCACGAAGTTCTGTGGGAGTCCGCGATGACCGCAATCAGAGGTCACTGTGACTATCGAGACAAAGGGTGCGGCCCTCAGACGGGAACGCGCCAGACTATTTCTTCTGAATTGATTTCAGGTAGTTCGTGAGATTGGTGATCCGCACGGCGACTGGGGTTTCCTCGATTCCGGGACAGAGAGCCTCCCAGCGGTTCATCGTTTCAAAGATCGGCCCCCACACCGGCATCTCCCCGGAGCCGTGAGCAGCCGTCTTGACGCCATTTTTCAAAACATTTGCGACGTAATCATCCGGGAATTTCCCGTCGTGACGCTGGGCGAGTGTGGTCAGGTCGGGCGTCGGCACCTTGAGCGCAGCCGCGATCGGGCCATTGCCCTTAGCGTCCGGTCCGTGGCAGACGGCACAATAGCGCTGGAACATCTGGGCGCCGGAAACGGGGCTGAGAGGCTTGACCGGGGTTTTCTTGATTTGATTTTCCTGGGCTCCGGCGAAAGGAAGCATCCATACCAGTGCCGCACCGAAAACGAGGAGATTGCGAATGGGCCGGATCATCGTGGAATCTCAAACTCGTCGCCATTGATGCAGGCAATACCCAGAGAACGTCACCCAGACCTCAGGTACACGCTTCTTACGCCCTTTCCCAATGGTTGTCAACAAAGGCTGGCTTGGGCAGTCTGCGATAAAAATGCCGATTGAATCCTGCGCATCTCGACGCTAGCGCAAGGTGTACGAGCTCAAGACTTTCATGTAGTTGACCCGCTCGAAAACATCCGGACGGGACGCAGACCGGTGGCTCATGCTCCCGCGCATTTGGCGGATCGATTCATACTCGTGTTCTTCCATCCACCTCGTGAGATCTGCGAGCACGAGTTTCGCGTGCTCGATCCCGTAACGCAGAAGCGCGGAAGTCATCATCGCCACGTTCGCTCCCGCCATGACGGTCTTCAGCACGTCTCCCGCGTTGTGCACTCCGCCAGTGACGGCGAGACTCGACCGGACCCGGCCGTAGAGAAGCGCGACCCAGTGGAGGCGCAGCAGCAACTCCTGCGAATTGCTCAGCGTCAAACACGGCACAACCTCCCGCGATTCCAGATCGAATTCCGGCTGGTAAAACCGATTGAACAAGACCAGCGCATCCGCGCCGGCCTCGTCCAGGCGTTGCGCCACGTAGGGGATGGCCGTGAAAAACGGGGAGAGTTTTACAGCGACCGGAATCGTCACACTCGCCTTCACGTTACTGACGAGTTCGCAGTAATTCTGCTCCACCAGCGAACTGCTGACCTTCGGATCGGTTACCAGGCCATAGAGATTGAGTTCGATGGCATCCGCTCCGGCTTCCTGCATGAGACCCGCGTAGCGGACCCATCCGCCCTCGGAAACGCCGTTCAAGCTGGCGATCACGGGAATGGAAAGAGCTTTCCTGCTTCGGCGGATCAGGTCCAGGTAGCCCTCCGGACCCAAATTGTAGGTTTGCAGGGCCGGAAAATAATTCAGTGACTCCGCGAAACTTTCGTCTCCGCGCGATAGATCCGAGTCGAGCGCCTGGCTCTCCACCTGCAATTGCTCTTCGAAAAGCGACGGGAGCACAACGGCCGCGATTCCAGAATCTTCCATCCGTCGAAGGTTATCCACCGACTCGCATAGAGGTGAAGCGGATGCGACGATCGGCGACTTCAGGGTCAAGCCGAGATAACGAGTGCTGATATCGATCATTCTTCCGCTCCTTTCACGGAGTTCGTCGAAGCAGCCGGTGGGGTCTCCGTGCGGGCCATGACAGGCGGTCCGGCACTGCCGGGCATTGCCGCCCGGCTTGAATAAACTCGCCATTGCCTGTCCACATCGTCCTGCGCCAATTGCAGCAGGTCCTTTGCGACTTCCGGATTGCTGCGTGCGAGCATGGTGTACCGCGCTTCCTGCGAGGTGTATTGCTTCAGAGGGATCTGCGGCGATTTGGAATCGAGCTGGAAGGGATTCTTGCCTTCCATACGCAGCGCGGGGTTATAGCGAATCAGCGGCCAGTAGCCCGAATTCACGGCGGCCTTTTGTTGTTCCAGACCGAAAGCCAAATCGTAGCCGTGGGCGATGCAATGGCTGTAGGCAATGATCAGCGAAGGTCCGTCATAGGCTTCCGCCTCGAGGAATGCTTTCACCGTGTGCGTGTCGCTGCCGCCCATGGCCACTCGCGCGACGTAAACGGATCCATAGCTGATCGCCTCCATCGCCAGATCTTTCTTGGAGGTCCTCTTGCCCCCGGTCGCGAACTTCGCAATCGCGGCGCGTGGAGTGGCCTTGGACATTTGTCCGCCGGTGTTTGAATAAACCTCGGTATCGAGGACCAGTACGTTCACGTTCGCGCCCGAACTGAGAACGTGGTCAAGGCCGCCGAATCCGATGTCGTAGGCCCAACCGTCACCTCCCACCATCCAAACGCTCTTCCGCACCAGCGCATCCGCAATCGCTTGCAGATTGCGAGCAAGTGGGGACTGCAAGCCCGCGAGTCGGGTCTTGAGTTCCGCCACGCGAAGGCGCTGCTCCGCAATTTCCCGCTCGCTGGTTTGATGGGGGATCAGCAACCCATTGACCAGAGTCTCTTCCAACTGCGGTGCGAGTTGGTGAACGAGCTCGCGCGCGTATTGAGCCTGTTTATCCACCGCGAGCCGCAGGCCGAGTCCGAACTCAGCATTGTCCTCAAAAAGGGAGTTGGACCATGCCGGCCCTCGGCCCTGTGCATTCAGCGTGTAGGGAGTTGTCGGCAAATTGCCGCCGTAAATCGAGGAACATCCGGTGGCATTCGCGATAAGGAGCCGGTCGCCAAAAAGCTGCGTGAGCAGCTTGATATACGGCGTTTCCCCGCAGCCCGAACAGGCGCCTGAAAACTCGAACAGAGGCTCGAGGAGTTGCACATCTTTCACTTGGCCGTGCGACAGGCGGTCTCGGTCGAATTCCGGCAGGCCCAGGAAAAACTTCCAGTTAGTGCTCTCGGCTTCCCGCAAGGGCTGCTGAGGCTCCATATGGATGGCCTTGTGCTTGGACTCACCCTTGCTCTTGGCAGGGCAGGCCTCGACGCACAACCGGCATCCCGTGCAGTCTTCAGGTGAAACCTGCAAGGTATACCGCAAAGTCTCAAAGTCGCGCCATCGCGGCTTCGCCGATTTGAACGAAGCAGGCGCGCTCGAAAGCTGCGAAGAATCGTAAATTTTCGCGCGGATTACGGCATGAGGACAAACCAACACACATTTTCCGCACTGGATGCAGAGCTCTTCATCCCACGCCGGAATTTGTTGCGCGATGTTGCGCTTCTCCCACCTCGCCGTCCCCGTCGGAAAAGTTCCATCCACGGGCAGCGCGCTGACGGGTAAATCGTCGCCGCGTCCCGAGATGATCGTGCCGAGAACGTCGCGCACAAAAGCGGGAGCGCTGTGCGGCACAGCTGGAAGCACATCGAATCTACTGGTGACCTGGCTTGGAACGACTACGGCGTGCAAATGCGCCAAGGCATGATCCACTGCCGCGAAATTTTTCTCGACAACCGCTTCTCCGCGCTTGCCATAAGTCCCACGAATCGCGTTCTTGATCGCGGCAATCGCTTGCTCTCGCGGGAGTACGCCGCTGATCGCAAAAAAGCAAGTCTGCATGATGGTGTTGATTCGGCTTCCCATGCCCGTGTCCCGAGCCACTGCATAACCGTCAATGACAAAAAACTTCAGTTGCTTCTGAAGGATCGTTTGTTGCACGGTTCGCGGCAGGTAGTTCCACACCTCTCCCGGGCCAAAAGGGGAGTTCAGCAGGAACGTGGCGCCAGGCTCCGCCGCAGCAAGAACGTCCATGCGCTCCAAAAACTGGAACTGGTGGCATGCAACGAAAGTGGCTTTGGTGATTAGGTACGACGACCGGATGGGATGCAGCCCGAAACGAAGGTGCGAAACAGTCACCGAACCGGCTTTCTTCGAGTCGTACACAAAGTAGCCCTGCGCGTAATTGTTTGTGTTTTTCCCGATGATCTTGATCGAATTCTTGTTCGCGCCTACGGTGCCGTCCGATCCGAGACCATAGAAAAGGGCGCGGACCGTTCGCGGATCCTCAGTTGAAAATTCGGGATCGTATGCAAGGCTTGTGTGCGTCACATCGTCGTGAATTCCGACTGTGAAATGGTTCTTGGGAACCGCGTTTTTCATCTCATCGAAAACTGCTCTGGCCATTGCTGGCGTGAATTCCTTGGACGAAAGGCCGTAACGACCACCCATCACGCGCGGGCTGCGCTGTCTATCCGTGAACCTCGACTCGTTGAGAGCTGTCAAAACGTCGAGATAGAGAGGCTCGCCCAAACTGCCAGGTTCTTTCGTGCGGTCAAGAACTGCGATCGTTGCCGTTGTTTTCGGCAGGGCTGCGACAAAGGCTCCCGCGTGGAACGGCCGGAAGAGCCGGACCTTGAGCAAACCAACCTTCTCTGCTTTCTGGAGCAGGTACTCAACTGTTTCTTCTACGGCGCCAACGCCGGAGCCCATCATGACGATGACGCGCTCGGCATCGGGCGCCCCTACATAATCGAACAGCTGATAGCTTCTGCCCGTTCTCGCGGCGAAACGACTCATCACGTCCTGCACGACTGTGGGGCAGGCCCGATAGAACGGATTGCTGGCCTCGCGGGCCTGAAAGAATACGTCGGGGTTCTGCGCTGATCCGCGAAGAACAGGGCGGTCGGGCGACAAGGCGCGTTCGCGATGGCCCAGGACGTATTTCTCGTCAATCATGGTTCGCAGATCCTCGTCGCTGAGAGGCGTGATTTTGTTCATTTCGTGCGACGTGCGGAATCCGTCGAAGAAGTGCAGAAACGGAATCCGCGATTCCAAGGTGGCGGCCTGTGCGATGAGCGCAAAGTCGCAAGCTTCCTGAACGGAACTCGAAGCGAGCATGGCAAACCCGGTCGCGCGCGTGGCCATCACGTCGCTGTGATCGCCAAAAATGGAAAGCGCGTGCGTGGCCAAAGTGCGAGCCGCAACATGAATTACCGCTGGAGTAAGCTCTCCTGCGATCTTGTACATATTGGGGATCATCAGGAGAAGGCCCTGCGATGCGGTGAACGTCGTGGCCAAGGCTCCTGCCTGAAGCGCTCCGTGCAGCGTGCCAGCCGCTCCACCCTCGCTCTGCATCTCAACCACGGTGGGGACTGCGCCCCAGATGTTCTTGCGGCCCTCTTGCTGCCATTGATCGGCCCACTCGCCCATGGCCGAGGAAGGTGTAATCGGGTAGATTGCGATCACTTCGTTGAGGCGGTACGCAACTGATGCTGCAGCCTCATTCCCGTCCAGAATTGCCTTGGATGTTGTCATCTCCGCTCTCTCGCAAGCTTACAAAAATGGCCCGCCTACTTCGGATCACGCGCGCTAAGAACCGCGTCACTGCAGTGTGAAATGAACTTGTACGTGCATCTCAACTGAAACCGGTTCGCCATTCAGGCGGGTCGGTTCATATTTCCATTTTGCGACAGTGTCGAGCGCCGCCCCAATCAACAGCCCGGGTCCGCTGACAACGTGGGCCTGCACGACATTTCCTTGTTCGTCGATGATGGCGTCAATGACGACAACGCCCTCGACCTTCGCGGCTCTGGCAATGGCCGGATATTTCACCTCTGCCGAGTATATTTGCCTCGGAGGGTCTACCTTGCCGCCCACGCGAATAATTCGCTTCGCCGGGGGAGGCGGAGGAGCAACAGCAGCTACCGGGCTCGCGCTTCCTCCGAGGATGCCCCCGAGAACCCCACCGACTGTGCCGCCGGGGACTCCCCCTGGCACACCACCCACGACTCCGCCATCCGTCTCAGGAGGAAGCGGTGCTTCTTTTATCATCGCAACGTTCTTCGGGATCACACTGGGCGCCATGATCCTTCCGCCCTGCACCAGTCGCGTCACGGACTTCATAGCGCGCTGAACTTGTGGCGCGGCAGCAGGTGGAGGCGGCGGGCCCGGGGGCACCGGTTCGGCGAGCCATGTATTCTGAAATGCCTTCAAGTCGATGGCATCGGTGAAATACAAGGGAGCAATAATCAGAGCTGCAATCACCACGGCGTGAAGCAGCACAGCACAAACCCATTCCAGAGGATTCCGGCGCTTGTATTCCGAGGGGAGTTCGAGCAAAGCCTTCATGAAGGTATCCGCTGCTTGCGGCCTAGGTGTAAGTTTGAAGCATGCCGGCCTCCGGTCGTCTTTCGGGTAGGCGATGGGGATTGGTAGTGAGTGGGTGACCATGGCGCTTACCTCCTTCTGTCATCAAGAAACCCTCTCATACCAACCTTTTGTAGCGCGGAACCATATGCGATGCCGCGACGTGCGTCACGACACCTTGTGACGGGCGTCACACTTCAACGGAGAGTGGCCGATTGCCCACAACAGAGAGCAACCATGCTGCGTAGACGATAGGCGCCAATTCTTCGATGTAGGTGTTCACCAAGCGGTACTATAGAGCCTCGTTCGTATTCCGAAGCGCATTGAAACCCGTGTTGATGCTCGAGTTCGTCCGCTTGACGGCGATAAGCCCGGCGAGCAAAGGAGGTGCCAGAAATGTTGATGAGTGAAATGAGCAGTAATGAATGCCGTGACCTAGTGGCTCGGTTGGGGTTCGGCAGGCTTGCGTGTGCCCACCAAAACCAACCGTACATTGTCCCGATCTACTTCGCCTATGAGCCCGACCACCTCTACGGCTTTGCAACCCTGGGACGGAAGGTCGAGTGGATGCGTTCGAATCCACTGGTTTGTGTAGAGGTTGACGAAGTCGTCAGCCATTTCCGCTGGTCGAGCGTCGTTGTACTGGGACGCTATGAGGAACTTCCGGACACGCCCGAATACGCTGGCGTGCGGCTGCAAGCCCAGGTTAGGCTCGAAACAAGAGCCTTGTGGTGGCAAACAGCGTATGTGGCAAGTCAGGTCCGCGGAGGACGCGACTCGGCTCAAGCAGTGTTCTATTCCATACACGTCGAGGAAATGACCGGCCGCAGGGCTACCTCCGATCCCGTGGAATCGGCCGCTGGACTTTCGGGCGCAGCACGACCGGCGCGTGAAGAATGACCAAGACGGGCGCGAGGCGCACCATTGGCTAGGCTCAGCTCCGGTGGCCATGCAGGAGTGTGAAGTAACACAAAACCATGCTAAGGACATAAGACCCGATTCCCGCGATCAAGCCAACTGACACACTAACCTCATGGCCAATCCAGACCGCGACTATCGCGCCAACCACGATCGAGATCAATACGGAAAAGTTGATCGCGAGGTAGTCGATGATATCGCTGGCTTCGTGCTTCATTCCGAAGAAGGCGAGTTTGAAGGCCGTCTCTGAGAGTTTCATGGCCGTCCTCCCTTCTGCTAAGAAACGACGCTATTGGAGAGGGGATCTACGTCCCCTCTCCAAAAGAGCGTTGCGGCGACTTAATGCGCCGCTACTGTGGCGAACTTCTGGAACGCTGGGAGTGTTGCGTACTTCACCTCATACGTCTTCACCACCGGTGAACCTTCGACGTACTTGTTCAGGATCCTGACGACTTCGGGATAGAACTCGCGGTTGTAAATCTCGGCGAATTCCTTGTTCTCCCACAAGCTGATCGCGACGATTTCCGTCTTTTCGGGCGTGACGAACAACAACTCATCGAGGAAACCTTTCTGCTTGCGAAGCAACGGAAGAACTTCCTTTTCGAACACTTCCGGAATCTCTGACATCCAGGTCTTCTTGATCTGTACGGTAATGTGTCGGCTATACATAAACCCTCCTTGCTGAGCGCAGGCGGATTCCTTGCGATTCTTCGCGGTTCCGTGGGAATCCGCTTTCTCGCGCTCTACGGGAGACATTTGTATCTGTTCCCGCTCGCGTTCGCCGTGACCTGTGTCACGGTTCCTTGTGACCGCGGATACGAAATGCGAACTCGCGTGTCGAAGCGAGCCCTCAGGCGGAAGGGACGCCGGCGTGGAAGGCCGTGGCAACGTGGAGCTTGCGCAGCATGGAACGCTTCTTTTCTTGGTGCGATTGCATGCGAAGCAGAATGTCGTCGAGAATGCCCACGGCGGTAACAATGTAAGGGCCCTTGTTCAGCATCACGCATTCGGCGCGCTCGCCCATGGCAGCGTCGGTGATCTCGGACCGCGACGGGACGCCGGTCTTCGCGAGCGATTCGAGGACTTGCGTGGCCCAGATCACCGGCATATGCGCAGCCTCGCAGATCCAGAGAATCTCTTCCTGCACTTCTGCGAGCCGCTGGTAGCCGCACTCGATCGCCAGATCACCCCGTGCGATCATTACTCCGACCGCGCGGCTGCGCATCGCCGCGAGCAGCATGGCGGGCAAGCATTCGAAGCCCTCGCGCGTTTCGATCTTGAGAATGATGCCGAGATTTTCCCCACCGAGATCAGCAAGCCGCGATTGCAACTCACGCACATCGGCTTCCTTGCGGACGAAGGAGTAACCGACCATATCCGCGTTCTTAACCACGAAGGGAAGTGCCTCGAGATCGTCCTTCGTGAGCGGCGATAGCCTGAGTTCGCTCTCGGGAACGTTGATGCCTTTCTCAGCGCCGAGCTTTTCGCCCATCGGGCGCGCGCGGGAGATTTCCACACTCACATTGTCCGGCGTGACGGTGCGGATGATGCCGCCGATTTTGCCGTCGTCGAGCGCGACCGGCTCGCCCGGCCGGACACAATCGAAAAATTCAGGGAGCGTGACGCCGATGCGGGCCGGGCTGATCAACTGTTTTTTCTTGTCGTACTTCGCGGGCTGGCCGGGAGCCAGTGAACGCGTGAGGACCAGCGTATCGCCGACAGCCAGCCGAAGCGTCTGTGGTCTGGGAGGAATCGCTCCGATGCGCGCGAGCCGCAAAGTTTTGGCAATTTTCTTTCCAGCGCGAGGATCCAGCTCAAGGGTGAGTCCTGGAGCAATATAGGCCGTGCGAGACGATTCGGCCCAGCGGCTATCGCCATCTGTGCCGGTAATCTTGAGCGAGCGGGTCGCCCCGCGCGCGTCGGTGAAGCGGACGCGATCCCCGGCTTGGCTCGCCCAAGCCACCGAGCGGGGAGGCCGATCGAAGCGTCTGCCTTGGCAGGCGCGTGCACAGGGTGCGATTCAGGCGTAAGCCAGATGCGCGCCGGGGAAACGACGCGACCAAAGTCGTCGCGCTGGGGACGATACTTCAGCACGGCAGGCCCGTCCTCGATCGGTCCGGTGCGAAGCTTGGGGCCGGCAAGGTCCATGGAGATCTTGCAGGGGCGGCCGGTTTCCCACGGCCCGGCGCAGGTTGCGGACCATTCCAGACCATGCCTCGGGGCCATCGTGGGCGCAGTTGATGCGCATGCAATCCATTCCTTGAAGGACCAGATCGCGGACGAGGTCGTAGTCGGTCGTGGCTTCCGAAGGCATCGTCACCATAATTCGGACATTGCGCCCCGGCGGCGGCGGGCCGAGCAGGATTTCAGAGTTCTTCTCGAGTAGCGTCGCGCCTTCTCCGATCGCTGGTGCGCTATCGGGAAGGTCGAGGGGCGCCTCTGCTAGAGCAACGAGTTGAGTAAGCATTCTCAACACGGCATCCAGGCCGCCCATGACGTGCTGCTCGTTGCGGCCAAGAGACGAAAGGCCCAAGGTTGCTAGTTCCGTCTGCAGCTGGCGGATATCGTGGCGCCGAAGCGCGAGATAGTGGATCAAATTCGCGGCGCTCGCGCGGTGCTCGGAGTGCACGCTGCCGGAATCGGCCATTCCCGAAGCCTCGAGCTGGAGCATCTCAGAGCGGAGAAGCTTGAGTTGCTGAATTAGCTTTTGCGGCAGTAACTTGTTTCCGTTTTGCATTTTCCCCGCTTCTAAGCGCACCCGGAAGGTTATACGCGACTCGTTACAGTTCCGTGAATGCTCGGACGCGCCATGAATTGAAGCTCAGGGGAAGGTCGGACTATCTAGGTTGTTCAACTGGATCCGCCGAAGCACGACGACCCGTGAGTTCATCGATGTGAATGCCATAAAAGATGGTGATGTCTCGATCGAACCGTTCGCGGGTCTGCGCAGCGGCAAATCCAGTTTGCCACCACAAAGACCTCGTCTTCTCGAGCAGCGCTTGTGCTCGCTGCCTTTGCTTCGAGTACTCCGGAGTATCCGGAAACTCCTCGTAACGGCCTTTTGCGACCACACTCGCCCAGTCCATATGGCTTCGCACCTCGTCGGCCTCCACACATACCAACGGATTCAAGCGCATCCACTCGACCTTCCGTCCCATGGTGGCAAATCCGTACAGGCAATCGGGCGTGCCGGCGAAGTAGATGGGCACGATATAAGGTTGATTGTCGCGGCTGCAGGCCAGCCGCCCGAAACTGAGCCGCACCAACACGTCTTCACATTCTTGTCGCATCATTTCTCTTATAAGCATCGGAACAGGCTCCTTCTCCTCTTGGATTGCTGCGATCTCCTAGCTCCAGAATCGCTTCGTCAAGGTTTGATGGCGACTTTGATCACACCGTCTCGCCGCTCGCCGAAGAGTTTGTAGGCCTCGGTAATTTGGTCGAGCGAAAAGGTGTGCGTCAGAAGCGGACCCAAATCCAGTCTTCCATGCCGGACTAGCTCCATCAAGCGCCGCATGCGCTCTTTTCCTCCGGGACAAAGTGTGGTGATGATTTTCTGATCACCGAGGCCTGCCGCAAAGGGTTCGACTGGCACGGCGAGTTTCCCGGAGTACACGCCCAGACTCGATAACGTGCCCCCGGCACGAAGCACCCGGAGCGCACCTTCAAATGTCGCCTGAGTGCCCAGCGCCTCGATGGCTACATCAACGCCCTCCCCTCCTGTGAGCCGCCTGATCTCCGCGACGACATCGGTCTTCGTATGATTGAGAACAATGTCAGCGCCCATCCGCTTCGACACCTCGGTGCGCACGGGATCGGATTCGACGGCGATGATCAGGCTTGCGCCCTTGAGCTTTGCGCCGGCCGTGGCACAGAGGCCTATCGGACCCTGAGCAAAAACGGCAACCGTGTCGCCGATCTTTACTTCCGCGCTTTCCGCTGCCGAGATTCCCGTCGATGCGATGTCGGCCAACAGGACGACTTGTTCGTCGCGCAGATCATCGGGAATTTTGGCCAAGTTAGCTTGCGCATGAGGCACCAGAAGATATTCGGCCTGTGCGCCGTTGATGGTATTGCCGAATTTCCAGCCGCCGATGGGGCCGCCGCATTGCGACCAGTGCCCATTCAAACAGAAGCTGCACTGTCCGCAGGGAGTGATAGCGCCGACCAGCACGCGGTTCCCAACCTGGTAGCCGGTCACGCCTGTTCCCAGTTCGCGAATGACACCAACGGGTTCGTGGCCAATCGTCAGGCCGGACTTGACTGGGTACTCCCCCTTGAGGATGTGCAGGTCGGTACCGCAAATCGTAGTTAAGGTCACACGAATGACAGCCTCGCCGGGACCGGGTTTGGGGATGGGTACGTTTTCTACGGAGATTTGACCAGGGCCTCGGAATACCAGGGCCTTCATCGTGGAAGTGATCCGCTTGTTTCGCGGAGTCGCTTGCTCGATCGTGCTGGACATGAGCTCCTCCTGCTTGAAGCTCATTCATACAGGTTGGAATCCCTTGACGATGTGCACCCAATCACGCCCCTCTGTGACCGAGATCACATTTAGTCTGCCAGGTATTTGAAGCTAGAGGCTCAGAACCGCTACGACCATCCCAGGGTCGTGACTATCGCCGATTTTGAATCCGAAGCAGTCTGCCAGTGCGCGCATGCCCAGATTTTCAGGAAGGATGTTGGCGACAATCCCTTGAACTCCTTCGCCGCGAGCCACCTCGATCAGTCGGCGCACGAGTTCCGTGCCGAGACCGTGACGCTGATACCGATCACTCACCAGCACGGCCAGTTCCGCTTCCCGGGCCATTCGCGTCTTGGTCAGACGGCCCACCGCGACGATTTCGTGCTCGCCGGCGTCCGGCTCAACGCGTTCTGCGACCAGGGCCATCTCCCGGTCATAATCAATAAAACATTTTCGGATCAGCCGTTCGTGTGCCACCCGCGCACTCAGGTTTTCCATATGGAAATACCGCAAGTAGATGCTTTCGTCGGAAAGCGTTTCGTGGAATTTCACCATCCTAGGCTCATCTTCTGGACGAATCGGCCGGAAGAGAACTTCCATTCCTTTGTTTGTTTTCCATCGCGAGACATACTGTGCGGGATAGGGCCGGATGGCTGACACGGGAAGGTTCTTGTCCGCAATGTCCCGCCCGTGAAGGACGATTCGCGCGTCGAGCGCCAGCACGCCCTCGGAGGACACCAGCAGTGGATTGACGTCCACTTCCTTGATCCGCGGCTGCTCCACAACAAATTGGCTGAAGCGGACCAAGACTTGCTCGAGTAGCGTCATGTCCGCGGCCGCGCGGCCTCGCACTCCTTCAAGCGCCTTGTAGATTTTGGTTTGCTCCATCAAACGCTGCGCCAGGGTCGTATTGAGGGGTGGCAGCGCCAGCGCGCGATCGCGGTAAACCTCGACGAATTGACCTCCGGATCCGAACAGGATCACTGGCCCAAATTGCGCATCCACTGCACTGCCCAGAATCAACTCGTAGCCGTCCAGCCGCACCATGGGCTGAACGGTGACTCCCAGAAAAGCTTCCGCGCCGGCCCTATTCGTTACAGACGATTGGATGGCGCGAAAGGCCTGCCGCACGGTCTCGGCATTTTCGAGATTCAGCTCGACGCCGCCAACGTCGCTCTTGTGCGTCACCGTGGCCGAATGCAGCTTCAGAACTACCGGGAAACCCATACCTTCGGCCAGGCTCGCGGCTTCTTGTTCGCTGCGCGCAAGACTGGTTCGAACCGTGGGGATTTGATAGAGAGCCAATAGCTGTTTCGATTCGATTTCCGTCAGCAGCGTGCGGCCCGAACTCAGTGCTCGCTCTAAGATCGCCTCTACCTTGCAACGAGTTGGCTCGCCTGCTTGCGGCTCATCCGCTGCCGTGGGAGTTTCGTACAGGCCTCGAATGTTATAGCTGTACCGCCACATATAATTGAACGCGCGGGCCGCGGTATCGGGATACGCAAACGTCGGAATTCCAGCCGCGTTGAGAATGGCTTCGCCCTCCGCGACGCTCTTCCCACCCATCCAGCTCGCCAGTACAGGTTTTCTCGTGCTGCGGGAGTAAGGCTTCAAACGCCCGGCAACCTCCGCCGGATTGGTCATCCCTTGCGGAGCGAGGATTACGAGCAACCCATCGCTATTGGGATCTTCGATGGCTACCTTAATAGCGCGATCGTATCGCTCCGGATCAGCGTCGCCGAGTATGTCAATCGGATTGTTGTGACTCCAATGCGACGGGAGGAACCCGTCCAGAGCTTTCATCGTTTCCTCCGACAGAGGAGCGAGCACTCCGCCCGTCGAAATCAATGCGTCAGTTGCGAGCACGCCCGGGCCGCCGGCATTAGTTAGGATCGTCAACCTCGGCCCGCGCGGACGAGGCTGCTTGCCGAGTACCTCGGCCATGTAAAACAAGTCCGAAATATTCTGGACACGCAACACGCCACAGCGTCGAAAAGCCGCATCGAACACTTCGTCGCTGCCCGTGAGGGCGCCGGTGTGTGAGCTGGCCGCGTGCGATGCAGCCTCCGAGCGACCGGCTTTGATGACGATGATGGGCTTGCTGAGAGCCACTTCCCGCGCCGCGGAAAGAAAGCCGCGCGCGTCCCCGATGGATTCCATGTACAACAGGATGCTGTGCGTTTGCGGATCTTCCCCGAAAAAGGAAATCAAATCCCCCCATCCCAGATCCAGCATCGAGCCCGTGGAAACGATCGCGCTGAATCCTACCTCCTCCCGGAAACTCCAATCGAGGATCGCCGTTAAGAGCGCGCCGCTTTGACTCAGGAATGCCACATTCCCGGGCCGCGCAATATCCTCCGCGAACGTCGCGTTGAGTCCTAAACCGGGATTCATCAGGCCAAGGCAGTTCGGCCCCAGCAGGCGCATGGTTCCGCGACGAAGCTCTGCTTGAATCTCCTGCTCGAGCTTCGCTCCTTCCGGTCCGCGCTCCTTGAAGCCCGCCGAGATCACAATCGCCGAGCGCACTCCCGCATCCACACATTCGCGGATGACGGCCGGAACGGTCCGCGCGGGCGTCACGACCACGGCGAGGTCTATTTTTTCCGGAACGGCTGCAACGCTAGTGCAGCACGGAAGGCCCATGACGTTGGAACGATTCGGATTGACGGCATACACGGTGCCTGGGAATTTTCGATTGCGGAGATTGACCAGCGCCGTGCGCCCGACGCTGCCTTCATGATCGGTGGCTCCGATCAAGGCAACCGTCCTTGGAGCGAAGAAACATTCAAGTGGCGCGCGGACAATCATTTCTCTCGGGGCCTCTCGTTCCATCTAGTGCGCTGGGCTACGCGAATCTTACGAAACGCTGAATAACTTTGCACGCCGAGTAATTGGTCAGGAATCCCAACGCCGCACGAACCGGGGGCGGAACTGAGGAGAGCCAGCACTTTACGGATTGTTTTCCATCGGTGCATCAAACGCGAGCGGAGAGATCGCCACCTTCGCTGCCTTATTCTTTTTGGCCACTTCCAGTACTTTTTCGTCGGTGGGAAGGCCTCGCCCAACCGGCGTTCCGACGACGCCACGGGTTCTCCGGGAGAGTCAGCTCCGCCAAAAGATCTCCTTCTCTTTCGAGCCGAGGAGAAATTCTACCCCGCGAAGGAGCTGCTGGGTCCTGGAACAATTCACAGCGCACCCGTCCGGCAAGCGACGCGTAAACCTTACTTCATTTGGATGAGAACTCCTCCGCGTAGATGTTCTGGTGTATCTGCGCACTCTCTCCCGGCTCAATCCTGCGCTTCCGCCGATGCGCCTTAATGTTTTTGCTACCACTCGTTTTCTTCGAGCTTATCGTTTTTTTCGCCATGTCGCTCTCCTTCTAACCGGCTCGCTTCCAATTAGCCTCGTCGGCTACCCGCGCACGGTGAGGACTGGACAATTTGCCTGGCTCACGACCTTGTGCGCAATCGCTATCGGAAGATGCGTCGCCGCACCGGGGAAACCGCTCGGGCGATGCACTCCGAGAACGATCAGGTCGGCATTCCTCTTTTCCGCAACTTCCAGAATCTTCTCGGCCGCCGGGCCTGCTTCAACGACAAAGTGCGGCCCGCACCAGAGTTCAGCTTCCGCTGGAACGAGTTTGTGCAACCGCTGCGCAGAGGAGGCCGCTTGGTCTCCTGGTAGAATTAGATCTCCCGGCCTTTCTTCTGGGATGACGTGCAACAGCGTCAGACGCGCCTGGAACTCCTGCGCCAGAGACATGGCGTAGTACGCCGCAGCCGAGGATTCGGGGCCGAAGTCGGTGGCGTATAGAATCTCGGTGAACTCACCGTATCGCGGTGGTATTGCGTGGGAATGCGGACCGACCGTCAACACGGCGCACGGAGCCCGCCGAAAAATCTCCTCCGCTTTCGAACCCAGGAGAAACTTCCCCGCGCCGGAGCGGCCGTGCGTTCCGAGCACAATCAGGTCGGTGCTGTGAGCGTCAATAGCATCTTGCAGGTTCTGCCAGAAGTCGCCCTCTTCAATCATAATTTCGGGCTTGATTCCTGGGAAAGATTCCCGCAACACCATTCTCTGCGCTTCAGCTTCTTCTTTCGCGGCCTTCTCAAGGCCACCCCAAGTGGCAGGTTGCGTCATGGGGTTGATGACCGGCGGTCTCACGTGTAGAGCACAGATTTTGGCTCCGAAGCGTCTCGCCAGTTCTGTTGCGTAAGGAATTGCCGCATCCCCCGCAGCAGAAAAGTCCGTCGGAAAAAGAATATTCTTGATCTCAATTCGAGTCCGGCTTTCGAGTGCTTTCATGGTCCACCTCCGTAGCAACTCTAGTTAAACCGGAAATCTCTCCCGTCGGCTGTGGCCCCGGTCACTCCCGTTAGTGATGCCCGTCACTGCCCTGGGCCGGCTAGCGCCGAGCTGGACTTCAGCTGCTCCGGCATATGTCCGCTGGCGAGAGAGCCCAAGGTCGGCCGCGCGAAATGCCGGAGACTAGGCGAGCTTGTCCGGCGCGAGCTCATAACGATCTTCGATCGCCGCACCGATCGAACCACACAGATCTCGGATGTGCCCCAGGTGGTATCGTAGTTCCACTTTTCGAATATCGGCCGCCAGAGTTGGATCGTGGAACACGTCCCCAATCCACCGAGAGAAATCCCCGCGATGAACATGCCCCTCCAATGCCGCGATGGGAGAGGTCTTCAATGCCGTCACAAATTCCTTCAGCGTCCGCACCGGTGGCCCAAGGGTCCTGCCGTGATCGGTGAAAACGAATCCCAGCGGCTCGATTAGATCCAAATCAAAGTACTTGGCCTTATGCCGGACGTGCGAAGTCAGCCGGGGGAAGAGTTCGAATCTCTCCAATTTTCCTCCCGATTCTTCCGGACCTGGCAAAAGAGCCGCCTCGTTCGGCCCCAGCGCTTTCAGGGCCACTTTCCATTCAGCCTCAAGACTCTGATTCCCGGCCATACTCACCAGAGTTTGTACCTCTCGCGGATCGGTCGTGCGCTTGACAATGGTGGCGTCAATAGCAGCTCGCAGCCGCGCGTTGAGGTCGGACGGCCGGCAAGTAACCAGCGTATATGCGTTCAACGCGAGATCGAGCAGCTGTCCTGCGTTTGGCTCGTGCAGGAAATAATGAGCTTCGTCAATCACAATGCGATGAGGCAAACCAGTGGATCTTCGGATGGCCGCTACCATCGGCAAGAGCGAATGAAGGTAATCAATTTTCTCCTTGTGGGGCACGTGAGAAAGGTCCACCACCGCGCTCATATCGGGATGGCGAAGGGCGCGCGCGATGTCGGGGAGTTGAGGAGGGGGATCTTCGCCTCCGAAGACCACTACGCCCGGAAGCGATTCCAAGGTTCGGTAATCCCCTTCGGGATCGATGACGCAGAGCGAATACCCTTGCAGAATGAGCTTTTCGCAAATGAGGCCGGTGATCCAAGATTTTCCGGAACGAGGGTTTCCAGCGATCAGCAGGTTTCGGCCGGAAACTCCTAGTGCGACGACCCGGCCGTCCTCTGTCGTACCCATTGCTACCTGATACTTATGCATCCGCCCCGGAGGTATTTTCGCCTCGCCAGCTACCTCACGGATGAAACCGGCGACGGCATTCGGGCCATCGCCGTGCAAGACCCGGTCGGCCACTTTGCATAGTGCAGGACTGCCCCAACCAACGGCCACCCCGAATTCGCAGGCGGCTAACAGATCATGGTCGTTCTCGGCGTCTCCAATCGCGATCACGTTGTGCGGCGAGAGATGAAGGATTGTGAGGGCACGGCGTAGCCCGATGCTCTTACTGACACCTTGGGGCAGGACCATCAAGCGGCCGCGGTTGAACATCAACACCAGTGGCAGTTGGAGCTCTCTGATCACCGACAGAATCTGCGGCGCGGACTTGGCGTCGGCCTCCAAGACGCACTGACCTATCGTGAATTCAATGCCGCGGCGCTGAAATTCTTCGAGGAGTTCCGCGGCGGCAGGCTGGCCGATCAGTCTTGAATAACCGTTTGGGAAGGAGAGAACCCCTCCATTTTCCGCTATCACGGCGTCCACAAAGCCAAGATCTCCAGCCGCCTGCTCGAGATCCGACAAGACGCGACCGGTTACGAGCACGATCGTAAGTCCGCACGCACGCCGCACTTCGGCGATCGCCGCCCTAACCTGGGGATTCAGCATTCCATCCTGGGCGATGGTGCCATCGTAATCGAGCGCGAGAGCGCGAATTTTCATAAGTGGTCCTTCGCCGCACACGTCCTAGAGCCCGAACTCGGATTCGCCCGCCGATCCGTCGCGGACGTCCTCGCCCCGATATGAAGATAAAAGATGATGACCATACCCGGTATCGGATTTGTCACGTTGGTGCGTGACGGTCACCACTGAAGGATCCAATCTGGCCCGACTAGGCTATGGCGAAGGCCGGAGTGGTTTAGGCAGAAATAAACATGATCAAGAGAGTTGCGGGAGGCCACTACCAAGTTGTATCGAAAAACGGAAGGAATTTGGGCGGACCGTACGAGACGCTAGAAGAGGCCATGAAGCGGCTTCGGCAAGTGGAATTTTTCAAACACCGCAAGTCATGACGCCACCGATGAGTTGCTAGCGGGGCGCGAGTCTGTTTGGAGAGAGATCGGCGATGTTTTCGCGATTCGCCAATCCAAATTGCGGCACGGCTTTTGACCACCGCCAAGGACAGTTTTTTCGTTTTCACAACAATCAGGACGAAGGCAGACCGGACCCGAACGCGCACTCGGTCCAACACGTTTGGCTGTGCGATCATTGCCGTGCGTCGTACTCGCTGGAATACCGCGAACGCGCGGGTGTGCTAATCTGCGCTCGTTCCGGCGAGCCTCGAGCTCACGAAAAGGACCGCATAATTGCGGCGGCGTGAACGCTAGCCGCCGCCTCGCCATTAGGTTATTCCGAGGAGGACGTGACCGGGAACATGACTTCGCCTTCCCTTGCCTCAACCCAACAGGGCCGGACCGATGCGGTGCCCTCACCAGGGCTGTCATCACAGCAAGCCGTCGCACGGTTGTCGCAGTACGGTCCCAACGAGCCGGCGCCAGCGAAACGTGGCGCTGCCTTCTTCGAACTGCTGGTCCTGTTCGTCAATCCACTGGTCATCATCCTATTGGTCGCGAGCATTGTTTCTTTTCTTCTGGGTAACGTAACCGATACCGCGATCATCCTGGTGATGGTCTTGCTAGGTGTTTCGTTGAATTTCGTGCAGACCTACCGTTCGCAGCGGGCGATCGACAAGCTTCGTGAGAAAGTGACACCGACCGCTATCGTTCTGCGCGATGGCCTATGGAAGGAAATTAAGCGGCGAGAGGTTGTACCCGGAGATCTGGTGCGTCTATGTGCCGGGGACCTGATACCGGGCGACGGTCGGCTAGTAGAGTCCCGCGACCTTTATGTCCAACAAGCCGCATTGACAGGGGAATCGCTGCCAGCAGAAAAAAACGTGGGTGGACAAGAAAGGAATAATGAACGCGATCCCGCTGCCCCAGATCTGGTCTTTCTGGGAACCTCGGTGGTAAGCGGAACTGGGACGGCCGTCATCTTAAAGACCGGTGCGCAGACCGCGTTCGGAGCGATTGCGGAACGGTTGGCCGTCCGGCCCGAAGAAACCGAGTTTGAGCGCAGCATGAAGCATTTTGGGCTATTGATCATGCGTGCCGTGTTTTTCCTCGTACTGTTCATTCTGGTTGTTCGCGTCGCACTGCACAGAGATGCCTTCGAGTCTTTAGTGTTCGCAGTGGCCTTGGCTGTCGGTTTAACGCCAGAGTTTCTGCCCATGATCACCTCCGTTACGCTCGCTCGCGGTGCGATCCGCATGGCACGCGATCAGGTAGTCGTCAAGCATCTGCCCGCCATTCAAAACTTCGGAATGATCGACGTCTTTTGCAGCGACAAAACCGGCACGCTTACCACCGGACGGATGAGCCTCGCTGCATCTGTGGATGCTTTCGGAAAAGTCTCCGACCGGCCTGTCGAACTCGCTTACCTGAACGCCAAACTTGAGACGGGGATTCGTAGCCCGCTGGATGCCGCGATTTTGAAAATGGAACGTGCCGATCCAGACGTGTACGTCAAGTGCGACGAAATCCCATTCGATTTCGAGAGGCGTCGTCTTTCCGTCGTTGTCGAAAAAAAGGAAGGCGACCCGGGTTGTCTTTTGATCACGAAAGGCGCTCCGGAAGGCATTCTTGTACTTTCGGATGCCTATGAGGCCGACGGCGGCGCCATTTCGCTGGACGCCGAGGCCAGGCACCGCTGCCGGCAAACCTTCGACGATCTGAGTGCGCAGGGGTTTCGGGTTCTGGCGGTCGCCTATCGAAGGGTTGACGCACACTGCAGTTTCAATGTGGCCGATGAACATTCCCTGGTCTTGGCTGGATTTTTGGCCTTTGCCGATCCGCCGAGCCCGGATGCGGCCCTCTCGCTTGCAGCCATGAAGCGGGACGGGGTGGAAGTGAAAATCCTCACCGGAGACAACGAACTGGTGGCGCGGCACGTTTGCGAACAGGTGGGCCTCGACAACCCAAAGCTGATCCTTGGCGAAGAACTTGAGCGCATGACCGACCCGGCCCTTCAGCACCTCGCGGAGCAGACGACTGTATTCGCGCGCGTCTCACCTGTGCAAAAGCATCGCATCATCCATGCGTTGAAACGCCGTGGTCACGTGGTTGGCTATATGGGCGATGGAATCAATGATGCGCCGTCGCTGCACGCGGCGGATGTGGGCATCTCGGTCGCCTCCGCTGTAGATGTTGCGCGCGAAACCGCCGATATCATCCTGCTCAAGCCGGGTCTCGAGATACTGCACAACGGAATCATCGAAGGCCGCAGGGCGTCTGCTAACGTAATGAAATACCTGCTGATGGGCACCAGCTCGAATTTCGGCAACATGTTCAGCATGGCCGGAGCGTCGATCTTTCTCCCATTTCTTCCCATGCTTCCGACGCAGATTCTACTGAACAATTTTCTTTACGATACCGCGCAGATCACCATCCCATCCGACAATGTGGATGAGCAGGCGATTCGCACGCCGCGTCGATGGGACATGAAACTGATTCGGAATTTCATGATTTTCATCGGGCCGATCAGTTCGATTTATGATTTTCTGACGTTCTACGTCTTGCTTCACTTCTTCCATGCCAGCCAGCCGGAATTTCACACGGGATGGTTCGTCGAGTCGCTCGCGACCCAGACGCTGGTTCTCTTCGTCATTCGCACCATGGGGAATCCGCTCAAGAGCCGGCCAAGTCTCCCGCTCGCCGGTACCACGATCCTGATGGTGATCATCGGCATTCTGCTTCCGTACTCGCCGCTCGCAGAAATTCTCGGCTTCACCAGACTCCCGGCGCCGTTTTTCACCTTTCTAGCGATCTCCACCTTGACCTATCTCTTCCTCGTCGAGTTTGCGAAAGGGCTGCTCTTCCGACCAATGAAAGCACGAGTTCGTTGCTAGTGTCGCCCGCCGGGTGGCCGTTCGACGTCACAGTGACCTGTGATCGTCGTCACTTCGCAGTTTCTTGGCTTATTGGATCCTTGCTCTAGCCTGCTGCTCTGGGAACGAGCCTCAGCAGTAAGGGAGGAACAAAATGCGAATTCACGCGACGATCGGAGATCATCGAACGGCGGACTTGGGGCAGTTCTTAGTAATCCTGCTGCTCGGTTTGCCGGCCCTATTTGCGTTTTTCGCAGCGCTGGGTCTGGCGTACGGTTCTCCATACTCTGCTTCGGGTCTCTGGTTCTTCTACCTGGTGTCGCGCAATTTCGGATACATCGGAATTGCGGTTGCGGCGAGCATTACGGGATTTGCGATCTTTCGGCGGGCTGTTTCCGAACCGGTTGCGGGCCTGATGGCGCTCGCGACCGTGACCGCAATTGTCTTGCTCTGGTGCGCGATTCGTACCTTCCCATCGAGTCTATGGTAGAGGCATCCGCCGAAGGCTCTTATAAATGGCCAGCCGGGAATGCCGCATGATGCCGGAGAAGAGTCTCGACCGCAAGAACCCAACTCGAGGATGCAACCATGAAAGCGCTGGACACCGCTATTCAGCTAAGGCTCAAAAATATTCTATACGCCACCGATCTTTCGTTCGTATCTAAGCGAGCTTTACCCTACGCACTGGAGATAGCGCGGCGATACGGATCCACGATATACGCGTTGCATGTGACTCATCCGGACTGCGACCCTCTTCTTCCGTCCAGCGACTGGTCCAAAGGAGCTCAAGACGAAGAGGAATTCTGGGAAAAGAGCCGAACAGATCTGGAAAGCAAACTGCAAGGCATCGCCCACGAAATCATCTTCCAGTCAGGAGAAACCTGGCCGACCCTTTCTGAATTCATCGACAACAAACGGATTGATCTGTTGGTTTTCAGCACCCATGGTCGAACGGGCTTCGACCGGGTACTGTTCGGTTCGATCGCCGAACAGATTGTTCGAAAGGCTCGCTGTCCGGTTTTGGCGGTCGGTCCCGCGGTCACCGGCGAGCCGAAACAGAATGCCGAGTTCAATCGGATTCTTTATGCCACTGATTTCAGCGCTGAATCACTGGCCGCCGCCCCGCATGCGATTTCACTGGCGCAAGAGCATCGTGCCCAGCTCGTTTTGCTTCATTTGGCCGAAGATGGAGAAGACGTGCCTGCGATGTTGCACACACTTCACCAATTGGTTCCTTTCGGTGCCGATCTCCGGTGCGAGCCGATTTGTGTCGTGGAGCGTGGCACGCCCTCCATTAAAATCCTTGACGTCGCCGAGGGGCACGGCGCTGATTTGATTGTTCTCGGAGTACACCGCGACACGGGTCTCTTTCCGAAGCATATGATCCGTACCGGCGTATTCCGAATCGTGGCGCAAGCGAAATGTCCGGTGCTAATCGTCCGCAGCTGAGGCGCAGCTGCTACCGACAAGGTTTCAGGTGTCCCGATTCCCCCGGAGTCACTCTTCCATTCTTTCTCGAACTCATGCCGTTTTGTTCTTCACGGCGCACCTGAGATATCATTCGTCTTCGACACTGCCCTCGAACGTCGATGCTAGCCGTTTAGCGAACGGCGCCTTCTTCGGGGAGGTGCGGATATCGGCAGCTTCGAGCGGACAAACATGACTGGCCCATCATTGCAGAAGCTCTCTTCGCAAGCATTGGCCGAAAAACTCTTTGAATTTGCGCCCGATGGCATTGTTGTCGCGGATGGAGATGGGCGAATCATTGAACTCAATTCGCAAGCGGAAAGAATGTTCGGATACACGCGCGCAGAAGTGCTGGGATTGCCGGTCGAGGCGTTGATTCCCGAACGCTTTCGAGCGCTGCACCCGGCCCACAGACAAAATTTCGGCGTTCGGCCGAGCGTGCGCCCGATGGGCATGGGTTTCGAACTCCATGGTAGACGCAAGGATGGCACGGAATTCCCGGTGGACATCATGCTCAGCCCTCTGCAGGTGGATGGCGTACTTGTTTCCCTGGCCGTGGTACGTGACGTCACAGAACGCGAGCGCATCGAAGCGGCTCTGCATCGAAGCGAGGAACGCTTCCGTTTGCTTGTGGAAAGCGTGAAGGACTACGCCATTTTTATGCTGGATCCCGGCGGGCGGGTGGCAACCTGGAATGCCGGAGCGGAACGTCTCAAAGGCTACCGAGCGGACGAGATAATCGGTCAGCATTTCGCGCGGTTCTACACCCGAGAAGATATCGAACGCGGCAAGCCCGATGATGAATTGAAAATCGCTGCCTCCCAGGGACGCCTCGAAGATGAAGGATGGCGGGTCCGAAAGGACGATTCACGTTTCTGGGCGAACGTCGTGATCACCGCCATTCGCAATGACAACGGTGAATTACTAGGATTCTCGAAGGTTACCCGAGACTTTACGGATCGCAAAAGGGCCGAGGACACCGTCCAGTTGAGCGAACAGCGTTTTCGCGCCCTTTTTGAATTCTCGCCCGATGCGGTCCTCGTGACCGATCAACAAGGGAATATAGCCGAGGTGAATGGACAAGTTGCAAACTTCTTCGGCTACGAACGAGCGGAACTGCTTGGGCAGCCGGTCGAAGTCCTGATTCCGGAGAGATTCCGCAAGACCCATCCCACCCGCCGAAATGAATACGCTTCCAATCCTCGCACCCGCCCCATGGGAATTGGTCTAGAGCTTCGTGGCAGACGCAAAGATGGTTCTGAATTCCCAGTGGACATCATGTTGAGCACCGTCGAGACGCCGGCAGGCAAGATTGTGCTCAGTATGATCCGCGACCTTTCGGAAAAGGTTCGAACTCAAGAGGAATTGGAACGAAGAGAACGCGAGAAACGCTATCTGGAAGAGGAGTTGCACACCGAACACGGCTTCGAGGACATCATTGGGGAAAGTACAAGTCTGCGGAGGGCACTCAAGCAGGCCGAAACAGTTGCGGCAACGGACGTGACCGTTCTCATTCTCGGGGAAACCGGAACCGGAAAGGACTTGATCGCCCGGGCGATCCATCAACTCAGTTCCCGACGCGAACACACTCTGGTTAAGTTGAACTGCGCGGCGATCCCGACCGGTCTACTGGAGAGCGAACTATTCGGCCACGAAAAAGGCGCCTTCACCGGAGCCATCTCTCAGAAAATTGGCCGATTGGAACTGGCCCACCAAGGTACGTTGTTCTTGGACGAAGTCGGAGACCTTCCCCCGGAGCTGCAGCCTAAACTCTTGCGGGCCCTGCAGGAAAAGGAGTTCGAGCGGCTGGGCGGCACGCGCACGATTCCCGTAGATATCCGGCTCGTGGCGGCAACGAATCGTAACCTGGAAAAAATGGTGGCGAACCGTGAGTTTCGCAGCGACCTCTACTATCGCTTGAGAGTCTTTCCGATCACCATTCCCCCGTTGCGAGAACGCCGCGAAGACATACCACTGTTAGTCCGCTATTTCGTCACCAAGCACGCCCGCCGCATGGATAAGCAAATCCAGTCGATCCCGGCCGACGTGATGAAGGCGCTGACCAAGTGGGATTGGCCGGGCAACATCCGAGAACTCGAGAATTTTATCGAGCGTGCGGTGATCCTCACGAAGGGCTCTGCGTTGCGAGCGCCGCTCGCCGAGCTTGACCGCCCGCCGGAAGCCTCGTCCGAGGATGATGCCACGCTCGAAACCACCGAGCGCGAACATATTCTGCGCGTGCTCCGGGAAACCAAAGGCGTCATTGCGGGCGAGCACGGTGCGGCCGCAAAGCTAGGTTTGAAGAGAACAACGCTGAATTCCAAATTGAAAAAACTGGGCATCGAGCGCAACGACTATATGTAGTCATGCCTGACGATATCTCGTCAGTGTGCGTCGTCACTCGCAATGGTGCTGTGCGTCACACGGAGTGTGCTTCCCCCCTAAGTCCCTTCCTCTCCGTAAGAAGGCAATCGAGCTCGGACTTGCTCGTATTGGGCCTTCACGTGCCACGGATAGGGTGTGGCGCAGGACGAGCCAAGTAACGTTAAGAATAACCGTACACGAAGATCCGGATGCGATGACCTTAAGGCTGGATGGAAGGGTTGTCGGGCCGTGGGTTGATGAACTGGACCGAGCCTGGCAGGGTGTGGCGGTTTCTTTGGGTCCAAGGAAACTCAGAGTTGATCTATGCGGAGTCTTGCATATGGACCTGGCGGCTAGACGGATGCTGGCTAGCATATACAAGACGGTCCGCGCCGAGTTTGTGGCAGATACCCCGATGACAAAGTATTTCGCAGCGGAAGCGCAGCGGCAAGATCCGAAAAGTGCCGAGGAGGAACCATAAGATGCGAGGACCATACGGCTTCGAAATGAGCGAGAATTGCCAGACCTGCAAGCTGCGCAAGAGCAGTTTCTTCTGCCAACTGTCGCCCAAGGCTGTGACGGATTTCAACTCCATCAAATCCAGCTCTGCCTATCCGGCGGGCGCAACGCTGTTTATGGAGAAACAGGACTCGCGAGGAGTTTTTGTACTTTGCGAGGGAGAAGTAAAGCTGACGATCAGTTCCAGCGAAGGAAAGACGCTCATTCTGAGAATCGCCAAAGCCGGTGAAATTCTGGGCTTGATGGCCACTCTTTCAGGGAAAACATATGAGGTGACCGCCGAGACGCTCCATCCGTGCCAGATTGCCTTCGTGCGCCGCGACGATTTCCTGCGTTTTGTGGCTCAACATCCGGAGACCTCGCAGAATATGGTCAACCAGCTCAGCTCCAACTACAGCATGGCGTGCCAACAGTTGCGGACCGTCGGTCTCTCTGCTTCTGCCCCCGAAAAGCTGGCCAGATTGCTGCTGGATTGGTCCAGCGAAGCTGAAGAAACCAAGTCCGGAGCCCGGGTCAACATGCCCCTGACCCACGAAGAAATCGCGGAATTCATCGGAAGCACTCGGGAGACTGTGACCCGCACCTTGAGCGACTTCCGGAACCGTCACCTGGTGACTTTGAAGGGTTCTACGCTAATGATTTCGAATCGGGCAGAGCTTGAAAATTTCGTCACGTTGTAAGAACCCGATTCGCCCGCGCTTCACCGGCTTGCGACGGTCCTGCGAGCTCGTCGCGCACGCCTCAGCGCTTTTAGGGTGTACGGCAAGAACAGGGCACTGCGTGTGAGCGACGACGTTTTGACCCGTGGCACGTCACGACCTCCCAGGACGATCAGGTCCGCGCGGCGCTATCGCGCCGCGGCGACAATCCGCTCCGCAGGCTCGCCGAATTCCACCACGACTTCCAGAGACCCATAAAGTTCCCCCTGTTTCCCCACCGAATCGTAAAGCCGTCAGTGAATGTTCGCCGAAGAGCGAGTCGCAAAGAGGGAGACCTACTCGGTTTTCTTAATCAAAGTTTATAATGAGCGTGAATCGAAACATCCGAAGGCTGGAAAGATCATGAGCGAAACTCCAACCGAGCTGTGCCGAAAATGCGGAGCCGAAATCGATCCGACTCGAAGAGTGGATTTCACTTTGAAGAATGGAACCAAAGTCTGCGAGCAGTGCTTCGTGAAAGACACTCCCGGACAGACCCAGGCTAAGAATGATTGGGCGAACTGACTCGCCACCTACGCCTGAGGAACGCGTTTTTTCCGCCGAGCCATTTTCTGGGCTGCCAATAAGAGCAGCTTCCTGCCGTTCGGATCGATCCGGCTCATCAGCCTGCGAAATCTATGCAGTGTGTTGGCGTCCCGACCCGAACTACCCCAGCCCTCATCCGCAGGCGCGGCTGGAAGAGATGGTTTCGGAGGTTCCTCGCCATCGTAAAAGAGCTGGTACATCGGAACCTCCAGTGCCCGAGCCAGCTTTTCGAGCGTCTCGATAGCCGGAACCGTGTGGCCATTCTCAACACGGGAAATGTAGACACGAAGAAGCCCCGCACGCTTCTCAATATCTCCTTGCGACAACTGTTTCTGCTCACGCAACGCTCTTAACCTTTCGCCGATCATCACCGCGTGCCTCCTGACCGTGATTTCCGGATCGTTTTCGCCTATCGCAAACCGATCCATCTTTCCATAGTCCCACCTTCACCGCATCCTCTACTCGTCCCGACAAAGCGCTGCGTATCGCTTCGGCGCCATCAGGCGGTCACTTGCTCGAAGAACATTAGCAAACCCTGCCCTTTCCGATTAGCAAGCTGATTCGCCTGCCCTTCCTGGCCAAACCCTGCGCCTGATCCGCCCGCTTCTTCTGTCAAGGCTCTCCGCTGCGCTGCGATGAACGCCCACCCCGCGGCCTTGACAGCGCGGGCGGACAGGCGCGTTCCCCCGCCATGAAGGGCATTTGCTTTCGAGTGCGCGGCTCCCCGCCGCGCCCCTCTGAAGCAAAAGCCAAATCCCGAAAAGGAGAAATCAAGTCATGCAAAGAATCACCAATAAACCTCTGTTTGACCTGGGCCGCCTCGTCGCCACGGCGGGCGCTCTGGCCGCTCTCGAAAAGACCGGGCAGAACGCCGTGGAATTCCTCGCGCGCCACGTGACCGGCGATTGGGGCGAACTTCCCGTGGAAGACAGGGCCGAAAATTATCTCAGCTTGCAACACGGCTTCCGTCTTCTCAGCAGCTACCGCACGGCGGCGGGCGAGACGACATTATTGACGGCGCTCGGAAAATTCATTCCGCCGGACGAGCGCATCCTGCTGATTGAGGACACGGCGGAGATCCAACTGCACCATGAAAATCTCGTCCGTTTCGAAGCGCGCCGGGAACAGAACGGCATACCCGCCGTCTCGATTCGCGATTTGCTCAAAGCCGCTCTCCGTCACCGCCCCGATCGGATTTTGTTGGGAGAAATCCGGTCCGGCGAAGCATTCGATCTTTTGCAACTCCTGAACACGGGCCATTCCGGAACTCTCTCGACAATCCATGCGAGTTCTGCGAAGCAAGGCCTCGCGCGCTTTACAAGTTGCGTCCTGCAGAGCGGCGTGGAGCTGCCGTACCGCGCCGTCAAGAGCAACATCGGAGATTCCCTGAATGTGGTTGTGCAAATCGAGCGGCGTCCGGGACGACGCTTCATCTCGGAAGTGCTCGAAATCAAGAGCTACGATCCCGACACTGACCTGTTTGACTTCTGTGCAATCTACCTCGCACCCCGGGACAACTCATGATGAACTCGGCGCCATTCTTTCCACGGACGCTCTCCGCGTCGGAATATGTCCTGGCGCTTCATTCGCCGGAAGACCGCGTCGCCGTTCTCGTACGGAACCGCACTCGCAAGCAGACCCTGCAACGCATCCTTGCCGCAGAGGCAATCGCAAGCCCGCCGTTTCTGTACTGGCTCATCGAAGAGAACGATGCCGGCGCTGATATTTTCCTGGGAATGAATCCTATCAAGGAGAACTCCTACAGCAGGACGAAGGACAACATCCGCGAGGTTCGTCATGTGTATCTTGACCTGGATGAAAGTGCCAGCGCGTCACTACAGGCCATACGAACGTCCGGAGATATTCCCACCCCCAATTTCGTGCTGGATACGTCTCCGGAGAAACACCAAGTGGTCTGGCGGGTCGAAGGACTCGATCAAGGCCAAGCAGAGTCGCTTTTGCGGTCTCTGGCAGCGCAGTTCCGGGGCGACATCGCCGCGACGGACATAGCCCGTGTGCTCCGAGTACCCGGTTTCGTGAACCGAAAGTACAACGAGCAATTTCTGGTACGCGCAATTCAGGAGACGGACCAGATTTACCACCTTCGGGACTTCGCGGTGCACGAAGACTCGCCCGATGCGCCGCGGCACCTGGAAGGCGACCACGGACCGACACGAAAAATGCCACTCGGACACCGGAGCCAATCCGAAGCGGATTGGGCCTACGCAAACCGCGCTCTTGCGCGAGGCGACGCGGCCGAGGAAGTGATCCGGAAAATTGCCGACTATCGCGCCGAGGATAAGGCCGATCCGGAGTACTACGCTCGTCTCACGGTCACGAAGGCGCAGGCACAACTGCACAGGCACGAATCCACTGCCAATGAGAGAGCCAAAGCGCTCGGTTCCACTCCATCGTCGCACGCTCCGGGATTCGAAGCGCCTGACCGTGACCGAACAAGACTGTGAGGCAACCATGGAACCATCTGCCAATCCGCCCGTCACGAGGGATCGAGAAAGACAACTCGCAAGTGACCCGCAAGCCTGCGCTTACGTCATCGTCATTCCCACCGGCGATCTGCCGATCGTCGAAGCCCTGCAGAAACTAATAACAACGCTTTCGTCTCAGGAGCCCATCGTTCTCCTGAGGGATTCCCGAAAGTCGTCTCTGGAAATCGTGGACTCCTGGCTGGAACACTCCGCGGCGGCCGAATATCTGGGGGTCGGCCGCAGCACTCTCTATCGCTACTCGGAACATCATGAAATTGAGTCACGTAAGTTTTGCGGCCGGCTCCAGTATCGGTTATCGAGTCTCGACGAATTCAAGAATCAGCACGTTCGTCCGGCACGCCGCTCACATCGCGGAGGCGGTATAATCGCGTCGGCGCTTAGCTCCGGCAAATGAGAGGAGCGCCAATTGGGATTGTTCAAGAGAAAGGACTCACGCTTTTGGTGGATGGGCTACACGTGGAACGGTGAGCACCATTACGAGTCGACCAAGACGAGCAGCAAAGTTCTCGCGATCAAGATTTGGAAGCATCGTGAAAGCGAGATCACGTTGCGATTGTTCAAGGTTGGCTGGCAAGGCGATCGGATTGCGTTCGGGCAGTTGTGTGAAGAGTTCGAACGTTCTCACTTCGCAGGGCTCACTGCAAACACGATCCGAGGCCATCGCACCTCTATGAAACATCTGAAAGCATTCTTCGAGGGCTGTAAGTTGGACGGAATTACCGTCGAAATGATCGAGAAATATCGCGACGAGCGACGGCAGCAACCAACGAAGCTAGCCCCGAACCGGAAGGTAAAAGGAGCTACGGTAAACCGGGAGCTCGAATGTTTGAAGTGCATCTTGGATCTCGCCTGCAAGCGGAAGTACATACCCGAAAATCCCGCTTCGTCGGTGAAGCACTTCAATGAACTTCGCGAGCGACCGGTTCGAAGAATGCTGACCGTCGAAGAAGAGCAGCGCATCTTGGAAGCTGCCCCACCGCATCTTCGAGTGGCGATTGTTCTGCTCTCGCAGACGGGAGGCCGAACGTACAGCGAGGGGTTCTCATTGCGTTGGGATCAAATCGACTTGGCCAGTAAGCTGATTCGTTTGGGCAACGACGTGAAAACTCCCGGCTCGTCGGAACCGGTTCCACTCTCGGAGTATGCCTGCGAAGTTTTGCAGGCATGGAACAAGGACCAGGCTTCGAAGAGCCGGTATGTCTTTCCTAGTCCGGTTTGTCCTGACCGGCCGATCTCCACGGTCAAGACAGCTTGGCAAGCCGCGCTGAGAAGGGCAGGCGTGCCGCATTTTCCGCTGTACACGCTGCGGCACGTCTTTTGCACGCGCTTGAGTGAAGTCGCACCGGACGCCGTCGTGCAACGAGCCATGCGGCACACGAGTCCGGAAACCAAGCGTCGCTATCAACTCGGAATGGCGGATCCAGGCGGAAAGGAGCGACCGGAAGCCGTCTCTAACTGATTGACCACAAAGAGGAAGTGGCTCCCCGGGCTAGATTCGAACTAGCAACCCTTCGGTTAACAGCCGAATGCTCTACCATTGAGCTACCGGGGAATCGGTTTGCGGCTGGTGAATCCGAACGATTTTACGATAGGGCGCCGGGATGTGCAATCTGCGAGTTGGCTCCGCATGAGCTGCGTTTTCGCTGTCAACGGCTAGCTGCCGGTCCGAGAACTTGCGTGTTTGGAAGCAAGTAGCTTCGTACAAAATCGTGCTTTTCACCTCGACCATGATGGCCTTTTCGACCCGCCTGTGATGCTGCCTTCAGGTAAAGTTTTCTTGGTGACGACCCCACGACGTTCTCGCGACCCACAAGCTGCGAGGCTCAACGTTAAAACAATCGATCGCGTACGAGCAGTGCATTTCGCTTGTTGGCCGCAGGCTCTTCCCGTTTTGGAACGTTTCAGCAGCGCAGCGACCCAAGATGAAACGCATGATAGACGTCCGCACCACGAAATGGTGTTAAGACCAATGTCGCATGCTGAAACGGAATGGCATGTTGAATGCATTCGATCTCGTAGATTCCGATAAGTTCGGAATCGAAGAACGGATTCGCTCATTTATCGAGTACTCACAATCGACACAACGACTGATCCTTCTCCAAGGACCTCAAAACGATCACGGTTGCCTTCCCGGACAACAACGTGTCCGAGGAAAAGTGATTCGGTCCTATCTCTCGTCACCGACGCGCCTTCGAGATGGCGAGCAATAGTTCGGGGCATTGCCATAGTTGTATTCGGCGTTTGCCTCCTGAAAATTCAAATTCCGTTCCCACAAAACATGGCACCGTGCGGGCAGTACGACACGACTTTTCTCGTTGAGGCAGACGCCGTCGCGGACCTGAAGCCTGAAGGTAAGCACTGCCCCACTCGTGGATGCCGCGCAAGCTCAACAGAATTCCGATCCGCGCTGGAAAAGGCTGCGCCTGCGCCAGGACCCGCTTCGCGCATCCTCAAAGGTTCGTTGCCGAAGTCGGCGCGCGATGTCTTACCTCGGCACGGCGAACTTGAAGGCATCCGGGGAGCACACAATGACGGATTATTCGCAATAGCCGGCAAATTCGTTGGAACTTGCGATACGGAAATTTCGGCGCGTGTGGAGGTTATCGTCAAGGTCTCGCTGGGGCGTAGCGAAGCACGCCGTGTCTCGACCACATCGGAGTGATTGGGTCCGATTCCGGATAGAACCGGCAAGTGGCTGATGTTCATGCCGCCCGAT
>CAWAED010000001.1:0-520726 GCA_963781105.1 uncultured Acidobacteriota bacterium | reverse complement strand
ATGTCACCAGTGACTCCGACAAGTCGCAAGCGGAGACAGTTGCAAAATCTCTGGCCGGCGCACAAGTGGTGGCGGATCAGATCGCGGTGATTCCGGTCGGCGAGGAAAAAGAAGCGAAGGCAGTGAACTCGGATCTGGACGAAGGCATCGAAAAAAATCTGGATGCCGCGCTGATTCAGGGCAGATTGCACGATAGCGTGAAATACGAAGTGAAGAGCGGCGTGGTCACGCTGAGTGGAGAAGTGAATTCGGACAACAAGCGAGCACGCGCCGAGAAGGTCGCGACGGGAGTGCCTAACGTACTTCAAGTCGTGAATGATCTGCAGGTCAAGAATCAGAAAGCCAGCTCGGCAGAGTAGAAGCTGTGGAGTGGACCCGCAGCACAGGTCGGAAGGCGTCTGACGGCCTGTTCGTGCCCTCTAAGTGATCTCGGTGAAAATTGCGGCAGCTGAGCTGAGAAGGAGTTCCAATGTCGTTCGGCCTTTACGCAATCGGATTCACGATCTTGATCAGCGGCCTGATCTACGCCGCTTACTTGCTACACATTCCCGCGCACTGGATCGTGGTTGGTTCGGTCGTACTTTTGGGAATCGGGATACTGACGGGTGTGAAAGCTACGCGCCAGCGAGACCCTGCCGGATAGCGCTAACCCGGTACAAGGCTTCGAGAATGCAACAATGTCTACGAATGCGTGTCACGCGCTAAAGGAGATTTTCAATGCTACTGCTAATCATTCTTCTAGTTTTGTTGTTCGGCGGAGGCGGGGGTTACTACGGCTACTCCAGGTGGGGAACAGGCGGAGGCCTGGGAGTCGTCGGAACTGTGCTGCTAATTGTTTTAGTCGTGTACCTGCTTGGCGGCTTGCATTGATTTCCAAGATCGGCTATTGAAGCAAATTGGTAGCGCGGAACTTCAGGACCGAACGGTCGTCGCTCCATGCCTCCCGTCGGCATTCCAAAAGTGAAAGTCTACGGGACGGGCCTGATACCGCCCCGCATTTCTTTTCCTTCTGAAATCTCGCCATTTTCGTGAACACATTTGTCTATCAGAGAAATCCGAGATGTGACCTGTATTGCACAGATTTCGAAAAGCGGCTGGGTCATCATTCGCAAATCAAGTAGCCCCTCCATCCGCGCAACCCGCAGCAGCAAAGTCAGACCGGGCAAACGAAGGATGATCCGGCGAGGTTCTGAAAAATGCGTTCTTTTCGCTCGATTCGATATCTTTTGCTCGCGCTTGTAATTTTGGCCATACCGGCGACGACGCACGCGCAGTTCAGCGCGTCCATTACCGTCGCTCCGCCCGAGCTGGTCGTTTATTCACAACCCATCTGCCCTCAGGAAGGCTACCTCTGGACGCCCGGCTATTGGGGCTATGGTGAGGAAGGCTACTTCTGGGTACCGGGAACATGGGTTGAACCACCCAGCGAAGGCTTGCTCTGGACTCCTGGTTATTGGGGATGGGGCGATGGCGGATATGCCTGGAATGGCGGCTATTGGGGTCCTGAAGTCGGCTTCTACGGCGGCGTGAACTATGGATTCGGGTACGGCGGCAATGGGTATGAGGGCGGGTACTGGCGCAACAATCATTTCAGCTACAACACTTACGTTAACAATGTAGGTGGCCGGCATTTCCGCAACACTTATAACAAGCGGGTGGTCGTCCACGATACCAATTACGTCAGCTACAACGGCGGATCCGGTGGAATCACCGCGCGGCCAACCGCCGCACAAGAAAGGTTTGACCGCGGGCACCACACTTCGCCCACAGCTGCACAATCGGGCCAACGAGAATATTCCAGTAAGAACCGTGAAATGCTCGCGTCCGTCAATCACGGGCGTCCAGCAATCGCCGCAACATCCAAGCCGGGAGAGTTTACGGGCAAGGGCGTGGTAGCGGCACGCGAGGCCCCCGCCGAGCATAAGGCGACGGAGAACAGAGCCGCGGAGAACAAGTCGGCTGAGCGAAAGACGTCTGAGAACAAGGCTGCAGAGAACAGGACGGCTGAGACGAAGGCAACGGAGAACAGGGCCGCAGAGAACAAGGCAGGCGAGCGAAAGACGCCCGAGAACAAGGCTGCAGGGAACAGGACGGCTGAGACGAAGGCAACGGCAACGGAGAACAGAGCTGCGGAGAACAAGGCAGCCGAGAGGAAGCCAGAAGCGAAACCGGAGAAGACCGAGCATGCGAAGACGACGCAGGCCGCCCACAATGAGGCTCGTCCCGCTCAGCCAGCCGCAAAGCATGAAGCGTCACGTCCCGAGGCCAAACCGGCGGCCGAGAAGACGAGCGCAAGGCCAGAGCATCAGGCCGCTCCTCCGCGCACGGAAAATGCTCCGAAGTCCGCCGCCCCGCAACATCAGTCTGAGCCCAAGCCGGCAGCCGCGCCAAAGCCCCAAGCGGAGCATCAGAGTGAGGTCAAATCGAAGAAACCCGAATCCCGCTAAGGCGTCTAGGCACCTGCGGACACGAGGGCCTCATTACCCGTGAGCGGTTCGAGCACAATGCGAACCGCTCACCTTTTTACCCAGGGGTAGCTTTATATACGTTGGCTTGCGCGCGCCGTTACACAGGTGAATGGCGCCACGCGCGAGCGGGAAAGATTCTAGGAGCGCAATCGTAGTGCAATTACTCTGTGAAGTTCGATCTTCGCCTTACCGTGTTCTTAAGGCTTGGCCTCCCTTTTGCTTTCATGGCGCATCGCTCTGAACTTCCTACTTACTAACGCTAAGAAGTCATTCTACGGGCTGAAAGCGCGCGTGCGGCGCGGGTTGTGGCGCTCCAGAGATGGATGGAACCGCCTCACCGCCGGGATGGAAATCGATGAACTTTGGGTGCAATTCAAAACGGAGGCCACCGAAAGCTCCCGGCTGTACAAACAAGACGTCAGTGGGCGCGAAGGAAAGCGCGAGCAATCCTGGAAGCAATCGATCAAGATTTTACAAACTCTGGTTGGAAGCATTCTGAGAAAGCTCTCACCTGCTCGCCGATTGTTTCTAGTTCTCACGATCGCTCTGGCGTTTCTCTCGGTGATCGGATTTCACTTTTTTGTCTTTACCCAGGAACTTGAATTCACAGTGGCCTTCCTCGGCCTGCTGATGCTGCTCGTCCTGGTGCTGGGAGATCACATAACGATGAAGCGGGATATCGAGATCGCGCGCGAAATCCAGCGCTGGCTCGTCCCCCGCAGAGCCCCCGACGTGCCCGGAGTAGACATCGCGTTCGCGACACGTCCCGCCAAGACCATCGGCGGAGATTATTACGACGCATTTCGCCGAGCCACGGATGGCCCGTTGCTAATCGCCGTCGCTGACGTTTGTGGAAAGAGCGTGCCGGCGGCGATGTTGATGGCCACCTTTCAGGCGAGCCTGCGAGCGCTCGCGAGTGCCAGCGGGTCGCTTTCTGATCTTGTAGGTGGTCTGAACCGACAGGTTTGTGCTAACAGTCAAAATGGCCGTTTCACCACCGCATTTCTCGCCGAACTGGATCCAGCCACTGGCGTACTCAGTTACCTTTGTGCCGGTCACAATCCGCCTATTCTTAAGCGTGAGGACGGGAAAATTGAGCGCTTGAAGTCGGAGAACATGCCTCTGGGAATCGAGTTGAAAGAAAACTACAAAACCGGGGTTACACGACTTGAGCCTCACGATTTGTTGGTGATTTACACAGATGGTGTGACGGAGGCCCTAAACGAGGATCAAGAGGATTTTGGAGAGGAGCGTCTCTTGACGCAGTTGCAAGTCGCCGGCGCCGAAAGATCCGCGCTAACACTTTCGAACATCATGCAGAATCTCGACGAATTTGTCGGCTCCGCACCGCAGCATGACGACATCACCTGTATGGTCGTTCGCCGGAACTAAGATAAGCGTCTCGTGGGAGTCTTCTTTCAGGACGCTTATTCACCACTCCACCGCTGGGGCCTGACGCAGCAAATTATCGAGTCGTTTTTTCGACGTTGCTTCAGCTGGACGATTGCGGTGGTGGCTTTGCGTCGCTTAAAGTGCGTCTCTTCGCGGTTCGTCGAATTCCAGAAGGATTTTGAAACCGATAACATCGGCTCCAAAACGTATTTTGAGCTCCTTGATACCAAAGGCAAAAGTTTTCGGTGGTGATGCTACCGGCCCCAGTTGCGCGTCTTCGGGCAGCCTCCAAGAAAAATTGCAATGCGGGCAAGCGGTGGGAATATCGCGGATGTCGTCAGGCGAGACCGTGAGCCGGGACTTGCATTGATGGCATTCAAACGAGATAGCGCGAATCTCTTCCAGACCTACAACGATTTTTCGTTCGAAAGTCACGTTGCCGAAGTGTACCACGGCGGAACGACCTGAACCACGCTACGCGTTCTCATCCTCGGCAAGTCTGTATGGGCAAGCGGAAATCAGGGCCACGCGCCACGCAGAGTGTTCGTGAAGTAGTCCGGAGGGGGGCGCCGCGATCCCGAGGGCTCGTTTAGGCCGCTAGTCGGCGCGGATTGGAGCGTGGTTGTTGAGTTTTCCAGTAATCAGGGACAAGTCCTGTCAGGGGTCTGGCGCGCCTGAAGCGGCGATGGGCGGCGCCAAATCATGACCGGAAAGCGAATAAATGCCCACAAACCGGATTGTCGCGATGGCGTCCACAGAAACGGGTATCCACATGCCGTTCACGTCGGCGAATTGGACGGTGATGTGGAGATCTTTGACCCAGAAAGAGGGAGTCTTGAGCGGGACTCCGATGATTTGCCTTATGCGGTATGTCTTGGCGTCTACCCAAATGTCGCCAAGGAGTAGTCCCTTTTCCTTGCGCTTGGGAACGATGTGCAGCACGTACTCTGGGACCACTCCAAAATCTTGCTCGCGCAAGAACACGAAGTCATAATTGGATCGGTTGATGTCTCCCCGGTGACCGTCCTTAGCAGAAGCTACTTCCTGCTCCAAAATGGCACTTACGATCTTCTTACCTCTCGGGCTGCCTTGCGCATCGGTAATCTTGAAAGTTTTGATGTCGGGAGGAGTAAAGTTGATTTGGGTCATTACATCCGAGATGGGCTTCGGATCGTCGCCCTGAAATACCTTATATTCCCGCATCACGTTGTGGGGCCGAGAGAGGGCTGAGTTCTGTTCCTCGGTTCGCTCCAAAGAATCCAGAATCGAGGTCAGATTTGGCGGAGCTTCTTTTGCTTCCTGCGGGCATACTGAATACGGGAAAATCCAAATCGGCGCCACCAGAGAGAGCAGCACGATCAGACTATCTCGCTTGTTTACGACCCAAGAGATTACGCGCTCTCGCTCCGCCGCCGGTCTCACGCCCGATCCCCAATGTCGCCTTCAATTTCGATTCGTTATCAGCCACATTATTCATAATACTGTCGAATGTAGTCTGCCTCAAGCCTTAGGGGGATTCAGACGGACTGCGTGGTGTCGAGAGCTTCTTGGGGAAATTGATTTTCTTGTCAGCGCGGTGGCGAATCCAACGCTGGCCACGATGCGTCAGATGCGGCTCGCTTTCTTTCAGAGATTCGCACCCTTGGCGGGCCTTCAAATTCCTGAATTTCTTTGAAACTGTACACGCCCTCTTCATCGCAGACCCTACATCGGAGCGTGAATGCACGAGACTTGGCATCTTGGCCATCGTTCACTTCGCCGTGCTTTAACTCTTCATACAGTACCGCGGCCCTCTTGGGAGCAGGAATTCGTTCCTTACAGCGAGAGCACAGGACACCCCAATAATGGCGTTGCGTTATTTCCTGAATCATTGTCAACCTCACTAGAAAACGGATGGGCTACCGCACAGCACAGACCATATCGTTGAGCCAAAACTCGAATGCAGCCCGCGCGTTCTAGTTTCCACGTTCAAACGCGTCTATGCCTCACGTCTCGCCTTTGTAACACGCGGAGTTCCCTCATACGGACTCGCCTCACCTAGGTGAGGAAAAACGTTTCGTTTCACGATTAGCAACCAAACGAAGAAATGAAGGGGCGGGGAACCCGCCCCTTCCAGAGGATCAAGCTCTCTTGGTGGTCGTCATGTTAATTATGTTGGTTACGACTGGCTGGAGCGGCCATCGTCTTTGCTTGCGCTGCAACAACTTCGCCGGTCAGCTCCTTTTCAGCTCTGACCCAGTCCTCGATATCATTCCCGGACGCACCATCGCGTTGGACAAACAACTCGTAAGCTCGGTGAGCGATATCTTCTTTCGATAGTTCTTTGCGTTCGATCATGGCAACCTCCTTGGCTGTCGGTATGAGAGGTAGCACTCGCCTCTCCGCATGGGATCCGTGCGCGTTACTTGCCGTTTGCTGAGACGCTGATTTTGATCTGCTTCGGCTTAGACTCCTCACGCTTAGCCATATGCAGGGTCAAGACGCCATTGCGGTACTCGGCCCGAATGTTCTCCGAGCTGACCGTATTCGGCAGCGAAAAGCTTCGCATGAACGCACCGTATGTCCGCTCAATCCGGAGGAAATTCTCCTCCTTGACGTCCTTCTCGAACTTCCGTTCTCCACGGATGGTCAATGTGTTGTTCGTAATGCGGACGTCAATGTCCTTGTCTTGGAGATCCGGCAGGTCGGCCTTTACGACCAATTCATTTTCGGTTTCGTAGATGTCTACGGCTGGCGCCCAAGTTGCTAGGTCGGCATGACTCGAGCGTTCCCGACTAAAGTTGTCCTCGAATAGGCGATTGACTTCGTCTTGTAGCGTCAAATTGCGGGACTGATCCCTGCGCGTAATTGTATTCATCTATCTCCTTGGATGTTTCACTGATTAGTGTGGCGAGGGGTGGTTCAGGTAGCTTCCGTGTGTTCAGGTGAACTGAAGAATCCCAGGTCCGTAACCACACTGTGCTTCTGCTGCCCTATTGTCAATGCAATTAGCACACTTCACTAGAAATATCCGAATTAGGCGCGGGCGATTTGCAAGCTGAGGATATCAGGTGCTTTATGGCTGTGCTACGGATTCTATTCGCGGGCCCAACGCGCTGATCGTAGATCCATCGGCTGAAAGCCGTGGCTTACACCGCCGCAATCCACGATTGCTTAACGTTTTCACCTAACTGTCCAAGTACAAGCATGTGGTCAGGAACGTACCTTCGGCGTAAATCGCGCTCCTCCTCCAACCTATGCATTCAAGCTTGTCAGGAGTTGGACGCCGCATGAATTTCCCCAAGCCGCGGAGTGTGCAATAGAGTACAGAATCTCGATTCTCTCTATGTGCTAATGGAAAAGCAGACGAGGTTCGGCACTGCGATTTGACGGGTGATAAATCCGCGATAAGAGTCGAATCAGCAAAAGCCAAACCTATTGTGACTTCGTGATGTGTGCGCCTACTTCCCTCCGCGCGAGCGGCACGAGCCTCATGAGCTTGGCTGAGCCTAGCACTGTGGCTTCCTCTCTGCCTTGGAAGAACGCTTGGAGAAGGACCCCGTGCCCTCGTCTAAACACTGTTTTCGCCGGCGCCTTACTTCTGCTTTGCATGGCTCCCACGAGCGCGCTCGCTCAGCAACAAGCTTCCGCGCGCGCGGTTAACGACCGCTCCCTCCCGGATGCACCTCTACCCAATTTAGACTCAGGGCCGAGGGACCCGGCTTGGCGAACAATCCCTGCGGAAGTGTCAGGCAGCGTCTTAGGCACCGTGCTTGACATAAGCGGAGCCTCCGTTCCCGGCGCGCAGGTGAGCTTGATGCACGGGGACGGAACGGAATTGCACGCTATGGTGTCGGAGACGAACGGCGAATTCAATTTTACAAAGATCCCTCCCGGTTCCTACCTCGTGATCGTCAACGCGAAGGATTTTGCGACTTTTACATCGGCGGAGTTCGTCGTCGCGGACCAGCAAGTCTATGAGGTGGCTGACGTCTCGTTAGCTGTTGCGACGGCAAACACAGAGGTGGTGGTGCGGCCGGCCGAGTTCGTCGCCGCTGAGCAAATAAGAGCGGCAGAAAAGCAGCGCCTGATGGGTGTCATCCCAAACTTCTACACAAGCTACATTTTTGACGCCGCTCCGCTCACCGCGAAACAGAAATTCCGGTTCGCAGTGCGAGGCACGTTCGATCCGGTTTCCATGCTCGGCGTCGGCCTCGGTGCCGGCATCGAGCAGGCGACGAACGCCTATGCCGGGTACGGGCAGGGTGCCGCGGGGTATGCCAAACGTTTTGCGGCAAAGTTTGCTGATGGACGCAGCAGCGATTTCCTGACTCACGCGGTCTTCCCCGCGCTCTTTCATCAGGATCCGCGCTACTACTATCAGGGCTCCGGCACCTTTAAGTCGCGTCTGGCACATGCGGTCGGCTCCGCATTTTTCGCACGCAGCGATAGTGGGCTTACCGTGCCCAACTATTCTTATTTGTTAGGCGAGTTGGGTTCGGCAGCGCTCTCCAACTTGTACTATCCCAAAGCGAATCGGGGAGCGAGCCTGGTCTTCACCAATGCCGCCGTTGGCCTCGCCGGACGAATTGGCGGGAATATACTCCGCGAATTCTCGAAGCGCTTGACGACAAACGTGCCGGGCGACCGAATACCATGAACATGGTGGTTTGAACGGGAAAGTAATGCCCGGGGACGCGGTACTCCTTTGTCGTGACATGGGGCTGGCGGCGGCTCAATCCAATCTGCAGCAACTTCGAGCGAAAGCTGAGGCACTTAGCGGAAGCAGCCGCCGCGGTGTTAGAGGCAAAGGTTGACGAACTGACCCAACTGGCGGGCGAACGAGACCAGAACTCGGGCGAGCAGCGGGCAAAGGTCGCGAAACAGCAAGATCTGCTGGACCACGAGCGCTACGTAGCTGACGTGTGGTTGTGATCCACCGCCGCTATGTTCCGCACTCGTCGCGGCTTCCGGGAATTGAAGGACGCGCAGGACCTGTACATTGCGGAGGTCCAGGACGTTGGCGGAGGCGGAGAGACCGACACGGCCTACGGTCGCGTTTTCTATACCAAAGGGAAGTTGCACCTTTGTCCATGGCCTTCCAATACGCGAAAATATCTCGCGCGCTCTTCGCTGTCAGCGACGCTGTGGTTCGAGTCTTCTTTCCAATAATCTCTTTCCTGATCTTGATGGGGCCCGCTTCCTCGAGTTCCGTGAGCTGAACGGAGCGCTTTCCCATGAAAGTCCGGTAGAGTCTTCAAGAAACAGGAACTCAGTCACGCCGCACCCGGCGAGCACCGAGAGAATGGCCAGACGGACCGGCTGGTGGACCACGGGGTCTATGTCGGGTAACTTCAGGCCGGATTCAGGCAGCGCCGTCTGACCGAACCCCTGGAACTTGCTGTCGGGCGAATGCAAATTTCCGAGTACCGCGTTCATCGGGCATTGCGAGCATCTTGGCTAGCGCGAGGGCTCCTGTTGCCGGCAATTATCCTGTCTGGTCCTCGCTGATTAAACTGGCCCAGATCGTTTTTGACCGAGACCAACAACCTGTCATTTATGACAGCTGTATCTCGTCGTCGTTAATAATAGGATCGATCTCTCTTTCAGACTGCGCCCATAACAAATACAGAGAGAGTCAGCCATGCCGGAAACCCAGGAGCAGCCTTATGAAAAGCAACAAACCACTTGCGTGCCTGCTAGCGACACTATTCCTTGCTGTCCCTGAGATCGGATTGTCCCAGAACGTGAACCAAAACCGCACTATCATCATCAATGGCCAGTCCACACAGGTATCCGTGATCCAAGTGAACGGCCGCTCCTACGTTGACCTGGAAGCGTTGGCGAGCGCGGTAAATGGTTCGCTCAGCTCTGCTGGAAGCCAAATCGCGTTTAGCTTGCCTCTCGGCTCTGCAACCACCGCACCGGCAGCTACGGCAGCTACGACCGCAAAGCTACCGTCCTCGGCCGCTCTAGCATCGAATCCGGGATTTTCAAAAGGGTTCTTAAATGCGGGCATAGAAACAGCGGCGACCCTTCGGGAATGGCACGCAGCTCTTGCGAGCGCCATTCAAAGTGGATACTCGATCACGAACGGTATGCTTGCGCCGTATCGCGCTCCGGCGACTACGAATCTCCGTTTGACCTCAATCGCGGTTTCGACTGACTCGGATCGCAGCGCCTATCAGTTATTGAGCAATGAGTTTCAGAACATGGTGAAATTGAGCGACAAATACGCCGCCGCGCGCGCCAACATGAACTACATTGCTCCGGACGCTCTCCAGAATGACAGTTTGAACCAGCGCTTCGTGGCTTGCGGCCACTCACTGGGGGCAATGGCCGCGAGTGGCCAGTTTGTAGACGATGGTTCCTGCGATTGAAGCCGCCGGAGGCAACGACGATTGAGACCGGGACTGTCGCAAACGATGAAGACGGCGAAGGAGCAAAATGCCGGACAAAGAGAAAATGCGCGGGTATTGACCAACGATATCATGCAGCGGTTCGGTGGCCGCTGAACTTCGGTGAACAAACTGTGTGGCCGAAGCGACCATAAATATGGTAGAATCAAAACATGAGAACGACTGTGGATATCCCAGACCCCGTGTATCGGCGCCTGAAAACCAGGGCAGCCAGCGAGGGCAGTTCGGCCAAGGAATTGATCCTGCGCGGAGTCGAGCAGATCCTAAGAAAGAGCCGGCGCAAGTTTCACAGAAAGGTCAAGCTTCCAATCGTTCGGTCCAAGCGGCCAGGAGCGTTACGGCTCAACAATGCCAAGATCTACGAGATCATTTCTTTTCCCTGATATTAATGTGTGGATTGCCCTGACGTACGAGAGGCACGTCCACCACCTGATCGCTCGCAAGTGGTTTGAAGGCCAAGAACCCACATCGCGTTTGTTCTTCTGTCGGTTTACACAGCTTGGATTGCTTCGCCTATTGACCGCGGAAGCTGTCATGGGTCGTGGCGAAGTAATGAGCCAGGATCAGGCATGGAAAGTCTATGACTGCTGGCGGCAGGATGAGCGTGTGGAGTACTTGGATGAGCCCACTGGAATTGAGACGTATTTTCGTGATCTGACTAGGTCACCACATCCCGCCACAAAAGATTGGGCGGATTCCTATCTGGCCGCTTTCGCGGTCACCTCACGATTGACGGTGGTCACGTTTGATCGGGCATTCAAGCACAAGGCGAAGGAGCTCGTCTTGCTGAAGACATAGGCGAAGACCGCAGCGATGTCATTTTGCATCGTGACGTGATGTGCCCGGAGCTGCTGTCCCAACGCCGATCTGTCGCCAACGCGCACGCCATGCGGAAACTGGGTCGTGGGAAGTCTGCAGGACAACGTGTCGGCATCACTCGGGTGCGTACGCCATAAAAAATAGGTGAGGAAAGCGAGGGCCAGAACTGCTCACCCTCCAACACTACTCCGTCGTCGGAGGCCGCCCGGAGTCGTTCTCTTGAAGGTGATTTCAGAATGGTAGCACGGTTACAGGACATTCCTTTGAACCGCATCTCTCCGTTCGTACCGTGACGACGAGAGGAGTGCCAAAACGTGACATCCAGTGGCACGCGCGAACGCTCTCGCCCAACAGTGGCAGGATTATCAGCAAGACGGATACGACGATCGGGAACGACAAGCTCCAAGTGGAGTCGGTTCTTGCGCGGCGATGCGCAATAGCAACGTTATAATCGCGCTGCTGTCGTGCTTTGGCCTGCGCAGCTGCGGTGCTGCCAACCCCGGTGATGTCACAGAGACGTGGGTTGTGACAGAAAGATCGCGCCAATACTTCTTATCCGCAGCGCTACAGAAAGCGGCCTCAAAAATCGTGCTGGCGGGAGTACGAAACCTTCGCTGCGTCGGAGATACCAGACGACTTATTCTAGGTTTGTGCGCCTCCTGCAGGCCGGTCCCTCCTTCCCTATAGACCGCTTCGGATTACTCAATATTTGAGTTAATCTTCCAAGGCGTATGGTTACCTCAGTCGCCCACCGCCTTCAAAACACGATTTCCGTACTTGACAACATACGCTAAAGAGGCCTATCTTAAGTGAGAACTTATTCAACGAAGGAAGCGGCGAAAGTAGCCGGAATTCATTGGATCACGCTACATAGATGGATGGTTGCAGGCAAGGTCCGCCCCTCAGAACAAATCGGGATGAATGGCGGAAAGCATTGGCGCTGGACAAAAGAGGACATAGAGAGAATCAAGAAGCACAAGGCGAAACACTTTCGAGAAGGCCAGGGCAGAAGGAGCAAGACACCAAGAAAGACTAAAGCAAAATAGCGGGACGCGCCCGTGCTTCTAACACGAACGCGGCCCTAACCATCATCACCTAACGTGGAGGCAACGATGGCTGGCAGAGAAGTTATCCATTTCCCATTGTGGGCGCAACTCTCCTCCCACTTGTTTTTTCGCACCCTACCTCCCCCTGAGCCTGCCGCTGAATCTCCCCCTAGCTGAAATTTTCTGAACGAGCTTCTCCCTTTCGGTTAGTCCCCAAACCGTCGCGTCACCGGTGTGCCTCGACGAATGGAACGGCATAGCCCACGCTCCTGAGCGAGCGAAACGCTTCGAACCCGCGAGCGGAATGCCAACTCGCAAAGGAAAAGAATACAGTCCGATGGATGTTTCTGCTTCTCGAAAGCGCCAGTACTTACCCAGACGGATGCCGGGCAACCGCTCTGTGGACCGTCTGCGCGTTCGTCCATAGACCCACGAGACCGGCACATGCAAAATGTCGGCGACTTGCTGGATCGTCAAGAGTCGTTCGTCGTCCTTCTCCACTGTGGCCCCGTTCGGTAGCTCGTGAGATACGGCTATGCGCGAAACCTTCTGGCTGTTATACGCAACGGACGGCTGTGGCGTGCGCGTACGTTTTTCGGAACGCGAGGCATGTCGTCTTGCAGACGCTGCGTTCTCGCGCATATCGAGTTGGGTTTGTCGTGCTTTCATGTCTTTACGCAGACTGTTTCTGTGCGCCTCCCTCGGCGCAGGAGATCTATTCACTTCTGCTACGCAAACACTTGATCCCAAGGTTTGGTGGGCACCGCCTGTGCGACATCTCCAGAGTCGAAGTTCAGCAATACCTCTTGGAGAAGCTTAAACAAGGTTTCGCATGGGAGACCACCAACCATTTGCGCCATCTCCTAAGCAAAGTTATGGGAACAGCCGTGAATTGGGACTATGTCCCGAACAATCCTGTGCGCGGCGTCAAAATGCCCGAAAGGACTTTAAAGCGTCCGCATAGATTTCTCACGGCAGAGGAAGTTCGAAGACTCATTGCAGCGAGCAAGGAACCAATTCACACAATCGTGCTTCTCGCAACAATGACCGGATTGCGAATTGGTGAAATCCTGGCGTTGCGATGGGGACGAGTGGACTTGCTTCGAGGAACATTGCTCGTGGCCGAGACTTGTTACAAAGGCCACTTCGGATCACCGAAGACGCGAGCAAGTAAGCGCGAAGTTCCCTTGGCTCCGGCAGTTGTGCGTGAACTGAAAGCGTGCTATTCGCGTTCGGCAGAACGTTCTCCGAGTGCTTTGGTATTTGCCACAAACCACGGCGCTCCTCTTGCGGCGGACAACCTCAGAAAAAAAGCGCTGCGTACCGCATGCAAGAGAGCCGGCCTGCAGCGAATCGATTGGCACACTCTTCGGCATACGCACGGCACGCTGTTGCATTCACAAGGGACGCCGCTGAAGGTTGCACAGGCTCAACTTGGGCATTCGCACATGGCGACAACTTTGGACGTGTGCACACACGCCAGCGTGACTGCGCAAAGGGATGCAGTGAACTTGCTCGAAGGTCAATTGTTCCCAAATGTTCCCAAGTTGGAGAATGGTGAGAAAACCGCGCAGGAAGAAACTCAGCTAGTTCAGTGAGTTAGTGGTCGGGGCGTGGAGATTTGAACTCCAGACCTCCTGCGCCCAAGGCAGGCGCGCTACCAGGCTGCGCTACGCCCCGACATGAAGTACATAAAGATTATAAAGTACTTCCCAACAGAACTGTCGCTCCATCGGTCCATTTTGGCCTCCAACTGTGCCAAAACTGTGCCAAATAGATTTCACTGAACCATCGCTGTGCCAGAATCCAACGGCATTTCATTGGCCCGGCGGTTGATTTTCTCCAGAGCTTCTCTCTTCATGTGCAGCTTCATTTGGGAGTAACGTTTGAAGACTTGGGAGTCGCCCTGGCGGAGCAATTGTGTCACCCACTCGTCGGCTACACCGCCCGCACTGAGGCGAGTGGCGTACGTGGATCGCAAATCGTAAATCCGAAAGTAAGGGACCTTCGCTCGTCGGAGGGACTTTTGCCAAACGGTCTTCAACGCTACTTGGTGTCCGGTCCGATTCAAATCACTGGGGAATAGAAACGGTCCGTCTCCCGCAATTGCCAATTGATCTCTGAAGGCATCAACGGCAAGAGGCGTGAGCGGTACCTCAGCGATTCCGTTCGGAGTCTTGGAGTCCGGAATCCAAACGACTGCATTTGGAAGGTCTAGTTGGTGTTTCTTCATGGACATGAGCTCCTTGTAGACCCTAAGACCGGTCTCCGTGATGATCCGCACGATGTTCCGTAAGTGTGGTTGGGCGTGTAGTTCGATTCGTTTCTGCTCTGACCAACTGACATAGTGTGGCCGGAACAGACCCTTCACACGAACGGGGAATTCGACACCGGAACATGGATTAACCGGGAGCAGTCGCTTCCTTACGGCAACGTTTAACACACGCCTAAGAACGCGAAACTCCTGGTGTACCGTCGCAGGCTGCAGAACACCTTTCTCTCTGTATCCAAGGGAAGACTTGATTCGGACTCGCTGTCGGAGACGATCTCGCAAGTAGATTTCTACACGGTCGCCAGTGATGTCAATTAAACTGCTCGACGCGAAAGCAGCTTTGAGGTGCTTCACGGCGCGTAGATTGATCTGGTGAGTCTTCTCAGCTCGCATGGGTGGCTTCGAGTATGTTTCCAAGAAGAAGTCAGCCCTTTGTCCGAAACTCAAGGATTCGCCTTTCTTTACTGCGTCAAGTACGTTGCTGTCTCTGGCTTGAAGCCTGTCTCTGAGTTTCCTCTGAGCTTCATTCCAGTCTTCTGTGAGCGTTGACTCTCGTCGACGAAGGCCATCCCGGTCACGATAACGTATCCACCAGACCCGGCTTTCCTTTCTACGAAAGACAACGCCATCATGCACTCGTGATCTAGGCATTCTCCATCTCCTGTCTGAACATCGCGCGAAATGTTTCGAGATCCGATTTAAGAAACCGGATATTGCGACCCATTACGCGGAGATGGGGAATCTGCTTCCGCTCGACCCAAAGATACACAGTTTGAGGACTCACTCCAAGAAATTTGGCAGCGTCACGAACGGTCAAAGGTATCTGGTCCTCGCTTGTGCAATTCTGGTCATCGACGAGCACAACCTGATCCCGTTTTGGTAGTTTTTCCACCGCTGCTTTTGGGTTTTGCTTCTGCGATTGCCTTTCCTTTGATGGTCATGCCGGGCCACAAGGTGAAGACTGTGGTACAGGACGCTTTGCAGAGTGTCATATTTACCTTCTTCACCGGTTCTCCTCCATTGCTCCATCGGAAGAACCAATCGGACGCACAACCTGCGCATCGAATTGAACGATGTGCGGCTTATCGCTCCCACGCAGGTTCTCGCGGATTTCGGCGTCGGCGACATGTCCTGCTTTCCAGCCGCGGTAGAGGCGTTCGAAGCGCGTGCCTGCGAAGCGGTCCTTCGCGAGGTTGTGAAAGATCAAGTCTCCTGCGGTCAGAGACGTGTACGTTGCCAAGTCCCACGCCTCTCGAATTGCGAAGTAGCGCAGGAGATCGTCCGCGGGATTGGAGTCCAGTGGAATCGTGGCGAGATCACGGAAGACTTCCGAGGCTTTGGCGAAATGGGCTTCGGTCCGTGCCAGAAAGAGAAACCGGAACTCAGAAAGCTGCCGAAACAACGGCAAATACATCCGCAGGTGGTCATGCGCAGATGATGATAAGTTACGTCGAGCACGAGGAGTGACATCACCTGAATTGAACTCGAAGACGCTCGGAACGGGCGAGGCAAGGTTAGAACGGATGGACCCGCAGAAGCAAAAATAGATGAGCCATGGGAGAGCCTACTCACATCGTATCCCCCTGGTGGGATTGAAATGTATTAGTCCGAAGCGGTGGGCAGAGTAGCTGCGACAGATCCTGGACTACTTGAGTACGGGAGCGAAATTCGTGATGTTGACGTTGAGTTGACCTCCCGAGGTATCCCGCAAAGGAAGAAAAATCGTAGAGCGGACCTGCTGAACCTGCCCTTTTTCCGCGTTCATGACCTGATGCCGCGCGTGTCGTTCTGAGACGCCGGCACTATCGCGAATGATTGCGTAATCGTCCCGGGTGACGACAAGCAGAAGCGGTTCGCATTTCATTTCTCTGGCGTCCAATAGGGCGCGTAGCCGTAGTGTTTGTGCAGGCGCAGCTCGTAGCCGCGGCTAACGGGCAGGTTGTCGTCCCACGGCGGGCTCTTCCGGATGGCGTCGCGCGACATTTTTATATAAATCTCGCGATCCGCCCAACTGACTCGCTTGATCCACTGCGGCCTGATCAACACTTTCTTGCCGGGCCACCAATTCTTGGTGTCAATGATCGCGTAGCGGATTTCCCAGGTGTCGCCATCGAAGAGAAAATCTTCCAGGTGGCCGATTTCGCCGTCGGTGGCTGAAATGTGGTAACCGATGACTTCGCGGGTGCTGCGGAGATGCGTCCCGGTGGAGGAAATCGTCGTCTCTTTTTTTGACTCCGCGCGCGGCGCCTCGGCCAGCGCCGTGGGACTGGAATATTTGCCCCAGACGCCTTTCCCTTCCCAATAATGAGGCAATCCGTAATGCCGGTGATGTTCGGCCTCGTGGCGCCGCGATACGGGTTTATCGAGGTCAATGCTGGGGCTGGTCGCTACCTGCTCGCAATTGAGATTCACGTTGATGTGCAGCGGGCTAAAGGCGGGGTGACGCAGCACCAGGGGCGAGATCAGAACTTGCCGCCCTTTGAGGATCAGGCCGGTGGCGACGACGATGTAGCGGATCGTCCATTTTTCATCATCGAAATAGAAATCCTCCACTTGGCCGATGTCTGAATCGAGCGCCGAGATCGTGTACTGGTGCAGGTCTTTCGTTCTGCGCAGCCGCGTCGCAGAACTTTTGACGGGCGTTTCTGTTTTCTTGATCAAATGTCGCTCCGGCGGGGCGTAGGGGCCCGCGCGGAACGCGGGCGCAAGCCATCCAAAATAATTTTACTCTCCGAAGCGTTCACGAAGAAAGAATGTTCACGAAACGTGCTGGCGCGGTGCGCGGGCCATACGTGCGTCACCTGATTGTAGGTTGATTCGCCGAAATGGTACAAAATCAAGATGCAAGGCGGCGACAGACCGCGGCTCCTTTTAGATTCGGTGCTCCTAGGCATTATCGGCGGTCTCGGCGCCCAGCTGTTCATGTGGATGTTGCGCCTCTCGCAGTATTTTTTTCTCACCTGGATTGCCGGTTACCGACCTCCCGGACTTCCCGAAGAAGGCGGAATGCTGCGCGAAGCGATCGGTCCGCACGGATTGTGGCTCGTGCCGGTGGTTACCACTCTGGGCGGCTTGATTTCCGGCGCGCTCGTGTACGGCCTCGCGCCTGAGACAGAGGGCCACGGTACAGACACGGTGGTCAAAGCGGTGCACTACACCGGCTCCGTGCTGCGCGCGCGTGTGGCGCCGGTGAAAATGCTGGCGTCAGCAATCACGATCGGCTCCGGCGGATCGGCGGGCCGCGAAGGGCCCATTGCGCTAATCGCCGCCGGTTTTGGTTCGGTATACGCATCGTTGCTGCGCCGGCCGGAAAGAGAACGGCGTTTGCTGGTGCTAATGGGAATGGCGGCGGGACTTTCCGCGATATTCCGCTCGCCGATTGGCACGGCGATTTTCGCCGTGGAAGTCTTGTATGGCGGGATGGATTTCGAAGCCGACGCGCTGCTGTACTGCATGCTGGCGGCGATTGTGGCGTATGCAGTCAACGGGTGGTTTGTTGGATGGCAGCCGTTGTTCCGCGTTCCCTCGCATTTGGCCGCGACGAAATTGAGGGACTACGGCTGGTACATCGGCCTGGGAGCCGCGAGCGGCGTGGTTGCCACCATTTTGCCGGAAGTTTTTTACCGAATTCGAGATGCGTTCGTGGCGCTGCGAGTTCCCGCATGGATCAAACCCGCAATCGGCGGACTCGGCTTGGGCCTCCTGGCCTTACGATTGCCGCAAGTGTTAGGCGGCGGATATGGGTGGATTCAGGAAGCGATTGATGGTCACCTCGCGTTGCATCTCCTGATCGTTTTGCTGGTCGCAAAGATGGTGGCATTGTCACTCACGGTTTCTTCGGGCGGCTCGGGAGGCGTTTTTGCTCCCAGTCTTTACGTCGGTGCAATGCTGGGCGGCGCATTCGCCGGGATTTTCCATCACGATTCGGCGGGGTTGGTGATTGTCGGGATGGCGGCGGTGTTCGGCGGAGCCGCGCGCGTGCCCATCGCGACGTTACTGATGGTCGCCGAGATGACCGGAGGCTATCAGCTTCTGGTTCCGGCGGGACTCGCGGTGATGCTAAGTTTCTTGATTCAAATCAATTTGTCGTCGTTCTTGAAATACGGCAGCTTGTACGAGGCCCAGGTGGCCGCAAGAGCCGATTCGCCGGCGCACCGCGCGGAAAACATCCGAATCGCGCTGCGATTGCTGGACCAGGGCAAAGTTACCTTGCCGCCGCAGATGAATCACCTTCATCTGGCTGCTCTGTTGCAGTCGGGGCTATCGCTCGATCTTCCGGATGGCTCGCAGCTGGTAACCGGAGCATTGCGGCCTGAGAGCCCCTGGGTGGGAAAGCAGATTCAGGCGCGAGTGCTCATCGGGCCGCTCGCTGATGCCAAGCTGGTGGCCGTGCTGCGCGGGAAGTCAGTAATGATGGCGCGTCCGGAAACCGTGTTGCAGCCCGGGGACAGACTTTTGTTGATCGCGTCACCGCAAGCGCAAGAAGAACTGCAGAAGCACCTCGTACCTGCTCGGGCACAGGATCCGCACCTAAGCACGGCAACCGCAGGTTAAGCGTCAGGCAACGTTTGCGCCCCCGGGACAGCCGCAATTTGACGCAAGATACTGTGGCTGCGTGGGCGCTTCTTCGGTTGCGTGCAGATTCGAGTTGCACTCCTCGCAGCCCACCGCCTCGAATTCCGCATGGGGGTGCGCATCGAGGCGGCGGGCTGTCGAGAGTGTCGCTGCGGATCAGGAGGACTTGGGTTCGACGCGGATTGCGCGCGCGTAAGACGCTTTCGGTAGATCAATCGTCAGAATACCGTCGCGCAGCGTGGCGCTGACCTTGGTGGGGTCTATATCCACGGGCAATTCGAGGGAGCGCAGGATTTGGTCGGCGCAACACTCGGAGCGAATCTTCCGGACGCCATTTTTCTCGTCCTTGAATTCGCGGCGGCCAGCCACGCTCAGGCGCCGCGGCTCGACTTTGATTTCGACGTCTTTGGGGTTGAAGCCGGGAACCTCGGCGCGAACGATGAAGTCGCTGTCCGACTCTTTCACATCCATGTGCAGCGGATGCAGAATTTCGGCTTCCGCGCGAAGCCAGTCGTCCAATTCGTGGCCGTGCCACTGGCCGTTGCCCTCGAAGAGCTCGAAAGCCCTGCGAGAAATCGCATCGTAGATCCTGTCGAATTGTTCGTTTACGTCCATCGGACCTTGTCGAACGGGTACGCTCCCTCGAATCGGCTGCATTGCAGTTGCTGATTGTGCGGTCATTTCACACTTCCTCCCTATTTAAATTGGTTGTGGTCCATTGAAATCCCGTGGCGCACTCCGAGATGGCGCCATCCCGCTGAGCGACGGCTGCGTGCGAATCTCACAAGGCGGCACGCCTGAGGATGCCTCTGACCCATTTCAAAATAATCGGAACACAATACGCGATCAATTCCCCAGAGCGCATAAGTCGCTGTATGACTTTAGTGGTACAAAAATGCGAGTGCGTGGGTGGTCAAACGAACAAAAGCGGACTGCTTTACTGACGCACGTTTCGGTGCTAGCGTTATATGTTGGTGTATCGGCGCAGGTTTTGCGCAAGTGCGTCAGTCCAAACACGAGTTTTGCCCGGCTATGTCCCGTTACGAGAAGCTTGGAAGGCGCGTCGTCGGTTCGTTGGCGCTCGGAATTGCCGTGGCGCTCGTCAATTTCGCCCTGGATGTTCGTTTCGCTCGCTTAGGTGACGCCCCCGCTACGGCTATCCTCAACGATTTGATCATCGGCACCGCTGCCGGATTGTTCGCCTACTTGTGGGTTTTCCGGCAGGCTTCGAAATACGCGCGCGAACGAGCCACTGAGCAGCGGATGCAGGAAGCTGTGCATCAGGAACGCAAACGGATGGCGCTGGAACTTCACGACACAGTATGCCAGGCGCTGGCGGCGGCGAACATGCACATGGAGCTGGCCGGCGATTCGCTGGCGCCAAATCCAGATTCGCAAGAACACTTCCACCGGGCGCTTCAACTGGTGCGCGGGAGCATCACGAATATGCGGTGCGCTTTGTGGGATTTGTATCCCGAGGAACTGCAAAAGGTGGATCTTAAGAGCGCGATCGAATACCTGGTCAAAGACCTCACCGCAGGCAATGGCTTAAGCGTTCAACTTTCTCTCGATGGAATGGTGCGGCGGCTTCCACCCGACGTAGAAAAGAGCTTGCTGCGCATTAGCCAGGAAGCGCTTTCGAACGTGGTGAAACATGCACAGGCGCGCGAGGTGCGAATCGAGTTGCTGCTCGAAGCCCAGCAGGCGCAACTTCGCGTGAAGGATGATGGCCGGGGCTTTCAACCCGAATTGCACGCCGGCACGTACGGATTGACATCCATGCAAGACCGCACCAAGGCTCTTGGCGGCGTGTGGACAATTCAAAGCGCCCCCGGGCGCGGCACCGAAGTGCATGCTTCCATACCGATTCCGCCGATGTCGAACTGAAGGGGAGATGGCGAAAAAAATGCAGTCAATCCACGTTGTGATTGCCGATGACCATGCCATCATGCGCGAAGGCTTGACGGCCGTAATCAACCGCGAGCCGGACATGGAAGTTGTGGCGCAAGGCACGAACTGGCCGGAAGCCGTCGAGCAAGTCATCCAAAATCACCCGGACATCGCCGTCCTGGATCTGCACATGCGCGGAATGGATCCGGCGGAGGGAGTTGCGACGATACGAGACAGGTTTCCGGCCGCGCAGATTGTGATTTATTCCGCATTCAGCACGAACGAAGAGGTCTATCAGGTTTTTTCCGGCGGAGCGCGTGGTTATGTGCTGAAGGGCGAATCCGGCCGCGAAGATTTATTGCAGTGCATCCGCGCCGTGGCCCGCGGAGAGATGTGGATTCACCCCATCGCCGCTGCGCGATTGGCGGAACGGATGAGTGCGCCGAACCTGACCCGCCGCGAGATGGAAGTCCTTGGATTGATGGTGGCGGGCAAGTCCAATAAAGAAATCGGATCGTCGCTGGACGTCACCGAGGGCACCGTAAAAGTTCACGTCAATCACATCCTATCGAAGCTGGGCGTATCGGGGCGCGTGGAAGCCATTATGGTGGCGGTGCGCCGCGGCTTTGTGCAATTGGTAAGAAACCTGCAAGATCCCACGCAGGGCCCGGAGGCTCCTGATAGCTTGTTCTCCGGGACCCACCCATCCAAACGGGATATAACCAAGGCTATACAAACCTCTATCTCCAAAAGCCAATTGCGCAACAAGAAGTAAACTTCCAACATTCTTTCGGCAGCGGCGCCGCGGATTCCGAAAACGCTTCGCGAGATTTGTATCCCGCCGCTCGGTCAATTCATCTGCCCGAGGGAAATCATGAGAAGCCTAAGCACCATTCTTGCGCTTTCGGCGATCATCGTGTGCGCCGGATTTACTCAGACCAAGCGCCACCCGGCGCCTCTGAACACCAATTCTGCTGTCGGAGCGTGCGATTCGGCATCGCTCACGAGTTCGCAGAAGGTGAAGCTCACGGAACTGAAGCACGAGGAGAATCTTTGGGACTGCTTGACCGCCTCGCCTTTTTGCGATGCCGGATTGCTGAAACCCTCGGAGAAAACCGAAGTGGCGCAAGCGAGCCAGCGGCGGAATCTGCTCGATTGTTTGCAAGGCTATGGGAATTGCGACCACTCGCTACTCACTTCCATGCAAGCCGCCCAGGTGACCAAGATCGAGCACCAAAGAAATCTTCTCGCCTGCGAAACAGGAACGAGCGCGTGCAATCAGTCCCCGCTGACTCCCGCGCAATCTGAAGACGTGGCCCAACTGGCGCAGGAGCGCAATCTGCTGCGCTGCGAGAGCGGGGATCCTTCTTGCGATCCTTCCGGCTTGAGCAGTGCGGAATTCGAGCAGGTCGTCGCTGCCAAGCAGCGACGCAATTTGCTCGCTTGCAAGACCGGAGTGGCCTATTGCGATCCATATTTGCTGGGTGCCGGCGATGCGCAAGAGGTGGCAAGTCTGCAAAACCAGCGAAAACTGCTGACCATCGCGGAAGAAAACGATTATTGCGATCCGTTCCTATTCGCTCCGGAAGACATCAGCGACCTGGGCGTGTCGCCCGATACGTCACTTCCGCAGCTTCAAGCAAAATCTGAAAACGACACCAGCGCGCGATAGCGAAGAGCTACGCAAACTGCCGTCGGGGCAAAAAAATGCCGGCGATCAGGAACGTCGCCGGCATTTTTGTAGCTGGATCAGCCCAGCCGTCCCGTGGCCGAACTACGCTTGCGGAGTGTTCTGAACCAGCAACGTAATCTGGTCGTTTTCCGCCAGCTTCCTTTGTAGATGCGTGGTGTAGACGAATTCATGGCCTGTCAGGCGGCCGGGATAGAACCAATCGAGCAGCGCGATCGGGCGGGTCCGCGATTGTTCGGCGAAGGTAAGCTCGGTGCCGCTGGTGGGCTTGGCTCGAAGCGTGGGCAGCACATCCACGATGGTGATGAGGTGAGTGCGATGGGCGCCGTAGATGCGCACGAAATTATGCGTCGCGATGTCATTGGACATCACAAACCAGTAGCTGCCCGCCGGCAGCACGACGTCGCCTGGTATCTGGACGGGTTGGTTGAAGGTGAGCTGGGTGGCTTCATTGGCTTGGCCTGCGCTCGCGCTGGGTGCTATCGTCATCAAGGCAAGCGCCAGGGCAAATCCGAGTGAAGATACAAGCATTTTGCGAGTCATGGGTAATCTCCTGGATACAACGTGGGTGAAGCCGGGAGAGGATGCATTCAATCATGCTTTAAGCAGCTCGCTGCCCGCTCTCACGGATTTTCTTCACCTACACATTTCGATGAGAGACTACGTGCAAAAGTTAGGAACAAGTTTGCAACAGACGGTTTCGAGCCGGTATATCGAAAGATATAGAGCCCGCTAGCTCTAAAAGCGAATTGCGCGACACAAAATAAAACCAAAATATGCTTTTCGTGGCTTGCTGTTGCGTATGGGTGGTTGGTAGTAGCGCCGACCTGGCACGGCCTGTCTGCGCGGGGACTATACGTGCAGTCGGCGCTGCGGTCGCGGCTCGTTCGCGATTTTGGGACCGACGCGCAGTGCCCCATCAAAAGGAGCAATGAAATGATACGGATTGATTCCGTGACGCGAATTCTCGGAGTAGCGATTCTCGGCTTGGCGATGGCCGCGGTGCCGGCGATGGCGAAAGACCAGCAGAGCACTGGAAAAGTGGACGTCCATGTAAGCCCCAAACAGGCTTATGTGTTTGTGGATGGCGATGCGATTCGCGACGGCAGCCAGACGATCGCGCTAAGCGCGGGAAAGCACACGATCGGTGTTTACAACTACGGTTACTCGCCGAATGTGCAGACGGTGAACGTCGTTGCTGGCCAGACGCTCACTCTGCACGTCGGGCTCGAGCAGAGCGGCCAAAAGGTGAGCGGACCCTTCGGCGATATCGAGTTGAAGGGGCATCCGCGAGCTGCTGTGCTCCTGAACGGTAATACGCCCGACTACTTCGTCGGCCACGTGGACGAGTTCGATAACAACTGGATGTGGCATCAGTGGCTGCTCGTAAAGCCGGGCGATTACAAAGTGACGATTACGCGAAAGGGCCGGACGATTTGGTCCGGACCGGTAAATGTGAAAGCCGGGCAGCGCGAGGTGGTGTACCTCAACCACAACGGCAAAATCGTCACCAAGATTTCAAAAAGGGTCTGACTCTCGGGCCGCAGCCGCGCTTCGACGCCGGAATCGCCAGCGCCATGGTTCCGATCGCGCCGGTCACGGCGCAATTCGCCGTGTCGCAGCCTCAGACGTCGTGCGGCCAGTCGGCTACTTTGAACTGGAAAGCGACCGACGCTGTGAATACTTCGATCACAAATCTCGGGAATGTGCCGTCGAGCGGCGACAAGACGGTGTCCCCGACAAAAACGACGGCCTACACGCTGGTAGCTGCGGGGCCGGGAGGCGTGGTGCGACAAACCGCGACGATTGACGTGAACTCGCAGCCGACAGCGACGCTCTCATTCAATCAACCGGAAGTTGAATACAAAAAGGTGGGAGACAAAGTAGTCGAGCAGGGCTCCGCAACTTTGAGCTGGACCACCGCGAAAGGCGACAAAGTCACAATCGAGCCGCTGGGCGACGTCGCGAGCAGCGGAACTGAAAACATCGAGGCCAAGCCGACGCAGGCCAGCACGGGCCCGATCAATCAAGTTGTGGCGTACACGCTGCACGTCACGAATGCGTGCGGCGGCACGGCGACTCGTACGGCGATGTTGCACATTGTCGGCTCGATCGAACCGCCCCCGCCGGTAACCTTAGCGAGCCTCTTCTATCCGACAAATTATCCGGACCGCAAGCACGCGATGGTGGGCCTGGTTTCCAGCCAGAAAGTAATCCTGGCGATGGCCGCAAAGACGTTTAAGAACAACGAACAATACGACCCGCAAAACGAATTGATGATTGTGGGCCACGCCGACGTGCGCGGTTCGGACAAATACAACATGGCGCTGAGCCAAAGGCGATTGGTGATCGTGGAGCACTACCTGATTTCGCAGGGCATCCCGGCCAACGAGATCGAGACACAAGCGGACGGCAAAGATCACGAACTCACCGAGCAGCAGGTCCAACATCTGCAGGCGCAAGACAAGCAAACGCCACCAAAGTGGATGTCCAAGCGGCAAAAGGCCACCTGGCTCGCTTACAACCGCCGGGTTGACATCGTTCTGGAGCCGGAAGGCCAGCGGTCGGCGCAGGCATACCCCAATGACGCGCCCGATGCACGACTACTTTGGCAGCGCCCCGAGCCGAGCCTGAAGGCCGTCCAGGCCGCTTCGCGGATGCCGCGGAATAGCGAAGTAGCGCAGACGCAAAACTCGGGCAATTGATTTCTAGAGCGTTTTCATACGAAGGAGGAACAAGATGCGACTCTCAATCAAAGGCACGGCAATCGCCGCCGGTTTACTGTGGGGCGGCGCGCTTTTGCTCGTCGGACTCATCAACCTGGCAAGGCCGGAGTACGGGACGAACTTTATCAGCATGATGAGCTCGGTATATCCGTGGTTCCACTCGACGCACACTTTTGCGAGCGTGGTGATCGGCACGATTGACGGATTTATTGACGGTGCAATAGCCGGCTGCTTGTTTGGATGGCTGTACAATTTGATACTGGACGTCGGCACGAAAGTGCAGAGCCTGCAAGGACATCACACCTAGCCGAATTTGCGGTGGTGCGCCGGTCCCATGCTCGCCGGCGCACCACGGCGGAAGGCTCTGATATTTTTTGGTGCGCGCGGCTAGTGTAAACAACGGTTCCCGCCCGCCGCTGCGCCCCTGACGGGAGCCGCGCGAGAGCAACTGTTCTTGCACAAGCGCACCGGACACGTCCGGTCATGCGTCTTCCCTGGGATCGCGGTTCGAGTGACCGTACGAGGGCCTCTCCGTCTTGCTCAGCCGCACAACCGCCTTGCGGCACCAGTTGCAGCAGCGAACGCGGCATGACTTATATGTGAGTTCGATTCGCTGTAGGTAGATTTCCTGTTGCAAGTAGGGCGTTCGCGTTCCACACGACCCGGCGGGAATTCAGCCGCGAAGGAATACTGGAGCTTCGATGGAACATAAGATCAAAGAACACTGGCTGGAACTGTGCGAGAAGGCCGCCAACGAAGAAGACCCGGCGAAAATGATAGAGATAGTCGAAGAAATTAACCGGCTTCTCGGCGCTAAGTATGACCACATCAGCCCCGCAACGGGCACCTCCAAAGATTCAACTTAACAGCTCGCGGGATGACGAATGGGCCTTCCAAGAAGAATGGTCCGAGCAGCGACGCCACAAAAGCCTATTTGCATTCTGGGTTCCACAGGTCAGGAACTTGTCGCATGTCGTTAGCCTTCCGCTTCGCGCTTCGTATCTTACCGGCATCTTCGGATAGCAACACGGACAAGCAACGATCTGGTTGTGGTGCGGAGGTTCCTTCAGCGGACGTCTTGCTCCGATCGATTGAGACGGATGTGAAGATCAATCGTGTTCTGACCATGAGGACGCGATTGTTCTCGACAAAAGATGATGCGCAGAAGGGCTGAGTCTTGTGCGGTCCATTGGCGATTTTGATCCGTCAGCTGCGATCGGCTCGCAACTTCGCCATGACACGCTCTATGATCGACGCAGAGACGTTTTCCGGCAATTCGAATGAGCTGCTTTCCGTCACGATCTTTATGGTCTTGCGGCTGGAGTCGTACAGCACCTGGCAAGCGCGGCACTGGGACAGGCGCAATTCAAGTTCCTTGCGGACTTCTGAGGACACCTGATTCTCAAGGTAGTCTCCGAACTCGGCCAAGTGCCGGGTCACCCAGGGGTGTGGGCTTTGGGTGATTGCGCCGCAGTGGCCGATGCGAAGTCTGGGAAGCTCTGTCCCGCTACCGCTCAATTTGCGATTCGGGAGGCAGAAGTCCTCGCGAAGAACGCACGCGCCGAACTACGGGGCCGAGCCAAACAGAGCTTTCATTTCGACTCGCTGGGAGCTCTTTGCGTCGTGGGGCATCAGACTGCTTGCGCCGAATTGGCGATTCCGTTGATTTACGGCGCCACAACTGCGTTTGCATTCCATTTTCTCGAGAACCGCTATACTCGGCGACTGCTCCTCAGTCCCCGCACCGCAGCCTACGAAATCCGGCGCGTCCGCCCAGTCGGAACGCCCGCCCCGGCTCTATGGTTTTTCGCGCTGGGTATGAGTGTCCTGCTCCCCGTTCTGCTCGGCTAATGGGTCGCCCCAACGCGCGCCACCCCAGTGCACACCGCGACTCGTTGGCGCGCGGAACCTCCTAGGTAATTCCAAACAAGAAAAGCCCATCGGATTCTCTCTTTTGCGCGCAAAAGCACAACAGCAAGGATTTCAGGCCATGGCTGAACTTTACTCCACTTCGGGAATCTCACCGGCAAGTTCGCTTTGAGCTCTCAAGCAAAAGAGAGCCGGAACGCGCTTGCAAAGCAGGCGCGCCACTGTGCCAGGTGGAGTGAACCCACAAAGTGAGACAGTTTCATGATGCACACCTTGCGGAATTGACCTGGCCCGCATTTCGAGACAGAAACAGACACTTGGGTGCGGCCTCGTTGGTTCAAATCAAGCCCTCGCAATCACGAACGTCTTCGTTCTCAGCAACTTCCACGAATCCCGCAACCATCCGAATTGATAAAAATGAAGCTTTCTCAGATGGTCTTACCTCTAGACGGCGATAGTGCGGCGAGAATGCGGCAATCGGCAATGCGACCTTTTCCTGGACAGCCGTTCTTGATGCGCCGTAGCTGCGCCGCAAGCCGTCCCAGGTCGGCGATTTTGGATTCGATTTCCTCTAAGTGATTCTCTGTGATGCGATCGATGCCCGAACACCTCCGCCCCGATTGAACTGAGAGTCGCAGAAGATCCCGGAGTTGGTCGAGCGTAAAGCCAAGGTCGCGGCATCGTCTGACAAATTGCAGGCGATGCAGATGCTCCCGGCTGTAGATGCGGTAATTACCTTCAGTTCGTGCCGGCGCGGGCATAAGTTTCACATGCTCGTAATAGCGAATGGTCACTACCTTGACGCCCGTCGCCTTTGACAAATCTCCGATGCTGAACCGCTCGTTTGAGTTCATGCGCTTGACCCTATAGGAACTATAGACCTCATGCTTGAATAGCGAGGCTACCATGAGCGGCTCTTGCCGAGAAACGGATCGCTGTCAGCGACACTGCGCGCGTGTCTGGAAAACACTGTGATAATTGTGAAACGCACGTCTGCCACGAAATGCACGCTCTTGACTGGGCTGCTGCTGTGCTGCATCAGCGCTTTCGCTCAGTCACCTGACAACGTGACGAAAGAAGTCGCGGTCGTTGAGCTTGGAGGAGCTGCTGAGCGAAGTGTCACAGAGGGAAACTCCAGTTTCGGTCCAACAGTCGCGGTCGAGTTTACGCCGATTGAGAATTGGCTAGAACTTGAGGCCGGTGTCACGCCGCTGTTTAGACGCCACTCGACGGAATGGAGCACCGACCTTCTTTTCAAGAAACCTTGGACTCTTTCGCCCAAATTTGAGTTCATGCTCGGTATTGGCCCCGAGTGGATTCACACAAACGCGTACGGCAAAAAGATGAACGCTGTCGGCGTTGAAGTCGCGCCAGACTTTATGTTTTGGCCGTCTAAAAAACACAAATTCGGCTGGTATCTCGAACCGAGTTACGACTACAAGTTCGGACCTGGCCATGAGCATTCGCTCGGCCTGAGTGGCGGACTGCTGATCTCCATTCCCTAGGGTTGCACCTATGAACGAGTTGATCATTCCTCGGGAAGCGGAAGTTCGCCGAGGAAGGCGTCTGGAATATTTCACAATCGCTTAGAACAGCCTGGAGGGCCTGATTGGTATCGGGGCTGGAATGATCGCCGGAAGTATCTCGCTTGTCGGTTTCGGAATCGACAGCCTTATTGAAGTCACGTCCGGGGCAACGCTGCTGTGGCGCATGTCGGTCGACGCCGATGCCGCGAGGCGGGAGCGAAACGAGAGGCTTAGTCTGAGGATCGTGGGAGCATGTTTCCTCGGACTGGCGTTGTATGTTGCCATCGAAGCTGTGCTGGACCTTGGAAGGAAGGCGACCCCTGAGCGAAGCGACCCCGGAATAGCGCTTGCGGTCGTTTCTCTGATTGTCATGCCCGTGCTTTCACGCGCCAAGAAGAGCGTGGGAAACGCGCTGAGCAGCGCCGCCATGAAAGCGGATGCAAAACAGACCGATTTCTGCGTCTATCTCTCGGCGATTCTGCTGGTCGGTCTTGTGCTCAACGCCATATTGGGGTGGTGGTGGGCCGATCCGGTAGCGGCACTGGTCATGGTTCCACTCATTGCGAAGGAGGGATTCGAGGGTGTCAAAGCGAGGGGTTGCTGTTAGTCCACTCCGCCGCTGCCGAAATCATTCAGCTCCCGGCAGAACTCGCCTGTCTAGGCGGCGGTGCGCACCATTGGAAAGCGGAATGGCAAGACTAAACAATTCGGATGGTTGCAGGCCGCCGCAACCAAAAATTCTTTTTTCCCAATAACTTCCGTGAACCCTGCAACCATCCGAATTTGTAGTTTTCGTCCTTGAACGTTCGGGAACCCTACGCCGCTGCCCCGAAATTGGATCTCCGCACACGCCCCTCTAATTAAAAATGTCGGGCAATTTCCGGCTTGACCGGTGATCCGACATAAAAGGCATTCACACTTGCGGACTATCTCAGCGTTTCTTTACACCAGCCAGCTGGCGGGTTGTGCAAGCAAATTGGCGCGTTCCGCTAGTGTGCGCCGCCGATCGTGACATCTAAAGTCTTGAATGACGAAAAGCGAGCTTCGAGGAAAACTCATGAAACTGCATTTGAAGCCAATTTGTACTACTCACGGGCCAGGGTGTGGTATGGGCCTGGCGGCAGCGTAGGTGCAAGCTTTGTCATCAAGCACGCGCTCGTTGTCGATGACGGTTACACGGCACACTAGCGTCGAAATCACTAAGGAAGCAGAGTAAGGAGATCGATTTATGCGAGGAGCTGTGTTGTACGGGCCGCGCGACGTGCGTTTTGAGGAACGCGACATCCCGAAAATCATTAAGCCCACGGACGCCGTTATCAGGGTCTCATCGGCATGTGTGTGCGGATCAGACCTCTGGCCGTATCGCGGCATCCGGCCGATTGCTCAGCCAACCCCGATGGGCCACGAATACTGCGGCGTTGTCGAGGAGGTCGGAAGCGCCGTCACATCGGTTAAGCCCGGTCAATTCGTGATCGGTTCATTTTTCGCGTCGGACAACACCTGTCCCACCTGTCAGATCGGATACCAGTCGTCCTGCCAGCATCGCGAGTTGGTCGGCGGAGCACAGGCTCCCCTGCTGCGTGTCCCACTCGCGGACGGCACCCTGGTCGCCACGTCCGATGTCCCCTCGGAAGACCTCATCCCGAGCCTGCTGACGTTATCAGATGTGATGGGGACCGGGTGGTTCGCCGCCGATGTTGCGAATGTTAAACCTGGTGCCACGGTTGTGGTGGTCGGTGACGGTGCGGTCGGATTGCTTGGCATTCTCTCCGCGAAGCAAATGGGTGCGAAGCGAATCATCGCGATGAGCCGTCACGCGTCTCGCCAGAAGCTCGCACGCGAATTTGGTGCTACCGACATTGTCACTGAGCGAGGGGATGAAGGTGTTGCGCGCATCAAGGAGCTGACCAACGGAGTCGGCGCCGATTCGGTGCTGGAGTGTGTTGGAACCCAGGAGTCGATGATGCAAGCGATCACCTCCACCCGTACTGGCGGCTACATAGGTTACGTCGGCGTGCCGCACGGTGTTTCTCTCGACGGCGAGCAATTGTTCTTCTCTCACGTCCATCTGCATGGTGGACCGGCTCCGGTGCGTCGCTATTTGCCTGAACTGATCAAGCTGGTGTTGAACGGAAAGATCAACCCTGGCAAGGTTTTCGATTTAACGCAGCCCCTGGATCAGGTGGCAGAGGGCTACCGTGCAATGGACGAGCGGCGGGCGATCAAATCGCTTCTGCGCCCGAATGGAACGAACTGAGGGAATCAGAGATGAGCATATGGTCCAAAAACTCGATAGCTAGCAACCGGCTTTTCAGCACGCTCTTGTTGGTAGCGAGCCTAGTGGCTGTCGACGCAAGCAAAGCCAGGGAGAGGACAACGAACATGAAAATCAGAATAAGTATTGCCGACAAGGTAGTCATTGCCACTGTGGCCGACAACGCAACGGCGCGGGATTTCGTTTCCGTTCTCCCTTTGAGCGTGTCGATGAAAGATCTGTTCGGGCGCGAGAAGTACGGCGATCTGCCCAAAGCGCTTTCCGAAAACGGTCCCAGGAAGAGTACGTACGAAGTCGGCGAAATTGCTTATTGGTCTCCTGATCAACAGTTCGCTGTCTACTACCACCGAGACGGTGAATCGATACCGTCACCCGGCGTGATACCCATTGCCAAAATTGACGCTGGGGCAGAAGCGTTCGACGTGCCGGGATCGGTGAAGGTGACCATTGCTGTTGCCAGGTGAGACACACCAACGCAGGTGGAAATCCTAAGAAGCGGGACAAAACACACGTTCTAGCAAAGGCATAGACATGAACCAGTCAAACAGCAATTCGAGGAGAGACTTTCTCCGCCAATCTGCAGTACTTGGTGCAGGCGCAGTGCTCGCAGGTTCAAGCAATCTTTTTGCCGAGAAATCTTCTGGATACGGAAACGGCCCTTATCCCACAGAGGCGATGGCGGGATATGCGGAGACTAGTCCGCTTAAACTCATGAAGTTCCAGCGTCGTGCTCTTGGTCCGAAAGACGTCGCAATAAAGATTCACTATTGTGGAGTTTGTCATTCTGACATTCACACGATCCATGGCGACTGGGGGAAGATCCATTATCCACAAGTCGTAGGCCACGAACTGGCTGGAGAGGTTGTGGCCATTGGCCCCAGTGTGAGTAAGTTCGACGTGGGTTCGCGTGTTGGAGTGGGAACGATGGTCGACTCATGTCGGCACTGCCCCGAGTGCCTCCGGGGAGCCGAAAACTACTGCGAGAACGGTAATACTCAAACTTATGGGTCGAAAGATCGTGACGGATCTATCACTCAAGGCGGCTACTCGAAATTCGTAGTTGTTGACCAAGATTTCGTCCTCAGTATCCCGGATTCAATCGATCTCGCCGAAGCTGGTCCATTGCTGTGCGCCGGTATTACGACCTATTCGCCCCTTCGCCATTGGAGTGTTGCTCCTGGTAAGAAGGTCGCAATTGCGGGTCTAGGTGGCTTGGGACATCTGGCCGTACAGTTCGCCACTAAGATGGGAGCGGATGTAACCGTCGTGACGACGTCCCCGGACAAGGAAAAAGATGCGCGTCGCTTTGGCGCGAAAGACGTTCTCATCAGGAAAGATGGGGCTGATTTCTCAATGTACAAGAGAGTCTTTGACTTCATTGTAGATACGATTCCCTACCAACACGACCTGGACAGGTTCATTCCGCTTCTAAAGCGAGATGCGACTCTCTGCCGTGTCGGAGTCGGAAAACTCACGACGCCAAATGAGTACGGGCAAATGACCACCGTACTCTCAAGAACTGCCCTCGCCGGATCAAATACTGGTGGCATTCCAGAGACTCAGGAGATGCTGGATTTTTGCGCTATTCAAAACATCAAACCGCAGATCACAAAGATTCCGATGGATGGAATCAACAACGCGTGGTCGAAGGTGATTGCGAAACAAGCCAGGTATCGTTTTGTTGTGGGCATGGATATGAAAGGCTAACCGTGCAAAACGGAATCTTCGCTCGATGTGGGCTGATGTAGCTGAAGGCCATCGTGCAACGGATGATCGCCGCGCGACTACAGTTTTTCTTCGTATGTGAGGAGACGATTTATGGAGACTCAAATGAATGGAACTTTGACAGGAAAAGTGGCATTTGTGACAGGGGCGGGAGGCGGAATCGGTCGTGCAACTGCAATGGCATTCGCTCGCGAAGGAGCGAGCGTGGTGGTGGCTGACGTATCCGAAAAGAATAACCAAGAATCGGCACGCATGATTGAGGAAAAGGGCGGTCGGGCGCTCGCCGTCCGGTGCGACGTGACACGCGCCGACGACGTAAAGGCGGCTCTGGACAAAACCATCGAAGCTTTCGGGCGATTGGATTTCGCCTTCAATAACGCAGGCATTGAGCCGAAGAAGCCCGCTCCGACTGCGGACTACGACTTGGAGGAGTGGGACCGGATCATCGCCATCGACCTCCGCGGGGTCTTCCTCTCCATGAAGTACGAAATCCCCCTCTTGGTCAAGCAAGGAGGTGGCGCGATCGTGAACACTTCCTCGGGTGCCGGCGTGATTGGCATCAAAGGCAGTCCAGCGTACACCGCCGCGAAACATGGCGTGATCGGCCTCACAAGGGCGGCTGCCCTCGACTACGCCGCGCAGAACATTCGCGTTAACGCTGTCTGCCCCGGCTATATCGATACCCCAATGATGGATCGCTTCACTGGCGGAACTGCCGAAGGGAGGGCGAAGGTGATTTCGGAGGAGCCAATCGGGAGGATGGGGCGGCCCGAAGAGATCGCGAATGCCGTTCTCTGGCTCTGTTCGGACGCGTCAGGCTTTGTCATTGGCAGTGCAATGGTCGTCGACGGCGGCCAAACGATTCAGTAAGCTGCACGAAGACACACGAAAAGAGAGTGGCAACTATGGAAATCAAAAGAGCTGGCTCACAACCTTCCGCGAAAGGTCCGTCCGACTGGTTCACGGGATCCGTTCGCATCGACCCACTTTTTCAGGCCCCCGATCCCGCGTTTGTTCAAGGCGCGAGCGTTACGTTTGGAGCCGGGTGCGCGGACTGCATGGCACATCCATCCGCTGGGCCAGACGCTCATCGTGACGGCTGGCTGCGGCTGGGTTCAGCGCGAAGGTGGCCCGATCGAGGATATCCGTCCTGGTGACGTGATCTGGTTCTCGCCAAACGAGAAGCACTGGCATGGCGCGACGCCGACAACTGGCATGACGCACATTGCGATTCAGGAGAAAAAGGACGGGAACGTGGTCGATTGGATGGAAAAGGTCACCGACGAGCAATACCGAAAATAAATGTGGTGGGCAAGATTAAGAAGGAAGCAGAGTTATGCTGTTAGCTGAGCCATGGGAAAGCAATTCCGAGTTTCGAGTACGCTGCCGCGAAAACTCCAAGAACTGGGTCTTTCGCAGGAGACAGCCCTGCGCCGAGCGGGCCTGCCGATGGGCCTGTTCAAACTAGATAAAATTTTGGTGAACACCGAAGAGTTTTTTGCGTTGCACCGGGGAATTGCCGAAGCCAGCAACGATCCTGCTATTGGGCTGAAGCTGGGGACAGAGGAGCGCCTTGAGCGGTACGATCCGGTAAAGATTGCTGCGATCTCCGCGCGGTCGTTCCGGGACGCTGTCGAGCGGTTGTCGCGCTACAAACAACTCACTTGTCCAGAGGAGATCCGCGTAGTTGAACGGGGGAATGAATCCACCGTCCAGTTCGTCTGGCTTCTCGCGCATGAGAAGGAACCGCCATTGTTGGTGGACGTGTGTTTCGCATGGATCGTCGCCATGGCGAACCGGGGCATTGGGCGGCCTGTGATTCCAAAGCGGGTAGAGTTTCAACGAGCTTCAGCTCAGCGAGAAATGTACGAAAGGCATTTTGGCTGTCCAGTGAAGTTCAAAGCCGCCCAGAATGCTTTGGTATTCAGCAAAGCGGACATGGAACTGCCATTTGTAACCCATAATGCCGAGTTGCTCGCGACCGTCGCGCCGCAGCTTGAGGCGGAACTGACGGAGCAACTTGCGCACAAGAATTTTGCGGAGCAAGCAAAAAGCATTTTGAAACATCTACTAGCGGGCCAGCGTCCGGGGTTAGAAGATCTCGCAAGAGAACTACATCTGAGCACCCGGACGTTGCAGCGCCGCCTCACCGAGCAGAGCATCACGTTCCAGCGTTTGCTGGACGAGGCGCGTCGTGAACTCGCCCGTCATTACCTGCTCCACTCAACTCGGGAGCTGAACGAAACTGCCTTCCTCTTAGGCTACGAAGACGCCAATTCCTTCTTCCGGGCATTCCACCACTGGGAAGGAACGACACCCGGACACTGGCGCGCAACCCAGAAGAACTCGCAGCCAACAACACAGTCACACGTAGGTGAAGCGTGAGCAGACATCGAGCAAGCTGGTGAACGAAATCCGGACCGTAGACCTTCTTTTTTGCCATTACTCCAGGAATCATCGGCAGCCCGGAAGCAAACGGAACTCTGATCTTCCATGCTGGCTACGCTACGAGCCGAATCAATTCCATTCTGAACGGTAGGACTAAACAATTCGGATGGTTGCAGGCCTCTGCAACCAAACTATCTTTGCCTTCAATCAGTTCCGTAAGCCCTGCAACCATCCGAATTTGTGATTCCCGGTGGTTTTGAGGGTCCCGGACTTCTCTCTTACTCCTAAGTTCTTCACTGATACGCCTAGCGGATAATTTCCGGTTTGCCAGTGACACGCCCAGAAGGCTTTACCGCTCAGGTCGCCCTTAAACGCAACCCACTTAGCTGGCTTCTGCAAGAACGATAGGCTGATAGAAGCCACTCTCGGCTTCAGTTAACCAGCGACTATTCTTAAACCCTGTTTGGGTCAGTGCGGTGATGACTTCGTCCCTCCGCACGCCACGATAGCGAGCGGACGTATGAAATGTCTGCCATCCCTCCGCGAGTTCACGAGTGATGTAAAGGTGAAAAATATATCGGCGAGCATCGACCCAGTCCCAAACCTGAAACACAATCCGCCTCCGCCCCTGGTCTGAATAAAACGACGGTCCTTGTGTAACCGGTCTTTCCTCCATCAGACGGTCATAATCCCTGATGCTCGCCATCAGTAAGCCTCCCGGACGCAGCCTTGCCCGGAACTGCTTTGCTGCCTGAAGAAGTTGCTCCGCGCTCTCCAGGTGTGGAAGTGCATTGTCCATGCAGATCACCGCGTCGAAGCGTGATTCTCCTAAAGATGTTAGATTCAGCATGTTCGCGACAGAGAAGTGAATATCCACGTTCCGCCGAGAAGCTTCAAGCCGCGCACGCTCAATCGCGCGGAGACTGAGATCGCAACCACTAACTCGGAATCCCATTTTGGCTAAGCCGAGCGATTGAGTCCCAATCCCGCAAGCACAATCAAGAATACGGGCTGTGGTCGTGAGAGCGCACTTACCCTGGAGAATAGAACTCAGCGCTACTGCTTGGCGTTCTAGCGAGAGCTCCCAGTTTTCAAATATCAGATGGTACTGACTCGCGAGCTCGTCGTAGCTTTGCGCCGTATCCATGGTCACCGTATTCTATCGCTGAAACTACACTCACAGAATGGATTCCCCCTAGAGCAAACAATGGAACCGGTGTTTGCCGAAATTGGAGATTGCGAGCGGGTGGGCGGTTACACGGAAGCAATCCCCAAGCTAGGACCTTTGACTTCGCACGCTGACTACGCTGCTGGTCGGATCAGTTCCAACCTAAAGGGAAGCAGTAAATAATTCGGATGGTTGCAGGCCTCGCAATCAATTGTTCTTTCTTGTGAACAGGTTCCCGGTACCCTGCAACCATCCGAATTTGTAGAGGAATTCGTCTAAGCCGACGGCTGGGGCGCGCCCGCCTGTCACGCAGGAGGTCGCGGGTTTGAGTCCCGTCGCTCCCGCCAATTTACTCAGACCCGCTATCCCGGAGCGTGCCTGAGAGCACTGTCGATCACCGGCAACCAAGTTTGCGGACCGTTCAGTTTGATGTTGTAGTCAGCGCCAGGGAGCTCCAGAACTGTAGGAGAATTCAGAGCAATAATTCGGATGCCTGGAGATTTGGCCTTCAGCCAAGCAACCATTTCTTTTCTGGTTTCTTCCGGCGCGGCATGTCCCACGATGAAAATGTCGCACTGCTGAGGCAAGCTCAAGATTACCTTTGCGGCTTCGTTACCGGCTACCGAAACAACCTCGTATCCATGGAGTCTCAGAATTTCGGCTCGCGCTGTAGCCAGCCTGTCGTCGTAATAGATCTGGAAAACGAGTGGTTTCCCGTCAGCTCCGCGAGATGCACCCACGTTCAGGCGAGCTACGATCTCCTTGGTCGGGAGATACATCGCGAAGCATTCATTGGCGGTGGTCTTGGCGATTTCCTGTAGTTTTAGACGAACGTCTCGCAGACCAGAGGCCTGGCCACGCCACATGGGCGACCCATCGGCTAGCAGCTCGAACAGCTCGTATTCGCGTTCCATGTAAGCTCTCCCCTGCTCGACAAATCGCGGGACGCTAATTTCTTACACCCAACAATAGAATCAAGACGGCTGCTGGTCAACTCGCGCAGCAACTCAAATACACAAGAGCGAATTGCGTGGGAGGTTCAGCCCGGAAAGTTCGGTTTCTTTTTGATCGGGGCCCGTTCGTGAAACGATCTTGGCGCTAGTTTCGTTTGGTTCTCATACACATGAAGCTAGATCCCGACGCTCAAGCGACCCTGCACGATATTAGCGAACCATTTTTTGACAAGTGCCGAGCCATGCGGCATCAATGACCCCTCGTCCGGTCCAGTTGATTCGGGTCGACAGAGTTGGGCGTGCCTGGTTTTGGGTATCGGCTGGATACAAATTCCGGCGGACGGAAGGTGAGCCTTACTGGCGAAGGAGCGCGTTGCCGCGCCGCTCCATTTCTACGGGATCGAGATCCTCCTTCCATGTTAGGAGAACCCAGACATGCCCGAAGGGGTCGCGCAGGCTGGCGGAGTTGGCCCCATAGAACATTTCTGTAGGCGGCTGGACCTGTTCTGCGCCAGCTTTGAGCGCGCGTCGCAGCACTGCTTCATTGTCGTGCACAAAGAGGTGAAGACTCGCGCAAGTGCGCCCAAGATTTTTCGGCTCGCCGTAGAGTTTGTCGTCTGGATCACCGATCATGACGACAGAGCCGTCGATCGAGATTTCTGCATGGAGGATCTTTCCGTTAGGGTTGGCGATCCGGAATAACTCGACGGCCCCGAATGCTTGTTTGTAGAAGTCGATTCCGCGCGCCGCACCGTCAATGTAGATATGTGGGACAACCGCATTCCTATAGCGATTCGGCCTTGCATCCATTTCAGTTCTCCGGTTCGCAAGCCAGATGATCAGCTTTTAGATGTTCGCTCCTCGGCGAGGGACTTCGGCAACTTGGTGAAAATCGCCGTCCGTAACCTCATATAGGGCTGTGAGCGAAGCCAGATTGTCCCCTTGAACGTTCCAATGAACTTGCTGTGGATAAGCGATGCCGCGATACTTCGCACTACGTATTGCCATTGGAACCGCCGAACGATTTGGCTTCTGACCTGTCTCAGTCTCGATCTGCGAGATCGCATTCAAAACAAAACGCGTTGCATCATAGGAATTGACGGCATAGTTCGTAATCGGTCCAAAGCGCTGCGAGTATTTTTTAGCGAATTCACTCGATCCAGGCACAAGTCCAATTTCAGGAGTGGCGGAAAGGACCAAAACTCCTTCTCCTTGCAACAAGGCGTTGCCGGCAGGAATCAGAAAGTTCGATTTGTCCCAGCAACCGTCACCTGCAGCGAACCTCTGCCCATGGCCCTCGCTACGCATTGACCTCAGAATGTAGGCCCCTTCGAAGCTGCCGCCGTAGAAAACGACATCAAAGTCCTTTGGTAGAGACCGGATCAGGCCGTCGAAACTGCGCGCTCCACTTTGGACGATTTGCCGATAAACGATTTCGCCGCCGAGGCGCTGAAAAGCGTCACCAAACTGCTGAGCCATGCTTCGGCCATAAGCCGTGGCGCTCTCAACTAAAACTGCCCGACGTTTTCCCAGTTCTCGATATAGGAACTGTGCGATGGCTAGGCCGGTTTCGTCGTCGCGGTTTGTAAACCGAAAGACGTTAGGAAGCCGTTTTTCTGTGAGGTCTGGATTTGAAGCAATCGGTGCCACTACTGCCAGCGATGCTTGGTGATAGACATCTGCCGCTGCAATAGTCACATCGCTACTGTAGTGGCCGATCACGGCGAGAACATCCGGGCGGCGAGCGAATTCTTCGGCAACACCCAGGCCACGCTCGACTTCAGATTGATCATCAAGCGCAAACGTGAGAATCTCTTGGCCTAAGATTCCACCTTGCGAATTTACCTCATCGATTGCAAGCTCGATAGCCTGCTTCATCTCCCGACCGAGCAGCTTGGCCTCACCCGAGAACGGAGCAGCAATACCGATGGTTACCGTGGCTTTTCTCGCCATAGATGTGAACCCGAGAATTCCCTGAACCGCTGGTCATGGTCAACGTATGAGTTTGTCGTTTCGATGCCGCCCGAGTGCCTCGGAGCGTCGGCGCGTGATCTCATCCATAGCTGGCATTGCGTCTCACCACTCGGCTTACGCCATAAACGAAACCAGGGAAATCCAGCGGTCGTTGGGCCGCCCCCGTCGTGCTTCTCCGGCGGCCGAATTAGAGGCGGACGACCGACCGCAACCCAGCCAATTGGTACAACGGTGTTCGCCGGAAGCTCGGTTTTAAATGAACCTCTCCATTGACGCGCACTTCATCCGGAGTTCTCATGCATAAACCGGGGCCATCAACTCAGAAACGGCGCGCTATTTTTCTTCTCGCATCAAGGGAGTGAAAGTGATTCCGACCAACAGCCCTTCCGGTCCAATGAAACGACTCACCGTCTGACCCCACGGTTCTTTCTTGCTCTTGACGAGCATTTGATATCCTTGCGATTCAAGCTCGACGGTCGCCTTTTCGACGTTGTCAACATCAAACTCAAGCCAGGCTTGGGGTACAGGAATGTCGTCGGGCCAAGAATCCTTGCCGAAACATGACTGCGCCGCCTGAGAAAGTGGCCACAGAGCGAAAGTCTTGGCTCCTTTCAGTGCCTCTGTATGAAGATACCCCCCGGTCTCCTCTTTGAAAGAGATGCCGAGGTTCTGATTGTAAAGCTTACGACTTGCCGCCTCATCACGGACGATCGGACCAAAGCCCGCGATGAACAGAACTTTGACGTTTCCAAACTGTTTCATAAGCATCTCATTTGAACTGAGTCCAGGCGCTGCCGGTATTGAGATACTGTCTCATCCGACGTATCTTGCCCTCGGCATTTAGATGCCACACGAAGCACTGGGCCACTTTGTACTCTTGGCCAATTAGACTGTTCGGATCTTTCGGCCACGGCACTTCTGTTTGTTGCCAAACGCGACCAATTCCTCGGTGACGACGCCGATATTCCAATATTCGAAGATGCCCCAGTCTTTGGCAGCAAGATCACTTATGGTGACCGGTTCTTTGCGAGAAGCAGCTCCAGCCGTTAGCCAGGGCATGATCTCTGCCTTGCCTTTGAGCTTTTGACCGGTAGGCATCAGGTCCCACTCGATATCGTCGGTAAGCAGGGCTTCAGCGGCGCAGACATTGCCCGAAACGTCGGCTCGCTGTTGGCAGTACCCTCATGACGTCCGCTGTGCTAAGTCCGGCGCGTCCCCAAAAAAACCAGCAGAGCGGATCATCCGCAATATTCCCAAGCCGTATGTATGCGTCTGCAGGAGGCTCGGAGTCGCCGCGCTCCCAGCGTGAAACGGCCATAGCGGACGTTTTCAATCGTTTGCCGAGCTCGCCTTGCGTGAGGTACAGAGATTGACGAAAAGCCAGGACTTTCCGAGACCACTCGGGAAGACGAATTGAAGAAGACTTCCGAAGCATGAGAATCCAGCCGTCGAAAGCGACCTACTGGTTATATATAACGCCGATGCAAGGAAAAGCCAATAGGTCAATGCTATACAACGATACTCTATGCGACCGATAGCCCTAAGCGATCCAGTAGCGCTATGCAGATATCAATGAATTTTGAAAACGGAGATGAAATTGTTTAACGAAGGTCATGAGGGTACTGGCGTTTTGTTCGAATGAAGCTAGTGCGATGTAGCCATCGGGCCGGACAAGATGTAGAGCGTCCCGTTTGAATCCAGCAGCTTTTGCGCTGTCGCCAAAGGAGAAGGCATGTAGAGGTAGATGAATCTCGCCACAGGCGATTTCGAGATCTTTGTCTACCTCACCGTACACATGTGCTTGCCAATCCAATGACCGCAAAGGTTCGAAATTGTCCTTTCCGTGAACTTCCGTCCAGGGAAGACGGTCGCCGCCATGTACATCACCGGCGACACCTTGGCTGAGCGGACTGTCTGGATAGTGAACGCGCATTTGAGAAATCGTGCGGAAAATCGCATGCCGACCCAGACTAGAACGAGTGACGACACCGAACACGAGAGGCGCAACAATCCTTCTCGTAAACTCGCCTGCCACCCCTTCCCCCACTAAGCCCGTAAAGGCGCGATCTGTGGTGGATACAAGTGAACGCGCAAAACCGATCCGCTCGGGTTCGTAGGTGTCGAGAAGCGATGTGTCGGCGCGGTTCTGCAGCACGTGTGCTATTTTCCAGCCGAGGTTGACGGCATCGCCGATTCCGGTATTCATGCCCTGACCGCCCGCAGGACTGTGGATGTGGCCTGCATCGCCCACCAGGAAAGCGCGCCCCATCCGGAATTTGTCGGCGACGCGATGGTGGACGCGATAGGTAGAGAACCAATTTACGTCCGTCACTTTGATATCGAGAAGCGGCTCGACGTGGGCGCGGATGTCTTCAAAACCGAGTTTGTCGCGATGTGAGAGTTCGGGCGGTACGAGGCCGATTAGGCGCTGCATTCCACTCGACCGCACAGGGAACATCAACGTGAGGATGTGTTTGCCGAGGTTGATGTACAGATCCCTGGAAAAGCCGCGTGCGATCTTCACGTCTGCGACGTAGAAAAGTTGCTCATAGGTGCCCCCAGGAAAACCGAGTTGGAGAGTTTCGCGCACACGGCTACGCGCGCCATCACAGCCGCAGATGTACTCGCTTTCCGCCTGCTCAACCCGGCCTATATTGTGCTGGATCGTAGCTCTGATGCCGTTTTCACCTTCGCTGAAGCCAGTTAGCTTCGCGCCCCACTCGACTTCACAACCCGCATTCTTGAGCTTCTCGATCAAGAACCGTTCGTGGTCGTCCTGCGGATACGCGAGTGCAAATGGATAGGGGCTGAGACCAGTCCCCATTTCTTTGAAACTGATGGAGAGAACTTCTCGACTACCACTGGAGCCACCCTCGCGTACGTGGGCCGTTTCGGCGACCACACCTTGTTCGATGACTTCCCCCGCAAAGCCATATTGACCGTAGAATTCAAGCGTGCGCGCCTGCACCACCATGGCGCGTGATTCCTCGCCTGGACCTTCGGCTTCAGAAATCAGACGGCATTGCACATTCCGACGGATTAGAGCCAAAGCTAAATTTAGTCCGCTAGGGCCAGCGCCAACTATGAGAACGGGTGCGGGTGGCATAGTGTCAACATATTGTAGACATGAACGCCCTGTCCATAGAGACTGGATATGGGTCGCATCACAATTGAGGCGCTGTACGCCCACAGTTTCGGTCCAACTTCGGTCCAATTCAAGGGCGAGATAAATGGCGCGCTTCCTCGTAAGCGCATCGCGCGAATCATGCGCGAGGATAATCTGCTGGCGGTTCGCGAGGAGTGGTTCGAGCCTGCTGAGCATTCGCTTCGTGCAGCTCGTGTTCACCTAACTTGGCCGGTCGAATGACCTTGTCTGGACCGAACCAACTGTGGGCTGCGGACATCACCTACATTCGACTGGCCAGCGAATTCGTATATCTGGCCGTCGTCTTGGACGTTTTCTCTCGGAAGGTCGTTAGCTGGGCATTGGCGCGAAACCTCAAAGCCCAGCTTCCGCTTTCCGCCTTGGAGCGGGCCGTCGCGAATCGAAGACCCCCGTCGGGAGTCGTCCACCATTCAGATCGAGGGGTACAGTACGTTTGCAGGGAGTACATGGAGAAACTCCGACATTATCGTATGCTCCCGATCGTCAGTAGACCGGCGAATCCTTATGACAATGCTACGTGCGAGAGTTTTCTCGTGAATTAGTAATATCCGTAGCAATTCGCTTGGTGGCGGTGGTTATCAAGCTTGTCAACCTGGATAAGGTTTGGAGTTCGCGCGTTTTAACATTGAGATAAATCGAAAGTGATGGGAAATAAAAATCGCGGCAAGTCGGAACACTCCACAGGCTCATGGCGCCATTGGCTGCTCCTGGCGCTCACGATTCCTCTTTTGGGTTTGGTCGCCACTTTTGTCGATTTGAAACCACACGTTGACGAAAACTTCTTCTTTTCTTCCAACGATCCTCGAGCTCAGGAATCAGACAGAATTGACCGCATGTTCGGCGGCGATAGCCAGCTGATCCTCGCGGTGGCAGCGCCTGATATTGCCTCGCCGAACTACGTGGAACGTCTCGGAACTTTGACGCAGCAGCTCAGCTCCGTGGCGTCAGTAGACAGCGTCGAGAGCCTAGCCGATGGCCCCAAAAACTTTAAAGATGCGGAAAAGAGTCCTTTTTGGACGCGCCTTCTGATTGCGGAAAACGGGCGGTCAAGTAACGTCGTGATGTTTGTATCCACTCGGGATCCACAGGAGTTGGTTAACCGGATTGAAGCCATTGTGGCGAAGTTCGATACGAAAGACTTCCGGATTGAGATTGCCGGGGCGCCCTACGTAACTGAAATGATTCGCCGGAACCTACTGCATGATTTTCGTGTGTTCAGCCTTACGGCATTTCTGCTGTTCGGCGGGGTGATGCTGGCGCTGTTTCGATCGTTGAAGCTCACCCTCGGAATGTTGGTTACATGCACGAACGCGGTGCTGGTGACTTTGCTGATCCAAGCCGCGTTTGGCCGGAAGATCGGCGTGCTAACCGCGAATCTCGGCACCATTGTGTTTGTAGTCGCGCTATCTCATCTGGTTTATATGACGTTTAATTGGCAGACGTTGGGTCGCGGCCGGACTGACTCCAGCCATCTCGGATCGCAGGCACGGCACATGACGCTGCCGGCATCGTTTTGGTCCATGGTATGTGCTTCGCTTGGATTCGCGAGCCTGTTGATCGTGCCGGCGAAGCCTCTAAAGGAACTCGGCATCGGAGGAACTTTAGGAACGGTCGTCGCATTCGCCTGCGCTTATCTGATGTATCCAGCTTTTCTAGACTGGGCCGGCGCGGTCCAGAAGAGAGCGCACGCCGGAGGGACAGATCGCCGGTTCTGGCAGCGCAGATTCGTGTGGGTGTGCGTGATTGCGATTATGGCCAGCGCTGGTTTGAGCCTGGGATTGCGGAGGTTGAACACAGATCCAAGCCTTTTGGATTATTTCAAGAAAGGCCAGGAACCGCGCGAGGGGTTTTCCTACGTGGACCGAAACGGCGGGTCCAACCCTCTCACTCTCGTGGTAGCGGCCGCGGACGGCGGCAAGCTCGACAATAAGGACGAGTACGAAAAGATGTGGGATTTGCAAGATGCGCTGGAGGAACATAAGGGGGTCGGAACGGTAATTTCGCTGCCGGTGTTGATGGCCGAAGGCCATCGCCGCCCTCTGGCGTTCCTCCTCAGTTGGAACCATCTTCTGAACATCATGAACGAACCGAGGTACAACCGCGTCGCGAGCACGTTCGTTACGAAGGACCGGTCAATGGCGGCGTTTTACCTTCGCATGGACGAACGCGGAAGAGACCAGCCGCGGGTAGATGTTGTAAATGAACTGAGATCTGTCGTTCGGCAGAATGGCTTCCGGCCTGTGCTCGTAGGGGGCGTATATGAGCTCCAGGGACAATTGGCCCAGCTGGTGGCGTCGAGTTTAGTGGAAGGACTGCTGGGCCTGATGATTTTTTTCACCGCCGTGGCGTGGATCGTCGGTCGAAGCTTAAGGACCGGAGCAGCCATGATCTTCAGCTTGAGCCTGGTTCCCGTATGCATGCTGGGTGGGATTGGGTTGCTGAATATTCCCGTGGATATTATTTCCGCGCCTGCAACAAATGTCTGCATCGGCATGGCGATTGATTCGATGGTTCATTTGGTCTTTTCCGTGAGGCGCGCCCAACATGCGGGCCAGAAAGGGTGGGCTACGTGGGTCACGGGGCGTCAAGAGCAATGGCGGGGAATTGTTTTCTCGGATGTCGTCATTGGTGCCGGTTTTGCGATTTTTGCGCTCTCCAGCTTCCCTCCAACACAACGGTTTGGTCTCGTCGTTTTGGCCGGTACAGTCGTCGATATCATGTCAAATCTTTTTGTTCTTCCGGTCTTGGCTGGAGCCGAATTCGGAAAGCCATTGGTACTCGCAAAGTGAGGCGAACTCGCGCCAATTGTCTTGGGCTTTGCAATTCAGGCCAGGGCTGGACAAATTAGATCCTTTTCCTTATCTGGCTCAACGAGTGCCGATTGATACAGTTCGCGCCATGACGATTCCTGGTCGTTTACCTGTGCCACAGCATCTCACTCTTGGCGTCGGGTCGAACAAGCGCACCAATAGTGATGATTGCACAGGTGCCAGCAGACGAGAATCTATTTCTGGCACGCAATTTTTGGACTTTATACGCCCCCTACTTAGGCCTTCTTTGTGTAGAGGAATTAGGCGACTGTCTCACCTGAACTGTGGCGAAATGGGATGTGGAGGCCTTTGCCGATAAGAACTGCAATCTATCCAGATTACGCAGAGTGATATTTATCGCCGGCTCGCAGATGAGAGCGAAGTCCCGTTGTGGGAGTGGAGTGAACCCACAAAGTGAGACAGTTTCATGATGCACACCTTGCGGAATTGACCTGGCCCGCATTTCGAGACAGAAACAGACACTTGGGTGCGGCCTCGTTGGTTCAAATCAAGCCTCTGCAACCAGAAACTATTCTGCCGCAATAGGTTCCGAACACCCTGCAACCATCCGAATTGACAGTCGCCCGCCGCAACATCTCGATGTCGCAAGCCTAGACGCAGTCCGATGCAATCGATGACTTCCTACAAGCCGCATTACCAATCCGAACGCTTACACCTGTCTGTTGTTGGTTCAGGCTTGCGGGGGTAGTTCGCGAGTTCGAGTTTCATCGTCCCCCTCAGAGGCCCGTTCAGACAATTCGGTCAATCTCTTCTTTGGTGAGAGGATCTCCGAGAAGCGTCAATCTGTGTGTTTCGAACTCGACCTTGTGCTGTGCCAGGGATCTACTTTGAAGAAGTTCCGGCCAGGCACTTACGAGTGCTACATGGGGTTGTCACCGATCGAGGTCGCCCATACGCCAAAATTTCTACCGATGCAATCGTTCTGGTTCGTGGTAAAGTCGGGCTTCTTTTTTCCGCAATCTTATCGAGTATCGTTCTGAGCCCATTTCTTCAAAGGGAATTCAATGAATCGGCGTCGTTTTCTCTGGCAGGGCCTTTGTTCCTCCCTCCCGTTTCTCGCGACTGCGAACCTTCCTAAGCTAGTCGCTGCTCTTCAGGTCTCAAAGCCGAGCAATGCCGACCTCACAACCTTTGTGCGGGGATTGGCTGGAACAGCCTTTAGACCCGGCGATCCGAACTATGAAAGACTTCGCAAAGTCTACGCGGCCAAATATGATGCGCATCCGGCGCTCGTCGTGCATCCTGTCAACCTGCAGGACGTCCAGGCCACTCTGAGCTTCGTCAGGTCCAATGGTTTGCCCCTCGCTATCCGCTGCGGAGGCCACAGCTATGCCGGCTACTCTACCTGCGAGGGAGGCATTGTGTTAGACATGTCCAGCTTCCGCGGGATAGCCGTTGGCGTGGAAAAAATGTCCGCCCGCGTTGGAGGTGGCGCATTGTGCGGTGCGGTTGAGATAGAGACAGCCAAGGCAGGGGTTGCGACCGCGCTGGGTCAGTGTCCTTCCGTCGGCGTAGGAGGTTATCTTCTTGGAGGCGGCGTCGGTCCCCTCATGAGCAAGTATGGCCTCGGCTGCGACAACATTCTCGGGGCGACCGTGGTGCTGGCTGATGGGCGTCAGGTCAAGGCCAGCGCGCACGAGAACCCAGACCTTTTCTGGGCCATTCGCGGAGGAGGAGGCAACTTTGGGGTCGTCACCGAGTTCGAGGTGGCGCTGCATCCGGTTTCGAAGGTATTTGCGGGGAATATCACGCTGGAGTCAGCGGACCCACGCGAGTTTTTGCAGGCGTTCCGAAAGCTTGTTTCTTCAGCGCCAGACGAGCTAACTCTGATTGCGTTGGTGTCCGCCGAACCCAACCACAAGCCGCAAATGGACATTCAAGCGTGCTATATCGGTGAACCGGGCGCGGGAGAGAGTGCGCTGGCGCCCATTCGTCATCACCAGGCAGTCGTGCACGACACGGTTCAGTTAAGACCGTATCTCGAGTTTGAGCAGATGGTACCAGCATATATTCCACCAAGTTATGAGGAACATTTCAGCGGCTTTTTCGGAGAGCTGGATGATCGCCGAATCGAGATTCTCGCCAAGGCATTCTTGAGTGCGCCGCTCCCTGTCAATTGCTTCCTCATTCATCTTCACGGTGCGGTAACCCGGGTGCCCGTGGATGCGACGCCGTTTCCGCTGCGCAGGGTTGGTATAGGCTGCGACATCGCAGCCTATTGGAAGCCGCCCGATGGCCAGCGCGCCGCCAGTGAGTGGATTGAAGCGCTGAATACGACACTGCCTGTGGACGAAGACGGCAACTACGTGAACGTCATGGAGCGCGAGGGAGAAAACAGCGTCCGGCACGCATATGGCCCCAACTACGTACGGCTTCAGCACCTCAAGGCGCGCTACGACTCTCGTAATCTGTTCTCTCTCAACCAAAACATACGGCCCGCATGACGGCTCGCATAGCAAGTTCGTTGTTTAACGGACGTGAACAAGCGATTAAAAGCTCTGACCCCTGCCGAGCTCAGTCTCTAAACAATCATGAACGATGGCGGCAATTTGTTCCCTCCCCCATACGCCATCTAGGCCGCGATACAACATCGCGGCGAATACACAATAGCCTCCCCTATGAAGTATTTCCAACGACTTACAGTCCCGTGCGCGTTCTTCTATGTTGTTGAAAATACTTATAACCGGCCAACTATCACGGCGGCGGTCTAACAGATTGTGCGAATCAGGACCGACAAACGCTTGTATTGGCTGGCGTGGCCGAGTTCGGACTGGTCGGTTGCACGGAGTCGCCCGCTTATGACCGTTGACCTTCGCGGTGCCGCCTACGCGGCGAGCCGGTCACGAAAGAGATCGCGGGACTGCCGCCGTTTAACGGCGGGCGCTGGATTCAAGCGACAAAACGATTCACCGCAGTGCCGGCAGAAGCAACCGCGATGACGAAAAGACAGTGTTGAAGGAAGTTGTGCCGATGCTTGCGTGCCGAAATCCGAGCGGTGCTGGTTTGTCTGCATCCTGGTCGTCGGTAGTGAGATAAAGGCGCAACCTGTGACCAGCGCGGAAGCGGCGCGCATTCGGGACAAGCGGAATTCGGTAACTTACTTTGTCCCCGATAGGCACAGCTTCAAAAGTCCGGCACGGCAGAACCGGAGCGCCGGGCTTGCTCGCAGATTCGTCCACTGTCCGCAAGCCCGCCCTGAGATATCCCGACGTGACATTCACGACGCTGTCGTTTTCGTCCACGTCCTGCAAGACGGCGATGAAAGCCGTGTCCGGCGCGGCGCAGGCAGCGTCCAGTTGCAACTCGATAGGTCCGGTCACATCAAGATCGGAAGGCAGGGGCGGGGTCGTCCAGTACAGAAAGCCGGGAGGGTCCGTCTCGCTTGCGCGCGGGCGATTGAGACCACCTCCAAGGTTCATATAAGTTCGGGAGCCCGGTTCACTTTCGTCCACGCCAAGAACTGCGTCGGCGCGAAGTGCATACGCATGATGTGACGCTTCGCGAATCGGCCAGACATCGCTTGTTCGCCAGCCCTGGGCTTCCGGCACGACGTATCGAAAACGCGGGCCGTCGAGAATGCCAGTGTCCGCTCCCTTGAGCCAATGATCGAACCAGGCGAGCGCCTCGATGTGAAGACTTTCCCACGGCCACGCGAGGCCATGTTCGCCCATCATTGCGACCTGCACATGCTTGCCGTTCGTCAATCGCTCGTAGGCTTTGAAGGTGTGCGGAAGATGCAGAGGCACGTTCTGCCAGTCGCATCCCAGATAGACCGGCACTTCGATGCGATCGAGTAACGGAAGCAGATTGCGGTCCTCCCACCAGTCGTCGCGAAATGGATGTTCCGCAGCAATCGCTCGCCAGAGATCGTCCCATGGGTGAGGATCGTGGTGCAGCTTGAGCAGAACCTTGAGACCGGCGATTGCGGCTTCTCCATTTGCATGCTCGAATTTTTTGTGGATGCTCGGAGTCAACAGGAGAGATCGCATCGCCTCGATCAATTTGCTGCGCCAGAGTTTGTTGGTGTGGCCCGATGTCATCCCGATCATGAAGAGGAACGGCGTGACGAATCCGCTGCTCATCAATCCGTGATGGGTTGCCGACTCGTAAAGATCGAATGTGCCGGCGATGGGCATGATGGCTTTAAGATGCGGAGGTTTTTCAACAGCCGCTTCCATCTGCGTGCCGGCGAAATAGCTTATGCCAACCATTCCGACATTGCCGTTCGACCAGGGCTGCTGTGCGGCCCACTCGACGAGATCGTGCATGTCGCGTCGTTCCTGTCCGTCAAAGAAGCCGAAAGTGCCGCCAGACCCACTGGTGCCCCTGCAGTTCGCGATGACGTGGACGTACCCGCGCGGCACGAAGAAATCGCTGGCTCCGGCTTCAATGAACCCTGCAGGCGCACCGAGATTCTGAATCTGCCGGGGATAAGGGGAGGCGGCGACGAGGACCGGATAGCGTCCGAGTTCGGCCGGGCGATGCACGTCCGCCAGCAATGTAATTCCATCGCGCATGGGCACAACAATGTCGTGGTCCTGCGCCATCGCGTGGGCAGGCTGCGATAAATTGCGGTATTCGCGGCCAGTAGTCTGCGGGCCGTTCAGTCGGCGTTGACCGGGCTCGATGCCGGACGATGGAACGTTGGCCATGCTCTCTCCTGCGTTCGAGCGATAGAGTTCATACTCTAGGCATGCGCCGATGGGAGCGTCAATTCCAAATGTGTTGGGATGTGGCCTTAGGTTCTGGAGCGCCGCAGATCGAGCCCTCCCGTGAGCGGGTAGAGACTGAACCTGTGCTGTATTGAACAGTGTTGCTTCGACCTAAGTGCGACCATCTCATGTGACCACTAAAAGCGACAAGAACCGTCTAACGAAGCAGATTCTCGCGAGCGTGGTGAATGAAATGGCTAAACCTCGGCTCGCACAATCGGTCAAAAAGCTCTTACCAAGACCTTGATTGCCAAGCGAGTTGGGCAGGAGGCGCAGCGGGCTCGCTAATTGTGGCGAATTGACGGGCTAAATTCCTGGCCAACCCAGTTTCTCTGTTCTGATAGTCAGCAGCTTTTCCACGGCTTCGGTCATCGCAGCGCGTTCCTGGTCGTCAGCTTCACCTTTGGTCAGTTCCTGCACTCGACGGAAAATTACTTCCTCAGCCGCGACAATCAACTTAGTATCGCCGGCTCGCAGATGAGAGCGAAGTCCCGTTGTGGGAGGTTCACTATTTCACCGCATCGGTAACGATAAACGCGCCAGCGGTAACCGACGATCGCTGTCGAGAAGCCGTCTCTGGAGTTACGCTCGACAAGGCCGATTACCAAACGACGAAAACAGGAAAGGCTGATAACCTGCTGCAGCACGGCAAGGCATTCCAAAATGTCACACCCGCAAACCTGGGATCCTGAACGCTATGCTCGCAACGCTCGTTTCGTTGCCGACCTTAGCGCGCCCGTGGTGGGACTGCTCGCGCCGCGCGCTGGCGAGCGCATCTTGGACCTTGGCTGCGGCGACGGCGTGCTCACCGCGAAGCTCGCCTCGATGGGATGTCATGTCATCGGTGTCGACGCCAGCGCATCTCAAATCGACGCCGCGCGAAAACTCGGCGTGGACGTCCGTGTGATGAACGGGGAAGCGCTCGATTTCGATAGCGAATTCGACGCCGTGTTCAGCAACGCGGCGCTGCACTGGATGAGCAATTCCGGCAAGGTCATCGCCGGAGTGCGTCGCGCACTCAAGCCGCACGGACGTTTCGTCGCCGAATTCGGCGGGCACGGTTGCGTGGCCAAGATCAGGATGGCGTTAGTCGAAGCCCTCAATCGCCGCGGCGTCAACGGCGAAGCCGCAAGCCCTTGGTATTTCCCCACCGTCGAAGACTATTCACAGCAACTGACGCGCGGCGGATTCGTCGTGAGCTATATCGCCCTGATACCGCGCCCAACTCCGCTCCCCGGTGATGTCACCGGCTGGCTGGAGACTTTCACCGAGAGTTTCACTTCAACCTTGTCGCCCGCCGAACGCCCGTCCTATATCGCTGAAGTCCGAGAAGCCTTGCGCCCACAACTCTGCGACGCCGAGGGCAGGTGGACCGCCGACTACGTCCGCCTCCGCTTCAGCGCCACCAAGAGCGTCTAACCGACCATTGTCGGCACCTTCTTGCTAAGTCCTGCGAATGAATCAAGCACCGGAAATAGAATTTGCCGTCCACCTGCGGCGCGCAAACCGTGCTTCACCTTTCTGAAGAAGAACATGGCGATCATAATCCCCTTCAAGGAATCGTGCGCGTTCTCGTTTTTCAAGGGTGCACTGCTAAAAGATCCGAAGCACATTCTCGAAAGGATTGGAGAGCATACGCAGGCCGGGCGATGGATTAAATTCACCTCGCTTCGGGAGATTGCGGCCCTGCGATCGACCTTGAAAGACTACCTCTACGAAGCGATCGAATTGGAGAAGTCCGGGAAGAGGATAGAACTCAAGAAGCCTTCAGACTACCCAATTCCTGAGGAGCTGCAGAGGAAGCTGGATAAGAGCGCGGTTCTCAGGGCGGCATTCGCAACGCTCACACCAGGCAGGAGGAAGTCATACATCTTCCACGTCTCATCCGCGAAGCAGGCAAAAACCAGAGCAGCGCGGGTGGAAAAGTGCGTGCCAATGATCCTGAGTGGGTGTGGGTTCAATGAGTTGCCGAGCTGAGACTAGTCCTCAGAAGAACTGGAGTGAACCCCTAGAACGAGATTGTTTCACGCTGTCCATGGCAACCGAGCAATTCAGCGTACAGCGGATCGTGACCGCCACGGCTTTCGCCACGAATCGAAGTGAACGGCCATTCCAATTCGTCGGCCGAGCGATGCACACTTTGCGGGAAAGGAGCCGCAAAGTGGACCCAAAGAAAAGACAACGGTACAGCAACGAGTTTCGGAGAGAGGCGGTTGAGCGAATGCGCGTGGGCGACAACATCGTCGGGCTCGCACGAGAGATGGGGGTATGTCGTAGAGTTCTCTACAACTGGCGTGATCAATTGGATGAGAGCAACGCTCCACCTACACGAACGCGCGAACTGATGTTGCGCAAACAAATCCTCAGACTCAAGCGATTGTTAGCAAATAAAACTCTGGAAGTGGATTTTTTCAGACATGCCTTGCAAAGAGTAGGAGCTCGGCGTCGACAGAGCTTTCATCCTGGCGACAAGGCATCTACGACGAGATAAGAGCGAGGATGCCGCTGCAAGGCAGTATTGGTGTCGAGCGAATGTGTCAATTGGCCGAGGTGAGCCGCGCAGGATTTTACCGCTACTTACGACGCGGGTGGCAATGGGAGGAGGAGGTCGCATTGCGAGCCACCGTTCAGGATGTTGTCATTGATCATCGATGGCGCTACGGATACAGGCGGGTCACCGAAGAGCTACGCGCCCGAGGGATGATCGTCAATCATAAACGGATCGCGCGAATCATGCGGGAGGATAATCTGCTCGTGGTTCGACGGGAGCGGTCCCGACCTCGTGGGCATACTCTTCGTGCCGCACGCGTTTACCTTAATCTCGCCACGCGAATGAACGTGTTGGGACCCAACCAACTCTGGGTCGCCGACATAACCTACATCCGTCTCTCCAGCGAATTTGTGTATTTAGCGGTCGTCCTGGATGTGTTTTCTCGCAAGGTCATTGGCTGGGCACTCGGCCGGAGCCTTAAAGCCCAGCTTCCTATTTGTGCTCTGGAGCGCGCGATTGCTGATCGAAGGCCACCGCCAGGAGTCGTGCACCACTCGGATCAGGGCGTGCAATATGCATGCGGCGAGTACATGCAAAAGCTCCAGGAGCATGGGATGCTGCCCAGTATGAGCAGACCTTCGAATCCTTATGACAACGCCACGTGTGAGAGCTTTCTAAAAACGCTAAAGCGTGAAGAGATCCACGCCAGCACTTACCGAGACTTCGAAGACCTGCGGGAGCGGCTGGCTGAATTCATCGAGGGTTACTACAACGTTTTTCGGCTACACTCGGCGCTCGACTATCGTTCGCCCGAATCCTTCGAAAAAGAGTCCCGACGAAAATCTCAGCGAGCGTCAGCCGCGGCGATGATGACGTTCTTCGAAGGCTAATGCGGGCATCTACCAGCCCAATTGCTCTTCGAAGCAGAGTGTGATGCACATCTTTGTCTCAGCGAGGGGTTCACTCTACAGGATTTCTGACGGACCTCAACTGTGCACCAACTGTGCACGAATCTAACGTTTTCATTCCATTCGGGTTACTTTTGAGCGAAAAGCAGATTCCCCGATTTGTTGGAAACGTTAGTAGTTAGAAGTGACGGGCGGACTTGTTAGAGTCGAGTTGCGTGCGCCCAAGGCAGGCGCGCTACCAGGCTGCGCTACGCCCCGACGTGAAGTGCGCTATTGATTCTAAGGCAGTTTGCAAGATTACTCCAAGGCCGGTTGGTCATTTTTGAGCCCACCGCGCCGACGTGCTGCAAAACACTTCTCGTAGATCGTGTATGTTGCGCGAAGAACGAGGGGCGTGGCATTTACTTCGCGGCTGTTCCTGCTAGAAGTCTCTCGCTTCGTGGGCGATTTCATCTGTGCATGCTGCTTGAGGACGTTCGCGTCGTTCTGTGCAACTTCTAGGCTTATCTTATCGGGCGCGCCGGTTTACTGGCTTTGGCGACAGGCGCAGACCACGATGTAGCGCGAAGATAGCGAAGGCAAAATTTAATTGCGGGATTCGTCGCGCAACAACTGCGAAAGCGCGGTGAGCTCGACGCCGGCCTGCCGTAGCGTTTTCGCGACTGCTGCCGCAATCGCCGGAGCGCCGGGAGTATCGCCGTGAATGCAAATGGTTTGCGCGTGCGTGACGATCTCGCTCCCATCGGAAGCAATCACGGATCCGTGTTCCGCTATGCGCAACGCCTGTTGGCCGGCTTCCGCGGGATCGCGAATCAGCGCATCTTCAAATCTGCGTGAACGCAAGGTGCCGTCGAGCTCGTAGCGCCGGTCGGCAAATGCTTCGGCGGCCGCTCGAAAGCCGGCTTCGCGAAAGACGTCTAGCATCAGCGAACCTGTCAAGCCGACAAGCACGACGTCGCGGTTCCAACGCCCGACTCCATCGGCAATCGCCTGGGCCACTGAGCGATTTTTTGCGGCTTGATTGTAAAGTGCGCCGTGGGGCTTCACGTGAGTTACGCGAGCGCCGCACGCGGCGGCGACTTCGGCGAGTGCTCGCGTTTGCTCGAATACGGAATTGGCGATCACTTCGGGCGGCACATTCAATTCGAGGCGCCCAAAGTTTGCACGATCTGGATATCCGGGATGCGCGCCGACGTCGACCCTATGGCGGAGCGCTTGCTCGATCGTCGCTTTCATGGTTTCGGAGTCGCCGGCATGCCCTCCGCAGGCAATGCTGACGGACGTCAGCGCCGGCATCAGCGATTCCTGAGTGCCGTCGCTAATCGCTTCTGGCATTTCACCCATATCGCAATTCAGATCGATGCGCTTCATTCCAGAATTAACTCTCCGGACGCCAGCAGTTTTTCTTGTTCGATCAGTAGAGATCGCGCTTGGTCGAAGGTGACCTGTTCGAAGCTTATCTCGTCGCGAGGGCGAAGTTGCCCGACCCGGTGAAGGTCCGCGGCGATGACGTTCGCGATCTTTGGGTAGCCGCCGGTGGTCTGTTGCTCCACAAAAAGGATGATCGGCGCACCGCCGGCAGGCACTTGAATGGCGCCGAGCGAGACGCCTTCTGTGATCATCGAGCTCGTGCCGCGCTGCGCTAACGCTGCGCCTTCGAGGCGAAGACCCATGCGATTCGATTGCTCACCCACGCGGTACGTGCCGGCATAAAACGAGCGCAGCGACGATTCGGGAAACCAATCAGCCTGCGGGCCTGGAGTTACGCGCAAAATCTTGCTATCGAACAGGTGCTGCGAGGCCCGGAGTGCGATCGTTCGCTTGTGAAAAGGCCTGGCTTCGGTTGCGGATCCGATGCGCACGACGTCTCCTTTTCGCAGGGGCCTGCCTTCGAATCCGCCGAGGCCGCTTAAGACGTGCGTTGATGCGCTGCCTAGGAACGGCTCGACGGCGATTCCGCCGTGCACGCAAAGATAGCAGCGCGCCCCCGAATTCGTGGGACCCATTCGAAGCGTTTGGCCGGGCCGCACTTCCGCGGAAGTTCCCGCCTCGAGGCGTGCAGCGTCTAACGTCGCACCGAAATCCGATCCGGTGAGGGCAATGGTCGCTCCTTCGGGAAATATAAATGTTCCGCCGAGGAGCATCATTTCCAGCGCAGCCGCTCGTTGGTCATTACCAACGAGCCGGTTTCCCAGACGAAGTGAGATTGGGTCGGCAGCGCCGGACGCTGAAACGCCGATCGGCCCAAATCCTTCTCGCCCCAAATCCTGAACCGTGGTCTGGAGGCCCGGTGCCAGCACTTGAATCGTGCTCATACGTTTGCCAGCTCAGCGAATCGCGCGGGTGAAATCGGAATGAAGCGCACGCGATCGCCGATGGAAAGAAAATTCATGTCTTCGCGATCAGGACGGAACATCGCGATCGGGGTGCGTCCGATCAGTCGCCAGCCGCTGGGCGTCGCGAATGGGTAGACGCCGGTTTGCTTGCCGGCGATGCCCACACTGCCGGGGGGCGTGCTCCGGCGCGGAGCGTCCAACCGCGACGTCGCCAACGCTTCCGGCAATTCACCGAGGTACGCGAAACCGGGCACGAATCCGAGAAAGTAAACGACGTAAGTGACCGATGCGTGCAAGTCGATCGTTTGCGCGGCCGTGAACCCGTGCAAGGCGGCTACCTCGTTCAAGTCAGGACCGAATTCACCTTCGTAACACGTGGGGATCTGGACGTCTCGCGCCTCTGGCAGATACGCTGCGTCGAGGCGGTCGAGATAACCCAGCAGAATTTCTTCCACGTCGCCATGATTCATTTTCAGCGCATCAAAGCTGACGAGAATCGAGCAGTACGTCGGGTTGAGATTTCTTACCCCCGCGATCGGTTGGAGCTCGAGCAAACGCAGCAATTTGTTGACTCGCTGGTGTGCATCCAGAGTGATTTCGTGGCCGAAGTACACCAGGAGCGATTGATCGCTCGCGGGCTGGAAGCGCGCAGCCTCGGTCAGCGATTTCTGCATTTCCGTGGATTATAACGTACGAGAGATTCTGCAAGAGAGATTGCGAGTCTGATTTCGCCATGACCGACTCGAGCGTGGGGCGCAAAATTGTCGCCGGTGCCAGCGTGTTATAGTTGTGCTGGCCATGGTGGCGTTTCGCGGCATTTGCTCCAGCTGGTCGTTGGTGCGATTGCGGTGGCAGCTTGGCTCGATGCCGTTTTGGCGATGAATTCTCGCATCGGAGAGCTCAAGTATGACGAAAATGTCCGCGCGAATGATGCGAATATCTGTTGCGGTTTGTGGCTTCTTTTACTGCTGTCTGCCGCCGACTGGGGCGCAGACGGCTCCCGCCACACCTGAGCGCACGCCTGTGATCGTCGAGTTGTTCACTTCCGAAGGTTGTTCCAGTTGTCCACCGGCAGATTTGCTTCTACAAAAGTTAGAGGCAGAGCAGCCACTCACCAGGGCCGACATCATTGGGTTGGAAGAGCACGTGGATTACTGGAATCACGACGGTTGGATCGATCCATACTCGTCGCCGGAATGGACGCAGCGACAATTGGAGTATGGAGAGTTGTTAAAGACGCAGCCATACACTCCGCAGATGGTGGTGGACGGAGAGAGCCAATTTGTCGGCAGCGACGGACGCGATGTGGCGTTGGCAATTCAAAAAGGGGCGAGTTCACCTAAAACGGAAGTGGCGATTAACGCCGGCGCCCCCGATGCCAAGGACACGCAACACTTTGCGGTTTCGATAAAAAAGCTGGCGGGCGAGACGCCAGGGGACGTTGCCGAAGTATGGCTCGCAGTGACGGAAAATGGGCTGCGCTCGTCGGTGAATCGAGGTGAGAACGCCGGGCACGTCCTGGCGCACGTCGCCACGTTACGATCGTTGCGCAAAATTGGGGTTGCGGCAGGAAACGGAGCAGGCGATTCCTTCACTGGAGAGCCGCGCGTGAAAATAGATTCTCACTGGAACCGTGAAAATCTCGCGGTCGTGGTATTCGTGCAGGAGAAACGGAGCCGGAAAATTATCGGTGCGGCCTCAATAAGAATTACGCCGCGAAATGGAAATCCCGCGAGCGCTTCACTCGTTACTGATCGCGCAAACTAGAATGCTTCCGGCGCGTCATCCGCGCCGGCGCACTCGAACGTCAAGCAAGGTTCTAATTGCAGCGGTGGAACCGTTGAATAGCCGACTAGGCTGCACTCCTGGCGCCGGCGATAACTAGAACGATGCCACCCACCAGCGCAAGCCCTCCGAGAATCGGAGGCAATGGAATCGTGTGGTGCTCCTCTTTGGTTGCGTGCACCGGCCCCAGGTCTACTACTTTTTTGTTCGTCGTGTAATTGATGCCCTGATACGCGAACGAAATGATGCCGAGCAGCACGAGAATAATTCCCAGCACTGTAGTCGTCTTCATCAGTTATTTTTCCTTCCACCACCGGTGAGATCGTTGCGCAGCCGCGTTGCGGTTGGAATGCGAACTACCGGTGCCCCGCGGCTTTTTGGCCTTCCGAGAGGCCTTTCACGAACGCGTCCGCTTGCTTCTCGGCTTCTTCGCGCGCAACGCCGTAGCGCTCTTGAATGCGGCCTACGAGTTGATCGCGCTTTCCGGCGATGACGTCGAGATCGTCGTCGGTGAGTTTACCCCACTTCTCGCGGACCTTTCCTTGCGTTTGCTTCCATTTGCCTTGCAGTTGATCCCAATTCATTTTTTGTTCTCTCCTTGCGCGTAAGCGATGCGTGGTTCGCCCTGCGGTAACTTCATCACAACAGCAGGGCCGCTTTTTTCCTATACACGGAAGCCCCTATATTCGGGCCTTAGTTTCTTTACTCTTGAACGAGCGGCATTCGAAGAGTTCTTCGCGTTCGGCGTCAATTTATGGAGACTCGCCGTGCTATAAACGAATTTGTTTCTTGCAGTATGTCCGGAAGTCGAGTTCACGCTCGCAAGGGGAGATGTCCAGATATGCAATTCATATTTCGATTCTTCGTTGGCGGGCTCATCGTTTCATTTTTCGCCGCCTTGGGCGCTGTGCTCAAGCCGAAAAGCTTCGCTGGACTCTTTGGCGCATCACCATCCGTTGCGCTTGCCACCCTTGGACTCACGATCTTCGCGGAAGGGAATCGTCATGCCGCGGTAGAAGCTCGTTCGATGATCATCGGAGCGGCAGCGTTCTTCGCGTACGCGTGGATCACGATCCGGCTGATTGTGAAACAGGAGTGGCACGCGGCGCCGGCAACTATTTCCGCGTTGGCGGTGTGGCTGGCAGCTGCTATTGGAGGCTGGCAGCTGGTTTTCCGCTAGGGTCCGATGAGAATTTCCTTCGATTTAACGGAGCTGAAGAAAACAACCTGGCGCGAGTACGCGATACGTTTTCTGTTCGGAGGCGCGGTCACCGTGATGGCGGGCGTACTCGCCAAGCTATACGGGCCTGCGTTTGGAGGCCTGTTCCTCGCATTTCCAGCAATTTTTCCGGCGAGCGCGACGCTCCTGGAGAAACATGAAAGAGAAAAGAAGCAGGCAGCTGGGATTTCGCGAACCATCCGCGGCCGTCAGGCAGCCGCGTTGGATGCGCGTGGTGCGGCAATGGGGAGCGTGGGTCTCGAGGTGTTCGCCCTTATCGTGTGGAAATTGCTTCCAAGGTGGAACGGCGCTTGCGTGCTTATCGCGGCGTTGGCAGGGTGGTTCGCCGTGTCATTCTTGACCTGGCGTTTGCGCAGGCACCGGGCATTCTTTTGGACCAAATCCGTTTAACGCTGCTTGGGAAGGGCCTAGGCCGTCGGAATAAGAATTTCAGTGATCAGCTGGTCTTCCGAAGTCGTTCGGGGATCATTTACGTAGTTTTCGATGCAGAAGTCGTCGCGCTGCGGGATTTTTTTCTCGGCGACGATCAGAAAAACTCGGCCACAGGCTTCCGGCAAATTGGAATAGGCGCCCGTAAGAACGAAGCGGACGTATTTTCCACCTTTGAAATTAGCGTATTGCACCCCTTCGGGCAGATCGGCTGGCGGGGCCTCGAGTGCGACTCCGGCACGGTAGATCTTGGGTTCGACCTTATACAGGCTCGTGTAACCGGTGATTTTGTTCTGCTCGGAAATTCTGGGAATCAGCTGATGAACGGCTTGCCAGGCTTGCGGCGCCGTCTCCTGAAATGGGCCGACCTTCTCGATAAAAGCGTAATGCGTTTCAGGCCAGATGACCTCTTCGGGCGTTTCGTCGAGCTTCATGAAGCTTCTTTTTGCAGTGGCCATGAACTGTTCCTCGTTTTTATTTGGCGGAGTAGTCCGTGCGTGCGCGACGCACGCATATTATTACAAAGGACTAGCGGCAGTCACTTCTAGCCGCCGGCAATCGCTCCGATAATGAAAAAGGGTTCTTTGCCGGAAGCAATTGCGTCCGGAAGCGGAGCATCCGGCGATTCCAGCGATAAATCCTCTTCACACGCGAAGAACCGCAAGAAGGGCCGGCGCTGCTTCGTAACGTGATCGCGAATGGTACCGAGCAGCATCGGATAGCGTTCTTCGATGGCATCGAGAATCGCGCTCGTTGTCACCGGTCCTTGCACATCGAGCTTCACTTCGTCCTCGACGTGAGCGAGCGTCCGCAAATGCGCGGGAATTATTACCCGAATCATGAAAGCGTCTGCACCTCGACGGACAGAACAGCGGGAAGATCGCGCACAATAGGCGCCCAATTGTCTCCGCCGTCGGCCGATGCGTACACTTGCCCGCCCGTGGTGCCGAAGTAGACGCCGCAAGAATCAAGCGAGTCCACAGCCATCGCGTCGCGCAATACGTTCACGTAGCAATTGCTTTGCGGCAAGCCCTTGGTGAGCGCTTCCCATTCGTTGCCGCCGGTTTTGCTACGGTAGACGCGCAATTTCCCATCGGGTGGATAGTGCTCGGAGTCGCTCTTGATCGGCACTACATAAATTGTTTCCGGCTCATGCGCGTGGACGTCAATCGGAAAGCCGAAGTCGCTGGGTAAATTGCCGCTGACTTCGTGCCACGACGCGCCGCCGTCGTCGCTGCGCATCACGTCCCAATGCTTCTGCATAAAGAGTACATCGGGGCGCGAACGGTGCATCGCGATACGGTGAACGCAGTGGCCCACTTCAGCCGTTCCGTCGGGAATCGTGTTCGACTTTAACCCGAGATTGATCGGTTTCCAAGTCTTGCCGCCATCGTCGGTGCGAAAAGCGCCCGCCGCGGAGATGGCGATGAACATACGCCCCGGGTGATTCGGGTCGAGCAGAATTGTGTGGAGGCACATTCCGCCGGCGCCGGGCTGCCACTTTGGGCCGGACGCATGGCCGCGCAGTCCGGAAAGTTCGTGCCAACTGTGACCGCCGTCGGTCGTTCGAAAAATGGCAGCATCTTCGACTCCCGCATAAACGGTGTCCGGATCATCGAGCGACGGTTCGAGATGCCAGACGCGTTTGAATTCCCAGGGATGCTGCGTGCCGTCATACCACTGGTGGGTGGTCAGCGGCTTGCCGGTTTCGGCGGAAGTGTCGTAGACGAATTTATTGCTCTCGCCGGAGGGCATGCCGTCTGGACCCGTTGCCATGCCGCCTCCCGGAGTCTCCCAGGTCTTACCGCCGTCGTTCGATCGTTGCAGAATCTGGCCGAACCAACCGCTGGTCTGCGAGGCGTAAAGCCGGTTCGGATCGGCCGGTGATCCTTTCAGGTGATAGATCTCCCAGCCAGCGAAGTGAGGGCCGCTGACGTCCCAATTCTGGCGTTTGCCGTCGGAAGTAAGAATAAACGCGCCTTTGCGTGTGCCTACCAGAACTCGAGCTTTGCTCATCGCTCTCTCCCTCGTGAGTTTTTCGCCGTTGCATGCGGCGGCACTTCGTCGAATCGGGGAAGCAGCGGAGTGGAATCTCGCGCTTGCCACCGCCGGCGGGTTTCGGCCAGGACGGCTTCGCGATTTCGCTCCATTTCCGTGATTACGGCACACGGAGCTTCGGTTTCTTCGTGACGCGCGCCCCAAATCAACAAATCCAAAAGCACCGGCGCGAGGTCAATGCCTTTCTCGGTGAGCCGGTAATTTTTCCTGCGCCCATCGGACTGCTGGTCCTCGGAGGCTACAATTCCGGAGGCTTCCAGTTTCTGCAGGCGGTCGGCGAGGATATTCGTGGCGATGGCTTCGCCGGCTTCCTCGAATTCCTTAAAGGTTTTGTAACCGCGCACCATCAAATCGCGGATGATGAGCAGCGACCAGCGGTCTCCCAACATTTCGAGCGAGATGCTCACCGGGCAGCCCGATCGACGGTTGGTTTGACGTTGCCGCGGCACAAACGGCACCATAGCAAACGTCACTTGCGAAATGCAAGCGACGCCATGGAGGTTCCGTTCGTGCGGGCACGGAAGAGATTCCGTGCTTTTTCCGCGGATATCAGGCGCGGCTGAGCAGAATCGGCTCGCCGAGTTTAGAGGCGTAGTTCGGCCTGTAACGCTCGGTATTGTATTGCGTTGCGATGTCGATCTTGCGTACTCCCGAGGACGACGCAGGCAGCGCCGCGTGGGCGTAGCAGCCGTTTTGCACGCCGACCATACGGCCAGTGATTCCATCGCGAATGAGATCGAGCGCAATATTGGCGAAAGTAATCGCGACGATTTTATCTATCGCGTCCGGATCACCGCTGCGCAGGTCATAGGTCAAGTCGCTGGCCACGGTTTCTTCGCCGGTGCGCTTTTGAATCTCGTCGGCCAAGGCGTGCCCGATATCCACTTTTTTGCGGTGGCCGTAGGCGTCCGCTTCACCGACTTCGCCGACCGTTCCTTCCTTCCATACGGCGCCTTCGGAAACTACCGCCACGGAATAATTGCTGGGATTGTTGCGTTTATCTTCTACGAGCAGCTTGCCCACGAGATCCAGATCGAAAGGATATTCTGGAATCAGGCAGCGAGTAGAAGTTACGTAAGCGGTGTAAAGCGCTGTGAATCCGGAGTCGCGGCCGAAAATACGAAATATTCCGATGCGTTCGTGAGAGCCCAGCGTGGTGCGCTGGCGGGTGATCGAGTCTTTCGCGCGCGTGATCGCCGTGGAGAACCCGATGCAATACTCGGTGCCGCGCACGTCGTTATCCATCGTTTTGGGGACTCCGATTACCGGGAATCCATGGCTCGAGAGAGCCGCCGCAAAACTGAGAGTGTCGTCGCCGCCGATGGCGATCAGGCAGCCGACGCCTAGGCGCTCCAAATTCTCCAGGACGATTGGCGTGAAGTCGTACGACTTGCCGTCGGACGAAAGCTTGCCTAGCTGCGCGCTGGAGAGATGTTCGGGAACTTTGTTGCTCGCGACGCGACGTGGGTTAGTGCGTGAAGTGTGCAGCACCGTACCGCCAGTGCGGTCTATCGTCCTGGTATTTTCGCGGGTCAGCTCGCGCGCGTAGATCGCGTCGAATTTTTCGGCGGGGTTCATGTGCGTCAATCCCTTCCACCCCTTGCGAATGCCGATTACGTTCCGCCCCATTTCAGTGGCGCGATATACCACGGACTTGATCACAGCGTTCAAACCGGGCACGTCGCCTCCGCCCGTCAAAACAGCGATGCTGGTTCTCGCGGTCATGAATCAATGGCTCCTTGTGGGTTCAGAATTGCCGATGAGCCCTTCATTTTACGTCAGGTGAATTCCGGGAACGGCAAGGAACTTAATGGAGGTGTCGCAGGTGCTTACGGGGAGGGTGCCGGCGCTGAGTCACCGGCGACAATGCGTGCAGAATCAGGCGAGGATACGCGAGGCGAGCCAAGCATGGCCCGCCCAAAGCTTATGCGGCGTATTTGCTGCAGGAATGCTCCAGCACGAGGCCTTCGGACGGCGAATGGATCAGATAGGTGCCGGGCACGATCTTCTGCAGCCGGTCGACACACGCCTTGGCCATTTCCAAATTCTGCGATTCGGATATCCAGACAAAGTTGCCGTCGGGGAGCCGTTTGAATATGTCGAACATAATTGGTAGGTTCCTCCCAACTTGCTTCTAGCATTTTCGACGCCAAGAGCCAGGCGGTTCCTTTCCTTAATTGAATCAGTAATTTGGAGGCGAGAGGACTCAAGCCGAGCTTACAAAGTGTGTAATTTTGCCCGCCAATTCGAACATGCTGCCTAGCTGGCAAAGAGGCTACCGGAAACTTCATCCCCCCGTACCATCTTCCCGGTATGGCTCGCGAAGTCCGTCGGGAACTAGTATTTCGCGTAGATTCGGTAAGTTCCTGGGGTGAACGTTTCACGGAGAGCGAGTTCAGGAGGGTGAAGATGCTTTATTACGCGTTGCTGTTCTTAGTGGTGGCCTTAATTGCTGGCTTCCTGGGTTTTGGTGGTATCGCATTTGCCGCAGCCGGAATTGCGAAGATCCTGTTCTTTGTGTTTCTGGTGATTTTCATCGTCACTCTAATCATGCACCTCGCGCGGGGCGGTACCGTTCGAGGCTAGCACTTCTGGGCCAATCAACAACCCAATCCGAAGGAGAAATTCGTGAAAAAAGCATTGATGTGCGCATTGATGGGAATCTTGGTCTTCGCTACCGCAAGCCGCGGCGACGACAAGGAAAAAGACGAAGATCGTTTGGCAAACTGCGGCACGGTTATGAAGGAAATTTTGGATGTGCCGGATGACATCCCCCAGGATCTATTGGATAAGGCCAACTGTGTTGTGGTCTTTCCGTCAGTGCTGAAGGCTGCCTTTGTTGTTGGTGCCAGCTACGGCCGCGGTGCGATGAGCTGCCGCAAGGGTGAAAATTACAACGGGCCGTGGGGTCCGCCTACAATGATGGCCTTGGAAGGAGGTAGCTTCGGCCTCCAAATCGGCGGCCAGGCAACCGACTTTGTTCTGCTGGTGATGAATGACCGCGGAGCGAACGGCATCCTTGCCAGCAAAGTGAAGCTCGGTGGCGACGCTTCAGCGGCGGCAGGGCCCGTCGGACGCGATACCTCGGCCGAAACGGACGCGACATTGCGTGCTGAGATTCTGAGTTATTCGAGAGCTCGCGGTCTTTTTGCCGGGGTTTCTCTCGAGGGCTCGACGATTCGTCCGGACAACGACGCCAACGAGCGAATCTACGGCCAGAAGATGCCGGCCCGGGATATCGTGCTCCGCGATGAAGTGCACGCTCCGCCGTCCGCGCAGCCAATGATCGCGACGCTGGACGCTAGAACACCTCGTCACAAGAGCTAACGGAAGGCGATGGGTGGCGGGTGTCTCCTTCGTCGCGACCCACGCCAGGCTTCGTCGAACACTCCAACCGTCGGCGCTCTCAAGGTGAAAGCGGCCTTGAGAGTGCCGGCACAGCCTACCGAATTGAGGGTTCTGCGATGGATCTAACACCGATATACGATATATTTCGGCGCCTGCCTAACGGCGAATTGGTCTGGACGTGTGCGGCGCGCGGTCTTGAGGACGTGAGAGCGAGACTGGTGAATCTGAAATTGACCGCGCCATCGGACTGCGTCGTGTACGTGCGGCGAGGCTAAAAGGCAGCCGCAGTTCGCCTCGCGCGGGTTCCCTGCGTCACGATCAAACCTTCACTGCCGCCCGAATTCTCGGCATTCCCGTTACAGCTGCTTTCAAGGTCGGCTCTTTCTCGAGCGCGTTCAGCACGGCCTCGGTGACCTCCTGGTCTATCTCCGGCGCAGTGCGGAGTTCCGTCGGGTAACGGACCAGCAGTTCCAGTCCCGCTTCCGAAAACTGCAATTTTGCTTGCGGCGCGGGAGCTTTCATTTGGACCTCGATACTGCGTTCGAGATCGGTATGCTGGCGTTCGATGTCTGCGCGGTAGCGCTCGTATACCGAATTGACTGCGGCTAACAGTTTCTCTTCCAGGAGCTTGAAATCAGCGCCCGGTACGCCTTGCAGCACGACTTCGTGCCAGGTGTACTCGGTGCCGGGAATCTGCTTGTACAAAGGAGTGGTGGCCTGGAAGAGAACGGAGTTAGAGAAGACCACAATTCTTCCCGTCGGAAACAGGTTGATGTCGCTGCCCGCTAATTCCATCAAGTAAAAACGCACAGGCGAGACATCAATCACGTCGCCGGTTACGCCTGCAATGCTGATACGGTCGCCAATCCGGATTCCGTATCGGCCGATCACAAAGAAGTAGGCTGCCACGGAAAGCAGGACGGCTTGGAGTCCCACGGCGATTCCAGCGGTGGCAAAGCCGGCAAACGTGGCGAGCGAGCTGAAATCACTTACGATCCCCAGCGTAAGAACCGTGCAAATAAGAAAGCCCATCACAAAACGGCGCAACAGCATGAACTGGCGGCGTCGCCGCAAATCGTGAATGTAACGGAACGTCCACCTGCGCCAAACCTCGGAGAGAACCCACAGTGCTCCGAGAGCGAGAAGTATTACGAGGGCGCTCATTAGTACGGAGCGCAGCGCGTCCTTGGACTCGCTGGCGATCGAATTGCGCCAGTTCATAAAATTCGCGCGACTCTGATCGAGAATCAAAATCTCCTGGCTGAGTGGGACGGCGACATTCGCCAGTTGTTTGAACTGGTCGGTAAGAGCTCGTATTTTTTGCTGCGCCGCTTTTGCTTGAGTGGGGTCCGTCGGCGTCTGGCTCACCAGGTCGCGGCCTTGTTGAACGGTGGCGACGAGGCTCTCGCGCAGCGGCTGTCGCAGCGCTGCTGCCACTTCACGCACGCGTTCAGTTTCATTCGCCATCAGGTCAATTTCGTGCATCGTGCGAATTTCCGAATAGAGCGTGAGGCCTCGGCCAATCAGGCCGGAGGATTTGGAAACCGTAGGCTTGGTCTCGGAGGGCTTGGCTGCCGCTTTCTGGGCATTCGCGTTGCCCAGAACTTCGGGTACGGTTCGAGCGAGATCGTTGATGTTTCCCGCAAGACCACCGGCGCCTGACTCGCTGGTGCTTTCCGCGAAGCTGGCCAGTTTCTGGACGGCGTCCTGCGTGGCCTGATCGAGCTCCACTTCGCCCTGCAGTTGGTCGCGCTGCGCAATCAGGTTCTGCCGCTTGCTTGGCCCCGCTGTTTCGATCTGCTTATTCAGAGCGTCTATTTTGGATTGGTTATCGCTGATGCGAGACTTGATGGTCGCAAGCGACTTGGCGAAATTCTGTGACTGGCTGGAATCTGCTTGCGTTGATGGCGGCGGAGTCCCGGTTGCTTGATCCGCGGGGGTAATCAATTGCGCGGCCGCCTGCGCGGATTGGAACGCCAGGCGCACTGCCTGCTGCGCCAGATTTTGCGAGGTGTCCTCGTAAATGGCGTCGCTGGGTAATCCCACCGACTGTATTTTGCCGGCCGAATCGCGATACCAGCTGATGATGACGTTCAGATGATGGAGAACTGCATCGCGATCAATTTGCGCGGCGCTCTTGGAGGTTGGGATGAAAGCGAAGGCGCTCAGACACAACAAAATAGCTGTTAGCGCTGGTCGCAGACGTTTTCGCCACATCGTGGTGCTTCGCATTAGCGGTATTTCCCCCAATGGATGGAAATGTCGACTGGGATAATCCTGAAAAATCAGTCTGGCTGGGCGAGACGACTTTCAAGAAGCTGGGCGGTACAACAAGCGACCATTATACAGGCATTGATTCCTGCCGCCGATCAGAAGTCGACATGATCCGAATAATTTTTCTCGCCCCGTTTTTTCGCCGCAGATCAGGCGCTCAGGCACGCGACTGGAAAATTCTCCAGTGCTTGTTCCACGCGCAAAGAGCAGCTCTTGGGCTTTGAGGAGGTTTCGACGACGCCACCTGAGAGAATATTTTTCCATCGCGATGGAGAGTTGGCCGGCAGCATTATTCTCGTATCGCGCCAGAATTCCGCCATGCGCTCCCACTTCATCGGCGCGTGCGCTTGCGCCAGCCATCTTGGCACAATCGTCAGGGTCCACGTGGCTCCTTTGCGGCGCGCGAATGCGATGATGTTTTCTGCGCGCTTCCCGCTCACCTGCAGCGGCAGGAACGAACCATCGAGGAACAGCTCGCGATATTGGCGGCGAAGATTCAGCGCCTTCCAAGCCAGATAGAGTTTCGCCCGCCCATCCTGCCAATTTTGCGCCAGCTCCTTACATAAAGTGGAAGGATTCTCGCTCACGCGTTTTTCGAGCGCTTCCAGCAATTTCATTCGCCGATGGAAATCAACGGGCCTGCGATTATCCGGATCAACCAGACGCAAATCCCACAGTTCGCATCCTTGATATAGATCAGGCACGCCCGGCGTTGTCAGTTTCAGCAAGAGCTGCGCGAGGCCGTTCAGCATTCCGAAATACGCAATCTTCTGCTGGAACTTCAAAAAATCCGCCAGAAACACGTTGTGTTTTCCAGGCTCGATGATCGCGGCGACGAAGTCGGTCAACGCGCGCTCATGTTCCACGTTCGGCCGAGTCCAGCGCGTGTGGACCATAGCCTCGCGCGTCGCTTTGACCACATACACCTTCATTCGCTTTCGGAACGCGGGCATGTCCGCGGGGGCCAGTGGCCATGCTCCAAGCAACGTTTCGTAAAGAAAAATCTCCTCGTTGCGGTCGGGCGCGGCCTGCCGGTTCACCACTTTCCTTTTCTTGGCATTCCAACGCGCCCACGAATTCAGCCGCCGGCGCCATTCGCCGGGCACCTCCGATAGGACATTGATTCGCGCGCGCACGTCTTCTCCGCGCTTCGTATCATGGGTGGAGGTGGAACTCAGTCCATAGGGCCAGCGGCGCTGCCGGTCATGAATGAAGGAGTTGAATTCGAACGGAGAAGACGCCGACGGCCGCGGATCGCCGCCTACTTCGTTCAATGAAATAAGGGGGCAGTAGACATAAAGCGTGGTGTCCTCCAGGCCTTTGGCAACAATCGGCCCAGTGAATTGTTGCCAGCGCATGACGAACGCCAGCCGGGCTTCGCGCTGCTCCGCAAAATGAATACGCCCGTCCTCCATTAACAGCACGCTGCGTACGAAATCGAAGCTGGACGAATTCATGTTGGGCTTGCGCAATCGCGCGGCCACCACCGCAGCTTCAATGTACCGCTTCGCGTCGTTTGGTACGTTCATGTCGCGGATGTATGTGCGATAGACCGGGAAACTCGCAGTCACTTCTATCAACGCCTGCGCGAGGTCCGCGCGAGGGATATCGCGAGCAAAGCGATCGTGCTCGGCCAAAATACCCAGCTGGCGGCTCAGATAGCGCATTTCCACGACCAGAAGGGTAGACATCACCAGGCGCTTCTTTTGGTACAGAAGATCCTGATAGTTGACTTTGTTTTTCAAGAACGCAAAGTAAGTTTGCTCTGCAGCGCGGCCGCCTTCGGGATGCACGAATAGCCGGTTCACTGCATTCAGGTATTCGTAACCCGTGGTTCCCTGGACCGGCCATTCTGCTGGCAGTTCCTCCTGCCCGGAGAGTATTTTTTCGACGATGACGTACAACTGGCTGGCGCTTGTCTTATCGGCGGCGCTTTGCAATTTCTCCTGTACGCGGCGTAAATACGCCAAGGGGTCGCGCAAACCGTCAATGTGATCAATCCGCAGGCCGGTCACCGCGCCGCGTTCGATCAGATGGAATACGACGCTATGCGTGGCGTCGAATACCATGGGGTCCTCGACGCGCACGCCGACCAGGTCGCTAATACTGAAGAATCTGCGGTAGTTGATTTCGGCGTTGACGTTCTGCCAGTAAGACAACACATAGGCCTGCTCCGAAAGCAGGCGATCCAGGTACCGGAAGCTCGAATCAACTCCGCGTTTTCCATTAAAGATTTTCAGGTTCTCGTCAATGAACACCCGAAAGTCTGGTTGGTTCTCGTATAGTTTTTGGAGGCGTTCCTTGATTGCTGCTACCTGCAGCCGCCGTTCGCCGGCTGCGTCGATTGGTACGGATTCACGAACTGGCACGGCCGATAGTGCGGCAATGATTCCCAAATATTCCTGAAAGGTCGCCGAATCAGAGCGCAGCTTTTCCTCCAGCACGTGCTGGCGGAGGGTCAAGATCATCGGGTAGGTCCGCGGCGCGACCGGAAAGAGGCCGTCGTGATGTTTCACGAAAAAACTGCCCCGATCGAAGGTGAGTTGCAGTTCCCGGTTTCTCAAGGCTTCCGCATAAACGCTGGCGAGAACCGGAAGCAAAATCTTGTTATCGAGAATCCGCGACGGTGGATGCCAGTCCACATCAAAGTAAGCCGAATAAACCGATGCCGGGCCGTTTTCGAGCAGATCCATCCACCACGGATTCTCGGCGCTGGCCGCCATATGATTCGGAACGATGTCCAGGAGCAATCCCAAACCGTGCTTCTGCAAATCCGCTTGGAACGCATCAAATTGCTGTTCGCTGCCCAGATCGCTATCAATGCGAGTGGGGTCCGTGGCGTCGTACCCGTGACCGCTGCCGCTGCGGCTTTGCAGCAAGGGAGAAGAATAAATGTCCGTAATGCCCAGGCGGGTGAGGTAGTCCAGAATATTGGAGGCATCCCGAAACGTGAAATCGCGATTGAACTGCAAGCGATAGCAGGAAAGTGGAATGTGGCGCAGCGGCATGGATTTCAGGCAATCTGCAATTTCAATTTTTGTTGCAGGACGCCTAGGTGCTCGAGCCAAGCCTTCGCTTCAGGGTTGCCTTTTTCTTGTTCCGACCTCCACTTTGGCCGCGCGGCCAGGAGCGCCGGATACGCAAGGTTTTGCGCCTGCCAGATAACGACCGGGAACGGCAATTTATCGAGAAACTCCAATAAGCATTGCAATTGTGTTGCGATTTCGATCTTGGATGGCTCCGCGGCGAACGCCGCGGCGGCCCCCTCGACTTTTTTTCTCATGGCATATTCCAGCGTTGGCACGTCCAACGCAACGCGGACGCTGGCCGCTTCCTTAAGCAAGCCAAGAATCAGTTCGCGATCCAGAGTGGCATTTTGCAGCGCTTGCAATAACTGCTCGTTGAGCGTTATCTCCGCGGCGGTCTGGAACGATTTCGGCACCGGCACTCCCAGATCAATCAGAAATCTCATCAACTGAGCGTGCGGCTGATAGATACCGCGTTGCGTAGCGGTTGCGTCCAGGTCGGTGTCCCGCAGTATCAGGCTGAGGATTTTGCGTTGCTCATCGCGGAAGAGCGAGCGCAGGGAATACACCTTGCTGCCGAAACCCTCATCCAGGAGCCGAATTACCGCGGGAGCATCCGCACGCCCGAATGTCGCGAAGAGCTGCTCAGAGGACGCTCGAGAATCCTTATCCTGCGAAGCCTCTTGAATGCCGCACGTGATATTGTGATCGCCCAGGTGCAGCACGCCAAAATCGAGTGTGTCTGCTTCGCACGTGATCCGCGAAGATACGCGCGCGCGGCCCGTCGCCAGCCGCATCTTTCCTTCGGTCTGACTTTGAAAGGCCTCCCGCTGCACGTCGTAGCAATAAATGCGAGTCCGGTCGGTGTACGCTTCAAATAGGGAACTGATGGCGTAGTGCGCGGCGACTTGCGGAATGTCCGCGATCGCGGGTTTCACCCACTTTTCGTAAATGTGTGCGCCGTCCTGATGCTCTGGCACGTTGCTTTTCGCGTTTCGGAGATGGTCCACAAATTGGGCCTCGAGGTTGCCGCCGTTCATTTGTTCGCCCAGCCGAACGGCGCGGCCCGCGTATTGGATGACCTGTACTGTTTCGATTCCCGAGAGCTCGTCGAAAAACCATCCGCAACTCGTATACATCAATTGAGCGTGCCTCTGCATTTCCAGCAGCTTTAGAGCGGCCACTTTTTCGCCATCGTTCAATTCGTGGGTGGCGTGTTCGCCGAAGTATGCAGCCAAGCTTTTGTCCGAACGGTCCAGAATGACCCGAATATATTCGTCGCGCGCGCGCCAGGGATCTTTCAGAAGTGCAGCCGCCTTGGTTTCATATGCGGGCGCCAGCGCATCGCGAAGCCAATCGAGTGCCGACCTCAAAGGCGCGCGCCACTCTTGATTCCACTCCGGGTGGCCGCCGGAATTGCAGCCGCAGTTGCTGCGCCATCGTTCGATCCCGTGAACGCAGCTCCACGAGGTGTTGGGAAATATCTCCACGAAATGATTCGCGGGATGGCGCTCGAGAAACTGCCCGTAATTTGTAAGCTCGGCAAGCTTGTTGGTTTCGATGTGGTCCAGCGCGGCCGTCAGCGCCATTTCGCCATAGCGATGATGGTGGCCGTAACTTTCACCGTCGGTAGCGATGTGCGAGAGTTGCGGCCAATCTCGCGTATCCGAAAAACCGCCGATGAGGCGGTCGGCGAAAACCTTCCCGTCATTGAGTAAGCCCTCAAAGGCCACGGCTCGCGAAATTGGACCATCGTAGAAAAACACGTTGATCGTGCGGCGCGAAGGCAAGCGCACCAAATACGCGCGGCTGGGATCAACGCGGTCGCCGCTGATGTCCTTCCAGCTGCGGCTACCGAATCGGCGCACTCTCGACGCTTGGCGTGGAGCAAGAATCGTAAATTTCAGCCCTTGTTCCGCCATTATATCCAGCGTCTCGATGTCCACCGCCGTTTCGGGCAGCCACATGCCCTCCGGCGCCCGCTGGAATCGGCGCTGAAAATCGGCGATGCCCCACTTCACTTGCGTTACCTTATCGCGGCGATTGGCCAGCGGCATGATCATATGGTTGTGGGCTTGCGCCATCGCAGAGCCATGCCCGCCAAATTTCTGCGCGCTGATCTCGTCCGCTTCCAGAATCGCCGAGTACGTCTTCGCCGCGTGCTCTTCCATCCAGGAAAGTAGAGTGGGGCCGACGTTGAAGCTGATCGTCGAGTAATTGTTCACCATGCGCGTGATGCGTTGCTCGCTATCCAGGATCCGCGAGGTAGTGTTTGGCGCGTAACAATCCGCCGTAATTCGTTCGTTCCAGTCGTGATAGGGGTACGCGGAATCTTGCAACTCAATCTCTTCGAGGGAGGGATTCTCACGCGGAGGCTGATAGAAATGTCCGTGAACGCAAACGTAGCGGTTATTCATATGTGGGGTTTTCCGAAACTGGCGTGCAGCGAAAACGAGTTCGGGGACTAGCTCCGTTCGGACTGGTGCGTGCAGTATACCAAATATTTCTCGGAATCAATCCGGTGCAGCCGGCCCCGGCGCACCGGCGCGAATTCGCAACTTGCAATCTCGCGCGCAGGCCATCGTATAATAAGAACGTAGATTCATCGCTCGCATCCAGCTCTGCGAGACAATCCAAGTCCGGCCCGTTCCCTTGCTACGTCGGAGGATTTATCTTGCACTCTTCAAGGATCGCCACCGAAGTGTCCCTACCTTCGCTTCGCCGGGTCGTAATCGAAAACGTGACCCCGGAAGTTGACGGCGGGCGGTTCGCAATCAAGCGCGTCGTCGGCGAAAGTGTTGTGGTGGAAGCGGACATCAATGCGGACGGGCACCAGGTGCTTGATGCAGTCCTCTGCTTTCGCGCGGCCGGGGAGCGCAGTTGGAGCGAAACGCCGATGCGTGCGATCGGAAACGATCGCTGGCAAGGCAGGTTTCAGGTCCCCGAATTCAAGCCGTACTCCTACACGGTGCAAGCCTGGCTGGACCCCTACAAAACGTGGATTCGCGACCTTGCGAAGAAAGCCGACGCAGGCCAGGACGTCTCGCTCGACTATCTCGCGGGAGCGAATCTCGCCAGCGCCGCGGCAACCCGAGCGCAAACGTTGGACGCGCAGAAGCTTCTAGATTTATCGGCGAAGCTGAAAAATCTGGCTCGTGCCGACCGCGAATCGGCGCTTGCCGTGGCCAACAACGAAGTGCTGACGCAATTGATGACGCGCTATCCGGATCGCTCCCGTGCAACGACATACGAAAAGGAATTGCAGGTTTGGGTGGACCGTCCCAAGGCCCGTTTCAGCAGCTGGTATGAATTGTTTCCCCGCTCGTGCACCACGGACGCGCAAAAGCCGGGAACGTTTCGCGATTGCATGCGGCACCTGCCGTACGTCGCTGAGATGGGTTTCGACGTTTTGTACCTGGCGCCCATCCATCCCATCGGTCGCAAGGGCAGAAAAGGCAAGAACAATAGCCTCGAAGTCTCGCCCGGCGATCTGGGCAGTCCGTGGGCCATCGGCTCGGTGGAAGGCGGACACAAAGCAATTCATCCGGCGCTCGGCACGCTGGAGGATTTCAAGCAACTCCGGCAAAAGGCTGAGGCAATGGGCATCGAAATGGCCCTGGACATCGCTTTTCAGTGCGCGCCCGATCATCCGTACGTGAAAGAGCATGAAGATTGGTTCGCGCATCGTCCGGATGGCTCGATTCAGTACGCCGAAAATCCACCGAAAAAGTACGAAGACATTTATCCGCTCGATTTTGAAAGCGCTGACGCCGTGGAATTGTGCGAAGAGTTGAAGAGCGTGGTGCTCTACTGGATCGAACAGGGCATTCGGATCTTTCGCGTGGATAATCCGCACACCAAGCCATTCGGCTTCTGGGAATGGCTGATCGCCGAGATTCACGGCGCGTATCCAGACGTGATTTTTCTCGCCGAAGCTTTCACGCGACCGAAAGTGATGTACCGCCTGGCGAAGCTGGGCTTCACGCAGTCGTACACCTATTTCACGTGGAAAAATACGAAAACGGAGATTACCGAACTTTTCGAGGAGCTTACGCAAACCCCGGTGCGCGAGTTTTTCCGCATGAATCTCTGGCCAAACACTCCCGACATTCTGCACGCGTATTTGCAGACCGGTGGACGGCCGGCGTTTATCGCGCGATTGATTCTGGCGGCGACGCTCGGCGCAAATTACGGCATCTACGGCCCGGCCTTTGAACTCTTCGAGAACCGCCCTTTGACGCCCGGTAGCGAGGAATACCTTGAGTCCGAGAAATACCAAATTCGCGTGTGGGATATTGACCGGCCAGACAGCCTGAAACAATTGATCGCGCTGGTGAATAAAATTCGGCACGAAAACTCGGCGCTACAAAGCGATTGGAGCCTGCGGTTTCACCCTGTGGACAACGATCAATTGATTGCCTACAGCAAGACGAGCAGCGACGGTTCCAACATCATCCTGGTAGTGGTGAATTTGGATCCCCGGGACACGCAGTCAGGCTGGATTTATGTGCCGCTGGACAATTTCGGAATCGGTCCCCAACAGCCCTTTGAAGTTCACGACCTGCTGGCGGACGCGCGTTACACCTGGCAGGGCAGCCGCAACTACATCGAACTGAATCCTGCGAAGATTCCCGCGCACATTTTCAAAGTGCGATGATGCGCGGACAATTAGGTCAATATCAGTATCAATGATTCGCTCGAGCTTTTGGGCTCAAGCCGCAAGAGGAGAACGCCGCAGTGGCCATTAGCAGCGACCAGCCGCTTTGGTACAAGGACGCGATCATCTATCAACTGCACGTCCGCACCTTTTGCGACAGTAACAGCGACGGCATCGGTGATTTTCCCGGACTCATGCAGAAATTAGATTATCTGCAGGATCTGGGGATCAACGTCATCTGGCTGCTGCCGTTCTTTCCATCCCCATTGCGCGACGACGGCTACGACATTGCCAACTATCGCGCCATCCACCCGAATTACGGCACGCTGGAGGACTTCAAGGCGTTCCTCTCTGCCGCGCACACGCGGGGCATTCGCGTGATCATCGAAATGGTTCTGAATCACACTTCTGATCAGCATCCCTGGTTTCAGGAGTCAAGAAGTTCCCGGGACAATCCCAAGCGGGATTGGTACGTGTGGAGCGACACGGATGAGCGCTATCGAGGAGTGCGCATTATTTTCCTCGATACGGAATTGTCGAATTGGGCGTGGGACCCGGTTTCGAAATCGTATTACTGGCACAGATTTTTCAGCCATCAACCCGACCTGAACTACGACAATCCCGCCGTATTCGAGGAAATGTGGGACGTCATGAAATTCTGGCTGGAAATGGGTGTGGACGCCTTCCGGCTGGATGCAGTTCCTTACCTCATCGAGCGCGACGGAACCAACTGCGAAAATCTGCCCGAAACCCACGCCACTATCCGTGAATTACGCAAACGTTTGGATCAATCATTTCCCAACAGGATGCTCCTGGCCGAAGCGAACCAGTGGCCAGCAGACGTGCGCGCCTATTTCGCCGACGGCGACGAATTTCACATGGCGTTTCACTTTCCGTTGATGCCCAGAATCTTCATGGCGGTGCAGTTGGAAGACCGCAAACCCATCATCGAAATTCTCGAGCAGACTCCGCAAATTCCCGAAAACTGCCAATGGGTCACCTTCTTGCGCAACCACGACGAGCTCACGCTCGAAATGGTCACGGACATCGAGCGGGACTATATGTACGACACCTATGCCCGGGACAAAACCATGCGGCTGAATTTGGGCATACGCCGCCGCCTCGCCCCGATGATGGACAACGACCGGAGGCGCATTCAACTTTTGAACTTCCTGATCATGTCGTTGCCGGGAACTCCCGTTCTTTACTATGGCGATGAAATCGGTATGGGTGACAATGTTTATCTTGGCGACCGGAATGGCGTGCGCACTCCAATGCAGTGGAATGGCGGCTGGAACGGCGGTTTTTCGGGTGCTGATCCGGAGCGCCTGTACTCGCCTTTAATATCCAACCCGGTGTTTGGTTATCAGGCGATCAACGTAGAGGCTCAGAGGCGCTCGCCGCATTCACTGCTGTACTGGATGAAGCGGCTGATCCAGGTGCGCAAGGCTTCGAACGTATTCAGCCGTGGCAGCATCGAGTTTTTACAACCTTCGAATCATCGGGTTCTGGCGTTCATCCGGCAGTTGGGCGGGGAGAAAGTCCTCGCCGTCAATAATTTATCGAATTCCGCGCAAGCCGTTGAGCTGGACCTGCGAAGTCACAAAGGCTCAATACTGATCGAGCTCGCAAGCAGGAACCTCTTCCCGCGGATTGGGGACTTGCCGTACCTGCTGACGCTCGGACCGTATCAGACATTTTGGTTTCGCTTGCGCCGGATTTGATGTGGCGGCAGTGCGAACGTGAATGTGTAGGGGCTGGCAGCGGCATTCGGGCGGTGGCGCTTGTTTCGCTTCGCCGCCGGATGTCGTTGCGGAAATTTCGATTGTGCTTTCGGCCCGTTGCTGTGAGACGGCCGCGCGGAGAAGAGGTTGGCTGAAGAAACTCTACTATCGGACGATTTTCTACGCCAACTCATGGGTGTCGGAGAGGTGGATCTGCTTGTCGGAGTCCCTTCGCACAATGACGCCCACACCATCGGAACCACGGTCGCAGTGATCGAGGAAAGTTTCCGCCAGAACTTTACCCGGGATCGGGTCGCCATTGTAAATGTAGACGGCGGGTCGCGCGACGGAACATCTGAAGCCGTCCTGAAGTCCGTGGCTGAAACTCATCCGAGTTTGCGTGGCCTCACTTCTTTACGCACCATACACCGCGTTTCCACGCGCTATCCAGGAGGGCCGTCGCCCGGTGTCGCGGTCCGGGCGATCCTCGCTGCGGCGGATTTGGTGCGGGCCAAAGCCTGCGCCGTGGTTTCGCCTCACTCGGCGAACATTGATACGAATTGGATCAAGAACCTCCTACAGCCGTCCTATCGCGAGGAATGTGATTTTGTCGCGCCACTATACAGCCGGCACAAATTCGAAGGCCTGCTTGCGCGGAACCTGCTGTACCCGATGACGCGCGCGACGTTCGGCCGTGGAATTCGCGAATTGCATTCCACCGAGTTTGGATTCTCCGGAAAACTCGCCACGGAGTGCCTTGCGCAAGACGTATGGAGTCAAGAGTCCGTGCGCAAATCGCCCGACATCTGGATGGTGGTTTGCGCAATCACTTCGGGGCTCAAGTGCTGCCAATCGTTTCTGGGTCCCAAGGTGCTAACAGCGACGGCCTCCGGCACTGACATCGTCGCAGCGGTCAGAGAAACAGTTGGTGCGCTCTTTTGGTGTCTGGAATCGCAGGAGAAGTTCTGGATGGAAGTGAATACGTCGGAAGCAGTCCCGACCTTCGGCTCGGATCACGAATTGACCACTGGCACCTCTCGGATAAACCGCAAAAGAATTTATGAATTGTTTCAAAAAGGTGTCAAGGATCTGGCTCCGATTTTGAAAACAATTCTTTCGGACGAGACGCGCGTGGAGATTGAGCGCGTCGCTCTGCTCGACGAGAAAAATTGCCGGCTCGAAAATGAGCTGTGGGTGAAGATTGTGTTCGAATTTGCCGCGGGCTATCACCATAACGTGATGAATCGAGATCACCTGCTGCAAGCGCTGGTGCCGCTCTATCGCGGAAGAATCTACTCCTTCCTCGCGGAGCATCAGTCGTCAACGTCCGATGAAATCGAAGGGGACACCGAAAAGCTGTGCCAGGAATTTATCCGCCAAAAACCGTACTTGCTGGAAAAGTGGAAAGCGAAGTAGTGAGGTGACGTCATGAAACAGTTGATCGTTCAGGGCCTGCAGCAGGCTTACCAGAATCTGGTGCACATGATTTCGGTGTTCCTGCCGCGCTTGGTGGCCATGCTATTGATCATGCTGGTGGGGTTGTTCGTGGCACTTTTGATGAAATACCTCCTGCGGTTAATCCTGCGCTTCACCCAGCTCAATCGCTTGTCGGAGCAGTCGGGAGCATCGCAAGTGCTGCGCAATGCGGCCCTGCCGACGATCAGCGAGCTCTTGACTCGCTCGCTGTTTTGGGTCACATGGCTGGCTTTCACTCTCGTCGGCATCAGCATCCTGGGCATTCCCGAATTGCACGAGCAGCTTTCTCGCCTGTTTCAATTGCTTCCAGAGGTTTTCGTTGCCATTCTGATTCTCTTCGTAGGCGTGCTAGCCGCGAACTTTCTTTCGCGGGCGGCCTTGCTGGCGGCGGTAAACGCGGGTGTTCGATCTCCCCGGCTCTGGAGCGGCTCCACTCGTTTCGTGATCCTGATTCTGGCGATCTCCATGGCGCTCGAACAGATCGGGCTGGCCAACCAAACCGTTACCTCGGCTTTTTCCATCATTTTCGGCGCGCTTATGTTGGCGGTGGCCATTGCATTCGGCTTGGGAGGACGCGATCTGGCGCGGCAGACTTTGGAAAGATATCTCGGCGACAACCAAAGAAGGGACCGGGAGAAGGAAAAGGAAGAAGAGCCGTCTCCGCTTTAAGTCGCAGATTTGATTTCATTTCGCGCCAGGGAATCCCAGCCTCCCGGAACGCTACGCATCCTGGAGGGCGCTTTGACGGCGCCTAAAATGAAGAGAGAAGATTTCGTCGAAATGCAGGAGTTGCTGCCGCCGCTGCTGCCGGAATTTCTCACCGCGCAGCGCTGGTTCGGCGGCAAAGCCCAGCGAATTCGCGCGACAAAGGTTGCCGACGTTATTCCGTTCGGTTCGTCGCAATCGGAAGCGTTGATCGTTCTTGCCGGCGTGGAATACGAGACGGGTGTTCGAGAATCATATCTGCTTCCGTTGCTTGCGGGGGCCGCGGAAGAGGCGCCGAGCGAACCAGGTTTACACACGCTGAAGGTCCGGCTGCGTGGTACCGAGCTGTTTCTTACAGACGCGCTCCGCAATGAAAATTTTCTGCTTGCGCTTCACGCGGCCATCGAGGCGCAAGCCGCATTCCGCGGCCCGAACGGTGAGCTCCGCGCCCGGCAATCGAGCACCTACCGCGATCTGTGTCCGGCATCAGCCGGCGTACTGAACCCCAAGCCGATGGGAGTCGAGCAAAGCAACAGCTCGATCATCTACGGAGATCGCCTGGTGCTGAAAGTTTACCGGCACGTGGAACCAGGGATGAATCCCGATCTTGAAATCGGCCGGTTCCTTTCCGAACGCGTGCACTTTCCGCATGTTCCGGCGGTCGCGGGCTGGCTGGAATATGCAGCGAATGACGGCCAGGAAACGACGATTGGAATCCTGCAGGAATTCGTGCCAAATCAAGGAGATGCATGGCGTTTCACTCTCAACTCGCTCTCTGAGTTTTGGCTGCGAGCAAATGAGCGCTTGGCGGAGCTTTCATCGCTGGATCAGCATGGTCTTTTTCCGCTGAAACAATCCGACGAGCCTGCATCCGGTATCGCACGAGAATTGTGCGGATCGTATCTTGAAGCGGCCGCGCTGCTGGCGCAACGAACCGCCCAGCTGCACGTGGCCCTGGCATCCGAGCCCAGCGCTGCGGCATTCGCGCCTGAGCCGTACTCGCAGGCGTTTCAGGCGGCGATGATCAAATCGTTGCGCGAAAAAACGCAGAACTCGTTCGCGCTCTTGCGTGCGCACGCAGGCGCAATGACGGGCGACGCGAAAGCCGAAGCAGAGCGAGTTCTCGCGGCCGAAAGTGAGGTGCTTCGGTCTTTTGAGGTAGCGCTCAGCGAGCCGATCGGTGCGATGCGCGCGCGAATTCACGGCGATTATCATCTCGGACAGGTGCTCTACACTGGCTACGATTTCGTCATCATTGATTTCGAAGGCGAACCGGCGCGGCCCATCTCGGAACGGTCGGTGAAGCTTTCGCCGCTTCAGGATGTTGCCGGGATGCTGCGCTCGTTCCACTACGCCGCCTTCGCGTCAGTGTTCAACACGACCAACGCAGCGGAGGCGCATAGTGAGCGCACGCGCCAGCGCCTAAGGGTGGCGCAGGCTTGGTATTCATGGGTCGCTGCCGATTTCGCAAGAGCGTATCTCGATGAGGCGGGCAGCGCTTCCTTCATTCCAGCAAATACGCAGCAGCTCGCGAATCTGCTGCGGCTGCATCTTCTGGAAAAAGCCGTCTACGAACTCAGCTATGAATTGAACAACCGCCCCGACTGGGTCCGGATTCCGCTGGCAGGCATTTTGAGCCTGCTGAGTTCATAGGCCGCGCATGGATCAGCGCGCCGAACAACCAAATATAGTGACTGCCGGGAGAGAAAGGCCCCTCGGTGCGGTGATGACGAGCGATAGCACGTGCAGTTTCCAGGTGTGGGCGCCGCGAGCCAAGAACGTCGAGCTTCATATTACGTTTCCGAACGAGCGAGCCGTCTCGATGCAACCTGCGGAGCGCGGCTACTTCTACGCGGATGTCTCGGACCTACGCCCTGGCACGCTTTATTTTTTCCGGCTCGATGATGGGCGAGAGCGCCCAGATCCAGCTTCGCGATTCCAGCCGCAAGGCGTGCATGGTCCGTCGCAGATTGTGAAGAATGATTTTCCTTGGACTGACGGTGACTGGCGCGGGCTTGCGCTCGAGAAATATGTTTTGTACGAGCTTCACGTCGGAACTTTCACGCCCGAAGGTACGTTCGACGCAATCATTCCTCGCATTGCCGCGCTGAAGGAATTGGGAATCACAGCTATTGAGCTGATGCCGGTGGCTCAGTTTCCCGGCAACCGAAACTGGGGTTACGACGGGGTCTATCCTTATGCAGTGCAGGAATCATACGGCGAGCCCGAGGCGCTGAAGAGGCTAGTCAACGCCTGTCACGAGCAGGGCATGGCGATCGTCCTTGACGTTGTTTACAACCATCTTGGCCCGGAAGGGAATTACTCGTCGGAATTCGGCGAATATTTCACGGATTTGTACAAGACGCCGTGGGGCCAGCCTCTTAATTTCGACGCCAGCGGCAGCGACGAGGTGCGGCGCTACTTTATCGAGAACGCTTTGCAATGGATCACAGATTTTCATTTTGACGCGCTTCGGCTTGATGCCATTCACGCGATTGTGGATCCCTCCGCCACGCCATTTTTGCAGGAGCTTGCGGATCATGTCCATGCGAGAGCGGAGGAGCTCCATCGGACGGTTTATCTTTTCCCGGAGAGCAATCGCAACGACGCGCGCGAGGTTGCTTCCCCACAGGAGGGCGGCCTGGGTCTCGATTCCGTGTGGAACGACGATTTTCACCACGCGCTGCACGTCCTTTTGACCGGAGAGCAGACCGGATACTACGAGGATTTTCACGGCGTCGAAGATTTGGAGCAGGCGTTTCGCGAGGGCTTCGTTTACTCGGGGCAATATTCGAAATATCGCGGCAGGCGCCACGGGAATAGTTCAGAGAAAATTCCCGGTGAGAGCTTGATTGTCTTCGCGCAGAATCACGATCAGGTCGGCAATCGCCTGCTCGGCGACCGCCTGGCTCAGAAGGCGTCATTTGAGAAATTGAAAGTCGCTGCCGGAGTCGTTCTGCTCGCTCCCTACATCCCGTTGATCTTTATGGGCGAGGAGTATGGCGAAACTGCGCCGTTTCTTTATTTCGTCAGCCACGGTGATGCGGCCTTAGTGGATGCTGTGCGCAAAGGACGCGCGGAAGAATTTGCGCGATTCGGTTGGGGCGCAGAAATTCCAGATCCGCAGAGTGAAGAGACCTTTGGCCGCTCGAAACTGAATTGGGAACTGCGAAAAGAGGGGCACCATCGCGTGCTATGGAACTTCTATCGCGAACTCTTGAGGTTGCGCCGCGAAATTCCGGCCCTCGCGCGGCTCGATAAGAAAGGCGCCGAGGTCGTCGCTTATCCCAGCGAGAAAACACTGTTCCTCCGGCGACGGCATGGCGCCGATCAGATCTTTGCTGCCTTTAATTTCGATACGGAGCAGGTTCCGCTGTCCCTAGCGGTTCCGGCGGGGCAATGGCGCAAACGGCTCGACTCCGCCGAACCACGCTGGCAGGGAAGCGGGAGCGAACTTCCTGAATCCATTGATTCCCGGGGAAACGTGAGTCTCTCCGTCGCCGCTTCTGCGTTCTGCCTTTTTTCGCAAGCGGTGAAGAATCACAAATAGCGAAAGAGGCTAATCATTCTTCAAGCGAGCCATGAAATCGCCCGGCAATTGGTGCGACAGCTCTAGGAACACTCCGTTGGTCCATCCGAACCCGATCACATTCTGTTTATAACCTTCAACGATGTGAGTTATTGAAGTACGAGTGACGACATCATATTTTTCGCGGACGGTCTTGTTGCGCGCGAAATTCTCCAGGACCATGGCCAAGAATTTGTAGCTGATGCGGTTCGCATCTTCTTCATAGCCGTAGCGCCGCATACCTTCTACGGCCAGTAGCTGAATCGGCGCCCAGCCGTACGGATAATCCCATTGCGCCTGGGACTCTCGGCCGCTCATTACGATGCCCCCGGGCTGTTCGAAAAAGGGAAGACTTTGCATCACCGCCTGGGCCTGCTCTTTCGAGGCTAGTCCCGACCACAGCGGATAGAACGTGGTCGCGTACTTATACGTCGAACGTGTGTGAGTCGTGAAATCGTAATCGAAATATAGTCCCTTCTCTTTGTCCCAGAAATACTTATCAATCAGCGCGTGGCGCTCAGCGGCCTTCTGGTTCCATTTCTCCGCATCCGCATGGCGCCCGAGGGAGTCGCTCATGGTGGCCAGATCTTTCTCGGTTTTGTAGAGCAGGCTGTTCAGGCAGACCGGCGCGTAGTGATGGGTGTTCGCGCTGAAAGGTCCGAAGCGGAACGACACGTCGAACCCGGATTCGCGCATGCTCCGGTCGCCTTTGTAATATTCGGAGGTCAATGCCACGCGCGTCACTTTGTGGCAATCCGCATGTGAGGTTCCAGCCGACGATCCTTCGCAAGAAGGAAGCGAGAACACGTGGCCGAGTATTTTTGTCGAAGACGGCGCCGAATTCACGTGGATCAGATAGCGTTCGTTCGAGCCGCCATGTACGAAGAAGAATTGCGCCACGCCGCGGTAATAGTTGTGCGGGCCGCCGACGATTTCCGGCACGGGGCCCTCTCCATGATCGAAGTAACGCGAGAGGCCCGTGTCTCCGGCCAGATGTGGCGGCGCAGTCCATTGTTCGTAATCCCGCAGCGCATAACCGTACGCTTTTTCCAGCCACTCGCGATCCTCCACGCCTCGCGCCTTATCCGCCTCATATACGGCCAGAATCATCGAGGTAAGAAACGGCGGCTGCGATCGCGTCAGATAGTAAGTGCGATTGGCGTTCAAGACGTCGCCGTAATGTTCGATCTCAAAGAAGAAATTCTCCACCATGCCTTTCGCAAGTTTCTCGCGGTGATCGCGCAGCAGCCCGAGAATGATAAAGTAGCTGTCCCAACCGTACATCTCGTTAAATTGGCCGCCGGGTACAACATAGGGGTTCTCGAGATACAGCAGCCCCTCCGTGCGAATCTTCGAGATATGCACGTCGCCGCCCTTGCTGATGCGCTCGGGCAAATTCTCGACGCGAACCTTACAGCGCTTCTGCATTTCCTGGACGATCGGCGGGTCGGGCAACTCGGCGGGGAGGTAGAGAACTGGCTCGTCCTTGGTCTTCACGTCCTCGTAGGTCCGGCAATCCAGGAGCGAGCGCGTCAGGTGGTCCCAACCCTGCGAAATGTATTGCTGGATGCTGGTCAATGAGCTGGGCTTATCCGTCATCTGCTCCTCGGATTTATGATATTTCGCCTCGCTCGACGGAGCAGGACGGAACAGTAGTCCTAGAACCATTAGCGAAGTCACCGCGCGCCGGCGAATTTCGTTTGCTGACATCGAATTCCAGTGTCCCTAGATAACCCGTTCCTTGCAATACCTCTCTACTGGTTCGGGGCAAAAGTCTCTGGACTGTAGCCCTTGGAATCTAAGGTTAAGAACCCGGTTTTCTAAGGTGAATTACGGATTTGCGAAACTGTTTCTCGTTGGTACCCTCGGTCAGTCATACCCTCATAATGCTTCGCCCATAAGGGGCAAGTCAGCTTCGGCGACTTGCCCCTCTTCTTTTGATTGTATGAATCTAGCCGGCGCGCGACCCTGTCGGACCGCGACTGACCTGCATATGGCGCCGAGTGCTACGGCAAAAGCGCGCGGCCCTGTGTACAATACGGGAGCATCTCAAGATCGAGGTGAAGCCTTATGCCCGATTATTACCTATTGAAGACTGAGCCGTCGGAATATTCGTTTGCCGATCTTCAGAAAGATGGGACTACCGAGTGGGACGGTGTATCGAATCCCGCGGCGGTGAAGCACCTCCGCGAAATGAAGCCCGGAGCTGGTTTGGTTATCTACGAAACCGGAGACCGCAAGAGCGCGGTGGGAACGGCTTCCGTTGTGTCCGTGGATGTCACTAACCCGAAAAAGCCCGTGGTGAAGATCAAGGCCGGCAAGCCGCTCGCCGAGCCAATTTCATTAGCCGAGATCAAAGCGAATAAGCTGTTCGCGGACTCACCGCTCGTGCGCATGGGAAGGCTGTCCGTCGTGCCGCTGACGTCCGCGCAATATCACGCGGTCACAGGCCGCTGAGCATTCCAGCCGCAAGGCAAGCGCGCGCCAATCACGGGCGGGCTCAGTTCGTCTTGTCCTTCGAGTAGCACAGCTTTTCGAGATTACATTCGAGGCACTTCGGATGACGAGCGTTGCAGACGCGGCGGCCATGCCAAATTAATTGGTGCGAGAAAATCACCCATTTGTCCTGCGGAATAATTCGCATTAAATCCTGCTCTGTTTTTTTTGCGTCAGTGTTTTTCGTCAAATCGAGCCGGGTGGAAAGCCGCTGTACATGCGTATCGACCACTACGCCGGAAGCAATACCGAATGCCGTGCCGAGTACGACATTGGCCGTCTTGCGCGCGACTCCCGGCAGCGTGAGCAATTCCTCCATCGTTTTCGGCACCTCGCCGTGAAAATCCTCGAGGAGTTTCTTGCTCGCGCCCATGATGGATTTGGTTTTATTGCGAAAGAATCCGGTGGGCCGTATCTCTTTTTCCAGCTCGGCGGGGTTCGCGTAAGCAAGCGCCTGAGCATCCGGATACTTCCGAAAAAGTTTCTCGGTCACCTGGTTGACGACCACATCCGTGCACTGTGCCGAAAGAATCGTCGAAATCAAGAGATGGAACGCATTGTCGTACTTCAACTCGCAGGTGGCTTCCGGATACGCTTCTTGCAATCCCCGCAGAATGGCGGCAACGCGCGCCGGATTAGGCCCGCGCCCAAACGCCAAGCCGTTTCCACGAGCACGTCCCGCAGTCCTTGCGATCGCAGGCGATTTCTTCGTAACCGACTTCTTTTTTGCCGTTTTCTTTTGGGCTCTAGTCATCAGGCGGAAAAATATAGCACATCCGGCGCGGGCGGTTCGCGATTCGGCAGATCGTGGCGGAATTAAATATCACACAGCAAAGAAGAGGTTCTGCGCGAAAGGCCACTCGGTGTCGCACCATTGCTGCACGCAGCGAAATCCCGTTCGCGCACCCATCTGAATCACGTCTTGCGGGTTGTACTTGTGCGAACTCTCAGTCCAGATGGTCTCGCCTTCCCGCAAATGGAACCGGAATCCCGCCTCGCGGATCGTCACGCGCTGCCAAGCCTTCGATACCAGGTGCATTTCGACGCGCCGTTCGGCTTCGTCGTAGCGCGCCAGGTGCCGGAATTGCTTCAGGTCAAAATCCCCGCCGAGATCGCGATTGATGCGCGCCAGCAGATTCATATTGAACGCGGCAGTGACGCCCGCGGGGTCGTCGTAGGCCAGCAACAATTGTGATACCGGTTTCTCCAAGTCCGTCGCCAGCAGAAGCGAATCGCCTGCGCGCAATATCGCCCGGACTTCTTGTAGGAACTGATCGCCCGCCGGACGATCGAAGTTTCCAATGGTGCTGCCCAGGAACAACACGAGAATCTGTTCCCCCTCGTTGCGCCTCGCGGAGACTTCCTGCAGGCCGTCGAGATACGCGCGTTCAAAACCGACGATGCTGACTCGATCAATCTGGCCGATTTCGCGCTCGCAACGCGAAAGTGCCGTGCCCGAAATGTCGATCGGATAGTAGTGGACCCTCTGGCGCCGCGAAAGCGCCTCCAGCAAGAGCCGCGTCTTCTGCCCGCTACCGCTACCCAACTCCGCGACGATGACCGGTTGGGGCAGCAGCGACACGATTTCCTGCGAATGGCGCTGCAACAGGCGCATCCCGGCGCGGCTAAGCCCATATTCCGGCAAAAGGCAGATCACATCGAAGAGGGCCGAGCCGACTTCGTCATACAAATATTTCGAAGGCAGCTCTTTCTGTCCCGGTTGACTGAGCCCTACCACTACTTCGGCGCAAAACTCGGGCGCGACCTGCGGAGGCGCGCCGGCACTGACCATTCGCGGAGCGGTTCCCATGTATTATTCCTCCACGCATCGAAAGCTACTGTATATGTATGGATAATGTGGCTGAAACCAATTACGAAAGGAACGCCGGAGCATGCATGCATCGGTGCGCGGCGAACCGCCCTTCATTACGAAATGCTTTCCGTCGAAAAAGTCCGCGGAATACCCGAGATAAAATTTGAAAGGTTCAAATCCTGGTAGGGGGCCGAACAACGTAGAGGTCCACTCCCAGCCGTTGCCCAATAGATCATGCACACCGTAATCGCTGGCGCCTTGCACGTGCTCGTCCACCGGCGCTGGATCCCAATTTTGATGATGGAAATTTCCTCGCGTTTCATCTGGACGCTCATCGCCCCAGGGATATTGGCGTTCGCGCGCTTCCGTCGTGCCGTAAGCCGCACGATGCCACTGCTCTTCCGTGGGAAGTTTCTTGCCGGCCCAGCGCGCGTATGCCGAGGCTTCTGCGTGACTCACGTAGACCGGCCACGATGGTGGCAGCGGAATTGAGCCAAACATGCCGCGAAATTCCCATTGCGCGTCGGGGTCGTCCGGCGAACTATTCGATTTGAGCATCCAGAAATGCGGGAATTCCAATTTTTCCTTGCGGCGCCATTCCCAGTCTTCGTTGCGCCAATACTTGGCGTCCTGATATCCGCCGTCCTGCACGAATTTCAAATACTCGGCGTTGGTGACGGGGAAAACGTCAATCGAAAAACTCGGCACCAAGACGCGCTGCGCGCCAAATTCATTGTCCCAGCCAAAGGATTTTGCGGCGCGCGGCTGGCCTAAGGTCGCGATACCGGAAGGAATCATCACCTCCCTCGCATAAGGTGCGGGGCGCGGATCGTAGGCCGGCCGTCTCTGTTCAACCTTTCGCGCGTGAGGCAAATTGTGCAGCAGATAAGCCAAAGTCTCTTCATGCATCAGCCGGTGCTCGATTGCAACGTTTAGTAGTGTTCCGTCGGCCAATGACGGGTCGGCTCCTAGTGACGAACCGGGTTCGCGCAGTCGCTGGTCGAGTTTGCTGCGAACGCCCCGACTGTATTGTTCTACTTGTGCCAAGGACGGCCAATCACTCGGCCTGTCGGCTGGCAAACCGCCACCCACGGGATCAATTCCGAAGGCAAACAATTTATCGAGCGTGCTGTTTTCCGACTCGATCCCCAGCGCGCCACTTAGCAAATTCCTGTCGAAAGCTTCCAGATGTCCAAGGTAGAAAATCAAACGGTGGCGTTCCGGAATCGGCCGGTCGTAGAACGTATTCGGAGGGAGCAGCGCGAAAAGCGCATCCGTGCGCTCACGCGCTTCCTGCAAGCGCACCAGTAAAGAAGGTTCCAGCTTCATCACTGCGTGGGAGGCTGTCACGGTTCACCTCGAAGAGGGAGGGACTCCTTTTTACCCCTATGCCCAGTCAGGCGGCAAGCTATTTCAGTTCAAGCGGGATTAGATGCTGCTACTGGCAGAAGGTACCAGCCTTCGCGGGTCAAATAAAATACAGCAATCTCCGGAAAGCTCTACCGCGATGGCTGTAGGCGTTTTTCTCGTCAGGGGGCAGTTCCGCGTAGGTGAGGCCGAGGTTTTCAAACAGGAAAATGGGGTCATACCCAAAGCCAGACGTGCCGCGCGGCTCTTTAGTGATTGCGCCGGTGGCCATATCCGAAACGACCGCGAGAGCGCGGCCACGGGCCGCAATGGCCACCACGCACACGAACTTAGCCCCGCGCGTGTCTCCTTCCTTACCATCCATCTCGCGCAGAAGCTTTTGGATACGGTCCGCATCGCTCGCGCCGGGTCCCGCATATCGGGCTGAATGGACGCCGGGCGACCCTCCCAGGGCCGGTACTACTAGCCCAGAATCGTCGGCCAGAGCCGTCTCATTAGTGAATCGGCTGTAATGCAGCGCCTTGCCTGCTGCATTCTCCGCGAAAGTGGGAGCGGATTCGTCAAAGGCGGGTAAGCTGGAAAAACTTGGAAGCAGCTCGATTTCTACATTCGTGCCGCGCGCCAGTTCCAGATATTCGCGCAACTTTCCGGGATTCGAGGATGCCAGGAGCAACTTCATCGCAGTGCGCGGCCGCGCTCCGGCCTACTTGCTGCGGACCATGAATTTGATTTGCAGCAATTCCTGCTGCGCGCGAACTAGCGACCGAATTCCGCCGGCGGCCAACTTCAGCAAGTCTTGCAGTTCAATGTCCGTGTACGGACGGCCTTCCGCGCTGGCTTGCACTTCCACGAACTCGCCGCTGCCGGTCATCACCACGTTCATGTCCACTTGCGCGCGCGAGTCTTCTTCGTATGCGAGGTCGAGCAGCAATTCGTCCGCCACGATTCCGACGCTTGTCGCCGCGAGGAAATCAATCAGCGGCACCTTGCGCAAAATTCCTGCCGCCACCATCCGTTCCAGAGAAAGCGCCAGCGCCACGAAAGCGCCGGTCACCGACGCAGTGCGCGTGCCACCGTCTGCCTGAATCACGTCGCAATCGAGCCACACCGTGCGCTCGCCGAGGGCCTTTAGATCCGTCACTGCGCGCAACGTGCGCCCGATCATTCGCTGGATTTCCAGCGTGCGTCCCGATTGCTTCCCGCGGCTGGATTCGCGCGGCGTCCGGCTTTCGGTCGAGCGCGGCAGCATCCCGTACTCACCCGTGACCCAGCCCTTGCCTGAGCCCTTCAAAAAGGAGGGTACGCCATCCTCGATCGTCGCCGTCACGATCACGCGCGTGTCCCCGGCTTCGATCAGCGCACTTCCCTCGGCGTGGGGAATAAAGTCAGGCGTAATTTTCACCGGCCGCAATTCGTCCGGCATGCGTCCATCGGCTCGCAACTATGAATCTCCCTTCGGTGCGTCTGGCGTGGATATTACGGAAAATCTGAGCACTTAGTGTGACGATTGCCCGCGAAAGTGTCAACCATTCCTGAAGCGCCGCTCAGGCGAACATCGAGAACGCTAGCCGCGCGAACACCAAGAACGTAGCAATCAACGAGACGGTTTCGCCGAAGTTGTCGCAGGTGGTGAACCGGGCGTCCTTGGCGTCACGGACGAGTTCGACGGTGCGGGTGCCGGCGTCGCAACTGCACGGGGATTCAGATCGAAGAAACCGGTGAGGTCCACGTGGCCAGCCAGAGTCTCGGCCTCCTGGCCGTGAATCAAAATTTTCAACCGGTGCACAATCGTCACATTATTTTCAAGCGTCCGTGCGATCGAGTTCACCGCCATTTCCTCGCTCAAAATTCCTGAAGGTGTTTCCGATGCCAAGGCATCAGAAAAATCAGCGATGGCGGTTCCGTCGGGGAGAATGTAGAAGCCCAGCACCGTGGCATCGGCGGGCAGCGTGCGCTCACCGTCGCCGGGAACGTTGGCGATCAACGCATCGAGCACTTGGCGTCCGCGCTGGACCGGATCCGCCGACAGCGGCAGTTCCACGGTGACAGGCGTGAGCGTATCCGGCCCCGAGGCCCAGAACATCTTGGCCTGCACCAAAGCGTCGGTTGGCGTCGAAACCGTGGGCTTCAGTAGATCGCGCCGCGCGTCTTCATCTGACGATTGCGCCTCCGACAAATTTTGAATCCGCTGGTGCAAGCCGCGCAGGCTGATCAGCCCGATCACCACCGCCACGGATAGAATCGCCAGTGTAATTTTCAGATTACGCGGCATTATTTCGTTCCGCCCGATGCGCCAGGATTTACTGCCGCGGAGCCCAGAGGGCGCAATACTTGCACCGCACGCACGATCGCCGACGCCAGAGGCGCGCCCATGGCCAGCAAAGTATTGGGATCGCTAACGGATACGCTCGAGAGTTCCACGGCCACCGCCGGCGCCGCCACCGAACGCAGTTCGCGCACCGCGAAGCGCGTGGATATTGACGGCGACCCGTTGAATCTTTGCGCCAATTGCGCCTGCAGCACGTCCGCAAGACGATAGCTGGCTGCCATAAACGGTTGCTGCGCCTGATCCCAGGGAGTCAAACCGCTCGCGCGAGCGTTCACTGGCTGTGCGCTAGCCGGGGCACCCGGACCGGAGCTGTCCGCCGAATTCGCGGCTGCGAACGGAGTCGCAAACTGGTAGGAATATGCTCGCGCCGTGCCAATTTTGCCTGTGGACGAGACGTGCAGGCTGATGAATATTGCATCGCGGTAGCCGTTCGCGACGGCGGCGCGATCTTCGTACGACGGATTGGAATCGTCGTTGCGCGTCATCACCACGCGATAACCTTGACGCTCGAAGTCGCTGCGCAGCATGCGCGCAAAAATCAGCACTACGTCCTTTTCCGCCTGGCCGTTTTGCCCGCGCGCGCCATTATCCGTTCCGCCGTGCGCCGCATTGATCACGATCGTCGGCCCCGAATGCAGCGGAGGCGGTAGGGGATTCTGACCGGGAGCGGTTTGCGGTGGGGCCGGCGGCGTTGCGGGATGAGCTTGTGGCGGCGCGGGAACTTGCGCGGGAGTCTGAGACTGTTCTTGCCAGGCCGCCGCGGCAACTGGCATTGAAATCATGGCGAGCGCAATTATTCCGGCGAGTGGCAAACGATGCACGGCGAAAAGGATATCAGAAATGCTGCGACGCGGAGCCGCCAAGAAACCCGCGCGTTGCTGTGAGTTAAGCATCCTCGCGGATCATGTCCGCGGCCTTTTCCGCGATCATGATGACCGGCGCGTGCGTATTTCCGGCCGGGACGCGGGGCATGATCGAAGCATCCACCACGCGAAGCCGCTCGATTCCATGAACTCGTAGCCGCGAATCCACCACCGCCAGCGAGTCGTTGCCCATTTTGCAAGTCCCGACTGGGTGGTAGAGCGTTTCGAGTTCATTGCGTAAGAATTCCACAATGTCGTCATCGGTTTTCGCGGCTGCGCCTGGATGCAGCTCGTCTCCGCGAAAGGGGTCGAACGCCTTCGCGTGCGCCAGCCGACGCGCCAGGCGCACTCCTTCGATCATCGTGCGGAAGTCCGCGTCTGTCGAAAGATAATTGGCGCGGATTGCCGGAGCATCCAGTGGATTCGTGGATCGCAGCGAAATGCTGCCGCGGCTTTCCGGCGTAATCAGCGTGGGGCCGAACCCGAAGCAGTGCTCTTTGCGTCGCATTAATCCGTGAGCGCGATAATACGCCGGCCCGAAGAGCAGCTGCAGATCGGGCGTTTGCGCTCCCACACGAGTCCGCAGGAACAAGCCGGCCTCGGCGACGTTGGAGGTGAGCGGCCCGGATTTGAAAATGAAATAGCGCAGCAGGTTCGCCAGCGTCTCCGCGCCGTCCAGGCTGACTTGCTGCGTGCAAAGGTAGCCGACCGAAACCATCGGATGATCCTGCAGATTCTGTCCGACCCCCGGCAAATCGCGAACCACGGCAATTCCGAGCTGTGTGAGTGCGTCCGCAGGGCCGACGCCGGACAACATCAATGCTTGGGGAGAATTAATCGTCCCGCTGGCCAAAATCACTTCAGCGTCTGCACGCGCCGTCTGCAGCCCGCCTTCGCGCACAAATTCCACGCCACGTGACTGACCGCTTTCGATGAGCACCCGCGCGACGTGCGCGCCCGTGAGTACAGTAAGGTTGGGCCGGCTGAGCGCTGGCTTCAAATAACCGTCCACCGCGCTGCAGCGCGCGCCGTTCTTCTGGGTCAACTGGTAAAGTCCGGCGCCCTCTTGTGTGGCGCCATTGAAGTCAGGGTTCGTGGGGATGCCGACCTCGTTGGCTGCGGCCAAGAAGGCGCGCGTGAGCGGGTTCACGCATCGAGGATCGGCGACATGAATGGATCCGCCCACGCCGTGAAGCTCGGAAGCACCACGCTCCTGATCTTCGGATTTCTTGAAATACGGTAGGACGTCCGCGAATCCCCAGCCGGGATTACCGGCCTCGCGCCACCAATCGTAATCCGCCGAATTGCCGCGGACATAAATCATGGCGTTGATAGAACTCGATCCGCCGAGAACTTTGCCGCGCGGCCAATAGAGCTTTCGATTGTGAAGTTGCGGTTCTGGTTCCGTCGAATAGTCCCAGTCCACCGCAGTCTTGAAGAGCTTTGAGAATGCAGCCGGAATGTGAATTTCTCGGGCGCTGTCCTTGCCGCCGGCTTCGAGCAGCAGCACGCGCCTTCGCGGGTCCTCGCTCAGGCGCGCCGCCAGCACACACCCGGCTGAGCCGGCTCCCACAATAATGTAATTGTATGCTTTGGCCGTCGGCGCCATGGAGGGTGCTGGAATTAAATGCTAACTAGCGCCGAGCGGCAACCTCAATTGTGTATGGAAAGACGCGATCAGCGATCGCGCGACGGCGTGAAGCTAAGCAGCCTCGCGCTCGCTTTTCAACGCGGCGGGCTTCCAGCTCTCGCGCCGCAAAGAAGAAGTCGCCCAGTACACGACGAACCCCGCGGCGATCAATAGCATCCCGAACGCCAGCTCGGTCATGCCGAGGATTTTCTCGCCTTCGCCGTGAACTACCGAAAATCCGAGCAGCAGCACGGGAAACACGCCGCAGAGGATCACGCCCCAGAGCCCTCCGGGCACTTTGAATGGCCGGCGCAACGTCGGCTCTTTGACGCGCAGTACAATCAGGGCGATGAACTCGAGCGACAGGCTGGTCCCGTAGAGCAGCACGTCAATCGTAACCAGCCGCTCGAATCCGAGACCCAGGCAAAGCGCCCAACACCCGGCCAATACAGTGATCGCCACCCAGGGCGCGCGTGTCTTCGGCTGCAGCTTGCTGAATACCGACGGCAGCAAACCATCCTGTGCCATGGCCAGCGGCAAGCGCGAATAGCTCATGACCAGCGCGTTGAACATGCCAAACGCACTCATCATCCCACCGAGTACCAGAGCTACTCGGAATCCGCGCGCCATCAGCGGTCCGCCGACCAGGCCGCCCATCATCCCGGCCAGATCCGCCCAAGAGCCTGTCTCGAACGACGTGGCCGGTACGCCCGTGAGCCACATCGCCGCAAAGGGCAGCACGTAAGTGAGCGCGACGACCATCACCGCAAGGAGCATCGCTCGCGGATAGGTCGTTTGCGGACGCTTCACTTCTGCTGCGATTGTGGACGCGTTGTCCCAGCCCATGTAATTCCACATGCAGATGAGCAGCCCGCCGATCAATCCGACGTCGGATGTGGTCGGTGCCGTCACCGCGCCCGCAAGCGCTCCAATCTTCATCGGTGCAATCAAGACAATCAGGACGAACGGCGCCGACAATAGGAAGAAGAGCCAAAGAGAGCTGATGGCCACCACGCGAATCCCGGCGATATTCATCAGCGTGCAGATTGTCACCACGCCCAGTGCCACCATCCATCCGCGGTGGCCCACCGCGAACCACGGCACGAGCCGCGTCAAATAGGCCACAAACAGCGTGGGATAGATCGCCATATCGAAAATACTGGCGACCAGCGACAGCCAGGCTTCCTGGAAGCCCCAGAAATTGCCCATCGCGCGCCGCACCCAGGCGTAATAGCCGCCTTCGGCCGGGAGCGCGCTCGATAGCTCGCCGATCATGAATGCTGTTGGCAGGCTCCAGAGCAATGGCGTCAGGAGCAGCAGCAATATTCCCCGGCCGTAGCCGGCGCCGTGGATGATGTCTTCGGTGCCGTAGGTTCCGCCAGACACCATAAAGAATGTCGCGGCCACCAGCGGCCAGAGCGTGAGCTTTACATTTTTCTTTGTGGATGTAACGGCCCGGGAAGGGAATTGGGCTGGCAGGGATAAAGTGCTCAATTTTTTGTCGCGTCCTCCATCAGCGATCCTCGCTCTCTTCCCGCTTTCGCGCGGAGCGAGTTCGCAAAATGCAGAATACGGATATTCACACTCGATGCAAGAGAAATGTGCGAAAAAATGAAAATTTTTTGCGGAGGAATATTGTCGTGATGGCGGTGCTGTTCAGATCGGAACGTTCCGCTCGGTTCGCGGGACCTTGGCGATCTCGCGCCTAGTCTTGCGGCTTGCTTTCCGCGTGCCGCGCTTCCCGGCGAGCACGCTGCTCGTTGGCCCACTGCTGCTGCTGGTCCGGAGTCATCGCGCCCCACACTTGCGCGCGCGTCTCTTTGCGGATTTCCCGAACCTTGCGCTCCTTGGCCTCGTCGCTGAGCGAAGAGTCCTTCTGTACATCGAGCACTCTCTGCTTCGCATCCGCTCGGATTGATTTGATCTTGTCTTTCTGCTCGTCGGTCAGGTGCAGCGCGTCGTCGTTTTCGGGGGCTTCGGCGTCCAGCTTGCCCGTCGTTTTGCTGCTCTGCTGGGCCTTAGTGGAAGGCGCGGCCGCATTCGAAGACCCTGACCCGCCGGAGGAGCCGCCTTGCTGCGCGTCTCCGGTGGCCGCAGAGCCTAGAATCAGGCACAAGCCTGCGGTCAAAATGACCGTGTTAACCGTTTTCATGGAATTATTTTCCTCCGAGTAGCAGCCAGCAGTTCCGGGACGCCCGACTTCCGCCGCCATTTTCGCATCACTTTCAGCTTGTGTCCTCAGCAGATTGCAAGGCGGTACCCGGTGGTGCCGCAATGAACCCGAAATCTGGGTCGCCAAGCGGCAGCAGAGCGGCCGTCAACAGCCTACTTCGACGGCGAACCTTGCTGTAATTTGGTGAGTGCCGCAAGCACCTCCTGGCTGTGCTTGGCGGGATCCACGTCCATATATTCCTTTACGATGACGCCTTCGGGATTCAGCAGAAACGTATGCCGCGCCGAGAGCTTCTTCACGGCCAGGTTCATGATCGAGCCGTACTCCGCTGAAACCTTATGGTCCGTATCAGCGAGCAGTTTGAAGTTCAGGCCTTCCTTGGTGCAGAACTTCTGATGGTTCTCGGTAGAATCGACGCTAACACCCAGAATCACGGCGTTTTTTTGCTCGTACTGCGTCAGGTCACGCTGAAAATTGTGGGCCTCTTCGGTGCAACCGCTCGTGAAGTCCTTGGGGTAGAAATAAAGGACCACCCACTTGCCGCGATAATCGTGCAGATTGACCGGCTTGCCTTCCTGGGAATTGAGCGTGAAGTCCGGGGCGGCAGTACCGACCGCGGGCGCCTTTTCAGACGCGCCCAACGTCCCGTAAATCCCGGCGGCCAGAACCACGGCGAGCGCGGCCAGGACGACCGACCGGACACCCCAAAATCGCGGATTTCTCATGGTGGCTTCTCCTTCGAGCTAGCCGCGGTTCATTATGCTCCCTGTCCCTGCCCGCTCAAAATCCCTCTACCCGACTAACGTACCGGCGCGGGCCTGCCGATGAAGATAGCGAGTCCGGGTTCCGTCTGTGTCCGTGCCGCCTCGTTCGATTCTCGGGGCGCGGCGATCCTCCCAGCGCCACGCCAGGGCGCCAGGGGAGCAAGAGAGTTTCGCTAGGAGATCAAAAGTGAAGAAACTCAAGGTCCTCATTGTGGATGACTCCTCCGTCATGCGGAAAATCGTCGAACGGGCTCTGCGTCAGGCAGGACTCGATATAGGCGAGGTCGTCGAAGCCAGCAATGGTGCGGAAGCGCTTGCCGAAGTCCAAAAGGGTTCACTCGATCTCATCCTGAGCGACATCAATATGCCCGTAATGGACGGTCTGGAGTTCCTGAAGAGCGTTGCCGGAGTGGAAGCCGTTAAAGGAGTACCGGTGGTAATGATTACCACTGAGGGCAGCGAAGCCCGGGTGGTCGAAGCGCTTTCCGCGGGTGCCAGAGGGTATCTACGCAAACCGTTCACGCCCGAGCAAGTCAAGGAACGCGTCACCCCGCTTCTCGCCGCCGCCGTGTGATGGTGGTCACCAAGCTGGTAGGCAAGGAAGCCCGCCGCAGCGATCAGCGCGACTCTTAATCTCGACCATCGCATATCAGCCGCGCTACAACCGAGTCACAATCTTTAAATCCGCAGAGCCGTCCAGCAGCCATTCCGCAAGAGAAATATGGTGGAGGCGGGGGGAGTCGAACCCCCGTCCGAGAAGCCTTGCAACACGAAGCCTACATGCTTATCCCGTTCCGAAGGTTTCGCTGGCGGAGCTCAGAGCGGGCAAGACGCGCCGCCAACTAGTCCGATGATCTCGCCGCCGCAATCCGGACCGAAAAGCGGCGGCCAGCCTACTGTGTGACGCCCTTACTCAAACGCGTAGGTGACGCCTGAGGGAGCGCGTAGCCTAATTTAAGTTAGGCTGCGAGTGCCAACTGTGAGTTGCCAGTTGTTTTGTTCCACTCGATTACGGGCAAGTGGGGCCCGGCATGCCTTCGAGCCGCGACAGCTTCCGTCGAAACCGTGTCGCCCCCGTTGGACACCACTAGAATATCATTCCGGCGCGCCTTCAGCGAGTCAGAGCCATTATCAGTTCCGCATGCTGCGGGTAACGCGCGATCAATTCCTGCCGCCGCCCGGTTTCGTAATCCTCATATTCGAATCCCGGCGCCATCGTGGTTCCCAACAGCGCGTATTTTCCACCCTTTTTCAGGCGCGAGCCTTGCCAGAACCCGCCAGGAACGTTGTGCTGCAATCGCATGCCTGCAGCAATGTCTTGGCCCAGAAGCACCACTTCGCCGCTAACGTCGGGCTTGAGTTGGAGCATTTCCACCGGATCACCCAGGTAAAAGTGAAACATTTCATCGCCGCGCACGCGATGCATTGCGGAGAAAGTCTCCGCAGTCAGCAAGTAGTAAATCGCCGTGGACAGGGAACGGTCGCCCGGGTAACCGGCAAGCGCTCGGTGCGGCACGTTTCCTACCGACCGGTACGTCTCGGCAAAGTATCCGCCTTCGATCGGGTGAGGCTGCATCCTTAAGAATTCGCGAATCTGCTTCGCCGTCAACATATTCGGAATTTTCTCCTGTCAGAGACTCATGCGAGCGGCTGGTTGTCACGTCCATCTTATTCCAGACCTCGCCGGGCGCCGCAAATTGGAATCGGAGGCCTGCCGCTACATGGCAAGCACCGCACGTTGGAATGTCAGTTGACACTCCTTGTTACCGTTTTCATAATCGAAAAGAGGCGAACATTCCCTTGACGGCACGGCCAAAGACGCTGGAGCATGCTCTGGAAGAGGCGGTTTCTCGCGCCCTGCGCGACAATCTTGCTCCTTTGCAGCGCACCGCGGACGAATTGCATCACGCCTACGCTGATCTTGTGGCGGCCTGCGCGTCCAGCCGCCCCAGTAACGCCTTGCCTGCGCTTTTGCGCGCCCAAACCTCGGCTTCGGCCTTGGCCGCGGGTCTCTCGGTGCTTTCAAACTTCGTTGCCGTGGCCCTTGGCCCGCGCGAACACCAATTTTCCGACGAACCGGAGCCCGCGCACGCATCTCGTGGCGTCGCGGTGGAAGAACCTCCCGCGCCGGTTGCCGCCCACCCCGCGCCCCCCGAGCCTGAAGTCGAATGGGTTGAGGAACCTGAGGAAGTCTTGCCAGAACCGGCCGCCGAAACTGTGTCTCACGCGCCTGTTGCGCAGCATCCAACTGCTCATGAACCTGAGCCGCTCACCGAGTCCGACGTCGAAGAAGCCGCTATCGCCGCCACCGAGGCGTTCGATGTCGCCAGCCTGCCCACCGAAATGCAGGACTTGCACCGGCGCGCCAACCGCGTGGCCAAAGTCGCGATGCAGGACATCAAGCTGCTCCGGCCGAAGGACGTTCGCCTCGCCCGCGAGCAAAAAGACATTTGCAGCAGATTGCGCGGCGATCTGGATAAGGCCCGCAAGGAATATGATCGCCGCTTCCGCGCGATTCACGACCATCCCGTGGATTATTTCCACCACTGGCTCGTGGAAATACTCGCCGACGGCGACCCCGAGGCCCTCGGAGAATATCCGTACCCCTCGCCTGTTCTGCGGCATTAAGATATCGGCAATGAAAATTCTCGGCCCTCTAGGTCGTATCGGTGTATTCCTATTGGCATTGTGTGCCGCTGCGCCGCAGGCGCCGGCTCAAGCCGCGAAGACCGCGACCTCGAAGTCTTCCAAGCCCCGAGCGAAGTCATCGTCCACTACTTCTACTTCCGCGAAACAGCTCGAGCAATTGTGCCGGTCGCTGAAACAGAAAGATTCCGGCCCCGCGTACGCCAGTCTTAGCGTCTTCGCGTCGCGGAAATCCTCGGGCGCTCTGGGAGCACGCGCCGCTCTCGCGCTGGGTTATTACGACTACACGAAAGGCCACTACGCCCAGGCGTCCAAATGGCTGGGCATCGCGCAGAACGATGCGTTGTTGCAGGACTACGCGCTCTATTGGAACGCCGAAACTAATCTGGCTTTGAATCACAACGCGGAGGCGCTCGCGCAATTGAAACGCTTCCGCCACGACTATCCCGATTCGGTGATCACCGACGAAGCGCTGCAATCACTCGGAACCGCGGCGCTGGCGATGAATCAACCCGCCGAAATTCTTAACGCCCTCGACGCCTATCCGCAGACCAAAGAGAAGCCCGCCTTGCTCTTCCTGCGCGCCGAGGCTCGCGAACAATCCGCGCAGCCGCTGCAGGCCGCCGCCGACTACGAGGCGGTCTATTTGCGTTTCCCGTCGAACGAGCAAGCGCGCGAGGCCGGCGAAAAGCTTGGCTTTCTCCGCAGCTCGTTGGGCGACAAGCTTCCCGCGATTCCGATCGAGCGCCAGATCGAACACGCTTCCACGACTTTCGCCGCGCGTCAATGGAGCGAGGCGCGCAACGAATATTCGCACCTGCTGCCGCAACTCACCGGCGCGGACCGCGAGCGCGCCGAACTGCGCATCATGGAATGCGGCGTTGCGTTAGGTGCCGGGATTTCGCAAATCGCCGCATTGAAGATTACCGACCCCGACGTAGACGCGGAACGCTTTTACTCGTTGGCGAACCATTACCGCGACATTCCCGCGGAATCGGACATGGCCGCCGCTATCGAATCCGCTGCGGCGCGTGCTCCCGCCAGCCGCTGGACGGAATCGGCACTGTTTCTCGGCGGCAATTATTATTGGGTCCAGCTCGATCGCGACCGGGCGGCGGGCTACTACAAACGCCTCTCTGACAATTTTCCGACCGCAGCGGAAGCTCTACCGGCTCAGTGGCGCGTCGCCTGGACTGCCGTACTGAAACGCCAACCGGAAGCCTCCGCCGATTTGACGGAACATTTGCGTCGTTTCCCGGGTTCGCAGTTCACTCCCGATGCGCTGTACTGGCTCGGGCGACTCGCCGAGGAATCACACAACACCGGCCTTGCGCGTAGCTATTACGAAAAGCTGCAAGATCGTTTCCCGCAGAATTATTTCGCAATTGCAGCCGCGATTCGCCTCGATGCACTTGCCTCTGGGCCTGCAACCGATCCCGATGTGCTGGCAGAGATTCCGCCCCTGCCTCCCGCGATGATGCTTGGCTCGGCGATTCCTGCTGCTGCTGAAAGCCGCCAGGCACGGGCCGACGCGCTGCGCTCGATCGCTTTTGACGCTTCCGCGGAACTCGAACTGCGCGCCGCGTTTGCTGCCACGGGCGAGCCGCGGCTACTACTCGAAGCTGCTCAGGAAGCGGTCGCCGCCGGCCACGTCGGAGCGGCCATCGTCACCATCCGCCAGATTTATCCGCAGATCGAATGGCGTCCGTTCACCGAGGTTCCGCGCGAGGTCTGGCTCACTGCTTTCGCGATGCCTTACCAATCTTCGATTCTGTCTCGTTCTACTCAGGCGGGCGTGGATCCGATGCTCACGGCTGGTTTGATTCGGCAGGAGTCCGCGTACGATCCCGAAGCTCGCTCCGGCGCGAATGCCCGTGGCCTGATGCAGCTACTTCCCAAAACTGCGCGCCGCTTCGCCAAGCAAGCCCGCGTTCGCTATTCCACTCCCATGCTTTTCGAGCCCGATTACAATATTCATATCGGCACGATTTACTTTGCCGGTTTGAAGCGCGATTTTGGCAGCGTGGAATCGGCGCTCGCGGCTTACAACGCCGGAGAAGACCGCGTCACGTTCTGGACCACCGGGCAGACCTATCGCGAGCCCGCGGAATTTGTGGACTCGATTCCATTCACCGAAACTCGCGAGTATGTCGAAATCGTTACGCGCAACGCCGACATCTATCGTAAGTTGTATGGCACGACCCAATCCGAACGAGGCGCCAAGAATGAATCCCGCAAAGCCGGAACCGGCTCTGGCCGCTAGTCCGCGCCTTTCCTCGAAGGCCGCGCAGTTTACCGAATCCGTCATCCGCGAAATGACGCGCCTGGCGCTGCAGCACAAGGCCGTCAATCTGTCTCAGGGCTTTCCCGATTTTCCGGCGCCTGCGGAAATCAAGCGTGCTGCCCAGGGCGCCATCGAGGCGGACATCAATCAATACGCCATCACCTGGGGCGCAAAATCGTTGCGTGACGCCATCGCCGATAAATTTTCGCGAACGAACGGGATGCCGATCGATCCTGAACGAGAAATCACCGTCTGCTGCGGTTCCACCGAAGCGATGATCTCCGCGATGATGGCCATCATCAATCCCGGCGATGAAGTGGTTGCCTTCGAGCCCTTCTATGAAAATTATGGCCCCGACGCGATTCTTTCCGGCGCCACTCCGCGCTACGTCAAGCTGTATCCGCCGCACTGGACATTCGATCCGCGGGAGCTCGCGACCGCTTTCGGACAAAACACGAAAGCGATCATTTTGAATACGCCGAACAATCCCACGGGAAAAGTCTTCACGCGAGCCGAGCTCGAACAAATCCGTGACCTCTGCGTCGAACACAACGCCTTTGCCATCACCGACGAAATCTACGAACACATGCTTTACGACGGCGCGCGGCACATCTCCATGGCCACGCTCGACGGCATGCGCGACCGCACCATCACCATCAACGCACTGTCGAAGACCTACAGCGTCACCGGCTGGCGCGTCGGTTGGGCTATCGCTACGCCCGAAGTGACGTCGGCAATCCGCAAGGTCCACGATTTTCTGACGGTGGGCGCGGCCGCGCCGTTACAGGAGGCGGGCGCTGTCGCTCTGCAATTTCCGCCTGAATATTACGCGACGCTTGCCTCCGAATACACGCAGCGCCGCGAACGGCTGCTCGGCATCCTCACCAGCGCCGGCTTCCACTGCTTCAAACCCAGCGGCGCGTATTACATCATGACCGACATTTCCGCTTTCGGCTTTCCCGACGACGTGACCTTCGCGAAATACCTGGTCACGGAAATCGGCGTCGCCGCGGTCCCGGGCTCGAGCTTCTATCGCAATCCCGCCGATGGGCGCACCCACCTCCGCTTCACCTTCTGCAAAACAGAAAAGACGTTCGAAGCTGCCTCCGAGCGCCTCGCCAAGCTAAACAAAAACCCCTGACCGAGCGGTCGGCGAGCACTCTCCCGCCTTTCTCAAGTTGCCGAAGCAATCGCAAGCGACCGGAGTCTGGCGCCGAACTCTCTGTGGGCTCTGAGTCTTTTCGGTACATGTTTTGGCTTTGCCCTTTGATCACCGGAAATCGCAGCGCAAAACCTATGCTAGAATCCGGCTAGATTTTCAGAAGGAGGCGACTTCATGCCCGTGGAATTTGACCTGATCCCGCCAAGCACGCGCCTCACTTCAAACGGCGAAGGGGAAGCAATCAACGTAGACGCCAGCCAGACGCGCACCTTCCTCTGCTCCATGGGCATCACTGACCAGATCGAGCAGGAATCCGTGGACATTTCGATCTGGGGATCCGCCGACGGCCAGGACTGGGGAAAAATGCCGCTGCTCAAGATGCCGCAGCGTTTTTACCGCGGGGATACTCGCCAGGTCCTGGATCTTACGATGAAGCCTGAAATTCGCTTTCTTCGCGCGAAGTGGGAACTCACGCGCTGGGGCCGCGTCGCGCCGCATCCCATGTTCGTTCTCGGCTTCTATCTGATCGAGATCCCCGCGTTCGCTACTCAAGCCGTCGCACGCTAATTCGCCCCGACGTCCAGTCGCATGCCTTCCGCTCCAGCTGCTGCGCTCAGGGCTTGGGAGCCGCAGCAGGTGTAGTTTTTGCGGAATCAACCTTCTGCGCGACCAGTTCGCGCAACTGCTTCGCGCGAATTCCTGCCGGACTATCGGGATCCAGCTTGAGGTAAGCATCAATGTCCGCCAGCAATGCCGGATAATCTTTCTGCCGGAGGTGAATATTTGAAAGCAGTTGGTACACCATAGCCGTGCTCGGCGCCAGCGACTTCGCCTGGTCGGCAGACTTGAGCGCATCCGAAAGGTTGTTTTCGATCAGCAGCGCACGGCCTAGCTCGTAATGCCCTAACCAATAATCCGGATTCAATTCGATCCCGCGACGCACTGTCTTCTCTCCGTTCGCAAAGTCCTTGCGGTCAAGCATCAGTGTTCCCAATCCGACGTCGGCTTCACCATATTTGTCATTGCTCAGCTCGATAGATTTCCGAAAATTGGCCTCGGCATCCTCCTGCTCGCCCAGAGTCAGGCGCGCCATGCCGGCCTGATAATATGCTTCGTAAAATGCGGGAGCCACGGCGATCGCTGCCTCAAAATCCTCCAGACCGCCTTGAGCATTTTTCTCTAAATACAACTTCTTTTTGCCGGAGATCATAAGATCTCGAGCTTTTTGGGGCATCGAAAGCTCGTGCGCGGAGATATTTCCCGGTTGCGATGCCGTCGGCACCACCGCGTCGCTCTTCAGATAAAAGGTGAGGCCATGCACCGATGTAAACGAAAGATCCTCCGTCTCTTCAACTCGCTCGTATCCCGAAACGCGGATCGCGATCACGTAGAGATTTCGCGGCAGCTGGCGAAATTCGAATCCGCCTGACCCTGATGTTGTCTGCGGCGCCAGCAAATTTCCGGCTGCATCGCGAAGCTCCACCGTGATATTTTCGGCCGCCTTTTGTGTATCTCCGTAGTAAACGTTCCCGCTGAGGGAGAGATCTCGATCGCTTTGAAAGGAAAGAACGGCAGACGGCAGAAGAAGCAAAACTAAAACGGACGTTACTACCAACCTGAGCCGGCTCATAGGCACCCCCGGCGTTGAACTGGCTCAATTATACTCCGGTGCCTCGTAAAGGCGTTTGCTTTTGTGCGTCGATCGCTTCCGCGTCTTCCGCACCAAGACGTTGCGCGGCTTCCTAGGTCCCCAAATCGAACGTCTTCAAATAAGCTGGCACCACGACCGGCCAATGGAATCGCGTGACGATGCCTGCGCGCAATGCCTCCAGCGCGTTGGGTTCGCCATGCACCAGAAAAGTATGTCGCGGCGGAGCGGAGAACCCGGATTGCCAGCGCAGCAACTCGCTCCTTCCCGCGTGCGCTGATAGTTGATCCAGCGTCACGATCTCGGCACGCACCCGCACCTCTTCGCCGAAGATTCGCAGATATTGCGCGCCATCCTGCAACGCCCGCCCGTTAGTGCCCTCCGCCTGATAGCCCACCAGCAGCACGGCGCTGCGCGAATCCGGCAGTCGTTTCGCTAGGTGATGCAGAACCCTGCCTCCGGTAGCCATGCCGCTGGCCGAAATAATGATGCACGGAGCGACGACCTCGTTGATTTTCTTGGAATCTTCAACAGTCCGCGTCATATGCACTTCATGCAAGTTCAACGGGTCGCGACCGCCTTGCTGTTCTTCACGCGTGAAATCGAGGTCATGATCTTCGCGGTGCCGCGCGTAAATATCGGTCACGCTTATCGCCATCGGGCTGTCCACGTACACCGGCAGCTGGGGAATACGTTGCTTATCGGCAAGTTCCCGCAGGTAGTACATCAAAGTTTGCGTTCGCCCCACCGCAAACGCCGGAATCACAATCATCCCTCCACGTTTCGCTACGCGATTGATTACTTCCGCCAGCTCATCCGGCACCGAAGCGGTTCCATGATCGCGATCGCCGTACGTAGATTCGCACAAAAGAAAGTCAGCATGCGAAGGCGGTTCGGGATCCTTTAATATCGGCTGGTCGTAGCGCCCCAAATCGCCAGAGAAAACTCCCAGCATCTGCTTTCCGTTCTCCGTGACGGTCAATTCCAGCCACGTAGAACCAAGAATATGGCCGGCATCGTGCGTCCTCACGGAAAATTCCGGGCTGATCGTGAAGGCATCCGCTCGCGGAATGTCTTTGAATTGCTTCAGCGCGGCTTGCGCATCCGCCACCGTATAGAGCGGCAGCGGAGGGTTGTGGCTGCTGTACGCTTTGCGCGCCGCATACGCCGCGTCCTCTTCCTGCAAGTGCGCGGAATCCGTAAGGAGCAGTTGGCATAGTTCGTGCGTTGCCGCATCGGCAAAAATCGGTCCGCGAAATCCATCACGAACGAGCCGCGGCAGGTAACCGGTATGGTCAATATGCGCATGCGTTAGCAAAACCCAGTCAATCGTCGCGGGTTCAACCGGTAAGCGGGCCCAATTGCGCTGCGTCAACTCTTTCGGTCCCTGGAATAACCCGCAATCCACCAGCAATCGTTTGCCGTTCGCTTCGATTAGATACTTTGAACCTGTGACGGTCCCCGCCGCTCCGAGAAAAGTGATTCTAGCCATAGGGCCGCCATTGTAGACCGATTGCGATTCGATTCGCGCTCTTTGTGCCGTGGGCTGAACAGAATCTTTCCTGCGGATGCGCTTGACGTGAAGGCCATTCGCACCGTAGTCTCACCAATTCGCAACTTGAGTCTGAAAAGGGCAAGCCGTCTTAGGGTTGGATCGTGCGTTGTGCTTGCCGGGGAATTCCGCTTCCTCTGGAACAAAATATGAAATTCATGTCCGCATTGATCCTTAGTCTGTTTCTTGCTGGAGTCGCATTAGCGCAGGATGCTCCTTCCGCGCCGGCCGATCAGGACTGGGTTTCTCAATCTCTCAATAAGACTTGGGAACTCGGAGTGCTGGCCGGTGGTGGTACGGGTCTCGGAAAATCGGGCGGCACCCAATTTATTTATGCCGGAGGGCGAATCGGTTTCATCCTCACCCATGACCACCTTCCGGGACTTCTACATGGCAATTTTGAATGGGCAGTGGACGTAATGCCCTTATACGCGGTTCTGCCGCCCGCCAGCGCGATTTACGGCGGCAGCTTCAAGCCTTTGATTTGGCAATGGAACTTCACCAGCGGGCGAAAATTTGCGCCATACGTAGCGGCCGCCGGCGGGATCGTCTTTAGCACGAGCTACGTTCCGCCGGAGGGCAAGACGTCCATCGTAAATTTCACGCCCCAGGCCGTTGCCGGAACACGCTTGTTTGTGAAGCCGCGCCGCGCCCTGTTTTTCGAAGGCTCGCTTGGCCACCTCTCCAGCGCTAGCATCGGCAACCACAATCCCGGTTACAACGTGACCCTAGTGTTCACCGTCGGCTACACCTGGTTCAAAGGCGGCCGCTGAACGAATTTGGATTTATGTTCGTCGCGATGGTCGACGTAGTTACGGTCGCTGGTTTCACTTTTCAGAATTTAGACGTAGAAGTTCACGAAAGGAGTGGTGGAGCCGACGGGGTTGTAGCTCGCCCTTTGAAGAAAACCGAAGAAAAACCGCTAAAGTCCGGCGTTTATTGCCACTTGCTGATTCTTCCAATGGCCCTTAGAAACCCTCTGAGGTTCTCTGGGCACCCTCATATTGCCCTATTCTGGCAACAGTTGGCAACAGTCGGTTGTCCCTACCAAAAACTTCATTCGTTCGCGTTTGTCCCAAGGCGCAACCTTTAAGGTAGCCCGAGTTCATTGGATCTTGCCCAACCCTGTTCGGTGACTCTGTTCAGCGACACAAACAAAGCAGCCGAATACCGCGTCCCCGTCGAGAGTGCACGAAGAGCGGTGCTTGTCTAGGCGGCGACGCGTTCGTAGCGATGATGGAGTCCGCCAACTTGCGGGATTTCCACGACGCGACCCATCGCCGCAAGCTGGATCGGTCGGCTGATTGGCGCGTCCTTCCCCAGCGACAGATGAGTTCGGGACTGTTCGTAATAGTCGAAGTAGGATTTTAGGACGCGCCGCAAACCGGCTTCATTGAAGACAATCACATGATCTAGACACTCGCGCCGAATCGAACCGATCAAGCGCTCGACGTAGGCATTCTGCCAAGGAGATTGCGGCACCGTGAGAACTTCCCGAATCCTCATCCAGCCCGCCGCCTGACGAAACACTGTTCCGTAATTCCCATCTCGATCCCGCAAGAGATACCGCGGCGAGCTGTTCCACGGGAAAGCTTCCAACAGTTGCCGAGCCGCCCACTCGGACGTGGGGGATGCGGTTACACCGAAGTGAATTACGCGTCGGCGGTCGTGCGACAAAATCACGAAGACAAATAACGCCTGGAAGAAAACCGTCAGAACCACAAAAAAGTCGGCAGCGACGCTATCCTTTGTGTGGTTTTTCAGAAACGTGCGCCACGTCTGGGAGGGCGGATTTCGGCGACGGACCATGTACTTGGCAACCGTGGCTTGCGATAGCTCGAATCCGAGTTTCATCAGCTCCCCATGGAATCGGGGTGCGCCCCATCGAGGATTGGCTAGGCTCACTTTGCGGATCAGATCGATGACTTCGCGTGACAAAGAGGGTCGGCCCAACGGATGGCGGCTCTTCCATCTCCAGTAGAGCCGAAACCCTTGTCGGTGCCAGGCGATCACAGTTTCGGGCTTAACCATCACCAGTGTGGATTGCCAACCGCTCCAGAGACGCGAGAGCCAAACCCACAGCAGTCGATCAGCGCGCCCCAAACTGAGGCGATGACCGCGATTGGATCTTTGGAGAACCAAGAGCTGATGCCGCAGGGCTAGAATCTCAGCCTGCAGCGCTGCGCGGGTTCGAAATCCTTGCCGAATCGAAGAAAAGAGCAAGAAAATGGTCGTTAACATGGCTTGGGCAAGCTATCGTGACGGCGAACTAAATTCAACCGGATCAATGAGTACGGTGTTTTTGGCAGGGACAGCTGGGTCGTCCGGTCTATCTCACTCATAAACTCAACGCATACCCCTTGACATCGAATTCGGGCGACAGCTTTACAAACATCGAATGTAAATGCGCAAGCCCAATTACGAGTAACGCCGTTTCGCGGGTCTCCATCGCGCGTTGAATGCTTTCACACATTGCGACTTCGCGGCTTTCCTGATTGGCGATGGGTCCATACTGGAGAAGGCCGGATGCGCTCGGGAAACCCAATGCGTCTGACGGGCCGAATGTCCAGAATCGATCCTCGGCGGGCGTGCCTATACTCTCCCAAGGGATGTTCTTTTTGTCGGCCGCGGCCGCAGCGGCTGATCGATGTTTTTGAACCGTCGACCATTCTTCTAGAACAACTTGGGGTTCAATCTCGTTGAGAATGAAGGCGTAGGCATCCTGCAAGCCCTCCGGAGCGTTTGTGACGTCGCAGTGCGTGGTCCCGAAAAGAGTGACTTTCTTTTTCACCATCTTATCCCTTCGGAGGTTTGCTTTTCCAATTGAGTTATACGGGCATTCGCTGGATTGCTTGTCTGCCGGATAGCTGGAAGGATAGCATCCTTCGATAGCCGCTGAAATCCGTCGCGGAACGGAATGGCGAGCGTCGCGGCCTGTCTCGCAGAATTCCCTCTCGGCAGTTACGTGAAGAAAGCAGGGCCAACCCGCTGAAACGACCAACCCTACTTTCTGGAAGCAGAGTACTCTCCTGCTATCTAGGATCGGGCTTCCGTCACCATTGACCGCACGCTGTCCGGCGAAGATAGCGCCGCAAATACACCGATAAGAGCCACGCAAACAAGCACAGCAAAGCCAACGACGAGCCACTCCGGCAGGTCGGGATTCACAACTGCATCGAGAACACGCACAAGAAACGGTCCGTGTGCGGGTTCGATGCTTTCGACGGCTTCCGCGAGAATAGATGCTGCAAAAAGCGGACAGGTGCGCCGCTTTGCGGGCTACCCGCTTTCAATTATCCGCTGACCTTGCGCTGAACATGGCAGGCAGTTATACCAGATCAACGATTGACAGTATTGTTGTAAGCTGTTGATTCTGCGGTCTGCCTAAGTAATGGCGAGGGACAGGGACAATCCGCCGGAGCAGGCTCCTTCGTTGCCGAAAATTCGTGGTATTCAAAGAAGATGATGCAAAGGCAGGAAGGACGGAGGGAAACATCAAAGCGTGCATACGGTGAGTAAGATGAAAGAGGGTCGTCAGGTTAGCCTCTCCAGCTTCGCAAATGGCGTTTCTAGCAGCCACTGAATTCTCGCAGCGCTAAGGCATTGAAAGTGACCGAGCGAGAACTTTTCTAATCGCCATCAAATGTGACCCTCTGGCGATCAGAAGACATTGTGATGAATGTTGTCTTAATTTCGACCTATGAGCTCGGCCGCCAACCGTTCGGTCTAGCCTCGCCTGCAGCGTGGCTCCGCAATGCAGGAGCGGAAGTCACTTGCCTCGATCTTTCGCGTGAGCCATTCCGCAAAGATCCGATACGCGCAGCGGATTTGGTCGCATTCTGCGTGCCAATGCACACGGCGACACGCCTGGCGGTGCAGCTTGTGGGAACAATCCGCGAACTTAATCCAAGCGCCCACATCTGCTTCTACGGTCTTTATGCGCCTGTTAACGAAGCGTATTTGCGCAAACTTGGCGTGGGAACAATTCTCGGCGGCGAATTCGAGCAGGGACTCGTGGATTTGGTCGCCCGGCTTGTCGCAGAGACGAACGGCAAACAACGCGAGCCGGTAATTTCTCTCGCGCGGCAGAAGTTCTTACTCCCCGATCGCGGAGGAATGATCCCACTCGAGAAATATGCGCGGCTCATCATGCCCACCGGGGAGACGCGCACGGTTGGTTATACGGAAGCCAGCCGCGGCTGCAAACATCACTGCCGTCACTGCCCGATTGTGCCGGTTTACAACGGCGCATTTCGGATTGTCGATCGCGACGTGGTACTGGAAGATATTCGCCAACAGGTTGAGGCTGGGGCGCAACACATTACCTTCGGCGATCCTGACTTTTTCAATGGTCCCGCGCATGCGCTGACGATTGTTGAGGCGCTGCATTGCGAATTTCCGCAACTGACCTACGACGTCACCATCAAGATTGAACACTTGCTACAGCAGGCGCGTAACCTGATGGCGTTGCGCGACGCGGGCTGCCTGTTCGTGACTAGCGCTGTCGAATCGGTGGATGATGCTGTCCTCGAAATGCTCGGTAAGCATCACACTCGCGCGGATTTCCTGCGCGCAGTCCAAATGTTTCGCGAAGCCGGTTTGGTGCTGCAACCTACGTTTGTGGCCTTCACGCCATGGACGACGCTCGAAGGCTACTGCGAACTCCTCGAAGTGATCCGCGAAAACGATCTTGTCGAAAGCGTCGCGCCGATCCAACTCGCCATCCGCTTGCTGATTCCTACCGGATCGCGTTTGTTGGAGTTGCCTGAAGTCCTTGAAATGATCGGACCTTTCGATGAAGAGGCATTGCTTTACCCATGGAGCCACGTCGACCCGCGAGTCGACCAGCTTTGTGAAGAGATTCAGCGTCAGGTGCATGCTGACGAAAAACTGAAACGTTCCCGCGCGCCGATTTTCGAGAATATTTCGGAAGCGGCGCATCGCGCCTCGGGATTAAGCGTCGTGGCGGAACGCGCGCATCCCTTCCTGGTTGTGCGCGCCGCCATCCCCTATCTGAATGAGCCCTGGTATTGTTGAGCGGAGCCCACGGGCGACCAGTTGGTTGCCATTGCCAAAGTGCGCGAAACCGTGCGCCAATCCGAAGGGTTTGTGTGAGGCCTCACCGGGCGGCTCGGCTCTTGTCGTCATCGTAAGCCCGTCATGCGCGACGAAGCATGCCGTCCGGCGACATTTTTTGAGCGAGTATTCGGATCTAGGTATGATCCCGCAAGGTTGAGCGCATTATCCGAGCACGCAGCTTGAATTCGAAATGTCTGGGAATGAAAAATCGAGGCGTCTCCTGATCCTGGCGAGCAAGCTGGGATATCAGACGCGTAGCTTCGCCGAAGCGGCAGAAAAACTCGGCGTTGAAGTCGTGTTCGGCACAGACCGGTGCCACAAGCTCGATGATCCCTGGTCTGACGGCGCACTGCCGCTACATTTCCAAAATCCCAGCGAGTCCGCGCGGGAGATCGCGCGCGAGCTCCACGACAAACCCGTGAACGCGATCCTCGCGCTCGGCGATCGCCCCACTTCGACCGCGGCATTCGCCGCACAGGCTCTTGGCATCGCCGGCAATCCTCCGGAAGCGGTGGAAGCGTGCCGCAACAAGCTTCGGCAACGTGAAATCCTACATGCCGCCGGCGTCTCGATCCCGACATTTTTCGCGTTTTTCTTGGGAGAAGACCTGGCCACTGTCTTACCTCGCGTGAAATTTCCCTGTGTCGTCAAGCCATTGTCGCTTGCCGCGAGCCAGGGCGTGATTCGTGCGAATAATTCCGAAGAATTCACCACGGCGGTCCGACGCATCCACGCTCTTCTCGAATCTCCCGACATCCAAGTTCTGCGCGAACCCAACCTCGATCGCGTGCTCGTCGAAGCTTACATTCCAGGACAAGAAACAGCGGTCGAAGGCCTTGTCGATTCCGGCCGGCTGCGCGTGCTGGCAATTTTCGACAAGCCCGATCCGCTCGAAGGCCCCTATTTTGAGGAGACCATCTACGTCACTCCTTCGCGGTTGCCATGGAAGAAGCTGCACGCAATAGCAGAGTGCGCGCAAAGAACTGTTGACGCGCTCGGGCTTACCAGCGGCCCGCTTCACGCGGAATTTCGCGTGAATGATGCGGGACCTTGGGCCCTCGAAGCCGCTCCCCGGCCAATCGGTGGATTATGCTCGCGGGCTTTACGTTTTGGTCCGCAGCGAATTTCTTTCGAAGAATTGCTGATTCGCCATGAGTTGCAACTCGTCGGAAGCGATTTAGCGCGGGAGGATGGGGCCTCCGGCGTGATGATGGTTCCCGTTCCGCACAGCGGAATTTTCGAACGACTGGAGGGACTCGATGCAGCGGAGAAAACGACGGGCGTCGCTGAAATTCGCATTACCGCCCGGTTGCATGATTATGTGGCAGCATGGCCGGAAGGTTCGAGTTACTTGGGATTTATTTTTGCGCGGGGTTCATCCCCGGAAGAAGCGGAATCCGCGTTGCGAGCCGCGCATGCGAAGCTGCATTTCATTTTTTCGCCGCGATTGCCCGTCGAACATCCAGTGACAGGACGCATTTCCCGTTGACCACATCCTTTCATGCGTGGATCGAATTCCGGATCGAAGCAAGCTGGCGGACTAGGCTTTGGCCTGCGGCGGGATGTAGCCTTCTGGCAATTTGGCGCCTTCGCCGAAGAAGAATTGTTCCATCTGTTCTTCAATTATTTTCTGCGAGCCAGGGTCGAGCGGATTCAACCGAAGCTCGTTCATCACCATTTTCGAATGCTCAATCCACAACTTCCAGGCTTCTTTCGAGACACTGTCATAGATTCGTTTGCCGAGTTCGCCTTTCCATGGCGGGCAATCGAGTCCCGGCATTTCGTTGCCAAACTTCACGCACTTCACCATATGCGCGCCAGCGGCTGCGGGCTGCACAGCGCTGTCTCCACACTTATGGTCTGCCATGCTTTCCTCCGAGCCGATTGCCTGTACCTACTCAAGATACTGCAAACCGACGAGACTTCCTAGTCGCCCGCGCGGCCGAAGATTTTGTTGCACCGGGACGGTAACACCTCGCATGGCGAGGAACGTGACAAAGGTACAACCGGCGGATCGGTTCGGATAAACGCCCCGTCTTCCGGCAGTTCTTGGTAAATGAATTTCACTCTTCTGCCATCGCTAAGTGCTTTGATCCACTCTTCGTCGAGCATTTTCGTATCTCTTCAGGCGAGCTTAGCGAATGTCGCGAGTATACGTCGTTCGGTGCTAGAAATCGCGCTGCCTCCGGCGGGAATAATACGCCGGGTGCGGCGACATTATCACGTGAAGTGAAAGCACTTCAAGACGAGCCATTGTCGCGATAGACTCCGCCCATGTGCGCCGCAGTTTCTAACTTCTGCGGGATTGATTCCTCAGATTCAATGGCGAAAACCGCGTTCGGCCTGCGGCTGTTTTTCCCGATGTTGGTAACGACTAGGCTGGACGGGTCGAGTTTTACACGATGATTCCGGATGCGGCATCACGCGCAGCGCTTGAGAAGATCGATACGTGGATCACCAAGCAGACGTAATTTGGACTCCGGAATGGACTCCGCTTCAAGACTCTGTCTGTAAGTAACTGAAAGTACGCGGCGCCGAGGTAGCTCAGTTGGTAGACCAGCCGATTCGTAATCCAAATTCCGCCCAACGCAGCAAAACGAATCCTAACTATGTCTAACGGAATCAATCCGCTGACTTCTCGCGAGTGCTGAGTGTGTTTCCCTTTTTTTGCGTCAATTTGGGTCCGTTGATGGCAGTTTGATGGAAGTCACAGGCTCTGTGTCCGTCCCCACCCGCTTCGCTGGGTAGAGTTGAATTCGCGGGCCGCTGCCGTCAACGAATGGCGCCGAAATGTGGTTGAGTGATGCTCGGCGTCGCGAAATACCGGTTGCGTTACAATGTCCCCAAACCCCGTTTCTGGAAAACTTCCGTTACGTCAACGCAAGCGCGTCACTCGCGACCAATCTCGTTGAGGTTGCAGCCGAGTCCAACTCCCCGATTGCCCGCTAAAGACACTAACGTTAATCGTCCACCTGCAAGGCAACCCGAAATCGCCTCCGCTTCTCACCTCGGAGCTGTGGGGCGATGGCGTCGGTCTCGTTTCCGAGCGAGAGCCGCGTGACCCCCGGGCTCCTGATGCTCTTGAATGAGTGCTATAAGAGTGCAGCGTGACCTAGAGAACGGCTTATTCCGTAGCCTGAAACCCGCCTGCGAGGATTTTCGTGAACAGGATCCCTTCGGAACTGAAATTGATCTCCCGGCAATTGCGCAAGTCTCCTGGCTTTACAGCAACCGCGGTGCTGATGCTGGCCTTGGGCATCGGCGCCACCACGGCCGTCTTCTCCATCGTCGAAGGAGTTCTCGTGCGCCGGCTGCCTTTTCCCAACGCCAACCGGCTCGTCACGCTCGGCGATCAGGTCAGCGGCACCGACTGGGGCCACCAGGATCCGGGACCCGTCACCGGCCCCGAGGTGGTCATCTATCCACGTGACACGGAATCTTTTCAAAACCTTGGCGGTTACGGCTTCATAGGCTTCGGTCTCTCCGGAATTGGCCAACCGGCTCAGATCAACGCCGCGCGCATGACGCCCTCCGTCTTCGCCGCGCTCGGCGTTGAGCCGCTCATGGGCCGTGTCTTCACGGCACAGGAAGATCAGCAGAAGGAGCTGGTGGCAGTTCTGAGCTATGCCACCTGGAAGAGCCGCTTCAACGGCGACCCGCACATCCTCGGCACAAAGGTTCTGCTCGACCGCAAGCCATATGTAATCATCGGCGTCATGCCTCACCGCCTTCATTAATACTCTGTGGGATCGGAGACTCGAAAGCGGCCGTCAGCGTGAGCTAGATCTGTCGCCGCAGGGCAGCGCGGCTGCCTCCCAAGCGGATGGTAACAGTGGAGGAGAACACCTGCCTCGTGAGCAGATGCGCCGATGCATTTGGCAAAACACCATGGTCGAGTCAAGAATTGGCATAGCGGGGCGATTCGACGGAGTCGCAGCTCCGAGTTCAACGATATAGCAAGCGATTATTCAATCCGACTGATTCTGCGACCGTGCGACGGGCAAATGCCATCCTCGATATATCGCCATAACCCGCAGCCAGAAGCAAAGGAGTGCGCCCACGGTCATGATCAGAAAAGCCGGATAATGCAAAACATATCCGATCACTACTACGACGCCAGCGGCTAGCGCAGCTACAGCATAAATATCCGCCTGGAGCACGGTCGGCGTTTGGTTGACAAGCACATCACGCAATATGCCACCACCAATCCCGGTTAGCACTCCCATTAAAATCGCCATCAACGGATTGAGTCCCGCGGTGAGCGCTTTTTGTGTACCGGCGACGGCAAACAGGCCGAGTCCCGCGCCGTCGAACAACAACACCAGCCTGCGACGTTTATCGATGTCGGGATACCAGAAGAACGTCACCAATCCTGCCAGAAGAGAGACCCCGAGATAGCGCCAGTCGCTGATGGCCGCTGGTGGCACCGCGCCAATCAGCACATCTCGTGTAATCCCGCCGGCATTACCGGCCGCGAACGAGAGTGCCATCAGACCGAACAGATCGAACCGGCTTTTGACACCCGCTGCCGCACCGCTGAGTGCAAAAACGAACGTGCCAAGCAGATCCACAGCATCCAGAAAAGGACCAGCTAGTTGATACCCGTGGATCAGCACGCTGTTCACGAGGCCAGCCACGCGTGCGCCCCAACAACGAGGGCCTTGACCCCAGTCTCCAGAGTTGGGTGAATGATTGGTGCAAAGGCAGGGTTATGGTTGGTTGGAAGCGAGCTGAGTTTTCCTTCGTTCTTTGCCTTGGCGTACACCGCTGGATCATCTCCGCCGAAGAACCAGTACACTGCCGGAACATCCCACCCAGCTCCAAAGCAGCCGAAGTCCTCGCTTGCCATAGTAGGCTTTGTCTGTTCGACGGAACCGGCAGGAAAGTTCTCGAGAAATGCATCGACGAGCTTCTTTGTCGCGTTGGCATCATTCCTTACTGACGAATACTGATCGAGTGGCGTGATCTCTGGCGGTCTTGGCGCTCCTGATGCCGCTGCCTCAGCCCTCGCAATGCGTTCAATCGCCGCGAGCACACGCTTGCGCACACCCTCGTCAAATGTGCGCACATTCAATTTGATCAATGCCTCGTCCGGAATAATGTTCTCTTTCGTGCCGGCCTGCAGCGATCCGATTGTCACCACCGCGGAATCCGTGGGCGCGACCTCCCGCGAGACGATCGTTTGCAGCCGCATCACGGTCGCGGCGGCCATGACTACGGGGTCGATGCTAGACTCGGGCATCGAGCCGTGCGCACCGCGCCCGAACATGCGAATCTGCAGGCTATCGGCCGAAGAAGTGACAATACCCGCACGCCAATCGATGTTGCCCGACGGCAAGCTCATGACGTGCTGCCCTAGCACAACGCCCGGTTTGAGAAACCTTTTGAACATCCCGTCATCAATCATCGCCTTCGCGCCTTGCGCGGTCTCCTCGCCTGGCTGAAAGACCGGCATGAGTGTCCCTCTCCACGTGTTGCGGTTCTTCGCAAAAAGACTTGTTGCGCCAATCAAGCAGGCAACGTGCATATCGTGCCCGCACGAGTGAGCTACGGGTACGGTCTTGCCGCTAGGGTCAGTTCCCGTGGCCGTGCTCGCGTACGGAAGGCCAGTCGCTTCTTTGATGGGTAGTGCATCCATGTCCGCGCGCAGCATGACAGTGGGTCCATCGCTGTTACGCAAGATACCGACAACCCCGGTCTTGCCGACCCCCGTGGTCACCTCAAAGCCTAGAGCCTTTAGATGATTCGCAGCGATGCCAGCCGTCCGGGTCTCCTGCATTGACAATTCCGGATGTGCATGTATGTCTTTGTAGACGGCCTCTAGTTCCGGAAGTAGGGTGGCCAAACTGACGAGGATTTCTGTCGGCCTCTTCACGCTCATGAAAGTAATCTCCTTAAGTCAAATCGCCACAGCACACAGCGACAAACGCAGCAAGCATGGTGTAGGAACATTTTGTATAGGCCATTTTTCTTGCTCCTTACGTTGGGTCGCGAGCTAGTGACAACTGCTGTTGTTAGCGTCGGGAATTGCTAGGAACGTAACGCTGGCGGGCGCGAATCCCACACGGCCAGCGCGCATTGGTTCGCCTGTGAGTTGCGGCACGTCGCCATTGCTGTTCAGTTGAAGCGTCTTCCCGTTAAGCTGAACCGTTGTGTCTTGAAGCTGCTTGGCCGACAGCGTGTAGCGTTCAGCGTCGAAGGGCAATGTGATTTCATTGGCTTGCTGTCGGTCCGCGTTGATGATCAGGAGTGCGACGCCGCCTGGATAATTCTGAAGGCAATGTGCATATACGTAAACATTCGGTAGTGGCGATGTGTGTGGATCAAGAACTGTCGCACCCATGAGGTGCCGCCAAAGCAAAGCGACCCAGTAATTCGGACGTGGTGCGAATGTATTTTCGTCTAACAGCCCGTAGGCGCTTGATGCCAGTGTATTGTGCATAATCACTTTTACACCACGCTGGGCGAGACTTGCATGTTGAACAAGATATCGGAAGGTGTCCAGAAAAGTCGACGCCCAGGGGTTTCCGCCACAGGCGGCATCGGCGGTTTCCGTAATCCAGAGTGATTTGCCCGGTTCGAACCTATCTCGAAGGTCCGCGTAAAATGCGCCGATCTTCTCCGGTCGCGAGAGCCAGTCTTGAGAAAGTGCCGCTGCCGCTGTTGTTTGCGATGACGCGCCCATGCTTGCGCACCGCTCGGAAGCAGCTGCATAGAGATGGTACGAAAAACCGTCGAATACGGGACCCGCAGCGTCGAGCAGGTCTTCGGATTTCAGCACTCCACCACCCATTGGCATTGCGAACGGTCCCTCGCCGACTGAACCAGGACCGAGAAATATTGTATCGGGTGCAGTTTTCCGAAGGAAGGTACGGAACACCGCAACATCGCGGCCGTAGGTTGTGGCGTCGTACCCTCTGGGTGCGCCGCCCATCGTTGCATACGTTGGTTCATTCATGAATTCGGTTGCCGCGATTCGTCCTCCAACAGACCTGGTGTATTCGAACAATTGCCGCGCCTGGTCGGAGGTCCACACGCCTTGGACATCGCGCGATCCCGGCCCCGTCGCCACGGATGTGACTATCTGGGCATTTACTGCACGAGAAAAATTGACGACCCCCTTCCATTCCTTGCGCGTTAAGACCCCGCTGAAGCCTGATGGTGCATTACCCGGGACGCCATTTTCCGTATCCTGAAAATAGGCGCTATTGGCCCAGGTACCGCTGATTCGCACATACGCGGGGGCTAACGTCGCTGCCAGCTTTCGCAATCGGGGATTTGAGAGATCAATGGGTGCTCGGTATTGATAGAGGTTCGGGTCGATGCCTGCCGGAGTAAAACCCTCCTGTCGTGCGGGCTTAGGCGCGGCGGAACTCGCGTATGGTTTCCAAAACCTTCCGCCGATCACTTCCACGATTTCGATGTTATAGGACTGGAATCGCTCATCGACCGTGCCGATAGTGGGCATCTTTGTGGGATCGAGCGATACAACCTGTGCGATCAATTGCGTCCCGAGAAACACGATCGCCATTGTGCATGAAACCGCCAGCACGCAAACGCCAGAACGATTGGTCCCACTCATTGCCTCACCTCAATCAACTTGTCACACTAGCCATTGTCGGGGACGGCGTTCATCGGATTGCCGTGACCAAAAAAGATTGCGGGAAGCATATTAGGCATGTCGAGGCATCTCTCTTTGGTTCACGGGCCTTGCGGGCGATTACGCGGGCTGCCTTTCGTTTGGAGTCTATTAACCCCGCTGCATAGCCTCAGGCGAAAACTGAGCCACAGTATAACGCCTGCCCAGAGGTTGATGTGCAGGAGTGGGAATTTTTGACACTACAACGTCGCGCACCATGCCACCGCCGACTGCAATGAGTATTCTGAACACCACGGCGGCAGCGGAGAGGAAAAGTAGCGAAACGAGTTCGGTATAACTTCGGTACAACTGAGGGCGAGATTTCGGGAGAGGGAGCCTGCAAGCGACGCTCAGCGAAAACTTTGTAAGACTTGCCTTCTTTGTTAGAAGGCAGTTGGTCTATCCGCCTGAGCTACGGGCGCATTCGATATCGATCTCATTCTAAAGGGTCTGGGAGAGAAATAAAGGCCGTAACCTTGCGCATTGACGTTCTGAGTACAGGGAGACGCTCAGCGCACTCCGGCTTGGCACGAGACACGGAGGCGTCGCGCTTTCACGCAATTCGCTAACCAGGCAAAACTGGAAGATTGCGAACTTGTTGTACTTTGGTCCAAAGACGACAAGGCCTGACGCCAACGGGATGTTACGTGCCCGATTACAATCATGGATTTAGTTGCGATGCCGTGAACGCGTCATGGAAGTTCCTCGCATGTCATGGCCATTTGATCGGGTTTTTCGGTTATCGTAGGACCAACAGTTGGCGGAGCACGGCAATGAATGAGAACGTTGAAATGGTCCTGCGGAAGACACCACTGTTCGCGGGTCTCACGGAACAAGAGATGCACGCTCTCGCCGCGCGAGTAAGCAGGAAGCATTTTCAACGTGGCGCGCTACTATTTGCCGAAGGTGACTCGTGCAAGGGTCTCTTTCTTGTGGCATCGGGCAAAATTCGGATTTTCAAGCTTTCAGTAGCGGGTCGTGAACAAGTTCTGGCCGTTGAAGGACCGGGAAGTTCTTTCGCAGAGCTTCCGGTTTTTGATGGGGGTAATTATCCTGCCTCGGCGTCTGCATTGGAAGACGCCGAAGTGCTCTTCATTACGCGCAAGGATTTTCAGAATTTCTGCCTCGAACATCCAGAGGTAGCACTCAAAGTGATCGCAGTAGTTGGTTCACGACTGCGACGCCTCGTCGGAATCATCGAAGACTTGTCTTTCACGACGGTGAGGCACCGGTTGATCGCTCTTCTCCTACGACTGGCCCAGGCGAGCGGAACGGCTTCGAAAGAGGGCGTCCGCGTGGAACTCACGAAGACCCATCAAGATCTGGCGGCGGAATTGGGAACTGTGCGAGAACTTGTCTCACGCAATCTGAGCCGACTCCAGGCTGAAGGATTCCTAGAAGTGGACGGTCGCAGGATTATAGTGAAGGACCTCGCGGGCCTAAAGCGCGAACAGCCGACTTCTGAGTAATCCCCCTCCATTCAGATTCTTGCAGGCCGTAGTGACTTTGGTCACTGCCTCTTTGCGGCTACCCCTCCAGACTCCGAGTAGTGGCGGAGGCAGTTATGAACTTCAATGATGAAACCAAAGTGAAGGATATTGCGCTTTCGAATACGGCGGCCAGGCAAATTCTCGAAGATGCCGGGCTTGACTACTGCTGTGGTGGTGGAAAGTCACTGCATGAAGCGTGCTTGCATGCCGACGTACCGGCTGAAGAGATTTTGAAGCGGCTGCGTGAAAACAGCAAACATGTAAGTCCCGACGAAACAAATTGGGCGTCCGCACCGCTTGTTGATCTGACACGGCATATCCGCGAAAGACACCATCGGTATGTTCGTGAGGCGATCGCTCGGGTTCAACCTCTGTTGGACAAGGTAGAAGCAAAGCATGGAAAGAGTCACTCCGAAATTGCAGATATCCGGAAACTCTTCACCGAAGTTGGGCGAGAGATGATCACGCACATGCAGAAAGAGGAACAGATTTTGTTTCCGTATATCGATGCACTGGAGAAGGCGACAAATGCACATAGCTCTGTCGAGCCTCCCTTCTTTCAAACGGTGAGGAACCCGATTCACGCCATGATGAAAGAGCATGATGCTGCGGGAGAATTGGTTAAGCAGATTCGCAAAGCCAGTTCGGAATACACGGTTCCGGCAGATGCGTGCACAAGTTATAAGGCCCTGTACCAGGATTTGAGGGAGTTCGAAGCGGATCTTCACCAGCACGTGCATCTGGAAAACAACATCCTCTTCCCGCGTGCAGTGGAAATGGAAACCGGAGTCGTCTAAGGTGCCATGTCGATTTCACTCGAAGCACCAGTGAGAACCGCCAAGAGCAAGGGCCATTCCTCGCTCTCTCCCGCCCAGATAATGGAAATTGCTCGCACGCGTGAGGCGTCTCTTTCGCGCCTTCTCATGGCCTATATCAGCTGTGGGCTTGTTTTCATGCTGCTGCCAGGCACGTTTCTCGGCGTATGGAATCTCCTCCAGATCAGCGGGCGAGAGAGCGCCGCGTCCATTTCGCCCGCATGGTTACAGGCTCACGGGCATGCACAAGTGTTCGGCTGGATAGGGAGCTTTATTTTGGGCATTGGTTTCTATTCGATTCCGAAGTTGAGGGGCGCAACGAAGCCAGCCTTCAGTGCCGCGTGGGCATGCTGGGCAATGTGGACAGTCGGAGTGGCAGTACGCTGGGCCGCAAATGTTTACGCGTGGGAGTGGTGTTGGCTGCTTCCACTCTCGGGCGTTCTAGAACTGGCTGCGTTCCTGATTTTCTTCAGCGCGGTTTCACAGCACCGGCCTGAAGATTCCGGCAAGAGCCGACCGGAGCCGTGGATTTGGGTGGTTATCAGCGCAAGTACGGGATTGATGCTGACGCTGATTGCGAACCTAGCGGCGTGCTCCTATCTTGGGTTGCGCGGTGCAAGCCCAGCCCTGTCACACATTCTCGACCAACGCTATCTGGTGTTAGTCGCATGGGGATTCCTGGTGCCGTTTGTTTGGGGATTCAGTACCAAATGGATGACAGTGTTCCTTGGTCTTAAGCCGGTTCGTCCCGCGATGCTCCTGGGTGCGCTGTTGGTGAATTTTGCAGGCGTTGTTTTGACGCTCTTGGGATGGGGGGCTGAAGCGACTGCCTTCTTTGTTGTGAGCGCAGCTCTGGCAATTGCGGCGCTGCGAATGTTCGAACCCGCGCGACAGGAGCCGAAAACACGCGGGGTGCACCCGAGTTTCCCGCTCTTTATCCGTATGGCTTACGGCTGGCTGTTGGTGGCGGCGTTGCTTGGGGTAGGCGCAGCACTATGGGATTCCTCTGGAGGGATTTGGGGCGCTTCCCGGCACGCGCTGACCGTCGGATTCATCGCCGTCATGGTCTTTTGCGTAGGGCAGCGCATTCTGCCTGCGTTCGCGGGGATGCGGCTATTGTGGAGTATCCGGCTGATGTTTGTTGGACTCATGCTCCTCACGATTGGATGTACTCTTCGCGTTTCCAGCGAGGTCCTCGCATATCAGGGATATGCCAATTGGGCGTGGTCCGTATTGCCGGTCTCGGCGCTGCTTGAACTGGCGGGGATCGCGGCGTTCGCCGTGAATATTTTTGGTACTTTCATTTTAGAGCCGAGTCACGTGCGGAAACAGGCTTTGGTGGTGGGGATAGACTAGGTACGTTCGTGCGGTTATTTTGAGGGAGGAGCAAGTCATGAGCGATGGTCCGAAACAATCGGTCGGTTCTGCTGCCATTCGTACGCCGGGATCACTACAAAGTCCACTCCTTTCGTTTGATCTGAATGCTGAGATCGCACAATTGCGTGGGGAAAATGGGTGGCAGGGTGGACGGAATTCAAAAACACTGGTGAAGCATTCTGATTTTCGCGTTGTACTAACAGTCTTGAAATCGAATGCACGCCTTCACGAACATAGAGCTGCCGGTCGAATTTCTGTCCAGGCCATCGCGGGGCACATCCGAATGCATGTGGAGGAGAAGACGATTGATCTGCCTGTCGGACACATGCTGGCGTTGGAACGCGCGCTTCCACACGATGTGGAAGCGCTTGAGGATAGCGCATTTCTGCTGACTATCGCTTGGCCCGAAGACGCTATTAAAGTTTGACCAGGAAGTTCGCGGAGGCAACATGATCTCGTTCGATCCGGCACACAGAGCCGTCCACTATCCGCCTGATCGCCGATTTCGCATCTGGATTCGACCTTCGATCCTGATCGGAATCGGTCTCGTGGTCCTCTGTGTAATCGCGGCGTCTTGGATTGAAGTCGCCGTGGCCGGACTGCCTCATGTTCTCGCCGTTCCTCAGATACATCCCAACAACTTTGCAGGACCGCACGGGTTTCCGGTCTGGGTTCGTTACTGCCACTTCTTTAATTTCCTTTTTGTGATGATGTTGATTCGCAGCGGTCTGTCCATCCTGGTGGATCATCCTCGTCTGTATTTCAATGATGGCTGCACACCGGGGAGCGAATGGATCCGGCTTACACCGCTAAAAGTCCCACGCGACCGACTCTGGACCGCGAAAGACGACGCCCGTTATATTTCGCCGTTAGTCGGGACGCCGGGCTACCGGCACACAATTGGTATTGCACGGGTTTGGCACTTCATCGACGTTCACGGTTTCATTATCACCGGCATTCTCTTCGTCATCATGCTCTTCGATACAGAGCAGTGGCGGCGTATTGTGCCCACTTCGCCGCTCGTCCTCTTGCAGGCATGGAACACCTGGGTGCACTACGCAACTTTTCATTTGCCCGCAGAACCGAACGGGTTTTATGGCTACAACGCATTGCAACAGATCGCCTATTTCACGGTCGTCTTTGTCTTTGGCCCCTTGGCGATTCTTACAGGGATCGCCATGTCGCCCGCCTTGGTGAATCGCTTTCCCTGGTACGCGCGGCTCTTTGGTGGCAGGCAATCCGCCCGATCGATCCACTTCCTGACCATGTTCAGCTTCCTAGCATTCCTCGTCGTACACGTCACGTTGATTGTGATGACTGGATTCGCGCGCAATATGAACCACATTGTGCTCGGTACGGATGATCGGGGATATCTGGGCATGGTTCTGGGGTTTGTGGGCATCGGCGTGGTCGTCCTTTCGTGGATCGTGGCACACTACATTTCGTGGAACCACCCGCGCGGATTGCAGCACGCGCTCAAGTTCGTGACCTATCCGATGCAGCTTCTCACTTTGAATCGCCTGACTCCCCAGCAGAAGTATTCCGAGCAGGAAATCTCGCCGTACTTCTGGCCCAACGGGAAAGTGCCAATCCGCGACGATTGGAAGCGCCTGGCGAAAGCGGGTTTCGAGAATTTCCGGCTCAAGGTGGGAGGCCTCGTCGAAAATCCAGTTGAGCTTTCTCTTGCTGATCTGGAGCAACTGGGTGCGACCGAACACATCACCATGCATCATTGCATTCAGGGATGGAGCGGCATCGCGAAGTGGGGCGGCCTTCCCATGAAGCGGCTCATCGAATTGGTGCAGCCAAGACCGGAAGCGAAAGTCGTAGCGTTTTTTTCTTTTGGGGAAGCTCTCTACGGCGGCCCCTATTACGACACGCAAAACCTCGAGAATCTGCTAAAGCCGCAATGCTTACTGGCCTCGCGCATGAACGGACGACGCCTTCCGCAGGTGTATGGAGCGCCCCTGCGGCTGCGAGTCGAGAACCAGCTTGGCTACAAGATGGTCAAATGGATCGAGCGTGTCGAATTCATCGAGTCGGAAAAGGGACTTGGTCAAGGAGAAGGCGGCAAAAACGAGGACGACGAATATTTCGACCTGCTGCCCAATATTTGATGCGGAAGCTCGATTCATTCGCCTCGGAGCGCGCTGGACCTGATCACATTCTCTCATTGCTCCGACGGCTTCGGCTCGATTGGCTGCTGCATCATTTTCCGCCTCGACTCGTGCGATCGCTCTATGTGTTTGTGAATGGCTTCGTCACCATTGGTTTGCTGGCGCTATTGGCGCTCCTGAGCCGCAATCCATTTGTGTTTCCATCGCTCGGGCCTACTGCTTATCTTCTGTTCTTCTCGCCGCTAGCAAAAACGTGCAGCCCACGAAACACGATTTTGGGTCACGCCATCGGAATCATCTGCGGCTATGGGGCGTTCGTTGTCACAGGTGCCGGAGCGCTGCCGTTCGGGGTGCACCCAGGTATCTTCTGGCCAAGAATCTTGGCGGCGGCGCTTTCGCTGTCGGCCACAGGAGCATTAATGGTTCTTCTCGGGGTTAGCCACCCGCCCGCTGGCGCTACCACACTGATCATTTCTCTCGGGATTATTTCGAAACCGCGTGAACTAATCATCATCGAAGTGGCGGTGTTCCTGCTCGTTGCTCAGGCGTTGGTGATCAATCGGATCGCCGGGTTGCCCTACCCCTTGTGGAACGTTGAACCCTCGACAAAACCAGTCAACGAGGGTTCGGACTAGAACCCATCCATGGGTTCGGTACAACTTCGGTATAACTGAGGGCGAGATTTCGGGAGAGAGAACCTGCAAGCGACGCTCAGCAAAAGCTTTGTAAGATTTGCCTTCTTTGTTAGAAGGCAGAACGCCCAGTTGCCATTCTGATTTCGGCACAGTTACGCCTCGACCTGAGGCCGACGCAGTTGACGCTTGTTCCATTTGTTCCAGTTGGTAGGCGGCGGTGGCTGCAACGCATAGAGGGCACAAGCCTTATTTGGTGGATTGTCCTTTCGATCCCCACCGCTCCTACCAAAGCTTGCTGTTTTCAACGTGTTAGCTCGTTTCCGTCTCGCCAATTGGAACACAGTTTGTGACCAGCATTCCGCTCTGCCGCATAGAAGCACGGTGATTTCAACGATTTGCAGTGTTGCGAAGGAGTCTCCACGGTTCCAACAAGCACGAGAATCCCCACGACCTTCGGTAATATTCCGTGAGATCGGAACTCAACGGTGGGCCCCAGCGTGAGTTTGATCGGTCGCAGTCAGCGCGGCTGCCTCCCAGGCAGGTGAACTAGCGAGGCTGCTACTGTCCTGCATATCGCTCGAAACGTAACAAAACAAGGGATAAGTCATCGGGCTGATGTCGCTCGGCAGATCCTATGGATGACATCTCAAAGCCGCAGTCGTCCGGTTCCGCTGTGGATATATCTGGTAATTAAGAGTCGCGGCATTTCCACGCCACCGTTCCATGAATCTTCATCCTGTACCGGGGCATGCTGCTGCGATCCAGTTACTTGTAGATCTCCCATGGCTTAATAGAATGTTCGAAATGTTCCATGTCTACCCTCTTCCGGTTAAACCGAACTCCCTCCAACTTCAAGCGTGCTCGTTGCTCGTGTGCAGCGGCGCCGCGCAGTCTTATCTCGCCGCCGGCACCTACGACGCGATGCCACGGCAATTGATCTACAGGATCGGTGCGTAACAAGCGCGCGACGGCACGGTGGTACCGTGGATAGCCGGCTGCCGTCGCAACTCCTCCATAGGTACTTACTCTGCCGGGCGGAATGGAAAATATCATGTGCCGAAACGCAAGGTCACGCTCCTCGTTCGGCCGTAGAGCATCAAGTAATAGCCTCCGTTTAGATCGCTCAACTGAGAGTTGATCCAAGACAAAGCTCTTCGAGAGAGCCTTTTGTTTCGATTTGGATTTTTTGCCCATTTGTCTGTCAACGACAAACACCAAACGGGGCATCACGGAATGATCGTCTATTGGGGGATCGCTTTGCGCGCAACCTCTTGAAGAGCGCTGATCGTTATGACGTAGGGGTCAGCTCCGAAGCTCACTCGGGCGACGCCTCGCTTTGCGAGTGCACTTATGTTTGCGCCCTGGCTGACCATGATATTGACCGGCAAGGGCGACGCCTTCGTTAGCTCTGCGATCAAAGCCATGTCGACCAACCCAGGGACGAATAGGCCATCCGCACCCGCTCCTGCATAGGCTTCGGCCCGCTCAAGCGCCTTTGCAACGAGGGATGCGTTGTGTTCGTCTTGCGATACCTGGATGAAGACGTCGGTTCTTGCGTTTATAAAGAAAGAAACGTTCGTCTCATCAGCCTTTTGGCGAGCATGCCGTATCCGATCAACCTGGTGATTTGTTTCCCGAAGGGAACCGTTTTCTGGGAAGCTGTCTTCCAGGTTGCAACCGATAGCACCAGCCTTGATGGCCAGAGCGATCGTTTCACCCACTTTCCTGGGCGTGTCTCCATAACCGCTCTCCACATCCACGGTAACCGGCAACTCCGTCGCTTCGGTGATCCGGCGAAGATTATCGATCGCAAAGGTGAGCGGCGTGTGTTCACCGTCCGCATAACCACTTGCCTCGGAAACTGCCCAACTGCTGGTAGCGAGAGCCATCGCGCCTGTCTCTGCCACGGCCTTGGCACTTCCCGGGTCCCAGATGTTAAAGAGCACGAGCGGTTCGCCCGGAACATGCAGCTTGTGAAAGCGCTTGGCCTTTTGTAGTTGGGTCGTCATCTCTTCTCCTAAGTGGTTTGTGAGGAATTTGAACTGTGAACCAGAAGACAGGCTGCCATCGCTTCCGTTCTGCCAGAAGAGGAACGGCAGTGTGGCCTTGTCATTATTCAGTCTGTTTCCAAAACCCGCGCAGTTCACGGTTGAATTCTTCCGGGCGCTCTTCGGCAAAAAAGATTCTTGCGCCTTTAAACTCCACGCGACGTTGTGTTCCCGGAATCTCATCGGCCAACCAGCGAGACCATTTGACATCGAAGTAGATGTCATCGGTTCCCCAGACGATGAGAGTGGGAGCCTCGAACGTCTTTAACTTGGGTTCAATCGCAACTGTGTGCTTGTTGTCGAAAGCCTCGACAAAACGCTCCAGATCGCGCGTACGCTCGTTCGAAGCAAGGAAGGGACGGAGGTAGTTTTCGATCGTTTCATCGGTCACGTTTTCTGGGTGCTCATACGCCGGACCCAACGCATCTGGAGAACGGTATGTCGACTTGTCCGAGAGCATCGCTTCGAGCGTGCCGCGCAAATATCCGGCTTTCACCATCGCAACAAAGGGCTTGAATGCCTCGGGCGGCCAGTTGTCGTGCGTGTCGCAGTTCGTGAGCGTGAGAGTTCGAACGCGTTCCGGGTAGAGAGCCGAGAATATCTGCGAGATACCACCGCCACTGTCGTTTCCGACAAGATCCACCTTATCGATGTTCAACACATCGAGAAATTCGCTAAGCATCTTGGCATTCGCGGTGACTGATACGTTCTGGTCCGGCGCGATTTCCGTGTCGCCGTGCGCAAGCAGATCGACCGCGATCGTGCGGCGAAGATCAGAGAGTCCCGTCTGTTGGTGACGCCAAAGATGTCCGTTTAGCAATACGCCGTGCACAAACAGTGCAACCGGACCAGATCCGTGGTCGGAATAGGTGATGCGCCCAGAAGGTGTCGATACACTGCGTTTCTCCGATAGTGACTTATTTGCTGTTGTGCGACTGACGGTAAACACGTAAGGAATCCCTCCAGCCCCAGTTTCGGACTCATCGATTTGGCAGAACTGCCATATTTAGCGCAAAATCTGCCATACTACGATATGCCTCCGCGCTCTCCGATCATCGCTTTTCTGGCGGCGTCTCCTTTTGAACTGCTTGATCTGACGGGTCCTGCTGCTGTTTTTGCGTATCCGACACTCAAGGACAAACCTTATTATTCGTTTCGAATCCTATCGACCGCTTCGGGAGATACCGTCAAAAGCATGGGAGGGCTCTCGATTGGCGATACCTCAAGATTTTCCGAGTACGCAGATCCGATCGACACGTTAATCGTGGTGGGAGGGCTCGGCTCGATTGGATATCAGTCGCCTGAGCTCCTGGAATGGCTTCGAAAGCATGTTTCTCGTATCCGCCGCGTTGCATCTGTTTGCACGGGAGCGTTTATCCTCGCCGCTTCCGGCTTGCTCGATGGCAGACGCGTAGCCACGCACTGGCGGTATGCTGATCTGTTCGCCAGCCGCTTCAGACATCTAAAGGTGGAGCGAGACCCGATTTTCATCAAAGACGGGAAGTTCTACACCACGGCGGGAGTTAGCGCCGGCATCGATCTGGCTCTCGCGCTGGTCGAGGAGGATCTTGGACACTCGGTGGCAGCCACAGTCGCGCGGGAGCTAGTGCTCTTCCTGAGACGTCCCGGCAGCCAAGCGCAATACAGCGCGCTACTCGCTCAACAAGAGGAGGTAGACGACAAGCGCATGCGGGATCTCCCCTCGTGGGCAAGATCGAGTCTTAATCGCAAACTGGATGTGAACACGCTGGCAAGAGTCGTAGCCATGAGCCCGCGTACCTTCGCGCGCCAGTTTCGATCGGAGTTTGGCACCACACCAGCCAAGTGGGTCCAATCCCTAAGGGTAGAGGCGGCGCGGCAACACCTGGAAGCCGATCATATGCCCCTTAAGCGGATCGCCGCGCTCACCGGTTTTCGTGACGAGCAGGCTTTGCGCAGGGCCTTTATTCAGCAGATGTCGGTGACTCCGAAAGAATATCGAAAACGCTTTGGTGTCGCAGAGTCGACCGATGTCATCTGACCGCTAGCGAGTCTTCGCGACTAGGTATCAAGCTTTGACCGCCGTTGTAAGAGGGATAATCCGTGTAGCCCTTCGCCTCGAAAGTGTAGAAGGTGTCGCGATCATAAGAAGCGAGCGGAAGTTCTTCCCGGATGCGCCTTGGAAGATCGGGATTCGAGATGAAGTAACGACCGAACGATATTGCTTCGGCATCTCCCTGGTCGATGGCTGCTGCTGCGCTCTCCGGTTCAAAGCCACCGTTGGCGACGATTTTCCCTTTGAAGATCTTTCGTGCCCGCTCGGTGGCCACCGGAGGCTGGTCCTCCTTAGCCAGGAGAGATCCGCTCATGCGCGGCTCGATGATGTGCAGATAAGCAAGTCCAAATCGATTTAGTCCTTCAGCGACACGGGCATGCAATGCTTCTGAGTCGGAATCGGACATCGCGTTGAACGTGCCACTTGGAGTGATGCGCACGCCCACGCGGTCATCGGTCCATGCGGAAACCATTGCTTCGACGACCTCAAACAGGAGACGGGCTCGGTTTTCGAGCGAACCACCATATTCATCCTTTCGTTTATTGCTGCCGTCCTGAAGAAACTGGTCAATGAGATAGCCGTTCCCCGCATGAACCTCGACCCCATCAAAGCCAGCTGATTTCGCACGTTCGACTGCGTTGCCATACTCTTCCAGGACGCCGGGAATCTCCGACTTCTCAAGAGCGCGATGGGGGGAGGGCTGTATCCAACCACTAGGCGTAGAAATGAGTCGTGATGGGTTTTGCCAGTATTCGGGGTCCACTGAAGCTGAAACAGGTGCTTCTCCTCCAGTCAGAGATACGTGAGAGAACCGCCCGGGGTGCCACAGTTGCGCGAAGATATGACCGCCCTTGGTATGAACGGCATCGACAATCTTCTTCCATCCGTCGACTTGGGCGTCGGAGTACATACCAGGCGCACCATGCCAACCGCGAGTGGCGAGACTAAGTTGTGCCGCCTCGGAAATGATGAGTCCGCCATCCGAGGCGCGTTGAGAGTAGTACTCCAGCATCAGATCGCCAGGGACACCATCTGGTTGCACCGATCGTGAGCGCGTGAGGGGAGCCATCACGACTCGATGTTTCAGACGAGTTGAGCCGAGTTCTATCGGCCTGAACAATCGACTGGTCTTTGTTGCATTCATCGCAGATCTCCTTTGTCCTTTGTGGTATCTGAATGTTGTCTAAGAGCACTAGTGTGGCCGACCAACGGGTGTCGGCCGGAATCTTCACTCCACGGCAACTGAGAAGTCTTCAGCTTCGTCAGGTCTCCCAGACCGAGATTCTCGATCACGCCGCGCTGGATTGGAGCAACCGCCTTATTGATGGCATCGGATCCGAACGGCAAGCCGACTACGACGCGATCCGGACGGTTACCTGCAGGCGTGGAAACAATTTGGTCAATGGCTGTGGCGACGTCTTGTGGATTTGGCCCATTCTCGCATTGAAAGAGGGTGACGAAAGTCTTGAGAATCTTGTCTGGAACCTCAGCGACCTCTCCATACCTCGTTCGAAGCTCCTCATCAGCCGGCTGCTGCGCGGCAGCGTACATGTTCGTCGGATAAGCGCTTGGCTGGACAAGCACGACCTCTACTCCCAACTGGGACAACTCATAGCGATAGCTATCGCTCATTGCCTCCACTGCGTACTTCGAGGCTCCATAGAGCCCGAAAAACGGCAACGTTATCCGGCCAAGGATCGATCCCAGATTGATCACGAGGCCTCGACGCTTCGCTCGGAGTACAGGCAGCGTCGCGCGAAGGACACGTTGAACACCGAACACATTAACCTCAAACAGATGGCGTATTTGCTCGGGCGTGAACGCCTCCGAGATGCCCGCTGACGCCATGCCTGCGTTGTTAACCACGACATCGAGCTCGTTGTTCGATTTCTCGAGAAGCTGCGCGATGGCGCTGTCGACGCTACCCTGATCAGTGACATCGAGCTTGAGAATCTCTATGTTTTTTTCTCTGAGCTCGTCAGCGACCTGCTTCTTTCGACCGTCATTGGAACGAAAACCTGCGAATACCTTGTGCCCAGAGTTTTGAAGGGTTTCTGCAGTCAAACGGCCGAAGCCACTCGATGCGCCTGTAATCAGAATCGTCTTTCCCATCTTTTTTCGTCCTTTTGGATCTCCACGAATTTAGCGGATGAGCTGCTCATCCAGGCGCAGTATGGACTGCGGCGAAATCGGGAAAATGCCAAATTTGGCGCAAATTCTGCCAGAGTCCAAAGTTGCTGTTCCATAAGCACTACGCACAGCATCTGATAACGCGTAAGGAGTTCAGTTTTGGTGTCTTAGGCTGTCCTGGCAGAAGAGAATTTCATGGACGCGAGTCACGCATGGGGTGCTGATATGGAAAATAACAACGACCAAATCGGATTCGGTAAGGCCGTTGAAACAGTAGCGGATACACTTCTTAAGTCGCTCGGATCCGACTTTCGTTGGGAACTGGCCTTCCCAGATTTGACTGAAGACATGGTCGCGAGACTTCAAGCCTATGGGAGCCAGGAATCGTTTCCTGCAGGCGCCGTACTGTACACCCACGGCGACCGCAAGATCGATATGTTCGTTGTTCTTGAGGGCGAAGTTGAGATCTACCTTCCTTCAACAGAGGATGAGGCCAAAGTCTTTGCCCGCTATCGCAAGCATAACTTCACCGGGGAATTTAACCTCCTTAACTCTCAGGGTGCACTAGTTCAAGCGCGAACTATCGCGCCGAGCACGTTGCTCCGCATATCACGCACACGATTCGAACGATTGATGCGCACGGAGGGAGACATCGCAAATGTGATCGTGGCAGCATGCATCTGGCGTCGGATTGGGATTGTCAAGGCAGCATCAGGCGGGGTGATTCTGCAAGGCAGATCCGGTGACGACCAGATGATGCTTCTTCAGCGTTTCTTCGTACGCAACAACTATCCGCACAGAATCGTAAACGTATCTGCAGAGGACACCGAAAACGATTGCGCACCGCTGCCGGCAGTCATACTTTCTGACGGGCGGACCATGCGGCGCCCGTCCATTCCCGAGCTGGCGGATGAGTTGGGCATCACCGAATTGCCGGATCCCGAAATGACCTGCGATGTGGCTGTCGTCGGAGCAGGTCCTGCAGGTCTCGCGGCTGCGGTCTATGCAGCCTCCGAAGGACTCTGCACGACAGTTATCGAGGGGATGGCGCCTGGGGGACAAGCAGGTGCGAGTTCAAAGATAGAAAATTATCTGGGATTTCCTGCTGGCATCAGTGGGCAACAACTTGCAACTCGTGCACAGCTACAGGCTTTGAAATTCGGCGTGCATTTCGCTATCTCGCGAGAAGTCATAACTGTCGAGCAACTAGATGGCATTCACAAGCTAACGTTGCAGGGCGGTCACCAAATATGCGCGCGCACAGTAGTAGTGGCGTCTGGTGCTCAGTATCGCAAGCTCGGTGTCGAAAATTACCTGAAATATGAAAATCGCGGACTTTATTACGCCGCCACCGCGATGGAGTCGGTGTTATGTCGAGACCAGGAGGTTATCATTGTAGGCGGTGGCAACTCCGCTGGGCAGGCATCGTTGTTTCTCTCCGGTATCGCAAAGCATGTGTATCACCTTGTGCGTGGACCATCCTTCGCGGAAACGATGTCGCAGTATCTGATTTCCCGCGTCGCGAACTCGAGCCATATAACCGTCCACACCAAATCTGAAATTGTTGAACTGGATGGAGATCCGTCCCTTGAGAGAGTGACATGGGCCAATTTGGACACAGGGGAGCGCACAGTAAGGAATATCTCCACCGTCTTCGTGATGGTCGGCGCTGAGCCGAACACTGGTTGGTTATTTGGTACGGTCCGGCTCGACAAGAAAGGCTTCATCCTTACCGGAGGCACAGATGGCTTCGATAAAAGCCCATACGCGACCAGTATGCCGGGCATCTATGCGGTCGGTGATGCGCGCGCAAACTCAGTCAAGCGCGTTGCATCAGCTGTTGGCGAGGGCTCCGTGGTCATATCGTACATTCATCGCTACCTCGCCGATCACAGAAACCAACTTTCGGTTCGACCAAATTCCACTCTGGCCGCGCTCCGATCGGTAGACGCTGCATCTGTAGGAGCGAATGCGTGATCTCTGGATATTGGCGGTTGCAGTTATCGTATTTGACGCTGATGGCTGAAGTTCAGCGCGGTTGTGTTCATCGATTTCGCTGCCGCTCCGCCTCCTGGGTGCGTGGTTGCCCGAGCAAGAGGCCGAGGAAGTGGTTATGGAATCGACGGCGCAATATTGGAAACCGGTGTCGGGAGCACTGGAAAGTGGACTGTGCACGAACTGTGCACGAATCCAATATGTTCGTTCGATCGGAGTTTTGAAACGAAGGAACTTTCTACACTCTTTTGGGACGAAGGATTTTCAACTTACGTAGATAGTTCAGAGCTTGAACGGCTCGGAGTTTGTGAACAAGGCTAGGAAGTGAAGCTCCGGTACGGTCTACTTCTTCTCCATTGCGTTTATTCTTACTTCTAACGCCCCTAGTCTTTCGAGAATTTCCTCGAAGGAGAGAGGCTTGGTCGGAAACATTTCTTGCATTTCTTGGTAGTCCTTGCGAAGGATCGCTTGTAGGAGTTCGTGAGGCACAATTCGAAGGCTGCCAGGGACGGCGGTGTCGTAGTGCGCCCAATTCGCGGCGAAATAGATTTTCTTGAAACGGATGACTTGGTCTAGAAGATCGAGAGAGAGCTTGTCGTCTTTGAGGCGCTCAGCAGTACTGATAACTGCAACGTCGGACCAATGGCGCGCCATGCGCGGCTTGAGCTTGTTCGGATCAGGCCGATGATTCTCGGCGTGTAAGAGTGTCACCTTTTCCCAGAACGTGCGTTGACAGTCGAGGACAGGAATTTCGGCAGACTTCTCTCGAAAGTTTTCGGGAAAGGTTTCAGCAACAGTTGGGGTGACGGGCAACCTTTCGCTTGGTTGCTGATCTCCGCGGCCGAATTCAATCTTGATTTGAGGTTGCAAGTACTTGCTGTACTCGAATGCGTTGGGGTAGTGAAAGAGGAGAGTCATTTCTTCGTTTTCTTGGTCCGAAGCCACAAGTGTCCATCCATCCGCGCCGAGGATTGTTTTGAAGCGGTCGTGCAATTTCGGAAGGATGCGGGAATTGACTTCATTCATGATGGCGGCGCGAAGCTCTTGATCGAGGGCTTTCCGTTTTGTGGCAGATAGGGCAGGGTTGGCAAGATCACGCTCTCCTGAGAAACCCAATGCGGCCCTGTCAATCGAGATATCGATGTCTTCGGACAGGCGGTCAATCAATCCAAATACCTTGGAAAGGGATGTTCCGCCTTTAAAGCGCAGTTCAGGAATATCTGCCACTGCGAAGAGATGCTTGAGCGTCCAGCAAATCCAAAAGTCCTTTTCTATTGCAGTGGTTGTGGAAGAGCGCCGGGCGGCAGTTTCCTCGAAATAGGGCTGCCGCTCGGTGGGTTTGCCTTTTGCGAAGTCGTCCATAAGATTTCGCGTCAGGCACTGAGTTGATTTAGAACGGGCTGCGACCAACCCGGTGCGGTCGGCACAAGCCGTCTAACGGCTTTCTTGACGGGACGAGGAAGCTGCTTTGCAAGGGAATGGATAGAGATCTCGTGAACTCCCTCTTTCCCGAGCGCGCGAACAGCCTGAATGACGACTCCCGCTTCTGTTCCCGCACCAATCATTTTGGAGGAGGCCACGTGCTTGAGCGCGACGGTTTGGTTGCCAATTCGAACGGTGCGAGAAGGTCCTTCTGTCCAGAAAACATTCTGCATGGGCACTTGGGTTGAAAGCCCAAGTAGATTGGCAGCTTTTGCCCCGGAGACGCTGATTCGGCTCCCCGTCCTCTCAGCCATGGCCTTGGCAACGGCCTCGGGAGAAGGGGAGAGGACGCCGATTTTGGGGTGCACCTTCGGGAACTCGTAAACACCCCGAGCCAGACGACGAATCTGACCAGTCCGCTGAAGCCGAGACAAAGCCTGGTCTACAGCAGCACGGGTGCCGAGGTGTGCAAACTGTCTGGGCGTAAAGACCCATCCGCGGTGCTTTCCTCGAATTCGCTTTAAGATTGCATTGGTGGTGGAAGCTGTCATTTGGATCTCCTACGTCAGGAATAATAGCCTATTTATCTGACACTGTCAATGGCATGCATGCAGCATAAGCTATGCATAATGACTGCGATACGGGAAGTATCTAATATCAAGTGCCACCAAACAAGAAGTATCACAAATCGACGTTTGGATGCGGCAGAGCTCAACCCTCGCTCAATACTTCCGAGAATAGACGGATTCGAGCTGATATGTCTCGCTCTCAATATCGAAGCCTCGGATTTCCAAGACGGCGGACACAAAGCGAATCCCTGGCCGTCGTTCTATCTGGACGATGACGTTCAGGGAATCGGCGATATTGGTCTTAATCGCGAGATAGGGCATCTCGACACCGTTTTGTAAAACGCACGTCGTAAAGCGCGAAATGGCGTGCGCCGCGGAGTTTGCGTGAACCGTGGAGATCGTGCCGCTGTGCCCCGTCTTGAGGAGAGCTGTAGAAGGTCAAAAGCCTCGCCGCCGCGAATTTCACCGAACATTAGAATTGAACGCAGCGCCTTTCGATTTGGCTTTCAACTGCGATACTCTTGGCTGTCCGCGGAGGGCCGCAATGCGCCCGCACGGGCGCACTTTTTGCTTGACAAATCAAGGCGACCTACTGGATTCTATAAATGGCGAGCTACTCCACGGCACAGGTTGCAGAGATTCTTGGTATCGGTACTGACACTCTGCACCGGTGGCTCAAGCAGAAGAGAGTTATGGCACCTGATCTTCTGTTTGTCGGCGGTGTCAAGGTTCGCCTTTGGTCTGAAGAGCAACTAAGCGCGGCAAAGAAATACAAGGCAAACCACTATTGGGGCAAGGGCGCTCGCAGGAAGAGAAAGAAGCGAGCCAAGTAGAGCAACGGGACGCGCCGGTGTTTGAGCACCAGCGCGTCCCTGACCACCATCACCTCTAGGGAGGCAACGATGGCTGCAAGAGAAGTTATCCATTTCCTATTTTGGGCGCAACTCTCCTCACACCTGTTGTTTCGCACTTTGTCTCCTCCTGAGCCAACCGCTGAATCTCCCCCTAGCTGAGAGTTTCTGAACGAGTTTCTCCCTTTCGGTTGGTCTTCCAACCGTCGCGTTACCGGTGTGCCTCGACGAATGGGACGGCATAGCCCACGCTCCTGAGCGAGCGAAACGCTTCAAACCCGTGACCGGAATGCTATCTCGCTAAGGAAAGGAATACAGTCCGATGGATGTTCGTATTTACGAAGTCTTCCTTCAATTCAATCAGCGACTCGATCAAGCTCTTAGATCCCTCGACATCCTCGAGAAGTTGGATTTGGAATCCCCTAGTTGCTCAGCCAAAATCCAGGTCAATCTCAGCGAACTCCGCTCCCACGCCAATAACCATTTTGCTTCCAAGATCGCGCAGAGGGAGCAAGAGGAAGAGAACAATTTCTACCGCATTCGGCGGCGCCGCGAGAAGGCCGAGGAAGGTCCCAATGAGATTTACCTCGAATTGAAATCCCGCGAAGCGCTTCGGCGTGAACAGGGTTTGCCACCGCGAGCCGTGATCCTGCCTTGGACCCAGGCCGACGACGATCGCATCCTGGCCATGCAAAAGGCCGCGTCTGCCTCGCTCCCGACACAACCGGAACAGCCTCCGACCATAGGCGATAGCGAACATGAAAACCAAAGACGAGGTATACCGACGTGAAACAAACTGCTTACGAACTACTTGCCCTACTTGACCGCAATCTTCGCGACTCCGTCAACCTTTTCAAACAGATTGCCGAGTGTCCGGGGCAGAGGTCCGACGTGCTGACGCCCCTGTCGAACGAGATTCAATATGTGAGAGCACAGGCCGGCTTCGAGGTGACCACCGAAGCCAGCGATTTCGAGCAAGACCAAGCGACCCACTGGTCCCGCATCCACCACAAGTACGAGATGTGGCTCAAAGACCCGGACGACGTGTTCTTGGATGCCGAGGAGCGCGATCAGCAGCGCAAGAAGCAGGGCCTTCCACCGCGGATCGTCGTCCTGCCTTGGTCCGCCGAGGAGGAAGAGAAGCTCCTGGCAGCGAAGAGAGCGCAGGCTGCGAAGAAACGCAAGCGAGTCTCCTCACCGAGGGAAATTGTGAAGAGGAGGAAAAAATGAAAATCCGTCTCTTCCAGGAATTGCTGGTCCTCAACGACGAGAAGCGCAATGAAGCAGAACAGGCTGAGAAGAAACAGCAAGCCACCAACAGGCGTCGAAAGAAGACAGAGAAGCGCCCACCGAAACTCGCGAACCCGTCGCAACGGTCAACCGCCGATTCACAACCCGACGCCGCGCCAACGCACGAGGAGGGAAATCACCGATGACGAAGCGCAAATCACGTGTGAAACTGCCCCCTCGCGACATCATGCGGGGCAAACAATACCCTGGTGTCCGTGGCAAGGTCGTGGATTGGGTCGATCATGCATTCGGGGACGACGTGCTTTATCTCCATGTCCGATTCACAGACAAAACCGAACTATGCTGGCGAATCGGTACGTCCCTGGTAATTGAAGAAGCCGATCTGAGCGACTGCAAGACGGGCAATTTTCAGCAGCTTGCGATATTTGCGGAGCGCGAGTTCGACCCTGACCCGGAGCAATGAAGGCAGTCAACATTGCACACGCCTGCCCTCCTATAGTGGCCGGGGCGCTATTGAGTTGGTGGCGCGCAGCCCCCGAGACGGGAGGCTATTGTAGAACGCTATTGCGTTCTATATGTACGTTGTCATTGACATATAGATCGTATTGACGTACTCTCACCGGCAGCTTTGGAGGTTCCCATGCCCCTTGAGCCTTTCAGAGATGAGCTCGCCGAACAGCGCCGATCTGCGCTCTTTCTCTTCTACGTTTCTGCGCTAGTTTCATGCATCGCCATCACTCTTACAGCAAAGGTTCCATCCCTCCGCTTAATCCTGCTCGCTCTGGCAATCGCGGGAGGCGGGACGGCCGTCCTGTTCCTACTGCGCTTTCTGCATTCCAATGATGAGCGCGAACAACAGGTCAACTACCAGGCGTTGACGTTTGCCTTTGCCGGAACGCTCGTTTTTTCCGTGGCCATCGGCCTCTTCCAGAGTTTCGGATTTCGTTCCCTGTCGTGGCTTGGCATCCCCCCGCTCATGATCGTTTTGTGGAGCGTGGGATTGATTCTGTATTCCTGGCGGTATCGATGAAGACTCGGCTGCGTGTGTTGAGAGCAGAAAAGGAATGGTCGCAGGCAGAGCTTGCGGCGCAAGTCGGAGTCGCTCGCGGCACGATCATCGCACTTGAAACGGGCAAGTACGATCCCAGTTTGCCGCTGGCTTTCAGGATCGCTCGCATTTTCGGAAAGACGGTGGAAGAGGTGTTTTTGTATCCCGAGGGGCAAGACCAGGCTCGTTCCCCGCAAGTCTGAGTTCGCCTCCGGTAAGAGCAACATGATGTGTGGCAGCTCGCAATCTCGGCTTCTTCACTCGATGCGCCGCTCGAAGTCTTTCCCCACGCTCGCACCGAGGTGAAGCGGGAGGAGGTTCTCCGTGGACCATCCCTATAGCATTTCCGACTTCGCGTTCTCGTTCAGAAGACTCGAGGGGACCACGCGCGACCTGATCGAAAGGAGTGGTGACTCTCCAGACAGGGGCGGTTCGCACGGTCAGCCAGAACACGACAGGGAGCCAAATTCTGGTCGGTCTGGTCGTGATTCTGACGGTTCTCGAACGATCTATCGAGGCAGAAACCGCGAATACTCGTTGCGCGATTCCGAAGTTCGTACACTCACCGAACTAGGCAAGTTCCGCGTCGTGCCGGCAGACGATCTCGCCCGGTTCGGCTACGACGGCGACCGTTCCCAGATGGAAAGCGACGTTAGAAACCTAGCGCGGCACGGATTGGTCGAACAGAAGACCATCGAGGGCCACTCGTCCTTCTCGACGAAAGTTCTGACTCTGACCAAGGACGGCCACTGGCTTCTGGAGCGAGCCCAACTCGTTTCCCGTCGGCAGGCCACCTATCACGGCCTTGTCAAACCCAAGGAGGCCCGCCACGACGCCGATCTCTACGGGTTGTATCAGCAGGTCGCACGAGACATCGAAGACTCAGGCGGGAAAGTCCGCCGCGTCGTTCTCGACTTCGAATTGAAGAAAGACCTCTACCGAGCTCTCTCCCGGATGCGGCCCGACAAAGACCCGAGGTACGAACGAATTTTCATTGCGAACCAGTTCGACCTCAAGGTCGTAAACGGCAAGATTCCTATCCCCGACCTGCGCATCGAGTATGAGGATGACTGCCGGGAAATCCGCCGCCTCGACCTTGAAGTCGCTACGCGCGACTACCGGCCCCAAGGGCTTGGTGAGAAGGCCAAGGCCGGATTTCATCTCTTCGCTCGGCAGCAGGACCACGCCAAGCTGCGCCGCGTTCTCGATACCCATGAAATCACTGCGAGGATCTTCGCTTTGTGAAAATCCTTCCCATATACACGGAAACCCTCCGCGGCTTCGGTTACACGGAGGAGGAAGCTCGCTTTCTCTACCTTGTGGCTACGCATTCTGGCTACTTTACCTGCCAACAGTTTTTGCAGTTCGTCGGGACAAGACCCGGCAAGCGCAGCGTCGCCTTTGCCCGAAAGGTTGTGGAGAAGAAGCACGCCAGCTCTAAGGAATACCTACGGCATGGCCGAGTATTCCACCTCTTCTCGCGGAATCTCTATGAGGCGATCGGCAGGGAAAATGTACGCTTCCGGCGGATACACTCGACTGAATACATCCGAACCCGGCTCATCGCACTCGATTTCATTCTCCGCAATCAGGACTTCAAGTACCTTGAATCGGAGGAACAGAAGCTCTCATTCTTCTGCGACCAGTTGGGAATCGACAAGAAAATCCTGCCGCACAAACGCTACTCGGGCGCTATCAAGGAAAACTTCACCGACCACTATTTCGTGGACAAATTCCCGATGTACTACAACCCCGCCGCGTCTCTCGCTCCTGTGGTGACATTCAGTTTCATCGACCCGGGTCTTGAAAGCACGGATAGCTTCAGGACCCACCTAGATGCGTATCTGAATCTTTTCACTAAACTCCAAAGCCTCAACTTCCGCTACATCGCGACCCGAGAGACGAATTTCGACCGTGCCAAGAAAGTATTCCATGGGACGTTCCAGAGGCTTTGGAACCCCGACGGCCCCTCTGGACTCCTCCATTACTTCCATACGCGGCGAACGTGGGACGACAAGAGCTACAGCAAGTTGAGCAACGACGACATCGCCTTCATCAACGACGGCAAAGAACGATTCGGCGGCCCGGAACTGGAAAATCTATACCGAAGATGGCGCGCGGGAAAGATCACGGAAAACGCTGTGCGGTCTGATTCCCTAAGGCTCCGCGCGCCTTCCCGGGTGAGCATTAGCTTCTCTACGGTGAATGGACAGGCGGCGCTATTTGAACAGCACCCGCATTGGGCGGTAAATATCCCCGTGAAAAGTTCCGAGGGAGACATCTTTCTCGGGGATTTCACCTCCGGCTTCAGCCCAGGGCGGGGATAAGCGCAGAAAGAGCAGGCAGATGCGACGGAGACGGCAAGGAAATGAAGCGCGGCCAAAACACGATCAGAGGCGGGAGCGACCCCATCGCGCCGCAAAATCGCGGCCCGATCCCTCCGGGCTTCGGGGGTCACTCCCGCCTCTTTCTGCTGGAACCCGCAGATCGTGTTTTGGCCGCGCAGGAGAAGGAATTAGGAACTTTGTAAGACAACACGTATGACAAAACCAACGAGGAGGAACAAAACCAAAACATGGCGATCATTAAGGCACCACCCAAACAACCGAAGGCGGTAACGATCCAGGCGCGAGTCGAGGAGTCGGTGAAAACGCAGCTCGATCAATACGCAAGATTTATCGACTCCACTCCGTCATACGTAATTACCGAGGCTCTGAAGGTTCTTTTTAAACGCGATGGCGAGTTCAAATCCTGGCTAGGCCAACAATCCGACAACGGAAAGATTCACGAACTTACAGGAGGCGGACTCAAAGAGACCGCGTAACACGAATGAGGGATGCACCAACACAACTCCAGATGCCCAAGAACCCAGACTCGTCACGACGGACTGGTTTGCGCCTCCCCACAGTCAATGCAAGACGCGAGTCGGACCGAAAAATGTTCGCGCCGAGGTTGAGAATACTTGAGTGCCCTAACGACGACATGGAATTGACGGCCCAGTCCAAAGAGCCTCACGTAACCTTGCCGGAGGAATCTGGAGTAGATCGAACTTACGGAAAAACAAGCGGTGGTGTCGGAGCGCAGCGAAAGCGCGCCCGAGGCAATTGGAGCGTGTCTCCGCTATGGGAAGGAAAGATTCTCCTGGGTGTGTTGCGAGAGCAAGGGCTCGCGGGCAACGGTTTGGTTAGAGCGTTTGAGAAATGGGCGCCGCGAGTAGCGGGTTGTTCACGAGACGAGATGAATCGAGTTTACCGCGAGCAGACAGGACGCGAGATGTCCGATTATATTCTTGTACAACAAGCAGACAAAGTCGTTCGCTATCGTCAGCTTCCGCCCGAAGCCGACGTGGTTCGCAGAACGGTTCTGGGATCAGACTCCTTCAGCGTGAACGTCGCTCTTCAGCTCAAACAACCTGAGAATCCTTGGGAACGAAAAGGTTCGCTCAGATGGTCGAAGCAGCGCCTCATTGATGAGCATGACTCGAACGTGCTTTTAAGCACGAACGAGTTGGCCAGTCTCACGGGATTCAGGCCCAAGACAATCCGTCGATGGGTTTCCCGAAAGCTCCTAAACTACATCCGTGTTGGGAATCGTCTTCGATTCCGGCTTGCAGCAGTGGAACTGTTCTTAGCGCAACGCGAGGTGCGGAAGTGAAGATTCCGCACACGATTGGTAGAGGGTGAGGCGACGCGGGAACATCGTCGGCCTTGGACCGACGAGTTTACTTTTATCGACAGTCGCGGTCTGGGCCTCCTGATCCGTACTCAAATGGGCTAACGGTCCGTGCTAACCGACCAAGACGAAGGCCGGCACGCCCGAGACTCAAGTGCCGCCTACCACGCGCTGCCGTTCCACGCGTTGAATCGGCTTCCGCCCTTTGACCTTGGAGTTAGCCATCGCACGAATGCCCCCATTTCTTAAGGCTACCGCCTTGCGACAAGGAAAGGCTTGTAACCCGGCATGATGGAGAACCTATCGGCCTCATTGATGCGGGCACGATGTTTGTCGGATTTTGTGTTCGCCGTGCGCAAGTAGATTTGAGTCGTCGTGATATCGGAATGCCCAAGTTCCTGCCGCAAGGTTTCGATGTCAACTCCATTCTGATGCCGCCGCGTGGCGTACAATACCCTGAAGGCATGGCAGGGTTTCTCCGGCTTATCAACCGTATAACCCGCCACCTTCGCTTTGTGGATCAGATCATTGACGATACGGTCTAAGTGCTTGTCCACCGTTCGTGTCGCGGGAGACGGGAAAATCAGCTCGTCGTCCAGCGCGCCGACGCGATATTTCTTAAGGCAGGCAAGTAGAGTGTCGCTGACCGCGACGGTTCGTTCTTCATAGTCCTTGGGCTTAAAACCGAGCTTCGGCTTAAAGCGAACCGACACGGTCTTCTCCTCCCAATTGACGTCAGCCCACTCAGCAACCGCAGCTTCGCCGATGCGGAAGCCGGTCCCAACGAGAAAACGGATGAGAGCCTCCCCGATGTTGTCCGCGACGCTGAGCATGGCGGCGACTTCTTGGTCCGTGTAGGTCGCATATTTCTTGTTCTTGTTCCGCTTGTCCACATTGATCGGCCAATCCTTCTTCTGCACCCAGTCCTCTCTCGCAACGTGCTTGCCGATGCCACGGTCGTTCAGGAAAACCATGGTCTTCAGGAAATAGTTGAACACAGTGGATTCGCCGATCGGTGCCCCGGTCGCTTCGGAGGGGCGTGTCCGCAACTCGTGCAGAAAGTCGAGCATGTCATCGCGGCAAATTTCGTCAAAGAACGCTTTCTTGCAGCTTGCGACGAATAGGTTGACGGCTGTGCGATAGCCGAGGTACGTCTTGCGTGCTTTCTGCTTGCTGCGTTGGATGTATTCACGCGCGCTATCCTCAACCGTCTTTCGAGGCGCCGTACTCGCAACCTCGGACGACGGATGAGCCTCTCGCACGGCAGGGCGTTCGAGTGGTCGGCCATCGTCCATTTTGATCATCGCAGTGTGAGCCACCGCGACATCCTTGCCAATTCTGATGGGTGTGCGTTTCGCGCGACTCGTCGGACGGAGGTAATACGTTGCTCCTTCTATGGGAATCGGACGATGATTTTTCGAGAACTGCACATTCACGAAGGGAAATTTTCCGTTGCCGGCGTTGATGCGTGCGATGAGAGTGTAGTGCGCCATATCTGTTTTCCTCGCAGAGCGTGAGAGATTCATGTTTGAATGCAAGAGGAAAATGCAAATGTGGCAACAGTACGTGGTAACAGTTAGCGGTTTTCCGAGGTAACGTCTTTGATTTCTTCAAATGGTGGAGCCGACGGGGTTCGAACCCGTGACCTCCTCGATGCCATCGAGGCGCGCTCCCAACTGCGCTACGGCCCCACTTGAACGAACGGTTCTCCGACGAACACGGGACGCGCAGCCAACTGCGATACGCCCTCGACGCCGAAAAGAGAGTGACTTACTTATAACATCTCCGGACTCAACGCGTCAAACACGCCACACTACTGCTGTATCCACTTGTGGCTACGCCGCTGAAACGAAGCCACTTGATTCATCACAAACGAGCGATTCGACCCGTGGTACCGCAGGTACATTCCCAGACGCGAGTTTTCTGCTATGCTTGCAACAGAACAGGGTTTTTCGGTGTCTAACCTAAGGTAGGGACACGCCCTGGAGGTCACCTCAAGGATGACGGCGTAAGGCATGTCCGACCTGGCACAATCTCTGCCGTGGGGCCGCGATGAATCCGAGCTTGTGACTGAACTACAGTCCGGGTCGGATGCCGCGTTCGACTGGCTGGTCACCTATTATCACGCCGGGGTGTACAACCTGGTTTACGGCATTCTTTCCGATTCGGCCGATGCCGCTGATGTCACCCAGGAAGTTTTCTTGCGCGCTTTCCGCGGCATTCGGGGATTCCGCCGCGGCAGTTCGTTGAAGACGTGGCTCTATCGCATTTCGGTGCGCCAGGCGCTGAACCATCGCCGTTGGTGCTGGCGGCATCATCGGCAGCAAATCTCGATCGATGCGGAAGTGGAGGGCACCAACCCGGCCCTGGATTTGAAAGATTGTGAAGCGTCGCCATTCGAACAATTGGAAGCGCGCGAAATGCAAGCCACCGTTCGCCGAGCGCTCGCGCAAGTGCCGGAGTTGTTTCGCGGCGCAGTCATTCTAAGGGACCTTGAGGGACTGTCGTACGAAGAGGTGGCTGAGGTGCTCGAAGTTTCCGTCGGAACGGTGAAGTCTCGTATCCTGCGCGGCCGGCGGATGCTGAAAGAAATTCTTGATCCGCTGCTCCACGCAAGGCAAGCGGAATCTGCTGCCGAATCGGCGCGGCATTCATTTCATGCGCAATCCGAACAATACGGCAATCAATATGCATTATCACCAGGGGCACCGCAGCCGATCTTGGCTCCGGCAGCCGCTCACGTTCTTGCCAGATCGCAGAGAGGCAATCAATGAATTGCCGACAAGCCGCGCCTCACCTCCCAGGGTATCTCGACGGCGCCGTCTCGCCGCGTCATCATGAGCTCGTTCGTGCCCATCTTGCGGGCTGCAAGGATTGCTACTCCCAGTTGGAACGCTATCGTCGTCTCGCGATTTGTCTCGCGAACGTAGCACCGAGCGCTCCGCCTGCCGATCTCGCCGTGCGCATTCGGGTGCAGGCTGCTCGCGCCGGCGCTCCCTGGGCCGCCGTTCACAGGTTGTGGTCCCGCGCGGTGGTGGCGTTCGAAGATATTCTCAAGCCGATCGCGGTGCCTGCGACCGGCGGCATTTTGACGGCACTGGTCGCCTTTGTTCTGGTCGTGCAGAACATCCTGGTGGGCGTACCCATGACTGGCATCGTGCCCAATGATCTTCCGCTCAATCTCGTGCAACCGGCGCGCGTCGAAAGCCTCGCACCATTTCCAATCCCCGGCGTGGTCGGCTCGTCCGGACACGAGGATTCTGGCACGTTGCTCCTGGAAGCCACGCTCAACGCGCAAGGCCAGGTTGTCTCCTACAAAATTCTTGCCGGCCCCACTGATAGCGCGGTCCAGCACCAAATCGATCAGGTGATGATGTTCTCGCGTTTCAGCCCGCAGCTAAGTTTCGGGCGCCCACAAGATGGCGGCCGGGTACTCCTCAGCTTCAGTGAAGTCCGCGTTCGCGGTTAGTCCTCCACTCCATATTTCTCGTGGTCACGGCATCCTCATTAGCGAGCATGCCGTACTGCGACATTCCGCCGACAAAGCCCCTTACCTGACCTTGACTCCGTCCAAGCTGCCATTTAGAGTTTGTCTGCATCTCTCACATGAAGGCGCTCTTGTATCAGTAAGGGGGAAGAGCGCTCGTGGTTTTCAGCTGAACCAACACTCGATTGAGGAGTCCGGTCATCCCAAAGTTCTCGAAGAAATTTTCCGCGCCTGTCATCTTCGCTGCAATCATCCTGCTGTTCGGCGCCACTGCTGTTCCCACGACGCTCGGTCAATCCCAAGCCGATGCCACTGAGACGGGTGTCAACGTCGAAGCCAGCCAGCAGATTTTTGCGACGATGTGCGCGCTGGATGCCGCCGGCTTCGGCGCAGACGAAAGCACGCTCGCCGAAATGCCTTCGCGCCTCGCGCTCCGTGGCGAGCTTCTGAAACTCCAAGGTCCCGCGACGGACGCTTTGCGCCAATACTACCGGGACCATGCCTTGGCCGATCCCGGAGAGACACTTTCGCGCTACATCGCCTTTGCGCTGGTGGTTGGTCCGCCGCCGCGGTTTGCATTCCTTATGGATCAGGAGACGCTTCCTCCGGACGTCTTGGTTATCCAGGATTTTGAAGAAGTCCTCGCCAATTTTTACCATGAGGCTCATCTCGACCTACGCTGGAGCAAAGTCGAGCCCGAATATGCTCGCGCCGTGGATCGCAGCCAGTCGCCGGTGCGCCGCATCGTTACTGTCTGCAATGGATATTTGCGCGAGATCTATAAAGCTCGCTACGGCCGCTCATTCACTGTGTACGTCGAGCCCTTGGTCGGCAATCGCGCGAACTTCCGAAATAATGGCGACCACTACGCCATTGTCATCGGCGCCGGCGCGGAATTTCCCACCGACGACGTGCGTCACGCCTACCTCCATTACATGCTCGATCCGCTTCCACTTAAATATCGCGACGCCCTCATGCGCAAAAGCGGCTTGCTGAATATCGGAGCGCGGGCGCCGCTGCTCCCCCCGGAATACAAGAGCGACTTCATTGCGTACGCGGACGAATGTTTCGTCAAGGCCGTGGAACTGCGTATTCGCCATCTCTCGCCGGAAAAACATGAAGCCGCGCTTGTGGATGACGACCGCTCCGGCTTCATCATGGTCCGTGTTTTCGATGTCCAATTGCAGAAGTTCGAGAAAGCAGAACCGGCCATGTCCCTCTATTTCCCCGACCTTTTAGGTGGAATTGACGTTCCCGCCGAACAGAAGCGCTACGCGAATTTCAAATTCGCGACGCTTGAAGAAACGCCCGCGCCGGAAACCGCCGCGAACGCAACTCCGGCCCAGCCCGGTCAGCAGCCGGATCAAAAGAATGATCCGCAATCGGAACGGGATCGCTTGCTCGCCGAAGGCGACCATCAAATCGCACTGCAAGACGCACCCGCCGCGATCGCCGCGTTCCAAAAAGTCCTGGCCAAAAATCCCGACGATGCTCGCGCGAATTTTGGGCTGGCGATCGCGTCTTTGCTCAATCACGATGCGGACCACGCTGAGGAGCTCTTTGAAAAACTCGTTTCCGCCCCATCCTCAACCGGCGGCGATGCGGTAAACTCAACGAGTGGGTCCGATCCTGCGATTTTGGCTTGGTCCCATGTATATTTGGGCCGCTTGCATGATTTCGCGGAAGAGCGCGATCAAGCGCTGACGGAGTACCGGGCGGCACTGGCAATTGCAGGCGCGCCGGAAGCGGCTCGTGTGGCGGCGCAACGAGGAATTGATACGCCGTACAATCCGCGCGGAACCGGCGGCGCAAACGGACCGCAAAAGCCGTAAACGCTTGGCGCGAATGTTATAGGATTGGCCGGCGACGATCTGCGGCCACTAAGCCGTCCAGCACGAAAGGTGACACGGCCCGGTGCGTGTAGTATCTGGTACGAATTCCCCAGCGCGTCCCAGCAATCTCAAAAAAGGAAGGAAGTGATATGAGAATGATCGTTCCATCAATTCGCAACGCCACGGGAATCGCTGTCGCCCTGATGACGGCCGCTCTCATCTGTGTGCCCAGATCGTCCGCGCAAGCCCAGCAACAGCAGCAACAACCATCTCAGCAACAAGATCAGAACAAGCCTCCCTCGCTCGAGAACCTTCCCGCCAATGGCGCGGCACCGCCGGCTGCCGCAGCGCCAAAACCAGCTGACCCCGAAGAAGAGAAAGCCTACAAGGAGCTCACTGATACCAAAAGCGATGACGCCGACAAGCGCATCCAGCTCGGCGAACAGTATCTTCAGAAATATCCGAACGGCCGGTACCTCGAGCAAGTCTACCAAGCGCTCACGATCGCGGAAGAAACCAAGCAGGATCTTCCGAAAATGTATGCCGACGCCGACAAGGCCCTGGCTCTCAATCCGGACGATGTAACCATCCTGGTCCTCGTCGGATGGGTCATTCCACACAATAGCGGCAACGATCCTGAAGCAGAGAGCAGGCTCGACAAGGGCGAGCAGTACGAAAAACACGCGTTGTCTCTTCTTCCTACTTTGCCTAAGCCCGCAAACATGACCGACGATCAATTCGCCAAAGCCAAAGCTCAGGCGGAATCGCAAGCGCACAGTGGCTTGGGTCTCATCTATTTCCGCCGGGGGAAATTCGACGAAGCGGTGGAGGAATTCAAGCAGTCCATCGCCAAATCGGAGACTCCCGATCCGACCGACTATTACGTCATGGCCGTGTGCCTCACGCGTCTCAGCCGCTTCTCGGATGCGATTGACGCGTACCAGAAGTGCGCGCAGACTCCCGGCGGCCTCCAGGATCGCTGCAAACAGATGGTCGATCAGACCAAAAAGCAAGCGGCAACGGAGTTGCAGGCGCCTAAGTAGCGCCTCGCACACATGACCGAAGAGGAGCGCAATGAACTAGAGACAATCCTGGGGCACCGTTTCTCGCGTCCCGAAGAGCTCGATCGCGCTCTCACTCATCGCTCGCATCGCCAAACCTCGAACGGCACGGACAATGAGCGTCTTGAATTTCTTGGCGATCGCGTGCTTGGACTAATCGCCAGCGAGACGCTCTGCCGCTCCTTTCCCGCGTGGAACTCGGGCCAGCTCTCCAAGGGATTGGCGCGGCTGGTCAGCGCGTCGTCCATCCATTCGGCGGCCAAAAAATTGGAGCTGGGCGGTTATCTGCGTCTCGGTCCGGGCGAAGAAAAAACCGGAGGTCGCGATAAGAAAAGGCTCCTCGTCGACGCCTATGAGGCAATCCTCGGCGCGATTTATCTTGATGCCGGGCTTCCAGCGGCCGCATCGTTCTTGCGGCGAACGTTACTCGATGCCGCTCTGGCGGATTGTTCCGATGGACTCGGGAGCGCCGATCACAAATCGGCTCTTCAGGAATGGCTGCAGCAGCGCGCGCGAAAGCCCGCTGAATACCGCGTCCGCAGCGAGTCAGGTCCGGAACACCAAAAAGTGTTCGAAGTAGAGGTGTGGCACGCGGGTGAGCGCCTGTCGGCCTCGGAAGGCCGCAGCAAGAAGGAAGCAGAGCAGAAAGCGGCTCGCGCGGCCCTGGAAATCCTGACTGCGCGTAGCGTTGAGCCTGGGCTCACCCGCTAGTGGAGAGGGTCTCCAGGGGGTCGGAGCTTCATCTCCGGCATTCACTGCCTTCGTTTTGAAAAGGGCTTTAGCCCCTGAGGAACGTGGTAGGAATTTTCAGCATAACGCTGAAGGGAATTCATGGAAGTCGAAACCACCGCGCCACTGCCCGACAATATTCCAGACCGCCATCCGCAAGATGCTCAGCCGCTCTCCGCTGCGCACGGCCACCAGCGAGCATCAAAAGGTTGGATCGCCGAATACGCCGAATCGCTTCTTGTCACGATCCTGCTGGCTCTCTTCGGCACTACCTTTATTGTTCAAGCTTTTAAAATTCCCTCGGAATCCATGGAGCCGACTCTGCTGGTGGGCGATCATCTGCTCGTCAACAAATTCATTTTCGAGGGCCGAGGAGCCTGGTACGAAAAACTTCTGCCCTACCGGCCGATCCGTCGTGGCGACATCATCGTCTTCAAATTTCCGTTCGACGATCATCAGCACTACGTCAAGCGAGTGATCGGCCTGCCCGGGGAACGCATACGCATCATCAACCAGCAGGTTTACGTCGACGGCCAGCGCCTCAATGAGCCGTATGTCGTCCACAACGTCTACTACGAAGATCCTTTCGGCGATAACTTTCCCCCGACGAACCGGTATTTTCTTCAGTCTGCAGTGCGGCCTGAGTGGGCTGCGCAAATTCTGAATTACGTTCACGACGGCGATTTGGTAGTACCCCCCGATAGCTTTTTCGCAATGGGCGATAACCGCGATCGTAGTTTAGACAGCCGCTACTGGGGCTTCGTTGATCGCGATGCCATCATGGGCCGACCGATGCTGATTTACTGGTCGGTGGAAGCCACACCCGAGGATTACAAATCCCGCGGCGCCTATGGCATCTTGCAAGGGATCGTCGAAACTCTGCGGCACCTCCGCGCCAGAACCCGCTGGCACCGCATGCTCCGCGAAGTCCACTAGCCCTTATGATGGAAGTTTTTTAAGGTCGCGATCACTGGCGCGCCGGAAGGTTTTGATTTTCTCTGACTACTCAGCGTATCCACGGTGAACTCACGATTTCTCCGTGCTCTCACGGCGTTTCTCTGTAAACTCTGTGTTAAGTTTTTGATTGGTTAGCCTGAGCAAAATTCGCGCTCAGCGACCTCGAGAATCACGACAACTCATCAGCCCGCGCGAAGGATTGTGTATCATGGACTCCGCAGGCCGCGTCGCCATGGCACAAACACTCTCCGAGCCCGCCGTACACGCCGAGCATCTCGATGCGCTGCGACCCCGCCGCCGTTGGACTCGCTGGCCCAAATATTTACTCTCACTCCTAATCCTCCTGTGGGTTGTGGACTTCGGAATATCTCTGCTGATTCGCCATACCCGCCTGCAGAAAAAGCTGACCGCACGGCTCGAATCGGTTTTCGGAAGAAGTGTCGAGGTGGGCCGCTACAATTTTTCTCTCTGGGGCGGCCCTACTCTCGAAGCTCAGTCCGTTACGTTTAGCGAGGATCCCCGCTTCGGCTACGAGTATTTTCTGCGCGCGGAGTCGCTCACGGTGCGGTTGCGTTGGGAGAGCCTCTTCCGGGGCCACCTGCAACTCGGGACGATCTCGTTGGTAAGGCCCAGTCTGAATCTCGTTCGCAACGCAGACGGCGATTGGAACGTCGCAGAGTGGCTCCCGAAACCGAGTGGTCCTTCTGCGGCCACTTCATCCTCGCAGCCTTCCGCGATCCGCTTCGGCCGCATCGAAGTGGATTCCGGCCGAATCAATTTCAAGCGCGCCAGCGAAAAACTTCCGTTCGCTCTGGTAAACGTCAGCGGCTATCTCGAACCGGACGACCAGGGACGCTGGACCATGAACCTCTCGGCGGTTCCTACGCGCGCCGCGGTCGTCGTCCAGCAGGCCGGCACCATTTACGTCTCCGGCCACGTTGGCGGCACTTCCTCGCGATTGCGACCGGCCGTCCTGGATCTTGCCTGGGGTGACGCCGCGCTCTCGGATGTTCTGCGTCTCGCGCGCGGCTATGACTTCGGCATGCGCGGAAATCTAGCCCTGATCGTGCACGCCGATACCGAGAGCGACAATTGGCTTCTGCAAATGCACGCCGAGCTTCGCCAGTTGCACCGCTGGGATCTCGCTCTCCGTCCTGATAACCCGGCGCTGAATTTAAATGCGAAAATGACCTTGTATCCGCTTGCCTCCGGATTGGATGTCACCGAGGCGACGTTCGAGGCTCCTCATTCCTGGGCGCGCGCTCACGCCAGGTTCTCCTGGCAGCCTCCCGCCCAATTCCAGCGGCCTCCAAAGGAAAGCGATTCGTTGGATCAGATCGAAATCACGCAATCGCAGGTTGATCTCACTGACGTCCTCGCCTGGACACGTGCTTTCCATTCCGAGGTCGCGGGTGATCTCGCGCTCGCCGGATTCGCCAGCATCCATGCGTCCGTCTCGTTCTGGCCGCCGCGCTTGACTTCAGCCGCCGGCGCAATCGCCGGCGCGGACTTCACCAGCTCTCGCCTGCGCGTTCCCGTGCACCTCGGCCAAACACAATTCCGGTACGATCACGAAATATTCACTCTCCTGCCTTCCACCGTCACCTACGGGCCGTCGAATGGGTCGCTGCGGTTGGAAACCGTGGCGCATACCGGACCACACGAATTCCCCGTCTATCACATGGCCGGCAATCTCACGCAGGTTCGCGATCTGGTCGCCACTGCCGGCGTATTGGGGTGGAATATTTCGCATGGTTGGGATTTGACCGGGCCAGTCCGCTGCGACTTGCGCTGGCTGGGGGCAAAGTACCCCTGGCAAACGCAGCCAGTCGGCACCATCGAATGGGGAGGGGAACCAACCGGCGCTTCGCTGCTCACTCCATTTTTAAATCAGCCCGTCACGCGTATCAGCGCACGCGCGGAATTGAAAGCCGGTTCGCGTCACATCGCACTAACCGCCGCCGACGCCTTCGGCGCCCATTGGTCTGGCACGTTCGATCGACGTGACGCGAGCGCAGGTTGGCAATTCGCGTTGACGGCGGATCATCTCGCCACATCGGACCTGGATCGCTGGCTGAATCCACGCTGGCGCGAAAACTTTTTCGACCGGATGCTGCCATTCCTGAACTCAGCATCGCCGGTCAACGCTGTCCCGGAAAATCTTCGCGCCCAAGGTCAAATCACGGTAGATCAATTCACAACGGCGCCGCTCGTCGTTCGCCACCTGCAAGGTGATTTGAAAATCGGCGGCCGCCATTTGGAGCTCTCCGCGGCAAAGGCGCAACTTTATGGCGGCAATCTTGATGGCTCTCTCGACGCGCAGCTGACGGCGATACCTTCCTATCGCATCCACCTCGACTATTCCCATGTTGATCTCGCCGCTCTCACTTCGGGTTTCCGCACGCTCGATAACGCCTTCGCCGGCTCTGCTTCCGGCGGGCTGACGTTCGATTTCCACGGCGCCGATCGCGCCGATCTGGTTTCTTCGCTGGAATGTCGCGGCAACGCCAGCGTCACAGATCCGCAAATCAAAGCGCTAAACCTCGCGGACTCGCTGCGCCATGGAGAATTTGCACCGGGCGCAAGCTCCTTTGCGGGGGCCGCCGCCGAGTTTGCCTGCCATGACGGCAAAATCACAGTCCAGAATTTGGCTTTCGTCAGTCCGGGCGAGCAGATCACCGGCTCAGGCTGGGTGGATTTCTCTCGCAACCTCGATCTGCGCCTGCGCGCCGTAACCGCGTCCGACGACGTCGCGCCATTACCTCGATCAACCCACTCGAACCAAAGTGACGCATACGAACTGACCGGCGACCTGCAATCCCCCGCAATTACGCCAGTGCGGCAGCGCCCCAGCAAGCCGTGAATCCAACCTTGTGGCCGTTTGCCTCGTCCAATGCCCTATGCTAGCGTCTAAATCAATGACGCACTGGCTGAACCCATGCAAGGTTCGCGTCGCCGCGCGTCGTGTGCCTTGCTATCTAACAGCACTCGCCGCTTTGATGTTATTCGCGAGCTCGCCCGGAGCAGATCCTTCCGAGCGCATTCATCTGGTCCCTAAATTCGTCACCGGCCAAACGTTTCGCTATCAGATCGAAACGCGCACAACCACTACGAGCAACACCACGACTCCAGTTGTGAATCCCGAAGCGCCCTCCCAATTGAAGCAGGTTTCCGACCTGCAAATTCGCCTCGACGTTCTCGATGCCCAGTCCGACTCCGCTGGCGCTCTTGGCACCGTTCGCCTGCGCGTCACTTACGAAAAGGCCGGCGCCACCACGGAAAGCGACGCCTACGATCCCGCAGCCGACGCGCTCGAAGATCAATACAATCGCCTCCAGGGCCGCTCCATGGAATTTACGATCGAGCCCACCGGCGAAGTTTCCAAAATCGCTGGCCTCGATGACGTTTATTCGAACCCTGCCGCCACGGCAACCGTGCGCGCGTGGCTCAACGCGCTTTCCGCCAGCGCGAAATTGCCCCGCGAAGGCATCGCCGTCGGCCAGAAGTGGAACAATGAACGCCCCCTCGAAAATACGCCTCTCGCCGGCCTGATCTCGCGCACCGAATCCACCTACCTTCGCGACGAGCCGTGCCGGTCGCAAGGGAAGTCCGTGCCGGCCGGGCAGTCCCCGGCCAAAGACAGTCCGTCCTGCGCTATCGTTCTCACCCGCTTCGAAATTTTGCGCAAAGGCTCCACGGGTCCCGACGCCACGCCCGAAGACTATCGCCACAACGGTTTGCGCACTTCCGGCACTTGGACCGGCAACGGTGAAAGCCTCGACGCGATTTCGTTGCAAAGCGGCATGATCACTCGCTCAACGCAAACCTCCAAGCAGGACATGGACTTCGAAATCGTAAGCGCCCTTTCAGGCTCGAAAATGCACTACGTAGGTCACGTGGAGAGCCAATCCGAAGTCACCCTGATGCCGCCAAACACGCCCGACGCGACGCCCGCGACGCCAGCGCCCCAGTCCCAGCCGTGAGTTTTCGCCCTGCGGCGAGCGCTTGGCGCGTTTTCTCGCCTTCAGTTGACATCCCGAGCGCAGCGAAGGATCTCTCTTCGATTCCAGCGCCTTCACGACCGTCGCTTGCGGCATAAGGTATAATGGTGGTTTTCAACCCTGCACATTACGCGTCCTGAGAGTCCGTCCATGAATTTCAAACTAGCCAGCGATTACGATCCCCGCGGCGACCAACCGCAAGCCATTTCGCAATTGGTGCGGGGTGTCAATGACGGCGACCGCCACCAGGTCCTGCTAGGCGTAACCGGCTCCGGCAAGACCTTCACGATCGCGAAGGTAATCGAGGAAATCAATCGCCCGACGATCGTCCTCGCGCACAATAAGACTCTCGCGGCCCAACTCTTCCACGAGTTCAAGTCCTTCTTCCCCGACAACGCCGTCGAATATTTCGTCAGCTATTACGATTACTACCAGCCCGAAGCCTACGTCCCCGCCAGCGACACCTACATCGAAAAAGAATCCACCATCAATGACGAGCTCGACAAGCTGCGCATGAGCGCCACCCGCTCGCTGTTCGAGCGTCGCGACGTCATCATCGTCGCCTCCGTTTCCTGCATTTACGGCCTCGGCTCGCCCGAAGCCTACTACGGAATGATGCTGCTGCTCGAAAAGGGCATGTCCATCACACGCGAGGCGATCCTGCGCAAGCTCGTCGAAATCCAGTACGAGCGCGGCGAAGATCTCCGTCGCGGCACCTTTCGCGTCCGCGGAGACATGATCGAGATTTTTCCGCCCTACGACGATCTCGCCGTACGCATCGAAATGTGGGGCACGCAAATCGAAAATATTCGCAAGATTGACCCGCTTACCGGGCAAATCCGCGTCACGCGCGAAGGCGAAATCACGCGCCAGCCGATTTACCCGAAAACTCACTACGTTCTGCCCGCCGACCAAAAGGAACGCGCCATTCAAGGCATCTACGAAGAGCTCGAATGGTGGAAAGGCGAGCTAAGCCGCCAGGGAAAAATCGTCGAATCGCAACGCATCGTGCAGCGCACGCACTTTGACATCGAAATGATGCGCACCATCGGCTATTGCCACGGCATCGAAAATTATTCGCGGCATCTTTCCGGCCGCTTGCCGGGAGAAGCGCCGCCCACGCTGCTCGATTACGTTCCGTCGGATTACATGCTGGTTGTGGATGAATCGCACCAGACCGTCCCGCAGCTCCACGCCATGTATCATGGCGACCGCTCGCGCAAACAAACCCTCGTGAATTACGGTTTCCGCATGCCCTCGGCCCTCGATAATCGTCCGCTCACTTTCGAGGAATTCGAGCATCGCACCAATCAAGTCATCTACGTTTCCGCTACTCCTGGCCCCTATGAACTCACGAAAACCGGGGGCGTGGTAGTCGAACAGGTGATTCGGCCCACGGGCCTCGTTGATCCGGAAGTCGAAGTACGCCCGGTGAAGGGCCAAGTGGACGATCTGCTCGAGCAAATCCGCCAGCGCACCGCGCGCAACGAGCGTATCCTCGTGACCACGCTCACCAAGCGTATGGCCGAAGACCTCGCCGAATATTTCGCCGAGGTCGGCATCAAAGTTCGTTACCTGCATTCCGAAATCGAAACCCTCGAACGCGTGCGCATCCTGCGAGACCTGCGCCGCGGCGAGTTCGATGTGCTGATCGGCATCAACCTTCTACGCGAAGGCCTCGATCTTCCCGAAGTTTCGCTCGTCGCGATCTTGGACGCCGATAAAGAAGGCTATCTCCGCAGCGCCACCTCGCTGATTCAGACGATGGGCCGCTGCGCGCGTCACCTCGAAGGCCGCGCGATTTTGTACGCCGACAACATGACCGATTCCATGCGCCAGGCTATCGGCGAAACCAGCCGCCGCCGCGCCAAGCAGGAAGCTTACAACCGCGAGCACCACATCACGCCGCAATCCATCGTCAAATCGGTGGACATGCAGCTCGCGCGGATCATCGAAGCCGATTATCTTCCCATTCCGGTGGAAGACGCCGTCATCGGCGACATCAGTACGGAAGCTCAGTTGGTCCACGTCATCGCGCAACTCGAAACGCAGATGCGCGAAGCCGCCAAAAATTTCGATTTCGAACGTGCCGCGGCCCTCCGCGATCGCGTACGGGCGCTGAAGCAGCGCGATCTCGGCGCGATTTTTGCTCCCCCAGGAAACGAGTTGCAGCCCGCAGCCGTGCCGGAAGGATCTGCTTCTGCGGCGAGTGCTGGTCCGATCGTCAGTGTTGACGAAGCCGGCGCAGAAGCCGAGGTACCGGCATCCGTTGCGCCGGCGGCGGAACAGCCTTCTGGTGTGGAGCAGCCGTCAGCAAGAAAGAGATCGCGCGCAGCCAAAGTTTCGAGAAAATCCTGAGCTCACATATTGGAGCGAGAGAAACCATTGAAGCAAATATCGTCGGTTGCACAATCGCGCAGCACTCGATTTTTCTTCCTCGCGCTCGCCGCACTTGCACTATCCGTCCCCGCACAATCTCAAACTCAAACTGACACGCCAAGTCAGACGGCAGCGCAGCCCGCTCCGCTCTATCCTCCCGGCAACGAATTCGGCATCTGGGGCGGCTACTCCGTAGCCAACTCGCAAATCTTCGGCTCTACGTCCGACCGGCAACTCGGCGTCTTCGCGCTGCGTTATGCTCGCACGCTGTATGACAAGCCCTCGACGGCGCTGCAATACACGCTGGACGTCGTTCCCGTCGAAACACTGCGCCAATTCAAGTACGTAACGTGCTCGCCGTCGCCAGGAGTGACGACTTATTGCACCAATGGTCGCGAAACCGTATACGGCGGCGGCGTTAGCCCGATCGGATTGAAGCTGAATTTCCGCCGCGAACACCGTCTCGAGCCCTTCATTGCTTCCACGGCGGGATTTGTCGCATCCGTCAGGCCAGTGCCCGTGGACATCCCCGGCGGCACCCAATTTAATTTCACTTTTGATTTTCAAACCGGCGTGGATTGGTTCAATGCGTCACGCAATCGCGCCTGGCGCTTCGGGTATAAATACCAACACATTTCCAACGCCTACCGTCACAACTTCAATCCGGGTGTGGACGTGCACGTCTTCTATATCGGCTACTCCTTCTTCAAGTAGAATCCATGTCGCTCGACGAGAGTTGTCCGTGCTCTCACGGTTTTCTCTGTGGACTCTGTGTTAGATCTTTTGACTTCAGCCTAGCGCGACTCAAACCATCCCGCGCTTCAACTCTTTCAACGGATAAAACGTCCCGCGCCAGGTAATCCCGCCCCGCCACAAAGTCACAATCGTAGACCGCGTGAGCATCCAACCGAAAATCAAAGCCCCAATCGGATGCGTCAGCGCATACAGCGGCGACACCCCATTCTCGATCGCCACCCCGCCCTCCGCGCAAATTGCCAATCCGACAGCAATCCCCGCAAACACACGCGCCCATCCATGCACGAACGGCAACGCGACCCACGGCAGCACGCTCAAACTCAACAGCCCCAACATCTGAATGCAAACGATCGGCAAGCTGAACCCGGTGGTTGCAAAAAAATTCTTGGTCGTTCCTCGAATGATATTCCGCACCCCCGCATGCCAGTAGACGCTCACCAAAGTGCCGGACTTCGCGATCCCGGACGAGCACCCGGCTTCCTTCACCAGTTTGCCCATTTTCACATCGTCCACCACTTCCATTGCCAGCCGCCGGTGTTCGCCCATCTTTTTGTAAGTGCTGCGCCGTATCAATTGAAACGCGCCGATTCCCACATAGTTGGGCAATTTCGGATTGCTCGCGTGCCACGGCCGGACACCGAGCAGGAAGGCCATCCCGAAGAAAGTCATCGCGATCTTCTCGCCGAACGAAAACATTTTCGAGTGGCACAGCAAAGGCATGTGGTCCCAATGTTTTTTTTCCGCCAGCGCGACCGAGAGCCGTAACACTTCAGGTTCGAAATGGACGTCCGCATCCGTAAAGATCAGCCATTCCCCGGTGGAATGCTCGAACGCTTCTTGCAGCGCATGCGGTTTGCCGAGCCAGCCGGCAGGGAGGGAAGAGATCGTTATAACTTTCATCCGCGGGTCCTTGTGCGCCGCATTCTGCAGAATGCTCTCGGTCGCATCTTCGGAACGATCATTCACAGCGATCACTTCGTATTTCGGGTAATCCACCGCCAGGAACGTATCCAGCGCTCCAGGCAGTTTCTCGGCTTCGTCACGTGCCGCGAACAGAATGGAGACGGCGGGGCAGTCCGCATCCTTCAGCCGCGCGACGCTCGTCAATGCGGGAATCGAGAGCGCTCCAAACGTAAGATCGATGGACTGTACGAACCAAATGAACGCAATCAGTCCGAGGAATCCGATCCAGAACCAGTGCAAAGTGGAATATCCTCCAGCGCGTTGCGTGCGAACACGCTATCCTATCACTTGGCATGGCGCGCTCAGTTTCCATCGTCGGCGCAGGACGCCTGGGACGCACTCTAGGGCGCAACCTCCATCGTCTCGGCTGGCGCGTCGGCGCGGTTGTCACACGCTCCAAGGCCACGGCGCGCGCCGCTGTTCATGCAATTGGGGCCGGCGAGCCGCATTCCACTCTCACGCGCGACGTGATGGATGCCGATGTTATCCTAATGGTGACTCCAGACGATGCGCTTGTGGACGTGGCGCGCAGGTTGGCGAGTCTTGTGGGCAAGAGTTGCCGTGGAAAGGTCGTGCTGCACGCTAGTGGCGCGCTGGACAGCTCGATTTTACGGCCGCTGGCACGCTGCGGCGCCGCGATTGGTTCGATTCATCCAATGCAAACTTTCACAACGAACTCGCAGCCGAATCTGAATGGTGTGATCTTCGCGATTGAAGGTGACGCCCGCGCGCGCCGAACAGCGGGCACAATCGCGCGCACATTGGGCGGCGTTCCGGTTCCGGTGGCGAGCCGCAACAAGCCTGCGTACCACGCGGCGGGAACGATGCTCGCGGGGCACGCGCTGGCTCTCACGGAAAGCGCGACGCAAGTGCTCACCAAAATCGGTTTTTCGCGCCAGCACGCCGTCCAGACTTTATTGCCTCTGATGCGTCAGATGCTCGACAATTTTGAAAAGCACGGACCGCGCGCCGCATGGACTGGCCCTACTGCCCGAGGGGACTACGCGACGGTGGGAAAGCACTACAACGCATTACGTCGCTATCCACGCCAATTCAGCGATTCGTACGCGACGCTCGTGCGACTTTCGGCGAGGGTACTTGCCAAAAACCCTTCCAAATCCTTGAAACAGCTTGATCGCGCGCTCAAAAATTCCAGGAGGAATCCGAAGTGAAGAATGTGCACATTCCCGTCGAACACACTACCCTCGCCAACGGCTTGCGCGTCGTGGTGTCGCCAGACCGCTCGGCGCCGGTCGTCACCGTCGGCGTGTACTATCAGATCGGCTTCAGGCTCGAGCCGCGCGGACGCAGCGGCTTCGCCCATCTTTTCGAGCATATGATGTTTCAGGGTTCGGAACACGCTGGCAAGATGGAACACATTCGCCTCATCAATTCGTCTGGGGGCATGCTCAACGGCACGACCAACTACGACATCACCAACTATTTCGAATCCGTCCCGTCCAATGCGCTCGAACGCGTTCTGTGGCTCGAAGCCGACCGCATGCGCGCCTTGAAAGTCGACGACGAAAATCTGCGCAACCAGCGCGACGTGGTCAAGGAAGAAGTTCGCGTCAACGTGATGAACCAGCCCTATGGCGGTTTTCCGTGGCTCGATCTTCCGCCGGTGGCCTTCCGCAATTGGCCCAATGCCCATAATTTTTACGGCGACTTTGCCGATCTCGACGCCGCCACGCTCGCCGACGTGCAGACGTTCTTCCACACCTACTATTCGCCGAACAACGCGGTCCTGCTGATTGTTGGTGACGTTGAACCGGCGCAAGGATTCGCTCTGGCCAAGAAATATTTCGAGGACATCCCCGCGCACCCGCTGCCGCCGCGCGCAGATGTATCCGAGCCGCCGCAAACGGAAGAGCGCCGCGGTGAAGTGATCGAACAATTCGGCCCACTGCCGGCCATTGCCATCGGCTACACCGTTCCGCAGCGTGGCAATCCCGATTGGTATGCGGCGTCTATTCTCGATCGCGCTCTCCACGGCGGCCGTGTTGGGCGGATCTATCGCCGCCTCGTCCTCGAAAAGCAGATCGCCGTCGAGACCGACGGAGGCGCGGACATCATCGAAACCAACGGCCCCACGCAGATGGTGACGCGCATATTTCACAAACCGGAATTCACGACGGAACAGGTGCTCGCGGAATTCGACGAAATCATCCGCGAAATTCAGGCCCAGGGAATCACCGAGGAAGAGCTGGCGCCTGTGAAAGTGAAGCTCCGCGCCGATTTTTATTCGAATCTCGAAAGCGGAATGGGAGCGCACATGCCTCGCTTTGGCCTGATGCATTATCTGGCGTGCTTCACGCTATTCGACGGCGACCCGGGAAAGATTAATACGATCCTCGACGGATTTGAGGCGGTCACGCCCGCGCAGGTGCAGGACGCTGCGCAAAAATATCTGGTCCCACGAAATCGAGCCATTCTGGTGCGGCGACCCATCGCGAAGGACGTGGCGGCATGAGCGGAACAACGACCAAACCGATGACTACAACAACCAGCACTCCCGCATCCCCGAACGTGCAATTGAGCGCCGTTCCGCCGCTTGGCCCGGAACGCCCTGTCGCGTGGCCTAAGCGCGCGGTTCACACTCTTGCGAATGGCATGCAGGTCGTTCTCGCCGAACTGCGCACGTTTCCGAAGATTTCCGCCCAGCTTTTCTTCCGCAGCGGAAACGCAATCGTCGCTCACCGCGCGCCGGGCCTCGCGGAAATCACCGCGACGGTGGTGCGCACCGGTACCGCTTCGCACACGAGCCGGCAAATCGAAGAAGACCTCCGCCGCATGGGCGCCGATCTTGGCACGCACGCGGGCGCCGATTCCAGCGCCATCTCGCTTTCGGGGCTTGCCGAGTTTTCCGAAGGTATCTTCGAGATGATGGCCGATCTCGCGCGCAATGCGTCGTTTCCCGCCGAGGAATTCGAGCGCGAGCGCGGGCGCAAAATCGAGGGCCTGCGCATCGAGCGGACCACGCCTGCCTTTCTCGCGAATGAGCGTTTCCGTCGTGTGATCTTCGGCCAGCATCCGTATGCCATAATTTCGCCCACCGAAGAGCAGGTTGCGGCCTACCAACGCGAACAGCTCGAGGAATTCTACCGCCACAATTATTCGCCTGCGAACGCGTTGCTGATCGTCGTCGGCGATTTCTCCAGCGACGCGTTGCTCGCGCAAATCGAGAAGGTTTTCGGAACTTGGGAAGCACCGCAGCCGTCGCCGCAAATATCCTCGGCACCGCCCCACAATATCGGACGCAAGGTCCACCTTGTGCATCTGCCGGGCAGCGTACAGACGCAAGTGGTAGTGGGTAACCTGGCCATCACCCGGCGCGATCCGGACTGGTTCCGCCTGGTGCTGGCGAATTCGATTTATGGCGGGGCGTTTCATTCGCGGCTGGTCATTAATATCCGCGAGCAGAAGGGATATACGTACAGCCCGCGAAGCGGATTGCAGTCGCTGCGCCAGCATGGGTATTTCAATGTGCATGCCGCTGTACGCAACGACGTTGCTGCCGCGACGCTCACCGAAATCTTCTACGAAATGGATCGGATGCGCTCGTTGCCGGTCACTGCCGAGGAATTGGAAAGCGCGCGCAGCTATCTTACCGGGGTGTTTTCGCTGGGAGTGGCTACGCAAGACGGGTTGCTCGGCCAGCTTTCCACAATTTATCTCGACCGCTTGCCTGAAGATCATCTGGAAACGTATCGGGAGAAAGTCCACGCGCTCACTGCCGATGATGTGCTGGCGGCGGCGCGGCGGCACTTCGATTCTGCCAACGCGCAAATCATTTTGGTTGGAGATCGCGCGCAGATTGCCGTTCAAGCCGCGCTCTTTGGTGAAGTCACGCAATACGATGCGCAGGGCAATCGCATTTAGCCGGCTATCGTCGGCTCTCGCCGTTGCGCTGATTGTACTGTGCTGCAGCGCCGCGCTGGCGCAGAAGAAGTTGCCGCCGGCGAAGCCGCTTGATTTGAACTCGGCTAGCGTTGAGCAATTGCAGTTGGTGCCAGGGATTGGGCCTAAGACTGCTGCGGCGATTGCGGACTTTCGTACGAAGAGCGGACCGTTCCGGCGAGTGGAAGATTTGCTGGCGATCAAAGGGATCAGCAAGCGCAAGCTTGAGGAGTTACGGCCTTACGTCACCGTGGTTCCGCCGCCTGCTGCAAGATCTCGCTAGCCTCGATGTTTTCCGTTTTCTTGCCTTTCCTCTGCGGCCTCCAGATTAAATCTCTCATGTTTGAACGCTTTACGACTGTCGCGATTTTGTCGCGTCCAGCGTTAGCGGGACTTGTTCGACTATTTCCAGGCCGTAGCCATCGAGGGCTACTACTTTGCGCGGATGATTGGTTAGGACGCGGATGCGGCAGAGGCCTAGGTCTATCAGGATTTGGGCGCCGATACCGCTTTCGCGTTGAACCAGGCGCTGACGGCCGAGGTCGTGTTCCTTTTCGTCGCGGGCGTGGAAGCGAATGCGCGGCAATTCGGCGGCGTCGGCTTCGCGCGGTGCGTCAATCTGGAATCCGCGGCCGGTGTGATGCAGGTAGACGAAGACGCCGCGATCTTCGGCGGCGATGGCTTCGAGCGAACGCTCGATGACCGCGTGACAATCGCAGGAGGTGGAGCCGAAGACGTCTCCGGTGAGGCAGTGCGAATGGACGCGGACGAGCGGCGGTCCGGCTTTGTCCGCATCGCCTTTGGAGATGTCGCCGCGCACGAGGGCGACGTGCAGTTCGTGGTCGGCGTCATTCGAGTAGGCGATCATACGGAAATTTCCGTGGCGCGTGGGGAGGACGGATTCGGCGATGCGGCGGACGTGGCGTTCGTGCTGCATACGGTAGCGAATGAGGTCCGCAACGGTCAACAATTTCATCCCGTGCTGTCGGCAGAATTCGACGAGCTGCGGAATGCGCGCCATGGTGCCGTCGTCATTCATGATTTCGCAGATCACTCCGGAGTGATCGAGTCCTGCGAGGCGCGCGAGATCCACGGAAGCTTCGGTTTGCCCGGCACGGACGAGCACGCCGCCATTGCGGGCGCGCAGGGTGTAGACGTGCCCGGGACGGGCCAGATCCTCGGGATGAGTGTTCGGATCGGTGGCGGCAAGGATGGTGGTGGCGCGGTCGGCGGCGCTGGTGCCGGTGGTGGTGCCGCGGCGAGCGTCAATCGGTTCGCAGAAGGGAGTACCGAACATCGAGGTATTGCGCGGAGTGATCGAGGCAAGCGCCAGCGCGTCGCAGCGCTGTTCGGTCATGGCGAGGCAGATGAGGCCGCGGCCGAATTTAGCCATGAAGTTGATGGCTTCCGGCGTGACTTTTTCGGCGGCCATGGTGAGATCGCCTTCATTTTCACGGTCTTCGTCGTCCACCAGGACGATCATGCGTCCGGCGCGGATTTCGTCGAGGGCTTCTTCGACGGAGGCGAATGGAGGTTTGCGGTCGGTCATTTGTTGCTGCTCCTGGGGTTCGGAGTATGGCTCGAATATATCACTAGTAGAGGAGAGGCGTGATTGGTGAGTGGTGAGCTGCGAACCGCGATTCGTGACCCGTGATCCGTGTTCCGCGACCCGCGAACCCGTGTTGCAAGACCTTGTCCGTACGGAAGCAACGCGTCCCGCGACCCCATCCCTTTCGGACCGCGACGCGATCCTCTGGGCAAGCGAGACGCCAACAACGCGTTTTTGTGTCGATTAGAACGGGGTGCGATCGTTTGTTTTGAGAGGTTTACGGTGATTTCTAATATCTGCGATTGTCGATTAGAAACGATGTTGCTGGCGAGTTGGGGCGGGATAGCCGCGGCTGCGATTCGGCGTTGGTCGCTTCCGCAAACCTGTAAAAAATGACGATTAGAACGTGTGCCGAGTGTTTGTTTTCTACGAGATATGGCGTTTTCTAATCGCGGAGTGTGACCATTAGAACGGCTTCGTGTGGTGATTGGCCCTTCGCAAAGCGCGCTCAGGGTAAATGAGTGATTGGTGAGGCGCGGCGCGTGATCCGTGATGCGCATTGCGACGTGTTGGTTGTGGCGATTCGAAATGCTGGGATGCGTGATTTTGAAAGTGGCAATTTGTTGGCGATTGATTTGGGGTGCAGAAGTTTGTTTTGTAAGAGATATAGCCGATTCTAATCGACGGGGTTGGCGATTGAATTTGCGCGGTGATCGACGGTGATTGTCGATTAGAGCGGGGATGTAACGTTGTAGTTCGGATGTTACATGAGGATTTGCGGCGGCGGGGTGGCGCGGGGCGCGAGAGGTGAGGGGCACGGGGCGGTTTTTGGGTGGAGTTTTCCCTGGGGGTGGGAGTGGTCTGCCCGTCGCCGTTGTGGCGGGGTGCATGTGTCGTCCTTAGTGGGCCGGAAAAGTGGCCCGATCTTATTTTATCACATTTACTGTATGATTACCAGTCCCAAAATAGGAACACACGATGGCTGGGTGAGGGGCGGGCACGGCAGAGCGAAAGACGCGAGCGCGTGGTGCGAGCGGAATCGTTGTGCGCCGAACCCGGTGCCGGGGGAGTAGGTTTGACGTCTTGCGCTTCAAACTTTGCGCCTCCCTGCACGACAAATCTGCCCGGCTCGCTATTGACTTCGCCGGCGCGAGAGCGTACTTAAAAAGGTAGGGGCGGCGTATCGTCCAGCTACATGCCCCTCAGCACATTCGATAAGCACGCTTAACCTAGGTTTAACGTTAGATCTCCGGGCCCTCCTCAGGCTCACAAGACTTTTCCCCAGCCGAAACCTGAAAAGCCTCGGTCGAACTATGGACGCGATCATGAAAATCGTAGTGACCGGCGGCAGTGGACTCGTCGGATCACGGGTCGTTACCAAGTTGGCCGAGCACGAAAAACACAAGGAGAAACGAGCATGTATTTAGTCATGGGCATTACTGGACAAGTTGGGGCCGCCACCGCGCGGCACCTGCTGAAGCAAGGTAAACAGGTGCGAGCACTTGTACGCAATCGCGAGAAAGCGGCGAAGTGGGCAGACCAAGGCGTGGAGTTGGTGGTTGGAGACTGGAACGATGCGACAGCCATAGCGGCGGCGCTCAAAGGTGTTGAGGGCGCGTTCGTTATGTTGCCGTCTGTGTGGGCACCCTCGCCTGATTACAAAGAAGCAAAAGACGTGATTGCGAACTATGCCGAAGCGCTGACCAAGGCGGTTCCGCCGCGGCTGGTAGCGCTTTCGTCGATGGGCGCGAATAGAACAAGCGGGCTGGGGATGATCACGGCCTTGTCGCTTTTGGAGCAAGGTTTTCGCAGCCTGCCATCGCCGGTCGCATTTGTGCGTGCAGGCGCCTTTTTCGAAAACTTTCTTTTCGGCTTACAGGCCGCCCAAGGCGGAACACTACCGGTCTTCTACAATCCTACAAACCGGAAATCGACAATGGTCGCGTCAGACGACATCGGCGCAGAGGTGGCAACGCTTCTGACCGGGCCGGCGTGGTCAGGGCATCGCGTCATCGAGCTGGGTTCGATGGTAAGCGCGGATGAAGTGGCCGAACAATTGGGTGAAGTCCTGACACTCGACGTAAAAGCCTTTGCCGTCCCGCGTGCAGGGTGGGCGGAAGCGTTCGAGCAGTTCGGCATCCCGAATGGCCACACGGGACCTGCCGAAGAAATGTTTGAGAGCGTTAACGCGGGATGGATGGACCTCGGAATCACGGGTACGGAGCACGTAGCGGGTACGACGTCCGCACGCGATGTATTCGCGGCTGCTCAGCAAGCCGTCAAGGCGAAAGGCCATTCCGTTTGAACGGCTGCGATGCCGTCGTCAGCTCGTTGGGCACTGGCCTAAACCCGTTCCGCAGATAAACTCGTAGCAGGTCGAGCAATTCAAATCGCCGCGATGGTAATAACCGGCCTTGTCGCCTTCGTCTGGGTATACTTCGGAAGGTTATATCTAATTCGCGATTCCGCGATTGGGATGGTTGCAGGCTTGAGCTACAAGGGTGCGCCATCCGCCGAAGTCCAAGTTGTTCAAGGGTTTAGCGCGGGCGCAGCAACTACGTATGTAGTTGAAAAATAGGATTTGCTGGTATAGCGTTTTGGTTTGAGTGCGCGGATACTCCTAGCCGTTCGTGGGGGTTGTTGCGGGTTCGTGGTTCGAGGCGATGCGCAAGAGCGAGACATTATTTCGTTACTTCCTGGCGATCGTGGCGACCTTCGTCGCGTTGTATCTTCGTTACTTGCTGATGCCTCTGCTGGGAAATCAGAATCCGTATCATACCGCGTGGCTGGCGGTGGTTTTCTCCGCGTGGTATTGCGGGATCGGGCCGGCGATCGTCAGCACGCTTATTGCAACATTGGGAGTGGACTACTGGTTTCTCTCGCCATTTCATTCGTTCGCAATTCAGGATCGCATGCAAGTTTATGGAATGCTGGGTTTCCTAGCGTTTTCGGGCGCGATTATTGCGCTGGGAGAATCGAACCGGCGGGGATTTGGGGCGCGGGCGCGGCTGGCGGCGATCGTGGAATCTTCGGACGACGCGATCATCAGCAAGAACCTCGATGGAATCATCACTAGTTGGAACAAGGGCGCCGAGCGTGTGTTTGGCTATACGGCGGCGGAAGCAGCGGGAAAGCATATTACTTTGATCATTCCGCCGGAGCACCGCGACGAGGAAGCGATGATTCTGGAGCGATTGCGGCGCGGCGAGCGCATCGAGCATTTCGAAACGGTGCGGGTGCGGAAGGATGGTTCGACTCTGGATGTATCGTTGACGATCTCGCCGGTGAAGGACGCGGTGGGGCTCGTGATTGGCGCGTCGAAAGTGGCGCGCGATATTACCCAGCAGCGGCAGGCGGCGCGAGCGTTGCGGGAGAGTGAAGAACGCTTCCGCGCGATTTTCGAGACGACGCCGGAGTGCGTGAAGCTGGTGGCTCCCGACGGCACTTTGCTGCACATGAATGCATCGGGATTGAAGATGATTGGCGCCGACTGCCTGGAGATGGCCGTCGGCAAGAGCATTTATGACTTGATAGACCCGAAGGATCGCGAGCGGTTTCGCGCGTTAAATGAAAAGGTGTGCCGCGGCGAGAAGGGTTACTTGGAGCTTGACGTTGTGGGATTCAAGGGAGAGCGCCGGCGCATGGAAACACACGCAGCGCCGATGCGCAATACCGATGGGACCGTCGTACAGCTGGGCGTGACGCGAGACATCACGGAGCGAAAGCTTGCGGAGGACGCCGTCAAGGAGAAGGAACTCTCTGTGCGCCTGTTGAAGCTCCAGGATGAGGAGCGCAGGCGCATCGCGCGCGAATTGCATGATGGGGTGGGACAATTGCTCGCGGCGATGACCATGAATGCCGCGCGGCTGAATCAGGAGAAAGCGAGGCTCAGTCCGGAAGCCGCACGCAGCCTGGAAGATAATTCGAGGCTGATGCACCAGATTTCGTCGGATATTCGTACGATGTCGTATTTGTTCCATCCACCTTTGCTGGACGAAATGGGTTTGGGTTCGGCTTTGAAATGGTATGTGACGGGATTTACGGAGCGCAGCAAGATCGCGACGAAATTGGAGGTATCGGCGGACGTCGAGCGGCTGCCGCAGGATTACGAATTGTGTTTGTTCCGGATTGCGCAGGAGTGCCTGACGAATATTCACCGGCACTCAGGGAGTTCAATCGCGCTGGTAAGGCTGCTACGTGAGGACGGAGAGATCAAGCTGGAAGTAAGCGATGAAGGTGCGGGAATCAGCGCAGCGACGCAGTCGAAGGTTGCAGCGGGGGAGACGGCGGGAGTTGGATTGCGCGGAATGCGGGAGCGCGTGAGGCAATTGGGCGGAAGGTTGGAGATCTATTCGAATGGAAAGGGAACTACGGTGACGGCGTCGGTGCCTTATGCGGAGGCTGAGCAGAGCGCGGACGGCTTGCCTGAGGATATTTCGGACGCGTCGGAGGACGGGCATCCGGGGCATGGCGTGGCGTTTCGCGCACCGGTGTGATTTTGAGTCGCGTCGCGGAGTTGTCACTGCGGCATGGCGCTTGCAGCTCGCGGTTGACAGGTTCGGAAATACTTGCAAGGATTGTGGAGATGAGATTATTGGCCAATGCGGAGGCGGTTCGCGCGCTGTGTTGTTGTCAGTGCTGCGCGGGAGTGTCCTCTGGTATGGGAGGGGTTGGCGAAACGCGGTAACGGGCTGACTCCGAATCAAGTTTTGACTTGACCCACCGCCGAGAGGTGACCGGCTGGTGGGTTTTTTGTTTTTGGGGCGGGGTTGGGGACGCGGATTGCGAACGATGCGATTGGATTTGTACGAGTAAAATTTTGTTCAGGGGCGCGGTAGCCAAGTGGCAAGGCACAGGTCTGCAAAACCTTTACCGGCGGTTCGATTCCGCCTCGCGCCTCCAAAATTTTCGTTTGAACGTGGGCTAGTTATTTCTGGATTTGAGCTTCGACTTCAGCGAGCGATTTCTTGACCGCGCCGGCGTCCGCGGCATTGGGCGCTGCTTTGAGGTAGGCGCGAAGTTCGTAGGCGGCTCCGCGGGTATCGTGACGGGCGTTGTAGATCTCCGCTAGCAGAAGATGGGCTTGCGGGATGCGGTGAGAGCGGTCGGCGTCAATCGTCTTGAGCGCGTCGCTTTCGGCTTCGGGCAATTGTTCGAGATGGAATTGGGCCATGGCGGAGTAAAAGCTGCCGTAGACATTATGCTGCGGAACGAGCGCGAGAGAACGATCGGCCATATCGAGAGTGAGGTGCCAGTCGTGTTGCTGCGCGGCGACGTCCGCGAGGCAGAGATACGCGGGGGCGTATCCGGCATCGGCGGCGGATGCTTGCGAGCAGGCGTTGCGCGCTTCGTCGATTTTATTTCCGGCTTCGAGAACCTGCCCTAACAGCGCCCATGCGGCGGCGTATTGCGGATATTCGTCGAGTGCTTTGTGGAGATGTGCCTGGGCGCTCGCGAGATTTTTGTCCTTCAGGTCGCTGCAACTCTTGCGGTACTCACCTTTGGCATTCCCAGGAATTTTGAGCGTGGCGGTGCTGACGGTGGCGGCGTGCGACTGCGTGATGTTCCAGAGGAGGCAGGATTCGTCGAGGTCGGGGCCGAACGTGGGCATGGCGCCGGTGGCGTCCGCTGTGGCGTGATCGGGGGCGGAATTGTGCAGGGGCCAGCCGGGAGTGGAATTCTGCTGGGCGGCGAGCGACGGCGCGGATGCGAGAACCACTAATGCGCAAAGTGCGATGCGACGAACCTGGGGCGGAACGACGACCGGCATGTGGCCCTCCGGTGTGGGAGATTGTACATCAGATTGAATGCGTGCGGCGCCTGAGCGGATTTAGTTGGCCAGAAGCGTTTCAACTTGCTCGATTAGTTTGGTTATGCCGTCGGATTTGGAGACGACGGCGTCCACACGGAAGAGCGATGCCAAGGTGGGGTTAATTTCGTCGGCGTACATGGTGACCATGATGATGCGAATGTTCGGTTGCGCCCGGCGGAGGATTCCGGCGACTTCGAGGCCTGTGAGGCGGGCCATGCGGAGATCGAGGAGGATCAAGTCGGGAGTGAGTTCCTTGGCTTTGGCGACGGCTTCGGCGCCATCGGTGGCCTCGCCGCAGATGTTGAAAGCGGTTTCGCGCTCGAGCGCTCGGCGAAGGATGGTGCGGACGCGTTGGCTATCGTCGGCGATGAGGATGCTGCGTGGTTTGACCGGTGGCGAAGGTTGAGCGGATGGCTCGGCAGAGACCATGTGAGTGCGCTCCTGGTTACATTGTAGGTCACGCGACAATACGGGGATTCGTGTAGGGAGCAGAGGTACGATTTCTAGCGGTGGATGAAGAAATACGCAGACATGGCGAAGCCGACTACGATGACGATCCAGCGGACGTGTAGCGGGTCCATTTTTTGCGCGTAGTGGGCGCCGCCGTAACCGCCGATGAGGCTGCCGACGAGCATGAGGAGGGCTTGCGGCCAGACGATTATCTTGGCGACGATGAAAGTGACCATGGCCACGCCATTGACGACGCTGACGAGGAGAACTTTTACGCCGTTCATCGCGTGAATATCTTCCATGCCGAGCAGGACGAGCAGCGAGAGGACGAGGATGCCGACGCCCGCGCCGAAATAGCCGATGTACATGGCGATGAGGAGTTCGAGAAAAAATCCGGCGATGAAAAGCGGGCGGGAAGTTTTGCCTTGGGCGGCACGGCGCTTGACCCAGGCGCTGATGCGCGGTCCGGTGAGGAATAGCAGCGTGGCGCCGAGCAGGAGCCAGGGGACGAGGCGCATGAAAGTTGTTTGCGGCGTGCGGAGGAGGATGCGGGCGCCCAGGAAGCCTCCGATGATGCCAGTGAAAAGCAGGGCGGGGAGGAGGCGGCGCGCGTCGGGGGTGAAAGCATTGCGATAGGCGACGGTGCTGGCAACGGTCCCGGGCCAGACGGCAGCGGTGCTGGTGGCGTTGGCGGCGATGGGCGCCATGCCGGTGAAGAGCAGCGCGGGAAAAGAGATGAAACTACCGCCGCCGGCCACGGCATTGAGGATTCCGGCGACCAGTGCGGCGAAAAAGAGGAAGACTGGATGCGGGATGTGCACGCGAGAGGATAACTAGACGAAGAGTTGGAGGCAAGGAGGCAGAGGCAAAGAAGCAGAGACAAAGAAGCAGAGACAAAGAAGCAGAGAGGCTGCGAGGCGCGGATATAGATGCTTGACAGTGCGGCGTTGATGACGGCAGAGTGGGCGGCAAATTATGACTCCCGTGGAGATGGCGCTAGCGTGGTCGGTGGGATTGTTCGTGGGCATGCTGGTGTGCCTGGAGCTTGGCTACGGCATCGGCAGCCGCGGCGTGGAGAAGCGCCAGGACCTGGAGCACGAAGGCACCGGAGCGATCGAAGCGGCGGTGTTTGCGCTGCTGGGATTGTTGCTGGCGTTTACGTTTGGCGGGGCGATGTCGCGGCTGGAGACGCGGCGAGAGTTGATCGTGCAGGAGGCGAACGCGATTGGCACGGCTTATCTGCGGCTGGATGTTCTGCCTGCTGCGGAGCAGCCGGAGATGCGGCAATTGTTTCGGCAGTATCTCGATGCGCGGCTGAGCGCTTACGGCAAGCTGCTGCAGCGCGATGCTGCGAACCAGGAATTCGCGCGGGCCGCGGCGATACAGCATCAGATTTGGTCGCACGCGGCGGCCGCGGGAGAGATTGATCCGACGCATAACGTCGTCAGGATCCTGCTGCCCGCTTTGAACGAAATGATTGACGTGACCACCGCGCGGGCGATCGCTTTGGATACGCACCTGCCCGCTCTGATTTTCCTGCTGTTGATCAGCGTGGCGTTGATGAGCGCGTTGCTGGCGGGACATGTGATGGCGAAACGCAGGCATCGCAGCGCGCTGCACCTGATTTTATATGCGGCGATTATTTCGATCACGATTTATGCGGTGCTGGATTTGGATGAGCCGCGGTCGGGGTTGATACGGTTGGATCGCGCGGATCAGGCGTTGATTGAATTGCGGGATTCGATTCGGTGAGCGACACAAAACGGGGGAGCGCGGACGAGTGCGGAAATTTCTGCGTGCGCGCGAGGCGTGACGTAACGACGGTGTGACGCCCTGTATGAGCCCTTGCCGCAACCTCGATGGCGCACTGAAGTGCGCCGCTAGAACGGCAAAGGCGGCGAGAAATAAAAACGGCGCCACGATTTTGGTATCGTGGCGCCGTTTGGCTGACGGGGCCGCTTAAGCGGCTCCCGTAGGGCTAACTGTTAGCGGCGTTCGTGAGTGTTGCCGCCGCCTCCATGTGAACCGCCGTTACTGGCGTGCGAACCGCCATTGTTGCCACGCGAAGCTGCGTTGTTGCGCGGCTGGCTCTGGGCTGCGGACCGTCCGGAGTTAGTCGGACGATACGAGCTCTGGCGTTGCGGCGCTGCTTGGCGGCTCTGGTGTGCGGGAGCCGCGTGCGACGTGTTCTGCCGATAGGCCGGGCTGGATTGCTGGCGGGCCGCGTTGTTGTGCTGAGGCGCGTTGAACGAGCGCGTGCTGGACGGGCGCGAGTTAGAGGCGCGCGAGTCTAGCGGACGCGCGTTGTTCTGCTGCGCGTGGGTTGTATTGTTTTGCGAGCGCGATGCTAATGAACGGTTCGCGTTGTTCTGCGAACGAGCGTTGGAATTGTTGCGTTCGCTGTTGCGGGACTGCGTTGCGTATGTCGAGCTTCGCGCCGTGTTGTTGGAGCGCGCGAAGTTTGAAGTGCGACTCGTGTTTGCCGCGCCACGGTTCGAGAATTCACCGGGACGCGCGGTGGCCGTGACAGACGGCCGGCCGTGATTCACTGAGGCGAACTGTGCGCGGTTGGTGCTGGCTGTGTGCTCCTGGCGAACTTGCGAGGACGTGGCTCCGATGTGACGGTCGCGATTCGCCGCCATTTCCGCGGAGGTGGCGCGCGCGTTGACGCCGCCGCGTCCTCCGTTGTAGCTGACGCGATTCACGTCGGCGCGGTTATTGATCAAGGTGCGGTTGTAGACGTTGTGAACGTTGGTGACGCTCACGTTGTTGACCGTGCGGTTGTAGAAGAAATGCCCGCCATTCCAGTAGCCGCCCTGGTAGCCGACGCCGAAATAACCGAAGCCGTAGTTAATTCCGCCGTAGAAGCCGATGTGCGGGCCCCAGTATCCGGCGTGCCAGAAATATCCGCCGCCACCCCAGCCCCAATAACCCGGAGTCCAGAGGAAACCGACTTGCGGCGCGATCACCCACGTGCCGGGAACCCAGTAGTAGCCGTCAGGGCCGTATGCCCAATAGCCCGGCGTCCAGATGTAACCGTCGCCGGGGCAAACAGGTTGCGCGTAGACGGGCAGTGGCGGAGGAGCGACCGTGATAGCGACGCCAAAGCCGAAGGCTGCCGAGGCGGTCGGCGCCGTGGCCGGAATGACCATGAGAACGAGAGCGAAGAGCAATAAACGAATGATGTGGATGTGAATGTTACGCATTTTGTCCTCCCTCCAAGCGAAACGTAAATCCCCCTTTTCCCTTGGGCGCTTGATCTGCTGGGATGACTTGCGCCTAATAAGTTGAACACGGAGTACAGGCGAAAGTCGCGTGGGGAAGTTACGGAGAACAGGGCAGTTGCGAGAGAGGAAAAGGTGAGCGAGGCGAAGCGCGGAGTTCGAGAGGGGTTCGGGTAGAAGGCGGAATTAAATATGTAACCAAACTCTTACGTAACCACCTCTTGAGATTGCGCGTCCGAAACACGTCGATGAAGCGGTATAGTTGCCACACCCAGAGGTGACTAATGAAACTCCCGGCCCTTCTCCTTCTCCCGCTCGTGTGCGTCTTCGGAGCACTTCCAACATTTGGCCAGCAGCAAGCGACTGCGAGATTAGTGACGCAGGCCGTGGATAACACTGTGCGGACGCGGCTCGCGGGAAACGTGCATCCTTTGGCGCAGCCGAAGTTTGATCGCGGCGAAGCGCCGGCGGATTTGGCGATGGAGCGGATGTTGCTGGTGCTGAAGCGAAGCCCGCAACAGGAAGCGGCGCTGCGCGGGTTGATCGACGATCAGCAGAACCAGAGTTCCACGAATTATCACCGTTGGCTGACTCCTCAGGAATTTGGCACGCAGTTCGGGCCGACGGATGGGGACATTGCGGCGGTGACAGGCTGGTTGCGATCGAGCGGATTCCAAGTGGCGCAGCCGAGCAATGGCCGGACGACGATCGAATTTTCGGGGACGGCGGGACTGGTGAAGCAGGCGTTTCAGACCGCGATTCACAAATACGTCGTGAACGGCGAGCAACATTGGGCCAACGCGAGCGATCCCTCGATTCCGACGGCACTGGCGCCGGCGGTGGCGGGGGTGGTGACGCTGCACAATTTCCCACGGCGATCGAATCTGACGTTGCACGGCACGCCACTGGCGGCTCCGGCGGGGCAAAACGTGCTGCCGCTATTCACGTTCACGCAGCAGCAAACGACTTTGTATGGATTGGGACCAACGGATTTCGCGACGATATACAACGTGCTGCCGCTGTGGAATGCGGGAATTGACGGTACGGGACAGACCATCGCGATTGTGGGCGAGACGAATATTCATGTGACGGACATCGAGAATTTCCGCACGCTGTTTGGTTTGCCGGCGAAGGACCCGCAGATCATCCTGAACGGCGCGGATCCTGGAATTGGCGGAGACGAAACCGAAGCGATTCTGGATGTTTCGTGGTCCGGGGCGGTGGCGAAGAACGCGACGATTGACCTGGTGGTGTCGGCTTCGACGGAGAGCACGCTGGGAGTGGATCTTTCGGCGTTGTACATCGTGGACAACAACCTGGCGCCGATCGTGAGCGAGAGTTACGGGATCTGCGAAGCGACGACCGGCAATGCGGGGAATTCGTTTTATAACGCGCTGTGGCAGCAGGCGGCAGCGCAGGGGATGACGGTGCTGGTCTCGGCAGGGGACGCCGGGTCCGCCGGGTGCGACGACTTCAACAGCGAAGGAGCCGCGGTGGACGGGCTGGCGGTGAGCGGATTTGCTTCGACGCCTTATAACGTGGCAGTAGGCGGCACGGATTTCGACCAGACGGCTTTGACCGCGCCTACTTACTGGAGCGCGACGAATAACGCGACGACCGGCGCTTCCGCACTTTCTTACATTCCGGAGACGACCTGGAACGATTCGTGCGCGGGGATGGGCATTGACCAGTGCGTCCTTACGAGCCAGTTTTTCAACATCGTTGGCGGCAGCGGCGGACCGAGCAGTTGCGCGACGCAGAACAGCGGCGGTACGTGCACTGCGGGTTACAGCAAGCCGGCGTGGCAAACGGGAAGCGGCGTGCCGACGGATGGCGTGCGGGATCTGCCGGACGTGTCGTTGTTTGCCAGCAACGGGTTCAACAACAGTTTTTATATTATTTGCGAGGGGGACGCCGGATTCTTTGGGTCGCCGGAAACGTGCAGCCTGACGAATTTCACGTTTGTAGGGGTGGGCGGAACCTCGGCATCGGCTCCGGCGTTCGCCGGAATCATGGCGCTGGTGAATCAGAAATTGGCGGCGACGGGAGGAGCGAACACGCGGCTGGGGAACGCCAACTATATTCTTTATAAGCTGGCGGCGCAGACTGGCGCGAGTTGCGATTCTTCGACGGTGGCGCTGACGGGAAATTCGTGCATTTTTTACGACATCACCAAGGGAAATAATTCGGTGCCGTGCAATCCCAACACGCCGAACTGCGGCGCCGCGCCGCCGGGCGTGGATAATTTCGGGGTTCTGGTGGATCCGAATAATCCCAACAATCCCGCGTGGCTGACCACGCCGGGGTACGACCTGGCGACGGGGCTGGGTTCAGTGAACGCGAACAATCTGGTGAAGGCGTGGAGCACGGTGACGTTTACGCCGAGCGTGACGACGCTGACGAACCTTGCGCCGACAAGCATCGCGCATGGGCAGTCGGTGAACGTGAGCGTGAAGGTGACGCCGCAAACCGGAACGGGAACGCCGACGGGCGCGGTGGTATTGATGGCGACGCCCGCGGGGCAGAACATGGGCGTGGAGTCTTTTCCGCTGAGTAACGGGATTGCGAGCGGGACGACTACTCTATTGCCGGGCGGGACTTACGACGTGACGGCGCATTACGCGGGGGATGCGACGTATGGGGCGAGCGATTCGGCGGCTGTGTCGGTGACAGTGGGGAAGGAAAACAGCGCGACGAAGATGACGATGGAAGCGTTTAACCCGCTCACCCGGACGTTTTATCCGACTACCACGATACCTTTCGGGACGATCTTCTTTTTGCGCAGCGATGTGAGCGATGCGGCGGGAACCTCCTGTGTTCCGAGCGCGCAGGTGACGAAAGCTTCGTGCCCTAGTGGGAGCGTGAATCTCATGAAGAACGGGCAGACGCTGGACTCGGGGACCTACCCGCTGAACAGCGAGGGATACGTCGAGGATCAGACGCTGACGCCGGAGTTCGGGACGGTGGGAAATTATGCGTTACAGGCGCAGTACAGCGGAGACAACAGCTACAACGCGAGCACGGGGACACTGAACGCGACGGTGACGCAGGCTCCGACGACGATGAATTTCGGGTTGGACGGAGACTGCTGCCCAGGAACGATCACGATGTACTCCGGGGAGTCGTTCCAGTTGAGCGCCTCGGCGTTTGCGTTCAGCGTTCAGCAGGCTCCCAGCGGGGCCATCACGATTTTGCAGAATGGCGTCGCGGCGTCCGGCACGAATCAGCCATTTTCGTTGAACGGCACCTACAGCGGGAACTATTCGACCGCGACATTTAACTACGCTTATGTTGCCGACACGCTTACCACTTCGATCGATACTCCGGGAATTTACAATTTCACCGCGTCTTATCCCGGTGACGGGTATTACACGGGGTCGCAAAGTCCGGTGCCAGTGATGATCACGGTGCTGGATACGACGTTCAATATATCGTCGCCGATTCCGAATGTGACGATCAGCGCGCCGGGGATGACCGGGATGGCGACAGTGACGCTGGTGGGGACCGATAACTTCTTCGAACCAGTGAACGTGAGCTGCGCGCTGCCGGCGGCGATGACGGAAGCGAATTGCCCGATGACGACCGCGACTCTGACCGGTCCGATGGTGACAGCACCGCTGACGATAACTACGACGGCGCCACACCCGTATGGAGCAGCGAAAACGGCGGGCATGGGCATCGGCAGCGGGTTGTACGGCGCCGGAATGCTGGCGGGAGTGTTGTTGATTGCGATTCCGGGCGCGCGGCGGCGGAGATTGGCGCTCGTTTTCGGCACAATTCTTTGCGTGATTTCAATCGGGAGCTGCGGGGGCGGTGGCAACGGTGGAGGCGGCGGACGGACAGATCCGGGAACGCCGGCGGGGACTTATATGGTGACGGTGACCGCGACGTCCTCGAACATTACCAGGACCGGGACGTTCAGCGTTACGGTGCAGTGAGAGGTCGAGTGGATTTCGGTTGGATTCGAGGTAGAGCAGGCGATTCTGGGGCTTTGAGGAAGCCGGCTCGTACGCGACTCAATCGCGTCGCACAGTGCTGCTAGCTGCCATACTTTTCGTAGAACTTGTTGCTGAATAGACCGATGGGGTCGTACTTCCTCTTTGTGGCGAAGAAGTCGTCTATTTCCGGATACGCTTTTTGCAACTGGTTGCGCGAGTAAAAGAGCTGGTAAGGCAAGTAATACGTGCCACCGGCATTCTCCGCCACCTCGATCAAATCAGAAGTGGTTTTTTCGAGGATTTCGTTGTCGCGATCGTTGAACTTCACGTTGAAATAGAGAACGAAGCCGAACATATCTTGCGTGGCGTAAGGCAGAGCGCTGATGTTGTCCTTGTGCACCGTACGGATGGTCACATTGAGCAGGTTAGCGCCATTGCGTTGCACGACTTCGCGCAAGCCGTCCACAAACTGTGGCATGCGATCGTAGGGCACGAAATACTCCTGAAGAATGTCGGTGTCCGGCAGGCGGTTTTTAAGGTACGCCATGTCGTCATACATTTCCTCATTGCGCGTGACGAAGCAGGGTTCCTTCTGGTTCATGGCCTGATTGCGTGAAACACACGAGTGCAGCCGCGGCTCCGCGTATTTTTCAAGCGTCCAGCGAAACCAACGGCCCACGCTGCCGGTTTTTGAAACGTTGATGATGAAGCGATCCAGCGTATCGTGCTGGGGCGGAGTCAGCGGGGGCAACGAGCCTTCGAAAGAAGTTTTCTCGTAAATGTGAGCGACGGTCTCGCGCAGGTACGACTGTGGAGCAACGGATAACCGTCCAAAGACCAGCCCGACGGCCGGATTGCTTTCGATGTTTTGTTCGTAGTACTTCGGGAATTCCGTATAGTTCATGTACACCGCCTTACGCGCGTACATTTCGTTGTCCACGACGCCTAGGTCCGCGCCGAGGATGACGCCAAAAAGTCCGTAGCCCCCTAAGACATGGCGAAAAAGCTCGGAATTCTCCGTGGGGCTGGTTTTCACGATCTCGCCGTCGCTGAGCATAATGCGCATGGAACGAACCGTGGGCGCGACTTGACCGGGCTGCGGATCGATCCCATGTGCATTGACGCTGAGGGTGCCACCGACACTGAAGATATTGATGGACTGCATGGATTTTACCGAAAGGCCCTGCTTATCGAGGAGTTGCTGAAGTCGCCACCAGCGGACGCCGCTCTGAACGTTGACGGTCTTGTGGTCCTTGTCCAAGACCACGCGATTGAAATCGCGGAAGTCGAGTATCAACCCGCCGTGCGTGAAGGTCTGCCCGCCCATGCTGTGCTGATGGCCGGCGCAGGAGATCTGCAGATGGTGTTCACGCGCAAACTGCAGGGCGTTGCGGATATCGTTCTCATTTTCGATTCGCACGATTCCGTAGACGGCGGTCTTGTTCAAGTGGCTGGCATCGTTGATGAAGCCGCCATGCTGCTCGAAGGGAAGTGGCGATGAGTTCTGCTCGATCGAGAGCTGTGCCGGCTTCTCCTGATCGGCGTCGCCGGGAAACACGAAGTCGCTTTCCTTTTCGTGGTTCGGAGCGGCAGCGTACTCGAAGATCTTTGCGGCACAGAACACGCATAGCGAGGCGAGAACTAAGGATGAAAGCCAGCAGCAGGGATCTCTTGCGGCTCAGAGAAGCCTCCTTCCAGACGTAACGGCCGGGGCCAAAATAAAATACGCTTGCCACGAACTAGAGTTTTGCTGAATAGTAGCAGCACTAGCGCCCATGCCAAGACAATTCAGCACGATTCAAAAGCTTGCGTTCGGGTTCGCCGCGCTCTTCCTCGGCGTGTACCTGCTGGACTACGTTCCGGGCATCATGGACCAAAACGGGCTGATGTTCGGCCTATTCCACATGACCAAAATTGTGGATATCGGGCACCTGGCGCTCGGCGCTCTAGCGCTGATCGCCGCGCTAAGTTCGGCACGGATTGCGCGAATCTATTTCTGGATGCTGGGAATCTGGTACACGATTGACGTAGTCACTTTTTTCTTTGGCCATCTGCATTCTCTGAGCCTCGTGGTAAACATTCTGACCAATCTGCCGCACCTTATTATTTTCCTAGCTGCTTACTGGATTGCGCTGAACGTGGATGAGCCGAAAGCGGTTCTCGCGACGGGCGCCTGAAGGTGCGTTCATTACTTCGCCGTGTGATCCGAGTTCTGGTTGCCGGTTTCGCGCTGGCGTTGCTGTTGATGGTCGCGGTGCTGATAAGCAGCTGGCATTGCAAACTGCAGGGGCAGATTCCACCTTCCGCGCAGCGACCCAGCGACCGAACAGCTGTGACGGCCGGCATCGCGGACTACGCGCGTCCAGAGGACGAGACATACCTGAGTTATCCCGAGTGGTACATCGTGTGGAGTTATCAGGAGAAGGCAGACTTTCAAGAGAAAAATCTGCCGAGCGGGTTCCCCTTTTTCGGCGCTGTGCAGCAGTATTGGGGTAGCTACTGCTGCGTCGCGCATTTGATCCGAGGGAGGTATCCATTCAACGGCGGGGAACATTTGATGCTGGTGGTCATCGGCACTAGTTTTACGACCGAGTACGTACTCAAGGGGCTTTACGAGAAAACGATCGGGAAAATAAGCGAATGGTGCAGCGGTGGTAAGCCCGTTGAGGAAGATCAGTACGCGTATCAGGTGGCGCGGGAGTATGCCGACTTCGTGCACATCCGGCCATTCTATGAGTTTCATTTCGCGCGACAAGTGAAGGGGCTTTGGAGCAAGACTCCCTTTTGGGGAGCACACGTGGTGCGGAAGTGGGAACGCAAAGTTTTTCTCACCGCAGACTACACATTCGAGGCGTTCTATTGCTGGCTGATTCAAATCGGGACACATCTGACCTACGGAAGTGAGCCGGCGAGCACCTACGCTTGGATTGACGGCGGCAATGAAACGCAGCTGCAGAAAGTCCCGCACGCCAAAATCGTGCAGCAGGCCGGGGCACACACTTTTATCGTGGAGATACCGCGCTACCAGGAATTTACCTCCGTCGCAGCGGCGCTAGCAGAGCGCGACATCCAATTCGTGGAAGTCGCCGGCAATTCCCGGATCATTATCTCGGTGATCGCTCCAGAGGCTTGGCACTACGGCGGCACCGACGCACAGCAGCTCTTTGCCACTCGAATCCTTACGCATCCGGAATTGCAGCGCGTTGTGCTCGGATGCGAAGTGACTTCGTTGAGCGCTCTGCTGGAAACTCTGCGATTGGGACGCGTCCGGATCGAGCACGTCTACGACTATTGAGTTAAGGCAGACGATGAGCGACGCGACGAGGATGGCGCGCGTGCGCCGTCACAGATGTGGAGAGATCTCTCACTTCGTTCGGGGATGACAGACGCGGACGTGCGCGGGTCTTGCGGGTACCGTTTCAAAATCTCCACCCTTCGCGTAAAGCAGAGGCGCGAAGGATGGGGCACCCGAAAAACAAGCCGTCGGGGCGGCGGACTGAATGCTACGTTACGGTCTCTGATAATGGGAGCCAGACTTGGAATTTTGTGTCGCCTGGCTCGGAGTCTACCTGGATGTTGCCGCGGTGTTTTTTTACTATGCGCTGAACTGTGTCTAGGCCGAGGCCTGTGCCTTGGCCTACTGCTTTGGTGGTGAAGAATGGCTCGAAGATGTGCGGGAGGACTTCGTCGGAAATTCCCGGGCCGTTGTCGGCGATTTCTACTACCACGCAATTGTCTTCACGATAGGTGCGAATTTTCAGTTTGCCCTCGCCGTGCATGGCGTCAATGGCGTTGTCAATGATGTTGGTCCACACCTGATTGAGTTCGCTGCCGAAAGAATTCACTAGCAGTGGGATTTTCTGGTAATCGCGCTCGACTTCGACACCGTGCTTGAGCTTGTGATTCAAAATCGTGAGCGTGGTTTCAAGGCTCTTGACGATGTCCACGTTTTGCAACGGGGTCTGGTCCATGTAGGTGTATTCCTTGATGGCACGGACCAGATCGGAAATTCGCGCGGTGCTGCTTTCGATTTCGTTGAGGAGCGAGTAGATCTCGACGGAAGCGGCGATGCGGACGAGGGCGGCGCGGGCAGTGCCGGGATCGAGAGTAGCGAACAAGGATTCGAGCGCTTCCGGTTTGATGTTCTTACGCGCAAGGTCGGCCGAGAGCTGATACAGATCGTTCTGTCCGTGGCTGCGCAGCAGCGAATCTATTTGTTCTTCGAGGTCGCTGATGGTAAGGGCGTCGGGAGGTGGGTCGTTACTTTGGATGAAGGCGGTTTCGAGTTTTTCGATTTCGGCTCTTTGCTCGGCGGTGAGCTCGCGGCGGCCCAGCTCGTGGCTGGCATTCTTGATTTTTTTCAGGATGTCGCGCAATTGGGTGGCGGCGCGGCGCGCGGCGGACGCGGGATTATTGAGCTCGTGCGCGAGGCCGGCGGAAAGTTTGCCTAAGGATGCCAGACGGTCGCGCTGCTGCTCCATGCGCGTGACTTCGCGAATTCTGTCGGACATCAAGCCGACCAGACGCTGCGTTAGCTCCGGCATTTTCTGGACAAGCTCGGGAAACAGCGAAGAGGGAAAACGCAGGAGATGAACGTCGGTGACCGCCCGCGCGTCTATCGACCACTGCTTCATTCTTGAAAAAGGCAGCAATCCCGTAACGTCGCCAGCCTTCATGGAAAACATCACCGTTTCGCCGGCGATGTCGCCCCGTGCTTGTACTTGACCTTCCAGGACGACAAACATGGCGTCGGCGGGGTCGCCCTGGTGTGCGTATGCTTCGCCCGACTTGAAGCGCAGATCTTCCGCACGGCTGAGGAACCAGGAGATTTGATCGTCGGGCAGACCATTGAAAACCGGGACGCGAAGAAGTTCGGAATTTTCGACCATTTAGACCTTGCTCAGATATTGATGGATGAATTGGACGCCGACGGAGCCCTCACCAACGCCGGAAGCGACGCGTTTCACGGAACCGTGACGGACATCGCCGACGGCAAAGATGCCGGGAACATTGGTCTCAAGCAGAAAGGGATCGCGATCGAGCGCCCAGCCCTTGGGACGCTGGCCGTCGCGGATGAGATCGGGGCCGGTGAGGATGAAGCCGCGATCATCGCGCTCGACGACGCCGGCGAGCCAGTCCGTGCGCGGGAGAGCGCCGATGAAGATGAACATGGCGCTGGCGGGGACGCGTTCCAGTTTCGCCGTGTCGGAGCAGAGGAAGGAAATTTCTTCGAGATGCGTTTCACCGTGGGCTTCGGAGACGCTGGCGTTCGGCCAGATCTGGATGTTGGGAGTCTCTTTGACCTGGTCAATCAGATATTGCGACATGGTGCTGGAGAGAGACGCGCTGCGGACGACGATTACGACGCGTTCCGCGAATTTTGCGAAGTTCATGGCGGCCTGGCCGGCAGAATTCGCGCCGCCGATCACGTAGACGATTTCGCCTTTGCAGGAGAGAGCTTCGGTGGCGCCGCCGCCGTAGTAAACGCCCGCACCTTGCAGGCGGTCTATGCCCGGGGCGTCGAGGCGACGCCATTGCACGCCGGTTGCGATCATCAGCGCGTGGCAGGAAATTTCGTTTTCGTCAGCGAGCTTGATGATGCGATAGGGACCTTCGGCGCGGACGGCAGTGGCTTCCTGGGGCGAGAGAATTTCGACGCCGAAGCGTTCGGCTTGAACAACGGCGCGGCGGGCGAGATCTCCTCCGCTGAGGCCGGTGGGAAATCCGAGATAATTTTCGATGCGCGAGCTCATGCCGGCTTGTCCGCCGGGAGCTTCGCGCTCGATCATCACGGTGTGCAGGCCTTCGGAGGCGCCGTAGACCGCGGCCGCGAGACCGGCGGGGCCTCCACCGACGATTGCGAGATCGTAAAAACTGGTTTGCGCGCGCGTGCGCAGGCCGACTTTTTGCGCGACTTGCGCGGGAACACTTTCGAGGAGCTTCGAGCCGTCAGGGAACAGGACTACCGGCAGGCTGGCGGCTTCTTCGGGGCCGAGCGCGTCCAGGAGGCGTTTCGTTTCCGGATCGTTGGCGGAACTTTCGACGTCAATCCATTGATAGGGGACGCGATTGCGGGCCAGAAAATCGCGGAGCTCGTAGGACTTGGGCGACCAGCGCGTGCCGAGAACGCGAATGCCTTCGAAAGTGGGGCGGAAGGAGGCGCGCCAATCGTCGAGGAGATCGTCCAATTGCGGGTAAAGATGATCGGCCGGGGGATCCCACGGCTTCATGAAAAAATAATTGATGTTGGCTTCGTTAATGGCGCTGATGGCGGCATTGGTGTCGGCATAGGCGGTGAGGAGGGCGCGCTTTGCATCGGGGAAGATGCGCATGCCTTCCTGGAGAAATGCGACACCGTCCATGTGCGGCATGCGCTGATCGGCGAGGAGGAGGGCGACGCTATCGTTGCGGACTTTTAATTGTTTGAGGAGCGTGAGCGCGCCTTCGGGGGAATCGCTGCCTATCACGCGGTATTCGGCGCCGTATTTCGAGCGCAGATCGCGTTCGATGGCGCGGAGAACGTCGGAGTCGTCGTCAACGCTAAGTAATATTGGTTTCGGCATGATTGGTCCCAGTTTTGGTGCCGAAGGCAATTTTAGACTGTTGGGCTTTTTAAACCAAATGAGATGCGCGGTGGGTGGATTGGTCGCAGGAGTTCGTGTCTTCCTGTGAGTTTAAGACGGGGTGAAGGACCAAGCGTTCCTTGAGGTTACGGTCGATCGGGTGCTCAGACCCACGTTTCGGTTTTCCTTTGTCTTGAAACGAAACGGACTCGTCTTGCACTATCTGCTAGCACTGGAACCCTTCGTTCGTCCCGCGCTGCTGGGTTGGTTCCTGCAGCGGCAAGTGGAATGGCGCTTGCGGCGAGGGATATTTGTTTGTGTTGCGGCGACGGAAATTTTGGGTTCGTGATTTGCGGTTTTTCCGGACGCTTGGGGCACTCGGAAAACGGGGAGTTGTGTATGCCAAACCTCATTCGAGCGTCCGATGTGACACAAAACCTTCTTCTGGGTTCCTTGCCGGTTGCGGAGCGCGAGCGACTTTTGCCTGAATTGCAGCCTGTGACGCTGGCGCTGGGACAGGTTATTTACGAGCCGGGCGAGCGCGTTGAGTATTGCTATTTCCCGACTCGCTCGAGCGCTTCGCTTTTGTACACGCTGGAAGATGGCTCGACAGCGGAAGTGGGACTGGTAGGCAATGAGGGCGTGTTGGGTGTGGCGCTTTTTCTCGGCGGGGAATCGAGTTGCAGCAGGACCGTGGTGGCGGTGGGCGGGGATGCGCTCCGACTGTCGGCTTTGCTGATGAAGCGGGAGTTTGCGCATCCGGGGCCGCTGCAACATTTGCTGCTGCGATACACGCAGGCTTTGATCACGCAAGTCTCGCAAACCGCGGTGTGCAACCGATTGCATTCGGTGGAGCAGCGGCTGTGCCGTTGGCTATTGCTGTGCGACGATCGGGAACGCCGCTCGGAAGTGCGCATGACGCAGGAATTGATTGCCAACATGCTCGGCGGACGGCGCGAGAGTGTCACCGTGGCGGCGGGACGGTTGCAGCATGCCGGGCTGATTCACTATTGCCGCGGGCGGATCAGCATACTGGATCGCAAGGGTTTGGAGTCGAGCGCTTGCGAGTGTTATCGCGTAGTGGAAGATGAGTTTGACCGCTTGTTCAGCCGGAAGCCGCACACGAAATTCGGGCCGGCACGGGCGGCTTTGGAAGAGGCTGGCTGAGATTTCTTTTCCCTGTAACAAAATCCCCAGAATATTTTTGAAGTGAATTCCGCGCTATGTGACCTAGCGCACCGACGATCTCAACTTCCGTGGCTAATCTGCGTAGCAAGAACGTAACCGCGAGTGCGCTTGCGCGCGCGTGAAGGCTTCGCATTGTTGCGACATTCGATGTCGAAGCGCTAAGGAGAGAGGCATGCCGGACAAGAAGAAATCCCAGAAATCGCAGGCGGACGCTGTAACGCCGTCCGTCCCGGAATTGAATGACGCGGATTTTCAGTATGCGCTGAAGGCTCTGCTGGCCGCATACCAGCCAGTACTGGAGCAGCAACTTAGCCTGATCAAAAATCCGCAAGAATTGCAAAAACAAGTACAAGCGAGCCAGGCTACTTGCGCCGACGAATTTGCCGAGGCGAATGCGCTTTTTCAGAAGTTTCTTGCCGAGGACGTCGCGCAAAAGCTGCTGCCCGCGCAAGCGCGAGAACTGCTGGGCCCGATCGAGCAGTGGCGTTGGTGCTACGAGCATATTATTTGTTGCCTCGTTTTCGGGTGGCTGCTGTGCCGATGGCCTCGGACATTTCGAGGCTACGCTTACTATCTGTACGAATACTGGAAGTGCGTTCGTCAGGTGATCGGCAATCCCGTGAACGATCCGCCGACGGCGGAGCAGAAGCAAGACTTTGAAACGCTGGTCAAGATTTTGGCGGGAGCGCTGAAGCCGTATTTCAGCGACCAGTTGGCGAGCGTGGAGTATCCGGCGGGCGTCCCGGACGAAGTAATTTCAGGCGCGATTGACTGCTTCACGGACGATGAGGAAGGCTGTGCGGTCTTCGAGCGGCTACTGACGACTGACGCTGCGCGGGCACTGCTGGGGAGTGCAGCGTATGCCAAACAGAGCCAACAAGCATCGTTCTGGTTCTGCCGTTGCTGGTGCCTGTGCTCATTGTGTTTCGGGTGCTGTCTCGCTCGCGCTCGCACGATCCAACAACTGGTGTTCTGCCTCCGCTCGTATGTGCTGTGCTTGCGCGATTGTTTCCGGCCGTTGACCTGCAATCTCACCGATCCGCAGGGATGCGTCGCCGAAGAGGCCGCACCGCAGCTGGGGGCTTTCGTGGTCGAGGTGAAGGGCACCGCGGCAGGCCTCGGGTTCAATCACTACGTGCTGGAGTGGTCCAGCGACAACGTGACATTTTTCACGACGAATTTCATCTACCCGCCACTTCCGCCCGGAAATGCAGGCCCCGGCACGATACCCGTTGTTAGTGGGCTGTTAGCCGACTTCAACACCTCATTTCTGAACCCCGGGACGTATTACATCCGCATGACCGTGTTCGGCAGCGGCGGCGCACAGCAGCCATGCACGCTGCCCGCATTTCAGTTGTTCAAAAAAGATGTGCTTATCAGAGGAATAGACGATTACACGACCATGGATACGGGGCCTACGGATCCGGCAGCGAGGTTTATCGAGAATGTGCCGACGCTATGCTCGCGCCCCGCGAGCGTGTCCGAGGTTTCCTTCGGCGAGTGCCTTTCGGTAGAGGGCGGAGCGTTCGTGGGGGGATGCGACAACGATTCGATTGCGTCGTACTTCCTCGATTACCAGCCAGGATTTTTCGACTGTACCACACTGACCGGTTGGACAAATTTCTGGGAAGTGGACTATCTGACGCCGGCACAGAACCGTTTTGTGAATTGGCGAGTCGGCTTGTCCGATCTGACGGCAGTTTGGGGTCCAGATTGTTATTTGCCTTCGTTGATCGCTCTCTGCGCGCCGTTCACGACGGTGGTCCCCAATTCACTGCTGTATGACAGCTGCTGGCAAAGTAACATCGGAGGTTGCCTCCTCAACGGACTGTACACGTTCCGGTTGCGTGCGGTTGACACCAAAAGCGTGATTTACTGCGACACGCAGAGGTTGTGGATCGACAACAAGTATCCGTGCGGCGCAATCCGGATTGATGCGGTACCGAAATGCGCCGACCTCTTCGTCAGCCAGTTTGCCCATCCTCCCGATTGCAGCAACCCTTGGGCGCTGCCGATCTCCGGCATTGCGTTCGACCCGCTCATCGATGAGTTGGCGCTGCCTACGCGTCCCAACGATAACTTTGACTACTACTACGTCGAGGTGGAAAAACAGGGAGGGCCTACTATCCAGATTCCGATTCCAGGCGCGGGGTTCGATCCGCTGCACCCGTGCTTCTACGGGACCTCTCGAGTGGGAGATCCCTTGAATCATTGCGCGAGCACGGTGTGCGATCCGAGCAGTCTCAATCCGCTGGCAGTATTTGGGACACTGGCGAATTTTGATTTACGGGCTGTCGATCCGTTGTGCTCCGCATCGGTCCAGTGGGGACCGATACCCTCGAGTTTCACTATTCCGAGAGGCCAGTGCTGCGTCTACACCTTCAAGGTGTGGGTGTATGACCGTACTATCCGAGAAGGCGGGCGGCATACCGTTTGGGGATATGCGGATTGGGCGGTAAAAATTTGCAACGATTTGCAATCGTGACGATGGGCGGGCTGCTTTGGGTGGCGAACGGCGCGTCTTGTGGCGTTCGGGAATGCGCGGTTCGGGCGATGCAGGAATGATGGAGCTAGGATTTTGGGCGCGGATGGTGTTGGCCGTTCTTGCGACGTGGCGGATGACTCATCTGCTGGCGCGCGAGGACGGTCCTGGCGATTTGATTTTTCGAGTCCGCGCGTGGCTGGGCCAGGGAGTAGCAGCGAAGCTGATGGACTGTTTCTACTGCCTCAGTCTTTGGATTGCAGCGCCGGCGGCGTTGTTTGTTTCGCGCCGGGCGATCGAATGGATTTTTACGTGGCTGGCGCTTTCCGGGGGCGCTTGTCTGTTGGAACGTGTCGGAGAGGAGCCGGTGGTCACTGAACGGGCCACGAATCCGGCAGAGGGAGAAATCAACGATGTGTTGCGGTCAGAAGCGTTCACAGTTACAGAGCAGTCCCGCCCCGGCGGGGACGCGGAGCGTCCCACAACGGGCCTCCGTCAGTAGCCATGCGCGCGGTGGTTTGGGGCAATCCCCGGGATCAGCGGGTCAACAACTGCAGATTGCTTCGCCGATTCCGGTCGGCGAGAAGCAGATTCGAACTATCGAAGCGCAAGCTGCGGGGAGAACTTCAACGCCGCAGATCTATATCGGCGTTCGGTATCTGGCAAACTCGCCGGTGCGTGTGTGCGGGGCAATCAGCGGCGTTTCTTACGAATTTTCGGGCTCCGCGCCGATTCAACGAGTGGACGCAAGAGACGCGTCGGCGTTGTTGAGCACGCGTTTCTTTCGGCGGATTTGAAGCCGCGATTAGGGCGAAAAAAAAAGGCGACGCGGGGATTTGCCCGCGACGCCCTTTTTTTGTTCTTGCTGGAATCTGCTAAAAGCAGATCCCTCGCTGCGCTCGGGATGACAGATGCGAGCGTAGGTTGCTGACTAGATCCTTCGAGCCGCCACCGGCGGCTCTCAGGATAAATCGCCCTGTGGGGCGATTTAGTACATGCCGCCCATGCCGCCTGCGCCTGGGGCGCCGCCGCCGTGAGCTGCGCCGGCTTCCTTGGGTTCCTTGATGTCTGCCACCAGAGCTTCGGTGGTGAGCATGAGGCCCGCGATGGAAGCGGCGTTTTGCAGGGCGAGACGCGTGACCTTAGCCGGGTCAATGACGCCGGCTTTGACCATGTCGCCGAACTCGCCGGAATCCGCGTTGAATCCGAAATTCTCTTCCTTGGATTCGCGGATCTTGCCGAGAACGACTGCGCCTTCGTGGCCGGCGTTGTGCGCGATCTGCCGGATGGGCTCTTCAAGCGCGCGCTTCACGATGTTGACGCCGATGGCGTCATCTTCGTGCATCTTGAGCTTATCGAGCGCCGGGATGCAGCGAACCAGAGCCACACCGCCGCCGGGGACGATACCTTCCTCGACTGCCGCGCGGGTTGCGTGCATGGCGTCTTCGACGCGAGCCTTTTTTTCCTTCAGCTCGGTTTCGGTAGCAGCGCCGACTTTAATTACGGCAACGCCGCCAACGAGTTTCGCGAGACGCTCTTGCAGCTTTTCGCGATCGTAGTCAGAAGTGGTGTCTTCGACCTGCGTGCGAATCTGGCGAACACGGCCTTCGATTTCAGCAGCCTTGCCGCCGCCTTCGACGATCGTGGTGTTGTCCTTATCAATGGTGATTTTCTTGGCGCGGCCGAGGTCCTCGACTTTCACGTTCTCGAGCTTGATGCCGAGGTCTTCAGTGATGGCCTTGCCGCCGGTGAGGGTGGCGATGTCTTCGAGCATGGCCTTGCGGCGATCTCCGAAGCCAGGAGCCTTCACGGCAGCGCACTGCAGAGTGCCGCGGAGCTTATTGACGACGAGAGTGGCGAGAGCTTCGCCTTCAACGTCTTCGGCAATAATCAGCAGCGGCTTGCCCATCTTGGCAATCTGCTCGAGCAGGGGAAGCAGGTCCTTCATCGAGGAGATTTTCTTTTCGTGGATCAGGATGCGGACATCTTCGAGGGAGCATTCCATGCGTTCGGGGTCGGTGACGAAGTAGGGGGAGAGGTAGCCGCGGTCGAACTGCATGCCTTCGACCACTTCGAGCGTCGTTTCCATGGTCTTGGACTCTTCCACGGTGATGACGCCGTCCTTGCCGACCTTCTTCATGGCTTCGGCGATGATGCTGCCGATTTGCTTGTCGTTATTGGCGCTGATGGTGCCGACCTGAGCGATCATGTCGCCCTTGACGTCCTTGTGCAGCTTTTTCACTTCCTCGACGGCCACTTCGACGGCCTTTTCGATGCCGCGCTTGAGAGCCGTGGGGCTGGCGCCGGCTGCGACGGCCTTCACGCCTTCGCGGAAGATCGCTTGAGCCAGCACGGTGGCAGTGGTGGTGCCGTCGCCCGCGACGTCGGAAGTCTTGGAAGCGACTTCACGAACCATCTGAGCGCCCATATTTTCGAGCGGGTCCTGCAGCTCGATTTCCTTGGCCACGGTGACGCCGTCCTTGGTGATGATCGGCGAACCGAACTTCTTTTCGATGACCGCGTTGCGGCCCTTGGGGCCGAGCGTGATCTTGACCGCGTCGGCGAGCTGATTGACGCCGCGGAGGATCGCCTGGCGAGAATTTTCACCAGTTACGATTTGTTTTGCCATGATCTTCTATCTCCTCTTTCGATTCTCTTGGATTGTTGGTCCGGCAGCTGAGCCCCGATTGCGGCGGAGGCGTCGCTGGCCGGGAAGTTACTTTTTGCCGCCGGCTGCTTTGGCGGTGGGGCCGATCTTGGCGAGGATTTCGTCTTCTTTCAGGATCATGTATTCCTCGTCGTCAATCTTGATGTCGTTGCCGGAATACTTGCCGAACAGGATGCGGTCTCCGGGCTTAACGTCGAGCGGGATCAATTCACCCTTCTCGCGGCGTCCACTGCCCACGGCGATCACTTCACCCTCTTGGGGTTTCTCTTTAGCCGAGTCGGGGATGATGATGCCACCCTTCACGGATTCCTTTTCTTCCAGGCGCCGCACTAGCACACGGTCGTGCAGGGGCGTGATATTGACAGCCATTGTGCAATTCCTCCGATTGTGTGGTGAGTCTCGCGCGCGAGGAGATTCAAGGGTCGGGAGACCGATTAGCACTCCTCGAGTGCGAGTGCTAATTTAGCATGTTGGGGATGGCTGTCAAGCGAAAACCATGACAATTCGACGCTCACATTTTGAATGTTTTGCTACAATATTAAGTGCATTATTTTGTGCTGTTTAGTGATTGTCGTGTTTTTCCGACACTTGTGGATTGAGTTGTTTGGGGCGCGCAGTTAGAATCCGTCGCGCGAGGGAGTTGCGTGAGCTTGCTTTTCTATGCGCGGCTGATTGGATTGACTGCTGGGACGCTGGTCTATCTTTTCCTGATCGCGCTAATTCTTGGGCACCGGCGGCCGCGGTTTTTTGAGCGCCTGCTTTTCTTTTTGACGCTGTCGCTGTTTCTGACGTACGCAGCGAGACTACTCGAAGTTAACGCAACAATCGCCTACGGCACGCCGCCAGCTGCAACTCAGTTTGTCTATTCGGTCTTAGGCGACCTGGGAATGGCGTTCTTGCCCGCGCTTCTGGTGCACGTGCATTTTGAATACGTCCGATCCATCCAGGGTAGAAAGATTTCGCGATGGTTCTGGAGCGTCGTGTGGCTGCTCTATACGTTGCCGTTTGTGCATGCGTTGGGGACGGCGTTTCTTGTTCGCAGCCTGGTTGGCCTCAGCCTTTCAGGGGTGTTGTCGTCGTTTGCCGCGGGCGGTGCCGATGCTCTGCTCCCCGCGACCCTGGTCTGCGCGGTTCTAGAATTTTCAATCGCGAAATCCGCGAAAGATCCCGGTGAACAAAAATTCTTCGGATGGCTGACTGCGCTCGCAATTTTGATCTTCGTGCCGCTCGCGCTGCGGCAGGGAATCGGGGCCATCCCGCCGCTGACGGGCGACAACACCGCGACCGCGTTGATTTTGCTTGGAGTGCTACCCGGCGTCCTGTTGCTGTATTACGCAGTGCGGCACAATTTTCTGGAGTATGGGACGCAGCGGAATTTGGTTTATGCGCTTTCGGCTACTTTTTTGGCGCTGCTTTATTTGGCTTTGGTGCGGCGGGTCGGGACTTGGCTCGAGCCGGTTTTGCCACCGGAGGCTACGGCTAGTTTTCTGTTGTTTGTACTGATTTTTTTGTTTGAGCCGCTGGAGCGCGTGATTGGGCCGGTTTTGCATCGTGGGATGCGGGAGCGGATGAGCCGAGTGCAGCGGCTGAGCGTGGAGTTACAGCAGGAATCGCGGCACGGGAACGTTTCGCACTTGGTTGCGGAGGCGGAGCGGAGGATTCGCGGGGAATTTGGTTTGGCGGCGGTGCGACTTGCGGTGCCGCGCGATCCTGGGCTAAAGGCGCTTGAGTCTCCTGGCGGATTGGGTCATGTGGCGCAGATTCGTTTGATGAAGGATGGGCAGGAAGTGGGTTTGCTGGAGGCGGCTTCGACCGGGTCGTATTTGACTGGCGAGACTACTGCGGCTTTGGAATTTTTGGCGGAGCAATTGCCGGGGATGTTGGATCTGGCGCGATTGATCGAAGAGAAATTGCGTTTGGAGCGCGAATTGGCGGAGCGGGAGCGGATGGCGTCGCTCGGGCAGATGGCGGCGAACGTGTCGCACAATTTGCGGAATCCTTTGAGCTCGATGAAGACGGTGCTGCAGGTGCAGCTGGAAAATCCGGATTTGCCGCTGGATGTGCGTCGGGATTGTGCGTTGGTGGTGAGTGAAATTGATCGCATGAGCGCGAAATTGACGCAGCTTTTGCGTTATGCGAAGCCTTCGACGAACGGGCAGCGCGTGGCGGCGGTGGCTTTGGCAAATCAGACGGCGGTGCTTTTTCGTCATGATGCGGAGCAGCGCAATGTGCGGCTGGAGTTCGAGCGGCCGACTGCGGAGATTTTTGCTTTGGCTTCGGAGGATAGCTTGAGCGAGGTGCTTTCGAATTTGATTGTGAACGCGTTGGAGGCGCAGCCGGAGGGCGGGCGCGTGCGGGTGAGTCTGGCGCGGACGGATGGGCGGCTGGAAATCATTGTGGATGATGATGGGCCGGGGATTACGCAGGAGTTGCGGGCGAAGATTTTTCAGCCTTATTTCACTACGAAGGCGACGGGGACGGGGTTGGGGCTTTCGATTGTGGCGCGGAGGATTGACGAAATGGGCGGAACGATGGCTTGTGAGAGTCCTTTGCGTGGCGGGAAGGGGACACGGTTTCATTTGACCTTACCGCTGGCGGATTCAGACAAGGAAGGGAACTGATTGATGCGAACGATTCTGGTTGTGGATGACGAGGCAGCGGCGCGGTATGGGGTGCGGCGGGCGCTGGAACACAAATACAAGGTTGTGGAGGCGGAGTCGGCTGGGACGGCGCGCGAAGCTGTGGCTGCGGAGAAGCCGGATTTGATTTTGTTGGATTTGGTGATGCCGGGGGAGGATGGGATTTCGTTTTTGCGTTGGCTGCGCGCGGAGGGGCGGGAGACGCCGGTGATTGTGGTATCGGCGCTGGATTCTGCTAAGACGGCTGTGGAGGCTTTGCAGAATGGAGCGGCGGATTACATCGTTAAAGGATATGACATCGAGGAATTGCGCAAACGCGTTGGGAATGCTTTGCAGCTGGCGGAACTGGCGGCGGAAAATTCGCGGTTGCGCCGGGAATTGGCGGCGGATGGGCAATTCGGGCGGTTGTTGGGGGCATCGCCGGCGATGCGGCGCGTGTTTGAGATGGCGGAGCGCGTCGCGGGGACCGATGCGACGGTTTTAATTTTGGGCGAAAGCGGCACGGGGAAGGATTTGCTGGCGCAGGAAATTCACGATCGGTCGCAGCGGGCGCGGGATGCGTTCGTGGCGGTGAATTGCGCGGCCTTGCCGGAAAATTTGATCGAGTCGGAGCTTTTTGGATACGAGCGAGGGGCGTTTACGGGAGCGGCGCAGCAGCGCAAGGGGAAATTCGAATTGGCTTCGGGCGGCACGATTTTTCTGGATGAAATCGGGGACATGAATCCGGTGACGCAGGCGAAGGTGCTGCGTGCGCTGGAAAATCGGAAAATCGAGCGGCTGGGCGGGACGCATTCGATTGACGTAGATGTGAGGGTGATCAGCGCGACGCATCGGGATTTGCAGAGGGAGATTGCGGCGGGGCGATTTCGCGAGGATTTGTATTACCGGTTGCGGGTGGTGACGCTCGAGCTGCCTGCTTTGCGGGAGCACAAGGAAGATATCCCCTTGCTTGCGGATGCGTTTTTGAGCCAGCTGGGGACGCGGCACAATCGCGGGGCGCGCTTGAGTCGCGAGGCGATGGATTTGCTGCGCGCGTATGATTGGCCGGGGAATGTGCGCGAATTGCGCAATGCTTTGGAGCGGAGCCTGGTTTTGTGCGCTGGCGATGAGATTGGGGCCGCGGATTTGCCTGCGGAGATTCGAGAGTATGCCGGGCCTGTTACTGCTGCTGCGGCGGCGGGGGACGCGGCTGGTGGGGATTCCGATAGCGATAAATTTTTGGCGGAGAGTGACTTTCGCGAGGCGAAGCGGCAGTTTGAGATTGTGTATTTGAAACGGAAATTGGAGGAGCATCGCTGGAACGTGTCGCAGACGGCGGCGGAGGTAGGTTTGCACCGGCAGAGTTTGCAGGAGAAATTGCGGGAGCTGGGGATTCAGAGGCCGGGGAAATAGAGGCAGTGACCAGTGACGAGTGGCTAGTGACTAGAAAAATCTTGCTCAAGTTCGGAAGTTAGGCACGAGTTTAGGTTTATGCGCGACACAGATCACACGGAACTAATCGCGGGATTTATTTTGGGGGGCGGGAAGAGTTTGCGCATGGGGGTGGACAAAGGGCTTTTGGAGATTGATGGGGTGGCAGTGATTGTGCGGACGGTGCGGGTCGTGGAAATGGTGGCAGGGTCGGCGTGCGTGGTCGGCAGGGCGGAAATGTATCGGGGGTTGGGGTTGAACGCGATTGCCGATGATTGGCCAGGTGCTGGACCTTTGGGCGGGATCGCTACGGCTTTGCGAGCGTCGGAAGCGGAATGGAATTTGATTGTGGCTTGCGATTTGCCTTATCTGACGCGGCCGTGGTTGGAATTCTTGGTGGAGCGGGCGCACGCGTCTGCTGCGGATGCCGTGGTGCCGATGAATGTACGAGGAGCGGAGCCGCTGTGCGCGATGTATCATGCGCGTTGCGAGCGTGCGATTCGAGCGGCGCTGGAAGAGGGGACGCGGAAAGTTATCGACGGCGTGGAGCGGATTCGCGTGGAGTACCTGGAACCAGTTGAATGGAAATGCTTTGATTCCGAGGGGCTGCTATTCAAGAATATGAACACGCCTGCGGATTACGAGGAAGCGAAAACGAGGCTCGTGGTGCGCGCGAAATCATGAACGGCCATTATTTCGAATTCAAGAACGTCTCGAAATCGTTCGATGAGAACGACGTGCTGAAGGACGTGAGTTTTTACGTCGAGCAGGGCGAGACGGCCGTGATCATGGGGCGCAGCGGCGTGGGGAAGTCGGTGTCATTAAAATTATTGCTTGGATTTTTGCAGCCGGACGCGGGGCAAATCATCGTGGCCGGGAAAGACGTGACGGGCTGGACCGAGGAACAATTTTCGCAGATACGGCGGCGAGTGACGATGGTGTTTCAGTCGGGCGCGCTATTCGATTCGCTGACGGTGGCGGAAAATGTGGCGTTTCCTTTGGAGACGCGGGGCGAGAGCGAAAACCCCGAAAAAATCGATGCGACGGTGCAGAGGCTTCTCGACGACCTGGAGCTTCGCGAGTTCGCCGATCGGCTGCCTTCGGATTTAAGCACCGGCGTAAAACGCGCGGTGGCGATTGCGCGGGCGCTAGCCGAAGAGCCCGATGCAATTTTGTACGACGAGCCGACGACGATGGTGGACCCTTTGATGGCTGCGCATATGAGTGATTTGATCGCAAAGTTGAAGGCGAAACTGCATAAGACTTCCATTGTGGTGACGCACGATACGCATCTGGCCAAAAAACTGGCTGACCGCATCATTTTTCTGCAGGAAGGACGATTGGGATTTTTCGGGACTTGGCAGGAGCTGGAAGAGTCCAAGGAACCATTTTTGCAGAATTTCCTCGCACAGGATGAATTGATTCCCGCGCTGGATGCCACTGCGTGAGCACTACCCCTTCGTCGACCAATCCAAAAGCTCAGCTGCGCCGGGTGATGGGTTTTTGGGATTTGCTGCTATTTAATATTGCGGCGGTCCTGGGGCCGCGGTGGATCGCGGCGGCGGGCCACAACGGAACTTCTTCCATTTCATTGTGGGCGCTATCGGCTGTGGGATTTTTTGTGCCGACGGCACTGGTGATCGTGGAATTGACTTCGAGATTTCCGGAAGAAGGCGGATTGTACGCGTGGTCGAAGGAAGCGTTCGGAGATTTTCACGGATTCATCGCGGGCTGGACGTATTGGATCTACACGATTTTTTATTTTCCGGCTTTGCTGCTGGCGAGCGCGGCGATGAGCGCGTACGTGATTGGACCGCGCGGCGCGGCTTTGGCGCAAGATCGCGGATTTTTGCTGGCGGGATCGTTCGTGCTGCTGGCTGTGGCAGTGGGGCTGAATCTGATTGGGCTGAATATCGGCAAGTGGCTGCAGAACGCAGGAGGAGTCTCGACTTATCTGCCTTTGTTGATTCTGACAGTGGTGGCGGTGATTTTGTGGCGCGCGCATGGTGCGGTGACTCATTTCACTTGGCCGAACATGATGCCGACGTGGGATTGGGGCACGGTGAACTTCTGGCCGCAAATCGCGTTTGCGTTCACGGGGTTGGAAATCGCGTCCATGATGAGTGAAGAGGTGCGCGACCCGCGGCGAGTATTTCCGCGCGCGATTTTTGCGTCGGGAGCGCTGATCGCGGTGATTTACATCGTGGGGACGTTTGCGGTGCTTTCGCTGGTGCCGGCGGAGCAGGTGGATCCGAAGAGCGGCGTATTTCAAGCGATCACGATGGGTTCGACGATGCTGCGGGTGGGATTTTTGGGAGTGCTGGCGGCGCTGCTGGTTTCGGTGGGGAATGCGGGCGGCGTCGGCAGCACTGTGGCGGGAGTCTCGCGGGTGCCGTTCGTGGTGGGGATTGACCGCTATTTGCCGGCGGCGTTTGGCAGGATTCATCCGCGTTGGAAGACGCCGCACGTGGCGATTTTGGTGCAGGCGGGAATTTCTGCGGTTATTCTGCTGTTGAGTCAAATCAACGAGACGGCAAACAGCGCTTATCAGATTCTGGTGGACGCGACGACCATCGTTTATTTTATTTCGCTGATTTATATGTATGCGGCGGCGATCAAACTGGCTTACCGAAAGGATCGCGGAGCGAACGCGAATGCGGTTTTGATTCCCGGTGGCAAGGTGGGCGTGTGGATCGCCAGTTTGCTGGGGATTATTGTGGTGACCGGAGGAATTGCGCTGTCGCTGATTCCGCCTGCGGAGTCGGTGGATAAATTTATGTTCGTGGAGAAGTTGGTGCTGGGAACGGTGTTTTCGGTTTTGCTGGGATTGATTTTGTATTATCGCGGGGTGCGGGCGAAGGCGCGGGAGAGCATAAGGTAAATACTGGAGTTTATTGCATTGGTGTACAATGCGCGGAACCCGCGGCTTGTGGCCTGAGCCGATCGAATGCTAAGGGCAACCGCGTGACTAATCGGCGTAACTGGAGTTGCACGGCGATCGTTTGTGCGGTGGCGGCGATCTTTTTTGTATACGGGCGACCGGTTGGCTTCCTTCTCTACTCGAGGTGGAACGCGCGGAAGACGCCCGAGTTATGGCATGTGCCGGTGCCCCTACCGGCCGTACCCGCCGAGACCTCAACTGGAAAAACCTACACCTATTTCGGATATGAGCTCGAGTCGCCCTGGACGGAGTTAACTCTCGAGAAAAAATTCAGCTCGCAGGTCATACTTTATTTCTCGAACGGACCATTCATTTTGATTTTTGATCCCGCGCAGATCCCCAACGAATTGTCGGCAATCAAAGAGCGAGATCTCAATCGCGGCGTGACAACGACGAGTGTATTCGGATCAGGCACATTGCAATCGAGGTACGCGCTGCTTTCGAAGACTTTAAACGTGACGCCTGGGGATCTGCGCTTGACGTGGTCAAGACAAGAGATGGCTGAGAACTCCGTTTTGCTCCTGATAAAGGATATTTCCGTCTCGAGGTTCAAAAGCCATCTCTATTCCTTCCAGACCGAAACGGTGCGCGGTTTTCAGGAAGGCGACCCGGGACCGACCATGCCGGCGGTGATTGAGGCATTCGACGAGCAGGATCGTAAGATCGAGCTTTGGGTTGGAGCGAAGCGCGGGGCAACGTCCGTGCCATCGCAAGCGGACGTCAGCCGGATTATTTATTCGCTGCGTCCGGCGACTACTCCTCGAACGAAATAGCAACTGCAACTCACGCCTGGACGGACTAGTGGACTGAGCGGTTTTGGATCGTTTCTTTGGTGGCTAGGGAGAAGCGCGGCTCGATTTCGTTTTTTGCGGGGCTCGATTCGGTTACGCGAGCGGCTACGTAGTCTCCCAGCGATGGGCCATGCTTGAAGCCGTGGCCGGAGCCGCCGCCTACCAGCCAGATGTTGTCGAAATCCGGGTGACGATCGATCAGGAAATCTCCGTTGGAGGTGTTTTCGTATTGGCAGACGCGCGTTTCGACGATGGGAGCGTTTTTCAGGGTAGGGAAGCGGCGAGCTATGAATTTTTGCGCTGCTTCGAGGGCTTCGGGGCTGGCGACGCGGGATTGCGTGTCGGGATCGACGGGTTGGCCGTGGCGATCGTCGGCGACTTTCAGGCCGCGGGATTCGATGTCAGGCATTCCGTAGAATTCGTCTTTCAGGTAGAGCCATGTGGGAAGATTTGGTTGCGCGAAATTCATTTCGCCGGGAGGGATGCCGAAGAAGAAAATTTCCTGGCGCGACGGGAAGATGCGATTTGCTAGAAGGTCCGGGAAGATTTTCGCTAGCCAGGGGCCGCAGGCGAAGATGTAGGTGGCGGCGGAGATTGTTTCGCCGGCGGTGGTTTTCAGGTTTGTGATTTTTCCTAGCGTTGTGCCGGTTGGTGCGACGATGGCGTCGTTGCGATAGGCGACGCCGATTTTTTTTGCTTGTTCGACTACGGTCTGCACGGCGCGGCGGGCTAGCAGGACGCCGCTTTCGGGTTCGAAGATGCCCCAGGCGTCTTCGTCGAAGGCGATTTGCGGATAGTGTTTGCGCAGGCCGAGGAGCGAGAGGCGTTCGTGCGGGACTTTGTGGTCTTGCAGGGCGGCTAGAGTGTCTAGCGCGTATTGATATTTATCGTGGGCGATCCAGAGGACGCCGGTTTGTTGGAACAATTCGGGGCGCGCGGCTTCGGCGAAGATTTGCTTCCAGAGGGGAAGAGCGCGGAGGGACCAGTGGGTGTAGATGTCGTCTGAGCCATAGCCCATGCGGATGATGCGCGATTCGCCGCCGGAGCTGGCGCGGGAGTTGGCTGGGCCGTAGGCGTCGAAGAGAGCGACTTGGGCGCCGGATTTTTGCAGGAAGTAGGAGGTCCACGCGCCGAAGACGCCGGAGCCGATTACGGCGATGTCGGGGTGGTTAGGCTTAGGCATTTGCGTGTTAGCGCGTTCGCGATGTGCGCTCAATCGGAGAGAGGTCCCTCGCTGCCCTCGGGATGACAGCCGAACCCATTAGAAGCCTTCCTCTACTAGTTGCTTCACTGTGAGGTGCGAGGTGGCGCCGGATTTTTCTTGGTGCATCAGACTTTCTACGTATTTGGCCAGGATGTCCACTTCCACGTTTACTGCGTCGTTCGGCGACATCGCGTGGACATTGGTGTGCTCGTGCGTGAATGGGATGATCGCGATGTCGGCGATGCCATCGTGCCAGTGGGCTACGGTGAGGCTGATGCCGTCAATTGCGATGGAACCTTTTTCGGCTACGTAGCGGCGGAGATCTTCGGGGACCCGGACGGAGAGCCACCAGTTGTCGCCTTCGGGGACTAGGCGGGTGACGCGGCCGATGCCGTCTACGTGCCCTTGCATGAAGTGGCCGCCTAGGCGGGCGCCGGTGGCTAGCGGGCGTTCGAGATTGACGAGATGGCCGGGCTTTTTTTCGCCGAAATTGGTGCGGCGGAGAGTTTCGCCGGAGAGATCGGCGGCGAAGTCGTTGGCGGTGAAGTCGACTACTGTCAGGCAGCAGCCGTTGACGGAGATGCTGTCACCGAGTTTTGTTTCGCGCGCGATTTCGGACGCAGCGCCGATAGTGGAGCTGCCGAAGCTGACGCGGAGGCGTCCGCCGTCGTGCGCGTGCTCTAGCGATTCAATTTTTCCTACTTGCTCGGTGATGCCTGTAAACATCGTGAAAGTATCCTGTGACTACGAAGTCTGGGCCTGATTTTGCGTACTGGAGATTCTCGAGTGTCGGCGATTTTGCAAACCAGCTGGACGGGATGCTGGCCAGGGGTACGCCGCCGGTGCCCATGATTTTGGGAGCATAGAAGAGAATCATTTTGGCCACAATGCCGGCCTCGAGTGCAGCGCCGTTCAGCTCGGCGCCGGCTTCTAGCAGGACGTTCAATATTTCACGTTTGCCTAGTTCGCGGATTACGGCTTGCAGATCCACTCGGCCGCGGTGGGCGTCAACACGGAAGACTTCGACGCCGGCGCGCTGGAGGGCGCGGGCTTTCGGCGAGGTGGGCGATTGCGTGGTGAATACTACGACGTCGTTCTTTGCGGATTTTACGATTTTTGAGCGCAGCGGTGTGCGCAAGCGCGAATCCACGATGGCGCGGAGGAGCGGGCGGCGGCGCGGTTCGCCGGAGCGGTCGGTTAGACGCGGATCGTCGGCGAGGATGGTGCCGATGCCGGTGAGGATTGCGTCGGCTTCGTGACGCAAGTGCTGGACCGCGTAGCGCGATTCCTCGCTGGTGATCCAGGTGACGCTGCCAGCGCGTTGGGCGATTTGGCCGTCGAGCGTGAGCGCGGTTTTCAGAGTGACGAGCGGGCGCTTGGTTTGAATCCACCAGGCGAAGTCTTCGTTGTAGCGGCGGGCAAAATTTTCCAGTACGCCGTGGTGTACCGCAATTCCCGCGCGCTGAAGCGCGGCGAAGCCTTTGCCGGAGACGGCAGGATTCGGATCGCGCATTGCCGCGACCACTCGTTTGACGCCGGCGGCGATGATGGCTTTGGTGCAGGGGCCGGTGCGTCCGGTGGTGCAGCAGGGTTCGAGCGTTACGTACAGAGTCGCGCCGCGGGATTTTTTTCCGGCTTTTTTCAGGGCTACGATCTCGGCGTGATCGCGGCGGTCGTAGGCGTGGAAACCTTCGGCTACAATCCTGCCATTTTTGACCAGCACTGCGCCGACGATCGGGTTCGGGTGCGCTAGGGCCACGCCCTGGATTGCCTGGTCGAGGGCGCGAGACATCCATTTTTCATCGGTGGCGTTCGTGTTCACGTTGCGGACCGATCAGGAGCGTACACCAAGGCTGGCGCCCTAAAGGGCGCCGCTACAACTTCAACGGCTGCGCTGGCTGCGAGCTTAGTCAAAAAGTGAGTTGACGTAGGTTTGCGCGTCAAAGGGCACCAAGTCGTCGATTTTTTCGCCTGTGCCTACGAAACGGATTGGGAGGTTCAGTTCGCGGGCTATGGCTACCACGATGCCGCCTTTTGCTGTGCCATCGAGTTTGGTCAGGACGATTCCTGTGACGCCGGCGTGGCTCCAGAATTCGCGGGCTTGATTGAGGCCGTTCTGGCCGGTGGTGGCGTCTAGGACTAGCAGCACGTCGTGCGGCGCGCCGGGAATTACTTTCGCGGCGGTGCGTTTCATTTTGTCCAGCTCGGCCATTAGATTGGACTTGGTGTGCAGGCGGCCGGCGGTGTCCACGATGACGACATCGGCGTTGCGCGCGCGGGCGGCTGCGAGTGCGTCGAAAACTACGGCGGAGGGATCGGCGCCGGGTTTTTGTTTGATGAGTTCGACGCTGGAGCGGCGAGCCCAGACTTCGAGTTGTTCGATGGCCGCGGCGCGGAAGGTGTCGGCGGCGCAGAGAACTACCGTGGCGCCTTCTTTTTTCAGGCGACTGGTGAGTTTGCCGATGGTGGTGGTCTTGCCGGTGCCGTTGACGCCGACGACGAATATGACGCGCGGATCTTTGTCTGGTTTGCCGTCGGAATTGGAATTCCCGTTTGCAGCGGGGGCGGTGAGGATTTTCAGGATTTGATTTTTGAGTTCGCGTTTCAGCGAGCCGGGTTCGGTGAGTTTGTGTTCGTTCACCTGCTGGCGGAGGGCGACCAGGACTTCCTTGGTGGTGCGCACGCCGAGGTCGGCGCTGAGGAGCGCGGATTCAAGCTGCTTGAGCAGTTCGGGGTCAACCGGGCGATCGCCGGTGAGGATTTGTTCCACGCGCGCGGAAAGCTCCGTGCGAGTTTTGCTGACGGAATCCTTCAGGCGTTCGAGGAGTGTGGGTTCGGGTGGTCCGAAGAGCGAGATCATGTTGTGTTGCCGCTGTATGCGGAGCATTTAATTCTAGCAGAAGGCGGTGAGGAGTGAGTGGTGAGTGGTGATTAGTGACGTGACCTCAGCTTTGCGCTATTAAGGAGTGAGCAGGCCGGTTTTAGTACAAACCTGCCGGGCGGAGAACTATGAAGAACGTAACTCTGGCTGGATTGCTGGTGGCGTTGCTGGCCGCCGCTGTGATGGCGCAGAGCCCGTTCGATGGCACTTGGAAAATTAACCTCGGTGCCGTCCCCTTGCCGACAAAGCCCACCGTGTGGCTGTTGCAAGACGGAATCTACCATTGCAAGTCGTGCGTTCCGGCGATCGAAGTTAAGGCCGATGGCCGGGACCAACACGTAACCGGACAACCGTACGACACTCTCAGTGTCAGGATTGTCGATGACCGTACTATCGAGGAAATTGAAAAGAAAAACGGCAAGACCGTCAGCGCTGAGGAGTTCACGGTTTCCCCTGACGGCAGCTCGGTTACGGACGACTATCCAAGGGGAAGCGACACCAACACCCTGCCAGTCATAGCCAAGGTGGTCATGACCAGAATTGCGAAAGGCCCGATGGGCTCGCACGCGATCTCCGGTTCTTGGCAAACGTCGAAGATAGAGAACGTCGCGGATCAATGGCTACTTTTTACCTTGAAGGTCGAAGGCGACAGCTTGGAGTTTAGCCGTCCCACGGGACAATCCTATGCGGCTAAACTCGATGGAACAGATGCGTTGGTCAATGGCGATCCCGATTCAAACAGTGTTTCTGTCAAGCGCATCAACGAGAATACCATCGAGGAAACCGATAAACGTGACGGGAAGGTGCTCAACATCTCGCGGATGACGGTGGCACCAGACGGCAAAACCATGACCATCGTGAATAATGACGCTGTTGCCCGAACGATCAGCCACCTTACAGCACGGAAGCAGTAGTCCAGCCGCGGGAAAACCAAACCGAAGCGCACAGATCAAAAAGGCAGTGGCTAGTGACGAGTGACTAGTGGCTAGAAATTTCGTGATGAGTTACGAGTGGTCAGTGAAAAGTGGCTGGTAGCCAAACTACACTTCTACCAGCGTGGCGGTTAGGCGGAGGCGGCCTGAGGCTATGGCGGCTTCTAGGGATTTCACTACTTGGGGATCAAATTTCACTATCGCCAGGGAGCGGATGCGTTCTACGGCGAATTGCAGGTCCATGGCGGATTGGTAGGGACGATTGGTGGTGATGGCGTCGAAGGTGTCGGCTACGGCGATGATGCGAGCCATCATTGGAATTTGATCGCCGACCAGGCCGTAGGGGTAGCCGGCGCCGTCCATGCGCTCGTGGTGGAGCTCGATGCCGGGGAGCATGTCTTTCAGTTGTGCGACGGGGCGCATGATGTTGGCGCCCTTGGTGGGGTGCTGCTTCATGAGGTCGAATTCTTCGTCGGTGAGCTTGCCGGGCTTTTTCAGGACGCGATCGTCCACGCCGATCTTGCCGACGTCATGCAATAGCGCGGAAATGCGCAGGCGATCGAGCTCTTCGGTGTCGAGGCCCATGTATTCGCCGATGATGATGGAATATTTAGCGACGCGGCCGGAGTGACCACGAGTGTAGGGATCCTTTTCGTCGATGGCCGCGGCGAGCATGCGGATGGAGCCGAGGAATAGCTCGCGATTTTCCGCGGCGGCTTGCTTCAGGCGTTCGATGTACTCCTCGATGTCGCCCGCCATTTTGTTGAAAGTTTCGGCAAGCTCGCCGATTTCGGCGGTGCCGGCGACCTGGACGCGTTCGTGAAATTCGGCGCGGCTGATGGCGCGGACGGATTCGACGAGGCCGCGGATAGGGCGCGTAATGCCGAGAGCGAAAAGATATCCGAACAAGAGAGCGACAAGCGTGACGCCCACGACGAAGCTGAGCGCCTGGGCGGTGAGCTCGTTCACGCCGGCATCGATGCGCGCCTCGTCGAGGCTGCGCTGGGCGATCACCGTCCAACCCAGCTCTGGAATCGTGCTGTAGGTGCCGATCATTTCGACGGGATGTTTATCTTTGTCCGCCTCGAAGAAATGCATCGTTTCGGTGGCGCGCAATTCCTGGGGCAGCTCTTTCAGGTGGCGAACGATGGGGGAAGTGGACGTGACGTCGCGACCTGGGACCATGTCGGTGGTATCGGGATACGCGACGATGTGGCCGTGACTATCCACGATGTACACGACACGCTCGCGCACACTGGCATCGCGGAGGCGCACGAGCAGCCGGTCGGTGGAGACGACGGCGGCGAGCATGCCGGTGAATTGTCCGTCGGAAGAAAGCGGAACCGAGACGACGAGGGCCGGGCGATTATCTTTTCCGAGACCGAAGGCTTCGCTGACGAAGGGCAGGCCTTGAATGCTGGCGGTGAAAGCGCGCTTCAGCGCACCGCCGACGAAAGGATCCGGGTCCGCATTGAAACTGCCCGCCGATTGTCCCTTGGCTTGTTTGTTGACGGCGGTGACGTAAAGGATATTGGGATTATTTTCGACGAAGCTTTGCAGCAGGCGCGCGAGTTGCGGAGCGTGCGCGGGGTCGTCCACGTTGTCTATCCAGCCAGTGAGCGCGAGAACCTGGCGCTGGCTGAGAAGCTGCTCGCGGAGATTCTGTTCGAATTGCAGGGTTTCACTGGCGAGCGAACGAGTGATTTCGGATTGCTGGACGCGCTCGGTATCTTGCAATTTTTCTTCGCTGAGGCGCAGCACTTGGCGATGGTAAAGCCAGAGCGGCGTGATGCTGACGAACAGAAGGGCGCCCAGCACAATCCAGAGGATGCGCAGCCGGCGGGTAGTCAGCTGTGTGAGGGCTTTTGTGGGCATGGGAATCCCGTCAATAAAATGCTAGCGAAGAGTGAGAGGCGAAACAACGGAACGAAAGTACTGGGGTTGGCTGATAAGCCACACAGGGATTGGGACTTAATGAAGCGGCGGGAGCGCGAAAATCGAGATGCTTTGCGGCATGGAACGATGTGACAGCGAAGGACCGCGAATCGCTATTCGTCTTTCTTTCGCGGCGCGCCCAGACGCGGTTCTTCGCCGGAGATTAGGCGCTCGATGTTGGCGCGATGCTTGTAGATGACCAGCACGACGATGGCGAGCGTGCCAAAGGTGACGGTTTCCGGAGGGGCGTGGCCGGGCGCATACAGTAGGTAAATGAAAAGAGGGAGCGCGGCGGCGGCGGAGATGGAGCCGAGCGAAGAGTAGCGCCAAAAAACTACCACGAGCAGCCACAGAGCGATCCCAGCAACTACGGCTTGCCAGCAGATCGGGACGAAAACTCCGAGGCCTGTGGCTACTCCTTTGCCGCCGTGGAAACCGAGCCATACAGGGAACATGTGGCCGGCGACTGCGCAGACTGCCGCGATCGTCATCCAGTGGATGTTGTCACCTGTGATGCGGCCGGCGAGGAAGACGGCGACGTAGCCTTTCCCGGTGTCGAGCAGCAGAGTGAGGATGCCGGCGAGTTTCCCGGCATTGCGCGTGACATTGGCGGCGCCGATATTGCCGCTGCCGATCTCGCGGATGTCCGGGCCGCCGAAGGCCTTGACGATGAGCAGACCGAAGGGGATCGAGCCCAGTAAGTAGGCGACGATCGGGATTAGCCAGGCTGAGTTCACTCGGCACCTTGCACAAACGGAAATGTGGCGAGTTTTTTGTATTCGGCGCCGGAACGTTTCAGAACGCTTTCAAACAAGTGAAATTCGGATTCGCGCGCCGGGCCGAAATCATACGACTTCAAGGCATCGGCTGCACGAACGAGATTTTCAATGCCTTTCGTGGAATTGACGCGCGCTAGGGTGAGGTGCGGGACGAAGGTGCGGGATTCGCGCGGAAAACCCAGCGGCTCGAGCGCTTGTTCGATGGCGGCGGCGAGTTCGAAGAGATTTGCGGAGGCTGCGACGCCCGCCCAGATGACGCGCGGTTTGAATTCGTCGGGGAAAAAACCTAGCGCGCGAAAATGAAGCTCGACGGCCTGCGCGGAACGGATGGTGGCGAGCGCCGCGCGGACGGCGTCGAGTCTTTCGGCAGCAATATTGCCGATAAATTTCAACGTCAGGTGCATGGATACGGGGCGGACCCAGCGGGCGGAGCGGGATTTGGGTTTCAGTTGCGCGATCAGGTCGGCGAGGGCGCGGCGGACCGCGTCTGGCAGGTCGAGAGCTACGAACAAGCGCATGTTTTTATGACCGGCTGGGAGTAGGGAAAAGAAAATAACGGCGCACTGCGTCGAGGGCGGCTTGCGCGGCGTATTGGCGGATGCGTTCGCGATCTCCTGGGAAGCGATAGGCGCGTTCGCGCGGGCCGTGCTCGTCGGCGAGGCCGATGTGCACCAGGCCGACAGGCTTTTCGGGTGTGCCGCCGCCGGGACCTGCTATGCCGGTGACTCCGACGCCGATGGTTGCGCCGGTGCGTTTGCGGATGCCGTCGGCGAGCGCGAGCGCGACTTCGGAGCTGACCGCGCCTTTCGCTTCGATCATGGCGGGCGGAACGCCGACGAGCGATGTTTTTAGTTCGTTGCTGTAGCAGATCACGCCACCGAGAAAATACGAGGAGCTGCCCGGAACATTCGTGAGGCGTTCGGCGAGCATCCCGCCGGTGCAGCTTTCGGCGACGGCGACAGTGGCGTGATTTTCGGTGAGGACGCGGGCGACAACTTCTTCCAGGGCTTCGCCGTGAGTGGAGTAAAGATGTTCGCCGAGAGCGAGAGCCATACGCTGCGTGATTTCGTCGAGGAGCTTTTCGGCTCTGGCGGGTTCGCGCGACCAAGTGCGCGGATGGAGTTGCGTGCCAGTGGGTGAGGCGAGGATGGTGGTATCCGTATCGGGATACAGTTGGTAGAGAGGGCGGACGCGGGTTTCGACGTCGGATTCGCCGAGGCCGGTGACGCGCAGGTCGCGGGCGAAGAGGCGCTCTTCGTGCTTCATTTTCGAGAGGCGCGGCGCGACTTCGGATTCGAACATGTATTTCAGTTCGTTGGGCACGCCGGGTAAGAGCACGAGGATGTGTCCATTGGCTTCGAGCCAGAGTCCCGGCGCGGTGCCGCGCGGGTTGGGGAGAATCGTGGCACCTTCGGGGACCATGGCCTGACGAACGTTGATTTCCGGCATGGTGCGGGCGAAGCGGCGAAAGCGTTCCTGGATGCCACGCAGAATTTCTTCGTCGCGGCGAAGTTTTCGGCCGAGAAGATCGGCGATGGTTTCGCGCGTGCGGTCGTCGTCGGTGGGGCCGAGGCCGCCGGAGGAAATGATCAAGTCGGCGCGGTCGAGCGCGTAGCGAAAGGTGGAGTGCAGTTCGGATGGCGAGTCGCCGACGACGGACTTGTGGGTCACGCGAATGCCCAAGCGGTTCAGTTCATCCGTGAGCCAAAGGGAATTCGTGTCCAGGCGATAAGGAGTAAGAAGTTCGGAACCGACAGCGATGATCTCCGCATTCATCTAGAAATGTTGTACTCGATGAGGAGCGGGATGCGCAAGTCGGGCTCGCAGGCGAGGGCTGGAACGAGCGAGCTCCTCGGGCGATTCGCCGGCATTACCTACGCACGCTTGGCTGATGGAGCGTCTGCTTACGAGTGAACTGCGGCTGGCGCTGCTGCCGATGCTAACACGGCGGACGCCGCTACCTCGGCGCGGAGCACCAGGACTGAACACGCGGCGGTGCGGACGAGTTTGTCGGTGACTGAGCCGAAAGCGAGGCGGCGCCATCCGGTGAGACCATGGGTGGCGATGACGATGAGGTCGGCTTTTTCGGATTCGGCTACGCGGGTGATTTCCATCGCGGGATCGTTGCTCAGGCTGACGGCGCTGCGCGCGTTTATGCCTTGCTGTTGTAGCTTGGCGGCGATGTCTCCCAGGCGCGTCTTGGCGCTTTCGATTAATTTGTTTTCGTATTCGCCCTCGGTGAAGATGCTCGCGTGGCCTTCCAGCTTGGGAATTACCGGGACAACATGGACAAGTACCAGCTCCGAGCCGTAACGCTTGGCGATGTCTTGCGCCACTTCCAGGGCCTGCAGCGAGAAATCGCTGAAGTCTATGGGGGAGAGGACCACTCTAGCTGAAAACATGGCTGCGCGTCCTTTGTGGCTGGTTTTTTGGGTTGCTTTCGAGAGCAGACTCTATGACATTGAGGCGGTTGCGGGAGTGTGAACGGAGTGTTGCGGGGGCGTGAAACCGTTTTGGGCTGGTGCGGCCGGATTCGTTGGTGGAGGGCTGGCGGGCGCAGTCCTCCTTCGGTGGAACTTTTACAAACAGCGCCGCTACGGTGCCAAATGCTCGTTAGGATTCGAAGGCAACAATCGCGAAGCAACTCCGAAGGGCAGGCGAGGCGAGCCTCGCCCAAAACCAAGACGGCAGCAAGCCGTGGCACTCCCTGAACTGTCAGCACGATCGCGCGGATCACTACGCAGCGTCCCTACGTAAACTCGACACTTGCGCCAGCTTGATCGATCGAGACGTACGCTCAGACAAAGCGTAGCCAGCCTTCGAAGATGTCGGACCAAGCGTGGGCTAGCATGCTGGCGCGGAGATTGCGGCGCCAGGCTACTAGCGCGCCGTAAAGGGTTCCCAGGACTACGATGACGATTACTTGTTTCCAGCCTTTGTAGGTGTGCGCCAAACCGAAGATGGCGCCTTGAAGAATCACGGCGGCTACGACGCTGCGCGTGGCGGCTTGAAATTGGCGCTGCAAGTATCCGCGAAACACGATTTCCTCGCAGATGCCCGCCGAGATGGAGAGCAGAATCCAAAGGGAAACTTCGGCGAAGCCGGTGGGCGGCTGATAGCTGCCGGTGGCCGCGGGGACGCGTTCGACGGCGCGACTTACGAGCCAAGCCGTCAGTTCCCACACGCCCCAGAAGGGGATCGCGATGGCGACATCGAGGGCGATACTGCGCCAACTTGTCCAGCGGCCGCCAGTGAGATCGCGCAGATTACCGCCCTTCCAGTGAACTCCGGCCCACGCCCAGTAGGCCATGCCCCATTCCGAGAGGATCAGCAGCGCGTAGGTGCGGAGCATCGTGGCATGGGCGCCAAGTGCCGGCGCGGGCGGAGCCGAGCCGGGAGTTGGCGCGTTGTGAGGCATGCCTATGCGAAATCCGATGTATGCATAGACGAGCAGGATCGTGAGCGTATGCCAGGGCGCAGCGATGAGCCGGCGGTGGAGTGGAGCGGGAGCAACGGTGGCGGCAGCGTCGTTCATGCGTTCCCCCGACGATACACGAAGGTGCAATTAGATACGCGGGGGCGCGCGGAATAATTTCGGTGGATTTTGCCTCTTGGATTCGACGGGGATGATTCTTGAGCGTCCACGTCAAAAGCAGATCCCTCGCTGCACTCGGGATGACACGCTCCATTAGCTTAGTTGCTAATGCAGAGGACTAGCCGTTGAGCGGGAGGCCCGCTACGTCCCAATCCAGCGAGTAGAGCGCGTTGGTGGTGGCGATCATGGCGCGGTGCGAAGGCAGAAGGGCCAACCCGACGATATTGGAACCGGTGACAGCGAGCTGCGGCTCGGCTTGCGGCGAGAGGCGGACGATGCCGCGCTTGCCTCCTAGCGAGCCGGCGACGTAAAGATTGCCGGAGCGATCGAACGCTAGGCCTTGCGGGCGGCCGAGGCCGCGGAAGAAGGTGCTGACTTCTCCGGCGGGATTGATGCGATAGACTTGATCGAAACTAGAAGTAGTGGGGCCGGTTACGTAGAGATCGCCGGTCGTGCTGAAGGCTAGATGATAGGCGGACATAGACGGCTCGAGCGTGGCGAAGACGAAAATTTCGCGGTCGGGGCCGATTTTGAAAATCGTGCCGCTGCGATCGCCGACGTAGAGGCTGCCCGCTTTATCGAACGCGAGTCCGGTGGCGATGCCCATGCCTTCGACCCACTGCATCGAGCGGCCGTCGGGCGAGACGCGATGGATGGCGCCATCGTGACGGCTGGAAACGAAAAGAAAACCGTCGCGATCGATCGCGAGGCCAGTGGGGTTCATCATTTCGGTGATGAAGGGCTTGATGGCGTGGTTGGCGGTGACTTTGTAGAGCGAGACGGGAACTTTTTGGCCGCGCTGGCCGCTGAAGGTGACGTAGGTGTTGCCGTCGGAATCGATGGCGGGATTGGCGACGGGATGGAGGTTGTCGGCGATTTGCGTGCCTAGCGCGAGTGGGAACGGGGCGCTTTCGACGCTGCCCATTTTTACGCGGACGGCGCCACCGGCGGCTCCTTCAGGGACGCGGGCGATCAGGAGATTATCAGCAGCTAGGATGAGCGAGCCTTCGGCGACTCCGAACTGCACGAGAGGGCGCGCGTGGTTGCGCATGCCGAAGCCGCTGCCGCTGATTGCGACTTCGCCGCCTGGTAGTGCGGCGGCGGGTTTTACGCTTTCGATTCTTGGCGTGCCGTTCATCGCTAAGTTCATGCGTTGGTCGCGGTGGTGCTGGCTATTGCTGGTTACAGATTGCACTAAATTCGGGCTGGTGTCATTTGTCGTGCGCCGGCTCGACTGAGCGTTGGCGGTTGAGAGCTTGCCCGGCGCGAAAATCGAAGAGAGATCCCTCGCTGCGCTCCCTTCCTGCGTCAGGGCAAGCGGGATGACAACGCATTTTACGCGGAAGCTAAAAGCCTGCGGCGCGCGCTAGCCACAGACCGATGGCCGCGTAAATTCCCGCGATCCAGTCGTCTGCCATGATACCCCAGCCGCCGGGCAGTGATTCGGCTTGGCGTGCTGGGAACGGCTTCCAGATATCGAATGCTCGAAAAAGTATAAAACCCAGGAGCAAATATTTCCAGTTACCGCCCACCGCGAAGGCCAAAAGGTACGTGAGTTGCTGCCCTGAAACCTCGTCGATGACGATAAATTGAGGGTCCTTCTGCTGAGAGTAATTCGCCACGCGGTCGGATGCCCAGACGCCGACGGCGGCGACAACTACGGCGGCCAGAATTACTATGCCGCCTGGAATCCAATATCTCTCTGTCCAAAAGCTAATGTCTCTTTCCAGGTTTATTTGTGCAACCGTGGTTCTACTCGCGAGCCAGCTAGCCACCATTGACAAGAAAATTCCCGCGAGGGAACCCAAGGTGCCGGGTGCTTTGGGGAGGTAGCCGAGACCGGCGGCGGTGGCGATGAACATTGCGAAGCGCGGCTTGCTTTGTGTGGCGGCCCGTGGGGAAGCGTTTGCGCCGGATGCGGCGGGATCGTCGGCGGCCGCGGGATCAGTTTTTGTGTTCATCTTTGGGGTGGTGATCCATGTCTTCGAAGAGTGTTTCGTTCATGGCAGGTTCGCTGATCACGTATTTTTCGCTGGCCCAGGCGCCGAGGTCGAGGAGATTGCAGCGTTCGCTGCAGAACGGAAATTCGGGGCTCGTGTCCGAATCCGTGGGCTTTTTGCAGATGGGGCAGCGGTGCTTCATATGCTGAGGATACCGCAAATAGTGGAGCGATGCGCAGGGCGTTGGATTGTGCTGATTCTGACAGCGGGCACGGCATGCCGTGCCCCTACGGACTCGAACAATCAGTGGAGGTGCGGAGTTGATGGAACGGGGAGATCCTCTTCAGCGGATGTTGCTGCGAAGGCGATCGCGGCTTGAACGTCTTCGGGCTTCAGGGAAGGGTAGCCCGCGAGGATTACCTCGGTGGTTTCGCCGGCCGCCAGACCAGCTAGGACCGCGCGCAAAAGGACGCGTGTTCCCTTGAAGATGGGTTGGCCGCCGCAAATTTGTGGGTCCCGAATAATGCGATCTTGGTAGTCCATGACGAGAATCCGAAACTGCTGAGCGTTACGTCTCACTTGCTGGATTATATCACCGGTAGCGCGCGAGTAATCAGGCGAGGATTGGAAAGGGTGACGGGGCGGAAACGGGTTGGCGGCGGACCGAGTTTGCGGCGGGCTTTTCGAATTCGGTTACGCGGCCGATCAGGTCATAGTCTTTGGATTCGGTGATTTCGATGGTGGCTAGGGTGCCTGGGCTTGGAAGGTCTGCTGCGTCGTTCACGCCTGCGAATTCAGTTACGTAGACTTTGCCGTCGATTTCCGGGGCCATGCCTTCGGTGCGGGCTTCCCAGATCAGGTCGGTGTCTTTCGAAGGCCCTTCCAGCATGACTTGCATGGTTTGGCCGATTTTCTTGCGCAGCTTGCGGGCTGAGATTTTCTTCTGGATGGCCATTAGGGCGTCGCGGCGGCGGGCGATGGTTTTGGCGTCCACTTTATTTTCGAGCGCGAAACTTTTCGAGGTGTCTTCGTCGGAGTAGGCAAAGACGCCCATCCAATCGAATTCGGCGGCGCGCACGAAGTCGCAGAGTTCGCGGAAGTCGTTTTCGGTTTCGCCGGGGAAGCCGACGATGAACGAGGTGCGAATCGAGATGCCGGGGATTGCTTTACGCGCTTTTTCGAGCATTTTAAGGAACGCGTCGCCATTCGAGCCGCGTTTCATGCGGGCTAGGACGCTGCGGCTGGCGTGCTGCAGCGGGACGTCGAGATATTTCGCGAGGCGCGGATGCGCGGCGATGGTATCGAGCAGGCGCGGGGTGATGCGGTTTGGGTAGCAGTAAAGGAAGCGCACCCAGTTGAGCTCTTCGATTTGCGCGAGACGCTCGAGCAGGGTGGCTAGGCCGTCGCGGATGCCAAGGTCTTCGCCGTAAAAAGTGGTGTCCTGGCCGATAAGGGAAATTTCGCGGACTCCCGCGGCGGCGAGATTTTCGGCTTCGCGGACGACGGATTCGAACCGGCGGCTGCGGAATTTTCCGCGCAATTGCGGGATTACACAGAAAGTGCAGGGGTGGTCGCAGCCTTCGTTGATTTTGATGTAGGCGGTGTGGCCGGGAGTGGCGAGAATGCGCGGCGTCGCGTCGTGGTAAAGATACGTCGGGAGATCGGCGGCGTGCGGGTCGTCGGCGCGGAGTTGGCCTTCGCAGGCTTCCAGGATTTTTTCGATTTCGCCGGTGCCGATCACCGCGTCCACTTCGGGGATTTGTTCGCGGATGTCGTTGCGGTAGCGTTCGACCATGCAGCCGGCGACGATTAATTTTTGCGCGCGGCCGAATTTCTTGTATTCGGCCATTTCCAGGATGGAGTCCACGGATTCTTTTTGCGCGGGCTCGATGAAGCTGCAGGTATTGACGACGAGAACGTCGGCTTCGCCGGCGCGGGGCGTCAACTCGTAGCCGGCGCGCGCGAGAATACCCATCATCACCTCGCTATCCACGAGGTTCTTCGGGCATCCCAGGCTTACGAATCCGACTTTCGGCATTACGGTGCGGTCCTTTGGATGTTGCGGAACATGTGATTCTAACACGGAGTCCTGTGTCACATGGCGGATCGTATTTGCGCCGAGGAATTCGAGATACGAAGTCGCCGGCTAATCGGCCAGCGCTTGATGCACGTTCTCGGGGCTGCGGGCGATGACGCTCAGATACGCTTGGGTCGGTTGATCTGGGGTAGCGCGGCCCTGTTCCCAATCGCGCAGCGTGCCGAGGGGAATGCGATAGCGGGCGGCAAACTCCTCCTGCGTCAGACCGAGAGCACGACGAATAATTTTGGCTTGCGGCGTGCGCTTCATGCGTTTCCGATCGGAGCGGGTAATCGGGCGCGCATCGGGATCGGCGATGGCGGCGCGCTCGATGGCGCGGTTCGCCATTGCGCGGAGCGACTTAGCGGTTTTCTTCGAGGTAGATTTCCTGCTCATGTTGTATTGCCAGATTTCAGATGGTACGGGATTCCCGTAGTGAAATCAAGTGACGGAGGCTGTGGCATCAGGTTTTGTAGCGGCGGCCTTCAGGCCGCCATCGATTGTTGCGGCAACACCGATGGCGCACTGAAGTGCGCCGCTACAAAGGCCTTTGTGGCCTACTTTGTGGGTGATTCATCGCGCGGTTGGTTTGGTGGCGCGGATTATTTCGCGGAGGGCGCTTAATAGCGCGGACATTTGGGCTACCGGCGGAGGGTTATTGCCGAAGCGTGCTGATTGATAGAGGTGCGTGAGCTCTGCGACGGGCGCGGCTACGTCGGGCGAGGGGATGGCGGCGGCGAATTCCTGGGCGGTTTGTGATGGAGATTTTTTCCAGCCGCGTTTTTCGAGCAGGCGGAGCATTTCGCGATATTCGAGTGTGGCGAGCGAAGCGGTGACGTTGCCGCGATTGCGCGCGCGGAGGCTCCAGCGCGCCACGACGTACGCGATCAGGCTGCGGCCGCGCAGATAGAACAGCAGGGCTATGAGGAAGACCAGTACGCTGGGCAGGAAATATGGCGACGCTTCGGTTTTCTTATCGAGAGCGACGATCGCTTCCATAATCTGGCGCTGCTTGTCGCGATAATAATTTCGGGCGCTTTCGCTCCAATCGCGCGAGGTTTTCTGGACGTTTTGTGCGAGCGTGACCTGGTGGGCGAAATCGTAGTTGATGATCCATTCACCCCAGGCGTATTGGAACCAATCCCAATACATGCCCATGCGCTGGAGCAGGCCGGCAGGCTTGGCTGGTCCGGGAGGCGTGGGATCGAAGGTCATCCAGCCGAAGCCCGGGAAAAAAACTTCCACCCAGACATGCGCGTCGCTGGAGCGGACGATCCAATCGCCGCCGACGTCGTTGTACTCGCCCGCCAGGAATCCGCCGACGTAACGCGCGGGAATGCCGACGTCGCGGAGCATGACGGTCATCGCGGCGGCGAAATATTCGCAGTTGCCGCTGCGGCGGGTGAAAAGAAAATGCGCGAGGGGATCGTTGGTGTGCGGGCCGCGCAGATCGAGCGTGTAGCCGTAGTGGGCTTTCAGGTACAGCTCGATTTTCACGGCTTTGTCGTATTCGGTTGAGGAGCCCGCCGTGATTTGCTCGGCGAGTTTCTTAATGCGCGGGTCGAGCGGCGGAACTTGCCAATCGTCGGGCGAGAGTGTGGGCGGAAAAACTTTGGAAGCGGCGCGCAATTGCGCGGGAGGAACGTCCGGAACATCGGACAAGGCTTCGTAGCGGACTTTGGTGGCGTTGTGAAAAGGATTGGAAATGGATTCGGTGGGATCGACGAGGAGGTAGTTGTTGCGGCGGCTGGGGCCGACGCGTTCCACGTCGTTGGCAAAGCGGCCGCGCAGGCTTTCGATACGCGAGGCGACGAAGACGGCGTCGCTGGCAAGGGGTTCCATTAGCACCGTGTAGTGCATCGGGTGGGAATCGCCCGCGGGCAGGGGCGGCGAGCCAAGGCGATAGATGCCGGCGGAATCTGGGAAGAACGCGATGCGCTCGTGAGTGGGAGTGAACCAGCGGCGTCCGTCGAAATTGGTGAGGACAATGCCGCGCCAGTGCATGCCTTCGCCGCGCGAGGGCTCGCCATCAATGTGAATGCGCATGACTACGGCGTGGCTCTGCTGGATTTCGCCAATTTCGCCGAGGGTGACGTTGTCGCTGAAGCCGGTCATCAATTTGGGCTGCAGGCTGAGCGCGCTTAGGTAACCGGCGGTGAAGCGCGGCAGGGTGAAGAAAATCACTCCGCCGATGGCGAGCGTGCCGACGGCGACGAGCAGGGAGGTGAGTCCTAGCGCGCGATTCAATTGGTGCGCGAGCGGCGAGCCGGAATCGAAGGGAGGCGAGACAGCGTCATTGGCGCCACGGCGGATTTCCAGCGCGACAAACGTGGAGACCGCGAGAGTTAGAAAAATTGCGAGCGCGATTAGGAAGCTGGTTTCGACCGTGAGAATCGCCGAGGCCAACATGCAGGTGACGGCGAGCATGGCCAGGAATGCGTAATCGCGATTGGTATGCGCGGAAAAGAGGCGGACGAGGCTCGCGAAGAGCATCAGGTGGACGGCGGCGAGCAGCGCGGAATAGAGCGCGGGGTTAGGCGCACCCGCCGAGAGGGCGCGCGAGACTACCCAGAGATCGAATGGGAAGAAGAGGAAGTAGGCGAGCACCAGCCAGGTGGCTACGCGTACGGAAAGCTCGGGTGAGCGGCCGCGCCAGATGCGGACTGCTTTGTAGGCGAGCGCGATTACCGGGACGACGGTGGAGAAAATGTCGAGTTTGCCGGTGCTGACGACGGCGAGAATGCCAGTCGAGACGAGGAGAAACAGCGACACCTCGAAGTAACGTTGCACCGCCGGAAGGGGCGGCGTGCTGAGACGCGCTGTGGAGGCCATGGCCTCTTATCATGCTAACACTGGGGAGGCAGACGGCGGCGTGTGCGGCGCCTATCGTGTAATGGCGGAATGGCCGGGTAGCAGCGCGGCGGCAGCGATTTTTTTTGTGGCGCTGGAGATGGGTAGCTTGGCGAGGTTTTTTAACGGAAGGATGCGGGTGCGGGGGAGCGTCGGCAGTTGCTTGGTGCGGGCCAGAAATGGAAGGAGCGTGATGTAGCGGAAGGTTACACCGTGGCTCGCGGCTGGCAGGGCTTCGAGTTCTAGTGCGCTGGCTGGCAGGTTTAGAGATGCGCGGAGATGCGCGGCTAGCGCGGCTTTCGGTTCGCTTGTGACTTCAACCGCGGGGAACTGCCACATGCGGGAGAAGAGGACGCCGTCGTGGGCGCCGGGATCTCTTACCAGCAGGGTGCGTCCGCGCGGGTCGAGCAGGATGGCTGCGGCGATTTTCATGTGGACGGCGGAGCGTTTGCGGCGTGGGGCGGGGATTTGGTTTGTGAGATTTTGCGCGTGGGCGCGGCACCAGCGGGCGATAGGACAAGTTTCGCAGCGGGGGGATTGCGGCGTACAGATCACTTCGCCTAGTTCCATCAGGGATTGGTTCCAATCGCTGGCGGAATTTTTGGCAAGCAGGCGGTGGGCGATTTCGGTGAGATTGCGCCAGGTTTTTGGTGCGCGCAAATCGCCGCGGATGGCGTGGATGCGTGCGAGGACGCGCGCGACATTGCCGTCGAGGACGGCTAGCGGCACATCGTACGCAATGCTTAGGACTGCGGCGGCGGTGTAGGCGCCGATGCCGGGGAGAGCTAGCGCGGCGTTGAGTTCGGGCGGGAATTTGCCGTTGTGGTGCGCGACGATTTCTTTTGCGGCGGCGTGGAGATTGCGGGCGCGGCTGTAGTAGCCGAGGCCGGACCAGAGTTTCAGGACTTCTGTTTGCGGGGCTTGTGCCAGCGATTCGACATTTGGGAAGCGATCGAGGAAACGCTGGTAGTAGGGCATTACCGCGGCGATGCGGGTTTGTTGCAGCATTACTTCCGCGACCCAGATGCGGTAGGGGTCGCGGCTTGAGCGCCACGGGAGGTCGCGTTGGTGGGCGCGGAACCATTTGAGCAGGCTGGACTGGAAATTTTTTTGCGTGCGGGCAGTGAGCGTGGATTTCATGCTGGCGTATTCTCGCATTTCTTTGAATGCTGATCTAATTCGCGGGTTCTTGTAGCGGCGCACTGAAGACCGCCGCTACAAAGTCAAAGACGAAGAGCCGGCGAGACGCCGGCGCTACACCTGTCGCGGCACGCGTCGGCGCGCCGCATCACCGCGCTTTAGAGCGAATTGAGGAAGAGGAAGTAGGAGGAGGACCAGAGGGCTGTGGGGATGGTGTTTTGGGGGCGCGCGGTGATTATGATTTTGAAGATTTCGTGGTCGGAGGCTAGCTGGTCGAGGAATTCGCCGCCGAGCTTTGATTGGTCCGGCTGTATGGTGGCTAGCTCGCGGAGCGCGTCGTAGATGATTTCTTCGGCGGGGGCCATTGGTGTTGCGAAACGGTTGGTGCGAAATTGCAGGGCTGAATTGATTTCGTTGAAGTGCCAGGCGATGCAGGCGGACATGGAGACGGCGCGTTCGAACAGTTGTACGTGCGCCGTGGCGGCGAGATCGGGCGCTGACGGCGGTGGGGTGGTTCCCAAGGGCGCGCCGGCGCCGACGCTGTCGCTCTTGGGCGGCGGACCGATGAAGGGATCGAGGACCAGCATCACGCGGCGTTCATCTTCGCGCGCGAATTCGCGCACCATTAAGTGGCCGGCGCGGGCAGTTACCTTCCAATCCACAGTGCGGGCGCTGTCGGTGGGCAAATAGTCGCGCAGGGAATGCAGTTCATGGCCGCGTCCGCGAAAGTAGCTGACCATTTCGCCGCTCAGCAGCGGAAGGACTTCGTAGAAGTGATCGGTAGGCTCGACCTGCGGGTAGACAACGATCTGCAGTTCGGAATCCACGTGGCGCGTTTTTTCGAAGAAGCCGAAGGGGAAGCGGGTGCGGATGCCGAAGGAATCTTGTCGGTACACGCCGCGACGAGGAAATGTTAGCTCTACTTTTTGGCGCGCGCAGCCGAGGCGCGGGATGTACGGAAAAAATACGGGGCGAGTGAGGATTTGCGTGGCACCTTTCCTGGCTGCACCAATCACGCGGAGAGAAAACGACGGCCACAACGGTTTTTCGTTGCGCAGTTCGAGCTCGGCGAGAACCGGTTGCGCGGCGAAAATGTGTTCGGGCAAGTCAAATTTCAGGTCAATGCCGGTGAGGACCGCGCGGGAAAGAACGCCGGAAATCAGGATGCCCGCGATGGAACACGCCAGCATCATGAAGAGCAAGTTGTTGCCGGTGTTGACGGAGGCGAGGATCAGAATGGCAATGACGCCGAGGTAGACCATGCCTTCGCGTGTGAGGCGATAGTCCACTTGATAGACAAACCAGCGGAGGCTGGTGCGTCGCGCGAGATTGGGCACGATGGTGATGCCGACCCAGGCGGCCATGGCGAGTGAGAGGACGGTGGTGACTGCGGCGAGGAGGATGCGGCCTTGTTGCGCCACGGCGGCGGAAAAAAGCGCGACAGCAAGCGCCAGCGAAAGGACCAGCATGGCTACGCCGAAATTGCGCCACCCGGGTTTGTCGCGGGCACGCCAGAGGCGGAGGACGAGGGAATCGGCCATCAGCGCGCGCTCCGGGATTGTGCGGCGGCTCCGGCGAGGTGGCCAGCGGTCTGACGGCGGACGACGCAGGAACGAAGAGAGGTACCTCGCTTCGCTCGGGATGACAACGTCTCGTACAGAGCGGCCAGCGGTCGGAATGACAGTTTTCCTTGCGGCATGACGTTGTTACACAGGGACGCGGGTGGAATCTAGGATTTCGCCGAGGATTGTTTCGGCTTGCTCGGATTTTTTCTGTGTGGAGATGTAGCGCGAGCTGACTACCACGCGGTGGGCGAAGACCGGGACGATGAGGCGCTTGAAATCATCGGGGAGGCAGTAATCGCGGCCTTCGAGGAAGGCGCGAGCTTGGGCGGCGCGATGGAGCATGACAGCGCCGCGCGGGCTGACGCCCAGGCTTAATTGTTCGGTCTGGCGCGTGCGCTCGACGATTTCTAGAGCGTAATCGAGCAGGCTCTCGTCCACTTTCACTTTGGCGACGGATTCCTGCATGGCGACGACATCGGCCGCGTCCATCACCGGCGCGATTTTTTCGACCGGGGAGTGGCCGGCATTATTGCGGATGATTTCTTTTTCGCTGTCGCGCGAAGGGTAGCCCATTTTGATGCGCATCAGAAAGCGGTCGAGCTGCGATTCGGGGAGAGGATAGGTGCCGTGATGCTCGATGGGATTCTGCGTCGCCAGCACCAAAAACGGATTTGGCAACGGATGGGTGTGGTTGTCCACGGTGATTTGCGCTTCGTTCATGGCTTCGAGAAGAGAGGATTGCGTCTTGGGCGTGGTGCGGTTGATTTCGTCGGCGACGATGATATTGGCGAAAATCGGGCCGGGCTTGAATTCGAACTCTTGCGTGGCGGGATTGAAGACGCTGACGCCGATCACGTCGCTGGGCAGCATGTCCGAGGTGAATTGAATACGCTGGAAGGTGCAGTGGAAGGAGCGCGCGAGAGCGTGGGCGAGAGTGGTCTTGCCGACGCCGGGAACATCTTCGATGAGCAGGTGGCCGCGGGCGAGAAGGGTGGTGAGGGCGAGTTGGATGACGTCATCCTTGCCCTTTACCACGCGCGAAATGGAGCGCAAAAGCTCGGCGAGACGGGTGCTGGCGCTAGTGACCGTTGATTGCAATTCGCGTGGCCTTCTGCTACAAAAAGTAGGTTCTGTGGGCGACTAGCTCAGTGGTTAGAGCGCTCCCCTCACACGGGAGAGGTCCAAGGTTCAAGTCCTTGGTCGCCCACCACTCACCCGCTCATTCAGATGCGGCCGGAAGAGCATTCGTAGCTAAAAATGGCGACTGAATTTCTCTCCGAGTCCCTTCACGTTGGTCCCCAAGTAATTCTGTTCCGGCCCAAAAATCATTCTAACGGAAATCATTGATGACCAGCATCCTGCGATTCGTACAGGTGTTCGCATTAGGTACATGGCTAGGTTCAATTTTTTATTTCAGTGCGGCGGTGGCGCCTGGGGCCTTTCGCGTTTTGGGGAACCAGGACCAGGCTGGGATGCTGGTGGAATTTACTTTGCGGCGGCTGCATACGTTGGGAGTGATTGCGGGGTTGTTGTTTTTGCTGGCGTCCGCGGCTATGGCGGTGAGTTCGTCGGGCGCGGGGCGGCGGTTGATTTTGCCCGTGGCTGGCGTGGTGATTATGGTGATTTTGACGGTGGTGTCGCAGCATGTGGTGATTCGGCGGATGATGGGTTTGCGGCGGGAGATGGTGTCGGTGATGGCTACGCCGCCGGGGAATCCTTTGCGTGTGGAGTTTGACCGGTTGCATCGCGCTTCGGTGCAACTGGAGGGGGCTACGCTTTTGATTGGGTTGGTGGCGTTTTTTCTTACGGTGCGGGGATTTGCGGCGGGGAAGTGAATTCGGCGCCGCGTTGCAGCAGTCAAAAGATTTAACGCAGAGGGCGCAGAGGTCGGAGCGCAGAGTTCGCAGAGAACGGCGAAAGAGAAATCGCAAGTGCAGGCTGCGAATGCGTTGACGCCTGGGCAAGCTGGGGCGCAGCAAGCAGCGCCCCTACGGACCCTTTGCGCGATCGCGATTGTTCTATCCGCGTGCCGTTTGGGCGGCGGGCACGGCCCTCCTGCGGCGGTTTTCAACATGCCGTGCCGCTACTAACGCCTCTTGCGACGGAGATTTTTCCTGCTTGTTGGGCGCTTCTTGGCGGTGGACTGCTTGGTGGATTTCTTCAGTGGCTTGGCGGGCTTCTTCTTGGCTTTTGTGCTTTTCGTTAGCTTGCGGGTTTTGCCGTAGTGTTCTACGGCGCGCCACATGTACCAGCTGGCTACTGTGCGGTAGGGGCGCCAGCGTTCGCCGAAGGCGGCCAGGTCGCGGGGCTTGGGGATTTCTTTTTTGCCGTACGTGAGCGCGAAGCCTTTTTGCACGCCGTAATCGTGGATGGGGAGGACGTCGGGGCGTCCCAGGCGGAAGATCAGGAACATTTCGACCGTCCATGCGCCGATGCCGCGCACGGAAATCAGGCGTTCGACTAGCTCCTGGTCCGTTAATTTTCCGGCTTCTTCGAGCGTGGGGACGATTCCTTCGATGGTTTTCTGCGCGAGGTCTTTCATCGCGGCGGCTTTGGCGCCTGAGAGGCCGGCTTCGCGGAGCTTTTGAGTGGGCGTGGCGAGAATTTCCGCGGGCGTGGGGCAGAGGCCGTTGGCGCCGAGCGCTTTGATGCGAGAGTAGATTTTGGCGGCTGCTTTGCCGCTGATACTTTGGTAGACGATAGCTTCGAGGAGCGATTCGTAGACGCTATCACATTCGTCGAGCTTGAACTCGAATGTGCCGGTTTTTGCGATCACGCGGGCCAGGCGTTTATCTATGCCGCGGAGGAATTCGTGGGCTTTGAGGTGGTCGAAGGGGAGCAGGATATTTTCAGTCATGGGCGTTTGGAAGGATACCGGAGGCGAGGCTAAGTGGAAAGTGGCTCGATTTGATTTCGTGTAGCGATATGGGAGTATCACGAAATTGCACAGCGGATGAAGGAGGCTCGATGAAAGATCTCCTGCTGGATGGCGCGCTCTGGAAAAACTCTGATGATGTATATGACTCGTTCTTTCGAGCGGTCGGAGCGCCTTCGTGGCAGGGTCGCAATTTCAACGCTCTACGCGACAGCATCGCCACCGGGCGAATCAACCGGATTGAATTGCCGTACTGCGTGGTCATTCAGAACTACGATCTGATCGGACAAGGGGCCCCCGGGATGGCGACTGATTTCGTCGAGCTAATCCGCGAATTGAAGGGTAGCGGATGCGGAGTGGAGGTTCGTACCGAGAATTCTAAACCAGAATCAAAATCTCCAGCCTGAAAACCGCGGCCGCAAAATCATCGGCAAATTCAAAGGCGAATGCGCCCACCTGAAGGTGGCCGCTACAAATTCAACGGCGAATTCAAAAGCACGGCGCTAACGAAGGTTCGGCTGCGGGGCTGTGTTAGTATCGTGGGCTTATGAAAACAGGAATTATTGGGTTGCCGCAAGTAGGGAAGACCAGCTTATTTCGGATATTGACCGGAGCGCGTGTGGAAGGGCGTAGCACGCCCAATCAGGCACATATCGGGATTGCTAAGGTGCCGGATCCACGCGTTTTGAAGCTGGCGGAGATATTCAAGCCTAAGAAGAACACGTTTGCGACGATCGAGTACGTGGACGTGGGCGGATTGCAGAAGGACCGCGAGAAAAATTCCGCGTCCTTGGTGCCTTTGCGGGAGGCGGATGCTTTGGCGCACGTGATGCGGCTGTTTGAGGATCCGGCGGTGCCGCATGAGGGTGGGTCGCTCGACGCTTTGCGCGATATCGAGAGCGTCGAAATTGAATTGATGTTGTATGACCTGGAGCAGGCTGCTAAGCGCATCGAGCGGCTGGAAAAGGATTTGAAGAAAAAGAAAGAGACGATTCTGGAGGCGGAACTGGCGCTCTTGACGCGTTGCCGCAAGGCGCTGGAAGGGGAGCAGCCTTTGCGCGAACTGGAATTCGAGCCGGAAGAATTGAAAATGCTGACTGGGTTCGAATTTCTTACGCGCAAGCCGATGCTCTACGTCTTGAATTTGGGCGATGACGAGGCGGCGGAGATTGATCGGGTGATCGAGAAGCATCATCTGGAAAAATTGGCGTCGAAGCCTCAGACGGCGGTGGTGCCTTTCTGCGGGAAGATCGAGGCGGAGTTGGCGGAATTGCCGGAAGCGGAAGCCGCGGAAATGATGAAGGCTTATGGTCTGAAGGAATCGGGACGAGACCGATTGATCCAGGCGAGTTATCAATTGCTCGGATTGATTTCTTTTCTCACAGCGGGCGAGCCGGAATGCCGAGCGTGGACGATCAAGCGGGGGATGAACGCGCAGGAGGCGGCGCGCGCGATCCATAGCGACATCGAGCGTGGGTTTATCAAGGCGGAAGTGGTGAATTGGGAGAATTTGATCAAGGCGGGGAGTTTTGCGGCGGCGCGCGAGAAGGCGCAGGTGAAGCTCGAGGGGAAGGAATATATCGTGCAGGATGGGGATGTGATTTTGTTCCGGCATTCTGGATGATGACCGCAGTGGCTAGTGGTTAGTGGCGAGTGACTAGAGTCCCGCTGCGCCGGTGTGAGTGCGAGTTGCGGTTTTGTAGCGGCGCACTTTAGTGCGCCATCGGTCGCGGGCTTCGGAACGATGGCGGTCTAAAGACCGCCGCTACAAAGGCGATGGGATCAAGCGAGGCAATTCGAGTATTTGTGGGGCTGCTGCTGGGGTTGACGGCGGCTGGGGCGAATGTGCTGGGCGGGTCGCTGATCGCGCACCGGCAGTGGTCGCGGCATTACTTGAAATATTTCATCGCATTGGGCGCGGGGTTCATGCTGGCGACCGCGGTGCTGGAGATGATTCCGGAATCGCTGAAATTGCGCGGCGATGGCCCGCCGTTTTTCTTTCGTGATTCGAGCTCGGTGTTTGTGCTGGTCCTCGCGGGATACTTCGTCGTGCATTTTTTCGAACATACCCTCGCGCCGCATTTTCATTTTGGCGAAGAGACGCACCACGAAGAAATTTCGCATGCGCATGCGAGTTATGCGGCGCTGTTGGGATTGGGAATCCACACTTTCTTTGACGGAGTGGCGATCGCTTCCGGGCTTCTGGTTTCGACATGGCTGGGCGGCGTGATTTTTGTGGCGGTGTTTCTGCACAAATTGCCGGAGGGGTTTACGGTGGCGTCGTTGATGCTGGCTAGCGGGCAGAGCCGGCGGGCAGCGTTCGTTTCGTCGGTAATTTTGGGCGGGATGACGTTGCTGGGGATGGGGTTCATGTTCTTGCTGCGCGGGACGGTCGCGTTTGCGCTGCCGCTTTCGGCGGGAGTGACGCTTTATGTGGCGGCGTCTGACTTGATACCGGAAGTGAATCACGAGCCGGGAATCGGCATGGCTTTGCTGGTGTTTTTAGGAGTGGCAATCATGCTGGGATTGAAAGCGCTGTTCCACGTCTAACCCATTGATATTAAACACGTAAGGAACATCCCGCCAGGATCGACAGAAGGCTCATCGAAGGCAACTTTTCCGGCCGTTCCGGGTTTCATAGCTAGTACCGGAGCGCCACCGATGGAACACACTCACGCGCTGCAACTTTATGGTCCCGCAGGTGTTAGGTACAATGTGGGGGCCATGACCAGGTCTGACGTCCAATTGATGCTGGACGTGAAGGCAGGGGATGATGCGTCCTTTAACCTTCTCCTCCAAAAATATCGCACACCCCTGATCAATTTCCTCTACCGCATGGTACGGGATTCGGCGACGGCGGAGGATCTGGCGCAGGAAGTTTTTTTGCGGGTGTACCGCGCGCGGAAGCAGTATTCTCCGAGCGCAAAATTTACGACCTGGCTATTTCGCATCGCCACCAACCTGGCGCTGAATTCGGTGCGCGACAACCGGCACCGCCAGATGGACGTTTCGATTGACGCGCCGGTGGAAGAAGATGAAGCGCCGGTGCAATTGCCCACGCGCGAAATGCGCATTGACGAGCACATGATTGAGCGCGACAGGGCGGAATTCATCCGGCGGGCGATTGCGTCATTGCCGGAAAAGCAGCGCGTGGCGGTGCTGCTGCATAAGTACGAAGAAATGGACTACGCTGAAATCGCGAAAATTCTGGAATGCTCGGAAAGCGCGCTGAAATCGCTTTTGTTTCGCGCGTACGAGAACCTGCGAGTGCAACTGGCCCCACTAGTGGCCCAGCCGGTGGCTCCTCGCGCAGGGGAAGGACGGCCATCATGAAGAAGTGCGAAGAAGTTTCGAAGCAACTGGTTGCGTACCTGGATCGCCGGGCGAATTCGGCGGAGCGGCTCGAGGTGGAAGAGCATCTGGCCGCTTGCCGCGCTTGCCACGAGCGCGCGGAAGGTTTCCGCAAGCTGTGGGGCGTGCTGGATGAGGTGCCGCTCGTAGAGCCTTCGCTTGGTTTCGATGCGCGGATTCGTGCGCGGATTGCGGAAGAGCCGCGGCCGCGCTGGTTCCGCTGGCTCGTGCCGCAGCCGCGGCTAGCGTTTTCCATGGCTTTGCTGCTGGCACTGAGCGTGTGGATGGCGCGTTTGCCGCGCGAAGTGAATCCGGCGGCGACGGAACAGCAGGATTTCGAGGCGATCAAGGATCTGGGAGTGCTGGAGAATTACGACGTGCTGAGCAAGTTCGATGCGTTGTCTGAAGTGCCGACTGATCAGACGCCAGACCAGCAGCAGGCGCAGCCGCCGAGTCCGGATTCCGATGGCGGACAGCCGCCGGCTGCGGAGGAATAAGTTTGCAATGCCGATGCGCCCTGCCACGACATTCTGCGCGCTAGCGATTGCGCTCGCGATCGGGCTGATGGCGCAGCCTGCCTCGGCACAGAGACGCGGCGGCGGGGGCGGGGCGCGTTTTAATGCACCGCGAATGGCGCAACGGCAGAATGCGCGTGCATTTGGCCCGGGGTGGCAGAATCGGAATCAAGCCGCGCGTCCGGGGCGTCCGGGTGGTTTTCATCCGCCGGCACATCCGCCGGGACAGCAGGGACATCCCAACAACGCGCAAGGGAATCCGAACGCTACGCATCCACCGAATTCATTTCGTCCGCCTGCGAATCCGAATGGCGGCGCGAGTGGTCCCGCTGCGAACGGGCGCCAGGCAGCGAACGTGCCTCCCGCCTGGGGACAGAAGCTACACAATATGTCGCCGCAACAGCAGGAACACTTCATGCAGAACAATGAGCGGTTCCGGAGTTTGCCTCCGGAGCAGCAACAGCGCGTGCGGCAGAACCTGCAGAAGTGGAATAACCTGTCGCCCGCGGAGCGCGACCGCGTCCAGCACAGCTATGAAAACTGGCAGCGCATGTCTCCCGAGCAGCGACAGTACGTGCAGCGATCGCTTTTGCCAAAGTGGCAGCAGATGTCTCCGGATCGCAAGCAGGTGGTGACCGATCGGCTGCACACGCTGCAGGGCATGACGCCGGAAGACCGGCAGAAGGCGTTGAACGATCCGCAGTTCATGCGCGGGCTGAATCCCGACGAGCAATCCGTGTTACGGGGCCTCGATTCGGTGCGCAATCCTTCCAACCCGTAATCTCGCTGCCGCAACTCCTCTCTGCGTCCTCGGAATTGTAAAATTCGGGCCTGCTGTTGACTGTTACAAAACATTTTGATTTTTTTTCTGCGACCGGGCGACTAGCGGTACGAGCGTCGTCGTGAGTGTACCCTACTAATTGTGGTTGCTCTCGCGCACGCCACAACGCGAGCGCGCGCGGCTACAAATTTCCACAAATATTTCTCATTCTAAGAAGGATTCCGCTTGACATGTTCGTGAAGCTATCTACAATCGGGGCACAAAGTGGGAGAAAGTGGCGCAGAGTGGTAGAGAGTGTAGGGTAGTGGCGATCCTAGAAGCAACTGGTGGCGGGCCCAGCGAGCAGTAACGGCGCATCGAAACGAGACAGTTCCACCTTTAAACGCATTGGCAGGGGCGAACCAGCGAGTGATGGCACGGGCGCAGACGCCGGTCGAGCAAGCGAAGGGCTTTCATGCTGCGGGGCAACTATCTAGCGACAGTCGACGAGAAAGGGCGGGTGAAAATTCCCGCGGATTTTCTGGCCGAGCTGCGCAAGACCGGCACGAAATTCTACGTGACCTCGACGAAAGGCGATCGCGCCACGATCTACCCGATGAAAGCCTGGGAAGAGATCGAAAAGAAGCTGGCGAAACTTTCCTCGCACAACGCCGCGAAACAGAAATTCCTATCGCGCACAAATTATTACGGACAAGTGGTCGAGGTGGATGGGCAGGGGCGCATTTTAATTCCACCCGTACTGCGGGAATCGGCGGAGATGAAGGGCGAAGTGGACGTTCAGGGGCAGCTGACGTACCTGGAAGTCTGGAATCACGCCCGGTTCCTGGATCAAATGAACCGTAATCCGATGACGGCGGAAGACGAAAAGGCACTGGACGATCTGGGCATTTAAGTTTTGAACGTACTGCATACGCCGGTACTGGCCGCGGAGATTCTGGAGTGGCTGCGGATACGGCCCGAAGGAACGTATGCGGATACGACGGTCGGCACGGGCGGTCATTTGGTGGAGATCGCCACGCGGCTGACGACCGGGCGAGTTTTGGGGATTGATCGCGACCCGCAAGCGCTGGGGATAGCGCGGGAGCGATTGAGGCCGCACGAGCGGCAGGTGATTCTGGTGCAAGCGGATTTTTCGAACATCGGCGAAGTGGCGGCGGCAAATCACTTGCCGCCATTTGATGGGGTGCTCGCCGATCTGGGAGTCTCCAGCCTGGAGCTGGACAGCCCTGAGCGCGGATTTTCATTCCGCTGGGCTGGTCCTCTGGATATGAGGATGAGTCCCGAAGCGCCGCTGACAGCGGACGAGATTGTGAATCAATGGCCGGAAAAAGAGCTGGCCGATCTTCTCTATCAGAAGGGGGAGGAGAGGGATTCACGCAGAATCGCCAGGGCGATCGTACGGGCGCGGCCCATTCGCGACACCGTGCATCTGGCAACGGTTGTGGCAGGGGGACGAAAAGCAAGGGGAAGGCAGAGACTGCATCCCGCGACAAAAACGTTTCTGGCGCTGCGGATAGCGGTGAATCGAGAAGAGGAGGAACTCGGGCAGTTTCTTTCGCGTACCCCTGCCACTTTAAATTTGGGAGGACGGTGGATCGTCCTCAGCTATCACTCCTTGGAAGACCGGCTGGTTAAGCATGCCTTTCAGCGTCTGGCTCGCGACGGCGGGTTCCAGGTGCTGACCAAGAAAATCATACAGCCCGGCGACGCGGAAATCGCAGCCAATCCGCGGGCGCGGAGCGCGAAAATGCGCGTCATCGAGAAAGTGGCGACGGCGGAAACGCCTTACGGCGGGGAACGCCCGGCGCCTGAGGTGCGGTCATGACTCAATATCACACGATCAAACGGATTGATAACTCGCGGCTGGTGCGACCCATGGCGCCGGCGCGTTTGCGGGAATTCTGGCGGCGAGTAGCGGCGGGTGGCGCGATGGCAGCGTGTCTGCTTGTGTACGCCTGGCAGCATTTTGAGTGCATCCGTTTGCGCTACCAGGTGGAGCAACTGGCGGCGGAGCGTGCGCAATCGGCGCAATTGAACCAGCAACTGCACGTGGAAGTCGCGTCGCTGATGGGCTACGAGCGCGTGGACCGCATTGCGCGCAACCAATTGGGATTGACGATTTCGGTTCCCGGGCAAGCACTGCCGGCGGATGGGCCGACTGAGGCAGTGGTGGCTCAAGCGCGCGCGGTGTTGCCGCCGCGGCCCTGATTTTTTCGCGGCACAGGTCTGACGGCGAATGCCGCGACCCAAAATTTTCCGTGGCCTGCCACTTGGGCCCGCACCGGCAATGCAGATCGAATCGTTGCCGGGCAATGCTTTTCGTAAGTTAGGGCGGAACCCATGCAGCAGCGCAGCCCGCGTCTCCGCTGGTTGGTGGTCTGGATCGTGGCGGTGATTTGGATGGGGGCGGTGCTGGCCCGCCTGAGTTACCTCCAGCTCTTCTGCTATAGCGATTACTTCGCAAAAGCCCAGCATCAACAACAGCGCGTATTTGAAATCAGTCCCATGCGCGGCGTGATCTACGACCGCAAAGGCCGGGAGCTGGCCATCAGCATTCCGATGGACTCCGTGTTTGCGGACCCAGTGGACGCGAAGGATCCGGAAATGGTGGCGCGGCTGCTTTCGCCCGCGCTGGGTATTCCCGCCGAAGAATTGGAATCGAAAATCCGTGAAGCTTCGAGGCCCGTCCGCCTGGCGAAAAAATTATCGCCGGAAACAGTCGAACGCATTGACGAAATGAATTTGAAGGGCGTCTTCTTCGAAAAAGAAAATCGCCGCGTTTATCCGCAGCATGAATTGCTGGCGAACGTGCTGGGTTGGGTGGACGTGGACGAAAAGGGCATGGGCGGCATCGAGCACGAACTGGACAAGTGGATTCGCGGGCGTCCGGGGCGGGTGATGGTGATGGCGGACGGCAAGCGGCGTTTTTACGATCGCCACGAGGCTGCCGCTGATCCGGGCGCGAGCGTCACGCTGACGATAGACGAGACAATTCAATACATCGCAGAAAAAGAGCTGGCGCGCGGAATGGATGAGACGCACGCGAAGAGCGGGACGGTGGTGGTGCAGGACCCGAACACCGGAGCGTTGCTGGCCGTCGCGATGTCTCCCAGTTTTGATCCCAACGATTACGGAAAATATTCCGACGATGACCGCATGGACCGCGCGGTAACCGCGGCCTACGAGCCGGGCTCGACGTTCAAGGTCATTACCATGACCGGCGCGATTGAAAATCACGTGACGAATCCCGATGTGCTGGTGGATTGCCAGATGGGCTCGATTCAGGTGGCCGGGCGCTTGATTCACGATTGGCATCCCTTCGGCGTGTTGAGCGTGCGCGACGTGCTGGCGCATTCCAGCGATGTGGGCTCCATCAAGATCGCACTAAACCTGGGCGCGCCGCGTTTTTACGACACCATGCGCAAATTCGGAATCGGCCAGCTCACCGGAATCGAATTGCCGGGGGAAAATCGCGGCCTGCTGCGTCCGCTGGAAAATTGGACAGCCAGTTCGATCGGGTCGGTGGCCATCGGGCAGGAAGTAAGCGTGACGCCAGTGCAGATTATTTCCGCGATCTCGGTGATTGCCAATGGCGGGACGCTTTATCCGCCGCGCGTCGTGCAGGGGATTCGCGGCGATTCGGCCATTCCACTGCCGTCGCGAGGCGAGGCCAAGCAAGCCACCGATTCGAAGACTGCCGCGACCGTGCGCGAGATGATGGAAAGTGTGCTGCTGGATGGCGGAACCGGCACGAAAGCGAAATTGAATGGTTATACGGCGGCGGGGAAATCCGGGACGGCACAGAAAATTGACCCTGCCACCGGACGTTATTCGCCGAATCAGTATGTCGCGTCGTTCGTCGGCTTTGCGCCGGTGAACGATGCGGCGGTCACCATCTTAGTGGTACTGGATTCGCCCGAGGGAGCCCATCACGGCGGCGAAGTGGGCGGGCCGATTTTCAAGCGCATCGCCGAGCAGGTGCTGGCGTATCTGGATGTGGCGCACGACGTGCCGGCGCAGCCGGACACTGAGACGGCGAAGAACGGTGCAGGCGCGGGCGCGCAAAATCCGGAGAAAGCGCGAGCGGCGGCCGTCAATACCGCGAATACGGAAAGTGAAGCGAAATTTCAGGCGGCAGTAGCGAAGAAGAATCCAGCAGCACAATCTTCCGCGCCGACCGAGGCCTTTGGCGAGGAAGATGCAGTTGCCGTTCCGGACATGACCGGGAAAACCGTTCGCGGAGTTTCCGAGGCATGCATGCGGTTGGGGTTGGTGCCGGAGCTGATCGGGAGCGGAGTGGTTGTGGAACAGTCGCCGGAGGCTGGAACGGTGGTAATGCGCGGCAGCCGTGTGACGGTGCGGTTCGGGCGTACGGCGGCGGAGTTGTTGCCACAGCCCATACCAGGTCATTCATCGGAACCGCGCACGGAAGGGATGAGCAGGAATGCCGAAAGGATTACAAATTGAGATCCGTTGTGGAAGGTGGGCCAAAAGTGCAATCTGCTACGAGACGTCAAAGGAAGCGCATAGAGATCGAAATGGACTTTGAAGAAATAATTTCGGGGATTGCGGGTGTGCGGGTGACGGGGCGGGCGACCACGCCCATTCTTGGCGTGGCTTGCGATAGCCGGAAGGTGACGCGCGATTCGTTGTTCTTCGCGTTGCCGGGCGCGAAGGCGAATGGGAACGAATTTGTTGCGAGCGCGATCGAGCGCGGAGCGGTCGCGGTGGCGAGTCCCTTGCCGCGCCTTCCGGGGATTGCGCCGGATGTCGCATGGGTGGAATTGATGCCTGGAGAGGAGCGCCGGGCGCTGGCGCTCGCGGCCGCGAATTTCTACCGGCATCCCGCGGATACGTTGCAGCTCGTGGGCGTGACCGGAACGAATGGCAAGACGACGATCACGTTTATCGTCGACTCGATTCTGCAGGCTGCGGGAATGACCACGGCGAGAATCGGGACGACCGGATACCAAACGCCGAAGGGATTTCGTCCGGCGACGAATACGACGCCCGAGTCGCTCGATTTGCAGCAGATGTTTGCGGAAGTGCGCGATGCCGGTGGAACGCACGCGGTGCTGGAAGTCAGTTCACATGCATTGGCGATGGAGCGCACCTGGGGTTGCCATTTTGCGGTGGCCATTTTTACGAACCTGACGCGCGACCATCTGAATTTTCACAAGACGTTTGAGGAATATTTCGCCACCAAGCGCGTGCTGTTTGAGGGCACCGGCGCCGGCTCACCGGATACTGCGGTAATCAACATGGATGACGCGTATGCGCCGCGGCTGGAGGCCCTCGCGAAGCGAACGTTGACCTATGGATTGAAGGAAAACGCCGATCTGACCGCGCGAAAATTTTCGCTGAGTTTCGAGGGCTTGGAATTCACGGCGCAGACGCCGGCGGGAAAAGTCGAAGTGCATTCCTCGCTGGTCGGGCGCATCAGTGTGTACAACATTCTTGCGGCGATCGGTGCGGCGCTGGCGCTGGACATTCCAGTGGCGAAAATCGAAGAGGGCATCGCGAATCTGGAGCTGGTCCCCGGAAGATTTCAGCGTATTGACGAGGGCCAGCCGTTTCTGGTGGTGGTGGATTACGCGCATGCGGACGACGCGTTGCGCAATTTGATTGCGACGGCGCGCGAACTGAATCCCGCGGGAAGAATCATCACGTTATTTGGCGCGGGCGGCGAGCGGGACCGCTCGACGCGTCCGCCGATGGGTGAGGCGGCGGGCTCGCTGAGCGACTTGGTGGTGCTTACGAGCGACAATCCGCGCACGGAAGATCCGCTGCTGATCATCAACGATGTGGTCGTGGGATTGCAGAAAGTGAATGCGAACTACCGCATCGAGCCGGACCGCGACGCGGCTTTGGAAATTGCGATTGACGAAGCCAAGGCGGGAGATATCGTCCTGCTCGCAGGCAAAGGACACGAGAATTATCAGATTTTGCGCGACCGGACGTTTGAATTCGACGATCGCGAAAAAGCGCGTGCGATTTTGCGGCGCCGGGGATTTGTGAAGAAGAAGCTCTTGTAGCGGCGGTCTTTAGACCGCCATCGTCAGGTGCGATGACGCGATGGCGCACTAAAGTGCGCCGCTACAAAATCTGGGACGAGAGTGAAGCCCAGCCTATTGGAGACGCAATGCGGTGGACGGTTGGTCAAGTGGCTGAAGCTCTGGGTGTCGCGACTCCCGCGAGCCTCGACGCCCTGGCCGGGCTGGCCGGCGTCTCGATTGATTCTCGCACGATTCAGCCCGGAGAACTGTTCCTCGCCATACACGGTCCGCGTCACGATGGACACGATCATGTGGCTGCGGCTTTGGCGCGTGGAGCGGGAGCCGGGGTGGTGGCGCGTGAACGCGTCGCGCAATACCCGGAAGAAATCCGCGAAAAACTTTTTGCGGTGGACGACACGCTCGGCGCTCTCCACCAGTTGGCCACGCGCGCATGCGAATTGTGGAGGAGCGCGAAACCCGGACGGCGGATTGGCGGCGTGGCCGGCTCGGTCGGCAAAACGACCACTAAAGAAATCCTTGCGGCGCTTGTGGCCGCGCGGTTCCGCGTATTGAAGACCGAGGGAAACCTGAACAACGAGTACGGGCTGCCGCTGACGCTTTTGAAATTGGATGAGCAGCACGATGCGGCGGTGATCGAGATGGGCATGTCGCATACGGGCGAGCTGGCGCGTCTGGCGCGGATTGCGGCGCCGGAAGTGGGCTTGATCACGCGGATTGCCGTGGAGCATTTGGAATTTTTTTCGTCGATCGAAGAGATTGCGCTCGCTGAACGCGAGTTGATTGAGAATCTGGCGTGGCCCGGCGCAACGGCGGTGCTGAATGCGGACGACGAGCGTGTGGCGAAATTCGAGGATGTGGCGCGGGGACGCGTGATCTGGTTCGGCGTGGATCGCGACACACGCGCGGAATTCCGCGCGGAAAATATTGTCGAGCGCGGCGTGCTGGGGTCGGCGTTTGATTTTGTGTCGCCGGCGGGGCGCGCGCGATTGGAATTGCCGTTAATCGGGAGGCACAACGTGATGAATGCAGTAGCCGCGCTGGCCGCGGCGAGCATTTGGGGCATTGGCGTGAGAGATGCGGAGCGCGTCTTGCCGCAGCTCACGCCTGCGGACAAGCGTGGCGAAGTGGTGCGGTTCGAGGACGGGTTCACGGTGATTAATGATAGTTACAACTCGAGTCCCACGGCGCTCGATGCGCTGGCGCGGCTGCTCGCGGATACGACGGGCTTCGGCCGCAGCATTTTGGCGGCCGGTGAGATGCTGGAATTGGGAGGCTCTTCGCCCGAACTGCACCGCGAATGCGGGCGGTTTGTCGCGAAAGTGAAAACGATTGATTGGATTATCGGCGTGCAGGGCGAAGCCGCGGCGTTCGTCGAGGCGGCGATAGAGGCCGGACATCCCCGGGAGCGCGCGAGATTTTTCAAGAATTCCGGGGAGGCGGCGGATTTTGTGGCTGGATTTATCCGGCGCGACGATTTGCTGCTGCTGAAAGGTTCTCGCGGTGTAAAGATGGAGAAAATTCTGGAGGCGATTGAAGCGACACACAAACGAATGAATTTCGAGCCCCGGGCGGAAAACTTAGAAGCGGAATCAAAAGGCCAGCGCTGAATGCTGTACTACCTGTTCGTCTTCCTGCTGCGGCCGCACTTCAGCCCGTTGAATGTATTTCGATATATCACGGTGCGCACGGCGATGGCGAGCTCGAGCGCACTGCTGCTATCGCTGCTGCTAGGGCCGTGGGTGATCGAGCGGCTGCGCGATTTGCAGGTGAAGCAGTACATCCGCGAGGAAGGGCCGAAGGCGCACCAGAAAAAAGCTGGAACGCCGACGATGGGAGGCGTGCTGATTGTCGCGTCGATCGTGATTCCGACTTTGTTGTGGGCGGATTTGCGGAATCCGTATGTGATTTTGGCAACTGGAGCGACTCTGGCTTTCGGGGCGATTGGCTTCGTGGACGATTACAACAAAGTGGTGCGCAAAAGAAACATGGGGCTGCGGCCGCGTGCGAAATTTTCACTTCAGGTGCTCACATGCGTAGCGGTGGGAATCGTGCTGTTGTCATTGCAATCGCAAGGCGTCTATTCGACGCAGTTGAGCGTGCCGTTTTTCAAGCGATTGCACCCGGACCTAGTGATTTCGTCGCTGCTTGCGCGTGATTTTCTCTGGCCGCTGGCGTATGTGCCATTCGTTTTGTTTCTGGTGCTGGTGATCGTGGGATGCTCGAACGCGGTAAATCTGACGGACGGGCTGGATGGACTAGCCATCGGCTGCGTGTTGGTATCCGCGGTGGCGCTCACGGTGCTGACGTATCTTTCGAGCAATGCGAAATTCTCGGACTACCTGGACATCCAGAAAATTCCGGATGCGGGAGAGCTGGTAATTTTTTGCGGCTCGCTTGCGGGCGCGTCGCTGGGATTTCTTTGGTACAACGCGCATCCGGCAGAGATGTTCATGGGCGACGTAGGCTCGCTGGCATTGGGCGGCGCGATTGGGACGGTGGCAGTAATCATCAAGCAGGAAATTTTGCTGCTTTCGATAGGCGGCGTGTTTGTGCTGGAAGCGCTGTCGGTGATTATCCAGGTGGGATCGTTCAAGTTGACCGGCAAGCGAGTGTTCCGTATGGCGCCGCTGCATCATCATTTCGAGTTGCTGGGCTGGAGCGAGTCGAAGATTATCGTGCGCTTTTGGATTGTGGCGCTGGTGTTCGCGCTTTTTTCGCTGACGACTTTGAAATTGCGGTGAGGGCTGAGCGACGGGCCAAGTGAGAGCCAGGTGAGAGAAAGTTGAGGCCGGGATTCGATTTAGAAGGCAAGCGCGTTTTGGTGGTGGGCCTAGCGAGGACGGGACTCGTGACAGCGTTATTCAGCGCAGGGTACGGCGCGACGGTGACGGCGACCGATGAGCGTCCGGAAACTGAGATTGCGGATACCGCGGAGAAGTTGCGCGCTGCCGGAGTGAAACTCGAACTCGGCGGCCACGTGGATGCGAGTTTTCTGGAGAAGGATTTGATTGTGGTGAGCCCGGGAGTTCCGGCGAATTTGCCGCCGCTCGCAGCCGCGCGAAAGAAGAATATTCCGGTCTGGAGCGAAATCGAACTGGCCTGGCGTTTTTTGCGCGGGAAGCTGGTGGCGATTACGGGATCGAACGGAAAGACGACGACTACGGCGCTGGTGGCGCACATTTTGCAGACGGCGAACATTCCGACGTTGGTGGGCGGCAACATCGGAACGCCGCTGCTCGCGCTGGTGGAGCGTTCGACGGACCCGGCAGTGACGGTTGCCGAGGTCAGCAGTTTCCAACTCCAGACGATCGAAAGCTTCCGACCCGAAATCGGGGTGCTGCTGAATTTGACGCCCGATCATCTGGACCGGCACGGAACGTTCGAAGAGTACGCGCGCGCAAAAATGCGCATGTTCGAAAATCAGCTGGAGCGCGATGTTGCGGTGTTGAATGCGGACGATCCGGAAGTGACTAAGCGGATGCCGGCGAAGCCGCATATTTTCTGGTTCAGCAGGCAGAAGCGCGTCGCGAACGGCGCGTTTTTGCGCGAAAACGAAATCATTTTTCGCAATGAAGGATCGGAAACGGTGCTGGCGCGGCGCGATCAGATTCCGCTACGCGGCGAGCATAACGTCGAAAACGTATTGGCGGCTTGCGCGGCGGCGTACCTGGCGGGCGCGACTCCTGCAGCGATTGCCAGCGGCGTGAAATCGTTTCGCGGAGTCGAGCATCGTTTGGAATTCGTCGCGAAGATTGCGGGCGTGCAGTTTTACAACGATTCCAAGGCGACGAATGTGGATGCGGCGATGAAAGCGGTGCAGGCGTTTCCCGGGCCGCTTCTGGTGATTTTGGGCGGGAAGGACAAGGGCAGCCCGTACACGCCCTTGCGCGATTTGTTGCAGGCGCGTGCGCGAACGGCGCTGCTGATTGGTGAGGCCGCCGAAAAGGTCGCTGCAGATTTGCAGGGTGCGGTCGAGATCGAGCGTGCCGGAACGCTCGAGCGTGCGGTGGAGATGGCGATGGAGCGAGCACAACCGGGCGATACGGTATTGCTTGCGCCGGCGTGTTCGAGCTTCGATCAGTTTGAGAATTACGAGCAGCGCGGACGCGTCTTCAAGGAATTGGTGGCACGCCGCGCTGGGCAATCGCCGGCAGATACCGCTGCCGATGGCGCGGCCGCGGAGAAAGGATAACGGATGCCACGAAGCGTGCAGCCCGATCGAAAATTATTTGGCGTAACGCTCGCATTGTGCCTGATCGGCGTGGTGATGGTGTTCAGCGCATCGGCGATGACGGCGAGCGAACAATTTGGCGCGGGCTACATTTTTCTCTTGCGACAGCTGATTTACCTGGTGCTAGGGATTGCGGGGATGTTCTGGCTGATGAACTCGGACTACCGCAAGTTGCGGCAGCCGCGCGTTGTGTTTACGGGATTGGCGCTTTCGTTCGTGCTGCTGGTGGGCGTGTTTTTTCTGGATCGCTCGCACCAGACGCACCGCTGGTTTCGCATGGGGCCGTTCAGTTTTCAGCCTTCTGAAATGGCCAAGCTCGCGCTGATTATTTTTCTGGCATGGTTTCTGGAATTGCGGCGGCTGCCGCGAAATTTTGGCGTGAACGATCCGCTGCATTCGCTCGCGCCGGCGCTGGGAACGACTCTGGTGATGGCAGCGCTGGTGGTGAAAGAGCCGGACATGGGCACCGCGTTCATGATCGTGCTGATTGCGATGGTGATGCTTTTTGTGGCCGGACTTTCGTACCGTTACATTGCCGGGACGGTGCTGGCCGCGATTCCGACGATTTATTTGTTGATTGTGCGCGTGCCGTACCGGCTGCAGCGGCTGGAAGCGTTTCTGCATCCCGATTTGGACCCCAAGGGCGCGGGATTTCAGCTGATGCAATCGTTGATTTCGGTGGGATCGGGAGGCATGACCGGGGTTGGCTTGATGGAAAGCCGGCAGAAACTTTTCTTTTTGCCGGAAGCGCACACGGATTTCATTTACGCGATTATCGGAGAGGAACTGGGGTACGTCGGGGCGGTCGTCGTGCTGGTACTTTTCGCGGTGTATGGTTGGCGCGGGTTTGTGGCGGCGATGAAGGCGGGGGACGAATTCGGCAAGTTTCTGGCGTTGGGGATCACGACGATGGTGGTAGGGCAGGCGCTGATCAATTTGAGTGTGGTGCTGGGATTGATGCCGACGAAGGGGATTCCGCTGCCATTTATAAGTTACGGCGGGTCGAGCCTGATCGCCATGTTATTGGCCACCGGAGTGCTGTTAAACATCAGCCAGCAAGCGGACGAAACGTGAGCGGAGTTGGCAGCGGCAAAGCCGCGAGCGCCGTTCTGGCGGGCACCGGCAGGGCCAAAAATTTGCTGATCGCCGGCGGGGGGACAGGCGGCCACGTATTTCCGGCCGTTGCAGTGGCGAAGGAATGGCTGAGGCGCGACCCGGAAGGAGTAAGAAGCGTCGTGATCGTGGGAACCGAGCGCGGGATGGAAGCGAAGCTGGTGCCGCAGGCTGGGCTGCCTCTCGCGACGATCCGCGTGGCGGGATTGAAGGGAATCGGCGGGATGAAATTTTTGCGCAACGCGGCGATGTTGCCCGCAGGGATGTGGGATTCGGAGAAAGTCGTGCAGCGGCACCGGTTTGGAGCGGCATTTGGAGTGGGCGGGTACGCTTCGGGCCCGATGATTCTCGCCGCACGGCTGCATGGGATCCCGTCGGTGATTTTCGAACCGAATGTCGAGCCGGGATTCACCAATCGCGTGCTGGCGGGGATTGCGACGCGCGTCGCGTGCGGCTTCGCGGAAACCGCCAAGCGTTTCGGCGCAAAGGCGGTCGCCACCGGCATACCCGTGCGCAAGGAATTTTTCGCCGCACCGCACCGGGAGCATCACGAGCCATTCTCGATTCTAATTACGGGCGGCAGCCGTGGGGCTTTGCCGATCAATCGCGCGGCAGTTGACACGCTCGACCTGCTGGCGGCGCGAAAAAACCGGCTTTTCATCGTGCATCAGACTGGTGAACGCGATTATAATGCGGTGCGCGTGGCTTATGCGCGACGTGAATTCCGAGCGGAGGTTGTGCCCTTCATCGAGAATATGGCGGAGCGGTTTGCCCAGGCGGACTTGATCGTCTGCCGCTCGGGTGCGATCACGGTGGCCGAAATTGCCGCCGCCGGACGCGCCGCCATCCTCATCCCCTTCGGCGCCGCCACTGACGCGCACCAGACGCGCAATGCCGCGGCTATGCAAGACGCAGGCGCCGCTCGCCTGCTGCCTCAGGAAGAATTAACGCCCGAGCGGTTGACGAACGAAATTTTCTCGCTCCTGGACCAGCCCGGGAGAATCAGCGAGATGGAAGAGCATGCGCGGGGGCTCGCGCGCCCGCGCGCGGTGGAAGATATCGTTGACCTGCTCGAAGGGCTGGTGCGGCCATGATTGCGTCCTTCCGCAATTTTCAGCAAATCCATTTGGTGGGGATCGGCGGCAGCGGCATGAGCGGAATCGCTGAAGTGCTGCTTTCGAGCGGGTATGCCGTTTCGGGTTCGGATTTGAAGCAATCGCCGGTGACGGAGCGTTTGCGCAAGCTCGGCGCGAAAATTTTCGAGGGGCATCTGGCGGGAAACGTTCACGGCGCGCACGTAGTGGTGATTTCTTCGGCGGTGCGTCCGGACAACGTGGAGGTTCTCGAGGCGCAGAAGCTGAAGATTCCCGTGATCCCGCGCGCGGAAATGCTGGCGGAGCTGATGCGCTTGAAATACGGCATCGCAGTCGCTGGGGCGCACGGGAAGACGACCACTACTTCCATGGTCGCGGCGGTTCTCGCGGCTGCGGGGCTTGATCCGACTTTTGTGGTCGGCGGACGCGTGAATCATGCCGGTTCGAACGCGGGCGTGGGGCAGAGCGAATACATGGTGGTCGAGGCCGACGAAAGCGATCGGTCGTTTTTGCTGCTGGCGCCGGTGGTGGCCGTGGTTACGACGATTGACCGCGAGCATCTGGACCATTACCACTCGCTCGAGGAAATTCAGGATGTGTTTCTGCAATTCGTGAATCGCGTGCCGTTCTACGGCACGGTGATTTTGTGTCTCGATGAGCCGAACGTGCAGGCGATCTTGCCGCGCGTGAAGCGTCCGGTGATTACTTACGGCACCTCCAATCAAGCGGACCTGGTGATTGCTGATGTAAAGCTCAACGGCTTGTCCAGCGAATTCCGGCTGAAATATCACGGCGAGGATTTGGGTTTGTTCACGCTGCCTGCGCCGCCGGGAATTCACAACGTGCGCAATGCCGCGGCCGCCGCGGGAGTTGCGCTCTCGTTGAATGTGCCGGCGGACCTGATTCGCGCGGGCTTGGCAAAATTTTCGGGTGTTGGGCGGCGTTTCGAGATTAAGGGAACGTTCAACGGCGTCACGCTGATTGATGATTACGGGCATCACCCCGCGGAAATTCGCGCGACTTTGGAAGCGGCGCGCGGGTGCGGATATCACCGGATGCTGGTGCTTTTTCAGCCGCACCGTTACACGCGCACGCAGCATCTTTGGGAAGATTTTCGGCGCTCGTTCAATTTGGCGGACGTGCTGGTGCTGACGGAGATTTACGCGGCGGGTGAACAGCCGATCGAGGGTGTGACCGGCGAGAAGTTGGCGGACGCGATTCGCGGCGCTGGTCACAAGAATGTGGTTTTTACGAGCACCATGCAGGCCGGAATGGAATACATGTTGCGCGAGGCGCGTCCTGGAGATGCGGTGATGGCGATTGGGGCGGGCAGCGTGGGCCGCGTGCTCGAACAGCTGGCGATGCTGCTGGGATCGAAAATTTCGACGAGCGCCGACTGAGCACAACGCTGCGCGGATGAGCGACGCAGATGCGGCGTGCGAAGGCGAACGACATTATAGTTCATGCGGATTAGCGACAAACCGATTGCGGCGCGGCTGAAGGAACTTGGCGTCGAGTTGCGTCCGGGCGTGCCGCTGAGCGAGAAGACTTCGCTGGGGATCGGCGGAACGACGGATCAATTGCTGTTGCGGCAATTCGAGACAATTCCGGCAGTGATGCGGCTGCTCGCCGATGAAAACATTCCGCACCGCTTTTTGGGCGGCGGCACAAACGTCCTTATAGATGATGGCGAATTGCCTTACGTGGTTTTGCATCTACCGACTTCGCAGCCCGGAATGCGCGTCGAAGGAAATGAAGCGTTTGTGGACGCTGCGGCGGACCTAGGTGGCATGGTCACTTTTTGCGCGAAGCGCGACTTGGGCGGGATGGAAGGTTTGATCGGCGTACCGGGAAGCGTGGGCGGCGCTCTGCGGATGAACGCGGGGGCTTACGGCACGCAAATCGGCTCGTACGTGCGCGAGGTGGAGCTGTATCGCGCGGCGAGCGGCGAAATCGAGACTTTGCGCGGCGACGACATACGTTTTGATTATCGCCACACTTCGTTTGCGCCGGATGACGTGATGCTGCGCGTGAAACTGGAATTGCCGGCGAAGCCGTACAAAGAAATTCTCGCCGGAATTCGCGTGTGCAACGAAAAGCGGCGTTCCAGCCAGCCTTTGAACCAGAAAAGCGCGGGCTGTATCTTCAAGAATCCGGCGGGCGGCTCGGCTGGGCGGATGATTGACGAGCTGAAATTGAAGGGGCATCGCGTGGGCGACGCCGTGGTCAGCGACCGGCACGCCAATTTTTTCGTGAATGTTGCAAACGCCAGCTGCGCGGACATGTTAAAACTGATTGACGACGTGCGCGAGCGGGTGCGTGCGACGCATGGCGTCGAGCTTGAGAACGAGGTCATTCTCTGGAAAAACTGAGGACCATGGACGCGGACGCCTATCCCCAGGAAGTCCTGGCCGACGAAGAGCCGAAGTATCTGCGGCGGCAGAAGCCTCTTGAGATCAAGCGGCGGAAATTCGGCAAGAAGGCCTGGAAGACCTATCTGCGCGTGATGTTCGGAACGGCGGTGGCGGCGGGCGGCGTGGGCGCTGCGTATATGGTGGGGCATTTTTTGCTCGCATCGCAGGAAATGGCGCTGATCCATCCCGAGCAAATCCAGGTGTCGCAAAATCATTACGTGACGCCCTCGAGCGTGCGTGAAATTTTTCGCGTGGACCGCGGACACAGCGTCCTGCGCATTCCGTTAAGCGAGCGGCGGCGGCAAATCGAAACTTTGCCGTGGGTGGAGCAAGCCGGCGTGCTGCGAGCTTTGCCGAATACCATCAAGGTTGAGATCACCGAGCGGACGCCGATCGCTTTTTTGCGCGATGGCAGCGATCTCGCGTTGGTGGATGTACACGGCGTGATTCTGGACCGACCTCTAAGAGGCGATTTCCATTTTCCAGTGGTTATCGGGATGAGTTCGGAGATGCCGATTGAAGATCGCGAGCTGCGCATGCAGCTATTTGCGAGTTTCGCGCAGCAGGTGGAAGCAGCGCGCGGCGGGGCGATGGATCAAGTGAGCGAAGTGGATCTAGCCGAAGCGAAAGATTTGCGGGCGACGATCACGGGATTGCAGGGCGGCAGCGGACCGAATGGCGCGAGCGCCAATGCCAACGCCGCCGGCGAGTGGACCAACGCCGATACGCCTGTCCTGATCCATTTCGGCGACAGTGATTTTGAGGACAAGTTTCTGACGGTCCTCAAGGATATCGGGCGGTGGCGCGCGGAGGTTGGCAACGTTGAATCAGTGGACCTGCGATTCAACGGCGAAGCGGTGGTGAATCAGGATCCCACGCTAGTGGCGAAGATGCAGGATCCGCCAGCGGCGATGGCGATGCCGATGGCAGCAACAGCCGTGAAATCGAGACCGGCTGAGGTATCGCACGCTGCCGCGCATGCAACTTCACACGCTAGTTCGCACGCAAGCTCGCATCCGAGTTCGCGCGCGACGCATCATGCAACGGCGAAAAACGTGAAGAAAAGCGCGGTAAAGCATTCGAGTGCGGCGGCTCAACAGTAGTTCGCGGCCCGGAAGCGGAAGTACCGAGGAGCGGATTTGACGAAGAAGGAACGGCACATTGTGGCGCTGGACATCGGCAGCACGAAAACGTGCGCGCTGATCGGCGAACTGGATGACGACGCGAGCGGCGTAAGGTTCGCCGCGCTCGGTGCGGCGGAATCGAAGGGATGGCGCAAGGGGCAGATCGTGAATCTGGACCTGGCGGTCAGCTCGATTCGTCGCGCGGTGGAAGAAGCGGAAACGATCGTGGGAGTGCCGGTGGAATCGGCGTTGATCGGCGTGGCCGGAACGCACGTGCGTGGGGTGAATAGCCGCGGCGGAATCACCGTAGGCTCGCGCCCGCGCGATGTGCAGCGCGACGACGTGCGGCGCGCGATTGAAGCAGCGCGCGGCGTGCAGTTGCCGGAAGACCGCGAAGTGCTGCACGTGCTGCCGCAGGAATTTTTTCTGGACGCGCAAGATAACATCCGCGATGCGATCGGCATGGTGGGGCAGCGGCTTGAAGCGAACGTGCATATCGTGACTGCATCGGGAACGGCGACGCAAAATATCGTGACGGCGGTAAATCGCGCGGGAGTGCGCGTGGACGATACGGTCCTCGAGCCGCTGGCTTCCGCGGAAGCTTGCCTGACGCAAGACGAGCGCGAACTGGGGTCGTGCCTGCTGGATATCGGCGGCGGAACTACCGAGATGGTGGCGTTCACGAGCGGAGTGGTGCGGCATACGGCCGCGATTCCAGTGGGCGGCGATCATTTCAGCAACGACCTCGCCGTCGGGCTGCGCACGCCCAGCGGCGAAGCAGAAAAAATCAAGCGGCTGCACGCCTGCGCGTTTCGCGAATTGCTGAAAGAGGATGCCGCGATTGAAATTGCTAGCGTGGGCGATCGTCCGCCGCGCACGGTGTTTTCGCGAATGCTTTCGGAGATTGTCGAGCCGCGCGCGCAGGAATTATTGATGCTGGTGCGCGACGAACTGCGCCGCGGCGGCGTGGAATCGCAGATTCCCGCGGGCATCGTGCTCACAGGCGGTGGCGCGCAATTGCGCGGCCTGTGCGAATTAGCCGAACGAATTTTCAATCTGCCGGTGCGCGTGGCTTCGCCGCGCGGGCTTGCCGGCATGAGCGAAGAAGTTTCCCAGCCCGAGTATGCAACAGCCGTTGGATTGGTGCTCTACGGTGCGCGGACGCGGCGCGCTGCGGGGAACCGCCCTAGCGGCTGGGTGGGCAAATTGAAGAGCATGTTTGCAGGGGCGCAATAAGTATCAGGATTCAGAATTTGAAACTGGGAAAAGACTGGGGAGGAAGCATGGCGCAAAAAGAATCGAGCATGCGTGTATCGTTTGCGGAAGAAGCACCGAACGGGGCCAAGATAAAAGTAATCGGCGTGGGCGGCGGCGGATCGAACGCCGTCAACCGCATGATTCGCGCCAAGGTGGAAGGCGTGGAATTCATTGCGGCCAACACCGATTTGCAGGCGCTGAAGCTTTCCCAAGCGCCGGTGAAATTGCAATTGGGCGCGAAACTGACGAAAGGATTGGGCGCGGGAGCCAATCCCGAAGTCGGGCGGAAAGCGGCGCTCGAAGACACCGAAAAAATTCTGGAGGCGCTGGACGGGGCGGACATGGTGTTCGTCACCGCCGGCCTCGGTGGCGGAACAGGTAGCGGCGCCGCGCCCGTGGTCGCAAACCTTGCGAGCGAGCTTGGCGCGCTGACTGTCGCCGTGGTGACGAAACCCTTCGCATTCGAAGGCAAGCGGCGCATGGAGCAGGCGGAACAAGCGCTCGCCGAACTGATCGGCTGCGTGGACACCGTCATTGTTATTCCCAACGAGCGGCTGATGGATTGCGTCGAGCACGGCACCAGCTTTTTCGAGGCCTTCCGCATCGCCGACGATATTTTGCGCCAGGCCGTGCAGGGCATTTCAGACATCATCACCATTCCGGGCATCATCAATCGCGACTTTGCCGACGTGAAGACGATTATGTCAGGGCAAGGTTATGCGGTGATGGGCACGGCGGTGGCTTCCGGCTCGAACCGCGCGGTGGACGCCGCGAATCGCGCCATCAATAGCCCGTTGCTCGAAGACAATTGCATTCAGGGAGCGCAGGGAATTTTGATCAATATCACCGGCTCTTCGAGTTTGAGCCTGCAGGAAGTGCACGAAGCTTCTTCGATCATCCAGAAAGCCGCGCATGAAAATGCCAACATTATTTTCGGCGCGGTGATGGACGACGCCATGAAGGAGTCGGTGAAGATCACCGTGATCGCCGCAGGCTTCCGCGAAGTGGCGGCGCGCAAGACGCAGCAAAAGCCGTCATACCTGCCGAAGACGTGGAAAGCCACGCGCGACCCCGAGCCCGCGCCGAACATCGCGCCGCAGCAGACCAACGTGGTGCAGCAGGTGGCGCGCAACGTAAAGGAAGTGGTGCACGAAGTGCCGGCCGACGATCTGGACGTGCCCACATTCTTGCGACGGCAAGCCCAAAAGGCGTAGAGGCGAACGATCGAACCGGGTAGGGGCACGGCATGCCGTGCCCGCTGCTCTCGTGTTGAGTTGTATCGCGGCGGTTCGGATGCTCGCACATTCCTCTGCGCGCGAAGACCGACTGAACCGGCGACGCAAGATCTCCGATGCCTCGAACTGCATGGAAGCTGGCATGGTCAAGCGTCGTCGTGGTCTTGGTGGTCGGATCCTCGTCTCCTGAATTGGCGCGCCCGTCCGCGGGCCAGAATTCGCACGCCGGCGCGGTGACGGGAGTCATTGACGGCGTAGCGTTCGAGGGCGATCAATACTACGTTCACGGCTGGGCGTGCCAGGAAGGCAATCGCGCCTCGATCGCCATCAACATCCATGCGACTCATCCGGCGGGCGCCAAGCCTCCGGGAACGTACGTCATGGCGGACTCGGCCAACCTGACGAACGAACCTGCCGTTGACCGGGAATGCCACGATGCCGATGGCCGCAAGCACAGATTCCGGACCGCGCTGCCCAACCAACTGCTGAGAAGTTTCCAGGGCAAGAAGCTTTACATCCACGGCATCGCGCTGGCGGGCAACGTCGACAACGCGTTGTTGGCGGGTTCTGGAAAATTTTCATTTCCGGCTCCCAAATGGCCTGTCGATCCAGCGACTCCGAATTTTCTGGATGGAGCGCGCGCTGCAGCGTTCGACACTTCGAAAGAATCCTGCGAACAGATTGATATCCCGGACGCGGCGGCCCGGGCCTTCCGCGACTACAAAGGAACCATCCACCTGATTGCGTCGCACTACGTCACACGCGCGGGGCTTGGATCTACGCTTGAAACGGTGAAGCACAACTGCGAGGTGGTTTACAAATCGCCGCATGACGGAAACATTGCGGATTTTAACGACGCGACGTGGCTGAATACGTTCTACAACGTCGATGGCAAACGGATTGTCGCGCACGGGCATATGGAGTATCACGGCTGGGAGCACGCGGGCATGTGCGCGTCTAAGACGGACACCGCTTCCTGCTGGTACAACGTCGATACATTCTATCTTTCGACGGACGGCGGTTATCACTTCACGCGGCCGAAGCCGCCCGGGAATTATTTCCTCAGCCTTCCTTACAAATACGTTGTGAACCAGGGGCCGGAAGGCTACAGCGTGGACGCCAACATCGTGAAGGTGGGCGAGTGGTATTACGATGAAGTGTACTCGTGGGCTTGGCCGCCTAATTGCGGCAGCGGAAAAGGGCAGAAGCCGTGCCTGGTTCAAGATGGAGCGTGCGCGATTCGCACATCAAATATTTTGGATCCTGCGTCGTGGCGCGGCTGGGACGGCAAAGATTTCACGATCGAGTTCGTGGATCCTTACCGAGGGACGGTGGCGAAGCCAGAGAGCCACGTTTGCACAGCGGTTCCGAAGAAACGTCGCTTGAAGATCACGGAATCCGCAAGTGTTCACCGTGTTGACGCGATCGTCGAGCATGCGAAGGCCGGCGAAATGGCGCGGGCATTTGACTTGCTGGCGGGCCTGCCGGATGACATCAAACTGAGCAAGCGCGCAAAGGGCAAGCCACAGAAGCGCAGGAGGCTTTGAGGAGTCTCATCGTGAAGTTCCTCACTCCAGCTTTTTCCGCAGTTGCTGCTGACGTTGAGTTGCCTCGTGGCTGACGCAATAAGAATTGAACGAGAGGTACTGCGGGTGGCGGCGGAGCACGCGTTGCGAGATCCGCACGCGGAATGTTGCGGCATGCTTGCCGGGCGCGAGGGCGTGATTACTCGGGCGTTTCCCGCGGTAAATGCGGCGCCGAACCCGGCGATCGAGTATGAAATCGCGCCGAAGGAATTATTTCATTTGACGCGCGAGATTCGCGCCGCGGGATTGCAGTTGCTGGGAATTTATCATTCGCATCCGAACGGAAAGAACGAGCCTTCGGCGCGCGATATCGAGCAGGCGTATTACCCGGACGTCGCGTACTTCATAATTTCGCCTATGGCGGAAGCTGAAATGCCGGTGCGAGCATTTTCGATTTGTGATGGCTCAGTCGCCGAATTAGAGGTTCGCGTTGTTTGAAGTCGCGACGGTCTCCTAGTTGGATCCTTCTTTCCCCTGCAGGACGTAAATGCCGTCTCCATTCGAAGATTCGGCGGGACTGGGCACCGCGACGGCAGCCGGTTCCAACGGGACTTTCAGCGCGATGGCGGTGATATCGTCGTGGCGCCGGCCGGCGCCGGAGAAGCTCTGCACCTCATCGAAGAGAAAATCCAGGGACTCATCGGCCGAACGGCAGCGGCATTCATTCCAGATCTCGCGCAGTTTGCCCCAGCTCAAGTCATCGCCCTTTTCGTTGCGCAATTCGTGCAATCCGTCGGTGGCGAAGAGCACGGCGTCGCCGGGAAAGAGACCCACGGAATGTATTTCATAGGAAGTACCGCTAAACATGCCGGAGGGTAAGCCTCCCTCACCCAGCGAGCGGCACCCTGCGGCGGAAACGAGCAAGGGCAGCGGCACTCCAGCATTCGGAAAAGTTAGTTCGCCGGACCGCGGATCAAAGAGCGCATAGATCGTGGAGCTATAGCGGCCGGGTACGGCGCGCACGCGGAGGCGCTTATTGAGGAGTTGCAGGACCGTGGCAGTGTCTTCGCCCGTTTTGTTGATGCCGCGGATCGTGCCCATCACCAGCGCGGCGTACATGGCGGCGATGAGCCCCTTGCCGACAACATCTGCTATGTAAAGTCCGACAAGCCCGTTCGGCAGTTGAAAAAAAATCGGCGAAATCTCCCCCGACTTCTCCCAGCGACGAAAAACGAAACGCTACTTCAAATCCATCGCCGCGCAACGTGCCGGATGGAAGCAAAGAATCCTGAATGAGCCGCGCTTCGTCCTTGGCAGCCTCCAGTGTGTGGGGCCACAGAACGGATTCCACTTCCACGGCCGCGGCTAAGCTCATGCTGTGGATCACCCCCGCATGGATAGAACCTCGCAAGCTCAATTCCAAATCGCGAAGACGTTCGGATGCCGCAACGCGGCACAGACAGGAGTTAGCCGCAGTGCCTTCCCAGCCCAGAAATCAACGAGGCGGAAATTGTCCCGCAACGGGACAGATGAGCTTGATTGGGACAGGCGTCGCGTTGCCCAATATCGCTGCAGGCAGCCTTGCGTCGAGCCCGCGCAGACTTGAGCGGCGCATCCGCTGTGACTAATTTGAAGCTTGGCTAGCGGGCGTTTTGCGCGTGCAGCGCGCTGAGGGCTTCGGCGGCTTCCAGGCGTCCTGCATACAGCGGGAACTTCTCAGCGACGGCCGCGACTTCGCCGCGCACGCGCTGTTCAATGCTCGTGTCGCCCAAGTGCGTGAGCACTTCCGCGATCCATCCGGCGATTCTTTCCATTTCCGGTTCACGCATGCCGCGCGTGGTGACGGCGGGGCTGCCAACACGAATGCCGCCGGCTTTCATCGGGGGCAGGGGATCGAAGGGAATGGCGTTCTTGTTGACCGTCATTCCGGAGCGCTCGAGAGCGACCTCGGCGTCGCGTCCGGTGATTCCGCGGGAGTTCATGTCTACGAGCATCAAGTGATTATCCGTGCCCCCGGTGACGATACGGAATCCGCGCTTGGCTAGTCCGGCCGCGAGGGCTTTGGCATTCACGACGACCTGCTGTTGATAGGCGACAAATTCCGGCTCGGCTGCTTCCTTCAGGCAAACTGCTTTTGCGGCGATGATGTGCTCGAGCGGTCCGCCCTGAATTCCCGGAAATGTGATGCGGTCGAGATCCTTAGCGAATTTTTCGCGGCAGAGGACCAATCCGCCGCGCGGGCCGCGCAAAGTCTTATGCGTGGTGGTGGAAACAAAATCCGCGTACGGCACCGGGCTGGGATGTACGCCTGCCGCGACAAGTCCCGCGATGTGCGCCATGTCCACGAAGAAGAGCGCGCCGACGGATTGCGCGATGTCCGCGATGCGTGGGAAATCAATGACGCGCGCGTAAGCACTGGCGCCAGCGACGATCATTTTGGGCTGGTGCTCACGCGCGAGCGCCGCGATTTCGTCGTAGTCAATCGTCTCGGTGTCCTTGGTGACGCCGTAGGCCACGAACTTGTAGGTCTTCCCCGAGAAATTCAGCGGATGGCCGTGGGTGAGGTGGCCGCCGTGCGCAAGATTCATGCCCAGCACGGTGGCGCCGGGCTCGAGCACCGTCATGTACACGGAAATATTCGCCTGGGTGCCGGAGTGCGATTGCACGTTGGCGTGTTCGGCGCCGAAAAGTTGCTTGGCGCGTTCGATGGCGAGGCGCTCGACGCGGTCCACGTTTTCGCAGCCGCCGTAATAGCGCTTGCCGGGATAGCCTTCCGCGTACTTGTTGGTGAAGACCGAGCCCATGGCTTCGAGCACGGCTTCAGAAACGAAATTTTCGGAGGCAATCAATTCGAGCCCGGTGGCCTGACGGCGGACTTCGTCGCGCAACGCTTCAGCGACTTCGGGATCCACTTCGTCAAGACGGCGGCTCATGCGTACCAGTTCGGGGAATTCGTTTTTCATATGGTGGCACCCTGCCGGGATTTTCTTCTGGGAATAACCGTGGCGGAATAGCACTCCGCGCGCGGCTCGCGCAACTTCCGCATCTCCGGTGTGTTTGTAAATTCGAGAAGATTTTATCGGAGCGTCGCGTCCTTTGCAATCAGACCCGGCTCGTTCACCGCACCAGGCTCGCGGCGCTCACGGGTGCAACCGAATAATCCATATTGTTGGAGGCGCCTGCTCGAGGGGGATGGACGAATGCGCCGCAATAAATGCTAGCTGGGACTATTTCTGATGGCGATCGCGATTGCGTCACCGGTTTTTGTAGCTGGATGCGCGGAACACGCGACCGTCCGGGTTTACGATCCTTACTACGCCGACTACCACGTGTGGGACGATCATGAAGTCGTCTACTACCGTCGGTGGATAGTCGAAACGGGCCGCCCTTACCGCGAATTTGGCGCGCTGCCGCCGCAAGAGCGGCGCGAATATTGGACGTGGCGGCACCACCATCCGGACCACCACTGAAGCGAAGGCCGAAATTCGGGGCCCGCGAAAATGAGAAAGCCCGCCGCGACCATCAACCCGGCGAGCTCTCTAACCTTCGCAGAGGATAATCAGATTGTCATTTCTGAGTTGAACCTGTCACGCTGGAAACGACCGGAACGTGATGTCTGGCGAGCAGTGTGTGCGGCCCGCCATAAATGAATTCGTTCGCAACGTTGACACCCGCCTGTACGGCAAGATTGATATTCCCCATTCGGAAGCCATCGCTGGCATCGAACCGGCTCGGATACCACAGCAACGCTGCTGCCTCGGTGCCGGCATACGGGGCCACAAGCGCGGAAAACGAGAAGGTGCGGTGGCCATCTTCGCCGCGTCGCGCGGTGACGGTGGAAATCAATGCATGCCCCAAGCGGTGACCGAACCCGGTGCATTCGCAGCGATAGTAGAGGGTGTCTTCGCGAAAGATCTCAGCCAAGCCGTAGCGGGTTGTTTGAGTCACCAGGTTGACACCAAAATCGCTTGCGACCCGCACACCGTAAGCGTCCCAGCCCTGACCCCAGTCCGGCGGTTTATTGCGGGCTTGCTGAATGCCAGCTGTGGCTACCGCGCTGATGATGGGATACGGCCCGAAGGTGTCGAAAATGTATCCGCGCAGCTTGTCCTTTTCCGTTGGGCGCTGGTAGGGTTGGCCGGGTTGCACGTTCACCGCGCGCGGCGACAACATACCTGGTTGGCTGGGCTGCTGCTGCGGAGGAGGTGTGGTCTGCTGCTGGCTCGAAGATGTGCCCGCCCCGGCGCCGGATTGTGCACTCACCGGAACGGACAACGCTATTGAGAAGGAACACGCGAGCAATACTATGAGAGTAAGGCGCATCTTCATTGCAAACAACTCCTTTAGTTATTAAAGCCGCGTCGGCGGGCACCAGCGCGCCGGGTAGCCTCCACCACTTATTTCGCATTGAATAAGAAGAAAAAGCAAGGGCCCGTCAACCGGCAGCCACTCGAAACAAAAAAACTTTGCAGCATCCGCGCCCTTGTGTCAGATTCCCCAGCGTAGAAGAGAACCCATGGACACGAATGTGATGCACGTCGTGCTGGCAGAGTCGCAAGCGGGCCAGTTGACGTTCCCCGAGGTGGTGCGCAGGCTGCTCGACGCAGGAGTCGAATCGTACTTCTGCGACCTGGCTTCGACACAAGAGACTTTTTACGCGCGCGACGGCAAAACTCATGTGGAAAAAATGACCCTGCCGCCGGGCCCCATCGCCGACGAGTTTTCACCATCCGAACTGGTCGCGGCTATTCGCGGAGCGCAGGCGGACACCATTCGCTATCCGGAATTCGTAGAGCGCTCTCGAGCGGCGGGCGTCATTGCCTACTGGTCCTTCCTTACCGGCAGGAAAGTGATGTACTTCGGCCGCAAGGGCGAATTCCACATCGAGGAATTTCCGAGCGCAAAATCGTAGGCGTGAACAAGATGTAATATTGCCTTGGTTGACTTCGCGCCGGCTCTCCCCTAACCTTGAACGTTTATTGTGCTGTCGTGAGCGTGCACTTGTGCGCTTGCGGCCCATCTGACACAGAAAAGAGCCTCGAGAGTATGTCCGATCAGAAACTGCCTACGCGCGCGGAAGATTTTTCGGAGTGGTACAACCAGGTCGTATTGCGGGCGGAGCTGGCGGACTACGCGCCGGTGCGCGGCTGCATGATCGTGCGTCCGTATGGGTGGGCGCTGTGGGAGAACATTACGGCGGCGCTGGATAGCCGGTTCAAGGCGACGGGGCATGTGAACGCGGCGTTTCCTTTGCTGATTCCCCGCAGCTTCATTGACAAGGAAAAATCGCACGTGGCGGGATTTTCGCCGGAGCTGGCAGTGGTGACGCATGGCGGCGGCGAAGAGTTGGACGAGCCGCTGGTAATCCGCCCCACGTCTGAGACGATCATCGGACATGCTTATGCAAAATGGATTCAGTCGTACCGCGACCTGCCGGTCCTGATCAATCAATGGAACAGCGTGGTGCGCTGGGAACTGCGCACCAAATTGTTTCTACGCACGCTTGAATTTTTCTGGCAGGAAGGGCACACCGCGCACGCGACGCTGGAGGAAGCGGCCGCCGAAACGCGCCAGATGCTGGATATCTACACGGATTTTGCCGTGCGCGAGGCTGCTGTGCCGGTGATTCCCGGGCGCAAATCGGATTCCGAACGATTCGCCGGAGCGGACCAGACATTTTCGATTGAAGCGATGATGGGTGACGGGAAAGCTCTACAGGCCGGAACGTCGCACAACCTCGGCCAGAATTTCGCGAAGGCCTTCGAGATACGTTACCTCGATAAGGGCGGCGTGCTGCAGCATTGCTGGACGACTTCGTGGGGACTCTCGACGCGCTTCGTCGGCGCCATCATCATGGTGCACGGCGACGATCAGGGATTGATCTTCCCGCCGCGCCTCGCGCCGTGCCAACTCGTGATCGTGCCCATCTATAAGACTGACGACGAAAAGTCGAGCGTGCTGGAGTGCGCGCATAAGCTTCGCAAGGAGCTGGCCGACGCTGGAATCCGCGTGAGGCTGGACGAACGCGAAGGGTCAAGCCCCGGCTTTAAATTCAACGACTGGGAAATGCGCGGCGTGCCACTGCGGCTCGAACTGGGTCCCAAGGATGTCGCGAAAGGTTCCGTGGTGCTGGCGCGGCGCGATCGGCCGGGGAAGGAAGGAAAAGCTTTCGTCCCGCAGCAGGGAATCGCAGCTGCGGTGGTTCAGATGCTTGACGAAATACAGAAGGCGCTCTTCGACCGGGCTCTCGCATTTCGTAAGGCTAATACCGCCGAACCTGCGGATTATGAGGAATTCAAGAAGGCGGTTGAGAAAGGCTTCGCGTTTGCGTGGTGGTGCGGCAATGCCGATTGCGAAGCCAACATCAAGGAAGAGACCAAGGCGACCATGCGTTGTATTCCTTTGGAACAGCTCGGCGGCACGGGAAAGTGCATCCATTGCGGCGAGCTCGCGAAAGAAAGGGCCATTTTCGCGCGGGCGTACTGAGCGCCCATATTCCACTTCGCCGCGTTTACTCATTCAGAACACGCCTCTTACCTCAAGCTTCCCCTGCCTTTCGCTGCTGCTAGTATAAAAATACCGCAGGTGTTCCAAGTTCCTTGGGAGGCTTTTACCTTGAACGCGAGGCCAGTACGGAATAAACAGCTCGGCGGGGGCAAGATCCAGTTCATCGTCACGATGGCGATCCTAGGCTCCTTGGCCTTTGCAGGGTACAAAATCCTTCCGGCTTACTTCGCCAACTACCAGCTCCAGGACATGATGAAGTCGGAAGCGCTGTTTGCGACCTCCGCCTTTCCGCGCAAATCCCCGGACGATATTCGCGGCGACGTTTGGAAGAAGATCCAGGAACTAGGCATCCCAGTCAAAGCCGAAGATATCAAGGTGACCGGGGGCGAGCAGGCCGTGACAATCGTGGTGGACTATACCGTGCCGGTAGACCTTATCGTTTATCAGTTGACCCTGGATTTTCATCCCCACGCAGACAGCCATTCGATTTAGAATTGAATTTCACCACGATCGAAACCCTGTTGAGCCGGCCGCGCCAGCCCGTCGCTGCCCAACCGTGTGGCTACGGATTGCGTCTAATAACTTGAGACTGTTCTCGCGGAGACATTGATTGCGGATTCGAATCGAGCCGGGCTTCTGGACATCGCGCATAGGTCTGGCCGTCCTTGGCTCCGCGCTCTTGCTCTTCGTGGTGGCAACTTCAGTTTTCGCCTACTACTACATCCAGTTCGGCAAGCTGATCAATCAACAGCTCACCGGGCAGGTGTACCACAACACCTCGCGCGTTTTTTCGGCTCCGGGCCACATTTACACCGGCGAGACCCTGCGCGCCGGCGACCTGGCGACCTATCTGCTTCGCACGGGGTACCAGGAAGGCGAAATCGAAGGCGCCCCCGGAGAATTCAAGCTAAAGGGTTCCACGGTCGAGATCCGGCCGTCGCGCGAATCCTATTTTCAGGGCACGAACGCGCTGCGCGTGAGTTTCTCGGGCAACACCATCTCCCGCATCTCGCAGCTTCCCGACGGCGCGCCGCGCGCTGCGGCGGAAATCGAGCCCGAGCTCATCACCAACCTCTTCGACAGTTCCCGTGAAAAACGCCGCGTGGTCCGTTTTGACGATCTTCCCAAGAACATGGTGGATGCCGTGCTCGCTGCCGAAGACAAGCGCTTTTTCGAACATGGCGGCCTGGATATCGTGCGCGTTTTTGGCGCGGCTCTGGCGGATTTGCGCCGCGGGCAGAAAGCTCAGGGAGCGTCCACGATTGACATGCAAGTGGCGCGCAGCTTTTTCTTCACCACCAAGCGCGAGTGGACGCGCAAGGTCAAGGAAATCCTGATGGCCGTCGAAATCAACCAGCGGTTTTCCAAGCAGCAGATTTTCGAGCTCTACGCCAACGAAGTGTATCTCGGCAATCGCGGGAGTTTTGCCATTCGCGGATTTGGAGAAGCCGCCGAAGCGTATTTCGGCAAGGACGTGCGCGAACTGAATCTCGGTGAGGAAGCGTTCCTCGCCGGAATCATTCGCGCGCCGAACCGCTATTCTTCGGCGGAGCGCCATGTGGACCGCGCCGAAGAATCGCGCGATCGCGTGCTGGCGCAGATGGTGGAAGACGGCTACGTCACACAGGACGAGGCCGACGCCGCGAAAAAGGTGAAACTCAAGTTCGTCAACGGCGGCGTGAATACAGGCGCGGCGCCTTACTTCGTGGACATGGTGAAAGACCATCTCCTCGAACAGTTCTCTGAGACCGATCTGGAAACACAGAGCTACCGGATTTACACGACGCTCGATCCGCAATTGCAGCATGCGGCGGCAGACGCCATTCAAATCGGCGTGCAAGGCGTGGACAAGCTTCTGGCCAAGCGCTACGCCATCTGGAAAAAGAAAGGGCAGGTGGTGCCGCAGGTGCAAGTGGCGCTCGTCGCGCTGGACCCGCAGACCGGCGAAATTCGCGCGCTGGTCGGCGGCCGCAATTACGGTGAAAGTCAGCTCAATCACGCGCTGGCGCGGCGGCAGCCGGGTTCGGTATTCAAGCCCTTCGTTTATGCGGCGGCGTTCAACGACACGGTGCTGGGCGTACAGCCAGTGGTCACGCCGGTCACTACCGTGGACGACGTACCCACCACATTCAATTTCGACGGCAAGGACTATACGCCGGACAATTACGGCGAGGAATTTTACGGTACGGTGACGGTGCGCGACGCGCTGATTCATTCGCTCAACGTTGCCACGGTAAAAGTCGCGGAAATGATCGGCTACCAGCGAGTAGTGGACCTGGCGCGGCAGATGGGCCTCGGCAACAACATTCAACCCACCCCCGCCGTCGCGCTGGGTGCATACGAAATGACGCCGATAGATGTCGCCGCCGGCTACACCGCCTTTGCCACCAATGGAGTGCGCGCCGAGCCGCTGTTCCTCCGCAGCGTGCTTGCGGCGGACGGCACGGTGGAAGAGACAGGCTTGCCGCGGACCCATCCGGTGCTCGATCCGCGCGTCGCCTATCTCACGACCAGCCTGATGGAAGATGTAATCAACAAGGGCACGGGCGTCACCGTGCGCTCAATGGGCTTCACTCCCGTCGCCGCCGGGAAGACCGGCACTTCGCGCGACGGCTGGTTCGCGGGCTTCACTTCGAATCTGCTGTGCGTGGTGTGGGTGGGATTCGACGACAATCGCGACCTCGGCCTTTCCGGCAGCGAATCCGCCGCGCCGATCTGGGCGGAATTCATGAAGCGCGCGGTCACGCTGCCACAGTACAAAATGACGGAAGATTTCGACCCGCCCCCGGGCGTGTTGCAAGAAACGATTGACCCGCAATCCGGGCAACTGGCCACGGCTTCCTGCCCGCAAACGGTGCAGGAATACTTCGTTTCGGGCAGTGAGCCGACGCAACTGTGCGAACTGCACGGCGGTCCACATCTCGCATCCACGCCGGCCAATTGGCTTTCGCATCTTTTTGGCAAGGACAATAACCCACCGCCCCCTCCGCCGAATACCGCCGCCAATCCCCCGAATGGCGCGAATCCCCAGACGCCTCCCGCGGACGACCAGGCGGAAAAGAAAAAGGGGCTTCTGGGCAAGATTTTTGGTATCTTTGGTTCCAGCAAAAAGCCTGCGGACAGCCAGAAACCTCCACCGTAGGTTTGCTAGCGCGGTAAAGGAGTAAGGCAATGAGCCGATTGACTCTTGTTGCCGTTCCGCTGGTCCTGTGCCTAGCTGTTTCCATCCGGGCTCAGGAAAGCCCCACAAAAGTAAGCAATACAACGAGCCCAACCGCCGCGACGGCGCCGCCTCTTTCCACGATGACGCCGCGCGAAGCGCTCGAAATGCGCGGCGATATTTTCATGGCGCGCAAAGAATATTCACAAGCGGTGGGCGAGTACGACCACATTTTGACCACCGAGCCCAAGAACGCGGAAGTGCTCAACAAGATCGGAGTCGCCTATCAGCAATTGGGCGACTTGCTGCGCGCCGAACGCGCTTATAGGCGTTCGATGCATGCCGACAAGAAATTCGCGAGTGCCGCGAATAACTGCGGAACTGTGGAGTACGAGCGAAAGCACTACGGCAAAGCGATTGGGCTGTACAAGAAAGCGCTCGATCTGCGCGGCGATATGCCCACGATGTACAGCAATCTGGGATACGCGTACTTTGCGAATAAAGAGTATCCGGAAGCGATGACCTCGTTTGAGAAGGCCCTCGCGCTCGATCCCACGATTTTCGACCGTCGCGGGCAGGGCGGCACGGTGGTGCAGCAGCGTTCCACTCCCGATCCCGGCCTCTTCTATTTCTTCGTGGCCAAGACGTATGCCCAGGCTGGCGACGCGGAGCGCGCTGCGCACTATTTGAAGCTCGCGCGCGACGACGGCTACGCGGGTTACCTCACGGCACAAACCGATCCTGCGTTTGCGAAAGTCATCAAGGATCCCGCGGTGCAGGAAGTGCTGCAGGTAGCGCCGTCCTACGCCAGTTCGACGAAGAAACAGATCCAGAACTAGCGCTGCGAAAAATTTCGCCTCCGCCTTTGTAGCGGCTTCCGCCGCGGCAGACGCCATCGGTACAGAAGGCCGCCGCTACAAAACCTCATCGCCGCGCCGTCAGAGTAAATTGCTATCGTCGTCTTCACGCGTGACTGGAAACGTGCCGGAAAGCAACTAGCGGGTCCGCTCCACGCCCGTGGCGCGACGTGCGGGGACGTAGCATGCAACCAGGGTCGTCATTACGGCAGCGAATCCGCGATCTTTTTCGGCGGATAAGTCCAATTGAAGGCGACGAAGGCGATCGCGAACATCACGAAGACCATCACGCTGCCCTCGGGACCAATCGTTCCGCCGGCGAGCCAACGCGGGCCGTGCAGGCTCGAATTTAGTAGATGACCGATGGCCGTCTGGCCGCTGTCGGGCACCGAGTAAATGAAAGTTTCCGCGTAATCGCCGGCGGCATGGAATCCGATCGCGAACCACAGGTTTCCAGTCCGCCGCAAAGTAAAACACGCGAACATTCCGAAACAGAAAACAGAAAGCGCTCCCACCCATCCCTCGCCGCTATTGCCCAAGTGCACCGCGCCGAACGCCGCGGACAGCAGTACAGCTGAAGGCCAGAACCCGATTCCGGAACCGAGCGTGAATTGGGCGTAGCCGCGAAAGAGAAACTCTTCAAAGATGCCCACCAGCACGAAGCCGATGGCCCAGAGCAGGGCATAACGAGCCAGGGCCGCGCCGGCGAGCGCCAGCGTCCCCACCGTAAATCCGCCAAACGCAAAAATTGCGAGGATTTCAAGCGATTCGAACGCTAGTCCCCAGATGCATCCCTGCCAGAAGAGTTTGCCGAACGCGCCCTGAAGCGGAATTCCGTATGTGGCGACTGGGCGCTTCTCGATTCGGCTCATGACGATGGTGCTTACGCACACCATCAAGATTCCCGCCGATTCGAAGACCAGCAGGAAGTAAGGTGACAGCGGCGCGCCGGATTGCGCCGCTTTGACGACTGCCGCGAATCCGGGTATGAGCCGCAACGCTCGCTGGATAATCAGAAACTGGAACGCTGCCGTGAGAATGAGAAAGATGAGCAGCCGCCAGCCGGCGCGGAGTCCGCCAGAGCCCAGAAATATTTTGTGCAAGGGGCTTTTTTCGATCGTTGCTGGAGAGCGATCGGCAGTGCTCATAACGTCCTCACGCTCTCTAGACGCGCGCGCGAGGTTTTCGTTTGCTTCTTTTTCGCGCGTCTTGCATATATTCCCGCTGCGTGATTTCGCAGTTTCGGTGTACTCGGCGCGACGGACCGAGAATCCCATCATTCCGAAACTGACCGGTTGCGGGAAGTGTAGGGCGTGCGCGCATTCTGTTGCTATAATGGCTTGCGAAATGTACTCCCGCGCAGTTCGGCACTTCTTGCTGTGTCTATCCGGCGCGGCTGCAGTATCGCTCACGTTTTCCATTGCGCTTGCCGCGCCGCCCGCGCCGCCAACTCTGCCCACTGCTGATGCCCACACGACCGTCGTCGAGCTCCGTATTGACGGCGAGATCGAGCCGATTCTCGCCGAATATATTGTGCACGGAATTGACCAGGCCAACGCTGAGCATGCCAGCCTGATTTTGATCACCATGAATACGCCGGGCGGCCTCGATACCTCGATGCGCGAGATCATTTCGGCGATCTTGCGTTCGGCCGCGCCGGTCGTGACCTACGTTTATCCCACCGGCTCGCGTGCGGCGTCGGCGGGATTTTTCATTTTGCTTTCGGGAGACGTGGATGCAATGTCGCCTGGCACGGAAACGGGCGCTGCTTCGCCGCTGATTGAGATCGGCGGCTCGCCTGTTCAGATTGACGAGACTCTGCGCAAGAAAATCGTGAACGATGCGACTGCGTATTTGCGCAGCTATACGACAAAGCGCGGACGGAATGCCGACCTGGCTGAAACCGCGGTGACCGAGGCGAAAGCTTTCAGCGATAAGGAAGCGCTGGACGGCAAGCTGGTGGATATCGTCACGGGGTCGAAGGAAGATCTGGTGGCGCAACTGAACGGCCGGACGATCACGCGACTGGACGGCACGAAAATGGTTTTGGCTCTGCAACATCCCGTAACCGTTGCGCGTGACATGACCGGCCGCGAAAGATTCCTCGCGCGCATCGTGCAGCCCGACGCATTTTTCATTTTGCTCGTGATCGGCGTGCTGGGGCTGTACGTCGAGTTCACGCATCCCGGCGTGTTTGCGCCGGGAGTGATCGGCGGCATCGCACTGCTGCTGGCGCTTTTCGCGATGCATCTGCTGCCAATTAATTTCGCGGGACTTCTGCTGATCGCGCTGGCGTTTGCCCTGTTCGTCCTTGAGGCGAAATTCCCGACACATGGCGTCCTGGGAGCGGGAGGAGTGGTGGCGATGATCTTAGGCGCGCTGTTTCTGGTACGCTCGCCGCTGACAGGGATGGGCGTGAGTTTGTGGACGGCGGTCGCGGTGGTGATTCCGTTTGGGATCATCGTGATCATCCTGATGCGCCTGGTGCTGCGTTCGCGCCACTGGAAAGTTTCGACGGGCAAGGAAGAAATGGTTGGAGAAGTCGGAGAAGTCCGCGAGGCGCTGGGCTCGGCGGATGGCGTGGGCACAGTTTTCGTACACGGCGAGTTGTGGCGCGCGGCGACGCCCTCGGGCGCGAGCATTCCGGCCGGCGCGCGCGTTCGCGTGAAAAAAGTAAAAGGCCTGACGCTAGAAGTGGAACCACTAGAGTCAAGGTAGACGCTTGATAGCAGGTGTAGGGCACGGCAGGCCGTGCCCGCTGATCCACACCAGTCTAGGTTTTGCTGCATCGTTGAAACGAGGAGGCGGCATGGATTTTGTAACGATTCTGTTCGGAGTCGCCGTAATCATTTTTCTGTTCTGGCTGGTGAACTCCGTTTACGTCATCAAGGAATGGGAACGCGGCGTCGTGCTGCGGCTGGGACGGATGTTGCCGGAAGCGAAGGGCGCGGGCTTGCAGCTGGTATTTTTCCCGATTGATAAGCTCACACGGATTTCGCTGCGCATCGAAACGCTGGACGTGCCGCCGCAGGACGTCATTACGCGCGACAACGTCTCGGTTAAGGTGAATGCGGTATGTTACTTCCGCGTAGTGGACGCTAATCTCGCGCTGTCGCAAGTGCAGAATTATCTATATGCTACTTCGCAGTTGGCCCAGACCACGTTGCGCAGCCTGGTGGGGCAATTCGAACTGGATGCGATCCTTTCCGAGCGCGAAAAGGTTAATGCCAAGCTGCAACAAATTCTTGACCAGGATACGGAGCCTTGGGGTATCAAGGTAACGAAGGTTGAAGTCAAACAGGTAGACATTCCGGAAAACATGCAGCGCGCCATTGCCCGGCAGGCCGAGGCAGAGCGCGAGCGGCGGGCCAAGGTCATCGCGGCGGAAGGCGAATTTCAGGCTTCGGCGCGATTGTCCGAAGCTGCGGCGGTGTTGCAAAAGGAGCCGGCGGCGATTCAATTGCGCTATTTGCAAACGCTGGTGGAAATTGGAGTGGAGAAAAATACCACGGTGGTCTTTCCGCTACCTGTGGACATTATTTCGCAGTGGACCAAGGCGCTGGAGAAGAAGTAAGGATATGGCATCGAGCGGCAGACGCGGCGGCGGCGAACGAGTGCTGGAAAGCCGGCACCTGGTAGGACTGTTTCTCGGCGTCGTGCTGCTGTGCGGAGTTTTCTTCACGCTGGGTTACGTGATGGGACGCCAGCAGTATGGGGGATCGGTCCATGCCGCCGACGCCGCGCCGCTGCGCAGCGCGCCCCCGGCATCCACGGCTGCGTCTGCGAAAAATAAAGAAGCGGCTCCGGCAAATGGCAGCACGCCCGGCGATCAGAGCTGGGACTTTTACCCCAAGGGCAACGGCACGGCGAATGACCATCTCGATTCCGCTGCGCCGCCGCGCGCGAAACAGCCGGCGTCCTCATTTGCTGCGAAATCGGAAAAGCCGGCGCCGCCGGTCGCAGCGAAAGCGCTTCCGGCCAGCAGCAAAGAACCGGGACGCTTTCAGCCCCCCGCACTGAACAAAAACTCAATCGTCTTGCAGGTTGCGGCGGTGAAAGTGCAGCGCGATGCGCTCGAAATGGCCGACGCAATTCAGCAGAAAAGATTTCCTTCTTTTGTCGCCACCTCGCCCACCGACAATCTCTATCACGTGCAAATCGGCCCTTACCCCGATATGGCCGCCGCGGAAAGCGCCAAGCGCTCCCTCGAACAACTGGGCTTTAAGCCTATAATCAAACACTGAATGAACTTGCCTCGTTACGCGCGAGTCTTGCTCGCCATAGGCAGCGGTGTCGCGCTCGGCCTCGCGTTTCCCAATTACAATTTGTACCTGCTCGCGTGGATTGCGATGGGCATGCTGGTGCTCGCTTGCTGCGGCGCGCCGCTGAAGGAGGCGCCGCTGTACGGATTTCTTCACGGACAGGTCTTTTATCCGGTGTGCTTGCCGTGGGTGGATACCGTCATGCGGCAGTACGGAAATATTGATCCGTGGATCGCCGGCGCTTTCGTGGGGCTGATCGGATTCGTTGGCGGATTGATTTGCATGATTTTTTCCACCGGCGTCGCGCTGGCGTCGAAGAAAAGCAAGTTGCTGGCTTGTTGGCTGGCACCGTTCCTGTGGACCGCGCTGGAATTTTTCCGTACGAATATTCCCATCATTGGCTCGTCGTGGGATTTGTCTGGCTATCCTGCGGCGCGCAGCATCGCCCTGCTGCAGATCACGTCGGTAACTGGGATTTACGGATTGTGTTTTCTGATTGCCGCGTACGGTTCGCTGCTCGCGTATGCAGTCGTGGTCGATACACGACGCGCCTGGAAACTGGCCGTAATTACGACCATTGTGCTGCTCGTTGTCGCGCTCGGCGGTCCTTACCTAATCCCTTCGGCGACACCTCACTACGTCGCGCACCTGGTCCAGACCAATTTTCCGCAGTCGGAGAGCTATCCGGTGGATTGGCTCGCAGTGCATGCGGGAGAACTCGACCAGCTCGAGCAGATCAGCGTGGAAGCAGCGCATCGCGCGCCGGGAATCGTGATTTGGCCGGAAGTCCCAGCGCCGTTCACGTTTACCGAGCCGGCGTTTGCGCAACGTGCCGAGCGGATAGCGCGCGAGGCCGGAAATTATTTTCTGATCGGCGTGGTGGATTGGAAGGTAGTGCCGGGAGGGAAGTGGCTCGCGTTCAATAGCGCGGTGCTGCTGAATCCGGCTGGCGTGCGCGTCTATTCGTACAATAAGATTCACCTGCTGCCGTTCGGCGAATACGTGCCGCTGCGCGGCTGGCTCACGTTTGCGAAGAAACTGACCGCGGACATTTCCGATTTCACGCCGGGCTCGGAATACAGCATCGCGCAATTGCCGCAGGGAAAATTCAGCACCTTCATTTGTTACGAAGCGATTTTTCCGAGCGAAGTGCGCCGTTTCACCGCGGATGGCGCACAGCTGCTCGTGACCATTTCGAACGACGGCTGGTTCGGTCGCTCTTCCGCTCCCGAACAGCACATGGCGATGGCACGAGTACGCGCGGTGGAGAATCGCCGCTGGCTCCTGCGCGATACGAACAACGGCTATACGGAGTCCATCGATCCCTACGGCCGCACCGCCGCGCAATTGCAACTAGACATCCGCGGCCAACTCGACGCCCCCTACGATTTTCGCAGCGACGTAACCCCGTACGTGCGCTTCGGCGATTGGTTCTCGTGGCTCTGCATGATCGTAACGATCGCGCTGCTGGGAGTGGCGCTTTTCTGGCGCAATGGTTCTACTCAGGATGACACTCGCCGAAAAATCAATTAGCATGTAAACACCCTATGGCCGAACACATCGAAGACCTGCAGCAACGCTTCGCCGAGCTGAATAAGCGCATTCAGCTTGTGCGGAGCTTTCTTTGACGCTGAATCCGCCCGCAAACAACTCGCCGCACTAGAAGCCAAAACCAGCGATCCCAATTTCTGGCAGGATCAGGCCAAGGCGCAGGAAACCCTGCAAGAGCGCAAGACGGTGGAAGACCGCGTGAACGCCGAAGTGGCGCTCGACCGCAAAAAGAGCGACATCGAAACGTACTTTGGCTTGGCGCAGGAAGAAAAAGACGACGCCCAGCGCGATTCGTTGCTCGAAGACGTCGCGAAAGAACTGGTCGCAACGGACACCTATCTCTCCGAGCTGGAAACCAAGACGCTCCTCGCCGGCGCAAACGATCGCCTGAACGCCATCGTCACAGTGAAGCCAGGCGCCGGCGGCACCGAATCGCAAGACTGGGCCGAAATGCTTCTGCGTATGTATCTGCGCTGGGCCGAGCAAAAAGGGTTCCGCGCGACGATCCTCGATTCCACCCCGGGCGAAGAAGCAGGCATCAAATCCGCGACGGTGCAGATCGAAGGCGAAAACGCTTACGGCATGCTTTCGGGCGAGAGCGGCGTGCACCGGTTGGTGCGCATTTCGCCGTTTGACCAGGCCGCGCGCCGCCACACTAGCTTCGCGTCGGTATTCGTGATCCCGGAAATTGACGACCGCATCGAAATCAACGTGAAGCCCGACGATTTGCGCATTGACACGTTCCGCGCGGGTGGCCACGGCGGGCAGAACGTCAACAAGGTGGAGTCGGCGGTGCGCATCACGCACTTGCCGTCAGGGATTGTCGTGCAATGCCAGAATGAGCGCAGCCAGCACAAGAACCGCGAAATTGCCATGAAAGTCCTACGCTCGCAGCTTTACGAGCTCGAACTGGAAAAGCGCCGCGACGCGCTGAACAAGCTCGACGCCTCCAAGCCCGAAATCAGCTTCGGCAGCCAGATCCGCTCCTACACCATGCAGCCCTACCAGCTCATCAAGGACCACCGCACGAAGGTCGAGCGTGGCGACGTTCAAAAGGTCCTCGACGGCGATCTGGACCCTTTTATCCGAGCCTACCTGCTCTACAGAAGGGATATGGCGTAACAGTACCCAGAGTGCAGCCCGCAGGCAATTAGCGGAAGCAGAGTTCCTGTGTACGTCCGCGCCCGGGCTCGAATTCGGGACGCCAAAGCCCACTTCCATGGCCACAACCAGCCATTCAGCGCCGATTTAAGCCCTTTCGCTGCATAAAATTGACAGGGGTATGCCCCCATGCTAGCCTTTTGTTTTTGAAGTTGTCTTGCCTGACCCAGCTTAGGCCCTTGATTTGCCTCATATCCATCTGGAGGATACTTTTTTGCCACACGCCGATGAGAAGTTCCTGTTTACCTCGGAGTCTGTGACCGAGGGTCACCCCGATAAAATCGCCGACCAAATTTCCGACGCCGTTTTAGACGCAGTCATGACGGACGACCCCACAGGCCGCGTCGCCTGCGAAACGCTGGTCACCACCGGCCTCATCGTCGTCGCCGGGGAAATCACCACTTCTACCTACGTACCGTTTTCTGACGTGGCCCGCGGCGTCATCAAGGACGTCGGCTACACCCGCGCGAAGTACGGCTTCGATGCCGATACCTGCGGCGTGATCTGCGCCATCAACCGGCAATCGCCGGACATCGCCATGGGCGTGGATACCGGCGGTGCCGGCGACCAGGGATTGATGTTCGGGTTCGCCTGCGACGAGACGCCCGAGCTGATGCCCATGCCGATTCAACTGGCGCACAGCCTCACGCACAAACTCGCGGAAGTCCGCAAGAAGGGCGTGGTTGATTTCCTGCGGCCCGACGGAAAATCCCAGGTCACAATCGAATATATTGACGGCCGTCCTGTCCGCGTGGACACCGTGGTCATCTCCACGCAGCACAGCGACAAAGTTTCCGCCAGCGATCTGCACGACGTGGTGTTGAATGAAGTGATCAAGCCCGTCCTGCCCGCCGAAATGGTGGACAAGAAGACGAAGTATCACATCAACCCCACCGGACGTTTCGTCACCGGCGGCCCGATGGGCGACGCCGGCCTCACCGGACGCAAAATCATCGTGGACACCTACGGCGGTTATAGCCGGCACGGCGGCGGCGCGCTCTCCGGAAAAGATCCAACGAAAGTGGACCGCTCGGCGTGCTACATGGCGCGTTACGTCGCAAAGAATATCGTCGCGGCGGGCCTCGCGACCAAAGTAGAAGTGCAGATTGCCTATGCGATCGGCGTCGCGGAACCTGTGTCCGTGATGGCCGATACTTTCGGCACCGGCACCATTCCGAATTCGCAGATCACCGAGCTGATTCGCGGCTTCTTCAAGCTCACTCCGAAGGGCATCATCGAGACGCTCGATTTGCGCCGCCCGATTTATCGTCCCACCTCGGCCTACGGCCATTTCGGCCGCACCGGCTCCGGCTTTACCTGGGAGCGAACCGACAAAGCCGAAGCCATCCGCAAGGAAGCCGGCAGCCGCGGTGCCGTAGCCGTATCACGAAGTTAACGGTAGGGGCACGGCATGCCGTGCCCTTCTTTGTCCCCGCCGGCCCCGTCGCCGTAGGGTTTATCTGCGCACTCTGCGTCTCTGCGGTAAAAAGATTTTCGGCCCCGATTTTCGCACTCTAAATCTAAAGGGAGTATCCAGTGGAAACAGCCACAAAGCTAGCCGGTGACGTGAAAGATCTCGCCCTCGCGGAAAAAGGCAAACGCAAAATCGAATGGGCCAATCAGCAGATGCCCGTACTGCAATTGATCCGCAAACAATTCATCAAGGACCAACCCCTCAAGGGCATTCGCATGTCTGCGTGCCTGCACGTCACCAGCGAGACGGCCAACCTTGCCATCACGTTGCGTGACGGCGGCGCGGACCTGGTGCTCTGCGGCTCGAATCCGCTATCCACGCAAGACGAAGTCGCGGCATCGCTGGTGAAGGATTACGGTATTCCGACCTACGCGATTAAAGGCGAAGACAACGCCACCTACTACGCGCACATTGCTGCGGCGATTGACCACAAGCCGCAGATCACCATGGACGACGGCGCCGACCTCGTCACTCAGCTGCTCACCAAGCACCCGCAGCTCGTGCCGGGCGTCATCGGCGGCACCGAAGAAACCACCACGGGCGTGATTCGTCTGCGCGCCATGGCGAAGGACGGCACGCTGAAATATCCCGTCATCGCAGTGAATGACGCGCTGACCAAGCATCTTTTCGACAATCGCTACGGCACGGGTCAATCTACGATTGACGGCATCATTCGCGCGACCAACATGCTGATCGCCGGGATGAAGGTCGTCATCGCCGGCTACGGCTGGTGCGGACGCGGAGTTGCGATGCGCGCCAAGGGCCTGGGCGCGGACGTGATCGTCACCGAAATCAACCCCACCCGTGCGCTCGAAGCCATCATGGACGGTTTCCGCGTGATGCCGATGGCAGACGCGGTCCGGATCGGCGAAATTTTTGTGACGGTTACCGGCAACAAGTCGGTGATTGCTCACGAGCACTTCGAAAAGATGCGCGACGGCGCGGTGGTATGCAACTCCGGTCACTTCAACGTCGAAATTGATATTCCGGCGCTCGAGAAGCTGTCCAGCTCGAAGAAAATCGCGCGTCCCTTCGTGGACGAATACGCGATGAAAGACGGCCGCAGGATATATCTTCTCGGCGAAGGCCGCCTGATCAACCTAGCCGCCGCCGAAGGCCATCCAGCGGTAGTGATGGATATGAGCTTCGCCAACCAGGCCTTGGCCTCCGAATACATGGTGAAGAACGCCAAGGACCTGAAACCTCAGGTCTACGCGGTGCCGGAGCCGATTGACCGCCAAATCGCCAAGCTAAAGCTGGAATCCATGGGCGTCCAAGTGGACAAGCTCACAGCCGAACAAGAGCACTACCTGGCCAGCTGGTCCGAAGGCACGTAATCTCAAACCTCACGTCTGGAGTTTGTAGGGGCGGGTCTAAGACCCGCCCATTTTTTTCAGCCCCGGTGCGCGCCGTTTCACCGCCGGAGTCTAGTGCTGTTTTCGTTTCTAAGTCGTCGTTCTGAGCCAAGCGAAGAATCCCTTTTACCCGTTTTTCGTAGCAAGCACGACGTGCCAGTGACAGTAGCCCGTACTACACACCACGTTTGCATTCTCGCTCCCGCCTCTCTAAGATGGTTCGATGATTTTTTTGTGCGACACCGGCCACCGCCAGCCGTATGAACCGACAAAACGCCTTTGCACCGACTGCGCTGCCCAATTTCTACTCGAGACAAATGAACGCCTGGATAATCCCAATATTTCCCGTAAGTCGTTCAAAACAAACAACAGGCGGTTTTTCTACTCAATACAAACTGCCGATTCTACTCGATACAAATCAACACCTCGGCGCGCGCCTCAGTCCGATCCCATCTTCGACAACTGGAACCCCCGCGCATGATGCAAGACTGGGCCCATTGGGCGATCGAGACGGCCAAGCGCCGCGGTGCCAGCTATGCCGACGCGCGCGTCATGGACATCCGCCAGCGCGAACTTGGCACGAAAAACGGCGAAGTCGGGACGCTCGTCGAATCGGAAACGCTGGGGATTGGCGTTCGCCTGATCGCGAGCGGCGCTTGGGGGTTTGCGTCCACCGACCGGCTCACTCGTGAGGGTGTGCAGGCGTGCGCTGCTGAAGCGGTCGCCATCGCGAAGGCGTCCGCGCTCGCGAAACGCGAAAACGTGGCGCTTGCGCCGGAAGAAGCCTACGTAGACACCTGGCAGAATCCCTTCTTGAAAGATCCCTTTCGGATTCCTGTGGAGCGGCAGATTGATTTGTTGATTGCCGCGGACAAACAGATGCTGGGTGTCAAGGGCGTGACGTTGGCGGAAGGCTCGATGTCCTTCAAGCGAATTGACCAGCTATTTGTGTCGAGCATTGGTTCGTCTATTCATCAGGTCAAGATGCATGCGGGAGGCGGGATCGTGGCGACGAGTTTTGCGGGGAGCGAAATTCAAAAGCGGTCTTACCCGAATAGTTTTGGCGGGCAGCATTCGCTGCAGGGCTACGAGTTGATCGAATCATTCGATCTGGTGGGCAATGCACAACGGATCGGCGAAGAAGCTGTGGCGCTGCATTCGGCCGCGCAATGTCCGGAAGGCACGCGGACGATTATTCTTGGCGGCTCGCAGCTGGGATTGCAGATCCACGAATCCATCGGCCATCCCATCGAATTGGATCGCGTGCTCGGGCAGGAAGCGAACTTCGCCGGGATGAGTTTTCTTACCTTGGATAAGTTGCGCAAATTGAAGTATGGCTCGGAAATCGTGAACGTCGTCGCGGATGCTCGGCTTGCGCATGGGCCGGGTCTTGGCACGTTCGCTTACGATGACGAGGGTGTGCCGGCGCAATGCACTCCGATCATCACTGACGGGCTTTTCACTGGGTATCTGAGCAATCGCGAACTTGCGTCCGCGATCGGCGAGACGCGCTCCAACGGCACCATGCGGACGGAATCCTGGAATCGCCTGCCGATGATTCGCATGACGAATATCAGCATCAATCCTGGCACGTGGAAATACGACGATCTGATTGCAGATACCGATGACGCAATCTTGATGGAAACGAATCGGTCGTGGTCCATTGACGATCGTCGGTATCATTTCCAATTTTCCACGGAAATTGGCTGGGAGCTCAAAGGCGGCAAGAAGGGCCGCATGATCAAAAATCCCAGCTACAGCGGAATCACCACGGAGTTCTGGAACAGTTGTGACGCGATCTGTTCGCGCGACCATTGGACCTTGTGGGGCACGCCCAATTGCGGCAAGGGCCAACCGATGCAGACGATGGGCACCGGGCACGGTGCGTCGCCGGCACGGTTTCGGAAGATCAAAGTGGGAGTGGCATTCGCGAAATAAATGGCCCGAAAGAAAAAATCGGGGTCGAAAGCTCGCGCGCGGCGGAAGGTCGCGCCGCGGCGTGCGCCTGCGGGAAATTCCACGGGTTACGGGGCGAGTGCGCGTTATTCGGCGTCAGATCTGGAACACATCGCTGAACGCATCCTGAAATTGAGCGAAGCCGACGAGACGGAAGTCGAAATTGATTCGACGGTAGATGCGTTGACGCGCTTCGGGAACAACACTATTCATCAGAACGTTGCCGAGCACACTTTGGGAATTTCGGTACGCGCCGTGGTGGATGGTCATACGGCGCGCGCCACTACCAATAAGACCGACGAAGAATCGTTGCGCCGCGTGGTCGCTGCCGCAATGAATTTGGCGCGCAACCAGCCGGAAAATCCGGATCTGCTGCCGATGCTGGGCCCCCAGAAATACCAAAAAGTTGCGCACTTCTTTGCTTCGACGGTTTCAGCTACCCCACAGGACCGCGCGCGGGCGGTTACGCGCGTCTGCAAGATGGCGGAAGAAGGGAAGCAGACCGCTGCGGGAATTTTCACTACGGGATACGTTCGCAACCTGCTGGCGAATTCCAAGGGACTTTCCGCGCGGCATGACGACACGCGCGCGGAATTTTCCGTCACGATTCTCGAGGAGAACTCCTCGGGCTGGGCGAAGTCGAATTCGCCGGACATTTTGAATATTGACCCGGACGCTTTATTCGAAAGCGCGAGTGAGAAAGCGGCTGGTTCGCGGAAGCCGCGCGAACTGGAGCCGGGCCACTACACGGCGATTCTCGAGCCGGCGGCGGCGCTCGATTTTGTCGGATCAATTTTCTACGATTTTGCCGGAACGGCGATTTTGGATAAGCGCTCGTGCCTGAACGAGCGCATGGGCAAGAAGATTTTCGGCGAAAACATCACTTTGTGGGACGACGTGTACCATCCGCTGCAGGTCGGTGCGCCGTGGGATGGCGAAGGTTTGCCGCGGCAGAAAGTGTTGCTGGTAGATCGCGGCATTCCCAAGAATTTGGTTTATTCGCGCGCCACCGCGAAGAAAATGAAGGCCAAATCGACCGGCCACGGTTTTACGCTGCCGAATGAATACGGTGAAGCGCCGATGAACCTGGTTTTTTCGGGTGGCGATAAATCGGTGGACGACATGATTCGTTCGACCGAACGCGGAATTCTCGTGACGCGCTTCTGGTACATCCGCGAAGTGGATCCTTACGAAAAAGTGCTCACGGGCATGACGCGGGACGGTACGTTTCTTGTGGAAAATGGACGCGTCGCGGGCGGCATCCGCAATTTTCGCTTCAACCAAGGAATTATTGATGCGCTGGCGAAGGTCGAGATGCTTGGGCCGGCAGTGCGCGCCACAGGAGAAGAATCGTTCGAGATGGTGGTACCGCCGATGAAGATTCGCGACTTCCATTTCAGCGAAGTGACGAAGTTCTGAAGTGCGAAGTGGGTCGGTGGAAGTTGGAGAGCGCGATACTTAGTTCGTGAATTGCAGGCTGGTGATGGCGCGAGAAATCACGTTTTCCTGAATTTGCACCAGGTCGGTGCTGGCTAGCGTCATGCCAAAGATGGTGTATACGCTGGCGCCGCGCGGAATGTAAACGGCTACTCCGGACCAGTCGTGATCGTCCACACTCCCGCGAAAGCGCCTTTCGATTGCGGTGACGCCCGAAATGGTCACGTGCTTTTCGTCGAGCGGCCTGAAGTTGTCCATCACGTCGTGCAACCGCTTGTCCCCTGCGTCTATCACGCTCGTCAATGACTTGCCTCCAGTTTCCTGCCCGATCATCAAGTAGGTGGTTTGATCGTCCGTGCCCATCGCCGTGATCGCGCCGGGAAGAATCTTGCTCGCGCCCGCGATCACGTGCCAGTCCGGAGGTTTGTACATTCGGAATCCGTATGTGTCGTTCGTGTAGGTGTTCCCGCTGACTTCTTCGCGCATCGGTTCCGGCGCGGCAGGCTTCGGCGGCGGAGGCGCGGTAACCGGGGTAACTTTCGGTTGCGGCCCATTCTTCGCCGGTGCGGAAGATGGCGCATTGTTCGCAGCTGCCGACGGCGCATCCGTGTGCGGATATTCGACAACGTCGTTGGATGCAGAGTCCGTTGCGGCAGGCTTCGGCGGAAGTGCGACAGCATGCTCCGGCTTTGGTGTAGGTGCGGAAGCGGGCGTTGCAGCTGCGGCGGCTTTCGGTGCACTCGGTTCGGGTTTCTTCGTGCTGTCGGTGACGACGATGGAAACGACCTGGTCTTTCTGCACCACTGCGAATCCGTAGCTGGTCTTCACCTTGAAGGAATTGTCCTCGAAGCCGACGATTGTGCCGATGATCTTCGATCCGTCCTTGAGTTTGATCTCGTCGGCGCGAGCCGCGACCGCCGGGAACAGCAGTGCAATGAGTCCGGCGACGCAGCTTGCGAGCGCAACCCCTCGTTTCATGGCTCCGAGTATCACGCCGCCAGGGCCGAGCGGCAAGCACGCCTACTGCAAGGGTGCCCGTTTAGTCAGCAGAAGGCGCAGCTCTCGGAGCACTGGGATCAGACTGGGATGAGTCCATCGCGACGCCACCAGGGTAGGGCGTCGCAATGCTTGCGGAGATGCGGGCGGGTGCGCCGCGGTCCGGGAGAGCCGGGCGGTCACTTGCGATCACCCTGAAAGGCAATGGGACGACGACGGCACCCGCCATATTGGTGGCATGCGAGAATTAGTGTAGGAGAACAAAAAGCGAAAGTCAAACGGGCCAATTGCTTCAGGCAGCTGAATTAGCGGCGGGGGCGCACGGCGCTTGGTGCGCGGGGCTGCGATTTTCGGCGCACGTCTGGTTCCGGTGCGGATTGGATTACCTGAAGCTCTTGCTGGAGAATCGTGAACTCAGATTCGAGGGCGTGCAGCGTGCCCTCGGCATCTCCCAGATTGTGTCCGCGGCCCATGGCCTCGAGGTTGCGTGCGGCGGCCACCGCTTTGGGCGCTCCAAAAATTGCGATGGAGCCCTTCAGTAGATGCGACGCGCTGGCCAGCTTGGTGTGATCTTTTTTGGCGATGGCGGTGCGGATCAGCGCGAGCGTCTTTGGCGCATCGGCGAGGAATGTTTTCGCGAGCGAGCGGATTAGCCTTTCGTTGCCGCCGGTCGTGCGGCGGAGGTGGGTGTGAGCATCTTCGAGATCCGCGGCAGCGTCAGGAGCCACGGTTTGCGCGGCCGGCGCGTGTTGCGACTCGGTAGATGCGGGCGGTGTGACGGGTTCGGCTTGCGGGGCTGCGCGGCTCGCTGATTTCTGCATGCTCTGTGCCGTGGATTCGACGACCCAATACAGCTTGTCCATATGGACCGGCTTCGCGAGATACGCGTCCATGCCTGCTTCACGGAAACGGATTTCGTCTTCTTCGGTAGCGTGGCCGCTGAGGCCGATGATGATCTGGTGCTTGCCCGACTTCGCTTCCTGCCGGCGAATCGCGCGGGTGGCTTCGAGGCCGCTCATGCGCGGCATTTCCTCATCCATGAGGACGACGTCGAAGGTGTTGCGGTCGAGTGCCGCGAGAGCTGCACGGCCGTCGGCGACGGCTTGCGCGGAATGTCCGCGCTTTTGGAGTAATTCGATGACGAGATCGCGGTTTAGCTCGGCATCGTCGGCGACGAGGATGCGCAGCGGCTTTTCGGCTTTGCCTCTTTCGCGAGATTTTTCTTTGCGAGAAGATTTTTCGCCAGCTTCGGGTTTCAGCGCTTCGACGCTCTTCGCCGCGCGAGGCAGTCGGAACCAGAATCGCGAGCCGTGCGGCTCGCGAGTTAGTGCCCCAATTGTGCCGCCCCAGCGCTCGACGGTGATCTTGCAGAAATAGAGCCCGAGGCCGGCCTTGCCCGCGTTTGACTTACCCTTCGCGAAGAGCGCAAAAAGCTGATCTGCGCGTTGGCCGGGAGGCAGTCCGGGACCCTCGTCGTCCACAAAGGCGAGCACACAAGTGCCTTGATCTTCCAGGCCGATGGTAACGGTTGAGGCTTTCGGCGTGTACCGCATCGCGTTTTCCAGCAAGTTGCCGAAGATGCGATCGAGGCGCGCAGCATCGCCCATTACGTGCCAGTCGCGTGAGATATTCGTGCGCGGATCGAGGCGCAGACGGACGCCGCGTTCACGAAAGGCAGTCGAGAATTCTTCAATCACTTGTTTCGCACAGGCCAGCAAGTCCGGAACTTCTGTTGCGGTGGCATCTTTAGTTTGTTGAGCGGCGAGCTCGCCGGAGAATGCTTCTAGAATCCCGCGGATCATCAGTTCCTGGCGCTGCGATTCGCGTTCGCCGGAGATGACATATTTCTTCAGCGCCGGGGCCAGGGCTTCGCGCTTGAGAAGAGAGAATACCCCGTTCATGGCGCTGAGAGGCTGGGTGAGATCGTGAACGATGCAATGCAGCAGGATTTCCTTCTTCTGGATTTCCTTGATGAGTTTTTCGTGTTCGAGAAGGGAATTGCGAGCGGTCTGGAACCAGGCTTGTTGCTGTGCGAATGTCTCAGAGAGATTACGAACGATGAGAATCTGCTTTCTTTCGAGCAAGTAGGCCGAGGCTTCAAGAGGAGTGTCTTTCGCGGAGGCGCCGCGCTCAATCCAATTGCCGGAATTCAGCGAGCCTGTAGGCTTGGAATTCCAGAATTCGCCCGCTTCGAAAAGGAAGTTCTCGAGGAATGGTGAATTATCGCCCAAGCGGATAATTTCCTCGCCTACAGGCTGTGCGCCCCAGATGTCCACGCACCAGGACGGCGAACTGCCTATGACGCGGAAATTGCCATCGCCGAGATGTTCAAACAGGGCGTAGCCCTGCGCGGCGAAAAGCGATTCAAAAATGGAGCTCGAGTGCATTTAGCCGGCCAGCATTGCTTGCCCGAGGTGGAGGAAAACGCTTTCGACCGCTTCACCGGTCTTCGCACTGGTGTGCCGAACGGTCCAGCCATTTTCAGTGAGTGTCGCTTCCTGGGCGGGGTCAATTTCCCATTGGTCCTTTAGATCGTCTTTATTGAGGACCAGCACAGCGGGAAGCTTTCCGATCGTTTGGACGATTCGTTCATGCAGGGCGAGTGCGTCTGCAAGTGTTTGGCGACGAGTGCCATCCACGACGAGGAGATAACCGGACATGCCGCGCAGATAGGACATGCGCATCTTCTGAAAAACGTCTTCGCCGTAAATGTCCCAGAGCATCAAGGTGACGTCTTCGGCGTTCACTTTCATGATTTTCTTGTCTACTTTGACGCCGATGGTGGTGTGGTACGTTTCATCGAAAATGCTTTCGATGAATCGCCGGACGAGGCTGGTCTTGCCTACGGAGAAAGAACCGAGCATGCAGACTTTCTTCTGGAGCATGGCGATTTCGGCTCAGTTTTCCGGAGCAGCGCCGGAGGATGCGCTGCCGGGTGCGGCGCTGAAATAGATTTTGAAGGTGACGCTGCGATTGAGGCGGCGGCCGTCCTCGGTTTCCTCGCTGCGCAGCGGCTGCGTGGTGCCAACGCCGCGCGGGCGAAGATTCACTTCCTTGACGCCGTTACGCAAGAGGCTGCCGCGAATTTGATCGGCGCGCTGCTGGCTGAGGGGGAGATTGGCAGCCTCGACGCCGGTGCTATCGGTGTGGCCGATCAAGTCAACGCTGACGGCTTCCCCCAGGTGCGCCGCCTGCGTGACGAGGTTACGAATTTCCTTTTCGGCTTGCGCGAGAGTGGCTTCTTGTCCGGGTTCTAGTTCGGCGCGGCCGAGAGGGAAGAGCAGTGCGATTGATTCAATGGCGGATTTTTGCGAATTCAATTCCTGGACGGTGGAATTCTGCAAGTGGGATTCGTCCAGTTTGCTGACGCCGGCAATCCAGGGGCCTCTTTCTTCGAAGCGTGTGATCCATAGCTGCGGGGCGGCGCCTGCGGCGTCGAGCGCGCCGTCTTTGGCGGTGAGTTTCACGCTGGCGGGAGGATCCAAGAGGGCGTTGGCGCGTTTGGCGACGATGGCGTCGTCGAGCGAATAATACGGGGCCAATTGCAGATCGGCGCGATCCGGATCAAGACCGGCTTGCGATATGAGTTGTCTGGGATCTTCGGAGAGCGGATCGCGGAATCCTTGAATGTGAAACGTGCGACCGTCTTTGGAGTAGGAAACGACGACGATGCCGGGTTGTTGACGCAGTTGGTGCAGGAAGCGCGACCACTCGACGAGCAAGTATGTCGAGTAGATGCCCCACGTGAGCAGAATCGCTGCGGCCACGGCTCCGGCGATAATCGCGGCGCGTGGTTTTTGCTTCTCGGCTGGCTTTTCGCGGTATTGCGTTTCCAGCAGCTTCGCGATGCGATCTTCGGCGGAACGGAATGGAGCGGCATCGCCTTTGAAATTTGCGAGCGCGGAGCCGTAGAAGCGCTGGATGTCTTCGAGCGCTTCGTCCATGGCGACGCTGTAGCTTTCCGGCGCGTGTCCGCGGATAGCCGCGGCGATCACGGCGCCGGGTCCTGTGACCACGCGAATCTGCAGTTCTTCGAACGTCATATTTCCCAGAGTTTCGGTCTTTTCCGGCGTGAAGGAATCGCGAGCGAACTGCTGGATGGCGGACAGCAGTCCCGCGACCATGTCCGCATCCTGCGAAGCGGCGGTGGGAGCGACGACGTGGCTGAGGACCAAGCCGGTTTCGCGATGAATCAAGAAAACTTGTTCGACGCGATAGAGGAGGCTGTGCATCATCACGATTTCCGCGAATGGTCTGCCTGTGCGGAAGGATTCGATGCGCCACTTCAGGCCTTGCCAGGAAAGGCTGTGCTCCAGAGCCTCGTTGAAGGATTCCAACATTGAGCGCAAAGTTTCGCTTATGGATTTGCGAATCGCGGGACCCATCACGGGAAAGAGAGCGTCGGCTAGAACTTGCGGGTCGCGGCGGACGGATTCGCGCAGAGTTTCCTGGATGGTGGGAGCGAGAGCGTCGGCGAGAGCTTCGTCATCGCCCTTCTCGCGGCGCATTTGAATGGCTTCGGCGACGACGGAGCTTACGTCCTGCGTGCGTTTTTCGAGATTTTCCAGGCGATCCTGGATCGCTGCGATGCCTTCCCGCTCGGGCTTGACGATCAGTTCGCGCAGTTCTTCGTAGGCGTGATTATTGTCCGTCTGCGTTTCCGGAGCCTGCGCCACAGGGGCGCGGCGTTGCGCTTGCTCGGCCATGTTGGAAGGAAGCTCTCGGCCCGGCGGGTTCACGGCGCGCCTCCCGCTGAGTTCCGCGATTCCTTATGCACTCGCTGGCTATTCTTCCGGCAGTTCGAATTTATTCTTCAGACGCAGGGAGAACTCGTTGAACAGGTCGGCGAGGCCGGCGCGATCGGTTTTCTCATCGCGCAGAACTTCGACTTCGCGATTCAACGCAGCAGCGGTGTCGCGGCGCAGCTTATCAATTTCGGCAGAGACGGACTTGGAGTGCTCGAGCAATTTCGTGCGCAATTCGCTGTGCCCGTCCGCCATCTGTTCTTCGAGCTGCGACAGCTTCTTCTCGATGATCTTGGCGCTGTCCTTAATTTCCCGCGAGATTTCCTTGGCGCCTTCAGTGCGCTCGGATTTTTCGGCCTTGAGGCGCTGGCTGAGCGAATCCACTTCTTCCTTCATGTAATTGCTTAGGGTATCGAGGCGCTTGGTCATGTCTTCGCGCAGGGTTTCGACGGCCTTGGTGACCGTGTCTTCCAGGCGAGAAAAGCGCTTTTCGTAGTCGCGCATCTGCGACCCGAACAATATGTCGCGGATCTTGTCTACATTTGCGCCTTCCGCATTTTCCTTGCCGGATGAATTGGGGAGCTTCGCGTCCGCCGGGGATGCCATTTTCCTACCTCTCCTTTTATTGCCCTTAACGCCATGGCGGGGGGACCGTCGCGTGTTGGGGCGGGGCATGGCGGGGACAGTACTACGAAAAGGCGGGGCTCGCAATATATAGGTGGTTAACAGACGGTTTAAACGGGAGTAGTGGAAGTTCTGGAACTCGGTGTCGACTCAAGATGAAATTTCTCGAGCGTGGGCGCCGCTATTTGTCGAGGAATGCCCGCAGGCGTGCGTAACCGGCGCGGCTGACGGGAAGTTGCGCGCCGCCGGTGAGCACGGCGACGTGGCTGTCTTTGGCGTACGGCTCGACTTTGGCGACGCGCTCTAAATTTACGATGTAGGACCTGTGGATGCGCATGAAACGCGAAGGGTCGAGCGCGGATTCCAGGCTCGAAATCGTTTGCTGCTTCAGGTGCTTTTTGCCATCGGCCGCGAGAGCGACGTAATCATCCTGAGCTTCGGCGTATTCGAGCTTGGCGACGGGAATGATGAACACGCGCGTGCCGTCGCGCACGGCGATGCGATCGAGATATTGAGCCGGAGGGCGCGCAGCGGCGGCCAAATCGGCAGCAGGCGGCGTCGTTTCCGGCAACTTGCCTCCGAGGCGCTGCTTGGCGCGCGCGAGCGCAGCTTCGAAGCGGTCGGCGCCGAAGGGTTTGAGCAGGTAGTCGACCGCGTGCACTTCGAAAGCTTTGATCGCGTAGCTGTCGTAGGCGGTGACGAACACAACGGCAGTATCTTTGCCGATCAGTTCGAGGACTTCGAAGCCATCGAGCTTGGGCATTTGAATATCGAGGAACATCAAGTCGGGTTTTTGCTCGGCGACAGTCTTAACGGCTTCGAAGCCATTGGCACATTCGGCGATGAGTTCAATTTCTGGGTGGCTGCCCATGAATTCACGCAGAACCTGCCGCGCGAGTTGCTCATCGTCAACGACGACGGCACGGATTTTTTTCGCGGGTTCGTGAGTCATGACGGTTGAATCTCGCTTTCCGCCGGAAGCGTCAGGGCCACGCGGTAACGATCGCCTTGCGTCAGGACGCCAAACGTCGCGCGATTGCCGTAGCGAGCCTGGAGGCGTTGACGGACGTTGACGAGTCCAACGCCGCTTTTTCGGCGAGGCGGAGCTTCAGGGTCGAAGCTATTTTCGACAGTGATGGCCAAGTCGCCGTTTTGTGAGCGGACGTCCAGACGAATCCAGCCGCCTTCGACGAGATTGGCGATACCGTGCACCACGGCGTTTTCCACGAGTGGCTGCAAGAGCAGCGGCGGCACCGGCACGGCCAGCGCGGCCTTATCAATATTTTCTTCCATTTGGATGCGCGAGCCGAAGCGAACTTTTTCAACGGCGAGGAACGCACGGATCAACGAAAGCTCTTCTTCGAGCGGGATGGCGGCTTTTTCTCCCAAGCCGAGGGTACGGCGCAAGAAATCACCGAGCAGGATGCACATTTCGCGAGCCTTGGAGGCGTCGGAGCTGGTGAGTGCGCTAATGGAATTCAGGCTGTTGAAAAGGAAATGCGGATTGACCTGCGCTTTCAGCGCGCGCAATTCGGCGTCGCGCGCCAGGACGCTGGCTTTCATTACCCGAGCTTCGGCTTCGCGCGAGGCTTCGACGCCGATAATTACGTAATAGAGAGCCACCCAGAGCAAGTAGAGCAGCAGCCCGGTGACGATCATCACCGGAATTTCCGGGCGGAAGCGCCTGCTTAAGCCTTCGAACGCTGGAAGCCTCGACAGTGAGCTGGCAAGGCCTACCGCGGCGAACGCCCAGATGATGGCCGAGACGAGAGCGGCGGTGAGGTGGGTGCTCAGCAGGCGTCCGAGACTGTACTTATCCAGAGGATTGCCCCGGCAGGAATACCACGACGATAGACAGACGAGCGCGTGCAAGAAGCAGAGAGGGATCGCTAAGGCGAGTGCTTCGACGTCGCTAATCTCGTGGAAAACCGTGAGGAGATACGCCAGCAGGCCCGTGATCGGAATCCAGGCGAAGAGGTAAATAACGATGCGCCGGCGGCTGCTGAGAATTGGGTGCATTTGCGCGCTTAATTCTTGACGACGATGCCGCCCATGATGGCGGCTCCTTTCACGATCAATTGCTTGCGAGGCGTACCGGTTGGCGGCGGGGTCTGATCGGTTTCGTCAACATATCCGCCCATGAACCCGATGCCTTCCATTACGACGTCCCAGCTGTATGGAACCTTGATCTCGCCTCCGCCCATCAACGAAATGGCTTCAACGGCGGCTGAGTCGCCCTCAATATCGGCTTGCCTGAGATCAATCTGAAAACCGCCGAAGATCGCGAGTATCTTCCCACCTTTGAAGTTCTTGGAAGTGGTGCGCCGCTTGAAGCCACTGAAGATGGCGACATGGTTGAATTCCGCGCCGGAATCGCTGGACCCGCCCGCGCGGAGATATTCCCACCAATCCCGGCCAGGCGATCCTGACTTCGGAGGGCCGACCGCACGCCAAATCATCAAAAACCCGACGGCTATAACGATGAGAGGCCAGAAGGTGTCAAAGCGGATGTGAGCAATACCGAGACTGTCCAGTAAAAGTATGACGCCGATGGTGACGAACACGAAACCCGTGACGCCCCGACCGCCCCGACCGCGGCAATCCAGCAGCATCACCGACCCGCCGAGAATGAACACAGCGGGCCAGAAGAAAGTAAATACGCGGTCAGCGTTGATCAGCCCTTGCTGATCGAGAAGGAGCACCACGCCGGCTGCGACGATGAGCGCGCCGAACGTGAAGCTCCAGCTGAACCGCCGGATATCATTGGGCATGCCGGTTTCCCTTGCGCGCACGAAGCGAGCGGTTTTCGTGCGTCGCGAGCAAGATGGCGAGTCCCAAGCCCACCAGCGCCAGCGGCCAGTAGCGCAGCAGTTCGCTGAGGCCTGGAAAATCGAGCCGCAACGAGAGGATATTCCAAATGTCTGTCAACATCGTGGAAAAGAACCACAAGTTGCCCGATTGGAGATGGCCGTAGCCGAGTTCGCCCAGTTGAAAGACGATGCCCAGCAGGATTAGGAGCGTCGCTCCCGCTTCGGGGAACCGCACGCCCTCGAGAGTGGATGTCATCGACGACTGGCCATTCGCGTTTGTCATTTGCTTGTCTCCTGCTTGATGCTTGTTGCGATCTGTGGTGCCGTTCATGAGGCGAGAATAGAGGACGAGGCGAGGGACGTCGCGCGATATTCGGCGAGTGACGGCTGGTTACCGGCAAACGGAGGTTTGGAGGAGGCCGGGACGCTACGAAGCAGGGAAGCAAGAAGGCAAGGAGGCAAGGAGGCAATGATTTAAACGGGCATGAGGAGGTAGCGTGACAGGCTGACTGCGCTTGCCTCGATGAAGGTATGCGGCTGCGAGGAGCGAGTACGGTAATGGGATTCTTAGTACTCGGATGCTTGGCAACAGGCGCTGGGAAACGTGGGCAGGTCTCCGAGATGGGCTACGATATGGTCATGCCGATCCAGAAGGCGGCGGTTAGGAAGCCCGTCAGGATCAGCATGAGGCGCAGACGCTTTTTGCGGACTGCGACTATGATCACGCCCATCGTGCAGAGCAGGAAGCCCAACTCGGGCAAGAACAAGCGTGAGTTGAACGGGTTGACCGAAGAGGCGGCCGTATCCTGAACCCAAAAGGACGCAAAGGAACTCGCCGCCGTGAGGGAGGCGGCCACGACGCCCGCGAGCGCCATGCCCTTCGCCCACTCCGGCACAACCCAATCCTTTTTCGCATCGCGCCAGTCAAAACAAGTCTGCGCGACCACCAATCCCACCACCACTAGAACGAACAGCGCCATGTCCCCGCTCCCCAAGCACGTGTCGCTCCCGCACCGGCGAAACTGCAGTTGCTTTACGCCGAGCAGGAACGGCCCGAGGGCCGCTGCCGTCGAATCACATCCTCAGTACGCGGCCGCCCTTATCTGAGCGGCTTTGTTGCGTCGACTGACCCCGTTGCCTTTTCTTTCTTGTATTGCTCTTCTTCTTGTGCCAAACGCTTCAACATCGCCTGAATAACGCTGCTGCCTTTCGGTGCCATTCCCAAGTCCCCTTAAACTACTCCGAACTGGTTCAGATGCAAGTTCCTTCCGCCGCCTAAGACGGGTTGAACTCGCCGGTAGTGATCATGCGCTCACTCAAAACTCGCGCCTGGGTGAAACGTTCGATTGCCTCGGGCGGCGTACCCGGAGGCAATTCGCGCACGATGCGCGCTAGTTCCTCGTCGAAGAGCCGCGTCACGAAATCGGGAGTATGAGCCACCGGGTTGCCGTTGTCATCGAGAATGTGAGTTAGATCGCGGTGGCGGATGCGTTGCGCGATCATCAGGCGATAGATGCGGTCGGTGGCGAGATCTTCCATGTAGCCATCGAGCAGGCTGGCGCCGCGTCCGCTGAGCACGCCCTGCCGATAGCGAATCACGGTGCGCACCGCGGCGCGCGTGCCGTCGAGAGTGTGTTTGCCAACGCCCGATGGAACGGGACGCAGATCGGGATGTGCACTGTGATTTGCCGGGCGGGTGTGCAACTGGTTCGGAGCGGGGAACTGGCTGACGGCGATTTCGTTCTGATCGGGATGGCCGGTCCAGGCACCATCCATCAAGGACATCGCTTCATTCTTTTTGTCTTTTTCGAGCACCGCCAGGGCGCGCGCATTCAGTTCCGCGTCTTCACGACTGGGATAGAGCGCCGTCATGCCGCCGATCGCGAGCAATCCGTGTTTGTGACAGATTTCGGGAATCGTCGTGCGCAAATTTTGGAAGAAGGCGACGTCGTGCGGGATGGTATTGCGATCCGGGAGGACCCATTGGGGATCGTGAAGGTTGAAATGAATCAGGCTAGCCATGTAATCCCAGCGGCCCAAATTCAGTGCCAGGATGTGATCGCGGAGATTGTAGGCGAACTCTTCCATTTGATATGCGAGCGGGTGGGATTCCACCAGCGCCATGCACTTGATGTAGTTGTGCGGCCAACCCTTTGCGCGGGCGATCGAACGGAAAAGGTCGCGCCACCACAGCGCCTCTTCGGCGGATTCGGATTTCGGAATGTAGAACGTGAGCGGGTGTTTCAATTCTTCCGGCTTCACCTGGAAGGCAATCAGCGCGACATCAAAGAGCGAGGCGGGCAGCGATTCGCCATTGAGCACGCCGCCTTGCCTAAGATGGAGTCCGCGCGGGCGGAGGGAGATGACGGTCTTGCCTGGCTCGATCTTGACAGTGCGATCGCGCTTCTTGTCGAAATAGGTTAGTTCGCCGCGCAGGGCTAAGAGGATATTCGAGACACCTTGCATCAGATGCGGCCAGGCATTAGCCATCGAGTCTTCGAGATCGAGCATCACGCCGGGTGCGCCGGAGTTGAGCATCTTTACTACGAGTTCGGCGTCATCGGCGGGGCCGGTCATTTGGTTGCGCTGATCCTGGCACCATTCCGGCAGTTCGATGTCCCAGGATTCCTGGGTGGCGTGCGACGGATGCAGGTAATTCGGCAAGTGGCCGTGATGCGCGCCGTCAAGGACGGAAGCTCGGCGGCCAATCAGATCGCGCTGGCGCGGTGTGAAGGCGCGATGAAACGGCAGTAAAAATTCGATGAAGCCCTTGGGAAGCTCGTGGGCAGGATCAAAACCGGCGGGGGCGACGTTCATTGATTGAACGGGCGCGGATGAGAGGCTCAATTGAGATCTCGTGCTCGCCATAGATGCAAAAACTCCGCCCCAGGTCTCATTCGGGGGCTATAAACCCTTCTTGATGTTCTTCTTTCAATTCGGCCAGGGGCAACACACTGCACTGGAGCAAAATGCAGAATTTCAGCGGTTCGCCGCTGAGAGGCGAAAATAAAGGGCAATCCGGATTCCAAAACAGGTTACAAAACATTTCGCCTAGGCTCGCCCTACATCGCAGAAATTGTTAGAGATACATCGTTCGTTCACAATTAGGATCGGCGAAAGCACATTTCCACGGGCCTTGGTGCTTATCGGGACGTCCTCGACCGGCAATGGATTGTCCTAATTAGGCAACCATTTACATCACGTTACTCACCTCGTGATCCAATTTGACAGAGCCTAGTCTCGGTTATCTAGCCGGTAAACCCTGTATAAGCCGGGGAACGCTCTGGCGGACACCGGAGTGCAATTTGCATCACTCTCGGTGATACGTGCTAGGCGGCGGGCCGGATTTCTCTGCTAGGATAGCCGTGGCCATGCGAAAACCTTGGATAATTGCGCATCGCGGAGCGTCCGGGCATGCTCCGGAGAACACGCTGGCGGCCTACCAACGCGCCGTCGAACTAGGCGCGGGATTCATCGAGACTGACCTGCACCTGACGCGCGACGCGCGGTTCGTGGCGATTCATGATGCCACCCTGGAGCGCACCAGCAACGGGCGGGGAAACGTCCACGATTTCACTCTGGCGGAACTGCGCAAGCTGGACGCAGGTATGTGGTTTGACCGCGAATTCATGGGCCAGCGGATACCGACACTGGAAGAGATCTTGGAGTTTGCGGCCAAGCATGATGTGATTTTCTATCTTGAAGTGAAATACGACGCTGCCTGGGGCATGCACCATTCGCTGTCAGGGGCGCTGCAAAAATCGCAGAGTGCGGCGCGCACGATTGTGATTTCGTTTGACGAATCCACGTTGACGGCTTTGCGGCAAGTGGACTCGACGATGATGATGGGCCTATTGGTGGACGAAACACGCCGAGACCATGCCAAAGCCGCGATCGAACTGGGAGTTCGGCAGCTGTGTCCGCGGGCGGATCTGGTTACTCCGGAATTGGTGGAGGAGGCTCACCGGCTGGATTTGCAGGTGGCGACCTGGACCGTGGACGATACCGAGACGATGCGCGCAATGGTTGCGGCTGGCGTGGACGGCGTCATGACAAATTATCCGGACCGGCTGCGGGCTGTGCTGGAAGACGGGCAAAGTTAGGCTACAAAAGCCGGGAGAACAGCGCGGCGAATTGCGCGAGGGTGAGCTGTTCGGCGCGAGCGTCTGGACGCAGGCCGGCAGCGGGCAGGGCTTCGCGGATTTCCTCATCGCTTGTGATGGCCAGTAAATTGTTGCGCAGCGTTTTTCGTTTTTGAGCGAAGCAAGCCTGCACGAATTCCAAAAAGCGCTTTTCATCTGCCACGTTGAGGTGTGCGCGCTCGCCGGGTAGCGTCATGCTAATGAGCGCGGATTTTACCTTCGGCGGCGGGCGAAAAGCGCCCGGCGGAATACGCAGCGCGATTTTTGGCTTGGCATAGAACTGGCAGAGCGTGGAGAGATAGCCGTAGTCGCGTACGTTTGGCTGCGCGACGATGCGTTCCGCAACTTCCATTTGGATCACAATGTGAATCGAAGAGATTTGGCCAGCCCAGCGAAATAGATGATGCAGGATGGGCGAGGTGATGTAGTAAGGCAAATTTCCGTACACATGAAAATTTCCGGTGGTGAGGCTTCCGATGTTGGTGGCCAGCACGTCACCTGAAACGATCTCGACCCCGCGCCAGTGCGCCGGTTGTGCGTCCGCGGATGCCCTCAGGCCCTCGGCTAGTTTTGAATCTGCCTCGATGGCGATGACGCGGCGATCTTCGCCGGCAAGAAATTGCGTCATTTCACCGTGCCCGGGGCCGATTTCGATCCAAATATCATTGTGTGTGAGAGGTAGCGTCGGGAGGATGCGTTTGCGCCATCCAATGTCGCTGAGAAAGTGTTGGCCCAGTTTTTGTCGCGCCATGGCGACGCCGAGTGTAGCAATGCGGAGCGCTTGCAAACAAATCTCAGACGGCGTTGCCGACTCGCGCGGTGTGCATTTGAGGCGACGCACAGATGAATTGGGCCGGAATTCCTTGACGAAGCAGGTGGCTTCCGCTACCGTTTTTGATTCACTCGGTATCCATGAAAATTCTATTCATAGCGTCCGAAGGTCTGCCGTATTCGAAAACGGGCGGGTTGGCGGACGTCGTCGAAGCGCTTCCCAAGGCGCTGGTCGAAATGGGGCACGAAGTGGCAGTGCTGCTGCCGTGCTACCGCGGAAACAAGGTTATATCCACACTCGTTTCGAGCGTCACGGTAGCGCTCGGGGATCGTCTGCGGTTTCCAGCCATCGGAGAGGCCGCGCCTGTCGCGGGTGTGCGTTATTTCTTCGTGGGCGACCGGGGATATTTCGACCGGGAGCAGCTTTACGGCGAGAAAGGCGCGGATTATCCGGATAACGCAGAACGCTTCGCGGAGTTTGCGCGCGTCGGCATTGAATTCATGAAGCGCGTTTGGCTGCCGGACGTAGTGCATTGCCACGACTGGCAAACCGCGCTGGTGCCCGTGCTGCTCCGTACGCAACATTCCGAAGACCCGGTGGTACGCGGCTTGCCGGCCGTCTTTACGATTCACAATATTGGTTACCAAGGGTTGTTTCCGCAGACTGCGATGCGAACGATCGGCTTGCCGGACCGGCTGTTTACGATGAGCGGGCTCGAATTCTACGGCGGCGTGAATTTTCTGAAGGGCGCGCTGATCTACGCGGACTTTCTAACGACGGTGAGCCGGCGCTACGCGCAGGAAATTCAGACGCCGGAGTACGGGCATGGTCTGGAGGGAGTCATCCGCGGTCGCGCGGACCGGCTGGTGGGAATTCTGAATGGAGTGGACTATGCGGTGTGGAGTCCGGAGGTGGACACTTGCATCGCTCAGAATTACTCCGCGCATAATCTTGATGGGAAAAAAGTCTGCAAGAAGGACCTGCTGCAACAGTTCAAGCTGTTGGGCAGCAAGCCGGACAGCCTCGAACGGCCGGTGATAGGGATCGTTTCCAGGTTCGTGGATCAGAAGGGTTTTGATCTAATCGCGCAGGTTGCCACCGAGTTGCTTAGGGAGAACATTTCGCTGATTGCACTGGGAACGGGCCAGGCGGAATACGAAGCGATGTTCAAGGAGCTCGCGGAAAAGCATGCGGGAAGAGTGGCGGTGAAGATTGGATATGACAATGTGCTGGCGCATAAAATTGAAGCCGGGGCGGATATATTCTTGATGCCTTCCCGGTACGAGCCTTGCGGGTTGAATCAGATATACAGCCTGCGATATGGTACCGTCCCGGTGGTGCGCGCGACGGGCGGACTGGACGACACGATCCAGAGCTTTGACACCAAGACCCAGAAGGGAACAGGCTTCAAGTTCGAGGCCTACGATGGACGGGCTCTCATGGAGAGCGTACGGGCGGCATTGAAATTGCACCGTGAACCGAAGGTCTGGCAGACCCTGCAAAAGAACGGCATGGCCAAGGATTTTTCGTGGAAAGCTTCTGCGGCCGCCTATGTCACACTATATGAAGCAGCTAAGAGGTCTCGAATCCCGCGCGTTGCCGGGACATCTAAAGGGTAGCGCCAAAAGCTCTTGCCGGCATTCAGGGGTAAGTGTGGGCGCAACAAGGGAAAAAAATGTCAGAGAATATCCAGGCCGTAAGTGACGCGAGCTTCGATGCGGACGTGGTCGAAGCCAGCAAGACCCAGCCCGTGATGGTGGACTTCTGGGCGGATTGGTGCCGGCCATGCCACATGCTGACGCCGACGGTGGAAGAAATCGCGAAGGAACACGCAGGGAAATTGAAAGTGGTAAAGCTGAACGTGGATGAAAACATCAACGCCGCGGGCAAGTTCAATATTCGCGGCATTCCCACTCTGCTGGTTTTCAAGGGCGGCCAGGTAGCGGATCAGATCGTCGGCGCGGTGCCCAAAGAGCAGATCGAGAAAGTCCTCCAGCGCCACATTTCCTAGGCGCGATTCCCCGGCGGGACCATGGCTACTAGCGGCGGCAGCCCGAACGCGCAACCGGCCGATTCCGGGCCGGAGCTGAAAGCGTGCGCGGCGTGCGGAGAGAAATTTGTCTGCGCGGCGAGGGCTGCGGGGTGCTGGTGTGAAGCAGTGAAACTCACGAAGCAGGAATTGCTTGAGCTGCGCGGGCGCTATGCGGATTGTTTGTGTCCCCGATGTCTATCCGCAGCGGCAGGCGCGGCTGTGGCTCCGCGAGCGAGAAGTGCACAATGACTCGATCAGGAAGAGCCGAGCCGCAGCGGTGCCAGTGGGCGCAGAAGCCGCTCATGGCGGAATATCACGATAAAGAGTGGGGAAGGCCTGCTCACGACGACCGCGTGCTATTCGAATTTTTAATTCTGGAAGGCGCGCAGGCCGGGTTGAGCTGGGAGACGATTCTCAATAAGCGCGAGAATTATCGGCGGGCGTTCGACAATTTCGACGCGAAGAAAATCGCGCGTTACGACGGACGCAAGGTCCGAAAGCTGCTGGCCGATGCGGGTATCGTGCGCAACCGGCTGAAAATATCCGCCGCGATTTCCAATGCGCAGGCATTTCTTGCGGTGCAGACGGAATTCGGCACGTTTGATAAATACATCTGGCAATTTGTCGGTGGCCGCCCGAAGAAGCACGATTGGAGCAAGTCACGCGGGATTCCGGTACGGACGGGCGAATCGGACGCCATGAGCAAAGATCTGAAGCGCCGCGGATTTCGTTTTGTGGGGACGACGATTTGCTACGCCTTTATGCAAGCTGTCGGGATGGTGAACGACCACGCCCGCGATTGCTTCCGCTATAAACTCACTTCGTAATGTGCGGCTGTTGAGCGGTGTGGGGATCGGCACCTCGCGAGTCCTCCCGAACGAAAGTCGGTTCAGAAGTCATATCCGCGATAATTCCCGAGACGAACCGCCTCGATTCTCGTTTCGATCCTATACTGGCTGAACGGCGCAGGCGTCGCGATGCTGAATTTCGTTCCCGGACAGACGATCGAAAGGGCCTTGTCGCCGCTCGGATTGGTAGCAGCGCCGAAATTGATTTCGAACGGTCGCACCGGAAGCAAGCCAGCGCCGCCTCCAAAATCGGCCGTTGGGTTACCGTCGTTTCGCCGGAGCTGCAGAGACGGCCATTTGGAGTCCGGCAAGGTGCAAGTAGTATTTTGGGGATCCAGGTGTGCCGCAAACGCCGGCTCGTTGAGGGCGGATTTGCATTGAAGGGCGCCGGTAAAGAGGTAGCGCGTTGGTCGAACGGAGCAGATTCCGTCATCGGTTACCTTGAAACTACCCGCCGCCACGGTGATTTGCTGCGGTATACCTTCGCGGAATTCGGTGACCGCCAAACCAATTCGGATATCCACTGGGTTCCCTGCTACCGAAGAATAGAACTTGCGGTTTACGTCGAATGGTAAAGTGAACCGAGTCGGTGTCGGCCACAATACGTGTGCCGAGCTCACCCAGCCGGAGTTCCAAGCCAGTCCCCCGGGTGCATAAATCGTAAGGCGAGCGGCGTCGACCACGACGAGTGAACCTTGAACCAAGCCGCTCGCATCGATCGGAACGTAAAGATTTACAGTCTTACCCAAAACGGGACTATCGTCGGGGCGGGCGCCACTATTCTTCTCGATTCTCATGCCACCAGACACCAAAGAGCCTGCCGGGATATCGGGATAAGCGTGCTCCACCAGGCGACCGTAAGGTGCTGCGGTCAGGCCAATCGCGATCGCACAGAGGCTGCCGAGAAGGGTCCAGCGAGAAACCACAGTATCTCTCCGGAAGTACTGCAAAAAGAGCAAAGCCAGGCATGTGCCGGCCGCAACTACGAGCATCGCGGGACCTGGAATGTCTCCACCAGCAGAAGAGCTCGGAATCTCGCCGACGACCCACGTAAGGCCACTGATGTACGCAATCACGCCGAGGAGAATTAGCAGAAACTGCACAGGCGATTCGGTGATCACGCTGATCGTCGCAACGGGCACGAGCAAGAATGCGGTTAGGAAGAGCTGCCCCTGGAGAAGTCCCGGCAAGTGATGCCACGGCGAAAACCCAGCGCGCGCCAGCAACGCAACGTCGAAAATAAAAACAGGTACATTTACAAACGCAATGATGAAAAGCGCTTTGGCGGCCATGAGCCAGCGCCGTTGATACGGGCGCGTGAGCCAAAACTGGCGATCTCCAACGAGAGACTCGCCCTGGATCACCCGGACGATAAGAAACCAATAAGAGAGGCAAAGAGATACGCCGAGAAGGCCGAAGAGCCAACGCGAGGCCTGCCCCTCTCCGGAATTCGGCTCCTGGCCCCAGATTATCGGCATCTTCCAGGCGAAGCCAATGAGGAGTAACAGCGAGACGATAATTTCGAGCCAATGCCTGCGGACGTCCTTACGGAAAATGTGAAGGACCTGATTCATACGTTGTTCCCTCGCGTATTTCTCGCGATCGCGAGGAAAATAGAGCGCAAAGACATTGGCGTATAAGTTGCGTTCTTTGCGTCGCCAAATACCTGAAGGATATCGGACGGCGTCCGCTCTTGGTCGTAGCGGCTCTCGATGAATCGCGCAGTCGAATTGGAGGCATCGAGATGCATCCAGCTTGCTGGGAGCGCGCCGCGTGGCAAAGCAGAGGCGCCGAGGGCCAATTCAATCTGACGGAAGCGCGAGGCGAGGCTTTTCAATTCTTCGGAGAAGCGGAGTTGTCCCGCTTCGAGATATCCGATGTGGGTGGCGAAAGTCTCGATCTCGGCGAGGTCGTGGGAAGAGATCAGCACCGTGGCGCCTGCAGCGCCGTGCAGTAAGCATTCGATCAATTCGTCGCGAACTAGCGGATCGAGGCCGCTGAAAGGTTCATCCATAACGATGAGGGGTGGACGATACGCCAGGGAACTCGCGAGAGCTACTTTCATGCGCATTCCGCGAGAAAGCATTTTCAATCTACGTTTCGCTGGCAGGTCAAATCTTTTGACTAAGCCGTTCTCAAGGTCACGGTCCCACGTAGGATAAAAGTTGCGAACGTAAGCGAGAAAATCTGTGACGCGCATCCATTCTGGAAGCTTTTGATTCTCGGAGACGTAGCCGATTGAACAAAAGGCGCTTCCGGCAAGGTCGCGACTGTCCGAGCCGAGCACCTGCACGCGGCCGCTTGTCGCATGTAGAATATTCATGACGATCTTGATTGCGGTGGTTTTCCCAGCGCCGTTTGGCCCCACTAAGCCGAAGATTGAGCCTTCGGGGACCGCCATGTTCAGGCCGTCCAAGGCTGCTACGTCGCGGAAAAGCTTAGTCAAATCTTCAATCGCTATTGCTTTCGGCATATAGTCACAAGGTATTTATCACGGACCGCCGATGCAGACATGGATAAGTCGCATTCAGGACGCGAAGGGTTACCCCAGGGTCGTTCAGATTACGACAAGTGGCTGACTAACGCGGTAATCAGAAACTTGAGGCAGGACCGCCGCAGGACCGTACTTGCGCGAGGGTCTGGTGAAGGGTAGGATTGTGCGTTGCTGCTTTTTCGTTTTAGCCTGCCTGTAATGCTTCTATTGTGAACGAGAACGGGGGAAGGTGCGGCTTGCTGGAGCTTGGGGGGCGCCTAGGGTGACCGAGAAGTCGCGAACGAAGGCAATCTGTGTGGTCGGCGCGCAGTGGGGCGACGAAGGCAAGGGCAAGGTGGTGGATTATCTTGCTCAGTCGTTTGATTACACGGCGCGTTATGCAGGCGGCCACAACGCCGGGCACACCGTTATCTTCAACAATCATCGTTACGTGCTGCAACTGATCCCCAGTGGAATTTTGCGTCCCGAAAAGAAGGCAGTGATCGGGGCGGGGACGGTTGTAGATCCTGCGGCGCTGGTCGCCGAACTTGAGAATCTGAAAAGGTCTGGCATTGACGTGCGCGGGCGGTTGTTCCTCAGCGATCGCGCTCACCTGATATTTCCTTATCATCGCGAAATGGATAAAGCCGCGGAATCGGCGCGAGGCGCGGCGGCGATTGGCACGACTTCGCGCGGGATTGGGCCGGCTTACGAGGACAAGATGGCGCGGCGTGGCATCCGCGTGATCGATCTGTTTGATGCTGACGGTTTCAAGGAAAAGTTGGAGCGAGTGATTGCGGAGAAAAATGCGATCAGCCGGGCGACGTATGGCCATCCACTAGAAACGGCGGGCCTGTTGGAGCAATATCTGGAAATTGCCGCGCACATTCGCGGCTTGGTGACGGATACGTGCGTGTTGTTGAATGGCGCGCTCGATAATGGCGAGTCGGTGCTCTTCGAAGGCGCGCAGGGCACCATGCTGGATATTGACCATGGGACCTATCCGTACGTCACGTCATCTAATGCTACGTCGGGTGGCGTGGCGACTGGTTTAGGAGTTGCTCCCACACGGATTTGCGGAGTGGTTGGCGTGACCAAGGCTTACACGACGCGCGTGGGCAGCGGGCCATTTCCCACCGAAATGCCGGACCTGGACGCGCAGGCCGTGCGGGAACGCGGGCAGGAATTTGGCGCGGTGACGGGGCGTCCGCGGCGGTGCGGGTGGCTCGATCTGGTGGTCTTGAAATACGCGAAAATGCTGAATGGCATCGATTCCCTGGTCGTCACGAAGTTGGATGTGTTCGACACTCAGCCGGAGATCAAAATCTGCACCGGTTATCGTCTAAAAGGTCGGCCGTTGGACGACATGCCAGCGGATGTGGAGACGCTGACGCAAGTCGAGCCGCTGTACCGGACGCTGCCGGGTTGGCAGAAGCCGACTCCGGGAATTCGCGACGTGAAGGAATTGCCGGAAGCGGCGCGGAATTATCTGGATTTTATCTCGAACGAGTTGCAAGTTGAGATCGGCATGATTTCTACGGGGCCAGAACGCGATGCTACGATCGTCCCGAGAGATACGAAACTCGCATCCTGGCTGTGACACAGCATGGTTTCCTACGAAGCAGCCCGCGCCAAGGTGATTGAAGTGATTCGCGCGCGGCCGTGCGCGCCTCCTCCTGCGACTGAAACCATCGAATTTGTACAGAATCCCGCGCAGGTGCTGGGCCGCATCGTGGCCGAAAATGTAGCCGCCGACCGGAATTATCCCCCATTCAATCGTTCGACTCGCGATGGATATGCCGTGCGGGCTGGCGATGCTGCACACGTGGGCGCGAAGCTGCGATTGACCGGCGAGAGCCGAGCGGGTGGGCCATTCGAAGGCGCCGTTGAGCCCGGTACATGCGTACAGATCATGACCGGCGCGCCGTTGCCGCGCGGAGCGAACGCGATCGTGATGAACGAATACGCGCGAGTGGAAGGCAATTACGTGATTGTCGAGCAGCCCGCGCGCGAGGGTGCCCACTATGTTCTAGAAGGGCAGGAAACTCGCGTGGGAGAAAGCGTGCTTACCCGCGGAAAGCGCGTCGGGTATGCAGAGCTCGCGATAGCGGCGCAGGTGGGACGTTCGAAACTGTTGGTGGCGAAGAAACCGCGTGTGGCGATCCTTTCGACGGGCGACGAGGTGATCCCAGTGGATCAGCCTCCCAAGAAATTCCAGATCCGCAATAGCAATAATATCTCGCTGGCGGCGCAGGTGGCACTCGCTGGCGGAGAACCGGTGATGCTGGGCGTCGTGCCGGACACTCTGGAGCAGTTGCGCGCCGGCATTCAGAAGGCGCTGGACGCGGATATTGTCGCGATTACCGGCGGAGTGTCGGTGGGGAAGTACGATCTGGTGGAACAGGTGCTGAGGGAACTGGGGACGGAATTCTACTTCGATACGGTGGCGATTCGCCCCGGCAAGCCCGCGGTTTTCGGTTTCTGCAACGGGAAGCCGGTGTTTGGGCTTCCGGGGAATCCGGTCTCGACTATGGTGACGTTCGAGCTGTTCGTGACGCCAGCGATCGACTTGTTGAGCGGGCATTCTCCACATCCATTGAAGGTGCTGAAAGCGAAACTGGCGCACCCGGTGAACGAAAAACCGCCGCTGGCGCATTTTTTGCCCGCGCGCTTGAGCTGGCCGAACGGCGAGGCGACCGTCGAGATGATTCATTGGGAAGGCTCGGGGGACATCGGCTCGGTGGTGAAGGGGAATTGCTTTCTGGTGGTACACGAGTCGAAGCTGAGTTTTGCGGCGGGCGAAATGGCGGACGTTTTGCCGCGCCGCGGTTTGTTCTAAGTTGTCCGCGTCAAGAGGGCGCGTCTGAGACGCGCCCTGCGTCCTCTTCTATGTCCACTAGGCGCATTCAAACGCTTTCGCATTACGACAAAAAGGGTAACGTGCGCATGGTGGACGTGACGGCGAAGCCCGCTACGTCGCGGAAGGCAGTGGCGCACGCGTTTATCCGGATGCAGCGCACAACCGTAGAGAGCATCCGGCGGCTGAAGTCTCCTAAAGGCAATCCGCTGGAAGTCGCGCGAATCGCCGGAATTACGGCTGCGAAGCGCACTTCGGAGCTGATTCCACTTTGTCATCCCCTCTCGTTGACTCACGTAGATGTGCGCGCCACGTTATGCCAGAATGGAATTGAGATCACGTCCGAGGCGACCGCCACAGGTCCGACCGGGGTGGAGATGGAAGCGTTGGTTGCCGCGTCGGTGGCAGCACTTACCATTTACGACATGTGCAAAGCGCTCGAGCGCGGCATGGAAATCGCTGAGGTGTATCTAGTAAAGAAGACGGGTGGACGAAGCGGAACCTATCTGAGGCCTGGGAAGCGCGCGAAGCGATGACTCCGATGAAGGACGTCAAAGTGCTGGTCGTGGACGACAATGCGTTGATCCTCGACCTGCTGATGAAGGGATTGATGCCGCATTGCGACGCGCGCGCGGCCGCGGATGGTGCGGATGCGTTGTTGAAAATCGTGGATGATCCGCCGGACCTCGTGGTGTGCGACTACCGCATGCCGGGACTCGACGGCCGCCAGCTTTACGAAAAATTGCGCGGGAGGCAGCAGACGAAGTCCATTCCGTTTATTTTCCTGGCCAGCCGCAGCGACATCGAAGAAAAATTGCGGCCGATTGTCGAGGGTGTCGAAGAATTTATTCCGAAGCCATTTTTTCTGAAAGACCTGGTACGGCGCGCGAAAAAGGTGGTGGACCGTTTGCAGCTCGAGAAACTGCAGAACCGCCAAGTGCGTCCGGGAGTGATTCAGGGACGGCTGGAAGAGATGTCCATCATGGATTTGATGCAATCGCTCGAGATGGGGCAGAAATCGTGCCAGCTTTCCGTGCGCCGCGGCGAGGAAAGCGGCGACCTCTTTTTCGCTTCGGGCCAATGCAAGGACGCACGCCTCGGGGCGCTGGAAGGGGAAGCGGCCGTGTTTCAGGCGGTGCGCTGGCCGGACGGCGAGTTTGAGATTGACTTCAACCGAGCGCCCACGCGCGATACCATTTCGCGAACGACCACGGGCCTCTTGATGGAAGCGCTGCGATTGATGGATGAAGGGCAGCGCGACGGCGCCAACGAGGACGCCGAAGTCACCGAAGGTTAACGGTCGCGCGCGCCACCCCGATGCGAGTTGCAATCCTTACCGTCAGTGATTCCGTAGCCAGCCAAAAACACCAAGATAGTTCGGGGCCTGCCGTCGCCGGCCGCTGCCGGGACCTCGGCTGGCAAATCGCGCATACCTCCGTATTGCCAGATGATCGTGATGCCATCGCTGCGTTTCTGAAAACGACTGCCGATGCGAAGGAAACAGATTTGATTCTCACGACCGGGGGGACGGGAGTTGGTCCGCGCGACGTCACTCCCGAAGCGACCATCGCCGCGGCGGAGCGCTTGATACCTGGATTTGCCGAGCAGATGCGCGCGGAGGGATTGAAGAAAACTCCGCGCGCGATTTTGTCACGCGCGGTCGCCGCCATTCGCGGCACTACGATCATCGTGAACTTACCCGGAAGCCCCCGCGGAGCTGTGGAATCTCTTGATGCGATCGCCTCGCTGCTGCCCCATGCGATTGAAGTTTTGCACGGCGCCCGCCACTAAACAATTCTTTACAATCGAAAACGTGCGGATTTTCCGGGCTCGCCCGGCGACTTCTGTTGCCGATAGAGCTTTACGCGGATGACGCTAGCTGAGGCTTGACCGCTGTGCTAGGATGCGCTGTTCGTTTGAAGTTCTTTTTGGCGATGCCGAGCCAATACATTCCGATTTTGATTTACGCTCTGCTTGCGGCCGCGTTCCCCGCGGTCACTCTCGCTATTTTCAAATATATTCGCCCCGACTCCAAAGCCACAGGCGCGAAGCTGGAGCCCTACGAATGCGGCGTGCCGCCGGAAGGCACTGCGCGCGGGCGATATTCCGTGCGATTTTATATTGTGGCGATTCTTTTCGTGATTTTTGACGTGGAGACGATTTTCCTTTTTCCTTGGGCAATTCGCTACGGGCAATTGGGAATGTATGGATTGGCCACCATGATCGTGTTCCTCGGAATTCTGCTGGTTGGCTATGTGTGGTTGTACCGCAAGGGCGCACTGGATTGGGTTTAGGCGCGGCGCTCGAAGTCTTAGTGCGTTGCCGCGGGTCTTGGGCCCGCGTGAAGTGGAATTGACGTTGTTTTTTGGGGTGTGATAAAAAGGCGGGCTGCGAAGGAACTGCGCGAAGTAGCTGGTCTCGCACGTTCAGCAACAGCAGCCGATCGGACCGATGGTCAACGACCCCTCGGAAAAGGATCCCGCCGCAAAGCCGCCGGAAAGCACGGCGGAAAAAACTACTATTCCCGGCAAGCCCGCCAGTCCCGAGGCAACTTCGCAGCCCGCTGCTGCGAACACTCCCGCTGCTGCGGCTCCGCCAGCCAGACCCGCTACGCCCTCGGCTCCTGCCGCTCCAGCCGCAGCAGCGCCGCCTAAAGCGCCGGCGGCAGCAGCGCCTCCGAAGGAAGCTCCGCCAAAACCAGTGCCGCTCGATAACGAATTGGTGCAGCGGCTCAAGGCGAAATTCGGCGAGGCGATTCGCGAGGCCTCACTGGATCGCAAGCAAGCGATTGTGTTGATTGCTGCGGAACAACTCCGTGAGATTTCGCGCCACTGCCGCGACGAGGAAAAATTCGACATGCTGGTGGATTTGACCGCGGTGGATTGGCCGAAGCGCGAGAAACGGTTCGACATCGTGCTGAATTTGTATTCGTTCGAGAAGAATGAGCGATTGCGATTGAAAGCGCATGCAGCGGACGGCGAGCCGGTGCCGAGCGTTTGCGAAGTATGGCCTGCGGCGAATTGGTTGGAGCGCGAATGTTACGACATGTTCGGCATCGTGTTCGAAGGCCATCCGGATTTGAAGCGCATCTTGATGCCGGACGAGTGGCAGGGGTACCCGCTGCGCAAGGATTACGACATCTTGAAGCAGGACACGGATTGGGTCCGCGAAAATCTGGGGATTGAGAGCGGGCAGTAGCGGCAGCCGAGCGAATGACCGAACAACGCGTAAACGAGATGAGCAACGTCAGCACCACGGTGCTGGGCGCGGACGAAATTATTTTGAATATGGGGCCGCAACACCCCTCCACGCACGGCGTGCTGCGCGTGAAATTGAAACTCGATGGTGAGCGCGTGGTGGGGTCGGAATGCATTATCGGGTACCTGCATCGCGGCGTCGAAAAAATCGCAGAACATCGCAGCTACCAACAGTTCGCGCCGTACGTGGACCGCATGGATTACGTGGCGGCGGTTTCGAACGGGCTGGGTTACTGCGAAGCTGTGGAGAAATTGCTGGGCGCGGAAGCGCCGCCGCGCGCGCGAGTGGTGCGCACGATTCTGACGGAGCTGCAACGGATCGCGAGCCACTTGCTCTGGCTGGGAACGCATGCACTGGATATTGGCGCGTTGACTCCGGTCTTCTATTGTTTCCGCGAGCGCGAAGAGATTCTGAAAATCTTTGAAAAATATTGCGGGGCGCGGCTGACCACGCATGCGTTCCGCATCGGCGGATTGCAGTACGAAACGTATGACGGGTTCGAGCAGGACGTAAAGCGTTTCTGCGACGATTTCAGCACCAAGATTGATGAATATGAAACGCTGCTGACCGATAACCGGATTTGGGTGGGGCGCACCAAGGGCGTCGGGATTCTGAGCACGGAAGACGCCATCGCCATGGGAGTGACCGGGCCGGTGCTGCGCGCCAGCGGTGTGAGGTGGGATTTGCGCAAGGCCCAACCCTACGCCGCGTACGACCAGTACGAGTTCGAAATTCCGACCCGCACGACCGGCGATACGTACGACCGTTACGTGGTGCGTATGGAGGAAATGCGGCAATCGCGCCGGATTTGCCTGCAAGCGATTGAAAATATTCCGGTGGGGCCGATCATGGCGCGCATCGGAAAAGTACTGAAGCCGCCGCCGGGCGAAGTTTATCACTCGATTGAAGCGCCTAAGGGCGAGTTGGGCTATTACATCGTCAGCGACGGAACGACGCAGCCTTATCGCGTGCGCGTGCGCCCGCCTTCGTTCATCAATTTGCAGGCGTTCGACAAAATGGCGCGCGGGGCGCTGATCGCGGACGTCGTGGCGATCATCGGAACGATTGATATCGTGCTGGGAGAAGTGGACCGCTAAGAGATGAGCCATCTGATTTCACCAGAAATTCTGCGATTCGTGCTGCCGGTGGTTTATGCGGTGGTGATCGTGATGGTGTTGCCGCTGCTGGCGGGCTACATCGTCTTGATGGAACGCAAGGTGATGGCGGACATGCAGGCGCGGCTTGGTCCGATGCGCGTTGGGCCGCACGGTTTGCTGCAACCCATCGCAGACGCTGTGAAATTGCTGCTGAAGGAAGACATCATTCCGGACAATGCGGACCGGTTGATGTTTTGGTTCGCGCCCCTGGTGAGCGTGACGATGGCGCTGCTGGCTTATTCAGCGCTGCCCATCGGACCGGCATTTCAAATTGCCGACCTGAATATCGGACTGCTTTTTATTCTCGCGATCAGTTCGCTTGGGATTTACGGCATTGTGCTGGGAGGCTGGGCTTCGAACAGCCACTATTCGCTGTTGGGCGCTTTGCGCAGCGCGGCGCAGCTGGTGAGCTATGAAACGGCGGCCGGGTTGGGCCTGGTGTCCGTGCTGCTGCTCGCTGGCTCGCTTTCGATGAAAGACATCGTGCAGGCTCAGCTGGACCAGGGAGTGTGGTTCATTTTTTCGGTACCGTTTGGATTTTTCATTTACCTGGTGGGTTCGATGGCCGAAACCAATCGCGCGCCATTCGATTTGCCGGAAGCGGAATCGGAATTAGTGGCCGGATATATGACGGAATATAGCGGGTTTCGGTGGTCGCTCTATTTTCTGGCGGAATACGCGAATATGGTGATCGTGGCAGGCATCGCGACCACCGTATTTCTGGGCGGCTGGCTGCGGCCCCTGGCGAGTTTTCACGAGCATTTTCCGGGGACGTCCATCGAATGGTTGGACGCGTTTCCTTCGCTGCTTACGTTCGGCGTGGCAATTTATTGCCTGATGCTCGCGCCCAAACAACCGGTGAAGATTCAGAAGATGGTCATGCTCGCGGTGGCGATTTTATGTTTCTTGCTTTCCGGTGCATTGCTGGGTGCGTTGTTCGCGCCGGCGGGTGTGATGCAGGGAATCCACGGTGCGTTTTGGTTTCTGGCCAAGGTATTTGCATACCTCTATGCGTTTCTGTGGATCCGTTTTACCTTTCCGCGCTTTCGCTTTGACCAGCTGATGCGCCTGGGATGGCGTTTCTTGATTCCCCTGGCGCTCGTGAACGTGATCGGCGTGGCCGTGGCGATTGTGTTGCGGCAGCAACTGGGTTGGGGACCAATCGTGTCGTTGATTCCGACGACCCTGGCTACTCTGGGCGTCGCGATTTGGCTGGCGAAAGACGATGCGCCGGTAGCGACGGTGCAGACGGCGGATGGTGAATAGATGTACGTGCTGAATAGCCTGCTATTTTATTTTTTCAGTGCGCTGGCGGTGGCATCGGCGATTTTGATGGTGACGCGGCGGAATATCGTCCACGCGGCGGTATTTCTGATCACCACGCTGCTGGCCACGGCCGGAATTTTTCTGCAATTGCAGGCGGAGTTTCTTTTTATCGTGCAGGTGATCCTGTATGTGGGCGGGATCATGGTGTTGTTTGTCTTCGTGATTATGCTGGTGAATCTGGACGTCTCGATGCGCCTGGTGCAATTCAACCGGCAATGGCTGGTTGCGAGCGTGTTGTCGCTGGCGCTCGCCGCGCAGGTGCTTTTCGCGGTTTGGGCCGGGAGGACGTCGCTGCGTTTACCCGCGATGCAGGCCGATATTTCCCCGAAAAATACCGAGGCTGTCGCGGATGCGCTTTTCAGCAAGTACATGCTGCCATTTGAAATTGCATCGATTTTATTGCTGGTGGCCATGGTGGGCGCGGTGGTGATGGCCAAGCGGAGGGTGTGATGATCCCGGTGGATCATTATCTGTTTCTGAGTCTGGCGCTGTTCACGATTGGCGTGATCGGCGTGCTGACGCGGCGCAACGTGATCATCATGCTGATGTCCATCGAATTGATTCTGAATGCGGTGAACATTAATTTGATGGCTTTTTCGCGCATGTGGGGCACGGTGGATGGGCAGGTGTTCGCGATTTTCATTATCACGGACGCGGCCGCTGAAGCTGCGGTGGGACTCGGCATTATCCTGGCGTTCTTTCGCAATCGCGAGACCGTGCTTGCGGATGAGATGGACATCCTGAAATGGTGAGTGCCGCCGCATGAACGCGCCGCAGCCATATTTCCTCGATCACATCTGGCTGATCCCGATGTTTCCGCTGCTGACGGCGGCGACGATGCTTTTCTACGGGCGGCGCCTTCAGAAGCAAATTATCGACGCGCTGTGCGTGGGCAGCGTCGGCGTTTCGTTTCTATTTTCTGTTGGTGCGTTCTTTCAATTGATCGCGAAGCCTGAAGGCGAGCGGCTTGCGACCAAGATTCTCTTCGAATGGATTCCCGCGGGACCGTATCACCTGTTAGACGGGAGGCTGGCGCACTTCGTCGCCGACTGGGGATTTCAGATTGATCCGCTTTCGGCGGTGATGATTCTGGTGGTCACGGGCGTGGGCCTGCTGATCCATATCTATTCCACTGGTTATATGGCGCACGAAGGCGGGTATTACCGGTTCTTCGGCTATTTGAATCTGTTTATGTTCGCGATGCTGATTTTGGTGCTGGCGAACAATCTGGTGCTGCTGTTCGTGGGTTGGGAAGGCGTGGGCACGTGTAGTTATTTGCTCATCGGATTTTATTTCCACCGGAAGTCGGCTTCGGACGCGGGGAAGAAAGCGTTCATTGTTAATCGCGTGGGCGACGCGGGATTTCTCCTGGGGATTTTTCTGACGTCGGCGCTGCTCGGAACGGTGCGCTTTACCGAGTTGGGACCGACGCTCGCGGCTGGACACTTTAAGATGGGCGATCCGTTGATCACGGCGATCGCGTTGCTATTTTTTGTGGGCGCGACGGGAAAATCGGCGCAGATTCCGTTGTACGTCTGGCTGCCGGATGCCATGGAAGGCCCGACTCCCGTGAGCGCTTTGATCCATGCGGCGACGATGGTGACCGCGGGCGTGTACATGGTCACGCGAACGAACGCGATTTACCAGATGGCGCCCAAGGCGATGGCGCTCGTGGCGCTAGTGGGCGCAATCACGGCTCTGTTTGCGGCTTCCATCGGCGTGGTGCAGAACGATATCAAGAAAGTGCTCGCCTATTCGACCGTTTCGCAGCTCGGCTATATGTTCCTGGCCTGCGGCGTTGGCGCGTTTACGGCTGGAATTTTTCACTTGATGACCCACGCGTTTTTTAAGGGGCTGCTCTTCTTGGGCGCCGGCAGCGTGATTCACGCGCTCTCCGGCGAGCAAGACATGCGCAAGATGGGGGCCTTATCGAAGAAAATTCCGATAACGTATTGGACGATGCTGATCGCGACGCTGGCGATTGCCGGGATTTTTCCTTTTGCTGGATTTCTGAGCAAGGACCTGATCCTCGGCAAGGCGTATGAAAAGGATATTACGCTGTGGATCATCGGGTACTTCACCGCCGGCATGACGGCGTTTTACATGTTCCGGCTGGTTTTCATGACGTTTCACGGCACCTCGCGCGTGGACCACGAAGTCGAGCACCACATTCACGAATCTCCGAGGTCCATGCTGCTGCCGCTGGTGATTCTGGCAGGGCTTTCGATTGTAGGAGGTTGGGTAAGCTGGCCGGAAATTCTGGGAGGCAGCAGCCGGTTCGTCCATTTTCTGGAGCCGATTGTGGGAGTGGCGCATGAGTTGCGGACGGAGCCCGCGCATGGACCAGGTTCGCGAATGGGCGAGCTCTACCTGATGTTGATGTCTGAAGGGCTGGTGGTGCTGGGGATTTTGTTTGCGTGGTATCTCTACATTAAGCGCACCGAGTTGCCGGAAAAGATCGCGAAGACGTTCGGCGGATTCTACACGCTCGTCTACAACAAATATTACGTGGACCAGATCTACGACGCGCTGTTTGTCAATCGAGCGAAGGATCTCGGCCTGGCGCTCGGCGCATTTGACGCGAATGTGATTGACGGGTTGGGCGTGAACGGCGCGGGCTGGCTGACGCGGGCCATTTCACGGATTTCGATTTGGTGGGACACGTGGATCGTGGACGGCTCGGTGAAGCTGGGCGCGCGGCTGGTGTGGGTACTGAGTTTTCCTGTGCGGATGATACAAGCGGGGCTGGTGCAGAGTTACATGCTTTTCATCGTCATCGGCTTGATCGGGTTTCTGGGGTATTACCTTTATCTGGCGCGCCACGCGATGCATTAGCTTCTCGCGTGGGCGGGCACGGCATGCCGTGTTCCTACGCCGCGTGGCGCCAGCGGCGCGTGGTCTGAAAATTGCTTTGAAAGGCGAGGGAACGGATGCTCTTTTCCGATAGCCACATTTTAAGCACGATTCTCTTCACGCCGCTGGTGGGCGCGATCCTGCTGCTTTTCATCTCACGCGAGCGGGCGGACCTGCACCGCCGGATCGGCAATATTTTCGGTTTCCTCGGTTTGCTGGTTTCACTGCCGCTCATCTGGAAATTTAATTCGGGCCCGGGGGCTCCGCAATTCCAATTTGTAGAGAACGCGGACTGGATCCCCTCGATCGGCGCGCACTTCACGCTTGGAATTGACGGGCTTAGCTTCCTGATGGTGATGCTGACGACTGTGCTGGGCGCGATTGCGATTCTGTCATCGTGGTCGGCCATTCACAAACGCGAGAAGGAATACTACATCCTGCTTCTTTTGCTGCAGACCGGCATGCTGGGCGTATTCATGTCGCTGGATTTTGTGCTGTTCTACGTTTTCTGGGAAGTTATGCTGGTACCGATGTATTTCCTGATCGGCGTATGGGGCAGTGAACGGCGGCTTTACGCGGCGATCAAATTCTTTCTGTATACGCTGGCTGGCTCGGTGCTAATGCTGCTGGCGGTGCTGGCTATTTATGCCAACCGGAATACGTTCGACATACGGCAGGTGATCGAACATCCGTTTACGTCGCAGTTTGGCAGCCTGCAGAACTGGCTATTCTGGGGCTTCTTTTTCGCGTTCGCGATCAAGGTGCCGATGTTTCCGTTCCACACTTGGCTGCCGGACGCGCATACGGAAGCTCCCACTGCGGGTTCTGTAATCCTGGCCGGCGTGCTGCTGAAAATGGGGACGTACGGCTTTTTGCGCTTTTCCGTGCCGATGTTTCCTGATGCGACGGTGAAATACCGCGGGATCATCATCGTGCTTTCGATCATCGGGATTATTTACGGCGCGCTGGTGTGCATGATGCAGAAGGACATGAAAAAACTCATCGCCTATTCGTCGGTGAGCCATATGGGCTTCTGCACGCTGGGGATTTTCGCGCTGACGCCGCTGGGACTGTCGGGCAGCATCATCCAGCAGGTGAATCACGGGATTTCGACCGGCGCGCTGTTTTTGATCGTGGGCGTGCTGTACGAGCGGCGACACACGCGCTTGATTTCGGAATTCGGCGGACTTTCAACGCCAATGCCGAATTTTGCGGCGGTTTATCTGATTGTGACGCTAAGTTCATTGGGCATGCCGCTGCTGAATGGCTTCATCGGTGAGTTTACGATTCTACGGGGCGTTTTCGAAGTGCGCTGGCAATGGGCTGCCTGGGGCGTGCTGGGCGTGATTCTGGGCGCGGCGTATTTGCTATGGCTATATCAGCGCGTGATGTTCGGCAGTGTGACGAATCCCGCGAACGAGCATTTGCCGGATTTGAATGGACGCGAATACGCGACGCTGATTCCACTGGTGGTTCTGGCATTCTGGATTGGAATTTATCCGGCGCCGCTATTCCACGTGCTCGAGCAGCCGGTGCACCGCCTCGTGGAAGCCGTGCATCCAGGCTATTACGCGGCACCCGAAGCGCCGAACGCAATCGCGCCGTCAACCAGCAGCGTAAATCCGCAATCCTTATCGCCTAATTCTCCCGCAATTGCGCCGGCTTTGGCGCGCGCCGAGGCCCATTAATGACCTGGCAGTGGATCTTCGAACGAAGCCGCGGGGACTTCTTCCTGATATTGCCCGAAGCGATGCTGGTGTTTTTCGGGCTGGCAATTCTGCTGACTGATTTCCTGCTGACCAAGCGCCAGAAATCCTGGAACGCGCTTACCGCGCTGCTCGGGGTTGTTTTCAGCGGCGGCTCGCTCTACATGCTCCGGGCGTATGCCTCGCCGCCGATTGGTCCGGTGGTGGGCTTCTTCAATTCGATCATGATTGATCCGTTTTTTATCTTCTTCGGGTTTCTATTCCTGGCTTCCACGGTGCTGGTGATTTTGTTTTCCGTGCGCTATATGGAAATCGAAGAGGAGCAGCATGGCGAGTATTACGCGCTGATGCTGTTCGCGACAGTCGGCATGATGTTTCTCGCCTGCGGAGACGATCTGGTGGTGCTGTTCCTGGCGCTGGAAACGATGGCGCTGAGCTTTTACGTGCTCAGCGGATTTTTGCGGCGCGAGCGCCGGTCAAACGAAGCTGCGATGAAGTACATGCTGATGGGCGCCTTCAGCTCGGGAATATTGGCGTACGGTTTTTCGATTCTCTACGGCATCGCCGGTTCGACGAACCTCGAGGCTATCCTGTTGGCGATGCGGCAGCGCCACGCGCAATATCCGGGGACGGATTTTCTGACGTTCCTTGCGCTCGGCACTGTTGCCGCCGGAGTCTTTTTCAAGATTGCGGCGGTGCCGTTTCATCAATGGGCGCCGGACGTATATGAGGGCGCGCCGACTTCGATTACGGCTTATGTGAGCGTAGCGTCGAAGGCAGCAAGCTTCGCGCTTTTGCTGCGGCTGTTCCTGACGATTTTCTTGCCGGTCACTCTCGATTGGGTGACGATCATGGAGTGGGTCGGCGTGCTATCGCTCACGCTCGGCACTTTGGCTGCGATCACGCAGACGAATATCAAGCGCCTCCTCGCCTATTCCTCGATTGCGCAGGTCGGTTACATCCTGCTTGGATTCGTTGCTTCCGTAAATCCGGACGGGACGCTGCACGAGCGGGGCCTGCAGGCGATGACGTTCTATTTGTTCGTCTATGCGTTTTTTAATACCGGCGCGTTTGCGGTGGTGATTCTGCTGCGGCGCAAAGGCGTGATCGGCGACGATGTTGACGATTTGAATGGGCTGATCCACCGCAGTCCCGGCGCGGCGATTCTGATGCTGATTTTTCTGCTTTCGCTGGCCGGCATCCCGCCGACGGCCGGGTTTGTGGCCAAGCTGCTTATTTTCTGGGCGCTGATCGAGACCAAGCACACGCTGTTGGCGGTTCTCGGGGTGCTCTACATTCTTCCCGCGGTGTACTACTATTTCCGGATGGTGGCAGCGATGTGGGTGCGCGAGTCCAGCGATCCGGTAATGCCGGTAATCTCCTGGGCGCAGAAATTTGCGCTGGCGGCCATGGTGATTGTCACGCTCGCGGCGGGAATTTTTCCGGAGCAGTTCCTGCGCCTCGCAACGTATTCAGTGCTCACCACGTTTGGGCAGTGAACGGTAACGCATAATGGCCTCGCCAGATCCCTCGCCTCGCAAGCGGCCCGACGGCGGCCTCACGCAAGTAGCCATGGCAATGGAGCTGCCGGTGATCATGATTGCGTCTATTGTGATTGCCGGAGGCGCCGGCTACCTGCTGGACCGCTGGCTGCACACCTCGCCGCTGCTTACATTGATTCTCGGATTCCTGGGTTTTGGCGCGGGAGTGTGGGACATCATCCGGCGGTTGTCGCGGTCTGAGAAGCCCGATGGCGGCGGATGACGCGTTTTATGCCGCGGCTGAGCGGCGGATCGAGTATTTCGCGCTGGGAATTGGCATCGCTGGTGTAGCGATTATCTGGTTCGCCTGGGGTGGCAGGACTGCGGCTGGATTCGCAGCGGGGGCGATCCTTTCCTGGATCAATTACCGCTGGATGAAGCAGGGCGTGGGCACTTTGGCGCGGCTTTCGGTGGCGCAGGCGGGCGCGCGACGAGCACAAGTGCCCGCCGGCGTCTACTTTAAGTTCATTGGGCGCTATGCTTTGCTGATTGTTGCCGCCTATGCTATTCTGCGGGGCATTAAACCTCCGGCAGCGAGCCTGCTGGCCGGTTTTTTCACGATCATTGCCGCGGTTTTGGTGGAAATGGTGGGGCAGCTTTTCCGTAGCGGTCCGCCTGCTCCGCACGCGGATTCCTGAAAGGGTGGAAATGGGAGAGGCATTATCCTGGGTCACGAAGCTGCTGAATCACTGGCTGGGCAAGCCAGTGCTGGCGTTGCTCAATTTGCTGCATATTAAGCCCGCGAATCCTGAATTTCCTATCCCCAATCACGTCGCATTCGAAGTGGTGGTATTTGCACTGGCCGCTGTTTTCTTTCTGTGGCTGAGAGCGCGGATTTCCGTGGACCGTCCCGGCGGCACGCAGCAGTGCATGGAAGCGCTGCTGACGAACTCGATGGGCGTAGGTGTTAGAGACCTGCTGGATGATAACGTGGGCCACGATGCGCCGAAGTACGTCGCGATGCTTGGCAGCATTGGAATCTTCGTGCTGATCTGCAATCTGCTGGGACTTTTTCCTACGTTTATGTCGCCCACAGCGGAAGTGTCTGTCCCGCTGGGTTGCGCTATTGTGGTTTTCATCTATTACAACTGGGTGGGCGTTGTGAAGCACGGCTTACTCGGACATGGAAAACACTTCCTCGGCCCCGTTTTGGCGATGTCACCCATCATGCTGCCGATTGAAATCGTAAGCAATCTAGCGCGTCTGCTCTCGCTCACGGTCCGTTTGTGGGTGAATATGTTCGTCAGCGAGACGCTATATGTTCTATTTCTCGGCCTGATGCTGCAGATGTATTTGTTTCTGGGACACCTCGGCAAGTTGGGTTACGTCGGCGCAATCGTGCCGTTGGTAGGTCCGGTGCCATTCATTCTGCTGCACATTTTTGTGGCGGTATTGCAGGCATTCGTTTTTACGATTCTTCCCGTGATTTATGTGGCGGGAGCGGTGGCGGACGAGCACTAATATCCGGCGTTATTATTCGGCATGTTCGCTGTCCAGTGTGATCCCGGCTGCTTGAGGATGACGGGAGCCACCTCCTGGCGGCAAATTCATAATGAGGAGAACACGATGAGAAAGTACGCGTTGTTTTTGTTGGGAGTGATCGCGGTAATCGCGTTCGCTCCGGCGGCGTTTGCGCAGGGGACGGCCGGAGAAGCCACTGCGACGAATTGGGTGGCGATTACGTCGGGCTTCGCGATGGCCATTGCTTCGGCTGCGGGCGGTTACGCGCAGGCCAAAGCTACCGCTGCGGCTTGTGAAGGTTTGGCGCGCAATCCGGGAGCGGCTGCGGCGATTCGGTTCGCTTTGATTTTGGCGCTGGTGCTGATCGAATCGATGGCGCTGTATACGTTTGCCATCGTGTTCCTCAAAGTGAAGTAGCATTCGAGAGTAAATTTCAGGCCCGGAGGTTCGCTGATGAGCGAGCTTCCGGGCCCTCGCGATGGACCTCCGCTGCGGTGATCACCCACTAAGAATTGCGCCCGGTAAAACCAAAATCTATACTCTTAGCAGCCGTAGTGCCGTGCTTCCAGCGAAATTATGGCTGCTCCGAACGGTGGCGGCAGTGGCCTTACGCGCAGCAACTGCGGCAGCTTGAAGATCGGACCGAAGAATGGAATTCGCCACAAGGCTTTCTAGACCCGGCGACGAAAAAGCGCTTTCCCTTGTGGCGCAAGCCACCATCTTGGAAACATATGCCGGGATCGCTGACGGCCATGACTTAGTCGACTACGCAGCGGCCGAATTATCGATAGCTGATTTTACCCGACTGGCGGCCAGCGATCGCGCACGCGTCTGGATCGCCGAGACGGTAGCTGGCCAATGTGCCGTCGGTTATGCCGTTGCAGTCTCGGACGAAGGTCCGCAAGCGTTCTCTTCCTTTGAACTGAAGCGGCTCTATATCTTCTACCGATTCCACGGCGAGGGAATAGGCGCGAGGTTGGTGGAAGACGTGCTGTCGTTTGCCAAGCGATCGAAATCAGAGAAAATTTGGCTTCAAGTTCACCAGGCCAACACTCATGCTATCGAATTCTACAAGCGCTTTGCTTTTGCCCAAACCGGGTCCGACCTGTTTCCCGCTGGCAAAGGTTCTTACCGGGTTCTAACTTTCGGTCGTAACCTTTCGCATTGAGCGGAGGAGTAACTTCGATCCAGGTAACTAACGCAGGGTGAGGGAGTCGGCGGCGGCTTTGGCGTAGTCGAGAACGTGTGACGGCAGGATCCCAAGATACAGCGTGCCAATTGCAGCGATCGCGAGTGCGGCGACTAGCGCGAAAGGTACTTTCGTCGGAGTATAATCCTTGGCAGGCTCCCAGAAATACATCGCAATAATCACGCGCAAATAGTAGTAGCTGCCGATGACGCTGTTGATTGCCGCGACGACCACCAGCCACACGATGCGCGAATCGAGCGCCGCCTGGAACGCGAAGAACTTTCCGAGAAAGCCGCCCGTAGCAGGCAATCCCAGTAGAGAAAGCAAAAACAGCGTGAAGCACGCTGCCAGCACGGGCTGCTTCGTTCCCAAGCCCGCGTAATCGGTGATCTCCAGCCGTTTCTCGTCACGCTGGCCCAGGTGCGCGATGACCAGAAAGGCTCCGACCTTCATGAAAGTGTAAACCGCGAGGTAGAAGAGCACTGCGGCGACGCCGTAAACGGTGGCTGCCGCGAAGCCCACGAGGATGTACCCGGCATGGGCGATGGAAGAATAGGCCAGCATGCGCTTGACGTTGGTTTGCACGAGCGCCGCGAGGTTGCCCACCAGCATGGTGAGTACAGCAGAAATCCAGATAGCCCAGAACCAGAAGTTGTCCGCCGTGCCGAAGGAGACGTAAAAGATTCGGAGCATCAAGGCAAAGGTCGCGGCCTTGGGGCCGGAGGCAAGCAGCGCCGTAACCGGCGTCGGAGCGCCTTCGTACACGTCCGGGCCGTAGACCTGGAACGGCGCTGCAACCACTTTGAAGCCCAGCCCGACAAACATCAGCGCCAGGCCGGCGATCGGAAGCGACGCGAGGTGCCCTTGCGTGGCCATCATGTTTTCCAGCGAGGCCTGAACCAAATCAATGCGGGTGCTGCCGGTGGCGCCGTAGGTCATCGCGATTCCGTAAAGGAAAAACGCCGTCGCGAACGAACCGAGGATGAAATATTTCAGGCCCGCTTCATTGGATTTTGTGGCGCGGCGGCGAAAGGCGGCAAGGATGTAAGTAGAGATGGAACTCATCTCCAGGCCGATGAAGGCGGTGACCAGTTCATTAGCTCCGGCAAGAATGCCCATTCCGGCAGTGGCGAAAAGCACCAAGGAATAATATTCGCCGCGTTGGATGCCTTCCTCGTCCAAATAATCGAGAGACCCCAGAATCGCCAGAGCTGCCGCGACGATCACGACAACGTGCATAAACACGCTGAAAGCGTCCGCGCGAATCAGGTCGCTGTAGGCCATACCCTGGTCTTGGGCCATGACGTACACGCCACCGAGCGCGGCCAGCGTACCGATAAATCCGATCGATCCCAGAACGCGCTGCCGAGCCGCGCCGAGGAAGGGATCAACGACCATAATCAAAATGCCGAAGAAGCACAGAATAATTTCTGGCGCGAGCCGGTGCAGGTTCGAAATTTGCTCGGCAGGGAAGTGCATTATCGCGCCGCCCGCCTTTCGGAGATCGTGCCGAGAGACGCGTCACGCTCGCGCGGCGAGACGATCACGGTACGTGGTCCCGCAGGCGGCGGTGGCAGCGTGGGTTGGGCTGCGTCTTGCGGACGGCCTCCGAGCTGATGCACCAGATTATTGGTTGAGGATTCCATGCGCCGGGTGAAGAGCGGAGAAGCGACGCCCAGGAAGAGGATCGCGAGTGCCGTCGCCACCAGAATCACGCGCTCGCGTCCGGAAGCGTCTGGAAGCGTGCGATTTTTCTCGACGGTGACTTCGCCGAGCGCAACGCGCTGATAGGACCACAACAAATAGATCGCCGAGAGCACGGCGCCACTCGCGGCCCAGGAAGCCCACGCGTGGTGATATTGGAAAACGCCGACGAGAATCAGGAATTCACCGATAAAGCTATTGAGCGGCGGCAGGGCCAGCGACGAAAAGCAAATGAAGAGGAAGAATGACATCAACACGGGCATGGGATTTATCAGGCCGCCAAATTCCTTGATCTCGTAAGTGTGGCGGCGGTCGTAGAGCATGCCGAGGCCGAGAAATAGGGCGCCGGTGGAGATGCCGTGATTCACCATCTGATAGATCGCGCCCTGAATTGAAATAGTGGTGAAAGAAAAAATCCCCAGCACGACGAAGCCGAGGTGGCTGACGGAGGTGTAGGCGACCAAGCGCTTGAAATTCGGCTGGATGGTGGCCACCAGCGCGCCATACACGATGCCGATGATCGCCAGCACGCCAATGTACGGCGCGAACTGATGCGAAGCGTCCGGAAAGAGCGGCAGGCAGAAACGCAACATGCCGTAACAGCCGAGTTTCAGCATCACACCGGCGAGGATCACGGAACCGGCGGTGGGGGCTTCGGTGTGCGCGTCCGGCAGCCAGGTGTGCAGCGGGAAGAGCGGAACCTTGATGGCAAAAGCCAGGAAGAACGCGGCGAAAAGCCACAGTTCGGTGTGTGGCGGCAGATGCACGTAGCCGGTCTGAATGCGCGCCGTGAGTTCCGGCAAATCGAAAGTGCGGAGCAGGCTGGCGGTGCCGCTTGCGTTATAGAGCCAGAGGATCGCGACGAGCATCAAGATCGATCCGAGCATCGTGTACAGAATGAATTTCACCGCCGCGTATATTCGGCGGCCGTGTCCCCAGATGCCGATCAGGAAATACATGGGAATCAGAGTCAGTTCCCAGAACAGAAAGAACATGAAGAGATCGAGCGAGATGAAGACGCCGATCATGGCGGTTTCGATCACCAGCAGCGCGATGAAAAAGCCTTTGACGTATTCGTGAATGGATTGCCAGGAGCACAAGATAGCCAGCGGCGTGAGAAACGTGGTGAGCAGCACGAGGAACAGGCTGATCCCGTCAACACCGATGTGATAGTGAATGGCCTGGCCGATCCAGGGATGCATTTCCACAAACTGAAAGCCGGGCGCGCCGGAATCGAAGCCGGGCAGCAAGAGGAGCGAAATTGCGAATTCCGCGAGCGAAACGGCCAGCGCGATACGGCGGATCCAGACGTGGTCCTCGGAACGCAGCAGGAGCAGCGCCGGCACTCCCAGTAGCGGGAGGAAAGCGATCACCGAAAGCAAATGAGATTGCATTTCCACGCTAGCGCCCCATTCCCCAAAGCCCGAGCATCAGCAAAGTGACGCCCACTGCGCCAATCACCACCCAGCTGGCGTAGGTGCGCGCGTTGCCCGATTGAATTTCGCGCAAATGGGCGCCGGATTCGCGTGCGACGCGAGCTGTGCCATTCACGGTGCCGTCAATCAATCCCTCGTCTACCACGTGCCAGAGCACGTTGGTCGAAATCCAGAGCAGCGGCTGGACGATCGCGGCGTTGTAGAGTTCGTCGACATAATATTTGTGGAGAATCAGCGTGTACGGGCCGCGCAGGCTTTGCGCCAACTTCTTCGGCGTGTCGGGGTTCTTTATGTAGAACCACCAGGCAATCAGAAGACCGAGCAATGCAATGATCACGGGCCATCCAGTCAGCGCGTGTAGCAACAGGATTCCACCGCTCTCAGAAGCTTCCGTCGCGCCTTCGGCCGCGAGCGCGCTGGCCGGCGCATAGGCCGTGAAAACCGGATGCAGGAATTTTTCGAAGTAATCGGTGCCGCCAACCAGATGTGGCGCGGCGACCCATCCACCGATGATCGAAAGTATCGCCAGGAGAATCAAAGGCACGGTCATGCTCTTGGGCGATTCGTGGACGTGCACTTTGTGCTCGTCGTAGCGTGGCTTGCCGAAAAACGTGAGGAATATCAGCCGGAACATGTAGAACGAAGTGAGTCCCGCACCGAGCAGCCCAAGCAGCCAGAGCCAGATGTTCGCATGGGGTCCGGAGCGCGCGGCATCGAGGATTTCGTCCTTGCTGAAGAAGCCCGCGAATCCCGGGATGCCCGCGATTGCGAACGTGGCGATAAACATCGTCCAGAACGTAATGGGAATTTTTGTACGCAGGCCGCCCATGTGCGGCATTTCCTGGTCGCCACCCATGGCATGGATCACGCTGCCGGCCGCGAGAAAGAGCAGGCCCTTGAAGAAAGCGTGCGTCATCAGGTGAAAGACACCCGCGGCGTATGAGCCGACACCAAGGCCAAGGAACATATAGCCGAGCTGCGAGACGGTGGAGTAGGCGAGAACTTTCTTGATGTCGGTCTGCATCAGGCCGATAGTGGCGGCGTAGAACGCGGTGACGGCCCCGACCAGCGCTACGACGAACATGGCAAACGGCGCGCGGGAGAAGAGAGGATTCATCCGCGCGACCATATAGACGCCCGCAGTGACCATCGTCGCGGCGTGGATCAACGCGCTGACCGGCGTAGGGCCTTCCATCGCGTCTGGAAGCCAGACGTACAGCGGCAACTGTGCGGATTTGCCAATGGCGCCGGTGAAGAGCAGCAGGCAAATGGTTGTTAGAACGCTGGTGGATACCACCAAGCCAGCTGGAGGGTTCACGAGATTCTTGAAGATGGTCACGAAATCCACGGAGTTGAACGTCCAAAACAGCAGCAAAATGCCAATGGTGAATCCGAAGTCGCCGATGCGCGTAGTGATGAAGGCTTTTTTCCCGGCGCTGATCGCGGATTGCTTCAAGAACCAGAATCCGATCAGCAAGTAGCTGCACAAGCCCACGCCTTCCCAGCCGACGAACATCAGAACAACGTTCGCGGCGAGAACCAGGGTCAGCATGAAAAAGACGAAAAGGTTCAGGTAGGAGAAGAAACGGTAGTATCCCTCCTCGTGCGCCATGTAGCCGGTGGAGTAGAAGTGCACCAGCAGGCTGACGAAGGTGACGACGAAGAGCATTACGATTGTGAGCTGGTCAACCTGCAGGGCGAAATCCACTTTGAACTGGCCGGCAGTGATCCAGGTGAAATAGTTTTTCACGCAAGGGATTTGCGCGGCGGAAAGCTGCGCGAATTCGCGAACCAACTCTGCGACACAAAGGAATGAAAGCGAGACGGAGCCGACGCCGACGGAATTGACGATGGGCTTTGAAAAATCCTTGCCCAATAGGCCGTTGATGGCCGCGCCCAGCAGGGGCAGCGCGAGAATAATCCAAAGATGATCGAGTATGAGCATCAGAATTTTAGGAGGTTAATCTGCTCGATGTTGAGCGTGCGCCGGTTTTGATAAACGGTGATGACGATGGCCAGACCCACGGCGGATTCGGCCGCGGCAACCACAATCACAAAGAAGACGAAGACCAGCCCATCGAGCTGGTTGTGCGCGCGAGCGAAGGCCACGAATGCCAGATTTACAGCGTTAAGCATCAGCTCAACGGCCATGAAGATGGTGATGATGTTGCGCTTGAAAACGAACGCAACGATGCCCAAGCCGAAGAGAATCGCGCTCAGCACCAGATAGTATGAAATGGGGACTACGTTCATTCGTCCTTCTTCGCCAGAACGAGCGCGCCCAGAATGGCTATCAGGATGAGAATAGACGTCGCTTCGAACGGAAATAGATACTTCTGAAACAGCTGGGTGGAAAGTTCGCGCGTCGACGCCGCGGCGTTCGCCGCTTCTGAGCCATTGGCAATCGTCCTGCCGATCGCGGAGTGCGCCATCCAATGCGCCAGTTCCAGCAGCAAGAACATTCCCAGGGGCAGTCCGGCATATTTCGCCAGCTTGCTGAAATCCGTGCGTTCTTCGACGCCCGCGTTCAACAACATGATCACGAAGACAAACAGAACCATGATCGCGCCGGCATATACGATGATTTGCACGGCCGCAATGAACTCCGCGCCGAGCAAGAGGTAAAGCACGGCCAGCGAAATCATTACCAGGACGAGCGACAGCGCGCTGTGAATCGGCTCGCGCGCCAGAATCAACATGAGGGCGCCGCCCACAGCGATGAACGCGCAGACAAAGAAAACGATGAAGGGAAGGCTCATCCGTGGCTCACCAGCAGAGGCCAAACCTTTACGAGGGCCGTTACTACCAGGTTTGCGAGCGAAACGGGCAACAGGAATTTCCAGCCGAAGGACATGAGTTGGTCATAACGGAAGCGTGGCAGCGTGCCGCGGGTCCAGACGTAGAAAAACATAATCACGCCGACTTTCAGCAAGAACCAGAACGGCCCCTGGATGACGGACATCACTGCGGGAACCAGGCATGCGAGGCCGATGACCGTGGCGCCGGTGGAGATCACGACGAGCTGAATGCGCGCGATGCCTCGCGCGAGTACCGCCGTGTCGTACCAAAGATAGATTGCGAGCGCGAGCAGGCCTAGGGCGGGCAGGTATTGCATGAACGTCCAGCTTTCGGGGAACGGAGAGAGCCAGCCGCCGAGGAAGAGAATCGCCGCGAGACAAGCGACCGTGATCATGTTGGCGTATTCGGCCATGAAAAACATGGCGAATTTGAAACTGGAATATTCGGTGTGGAAACCGGCGACCAGTTCGGTTTCCGCTTCAGGCAAATCGAATGGAACGCGATTCGTTTCGGCGATAGCGGCGGTGAGATAGCAGAAAAAGCCAACGATCTGCGGAATGAGGTGCCAACGCGGGATCACGTGCAAGTAGTAGCCACGCTGCCCTTCGATTAGCTCATTGAAATTGAGCGATCCGGCGAGCAGCACGACGCCTACAACCGACAGCGTGAGCGAAACTTCATAGCTGATCATCTGCGCCGAGCTGCGCAACCCGCCGAGCAGCGGATATTTGCTGTTGGAAGACCAGCCGGCCAACGCCACGCCGTACACTCCGATGGAAGTGATGGCGAAGACGAACATCAACCCAATATCCACATTCGCGACGATCAACGTGGACTGCCCCAGCACTTGAACGCCTGGCGGCCCGAAAGGAATCAGCGCGAGCGTGGTCAACGCAAGCGAGAGCGCCAGAAAAGGAGCAAGGATGTAAAGAAACTTGTCCGCCCCCGGAGGTGTGAGATCTTCCTTGAAAAGGAATTTCACGCCATCGGCGAGAGGTTGGAGCAATCCGTGCGCACCAACGTAATACGGGCCCCATCGCGATTGGATATGCGCGACGACCTTTCGCTCAAACCAGGTTAGGTATGCCAGCGTCGTCAAAACCAAAAACAACAAAATGACGATCTTGACTAGCGATACCACCAGGACTGGATGCTGGGCGACGAAATCCACGGCGTATCTTTTGCCTCTTTGGTAGATGTGAGTTTGGAACAGTAACGTCCCAGGGAGCCGCTGGTAAAGAGAAAATCATCGGACGAGAAAATATTTCCGACCGGAACATCGTAGGCCGGTTCCTGCGAACGAGACGTCGCGGTTGAAACCAGTGCGCGCCCCGCAAGCAGATTGGCGACGGAAAGATCGTAGCCCGGCACATTCTGGCGGATTTCGTCGAAGGCAGCTTCGGGGGTGCGCAGGCGGATGGGCGAACCAACTCCCAACATGCTCAGCTGATGAGAAAGGATGCGAATCAGATCGAAATCGCTACGTGGGCCTTGCGGATCAATCGAGCGGTGCGTCATTTGCACTTCGCCCGCAGTATTGGTGAGCGTTCCGTCCTTTTCGTAGGATGACGCCGCGGGCAAGACGACGTCGGCGCGCTGCGCGGTTTCCGTCAGAAACATTTCGTGGACCACGAGCAGCTCGAGGCCCGCGAGCTTATCCGGCTGGGTCACGCTGAAAGTTTTTATAGGATTAGCGCCAATGACGTATAGCGCTTTCAGCTTTCCTGCCGTGGCCGCTTCCATCATTTGACGCGCGGTCAAGCCAGGAGCAGTGGGCAATTCAACGCCGCCCCAAATTTTTCCAAAGCGCCCGCGTTCGGATGCATCGCTAACGTGCGCGTAGCCCGGCAAACGATCTGGCATCACGCCCATGTCCGCCGCGCCGCGCGAGTTCGAATAATCGCCGAGAGCCATGAAACGGGTTTGGCCGCCTAGACGGGCAGCGAACGAAACCAGGTCCTGAATCGCCGAGCCCTGTATGTCCGCACCAAAGAGAATCAGGACATCCTTTTCGGCTTCCAAAGCGGCTTTCAGTTGAGCGAGCGCTTCGCTGGTCGGCGCATCGAATTGGCCTTCTCCGTGAGTGAGCCAACGCAGCGCGGCGCGTTCTCCGCCTTTCGGCAGCAGCACAAACTTGGCTGCTTTGCGGTGAATTTTGCTTTTTTGGCCATTGATCACGTATAGGCGCGTGCCGTGGTGCCGGACGCCGGTGCGAATCTGCCAGGCGACCAGCGGATTCTGATTGGTGACGTCATTGCCGATCAGCAGGATGGTCTGCGCCGTGGAAACGTCGCTCATCGTGGCCAATGACTCTTTGTATTTCGGCCCGAGTGCGGCGGCGAGACCGGCATAATCCGCGGTGCGGTGATGGTCAATGTTGTTGGTGCCGAGAGTCGCGCGCGCGAAACGATTCAGCAGGTAATTTTCTTCGTTGGTCGTGTGATTCGAGCCGATTACGCCGATGGCCTTTGCACCGTGCTGATCGCGAACCTGCTTCAGCCTCCGCGCGACTTCTTCCAGCGCGTCTTCCCAGCTTGCTGGTTCGAGTTTGCCATTGCGGCGGACCAGCGGCTGGCGGATGCGTTCGGCGTTGTTTGTGAAATCGAAACCGAAGCGGCCCTTGCCGCAGAGAAATTCGCCGTTGATTCCCGAAGCGTCGCGATTATTGGCGCGCAAGATTTCGTTGTTGCGCACGCTCAGAGTAGTTTTGCAGCCGTTTGAACAATGCGTACACGGATTCGGGACGTACGTCATTTCCCACGGGCGCGTCTGATAGCGATACGTACCGCTGGTGAGCGCGCCGACCGGGCAGATGTCAATGCACATGCCGCATTCTTCGCAGGCAAGCTGGCCGGGTTCGTTGGGGATGATCACGGAATGAACGCCGCGCGCGCCGACGCCGAGGGCGTTCACGTCCATGCCTTCATCGCAGACCCGCACGCAGCGGAAACACATGATGCAGCGCGGCGCGTCGTAATAAACCAGCGGTGACCACTTTTCTTCCGGGTAATGCAGCTTTTCTTCGGTGAAGCGGCTGTGATCGAGACCGTAACGGAAGGTCATGTCCTGCAGTTCGCACTCGCCGCCCTTGTCGCACACGGGGCAATCGAGCGGATGGTTCGAAAGCAGGAACTCGATCATGTCCTTGCGCGCCTTGTGGACTTGCGGCGTATCGGACTTCACCACCATGCCTTCGGTGGCGACGAGAGTGCATGCGGTCTGCAACTTCGGCATCTTTTCGACTTCGACCAGGCACATGCGACACGCAGCCACGGATGCGGGCGTGACTCCGGGGTAATAACAGAACGACGGAACTTCCACGCCCTGGAGCTTGGCCGCTTCGATAACCAGCGTGCCGGCAGCAGTCGTAACCTGCCGTCCGTTAAGAGTGAAGGTAACCTGCTTTTGTTCGGCCATGCGTTTCCTAGTGCGCTCCCAGAATCATCTCGGCAGGCTTGTGCGCGCATTTGCCCTGGAGATGATCCTCAAATTCATTGCGCCACTTCTTGACGATGCTGATCGTCGGCATGGCGGCAGCATCGCCCAGCGGGCAGAATGTGCGTCCTAGCATGTTCTGCGAAAGTTCGTCAATCAGCGGAATATCTTCCGCGCGTCCGCCGCCTTCGTGGAAGCGGTCGAGCATTTTACGCAGCCACGTGGTGCCTTCGCGGCAGGGAATGCACCAGCCGCAGGATTCGTGCGCGTAGAAATGCATGATGCGCCGCGCGAGGTCCACCATGCAGGTGTCTTCGTCAATGATCACGGTGCCGCCGGATCCAAGCATCGAGCCGATTTTCGCGACGGAGTCGTAATCCATGTTCACATCAATTTCGTCGGCACTGAGCAAAGGACAAGAACTGCCACCGGGGATAACGGCTTTCAGTTTCTTTCCGCCGCGAACGCCGCCTGCGACGTCTTCGATGAGTTTGCGGAGCGGGAAGCCGAGAGGCAGTTCGTAAATTCCGGGTTTGTTCACGTGGCCGGAGACCGAATACAGGCGCGTACCGCCATTTTTCGGAGTGCCGAGACTGGCGTACCATTCGCCGCCGCCACGAATGATCGCCGGCACGGTGCTGAGCGTTTCGACGTTGTTGATCACCGTGGGACCGCCGTAAAGGCCGACGACAGCCGGAAACGGAGGCTTGATACGTGGATAGCCGCGCTTGCCTTCGAGCGATTCCATCAGCGCGGATTCCTCGCCGCACTCGTAAGCGCCCGCGCCCGTGTGCGCGGCCAACTCAAAATCGAATCCGCTGCCGAGAATGTTTTTGCCGAGATAACCTTTGTCGTACGCTTCGGCGATCGCTGTTTCCATGATGTCAATGATGTAGCGATACTCGCCACGAATGTAGACGTAGCCCTGATGCGAGCCAATCGCGCGCGCGGCAATTACCATTCCTTCGATCAGCTGGTGCGGATCCATTTCCAGCAGCGGGCGGTCCTTCGAGGTGCCGGGTTCGCTTTCGTCACCGTTCGCCAGGATGTATTTCGGCTTGGGATTGTCCTTGGGAACGAAACTCCATTTCATTCCGGCCGGAAAGCCCGCGCCCCCGCGACCACGCAGATTCGATTTCTTCATCTCGTCAATAATCTGCTCGGGCGTCATGACGTTGAGCGCTTTATCCATCGCCTGATAGCCTTCGTGGTTCAGGTAGACGTCTATCGAGCGCGAATTGGGAATGCCGAAGCGCTTGCTGATCACCGGAATTTCGTTGGGGTTGCGCTCGTGCAGCGCGCCGGAAATCACCGGCACGGGCTTGGGAACTCGGCCATCCTGAAGCTGTTCGAAAATCACGTCTACTTTTTCGGGATCGAGATTTTCGTAATAGTCGAAATTTACTTGCATTGCAGGCGCGCCGGTGCAGGCGCCGACGCACTCCACTTCTTCCAGCGAAAAGGTGCCGCTGGGCGAAACTTCCTTGTTCCCGATGCCCAGTCGCTTTTGGACGTGCGCGAAGAGCTCATTTCCGCCGCGCAACATACAGGAAATATTCGTGCAGACTTGAATGTGATAGCGCCCCACAGGCTTGCGGCGCAGCATGGAATAGTACGCGAGCGTTTCGGTGACCTGAGTCATCGTCAGTTCCAGACGCTGCGCGATGTCCGTAAGAAGCTCGTCGCTCAAGAAACCGAAATGATCCTGCGCGTACATCATCATCGGAATCAGCGCCGAGCGCTTCACCGGATAACGGCCGAGCAGAGTGGCAAATTTTTGTTCAAGTGCCGGTGGCAGTTGCATAGATCTCTTGTGTCCGCGTGTACGTGCTAGCCTAGCGGTCTACTTCCCCCAGAACGATGTCAGTTGTGCCGATGCACGCGACTACGTCGGCGATCAGGCGTCCTTCGGCAAGATTCGGCAATGATTGCAAATTCACGAAGGATGGCGCGCGAAACTTGACGCGCAAGGGCTTCGCGGAGCCGTCGCTGGCGACAAACACGCCGAGTTCTCCGCGCGGAGATTCGATTGCCTGATAGACTTCGCCCGGCGGCGGCGCAAAACCTTCAGTGAAAATCTTGAAGTGATAAATCAGGCCTTCGATCGAGGTTTTCATCTCCTCGCGGGATGGCGGAATGATTCCAGGCATTTCCGTGCGGAACGGGCCCGTGGCCGGCACTTTTTCCACCGCTTGCTTCACGATCTTGATACTCTCGCGGATCTCCGCCACGCGTACTTGATAGCGCGCGTAGCAATCGCCCGCGGTTTGCGTCACCACGTTGAAATCGAATTCGTCATAACTGGAATAGGGAAACGCCTTGCGGACGTCGTAGGCGACACCGCTGCCGCGAAGCATGGGACCGGAGCAGCCCATGGCGATCGCGTCGGTGGCGCTGATGATTCCGACGCCCTGCGTGCGCCCAAGCCAGATTTTGTTTTTGGTCAGCAGGTCTTCGTATTCGTCAATGTGGCCAGGCAGGGAATCCATCACGCGGCGGACGCGATCGAGCCAATCCGGAGGCGGTTCCAAGGCCAGGCCGCCCACGCGGAAGTAGCTGGTCATCATGCGCTGGCCCGACAAGTATTCGAAAATTTTCAGAATTTCTTCGCGCTCGCGGAAGGTATAGAGAAAAACGCTCATCGCGCCGAGGTCAATCGCGTGAGTTCCGAGCCACACCAAGTGGGAGGCGCAGCGCGTCAATTCCGTCAGCAACACGCGGATGTACTGCGCGCGCTTGGGTACTTCCAAACCAAGAATTTTTTCAACGGCGAGGCAGTAGCCCAAATTATTCGAAAGGGGCGCCAGATAATCAATCCGGTCGGTCAACGTGATGGCTTGCGAATACGTCTTCGCTTCGCAGGATTTTTCGATTCCAGTGTGCAGGTAGCCGATCACTGGCTCGGCTTTCACGACGATTTCGCCGTTCAACTCCAAAATCACGCGCAACACGCCGTGGGTAGACGGGTGCTGCGGCCCCATGTTCAGGACCATCGTTTGAGCTTCGCCAGTCGGCGTTTCGACGGTGATGCTCATCGTCGCGTGAACTCCCTCTTCGAGGTAAGCAAGCTGCGGCTCATCGGTATCCCTCGGTGGGATAGTCCTTGCGCAGCGGGTACCCTTCCCAGTCATCCGGCATCAGGATGCGGCGCAGGTCCGGATGGCCCTCGAAACGAATGCCGAAGAGGTCGTAGGCTTCGCGCTCGTGCCAGTTGGCGGTCGGCCACACCCCAGTGACGGATGGGAGCGCCGGATCGTTACCTGGCAGCTTGACCCTCAGGCGCAGACGGTCGCGGCGATCGATGGAGACGAGGTGATAGTTGATTTCGAAACGCGGTTCGATCGGAAAACGGTCTACCGGCGTGATATCCGACAGGAACGAAAAGCGAAGAGAGGGCTCCGTCGCAAGGTAGTCCGCGATTCGTTTCAGATGCTCGCGCGGTACAACCACGGTGATTTCGCCGCGGAATTCGAGCACCTCCGAGACAGCCTGACCGTCCCACTCTTTGAGTTTATGCACTACCGGGCTTTTATCGGCGTCCTGTGCTTGCACTATGAGTTCGTTTCCTGAGGGGCGGCCGCTCAATGACTCCAGTCGAGCGCGCCCTTCTTCCAGAGGTAAATGTAACCGGCCAGTAAAATTATAATGTAAAGAAGCATCTCCACGAAACCGAAGACCTTCAGATCGCTATAAACCAACGCCCAGGGATACAAGAAGATTGCCTCGATATCGAACAGAATAAACAGCAAGGCTACCATGTAGAACTGGACGGAGATTGGTTCGCGAGCATCGCCCGTGGGCCGGATGCCGCATTCATACGGTTGGTCTTTCTCGCGCGAGCGTTTATGTTTGCCGACGATCGTGGACACGACTATCAGAGCACCCGCCAAACCACAGGCGAGTATAAACATCAGCAACAATGGTCCATAGTTGTCGAGGTAATTGCTGCTCATTTTAGTTGCGCTGCTATAATAACGGCCCGAGTGCACCCGGTCAAATGAACTCTCGATTACACCGCAATTGCGTGTTTCACTTGAGTGTATGGTGAGCAAAGGGTACGGCCGTCGATGAGTTCTGGGTTCAATACGGACGTCAAAGTCGGTGAGCAGATCTTCCACGTGCAAACCGAGGACCGCGGCCCGAACCATCCGATTATAGATACCGCTGTGTACCAGAATGGCCGCATCCTCCATCGCCGTGCTTCCAATTACGAACAGGATGCTGGGGCGACTCCGTACACACCTGAAGAACTCCGCCGCCGCGTGGAGGAACAACATCGCGCGGTGATTGAAGCGATTCGTTCTGGCGCATTGGACGCGGAGATCGCTTCGGCCGAGGTGGCCACGCAGGCCAGCCGACCTAACGGCATTCAGGTGCAATTGCTCAATCCGGGCTCGTGGCTTTCGGCGGGCAAAGTGTCTCTCGAACTCGAAGTTTCACGGCGAGCGGATCGCCAGCCCCAGGTAGGCGCTCAGGTGAAAGCCGTCATCGAAGGAGCGTTAGACGGAGACAGCTATACCGGCACGAGCGACGAACAGGGCCGCGTGCGCATCCATTTTCCGCTGCCGCCGCTCGGCAAGGGTGATTTGTCGTTAGTGATTAATGTGCAAGCGGATGCGTGGAAAGATGAGATTCGCTTCGCGATGCGCACGCGCGGGAAAAGTCCTGGCGCCGGCGCCGCGCAATGACCGTAACGATTAACGGCGAGCATCGCGAAATACCCGACGGCCTGAATATCACGGGGATGCTGGAACACCTGGGCATGCCGCGCGACCGCGTGGCCATCGAGCGAAATCTGAATATCCTGCCGCGCGCCGATTGGAATCAAACTCAGGTCGAACCAAACGACAAATTCGAGATCGTGCATTTCGTCGGCGGAGGTTAGCGCACGGGTTTGGAGGGCGTGTTGGCTGCCATGATTTTGCGCGCAGGATCGTTGTCGCAATAGACGCGCCATTCCGCAACGTGGGCATCTTTGACGACCGCTCTCCACGCAGCGGGTATTTCCCAAAAATTCTCCCTCGGCAATTTGCCGTTGACGGCGAATGTGCCGCGAGCCTTTCCGAACATCGCGACCACGTCACCCCGATTGAATTGGTCCGTCACTTCGATGGAATAGTCGGGGAATAAAGCGAAATAACCTTTCCAGCCCTGCCGCATCTGCTCGGCGCCGCGAAATGTGCTGCCTAGGGCGTCCACGAAGACGTGATCCGCAGTCATCAGTTCCACCAGGCCGTTTACGTCGTGGGAGTTGATCTTCGCCACGAACGCCAGGGCAACGTCTAGCGAATTTTGTTCGTTCATAGGTGTGGCGCCTCCCTCAGAACCGGACGCTAACGATTCGCGCGCGGTCCTCGCGTGCTTAGGTTGTGCTGGGGAGTCGACGCCTGTCAAACGAATTAGAGGTTACAGCGGATAACTAGAGGCCGGACAGCAGATGCCCGAGCTTATCTTTCTTGGTGCGCAAATACGAAGCGGAATGGCGGCTGGTGCGCGGCCTGCAGGGTACGCGTTCAACGACGCGAACGCCTGCGCGCTGCAATTGCTGCACCTTATCGGGATTATTGGAGAGCAGGCGAACGGCGCGGATGCCGAGCGCTTTGAGCGCTTCGGCGGCAAACTCGTAATCGCGGGCATCGTCCGCGAAGCCGAGGCGGCGATTGGCCTCTACCGTGTCGAGGCCGGCATCTTGCAGCTCGTAAGCCTTCAATTTATTGATCAACCCGATGCCGCGGCCTTCTTGCGGCAAGTACAGCAGTACGCCGGTGGGTTCCTTGGCGATCTTGCGCAAGGACAATTCCAATTGTGCGCGGCAATCGCAACGCTCCGACGTAAAAACGTCCCCTGTCAGACATTGCGAGTGCACTCGCACCAGCGGCGCTTTGCCTCCGTTCGTTGAACGTCCCGCGCGATCATTCGGAACGCCATGCTGAATCGCCACGGCTTCTTCGCCTGACTTGCGTCCTTCAATGCCGAAAATTTGGAAGTCGCCGAAGCCCGTGGGCAATTGCGCTTTCGCGACCACGCGAGCCTTGCTGGAGTTGCCGGTTTTTTTGCGTCGCTTCATCGAGGTTTTGATTATAGCAGGCTTGCCGGGATAGCCCGCCGTCGCGTCTGAATGGACACATCAAAGCGTTGGTGACTTCATGCATCACCATGGCTCGTTCTCTTTACATCGCTGTCTGCTTTGGCTAACGTAGCTCAGGGACGATCCGGGAAGCGCACGCTGCGCGCAAAATGAACACACTGATTGGCACGCAAGAATTGATGTTCGCACTGGTGCTGAAGGTGGGTTTCGCGGCGTCTCTTGCGGCTTTGCTCGTTCGTTTTCGTTCGTTCCGCAATCTTCTTTTCACCGAGATTCGCGACTCCGACCAAAAAGTGATGTTGCTGCTCTTCCTCACGCCGCCGCTCGCGATTGGCGTGCTGTTGCGGCTCGTCGGCTACCGTTTTTTCGATCTCACGCTGGAAGGCTCGTTTCTGATGGGATTGATCGGTGGACGCATCGTCGGTCTGCTAGGCGGGTCCTTGATCAGCCTGCCGGCGTTCGGCAATCACGAATGGCTGTCGAGTCCCTGGGCGGCACTGGTGGGTTTGCTGGCTGGTTTCGTGCGCGAGGCGATTCCCGAGAAAGAGGATGTTTGGCACTTCGGTCCGTTTCTTTTTCTCAGCATCCCCGAATGGATTTGGAAGCTGATTCGTTATCGCAAGGGGAATTGGGCGATGCTGCCGCTCTTTGCATGCGTCGCGGTGACCGTCGGCGAAATTGAACTCGCGCAGGCAGTGAAAGACCAGTGGCTCTTTTTCTACCGACCCACGAATTGGGGCTATGCGCTGCTGATCGTGATGTCTTCGATGATGTGCGTGGCGATGGCCATCAAGATCTGGAATAACACGCGCATCGAGATGAACCTGGAGCAGAACCAGCAGCTGCTGCTCAAAGCGCGCATGGACGCGCTGACCAGCCAAATTAATCCGCACTTTCTGTTCAACACGCTGAACACGGTCTCTTCGCTGATCCGTTTCGATCCAGACATGGCGCGCGGAGTGGTGCTGAAGCTTTCCAACATTCTGCGGCGGCTTTTGCGCAAGCACGAAACCTTCGTGCCGCTGCGCGAGGAACTCGAATTCATAGACAACTACCTGGATATTGAAGTGATCCGCTTCGGGCGTGATAAATTGCAGATTTTCAAAGAAATTGACGAGCAGACCCTGGAAACGTTCGTCCCCAGCATGTTGCTGCAGCCCATGGTGGAAAATTCGATCAAGCATGGACTGGCGCCCAAGCTCGAAGGCGGGCAAATTCACTTGCGCACTCGACAGGTTGACGGTCGTTTGCTGATTGAAATCTCCGACAATGGAATGGGGATACCCACCGAACGCCTGGCGGACGTGTACGGCGGAGGAATCGGAATCAGCAACGTCCACGAGCGTCTGCGCTTGCTGTACGGCGACCAATTCAAGATGGATATCCGCAGCCAGGAAGGGAAGGGCACGCAGATTCACATTGAAATTCCGGAGCTGGCCACGGCGGAGCCGTTCGCGGGGCTGTGACCTTTCACACGACAGCGCTCCGCGCAGCGGTCGTCTGTGTAGGCTGCGCATTCATTTCGCCACATTGCCGCCGCCGATGGCGTAGAATGACCGCGCTCGATAAATCCTTTTAGGCGAACCGGTGGAATGAGCGAAGACTCAGAAAAGAATGGCGCACGGTCGGCGATCATACTGCTCGTCATAGTATTTTTGGTTGCCGCCTATAGCGTGAAATTTGGACTGCAGACTCTCACGTGGATCGAAGCGAAACTTTGGACCTCTGAAAACCCCTGGCTCGCGACGGTACCGCAGCCGTTGCCGGCTCCCACTACGCCTGCGAAGGGATCAGTACTGAAGGCGTACGATTACGAATTCAATTCTCCGTGGCCCGGTAACCCAAAACCAGTCGGCTCGCTCACCACCACCCAGTTTCGCTACGACGCGGGGCAAGTCGTCGTCTTCTTCGATCCCGAATCGCAAGTAGATACGGTACGCGCGATGAAAACCGCCAATCCCACCGAATACCAAAAGTTTGCAACCGTATTTGCAGACAAGCCGATCAACACAAATTACGAGCTATATCAGGCAGTGTACGGGTCTTCGCCCGCGCAGCTTTCGCCGCTAAACGACGTGCGCGAGGCGCTACGATTAAACGCACTTTTGCTGTGGAAGCTTTCGTTCGGATTCGATCTACAGGCGGACGGCCAATTTTATTCGTTCGAGTGGGGAAAAATTCGCGGGTTTCAGTTTGGAGATCCGGCGAAGCAGCGCCCGGTCGCTCTGCGGGTGTTCGACGACCGCGACCGGCAGTATCGATTCATTCTGACGGTTGCTGCAGGTTCTGGCGGCAAAATCACGCAGGACGACATTGACACGATCGTCCAAACCGTGCAGCCAGTACCGATCGCCGAGCGCTGACCCGTTTCAGTTAGAGTCGTCGGGGATTCGACTTGGCGCCGTGGTAGCTGTAGCGGATAGTTCTCGTCAGCTTTTTTCTTCCTGAATGCTTTGGATCCGTATCTCGTCCACGTGTCCGTCCAGGATGCCGATTACCTGCACTTTCTTGCCGGCGAATTTCTCGGCCTTTTGTTGATCATCCAAGTGGTACCAGACGTTGTTGACGTCATCCCGCAACACAAAAAGCTCGCCGTTTTTGGATACGATTGTTCCTTCAAATTTTTGCGGCTGATCCTTGGAGTCAGACTGCTGTTGGAAGAAGAAGTGTGGGATTGCGGAGACTGAACTCAAGTTTGATTTCGGGCTCGCCGAGGGAACCGCGACACATAAGGCCAATCCGAAAACGGCAGCGACCGCGAATAGATGTTTCATTTTCTCTCCGTCGTAATCAAGCGGCTGGGCCCAGAGAGGACAGAAGCACGAACCTTGCCAGAGACTTGTAGATATATTCTTTTTTATGAATGAGTTACGGGACTACAGAGGTCGCTGTAACGTAAATAAATTGCTCGGCGGCGACAAAAATTACCTCAGGTCACGCTCGGGGAGCACACCTTCGATCGCTGGCCGACGGTCACAGCGCAGACACTTGCCGAACCGCGCCGGTTTGTTCGAGCACTTTCTCGTAGTACCTCTCGTATTGCGGAATGACATCGTTGGCGCAATATTTCGCTCTGGCATGCACCCTCGCTTGCTGGCCCATCGACCGCCCACGGTCGGAACGCGTGAGAATCTCGAGCGCATAACGCGCTCCAGCCTCGACGTCCCGTGGCGGAATCAAATAGCCGTCCGCGCCGTGAGTCACCACTTCTGGCAGGCCGCCGACATCGCTCGCGATTACCGGGACTTCGCAGGCCATGGCTTCGAGCGCCGCCAAGCCAAACGATTCTTCGTCGCTGGGCAGGAGAAACAGATCGGCGAGGCCCAGTTTTTCCTGCACGCGATCTTGCTTGCCCATGAAAAACACGTCTTTCGATAGATGTTGTTTGCGCACGATGTATTCGGCGGCGCCCCGATCTGGGCCGTCGCCCATCATCACCAATTTTGCAGGGATTTTTTCGCGCACCAGGGCGAACATTTCCACAACGTCGGTGATGCGCTTCACTGGGCGAAAATTCGAGAGGTGCATCAGGATCGGTTCGCCGTTTTTGGCCCATTGTTTCCGAGCGCTCTGGTCGTCACAGCGTTTGTACAAGTCACAGTTGACGAAGTTCGGTATGACCTCGATGGACCGCTTGATTTCGAATTCTCGAATGGTTCGTTCGCGCAGATATTTTGAGATGGACGTCACCCCGTCACTTTGCTCGATGGAAAACCGCGTGATGGGCAGGTAACTGCGATCGTTTCCAACTAGGGTGATGTCCGTACCGTGCAGAGTGGTGATAAACGGCAATTTCTTCGGTTGTGCCATCAAGCGCGCCAGCAATGCGCTCACCGAGTGCGGGATCGCATAGTGGACATGCAGCAGGTCGAGCCCAGCTTGCTCGGCCACTTCGCTCATCTTGGTCGCGAGCGCGAGCGTGTAGGGAGGGTGGTCGAAGAGAGGATACGACGTGACTTCCACCTCGTGGAAGTAGATCCGTTCGTAGGTGGAGCTGAGCCGGATAGGCATCGCATAGCTGATGAAATGGACTTCGTGGCCGCGCGCCGCAAGTTCGATCCCCAGCTCGGTTGCCACTACTCCAGAGCCGCCATACGTTGGATAGCACGTGATCCCAATCTTCATGTTTGTCCCCGGGGAGTCTACCAGCCGGCACCGCCATGCCGCGAGACCGAATCGGCAAGCCAAGGCGCCATTAACTTGCACCTGATAGCGACGGGATGCTAGATTCGCGCCTTCCCGTCTGCCATTAGACGAGCGAGCGGGCATTCTCGATGCTGCGACTTTCAGGCAAGGTAGCGTTTATTACGGGAGGAGGCACCGGCATAGGACGGGCCTGCGCGCTGGCATTCGGCGGCCAAGGCGCGCAAGTGGTGGTGGCGGGACGCCGAAAGGAGCCGCTGGCAACGGTCGTGCGCGAAATCGAGTCTGCGGGCGGCGCTGCGCTTGCATTGGTCTGTGACGTCACCCAAACCGGTTCCGTGACCGCAGCGTTATCCCAAAGCGAGCGGCATTTCGGGCGGCTTAACACGATTGTGAACAACGCTGGAGCTGTGGTTGTGGCGACGGCGGAGCACACGTCGGACGAAGCTTGGCAGAAGGTGATCTCGACTAATTTGACCGGAACCTTCTTGGTTTCGCGAGACGCGTTGCCGGCGCTTCGTAGGGCAGGGGGCGGCTCGATCGTCAATATTGGTTCAGTCCTGGGGCTCGTGGCGCGCAAAGAGCGGGCGGCCTATTGCGCGGCGAAAGCCGGCGTATCCGGGCTGACCCGAGCGATGGCGATTGACCACGCGCAGGACAAGATTCGCGTGAACTGCATCTGTCCTACAATCGTCGAGACGGAGCTGGGAATGCAATCCATTCGTCGGGCGGCCAACGCCGAGGCCGAGATTCAAAGAAGGATCAATGAAATCCCGTTGGGACGAATGGGAACGCCGGAGGATGTGGCTATGATGGCCGTATATCTCGCTTCGGACGAAGCTTCCTGGGTCACCGGAGCCTCCTTCCCGCTCGACGGAGGCGTAACCGCGTACTGACATGCCACGATCGCGCACGCCCGAATCTATCGAGCAAATGGCTGCCGAAGAACTTCGCCGTCGCCTGCAGGAAAACAACACGGCGAAGCAATTTGGATTTGTATTGGTGGAAGCGAAACGAGGCAAGGTCATCCTGAAAATGAATGTGAACGAGCAGCACTTGCAAGTGCACGGAGTTGTGCATGGAGGCGTGCTCGCGGCGCTAGCGGATACGGCGGGAGGACTGGCGTCCTACATGGCTTGTCCGCCGGGAACGCGAGTGGCGACGATCGAGATGAAGATCAATTACCTTGAGGCGGTGGAGGGAGGCAGCGTTATCGCCGAAGCCAACGTTGTACGCATCGGCCGGCACATCGCCGTCGTGGATTGCGACGTCCGCGACGGAGGCCGCCGGTTAGTTGGAAAAGCGCTGATGACTTTCTTTGTCGGACCGTTCAGGAAGAATCGCAAGCGGCGTCGGTCTTGACGCAACCCCAACTCAAAGCTCGCGAAGTATTCTGAAACGGAGTCCGCGTCTAGTGATCTTCCGAACCGCCAGCTCCATTTGACCCATTCGATCCGTTCGAGCCGTTTGGTCCACCTTGGGAGGCGTCTTCGCCTTCTTTGTAGAGATACTTGATGCAATGTTTGTACACGAGCAGGTTCGGGCTGCCGTAGCGCGTGAGCTTGATGCAATCGCGGTCGTACCATTCGACGCTGCCACGCAGAATTTCGCCGTCCGTGAGCACTACCGCTACCGGAGTCCGCGACTGCATTTGCTTCACGTAGTAGAAATTTTCGGCGTGGGTCTGCTCTGGCGGCGCCGGCTTCTTGCGCTGCGGCGATTGCGGTGGAACCGCCTGCGGCGCGCGCGCTGGAAATTGATCTTTTACATCCGTAAGAGTAGGACGGAAAAGTTTACGATTTACCATTAGGACTCCTTCGAATCGCTACTTCCTTATGACTGTGCAATGAGCGTTTGGGTTGCAGTATTTTTACAAATTTATCAATCGCTCACCGGACTTCGGGCGTGCATAAAGATAAGAGTAGAGCGTCCAGCCCCAACTGGCGGCTAACATTGCGTTTTAGGCGGCTTTCCAGAAGATCCAGCCTTTGCGTCGCCCGCGAGACCCACTCGAAACTTACTTTCTTGCTCAGCGCTTCCAGGTCGCGTCGTAAGTCCGGATTACGAAAGAGACTGTTCTTCGGACTCTGGGAAAGTTCGAGAAGGTCTGTAAGCAGACTATAGAACAGGGTAAGAATATTTTCAAACGATTCCTTCTCTTGCTTGGCAAGTTGCGCCGTCGCCGAAAAAATTTCCGCGGACCGGCCGCCGTCAATTGCTTTTTCGAGCAGGCTCAAGACGGCGCGGCGCAATCGTGTTGACTCATCCAGATTCAAAGCGAGCGCCACGCCTGGGCTGCCGCTCGAAAGGTGTGCGGCCAGTTTTCTCTCTGGTGGCTTTGCCGTCGTGCGCTCTTTCAGAAATTCTTCGATTTGGGCCACTGGTACCGGCGCGAAGTGAAATTGCAGGCAGCGCGACCGGATCGTTTGCAGCAGCGAATCCGGGCTGGGCGCGAGTAGAATGAGCGTCGCGTACTCCGGCGGCTCTTCAAGGATTTTCAGGAACACGTCCGCATCGTTCCAGCGCATGGTATGCGCGTCGTCCAAAATGAATACGCGCCTGCGGCCCTGCGGTTTGAAATATGCGGCGCGCTGCACGGCGCGCAGTTGGCCGACTCGAATCATCGGCCGCGCAACGGGCGCGAGCCGGCGCACGGGATCCGGCACCAGCAGCCACACGTCCGGATGAGTCTCGATGATCAGCGGCATCCTCTCGACTGCCGCGGCATCGGCGCTCTCGCCCCGCTCCGTCAAGCCCGCGGCGATCAGTGGAGCTGGAGTCGCCAGCGGCGCCATGCGACTGCAGGAGTCGCATTCGCCGCAAAAGTCGTCCTTCAGCCGTTCGCAATTCGCCGCTTGAGCAAACATTCGCGCGAGGGTGTATTTCCCGATTCCGCGCGGACCCGTGAATAGCAACGCGCTGGGCGGGCGTTCGCGCCGCAGCATGCCCCGCAGCGCGGTGACAATGCGTTCGTTGCCGAGAAATTCGTTGAAGCCCATGGCGCTAGCTACCGGCATGCGACGCGGAAAAAACACGTGCGTCGATCGCAGCCAGAATCTCCTTATGTATTTCTTCAGGGGAAAGCAACGCGCGGGCGGACCCATCGTAGCATTCGATCTTCACCCAGTTCGGCTGGCGGGTCAGCTCGTCGTAGACCTCGGAAGCTGCTCGCAGATGAGCGAGATTGGATTCCTGCAAATCACGCTGAAGCTTGGTGTAGTCACGTCTCGCTTTCTCACCGACGAGGCGCTGCGCCTCTTCTGCCGGCACGCGAAGGTAAACAACCAAATCTTCCACCGGAAGCGCGTAGACCTGATATTCGAGCTGCTTGAGCCAGGCGAGAAATTCCTGTCGCGTTTCACGCGACGCGCGGGCACCCTGGTGCGCCAGATTCGAGGCGATATAACGGTCCGCGAGGAGCGTGCGGCCGGCCGCGAGATCGCTTTCCAGTGCCGGGCGCGCCTCCCAGCGGTCCCCCGCGTAAAGCAGAGCTGAGAAATGCGGATCCACCACATCGAGCGCCCCGAATTCGCCATTTAGAAAACGCGCGACCAGCTTGCCGAAGAATCCATCGTACCGAGGAAAGCTCACTTGCGTGAATTCGATTCTTCGTGCAGCAAAAGTACGCGCCAGCATTTCCAGCTGCGTTCCTTTTCCAGAGCCGTCGATTCCTTCGAGGACGATGAATTTTCCACGCGCGGGCATCGAATTGCGTCCAGTCTATCACAGGGGCGCGAGCAGGACGCCGTTGCCGGGGATCCCTCAACCCTTTGAGCCCGCGTCCTCCAGCCTCCAACCTCCCATTTCGATCGTGCGATTTTTGCTAGAATCCCAGCGATGGAGAATTACCCCAAAATGATTGGCGCGAATCTCGCGAATCTTCGCGACCGCGTGACGCAAGCTGCACAGCGAGCCGGGCGTCGCGCGGAGGAAATCACCTTGGTGGCTGTTTCTAAGACGCATCCAGCGGAATCCATTCTGGCTGCGTACGAAGCGGGCGTGCGCCATTTCGGAGAAAATCGTGTGCAGGAATGGGCGGCCAAGCAGCCGAAGGTCGCCGACCTGGACGCGATCTGGCACCTGATCGGCCACTTGCAGAGCAACAAAGCGCGTCGCGCTGCGCATCTTTTTCGCCGCATGGATTCGCTCGACGATCTGGCCCTTGCAAAAAAACTGCACGCCGCCGCGGACGCTGAGGGGAAGTGTCTTCCGGTTCTGATTGAAGTGCACTTGGGCGGCGAGGAAACAAAAAGCGGCGTGATAGAGGCCGACCTCCCGTCGTTAGCAGGTAGCATCGCCCCGTTTGCGCATCTGGATTTCGCGGGACTGATGACGATTCCGCCGTATTTCGATGATCCCGAGCGCGTGCGCCCCTATTTCCGCAAGCTGCGAGATCTGCGCGACGGCCTGAGCCGGCAGCTCGGCCGCCCTTTGCCCATTCTCTCGATGGGCATGAGCCATGATTTCGAAATCGCCATCGAAGAAGGCGCCACCGAGATACGCATCGGCACAGCGCTCTTTGGCGCGCGCACGGCCGCAACGTGAGTCTCTCCTCGCCGCGGCTAGCGAATCATTTTCGCTTCTTGCGCGGCCGCGGACGCGGCGCGGATGAGACGTTCTTCCTCGATTCAGGGGTCGGCTTTTTCTTCTTGCCGCGCTTTTTGGCTGAACTGCCGGCCGAGACCACGTGCTTTTGCAAATCGAGCGTAAATTGATCGATCGCGGAAACCGCGTCGGTGGTTTCATTCACACCGAGCGCTTCGCAAGAGATCGACGATGCATTTACGGTCAAGCGCAAAAAGCCGTAGACTTGGTCGTTGTACGCTTCCAACGTGACCTTGTTCCCCTTGCCGTCGTTTCCAGCAATGCCCGTTTGCGGCAACCCGCCGTTCTGGCCCGTGCGCACGGCGCTCAAATTGAAATAACCGCCATTGCCGGCGACCAGATAGGGAATCGCGCGCCCGTCGCTGGCCATCACGCGCGTATACCTTTCGTATAAATGCGCGTGCCCGGAGAGCACGAGATCCGGCCAGATACCGGCTGTCTTGCACGCGGTGTCAATATCCTGCAGCATTTGCGGGCTGGGGAAGTGCTGGCTGCTAATCGTAAAGGGTGGATGATGGACCGCGAAAATCAGAGCAAAGGGATCGCTGCCTTTCGCTTCTCGCTGCGTGGCGGCAGCCTGCAACTGTGCCAGCAGGAAACTCGCTTGCTGCGTCCCGGCGGCGCCGCCGTTTATCACGCCTGTCGTCTCGCTGGTATTCGAGTACAGACCGATGAGCTTCACGAAAGGCGCGTTAAGAGTGAAATAGACGCCCGGCTGGGTCATGGTCGTGCGCGCGAAGCCCTTGGCCGAAGGATCTTTCGTAGGCTGCTTGCTGCAAAAATTTTGATAGAACGGTTGCAGCGAGTACTGTACCGGCTCGCTGGCAAAGAGTACGCCGTCGTGGTTTCCGGGTATCGCGAAGATGGGGCCGGCATAATCGCGATAGGGGTCGTAATACTGATCGTAATAGTAGCGTTCCTGCCCGAAGTAATAGACAACGTCTCCCAGATGAAATAAAAAAGCCGGGCGGCTGCTGCTGTAATCTTTCCCGCCGATGTCAGCGCTCAGCGCGTCGCCAACGGCGAATTGATGCGACGGCTCCTTAATTCCACCGGTATCGCCCGCGGCATGGAACACAATCTCGCCGGACTTTTGAATCTGCTGGACGACCGCAGAGCCGAGCACATCGGCTAACGCCATCACGGGCGGGTTCTTCCATGGCGCCGGAATCGCTTCAGTGACCGGAGTGGTCGTGATGCCGGAATCGGCGTAAACATCCTGCGGGTCGAAAGTGTTAAAGTCATCGGGAGATGGCTGCGGATTGGCGAAAGCAAAACCGGTGGCGGACATGAAGCGCCCTCCTCTTTGGGGTCGAGGATTGAGGTGCCAGGGAAGGCGAGTATACGTGTCTGTTTCGTCTCCGAGAAGTTATACTTTCCGCGCTGCTCTTGGCCGCTGCGGCGCGGCACTGCCTTGATGAAATGGAAATGACCGTGGATGGGAATACGGTCCTGTTTCGGGTGCGGGTGCAACCTCGCGCGAGGCGCGACGCAATCGAAGGCGAGCGCGACGGGGCGTTGAAAGTGCGGCTCACCGCGCCGCCGGTGGAAGGCAGGCGAACGATTCTCTCCGCCACCTTCTCGCCGACCATTTGAACGTGCCTGTTTCGGCTGTTAGAATCGTGGCGGGCGAAAATAATCGCAACAAGCGCGTCTCAATCGCAGGCGTTACGCGCATGCAAGTGCTGGCGCTCTGCTCTTCAGCAGGGAATTCCGCCGGGAAAGCCAGAGGCCGATTTCATGCCGGACATCAAAGCAATCCAATCCGAACTGCGCGCGAATAAAATCGACGGCTGGCTGTTTTACGACCACCATCACCGCGACCCGATCGCCGGTCACGTCCTGGGCCTCGATAGCCATGCGATGGTCACGCGGCGATGGTTCTATTTCATTCCCGCGAAGGGCGAGCCCCGCAAGTTGGTGCACAAGATCGAGCAGGGTTCCCTTGATTCACTCGACGGCAAGAAGTTTCTCTATTCTGGATGGGAAGAGCTGCACAAGACCTTGCCTAAATTGCTCTCCGGCAGCAAAAACATAGCGATGCAGTATTCGCCCGAAAATAACATTCCGTACATCGGTTTGGTGGATGCCGGAACCGTCGAATTGATCCGTAGGTTGAAAAAGAAAGTGGTCAGTTCCGCGGACCTCGTGCAGAAGTTCGAAGCCAGTTGGACGCCAGCACAACTCGAAAGCCATCTGGAGGCGGGGAAAATTGTTGATCGCGTGACTCGCGAGGCTTTCCAGCGTGCCGCCGCGTTCGTGCGCGAAGGAAAGCCGCTGGCCGAGGCCGAACTGCAGCAGTGGATTCTGGACCAATTTCGCACGGGTGGACTCACTACCGCTGAACCTCCAATCGTTGCGGTGCAACCCAACAATGGAAATCCACATTACGAACCCAAAGCCGGAGCGTCGAGGCCCATTCGCGCGGGCGATCTGTTGCTGCTGGATATCTGGGCGAAATTGGACCGCCCGCAGAGCGTCTATTACGACATCACTTGGGTTGGCTATCTGGGCGAGCGCGTTCCCGATTCTTACGCCAAGATTTTTCGGATCGTCAAAAGTGCCCGGAACGCCGCAATCGAATTCGTCAAGGGCGCCGTCGCAAATAAGCGCTCGATTCACGGTTGGGAAGTGGATCGCGCGACGCGCGAGACAATCCGTAAAGCCGGCTACGGCAAGTATTTTGTCCATCGCACCGGACACAGCATCGGCCAGCAAGTGCACGGCAACGGCGCGAATATGGACGGACTGGAAACTCGGGACGATCGCAAAATTGTGCCGCATACTTGTTTTTCCATCGAACCGGGAATTTATATGCCGGAATTCGGAATCCGCAGCGAAGTGAACATGTACGTCGGTGAGGACGAAGCGCGGGTCACCGGCGCCATCCAGGAAGAAATCCTTCCGCTGCTGGCCTAGGTGACCGTGAACGAAGCGCCGCTTGATCATTCGTCGATCCCTCCGCCAGCGCCCGCGCTCAACCGAAAACGAAGTGCTCTCGCGCCGTTTGCGGCTATCGCTGGATGGTTAGTACCCGGCTTGGGACATTTGCTCTTGGGTCGCTGGGGAAGAGCACTCGGATTTTTCGTCTCGGTTGGTGGCCTCGCGATTACGGGCTATCTCATGCGCGGAAACGTTTTTCTCCCGCATTCAACCGATCCGTTTGGCACTCTGGGATTTCTCGCGGACGCGGCGTCAGGTGTTTTCTACTATCTCGCCCACATCGTCGAAGCCGCCGGGCCCGATATATCTCGCGCTGCGGGAGACTATGGGACGCGATTTATCGCCGCTGCCGGAGTAGTGAACGTACTGGCTGTCTTCGATGTGCTGGAAATTGCGTCCAGGCGGAGGGACTGAACGTTGTTCGCGAGCGTTGTTATCGTAATTTTGTTCGGGCTGAGTCACTTCGGTGCCATGCTTCTGTTCGCGCTGCTCGTTTCTATGGCGCTCGCGTGCCTCACGCAACGTACGGCATCCGGCTGGATCAAATACACAATGTGGTCGCTCACTTTATTTGTAGTGATTAGCGTGGGAGTGGCTTGGCTGATGTATCCGATCTCGCGTTGAAGGGGCCGGTGTGGGCGCCCTGCAATTTCCTGCTAGTCGTCGCGCAGTATCGTCACGAAACCCATTTGGGCCAGTGTTTGACAGGTTTTTCGCCGCGATGTTACATTCGATGCAGCGCCGAGGTAGCTCAGTTGGTAGAGCAGCCGATTCGTAATCGGCAGGTCCCCGGTTCAAGTCCGGGCCTCGGCTCCATCCAACCTTCAGCTAGAGAAGCATTTGCGAGGACCTAGTTTGGAAGGGAAGTACGATTTGTTGCAAGGTTGTTGTTAATTGAGTTTTTTCGCATCTCCGCTCCAAGCAAATCCATCGCGCTGACTCCCGACGCCGGGACGCTCTTGACGTACACGTTCATCGTGAGTCCGATGTTCGAATGCCGCAAGATCGCCTGAATCGTCTTATCGTCCACGCCCAGCGCGTGAAGGTTTGTCGCCAAGCCTCGGCGGAAGGAATGCCATCCGTGCCAGGCGAGAGTTTTGTCCAATTCGAACATATGCGCTTCCGGTTTGTGATCAATCACGATCTGAAAAATCTTTTCAAGGGCGCAGCGATCGTCGCGGCGACCAAGCCCGGCCCCTTCGCGGAGTTCTATGCGGAATTGTTGGCTAAGGGCCTGCGACAGGAAATGTCGCGGCTGACCCTGGCCAGGAAGATTGCCACCATCGTTCTGATCGTGTGGAAGAGAGGAGTGTGCTTCGACGCCCAACATCTGAAACCACAAACAGCTTGAGTGTCTCTGACCGAGTGCGCTCCATCTCTGGGGATTTCTCTGGCGGTGGCCGTGGGGTTCTCGAGACACTCTGGTTCGAGAGCGAGTCTCAGCTGGTTAGTTAGGCGCTGTGTGCCTTGGGCACCCAGTCTCTCACGCGACCTTAGGCCCTCTCGGATAACCAGAAAAAGCTAGGGGCCACGAGTCCCAAATAGAACGATGGTCGCCAAATTTGACCACGTTCTGCTTTGTTGGTTTCGGAACGGACAGGCTTCGTCGCCAAGAAGCGATGCAAACCGCTGCTAGAGAAAACCCAAACCACGGGGTCGCATGGCCCCGCAACCGAGCACATGGCGCAGCCGGTCAAAAACATCTCGCTCGATCAAGTGGGCTGCGAAGCAAGAAAAATTCCAGCCGAAGGAGATGTGTTTTTTCTTGACTTCTACCTTTATAGAACTAATCAGGAGTTGGCCACCACTCTGAAGCTATTTGCTTTGCGCATTCGTTGTGGTCTCCTGACGGCGGTCCAGCGCAAACGAGGTGGGATGCAGTTTCGCTGCTAGGTTCTGGCTCCGGCAGCTTTCGCCTTCCGCGCGATCAGAAGAAACCCTTTCGCGGTGGCATCCTTTTCGAGGAAGGCTAGGTGCGCCTTGCCAGCGGCGGATTTCCCAGCTTTCATTTCAATTTCTCCCTGGGCAAGACGCGCCTCAAACTCGAAAGGGATGAATCCAAGCTTGTGCGCTTCTGTAATCGTGCCTTGCAGATTTGGCATCGCCTCGGTGGAGTGGTCCGCAGCGGCTCGAACCCGGGCGATCATGATGGCTGCGGGAATGTTTGTTTCGTAATTCTGGCTCTTCGCGAGATAAGCCGCGAAGGAATCTATTTCGCCCTGTGCATCCGCTACTTTGTTTTGCGTCAAAAAAGCGATGGCCAGGACCGAACCTCCCCAGACAATCTTGTCGCTATCCCGGGCAGATTGGAACACGTTGAGCGCCTCGCGGCAGGGAGCCTCCGCCTCTGCGGGCCGGCCTTCTTCTATCGCAATTCTGGCAAGTTCCACCTGACCTTGGGCGACGGAGTCTTCATCTCCCGACTGCTTGCCAAGATCCACCGTCTGCTGGTACTTGGCTTGCGCCGCGTCCAAGTCACCTTCGGCAAAAAGAATCCTGGCTTGGCCCGAGAGTAAGCCGGCGGAACCCGCGGGGTCCGCGCTTTCGCGTAGTAGCGCGGCCATTTGGTCCAGCATTTTTTTCGCTCCCGCCAAATCGCCCTGCACGAACAGCAAGGTTGAATAGTTCTCATACCAAATCACCTGATTGCGCTTGTTATCCTTTTCGCGATCGATGGCCAGTGCCGCTTCAAATGCTTCGCGGGCATCGGCGAATCTCCCCAGTTTGCGAAATGCGTCTCCGGTGTTGCCCACTTCAGCGGACGTGGTAAGTGTGTTGCCAATATCCCGATTGATCTTTCCAGCCTCAGCGTAATTCCGGATTGCTCCGCGAAGATCTCCCTGATCCTCCTGAATGATCGCGATGTCGTTCAGGGCGTTCGCGATGCCTCTCATAAAACCGGCCTTGCGGAAAATGGCAAGAGCTTCCTCCTCCTTGACGCGGGCACTCACCGCATCTCCGGCGTCATCGAGTTCGACGCCGTAGTAGATCAATGCCCTCGCGGAATCGACTTGATCGCCGGCGTCGGCATAAATACGCACGGCCTCCCGGCAAGGTGAGGCCGCGTCTTTTAACTCGTTCAGGCTGGTCAACGCCTGGCACTGATTCAGCAACGCTCGCGCGACCACGCCCTTTGCTCCGCGCGCCTTACCTTTTTCGACGGCGTTGACAGAAGCTGCCTGCTGGCGCTTGAAATCGCCCATAAAGCCGGCTGCTAATCCTTCGGTCAGGTCTATTTGCGGATCATCGCGTGCCGGGGGCGGCAAGGCGCGAAGCGTTTCCACTGTAGCCAACGCGTCTGGTATTTTCCCGCCGAAAATTTGCGCTCCTGCCAGGCGCAGCCCGTAATCCAGATTGTCCGGAAAAGATCCGAACAAAGTCCGGTAGATTTCGATCGCATGGTCCCACTCCCGGAGCGACTCCCTGTATTGGGCTTCGATCCAAAGCCGGTCCTCTAAACCGAGATTCTTGGAAAGAACGAAAGCCTTTTTGCCCTCTTTTCGCGCCTCGGTGTCGTAACCTAGTCCCAGCCATGCGCTGGCGAGTGCGGCGTGCGCGGGCGCGGAATTCGGGTCAGCCGCGATTGCTTTCAGCAACAGATCTTTCGCGCCCAAAACGTCATAGGTACGGAGCTTCGTCAATCCTTCTGAGTAGAGTTGAGTTGCCGCGGGATTCGATGGTAAGGAAGCTTTCACCGCTGTGGCTTCGGCACCCGTTACCGCGCCGATTCCGAGCTTTTCTCGCAAAACTGATCCTGCTCGAGCCACCAGTTCATCAATGTGCTGGTCGCTTCCGGTTTCAGAAACGGTAGCCAGAGTGTCTCCCCCGACGGCATCTTGCAAGCGCAAGTCCAGCCGCACCTGGCTCTTGTTGAGCCGGAGGTAAGCGCCTGTGACGACTTGATCTGCATTGAGATGTTTGTGGATTTGGGCAAGCGTTTCCTGCCCATAGCTATCGGAATCTGGCAGCGACAGATCGATTTTCATCTGCGCGACGCTTTCCCCAGGGACTGTACGCAATTTTTCTCCGGCAGCCAGCTCTATGGTTAGCATTTCCGAGAAAGCGGTCGAAAGCCAAGCGTCCTCCGTATGGCCCGACAGATTCCTGAAACCCAATACGGCCACCGAGCGCCTCGCTTTGATTGCCATCTTTGACGAAGCAACATCCTCAGTTGGTTCCACGTGGTGGTGCCCAAAAATCCGGTCACGCAATCCATGAAAATTGACGGCGAAGAGCACACCGGCGACAAGAATCACGGCAACCGCGACGATGCAAGCCGCGAGCACCGAGCGGGAGATCGCATTGCCGGCCCTGCGCGGTTCCGGTTCGTGCTCGGAAGGGCCTGTTAAAGCCTCGAGCGCGACGCGCAACTCCCGCGCGGACTGATATCTCTGCGACGGATCTTTTTCGAGTGCCTGGGCCACGACGCGCTCGAGAGCCAAGGAGACGTGAGGATTCATGACGCGCGGAGAGGGTGGCGTCTTGTGGAGAATCGCTCCCATTAATTCCACACCTTGCGTTTGCGGAAACGGCCGCGCACCAGTGGCCATTTCGTAGAGGACGGCGCCCGCGGCATAAATGTCGCTGCGCGGATCAACGGGCAACCCGCGCAACTGTTCGGGAGACATGTAGGGAACAGTGCCGGAAATTTCTCCGTGATCGAGTTCAAGACTCTGTGTGGCGTCAACGGAAAGATTGGGATGGACGAATTTCGCCAGTCCGAAATCGAGAATTTTCAGGCGGCCGTCGAGAGTAACAAAAAGATTTCCAGGCTTGAGGTCGCGATGGATGATGCTCTGGTCGTGAGCGGCGGCGAGGCCTTCGGCAAACTGCGCTCCAAGGCGTAAAACCTCAGACTGCGGCAACGGGCCTTCTTTCAGCGTTGCGCTAAGGGAACGGCCGGTAATCAATTCCATGGCGAGGAAATCCACATCATCCTGCGAGCTGAATTCAAAAATAGTTTCAATGTTGGGGTGATTAAGCTTGGCGAGCGCCAGAGCTTCTTTGCGGAATTGTTTTCGCGCAGCTTCGTCAGCGATCGTGCCGCTGGGCAGCACTTTCAGCGCGACGTCGCGGTCGAGTTGTTCGTCGTGTGCGCGGTAAACTTCGCCCATTCCGCCCGCGCCGATCTTCTCAACGATTCGATAATGGCCGAGCGTCCGGCCAATCATGGACAAGGCATCGCCTCTTTCGTGGAATCTTAGGCTGCGATCCCGTGCAAGTCAACGAACGGACTCAGTTGGGCGGATGCTCCGAATCGAGCTTGTGGCGGCCGCCCCGCGCACCCATATCCCGATTGTTATCGGATATGTTCCCGGAGCTAAAGTTCGGTAATATCCAGCGTATGGGTGGCCTTCCTGAAGAAGCAGTCCGAGAAATCGAACAGATCCATTCAAAGTGGCTCGAATTGGAAACCGCCGGGGACGTTCGCAGCTTGATGGCGTTGTGCGCCCAAGACATCGAGTTGTGGCCGCCCGATGCGCGCCCTGTGACTGGGCGAGAGGCAGTTTCAGTCCTGATGGCGCGTGGGACCGCCAGAATTCAAAGCATCGAGATTAGCGAGCGCCGGATTCGAGGTTCATCCGAGGTTGCTTACTTGACCGCCAGCTACAAGACGGAATTCTCCCTGAGCGAGAATTCCTCACCTACACAGTCGAGCGGAAGCCATCTTTGGATACTGCGCCGGCAAGCCGGGGCGTGGGTCGTCGCTTTGGTGAGTTGGTCAGCTTGGTCACTAGCGGGGCCCCTCCTAAAGCAGATTGGTTCAAGTGCCTGATAAACGCAGCATTTATCGGACAATTGAGGTAGTGGTTCGCTTGGGCGAGTTATCGAGAGTTACGGTCGGCTGAACCAGGCTGACCGTTGATATGCGTATTTCCCGACAATTATCCCCCGCGTTTTTTCTAAGCATTGTGGATGCAACTGGAAAGGGCTATATTCCGGTCAATTCCCCACGGCCAAGCTAAATCCAACTTCGATCCAAAGGAGGATTAAAGCGATGAAAAAGCTGCTATGGATTGGGCTGCTGGTGTCACTGTTCGTGCCTGCTGTGGCGACGGCGCAGAGCGCCTTCGATGGCACATGGAAGTTTAACCTGAATCCAGCCGAAGCGCCGAAGAAGCCGGACGTTTTCCTGCTGCAAGACGGGATGTACCAATGCAAGACGTGCGTTCCGCCCCTCAACGTCAAAGCCGATGGCCAGGACCAGAAGGTCAGCGGAGATCCTTACCACGACAGCGTCAGTGTCAAGGTGGTTGACGATCACACCATCGAGGAAACGGATAAAAAAGATGGAAAGATCGTCACCACGTCGAAGGTGACGGTCTCGCCCGATGGCAAGACAGCAACGTTTGAATTTAGCGACAGCAGTGCCACCAACGCAGAGCCAGTCACGGGCAAGGGCGAAGCGACGCGCGTGGCGAAGGGTCCCGCCGGGTCACACGCAATTTCAGGCTCTTGGAAGTTTGGGAAGATGGAGGATCTCTCAGCGAACGCGCTTTCTCTGACCTACAAGGTGGACGGCGATACCTTGACCATGAGCAATCCGACCGGGCAAGGCTACACAGCCAAACTGGATGGAACGGACGCACCGTACAAGGGCGACCCCGGCACCACGAGCGTATCGGTGAAGAAACTGGGCAAGAATTCGATCGAAGAAACCGACAAACGCGACGGGAAAGTGATCGGCATATATCACATGACGGTCGCTCCCGACGGGAAGACGATGACCATCGCAATCACTGACAAACTCCACGGAACCACGAGCCAGTATGTGGCGGAGAAACAATAGGTGACCCTTCTTCCTTTTCCACTAACTTTCGCGTGCGTGGCGCCTGGATCGGGCGGCATTCGTGTATTGTCTACGTGACGTCCGAACAGTGCGCAACTTCCAGATAACTCCCGCGGCTAGGGATCATCACCCGCTAATCGGCTAGCGCCTGATAAACGCTGCCAGCTCAACCGGTCGCTGCCTAGCCAGGGCGGCGTTCCGGCTGGTCTGGCCCTTGCGAGCGATTTTAGCTTTTGTTTTCAATGCAAGGTGGGTTCGAGTTTAGTGTTGCGTCGACCCATTGAATGCACCGCGGTAATCGGACATTTGGAGTTCCAGGACAGGACTTGATTGCATAACAATGTCGGCTCCTCGACCCGAGTAGACTGTGGTTGCGTGACGACCATAGGTTCGGGAGAAAGGAGCCGAACATGTTGATAGGCGTAGATTACCACCCGAGCTTTCAGCAAATTGCATTTTTTGAAGAAGAGACCGGTGAGTGTGGGGAACAGCAGTTAAACCACAGCGATGGCGAGGCAGAACGATTCTACCGGGACCTGCAGAAGAGAGGAATCCGCGTACGTGTAGGAATGGAGGCTACCGGATATTCACGCTGGTTCGAGCGACTGCTGGCAGAACTAGGCAGCGAGATTTGGATGGGCGATCCCGCAGAGATTAGGGCGAAGCGGGTGAAGAAGCGGAAGACCGACCGCAATGATGCTCTCCTGTTGCTTAGACTCATGCGGGAAAATAACTTTCCACGAATCTGGATACCGAGTCCGGAGAATCGAGATCTGCGGCAACTGCTGTGGCACCGGCATCGGTTGGTGCAGATGCGCACGCGGATCATGAATCAGTTGCAGGCGTTGGCCATGAACGAGGGTTATCGCTGGAAGAAAAAACTGTTCAGCGAACAAGGGCGAGCGCAGTTAGAAAAGCTCGCGTTAGCTCCCTGGGCCAGTCGGCGCCGGCAAGAGTTGCTGGAACTGCTGGACCGCCTGAATCCGACGATTGAGGAGTTAACCGCCGCCGTCGAGCGGGAAGCCAGGAAGCGACCGGAAGCACTGCGACTGATGACCCATCCCGGTGTGGGTCCGCTTACGGCACTGGCTTACGTGTTGATCATCGGAACTCCGGCACGGTTTCAACGGGGCAAGCAGATCGGCACCTATGTGGGGATGATTCCGAGTGAGGACTCCAGTGCTGGCAAGCAACGGCTGGGGCACATCAGCAAGCAAGGTAGTTCGTTGTTGCGCTTCTTGCTGGTGGAGGCGGCCCAAGCAGCGGCGCGTATCCATCCCGACTGGAGGCGTCGGTACATTCACCTAGCGCTGCGTCGGCACAAAAACATTGCCAAGGTAGCGATGGGACGCAGGTTGGCAGTTCGGTTGTACTGGATGTGGCGGAATGGTTGTGAGTATTCACCGTCGTTAGAGTTCGGTTCGTACGCGGGACAGCTCGGTATCGGACATGGTGTGCGGTAGAACATCGTGGACTTGATTGGGCATCCCGCTCCCTGCAAAGGGAGTTTGAAGAAGTAATCATGGTCGAAGTTTTGATCGAAGAGATGTCTGGGTCGGACCGAAGCCGACCGAAAGATTACGAAACGAGCCGTGGTCGTCGCCAACAAAACGAACAAGACCACTCTTCAGAGGAGTACGCGGAGAACCCTGCTAAAAAAAGGTTTGACAGGGCCGACATTGTTAGAGATGTCCGATAACGCGACTATACGTCCAAGTGAAATTGAGTTGGTAAGCACAAGGGCGTTTGAACGAAGCCGCTGGCGCGGCGGACGCTGCGCGTGTTATGCTCCTCCCGTTATGCCGCAACGAAGTGCTTTTAACAACGATTTTTGCTTTTGTCTGATTTTCCTAAGCCGTGCAAAATCAATGGACTACAGACGACAAACGATTCAATTCCCATAGCCGTTAGATCGACTCCAGCTATTAGCCCGCATCCACCGCAACCGCCAGCGGCTCCCTTCAAACGGCTCTATCGAACGCGCGAAGAGCGCCTCGCCCGACGGCACGCTTTTGCGAAAACGCGCCTCCGATAGAGCACTAACGTTTATCGTAACTGACGTATTCGTCAGTGATCGGGACGGTCTCCCGACCATCGTTGCTCGAGTAGGCGCTTGCAGAGATCTTTTTGCGAGAACCTTGATAGGCAGGTTCAGACGAAACTCATTCAGAATTCAGCGAGTTTCGGTTCAGCGGAGATTGCTTAGCAGAACGACATCGCTGCTGATTTCGCCGCGGGACATGACCAGCCACTTGCCGTCTCGGGACCAGTTGAAATCGAAGATGCGCCCGGATGTGAAGTCTGTGATCTGCCTCGGTGGTCCCCCCGAGAGGGGCTGTTCCCATATGTTGGTCACGTCACCCTTGGTAAGGAGATACTGCAAGCCTTTGCTATCGGTGGACCAGCGCAAGCAGCTTTCGCGGTATATGCCCGCGGGAGCATCGAATATCTTCACAATGTGCCCTCCCCGTTTCGTCGAAAGCACAGCCAGCTTGCTCACCGGTTTAGGGCGATCCTGATCGTAGGGGAAGGCAAGGAATTCCCCGTTAGGCGACGCACGCATCGTTCCGCGGATGGTCTGTCCGGGTATTTCCCCGACAATTTCTGAATTGCCCCCTTGTATCGGTACTCGCAAGATTTTCTGCGATGCGCCCATCAAGATGTAGAAAACAAACTCGCCATCAGGCGAGCAAGTGGGAGAATACAAAATGCCCGTAGCGAGCTTGGTCGGATTCAGCCCGTCCGGATCGACTCGCATGATATCTGCTACACCTGATTGATAAGACGGCTGAACGATCAGACGTCCACTGGCGAGCTTGGTTGCCTTTAGGGTACCAGGACTTGCTTGCTGGGTAGCAGCTGCAGCGGACAAGTATGAAGCCGCGACTACGAAATTTCCGCAAACGACGGGAGATGCCACATCATGCAGATTCGAGAACGGAGCGAGTCCCGTGCCATCACTATTCATAATCCAGAGCTGGTCGTTTCCGCTCACCGCCAGAATCTTGCCATCGGCCCTCGCGACCGCCGCAACCATCGGCAGTTCGCCATTGGTGATCTGTTGAGTTTGCGATAGCTTTGTTACTGGAGCAGACCAAAGGTTGGCGGCTACAGACCACTGGACCGCGGAGACAGTTTGGGCGTCACGCGTCGCGTCAATCCGAATGCCCCAGTTGGCCAGATCATTTGTTATTCGCCTCTCTTTACCTCCTCGAAGGGAAACTATCCACAACTGCCCCAGACCAGTGGAATCATCGAGCTCGATGAGTACCGTCTTACTGTCGGGCAGCCAGAGCGGACGGCCGACTGCACTAGGACGCCAGAAGATCTCCCGAACGCTTCCATCGAGTGGCGATACCGAATCCAGTACATAACCCGATCTGTCGCCACGAAGCATCAGAGAAACGACAATCGTTCGACCATCCGGGGACCAGGCAGCACCGGCCTGGAAGTTCGAGGAGGTCCCAGCGAGCGTGGCCAGTACACGATTCTCACTTCCGTCTGCATTTGCGATTCGTATCTTGTTGCCATCCGGAGGACCGAAACCCTCGGTATAAACAAACTGACGACCATCCGGCGAAAAGCTAACGGGCGAATCGATGTCTTCGGCCAATAGCCGCGCGTGCCCCCCAAGCAGGGGTATTGCGTAAAGATCCTTGAATGCGCCAATCTCCTTGCGGGTACGTACGAAATAAACGGAATTACCGTCCGGGGAAAAAGTCAATCCTCGAAAGTCGACTTCTTCTGACGGCAAGATCTGAACTTCGCTCCCGCTCTCAACGTGACGGGCCCAAATTCCCACGCCACTCCGGTCGCGTTGCGAATAGACGACGTAGCTGCCATCGGGAGAAATGGCCACATCTTCGGCCTTGCCACTGTTGGTGAGCTTGGTGAGACGCAAGCCTTCGAAATTTGGCCGGCGTGCGCGCAATGCCCATGGATGCAAGGCATAGCTGACGGCCCCTGCGGCGACTCCGACTACTAACACAGTGACAGCGACACGTCGCCACGCCCGCAAAGCGTTCAAAGTCCGTCGGCTCTTCGCGCCCTCGACTTCTACATGCGGAACACAAGAACCAATCACCTCGCGGTCTTTGCAGCCACTCGTAGACTCGCCCGGACGGCGCTGAATGTTTGTCCGCAATCCTGCGCTCCCCTGGACGGTAGTTCCCGACGGAGGCGATGAAACGATATCCGCGGCGGGGTAGTGTTTCTATGTATTTGGGCTTGTCTGCATCGTCCCCGAGAGCAGCGCGGACTTGTCTCACGCAGAAGTTGATGCCGCCTTCGAAATCCACGAACGTATTGTCACCCCAGAGGCAACGCTGGATCTGGTCCCGGGTCACGATTTGCCCGGGGTACTCGGAAAGTAGGAGGAGGACGCGGAAGGGCTGCGGGTGCATCTTCACCAAAACGCCGCCCTTACGCAGGGTGCCGCATGCAGCGTCCAGTTCGAAGGCTCCGAAACGAATTACCGACGGCGGATGTGCCGGCGAAGCCATTAAAACTCCAGCGAGGCGATAGCGCATTCTATCACCCGTTCCACACATAGGCACCAGAAACCTCGCTCCGGGCTCTGTGCGATGGCAAGTCGCAAATACTCAATGGGATGCGCTCTCATGCGGCTCTCACGAGAATTTCAGACTTCCTATCATTGGCCTTCCCGAATCGCGCAGCTAACTTGCATCTGAACCGGTAGACCCAGACCGCTAAACGGAGGACACAATGAGAACCAGGATTCTCCCGTTTATCTTTTTCTTGTGCGCATTCGCGGCGCTCGCGATCCCGATGCGAATCCATGGCCAGGAAGAAAAAGAATGGCACCATCATTACAAACTCATCGAACCTGCGACCTTCGGCGGGCCGGGTAGCCGCATAAATGGCTTCGTGTATTCGACATTTTCATCGATTCAGGACCTGAACAACGCCGGGACGGTCACGGGCTGGGCGGATACCTCTACGCCGGATCCCTATCAATCTTCGGGCAACCAATTTGGAAACTTCTGTTTCGACAGCGATTGCTATGTCACTCACGCGTTTCAATGGCAGAACGGCGTCAGGACCGACCTCGGAGCACTCTCGGGCGGCTTAAGCAGCGCTACCAGTTGGGTCAGTGCGAACGGCCTGATCGCGGGAGCTTCGCAGAATGGCGAAACCGATCCGCTGGACCCTGGTTTCCCGGAAGACCGTGCGGTTCTCTGGCGTAACGGCAAGATCATCGACTTGGGAACCTTGAGCGAAGGGGGATACGAGAGCGGGGCCGAATCCGTCAACAGCCGCGGACAAGTGGTGGGATGGGCAGTAAATACAATTTATGATCCTCTTTCGATGGTTTATTGGTCCACCCTTTACAACTATTACGCACCCATAACTCCTTATCAAACAAGAGCGTTTCTTTGGCAAAACGGACTGATGAAGGACCTGGGCACCTTGGGGACCGGAACCGACTCCTTTGGCATGGCCATCAATGAGGCAGGCCAGGTGATCGGTATTTCGTACATAGACTCGACTCCAAATCCTCAAATGACGACCGCCTGCTCCTTTGGGCCAGCTTTACCGACGCAGGACCCATTCCTATGGGAAAACGGCAAAATGACCGACCTGGGAAACTTCGGAGGTGCTTGCAGTTCTCCATGCTGGATCAACAATTACGGTCAGGTTGCCGGTTCCTCCAACTTGCCAGGAGACCAGACCGGTCATGCATTCCTCTGGACGAAGGCCAAGGGGATGCAAGACTTGGGCACGTTAGGAGGAACTCAGTCAAATGCTTCCTTCGTCAGCGATTCCGGTGTGGTCGTCGGCGGTGCCACTCTTGAAGGTGACGCCCAGTTCGACGCGTTCCTTTGGGATGGAAAGATGCACGATCTTGGAACTGTGAACGGCTCTAGCTGTACTTATGCGTTTTCGGTTAACGCGCAAGAGCAGGTGGTGGGCAATGATTGTGGTGGGACATTTGCATTTCTGTGGGAGGATGGCAGTCCCATGGTTGATCTGAGCACCCTTGTTATTAACCCGAATCCCGCCCTTACTTTTTTGGGTGTGATTACCATCAACGACCGGGGCGAGATCGCGGGCTTGGCCGGGGACACTGCCGACCTATCGCGTGCAGTCGTGCTGATCCCCTGCGACGAGAATCATCCCGGCATTGAAGGCTGCGATTACAGTCTTGTGGATCCGGCCACCGCGGTTGAAATTCACCCGATGCTCACGAAGGAGGCACCGGCAGCGGCGGCGAGCCAAATCAAGTTCTCCCTGGCCGAAATGATAGCTCGATATCGATCCATGATGGCGAATCGCCGTAGAGGGCTTGGAGATTTCAATTAGGAATTGCCGTGGTCATGTTCAGCAGAGCAGCAACACTAAGGGCTATTGACGGAGATTAGTCGCGGAAAGTCTTAGGGTTGTATCGGAAGCGCGAAGGGCAATGCGCCTGCACGAGCACGGTGTGTTCGCGCGCTTTCGATACAACGACTTGAAGGAAGTCGCCCGCGATTTGCGGCGGACGCGGGCTCTATGCAAATTCAATGGTGGGCAGGAGCGGCGTCGAGCTGTGCCGAGGCTGTGCTGCAGAGCGCTACACGTGACTGTATGAGGCCGGAAGCCGGCCGAATGCGAAAAGGGATCGTGAGTAGCGTGGTTGAAGAGCTGGAAAAGGAGGTCCGTTCCGAGGCAAGGCACAGAGGTACGGAGCGCGTGGAAAAACACCTTCGAATTGGAGAGAGTCGCTTCATGCCGCAGCCGCGACTAGCGGTGGAGAACGAAGTTGGATTTCAGAAGCGGTGAGTCTTTCGACGACCATCATCGGCCCACCACACTTGGGACAAGACCAAAGATCGCTCGGACCGGCGGTGGAGGCCTCTTGCTCGGTTTGCGATGCCCGGCCGAGCAGTTGGAAGGAAAGTGGCAAGGTGGTGGCACGTTTGCGGTTGGCCAGGAAGCCGAAGTTGCGGATGCGCACGAAACCTTTCGGGAGCAGGTGCAACAGGAAGCGGCGCAAGAACTCATCGAGAGATAGGGTCATCAGCTTTTGTTCGTTGCTGTGTGCGGAATCGCGCCAACGAAACGTGACCTTCCCCTCAGCAAACGAGACCAGGCGATGGTTGGAGATGGCCACGCGATGAGTGTAACGGCCCAGATAACGGAGCACATGCTCTGGACCTCCGAACGGACGTTTCGCGTAGACCACCCAATCCTTTCGAAATAGTGGTCTCAGCCAGGCAGCAAAGGTTTTCGGCTGAGTGAGGGGCTGCAAGTCTCCGTGAAAACTGAGCTTGCCGTCCTGAAAAGCGCGCTGGAGTGCCGCGACGAACTTGCCGCGAAAAACTCGGCTGAGCACCTTGACCGGAAGAAAGAAAGCGTAGCGTGGCTTGATCCAACGCGCGCGATCGGTAGAGAGTCCACCGGCCGGCACCACGCAATGCACATGTGGGTGAAGTTCGAGTTTCTGACTCCAGGAGTGCAGCACGCTGAAGAAGCCGATCTCTGCGCCGAGATGGTTGGGATCGCGGGCAACTTCGAGCAGTGTTTCTGCACTGGTTCGGAACAGCAGATCGTAGACGACCTTCTTATTCTGAAGAGTCAGTGGGGCTAACTGGCGAGGCAGCGTGAAGACCACATGCACGTACGGCGTCGGAAGAAGTTCCTTGCGACGCTTCTCGAGCCAGCGTTCGCGAGCTCCTGCCTGACACTTCGGGCAGTGCCGATTTCTACAGGAGTTGTAGGAGATGGCGCGATGTCCGCAGCGAGTGCACTCATCGAGATGTCCGCCGAGCGCGGCGGTGCGACACCGCGCAATGGCCAGGAGCACTTTGACGTGCTTCCAGCTGATCCACTTACGGCTTCGTTCGATGAAGGCGTCTCCCGCAGCGCGGACCAGATCGGCCACCTCGAGGGGTGGCCGGTCCATCTACTCGTCCTGTGGTGACCTGTCTTTTAGCTCCAGGGAGTCCAGAGGACTCGCGGTCGCACGGAGGTGACGTTCAGAGAGATGGAGGTAGATGGTGGTTTCTTCCAGATCGCGATGCCCTAGCAACATCTGGATGGTGCGCAGATCCGCGCCTGCTTCCAGTAAATGTGTGGCAAAACAGTGCCGCAGCGTATGTGGGTGCACGTCTTTCTGGAGGCCCGCTTGCTGGGCGGCTTTCTGGCAAGCGTCCCAGACCACCTTGGTGGTCGATCGGTGCATCACCGGTATGCCAGCGGTTGCCTGGAAACAGCCAGGCGCTGGGCTTGTGCCGTAATCCGCGCCAGTGCTCACGCAATGCCTCGAGCAGTTTTGGACTGAGCATCACATCCCGGTCTTTGCGTCCTTTGCCGCCCTGGACGTGAATCACCATGCGCTTGCTATCGATGTTGCTGATTTTCAGGTGTGTCAATTCAGCGCGTCGTACTCCGGTGGCGTAGAGGGTCATCAACAGAGTGCGATGAAAAGGAGTTAGAGCTGCGTTGATGAGTCGCGCGACTTCTTCCCGGCTGAGGATCGCGGGAAGGTGAAATGCTTTTTTCGGGTAGGGCGTCTCCGCGATGCTCCAGGTTTTCTTGAGAGTCTTGATGTAGAAGAATCGCAGAGCTGCCAATCGTTGCGTAACCGTGCCCGGCGACAACTTGTGCTTCTTGAACAGCTCGGCCTGATATTCACGAATGTGTTCCGGACCTAAACAATCTGGAGAACGCTTGAATCGTCTTGAGAAATCTTCGACTGTGCGGATGTAACAGCGTGTGGTAGCCTCAGAATAATTACGACGCTCGAGTTCTTCGAGCATCATTTTGCGAAGTCGGGTCATGAGGACCTCCTTATGACCCGACAACTTACTTCAGCCGTTCGCCATAAACTGCTCCGTTCGCCTCACGCGAAGCGTCCGCCGCACGGGCGGCTTCGTTCAAGTCGGCTAGCGTTTACCGATGACTTTCGGGAGGAGGGTTTTGCCAGGTGCCGGACCCAAGTCCTGGTAAACGCATTATAAAAGGGCGCCCGCTCGAAGTAGATTTTGATCGTCGCATCAACGTCTACAACAAGGAGCGCCCTCATGAATGACGCCAAGTATATTGGGATGGATGTGCATCAGGCAACGATCTGTGCGGCGGTGCGGGATTCGAGCGGAAATCTAGTAATGGAAGCCACACTCGAAACGAAAGCCGAAACCATCCTCGAGTTTGTTCGTGGTCTGCGCGGCAGTTTGCGGGTGAGCTTCGAAGAAGGAACTTGTGCCGCTTGGTTGCACGATCTTTTGCAACCTCACGTCAGCGAAGTGTTGGTTTGTGATTCGCGTAAAAATGCCCTGTTGAGAGTTGGAAACAAGAACGATCGTGAAGATGCACGCAAGCTGTCCGAACTGTTGTTCCTGAACAAGCTCCATTCGGTTTATCACGGCGAAACTGGAATCCGCACGCTGAAGGAACTGGCGCGTAGCTATCTGACGATCACCCGCGATCTGACCCGCGTGATGAATCGCCTGAAGGCGATCTATCGCGGTTGGGGGATAGCTTGTGCTGGCCAGCAAGTGTATGCACCGCGCTGCCGTGCCGAATGGCTCGCGAAGATCGCGGAGGCCGGCGTGCGCCGACGCGCCCAGATCTACTATCAGCAGTTCGACGTCTTAGCGGCTTTGCGTCAGGAAGCGCGCCGAGAGCTATTAGCGGAATCCCGGAAACATCCGGCCCAGAGATTACTGCGGCAGATTCCCGCGATCGGCCCCATCCGCGCCGCTCTGTTGATTGCTCTGATGCAGACGCCTCATCGCTTCCGTACCAAGCGGCAGCTGTGGGCCTACTGCGGACTGGCGCTGAGAACTTACGAAAGTGGGGAATATCGCTTCGTTGGAGGCCAACTCAAACGCTCGAAGAAAGCGGTGACCATCCGCGGACTGAACCAAAATCACAATCACGATCTGAAGAATATCTTTAAGGGAGCGGCCACGCGAGCGGCTGCTACCGTCGGACCTTTTCAGAATTTCTACGAGGCTCGCCTGGCCAGCGGCATGAAACCACCGATGGCGCGCCTCACCTTGGCGCGCAAGATCGCAGCCATCACTTTGCTCGTTTGGAAGAAAGGAGTTCGTTTCGACGCTAAACAGTTAAAGCAACAAGCAGCTTGAGCGGCTGGTAAGAACTCTTTTCCTCGCTGAATTTAGGTCTGGCGGCGATCTGTCGGTTCTTCTGGCGCTCTGGTTCGAGGGTGAGTATCCATAAGGGCGTTAGCTGGAGAGTGTGCTTCGAGCACCATCCATCTCTTGATTAACTATATGCCCCCTCGGATAACCAGAAAAAGCTATAGGCCTCGAGCCTCAGATAGAACTATGGTTGGCATTTTTGCAACCGCACTGCTTGTCGCATCAGAAACCGAAGGCGTCGTCACGACCGCAACATGAATCGGCGAAAAAAGAGAAACCCAAGAGCCTCCCAACATTACCTGGGCTGGAGAGACCGGCAAAAATCTTTGCTCTTTCCAGTCGCCGGGAAAGTTTTTCTCTTGACTCTCCCCTTTATAGAACGCCCTTACCGTACAAGTGAAATCGGCCCCATCCTGAATGTCGGCAACGCGACTCATCAGGGGTTGGACTGAAAGTGTGATAAAACGTTCCTCCGGGCGTCGAGACTATGGGTGAGACGATTCAAGAACAAGGGCTGACTGTTGAGTACGCTTTGACTCGAAGCGAGATTTTCCGTTCTTTTCTGAGGAGCGTAGCCGAATCGCCCAAATACCGAAATACAATTCTCAGGTATTCAGCAGCGATTGGAGTCTTCACGGTGTTGCTTCGTGCGACCCTGTCGCGGTCCCTGACGCCAGACGTCGTGATCAGCGGAGTAGCTGCCGCCGTGGGCTTCCTGCTTTTCATACCCATTTGGACCTTCGTGCGTGGCAAGACCTCGAAGCGCACGCTCACCGTGTCTTCCGACGGCATCACGACCAAAATCGGTCGAGTCGGAAATCGCTATCCCTGGAAAAAAGTACAGCAGATTACGGACACTCCTCAGTTTGTCCTAATCGCTCTGACGAACGGCAACGCTTTTTTCATACCGATTCGAGCTTTTTCAGGACCTGAGCACCGCGATCAATTCCTGACGGAAACCAGAACTTGGGCGCACGCCACCACCTAAACGAGATTCAAATCCTGGTTAACGCGGTGCATTCGATAGGTCGAAGCAACACCATCTGATGTAAATCTGCTCGGTAAAGGTGGTGTTGGCATGAGATCAGAGATGCGGTTTGGGTTTTCTGCAATCGAGAAGCGTGACGTTTGGAGCCGCTGGAAGGCGGGACAGTCGCTGCATGAGATTGGGCGCGCTTTTGACAAGCCACACAACTGCATTCGCGCCGTGTTGTTACCTCGCGGAGGGATTCCTCCCGCTGCTCGTCGCCGCTCGCGATTGGCGCTTACCTTCGCGGAGCGAGAGGACATCTCCCGAGGGATCGCTTCTGGCTCCTCGATTCGTGAGATAGCACGAGGTCTGGACCGAGCGGCCTCCTCTGTGTGCCGCGAGGTAGCTCGCCATGGCGGCCGTCCTGCCTATCGTGCCCAGGATGCCGATCACCAAGCTTGGGTTTCGGCCTTGCGGCCGAAGAAGTGTCTGCTGGGTGTCAACCGCAAGTTGCAGAACCTCGTTGCGAGTAAACTGATCCTGGACTGGTCGCCCGAGCGGATTTCCGGGTGGCTGAAGAATCAGTATCCCAACGACGAGAGCCTGCGCGTGTCCCACGAAACGATTTACCGTAGCCTGTTCATTCAGGCTCGGGGCGCATTGAAAAAAGAGCTGATGGACCATCTGCGGTCGAAGCGGCGCATGCGCCGCTCGCGTCATTCCAGCGAGCATGGACAGTCCCGCGGGCAGATCGTCGATGCCATCTCGATCCGCCAAAGGCCTGCGGAAGTGGAAGACCGAGCGATTCCTGGTCATTGGGAAGGTGATCTGCTGGCCGGTGGAAAGAATAGTTATATTGCGACTCTGGTGGAACGTCATTCGCGCTTTGCCATGCTGATCAAGGTGCCGAGCAAAGAAACGGAAGCTGGGGTTGCTGCTTTAACTCAACATGTTCGCAAACTCCCTGCTTCGCTAAAACGTTCGCTGACCTGGGATCGTGGACTGGAGATGGCCAAGCACAAGGAGTTTACGGTAGCCACGAATGTGCAAGTCTACTTCTGCGATCCACAAAGTCCCTGGCAACGCGGCACCAACGAAAACACCAATCTGCTCCTGCGGCAATACTTTCCGCGAGGCACCGACCTGTCTGGTTTTTCGCAAGCGCAGCTCGACCATGTCTCGCTACGCTTGAATCAACGACCCAGAAAAACATTGGGATTCGAAACTCCTGCGAGTAAACTTCGCGCCAGTGTTGCGTCGACCATCTGAGCCGGCACGACAAATCAGGCAAGTGAAAGTGGATGGGTAAACACAAGCGCGTATTAATCCGACAGACCCTGTAGTTGTTCGCTCTGGTTAAATCACGGTTTGACGCCGCGCGCCGAAAGCCAGAGCGCCCCCCATCGCCATAACGCTCATTGAGGGCGCCTGATAGCGACACGTACAGTCCTACTGCCCGAAATAGCGTGCTGAACGCCTTCATTGCCCGCGGGCAACGACACTGAGCCATTGAAAAAGCTAGCCTCCATCTGGGGACGCTGTCTTAAACATCGTCAATGGGGGCGATTGACAACGGCAAGGCTACTGAAAACGGCATCGGTCGTCGCACTGCCACAAGGTTTTCGATCAAGATTTTTCGAGGGACTCACGGAACCTGAAATCAAGGCCCTTCTCGCGGCGGCGAGACAGGAAAGGATTTCCCCCGATCAGCTCCTACAGCAGGAAGGTGACCCGGCTACCCGCTTATGGTTGCTAGTGACGGGACGTGCTGCGGCATACAGGCTTGCAAACGGGGGTGGCAAACTGTTTCTCCGCTGGGGAGTGCCGGGCGACGTATTTGGCCTGGCAACAATCGTTAAGCCGCCTGCTCGATATCTCGTCACAATAGAAGTCGTGCAAGAGGGTTCCATTCTGGCGTGGGACCTACCGTCATGCCAAGCTCTCGTTTCACGATGCCCTAGCCTAAGTAAAACTCTGAATTTGGTCGTAGCTAACTATTTGGATGGCCTCATAGATGCGCTGGGCGCGCGTTCTTTCCAAACTGCGGAACAACGGCTTGCCCGAATGTTGGTCGTAAGTGCTCGCCAGCTAGGTCGCACCGGGCGTGAAGGTATCGAACTTAACCTCACGAATGAGCAGTTGGCCGTAACGGCGCATGTGAGCTTGTTTACTGCTACCCGTAAGTTAAGCAACTGGAAAGATCTGGGTATCATCAAGAAGCACCGCGGCAAGATCGTGCTGCGATCCCTGGCTTTTCTCGAAAGGATCGGTAAGGATAATTGGCGATAAAACGCGCTAATCGGAAATTGACTCTCATTGTCCGATTACGCGGTGGTCTTAATGGGTCGACGCAACACTTTCTTGAAGTTTACTCGCAGGAGTGTGAAAACCTAAAGTTTGTCGTGGGCGTTGATTTAGGCGCTGCGCTACTTTGTTCAGATCCGACTGGGAATAGTCGGTTAGGTCTGTGTTCTTCGGGAAGTATTGTCGTAAGAGCCCGTTTGTGTTTTCGTTCGAGCCGCGTTGCCAGGGACTTTGTGGATCGCAGAAGTAGACTTGCACATTCGTGGCTACCGTAAACTCCTTGTGCTTGGCCATCTCCAGTCCACGATCCCAGGTCAGCGAACGTCGCAGGGTAGCGGGAAGTTTACGAACGTGTTTACTCAATGCCCCCACAACCTCCGCTGTATCTCGGCTGGGTACCTTGATCAGCATGACAAAGCGCGAATGGCGTTCCACCAAGGTCGCGATGTGACTGTTCCCTGAGCCGCGCAGGAGATCGCCCTCCCAGTGACCCGGAATGGCACGGTCCTCCACTTCCGCGGGCCTTTGGCGGATCGAGATGGCCCCAGGAATTTGACCGCGCCCGTCTTTAAAGATACGAGAGTGCTGCGACCGGCGTATGCGGCGCTTGGATCGCAAGTGCTCCAGCAGCTCCTTCTTCAGCGCTCCACGGGCTTGAATGAACAGGCTCCGGTAAATGGTTTCGTGGGACACACGCATGCTCTCATCATCGGGATACTGGGTTTTCAGCCAGCCGGAAATCTGTTCCGGCGACCAGTCCAATAACAGTTTACTCGCAACGATCCTCTGCAACTTCACGTGGATGGCAAGAAGGCACGCCTTGGGCCGCAAGGCCGACTCCCAAGCCTGCTGATCGGCTTCATTGGCGCGATAGAGAGGTCGCCCGCCATGGCGGGCGACCTCTCGGCTCACCGTCGATGCCACCCGCTGCAGACCTTTGGCAATATCACGAATCGAGGAACCAGAAGCGATCCCGCGAGAGATGTCCTCTCGCTCAGCCATGCTGAGCGTTCGCAGCGCGCGCCGCCGGATCGTCGGAACGAACCCACCATGACCCGACACCAGACAGCGAATGGAGGAATGCTCCTTGCCGAACGCGCGCCCGATCTAATGCAACGACTGCCCCGCCTTCCAACGGCGCCACATATCGTTCTTCTGCGCCGCCGAAAGCCCAAACCGTTTCTCTTGGGTCATAAACACCACCTTTGAAAGCAGCTTTATAACAGATGGTGTTGCATCCACCAGTTGAGCTGACACGGCTTATCAGGCACTTGAACCAAATGGTGGTAGATTCTGTAGAGGCCGCTTCGATTGGAAACGGCCTTATCGGTGGCGGCACCAACGTCGCGCGTCATCTTGCCGGGATTTTTCGGGTGGGTTTTAGAAAAAGGCTAGGACTGCGAGGCTGAGGGTGCAGCTCACCGCGCACGAATGCTCATAGACTTCCTGTTGGGACTGCGCCTGATTGCAGCAGCGGCTGGAAATTTTCCAGGACGATCTGTCGGATTCCGGTCCGGCCGTTCGTCTATGAGTCAAGGCAGGGCAACCGCCTGGCCCAAAAAACGTTACAGGAGAATGAGAAATCATGAGAAGAGTTAATGTGCTTGAATTTGTCTCCCTTGATGGAGTCATACAAGGCCCAGGCGGGCCAGAGGAAGATACCAGCGGCGGCTTCGCCTATGGCGGGTGGATAATTCCACATTCCGACGCAGTCTCTTCAACGGCCATAAGAAAGGAGATGAACATGCCGTTTGACTTGTTACTAGGCCGGAAAACCTTCGACATTTGGGCAAAATTCTGGCCGCAACATACCGACCTTTGGCCGGGCGTCAAGACAGCGACCAAGCACGTCGCCTCGAATACCATGACTTCTCACGAATGGCAGCCGTCAGTATTTTTCGGCGGAGATATTGCGGAAAAAATCACCAAAATTAAGCAACAGGAAGGGCCGGATTTGCACGTTTATGGAAGCGCAAATCTGGTTCAGACGCTCCTCAAGCATGATTTGGTGGATGCGTTCTGGCTGAAGATATTTCCGATTACGTTGGGCCGTGGAAAACGATTGTTTGCCGATGGCACGATTCCGGCGGCCTTCAAGGTGACGGAAAGCACGGTCACTTCGAATAGCGTCATTATCGTCAATTACGAGCGTGTACCTAAGCAAACGGGGTTTTGGGAGCTCGGTTTAATGCCCAAGTCCTGATTGCCCAAGTCCTTCCGTGAGAAGGCCGGTTGATGTCAAGGCACACTTTTGCTTTCTTCTTTCTTTCAGTCAGTTCCCATTCAGCCAAGCCGCCCCTGTCGCCATCCTTCCATCCGCACTCTTTGTGAGCGATATTCGCTCGGTGCAAGGTGGGTGTTCTCGTTCAGTAGGTGCTGCTACCTGATAATCGACCTCTCTTCCCACCGTTTCGGTGAGAGTCGGGCCCCAGGACTTAGTCGCAGTCACCTGGACTCGGCGGTCGAGCTCGGCTGTCCGGATCGAAACTCTAAGCCACTGCCCGCATCGCCTTCTGACTATTGCGCAATGGTTCGTACACCTCTCCGCTCACCCACAACCGATGGAGCAGTACCGCCCACTTTCGAGCCACGGCAACCACCGCTCGTTTCTTGGCATTTTTCCCTCCGCGCTCCGCAAGCTTTAGCCCCCATCTCCGCAGATCACTGTCTTCTCCAAAAGGTCCCAGAATGTAGTGCGCACCCTGCACCATCATCGTGCGCAGATATCGGTCTCCTTCTTTGCTGATTTTCTTCTGTGGTTCACTCTCCCCGGAGTTCCTCCGGCCAGGTCGCAACCCCAGAAAACAACCGACCTGGCGACTCTTTGGGAACCGATACGGGTCTTCAATCGTCAGGATATCGGTCAGCGCGATCTGCGTTCCTACACCCTTCACCTGCTGGAGCAAGAACACTTCCGGGTACACTTCCTTGGCGATTTTCTCCATCCGTTCGTCGTACTCTTTAATGCGCTCGCTCAGCGATCCGACCTCTCGCAAGAGCGGCGCCAGGACATCACGCAACTCCGCGCTCACTCCCTCGGCCAGCTTCTCGTTCAGCTGATACGTGCCACATTTAGGTAGTCGTTCGCCATAAGATTTCACCAACCCGCGCGCGGCATTTACCAGGGCCGTTCGCGCACTTACTAGTTCCGCTCGCGCCCGGATCACCGTCAGATGAATTTGTGCTTTCGCGCTGCGATGCCGCACCGGCCCCAACAACTCGGGATCGATTCGCGCCAGTCTTGCCAGCGTTCGCGCGTCGTGCCGGTCATCTTTTCGATTGCTCTTGGTGATCAATTCCACCTTTTGCGCGTGCGCCACGATCACTTCGTGTCCCAGTTCCGTTAACAGCCGGCTGACCCATGGCGAATGTGTTCCGGTCTCCAGGGCCATCAGACTCCGCGGTATCTTTCCAAATGTCTGCTTCATCGCTTCCGGTGTGGTCGCGACTTTCTGTTCCAGAATGATTTTGCCTGCTTCCTCTAGAACACAGTAGAACGACCAACGATCTCCTAGATCCAAACCGATCGTTAGCTTTTGCTCCTTCAAAATTTCATTACCAAATGCCTGCATAGTGCTAATCTTTTTCATCGCCGGTCTCCTTTTGTGCCTCGAGCACGTCGTTCATTGGGAGCGTATCGCATCCCGTTGGAGACCGGCCTTCTCCCATCTGATTAACGCTGCCAGCTCAACCAGTCACTGCAACACCATCCAGTGCATGAGAAGCGAACCCCTGGAAGGTTCCGTCGTCCACTTGGACGATTAACGCCGTACTCGGATAAGTGAAGTGCTACTTCACATATCTCCGGTAACGCGACGCGATATAAAAGGGCGCCCCTTATGGAGTAGGGTTTGGAGTGTTCGCCTCAAACCTCACGACAAAGGAGCGCCCTCACATGAATAGCGTGAAGTATATCGGGATGGATGTGCACAAGGAAGCGATCTCCGTCGCGGTTCTAAATTCTTCTGGCAAGCTGGTGATGGAGTGCACGATCGAAACCAAGGCCATCACCATTCTGGATTTCCTCAAAGGATTGCGCGGAAGTTTGCACTAATCGGGACTTAGGCCGCCTAGCGTACGGCAACCTAACCGATCAGAGAGCCCGGATTTGCTCCACTTGGGTACGCAGCCAGAGTCTCTGAACCACAGTGAAAAGGAATGCCGTCGTGAGGCCAAATAGAATCCAGCCATTCAATGCTTCCAGGGCGCCCATCATTCTCCAGTGTGGCGCCAGATGAAGGTCTTCGTGCCCATAACTGGTGAGCGCATTTAGCGAGTAGAGCATCGCAGATTTGTTGTCTATGGATGCCCCGAGAAGTCGGTAAGCCGCCGCCCAAATAACACCCTCCGCCCCGTGCAGCACAGTGAGCGAAAGCGCGGTACCCCCGATGATAAAACTCGCGAAGGGCAACGGAACCAGGAGCTGGTCCCTACTCCTCAGCCTGCTAGTAACCTGTACGTTAAGGAGGCCGAGACTGTAGGAGTGAAGAATCACAGTGAACACGGTAAGCGGTAAACCCCAGGCCCAATTCGCGCTCCATCCAAACATATTTCCAGGATCCATGTGCAACCCCTCATCAGCATCCCCGTCGAGCGGGTATGCGCAGTCTCCGCACCACGACGTAAAATCGATGGACGATCTTGTCGAGAGAGATTAGCACTCCACTCCAGCTAGATACGTGAATTGCAGATGGATTGTGCCGCTTCGTTCAACTCCCCGCAGCTATCCGCGCGGAACCGATACAGGAGATGTCCGGTTACGCGACTTACCGTCCACTCGAAATCAACGGGCTTAGTTATTACATAACTCTTTTTCTAGAAATATTCTCCAATAAAAAAGCCTTATAACTGCAGAGTGTACCAGTTTGGCTTCGGATTTCATCCCCTAAAGCGACGCGATCCGCGCGCAGTTCGACGGTGAGCGATCGCAGTGACGGCGGTGGCCTGCTGCTGCGGGAGGTCGAGAAGCGCATGCGCATCCTGCGCCAGTTTGGCCTCTTTACGGATTATCGGAATGCGGATTTGATTGAGCACCCTGTGGAGGAGTTGGTGGCACAGCGGGTCTACGGTCTAGCGCTGGGCTACGAAGATCTGAACGATCACGAGGAGTTGCGGAACGATCCTCTGCTGGCAGTGCTGGTCGAGAAGTCGGATCTGGGCAACCAGGCTCTGGCGGGAAAGAGCACCCTGAACCGGCTGGAACTGACCAAGAGACGGCCAGTCGGAGGAGCGCTACAAAAAGATCGTGCTGGATCACGGAGCGGTAGACCGCCTGCTGGTGCAGACCTTTCTGGAAGCCTACCGGGAGGCGCCGCAAGAAATCATCCTGGACCTGGATGCGACCGACGATCCGCTGCACGGAGCAGGAAGGGCGCTTCTCATGGCTACTACGGACACTATTGCTATTTGCCGTTGTACATCTCTGCGGAGAGTTCCTGCTGTGTGCGCGGTTGCGATCGTCGAACATCGTGCTTCGGCGGAAGTAGAGGAGCTGCGGCGCATCGTGGCACAGATTCGTTCCGCGTGGCCCCAGTGCGCACGTGGTGCGCGGAGATTCTGGATTTTGCCGCGAGGAGCTGATGGCTTGGTGTGAAGCCCATCGCGTGGACTACCTGCTGGGGCTGGCGAAAAATGAACGTCTAAAGGCGGAGATCGAAAAACAGCTGGGGGAAGCCAAAGCCCAGTATCAAGAGACGGGACGCGCGGCCCGCTGTTTCATGAGTTTGTCTATCAGACGCGGGAGAGTTGGAGTCGTGCGCGGCGGGTCGTGGCCAAGGCCGAGCACCTGGAAAAGGAGAGAATCCGCGGTTCGTGGTGACCTCTCTGGGGGGAGAAGAATGCCGGCACAGGTGTTGTATGAACAGCAGTACTGCGCCCGAGGAGACAGGAGAATCGCACAAGGAACAACTGATGCTGTTCAGTGACCGCACCAGCACACACTACCTACGCAGCAATCAACTGCGACTGTACTTCTCTCGCTCGCCTACGTGTTGCTGCAGATGCTGCGGCGACTGGGACTGCAGGCACGGAGCTGGCCCAGGCCCAGTGCGCAACAATTCGGCTTAGGCTGCTAAAGATTGGCGCGCTGATCCGTATCACGGTACGCAAGGTGTGGGTTTCGTTGCGGGAGGCTATCCCTATGTCACGCTGTATCGGCAAGTCTACGAAAAGCTGTGCGCTGGGCGGTAAAGCATGAAAAAGAACGACCGCTAACAACTTTTCCCTCGCTCCTGTCACACGTAGTGCGAGGTGCGCCTCGGAACAGCCTGCTGGACAAAAAACTCTCTCTCCAACGGAAAAACGGATCAGCTACACAACAGCACCCCGCGAAACCACTCGCAGCTCCAATGAAAAATTCAACTCTCTACAAGCTGGAGAGAAGCGGTAGTCGGTGGGCCAAACGCCGAGTCATTGTTTCTGCAGGATGCGCCACCGCCAAGTGCCAACGAACAAAGCCCAAGCCAAGCCGAATGCGTACCACGACGTGATAGCGGGAACCAGGGGCAGTACCACTGGATTCTTGCGTTGCCTGAACTTTCCGATTCAGAAAATGTTTTAATATGCGCAACTATGGTGGGAAATTCATGCGGCGCACGAGGGCTTGAAAGCGTGGGTCGGAACGCAAAGCATCCCAGGCTAGATAGGACTTGATGTCAACCATCCACTGATCATGCTCTTCGAAAGCACGTTCCAGCCGTGCTATTGCTTCATCCTTTTCGCCCAGGCCGATGTATGCCTCGACAAATACAGCGTCGGAAACATAGTGCTCCCGCGATCTTTCCTTCAACTCTTCGATCAGCTTCGCAGCTTCAGGCTTCCTCCCCGCAAGCCCGTAGACAGAGGCCAGGTTCGCAAGTGGAACCGGGTCCCGTCTCCTATCCACTTCACGCTCCAGCGCGGCAATCGCTTCTGGATACATTTTCTTTTCCCGGTAGCACCAGCCCAAGCCGAAATCACCTACACCGGGATGGGAAGCGTTGAGCTCGTTGAACTGCGCAATCGCGGAGTCGTATTGGCGCGATGCAAGGGTTACGAGTCCCAGCACTTCCCGAATCCGAAGGTTCCTCGGGTTCAATTCAGCCGCATAGGCAACTTGCTTCATGGCTTCGTCGTTTTGTCCTAAGGACTGCAGAAAACGTCCATACTGCTCATGAGCAGGCGCATAGTTGGGACTGAGCTCAACCGCGAGTTGGTACTGCCGCTCGGCTTCCGACCAATTCCAGTCGTCGAGTTCTATTGCCTCGGCGAGCACGAAATGAGCCTCCCCGAGTGCGGGATCAACTTCCACCGCCCTCGTGGCCGCCGCCTTGGCCAGAGGCAGCATTTCTTTAGCAGGGCGGCTGCCGCTCCAAGGATTACCGAGCTCAATATAGGCGTCTGCCATCCCGGCGTATGCCGGCCCATATTCAGGGTCCTTCTCGGTGGCCCGCCTGAAGTAACTGACTGCTCTGAGAAGGTCCTCCTCGGTGTAGTGGGTTGTGGTGCCGAGCCATTGATTTCGGGCATGCAAGGCACGGAAGTAGTCGTCCTGAGCTTCGGGATCTACCGGGCGGGAGCCCGCCAGACGGGCATGCTCGTGCGGTTTCAGTTTGACTTGGATTTCATCCGTGACCGTGCGCGCAATCTCCGCCTGGAGCTGCAGCACGTCGCGGATGTCTCGGTTGTATTGGTCGGTCCACAGCTGGCTTTCGGGAGCAACCTGGTCGAGGTGGACGATGACGCGGACGCGATCGCCCGAGCGCTCGACCGAACCTTCCAAAACAGCATCCACATTCAGTTCCCGAGCAATTTCCTGCAGTGACTTGGTGCTGCCCTTGTATTGCATTACGGACTGGCGGGAGATCACGCGTGGGGTACTAATTTTACCAAGCTCAGTGATCAGCTCTTCCGTCATCCCGTCGGCAAAATAATCCTGTTCGGGGTCGCCGGAAAGATTTGCAAAAGGCAGGACCGCCAGAGCTTGAATATTGGGCTTCGCTCGTTCGGGGAGCCGACCGCGCCCGCGCTGAACATTCAGCGCCAACAAAACGGCCGCGATACCTAAAACGACCAGTAGCCCCAGCGCCGCCCACAGCGGCCATTGCTTTCGCGGCAGCAAATTCCCCGCTCCGGGCAATCCCGCCCCGCCTTCCGCTGCCGCGTCCCGTACTTTCTCCGCCGAAGGTTCGGCGGCAAATCGGTAGCCCTTCCCTGGTACCGTCCGCAGAAATCGCGGATTCTCTGGATCTTCCTGTAGTGCCAAGCGTATCTTGCGCACGGCCGTGTTGATGCCGTTGTCTCCGTCTACGAAAACATCCTTGCCCCAGATCTGTTCAAGGATCTCCTTGCGCGTGACCAGTTCTCCGCGCCGCTCCACCAGTAGATTCAACAAGTCGAAGGGAATCCGTTCCAGGTGAACAATGCTGCCGCCGCGACGCAGCTCGTAGGCTCTGCGATCCAGCTCGAAGTCCTCGAAATGGATGGTCTCAGCGGGCATGCGGGCTGCCAGCGATTCGTGGCGGTATTCTACCTCGATAACTCCGGATGGGGTAGGTGTAACTAAAAGTAACGCGTTACGTGCTTTATAATTTCTTCAGCAAATCTTTAGCCTCGCTCCATTGCGTCCAAGCCCTTTCCCGACGATCATCCGCGCACCACCCAGCACCACCCACGAGAAAGTTAGTGGCTCGGATTTCCGCGCGAGTTCGGTTTCGGTAAAAGGAGAATCAACGTGAAAACGCTTCTTGCGAAAGCGGCCCTCGCTGTTACAGCCCTACTACTTGTCCTGCCCAGTTCAACCAAGGCCCAGGACGGCAACAAGGACGGATGCTCCCTTGCAACGCTCCATGGCGATTACGGCTTCACGATTTCGGGTCAAATTATCGGCGGGCCGGCCCCAGGGCCGGTAAACGGCGTCGCCTTAACCACATTCGACGGTCACGGAGGCCTCATCCAGACGGATTTCGTCGTGAAAAGCGGCGCCCCCGCGGGACCGCTAGATGCTTTTCGAACCGGCGAAAGCGGTGTGTACTCGGTGAACTCGGACTGTACAGGTACGGCCACGATTCATTTTCCTGACGTGACGCCTCCGCAGGAGATTGTTCTGATGTTCGTAGTTGTAAATCACGGGCGGGGAATCCGGACCGTCGTCTCAGCCCTGTACGTGGGTGCCGGAATCGCCACAATGACTCCGACGGCCGCGCAGATCACCAGCGAGGCCACAAAGATTGAGCCGGAAGATCACAAGTAGCACCGTGCCGCCATACTTTCCATCCGCACCACAATTTCGGTCGCACCAATCGGGAGTGGGACATTTAGGGAGGGTCGGGAGGTCTTGGGCACGCTCGCAAGACTTAAATCTTCCACTTCCGAATCAGGGTCAAGCGCGCCAATCCAAAGGCTCAGCCGCTAACTCGCGCGTCCAGTCGAAGCGCGGCGGCTGTGTAGTTACCTGGTCCGCTGGAAGCCAATCAGGCTTCGCGCAAACTCGTTTCGCCATAAAGCCAGCAGGAATCATACAGGCTTATTTTATATGGCAGGTGAACGCTTCGGATGCCGGAGATCAGTCTATTGCCTGGTAAACAGATTAACCGGACGAGTGAAGTATCGGTTCTATCCCCAGTTGAGCGGGCAAGTCTAGTTTATCTTTCGATGCGAACACAAACAGGAAATTCGAGCCTTGCGGTCTCACGCTGTAGTCCGATTATTCGCTGCCGAGAACGCAGTGATCGGAGGGGTCAAATCACGATGCGAAAATTCTGGATTTTGGCTTGCGTTTTGGGAATGCCTTGTGTGGTTTCAGCTCAATGGGAGAACCTGAACACGCTGCAAGCGGGGCAGAAGATTCAAGTGGTTCAAACCTCGAAGAAGGACTCCGGAACGTTCTTGAGTGTGTCGGACAAGGAAATCTCACTTCAGGGAAAGTCCGGCGCGCAGACAATCCAGAGGCAAGACGTTCGCAGCGTCAAGCTCATGGAGAATAAGCATCGTTTGCGCAATACGCTCATCGGCAGCGCAATAGGTGCGGCCGGTGGAGCTGGAATTGGAGCTGCGGCGTACCAACCTTGCTCGCCTACGAATTCCTTCTGCGTGGCGCCGGGTGGGAGAGGCCTGCCAACTGCAGTTGGCGCGGTGATTGGCGCCGCGGGCGGCGCGGCAATAGGAGCACTGTGGCCGGCCCACGAAACCATTTACAGAGCCCCATAGATTCGGCTTCTGGTGCCAGGACAGGCCCCGACAATCAGTTGTCCTATAAGGCGACTTCCCACGGCTTAGCCAGTCGGCAAAGGGCGATTGAGGATGCCCCGCCTTTAGTTGAACCTTGAGAAGAAGAAGCAGCGGCTCTCGCCCGAACTCGGATAGAGTTCGGGTTGAGAATCCCTTTTTAAAGGAGAGAGCCGCCGTGAGAAACAAATACCAGAGCAAAGACCACAAGTCCAATCCCAAGTTTGAGGTCGTCGGTGGGCAGGCGTTGCTGGTGCAGGTGCCGTTGCCGATCGCCGAGGTGTGGAGCGAACTGCAAGCGCAGGTGGAAGAGCTGACGGGGCAAGCCGGGCTGCAGATTCTGCGTGCCATCTTGGAAAACGAAGTGACGAGCCGAGTCGGACCTCCGCATCGGCCAAATCCTAGCGCCGGCTGTGTGCGCTGGGGCAAGCAACCGGGTTATGTAGTTTTTGCTGGACAGAAAATTCCACTGGAACGACCGCGCGTACGAACCCGCGAAGGGCGAGAAGTGGAATTAGAGAGCTACGGTCAGTTGCAACAGGACGGAAAACTGCAACGAGCGGTGCGGGAACGCATGGTGGCCGGGTTGTCCACACGGAACTACCGGCGCGCGGTGGAGAGTGTTGTGGAAGGCTACGGGATCGAGAAAAGCAGCGTGAGTCGGCAGTTTGTAGAGGCCAGTAGCAATCAGTTGCGGGCGCTCTGCGAGCGACGATTGGAGGATCTAAATCTGGTGGTGCTGATGATCGATGGCATTCACTTTGGCGGCCAGGTGCTGGTGGTGGCCCTGGGCATTGCAGAAAGCGGAGAAAAGCACGTGTTGGGAGTGTGGCAAGGAGCCACGGAGAACACCACGGTGGTCAAAGGGTTGTTGGAAGATCTGGTGGACCGCGGACTGGATCTGCGGCGGCGGTATCTGGTGGTGCTGGATGGATCGAAAGCACTGCGCGCCGGTGTGGAACGTGTCTTCGGAGAGCAAGTGGAAGTCCAGCGTTGTCAGATCCACAAGCGACGGAACGTGAAGGAGTACCTGCCCGAGAACTGCCAGAAAGACTACGATCGGCGAATGCGCAATGCCTACGCGATGAGCAACTACGCGGAGGCCAAAGAGGCGCTACAGAAAATCTTCCGGCAACTGGAAAGAATCAATCCGAGCGCTGCCCGAAGCTTGGAGGAGGGGCTGGAAGAAACGCTGACGGTACATCGCTTGGGAGTAGGAGCGGTGTTGCGGCGGAAACTGGCCACTACCAACCCGATCGAATCGTGCTTGTCGACCGTTCAGCGGGTGGCGCGGAACGTAAAACGTTGGCGCGAAGGAAATCAGCCGCTGCGCTGGACCGCCACAGGACTGTTGGAAGCAGAAAAGAAGTTCCGACGCATCAAAGGCTATCAAGAAATCTTGTTGCTGAAGGAACGACTGAATCCGTCGCGCATTCAGCAGAAGGAAGTCCGTGCAGTAGAAGTCGCTTGAACTTGGTTGTAGGTAGACTTACAGTGCCGAACATCGAGAGTCGCTGCAATCAACTAAAACTCGGACATCCTCGGGCGATTCAGAAATTTGTGTAGATTCTCAACCGCAGAACAAATGATGCGATCCACGCAAGAAACCCTATCAAAACGGAAACTGTACTGCGCATCTCTGACGATTCTCGTCAAGGAGAGTTTATGCACTCTTGCAAAGTCACGTCCTGCTCCCTACTTGGCCTTAGCTTGCTCATGCTCACGTCTAGCTGCGGTGGCGGCGGCGCGAGCGGCGGCGGCTCCAGCACCACTTTTGTACCGGGCAAATGGAGCGCTACACTTTACTCGGCGTCCGGCGGGTTATTTGCCAACGCGGTCGAACTTGACTTGGATCTCGTTCAGTCCGGCAACACCATCTCTTCGGACAGCGGTCACACCGTCGACAGCTCCAACTGCACGGGCATGCACGTGGATTCCAGTGCCGGAACTGTGTCGGGCAACAACTTCAAATTGGTCGTTACCATCGATTCTGACACGATTACACTCACCGGCACACTTAGTGCGGACGGTCAATCCATCACGAACGGAAAGTTTACCTCCAGCGGTACGTGCATCAGCGGCGCGCCGATCAGCTTCAGCGCTGGCTTTATTCCTCCGCTCTCAGGCCCCTTCGCCGGCGACATGCAGATTGACCCCATCGGTGCACCCGGCGTGACGGCCACGCTGACCGAGGACTCAAGTTTTAGTGTCACGGGCTCCATGACCGTCACAAACGATCCTTGTTTTTCGTCACTGACAATCGAAGCTGGCAATCCCGGCATTTCCGTCGGTGATCTATCGTCATTCGAGATGACCGACGGAGCGAACGTTCTCGATTTTGTGGGAAAAATAGAGGAAGCGCCGGGAATGCCTAATCAATACGATGCCGGCTTCTCCGTTACGTCTGGTTGTACGGAAGAAAGCGGAGTCCTACAAATGAACTTTGGCACAACCCCGCCGGTACTTGTTCGGGAGGCGAATCGCTCGGGAATCGCCACGCACAGAATCAATCCGCTGCTGATCGAACGGATGAAGGCCTTGGCTGGGCTTCGACACGTCAACTGAACTGCGGCAATCGGCCAGACATCCCTAACGCGGAGGGAACCGATCTTGAGTTGTGCCTGATAAACGCCGTTACCGGAGATGTGAAATTTGTGTAGATTCTCAACCGCAGAACAAATGATGCGATCCACGCAAGAAACCCTATCAAAACGGAAACTGTACTGCGCATCTCTGACGATTCTCGTCAAGGAGAGTTTATGCACTCTTGCAAAGTCACGTCCTGCTCCCTACTTGGCCTTAGCTTGCTCATGCTCACGTCTAGCTGCGGTGGCGGCGGCGCGAGCGGCGGCGGCTCCAGCACCACTTTTGTACCGGGCAAATGGAGCGCTACACTTTACTCGGCGTCCGGCGGGTTATTTGCCAACGCGGTCGAACTTGACTTGGATCTCGTTCAGTCCGGCAACACCATCTCTTCGGACAGCGGTCACACCGTCGACAGCTCCAACTGCACGGGCATGCACGTGGATTCCAGTGCCGGAACTGTGTCGGGCAACAACTTCAAATTGGTCGTTACCATCGATTCTGACACGATTACACTCACCGGCACACTTAGTGCGGACGGTCAATCCATCACGAACGGAAAGTTTACCTCCAGCGGTACGTGCATCAGCGGCGCGCCGATCAGCTTCAGCGCTGGCTTTATTCCTCCGCTCTCAGGCCCCTTCGCCGGCGACATGCAGATTGACCCCATCGGTGCACCCGGCGTGACGGCCACGCTGACCGAGGACTCAAGTTTTAGTGTCACGGGCTCCATGACCGTCACAAACGATCCTTGTTTTTCGTCACTGACAATCGAAGCTGGCAATCCCGGCATTTCCGTCGGTGATCTATCGTCATTCGAGATGACCGACGGAGCGAACGTTCTCGATTTTGTGGGAAAAATAGAGGAAGCGCCGGGAATGCCTAATCAATACGATGCCGGCTTCTCCGTTACGTCTGGTTGTACGGAAGAAAGCGGAGTCCTACAAATGAACTTTGGCACAACCCCGCCGGTACTTGTTCGGGAGGCGAATCGCTCGGGAATCGCCACGCACAGAATCAATCCGCTGCTGATCGAACGGATGAAGGCCTTGGCTGGGCTTCGACACGTCAACTGAACTGCGGCAATCGGCCAGACATCCCTAACGCGGAGGGAACCGATCTTGAGTTGTGCCTGATAAACGCCGTTACCGGAGATGTCCTATAAAAGGGAATGTCAACAGAAAAATCTCCCCGTCGGCTCGATGCCGGTCGTTTTTTCTCTCGGCATTCAGCCCAACTGTTTGAACGTGCCCCCTCGCTTCGAGAGTGGTCTTACTCAGGCTGCGTGTCCTGTTTCGTCTCCGCGCAGGAAGCGGAGATATGTTTCCTCTCCCCTGTGGTTCCATTTCGCTGTCGTGGCGGCGCCAATCGTTTTCTGAAACAACAAGCCTGACGGTTGTCCACTGGATGAGTGGCAACACATGGTCCTATTGGAGACTCGCAGCCTATGGCTTTCTTCGATTGTCCGAGGGGGCATAGGGTGAAGTCGGAGACTCACGCGCTTCCCGCACGGGCCTGACTTCTCCGGTTGATACTTCCCCTCGAAATCGAGCGTCTCAAGAACCCGACAGCACCGCCGGGAATGGCCCCCGGGGACGGAACGGACTCTCAGCCAGAGGCGCTCAAACTGCTTGTGGTTTCAAATAGTTGGCGTCGAAACGTACCTCCTTCTTCCAGACGATCAACGTGATCGCGGCAATTTTCCTCGCCAAGGTCAGGCGCGCCATCGTGGGTTTCCTCCCTTTGACGAGCAAATTCTCATAGAAATCGTGTAGCGGTCCGGCCGCAGTGCTGGCTCTCATCGCCGCACCCTTGAAAATGTCTTTGAGGTCGTGGTTGTGGTTCTCATTGAGGCCACGCAGCGTCGCCGGTCTGTTGGAACGTTGCAGCTGACCTTCCCGAACGTGGTACTGGGCACTGTCATGCGTTTCTAATCCCAGGCCGCTGTAGGTCCAAAGTTGTCGCTTGGTGCGGAATCGATGAGGCGTCTGCATCAGCGCAACCAATAGAGCCGCCCGGATCGGACCGACCCCCGGAATCTGGCGCAGCAGTTTCCAGGCCTTGTGCTTCTTGGCTTCCACCAACAGATCCCGTCGCACCTCCTGGCGCAAGAGTTGCAAGGCATCGAGCTGCTGGTAGTAGTGTTCGGCGCGTCGCCGGACGCCGGCTTCGCGGATTTTACCGAGCCATTCCGCACGGTAACGCGGTGCATACACTTGGTTGCCGAAACACGGAATGCCCCAACCGCGATACAACGCCTTCAGCCGATTCATGACCCGCGTAAGATCCTTGGTGATGGTCAGATAACTGCGCGCCAACTCCTTCAACGTTCGCAAGCCGTGCTCTCCGTGATAGACCGACTTGATGTTGTTCATGTACAACTGCTCGGCCAGCTTGCGGGCATCGATCCGGTCACTCTTACTGCCGTCTTTCAGCAGGGCATTCCTCCGCGGATTACACACTACGACTTCCGTCACGTGCGGCTTCATCAAGTCGTACAACCAGGCCGCCCAGGTCCCTTCTTCGAACGTGACGCGCACATCTCCGCGCAGCCCGTCGATGAACTGCAAAATGGTGCTCGCCTTGGTCTCGATGACGCATTCCATCGCCACCTTGCCGACCGAGTTCCTCACTGCAATCGAAATGCTTTCCTTGTGCACATCCATGCCGATATATTTAGTGCCGGTCATAGGGCGCTCCTTTCTTGTAGGCGTTGAGCCATGCACTCAAAACCTACCCCGAAGGGGCGCCCTTTCATAATGTGTGAAATCGGGCAAAACCACTTGTACGGTAACGCGACTAACCGTCCAAGTTAAATTTATGGGGGAAAATGCAAAATGCGCCGCAGGGGAAATCCGACGGCGCATTGGGCAATACACTCGACGCTGGCGCGCTGCGTTCGTTCGAATGGCCTGTGAAAGGCCCTGACCTATACGTTCCGCATTACCAGCAGCAACCCGAGCGCTACTAACGGGTAGTCACGTCGAACTTAAATAGATCAGCGACAGGCATCTTTAACCTTTTAGCGATTCTTTCCAGGGTTTCAAACGAAGGCGCACTGATTCCTCGTTCCACAAGGCTCAAGAAGTCGACGGACATATTGAGCATCTCGGCGAAACGCTCCTGCGTCATACCGCGTTGCGCTCGAACGCCTCGCAAACGCAGACCGAATCGCTTTCGAAGTGTCGCCACTTGACCAGTTATTCCAGGCGGCAGTCTCTCGTAGTATCCTTACGAGCACCACCGAATGGGATTACGGGTCCTTTCAGCGACTCAAGTAGAAAGGACTACACCGGTAACGCATGCTGCTCAAGTCACTGATTGCGGTCCTAGCGCTTCTGCTGGCAGCGGAGAGCCTCTTTATCGCGGTGCACCACCGTCCGGCCAACAGATTCAAACCTGTCGAAGGTTACGACGGAGTCGTAGCGTTTGACACGGCCACTGGCCAGCTTTGCAAGACACTCCGAACGGAACCTGCGGTGACAAGCCAACGGCCAACCGGGTCATCGATTCCTTCCTTGGTGCAGCCTTCTGGCGATCCGGTTATAGACGAGATGCAAGCGGGAGGGGACAAGCGACAAGCGGAAGAGCACCGAAAACTTAGGAACATTTGTGAACACTAAGCCAGCGACTTGGTCTACCGCCCGTTTTTATGACTCATGTATCGCGTGTGTGTAAAACTCTGTAACTTGCCATTCATTTGCGCGTTACGCGCAAGCAACCTCACTCCGTGTAGGGTACGTTCGCATGAATATCCTGGTTGTGGAAGATGAGCCGGGGATGGCTTCCGCGCTTGTGCGCGGATTGCAGGAAGAACTTCTCGATGTTCAGCTTGCGCAAGATGGCAGAGGCGCGCTGCGGCTTTCCGAAGAGTGCTCGTTCGACTTAATTCTGCTCGACGTAATGCTCCCGGACCAGAGTGGCTTTGATGTCGTGCAGCAATTGCGGCACAGAAGCCAAAATACTCCGGTATTGATGCTTACTGCTCGGGACGCCCTTTCGGACATCGTGTGCGGCCTTGATTCCGGCGCCGATGATTATCTCACTAAGCCGTTCTCCTTCACCGAGTTGCTGGCACGCATCCGGGCGTTAGGGCGGCGCACGATGGGCGCAGCTAAGCAAGTACTCGAGCTCCACGATCTCGTTCTAGATGTGTCGTCACACCGCACCTTTCGCAACGGCCAACCGATTTACCTGTCGCTGACAGAGTTCCGGCTGCTCGAGGTGCTGGTGAGAAATCAAGACCGTGTCGTCACCCGCAGCGCGCTTCTCTCGGCCGTGTGGGGAAACCGACGCGATGTAGAGGAAAACACGCTGGACGCATTCGTCAGGCTCTTGCGAAAGAAGATAGAACCCGATTCGCCTGTGAAGCTCATTCATACCCATCGGGGCGTCGGATATTCCATGCGTGCTCCGGCTGAGCTATGAATATGACGATACGCGCAAGACTGACCGCACTCTATTTCGTGGTGCTGGCTGCATCTTTTTCTGTCTTTGTCTGGATCAGTGACGTCGGTTTTCAGCGCAGTATCGACGTGACCGTGAATAACGCCTCCAGCGTGAATCTGCAAAGTCTCCAGCAATTGCTGGCGTTGAACGCTCCCAAGGGCACTGCGAAGGTTCAGAAAGAACTAGCCGAACTCGCGAGTTGGTGGCCCAACGGCGTGTTGTTCGAAGTGGCGGACGAAAACCATAATTGGCTCTACCAACCCAGGCAATTTCTTCAGGCGAGTGTTCCACTTCCGCCTCTGCGCGATGGCCAGATCACTTTCTTCACGACGAATTTGAATCAATTGCAGTATCGCGTCGCGATGCGGCAGGTGGCGGCGGGCGGACGAACATTCGAAATTCATGCTGCAGTGCCCACGGAACCGTTTGACCTTGCGCTCGATAATTTCCGAGCGATCGAAAAGGGAACGGTGCCGCTGTTGATCCTGTTTGCTTCGCTTTTAGGATACTGGCTGAGCGGCAGGTCGCTGGCGCCCGTCGCCCGAATCATCGAAACGGCGGACCGCATCGGGGTGCAGAATCTGTCGCGGCGGCTGGAAGTGCCTCGTGCTCGCGATGAATTGCGGCGCCTTACGGAAACCCTCAACGCGATGCTTCAACGCATTGAAACCTCGTTCAAAAGGATCACGAGGTTCACGGCGGATGCGTCGCACGATCTGCGAACGCCCGTGGCCGTTATCCGAACAATCGCGGAGGTCACCTTGCGCAGGCCGCGAACGGAGAGCCAGTACACCGAAGCCCTTTCTAAAATCCTGCGCACTTCTGTCGAGACGACTGAACTATTGGAAGATCTGCTGACACTGGCACGAGCCGACGCCGGAACGACCGGGATGGAACTTCATCTAATAGATCTCGAGGAGCATGTGAAAAAAGCGCAGGAGCGCGCGGTGCTGCTAGCCGCCGATAAGCAGCTCAGCATCACGCTCCAAGCGCCGAACACGCCCGTGTGGGTGAGAGCGGACGCGATCGCCATGGACCGCCTACTACTGATACTTCTGGATAACGCCATCCAATACACGCCCGAAGGTGGATTTTGCGAGATTGAATTGCTGCCGACGTCGAGCGAAATTCAAATTCTCGTCCGCGATTCCGGAATCGGCATTCCCGAACGTGAACTGAGTCTGATCTTCGAGCGCTCCTACCGCACGGACCGCGCGCGATCGCGCAACACCGGGGGGGCCGGCCTGGGTCTAGCCATTGCCCGGTGGATCACAGAAATGCATGGCGGCACCATCACGGCGGAAAGCCACATGGGAATCGGCTCCGTATTTCGTGTAAGTCTTCCCATTCCACACAGCGCCGCGACCCTACCCGCGGACGTGTCTCCCGTCGCCGCGACATTCTGAAAAATTTTCAGGCTCTATTTAACCCGGCATTAAAGCTCATTCACGCGACGTTCGCATTCGGCGCGCCTAATAACCGCGTCAAGCCCCAGCATCTTGTTCCAGGAGTAGAGCCTTATGCGCACCGAGCCTTTGTTCCGAGCAATTGCGTCAGTACGACCTAGCCAAACATTCGCACTCCGAATCGGCATGCTCGCGTTCTTGGTATCCACGCTCTTCCCTTGGCCGGCTCGCGCCCAAACGGACCGCGCCACGCTGGAGGGGACCATCACTGATGCCAAAGGTGGGACCATCGCCGGGGCGCGGGTCCATGTCACCGAGCTCGCCACGGGATTGGGCGATGAAAGAGTCACAAATGAGCATGGCTTTTACCGTATTCCGGGCCTGGCGCACGGCAGATACACGGTGATCGTCACGCGCGATGGATTCCAGACCAAGCAAATCGAAGAGGTGGAGCTGCAGGTCGGCGAGACGCGCACGCTGGACGCTACCCTAGCCGTCGGGGCGGTTTCCGAGAGGGTCGAGGTCGTAGCAGAAGCTGAACCTTACGAAAGGAGCACCGCGGAGAGCGCCATCGTAATCGGCACGGATCAAATCGAAAATTTGCCAACCAATGGCCGGAATTGGTCCACGCTTACGATCCTAGCTCCCTGGGCGCAAGACGACGGAGGGGGCGACCAGCGCACGATTCGGTTCGCGGGACGAGCCCGAGATGACAACAATTTTACCTTTGACGGTGTGGACGCAACCGGAATTCAGGAGCAGGCGCAGAAATCAACGACCCGACTCCAGGTTTCGGAAGATGCGATTGCGGAATACCGTGTGGACTCGGCGCTATATGACGCAGAGTATGGCTCACAGGCCGGCGGTCAGGTCAACGTCGTAACAAAATCGGGCACCAACGAGTTTCATGGCACTGCGTTCGGTTATATCCGCAACTCTGTTTTCGACGCTCGGGAGTTCATCGACCCTGTCCCAATTCCAGAGTTTCGTCTCGGCCAGTTCGGAGGCACCCTCGGCGGACCTATCAAGAAAGATAAAGCGTTCTTCTTTCTAAACTACGAAGGCCTACGGCAATTACAAAACGCCACAACGAGTGCCTCGGTCCCCGATCCGGGTTTGCAAGCGGCTATCTTGACCAAATCTCCGGTGATGTGTCAGATCCTTCAGGCGTACCCGTGGAGGCAGTCCGCCGTTTCGCAAAATCAAGCGCTAGGCTGTCCAGCCACCCACATCTTTCCGGATTCGGCATTTAGCGATCAAGCTCCCTTTGATCCTGCCAATCCCGACACCACGGGACTTGATGCGTTTAACAGCGCGCCCACGACGATTATCCACGAGGATACTTGGCTGGCGCGTTTTGACTACCAGTTTTCAAAGGACACTACACTTTACGCCAGAGCTCAACGTGACATCGCGGCGACGACAGCCCCGCTCGGCAACGCTCTGGATCAGCAGGGTGTATTCAATCATCCAGCAAATTACATCGTCGCTTTGGAACATGCTTTCACGCCGAACTTGCTGAACACCGCCAAGTTCGGAATTAATCGCTCTCCATTTCACAATCCGCAGATCTGCAATTTCCCCCTCGCTGTAAACAGCGACAACTTCGAGGCACTAAACGATTGCAACACCGACAATGAGGTGGGGACAACCTTTTCCTATATTGATAACGTGGTATGGACTCATGGCCGGCATACTTTCAAAGCTGGGATCGAATATCGGCGCGTGCGCTTGAATCAGGGAATCACGGCCGACAACACCATCACATATACGGACAATCTCAGCCTGATCAACAACAACATCGACAATCTGTTCTACCGATCATCCTGGTCCCTTCACTACTTGCGCCATACCTTCATTCTTCCCTACTTCCAGGACGAGTGGAAAGTGACGCCGACACTCACCTTGAACATGGGCCTGCGCTGGGAATACTACGGCGTGCCGAATGAAGCCCATAATCGCACAACCGTATTCGACCTGCAGAACTTCCAGGGAAGCTGTTACGGAACCGGATCGGCCAATCGCGCAATCTTCACCGAGCCGGCGAATTGTCCGAACAATCCGTCTATGCTGTACCCGAATTACAGGAACTGGAATCCGCGTGTTGGACTCGCGTGGGCGCCCGCGGCGCTACACAGTAAGACGGTTATACGTGCGGGCTTCGGCATTTATTCTGGTGCGGCACAAAATGACGACGAGAATGCCGCTCTTGAGAGTGACAACACACGACAGGCGCTAACCGCCGGGATTAACGGCACACCGCCACAGCTGCACTTCGGTCCCGGATATCTTACAGATCCGCCCGATTTCGGAACGACCTCCGTGTCGGAACTGCAGCCCCGAGCGCTTTATCGCCATCGCCGCGATCTTTATGTCGAAACGTGGGGATTGACGGTTGAGCACCAATTGCCCGCCAACTTCCTGTTTTCCGCCTCTTATCTCGGGTCGCACGGCGTCCGGCTCTTTGCGCGGAACTATGAGAACCTCTGCGACCAGACGCTCTATCAGAGCTCCGGAGGAGCAAATTGCACGCGGCCGCTCGATGCGTTTCCTGTCACCGTGATCGCCACCGGCCAGCAGGCTTTCTTCGGCGACGTAGACGTGAAAAGAGACGATGGCGGAAGTAGCTATCAAGGCCTCTTGCTTTCCCTGCAGCGCAGAATCAGCAACGGTTGGTTATTCCAAGCGAACTATACCTACTCGCATTCCATCAACGACGGCAATGTGGGCGGCGGCGAATCGAATGCGCCTCAGAATGCGTTGTGCGTGCCGTGCGAGCGAGGTCCGAGCATCTATGACATTCGCCATAACGTCGTGGTGAACTCCGTCTACAAACTGCCGTTTGGCCCGAACCAGAAGTATCTGACATCGGGCGGAGCGGTTGGAAAGCTTGTGGGCGGATGGCAAATCAGCGGCATAGGTACTTGGCATACCGGCCATCCACTTACCGTTTTCGCGAACGTTCCAGTGAATCAAGTTCCCGACAACAACTCCGGACCCAGTCAGCGTCCAGATGTACTCCCTGGCGTCCCGCTAACCATGACTCCGACCGCCGCTAACAGCTACCAGCTGATCAATCCAAACGCCTTTGCGGCCCCCCCTGTCGATCCGAACAGTGGCATTCTGACTCGCTATGGCGATGAATCCAATGGACTTGTTCGCACTCTAAATGCTTGGCAAATCGATTTCGAACTCGTAAAAGAGACCCCTCTGACAGAGAGATTCAGCGTCGAGTTCGGCATTCAAGCGTTTAACATTTTTAATCACACTCAATTTGCGGATCCCTCCAATTTGACTCTCGACTTCAATTGCACGTCGTCAGCGCCGTTCAGCTGCGCGACTGCGGCGAGCGGTAATTTTGGGCAGATCAATACGATTAACGGCCACAACAACAACAACGACAACTTTTTCAACGACAATGTCGGCACCGGTTTGGCGCGCCAGCTCCAATTCATGCTGCGATTCAGGTTCTAGTGGTTGGGACATTGCGCTCGTTTCAAAGTTCAGGTTGCCGGAGGCGAGAGTGGGAAGAGTTGTGTTCATCGGCGTCATCATCGCGCTCGGATGCGGCGTTGTCTGTGCTGCCGATGATGGCGCGAGACAATCAGGCTCCTCCGTGGTTGCGCCACACTCGAAGAAGCCGGCGCCGCCTCCGCAGCCGGTAGCGGACGCTGATCCTGTCCTGGTGGGTGCGGGCGATATTGCCGATTGCTCTGACCTTTCCGGCGCCGAAGCGACGGCCAGACTCCTCGAGGCGATTCCCGGCACGGTGTTCACCGTGGGCGATAACGCATATCCCAGCGGCACTGCCGAGCAGTTCGCCAAATGTTATGACCCCACCTGGGGACGTCAAAAAGCGCGCACGCGTCCGTCGGTCGGCAATCATGAATTCCATTCCGGCGGCGCCACTCCCTACTTCGAGTATTTCGGCGCCAATGCCGGCAATCCGGCGCGCGGCTATTACAGCTACGATCTGGGCTCCTGGCACATCATCGTCCTGAATAGTGAATGTGACGAGGTCGGCGGCTGCAACTTCGACTCAGCGCAGGAAAAATGGCTGCGCCAGGATTTGCAGCAGCATCCGTCCGCGTGCACACTCGCTTACTGGCACAAGCCGCTCTTCAGTTCCGGCGAAAAACATGGCAACGACCTCGAGATGAAAGCTTTTTGGCAAGATTTGTATGACGCTCGATCCGCCGTCGTCATCAACGGGCACGACCACGATTACGAGCGGTTTGCGCCGCAGGATCCGGACGGCAAACCCGACGAAGCGCACGGCATCCGCGAGTTTGTTGTCGGCACAGGAGGGAAGAGCCATCGCCCGTTCGCGACGCCGCTGTCAACCAGCGAGGTTCGCAACGCGGATACCTTTGGGGTGCTGAAGCTGGCGCTCCATCCTAATAGCTACGATTGGGAATTCATCCCTGAAGCCGGCAAGACGTTCCGTGATTCTGGTTCGGAGCGGTGCCAACGCTCGGTTGCGTCGTCGAAAGGCGAATGAGTTTCTCGTACCATTCAACGGAGGCAATATGAAACTGTCTTCTTCTCTAATTCTGGCTGTGTGTGGCGTGTTTGTTGCAGCGGGCAGTCCTTCGGGATATCGCATGACCAACCAGATCCCGCTGCCGGGCGCGGGTGGATGGGATTATCTGACGGTGGACGTGGCCGCGCGGCGCGTATATGTCTCCCACGCTACACAGGTGGAAGTTCTCGATGCAGATACGCAGAAAAGCGTCGGGACGATCGCAGATACGCCAGGAGTGCACGGAATTGCGCTGGCTCCCGGACTCGGACGGGGATTCATTAGCGCTGGTAAAGCGGACGCCGTAGTCATCTTCGATTTAAAAACCTTGCGAGTCATTTCGCAGGTGAAGACCGGCAAGAAGCCCGACGCGATTGTCTTTGACCCCGCCACAAACAGGGTCTTTGCCATGAACGGCGGAAGCGATAGCACAACCGCGATCGATGCCAGGAATGGTTCGGTAGCTGGTACGCTCGATTTGGGCGGCGGCCCTGAATTTTCCGTGGCGGACGGTGAGGGCAAATTATGGGTGAACCTCGAAGACAAAAGCGAACTCGTCCAGATAGATTCGAAGTCGATTAAAATCACAAATCGCTGGTCGGTGGCTCCTTGCGGATCGCCCTCCAGTATGGCGTTCGATGCACAGAACCGGCGCGTTTTCATTGGGTGCCGTAATCACGTGATGGCTGTTGCGGACGCCGACACAGGTAAGATTGTTGCTACCTACCCCATCGGAGATCACGTGGATGCGTCGGTCTTTGATCCCGAAACCAGGCTCATCTTCAATTCGCTCGGTGGAGGAAGCATCGCCGTGTTTCGTCAGGACTCCCCCGATAGATACACACCGGTCCAAAATATCGAGACAGTGGAAGGCGCGAAAACCATGGCACTCGATAGCAAAACGCATCGCCTCTTCGTCCCGTCGTTGCGCGCAGGCCAATTCACAATCCTTGTTTTTGATCGAAGCGGGTCCTAGCGAACGGTAATTGGACTTCCTCCACGGGTGCGTTCTTCCGACGAAGGTATCGCGCGCGTGTAGAGGTTTGCGGTCGGCTCCGACCGCAAGCCAAGTTGTGGGCAAGCCGTCATCTTTCGCGTGGCTTAAGGTCGTGCCGGACCTGCTTGCGGCTGCGTCGCCGAAACGGTCTCCGACGAATAACGAGAGTTTCGCAGGCGATATCCAGCGCGAGTGCGCACGTGGTATTTCTTGTTTTGGCCGTTCACGAGCTTCACGGTAATGGTGCGCCAGCCACGGTTGGAGTTCGGCTTTGGGTAGTAACTGAGAGAATAGAGATGGGCCAAGTCGTCGCGGATGGAGGCGAACGCGTTTTGTTCGTCCTTCCAGTTTCTCGCGAAATAAACTTTGCCGCCGGTCGCGGCGGTCATGCGTTGAAACACGGCGTTTGAGATCGGCTCGAGGTGCGCTTGTTCCGTGCTAACCATGTAGATGGTTGTGCCGGTTGATTGCGCCAATTCGGCCACCTGCTCCGGCGGCACCATACTAGCGTTGTCCGGCCCGTTGGAGAAAACCACGATCACTTTTCTTCCGATAAAGTGAGCGGCGTCTTGGACGGTCAACAAGAGACAGTTGTAGAGCGCGGCGTCGTCTCCTGCGACGGTGGAACGCGCGGCGCGCAAGACTTGCGAGCGGTCCGCAGTCAGCAAGGTGGCGCGGGAAAGGTCGCGGCTGTAAGAATAGAACGCCACTTTGTCCGCGCCCTCGAGCGAGCGAACGAAATCCGCGATGGCATCCTGCGCAAACACAAAGCCTCGGTACATGTAGTTGCTGGTGTCGAACAAAACAAAAACGTTGGCGCCTGTTACCAATGAGGAGAGCTCGCTTGCAGAAACTCGCTCGCCGGCGTCCTTCTGCGCGCCCTCAGCAGCATCGGAAGGCTTCGCGTCTGACGGGGACTCGCTCGGTACGGCGCGGACGGTTTCATTGCCTTCACCAAACCTGGCGATGCTTTCCGGGATCCCGTCCTCGGTAACGACGAAGTCCTGCGGATGCAGTCCGGTAATATACTTGCCTTTGCTGTCGGTCACCGCCACGTTCAACTGAACCAAGTCCACAGTGACGTTGATGCGCGGCGGAGTATTTTCCTGGGCTATCGCTGGTGCTGCAAAGAAAACAGAAAATGCGAGATAAAAACCGAGAAATAGGAAGAGTCTCTTGAGCATGATGGACCTCGATGATAATGGCTGCCTCATTTTCACAGGCTCGCCGGACAACGGGTGGATTGCCCGAGCTTGCTGCGCTGCCTACGGCTGGGTCGTACCACCATTGGACGGCAGCACCGCAAGCTTGCCCTGTCGAAACTCTTCTCCCGTTTCGCGCATGGCGCGAAGCAACGCCGGCCAGTCGTTCAGGTCGGTGGCGAAAATCTTCGCGACCATACGAACGGTGAGCTCGGGCGCCAGGCGATTCAGCGTCACCGGCGCGTAGCCCATCTCGTCGGCTAAGCGAGCCCAATACAGATTCGTGGAATCCCAGTTCTCGGCCAGTAATCGGCTGGAATAGCCCTGGAACATGGGAAACGGCGCCACGTTCAGCAGTTCGCGGCTGTAGGTTCGCGCCAGTATCGGATGTGGCACGCCGAAATCACGCGAAAGCCGTTCCCAATCGAGATCCGCAGCATGCTGGTTAGACAATTCCTGCAATTCTTGTCCTGCTGGTCCCCACGAAGTGGTTTCGCCGGGATATCTACGTCGAAACTCCGCTGTTAGATAGAAAGTGTCGGCCGGGGTAGTTTGAGAAGAGACTTCCGTCATCTGTCCCGCCTGCAGCGCATTTTCCAACTGCGCTGCGCGTTGCGGAATCATCCGCCCGGAGAAGATGTTCATCACCCTGGCGCGCAGTTCTACGTTTTGCGCCGACGCGGCCAGGAGTTCCTCTCCGGCACGCTGATAAAGCGCAACGGCGTGGAGCTCAGTGCTACTCACGTTCCACCAGCGCGGCAAAACGGAACCAGCCAAAACGCACGGCGTCACGTCTGGCCAGATGAGCGCCTGCACGTTTTCCGGAGCAATGAAATCTTGCTCCAATTGCGCCAGCACGTATGGCAAGTCGGCGAGCGATCCAACGAGATGAGCGCCGCCACCCGCCGGAGATCCTACGCCGAACACACGGGGCGTCTGCCAAACAGACTCTGCAACGCCGATCACGGTTTCACCGGAGAAGTCGTGGGATCGAATCAGGAGCGGATTATTGTGCAGAGCCTGAGCCCCGGGCGGTTCGTAATACGCATAACTCAGGCCGACAAGGGTGTCCCTTAAGAAAGGTACAAGCTGTCCGCGAGCCTGCTCCAGTTCCGCGCCTGAAGCTTTCGATTCCACAAGCTTGGCAATATCGGTCCGCATTTCCAAATCCGTATGCCGATTGTTATAAGTTCCGGTCGTAAACTCGGTTCTCTCGCTTTTAGTGAAGATCGGACGCGGCATCTGGAATTCGGTGAGCTCTTCGGCAAGCGGGAGCATGCTGTTGTCGGGGGCGTGTCCGTGCGCCATGGCAGCTAGGCCTTCGTTCAACGCCAGTAGCGTATCGAGCGAAACCAGGTGTTGATCGTCCAACACTAGGCGAATTCGATCAGCCAGTTCCCGATGCACACGCTGGCCTTCCGTGTTCGTTTGGCGCGGACCAGCCATCAACTCCACGATATCGTCCTGGGAGAGTCGCGGTTCGCCGCGAGCCGCGCGCAAGACTTGCGCCAGCGAGTTGCGTCCGGCGTCGAAAAGCTGGTCTGATGAAGACAGGTGGGCGAAGGGTTTGATCATTTCCTGCCAGGACTCGTTCTGCTTGGGGCCGGCGATCTCGCCTTGGCGAGCCAGGATCTGCCAGAGTCCGACATTGGCTTCGAAAATTCCCATGGCGTTGCCGCGCAGCGTGTGGTCGGGAATTTTGCCCACAGATTCCGCCGTCGTCAGAAAGGCGGTGATGGACGCATCGTCCAATTCTGGAAATTCCGTGAAGATCAAATACTGATCGCGAAATTCGCGGAACTTCTCCGCCATCAACACAACCGTTGCGGCGCTCAAGCGATGCCCCGCAGGGCGCTTGGCATCTATTTCACTTAGCGTGAGAAAGGCGTCGGTCGGCCCTCCGTCTATGTACAAGCGGGAAAGCGCAAACATAACTTCTATGAGTCCGTCGGAAGTTTTCCAACCCTTGGTATCCACATTTGCGCTGTGGGCAGCGTCGGCAACGGTCTTCTGTTTCAGAATGGTCTTCCATGCTTGAAGATTCCCAGGAATGTGAGGTTCGCCATCAGGCTCCCACTGCATGCGCGTAATCAAAAGCAAGAGGGTCGGGTCCGGACGGAACACGGATGCGGTGGCGCTCGGCGAGGCGCTTTTTCCGCGGAGGGCCTGGTAGTATTGTCGCAGCCGGGGAGGCTCGACGAAGTGCGCTTGCTGCTCCGGAGGCACGCGCGAGAGCGAATCGAAATACGAGGCCAGCCATCCGTCGTCTTTGGTGAGGAGTCTCGGTACAAATTCCGACGGCGAATGCGGGTTTGCCCCGACCAGGTCCTTCCAAGCCGGTTCAGCCGCAGGTCCCCCGGGCACCACGACGCATCCCGAGCGAATAAGAATGAAGCTCCCGTAAAAATCCAGCAAGGTGCCTAGCGGAGCCAATTTTTTCATTCCCGGTGATCGTTGCAGAGTTGCCTGAGTTTCGGGATCCATGTGTGCCCATGCGTAGTAAAGGCGCGCCACAGAAGGATCGTGCAAGAGGACGTCCACCAAGCTCCCGCCGCTTGCGTCGTTGCCGCCATATTTGCTTGCCGCCCGCCAGTCGGCCTCCGTTAAAAGTATTGGTACGCGCGCACTCGGGTACGGATAGGCGAATGGTTTGCCTCCCTGCAGAGTTTTCTCCAATTCGGGGAGTGGAAAACCGGAGTCTATGGTCAGAAACGCTCTCCGCGCATCCGCAGTCTCCACGAACGTGCTGCTCTTACCGCAGTCCGGGCGTGTGCGGTAGCCTAGGATGGCCAGCAGGTTCTTCGCGTCGCTGCAATTGGTTACTTGAATTACGCCGCCGGTTCCCGCCAGAGCTGCCAACTCCCGCGCTTGCTCCACATAGCGCCTCAGCAGAATCAGAAACTCAGTCGCGTGGCCGGTCGCGCCTGTTCCCTCATAACCGACGATGAACACGTTGCGCGCGAGCATGGGCATAACTTCGTCGGGAGAAACTTTCTGACTGACCCCAGCCATGCGTAGGAAAGAACGGAGCGGACCGGGAATAGTCGCCGTCGCCGGTTCGTGTGATTGCGCTTCTTGCGCTTGAGTGGGGGAAATCTGGAAGGAGTTCGCGCACCGGACCGCGGAACCTAAGGAGGCACAAACGCAGCAAACAACTACGAGCGGCACAGAAAGATGAAGGGGATGTTTCATCGTCGCCCCAATATCTTTGCGAAGACCTGAAGCTAGTTCCACCAACCGGCAAGAACCGAAGGAAGCGCTCCGCCGCGGCCGCGATCCGAATCGTGACTTTCGTCAAAGCCCGGACACGAACCCCTAGGATGTGCATCCTACCCCTCTTCCGGCCTGGAGACAACGACCTTGTGCAAAGCTACCGGCCGCCATCAAGTATCAGGAAAAAACCTTCGGTGACCGGGCCTCGTTCCTCCGGGAGGAGTCTACCGATCAGTTCCTCCTGATTCTTCATAGCGAGGTCATACTAACTGATCCCATTCCCGATGTTTCGCGGTGCACCGGGGTTCCAGCGCGGTGATGTGGACGAAAAAAGCGGTACCGACTATCGTTTTAGGTAGATACTGTACGGGCAGTTAATCACGGGAACCCGAAACGCTTGTAGTTTTGAGCGTCCAATCGCGCCTGCAACCTAAGGGTGGCGCCGAACATCTCTTACAAGACGGGAATTTACACATACGGCGGATTTTCGATTTGAGGTACGAGCATGGTTTGTTCGTTCTCCGGTTAGATATGAACGGGTTAGAATTTCAAACACCGTACATTTCAAAGCTATCGGGAAGGGATCGCCAGCAGTGGAAACCTCGCAGATAATTCGAGCGTGGGGAAAGATACTCAGAGGCGAAGCGCCCTCTCTTTCGATCGAGATTACGCGGGAATGCCCTTTGAATTGCCCCGGCTGTTACGCCTACGATGCTGCCCATCTCGGTGGCGAGAAGACCTTGCGAGATTTGAACGATCGAAAAGGGCAGGCGCTCGTGGAGGGCGTTCTGGAAGTGGTGGACCGGCTGAAGCCTCTGCACTTGTCTATCGTGGGCGGCGACCCGCTCGTGCGCTATCGCGAGCTCGAGACGCTCGTTCCTTTGCTACTGGACCGTGGCCTTCATGTGCATATCGTCACCAGCGCCTTTAGACCGATGTCTCCGACCTGGGCGAATCTGGAGCGATTGCTGATATCGGTTTCGATTGACGGGTTGCAACCCGAACATGATGCCAGGCGAGCGCCCGCGACGTATGAACGAATCCTCAAGAACATCGTGGGACAAAGAGTCACGGTGCATTGCACGATCACCGGGCAAATGATGAAGCGGCCCGGTTATCTCGCGGAATTCCTGGAATTCTGGACGCCGCGCCCCGAGGTGAAGAAAGTTTGGTTCAGCCTCTTTACTCCTCAAGTGGGCGATCGGATGCCTGAAATCCTGACGCGCGAGGAACGAGCACAAGCGATCGCGGACATGTCGCGGCTGCGAAAGCTTTACCCTAAACTCGACATGCCCGAGGTTGTGATTCAACAATTCGCTTCGCCGCCGCACAGCCCCGAAGAATGCATTTTTGCGATGACGACCCAGACGCTCTCAGCCGATCTGAAAACAATGATCACTCCCTGCCAGTTTGGCGGAAAACCTGATTGCGCGTCCTGCGGATGCATGGCGTCCATGGGATTGGCTTCTGTCGGCGCGCACAAGCTGGGCGGAATGATCCGCGTGGGAAGCATTTTTCAGGCCTCGCACAAGATTGGGCAACGGCGCGCGGGCGCCGCGGCGAAGGCCCTTAAGCGATTCCCGGTTGGAAGCCCATTACCTGTTTTGCAGGCCAGAGACGGCAAGCACATCGACTGATTGGGTGCCGGACGTTTCGTTGGTTCTTTTTTGAGCCGTTTGTTGCCGCGCCCGGCGTTGATCCTCCAGGCAGGTCGCCAGCCCGATTTTCCCGCCTGATTACCAGGCATGTCCCGCTTCCGCAAAGTACTATTAACCACCTTGGCGCAGTCTTCAGCCCTGCGCGTTGACACTCTTTCGTCCTCTGTCAAAATCACTACACAAGCCCACAAGTAATCAATAAAGGAGTCACGCATGAGTTCGCTTAGGCGCTTTACCACGATCGTACTGTGCTCGCTACTCACAGCATTACCTGCGATGCCGCAGCCCCAGACGGGCCAAGCCGCGGGACAGATCAACGCCATGATTCCAGCGGCGACGCGAAATTCCACGCCCGCAAAAGTGAAAGAAGAGCTGGATTGGAACGATCTGCTCAAGACCGAGCATAGCGGCCGCGTCCGCGCCGGCCTGAAAGACGGCTCGATCCTCAATTTGGGGTCGGATAGCGAACTCCGCATCGTGCAGCACGACAGCGCGTCTCAGCAGACATCGCTCGAGATGGACTTCGGCAAAGTGCGCAGCCAGGTGATGAAGATCACCAAACCCGGCGGAAAATTTGAGATGAAGACGCCCAATGCCGTAATTGGCGTCATCGGCACGGACTTTTATGTTGGGTTCGAGTCCAACACCACGACGGTAATCTGCTACAAAGGTCAGGTTACCGTCACCCCCCTCAACGGAGCGCACGCCGCAAACAATTCAGGGCAATCGAGCACGGCCTCGAATTCCGTCACGGTGAGCGCCGGGCAAATGGTTCAAATCACCTCGGAAATCCCGCCCTCGGGCTTCCAGACCACGGACACGCCTCCGGCTGTTTTGCAAGCCAGCCTCACGGCGACGGACATACCCGTGGAGAGCGGCATTCCGCATCAAGGTCACGGCCTTCGCTGGGCCATCATAGGCACTGCAGTTGCGGTCGGCCTGGGAGTCGGAATCGGCCTGGCGGTAACGAGCGGTGGCGGAAACAAGCAACTGCCGCCAACGAATGGTGGAAACCGGCAAATTCCGCCCAGCGCGCAGTGAGTCACGTTTCCGAAGGCCCTTGTCGCTAAGCGTCCAACCTCTTTGCGGGCAAGGCCATTTGTGTGGGCGGCAGACCGTCCCTTGACTTCTTATGAGCTCGCACGAAAAGCCATGGTCCCGATGGCGGGATTGGTCAAAGAGCTTCGCACTCGATCACGTTGATCTCGGCCTGGCGCTCCTGATCACGTTGATTGGGCTGGTGCTGTTTCGGTTTTCCGGAATCGGCGAGCGTGACTCGCGCGCCGGCTTCGCGTTTCTTCAGAATATCGAGCAGAGCTCTCTCGACTTGCGTTTTGAGACGCGTGGCAAGCGCCCGCACGACGACCGCATCGTCATCGTTGGCATTGACGAGAAAACCCTGCAGAATATTGGTTCGTTTCCACTTCCCAGAAAAAGTTATGCGACGCTGGTGGACAAATTGAGCGCGGGCGGAGCGCGCGTGATCGCTTTTGACGTCACGTTTCCGGTTCCCGAGAGCAATTCCGCGGTTGAGGCTCTGCAGAAACTGAAAAATGATCTCGGAGCATCGGCGGCTCCGGCGTTGCTGCAAAAGGTAGTAACTCTGGAAGCCGCCAGCGATCAGGATGCGACCTTCGCCGCCGCGATGAAGAAGAGCGGTAATGTGGTACTCGGTCACGTATTTCTCGATTCTCAACCCGATCCAAAATTGGCCGAGGAATATTTCAACATCGCCTGGGCGCATGTGTTTCCGCAGGTCTTGCCGGTCGGATTCAAGCGCGGCGTCGAAGTGGACTTGAGACGCACGTTCAGCGATAACGGCGGACTGGTCCGCAAGGGCGTCGAAGCTAACATCACGAAACTTGCCGATGCGGCCGAGTCGTTCGGGTTCATCAATATCGTTCCGGATCCCGACGGCACGCTGCGCCACGCCTTGCTGATGATCCGCTATCAGGATCAGGACTTTTTCCCCTCGCTCGATTTGGAGGCAGTGCGCGCGTACGAAAAAATTCCGGATCAGGAAGTCGCCGCATACATTGCGCCGAACGGCCTCGAACGGATTCAGCTCGGCGGTCACACCGTGCGGCCCGCTCGTGATGGCAGCGCGCTCTTGAATTACGCAGGTCCCTACGGCGCCTACGAGCAAGATTCAATGTGGGACGTCATCAGCGGGACTCTCCCGCCGGAAACTTTTCGCGACAAGATCGTGCTGGTCGGAGCAACCGCGTTGGCGATGGGCGATATCCGCAATACCCCTTTTGAAGGCATCTACATGGGAGTGGAAGTCCACGCCAACATTATTGACAACCTTCTCCACAGCGAAGATCCCGGCCGCACCTTCCTGAAGCGTGGCTACAACGAGGAAATGGCGGATTTGGGTTTCATCCTCCTGTTCGGTCTCGTATTTGGATTCTGGTTCAGCAGGGTGACTCCGTTATATTCCACGATTTCCGTAGTCCTGGCCCTCGCGGGATTCGCGGGGTTTGTCTATTTCAGCTTCGCGCACAAAGGGCAGTGGCTCAGTTTTGTGATTCCCGCAGGCACGCTCACGGCCAATTATGCCGCGATCACCAGTGTGCGCATGATCCGCGAAGAACGCGCCAAGCGCAAAATCCGAAAAAGTTTTTCGCAGTACCTCTCGCCTGGCGTAATCGAGCTGATCGAAAAAGATCCAGAGAAGTACATTCGGCCCGGCGGCGAGAGCAAAGAACTTTCCGTGTTGTTCAGCGACATTCGCGGATTCACGACGATTTCCGAAGGTTTGACCCCAGACGAGCTGGCCCACTTGCTCAACGATTACCTCGGGCAAATGGAAGAGATTATTTTCGCCACCGACGGAACCGTGGACAAGTATATCGGCGACGCCATCATGGCCTTCTGGGGGTCGCCTTTACCGCAGGAAGATCACGCATTTCGAAGCTGCTCCTGCGCGTTGCGCATGACGCGAGGCCTCGCAGCGCTGAACGCCAAATGGCAGGCCGCCGGACAATGTCCGATAGAGATCGGAATCGGCCTCAACACCGGAATGGTGAATGTGGGAAATATGGGCTCGGCACGGCGCTTGTCGTGGACCGTGATGGGTGACAACGTGAACCTCGCATCGCGCTTGGAGGGGATCACCAAGCAGTATCACGTGCAGATTGTGATCAGCGAAGCGACCTATCGCCAGGTCTCCAGCCAATTCGTTTGCCGCGAACTCGATAAAATCCGCGTGAAGGGGAAGAGCCAGCCCGTCAACATCTATGAGTTGATGGACGTCGCGGCCGAAAAATCAAAGTATGAATCACTGCTCGAGCGATTCGACGCAGCCATGAAATCCTACAAGGCGCAGAATTGGAGCGAAGCGGCCAATCAGTTTTCCGAAGTACTCGCGAATTTCCCGGACGATGGGCCCAGCCAGGTTTTCATCGAGCGCGCCATCGAGTTTGCGCAAAATGCTCCGGAAGGAGAATGGGATGGCGTTTACGTGATGAAGACCAAGTAGCGTGGAAGGCGATGTGGAACAGGCCACTCTGCCGTGACCGCCCGCGCGAGGACCCTGCGTTTAGTTACCGATAGCGGATGCAGTCAGAGTGAAAGTCCCTTTCACCGGCTTCTCATTCTTCCAATCGTGATACGTGTGACATTCAAAACAGCGTGATTCCGCTGCTTCGCGCCCGCCGCGATGGCACGTTTCGCAAGTTTCTATCCCCGGCAGCAGCACGTCGGACGTTTCCTGGCTTTTCGGCGCGCCAGCGTGGCATTCGACGCATTGCTGGAATTTGTGCGCGTCGTGATTGAAGACGGCGTGTTGGAACCATCGTTGAGGAATGTTTGATTTCGCGACGGTTGGCAGCGTCGCATTCGCTGCGAACCGTAACGCATGGCACTCCGCACACGTCTTCCGCCAAAGTAGCTCCTCGGACTCTGCCACCCGAAGCGTCACCCACTGTTGAGGCGTGAGCACGCGCACGTCGGGTGGTATAGGCTTTTGCGGAATATTACGATGAGGCGCGAGCACGCGAAGTTCCGCGGGATGATTGGGAATATATTGCTGAAATCTTTGGATCAGGAACGCGTGGATCACTTCGGGAGTATCGTGCGGCGCGCTTTCCTGGAATCGCGGGTCAAATTGCAAGCCGTGGCACGCGATGCAGTGTTTGGTATAGGTCACGGGAAACATGTACGCGCGGCCGGCGTCCATCGAAGGCGGAATCCCGGTTTGCGCTACGGGCATATCTTGCGGCTGCGATGATCCGAACCTCCATCCGGCTGGCGGCCGCACGGTGCGATGGCAATCTTCGCAATCGAGCTGCACAGGACCATGGGGTCCCCGCAGATTATGTTTCAAATGTACAAAATGATTCAGCTTGATCGTCCCAGGGTCACTCCCGCGATTCCGCAAGATGGCAAATTCGGGATGGCCGCCGTTGAACCGTGTGATTTCGGCGGTGAACTGGGTCGGAGCTCCGATTGTGTGCAAGTCCGCGTGGCACTGCGTGCAAGTGATGTCCGCCGTGACTGCAAGGCGCAAATGGCCGCGGTGCTCCAGGTGGCACGACGCGCATATCGGAGTGAAAGTCTGGTTGGCGTGATGAAAAGGAGCGCTATGGCAGGTGTCGCAAGATTGGTCGGTGGCTTTCGCGCTGAACGAATTCGCTTCCTTCACGTGGCACGAGCTGCATTTCGCTGTCAATACGGCATGGGCCGAGGACATTTTTCCAGCGCTGTAAACGCGATTGTTGCGGCCAAGCGCATACCAGCCCAGCCAAATCAGCGCGATCAACGGAATAGCAATCGATAGCATCGAACGCGCGCGCCGGAGGGGATGCGGATGCTTGAAATAGTCCAGGTCAATGCGCTGCGCCAGCGTTTTAGTTGTGAGCTTCGCTCGGGCCACGATGACTCGCTTTCAATCGCGGGTTCAGTAACGCAAAGCCATGATCGCGTGCGCGCATCCCAGCAACAGGAGCGCAAGCGAAAGCGGAACGTGCAGCATCAGCCATCCGTGCAGCCAGTGGTGATAACGAATCTGCCGCCGGAACTGCCGCTCCTCTTCGCATAATTCTTCCAGGTTATGGACAATCGTATGGAGGTCACTCGGCAGCAGCGTGCGCAAGCCATCGAAAACAGCAGCTGCTTTGGCTCTGGTGGCAAGAGCCGGATTCTGGACGCTTTCGTTCTGCAAGAACGGGCGCACCTCGCCGTTATAAAAATTGCACAACGGAATCGTTGTCGTTGCTACCATGATCATTGTCGCTGCGCGTCCACGCTTGCTTCCAGCGAGCGCGGGCGGCGGGGGATTTCGGGGCCCGCAGACTTCTTTCACCATCGCATCGGCCTCGGCCACTAATTGCGCTCGCACGCGATCGATTTGCTCGAAGATTGTCTCCATGGGGATGCGCACGGTCATCACCGGCGGCATGTAGTGCTGCAAGACGGCGCCGAAGATTCCGCTGGCCACGACGATAATCAGCAACACCATTGAAACCGTGGTGAGCAGCCCGCCAAACCGGAACCCGGCGTGAAAGAAAACAATGGGAAGGCTGAGCAGCCCCAGCCACAAATGGCCGCGCATCCAGTCTTGCGCGCGCCCGAGTCTCCACACCGGCACTTTTTTTCGCGCCGCCAGCAGCCCCGCAAAAATCATAAATAGCGATCCTACGACGCCGAACATCAAGCCGATGCCGCTGCCGCCGCTCGGGCCTGACGGCGAAGTTTGCGCATAGGCGAGATAGATCGCGGTCGCCACGCTCAGGATGATCAGCGAAGCAATCAGCCACGTCCGGTGTGTGCGGTCAATACGCAATTCGTCTCAAACTCGGGTGCTGCAATGCAAAATCGCTAACTTTCCGGCGTCTTGGCCGTCGTTTGCTTCAGCAAGTTCGCGAAAAAGGCCCGCGGGTTCACGCGATGCGCGGCGTCATGCGGGCACGCATACACGCAACTAGGCTCCGCAAATTCCGAGCAAAGATCGCAGGAGGTTGCTTTCTGTTTGACCATCGCTTTTTTCATTCCCGGCATTCCCGGCACGTCCGTGAACACGTTGAACGGGTGCATATTGATGTTGCCGTAGGGACAATTATCGGCACACAGGCCGCAGCCAATGCACCAATCCTCAATGATGACTTCCAGCGAATTGCGGCGCCGGATCGAACCCACCGGGCATCCCACCATGCACAACGGGTCCAGACACTGGCGGCATGACGTGGCCACGAGATAATGATCGAAACGCAGTCCTTCGCGCACCAGGCGCGTCACTCCATCGTGCGCATCGGCGCAGGCCGTGACGCAGGCATCGCAACGCGTGCAGGAATTCAAGTCGAGCAGCAACAAGCTCTGCGCTTCCATCAAGCCTTGTTTCAAAAAACTGTCCAGCGGCGTGCTGTTGATCACCGCCAGCGTTTCTTCGTTCATCTTTACTCGTTCGTGCCCAACTTCTTCGAGCTTGCGGCGCACTCCGGGGAATTGCTCTGTCATGCTGGCGAAATCTTCCGCGCTGATGCGTACGACCTCCACGTGATCGAGGGCCGTGCACGTTGCGGTGCGCATGGTGTGTTCCAGTAATCCCGTCTCGCCGAAGTACTCGCCGCGTGAAAGATAAGCCAGAACCATTTCGCCGCCCGGATGCGTTTGCGACACTTTCACGAATCCGATGCGCACCAGGTAAAAGCTGTCCGCGGCTTCTCCCTGGCGGCAAATCACCTGTCCCGGCGTAAAACGCAGCAGTTCAACCTTTTCGCGCAGGCCTTCGATAAATTCATCCGTCAATTCTGCGAACACAGGTACCGCGCGCAAATGGCTGTCGAGAGCGCGCTGGCGATACGATTGGTCCAACTTCGCGCGAAACGTTTTGTTGCGTTGCATAATGTCCAGCACATTGCGCAGCATCTCGAGCGCCGTGCACTCGGTTTCGGCGCGGATCGTCGCCGAGCGCGGATACAGGCTCATACAGGTCATTTCGCCGAAGAGGTCGCCGGGTCCGAGCATGGCGACGGGATTGTCGTAGTTCAAATCCATCGGCGCATCGATGTGAATCCAGTGCTGCGCTGTTTCCTCTTCGCGCTGGTCGTTCTGTCGCTGCGTCAGGCGGCTGGAAAGTTTGCCAAGAAACTTGCGAACCGCGCCTTTCGTCTTCACGTGCGCGATGGGGCTGGCGATGGAAACCCTCGCCTGACCCTCCAGAAGATAAAACGCCGTGGAGCCGTACTCGCCTTCGCGGCAAATTATTTCGCCGGGTTTGAAATGCCGCCGGACCACCGCGTTGCGATTCAAGCTCAAAAATGTTCCCGAAACTCCGCCGAAGAAGGGAAGCTCTTGCAGTTCGTGAAGCGGCACCGGCTCGGAGTCCGGCGTTACGGCAATGTCAGTCTGCGTAACCAGGCGATTCGTGAGCGCTCCCGTTGGACAAGAGACCATGCACTCGCCGCACGATACGCAGGAGGATTCGCCCATCGGCTCGTCATTATCAAAAGCGATTCCCGTGGACGCGCCTTTGCCCATCCGCCCCAGAACGAAATTCTCGCGAATGTCGTTGCAGCCGCGGACGCAGCGGTCGCACAAAATGCACGCGTCGAAATCCACGGCAATGCTCATCGAAGAATTGTCCGGTCCGCGCCGTGTGGCGCGCGGCGCATAGCGTGCCTGAGTAATGTTTTCGTGCTTGGCGAGCGCTTCCAATTCGCAATCACCGGATTGCCGTTCGCGAGCGCAGGGACTGACGTGGTCGGACATCAAGAGTTCAACGAGCGTATGCCGCGCCCGTTTCACGCCGTCGGAAGCAGTGTTCACCACCATGCCCGGTTCCACGGGCCGAATACACGACGCCGCATATACCCGGGCGCCTACGTCCACCACACAAACGCGGCACACGCCGACAGGGCTCTCGTTTTGCTGGTTGCATAAGGTGGGGATTGGGATGTTGTTTGCCCGCGCCGCGTCAAATATGGTGGTTCCCGCTGGCACGGAAACCTTTCGCCCGTCGATCGTGAGTTCGACCAGCTGGCTCGCGCTCATGCCGGTGGTCTCACGCCGGGCCTATAGATATCGCTCACAATTTTTTCGCAGGGGCAAACTTCAGCGGGACATTCGTGCCGCACAATGTGCGACTCTACTTCTTCGCGGAAATGTTTCAGGACGGAGGCGATCGGCGCGGGCACCACTTGGCCGAGTCCGCAAATCGAAGTCTGTCGCAGTGTTGCCGCAAGCTCGTCGATCAGCTGCAAGTCTGATGGCGAGCCACCGCCTTCCGTCCAGCCCGTGAGCATCTCCACCAGCTTCTGCGAGCCCACGCGGCAAGGGACGCACTTTCCGCAGGATTCGTTTCGGAAGAATTGCGTGGAGTTCAGCGCCATGTCCAGCATGCAGCGATCGTCCGCGCAGACGACCAGCGCACCCGAACCGAGCATCGAGCCCGCGTCCGCCAACGATTTGAAATCGAGATGAACGTCCGCCATGGAGGCAGGCAGATACCCCGAAGAAGGTCCCGACGGAGCAAACGCCTTCAGTTTCTTTCCATCTGCAATGCCGCCGCCGAATTTGAAAATCAAATCGGAGACCGGCGTGCCCATCGGCACTTCGTAAACTCCCGGGTGCACCACGTCGCCGCTCACGCCAATGAATTTCAATCCCGCCGCGCCGTTCACGCCCTGCGATTTGTACCAATCCACTCCTCGAATCAGAATGATCGGCACATTTGCAAAGGTCTCGACGTTATTGATAACTGTCGGCTTGTTCCACAGGCCCTGCTGAACAGGGAACGGCGGCTTATTGCGCGGTTCCGCTCGCTTACCTTCGATCGCCTCGAGCAGCGCCGTTTCTTCGCCGCAGATATAGCCGCCTGGACTGACAAAAACTTCCAGTTCAAACGCGAACTCCGTGCCGAGCACCCGCGGCCCCAGCAGACCATCGCGCCGGCACCGGCGAATCTCATCGTGCAGGATTTTCTCTTGCTCTTCGTATTCGTGGCGGATGTAGAGGATGCCGTGCCGCGCTCCGGTCAGCAGGCCCGCAAGAATCATTCCTTCGACGACGAGGTGAGGCAGATGCGTCATGATGAAGCGGTCCTTGAAGGTGCCGGGCTCGCTTTCATCGGCGTTGCAGACGATAAACTTTTCGGGACCCGCCGCCTGGCGCACCAACTGCCATTTTGATTCGGTCGGAAAACCCGCGCCGCCCAACCCGCGAAGGCCCGAGGATTTCAACATCTCAAAAGTTCCAGCCCAGTCCCGCGACTGCGCGAGCCGCCTCACCGCCTGGTACTGTTCCTCTTCGCCATAGGGATCGGATGCGCAGTGCGCGCGACGATGCGATTGCGCAAGTTCCGGCAATGGACGTCCCCCCAGAACGTCGCCCACAATCGCCGTAACCTGGTTTTGTGAAAGGCCAGTGTATATATGTTCGTTGATAGCAACTGCCGGAGCCTCATTGCACCGCCCCAGGCAGGAAACTCCGCTGACTTTTGCGTCGGCAAATCCGGCTTGCCGGCACGCTTCATCCAGCCCCGCGCAAAACTCCCGAGCGCCGCGAAGATGGCAAGACATATCCTGGCAAACGCGCACATCCGCTTTCGGAGGCGGCGTCAGATGAAAATGAGGATAAAAACTGGCCACCCCATGCAGGCGATACAACGGCACGTCAATTTTCTTGGCGAGCGCGCGCAGCTGGTCAGCGGGCAAATAACCGTACTGGCGTTGGATATCCCTCAGCTCATTGAAAATCAAGGGGAGACTTCCTCACCGGGGAGATTATTCATTCCCAGCTCCGAAAACAACTGTCAGTCTTGAGCGCTGTTGCGTAAGGGGACATTAGCACGCGCTAGGCGCGGAAGCTATGCCGCCGTTATTCTTGCGCGAATCGTTCTCAAGTATTCAGGCTGGATTTGATTGACTTCGATACTATCCGATAGTACAAGCAGACAGTTTCTCAATATTTTTCAATCGATGCCGCCGGTTCTGTAAACGTGTTGCCCGGCGCTGCCAAAGTGAAAAGGAAATGAAGTCCGCCGCCCAACTTCAGCGTTCCGCACCCTCGCGCATCGTCGCGGCGTTTTTCTTAGTGGCTACTATCGGCTCCTGCTCGATCGCTTATTCGCAGAGCTTAGTGCTGCCTGGTTACGCGGCGATCGCTCAAGCGAGCGAGCCGCAGCGATACACCGGACCAGGTTCTTGCGCATCCACTACCTGCCACGGCAGCGTCACTCCGCGCTCAGACAATCGCGTGCTGCAGAACGAGTACAGCATCTGGATCGTGAAGGATAAACATTCCAAAGCCTACGCTTCGTTGCAAGGCGATATCGGCGAACGAATGGCCACGATTCTCGGCATCGGCAAAGCAGAAAGCGCGCCGAAGTGCCTTGCCTGTCATGCGCTGAATGTGCCAGCCACAGACCGCGCGCGCACGTTCGACCTCAGCGAAGGAGTGAGTTGCGAGAACTGCCATGGCCCCGCTGCTGCGTGGCTGGGGCCGCACACTGAGCGTGACTGGACGCATGAGAAATCACTCGCGCTGGGGATGTATGACACGCGCGACCTCACCAAACGCACTGAGAAATGCCTGAGTTGCCACCTCGGCAACGACGAAAAATCAGTGGACCACGAAATGATCGCCGCGGGCCATCCCGACCTTTATTTCGAGCTTGATTCCTTTTCCGCAGTGATGCCGCGCCACTGGAAAGAGCCCGGGGAACCGGGCGAGCCGGAAAATAGCGATCCGTGGTACGAAGTTCGCGAACTTTCCACCGGCCAGGCCGTGCAACTTCAGCAGTCGCTTCTGCGCCTGGCCTCTCGCGCGCACGGAAAGTTCTGGCCCGAATTCTCCGAATTGCAATGTTACGCGTGCCATCACAGCCTCACCACGCCCGAAAATAGCTGGCGGCAGGCGCGTGGGTATCCCGGACGTCGCCCCGGCGATCCGCCGTGGAATCCTTCGCGCTATACAATTTTCCACGAAGTGACTGTCCAGGCGGATGGCGACAGCGCGACCAAGCTGGATTCCGATCTCGGCAAGCTCTCGCAACTGATGAGCCAGTTGAGCCCGGACCGCGATGCCGTAGCTGCTTCCGCGACTAGTTGCGCGCATGAGGTGAGCGCTCTCTCTTCAAAGATCAAGTCCTTGCCGAACGATCCTGCGTCCACGCTGCAACTGCTGCGCAAGATCCTAGGCGATGCGGATAATATCTCCGCGCAGGGTGAACACGCGGCGGCCCAGGCGGCCATGGCCATCCAGTCGCTATTCGTGGCGTACCAGCGCAATGTGAAACTGGAAAACTCCGCGGAAATTCGCACGGCCATCAGCGCGCTCTTCCAGGACCTTCAGGATCCTTCCGCATATGATCCGGCGCGGTTCGCCGGGAAGATGCGCGCGGTGAACGCCCTACTGCGCTAGACTCGTACGCCGTGCAAACGATTCTCGTGAGCCGTGAGAAATTGTCGAACCGGCGCGCTGGCAGCAGAGGAGGCTTGCGTGCAAAACTATGACCTGATCGTGATCGGCTCCGGCCCGGCGGGTGAAAAAGGCGCTGCTCAGGCGGCATACTTCGGCAAGCGCGTCGCTCTGATCGAATGTGGAAATACGGTGGGAGGCGCGTGTGTCAACACCGGAACGATCCCCAGCAAAATTCTCCGCGAATCCGCCCTCTATTTTTCAGGCATTCGCCAGCGTGGGTTGTACGGAGTCGACTATTCGCTGAAAGAGGGCCTCACCGTCAAAAATTTTATGCACCGCACCGACGTGCTCGTTGAAACGGAGCGCGAAAAGGTGGGCGAAAATCTTGCAGTCCACGACATCGATCTCGTGCGGGGTCTGGCTGCGTTTGAAGATGCCAGCACGGTGTCCGTCGCTACGGAACCGGGTCAGACCTTGCTGCTGCGCGGGGAAGCCATACTCATCGCCACCGGCTCGGTTCCATTTCGCGCACCCGAAATTCCGTTTGATGACGAGGTTATCTTCGATTCTGACTCCGTTTTGCAAATGGATGCGATTCCGCGCACGTTTGCGGTGGTCGGCGGCGGCGTGATTGGATGCGAGTATGCCTCCATCTTTACCGCGCTGGGAGTTGAAGTGTCGCTGGTGGACGGCCGCGATCGCCTACTGCCGTTTCTGGACGCCGAAATTTCAGCATGCCTCAGCGAAAGGCTGGAAAATCTCGGCGTACGCTTTTTCTTAAGCGAGCGCACCGAGAAGATTGAACGCACCAGAACTGGCGTGCGCATCACGCTGCAGTCCGGCAAGGCGATTGAAGCTGAAGCAGCCTTGTTCGCCGCCGGCCGCCGCGGCGCAATCGAAAAACTGCGGCTCGAAAAGGCTGGGGTAACCCTGAACAAACGTGGCTACATCGAGGTAAACGAAAACTATCGCACGGCTGCGCGGGGAATCTATGCGGCGGGAGACGTAATCGGATTCCCCGCGCTCGCTTCCACGTCGATGGAGCAGGCGCGCGTGGCCATTTGCCATGCCTTTGGGTTTCAATACAAACAGCGCCTCGCTTCCATGCTGCCCATGGGAATTTACACGATTCCCGAGATTTCCGCCGTTGGTGAATCCGAAGAGACCTGCAAGGAGAAGGGAATTGATTACGCCGTGGGCCGCGCTCGTTACGCGAATAACGTCCGCGGGCAAATCGTTGGCGATATCAACGGAATGTTGAAGCTGATTTTCGCGAAGTCCGACCGCCGCCTGCTCGGCGTGCAGATCATCGGCGAAAGCGCCACCGAGCTGATTCATCTGGGAATGATGGCGCTGGAGTCCGGCATGACGATCGATGTGTTCATCGAGTTTGTCTTCAATTACCCTACCCTTTCCGAAATGTATAAATACGCCGCGTACGATGGATTGGGAAATCTTTCCGGTCACAAACTCAGAGAAGGATAGGGCGCAAGCTAGGGTATGCATTTGTAGCGGCGCACTTTAGTGCGCCCACCAATGTTGCGGCGTCGAACGATGGCGGTCTAAAGACCGCCGCTACAAAATCCCTCAATGTTTTTCAGCGCGGCGAATTTCTACTGCGTCGGATTTCGCGGAAACTTCAAATACGGAAGCCGCACTCCGTTAATCACGATCTGGTCCGCGCGAATCGCATCCGGAGCTTCGAATCCCACGCCGCCGCCGGACGTGACGTAATCATCCTGATCCACGCCGTCCCCGCTGACGCCCAGCCCGCCGACCAGCACGCCATTCACATACAGCGGTTCTGAACCTGGAAAAAACACGATCCCACTCTGATTGAATTTCGGCCACCCCGCGCTCGGAACCTGAAACCCTTGCGTGCAAGCGTTTGCCACGTCCTGCATATACAAATTAAAGAACGGGCCCGGCGGAGTAGCGTCGATTCCGGATGGAAAGAAAGGCTGCGCGCCAAATCCGATTGTACGGTTCGTGACGGCTGTTCCCATCGGCACCTCATTCAGATCTATGGGCTGGCGCGTCGCCCCGCTGAAATAAATCACATTGCGGGCTTTGCTGGCCGCCACGTCAATGCTGAAGACGGTCGCGTCCGTCATGCGGTAAAGGCCGATCAGCGTGCCGTCCAGATCGCTTACCGCAATCACCATCTTGGCGCGAACCCCGATCGGCAGGCGGATTTGCGCGCGCGTTTGATTGGCGGTGGCGACTGCGTTGTTGATGATGGACGTCACCTGCGCAGCTGTAAGGCCGCCCAGCGGACCATCCATCGCGGCTATGAGCTCGCCTTCGGGAGGAGGCCCCGGGCTGGCCGCAGGTCCCACCGTAAAATCGGCGGGATTAAATGTGCCCGGCATGACGCCACTCGGAGGCGTGGTCTGGTTCACAAACGGCAGCGTGATTCCGTTGATGGAAACGATCGCCGGCGCCGGAAATGCGGGGAAGCCAACTTCATCGGTGGCCGTGCTCGGTCCGTCCATGGCAATCATGCCAGCCGCCGCGAACGCGACATATTCCGCGGTGTTCGGATCCGCGGCCGCCACGCCGATTCCTCCCACCTCTTGCCCGTTCTTGAAAATCGGGACACCTCCGGGATTCACGGCCGTGGGACTGGAGTCGTTCAAATCGGCTTTGCCCGTTGTGATTCCGTATCCAGGGGACGTTCCAGCAATCGTTGTAGCCGGAGGCACCGTCGCGCTCAAGCTCGCCGCGAGATTGCATCCTCGATTCGTGTTCTCGATCCCGTACAACGCGGCGCTTGCCGTGTTGTCAACGCCCGGAGGAAAGTGTATGCCGCTGATGAAGCGCACCGTGCGGGATGAAAGCGGCGCTTGATCGTTGCTGAAAAATGCGCCGGTGCGAGCGAGCGAAACCGCAAGTTCATCGGAAGGTATCATCGCGCCGAAATTTCCGGGCAATGTGGCCGGTGCCGAAGGCCCTTTGTACACGGCAAGAATGCGTCCGAGGCGGTCCACGACGGCGATTGCCATGGAGTCGGCATCTGCGGCCGTCGCCGCAGCCTGCACCAACATTTGCACGTCCGCTTGCGTGAGGCTATCCGTCGCCGGCGGAGGCTGCCTGGTCGGCGCGCTGCCGCCTCCACCGCACGCGCCGAGCCCCAGCGAATACGCAATCGTCAACGCGAGGCAAAGACAAACTGGCATACCAACTGGCTTCCACAGCCAGGTTCGAAAGAATCGCTTGGCAGGCAGGTCCATGCGGTTGAGCTATTGGTATCACAGGCGCACATCCTTCTCAATCATTCTGCAAATCAGATGTTCAATCGTGGTTGAATATGCCCAGAAATCAGGACTCGGATCTTGCCCGCGGAACCGCCGGAAATAGCTTGCCGGTTCCGAAAAGATTGTGATAGCAACACGGATCAACTTGTCATATTCCCAACCTCGCCGCACAACCGAGGCCTGACAAAATGCGTGCTTCATCTCGCATATTTTTTGCGAAACCGGCGAGTGTGGCCTATCTACTCTGCTGGTTGTGCGCTCTAACCTTGAACGTAAGGAGTGCGAGCCCCCACTCCGCGGCAGGTTTTTATCCGGCACATTCGTCTACGCCACGGCACCGATCGAGCTCCGCCCACAAAGCGGCAGCGCAACAGCGTTTGCCTGGGCAAGCGCCCCCGAAGTACGGTGCGGTGCAAGGCCTGGTGCGCGGCGCAAATGGACGGCCGGTGCTCGGCGCGACCGTAATTCTGCGAAACGTGGTCACGGGTCAAAGCCTGCAAAAAATCAGCAACGCCCAAGGCGTCTTTCGCTTTATTGATGTTCCCCCGGGAACGTACGACCTGAACGTCGTCGCGGCTGGATTTAAGGATTTCACGAATCCCGGCCTCAAGCTGAAAGCCGGAGACAGTCCGGTGTGCGAAGTAACGTTGATTGTGCTTCCCTCCGCGGCCGTAGAAGTGCGGAAGTTTCCTCAACTCCCGGCCGGCACCACAAATCCTCCCGACGGATCTCGACCCGCGCCCGCTTCCGAGGCTCCGCCCACTGCACTGGAGAACAAGACTCTCGAACAGACCGGTCAGACGCCCCCGCAACAGCCGGTGCCCCCGGTTGCGGAGATATTTCAACCGGAACCCGATCGCTGGTCCGTTGCCATGCCCGATTGGGACCGCTACGGCATCGGTGGAGAGCACCCGTACGTTCGCGGCAGCAAGTGGGATCCTTTCGATAAAAATAAATGGAAAGGCGACGTGCCCATCATCGGCCAGCAGACGTTCTTGAATTTCACTGGCACGAGTGATTCGTTTTTCGACGGACGTCGTCTGCCCACGCCAACCGACGTCAGCTCTGCGCGTCCGGGCAGCCCCGGATTTTTCGGCAGGGGCGACCAAATCTTCTTCGACCAGACCTTCGCGTTCTCGTTCGATCTATTCCATGGCGACACATCCTTTCGCCCCGTTGATTGGCGCATTCGCATCACACCGGTAATCAGTTTGAATTACCTGGACGTGCAGGAGCGCGGCGTCGTCAACGTGGACGTGAGCAAAGGCACCACGCGCCTGGATTCGCACCTCGGCTTGCAGGAAGCATTCGGCGAAGTGAAACTGCACGACATCGGGCCGAATTTCGATTTCATCTCTGTACGTGCGGGCATTCAGGAGTTCAATAGCGATTTTCGCGGCTTTCTTTTCGTGGAAGAACAACCCGGGCTGCGCATTTTCGGCAATCTCGATTCGAACCGCTGGCAATATAACGTCGCCTATTTCAATTTACTGGAGAAGAACACCAACAGCGGGTTGAATTCCATGGCGTTGCGCAATCAGCAGGTCATCATCGCCAACGCTTATCGCCAGGATTTCCTGTTTCAGGGATACACAGCTCAGGTGAGCGTGCACTACAACAAGGACGACGCCACGGTGCACTATGACGACAACGGTTTCCTGGTGCGCCCGGCGCCCATTGGCTCGGTGTTTTCGAGTGGCATGATCCGGCCGCACAGCGTCCATGCCGCTTATGTCGGTTGGACCGGCGACGGCCACATCGGCCCCGTAAACCTGACCCACGCTTTCTATCAGGCGTTCGGCAACGACAGTTTTAATGCCATCGCCGGCAAGCCCGTCACCATCAACGCGCAATTGGCCGCTTTGGAACTTTCGTACGACAAGGATTGGTTCCGTATCAAAGGCTCCGTGTTTTACGCTTCGGGATCCGCGAATCCGGCCAGCAGTCGCGCGCGCGGGTTCGATTCGATTGACGATTTCCCGGAATTCGCCGGCGGAATATTCAGCCTCTGGAATCGCGAAAGCATCCGTTTGACCGGTTCGGGAGTGGCGCTGAATCCCGGTGATAGCCTGCTTCCCGATTTGCGCTCGAACAAAGACGAAGGCCAGGCCAACTTTGTCAACCCCGGGATTCTTTTGACCAATCTCGGCGCGGAATTCGACATCACTCCCAAGTTGCGCGGCTTTGCCAACGTTAATTATCTGCGCTTTGAACATACTGAAGTTCTCGAGCAGATTCTCTTCCAATCGCCGATCCGCCACTCGATTGGAGTGGATTCCAGCGTCGGCGTGCGCTACCGGCCGCCGCTTACGGAAAATATCGCGATCACCGCCGGCGCGGCGGCGCTGGTGCCAGGCCAGGGCCTGCGAGATATCTATACGGGCAGGACGCTGTATTCGCTTTTCACCGATGTGCGGTTCCAATTTTAGAGGGACAAAATTGCTGAGAGGCTTCATCGACGGCTCGATTGACGGCGAACACACGCGGCGGCGTGGATTGCGCCGGCGCTTTCTTGCCTTCTTCGCGATCGCTACCGTCATCGCTGCGGCATCCTTGCTCGCGGCGCGTTCTCGCGCTCAATCAGCCGCGCAACAGCCGAGTCTCCTTGGACAAAGCCAATCCGAAGTGGATCGTAAGAGCGCTGGTTGTGTTTCCTGCCACACTCAAACCGACGAGCCCTCGATGCACCCCACGCGCACGGTCCGCTTGGGATGCGTGGATTGCCATGGCGGGGACGCCACGGTGAGTCTGCCGCCGGGCGTGCGCAACGCGACGCCCGAATACGAGCAACTGAAAAATCGTGCGCACCCGCAGCCCGACGATCCTGCGTTGAGAGACGTCTCTGCGAATCCAAAAGACCTATATGCAAAATGGCTACACGAGAATTACGCGTACGTGCGCTTCGTCAATCCCGGCGATTTGCGCGTGGCTGCGGACACGTGCGGCACGTCGGGATGCCATGCGTCCGAAGTCATGCGTGTGAAAACGAGCATGATGACCTACGGCGGCCTGTTGTGGGGAGCCGCGCTCTATAACAACGGCGCGTACCCGCTTAAAAACGAGCATTTCGGCGAAAGCTACTCGGCGCTGGGCCAGCCTCAAGAGGTCCACACGGTGCCGGCTCCGACACCCGAGGAAACCCGCCTGAAAGGCGTCATCCCCGAAATCGCTCCGCTCGAGCGCTGGGAAGTTTCGCAGCCAGGAAATATTTTGCGTGTATTCGAACGCGGCGCCGGAAAGAAAGGTGAAATCGGCAATCCCGACCGCGAAGAAGAAGCAGGGCGCCCCGACGACAAACTCGGCGAACGGGGCTTCGGCACCCTGCTTCGCACCGATCCCGTCTTTCTCGGTCTTCAGAAAACGCGGCTGCTCGATCCGCTGCTTTCGTTGCCCGGCACGAATGACGAACCGGGTGACTATCGCGCCAGCGGCTGCACCGGTTGCCACGTGGTCTACGCCAACGATCGCTCGCCGGAACACGCCGGTCCTTACGCACAATACGGCCATCTCGGCGAAAGCTTCTCAGCGGATCCCACGATTCCGAAAAACGAATCGGGCCATCCCATTCGTCACACATTTACGCGCTCCATTCCCTCCAGCCAATGCATGATCTGCCATGTTCATCCCGGCACGAATATGGAGACCACGTATTTCGGCTACACCTGGTGGGACAACGAAGCCGACGGGCAGAAAATGTATCCGGCCGATCAGCACAATCCGAGCGAGGAGGAACGCTACCAGGTCGCGCTGCGCAATCCAGAAGGCGCCGCGGCGCGCGGCCTTTGGGCCGATCCCAAATTTCTCGAAAAAGTGGGCAGTCCGGAATTCAACTCACAACTGAAACAATCCCAATTCGCCGATTTTCACAGCCATGGCTGGATCTTCCGAGCGGTCTACAAAAGAGACCGCAAGGGAAATCTGCTCGACTCCGAAAACAAAATCGTCCAACCCGGCGCCCCGGATAAATTTAAGAAAGCAGTACATCTTGCGGATATTCATGAAGAAAAGGGCATGCACTGCGTGGACTGCCACTTCGAGCAGGACTCCCACGGAGATGGCAAGCTCTACGCCGAGCCGCGAGCCGCGATCGAACTCGATTGCGTGGATTGCCACGGCACGATCGACGCACGCGCCACCCTGATTTCTTCCGGCCCCGCGTCGCCTCCAGGCGGCACTCATTTCGATATGTTGCGCACGCCCTGGAACGCTCGCCGCTTCGAATTCCGCGACGGCAAACTTTTCCAACGTTCGATGGTCGAACCCGACAAGGAATGGGAAGTCGTGCAGGTTCTCGATACGATCACTCCCGGCAACGCGCATTACAGCGAAAAATCGCACTGGGCGAAAACGATTCGCACCGACGGAAAATCCTGGGGAGACGTTCCCGCCGACGCTTCGCAACTTGCCCACGCCAATAGCCGCATGACTTGCTACGCGTGCCATACCTCGTGGGCGCCCAATTGTTTTGGGTGCCACCTCGCCATGATGGCGAATCAGCGTAAGCCGATGCTCCATAACGAAGGCCTGCTCACACGCAATTGGACTGCCTACGACTTTCAAGTCCTCCGCGACGACGGCTTCATGCTCGGCATTGATGGCACGGTGACTGGCCACCGCGTAGCGCCAGTCCGTTCGTCCTGCGCGGTCCTGGTCAGTTCACAGAATCAGAATCGCGACTGGATTTATTACATGCAGCAGACCGTCTCCGCGGAAGGTTTCAGCGGGACGGCTTTCAGCACTTTCGCTCCGCACACTGTACGCGCCAAAGAAACCAAAGCCTGCGACGATTGCCACATTTCCAATCGCAACGACAACAACGCCTGGATGGCTCAAGTGCTGCTGCAAGGCACGGACTTGCTGAATTTCATGGGCCGCTATATTTACGTCGCAGATGGTTCGAAGGGGTTCGATGCCGTCGCCGTCGCTGAGCATGACGAGCCGCCCGCGATCATCGGCAGCGATTTGCAGCGGTTTGCATATCCTCGCGATTTTCAGAAGCACGTATCTCGCGGCCGCGAATTGCAGGAGGCTTATCATCACATCGGAAGCGTTCTCGATGTGCAGCTGCGCGGCGAATACCTCTATGCGGCGACGGGTAAGGGCGGCTTCCGCGCCTACGACGTCGCCAACATAGACAACAAGAACTTTTCGGAGCGCACCATCACGGCTCCCGTATCGCCGCTGGGTCAACGCTTCTACGTAAAAACGAAATATGCCACTGCCGTCGCCAGCCCTTCGACGCAAGCTCTCGATCCCGTGCGCACGCACAATCCGATTAACGAAGAGCAAAGCATTCATCCGCTGTACGCTTATTTATACGTCGCGGACAAATATGAGGGCCTCGTGGTCATTGGCGATTCCAATCCAAAAAGCAAAACTCCCGGCGTCAGCACGCTGCTCAACGGCGATCCGCGCGACAATTTCCTGAAGCGCTCGCTCGCTTTCAATCCCGGCGGCGTCCTAAATGGCGCGCGGCGCATCGTCATCGCAGGAACGTACGCTTACATGCTTTGCGACCGCGGGCTGGTGGTGGTCGGTCTAAATGACCCGCTCAAACCGAGCGTCGCAGCGGTGATCGGCGCTCCCGATTTACAAGATCCGCGCGCAATCGCCATCCAGTTCCGCTACGCATTTGTGGTGGATCGAGAGGGACTCAAGGTTCTCGACGTGTCCGACCTGGGTCATCCCCGCGTCGTACCGAACGCAGCCGTTCCACTCCAAGATGCTCGCAACATCTACGTCGCGCGCACTTATGCCTACGTTGCCGCCGGCAAACAGGGTATTGCCATCATTGACGTCGAGAAGCCCGAGCAGCCGCGCCTCGATCAGATGTTCAGCGCCGATGGAAAGCTCACCGACGTCCAGGACGTCAAAATCGGAATGGTCGATGCCAGCGCATTCGCATTCGTAGCCGACGGGAAAAATGGTCTGCGCGTACTGCAAATCCTCTCGCCCGAGGATTCGCCCAATTCTTACGGCTTCAGCCCGCGTCCCACTCCCAAGCTGATCGCTTCATACCGCACGGCCGGACCCGCACTGGCAATCTCGAAGGGAATTGACCGCGATCGCGCCGTGGACGAAAGCGGCAACCAGATCGCGGTCTTCGGCCGTCGCGGCGCTCGCCCTTTCAATCGCGAAGAAGCCTCGCGCCTGTACATGCACGATGGCAAACCCTACACGGTCTCAGACGATCCGCCCACGCCGGCGTGTGGCCTCGCTGGCAGCGCGAAAGCGCCTCGTGACACCTCGCCGCGCGGACGACCCAACTAGGCGCGAACGTTTCCGAATCACTTATGGATGTGAAGTCGGAGGGCGAGTTCCAGGTCGAGGCTGATACTGCGGTGCATATCCAGGCGGATAAGGAGCTCCGGGGACTTGTCCATTGACCGGCGCTTGATACCCACCTTGCCGGCCGTTCGCTGCCGCCAGGATTTTCTGCTGGTCCTGCAGCAATCCCTGATCACCCGGATAATAACTCTGCATCGCTGCGTTCAATTGCAGCGCAGCCGGATAATTTTGCTGCAAGAAAAGCTGTTTTACTTGTGTTTTGTAGATACCGACGATTTGCGCTTCCAATGCCTTGCCATTTTGATTTCCCGCGTTGCGCGATTGAATCGCCCAGTGCAGCGCGGAATCGTTGAACGGCGCGAAATAACGGCCCTGGTTGAAGGCGTTCTGCGCGTTGAAATACATTTGCTGCCCCGGTCCCGTCGCCGCCGGGGCAGGGGTCGGAACAGGCACAGGCGCAGGCGCCGGCTTAGCAGCGTGGACGCTGTTGCTTCGCCCCAAGTCTTGCGAATCACTGTTCCGGTTATCCGCGTTCGATCCATTGTCCGCCGCTCCGGCGCCGCTGTTGTCCGTCACACGAATGATGTCCACCGTGCTGGCGCCGCCCCCGGGTTTTGCTTGCCACGCGAGATCAAAAACAGCGCCCTCGTGCACGTCAATCGCCCCCGACCCGCTGGCCTTGATCACGTGTCGGCCGGGACAGTTAATCACACCATCAATGGCATATTCCTGTGTGCGTACCGCTTTCCGTACGCCCCCCAACCTTGGCCGTATGCGGGCTCGCTGTTTTGAGCTTGGCCGATTGCTGAAATCAGGCCATACCAAGCAAATTGCGCGGGATCAAAAGAGGAGCGCGTGATCAGCTTGAACTTGTCGCCAGCGGTCAGCGGTGGCACCTTGTCGGCATTCTCAAGAGCCAGAAAATTCGGCAAGGTGTAGAAGAGGCGGTCCTTTGACTGCGTGGTGCTGTCTTGGCCGGGCTTCGGTGAGTTTTGATCGTGCCCCTGTTTTTGACTGCTCGCCGCCTGACCGGAACCCGCCGTTCCATCCGTAGCCGGCAGCGCGGGTTGCTGGGCTTGTTGAGCCGGTTGCGCTGATTGCGGCGGCGTGACTTGCTGCGCGAGTACCGTTGCGGAAACTAAAAGATGACGCAACTACTCGGAACCCGAGCCAGTAGGCTCGCCAAGGGCTGATCATCATAAAGGTGTATCGTCTCCTCAACACAAGGCGCTATGCACAAACAGGGGCGTGTGCGTGGTTCCAGCAATGCGGATACATTGTTTGATTCGCTCCGCTCGCCGCGCGTTGCTCAGAAGCCCCGGCTAATCATGTAATCAGGGGTTGCAATGCCAGCGCGGCGCCTTACCGGCGCGCCTGAGGACCGCAAGGCGTTTGGAGCGAAACACGTTTCCTGTACCATGGGTCGTGGCAATTTGAGCCGCAAGATCGCCAGTTCGATGAAGACGCTTCTCGCAATTCTGTTGTTTGCCGGTTCTTTATACGGACAGAGCAACACCGGTGAATTACGCCTGAAAGTGACGGATCCGTCCGGGTCCGCCGTAAAAACCCCGGTCGAGATTGTCAGCGAAGCCAGTCAGTATCGCGAGTCGTTTGAAACGGACGAATCAGGCCGCATCGTCGCGAAGCGCCTACCCTTCGGCCTTTATCAGGTCCACATTCAGGCTCCCGGCTTCGCACCCTATTTGGAGACGATCGAGGTGCGGTCCACGCTCCCCGGTGAGCGCACGATTCAACTAAAAGTTGCGGCAGTTGACGCGACCGTGAACGTCACGAGCCAAGACACGCTGGTTGACCCCGATCGTCCAGGAGCAGTGAGCCAACTGGGTCCCGATTTTTTGGAGAATCGCCCCAGTTCTCTCCCGGGGCGCTCGCTGCAGGACCTGGTGAACTCGCAGCCCGGCTGGCTGTACGAAGGAAACGCGGTGCTGCACCCTCGCGGCGCCGAATATCAAACCCAGTTTGTCCTGGACGGCATTCCGCTTACCGACAACCGCTCGCCCGGATTTGGTACCGAGATTGAAGCCGATGACGTGGACTCGATGACCATCTACACCGCTGGCTTCCCCGCGGAGTATGGCAGAAAGATGGGCGGAGTCGTCGAAATCAACACGCTTCAGGATGCCCAACCCGGTCTTCATGGCCAGTTGGTTCTGTCGGGCGGCAGCTTTGACACTGCAGCCGCGTTCACGAAAATTGAATATAGCTGGGGAAAGAACAACATCGGCGTGAGCGCCAGCGGCGACGAGACGAGCCACTATCTAAATCCTGTTGTTCCGCAGAACTTCACGAATACCGGCACGACCGGCGATTTTTCGGCGATCTACGAACGCGATTTCACTCCCAAGGACCAACTCACGATGAGCGTCCGACATAGCCTCGCTCGCTATGAAATCCCCAACGAGCAGCTCCAGCAAGCGAACGGCCAGGTGCAAACCGCCGACAATTTCGAGACGATAGGCACGATTTCCTACTCGCACATTTTTTCTTCGAATGTTGTGGGAGAGCTGCACGGCATGGTGCGCGATAGCTCCAGCAATCTCGATTCTAATCCGTTCTCGACGCCAATCATCGCCTTTCAGCACAATTGGTTTCGCGAAGGGTATTTCAAGGGCGCGATTTCCATTCACCACGGCAATCAGGAATGGAAAGTGGGCGTCGAGTCGGATGCCATGTTTCTGCATGAGAATTTTAGCGACGTCATCACGAATCCCATCTACTTCGATCCCGGGACGCCCGACACGTTCTCATTCGCGGGTAATCGTCCGGACCTCGAGCAATCCGCCTTCATCCAGGATATGATCCGGCTCGGCAAATGGACCATCAGCGCGGGCCTGCGTTGGGATCACTACCAACTGATCGCCAATCAAAATGCGGTGAGCCCGCGCCTTTCCATCGCGCGCTATTTTCAATCGGCGGACCTGGTATTGCACGCCTCCTATGACCGGATCTTTCAGACGCCGTCCTTCGAAAATATCCTGCTCTCCAGTTCGCCGACCGTGGTCGTGTTGAATCCGGATGTTCTGCGGCTGCCCGTCCAGCCGTCGCGCGGCGATTTCTACGAAGCGGGCATGAGCAAGGGATTCCTCGGACAGCTACGCTTGGACGCTAATATTTATCGCCGATTTGCGCGCGATTACGCCGACGATGACCAACTGTTGAACACCGGCGTCAGCTTCCCGATCTCTTTCGACAAAGCCATCATCTACGGCGCCGAGGGCAAGTTCGAAATTCCGCACTGGGGTAATCTCTCCGGCTTTCTCAGCTACTCGTACATGGTCGGCAATGCGTGGTTCCCAGTCACAGGAGGATTATTTCTCGGTGTCGATGCGACGACCGCAGCCACACAACTAACCGGGCATTTCCCCGATTCGCAGGACCAGCGCAACACATTGCGCACTCGCTTTCGCTATCAGGTATTGCCGCGCCTGTGGCTCGCGGGAGGTGCCGAATACGGCAGCGGCTTGCCTTTTGATTTCGACGGAGCCTATGCTCAGGCTCTTGCGCAATACGGTCAGGCTGTTGTTGACCGCATCAATTTCAATCGCGGCCGCGTCAAACCTTCGCTCGCCATCAATGCATCCATCGGCGCCGACGTCTACAAGAGCGAACGCATGACGATGCGTTTTCAAGCAGACGGCCAGAACCTCAACAACCGCCTCAACGTGATTGACTTCGGCGGACTATTCTCCGGAAACGCGATTGCCCCTTCGCGAAGCTTTTTTTTCAGATTTTCGACGAGTTTCTAGTACAACCGAATTCACTGATGCAGGAGTAAAAAAATATACGAGTGGTGTCGTTGGCGATTGCAGGCGGAATTTTCGCGCGAATGGCCCCCAAAAAGCAGAAGGCCCGCTTTTGGCGGGCCTCCGAGGGGAGAAAGCTCCAAGGCCACTGCGCGGTAGGCCACAGAACCCTTTCCTCGACCGCAGTCTAGTACGAGCCGCAGAAATCAGTCAAGCAGGAAAGACACTTTTTGACTCCGCGCTAACAGACTGATACTAAGCGATTTACAGGAAACACGCCGGTTTTCCACTGAGTGGTTATTTCGATGGTCTCCGTTCAATCCCGTAGAAGTCCTCTGAATTGATGGGTTTACTGCCGAGCCCTAACTGCAGCACTTGCATCTGGCTGCTGCGATCAAAGACCTTATCCGGCAGCCACCGCTTGACCACCAGTCGAAATCCTCCGAACGCCAATCCGGAAATTAGCGCAAAACAACAGATGACTCCGGTTCCGATGATCGCGCCGACGATCATCGTAGTGATTGGCGGTTCCTTGAATTGGAAGGTCGGCTCGTTCCACGTCACTTCCGTTCCGGATTGAATTTGGTCCAGCAATTTGTTTGCTTCCTCCGGCGTGCGCGCGCCGGAGACGATCGCGAGCAAAGTGATCGAGCGCCGCGCAAATATCGGCGAGTTGTTCGTGTTCGTTGCCGGAGCGTTTACGTGATAATCCTGCTGCAACTGCGTCAATTTTTTCTGCGCGGTCTGCGGCGTAGGGAAATCCGCAAGCAGCAGATTCAGTTCGCGCCCGTCCACGTGATATCGCGCAACCTCGGCCTCGGCGCCCGTTCCAAATCCCAGCCAGTCGTTGGAATTTACCGGGAAAAATTGGTTCAGCGTTACTGGTCCGAGGATATATTTATCCGAGCGCTCGATGAACCCTTTCGTCGGCAAATGCTCGGAGATCGTGGGTAGCGGCCCTTGGTCCGCCTTTGGACTTACGGCTGCAACCAGAGCGTTCAAATCGTTCCCCAATCGCTGCAGATCCGTGCCGTGGACATCGATTACCAGAATTCCATCCAGCACCAGAGCCCGCTCGCGCGACATCGCCGAATGGTCCGTCACTCCCGCCTGCGGCATATCCGGCGAACGCAGATACGAGTACATCCCGTACGCGCCGCTCGGATCCTTCATCCGGTAGAGCGTCACCTGTAACTTCTCATTGCCGCGCGAATACGCGGCCTGTTCAGCAGAGATAAAGCCATATTCCTGGCGGGTCGCCGTTTGCCGGCTTGCCACGATGCTCGCGGCATCGTCGCCATTGGCGATCGCCGGCCCCGGAATACCGGCCTGCGGCGCGCCCGTCCACCCGGCGAATGAAGCAGGAAGAATCCCCTGCGCAGATGCAGGTACCGCGCACAGAAACACTACAATTGTGAAAAGGAATAGGGAACAACGCATGGATACCATCTTACATTAGACGCCGGAATTCTACTTAGGGTTCCCTTCAGCGGCTACTATCGCGGACCCGCCTCCGGAGCCGCTGTGGTTGTCAGAGACCAGCTTAGACTTGTCGTAGGAAAGGCTATTCAAGCTTTCGAGGTAGGAAGCGATGCCGCGATACAGCCCGTCGGCGACGCGCTGGCGCTGGTCGGTCTTCTTCAGCAGCCGTTCGTCGCTAGGATTGCTAATGAAGGAGATTTCCGAAAGCACCGAAGGCATATTCGCGCCTATGAGCACGACGAAAGGCGCTTTTTTCACGCCGCGGTTCCGTTCGTTCTGGCTCACTAGTTGCAGCCGGTGCGTGAGCGAATCTTGAATGTCGCTGGCGAGTTCCTTGGACTCCTCCACTTTTTCGTTGCGCGCAATTTTTTTGATGATGTCCTGCAAGTCGTGCAAGGATTCCTGGGACAACGCGTTCTCGCGCGCCGCAACTTCCATGGATTCCTCGGATGTCGCAAAATTCAAGTAGTAAGTCTCGATTCCGCGGGCTGCCTCATCGTGGCTCGAGTTCGCATGGATCGAAATGAATAGATCCGCCTTCGCTTCGTTGGCGATGGCGGTGCGCTGCTCGAGCGGGATGAACGTGTCGTCTTTGCGCGTGTAGACCACTTCCGCGCCCGGCAGCTTTTCCTCGATCTCATGTCCCAGGCGCAGAGCTACGTCCAGGCAGAGATCCTTTTCCATCAGACCGTGCGGGCCGATCGTTCCGGTGTCATGTCCACCGTGCCCGGGGTCAATCACGATTCGGCTGATCTTCAAACCCAGCGCCCGAGTGAGCGAACGCTGGCCGTCACGAGTCGGTTTGGATTCGCTCGGCGGGACCAGCACCGCGGTCCTATCGCCTTTCGTTTTCGAAACTGGTTTCTTCGCGGCCATCGCTGGATTGTCGTCCGGCAGCGCTGCGACAGTGTCACTCGGGAAATCCGGTTTCGCCGCTGGCCTTTCGGCAACTCCCTTAGCGGCGTAAACCACCGAAGGAGTCGGGATAGCCGGAGGCGGCGCGACTGCTGCAGCAGTTACCGGTGCCGGGGACGCGATTCTAGCCGTGGTCACGGCGGGCTTATTCCGGATTTCGATCACGAGGCGATAGGGATTCGCGATCAGCCGTGCCGTGTAATCGTGCGCGCCATCCACGTCCAGCACCACGCGCACGACCCCGGCCTTATTTTGTGCGATCCGTACTGACTTCAACAGGCCGTCTTTTACGTCCAAATCTCTCTTCGCGACTGCAGGCGTCAGCTGCGCGCGGTGAAGATCGAAATAGATCCGGTCCGGCGAAGCGATGCGCGACGCGTTGAAGGCAATCGTGCCGTCCAGCGTGACCACGATGCGCACCGCATTCGCTGCGTTCCAGGTCTTGACGTCGAGAATGCGCGGCGTGCCGTTGTCGCTCTCGCGCTGTTGCACCTCTTTGCCCTTAATTTCGGGCAAAGCGTCGCTGGCAGACACGACAGCGGCTGCCGCAGCCGCAGCCAGAGCTTCCTCTTTAGCTTTTACGCGCTCCGCAGCGATTTGCAGCAGCAAGGCGCGCGCCTCGTCCGAGTGTTCCGCCTTTGGAAAATGCTTCAAGTAGTCTTTTAGCGAGGCGTCGGCCACATCCGGCTGATGTAAACCTTCCTTCTGGATTTCACCGATCGCGTACATCGTCTGGCTACGGAACCGGCTGCCGGGATATTGTTTCAGCAGAAATTGATAGGTCTCAACGGCGGACTGGAAGAACTTCTCGTCGAAGAGCCGGCCCATTTCGTCGTACAGCTCGGCTTCGGCGACAAGACTCGGCGTCACTTCTTCAGCCTGCGGAGAGATCAAATAGACTTTGTGGTAGGCGGTGAGCGCCTGGCGGTAATCAACGAGCGAGCGCTCACTATCAGGCGCGCCTTCCAACGTTGTGCGCAGCCTCACGGCGCGCTCGAACTGTTCCCGCGCCTGCAGCTTTCTATCCACGGCCGCGGACGTGGAAAGAGCGAAAGCTAGCGCCAACGCTAGAAACAGCCATCGGGCCGAAAATTGGGTTCTGACGGAAACCACCTGCGTCACTCGTTCGTGAAAACTACCCGGCCATTCGCTTCCACTACCTTGCGCACTGGATTTCTTGGCGGAGTCCAGAGCGATTGGTCGCGGCCGGAGCCGGGGCGAAAATATGCGTCGGTTACCTTTTGCACGTATCTCTGCGTTTCGGGGTACGCCGGAACGCCTCTGCTTAGATCCACGGCGTGCTCGCCGGCGTTATAGGCCGCGAGCGTTTTCGTCAGGTCGCCGTTGTAACGATCGAGCAACGCCTTCAGATACGTCGTCCCGCCTTCCACGTTCTGCGCGGGATCAAAAGGATTGCCCACACCAAAGCGTTGTGCCGTCCCAGGAATTAACTGCATCAGGCCCACGGCTCCCTTGCGAGAAACGGCGCGGGAATTCCATCCGGATTCCGTGCTGATGACGGCTTTAACCAGCGCGGGATCCACTTGATGGCGTGCAGCTGCGTCACGCACGATGCGATCGAGCCGCCCGTCCGTGGCGCCGAGAGTCGAGGCTGTATCCTCTGACGACATGGCCAAAGTACGACCCCCTACGACCGAGGGAGAACTTATAGTACTCCCTCGGCGTGGTTTAGGGGAATCCCCATTCACGAAGACGAGATTGCCGTGCTCGTCGAAGGAGGTTGAAATCTGCGCGTGGCTTGGCGGAGCCAGCGTCAGAAGCGCGCCCGCGACCAGCACTGCAACTGGGATGCAGTTTGTCTTCATAGAGCTTGCCGACATCCGACTGCGAACACCGACAACTTGACTACTGGCCCTGGGAAGGCAGAGCGCAATTTCGCGAGCAAAGGAGCGACACGCCTGCGCCTGAGAAGGAGGCTTCTCCGGCGTAAGCATCTGGCGCGACAGGAATTATACCAATCGGTCTAAGAGGGGGTAAACGTGGTCAAGGGCCTTTTGTATGGCCGATGTGTCTTTTCCGCCAGCCTCCGCCAAATCGGGTTTTCCGCCCCCGGAGCCGCCTACGATCTTGGCTAGTTCCTGGACGATTTTGCCGGCGTGAAGCTTCGGAATGAGGTCTTTCGTAACTCCTGTGATTAGAGCCACTTTGCCGTCATCAGCGGAGGCCAAAACGACGACTCCGGAGCCAATTTTTTGCCGGAGCACGTCCACGAGCTGGCGCAAGGCCTCGCGATCAAGGCCGTCCACCTGGGCGGCAATGAGGCGAACACCCTTGACCGGGCAAGCTTGTTGGGCCAAATCGGTGGCGAGCGAGCCAGCCGCTTTGCGCTTTATGGCCTCAAGCTGCTTTTCGAGTTGCTTGGTGGCCTCGAACTGGCGCTCGAGCGCGGCGATGATTTCGTCTTCGCCGGCGTTCAGCATTCCAGCGACGGAGCGTAGCGTGGCGAGCGATTTCTGATATTCGGCTAGAGCGCGATCGCCGGAGATGGCTTCGATGCGGCGCACTCCGGCGGCGACGGATTGCTCGGCGATGATTTTGAAAACGCCGATGTCGCCCGTGCGAACGACGTGCGTGCCGCCGCAAAGCTCCTTGCTGTAAAAACCGCGCGGCGTAGAGGCGTCCGGGATGGTGACGACGCGGACGTTGGCTTCGGGATATTTGTCGCCGAAGAAGGCCAGAGCGCCGGAAGCGAGCGCGTCGTCAATGTTCATGATGTCCGTGCGCATTTCGAGGTTCTTGCGGATTTCTTCGTTCACCTGCTGCTCGATTTCGCTGAGCTCGCTGGGATCCACGTGCGCGAAATGCGAAAAATCGAAGCGTAGGTGATCGGGTGCGACGAGCGAGCCAGCCTGCTTCACATGGGTGCCAAGGATATTGCGCAAGGCGGCATTCAGCAGATGCGTGGCAGTGTGGTTCCGCATGTCGCGAACGCGGCGTTCGGGATCGGCGATGGTGGCGACGCGATCGCCGACGTGCAGGTCTTCTTTCGCGACGATGCGATGCGCGATAATCCCGGTGACGGGGTAATAGGCGCCGCGGACTTCGGCGAGTTCGAGCGATTCGGAATTATCGTAGAACGAGCCGGTATCGGCGACTTGGCCGCCGGATTCCGAGTAGATGGAGGTGCGGTCGAGTACGACTTCGGCTTCTGCTCCAGCTTCGATCTCTTTTACGGCACCCTCTTTGGTGATGATGGCTTCGATGCGAGCGTCGCGCGTCTTGGTGCCAAAGTAAAAATCCGGCTCGGTCTTGAATGTTTGCGCAAGCTTCGAATAAACAGGTTTTGCAGCTTCTTTGTGCGCACCTTTCCAGGAAGCGCGCGACCGTGATCGCTGTTCGGCTAAAGCCTGTTCATAACCCGAGGGATCGAAAACAAAGCCCATGTCCCGGCAGGACTCCTCTATAAAATCTCGAGGTAAGCCAAAAGTGTCCGACAACCGAAATGCTTCGTGTCCTGGGAATACGACAGGTTTTCCAGCGGCCTCAAGGATCGCCGTCATTCGCCGTATACCCGACTCCTGCTCTTTGTGAGGCTTTTGGGCGACTTCTCTGACGGCATCATTCGGCGGATTCGACGCGAGGGCTCTTACTTCGAGGCTATGTGGACCGATCGTTAGTGCAAAGGCCTTTTCCATCTCCTTCCAGCCGATTGAAAGCGTTCGCCCGAACTGCATTTCCTCTTGAAGAACGGTCGCGGCAACTCGAATCGACGATTCGACCAACTCTGAATAGGCTCCTCGCATTTGTTCGACAACGACACTCACAAGTGAGTGAAGGAAGGGCTGATCGATTCCCAGTAGCTTCCCGTGACGTATCGCGCGTCGCAAGATCTTGCGTAAAACATATTCGCGTCGATCCCGTCCAGGTAGAACTCCATCCGCAATCAGAAAAGTAGCAGCGCGGATGTGGTCAGCAATGACGCGCAGAGATGAGTCTCCCTTGAAATCATCTCCATACTTGATATTTGCGATTTCCGCGGCACTGTCGATGAGGGGCAAAAACAGATCAGTATCGAAATTGCTGATCACGCCTTCGAGTACGGCGGTCATCCGTTCGAGACCCATGCCGGTATCTACGGACGGTTTCGGCAGGGGATTGAGGTTGCCGCTGGCATCGCGATTAAACTGCATAAAGACGAGATTCCAGATTTCTACGTAGCGACCACAGTCGCACGGGAACTGGCAGTCGCTGTGTCCTTCGTCGGAGGCTGCTGGGCCCATATCGTAGAAAATTTCCGAGCATGGGCCGCACGGACCAGTGTCACCCATGGCCCAGAAATTATCTTTCAGGCCGGGGATGGCAACGATGCGGTCCTTTGGCGCCCCGGTATTGAGCCAGAGGACGGCGGCTTCATCGTCCTCGTTGAGCATTTTACCGGGCGAGACTTCCGCGCCGCCGAAAACGGTGAAATAGAGTTTATCGAGTGGGACGCCGAACCATTGCGGCGACGTCAGTAACTCCATGGCGAAGGCGATGGCGTCTTTCTTGAAGTAATCACCGAAGGAAAAATTGCCGAGCATTTCGAAAAACGTGTGGTGGCGATTGGTAAAGCCGACATTTTCAAGGTCGTTGTGCTTGCCACCGGCGCGGACGCACTTCTGGCAGGTGGTCGCGCGATTGTAATCGCGCTTTTCGAGGCCCAGGAACACGTCCTTGAACTGGTTCATTCCAGCATTGGTGAAAAGCAGAGTGGGATCGTTGTGCGGGACGAGCGAGGAACTGCGCACGACGCGATGGCCGCGCTCTTCGAAGAATCTCAGGAATGTCTGGCGGACCTGATTGCCGGTCCACTTGGTGCTGGGTACGGTGCTGTTCAAGGAGTCCCTCGCTGGGAGCAAATCATTATTGCAAAAGGAATCTTTGCTCGCAACGACTGGGCGGAAAGCAGAAGCTGCGGTAGTTGGGTGCGAACGGTTTGCTACCGAAAGTCGAGCGTTGGTTGCCGGGCGACGGGTCTTCGAAACCTGAAAAAAATGACGATTAGAACTGGGCGCGGTTGATTGTTTTCTGCGACTTACAGCGTTTTCTAATCGCGGGGTGTGACGATTAGAACAGATGTAATTCGTGATTTTTGACGCGTGATTCGTGACGCGAACGCCGTGCTCCGTCTTCGGCGACCCGTTGCGCGCGCATCCCGCGAGGCGAAATGCGCGATTTGCGATCCGCAAACTGCGTGAAAGTTGGCTATTGATTTGGGTCGCGGGTGTTTGTTTTGTGCGAGTTACGATGATTTCTAATCCCGTGGGTTGGCGATTGAAAATGCGGTGGCTAGTGGTTAGTGACTCACTACTGTCCGGTTGAGCGTTTCGAGAAGGTTGGGAAGCTATTGACGCATATGAATTTATCGGCGAAAAGAGTAGTTTTCGATTTGAATTGCAAAGGCCTCATTCTCGCTCCTGGGACACGGGGAGGGATGCGAGATGAACTCCGGCAAGACGGTGTTTGCGCAGTTGATGGATTTCATTCCTACGTACGAATTCCGGCGTTGCGTGGCGCGTTACCGCGGGCAGTATCGCGTGCGCAGTTTTTCTTGTTGGGACCAGTTCCTCGCCATGGCCTTCGCGCAACTCACGTATCGCGAGAGTTTGCGCGACATCGAAACGTGCCTGCGGGCGCTCGGCGGAAAGCTGTACCATGTGGGGATTCGCGGTCAGGTTTCGCGCAGCACGCTGGCCGACGCCAACGAGAGCCGCGACTGGCGCATCTTCGCCGATTTGGCGCGCGTGCTCATCGCCATGGCCCGGCCTTTGTATGCGGGCGAGCCTTTGGCGGTGGAGCTGGAAGAAACCGCCTACGCTTTGGACTGCACGACCATCGATCTGTGTCTTTCGTTGTTTCCCTGGGCGCGCTACCGACGGCTGAACGCCGCCGTCAAGATGCACACGCTGCTGGATCTGCGCGGCAGCATTCCGGTGGGAATCGACATAAAACCAGCCAAAATCCACGAAATTCGCGTCTTCGATCAACTGCTGCCGGAACCGGGCGCTTTTTATCTTCTCGATCGCGGGTACTTGGACTTCGCGCGGCTGTACCACTTGACGCAATGCTTGGCATTTTTCATCATTCGCGCGCGAAAAGATTTTCGCTTTCGCTGCGTGACTTCGCGGGCCGTGGACAAGAGCACCGGCTTGCGCTGCGACCAAACGATCCGCTTGGAGAGTTTCTATACCTTGAAAGGTTATCCGGAGGCGCTGCGCCGCCTCCGCTACTGCGACCAGGAGAATGCCCGCCAGCTGATCTTTCTCACCAACAATTTTTCCTTGCCCACGCTCAGCATTCCGCAACTCTACAAATGCCGCTGGCAAGTCGAACTATTCTTCAAATGGATCAAGCAGCACCTGCGCATCAAAGCCTTCTATGGCCTCTCCGAGAACGCCGTGAAGACGCAAATCTGGACGGCCATCGCCATCTATGTGCTGGCGGCCATCGTGCGCAAACGCTTGCGCCTGGACTTGGAACTGCATGCCATGCTGCAAATTCTGAGCGTCTCCCTTTTCGAAAAAATCCCTTTGCTGCAAGTACTTACGCAAAACGCAGCAACATCGGAGAGCCCCGATGCCGCTAAACAATTGCAAATGTTCAGCTTTTAGCCGGACACCTGTGGTTAGTGACGAGTGGCTAGAGCAGCGCAGACGCAGTGTTCGGGCGACACTTTTCCGGCTTGGCCCGTGTGTTCCGCGTTTCGCCCGTGCTGCGCTGCGCATGTCGCGTCCTTGGGGGCAGGGAAAAGCGCCCCGACGCATTTTATCACATTTACTTTCTGATTACTATAGCCGTGTATGTTTCTTTTCGAGATGTTCAACTAAGCGACAGTGCAATGAAGTGAAAAGATTTGACACAAAGGTCACGGAGGGAACGCGGAGGGCGCGGAGATGTCGCGCGACGGGCGGGATTCACCGCAGAGATGCAGAGTTCGCGGAGAAAACCTTTTACTGCTCCCGCGGCACCGCGATGATTGCTCCGCATATCGCGGGGCGGGTCTGAGACCCGCCCCTACGGATGAGCTTCGGCTATTGTTTGGAGTCGGCGGTCTTCTTGGCTGCGGCTGCCGCTTGGGCTGCTACGGTCCAAGGCGGGACGATGCCATTAGCGCGGGCGTAGGCGATGGACTGGCCGAGGTGTTCGTGGAGGTCGACGACGATCAGGTAGATGACGTCGCCTTCATTGGCCTGGGGCCCGAGCTTGGGCAGGGCTTTGTTGAAGTCGGCGTTGGTCATTTTTTCGATGGTGGCGTGGGCGCTGTCGAAGGATTTATTCAGGGCGTCAATGATTTGAGATTTGTCCGTGGTGGATTTATCGAAATTCTTCATGTCCATGTTCGCGGGGGGCGGCGTGCCGAGAAACTGCAGGAAAAAGTAATTGGAGCCGGCGACGTGGAGGAAGACTTCGCTGAAGGAACGCGCGCCTTCGCTGGGACGCCAGGTGTATTTGTCCTGGGGGACGGCGGTGGCGAGGTCAATGTACTTCTTGTGCATGGCGTCGAGGTCGAGGAGGGATTGCGGCTTCATGTCGTAGCTGGGAGGAGTGGTGTCGGTGGGCTGCGTCGCGGCTTGGGATTGCTGGGCGGCGGCGGGCGCGGCGTCGGATTTTTGTGAGGAGGCGCGGGCGACATTGGGTGCTGCGGCGGACATCAACGCGATAGCTACGGCGGAAAACAGCAGCTTCTTCATGGTGACGATCTCCTTTGCGATGTGGTGTGAGGGCCGCTGATTCGGGGGCCGCGCGACTGTCCGAAATCAGAAAAAAGTGATTGCGAGTGTCCGGAGTTGGTGCGCATTGGGCCTGATTTCATTGGCGTTTCCGGCACTTCCGCTGTGGGGCTTAGACGTGGGAGGCGCGGAAAAATCTCTTTTGTGCGTTGAGTTTCTTGCAGGTGCGGACTGCACAGATTTGACACGGAGCGCACAGAGGAACGGCCGGGAACACAGAGGAAACAACGGCTAGGCGTCGTCTTGTGGGGCTTGGTCGTCGTCGGGCAGATCGTTCTTTGTGATGCGTTTTAGTTCGGTGCGGATGGTGTCGGCGGAGAAGCCTGCGGTTAGGAGGTTGCGGTAGAGGGAGGCGATCTTTTTTTGGTCGAGCGGGGCGCTGGCTTCGCCGGATTTTTTGTTGAGCAGGGCTAGGCGGCGTTTGAGGCGGGCGCGGACTAGGGCGGGTTCGTCGGTTTCGGCGAAGACTTTGGCGATGGCTTCTTCGATGTAGCGATCGGGGACGCCGCGGGCGCGGAGTTCGCGGGCTATGCGGAAGCGTCCTTGGCGGCGGACTTTTACGTGTTGGCTCGCGTAGTTCAGGGCGTACTTGGCGTCGTCTAGGTAATTGAGTTCGCGAAGGCGGGCGATGATTGGCGGGACTAGTTCTTTATTTTCGGCGCGGCGTTCTAGGTGCTGTTTCATTTCGTGGATGGAATGGGCGCGGCGCATTAGGGCGCGTTGCGCGGACATGTAGAGCTGGGTTTCGGTTGCGAGTTTGCGGCGGGCGGGTTGCTGGCGCATGGGATGAGGATAGTTGAGGAGGTGGAGGAAGGGAAGGAGGTTGAGGAGGGAGTTAACTTCACCACAGATGAACACTGATTAACACAGATGAGAAATAGACAAAACGCGGGCGTTGGTTAGCGCTTGAGATCCTTCGCTGCGCTCAGGATGACGACGAAAAGCGAAGGCGGGCACGGCATGCCGTGCCCGTACGGTCCCGTAATTAGACGCGCTGCCTGCGTTGCGCTTGGTGGTGCGCGAACTAGCGGCCGCCTATGCGGTCGAATTCTGTCATGGCTCGTTCCATGTCTTCGCGGGCGGAGTCGGCGGAGCTGCGGACGCCTTGGACGCGCAGGCGGAAATCGTCCGGGTTGCTGGCGCGCAGGATGGCTTCCTCGAAGGTGATTAGGTTGCGGGAATAGAGCTCGAAGAGCGATTGATCGAACGTTTGCATGCCGTACTGGCTGGTGCCTGCGGCGATGGCGTCGCGAATCATGCGCGTCTTATCGGGGTTGATGATGCAATCGCGGATGTAGCCGGTGGAGATCATGACTTCGACGGCCGGGACGCGGCCGGAGCCATCGGCTTTGCGCACGAGGCGCTGGCTGACTACTGCTTTCAGCGTGCCTGCGAGCTGCAGACGGATCTGTTTCTGCTCGGGCGGCGGAAAGACGGCGATGATGCGCTGAATGGTTTCGGTAGCGTCGAGAGTGTGCAAGGTGGAGAGCACGAGGTGGCCCGTCTCGGCGGCCAGAATCGCGGTGGAGATGGTTTCGAGGTCGCGCATTTCGCCGACAAGGACCACGTCCGGGTCCTGGCGAAGTGCAGCGCGCAACGCGGTGGAGAAGGACGCGGTGTCCACTTCCACTTCGCGTTGGTTGATGAACCCTTTTTTATCGCGATGCAGATATTCGATCGGGTCTTCGATGGTGATGATGTGCTCGGAGCGCAGCGAATTGATGCGGTCAATCATGGCTGCGAGCGTGGTGGATTTGCCGGAACCGGTGGTGCCGGTGGTGAGAATCAAGCCACGCTGCTCCTCGCAAACGGTGGAGAGAATGCGCGGGAGTTCGAGTTCTTCGATGGTGCGAATTTTTGTGGGGATGACGCGGAGGACCATGCCGACGTTGCCGCGTTGCTGGAAAACGTTGACGCGGAAGCGGCCCAGGCCGGCGACGCCGTAGGCCATGTCGAGTTCGGCGGTTTCTTTGAACTTTTGCTTTTGACGGTTGGTCATCATGCTGAAAGCCATAGAGAGCATTTCTTCAGGCGTGATGCGCGGCACGTCATTGAGCGGATTCAGGATACCGTCCACCCGGAGGTAAGGGTGGTTGCCGACTTTCAGGTGCAAGTCGGAGGCGCGGCTTTCGACGGCGCGGCGCAGAAGATCGTCAACATTGATTGCCATGAAGGGTCCTTGAGCTCGATGAGCTTCTAGTCAAGCTAGCATGGTTTACGGAGTGTGCAACGAGGGCGGGCGAAGTTGGTGCGAATTGGACAACCTGAACTTTGGGACAGGTCTCGGTGGAAAATCACCACAGATGAACACTGATTAACACAGATAACGGCAGGGATGGACAGATTCGGCGCGATTTGCGCGAGTCGACTTGATCGCGATGTTGCGTAGGTTGTTTTCTTCAAACGCCGCGGCTGAGCGCGGCCGACGCGCCCGGTCTGGCTGCGCCAGATCGGCCGTTACATGGGCGCGGCGGTGGGCGATGGGTAGCCGAACTGACACTCGAGGGGCTTCTTCTAGCGAAGAGAGATCCTTCGCTTCGCTCAGGATGACGACACCACTTAATCGCGCTCAGAGTGGGGGTTGGTCGCGGAGGAAGATGCGGTCGTAGATTACGGCTGCTAGGACGCCGCCTAGTAGCGGGCCGACCCAGAAGACACCGTGATTCGTCCAGTGATTGCGGGTGATTAGGGCGGGGCCGAAAGCGCGGGCTGGGTTTAGGGCCGCGCCGGTGAAGGGGAGGCCTAACAGAACGTCGGCGGTGACGGCCAGGCCGATCGCGAGACCAGCTATTTTGTTGAAGGCGCCTTTGACGTCTACTGCAGTGGCGAAGAAAACGAAGACTAGGAAAAACGTCATGACGCCTTCGAGTAGCATCGCGTGCAGGCGGGTGAAATCGGAAGAGAGTGCCGGATTGATGGCGCCGAGAGCTTCGGGGCGCCAGTTGGAGTCCGGGATGATGATGGCGAGAAGGTAGGCGGCGGCGATGGCGCCGAGAAGTTGCGCGACGGCGTAAAGGAGGGATTGTATGGTGCCGAGGCGGCGAGTGACCCAGAAGCCGATGGTGACGGCGGGATTGAGGTGGCCACCGGAAATGTGTCCGATGGCGGTGACCATGACGGCGACGGCGAGGCCGTAGGCGAGGGCGAGGCCGAGGAGGGTGACACTGCCTTGTCCGGTGGCGCGGAGGTATTGGTCGGCGCAGATTACTCCGGCGGCGAAGAAGATTACGGCGAAAGTGCCGAAGAATTCGGCTAGCAATTTTTGGGTGAGGCTGTACACGCGTGCTCCGTTTGAACCGGGCGCGATTTTAGCGGAGAGAGTTGAAAGTTAACAGTTGAAAGTTGATGGTTAACGCGGCCGATATAGCGGCAACAGCAGGGCAAATGCGCCCACCTGAAGGTGGTCGCTACAAAGTCAGGGGCAACGGCGACGTCAACTGCAACTGCAACTGCAACTGCAACTGCGCGGCGAGGCGCGCCTCGCCGAAGAGAAAGCGGCGGCGCGCCGCCGCACTCCATATGGGGCTCGGAGGACCTTACTTCTTGCTTATCGTGTGACTACGGTTGCATTCGACGCTACGCCTACGGGGGAGAGCCAGTTGTGGCGGTCGGGCTTTTTGCCTTCGGCTAGGGCGAAGAATTCGTCCTGGATGCGCTTGGTAACCGGGCCGCGGGAGCCTATGCCGATTTTCACGCGGTCAACAGAGCGGATCGGCGTGATTTCGACGGCGGTGCCGCAGAAGAAAATTTCGTTGGCGATGTAGAGCATTTCGCGCGGAATGATTTGCTCGACTACCGGGATGTTGAGGTCGCGGCAGATGGTGATTACCGAGTGGCGGGTGATGCCGGGCAATGCGGAATTCGAAAGCGGCGGGGTGACGACGGTGCCGTCCATCACCAGGAAAACATTTTCGCCGGAACCTTCGCTGACGTAGCCGTTGGTATCGAGCGCGATGCCTTCGACGTAGCCATTGGCGCGGGCTTCCATGCGGATGAGCTGGGAATTCATGTAATTTGCGGCAGCCTTGGCCATTTGCGGCAGGGTGTTGGGCGCGGGACGATTCCAGGAGCTGACGCAGACGTCCACACCGGCGCGCAGGCCTTCTTCACCAAGATATTTTCCCCAGGGATAGCAGGCTAGATAAACCTCGATAGGGCAGCCTTGCGGGTCGACGCCTGCTTCACCGTAGCCGCGCAGGACTACCGGGCGGATGTAACACGCGCCGATTTTATTTACGCGGAGTAGCTCGAGATTGGCTTCGCTGAGTTCTTCGAGGTTGAAGGGAACTTCCATGCGATAGATGTAGGCGGAATTCAGGAGGCGCTGCATGTGGTCCTTCAGGCGGAAGATGGCCGGACCTTGCGCAGTGTCGTAGCAGCGAATGCCTTCGAAGACGGCGGAGCCGTAGCTGACGACGTGGGAGAGGACGTGAAGTTTGGCGTCGTCCCACTGGATAAATTTGCCGTTGTGCCAGATCTTTTCGGTCTTTGGGATGGGCATCCGATGCTCCGGTTTCGTCGTGGATATGCGTGCGAAACCAGACTAGAGCAGGGGCGCGGTGGTGTCAATTGGACGTGCGGGTGGTGTGCCGGGCGGGGATGTCCAATTTGGATGGCTGACCGACACAAGCAGAAGGCAAGAAATACCGCAGAGACGCAGAGGGCGCAGAGAAAACTTACTGCAAAGATCTAACACAGAGTTCACAGAGAAAGACTTTGAGGACACGGAGAGACCGCGCTTTCGATCGGTCTCTGGTTATTCTTCGCGGAGCGCGACTAATGGATCTACGTGCGTGGCTCTGCGGGCTGGGATGTAGCAGGCGAACAGAGCTACTGCTGCGAGCAGGGTTGCAATCGACGCAAACACAAGCGGGTCCGTGGAGGTTATGTCGAAGAGCAGCGTGCGCAGGAAGCGCGTGAGGATGGTTGCACCGATTAGTCCTGCGAGTAGTCCGAATGCGACTAGCTGCATGCCTTCGCCGAGGACCATGCGGAGAATGTCGGCTCGTTGTGCGCCTAGCGCAACGCGGATGCCGATTTCGTGGATGCGGCGGCTGAACGTGTAGGACATGACTCCGTAGATGCCGATCGCCGCGAGCAAGAGCGCGACGCAGGCGAAGACGCTGAGAATTTCCAGAGCGAAGCGGCGCTCGGCCATGGAGCGGGCGATGACTTCGTCCATGGTGCGCACACTGAACAGAGGAAGATTCGAATCAATGGACTGAACGTCCGCGCGGATTTGATCGCCTAAGGACCCGGGGTTTCCGTTGGTGCGCAGGAAAACGACCGAGGCGTACGGCGGAAACTGATAAACGGAAATATAAACGTGCGGAGCGGTGGGAGCGTCGAAGCCGTCGGACTTCACGTCGCCGACAACGCCGACAATCGTCATCCAGGGATTCTGCGGATTGAACTGGGTGAACTGAATGTGCTGGCCGAGTGGGCTTTGGCCGGGCCAGTAGCGATTGGCGAGGGTTTGGTCAATCACGGCGACACGTTGGGAATTGGTGTCGTCGGATTCGGTAAAAACACGGCCTGTGATGAGCGGCGTGCGGAGGATGTCGAAGTAGGTGGGACTTACACCGGCAAATTCGGCGACGGGCTGGCGCTCCGACTCCGCCGGGCGGCCTTCGATTGTGAAGGGGAAGCTATTGCGGGCGGCGTCGAGCGGCAGACTGTTCCCTCCACCGATGGCGACGTCTTCGACTCCGGGGATGGTGTGGACGCGCCGGACGACTTCGCGAAGGAATGCGGCGCGTTTTTCCGCCGGACGATAGCGGTCCGTGCTGGGATCGTTGGGGACAGGCATCCAGATTTGCGCCGTGAGCACTCCGTGCGGATTGAAGCCGGGTTGAACTTGCAAGACGCGCCAGAAACTGCGAAGCAGCAAGCCCGCGCCAACCAACAGAATAAGAGAGAGCGCGATTTCGGAGATGACCAGAATGCGCGAAATGCGCGTATGACTGCGGCTGGAGCCTGAACCGCGGCTGCCTTCGCGGAGACTCGAGACCTGACTGACGCTGGAAGCTTGCAGCGCAGGAGCGAGGCCGAACAGTATTCCGGTGGCGATGGAAAGGAAGAATGCGAAAAGAAGGACGCCGGCGCCGACGTTGACCTCGCTGAGGCGCGGAATATTCGCCGGAGCGAGTTGCAGGAGCGAGGATTTCATCCCCACCACGGTGAGGAGCGCGACTATTCCCGCGACGATCGCGAGGAACAGGCTTTCCGTGAGCATTTGAAGCATCAGCCGACGGCGTCCGGCACCGAGAGCTAAGCGAATGGCGATTTCGCGTTGGCGGCTGGCGGAACGCGAGAGAAGCAAGTTCGCAAGATTGACGCAGCCGATCAAAAGTACACAGCCCACCGCACCGAAGAGAATGAAAAGCTCGGTGCGAACTTTGCCAACCAAATCCTCCTGGACCGACACCAGGCGGGGAGTCCAGCGCACAGCCGGAGGATAGTCGGTGGGATATTGCGCGGCGAGTTGCGCAGAATAGGTTTCGAGCTTCGCTTGGGCTTCCCCGACGGTGAGTCCCGATTTCAGGCGCCCGATCGCGCCTGGAAACATCCGGAGGCCGCGCTGTGCGGGATGCGGGAACGGATTCGCGTCGTAGCCTGCGGCGATCCAGGCGTCCACATCGGTCTGCAGCGTTCGTCCGGGATGGCGGAAATTCGGAGGCATTACGCCGAGGACGGTGTAAGGATCGTTATCGAGGCGAACTTTTTTGCCGAGGATATGCGGATCGGCGCCAAATTGGCGGCGCCAGAAGCCGTCGCTCAGGATTACGCCGTCAATGAAACCGGGGACTGCGTCCTGATCGGTATAAACGCGGCCGATGCGCGGTTGGACTCCTAGCAGGGTGAAATAATTCGGGCTGGTGGCGAGAGCTTCGATGCGCTCGGGACGGTCGCCGCCGGTGAGATCGGCGCTGATGGGCCAGACTACGGAGATTTGGTCGAAGACGCCGGAGCGTTGCTGGAAATCCCACAGCTCAGGCACGGACATGCCGACGTTCGGGACGTTGGAGCCACGGAGATCGTCGAAGACGCGCACGAGTTGTTCCTGGTGCGGGAACGGCAGCGGGCGGAGCAGGACGGCGTAGACGATGCTGAAGGTGGCGACGTTGGCGCCGATGCCGAGGGCTAGCGTGAGGATTGCGACTAGCGTGAAGCCGGGACTTTTGACGAGCATTCGCCACGCGAATCGTAGGTCCCTGAGGAATGAGTCCATGCGGCCCTCCTGCGCAGGGCATTTACTGATGATAGAGACGAGATGGTACAAGAGACAGTTAGCAGCGTGCGTGAAATAAAGGGGCGTTCGTTTGTGGGATGGGTGTGCGGAATTGAGGCTGCCAAATTGGACTTTGGAAAAAGCGGAATTCGTTGCAGAGACGCTGAGAGCACAGAGTTCAGAAAGAAAACCTACTCTGAAGATTTAATACATAGTGGCCCTTCGAACCGGCACTGCCGGTTCTCAGGGTGAATCGTCCCGGGGGACGATTCGAGAAAGGCTTTGAGGACACGGAGACTCCGCGCGAATGCGGCAGGGGTTAGCGGCCGGCGGCTTTTTCGCCTCTTAGGACCATGCAAGTGGAGCTGGAACGGGCTACTATGGCGCCGGCGGAGTTGGTGATTTCACACTCGGTCATGCCGACGGTTTTGCCGCGGCTGACTACTTTTCCTACGGCGCGCAGTTTTTCGTTCCAGACGGGGCGGAGGAAATTAATTTTAAGTTCGAGGGTGGTGAAGGACTCGCCGTCGTCAAGAGTGGAGGCGAAAGCGATGCCCATGGCGGCGTCGGCTACATCGCAGAGAACGCCGCCGTGAAGAGTGCCCATGGGGTTCGCGTGCTTGTTGTTGGCCTCGAATTCGACTACGGCTTCGCCTTTCTGGATTTGCGTGAGCCGGAAGCCGATTAGTTGAGCGATTGGAGGCGGAGGGATTTCGCCACGAATGACCTTTTCGAGTCTTTCGAGATGCATGGTCATAGGATTGGCCTCCGGAGATCAAAGAATCCCGCGCGATTGATAAAGGGATGCACGAGATCAGCGTCACAACTTTCAAATCGGAACTTCAGCGGCTAAAGCCGCCCCAGAATCTGCAGCGCTGATGTCGTGGCTAAAGCCGGGACCCACAAAGATTCTTGAGCTGGCACATGGGCGCTACGAGTGGTCATCTACGTAGCTTTCTTCCTTTCCTTGGACTGCGATTCCGGAGATGCGACCCCACGCGCTGGTCTTCCAATTGTCGCGAATGGCTTTGGCCAGGACCCACGGCGGCAGGTCAACGTAGAGATAGTGCGACAGCGCATTGAGATAGGGCTCGTACAGTTCGCGCAGATCGTTGAGCTTCTTGGTGGACGCGTCGTCAACGCGCAGTTGAAAGCCGGATTCGTCGAGCGCTTCGCGAAGTCTGGCGAGCTCGGATGGAGACAAGCGGTCAACCACCGAGCGGCGTGGCTGCGCGAAGAAGACCTGGGACAAGTCCACGATCGTGTGGCGGCACATCGCGAAAGTGAGGCGAGCCTGGCGCGCGCAGGGATTATCGGAAGTCGATATCAGCAAGGCTGTCGAGTCGAGAATTGCGGTGAGCGCCGCGAGCCATGACTCGTTGCTGTGCTGCGAACGGAAGTAGCTGACCACGGGATAGGAAATATGGCTTTCGAGCAATTCGGCGGACCAGCGTTCCCAGTCACGGAAAAGTCTTTGGAGGGCTTCGCTGCCGTGCGGGCCACTGTGGCGACGCAATAGCTCCGCCGCAGTTGGCGGTGAACCAGCACGAGCGTCGAGCAGGACGATGCTGACTTCGCGTTTCGAGAACGCCTGATAAATGACCGGCAGGTAGCTGATGATGAGCGCGAGGAAACCGAAACCGAGGCCACTCTCAAAGATGGCGAGAATGCGCTCAGCGGAAGTGTGCGGAGTGACGTCGCCAAGGCCCAGCGTAAAGAATGTGGTGCCGCTGAGATAGAAGCAGGTTTCGAGCGACGGGCGCGTGGGATCGTGGGGAGTATTTCCGTAATACAGAAAGCCGAATCCAATGATCAACAGCGCGGCCCACAGCGCGAACAGAATGAGGAGCGAAAGAGGTCCGAAGAAACTGAGAAACGTTTCGCGTTTTTTTGTGGAACGGATCAGGTGAGCGAAAGCTCGCGTGGGAACCCACATGGAGATATAGAACGCACGAGTGAGGCGAAACCAGCGCGCCACGCGACGCGGCAGAATGATGGTTTCAAAGGCCTCGAGAAGAATAATTCCGATGATGAGCAGGCCGACGACGGCCGGAAGAATCATGCAGCCTGCTCCAATTGAGTGGCGAGCGTGATTTCGGCTTTGAAGAGGCGCGAAACCGGGCAATTCGCTTTGGCGCTGGCCGCGGCGGATTCAAAAGCTTCAGGGGAAATGCCGGGGACGCGGGCGGCGACGTCGAGATGGATTTTGGAGATGGTCCAGCCGGCGTCGAGTTTTTCCAGCGTCACGTTGGCGGTGGCGCGAATGCTTTGCGGCGTGAAATTCATGGTGCTGAGCTGCGCGGAAAGCGCCATGGCAAAGCAGCCGGCGTGGGCCGCGCCGATCAATTCTTCGGGATTGGTGCCTTTGGCGTTTTCAAAGCGAGTGAGAAAGCTATAAGGCGCATCGTTGAGGACGCCGCTGGGCGTGGAAATTTTTCCGGAACCTTCTTTCAGGCTGCCGGTCCAGACTGCGGAAGCACTGCGCTGCATGATGATCTCCTTTAGGTCGTCAGAATGTGAGGCTTGGAAAACGACGCCGTATCATATTGCGTTCAGGCGAAAAATAGAAACCTTTCGGGCGCGCCGAGCTTGCTGATTCGGCCGCGGATTCGATTGGATGTAAAGGAAGAGGGCGCGGATTCGGAATGCTGACACGGCTCGGGAGGCGCCGGTCGCTAGTGGTTGTCTGGAGCGCTGGCTGGCGGGCGCTCGCCTGTCGAGAGCATTTGGAAATTAGCGTTGACGCGGTTGAGGCGGTCGCCGTGGATGTTTTCGTACACGCCGAAAGCGATGAAGGGGATCATCGCGGCGAGAACCCATAGTTTGGCGCGGCCGGCGACTTTGGCTTCTGGTTCCCAGCGAAACAATTGGCGCGAGATTTCAAAGGCTACGATCAAGCCCACGGCGAGCGCGATAACGTCTGTGAGAATTTCGGTGTGAGTGGCGAGATTTGTGGCCGCGAATTCCAGGCCGGTGGCGAGGTAGGTGGCCGGCATGAAGAGCGAAGCGCCTTGAATCCAGTGGGGAAATTTTGCGAGCGGAACCGTGGCGCCGGAAAGGAATAGGAAAGCGGTCCAGATGATCTGGTTGATGACTTGAGTTTCCTGCATGGTGTTGGTGACGCTGGCGACGATCAGGCCGAAGGCGGAGAACGTGGCTGAGCCGAACGTGACAAGCAGAAAGATCGCCCACAGATTGCCCCACGACTGCATGTGCAGGAACCATTTGGTGACGAGAATTTCGATGGCTACGGAGGGAACGACGAGCAGGTAGTTGGCGAGGATGCTGGAGGCGAGCATGGGACCGGCGCCGACGGGCGCGAGGCGGAAACGGCGCAGGATGCCGGCTTCGCGGAACATGACGAGTTGGACGCTGAGGCCCCAGAAGCTGCCCATGACCGTCATGGTGAGGATGGCGCCGAGGATGTAGGAAATCCATTGCGATTCGTGTTTGGCGAAAATCATTACGAAGAAGAAGAGGAAGCCCAGGGGCATCAATAGGCTAAAGAAGAGGAACGTGCGATTGCGCATGGCCAGGCGCACGCGGATTTTGGTGAGCGTCCAGGTGTTGCTGATCGGGTTCGATGACATTTGGGTCCTTTGATTCCTATATGAAAACGGCAAAGTCAAAGGCGCCGGCCTGAACGCCGCCGCTACAAAATCAGAAGCACAAACAAATCCTAATCGCGCAGACGGCGGCCGGTTAGCTCGATGAAGACGTCTTCGAGCGACGGCGAAAACATTTCCAGGCTTTGCAATTCGTTGTTATCGGCTTCTAACTGCTTCACCAGCGCGACGATGGTGCGCGGCGGGAGCGTGGAGTGGATCACGTAGGTGCCGTCGAATTCGCGCGCGTCGGAGACGCCTTCGAGGCCGGTGAGCACGCCGTTGGTGAGCGGCTTTGCGAGGCGGACTTCGATGCGCGTGGTGCCGGCGGAAGAGTGTTTCAGTTCGCGCGGCGTGCCGGTTTTGATGATACGGCCGTGGTCCACGATGGCAACGCGGTCGCAGAGGCGTTCGGCCTCTTCGATGTAGTGCGTGGTGATGAGCACGGTTTTCTTATCGCGCTTGAGTTCTTCGATGATGTCGTAAATTTCGCGGCGGACCTGAGGGTCGAGGCCGGCGGTGGGCTCGTCGAGAAAAACGACTTGCGGATTATTTACCAGCGCCATGGCGAGGGCGAGACGCTGCTTTTGGCCTCCGGAGAGTTGGCTGTAGAAGGCGGTGCGCTTTTCTTCGAGCTGAAAGCGCTTCAGCAGGAAATCGGTGTCGGCGCGATTATCGTAAAAATTGGCGAAGAGCTCGATGGCTTCCTTGACGCGCAGCTTATCGGGCAGGGAAGTGGATTGCAGCACCGCGCCGATTTTTTGTTTGAAGGCCGAGCCGCTTCTTTCGGGGTCGAGGCCGCAGACACGGGCGGTGCCGCGGTCGGGAGTGCGCATTCCTTCGAGGATTTCAACCGTGGTGGTCTTGCCGGCGCCGTTGGGGCCGAGGAGACCGAAGACTTCGCCTTCTTCGACGGCAAAACTGAGGCCGCGGACGGCTTCGACCGCGCCATAACTTTTATAAAGACCCTCTACCTGGATGATTGTTTCGGCCAAGAGATGTTCCCTATGAAATGCGGAGCTATCTTTTGTATCACATTCAGATGGCGGGTGCGTAATTTCGGCTAGGAACGGCGGGAGGCTTTGCGTTTCGGCTTGCGCTTCGATGTGCGCGAAACGCGGCGCTGCTTTTTTGGCGCCCAGCCGTAGAGCTTCATGTTTATTTTGGCGCCGTCGAGCGCCACGCCTTCCGACGCTAGAAGCTTGCGCTGCAGGCTGGCGTGAGGTTCCGGCATGGGCGTACGGCCGCCGGCGCCGATGACGCGATGCCAGGGGATGCCGCGTCCGCTGGGACAAGCCGCCATCGCGTAGCCGACGGCGCGCGCTCCACCGGGCAGGCGCAGAGCTTTCGCAAGCGCCCCATAGGTAGTAACACGGCCGCGAGGAATTCGTTTCGTGAGGCGATAAACCGAGTCCCAGGACATGTCCACATCTTACCTGATTTTACATATTCGTTTTTTGAATGACACTTGATGCGAGCATGCAGCAGAATGGCTCAAGAATGCGTGTAAACACGGGGTGTACAGCGGCAGCACAAAATCTAACGAAGTAATGACCGATACGATACAAACTTTCGCTAATTTGACGCATCGTACCATTGACGGTGTAGTGGAGCATCAATACACTACGCGGCAAGTTACAGGTTCCCGTCCGAAAAGGAGCTGTTGTGGCTTTCGTTCGGCGCAAAGGCAACACCTACTTTCTGGTGCACAATGTGCGCCGGCAAGGGAAAGTGCAGCAGTTGCATTTGGCGCGGCTGGGGGAACGGCCAAGGATCACGGACGATGTGGTGCGCAGGGTATCGCGCAACCACCCGTTCCTGGATCTGGACTGGTCGCAGCTGCGGGAACACGTAAACGGGCGAGTGGAGCTTTTCGATATCCGCTCGCCGTACGTGCAGAACCTGATGCATTCGTTACGCAACCTCAACCTGGACCTGGCCGATCTTTCGCCACCGCTTTTGCTTTTGGCAGATCGAGCCAATTCAAGCCGGGAACTGGTCACGCAATTACGATTGCTGCGGTCAACGCTCGATGTAAAGTTGGACCAATTCGAGCGAACAGGGCCGAGCAACGCGGAAAGCGGCAGAAAGTTCCGGTAGGGAGCATGACCGTGGGCGCGCAAGGACTACAACTCGATCCAACCCAGCGCAGCGTGGAATCACGCGATTTTGAGGCGGGGCTGCGGCGGAAGATTGTGGGGCAGGACGAAGCGGTGCAGGCGGTGGTGGATCTATACCAGGTGTTTCGAGCCGGCTTGAATTCGCCGGGACGGCCGGTGGGGAATTTGCTATTCCTCGGGCCGACCGGAGCGGGGAAGACGCGGGTGGTGGAGGCGACGGCGGAAGTGCTGTTTGGCGATCCGCGCGCGGTGATCAAAGTGGATTGCGCGGAATTTCAGCACTCGCACGAGATTGCGAAATTGATTGGTTCGCCTCCGGGATATTTGGGACACCGCGAGACGCATCCTCTGATCACGCAGGAAGCGCTGGCGCAGTATCACACCGAGAAGCTGAAGATCAGCTTTTTGCTTTTCGACGAAATCGAGAAGGCCAGCGATGCGTTGTGGCAATTGCTGTTGGGGATTTTGGATAAGGCGACGCTCACGCTGGGCGACAACCGGCGCGTGGATTTGTCGCAGACGATGATTTTCATGACGTCGAATCTGGGCGGCGTGGAGATCACGGAATTGATGACAGGCGGGATGGGTTTTGCTCCGGTGCAGCGGGCGGACACGGTGGTGCGGTTGGACGAGAAGGTGGAGAAGACAGCGGCGGAAGCAGCGAAGAGGAAGTTCGCGCCGGAATTCATGAACCGGATCGACAAGACGGTGGTGTTTCACCCGTTGCGGAGCGAACAACTGGAACAAATTCTGGAAATCGAACTGGGCATGGTGCAGCAGCGCGTGTTGGAAACGGCGAAGGGACGGTTCCTATTTCGTGTGACGCAGCCGGCGCGGGATTTTCTGCTGCGCGAAGGGACGGACATGAAATACGGAGCGCGTCATTTGAAGCGCGCGATCGAACGGCACGTGGTGTATCCGCTGGCAAGTTTGCTGGCAACCGAACAGGTGTCGCTCGGCGATGTGATCTCGATTGACTGGCACAGCGGCGAGCTCGGGCTGACGTTCTTGAAAGAAGCTGAAGGCGCCTTGGTGCCGATGGCTTCGCCTGCAACCGAGCGGTTGGCGGATGCGGCTGCGGCAAATTCGGATGGCCGGACGGCTTTGTTCCCGGCTGCGACGGCTGCGGCGGACCTTACTTCGGCGAAAGTCGTGGCGCCGCCGACGGCTGCGCGTGGTTTGCCGGTGGAAAAGGCCAAGAACGATAAGAAGTAGCGGTTTCGAAAGCAGGTTCCTTCCTTTTGCGGCGGGCGCCGGGAGTTTTTCCCGGCGCTCTTGCTCTTCCTCTTGCTCTACGATCAGAAGAAAAAGCAGATCCCTCGCAGCGCTCGGGACGACAGCTCGCTTGGATTGGCGGGCGGAGGTTATTCCTCGGAGGGCACGGTCATGGGTTCGTCGAAGCTGCCACCGTAGATGTTGGGGACTTTGCCGCCCATTTGGCGGAGGTAGGCGCACAACTGGCCGCGATGGTGGATCGTGTGGTGGAGCATGAACTGGAGATACAGCACCATTGGGTTGTTGTAGATACCGAAGAACGGTACGGGCGTGGCCCAGCATTCGGAGGAAATTGTGGCTAATTTCGGGAACTTGGATTCGAAGCCGTCTTCGTAGAGCAGGACGATGTCGTCGGTATTGCCGATATCGCCGGGCATGGAGTCGTCTTCCATTTCGAATTGGCCGGTGAGGAAGCCGTCGAGGAACCAGACTTCCGAGGACGCGATGTGCCAGGCGAGTTCGAGGGCGCTGCGAGAATCGGGGTGAGGGCGGTAGCCGTCTTTGCCGACGGGCACGGCTTTCAGCACGCGGCGGGTAGTGCCGTATTCTTTACGCAGCATCGGCAGAAAGATGTCGGCGAGAAATTTTGCTTGCTCGGGCGTCATAGTGAACCTTCCTTCGCGGAACCCAGGAGATCGAAACTACATTGTCGGGAGAAACTAAAGCCACATCTTTATAAGATGCTCACGGCACGGCTCAGGAACCTTCGTTAAACTTCGAAATCGGTCTTCAGCGGCTCAAGCCGTCGCAATCCTGCAAATAAATGCTTTGGCCAAACCTTACGCTGGAACTGAGTCTGCAATCGCCGCCCGCCTAAAGGCGGCCGCTACAAAGGCCTCGCGGGCTGCGCTTAGCCTGACTACCTTCACCCCGCCTCAGAGCATGTACTAAAAAGAGCCAGCGGGACTCTTTCACTGCGCCAAGGCTTACACGGGCTTCCAGCGCAGGATCGGTTTGCGCGCGGCGGCTGTTTCGTCTAGGCGGCCTACGCGGGTGCTGTGCGGCGCGGTTTTTACCAGCTCGGGATTGGTTTTTACTTCCGCCGCGATCGAGCGCATCGCGTCAATGAACAGGTCACATTCCTGCTTGGATTCGGATTCCGTGGGTTCAATCATCATGGCGCCGGGAACGATGAGCGGGAAGGCGGTGGTGTAGGGATGAAAGCCGTAGTCAATCAGGCGCTTGGCGATGTCCATGGTGTTGACGCCGCGAGCCTTTTGGCGGGCGTCGCTGAAAACCACTTCGTGCATCGACGGCAGATTGTAGGGCAGATCGAAATAGGGTTCGAGGTTTTTGCGGATGTAATTGGCATTGACGACCGCGTCTTCGGTGGCTTGGCGAATGCCGGGACCGTAGGCCAGCGTGTAGGCAAGGGCGCGGAGGAGCACACCAAAATTTCCGGCGTAGGCGCGCACGCGGCCGACCGACCTCGGGCGATTGTGATCGAGGGCGTAGGCGCCGTCTTGCTTTTGGACGACCACTGGAACTGGGAGAAACGGTTCCAGGATTTTTTTGACCATTACCGGACCGGCGCCGGGACCGCCGCCGCCGTGCGGAGTGGAAAAAGTCTTGTGCAGATTCAGGTGCATGACGTCTACGCCAAAATCGCCGGGGCGCGTGACGCCAGCTAGCGCGTTCATATTGGCGCCGTCCATGTAGAGGAGGGCGCCGCGCTCGTGCAGGATCGCGGCGATTTCGGCGATGCGCTCTTCGAAGACTCCGAGAGTGCTGGGATTGGTGATCATCAGCGCGGCGACATCGTCGGTGACGAATTCGCGGAGGTGATCGGTATCGAGCTGGCCGCGGCTATTGGATTTGATGTTTTGGACTTCGTAGCCGGCGATGACTACCGAAGCGGGATTGGTGCCGTGCGCGGAATCGGGGATCAGAACTTTGTGGCGCGCGTTTCCCTGGCTTTCTAGGTAGGCGCGAATCATCAGCAGGCCGGTGAGTTCACCTTGCGCGCCGGCTGCGGGTTGTAGCGTGACGGCGTCCATTCCCGTGATCGAAAGCAGACATTTCTGCAGGTCGTGGAGGATGCGCAGGCAGCCTTGGGAGACTTCGCCCGGTTGTTCGGGGTGTTCCGTGGCGAGGCCTTCGAGGCGGGCGACGAATTCGTTGACGCGCGGATTGTATTTCATGGTGCAGGAGCCTAGCGGGTACATGCCGAGGTCAATCGCGTAATTCCAGGTGGAGAGGCGCGTGAAGTGGCGGATGACTTCGATTTCGCTGACTTCCGGGAAGCCTTCGATGGAGTCGCGGGTGAAGGCTTTGCCTAGCGCGGCAGCGGGATCAACCGCCGGAACGTCGAGCGGCGGGAGTTCCATGCCGCGTTTGCCGGGCGCGGATTGTTCGAAGATTAGGCCTTCGTTCTGGCTGACGTGGGCGCGAGCTTTGCCTACGTTTTTTGGTGGGGCTTCGAGATCGGTTAGTTTCGAGTTCAAAGGTGTTACGGCTCCTTGCTGCGATTCGGAAAGAAGGCCGGCGGACTGAAGTCGGCCGCTACAATTTCAAAAATCGGTAAAACCGGCCCGGCTCGATGACCCTGAACCGGCCTCTACACAAATCACAAAATCAACAGCGGTTAGACCGGCTTTTCCAGTATGCGGCGGACTGCGGCCGCGAAGCGTTCGATCTCGGCGCGTGGAGTAGTTTCTGTTACGCAGACTACCGCGCGCTTGGTTAGATCCGGGTAATGCGTGCCTAGCGCGTACGGGCCGATGATTTTTTCTTTCAGCAGGTCGGCGTTGATCATTTTCACGGAGCGCGGAAATTCTAGCGTGAACTCGTTGAACGTGGGGCCGCTGAAGGCGCGGCGCACGCCGGGAATTTTTTCGAGTTCGGCCTGGGCGAAACGCGCCTTGGCCAGATTTTGCAGGGCTTGTTCGCGCAAACCTTCCTTGCCGATGAGGCAGAGATGGATCGTGGCGGCTAGCGCGTAGAGAGCTTCGTTGGTGCAGATGTTGGAAGTCGCTTTCTCGCGGCGGATGTGTTGTTCGCGCGTGGCGAGTGTCAAGACGAACCCGCGATTGCCGGCTGCGTCGGTGGTTTGGCCCGCGAGGCGGCCGGGCATCTGGCGGACGTCCTTATCCCGCGTGGCGATTACGCCGACGTACGGGCCACCGTAACTGGGAGCGATGCCGAAGGCCTGGCCTTCCATAGCGACGATGTCCGCTTCCGCCGGAGGACGCACGATGCCGAGCGAGACGGCTTCGGTGATAGTCGAGATGAGCAGCGAGCCTTGGGCGTGCGCGATTTCGGCTAGCGCGGGCAAGTCTTCGAGGACGCCGAAGAAATTCGGAGATTGCACGACTATGGCGGCTGCTTTGGCGAGCGCTTCCGGCTTCAGCGCAGCGTGGTCAATTTGGCCGGATTCGGTGTAGCCGACTTCTTCGATTTCGAGGCCGAGATTTTTCGCGTAGGTTTTTAGAACCTGGCGGTATTCGGGATGAATCGAGCGCGCGACGAGAACGTGGCGGCGCCTGGTTAGGCGTTCGGCCATCAGGACGGCTTCGGTGAGGGCGGTGGAACCGTCGTACATGGAAGCGTTGGCGACTTCCTGGCCGGTGAGCTGGCACATCAGGGTTTGAAATTCAAAGATGGCGGTGAGCGTGCCTTGCGCGAACTCGGCTTGGTAGGGAGTGTAGGAAGTAAGGAATTCCCCGCGCTGGATCAGCGCATCGGCGGCGACGGAACGAAGATGCTGATACGCGCCTGCGCCGAGAAAAGAGGTGTAGCCACGGGCATTTTCCGCCGCCCGAGCTTGAAAATACTGGATGATCTCGGTTTCGGAGAGAGGCCCGGGGAGATTCAGCGGTTCGCGCAGGCGAAATTTTTCCGGGATCGAAGTAAAGAGGTCTTCGACCGACTGAACGCCGATGGCTGCGAGCATTTCCTGGCGTTCGGATGGGCTTTTCGGGAGATAGCGCATCAGGCGGAGTGTTCCTTTGCGGCTTCGGCGATGTAGGCCTGGTAGGCGGCGGCGTCCATCAGGCCGGAGACTTCCTTTGGATTGGCGAGCTTGACTTTGATGAGCCAGGCGGAGTTATGCGGGTCGGTATTGATTTTTTCGGGCGCGTCCGCGAGCGCGGGGTTGGTTTCAGTGACTTCGCCGGAGACCGGGCTGAAGATTTCGCTGACGGCTTTTACGGATTCGACCGTGCCGAAGGATGAGCCGGCTTTGAGTTGGGCGCCGATTTTGGGCATCTCGACGAAAACTACGTCGCCGAGTTCGTGCTGGGCGTAATCGGTGATGCCGATCGTGCCGGTGTCGCCCTGAACCTTCACCCATTCATGCTGCTTCGTGTAGCGATAATCCGTCGGGTACATGGAGCCTCTCTCGTTGGATGCACTCGTGCTATTGCGGTCGCTTGTAAAACGGGATCGGAACGATGCGTGCTGCCGCGGCCTGGCCACGAATGCTGATTTCGATTTCGATCCCGACGGAGTGCGGCGGGACGTAGGCCATGCCGATATTTTTCTTCAGAAACGGCGCGGGGCAGCCGCTGGTGACGCGGCCGGCTTCGCGACCGGCGATCAGGACGGGATAGCCGTCGCGGCCGATACGCTTATCGAGCATTTCGAAGCCGACGAGCTTGCGCGGGATGCCCGTTTGTTTCTGTTGCGCGAGGACCTCGCTGCCGAGAAACGGGGCCTTTTCCATTTTGCAGATCCAGCCGAGGCCGGCTTCCCAGGGCGTGGTGGTGTCGTCAATTTCATGGCCGTAGAGGCACATGCCGGCTTCGAGGCGCAGCGTGTTGCGCGCACCGAGGCCGCAGGGAATCATCTTCGCGGATTCGCCGGCATGCATCAGGTCGTTCCACAGTTTCTCGGAATGTTCCGGAGCGAAATAAATTTCGAAGCCGTCTTCGCCGGTGTAGCCGGTGCGGGCGATCAGGCAGTCAATGCCGCTGACTTGGCCGAAGGTGAAGTGATAGTAGCGGATGGGGTCGAGCTGAACGGCAGTGAGCTGTTGCAGGATCGCTTTTGCGCGCGGGCCCTGGATTGCTAACTGCGAATAGCGCAGGCCGGCGTTTTCTACCTGAGCGTCGAATTTATTGCTGGCGACGATGTGGTCGTAGTCGGCGTCCTGGTTGCTGGCGTTGACGCAGAGCAAGTAGTGCGTGTCGGAAATTTTGTGGACTAGCAGGTCGTCTACGAAGGTGCCGCGGGAGGTCATGAGGCCGGAATAGTGGGCTTGGCCGGCAGTGAGTTTCGCGGCGTTGTTGCAAGTGACCCACTGGACGAGTTGCAGAGCGCCGGGGCCGTGGATTTCGATTTCGCCCATGTGGCTGACGTCGAAGAGGCCGGCGCGCGTGCGCACGGCTTCGTGCTCGGCGAGGATGCCGGAGTATTCCAGGGGCATGTCCCAGCCACCGAAATTGACCATCTTGGCGCCTAGGCGGCGGTGGATGGAATTCAAGGCTGTTTTGCGCAGTTCGACGGCGGCCGACGTGTTCACAGGGAATTTCTCATGAAAACGGTGAAACATTGACGCTAGCATGTGAGTTTTTGAGTGTCAAGGAACGGCGGGACGCGCGACGAGGCAGCGGCAAAATCAAAGGCAAAAGATCTAACGCAGAGCTCAGAGAGGGCACAGAGTCGGAAAAGGAGAGAGGGCACGGAGATATCGTGGTGGATTCGCGACGAAGTCTCGACACATTGGTTTTAGTACCCTTGCAGAGCAGTGCAGCGGCCGTGGCCCGCGGAGAACCTGTTTCCGACGGAATCTCGGCGTGTAAGTTGCTTGTGGCTGTGGCGCTGTTGCCCTACTATTGGTCGAACGGAAAGCTGGGGCGTTCCAGAGAGGCGCTAAACGTGATTACGCTGTGCTCGCAGTGCGACAAGCCGGAAACGCAATGCACTTGCGAGAAATTCTGCTGCTTCTGCCAGTCGCAATACAATATTCGACTGGCGGTGGACGGAATGTATTATTGTCCGGATTGCCGCGAGGCGTGCGACGTGCGGCTGGCGGACAAGGACGAGCATTGATTCTTGAGTTCCCATTTGGATCTTCGGCTGAGGCCTGCAACCCTGAGCGCTAAGCGATGAGCAACGAACCGGCGCGAACCGAACTGACCCTGCCGCACGACGAGCGGCTGCTCGCCGCGATTTCGACGGTGGTGCAGCACGCCTCGCAGCGCTGCGGGCTGTCGACGGAATCGCAAGAGGGGCTGGCTTTCGCAGCACTCGAAGCGGCACGCGAGGCTTTTCCGTTGATGGAAGGCCGAGCGGGCGAGCCGAAGGTGAAGGTGGTGGTATCGGATTATCCGGACCGCGTGGAAGTGGCGATCGAGCACACGGGAGCGCCGGAGCCGACCGCGGGACTCGATACTTTCGTGAAAGATGCCGTTGCGGGTTCTGACGCGGGATTGAGCATGGCGCTGCAGACGACGCAGGTGGACCGCGTGCAGTATGAAACTAACAACGGCGTCTCGCGCATGACGCTGATTAAGTATTGCGATGGAAGCAAGAGCAAGGCGACGGTTTAGCGTCCGAACCTGGTAGGATCTAGCCGCAGTTGACGTTCCTTACGCGCGCGAACAATCAGAACACTATGCGTTGATACCGTGCCTATGCGCCGGTCCGCGCCTGCGCGGCAGTGGGCGGGTCTGAAACCCGCCCCTACGAAAGGCAACTACCCCATTACATCGGTGCGGCGAAGGCTTTCGTCTGGATAAGCGACATCAGTTGTTCCTGGCTCACTGGAGCGTCTACTTTCAGGCGGTCGCCGCTGGGCGTTACGCGGACTTGATCAATGGTCTTGGCGAGTGCCGGATTCGTCTGCGCCTCCTGGTAGCGGCGGTACATGAGGCCGGCCTGCATCGCGGCGCTGAGGAGATTGGCGTCGTCCACGGAATCGCAGACGGCCTGGAAATGAGCGTCCACGCCGTCATCGGCATTGATGTTGATAATCATGGCGTGCATGCGATCGATAATGGTCGCGGCTTGCGGGAATTGGCTGGCTTGAGGAATCAGCTGCTGCATCGCAAGGTGAGTGTGTTCCTTATCTAGAATCGCCCAGATGATGCCGTTGCCGTTGGCCTCGGAGATCAGCGGAAAGAGCTTGCCGGTGAGGAGAGTCTCTTCGCCGCCCATGCGGACGTTGATCAGATGTTCGAGGACGGAGCGATTGCCGAAGGCGGCGGTATTGGCGTCGAAGAAGACGAACAGGATATCGCCAGCGTTGGCGCCACTGCCGAAAGCGTAGAGATGGAAGCCTTGTACTTCGAATACTGGAACTTTTTGGGCTTTTAGCTTGGCCTCCGAAGCGGAGGGATCGAACTGGCCGAGCGCGATGCCGACGGTATCGTCACCCTTGCCGCTGGTGATGTTGGCCCACGCGATTTCTTCCACTTGCGAGTTTGGATCCACTCCCGAGGTGCCGAGGAATTGCTCGAATTGCCGGAAGCGCGGCGGGAGGACTTGGTCATTGAGCTGCGAGAACCACGGGAATTTTCGCGCGGCCTTCAGGTCGGCATAAGCGAATTCGCCCACGTTCTTCGGGAACATGCCGATGATGGCTGTGCTCAGCGTCCCGGCCGCTGCGCGCTTGGGCGCAATAGTGAAGGTGCTCAACACCAGAGCTGCGGCGAGCAGGCCGGAAATCGCGGATCGTGTGATGGAATGTTTCACTGGTTATCCCCTCAGTTCCTTGTTCTTCTTCGTTCGTTAGAGATTCTAGCGCCCCACGTTCACGGGGCTTTCGCCGACGCGCGCGGCCAGCGACGCAGACTCCGAGCGCAGCCTGCATGCGAACGCGCTGTCAGAGATGGATTCCAGATTGATGGCTACGTTTTCGAGCGCGCCACGAACGGCGGCGGCGGCCATCAAGCGTCCCACGCGGATGTCTGAATACATAGACGGGCTGGACATGGCTTCCAGTTGCCCGAGCCGGTCAAATACTTCGGCAGCTTTGCGCGCGACTTCGAGCGGGACATTCGCGGCCCCATGCAACGATTGCTGGATCGCGGCGTCGCGCTGCCTCTCCTGTTCAGACGTTTCTTTCGGCAGCTTGTAAGCAGCCATTACTTGCTCGAAGGAAGCGGAATCGCGATCAATCGCTTCAGCGAGCGCGCGGGACGCGGATTGAAAGCCGGCGAGCGCTTCGCTGAGCTGGTCCACGTACGCGGCTTGCGACTTTTTCTTGCGCGAGAGGCCGGCGACCATTTGTCCCAGGCTGGCTCCGAGTGCACCGGCGAGCGCCGCGACAGAGCCGCCTCCGGGAGTGGCCGTGGGTTCCGCGACGGCGTCGAGAAACGGTTGCACGAGCGACGCGAATTTGCCGGGGCCATCAGGGGCGGCAGTGCCGCCAAGCGAAGCCTCGATACGATTCTCAAACACTTGCGCGGGAGAAAAGTTCTCGAGTTGTAGGTAGAAATCGGCGGTGAGTTCGATGGCGCGCTTGGGAATGAGGCCGACAATCTCGCTGCCGACGATAGTGACGCCGTAGCGTTCGGCTTCGCGCTTGACCATTTCGAAGACGCGGTGCAGCGGTGTTTGCTCGAAGTCGGTCATGTTGATGGAAACTTGCGCGAGATGGCGCGCGCGGAGATCCACGCCCATGGCTTTCACGTAGCGCAGGCCGCCATTCGAGAAGCGGATGTTCTTGCCGATTTTTTTGGCGATTTCGATGTCGGGGGTGTTGAGGTTGATGTTGTACGCGACGAGAAATTTGCGCGCGCCGACGACGGTCGCTCCGGCGGTGGGATGCAGGCGCTGTTCGCCGATGTCCGGAGCGCGGTCGGGATTTTTCGGTACTTCTGCGAGCAAGCCTTCGAATTGGCCTTTGCGGATGTTTTCGAGGTTGGCGCGTTCGGGACGCTGCGCGGCGGCTTCGTAGAAATAGACGGGAATTTTGTAACGCTGCCAGATTTCGCGGCCGACTTTTTTCGCGAGGGCTACGCAGTCTTCGATGGCGACGCCTTCGACGGGAATAAACGGGACGACGTCGGTTGCGCCCATGCGCGGATGTGCGCCGGAATGCTTGGTGAGGTCAATCAGTTCGGCGGCTTTGCCTACGCCGCGCAGCGCGGCTTCGGCGACAGCTTCGGGTTCGCCGGCGATGGTGATGACGCTGCGGTTGTGGTCGGCGTCACTTTCGCGATCGAGCAAATAGACGCCGGGAACTTCGCGCATGGCCGCGACGATTGCGTCAATTTTGGCCGCATCGCGCCCTTCGGAGAAATTCGGTACACATTCGACAAGTCGTTTCATGAAGTCAGAGTCAGAGATTCTTCGAGTGGATTACGGCGCCGCGTTTCATGGTGAAGCTGCAAAGATTCACACCAAAATAATACGGGATTTCGCGGTAGTCGGCCACGTCAAAGGCGGCGATGTCGGCATATTTGCCAACGTCGAGTGAGCCGACGCGATCGTGCTGGCGAAGGGAGTAAGCGGGGTTGATGGTGGCGGCGGCGATGGCCTCCGCGGGAGTCATGCGCATCTGCGTGCAGGCCAGCGAGAGGATCATGGACATGCTGAGCGTGGGACTGGTGCCGGGATTGAAATCGGTGGCGATGCCGACGATGGCTCCGGCGTCGATGAGCGCGCGGGCTGGAGCGTAGTGCGCGAGGCCGAGATGAAAACAACAGCCGGGCAGCAGCGTGCAGACGACGTTGGACAAAGCGAGCGCGTGAATGTCAGCGCGATTGATTTTTTCGAGGTGGTCGGCGCTGGCGGCTTGCAGCTCGATGGCGAGGCGCGCGGCGCCGGTGTTGGCGAGCTGTTCGGCGTGAAGGCGCGGGACGAGGCCTCCGGCGCGTCCCGCGGCTAGGATGCGGCGTGACTGCGGGACGGTGAACGCGCCGCGATCGCAGTAGACGTCGCAGAATTCGGCGAGGCCGGCCATCGCGACGGTGGGAATCCATTGCTTGACCAGAAGATCCACGTAGGCGTCGGGGCGTTTGCGAAATTCATGCGGCACGACGTGCGCTCCGAGGAACGTGACGCGAATATCCAGCGGATGATGCTGATGAAGATGCGAGAGAAGCTCGAGCATTTTCAGCTCGCTCTTCCAGTCGAGTCCGTAGCCGCTCTTGGCTTCGATGGTGGTGGTGCCGTGCGCCGCGAATTCATTGAGGTTCGCAATGGCGCGAGTTTGGAGTTGCGCGGCGGGCGCGCGGCGCAGATGGGCGACGGTGGAGCGGATGCCGCCGCCTTTGCGGGCGATCTCTTCGTAAGTGGCGCCGGCGAGGCGCTGCTCGTATTCCGCGGCGCGGCTGGCGGGGAAAATCAAGTGCGTGTGGGAATCCACGAAGCCGGGAAGGACGACGCGTCCGGCGAGATCGAGTTTCTCGGCGCGGCGCGCGGCGCGGAGCTTTTCGATGCGGCGACGCGGGCCGATGGCGGTGATGCGATCTTCGCGTACGAGAATGGCGCCGTCGCGGATGATGCCGAGTTCACCGAGGACTTTGCCGCGGCGGGGAACGGGGCCGCGGAGAGTCAGCAACTGCGAGCAACCGGTGATTAACCAGTCGGGCATGGGCGATTGATACTAACGCCGGGAGGGCCGAAAGACTACTGGCTATGCGGATTTGTGGAGTGTTGTAGCGGCGGTCTTCAGACCGCAATTGGTGGTTGCGGCAACATTGATGGCGCACTGAAGTGCGCCGCTACAAAGTCAATTGCAAAGACCCGACCGAATGCGTGCCCAGCGACAGCCAGGTCGGCGCTACGCTTTGGCGGCTTGCGCTTTGTACGCCGGCGCGAAGACTTCGGTGGCGAACGCTTCCATCGTTGTAGTGGTTGTGTTTTTGGGCGTGCGCGGCTCGGAGACAGTGCGCATGCCAGCGTTGTTCGCTTTGATCATTTCGATGATTAGGGCCGCAGTCTTCTTGTGCATGCCGATCTGGACCATGGCTGGTTCCAGCATCATGAAAGGAACCTGCGTGTAACCGAGAGTTGGCTTGCCGATGGATTTGCCAATGATCGAGGCGACTTCCTTCAAGCCGATATCTCGCGGGCCGACCAGCTCTTGCGCGTTTACGCCGGAAAAATCCCGGGCGCTCAGGCGGCCGGCTGCGTAATTGCCGACGTCCTTCGTGGCGATCCACGAAAATGGCATGTCTCCGGGCGAGCCGCCGGGGAGCACGCCCATCGTGCGGATGGGCTGAATATATAGGAGAAGATTTTCCATGAAATCAGCCGCACGAATGTGTAGAACATTGAGGCCTTGAATGCGATTGAGTTTCGTTTCCAAATTGTGCAGGCCGACGATGGGGCCGATTTTTTCGGAGTGTTGCGCGCCGGTGCTACTGAGAGTGACGACGTAGGGAACGCGGGCACTCGCGACCGCGGAGGCGTAGGCATCGGTGACACGCTCTTGATACGCGCGGAAATCTTCGACGTGCGTATTTTGCGGGATGACCAAATACGCGGCAGTGGCGCCCTCGAATGCTTTGGAGAGGGACGCGGCGTCTTCGACGTTGGCGACGAAGGGCTCGGCGCCGGCGTCCGCGAGCGGCTTGAGTTTGATGCCGTCACGACCGAGGACGCGGACTTTTTCGCCTTTGGCTAGGAGGGCTTCGACTGCGGGCTTGCCGGTGTTTCCTGTGGCGCCGGTGATGACGATCATTGTTTGCTCCTTATAATTGCAAGACTGAAGAGAGATCCTTCGCTGCGCTCCCTTCCTGCGTCAGGGCAGGCGGGATGACGACGAAAGGCGGCGCAATTCGCCGCACTCCCAGAAAAGCTACGGCATCGGGATTTTTACACCGGACTTTTTCGCGAATTGGATGGCTTCTTCGTAGCCGGCGTCTACGTGGCGGGCTACGCCGATTCCAGGATCATTCGTGAGCACGCGCTGGATGCGCTCGCCCATTTCTTTTGAGCCGTCGGCGACTGTGACTTGCCCCGCGTGCAGCGAGTAGCCGATGCCAACTCCGCCGCCATTGTGAATCGAGACCCAACTGGCGCCGCTGGCGGTATTGAGCAGCGCATTGAGCAGCGGCCAATCGGCGACGGCGTCCGAGCCGTCTTTCATTTTTTCGGTTTCGCGGTAGGGCGAAGCGACCGAGCCGCAATCAAGATGGTCGCGGCCGATGACGATAGGGCCTTTCAGCTCGCCGCGCGCGACAAGCTCGTTGAGCGCGACGCCGAAGCGATCGCGTTCGCCGTACCCGAGCCAGCAGATGCGCGCGGGCAGACCCTGAAAACGCACGCGCTTCTGGGCGAGTTTGATCCAGCGCGAGAGAATTTCGTCGTGCGGGAACATTTCGAGGACGAGCTGGTCGGTGCGATGAATGTCCGAGGGCGCGCCGGAAAGCGCGGCCCAGCGAAACGGGCCACGGCCTTCGCAGAAAAGCGGGCGAATGTAAGCGGGCACGAAGCCGGGGAAATCGTAGGCGTTTTTCACACCTTGCTGAAACGCGAAGGTACGAATGTTATTTCCGTAGTCGAAAGTGACCGCGCCCATTTTTTGCAGCGCGAGCATGGCTTCGACGTGGCGCGCGATGGAATCGAGCGACCGCTTTTCGTAGGTTGCGGGGTCTTTCTTGCGAAGCTCGGCGGCTTGTTCGACGTTCAGACCTTGCGCGATGTAACCGCCGATGGGATCGTGCGCGCTGGTTTGATCGGTAAGCAGATCGGGAAGGATGCCGCGGCGAGCGAGTTCGGGAATCACGTCGGCGCAATTGCCGACGAGGCCGACGGAAGTGGCTTCTTTTTTGCGCACGGCGTTTTTCAGGATGCGCAGCGCTTCGTCGAGGTCGTTGACCATCACGTCGCAGTAGCCCGTTTTCACGCGGCGCTTGATGCGTTCGGGGTCAACGTCAATTCCGAGAAATGCCGCGCCGTTTAGAGTTGCGGCGAGAGGTTGCGCGCCGCCCATGCCGCCCATGCCGCCGCTCACGACTAATTTTCCGGCGAGGTCGCCGCCAAAATGCTGGCGGGCCGCGGCGGCGAAAGTTTCGTAGGTGCCTTGCAAAATGCCTTGCGAGCCGATGTAAATCCAGCTGCCGGCGGTCATTTGGCCATACATCATCAGGCCGGCGCGATCGAGCTCGTCGAAATTTTTCCAGTCGCTCCAGTGGCCGACGAGATTCGAATTGGCGATGAGAACGCGCGGAGCGTAAGAGTGCGTGCGAAAAATTCCGACGGGCTTGCCGGATTGGACCAGAAGAGTTTCGTCATTTTCGAGCGAACGGAGCGAGGCAACGATGGCGTGGTAGGCATTCCAGTTGCGAGCGGCCTTGCCGCGGCCGCCGTAGATGATCAAGTCTTCCGGCTTTTCGGCGACTTCCGGATCGAGGTTGTTCATCAACATGCGCAGGGCGGCTTCCTGCTGCCAGCCCTTGCAGGATAGAGTCGAGCCGCGCGGCGCGCGCACCGGTTGGTAGCCAGCGGCTTCTTCGGTGGCTAGCTTGGACATTTGCTTTTCTCCCGTCGCTATCTTAGCGCAGACGCACGGAGAGGGCGAAGAACGAAACATTGGAACAGAACATCGGAATAAAACATAAACCAAAGAAAGATGCCCGCTGCGTCCCGAAACGCACGGGACACAGCGGCCGCTACACAAACCCCGGCGTCGCCGATCCATTTCGTTGTTGCGAGCGGAGACAGCCTTAGCGCGTTGCGTGGGGGATTCCTATACGTTAGAGTTGCAGGAGCGCACATGGACTACTCCTCGCTGAACAAACTTTTCCTCGACGCAGTTGATCGCGACGCAAACCCTAAGGCACAGATATACAAGGCGGCTGGCGGTTGGGAATCCACGTCCGCAAAGGAAATGCTGCGGCGCGTGGCGGGATTATCGAAAGCGCTGCGCGAACTGGGAATCAAGACCGGCGACCGGGTTGGATTATTTGCACCGAACTGCCCGGAATGGCATGTGGCGGATTTCGCGATTACGGGGTTGGGCGCGGCTAGCGTGCCGGTTTATTTCAACGAATCCGTGGAGCGGCTGGTTTACATCCTGAACGATTCGGGCGCGCGCGTCGTGTTTACAGCGGGAGAGGCGCAGGCGCGGAAAATTGCGGAGGCGCGCGAGCGCATGCCGGCGCTCGAACACGTGATTTCGGTGGCGCCGCCTGCGGATTTGCGCGGCGATATTCTGCGTTACGAAACTTTGATTGCGGCGGCGAAAGACTCCGATGTGGCGGAGTACCGGCGACGTTCGGCGGAGGTTGTCGGCGGCCAACTGGCGACAATTATTTACACTTCCGGGACAACTGGCGAACCGAAAGGCGTGATGCTGAACCATTCGAACTTGAGTTCGAATGCGATTGACTCGATCAAGGCGTATGAGTTTTTACCGGGAGACGTCGCGCTGGAATTTTTGCCGCTGGCGCACGTGTACGAGCGGACCGTGGGCTACGCTTATTTATTTCGCGGCGTTTCGATTGCGTATCTGGCGGCGATTGAAGAAGTGGCGCAGGCGATGCTTGAGGTGCATCCGACGACTTCGGCTGCGGTGCCGCGATTCTTCGAGAAGATGTACACAAACATTCTCGACAAGGGGCATCACGAGACTGGGTTGAAGCGCAAGATTTTCGATTGGGCGCTGCATGTGGCTGCGGAGTCTGTGCCATGGCGCGCTTATGGAAAGGACGCCTCGGCTGGCTTGAAATTGCGCTGGAGCGTTGCGGACCGATTGGTATATTCGAAAATTCGCGCGGGATTGGGCGGGCGGATTCGGTCGTTCTGTTCAGGCGGAGCGCCGCTCGCGCCGGAACTGGCGGAATTTTTCTGGTGTTTGAACGTGCCGGTGTATCAGGGATACGGATTGACGGAGACGGCTCCGGTGCTTACTGCGAACGTGCCGAACGCGAATAAGGTAGGGACGGTGGGGCGTCCGATCCCGCAAGTCGAGCTGCGCATCGCGGAAGATGGCGAGATTTTGGCGAAGGGGCCGAACGTGATGCAGGGCTATTACCGTAAGCCGGATGCGACGCGCGAAGTATTGAGCGAAGATGGCTGGTTCCGCACCGGAGACATTGGAAGAATTGATCAAGACGGCTATCTGATCATTACCGACCGCAAGAAAGAATTGTTGAAGACGGCGGCGGGGAAGTTCGTCGCGCCCGCGCCGATTGAAAATTTGCTGAAGACTTGCCCTTACATCACGAATGCAATTGTGGTAGGCGACAAACGGAAATTTGTATCGGTGTTGATCGTGGTGAATTTTGCGGCGATCGAGACCGAAGCGAAAAAGCAGGGTCACGACTATGTGGGGCCGTCGCAGGCGATTGCGGACCCTTGGCTGCGCGATTTGATTTCGCGGGAAGTGGAACGGCTGACGGCTTCGCTGGCGCAGTACGAGAAGCCGAAGCGTTTTGCCTTGCTCGAGCAGGACTTCACGTATGCGAGCGGCGAATTGACTTACACACTGAAAATGAAGCGGCGCGTGATCGAGCAGCGTTATCAGGATTTGATTGCGCGGCTTTATGCGGATGTGGAAGAGCCGCGGCCGCAGCATCTGGCTTGAAACCGGACGGTGCTGCGCGGCGTTACAATGAATTGTGGGAGTATCCATGCCTGACCAACTGACAATTGCCGGCCGCACGTTTAATTCGCGGCTGATCGTGGGGACGGGGAAATACCGCAGCTTTGCGGAAATGCGGCGCGCGCACGAGGCGTCCGGCGCGGACATGGTGACCGTGGCGGTGCGGCGCGTGAATCTTACGGACAAATCGAAGGAATCGCTGCTCGACTACATTGACCGCAAGAATTTTTTTATTTTGCCGAATACCGCGGGATGTTACACGGCGGATGAAGCGGTGCGCACGGCGCGGCTGGGGCGCGAAGTCGGTTTATCAGAATGGGTGAAACTGGAAGTGATCGGCGACCAGCAGACTTTATTTCCGGATACGGAGCAATTGATCAGCGCGACGAAGACATTAGTGGCGGAAGGGTTCATCGTACTGCCTTATACCAATGACGATTTGATTGCGGCGCGGAAATTGATCGATGCTGGCGCGGCCGCGGTGATGCCTTTGGGTGCGCCGATTGGTTCCGGCATGGGCATTCAGAATGTCGCGAATTTGCGGATTTTGCGCGAGCGGATTACGGAAGTTCCTTTGATTGTGGACGCGGGCGTGGGGACGGCTTCGGACGCGGCGTTGGCGATGGAATTGGGAGCGGATGGCGTGTTGATGAACACCGCGATTGCCGAGGCGCAGGATTCCGTGCTGATGGCCGAGGCGATGGGATCGGCCGTGGATGCAGGACGGAAGGCGTTTTTGGCCGGACGGATTGAGAAGAAATTGTATGCGGCGGCGTCGAGTCCGTTGCAGGGCGTGGTGAGGTAAGTAGCACGACGTTACTGCGGGCGCGTGTGCCGCCGCGAAGTCGCTGTCTCCAACCCTCCGCACTGTAACCCAACAAGCGAGATTGTCATTCCGAAGGCGAAGTCCGCCCGAGGAATCTGCTTTTTTCTGACGCTCGAACAAAAAGCAGATCCCTCGCTGCGCTCGGGATGACACCCTCGACTTCTACAACTCGGTAAGATAGGGATGGTTGCCGTGACCTTGATGGCGTCCGCCACGGCGGACGCCGCTACAAAATCAAATTCACCTGAATAGTACGTGCCAGAGGATGTCAACCAGCGCGTGGACTAGTGCGGCTGGAAATAGGGATTTCGTTTTCATCCAGGTGTGGCCGTAGAAGAGGCCGGCGATCGTGGCTAGGGCTACGTATTTCCAGTTGGGGTAGGGCGCGTGGAAGATGTGCGACAGGCCGAAGATTACCGAGGCCAGGATCAAGCCGGCCCACTGATTTTTGAAGGTGTGCTGAAAAAGATTCTGCAGGATCCCGCGAAAGAGAAATTCCTCGGGCCACGCTGTGAAAAATAAAATTCCGATTATGGTAAGGGGCAGGGAACGCAGGCGCGCGGCCGACGGGTCGTAGGTGAGGAAGCCGATGCGGATGCCGATGGCTACGGCGATCGCGGCGAAAATGCCGAAGCGGATGAGCACGTTTCCTGCGAAGCCGCGGCGCCATTCGATGGCGTAGCCGATTCCTTCCATGCGGCGCAGCAAGACGAAGGCGGCGACTCCCGTGCTGAGGGCTAGAAGGATGGTGAGCGTGTGCGTCAATTGCGTGGGGTAGGGGAACAGGCGGTACATCCAGCGGAATTCGACCGGGAGCCAGACGATGATCACGGCGGCATAATCCGCCCACGTGCCGGGTGGCTTGCCGGCGCTGCTCGCGACTAATCGCGCAGGCAGCACCGCGTACGCGGCGCCGATCAGCGCCATTTTCCAATTCGTCGTTACGCCGATGGTGTAAATCAGCACGGCGAAGAGCGGGATCAGCGGCGCGAGAACGCCGCCGTGTTCGCCGAGCGATTGGCGGGCTTGTTCCAGGACGTTGGGAGACGCGAGAAATAATTCAAAGGCGAAGAGCACAGCCGCGACGCCCAGCGCCAGCGCGAATGCGCGGCCTCCGTAACCGAGACGCATCCCGAAAAATCCAGCGAGGATGACGATCGCGGCCCAGATGCCAGCGGCGGTTGGCAGATTCATTTGCCAGGATTTAGAGTTGGCGGGCATCGCGAAGGATTTTACTGAACTGTTGGGCGTTCGCGAAGCGAGTCCGTCTCGCGAACTTGAGAGTTTCGGTGTGGCGATACTTGTGCGATTCTGGTGTGGCTCAAAACCGCATGGTGGCGCCTTCCAAACAGGGACGACTAGCTTACATTGACTGGCTGCGCGGGTTTGCCTGCGTGATGATGTTTGAGGTGCATTCGTACGATTCTTGGCTGAATGCTTCGGCGCGGGCCACGCCTTTCTTTAAGTGGTCGCAGCTTAGCGGGACGCTGCCTGCGCCACTTTTTCTTTTTCTTGCCGGGGTTTCCTGCGCGCTGGTGACGGACAAATCGCGGAAGAAGGGGATTGCGCCAAACCAGATCATGCGGATGATGATTTTGCGGGGCCTGGAAATTCTGGCGCTGGGCTATCTTTTCCGTTTGCAGGAATATTTGTTGGGGCTGCCCTGGGCGCCGTGGACCGACCTGCTGCGCGTCGACATTTTGAACACGATCGGGGTTTCGATCGTGCTGGTGGCGATTGTTTGTCGATTGGCGCAATCGCGCGCTGCGAACATCGCTCTTGCTCTGGCAGCGGCCGCGGTAATCGCATTGGCTACGCCGGCGCTATACACGACGTGGCGGCCGAGTTGGCTGCCTTGGTACCTCGAGTCTTACATCAACGGCGTGCACACGCTGAATGCGCCACAGCCTTGGTTGTTTCCGGTTTTTCCGTGGGCTGGGTTTACGTTTGCGGGGCTGGCCTTGGGATTTTTTCTTTTTGGCGATTGGGCGTCGCGGAATGTCGCTCAGGCAGTTGGTTTATTGGGCGCGGCGGGCGTTGCGATGTTTTATCTTGCGGGCTGGCTGGATGCGCGGCCTGCGCAGATGTTTTCTGCGTACGATTACTGGCACACCAGTCCTAACTTTTTTCTCGCGCGGGTGGGCCTCATGTTGATTTTGTTTCCCGTGAGCTATTGGTGGTGCCGCTGGGTGATTTCACGGATTCCGTTTAGCCCCATGGTGCAAATGGGGCAGACTTCGCTTTTGGTTTATTGGGTGCACATCGAGTTCGTGTACGGGCGATTTTCGATTTTGCAGAAGAACATGCAGACGATTCCGATGGCTACGCTGGGATTTTTGATTATTACGGCAACGATGGTTTTGTTATCGCTGGCGCGGACGCGGGCTAAAGGGCATGGAGCCGAGATTGTGGCGTGGTTGCGGGGCGCCTTTCAGAAGGTCATCGTCAAAGGACTTAACACAGAGGGCACAGAGTAAGAGCGGAGAGCACCGAGAAAGCACAGGTGATGTCGTCGAAGGCCCCGCGCTTACTGCGCTGAGCAGGGTTGTTGCTGTTGTTGTGGCGCGGTCGGATGGGTGGGGTCCGCGGGTCTTGGCTGGGTTTTGAAGATGTGCTCGCCGGGGCGGGCCAAGCCCATATTTTCGCGGGCTATGCATTCGATGGTGGCGGGATCGGTCTTCAGGTCTTTTACGTGGTTTTGCAGGGCTTGATTTTCTTTGTCTAGCTGGTTGATTTCTTGCTGGATTTTGCGGGCTTCTACCTGCGAGCGATGCATGGCCAGGACGCCGTGCGTGCCGAAAACGTCTTGTATGAGCAGCAGCGCGAAGCCTGCCACTAGAAACCAATTCATGTTGCGGCGGAAGAAGCTGCCGAGTTGCTCGGTGAAGGTTTCGCGCGGATTCCCGGCGGCGGTGGCCGATGCGGCTGGCGCGGCGTGGCGCGCTTTCGATCGCCGGGTTTTTGTTTGGCGCTTCTTCATTTTGTGATCCAAGCGCGCGCGTCCTCTGCCAACTTTTCGGAGGCAGCGGGCTTTGCGGCTTCGGTGTAAATCCTCACGACTGGCTCGGTGCCCGAGGGACGCATCAGGACCCACGAGCCGTCGTCAAAAATCAATTGCAATCCATCGGTGCGGTCTGTCTTGGCGACCTTGCGTCCCGCGAATTCGCTGAAATTTTCGCGCAAGCGCTCCGGCAATTTTGCCTGCGTTTCGGCAGGGAGATGCAGGTTCATGCGAATCGGCCAGTATTCGCCGCCAACTTTGCGGAAAAGTTCGCGCAGCTGCTCGCCGAGCGAAGCGCCGCGCGCCGCAATCATTTCCGCTACCAGCAGACAGGCGAGGATGCCGTCTTTTTCCGGGAGATGGCCGCGGATGGTCATGCCCGCGCTCTCTTCGCCGCCGAGCGCAATCTTATCCTCGCGGAGCAGCGGACCGACATACTTAAAACCGACAGGCGTTTCGTAAACCTTAACGCCGTGCAGGCGCGCGACGGCGTCGAGCAGGTGCGTGGTGGCCACGCTGCGGTGTGCGCCGAGTTTCCAGCCGCGCGTTTCGAGCAGGTAATCGAACACCAGGCCGAGAATGTGGTTGGGCTGGACGAACGAGCCGTCGCGATCGAGGATGCCGAAGCGGTCAGCATCGCCATCGGTGGCGAGGCCAGCGAGCGCCTTCTTTTCAATCACCAACTTTTTCAGGGGCTTGAGATTTTCTTCGGAGGGGTCGGGGCCGGAGCCGTCGAAAAGGACGTCGCGCTTGGTGCGGATGGATTCGACGGTCATGCCGTGGTCGGTGAGGATGCGATCGAGCCAGCCAGCGCCGCAGCCGTGGACGGCGTCATAGGCGAAATTGCCTTTGGCTTTGGTGAGGACGTCGAAGCGAATCATTTTTTCGAGTTGCGCGAAGTATGGCGCGCGAGGATCGAGCCGCTCGAAATCGTCGGCCATTTCCTGGAAGGGAGTTTCGTCGTCGGGCAACGCGGCCGCGCGCTTTTCGATGTCTTTGGTGATTTCCGGGAGGGCGGGGCCGCCGTCGGGGCCGGAAAATTTCAGGCCATTGTATTCGGCGGGATTGTGGCTGGCGGTGATGTTGACGCCGCCGTCGAGCTTATTGTGGATTATGGCGTGGGCGAGGACCGGAGTCGGAGTCGGTTCGGGGCAGAAGACGATGCGGCAGCCGTTCTTGCGCAGGACCGTGGCGGCAGTGCGCGCGAACTCCGGCGAAAAAAAACGCGTGTCGTGACCGACGATGAGCGTCGGGGACTTCTTGCTTGCGCTGACGTGCGCCGCGACAGCTGTAGAGGCTCGGCGTACGCCGGGGAAGGTGAAATCGTCAGCGATGACGCCGCGCCAGCCGGAGGTGCCGAAATGGATCGTTTGTTTCGTCACGGGCGACTATTGTATCTTGGCCTCCAAAACAAACTTACGAAAGAACTGTGCGAGTCGCAAGAGTAAAGGCGCTTGGCGGATTTCGATGACCGATAAAATTGTGGTTTTGGTGATGTGCGGATCGCGGAAAGAGGCGCGGAAGATTGCGTGGGCGCTGGTCGAGAGGCGGCTGGCGGCTTGCGTTAATGAGATTGGGGCGCCGGTGAGGTCGGTGTATCGTTGGAAGGGCAAAGTGGAAACGGCGGATGAGTTTTTGCTGGTGATTAAGAGTACGAAGAGGCGGTTTGCGGGTTTGAGGGCGGCGGTTCTTGAATTGCACAGCTATGATGTGCCGGAGATTATTGCTTTGCCGGTGGTGGAGGGTTCGAGGGCGTATTTGGATTGGATCGCGGAGTCGGTCGGGACGCATGAACGGTCGTCGAAGGTGCGAACATCGAAGAGAGATCCCTCACTTCGTTCGGGATGACAAATGTTCCGGCCGCGGCTCGATTGAAGTTAGATTCTGGCGAGGGCTTGGTCTAGGTCGGCGATTAGGTCTTCTACGTCTTCGATGCCTACTGAGAGGCGGACTAGGCCTTGCGTGATTCCGATTTGCATTTGGATGTCCGGCGGGATGGACGCGTGGGTCATGAGCGCCGGCAGCGATATGAGGGTTTCGACGCCGCCCAGGCTTTCCGCCAGCGAGCAGAGCTTGACGTGATTGAGGAAATTTTTTGCGGCGTCGAGTGACCCAAGGTCAAAAGAGATCATGCCGCCGAAGCCGCGCTGCTGTTTTTTTGCGATTTCGTGCTGGCGATGCGACGCTAAGCCGGGATAAATCACGTATTTTACTTTGGGATGGCTTTCCAGATGCTTGGCGACGGCCATCCCGTTGGAATTGTGGCGATCCATGCGCACCGCGAGCGTCTTTACGCCGCGCGAAACCAGAAAGCAATCCATCGGAGCTAGGCCTGCGCCGGCGGAGCGTTGCACGAAATAAATTTTCTCGGCCTGTTCCTGCGTGCTGACGATTACGGCGCCGCCGGTGCAGTCGCTGTGACCGTTTAAGAACTTGGTCATCGAGTGGACGACGATGTCCGCGCCAAGCGCGAGGGGCTGCTGGAGGTAAGGGCTTAGGAATGTGTTGTCCACAACGACGGTCAGATTCTTGCTGTGCGCGAGCTTCGCGATGGCGGCGATGTCCGTGACGATCATCGTCGGGTTCGTGGGCGTCTCAACGTAAATCATGCGTGTGCTGGGCTTGATCGCCTGCGACACTTTGTCGAACTGCGAGGTATCCACGTAACTGAACTCGATTCCGAATTGCACCAGGAGCTGAGTGGTGAGGCGGAAGACGCCTCCGTAAACCGCTTGCGAAAGTATGACGTGGTCGCCCGGACGCAGCAGCCGGAACACTGAATCGATCGCCGCCATTCCCGAAGTGAAAACGTAGGAGGCGTGGCCGCCTTCGAGCTTTGCGATGGTACGCTCAAGAGCTCTTCGATTGGGATGGGCCGTGCGGGCGTAGTCGTAGCCTTTGCTTTTTCCCATGGCTTCGATCACGTAGGTGGACGTCTGATAGATCGGCGCGACAATCGCGCCAGTGAGCGCGTCCGGTTCCTGGCCCACGTGAATTGCATCGGTGGAAAAACCCATCTTGTCCCTCCTAAAATGTCTCGTGGCCGTGCTCGGGCCATGCACCGTGTCCATTCCAGGACGGCGGTGCGCGAATTGTTGTTGAAGCCTTCTATAATTTTCTGCGAAGGCGGGATACGTCGTATCGGTCCGCATGTGCTGGCGGAATCGAATCTCAATCATACTTCAGACGGACGCCGCTATGACACCGATCGGCGTGACGAGAGACCAAAGACGCAAAGAGTGATCGAGACAGGGAATTCCGATCGCGTGCTGAGATCGAGGTGGACGTGCGCGACTACGACAGTAGTTGCGAAAGTTGCAGGGAGTGCGCGGCGAACCGTCGGGCTTGAGAGACGCGCCCGATTGGAGTAGAAGAGAAGTGCATGGATGCGGCCATGATCCGCCGGGGAATTCGCTCAGAGTGCGCGCTCGCAGCATTCTTAGCAATGGGATTGCTTTGCGCGGGGCCCTGCTTCGCGCAGGCGAGTAGTACGGACAAATCTGGCGCCCAGAGTCAGCCCGCGGCGAAAGACGACAAAGCGCCTGCGAAGGATGACAAGTCAGCGGCTCCCCACACGACCCGCCTGAGAATCAACGTTACAAACAGTGAAGATAAACCGGTTGGGAACGCGAGCGTGTACGTACGCTTCAACGAAGCCGGCGGATTTCTGCATAAGGACAAGCTCGCGGAACTGAGTTTCAAGACGAACGAAGACGGATCGGTGAAGGTGCCAGCGGTTCCGGCAGGGAAAATTTTAATTCAGGTGATCGCGAAAGGTTTGCATACTTACGGCAAGTGGTACGACATCGAAGACGAGACGGCCACGATTGATATCAAACTCGAGCCGCCGCCGCATTGGTACTAAGGCCCGCCGCTAGAATTTTTCTCGATGTTTTTTCAAAATTTTATTTCCATGCGAACGTGGAGTACTGCACTGAAATTGTGCAAAGAGGATTTTTGCCGCGAATTGCTGATAGATTTTAATTTTGCAGTGGCCTTTTCCACACGGTTTTCAACAGAACTGTTGAAAACTTTCACCAAGGATTCATATTTGTTGTGCGGATTGTTGTGCGAATGGTTTCCAAAATGCGTTGCGGCGAGAATTTATTTCTCCTGACGTTCGGCGAAGCGCTCGAGAGTTTCGGGAGAAAGTCGTGGCGAGGCGATTTAAGTTGACTGGATGCATCGTGTTGCAGCTGCGTGATAATATTTGCTGGTCCTTCCGGAAATGCTCGCGGTCTCGATGAAAAAATTAATTCTCAACGCCGACGACTTTGGCATGACGCGTGGTGTGAACGAAGGCATTGTGCGCGCCCATCGCGAGGGAATTCTGACGAGTACGACGTTGATGGCGGACGGCGACGCGTTTGACGATGCCGTGGAGCGCGCGCGCGCGAACCCGCAGCTGGGAGTTGGTTGCCACCTGGTGCTGGTAGGCGGGAAGTGCGTGGCGCCGCGGGAAAGCGTCGCTTCGCTCGTGGATGCGAATGGTACCTTGCCGGACTCGTTGCCACTTTTTGTCGCGCGAATCACCTCGGGGATGATACGTGGAGAAGAAATCGAGCGGGAGCTGCGCGCGCAAATTGCCAAAATTCGGGCTGCGGGAATCGAGCCGACGCATTTGGACACGCACAAGCATACGCACGCTCATCCGCGGGTGATGGAAGCGCTGGGTAAAGTCGCCAAGGAATGCGGAATCACGCGGGTGCGCAAGCCGATCGAGGACCTTAGCGATTCCTGGGAAACGAGTCGTGCGAGCGGACAGGGAATTTCGCTTCAAATTCTCGCCGCGGGGGCCGTGCGAGCGATCGCACCGCAATTCTTCACGATCTCGAAGAAGTACGGGCTGTGCTCGCCGGATCATTTTCTAGGATTGGCTACGACGGGAAGGCTGGGGCCGGCGATGTTGCGTGGCATAATCGAGTCTACGGCCGAAGGAACGACGGAGATCATGCTGCATCCGGGGATTTGCGACGCGGATTTGGCGCGGTCAGGTTCGCGGCTTCAGAAGCACCGCGAGGACGAGATGCAGGGGCTGCTGGATCCCGGCGTAAGAAGTGCAATTACGGAACGCGGGATTCGCTTAATCAGCTATCGGGAGTTAAACTGAACTTATGCGGGAGCACTCAGGCATGCCGCCGCGTTATTCGGTGGTGGTACCTTTCCACGACGAACAAGAAAGCGTGCGCGAACTGCACAGCCGGTTGAGCGCCGTTATGAGCGGGCGTTTTGACCCGGTGGAGTTTGTGTACGTGGACGACCAAAGCTCGGACGCGACTCCGCAGATTTTGGCAGAGATTGCGGCGGAAGATCCGCGCGTCGCGGTGCTGCGGCTGAAACGGAACTACGGGCAGACCACGGCGCTTGCCGCCGGATTCGATTATGCGTCGGGAGAGATCATCATTTCGATGGACGGGGATTTGCAGCACGATCCCGCTGACATTCCCACATTGCTAGGAACGATGGACACGACGGGCTGCGATATCGTCAGCGGCTGGCGGCAGAAGCGCGTGGATAATTTTATTTTGCGGCGGCTGCCTTCGCGCATCGCGAATTGGATGATGGCCAAGCTTTCCGGAGTGGACATCCACGATTTCGGGACGACTTTTAAAGTGTACCGGCGCGAGATCATCAAGGACGTGCCGCTGTATGGCGAGATGCATCGGTTCATCCCTGCGCTGGCGGCGTGGAACGGGGCGAAGATTGTAGAAGTTCCGATTCGCAACATCGTGAGGCCGGGTGGCAAGTCCCATTACGGAATTTCGCGCACGTTGCGCGTCTTCTTCGACATCATTACCATTCGATTCTTGATGCGCTATATGACTCGGCCGCTGCACTTCTTTGGGCCGCCGGGATTGTTGGGGCTGTTCGCGGGCGGCGGGATTCTGGCATTTCTGATGCTGGAGAAGATCTTCACGCCAGCGCCGATTTTCGTAGAGCACGGGCCACTTTTGGTGCTGGGCATGATGCTATGCCTCTTCGGGGTACAGTTGCTCGCGGTGGGGCTGGTGGGCGAGCTGCTGATGCGGATGCATTTCGAGTCGCGCGAGAATCCGATGTACAGGGTGGAACGCGTGTTGGGGGCGTCGCGACAAACAGGTCACGCGAGTCCAGACGCTGAGAATCCGCTTGTCGCTCGAAGGGCTAGCCGCTAAGGTATTTTCGGTTATCGTTAAGGGAGTGAAAATTCTGGAATGCGAGTGACCGCGATGGAATGGCTGTAGTGTTGCTTGCAAGGAACTTCGCCGTGTTTGGCTCCCTTGAAAAATGAGTCCCGCGGTTTCTCCCCTGGGTTTACATCCGACCTTTGACGGCAAGTATTGCTTGAGTGCTATCCTACCCGTGAAATGGTCCACGCATAATCTGGAGGTTTAATATGGAACGCAGGAAACATACTTCGGTGCTCATACCGCGGTTTTCGAAGCTGTTCACCGGTGCGTTGGCATGCGTGATTTTGGCCGCGCTTGCGTGGGGCGGCGGAGATCCTTGGAAGGCCAAGCCGTACCAGCAGTGGGACGCGAATGACATAAAGAAAATTTTTAACGATTCTCCGTGGTGCAAGATTGTGCAAATTGATGTGAGTTGGAAGGTGAGCAACCTTCCACCGGCGGCAGCGGGGGACGCGTCTAGCGCTGGCGGAGTGAATACACCTAGGACGGGGAACGCCCAACCGGGAAGCCAGCCTGGCTCTGCGCCAAGTCAAGCGAGCGCCCCGGCAAGTCAGCCCGGCCTGGGGGAAGCACCGCCGCAGCCCACCGCAGCGAATTTCATTGTTCGCTGGATTTCGTCGCGCACAATTCGCGAAGCGGGCTATCGAAATTCCGTGCTCGAAGGCAAACTCAAAGAAGATGAGGCTGAGAAGCAGTTGGCGCTGCCGGTGGACACCTACAAGGTGTATCTCGGCGGACCTGACATGACGCCGTTTCAATCCATGGATGAAAAAGCGTTGCAGGGCGTCACGGTTCTGATTGGCAAGAAGACGAAGCAACATATCAGTGCGACGAAAGCGGAATTGGTGCATAGTGAGGACGGCAAAACCTTGCAAGGAATCGTATTCAGTTTTCCGATGAAGGCCGACGGCGGGGAACCTTCGGTCTCGCCCAACGAGAAGGCGCTCGAATTCAACTGCGTCGTCGGGAAGGTGAAGATCCAAACGACTTTCGACCTTTCCAAGATGGAAGATGCGAAGGGACGCGATATTTAGCTTCGCGTTGGTGCGCTGCTCTCAAAGGAGTGAGCATAAGGCATGACTATGGCGCGACGGTTCGGTGTAGCTTGCCTTGTGGTGGTGGCGATGGCGCTCGGGGCCAGCGCTCAGATGGGCATGCGCAACGCGCCGCAACTGCGCGGAATATTGAACCCGGTGGTTGGATCGGGCGGGCAGTATGAAGTTACGACGGCCAAGGGCGACAAGATAACGATGGAGATGGTCATCGTGGGCAAGGAATCGGTGGACGGCAAGGATGCCTACTGGTTTGAGAACACGATCTCCGGCGCGCAGATGGGCGGCGACGTGATCACCAAGTCGCTCACCGTTGTGAACGGCTCGGACACCTCCGTCTCTCGCATCATCATGCAGATGCCGAACCGCCCGCCGATGGAAATGCCGGCTCAAATGGTGCAGATGCACGGACAGAAGCGACCCACCGACATTCGCAGCGACGCGGAAGACGTTGGCCCCGAGTCAGTGACGACTGCCGCGGGAACTTTTGCAGCGGAGCACTACAAAATGAAAGATGGTTCCGGCGACATGTGGATCGCGGCGAAGGCGGGTCCTTATGGACTGGTGAAGTTTCAGGGGAAGGACACGACCATGCTGCTGACCAAAGTGATCACCGACGGGAAGGACAAGATTACCGGAACGCCGCAGCCGTTTAATCCTATGATGTTCGGGCAGGACCACCAGCATCCGTAACGGCAGTCCTCTAGTTCCAGTGCTCGGAGGCGCTCCGGAAGTTTCGGAGCGCCTCTTATTTTTTAGCGGAGACGTTTCGGGTTGGATTGGGCGCGACATGACCCTGGGGGGTGATGCAATATGAGGCCAGCTGAAGAAAAATTCTTCCGAGCGCGAATTACGCAGCGGGAAAACTTCGCGCCGGACCTTTGGAAAATCAAGCTGGACCCGGGCGGGGAATTCAATTTTGTGGCGGGCCAATATGCGACGCTGGGCGTGGAAACGGCGGCGAAACAGGTCGAGCGCGCGTATTCAATAGTGTCGTCGCCCTACGAGCGCGAGATCGAAATCTTCTTTGAGCTCGTCGAGCAGGGTGAATTGACCCCGCTGCTGCACAAGCTGCAAGTGGGCGATGAGATGTCCATGCGGAAAATCGCCAAAGGGCGATTCACGCTGGATTTGAAGAGCGGACACCACAATCATTTGTTGCTGGCCACCGTTACGGGCATTGCGCCCTATGTGTCTTATATCCGAACGCTGCACGCTGATTGGAAAGAGAAACGCTTTCCGGCAGATTTGAAGCTGTACGTGATTCAGGGCGCGAGCCGGGGGTGGGAATTCGGCTATCGCGCTGAACTGGAACGGATCGCCAGCGAAGTGCCGTGGCTTACGTACGTTCCGACCGTGAGCCGTCCATGGGAAGACGCCGCGTGGCATGGCGAGACTGGACGAGTGGAAGATTTGATTCGCAAGTACACGGACCGGTGGGCGCTGGAGGCGGCTGACACTACCGGATATTTGTGCGGCCATCCGCAGATGATCGAGCTAGGAATGGGGATACTGCTGCGGCGCGGATTTGCAAAGCAATCTTTGCAACAAGAAGTGTACTGGGTGCCGGCAAAAAATCCCTGATTCTGACGGGCGCTTCGAGGTGCTTCTTAGCGCCCGCCAGTGAGGGAATCCGCAGCGAGCTAGTTCCTCGAGTCGTCGCTCGCCGCGGCAACTTGTTCGATCGTGCTTGCGATGGCGCGAATCGGTGCCGAGACGTGCACGGTTTCGTCGTGGTCGTTGACGTCAACGACTATCGAACCGCCTCGCTTGTTGACGACCACATGTTGGCCCGGCTCGGTGACATCTACCAGAGTGAAGTCGTCCGTCTCACGCAGTTGATCGAGCGCGGCGCGGATGGTCGGCATCCACGGCTGCAGTTCCCTGGAGGCGTGCCCAAACTTGCGGCTGGGGACGAAATACATCGTCATGGGAACCAAGGCCGCGGGAGCGAGCACATAGACGTGATGAGCTTCCGGCTGCCTTTCCACCACGTTCACTTCGATCATGCCTTCGCTGCAAATCAATCCAACTCCGGCAACAGTGACGCTCGCAATTCCGAGCATTACTTTTCCTAGGAGAATCATCGCAATCACCTCGTTTCGATCGGTAAGAATTAGTCCTGCGTGTTGCGTGAATCCACCCACACGCGTACATGCTGGGTCGCGTCCTGGACAGTCACGAGAAGCGCATCACCTTCTGCGCTCAGGGCCTGCAGCGCGGCGGCCACATCGAGTTCATTTTGTTTTGCCGTGGAGAGCAGCGCGTCGACGACTTTCATGGGGACGGTGACGTCCACTTTTTCGCCGCCTTTCGCGGTGTCGCGAACGTGCACGATGAGATTGCCATTGGATTTCGCGACGCGCACATCCTGATCCTTCTCTTTCACGGTTACGAATTCGTTGTCGGGGGCGGTGCGGATGGCGTCGAGGATGGCGCGTATGTCCACGTCGTTCAGATCGGCGTGGTTGATCGTGACATGTCCATTGTGCAGCGAGCCTTTATTCACCGTAGGCAGGATCTTTTCCGCCATGGAAAGCGGGACATTCACGTTGACGCTCTCACCTTTCGCAGGATCCTCTACCTTGACGTGCAGATAGCGCTCCGGGGGTGCCGCCAGGAGCGGCATTGCCATGCTCGACACCATTGCAGCTGACAAAGAAACCACCGCTATTGATCGAAGGACTTTTCGCATTTTGGGGAAGCCTCCCGTGCTCTTCCTGCACGTATGTACGGAGGCGCAAGCGGAAATGTTCCGTGGATTATGGCGCGGGTTGCGCCAGCAAGAGCGGCTAAGTTGGTGTACCGGGCGCTTAGTCGCGCTGTGGCTTGAAGTAGACGGCTGCCAGGGGCGGCACGCGCAGTTTCAGGGACCACGGGCGGCCGTTCCAGGGGATTGGTTCGGCGTTGACGCCGCCCGCGTTTCCTTTGTCGCTGCCCTCGTAGTAGGAGGAGTCCGTGTTGAGTATCTCGCGGTAATAGCCAGCTGACGGGACGCCAACGCGATATTCTTCGCGCAAAACGGGAGTGAAGTTACAGACCGACACGATGAAGTTTTCGGCATTGCGCGCGCGGCGGATGAACGTGAGGATGCTGGCGGCGGCATCGTTGGCGTCGATCCATTCGAAGCCGGCCCATTCGAAGTCCACTTCGAAGAAGGGGCGCTCGGTGGAATGCAGGCGGTTCAAATCCGCCAGCAGCCGCTGAACACCGCGATGCCAGGGTGACTCTTCGAGTTTCCATTCCACTGTGCTCTCTTCCCAGAATTCCTCTCTCTGTGCGAGCTCGCTGCCCATGAAAAGAAGTTTCTTGCCGGGATGGGAGTACATGTAGCCCAAGAGCAGGCGGACGTTCGCGAATTTTTGCCAGTCGTCACCGGGCATCTTTTCGAGGAGCGTACGCTTTCCGTGCACGACTTCATCGTGGGAAATCGGCAGTACGAAATTTTCCTGGAACGCGTAGATCATCGAAAAAGTGAGTTCATTGTGGTGGTATTGGCGATAAAGCGGGTCGAGCGCGAAGTAACGCAGCGTGTCGTTCATCCATCCCATATTCCACTTCAGGTCGAAGCCCAAGCCGCCGACGTAGGTGGGGCGCGAAACCGCCGGCCACGAAGTGGATTCTTCCGCAATCATTAACGCGCCGGGGTGCCGGCTGTGCAGAACTTCGTTGAGGTGTTTCAAAAAACCGATGGCTTCGAGATTTTCGCGGCCACCGAAGGGATTTGGAACCCACTCGCCGGGCTTGCGCGAATAATCGAGATAGAGCATCGAGGCGACGGCATCCACGCGCAACCCGTCGAGGTGGTATTTGTCCAGCCAGAAGAGCGCGTTCGAGAGCAGAAAATTCTGCACTTCGTTGCGACCGTAGTTGAAAACGAGCGTGCCCCAGTCAGGATGAGCGCCGCGCCGCGGGTCTTCGTGTTCGTAGAGGTGCGTGCCGTCAAAATATCCCAGGCCGTGCGCGTCGCGCGGGAAATGCGCGGGCGTCCAATCCAGAATCACGCCGAGATCTTCCTGATGGCAGCGGTCCACGAAGTACATGAAATCAGCGGGCGTGCCGTAGCGGCTGGTGACCGCGAAATATCCGGCGGTTTGATAGCCCCAGGAGGCATCCAGGGGATGCTCCATGATAGGGAGCAGCTCGATGTGGGTGAAACCCATGCGTTTGACGTAGGGAATCAGTTCGTCGGCGAGTTCGCGATAGGTGAGCCAGCGGTTGCCTTCCTCGGGCTTGCGACGCCAGGAGCCCGCGTGCAGTTCGTACACCGTCATTGGCGAGTGCAGCCAATCGCGCAGAGCGCGCGATTCCATCCACGGGCGATCCTTCCACTGAAAGCCATCAATATTGCGGACCACCGATGCGTTTTTCGGCCGCACTTCGGCTGAGAATCCGTACGGATCAGATTTCAGCCCGAGATAATTTCCAGAGCGTCCGAGAATTTCGAATTTGTACAGCTCTCCCTCATCCAGACCGGGGATGAAGATTTCCCAGATGCCGCTTTCGCCGCGATGGCGCATGGGATGCACGCGGCCGTCCCAGTAATTGAAATTTCCGACCACGCTGACGCGTTTCGCGTTGGGCGCCCAGACGGCGAACTGCACTCCGCGAACGCCCGCGACTTCGCGGACGTGCGCACCCAATTTTTCGTACTTCAGGTAGTGCGTGCCTTCGCCGGAAAGATATAGATCGTATTCGGTGAGCACGAGCGGAAACGCGTAAGGATCGAGAGCTTCGAGCACGTTGCCGTCGCTGAATCGAATAAGGAGGCGATAGGCGGTGGGCGGCACTGTATCGTCTGCAGCCACGCCGAAAGCAGGAGCCGGGACGACAGCTTCAAACAAACCCTCGGGCAGAACCTGCCGCGCAGCATATGATTCGTTATTCTTGTTCCCGAGCAGAGTCACTTCGGTAGCGTTCGGACGGAAGACGCGGACCGCGAGCGAACGTTTGCCATCCACGGTGATCCAATGCGGGCCAAGGATCGCGAAAGCATCGGAATGTTCGCCACTGACGATAAGCTCGAATTCTGTTGGCTGCTTTTCTCGAGGATTTGCGGGGAAGCTTTGTACTTGGTTTTCTTTTTCCATGACGGTATGAGTCCTTATCAGGGCTGGACTCCATCTTACCCAAGCCGAAGCGTTGCGCCAAACTCACTTCGGCGGCGCGGGCGGTCAATTTCCTTTGCGGCTGGACTGCCAGCGATAAACGCGAGGACTGACACCAAATTCCGCACGGAACGAGTGATTGAAATTGGAAATGTCGCCGAAGCCGGAATCGAGCGCGATATCGAGAATCTTGGTGGGCTCCGCTGCCAGGCGCCGCGCGGCTTCGCGCAGTCGTGTGCGAACGATGTACTGATGCGGCGTTGCGCCCGTCAATTGCTGGAAAACGCGCAGGAAGTGGTACGGACTCAAGTCGGCCTCTCGCGCGAGGGCCTCGAGCGTGAGTTTGGTTGTGGAGCGAAGCTCGATCAACCTGACGCTGCGCGTAACTCGCGCTTGCGCGCTTGCGGTCGAGATCGCCGCGCCGCCGAAAGAACAGGAGCCGAGCCGCAGTGCGTTGGCGGCGAGCCGCAGGCTGAGTTCTTCCCATGGAACGCTCGCAGGTCCAGCGAGCCCGGCGAGCGCTCGCGCAGCCAGTGCTGAAAAATCACGCACTGGCGGCAATCGCAGCGCGCGGAATTTCCGGTCGCCGCGGCGAAATCCGGCATCAGCCGCAAGGCGCTCGAAATAATCGGGTGTGAAACCGATGGAAAGGCAGTGGTCGCCCCGGCCGTGGGAGTGCGCGCACTCGAATTGTTGGCCGGCGTTGCCGAGCATTAGCGAACCGGGCGTCATCAGCTCGTTGCCTGCGGCGGAGCGGTACTGAAAAGTTCCGGCTGCGACGATGGCAATCGAAAAGCCGGAATGCTTCTCTTCGAACGGGCGATCGTGGGGTCCACAGGTGCAGACAAGGTCGGAAACGCTCCAGCCGTGACCTCGAGCGATTCTGCATGCCGCGATGCGACCGGGCTCACCTTCGACGTCGCGCCGCGCCGGGGCTTGGTTTAGTTCGACCGCAATTTTCGCCAAGTATCTGTCTCCCTCGAGAGCGTATATCGTTTCTTGCGACTCGCAAAGAAAGCACCGGCTTCCAAAATCTTACGCGGCAGCGAGGAGAGAGACAAATGGCATCTATCTGGAAGGAAATCATGATTGAGGGAGATCCTGACGATGTGTGGGCGGCGGTACGCGATTTCGGCATGGTGCACCGGCGTCTGGCGGTGGGATTCGTGGCGGATACGCGGCTGGACGGAGACGCGCGCATCGTGACGTTTGCGAATGGCTTGGTAGTACGGGAGCTGCTCGTTGATTTAGACGAAAATGCGCGACGCGTCGTCTATTCGATCGTGCAGGGAAAACCGACGCATCACAACGCGTCCATGCAAGTGTTCGCCGCGGACGGCGGGCGAACGCGGCTGATGTGGATTACCGACTTGCTGCCGAACGAAGCGGCCGAGCCTTTCCGTTCGATGATTGAACAGGGCGCCACGGCGATGAAGCAGACGCTCGAAGGGCGAATGGCACGTGGTTAGGCAAATTTGGCGGAAGAAAGCCGCGCGCGATGAGCGTGCGGCGAGCGTTCACGGCGCTACGCAAAGGCAGTGCATGCGAGCCGAAAGCAAGTCGCTGGACTTGATTCCCAAAGCCCGGTAGGCTAGCCGCCGACCCTGGGGCGCACGGCGAGGGCAATTCACGAAGGAGACTGTTCATGAGAAATGTCGTTCGCTCGATGTTCTTTCTTGTGCTGCTGGTGCTGTGCGGCTCCGCAAGAGTGGCGCAAGCGCAGGATGGCGCGCAGACGAAGACTCCCCGCACGCCGACGAAAGCCGTTGTGGATAATTGGAACGATGTGGGCGGCAGGCTGATCACCATGGCGGAAGATTGGCCGGAGGATAAATACTCCTACAAATTGACGCCTCAGGTTCGCACGTTTCAGCAAGTGATTCTGCACATCGCCGGGGCGAACTACGACATGATCAACCGTTTGACCGGTACGAAAGCTGGTGACGCACGAAATGATCCGCCCGTGAGCGAGTATAAGACCAAAGCGGAAACGGTGGCGTTTCTGAAGAAGTCGGTGGCGGATGGCGCGGCTCTCGCCGAAAAAACAGGAGACGCGGGAGTGATCAAGCATCTGGAAGACTGGATCGGGTATACGGAGCATATGGGCGAGCACTATGGTTTGCTCGTAGCTTACTATCGCGCGAGCGGCAGCGTGCCGCCGGAATCACGGCCCAAAAAGTAAGGCAGCTTGGAAGGTTTGTAACTAGCTGAGAGATTGGTGGCCCGGCTGTCGTGAGCGAAAGTAGCGCGCGGCGCCGGGTCGCTTTTTTTGAGGCGAGCAATATTTTCGTCGCGCGATGCCGGCCGTTTTCAGGTCTGAATCGACCGTAAGTGCCACGGAATGTGAGCATTTGGTACGAACGTACCATTGCCGGAAATTTGGCGCCTATTTATACCAGTAGATGGGGTCATGGGGCAGCGAGAGAGCCTTGCTCCGAACCTGACAAATGGCGAAAAAGGTCACTGCGTTTCCAGCAAACGGGGATGGTCTAGTGCGCTCGAATGGGCGCGGGAAGTCTGTTACGTCTAGCTCTGCAAACTCGGGAGCCGCGGAATCGGATTTCGCGACCGAACAGAATCTGCGCTTGCTTTTCTCCAGCAACCCGCACGCGATGGTTGTGCTGGATCAAAGGCATCGCGTCCAGTTGTGCAATCCTGCGTTCGAAAGTCTCTTCCAGTACCAAGAATCCGGAATTCGCGGGGCGGAGCTCGATTCTTTGCTTGCGCCCACAGACTTGGCCCGAAACGCGCAAGCATTTACGGAGCGCGCGGTGGCTGGAGAAGTGGTACGGGCGAGCGCCCAGCGACGGCGGCGCGACGGATCACTCGTCGAAGTGCAAATTACTTGCGTGCCGTTGGTGGAAAACAGCGAGATCGTCGGGAGCTTCGTGATTTATGAGGATATTACCGAGCGGCGCGAGGCGCAGCGCGCGCAGCAGCAGGCGGAGGAAAAACTCAGTCAGCTTTTTGAGAACGCGGTGGAAGGAATTTTCCGCGCGTCAGTGGAAGGTCAACTTCTCAGCGTGAACCCGGCGCTCGCGCGCATGTGCGGTTACTCGTCTCCCGAGGAAATGATTCTCAGCATTCAGGACATGAGCCAGGATTTGTACTCGGATCCGCAAGCGCGCGTGGAATTCAAGCGGCGGATGATGGAGCACGGCTCAGTGGAAAGTTTCGAATACCAGCTGCGCCGGAAGGATGGGGCGCTGATCTGGGTTTCGGAAAATGCCCGGGCAGTGCGCGTCTCGAACGGCGAGATCGTGGCCTACGAAGGATCGATGGAGGATATTACCGAGCGGAAGCGTTCCGAGCTCGAGCGGCAGGTAACCTTCGAAATTATTCATGCCGTGAACGTGACGGATAACCTGGACGATCTGCTGTACCTGGTTCATCAAGCGCTGAGGAAAGTGCTGTACGCCGAGAACTGCTTCGTGGCGTTGTACGAACCGCCGTCCGGGATGTTTCACTTTCCATTTTTTATAGACCAATTCGACGAAGCTCCGCCGCCGCAGCAGGTCGGGCGGAGCTGCACGGCTTATGTGTATCGCACCGGCCGCGCGATGCTGATTCCGCAGCAGGTTTTCGACGAGCTCGCCGAGCGAGGCGAGGTGGAACTAGTCGGTACGCCGTCGCCGTCGTGGCTGGGCGCGCCGTTGCGCACACCGGCGGCAACGATTGGCGTTCTGGTGGTGCAGCACTACGAGAACGAAACTGCCTACACGGAACGCGACCTGGAATTTTTGATGTCGGTCGGCGGACAGATCGCGCTGGCCATCGAGCGTAAGCGCGCGGAAGAAAAAATTCGCGAAAGCGAAGCGCGGCTGCGCGTGCTGGTGGAGCAATTGCCGGCCGTGCTGTGGACGGTGGGGAAAGACCTGCGGTTTACGTCGGCCTTGGGCGCCGGCTTAGCGCGCCTGGGACTGAAGCCCAATCAGATTGTGGGCGTATCGCTGATGGATTACTTCGAAACGAACGATCAGACCTTCCTGCCCATCGCGGCGCACCGCCGCGCGACGAAGGGCGAGCCTGTAACCTTCCACGTGGAGTGGAAGGGCGGGTCATACACCTGCCACGTAGAGCCTTTGCGCACAGCCGAGGGCGAATTGCAGGGCGCCATCTGCATGGCGCTGGATATCACGGACCGCAAACAGCTCGAAGAGCAGCTTCGCCAGGCGCAGAAAATGGAAGCGGTAGGACGATTGGCCGGCGGAATCGCGCACGATTTCAATAATTTATTGATGGTCATTCAGGGCTACGCGGACTTGATGACTGAACGGCTCGCCGAAGGTGACCCGTTGCGGCGCAACGCGGAGCAAATTCAGACTGCGTCGCAACGCGCAACTTCTCTTACGCGCCAGTTGCTGGCGTTCAGCCGGAAACAAATGCTCGCGCCAAAGGTGCTGAACGTACAAAGCGTGGTTGTCGAGATGGAAAAAATCCTGCGCAGGCTGATTGGCGAGGATATTCAACTCGAAACGTCCAGCGCGCCGGATTTGGGATTGATCAAAGCTGATCGCAGCCAGATCGAACAGGTGATCCTGAATCTCGCCGTGAATGCGCGAGACGCCATGCCGGAAGGCGGCCGCCTGACGATTGAAACCGCCAACGTCGAACTGGATAAGGCTGCGGCGCATCCGCCGGCAGTGCTCTCGCCGGGCAAGTACGTGATGCTTGCCGTGACCGACAATGGCTGCGGGATGGATGCAGAGACGCAGGCGCACATTTTTGAACCCTTCTTCACTACCAAAGAAAAAGGCAAAGGGACGGGGCTGGGACTAGCTACCGTTTACGGTATCGTTAAGCAAAGCGGCGGCTACGTGTGGGTGTACAGCGAGCCGGGCCGCGGAACAAGTTTCAAGGTCTATCTGCCCCGCATTGAAGATGAGCAGACCGCGCGCGGACGCGATAACAAAATTGAGGCTAAGGCGTTGCCGCGCGGGTCAGAAACGGTGTTGCTCGTCGAAGATGAGAAAGGCGTTCGCGAGCTGGCGCGCGAGTATCTGGAGCTGACCGGCTACACCGTGATTGCCGCCGAAGACGGCCACACCGCGCTGGAGCTGGCGGCCATGCATGTGGGGCCGATACAGCTGCTGATGACGGATGTAGTGATGCCGGGAATCAGCGGCCGGGAGCTTGCGGGCCGCGTCAAAACCATCCGCCCGGAGATCAAGGTGCTGTTCATGTCCGGATATACGGACCAGGCTGTGGTCCATCACGGAATCTTGGATACTGACGCGGCGCTTTTGCAGAAGCCGTTCACGATGGCGGCGCTTGCAGCGAAGCTGCGAGAGATTCTCAGTACCGAAATGGTGCAGTAGGCGCTGCAGTCCCTTTTTTTACTCAGCTATTGCCATCCTCTTGAAACTGCTGTATTCGGCGTTGTTCCTCCACGGAACAGCTGCGCGTCTGCGAAACGTCGCATCGCAATGATCGCGCGACGTTTCTTAACTAGCAGCGATCCTCATGCCTTGTAAGCCGCACAAATCAAGAACCTTGATCGCTGCCTCGCGAGCGCGGGCGTATGCAGCGGCTTTGGTGTTCGGGATGCATTTAGCAGACGCGTGCGCCGGTCGAAACAGCCGGTCAGCAACGAGGGGGAAAAAATGGAAGGGATGGCCAGCCAGGTTTTCTTGGATACGCAGAGCAACGTGACAGAGGATTTGATCTCGGAGCGCCGGTTCTGGACGGCGGTGATCGTGAACGCGGTGGAAGAGTGGCGCGGTGGGACGTTGCGCGCGCGACGCGAGGCCCAGGAATTTCTCTTTGATAGCCACGCGGATTTCGAGATGGTTTGCGCCGGAGCGGGCTTGAACGCCGACGATTTTCGCAGGCGCTTGGTGAAGATTGGCCGCCGCATCGAGATGGAAGGCGCGCTGCAGTACCCGATAGCCGCGTGATGGCGCGGTACTTCGGGGCGGCGTTCGCGAATTCTCGGCCCGCGCCTTGCGTCCTTATGGCGTAGAATTTCCTCGCCGCGTCCTCGGGCGGGGAATGGATGAAGGCGAGAACCCAAGTTAGTCCGTGCGCCGAAAAACAATTGCTCGCTTGTTGCGCGCGAACGCGGCTAGCGCCGGACGACGCGCAGAAAATCCGCGAAATTATCGGCCGGCCGCTTGAATGGGAATACTTGCTCGCCGAAGCGGAAGCGAATTCCATCACGCCCTTGGTGGAGCGCCACCTGTCGGCGATCGCGGCAAACGCGATTCCCGCCGCCGCGCGGGAGCAACTGAAAAATACCTGCCGGGCCAACACGGTTCGCTGCTTGTATCTGACCGCTGACCTTCTTCAAATTCTCAAACTTTTTCGCGAGCACGAAATTCCTGCGCTGCCTTACAAGGGGCCGGTGCTTGCGGTGCAGGCTTACGGAGATGTCGCACTCCGCGAATTCGACGACCTGGACATTATTCTGCGCCAGGGCGATATTCCAAGAGCACACGAAATTATTCTTTCCCTCGGATATAAACCAAAATTCGACTGGATTCTGTCACCGGAACTTGCCTCCTCGTTGGTTCCGGGCGAATACAATTACCGCGACGAGCCGCGGCACGCGATGGTGGAGCTTCATACCGAAATCACGCTGCGCCATTTTCCTGTGAAGCCCGATCTGGACTACTTCATCGCGCGGCGCGCGCCGCTGCGGATCAGCAATCACGAAGTCCTCACGTTCACGGCTGAGGATTTGTTGCCGATGCTGTGCATCCACGGGTCGAAGGACTTCTGGGAGCGATTTTCGTGGGTGGCCGACGTTTCTGAGCTAATTCAATCGCAAGCGAATCTGGATTGGGATGAAATTATCCGCGTGACGAAGTCGCTCCGCGCGGAACGAATGGTACATACCGGCCTGGCGCTGGCGCACGGGCTACTGCGCGCGCCGCTGCCCAGCGAGATTTTGCAGCGCGTGCAGGCGGATCGCACTGCCTGCGAAATCGCGGACGAAATGCAACGGATGCTGCTGAGCCGGCCTGCGCAGACACTCGATATGGTCGGAAGAGTTCGCTACCGGCGCCGGATGCTTGCCGGTTTCTTCTCCGGATGGCGCTACGTGGTGCGTCTGGCAGTGGTTCCGGCCGAAGAAGATTGGGCGATGATGCGGTTGCCGCGCGCTCTGGCGCCGCTCTATATCGCGCTGCGGCCATTTCGGCTGTTGCGCAAGTACGCGGCTGATCGCGAAGAAGCTAAGCCTACGGCGTGATCGCAAGAGCGTTGGGCGGAACGTATCGACCGGGTTCAACGGCCGTCTACGTTCTGATGATCATTACCTCGGTGGATTTAATGAGCGCTGCCACGGTTTGCCCCTTCTTGAGGCGCATTTCGCGCACAGCGTCGGCGGTGATGATGGAGGTGATGTGCTGCCCACCGATGGATAGAGTCACTTGCGCCATCAGGCCGCTGGTCTTGATATCCATCACGCGACCCACGAGTTGATTGCGCCCGCTGATGCGGCGGAAATTAGTGCGGCGTTCCGCCACGGGAGCGCGCTCGCTTTTGCGATAGAGGAACTTGTCCACTTCTTTTTCGGGGACGCGATGATGGCCGCCGGCGGTTTGCACCGTGCGGATTTGCTTCTTATAGATCCACTGCTTGAGAGTGGGATAGCTGACCCCCAGAACCTGCGCGGCTTCGCGTGGCGTGTACAATTTTCCGGCGATCATGGCAGGCTCCGTAGACTTCTGGCTCGGATGCTAAACACCTCGCCGCGGCGTGTCAATCAGGGCGCGGGGACGTTTTGGCTAGTGTAATCCTGGCGCACGCGTGGCCGATATCCTCAAGGAGCACCGCGCCTGCGGGTCAGTTTGGCTTTTGCACGCTTGGATCGTGATTCTGCGATAGAATCTTACTTCGGGCGCGGACCGGGCTTCGACCTCGGCGCCTCGCCCGAACCGCGCGTTCCAGATTGAAACGAAACCTCGGCGCATTCATAGCGCCCCTTTAGCCTGGCGCAACCAGCTTTGCAATTTTGATTGGAGGAGATCCCAATGAGCACTACAGCAAAACCGACCTCAGCATCTGCCGCAGGAAAGCCTGCCGAAAATCCTCTCAAGGCGCTATTGAAGTTTGGCCAGTCCGTTTGGCTTGATTACATCCGCCGGAACCTGCTCACCACGGGCGAACTGAAACGCCTGATCGAAGAAGACGGCCTGCGCGGCATGACTTCGAATCCTACGATTTTTGAGAAGGCGATCACCGGCAGCACGGACTATACAAAAACGCTAGAGGAACTGGAAAAACGCAAGGACCTGGACGCAAAAGGCCGCTACGAAGAGCTGGCGATCAAGGACATTCAGGACGCTGCCGATTTTCTGCGCCCGGTTTACGAATCGTCGAAAAAGCGCGATGGCTACGTGAGCTTGGAGGTTTCTCCTTACCTCGCGCATAAGACTCAGGAGACTTTGGACGAAGCGCGGCGCTTGTGGAAGCGCGTGGGTCGCGAAAACCTGATGGTTAAGGTGCCCGGTACGCCCGAGGGCATTCCTGCGTATCAGCAACTCATTAGCGAGGGCATCAATATTAACGTCACGCTGCTGTTCGCGCTCGATGTGTACGTGAAGGTCGCGGAAGCCTACATCGCGGGGTTGGAGCAGTACGCTAAGAATGGTGGAGACGTGAGCCGCATGGCCAGCGTCGCGAGCTTCTTCATCAGCCGCATTGACACGCTGGTGGACGGCGAGATTGACGAAAAGATTAAGGCTACCTCGAATGCCGGCGAGCAAGCGGCGCTGCGCAATCTGCAGGGCAAAGTCGCCATTGCCAACGGCAAGGTCACTTACCAACGCTACAAGCAGATTTTCAGCGGTCCGCGGTGGAAGGCTCTAGCGGATCGCGGCGCGCAGACCCAGCGAGTCCTTTGGGCTAGCACCAGCACCAAGAATCCCGCGTACAGCGATATCTACTATGTTGAAGAGTTGATCGGACCGGACACGGTGGACACCATACCACCTGCCACGTTTGACGCATTCCGCGACCACGGCAAACCGCGCGCCAGCCTGGAAGAAAACATTCAAGCCGCGCACGACACGATGCAGGGATTGGAGCGGGCCGGAATTTCGATGAAGGCCGCGACGGACAAACTTACGGAAGACGGCGTGAAGCTATTCGCGGAGGCGTTCGACAAGCTCTTGGCGGCCGTCGAAAAACGCACGACGCAAGCGCAGCCTCCATCCATCAACAAAATGACTTACCAATTGCCTGAGGAACTGAACCAGGCTGTAAAAAAAAACCTTGAAGACTGGAAATCGGGGCAAAAAGTAAAACGCCTCTGGGCGCGTGACGCTTCGCTCTGGACCAACCAGGACGAAAGCAAGTGGCTCGGCTGGCTCGCGGTCGCCGACGACCAGGTTACCCACGAAGGCAAATTCAAAAAGCTCTCCGACGAAATCGCGAAGGCGGGATTTACGCACGCGGTGCTTTTGGGCATGGGCGGCTCCAGCCTTTGCGTGGAAGTTTTCGAGAAAACCTTCGGCACGATTCCCGGCCATCCGCAATTCCACGTCCTCGATTCCACCGATCCGGCGCAGATCCGCACGATTGACAAGAACATTGACATCGCGAAAACAATCTTCATCGTCGCCAGCAAATCCGGCAGTACTCTCGAACCCAACATTTTCAAGCAATATTATTACGAGCGCGTGAAACAGGCTGTGGGCGCCGGCGAAGCGGGGAAGCGCTTTATCGCGACCACCGATCCCGGTTCGCACATGCAGAAAGTGGCCGAAGCGGACGGCTTCCGTCACATATTTTTCGGCGTGCCGAGCATTGGCGGACGCTATTCGGCGCTGTCGAATTTTGGCATCGTTCCCGCGGCGATTCAGGGCGTAGACGTACCCAGATTCCTAGATCGCGTGGAGGAAATGGTGCATGCCTGCGCGTCCGCGGTTCCCGCGGATGAAAATCCCGGCGCGATTCTGGGGGTGATTCTGGGCACGGCGCAAAAATTGGGACGGGACAAAGTTACGATCTTCGCGTCACCGGCAATTGCGGATCTCGGGGCGTGGCTCGAGCAGCTCCTCGCGGAATCCACCGGCAAGGAAGGCAAGGGCCTCATCCCGGTGGATCGCGAAGCGGCCGGTGCGCCCGATGTTTACGGCAAGGACCGCGTCTTCGCGTACGTGAGCCTGGTGGGCGATAACGACGCCAAGCAGGAAGCGGCCGTGAGCGCGCTCGAAAAAGCGGGCCAGCCCGTGGTGCGCATCACGCTGAAAGACAAATACGATCTTGGCGAGGAATTTTTCCGCTGGGAAATCGCCACCGCCGTAGCGGGATCCATTATCGGAATCAACGCGTTCAATCAGCCGGACGTGGAAGCGAGCAAAATCGAAACGCGAAAATTGACCGACCAATACGAAAAGACCGGCTCGCTGCCTCCGGAAGCTCCATTTTTCGAAGAGCAGGGCATTAAGCTCTACACCGACGATAAGAATGCCGCTGCGTTGAAGCAGGTGGTGCAGGGAAGTGCAACTCTTGCGGGGTACTTGCGCGCGCATTTGAATCGCATCAAGGCCGGCGATTATTTCGCGCTGCTCGGTTACATCGAAAGAAACGCGCCGCATCAGACGCAGTTGCAAGCGATGCGTCACTCGGTACGCGATAAGAAGCACGTGGCGACGTGCCTGGGATTCGGTCCGCGATTCCTGCATTCTACCGGGCAAGCCTACAAGGGCGGTCCCAATTCGGGCGTGTTCTTGCAGATTACTTGCGATGACGCGGAAGATTTGCCCGTGCCGGGGCAGAAGTATACGTTCGGCATCGTGAAGGCGGCGCAGGCCCGCGGAGATTTCCAAGTGCTTGCGGAGCGCAATCGTCGCGCCCTGCGCGTTCATCTGGGCGCTGATCTCGCGGCCGGCTTGAACAAACTGCAGGCAGCGATGCAAGAGGCGCTCTCGTAGCGCGCTTCAACCACATTCCAAAAACTAGAGTGCTAAGCTGTTCGTCACCATGATCCCTCGCAGGTATCGGGTTGGCGGTTGAAGTCCCGCGCGCAAGCGCTGCAAAGCATCGCGGGGCAATCGTTCGACGTCTGCGTGATCGGCGGCGGCGCCACCGGCTCGGGCTGCGCGCTCGATTCCCAGCTGCGCGGTTACAAGACCGTCCAGCTGGAAGCCGCGGATTTCGCTTCAGGCACGTCCGGCGCTTCCACAAAAATGGCTCACGGCGGCGTGCGCTATCTCGAAGAAGCAATTCGCCGCCTGGATCCTCAGGAATACCGCGTCCTGCAACGCGCGCTGCACGAGCGCATCCACATGTTGCGCAATGCTCCGTTTCTCACCCGCACCCGGGAGTTCGTCACCCCGTGTTTCAGTTGGCTGGATGTGTCTTACTTCGAGATCGGTCTGAAGCTTTACGATTGGGTTGCGGGACGCGACGGGCTTGCGCCTAGCCGTTTTATTCCGCGCGCGGAAACCTTGCGCCTGATGCCGGCTCTCGCCAGCGATCGGCTCGTCGGCAGCGTGGCGTACACGGACGGCCAATTTGACGATGCGCGCTTCAACATCACGCTGGCGAAAACATTCGCCGCGGCCGGCGGCGAAGCGCTGAATTATGCGCGCGTTGTTGCGTTTGAAAAGGCGAAAGAGGGCAAGATCGCAGCTGCGGAAGTCGAAGATCGAATCAGCGGCAGCCGCTTTTCGGTTCGCGCGCGGGCGTTCATCAATGCCACCGGGCCGTACGCTGACGTGCTGCGGCGCATGGCCAATCCCGCCGCGCCTCCTCGGATGCGCCTCAGCAAAGGCATTCATGTCCTGCTTCCGCTTGAAGTGCTTTCAAGCGAAGACGCTTTGCTCGTTCCCAAGACGGAAGATGGCCGCGTTCTCTTTGCGATTCCGTGGCAAGGGCGGTTGCTGGTCGGCACCACGGACGATGAGACGAGCTTGGATGATCCTCTTGAAGTGAAGAGAGAGGAAGTCGCTTACGTTCTGCGCCAGCTGAACAAGTATCTGACGCGTCCCGCCACGCCTGATCAAATTGTGAGCGCGATAGCCGGGCTGCGGCCGCTGGTGAGCGCTAGAAAATCCGGGGACACGAAACATCTGGCGCGCGACCACGAAGTTGAACGCGACGGCGCGAGCGGCTTGATCAGCATCATGGGAGGGAAGTGGACGACCTATCGCGCCATGGCTCAAGACACGCTGGACGAGGTGCAAAAGCATCTCGGCGGCGGTGGCGAGTGCTCGACGCTGCAGCATCCCTTGCTCGGCTCGCACAATTACGCGCCGGAGTATTGGCGTTCATTGATGGAGCGGTTCGCCGTGGGCGAATTAACGGCGCGGCACCTGGCCGAAAAATACGGCGCGTGCGCTGCGGGCGTCTTGGAGCTCACGAAGCACGAGCCGGATCTCGGCCGGCCACTGCTTGAAGGACTCGCCCCAATTCGCGCCGAAGTGATATTCGGCACACGCGAAGAATTGGCAGCTACGATCGAGGACGTGCTCGCGCGACGCACCGGCTTGCAACTGTATGGCTGGCAAGACGCGATGCGTGCGGCGCCTGCGGTCGCGGAACTGCTCGCGCGCGAGCTTGGCTGGCCGGATGACGCGAAGCGCGAAGCCGTGAATGAATACTTGGCGAAGATAAGAAAATGGATGGAGACGTCAGGAATCCCCGCGGCTGAATGACCGTCCCTCCGACCGCAACCGAAGGTGCACGCCGCCTGTCGAGTAAAATCCACCCCCACCTACAGTAACGCCCTTATGGTGGTCCAGACCGTCCTATCCGATGCTGAGGCGTTCCGCTGCGCGTAACAATTATTGCGGCTGGAGGCAGCGATGGGCGGATTTGGAGGGGAGGTACGCGGAAGGTCGCAGCGGGAAGTGTGGCACAAATTCGAGCAGTACATCCGGCCGCAGGTGGCGGAACAATATGGACTATTCCTCGAAGGACCGCTCAGCAAAGAAGATGCTTACCGAAGCATGCGCTACGATGCTTTGCATGGTTCATGGGTGCTGGGTTTTTATTTTTCTAAGTAGCCCCTCGGCGGCCCGGAAATAAGCGAGGTGCGATGGCGGCCTGCGCCCGATTGAAAATAAGCGGAAAGCGATTTGTGCAAAATCGCGGTAGGAGTTATATAGGTCTTAGACACCGCCGCTCATGCGCGTGCAAGGACTAGCGAATGACACTGAAGGAATACTCCAAGAAGCGCCGCTTCGATGTGACGCCTGAACCTTCGGGCAAAAGCTCCAAAAGCAAACAAGATTCCTCCCTCATCTTCGTGGTCCAAAAACATCGCGCCACGCAACTGCATTACGATTTCCGGCTGGAATGGAAAGGCGTACTGCTTTCCTGGGCCGTGCCCAAGGGACCGTCACCCGATCCGAGCGTGAAGCGGCTGGCGATGCAGGTGGAAGATCATCCGCTTGATTACGCGAATTTCGAAGGAGTGATTCCGGAGAGCGAGTACGGCGGCGGCACCGTGATGGTGTGGGATCACGGAACATGGGCTCCCGAAACCGTGTCTGAGGATGTGGACGGGGCGCTCGAGAAAGGCGATTTTAAATTCACGTTGTACGGGAAAAAGCTGAAAGGTTCGTGGGTTCTGGTACGTACCCGTGGCTTTGGCAGCAGCAAGCCGGGAAAATCGTGGCTGTTGATCAAGCATCGCGATCAATACGCATTCGCCGACGACCTCACGATGGAAAAGCCGCGGTCGGCTATCAGCAATAAGCTTCTGGCCGAAATTGCGCAGGATGCCGGCGGAGACGTCGCCAAAGCCGCTACCGGCGATCCAGCGGCGAAAACATCGGGCAAAGCCAGCCACGCGCCGGGCAAAAAACCTGCCACCAAGAGCGCGGTCGCCAAGAAAACGGTCGCTGCCAAATCGGGCGGAGCCGTTTCGCGCCGCCGCGCCAGGAAAGCTTCCTAGATAAAATCCACCTCGAGCGAGCCGCATCACTTTGAAAGATGCCATTCCATTTCGCGTCCATCCGGTGCTTGCGACGCTTGTGCGGAAAGCTTTCGACAGGAAGGGCTGGGTGTACGAAGAAAAGTACGACGGCTTCCGCATCCTTGCTTACAAGGAGGGCGACCGAGTAAGCTTGATGTCTCGAAACGACATTGATCGCGTCGCGCGATTTCCCCAGATCGCCGCGGCGGTGAAAGCGCTCAAATCTCACACGCTGCTGCTCGATGGCGAGGCCATCGTGGTGGATCGCAAAGGCGTCTCGCATTTTCAATTGTTGCAGCAAGACAACGAACAGGCGATCTACGCTGTGTTCGATTGCCTTTTTCGTGATGGCAAAGATTTGCGAAAGCAGCCCCTCTCCGCCCGCCGAGTAGCTATGGATGAGGCCATCGGTTCCGGCAAGATCCTCATTCCGTCGCATCGGCTGGCTGCGAACGGCCTTGAAGCGTACAAGGTGGCGCAAAAAAAGGGCTACGAGGGAGTCGTTGCCAAGGATTTGTCGTCCGCGTACGTTGAATCGCGCTCCTCATCTTGGCTTAAGGTGAAGGTCCATCAGGAAGACGAGTTTGTGATCGGTGGATTTACCGCGCCGGCGGGCTCGCGAAAACATTTTGGCGCTTTGCTGTTGGGAGTCTATAGCGGAGGCAAACTTCACTTCGTCGGAAAAGTGGGCACGGGATTCAACGAAGATACTCTCAGCGCGCTCTACAAGAAGCTGCATCCGCTGGTTCGCAGCAAGCCTGCCTTTGTTGACCCGCCGCGCGCGAAAGGAGTCACTTTTATCGAGCCGAAGCTTGTGGCGCAAATTTCTTACCAGGAAATCACCGAGGACAATAAACTTCGGCAACCGGTTTACCTGGGTTTGCGCGACGACAAGAAGTCTCGCGAGGTTTCCTTGCCGGAGGCGCAATCGTGAAGAAGGCCACCAAGAGCGCAGCTGACAAACTTCCCGTCGAAATCTCGCATCCCGACAAAGTATTTTGGCCTAAGGAAGGCTACACCAAGCTTGATCTCGCCGAATATTACGCGGCGATTTTCGATAGGCTTCAGCCGTATGTGAAGGATCGTATCCTCACCCTTGAACGTTGCCCCGACGGTATGGGCGGGCAGTGCTTCTACCAGAAAGAAAAGCCCAAGAGCATGCCCGCGGACACGCGCACGATTCTGATCCAGCATTCGGAACCGGCGGACGAGGCAACGAATTACGTCATTGGCGGCACTCTGAAAACTCAACTCGCGCTGGTCAATCTTGGCTGCATTGCGGTGCACGTGATGGGGACGCGCGCGGCGTCATCGCATAAATCCGATTGGGTGTGCTTTGATCTCGATCCGGGATCGGGCAAGTTTGCGGACGCCGCGCGGGCGGCGCTGCAGGTGAAGCAGGGACTCGATATTTTGAAACTGGATTCTTACGCCAAGACTTCGGGCGGCAGAGGGGTGCACGTCCTTGTTCCGATCCGCCAAGGGCCTGACACCGACGAGGTTTTGCAATTCGCGCGGGCGTTCGGAGCGATCGTCGCGCAATCGAATCCTAAAGATTTTACCGTCGAACATTCCATCAAGGCGCGGGGTGAGCGCGTTTATCTCGACCCGTTCCGCAATGGCTTCGGGCAAACAGTGGTTGCGCCATATTCGGTGCGACGCCGAGAGAAGGCGCCCTTTTCGATGCCTTTGGCTTGGTCCGAAGTGAAGCCGAATCTCGGTCCCGCCGATTTTAATCTTGGGAATTTCCAGAAGCGCTTGAAAGGCAAGGATCCCTGGGCCGATTTCTTCGAAAATCGTCAGAGCCTGAAAGACGCCGCGCGAGGGCTGAAGAAAATCTGAACGCTCGATTGAGATGTTCTGGCTGGTTGCCCGAGGCTTGGGTTCTACAGTGTTCCCTGTATTGAGATTTGCCCGATAGCCATCAAGTATGGGCTTTCAGTTAGCTGTTCGTCCGCCACATCCGAAGACGTCTTGATCCAACGAAGGTCCACCCATGAATAAGAATCGCGAGTCAGACGCGCCTTCGCGCGGAGCCGTCTCAAAAAATCCTTCCGACGATGCCAACGACAATGGCAACAAGTCCGATGAGTTCAGCCGCCGCTCTTTTCTGACCCAATTAAGCGCCGCTGGAATCGCGGCTGCCGCGGCGCCGCTGATTCATTCGCCGCACGCGGTTGCTTCGCCCGTGACGGTTGTTGAACCTGTCCCCGAAATCCAGGCTCCCGGCGCGGAGCGGTTCGTGCTCAATATAAATGGGCGGGACTACCGCGTACTGCTGGAACCGCGCGTAACACTGCTCGACGCGTTGCGCGAAAATCTGCAACTTTCCGGAACGAAAAAAGGCTGCGACCACGGCCAGTGCGGCGCGTGCACGGTGCACGTGAATGGACGCAGAGTGAATTCGTGCCTCAGCTTCGCGATCATGCATCAGGGCGACAAAATCACCACGATCGAAGGGCTCGCGCAGGATGGCGAGCTCAGTCCCATGCAGGCGGCGTTTCTCGAGCACGACGGATTCCAGTGTGGCTACTGCACGTCCGGCCAGATTATGTCCGCCAGTGCATTGTTGAAAGAGCCGTGCGGCTCGGATGACGCATCGGTGCGTGAATGTATGAGCGGCAACATTTGCCGTTGCGGCGCTTACGACAACATTGTTGCGGCTGTCCAGACCGTGCGGAAAAACGGCTAGGCGCGAGGTAAAGAGAGGAATCTCCATGGAAGCGTTTCAATTCATACAAGTCAAGACCGTGGACAACGCTTTGAACGCGGCTTCGCCGCAAGCGGGTGCGAAATTCGTGGCCGGCGGAACAACGTTGATTGACTTGATGAAACTGAACGTGGAGCACCCGAAAACCGTCGTGGATATCAACGGCTTGCCGCTCACGCAGGTTGAATCCACGCCCGACGGCGGACTGAAAATCGGCGCGATGGTTCGCAATAGCGACCTGGCGCACGATGCGACGGTGCAGAAGCGTTACACGGTCCTCTCGGAAGCGCTGCTCTCGGGAGCTTCGCCGCAATTGCGCAATATGGCGACGACTGGCGGCAATCTGCTGCAACGGACGCGTTGCTACTATTTCCGCGACACCGCCTACGCTTGCAACAAGCGCAACCCTGGATCAGGTTGCGCCGCGATTGACGGCTTCAACCGCATTCACGCGATCCTGGGCGCCAGCGAACATTGCATCGCCACACACCCTTCGGACATGGCCGTCGCGATGATGGCGCTGGAAGCGATTGTGTTGATTCAAGGCGCAAGCGGAAACCGCAGCGTGCCATTGAATGAGTTCTATCTGCTGCCCGGCTCCACGCCGCAGAAGGAAAACGTGCTGGCTCCCGGCGAGCTGATCACCCACGTGACGTTGCCCGCGCTGCCGGATGGCACGCACTCGCATTATTTGAAGCTGCGGGACCGCGCTTCCTATGAATTTGCGCTGGCATCTGCTGCAGTCGTCGTCACGATGAACGGGAATCGTATTCGGCGCGTTCGCGTGGCGCTGGGCGGAGTCGGCACGCGTCCGTGGCGATCGCCGGAAGCCGAGCGTGCGCTGGAAAATCGTGAAGCCGGCGAGAAGAATTTCCGCGCGGCCGCGGAATCGGCGTTGCGCGACGCAAAGCCCTTGCATGACAACGCGTTCAAAGTGGAATTGGCGAAGCGGGTGCTGGTGCGTACATTGAAAGTAGCCACTACGCAGGCCGCCTGAAGCGTAACGCGCTGTCCAGAAGTTTGACGTCGAGAGGTACAGAGATGAGCACTTCCGTAATCGGCCAGCCGGTGACGCGTATTGACGGGAAGCTGAAAGTGACGGGCGGCGCGCGATACGCTGCCGACTACCCGATCGAGAACCTGGCGTACGGCGTAGGCGTATCCAGCACGATCGCGAGCGGCCGGATTCTGAAGATTGACGTGTCCACTGCGGAAGCAATGCCAGGAGTTCTCGCGATATTGCGTCACGACAATTTTCCGAAATTGTATCGCCCCGCAAACGCGTTCGAGCCTTCGAGCCGTGCCGGGGAGAGCCGTCCACCGTTTGATGACGACAACATCTATTACTACGGCCAATTCGTCGCGCTGGTGATTGCGGATACATTCGAGCGAGCGCTGATTGCGGCCGCCGCTGTGCATGTGGACTACGACGCGAAGAAGCCTTCCGTTTTCTTGAACCAGGGAACTCCGAACGAAACTCCCGCGGCGCAACATCACCGCGGTGACGCCGAATCCGCATTCAAGCAAGCGCCTGTGCAGCTCGAAGAGACGTACACCACACCGGTCGAGACGCACAATCCGATGGAGATGCACGCGACGATCGGCGAGTGGCACGGAGACAAGGTGACGCTGTTCGAATCGTCGCAAGGAGTGGTGAATCATCTTCACGTGATGTCAGAGATGCTCGGGATCCCGCTGGAAAATATCCAGGTGATCTCGCGATTCATCGGGTCGGGATTCGGAGGGAAATTATTTCCCTGGCCACATTCACTGCTTGCTGCGATCGGCTCGCGCCATGTAGGCCGCCCGGTGAAATTGTCCGTGCCGCGCACGCTGATGTTCACCACGGTGGGGCATCGTCCGGCGATTCGTCAGACGATGCGCGTCGGCGCGACGGCGGACGGCAAGATGGTGAGCATGCAGAATGACATCTTGCAGCACACCTCGATGGTCGACGACTTCGTTGAAAACTGCGTGGAAGCCACTTCCATGCTGTACAGCTGTCCGAACGTCACCGCCGTGCAGCGGCTGGTGCGCCTGAACGTCGGCACGCCCACGCCGATGCGCGGTCCGGGCCGAACGCCCGGGCTTTTTGCGATTGAATCCGCCATGGACGAAATGGCACTGAAGCTGAATATGGATCCGCTCGAATTCCGCTTGCGCAACTACGCCGAGACCGACGAGGGTGCGCAGCGGCCATTTTCGAGCAAGCATTTGCGCGAGGCCTATCAAACAGGCGCGGAAAAGTTTGGTTGGTCCAAGCGCAATCCGAAAGTGGGTGCGATGCGCGATGGTGACCTGATTCTCGGATGGGGAATGGCGACGTGCACTTGGCCTGCTTCGCGGCACGCCGCGGATGTGCGCGTCCGGCTGCTTGCCGACGGCACCGCGCGCGCGTCGTGCGCCACGCAGGATATCGGCACGGGAACCTATACCGTGTTTGCCGAAGTGGTGTCGGACAAGACCGGCATCCCCGTAGACAAGGTGCAGGTCGTGCTGGGCGATAGTTCTTTGCCGCCGGGGCCGACGTCCGGAGGGTCTTCCGTCACTTCGACAGTTGTGCCGGCAATTGCAGAGGCGACCGAAAACGCGGTGAATGCCGTACTGAAAGCGGCGACACAAACCGCGAATTCGCCTTTTCACGGCGCGGATCCGAGCACGTTGAAAATGACGCAGGCCCGCGTTCACTTGCAGGATAAGCCGTCGGAGAGCGGCGTGCCGTTCCAGGAAATTCTGGCGATGCAGCAGTTCGCGGGATTGGATGGCCAGGCCAAGACCGACGCCGATCCCGCGTCGCGAAAATTTTCGATCCATTCGTTTGGCGCACATTTTTGTGAAATTTCTGTGGATCCCGGAATCGCGCGCCTGCGCGTGCGGCGCTGGCTGACGGTGATGGATGCGGGGCGGATGATCAACGAGAAAACCGCGCGCAATCAGATTTTGGGCGGCGTGGTGATGGGCATCGGCATGGGCCTATTCGAAGCCACGCTGTACGACCCGCGCGACGGGCATCCCATCAACAATAATTTCGCGGACTATATTGTCGCGGTCAACGCTGATATTCCGGAGATGGATTGCATCTTTCTCGATTATCCGGACATGCTGCTCAACGAATACGGCGCGCGCGGCGTGGGAGAAATTGGCCTCACGGGAGTAGCGTCGGCGCTCGCCGCGGCGACGTATCATGCGACAGGCGTGCGCGTGCGCGATCTCCCGATTCGAATCGAAAATCTGCTGGTGTGAATCCCGTTCTAAGCAATTTTTGTCACCGCGTAGACCCTGCATTATGAATACGTTAACCGGCGTTTACCGACTCGGGGAGTACTTCTGCATCGCGTTATTCACGCCATTCTCCGCTTCGTATAATTGTGTGAACCAAGGCAAGCTTTCACAGGCTGCCGAAAATTTGCGAGAAACCTTCTGTGAGCTGCGGTGTTAGATACGGTAGAGATTTAGCGCAATCCGAACTTGGGGCGCTGCTTTAAAACTGAAAAATTGCCGGCCCAGAGAACCAAATCTAGGGAGGAATTTGCGATGCGTAAGCAGAATTATGTTCGAGCACTCGTTCTCGGTCTATTCCTGGCAGCAGGATCTTTTGCGCTTTCGTCTCCTGCTTCCGCACAGATCGCAGTCGGAATTTCCGTTCACGTGGCGCCTCCGGCATTGCCCGTTTACGAGCAACCGCCTTGCCCGACGGAAGGCTATCTTTGGAACCCGGGCTATTGGGCTTACGGTGACGCCGGTTATTACTGGGTGCCAGGCGTTTGGGTAGCTCCGCCGCGCGTGGGCCTGCTGTGGACACCTCCGTACTGGGGCTTTGCCGGCGGCGTTTATGGGTTTCATGCCGGGTACTGGGGCCCGCACGTTGGATTTTATGGCGGCGTGAACTACGGATTTGGTTTCGGCGGAGTGGGCTTCGTGGGCGGCGAGTGGCGCGGTGGACATTTCGCGTATAACACCGCAGTGGTTCACGTAAACACCGAAGTTGTTCACAACACCTTCGTTGACCGCACGGTGGTCCACACGACTGTGGTGAACCGTACCAGCTTTAACGGCGGTCCTGGCGGAATCGCGGCGCGGCCTACGTCACAAGAACGCGTGGCGATGAATGAGTCGCACGTGCAGGCGACTTCTGAACAAACGTCCCACGAACACGCGGCCAGCGCCGACCGGTCCAACTTCGCTTCCGAGAATCACGGCAGACCCGCGAATCCGGCAGTGAGCCATGTGGGTGAACGCGCTGCAAACCAGCAGAAGCGGATTGGCAATGGCGTCGAGAGCGGCAAAATGACGGCGGGCGAAACGGCCCACGTCGAACACCAGGAAGCGCACATCAATCATCAGGTCAAATCCGACCGCGAAGCTAATGGCGGCAAATTGACCTCTCAGGAAAAAAAGCAGGTGAACAAGGAGCAGAACAAGACGAGCAAAGAGATTCACCACGACAAGCATAACGGTAAGAATGAGAAGTAAAAATCAGCGCTCTCGCTGATTAGCAATGGATTTCGGAAGTGAGGGTGATCGTAATTGAAACCGGGAGGCGGGGCTGCCTCCCGGTTTTCTTTTTTGCCGGTGATTTACGAAGTTCAGTTGGTTGGAGCAGCCGCACGCGGCGCATCCACCTCCGATTCGCGTCCATTTTCACTCGGTGCTATCCTAGAGACATCCCGCGCATCTAATTTTCGCGGACGTCTTGCGCCGGAGCATAACCGTGGACCACGTTGCCGTTGCAAACTCTTCCGAATCGCACTCGCTGGAATGGGCGCACCCGCTCGTTCGGGAATGGTTTGTCAATAAGTTCGGCACGCCCACGGAACCGCAGGAAATGGGCTGGCCGCACATCCTGGCGAAGAAAGATACGCTGATTTGTGCGCCGACCGGGTCCGGCAAGACTTTGGCCGCATTCCTTGCCTGTATTGACATGCTGGTGCGCAAGGCCATCGCGGGCGATCTGCTGGATCAAACCGAAGTTCTCTACGTCTCGCCGCTGAAAGCTCTGGGCAACGATATCCAACGAAATTTGGACGCGCCGCTCGGCGAGATTCTGCAGCTGGCGCGCGAACGCGGATACTTGATGCCTGAAATTCGCACGGCGGTGCGCAGCGGCGACACGTTGATGCACGAACGCCGCGCCATGCAGAAACGCCCGCCGCACATTCTCGTTACCACGCCCGAATCGCTCTACATCCTGCTGACTGCCGGGAAGAGCAGGGAAAATCTGCGTACCGTGAAGACGCTGATCGTGGACGAGATTCATGCGGTTGCCGATGACAAACGCGGCTCGCACCTCGCGCTGTCGATCGAACGTCTGGAAGCTCTGGTCGCGCAGCCTCTGACCCGAATTGGTTTGTCCGCGACTCAGAAGCCGATTGAGCTGATTGGCCAATTCCTCACTGGCAGCGCGCGGCCCGCGCCGGTGATCGTGCAGGTCGCGCAGCGCAGGCATCTGGATCTCGCTATCGAAGTTCCAGCGAGCGAGCTTGGTCCGGTGGCTTCGAACGAGATGTGGGAGGAGCTTTACAAGCGGATCGCCGAGCTGGTGCTGCAGAACCGCTCGACGCTGATCTTTGTGAACACGCGGCGTCTGGCCGAACGCGTGGCCCATCATTTGCGCGCGATCCTTGGCGAAGACGCAGTCGCTTCGCATCATGGCAGCCTTTCGCGACTGCGGCGGCTCGCGGTGGAATCGAAACTCAAAGCCGGCGAAGTGCGCGCGCTGGTCGCTACGGCTTCACTGGAACTTGGAATTGATATTGGCACAGTGGATCTGGTTTGCCAGATCGGTTCGCCGCGCTCGATTGCGGTCGCCTTGCAGCGCGCCGGACGCGCGGGACACTGGCGGGGTGCGGTTCCCAAGTGCCGCTTTTTCGCTACCACCCGTGATGAGTTGCTGGAATGTGGCGGGCTGGTGCGCGCAATTCGGCACGGTGAACTCGATCGCATCGAAATTCCCGAAGCGCCGCTCGATATTCTCGCGCAGCAGATCGTGGCTGCCTGCGCGGCCGAAGACTGGCAGGAAGACGACCTATTCGCGCTGGTTCGCCGCGCGTATCCTTACCGCAATCTCGCGCGAAAAGATTTCGACGAAATCATCGCGATGCTTTCCGATGGAATCGCTGCGCGGCGCGGGCGTTATGGCGCCTATCTGCATCGCGATCAGGTGAATCATCGTTTGCACGGGCGCCGCGGCAGCCGCCTTGCTGCGATCACTAGTGGCGGCGCGATCCCGGACAATGCGCTCTACACCGTTGTCGCCGAGCCCGAAGGCACCGTCGTTGGTACGGTAGACGAAGACTTCGCAGTCGAGAGCTTGCGCGGCGACATTATTTTGCTGGGAAACACTTCTTGGCGCGTTCGCCGCGTGCAATCCGGGTCTGTCTCTGTGGAAGACGCCAAGGGCGCTCCTCCCAACGTCCCTTTCTGGCGCGGCGAAGCTCCTTCACGGACGATGGAGCTTTCGCAGCAGGTCGCGCACATACGAGAAAAAATCAGCTCGTTGACTGAAAACGCTGCGCCATCCGACGCGTTGATGAATTCGCCGCAAGCTGCCGCCGCGATTCAATGGTTGCAGGACGAATGCGGCATGGACCGCGCTGGCGCCGAGCAAGCCGTGGAATATATCGTACAAGGCAGGGCGGTGCTGCGCGCGGTGCCCACGCAGGAAACGATCGTCGCCGAGCGCTTCTTCGACGAAAGTGGCGGAATGCAGCTGGTGATACACGCGCCGTTTGGCGGCCGCATCAATAAAGCCTGGGGTCTTGCACTGCGCAAACGCTTTTGCCGCTCGTTCAATTTCGAGCTGCAGGCTGCAGCCACGGACAATGGACTGAACATCTCCCTCAGCGACCAGCACAGCTTTCCGCTCGCGGACGTTTTTCATTTCTTGCACGGCGAGAGTGTCGAGCCGCTGCTCGAGCAGGCGGTGCTGGCTTCTCCGATTTTCACCACGCGCTGGCGCTGGGTCGCTGGACGCGCCTTGGCTCTGCTGCGCTTCATGGGCGGGAAAAAAGTTCCGCCGCAGATCCAGCGGATGCGTTCTGATGATTTGCTCGCTGCGGTGTTTCCGGAAGCCGCCGCGTGCCAGGAAAATATCTCGGGCGACATCGCGATTCCCGATCATCCGCTCGCGCGGGAAACGATGAAAGACGCGCTCACGGAAGCGATGGATGTGGAGGGACTGAAAACGGTCCTTGCGGATATTGCAACCGGCAAGATTCGTTGCATTGCCGTGGATACTCCCGTGCCTTCGCAATTTTCGCATGAGATTCTGAACGCGAATCCCTACGCGTACCTCGATGACGCTCCTCTCGAAGAGCGCCGGGCGCGCGCCGTGGAAATGCGGCGGATGTTGCCCGAAGCGGTTCTCTCGGAAATCGGGCGCCTGGATCCCGCCGCCATCGCGGAAGTGCGTGAAGAGGCTTGGCCGGATGTGCGTGACGCCGACGAGCTGCACGACGTGCTGCAGGAACTGATCGCAATTCCCGAATCCGAAGCCGACGGTAACGTGACGATCATCCAGCGGCCCGTTTCGGCGTGGTCAGACTATTTTTCCGAACTGGTCGCCACTGGCCGCGCCGCGCGCGCCCGATTCGAAGGCCGCATCTACTGGGTCACTGCGGAGAAAGCCGCGACGTTCATCGCCTTGTTTCCCAATGCCCAGTTCGAATCGACCCTTGCTGAAATTGAAACGCAGAGGCCATCGCGCGAGGACGCGATCTTCGCGTGCGTCACGGGTTGGATGGCGCATCTCGGGCCGGTGACGGCAGCGGAACTGGCGGCCCATCTGGGCCTTACGCTGTCCGACGTCGAAAAATCCTTGCTTCGTCAAGAAGCTGCAGGAACCATTTTGCGCGGCCAATTCACCGACTCGTCACACGGCGCCACTGAATGGTGCGACCGGCGCCTGCTCGCGCGCATTCACCGGTTGACCCTTGGTTCTTTGCGCAAACAGATTCAACCCGTAACCGCGGCGCAATTCATGCGTTGGCTATTGCGTTGGCAGCACCTGACGCCCGAGACAAAACTCCCGGGCGAGCGTGGAACTCTGGAAGCGTTGCAGCAATTGCAGGGATTTGAGGCTCCCGCCAATGCGTGGGAGCAGCAGATTCTCGCACGCCGAATTGCGAACTACGATCCGAAGGTGCTCGACCAGCTGTGTCTTACCGGTGCCGTCGGTTGGGGACGCGTGTCCCCGCACCCTGCGACGCTCGCAGAAAACGGCGGCGGGATTCGCCGCGTGGTGCCCACCAGCATCGCCCCGCTCACATTTTTCGTTCGCGAAGACTCTGAGTGGATGATTTCGCAGCACTCTACAAATGGCGGCGACGAAACCGCGGGACTAAGCCCCGCCGCGCGAGAAGTGCTCGGTCATCTGCGCCAGCGCGGCGCATCGTTTTTCGCGGACATCGTGCGGGGAACCAGAATGATCAAAGCGGAAGTGGAAACGGCGCTGTGGGAGCTCGTTACAGCGGGAATGATCACCGCGGACGGCTTCGACAATATTCGCGCGCTGATTGATCCCAAGCGCCGCGCGGGGCACGGCAAAGGTCACAACGCGCGGCCGCGCCACAGCGCCGGACGCTGGTCGCTGCTGTATGCGGGCGAGCCCGCCGAGCGCTCGCGGGTCGTCGAATCCACTTGCTGGATGTTGTTGCGAAGATACGGAGTCGCATTTCGGGAAATGGTCTCGCGTGAAACGATCGTTCCACGCTGGCGCGAATTGCTCATCGCGTTTCGCCGGCTGGAGGACCAAGGCCAGATTCGCGGCGGGCGTTTTGTCAGTGGCTTTCTCGGCGAGCAATTCGCGCTTCCCGTCGCAGTGGAATCGCTGCGCGCGACGAGCAAGCTAGCAAGCGTGGGCGATGTCGTGACGATTGCCGCTGCGGACCCATTGAATCTCGTCGGCGTGCTGGTTCCCGGTGATCGCGTGGCGTCGAGTTCGAGCAAGACCGTCACTTTTGTTGACGGCGTGGCTGTGGATGCGGACGAATCCGGCACACGATTCGCGGTTGTCGCAGCGGTTTGAGCAGGGAACTCAACACGCCGCATTTCCGTTCGCGGTTCGCGCATGTAGCTGCTCCGATGACGGTTTCGCACGCGCAGCGCTACCGCGATGCCGGTCGCTTTATAATAAGAGCATGCAGAAGAAGATATTCTGGACGACGTTCACGGTCCTCGGTCTGCTCGCCGATATGGTATTGCCGTTGTGGTGGGCGCTGGCTGCCACGATTCCCATCGGTTATTTCAGCTGGTGGTTCGCTTACCGCAGCGATTGGTTCTAATTTCCGGCGAATATTTTCCCCGGCCTTATGAACTCCTAGCGGTTAGACTGATTTCAGGAGAAAACTGTTCAATTTGCCTCCGATTGTCAATGCGCAGGGCTTGTCCAAGCGATACGGAATCGCGCCGCTTTTCCGCAATATTTCGTTCACGATTTCCCCGGGAGATCGCCTCGGCCTGATCGGGCCGAACGGCTCGGGTAAATCCACGTTGCTTGAAATTCTAAGCGGCCGCGTGCATCCCGACAGCGGTGACGTGGCTATTCGCAAGGGCACCAAACTCAGTTGCGTTTTCCAAATTTCAGAGTTTGATAAGAACGCGACGGTCCGCTCAGTAATCGAAGCGGGGCTCGCGAAATCCGGCGTCCCGGAATCCGAGCGCGGCTATCGCACCGAAGAAGCTCTTCATCGCGCCGGTTTTGAGGATCCCGAGATTGTGACGTCTGCGCTCTCCGGCGGATGGCGCAAGCGCCTCGCAATCGTAGAAGCGTTGGTGGAGCAGCCGGATATTTTGCTGCTCGATGAACCGACCAATCATCTGGATCTCGCCGGGATTCAATGGCTGGAAACGATCCTCGAAAATGCGTCGTTCGCGTACGTCGTCGTAAGCCATGACCGATACTTTCTCGAAAACGTGGCGCGCCAGATGGTCGAGCTGAATCGCACGTATGAAGACGGTTTCCTGCGCGTCAATGGAAACTACAGCAAGTTTCTGGAAGCCAAGGAAGAATATCTGCACGCGCAGGGCAAACGCCAGGACGCGCTGGCCAATCTGGTCCACACGGAAATCGAATGGCTGCGCCGCGGGCCGAAGGCGCGCACCACCAAATCGAAATCGCGCATTGATAAGGCCCACCGGATGATCGGCGAACTTGCTGAACTAAACTCCCGGACGCGCACCGGGACAGCCGGAATCGATTTCTCGGCGTCGCAGCGGCAAACAAAGCAGCTGATACGGCTCGACGGCGTCGCGCAAGTCCTCGGTGATCGCACGCTCTTCGAGAATATTGATTTTGCCATCACTGCCGGCATGCGCGTGGGATTGGTCGGACCGAATGGCAGCGGCAAAACGACTTTACTTCGTCTGCTGCGCGGCGATATCGAGCCTACCGCTGGGAAAATACAAAAAGCCGACTCGCTGCGCATTGTTTACTTCGATCAGAATCGCCAGCTTGATCCGGACGTCAGTCTCCGCCGCGCCCTTGCTCCCGACAGCGATTCAGTCATTTATCAGGACCGTGTAATTCACGTGGCATCCTGGGCCGCGCGATTTTTATTCGCGAACGAAGATTTAAATCGTCCGGTCGGGAAGCTATCGGGTGGTGAACGCGCCCGTGTCTTGATCGCACAGTTGATGCTCCAGCCCGCGGACGTGCTGCTGCTGGATGAACCTACCAACGACCTCGACATTCCCACCCTCGAAATCCTGGAAGAAAGCCTGCTGGAATATCGCGGCGCGCTGGTGCTGGTGACGCACGATCGCTATATGCTCGACCGCGTTTCCACGATCGTACTGGGTCTCGACGGCCGCGGAGCCGCGGAACGCTTTGCCGATTATTCACAGTGGGATGAGTGGTTGCGTGCGCGGGAAGCGACGAGCGCGGCAGCGTCGGCGACCGCATCCGCACAAGGGACCCGTGAGCCACCGACTTCGCGGACGGATGAAGCCAAGCCTGCCGCAGGCAAGAAGCAACTCTCCCGTGCGGAAAGCCGCGAGGCAGCATCCATGGAGAAGCGCATCGCCAAGGCTGAAGAGGATCTGCAAGCCAAGCGCGCCGCGCTGGAATCTCCAGAAATCGCGAGTGACGCCGTGCGCCTGCATGAAGCCTATGCACAAATGGAAGCGGCGCAGAAGGTGGTGGATGAACTGTATGCGCGATGGGCGGAATTAGAAAACAAAGGGGCTGGTGGAGCTGAAAAAGTACAAGCTGGAGGTTAATCCGCGAGATGGCGAGGGATTTCCGCCTACGCGGGCGGCGGTGCGAATTCAGTCAGCAGCGCCTCGTGGAGACGCACTTGATCTTGCAGTGAAAGCTTGGCGCCGCCGGTGGTGAGATAAAAAACGTCAATCGCGGTTTCGCCTTCCGTCTCGATGATCGCGATTTCGATGTTGCACTTTTCGCGCGCGAAAACGGAGCTGATGCGGTGCAGCAGCCCGGGCTGGTCTTGCGCGACGATTTCCACCAGTGTGCTTTGCGCGGAGCAGGTATCGTCAATTTTCATGCGCGTTTCCACCTTGATTTTCGGCGGCCGGTGTTTCTCCGCGCGGAGCCGGTCGCGCAACATTTTATCCAGATCGGTTTTGCCCGCCAGCACCTCATGAATGCTCGTTTGGAAGCGCTCCCACTCCGGCAGGTTCAGCTCGAGCGTACGGAAACGGTCGGTAAAATAAAAAGTGTCAACAACCGTTCCGGTCTGATTCGAAAATGCGGCAGCCTTCACGATGTTCATACCCCAGGCGGCGAGAACGCCCGCCATCGTGGCAAATAAAAACGCGCGGTCCTTGGTCACCAGCGTCAGTTCATACCAGTGACGGCCGCGTCGCAGGTTAATCTGCACGGGATCTTTATCCAGGCGCGTCGCCATTTCCAGATGTGCGAGCACGTCGCCCGCCGCGTGAGTAAGAAGATAGCGGCGGGGAAGCCCTTCGAGAAAAGTATCGAGCCGGCTTCCTACCGTGAGCGCGAGAGTGCCCAAATGCGCCATCACTTCGTCATGGGCGTATACGTGCAAGCGCTGATCGAGGCTGCGATTCAGATGGTTCGAAGTGGCGATGTACAGCTGCCAGATATTTTCCGCCTTCCACGGCGTGAGAGCTTCCGGATTCACCGCTTTGATGTCGCCGTAGGTGAGCAGGCAAAGCATTTTCAGCCGCTCCGGTGTTTCCACCTTTTCCGCGAAGGCGCGGACCGTCTCCGGATCGAAAATGTCGCGGCGGAGCGCTGCGCTCATTTCCAGGTGGCGCTCGATTAGAAACAGCACCGCTTCGCGATCCGGCTCGTCCAGTTCCAGGCGATCAAGCGCGCCTTCGGCGATCTCGACGCTGGCGCGCACATGATCCGATGATTTCGCGCCTTTGCCGACATCATGTAAGAGCAACGCCAGATAAAGCAGATCCGGCTGTTCCACTTCGTCCAAAAGTTCAGCGTAGCGCTGGTCCCATTTCGATTGCGATTGACGCAGCGCGTGCAGATTATCAATCGCGACGAAGGTGTGTTCGTCCACCGTGAACCGGTGCGAGTAATCGCGCACCACCAGCGCGTCAATGCCTGCGAATTCAGGGAATAGCAAGGTCAACAGGCGCAATGAATGCATCGCGCGCAGCGCATCCGCGGCATGTGGCGCCGTCAGAATTTCCTGCAGCAGATGCCACAGCTCCGCGCCTTTTGGCGCCGCCTCGGCCAGCGCCGGAAGCATGCGTTCGATTTGATATTCGGTGCTCGAATTAAGCGTGAGGCCGTGCCGCGCGAGAAAGCGAAAGGCGCGGAGGATCAGCTCCGGATCGTTGAGCGCGGCTGGTTGGCGCAATGTGAGCATCCCGTCTTCGACGGAAAATTCGGCGTTCGACAGGCGCGAGCGCAATTGCTGAAATTGATGGTGCAGCGAAAGGCGAGCAGCGGGAATCTCTTCCAGCATTTGAACGCAAACCCGATGGACAGCTCGAGCATGACTGAAATAAATCCGCATCCAATCGGAAGCGGTGAGAGATTCCGAATCTGGCCCATTTGATGAAAGCAGTAAGGGCGAATTAGCAATCCCGACCTTGTGGGCGGCAGCGGCGTCTTGGGCCTCCCAGGTCAAAGTATTGTCGTCGCGCTTGTGCCTGAAATGCAGGAAGCAGCGCGCGGACATCAGGGAATTCAAGGCTGCGTCGAATTGCGTCTGGATCGATTCCGGAAGAACTGCATTTTCGCGCGGCCAGACGCGATATTTTTCGATGGCTGTGAGCAGCGACAGCCAGTACACGACGTTGTAATCGCGCAGGCCTCCGGGACCGTCCTTCATGTTGGGTTCGAGATGAAATACCGTGTTGCCGAATTTTCCGTGACGCGTGCGCGTGAGGTCCGCGAGGCGCTTGACGATTTGCGCCGAATCGCGCGCAACCAGCTTTGGAATCACGTCATCGTGCAAACGCGCGAAGAGAGCGCGGTCGCCGGCGAGATAACGGCAATCCAGCAGGGAAATCGCGAACTCGGCATTTTCCGCATCGAAGCGGCTGCATTCTGCGAGAGTGCGCGTGGCGGGACTGAGCTTCAGTCCCAGATCCCAAAGATCCTGGGAAAATTTGCGGATTGCGTCTTTCAGCATCGCTTCCGTGCCGTTTCCGGCGTGCAAAAACAGCATGTCAATATCGGAATACGGAAAAAGCCAGCGGCGACCAAAGCCGCCCAGGGCTACCGTCGCGAAGCCCGCCGGGCCATCAAGTTCAGGCGAGAAGTATTGCGTCCATAGGCGCTTAACGATCGTTTCGATAAGCGCGGTGCGCCCGAGAAGTGCGGCACGGCCGTCGCGCGTGGCCACAAAACTTTCCTGAATGCGCGCGGATTCCTTCGCGGCAAAATCGCGCAACTCAGTCGAGAGCGATGGTGTTGGCGGCATCGATTCTAATTACTCTTGATCAGTCGTTTTCGTGCGCCCCGCGTCAGTATTTACGCTCCTCGCTGCTGAGCTTGCGATCCGGCGGTCAGCATTTCCACGGCGTCTTCAGGATACGCGAGCATGCCGAATTCCGGCACATCTAGGCCCATAAGCTCCACTTCTTTCGAGACGCGCATGGAACGCCACGCATTCACGCCCTTGAAAACGAAGAACGTGGCGGAGAACGAATACGCCGCCAAGAGCGTCGCGCCTCCCAGTTGCATCCAGAACTGCGAGAAATCGCCGTGAATCAATCCCGTGACGCCTTGGCCAGCCCTGCCAAGATACGACGCGGCGCCCACACCATTCCAGCCGGAGCCATAGGTGCCGTCCGCGAAAATTCCCAGTGCCACCGCGCCAAACCATCCGCAATAACCGTGCACAGAGATCGCGCCGCACGGATCGTCAATCTTCAACACACGTTCGTTGAACAGCACTCCCAAACAAACGATAATCCCGGCAAGAATACCGATGATCACCGAACTCGTCGGCGATACGAAGGCGCACGGCGCGGTAATCGCCACCAAGCCGGCGAGCATTCCGTTGCATGCCATGGTGATATCCGGCTTGCCGAACAGGAAGTACCACAACACCATTGCAGCCGCCGAGCCTGCTACGGCCGCAAGATTCGTGTTCACGGCGACGACGGAAATGCGCAAGTCAGTTGCGCCCAGCGTGGAGCCGGGATTGAATCCCATCCAGCCAAAGAGCAGTACGAACGTGCCCGTGACGACGAAAACGATGTTGGAAGCTGGGAACGCCCGCGGTTTTCCGTCGGGTCCATATTTGCCGAGCCGCGGCCCCAGAATCACCGCCAGTGCCATCGCGCAGAATCCTCCAACGGCGTGAACGACAGTTGAACCGGCGAAATCCACATAACCGTGGCCCAAGTGCATGGTCGAACCGAGCTGCGACATCCATCCACCGCCCCACACCCAGCAACCGGAAATGGGATAGAGCAGACCGCCGATAAATAGCTCGCAAAGCAGAAACGCCCAGAAGGTGATGCGCTCGCAAATCGCACCGACGATGATGTATCCGGCCGTCTCCATAAAAACCACTTCAAAGAGCGTTAGGCAATTGCTGCCGGCGTCATACCCAGGACCCGTCAGAAAGAATCCCTTGCCGCCCAAAAAGCCCCATTGGCCGCTGCCGATCAAAAAGTGGTTCAGCGTGGGAGTACCGCCCAGATTCGTGGGCGCCGCGTTGATGGCGACTGCCCCAAATTGAAACGCATACCCAACCGCGTAATAAGCGAGGAATGCAAAAACGTACGCCGCGAAATTCAGCATCATCAAATGCGCCGCATTCTTCTTACGCACCAGCCCACAGGTCAGCAGTGCGAAGCCGGCCTGCATAAAGAGCACCAGGTATCCGGTCAGCAGCGTCCAGGAGAAGTTCGTGGCCAGCCGCACGTGACCCACATCATCCGCAAGCTTCAGCGCGAGCGGCTCTTTCGCGGCTTGCGCCTGGAAGTTGTCGAATCCCTGCTTGCTCTTCGCGTAATCAGGCGCGCTCTTGTCCGTCGGCTCAGGAACCACAAATGGATTTCCGGCGGCGTCAAAAACCAGCGTCCGGTCGCCGGTCGCAGTTCCGGCGGGATCCGGTTGCGGCGATTGATCCGCACACGCGACGCTGAGCGAGCCAACAAAAATCTGCGCAAATACGAGGGCGACGATCGCTGAGAGCATCCAGCTTCTCTTGCGTCCGACAAATGCGCTTTGCATCACGAAATTCCTCCCTGATTGTGATAAACGCTGCGTTCCGTTCGCGGTCGGGCCGAAATCGTCAGATGGCGCCAGGACCTCGCTCCCCCGTCCGTATGCGTATCACCTCATCGAGCGACGAGACAAAGATTTTGCCGTCTCCGATCACGCCGGTGCGCGCGCTCTCGATGATGGCATCCACCACCGGCTCGACCATCTCCTCCGCCACCGCGATGCTGACAAAAATCTTCGGCAAAAAATCCACGGTATATTCCGATCCACGGTAAGTTTCCGTGTGGCCCTTCTGCCTGCCGAATCCCCGGACTTCGGAAACCGTCAGTCCGGTTACACCCAGGCCAGTGACGCGCTGTTTCACCTCCTCCAGCTGCGACGGCCTGATCACGGCATCAATACGCTTCATTTTCGATTGCTCCTTTCCGTCTGGAACCGGAAACGCGCCGAAAGCAACAAGGTATGGAACCTAGTCGCGCACAATCAGTCAAATCCAAATCAGTGATTGAGCGCATCAGGTTCTTGAGGGTGGAATTCGGTCGCGTCGGTCGTGCATAGTTCGGCAAGATCGTGCTCGCGAGCCAAGATTGCAATGGGCGCAAATAGCCGGAGACACCTGCAAATTCGCGCACGCGCGACTATAACCGAAATTGAATTTCGGACGAATGCGGAAGTTTGGGCAGCCGTGCCGGAACCCCGGCGCGGGTCTACTTGCTGACCAGCAACACTCCAAAGCTATTCGGTTTCATGGGCGGCCGCCGCTGCCCGGGAGGCGTGACAGTTTCAAACTCAGCGACGGGAAGAAAAATGTTGTGATTCTTGAAGTCAATGGCCATGGTGCGAGCGTATTTTTGCGTAGGCACGTCTTCCACCACGGTGAATTTTTCAGACGAATCCTCACGCACCACGGTAAGAGTCCCGGAACCGCCGTTGGAACTGAACGCCAATTGCATTTCGGGATCGAATCCAGCGGCATCCGGATCATCGCCGATCTTTGGAGTTGCAATTACCTTACCCGTCGTGGCGTTCACCACGGCCATCACATTGTTGTCGCACACGGCAAAAAGCCGCTCATGTTTCGTGTCCATGGCAAGACCCGAAGGCTGCTTGCAAGGGGCCAGCGGCCAGCGATGAACTACGGTCAATTTTTGCGCGTCGATCTCCGCCAGTTCCGACTTATCTTCGACGTTGAAGAAGATGTGGCCGTCGCCCGCGCCCACGGCGAATTCGGGCTTGCCGTCCACCGGGATCATATTGACAACGCTTCCGTCCACGCCGTTGATCGCCGTGACGTTTCCGCTGCGTCCATTGAACGCAAAGACGCGCTTGGAGGCCGCGTCATAGAAAATCGCGTCCGGATTTTGACCGCCAGTGCTGACGCTGGAAACCGTTTTCAAAGTTTTCAAATCGAAGATTGTGACCGTGTTGGCACGGCCGTTGCTCACAAATCCGCGCCCCAAATCGCGGGCCAGCGCAATCCCGTGAACGCCCTGCGTATCCGGAATATCGCCAACGATGGCGTCCGTATCCGCATCCAAAACGACGACGTGCGTGGCGTGCGATACATAAACCCGTCGGGCATCGCTATCCACGATGCAGTAATCCCAGCCGCCGTCCCCGCCAATAGGAACAGTTTTCACCAAGTGATAACCGGAAGGGCCGGGAACGATTGCGTACCCTCGCAAGATCCCGACGAAAAGAATTGCTGCTAGCGACGCTAGTCCGACGATTGCCAGAATGGTCCTGCGATACATGATGTTTGGCTCCCGAGTCTATAATTTGCGGCGATAGCCGCGCCGAGCGCAGCGAGAGAAAATATACAGCAAGGCAGCGGTGTGGTGGTAGGACAACTTCAATTGACTCAGTTGCTGGAGCTTAAGGCGTTCGCTCAGAGGCCTCCAGCTGCTCAGCGATTTCGAGCATCTTCGTCACACTGTTCCAGTTTCTGCCGGTTCCGGAAGTCTTGAGGATCCTCTCGATCGTGGGCCAGGACACTTTCGGGCGCGCCATGCCGTTCGGAAAGTAAATGTAAACCTCGCGTCGGTCCATGCGCAGTTCCTCGGGAGCGGTTTCGACCCGGGCAGCCTTCTCACGAGCTTCTGCGTCAGGTTCACTCGCCAGAAAGGTAACGAGAAGCCTGTTCGGTTCGATGCCGTGCCTCTTGGCGAAGGGATTGCGCCCGATGACCTCTCTCATTTCGGCGGCCGTACGCAGGACGACGTCTGGACGGAAGCCGAACTTGCGCTCGATGGCGTTCTGCAACCGCTTGGTCAACAGTTCGAGATCACGCTCGTCGGTTCTGAAAATCAGATTGCCGCTCTGAACGTAGGTGCACGCGTCGCGCAGTTTCAAGGTTTTGCAGAGCCCGCGCAGCTCTTCCATCTTGATCTTGTTGTGGCCGCCCACATTCACGCCGCGAAGCATCGCGATAATCACTGCCATACGTAGCTCCTGTGCATTTCGCCGGCGCGCTTACTGCGCACCGGGCGATGCTGCGTGAGAATTATGGCCGACAATCGAGCGGATGTCCCTGGTTTCCAGAACGCGCTTCGGGTAGCCCTGCCGCGTCACGGAAAGCATCGCCAATCCAATCTCTTGCGTCGTCAAAATGTATTTCGGGATCGCCCGTCGCAGCAGCGGCAGCCAGGGCCTGGCAATTGTATAAAAGAAACGGTAGCCCGGCGTTTTTGACGTGACTCCGTGGACGGGTTCGATGATTCCCGGGCGAAACATGAATGCTGCCGCAAAAGGCAGGCGCAGGAGTGCGTTTTCCGTCTTACCTTTCACGCGCGCCCACATGGTTCTTCCATGTTCTGAGCTGTCGGTTCCCGCGCCCGACACGTATATGAACGTCATCTTTGGATTCAGCCGGCACAGAAGCTGGGCGGCAGCCATGGTGATGCCGAAAGTCACGCGTTCATAGTCCGCTTCGTTCATGCCCGCGGACGATACTCCGAGGCAAAAGAAGCACGCATCGAACCCGGATAGCTTGCCTCCAATCGCATCGTAATGCCAAAGATCCGCATGCACGATCTCGCGCAGCTTCGGGTGCTGCACGCCCGTTGCGCTTCTTCCAACGGTCTGCACCAAAGGCAGGCCGGGATCCAGCAGGCATTCGCGCAGGACGCCTTGTCCTACCATCCCCGTAGCGCCGAAAAGCAAAACGTTCATCAGGCGATTGCTCCGGTTCGATCAGAGCAGTGACCGGCGCGAAAAATGCGCGGTCGCATTCGGCAAACTTGCGGCATTGGCTTCTCAGCCGTGATTTGTCCTCGAGGAAAGCCGTGCGTCGAGCGACCACGCTCCAGCGCCCACGATCAGCAGAAAGATCAAGCCCATAAGCATCGAGTAGTCCGTGCGCGCCTCGGCCTCCGCCGGCCAGAAGCCACTTTTCAAAAGAAGTGGAATTTTTGTTGAGGCCATGGCTACGGAAATATCAATCACGAGCAAGAGTGACGCGACGCGCGTGAATAGCCCCACAAGAAGCAGGAGGCCGCAAACAATTTCCACCACTCCGACGAATGGCCCCATGATCTGCGGCGCCGGAATGCCGATTCGCGCAAACCGGCCCGCGCCCCACTGTTCGACGAAGAGAAACTTCTTGATGCCTTCCAGAAAAAAGACGTCGCCGACCAGCAGCCGGATAGCGACAACGGCCGCCGGCGCCTCGGTGAAAATCAACTTTTTGAAAATGCTCATTGCCGTGCGTTCTTATAAGTAATCGAACAGCGTCATGAATCCAAAATCCATGTGCAATTGCTGATGGCAGTGGAAAAGCGTCAGGCCGGGATTGTTCGCCACAAAATCTATTTCCACTTCCTGGTATCCGTTGACCATCACGACGTCCTTCGTCACGCCCGCCATCGGAATTCCCGCAATCCTGGTCACTTCGAAACTGTGCCGGTGAAGATGAACGGGATGAATATCGTCGCTGGCGTTGTGCATGCGCAGCCGGTAACGCCGGCCTTCGTGCAAATGGAATGTGGCGAGTACCATGGCTTGAGTCATGGGATACGCCGCGCTGTTAATCGTCCAGCGGTTAAAACCGTGTTCCGCGGCGTTGTCCTTCACGAACGTCATATCAATCGTTTCGTCCGGCGCGGGCGCACTTGCTCCGGGCTTTGCAAAGCGCGCGTAATTCCAGTGAAAGGGTTTAGGAGCCGTCCAGACGGGCTTGCCATTGCTTCCCGCGTATTCCACGACGATACCCATTCCGTGGCTTCGATCGTCATCCGCCAGGTCGCCCATGATCCATACTCCCGGATGATTCATCTCGACGATCGCCGAGATGCGTTCTGCCGTTCCCAGCCACAACACAGGAACCTCGGCGGGCGTCGGCACCTCGTTGCCATCGAGCGCTATAACCTTAAAGGTGTGCCCCGGAAGCGCCAGGCTGCGAATTTCGGTCGCGCTGCCGTTCACGATGTGAAACAGCACGCGCTCGCCCTGTTTTACGCGCACCGGCTCGCCGTGTCCGAGCATGCGGCCGTTAATCGTGAAATACCGATAGCCCACTTCGTAGCCGTGCGGCATGCCCTTCGCGAGCGATGCCTTCATCGCGGATTCGCCCGTTTCTGCCAGGCTTTTCACTCTTGCTGCCGGAGCCAGAAAATCCTGCGCCATATCGCCGCCCTGGCTGAAGGTGGGCTCGAACTCTTTCAATACGAGAAAAACTTCGCGATCGTATCCTCCGGGCTCGTGTTGAGCTTCAATGTAAACGGGGCCTACTTGCCCGCTGTACTGGCCGGCGTGCAGATCGGCGCCCGCGCGATTGTGCGAGTGGTAGAAACGCAAGCCGGCGGGGCGCGGAGTGAAATTGCTCCGGCGCATTCCATGCGCGGGAATGAAAGGGGTTCCTTCTTCTGCCGCGCCATCTACGTCGGTTGAAACGAATTGCCCGTGCCAGTGCAGTTGCTCGGGAGCGTCCGTGTCATTGTGGATTTCCACGGTCACCGGCCGGCCCTCTTTGAATCGCAACAAAGGGCCGGGAAACGCACCGTTATACGTGATCGTCGAGAGGATCAGTTTGGGTGCGATTTCAATAGGCGTTGCGGCGATTCGCAGCGTGTAATCGGGCGATGCGGATTCTGATCGCAGGGAGGGAGGGCCGGAAGGAAAATTCGCAAATCCCATCTGACCGAGACGCGTCGCGCCCGGCAAAAATGCGGCGCCGGTCGCGGCCCCGGCTATCTTTAGGAAGTTCCGTCGCGAGGAAACTTCGTTCCTCATCGCGCGCCTCTCGGCCACCCGTCTATCGTATTTTGACGCGCTATGAAATGCAAAGGGACCGCGAGAACGGGGCGGGCATGGACGGATGACACGAGAAAGCCGCCGTCGAAGGAGAGTAACTGAAGAACATCACAACGCGGGAGACGATCAAGTTTCTGCGCGAACTGAAACGACCGCAGCAGTACTCAACGCTCGAGTGTACTTTTCGAGAAGTTCGTCTAATTCTTGCTGACGAATCGGTTTTGTCAAATAACCGTCCATTCCGGCGGCCAGGCACAAATCGTGATCGGCTTTCATCGCGTGGGCCGTCAAGGCGACTACCGGCTGGTGTCTTCCGGTAATTTTCTCCATCTCGCGGATCTTCGCGGTCGCCTCCATTCCGTCCATCTCCGGCATCTGCACGTCCATCAACACCAGGTCATAGCTCTCTCGTGCCAGAGCATCGAGCGCCTCACGGCCATTCGCCGCAACCGAAACGCGATGACCTCGTTTTTCCAGCAGGCGAGTCGTCAGCCGTTGATTCACCACGTTGTCTTCGGCGAGCAGGATGCGCAAGACTTCCGCGGGGTCGCGCGCATCGCGCAGCGAATAGCGGGTGAGCAACGGAATCGCGCCTTGCTGTTCGCGGGCGCCCAGGACGCGCGCGATCGCTTCGCGCAATTCCGACTGACGAATCGGCTTCAATAGATAGGCAGAGACTCCCAACTCTTTGCAACGCTGCGCATCGCCGCGATGCCCCGCCGACGTCAGCATCATGATGGTGGCGGCGGATAATCCGGGCGTTTGGCGAATGCGCTCGACTAGCGTGAATCCGTTCATTCCCGGCATGTGCACATCGGTGAGAATCAATGCATACGGTTCCGCGGCTTCGCGCGCCGCCGACAATTCTGCCAGGGCTGTTTCGCCACCCTCCACGGACATAAATTTCATTTCCCAGCGCTTCAGGATTCCCTCAAGGATGCGGCGGTTCGTGCGGTTATCGTCAACGATCAGGACTTTTACGCCCCGCAAAACCTCCGGTGGAGCAGTGGTCCCGACTTCCAGCGTGGCCTCGCTGCATTTGCATTGCACGGTAAAATGAAACTGCGTTCCGCGGCTTACCTCGCTTTCAACCCAAATTTTGCCGCCCATCATGGTAACCAAGCGTGACGAAATGGTCAGGCCTAGTCCCGTTCCGCCATATTTGCGGGTAGTGGATGTGTCGGCCTGCGTGAACGGGTCAAAAATAAGCTTTTGTTTTTCCGGCGGGATACCGATGCCAGTGTCCGACACTACAAATTGCAGCAAGCGACTCTCGCCGTCGATGGCGTCAACCTGAACTCTGAGGGCCACTTCGCCTGCGTCCGTGAATTTGATGGCGTTTCCGATCAGGTTCGTCAAAATCTGGCGCAGACGGCTGGAATCCGCTTGCACGATTTCCGGCACTTCGGGCGCAATCTCGCAAAGAAGCTCTAATCCTTTCTCATCACCGCGCACCGCGAGGGTCTTGAGCGTCGCTTCCAGGCAATCGCGCAAATTAAAATCAACTGCCTCCAAGTCGATCTTGCCTGCCTCGATCTTCGAGAAATCCAAAATATCGTTGATCACCGTGAGCAGGAAATCGGACGACATCTTGACCGTCTCCAGATAGTCGCGTTGCTCCGGTGTCAGTTCTGTGTCCAGCGCTAGGTCCGTCATGCCCATGACGCCGTTGAGCGGTGTGCGAATCTCATGGCTCATATTGGCCAGGAATTCGCTTTTCGCACGGCTGGCGTGCTCGGCCAAGTCTCGCGCTCGCTCGAACTCTTGCGTTCGCTGCTGCACGCGGTGCTCGAGTTCATTGTTCGCGGTCAACAGCGCCTGGTCGCGCTGCTGAATCCGTTCGAGCATGTGGTTAAAAGACTGAATGACCTTGCCGATTTCGTCCGTGCCACGCGTCGCGGCTCGAAGATTGTAGTTTTCCTCCTGCGAAACCCTGCTCGCTACCTCGGCCAATTGCAGCATGGGTTCGGTGATCGCTCGCAGAAACCGGAAAGCAATCAAGTAAGTGCCCAGCATTGAAAGCAGCAGCACCAGGCTGGCAATCTTGGCGTATTCCCACAACTTGGCGCGAAATCCGAGCAGATCGGAAACGATCGCGATGGAACCCGTTTTTTCGCCGTCGAGCGAAACGGAGCGAACGACGGTCAGCGACTGCCAACCGAAGTGTGCTCCCTCGCTCTGCAACGGAGGCAATTGGAACCCGCGGTCGAGCTCTGTGCGCCGGTACTCCGCGAAAACCTTTCCTTGATTGTCATACAAGCACGCCGCCTGAATGTGCTGCTCGGCTCGCAATGCTCCGAGCATTTCACGCGCTGTTTTCTGGTCGTCGAATGCCAAGGACGCCGCGGTGTTGTCGCCCAAGGTGCCGGCCAGGGTCGAGAGTTCCCCGGCAACTCCCGTGCGAAAGCTGGCTCTTTCGTATATTCCAAAACGAACCGAAGCAAAAATAAGAGCGAAAAGGCTGCTTACGAGGACCAGCAGGCCGAGTTTGGTGCGGATCGATCCGTGTTTGAGAAGCAACATCAACACGGCTGCTACTCGTGATTCCCGATTACAGTTTTCGCCAGGAGCAAAAGCCGCGAACTAATCTTCAGCTTGGCCCGATCAGCCGCTCCCACGTTGATTTCGAACCGGACTTTATTGTTGTCCACGCAAAAGCCGATCATCCCGCCCTCCTTGATGAAATCGTCCGACTCCCCTACGCTCAGCACGGCGTCGTCCTTCAGCGCTGCAATGATCAGCGGAACTTGCACGCGCTCACTACCGCTGATGAATACCACCCGGCAATTCTTAATTTCCGGCGACGGCTTGAGGTGCTGCACGTACAGCGGGTGAGTTCCGATTGACTTCCCCTGCAGCGTTGTTTCCAGGTCGCCTTGAAACGAATCTTTGCCCGCCATGCACACCGTCAATGGATTTTTCTCGTCCCCTAACGCCCCGGGGGGCCAGTCCACCAGCTGGACAAAATGAAAGAGAAATGCCGCTTTCACGCGATACTCTTCCAGCGGTGCCTGAGCGACGCCGGGATCCACGAAGCCGAGCGCCGCGACGAACAAACCGGCGACGCAAAGCAGCGCTGACCTCGCGGGGCGACGCCCACCTGAACCTGCACAAACACCATGGGCGGTTGCTCGCGCTTGCAGGTCCGGTCTCCACGGCAGATGAATCACGAAAGGACCTTTGCTCAAATTCGCCAAGTCAACTTGGCGTAGGCGCTGCACTTGATGTAATTCGTAAATCACTGGTTTGATTACGCTGACAGCGTCCCATTCGAATTCTCCGTGCGTGCCGAATCCAGGTTTCTTGGTCTTTCCCCCGGCGTCGAGCCATTGCCCCGTCACTTCACGCCGCCAAATGAGTCGAAGTCAAAATTGCCAAGGCGCGAATCAAGCCCGGACGTTGTGTGCCTGTGCTTCTGGCGGCTCGATACACACGCAAACGGCCGCGCAGGACTGGGCGCGCACGAACACACGCATACGAACTCGTCGTTTTCGGAAGGGGATTATGCTTGGGATGATGGAGCGCAGGCCGAAGGCGGCCAGCGCCCTCAATCGAGAGGGAATCCCAGAACTTGCTATTGCAAAGCTGCTTCTACGTTTCTATCACTGAACGGGTTTGGACGATGAAGGAACTGACGTGCCGATGCCGAATGTGCCACGCCCCAGGTCGCCGCACCGTATCATCTAGGACGCGCGAGCGGAATTTGTGGAGCGGCAGCCGGCTGCCGTAAGAAATGCCCTGCCATGATGCGAAGCGCTCAGTTGCGGTTCCCGGCGGATGGCGCGGCGACGAAGACAAGCGAAACCAGGTATACCAGGATTCCCAAGCCAATCAGCGCTGCAGCCACGAAAGCGAAAAGAACGAAGGACAGCGGGTGAAACCACAGAAGGCTGACGATCTCGAGCAGCAGGCCCACGATCACCAAGGCACTCGAGACCTGCAGCAGGCGCCGGATTCCGAGTTCGCTGATTTTCATTGTCCAGCTTTCCAGAATTTCAAGTGGTCCAAGTTGGTTATATCGTGCGCAGCGTCGTGGCAGCCGCTGGTGAGGCACGACGTCTGGCCCGACTTGATCGAGTCCATCATCGCGGAATGTATCGCGTCATCTTGAAAGTCGCGCGCGCCGGCGTGGCAGTGCAGGCACTGGTCGTTCTTGAAGCCGCCCGCGATGCGGATCGCTGCGGGGTCCGGCGGAGTGCTCACGTATTGCACGTAGATGCGCTTCAGGCCTTGCATTTTGTCTTTTAACGGGCCGTAGATGGAATAGTCCGCGTGGCAGGAATAGCAAGCCATATCCGGCGGCACGCGGTGATTCTGAAAGTGTTGCGCGGGAAGATGACCGGGTTCGTCCACGTACAGGCTTCGTCCGTACGGGACCATTACGTGGCAGGAAATACAGAATTGAGTTTGCTCAGAGCGCTGTATATGGGTGTTCATCCCGCCCACAATGCAAAGAGCCGGAAGCACGCACAGGCCGATGAATGCAAGAATTTTCCAGCTGGCTGCATGCGTCAGCGAAGGCCGGATCAAAAAAACAAAGGCCAAGACGATGCTCAGGACAATTTGACAGATGAGAATCCCGATCACCAACCCTCCAGCCTCACTGCTCCCGAGCCGTGACCCTGCAGCCCATTCAGGCGCCCACTACTTTTTCTTCGCCAAATCGCGCATGTAAGCGACGAGATCCTTGATCTGGTCATCGCTCAACTTGCCCTTGTAAGCGGGCATCTTCTTGCCTTTGCCGTTTGTGATGCTGTCGATCAACTGCGCGTCCGTTTGTTTCTGGGTCGCGTCCGAGCGTAAATCAGGAACTCCGAGCGCTTTTCCCGTCGCGCTGCTTCCACTGCCGTCAGGAGCGTGGCATGCGGCGCACTTCGCCTTGTAGACGGTGGCCGAATCATCGGCGCGCGCGGTTATGGAAACAAAAACGAGCGCAAGCGCCGCTACCAACGTTTGCGCAACTCGAATCGTGGAACCTCTCATCGGGCCTCTCCTCTTGCGATTGACTAAATCTTCCGTACCGCGATCAAGCGGTTACGTTGCCGCCTAGAACGAATACAGGAACGAAAACGTCGCGTTGCTCCCGTTGAAATCTTGCAGTGGGATCGTGGCGAGTCCAAAAGGATTCTTATTCCCCGCTTCGTTGTAGCCGTAATAATTCCAGGCCATCTTATAGCTGAACCCGCGATAAACCTGGACGAGAATGGAAGCGTAAGGCCTTTGATAATTGAAATCAAGCGTCCCCGAGGGCGTGAGCGGATTCAGAAAAATCGTATTGCCACGGACGAAGCTGCCGCCATAGCCAACCATAGCCGTGACGCGCTTCGTCGGTTTCCACATCACTCCGGCATGCGCGAAATGATCCGTGCTGCTGTAGGTGGAGAGCGCACCGAGCGGTGAAGGCGACCCGGCGATCGGGCACCCCGTGCCGGTGGCTAGCTCCGGCACTCCCGGCGGGAACGTTGACACGGGCAGGTTCGTAGGCGGCGGCGCCGGATTCGCCGAGCTCGTGGAGTAAGCAAAACAGATCAGCGACTGGGTGTACATATCCCAGTAGTTGTACCCGAAGTCCACCGAGAGCTGCCGATTGCCCATCAGCATCGCCGCAAAACTGTATGACCTGTCGTGCTCCAGATTGTCTACCGTCGAGACGTTGTCGCGGTTCTCGTGAATCTCGACAGCGCCGTCCAGATTCGCCCACGGCTTTGGTTTATAGCTGGCGTGGATTTTATAAGACTGTACTTGGCGCGGGTCGATGCGCGTAAACGATTGATCGTTGTAACCGAATTCCAAGTCGGCGGTGATTCGGAGGGTGTCCATGGGCCGCACGACCGCGCCCAGAAGCAGGGCATTTTCGTTGATGGTCGTGATGTTCCGGGAAGTGTCGTTGCCTGCGTCCGGAATCGGATTGCCGGGCGAGCCTTCCACCACCGCACCAGCCAAAGGTCCTGTCGTTACCAGCGAGCAGCCGGCGGGCAGCGCACCGCCCACAGCCGTGCAGTCGCCACGAGCTGCCAGAAAGAAGTTTCCGGCATTTCCGGCGGCTCCACCCGGGAAATAATACTCGCCTACGTCGAACGTATCGTCCATCGAAGCGATCGTCCGATTGGTGTAGAGATATCCGATGTGCGCAGTGAATCGCCGGTTGAAATCGTATTCAAACTCCAGCGTGTTGGATTTGATGTTCTGCGCCAGGAATTGCGTGCTGATTTCGTTGGTCAGATCGGCAGCTGAGCTCGAGGTGTGCTGCGGGCAACTGGCCTGGTTGAAAGGCGCAGCCGGGCAATTCGTGGCATTGAACGTCGCGGGTGAAAGCAACAGGCCGACGACGCCCGGCCCCGGAGCAGGCGTTCCGAATACATTGGTCTCCGCCGAATCCCACATGCCGGGAATCCGCCAATTGTCGTACCGGAACATATCCACAATGCGGAATTTGTCGGTCACGGCGTACGCGCCGGACCAATCGGCATTCACCGAAACGCGCTTGGTCTTGATCGGACCGCCGGCCGTGCTGCCACGCGACGCGCTGCGCGACGTCCAATCGTTGACGATCTCCGAAAGATCCGAGAAGTGATAATCGCTGGTGCTGTAGCCAATCGAGCCGGACGTCTCGAAGTTCTTGAAATAATTCGATTGGAAGCGCAAGCGCTCCGTGGGGATGAAATTCCGAGGATCGCCCACCTGGCTATACGAGAGAAACCCGTTGCAGGTAGGAGTGGCAGTGTTGGTCGTGCCAGTCACGATCGGAGTCGCGCACGGCAACGCCTCCGATGGCGTTTGCGTACTCCAAATGTTTCCAAGGTCCACGGGCGTGCCCGCGGGAGTTCCCTGGCCAGCGACCGTTCCCAGCACAAATCCAAAATTCCCCGGATTCACCGCCGGGTTATCGCTGATCACGTTGTCCTGCCGGTAGTAGCTCAGAAATTCGTCGAAGGAAATCGTAGTCCGTGGCAACACCCTGAAATCCACTCCCACGCGATACGCATTCGTCGTGTAGCTGTTGGCCTGATTAAACGCAGAGATAGTGCCGGCGTCCGTAGTGAAAAGGCTGGGACCTTCGTCGCGGTTGCGCGAATAGCCCAGTCGGAAGCGGATCTTCGATAGCGGCAGCAGCGTCACGTCGTAATCCTGCATGCGGCGCACCAGGTCCTGGTCATGCAGTGAGTTCACTTGCGGCACGGCTGGCTTCGAACAGAACGCCGGAGCGCCCTGCGGGAAAGCCGCAGTCGGCGGCCCTACGTAGCAGCCTGTGGTCAGCGACCCTGGAGGATTCAGCGCCGCGGGATTCAACGGATTGGCGTACAGGTTGTAATCCCAGAAGTTCTTGTCGCGCCGGAACATCATGCGAAAGTCGTACCACTTGTTCTTTTCGATGCGCAGCCGCGTCACATCGTTGGGATCGCCGCCGTATCCGAAGTTGCTGAAACTCAAACTGTCGAACAGCAACCCCTGGTGATCGAGCGAACGCATTTCCAACGTGAAATCGAAAAGCCGGACCCCCGAACCAAGATTTTCGAATGTGTCGTAGATGTCCTTATTGCCGTTGATCTCGCTGGCCCGATAGCCGAACTCGATGCTCTGTTGGATGTTGTATCCGCCTGAGTTGATTCCCGGCGATGCTTCGGAGTTGTCTTGAGCGCGCGCGGCGGGCATGCAGCAGAGGGCTGCGATAAACATGACGGAAGCAATTGCGTGAACCCCCAGGCGACCTTTCATGGTTTTGTCTCCGCATCCGCATTCTCGCTGCGGCGTTAACGTCTATTCATGATTGTGTGTCTTCTCCATAACCGCAGAATGAGGTCCTGGAGGCCCCTACTTGAAAAACGTCGCATCAAAGTTCGAGCCGTGAATCTGCGAGTGGCACAGCACGCAGGACTGGAAGAAGCTCGCCTGGTTGTGGAAGGAAGGCGCTCCCGGCGCGCCACTGAAACTTGACTGCGTGTGGCACTGCAGGCAAAGCAGGTTCACGTTGCTCAATTTCAGCATGTGCGGATTCGGCCCCCCGTGCACCAGGTGGCAGGATACGCAGCCGTCTACTTTCACCGGCTGGTGCTCGAACACAAATGGCCCCTGCTTGTCCGCGTGGCACTTGAAGCAGACTTCATCTTGTGTCGCAGTCGCGCGCACCTGCTGCGGCTTAACAGTACCGTGCGGATTGTGGCAGTCGGTGCACTGCACCAAGCCCTCGTTCACGCGATGGTGGAATGGCATATCGAACTCAGCTCTTTTCGCAAGGTGGCAGCTGTAGCAAAGTTCGGGCTGGGCCTTCACCAGCATGAAATTGGACTCGTTGCCGTGGTGCGGGGAATGGCAGGCGATGCAACTGACGCCGTTCTTGCCGTGCACAGAATTGATGGCATTCATGTGCTGCGTGCCGCCCGCGTGGCACTCCAGGCAGCGCGCATCTACATCTTTCGTTGACGCCTTTTCGAATAGGAACAGCTTGGATGTATCAGTCGGGTCTGACACGTGGCTGGCAGCGGGTCCGTGGCAATCCTCGCAGCCGTGCTTGGCGATCCCGCCCTCTTTGTACGTTTGCTGCCAGTGCGCGCTCTTCTCCCAGCTCTTGTAGACTTCGTCGTGGCACGCTTTGCAGGATTCCGCGCCGGCATAGTCCGAGGATTGCGGCGCAGACGTTGCTGCCGGCTTCGTCGCTTGCTCGCCGGGTGACGACTTGCCGTCACTCGCGGTGCCCTTTTGAGGCAGTGCCAAACTGGGAAGCGACAGCAGGCCTAGAAAAAACAGAAGTCCCGAGACTTTCAAAACTCCGAATCGCCGCATCGGACTTCCCCCCAGACTTCGCCATTAACCAAAGCACTTGTATCGGCAGTGTCAGAACTTACCTGACGACTCATTAAACTTGCGTGACGGCAGTCACATTTGATTGTGATGTTTGTCACAATTTACGTCGCGGATCTGGAACCCAATCGGCCCGAGCAATTCCGGTGCCAGCCACGACCTCGGCGGCACACACCGTGGCCCGATTCCCTACGACCGTTCACTTCCATAACTTCTGCAAATTGAACTCAGAGAGAGCGAGCACCTGTTTCGAGAAGCCTTTCAAAATCGCCTGAAAGCGCCGAATTGGGAATCCGGTCCCGTTGCTCTTCCAGCTTTGGCACCGCCTCGGCACCTCTCGTCTCCTCCGCGCAAGCGTTTACGCCGCTGCGGCTGGCGGGATCGCCGGGACAAACGTTGATTCCAGCCGGCGCGGCGGCGGGATTGAACGCAGAGTTCCCACTGCTTCGCAAACGTGGGCTTCTGCGAGAAGGACTTGTGCGCAGGCGGCACCCGAAGTGGTGAGAACCATCCTGTGACGTAGCGTGATGATGATTCTTATCAACGCGTCTGCGGCGAAAAGAATGAGGTCGCCGTCGTCGAACGCTTTGGGGAGGCGCGTCTAGTTCCTGAAGGACTTCCCATGGCTGGTCTCCTTCATCATCAGCTGCGGCGACAAAAACGCACCCGAATTTACGCGAAAGCTTCGGGCTCAATAGACGACAGGATGGCTATCGGGACTTCGCTACCGTTTGGCGCAGCCAAGAACCGACGGGACCGACGTTGGAACCTTTAATAGGCGTTAGTGATACTGGGACGATACCCAATTCGTCAATTCGTAGTGACCGCGGAGGGGATTAGTAACAATACTCATACGACCGCTGAGCTGAATCGTAGCGCTGGCAAGTGACACAGGCGAGGCCAAACACGTTTCAGGCGCCGGCCATGCTCTCCAGCCCGGCTTTGTTGCGTACAATCAGAGTGGAACCTTTGATCTGCAGAATGTCCTTCTTCTTGAAGTCACCAAAAAGCCGTGTCACCGTTTCGCGCGACGCTCCGATCATTTGGGCGATCTCTTCATGAGTCAAAGTCAAAGTGGCGCGAATTTCGGCGTCTCCTTGGCCATGGCTGGCGCACCAATCCAACAAGAACCGCGCCAGCTTTTCCGCCGTAGAATGCGATAAGCCGATGGAGCGTATTTCGGCCACGGCCGCATGGTACGTTTCGCCCAGTTGCTGAGCCACGCGCAGTGAAACCTCGCCATGCTCCCGGAGAAAATTCAGAAATTCCGCCCGCGTAATGAAATTCGCCTGCGTGGGCTCGATCACCTCGGCCGTAAGCTCGTACGCCTTTCCCGTCACCGTGGCCGGCAATCCCAGCACTTCGCCGGTTTCCGAAATCCTCACGATCAGAGTGCGGCCATCGATCGAAGTCGTCGAAAGCTTCACGCGCCCCGCGCACACGATAAATACGCCTCGCGCGGCTTGCCCCTCCACAAAGAGCGTCGCTCCTTTGGGATACGAAGCAGCCGACGTGATGGTCGCAAGGCGCTGTACGGCTGCGGCAGGGAGATTGCAAAAGAGCCGGTCCTCCCGGTGGGGGCAAGTGACGCAGTTCTCGATGATTTCGAGCCCGTAGGGAGCGCGCATATTGGCTGTGAAGGCAGGATTGTACTCTGCTTTTGCGCGCGCGACAATTCTGAACCGGCTGGTCATGTTGGGGGTGGCTGTCTCTTTCCGCGCTGTCTGTCCTAACTCTGCCCTAGCACAGCGCTGCGGCATGTGACCGTGGTCACATTGGGACGTACTTGCCGTCACAGCGCCCTTCGCCGCCTTCGTAGATACTTATTGAAGAAGGAGGCCGCCATGCAAAACGACCAACGAGATCTATTAGAGGTATTGAAGTTCGAATTGAATTTCCTGGAAAAGGGCGGATATGGGCGTTCCCCACGCGAGGCGTGGAGGCCCCAGTTTGTTTTCGAGGATTCTCCCACCTGCATGAATTACGATTCCAAGGAACACCCCGAGCCCTGCAGCCATTGCGTCCTGATGCAATTAGTTCCACCTCCGTTTCGCTCCGCGAAAATTCCGTGCCGTCACATTCCCATGAACGAAGCCGGAGAAGGTTTGGACTCGCTATATCGTTACGATGACCAAGCCGAGATCGAGAATTCGGTGGGGAACTGGCTGCGCAAGACGATTGCCAAGCTGGAGCAGACGCGGAAGGCGTCTCAGCTCGATTCCAACGAGCACCCGCCTGCGGCCGATAGTGCTGACATGCCAGGCACTCCGCTGTTTCAGACGCTCCACCCGAAGTGTGCAAACCCCCATGCCCGACGGCTTTTCATTGGCTCGCCGGCGGCAAATTCTTCCGCTTCAGGCCGAACGAACTCGGGGAAGTGACAGAGCATGGCGCCGGCGACGCTTCGGGAGACCTGCATGGCGTCCGGCACTTCTGGCTATGCGAACGCTGCTCGCACGTTTTTACCCTGGTGCACAACCCCCAGCACGGCATTGTGCTCCAGTTGCTTTGGCCCGAACTGCCGCTCGCAGAATCACACAAGGAGTTTCCGGCGGCGTGTCACCTCTGAATCCAAACGGCTGAGAGTTGACCAGCCAACCTCCGGATCGGCGAACTCTAGAATCGCGAGAATTGAAGGCTCTTCGGCGGGCGTCGCTTACTCGACGGCGACACTTTCTTGCCTATTCGCGCGATGTCAAATCCGCAGAACTGGCTAGCGCTCCGGTTTGGGCGTGAGCGCCAGCCTGCGATCACAACCAGTGGTGGTTATTCGCTCTTAGCGCCGAGTGTGGCGTCCGCTTGCGCAAGATTCAACACCGCCGTCAGCATCGTGGGGTCCTTGCTAGGCCGCATCTGGAATCCGAAGCGATCGGCAAGCGCGCGCATCCCCAAATTTTCGGGCAAAATATTGGCGACGATTTCCTGTAACTTTTCGTCGCGAGCTATCTCGATCAGCTTTCGCACCAACTCCTTACCCAGACCGTGCTGCTGGTAACGATCGCACACGAGCACCGCTATCTCGGCTCTCTGGCCCGGCGGCATTTTGCTCAGCCGGCCAGCTGCCAAAATCTCGTGCTCGCCCGTCTCGGGCACGATTCGCTCGGCCACCAGTGCAATCTCCTGCCTGAAATCAGCGCCGCACTTCCGAATAAGCCGCTCGTGCACAACGCGGGCGCTGAGGTTTTCCATGTGAAAGTAGCGAAGATAGACGCTTTGTTCGGAGAGCGTCCTGTGAAACTTAACCATTAGCGGCTCATCGTCGGGTCGAATCGGCCGCAGCAGAATCCCTTCACCGTTTCTCATTTTCCATTGGGACATATATCGCGTCGGGTAAAAATGGATCGCCGAGTGTGGATGGCGATCGCGCGTCGCCTCGCGTCCATATATTGCAACTCGGGCGTCAAGCGCCAGGGGATGCTCGAGCAAGTGTGAGTAGGTATGCATTGTATTACGCTCCTCTCTCAATTCGCGCGAAGCTCAGTCGCGTATCGTCAGGACTGGGCACGCGGCATTGGTGACGATCTTATGGGCGGTGGACATCGGCAGATGCGTCGCTGCGCCAGGGAAGCCGCTCGGACGGCGCACTCCCAATACGATCAGATCCGCTTTCTTTTCTTTCGCAACGGCCAGGATCCGGTCGGCGGCTGAGCCGTGTTCCACCGCAAAATGAGGCTCGCACCACATTTCCGCTTCCGGCGGAATCATGTTGTGCAGTCGCCGCTCGGCCGCTCCGGCAAGCTCACCGGCATGAACAAGCTCACCGGTTTTTTCGTCCGGGAGCACACGCAAAAGCGTCAAGCGCGCCTGAAATTCCTGCGCAAGAGAGATTGCGTATGTTGCAGCCGCTTCCGCCGCGGGACTGAAGTCCGTGGCGTAGAGGATCTCCGTGAATTCACCCCAGCGCGGCGGTACGTGGTGAGAACGGGGGCCGACGGTCAACACTGCGCACGGGGCTTCGCGAAAAATTTCCTCCGCCCGGGAACCCAGGAAAAACTTACCCGCGCCGGAACGGGCGCGCGTCCCAAGAATGATCAAATCAATCTTGTACTTCTCGATCGCGCTTTTCAAGATATCCCAGAAGTTGCCTTCTTCGATCATGACGTCCGTCTCGATCCCTGGAAACGCCCCGAGCAGCGTATGCCGTTGCGCATCTGCTTCCGCTTTGGCGGCCCGTTCCAGAACAGGCCAGCTGGCAGGCTCGGTCATCGGATTGATGACGGGCGGCCTCACGTGCAAAGCATGCAGCTTCGCTCCGAATCGTCGAACTAGCTCAGCCGCGTACGGGATTGCCGCATCGCCTGCCGCAGAAAAGTCCGTGGGAAATAGCACGTTCTTGATCTCAACTCGAGCTCGAGTCTCGGCGGCTTTCATGATGCACCTCCTACCGTCGTCCTACTACAGCTTCTGGTGTAGTCCGAACGCTCGTGCGCGGCTGTGACCGGCGTCACACTCGACCGTACCGACTGTCACAGCACCGCTGAGTGAAGCCGGTAGATGCTTGGTGCCAAGGAGGATGGCCATGAAAACCGTCGCGATCAGCACACCGGTAAAAGTCGAAAACATCCTTTATCTCACCGATTTTTCACAGCCCTCTGAAACTGCGCTAGCATTTGCAGCGACGCTCGCCCGTGGCTATGGAGCCGCGATTCACGCGCTGCACGTGCTGATACCTGCTCCCTACACTTATACGACTCCAGGACTCACCACCGCGGCAATCGAAGCCGCGGAAGAAACGGCGCAGGCCGAAATGCAGCGCGTGGAGTCTCGTCTAGCCGGTCTGGAGCACACCAGTTTGGTTGAAAGAGGACTCGAGGTTTGGCCCGCTGTGCGCCACGCGATTGAAGCGGACGATGTTGACCTGATCGTCCTCGGAACGCACGGCCGCACCGGCGCCGAGAAGTTGCTTCTAGGCTCGGTCGCAGAGGAAATTTTCCGCCGTTCGCCCGTGCCGGTTCTCACCATCGGACCCGGCGTGCGCAGCAGCACCCACAATGCCGGACGATTCCGCCGCGTACTCTTCGCCACGGATCTTTCGCCCGAGTCGCTGGCGGCCGCGCCGTACGCGATTACGCTCGCGCAGGAGAACCAGGCTCGGCTCGCGTTGCTGCTCGTCATGCGCAAGCCGGATTCACCAAGCAACGGCGACAAGCGCCTTTTCGATATGTCCGTCGCCGAGGCCATGCATCGCCTCTACGAAATTGTTCCGGACGACGCCAATCTCGACTCTGCGCCCGAAGTCGCCGTCGAATACGGCGAGCCCGCGGAACGCATCGTCGAATTCGCCGGCAGGCGAGGCGCTGATTTGATTGTTGTGGGAGTCCGCAGTGCTGCAGGACGACTGGGTGCAGCCACTCATCTCGAGCGCGCCACAGCGCACAAGATCGTCGCGCATGCCGCGTGCCCTGTGCTCACAGTCCGCGGCTAGCGACGCTTGCAGGCCGCCGGTGGCGCCGATGAGTTACCGTCGGCGCCACCACGCCGAGATCTCGGAAAGGCCCGAAGCACTGCGGAAGCTCCTTGGCCGTGGGAGCTTAATTGGGAAGGAACAATTCCAGTATGACGTGCCAGGACACCGATGGTCCCGGCCGTAGCGTCACCATTCCGGTATCGCGGTCTCCCCAAACGCTTTTGTTGTACGGGTCAGCGAGAATTTGCGCTCCTACGCCGACGCTCTTGCAGCTCTACTGACGGGCACGCGGGCGAAGACCCTGGTGCCGAGTTGGGGTTGCGAGTCGATGGCAAGCTGCCCGTCCACCAGCTTCAGGCGCTCCTCGATGCTGATGAGGCCGAGCCCGCGGCTGTTTATCGCTTGTTGAACGTCAAAACCGGATCCAAAATCGCGCACGGTGAGATCCATCGCGTCTGAGGAGTAGCGCAATTCCAAGTTGAAGCGCCGCGCCCCGCTGTGTTTGACCGCGTTTTGAAGGGCTTCCTGTAGGACGCGGAAAAGACAAATCGAAACCGCCTGTGGCATCCTGGATGGGACGTCATCATGCGTACTTCAACCAGACATTTCACAACGTGAACAACAGTTTCAACACCAGAGCTCTGGGTCTGTACCGAAGCGCTGACGCGCTAAAAAATGGGCAACCCATTCTCGGCGCGCCGAACATCATGATTTCCGGCTTCGACCAGCCTGGAATCACACATCTGGAGGGCCGCAACGAGATCACCAGATAGCGCAATACAGCGACGCGACTTGTTGGGTGCAGCATGCCCCGAGAATGGCGAGGAGGAAGTGGTTTCTTTCCCGAGTCTTTCCCAGACGAACGAAAGGCTTCCCGACACCGTCCGGGAAGCCTTTGTGAATCAATAAGTTTGGTTGCGGGGGTTGGATTTGAACCAACGGGGTGAATTGAAAGCAAATAAGTTGCTGTATTTTCAATGCGACACAACAGGCAAAACAGGCCAAAGAGGGAATTCCCCGTACAATTTTGTACAAAAAGTAGATTGAACCCCGCTATACTTGGGCCATGTTCAGCATCAAACAGGCCGCTGCCAAAGCAGGTATCTCCGAAGGGCTGTTGTTGCTATGGGTGTCCACGGGCAAATTCACTCCGTCTATCGGATCATCGTTAAAGAGTACCGACTTTACCGGGGTCGCACGTCGCGCACTGGAATCTTACGCAGGGCCAGGTGAAGAGGCTCTTGGCTGGAATCGTTTTGTGCTAACGGACGCAGATCTTGAACGACTGCGCGCAATGGTTGAAGAAACAGCACAACGCAAAGTCCGCGCCGAGTCCGCGCATAAACCGGGCACGCACTACTCGGTTCAAGAATTGGCCGCTGTCTGGGGGTTGGGCGTAGACAAGATACGTGAACTGTTTGAGAACGAACCCGATGTTATCAAGCTGCAAAGTCCGCCCAAGAAAGGCAAGCGTGCCTACGTCACCTTGCGCATCCCCGAGAAAGTTGCGGACCGTGTTCAACGGCGGAATTCCTAATGGCGCTAGAACTTTATCGTCGGCACAACGCGCTGAAATGCAAAACCAGTTCACCCACCGATTCATCTTGTACGAACACACGCAAGCCCTGCCCGATATGGGTACGCGGTACGCAAGCGGACGGAACCTACGTCCGCCAGCCGCTCAAACTTCGCGACTGGAAAGAAGCGCAGAAGATTGTCCGTGCGTGGGACGAGCACGGCACGAAACCCAAAAGCGCCGCCGCTAGAACGACCATTGAAGAGTTGAAAGACCAATTTATCGAAAACATGAAAGCCGTGCATCGCGCCCCGGCAACAATCAAGAAGTACGAAGTTTTATTCCGGCAACTGGTCGCATTCGCTCAAGACAAGGGACTGCGCTTCGTGAACGAATTGGACCTTGCAATGCTCGAACAATTTCGGGCGACGTGGAAAGACGGGCCGCTGTCGAAATCCAAAAAGCAAGAACGATTGCGGGGCGTACTGCGTTACGCGCTGCGTCATCGAATGATCGAAGTCAATTCCGCGCTCGATTTGGACAAGATTAAGGTTGTCGCCGCGAAGGTCGTTCCGTTCACCGACGAGCAATTAGACCGCATCTGGATCGCGGCCAAAAATGACAGCAATCCCCGAATCTACGCACTGGCACTGCTTATGCGCTTTTCGGGACTGCGAATCAGCGATGCGGTTGGACTGCGCATTGACCAAATAAGGGACGGTCACTTGTCGTTGCGTACGCGCAAGGCCCAGACCGATGTTTCCGTGCCCCTGCCCGAGACTGTGGTGCGTGCGCTTCATAGTTTCAAAGCCACCAGCGCAACGCATTTTTTCTGGAATGGTACGGCGGACCTTAACGCCGTCGCGGGTTATCACAGGGACTATTATTTCAGCCGGGTGTTCACCGCTGCGAAAATTGAAGGCAAGCCGCACCCGCACCAATTCCGGCACACCTTCGCAAGTAAGTTGCTATCCGCCGGAGTGTCCATCGTCGAAGTGGCTGCGCTGTTGGGCAACTCGGTCAAAATCGTTGAGAAACATTATTCCGCGTGGATCAAGGCGCGTCAGGAACGCTTGGACAGGGCGGTCAAACGGGCAAATGGATACCATCGCTTGCCCGAAGCGGAACCGCGTCCCAAAATTGGAAAGCCTATTCGCAAGCAGGCACGCGGGCGAAAATAGATAGTGAAAGGCGGCGGCACGCGGACAATTTAGGCGGCATCGGTCCAACCCCCCGGTACGTCGCGCGGCTTCCTTAACGCTGTACGCCAAGCCATTCGATCCATTTCTGTGGGGTTTCGGTACCGATTAGGGCACCATCATCGCTTCCCGTTAACTGGTAATGGGTGCTTCACTTCAACAGACGGGATAGTCCAATCTACAAGACTTATCCGCACACGGAAACGCGAAACACAAAATCGTACCGTGAATGATGACGCAAAAACTTACTTGATTTTTACCGTAATCTATGATACAATAGTTGTGTAATCGAATTCCGTTTTGTGCCTGCCGTATCCCCTCGATTCTGGATTCAGCCGACACCGTAGCCTTTCCACTTTTCGGAAAAATTCATTAAAACGATTATGCCGTGTTCGTTCGGTTGCCGTTAACGAACCTCCGCAGGCGAAGCGAGACAGTCCGGTAGTTTAGATATTCCCCGCTAAGTGACTTCTACGAGTCCGTCTTAATCCAAACAAGTTTCCTGTGTCGCCCACGGGGATATCTAACAAAAGCCCATATTCGCCAAGTACCGACATTGATCGGCACGAAAGCGGGTATGGGCTTTTGTGCATTTACAGGAGCCAAGATGCGATATGACCGCCGTGATCCAGACGCCCAAGTCGTCAAATTGACGCGGGCAGGGCACTACCTATGGTTTCAGCTTCACGACGCGAAATTGACCCCCACGCATGAGCAGCAATGGGCATTGTGGGCGGCACTGGCTGTTATCTGGGACGCCAAGAAAACGGTCAAAGCAGAGATGGCAGCAAAACGCCAAGCCGAATTCGCTGCGCGTGATCCATTTCGCGCCAGAGCAGCATAAGGAAAGAGCAATCCAATCCGCCAACTGAGCAGCACTTGTGTTCCTGCCGCTTGCGGATTAATCCAAAAAATGAGGAAAACCCAATATGAAAAAATGTGAGAATTGCGAAACAGAAAACACAACCGTATCCACACCACATCGGGTTGTAGGTGAAGGCATAGATGTGACTGGCGGGCCCAACGAACTTTATTGTTCGGACTGCGCTGCCCAAATGATTTACGACCTGCGCGGTCTGCTCTCAAGAACACTGAACCCCAAAGAATCGGGATGGAACCCGCACGAAGGCGTTTTCACTCGCAGAGAGAATATTCTTTGCTCGCTTGCGACCTTGTTCGCAGACGGTCTAAGGACACGTGGTGGCAAATTGACAGGCACCGAAAAGATTGCACTGGACGCGTTAGCCGAACAATTCACTAACACTTTTAGTTCCGATTATTGGGAACAGAGTATGGGGCCGACAGCACATGTCTTTGGGTCATTCCGAGATTTGCTAGCCAAACGAAGAAACACAACCGACGAGCCGTACGAAGTCGATGGTTTTTAAAAGGACGACATCCAATGAAGAAACGCAACCGGAAACTAAAAGGCTCGGGGGCAAGCAGAACGGTTCCGCTTCCGAATGTTGGCCGTAATGCCGATAACCCGAAATCCGTAATCTTTGCTACTAGCAGGCCGATGCTGCAAGGCGCAATCGCACCCGCTAATCTCTCCGAGTCAACTCGGGCAATCGTAGCGGCGGAACTGGCTAGCGATTTCACGAAACCAAGAACCAACGTAGCAGCGAAGTCGAACGTGGAAGCAGGGAAAGATTGATTTGGGAAGTTGACCGTCAGGGTTCGCAGTTCACCCCGCAACACGAACAGCAAGTGCCGTATCACACCCGCACTCTAATCTCGAAGTGATCGCAGTTAAATCGGACAGCGACCGTCCATGAAGGATCGCACAAAATTCCAACTCAAGTTGGAAGTTAAGCATGGTGTGCCGGCGGTACTCCGATTCCGTCGGCACACCATGTCTTAATCGGAGAACTTCACATGAGTCAAAAACCTATCAGTAGCCCCTTGTCCCGCCTGTCAGCGAACGGCGGTGCAAAGTGAATGCATCGAGTAGAAGCTTCGTCCCCGTATGGACAAACAACGGACAGTGCCCGAACGAGAGATACCACTTTCGTGGTGCCGCCAGAGAACTGTACGGCTACTTGCAATGTCTTGGGAAGAATCACGGCGGTTTTGTCTTCGCCGCAGTTCCGAACATCACAAAGCACATGAAGAATTGGAACAAGGGCAAACAGCCCTTCACTCAGCGACACTGTGAACGGCTGCTTAGAATGTTCCGAGAGTTGCAAGTGATAAGTGACCGACGCACCTGCGTGATTCACGGGCGAGTGTATAGCGGCTGGCAAATTCTACCCCACGATTGGTGGGCGGAAGCGAAGGGCGGACTGTGCGACTTCAAGCATGTGGGCGACTTTGAGAAAATCCGCCAACAGTTCATGGGGAACGCTAAGTGTGAATTGCACCAACAAAATGTCGTGGAAAACGTCGGTCCAAACGTCGGTGATAACGTCGGCGGTAGTGACGAAACGTCGGGGAAAACGTCGGTGGTAACGTCGGTGTCGGTACCGACGTAACTGAGTCCAAGCACAAGCAAGAACTACAGTTGCAAACGGCGCGGGGATGTTAGCCCGAATCCTTAATCCTTTTCTTAGCCTTAGTCCGCGTGTCCTGAGTCCCGCCACGCATTCGCGGGCGATTCTTGCGCGCCCTTCGGAAAATTCAAAGGCAAAACCAAAGGCGTTCGCTTCGCTCACAGCGGGCAAGAGAATTCGGAGCGACAGTTGGGCACCGAGAGAGTC